>NZ_CP034445.1:0-2017500 GCF_003952405.1 Mesorhizobium sp. M2A.F.Ca.ET.043.02.1.1
CCCCGGTCATCGAAGAATTTGCGCTTCCAAGACGCTGTCAGACCTATCCAGCATGCCGCTAGCCCGCCTTCACAGCTTTGACGTAATGCCCAGCCGGAACGGAATGAACGAAACTCTCGCATTGGCCCGCGCACAGAGCGACAGCCCGCGCTAGTTCGACCGCCCGCCGCGCCACTCCACCACCGAAAGACAGGACAGAACAGGCCATGCATCCCACGGACAAGATAGACGCCGGCCGAAAATGTAGCGACCATGGTCTGCCAGCCTCTGCATCGTACATGCTGCCCCCGCGCCTTGCGGCCCGACTTGCGATAGAAAAGCACTCTCTGGCGTCAGAAACTCCGGCAGCGAAATCATGCGGGGTCAGTTCACCCAGATAAGACGACGACCATCCCGTCTGCGGCCCAGCCCGGCACCTTCATAACTCGCGCGGCCCACGAACACCACAGCATCCCGGCCAGACCTCCACGCCAAACGCGCCCGCCGCGAGCCACTCCGCCAGAGAAATCAGCGCCCCGACCCGGCAGCCAGAAAGAGCATCTATTCTTGCACCGCGGCAAGCGTCCGCCGCATACCTCTACGCGCCGGCCCGCTGGTGTTCTACACCCCCCGATACCGCGTCCACAAGTGTCATCTGCGAGCCCCCTCCGTCGGAGCGCGCAGATCTTATCCAACCCATCACGCCACCCACTGTCCCACGCCACGAAAGGCAAACCCCCACGCCACGGATCAACCTCTTGTCTCGGGGCAACAGTCACACCCGTCAGCCCGGGCTGAGGGCGGTCAAGCGACTTCATCCAGACCACCGTTTCCTGGCCCCTCACCCCCACGCGACCCCGCCCCTGCTGTTCCCCAGCACCTTTCATGCGCCCGTCGCACAAGCACCACCACGATTGATCCCGACGTACCCCGCCATATCATTCGTCCAGCAGCAGCACCCTTGTTTACTGCGTGACTTCGAGCGAACATTCCGCGGCCGCTTGACGCGCTCGCTCATAACCGGCCCCCTCCGCGCCAGTTCCCAAGTTCCAGCTACCGCCATCCACTGCGTATCGCATACCCGATTTGCGGGTCCTATCGCAGCGAAGGAACAGCCGAACGCATGCCGGCCTAAATTCCTTGCACTTCTCTTATCGCGACGGTGGACCAATGGCCCCCCCGCCACCTGCTCCCGAATCGTCCCAATTATGAAGCCAGACTCGAGCAAGGCACTCGACTCCTTGGGGTCAAATTTTGGTGAGGCGCGACTCGGGGCTTCGCCCCCACAATTGCCTCACTGCAGCGGGGACGACGCCGGACCCCGGCAGACAGCAGCTGAACAAGACTCCAGCCTTTGACCGATCTCACTTACGTTGATCGCACCATCTACACCACGACTTGCCGAAGAGACGGCCAGCCAGCCGGCGATGGCAGTCCTTGAGCCCCGCGCGTCTTCCTCTTCCCCATCCAACCGAAAGATTCTAATCTCCCTCCGGACTATCTCGGCCCGGCAATAGTCAGGCCGTCTAATCCAGACTCCAGCAACTACTTCTCGCGGACGAAACACGCGCGCGCCGCACATAGACGCTTGGGCCGCCCACACGCTTCATCGTATCGATCCCAGCCCAAAGCCAGAGGATCGGTGACAGAAGCTTTATTCGATCCTGCGGATCCGGCCCCTCCGCCGTACCTACGGATTCCCCAGTAACTCCTACTCCGTCCTTACAAGTCCGTACCGGCGACTCTCACTAGCTTTAAGCTTCGTGGTACACCTCTGCATACTGCTAGGAGTTGCCGCTCCAATCCATGGACTCACTGCATCCCCGCCCATTCCCACCAGCATCTCGCTTCCGCGCGAACTGACATTAATTCGAAAAAATCGCCGCGTCGGCGGCGTCAGCGACATGACCATTTGGCGTTGGTTGCGTAAGCCTGATCTTGGCTTTCCTCGCCGATCAACATCAATGGCCGGAACTATTGGCCCGAAGCCGAGCTTACGGCCTTCATAGAGAGCCGACGCGTCCGCGCTTAACGCAAAAAGCCCGCCTGGCTGCAACCGGCGGGCTTTGCATTCTGACATTCAAGTGGATTGACCGTGAACCATTTTAATGAGTCGCCATCCGGCGAGCAAGAGCCCGTTGCCGAAGACGGCGCGTCAGCGCGGCGTTTGCAATTTGCAAACGTCCGGCAGCACGGCGATGAACAGAAAATCACTGAATTCCTCGACGCGATGCGCTCGGCGGGCGTCCATATGGACACCGCCAACTCGCGCGGCGCCTCTCACCCGATTGCCGATGGAAAGGTGCACCGCGCCAATGCCCAGGGCAAGAAAAAGGCCAGGAACCAACACGTTTGGTATGTGCTGCATCTGGACACCCCGGCCTCGGGCGCCTTCGGCGACCTGCAAACCGGAATTCAGGATACATGGACGGAAAAGCGCCCCTCCGCGATGACGGCGGCCGAACGCGCCGAACTGAAAAAACGCATGGCGGAAACGCAACGCCAGCGCGAGGAAGAGCGGGCCGCCCTTAATGCCGCCGCTGCCGCCGCTGCCGGGCTCATCATGGCGTCGACCGAGAAGGCGCCGGCCTCACACCCCTACCTCGCCAAAAAGGGCCTGCCGCCCTTCCCTGGCCTTCGGCGCCTCAAGCAAAACGTCAAATACACCATTGAGCCGGACGAAGACCCCCGCACCGCCCGCGCCGGTTCCCTCGTCGTGCCGCTGTACACGCCTGGCACCGAACTGGCGAGCGTTCAGCTCATCGGCGATGACGGCACGAAACGCTTTCTCAAGGGCACCGCGAAAGAAGGGAATTACCATCCCATCGGAAAGCGGCCCGAAGATCCAGGCGCTGAATTCACCATTGCCATAGCCGAGGGCTACAGCACCGCCGCCCGCGTCCACCAAGCTACCGGCTACCTCACTATTACCGCGTTCGACGCCGGCAACCTCGGCCCCGTTTCCAAGGCGATACGGGCGAAGTACCCGAAAGCCCGCTTGCTCTTCGCGGCGGACAACGACCGCCTTGTGAAGATGCCGGACGGCGTTTCAATCCTGGCGTCACAAAGGCGAAGGAAGCGGCGGAATCCGTGGCCGGACTCGTCGCCTATCCCGAGTTTGACGACGCCGAAATCGAGCTTACCGACTTCGATGACCTCGCCCGCAAAAGCGGACTCGGTCGCGTTAAGGAGGTCATCGACGCCGTGCTGTTTCGCGACCCTGGAGCGGATAAAGACAACCCTCGCCACCGGTTAGAGGTGGATCGGCGGGTGGAGATGCCTGCGTTTGTTTCGCGCTCTCCCAGCGAGATTCGAAACCTAAGCATCGCTGGTCAAGAATTTGAATCGGCAAGCCCCACTCACCTCGCGCGCAACATCGTCAACGTTCTTCGGCGCAACTTCGGTGACATCGTCTTCGATGAAGGCGCAGTACATGTGTTTCACGAAACGCATTGGCATCGCGTAGATGATAAACGCGACCTCGGCCCTCTCATTTCTGAACTGGACGGACAGCCAGCAGGCCGCCGCACTATCGCCATGGGGCCCAAGCTCCGAAAAGACATAGTCGCAGAAATTGAAATCGAACTGTTGAAGTCACGAGATTCCAAGCGCGGCTTTTTCGAAGAGGCGCCAGTCGGAATATGCGTAGCAAACGGCTTCGTAAGGTTCGATGCCAGCGGCGTCGTCTTGGTTCCCCGCCACGCCCCTGACCAGCGCGCGCGTTGGACGTTAAGCGCACATTGCGACCCGTCGCTTCCTGAATTACCCGCCGCCGACACTCTCTTGCACCGGCTTCTTACCGGGGCATTCAAGGGAGACGAAGACGCGGAAGTGAAGATATCGCTTATCGGCGAAATGCCGGCGCTGCAATCAGCGGCCAAGCTACTCGGATCACAAATCCCCTCGCCCTATTCTTGGTCGGCGAGACTGCCGAAAATGGAAAGTCGCAAATATTGGCCCTGCTCCGAGCCCTTCTACCGCCAGGCGCCGCTATCTCTTTTGGCGCCCACGTACTTTGCCGATGAAAAGCACCGGGTTCGTCTGATCGGCTGCCTAGCCAACGTTGTGGACGAGGTGGACGGCAAAGCAATCGATTCCGCCGAGTTCAAGAAAGCGGTCCTGGAGAAGCGCATTGTCGGCCGCGATGTCTATTCGCCGGCCGTAGAGTTCACACCGAAGGCGCTACACACCTTCTCCTGCAATGCCCTTCCGCGCTTCACGAACGGTTTCGATAGAGGGATCCGCCGCCGCGTCCTACCCATAAGCTTCAATCGGACCATACCCGCCGGAGAGCGCGTCCCGCAAATAGCAGCCCCGCATTGTAGCCGAGGAAGCGCCGGCCCTACTTTCCTTCGCGGTTGCTGGCGCTTTGCGTCTGTCCCGCAATGGCAAGTTTACGCTGCCGCCCTCCTCTGCCGATCGCATTGCAGAATGGGGACGAGCCGACCCGGTGAAAGAATGGGCTGCCCGGTTTCTGGTTCCTGCGACAAGGAGGCCAATGGGCGGGTGGCCTCGGCGGTTGGAAGTATATGCCGCGTTCCGCGCCTGGGCACTAGCTGAAGGCTTCTCGCAGTTCAAAATCATCGAACCCGACGCGTTTTGGTCGACGCTCAAGATGGTTCCGGACCTGCGCTTCGCAACAATCAACGGCTATGCCGTTGTCTATGCCGAAATCTCACGTGAGCCGGCGAACGAGGATGGGAACGATGAAGATCATGAAAAGAGGTAGGGACTCGGTAGCAGCCGAGACACATAAGACGGCTGCTAAGTCATTGAAAGTAGTAGCGGCAGGGGTAATCGGGGTGGTTCCAAGAATTCCCGACCTGTCAAATTCGACGACATTCCCTCCATCTGGTCGGCGCAAATATGGAAATTTCGCGACCAACCGCTACAGCCCCTACGCGCGGCTATTTTCAATAGGTTAGTTGGGCGCATGTCCACTTGCCCACCACCAACTCAGGAAGTGCTCAAAATGTTTGAACGTTTAACCGAGTCGAATTCTCGCGACCCGTATAAGGACCCGCCCCTAACCCGTGAGGACTTTGAGAGAGCGGAAGCTGTCATTCGTAAGTTCGCCAGACACTTCGCTGGAACAGAACACGGTCGGGCTTTCGCCGCTTGCGTCCGTCTACTCTCAAAGCTCGACACTGACCCGGGGAGCGACGTGGCAAGGCAACGAGGCTATTTGCTTCGCCACCTAAGGGCCAATGAACCCCGCTACGCCTTACACGCTGGGTTGAAAGTCTTCGCTCTCGCGTTCGTCGATGATGCCAAGCAATTCGTCAAGCATCGTAGTCAACTTGGTGAAAAAACGACGGGGCACCCTCTACGAGATCCTTGGCTGTCCATCTCCTACATTCTCAACCTTTACGGCGGAAAGGAACCCGACCTGGATCTCGTGTTGAGTGACCTCAGCAAGTAGCAGGTCCTTCCCCCCGGGTGCGGGGCTGAGGGGAACGCTGCAGCGCACATTCTCTCTAGCGTCTGGCTCGGCCAAAAGCATACCTTCACTATGCGCAACGAATATCGGTGCGTGGCTAAAGCCGAGGAAACGCGCAGGCTCCAGGTGCACGCAGATGTTCGCTGTCACGGAACAGAGCGATGGTCGCACCTCCAGCAATGTCGAAGGCTGCGAAGGAGCCGTTTGCAGACGATCCGCTTCAGGTGATAGAAAGATCGAGTGGCTGCCATTAAAACGCAGGGGAATTGTAGACTCAACCTCTCCCTTACCAAGGGAGTGCTCTACCACTGAGCTACCGCAGCAACGGGCGTCTGAATAACCGCAGACGCCTTGAATTGCAAGGCGTTGAGGCCGCCTTTAACACTCTGCGCCGTTTTGGCTCGATGTTGCCAATGTGGTTCCATACGGGCTCGGCACGTCCTCCAGCCCACACCGTTTTCGACGAGAGCTACACCGTTTTTGTTGCCGGTTCGTTGCCATTCTGGATGCGATTTGAAAGCGGCCCCGTACAGCGATTTCTCGCACCCCCCTTCACTCACACCACGGCGGAGGCCTCCGCGTGCGTCCTTGCCCCGTCCGCGTGGCGAATGGATGCGTTGGGGGCGGCTCGGAGCCAGGTCAGGCCAGTGCGGTGCTGCAAATACCCGGCAGACGGAACCGGAGCCGGGAAACAGAGGGGTAAATCATGCAGCGACCTCTCCACGGGTCACCGGCCACCGGCTTAGCGGTCGCTCGACGGTCTTACAGCAACATCCGCCTTGGATAGGACAGAGTTTGCCGACGTCTGCGATGGGCCGTAACCCGACGTCCGTTGCTGGAGGCCTTCGGCACAAAGCCGCCATGCTGTTCAGCTCGGCCAGCACAGTCTTGAACTGCTCGTGCGCCTTGATGCAAACTGTTTGCTCAGATTTGAGGGAACCCCATGAACGCCGAAATTGCACGCAGCGTTGGGAGATTCGTAGGTTTGGAGGAGCCGCGGACGCTATCAACACGTTTTCTCCAGGTGGCCGAGATCATCGGTACCCGAGTGAACTGGACACAGGTTGATCAGGGAACACCGGTACACATGGAAAGCAGTAACGGCTATCTGCTGTGCCTTCAGCGCCGCTACCTCCCAAGTTACCCTTACTGGGTCAATGGCAAGCCGGTTTCGTCGATGCCTCTGCACGGGGGACAATTCCTGTTCCTGGACCTCAATGAAGACCATGCCTCTGTAAGCAAAGGCACCGTGGATTGCCTCTCCATGTACACCTCTGGCGAGGCACTGCAGCGCTTCCAGGACGAGCATGACTTGCGGCCGGTGGGGAAGCTTCGAACTGCCAACGGTGTGGCCTTGAGTGATCCCACGATAAGCAACTTGGGAGAGTGTCTGGTCCCCGCGTTTGAGCGGCCGGATACGATGGCCCGATTGTTTGCTGACCAGTTGGCCACGGCACTCATGACCCATCTCACCGCGTTTTATTCGGAGCAGCCTGCAGCCCTGCGGCCCGTGCGGGGCGGGTTAGCACGCAGGCATGAGCGTCGGGCGAAGGAGATGCTTCTGGCCAACATGGACGGACAGGTTGGCCTAGAGGAACTCGCGCGGGTATGCGGTTTATCTAGAAGCCACTTCGCCCGTGCTTTCAAAGCTACGGTAGGATTGTCGCCCTTTCAGTGGCTGGTTGCGCAACGCGTGGAACAGGCGAAAAGTATGCTTCTGAATTCGGATTTGCCCGTGGGCGAAATTGGCCTTGCCTGTGGCTTCTCGGACCAAAGCCATTTTACCCGCATCTTTGTAAAGTACACAGGTATCGCGCCCGCTGCGTGGCGGCGGGTGCGGAGGTCCTAGGCGACCGCTAAGCCTTCACCTAAAGGCAGCACTCTCATACAAATCGCAGCACTTTTCTCACTGGCCGGCTGGAACGGATCCGGTAGCTTTCCATGCGCTCAAAATATTGATCCTCACACCGTGCGGAGCGAACATGACCAACCGAGACCTGAGTTCAGGCGAGGCAGGGAATTCAAAGGGTTCTCAACCTGGAGCCGCAGCGCTTTCACGGCGCGCAATCCTTCAAATCGCAAGCGGCGCGGCATCACTTGTTGCGGTTCCCGGCGCCGTGGCTCAGTCGGCGGTGCCGAATGCGACCGCGACCGTGGTCGATGGACCGATTCACTTTAGGGTGAACGGCGAGAGCAAGCAGCTCGAATTTGATACCCGCCAGTCGCTTCTAGACGTGCTGCGCGAAACCCTCGATCTGACTGGGACGAAGAAGGGCTGCAACACCGGCGCATGTGGCGCCTGCACCATCCTTGTTGACGGCAAGCGTATCGTCTCCTGCCTCACGCTCGCGGCAATGCACGAGGGCGCCGACATCCAGACGATCGAAGGCGTCGCAAAGGACGGCGAACTCAATCCGCTCCAAGAAGCTTTCATCGAGCATGATGGGCTTCAATGCGGGTTCTGCACGCCCGGGCAAATCATGTCGGGGCTTGGGTGTATTGCAGAAGGTCACGCCGGCTCTACCGACGAGATCCGCTTCTGGATGAGCGGCAACATCTGCCGGTGCGGCGCCTATCCCGGCATTGTCGCTGCGGTGTCGGATGCCGCAGGGAGGGCGTGACGATGGTCCCGTTCGTCCTGGAAAAAGCCAACGACATAGAGGCTGCAATCGCATCCGCTGTCGCGGGCGGCCGCTACATTGCGGGCGGCACGACGCTCGTCGACCTGATGCGAGAGGAAGTCGAGCGGCCCGAACGCTTAATCGACATCAATGCGCTTCCACTACGTGACATCCACGTCGATGGTGGCGATCTGGTCCTGGGGGCCCTCGCCACTATGGCTGACATCGCAGCTCATCCCGACGTGCAGCGCCTCCATCCCATGATTGCAGAAAGCCTCATCGAGGGAGCATCTCCGCAATTGCGGAACATGGCTTCGATCGGCGGAAATCTCCTGCAGCGCGTCCGCTGCCCCTACTTCCGTATGCTCGACGCGGCATGCAACAAGCGCAACCCCGGATCAGGCTGCGCCGCTCTGGAGGGTTTGAACGCGGGCCATGCCGTGCTGGGCACCAGCAGTCATTGCGTTTCTACGCACCCCTCAGATGTGGCCGTCGCGTTCGTTGCACTCGGGGCGATCATGCGCGTTCGCGGGCCTCAAGGAGAACGAAGCTTTGCCGTGGAAGACCTATTCCGCCTACCCGGCGACACGCCGCACCGGGAGCATACGTTGTTGCCTGGCGAGCTAATCGTCGAGATACGCGTGCCGAGCGCGCCCTACGGCCGACGAGCTCGCTATCTCAAGGTCCGCGACCGCGCTTCTTACGAATTCGCGCTCGTCTCCGCGGCGGTCGCACTGGAGGTGGAGGATGGCGTAATACGCTCTGCGCGCGTCGCTTGCGGCGGGGTCGGCACCATGCCTTGGCGGATGCGCGGATGCGAGACCGCGCTCACCGGGCGGCCGGTGGACCGCGATGTCTTCGAGGAAGCGGCGTCCCTTTCGACGCTGGGCGCGAAGGCGCTTCACCACAATCACGTAAAAATCGCACTTTTGCCGCGAACCATTGTCCGAGCGCTTGAAATAGCGGGAGAACTCGCATGACCATTGCCTCTATAGGGAAACCTTTCACGCGCGTGGATGGACGGGCAAAGGTCACTGGAGCAGCTCGCTACGCGGCAGACTTCAATCAGCCGGATCAGCTATATGCCGTCATAGTTAGCGCAAGCGTTGGTCTTGGTCGCATCACAGACATCATGGCGGCCGAGGTGGAAAGCATGCCGGGCGTCAAGGCGGTGATCACTCACCGCAATTCGCCTCAGCTTCCGTATCTGCCGCACAAGGCTGTCATCGATCCGGCGGCGGGCGAGCGGTTGCATGTGCTGCAGGACGAGATAGTGCGCTTCTATGGCCAGCCGGTAGCCGTCGTCGTCGCCGACACGCTTGATGACGCGGAACACGCTGCTGCAGCACTACGCATTCAATATGATTCCAGCCGGCCCTTGGTCGATCCCACGGATCAGCTGGCCGAAAGGATCGCTCCGAGTGCGGGCCGCGCGGACAGATCGCGCGGCGACGCCGACCGCGCGCTCACGGAAGCAGCCTACAAGATCGATGCCGTCTATGAGATTGCACGAGAGAACCATAACCCCATGGAGCCGCACGCGACTATCGCGGCATGGGAGGGCGAGCGGCTCATCCTCTGGAGCAAGACGCAATACATCGCCAATGAGCGGGCGGAGATTGCTGCCGTCTTCGGGCTGCCGGTAGAGAGCGTTCAGGTGAACTGTCCCTTTATTGGAGGTGCCTTCGGCACCAGTTTGCGGACATGGCCACATGTGACGCTCACCGCACTTGCGGCTCGGCATGTCCGACGCCCTGTGAAGCTGGTGCTTACGCGCAAGCAAATGTTTTTCACCACCGGGCATCGGCCGCGCACGCAACAGAGGGTTGCGGTGGGAGCGAACTCGGAGGGTAAGCTTGCAGGTATCCTTCACGAGGGTGTCGGTGAAACGAGCCGGTACGAGCAGTTCGAAGAGGCGCTGACAGCGGTCACCGAATACATGTATTCGTGTCCCAACTTGCGTACTCAGTACCGGCTGTCACCGCTTGATACGGGCACGCCTAACCACATGCGCGGCCCAGGAGAGGCGAGCGGCATCTTCGCTCTCGAAAGCGCCATGGATGAGCTCTCCTACGCGATGAGCATTGACCCCATAAAGCTTCGGCTGCGTAACGAGCCGTCCATTGACGAAGCCCAGGGCAAGCCTTTTTCCAGTCGCTCGTTGACGCAATGCTATCAGGTGGCGGCTCAACATTTCGGCTGGTCACGCCGAAATCCGGAGCCGCGATCGATGCGCGACGGTCGTCTTCTGATCGGGATGGGGGCAGCGTCGGCAACATACCCCGCATTCCAGGCGCCGGCTAATGCCCTCGTCCGGCTGATGCCCGACGGTTCAGTGGAAGTCGAGGCCGCTGCCAGCGACATGGGGCCAGGCACCTACACGTCGATGACACAGGTGGCTGCGGAATTCTTAGGTCTGCCCACGGACAGAATTCGGTTCCGACTGGGTCGGTCCGATTATCCCGAAACGCCTTCTCATGGTGGCTCCTGGACCATGGCCTCGGTGGGCTCGGCGATACGGGAGGCGTGCTTCGAGGCACAAGCGCAAGCTGCTGCACGAGCAACACAGCCCGGCTCGAAGCTTCACGGATTGCTAGCGCCGGATCTGGAGTGGGCCAACGGACGGCTACAGCGTCGGGGTGATCCTTCCCAGGGCCTATCTTACCAAGACATTGTCAATGGTTCAGGGTCCCCGATTGAGGCGAGAGGTTCTGCCCAGCGGGCGCAGGAATTGGCCGAGAAATACTCGATGCATTCGTTCGGCGCAGTCCTGGCGGAGGTCGCAATCGATCCGGACGTGGGAACGATCCGCATGCGCCGTCTCGTGGGTGCATACGGTATCGGCCGCGTCGTCAACCCGCTGCTCGCCAGGAGTCAGTGCACCGGCGGTATGATAGGAGGTATCGGCATGGCTCTAATGGAGCGCACCGTCCTGGATGCCCGCGACGGCCGGCCGGTTAACGCGCATATGGCCGATTACCTCATGCCTGTGAACCTCGACGTTCACCAACTCGAGGCGCATTTTGTCGAAGAGGTCGATCCCCATGTAAACCCGTTGGGAGTGAAGGGCCTTGGTGAGATCGCCTTAGTCGGAACCGCTCCAGCCATAGCCAACGCAGTTTTCCACGCCACGGGAAAACGAGTGCGCAAGCTGCCGATTTATATCGAGGATGTGCTTGGGAGTTGAGAGATCGGGGACCCGAGGCGCGTCCGCTATTGGGCGCGGTGAAGTTTACCAAAACGTCCGCGTTGAGGCGCGTTGCCGACGGGCAGCATGGGGGCCGAAGGCGGAGCTGCCTGCTCGTTGCCCTTACGAGCATGGAACAGCTTAGATCAGCCGGGTATCGCCAGGAAGCTGCCCCTCTTCCAACATCGCCAGGAATAAGCGGTGTTTGTCAGGCACACCTTTGAGCACGTGCTCTCCGTGATCTGCGAAACGTAGGCCTGAGCCTGCCACCAAGTCCCTCACGGTTTGAGAGGTCAAAACCATTCCGGCCTCCGCTGAACTCATGATCCTTGCTCCTGTGTGGATAGCGAGGCCTGTTACGTTGGTCCCGACAATCGCACATTCCCCGACGTGAACACCCGCTCGAATGTCGATCTCAAGCTGCTTCACCGAGGCGGCAATGGTGAGGGCACACCGTACCGCGCGCGCTGGCCCGTCGAACAGTGCCAAGAAACCATCACCGGCAACCGAAAACTCCTCGCCGCGGTAGCGTGCGATTTCCTTGCGTACGACGTTGTAATAGGAGGTTAGCGTATTGCTCCATGCTTGATCCCCGTCCCTCGCTAGATGGTCCGTTGATGACACGATGTCGAGGAACAGTATCGCGGCTAGCTTTCGGTCAGGCGTAACCTCCGGCGTCACACCGGTCAAAAACGACTGAATGTCGGCCAGGATCGTATCCATGTCCTTGGCGACGAAGGTGTGTATGTCTCCGGGATACTCCCTCATTTCTGCTTGAGGTATGCGCCGCGCCATGTCGCGCGCGGCTTCAGCCGATGCAACCGGATCGTGGGAACGGATCATGACTAGCGTTGGCATTGAGATCGCAGGAAGGATATTCCGGATATCGATGTCCCGATTCATCGCTTCGTAGGCCGCATATGCGGACGGGCTCGCGGCGGCCCTCATAACACGCGCTTGGGCATCGACCACCGTTTGATCGACACTACGCCCCAGCCCGACCCCTGCTCCACGGATGTACTCGTCTGAGGGGCCGTTCTCAGCCACATCCTTGATAAGCTGATCATACGCCTCGGACGACAAACCCCATGGGTGGTCTTCTGAAGCGCACCAACGAGCTTGCGTGCCCCAGACGATTAGCGATCTCACGCGGTCCGGGTTCAAGGCAGCAAACAAACTTGTCATCGAGCCCCCCTCGGAAACACCGAAAAGACTGGCACGCTCAACCTTCTCGGCATCCATCACGGCCCGGATGTCGTCGGTCCGTTCCTCAAGAGTCGCCATTCGGATTGGGCGATCGGACAGCCCGGTTCCACGCTTGTCGAACTTGATGACCCGGCAGAACGCCCCGAGCTTCTCGAAAAACAGAGCGCGCAGTGGCATTTCCCATTCCAGATCGAGGTGGGATGCCGTTCCCGGTGCCCAAACAAGGTCTATTGGGCCACTCCCCCAGACCTGATAGGCGATGGCCACCTCCCCGCTTCGCGCGTACTTGGTTCGGGGTGTCATCTCATCATTGCCCTATGCGGAAATGAACATGGATCAACGCTAACCTGCGGCCCTCTTGTCTGCAAACTCTCTTCACGCCTCAACCGGAAGATGCGCCGTGGCACCGCTTCGCCAGAACCGATCGACGCGATTTAGCGTGATGCTTTCGATGGTGCTCTACGCCGCCGACGGGATGGTCTATAGTCGTCGGCAGCCTGGCCGGTCGGCGTCGGTAATTGCTGCGTGACGGTGGCCGCGCCCTATGAGGGAGCGATCGCATGATCGTCGAGCTGAACGACATCCGGGCCGCGGCCGAGCGCATCAGGGGCAATGTCCGCCGCACGCCGGTGGTCGAGGCGACCAATCTCGAGTCGGGAGTTGGCGAAGGCTATCGGCTTGCTTTGAAGCTTGAGCTGCTGCAGGTCACGGGCTCGTTCAAGGCGCGGGGCGCCACGAACCGGCTGCTGGCGCTCGATGCTGCCGACATCGCTCATGGCATCGTCACCGCATCAGGGGGAAATCACGGCATCGCCACGGCCCGCGCCGGCTTCATGGCACAGGTGCCGGCCACCATTTTCCTGCCGAACAACGCCTCGCTCGAGAAGATCGAAAAGCTCCGCGCTTGGAAGGCCGACGTTCGGATCGTTGGCTCCGCCTGGCATGAATCCAACGTCGCCGCCCTCGCCTTCCACCGCGAGACGGGCGCGGCATATTTCCATCCCTTTGCCGACGCGGATGTTGTCGCCGGGCAGGGAACGGTCGGCCTCGAGCTGCTCGAGGATCTGCCTGAGATGACCACCGTGCTCGTGGCGATGGGTGGCGGCGGCCTTATCACGGGGGTGTCCACTGCGCTCAAGGCGCTGAAGCCGGGTGTGCGAGTGGTCGGCATCGAAGCCGAAGGATCGCCGGTGCTGCTGCGTTCGCTGGAGGCGGGCCGCAACATCGCCCTCGACAAGGTGACCACCTCGGTAGCAACAATGTCGTGCGCGCGCTCCGACGATCGAATCTTCGAGGCCGTTCGCGATCGGGTCGATGAGATCGTGCTTGTCAGCGACGACGAGATGCGCGCCGCAGCCAAATGGCTCTGGTTCGAAATGGGCTTGGCAGCGGACCTCAGCGGCGCTGCCGCCCTCGCCGCCCTACGCAACGGTCGCATCTCGATAAAGAAGAATGAGCTGGTCTGCGCGATCGTTTGCGGCGCCGGCTCTGATGCAATTGCCACCTAAGCGCAGGCGCTTTGTATTCGCATCTGGCAATTGAAGCTTGGTAAAATGGAGACCGCTTCTAGCAACCACGACCTCTACAGTGGTCGCCGGCGATGTCCGCATTCCGGAAGTTGCAGGCTGATCTCTACGGCTGACTGTGGGCGCATAGCTGCCTTCCCGACATCGGGCCTTGCCCTAGCTACTCCCAAATACGAGCAACCGGTAACCGCATACAATAGAAACAAAGGGCTTGCCTTTAAAGCGCGCCATATCTCTCCTGAGGTGCACAAACTTGCTCGCTCTTCCGGTTCGCGCGGCTTCTCGGCGCGGTGATGCTCCCACCGGCGCGCAGCGACGATTGCGTGCGCTTCAAACGCAAAAAAACCGCCCCGGTCAGACCGGGACGGTTATGATAGAATTGGTTGCGGGAACAGTGTTTGAACCTGGTAACCTCACTTTCGAAGCCCTATCGACAGACAAACCGGTTGCATCGCTGTATTGCGGTACCCTACTCTGACTAGAACGCCATATCCTAGGCGGGTGGTATGTTCACGTTATGATGGAAGATGTTGTTCGGGTCATAGCGCGTTTTCAACTGCCGCAGCCTTGCGAGGTTTTGACCATAGGCGGCCAACGCTGCCGCGCCGGCGTCCTCGTCTGCCCCCAAATAATTTGCATAGCGACGCTTGCCAGCAAAGGACTTGAGTACATCGAAGCTGGCGCGCGCCCAACCGGTGGTGCGATCCGCAGAGGCCTTGTCCATCCATTGGCCAAGCACGAGCGTGTTGAAGCCAATGTCACGGAGCGCGAAGGAGGTGGATTCTACCGGAACGCGCGACGCAAAGCCGTGGAAACCTTCCAGCAAGATCGAGCTTGTTGGAACCGGGCAGCGCTCATACGCGATCACGAGGGCCTCGACAGCATCGTCGTCAAGGCGCGGAAGGAACGTGGACTTCCAGTAGTTGAATGCGCCGGAAGGGAAGCCCGCGTCCAGCATTCCATTGAGGTCCACATAGGGTATCGGCCCTAACGCATCCACCGCTACGGTGCCAAAGCTCCGGATCTGGCGTCCAACGATCTCCGCATCTTCGGGTGAGCCGATATGACAGGAAACGATGGCAACGATCGGGGTGCCCGACCCGTCTGGCGCGGTAGTTAAGCCGGCGACGAGCATAAGGTCGTCCGAGGCATTTTCAGCGAGGTCCCGGAACCCGCGGAGGACTTGTCTCGCCTCATGGAATGGAAAGGCAACGATCCCTCCGAACACGACTGGGCCGACGGAATGCAGGCGGAACTCGAAGGAAGCGGCAACGCCAAAATTGCCACCGCCGCCACGGAGCGCCCAGAAGAGATCGGGATTTGCGTCGGCGCTCGCCGTCACCACGGAACCGTCTGCGAGCACCAGATCGACGGAGATCAGATTGTCCAGCGCCATCCCGTATTTCGGCATAAGCCATCCAAGGCCGCCGCCGAGGGTAAGTCCAGCAACACCAGTACTTCCAATCACGCCTCCAGTGGTCGCAAGACCATGCAACTGGGTCTCTCTATTCAACTCCCTCCAAGTCACCCCACCCTCGACTATGGCCGTCCGGGCGGCAGCATTCACGTGAACTCCTTTCATCAAGGAGAGGTCGATCATAAGGCCATTGTCGACCACTGCACGCCCAGCGACGTTGTGGCCGCCGCCGCGTACGCAAATCTCCAGTCCGGTCGCCTGGGCGTAAAGGACAGCATCGACGATATCGGCAATACCTCGACAACGGGCAATGACTGCGGGGCGTCGGTCGACGAGGCCATTGTGTATCCTCCTTACCTCATCAAAAGTGGGCGCGCCGGGCTGGAGAATTGATCCGAGAAAGTTGCGAGCAAGTTCTGTTTGGACTCCCATGACGCTTCCCCTCCTGTCAGGCGACCGCACTGTCGCGGAAGCCACGGTGAAACCGGCGCAGAAAGCGAACGGTCCGAACGATTCTACGACGGAATTTATTAGCCAAGGGGATCATGATCCCGGCGACGATCCGATGCAACAGCTGACGTTGCCGCTGGATCCCAGCGCCCGAACCGCGCGGGCCAGGTTCTTATGCGGCTTTAGCGGCAGGCTTGAACATTCTCTTTAATATCTAAGCGCGAATATCTAAGCGCGCTCGCAAAAAACCTCAGCCTTGACGCCATGGGCCCTTCGGATTCTACGTACCTTCCGCGGCGCCCTCCATCGCCACTGAAAACCCAGCGACGTCTGCGGCCATGATGGCTGCGAGGCAGGCGCGTGGGTGTCATTCGGGTAGACCTGAGGCGCGCATTGCTTCGATAAGACTCCCGCGAGCACCGGCGCGCAACCGATGGCGGAGCACTGACCGGTGCTGCTGAAGTTGGGTTGCAGTTGTATCACGCGCTCGGCAGCCGCTTTCCCATTCAACGGATGGACACGGCGCTGGATCAGCGTTTTGAACCAACTTTGGCGAACCGCTCTGTAGCCCCTTGGCGAATAACGACTATGTTAGTCGCTAAGGGTGGTTGTTTTCTGCAGGAAATCAATACGACTGGCTGATTCGCCAACCCGTTTCCTTTCGTATTCTCTCGTATCTGGCGAACCTGAGGATCACGAGGAGGGCTAATTCAATCCAATCGGGGTCAGCCGTCACTGCCAAGAAAGCGGCACTGATTGCTTTGTTGACCTGGTATGAATGCGACTGGTTTGGGGCCGTTAGCGGAACTCCGGTTTAGCGATGATTGAGCTATGAAGCGGACCTTCCAGCCAGCATATTCTCGACGCTTCGCAAGCTGCAAACCTCACCTCAACGGCCTCAACGGCTGGGACATAACGGCGCGGAGCTATTCGCCATTGGTGCCATTTATCTTGGGGAATAAGAATTCGAGACTGCTGATCCGATGCGCAGAGCTGTTTAGCCGGCCACGTCCAGAATGCCTTGGTTCTTCCGTTTTGCCAGCAGTTGCGTCAGCCAATCCGGATCCATTGCCGGCACGGAAGAGAGAAGCCGTTCTGTGTAGGCAACCTGAGGTGATGTCAGGATCTCGGTTTTCGAACCGTGCTCCACCACCTTGCCTTGGTGCATGACGACGACCTCGTCCGCGATTGCCCTTACTGTCGCGATATCATGGGTGATAAAGATGTAGCTGACGCCGAGTTCGCTCTGTAGGCGTATCAGAAGCTTCAAGATTTCTTCTTGCACAACTTGATCCAGTGCCGAGGTGACCTCGTCACAAATGATGAGCTCGGGATTCGCAGCGAGCGCGCGCGCAATACAGATCCGCTGTTTCTGGCCTCCCGACAATTCACCGGGCAGCCTATCAAGGAAACTTTCGTCCATCTCGATCATATGCATGAGTTCGCCGATCCGGCGGTCGCGCTGCTCCCCTTTTAGGCCTAAATAGAACTCAAGCGGACGCGCGATTATGTCCTCTACAGTCTGGCGAGGGTTAAGCGCGCTGTCCGGCGACTGATAGATCATCTGAATACGCCGCAGCAGATCTTTCGAGCGTTGCTTTAAGGACAGGGGAAGCGGCTGGGCGTCAAATGAGATCGAGCCCGAAAAAGCGGGCAGCAAACCGGTAACGACGCGGGCGAGCGTCGATTTCCCCGACCCTGATTCGCCCACCAACGCTACCGTTCGGCCACGCGGAACCTTGATGGACACGTCCACCAGCACCTTAACCCTTCCAGCATAAGCGGCGGTTACATTGTCGATGATCAGTAAATGGTCCCGGGCCTCAATTTCTGGCTTGGCGAGCTTTCGCACAGCCCAGAGCGTCCGAGTGTATTCCTGGGTGGGGGCTGCAAGCATCTGCCGTGTGCCCGCTTCCTCGACAGTTTGTCCGTGGCGCAGGACCATGATCCGGTCTGCCATCTGCGCCACTACGGCCAGATCGTGCGTCACGTATATCGCCGCAGTGTTGAAATCTTCAACAATACTGCGGATTGACGCTAGAACCTCGACTTGAGTCGTCACATCGAGCGCAGTTGTCGGCTCGTCGAACACAATCAAGTCGGGCCGGCTCGCCATAGCCATGGCGGTCATGGCCCGCTGTAATTGGCCGCCGGATACCTGATGCGGATACCGGAAACCTATAGTCTCAGGCTCTGGAAGTTGGAGCCGTTTATAAAGCTCCACAGCATCACGGTTGGCCTCACCTCGGCTGGCGATCCCGTGCGCAACCGCCGTTTCAACGGTCTGATCGAGGAGCCGGTGAGCCGGGTTGAACCAGGCAGCTGCGCTTTGCGCCACATAGGCAATACGGGAGCCCCGGAGGCGCCGACGGCGTGCTTCGCTCATTGACAAAAGATCGGCGCCATCGAAGGCCACGGAGCCTTGGGTAATACGGCATCCTGGCTTGGCATATCCCATTGCAGCAAGGCCGATAGTCGACTTTCCGGCGCCGGATTCGCCGATTAGTCCAAGCACTTCTCCGCGTTTGAGTGAGAAATCAACGCCGCGCACGATCGGGTGCCAGCGCTCGCCGGAAAAGCCTTCAACGTGAAGATTGCGGACCGTGAGAAGATCTGTCCCCCTTTCGCGCGCGATGACATTGCTACTTTTCATCACGCAGTCCGCTCGTTGAATGCAAAAACCAGTCTACGACGAAGTTCACCGCTACTGTGAGGAGGGCAATGGCGCCCGCCGGCAGAAGCGGCGTGACATCGCCATAGGTAATCAGCGTCGCGTTTTCCCGCACCATCGATCCCCAATCGGCGGATGGCGGCTGTATGCCGACGCCCAGGAACGACAATGCTGCAATGGTTAGGAAAACAAAACAAAATCGCAGACCAAACTCCGCAATGAGCGGCGGCAGAACATTGGGCAGGATTTCCTTGCGGAGAATCCATGCGGGGCCTTCGCCCCGCAGCTGCGCGACCTCGACATATTCCATCACCACCACGTTCAGGCCAACTGCTCGCGCCAGACGGAACACGCGCGTCGAATCGAGCAGAGCTATGATCAAGATGAGGCTGGCCATTGAAGAGCCGAAAATCGAAAGCAGCATCAGTGCGAATATCAGGCTCGGAATCGACATCAACACGTCCACGGCGCGTGACAATAGCTGATCCAGCCAGCCCCGGTACATTGCAGCGAGAAGGCCGAGCGTCACACCCGCTGCGAAGGATAAAATAGTTGTGATGAAGGCGATGCCGATCGTGTTGCGGGCTCCGTAGATCAGTCGTGTAAGCATGTCGCGACCGAGTTGGTCGGTGCCGAACGTAAACTCGTGGCTCCAGGGCGCGAATGCCTCGCTAAAGACCTGCGTTTCTCGATATGGTGCGATCAGAGGCGCAAATAACGCGACGATAATGTAGCAGAGGATCACACCCATACCGAACCAGGCGCTGAGTGGGGCCTTTTTCAGCGCTATCCTCATGCGAGATCGGCGCGTCCGCCTCACCCTACGCGCTCTGGTGGTCTGGATCACAGGCTCTGCACTTGTCATCGTGGGTGCAACAGTCTCGGGTTGGTTGCGATGGAGATGATATCGGCGATCAGGTTGAGCAGGATGTAGGCTGCGGCGAACACAAGCGCGCAGGCTTGAACGACCGGTACGTCTCTTGACCTCACGGCGTCGACCATCAGTTGCCCGACGCCGGGATAGACGAACACCACCTCGACAATCACGACGCCGACGATGAGATAGGCAAGATTGAAGGCCACTACCGTCACAATCGGGGCCCAGGCATTTGGCAAAGCGTGCCGGACGACGACAACCATTGGCCCCATTCCCTTCAATCGGGCCATGTCGATATAGGGGCTTGAAAGCATGTTGAGAATAGCCGCGCGCGTCATTCGCATCATGTGAGCAACGATGACAAGCGTGAGGGTGATGGACGGCAGAGCGGCACGCCAGACGTGGTCCCAGAAAGGGGTCTCGTCGTTGATATTGGCCAGCGTTGGGAACTTCGGTACGACGTTAAGGGTCCAGTTGATCGAAATCGCCAGCCAGGCTGGTAAAGACTGGGCGAATTCGGTGCCCGCAAACGTATCGCGCGAGATAACCAGGAAGGCGAGCATGTAGGCCACGAAAAATTCCGGGAACGAAATGGTCGTAAGTGTTACCGTGTTTACAACCCGATCGAACCAGCTGTTGCGATATAGGGATGCGACAATCCCCAACCCCAACGCCAGCGGCACCGCGATGAGAGCGGTCATGACCGCCAGGAACATGGTGTTGTAGAGACGAGGCGCGATGATCTCCGCCACGGTGCGCCGGTAACCTGTTCGGCTGGCGAAGGAGGATCCAAAGTCGCCCTTTACCATCTTGCCAACCCAGCTGAAGTAACGCTCGACTGGCGGGCGATCGAGGCCGATCTCGTGTTGAAGGGCCGCGACTGTTTCCGGGGTGGCAGATTGACCGAGCGTTGCCTTGGCGAAGTCGCCGGGCAGCATTGCGACCGCCGAAAAGATGATGATCGAAACAATGAACAGGGTAATCAGGCCGAGACCTAACCGCTGTAGAACCGTTTTGGCGACCGAATTCAAACGCATGCGCGCATTCCCAAGATTGCGCCGTCCGCAGGGCGAGCGACGCAGTTGGCAAACACCCTACGCCTCCGCCATCCACCAGCGCTCAGCCATCTTCAGTCCGTCATTTTCCCAATTGGGCGCCACATCGCCATGTCCTAGTTTCTTGGATTTGGCGCTTACGAAGTTGTTAAATACCAGCACGATGCTCCCGCCATCGTCATGGGTCAGCTGCTGCATTTCGCCATACATGTCGGCCCGCTTGGCCTCATCCGTCTCGGCTCGCGCCTGAACAAGCAATTCGTTGAAACGAGGATTCTTCCAGAATGACTCGTTCCAGCTGGATTCCGCTGCGAAGGCTTGTGTGAACATCCAGTCGGCTGTCGCGCGACCACTCCAATAGGAAGCGCACCACGGCTTCTTGAGCCAGATATTGTCCCAATAGGCGTCCTCGGCCTCGCGTACCACATTCACGTCGATGCCGCACTGTGCGGCCGTCTCGCGAATGAGCGCCGCTGCGTCAACCGCACCTGCGAAAGCGGCATCGGCGACCGAGAGATCAACCTTCAGCTTTTCCATTCCCGCCTTCTTCAGATAATGGCGGGCTTTTTCAGGATCGAAACGGTGTTGCGGCTCCGGGTTCTTGTAAAACTTGATCGCCGGCGCGATCGGATTGTCATTGGCAACGGTTGCGTGTCCGAGGAAAATCTTGTCGGCGATCTCTTGACGGTTGATCGCCCATTTCATTGCCATGCGCACATCCGGATTGTCGAAAGGCGCCATAGTGACGTTCATCGGCAAGGTATAGTGGCCGTAGCCGGTGACTTCGATGATCTCGATTTTTGGGTTGCGCTTCAACATGCCGAGTGTCTTCAGATCGGCGCGGCCAATGTAATCCACTTCCCCGGTTGAGAGGGCAGCCATGCGTGCGGCCAAATCCGTAATGGCGATGAATTCCACCTCATCCAGGTAAGGCTTGCCATTCTTGAAATAATTCGGGTTGCGCTTGAGCTTGGCCGAAACGCCGGGTTGGAAATTCTCGAGCACGAATGCGCCGGTTCGGGTTCCTGATCCCCAATCCGCTTTCCCATCCACGCTCGGCATGATGACAAAATGATAGTCGCTCATGATGTAAGGGAAATCGGCGTTGCCGCTGTTGAGCGTGAAGACAACCGTCTCTGGGCCATCCGCCTTGATGTCGGAAACGGATTCAAGCAGAGACTTCGCCGCTGATTTGGTATCGGCACCCATGTGATAGCGCATAGAGGTCACGACATCTTCCGCCGTCACGTTCTTGCCGTTGTGGAAGGTGACCCCCTTGCGCAGCTTGAAAACCCACGTTTTGGCGGCGTTCGAAGATTCGAAGCTCTCGGCCAAGTCCGGCTGGATGTCGCCCTTGGCGTCAACCTCCGTGAGGCCGTTGGACATAGCGCCCGAGAAGGCCGTTTGCGTGAAAGTATCCGGATAGCCGGCCGGATCTATGGAATCTGTCGTCGCGCCATGCGCCATGCCAAGCTTGGCAAAGCCGCCTTGCTGTGGTTGTGCCCGTGCTACGGTGACGAAGATCTGATCCGCGGCAGCGACGGTAAGGCCCGCCGCTATTCCCAAATGGATGAAGTCGCGGCGGGAAACCTTGCCGCGCCCGATCAGACTTTGCGCAATGCGAAGTTTGTACTCAGATTCAGACATTTTCGCTCTCCCATTTGCGGATTTTCCGCGTTTTTTTGAACACTCCTCAAGCAAGCTTGTCCGGCATTTATTGTTTCATTGCTTGCCGCTCCGTGCACTTGACTATTGATCGTTTTCTACCGTCACGCCGTTACATAGATGTTGCCGTCCTCAACTGTGACCGGGAATGTTCGCGCACGCACAGTTGGGTCGACGAGTGCCGAACCAGTTTTGATGTCGAACTCCCAGCCATGCCAGGCGCATCGCACGATCTCGTTTTCTCTATGATAGATGAACCGCGCATCCTCGACCGGCGCGGTCGTCCCGCATTGCGGCCCTTCACATAGGGGCGCGCCTCGATGCGGACAGATGTTGAGCAGCGCATGGAAGGTTTCTCCGATGCGGAACACACCCACCGAAAGGCTACGGACTTTGGCAATGACAGGTGTGCCGGCCTCGATCTCGTCAACGCGGCAGATGAAGGTTTTCTCGCCCATATTCTGCTCCGTCAGGCGGCGTTCGCGGTCAGGATGGCAGGAATGCGCTTGTAGACGTCGAGCGCATTCTGACCCATCACCTTGACTTTCCAGGACGGCGGGATGTGGAGCGTGTTGGCGTCGTCATAGTCCCAGTGCGGATAGTCTGACGCGAACATCAGCGTGTTCTCGCCATCCATCGCTTCCAGAATGGACCACAGATGCTGGACGTTGGCTGGCTGTTCCAGCGGCTGTGTTGAGAAGCGGATGTTACGGCGGCAGTATTCCGACGGTAGCATTTTGAGCCATGGCGTTTCTTTACGCAGCGCCTTGTAGTCAGCATCGAGGCGCCATAGCACCGTCGGCACCCAGGCGACGCCGCATTCGATCACGACGAAATAGAGTTCTGGCCATTTCTCGAAAACGCCGTGAGCGATCATGCTGGCGACATGGCTGATCGCCGACATGTGCAGAATGGCGTGTGTTTCCCAGAAGAAAGTTGTGGGGGCAGGCGCGACGGCGTTCCAGTTGACGCCTCCGTGCCCGCCGAGGTGAATGGCGAACGGCAATCCCATTTCCGCGCAGGCTTCATAGATCGGGTGGTAGAAGGGATCACCATACGGCTTCACTGAGCCTTGGGAGGCTAGAACCTGGACCATGCGCGGATGACTGCCCAGCCGGCGGATTTCAGCGGCCGCCAGCTTTGGATCCTGGGGCGCAATGACGATCGAACCCATGAAGCGATTGTCCTTCGGCAACCACTCCGCGATCTGATAGTCATTGTAGGCACTGACCAGCGCACTAGCGTAATAGGGATTTGCCAGCGTTGAGGCTTCAATGGGCTCGTCGCCGGTCAGGATCGCCACGCCGACATTATATTTGTCGAGGTGTTTGTCTTTCATGATCCGGTAGTTGTCCGCTTCAGTCTCAGGCCGCACATCCTTTCGGGAGAAATCCTGCGGATGAAACCAGGGGCGATGGCCGTGCGGGAACGATCCTTTCGGGCCAGTCTTCTCGCCCTCGATGAACATGTCCTTCCAGATGCCAGAAAGATACGGCTCTAAAACCGTGGCGCTTGACCAATAGTTGTGACAATCGCAGTCGACGATAAACACTTTAGCTTTCGCTCCCTGTCTAGCCCGGCCGTGCTGGCCGTTTAGTGCCTCCACCTTCCGCCTTGACAATTGCCGGATCAAGCCAATGATCTCTGGGTAACGATCGGCTTTTTCGATTAAGGTACGACGCATGCAGCTGGACCACATCGAGACGTTCCTCGACATTATTGAATCGCGGAACTTCAACCGGACTGCCGACCGGCTGAACATTACTCAGTCTACGGTCAGTACTCGGATCAAGAGTCTCGAAAGCGCGGTAGGGTCAGAGCTTTTCCATCGTGGTCGGGCTGGCGCTGAGCCGACTGCGGCGGGGCGACGTTTCGAGGCCTACGCGCGAGCGATGCTTTCGACGTGGTCGCAGGCGCGCCATGACGTTCGCGCGTTCAACCGGTTCGAAGGGACGCTGCGTGTGGCCGCCCAGGTAGGCATGACACGATCGGTGCTGCCGGGGTGGGTGGAGGCGCTCTGCCAGGTGCTTCCCAAAGCCTCGATCCATGTGGAATCCGACTATTCCAATCAGATGGTGACCGATCTCAGCATGGGAAATCTCGACATAGCGGTGCTCTACGCACCCCGCTACCTTCCCGAAATTACTTATGAGCACCTCATGGTCGAGGAATATGTGATGGTCTCGACCTTTGCCAGGACGCTATCGGAGGTGAATCCCGACAGCTACATTCGCCCGGGCTACACCGTCGTGCTCGAGAAAACCCACTCGGAGCTGATCCCTGCCCTGGCAATTTCGCGTCTTTCCATGGGATCCGAAAGCTTGGCCGAAGCGATGCTGCGGCGAACCGGAGGCAGTTGTTACATGCGCAGCGACGATGCCCGCAGGTTCACGGCCGAGTGCCCGTCGTTCCTGGTCGAGGGCGCGCCGACGCTTTACCAGCCAGTCCATACGGCCATGCTCGCCCGACGTAAGCATGAGCCGATCATCCGCAAAGGGCTTCGCGCGCTGCATCTCGCGGTGATGTCGCTGGAGATCTAGATCGAAATTTCCGATTAAAAAGCAGGCTCAAGCCCCTGTTTCGCGAAGGCCTCGGCTGCCATGTTGGCGCGTCATTGAGAGCCAAACATGAACGCACACACTTCGTTTCCGGCTTCCGAATTTGTTGCGCCTTTGCGGCAGCGCCAATGGGCCGACGCATCGCCGCAGGTAATGCTCTGCAGTCGCGTGATCGACGAGACGCACAACGTGAAAACGTTTGTCTTTTCGGCTGCGTCGGACCGCATGTTCTGCTTCAATGCGGGGCAATACGTGCTTCTTCGCCTCAGCATTGATGGGCTCGAGGTGACGCGACCCTATTCCGTTGCCTCTCCACCGACCCGTCCACTTGATTTGCAGATTACGGTAAAGCGGACACCTGGCGGGCTCGTTTCCAATTGGCTCCATGACAATCTGCGGTCCGGCGACGAGATCAGGATTGAAGGCCCACTGGGTTCGTTCAAACTCGATGGCTTTGCTAGCGCAAAGCTTCTCTTTCTCGCGGGCGGCAGCGGGATCACGCCTCTCATGTCGATGGTGCGATTGTTGACAGATCGAGCATTCGATTTGGACCTTCGTCTCATCTACAGCGTGCGCTCGCCACGCGATATCATTTTCAGATCGGAACTCGATGCACTCGCTGCCCGATTTCCCAACCTCGGCGTAACATTCCTTTGTTCGAAGGGAGGTCCCTCGCGGACGGGACCGAGCGGCCGGATAGACGGCTCCATGCTCCTGCGCCTTGTTCCCGATCTTGCAAAGCGCGCAGTCTACACGTGCGGCCCAGAACCTTACATGACGGCGCTGCGAGATGGTTTTGATGAGGTTGGCGTTAAACCGCTGGCCTATTACGAGGAGAGCTTCGGAGGGTACCCTAGCGGTGTTGCTCCGGATGACTTTGCCATTTCGTCCTTTGTCCATTTCGCCAAGTCTGGATTAGAACATCGCTGCGCGCCCGGAGAGACCCTACTGGATGCAGCGCGCAAATGCGGTGTCTATGTTCCCACCGCATGCCAACAAGGAGTTTGCGGCACTTGCCGAATAGCCAAGCTCTCAGGTGAAGTCGCGATGTGTGATCTTGGCGGCCTGACGTCCGAAGAGAAATCTGCGGGTTATATCCTGGCCTGTTGCAGCCGCGCGCAAGGGACGGTCTCAGTCGATCTTTGAGTCGGTCGACATTCTAAACGGCGATATGGCCAATGGCCTTAACATTTGGCGGCCTTGGCGGTGTGCCTGGTGCAGTGTCAAGGTCAAGCGTAGAAGAGCAGGTTCCAGGTTCCAGCGCGGCGCCAGCGGCATTTGCTTTCATGAGCGGCAAAGCTGACCTCTCAGGCATGTGCGGCGCAAAGCTGTCGTCCACGGTCAAAGAGACCGCTGACTGAGATGCGGCGCAAAGCTGCCGTCGAGCCGAACCCGCATAACGTTGCAACCCATGATCCGGCGGGTCAGCTCTGCTGATAGTGTGACCAATTAAACGAGCGACAAAGGACCGAAATGGATTTTGCGATCCCATTGTCATACCGGAGCGTGGGTTAGAGCGGCCCCGAAATCAATGAATTGTCGAGACAGCTACTCAGCAACAGCACGGAGAAGCAGGCGGCGATCATGACGGCGAAGATAGAGACTCAACCCCGAGCATTCGAGGACCGAGAGCATCGATGCAGTACTGCCATGTCCGCAATGTCCCAGCGAACGGACGTGGGGCGGATATTACGACGCGTATGACCCATCTCGGAAATCGGGCCGGATAGACTCTAGGCCAAGGTACCAATACAATCCCAATTGCCCGGCTTTCTGAAAGTATTCAACCCACATGGCCGAGACTCGAACCCAACGCCGCCTTGCTGCAATTTTGGCAGCCGATGTTGTTGGCTATTCCGCCTGATGGAACGCGAAGAGGCTGGCACACTAGCCGCATTGAAATCACGTCGGCAGGCCGTGTTGTCTCCATTGGTCGTCCAGCACAATGGTCGCGTAGTCAAACTTATGGGCGACGGTGTGCTTGTCGAGTTCGCCAGTGCAGTTGATGCGGTACAATGCGCGGTTGAACTACAAAAGGGATTCATTGCAGCTAACGAAGGTATTCCCGAAGCCTCGCACCATGTCCGCGATCGCGTCGCCGATGCCCGGGATTCTGGTGAGGGCGCCCGCGGCAATGATCCGATCAAGCGGCTGCGACAACGCAGCCAAGCTATCGGCAGCGCGCAAGTAAGCTTTGGTGCGATAGGGATTGCCTCCGCGAAGCGATGTGCGATGTGCATATTCCCTCAAGAGGCTGGCGACGGTCCGTGGATCGGTTTTTGCCATGGTCGAGGCAAACGGGACCGATGTCCCCGGGTTCCAATCAGGCGAACGAGGCGAAGCCTTGACCAGTCTTTCTGTCGTCGAGGAATGGGCTACAGATTTGGCAATAATTGGTCGGCTCGACCCCATCGCCAGGGATTTGCTGGCTGCGCGTTTCTTCAATTCACGAGCATCGCCGACGTGGAAATGCGAGGGCGCATCAATCGTCTTCATTTCCGCCCAGGTGATGGGCGCGGCGACCGGAGCGCCCGGTCGGGACCTCGCGCTGTAGGGCATGATCGCGGTCGCCCCTCGCTGGTTGCGCAGATAGTCGACAAAGATCCGTCCCTTCCGCTTCGCCTTCGCCATCACGGCCGTAAAGTGAGAGGGATCGGTCTGGGCGACGGCTTGAGCGAGACGATGTGCGAAGTCTTTCACTTGCGGCCACTCGGCCTGTGGAGTGAGCGGGGCGATCACGTGCACGCCCTTGCCGCCGGTCAGCATCGGGAAGGTGGTTAGCCCAAGCGATTTCAGAATATCCCGGAACTGGAATGCGGCAGCGCGCACGGCCTCGAAATCGAGACCTTCATCAGGGTCGAGGTCGAAGACGAGACGGTCGGCCTTTTCGACGTCCTCGATCCGAGCGCCCCACCCGTGCAGCTCGATCGTTCCCATCTGCACGCAGGTCATCAGCCCATCGGCATCGTCGACATAAAGGTACGGCTCCTCGTGACCGTCCTTTTCGGTGATGCCGACGTGATGGACCTTGTCGCCGAAGCTGCCGGCGTCGTGCTTCTGGAAGAAACACTTCTTCGCGCGGCCCTGGGGACAGCGAACAAGGCTGATTGGCCTGCTGCCGACCCAAGGGAGCATGATCTCCGCGACGGCTGCGTAGTGGTCGGCGAGCTGGCCCTTGGTGATGTTGGACTCAGGGTAGATTACGCGGCCGCGGTTGCTGATGGCAATCGTGCTCGTCGCCGGGGCCGGCAGCGTCGCTGTGTGACGTTCCGTCTCAAGCGCAACGGCTTCCGGCTTTTTGTCCTCGCGCAAGCCGAGATAGCTTGGATGGCGCAGTGTCCCTTCGTTGGTCATTTCAGTATAGGCGATCTCGGCGACAAGCTTCGGACGTATCCAGTGCGCGCCGCGAACTTCCGCGCGCGGTGCTTCGACCGTGGCGGCGCTCTGCTCGAGCGGCGCCATGGTCTTCATCAGCCTGGCCATCTCTGCGGTATCGAAACCGGTCCCGACCTTGCCGGCAAAGCGTAGCTTTCCGCCGTCATGGATCCCAAGGATAAGCGATCGAAACGCGCGATCCTTGTCTGACGGCGCCCGCCGACGAGTACGAATTCCTGACGCTTGATGCACTTGATCTTCAGCCAGCTTCCATCCCGGGCGCCAACATAGTCCGAATCCGCCAGCTTCGAGATAACCCCCTCGAGGCCGGCGTCGCAGAAGCGGTTCAGCAATTCTTCGCCCCGGCCTTGGATATGATCGGAGTAGCGAAGGATAGGGTTCTTCGCCGGCAGGATTCCCTCCAGTTTCGCCTTGCGCTCCAGGAGCGGAAGCCTCGTCAGGTCTTCGCCGTCGAGTTGGAGCAGGTCGAAGGCATAAAAATCGATGCTGGCGGGATCACCCTTCAAGGCGTTCTGGAGCGCCTGGAAACTCGATCGCCCCTGAGCGTCGATGACAACGGCCTCGCCATCGATGAGCGCGGATCGAACCTTGAGCTTGCCTGCCTCCGAAAGGATAGAGGGGAAGCGGCCGGACCAGTCCAGACCGGAGCGCGTATAAGCGCGCGCCTCTCCGCCGCCTACCGCGACGAGAATGCGGTAGCCGTCATATTTCATTTCGTGGATCCAGCGATCGCCAGCTGGAACCCTGTCCACCAGCTTTGCGAGCTGGACCGGCCGGAAAGCCGGTGGCGGCAGATGGGCCGCGCCGCGCGAGGCTGGCCTGGCAGGGCGAGTGGAAGACGCTTCGATTGTGGGCCGATGCGACGCTAACTTACTCACTTGACCTCACTCTGATGGAACTGAACTACCCAATGCGGCATTTGCAATCTGCAGCCTATTTCTTCAGTTTCTCCGAGGCCGCATTGGGCTTGTCGCAGTCGTTCCGACCCGCTTTATGAGGGCCTCGGCCTGGTCTCTGCTGATGCCCTGCTTGCGGGCAAAATAATTGACCTCGTACCTTTCACCGCCGGAGACCTGCCAACGGTCGCGCCGCCTCGCTTGGATTTGTCGTATGTCATTGTCGCCTCCCTTGTTGCCACAGCTGCGCCGGCACAACCGCTGGACCTGTAACGTTCTGGTTCGACTTGCGATCCTAGGCCGGGCAAGAAATTCCGCGTTTCCCCTGAAGTCGCGCGTGTCGACTTTGATGTTGTCCGTGTGAAGGTCGGGAATGAAGATGTCGCGGCTACGCAGCCTATTGCGCGGCCCCTCGCTGACCGGGTGCAGAACCGCCATTGCGGCGGTGGGAAACCGCTTTTCGTCGCCTAGGGTTTCGACGGCAATACCAGCTTTTCCAGAGCTTCCTACCGTGCTGGGAACCGCGGCCATCACATCGAACCCTTGAGATGCCGGACGTATGGGAACTTAGCACCGTCTCCCAAGTTGATCTGCGTTCAACTCCGGAGCACGAGCATGGCCGATCCCACGAGCACAAAACCCGAGGACGCCTCCCGCCCGCAACCCAGACCCGCAACACCCTCGCCGGCAACGGAGAAAGTGTCCGGTTCCGGCCCCGCGATCGCGGAGCATTCCAAAGATGCCAAGGCGCCCAAGGGCGGCCGTCAACCCGGCGCCTATGTCAAGCACCACCGATGAACGTCGCCAACCTACAGCTTGAAGGGCTGATGATGGCGGTCGCGGCCATCAACAATGCGCTGGTGCACCATGGCGTGCTGTCGATTGACGCCATCGACGACGCTCTGCGCAGGGCCGAAGCGTCCGTCACCGCCGACGAGCGTGTGTACGAAGATATGTCGCCGGCCCACCGGGAGGCGATCTGCTTTCCGCTACGACTGCTGCAACTGGCCAACCTGTCGCAGGACGAGACCGGCGTGCCGCCCTTTGCCGAGCTCGCGCGCCAGGTCGGCCGGACCAAAGATGCCCCCGCTGACCCTGCCTAATTATGGAGGTGGGGCCTACCGCACTACGCTGCCCCGCGCTGGAACGCTTCTACATAGGAAAGGGGCGCCTGGAGCGCCCAGACCACCTGGTCAGCATCATAGGTCACCCCGCCAGTCCCGTTCAGCGCCGCCGGCGCCAACCGGTTGAGCACGACAGTACCGAATCCATCATGGGCGATAGCCTTGACCCGGGGCCCATCCTTCTCGGTCCACGTCAGTTGGAACGTGCGGTCGCCGTCCTCGTCAGTCACTTTCCAGTTCAGCGTGATCGAGCCCTTGCGGCCGGACAGCACCCCGTACTTGGCGGAGTTGGTGCACAGTTCATGAAAGGCGATCCCGAGATACTGTACAGCGTTGGGGGTTAGGACCAGGGCAGGGCCGTGCAGGCCGATCGCGTCCTCGCGTCCGAACGGCTTGGCCTGGGCCAGCAGAAGATCTGCTACCGTCGCACCCTTCCAGTCGGCGGATACAAGCAGGTCGTGAGATCTCGACAGCGCCATGATGCGCTCACGGACCTGCTTCTCGAAAACGTCAGGGCTCCCCGAGCGTTTGTTGGTCTCGCGGATCATCGACAGGATCACAGCGTACTGGTTTTTCACCCGGTGGTTGACTTCGCGCATCAGCATGCGGATGCGCTCCTCGCTTTCCTTCGCGGATGTGATGTCGCGGGCGATCTTGGAGGCGCCGACGATACGGCCGGCGCCGTCGCGCACGGGAGAGATCGTGAGGGAGACGGGAATGTCGGTGCCGTCCTTGCGGCGACGGATGGTTTCGAAACTCTCGACCCGGTCACCGTTGCGGATCCGCTCGATGATCATGGCCTCTTCGTCTCGATACTCGGGCGGGAACAGCATCGTAATGTGCTTGCCAACAGCCTCCTCTGCGGTGTAGCCGAAAAGCCGCTCAGCACCCTGGTTCCAGGTTTTGATGAAGCCGCCGAGGTTCTTGCTTATGATCGCATCGAACGAGGACTCAACAACCGCCGAGAGGTGCTGGGCGGCATCCTCGCCCCGCTTCCGGTCAGTGAGATCGAACAACATGTTGACCGCGCCGATCAGCTCGCCATGCTCGTTGAGCAAAGGTGTCGGGAACGGCATGAACGGGAAGAGCGACCCGTCCGGCCGCTGTGCGATAGCCTCGACGCCACGCACCGGCCGATTTTCGTTGAGTGCGATCGCCATCGGACATTGGTCGTGAGGCAGCGGCTCGCCGTCTGGGGTGAAGAGCCGAAACGTCACACACCATTCATCCTTGCCGATCTTTGGCTCGCGGCCAGCCAACTCGGCCGCCGCTCGATTGTAGTAGGTGATCTTCCCCTTAGCGTCCGTCGTGTAGATCGCCACCGGTAGCGCATCCAGGATCTGGTTGAATCGGGCCTCCTGTTGACCCAAAGCTCGCTCGGCCGTCTTCAGGGGCGTCACGTCGATGGTGAAGCAGCGGGTATGGACCAGTTGGCCGTCCTTGAAGTACCCACTCGAACTGACTTCCACGTGTTTGATCGACCCGTCCCGGGCCTTCAGCCGCGCGGGATAGCGGTGAACCTTCTCGCCGCGTTTGAGGCGATCCATGATGTCGTGGATGACAGCTTCCTCTTCGTAGAAGCCAGCGATCTCATGGCCGATGTAGTCGCCGGGTTCATAGCCCAACAGACTCAATTCGGCGGAATTCGCATGAACGATGAGGCCGTCCCCGTCGACGACGTGCAGGCCGACTGCAGCGTTTTCGAAGAAGTCTTCATAATTGACTGCTGAGGTCTCAAGGTCGTCTGCCAACCCGGCCGGGTTAACCTTTCCCATGTATGTCCTGCTACTACCGCGTTGAGCTGCGTAGGAACTCCGGACGCGCCGCATGGTTCCCTCAGCTGCGGGCGGTGTCTTGCTAGCTTGCTTCGGGAGGGCTCCGATGGAGCCCTCCTCAGGCTGATGTCAGGCGGCTTCCGCGACCGCCCGATCGTTGACGCCCCCTTCGCCGAGCGTCGTCAGGGCCTCGTCGGTCGCCTTTTCCTCATCGAGCGTGGCGTTCAGGAGCTGTACAACGTCTTCCTTGCCCAGCGACTTCGCCCACGCAATCAACGTGCCGTAGCGCGCGATTTCATAGTGTTCAACAGCTTGGGCCGCGCCTACAAGCCCGGCGTCGAGCGACGGGGAGCCCTTGTACTCCTCGAGGACTTCGGCCCCCTCCTCCAGGATGCCGTCGATCGCGGGGCAGGTTTTGCCGCGAGCAGGCTTGCCGAGGATCTCGAAGACTTGCTCGAGGCGATCGACCTGTCCCTCGGTCTCGGTGCGATGTTTTTCAAAGGCGGCGGCGACCTTCTCGTCTTCAGCGCCCTTCGCCATCTTGGGCAAGGTCTTGAGGATTTTCTTTTCCGCGTAATAGATGTCGTTCAGGCCGTCGAGGAACATGTCTTCGAGGCTCTTCTCGGCGGCAGAGGCTTTCTTGCTTGTAGCCATCGGTGTTCTCCAGATGCAGCGTGTTGACCCGCCCGTTGACAGGCCATGGCTAACTCCGGGGTGCGCAACATGTTCCGGCCTTCGGGCACAAGGTGCGCAATGGAGCGCCCTAGCCGGGCCGGAACGAAAAACGGGCTTCTCCATTGTTGGAACGCTCCGCATTTCATCACCAGGACTTCCAATGGAAAAAACCTTCAATCGCGTTGCGACCGTCGTCGCACATGCTTCCGGCCGTCCGTGGGCCTTTGCCTTATGTTTGGCGTCAGTGCTGATCTGGGCCGTGACCGGGCCGGTCTTCCAGTATTCCGAAACTTGGCAACTGATCATCAATACCGGTACGACGATCGTCACATTCCTGATGGTCTTCCTGATCCAGAACACCCAAAACCGAGACGGCGCGGCTATCCAGGCCAAGCTTGATGAGCTGATCCGCTCCGGCGCCGCCAAGAACGCCTTCATCGGCATCGAGCATCTTACCGAGGCCGAGGTCGAAGAGTTCCGCGCGCTCTGCGCGCGGGCGAAAGAGAACAACGAACGAGCCCCCGGAAGTCGCCGCAAGGCAGTTGCATAAGCCTGGGCACTCGGCGGTGGCGCAAAATTGTATATGTAAGGGCTACGTGCAACAAAACACGCTCGTGTGAGTTGTGTAGGCAAGTGGTCGTCCTTCCGGGGTGTAGCCGCTCCCAATGGCAGAAAGCCCGTCGCGTACGCTTATTAGCTGCGGCGGGCTTTCCTCCTTTTGGGCGGCGTAAGCCTGGCCAGGTGCTCGCGACTTATCCCCACCATCTCCTCCAAGAAGTCTAGGAACGCCCTTGCCTTCTCCGTCGGGAGGCCGCCACCCTCCAATAGGGCGATGAGTTCGCGCTGGCGGGCTATATGGCCTTCACCATCGCGCACGAGCTGTTCAACCCGAGATATCTCATCGGCTGCCATGGCATGATGATGGGCGGAATGGGTGAAGAAACTGCGGCTGCTAATCCGCCAAGCTTCCTTCGCGGTGTTCCATCACTTCGAAGACGCTGTCGACTTCCTCGTTGATCTCGGCGGCCGGAATACCTTCGTGCTCTGCCATGCTCATCAGCTCGTCGGCCAGATCGCTCACGGCCACAGGGTCCTCTGTTATGACGTTGGGCAGGTGTTCTGCCATCCATCGGTCGACGAAGTTGATACCGCGTGTACTCATTGAGGGTGAATCGCGCAGACTCAACTATGTTCCCGAGCCAGCAGCACCCTCCGGTTCGACCACTAAGGCTTGATCCGCAGCCTGGGCGAGCAGCCGCGCCAGATGCCGTTCGTGAAGCTCTTGCATGCCTTCCAGAAGCGCGAAGAAAACGAGGGCGTCGGTAGTCGGCAATTCGTCACGCTCTAGTTGGGCTATGCGCTCGCGCTGCTGCGCGAGGTGATGTCTACCCAGCCGGACATGCCCTCGGACCATGCGGATATCGTCGGAGCGTCATTAGGGGCAACGGCCGCGCGTTTGAGACGTTCCGCGACCGCCGCTAAAGAGCGGGAACAAGCCGGCAACGGCGGTGTTTCTGTCACTCGAGGAGGAACCGACATGGCAGACGACAAGAGCAAGCGTGACTTCCGCGACCGCGACCGGGTTTCGGCCGACGAAGACTATGAGGTGGAGTATTTCGCCCAGAAAGTCTGGCTGACGCCGCAGCAGGTGCGCGAGCTGATCAAGCAGCACGGCAACGATCGCCAAACGCTCGAACGCGAGGCGAAGTCTCTCGGTCGGGGTGACAAGAATGCCTCGCTACCCAGGTTGAAGAGCTTTGCGGCGAAGAGGTCGTCGCAGCTCAACCGGTGGACGTCGACGAGCCAATAAAGGTGGCCGAGCGCGTGGCTGGCGCGCCAATCTCACCGAGCGCTTTGCAGCAGCACTGGTTCCGGGTGGTCGACGAGGAAGAGAACACCGTGTTCGAGTTCAGTCTAGCCGAGCCCGTGGGGCCGAACTTTTCCAAATGACCGATAGCAGCATGACGACCCGGACTGCCGAGCCGCACTCCAGTTGAAATCGAACAGCTCCAGGACCAAAAGTTGACGTGCCGGAGGGGCAAGATACAGGAGGGATTGTCGATATTGCTTGCTGAGCTTTGGTTATCGCGCGCTTGGCACCGCGCCCTGAACGAACTTCCTTTCAACATCGTCATCTGCATAGTCGGCTGCGCGCTCGCGTTGCCGAAATTCAATATTGCTATGAGAGGGTTCATCATGACCACTGGCACAGTAAAATGGTTCAATTCGACCAAGGGCTTCGGGTTCATTCAGCCTGACAACGGCGGCGCTGACGCCTTCGTTCACATCTCTGCCGTCGAGCGCGCGGGAATGCGCGAAATCGTCGAGGGCCAGAAGATCGGCTACGAACTGGAGCGCGACAGCAAGTCGGGCAAGATGTCTGCCTGCAAGCTTCAGGCCGTCTGATCGGTTCAGCTTTCCACTGATCACAGACGTACTGGCAGTGTTGAAAGCATGAGACCAAGCGAGGTCAGGCAAAATTGCCTGACCTCTTTTATTTCCGGCCGACCCGCCATTTTGACGACCCCCGTATGGGTGTCTCTCGCCGACGGCCGGCCCAATCGAGGAGATCTCGATGACCGAAAAACCCAACGAGCTCCAGACAATCAATACCGCCTGGCAAATCGCCATGCAGGAAATCCTGCGCATAGTCGTGCGGGATATCTATAAGACAGGCGACGAGGCCGTCTTCCTCTCGCATATCAAGCGCATCGAAGAAGCAGCGGTCGACAGCATCTACACGGACCTGAGGCTTCGGGGCACCGACGAATGGACCGAGGTTCTCGTCAAGGAGAAGGCGAGCAATTTCGTTACCAGTCTTCTGACGTCCTTCACCTTTGATAGGATCTGAGACAAGCGGGTCCCAGGTGATGGTCGGCCGTCGGCCTTGTAGTTGGCGGGCGATGTGGCCGCCGAAATTGGCGCACTCCACTTCGACATGGCCAGCAGGAAACCTTTCCGCATTGGCAGCGTTCACGTTGGCCAGATGGGAGAGTTGTATGCGGGGCCTAAAAGGGGACGGGATAGGTTGGGAAGACGCTTACGATCCGGCTGAGTTTGCCGGGAAGCACGGACTTACGCTAGCCCAGGCTAAAGTCATCATTGGTTCGAACGGACCATCAAGGCATAAATGCGATGTGAGCGCAGTTGCGTTCCGGCGCGCGTTGGAATTGCGAGAGTCTCGACAGACACGAGACAGGAGCAGCGCGATAACGGCCGGGTAATTCCTCCGTGGATCAGCAGGGTGGCAAGATCGAGCGCCGGTTCACCCGGTTCGCTGGTGGTGTTGCGAAGGCGACAGGCAGGCCATGGGCCTTCGCGTTGTGCGTTGCGACGGTTGTCGCATGGGCGCTGACGGTCCCGTGCTGCGGTTCTCCGAGACCTGGCAGTTAGTCATCAACACCGGCACGACCATCGTGACCTTCCTCATGGTGTTTCTGATCCAGAGCACCCTAAGGCAGTTCCCGTTACCCACATAGTTACCCTGCAGCCAATGATCGAACATCAACGCGATGATCGACCGTGTTAAACTATTGATTGTGTTTATTTTTTTTGGTGAGCGCGATGGGATTCGAACCCATGACCTACTGATTAAAAGTCAGTTGCTCTACCGGCTGAGCTACGCGCTCCCGCGGGCTCGAAACGCCGCCCTCGAAATTGCGCGGAACATAGGGAGAGTGCCGCGACCGGTCAACCGGAAAAAGACGGGCGTCCAAGGCGGATTTTTGAACGGTTTCGAACGGACGCCGAGAGGTTGTTTGCGAGCGGCTTTCGATGCCTGCGCCAATGATCCGGGTCCGCATTGCCTCAGGAAGCTCCACAACAGCGGGTTGAGATTGAAAGGGGAACAATTTGCAACCCGGACCCGTTTCGCAGCAGGGACGTCGATCAACCTCGAGGAGAAGAGTAATGAACAAGATCGCATCGGGCCTGCTGGCAACCGCTCTCTCGGCGTCGTTCATCGCGGCGGAGATGGTGCCGGTCAACGCTCAGCCAGCTTATGTGCCGCAACCCCAGGCCCTGTTGGATGTCCAGACCGTGCAGTATCGGGATTGGAGAAGGCACCGCGGCTTCAACCGGGATTTCTCGCGTCGTGGTGACGCTGTCTACTGGAACGGCCATCGCGGCTATCGTGAATATCGCCACGGCTATCGCCGTCATGGCGACTATTGGTTTCCGCTTGCTGCTTTCGCCACCGGCGCGCTGATCACCGGCGCCATCGTCAACAGCGAGAACAACCGCGTCTACCGCGGCGATGCGCATGTGCAGTGGTGCTATGACCGCTACCGTTCGTATCGCGCCTCGGACAACACATTCCAGCCCAACAGCGGCCCGCGACGGCAGTGCGTGTCGCCCTACTGACGGCCTCCAGTCCGCACCAATACAATTCCAGGAAAAGTGCGTAGCGGCTTTCCGTCCGGAATTGCGAAAGCACATATTCTGGTGGTTGACAGAGCCCGCGCCTCGAGAGGCGCAGGCTCCCTCGCTGTGCTGTATCAGTTCGCCCATCGTATGGTCTTGAAGACCAGATAGAGAGCGCCGCCCTCCCCCCGCGAGGAGCGATAAGCTCCAAGCGCGTTGCAAACCCGAACCATCGCTGCCGTCAATTCCCAGCCGAGCGCATCCAAATCGCCGCTCGTATCGTCCACATAGGCCTGGGCCAGGTCGTCCACGCCCTTTTTCTCCCCGAACGCCCGCACCAGCTTCGCGTCGCCGAGAAGTTCGCCCGGTAAATTCGAATTGGCCCAAGCCCAGAGCCAATTGCCCGCCTTGGCGCTGGTAGAGCCCGCAATCTGGATTTCCGAGATAACGGTGGTGCCCGCTTTGTCAGAGAAAATCAGCTTTCCGGCCGCCAGGTCGTAGTTGTAGCGCGTCCAGTGGCCGAGGCGGAAGTCCTGCTCCAGGCGTGCGTTCTTGGCGGTGAGCTGTTCAAAGGCCTCATCGCGCCAAGCGGGATACCAATCCGGTTGCATTCTCCCCCCGGTCCAGTAATCGTTACTGCGTGCTCAGCGTCCTGCGCACCGCATCGCGCCATCCGGCGAGCTTCGCCCCGCGCGCAGCCGCATCCATCTCCGGCTTGAAGCGCCGTTCCAACGCCCAGCTCTTCGCGAATTCGTTTGCCTTCGGCCACACGCCTGCCTTCGACCCGGCAAGCCACGCCGCGCCCAGGGCGGTCGTCTCCAGGATCGTCGGACGGTCGACCGGCGCGTCGAGAATGTCGGCCAGCCGCTGCATGGTCCAGTCGGACGCCACCATGCCGCCGTCGACACGAAGCACCGTCTTGGCGGAAGCGCCTTTCCAGTCCTTGCGCATGGCATCGAGCAGGTCGCGCGTCTGGAACGCGACCGATTCGAGCGCGGCGCGCGCGAACTCTGCCGGGCCTGAATTGCGCGTCAGGCCGAAGATGGCGCCGCGCGCCTCCGCGTCCCAATGCGGCGCGCCAAGGCCGACAAAGGCCGGAACCAGATAGACTTGTTGCGCCGGATCGGCGGTCGCCGCGAGCGCACCGCTCTGCTCGGCCTTGCCGATCACCTTGATGCCGTCGCGCAGCCACTGCACGGCGGCGCCCGCGATGAAGATCGAACCTTCCAGCGCATAGGTGGTCTTGCCGTTCAACCGGTAGGCGATCGTGGTCAGAAGCCGGTTTCTGGAGCGCACAAGGTCGGCACCGGTGTTGAGCAGCGCGAAGCAGCCGGTGCCGTAGGTGGATTTCATCATGCCCGGCTCGAAACAGGCCTGGCCGATGGTCGCCGCGTGCTGGTCGCCGGCAACGCCGAGGATGCGCATCTCGGCGCCGAAAAGGCTCTTCTCGGTGAGGCCAAAGTCGTCGGCGCAGTCCTTCACGTCAGGCAGGATCTCTGCCGGTATGTTCAGGATCGAGAGCAGCTCTTCGTCCCAGGCATTCTTCTCGATGTTGTAGACCAGCGTGCGCGAGGCGTTTGTCGCGTCGGTCGCGTGCACCTTGCCGCCCGTCAGCCGCCAGATCAGGAAACTGTCGATCGTGCCGGCAAGCAATTCACCCTTCTCTGCGCGCTTCCTGGCTCCTTTCACCTTGTCCAGCATCCAGGCGATCTTGGTGCCGGAGAAATAGGGATCGAGCAGCAGCCCGGTCTTCTTCGAGAATTTTTTCTCAAGCCCCTGCTTCTTCAACTTCTGGCAGAGCGGCGCCGTGCGGCGGTCCTGCCAGACAATGGCATTGTGGATCGGCTCGCCGGTCGCCTTATCCCAGATCACGACCGTCTCGCGCTGGTTGGTGATGCCGATCGCGGCCACATCCGAAGCGGTACGTCCGGCGGACTTAAGCGCCGACTTCACCGTGGCGAGAACGCTTGCCCAGATATCTTCCGGATCATGCTCGACCCAGCCGGAGGCCGGATAATGCTGCGCGAATTCCTGCTGGCCGGTGCCTGCGACTTTCATCTTGTCGTCGAACAGGATCGCCCGGGTCGAGGTCGTTCCCTGGTCGATCGCCAGCACAAAACCGCTCATTCCATTCCCTCCACTACTCATGCAACAGGGGAGACGGCCAAGCCGCCTCCCCTGCATTTCTTACGCGGGCGAACGCGCCCACGTCATGCAGTTACTTCTGCCAGCTCTTCACCAGCTCGTCGTAGTTGATGGTGATCGGCTTTTCCTTCTCGTTCTCGATCTTCAACTGTGGCGCGAGATTGCCCTTCTTGACCGCATCCGCGTTCCAATAGGCGAGGTCGTGCTCTTCGGCCATCTTCGGGCCAATATCGCCCTGGACGCCCGACTTCTCGATGCGGCTCATGACCTTTTCCTGCTCGGCGCAGAGCGAGTCCATCGCTTCCTGCGCGGTCTTGGCGCCCGACGATGCATCGCCGATCGCCTGCCACCAGAGCTGCGCCAGCTTCGGATAGTCAGGCACGTTGGTACCGGTCGGCGACCACTGGACGCGGGCCGGCGAACGGTAGAACTCGATCAGGCCGCCGAGCTTCGGAGCGCGCTCCGTGAAGCTCTTGTCGTGAATCGTGCTCTCGCGGATGAAGGTCAGGCCGACATGGCTCTTCTTCACGTCGACGGTCTTCGAGGTGACGAACTGCGCATAAAGCCAGGCGGCCTTGGCGCGGTCGGTCGGCGTCGACTTCATCAGCGTCCAGGAACCCACGTCCTGGTAGCCGAGCTTCATGCCATCTTTCCAGTAGACGCCATGCGGCGACGGCGCCATGCGCCATTTCGGCGTGCCGTCGTCGTTCATCACCGCCTTGGCGCCGGCGTCGACCATCGAAGCGGTGAAGGCCGTGTACCAGAAGATCTGCTGGGCAACCGCGCCCTGGGCCGGAACCGGGCCGGATTCGGAGAAGGTCATGCCCTGCGCTTCGGCCGGAGCATAGGCCTTCAGCCAGTCGAGATATTTCTGGATCGAGTAGACCGCCGCCGGTCCATTCGTGTCGCCGCCGCGCGCGGTGCAGGAACCGACCGGGCGCGAATTCTCGTCGACCTTGATGCCCCATTCGTCGACCGGCAGGCCGTTCGGAATGCCCTTGTCGCCGTTGCCGGCCATGGAGAGCCAGGCATCGGTGAACCGCCAGCCGAGCGACGGGTCCTTCTTGCCGTAGTCCATGTGGCCATAGACCTTCTTGCCGTCGATCTCGCGGCCGGTGAAGAACTCGGCGATGTCCTCATAGGCCGACCAGTTGACCGGCACGCCGAGGTCGTAACCGTACTTGGCCTTGAAATCGGCCTTGTTCTTCTCGTCGTTGAACCAGTCGTAGCGGAACCAGTAGAGGTTCGCGAACTGCTGGTCGGGCAGCTGGTAGAGCTTCTTGTCGGGCGCCGTCGTGAACGACGTGCCGATGAAGTCCTTCAGGTCGAGGTTCGGGTTGGTAACATCCTTGCCGTCGCCTGCCATCCAGTCGGTCAGGTTGCGCACCTGCTGGTAGCGCCAGTGCGTGCCGATCAGATCGGAGTCGTTGACCCAGCCGTCATAGAGGTTCTGTCCCGTCTGCATCTGGGTCTGGATCTTCTCGACGACGTCGCCTTCCTGGATCGTGTCGTGCGTGACCTTGATGCCGGTGATGGCCGAGAAAGCGGGCGCCAGCACCTGTGATTCATAGGAATGGGTGGCGATGGTTTCCGACACCACCTTGATCTCCATGCCGGCAAACGGCTTGGCGGCGTCGATGAACCACTGCATTTCCTTTTCCTGATCGGCGCGCGAAAGCGTCGACAGGTCGCCTATCTCCTTGTCAAGAAAGCTTTTTGCCTCGTCCATCCCGGCATAGGCGTGGCCCGCCCCCAGCAATAGGACAAGGGCGGTCGTCGATGTAAGAAATTGCCGTCGCATGTGTCTCCTCCAGTCTTAGGTTTTGAAGTGTGATCCGGAGTGGCCGCCAGCACGCGGCCGCTCCGACTGTTTCCCCCTCTATACGTATCGGAACACGCCAATGGCGTAGACCACGGAGAGAGCGAGAGCCCACCACAGGTTGGGCCCAACCAGACCCAGCCAAGCGAGATGGATGAAGGCGCTGCCGAGCAGCGAAAGGAAGAGGCGATCGCCGCGCGTCGTCTCGAAGCGCAGGACGCCGATACGCGGATTGCCGCCCGGCGAGACGTATTCCCAGGCCGCCATGCCGCACAGCAGAAGCAGGATGGTTCCGAAGAAGGCCGCCGTCGGCCAGGTCCACGCCATCCAGGAGAAGTCGAGATTCATGGTCACACCCTCCCCAGGGCGAAGCCCTTGGCGATGTAGTTACGGACGAACCAGATAACGACCGCGCCGGGGATCAGCGTCAGCACACCGGCCGCGGCGAGCAGGCCCCAGTCCATGCCGGCGGCCGAGACTGTGCGGGTCATGGTTGCGGCGATCGGCTTGGCGTCAGTCGTGGTCAGCGTGCGGGCGATCAGAAGCTCCACCCACGAGAACATGAAGCAGAAGAAGCAGGCGACGCCGATGCCGCTGGCGATCAGCGGCATGAAGATCTTCACGAAGAAGCGCGGGAAGGAGTAGCCGTCGATATAGGCGGTCTCGTCGATCTCCTTCGGCACGCCGGACATGAAGCCCTCGAGAATCCACACCGCCAGCGGCACGTTGAACAGGCAGTGGGCGAGCGCCACGGCGATATAAGTGTCGATGAGCCCGAAGGCCGAATAGAGCTGGAAGAACGGCAGCGCGAACACCGCCGGCGGCGCCATGCGGTTGGTCAGCAGCCAGAAGAACAGATGCTTGTCGCCGAGGAAGCGGTAGCGCGAGAAGGCATAGGCTGCCGGCAGCGCCACCGCCACCGAGATCACCATGTTCATCACCACATAGGTGATCGAGTTGATGTAGCCCGAATACCAGGATGCGTCGGTGAAGATGGTGCGGTAATTCGCGAGCGTCGGGTTGTGCGGGAACAGCGTCAGCGACGACACGATCTCGGCATTGGTCTTGAAGCTCATATTGATGAGCCAGTAGATCGGCAGGAGCAGCACGACGATGTAGAGCGTCGGCACGATCCACCACCAGCGCGATTCCTCGCCGCGGCGGCGCATCAGCTTCGCCACCTCGTCCTGCGACAGCGTGCTGCCCACTTCGGTGATCGCTGTTTCGCTCACGCGTGTCGTCTCGTTGGCGCCTGTCATCTGTCAGCGCTCCGCGTCGTAGTTGGTCATCACGGTGTAGAACACCCACGACAACAACAGGATGATCAGGAAATAGACCAGCGACATCGCCGCCGCCGGTCCGAGGTCGAACTGGCCGAGCGCCGTCTTGACGAGGTCGATCGACAGGAAGGTCGTCGAATTGCCGGGACCGCCGCCGGTGACGACGAAGGGCTCGGTGTAGATCATGAACGAGTCCATGAAGCGCAACAGTACGGCGATCAGGAGCACGCGCTGCATCTTCGGCAGCTGGATGTAGCGGAACACCGCCCAGCGCGAGGCGCCGTCGATCTTGGCCGCCTGGTAGAAGGCATCCGGAATGGAGACCAGACCGGCATAGCAGAGCAGCACGACCAGGCTCGTCCAGTGCCAGACATCCATGATGATGACCGTGACCCAGGCGTCGAACGGGTCCTGCACATAATTGTAGTTGAAGCCCAGCGCATTGACGTAATAGCCGAGAAGGCCGATGTCGTTGCGGCCGAACACCTGCCAGATCGTGCCGACGACGTTCCACGGGATCAACAGCGGCAGCGCCATCAGCACCAGGCAGACCGGCACGCCCCAGCCCTTCTTCGGCATGTTGAGCGCGATGAAGATGCCGAGCGGCACTTCGATCGCCAGGATGATGAAGGAGAAGATCAGGTTGCGCACCATCGCTTCCCAGAACCGGTCGGAGTGCAGCAACTCCTCGAACCATTCGGTGCCGGCCCAGAAGAAGACGTTGTTGCCGAACGTGTCCTGCACCGAATAATTGACCACGGTCATCAGCGGGATGACGGCCGAGAAGGCCACCAGCACCAGAACCGGCAGGACAAGGAACCAGGCCTTGTTGTTCCAGGTTTTGTCCATCTAGGCCCCCATCTCTACGCGCCAGGAATCGGCATAGATGTTGATGCCGGCCGGATCGAACCGGACTTTCGGGTCGGCAGGCACTTCGTCGTCCTCGCCGATCACAGCGGCGATCTCCCTACCTTCCAGATTGGCGCGCACGACCTTGTGGCGGCCGACGTCCTCGACCTTGGAGACCTGCACCGCCATGCCATCGCGGCCGAGCCGCACATATTCGGGACGGATGCCGAGCTCGACGGCGCCGGCTTCCGCCTTCCCGGTAGCAGTCTGGGGCACGCCCGGAAGCTCGATGCGCTGCGCGCCGAGCTTCGCCGTCCTGCCTTCCAGCGCGACCGGCAGCACGTTCATGCCCGGCGAGCCGATGAAATAACCGACGAAAGTGTGGCGCGGCCGCTCGAAGAGTTCGGCCGGCGTGCCGATCTGCACGATCTCGCCGTCATACATGACCACGACGCGGTCGGCGAAGGTCAGCGCTTCGGTCTGGTCATGCGTGACATAGACCATGGTGTAGCCGAAGCGGCGATGCAGTTGCTTCAATTGCGAACGCAGCACCCACTTCATGTGCGGGTCGATCACGGTCAGCGGCTCGTCGAACAGGATGGCGTTGACGTCCGAGCGAACCAGGCCTCGGCCGAGCGATATCTTCTGCTTCTGGTCGGCGGTGAGCCCGCGCGCCTTCTTCTTCGCCAGCGAAGCGAGATCGATCATGTCGAGCGTCTCGCGCACCTTGCGGTCGACGTCCGCCTCCGGCACGCGACGGTTGCGCAGCGGGAAGGCCAGATTGTCGTAGACGGTCATGGTGTCGTAGATGACCGGGAACTGGAACACCTGCGCGATGTTGCGCTCCTGCGTCGACAGATTGGTGATGTCCCTGCCATTGAACAAAAGCTGGCCGTGCGAGGGATGCAGCAATCCCGAAATGATGTTGAGCAAGGTGGTCTTGCCGCAGCCTGACGGCCCAAGCAGCGCATAGGCGCCGCCATCCTCGAAGGTGTGATGCACCTCCTTCAGCGCGAAATCCGAATCCTTCCGTGGGTTGGGCAGGTAGGAGTGGCGGATATGATTGACGTCGATGCGCGCCATCTGATCCTCCTCAGGCTGCCAGCTTCGACGCCGTCACGGCGCGGCCGTTGTGGTCGAACACCAGGATGTGGCGCGGGTCGATGAACACCTCGACCTCGTCGTCCGTCTCGAAGTCGAGAATGCCATGCGCAAGCATCACCCAGCGCGCATCGGCGAAGTCGAGATGGACGAAGCTTTCCGAGCCGGTGATCTCGGTGATGGTGACCTTGGCACGCACCGGTACCGCGCTGGCGTTCGGCCGCTCCAGCGACAAATGATGAGGTTGGAAGCCGATCGTGTAGCTGGCGTCCGCAATGCCGGCGAGTTCCGGCGGCACCGGCAGCTTGACGCCGCCTTCGAGCAGGAAGTCCGCGCCCTTTTTGGAGAGCACGATGGTGTTGAGCGGCGGGTCGGCGAAGGTCCTTGCCGTCACCAGGTCGACCGGCTTGCGGAAAACCTCGACGGTCGGTCCGAATTGCGTGACGCGGCCCTCCGAAAGTGTCGCCGTGTTGCCGCCCAGCAAAAGCGCCTCGTGCGGTTCGGTGGTGGCATAGACGAAGATCGTGCCCGCGGCGGCGAAAATCTTCGGCAATTCGGCGCGCAATTCCTCGCGCAGCTTGTAGTCGAGATTGGCGAGAGGCTCGTCGAGCAGCACCAGGCTGGCGTTCTTGACGATGGCGCGCGCAAGCGCCGTGCGCTGCTGCTGGCCGCCCGAGAGGTTGAGCGGGGTGCGGTCGAGGTAAGGCGTGAGCTTGAGAAGCGCGGCGGCATTGCGCACTTCCTTGTCGATCCTTGCCTGGTCCACGCCTGCAACCCTGAGCGGCGAAGCGATGTTCTCGTAAACCGTCATCGCCGGGTAGTTGATGAACTGCTGGTAGACCATGGCGACGTTGCGCTTCTGCACTGGCTGTCCGGTAACGTCCTTCCCGTCGAACCAGACCGAGCCGGACGTCGGCGCGTCGAGACCCGCCATCAGCCGCATCAGGCTGGTCTTGCCGGAAAGCGTCGGTCCCAGCAGAACATTCAGCGAGCCGTGCTGAAGCGTCAGCGACACGTCGCGGATATGCCCCTGCGCACCGATCGTCCTCGTCACGTTCCTCAGTTCCAGCATCACGCCTCCTCCCGGCCTTGCGCTTCAGCAGTCGATCGTCATTCCGCCGCCGCGACGTGACGGCTGCTCAGCCCTCGCATGAATTCTTCCAGTGCCGCCGTCTGCTCGCGGCTGAAATGCAGGCCGCGCTTGGTGCGGCGCCACAGCACGTCATCGGCGGTGACCGCCCATTCGTTCTCGGCGAGATAGCGAACCTCCACCTCGAAAAGATCGGCGCCGAAATTGCGGCCAAGATCGGCATTCGACTTGGCGAGCCCGAGCAGCTTCTCCGCGCGCGTGCCGTAGAGCCGCGTAAACCGGCGCGCCAGCCTCTGGTCAAGGAACGGATAGGTTTTTTTCAGCCTGGCGACCTGCGCGTCGAAACCAGTGGCGGGAAAATCACCACCCGGCAGCGGCGCGTCATGCGTCCAAGGCTTGCCGCGCTTGCCGAGAAAGCCTTCGATCTTCTCAAGCATCGATTCCGCAAGCCGACGGAAGGTCGTGATCTTGCCGCCGAAGGCGTTGACAAGCGGGGCAACGCCCTCCCCGCCATCGGCCTTCAGCACATAATCGCGCGTCGCTTCCTGCGCCTTGGAAGCGCCGTCGTCATAGAGCGGACGCACCGCCGAATAGGTCCAGACGATGTCGGAGCGCTTCACGGCTACCGCGAAATATTCGCTTGCCGCAGCGCACAGATAGTCGATCTCAGCGTCGGAGATCTTCACATCGTGCGGGTCGCCTGGATAGTCGCGGTCGGTTGTCCCGATCAGCGTGAATTCTTCCTCGTAGGGAATGGCGAAGATGATGCGGCCGTCCTTGTTCTGGAAGAAATAGGCGCGCGGATCGTCGAACTTCTTGGCGACGACGATGTGGCTGCCTTGGACAAGACGGACATTATGGACTTCGTTCTGGCCGACGGCTGTCTGCAGAACGTGATCGACCCACGGGCCGGCGGCGTTGACGAGAAGCCGCGCGCGAACCTCTTCGGTGTCGCCGGTCAGCACGTTCTGCACCTTGACGGTCCATATTGAGGCGTCGCGGCGCGCGCTGACGACCTTGGTGCGGGTGCGGATGATGGCGCCCCGGTCGGCGGCGTCACGAGCGTTCAGCGCCACCAGACGAGCGTCATTGACCCAACCATCCGAATATTCGAAAGCCTTGCGGAACAATGGCTTGAGCGGCTTGCCTGCCGGATCGCTCGCCATGTCCAGCGTCTTCGTCGCAGGCAGCAGCTTGCGCCCGCCGATGTGATCGTAGAGGAACAGCCCGAGCCGGATCAGCCAGGCGGGCCTCAGGCCCTTGGCATAAGGCAGGACGAAGCGCATCGGCCAGATGATATGCGGCGCGTTCTTCCACAGAACCTCGCGCTCCATCAGCGCTTCGCGCACCAGCCGGAACTCGTAGAATTCAAGATAGCGAAGCCCGCCATGGATAAGCTTGGTCGAGCCGGAGGACGTCCCGCTCGCCAGATCGTTCATCTCGGCAAGGTAAACCGAAAATCCGCGGCCAACGGCGTCGCGGGCGATACCGCAGCCATTGATGCCGCCGCCGATGACGAAAATGTCATGGATCGGGGATGTGTCCAAAAGTTCCTCCAACGATTTCGCATTGCACCATTTTTGTGTTTTACGAAACCGTGACGGAATTATTTCGAACTCAAAGCGAATGTCAAACGAAATTTCATCGCTGCGTGAAACAGCCATGAAGCACCGCTATTCGAGCGCCGTCTCGATCAGCCGGACCTCGGTCTCCTCGCAAATCCGGCGAATCGAGGGGATGTCGCAACGATCGGTGATGAAGGTATTCACCTGCGAAAGGTGGCCGATCCGGACCGGCGCCGTGCGCTCGAACTTGGTCCGGTCGGAGACCAGGATGACGTGGCGCGCATTGGCTATGATCGCCTGCGCCACCTTCACCTCGCGGAAATCGAAGTCGAGCAGCGCGCCATCATGATCGATGGCCGAGGCGCCGATGACGGCATAATCGACTTTGAACTGGCGGATGAAATCGACGGCCGCTTCGCCGACGACACCACCGTCGGAACCGCGCACCACGCCGCCGGCGATCACCACCTCGATCGTAGGATAGATGCGCATCCTATTGGCAACATTGATGTTATTGGTGATGACCATCAGCCCGTTATGGTCGAGAAGCGCCTTGCTGACTGCCTCGGTGGTGGTGCCGATATTGATGAACAGCGAAGCATTGTCCGGGATCAACCGCGCCGCCGCGCCGCCGATCGCCTCCTTCTCGTCGGCCGCGATCTTGCGCCGCGCCTCGTATTCCATGTTCTCGATGCCGGACGGGAACAGCGCGCCGCCATGGATGCGGGTGAGCAGCCGCTGATCGCACAGATCGTTGAGGTCCTTGCGGATGGTCTGCGGCGTCACATTGAAATGCGTCGCCAGATCCTCGACCAGAACCCGGCCGTGGTCTTTCGCCATCTGGATGATTTCGGCGTGGCGTGGCGAAAGAAACATCCGGGCGTCCCTCCATTTTCGTTTTTCTCCTCTATATCGGAAAACGAAAGCGAAGAAAAGGTATAAGCCGGCTAACGAAAATCATCTGATTGCAAAAGGCAAACCAGTGCGGAACGCGTCCACCCGCCTCAGGACGGGCGGCGGGCAATCTCGGTTATGACGTCGAACGCGGCGGCAACATCGGCCGCCGTCGACTCGAACTGCCCCGCCTGAAAGCGGATCGCCACGCGCCCCTCCACCCGCGTTTGCGTCAGGTAAATGCGGCCGTCGGTGTTGATGGCGTTGACCAAGCGCAGATTGTGCTCGTCCGGATTGGTACCCGATGGCGCTTTGTGCCGGAATGAGAACAGCGACAGCATCGGCTCGCTGACGAGCTCGAAATCCACTTCCCTGGCGAGCCGCGCTGCCAGTCCTTCGCTCCAGGCGACATGATTGCGAATCATGGCGCGCAAGCCCTCGAGGCCATAGGCCCGCAGCAGGAACCAGAGTTTCAGCGCGCGGAAACGACGCCCGAGCGGCACCGACCATTCCGAATAGTTGATGATGCCGTCGTGCCCCAACGTCTTCAAAAACTCCGGCTTTATGGCCAGCGTGCGCACCAGGTCTTCCGGCTGGCGAATAAACTGGATCGAGCAGTCGAACTGCGCACCGAGCCACTTATGCGGATTGAAGACGATGGAATCGGCGCCTTCGACGCCTGCCCAGAAATGCCGGTATTCCGGGCAGATCATCGCCGATCCGGCCCAGGCGGCGTCGACATGCAGGTAAAGCCCGTGCCGCTCCGCGACCGCGGCCACCGCGGCTATGTCGTCGGTGCCGCCAATGCTGGTGCCGCCGACGCAAGCGATGATGCCTGCGGGCAGCAAGCCGGCCGCGCGATCGGCGACGATTGCGGCCTCAAGCGCGGCCGGATCCATGGCGCGAAAACGTCCTGAGACCGGGATGCGGACGAGGTTCTCCTCGCCGATGCCTGAGACCCAGATGGCGCGGTCGATCGAGGTATGGACCTGGTCGGAGGAATAGACGCGCAGCTTGCCCTCCCCGGCCAGCCCCTTTTTGTTGCCCTGCCAGTCGAGCGCCCGCTCGCGCATGGTGAGCACCGCCGCAAGCGTCGCCGACGAGGCTGAATCCTGGATGACGCCGGAAAGGCCCTCGGGTAGGCCAAGCGCTTGGCGCATCCAGTCGACGATGCGCGTCTCGAGCTCGGTCGCCGCCGGCGAGGTCTGCCACAGCATGCATTGCGCGGCCATCGCCGAGACCAGATACTCCGCCACGACCGAGACCGGCGCCGCATTGGCGGGGAAATAGGCGAAGAAGCGCGGATGCTGCCAATGCGTCATGCCCGGCACGATCTTTTCTTCGAAATCGGCGAAGATCCTTTCCATCGGTTCGGCCGTTTCGGGCGGCGAAGCCTCGATGCTCCGGAAGATCTCGCCCGGCGCGATTGCCGGTCGCACCGGACGGTCGCGCAGGCCGGCGCGGTAATCGACGCCCCAGTCGGCCACCCGCCTCGACCAGTCGCGGAATGTCTCGTTGTCCATCTATCCTCCCGACCCCAGCCGCAATGCAGCGGGTAAGCCAGCTAAATGCCCAACCGGCCGCGACGTGCGGACCCTAACCGGGAAAATCCGGCAGGCTGGCAAAGGCCGCCTTCAAGGCGTTCGACCAGCCGTCGGATATGGTGCGGTAATAGGGATCGTCCTGGCCGATGCGCCTGTTGAGCCCGACCTTGAAGCTGTCGTTCTCCAGGAACAGCAGATCGAGCGGCAGCCCGACCGAAAGGTTCGATTTCAGCGTCGAGTCGAAGGACACCAGAAGCAGCTTCACCGTTTCGGCCAGGCCCATTGTCCGGTCATAGGCACGGATGATGATCGGCTTGCCGTATTTCGTCTCGCCGATCTGGAAGAAAGGCGTGTCATCGGTCGACTCGATGAAATTGCCTTCCGGGTAGATCATGAACAGCCTGGGCGGACTGCCCTTGATCTGGCCGCCCAGGATGAAGGAGGCGTTGAAGTAGGAATCCGCCTTGTCGCCGTTCGGCGAGGCATGTTCGATGACTTCCTTGACCGTATCGCCGACGAGCCGCACCGTCTGGTACATGGACGGCGTCTCGAGCAGCTTCGGATGACGGTCGCCAACGGCCTTGTTGCGCTCGTCGAGCAGGCTGACCACGGCTTGCGTCGTGGCCAGGTTGCCCGCCGACATCAGCACGATCACGCGCTCGCCAGGCTCTTCCCAGACGTGCATTTTCTTGAAGGTCGAGATCGAATCCATGCCGGCATTGGTGCGCGTGTCCGACATGAACACGAGCCCGCGATCGATCTTGAGGCCGACGCAATAGGTCATGATTCTTCTTTAACAGCGAATCTCGTCGGAAATTACTGCTCTACCGTGACGGTGACGGCAAGCTTCTCTTGCGCCTGCCCCAGCAGTATCCCCGAGACAGGCGAGGCGTCGCGATAGTCGCGCCCCGTCGCCACCCGCACATAGCGTTCGTCGGGAGAAATACCGTTGGCCGGATCAAAGGCAACCCATCCGAGCCCCACGACATAGGCCTCGGCCCAGGCATGGCTGGCGGCCTGCTCGACGTCGGCATCCATCATCAGATAGCCGCTTATATAGCGGGCCGGAAAGCCAAGCGCGACGGCCGCGGCGATGAAGATATGGCTGTGGTCCTGGCAGACGCCGGATTTGAGCGCCAGGGCCTCTTCGGCCGGCGTCACGACGCTGGTCGCGCCTGGCTTGTAGGCAACACGTTCGCGGATCGCGCCCATCAGCGCGTGGAGCCGCTCGATCTCCGTCCCCTGCCCGACCTTGCCGGCCAGTTCACGAATACCGTCGCCGGCGGCGGTGAGCGGCGTCTGCTGCGCGAACAGCCAGAGCGGCGCGTAGCCTTGATGCGGGCCCGTCACGCCCGCCGTGTCATGCGTCGTCACCTCTCCCCGCGCCTCGACGACGATGGCGGTGTGGCCGCTCTCAGCGCTCACCAGCCGCGTGTCGTTGCCGAAATGATCGGTAAAGCGCACCTCCTCGCGTGCGCCTTCGACCTTGATCGCCCAGGAGCCGACGGTCTGCGTACGCCCGCTCAGGGGCAGCAGGCGCAGCCGCTGCAGCAGATATTGCACCGGCGCATCGTAGCGGTACTCGGTGCGATGGGTGATCTTGAGCCGCATGACGCCCGCCCTCAGCCCCGCTCAATGGAACCGGTAATCCTGGGCGATCTCGTCGCCCAGCCTGGTGTTGTCGCGAATGAACTCGGCCAGGAACTCGTGCAGGCCGTGATCGAATATGTCCTTGATCGAGCCTCTATTGAGCAGCGCCTGAATCTTCTCGGCCGTGGCGTGGCAAGCATGGCGCTCGCCATAGTCGTCGGCGAGGAATTTCAGGTGCTCGCCGAGGAAGCGATAGCAGAAGGTCAGCGAGCGCGGCATGCGCACATTGAGGATCAGATAGTCCGCGATATTCGTCGGCTTGTAGTCGGCCTCATAAACCCAGCGATAGGAGCGATGCGCCGACACCGAGCGCAGGATCGACTCCCACTGGTAATTGTCCAGCGTCGAGCCGACCCAAGACAGCGAAGGCAACAGCACATAATACTTCACGTCGAGGATGCGCGCCGTGTTGTCGGCGCGCTCGACATAGGTGCCGAGCTGCGAGAAATCGAAGATTTCGTTGCGCAGCATCGTGCCGTAGAACGAGCCGCGGATCAGAGCCGTCTCGCGCTTGATGGCATCGAGCACCGTCGGCAGGTCGCGCTCGTCGATCGGCCTCGCCAGCATGCGCTTCAGCGACATCCAGGCTTCGTTGATGCTTTCCCAGGTCTCGCGCGTCAGCGCCGTTCGCACCATGCGGGCATTGTTGCGTGCCGTCTCGATCGACGACATCGTGCTCGACGGGTTCGAGGTGTCGCGCAGCAGGAAGTCGGAGACGTTGGCAGCGGTATAGTCCTGGTATTTCTGTGAGAACGCATAGTCGGAGCCGGCGCTGAGCAGCACCGAATTCCATTCCTCTGACGCGTTCTGCGTGCGCGTCAGCGCCATGCGCAGGCCGGCATCGACGAGGCGCGCCATGTTTTCGGCCCGCTCTATATAGCGGTTCATCCAGTAGAGACCGTTTGCGGTGCGGCCAAGAAGCATGTGGATTTGCCTAGTGAATGGTGAATAGTGAATGGTGAATAGTGAGTAGTACCCAGCAACACTTCGTCATTGCCATCCTCTCGTAACTAGGCATCTGACCATTCACCATTTTACCGTTCACCATTCACCGCTCTAGTCGTCGAGTACCCACGTATCCTTGGTGCCGCCGCCTTGTGAGGAATTGACCACCAGAGAACCCTCTTTGAGGGCAACACGCGTTAGCCCACCCGGCACGATCTGGATTCGGTCCGAAACCAGCACGTAAGGCCGAAGATCGACATGGCGCGGCGACAGGCCCTTTTCGGTCAGGATCGGACAGGTCGACAGCGCCAGCGTCGGCTGGGCGATGTAGTTCGAAGGCTTCGCCTGCAGCTTCTTGGCGAACTCCTGGCATTCCTTCTTGGTTGCGGCCGGGCCGACCAGCATGCCGTAGCCGCCAGAGCCGTGCACTTCCTTGATCACCAGCTCGCTGATGTGCTCGAGCACATATTTGAGGCTGTCCGGCTCCGAGCAGCGCCAGGTCGGGATGTTGCCGAGAATGGCCTTGCGGCCGGTGTAGAACTCGACGATCTCCGGCATGTAGGAATAAATCGCCTTGTCGTCGGCGATGCCGGTGCCAGGCGCATTGGCGATGGTGATGTTGCCGGCGCGGTAGACATCCATGATGCCCGGCACGCCGAGTGCGGAGTCCGGGCGGAAAGTCAGCGGATCGAGGAAGGCGTCGTCGACGCGCCGATAGAGCACGTCGATCTGCTTGTAGCCTTCGGTCGTGCGCATCGCGACGTGGCCGTCAACGACCCGCAGATCCTGCCCCTCCACCAGTTGCACGCCCATCTGGTCGGCGAGGAAGGCATGTTCGAAATAGGCCGAGTTGTAGGAGCCTGGCGTCAGCACCGCGATTGTCGGCGCGCCCTTGGCGCTTTGCGGCCGCACCGCTGCGAGCGACCGGCGCAGGAGCTGCGGATAATTCTCGACCGGCCGCACCTTGATCTTCTGGAACAGCTCCGGAAAGAGCTGCATCATCGTCTCACGGTTCTCCAGCATGTAGGAGACGCCGGACGGCGTGCGGGCGTTGTCCTCCAGCACGTAGAACTCGTTCTCCGATATGCGCACGATGTCGACGCCGATGATATGGGTGTAGACGCCGGCAGGCGGCTTCACCCCGATCATCTCGGGCAGGAAGGCTTCGTTCCTGGCAACGAGATCCCTCGGCACGCGCCCGGCCCGCAGAATCTCCTGGCGGTGATAGATGTCGTCGAGAAAGGCGTTCAGCGCCTGCACGCGTTGCTCGATGCCTTGCGTCAGCCGGCGCCATTCGTGGCCGGAGAGGATGCGCGGCACGATGTCGAAAGGGATCAGCCGCTCGGAAGCTTCCTGCTCGCCATAGACTGCAAAGGTGATACCCGTCTTGCGGAAGACACGCTCGGCGTCCTGCATTTTCTGGGTAAGCCTGGCCGGGTCCTGCTCCTTCAGCCAGCGATCATAAGCCTCATAAGGTCTTCTCAATCCGGAAACTTCCGGAAGCATTTCATCGAAGGCTGCCAATCGAGTACTCCCCTCTGAGACCATTTCACTGGCCTCGCCGGAGAAAATCAAGCGCAATCGATGATTTAGGAAGCCGTGACGGCCACTCTATGCAAATTGCCTAAATTTAAGGCACAGGCGGCAAGGTCGGGTCAGCCCCTGCTTGCCGGCGGGGCATCGCCCGACCGGTCAGAACGCCCGGAAGGTCACGATGGTGAAAGTGTCCTTGATTCCGGGCAGGATCTGTACCCGCTCGTTGACGAAGTGACCGACGTCTTCCTCGTCGTCGACGTAGAATTTGGCGAGCAGGTCGTAATTGCCGGCGGTCGAGTAGATCTCGGAGGCGATCTCGGCGTCGGCAAGCGCGCTGGCGACCTCATAGGCCTTACCGAGGTCGCACTTGATCTGCACGAAAAATGCCTTCATTGCCCGGTCCTGCCGCCTGCATCGTGAATAGCGGTCCTTGTGGCAGACTGCCGCCCGGCTTTCAAGCTTCACGCGCCGCGCAGCTCAAAGAGTGGCCGATCCCGCCCCTCGAGGCTGAAATGACGAAATCTTTGCAGCTCGGTGAAACCACGCCCTGCCGCGACGCGTATGTTAGAGTCGTTCGCCAGGCGATTTCCCGGGAGACAGCCCATGCGCCGAGCACTGTTCGCGTTAGCTCTTGTTCCAATGCTGATGACCTCGCTTGCCTTGGCCGACGATGCGGAGGTCAAGGCCGCGCAGACGGTTATCGACAGCCAGTTGAAGGCGTTCATCGCCAGTGACGGCGCCGCCGCCTACAGTTTCGCCGCGCCCAATGTGAAGCAGATCTTTCCGACCGTCGACACCTTCATGAACATGGTGACCAACGGCTACGCGCCGGTGCGAAAGCCCCAATCCTATTCCTTCGGCAGGGCCGAGCAGACCAGGCCCGGTTCGATCGTCCAGCAGGTGCTGATCGTCGGGCCCGACGGCAAGGATTACGAGGCTGTCTATACGCTGCAGCTGCAGGCGGATGGCAGTTTCAAGATCACCGGCTGCAGCCTACGCGCCTCGACCTCGGTCAGCACCTGAGCAATTCCGGAAAGGCGCGCGACGGCCGGAATTTGGCCGGGCCCACTCTCAATCCCGGCGCTGATACAATGTCCAGGCCAGGCCCGAAAGACCCCAGCTCGTCGAGGCGTCGACACGCTCATAGGCCGACCTGCAGGTCGGCACGGCCTCGACATATGCGGCTGCCGGTCGATAGGCCCCTCGGAGATCAGCCAGGACGGACGCTCGTCGCATATTTTGTTTACGGAGACAAACGATGCCTGGCGCCCAAGGCGTTTGGCAAAATAATCGACGGTCATCACGGTCCGGAATTCCTGGTTGGTGGCGTAATTCGCCGCGCCGTCACGCGTCATTCTGTCCACCATCGCTGCGTAGTACCCCCGCGCGCCGAGCACCCGCAGAACGAGGCCGGCCACCCCGATGACCGCGACGGCCGCTCCAGTCCATTGTTAGACGGCGGCTGCAGGCTCGCGGGAGCCGCTAGCACGGCTGGTTTGTGCCTCACCCGACACCGAGGCTTGTTCCGAGACGAGCAAGGTCTGCGCCTTTGCCTGAAATCATCCCGGCAATCTATACAATCGCAGTCGTTTCAAAATGGTTCGCGCCCTCAAGCGGAGGCTTGAGGGTCTCGGGTCGCCTCAGGACATAAACCGGTGTTCAGTAGCGAGCCCGGCCGCCGGACATGTCGAATACCGCGCCCGTGTTGAAGCTGACGGCATCGGAGCAAAGCCACAGCACCAGCGCCGCGACCTCGTCGACTGCGCCAAGGCGCTTGAGCGGACTTGCGCCGATCATGTCGCTGACGACTTGATTGCCAAGTCGCCTGATAAGTTCGGTATCGATCGGCCCCGGCGCGACGCAATTGACGCGAATATCGGTGTCATTAACTTCGCGCGACAAGGCTTTGGTGAAAGCGATGATACCTGCGCTCGCCGCCGAATAGGCTGCAAGATTGGGCAATCCCTCCTTGCCGGCCAGCGACCCCATATTGACGATGCGGCCGCTGCCGGTCTTGCGCATGAACGGCAGAACCTGATGTGTGACCTCAAACGTGCCGATGAGGTTGACTCCGATGATGCGCTGCCACTCGGCCGGCTCGAAAGCCTCGAAGCTGCGATAGGGCCCGAGATAGCCCGCATTGTTAACGAGAATATCGACCCGGCCGCTCTCGGCGATCACTTCGCTCAGGGCTTTTCCGATATCGCCTGCCTTGGTTACATCCACCGTTTGGCTGCGGGTTCCGTCGAGTGGCGCTGGATCGGCATCCCATATCCAGACGTCGCATCCCGATCGCGCCAGTTGCATGGCCACGGCCTTGCCGATGCCCCTCGACCCACCGGTCACGATCGCCGTCTTGCCGGCGAAATCGAACGTCACAGCCATGGCTGATCCCTCAAGACAAGATTCTGCTCCCAGGCAGAACGTCCGTCAATCGGCGGGACCAGCGGCTAGAGCATGTCTCCCGACAGTGGGAACCGGTCTCGGGATAAAGACATGCGTAAGTCAAAGACCTGAAGCGCATCGAGCGAATCCGAAGGACTGCGACGCGCTTTATATCGCCTGGATGTCGCCCCTCGCCCAGCCTTCGGCGATCTCGGCGGCGCGCGCTTCAAAAGCCTGCGCCTCGATGGCTGCCCGGATGTCCTGCATCAGCTTCTGATAATAGGACAGGTTGTTCCAGGTCAGCAGCATCGCTCCGAGCGACTCTTGCGAGCGCACCAGGTGATGCAGATAGGCGCGCGAGTAATCGCGCGCCGCAGGGCAATCGCTTTCCTCGTCGAGCGGCCGCGGATCGTCGGCATGGCGGGCGTTCCTGAGATTGACCTTGCCGCGGCGCGTATAGGCGAGGCCATGCCGGCCGGCCCGCGTCGGCATCACGCAGTCGAACATGTCGATGCCGCGGGCTACCGATTTCAATATATCGTCCGGCGTGCCGACGCCCATCAGATAGCGCGGTCTGTTGGCCGGCAATTCCGGGCAGGTGATGTCGAGCATCTCCAGCATCACCGACTGCGGCTCACCGACCGCCAGCCCGCCGACGGCATAGCCTTTCAGATCCATCGCCTTCAGCGCCTGCGCCGAACGCACGCGCATCGGCGCGCTGTCGCCGCCCTGGACGATGCCGAACATTGCCTTGCCCGGCTGATCGCCGAACGCAATCTTGCAGCGCTCGGCCCAGCGCAGCGACAATTCCATGGCGCGCTCGATCTCCTTAGGTTTGGCCGGAAGCGCTGTGCATTCGTCGAGCTGCATCTGGATGTCGGAATCGAGCAGTCCCTGGATCTCGATCGACCGCTCCGGCGACATTTCATAAGGTGCGCCATCGATATGCGAGCGGAAGGTGACGCCCTGTTCGGTCAGTTTACGGAGCTTCGACAGCGACATGACCTGGAAGCCGCCGCTGTCGGTCAGGATCGGATGCGGCCAGCGCGCGAACTCGTGCAGGCCGCCGAGCCTGGCTACGCGCTCGGCGCCTGGCCGCAGCATCAGATGGTAGGTGTTGCCCAAAATGATGTCGACGCCGACGCCGCGCACCTGGTCCATATACATGGCTTTGACGGTGCCGCCGGTGCCGACCGGCATGAAGGTCGGCGTGCGGATTTCGCCGCGCGGCATCGAGACAAGACCGCGCCTGGCCTTGCCGTCGTTGGCAAGCACCTTGAAGGAAAAAGTCTCAGCCATTGAATTCCTTGTCGTGCACCGGCGCATCGGGCGCCTGCTCGTCGAGCGACTGCCGGTAGCGGATGCAGCCGTGCATGAATTTCGGCCATGGCGGCACGGCGATCGACGGCTCGGTCTTTTCCGGCAAAAGGTCCCAGAGGTCGGGATGATGCCAGCACAGATCATGCCCGGTCGTGTCGCGATGCGCGCGGATGCCGGCGCGCAGCTTCCTCACTTCCGCGATCAGCCTATTGCGGTCCATGCCGTTGAGATCACCGTCCATCGCTCGTCTCCGCTCGGTAAAGCAGGCTGGCGTCGCCATAGGAATAGAACCTGTAGCGGTTCTCGATGGCATGCGCATAGGCCGAGCGCATCGTCTCCAGCCCACTGAAGGCCGAGACCAGCATGAACAGTGTCGAGCGCGGCAGATGGAAATTGGTCATCAGCATGTCGGCCGTGCGGAAGCGATAGCCGGGCGTTATGAAGATGTCGGTCGGTCCGGACCAGGGCTCGATCCTGCCGTCCGCGCGAGCCGCGCTCTCCAGAAGCCGCAGCGATGTCGTGCCGACGCAGATGATCCGCCCTCCCCGCGCCTTGGCGGCGTTGAGCGCCGCCGCCGTCTCGGCACTTACCGAGCCGGTCTCCGCATGCATCTTGTGGTCGGCCGTGTCGTCGGCCTTCACCGGCAGGAAGGTGCCGGCGCCGACATGCAGCGTGACGAAGCGGCGCTCGATGCCCCGGGCGTCGAGCGCGGCAAACAGTTCCGGCGTGAAATGCAGCCCGGCGGTGGGGGCAGCGACCGCGCCCTCTTCCCTGGCATAGATGGTCTGGTAGTCGGCGCGGTCACGCTCGTCATCGTCGCGCTTCGAGGCGATATAGGGCGGCAGCGGAATGTGGCCGAAGGCGTGCAGCGCCTCGTCGAGGAACGGCCCGGAAAGGTCGAAACCGAGCAGCGCCTCGCCAGCCTCGCCCTTTTCGAGCACCGTCGCGTCAAGCTGGCCGAGGAAGCAGGAACTGCCGTCATGACCGAAATGGATGCGGTCGCCGGCGGCGATGCGCTTGCCCGGCCGCATGAAAGTCTGCCAGCGGTCCGGCGCCACGCGCATATGCAGCGTCGCCTCGACCTGCGCCACCGCCTCGCCGCGCTTGCGCATGCCTTTGAGCTGCGCCGGGATGACCTTGGTGTCGTTGAACACCAGCACGTCGCCTTGCCTTAGCAGCGAAGGCAGGTCGCGGACGACGCGATCCTGCAATGGTTCGCCCGGCTCGACGACCAGCAGCCTGGCGCTGTCGCGCGGTTCCGCCGGACGAAGCGCGATGCGCTCCTCCGGCAGCTCGAAGTCGAATAGGTCGACACGCATCAGAAAAGCCGGATGAGCAGCGCCCCGGCGAGCAGCATTACCGCGCCGGCGACGCGGCCAAGCGAGATTTCGCGCACCGCCACGCCAAGGAAGCCGACGCGGTCGATCAGCATGCCGGCGAGCAACTGCCCGGCGACCAGGAAGGCCATGAGAGCCGCAGCGCCGATGCGCGGCGTGAGAATGGTGGAGAGCGTGACATAGAAGCCGCCGAGCATGCCGCCGGCGATGAACAGCCAGGGCGCCGGCGCCTTCCAGTCGAGCGAAATGCCCTGCAGCCTCACCACCGCGAGGGCAATGATGCCAAGGACGATGGCGCCCGACAGGAACGAGAACGCCGCGGCGGCCACGGGAAGGCCGAGGCCGCGCGCCAGTTGCGAATTGATCGGCGCCTGGATGGCGATGAAGGCGCCGGACAGGATGCCGAGCAGGGACCAGACTGCGCCCATCATCGTTATGCCCTTACTTGACGTCGGCCGCGACCTTCAGCGACACGATCTTGTCGGGATCCTGCACCGGCTCGCCGCGCTTGATCTTGTCGACATTTTCCATGCCCTCGATGACCTGGCCCCACACCGTGTACTGGCGGTTGAGGAAGGCGGCATCGTCGAAGCAGATGAAGAACTGCGAATTCGCCGAGTTCGGGTTCTGCGCCCGAGCCATCGAGCAGGCGCCGCGGCCATGATTGGCGTTGGAGAACTCGGCCTTGAGGTCCGGCTTGTCGGACCCGCCCATGCCCGCGCGCGACGGCGCATAGGTCGGCTTCGAGGAGTTGCCGAACTTGACGTCGCCGGTCTGCGCCATGAAGCCGTCGATGACGCGGTGGAACACGACGCCGTCATAGGCGCCCTCACGCGCCAGTTCCTTGATGCGGGCGACGTGGCCGGGGGCCAGTTCGGGATACATTTCAATGACGACCTTGCCCTTGGTCGTTTCCATGATCAGCGCGTTCTCGCGATCCTTGATCTCAGCCATGTCAGAAATCCTTTTTGAAAATTGAGGGGTTTATTTGCCGTCGGCGGCGATGCGAACCTTGATCATGCGGTCGGGGTCGCTGACCGTGCCGTTGTCGGCCTCGTCGCCCTTCTTGATCTTGTCGACGAGGTCCATGCCGCCGACCACCTTGCCGACGATGGTGTACTGGCCGTCGAGGTTCGGCGCCGGCGCGAACATGATGAAGAATTGCGAGTTGGCCGAATTCGGGTCCTGCGATCGCGCCATGCCGACCACGCCGCGCGTGAATTGCTCGCTCTGCGAGAACTCGGCCGGCAGATCGGGAAGATCGGAACCGCCGGTGCCGACGGCTTGCGGGTCGAAACCCTTCTTCATGTTGCCGAATTTGACGTCGCCGGTCTGCGCCATGAAGCCGTCGATGACGCGGTGGAAGGCGACATTGTCATAGGCGCCGTCGCGCACCAGCTTCTTGATCTGCGCGACATGCTTGGGCGCCAGATCGGGGCGCAGCGCAATCGTCACGTCGCCATCCTTGAGAGTGATGATCATGGTGTTCTCCTTGTCGGCGGCGACGGCCGGCCCGGATGCCGAGAAAAGGGATGCCGCGAAAAGGCCGGCAAGCACGACAAGGAACGAAGCGAGCTTCTTCAGCTGCATAGGGATCTCCGGGAAAACCTATTTGGTGAACTTGGCGGTGAGCGCCCCGGCGACAGCCGCCGGCACGAATGGGCGGATGTCGCCGCCCATCGAGGCAATCTGGCGCACGAGTGTGGCGGTAATGGTGCGCACCGAGGGACTCGCCGGCAGAAAAACCGTCTGCAGTTCCGGCGCCATCGTCTCGTTCATGCCGGCCATCTGCATTTCGTAGTCGAGATCGGTGCCGTCGCGCAGGCCGCGGATCATGATCGAAGCGCCCCGCTTGCGGGCAGCGTCGATGACCAGCCCGTCGAACGCAACGACCTTGATGCGGCCGGCGTCCTTGCCGAATTCGGCCTTGGCAGCGGCTTCGATCAGCTTCACGCGTTCCTCGAAGGAAAACAACGGTTTCTTGCCCGGATGGATGCCGATCGCCGCATAGACGGTGTCGGCCACCGCCAGCGACGCCTTGAGCACGTCAAGATGGCCGTTGGTCAGCGGGTCGAAGGAGCCGGCGTAAAGGGCGGTGCGTTCGGTCATGGCAGGCTTCTAGAGCAATTCCAGGAAAAGTGTGAGCGGTTTTCCGTCTGGAATTGCGCAAACGAGAAAGATAGAGCGGTTCGCCGTTTTCGGCGAAACGCTTTAGCGACCCTCTCAAACAAAGGCAAATCCGACAGTTCCCGCCATGAACCTTTTCACCCCGATGAACGACAGATGAATGCGAGGATCACGAACGTTTCACGCAGCGTTCACTAGGTTGCCGCTTCAATGGACGAAACAAAATCTCCATCTCATCGTTGTAAGCCCAGGAGAACACGCAAATGCTGATCTACATGCTTGCCACAGCAATGACCATCGTGATGCTCATCGCGACCGCCTTCGGGTTGCATCAGGAAGCAGCGCGGGTGCGCGTCAAGGCCAACACCAAGCGCCTCGATGGTTTCGCCTACCGCAACAACGTCTACCGTCGCCACTGATATCCCCGTCATGATCGAACCGGCCCAACGGTCCAACGGGCCGGTTGAGCCGGACGAAATCTATTCGCTCCCGCCCGTATCGTCCGCACCAGCCTCGCTCGAAGCCACGTCTTCCGCCTCTTCGTCCGACTGCGGCTCCGAAATCCGCTCCACCGACACGACCTTCTCGCCTTCGGCCGTATTGAAGATCGTCACGCCCTTGGTGGCGCGGCTGGCAAAGCGTATGCCGTTGACCGGCACCCGGATCACCGTGCCGCCGTCCGAAACCAGCATGATCTGATCGTCATTGCCGACCGGGAAGGTCGCGACTAGGCGGCCGATCTCGGCCGTCTTGGAAACGTCGGTGGCGCGAATGCCCTTGCCGCCGCGCCCCGTCAGGCGGAAGTCGTAGGACGACGAGCGCTTGCCGTAGCCGTATTCGGTCACCGTCAGCACAAGCTGCTCATGCGCCTTGAGGAACTCGTAACGCTCGTCGGAAAGCTCGGCTTCCTCGCCGACCTCCTCATTGGTGAGCGCGATCTCCTCTTCCTCGCCGGCGACAAGCCGGCGCTCGGCCGCCGCGCGCTTCAGATAGGCCGCGCGCTCGGCGGGTGACGCATCGACGTGCTCGATGATCGACATCGAGATGATGCGGTCGGTCTCGGCCATGCTTATGCCGCGCACGCCGACGGAATTGCGGCTCTGGAAGACGCGCACGTCGGAGACCGGGAAACGGATGCACTGGCCGGAATTGGCCGTCAAAAGCACGTCGTCATTGTCGGTGCAGGTCTCGACGCCGAGAATCTCGTCGCCCTCTTCCTCCAGCTTCATGGCGATCTTGCCGTTGCGGTTGACCTGGACGAAGTCGCTGAGCTTGTTGCGGCGCACGGTGCCGCGCGTGGTGGCGAACATCACGTCGAGATCCCCCCAACTGGTCTCGTCCTCCGGCAGAGGCATGATCGTGGTGATGCGCTCGCCCTGCTCGAGCGGCAGCATGTTGATCAGCGCCTTGCCGCGCGATTGCGGGTTGCCGATCGGCAGCCGCCAGACCTTTTCCTTGTAGACGATGCCGCGCGAGGAGAAGAACAGCACCGGCGTGTGTGTGTTAGCGACGAACAGCCGAGTGACGAAATCCTCTTCCTTGGTCGACATGCCGGAGCGGCCTTTGCCGCCCCGGCGCTGCGCCCGGTAGAGCGACAGCGGCACGCGTTTGATGTAGCCGGAATGGCTGACGGTGACCACCATGTCCTCGCGCTGGATCAGGTCCTCGTCTTCCATGTCCGCCCCGCCGTCGGAGAGCTCGGTGCGGCGCGGCGTGCCGAACTCATCGCGGACCGCGATCAGCTCGTCCTTGACGATCTGCTGGATACGCGCGCGCGACGACAGAATGTCAAGGAAATCAATGATCTCGGCGCCGATCTTGTTCAACTCGTCGGCGATCTCGTCGCGGCCGAGCGCGGTCAGGCGCTGCAGGCGCAGGTCGAGGATGGCGCGCGCCTGTTCCTCGGAGAGATTATATGTGCCGTCCTCGTTGATGCGGTGACGCGGGTCGTCGATCAGCTTGATCAGCGGCGCGACGTCGTGCGACGGCCAGCGCCGCTCCATCAACTGCTCGCGCGCCGTCTGCGGATCGGGCGCGGTGCGGATGAGCTTGATCACCTCGTCGATATTGGCGACCGCAATCGCAAGGCCGACAAGGACATGCGCGCGCTCGCGCGCCTTGCGCAGCAGGTATTTGGTGCGGCGGCTGATCACCTCCTCGCGGAAAGCGACGAAGGCTTTCAGCATGTCGATCAGCGTCATCATCTCCGGCTTGCCGCCGTTGAGCGCCACCATGTTGGCGCCGAACGAGGTCTGCAGCGGCGTGAAGCGGTAAAGCTGGTTGAGGATGACGTCGGCGACGGCCTCGCGCTTCAGCTCGATGACGACCCGGTAGCCCTGGCGGTCGCTTTCGTCGCGAATGTCGGAAATGCCGTCGATGCGCTTTTCGCGCACCAGTTCCGCCATCTTCTCGATCATCGCCGCCTTGTTCACCTGATAGGGAATCTCGGTGACGACGATGGATTCGCGGTCGTTGCCGCGGGATTCGATATTGACGCGGCCGCGCATGACGATCGAACCGCGCCCGGTGGAATAGGCGCTGTAGATGCCGGAACGGCCAAGCACGATGCCACCAGTCGGGAAGTCCGGGCCGGGCACGATCTCCATCAGCGCCGGCAGGTCGATGGCCGGGTTGTCGATGAGGGCGATGGCGCCGTTGCAGACTTCGCTCAGATTGTGCGGCGGAATGTTGGTGGCCATGCCGACGGCGATGCCGCCCGAGCCGTTGACCAGAAGGTTGGGAAAGCGCGCCGGCAGCACCTTCGGCTCTTGTTCGGCGCCGTCATAATTGTCCTGGAAATCGACCGTTTCCTTGTCGATATCCTCCAGGAGTTCATGCGCGACCTTGGTGAGCCGCGACTCGGTGTAGCGCATGGCCGCGGGCGGATCGGCGTCGATGGAGCCGAAGTTGCCCTGCCCGTCGATCAGAGGCACGCGCAGCGACCAGTCCTGCGCCATGCGAACCAGCGCGTCATAGATCGAGGCGTCGCCATGCGGATGGTATTTACCCATCACGTCGCCGACGATGCGCGACGATTTCACATGCTTGCGGTTCCAGTGGTAACCGCCTTCCTGCATGGCGTAGAGGATGCGGCGATGGACGGGCTTCAGGCCGTCGCGCACGTCTGGCAGCGCGCGGCTGACGATCACGCTCATGGCGTAATCGAGATAGGAGCGCTGCATCTCCTCGATGATCGAAATCGGCTCGATGCCGGTGGGGCCGCCGTCCGGCCCGCGCGGTGTCTTCTGGTCGGTCAAATCAGGTCACAATCCAGTCGGGAATCACTGCATGCTTATATAGGAAGCCTTGCCGAAACTCCAATGTCGGCCGGACTTTTCCAGAGACAATTTTGATGGTAATTTCAAATGGATACCGCTGATTGCGACGATATGGCCACCGTCGTTTTCGCCGTCATGCGGCAAGGTCGGCGATGGATCGGGCAAAAACCGCAACTGCTGTGAAGCTGGCCTCATGGCTACCCATGCGGGCCCTCAGCGGCTGGAGCGTCAAGGACCTCAACGGCGATCTGGCGGCCGGCATCACGCTGGCCGCGATCGCCATTCCCGAGCAGATGGCGACGGCGCGCCTTGGCGGTTTCGCGCCGCAGATCGGCTTTTTCAGTTTCGTCGCCGGCTCTGTCGCCTTCGCGCTGCTCGGCGCCAACCGCCAGCTGTCGGCCGGCGCGGATTCGACGATCACGCCCTTGTTCGCCGGCGGTCTGGCGCTGATCGCCACCTCGGGCTCGCCGCATTACCTGGCGCTGGCGGCCATGCTGGCCCTGATGGTGGGGCTGCTGGTGGCGCTCAGCGGCGTCTTCCGTCTCGGCTGGATCGCCGATCTGCTGTCCGTGCCGGTCACGACGGGTTTCCTCGCCGGCATTTCGGTCCATATCATCGTCTCGCAACTGCCTTCCTTGCTCGGCCTGCCGGCCGAAAGAGGCGAGACCGTGCGGCGAGTCGGCGAGATAGCCGCCAATATCCACCTCACCAATCCCTGGAGCCTGGCAATCGGCCTCGGTGTCTTCGCCATCGTCTTCGCCGCCGGACAGGTCAGCGCGCGGATCCCGGCGGCGTTGATCGGCATGGTCCTGGCGACGCTTGGCGTCGTCTCCTTCGATTTGAGGAACCGTGGCGTCGAGGTGCTCGGCGCCTTGCCGAACGGGTTGCCTCCTCTCGGCATGCCGACCGTCCACTTCCACGACGCACAGGCTCTTGTCCCGCTGGCGTTGCTGATCGCCATCGTCGTCATGGTGCAGACAGCGGCCACGAGCCGCTCGTTTGCTTCCCAAAACGGCGAAGCGCCAGACGTCAATCGCGACTTTGTCGGCGTCGGCGCGGGCAGCATCGTGGCCGCCCTGTTCGGCGCCTTTGCCGTCAACGCCAGCCCGCCGCGCACGGCCATCGTCGCCCAGACCGGCGGCCGCTCGCAGCTGTCGGGCCTGATCGCGGCGGCTATCGTGCTGGGGCTCGGCGCTTTCGGCGGCAGCCTGCTGGCCAACGTGCCGCAAGCGGCCCTTGCCGGCGTGCTGATGTTCGTGGCCCAGCATATCCTGCGCTGGAGGATCGCCGTTAACGTATATCGCCAGGCGCTCGGCGAGTTCGCGCTGATCCTGATCACCATGATCGCCATCGTCGTCCTGCCTATCGAAACCGGGGTCGCGATCGGCATCGGTCTGTCGCTGCTGCACGGCATCTGGGGCTCGACGCGCACCGAGCCGATCGAGCTGGCGCAGGTACCGGGCACGTCGGTCTGGTGGCCGCCGAGCGGTTCCAGCCCGGGCGATCGGCACCCCGGCGTGCTGGTGGTGGCGTTCCAGGCGCCGCTTTCCTTCGTCAATGCCGACCGTTTCAAGCGCGGTCTGAGCGACCTGATCGACGCCAGGAGCGAGGGCGTGAAGCTGGTGGTTCTGGAGGCCAGCAACATCGTCGAGATCGACTATACCGCCGCTCAGGCGCTGATCGACACCATCCGCCATTGTCGCGACAAAGGTGCGGTCTTTGCTATCGCGCGCATGGAATCGCTGCGCGCCCAAGCGGCGCTCAAGCGGTTCGGCATCGCCGACATCGTCGGCGCTGAGCGCATTTTCCACTGCGTCGACGCGGCGATCAAATCACTTGGTCCGGGGAAACCGCAGCTCAAGGAACAGGATAGCATGCCATGAACGACCCCCGACGGGCAGCGGCAGGCTTTTTCAGCCAACGCGCCGGGCGCGATAGGCGCCCGGCGCCTCTCCCATCTCGCGCCGAAACCGACGGTTGAAGCTCGACAGATCGTTGAAGCCTGTGTCGAAGGCGATTGTCGAGATCGTCGCGTCCGAGTTGCGCAGCCGCACGGCGGCCCGATGCAGCCTTGTCCTGAGCAGGAACTGATAGGGCGTCATGCCGGCCACATGCCGGAAGATGCGTAGGAAATGATACGGGCTCGTCGCCGTGGCGCCGGCGAGCTCGGCCAGCGAGAGCGGCCGCTCGGCATTGAGCTCGATCAGCCGCACCGCTTCGGCAACGCGTTTCTGATCGCGGCGGCTTGGTGTCCGCGCCGTTCTGAAAGAACCGGCGGCAGCCGCGACCACCGCGCCGGCAAGGCGTAGGCCGAGTTCCTCGAACGCCTCGTTGTCGCTCCTTTCGCGCGCAGCCTCCGCCTCGGCCAGCAAAGGCGCGAGCGCCGGCAAGGGCGGCAGGCGCGGATCGGCGAAGCCCAGCCGCTTCGCGCCCGGCAGTTCGGCCACGACGCGCTCCAGATAGGCTGGCGAAAAATGGAAGGAAAGGCAGCGGTCACCGGCGCCGTGCTCATGCCCGCATTCATAGCAGGCGCCGGGATTTCCGAGCAGGATGGCACCCGGCGCCAGCATCGCCGTGCCCTGGCGCGTGCGGTAGCGGAACGTGCCGCTGGCCACCGCGGCGACGCAGAAGCCGCGATGTCCTTCCTCGAACGGCCTGTCGCCCGCGGCGGCGGTACACACCACGTCGGACACCTGCCAGCCTGATCCGGAAGCCAGAGTTCTCTGCGCTGTTGTCATGCCCGAACGATAGCAATTTTTCCCAAGCGGCGAACCCCGCCTGCCCCTATTGCTTGCCCTCTCCTGACAAACGAGGCAGCAACCATGACTAATCCCTTTGCCGAAGCCTTGCACAGCGACGACCCCATTCCGGATCTCGCCGAAAAGCTGAAGCTCTACGGCCGCTTCATCGGCGCCTGGACATTCGATGCCACGCGCATTCTAGAGGACGGCACAAAGCTCACCGGTCGCGGCGAGGTGCATTTCGGCTGGGTTCTGGAAGGCAGGGCCTTGCAGGACGTCTGGATACTGCCCGCCCGCGACGCGGGTCCCTCCCCGTCGCTCGGACCGTGGACCTTCTACGGCACGACATTGCGCGTCTACGATCCCGGCGCCGACGCCTGGCACATCTTCTGGAGCGACCCGCGCAATCAGTACTACAGCCGGCAGCTCGGCAGCGCCGAGGGCGACACGATCGTCCAGGTCGGCGCCGACGGAACCGGCGCGTCGGTACGCTGGAGCTTTTCGCGCATTACCGAAAACTCGTTCCGCTGGCTGGGCGAGCGCTCGCATGACGGCGGCGCGACCTGGCGCATGGAGGTGGAGTTTTTGGCCCGGCGGGTGGGTGAGAGCTGATGACTACCGAAGATCGCAGCGGCACAAAACAAGAGCCGTAGCCATCCTTTGCGCCGCCGGGCTTCACCAGGTTCGCGAAACCATCTTCCCGCCTGTTTCCAGCGCCTGGGCTTTGCTTTACCAATTGCAGAGGCTGGGCTTCGCCTGGCGGGAGGGGCCAGCGATGCCGAGTTTCGACAGCCTGTTCAACGCCTTCGTCACCATACTGGTGACCATCGACCCGCCGGGGCTGGCGCCGCTCTTCCTCGCCGTGACGCGCGGCATGAACCGAGAGGAGCGCCAACAGGTCTCGGTGCGCGCCTCGGTGATCGGCTTTCTGGTCATGGCGCTGTTCGCGGTTGCCGGCGCCTCGATCCTGTCGGTGTTCGGCATCACGCTGCCGGCCTTCCGCGTCGCCGGCGGCTTTCTCTTGTTCTTCATCGCCTTCGAAATGGTGTTCGAGCGCCGCCAGGACCGCAAGGAGAAGATCGGCGACGTCGCCATCACCAAGGACATGATCCACAACATCGCCGCCTTCCCGCTGGCGATCCCGCTGATCGCCGGCCCTGGCGCGATCTCGGCGACCGTGCTGTTGTCGGGACATTTCGAAGGCTTTGCCGCGCAGGCAGCCCTGGTCGGCATCATCTTCCTCTGCCTCGTCATCACCTATCTGGTGTTTGTGCTGTCGGAACGCATCGACCGCATCCTCGGCCAGACCGGCCGCTCGATTCTGACCAGGTTGCTCGGCGTGATCCTGGCGGCCTTGGCGGTCCAGTTCGTGGCCGACGGCGTCAGGGCGCTCATGGCAGCCTAAGAGGCTGCGAAGCAGCCCACCTACTGCCCTACTGCCCTACTGCCCTACTGCCCTACTGCCCTACTGCCCTACTGCCCTACTGCCCTACTGCCCTACTGCCCTACTGCGCCCCCGTCTCGACCACCTCGAAATCATGCGTGATCGTCGCCGTCTTCGCCATCATCGCGCTGGCCGAGCAGTATTTCTCGATCGACAGGTCGATCGCCCGTTTCACCTTGTCATGCGAGAGCGCGCGGCCCTTGACGATGAAATGCATATGGATGCGGGTGAACACTTTCGGGTCGGTCTCGGCCCGGTCGGCGTCGAGCTCCACCACGCAATCCTCGACCGCCTCGCGGCCTTTCTCCAGGATATGCACGACGTCATAGGCCGAGCAGCCGCCGGCGCCGATCAGCACCAGTTCCATCGGGCTCGGCCCAGGCGTCTTCCCATCCGGCCCATGCGCCGTGCCCAGCACGACCTTATGCCCGCTGCCGGATTCGCCGACAAAGGTGCGTTCCTCGACCCATTTGACGCGTGCTTTCACGGTGGTCTTCCTTGAGAAATTCCGGTCCGCGCTAAGGCCTGTTGAGATTCAGGTCAGGCCGCGCAGAAAATGGCGGGTTCCGAGAACCGGCCTACGCCGGCCGAAGCCCTCACAAGTGTCCCGCTCTATGAAGGTTACTGCCGGCGAAGGATGGATGGCTAAAGCGGCAAAGGCCGCGAAGGCATGCCATGGGATTGGAGGCGGCGCCGACGGAAGCGGTCCGAGCGACATCGCCTTCCTCTAAACGACCATGTCGAGACGCTTAGAACGGGATCTCGTCATCCAGCTCCCGCGACGCGCCGCCGCCACCGCCGCCCCTGGAACCGCCGCCACCGCGGCTGAAACCTTCGTTCGGGCCCGACTGGCCGAAATCGGAACCACGGCTGCTGCCGCCTGAATAGTTACCGACCTGGCCGCTACCGCCCTCGCCGCGCGCGTCGAGCATCTGCAGCTCGCCACGGAATTTCTGCAGCACCACCTCGGTCGTGTAGCGGTCATTGCCGGTCTGGTCCTGCCATTTGCGGGTCTGCAGCTGGCCCTCGACATAGACCTTCATGCCCTTCTTCAGATACTGCTCGGCCACCTTGGCGAGCTGGTCGTTGAAGATGACGACATTATGCCACTCGGTCTTTTCCTTGCGCTCGCCCGAATTCTTGTCGCGCCAGCTTTCCGAGGTGGCGATGCGGATGTTGACGACCGGATCGCCGGAATTCAGGCGGCGGATTTCAGGGTCCGCCCCGAGATTGCCGACCAGAATGACCTTGTTGACGCTACCCGCCATCGTACTTCTCCGCGCTCATCCGAAACAAATTTTAAGTCGCTCACCTTACAGCCTCAGGGCCGCCCACGCCCGTAAAGGCTGGCTTTTCCCACAAGGTTTTTGTTCCTCTTTCGTTCTAGCATAACCGATGCTTCTGTCAAGGAATGTCAGCAAGAGGTAGTGTCCTGGTGTGGGAAACGAAAGGGGATATCTCCGAATGAACACCCTGACACATGAGGATCAGCCGCGCGAACTTTGGCGGACCGGAGTGGAGACGCGGATGCGTGTTGCCGCCGCCAACGGCGCGGCCGAGCTTTGCATATTCGAACAGTGGGTCGAACCGGCAACCGGGGCGCCGACCCATTCGCATTCGGTGGAGGAAGTGCTGACAGTGATTGCCGGCGAGGCCGAAATGTGGATCGAAGACAGGCGAGCAGTACTGACTGCGGGGCAGTCGCTGATCATCCCGGCGCATCGCAGGCATGGCTTTCGCAACATTGGGTCCGGCATGCTCCACATCCATGCCGTGCTCGCATCGCCGATCTTCGAAGCAAGCTTCGACGGAGCCGCGAATCCGGTGAAGCGCTGGACATCATAAAAACAGCGCTTGCCAAATCTATAAGTATCGACTTATGCTTTCCGCATGATCGAAGCAGAGATTTTCCGGGCGCTCGCCGACCCCACCCGTCGCGCCGTCTATGAGCGGCTGACCGCCAGCGAGATGACAGTGACCGAGCTGCGCGCCGGCATGAGCGTGTCGCAGCCGGCGGTCTCGCAGCATCTCGCCATTCTGCGCGGCGCCGGCCTGGTGGTCGAGCGGCGCGCTGGCCGCAACGCCTACTACCGCGCCGATCCGCAGGGGCTCGACCCGCTGCTCGGCTGGATCGAACGCTACCGCGCCTTCTGGCCGGAAGGCATCGAGAAGTTGAAGACGGTTCTGAAGGGAATGGACCAATGACCAAGGCAGAGAATCCGACAGCGGCAGAGGCCCCGCTCAGCTTCGAATGCGAGCTTGCCGATCCGCCGGAAAAGGTCTGGCGGGCGCTGACCGAGCCGGAACTGCTGGCCGCCTGGATGATGCCGAACGACATCAAGGCGGAAGCTGGCAGCTGCTTCACCTTTGCCGGACCGGATGCGCCGATCGAATGCGAGGTGCTGGAAGCCGAGCCTGGCCGGCTGCTGCGCTATTCCTGGCGCGAGCGGCCGGCCGACAAGGATGCCGACCAGCTTCCTGCCTTTGACAGCATCGTCACCTTCACGCTGGCCCGGACAGCCTCCGGAGGCACGCATCTTCGGATCGTGCATGATGGCTTCGTGCCGGTGGCTGAGCCTGTTCTGGCCATTGCCGGCGCCGGCTGCGGGCTCTCGCTTTATGCGCGCAAGACCCCGACCGCGGCCAATGCGCCCTGCATGATGCTGCGCGCGGCCTGATAAGAGGAAACCCGTCATGAGCATTGCCAATCTGGTGCCGATGGTCATCGAGCAGTCGAGCCGCGGCGAACGTTCCTTCGATATCTTTTCGCGGTTGCTGCGCGAGCGCATCGTCTTCATCAATGGCGAGATCAACGACAATGTCTCGGCGCTGGTCTGTGCCCAGCTGCTGTCGCTGGAATCCGACAATCCCGACAAGGAGATCTCGCTCTACATCAACTCGCCCGGCGGCATGGTGACCAGCGGCTTCGCCATCTACGACACGATGCAATACATCTCCTGTCCGGTGTCGACGGTCTGCATGGGCTTCGCCGCCTCGATGGGCTCGTTTCTCCTGATGGCGGGCTCCCCGGGACGCCGCATCGCGCTGCCCAACACCAGGATCGTCCTGCATCAGCCGCTTGGCGGTTTCCAGGGCCAGGCTTCCGACATCCAGCGCCACGCCGAGGACATCGTGCGCACCAAGCAGCATATGACGGAGCTCTACGCCAGGCATTGCGGCCGCACCTACGAGGAAGTGGAGCGCACGCTCGACCGCGACTACTTCATGAGCGCCGCGGAAGCGAAGGACTGGGGCCTCGTCGACCACGTGTATGACACGCGCAAGAAAGCGGCCTGATATAGCGGAGTAGGCGCGCGGCAATTTGATCGCCGCGCGTCTGGCATCGCTTCAGCCGCGTCCCTATAGTCCGCGCATGATCAGGTCCGTTCAGTCCAGACATTTATGCGCCGCCCTCGCCGCTCTTGCCGGCGCCTTGATGGCCGGCACCGCACTGGCCGACGACAGCCAGTCGCAGAAACTGCCCGGCGTCAGCGGCGACTATCGCATCGCCAAACCGGCGCCGCAGCCGGAACCCGATGACGCGCAGCCCGCCGGCAGCGACGGCTCGTTCAAGATCGGCAACACCGATGTCAGGATCGGCGGCAGCATAACGATCGACATGGCAACGGGCGGCATGAAGCTACCGAACCACTGATCGCGGTCGCGGGTTGAGCGCCCCACAAAATGTAAGCCCCATCCCTGCTGTGCAGACGGATGGGGCTTCATGGATCTGAAATCCAACTTTGGCCGGGAGTGGACTGCCGGCGTTCTGTTTCGGATGCAACGCGGCGTTCAGCCGACGATCCGACTATGGTCTCTGATTGTAGGGAATCGGCAAGTCACGGTTTGTCGGGCCGGCGTTTCAAGTCTGCCCTGGCACTTATGCCCGCCGCGGCTCCATCTCCGTGTGGAGCCTCAAGGGACTGTCCGGTGGCGTCATGCTCCGCTCCTGGGTCCGTTGCGACAATGTCGTTCGAAGCGCTAATCGCTATCGCCTGCGGCGTCTCGCAGGCCGCCTGTTGGGCGGCGAGGCCATCGAAAGACAGCCGACTTCGTTGACGCCTTTGAGACTGCCCCCGTGAGTCGCCGTCGTCAACCGTTGAATAGCCGGTTACCGAAAAATGTGATCGCCGGGAGGTTACGTGCGGGTAAGCCGAGTGGCTCGTGGATCGACGAGGCGGGCATCGGCGACACTTGTCTTCACGAGGCTTCGAGCAACTGTTTGCACAGCGCATGACGCGAATGTTTCCACAACGCTTTGTCAGGAGCGTGTTCGGCCTTTGTTCTTTCCGCTTGCCCGCTCGCGCGAAAGGCGGTTAAACCCATAATCGGCTTGTTCCGTCGAGATTGTGGCGTCTCTCGACGTGGCGGCAAAAATACCTACATAGGGGATGGCCGGGACAAACCCGCCCAATCCAGCAAATTCCAGATCTGAGGCGGCGACCGGCGATGGCCGACCATAAATATCTTTCCATTCGCGGGGCGCGCGAACACAATCTCAAGAACGTCGATCTCGACCTGCCGCGCGACAGCCTGATCGTCATGACTGGACTGTCGGGCTCCGGCAAGTCGTCGCTCGCTTTCGACACCATCTATGCCGAGGGCCAGCGCCGCTACGTCGAAAGCCTGTCGGCCTATGCCCGGCAGTTCCTAGAGATGATGCAGAAGCCGGATGTCGACCAGATCGACGGCCTGTCGCCCGCCATCTCGATCGAGCAGAAGACCACCTCGCGCAACCCGCGCTCGACGGTTGGCACCGTCACTGAGATCTACGACTATATGCGCCTGCTTTTCGCGCGCGTCGGCATCCCCTATTCGCCCGCCACCGGCCTGCCGATCGAGAGCCAGACGGTCAGCCAGATGGTCGACCGCGTGCTGGCGCTGGACGAAGGCACCCGCCTCTATCTGCTCGCGCCGATCGTGCGCGGCCGCAAGGGCGAATACCGCAAGGAACTGCTCGAGCTGCAGAAGAAGGGTTTCCAGCGCGTCAAGGTCGACGGCACCTTCTACGAGATCGCCGACGTGCCGGCGCTGGACAAGAAGTACAAGCACGACATCGACGTCGTCGTCGACCGCATCGTCGTGCGCGGGGACCTGGCCACCAGGCTCGCGGATTCGATGGAGACGGCGCTGAAGCTCGCCGACGGCCTTGCTGTGGCCGAGTTCGCCGACCGGCCGCTCGACTCCAGCCTGACCGGCGAGGACTCGGTCAACAAGTCGAAGAACGAGACGCATGAGCGCATCCTGTTCTCGGAAAAATTCGCCTGCCCGGTGTCCGGCTTCACCATTCCCGAGATCGAACCGAGGCTGTTCTCCTTCAACAACCCGTTCGGCGCCTGCCCGACCTGCGACGGCCTCGGCAGCCAGCGCGCCATCGATCCCAACCTCGTCGTGCCGGACGAGAACGTCTCGCTGCGCGACGGCGCCATCAGCCCGTGGGCGAAGTCGACCTCGCCCTATTACGCGCAGACGCTTGAAGCGCTGGGCAAGGCCTATGGCTTCAAGCTCGGCGACAAGTTCAAGGATCTGAGCGCCCAGGCAAAAGAAGCCGTGCTGCATGGCACCGGCGAGCGCGAGATCACCTTCCAGTATGATGACGGCCTGCGCTCCTACAAGACCACCAAGACCTTCGAGGGCGTGATCCCCAATCTCGACCGGCGCTGGAAGGAAACGGAATCGGCCTGGATGCGCGAGGAGATCGAGCGCTTCATGTCGGCCACGCCCTGCCCCGCCTGCAACGGCTACAGGCTGAAGCCGGAGGCGCTGGCGGTGAAGATCGGCGGCAAGCACATCGGCGAAGTGACCGAGCTGTCGATCCGCAAGGCCGACCAGTGGTTCACCGACCTGCCGGCGCAGCTCAACGACAAGCAGAACGAGATCGCGGTGCGCGTGCTCAAGGAGATCCGCGAGCGGCTGCGCTTCTTGAACGATGTCGGCCTCGACTATCTGACGCTGTCGCGCAACTCCGGCACGTTGTCCGGCGGCGAAAGCCAGCGCATCCGGCTGGCCTCGCAGATCGGCTCAGGCCTCACCGGCGTGCTCTATGTGCTGGACGAGCCGTCGATCGGCCTGCACCAGCGCGACAATGCGCGTCTGCTCGACACGCTGAAGCACCTGCGCGATATCGGCAACACGGTGATCGTCGTCGAGCATGACGAGGACGCCATCCTGCATGCCGACTATGTCGTCGACATCGGCCCGGCCGCCGGCATCCACGGCGGCCGCATCATCGCGCAAGGCACGCCGCAGCAGATCATGGCGACGCCCGCCTCGATCACCGGCAAGTACCTGTCCGGCGAGCTCGAAGTGGCGACGCCCGCGGTGCGCCGCGAAGCCAAGAAGAACCGGCGCATCAAGGTGGTCGGCGCGCGCGGCAACAATCTGAAGAACGTCACGGCCGAAATCCCGCTCGGCACCTTCACCGCGGTCACCGGCGTGTCGGGCGGCGGCAAGTCGACCTTCCTGATCGAGACGCTGTTCAAGGCGGCCTCGCGCCGCATCATGGGCTCGCGCGAGCATCCGGCCGAGCACGACCGCATCGAGGGGCTGGAATTCCTCGACAAGGTCATCGACATCGACCAGTCGCCGATCGGCCGCACGCCGCGCTCCAACCCGGCGACCTATACCGGCGCTTTCACGCCGATCCGCGACTGGTTCGCCGGACTCCCCGAAGCCAAGGCGCGCGGCTACCAGCCGGGGCGCTTCTCCTTCAACGTCAAGGGCGGCCGCTGCGAGGCCTGCCAGGGCGACGGCGTCATCAAGATCGAGATGCACTTTCTGCCCGATGTCTACGTCACCTGCGACGTCTGCCACGGCAAGCGCTACAACCGCGAGACGCTCGACGTGCTGTTCAAGGGCAAGTCGATCGCCGACGTGCTCGACATGACGGTCGAGGAAGGCGTCGAGTTCTTCTCGGCGGTGCCAGGCGTGCGCGACAAGCTGGTGACGCTGAACCAGGTCGGCCTCGGCTATATCCATATCGGCCAGCAGGCGACGACGCTGTCGGGCGGCGAGGCGCAGCGCATCAAACTCGCCAAGGAGCTGTCGCGCAAGGCGACCGGCAAGACGCTCTATATCCTCGACGAGCCGACCACCGGCCTGCACTTCCACGACGTCGCCAAGCTGCTCGAAGTGCTGCACGAGCTTGTCGACCAGGGCAACACGGTGGTGGTGATCGAGCACAATCTCGAGGTGATCAAGACCGCCGACTGGGTGCTCGACCTCGGTCCCGAGGGCGGCGACGGCGGCGGCGAGCTTGTGGCATCAGGCACGCCCGAAGCGATCGTGCGCGAGAAGCGCAGCTACACCGGCAAGTTCCTGAAGGAGCTTCTGGAGCGGCGGCCTGGGGGTAAACGCGAAGCGGCGGAGTGATGGCAGGTAACGGCCTCGTCTCCGTCGAAAGCCGCTTCGGTGCTGTCGCGGCCATAGCTGCCGGGATGCAAAAGGTCGTCGCGACCGCTGCCGGAGTAGACCAGTCATGAGGCCGGCCCGCCCTGAAGACCTCGCCGCCATCGTCGCTCTGACCGCGGATGCCTATGCGCCTTACACGCCCATTTTCGGTGGACCGCCGATCCCCGTCACCGAGGATTATGCGCCGCACATCGGGCGCGGCGAGGTCTGGCTGTTGCAAGAAGGCTCGGACCTCGCCGGATTGATCGTGCTCGAACGTCATGCGGACCACGCCATGATCTTCAGCGTCGCCGTTTCGCCGGCCTTCCAGGGCAGGAAGCTCGGCATCAGATTGCTCGACTTCGCCGACAAGCAGGCTCGGTCATGGGGAGTGCCGGAAGTGCGGCTCTACACCAATTCGCGCATGGCGCGGAACATCGCGCTCTATGCGGCGTACGGCTATCGTGAAACGGGTCGCCGCGCCAATCCGTACCGGCCAGGATGGACGCTGGTCGACATGGCGAAGCCTGTCGACCAGGCGGCCTGATCAAATTCGAATGGAGGAGAAAGACGATGACTGCCCAAGGAAAGATCCGCGCCGGCATGGGCGGCTGGACCTTCGAGCCCTGGGACACCTCCTTCTATCCGGAGAAGCTCGCCAAGGCCAAGCAACTGCACTACGCCAGCCGCCAGGTGCCGACCATCGAGGTCAACGGCACCTATTATTCCAGCTTCAAGGAACCGACCTTCGTCAAATGGGCCAACGACGCGCCGGACGGTTTCGTCTTCTCGCTCAAGGGCAACCGCTTCGTCACCAACCGCCGCGTGCTCGGCGAGGCCGGCGAATCGATGATGCGCTTCCTCGGCTCCGGCGTTACCGCGCTCGGCGACAAGCTCGGCCCAATTCTGTGGCAGTTCGCGCCGACCAAGAAATTCGATGCCGACGATTTCGAAGCGTTCCTGAAGCTTCTGCCCGAGAAGCAGGACGGCGTGCCTTTGCGCCATGCGCTCGAAGTGCGCCACGACAGCTTCATCGTGCCGGAGTTCCCCGCATTGGCGCGCAAATACAACGCCGCGATCGTCTATGCCGACCACGCCAAATATCCGGCGATCGCCGACGTCACCGGCGACTTCGTCTATGCGCGATTGCAGACCGGCAGCGACGACAACCCCGACTGCTACACGCCGAAAGGCCTCGACGAATGGGCGGGACGTGTGAAGACCTGGGCCGAAGGTAAGCAACCCGCCGACCTGCCGCGCGCCGACCCGAAGACCGATGCGCCGGTCAAGCCGCGCGACGTGTTCGCCTACTTCATCAGCGAAGGCAAAGTGCGCGCGCCCTTCGGCGCCATGGCGCTGATGAAGCGGGTGACAGCCTAGAGCTGCGGACCTCCACAGCGGCCATAAATCAAACGCCAGAGTTTTGTTCGGCGCGCCATGCGACGCTGGTCGGCCGGTGGCTTGTCGGAACCTGCCGGCCGCCTTGACCGTTCTGTCTCAGCCGCCGACCGCAGGAGACCGCTGCGAAGTCGCAACAGCTGCCGAAGGTCGGAACGGGACGCAGCCATCTCGCGAATCGCTTGCGAAGTCCCGCAGCGTCGGAAAGGAGCGAGGAAAGATGATCGTCATCGTCGGTGCCTTGCTTACCGTTGCAGGCGTCGTGTACATGGCGGGCGCCACTCTGAGGCGCGGACGACTAAGTGATCCAGCACCCCGTCCGGCGCCGAACCTGGCAACATCGGGCCCGACATTGGAGCCGCGGCGCCGTGGGCTCGGTTTCCTCGGCCTGTCGCAGAATTGGCCGGGTCTGGCGATGATGGCGATCGGCTTTGTCCTGCTATTGTCGGTAATGATCCTGTAGCGCAGGAATCCTCGCATCTTCGCGGCGATCGTAACGTAATCGATACTTCCTTGCTCCATTAATGGACCTACGTCAGGTTGCAGAAGCCTGGCGCCGGCAAGGACGCGCATGCTGCTCGACTACAACTCACTGCTTCTGGCCGTCGGCTTCTCCGCCGCTTGCCTCAGCCTCACCCTGTTCGGAACCTGGATGGCCGCCCGTTCCGACAAGTTCCTTTTGACATGGGCAGTCAGCGTTCTGGTCGTGGTGTGCGAAGTCTTTGCCTACGACGCCTATATTAAGGCGCCAGGAACGGCCCTTGGCGTGCTGACGCTGGCGGTGCTGCTGCTGGGCTTCTCGGTCATGCTCGGTGCTGCCCATCAGTTCAGGACCAGGCGCTCGCCCTTGCCGCTGATCGCGCTCGGCGTCGGCATTTCCTGTGCCCTGGCGCTGCCTCCCATGGCGCTCGGCTATGACGGCCTGGGCTTCATGCTGGAGAATGCCCTGGCCGCGCTGCTCCTGTTCGGCACGGCGTATGAATATTGGCGGGGCCGCGCGGAGGCGCCCGTCCATCTCATCGGCGTGTCGCTGCTCTATTCACTGACCGCGGCATCCTTCGTGCTGTGCGCGGCCGTGCTGGCGTGGGATGGCAAACTGGTTCTCGGTCACGCGCCGAGCAACTGGGCGGAGGATCTGAGCCTCGTCATCGTCATCGCTTCCATGACCGGCATCGGCGCATTGTCGCTGGCGCTCAACCAGGGTCGGCTCGCCCGCCACCATCAGCGCGAGGCGCAAACCGATGCCTTGACCGGCCTGCTCAACCGCCGCGCTCTGTTCGACCTGCACGGCAAGACGCCGGTCAGCGCCTTCACCGCTGTGGTCGTGTTCGACCTCGACGGCTTCAAGGCGATCAACGACCAGTTCGGCCATGCCGCCGGCGACGAGGTGCTGAGGGTCTTTGCCGAAGTGCTTTGCGCCGGTCTGCGCCCGAACGACTCCGCCGCGCGCATGGGCGGCGAGGAATTTGCCATGGTGTTGAGGCGCATTTTGCCCGAGGTGGCTGGAGCAACGGCCGAACGTGTCAGGGCCGCTTTCGCCGCGCGCACGATTGAGACCGAAACCGGCCCGCTGCGCTGCACGGTCAGCGCCGGCTTCGCCTTCGGCAGCACGGACGGCATGAGCTTCGACAAAGTGCTCAGCGCCGCCGACAAGGCGCTCTACGCCGCCAAGCGCGCCGGCCGCAATCGCGTCCTGGACTTCCGCCTCGCCGGATGACCTTTTCGGGGCCTCCTGCTCACTCTCAGTGGTGAGCAATCACGTCGTTGAAGGCGTCAAGGTCGACATAAAAAACCTTGGTCATTTCGCCGAGCAGATCATCCTCGTCATAGCCTTGCGACATCAGGATGTTGATCGCGGTCATGATATCGACGCGCTCCGTGAGGCGCCGCTTCTGATAGTCCTCGACAAAACGTTCCATCGCCATCCCCTGGCAAGAGTCTTTTTGGACGCATTGACCGACAATCACTGCGGGGAAAGCTAAGCGGGCTCGCTTGCGTGGAACTTGCGGGCGGTGTCCGCGCCTTCCCCCCTCATTCGCGCGACTGGTACGGAAAGCGGCCGACTCACCAAGGCCAAGAAAAGACTAGCATGGAGTATTGAGCGCGCCAGAGCCGTCGAACACTTCGTCATCCTTGGGCGCAGCGACGCGAAGCGGAGCGAAGACCCGAGGATTTATGCCGTTACTTGGAAGCGTTACTGATGGTGCGGAAGTTGGAATGGCGCTGCGCAAAGAACCCTATTCTGTAGCGCAGCACTCTGCGGCCGACGTCACGGCATGGATGGTTGGGTCTGCGCCGCGTCGCTTCGCTCCTTGCTTCGCCCAAGGATGACGACGACGCGACTTACACCGTGAGGAACTTCCGCACATCCGCCCTGTCGAGGTCTTCCGCCGGACCCGTATGCACGATCTGGCCGCGATCCATGATGTTGACCTCGTCGGCTAGCTCGCGGCAGAAGTCGAGATATTGCTCAACCAGAAGCACGGCGATCTCCGCCTGGTCGCGCAGATAGCGGATGGCGCGGCCGATATCCTTGATGATCGACGGCTGGATGCCTTCGGTCGGCTCGTCGAGCACCAGGAGCTTCGGCCGCATCACCAGCGCCCGGCCGATGGCGAGCTGCTGCTGCTGGCCGCCGGAGAGATCGCCGCCGCGGCGGCCGAGCATCTGCTTCAGCACCGGAAACAGCTCGAAGACATGCGCCGGGATGTTGCGGTCCGCGCGCCGCAGCGGCGCGAAACCGGATTCCAGGTTCTCGCGCACCGTCAGCAGGGGAAAAACCTCCCTGCCCTGCGGCACGAATGCGATGCCCGACCGGGCGCGGTCATACGCCGCGCTCCGGTCGAGCGCCTTCCCCTCGAAGGCAACGCTTCCGCTCGTCAGCCGGTGGTGGCCGACGATCGATCTCATCAAACTGGTCTTGCCGACGCCATTGCGGCCGAGCACGCAAGTAATCTTGCCGGCGCCCGCCTTCAGCGAAACGCCGCGCAGCGCCTGGGCGGCGCCATAGTGAAGCGTGGCATTGGAGACTTCGAGCATGGTCAGCCCCTTCTCCAGCGCTTCAGGAAAGCGAAATCGAAACGGTAGAACGGAACCCGCCAGACCATGCTCAGCGCCCCAGATAGACTTCGACGACGCGCTCGTCCGCCGAAACGAAATCGAGCGTGCCCTCCGACAGCACCGAGCCCTCATGCAGGCAGGTGACCTTGACGCCGAGCTCGCGCACGAAATGCATGTCATGCTCGACGACCACCACTGAATGGTCGCGGGCGATGTCCTTGAGCAGGCGCGCGGTCTCCTCGGTTTCGGCATCTGTCATGCCGGCGACCGGCTCATCGACGAGCAGCAGCTTCGGGTCCTGCGCCAACAGCATGCCGATCTCCAGCCACTGCTTCTGGCCGTGGCTGAGATTGGCTGCGAGCTCGTCGCGCTTGTCGCCGAGACGGATGATGCCGAGTATGTCGTCGATGCGCCGCGCCTCGGCGGCGGAACGGCGATGGAACAGCGCCGGAAATATCGAACGCGGCCCCTTCAGCGCCAGCATCAGATTGTCCTCGACGCTGTGGCTCTCGAAGACGGTCGGCTTCTGGAATTTGCGGCCGATGCCCATCATGGCGATCTCGGCCTCGTCATGGCGGGTGAGATCGACCTGGCCGTCGAAGAAGACTTCGCCCTCGTCCGGCCGCGTCTTGCCGGTGACGATATCCATCATCGTCGTCTTGCCGGCGCCGTTGGGCCCGATGATCGCCCGCATCTCGCCCTTGTCGAGCACCAGCGACAAATTGTTGATGGCGCGAAAACCGTCGAAGGAGACCGAGACGCCGTCGAGATAAAGGATGGTGTTCGACTTGTTCATGTTCGCTCACTCCGCCGGCTGCGGCTCGGACCCGGTAGCCGACCAGGCGCCCGGCGTCCGTGCCGCAGAGCGAACGATCTTCGGCTGCGGCATCTCTGGATCGGCGCCGGCTTCCGCGGCAAGCGAGGCCGCGCGCAGCGCCTTGGCCTTGCCGCGCCAGCCGTCCCACATACCCACGATGCCCTTGGGCAGCAGCAGCGTGACGGCGACGAACAGCCCGCCCAGCGCGAACAGCCAGAATTCCGGCAGCACGCCGGTGAACCAGGATTTGCCGGCATTGACGAGCAGCGCACCGATGATCGGGCCGACGATGGTGCCGCGCCCGCCGACGGCGGTCCAGATCACCACCTCGATCGAGTTGGCCGGATCGAATTCGCCGGGATTGATGATGCCGACCTGCGGCACGTAGAGCGCGCCGGCTATGCCGGCCATGATTGCCGAGACGGTGAAGGCGAACAGTTTGACGTTCTCCGCCCGCCAGCCAAGGAAGCGGGTGCGGCTCTCGGCGTCGCGCACGGCCATCAGCAGCTTGCCGTATTTGGAACGCACGATGGCCGCGGTTACGAAGACTGCAAGCGCGAGCGTGACGGCGCTCGCGGCAAACAGCGCCGAGCGCGTCGCGTCCGCCTGCACGCTAAAGCCGAGTATGTCCTTGAAGTCGGTCAGGCCGTTGTTGCCGCCGAAGCCCATGTCGTTGCGGAAGAAGGCCAGCAGCAGCGCATAGGTCATCGCCTGCGTGATGATCGACAGATACACGCCGGTGACGCGGCTGCGGAAGGCGAACCAGCCGAAGACGAAGGCAAGCAGGCCCGGCACGGCCAACACCATCAGCGCCGCGAACCAGAAATGGTCGAAGCCGTACCAGAACCAGGGCAGCTCCTTGTAGTTCAGGAACACCATGAAGTCGGGCAGGATCGGATTGCCGTAGACGCCGCGCGAACCGATCTGGCGCATCAGATACATGCCCATCGCATAGCCGCCGAGCGCGAAAAAGGCGCCGTGGCCGAGCGAAAGGATGCCGCAATAGCCCCAGACCAGGTCGAGCGCGAGGGCCAGCAGCGCGTAGCAGAGATATTTGCCGACCAACGCTACGATGTAAGGCGGGATGTAGAAAGCGCTTTGCGGCGACACCGCGAGGTTGAGCAGCGGCACGATGATGGCTGCCGCGAGCAGCGCGAAGATCGTAACGCCAATCCGGCGATCGGCGGCAAAGAAGCGCTGCGCGATCATGCTTCCACCGCCCTGCCCTTCAGCGCGAACAGGCCGCGCGGGCGCTTCTGGATGAACAGGATGATCAGCACCAGGACGACGATCTTGCCGAGCACCGCGCCGGCATAGGGTTCGAGGAACTTGTTGACGATGCCGAGCGAGAAGGCGCCGACCAGCGTGCCCCACAGATTGCCGACGCCGCCGAACACCACGACCATGAAGCTGTCGATGATGTAGCCGCGGCCGAGATTGGGCGACACGTTGTCGATCTGGCTGAGCGCCACGCCGGCGATGCCCGCAATGCCGGAGCCCAGCGCGAAGGTCAGCGCGTCGACCCAAGGCGTCTTGATGCCCATGGAGGCCGCCATGCGCCGGTTGGCGGTCACGGCGCGCATCTGCAGCCCCCAGGGCGTGCGCTTCATGACGTAGAGCAGGACGCCGAACACCGCTAGCGCGAACACCAGGATCCACAGCCGGTTCCAGGTGATCGCGAGCTGGCCGATATCGAACGAGCCGGACATCCAGGACGGATTGCCCACCTCCTGGTTGGTCGGCCCGAAAATGGTGCGCACCGCCTGCTGCAGGATCAGCGAAACGCCCCAGGTGGCCAGCAGCGTCTCGAGCGGCCGGCCATAGAGGAAGCGGATGATGCCGCGCTCGATCGCGAGGCCGACAAGCGCCGCGACTAGGAAGGCGAGCGGCAGCGCGATCACCAGCGACCAGTCGAACAGGCCGGGAAACGAGGTGCGGATCACCTGCTGGACGACGAAGGTCGTATAGGCGCCAAGCATGACCATCTCGCCATGCGCCATGTTGATGACGCCCATGACGCCGAAGGTGATGGCGAGGCCGATTGCTGCGAGCAGCAGCACCGATCCGAGCGAGATGCCGTACCAGATGTTCTGCCCCGCATCCCAAAATGCCAGCGTCGAATTGATACTCGCGATTGTGGCCGTCGCCGCTTCCTTGACCGCTCCGGAGGCGTTGGCCTCGACGGAGGTGAGAAGCGAGACCGCGTCGCGGTCGCCGCGGGCGCCGATCAAGGCAATTGCGGCGAGCTTGTCCGTATCGGGCTTGTCCGAAACCAGTATGGAAGCGCCACGCGCCTGCTCCAGCAAAGCCTTGACGCTCGCCACGGTTTCACTGGCGATCGCCGCGTCGAGCGGCTCGATGTTGGCGGCATCAGGTGTCTTGAACATGGTGTCGGCGGCGGCGATGCGGACAGTCGGATCCTTGGAACCAAGCGTCAGCGTGCCCAATGCATCGCGGATAGTGCGGCGCAAGGTGTTGTTGACGCCGATCTGGGTTAAGTCATCTGCGGAAGCCTCGCCCGCTGCCTCGCCGCTCAGCGGGTCGAAAAGCTGGATGCTGTCGCTGCCTTCCTTGCCGACAAACACCATCGAGTCGGCGGCGCGACTGTAAAGATTGCCTTCCGCCAATGCAGCAAGCGGCCGTTCGACAGCCGGATCGCCTGTGGCTGCCAACTCGCGAACGATAACTCCCGTCTCGGAAAAGTCCGCAGCTGTCGCGAATTTGGCGATGATGGCACGCAGATCGGCTTCCGCAGCGCCCGAGGAGGACAGCGTCGTCAGCAGGAACAAAAGCGTGAGGCCAATCGCACGGAAGATCTTCATCGGTATTTGGCGACCCTTGAAGGGTTTAATGGGCGTCCGGACGGTGGAGGAAACCGTCCGGACGCGCGCAGTCTTGGGCATGGACCTGATGGTCCAGCCCGGGGAGGATCAGTTGGTGCCCTTGCCGCCGCACTTGCCGGTTTTGACATTGAAGTTGCCGCAGCTGAGCGGCGCGCGCCAATCGGAAATCAGGTCCTTGGAATCGGGCAGGTAGTCGGACCATTCGTCGCCCATCACAAGGCCGGGCGTCTTCGAGACCGTCTGGAACTGGCCATTGGCCTGGATTTCACCGATCAGCACCGGCTTCGTGATGTGATGGTTCGGCATCATCGCCGAATAGCCGCCGGTCAGGTTCGGCACCGAAACGCCGACCATGGCGTCGATGACCTTGTCCGGATCAGTGGTGCCGGCCTTCTGAACCGCCTTCACCCACATGTTGAAGCCGATATAGTGAGCTTCCATCGGGTCGTTGGTGGTGCGCTTGTTGTTCTTGATGAACTTGTGCCAGTCGGCGATGAACTTCTTGTTCTCGGGCGTGTTGACGCTCTCGAAATAATTCCAGGCGGCGAGATGGCCGACCAGTGGCTTGGTGTCGAGACCGGCGAGCTCTTCCTCGCCGACCGAGAAGGCCATGACCGGGATGTCCTCGGCCTTGATGCCCTGGTTGCCGAGTTCCTTGTAGAACGGCACGTTGGCATCGCCGTTGACGGTCGAGACCACCGCGGTCTTCTTGCCGGCCGAGCCGAAGTTCTTGATCGCCGAGACCTCGGTCTGCCAGTCGGAGAAGCCGAACGGCGTGTAGTTGACCATGATGTCCTCGGCCGGCACACCCTTCGACTTCAGATAGGCTTCGAGGATCTTGTTGGTGGTGCGCGGATAGACGTAGTCGGTGCCCTCGAGCACCCAGCGCTTCACCGAGCCGCCATCGGCGCTCATCAGGTAATCGACGGCCGGAATGGCCTGCTGGTTCGGCGCAGCGCCGGTGTAGAAGACGTTGCGCTCGCTCTCCTCGCCCTCATATTGGACTGGATAGAACAGGATGTTGTCGAGCTCCGAGAACACCGGCAGCACCGACTTGCGCGACACCGAGGTCCAGCAGCCGAACACGGCCGCGACCTTGTCCTTCGAGATCAGCTCGCGCGCCTTCTCCGCGAACAGCGGCCAGTTGGACGCCGGGTCGACGACCACGGCTTCCAGTTTCTTGCCGAGCAGGCCGCCCTTGGCGTTCTGCTCGTCGATCAGCATCAGCATGACGTCTTTCAGCGTCGTCTCCGAAATCGCCATGGTCCCCGACAGCGAATGGAGAATACCGACCTTGATCGTGTCTTCCGCCGCCTTCGCGGAAGCCGACGCCAGCAGGCCAGCCGCGACGACGCCCGCCGACAGGATCTTTGTTATTTTCGCGAAGTTACCCCTCATATGACACGCTCCCAAGCTTGGTTGTTTGCACCGCCACATAGACCGTGCAAGCGACGTGCCAGACGGGAATGCGCGCAACGGAATTGCGGGATAACGATGAGATTACAGCCGGTTATCCAGTAGCCGGGAAACTTTTAGATCCACTGCCACGCGACCAAGTTGAGAAAAGTTTACGCAGCACTGCCTAGATTCTGCCCAATTGGTAAAAATGCCTTAAATTTCATCATGCAGACAAAAGGCTGGCTGATCGGCCCTGTTGCAGGGCCATGGCGAAATGGGGCAAGGTCGCCGCGCAAACGAGCGACGTCATGACCCTGCGAACGATCCTGAGTTTCCTGCTTCTGCTGTCCGCCGCCGGAAGCGCGCATGCCGATTTCACCGACGGCAAGCTGCCCGACGGCGCCTATCACTGCGAGGTCTACCTGCTCGGCCTGTTCCTCGACCTCGGCGTGATCACCATCAAGAGCAACCTCTATAGCGGCCCGGTGACCTTCGGCGCCACGCCGCAAGCCTACGACTACCAGATGAACCCCAATGGCGAGATCACCTGGCTCGGGCCGCTCGGCGGCTACACCAGCGGCGGCAACTCGATCTCGATGACCCAGGCGACGCTCGACGACCCGAGCGGCCCCTCCTTCGACATCATCATGAAGCAGCAGGACGGCGCCTTCACCGCCTCGACCTGCACCAGAAGATAGCCGCCGGCTCCGCATAAAAAGGCGCGGAACCCTTTCGGGTCCCGCGCCAGCAGGCAGTCGGGAGGATGAACGCAATTCCAGGAAAAGTGCTTAGCGGTTTTCCGTCCGGAATTGCGTCAAACAAAAATAGCTGGAGCGGATCGGCGGTGACGCCGAACCGCTTCAGATAGTCTTGGCCGACATCTGCGCCGCGATGTAGTCGGCCTGGCCGATCGCCAGTGTCACGATGGTCAGCGTCGGGTTCTCCGCCGCGCCGCTGGTGAACTGGCTGCCGTCGGAGACGAACAGGTTCTTGATGTCGTGCGACTGGCCGTGCTTGTTGACGACTCCGTCCTCCGGCTTCTCGCTCATCCGGTTGGTGCCGAGATTGTGGGTGGAAGGATAAGGCGGCGTGGGGAAGGTTCGCGTCGCCCCGACAGCGGCATAGAGCGCCTGGCCTTGGCTGTAGGCATGGTCGCGCATCGCCGTGTCGTTGGGGTGATCGTCGAAATGGACGTCGGCGATCGGCATGCCGTGCTCGTCCTTTTCGTCCTTGTGCAGCGTGATGCGGTTCTCCTCGCGCGGCATGTCCTCGCCGACGATCCACAGGCCCGCCATATGATCGTAGTGGTCGAGCGCCGTGGTGAAGGAACGGCCCCAGCCGCCGGGATTGAGGAAGGCCGCCATGAACGGCAGGCCAAGCGACAATGTCTCCATCTCGTAGCCGCCGACGAAGCCGCGCGACGGATCGTGGCGCGCCTCGTCGCGGATGATGCCGGCCATGGTGGTGCCGCGATACATGTGCACCGGCTTGTCGAAGATCGCGTAGACCGAGCCGGTGGTGTGGCGCATGTAGTTCTTGCCCACCTGTCCCGACGAGTTGGCGAGCCCGTGCGGGAACTTGCTCGATTCCGAATTGAGCAGCAGGCGCGGGCTCTCGATCGAATTGCCGGCCACCGCGACGATGCGGGCCTTCTGTTCCTGCAGCTTGCCGTCCTTGTCAGCATAGACGACGCCGGTCACCTTGCCGGAAGCGTCATGGTTGATCTTGATCACCATCGAATTCGGCCGGACCTCCAGATGTCCGGTCGCTTCGCCCTTAGGGATTTCGGTATAGAGCGTCGACCATTTGGCGCCCCATTTGCAGCCCTGGAAGCAGAAGCCGGTCTGCTGGCAGGAGTTGCGGTCGTCGCGCTGCACCGAATTGATCGCCATGTTGCCGGTGTGGCATTCCTTGTAGCCGAGCTTGTCGGCGCCGGCCTTGAGCACCTTGAAATTGTTGTTGCCGGGCAGCCGCGGCCAATTGTTGGTGCCGGTGACACCCATCTTGGCTTCGGCCTTGGCGTAATAGGGCTCCATCTCGGCCAGCGTCACCGGCCAGTCGAGGAGGTTCGCGCCCTTGACCTTTCCGTAGGTCGTGGCCGCCTTGAATTCATGCTCCTGGAAGCGCAGCGAGGCGCCCGCCCAGTGCGTGGTCGAACCACCGACCGATTTCACGATCCAGGCCGGCAGGTTCGGGAAATCCTTGGCCACGCGCCAGTCGCCCGAGGTGGTGCGCTTGTCCTTCCAGGCGAGCTGGGCAAAGGAATCCCACTCGTCATTGATGAAATCCTCATATTCGTGGCGTGCGCCCGCCTCGAGGATGACGACGTCGATGCCTTTCTGCGCCAGCTCGTTGCCGAGCGTGCCGCCGCCGGCGCCGGAGCCGATGATGACGACCACGCCATCGTTCTTGAGATCAAATGATGCTGCCATGGTTTCCTCCCATGAAATCCGTCGAAATGCGGTTCAGGACAGAGCGGCCTACAGCCACTCGATGTCGTTGAAGCCGCGCGCGATGTAGCCGCCCTTGGAATAGGACTCGCCTTCGTAGCCAAAGATCGGCCACAGCTCCTTCTGGTTGTAGAGGCTGACGACAAGGCCGCCGCGCACCGCCTGGAAGAACGGCGTCTTCTCGATGCCGGTGAGCAGCGCGACCCGCTGCTCTTCCCAGCCGATCCCGCGATAACCGCCCTTGCCGGCCTTCTTGTCGAGCTCGGCGATGCCCTTCTCGATCAGTTCCTTATGGGCCGGGTCCTTGGCCGCCGTCTCGTCATGGCCCTTGACGGCAATGGCGTAGTATTTGTCGGGCACCTGGTCGTGCGGATAGATGTCGCGCGCCACCTGGATCAGCGTCGCCATCGTCTCGGGTTTCAGCGCCGAGGTTTCGAGACCCCAAGCGTGTTCGGGGCTGATGACGGCGCTGCCGGAGATGATGAGCAGCGCGCCGGCGCCGCCGCGCTTGAGAAAAGCTCTCGCCGCGAAAGCCCGGCTTTATTCTCATAAACTGTAACCATGATTTCCTCCCTGCTTGCTGTTCGCGCCCCTGAGGGCGCCGTTGCTGGCGCCGCGCCTCTCCGCGGCGGAATGTCCCCTATTGGAAGCGCCCTCCTCGCTGCAGGACCTCGATCTTGTAGCCGTCGGGATCCTCGATGAAGAAGAAGCGGGCAATCCGCACCCCGTCGTGATTGAACTCGACAATCTTCCTCGGATTGAAGCCGAGCGCGCCGATCCGATCATGCTCGCTGTCGAGATCGGCGACCGAGACGGCGAGATGGCCGTAGCCGTCGCCCAGCGCATAGGGCTCGGTGCGCCCCTTGTTCACGGTCAGCTCCACCTCGAAGGGCGAGTCCGCATTGCTGAGATAAATCAGTGTGAAGGTCTCGAAATCGAGCCGCTGCGCCACCTCGAGGCCGAAGGCCTTGTTGTAGAAATCGACGGACCGTGCCTCGTCGAGAACCCTGATCATGGAATGGATCGCCTTCGCCAAATCGGACTCCGCAGCTTTCTTGATTTCGAAGCCGATTATGCGTGCTGGCGAAAAAAGGTGGTGGCAGCCGATTACCACGCATGCGGCTTGGAAATGGCTAGTCTCCCGGCGCGGGCGAGGATGGGCGCGCCTAAGGACGAAAGTCTGATTGCCGTTGCCGGCCGTTGGATCGAAGATGACAAACGCAGGCAGTGTTCAAAAAGGCGCCGGCTCGCTCAATCGGCGCCCAAGACAAACAAAACGGGAGGTACTGATGTGCAGAGTCTTCGCCGGGCAAGACCCGGAAGGCTACCGGCAGATCAACCGGTCGATTCGCATCGACGGTCATTCGACCAGCATCCAGCTCGAGGCGACATTCTGGGGTCTGCTTGACGAGATCGCCGACAGCCAGGGACTGACGACACCGAAATTCATCTCGAAGCTCTATGACGAGGCGATCGAGATCAACGGCCAGATCCCGAACTTCGCCTCCATGCTGCGCACGACCTGCGCGCTCTATCTGCGCGGCCACCGGCCCAATGCCGAGGAACAGGCTGCGTTGAAGCGGGAAGCCGCCTAACTCTCTGCCGCGACTTCGAGCGCCAGCCGGGTCATGTCGGTGAAGAGGGCCTGACGCTCCGCATAGTCCGTCAGCTCGCCGGTGGCGATATGATCGACCACGGTGAGCAGCGACAGGGCCCGGGCGCCGAACTGCGCGGCAATCCGATAGAGCGCGCTGGTCTCCATATCGACCGCCAGCGCCCCGAGCGCCCTCGGCTCGTCGAACCGCGCGCGGCCGTCGGGATGGTGGAACACGTCGCTGCAGATTGTCAGCCCGGCGCTGCAGGCGATGCCGAGATCAGCCGCGCGTCGCAGCGCCAGCGCATGCAGCGCCGGATCCGGTCCCGCCGGCTGGTACAGCCCGAACACCTGTCCGCTAATCGCGCTCTCCGCCCGCACTTCGCTGGAGACGACGAGCCCGCGCAAGGGCACATCGTCTGACAAGCCGCCACTGGTGCCGGTGCGTATCAGCGTCTTCACGCCATGATAGTCGAGCAATTCGTGCGCGTAGATCAGGAAGGATGAAACGCCGATGCCGGTCGCCTGGATGCTGACCGGCTTGCCGCGGAACCGGCCGGTGAAGCCCAGCGCGCCCCTTCGGCGGTTGACGCAGCGAGGCGCCTCGAGAAAGGTCTCCGCCATCCATTGGGCGCGCTCGGGGTCGCCCGGCAACAGCACCGTTTCGGTATAATCGCCCCTGTCCGCCTCGATATGCGGCGTCACGCGCTACTACCCTCCGATAGACCCATCCGGCGACCATCATGGCAGGGCCGTCGCAATGTGCAAGCGATAGCTCATTTGGAAGCAATTCCAGCGAGCTGTAAGGCGGTCAGGCACCAGCGCCTTCGCCTTGCGTCGTCCGTCCCAATTGCGTCAGTGCTCTAGGATTCCAGCACGTCCTTGACGATCGTCGCCAATTGCTTCAGCGAGAACGGCTTCGGCAGGAAGCCGAAATGGGCGTCGGCCGGCAGGTTCTTGGCAAAGGCGTCCTCGGCATAACCCGAAACGAACACGAACTTGATGTCCGGCTGACGCTTGCGCAGCTCGCCGAGCAATGTCGGCCCGTCCATCTCCGGCATCACCACGTCGGACACCACGATATCGACCTTGCCGCCGAGCGCCTCGAACACTTCCAGCGCCTCGACGCCGGACGACGCTTCATGCACGGTGTAGCCGCGCGACGTCAGCGCCCGCACACCGCCCATGCGCACGGCGTCCTCGTCCTCGACCAGAAGCACGGTGGCCGAACCGGACAGGTCCTTGGCCGTATCGGCCGGCTTGGCCGGAGCCGCCGCCACGGCTGCCGGCGCCGCGCCGGGCTCGGCCTGCTTCTTCATCTCGGCGATGTGGCGCGGCAGGAAGATGCGGAACACCGTGCCCTTGCCGACCTCGGAATCGCAGAAGATGAAGCCGCCGGTCTGCTTGATGATGCCGTAGACCATCGACAGGCCGAGGCCGGTGCCCTTGCCCACTTCCTTGGTCGTGAAGAACGGCTCGAAGATCTTCTTGAGAACGTCGGGCGCAATGCCGCTGCCGGTGTCCTCGACATCGACGAGCACATAGTCGGCCGGCGTCAATTCGCGATAGGCGAAGGATTTGCATTCTTCCGTCGTGACGTTGCGGGTGCGCACGGTAAGATCACCGCCGCTCGGCATGGCGTCGCGGGCGTTGACGGCGAGGTTGACCACCACCTGCTCGAATTGGCCGATGTCGACCTTCACCGGCCACAGGTCGCGCCCGTGGTCGATCTTCAGCTTGATGTCGTTGCCGACAAGGCGGGCGAGCAGCATCCGGAGATCGGCCAGGACATCGGTCAGGTTGAGCACTTCCGGCCGCAGCGTCTGCTTGCGCGAGAAGGCCAGCAATTGCCGCACGAGCGAAGCCGCCCGATTGGCGTTCTGCTTGATGTTCATGATGTCGGGGAAGGACGGATCCGACGGACGGTGGTTGGTCAACAGAAGGTCGGACGCCATGATGATGGCGGTGAGCACGTTGTTGAAGTCATGCGCGATACCGCCGGCAAGCTGACCGACCGCCTGCATCTTCTGACTCTGCGCCATCTGGCCCTCGAGCGCCTTCTGCTCGGTGGTCTCGACCGCATAGACGATGGCCGATTCCTCGGCGCCCTCGCTGCCCGCGCTGTCGGCGACGGCGTTGACGTAGAAGCGGATATGGCGCTCCTCATTGCCGGGCAGCACGGAGTCGATCGGCTCGATATTGGCCTGCCGCTGCCTGGCCTTCTCGAAGGCGGCGGCGAAGGCCGGCCGGTCGCGTTCGTGGACGATGGTCTCGAACCGCACCCGCCGGTCGACGGCGTCGCGGTCGACCACGGATGAAAACAGCTGCAGGAACGGCGCGTTGGTGCGCAGGATGCGCCCGCTCGCATCGACGCCCGCGATAGCCATGGGAGTCGAGTTGAAGAAACGGGTGAAGCGAACCTCGGAGGCCCGCAGTTCCGCCGAAGCGTCCTCGCCCTGGGTACGGTTGAGCACGATGGTGCGGGTCGGGCCGTTCACGCCCTCGCGGCTTGCCGAAACCCGGTGCATGAAGCGCACCGGCAGCGCCTGGCCGCTCATGGTGGTGAGGTCGAGGTCGATGACGGCATTGCGGGTCGTGCCGGGATCGGCCTTGACCGAGCGGACCAGCGCCATGCCGTCGCCGGCGATGATTTCCGGCAGCGTGATGGCGCCCGGCGTGAAGGAGGCAAGGTCGATGCCCAGCCACTCGGCGAGCGTGGCGTTGATATAGGTGACGCGGCCTTCCTGGTCGGCCGAGAAGAACCCGGCCGGCGCATGGTCGAGATGGTCGATGGCCTTTTGCAGGTCGAGGAAGAAACGCTCCTGCTCCGCCCGTTCCTGCGAGATGTCGGCAAGCTGCCAGGCCAGCATCGGCAGCCTTTGCCCGGGCATGCTGAAGGCGCGGGCGCGGGCCCGGTACCAGCGCGCGCCGGGCTCGGCGCCGGGCTTGATCGACTGCGCCAGCCGGAACTCGCCGTCGCCCGCCTGGCCGTCGCGCAGGCCCGACGCCAGCCTGTAGATCGTCATAGAGGCCTCGGGAACATCAGACAAGAGACCTTCGACGGTCTTGAGATCGGCCGCCGAGGCGGCGCCCGTCATGTCGGCATAGGCGCGATTGGCATAAACGACGCGGCCCTTGGTGTCGGTCACCAGCAGGCCCTGCGACATCGAGTCGACAAAGGCTTTCGACAGTTCGTCACCGGTCGACCGCGGCGCGATCTGCACGAAGCCGATCGCGGTCGCGAACAGGAAGCCGACGCCGATCATGGCGAGCACGCCGAGCATGCCGAGCAGAAAAGGATCGCCGAGCCGCTCGCGGAAAAGTCCGAAGACGATCGCGGCGCCGGTCAACACGACGATGAAGACGATGAGCCTGGTGACGGCGCCCGGACGCGTGTTCTGGTCGACGATCGGTACCGGATAGAAATCGCCGCGCGCTTCCTTGGCCATGTTCCCCCTGCTCGTGATTCCGGTGTCCGACGGGCGCGGACGGCCGGTTGAATCACATTCTCCTGTAACGGAAAAGGCCCCGGCGGCAAATGTCCGATAAAATCAATGATTCATGTTTCAAACTGTTCACGATGGGTGATGTGAACTTGCGGCGGGCCGCCACCGCGGTCTAGTGTCGCCTGACCTCAAGAGGCGATTGGGTGCACCGATGCTGCAGTGGCTGGATAGCGTGGCGGGTCCGGGTTATGTCGCCGCAATCCTGTGGACGTTTGCAGCACTCATTTTGCTCGTCGTCATCCTGCTCGTCATCAAGGTTGTCCGCAATCTTACCTTCGGCACTTTCGTGGCCGGCGGCAGGAACCGCAAGACGCGCCTCGCGGTCATGGACGCGACCGCCGTCGACAGCCATCGCAGGCTGGTGCTGGTGCGCCGTGACGACATCGAGCATCTGATCCTGATCGGCGGGCCGACCGATGTCGTGGTCGAGCGCGATATCAGGCTGGCGGCGCCGCGCCGGCCGGCGCTTACCGGCGACAGCGGCCAGCCACAGGCAACCGCCGCCGCGCGCCCGCGCGCGCCGCAACCGGCACCTCCGCCCGCCCCCGGCCCCGTCAGGCAACCGCCGCCTGCCGCCCAGCCAGTTGCCGCCGCACGCCCGCGCGCGCCGGCGGCACCGAGTCAGCCGACCGCCAAGGTCACGCCCCTGCCGAGCAACGGAACGACCAACGGCAGCGCCAGATACACGCCGCCGCCCTCAAACGATTCCGTCGACGACACATTGATGCACGAGCTCGAGACCTCTCTCGACGAGACGCCCTCCCAGCCGGCAGCGCCAAGCAAACCCGCACCCAAGCCCTCGCTCGATGATGAGATGGCCAAGCTGCTTGGCGAACTGGGCAACCACAAGCGCTGACCTAAAGCATGTCTCCCGAAGTGGGAACCGGTTTCGGGATAAAGACATGCGTAAAATCAAAACCTAAAAGCGCATGGCGCGAATCTGAAAGATCGCGACGCGCTTTAGCGGCAGCTTGCCGGAACGCGCGAACTCTCCGCAGCTCAGGAGCTGAAAACAAAAATGGCCGGAAAACCGGCCATTTTTGACGTTTTTGCTTTCAGCTCGCGTCAGTCGTCGCGATACACCTTTTCGCGGCGCTCGTGGCGTTCCTGCGCTTCGATCGACAGCGTCGCGATCGGACGCGCGTCGAGCCGCTTCAGCGCGATCGGCTCCCCGGTTTCCTCGCAATAGCCGTAGGTGCCTTCGTCGATGCGCTGGAGCGCGGAGTCGATCTTCGAGATGAGCTTGCGTTGGCGGTCGCGGGCGCGCAATTCGATGGCGCGGTCGGTTTCGGAGGAGGCGCGATCGGCAAGATCTGGGTGGTTGGCGTTTTCCTGCTGCAGGATTTCTAGGGTCTCGCGCGCTTCGCGCAGAATGTCGTTCTTCCAGGTGATAAGCTTTTGGCGGAAGTACGATTTTTGCCGTTCGTTCATGAACGGCTCGTCTTCGGAGGGTACGTAATCGGCGGTAACGATGTCGTTCATTCGACTCACCCAACAACCCCAAATTTGGCGCCTATATATTCGGGGACAAGAGCCCGCACAAGCGGTATCGACGACAGTTTCACGCAATTGTTAGTCTCGCATCGGCAGCTCCGGCAACGACGTTGTTTCAACGGCATAAAACGAATTCGCATATGATTCGTTGCAGGTGCTCGCGCCGGCCATTGTGCATGACGTGGTTCTGGTGACTAATCGCGCTTTGCCTGTCAGGCAGCGCCATGGGGGAAACGGTTGAGCAGACTTTATCTGTTGCGGCATGCCAAGGCCGGCTGGGCGCTGCCCGGCGTGCGCGATTTCGACCGCCCGCTCGACGAATCAGGCAAGGCTGACGCCGAAGCGATGGGAGAGGCCATGCGGGCCCGCAACTACGTGCCTGACGTCACGCTTTGCTCCAATGCCAAACGGGCAAGGCAGACGCTGGAAGGCCTGGCGGGGCGCACCGACACCGGCCGGGTGCTGTTCTTCGACACGCTCTACAGCGAGGATGCGGCCGGCTATCTCGACATCATCCGCAAGAACGCCGGCGCCGACCAGCTTCTGGTGATCGGCCACAATCCCATGACCGAGGATCTGGCCATGGCGGTGTCGGGCGACGGCGACGAGGCGGCGCGCGGCATGATGAACCACGGTTTTCCAACCTCCGGCCTCGCCGTGGTGCGCTTTCCCGGCAATCTTGCCGAAGCGGCGCAGGGGAGCGGCTACCTCGAAGCCTTTCTCACGCCCGCCGATCTCTGAGGCCATTTCAAACGCCCGGCCCAGCGCCTATATCGGGCGCGGACGCGCAACCAGAGGCCTGATTTGGCATCATCGCTGACGACTTTCACCGACGAGGCAAGGATTGCGCTCGACACGCTGTCGGGCCGTGCCGCCGGGCTCTTCTCGCCGTCATTGCGTCTTGGCGTCACCGGACTTTCCCGCGCCGGCAAGACGGTGTTCATCTCAGCCCTCGTCCACAACCTTATTCATGGCGGACGCCTACCGCTCTTCGAAGCGCAGAAATCCGGCCGCATCGCCCGCGCCTTCCTTGAGGAGCAGCCGGACGATGCCGTTCCGCGTTTCCAGTACGAGGACCATGTCGCGGCTTTGGTGAACGACCGCGTCTGGCCGGACTCCACGCGCGCCATCTCGGAACTGCGGCTCACCATCGAATATGAGTCGGCTTCCGGCTGGAACCGGTTGTTCTCAGCCGGAAAACTGTCCATCGATATCGTCGACTATCCCGGCGAATGGCTGCTCGACCTGCCGCTGCTCGGCAAATCCTTCGCCGATTTTTCGCGCGAGTCGGTCGAGCTGGCTACCCTGCCCGTCCGCTCCGACCTGTCTCAGGCCTGGCGCGAGCTGGCTTCCACCGTCAATCCCGATGCCGATGCCGACGAGATGACGGTGCGGCGCCTGGCCGAGAGCTTTGCCACCTATCTCAAGGCCTGCAAGCTCGACGAACGCGCCCTGTCGACGCTGCCGCCCGGCCGCTTCCTGATGCCGGGCGACCTCGAAGGCTCGCCGGCGCTCACCTTCGCGCCGTTGATGACACTGTCCCAGGGCCAGACGCGCTCCGGATCGCTGCAGGCGATGATGGAGCGCCGCTACGAGGCCTACAAGACGCATGTCGTCAAGCCGTTCTTTCGCGAGCACATCACCCGCCTGGACCGGCAGATCGTGCTGATCGACGCCATGCAGGCGCTCAATGCCGGCCAGGCCGCCATGGCCGATCTGGAACGCGCCGTCACCGAGATCCTGTCCTGCTTCCGGCCCGGACGCGGCAACTTCCTCACCGATTTCTTCTCGCGTCGCATCGATCGCATCCTGGTCGCCGCGACCAAGGCAGACCATCTGCACCACGAAAGCCACGACCGGCTGCAGGCGATCGTACGCCGGCTGACCGACCGCGCCGTGGCGCGGGCGAACTTCAGCGGCGCCGCCGTCGATGTCGTCGCCATGGCCGCGGTCCGCTCGACCCGCGAGGGCACGGTGAAGCAAGGCCGCGAGACGCTGCCGGTCATCATCGGCACGCCGCTGAAGGGCGAGACAATCAACGGCGAGACGTTCGACGGAAAGACCGAAACCGCCATATTCCCGGGCGATTTGCCGGAAAAGGTCAATGCGGTGTTCGACGTTTCCGGATCATCGCCCGACAACGCCGAGCCGGCGATCCGCTTCGTGCGTTTCCGCCCGCCGAAGCTCGAGCGTACCGCCGAAGGCGTCACGCTGTCCTTGCCGCATATCCGGCTCGATCGCGCGCTGCAGTTCCTGATCGGAGATCATCTGGCATGACCGCGCCCCGCAAACCGGCGGCCTTCCGCATCGAGCCCGAGACCGAGCCGAAGTCGCAAGTCACCCAGAGCCGCGTCGCCGCGGAGCAGCCGGCGCGCAGGCCGCGCGCCGCGCGGGCCGACGTGGCGGTCGTGATCCCCTCGGAGGTCGACGTTTTCGACGAGCCGGATATCGAGGCCGCGGCCCCGCCACCGGCGACAGCGCCGCGAAAGCGTTCGCTGCTGGCGCGGCTGTTCTTCGGCGCCCTTGGCGTGCTCGTCTCGCTGGCGGTCGGCCTGTGGGCGGACCAGCTGATCCGCGACCTGTTCGCGCGCGCCGAATGGCTGGGCTGGCTGGCGGCCGGCATGGCGACGATCGCGCTACTCTCGCTGCTCGTCATCCTTATCCGCGAATTCCTGGCCATTGCTCGCCTTGCCGAAGTCGAGAAGATGCAGAAGCGGGCCCTGGATGCCGTGGCACGCGACGATCCCAAGGCCGCGCGCGCCCTCGTTGATGAGCTCTCGGCCTTCGTCGCCGCAAAACCCGAGACCGCCGCCGGACGCCGTTCGCTCGCCGAATTGCGCGGCGAGATCATTGACGGCGCCAATCTGGTGCGGCTTGCCGAGACCGAGATCCTGTCGCCGCTCGATGCCCGCGCCAAGATCATGATCCTTGAGGCCGCCAAGCGCGTCTCCCTGATCACGGCGGTCAGCCCCCGCGCGCTGGTCGACATCGCCTATGTCGTGTTCGAGGCGGGCCGCCTGATCCGGCGCCTTTCCGAACTCTATGGCGGACGCCCGGGCACGCTCGGCTTCTTCCGGCTGGCGCGTGGCGTGCTCGCGCATCTGGCGGTGACTGGCTCGATCGCAGTGGGCGACAGTTTCGTGCAGCAGATCGTCGGCCATGGGCTTGCCGCAAAACTCTCTGCGAAGCTCGGCGAAGGGGTCGTCAACGGAATGATGACGGCGCGCATCGGCATCGCGGCGATGGAAACCGCCCGCCCCTTGCCGTTCATTGCCGTGAAGCGCCCGGGCCTTGGCGATTTCCTCTCGGCGCTGACCTCGTTCGCGGCCAAAAAAGACGGTCAGGCGGAGTAACAGGGTAAACGCGAAAGCCACCTCCAGTGACGAAGCATTAACCAATCTTCGCCATGGTCGATCAGGTCCCAAGAATAGACTCTGTCGTGCCGGGTGTCGTCCATGAGAAGCGTAATCCTGTCCTGCGTGCTGCCTGCGACCGTTGCTATTGCCGCGCCGCTCGGATTGGTCGAAAAAGCCTTTGGCGCCGAGCCGGACAAGCAGTTCTTCCGGTCCGTCGAGGGCCGATGGGTAGGCCCTGGCGAGATCATCGCCGGCAAGTACAAGGGCACCAAATTCACCTGCGATTTCAACGGCTCGACGCCTGACGGCAAGGTCGGCATGACGTTGGACGGCAACTGCCGGGTCGGCGTCTTCACGCAGAAGATGTCCGCGACCGTCGAGCGCAAGGGTCGCGACGGCTACCGGGGCGCCTTCATGGGCGGCTCGACCGGCAACGGCATGGATATTGTCGGCGGCAACGTCGTCGACGCCCAGAAGGTCGTCTTCACCATCAACCGCAACCAGTTGAACGGCGTCATGCAGGCCCGCGTGCCCGACGACAATTCGATGACCGTGACGGTGGCCGTGCGTGTCGACAAACAGCTGGTGCCGGTGATCGGCATGAGCCTGAAGCGGGTCGACTCGGTCGAAGTCGGCGCCATCACCAAGAACTGACCCGACGCGCCGACCTCCGCAAAAAAAGGCGGCGGCCGCTTGGCCACCGCCTTCGTGTTCATCGATAGCTGAGATCAACCCTTGATGGTGGCCGTCAGCTCGTCATAGGCCTTGCAGGCTTCGTCAAGCGTCGTCGCGCCCTGATACTTGGCGGTCACAGCCTGCACCTTGGCGGTCAGATCGGCCGCCTTGCTCGGATCCTGGGTGATGGCTTCCTGGAGGGCGGCAGCCATGTCCTGCGCCTTCTTGGCGGCTATTTCCTGAGTGCATTCCGGCCCCTTGGAGCAAGCCGAGGCGGCCAACGCCGCAACACCTACGGCGACGAGCAAAAACTTCTTCATGTCAATCATCTCCTCAAAAAAGGCAGCCGCCCATCGCGGCTGCCTCCAATGGCCGAAGCCGAGCGTGCCATAACCGCTGATTGTGGCGGCGCGCAACAACCGGGCTGCGTAAACTTGTGTAACCAGGCTGCAATATCGCGGCGTCCCGAATTCAGGCCGCCCAATGCATGTAAAACAACAATCTAAAGCGCGTCGCACCAAGCCGTTCAGGCGCGACGCGCTTCAGGGCAATTCCAGGAAAGGCGTGAAGCGGTTTTCCATCCAAAAAACAAAGAGATAGAGCGTCTCACCGTTTTCATGAAACGGTAAGACGCTCTACGTCAACTGGAACAAGGTCACCCGCGAGGCTGCAACAGCGCCAGCACGACTGTCGATGCGGCAAGGACGACGGTAAGAGTCAAAGGTCCTGAGGCGCCATAGGTGTCCACGACATAGCCGCCGACAACCGCGCCGATGGTGATGGCAACCTGGAAAGAGACGACCATCAGGCTACCGGCCGCTTCCAGCGCATCAGGCGCCGCGCGCGACAGATTGGTCGGCAGCACCACCGGCGCCATGCCGAATGCCAGGCCCCAAAGCGTAACGAATCCGAAGGCAACGACGACGTGCACGCCCCAAATCACCAATGCCAGAGCCGCAAACCCCATCAGCGCCGCGGTGCCCACGAGAGCCATGTGGATATTGGCGTCGGCCATGCGGCCGCCAGCAATATTGCCGATGACAGCGGCGATGCCAAATCCGAGCAGGGCCATGGCAATTGGCCCGGTTGCCAGGAGCGTCACATGTTCGAGGAAGGGGCGCACATAGACCGAGCCGGCAAAATGCCCTGTCATCAGCAAAAGGATGGCCAGCATGCCGAGTTGAATGCCACGCCGCCGTGTCAGCCGAAATACATCCGCAAGACTGTTGCTGGCTGTGGCAGGCAGGGTCGGCAGGCTAAGCAACTGCAGCAGCAGGGCAATCACGGCCAGCCCCGCCGTCAAGGCCATGGCGCTGCGCCATCCCAGCCAGTCGCTGATCAACGCACCCGCCGATGGCGCGGCAATGGTGGCAAGCGAGACGCCGAGGGTGACGATGCCCATGCCCCGACCTGTGGCATTGGCGCCAACCAGCCGGGCCACGACGGCAACCGAGAGTGCCCAGAAGGCGCTGAGAGCAATTCCGAGCCCTGCCCGGCCCAACAGCAGCAACCAGAAATTGGGCGCCAGCGCCGCAAGGAGGTTGGAACCGACCGCCAAGGCGCTGAGGCCAACCAGCACCGTCTTGCGGTTCAATCGGCCGATGAGAACATTGCTCAACATGGCCGTCACGGCGCCGACGGAAGCGGTGGCGGTGACGACCTGTCCGGCCGTTCCTTCGCTGATGCCGAGATCGCGCGCCATTGGCGTCAGCAGACCTGCCGGCAGGAATTCGGCTGACACTAGGGCAAAGCTGGTTGCCGCCAATGAAATGACCGAGAACCAGGTGGCTGCGTTCCACGTGGTTGGCGCGGCGGTATCGAGGTCTAATGCCTCGTCTTCAAGCTGTAATGTTGTGTCTGTCACCGGAAGTATCTCCAAGGAATGGAGGCCTTCAATAGACGAGTCCTTTCGGATTATATGTATCCTAAAATCCGAAATTCATATCCGTTCGTCCGGAAATTGTGCGACGCACAACGCCAGGCGAGACATTGGTGATGCGTTTGAACGCGCGGGCGAAGGACGCTTCGCTGTCATAGCCCAAACGGGTAGCGACTTCGGCAACCGACAAGCCGTTTTGCCCCAGCAACTCGCGGGCAAGCTGCATACGCAGACGAGCGAGATAGTGGGCAGCGCCCTCCCCTAGCACGGCGCTGAAGCGTTCGGCGAAAATCGAGCGCGATTGGCCTGCCAGGCCGGCAAGGCTTTCCAAGGTCCAGTTATGGCCGGGGTCTCGGTGCATGGCCGCCAGCGCACGCCCGATATGGGGGTCGCGGATAGCGGCAAGCCAACCGGTGGTCGCGGCTCCCGTGCAATTGACCCAGCAGCGGATGAGCCGGGCTGTCAGCAAGTCCGCCATGCGCGACAGAATCGTGGCGCTGCCCATCTGCGGTTGCGCGGCCTCGGCCGTCATGGCCGCCAGCAAAGGACGCATGACCGGGTCATTGCCGGCCACGTCGCAGCCTTTGATGATCGGCGGCATCAACGTGATCAATGGATTGAGCGCGCAGGAACCCAATGCCATCGAGCCGCAGAAAAGGGTGCATGTCGCGCCCGTTCCCTGCCTGACCACTTCGCAGACATTGCCGCCCAACTTGGTCACCTGGCATCCCTCGAGCGAGTCGCCGACAACGTCCGGCGCACTGGCCAGCCGATGGGCTATGCCTTGCGGCAGCAGCACCAGATCGCCATCACGCAACTCCTGCCACCCTTCCGCTTCGGTATAGATCCAGCACGGACCCTGGCCGACAAAGTGAAAACGAAGCAGCTTCTGTTCCGGAAAGGCGATGCTCCACGGATGTCGCAGCTCGCAGCGGCCATAGTTGACGCCACTCAAGCGAAAGTCTTGCAGGACCTCGCTAAGCGCATCCATCGGGATATCCGGAAGCGGGTGGGACGAATAGTCAGACATTTCGCCATTATAGATGCCGAACGTCCGACAGGCAAGCGAAGGTCCCTCCGACGGCGCCTACCCTTGCTGGCAGGCCTCCCGCCCTTGCCTCTCCCTCCCGGTGCATGCAAGGAGTGCTTCTAATGCATGTCGCCCAGAAGTGCGCAGCGGTTCTGGGATAACGACATGCATCAAGCAAAGACCTGAAGCGCGTCCACCTGAATGTTTTCCAGGCGAACGCGCTTTTCAGCAACAGGATGACAGCCATGGCAGCTGAAGCGTCGAGCAGCGATCTGGTGCAGGTGGTGGCGTTGCTCGCGGCCGGCGTCATCGCCGTGCCGATCTTCAAGCGCATGGGGCTGGGCTCGATCCTCGGCTACCTTGCCGCCGGCGTGGTCATCGGCCCGTTCGGCCTGCGCGTCTTTTCCGAATCGGGATCGATCCTCCACGTCGCCGAGCTCGGCGTCGTCATGTTCCTGTTCATCATCGGGCTGGAAATGCAGCCGTCGCGGCTCTGGGGCCTGCGTCGCGAGATCTTTGGATTGGGTGCCCTCCAGGTCGGCGTCTGCGCGGTCCTGCTCACCCTCGTCGGACTGGCCGGAGGCTTCCCCATCGCCCAGTCCTTCGTTGCCGGCGCCGGCTTCGTGCTGACCTCGACGGCGATCGTCATGCAACTGCTGGAAGAGCGCGGCGAGATCGCCACGCCGAAAGGCCAGCGCATCGTCTCCATCCTACTGCTCGAGGACCTGATGATCGTGCCGCTGCTGGCGCTGGTCGCCTTCCTCGCGCCGGGCGGCGCCGAAACCAGTATTTCGGAGCGGCTGAGCGAAGTCGGCATCGGCATCGCCGCGATCATCGGACTGGTCGTGGCCGGCCGTTACCTGCTCAATCCGCTCTTCCGCGTCCTGGCGGACGCGCGTGCCCGCGAGGTCATGACCGCCGCGGCCCTCCTAGTGGTGCTGGGATCGGCTCTCGCCATGCAGCTCTCCGGCCTGTCGATGGCGATGGGCGCCTTCCTCGCCGGCGTGCTCCTGTCGGAATCGACCTTCCGTCACCAGCTCGAAGCCGATATCGAGCCGTTTCGCGGCATCCTGCTCGGCCTGTTCTTCCTCGCCGTCGGCATGTCGCTCGACCTGAGCGTCGTTGCCCATAACTGGCGGCTCGTCGCCATCTATGTCGTCGCCTACATGGTCATGAAGGCGCTCGGCATCTACATCGTCGCGCGCATCCTGAAGAGCGGCCATCGCGAGGCGCTAGAACGCGCCGTCTTCATGGCGCAGGGCGGCGAGTTCGCCTTCGTGCTTTATTCGTCCGCTGCCGCGGTCGGCATCATCGACGGCCAGGCCAACGCCACGCTCACCGCCATCGTCATCATCTCGATGGTGCTGACGCCGCTCGCGATCCTGGCGCTGCGCTACCTCACCCCGCGCGACGAGCAGTCGCTCGACGGCGTCGACATCGCCGAGGGCCTCACCGGCAGCGTGCTGATCATCGGTTTCGGCCGCTTCGGCCAGATCGCAAGCCAGCCGCTGCTATTGCGGGGGCTGGACGTCTCGATCATCGACAACGAGGTGGAGATGATCCAGGCGGCGGCCAATTTCGGCTTCAAGGTCTATTATGGCGACGGCACGAGGCTCGATATCCTGCATGCGGCCGGCGCCGGGCGGGCCCACGCGGTGCTGATCTGCGTCGACAAGCCGGACGCCGCCGTGCGCATCGCGCAGCTGATCAAGGCCGAATTCCCGCTGGTCACCATGCTGGCGCGCGCCTACGACCGCGGCACGGCGCTGCAGCTCATTCGAGCCGGCGTCGACTACCAATTGCGCGAAACCTTCGAATCGGCGCTCGTCTTCGGCGGCTCGGCGCTGGAGGCATTGGGCGTCGATCCGGAGGAGGTTGCCGAGGTCATCGAGGACGTGCGCCGTCGCGATACCGCTCGCTTCGAAACGCAGCTTGCCGAGGGCATCCGCGCCGGCCAGCGTTTCCTCAAGGGCAACATCGGCACGCCGATCCCGACGCCGCTCACGCAACCGCGCCGGGCCGGCCGCGCGCTGAACCAAGAAACAGCCGTTGTGCTGAACGAGGCAGAGACCAACAACTGAGGGGCAAGGCATGGCAGAGCTCGACGCGCGGGCGCTTTCGGTCACCAAATTCTGGCGTGACGCCGGCGAGGACGCCTGGTTCGAGAAGAACGACGCCTTCGACACCGATTTCCGCAGCCGCTTCCTTGAGTTGCATTACGCAGCCGCGCGGCGCGAATGCGACGACTGGAACGCCCATGCTGAAGGATCGCTGGCGCTGATGATCCTGCTCGATCAGTTCCCGCGCAACTGCTTCCGCGGCACCGGCCACATGTACGCGACCGACCCGCTGGCAAGGCATTTTGCCGACCGGGCGATCGCCGCCGGACAGGATCTGGAACTCGACGAGGCTCTGCGCGTCTTCCTCTACCTTCCATTCGAGCATTCGGAATCGCTTGGCGATCAGAAGCGTTCAGTGGAACTCACCGCCGCGCGAGCCGCGAACGATCTTAAATATGCCGAGGAGCATCTGGAAATCATCGAGCGCTTCGGTCGCTTTCCGCATCGAAACAGGTTGCTCGGTCGAGAGACGACGCCCGAGGAACAGACATTTCTCGACGGCGGCGGTTTTTCCGGTTGATGCCGGTTAACCACAAATTGGGAATCGTATTGTGAGAAGCTTCGAAGCGCGAATGATTGGCAAGTCAATCCGCTCTGTCGAAAAGAACGAACCGGGGTTTGGGATCAGCGTTCTTTTCACCGACGGCACTGGGCTCGCTATCCATACGGAGGTGTCTCTGCGCATGAGCGATACAGCGGCAAGAATCGAGCGCGTTACATCGACCAAACAAGAGGTCATCTTGCATTTGGGCGAGTATGATTTCCTGGCGATATCGACTGACCGCCAAAAGTACGACGCTGTCGAATTGTTCGTCTACCAAGACGCCGGCGGCACTTTCGTTGTCGAGAACTAGGCGACGTTAAGCCAACCACCACTCCCGGCCGGACGGAAGCCGCTCGATCCCTGATGTGTCGACGGCGCCGAGCCGTTCCGAGACGCTCCTGCCGCCGATCGAAAGCCCCGGCGCGATCTCGGCCAGCGGCGCCAGCACGAAGGCGCGCTCCAGCATGCGCGGATGCGGCACTTCGAGCCCGGTCTCGTGAATAACCCGGTCGCCGAACACTAGGATGTCGATGTCGATCAGGCGCGGCCCCCAGCGCTCCTCGCGCACGCGCTTCAATCGCCTCTCGACGTCGAGGCAAAGGTCGAGCAGCGCGCGCGGCGAGAGCGCCGTCTCGATCGCCGCGGCGGCGTTGAGGAAATCGGGTTGGTCGAGCTTGCCCCAGGGCGGCGTGCGGTAGAGCGACGAGACCGCGGTGACGCGCGTCGCGTCGTCGCCATCCAGTATGCGCAATGCCGCGCCCATGGACCTCGCCGGATCGCCGAGATTGCCGCCGAGGCTGAGATAGACGACGCTATTCTGGCCAGACAACGGTCACCTCGACATAATCGAGCACGCCGGGCACCGGGGCGTTCGGCTTGCGCACGGTGATCGCGGCCTTCCTGATCTGCGAGAAGCGCGCTGTCAGCGCCTTTGCGACCTCCAGCGCCAGCGCCTCGATCAGGAAGCGGCGATGTCCGGTCACGATCTTCTCGATGACCGCGAAGGCGACGCCGTAGTTGACGGTATCCTCGATGGAATCCTCCGTCAGCGGACGGCTGGGTTCGACGGTCAGCTCGGCATCGACATAGAAACGTTGGCCAAGCGTCTCCTCCTCGTCAAGCACGCCGTGGCGGGCGAAGAAGGCGCAATTCTTCATACGGATGACGTACATGATCAGGGTCCGGGGGGAGGCTCGGTTTCGCGGGCAAGCATAGCATCGGTCAGCGCCAGCGCGTCCACGTTGATTGCGACATCGTGGACGCGAAACAGGTCGGCCCCCTTCAAGCGCAGGATGACGCTCGTCGCCGCCGTGCCGGCGGCCCGATCGCCAGGCTCGCGCCCGGTCGCGGTGCCGATGAAGCGCTTGCGCGAGGTTCCCGCCATCAGCGGGTAGCCGAGCGCCTGAAGCTCCGAAAACCGCGCCATCAGGTCGAGGTTCTCCGCCGCCGTTTCCTTGGCGAAGCCGAAGCCTGCATCGAGCACGATCTGACTGTCGGCGACGTTGGCCGCACGCGCGATCTCGAGCGATTTGCGCAGGAACAGGAACTGGTCGTCGATCACATCAGGCAGTTTCTGCCGCTCGCGGCCGGTGTGCATGATGATGAGCCCGGCGCCGGTTTCGGCGGCGACGCGCGCGATGCCGGGCTCCCGCTGCAGCCCCCAGACATCGTTGACGATATGGGCGCCGGCGGCGACTGCGCGCCGCGCGGTGTCCTCGCGATAGGTGTCGACCGAGATCAGCGCCTCGCCGGAAGCGGCGAGCGCCGCGATGACCGGCAGCACGCGACCCTGCTCTTCTTCAGCCGTGATCGGAGCGAAACCCGGCCGCGTCGATTCCCCGCCGACATCGATCACGGCAGCGCCCTCTTTCACCATCCGGCGCGCCTGCTCCAGCGCCTTTCCCGGCGCGATGAACAAACCGCCGTCCGAAAAACTGTCAGGCGTCACGTTGAGGATGCCGACGACGACCGCCTTCGGACCGAGGTCGAGATAGCGCCCATGCGCCAACTGCCATCGCCTTGTCGTCATTGTCCATCAACCATGCGTGATCCGCCGGAAATCAATTCCGTTGCGCTGGCGACGGCCCTAAAGCAAGGTGCGTGAAGAGGCAATATGATGAAGCGTCCCCTGCTCTGCGCCCTGATGCTCGCGCTCGCCGCCACGCCGGCGGTCGCCGCGAATCTGGTGAAGACCTACAGCTATTTCAGCGTCGGCGGCCGCACGCTCGACGATATCCAGAACCAGCTGTCGAGAAACGGCCCCGAAGTGAAGAGCACCGGATCGCGACATCCAGGCGCCACGCAGATGGCCTTTACGACCCGTATCAGCTACGCCCAGAGCGCGCAGTCCTGCCGCATCGCCGATGCGGCCGTCACCGTGAAGGTCAAGGTGATCCTCCCCGAGTGGCGGCGCCCGCGCAAAGCCGATCCCGACGTTAGGCTGTTCTGGGACACGCTCTCGGCCGACATCAAACGGCATGAGGAACGCCATGTCGAGATCGCCAAGAACCATGCGCGCTCGCTCGAGGACGCGCTGAAGGCCAGCCCCACGCAAAAGACGTGCGAACAGGCAAAAGCGGAGGCCGCGTCGATCCAGGCAGCCGAGCTCGCCAGGCACGATCAGGACCAGGTGCGCTTCGACCGGGTCGAGGGCGCCAATTTCGAAAGCCGCATCCTTCGGCTGATGCGCTATCGGATGCAGCGCATTGAAGCCGGCCAGCTGCCGCCGCCTTGACCCGAAGCAAGCCGCATCCGAGGCCAATTTCGCCCAAGCATGGTGCCCGACGGGGAAAACTTTCGAAGGACGGTCGAAAACGGCCTATATCGAACGACATATAGCGGGTTCGAAACACCCCCTATCCACGATGGGAAATGACAGGCGCGACCAGCCAAAGCCACCTTGGCGCGCCAAGCACCTGCCTTTGAAAGAAATGATGCATGGACCAGACCGTCGAGACGATGGCGCAGAAAGCCGCGCCGATGAGCGAGAGCGAGAAGAACGCCATCATCGGTGGCGTGCTGTTGTCGATGCTGCTGGCAGCCCTTGACCAGACAATCGTCGCCCCCGCGCTGCCGACGATCGCGCTCGCGCTTGGCTATGCCGAGTATCTGCCGTGGATTGTCACCGGTTATCTTTTGACTGCGACCGCGATGGCGCCGCTCTACGGCAGGATCTCGGATGTCTATGGTCGCCGTTCCGTCATCTACGCCGCCATTATGGTCTTTCTGCTCGGGTCGCTGGTCAGCGCGCTCGCGCCCAACATGCTGGTGCTGGTCATCGGCCGCGCCATCCAGGGCGCCGGCGGCGGCGGTCTCTTCGCGCTGGCCCAGACGGTCATAGGCGATCTCGTGCCGCCGCGCGAGCGCGCCCGCTACTCGGCCTGGATCTCCGGCACATGGGCGGTGGCCAGCGTCGCCGGCCCTCTGCTCGGCGGCGTCTTTGCCGAGCATTTGCACTGGTCGCTGATCTTCTGGATCAACCTGCCGATCGGCTTCCTTGCCATGGCCATCATCAACAACCCGCTGAAGAAGCTGCCGATCGCGGCCAAGAACCATCGCATCGACGGGCTCGGCGCCGTGCTGCTGGTCATCGCTACGTCGCTGCTGCTCCTGGCGCTGAACTGGGGCGGCAGCGCCTATCCCTGGTTCTCCCGCGAAATCCTTGCGCTGGTGGCCTGCTCGGCCGTGTTCTGGGCTTTCTTCGCGCTGAGGCTGCTGAAAGCGGCCGAGCCCTTGATCTCCCTCGACGTGCTGGGCAACCCGATCGTGCTCGCCGGCACGCTGTCGATGTTCCTGTTGCAGGCGGCAAACATCGGCGCGTCGGTTTACCTGCCGGTCTACCTGCAGTCGATCGTCGGGCTTTCGGTCAGCGAATCCGGCATGGCCATGCTGGGCCTGCTGCTCGGCACGGTCGCCGGCGCCACCCTCAGCGGCCGTTTGATCCCGCGTTTTGTCCATTACAAGCGCATCGCCATGATCGGCGTCAGCCTTGCCATCGTCTGCGTTGGCGTGCTCAGTGCCATTGCGGGACACGCCTCGCTGCTCGAAGTCCTGATCCTGACCACGCTCACGGGCCTGGGCAGCGGAACGACCTTCCCGGTCGCCACCGTCTCGGTCCAGAACGCCGTCGACCGCGCTCACCTGGGCGTGGCGACCGGCGTGCTGACCTTCCTGCGCACGCTGGGCGGCGCGCTCGGCGTGGCAATCCTTGGCGCGGTGGCGCTCGGCTACGGCTTGCCGCTGTCGTCCGAAGGCGCCGCGACGCGTATCGAATTGTCATCGGCGCTGCCGTTCGTGATGATTTTCCTCACCACCGGGATCACGCTTGTCCCTGCGCTGATCGTGCTGGCGCTCATGCCGGAAAAGGAACTGCGCGGCCGCGACGAGCACGCCGCGCCGGTGCTTGCGGAGTAATCTCTCCGAGGTGCGTTGAGATTCAGGTCCGGCCGGCATCGCCTGAATTCAACATACTCAGTCTTGGACGCCGAGCTTCTTCTGCAAGCTGGTCGATGAGGTCGTATATTGGAAGACGATGCGCTCGCCCGGGCTGACGATGCGCTTGGCGGCCTGTGCCATCAGCGCCACCTCGTGGAAGCCTGACAGGATCAGCTTGAGCTTGCCGGGATACCAGTTGATGTCGCCCACGGCAAAGATGCCCGGGATCGAGGTCTGGAACTTCTCGGTGTCCACCGGGATCAGGTTCTCGTTGAGGTTGAGGCCCCATTCGGCGATCGGTCCGAGCTTCATGGTGAGGCCGAAGAAGGGCAGCATGCGGGTGCATGGCACCTCAACGTCGCCGTCCGGACCGCCCTTGATGGTCGCCGATGACAACTGGCCGTCGGTCCCGGCAAGCCCGCTGACCTGACCGACCAGGAATTTGAGCTGCTTCATCTCCTGCAAGGCATACATCTTGTTGACGCTGTCGGGTGCCGCCCGGAATTCCGGGCGGCGATGCACCAGCGTCACGCTGTTGGCGATCGGTTGCAGGTTAAGCGTCCAGTCGAGCGCCGAATCGCCGCCGCCGACGATGACGAGATCGTGGCCGCGGAATTCCTCCATGCGCCGGACCGAATAAAAGACGCTCTTGCCTTCATAGGCCTCGATGCCCGGAATGGGCGGGCGCTTGGGCTGGAACGAGCCACCGCCGGCGGCGATTACCACCACCTTGGCCTCGAACAGCTCGCCCTCGTCGGTAGCGACGCGGAAGCTGCCGTCGTCGAGCTTTTCCAGGTTGGAGACCATGCGGTTGAAAGTGAACTCCGGCTTGAACGGATGGATCTGCTCCATCAGCTTGTCGACCAGGCCTTGCGCGGAGATCGTTGGCCAGCCCGGAATGTCGTAGATCGGTTTTTCCGGATAGAGCTCGGCACACTGGCCGCCGGGACGGTCGAGAATGTCGATGAGATGGCATTTCATGTCGAGCAGGCCGAGCTCGAACACGGCGAAAAGGCCGACCGGCCCTGCGCCGACAATGAGAACGTCCGTCTTGGTGGTATTGCTCATGCGCTGCGCCCCTTCTGGGAATGGAGCGAGACTGCATGAGCTATTGCCTGCTGCCAAGCAGCCAGCACGAAGAAAACTGGAAGCTGGCTTCAGCCCTGGCGTTCGGGCACGCGCACGATCAGCCCGTCCAGCGCGTCGCGCACCTTGATCTGGCAAGAGAGGCGAGAATTCGGCTGGACGTCGTAGGCGAAGTCCAGCATGTCCTCTTCCATCGCCTCCGGCTCGCCGACCTCGGCCGTCCATGCCTCGTCGACATAGACATGGCAGGTCGCGCAGGCGCAGGCGCCGCCGCATTCGGCCTCGATGCCGGGCACCGCGTTGCGGATGGCGTTTTCCATGACGGTCGAGCCGTTTTCGGCCTCCACGTCAAATCGGGTCCCGTCATGGGCGATGTAAGTCAGCTTGGTCATTAAGTCACCTGAGGAGTCGCGACGGAGATAATCACTCCACCGGACAAGTCAACTGCGGCGCGAAAGCGCCACGAAATGACGTTTTTCAGAAAGATAGTGCTAGCGGCTGATGCCCGCGATGAAGTCGCGCACTTCCTCGATCAGCATGCCGAGCCGCTTGAGCGCCCGGACGTCTTCCGGCTGCTTCTCGATGATCGCCGCGCATTCGGCGACCGCGAACGCGCCGATGCCGCGCGCCGAGCCCTTCAAGCCGTGCGCCAGAAGTACCCTCTGCCTGGTGTCGGCGTCCGCGATCTGGTCACGAACATTGAGCGACTGCTGCACGAACAGCGCCAGCACCTCCCGTTCGAGGTCGCGGTCGCCCATTGTCTGGCGCGCCAGATGGCCGAGATCCACAGGTCGGGCTCGAGCCGTTCCGGAGGCATCTCCCCCCGGCATGGAAAACGCAATACCACTTTCGCCACGCATACGCACTGCAACTCCATCAAGCGGGCAGACGAGCCCGAGAAAATAGGCGTTTCCGGTCGCCAACGGGTTAACGATTGGAGGGGAAAAATGTTGTCAGGGAGGCGGCCGGATCACGCTTCCGTTAACCTTATATTTAAAGTTTTACGTATCGCCGGGAATGCATGTTTTCTTTACCCCTGTGTGTCATTACGATACGAAGGTCCATTTTTCAGCCTCCTGCTCGGGATAGACAAGCTAGAATCGGGCCAGAATCCGGCCAAAATCATAAGTCCCGCGGCAGCTAGTACAGGGTAGCGAAGGCATGGCTAAGAAACCAACGACGACCAAGTCTCTCGAGAATGACGTAGCCGCGGAACTGGAAAAGGCGCTCGACCTTGACCTGGCCGGCGACGAAGGCGGGCTCGACATGGCGGCGTCGATGGAGGATCTCGAAGCGCAGATATCGGCAGCTGCCGACGAGCTGGCGCGCGAAGGCCGCAGCCAGCGGACAGAGCCCGCGAACAACCCTCAGCCCGCCGCCCCCCAGCCTCCGAGGGCGCCCGCGGCTAAGCCGGCCGACCTGCGCCCGGTCGAGCCGCGCAACGGACAGCCGGCCGGCTTCACGCCCGCCAATGACGACCGCCAGAAGGACTACAAGACGCTGCTGCACAGCCTCAACCGGCGTGCATCGAGCACCGTCTACTGGGTGATCGCCTTTATCTCGCTGGCCTGGATCGCCGGCGCCGGCGGCTTGGCCAACCTCCTGTTCGGTCCTGGCATCTGGAAGATCCGCACCTTCGACCAGTTCTTCGCCCGTCCCGAGTTGATCGGCCTGGCGGTGGCCGCGATCGTTCCGGTCATCCTGTTCTGGGCTTTCGCCGCCATGATTCGGCGCGCACAGGAAATGCGCATCGCCGCGCAGTCGATGACCGAGGTCGCCTTCCGCCTGGCGGAGCCTGAAAACCTTGCCCAGGACCGCGTCATGATGATCGGCCAGGCCGTTCGCCGCGAGGTGGCGGCGATGGGCGAAGGCATCGAGCGCACTCTGGCCCGCGCCGTCGAGCTCGAGACGCTGGTCCATGGCGAAGTCACCCAGATCGAACGCTCCTATTCCGAAAACGAGGCCCGCATCCGGTCTCTCGTCGACGGTCTGGGCAGCGAGCGCGAGGCGGTCGTCACCCATGCCGAGCGCGTGCGCGCCTCCATCGCCAGCGCCCACGAGACGCTGCGCGACGAGATCGGCGCGGCCAGCGACATCATCCGCGATTCGATCCTCAACGCGTCGACCAAGCTGTCGATGACGATCAACAATTCCGGCGACACGCTGATCGATCGCATCAATGAAAGCTCGACGTCGATCTTCGATTCCGTCGAATCGCGCCTGGACAACATCACCGATCGGCTTTCGACCTCCGGCGAGGCCTTCGCCAGCCTGCTCGATACCCGTATCGCCAAGCTTACCGACACCACGGACGGCCTTACCCGCTCGCTGACCGACCTGCTCGACGACCGCACGAATGGCATGGTCTCGCTGCTCGGCGGCGCCGCCCGCACGCTGAACTCCGAATTCGAGGCGAGCCTTAGCGGCATCGAACGGACACTGGCCGAACGCGGCCAGGCGCTGATCAGCGAATTCCAGACCCGCGCCGAAGCGCTCGACACCGGCACGCAGAAGCTCAACGCCGCCCTCGAAGCGCGCGCCCGCCAGATCAACGAGACGATGGTGGAACGCGCGAAGGAAATCGCCCATGCCTTCGCGGAGAGCAAGGACACGCTGTCGGCGATGATCGATCAGGGCAAGACCCAGATCGGCGCCGATATGGCCGACATCATCTCGTCCACCTCCTCCATGCTCGAAGCCCGCGCCACCGACTTCGCCGGCCGCATGGAGGCCGCCCGGCATGTGGTGTCGCGCTCCTTCGATTCCGATATCCAGCGGCTTGCCGATGCCCGTGTCGGCATCGAGGAAGCCGTCGAGAACCACAGCCGCTCGCTTTCCGAGAGCCGCGAACGCATGGCTGCCGCCATGCAGGAGGACTTGGCGAAATTCGCCGAGGGCCGCGCGGCAATCGATGCGGCCGTCACCAACCAGGTGCAGAAGCTGGCGGAAGGCCGCGGCTTGATCTCGCGGGCGCTGGAAGAAGATCTGCGCAAGGTGAACGAGTCGCGCGCCGCCATCGATGCATCGCTTGGCAGCCATCTGGAGCAGCTCGAAGAGGGTCGCAACCGGCTGTCCCAGGCTTTGAACGAAGACTCCGGCAGACTCGTTCAAGCCCGCACGATGATTGACGAAATGGTCGCCGGCCATGTCGGGAAGCTGGCCGAGGGCCGCAATATCCTGGCGCGCGCCCTGGAAGCCGATCTCGGCAAGCTGCAGGACAGCCGCGCCTCGATCGACGGCCTCGTCGCCAGCCAGGTCGAGAAGATCGCCGAGGGCCGCGCCGTGCTGGCCAAGGCGCTCGAAACCGACATCATCGGCATCAGGAACCTGGTCGAGACCCATTCGACCAAGCTCGCCGAGGACCGCGGCGAGTTGAGCCGCGCGCTAGAAAGCGATCTGAGCGGCATCCGCGGCCTGATCGACAGCCACGCCGGCAAGCTCGCCGAGGATCGCGGCCTGCTGTCGCAGACGCTGGAAGCCGACCTCGCCAAGCTGGCTGAAAGCCGTGCCTCGATCGACGGCCTCGTCGCCGGCCAGGTCGAGAAGCTTGCCGAAGGCCGCGATATCCTCAAGCGCGCCCTGGAGGCCGACCTCAACACCATCAAGGGTGCCATTGCGGGACACTCAGACAAGGTGCTGGAGGATCGCTCGCAACTGTCGAAGGCCCTCGAAGCCGATCTGCAGGCCGTCAGCGGCGCCATTGCCGATCATCAGAACAAGCTGGCGCAAGACCGCTCGGCCCTATCGAGAGCCCTGGAGGATGACCTTCAGAATGTCAGCGGCGCCGTTGCCGAACATCAGAACCGGCTCGTTCAGGACCGTTCGGTGCTGTCCAAGTCGCTCGAAGACGATCTCGCCAAGCTGGCGGAGAGCCGCTCCAGCATCGACGGGCTGGTCGCCGGCCAGGTCGAGAAGCTGGCCGAAGGCCGCGATATCCTCAAGCGCGCGCTGGAAGCCGATCTCAACACGATCCAGGGCGCGATCGTCGATCATTCGCAGAAGATCACCGGCCATCGCGCCGAACTCTCGCGCGCGCTCGACGTCGATATGGCCAATGCCAGCGGCCTCATGCAGACCCATGCCGACCAGTTGTCGCAGAACCGCGCGACGCTGTCCAAGGCGCTGGAGGACGACCTCACCAAGCTCGCCGAGAGCCGCTCCAGCATCGACGGTCTGGTCGCCGGCCAGGTCGAGAAGCTGGCGGAAGGCCGCGACATCCTCAAGCGGGCACTCGAAGCCGACCTTGCCAAGCTCGCCGAGAGCCGCGCCTCGATCGACGGCCTTGTCGCCGGCCAGGTCGAAAAGCTCGCCGAAGGCCGCGATATTCTCACGCGCGCCCTTGAAGCGGACCTTGCCAAGCTGGCCGAAAGCCGTGCCGGCATCGACGGCCTCGTCGCTGGCCAGGTTGAGAAGCTCTCCGAAGGCCGCGATATCCTCACGCGCGCCCTTGAAGCCGATCTCGCCAAGCTGGCCGAAAGCCGCGCCTCGATCGACGGTCTTGTCGCCGGCCAGGTCGAGAAGCTCGCCGAGGGCCGCGATATCCTTAGGCGCGCCCTCGAAGCCGACCTCCAGAAGCTGACCGAAAGCCGATCCGAGATCGACGACGTCATCGCCGGCCATGTCGGCAAGCTGTCAGAAGGCCGCGACATGCTGGCCCGCGCCTTGGAGGACGATCTCGCCAAGCTCGCCGATACGCGCAAGGACGTCGACCGTTCGGTCTCCGGCCATATCGACCAGATCGCCGCGCGGAGCAGCGACATTTCGGCAGCGATCGCCGCCGATGTCGAGAAGATCGAGCAGGCCTTCAGCCGCCAGACCGGTGTCATCGAAGAACGCGCCAGCACCATGGAGCGAGCGCTGTCGACCGGTGTCGACAATGTGCGCGGCGTGCTGGAGAAGACCGCGGTGTTCGTGGCGGGCGCGTTGCGCGACAAGGTCATGGAAGTCACCAGCACCCTGCATGAGCAGGCCGGTGCGGCCTTCAGCGACGCCGATCGCAAGATCGCCGAACGCGCCGAGCAGACCTCCGCCGCGCTGCTTGCCAGGGCCGAGGACATCGCCCAGGCCTTCGAGGCGGCCGACCGTCGCCTGCACGAACGTGCCCAGGACACGTCCAACATGCTGATGGCGCGCGCCGACGACGCGTCGAACTCGCTCATGGCTCGCGCCGAGGAAACTGCCGACAAGCTGGCCACGCGCGCCGGTGAGATCGCCAACACCTTCGACGCGGCCGACCAGAAGCTGGTTGCCCGCGCCGTCGAGACGGCGCAGTCGCTGGCCTCGCGTGCCGGTGACATCCTGCGCAACTTCGAGGGCGCGGACGAGCGGCTGTCGATGCGCATCACCGAATCGGCCGAAGCGCTGGCCGCCCGCGCCTCCGATCTCGGCCGCATCTTCGACGGCGCCGACCAGCAGCTCATGGCGCGCATCGCCGAGGGCTCGGAAGCGCTTTCCGCCCGCGCCGGCGAGATCGGCCGCATCTTCGACGACGCCGACAACCGCCTGGTGTCGCGCATCGCTTCGACCAGCTCGACGATCGGCGAGCATGCCGACACGATCGTCGGCGCCTTCGCCGCCACCGAGCAGCGTGTCGCCGACCGCGCGCGCCAGACCGGCCAGGAGCTCGCCGTGCATGCCCGCGAGATCGAGCAGGCGCTGTCCGGCGCCGACGAGCGGATTGCCGCGAGCGCCGCGGCTGCCGCCGCGCGCGTCGAGGACCAGGTCGCGAGCGTGGAAAACCGCCTCGCCTACACCGCAGAGACGATGGGCCAGAAGCTCAGCGAGCAGGTCTCCAGCGCCGAGGCTCAGCTGATCTCGCGCGCCAACGTCATCGCCGAGACCTTCACGGCGGTCGGCCAGCATATCGGCCAGAGCACCAACGAGGCCGCGCGCACGATCGGCGCCAACACCCGCGAGCTCAACACCATGCTCGCGGCGCGTTCGGCCGAGATGGCGAAGATCCTCGACGAGACGGCCAAGCCGCTGGTCGAGCGCTTCGCCCAGGGCGGCTCCGAACTGCAGCGCAGCATGGAAGAGGTCACCGAACGCGCGGCCGAGAAGCTGCGTAGCGAGAACACGAATCTCGTCAATGCTCTCGCCAGCCGCACGGCCGAAACGCTGTCGGCCGTCGAAGGCGCGCGTTCCTCGCTTGCCGACAGCGTGGCCGACCTAATTGGCCGCATGACGACCTCCAGCGCGCAGCTCGGCCAGCTCATCGAGCAGGCTGCCGTCAATCTCGGCCAGGTCGAGGAGCGGCTTTCTGGCAGCACGCAGAGCTTCGCCTCGACCACGGAGAAGGCCGCCCAGACCTTCGCCAGCTCGGCGCGTCTGGTCGATTCCAACACGACGCGGCTCACCGACCTGTCATCGGCGACGCTGCGCGAGGTGGCCGCGATCGCGACCAAGTTCGACGAGCACAGCCGGCTGCTTTCCAGCGCCTCGAACCTGCTCAGCTCCGCGCAAAGCAATCTCGAGCACACGCTGGAGCGCCAGTCCTCGCTGGAGGACCTCGCCGTCGGCCTGGTCAAGAAGTCGGAAGACCTCGAGAAGGTGATGCGTTCCTTCGAGAGCCTCGTCGGTCAGACGATGCAGACCGCCGAGGGCCGGACGATGGAATCGGCGGAGAAGATCCGCACCGCGATCGCCGAGGTCGTCGATTCGGCAACGCGCCGCTTTGCCGACGCGACCGAGGAGATGCGCCGCACCGCAGGCTCGATCAAGAGCGAGCTGGATCTCACCCGCGCCGAGCTGAAGAAGGGCGTCATCGAGATGCCGGAAGAGGCCAAGGAATCGACCTCGGCCATCCGCCGCGCCGTCGCTGAGCAGATCAATGCGCTCAAGGAACTGTCGGATATCGTTGCGAAATCCGGCCGCAGCGGCTCGAGCGAACAGGGCGAACCTCGCGGTCTGCGCCCTGCTCCGCAGGCACCGGCCCGCGCCGCCGAGCCGCCGCTGCGCCGCCCGCCGGCCCCGCAGCCTCAGCAGCAGCCGCAACCGGCGGCGCGCGCCCCTCAGGCGCCGCTCGCCGAGACCACGCTGCGCGGCACGCTTGACCTGGAACGTCCCGCCGAGGCGCCGCGCCGTGAGAACGGCAAGACGCAGCAGGGCGGCTGGGTGCGCGATCTCCTGACCAACGCCTCGCGCGAGGAAGAGCTTCGGCCGGCAGCGCCGGCGGAAGCGCCGCGCGCGACGCCTGCCCAGCGCTCGCCGCTGCATGTCATGGAATCGCTCAACTCGCTTTCCGTCGACATTGCGCGGGCCATCGACCACGACGCCTCGATCGAGCTGTGGAACCGCTACCGGCGCGGCGAGCGCGACGTGTTCACCCGTCGCCTCTACACGCTCAAGGGCCAGCAGACCTTCGACGAGATCCGCCGCAAGTACCAGGCCGAGGCGGAATTCCGCGCTGCGGTCGACCGCTACTGCGAGGATTTCGAGAAGCTGCTCAAGGACGTCTCGCGCAACGACCGCGACAACATCATGGCGCAGACCTATCTGACCTCCGACACCGGCAAGGTCTACACCATGCTGGCCCATGCCAGCGGCCGGTTGCACTGAGCCGGGCAGCTCCAGGAATCAAAAGGCGGGCCGAAAGCCCGCCTTTTTCGTCTCTGCAAAGTTCAGAACCCGCCGTCGGGATCCAAGTCGCGAATTGAATTAGCGATGGGCAATCCAAGACTACGCTGATCGAGCCACAACACTTGCCGTCCATGTCTTTCGCGTTCTGACAAAAGATCAGCATGGGCCATTTGCATGGCAAGCAATAGCGCCTGCACCGCATCGATCCCACGCGCCCTGAACGTGCGCGAGCCTTCGGGCCATCCTATTTCATACCAACATAAGAAATCTCCCCCGTCCTCTGGTTCGGGCGAAAAGAAACGGCAGGTCACCTCATCACCATCAACCGAAAACGTCCGTTGAATAAAACTTACGGTCATCACGGCTCTGAAAAAACGTGGCTTGCCTGGAGCCTCGCTCAAATCGTCGAATCGGCCCAGCGGACGATGTCGGTCGCCGCCTGGCCGAAGGCATTGTCCAGCGCGCGGACGTAAGCCGCATTGCCGCTGCCGGAAACCGGCGCGCTCGCGGTGAAGTCCTTCGAGGCGCGCACCTCTCCGTTGCGGTCGTTCAGGATGCGCACGAACAGGTCGACGTCGGCATGCTCGCCGCCATTGACCCGCACCTCGAAGGAGCGCACCTCGGCGATGATCTGGTAGTCGATGGCCAGCCCTTCGCCCGGCTTGCCGACGCCGGCAAAGCTGCCGGAGCGCTGGAAGGTCTCGGCCAGCCTCGCCTGCACGATCAGCGGCAGCCGGTCCGCCCATTGCGCGCCTTTCAGGAACTGGATCGAGCGGTCCGAAGGCCTGATGACGATGTTCTGGCTGTCCAGCGCCTTGAGCGCCGAGGGCTGGGCGATCAGGATCTGGCGGCGGCTGTGCGCATGCACGTCGACCGACGGCGCGGACAGTTCGAACGTGTCGAGCGGCGCCGGCTTGCCGCCCAGGACCGCACAGCCGGCAAGCGTAAGCACCAGCAATGCCGCCGCGGACGATCTCAAACTACCCGCTACCACCCTGACCGACTTCACGCGCGATCCCCGTTGTCCCCGATCAACCCGCATTCGCGGTTCATTTTCTTGGCGGTCGCGGCGGCCGAAGTCAACGCCTTGCCCTTCCGTCGAACTGCCGGACCTCGCCCTCGCCGCCGGACAGGATGCGCTGCGGGTTGCGGCTGAGATCGGTCACCGCTTCCTCGATGCGATTGATCGAGCGGCGGCTGTCCTGCACCAGCGCCTCGACGTTCTGCAGCCCCTGGCCGGAGAAGCGTGACAGGTTGTCGACGATGGTGCCGAGGCGGGAGTTCAGCGTGTCGGCCACCTGCTTGAAGGATTTGAGCGTCGCCCTCGCATCGGCCATCACGCCGTCGGCCTCGCCGGAACCGAGGAGCTTGTCGACCTTGGCCAGGATGCCGTCGACGCGCACCGAGGCGTCGTTGAGGCGCTGCGCAAGCTGGCGGGCATTCTTGATCGTGTCATTGATGTCGTCGGAACGGTTGGCGATCTTGTCGGTGACCTTGGCGATGTCCGAGGCCGCCTTGTCGGCGCTGGCGCTGGCTTTCTGGATGTTGGCCAAAGCCTCCTTGACGTCGGCCGGATCGATGCCGTCGAGCACGCCGTTGACCTTGGCCAGTGTCCCTTGCGTCTGCTTGGCGAAATCGTTGATCGAGCCGACCGCCGTGTTGACGTTGCCGATGACCGTATCGAACTGCTTCGAAGTCTCCTTCAGATTTGCTGTCACCGTGTCGACATTGGCCACGATGCTCTTGATCTGGTCCTTGTCGACGGAATTGAGCAGGCCTTCGGCGGCCTTCAGCGTGCTGTCGAGCCGACCGGAGACATTCTTCAGCTGATCCGAAAGCGAACTCACCGCCGACAGGAACTTGTCGATGCCGTCGGAATTCTTGGCCAGCGCGTCCGAGAAGGTCTGGACGTTCTTGATCGTCTGCGTCAGCGGCTCGCGAACGTCCTTGGTGAAGCCTTCGAGCTCGCTAAGCACCTTGTCGGCGCGGGTAAAGATGTTCTGCGCCGTCTGCAAAAGGTTGGTGACCGCGGACGGGTTGGCGACGATCTCGGCGACCCTGCCTTCCTTCTCCGCCTCGTCGAGCAGCCTGGCTTCCTTGGGGTCGGCGCCCTTGAGCTCGATATTGGCCTGGCCGCTGAGGCCGGTCAGTCCGATGTCGGCCTGCGTCGACTTGGTGATCGGTGTCCAGCGGGCGATTTCGGCGTCGGCAATGGCGACGGTCGGATCGTCGCCATCGATATAGACGTTTTTCACATCGCCCACCCTGACGCCGTTGAACAGCACCAGGCTGCCGCGGCTGAGGCCGGAGGCCGAGCCTGGGATGCGCACGCGCAGCATCGCCGTTTCGCCCCTGTCGCCGATGGCGGCCGTCCAATAGACGAAGGCGAAGGCCGCCAGGATCGCGCCCAGCGTGAAGATGCCGACGATGACGTAGTTGGCTCTTGTTTCCATCGCCCCACTTATCGCTATGCGCGCGCCGCAAGATCAAGTTGCCGGGCGCGTTTTCCGCGGAAATAGGATTTCACCCACGGCTCATCGCTCTTCAGCATGTCGTCGATCGTGCCTTCCACCAGAACCCGCTTCTTGCCGAGCACCGCGACGTGGTCGCAAGCGGTGAACAGCGTGTCGAGGTCGTGCGTGACCATGTAGACGGTGAGATCCATCGTGTCGCGCAGCTTGACGACCAGTTCGTCGAACTCGGCTGCGCTGATCGGATCGAGCCCGGAGGTCGGTTCGTCCAGAAAGACGATGTCGGGATCGAGCGCAAGCGCACGCGCCAGCGCCGCGCGCTTGATCATGCCGCCGGAAAGTTCGGACGGGAATTTCTGCGCGGCGTCGGTCGGCAGCCCGACCAGCTCGATCTTGAGCATGGCGAGCTCATCCATCAGCGCCTTGGGCAGGTCGAGATATTCGCGCATCGGCACCTGCACGTTCTCCAGCACCGTCAGCGCCGAAAACAGCGCCCCATGCTGGAAGAGGACCCCAAGCCGCATATCGATGCGCAGGCGATCGGCGTCGCTTGCCTTGTCGACATCGACGCCGAACAGGCTGATCGTCCCCGACTGCTTCGGCATCAGCCCCAGTATGGTGCGCAGCAGCACCGATTTGCCGGCGCCGGAGGCGCCGACAAAGCCGAGGATCTCCCCGCGCTTGATGTCGAGCGAAAGCTTGTCGAGGATCAGCTTGTCGCCGATCGCGACGGTGACGTCGCGAACCGAAAGCACGATCTCGCCATCGTTTGTGTGCTCCGCTGCCGTGGTGCCGTTGCCGTTCGCCATCTCAGAAGCCGATCGCTGCGTAGAACATGGCGAAAAGCCCGTCGAGGATGATGACGATGAAGATCGACTTCACCACCGAAGCGGTGACGTGCAGGCCGAGCGATTCGGCGCTGCCGCCGACTTTCATGCCCTCGACAGACGCAATGATCCCGATGGTCAGGGCCATGAACGGCGCCTTGATCAGGCCGGCGAAGATGGTGCTCAGATCGATGGCGACGCGCAGCCTGTCGATGAACGCGGCCGGCGGGATATCGGAATAGAGCCAGGCGGCGACGATGCCGCCGCCGAGCGCCGCGAAATTGGCGATGATGGTGAGGCATGGCAGCCCGATCACCAGCGCGACGAGCCGGGGAAACACCAGCACACCGATCGGATTGAGGCCGATCACCTTGAGCGCATCGACCTCCTCGCGCATTTTCATCGAGCCGATCTCGGCGGTGATGGCGCTGCCCGAACGTCCCGCGAGCATGATCGCCGTCATCAGCACGCCGAGCTCGCGCAGGATCAGCACGCCGACGAGGTCGACGACGAAGATATTGGCGCCGAAATAGCTGAGCTGATAGGCGCCCTGCTGGGCGACGATGGCGCCGACGATGGCCGACATCAGCACCACCACCGGGATCGCGCCGACGCCCATGCGATCGATCTGGTTGAAGATCGCGGCCGGATTGACTGCGTGACCGCGCCCGAGCTTCATCTGCGCGCCACGGATCGTGGCGCCGAGGATATTCATCGAGGCGAAGAAATCGTCGCGCATCTCGTAGACCCGCCGGCCAACCAGCTCCAGAGCGCGCAGGATGATGTTGGGCGGCCCGGACGGGCCCGATTCGGGCTCGCGGCGGACCGCGTCGCCGACGGCGCCGAGCAGGATCGAGGCGACCTCGCTTTGCCCCTGCAAATGGACCTCGACGCCTTTCTTCTCGAAGGCGCTGGCCAGCCGGTCGATCAGCCAGGCCCCGGCCGTGTCGATCTTTTCGATGTGGGAAAGATCGAGCATCAGCTGTTTCGCGCCGCTTCTCTGCTCGATCTTGCGCATGTCCGCATCGACCGCCGCCACGGTGCGCGTCGTCCACACGCCGGAAAACGCGCAGCCCAGCACCCCGCCCTCTTCGCCCACGGTGACGCGCGGTCGATGCTCGCCGTTCTCGGCGGCCTCGCCGCTTGCGTCGCGTTTGCGGATGGTCAACATGGCGTCCTGTTTAGCGTGACGGGACTGGCGTGTCGATTTGCCGGCAGACTGGTGTCGCACAGCCGGAGAAGAAAATTATGGCGCGTGTCATTTCGGTCGAAATGGAGCGATTCCCGATCGCCGGCACCTTCACCATCTCACGCGGATCCAAAACCGAGGCCGAAGTCATCACCGTAACGATCGCTGACGGGGGACGTTCCGGGCGCGGCGAGTGCGTGCCTTACAAGCGCTACGGCGAGACCATGGAGGGCGTATATGCCGCCATCGAGGTCATCCGCGACCAGATCGCTGGCGGCATCGACCGGACCGCACTGCTCGCTGCCATGCCCGCGGGCGCCGCGCGAAACGCCATAGATTGCGCGCTGTGGGATCTGGAAGCCAAGCTGACCGGCAAGCCCGTGGCGGCAGCGATCGGCGTCCTTCCGCCCAAGCCGCTGGAAACCGCCTACACGCTGTCGCTTGCCGAACCGGAAGCCATGGCCGCGCAGGCGCGCGCCAATGCCGCGCGGCCTTTGCTCAAGGTCAAGATCGGCGGCGACAACGACATGGCGCGGATTCGCGCGGTGACGGAGGCCGCCCCCGAAAGCCGCATCATCCTCGATGCCAATGAGGGCTGGACGGACCAAAATGTCGAGGCGAACCTGGCCTTCGCCGCTCAGCACGGCATCACGCTCATCGAGCAGCCGCTGCCGGCGGACAAGGACGACATCCTGCGCCGGATCGCGCATCCGGTGCCGATCTGCGCCGACGAAAGCGTGCATGCGGCAAAGGACCTCGACGCGCTGGTCGGTCTCTACGACGCCGTCAACATTAAGCTCGACAAATCCGGCGGCCTGACGGAGGCATTGAGATTGCGCGACCGAGCCCGCGATCTCGGCTTCGGCATCATGGTGGGCTGCATGGTCGGCACCTCGCTCGCCATGGCGCCGGCGGTGCTCCTGGCGCAGGATGCCGACTTCGTCGACCTCGATGGCCCGCTGCTTCTCGCACGCGATCGCGAGCCCGGCCTCGTCTACCAGGGATCGCTGGTTTCACCCCCCAACAGGGAGCTTTGGGGCTGAGCGCGCGGCGAGACCGATCAGCGCCATGCCGATGACCGCGATCGGGATCATCGCCCAGAAACCATCGACGCCCAAGCGGTCGTAAAGCGGGCCGGAAGCAAGCGTCACCGCCGCCATGAAGAAGCCGTTGAAGAAATAGGCAATGCCCTGCGCCGCGCCCGTGCGCTCTTCGGAAACCGTCTCGCCGATCATCTTCTGCAGCCCGATCAACACCATCGCGACCGAGACCGAGTGCAGCGACTGGACCAGGAAGAAGCCGCCGACGCCAAGCCCGAGCGGCCAGACGAGCGGAAAGGCGATCCAGCGCACGATCGAGCCGATGCCGGCGATCACCATTACCTTGACCACCGAGACCGACGAAAAAATGCGGTTGAAAAACAGGAACATGCCGACCTCGGAGACCACGCCCCAGGCCCATAGCAGGCCGACGACGGAATCGCCGATGCCGATCGACTTCCAGTAGATCGAAACGAAGCCGTAGAGGAAGGCGTGGCTGGCGGTGATGACGCCGACACCGAGCGTGAAATAGAGGAAATAGGCGTTGAACAGGCTGGGGGCCTTATGCTGGATCTCGGTGGCCGACAGCGGCGAGGCCTTGCGCGGCCGCCCCATGCGCGGTGCCGCCAACGCCGCCACCAGGGCCGCGCCGAGCGCCACAAAGATGATCACCGGAACCGCCTGCGGGCCGGTGGCCGCCAGGATGAATCCACCCGCGATATTGGCGCACAGATAGGCGATCGAACCCCATTTGCGCATCGTCGTGTAATTCGAGCCGAAGCGGCGCACGCCCGACAGTGCCAGCGAATCGGCCATCGGTGAGTGCGGCGTCCAGACGATGGTGAGCAGCAGCGACACGGCAAGCACGATCGCGTAGGCGGCCGGCAGGAAATAGCCGGCCGAGACAACCATCGAGGCCGCGACCAGCGCGATATAGACATTGGCGCGGTCCTTCCCCCGGTCGGCAAGCGCCGTCAGCATCGGCGTCGTCACCACGCGCAGGAACATCGGCGCCGCCAGGATGACGGCGATCTGCTCGGCATGAAACCCCTTCGCCTGCAGCCAGAGCGGAAAATAAGGCAGATGCGTGCCCTGTGACACGAACAAGGTGGCGAAGATCAGGCTGATGCGCAGTTCGAAATGGCTGGGCTTGATGCGTTGTTCGGGCGAGAGCGGCGGCAGCGACATGAATCGATCCAATTACGCTGCAATCGACGGCCTGCAACGCGTTTCGATCCCTAACATGCGGCAAGGCAGGGCGGAACTGCCTGGACTAATCGATCAAGGGCAAAGCTGTTGAAGACCGCGTCCGGCACGGGATATGCCGCGCTTCGGCTTCAATGAACAACGCGCGCAAAGAGGCTCCAACCGCGGCCGATCTCTGATCGGCAGGCGCGTTCAGGCCGCTCGCGCCGCCCTGCCCTTGAGGTCGATAATGTCGACCGGAACCAACACATCCTTCCCAGTTGAAGATTCCGGCAGCACATGCGCCCAGGTCAGGATCTCCAGGCGGCCGTCGAAGTGCTCGACCGCCGCCGTGCAGCTTTCCACCCAGTCGCCGGTGTTGATGTACTGTACGTCGCCATAGCTTTCGATCGCGGCGTGATGGATGTGGCCGCAGATCACGCCGTCGACATGCGAGCGCCGCGCTTCCTCGGAAAGCACGGTCTGGAACGAGCCGATGAAATTCACCGCCTTCTTCACCTTGACCTTGGCCCATGACGAGAACGACCAGTAAGGCAGGCCGAGCAGATGGCGCAGCTTCGTCACCACGCGGTTGATCAGCATCGCCGTGTCATAGGCATAGTCGCCGAGATAAGCGAGCCAGCGCTGGTTGTGCACCACCGTGTCGAACTGGTCGCCATGGATGACCAGCAGGCGCCGGCCGTCGGCGGTTTCGTGGATGGCGCGGTCGGCGACGACGATGCCGCCGAAATGCACGCCCTGGAACTGGCGGGCGAATTCGTCGTGATTGCCGGCGATATAGGTGATCGAGGCGCCCTTGCGCGCCTTGCGCAGCAGCTTCTGCACGACGTCATTGTGGCTCTGCGGCCAGTGCCAGCTGCGGCGCAGTCGCCAGCCGTCGACGATATCGCCGACCAGATAGATGATCTCGGCATCGTGATAGCGCAGGAAGTCGATCAGGAAATCGGCCTTGGCCGCTTTCGAGCCGAGATGCACGTCTGAAATGAACAGGGCGCGGAAAGTGCGGGGCTCTGGGGCTGACATCGCGATTTTACCCTTTGCTTTCGCGTGCCTATGCCCCGATTCATGCAACAATCGTATGACGGTTGCGGTTGATCCAGCCCAGGCGCTAGCTTGGCGCGACCAAAGCACCAGGAGAAAATCACCATGGATCTCGGCATTCGCGGCAAAAAGGCCATCGTGTGCGCCTCGAGCAAGGGACTTGGAAAAGGTTGCGCCATGGCGTTGGCCGAAGCCGGCGTCGACCTCGTCGTCAACGGTCGCAACGCCGAGCTTCTGGCCAAGACCGCCGCCGAGCTTCGCGAAAAATTCGGCGTCAAGGTAATCGAAGTGGCCGGCGACGTGTCGAAACCCGAGGTCCAGAAGGCGATTCTTGCCGCCTGCCCCGATCCGGACATCCTGGTCAACAACAATGGCGGCCCGCCGCTCCGCGATTTCCGCGAGCTCGACCGCGCCAAGATCCTCGAGGGCGTTACGCAGAACATGGTGACGCCCATCGAGCTCATCCAGGCGGTGATCGACGGCATGGCCAAGCGCGGCTTCGGCCGCATCGTCAACATCACCTCGCTGTCGGTCTATGTGCCGATCCCCGGCCTCGACCTGTCTTCCGGCGCCCGCGCCGGCCTGACCTCGTTCCTGGCCGGCGTGGCGCGCACAGTGATCGATCGCAACGTCACCATCAACAGCCTGCTGCCCGGGAAACTAGACACCGACCGGTTGCGCGGCCCACATGAAGCAGGCACTCAGGAAGACCCGGCCGCGGCAGCCGCGCGCAAGGCCCGCATCAGCGCCGACGTGCCGGCGAAACGTCTCGGCACGCCTGAGGAATTCGGGCAGATCTGCGCCTTCCTCTGTTCGGTCCATGCCGGCTACCTAACCGGCCAGAACATCCCGGTCGACGGCGGCCTCTACGTAAGCGCCTTCTGAGCATCGCCTGAAGCTCTCCCGCCAACCAGCTGGAATCGGTAGATTATTTCCGCTCCGGCATTGTGAAGCCGGAGCCCGCGATTTGCGGTCGCGAAAAATCGCGGGCGCGTGCTAAAAGGCTCCAAACCAGTATAGCAGGGAGGGGCCGCAATGGACGGCGAGAACAAGAAACCGGCCCGGTCGGACCTCGACGAGGCAGCCCTGTTCTTCCACAAGCACCCGAAGCCGGGAAAGCTCGAGATCCAGGCGACGAAGCCGCTCGGCAACCAGCGCGACCTGGCGCTAGCCTATTCGCCGGGCGTGGCCGCGCCCTGCCTCGAGATCCGCGACGACCCCGCCACCGCCGCCGACTACACCGCCCGCGCCAATCTTGTCGGCGTCGTCTCCAACGGCTCCGCCGTGCTTGGGCTCGGCAATATCGGCCCGCTCGCCTCCAAGCCGGTGATGGAAGGCAAGGCGGTGCTGTTCAAGAAATTCGCAGGCATCGACGTCTTCGACATCGAGATCGACGCGCCGGAGATCGAGCGCATGGTGGAGACCGTGGCGGCGCTCGAGCCGACCTTCGGCGGCATCAACCTGGAGGACATCAAGGCGCCGGAATGTTTCGAGGTCGAGGAGCGGCTGAAGGCCCGCATGGGCATCCCGGTTTTCCATGACGACCAGCACGGCACGGCGATCATCGTCGCCGCCGCGGTGCTCAACGGGCTGGAACTGGCCGGCAAGGCGATTTCCGACATCAAGATCGTCACTTCCGGCGCGGGCGCCGCAGCACTTGCCTGCCTCAACCTTCTGGTCTCGCTCGGCGCCCAGGTGGAAAACATCTGGGTCACCGACCGTTTCGGAGTCGCCTACAAGGGCCGCGTCGAGGAGATGGATCGCTGGAAGGACCCTTATGTGAAGGACACTGAGGCGCGCACGCTGGCCGATGTCATTTCCGGCGCCGACGTCTTTCTCGGCCTCTCCGCCGCCGGCGTGTTGAAGCCGGAGCTCCTGCAGCATATGGCGCCGAAACCGCTCATCCTGGCTTTGGCCAACCCCAATCCCGAGATCATGCCGGAGCTGGCGCGGGCCGCCCGGCCGGACGCCATGATCTGCACCGGGCGGTCCGATTTTCCCAACCAAGTCAACAACGTGCTCTGCTTTCCTTACATCTTCCGGGGCGCGCTCGATTGCGGCGCCAGCGCCATCAACGAGGAGATGAAGATGGCGGCGGTGCGGGCGATCGCCGCCCTTGCCCGCGAGGAGCCTTCGGACGTCGCCGCCCGCGCCTATTCTGGCGAGACGCCGATGTTCGGCCCCGATTTCCTGATCCCTTCGCCCTTCGATCCGCGCCTTATCCTGCGCATCGCGCCGGCGGTGGCGAAGGCTGCCTGCGACACCGGCGTCGCGACGCGGCCGATCGCCGACTTCGCCGCCTATATCGACAAGCTCAACCGCTTCGTCTTCCGCTCCGGCCTGGTGATGAAGCCGGTGTTTTCCTCCGCCAAGGCTTCAAGCTCCAAGCGCGTCATCTACGCCGACGGCGAGGACGAGCGCGTGCTGCGCGCCGCCCAGGTGGTGCTGGAGGAAGGCATCGCCGAACCGACTTTGATCGGCCGCCCGCATGTGGTGGAGGTGCGCCTGAAGCGTTACGGCCTGCGCATCCGGCCGGGCGTTGATTTCGCGTTGATCAATCCGGAAGACGATCCGCGCTACCGCCATTATGTCGATCTTTTGATCGAACTCGCCGGCCGGCGCGGGGTGACGACGGAAGCCGCTCGCACCATGGTGCGCACCAACAATACGGTTATCGCGGCGCTCGCGCTGAAGCGTGGCGATGCGGATGCCATGATCTGCGGGCTCGAAGGTCGTTTCGAGCGGCACTTGCGCAACGTCTCGCTGATCATCGGGCCGCGCGCCGGCGTCAAGGACCGCGATCTGTCGGCGCTCTCCATGCTGATTTCGCAGCGGGGCATCATCTTTCTCACAGACACTTACGTCTCCATCGATCCCACAGCCGAGGAGATCGCGGAGATGACCGTTCTGGCGGCCGAGGAAATCAGGCGTTTCGGCATGGAACCCAAGGCCGCCCTGCTCTCCTTCTCGGATTTCGGTTCGCGCGACGCGCCGAGCGCATTCAAGATGCGGCAAGCCGCGGCGATCCTGGCGCGCATCGCGCCCGACCTTGAATGCGATGGCGAGATGCATGCCGATACGGCGCTTTCGGAACATCTGCGCCAGCGCGTCTATCCGCATTCCAGGCTGAAGGGCGAGGCCAATCTGCTGGTCTTCCCGAACCTCGATTCGGCCAACATCACGCTGACGGCGCTGGGCGCCATGATGGATGCGCTGCATGTCGGGCCGATCCTGCTCGGCACCGACAAGCCCGCGCATATATTGACGCCGTCGGTGACCTCGCGCGGCGTGGTCAACATGACCGCGCTGGCCGTTGTCGAAGCGGCGCACCAGGCGCAGGCGCTGGTCGACCTGAATTAAGGACGACTCTGACCTTAAATGCCGATGGCGCATCGTTGTAAGTTGGTGATGCCCATCGCGGCCTCACCGTCGCGTTTGGGTATTCAAGCGCGAAAGACGAATGGCAAGTGCGAGGGTTGAATGAGATTCGAACTGACCATGCTGGCCGCAAGTTGTGTGCTCTGTTTCATTCACATAGTTCTCGCCTCGCATTCGGCGAGCTTTCAGCGGGGTTACCGCTGGACGGCCAGCGCCCGAGACGCCGAAGTCCCTCCGCTCACCGGGATGGCGGGACGGCTGGAAAAGGCGCTGCGGAACTTCGTCGAGACATTTCCAGTATTCGTGGCGGCGGTTTTTCTTGTCCACGCGGCCGGCCGTGAGACTTCGCTCAGCGAGTGGGGAGCCGGACTCTATTTTTCGGCCAGACTGGTCTATCTTCCGCTCTACGCATTCGGTGTTCCCCTGCTTCGCTCGCTCGTCTGGAACGTCGCGTTTGTTGGAATCGCCATGCTTCTGTCAGCTTCGGTGTGGCCCCTGCTAGGAAACAGTTAACCACGAGCACGCTAGCCTTCCGGCTACGGACAATCGGGGTGTCAGGCGGATGAAAGGGTTGAAGCTGACGCATCTCGCGGCGCTGCTTTCGGCGTTCGCCGCGTCGGCCGTTGCCGTGACCGAGCCGCAGGCAGCTTCCCGCACGTGCCGTCAGCTTGAAGCCGAACTCGCCGCAGCGCGCGGGGGCGGCGGCGGACCGGGCCTCGTCCGCAAATATGATGACGCCATCGCGCGCCAGCGCGAGCAGCTTGCCAGGGCCCGCGGCCGGGCAAGCGATGCCGGTTGCGGCTTCACGCTGTTTTCGCGCAATGTCAGCCAGTGCGCGGCGATCAACGCCTCGATAGAGCGCATGAACGCCAATCTCGACACTTTGCAGGCCAAGCGCGAGCGGCTTGCCGCCGGTGGCACGCGGCGCGACCGCAGTCGTATCCTGGCGGCGCTCGATGCCAACAACTGCCGCGACGACGAGATCGCGCCGCAACGCGCGCCGCTTCAGGAGGCTTCCCGCGACAATGGCGGCGGCAATCTGTTCGAGCAGCTTTTCGGCCGCCAGGACGAGCAGCTCGAAACGCCCGACGCTCCTGACATGCCGGACACGGCGGACGTGCCGCTTGATGATCCGAGCGTGCGCAACATCCGCCGCGTCATCAACCAGCCGGACGGCATGGACCTGCCGCGCTTGGGCGGCGAGTTCCGCACCATGTGCGTGCGCACCTGCGACGGCTATTTCTACCCGATGTCCAACGCCGCCTCCGTCGGCGATTTCGAACGCGACCAGAAGAATTGCGAATCGAGCTGCCCCGGCACCGAGATGCAGGTCTTCTATTCGCGTGGGATGGACGACGATTCGGGATCGATGACCTCCTCGGTCACCGGCCAACCCTACAGCTCGCTGCCGACCGCCTATCTCTACAAGCAGGCCAATTATTCGCGGCCCACTTGCGGATGCAACGCGCAGGCCGGCAATTTTACGATCATCGGCGGCAATCCGCCCAACCCCGAACAATCGCAGCCGGATGGTGGGATGGCGCCCTTCATTCCCATGCCGGCGGTGAAACCCGATCCGGGCGCCGATCCCGAAACGCTCGCCAATGCCGAAGGCGGGCTCGACCAGGACGCGATCAAGCGGCTGACCACCAAGGTGCCGGTATCGCCGGTCTCGATGCTGCCGCCGGATCAGCGCAAGGTCAGGGTCGTCGGGCCAGCGTTCCTTCCCGACCCATCAGCGGCAATAGATCTGAAAGCTCCGGCCCCGAAGACCGCCCGGTGAGCGCCAGTCTCAGCGGCATGAACAGCGGCTTGCCCTTGCGCCCGGTCGCTTCCTTGATCTTGCCGGTCCAGTCCTTCCAGACCGTTCCGTTCCACGGCTCCTCTGGCAACACGTCGAACGCCTGATTGAGGAAATCGCGGTCCTCGCCGGAAAACTCGGCCGGCTCCTGCGGGCCTTCGCTCAGGATTCGCCACCAGGCGACCGCGTCCGACAGGCGGTCGAGATTGCCGCGCGCCGCCAGCCAGAACGCCTCGGCCTTGTCGCCGGAAATGCCCAGCACCATCAGCCGGTCGCGAGCGTCCTCGAACGACATGTGATGCATCAGCGCGCGGTTGAGCACGAGGAGCTCGTCCGGATCGAACTTGGAAGCGGATTTGGACGTCGCCGCCGGGTCGAAATGGCCGGCAAGCTCGTTGAGATCATGCGCCGCCGTGACATTCTCCGACGTGCCGACGAGCACGGCCAGCGACGCGACCGCCATCGGCTCGATCCCGTCCTGGCGCAGGCTCTCGATCGACAGCGCGCCGGTCCGCTTCGACAGCCCCTCGCCCGTGGTCGTGGTGAGCAGGTTGTGGTGGCCGAAGACCGGCGGCTCGGCGCCGAGCGCCTTGAAGATGGCGATCTGCACGCCTGTGTTGGTGACATGGTCGTCGCCGCGAATGACGTGGCTGACGCCCATCTCGATATCGTCGACCACCGAAGGCAGGGTGTAGAGATAGGTGCCGTCCTCGCGCACCAGGACGGGGTCCGACAGCGATGCGAGATCGACCGTCTCCTCGCCGCGCACCAGATCGTTCCAATGCACGTCCGTGCGCTCCGGCTGCAGCGGATCGCTGGTGAAATTGGGCAAAAGAAAGCGCCAATGGGGCTTGCGTCCGTCAGACTGATATTCCGCCACCTGCTCCGGCGTCAGCGTCAGCGCCTCGCGGCCATAGACCGGCGGCAGGCCGCGCGTGCGGCGCACCTTGCGGCGCAGATCGAGCTCTTCCGGCGTTTCGTAGCAGGCATAGAGCACCCGCGCCGCCTTCAGCCGCTCGACCGCCGCGTCGTAGATATCGAAGCGGCGCGACTGGTACTCGGTGACATCCGGGAAGATGCCCAGCCAGTGCAGGTCGTAAAGGATGGAATCGGCATATTCCTGCTTCGAGCGGGCAATGTCGGTGTCGTCGAAGCGCTGGATGAAACGGCCCTTGTTGTTCATGGCGAAAAGCCAGTTGAACAGCGCGGTGCGCGCATTGCCTATATGGATGCGGCCGGTCGGCGATGGGGCGAAACGGACGGTGACTGTCATGAGCGGGGCGTAGCGGATGCTTTTGGCGTTGACAAGGCGCGCCCCCGCGAACGCAACAGATAGTGCAAGCCAGCTAAAATGAAAAGCCGCTGGCCCCAACGCTTCGCGGCAGCCTGATAAAACCTCGTCAAGTGCCCGGGGACTTGGGCTTCGCATGTCCCCGTTATCCACATATGTGACACACAAGATGTTGGGGTCACAAAAGCTACAAAAACGAATCCTTGACGGGTCGGAACGAGTCGCTTTTTATAGGCCATGCGCTCCTGTTGCGGGCGTGACCGGAGAGTTCAGAGGCCGGTCTTTTTTCCCGGATTTTGTGCGTTTTGCCCGGATTTCCGCCCGTTCACGAGGCCGGCGGAAGCGTTGGGATCTTTGGGGTTTGGGTGGGCGAAAGGGAGAATTGTCGGCCTGGAAAAAATGATCTGTTAACACTATATTTAGTGTTTGCAGGCAGGCTCGACGCTAGATAATGTGAACCTCCCTCCACGGAGGGAATCGACAAAAGTTTCAGTTTAGGGACCCGCAAGGGTCGGCCTGCAGCCCGGGCAAATGCCTGGGAAAGCGTTCTGCTGCCTGCATGCCGGCGCCTGCGACGAGGAGAGTGCCGGCGCTGCTCGCAATGCCGGCAAACGGCGGACTGCGCTTTTCGCCATGTGGGGCAGAAATCCCCGGGGAAAGGCGCTATATATAGACACAAAGGGACCGGACCAATGCGCATCGAGCGTCGCTTCACCAAGCCAGACCAGTCTGCCTATGCGGAGATCGAATTCCGCAAGGCCCTGTCGGAGATCAAGAATCCCGACGGCTCGGTGGTGTTCCGCCTCGACAACATCGATGTGCCGGCGCAGTTCAGCCAGATCGCGGCCGACATCCTGGCCCAGAAATATTTCCGCAAGGCCGGCGTGCCGGCGCGGCTGAAGAAGGTCGAGGAGAACGACGTTCCCTCCTTCCTGTGGCGCTCGATCGCCGACGAGGCCGAGCTCGCCAAGCTGCCCGAGGCCGAGCGCTACGGTTCGGAAACCGACGCCCGCCAGGTCTTCGACCGTCTCTCCGGCACCTGGACCTATTGGGGCTGGAAGGGCGGCTACTTCAAGTCAGAGGAAGACGCGCGCGCCTTCCGCGACGAGCTCGCCTATATGCTCGCCACTCAGCGCGTCGCGCCGAACTCGCCGCAATGGTTCAACACTGGCCTGCACTGGGCCTATGGCATCGACGGCCCGAGCCAGGGACACTTCTATGTCGACCCCTTCACCGGCAAGCTGACCAAGTCGAAGTCGGCCTACGAGCATCCGCAGCCGCATGCCTGCTTCATCCAGGGCGTGCAGGACGACCTCGTCAACGAGGGCGGCATCATGGACCTGTGGGTGCGCGAGGCGCGCCTGTTCAAATACGGTTCCGGCACCGGCTCGAACTTCTCCATGCTGCGCGGCGAAGGCGAGAAGCTTTCCGGCGGCGGCCGCTCCTCCGGCCTGATGAGCTTCCTCAAGATCGGCGACCGCGCGGCGGGCGCCATCAAGTCGGGCGGCACGACGCGCCGCGCCGCCAAGATGGTCATCGTCGACGCCGACCATCCCGACATCGAGCAGTTCATCGACTGGAAGGTCAATGAAGAGCAGAAGGTCGCCTCGCTGGTGACCGGCTCCAAGATCGTCAAGAAGCACCTCGAAGCCATCATGAAGGCCTGCGTCAATTGCGAAGGCAATGGCGACGACTGCTTCGACCCGGCGCTGAACACCGCGCTGAAGCGCGAGATCAAGCTGGCCAAGAAGGACGCCGTGCCGGAGAACTACATCTACCGCGTCATCCAGTTCGCCAAGCAAGGCTACACCTCGATGTCGTTCAACACCTACGACACCGACTGGGATTCGGATGCCTACCTCACCGTCTCCGGCCAGAACTCCAACAATTCGGTGTCGCTGAAGGACAATTTCCTGCGCGCCGTCGAGGCCGATGGCGACTGGCAGCTTACCGCGCGCAAGGACGGCAAGGTGCTGAAGACGCTGAAGGCCCGCGATCTCTGGGAAAAGATCGGCTACGCCGCCTGGGCGTCGGCCGATCCGGGCCTGCACTTCAACACGACGATGAACGACTGGCACACCTGCGCTTCCGCCGGTGCGATCCGGGCCTCCAACCCGTGCTCGGAATACATGTTCCTGGACGACACGGCCTGCAACCTCGCCTCGATCAACCTCCTGCCCTACCGCAAGGAAGACGGCACGATCGACATCGCCGCTTACGAGCACACCGTTCGGCTGTGGACCGTCGTGCTCGAAATCTCGGTGATGATGGCGCAGTTCCCGTCGAAGGAGATCGCCAAGCTCTCCTACGACTACCGCACGCTCGGCCTCGGCTACGCCAATATCGGCGGCCTGCTGATGACCTCCGGCATTCCCTACGACTCCGATGAGGGCCGCGCGATCTGCGCAGCGCTCACCGCGATCATGACCGGCGTCGCCTACTCGACCTCGGCCGAGATGGCTTCCGAGCTCGGCGCCTTCCCGGACTATGACCGCAACGCCCAGAACATGCTGCGCGTCATGCGCAACCACCGCCGCGCCGCCTATGGCGACAAGGACGGTTACGAGAAGCTGGCCGTCAACCCGGTGCCTCTCGTCGCCTCCGACCTGAAGCAGCCGGCTTTGGCCGAGCATGCCCGCGCCGCCTGGGACCGCGCCATCGAGCTCGGCGAGGAGCACGGCTACCGCAACGCGCAGGCGACCGTGATCGCGCCGACCGGCACGATCGGCCTCGTCATGGACTGCGACACCACAGGCATCGAGCCCGACTTCGCCCTGGTGAAGTTCAAGAAGCTCGCTGGCGGTGGCTACTTCAAGATCATCAACCGCGCCGTGCCGGAAGCGCTGAGGACGCTCGGCTATTCCGAGAGCCAGATCGCCGAGATCGAGGCCTATGCGGTGGGCCACGGCAACCTCAACCAGGCGCCGGGCATCAACCCGTCGACACTGAAGGCCAAGGGCTTCACCGACGAGAAGATCGCGGCGCTGAACGCGGCGCTGAAGTCGGCCTTCGACATCAAGTTCGTGTTCAACCAGTGGACGCTCGGCGCCGACTGGGTGAAGGAGACGCTCGGCTTCACCGACGAGCAACTCGGCGACTTCTCCTTCGAGATGCTGCCGGCGCTGGGCTTCTCGAAGAAGGACATCGACGCCGCCAATATCCATGTCTGCGGTGCGATGACCCTTGAGGGAGCACCATTTCTAAAAGACCAGCACCTGCCGGTGTTCGACTGCGCCAGCCCCTGCGGCAAGATCGGCAAGCGCTCGCTGTCGATCCAGAGCCACATCCTGATGATGGCGGCGGCCCAGCCCTTCATCTCGGGCGCCATCTCCAAGACCATCAACATGCCGAACGAGGCGACGGTCGAGGACGCCAAGAACGCTTACATGCTGTCCTGGAAGCTGGCGCTGAAGGCCAACGCGCTCTATCGCGACGGCTCGAAGCTGTCGCAGCCGCTCAACGCCTCGCTACTCGCCGATGGCGAGGAGGACGAGGACGAGGCGGTCGAGCAGCTGATCGCGGCACCCGCCGCGCAGCGCGCCGTGCAGGTGACGGAAAAGATCGTCGAGCGCGTCATCGAGCGTCTCTACCGCGACCGCGAAAAACTGCCGAACCGCCGCAAGGGTTATACGCAGAAGGCCGTCGTCGGCGGCCACAAGGTGTATCTCCGCACCGGAGAATTCGATGACGGTCGTCTCGGCGAGATCTTCATCGACATGCACAAGGAGGGTGCTGCCTTCCGTGCGATGATGAACAACTTCGCCATCGCTATCTCCCTCGGCCTGCAGTACGGCGTGCCCCTCGACGAATATGTCGAGGCCTTCACCTTCACCAAGTTCGAGCCGGCCGGCATGGTGCAGGGCAACGACGCGATCAAGAACGCGACGTCGATCCTCGACTACGTGTTCCGCGAGCTCGCCGTCTCCTATCTCGGCCGCCACGACCTCGCCCATGTCGACCAGTCGGACTTCGACAAGACGGCGCTCGGCCGCGGCATCACCGAAGGCAAGGCGACGCCCTTCTCCAAGGGCCTCTATCGCGGCGCTTCGCCGGTGAAGCTGGTCTCGGGCATCGGCAGCGAGCCAAAGGGCTGCTTTGGCGGGGGTTCAAGTCCCTCTCCCGCTACCATCACCCCTGCCCGCGCCGCGCCGACCGCCTTCGCCGGTTCCAACGTGCTGGCGCTGAAGCCAGCCAGCGACGAAGCGCTCGCCTACAAGCGCGACTATGAGGAGCGCGCCAGGGAACTGGCCGAAGACATGGTGGAAGAAGAAGCCGAGGCCGCCGGCGGCGCCGAAGCTCTCTTCACCGACGCCGCCGCCAACGAGGCGGCCGAGGCGAAGAAGCTCGCCGCGACCCGCCGCCAGCAGTCGCTGCTCCAGGGCTACACCGGCAACGAATGCTCCGAGTGCCACAATTTCACCATGGTGCGAAACGGCACCTGCGAGAAGTGCGATACGTGTGGTTCGACGAGCGGGTGCAGCTGAGGATTAGCCCCCCTGCCGCTAACGCGGCAGGGGTATTTTTTTGAGGGAGCGTTTCACCTGCAGGTGAAAAAGGAAAGGAAGCAAAATATGTCGGAAAAGACTCTGACGGCATTTGGGTCCGCGTGCCGAGGAATCAGAATGGCTCGAAAGTTGCGGATGATCGATCAGGCAAGGGAGTTCGAATGTTCTCCGTCGTTTATCTCTGCCGTTGAAACAGGAGGAAAGCAGGTTCCAGAAGGCTATGTCGAAAAATTCGGAGATTGGCTGAAACTGGACCTAGTGACGAGAAAACACCTTCAGGCACTGGCTGACGCCCGTGCGAATGTCATTCGATTCACACCCGTCAATAAAGAAAGAGCCGCGCTTGCGAGAAGATTGTTCAGGAAGATCAATAAGATGTCTCCTGACGAGATACGAAAACTCGATGCGGATCTTCCAGGAGATTAAAAATATGAGCCACGATTACTGCGTCCCTCCAAAACGCCGCACCGAAATTGAGATACTTGCTGCGGCATGGCGCGAGGCATTGCGGATACCAACCACCTGCCAAGCTCCCGATATGATCGGCGTCCTTGAAAACGAGATGCCAAGGCTATTTGGCGATTTCGCATTGGTTGTCAAAGATGACTATCAAATGGACGGAGCTGAAGGATACACGGAATTCGATCCGCCTTGCGTAGTGCTGTCCGCAACAAGTTATCAATCCGCCGCGAACTTTGAAGGACGAGGTAGGTGGACAGCGGCCCATGAGTTGGGGCATTTGGTTCTTCACAAGTCTGCGGTTCCGTTGGATCGGGCTCCAATCCGATACTCCAAAATGAAAGAATTGCCGGAGTTTGCGAGCGCAGAGTGGCAGGCGAACGCATTCGCCGCTGCGTTTTTGATGCCAGAAGCGCTAGTTCGGGACTTCTTTGAAATTTCGGAAATTATGACGTTCTTCGCAGTCAGCCGAAGCGCGGCCGAGAATCGCGTGAAAAACCTCGGACTTTCCGAACAACGTCCTATTCCGCCTCAAGTTAGGGCAGCAATTTCGAATCTGCACAACATGACTGGAATACCAAAGCCGGCTCGATGAGCCGGCTTTGGATACCGCGAAAAGGCCGGAGCCGACGCGGGGCGAAGAGGTTGATTTCCCTCTCCTGTAGCAAGGTCATTATAAGGGAACGTCTTCCTTGGAGTCGAGGTAGCTTCGGCACATGAAAGGTATGAGGACGTGGATATGTCAAACAAAGAGCGTAAAACCTTCGACGTCGGCAGAGACTCCAAATCCGGTCAATTTGTGCCAGTCAAAGTGGCAGAACGCCGGCCCAATACCACCACCGTAGAGCGGGTACCAAAACCCGGATACGGTGATACAAGAAATGAGCCGTCTCGGAAAAAGTAGCCGGTATGGCGTATAGGGTGAGGAATGTTTCGACAGTTCTTCGTCGAGCATCCTCACCCGATGTCGCTTCGATTGCTAGGTTCGTGCAACAGCCCATCATCGGCGCTCGACAACCTTTCCCGAACACAGAATGATCGATCACATCACCATCGAAGTCAGCGACCTCGCCAAGAGCAAGCTCTTCTACGAGAGGGCTTTCTTACCCTTGGGCTACAGCCTCGCCTTCGGCAAAGAGGGCATCTTCTGGGCCTTCGATGTCGGCAATGGTTGCCTGTTCGAGATCCAGAGCACGGGCGAGACGCCGCCACTCACCCATCTGCATGTCGCCTTCCGGGCGAAGAGCAAGGCTGAGGTCGATGCGTTCCATCGCGCGGCGCTCGAAGCGGGCGCCGCGGACAATGGCGCGCCCCGGGCCGCGTCCGAACTATGCGGAGCATTACTACGCCTGCTTCGTGCTTGATCCGGACGGCTACAATATCGAGGCGATGATCAACGAGGCGTGAGGACCGATCGCCTTCGCAACTTCGTCATTCCAGGGCGGAGCAAGGAGCGAAGCGACGCGCGCAGACCCTGGAATCCATGCCGTGATGCAGACGACAAGCTAGAGGTGCAGGATCAAGCGCTCGGCAGCAGGGACATTCTCGCCCGCCGCGAGCTTCACGCACGTTTCGGCATGGATCCTCGGGTCAAGCCCGAGGATGACGAAGGCGCGAGTTGCGCCGCCGCTCATGCGTTGACGTACATCAAAGCAACGTTCTCCACTATCCCTACCATCGCGCCGTCAGCAATGACTTTGGAGGCGAAGATGGACGCGCAGATCAAGGACAAGATCCAGACGCTGCTGGATCAGCACCGGATCATGACGGTCGCAACGCTGAGGCCGGACGGCTGGCCGCAGGCGACGACTGTGGGCTACGTCAATGATGGCCTCACCCTTTACTTCCTCTGCGGCCTGGACAGCCAGAAGGCGGCAAATCTGGCGCGGGACGATCGCCTGTCGCTGACCATAGACCACGACGCGCCGCAGGTGATGGAGATCACCGGGCTTTCCATGGCGGCGCGGGCGCAGCCGGTGGAAGACCGCGCCGAGGCCGAGAAGGTTCTGCGCATGCTGCCGATGAAGTATCCGCCGCAAACCTCGATGCCCGGTCCGATGCCGACGCCGGATCAGGTCTGCATCTTCCGCGTGATGCCGACAGTGATCTCCGTGCTCGACTACTCGAAGGGTTTTGGCCACACGGATCTGGTCACCTGCTGAGCGCGGCATGGCGGCCAGGCGATCCAATTGATCGATCGCATGATCCAGATCAAGGCAAAGCCCATCGTTCCTGATTGTTTCCTCGGCCGTTCTTTCCGAGGAGATGGAAATGCCTACAGAGAGCCTAATCGTCGTCACCGCCATTGTGGCCTATTTCGCGACTTTCATGGCCGTGCTCGCCTATGTGACGATGGCGGAGTCGCGACATCTGCCACGGAGATAGCCGAGGCGATCGGATGCGCCTCAGTCCGCGTCGGCCATCATCTGGCCGCCGCCGCCCAGCCAGGCGCGCCATTGCCGCTCATCGCCGTGGAAGACGTTGAGGTCGATGCGGCCTGTCACGCCATGCGACAGGCCGGAGCCCGAATACTGCCAGAACAGCCATTTGCGGCCCGGATAGACTTTTGACGGATGCGCCGCCACGGCGCGCAGCCAGAACGGATAATCCAGGAAGGCCCCGCGCAAATTGTCGCGATAGAAATCAGGGCTGGTGTAGATGATCGGGCGCTGGCCGTAATGGCGCTCCAGCTTGTCCATGAACACCTGCATCTTCTCCAGCACCTTTTCGCGCGAAGGCTTGCGCCTGCAGGAGGATTCGCCGTTCCACTCGACGTCGATCACCGGCGGCAATGCGCCGTCCATCTTCGGCACATTGCGGATGAACCAGTCGGCCTGCTCACCCGCCGTGCGGCACCAATAGAAGAAATGATAGGCGCCCCGCTTCAACCCGGCGGCGTCGGCGTTGCGCCAGTTTTTCATGAACATCGGGTCGAGATGGTCGCCGCCATCGGTCGCCTTGATATAGGCGAAGTTGGCGCCCTGGGCGCGCAGCTTGCTCCAATTGATATTGCCCTGCCAGCGCGAGACGTCGACGCCATGCACGGCCAGATGGCGCGGCGAGGAGCGGCCGAAATTGATCGGCTTGGCGTCGCGGAAGGCATAGCGCGTGACCGGGCCGGCAAGCATGGCTGGCGCGGCGCGCGACAGCCGCTTCGGCGGCGAGACCAGCGCGGCCTCCTGCACCGGCGGCTCGACGCTGTCCGGCAGGTCGGTCGCAGGGAAGTTTACCGTCTCCTCCTCGGCAAGGCCGAAGGGGCGCGAATTCTCGTCGCCAAGGCGCGAATTCTCGTCGCCGGGACTCGCGTTGCCCTCGTCGAGCAGCGGCGCCGGCGGCGTGATGCGCGCCATGCCCGACATCGACGCTGTCTCGACGGTTTTCTCCCGCCGGACCGTCCTCATGCCCTTCGAAACCGGCGCGCTCGGCCGCACGACCGAGCTCGTCGTCTCGTTGGACGGCAGTTGCAGGGCATCGGCGCCCGACGTGGACGAGCAGCCGGCAAGGCAAAGCGCTGCGAGCACGAAACTGACGACGCCAAAAATCCGCATCTTTGACCTGTACGCAAGACAAAACAGACCGAAGGCAGGAACAGCGCCGCCGGTAGCCCCATTCCTAACGAGAAATTACCAACAAAGTTTGAATCAAAATTTACCTTTGGCGCGACGGTCGTGGCCGATTCGGGGTGTGTCCCCGTCACCTCTCGCCCCGCGCGAAGGCACAGCCGCGAGCGAGCCTAGTATCAGGACGATCGTCGCCGGATCGGCAGCCGCATTGAAGCAGGGGCTAAACCTGGCTCGCCTGGCACCCCATATAAGGGGCTCGCGCAAAAGCGAAGCGTACTCAAGGACTGTGCTTAATGTCGAAGTCACGAACGATCAAAGTCGCGTCGATCCTCATGATCCTGCTGATGGCGCTCGGGACCGTCTCAATCGGCACCGCCGAGGCGCGCATGGGCGGCAGCTTCGGCAGCCGTGGCAGCCGCACCTATCAGGCGCCCGCGCCGACCAGGACGGCCCCTTATACGGCGCCTGTCACGCGCTCGATGACGCCACAAACCACCCAGTCCATCCCATCATCGCAGTCGTTTCCCGGCTCCGCGCGTCCCGGCTTCTGGCGTGGTTTCGGCGGCGGTTTTGTCGGCGGCCTTGTGGGAGGACTGTTCTTCCAGGGCCTGTTCGGCATGATGCTGGGCCATGGTTTCGGCGGCATTGGCGGCGGGCTGAGCTTCATCTTCCAGCTGCTCTTGATCGGCGGCCTCGTGATGCTGGCGATGCGCTTCCTCAATCGAGACAATGCCGCGCCTGCCAATATGCGAAACGCCGGCGTTCCGTTCGGACGGCAAGGCTGGGGCGGCGCGCCGCCCAGCTATTCGTCCAACGCCGCAAGCTTCGGCTCCGCTGACGCATCAGGAGCCGATGAAATCGGCATCACTGACGCTGATCGCGACGCGTTCGAACGAATCCTTGGCGAGGTGCAGGCTGCCTTCACTCGTGAGGATCACCAGGGATTGCGCCGGCTGACGACCCCCGAAATGGTTTCCTACCTTTCGGAGGAACTGGCCGACAACGCGACCCACGGCCTCAAGAACGAGGTTACAAACCTTAGGCTGCTGAAGGGCGAAGTGGCGGAGGCGTGGCGGGAAGGCTCGCGCGACTACGCCACCGTGGCGATGCGCTGGTCGGCGATCGATACCATGCAAAACCGCCAGACCGGCGCCGTCGAGAAGGGCGATCCCAACAATCCGGTCGAAGCGACCGAGCTGTGGACCTTCGCCCGCCAGGCCGGAGGACCATGGCTGCTGTCCGCGATCCAGGACGCGTCCGGTTAAGCTGGAAGCGCGCAGCAAGCGCTCTGACTACTTCCTGAACACCCCGATCATCGGCCCGAGATTCCAGAAATCGTCGTTGCGGCCGATGCCGGGCGCGTAGAGGCTCGAGATAGAACCGTCGAGGAAAAGCGCGTTCGGGCAGCCGAGCTGGTCGCGGAACAGCCGCGCGAATTCGTGGAAGGTCACGACATCGTCCGAGATCGCGAAAACCGCGACGCCGTCGGCGCGCACGCCCACGCCATCGCGGATTTTTCGCGAGGTGCCGTCCGCATGGAATTTCGGATGCAGCTTGCCGTCGATGACCAGCATCGGCCCGGACTGCGTCGCGTAATCCACGCGCGGCGGACGCTTGAGATAATCCTTGGTCGCGCGAACACCTGCCTTGCCGGCGCTGAGATAAAAGATGCCGTTGGGCTGCATGGAGAAATTACCGGTTCCCGATCCGGTCTTCGCCGGCGTGACCTGCTCGCCGCGTTCGACATAAAGCCCGACCGGCGCGAGGTTCGGATGATACATGCCGGCATTGATGCCGAACAGCAGGTTGCGCCCCGCCGCTTGCTGCGCGCTGCGCAGATTGTGCAGCGATCGGTAGAAGTCGCCATCCTTGTTCTTCCAGAACAACTCGATGGAGAAATGCTTCGGATCGGCCTCGCAGACCAGATACGTCGCGTTCTCGAAAGTCTGGTTGCGGCAGGGCGGCAGCGCCGCCAGCCATTGGCCGAGGCCGATGCCCGCGCCTACGGCGGCAGGCACCCCCGATTTCACCAGCGTGGCCAGCAAAGGAACCGAGTTCAGCAGGGTCACAAGATCCATCAGCGCATCCCGCTCCTCAGCATCGGTATAGCGGATTCGGCCGAGGCCGCTGCGTGGATTTCCCGGGTTGCTTCAGGTCAACCAGCCGGCCGCGACGCTGACCAGCAGCACCACGCCAAGCAGGCCGCGATAGATAACGAACGGCCAGGCGGAGAAGCGCTCCAGCACCCGCATCAGCCCCCAGATCGCGAAAAAGGCCGAGATCGAGGCGACGACGAGGCCGACCGCCAGGATCGACCAGCCATGCGCGTCGAGATGCACCTTGTGCAGTTCGTAGAGCTCCTTGAGGCCGGCCAGCGCGATTGCCGGCAGGCCGAGCAGGAAGGACAGGCGCGCCGCCTCCGGCCGGGCGAAGCCCAGCCCCATCGCCGCCGTCAGCGTCGAGCCCGAGCGCGAGACGCCGGGAATGAGCGCGCCGACCTGGGCAACGCCCACCAGCAGCGCGTCGAGGATCGAGGCCTGGCGCAACATCAGCTTGTGGCTGGCGAAAATCTCCGCGAGCGCCAAAAGGATCGCCATGGCGATGCAGGCCCAGCCGATAACGGCGAGCCCGCGCAGCGGCGAATTGCAGGCGTTGAGCACTCCGGAAAGCGCAAGGCCGGCAATGATGATCGGGATGGTGGCAAGGATGATGCTGATCGCCAGGCGGAAATAGCGGTCGCCGAAATCGCGGCGCGAGATTGCCGCGATCGATCCGAAGAGCACGTCCCTGACATCGCTCCAGAAATAGCTGATCACCGCCGCCAGCGCCGCCAGCTGCATCGCGGCCGAGAAGGCCGATCCGGGATCCTGCCAGCCGAGCACCGCCGGCACGATGCGCATATGCGCCGTGGACGAGATCGGCAGCAATTCGGTGATGCCTTGCACGATGCCCAGAAATGCCACTTTGGCATAACCCAGGCCGACAAAGCCGGTATCCAACCCTTGAGTGCAGACGTCGGTCATCTCAACCCTTTTCCCCGGGCCTCGGTCTCCTCCGAGGCAAAAGTGAATCGTCATTCGAAAAGCCCCACGAGGACAGGCTTAGCCTCACGATAGCGTGATTCCAACTCACGGATTTGTAAGGTGCCGCTAATCCTGCTTGACAACGCTTGGCACCATATTATCATTCGCTAATCTTACACTGTAAGGCATATCGGAGGAGCATGCCATGTCGACCGCCGCCCTCTCGGAACTCGAGCCTGTCGTGCCGCTGGAGACGCACCCCCCGGAAATCGCGATCGAGGAGGTATCGCGTGACTTCAGCCGCGCCATCGAGCGCGCCGAAGTCGCGGCCTGGCGCGACCTTTACGACGCGGCGCCCGCCGATTTCGCGGCACGCCAAGGGCTGTCGATCGCGAGCGAGGGCGATCTGGTCTGGACCACCTGCACGACGATCCCGTTCATCCATTTCAACTGCGTGAAGAATATCGGCGTCGATGGTCCGGCGACCGAGGAACAGCTCGACGCGCTGCTTGCGCATTATCGCGAGGCCGGCATCATGCGGCCGTGGTTCTACACCAGTCCGCACACCGAGCCGGCGCGGCTGAGATGCTGGCTGGAAGCGCGCGGCCTGCAGCATCAGGGCGGCTGGGAGCGCATCTATCGCGACGCGACGCCGCTGCCAGCCGAACCGCTCTTCCCGCGCGACCCGCTGATCCCGGTAGATGATCCCGTTATCGAGGAGGTGACCCCCAGGACGGCTTCGGAATGGGCTTCTTTCATCGATGCCAAATACAGGCTCCCCACCTCGCCCTGGCTCACCGCGCTTGTCGGCCGCAAGGGTTGGCGCCACTACATGCTGAAACGTGGCGGCGCGGTCGCCGCGGTGCGCTCGCTTTTCATCGGCCCCGACGGCGCCGCCTGGAGCGGCATCGACGCGCCGGTACCTGGCATCATGGCGCCGAGCTTCGATCTGGATGCCATGCTTGGGGAAAGGCTGGTTCGCGACGGCATTGCGGCCGGCGCGAAGCTGTTTGTCGCCGATATCGAGGCGCCGCTCCCCGACCGCGACGGACCGGCCTATCGCAACTACGACCGGCTCGGCTTCAAGCTCGCCTATTTACGCAATCACTACGCTTACCTGCCGGCGTATTCGAGCTGACCATTTTCCTGGAACTGCCTCAGCGGTGCAGCCACTGCTTCAGGCAGCTTCTTGCCACCACATGGGCCGGCGGCACCGAAGCCTGGTCGATACGGGAATCATCGCCGGCCTTGTCTCGCGCCTTTTCCAGGAGCAGGCGAAGCTCGGCCGGCCGCACGCGGTCGCGCGCCATCACGAGCTGGATCATCGGGTCGTTCAAAAGCTCGTCCAGGGTGTTGATGCTCTCGCTCATCCGTCGCCTCCTCGATGCCTGCCCGCATGGCGCTTACATAGGCAGCCAAAGATGGCCCGCCAATGACGCTTTGCCGGCTATGTCGTGCAGCGGAGATGAAATTTTTGTGCAGAGATGCGTCGCAATGACTCAGGCCGGCGGCGCGCCTTCATATTGCGGCAGGCCATCGTCGAGCATCAGCCAGGGCTGCTTCGAGGCAGTCCAGAAATGCATGTCCGGCTTGAACAGCGACGGGTCGTCGAGCGAGCCGGAGGTGACGCCGAGAATGTTTCTGGAATCGCGGCGCGAGAACAGGGTTGTGCCGCAAGCCGCGCAGAAGCCGCGCTTGAGGTCCGGCGTGGAGTTGATGGTCGCCACCGGCCCTTCGATGGTCACATCGTCGATGCGGAACAGGAGTCGCGCGTTGAAGGCCGCGCCGATCGCCCTCTGGCAGATCCGGCAATGGCAGACGCGCTCGTTGATCGGCTCCGCTTCGGCCCTGTAACGCACCGCGCCGCACAGGCACCGGCCCTCATATCTCGCCATCACCGACACCCGTTTCGAGGAAATGCCGGCAAGGTAGCGGCCGGCATGAGAGGGTCAAACAAAAAACACTGATGGGATGCGATCGCCTGCGCTGATACGGGTGGCCCAATGACGCGCAGTTGCCTGCGATTGACAATCGCCCGCCGCCGCGCCCTGCTTATGGCGTCCGACGGGAGGAAGACTGATGGCCGACATCGACACGATCGCGATCGCACCCTTGTTCGGTCACTCGCCCGCCCGCGACCAGACCGACTCGAGGATCATGGCCGCGGCCTCCGGCATCGGCTTCATGGCGATCCGCGACTTTCCCGGCGACGACTGGCTGACGCCGCAGAACCGGGCGCGACTGCTGGCGATCTTTTCGCTACCGGACGCTGAAAAGCAGAAGCTGCTGCGCTGGAATTTCGACCGCACCAAGGAAAATGTCTATCGCGGCTGGTTTCCGCTGCAGCCGGGCGCCGTGTCCTATAAGGAAGGCATCGACATAGGGCCAGACATCGCCGACGCGCGGACCGAACCCTCCGGCCTCGATACCGGCGATCCGCTCTGCGAGGCCACGCCGCTCCCGCCCGAAAGCACCCTGCCCAGCTGGCGCGAGGCTGCCGCCGGCTACTACAAGGCGATGGCGACGGTCGGCAATGCGCTGCTGCGCTCGGTCGCGCGCGGCCTGGGGCTGACCGAGACCATTTTCGATAAGGATTTCGAGGGCGGCATCTCGACATTGCGCCTGATCCGCTACCCGTTGCGTGACCCGAACAGCGGCGTCGACCTCAGCGGTCCCGACTTCTCCGTACTCCACAAAGGCGAGATGCGGACCATCATCGGCCGCGAGCATGCCGATTCCGGTTTCGTCACCTTGCTGGCGCAGGACGGCGTCGAAGGCCTGCAGGCAAAAAACCTTGCCGGCGAATGGATCGACGTGCCGCCCGCCGACAACACGCTCGCCGTCAATTTCGGACAGCTGCTGGAGCGCAGGCCGGGTGCGGGCGACCCGGCATCGGGTGATCGCGCCCAAACAGGCGCGCTTCTCGATCCCGTTCTTCTATGAGCCACGCGTCGACGCCGAGATCGCTCCCCTGCCGCTCGAGGGCGCCGAGCCCTTCGAGCCGTTCCTTTATGGCGACTATCTCTGGGACACGGCGACGAAATTCGTCGAAATGAGCGGCGTCAGGCATCTGCGCCAGCCGCGGCGGGCCAAGGCTTCGTAGATCGGCAATCCTTAGAGACCGCAGCCGGTTGAGGTGTGTTGAGATTCAGGTCAGGCCGAGTCGAAAACGGTGGCTTTCGAGAACCGGAGCGGAGCGTACTTTTGAGTACGTGAGCACCGGGAGCGCAGAAAGCCGGCGTTTGCAGGCCGGCATCACCTGAATATCGACACACCTTAGTGGCGCTTGGCCTGGACGAGATAGGCATCGATCATGGTCTCGCCCAGCCATTTCGCGGCTTCGAGCCTGTGCAGTCCCTCGACCAGGATGTGGCGCTTGCCGTCGTGCCGCACCTGGATCGGCGTCTTCATCCCGTTCTCGAGAATATCCTCGGCAAGATAGCGCACGGTCTCGGGGTGCAGCGTCTTGCGGCGCGCCGTCGGCACGTAGATGTCGTCGACCTTGACCTTTTGCACACGCAGCATGTCGGCTCCCTGGCACTGAACAACGCCCAATGAATAATCCGTTTGCCGGATATCGACAAACGCGGGTACCTGCTGGCCCGATGCTTTCCATTTGACGCTTGGCCGGCCGATGGTCTCAATGACGGCTTCGTGATCTCAGGTCCAGCTTGATGCAATTGCTCACCGAATTTCCCGATTTCGGGCTGACGCCCGAGCAGCGCCGCGAGGCGGTACGCGGCCATTATTACGAATGGCCGGGGATGGATGGCGAGCGCGGTGAGATCTGGTGCTACAGCGACCGGTTTTCCTATCGTCCGGGCGAAATCGTCACGCTTTTCGTCAGTTCGTCGGCGCCGCACTTCAGCATCGCCGTCATCCGCGACGGCGCCGCCGAGACCAAGGTCTTCGAGGGAGCAGGCCTGTCGGCGCGCTGGCAGGATACGCCCGACCAATGCTCGGTCGAAGGTTGCGGCTGGGAGGCGTCGTTCGAATTCCGCATCGGCGACGACTGGCCGTCGGGCGCCTATCGCATCGCGCTTCTTGCCGAAGGCCGCGACGGCAATCCAATCCGCAGCCACCATCTCTTCATCGTCGCGCCCCGGCCCGGCCGCAAGCCGGGCCGCCTGCTGCAGGTCGCCGCCACCGGCACCTGGACCGCCTACAACACCTGGGGCGGCTCGAACCACTATCAGGGCATCACCGGCCCGAACCGCGACCAATACGCGACCATCGTATCGACCCAGCGTCCCTGGTGCCGCGGCTTCGTCGTGCTGCCCAAGGACGCGCCCCGCGTGCCGGTCGAAGTCGCCATGCCGCCGAAGACCGTGCCGCGCTACCCGCATATGGAATGGGCCTTCGCCACTGGGCATTCGAAGAAATACGCCTCCTCCGGCTGGGCAAGCTATGACAGCCATTTCTTCCGCTTCGCCGAACGCGCCGGCTACCAGGTCGATCTCGCCAGCCAGCACGAGCTGCATTTCTCGCCCGAGATCCTCGATGGTTACGAATGTGTCGTCTTCGTCGGCCACGATGAGTACTGGACCTGGGAAATGCGCGACGCGGTCGACAACTATGTGACCCGCGGCGGGCATGCGGCGCGCTTTGCCGGCAATTTCATGTGGCAGACGAGGCTGGAAGACCAAGGCCGCCGCCAGGTCTGCTACAAGTACAAGGCGCGCGCGGAAGACCCGGCCTATCGCGGCGGTGACGTCACCCGCGCCACCAATTCCTGGGAAGCGTCCGAGATCGGCCGCCCCGGCAGCGCCACCTTCGGCCTCAATGCGACGCGAGGCGTCTATGCCGGCTGGGGCGGCTGCGCCCCGCGCGGCGTACGCGGCTTTCCGGTCTACCGTCCCGAGCACTGGGCCTTCGCAGGCACCGGCATCTATTATGGCGACCTGCTCGGCGCCGACAGCCATGTCTATGGCTATGAGGTCGACGGCCTCGATTTCGAGATCCGCGGCGGCCTGCCCTATCCAACCGCGGACAGCGGCGCGCCCGACGGCCTGCAGGTGCTGGCGGTCGGCATGGCGAGCCAGGTTGAGGAAAGCGCCGACATCCCGATCAAGGACCAGTTCCTCACCGACGAGGATGGCCGCTTCACCGCCGAGACGCTTTTCGGCGAGGCGAGCGACGCCAATCTCGACAAGGTCAAGCGCGGCAACGGCATGATCGTCCATTTCCCGCGCGGCAAGGGCGAGGTGTTCCATGCCGGAAGCTGCGAATGGGTCGCCGGCCTGCTAAGGCAGGACGCGATGGTCGAACGCGTGACCAAGAATGTTCTCGACCGCTATCTTGGCCGAGACGAGAGGGGCAAATGAACACTGCGCCGTCGATCAAAACCGTCAGCCGGCCGAACCTTTTCCACTTCACGCGACGGCCCCAGCCGATGGTGGATCGCGCCGATGGCATCTATCTGTGGGACAAGAGCGGCCGCCGCTACATCGATGGATCGAGCGGCGCGGTCAACGTCAATGTCGGTCACGGCAATCGCAACGTCATCAATGCGATGAAGCGGCAGCTTGACCGCGTCAGCTTCGCCTACATCTTCCAATTCGAGAATGAACAGGCCGTCGCGCTGGCGCGGAACTTGGCCGAGCGGCTTCCGAACGGGCTCGAGCGCATTTATCTCGTTTCCGGCGGTTCCGAGGCGGTCGAGGCCTGCCTCAAGCTCGCGCGCCAATGGGCGGTCGCGACAGGCCAGGACAAGCGCTGGAAAATCATCGGTCGCATGCCCTCCTATCACGGCATCACGCTTGGCACGCTTGCCGTCACCGGCGACGATGTCCTGACCAGGACATTCGACCCGCTCGGACAGCCGATGCCGCTGGTGCCGGCCCCGTTTGTCCATCGCGACCAAGATAATCTGTCGCTGGAAGAGCGCGGCGTCCGCTACGCTGACATGCTTGAGGAAAAGATCCTGGAACAAGGCCCCGAAAGCGTGCTTGCCTTCATCATGGAGCCGATTGGCGGCGCGGCGACCGCGGCACTGGTCCCACCCGCAAGCTATTTTGCCCGGATCCGCGAAATCTGCGACCGCTACGGCATCCTGCTGATCCATGACGAGGTGATGACCGGCATCGGGCGCACCGGCAAGTTCCTGAGCGGCGACCATTGGAGCTGCCGGCCGGATATCGTTGCGCTGTCGAAAGGGCTGAGCTCCGGCTATGCGCCCTTGGGGGCGCTTGCCGCGACGGAGAGGATCGTCGGACCGGTCGTTACGGCGGGCGGCTTCCTGCATGGCCATACCTATGGCGGTAACCCCGTCGCCTGCGCGGCCGGCGTTGCCGTTCTCGGCGAGGTCGACCGCCTTGGCCTGGTCGAGAATTCCGCTGTCATGGGCGAAGTGCTGAGGGCCGAACTCGAAGCGCTGTCGCGTCGCTTTCCTTTCGTTGCCGACGTGCGAGGCAAGGGCCTGTTCATGGGTGCGGAGCTCTACGCCGACCCCTTGGCCAGGACGCCGTTGCCACAGAATCTCAACGCCAATTTGCGGCTCATCGATCTGGCCTTCGAGCGTGGACTCATCATCTACTCGCGGCGCGTGCGCGGCGGGCCGGTGAGCGATAATTTCATGGTCTGCCCGCCTTTGATCACAACCCGCGAACAGATCGGCGAGATTATCGCGGTGCTTGGCGACACGCTGGAGGCACTTGCCGCCGAACTTGACCTGCCGGTCAATCACTGAGCCCTCGCCAAGGGAGAGCCGATATGGAGAGAGTGCTTGTCTCGGCCTGCCTGCTCGGAAGCAAGGTGCGCTACAACGGCTCGTTTCGGCTCGATCACCATCCCGTACTGGCGCGGTGGCAGTCGGAAGGCCGGATCGTGCAGATCTGTCCAGAGGTAGCGGCAGGTTTTTCGACGCCGCGTCCGCCGGCGGAAATCCAGGGCGCGGGCGACGGCCATGCGGTCCAGCAGGGCCATGGCAGAGTGATCGAGCAAACCGGCAGCGATGTCACCCGCCTTTACCGCGAAGCCGGGCAACTGGCGCTCGACCTCGCCCGGGAAACCGGATGCCGCTATGCCGTATTGACGGACGGCAGCCCATCATGCGGCAGCAGTTTTATCTATGACGGGAGCTTTTCAAGGGCCCGCGTGGCTGGCCAAGGCACGACTACCGCGCTGCTCGAGGAAAACGGTATCCGTGTCTTTTCCGAAGACAGGATCGGCGAGCTTGACGATCTGTTGATCGGCTCCAGCGCCGCCGGACATGCGGACTGACCGATGCCGCAGCAGGCCACCGACATTCTGCACCGTCCCGGTACCATCGACGACGTCGAAACAATCTACGCCGCGCTGCTGCGTCTCGGCGCCCATATTGGCGCCAACCAGGAGATCAAATCCACCGCTGACGACCTCCGCACTTACGGCTTCGGCGAAAAGCCCGCCTTCTCGACCCTGATCGCCGAGATCGGCGGCGAATTCGCCGGGCTCTGCCTGTATTTCCCGATCTTCTCGACCTGGATGGGTCGTCCGGGCGTCTATGTGCAGGATCTTTATGTCGAGGACCGCTTTCGCGGCCGCCGCATCGGCGAGAAACTGCTGCGGCGCGTCGCGAAAGAGTGCCGCGCGGCGGGCGGCGTTTATCTGAGGCTCTCCGTCGATACCGACAACGAGACCGCCAAGGCCTTCTATGAGAAACTGGGCATCGGCCGGTCGAGTTACGAACAGGTGCAGAAGATCGTCGGCGATGCCTTTTTCGCCTTTGCCGACGCTCCGGAGGAATGACGATGAAAGCCTTCTATGCCGAAGAGCAGAAGCGCCACGATCCCAAGGCTTTCCTTTCGAGCGGCGCGCCGCAGCCCAATCCGGAAAAGCCGGAGCGGGTGGAGAGACTGCTATCCGGCGCAAGATCGGCCGGTTTGACGGTCGAACGCCCGAAAAATCACGGGCTTGGCCCGGTCGCGGCGGTGCATACGCCTGAATATCTCGACTTCCTCGAAAACATCTTCACGCGCTGGCAGCGCATCGAAGGCGCTTCGGCGGAGGTGATCCCGAACATCCACCCGATCGCTCGCAACGGCTCCTATCCGGCCTCGGCGGTCGGCCAGGCCGGCTACCATATGGCCGACACCGCCTGCCCGATCTCGGCCGAGACCTGGAACAGCGCGCTGTGGAGCGCTTGGAGCGCGGTCGAAGCCGCCGAGGCGGTGATGGCCGGCGCGCCGTCGGCCTATGCGCTCTGCCGTCCGCCTGGACATCACGCTTTCGCCGATGTCGCCGGCGGATTCTGCTTCATCAACAATTCGGCCGTGGCCGCGCAGGTTCTGCGCAAGAGTTCCGCCCGCGTCGCCATCCTCGATGTCGACCTGCACCACGGCAACGGCACGCAAGGCATCTTCTATGCCCGACCCGACGTGTTGACCGTCTCGTTGCACGCCGATCCGGTGCGCTTCTACCCGTTCTTCTGGGGCCATGCCGACGAACGCGGCGAAGGTCCCGGCCTCGGCTACAATCTCAACCTGCCGCTGCCGCGCAAATCCGGCGACGCGGCTTTTCTCGAAGCACTGGCGACGGCCTTCCAACGCATCCGCGCCTTCGCGCCGGAAGCGCTGGTCGTTGCGCTCGGCCTCGATGCCTTCGAAGGCGATCCGTTCGGCGGCCTATCGGTGACGACGCCAGGCTTCTCGCGCATCGGCGAAGCGATTGCCGGGCTCGGCCTGCCTACGATCATCGTCCAGGAAGGCGGCTATCTCTGCGATGCGCTGGGCGACAACCTCACAGCGTTCCTGACCGGCTTCGGCAGCAAGAAGGACTAGCGCTCCTGCCGCAGCATCGCGATCACGCGGTGCACGCTCTCCAGCGTCTCCTCGATCTCGGCCGCCGTGTTGTAGTGGGCAATGCCGATGCGCACGACACCCTGCTCGGCTGGAATGCTGAGCTGGTGGACGATCTCCCACGCGTAATTATGGCCCGACCACAGGAAGATATTCTCGGCGTTCATCTGCCGCAGGATTGTTTCCGGCGCGATGCCCTCGACCGTGAAGGAAACGGTCGGCACCCGCTCGGCGAGGCGCTCCGGATCGGTGATACCGCGGATGATCAGGTCCTCGATATCGGACAGGCCTTCGATCAGTCGCCGGGCCAGTGCGTTCTCGTAAGCGATCGAAACGTCGAATGCCTTGGCAATCCGCCGCCGCCGCGACCCGCCCTCGCCGGCGGCAGCGCCGAGATCAGCGAAATAGTCGATTGCCGCCGTCAGCCCGGCCATCAGCTCGATCTGTGGCGTGCCGAGTTCGAACCGCTCCGGCAGCCCGTTCGACGAACAGCGGCATTTGTAGGGCTTGAGGCCGTCGATCACGTCACGGCGTCCCCACAATATGCCCATATGCGGCCCGAAGAATTTATAGGCCGAGCAGATCAGGAAATCACAACCGAGCGCCTGCACGTCGATGAGCCCATGCGGCGCGAACTGCACAGCGTCGACATAGACCAGCGCGCCGGCCTGTTTAGCTGCCGCCGTCAGCGCCTGCACGCGGTTGATCGAGCCGGTGAGGTTGGACGCGTAATTCAGCGCGACGAGCCGCGTCTTGTCCGACAGCAGCGCCTTCAGCGCTGCCTCTTCCACCTGCCAGCTCCGCTCGTCGAACGGCAGGAATCGCACGACCAGGCCAAGATCCTCGGCGAGCTGCAGCCAGGGCGAGACATTGCCTTCATGGTCCATGCGCGTGACGATGATCTCGTCGCCCGGCTTCATCGTGCGGCCAAGCGTGCGAGACATGTGGTAGGTGAGCGTCGTCATGTTGGCGCCGATGACGATCTCCTCGACGCTTGATGCGTTCAGGAAATCGGCCATCGCCGCATGCGCCGCGTCGACCACCTGCTGCGCCGCCACCGTCGTTTCGAAGAACCCGCCGAGATTGGCGTTGGTGGTGAGCAGGCAGCGCGACACCGCGTCCGCTACCGTCAATGGCACCTGCGTGCCGGCGGGATTGTCGAGATAGATGCGCCGGCGCCCTTTATCGGTCAGCGAAAGCGCCGGAAATCTGCCGCGCACGGCCTCGATCGGAAACTCTGCCATCGTCTCCACCCCTTTGTTTTTTAAACGATTCCGATCAAGGACACGGATTGCCGACGCGCTGGTGAATGGCGTCGACCGCCTTCTGCATCTCTTCCGTCCAGGTGACGTCGACCGAGGACAGCGCCGTCTCGAGCTGCGCGATGGTGGTCGCACCGACGATGTTCGCCGTCACGAAGGGCCGGCTCGCCACATAGGCGTTGGCGAAGAGCGCCGGCTCCATGCCGAAGGAGCGCGCCAGCTCGTTGTATTGAAGCAGCACTTCCGCCGCATTCGGCGTCTCGTAGCGCTGGCCGCGGTTAAAAAGCTGCGAGCGCGAGCCCTGCGGCCGCGCGCCATGATCGTACTTGCCGGTGAGATAGCCCTGCGCCAGCGGCGAATAGGGAAGAAACCCGATCTCCTCGCGTTCGCAGACCTCGGCAAGGTTCACCTCGAAGGTGCGGTTGACGAGGTTGTAGGCGTTCTGCAGCGAGGCGACGCGCGGACCCACGGCCTTTTCGGCCTCGAAGACGAAGCGCATGACACCCCAGGAGCTTTCGTTCGAGAGACCCAGATGGCGGATCTTTCCGGCCTTCACCAGTTCGTCGAAGACGGCGAGCGTTTCGGCAACAGGCGTCTCGCCTCCCGGAGTGCCTGCCGCATCCGGGCGCCGCGCCACCGCTCCCACGCGCGTCGGATTCGAGCCCCAGGGAATGTCCCGGTCCGGCCAGTGGATCTGATAGAGGTCGATATAGTCCGTGCCGAGCTTGGCCAGCGACTTCTCGACCGCGTCGAAGATGTCGGCGCGCACCAGCTTCGAGGGACGATCGCCGCGGAACCAGGTGTTGGCCGTGCGGCCGACCACTTTCGAGGCAAGGATGACCTTGTCGCGGTTGCGATTGGCTTTCATCCAGCTGCCGATGGTCTTCTCGGTCCGCCCTTGCGTCTCGGCCTTGGGCGGGATCGGGTAAAGCTCGGCCGTGTCGATGAAATTCACCCCGCGCGAGAACGCCAGGTCCATCTGCGCGTGGCCCTCCGCTTCGGTGTTCTGCTGCCCCCAGGTCATCGAACCGAGGCAGATTTGCGAAACAAGGAGGTCGGTCCGACCGAGGCGGCGTTTATGCATGAGATCTCCGGCGGGAGTTTTGCGCGGACAGCGCGGGGAGGAAGTTCAAGCATAAAGCACAGGCCGGAGTTTCTCCAAGCCCGCAGTCTTCGACTTTTTGCGTAAACTGCGCGGCTAACGGCGTGCCCCAGCCAAGGCCCGTCGCTTCGCCTCGTCGATCAGCATGTTGGCCACCTGCATGCGGATCATGGCGCGCTGGCGCAGATGCGGCGCGACCCGGTCCGGATGGTTGGCGAAAGCGAAATTGCGACGGATACGGCCTAAATCGGCATTCTTGGCCGGCCGGTCGAGGCCGAGCTCGCCGGCAATGGCTTCGGGATCGATCGACGGCAGCTTTTCCTCGGGCCAATGCTCTTCGCCCGCAAGCGTCAGTTTCGCCCGGTCGAGAAGTGCTGCGAACTCCGCGGCAAGATCGGCGCCGGATTCGCGGTATTCGGCGGCGACGCTCTCACCGGCAACCTTGATGCGGCCGGAATGAAGTTCATCGGCAACGGACAGATAGTCGAACGGGATAGACGGCCGGGCGCCCTCTTCCTCGCCTTTCTCCGAGGCGACGATCAGGTCGTCGAGCAACGAAGCGAAATCGAGCTTGTTCCCGGTGCCGATCTCAGCCTCCCTCTCGTGACGGCATGCATTGACGCCATTTGAAGATAGGGCGCCCTCGTTAAAAATGACTTCTGGCGACGTTAACAATTGCAGGCATTTTGCCGACCGGAGCCATCAAGCAAAAAGCCGGACCGCATTTCGTGCAGTCCGGCAAGGTCGCCAGGAGTGGCGAGGAAAAAGCCGGCCAAGTGCCGGCACCAACGCCTACGATTGAGCCTGCCGAAAAGTTTCGCGGAAAATCGATTGTGGCGGAAAAAATCTGATGCGGCATGGCAGCCATGCAATTGCTGCACTGCACAATTTAAAAAAACCGCCTATACTTTGACGTTGGGAGGACCAATAGGGGCTATTGAGTCATGGGGTTCTTCACTGAAATGTTCGCTCGGCCACGGCCGCAAGAACACCAGCGTTACCGCGCGGCGCTCGCGCTTCTCAATGCGATGAGCAATGCCGACCGCGCCGATATCGGCATCAAGCCGGCGGACTTTCCGCGCATCGCGCGCGAAATGTCGGCCCGCTGAACAACGCTGAGCCAAACAGGTTTCCCGGGCTGCCGGGAAACCTTCAACCTGCTCAAAATTCAGCGATTTCCCAGGAAGGTCTGCTTGCCGAGCGGCACGCCATTGTGGCGCAGGATGTCGTAGGCCGTCGTGACGTGGAAATAGAAATTCGGCATCGCGACATGCAGCAGGTACTGCAGGCCGGGCAGCGTGGTTTCGCGCCCGCCAAGCCTTAATTCGACCGTCCTGTCCTCCGAACCTTCCAGATCGGCCGCCGAGAACGTCGCCAGGTGATCGAGCGTCTTGGCGATTCGGGCCTGCAGCTCGGCAAAGCTCGCTTCATTGTCCTCATATTTCGGCACCTCGCGGCCGGCGAGCCGCGACGGCGCGCCCTTGGCATGGTCGGTGGAGATCTGGACCTGCCTGGCCAGCGCAAACATGTCCGGCGCCAATCGCGCCGTGAGGAACACCTGCGGATCGATCTTGCGCTCAGCGGCATTCTGCTCCGCCGCCGTCAGCACGCTGGCCAGCGCCTTCAGCCGGGCGGAAAAGACGCCGACGGAAATATCGTACATGGAAATAGTCACGAGCACTCTCCCAAGGCGGCCCCAGCGCCGCGGGCCGTGACCTAACGCCTCCGGTCACGATTCTTCAAGCGGTCATGCTTCCACGTCACCGCGCCGCCGCAATCGCCATGGTAGTATTTTCGTTATCGAGCGGAGATTCCCGATGAGACATATCTTTCTCGCTGTGGCTGCCTTCTTTTCCCTGTCCAGTATCGGCCAGTCCGCGTTTGCGGCCGATGCGCCCTATATCGACGACAGGTCCAGCGCCGACGCCGTCATCCGCTCGCTTTACAGCGCCATCAATCGTCACGAATTCGCCCGCGCCTGGGGTTATTTCGGCGATACGAAGCCAGCCAAGGATTTCAACGCTTTCGTGAAAGGCTATGACGGCACCGATACCGTCGACGTCAAGACCGGCGCTGTATCGGACGAAGGTGCCGCCGGCAGCATCTATTACAGCGTCCCGGTCGCTATCCAGGCGACCGACAAGAAGGGCGAGGCCAAGGTTTTCGCGGGCTGCTACACGGTCCGCCAGGTCAATGCGCAAATTCAGGAGCCGCCTTTCCAGCCGATCTTCATCGACAAGGGTGCGCTGAAGCCATCGACGGAGGATTTCGACAGCGCCGTGCCGGCAAGCTGCGGCGACGGCCCGCCGCCGCCGAAGAAGGACGAGGCGCTGGAGCAGGCCAAGAAGGCGTTTCTCGCCACCTATGGCGGGCAGTGCGACAAACAGGATCCCGATGGCAAGCCAATCGGTGAGCCAGAGGCCCATTCGGTCCAATACAAGGACAAGGACGCTCAAGCCGCCGACCCGGAGCGCGAGACGCGGCTGTTCCGCTTCTTCTGCTCGATGGCCGCCTATAACGAAACCGCGGTCTACTACATCGCCGATGACGTCAACGGCGTGACCCAGCTGCAGTTCACCGAGCCGGATCTCGATATCCGCTACGAGAACAACAACAGCGAAGGCAAGGTCGAGTCGATCCACATCATCGGTTTCAAGACCAGCGGCTGGGCAACCAACTCGGACTATGACGAGAACACGAAAACCATCACCACATCCGACAAATGGCGTGGCGTCGGGGATGCTTCGTCATCGGGGACCTATCTGTTCCGCAACGGTGACTTCTCACTCGTCCAGTACGACGTCGATGCTTCCTATGACGGCGAGATCAATCCGCAGACGATCATCGATTACAACACTGCGCCTTGAGCCTCGACAGAAGGGTCACGGCGCTTTCGTCAGCATCCAGTTCAGTGTGCCGCGCCAGTCCACCATGCGGATCGGCGTGCCGTGCGTGCCGGTCTCGAAGCGCACGAAGCGTGTCGGATAGGATTTTTTGGCCAGGATCGAGCGGAAGAAGGCTTCCTGCTTTTCCACCGGGAAGACCACGTCATGGCTGCCCTGGCCGAAGAACACCGGCACGCGGCGCTTGCAGGCAGGGCTGGTGAGAAAGCTGTCGTCCCACAGCGATCCGAGCAGCAGCAGCCCGTTGATGCGGCCGCCCGTATCCTTGCGCGCGGCGAGCTTCCAGCAGATCATGCCGCCCATGGAGCCGCAGGCGACGAAGATCTTCGCGCCGGGCGATTGTTGGGCGTAGTGATCAATGAGCGCAGCGACCTGCGCCGCGCCCTTGTCGCCGAAATCGGGGAAATCCGGCGAAAGGTAGAGGCCGTTATTGGCGGCCATCAGATTCTTGATGCGGTTGAAGTTGCCGCCGAAAGTAAAATCGTCGACACCTTGCTTGCGGCTGCCGCCCTGCCCATGCAGGTAGAGCACGATGATGGAAGCGCCGTCCGTCCTGCCGACCGCGACATGCCTGACATCGCCGGCGTCGGTCTTCAACATCAGGTCCCGCTGCACCTTGCGCACGCCGGGGTCGGTATATTGCGCGCGCACCCGCTTTTCCGGCACCTCGTCGCGCTGGTTGATGTCGCGCATCTCATGATAGTCGAGCACCGTATAGGCGCCATTATCGCCGGTGGACAGCGCCGCCGGATAAGCGAAGAGGTCGTCCTTGAACGGTTTTAGCGAAAGCGTCTGGCTGTGGGCAGCCTGGACGGCAAAACCGGTTGCAACGAGCAGGGCGAAGAGGAAGCGCAATGACATGCCGAGAGGCATGCGAAATTCGGCTTCGGTTTGTCAATCCTGCAGGACGCCGCCCGCCCCCTCCAGCGCCTCGCGCGTGTCGACGTCGATCGATGCACCCTGCCCGATCTCGACATCGATGACGTCGAGACCCTCGGCTTCGACCAGATGCCGCGCGCCGGTATCGCCCTCGAGCTGCGCAACCGCCGCGAAAAGCGATCGCGGCAAAAGCACCGGATTGCCGCGCTTGCCCTGGTGCGAGGCGCGCACGACCGCGTGGCCGCCGGAGCGGCGGAACGCATCGACCAGGCTGTCGAGGTCCTTCGACGAAACGCCGGGCATGTCGCCAAGAACGATCATCGCGCCGGCCGCGTCGGGCGCGACCTTCGCAATGCCCGCCTTCAAGGACGAGGCCAGGCCATCGGCGAAATCGGGATTGTCGGCGAGTTTCACCTCAAGGCCTCCAAGCGCTGAACGCACGCGTTCGCGCTGATGGCCGGTGACGACGATGGTGCTGGCGGCCTTTGAGCCCAGCGCGCGGGAAGCGGTGCGGCGCACCAGCGGCTCGCCGTCGAACAGCGCCAGAAGCTTGTTCGGCCCGCCCATGCGGCTCGAACGTCCAGCCGCCAGAATCACGATATCGACCTTCAGCGCCGACCTGGCGGGGTGCGGCGTCGGCTCGCGCGGCTGCGGCCTGGTCGGAATTTCCATCAGAAGCCCGCCGACACCCATGCCGGCAATATCGCTCGCCGTCACATCGAGCCCGGCAATCAGGCGATCGAGCACCCAGTCGAAGCCGTTCTCCTTCGGGCTGCGCGCGCATCCGGGCGCGCCGACGACGCGCTTGCCGTCGAGTGTTCCGAGCACCAGCAGATTGCCGGGATCGACCGGCATGCCCGCGCGGATGACGGTGCCGCCGGCACGTTCGATCGCGGCCGGCACGACATCGGCGAAATCGCTCATCGCCGAGGCGCCGAAGATCACCACCATGTCATTGTCGCGCGCCAGCTGGGTCGCGGCCGCGGCGACCGGGGCAATCTCATGCGGCGTGCGCCGCTCGGCCGTCAGCCGGCCGCCGGAACGCGCCAACCGCGCCTCGGTGACGCGCAGCGTCTTGTCAAGCACGCTCGGCTTGACGCCCGGAAGCACCGTCTGGATGACGCCGACCGTGATGGGACGATAGGCGTTGACTGCAAAGATCTCGCGGCCGGCGCAAATCCTCACCACGCTGTCCACCAGGTTTGCGGCGACGGCAAAGGGGATGATCTTCACCGTCGCGACCATCTGGCCCTTCTCGACCGGCGCATGCTGCGCCAACGTCGCGACGGTGATGGCCGGATCGACGGCGTTGATGGCATCGATCATCCCGGCATTGACGGTAAACACGCCCGAGGCCCCTGCATGCAGGTTCACTCGCCCGGTGGCGGCCGGCTTGACCTCGATGTTGCGGTGGCTCATGGCGGCCGCGATCTTCGCGGCGGCGGCATCCTCACCGAGATCGCCCTCGCCAAGCACCGCCGCGACGACCTCGACTACACCCGCTGCCTTCAGTGCAGCGACATCCTCGCGGCTCAGCCGGTGCGCCTTGCGGAACCGCTTTTCGCCCGCGGCCGTCGCATGAGCCAGCACCGCCCCTTCCGCCTCGTCGATCGGAACCGGCCCGAATTTCACGCCACGGCGCCTTTTGCTTCCAGACCGCGCGAGCGGAAGGCGTGGATGGTCTGCGCGAGCACCGCAACGGCGATCTCGGCCGGACTTGCCGCCCCGATGTCGAGGCCGATCGGCGCGTGGATACGGGCGATCTGGTCGGCGCCGGCACCGAGCGCCAGCAGGCGCTCGACGCGCTTGGCATGGGTCTTGCGGCTGCCCAGCGCGCCCACATAGAAGCAGCGGGCGTCGAGCGCCGCCTTCAGCGCGAAATCGTCGATCTTCGGATCATGGGTGACTGCGGCGAGCGCCGTGTAGCTGTCGAGCGGCGCGCGCTTCAGCACATCCTCCGGCCATTCGGCATGCAGCGCGACGTCGGGAAAGCGCTCCGGGGTCGCGAAGGCGGTGCGCGGGTCGATGATCTCGACCGGGTAGCCGGCGATCCTGGCCATCGGCGCCAGCGCTTGGCTGATATGCACCGCGCCAATCACCACGAGGCGCGGGCGCGGCAGATGCGCGTTGAGGAAGAAGGTCCGCCCTTCCGCCTCCACCGACCGCGAATTGCCGGTGCGGAACGCATTGGCGATTGCCGCCCCGAGATCGCCCGCGACATGGTCGCCCTCGCGCACGATGCGGTCGCGGTCGTCGCCAAGGTCGGTGACAAGCACCGCGGCGCGGCGGGCGCGGCGTTCTTCGTTGAGGGTCTTGAGAACATATGGATCCATGAAAGATCAGCCCAGCCGCTCGACATAGACCTTGATGCGGCCGCCGCAGGAAAGGCCCACCTGCCAGGCCGTTTCGTCGGCGACGCCGAACTCCAGCATCCTGGCCTTGCCCGAGCCGATGACGTCGATCGCCTCGGTCACCACGGCTCCCTCGACACAGCCGCCGGAGACGGAGCCATGGAAATTCCCCTCGGCGTCGATGACCAGGTGGCTGCCGACCGGACGCGGCGCCGAACCCCAGGTCTCGACCACGGTCGCGATGGCGACATCCTTGCCGTCCTTCATCCAACTCTCCGCGATGATCAGCGGATCGCGGGCCTCATCGAGATAAACGCTCTCATCCATCGTCGCTTCTCACAAAGTCTGTTTTCCCGCCGGGACATTCCCTGACAGAGCATATGGCTATGCGGCCCGCCTCCCGCCAGTTCGCAGCCAGCGGCGCGGATCGACTGAAGCCGCCGGCCGCCGGTCGAGCGAGGTGCAAAGATCGGTCAGCGCATCGAGATTATGCACTGCGCGGAACTCGTCGACATGCGGCAGCATCGCCTTGACGCCGCGGGCACGCGCTTCGAACCCGTCGAAGCGCAACAGCGGATTGAGCCAGATCAGCCGCCGGCAGGATTTGTGCAGCCGCTCCATCTCCTGCGACAGGCCGGTGACGTCGTCGCGCTCCAGCCCGTCGGTGATGAGAAGCACCACGGCGCCCTGCCCCAGCACGCGCCGCGACCACAGCCGGTTGAATTCGGCGAGCGTATCACCGATGCGGGTGCCGCCCGACCAGTCCTTCACCGCCGCCGAGCATTCGGCAAGCGCTTCGTCCGGATCGCGATGGCGCATCTGCCGGGTCAAATTGGTCAGCCGCGTGCCGAAGACGAAGGCGTGCACGCGCCGGCGCTTCTCCGTCAGGGCATGCAGGAAATGCAGGAAGATGCGGGTGTACTGGCTCATCGAGCCCGAAATGTCGGCCAGCACGACCAGCGGCGGATGCACTTCGCGCGCCGATCGGAATTTCGGCAGGATAAGCGCGCCGCCGGTGCGCGCCGCCGAGCGCATCATGGCGCGCGGATCGATGCGGCGCCCCTGCGCGTCGGCCCTGAAGCGCCGCGTGCGGACGAGGTCGAAGGGAAGTTGCAAGGCCATGATCGCCTTTTTCGCCTCGGCCATTTCGCGGGCGTCCATCTGGGCGAAATCCTTGCCGCGCAGCACCTCATTGCCGGAAAAGGTGAGCCGCGCATCGACCTCGATCTCCGGCACTTCCCGGGCCGGCTGGCTCTTCTGGTGGCCTTCGAACATCGCCTGGCTGACGCGGTTCTCCGCCGCCCGCGGCTTTTGCTTTTCGCTTGTGTCCAGGGCGACCGGCGAGAACATCGCCAGCAGCTTCTCGATCAGCTCGCGCGATTTCCAAAACAGGCGGAAAGCCTCGTCGAAGACCGGATGATCCTCGTGCCGCGAGACCAGCACCGCATGCAGCGTCCAGTAGAAATCGTCGCGCGAGCCGATGCCGGCGGCAAGCACCGCCTCGATGGCGTCCTTCACCGAGGCTGGGCCGACGCGCATGCCAGCCTTGCGCAAGGCGCGCGCGAAATAGACGATGTTGTCGGCGATGCGCCCATCGGCGCGCGCCTCTTTGGGTTCCGGACGCGAAACGGGCATCGCGCCTACTCCGCCGCCGAAAGCTCGGCCTTCACCTCATTGAGGATACGCCGGCCCTCGCCCTCACCGATGCGGGCAATATCGTCCTGGTATTTCAAAAGCACGCCGATCGTGTCGGACACGGTCTCCGGGTCGAGCGCCACCTTGTCGAGCTCGGTGAGCGCACCCGCCCAGTCGATGGTTTCGGCAACGCCGGGCGCCTTGAACAGCTCGACCTGGCGCAGCTTCTGGACGAAGGACACGACCTCCGCCGACAGCCGTCGGTTCGCCTGCGGCACCTTGCGGCGCACGATCTCCAGCTCGCGCTCGGCGTTCGGATAATCGACCCAGTGATAAAGGCAGCGCCGCTTCAGCGCGTCGTGGATTTCGCGCGTGCGGTTGGTGGTGATGATGACGATCGGCGGCTCTTCCGCCTTGATCGTGCCAAGCTCGGGAACCGTAACCTGGAAGTCCGACAGGATCTCGAGAAGGAACGCCTCGAAGGCTTCGTCGGTGCGGTCGAGCTCGTCGATCAGGAACACCGGCGCCGCGCCGGCCTTGCCGGTCAGCGCGTCGAGCACCGGGCGGCGGATCAGGTATTTTTCGGAGAATACGTTACGCTCCATGTCGGAGCGCACGACCTTGCCGGCCGCCTCCTCCATGCGGATCTCGATCATCTGCGCGGCATAATTCCACTCATAGACGGCCGAGGAGACGTCGAGCCCTTCATAGCATTGCAGCCGGATCAGCCGGCGGCCGAGCGCGTCGGCCAGCACCTTGGCGATCTCGGTCTTGCCGACGCCCGCCTCGCCTTCGAGGAACAAGGGCCGCTTCATGCGCAGTGAAAGAAACAGCACGGTCGCCAGCGAGCGATCCGCGACATAGTCCGCGGCGGTCAAAAGATCGAGCGTTTCGTCGATCGATTTCGGCGCGGGGCGCGGCGCGGTCATCCTGTCTCCGTGAGTACCGCTTGCACGTTTCAAAGGACGTGATAGTCGCGGTTATAGTAGATCAGCGGCCGCAAATTATCGCCGATGCGCAGGCCTGTCACCTTGCCAAAAAGCACACGGTGGGTGGCAAGATCCTTGGCGTCGATGATCTCGCAATCGAACACGGCAAGGGCGCCCTTCAGCGTCGGCGCGCCGGTCGAGATCACATCCCACTCGGCCAGCGCAAAGCGCTCCTCCGCCGGCAAGCCGGTGACACCGGAAAAGCCTACCGAGACGGCTTCCTGGTCCGAGGCAAGCGTGTTGAGCGCGAACCTGCCGTTCTTGATGAAGGCTTCGTTCTTGGCGTTCTCACGGTTGAGGCAGACCAGAACCGTCGGCGGCGTGTCCGAAACCGAACAGGCGGCGATCACCGTCGCGCCGCGTTTGCCGCCGGGCCCGTCCGTGGTCACCACATGCACATGGCCGGCAAAATGCGCCATCGCATCGCGATAGTGCTGCGGCCCGATGTCGTTGATCTTCAGCACGCGATAATCCACCTGTCGGAACAAGCCCGTTATATATGGCGGCATATTGCACGCCACAAGTTATCTATCACGGGCGAAGTGCTTGACCGCAATCCGCAAATTCGCGTGTTGCGCGCCGCTTAGCCAGCCTTTAGGCATTTCCTGGAATAGTGTCGGGACTGTATTCCCGGCATGGAGGATCTCTTAGCCCGAATGCGTCTTCTCACGACGACATCAGCCGTGCTGTTCTGGCTGTCGCTGGCCGCGAGCGCCGAGGCCGAGACGCTGGTCGGCGTTGCGGCGCCGCTTTCCGGTCCGTCGGCGATCCTGGGCAAGCAAGTTGAGGATGGCGCAGCCTTAGCGGCAGAGGCGAACGGCGTTGCGATCAAGACCGCAGACGATGCCTGCACTGCCGATGGCGGCGCCGCGGCGGCAAAGGAATTCGTCGACGCCAAAGTCGATATCGTGGTGGGCTTTCTCTGCACCGAGGCGATCGAGGCGGCGCTGCCGATCCTCAAGGACGCCAACATTCCGGTGATCACGGTCGGCGTGCGCACCGAAAGCCTGACCGACCGGCGCGCCAAGACCGGCTGGCCGGTCTACCGGCTCGGCCCGCGCGGCGACGATGAGCGCAACGCGGTCGCCGCCAAGCTTACTCAGCTGTGGCGCGACGACCTCTTCGCCATAATCGATGACGGCACCATCTATGGCCGCGAGATGGCCGAGACTCTTCGCGCCGCGGTCGAACAGGCAGCCTTGAAGCCGGTATTCACCGACACTTTCAGGCCGCAGCTCGACAACCAGATCGGGTTGGTCGGCCGGCTGAAGAAGGCCGGCGCAACGAAAGTGTTTGCCGGCGGCGACGGCGACGACATCGCCATCATGGGCCGCGACGCCGCCCAGCTCGACGCAGGCATCACTTTCGCCGGCGGCGAGAACCTGCGCACGCCGCCTGGCGATGTGCCTTACGCCGCCGGCACGCTGATGATCGCGCCGCCGGAATGGTCGGAGGTCGCCGACCCCAGGATCGTGCAGGCCTTCGGCGCAAAAAACATCGTGCCGGACGGCTACACGCTGCCGTCCTATGCCGCGGTCGAGATCGCCAAAGCCGCGCTGGCCGATGCGGAAAGCTCCGGCCGGCCGCTGGGCGAAGCGCTGACCGGCCATGATTTCGCGACCGCGATCGGCACCATCCGCTTCGACGACAAGGGCGACCTCAGCCAGAACCCGTTCCGCGTCTTCCGCTTCGACGGCACGCATTTCGTACCGCTGGAGGGCAAGTGATGTTCCGCACCGGACCGCGCAATCTGATCACCGACGTTGCTGGTCTTCGCGTCGGCAATGCCGCCGACGCCGGGCTGAAATCCGGCGTCACGGTGGTGCTGTGCGACGAACCTGCCGTGGCTGGCGTCCAGGTGCTGGGCGGCGCGCCGGGCACGCGCGAGACCGACCTGCTCGAGCCTCAGAATTCGATCGCGACGATCCATGCCGTCGTCCTGTCCGGGGGCTCGGCCTTCGGCCTCGACGCCGCCTCAGGCGTGCAGGCGGCGCTGCGCGAGAAGAACATCGGCGTCGAGGTCGGCGGCTTCCGCGTGCCGATCGTGCCGGCCGCGATCCTGTTCGACCTGCGCAATGGCGGCGACAAGGATTGGGGCCGTTATCCGCCCTATCGCGAGCTCGGCTATGAGGCCGTGCAGACGGCAATCGCCGATTTCGCCATCGGTACGGCCGGCGCCGGCACCGGCGCGTTGACCTCCGGGCTGAAGGGCGGTCTGGGCTCGGCTTCGACCTTGCTCGGCAGCGGCGTCACCATCGGTGCGCTCGCCGCCGTCAACCCTACTGGCTCGGTGACGGTCGGCGGCAGCCGCCATTTCTGGGCGGCGCCCTTCGAGATCGGCGACGAGTTCGGCGGCCTGGGCTATCCTGATCCGCTGCCCGAAGACGCCAGGAAGATCCTCCTGAAATACCGCGACCGGCGTGTTGGCGGACATGGGGAAGCCGGCAGCACCACCATCGCCGTTATCGCCACCGACGCCGTGCTGACCAAGGCCGCGGCCAAGCGGCTGGCGATTTCGGCGCATGACGGCTTCGCCCGCGCCATCTGGCCGACCCATACGCCGGCGGACGGCGATCTGGTGTTCGCCCTGGCGACCGGCAGGAGTGGCATCGAGCTCGGCGCCGATGCCGCGATAGACCTGTTCGCGGCGGCCGGCGCAACCATGGCGCGCGCGATCAGCCGCGGCGTCCATGCCGCTATGCCTGCCGAAGGCGATCTGTTTCCTGTCTGGTCGTCGCGCTGAACGGCTCGGCGCCGATCAGGTCGGATCGGACTTTTCTTCCTCGAAGGTTACGGCGACATCGGAATTCGCGGAAAGCCAGACCTTCTGGCCGTCGATCTCCCCGACCAGGGCGAGCGAAATATAATGGTGATGGCCCTTGTGCGAGCCCATGCCGCTGTCGGCCTTGGTCAGCTTGATCCGGTCGCCCTCGACCTTGTCGACGGTGCCGATATGGACGCCGTCGGCGCCGATCACTTCCATATGTCCGCGTATCTTGCTGATGTCGGTGCTCATGCTGGTTCTCCGCTGGATGTGCCCTTTCGGGTGCGAGACGGGCCGACAATAACAAATGAAAGCCGGATTGGATGCATCGCGCGGCACGTCTCGTTCACCATGGAGTGATAGGCATGACGTCCTTGAGACAAATGTCGGACCGATGACGGCCGCGGCCACGCGACGCGAAATGGCCGTACCTAAGGGATCGATCCTGTGTTGCTGTTGCGTTGCCGGGCCAGGTATTGCCGGGAACCGGCATTAGCCATCCGGTTTGAGCGGCAGTAGCGTTGAGCATTGGGCCCGCCTCTGTTAGGACGCGGCCGACGCTTCTCCCAGGCAGGACTGAAAACAGATGATCCCTCGCTATTCCCGGCCGGAAATGGTCGCCATCTGGTCGCCCGAAACCCGCTTCCGCATCTGGTTCGAGATCGAGGCGCATGCCTGCGATGCGCTGGCGGAACTGGGCGTCATCCCGAAGGAAGCGGCAAGGACCATCTGGGAAAAAGGCGGCGCGGCCAAGTTCGACGTCGCCAAGATCGACGAGATCGAGCGCGTCACCAAGCATGATGTCATCGCTTTCCTCACCCATCTCGCCGAATTCGTCGGACCGGATGCCCGCTTCATCCACCAGGGCATGACCTCGTCGGACGTGCTGGACACCTGCCTTGCGGTGCAATTGACCCGCGCCAGCGACATCCTGCTCGCCGACATCGACGCCCTGCTCGCCGCGCTGAAGCGCCGCGCCTTCGAGCACAAGGACACTGTCACCATCGGCCGCAGCCACGGCATCCATGCCGAGCCGACCACCTTCGGCGTCAAGCTGGCGCAAGCCTATGCCGAGTTCTCGCGCTGCCGCGACCGGCTGGTGCACGCGCGGGAGGATATCGCGACATGTGCGATCTCCGGCGCGGTCGGCACCTTCGCCAACATCGAGCCCTATGTCGAAGAGCATGTGGCGGCGAAGCTCGGGCTGAAGCCGGAGCCGGTATCGACGCAGGTGATCCCGCGCGACCGGCACGCCATGTTCTTTGCCACGCTTGGCGTGATCGCCTCGTCGGTCGAACGCCTCGCCGTCGAGATCCGCCATCTGCAGCGCACCGAAGTGCTGGAAGCGGAAGAGTATTTCTCGCCGGGCCAGAAGGGCTCCTCGGCCATGCCGCACAAGCGCAACCCGGTGCTGACCGAAAACCTCACCGGCCTTGCCCGCATGGTGCGGTCGATGGCCCTGCCTGCCATGGAGGATGTTGCGCTCTGGCACGAGCGCGACATTTCGCATTCCTCGGTAGAGCGCATGATCGGGCCGGACGCGACGGTGACGCTGGATTTCGCGCTGGCGCGCCTCACCGGCGTCGTCGACAAGCTGCTCGTCTATCCCGAGAACATGGAGAAGAACCTCAACAAGTTCAGAGGCCTGGTGCATTCGCAGCGTGTGCTGCTGGCGCTGACCCAGGCCGGCCTGTCACGCGAGGACGCCTACCGTCTGGTGCAGCGCAACGCCATGAAAGTCTGGGAGCACGGCGCCGATTTCCTCGAGGAACTGCTGGCCGACAAGGACGTGACGGCGGCCCTCTCCGAAGGCGAGATCCGCGAGAAATTCGACCTCGGCTACCACACCAAGCATGTCGACACGATCTTCAAGCGGGTGTTTGGGGAAGCTTGACCTTCCTTCTCCCCGTTCGCGGGGAGAAGGTGCCCGAAGGGCGGATGAGGGGCGGCGCTGCCCTAGGCGATCACTGCGCTTATAGGCCGTGCGGACGAAAAGACAATCTCAAGACTCGGCGCTGCCCCTCATTGCCCTGCCGGGCATTTCTCCCCGTATAGTGACGGGGAGAAAGACACTGCCACCGAAGCCAGCTCAAGCCTTGCCAGGCACCGTCCTGATCACCGTGCCCCACGGATCCTCGTGGCTCGTTTCATCCTTCACATTATCCGAGCGCATCTCTACCCAGGCGAGACCTGAGCGTGACGGATCGCGACGGCCGGCACTGGCGCTCTGCCAGGCATTGGCGCCGATATGATGGTGGTAATGGCCGGACGACAGGAACACCGCCTGGCTGCCATATTTTGCGACGGTGTCGAAGGCGAACTGGTCATGCCACCAGGCTTCGGCGTCCTCCGGCCGGCCGACGCGCAGATGCACATGGCCGACAATGGTGTTTTCCGGCGCGCCCTGCCAGCCGGCATCGCCCGCCGGCACGCTGCCCACCACCGCCGGCAGGTTCAGCCGCTCGGTCGCCATGGCGACCTTGTCGCCGTTCCATTTCCAATCCTGCGGACGGCGGTCGGCATAGATCTCGATGCCGTTGCCTTCCGGGTCGGTCAGATAGAGCGCCTCGCTGACCAGATGGTCCGAGGCGCCTTCTATGCCGATACGGTTGGCGGCGGCGTGGCTGATCCAGCGGCCAAGGTCCGCTCGCGACGGCAACAGGAAAGCGGTGTGAAAAAGGCCGGCGCTGCGCGGATCGTCGGGCTTCGCCGAAGCATCCTGTTCAAGCACCAGCAATGGCCGGTTGGCGGCGCCAAGCGTGATCGCGCCATCGGCGCGGCGCAATTCCTGCAGGCCGACGACCGCGCGATAATAGGCGGCAAGGCTCTCGGCATCGCGCGCCTTCAACCCGACACGCGACACGCTGACCGGGGTGGTCGCGGCAAAAGGCAGTTCGCTCATCAAACTCTCCGTTTGGGCGGCGCCTATTCCCCAAATGGGGGTTCCAGGCCGCCAGCTCTTGTTCCCCCTCCAAATCGTCGATTGCGATCGTTCACACAAGAGAGCAAGAATCGAACAAGTTGTTCACAATTACGGCCATCCCGATGTTAGCGACAGGGTTGCAGCCGCCACAGCCGCTCGCTACATCCGCGCCATGAAAGTCAAAGACGCAGATATCCTGATCGTGCCGGGCTACACCAATTCCGGCCCCGAGCACTGGCAGACCCGCTGGCAGTCGAAACTGTCGACGGCGCGCCGGGTCGAGCAGGCGGAATGGACCAAGCCCGTGCGCGAGGATTGGACGACGAGCGTGGCGAACGCCGTCAACGAAGCTGAGCGGCCCGTGGTGCTCGTTGCGCATTCGCTTGGCGTCACGGCCGCTGTGCAGGCCATCCCGCAATTCAGGAAACCGGTCGCCGGAGCCTTCTTCGTGGCGCCGCCGGATGTGTCCAATCCGGAAATCAGGCCGAGGCACCTGATGACCTTCGGTCCTTATTCGCGCGATCCCCTGCCCTTCCCGTCGATCGTGATTGCCAGCCGCAACGATCCGTTCTGCGCCTTCGAGGTCGCCGAGGACATCGCCGCCGCTTGGGGGTCTCTCTTCATCGACGCCGGCGAGGCCGGCCATCTCAACCACGACGCCGGCTTCGGCCCGTGGCCCGAGGGTTCGATGACCTTCGCCAAATTCCTGACGGAGTTGAAGCAGCCCTAAGGCTGACCTCAAGAGCCTATGGAATCCCGCATGCTCTTCAGGAGGGTCTTCGCGCCGATCGAGATCAGCGTGTGGTCCGAGCCCATGGCGAGCAGCCGATAGCCCATCGACACGACGCGGCCGGCAATTGCCGGCTCGATGACGTAGATCGCCGCATGCTTACCGGCCTTGCGCGTCCGCTCGGCGATCGAAGCGACCGCCTCCATCATGCTTTCCAGCGTCGAATTGACGGTCGTTCCGTTCGACCAGGCGATCGAGAAATCCGACGGACCGACGAAGATGCCGTCGACGCCGGGCGTGTCGAGGATGCCGTCGAGCGCCTCGAATGCCGCCCGCGTCTCGACCATCGCGAAGGCCATGGTGCGCTGGTTTGAATCGCGCAGCCATTCGGCATGGTCGCCCTTGCCGTGGCGCGGGAACGCATAAGTCGGCCCCCAGGAGCGCTCGCCCACAGGCGGATATTTCATCGCGGCGGCGAACTGCCGTGCGTCGGCCACCGAGTTCACCATCGGCGCGATCACTGCCTCGGCGCCGAAATCAAGCGCGCGGCTCGCCATGTCGAAGCGCCCGACCGGAATGCGCACCAGCGCGGGCTTGTTGGCGGCCAGCACCGGCGCCAGGCCGCGCAGCACGCTGTCCTCGTGGTGGCCGCCATGCTGCATGTCGAGGGTGACGGCGTCGAAATCCTGCTTGGCGATGATTTCCACCGTCAGCGCGTCCGGCACCCCGGACCAGGCGGTGAACAGCGTTTCGTCGGCGACCAGGCGGGATTTGAGCGACATCGGACCTTCCTTGATGACAACCCGCAGTTCAGCCGGAAACGACGGCAAAGGCAAAGAAAAACCGCCCGGTTTGGCCGGGCGGTCGATTGGTCCAGCTAGAATCCGGCCTCAGGCATTCTTGATCTGCTCGATGGCCTGGGCCATCAACTCGTCCATGGTGCGGCGGATCTGATGGTCGGACTGGTTGACGCCGGCGGCATCGAAATCCTTGCGAATCTTGCGGAAGACGTCGTGGTCGCCCGCCTCCTCGATATCTGAGACCACCACTTCCTTGGCATAGGCTTCGGCATCGGCGCCGGATTTGCCCAGCTTCTCGGCGGCCCACAGGCCAAGCGCCTTGTTGCGCCGGGCCGCGGCCTTGAAGCGAAGTTCCTCGTCGAAGGCGAATTTGCGCTCAAAGCCCTCTTCGCGGTCTTTCATGCTGCTCATGACGTCCCTCCGATCAATCCGATTCGCGTTCGCGGTGAATATGTGTGATGGGCAAGCACAAATCAAAAGGCCGCGACCCGGTCAATATACTTCGTCGCATGCTGCGCTGCGGCATTTCAGTCCCGAAAGCGGTTGATTCGCCGGATTTGGCGATTGAGCAAACCAGGCGATTGCGATAACACCGGCATTGAACGCCGCCGTCGCCATACTAATTTAGGCAGACGGACAGGAACCGGTCATTTGCCGCCTGCCCGCAGACCCAGAGAAAAAATCAAATGAAAAATCGCCGCCGCATTTACGAAGGCAAGGCCAAGATCCTCTATGAGGGCCCTGAGCCGGGCACGCTGATCCAGTTCTTCAAGGATGACGCCACCGCCTTCAACAAGAAGAAACATGAAGTGGTCGATGGCAAGGGCGTGCTCAACAACCGCATTTCCGAGCACATCTTCAATCACTTGAACCGCATGGGCATCCCGACCCACTTCATCCGCCGGCTCAACATGCGCGAGCAGTTGATCAAGGAAGTGGAGATCATCCCGCTCGAGGTCGTCGTGCGCAATGTCGCCGCCGGCTCGCTGTCCAAGCGCCTCGGCATCGAGGAAGGCACGGTGCTGCCGCGCTCGATCATCGAATTCTATTACAAGGCCGATGCGCTCGACGATCCGATGGTGTCGGAAGAGCACATCACCGCCTTCGGCTGGGCGAGCCCGCAGGAGATCGACGACATCATGGCCTTGGCCATTCGCGTCAACGACTTCCTTTCCGGCCTGTTCCTCGGCGTCGGCATCCAGCTCGTCGACTTCAAGATCGAATGCGGTCGCCTGTTCGAGGGCGACATGATGCGCATCGTCGTCGCCGACGAGATCTCGCCGGATTCCTGCCGGCTGTGGGATGTCGCCACCCAGGACAAGCTCGACAAGGACCGCTTCCGCCGCGACATGGGCGGCCTCGTCGAGGCGTATCAGGAAGTCGCCCGCCGTCTCGGCATCATCAACGAGAACGAGCCGCCGCGCCCGACGGGCCCGGTTCTCGTGGCCTCTTCCGATGCGCCCAAGGGCCTGAAGCACTAATACCGACCGGCCTGCCGGGCAATGGCAGGTCCACCGCCCGATCCATCACTTAGGAGTATCGATGAAAGCCCGCATCACCGTGACCCTCAAGAACGGCGTCCTCGACCCGCAGGGCAAGGCGATCGAGCATGCGCTCTCCGGATTGGGCTTCGACGGCGTCGGCCAGGTTCGCCAGGGCAAGGTGTTCGACATCGAGCTCACCGGAACCGACAAGGCCAAGGCCGAAGCAGATCTCAAGGCTATGTGCGACAAGCTTCTGGCAAACACGGTGATTGAGAATTACGCGGTGGAGATCGCCTGACATGAAATCAGCCGTCGTCCTCCTGCCTGGCCTCAACCGCGACCGCGACATGATCGCGGCGCTTACCAAGATTTCCGGCCAGGCGCCGGCCACGGTCTGGCAGACCGACACCGAGATCCCCGATGTCGACTTGATCGCCATCCCCGGCGGCTTCTCCTTCGGTGACTATCTGCGCTGCGGCGCGATCGCGGCGCGCATGCCGGTGATGCGGGCGGTCGCCGAAAAGGCCGCCAAGGGCGTGCCCGTCATCGGCGTCTGCAACGGCTTCCAGATCCTGGTCGAGGCGGGCCTTCTGCCCGGCGCGCTGATGCGCAACGCCTCGCTGAAATTCGTCTGCCGCCAGGTGAAGCTCGAGATCGCCAACGCCAACACCATGTTCACCCGGCACTACAAGCCCGGGCAGATCATCCGCTCGCCCGTGGCGCATCATGACGGCAATTACTTCGCCGACGCCGAGACGCTCGCCCGGCTCGAAGGCGAAGGCCAGGTGGTGTTCCGCTACGCCGAAGGCACCAATCCCAACGGCTCGATCAACGATATTGCCGGCATCGTCAACGACAAGGGCAACGTGCTCGGTCTGATGCCGCATCCCGAAAACCTGATCGAGGCGGCGCATGGCGGCAATGATGGACGCGCGTTGTTCGAAAGCGCGCTCGGCCTCGCGGCTTGATCCTTTAAGAATCCTATCGGAACGCGGGGGCGGACTGACCATGAGACCGACGATCGCTCGCCTTGCTCTCCTGGCCGCCGCCGGGCTCGCCTTGGCTTCCTGCCAGTCCAGCCCCAAGACGACGCCGGTTCCCTCGGGCAAAAGCGCCTCACTGCTTGCCATGGAACAGGTCGCCATTTCGGCGCATAAATGCTGGATCGCCAGCAAGGATCCGGCCTTCAAGGCCTACCAGATGGCCAACGAGCTCAATTCCTACAGCGGCACGCCGCGCTTCCTGCTGGTGCCCGCCAAGCATTATGGCGGCAAGCCGCTGCTGGTCGTGCAGGCGCAGGGCAATTCCAGCCGCGTCGACGTGTTCGGGCCGCTGATGAACGAGCCGCTCGGCGCCCGCATCGGTTCCGACATTGCCCGCTGGCAGGCCGGAAACCCGTCCTGCGCGGCTGCCGCGTGAACCTGCCATGAGCCGGTTCCTGCAGATCGCGGGGCTGGTCATCGGGCTGATTGCGCTTGTCCTGCAAGCCGCGATCACCATTCCGGCGTCGATGGCGGCCGGGCGCAGCCTGCTAGGCTCGATCGTCTTTCTTCTCAGCTTCTTCACCATCTTGACCAACATCGCCGCCGTGATGGTGCATGCTTCGCTGCTGTCACCCACCGGCTATGCTTGGTTCCCGGCCTTCGCCGGGCAGCGCATGCGCGCCGGCGTCGCGGTGTCCATCACGCTGGTCTTCATCGTCTACGCGACCGTGCTGGCAGGGCTTTGGCAACACAGGGCCTGTTCCTGCTTTGCGACATCCTGCTCCACTATGTCACGCCGCTGATCTTCGTGCTGTGGTGGCTCATTGCCGGCGCGGATGGCTCGACGCGCTGGCGCGATATCTCCTGGTGGATGATCTATCCGCTCACCTATCTCGGCTACGCGCTGATCCGCGCGCCCTTCGCCGGCGAAGTGCCCTATCCGTTCCTCGACGTGACCAAGAACCGGCGCGGCCAGCGTCGCCGTTTCGGCCGTGGGCGTCACGGCGCTGTTCGTCGGATCGAGTGTGCTTGCCGTGCTGATCGATCACGGCATCGGCGGATTGCGGGGGAAACCCGCAACCCGCGTTCAATCGGGCCGCCGATAGGTTGCCATTCGACGACGGGGCGTCACTCCCAGAACGACCTGATGCCTTCGCGATGGGCATCGCAGCGTGAGATGCCGATATCCTTGAGCTGCTCGTCTGTCATCTCAAGCAGTGCGAGGCGGCCGCGCCGGCGCTCGAGCATGCGGTCGATCTGCCTGGCGATGGAACGGAGCACAACCACCAGCCGGCCGACAACGCCGCGATGGGCCAAGGGCTCGGCTTGCGCGCCAAAAGCCGGGCGAGCGTAGCGAATTGTATCAATTGTATCCATTGTCGTCCCTTGTCTCGATTGTACCTTTCCAATCGTGGGTTCGATATGGATTGACTCATCGCGCGGTGCAATATAGATAATTGTCACCATGACAAATTGGCTCCCTGACCTCTCCACTGGCTCCGGTCCGCTCTATCAGCGCCTTGCTGACAGCATTGAGTCAGATATCGACAAGGGCGTCATCGATGCCGGTGCAAAACTGCCGCCGCAGCGCGATCTCGCCTATGACATCGGCACGACTGTCGGCACCATCGGCAGGGCCTATCAGCTGCTGCGTGAACGCGGTTTGGTGAGCGGCGAGGTCGGTCGCGGCACCTATGTGCTCGGCCAGCGCGCCGAGGCGCCGAAACCCGACCTCGAACCTGGCTTGCAAGGTACGCGCCCCATCGACGCGCCGAGCGGCAAGCTGCGCTTCGACAGCACCGCCGCGCCCGATGTCGGCCAGGGTGCGGTGATCGCCGACATCCTGGCGCGCACGGCGCAGGAGCACCCGCACGAAATTTCGAGCTACACGCGTGATTTTCCCGAACGCTGGTACGAGGCGGGCAGCCGCTGGCTGGCCCGCAACGCCTTCCGCCCCTCGCCCGATTCGATCGTGCCGACGCTGGGCACGCATGCCGCGGTCATGGCAGCGATCGCGGCGCTGACCATGCCCGGCGACTACGTCGTCTTCGAGCACCTCACCTATTCGCAGATCGCGCGCAGCGCCGGGCTGATCGGGCGACGCATCGCGCTGGTCTCGACTGACGACAACGGCATCAACCCGGATGATTTCGAGCGCGTCTGTGCGCAGAAACACCCAAAGGTCATGTTCCTGATGCCGACCGCGAAGAACCCGACACTGGTGACGCTGTCGGCGGAGCGGCGGCAGGCGATCGCGCGGATCGCGCGCGAATACAATGTCGCGCTGATCGAGGACGACCTTTACGGCGAGCTCACCGACGACCCGACGCCGTTGCTGGCCGAATATGCGCCCGAGCGCACCATCGTCGCCGGCGGCTTGTCGAAGTCGGTCGCCGCCGGCGTGCGCGGCGGCTGGCTTTCCTGCCCGCCGGCCTACCGCCACCGCATCCGTGTCGCCCACAAGATGATGACCGGCGGCCTGCCATTCCTGCTGGCCGAGGTCGGCACGAGGCTGGTGACGTCGGGGCAGGCAAGCGATATCCGCAAGCGCTGCGTTGCCGAAATCCAGACGCGCCTCGCCATCGTGCGCGACGTGCTGACGGGCTTCGACTTCAAGGCGCGGAACAACGTGCCCTTCGTCTGGCTGACGCTGCCCGATCCATGGCTCTCCGGCACCTTCAAGAACGCCTGCCTGGCGCAAGGCGTGCTTATCGACGACGAGGACGAGTTCAAGGCCGGCCGCTCCGAGCAGGTCTTTCACGGCGTGCGCTTCGGCGTCTCGCAGCCGCGGCAAAGCCAGGATGTCGCCGGCGGCGTCGCCGTCATCCGCCGCCTGCTCGACGAAGGCCGCGCCGGCTACGACAGTTTTTCCTGATCAAGCCTGAAAGCCCAGACCTAAGCACCGCGGGAGTGGCAGTTTTCCGGCGTTTTCCCTATCTGGTGGGGGTGTATCGCGCGAAAGCTTGCGATATGAGGAGACTCGAAGAACCTCCCCTCTCCCACGGACAAAAATCGCCGCTCATGACCATTTCCAATTCCGTGCCGATCACCCCCGAGCTCGTCGCCGCGCACGGGCTGAAGCCCGATGAATACCAGCGCATCCTGGATCTGGTCGGCCGCGAGCCAAGTTTCACCGAGCTCGGCATCTTCTCGGCGATGTGGAACGAGCACTGCTCCTACAAGTCCTCAAAGAAATGGCTGCGCACGCTGCCGACCAGCGGTCCGCAGGTCATCCAGGGCCCTGGCGAGAATGCCGGCGTGGTCGACATCGGCGACGGCGACTGCGTCGTCTTCAAGATGGAGAGCCACAACCACCCCTCCTACATCGAGCCCTATCAGGGTGCCGCGACCGGCGTCGGCGGCATCCTGCGCGACGTCTTCACCATGGGCGCGCGGCCGGTCGCGGCGATGAACGCGCTGCGCTTCGGCGCGCCGGATCATCCCAAGACCCGGCATCTCGTCGCCGGCGTGGTTTCCGGCGTCGGCGGCTACGGCAATTCCTTCGGCGTGCCGACGGTCGGCGGCGAGGTCAACTTCGACGCCCGCTACAACGGCAACATCCTGGTCAACGCCTTTGCGGCGGGTCTTGCCAAGACCAATGCCATCTTCCTGTCGCAGGCCAAGGGCGTCGGCCTGCCGGTCGTCTATCTCGGCGCCAAGACCGGACGCGACGGCGTCGGCGGCGCCACCATGGCCTCGGCCGAGTTCGACGACAAGATCGAGGAGAAACGCCCGACCGTGCAGGTCGGCGACCCCTTCACCGAAAAATGCCTGCTGGAAGCCTGCCTCGAGTTGATGGCGTCGGGCGCCGTCATCGCCATCCAGGACATGGGTGCGGCCGGCCTCACCTGCTCGGCGGTCGAGATGGGCGCCAAGGGCGACCTCGGCATCGAGCTCGACCTCGACCAGGTGCCGGTGCGCGAGGAGCGCATGAGCGCCTATGAGATGATGCTGTCGGAAAGCCAGGAGCGCATGCTGATGGTGCTGCGCCCCGAGAAGGAAGAGGAGGCCGAGGCGATCTTCCGCAAATGGGGGCTCGACTTCGCCATTGTCGGCAAGACCACCGACGATCTGCGCTTCCGCGTCATCCATCAGGGCAACGAGGTCGCCAATTTGCCGATCAAAGAGCTGGGCGACCAGGCGCCGGAATATGACCGCCCCTGGGTCGAGGCGAAGAAGCCGGCGCCGCTCGCCGCCAACGATGCGCCCAAGGCCGATGTCGCCGACGCGCTGCTCAAGATGCTGGGTGGGCCGGATCTCTCCTCGCGGCGCTGGGTGTGGGAACAATACGACACGCTGATCCAGGGCAACTCACTGCAGCTTCCGGGCGGCGACGCCGGCGTGGTGCGCGTCGAGGGCCATCCGACCAAGGCGCTCGCCTTCTCTTCCGACGTCACGCCCCGCTACTGCGAGGCCGACCCTTACGAAGGCGGCAAGCAGGCCGTGGCCGAATGCTGGCGCAACCTGACCGCCACCGGCGCGCTGCCGCTCGCCGCCACCGACAACCTCAATTTCGGCAATCCGGAGCGGCCCGAGATCATGGGCCAGTTCGTCGGTGCCGTTAAGGGCATCGGCGATGCCTGCCGGGCGCTTGGCTTCCCGATCGTCTCCGGCAATGTCTCGCTCTACAACGAAACCAATGGCCGCGGCATCCTGCCGACGCCGACCATCGGCGGCGTCGGGCTGATCGCCGACTGGTCGAAGATGGCGCGCATCGGCTTTGCCGCCGAGGGCCAGATGATCGTGCTGGTCGGCGCGCCGCCGAGCTGGGGCAGCCATCTCGGCCAGTCCGTCTATATGCGCGACATCCACGGCCGCGCCGACGGTCCGCCGCCGCCGGTCGATCTCGCGCATGAAAAGCGCGTCGGCGACCATGTGCGCTCGCTGATTGCATCCGGCGTCGTCACCGCCGCGCACGACATCTCCGACGGCGGCCTGGCGATAGCGCTCGCCGAAATGGCGATGGCCTCCGGCATTGGCGCCGCCATTCCGGGGCTCACCGGCACCGATCCGATTCCGGTCTGGTTCGGCGAGGACCAGGGCCGCTACCTGCTGACGCTGTCGATCGACCCGCAGAGCGGCGAATGGGACAGGATCCGCCAGGAACAGGAGAAGCTCGGCATCTTCGCGCCCTGGATCGGCACCACCGGAGGGCGTGACTTGAAACTGGGTGACGCACGGCCGGTCCCGGTCAGCGAGCTGAAGGCTGCCCATGAAGGCTGGTTCCCGCGCTTCATGGACCAGGCCAGTTGACCAGAAGCATGTCTCCCGAAAGTGTGCAGCGGTTTCGGGAAAAGACATGCTTACGACAAAAGACTTAAATCATGTTGCATAAATCCTTTTTTATGCGACATGATTTAACTGTGAAGGCGCTGATCGCAGTCGTCTTCTGGCCTTCGCTGTTCTTCTTCTGGTTCCTCGGCCCGTTCGTTTTCTTATTGCTGTCGACCACCTCGAGCGAGGCGTGCGCACGGCTGGAAACTCGCGACGGGTTCCTGGCCGCGGCCAATGCCACTTTGCCGATGCTCGTCTTGCAGACCCTGATCTACGCGGTTCCGATCGTCTGCCTGGTGCTGTGGGACAGGCTAGCGCCGGAGCCGGCGCGAACACGGCATATCGCGACCTGCATCAAGCTCTTCATCGTTGCCGCGATCATCGGAGCGACTTGGGACTATGGCTCGTCCTTGATCTGCGACGGCTATGGCCAACCCTTCTTCTCGTCCGCCTGGCGAATGACGAGCTATCTTCCGATCGTCGGCCTGCTGATCAACATCCCGCTTTATATACTCACCTTCAGCCTTGGCCGGGCCTTCTCGACCCGCGATGACGTCACCGAAGACGGCGTGGTCCATTCGAAGCAGGATAATTCTTAGGCCGCTGTCGCGGACGGAACGGCTTCAATCCGGGTCGGAAAGGCTTTAGGCTCGCGAGTCAGATCATAGGTGCTGCCTAGCTGCCCCGCTTGAAACAGGATTTTGCCATGGCAATGGATGCACACGACATCGAAAAACTGATCAAGGAAGGCATTCCGGACGCCAAGGTGACGATCCGTGATCTCGCCGGCGACGGCGACCATTACGCGGCGGAGGTCGTTGCCGAAAGCTTCCGGGGCAAGAGCCGGGTCCAGCAGCACCAGATGGTCTATGACGCGCTGAAGGGCAATATGGGCGGCGTGCTGCACGCGCTGGCGCTGCAGACCAGCGTCCCGGACTGAACGCTGCCATCCTCTCAGGCTTGGCACAACATCGCGTTATCCCTTGCGCCATTGGGCCAGTGTCTCGGCTAACGTCTTGTTTCAGCCACCCTATGGGTTTATTTGAAGGACATGCTTCGAGCCTGACTCCCACAGGCGTGAAAGGATTGTCCATGACCGGCATCAGCGACTACATCGACAATGAAGTGAAGAGCAACGACGTCGTGCTCTTCATGAAGGGCACCCCGGGCTTCCCGCAATGCGGCTTTTCTGGCCAGGTAGTGCAGATCCTCGATTACATCGGGGCCGACTACAAAGGCGTGAACGTACTCGACTCGGCCGAATTGCGCCAAGGCATCAAGGATTATTCCAACTGGCCGACCATCCCGCAGCTCTATGTGAAGGGTGAATTCGTCGGCGGTTGCGACATCGTCCGTGAAATGTTCCAGGCCGGCGAGTTGCAGGACTTCCTGGTCGAAAAGGGCGTCAGCGTCAAAGGCGCAGCCTGATTCAATCTTGCTCGCCGGCGGAGGCTAACTCTCCGGCCGGCAAGCATCGCCCGGGGCCGCCCCCACCTCGGCAATCATGAACCCGCATCTCGGGGATGAGACGAACCAGCGCGCCGGCCAGCCGGCGCTTGTTCGTTGAAAGATCGGACTTTGCCGTGGACAAGCAGGTAGAAGCGTCGCAACGGGCAAGCAGCTTGCCCATTCCGCGCTGGGAGTTCATTGCGCTGTGCGCAGCGCTGATGGCGCTCAACTCCCTGGCCATCGACATCATGCTGCCGGCGCTGCAGCAGATCGGCGCCTCGCTTGGCGTCGAGAGCGAGAACCACCGCCAATATGTCATCACCGCCTATATGCTCGGCTTTGGCGGCGGACAGCTTTTGTTCGGGCCCATTTCGGATCGCTTTGGACGCCGCGCGCCGCTGGTCTTTGGCCTGGTGGTCTATGTCGTGGCCGCGGCTGCCGCCGCCATAGCGCCCAGTTTCGCTTTGTTGCTGACCTGGCGTCTCATCCAGGGCATCGGCGCGGCTGCGACCCGCGTCATCGCCGTCTCGATCGTGCGCGACACGTTCGAAGGCCGGCGTATGGCCGAAGTGATGTCGCTGATCTTCATGGTGTTCATGGCCATCCCCGTCATCGCTCCAGGCATCGGCCAGTTCGTCATGCTGTTCGCCACTTGGCACTGGATTTTCGTGACCATGGCCATCGGCGCGCTGATCGTTTCGACCTGGGCGCTGCTGCGCCTGCCGGAGACGCTGCATGCGGAATATCGCCGGCCGCTCACGGTAAGCTCGGTCGTCGGCGGCTTCCGCATCGTGCTCACCAACCGGCTCACGCTTTGCTATGCCTTCGCCAGCACCTTCATCTTCGCCGCCATGTTCGGCTTCATCAGCTCGGCGCAACAGATCTACATCGACATCTTCCATGTCGGCGAATTGTTCCCGCTGATCTTTGCCGGTGTCGCCGCCGTGCTTGCCTTCTCCAATTATCTGAATTCGCGGCTGGTCGGACAGATCGGAATGCGCCGTCTGTCGCAAGGCGCGCTGCTCATCTTCCTGTGCATCAGCCTTGCCTGGCTGGTCGTTTCGTTGGAGATGCAGATGCCGCTCTGGCTCTTCATCACCTTCTTTGCCGGCGCGATGCTGCCGTTCGGCGGACTGGGCGCGAATTTCAACGCCCTGGCCATGGAGCCGCTCGGCGAGCTTGCCGGCACGGCGGCATCCATCCTTGGCTTCATGCAGACTTTTCTCGGCGCCCTGATCGGCGCGGCGATCGGCCAAGCCTATAACGGCACGGTCACGCCTCTGGCCGCAGGCTTCTGCAGCGTTTCGGTCGCGGCCTTGCTGATGATCCTAATCGCCGAGCGGGGCAGGATGTTCCAGCCGCACAATCCCCCTGTTTCGGGGCACGTCACCGATCTGCATTAGGTTGTCGTCTGGCTGGCGGTTGCCGGCCGGGGCGCGGTTTATTCCTATTCGGCCCAGAGCTCGCGGCGCAACTCGTCCCAGCTTTGCTTGTCCGGCGCGACCAGCAGGCCGCCGTCGACATGCGACGGCAGGTAGGCGCTGCCGTCGACGCGCGCGACATGGCCGCCGGCTTCCTGATGGATCAGCGCACCCGCCAGATGATCCCAGGGCATCAGCTTGTTGTAGAGCACGAAATGGGCGTGGCCGCTCGCAAGCAGCCGGTATTCATGCGCCGCGCAGCGATAGGCGAATTGCGACAGCGTCTTGGTCTGGTTGCGGGCGAGCCGCGAGCGCTCAGGCTCATCGAGGAACTGCCAGGAAACGGCGCCGGTCATCTGCGACATCGGCACCGGCGCCGCGACGCGGACCTTCTCCAGTGCGCCATGCGCGTGGCGGATATGGCTGCCGGCGCCCTTGGCGCCGATCAGCCAATCCTTGCCGACCGGATCGTGGATGATGCCGGCGAAGGTCTCGCCATTGACGACGACGCCGGCCATGACGCCGAACAGCGGCACGCCGGACGCGAAGTTGAAAGTGCCGTCGACCGGATCGATGACGAAAGCAAGCGCGGCATCGCCAAGGCCCGACAGCAGCGCCGGATTGTCGGAGCAGGCCTCCTCGCCGACCACCATTGCGTCTGGAAATCGCTCGCGCAGCCGGGCGGTGATCAGCCTTTCGGCATTGACGTCCGCCTCGGTGACGAGGTCGGCGGCGGACGTCTTCTGGCGAACGTCGCCCTCGCCCAGCTTGCGGAAGCGCGGCATAATTTCCGCCCTGGCGGCCTCCGCGAGAAGTTCGGCCAGCCAGTCGATCGCGCGGTCGTCAAATGTCATCGGAAATGTCTTGCTCTGTGGTGAGGCGCGCGTCGAGCGCGGCGAAATCGAACAGTTTTCGGTCGAGCAGGTGCGAGGGCCTTACATTGGTCATGGCGCGGATCATCGTGTCCTTGCGGCCCGGCATGCGCTTCTCGATGTCGTCGAGCATCGCCTTCATGGCGTTGCGCTGCAGCCCTTCCTGGCTGCCGCAGAGGTCGCAGGGAATGATGGGGAATTTCATCGCGTTGGCGAATTTCTCGAGGTCGGCCTCGGCGCTATAGGCGAGCGGCCGCAGCACCATGACGTCGCCCTCGTCATTGAGAAGCTTGGGCGGCATGGCGGCGAGGCGCCCGCCATGGAACAGGTTCATGAAGAAGGTTTCGAGGATGTCCTCGCGGTGATGGCCAAGCACCAGCGCCGAACACCCCTCCTCGCGCGCGATGCGATAGAGATGGCCGCGCCGCAGCCGCGAACAAAGCGAGCAATAGGTGCTGCCCTCCGGCAATTTGTCGGTCACCACCGAATAGGTGTCCTGGTATTCGATGCGGTGGGCGATGCCGTTGGCGTTGAGATAATCGGGCAGGATGTGTTTTGGGAAATTCGGCTGCCCCTGGTCGAGATTGCAGGCGAGCAGATCGACAGGCAGCAACCCGCGCCATTTGAGGTCGAGCAAAAGTGCCAGGAGGCCGTAGGAATCCTTGCCGCCGGAGAGTGCCACCAGCCAGCGTTCGCCCGGCTTCACCATGGCGAAATCCTCGATTGCCTGGCGGGTGAGCCTCAACAGCCGCTTGCGCAGCTTGTTGAACTCGACCGAGGACGGCACGTCGCGGAACAGTGGGTGAAAACCGCCATCGGTCTCGTCGTCGATCGGCTCCAGGGATTTGAGGTCTGGCAGCATGTTCATGGCGCCGGCTCCGCGTTGTCAGCGCTCCGCTTAGCGGACCTGATCGCCAAAGAAAAGGCCGCCTCGAGGGCGGCCCTGGATGTCGCGGCTGATTGATACCGATCAGCGCGAGTAGAATTCGACGACCAGGTTCGGTTCCATCTGCACGGCGAACGGAACGTCCGACAGGCCCGGAACGCGCGCGAAGGTCGCGGTCATCTTGTTGTGGTCGGCTTCGATATAGTCCGGCACGTCGCGCTCGGCGAGAGCGACCGATTCCAGAACGATGACGAGCTGCTTCGACTTCTCGCGCACCTCGATGACGTCGCCCGGCTTGCATCGATACGAGCCGATGTTCGTGCGCTTGCCGTTGACGTTGACATGGCCGTGGTTGACGAACTGGCGGGCGGCGAAGATGGTCGGCACGAACTTGGCGCGATAGACGATCGCGTCGAGGCGCGACTCGAGCAGGCCGATCAGGTTCTCGGAGGTGTCGCCCTTGCGGCGGTTGGCCTCTTCATAGACCTTGCGGAACTGCTTTTCCGAAACGTCGCCGTAGTGACCCTTCAGCTTCTGCTTGGCGCGCAGCTGCAGGCCGAAGTCGGAAAGCTTGCCCTTGCGGCGCTGGCCGTGCTGGCCGGGGCCGTATTCACGCTTGTTGACCGGGGACTTCGGGCGGCCCCAGATGTTTTCGCCGAGACGGCGGTCGATCTTGTATTTCGCGGATTCGCGCTTGCTCATCGCATTCCCTTTCAAAATAATATACCCGGAACCCCATGGCTCGGGCGAAGGAAACGCGCCCTCCTCTGGCCTCCGTTTTCGAGACCTGACAGGGTTTCCCACGCAAAGCGACGGGAAACCCACGGGACACGTCAAAAGAAACCACCGGGCGTCGCCACCCGGTGTTGGGGGCCTGTTAAACACAGATTTAACCGCTGTCAAGCTTGTGGGTGGCGACGCCGACGGCAACTCGATATCATCCCTGCGTTGCATGCGGCGTTGGCTGTGGCGGAAAGTTGCACGCCGGCGGCATAGGGCGGCGTCTTCGTATCCAAACGCCCAGCAAATGATGAAGGGACTGGAGCAGAGGAGTGCGAATTCCCATGAAGAAATTCTTCCTTACCCTGACCGGAGCCGCCGTCCTGGCCGGTACGATGGCGGTCATGACGCCTGGACCGGCCATGGCTAGGCATTGGCACGGCCACAAGCAGATCTGCCGCGTCGTGGTGAAGAAAAGAGTCATCTGGCGCCACGGCCACCGCCATGTCGTCCGCTACAAGACGAAGCACTGCTGGTGGCGCTACTAACCTATTGCGCAGTAGGGGATATGACGCAGGCCCGCGGCCAACGCCGCGGGCCTTTCATTTCGCCTTCGCGGTCAATGACTTCTTGCTGGGCAGGCCTTTGCGCTTGGTCTCGGCGAATTCCTCGAGCTGCTTCTCGCTCATCGAGTCGTACATCTCGCGCGACGCACCCTTGAGCTCGCTTTTCTTGATCTCGCCGCGCTTGGCGGAAAGCGCTGCGCCGGCAGCCTTTTGCTGGGCTTGCGATGTCGCGGGCATGGCGATTTCTCCTTTGCTGCGGGAAAACGCGGAGGCTCTGCAGCAGTTCCAACACATCCTCGGCGTCGGTAGTCAGTCGGCCATCCCTGGGCGATTTTCCTTCGCAGACTTCCCGTGTCCGGAACCCCAGTGTAGGACAACGGCATGAAATCGCTGACCGATCCCTCACAGGCCCTCTCCACTGGCCTCGCGAAGATCCGCACCGAATTCCACGTGCCGGATGGATTTCCGCCGGAGGTGATGGCTGCGGCGGAAGCGGCGGCCAGGCGTGTGCCCAGCCAGCATGCCGACCGCACCGCGATGCGTTTCGTCACGCTCGATCCGGCGATCTCCACCGATCTTGATCAGGCCTTTTCGATCGAGGCCAGCGGCGGCGACCTTCTCTTGCATTATGCCATTGCCGACGTGGCCTGGTTCGTCGAGGACGGCGACGCGATTGATCTCGAAGCCTGGAACCGAGGTGAGACGCTTTATTTGCCGGACGGCAAGGCCGGGCTCTACCCGCCGGTGCTTGCCGAGGCCGCGGCGAGCCTGTTGCCCGATGGACCCCGCCCGGCGGTCATCTTCACAATCAGGGTTGCCGGTGACGGTGCGGTGAAGCTGGACAGCGCTGAGCGGGCGATCATCCAAAGCCGCGCCAAGCACGCCTATGACAGCGTCAAACCTTCGGATGTACCCGCCGGCTTCGCCGAACTGGCGCGGCGCATGGCGGCCAACGAAGAGCGCCGCGGCGCTTCGCGCGTCGACCCGCCCGAGCAGGAGGTGGAAAGGCTCGCCGACGGCACGTTCCGGCTTTCGTTCAGGCCGCTGCTGCAATCCGAACAGGACAATGCAGCACTTTCGCTGGCCGCCAATATGGCGATCGCCGACGCCATGCTGGCGCACAAGACCGGGTTGTTCCGGGTGATGTCGGGGCCTGATGCCTCGAAGGTGCAAAGGCTGCGCAGCGCGGCACGGGCGCTCGGCCTGTCCTGGCCGGCCTCCACCAGCCTGCGCGACTATCAGCGCGCGCTCGATCCAGCCGATCCGCAACAGGCGGCGCTGATGCTGGAAATCCGCCGCGCGGGCAACGGCGCGTCCTACCAGCCCTATCAGCAGGGCGTCGTCCCCTGGCATGAGGCGATGGCCGCAACCTATGCGCATGCCACCTCGCCGCTCAGGCGGCTGGCCGACCGCTACGTCGTGCGCTGCGCGCTGGCAATCGCCAACGGTCAGCCCGTGCCGCAGGCGGTCAGCGACGCCTTCGCCAGATTGCCGAAGGTGATGGGGCGCGGCGATGCCCGAGCCTCGCAGATCAACCATGCGGCCATCGACCTTGCCGAGGCGGTGATGCTCAAAGGACACGAGGGTGAGACGTTCAAGGCCGTCGTCACCGACTTCATCGATCATGGCGTGCGCGCACAGCTTGCCGACATGCCTGTCGTCGCCAACGTGAAAGCCTCCGGGTTCAGGCAGGGCGACGATCTCAGGCTGAAACTGGTCTCGGCCGATCCGGATCAGCGCAGCATCGTCTTCGAGACTGCCGTCTAACGCGCGGTCAGTCCAAATCCCTGGGTCAGCCGTCGAGTGGCGAAATCCACCTTGCCGGAAGTGAAGACGGCAAGATCGGGCTGGCTGTCGCTGGATATTTCTGCGACCGGTTCGAGCAGCGACATGGCGCGCCGGGCGATCGCTTCGGCCGGATCGATCCAGTCGACCGGCCAGGGTGCCGTCTTTCGCATGCGGTTGACGAGAAACGGATAATGCGTGCAGGCAAGCACGACGATATCGGTGCGGTTGCCCTCGCGCTCGATGAAACAAGGCGCGATTTCGGCGCGCACGGCTTCTTCATCGACAAAGCCCTGGCGCATATAGATTTCGGCCAACCCCGCCAGCCTATCGCTACCGACCAGGCGCACATGGCATTTCTGCGCCCATTTGCTGATCAGGTCGCGCGTGTACTGGCGTTTCACCGTGCCTGGCGTCGCCAGCACGGAGACGAGGCCGGATCGCGTGCGCTCCGCCGCCGGCTTGATTGCCGGCACGGTGCCGACAAAAGGATGGTCGGGGAATGTCTCGCGCAGCGCGTCGATCACCAGCGTCGAAGCGGTGTTGCAGGCGATCACCGAGATCGCCGGCTGCAGGCGGTCGAGCAATTTGCCGAACAGCGTGAGGATGTGATCCTTGAGCGCCGGCTCCTCCCAGGCGCCGTAAGGAAAAGCCGCGTCGTCTGCGACATAGACGAAGCGGCGATCGGGCATCAGCACGCGCGCCTCGCGCAGCACGGTCAGCCCGCCGACGCCGGAATCGAACATCAGGATCGGGCGCTGGCTTGATCGATCGCTCATTGTCATCCGGTCATAGAGCAATTCCAGGAAAAGTGTGAAACGGTTTTCCGTCCGGAATTGCGTCAAAACAAAGAGAGGCGGAAGGTCCGTGATTGGACCGCAGGCGCTTCTATCGCGAATGATCTTGGTCTTGAAGAGGCGAATGCGAGCAGCTTTTGCGCAGCTGTCTCGCAGGCTCGCTCATATGCCGCGCTTGCCGAAGCCGGCCGGGCGCGGCCGGCCGAAGGGCTGCGGTGCGGGCGGAACGCGGGGAGTTGCAGCGGCAGCCGCGGCGCGTGGTGCGGCCGGCACAGCGGCGCGTGCAGTGCGCGCCGGTGCCGGCAGCGGACCGTCGAAGTCGAAAACATCCGTCAATTCATCGATGTTGCTGCCCGCGACGGGTTTCGCCCAGAGGATCGTGCACCAAAGTCCGAATATCGAAAGTCCGAGCAGATTCAGCCCGCCCGGAATGCTCTCGGGATCGTCGAATTTGACGACCAGCAGCACGCCCGCCTGCAGAAGGGCATAGACGGCGGAAAGGGCAATATAGGCCCACATGATCCACCGGCGTCCATTCGCGTCGCGGGTGCGGCGCGCGGCGATGTTGCCGCGAAGCGCGACAAAGATGAGCGAGGCGATCAGGACCGCGCCTGCCATGCCCTGCCGCGCCGGGCCAGGTCCCGAATTGATCAGTCCTTCGAAACCGATCGTGCTGATAATGCAGACAACGATCACCACGGTTTCCGCGACGGCGAGACCGAGAGAGTAAAGGAAAAAGCGCAGTCGACCAATATTGGACGTAAACATGTGCCACCCCCACTATTGCAGCAAGGATGAGGCATAACCGAATAAAAATCGGTTACTTCAAATGCTCATAGCTTACGGATTTTAACTTTCTTCGTCTTTGGCGCGACTTCGCGCGGCTGCCGGCAGCCGTCTCGGATCGTCACCGGGCGAGCCGTCGCCGCGCGGCATGGCCGGCGAGAACCGGTCGAGCGAGGAGATGATGCCGCGCAGAACCTTCAGTTCCGGCTCGGCAAAGCCCGCGCGCGTCAATACGGCGCGCAGATTGTCGACCATCTTCGGCTTCTTTTCTTCCGGGCGGAAGTAGCCTCGGGCCTCCAGCGCGCTCTCCAGATAGGCGAACAGGCTGTGCAGCTGCTCCTTGGTCGCCGGCACCAGCTCCGGCCCGGAGAAATTGGTCTCAGTTTCGTCGGCGAGGCCGGATTTCATCCATTCATAGCACATCAGAAGCACAGCTTGCGCGATGTTGAGCGAGGAGAAGCCGGGATCGACCGGAAAAGTGACGATCTCGTCGGCAAGCCCGACCTCATCATTATAGAGACCGAAGCGCTCGCGCCCGAACAGGATGCCGGTGCGCTGGCCCGCCTCGACGCGTGCCCTCAGCGCCCTGCCCGCTTCTACCGGCCCACGCACAGGCTTGAAGCCGTCACGCTCACGCGCCGTCGTGGCGAAGACGAAGTTCAGGTCGGCAACCGCGGCGGCCAGATCATCGAAGACCCGGGTGGCGTCGATGACATGATCGGCACGGCTGGCAGCCGCGCGCGCCTTCTCGTTCGGCCAGCCATCGCGCGGGTTGACCAGGCGCAGTTCCGACAAGCCGAAATTCGCCATGGCGCGGGCGACCATGCCGATATTCTCGCCGAGCTGCGGCTCGACCAGGATGATCGCCGGTCCGGCGGAGGCGGTCTTGGTTGTGACTTCGGTGGCTGGCATGGCTGTGGGTAACCGGGGTTTGCGGCGTTTCGGCGTCCCCTGCCACATTCGGCCGGGAAAATGAAGCATTCACAACAGCGGCACACGTCCATCCCGGCGCGGATCGTGGTTTGCGCGCTGAAAAAGCCTTTGATATACGCTCCGCATTCCCGGCCGAAACCATGCGGGCAAGGCCGTCCAGATCCCCCAGCAACGAGGCACTCTTTCCATGGCGAAGATCAAGGTGGCGAACCCGGTCGTCGAGCTCGACGGCGACGAGATGACCCGCATCATCTGGCAGTTCATCAAGGACAAGCTGATCCACCCCTATCTCGATCTGAAGCTTGAATATTACGACCTTGGCATCGAGCACCGCGACGCCACCAACGATCAGGTGACGATCGACTCGGCCAACGCCATCAAGAAATGGGGCGTCGGCGTGAAATGCGCGACGATCACCCCCGACGAGGCGCGCGTCGAGGAATTCAAGCTGAAGAAGATGTGGAAGTCGCCCAACGGCACCATCCGCAACATTCTTGGCGGCACCATCTTCCGCGAGCCGATCATCATGAAGAACGTGCCGCGCCTGGTGCCGGGCTGGACCAAGCCGATCGTCGTCGGCCGTCACGCCTTCGGCGACCAGTACCGCGCCACCGACTTCCGCTTCCCCGGCAAGGGCAAGCTGACGATCAAGTTCGTCGGCGAGGACGGCCAGGTGATCGACCACGAGGTCTATGACGCGCCGGGCGCCGGCGTGGCCATGGCCATGTACAATCTCGACGAGTCGATCCGCGAGTTCGCCCGCGCCTCGCTGAACTACGGCCTGCTGCGCAACTTCCCGGTCTATCTGTCGACCAAGAACACCATCCTCAAGGCCTATGACGGCCGCTTCAAGGATATCTTCCAGGAGGTCTACGAGAAGGAATTCGAGGCCGAGTTCAAGGCGCGCAAACTCTGGTACGAGCACCGCCTGATCGACGACATGGTCGCTTCGAGCCTGAAATGGTCCGGCGGCTATGTCTGGGCCTGCAAGAACTACGACGGCGACGTGCAGTCCGACACCGTCGCGCAAGGTTTTGGCTCACTCGGCCTAATGACCTCGGTGCTGATGACGCCGGACGGCAAGACGGTGGAAGCGGAGGCCGCGCACGGCACCGTGACCCGCCATTACCGCCAGCATCAGAAGGGCGAGGAAACTTCGACCAATTCGATCGCCTCGATCTTCGCCTGGACGCGCGGCCTCGCCCACCGCGCCAAGCTCGACGACAATGCCGAGTTGAAGCGCTTCGCCGAGACGCTGGAGAAGGTCTGCATCCAAACCGTCGAAAGCGGCTTCATGACCAAGGACCTGTCGCTGCTGATCGGCCCCGACCAGCCGTGGCTCTCCACCACCGGCTTCCTCGACAAGATCGACGAGAATTTGCAGAAGGCAATGGGGTGAGGAGCGGTGCGCGAAGCGCATGAAAAGCCCCAATATGGGCTTTTCAAGCGACGAACGCCCGGAGCTATAGCGTAGGGCCGGGCCGTGTGACAAAGTCCCTTAATGTCGAAGGCTCCGAAAGGAGCCTTCGTTTTTTGTGGGGTAAGCAAAAAGAGCGGAAGCGATGGCCAAGCCGATCCTCTATGGCGCCGACTACAGCGTTTATGTGCGCATCGCGCGGATGACGTTCGAGGAGAAAGGCATCGGCTACGAGCTGGTGCCGCTCGACATCTTCGCCGCCGACGGCATTCCCGCCTGGTATCCGGAACATCACCCGTTTGGCCGCATCCCGGCCTTCGAGCATGACGGCTTTCGCCTGTTCGAGACCGGCGCAATCGCGCGCTATGTCGACGAAGCCTTCGATGGCCTGGCCCTTCAGCCTGCTGATCCGCGCCTTCGGGCGCGGATGAACCAGATCATCGGCATGCTCGATGCCTATGGCTACCGCGCTATGGTCTGGGACGTGGCGGTCGAGCGGCTGGAAAAGGCGCCGCCGGACGAGGCGCTGATCGCCGCCGGGCTCCGCCAGGCTGAAACGGTGTTCAAGGTTTTGACATCGCTCAAGACAAAAGGGCCGTGGCTGCTCGGCGCGCAGCTGACGCTGGCGGACCTGCATGCGGCGCCGATCATCGCCTATTTCCTGAAGGTCGAGGAAGGGCAGAAGCTATTTGCCCGTTTCCCCGATTTGAACGATTGGTGGGATCGTATCGCCAAGCGGGCAAGCTTCTCCAATGGGTGAGCTTTCTCGCCGCGAAGCGTTGACCGTGGCCAGGATAGTCCGGGTCAATCACGCCGGCGAATTTGGAGCGATCAGGATCTATTCGGCGCAAATCCTCGTCGCCCGGCACTTCTCACCCGATTGCGTGCCGCCTTTGTCGGAAATGCTGGGACACGAGCGCCAGCATTGCACCGCTTTCCACGCCGCCATGCCGGGGCGTAAATCGCGCCCGTGCCGTGTGATGCAATTTTGGAGTTGGGGTGGCTGGCTATTGGGCTTCCTAACCGCTTTGCTCGGCCCGCAAGGTATCTGGGCATGCACCGCCGCCGTCGAGGCGACGGTACACAGGCATCTTGACGACCAGCTTCACTATCTGGCCGAGCGTGATCCTGAGCTCCATGCCATCATCCTGTCGATCCGCAAGGAAGAGCTGGCTCATCTCCACCACGCCGAGGAGCAGCTGACTGCGCCAGGTCCGCTGGTGCACCTCCTGCGCTCGACAATCGCTGTCGCCACGGATTGCCTCATCTGGCTGTCCACCTGGGGCGACTCCGTGAAAATGGCGCGCGCTCTGAAAGCGGCAAAGCTTCGTGGCACTTCGATTTAAGCCGCCTCCACCGCCGCCTTCACCGCCGCGATCGCGTCATTGGCCTTGGAGGCATCCGGGCCGCCGGCTTGCGCCATGTCGGGACGGCCGCCGCCGCCCTGCCCGCCAAGCGCGGCGGACGCGACGCGAACGAGATCGACAGCGCTGAAGCGGCCGGTCAAATCGTCGGTGACGCCGACAACCACGCTTGCCTTGTTGTCCTCGCCGGCGCCGACAAAGACGACCACGCCCGAACCGAGCGTCTTCTTGCCGGCATCGGCAAGTGGCTTCAGGTCCTTCGGTGCCACGCCGGAAACCGCTTTGCCGAGGAAACCGACGCCGGCAACCGTCTCGTTGGCAGCCGGGGCATCGGCGACGGCCGAGCCGCCGCCCAGCGCCAGTTTCTTGCGCGCCTCGGTCAGCTCCTTTTCGAGCTTCTTGCGCTCTTCGAGCAGCGCCTCGACACGCGACGGCACATCGGCCGGCGAAATCTTTAGGGTCGCCGCCGCGGCCCTCAGGCGCTTGTCCTGTTCGTCGAGATGCCTGCGTGCCGCCTCGCCGGTCAGCGCCTCGATGCGACGCACGCCGGCCGCCACGGCACTGTCCGACAGGATGCGCACCAGGCCGATATCGCCGGTCGAGCGGACATGCGTGCCGCCGCAAAGCTCGACCGAATAGGGCCGGTTGGCCTTGGCGCCATGCAGGCCGGTGCCCATCGACACGACGCGCACCTCGTCGCCATATTTCTCGCCGAACAGCGCCATGGCGCCCTCGGCGATGGCGTCGTCGACCGACATCAGCCGCGTCGTCACCGGGCTGTTCTGCACGACGATCTCGTTCGCCATGCGCTCGACCTCCTCGAGCTCATCGGCCGAGATCGGCTTGTTGTGGGAGATATCGAAGCGCAGGCGGTCGGGCGCGACCAGCGAGCCCTTCTGCGCGACATGGGTGCCCAACACCTCGCGCAGCGCTTCGTGGATGAGATGCGTCGCCGAATGGTTGGCGCGCAGCTTCGAGCGGCGCGCATGGTCGACTTTGAGCTCGACGGCGGCACCGGTCTTGACCGTGCCTTTGACCACTTTGCCCAGATGCACAAACAGACCGTCGGCCTTCTTCTGGGTATCGGAGACCTCGATCGAGAAGCCCTCGCCGGACATCACGCCGGTGTCGCCCATCTGGCCGCCGGATTCGCCGTAGAACGGCGTCTGGTTGACCACCACGGCGACCGCATCGCCCTGAGAGGCGCTGTCGATCGTCTTGCCATCCTTGACCAGCGCCTGGACGATGCCTTCCGCAGCTTCAGTCTCGTAGCCGAGGAATTCGGTTGCGCCGGTCTTTTCGCGCACCGAGAACCAAATGGTCTCAGTCGCGGCCTCACCTGAGCCCGCCCAGTGCGCACGCGCCTCGGCCTTCTGCCGCTCCATCGCGTCGGTGAAACCGGCGATGTCGACCGAGATGCTGCGCTGGCGCAGCGCATCCTGCGTCAGATCGAGCGGAAAGCCATAGGTGTCGTAAAGTTTGAAGGCCGTCTCACCGTCCAGCATATCGCCGGCCTTGAGCGTCTCGGTCGCGTCCGAAAGCAGGCCGAGGCCGCGCACCAGCGTCTTGCGGAAGCGTGTCTCCTCAAGCTTCAACGTCTCGGTGATCAGCGCCTCGCCGCGCACCAGCTCGGGATAGGCCTGTCCCATCTCGCGCACCAGCGCCGGCACCAGCTGCCACATCAGCGGTTCCTTGGCGCCGAGCAGCTGCGCGTGGCGCATGGCCCGGCGCATGATGCGGCGCAGCACATAGCCTCGCCCCTCATTGGACGGCAGCACACCGTCGGCCACCAGGAAGGAGGATGAGCGCAGGTGATCCGCAATCACGCGATAGGACGCGACGTTCTCCGGATTTGGCCCCTGGCCGAGCGCCGAGGACGCGGCATCGATCAGATGCCTGAACAAGTCGGTCTCGAAGACGCTTTCGACGCCTTGCAGGATGGAGGCCATGCGCTCCAGCCCCATGCCGGTGTCGATCGAGGGCCGCGGCAGGTCGATCCGCTCTTCCTTCGTCACCTGCTCATACTGCATGAACACCAGGTTCCAGAATTCCAGGAACCGGTCGCCATCTTCTTCCGGGCTGCCGGGCGGGCCGCCCCAGATATGCTCGCCGCGATCGATGAAGATCTCCGAGCACGGGCCGCACGGGCCGGTGTCGCCCATCGCCCAGAAATTGTCCGAGGTCGGAATGCGGATGATGCGGTCATCCGAGAAGCCGGCGATCTTCTTCCAGTAAGCCGCCGCCTCATCGTCGGTGTGATAGACGGTGACGAGCAGCTTGTCCTTCTTCAGGCCAAAACCCTTGGTGATCAGGTTCCAGGCAAGCTCGATCGCGCGCTCCTTGAAATAGTCGCCGAACGAGAAATTGCCGAGCATCTCGAAGAAGGTGAGATGGCGGGCGGTGTAGCCGACATTGTCGAGGTCGTTGTGCTTGCCGCCGGCGCGCACGCTCTTCTGCGCAGTAGACGCCCGCGAATAGGGACGCTTCTCCAGGCCGGTGAAAACGTTCTTGAACTGCACCATGCCGGCGTTGGTGAACATCAGCGTCGGATCGTTGCGCGGCACCAGCGGGCTGGAGACGACGATCTCGTGGCCCTCCTTGCGGAAGTAGTCGAGGAATGTCGACCGGATGTCGTTCACGCCACTCATTGCACACTGCCTTTTTCGCAAGAACCACCGGCCCGGCCGGCGGCAAATGGGCTTTGGTATTTCAGAAGATAGATGGGCCTTTTAGCGATAGCTCTTGAGCCTGTCCAGAAACACGGAGTTGGGCCAATCGGCAAGCGGGCAGCGGCTCAACACCGCCCGCGAAACGCAAAACCGCCGGCGCGAAGGCCGGCGGTTCGGGTACGCAGTACTCAAGAACGCGATTACATAAGCATAACCAAATAAACCAGCATTGTGGCCGAACTCCGGCTAAGCCGACGAATTGCCTGAGCCGAACAGGAACCGCTGCGCGATCTTCCTGGACCGGCCCTACATGGCGCCGGCTTCGTCCTCGAAACCGTCGTCGCCGCCTTCGGAGCCGCCATTCTCAAGGAATTTCTCGGCGATCAGCCCGGCATTCTGCCGAAGTGCCATCTCGATCTCGCGCGCCGTGTCGGGATTGTCGCGCAGGAACAGCTTGGCGTTCTCGCGACCCTGGCCGAGACGCTGCGAATTATAGGAGAACCAGGCGCCCGACTTCTCGACCACGCCGGCCTTGACGCCGAGATCGACAAGCTCGCCGGTCTTGGACACGCCCTCGCCATACATGATGTCGAACTCGACCACCTTGAAGGGCGGGGCCAGCTTGTTCTTGACCACCTTGACGCGGGTCTGGTTGCCGACGACCTCGTCGCGGTCCTTGACCGAGCCGATGCGGCGGATGTCGAGGCGCACCGATGCGTAGAATTTCAGCGCATTGCCGCCGGTCGTGGTCTCGGGCGAGCCGAACATGACGCCGATCTTCATGCGGATCTGGTTGATGAAGATGACCATGGTGTTGGAGCGCGAGATCGAGGCGGTCAGCTTGCGCAGCGCCTGGCTCATCAGGCGGGCCTGGAGACCGGGCAACGCGTCGCCCATCTCGCCTTCGATTTCAGCGCGCGGCGTGAGCGCCGCGACCGAATCGACCACCAGCACGTCGATGGCGCCAGAACGGACCAGCGTGTCGCAGATTTCCAGCGCCTGCTCGCCGGTGTCGGGCTGCGAGATCAGGAGGTTCTCGAGGTCGACGCCGAGCTTGCGGGCATAGACCGGATCGAGCGCGTGCTCGGCATCGACGAAGGCGCAGATGCCGCCCTTCTTCTGCGCTTCCGCAACCGTGTGCAGCGCCAGCGTCGTCTTGCCCGAGCTTTCCGGCCCGTAGATCTCGACGATACGGCCGCGCGGCAGCCCGCCGACGCCGAGCGCGATGTCGAGGCCGAGCGAGCCGGTCGGTACGGTTTCGATCTCGACCGCCTGCTCGTTGGCGCCGAGCCGCATGATCGAGCCCTTGCCGAAAGCGCGCTCGATTTGCGACAGCGCCGCGTCCAGAGCCTTTGATTTGTCCACTGCCTTATCCTCTACAAGCCGCAAAGTATTCTGAGCCATGATACATCACCCCTTGGTCGTCAATGAAGGCCGGACAATCCGTGATCCCTGCTGTTTTGTACCTTTTTTGTTCTCATTTGGCAAGGGGCAACAAATATTTGAAAAACAATCAATATCTGGATTTGTTCTATTTTTGTATCACCAGGGCTAGTGCGGAGCACAACCGCTGGTCCAGAAGAGATTTCGATGTCCGGCCGTCCCGAATCGCCATCCCGATTGCAGGGTGACCCGGGGAAACCTAGTGTGCGCAGCCGCACGATCAATGAAAGTCAGCGACCCGAAATGCCGACATCCCCACCTATCCTGGCCCCAACGATCCTGGCTTTGGGCGGCGCCCATATCGACCGGCGCGGCCAGGTCTCGGGCACCTATGTGCCAGCCGCCTCCAATCCCGGCATGATGCGCGAGGATGTCGGCGGCGTCGTTTTCAACGCGCTGCGCAGCGTGGTGAAGCGCGGCGTGTCGGCCTCGCTGATCTCGGTGCGCGGCGGCGACGCGGCGGCGGATACGGTCGCCTCGGCGATCGACAACGCCGGGATAACGGACCTCTCGGTGGTGTTCCTCGACCGCACGACGCCGAGCTACACGGCGCTGATCGACGCCGAGGGCGAATTGATCGTCGGATTGGCCGACATGGCGCTCTACGACCTCGCCTTTCCCAAGCAGATAAGGCGTTCCAAGGTGCGCGAGGCGATCGCCGCGGCCGACGCCATCCTGTGCGACGCTAACCTGCCGACCGCGGCGCTGGAGCGCCTGGTTGCGCTGGCCGGCGGCCGGCCGGTCTTCGCCATCGCCGTCTCGCCAGCCAAGGTCGTCCGCCTGGCGCCTCTGCTCAGTGATCTGTCGCTGCTCTTCATGAACCGCCGCGAAGCCGCCGCGCTGGTTGGCGCCGAAATGTCAGGAGAAGCCCTTGTCGACGCACTCAGGCAGGTCGGCCTGAACGCCGGCGTGATCACGGCCGGCAGCGCTCCGGTGCTGGGCTTCGACGACGCCGGCATCTTCGAAATCGACCCGCCCGCGCCGCGCCGGGTCGCCGACGTGACCGGCGCCGGCGATGCGCTGACCGGCGCGACGGTCGCCGCCCTGCTGCGCGGGCTGCCGCTGCGTGCCGCGCTACGCGAGGGCGCCGCGGCGGCGATGCTCGCCATCGAGAGTCCAGAGGCCGTGCCGTCCCTCACGACCGCCAATTTCACGCAGGCGCTTGCCCTTGTGCCGGAGGCACGGGAGGTGGCATAGGGCCACCGACAATCTACTTCCTCCTTGTCGGAGAACAGCCATGACGCCGGAAACCGCCCGCCCCTTCGTCGATGTCCACCCGCCCGTGGCGGATGCGCTTGCCGCCGGCCGGCCCGTGGTGGCGCTGGAATCGACGATCATCACCCACGGCATGCCCTACCCCGACAATGGCGCCATGGCGGCCAAGGTCGAGCAGATCATCGCCGATGCCGGCGCGGTGCCGGCGACGATCGCCGTGGTCGACGGCCGCATCAAGATCGGCCTCTCGGACGGCGAACGCGAATCGCTTGCCATGACGGGCGACGCCATGAAGCTGTCGCGCGCCGATCTCGGCTTCGCGGTCGCTCAAAAGCGCACCGGCGGCACCACGGTTGCGGCCACGATGATTGCCGCGCACATGGCCGGCATAAAAGTGTTCGCCACCGGCGGCATCGGCGGCGTCCACAAGGGCGCCGAAAAGAGTTTTGATATCTCGGCCGACCTCGACGAGCTGGCGCGCACGCCGGTCATCGTCGTCTCGGCCGGCGCCAAGGCGATCCTCGACATCGAAAAGACGCTGGAAGTGCTGGAGACACGCGGCGTGCCGGTCATCGGCCATGGCAGCGAGACGATGCCGGCCTTCTGGTCGAGGCAGTCACCCTTCCGCGCGCCGCTGACGCTGCAGGCGCCTGGGGACATCGCCCATTTCTACCGCACGCGCCAGGCGCTGGGCCTGGGCGGCGGCATTCTGGTCGCCAATCCCGTGCCGCAGAATGACGAGATCCCGGCCGACGAAATGGCCGGCTATATCGACGCCGCGCAGAAGGCCGCCGAGGCGCAGAATGTCACCGGCAAGGCGGTGACGCCCTTCCTCTTGTCGAAGATCCTCGAACTCACCGGCGGCCGCAGCCTCAAGACCAACATCGCGCTGGTCGAGAACAATGCCCGGCTGGCGGCGGAGATCGCGAAGGCACTGTAAGGGCACACGTCGAAGGCCCCCTCACCCGGATTGCCAAGGCCGAATTGCGAAGAGCAATTCGGGGCAATCCGACCTCTCCCCGAGGGGAGAGGAGCTGCCAGCCCCTGCGCCAACCTCTTCTCCCCAGCTGGGGAGAAGGTGGCCGCGAAGCGGCCGGATGAGGGGGCGGCCTCGACGTGCCCTTCGTAGTGTTCAATAACGGATCAAATCACTTCCCCGCTCGTCTTCCCGCCTCATAAGCACGCCGCGCCCACACGGCCATCTCGTCCGGATCGTCGAACGCCTCGTCGGGCACGCTCCAATAGGGCATCGCCACGTCCTTGCCGTGGCGCGAGCCGGTATAGGTCCACTGGCTGCAGCCGGCGGCCTCGAAATCGGGAATGGTTTCCTCATCCGCCTTGAGCAGCAGTTCGCCGCGCACCACCACCGCGACGATGACGCCGTCGCAATAGATGCCCTTACCGCCGAACAGTTTTCGGATGCTGATCGGGCCCAGGCTTTCGAACAGTTCTTCGAGGCGCGTATTATCCATGGCGCGATGATCTCATCCGCCATCGGCCTTGTCATCGCCGCAACCAAAGGCATGCTGACAGGTTGAGACCTGAAAACGGAGTTCCCGCCATGCCTGTCCTGCTCAAAGGCTCCTGCCGCTGCGGCGCCGTCCGGTTCGAGGTGGATAGCCACACGCCGGTGCCGTTCATGCTCTGCTACTGCTCGATCTGCCGCAAGCAGCAGGGCGGCGGCGGTTTCGCCATCAATCTCGGCGCCGACTACGACACCTTGAAAATCACGGGCAAGCGCAGCCTCGGCGTCTATCGCGCCGAAATCGAGGATGACGAGCATCCGCATTGCGAGGTCTCGACCGGCGAGCGCAATTTCTGTCGCAAATGCGGCTCGGCCCTCTGGCTCTACGACCCGACCTGGCCGGAGCTTGTCCATCCCTTCGCCTCGGCAATCGACACCGACCTGCCGAAGCCACCGGAAAAGGTGCATCTGATGCTGAAATACAAAGCGAACTGGGTCGAGCCGGTGATCGGCAAGAAGGACAAGGTCTTCGAGGTCTATCCAGAGGAATCGATCGCCGACTGGCATAAGCGCACGGGCATGTGGGTCGATTAGCTTTCTTCTCCCCGTTCTACGGGGAGGTGAGGTGTGGTCCGCGAAGCGGACGAAAAGCCAATTGCTTGGCTTTTGGAATGACGAACGCCGGCAGGCTGCGCCAGCCTCTCAAAACTTCGCACCTACCCCTCATCCGGCCCTTCGGGCCACCTTCTCCCCGTAAACGGGGCGAAGGAAGATCAGGCCGACGCGCGCGCCTCAGCCAGCGCCTTGAGGTCGGCCGGCTTCAATTCTACGGATTCGCCGCAGCCGCAGGCCGAGCTCTGGTTCGGGTTCTTGAAGGTAAAGCCGGTGCGCAGCGTCGTCTGCTCGAAATCCATCTCGGTGCCGAACAGGAAGAGCGCGGCTTCCGGCGCGACATAGACATGCGCGCCGTCGCGCTCGATGTGGTCGTCCTTGACGTTCGGCTCGATCACCAGATCGATGGTGTATTCCATGCCCGCGCAACCGCCCTTCTTGATGCCGAGGCGGATGCCATGCGCGTTGTCACGCGTTGCGACGATCTCGCGCACGCGGTCGGCGGCCTTTTCGGTCATCGTGATGACGGCGAAGCGTCCCATATTTTCCTTCTCCATTCCCTGCAGGTTCAAGGCCTGCCGAATGATTCTCACCTAAAATGGTGAAGTTTTACCCGAGGCGCAAGGGTACCGGTCTCAATACCAACCCACCGCGACCTGCGCCTCTTCCGACATGCGGTCGGGCGTCCAGGGCGGATCGAACACCATGTTCACCTCGACACCGGAAACGCCTTCGACGGCGCCGACGGCATTCTCGACCCATCCGGGCATTTCACCGGCCACCGGGCAGCCCGGCGCGGTCAGGGTCATGTCGATCTTGACCGAACGGTCGTCCTCGATGTCGATCTTGTAGACCAGGCCGAGCTCATAGATGTCGGCCGGGATTTCCGGGTCGTAGACCGTCTTCAGCGCGGAAACGATGTCGTCGGTCAGCCGCGCCAGCTCGTCGGCGGGGATCGCCGAGGCCGAAACGACGCTGTTACCCACCGTTTCCGGCACAGTCTCTGCGGTCGCGCTCACATCGTCCATGATCATCACCCGAAGAACTTTCGCGCCTTTTCCAGCGCCTCGGCCAAAGCGTCCACTTCGGCCCTCGTATTATACATGCCGAACGATGCCCTGCATGTGGAGGTGACGCCGAAGCGTTTCAACAGCGGCTGGGCGCAATGCGTGCCCGCGCGGACGGCAACACCTTGCCGGTCGATCACCATCGACACGTCATGCGCATGGATACCCTGCAATTCGAACGAGATGATGGCGCCCTTGCCCGGCGCGTCGCCAAAGATGCGCAGCGAATTAATCGCCCGCAGCCGCTCGTGCGCGTAGGTCTTGAGGTCCGCCTCGTGCCCCGCGATGCGTTTGCGGCCGATTTTTTCCATGTAGTCGAGCGCGGCACCCAGGCCGATCGCCTGTACGATCGGCGGCGTGCCGGCCTCGAAACGGTGCGGCGGATCGTTGTAGGTGACGATATCCTCAGTCACTTCCTCGATCATCTCGCCGCCGCCCATGAAGGGCCGCATCTCTTCCAGCCGATCCTTCTTGCCATAGAGCACGCCGATGCCCGACGGGCCGTAGACCTTGTGGCCGGTGAAGACGAAGAAATCGCAGTCGAGGTCCTGCACGTCGATCGGCATATGGACGGCGCTCTGGCTGCCGTCCACGAGGACAGGAATTCCACGCGCATGCGCGATGCGCACGATCTCCTTGATCGGCGTCACCGTGCCTAGCGCGTTGGACATCTGCGTGATGGCGACCAGTTTCGTGCGCGAGGTCAGCCGCTTTTCGAATTCCTCGATATGGAAGGCGCCGAGATCGTCGACCGGCACCCAGACCAGCTTCGCGCCCTGCCGCTCGCGGATGAAATGCCAAGGCACGATGTTGGAATGGTGCTCCATGATCGACAGCACGATCTCGTCGCCCTCGCCGATCCTCGGCATGCCATAGCCGTAAGCGACCGTGTTGATCGCCGAAGTGGTGTTGGAGGTGAAGACGATGTTGTCGGTGCTCGGCGCATTGAGAAAACGCTGCACGGACTTGCGCGCGTTCTCATAGGCGTCGGTCGCGGCGTTGGACAGGAAATGCAGGCCGCGATGGACGTTGGCGTATTCTTGGCTATAGGCATGCTGGATCGTATCGAGCACCACCTGCGGCTTCTGCGCCGAGGCGCCGTTGTCGAGATAGACCAGCTTCTTGCCATAGACTTCTCGCGACAGGATCGGGAAGTCGCGGCGGATCGCCTCGACGTCGTAGGGGGTGGTTTCGATCTTCTGGTCCATCACAAGCTCTTCCGAGGCACCGCCTCACTCTGTCACGCACCCCTCATCCGGCCCTTCGGGCCACCTTCTCCCCGTGAACGGGGAGAAGGCTAGGCGTTAGCCATGCGTCGAAAACCAGCCGTCGAGCCGCTCTTCCAGCGCTTCGACGAGTGCCTCGTCGTCAAGTTCCTCGATCACTTCGGCCACGAACGCCTTCACCAGAAGGCCCCGCGCCGACTTTTCGTCGATACCGCGCGCCATCAGGTAGAACAGATGGTTATGGTCGATCTCGGTGACCGTCGCGCCGTGGCCGCAGACCACGTCGTCGGCGAAGATCTCCAGCTCCGGCTTGGTCGAGAACTCGCCGTCATCCGACAGAAGCAGCGTGTTGCAGGCCATCTTGGCATTGGTTTTCTGCGCATATTGATGCACGTTGATGCGGCCCTGGAAGACGCCGCGCGCCTTGCCGGTCACCACATTGCGGATCACTTCCGTAGACGTCGTGTGCGGCACGGCATGGTCGAGCACCATGGTGGTGTCGGTATGCGTGTCGCCGGCAAGAAGGTTGATGCCGCGCAGTTTGAAATCGGCGCCCTCGCCCGTCGTCCTGACGACGACCTCCTGGCGAACGAGCCTGCCGCCGGCATTCATCACGAACAGCGTCAGCTTGGCATCCTTGCCGATATGCGCCTTGAACTGGGCGAGATGCGTGGCTGTATCCGGCTGCTCCTGCACGATCAGCCAGGTCACTTCCGCGCCGTCACCGACCACGAGCTGGCTGACCGACGAGACCAGCGCCTCGTCGCCCTCGCCCGTCTGGCGCTCGACGATGACCGCCTTGGCGCCGGCCCCGACACGCGCCAACAGCCGCACATGCGACTGGCCGCCAGCCTGCAGGTTCTGCAATTCGATCGGCTTTTCCAGCTCGGCACCGTCGGCGATATCGACGAAATAGCCGTCGGCGACGAAGGCGGTGTTGAGAGCGCCGATCGCATCGTCGTCGCCATAGGGATCGAGTCCCGGCGCGACGCTGCCGTCGGTCAGCTTTTCCGACAGGCGCTGCACCGTGACGCCGTCGATCTCCGGCAGCTTCGCCTGCGAAACTCCGTTCAGCACAGGCAGCACGGCCGACCCTTCAAGAACCGGCGCAAGTGCCTTGGCCACGGCGTCGGCCTCGAAGGCCGGCACGTTGGTCAGCAACCGCCGCAGGTCCGTGTAATGCCAGGATTCGACGCGCCGCGTCGGCAGGCCGTGCTTGATCGCCTCGATCGCGTCGTCGCGCTTGACCATCACGGCGCCGTCGCCGGGCAGTTGCGACAGCCGCTCGCCAAAGGCGTCGATCAGCGCCATCTCGGCCAAGGTCCGCTGGGGCTGTGCATGCATGTTCATGACTTTCGCCTCGACCGCTCCCATCTTACGCGGCTTCGCCTATCACACCGGCATAGCCGTTGGCCTCGAGATCGAGCGCCAGCGACTTGTCGCCCGACTTGATGACCTGGCCCTTGTAGAGCACGTGCACCGAATCCGGCACGATGTGCTCGAGCAGGCGCTGGTAGTGGGTGATGACGACGATGGCGCGCTCCGGCGAACGCAGCGCATTGACGCCATCGGACACGATCTTCAGCGCGTCGATGTCGAGGCCGGAATCGGTCTCGTCGAGCACGCAGAGTTTTGGCTCCAGCAGCTTCATCTGCAGGATCTCGGCGCGCTTCTTTTCCCCGCCGGAGAAGCCGACATTGAGCGGCCGCTTCAGCATGTTCATGTCCATGCTGAGCGAAGCCGCGGCTTCCTTCACGCGCTTGAGGAACTCCGGCACCTTGAGCGGCTCCTCGCCGCGCGCCTTGCGCTGCTCGTTCATCGCCACTTTCAGGAATTCCATGGTCGCCACGCCCGGTATCTCCATCGGATACTGGAAAGCGAGGAAGATGCCGGCGGTGGCGCGTTCGGCCGGGTCCATTTCGAGGATCGACTGGCCGTTATAGAGGATGTCGCCCTCGGTGACCTCATAGTCCTCGCGGCCGGCGAGGATATAGGACAACGTCGACTTGCCCGAGCCGTTCGGACCCATGATGGCGGCGACCTCGCCGGCTTTCACCGTCAGGTTCAGGCCGCGGATGATCTCGGTGCCGTCATCGACGATGCGCGCATGCAAATTCCTGATCTCAAGCATAGTTTCTTCCTGAATAACTTTTGCGGTCAGCCGACCGAACCCTCGAGGCTGATGCCGATCAGCTTCTGCGCCTCGACGGCGAACTCCATCGGCAGCTGCTGGATGACATCCTTGACGAAGCCGTTGACGATCAGCGCGATCGCTTCCTCTTCGGGGATGCCGCGCTGCATGACGTAGAACTTCTGGTCCTCGGAAATCTTCGACGTCGTCGCCTCGTGCTCGAACTTCGCCGTCGCGTTCTTGGCTTCCATGTAAGGCACGGTGTGCGCGCCGCACTGGTCGCCGATCAAAAGCGAGTCGCAATTGGTGAAGTTGCGCGCGTTGGCCGCCTTGCGGTGCGCCGAGACCTGGCCGCGATAGGTGTTCTGCGAGAAGCCGGCGGCGATGCCCTTGGAGATGATGCGGCTCGACGTGTTCTTGCCGAGATGGATCATCTTGGTGCCGCTATCGACCTGCTGATAGCCGTTCGACACCGCGATCGAATAGAACTCGCCCGAGGAATCGTCGCCGCGCAGGATGCAGCTCGGATATTTCCAGGTGATGGCCGAACCCGTCTCGACCTGCGTCCACGAGATCTTCGAGCGGTCGCCGCGGCAGTCGCCGCGCTTGGTGACGAAATTGTAGATGCCGCCCTTGCCCTCGGCGTCGCCGGGATACCAGTTTTGCACCGTTGAATATTTGATCTCGGCATCGTCGAGCGCGATCAACTCGACCACCGCCGCGTGCAGCTGGTTCTCGTCGCGCTGCGGCGCCGTGCAGCCTTCGAGATAGGAGACGTAAGCCCCCTCCTCGGCGATGATCAGCGTGCGCTCGAACTGGCCGGTGTTCTTCTCGTTGATGCGGAAATAGGTCGACAATTCCATCGGGCAGCGCACGCCCTTCGGCACGAAGACGAAGGAACCGTCGGTGAACACGGCCGAGTTCAACGTCGCGTAAAAATTGTCCGAGGTCGGCACCACGGAGCCGAGATATTTCTTGACCAGTTCCGAATGCTCGCGGATCGCTTCCGAGATCGAGCAGAAGATGACGCCCGCCTTGGCGAGCTCTTCCTTGAAGGTGGTGACCACGGAAACCGAATCGAACACGGCGTCGACCGCGACGCGGCCGGACTTGTAGACGTTGTCGCCTATCTCCGCTTCCTCGTCCACCGCCGCGAGCTTCTGCACGCCGGCCAGGATTTCCTGCTCCTTGAGCGGAATGCCGAGCTTTTCATAGACCTTGAGCAGTTCAGGGTCGACTTCTCTCAGCGACTTCGGCCCCGGCGTGCTCTTCGGCGCGGCGTAGTAATAAATGTCCTGGAAGTCGATCTTCGGATAGTGGACGCGCGCCCAGGTCGGCTCTTCCAGCGTCAGCCAGCGGCGATAGGCCCCCAGACGCCATTCCAGCATCCAGTCCGGCTCATCCTTCTTGGCCGAGATGAAGCGAATGATGTCCTCGCTCAGGCCCTTCGGGGCCTTGTCCATCTCGATCTCTGTCTGGAATCCGTATTTATACTGGTCGACGTCGATCTTTCGGACTCGATCGATCGTCTCCTGCACAGCAGGCATAAGCGTTCTCCATCCACGCCGGGGTCAAGGCCCGGCAGTTTTCAAACTATGGCACCGCTGTGATCGCATCCCGGCAGGGGTGCGCAGCGGAGTAAGCTCCATATAGTGCGTATCCGCCGGAAATTCACCCGGCCAGGACAAAACGCACCACTCTACCAGGCCGCAGGGCCTGAATTCGTCTTCGCCGCCGTCAGGCGGCTTCTTCCTTACCCGCCCGGCGCGCGACGATGCCCGCCAGCGCGGCCCGGAAGGCCTCTATCTCCTCGGCGCCGGTCGCGCGGCCGATCGACACGCGCAAGGCGCCCAAGCTGTCGCCATGGCCCATGGCCTTCAGCACATGGCTTGGCCCGACCTTTCCCGATGAGCAGGCCGAGCCCGCCGACAGCGCGACGCCGGCAAGATCGAAAGCGATCTGCGCCGTCTCGGCCTTGACGCCGGGAATAGCGAAGAATGTCGTGTTGGCAAGCCTCTGAGCGCCATTTCCGAAGATTTCCGCGTCCGGCGCCAGTTCGGTCACGATGGCTTCGACCTCGTCGCGCCGGCGCGCGATGGCGTCCATATTGCCGAGGCCGGCAAGCGCTGCCCGCGCGGCGGCGCCGAAACCGGCGATCCCGGCAACGTTTTCCGTCCCGGCGCGATGGCCCTTCTCCTGGCCGCCGCCATTGACCAGCGGCCGCGGCATCATCAGGTCGGACGCGGCGACGATCGCGCCGACGCCCTTGGGACCGCCGATCTTGTGCGAGGACAGGATCAGGTAATCGGCATAAGGAACTGACATATTGAGCGGAATCCGCCCGGCGGCCTGCACGGCGTCGACGACCAGCACCCCGCCGGCGGCCTTGACGATCTCGGCAATGCGACCGACCGGCTGGACAACGCCGGTCTCATTGTTGGCGGCGTGGATCGCCACCAGCGGCAGGCCAGCCGCCTTGTCATGCTGAGCAAGCGCAGCAGCAAGCGCCTCGATATCGGCGATGCCGTTGCTGTCAACGCCGATCCTCGTCACCTGCGCCGGCGCGAAGCGCCCGCCATTGAGGATGCAGGGATGGTCGGCCGCCGAAACGTAGAGATGGCTCATGCGGATGGCGCCGCGCCCCATCTGCCAGTCCGGCGTAAGCAGCGTCGAGGCGGCTTCGGTGGCGCCGGAGGTGAACACGACATGCTCGGACCTGGCGTTGACCAGCCGCGCCACGTCGCGGCGCGCGTCCTCGACCAGCCGGCGCGCGGCGCGGCCCTCGGTGTGAACCGATGACGGGTTGGCGGCATCGAGCGCGGCGACCATCGCCGCCCGCGCTTCCGCAAGGAGCGGCGCGCTGGCGTTGTAGTCGAGATAGGCGCGGGTTGCGGCCATTTTCGCTCAGTTCGTCCTTCCGCCAACTATCCCGCGAGGATAGCGCGTTATTTCCTTGAAATTGCAAGGCAAGCCGTCCTATTTACCCGGCTTGCGGCGCGGGCGGCCGGACCATCGGGTTTCGGCCTCCCAGTTTTGAACAATTCTAAACTAGCTTCTAGGAAGACGCTCGCCCGGCGTCAAGGCCACAGAAGGTTTGGGGCCGCAGGACAGTTAGGGCCGAAAGAGTTCCGGGCTAGCGCATTCATATGCCACGTGGAGTATTTTATGCCTGAGGTCATTTTCGCCGGTCCGGCTGGTCGCCTGGAGGGACGCTACCAGCCCTCGAAGGAAAAGAGCGCCCCGATCGCCATCGTGCTGCATCCGCACCCGCAATTCGGCGGCACGATGAACAACAAGATCGTCTACGACCTCTTCTACATGTTCCAAAAGCGCGATTTCACTGTGCTGCGCTTCAATTTCCGCGGTATCGGCCGCAGCCAGGGCGAGTTCGACCACGGCACCGGTGAATTGTCGGACGCGGCCGCGGCGCTCGACTGGGTGCAGTCCCTGCATCCGGATTCGAAAAGCTGCTGGGTCGCCGGCTATTCCTTCGGCTCGTGGATCGGCATGCAGCTTCTGATGCGCCGGCCGGAGATCGAGGGCTTCATCTCGGTGGCGCCGCAGCCCAACACCTATGATTTCTCCTTCCTGGCGCCTTGCCCGTCATCCGGCCTGATCATCCATGGGGATGCCGACAAGGTGGCGCCGCCCAAGGACGTGCAGGGGCTTGTCGACAAGCTGCACACCCAAAAGGGCATCACCATCACCCAGAAGACGCTGCCCGGCGCCAACCATTTCTTCGCCAATGACGCCGAGTTGCTGATCCACGAATGCGCTGACTATCTCGACCGGCGCCTCGCCGGCGAGCTCGCGGATCCTCGGCCGAAGCGGCTGCGCTAAGCCCGAAGAGTGCCAGCCCGGGTCCCTTATGGGGCCTGGGTTCGGTCGGCGCCGATCCCGCTGGCGTCGACCGAGCCGGCCATCGAAGTCCTGCCTCTCGGCGCGCGGGAGGGTGCCAGCCGGAATGTCCGTTTGCGCACCGGCAGCTTCGCGCTTGTCTGGCCGAAGATGAAACCGAGCCGGGCGAACACCAGCCCCGAGGCAACAGCAAACGCCAGCCCTAGGCCGAAGCCCGCAACCGTATCGCTTGGATAATGCGCGCCGACGAAGACGCGTGTCGAGGCAATGCAGGCGGTGACCGCCAGCGCGATATACCAGCGGCGTGGGAACAAAAGCAGCAGGATGCCGAACACCGCGCCCATCGTCGTGGCGTGACCGGACGGAAAGCCGGCGAAGCGCGCGTCCATGGCGAAAGGATGCAGCGACAGGACGCCGAAGCTGTCGAAATAAAGCGGCCGGGCCCGGCCGATGCCGTATTTCAACAGGTTGACCGCGAGGCCAGAAAGGCCGACGGCGCAGAGCACCAGGAAGGCGAAGCACGTCCAGTTGTAGACCAGCATTCGGCCTTGCCGGGAAAGGCCGCGCCAATCCGTCAGATTGGCGGCGACGAGGCAGAGCGCTGACGGAATGAGGTACCACCCGCCGAGGCCGAACTGCGTGAAGAAATCGGTGAAGCGCACGAAGCCGGGTGACCATTCGCCGCGCATTTCGCCTGCGCCGGCGTCGAGGCGCAGGAAGGTCGCAATGATGAGCAGCACCCAGGCTATGAGCCAGACGCTCCATAGGATTCGCGGATAGCGCGCCGGCCGCACGGCAAAGCGTCGCATCACGATCGACATCGTGTCGCGGAAATTGCCGAGCGAGCGGCGGTAAAGGGCAAAGGGCGCGGCGGACATGGCTTTGGCGCGAGTCTATAGGGGCATTCGATGCCCGAGGCTATTCATCACGGCGCCACCCGGTAAAGCCCGAGCGCAAGCTTGTCTCCTGACGAATAGTTGATGCCGTCGATCTCGGTCAGCCGCTTGGCCGACTTGCCCTGGGCGGTCAGCACATCGGCAAGCTTCTGCTCGTCCTTGATCGGCGCCAGGCCGAGCGCGCAGGACGGATCGTCGAGCAGATGCCGCGCCACGCCCTCGACGTCGGTGAGCACGGTCTTGGTGCCGACCAGGAAGACCAGGCTCGGCTCCTGGAATTTCGCCGAGGCGAGCACGGTGGTCTCGCAAAGGCGGTTGGCGTCGACCGCGGTCTTGATCGCGGGGCTAAGCCAGATCGGCTTCAGCGACGGCGCGATGACGCCGAACAGCAGGCTGAAGGTGATCCCGGCGCCGACGGCGATCGCGGCGATGCGTGGAAGCGGCACCTGCAATTGCCGCGGGAAGGCAAGATAGCCGGTGACAAGAGCGGCGATCGCCGCCGGTATGCTCCACCAGGCGAAGGTCTTGGCGAGATAGAGCGGCGCGCCGACGCAGACCACGGCGAGGCCGATCGCCACCACGGCAAGGCCGAAGGCGGTCGCCCACCACAGCCATGTCTGCCAGCGCTTCAACGGCGCGTTGGCCTGGTCCGCCGGCAAGGTGAGCAGCCAGCCGATCAAAAGCGCCATGCCTGGATAGGCCGGCATCACATAATGCGGCAGCTTGGTCGGGATCGCCTCGAACACCAGCCAGAACGGGATGTACCAGGCCAGGCAGAAGCGCAGGCGCGGATCGTCCCAGAACCGGTTGATCGCCTGCAGCCCGGCGCCGACCGCGATCAGCCCGAACGGCCACATGAACAGCGAGTAGGTGAGCATATAGAAGCCGGGCGGCAGGCCGTGCGATTCCTCGCCCTGCGCCACCTTGTTCAGCATGTCCTTGCCGACCGCCTCCTGGAAGAAGGCGCCGCCGCTCTTCCAGGTGATGAGGATCAGCCATGGCAGCACGATCACGAGCACGATCAGGACGCCGCGCACCAGCTTCATCTTCAGCAGCCAGCGCCAGTCGCGGTCGAAGGCAATAAGCGCCGCGGCCGTGAGCAGCGACAAGAGCGGCGAGACCGGACCCTTGATCAGGATGCCCAACCCTTGCGCGATCCAGAATATCCACGGCAGATGCCCGGGTACCGGCTCGTTGCGCTTGGCCGCCATATAGACCTGGGCCAACGCGCCCTGCGCGATCACGCAGCAGGCGAGAAGCATCGCGTCGGTCTTGGCGTCGCGTCCCTCGAAGGCGGTGGCGAAGATCGCCGCCATCATCAGGCCGGCGGCGAGCCCGGCATTGGCGCCGAAGAGCTTTGTCCCGGTCCAGCCGATGCCGACGACCGCAATCGCGATGCCCAGCATCGAGACCAGGCGATAGACCCAGATCGGCGCCGCCGCCCCCTCGCCGCTCAGCGCCACCGCCGCCGACTGCAGCCAATAGATGCCGATCGGCTTCTTGTAGCGCGTGACGTCCTGCAGGCGTATGTCGACATAGTCACCCGTCTCGACCATCTGCTTGGTCGCCTGGACGAAGCGGGACTCGTCGCGGTCCACCGGCGGCAGGCTGGCCAGCCCGCTGACGGTCATGACAATGCTGAACAGAAAGAGGAGAATGTAGTTCCTGTTCATCGCGGGAGCTCGTCCGATTTGAAACTGCGGGATGGTCCCGTCGCGGCGCATAGGCGCCTGCCTTTGCGCGGCGCCTCATTACGACAGCAAAATGGACGAAGCAAGGACGCCTGGCCGCCGCGTCCGATCGGACGCAAAACCGGAAACCACTTTTGCTGATCGCTGGGTTGCCCAGTTGAAGCGCGATCGGACGCAAAACCGGAAACCACTTTTGCTGATCGCTGGGTTGCCCAGTTGAAGCGCGATCGGACGCAAAACCGGAAACCACTTTTGCTGATCGCGCTTGGATGCTAAACGCGCGCCTTCATATCAAGCATGGCCAAGTGCCCGGCGACCTCCAGGAAGAACAAATGTCCGCCTTCAAATCCGATTTCCTGCGCATCATGAGCGAGCGCGGCTTCATCCACCAGATTTCGGATGAATCCGCCCTCGACCAGCTTTTCGCCAAGGAAACGGTGAGCGCCTATATCGGCTTCGACGCCACCGCCCGGAGTCTGCATGCCGGATCGTTGATCCAGATCATGATGCTGCACTGGCTGCAACAGACGGGCCATCGGCCGATCGCGCTGATGGGCGGCGGCACCTCGATGATCGGCGACCCGTCCTTCAAGGACGAGGCCCGCAAGCTGCTCACCCCACAGGACATCGAGGACAATCTCGTCGGCATCCGCCGCAATTTCGCGCCTTACCTGAAGTTCGGCAGCGGCCCCGGCGACGCGGTCATGGTCAACAACGCCGACTGGCTGATGGAGATCAACTACGTCAATTTCCTGCGCGACGTCGGCCGGCACTTCTCCGTCAACCGCATGCTCGCCTTCGACAGCGTGAAGCTCAGGCTCGACCGCGAGCAGTCGCTGTCCTTCCTTGAGTTCAACTACATGATCCTGCAGGCCTACGACTTCGTCGAGCTCTACAAGCGCGTCGGCTGCCGGCTGCAGATGGGCGGCTCGGACCAGTGGGGCAACATCGTCAACGGCATCGACCTCGGCCACCGCATGGAGGGCGTACAGCTCTTCGCCATGACCACGCCGCTGCTCACCACCTCGTCCGGCGCCAAGATGGGCAAGTCGGCCTCGGGCGCAGTCTGGCTCGACGGCGACATGCTGAGCCCCTACGAATTCTGGCAGTACTGGCGCAACACCGAGGACGCCGATGTCGGCCGCTTCTTGAAGCTTTACACCACGCTGCCGCTGGAGGAGGTGGCGCGGCTGGAAAAGCTCGGCGGCTCGGAAATCAATGAGGCGAAGAAAATCCTCGCCACCGAGATCACGGCCATGCTGCACGGCCGCGAGGCGGCCGAAATGGCAAGCGAGACAGCGCGCAAGACCTTCGAGGAAGGCGCGCTCGCCGACACGCTGCCCAGCGTCGAAGTCGCCAAATCGGACCTCGAAGCCGGGATCGGCATCCTGGCGCTGTTCGTAACAGCCGGGCTGGCCGGCTCGAACGGCGAAGCGCGCCGGCATATCCAGGGCGGCGCGGTGCGCATCAACGATCAGCCCTTGACCGACGACCGGCGCATCGTCACGTCCCTGGACCTCGGCCCGGAAGGCGTGGTGAAGCTCTCGCTCGGCAAGAAGAAACACGTGCTGGTGCGGCCGATCTGATCGACCGCGCCCTCTCGATCGCCGTCCTTCCCGAACCGGAGACCGCTTTTCGGGATCGAGTTTACCGGTACTCGAAGATCGAGCGGAATATCCCGGGCGCCACCACCGATAGCGGATTGATGTTGAGGGTCGGCTTGTTGGCATTGCCGCGCAGCCGGTAGGTGACGCCGATCAGGCCGCGGTCGCGTCCGTTGCCGAGCAGCGGCCCGAACAGCGGCAATTCGCCGAAGATACGGTTCAGACCGTAGACCGGCATGAAGGTGCCGGTCATGTCCATGTTGTTGTTCGGATCATAGAGCGTTCCCTGGAAGGTCGTGCCGATACGTGGACCGCGCAGCAGGCCGTTCGCCAGCCTCAGATAGCCGGACCCCTTGTCGATCTCGGCGAAGCCGCGCTCGAACTGCACCCTGGACGTATCGATATTGCCCTTGACGGCCTCGTTCAGGCTGCGCGTATCGCCGGCCGGCGTGGTCGATACGATCGAGGCCAGCTTGGGCTCGTTGACGACATAGAAGTTGCGAGCATCCACCTGTCCCTTCATCGGCCCGTCGGCGGCGCCCGAGAGCGAGAGCGTGATCGCGCCGCCTTCCATATGCTCGTAGACGTTGAGGAAACGCAGGATCGCGCCGGCGTCGGCCGACTTCACCCTGAGCACCCGGCCGCCTTCGCTGGTGGTGTTGTTGATCGTGATCGGGGCGCCCGAGCTTGCCGCGGCGGTGACGTTGAGCCCGTTCACTCGCGATCCGGCCGCGCTGTATTCGAGCTTCAGATTGGAAAGCACCTCGTCGTGGAAACCGGTCAGCGATGCCACATCGGCGCTCACCGAGATCGCGTCGCTGCCGGCGCCTTTGGTGGCGGTGTCGACATCGGAGGTGAACTGCTTGATCAGCGAGCGGGCGTCGAGCGACGCGCCGCTGACGTCGACCGCGTAGCTCTTGCCGGCGCGCTTGACCGAAACGGCAACGTCGTCGCCTCGGTTCAACGCAACCTTGCTGAAGCGGGCCGCAGACAACGCGCCGTTGACCAGCGTCACATTGCCGTCGATCGAAAAGCTTTTTCCGTCGAGAGCGAAATCCGACAGCGTGGTTGTGCTGCCGGACTTTGCCATGTTGAATGCGACCTTGGCCGGAATGCCGGCACCCTTGCTCCAGCCCGCCCAGGGAATGTCGAGCCTGGCATTGGTCAGGTCCGCCGAGACCTGCTGGGCGTCCTCGCCGCTCTTGTCGATCGCCACCTTGATGGTTCCCGAAAGCAGGTCCGACAGCCCAGGCATGCTGGCGTTGCGCGTCTTGTCGTCGAGGATCAGCGTGACCTTGCGGCTGCGCGCCGGCCCGTCATCGGCGAGCGGTTCGACCAGATCGAGCTCGGCCGGAATGCCGTTGAGCTTGGCATCCGCCGAAATCACCGCCTGCTTTGGCCCCACTGTTATCGAGCCGTCCGCCTCGGTAACGGTCTGGTCTTCGAACGACTTGGCGAGCGACAGGTCCTGATAGTCGAGGGAAACCAGCCAATCGAGCTTCGAGGTGTCCATGCCCCTCGTCAGCGGAATGTCTGCCCTGACGTGGCCGGTAACGGTGCCGGACAGGTCCTCGGGCGCCAGCCCGACATGGCGCATGGCATTGATCGGCTCGTAGGAGGCAAGCTCGGCGATTGCCGGCGCCTCACCCGCGACGTCGATGTCGAGCCCGCCGACCACGATCGGTCGATTGGCATTCTTGATCGTCAGCGTCCCGCCGCTTGCCGCCACGGTGCGGCCGCTCGGCATGTAGACGCTGCCCGAGGAGAGCGCGATGTCGACATCGTTGCCGTGGAACGCGACGACGCCGACCGCGTCGCGAACCGGCGGGATGCGCCCGGCGGTATCGAAGCGCGAGCCTTCGATCTGGAAACGGCCGAACACTTCGTCGCCGGTGAGCGGCACGCCATTGCCCAGGCGCCCCGGCACCACCTGGAACTGCAGGTTGGCGTCGGTCACTGTACCCCCGAACAGGTTACCCAGCACCCAAAGCCGCGCATTGCGGGCCGAAAACCAGGGCCACAATTGCTTCACATGCGAGACCGGCATGCCGTGAACGTTGAGCGACAGCGACACGCCCGGAGGACCGTTGTCGACGAAGGCGACGGTGGCCGCGCCCAGCACTTCGCCCGATCCGCCGGACCGGACGCCGATCTGCTCGGCGACGAGCTTGCGGCTCTTTGGCTGATAGACGCCTGCGATGCGGGCCAGGAACCGAAGCGCCGGTTCGGGCGATTCCGAAGGCGCCAGCGTCGAGCCGTCGCTGGTCAGGTCGTAGCGGTATGCGGGCTCCTCCCCGGCGGCTGCCGGCTTCGGCCCGATCGACCCGGCAAAGTCGAAGCTGGAGCGACCGTTCTTGATCAGCAGCCGGTCGACCGAGATCTTGTTCGAGCCGGCCATCAGCGTGGCATCGGCATCGACGTCGAGAGGCAGCAGCCCGCGTTCGTCCAGGTCGAGCACGGAGCCGGTGAGCGAGAGCGAGGCCGCCAGTCGCGACGGGCTGTCGGCCGACGCTTCCGAGCCCGAAAGCTTCAGCGCGATCGAACCTAGTCTAGCGCCATCGGCCGCAGGGGCAGCCTCGGTCGAACCACCCTCGCCGGAGGTGCCCGCGCCTTCTATCTCGATGTTGGCATCCAGCGAGGCGATCCGCCTTGCCGTCGCATCGCGGGTCGCGGTTGCGGTCAGAGTCGCGTGCCGGCCGTCGACATCGGCATCGTAGGAGAACTGCATGCGCCCGGTACCGGTCTGCGCGACAGTTGCCGAGGTGACGGTCACGCGCTTGACGAGCCCTGTGTCCGGCAATTCGAACTCGACGTTGTGCAAATCGATCTGGCGTATCGAGTCCTCGCGCACGGTATCCAGCGCGTCGTTGACGCTTGCGAACGCCGCCGCCGACACTTTCTCCGGGTCAACAAGCCCGTTCTCGTTGCGCAGCGCCGCCGTCCAGTCACCGCCGCCGGAAGGCATGGCCGCCACGACGATGTGGGCGTTGGAGAATCTGGCGCTGGTCAGCCGGACATCGCCGGAAAGCAGCGGCAGCAGGCGCATGCCGAAACGCACCCGCCCGATATCGGCCATCGGCTTGCCGTCAGCCGTCTTGAGGCTGACATCGTTCACCTGCAGGGCAATGAAGCTCGATCCGTCCAGCGTCAGCCGCGCCGCGCCGACGGTGACATTGACATCGACCCCTGCCAGCTTCTCGATGGCGGTCTCCGCCTCGGCCCGGAGCCGTTCCGTGCCGATGCCCGAGGCCCCCAGGACATAGACGCCCGCCGCCGCCAGAAGCACGAGTGCGCAAAGCCCGGCAAACACGCGGCCGAGGACGCGGAAGCGCCGCCGCACCACCGCGCGGCCAAGCGGCGGCACGCTGCAAGCGGACGGGAGCTTCGCCAGGTCGGTGATCTCGTCACGCCTGAACCTGATCTTCTCGTGCTGCGGGTCTTCCTGATCCAAGCAATCTTCCGTTGTGACGAACTCGTCATGGACGAATCCCCGCCTCACGTTATATCGATGCGTTCCCACGCGTAACCGCAAACAAGGGCATCGATATGGCTGATCTCGAGGTGGGCGACGCAGCGCCTCAATTCGATCTTCCGCGTGACGGCGGCGGCTCCCTCAGTCTCGCCGCGCTTCGGGGCAAGCCCGTTGTACTCTACTTCTACCCGCAGGACGACACCACAAGCTGCACCAATGAGGCGATCGGCTTCTCGCAGTTGAAACCGGAGTTCGAGAAGGCCGGCGTCGAAGTGATCGGGCTGTCCCCCGATAGCGTGAAGAAACACGACAAATTCAAGGCGAAGCACGATCTCACCGTCGATCTCGTCGCCGACGAGGAGCGCAAGGTGATCGAGGCCTATCATTTGTGGGTCGAGAAGACGATGTATGGGCGCAAATATATGGGTGTCGAACGCGCCACCTTCCTGATCGGCAAGGACGGGCGCATCGCTCGCGTCTGGCGCAAGGTGCGCGTCAAGGGCCATGCCGAAGAGGTGCTCGAGGCAGTGCACGCGCTCTGAGCGTCGCCAAAGCCCACCAAAGCAATCGACAATTATGGTCGTTACTCGTCCGGTGCCTCGGCCTTCGGCTGCCGCCGCGCCCTCCAGGATTTCGAACGATGGCTCGCTTGATCGGCCAGCGCGGCAAGATGGCCACGCAAACCGCGCGCACCCATCATGGACGACAGCGTGACTGATTGCGTGGCGAAGCGCCGCTTGAAATCCTCGCCGCCGCAGAGAAAATCGACCGTGGCGAGACCTCGGTCGAACGACCATTGGATATAGTCCATCATCAGTACCATGCCCGGCGAGGCGCGCTCGTATTCGGGATCATAGGTGGTGACGAAAGCCATCATCGTGCCGTGCTGCTCGAAATTGATCGAGACGGCGACGATCGTGTCGTCGAGCTCCAGCACGAAGATGCGCAACAGCCCGAGGTCGGCCAGCACCGAAGTAAGCGCGGCAAGAACCGGCGAGCCCTTATCGAACAGATCCGAGGCGCGACCATGGCGAGCGAGCCAGAGCCGCTTCAACGTCGCGACGCGCTCGAGCACCGGCTCTCGCGGCTCCGCCGCGTCCAGCAGCCGGAAACGCAATGCACCGCTTTCTTCCATGAACTTGCGGCCACGACGATAGTTCTGCCGGCCCTTCTTGGACAACGTCTCGAACCATTCCGCCCCACGCTGCCAGGAGCCAGCGACACGATAGCTGATTTCGGTGCGGTGATTGGGCCGAAGCGCCTTGCCATGAGCCGGTTCCAGCAGGGCATGAACACCGGCATCCGGCAGCAGACGGTTGAGATAGATCAGGTCGAAGCCACCCTGGTCAAAAACATACTGCCAGAGGCGGGAGACCGCCCGCGGGTCGCTGCCGGGTGCAACCAGCGCGTCGCCATAATCACTGTGATCCTTCGCCGCCCATTCGAGTATGCGGATGCCGGAACGCCTGAAGGTCGCGAGCGCTATCACGCCATCGAGCCGGTCGCCGTTCCAGGCAAGCCCAATCCTGAGCGCGCGCCGCTCCTGCTGCGGGGTGGTGCGCCACCAGGCCGCAATCCAGTCCGGGTGCTGGAAGACAAGTCCACCAGCCCGCTGCCAGAGCGCCCTCCAGGCCGGTGCGATCTCGGCCAGGCGCGCCGCCGACGTCACGACTTCGAAGGTGTGTGTCCGCGGGATTGCGAGCACAACGGGACCGTTCATGGCCGTGTCCCCTCCGAGGCTCGCGAGGTGCGCGACCGTGGCTTTCCGGGCCGGATGCGCCTGGCGATATGTCCCCACATCCGCTTCAGCGGCATGACGTAGAGGCCTGCGAGCGACTGATAGTCGCGCACATCGCGGTCGACCAGCCCGAATTTGAAGTCCTCGTCGGGCCTCGGCACACACAATGTTCCGAAGAGCCGGTCCCAGAACGAGAAGAGCAGCCCGAAGTTCTTGTCGTAGTGGCGCGGATCGACGCTGTGATGCAACTGATGCCAGTGGGGACACAGGATCAAATGGTTGAGCGGGCCGAACGAGATCTTGAAATGCGTGTGCCTGACGAAATCCATCATCAGGATGTTACGCATGACATAGACGTTGACGCCAAAAACGGTCAGTTCGACAAGGTTCAGCGAAATCAGCGACCAGATGCCGAAGCAGAACCCTACGATGATGCCGTCCCAGGCTCGGTTCATCAACTCGTCGAGCGGATGGACCCGGTCCTTGGTGATCCCGACCATCACCTCGGCCGAGTGATGCACCTTGTGCAGTTCCCAAAGCAGTGGATAGCGATGCTGGGCGACGTGATAGAGATAATAGGAAATGTCGTAGGCGAGGAGCATGCTGACGGTGAAGATCAGAACCGTCACCGGCCCTGCCGGCCCCTCGGTCAGAGGCTGCTGGAAGTGGAGCAGTGTCGAAAACAGCCAGTTGGTCCCGTACCCCACCGCGGTGACGAAGACGATTCCGGCGGGCAGCATCAGGAAAGGCATCAGGGCCTTCTTCGTGACCCAGAACAGAAGGTCGGCCTTCGCGGAGGGATGGGTGATGACCTCATGCGGGATGACGAACTCGAAGAACTCCTTCCAGCTCTTCTCCTCGACCGTGCGCCAATAGGCTACAAGCGCGCTGACAAAGGCAGTCAGCAGCAAAAGCCCGGTCGCCAGCAGACTGGTGCCCGATATCTTGTCGAGGATCTTGCCAACCAGATCGTCCAGCATTCCTACCGCCACGGTGAATCCCAAACACCAACACGCCTTTACTCGAAAAACGTCAACTAAACGCAATCGAAGAGAGTTAAGAAACCGCGCCTTACTCTGGGAGCTACAGGCTGCTCCTGGCAGAACATTAGTGTTCGTTGCCAACGATTTAGCGACATGGCGGCGCGTCCAGGAGATTTTCGCGCAACTTCGTGCCCGTGCTGCGTGCATTCGGCCCCGCGCGGTCGACCCGGCAAGCCTTTGTTAACCCTAATAATGTGTAATCAGGCTTGTCGTTGGTCCCGTAACGAAAGCCTGGTCCCCGTGAAACCAACCGGTCAGTCAGCTGTCTTCGGCAGGCGCAAGGAACCGCACACGGTCATCATCGCCCGCGGCAACGAGATAAGGCATTTCACCATCCGCCCCTGGCTCGCCGCCTTCCTCGGCTCGGCCCTGGCGGCGATCGCCATCGGCTATCTGCTTGCCACGTCCTATCTGGTGTTGCGCGACGACCTGATCGGCGCCACGACGGCCAGGCAGGCGCGCATGCAGCAGGCCTATGAGGACCGCATCTCGGCCCTTCGTGCCCAGGTCGACCGCATCACCAGCCGCCAGCTTCTCGACCAGCAGCTGATGGAAACCAAGGTCAGCGAGCTCTTGGCCAGGCAGACCCAGCTCAGCGAGCGCCACGGGCGGCTCGGCCCGATCCTCGAGCGTGCCGAGAACGAGGTTGGAGACGCGCCCGCGGCAGGCGCCGCGGCGGCCAAACGCGATGAACCCGCGGAGATCACCGGCAGCCTCTCCCAGGCGCCGACCTATTCCGTCGCATCCTTGAGCGCCGGTGACACCAGGCCCTTCTCGCTTTGGTCGACACGGTCCAATCCGCTCGATGGAGAAACGGCTGCCGACCGCGCCGACAAGCTGTTCGTCTCGATCAACGCATCGCTGAAGGCCATCGAGAGCCAGCAGCTCTCGCGCATTACCACGCTTGCCGACAGCGCCTACAAGAATGCCGATGCCATAACCCAGGCGCTGGAAGCCGCGGGCCTGCCGGTCGACAGCGAGCTCAACAAGAGCGATGTCGGCGGCCCGCTGGTGCCACTCGATCCCACGCTGGTTTTAGACAGCAAGGTCAAGGAACTGGACGAGGCGCTCGACGCGCTTGACGGGGTCAAGAAGGAGGCGCGCAAGCTGCCGCTCGCCAACCCCGCCCCTGGCCATCCGGTGACCAGCCCGTTTGGCGTACGCACGGACCCGATCCTGGGCAGCGCCGCCCTGCACACGGGCATGGATTTCAGGGCGCCGATCGGCATGCCGGCCAAGGTCACGGCCGCCGGCATCGTCACCAGGGCCGGCTGGGCCGGCGGCTACGGCCGCATGGTCGAGGTCGACCACGGCAACGGCTTTGCCACACGCTACGGACATCTGAGCGAGATCGACGTCACTGTCGGCCAGAAGCTCGCCGCCGGCGACATCATCGGCAAGACCGGCAGCAGCGGCCGCTCGACCGGCCCGCACCTTCATTACGAGGTGCGCCACGATGGCGAGGCGGTCGACCCGCTACGCTTCCTCACTGTCGGCAAGAAGGTCGCGCAATACCTTTGACCGGCTTATCCGACAAAGGCGCCTGCGGATCGGCTAAGCGCCGTAATTCTCCTGTCCGGCCAGGTACATCGTTGCCGCCGAAACCAGAGTAAGGACGCCGTTCTTCAACGCCGTCTCGTCGATGCGGAACCTGGAATGGTGGAGTGGGTAGACTGACCCTACCCCCTCGTTGCGGATGCCGAGCCGGAAATAGACCGACGGGCGTTTCTCGCTGTAGTAAGCGAAGTCGTCGGCAATGCTCCATCCAGGCATGTTGAGAGCATTGTCTGCGCCAATGCTGGCTTTGGCGCCGGCCATGATGAGCGCGGCCATACCGGCATCGTTGACGACGCCCGGTTCGCCCCGGCGGATGTCGATCTTTACGCTGGCGCCGTGGCTTGCCGCTATTCCGTCCAGCACTTCACGAAGCCGGCGCCAGGTCCGCACGCGAGTGGCGTCGTTGCCGCTGCGGATGGTGCCTTTGAACGCGACCTTGCCGGCAGTGACGTTATAGGCATTGCCGCCATTGATGGCGGTCACCGAGATGACCAGCGGATCATAGGGATCGGTCTCACGCGAAACGATCTTCTGCAGCTCGCTAACCATGGAGCAGGCGACAGTCAGCGCGTCTATGCCTTCATAGGGCTTTGCCGCATGCGCCGCCGAGCCGGTGACCAGCACATCGAACGTGTCGCAGGCGAGAGTGTAGGGACCCGGGCCGACGGCCACCTTGCCGGACGGCGTATACGGATCGACATGGACGCAGATCGCGGCATCGACGTCGTCGAGAAGCCCCTCCTCGACCACCCGTCGCCCACCAGACGGTTCATCTTCCTCGGCCGGCTGGAAGATGAGGCGAACGGTTCCGCCGAAACTGTCGCGTGAGCGATTGAGATGCGCGGCGACCGCAAAGCCCATCGCGGCGTGGGCGTCATGACCGCAGGCATGCATCACGCCCGGATTTTTGGACGCAAAGTCGACGCCGGACTCCTCCTCGATCGGCAGGGCGTCGATATCGGCGCGGATAGCCACCTTGCGGTTCGAAGGCCGGCCGGTGCCGACGATGTCGACGGCAAGCCCGTAGCCGGCGACATCGCGGATCTCGGTGATCCCTTCCTTTACAAGCATCTCGCGCAAGTAACGCTGCGTGCGTGCCTCCCGGTTCGACAGCTCGGGATTGGCGGTGCAGATGGCGCCGGATCTCGATCATCCGATCGAGAATTCCGGCATCGATGTCGGGCGCGGCATCGCTCGTCGAGGACGGCCGGTCAGGTTTTGACATGAATATCCCGCGGGAACTTCGTCAGCGTCTCGTTGCCGGACTCGGTCACCAAAATGGTTTCGCTGACCTCGATGCCCCAGCCGTCCATCCACATGCCCAGGATGGAATGGACGACATTGCCGGGCTGCAGCACCGTCTTGTCGCCGGGCCGCAGGCTGATCGTGTGCTCGCCCCAATCCGGCGGATAGGCAACGCCGATCGAATAGCCGATACGCGATTCCTTCTTCAGCCCGTGACGGGCAATGACCTTGCGCCAGGCAGCTTCGACAGCCTCGGCGGTGGTGCCCGGCCGTACCGTGTCGAGCACCGCATCCATGCCTTCGATCACCGCCTTTGCCGTATCCGCGACGCTCGCCGGCGTCTTGCCGAGCTGCATCGTCCTGGCTAGCCCCGCCGCATAGCGGCGGCAGACGCCGGCGAGTTCCAGCGCGATGGTTTCGTCCTTCCCGAACCGCCTGTCGCTCCACATAATGTGTGGCGCGGAAGCGTTTTCGCCGCCGAGGATCGTCGGCGGCAGCGCGGTGATGTCGCCGGCGAAATCCGGGCTGCCGGCGATCTGCGCCGCCTGGATGGAAGCAATCGCGTCGCATTCGCGCACACCCGGCGCGATGACCTCGTAGGCCCGCGCGACCGCCGCCTCGGCCAGTCTTGACGCCTTGCGAAGATAGGCGATTTCCGGCGCCGACTTGACCGCGCGGATCCAGTTCACGAGCAGGTCGGCGTCGTGCCATTTCGCATTGGGCAGGCCGGCGACGAGCCGCGCATGCGCCTTGGGCGAAAAATAATAGGCTTCAAGCTCGATGCCGACGGGACGGTTGCCCCAGCCCTTGGCGACGATCCAGGCCGCGATCCAGTCCATCGGGTGCCGGTCGGCCCGCTGGACATGGTCCTCCGGGAAGCCGACGACGTTTTCCGGCTTCACCCAGGCCGTCAGCAAGCCGCCGGCCGCATCCATGGCGCGGCCGATCCAGACAGGCTCCGCGTCCTCGATGGGAACAAGCACGACCTGCGGCGTGTAGAACGACCAGCCGTCATAGCCGGTGATGTAGTGCTGGTTGGCGACGTCGTTGACGATCAGGAGTTCGATGCTGCGCCTGGCCATCTCGGCGCGGATTTTTCCGAGCCGCCGCTGGTACTCTGCGCGGGCAAAAGGCAGTTCAATCATCTTTTCTCCTCATCGGATCGATCTGGTCGGGGACGAAGCCCTATCGTCCTACCATTGCGGTGGTTTTGAGCGACGACAATCGGCCAGGACGGTGCATAGGCAGGGCCTACCGAGCAGTCTCGGCTTGCCAGCCGCAATGGTCAGGTCCACCTGCCTTGAACGAGCCGATGACCTGTTCGCCGAACAAAAGAGCGATTGACTCGAAGTAAGTTGTAGGATGATATGTATCACCTGATATCGATAAATCTCCATGACCGTTGATCGCCTCTCGCCGGAAATACTCAGCGCCATGGAAGGCGCCGTCGGCCGAAACGGCATTGCCGCCGAGCCGGCTGGAATGGCGAAATATCTGGGCGACTGGGCGGGCGATTATCGCGGCGAAGCGCTTGCCGTGCTGCGGCCCGGCTCGGTCGGCGAAGTCCAGGCCCTGATGCGCTTGTGCAACGAGCTTGGGCTCGGCATCGTTCCGCAAGGCGGCAACACCGGGCTGGTATCAGGCGCGATCGACAGCAAAGGCGGCGGCCTGGTTGTCTTGAGCCTGGAGCGGCTGAACGCCATCCGGCAGATTGATGCCGGCAACTTCACCCTGCAAGCCGATGCCGGCTGCGTGCTGCAGACGATCAAGGACGCCTGCGAGGCGCAAGAATGCCTCTTCCCGCTCGCGCTTGGCGCGCAAGGCAGTTGCCAGATCGGCGGCAATGCGGCGACCAATGCCGGCGGCGTCAACGTGCTGCGCTATGGCATGGCACGCGACCTGATCCTCGGTCTCGAAGTCGTGCTGGCGGACGGCGAACTGTGGAACGGCTTCTCTGGTCTGCGCAAGAACAACAGCGGCTACGACCTGAAGCAGCTTTTCATCGGCTCCGAAGGCACGCTCGGCATCATCACCGGTGTCGAGGTCAAGCTGTTTCCGAAACCGGCGCGAACCGAGACCGCCTATCTCGGCCTTGCCTCGTTCGAGGCGGCCGTTGCGCTCTTCAACCAGGCGCGCCGCGATTGCTCGGACCTCGTCTCCGCTTTCGAGATCATCGGCGCCGAATGCATCGAGCTTGCCCGGCTGATCGACCCGGCGATGAGGGCGCCGGTCGGAGCGCCCGTCCACGTGCTGATCGAATTGTCATCCAGCGCGGCTATCGACCTCAACAGCTTGCTGGCCGGCGTCCTCGGCGATGCCATGGAAAATGGCCTGGTAACCGACGCGGTTCTCGCCGCGAGCACGACGCAGGCCAGGAGTTTTTGGGCGATCCGCGAAGGTCTGGTCGAAGGCCAGGCCAAGCGTGGCTATCATGTGCGCACCGACCTGTCGGTGAGGATTTCCGACATCCCCAGCCTCAGCGAAAGAGCCCGCCGCTTCGTCGCGAATGACCATCCCGGCTGGATCCCGCTCGCCTACGGCCACGCCGGTGACGGCAACATCCACTTCAACGTGCTGCCGCCGCTCGAACTCGCCGAGGATGAAGCCCGTGCCCGGGGCGCCGAAGTCATCGCCGGGCTCTATGAAATCGCCGTCGGTCTCGGCGGCTCGATCAGCGCGGAGCACGGCATCGGCCGCAGCCGCCGCAAGGAATTCTGGGCCGGGCTTTCGCCGGCGCATCGCCGCATGGTCGCGGCGCTGAAGAGCGCACTCGACCCCAAGGGCCTGATGAATCCCGGTTGCCTGTTGCCCGCGACGGAGACTTTTCCATGAAGCAGAGACTGGCCGCCATCGGCACTGTCGAGACATTGCCGCACCGGGTCGCTGCCTTCCTCAGCCGCGAGATCGAATCCGGCGAATTGAACCCCGGCGCGCGCCTGCCGACCGAGCAGGAATTGTCCGAAAAATTCGGCGTCAGCCGCAATGTCGTGCGCGAGGCGATCGCCCAGCTTCGCGCCGACGGCATGATCGAGGCGCGCCAAGGCATCGGCGCCTTCGTGCTGGCGCCCGAGCAGCGAGCAGCGATCCGCATCGACCGCGAGGCGCTCAAGGACACGCACAACATGGAGCGGCTGTTCGAGTTGCGCTGCATCCTCGAGGCCGAGTCGGCTGCGCTCGCCGCGGCGCGCCGCAATCAGGGCCATCTCGATTCGATCAAGGCTGCGCTCGACCGCATGGGCGGCGAGGAGCGTTGGGAAGAAGGCAGCATCGACGCCGACCTGCTCTTCCACCGCGAGATCGCGCGCGCCACCGGCAACAGCTACATCCACACCTTCATCTCGTTCGTCTGCGAGCAGATCCGCCACTCGATCCACTACGCGCGCATGACGAACCCGCTCCACGACCTCGTCGAGATCAATGTCGGCGAGCATGTGCGCATCTATGAGGCTCTAGTGGCGGGCGATCCGGCTGCGGCGGAGGCGGCGATGCGCACGCATATCGTCGGCGCCGCCAACCGCGTCGGCGTCAAGCTGCCGCTCTCGAAAGACACCGGAGCGAAATAGCCATGCCAGCAAGCGTCACGCGCATCTCCGACGTCTGCCTTCTGGTGGAAAACATCGAAAGGACGGTCGATTTCTATGTCGAGAAACTCGGCTTCCGCCTGCGCCGCCGAGCCGAAGGGTTTGCCGACTTCCATGGCGAGGGCGTGACGCTCGCCGCCTGGGAACTCGACCACATCAACCGCTATACCGGCGTGTCGAAGCTGCGATCGCCGAGCCATGCGCACAAGGTCTGCGTCGCGGTACAGCTCGACACGCCTGCCGATATCGACCGGCTGCATGGCGAATTGAGCGCCAAAGGCGTGCCTTTCTACGGCCCACCGGAAAACTACGTCTGGAACGCGCGCTGCGCCTATTTCACCGACCCGGACGACACGCTTTGGGAGCTTTACGCCTGGCTCGACGGCGGCCCTGGCGATTACCACGACGAACAGCCGTAGACGACGCCGCGCTGAAGGGAGCGGCGCCTGAAGAAAAGACGAGAAAGTCTGCAACAGGAGCGAAAAATGAATGGGAACAGGGACTTTGAATTGAACCGCCGTGCATTCGTGAAAGGCGGCATGGCAGCGGTGGCGGCCGTATCTGCCGGCATGCAGCTGCTGCTGACGCCGGGCGCCAAGGCCGCGGGCAAGGTCGTCATCCAGTATGACTGGTTGATATCCAACGGCCAGATCGGCGATATCGCGGCCGTCGCCAACGGCTATTTCAAGGACGCTGGGCTGGAGGTCGAGTTCAGCCCCGGCGGCCCCAACGCGTCGACCGTGCCGCCGGTCATTTCGGGCGCCGCCCAGCTTGGGCAATTCTCGGAAACGCCGCAGCTATATTCTGCCCGCGCCAGCGGCGTGCCGATCAAGATCATCGCCTGCGGCTTCCGTACCGGTCCTTACGCATTGACCTCGAAACCGGCCAAGCCGATCCGCAGTGTCTCCGATCTCAAGGGAAAGAAGATCGGTATCCAGCCGACGGCGCGCTTCGTCATCGACGAGATCCTGGCCAAGAACGGCATCGACTCGTCGGAGGTGACCATCGTCAATGTCGGCTTCGACAAGGCGCCGCTGGTGCGCGGCGATGTCGATGCCATCGGCGGCTGGATCACCAACACCCAGGCGCTCAGCGTCGTCGGCGACGACCGCATCGACCTTCTGACGCGCGACCTCGGGCTGAGCTCCTACGCGGACGTCTATTTCGCTACCGACGCGGCAATCGAAAAGGATCCTGAGACGCTGGCGAAGTTCATCGGCGCCGTGGGCAAAGGCTGGGGCTGGGTGCATGCCAATCCGCAGGAAGCGGTCAAGAAGATGGTCGCCGCCTATCCGGAAATGGATCTTGGCTGGGAGGAAAAGACCGTCAATCTGGTGCTGAAACTCTCCTTTGACGGCGCCACCGCCAAGGACGGCTGGGGCACGTTCGACCCGGCCTCGATAGAGGAGCAATTGGCGCTGCTCGACAAGGTTGGCCAGTATCCAAACGGTCGCCCGGCGGCCGCCGAGGCCTACACCACCAAGATACTCGAACTCTCGGCCGCCGACCGGCCCAAGCTCGACGCGCCCGCCGCGTAAAGCATGATCTCAAGAGGTGGGAACCGGCTTTGGAAAAAATCATGCTCCAACTGAGAGTTAGATCAGCATGACGGTCCAATCAGACGTTGTGCTGATCTAATGCCGCACGCGATCGAAGCGCGACGGCTGGATGTCGGCTATGGCGGCCGGCAGACGGCCGTCAGAGTGCTCGCCGGCCTCGACCTCACCGTGGAGGCCGGTTCCTTCCTGTCGATCCTGGGCCCGTCAGGCTGCGGCAAGTCGACCTTGCTCAGGGTGGTGGCCGACCTGCTCGATCCGCTCGGCGGCACGATCAGCGTGCTTGGCGAGACGCCGCATACGGTGCGCTCGCGGCGCGATGTCGGCTTCGTCTTCCAGGATTCGACCCTCCTTCCCTGGCGCACGGTGCGCGACAATGTGCGCTTGCCGCTTGGCGTCGGCCTGCGCAGCCTGACACGCAAGATCGAGGATCGCAGCACGGAACTGCTTGAATTGATGGGGCTCGGCGCCCTCAGTGAGCGCCTGCCGCATCAGCTCTCCGGCGGCCAGCGCCAGCGCGTGGCGATCGCGCGCGCCCTGCTCAGCGAACCGAAACTGCTTCTGATGGACGAACCCTTCGGCGCGCTGGACGAGATCACGCGCGACCGATTGAACGACGAGCTGTTGGCGCTCTGGCGGCGCAGCGGCACGACCATCCTCTTCGTCACCCATTCGATCGCCGAAGCAGCCTATCTCGGCGAGCGCGTCATCGTGCTGGCCGCCAATCCGGGACGTGTCGTCAAGGACCTCGACATGCGGCCTCTCAAGCAGGAAGGCAATCGCTGCAAGCGCGAGGATGCGGCGATCGTCGCCGCCATGGCCGATCTGCGAACGGCGCTGGAGCGCGCATCGTGAGACAGGCGCCGCTCTCCCCGCACATGACGGCCGCGCTCCCCGTTCTCGGCGCGGCTTCGATCCTGCTCGCCTGGCAATATCTTTTGCCGTTGCTCGGCGTGCCCGCCTATATCGTGCCGACACCGACGGCGATTTTCGGCGTCTTCCAAAGGAATTTTGCGCTCCTCATCGACAATCTGCGGCCGACGCTGATCGAGGCGCTGGCCGGCTTCGTCATCGGCAATCTCGCTGCCGTGCTGCTGGCCGTGCTCTTCGTCCACAGCCGCGTCCTGCAGGCGGCCTATTTCCCGATCGTGCTCTTCTTCAACACCATCCCCATCCTGGCGCTGTCGCCGATCATCATCCTGATCTTCGGCCTCGGCATGACGCCGAAGATCGTCATCGCCGCGGTGATCTGCTTCTTCCCGACGCTGGTGAACATGATCCGCGGCCTCGATTCGGCCAGCGACAACGAACACGAGCTGTTCCGGGTGCTGTCGGCGACGCGCTCGGAGATCTTCTGGAGCCTGCGCCTGCACCGTGCTCTGCCGATGTTGTTCTCGTCACTCAGGATCGCGTCGGCCACCGCCGTGATCGGCGCCATCGTCGGCGAGTGGATCGGCTCGGACAAAGGGCTCGGCGCGCTGATCATCCAGGCGACCTTCAACTATCAGTCCGACCGGCTCTACGCCGCGATCGTTCTTTCGTCATCGCTGTCGATCGCGCTGTTCTGCCTGGTGGTCCTCGTTGAGCGGCGGATCATTAGATATTGAGCCCCGGCCGCCCGTAGGGCCGCCCGAGTTAACAATAGCCTCCGATCAGGCATTCATCGCGCATTTAATCCGCCTGCTGTAGGATGCCGCAGCACAACCAAACCGGGAGACAATTCGTGTTAAGAACTTTTCACGTCTCGATCCGAGCAACGCTGGCCTTCATCTGCCTCGTCAGCTTGGCCGCGGCCGCTACGGCCCTGTTCCCTGCCACCGCGTCGGCACAGCAGCTGCGGCGATGCGCGAATGAGGGCGGTATTTGCCGCCTGCCCTACCCCACGCAAGTGGTCTACGGCGCGCGCGGTCGAATGACCTCCCGGTTTTTCGATCGTCGAGCCGTCCCTTGCTCGAATCGCGTTTTTGGCGACCCGGCCCCCGGCCGCGAAAAGGCCTGTTATTTCGTGGCGCGTGGCGGCGGCTATGGCGATGACAATGATTACGGGGACGATGACTACGGCTCGCGCCCGGACCGCGGCGAATGGGTCGCCTGCGCCAGGGAGGGTGAGTTCTGCGATTTCCGCGGCCGCGCGATGGTCAGATACGGCGCACGTGGCCAATACACGCAGGACGTCTTCAGGAACGGCGTTCGCTGCAGCAACGACGCTTTCGGCGATGATCCCGCTCCAGGCGCTCACAAACGCTGCTACGTCAGGCAGTAGCGACCTGAGCCCTCGACAAGGTGGCGGCCCCGCAGGGGCCCCGCTGCCGCTTAATACAGCCCCGCACGCGCGTTAAATGCGCCGGATAAGCCGATTTTCCGATCGATCCTGTCAAGGATGATGGCGCGAGTGACGGGGCTCGAACCCGCGACCTCCGGCGTGACAGGCCGGCACTCTAACCGACTGAGCTACACCCGCGCACTGACGAGCACGTGTCAGGCGTGTTCGTCGTTGGGGCGGTGGATAAGGGGTTCGTTTGCAGGTGTCAAGCGCGGCATTCAAGCATAACAACAAACAGGAGAAGGTTTTTTGACAACGGCGTCGAGGCTGGGGAAATCCGCCTGATGGCGGGCGCACCGGTCTGTTCATTTGGCCTTGCGAACGCGGCCCTAACTGCTTAAAGGTCCGCGCTCAAGCGGGCGATTAGCTCAGTTGGTAGAGCGCTTCGTTTACACCGAAGATGTCGGCGGTTCGAGCCCGTCATCGCCCACCAGTCCGCCGAACAGCCGATGCAGGACGGCGGAACCGTCGCCGTATCAATCTCCCGACGTTACCAGTTCCAACTGACCACCCCCAGCAGCCTTTCGCCGAGCGGCGTCAGCTTTGCCGTCTCGGCATGCTTCTTCTCCCAGCTGCGCGGATCGCCGGCAAAGCCGGCGCGCTGCGGCGCCTCGCGTTCGCGCCAAGAGCGGATTCGCGCCTCGCGCTCGACAAGATTGCTCTCATCGGCGGGGAACTTGGAGATATACTGGGCCATTCGCACCTTGTCGTCGGACGTGTTCGGCGCCACGCCATGCGCCAGAAGCGAGTTGAAGATCATCAGGTCGCCAGGGAAGAGCTCGAGCTTCTCGATCCTGTCCTCGATCCCTCTCATATCCGGATGATGCGGATCGCGGTCGGCGGGTTGAGTCTTCACCCATTCGTCGAAATGTTCGAACAGATAGGGCACGCATTGGAAGCCGCCGATATCGCCGCCGTCCTGATGGACCAGCGAAAGCACACCCTGCACCGAGATCGGCTTGGGCTCGAGCGAGGTGTCGGCGTCCCAATGGATGAAGCCGGGAGATGCGCGCCTGCCCTTGTTGGGCGTGTTGAGGTTGGCGCGGTCGATGGCGACCCACAGATCCTCCATATCCCAGATATCGACAAAGGCATCATAGACGCGCCGCGCCATGCGGTTATCCCACAGGAACTGATGATTGTAGATCTCGACCATGCCGGCATTGTTGATTTCCTTCAGCGCATAGTCGCGCCGCTGGGTGACGTCCCGGGTCGCCGGATCGTTGGGGTCCTTCTCCTCGAATTCCCAAAGCAGTGCCTTGAGACGCTCGACATTTTCCATTGGCACCGCATCGCGCACGATCACGAAGCCCCGCCTCTGCCAGTGCGCGAAATCGGCGTCCGAAAGCACGCGCAGCGGAAGCACTTTCCTGATCTTGGACAGTTGGGTCGTCGCCCGGCTGGATGTTGGGTGATCGTCCTTAGTGATGTTTTTCGCGTGGGCCATCGATTTCCTCCTCGACGTTGTCCTGTCAAACACGAGGCTAACCGAACGGCGGACATGCATGTTGTCGCTAACAGGCACAGAATGATACTATTCTGGCGTCCATTATCATTCAAACGCCGTTCGAGGCGAATTCTCAGGGGCCGGCTGTGAAGCCATATCTGGAGAAAGTCACCGTCGCCGATGACGCCTCATGGTCGATGGTGCGGGTGCCGCGCGACCCGACCATTCCGTTCGAATGGCACCATCATCCGGAATATGAGCTGACGCTCACGCTCAACTCGCGCGGATGCCGCTTCGTCGGCGACCATGTCGGCGGCTATGACGATGGCGATCTCGTGCTGCTCGGTCCTAACCTGCCGCACACCTGGTCGTCGACGAGCAAGCTCGATGGCGGCAAGCCGCATCTGGTCATGGTCATCTGGTTCCGGCCCGAATGGGCGCGTGGATTGACCGGTCTTCTGACGGAACTGCGACCGGTAGCCGGCCTGCTGCAAAGATCGGCGCGCGGGCTGAAATTCTCGCAAGCTGCGACCGGGCGTGTCAGGGCGCGGATCGAAGCGATCTTCGACAAGCCGCCCGCGGACCGGCTGCTCGACCTGATTGCGGTGCTGCTGGCGCTGGCCGAGGACGACGCGGCCGAGCCGCTCACGGCGCCGTCCCGTTCGCCCCAGTCCACCCTCGCCTCGAGCGGCGCGCGCATAGACCGTGTTCTCGGCCACCTGCACACGCACTATACTGATGAGCTCAGGATCGACCGTGTCGCGCGCCTCGCCGCGCTCAGCCCGTCGGGCTTTCACCGGATGTTCACCCGACACACGCGGCTGACCGTGACTGAGTATGTGACACGGCTGCGCATCGGCAAGGCTTGCGCCCTCCTGACGGAGGGCGACAAGCAGATCGCCCACATCGCCGAGCAGGTCGGCTATCGGTCGCTGGCCAATTTCGGACGTCAATTCAAGGCTTTAAAAGGCCTGACGCCGCGCGAATATCGCGGCAGGTTTGCCAACTGAGGGCCTTCTCGGAACCATTTCAACCTTGTCCCGTTCAGCCCTCGGGTAAAACGGGAGAAGTCAGATGGCTGTGAGATGTCGGATTTCCATCGACGAGGAGAGGGATGTCGACGAGCTCGCTTTCCAGGAATTGCCGCGGGTCGGCGAAAGCGTGTCGATACCGGTCGAGGGAACGAACAGGGACCTCCGCGTCCTTCGCGTCGTGCATATGCCCGGCAGCGAGCAAGGCGCAACGACGATGCTGGAACTGACCAGCAGGATTCTGTAGCGCTATCCAAGCCCGATCAAGGAAATCATTCGCCCAGGACGACGCCGGAAGCGACAATCTGGGCCGTCCGTTCGGTGAGCTTCTGCCGCTTCACGAGCGTGGGTTTTTCGTACGATTTCTTCATCCTGCCGTTCCGGCGTTGCAAACCAGGAGGATGAACGCGCTCGCTTCAGGAGCGTTCCCGGTCAAGGGGCCGCTAATAAACCGGCCGAACTACGAGTTCATGCCTTCGCGAGCAGCGCCTCGACCTCTTGCAATGTCGGCATAGACGGCGCGGTGCCGGGGCGGGTCACCGAAATGCCGGCGACCCCGCAGGCAAAGCGCACGGCCTCCAGCGGCTCGACGCCTTTTGCCAAAGCGGCGGCAAGACCGCCGTTGAAGGCATCGCCCGCCCCGGTGGTCTCGACCACCGGGCCAGCATTGACGGCGCCGACATGCTCGGATCGGTCCTTGCTGTGCAGAAGCGCGCCCTTTTCTCCCAGCGTCACGATGACGGCCCCGACACCCTTGGCCAGCAGAGCGTCGGCGGCGCGGCGGGCGTCGTCGACCGACGACACCTTGATGCCGGTCAGCCCTTCGGCCTCGGTCTCATTGGGCGTGATATAGTCGCAGAGCGTGTAGATGCGGTCCGGCAGGCTCGCGGCCGGCGCGGGATTGAGAATGGTCGTCACCCCTGCCCCGCGCGCGATCTCAAGCGCCTTCAAGGCCGCGTCGATCGGCTGCTCGAGCTGGGTGACGAAGACGCCGGCGGAGCCGATCAGGCCGGCATGCGTCTCGATGTCTGCGGGGGAAATCAGCATCGCCGCGCCCGGGCTGACGATGATGGCATTGTTGCCCGTGCCTTCCTCGACGAAGATATAGGCAGCACCCGTATAGCTGGCCGGCGTGTCGATCACGGCGCTCTTGACGCCAGCATCCCTCCAGGTCTGCTTGGCCATGTCGGCAAAGGCATCGACGCCAAGCCTGGTCAGGAAAGTGATGTCGGCGCCAAGCTTGCCGGCCGCCACCGCCTGGTTCGAGCCCTTGCCGCCCGGCCCGAGCTTGAAGGAATTGCCGAGGATCGTCTCGCCCATGCGCGGCTGGCGATCGGCGCGATAGGCGGTGTCGGCGACGAACACACCGAGGATGACAACAGGCTTGCCGGCGGCCATGTCCTTACTCCGCATCCGGCGGCACGACACCCTTGCGGAAGGCAAAGCAGCCATAGAAGCGGCGCTCGCCGGTCTGGATCACGCAATAGGCCTTCTTGGAGCGCTCGTAGAAAGCGTAGCGCTCGATCGAGATCATCGGCCAGGGCTTGCCCTCGGCCGCATCGATCTCCTTCTGGACCTCCTTCTGCACCGGCGGGATCTCGTTCGGCTTGCCGACGATCTCCATGCGCGCCGCGGCATCGTTGACGAACGTATCCAGCGGATAGAGCGACAGCACCGCCTTCACCGCGTCGGCCGCCGTCGCATCGATGCGCAAGAGCTTGCCGAGCACAGTTTGCCGCGCCACCGAATCGGATGGGAAATTGGTGTCGGCGATGATCAGGTCGTCGCCATGGCCCATCGCCCGCAGCGCCTGGAGCACATCGGCATTGAGCAGCGGATTGATCCCTTTGAGCATGGTTTCCTCCCGGAAGTCTGTGTGCGGTCTGGAGCAATTCCAGGAAAGGCGGTTTTCCGTCCGGAATTGTGTAAAGATCTAAAGTCGCTTGCCGGTTTCGGCGTCGAAGAGGTGGACCTGGTCGAGACGAGGCTTGAGCTTCAGCGCATCGCCCGGCTTGAAGTCGTGGCGCTCGCGAAACAGCGCCACCATCTCGCCCTCGCCGAAGCGCACGAACACCAGGGTTTCCGAGCCGGTCGGCTCGACAACCGAGATCTTGGCCTCGACGCCGTCGGGATGGATCTCCAGGTGCTCCGGGCGTACGCCGTAGACGACGGCCTGACCGTCCTCGCCGGCACTGTTGGCGGGCATCGGGAACGCCGTGCCGGCGATGTCGACGACCGGCTTCTCACCCTTCGACACGGTGCCCTTGAGCAGGTTCATCGCCGGCGAGCCGATAAAGCCGGCGACAAACAGATTGGCGGGCCGGTCAAACAGTTCCAGCGGCGCGCCGACCTGCTCGATGCGGCCGTCGCGCATCACGACGATCTTGTCGGCCATGGTCATGGCCTCGATCTGGTCGTGGGTGACATAGATCGTCGTGGTCTTCAGCCGCTGGTGGAGCTCCTTGATCTCGGTGCGCATCTGCACGCGCAGCTTGGCGTCGAGGTTGGAGAGCGGCTCGTCGAACAGAAACACTTGCGGATTGCGCACGATGGCGCGGCCCATGGCGACGCGCTGGCGCTGGCCGCCCGAAAGCTGGCGCGGGTAGCGCTTGAGATAGGGCGCGAGGTCGAGGATGTCGGCGGCGCGCTTGACCCGCTCGGCGACGACGGCTGGATCGGTGCCGCGCAGCTTCAGCGCGAAGGCCATGTTCTGCTCCACCGTCTTGTGCGGATAGAGCGCGTAATTCTGGAACACCATGGCGATGTCGCGCTTGGCCGGCGGCAGGTTGTTGACGACGCGCTCGCCGATCGAGATCGTGCCGCCGGAAACGGTCTCCAGCCCGGCCACCATCCTCAGCAGCGTGGACTTGCCGCATCCTGAAGGGCCGACCAGCACGACGAACTGTCCGTCGGCGATATCGACGCTGACCTCATGCAGGACCTTGACGGTTCCGAACGCCTTGGCCACACTGCTGATCGCGACTTGAGCCATCGTCTCCCCTTTATCTTTTGATCTTTTGCGGTGAAGCTAGCCATTGCCAAGGGCAACGGCAAGTCGGTACCTTATAGATAAAAAGCCAATCTTGTTGACAAGGTAATCGATTACGCGAATAGTGGCGAGTGCCAATCCGACGCAGGCCTGTTACCCTGAGATCGGAGCTTCGGCGACGCAGGGTGGGGTCCCACGTCCCCGTATGATCGAGGAGAACCGAGAGACGTTTCCACGTCCGAGAGATTGGCACTTCAATTCAATCGCTGTTGTTCTGGGAGGAACCTGTAGATGAGAGTCGACCTGTACGAAAAACTGATGCGCGCCGGCGCCAGCCGCCGCGATGTGCTGAAGGGCGCGGCCTCGATGGCCGCAATCGCCGCCGCCTCCGGCGCCGGGCTCGGCGCGCTGACGCGGCCTGCCGCGGCCGATGACAGCCTGCGGGCGAAGATCCTGCAGATTCCAGGCGTCGGCAAAGGCCAGCCGACCGACGCCGACTTCCAGAAGGTCGGCGAGCTCTGCCTCGAAGCGACCAAGGCCAACGTCAAGGAAGGCGAGTTCGCCGGTGTCGAGCTCACCTTCATGGGCCTCAACAACCAGAACCTGCACAACGTGCTGTTCCGCGGCTTCCTGAAGCCTTGGGAGGCCTATACGGGCGCCAAGATCAGCTGGATCGACCTTGCCCAGGCCGACTACAACGCCCGCCTGCAGCAGTCGATCGCCACCGGCACCGTTGACTTCGACGTCATCGAGATGGGCGCGCCCTTTGAAGGCGATGTCTGCGGCAAGGGCTTGACCTCGGAAATGCCCGACTGGGTCAAAAAGCAGATCGACTTCGACGACCTGGTCAACTATCTCAAGCCGCCGGTCGGCACCTGGAACGGCAAGCAGTATCGCGTGACCATCGACGGCGACGCGCACAATTTCAACTACCGCACCGACGTGTTCTCCGACTCCGAGCTGGCTGCAGCCTGGAAGGCGGACAGCGGCGACAAGGCAGGCCTTGCGGAGTGGGGCGTGCCGAAGACCTGGCAGCAGGTGCAGGCCGTCACCAAGTTCCTGAAGGGCAAGAAATTCAAGGGCCAGGACATCTATGGCTATCTCGACGCGCCCAAGCCCTGGGGCGGTTTCGGCTTCTATTTCCTCGGCAGCCGCGCCACCGCCTATGCCAAGCATCCCGATGACAAGGCCTGGCTGTTCGACGCCGACACGATGAAGCCGCGCGTCAACAATCCGGCCTGGGTGCGCGCCATCCAGGACGTCATCGATGCGTTGCCGTCCGAACCGGCCGATCAGATCAACGCCGATCCGAACACGACCGCCTTCCAGCAGTTCCTGGCCGGCACCGGCTCGATGATCCCCTGGTGGGGCGACGTTGGCTCGAACGTGAAGACCAATGACTCCTCGGTCATCGGCGACGTCACCGGCTTCTCGATCCTGCCGGGCTCCGACGACGTCTATAACTCCAAGACCGGCAAGTGGGACAAGCTCGCCAGCGGCCCGAACTATGCGCCGAACTGCGCTTATCTCGGCTGGGGCGTCTATGTCATGGCCCGCGTCGATTCCGACGAGAAGAAGAAGAAGGCCGCATGGTCGGCCGCCGCGCATCTCGGCGGCAAGGATCTGTCGCTGTGGTGCGCGGCCTATCCTTCCGGCTTCCAGCCCTATCGGAACAGCCATTTCAACATTCCGGAATGGGTGGCAGCCGGCTATGACGAGGCGTTCATCAGCTCGTACCTGAAGTCCGAAGCCGACAGCTACAACCATCCGAACGCGGCGATCGAGCCGCGCATCCCCGGCATCTTTCAGTATTACAGCGCCGCCGAGGACATCCTTGCCAACACCTTCGCCGGCAAGATGAAGGCGCAGGAAGGAGCCGACGCCATCGCCGCGGCCTGGGAAAAGCTGACCGACCAGATCGGCCGCGAAAACCAGGTCAAGCTCTACAAAGCCTCGCTCGGCATGTAGGCTGGTTTATGAGACGTCGCGGCCCGATGGCACACCGTCATCGGGCCGCATCTTTACCGGCCCGGCCGGTTTGATGCGCTAAGAGGCAAGAGTGGCTGAGCAGACTTCGACCGCGAATGCGTGGCCGGCAAATCCGGCCGACCTGATCCCGCAAGGCCGCAAGCGCCTCGGCTGGGGCCTGCTGGCCGTCGCGACGCTCGGCTTGCTGACGATCATCGTCGTGCAGATCCTCTACAAGACCGAGATGTCCACGGTCGGCTTCGACACTTGGCGGCCGGTGATCTATGCCTACATCCTGTGGGGTGCAGCACTCGGTGCCTGGCAGGTGCTGACGCGCGGCGAGGACGGGCAGCGCGCGCTGTTCCTTTTGCCGGCGCTGCTTTTCACCATCGCCATGGTGATCTTCCCGACGCTGTTCGGCTTCTACATCGCCTTGACCGACTGGAATCTCAGTTCGTTTGCCGGACGCAGGTTCAACGGCCTCGACAATTTCTGGCAGATGCTGGCCGACCCCTACTACCGCAATGCGCTGTTCAACATGGTGCTCTATGTGCTTGCGGTGCTGGTCGAATATGTCATCGCCTTCGGCCTGGCGCTGCTGCTCAACGCGCAGATCAAGGCGCGAAAGTTCTTCCGCGTCGTCTTCCTTTTGCCGCTGATGCTGTCGCCGGTGGCGGTGTCCTGGATGGTCGGCAAATCGCTGATGGAATACCGCTTCGGCCCGGCGGCAACGCTGGCGCGCCATCTCGGCTGGGACAATCCCGCCTTCTTCTCCGATCCGATCACAGCCCGCATCTCGATCATGATGCTCGACGCCTGGACCTTCATCCCGTTCGTGATGATCATGCTGCTTGCCGGCCTGCAGGCGATGTCGCGCGAGGTGCTTGAAGCCGCCCGCGTCGACGGCGCGACCGCGTGGCAGACCTTCTGGCAGGTTACCTTTCCGCTCATGCTGCCGGTGTCGGTGACGGCCGTCATCCTGCGCATCATCTTCAAGCTGAAGCTCGCCGACATCATCATCACTCTGACCTCGGGCGGCCCCGGCGGCGCTACCGATTCCGTATCGAGCTTCATCTACCGCGAATATCGCGACCGCTCGAATGTCGGCTACGGCACAATGCTCGCCATGGCCTATCTGATCATCATCGTCGTGTTCGTGACCTGGCTGCTGAAAGTCGCCAGTCGCTTCGTGCGCAACGTCAACTGAGCGGCATCATGAGCGTCCAGACCACCGACTACACCGTTTCTGAGATCCGCTCGCCGGCGGCCTTCATCACCAGCCGCGTCTTCATCTACGGCGCGCTCGTCTTCTGGGCTTTCGTCTGCCTGTTCCCGATCTACTGGACGATCACCACCTCGTTCAAATCGGCGGTCGACGTCACGCAAGGCCATCTCATCCCCTTCGTCGACTTTACGCCGGACTGGAAGGGCTGGCGCTCGCTCGGCCTTTCGCCGGATTCGATCTTCCAGACCTCGACGGTACGCGACGAATTCTTCAAGCGCTTCATGAACTCGGTCATCACCTCGGTCGGCGCGTCGGCGCTTGCCATCATAATCGGCAGCCTTGCCGCCTATGGCCTTGTCCGCTACCGCTACAAATTCGCCTGGTTCAGGAACGAGGACATCTCCTTCTTCTTCCTGTCGCAGCTGATCCTGCCGCCGGTCGTGCTGGCGCTCCCTTTCCTTGTGCTCTATCGCGAAGTCGCCCTCCTCGACACGCGCATCGGGCTCGTGCTGCTCTACACGCTGATGGTGCTGCCGATCGTGATCTGGATCATGCGCGACCAGTTCAACTCCATTCCCGTCGAATTGGAGGAAGCGGCTTTGGTCGACGGGCTGTCGATCTGGGGCGCCTTCTTCCGCATCGTCATGCCGATCGCGCTGCCGGGCATGGTTGCCGCCTTCATCCTGGCGATGGTGCTGTGCTGGAACGAGTATTTCTTCGCCGCGCTTTTGACCTCGACCGACGCCAAGACCATCCCCGTCATGGTGGCGAGCCAGACCGGCTCGCAAGGCATCAACTGGTGGTCGATGGCCGCACTTGCAACGGCGGCGATCGCGCCGCTGGCCATCATCGGCATCGCGCTCGAGCGCTATCTGATCATGGGCATGACGGCGGGCTCCGTGAAGTAGCTGGACCTTTCCTTCCCCCCTTGTGGGGGAAGGTGGCCGCGCAGCGGCCGGATGAGGGGTGTTCGAGGGAACGCCGACGTCTCACTCCGCTGGAACACCCCTCATCCGTCTCGGCGCTGCGCGCCGATTCACCTTCTCCCACAAGGGGAGAAGGAAGAACCGCGCCTATCGCACCAGGATGGCCCTCAAATGATCAAGGATCATGGCGACGCCGATCTTGCCGAGGCCTGCCGAGGCCTCCGCCGCGTCTTTCGTGTACCAGCCGGTGTTGTCGGCCAAATGCTTCTCGTCCACGGCCTCGGGGCATAACGCCAGCATCAGCGAGGTTTCGCCTTTGCCGGCATGGTCGAACGGGTATTTGCCGTTCATCGCGGCCGGCATCAGCGGATGCACCTGCACCCAGTTGAAGACGTTCTCGCCCTTGGCATGGCCGGCATAGTAATCGGCCATCGTGTTCGACCCCCACCAGCCCTCGCCGCGTTCCTTTTCCAGGAAGCGGAAGATCGCCTGGCGGCCGGCAGTCTTGAAGGCGAGGTCGGTCGGCATGCCGGCCACGAAATTCTCGGTCTGGTGGTGGATGATGGCGTGGATGTTGCGGAAGCCGATGCGCAGCAGCCCGTAGAACAATTCCTCCGCGAATGGCGAAAGCACCGGACCACCGACCTGCACCGAGCCGCTGCCTTCCGGCGCCGCCACCGCATAGCTTGCCGCGCCGTAATAGAAGGGCGGCAGGATGACGAGGTCCCTCTCCTTCTCGATGAGTTCCACCGTCTTGATGACGGCCAAAGTGTCCATCCCGACCGCCATGTGCTCGCCATGGTATTCGAGCACGCCAAGCGGCAACACGACCGGCCAGTTCTCCTCGATCGCCTTGCGGATCTGGTGCGGCAACATCAGCTCGTAGCGCATGCCCTACTCCATATTGGTGTGCCTGGCGCGCATGGCTTCCGGCCTCGCATTGGTCAGCGCCTGAAGCCTCAGCACCATGATCTCGAACAACAGGAACAGCGCGCCTTCGAACAGCGAGCCCATTGGCAGCACCGAGCTTCTTGCCGCGCCCTGGTCGCTGGCCATGGTCTGCGCCGGAATGACCAGCGTGAAGTCGGCGAGTTTCGCCGCGCTGCCTGCCGGTTCGGCCGTCAGGAGCAGCACCTTCGCGCCGGCATCGCGGGCAACCCGCATCAAGGTCAGCACCGTGGTGGTCTCGCCCGGCCCCGAGCTCGCCAGGAAGACGTCGCCCCGCCCGAGCGGCGGCGTGGTCATGTCGCCGACCACCGAAACCGGCAGGCCGAGATGATAGAGCCGCATGGCAAAACCCTTCACCTGCAGGGCCTCGCGGCCGCAGCCATAGACGGCGATCCTGCCGGCGCCGGCCAGCATGGCGCAGGCCGCGTCGATCCGGGCTTCATCCGTGCGCGCCAGCACCGCGCCAAGCTCGTCCAGCGCGGTCGCGAACATGCCGGATCCGGCTTTGCTCATGGAATGGCTCACCCTGTCTGCGCGATGTCGCGTGTCTCTACGGATTCGGCGGCTCGCAGGCCGCGAAAGGCTTGTTTTTGTTCATGCTACCATTGCGAAAATCGCTGTCCAACGAGCCTCGGCACTTTTGCTGGGCCACCGGCGTGATAGTGTCATGTCAGACAAATCACTCCGGGACATCGTCAGACATGAAGACACGGCATTTCGACCGCATCGGCAATGGCGGCATCACCTTCACCGAACTCGGCTTCGGCACGGCGCCGCTCGGCAATCTCTATCGCGCCATCTCCGACGAGGACGCCAATGCCACCTTGGAAGCGGCATGGAAGGCTGGCTGTCGCTACTTCGATACGGCGCCGCTTTACGGCCTCGGCCTGTCGGAAACCCGCCTCAACCCTTTCCTGCGCGGCAGGAAGCGCGACGACTATGTGCTGTCGAGCAAGGTCGGCCGCATCATGCGCGTTGCCCCGCCGGACCAGCGCACCGGCATCGGCAAATTCTTCGAGACGCCGTCGCGCCGGGAAGTCTACGACTACTCCTACGATGGCGTCTTGCGCTCCTTCGAGGCCTCGCTGGAACGTCTTGGCGTCGACCGCATCGACATCCTCTTCGTGCACGACGTCGACATCTTCACCCATGGCAGCAAGGAAGCCTCGGATGCCCGCATCGCGGAGTTCATGTCGTCCGGCTATTACGGGCTGCTTTCGCTCCGCGACCAGGGCGTGATCAAGGCCTTCGGCGGCGGCATCAACGAATGGCAGGTCGCGCAGACGCTCACCGAACGCGGCGACTTCGACCTGTTCCTGCTCGCCGGCCGCTACACGCTGCTCGAACAGGAAGCGCTGCAGTCCTTCCTGCCGCTTTGCCAGAAGCGCGGCATCGGCATCGTGCTGGGCGGTCCTTACAATTCCGGCGTGCTGGCCACCGGGCCGAAGCCCGGCGCCTTCTACAACTACAGCGAGGCGCCGAAGGAGATCCTGGATCGCGTCGCGCGTATCGAGACCGTCTGCAAGCGCCACAATGTGCGCCTGATCGAGGCGGCGCTGCAATTCCCGCTGCAGCATCCTTCGGTGATGTCGGTGATCCCAGGCGGCCAGCGGCCTGTAGAGGTCGAAAGCAACCGCGCGCTGCTCGACACCAAGTTACCGGCTGCACTCTGGGCGGATTTGAAACAGGAAGGCCTGATGCGCGCCGACGCGCCGACGGCCTGAGCCGGTTGCCTGTCACCTGAAAAAAGAAAAGCCGGGCAAGCCCGGCTTTTCTGCTCTTAAAGAAAAAGGTCTTAGTTGACCGCGTCCTTGAGGCCTTTGCCGGCCGAGAACTTCGGCACGGTGCGCGCCGGAATCTTCACTTCCGCGCCGGTCTGCGGATTGCGGCCGGTCGAAGCAGCACGTTTTGACACGGTGAAATTTCCGAAGCCGACAAGCCGGACATCGCCGCCCTTCTTCAGTTCGCCAGTGATCACGGAGAACACCGCATCGACGGCTGACTGCGCATCAGCCTTCGAAATGCTTGCGGAGTCGGCGACAGCGGACACCAGTTCGTTCTTGTTCATCAAAATTCCCTTCCATGAGAAAACCGGAACTTACGACTCATCCGGCAGGAAACGGACTTTAGAAAGAAGCGATCCGGAACCCAAGCCCAAAAACCGCGGAATTCCGGGCTTTTTTGCATTTTTTCGTGGCTTTTTCACATGAAAAAGCCGGGCCCAAGGCCCGGCTTTCTCTTTGTGCACTGCAACTTTAACTTTTGTTAGTGCGCGAGCGACTTTCCGGCATCGTCGCCGCTGTCGACCGGAGCCGGCGCATTAACCGGCTCCACCCACTCGATCGGCTCCGGCATCCGGGTGAGCGCGTGCGCGAGCACCTCGCCGACCCGCGAGACCGGAACGATCTCCATGCCGTTCTTCACATTGTCCGGAATGTCCGCCAGATCCTTGACGTTCTCTTCCGGGATCAGCACCTTCTTGATGCCGCCGCGCAATGCCGCGAGCAGCTTCTCCTTGAGGCCTCCGATCGGCAGGATGCGGCCACGCAGCGTGATCTCGCCGGTCATCGCCACATCGGCCCGGACCGGGATACCCGTCAGCACTGACACGATGGCCGTGGCCATCGCGGCACCGGCGGACGGGCCGTCCTTCGGGGTAGCGCCTTCCGGCAAGTGGACATGGATGTCGCGCTTGTCGAACAGCGGTGGCTCGATGCCGAAATCGAGCGCCCTGGAGCGGACATAGGAAGCCGCCGCCGAGATCGATTCCTTCATCACGTCGCGCAGATTGCCCGTCACCGTCATGCGGCCCTTGCCGGGCATCATGACGCCTTCGATCGTCAGCAGCTCGCCGCCGACTTCCGTCCAGGCAAGACCCGTGACCACGCCGACCTGATCGTCGGCCTCGACCTGACCGAAGCGGAAGCGCGGCACGCCAAGATAATCGGCGAGGTTTTCCGCCGTGATCTTCACCGTCTTCTTCTTCGTCCGCAGGATCTCGGTCACCGCCTTGCGCCCGAGCTTCATCAGCTCGCGCTCCAGGCTGCGCACGCCGGCTTCCCGCGTGTAGGTCTGGATGATGCCGCGGATCGCATCCTCGCCGACCGAGAATTCGTTCGGCTGCAGGGCATGATCACGGATCACCTTTGGCATCAGGTGACGCTTGGCGATCTCGATCTTCTCGTCCTCGGTGTAACCGGCGATGCGGATGATCTCCATGCGGTCCATCAGGGGCGCAGGGATGTTCAGCGTGTTCGCCGTCGTCACGAACATCACGCTCGACAGGTCGTATTCGACCTCGAGGTAATGGTCCATGAACGTCGAGTTCTGCTCCGGATCGAGCACCTCGAGCAGGGCCGATGACGGATCGCCGCGGAAGTCCTGGCCCATCTTGTCGATCTCGTCGAGCAGGAAGAGCGGGTTGGACTTCTTGGCCTTCTTCATCGACTGGATGACCTTGCCGGGCATCGAGCCGATATAGGTCCGCCGGTGACCGCGGATCTCGGCCTCGTCACGCACGCCGCCGAGCGCCATCCGGATGAACTCGCGGCCGGTCGCCTTGGCGATCGACTTGCCGAGCGAGGTCTTGCCGACGCCGGGCGGTCCGACGAGGCACAGGATCGGCCCCTTCAGCTTCTTCTGCCGGCTCTGCACGGCAAGATACTCGACGATGCGCTCCTTGACCTTGTCGAGGCCGAAATGATCGGCGTCGAGCACGTCCTGCGCATAGTTGAGGTCCTGCTTGACCTTGGAGTTCTTGCCCCACGGGATTGACAGCAGCCAGTCGAGATAATTGCGCACCACCGTCGATTCAGCCGACATCGGCGACATCGACCGCAGCTTCTTCAATTCAGCTTCCGCCTTCTCGCGGGCCTCCTTGGAGAGCTTGGTCTTCTTGATGCGCGCCTCGATCTCGGCGGCCTCGTCGCGGCCGTCCTCGCCCTCGCCGAGCTCCTTCTGGATCGCCTTCATCTGCTCGTTGAGGTAGTACTCGCGCTGCGTCTTCTCCATCTGGCGCTTGACGCGCGAGCGGATGCGCTTCTCCACCTGGAGCACGGAGATCTCGGCTTCCATGAAGCCCATCGCCTTCTCCAGACGCTCCTTCACGGAAAGCGTGGCGAGCATCTCCTGCTTCTCGGGGATCTTGATGGCGAGATGCGAGGCAACCGTGTCGGCGAGCTTGGAATAGTCGTCGATCTGGCTGGCGGCACCCACCACTTCGGGCGAGATCTTCTTGTTCAGCTTGACGTAATTCTCGAAGTCGGTGACGACCGAGCGGGCAAGCGCCTCGATCTCGACCTCTTCCTCTTCCGGTTCGGCAAGCGCCGTGGCGCGGGCCTCATGGAAATCGGCGCGGTCGGTGAACGAGACGATCTTGGCGCGCGAGGCGCCCTCGACCAGAACCTTCACGGTGCCGTCGGGCAGCTTCAAGAGCTGCAGCACATTGGCGAGCGTGCCGATGTCGAAAATCGCATCGGGCTCAGGATCGTCGTCGGCTGCATTCATCTGGGTGGCGAGCAGGATCTGCTTCTCCTGACCCATCACCTCTTCCAGCGCCTTGATCGACTTTTCACGGCCCACGAAGAGCGGAACGATCATATGCGGGAACACGACGATATCGCGCAGTGGGAGGACTGCGAAAACGCCGTCGCCGGAAGCCTTGGATATCTTGGCCATTGTCCAACCTTTCATGTCGCGGCCGCTTATTTTAGCCAACCGCGAATCTCATATTAACGACCGAGTGTCGTTCCGCCTACCACCGTTTGTGACGGGAGTTTTACAGCACAGAATTCGGCGCCTCGGCCTTCTGCTGTTAGGTGGATGCAGCCGGGGCAAAGATCAAGGGTTAACACGGTCGCTCGACCCGTTCCATCGCATATCCGCGCCCCGTTGACAGCAAAACGGCGCCACGCGGGCGCCGTTCCATGAAAATGACGGGTCCAGTGCCATTTCAGGCGCTGACATTGCCCTTCTTTTCCTTCTGCTCGGAATATATGTAGAGCGGCCTTGCGTTGCCGGACACCACCTCTTCCGAAATCACCACTTCGCGCACGCCTTCCAGCGCCGGAAGCTCGAACATCGTATCGAGCAGGATCGCTTCCATGATGGAGCGCAGGCCGCGCGCGCCGGTCTTGCGCTCAATCGCGCGCTTGGCGATCGCCGACAGCGCGTTCTCGTGGAAGGTCAGATCGACATTCTCCATCTCGAACAGCCGCTGATACTGCTTGACCAGCGCGTTCTTCGGCTCGGTCAGGATCTGGATCAGCGCCGGCTCGTCGAGGTCTTCCAGCGTCGCCAGGACCGGCAGACGGCCGACGAATTCCGGGATCAGGCCGAATTTCAGCAGATCCTCGGGCTCGACCTGGCGGAACAGGTCGCCGGTGCGGCGATCCTCCGGCGAGGCCACGGTCGCGCCGAAGCCGATCGAGGTCTTGCGGCCGCGATCCGAGATGATCTTGTCGAGGCCCGCGAAGGCGCCGCCGCAGATGAACAGGATGTTGGCGGTGTCGACCTGCAGGAACTCCTGCTGCGGATGCTTGCGGCCACCCTGCGGCGGCACCGAGGCGACCGTGCCTTCCATGATCTTCAGAAGCGCCTGCTGAACGCCCTCGCCCGACACGTCGCGGGTGATCGAGGGATTGTCCGACTTGCGCGAGATCTTGTCGATTTCATCGATATAGACGATGCCGCGCTGGGCGCGCTCGACATTGTAGTCGGCCGACTGCAACAGCTTCAGGATGATGTTCTCGACGTCCTCGCCGACATAGCCTGCCTCGGTCAGCGTCGTGGCGTCGGCCATGGTGAAGGGCACGTCGATGATGCGGGCGAGCGTCTGCGCCAGCAGCGTCTTGCCGCAGCCGGTCGGGCCGATCAGCAGGATGTTCGACTTTGCCAGCTCGACGTCGTTGTTCTTGCCGGCATGCGCGAGGCGCTTGTAGTGGTTGTGCACCGCCACCGACAGCACGCGCTTGGCGTAGGGCTGGCCGATGACATAGTCGTCGAGGACCTTGAGGATCTCCTGCGGGGTCGGCACGCCCTCGCGCGACTTCACCATCGAGGTCTTGTTCTCCTCGCGGATGATGTCCATGCAGAGCTCGACGCACTCGTCGCAGATGAAGACGGTCGGTCCGGCGATCAGCTTGCGGACTTCGTGCTGGCTCTTGCCGCAAAACGAGCAGTAAAGCGTGTTCTTTGAATCACCGCCGCCGTTGCTGACCTTGCTCATTTTTCTGTCCTTTCACCAACGCCCGCCGATGGTCTGGCTTTCAGTGACGTCTCACCAATCTATCGCGGGAATCCGCCCCCGCCAGTGTCCCGGCTCACACAGCGCATTCTGTACGAAACACGAAATCAGAAAACGCGGCAATGATTCGCTGCAACCCCATTCAAAGCTAAGCCGTCGAAAATCAACATAGCCTTAACGTAGGCAATCCCAACGCCTGAGGGAACAGCCAAATGTGGCCGAAATGCCGCAAGCCGCGCCAAAACCGAGTTATGCTGTCGTTTGTTGCCGAAATCAGGCTGAAGCCGTGGCTGTCTCGGCGGCCTCGCGGCTCGAGATGACCTTGTCGATCAGACCGAAATCCCGGGCCTCGTCCGCGGTCATGAAGTGGTCGCGGTCGAGCGTCCGCTCGATCTCCTCATAGCTCTTGCCGGTATGCTTGACATAGACCTCGTTCAAGCGGCGCTTCAGCTTGATGATGTCCTGCGCATGACGTTCGATGTCCGACGCCTGACCCTGGAAGCCACCGGACGGCTGGTGGACCATGATCCGGGCGTTCGGCGTGGCGAAACGCATGTCCTTGTGGCCGGCGGTCAGAAGCAGCGACCCCATCGAGGCGGCCTGACCGATGCAGAGCGTCGACACGGCCGGTTTGATGAACTGCATGGTGTCGTAGATCGCCATGCCCGAGGTGACGACGCCGCCCGGCGAATTGATGTAGAGGTTGATTTCCTTCTTGGGGTTCTCCGCCTCGAGGAACAAAAGCTGTGCACAAACCAGCGTCGCCATCCCGTCCTCGACCGGACCGGTGATGAAGATGATGCGTTCCTTCAAGAGGCGCGAGAAAATGTCATAGGCGCGCTCGCCGCGATTGGTCTGCTCGACCACCATCGGAACGAGGTTCATGTAGGTTTCAACGGGGTTCTTCATGGACTACCCTTGTTGGAGATGGATTTCCGGCACCTTGTTATACGAGCAATGGCGCGGAATCGTTCTGGATCGGTTACGACCTAAATAGGATGCCGGCTCACCCTAGCGCAAGGCCGCCTCTCCTAACCATCTGGTTAAGTCGAGTAAAGCGCGACCGGCCCGGGAAATACCGCCGATTTGATCGCGCGCGACGGCTTCGGTCCTGGTTGGCCGCACGAAGCCATCCGCAAGGTAGCAATTCCTTAACCGCGCCGCTTAACGAAAAGCCTTGAAATCACTGTCCGACCCCGGACCTTCGGCTACAGTCCTGCGTTGTGAAGGTGCCCTTTTTTCAACGGGGGAATGTCATGATCCGCAAACACTCCGTATCGCTGGCGGCGGTCGCAATGCTTGCCAGCGTCTCAGGAACCGCCGCCGGCAGCCGCGCGCTCGAATGCTACGAGCCGATCCACAGGCCGGCGCTCTACGACACCGTCTACGAAGATGTGATGCTGAGCCCCGGCGGACATGTGGTCGATTACGAGGCGCCGATCTTCGGCGCCTATCAAAGCGTGGACCAGATCGCGCCGCCGCGCGTCACCTATGAGACCGTCCCGGCGGTCACGCGCACGGTCCATCACACGGTCAAGGTCGATAATGGCGGCTATGCCTGGGAGTCGCGCGTCATCCATGGCCGCAAGGTGCTGTGCAAGGTATGGCGCAAGGCCCGCTATGCCCGCGTCGCCGAAACGGTCGTGGTCCAGCCGGAGCGCGTCCGGCGCGTCGTGCAGCCGGCGGAGTATGAAGCGGTTGCCCACGAAGTGCTGGTGCGGCCGCAGCAAGTCCGCATCCGGGAAATCCCGCCTTCATACGGGACGGTGGCGCGCCGGGTGGTGGTGCGGGAAGGTTCCACCAGCTGGCGTCGGGTGCACATTCCCCGGCATTGCCAGGATTAGCGGATATTCGCCTGCGGGTTGCAGTCGGCCGGGCCGCGTTGCCGCGTGCCGGCCGCGCCTGTTGCTGGCTCAGCCCAGGTCGATGTCGAGAATGGCCATCGAGAAATTATAGTCGCCGTCGTCCTCATCCTTGAAGACGATGCCGAGGAATTCGTCGCCGACATAGACCTCGGCCGAGTCTTCCTTGCGCGGGCGCGCCTTGACCTGCAACTTGGGGTTCTGGAAGACGCGCTTGAAATAGGCGTCCAGCTTTCTGATTTCGTCAGGCTTCAAAAGTCTTCTCCGAAATGTCGGCCTTGTTCGTGGGAACGCGCTTCTGACACGCCAACGATGGCCATGTAAAGGCAAGCCGGCAGGATAACATGGGAGAACAGTCAAGCGGAACCGGCGGCCAATTCGGGCGCCGCCGGTAAGCCTCGGTCAGATGTCGAAGCTGACCACGTGGTCCATGCTCTGCGACGGCAGGAGCTGGTCCATCTGCCGCGAGGGCTGGTCGCAGCCGGTCTCTCCGACGACGCGCGCGGGCACGCCGGCGACCGTCTTGTTGTGCGGCACGGGCGACAGCACGACCGAGCCCGCCGCGATCTTGGAGCAATGGCCGATCTCGATATTGCCGAGGATCTTGGCGCCGGCGCCGATCAGCACGCCGCGGCGGATCTTCGGATGGCGGTCGCCATTGGCCTTGCCGGTGCCGCCCAGCGTCACCCCATGCAGGATCGACACGTCATCCTCGATGACGGCCGTCTGGCCGACGACAAGGCCCGTGGCATGGTCGAGGAAGATGCCCTTGCCGATGCGGGCGGCTGGATTGATGTCGGTCTGGAACACCGAGGACGAGCGGCTCTGCAGATAGAGCGCGAAATCCCTGCGGCCATGGTTCCAAAGCCAATGCGCCAGCCGGTGCGTCTGGATGGCGTGAAAACCCTTGAAATAGAGGACCGGCATGATGAAGCGGTCGCAGGCCGGGTCGCGGTCGTAATAGGCCTGGATGTCGACGCGAACCGTCGTGCTCCACTCCGGATCGTCGTCCAGCATCGCCTTGAAGGTCTGGCGGATGAGATCGGAGCCGATGTCCTGATGCGCCAGGCGCTCGGCAAGCCGGTGGATCACCGCTTCTTCCAGGCTCTCCTGGTTGAGGATGGTCGAATAGAGGAAGGCCGCAAGCAAGGGATCGCGGTTCACCGCCTCCATCGCCTCGTCGCGGATCGACCGCCAGATCGGATCGACCGGCTGCACCATGCTGGGGCGGGCAATCGTAATGCTGTTCATCGACGGTCTCCGGCCTTGCTCATTCCGGCAATGTCATGCACGGTTGAACTCAATTTTCCTTAGTGCTTTGTCAAATGGACCTGGTTCACGCAGATTCAAGCGACGATGGAAAACGAACCCTTGATCGACGAGGCGCTGAAAAGCGAGCTTGCGGCGCTCTATAGCGCCGAAGATCGCCACTATCACGGCCTGTCCCACATCGAGGCGATGCTGGCGCTGGCTGACGAATACCGAGGCCTGCTCGATGATCCGCAGGCCGTCGAGGCCGCGATCTGGTTTCACGACGCCATCTATGACAGCCGCGCCAAGGACAATGAGGCAAAAAGCGCCCAACTGGCCGAGAAAAGGCTCGCCGGACGAGTCGATCCTGGTCGCATCGTCCGCATAGCGGCAATGATCAACGCCACCGCCAACCACCAGTTGCCGCCTTTGCGCGATGAGGACGCACTCAGCGATGCCGCTCTTCTGCTCGACATGGATCTGGCGATCCTCGGCGCCGACCCTGCTGTCTTCGACGCCTATGAGCAGGCGGTCCGGCTGGAATATGGCTGGGTGGAAGAGCCGATGTGGCGCGCCGGCCGCTCGGCTGTCCTGAAGAGCTTCCTCGCCCGCCCGCACATCTTCTATACGGCAGAATTCCAGAATCGGTTCGAACCCAAGGCGAGACAGAACATCGAGCGATCACTCGCGGCGCTGGAAAGCGGGACTGCCTAATCCGGAAAGGTTTCCATCCGTCACGCATAGGCGCTGAATCCGGCGCGTCCATAGACCGATTGCGCGGCTGGATGATCATAAGTATCGGTGTCGAGCCAAAGCCGTTTCGGCCGATGCGACCACGCCGCGCGCAACGCCCGGTCGAGCAGGAACGGCCCAAGCCACTTGCTTTGAAAAGCTGGAACCAACCCGAAGTGGACGAGCTCGATTGCCGCTTCGCCGACATTGTTGAACTCGCAGAATCCACCGGCTTCGCCATCGAAGCGCAGCACGTGGATATGTGTGGCATCGTCGGCGAGCAGCGTTTCGAGTTCCGCCCCGGGCATCCGCAGCCGCTGGTCCCATTGCACCGGTCCGCCAACCGCGCGGCAGAGATCGAGATAGCTGGAAGGAGCTAGCCTTTCGCGCGCCACGATGGCGCCGGGCAAAGGTGACGTACGCGGCGCGCCCTGGGGCGGCGCGGACATCTCCATGTAGGTGACGAGAAGATCGACCATTGTCAGGCGGGGAGCGAGCGCGCTCAGAGCGGGTATTCGGCGTAGAATTCGAGCACGCGCTGCTTGAAGCTCTTGTCGCCGACGGCGAGCATATGGTCGCGTCCCTCGATGTGGAACGCCCTGGCATTGGGCATCAGGGCGGCGAGTTCGTCCGGCGAGCCGCCGATATCGTCCTTGGTGCCGACCGCGATCAGCGTCGGCTGGGCGATGCGCGCCATGTCGTCCTCGCTGAGCAGCTCGCGCGAAGTTGCGATGCACGCCGCGAGCGCGCGCCTGTCGCTGCGCGTCTGGTCTGCGAAGGCGCGGAAAGAGCGGCCGCGCGGATGCGTGTTTTGCGACGGGTCTTCCGCCAACAGCGCCGCCGCGATCGGGTCCCAGTCGCCGACGCCGTCGACCATGCCGATGCCGAGGCCACCGAACACCAGCGTCGCGACCTTCTGCGGGTCGGAAAGCGCCAGGAAGGCCGAAACCCGCGCGCCCATCGAATAACCCATGACATGGGCGCGTTCGATGCCGAGGTGATCGAGCAGCGCGGCCGCATCGGAAGCCATCTTGGCCGGCGTGTAATCGGCCTCGTCGTAACTCTTCGACGACGAGCCATGGCCGCGATTGTCGAAGGCAATCGCCCGGTAGCCGGCGTCGTTCAGCGTCTTGAACCAGCCCGGCGAGACCCAATTGACATAGTGGCTGGAGGCAAAGCCATGGATCATCAGCACGGGGTCGCCCTGCCCCGACGCCGGCTGGCGATCGAGATAGGCGAGTTCAAAACCGTCATGCGAAAGGAATTGCATCGGCAGAAACTGCTTTTCAGTTGGATCCGGCGCCGATGGCCGGATGGCGCAAAAAATCGCCTTCCTTGATGCCGTCCCTGGCGGCGGTGCCTGCCTTCAACTCAAGCACGAAGCGCACCGGCAGTCCGGGTGAGATGATTGCCTCGGACTCGGGCTCGCCGCGCTTGATCGCGTTGATCCGACCGTCCTCACCGACGAAGATGAGATCGAGCGCCATCGGCGTGTTCTTCATCCAGAAATCCACCTCACCGGTTCTGTCGAAGACGAACAACATGCCGTGATCGTCGGCCATCGTCCGGCGAAACATCAGGCCAGCCTCCCGCTCCGCGGAAGTGTCGGCGATCTCGATGGAGAAGGAACGCTCGCCTGAACCGGTCGCCACCACCAGCGGCGTCCGGTCGATGGGCAGCAGCATCGCATCCGCCGAACTCGGCTGCGCGGCCATGAAACAGGCGGCGAAAACGATCGCGGCGCAGAGCGCGCCCGCAGTCAGCCAATTGCGATGAGCCATGGGTACCTCGTCCAGACGCTCGTCCTAAACCATGATCCGCGGAAGTGGAACCGGTTTTCGGGCAAGATAGTCGGTCCGCGGCAAAGGCGCTTTTGGACGGCGTCGAGAAGTCCTTAATGCGAGACCGACAAGGTACCCATATCGGGGTGGATTTCGGCGGCCATAAGGCCTTTGTCGCCACGGCCGAAGCGCACCAGCACGACCTGGCCGGGCCGGAGCTCGGTTATGCCGTAGCGCCGCAAGGTTTCCATGTGGACGAAGATATCTTCGGTTCCCTCGCCCCGCGTCAGGAAGCCAAAACCCTTGGTGCGGTTGAACCACTTGACCAGAGCCCGCTCGAGGCCGCTCTCCGGGCTGACGGCAACGTGGGTGCGCTGCTCCTGCTCTGCCGGATGAACGGCCGTCGAAGCATCCATGGACAGGACGCGGAAAGCCTGCAATCCGCGCTCGCCCTGTTTCACCAGGCAGACGACCCGCGCGCCCTCGAGCGCCGTCTGGAAGCCGTCCTTTCGAAGACAAGTCACATGGAGGAGGATGTCACCCGAGACGCCGTCGTCCGGAAGGATGAAGCCGTAGCCCTTGGCCACGTCGAACCATTTGATAGCCCCGGCGATTTCGACAAGCTCGGCGGAGTCGCCGCCATTGTCCCGCTTCAAGGCGTCGTCAAGGCTTCCGTCCCGCCTCGTGAAAGAGGCTTTTTCCCCCATAAGAATGCCCCCTTTTTCAAATCGAACTGCAACTGATTCTGGCCGAGAGATTAACACTGCGGCTTCCGGGGTGTGCAAGGGCTGACGTGCCTTTTTTCACCGTTCAGCACCGGAAAGACTGAAATGTTGTTTGCCGGCGCTTCCCGAACACGATTGGCGAGACCCTAAAGTCGATCCCGCCGCCGCTATTGTCGGACGATTGCCCTTTCGCCGGGTGGCCCCTATGGTGCCTCGCAATCCCAACAAGCCGAGGAAAGCTGCCATGCGCTATTTGCACACAATGGTTCGCGTCGCCGATATCGACCAGTCGCTCGATTTCTACTGCAACAAGCTCGGCCTGAAGGAGGTCCGCCGCTACGAAAACGAACAGGGCCGCTACACGCTGATCTTCCTCGCCGCGCCCGAAGACGAGCAGAGCGGCATCAACGAGAAGGCGCCGCTGGTCGAGCTGACCTACAATTGGGACCCGGAGGACTACAAGGGCGGCCGCAATTTCGGCCACCTCGCCTATGAGGTCGACGACATCTACGCCACCTGCCACAAGCTGATGGACAATGGCGTGACCATCAACCGTCCGCCGCGCGACGGCAACATGGCCTTCATCCGCTCGCCGGACGGCATCTCGATCGAGCTCCTGCAGAAAGGCCCGGCCAAGGCGAAGGCCGAACCTTGGGCGTCGATGGCGAACACGGGCGTCTGGTAAAACTCGGCGAAGCGCGCCGATTTTACCGGCCGCCGCTGGCGTTTCCCCAGATGCTGCCTATCTACCGGAAATTGGCGCCAGCCCCGTCCAGGCTGGCGTTTCTTCATCCGCCAGGAGAATTTCATGCTGACCAGCCGCGCCGATGTCGCCACCGAACATGCCAGCCGCTACCTGCAGCAGCTCTGCAAGCACTGGTCGCACAAATTCCCGGTTGAGTTCGACCCACGGCATGGCGCTATCCAGCTCTCGATCGGCCGCACCGTCATGGACGCCGACGATCAGGCGCTGCACATCGCTCTGGCCGCCGACGATGAAGCTTCACTGGACCGGTTGGAGACGGTGGTCGCCGACCATATCAAGCGCTTCGCCTTCCGCGAGGAATTGAGCTTCGACTGGCAAAAGGCCGCCTGACAAATCGGCGATCAGCCGCCGGCTTTTCCGGCCATATCGAGCAACGCCAGCACGCTGCGCCAGTTTCGCGCCGTGCCAGGCACCTTCAAGGTGCGCGGAATCAGATTGGCGAACACCGATTTGCCGAGCCCGTCCGGCGCGTGAAGGTAAAGCACGTCGCCCTTGATCTCGAAGCGCTCGGGGCCGGTGCATTTGTCCGCGAGCCGCTGCGTCTCCTCAGCCGTCGGCTCGCGCTCCAGCGCATAGGCATGCAGCTTGGTCGGCTCCCCCGAGATCTCGGGATAGGGATTGTCCTTCACCAGCCGCTCGAACCAGCCGGCATCGCGCACCATGATGCGCGAATTGAAACCCCATTTCTTCTCGAAGGCCGCCTCGATCTCCTTGGTGAGCGCTGCTGCATCGCCTTTCTTCGCCCGGAACACGACATTGCCGCTCTGCACATAGGTCGCGACATCGGTGAAGCCGAGGCCCTCGAAGAAGGCTTTGAGCTCCGCCATCTTGACGATGCGGTTGCCGCCGACATTGATGCCGGAAAACAACGCGACGAAGACCGTGCCTTGTTTTTCGCTCATATGATGAAGCCCGCCAGGGTCTCGTTGTCGGTGATATCCTGATACTGCACGCCCTCGGCGTCGAAATTGGCCTTCAGCAGATCGAAATTACGCCGGTCCTTGGTCTCGATGCCGATCAGCACCGAGCCGAAATTGCGCGCCGACTTCTTCAGATATTCGAAGCGGGCGATGTCGTCGTCTGGACCGAGCATTTCGAGGAAATCGCGCAGCGCGCCCGGCCGCTGCGGGAAGCGGATGATGAAATACTTCTTCAGCCCCTCGAAGCGCAGCGCCCGCTCCTTCACGTCGGGCAGCCGCTCGAAGTCGAAATTGCCGCCGGATACGACCGCGACGATGGTCTTGCCCCTGATCTCCTTGCGCGAAAAATCCTTGAGCGCGTCGATAGCCAGCGCGCCGGCCGGCTCCAGCACGACGCCCTCGACATTGAGCATCTCGATCATCGTGGCGCAGAGCCGGTTCTCCGGAACCAGCCGGACGGCATCGGCGGCGAAGTCCTTGAGGTGGCGCAGCGGCTCGCGGCCGATCTCGGCCACCGCGGCGCCGTCGACGAAATTGTCGACCTTGGCGAGCTTCACCCGCTTGCCGCTGGCAAGGCTTTCACGCAGGCTCGGCGCGCCGGCAGGTTCGCAGAACACGAAACGCGGGTCGCGATGCTGGTCGGCGAAATAGTGGGTCACGCCGGCGGCAAGGCCGCCGCCGCCCACCGGCAGCATGACGATGTCGGGCGCGCGCGCGCCCGGCATCTGCGCCGCGATTTCGTAGGCCACGGTGGCCTGCCCTCGATGATGTCCTTGTGGTCGAAGGGCGGCACCATATGCGCGCCGGCGCTTTCGGTGAATTCGAAGGCGGCGCGGTAGCAATCGTCGAAGAAGTCGCCGACCAGCCTGATCTCGACGAAATCGCCGCCGAACAGCCGCGTCTTGTCGATCTTCTGCTGCGGCGTCGTCACCGGCATGAACACGACGCCCTTCTTGCCGAAATGGCGGCAGACGAAGGCAAAGCCCTGCGCATGGTTGCCGGCCGAGGCGCAGACGAACAGCTCGGCATTGTTGCCGGCGGCAAGCGCCTTGCGGAAGAAATTGAAGGCGCCCCTGATCTTGTAAGAACGCACCGGCGTCAGGTCCTCGCGCTTCAACAGCACGCGGGCGCCGGTCTTCTTCGACAGATAGTCGTTCTCCTGGAGCGGCGTTTCCGGAAAGATTTCGCGGATCGCCTCGGCGGCCACGGCGACGCGGGCGGAAAAGCTGTTCACTACCAGTCCCTCATTTTCGATCTCGCCGGCACGCGCCAGCGCCCCTGCCGGTGCCCGCAACCTTCCTGCCGCCCTTTTGGCTTTCGCGCAACACCACGGTGGTCCTCGCCCGGCGCTGAGCCAATTTCCACTAGACACGACTTACTTTAGCCGCACTTCGGCTGTCCGGGAGATTTCCGCGGAGGTGGACGGCCAATCGCGGCCAAAGTGGAATTGCAGCGGAAGTGTCGACGTGCGGTTGAAGACGATTTTCATCATTGCCCTTGCACTGCTGACGGCAGGCTGCGCGGGTCCCCAGACGCAGGAAATCCTGGGCAGCGTGGTCGTGCCGACCCAGGCGACCGAGATCGCGGGCAACCATTCGATCTTCATCGCCACCACGCGCAAGTGGTCCGACGATCCGAACAAGGTCTTCGACGGCGAACGCTCGGCGACGCTGAACTATGCCCGCGTCAACGTCACCGTTCCGCCGATTCACCAGGTCGGCCAGATCGAGCGCCGCTCGCGCGGCAAGTCGGACGATCCGACCAAGTATTTCATGGCCTCGGAAGTCGTCGGCTACGACACGCAGCCGAAATTCACCAGCGCCCTCAACGCCGACATCGACGCCCGCGGCGGACGTGTGATGGTCTTCGTCCACGGCTACAACACCGGCTTCGACGACGCCGTCTACCGGCTCACCCAGATCGTCCATGATTCCGGCTATCCGGGCACGCCGGTGCTGTTCTCCTGGGCATCCGGCGCCAAGACCACCGACTATGTCTATGACAAGGAAAGTGCCGCCGCCGCGCGCGACCAGCTGGAAGTGACGCTCAGGATGCTGGCGCAGACCGGTGCCCGGCGCATCGACATCGTCGCCCATTCGATGGGAACTTGGGTGACGATGGAAACGCTGCGCCAGCTCGCCATCACCGGCGATCGCGATCTGAGCGGCAAGCTGGGCGACGTGGTGCTCGCATCGCCCGATATCGATGTCGACGTCTTCAAGAGCCAGATGCGCCGTTACGGCAAGCCGGACAAGCCCTTCATCCTGCTTCTGTCGGATGACGACCGGGCGCTCAGGCTCTCCGGGCTGATCGCCGGCTCGCGGCCGCGCGTCGGCGACTATCGTGACGCCGCCGATCTTGCCTCCTATGGCGTCACGGTGGTCGACCTTTCCAATGAGAAGGGTGCCGACAGCTTCAATCATACGAAATTCGCCGACAACCCTGCGCTGGTGAAGATGATCGGACAGCGGCTGCGCGAGGACGACGGCTTTGCCAGCGACCGCGACGTGACCGACCGCATCCGCCAGCTGGCTGCGCAGTGACCCTGTCCACGTGGTTTCCGCATCACGTGACTTTGAACTGGACCCGGCCGCTCCCTGCCTTTATCGGAGTAAGGGAGAGGTTTGCCGCCCTTGGGGGGACCCCGGTTGACTGTGCATGTGAAGATCGTTGTCGGCCTTGCCTTCGCGCTCGCCCTCGCAGGCTGCGCCGGCCCCACGCACGATCTGCTCAACCGCAAACCTGTCTCCGCGCCAGCCTCCGACATTGCCGCCAGGCATGAGATCTTCGTCGCCACCACCCGCCAGCAGGCGACCAAGGACCCTCGCCAGGTGTTCGACGGCGACCGTTCGCTGACCACCGGCTACGCCCGCGTCGACGTCACCGTGCCGAAGATACACCAGGTCGGCGCGATCGAGCGCGCCAAGGGCCCCGCCGACAGCAATCCGGCTAAGCAATTTACCGCCACCGATGTCGTCCACTATGCGGATGCCTCGCAGTTCGCCAAGGCGGTCGGCTCCAACATTGCCATAGGCGGCGACCGCGCTCTGGTTTTCGTGCACGGCTTCAACAACGGCTTCGACGACGGCGTGTTCCGGCTGACGCAGATCGCGCACGACACGAAATACCCAGGGACGCCAGTGCTGTTTTCCTGGGCATCGAGCGGCAAGACCACCGGCTACATCTACGACAAGGACAGTTCGACCGCAGCGCGCGACGACCTCGAGGCGACGCTGCGGATGCTCGCCAAAACACGCGTCAAGAGCATCGACATCATCGCCCATTCGATGGGCACCTGGCTGACGATGGAAGCGCTGCGCCAGCTCGCCATCACCGGCGACCGCGATCTGAACGGCAAGCTCGGCTATGTCGTTCTGGCGTCGCCGGACATCGACGTCGACGTCTTCAAGAAGCAGATGATCCGCTACGGCAAGCCCGATAAGCCCTTCGCCATCCTGCTTTCAGGCGACGACCGAGCGCTGAAGCTGTCGAGCTTCATCTCCGGCGACAAGCCGCGCGTCGGCGACTACGGCAATGCGGCCGATCTCGCGAGTTACGGCGTGGTTGTTGCGGATCTGACCAACACCAAAGGCGGCGACCGTTTGAACCATGCCAAATTCGCCGATAACCCGATCCTGGTGCAATTGCTTGGCGACCGGCTGCGCACGCCGGCTGCCCTGCGAGCGGGCGAACCTCAGGGCGCCGGGTTGGACAATATCGGCCAAGGCCTCGGCAAAGCCGTGGGATCGGTGGCCGAGGTGGTCATCACCACGCCGTTCAAGGTGCTGACCATCGCGACGGGCGGATGACCTGCTTTAGATAAAAAGATCGACCTTCTGGAAGGTCGTCACGTCGACAAGACCGACATCCGATATCCTGAGCTCCGGGATAACCACCAGCGCCAGCAGCGAGTGCTGCATATAGGCGTTGTTGAGCGAGCAGCCGACCTTCCGCATCGCCTCGGTCAGTTGTTCGGCCTTGGCCGCGACGATCTCGGCGCGTTCGTCGGACATCAGGCCGGCGATCGGCATCTCGACCAGCGCCAGTTCCTTGCCCTTGGAATAGAGCACCACGCCTCCCCCCACCTCGCCCAGCCGGTTGACGGCCAAAGCCATGTCTTGCTTGTTGGTGCCGACGACGATGATGTGGTGCGCGTCATGCGCCACGCTCGACGCCATCGCGCAGTCTTCCACATAGCCGAAGCCGGAGACGAAGGCATTGGTGACGCCGCCCGTGCCGCGATGGCGCTCGACCAGGGCGATCTGGCAGATGTCGTTGCGCCGATCCATGGCGACCAACCCGTCCTCGACCGGCAGGTCTGCCTCTAGCGCCCGCGTCGGCGCCTGGTTCTCGATCACGCCGATGACCCGCGCCCGCACCTCGTTGGCGCCCTGCGGCGCCGCAATGTCGAAATCCTTCGCCGCGAGCTTCTTGCCGAGCTTGACCGTGTTCTTCGCCGATTGCGGATAATCATAGGCGGGGATGTCGATCTCGAGCTTGCCGGCCTTCGCCAGCCTGACGCCGCGGCCATAGACCTCGTCGATGGTCATCCGGGCAAGGTCCGAAACGATCAGAAGATCGGCCAGTCGCCCCGGCGCGATCGAGCCGATCTCGCGCTCCAGCCTGAAATGCTGCGCGGTGTTGAGCGTCGCCATCTGGATCGCCGTCACCGGCTTCAGGCCCTGTTGGATGGCATGCCGTACCACCCGGTCCATATGGCCTTCGTGCACGAGCGTGCCGGAATGGCTGTCATCGGTGCACAGGATGAAGTTGCGCGGGTCGATGCCGCCTTCGGTCACCGCCTTGATCTGCGCCGCGACGTCGTACCAGGCCGATCCCAGCCGCAGCATCGCCTTCATGCCCTGGCGCACGCGCGCGATCGCGTCCTCGGCGCGCGTGCCTTCATGGTCGTCCTCGGCCCCGCCCGCGACATAGCCATGGAACGGCAGGCCGAGATCGGGCGATGCATAATGGCCGCCGACCGTCTTGCCGGCCTTGACCGTCTCGGCAATCTCGCCCGACATCACCGGATTGTTGGCGGCGACGCCGGGGAAATTCATCACCTCGCCAAGCCCGATGATGTTGTCCCATGTCATGGCCTCGGCCACGTCGGCCACCGTCAATTCGGCGCCGGCATGCTCCAGTCCCGGCGCCGACGGCACGCAGGACGGCATCTGCACATGCACATTGATCGGCATCGCCACCGCCTCGTCATGCATCAGCCTGACTCCCGGTAGTCCGAGCACATTGGCGATCTCGTGCGGATCGATGAACATCGAGGTGGTGCCATGCGGGATCACCGCGCGGCAGAACTCCGTCACCGTCACCATGCCGCTTTCGACATGCATATGCGCATCGCAAAGGCCGGGCACCAGATAGCGCCCGCCGGCATCGACGACCTTGGTCCCCGGCCCGATGGCATGGCTGGCATTCGGCCCACAATAGGCGAAGCGGCCGGCGGCGATCGCGATGTCCGTGCCGGGGATGATCTCGCCCGAATGGACATTCACCCAGCGCCCGTTGCGGATGACCAGATCCGCGGGCTTTCGGCCCATCGCGACATCGACCAGATGTGTCGCCACCTCCGTCCACGGCTTGGTTTTTACGGCGCTTGTCGGCTTGGCGTTCGTCATTGGCGAGTTCCTCTGCATGAGGCACTTTGGCAAATGTCGGTGCCTGGAGCCAGAGCATCAGGTCGCAAACCACTGTTGCAGAGATGCAATTCCGTTCAGCGGCGAAAGGGGCTAGTCTTTCCCAGGGAGTCTTTCGGAACCGCCATTTCGGAGTGCTCGATGCGTCGACTGACGCTCGCCAGTGCCGGCTTTCTTGCCCTGCTGTCCGGGTCTGCCTGGGCGGCGGATCTGGGCGCTGATCTGCCGATGACCGCGCCTGGCTTCGACTGGACCGGCTATTATGCCGGCATGCAGGCCGGCTACGGCTGGGGCCGGTCCGACATCACCGTCGACGGCGGTTCGGTCAAGCCCGACATCGACGGCGGTTTCGTCGGCGGCCATGTCGCGGGCCTTTGGCAGTTCGACCAGGCAGTGATCGGCGCCGAGGCCGACCTCAACTACGCCTCGATCGACGGCACCGCCGATGCCGCCCCGGCAAACACCTTCGGCACCGACGTCAAATGGTTCGGATCGGTCGATGCCAAGGCAGGCTACGCCATGGATCGCCTGCTGATCTATGGCATTGGCGGCGTCGCGTTCGCCGGCATCGAAACCTCGCAGACGGCAGGCACAAGCTTTGCCCGGACCCGTACCAGCACCGGCTGGACGCTCGGCGCCGGCGTCGACTATGCCTTGACCAACAATGTCGTCGTCGGCGCGCAATACCGCTACTACGATTTCGGCAAGGAGCATTTCGACGCTTCAGATACTTTCACCGAGCGCGACCAGGACGTGAAGCTGCAGACGCTGGGCGTGAATTTCAGCTATAAATTCTGAGGCTTGCCGCTGTGGCGGCAGTGCTGAGGCGCCATCCTGTATTGTCTCTTGGAAATCAGGTGGCCGGCGCCCGCAGGGGGCGGGGGAATGGGTAGGGGCCTGGTAGACGCCGGCCTCGGCGGATCGAACCGCCTTGTGGGCTAACCTAACGGCATCCCCGCAAACCGTAATTCCGCGATCGCGCCACTTCCCAATGCGCCCCTGCTCGGCAAGCGCAGGACCAATAATGGTTAAGCCTCGACGCAAGGTTGCAATCGGACCGATCAGGACCCGTCCGAAGCGATCTTTCCGGCCGGCATGGCTGCGAGGCATTCTTCCAATCGCTGGAGCCGGGCCTTCTGCCAGCGCAGCGTATGCGCGACGTCGTGCAGGTTGCATTTGGCTTTCGAATTGGCGGCTTTGATCAGATCGCGCTCGAGCCGATCGATCTCGCAGCGCAGCTGCCGCGCCTCCTCCTCCCGTAGCCCCCGGATCCAGCCTGGCCCACGCATGGTTCCACCATCAAAGCCGGCTCGATGCTGGCACAGAAAGGCTAACGAAACCGGTTTGGCGGACTTTGCATTTTACATATCGCTAATATTAAATTCGGACATCCATCGCATGCTGGCTGGCTGTGTAAAATCAGTCGGTCCGAAACATCGCTTGACGGCTCAAATCAGGCATCTGAAAAGGGCACGCCTGCGGACGTGGCGGAATTGGTAGACGCAAGGGACTTAAAATCCCTCGATCTCTGATCGTACGGGTTCGATTCCCGTCGTCCGCACCACCCTTTGCTCTTCGAGCTTGGGGTGGCGGGCCACACTCTTCGCTCGAACTTCGGGTGGCGGCCCGCGAGCCGGGCAAGGGTTACGCGATCGAAAGCTTTTCCGTGCATCAAATGGTCGAGGCGCGTGGGGAAGAGCTTGGGATGTCGACGATCAAGGCGATTTTTCGCCACACCCCTGCCCCGGTCGTATTCGTCTGGCTGGCGCTCAGTACGGTTCTGAGCCTGCTCCTGTTGCTCGGCAACATGCCCAACGGCGACGTCGACGATCTCATGAAGCTGCATGAAATCAGGCATCTTCTGCACACAGGCAATCCGTTCGACAGAACGCTGACCGGTATCGCCCAGCCCGAGCCCATGGTCTCGCACTGGCCCTGGATCGTCGATGCGCTCTATGCGTTGCTGGCCATCGCGCTGGCGCCTTTTGTCGGGATGGGAACTGCTTTATCCGCCGCCGCGTTCACCGTGCCGCTCCTGCTCCTCCTGGCCGCTTTAACCCTGCTTTTCCTCGTGGTCAGGGAATTCGAGTTCGACCATCCAGGCGTGGTGCTGATCGTCGCCGCCTTCGCCGGGCTGCCCGCGCTTTCGGAATTCCAGCCCTGGCGCATCGACTACCACAACCTGCAGATGCTCATCCTCCTGGGGGCGGTGCTGCTGACGATCCGTGGCGCGCCGGTTGCCGCCGGATTGAACGGCGCCCTAATGGCTCTGTCCACCGCGATCAGCACCGAAATGGCGCCATTCCTTGCTCTTCCGGCCGGCTTCTACGCATTGGTATTCATCGCCGGAACGAAGGATGCAGGCAAGGACCTAGGGGCGTACGGTCTGGCGCTGGCGGCCGCCGGCATTGCCGTATTCTTTGTGGTCGTCGGACCCGATGCCTACAAAAGCGCCGCTTGCGACCGCTATTCGCTTTTGCACCTCACCGCGCTTGCGACTGCCGGCGCCGTGCTTGCAGGTGTCTCGCTGACCAGAAGAATTGGACGCTGGTACATACGCGCCCTGTGCCTTTTGGCCGGTGCCGGCGCGACCGCCGCGATGCTTGTCTTCCTCTTCCCCCAATGCGCGGGCGGCCCGCTCGTCGGTCTCAGCGACTATGTTCGCGACAATTGGCTCTCCCGCATCGAGCAGGAACGCAGCATCTTCTTCAGCGCGGACTTTCTGGGCTCCGATCGTTTCGCACGGTTTTTCGTCGCCATTCTGGGCACGGCGGCGACATGCATTTTGGCCATTTCCGCCTCGACAAGGAAGCGAGCCTGGTGGGTCCTGGCGGTCTTTTCGGCTGTCGGCCTCCTGTTGGGACTGCTTTATCTAAGATACCTGCGGTTTTTTCCGCTCTTCGTCGGCCCCGGGGTTGCCTTGCTCGTCCATCAAGGCATTCCAGCCAGCCTGCCGCTGAAGCGCCATTTCGCAGCCAGGTCGAGGGACGAGCTGCCGCGCGCCTGGCTTCTGGCCGCCCCGGGCGTGGCGGTCATTGCTGCCCTTCTTCTAACCTGTCTGGTCTGGCCTCCCCGGGCTGCAAAGCTGCTTGGCGTCGACATCGCCAATGCCTGCGCGCAAGCCAGCAGCGGCCCGCGTTTTATTTGGCCGAAAGGCGCGAGACTGTTCGCGCCTCCCGATATCGGGATCGCCGCTTTGGGGTCTCCTGAGGAACTCGACGTCGTGGCCGTCCCTTTTCACACATCGGCCAAGGGCATCGAGCGCGTCCTTAGATTTTTTGATCCGGCTACGTCCGACCCGACGCAGCTTCTCGATCAAACCAAGGCCACCCATGTCGCGGTCTGCCGTGTGGAGGAAACGACCCTCCAGCCGGTCGAAGCCCGGTTTCCATTGGCCAGCCGGTTGGCCACGGGAAAGCCTCCGGAGTGGTTGACGGAATGCCCCGCTGCGGGGCCGCTGCGCATCTATCGATATCCGGCGTCGGGCGGCCCCGCCGGCCAGTGTCCTGCCATGGGCCAATAAGCCGTTGACGCGGTGATCCCCGTCAAGGCGCGATCGGGTTCAACTTCAGATGCTGGATCAGGATGATGGTCTTGGCGTCGACGATACGGCCGTCGGCAATGGCGGCCAGCGCCTCGTCCAGTGGTATTTCTAGAACCTCGATGTCCTCGCCCTCCTCGGGCGCGCCGCCGCCGTCGGAAATGCGATCGGCCGGCGAATAGCGCGCGGTGAAGAACCAGAGCCGCTCCGTCACGCTCCCGGGGCTCATGAATGGCGCGAACAGCCGCTCGATGTCCTTCAACCGGTAACCCAGTTCCTCCTCCGCTTCCTTGCGGATGGCGGTTTCGGGATCGTTTTCGTCGAGCAGGCCGGCGCAGGCCTCGATCAGCGGCTCGCGGTGACCCACGGCGTAAGCCGGGAAGCGGAACTGCCGCACCAGGAGCACGGTCGAGCGCCGAGGATCGAACGGCAGGATCACCGCGCCGTCGCCGCGATCGTAGGTCTGGCGGATCTGCGTCTCCCACCGCCCGTCGCGGCGGCGGTAGTCGAGCACTGTCTTCTTCAGCACCGCCCAGTCGTCCGAAAGGATCTCTTCGGAACGGATGCGAATGCGATCTTCCATGACGATCTCCTTGGTGGCGGCAAAGGGGTAGCGACGAAAGCGCCTCTACGCAATCCGGGAAACCGACTGGTCCAGCGGCAGTTTCACCGGCTCGTGTCTGGCGTGACGCGCCACGACTGCCTAGATAGCGGTATCTCTCCAGGAGCCCGTTCATGACGTCATCGCTTTTCCAGCCGATCACCCTCGGCGACCTCACCCTCCCCAATCGCATCGCGGTCGCCCCCATGTGCCAGTATTCGGCCGAGGACGGCTCCGCCAGCGACTGGCATCTCCATCACTGGATGAACCTGGCAATGTCGGGCGCCGGCATGGTCACCGTCGAGATGACCGATGTCGAGCGGCGCGGGCGCATCACGCATGGCTGCCTCGGCCTCTATTCGGACGACAACGAGGCGGCCGCCAAGCGCACGCTCGACGCCGCCAGGCGCGTCGCCGCGCCCGGCACGAAGTTCGGCGTCCAGCTTGCCCATGCCGGCCGCAAGGCCTCCAACCGCAGACCCTGGGAAGGCGGCGGTCCGCTGCAGCCCGGCGAAGATCCTTGGCAGACCGTTTCTGCCTCCGCCATCGCCTATGACACGGGCTGGAATGTGCCGCACGCGTTGGAGGATGAGGAGATTCTTGAGCTCATCGCGCGTTTTGCGCAGTCGGCCGTGCGCGCCGAACGCGCCGGCTTCGACTTCGCCGAACTGCACTCCGCGCATGGCTATCTGATCTTCCAGTTCCTCTCGCCGCTCTCTAACCAGAGGACGGACCGTTGGGGCGGGTCGTTGAAGAACCGCATGCGCTTCGCGGTCGAAATCGCCAGGGCGGTGAGGAAGGCCGCCCCGTCCATGATGCTGGGCGCGCGCCTTTCGGTGAAGGAATGGGTCGACGGTGGTTTCGACGTCGAGGACGCGATCGAGGTGGCCAAGGCGCTGAAGGCCGAAGGCATCGCCTATATCTGCTGCTCCAGCGGCGGCAATTCGCCCCTGCAGCAGGTGCCGCCCGGCCCCGGCTACCAGGTGCATCTGGCGGAAGCCGTGCGCAAGGGCGCCGGCATTCCGACGCGCGCCGTGGGGCTGATCGACGATCCGAGCCAGGCCGAGGCGATCGTCGCCGGTGGTCGTGCCGACATGGTGGCGCTGGCCCGTGCCTTCCTCGCCGACCCGCGCTGGGGCTGGCGCGCGGCGGCTGCCTTCGGCGAGGAAATCCATCCGGCGCCCCAGCTGGCGCGTTCGGTGACGACGATGCGGCATTGGATGAAGGCCGCCGGTTAGAGCAATTCCAGGAAAAAGTGCGACGCGGTTTTCCGTCCGGAACTGCGTCAAAACGAAACCGGCAGTCAGCGGGGTCCTGAGACGTTTGGGCGCAGGATCCTCGCCACAACTGCAACCAATTTGGCCGCTTTACGTTGGCGGCCATGATAGACAGCAAACCTTTTGAGAAGCCGGTGGTGGTCGAGCTCGGCCATGTCGGCAAATATCGCCAGATCAGCAGCACCCGCGAGGCCGCCGAGTGCCTGATGACCGTTTGGCCGCTCAATCGCGGCGAGCGCCATCGTGATGCTCTCGACACTTGCCTCAAAGCGCTGGAAGGGTATCGTTCGCCAGCGGACGCACGTCGCGCCCTTATCGAGGCGGCCAGGGAATCGGAAGTGCTGGTCCCCGAAGACAGGCTGCCCGACGGAAAGCTGCACTGAGCAATTCCAGGAAAACTGTGATCGGTTTTCCGTCTGGAATTGCGTGGAAACAAAGAGATAGTGCGTTTCGCCGTTTCCGTGAAACGGTGAAACGTGCTAGCACGGTTCTTGACCGGAGGATTTCATGGCGAAGCTGACTTACAAGATCGTCGAGCATGATGGCGGCTGGGCCTACAAGGTCGGCTCGACGTTTTCCGAGACTTTCCGTACTCACCAGGAGGCGCTGCGCGCCGCAGAAATCGCCTCGTCCGAGCAGCAGGTCGCCGGAACCACGGACGGCATCCAGTATGAGGATGCCGAAGGAAAGTGGCACGATGAGCTTGCCGACGGCCGCGACCGGCCGCAGACCGAAGTATCGGATTAGACACTCCAGGAAAGGTGTGGTCAGGCTCGGCACCTTTCGGCGCAGCCTTCGTTCGGGATCGCGTAAAAAGCGCAGTGTGGGGCGCCTCGCCGTTTCCGTGAAACGGTGAATCGCCCGGACCAAGAACTGAGGGCCTCCGCGGCAAAGCCCGAGGCTTCATACCGGCCGCCGGCGACTATGCGACTCTATTTGCCGCAGTAATTGTCGTTGACGTTCTGTTGTGAGTTGGCGTCCGGCCCCGGCGTGGTGTCCGCGCACGGCCCTATGGCTCCAGTGCTGTTGCCGGAGGTGCTCAGCCCTGAGCCTCCATTGATGCTGCCGGTCCTATAGGGGTCTACTTGCTCGCTCGCGGCGGGACGATGGTCGCGGTGCCACCACCACCAGTCATCTGATGATTGTGCCATGGCCGCGCCACCCGTGGCCAGCACCAGCGCCGAAGCTGCGATAAGTCTTGTAAGCATCGGATTTCTCCATTCTGTCGATCGCAAAAATATGTGGGGCCGAAGCCCCACAGCGATACGACCGAAACCCTGCGGCGGGGCCTAAAGTTCCACCAGAAATTGCGGGTAGGACGGAATGTCCGACACTTTTATGTGACGTTTCGTGAACGGCCATGGGCTGCAGCGCGGGGCGTTAGGGCGTTTCACCGTTTCACGGAAACGGCGAAACGTCCTATCTCTTTGTTTTTTGACGCAATTCCGGACGGAAAACCGCTCACACTTTTCCTGGAATTGCTCTGGCCGAAATCATCTCGCGTTGGCGAAACCACGCGCGGCGACACGTTGGATAAAGGCCACGACCCGTTCGGGCTCCATGAATTGCGGCATGTGGCCGAGGCCTTCGACCCGTTCGAAGTCGAGACCGCTGATCTTGTCCAGCATCGGTTCGCCATGGACGGCCTCGCCGATCACACGGTCGCCGGTGCCGAACAGAATGCCAGCCGGCATCGCTATGTCGCGGTAACGCCGTTCGATTTGGCCAAGGTCCCGTTCCACGGCCACGACATCGGTGGATGTGGCGAGATAATGGGACGGGCGCAACCCGATCCACCCGCCGCCGGCGGTCATGTAGTCCGCGGGAACCGCTTGTGGCGCGAAGATGAATCGCAGCGTCGGCTGCGCGTAACGCAGGCTAAGCGGTATCGCCGCCGTATAGGCCAGGACCCGGCGCAGCAGCGGCGATGGAACATAGAGCAGGTCGAACCGCCGACCTATCCTCGCTTCGAGATGCGTCAGCGGCGACAGCAGCGCGACGCCGGAAATCGACGTCGGATGCTCGGTGGCGAGCGCAAGCGCGACGGCGCCGCCCAGCGAATGGCCGACGATCAAAGGTCGTTCCAACCGCAGTTCCTCGATGAAGCGCCGCACGATGTCCGCCTGTTCGGGCAGCCGGCCGGTCGCGCTCCTTGCCCGAACCGAATAGCCCGAGCCCGGCCGGTCGAGCGCGATCAGCCGATATCCGGGACCGAAGCGTCCGAACAGCGTATGGCGAAAATGGTGAAGTTGGGCGCCCAACCCATGCAGGAAAACGATCGGCCTGCCCTCGCCTTCTTCCACATAATGAATGCGGTTGCCGTCGATCTCGATGAACTTTCCGCAAGCCGGCACCAGCCTTTCAGCCTTCGCCGCGATCCGCCATGTCGCGAGCATCAGGGCAAGCAGGACAAGGGCGGCCGCGGCGAGCAAGCCCGCGAGCAGCCACAGGACAATCAATATCAGCATGGTTTCATCCGCTCCCGACCGACCGCACCATATCCGCACCGGCCGCCGCCACAAGCGCATCCGGCTTTCGCATTGCGGCAGGCCTCAGGGCGCGTTATCTCAGGCGAGCTTTTGCGCCGGAGTCCGCTATGCCTGAAATCGTCACCGCCGCCATGCTCGTCATCGGCGATGAAATCCTCTCCGGCCGCACCAAGGACAAGAATATCGGCCATCTCGCCGACATCATGACGGCGATCGGCATCGACCTGAAGGAAGTGCGCATCGTTCCGGACGAGGAAGACGAGATCGTCGCGGCGGTGAATGCCGTGCGCGCCCGTTATACCTACGTCTTCACCACCGGCGGCATCGGCCCCACGCATGACGACATCACCGCCGACTCGATCGCCAAGGCTTTCGGCGTGCCCTGCGAGTATGACGCCAAGGCTTACGCCCTGCTTGAGGCGAGCTATGCCGGGCGCGGTATCGAATTCACCGAAGCGCGCAAGCGCATGGCCCGCATGCCGCGCGGCGCCGACCATATCGACAATCCCGTCTCCGTCGCGCCGGGCTTCCGCATCGGCAACGTCCATGTCATGGCGGGCGTGCCGTCGATCTTCCAGGCCATGCTCGACAACGTCGTGCCGACGCTCAGGGCCGGCACCAAAATGCTGTCGGCCACGGTGCACTGCCCCTTCGGCGAGGGCCTGATCGGCGGGCCGCTGGCCGATGTCCAGAAGGCGCATCCCGACACCATCATCGGCTCCTATCCCAAATATGGCGACGGCAAGTTCTGGACCGAGCTCGTCGTGCGCGCCCGCAGCGAGGAAGCGCTCGAGGCCGCGCGCAAGGATGTCGAGGCGATGGTGGCGGGCTTCGCCAAGGCGGGCTGACCGGCGTTCGGCTGGAACCAGTCAACGCGCTGAGGCGTTCCCTTGCTGCCACGCGTAGCGCAAACAATTGAGGGACCGGCCATGCGCTTCAAGACAATCGTCGCCATTTTGCAGAACGAGCAGGACGCCGAGCGCGTTCTCGATTGCGCCCTTCCGCTTGCCGAAAGGTTCGAGAGCCATCTCGTCGGCATCCATGCCGAGGCGTTGCCCGTTCCCTACACGTCGGCCACCGGCTTCCCGGACACCGAGTTCCTGCAGGTCTCGGCCGAGATGAACAAGGAGCGCGCCGGCAAGCTGCAGGCCTATTTCCTGAAGCGGATCGAGGAATCCGGCCTGTCCTTCGAATGGCGAAGCCTGGAAAGCTTCTCCGGCGACAGCGCGCTGACCGGCATAACGAGCGTGCGCGCCGCCGATCTGATCATCGCCGCGCAGCGCGATACCGGCGGCGACCCGAGCGCCGATGTCGACACGCTGGTCTATGATGCCGGCCGGCCGGTGCTGGTCGTGCCCCATGACGGGCCACTGGTCACCACCTTCAGGCGCGTGCTGCTTGCCTGGAACGGCAGCAAGGAAGCGGCCCGCGCCGCGTTCGATGCCCTGCCCTTCATCGCCGAGGCCGACAAGACGGACATTCTCGTCATCGACCCGCCCGAGACGCTCGATGAATCTCCGGAAGCGGCCGGCGCCGAGATCGCCGCGGCCTTGTCACGCCATGGCGCCAATGTCAGCGTCTGCGTGCAGAAATCCGGCGGCACTTCGGTCGATGACATGATTCAGGCCAGGATCGCCGAATCCGGCGCCGATCTTCTGGTGCTCGGCGCCTACAGCCACTCCTGGCTGCGCCAGCTTCTGTTCGGCGGCGTCACCCGCACGGTGCTGCGCACGACGAATGTAGCGGCCTTCCTTTCGCGTTGAGCATCCCTCGGAAGCGGGGGCAAGGTTCAGGGCGACGCTGCGCAAGTCAGACCAGCGCCGCTTGAACCCGTTTGAGCGCGACGCCTTAAGTCCACAGCCGTCGCCGGCCCCTGCTCTTGCCAAGCCTGGCGCTTTCCGGCTAATTCCGCCTGCATTCCAGTGTTTCTGCGCGCCACGGCGCGCCTTGCGGAGTGCGTGAGCCATGTCCCTTCCCGAAAAAGCCTTTCCCGTCTCCTGGGACCAGTTCCACCGTGACGCGCGCGCACTTTCCTGGCGGCTTTCCGGCGCCAGCAAGGGCCAATGGAAAGCGATCGTTTGCATCACGCGCGGCGGCCTGGTGCCGGCGGCGATCATCGCGCGCGAGCTCGGCATCCGCATCATCGAGACGGTGTGCGTCGCCTCCTATCATGACTACACCAGCCAGGGTCAGCTTCAGGTTCTCAAGGAGATTTCGCCGCCGCTGCTTGCCGACGACGGCGCCGGCGTGCTGATCATCGACGACCTGACCGATACCGGCAAGACAGCCGGTATCGTGCGCGCCATGATGCCGAAGGCGCATTTCGCGACCGTCTATGCCAAGCCGAAGGGCCGCCCGCTGGTCGACACATTCGTCACCGAGGTCAGCCAGGACACCTGGATCTACTTTCCCTGGGACATGGGCTTCACATACCAGAAGCCGATCGCGGACGATCATGTCGGCTGAACGGCCGTCATATTTTCCAGAGAATCTGCCTCAAAGGAGCGGCGTGTAGTCGAACCAATGAGCATGTCTACTTTGTAAGATTGACCTTTTCTGGCGGCATTTTCCCACGGAGTGAAGTTTTTTACTTTTAAAGCCCATAATTCGCCGTAAGATTCGTAAGGTGGCAAACGATTCTGGAGGCTGGGGCAGCTTCTTCCGATGTTGACGAGGCCGGCAACACACACCCAGATGGCCGAAAGAGTCCGGCGGCTCTTCGGCAAGGCGCCCTGCCGCCTGCAGGTTGCCGCTCTGCCCTGGCGTGAAAGCGAAGCCGGCGTCGAGATCATGCTGATCACCAGCCGCGACACCGGGCGCTGGGTGTTGCCCAAGGGCTGGCCGGAGGCCAGGGAACCACTTTGCAAGGCGGCCGCCCGTGAAGCAGGCGAGGAAGCCGGCTTGCGCGGCACCATCTCGCATCTTGAAGCCGGCCGTTATTTCTATGCCAAGGTCCTCGCCTCCGGCGAGGAAGTGCCCTGCGAAGTCCTGGTCTTTCCGCTGCATGTCGACCGCATTGCGGACCGCTGGAAAGAGAAGCGCGCCCGGACGCGCAAATGGGTTGGCGCCATCGAAGCAGTCCAAATGGTCCATGAACCGGACCTTTGCCAGATCATTGCCGGTTTTTGCGCCGCGCCGCACACTTTCATCTGATCGTCAGACGCGACCGAAATCATCGGAACTCAGCCGGGTCCAGCGATCGCCCGTCAATCCGCCGATAAAGATGTCGCCGGCGCGGACCGCTTCCGCGACCTCGGTGATGCGTGAGCGCACCATCGTGCCGCCGGCATAGCGGAAGAAGAGACGGTTGTAGCCGAAGAGGTGCGGCAGGAACCTGCTTTGTGTCTGCCCGGTTATGCCCACGCAGCCCATCTCCCGCGCAGCCGCGATAAGGCCGTCCAGCGTCGCGCCCCAGTGGGGTCCGGGCGCCTGGATCTGCAACAGGTTCGCGATGCCGCCAGCCTGCCCGTAGAAGGCATGGCAACCGACCATCTTGCCTGCTTCGTCGTAAGTCCCGCCGAAATGAAGTGGCCCGTCGGCCTGCTTTTCGGCCGCCAGCGCGAGCAGCCGCGGCAGTTCGCCATCCTTCCAGCTCGGTCGAAGAGCATAATCGGATATCAGTGCCGGCAGCCGCTCCGCAAACCGCGCGGCATCGATCCGCTCATGGTGGATCCGTCGCGACGATGAAGGCTGGACCGGCGGCTCGAGCCGTCTTCCTGCGAGAGCATCAAACGCCCGCCCGCAGGGGCCGAGCGCCAGCCGAGCCAGCCCGGGCCATTTACTCTGCAGCAAGGCGGCGGCCATGGCGCCCGGCCGAAAAACACAGGTCCATTCCAGACAATGCACCGGCAAGAGCTGATACTTCATCGGACGCGCGAAGGCCAAGGATGTCCGGTTGGCCGAATCGGTCAGATATAGATCGAACTCGCCCTGATGCAGGGCACGCAGCAATTGCGGCCCGGCCCAACCGTGATCGGTGCTGGAATCGGTCATGAAGGGACCGATGATGGCCGCATTCAATGCCCTTCCATTGAGCTCATAGCGGGCTTTCAAAACGCCCATGAACCCGCCGAGGCCGCCCTGCGGGTTTATCTGGACAAGGGCCTTGTTCTCACCGCCGTCAAGATAGAGCTTTCTCATATAGTCCGCCGTCCGCGCGACCGCGTGATCGCGAAGGCGGCGACGGCGGAACTTCGTCAGGAAGAGTGCCGCGACCCGCTCGAGATCTTCGGCGGCGAGCGGCCGTACCGAGCCATGGTCGGGCACCGACGGCGCCGGCGTCTTTCTCGACCCCCCATTTGCGGAGACCAAATCCATCATGAATGCCTATGCAAGGTCCTCTGTCGGCGGGTAAGACCCTACAATTTCCAAAGAAATCTCCTTCAACCGGCATGCCTGTAGAATCTCCAGGAGACCTGCGCATGCCACATCCGACTTGCCTTTCTGAAGGTATACGCCGACAACTGTTTAAAACAATGTATATCGCATGGCGTTGCTGATGAAATGACTAAAACTTTAAGTATATGGAGACGAATTTAAACACCGCATTACCTCACTCAAGCCGCGTGACGAGAGCGCGGTTGCAGACCTTGGATTGATCTGCGCTGCCGCGGCGGAGCCGGACAGCCGACGGCCCGGCCGGAGCCGGGCCGTCCTTTCCTCAGGCGACGAGGCCTTTGGTCAGTTCGAGCGCCTGCCGCTCCAACAGCCGTCGGTAGATGCCGCCATTGAGGCGGATCAGATCGTCATGCGAACCCTCTTCGGCGATACGGCCTCGATCGAAGACCAGCAGGCGGTCGAGCGCCCGAACCGTCGAGAGCCGGTGCGCGATGACAAGGGTCGTGCGCCCCACCATCAGCCGCTCCATCGCCCTCTGGATCAGCACTTCCGATTCCGAATCCAGGCTCGATGTCGCCTCATCCAGGATCAGGATGCGCGCATCCGCCAGGAAGGCTCGCGCGATCGCCACGCGCTGCCGCTCACCCCCAGAAAGCTTCACACCGCGCTCGCCGACCAGGGTTCCGTAGCCCCTGGGCAGGTTGGTGATGAAATCATGCGCGCTGGCGAGTTTCGCCGCATGCTCGATCTCGGCCTGGCTGGCGCCGGGCCTGGCATAGGCGATGTTCTCGGCAAGCGAGCGGTGGAACAGGATCGGCTCCTGCTGGACGATGGCGATCTGGCTGCGCAGCGACGCCTGCTCGACCTGCGAGATGTCCTGCCCGTCAACCAGTATCCGCCCGGCATTCACGTCATAGAGCCGCTGGATCAGCTTGACGAAGGTCGTCTTGCCCGAGCCCGAATGCCCGACCAGTCCAATGCGCTCGCCAGCCGCGATGTCGACCGAGAAATCGCGGTAGAGCGGCAGAAGATGGTTGCCGTAGTGGAACGTCACCTTGTCGAAGGCGACGCGCCCATCGGTGATCCGGATCGGCCGAGCTCCGGGCCGGTCCTGGATGCCGAGCGGTTCGGACTGGAAGTCGACCAGTTCCTCCATGTCGTTGACCGAGCGTTGCAGGTTGCGGATATGCGTGCCGATGTCGCGCAGATAGCCCTGCAGCACGAAGAACGAGGTCAGCACGAAAGCGACGTCGCCGGCGCTCGCCTGGCCCCAGGCCCATAAGATGAGGGCAAGGCCGATCACCGCTGCCCGGATGACCAGCAGCAGCGCTCCTTGCGTGGTGCCGTTGGCGGTGCCGCGCATCCAGGTGCGGCCGGTGCGCAGCCGCCATTTGGCGACCACGCGCGCCAGCCGCGCTTCCTCGCGGGCCTCCGCGCCAAAGCCTTTGACGACGGCATTGCAGCTCACCGCATCCGCCAGCGCGCCGCCCAGCCGCGTGTCCCAGCTGTTGGCGAGCCGCGCGGCGGGCGCGACATAGCCGAGCGAGAGCATCGCCGTGACGGCGATGAACAGCACCGAGCCGGCCGCCACGACAGCCCCCATCAGCGGCCAGAACCAGCCGAGCAGCAGCGTCGATCCGACGAGCATGACGACCGATGGCAGCAGCGCGATCAGGATCGTGTCGTTGAGCAGGTCCAGCGCCCACATGCCGCGCGTTATCTTGCGCACCGTCGATCCGGCAAAGCTGTTGGCGTGCCAGTCCGTCGAGAACCGCTGCACCCGATGGAAGGCGTCGGCGGCAATGTCCGACATCATCTTCAGCGTCAGCTCGACGATCCACAGGAAGGCGATATTGCGCAGCACGACGCCCGCCAGCGCCAACGCCATCAGGATCGAGAACGCGGTCGTCGCCGCGTTCCAGGCGACTTCATCGGTCCCGGCGCCGCTTGCGACCGCGTCGACCAGGCGGCCGGAATAGAAGGGCGTCAGCACATCGGCCAGCGTCGAGAGCAGGAATGCGCCCATGATGAGCGAAAGCCGCCACGGCTGGCGCCGCCAGTGGCTGAACGTGAAGCCGAGCACGCTGCGAAAGGCGCCGGCGCGCAGATCGATCTTGAAACGAGCCATGATGTCATCCGGGCGCAAACGAGCCCGGTCCCGGTAAAATCAAATTGGAAAACCCGCATCCGCGCCCTGCGGCGCCTCAAAAGAGCGGGAGGTTCAGTATGGTAGGCCGCCTGCCCTGAGGCGGCGACCGGCAGCGGCTAATGCCTGTGCTGCGCCCGGCTCTCCGAAAAACCTTCGGAAAGCCCGAGCAGATCTAGGCTTCGCGGCCTCGCATAACGATGTCAAATCCTGCCATACGGTCCTCCCGGAAGGGAATCGCGGAGAGGTTCTTATAGGGAGGCATCGGCCGAACGCCAAGTCGGCCTGCCGCCAAAACGACATCTGGTCCAAGCACTGAGACGAATTTGCAACAACGGCAGGTTGCGCGGGCTGGTGCATGCCGCGCAGAAACGGCTGAACGGTTTCAGTCCGACGCGCTTGAAGCCGTTGGCTTGCCCGCTTTGCGATCCAGCCGCATGTAGCGTCCGTCCGTCGACGCCTTGAATCCGAACTTCTCGTAGAGGCTGTGGGCGTCGTCGGTCGACAGGCTCCAATGCGTCACCGTGCTGACTTCGGGATGATCGATCAGCGCCTGGACGAGCAGCTTGCCGATCCCCCGCCCGCGATGCTGTGGCCAGATGATGACGTCGGCGACATAGGCAAAGACCGTGTAGTCGGTGATCGCGCGGGCGAAGCCGACCTGCTCGCCATCGAGATAGGCGCCGGCGCAGAGCGAGTTGTCGAAGGCGCGGCGGTGGGCCTCGTCGGTCCGCGACGCGCCCCAATAGCTTTGCATGAGCTGATCGGACGTTGCCCGGAAATCGATCCGCGACAGGTCGAAGCTGATTTCTATGTCTTGCATGCGCTGCGCTGCCGCAATCTCGCCGGGGATCAACCGCGATCCCGGAACCGGTTGGTGATTGGATAACGGCGGTCCCGGCCGAAATTCTTCCGCGTGATCTTCACGCCGGGCGCCGCCTGCCGGCGCTTGTATTCGGCGATGTAGAGCAGGTGCTCGACGCGGGTCACCGTTGCCCGGTCATGGCCGCGCGCGACGATGTCGTCGACGCTCATCTCGTTCTCGACCAAGCATTCGAGAATGTCGTCCAGCACTGGATAGGGCGGCAGCGAATCCTGGTCGGTCTGGTTCTCGCGCAGCTCCGCCGACGGCGCCTTGTCGATGATGTTCTTCGGAATGACCTCGCCGGAAGGACCGAGCGCGCCCGGCGGCACATGCGAATTGCGCCAGCGCGACAGCGCGTAGACCTGCATCTTGTAGAGATCCTTGATCGGATTGAAGCCGCCATTCATGTCGCCGTAAAGCGTAGCGTAGCCGACCGACATCTCGCTCTTGTTGCCGGTGGTGACCACCATCGAACCGAATTTGTTCGAGATCGCCATCAGGATCGTGCCGCGCGCACGGCTCTGCAGGTTTTCCTCGGTGATGCCTTCCTGGGTGCCCTCGAAGAGCTGCGTCAGCGCATGCTTGAAGCCTTCGACCGGCTCGGAGATCGGCACGATGTCATAGCGACAACCGAGAGCGCGCGCGCAGTCCTCGGCGTCCTTCAGCGAATCCTTCGAGGTGTAGCGGTAGGGCATCATCACGGTGCGCAGCCGCTCTTCGCCCAGCGCATCGACGGCCAAGGCCGCGCAGATCGCCGAGTCGATGCCGCCGGAGAGGCCGAGCACGACGTTCTTGAAGCCGTTCTTGTTGACGTAGTCGCGCAGGCCGAGCATGCAGGCGCGATAGTCCGCCTCTTCCCGCTCGGGGACCTTCGACATCGGGCCTTCCGAGCAGACCCAGGTGTCGGAATTATTTCCATTTTGCGCGCCTGCGGCGACGCGGCTTCTTTTCCAGGTGGTGACGTCGATCGCGTCCTCGAACTGGCTCATCTGGAAGGCCAGCGTCTTGTCGGCCCCGATGGCGAACGAGGCCCCATCGAAGATCAGCTCATCCTGGCCGCCAAGCTGGTTGGCGTAGACGATCGGCAAGCCGGTTTCGATGACCTGGCGGATGACGACCTGGTGGCGCACGTCGATCTTGGCGCGGTAATAGGGCGAGCCGTTCGGCACCAGCAGGATCTCGGCGCCGCTTTCGGCCAGCGTCTCACAGACCGCGATGTCGCCCCAGATATCCTCGCAGATCGGGACGCCGATGCGCACGCCGCGGAAGTTGACCGGCCCCTGCAGTTCAGGTCCGGCCTGGAAGACGCGCTTCTCGTCGAACTCGCCGTAGTTGGGCAGATCGAGCTTGTAGCGCTCGGCGATGATCTTGCCACCGTCGGCGACGACGATGGAATTATGCGTGCCGGTCTTGCGCTTCAGCGGCGTGCCGATGATGACGCCGGGTCCGCCATCGGCGGTGTCCGTGGCGAAATCTTCGGCCGCCTTCTCGCAGGCCTTGAGGAAGGAAGGCTTCAGCACCAGATCTTCCGGCGGATAACCGGCGAGGAAGAGCTCGGTGTAGAGCACCAGGTCGGCGCCCTGTCGCGCCGCGTCCGCCCTCGCCTCGCGCGCTTTTGCCAGATTGCCGGCGACGTCGCCGACGGTCGGGTTGAGCTGGGCGACGGCGATGCGCAGGATATCAGGAGCGGTCTTGGTCATGGAATGGATGTAGCGTGGCAGAAATCGTCGGGCAATGGCGATCGCTTGTGCCAATTAGGATCGATCGGCAGAGCCGATCATGTTCATGATCTATCGACGGATGTCGATCGTATCCCTAATCGCCCATATATTCGCGCAGCGCCTCTGCCGAGCGATTCTCGCCGATCGACATCGCCAGGATGCGCGAGATGTGGCGGCGCGGCAGGCCGGTCTCGGCCGACCATTGGTTGATCTGCGCCTGGATTTTTTCGAGGTCCCGCTTCGAGGTCGGGTTCTCGGCTATGTCAAGGCCGGCCTCGCGCAAGGCCGCCGCCATGTCGGCGGAAACGACGAACGTGTCCCATTCCAGCCAGCGCAGGAAATACTGACCCGTATTGCCGCCCAGCCGGCTGCCATGCTTGGCCAGATAGGCGGTCAAGCCGATCTGATCGTCCGCCGGCCAGGCGGCAATGAATTTCCCGAAGCTGCCATGCTCCTTCGACACGCGGTCGACGAAGGCGGCATTGTCGCGCACCGACTTGATCTTCTGCGGGTTGCGCACGATGCGGCTGTCGGATGCCAACTCGTGCCAGAAGTCGTCCGGCTGGAACAGAAGCCGCTTCGGCTCGAAACCGAGGAACGCCTCCTCGAAACCCGGCCATTTCTGCTCGATGACACGCCACACGAAGCCGGCGGCGAAAATGCGCTCGGCCATGGTTGAGAGAATGCGGTCGTCGGGGACTTTCGCCACCGCCTTGTTGTCGGGCGCAGGGCCAAGCAGCGGAGCGAGCACCGCCTCCCCGCCCTTGCGCTTTGCCGCCCGCGCGTGGATTTTCTGGAAATCGAGCATCGTTGTCCTTGCCTGTTCGCCGCAATCTAGCACTTCACGTCCGCCCCGGCAGCCTCTACGTCTATCGATGCCGGGCGAAGGAGAAGGCAGATGAACAAGATCGTCGAGGACATGGCGAACCGCTTGCTCAAGCGAAAGCCGGACGGCTTTGGTCCGCTCGAGAGCCGCGTGCTTCAATCGACGCTCGAGCGCACCACCATCACACGCGACACCAACAAGGCCGTCGCCTTCCACGAGACTTATGGCGACCGCGTCGCCGACACGATCGCCAGGATCGGCGGCTCATGGTCCTTCATCCTGACCTTCCTGGCTTTTCTTGCGCTTTGGACCCTCGGCAACGCCTGGCTGCTGACCCGCGACGCCTTCGATCCCTACCCCTTCATCTTCCTCAACCTTGTGCTGTCGATGCTGGCGGCGATCCAGGCGCCGGTGATCATGATGTCGCAGAACCGCCAGACCGAGCGCGACCGCATCGACGCGGCGCATGACTACGAGGTCAATCTAAAGGCGGAGATCGAGATCATGGCCCTGCATGAAAAGCTCGACGAGCTGCGCCACAGCGAGATCATCGGCATGCGAGACGAGATCCTGCGCATGGCCGAACAGATCAGGCGCATCGACGAGAAACTGTCGGCGCGGCCCGTCATAGAATGAACGGGACCATCCATCATCTCATCGAGCAATACGGGCTGATCGCGGTCTTCCTGGGCTGCGTCGCCGAAGGCGAAAGTGCCGCGATCCTTGGCGGTTTCTTCGCTCATCAGCACGTCTTCGTGCTGTGGCAGACTTTTGTGGCCGCCTTCCTCGGCGCCTTCGCCGGCGACACGTTCTTCTTCACCCTCGGCCGCAGCTTCGCCGAGCATCGCTATGTGAGGAGGTTGCGCAGGCGGCCGGGCTTCAGCCGCGCCTACCGCCTGCTCAACACCCATCCCAACATCTTCGTGCTGACCAACCGCTACATCTACGGCATGCGGCTGGTCGGCGGTATCGCTGCAGGCCTGTCGACCGTGCCCATGCCGCGCTTCGTCATCCTGAATGCCATCTCTTCCGCCGTGTGGGCGGCCCTGTTCAGCACTATCGGCTATGTTTTCGGCCTGGGCGCGGAGCGCATGGTGGGCCAGGCGTTCGAGCGGCATGAGCGCCTGCTCATCGCCCTTGGCGTCGGCGTCGGCGTCGCAATCATTGCCTGGCTGGTCGGCCATCATTTTGCCGGACGCGAACGCGCCAAGGAAGATCGGGCAGGATCCTGATCCGCCAGGAGTCAGATCGGCGCGCCGGTGAGGCGCTCGATCAAGGCTATGCCCCAGACGCCGCCGGCGATCACGATCGAAATCAACACCGCCAGTGACCCGCAATCCTTGGCGAGCTGGATTTCGATGTGGAATTCGCGCGAGATCGCGTCGCAGGCCGCCTCGATGCCGGTGTTGAGCACTTCGACCATGATCAACAGCAGAACCGCGCCGATCAAAAGGGCATAACCGCGCCAGGAGACCGAGATGAACCAGCCGGCTGGCAGCGCCAGCGCAAGCAAAAGCAACTCCTGCTGGAATGCCTTTTCGTGAGCGGCCAACTTGCGGAAGGCCCGAACCGAATTGATGAAAGCGTCAACCAGCCGCTGCATGCCCAGCCTCGTTTCGAGTCACGGTGAGGGGATATCGCAACGGCGGGATCAAGGGAATAAGGCAGCCGCCGCAAAATTCATCCGTCGGCGACCTTTATCGACGGCGTCGATTTCTCGAACTGCGGCAGCCCGTCCTCGATCGAATAGTAATCGCCTTTGTCGCCGACGAAGATGTGGCTTTCCGCCGTGAGGCCGCTCGGCCTCTCGAAGGATCCGGCCATGATGGAAATCGTGTCCAGTTCATTGTGCTTCCAGAAGAGCAGCGAGCCGCAGGTCCGGCAGAAGCCGCGTTTCGCCACATCGGAAGCACCGTACCAGCTGAGCGTGTCGGACCCTTCTATGACGATATCGGCATCCCTGGAGGCGGTAGCCGCGACGAAATGGCCGGTCTGCCGGCGACATTGCGAGCAATGGCAATAGACCACGCCGCGCAGCGGGCCACTCGTCCTGAAACGCACCGCCCCGCACAGGCATGATCCCCTGTGGTTATCGTCCATTTCCGGCCTCCTTCGACCATCCTCCGATCCATTGCCGGCCAGAATTTCAGGTTTGAAGTGGCTGGGCGCAGGCAAATGCGACACCGAAGCGACGCGTTTCAAAAGCTGCGCCTCACACGACTCTACATCCTGAGGTAGCAGAGACATCGAGGAAATGCAGGCCATTAAGGAAACTTTAGCGCAACTGCATCTATGTTTCCTGCAAGCGAAGGTCGTGTTGGGGACGCGCCGTCGCACCGCAATTCCGATTCAAATCCCCGAGTTAGCGACTCCCGGCGGAGGCAGGTCTCCGGTCGCACTGAAGGGGCAGTGAAACTGAACATGCAGCCGGCAGCCGTTCCCACCGACAGGAATACCGACATCGCCAGCACCGTCGTGGCGACGATGCGGCAGCTCGGCGTGCTTGGCATGCCGCGCAACTATGAAATCTTCTACGAGGCGCTCAGCGGCAGCAATCACGAACTCAGCCTTGCCGTCGTCTCGTTGAGCAACCGACCGACCCAGGAGGACCTCGACGGCATCGGGCGCACCTTCTTCCCCCAGCATCACGGACCGGCCATCGTCGAACATGCCCGCGAGATGGTCGCCAAGGAGCTCGAGGACATCGCCGCGCTGTTGCGCAGCGAGCGCTCGCATATCGAGAAATACGGCCGTCTCCTCGACGAGACCTCGAGCGGGCTGAGCAACCGCAGTCTGCTTTCGCAGGAACTCCTGCAGAAGATCGCTGGCGCAATGTCGGCCGCCACCAGCTCGACGATCGACCATGGCCGCCAGATCGCCAGCACGCTCAGCGAAAAGACGGCCGAGCTTGAAAGCGTCAAGTCGAAACTCGAGGAATACAAACGGCTTGCCGACACCGATCCGCTCACGCAACTGTGGAACCGACGCGCCTTCGACAAGGAGATCACCCGGATCTACAACAGCAATCGCGGCATCCTGTTCAACGCCTTGATCCTTGCCGATATCGATCATTTCAAGGACATAAACGATTGCTACGGCCACCCGGTCGGCGACAGGATCCTGCAGATCATCGCCGAGATCTTCCAGTCCAGCGTGCGTTCCGACATGTTCGTCGCGCGCACCGGCGGCGAGGAATTCGCCTTTATCGTCGAAGGCGCCAGCGAGGATGCCACATACGAGATCGCCGAGCGCATCCGCGCGCTGATCGAGCAGACCCCATTCACCAGCAGCCAGACCGGCATGAATTACGGCACCGTCACCGTATCGCTGGGCATCTGCATGGCCTCGGAGGCGGAAAACCCCGAGGATCTCTACACCAAGGCGGACCGCGCGCTTTATCGCTCCAAGGTCGGCGGCCGCAACCGTGTGACAAGGCACTCGGCCACGGCCGGCCGGGCCGGCAAAGGCTGGCTGCTTTACAAGAAAGACTGACATTACCCTTTCCAGAAGAATTTTTGTGAACTATATTTTCCACAGAAATGAAAGGGTGCGCATATGCAACGTCCAGTCGCGGCCGCGGCGGCGGCCGAGAACGCCGTCATCACCAAGGCCACGCTGCGCGCGGCCGACCTGCTCGACATCACCGCCAGGACGCTCGCTTTGGTCATCGGCGTGTCGGAGGCAACGGTCTCGCGCATGCGCAAACAGGAGTTCCTGCTCGAACGCGGCACCAAGCCGTTCGAGCTGGCGGTGCTGTTCGTGCGCCTGTTCCGCTCGCTCGACGCCATCGTCGGCGGCGACGAGACTGTGGCGCGGGCATGGCTGAGGAATCCCAACATCACGCTCGACGGCACGCCGCTCGAGAAAATCCTGACCATTGCCGGACTTGTCGATGTCATTGCCTACCTGGACTCCCGGCGCGCTCTCGTTTGAGGCCGTCAGACTCGAAGGCAAATACTGGCGCATGGTGGAGGCGCAGCACCGCGTGTCGACCCTCAAGCTGGTCGACACGCTCGACGAGCAGTCGCTGCTCGAGGACCTCGTCGAGGACACCAAGCCCCATATCCCGCTGGAATGCCGCCACCTCCATTATCTGCTGGCGACGCCTTTCCGCTACGGCTCCGTCTATCCTTACGGCTCGCGCTTCCGTCGCGCGGGCAAGACGAAAGGCGTCTACTACGCGGCCGAGACGGTGCTGACGGCGGTGGCGGAGATGGCCTTCTACCGCTTGCTGTTCTTTGCGGAATCGCCGGCGACGCCATGGCCGAACGATGCGGCGGAATACACCGCCTTCGCCGCCGCGATCAAGTGCGAGCGCGCGATCGACCTGACGCGGCCGCCGCTCGATCGGGACGATAAGGCCTGGACGCTGCCCACCGATTACACCGCCTGCCAGGCGATCGCCGATGTCGCGCGCGAAGCCGAGATGCAGGCGATCCGCTATCGTTCGGTGCGCGATCCGAAGGGCGCCAACATCGCTTTGTTGACCTGCAAGGGCTTTGCCAAGGCCAAGCCGCTGGAGCCGCAGACCTGGCGCATCCGGATCGGCTCTTTCGGCCTGCAGGCGATCTGCGAGTTCCCCGACAAGCGGCTGGAATTCTCACGCACCGCTTTTGCCGATCCGCGACTGGCCGGCATGCGTTGGGAACGCGGCCACTGAACTCGGAAAACTCTCTCGAGGTTCAGGACGGGCCGGCAGTTAGCTATGCCAGGATGTTGACCGCCCGCGCCGCCACCAGCGCGATCGTCAAGAGCGAGATCATCGCTTCGGCCATCATCAGGAGCTTTGCGCGCTGCGTGAGCGGCAAGGTGTCGGTCGGCGAGAAGGCGGTGGCGTTGGTGAAAGCCAGGAAGAAATAGTCCACAAACCCCGGCAGCCAGCCTTGTATCTCGCGATCTGGCAGCGTCATTTGCGGGAACAGGAAGTCGGCCTGCGCGCGCTTGACCAGGCCACAGGTCGGCGGCCCGCCCCTGTCCGTGCTCCAGAACCACAGCGCAAAGACGATCACATTGGTGACCCAGATGTTGAGGGCATCGACGAGCAGCGTCGTGCCGGCGCCGGCATGCCCTTCCAGCAGCGCCCGCACCAGGAAAACCAGCGATCCGCAATTCATGACGCTGATGACGCCGGTCATCACCAATGCCGTGCGGCGGATGTAGAGGCGCAATCGGCCGATCGCGTACCAATGCTCGTGGTCGACAGCCGTGCGCGTCTGCATCTGCGTCCATGCCGTCGCGATCGACAGGGGCACCAGCAGTGCCGCCTCGACCGTCGGGGCTAGCCAGCGCGGACCGAAGGACAGGTTGTTGATGACCAAAAGCTGAAGACAGATGACGACGAGAACCGCCGCGCGCGCCGACCAGAAGTCGAGCCCGCGATCATGGATGACGGCGTGCTGGTGACGCATGGAGACACCCGTATGGCTAGAATCGCGGCGCCTTGGGAGGCCCGGCTCAACCAACATTCAGCCGGCCACGGTTCTGCCCGAAGCGCCGGCGACGGGTTCCATCGCAATCTTGGTTTTACAATGTTGCGGCAGCATACATTTTCGTAAGCTTTTGCTATCGGACTGTTCAGAAATCCGCCGGTGTGGTTTTAGGCCCGCATGTCGAGAACCAGCGAATCCGTTCATCTTTGGCCGGTGGCAGCCACCGCGGAAGGCAATCCGCCTTCAATCTGGAACGGACTGATCCGGCACCCATGGCGATTGCTGGCGCTTTTGTGCCTCACCCAGATCGCTTGCTGGACCGTCATGCCGGCGCTCGTCAACGTTGGGCCGCCATACGACGTCGTCGAGGGGTTCATGTGGGGCCGCGAATGGGTTCTGCTGACCTACAAACACCCGCAGTTACCCTGCTGGCTGCTTGAGATCAGCCATCTACTGACCGGCTCGTTCCGCTGGCCGCAATATATGCTTTCGCAACTGCTGATCTCGACGACTTTCATCCTGGTCTATCTTCTCGCACGCGACATCATGGGGTCGACCCGCGCTCTCGCCGCGGTGTTGCTGATGCCCTCGATCTATTTCTTCGGTTGGCCGACCCCGCAATTCAACCACGACTATGCACAGATGCCTTTCTGGGCCGGCATCTCATGGCTGTTGTGGCGCGCCGCGCGCGACGGACGGCCCGGCTGGTGGCTCGCCCTCGGCGTCGTCTCCGGCCTGGGACTCTACGCCAAGTTCTCGACGGCTTTGCTGCTGGTTTTCGGCGGCATCTGGCTCTTATACGATAGCCGTGCCCGGAACCGGCTCGCCACCCAATGGCCGTGGCTTGGCCTTGCGGTTTTCCTTGGCATCGCGGCGCCGCTGGCGGTCGAGCTTTTCCGACTCGATTTCCTGCCGCTGACCTACGCCGCGCACCGCAACGAGTGGGTTCTCGCCCACCGCGCCAGGCTTTACTATATCGGCGTTCAGCTTGCCGGGCTTTCCGCCGTTCCCGTCGTTCTTGCTCTGTCCGGCCTGCTGCGGCGGCGAGCAAGCCCCGCGCAGGAGCCCTTGCAGCCCCAGCCGGCTCCCGAGCGACGCGCTATTATCTACCTGGCATGGATGGGCCTGGGGCCAGCGCTCCTCATCATGATCGCCTCGCTGTTCACAGGCACCGGTGAGTCCTGGGGCGCGACGATGTACAATCTCGTGGGCGTCCTGGCGATCGCGTTTCTGGGCCACCGGCTGGGAGCGACGGAATTGCGCCGGTTGACGGTGCTGGCGCTGCTATGCGTGGTCGCCGTATCGAGCGCCTACGCCGTCACCCGCTGGACCGGCTGCAACGTCCGCGGTCGCCTGCAGCCGATGTGCTGGCCGGCGCAATCGATTTCACGGACAGCCGAGGCGATCTGGCATGAGGCGGTGCCCGGGCCGTTGGGCATTGTCGGCGGCGAAGACGGCGTGGCCCGGCTCGCCGGGCTGGAAGCCGCGGACCAGCCTTCCATCTTCACGGCTCTCGACAGGCGCCTCGCACCATGGATCACCGACCAGCGCCTGCGGGATCAGGGAATGCTGCTGGTGTGGCCGAAAGGCTGGCCACTCACGCCGCAGCAATTGGCCTGGACCGACGGCCTGCCGGTCAAGACGGTGTCCTTCGACTGGTCGCTCAGGGCGCCGCCCCTGGAGATCAACTTCGCTGTCATTCCACCCGGCAGATCGAGTTTCCCGGGAGACCCGCCCGGGCCGCCCGACCCGGAATGACCGGCTAAAGCATGTCTCCCGAAAGTGGGAACCGGTTTCGGGACAAAGACATGCATGAAATCAAAAACCTAAAGCGTATGGAGCGAATCTGAAAGATCGCGACGCGCTTTAGGCTTGATCCACCCGCCTGAATTGAAAAGGCGCCGGTTTCGCCGGCGCTTCCAATGAACAAGCGCTGGGCGCTGCTCAGGCGTTGGCAACCTGCTTGTGCTGGATCGGATGGCTCTTCTTGAGCAGATCCGAGACCAGGAAGGCGAGCTCGATCGCCTGATCCGCGTTAAGGCGCGGATCGCAATGGGTATGATAGCGGTCGTGCAGGTCTTCGGCCGTGATGGCGCGGGCGCCGCCGGTGCATTCGGTGACGTTCTTGCCGGTCATCTCGACATGAATGCCGCCCGGATGCGTGCCTTCGGCGCGATGCACCTCGAAGAAGGTCTGCACTTCCTTGAGAATCCGGTCGAACGGCCGCGTCTTGTAGCCGGCCGCCTCGATGGTGTTGCCATGCATCGGATCGGACGACCACACGACGCTGCGGCCTTCCTTCTTCACCGCCCGCACCAGCTTCGGCAGGTGCTCGGCCACCTTGTCGGAGCCGAAGCGGGCAATCAGCGTCAACCGTCCAGGCTCATTCTCGGGATTGAGCAGGTCGATCAATTCCAGCAAACCATCCGGCGTCAGCGAAGGTCCGCATTTCAGGCCAAGCGGGTTCTTGATACCGCGGCAATATTCGACATGGGCATGGTCGGGCTGGCGGGTGCGATCGCCGATCCAGATCATGTGGCCCGAGGTCGCGTACCAGTCGCCGGAGGTGGAATCGACGCGCGTCAGCGCTTCCTCGTAGCCGAGCAGCAGTGCCTCGTGACTGGTGTAGAAATCGGTCTCGCGCAGCGCGAAATTGGTTTCCGACGTGATGCCGACCGCGCGCATGAATTCCATCGTCTCGGTGATGCGGTTGGCAAGCGATTCGTACTTCTCACCCTGGGGGCTGTCGGCGACGAAGCCCAGCATCCAGCGATGCACGTTCTCCAGGCTGGCATAGCCGCCCTGCGCGAAGGCGCGCAGAAGGTTGAGCGTCGCGGCCGACTGGCGGTAGGCCATCTCCTGCCGCGCGGGATCCGGGATGCGCGACCTGGCGTCGAACTCGATGCCGTTGATGATGTCGCCGCGGTAGCTCGGCAATGTCACCCCGCCCTTGGTCTCGTTGTCGGAGGAGCGCGGCTTGGCGAACTGGCCGGCGACGCGGCCGACCTTCACCACCGGCTGCGCGCCGGCGAAGGTGAGCACCACCGACATCTGCAGGAAGACGCGGAAGAAGTCGCGGATGTTGTCGGCGCCATGCTCGGCAAAGCTCTCGGCGCAGTCGCCGCCCTGGAGCAGGAAGGCTTCGCCGGCGGCGACCGCCGCCAGTTGCTTCTTCAGCTTGCGCGCCTCACCGGCAAAAACCAGCGGCGGGAACGTGGCGAGCTGGGCTTCCGTCGCCTTCAGCGCGGCAAGATCCGGATAGGCCGGAACCTGCTTGATCGGCTTCTCTCTCCACGAATTAGGCGACCATTTCGTCATCGCTGCACCCAATACTCTTCTCGGCGAGCGCCCTTGCCCGCTATTTTCGCCCCAACAGAGGTCGCGGCTCCTTACACGAAGCCGACTGCCTATTCTAGCCGGGTTTTTCAGCGGTGCGAATGGACCCGATGCTGCTACGCGGCCTTGTCGACGAGCCGCGCCAGCTGCGTCATCACCACGGCCGAGCCTGCCAGCCGCTTCTCCGCATTCGGCCAGTCGCGGATGAAGACGACGCTGTGGTCCGCCCTGATCTTGGCCAGCGAACCCTGCTCGCCGATGAACTTGACCAGCCCGACCGGATTGGGGAACTCGCGCTTGCGGAAATGGATGACCACGCCCTTGGGGCCGGCATCGAGCTTCTCGACATTGGCTTTGCGGCAGAGCGCCTTGATGAAGACGATCTTCAACAGATGCGTCACCTCTTGCGGCAGCGGCCCGAAACGGTCGATCAGCTCGGCGCCGAAACCGTCGATCTCCTCGGTGGTCTCGAGGTCGCCGAGGCGGCGGTAGAGCGCCATCCTCAGTTGCAGGTCCGGCACATAGCTTTCCGGAATCATCACCGCGGTGCCGACCGCGATCTGCGGCGACCAGCCGCCGTCCTGAACTTCGCCGGTGTCCTTCACCTCGGCCACCGCCTCCTCCAGCATCTGCTGGTAGAGCTCGAAGCCGACCTCCTTGATGTGACCGGACTGCTCTTCGCCGAGCAGATTGCCGGCGCCGCGGATGTCGAGGTCATGGCTGGCGAGCTGGAAGCCGGCGCCGAGCGTGTCGAGCGACTGCAGCACCTTCAGCCTGCGCTCGGCCGTGTCGGTCAGCTTGCGGTTGGCCGGCAGCGTGAACAGCGCGTAGGCGCGCACCTTCGAGCGGCCGACACGGCCGCGCAGCTGGTAGAGCTGCGCCAACCCGAACATGTCAGCGCGGTGGATGATCAGCGTGTTGGCGGTCGGGATGTCGAGGCCGGATTCGACGATGGTGGTCGACAGGAGCACATCGTACTGGCCGTCATAGAAAGCGTTCATGATGTCGTCGAGCTCGCCCGGCGGCATCTGGCCATGCGCCACCGCCACCTTCAGCTCCGGCACGGATTCCTTCAGGAAATCATGGATTTCGGCCAGGTCGCTGATGCGCGGCACGACATAGAAGGAATGGCCGCCGCGATAGCGCTCGCGCAGCAGCGTCTCGCGGATGACCAGCGGATCGAAGGGCGAGATGAAGGTGCGCACCGCCATGCGGTCAACCGGCGGCGTGGCGATCAGCGACAGCTCGCGCACGCCGGTCAGCGCCAGCTGCAGCGTGCGCGGAATCGGCGTCGCCGAAAGCGTCAGCACGTGCACGTCGTTCTTGAGCTCCTTTAGCCGCTCCTTGTGCTTGACGCCGAAATGCTGCTCCTCGTCGATGATCAGAAGTCCGAGATTCTTGAATGAGATCGAGCTGCCGAGCAGCGCATGCGTGCCGACGACGATGTCGATCGTGCCCTCGGCAATGCCCTTCTTGGTTTCGGCCAGTTCCTTGGAGCCGACCAGGCGCGAGGCCTGGGCGATGCGGATCGGCAGGCCGGAGAAACGCTGCGAGAAGGTCTTGAAATGCTGGCGCGATAAAAGCGTCGTCGGCACGACGACCGCGACCTGGAACCCTTCCATCGCCGCGATGAAGGCGGCGCGCAGCGCCACTTCCGTCTTGCCGAAGCCGACGTCGCCGCAGACCAGCCGGTCCATCGGCTTGCCGGCGCCGAGATCGTCCATGACGGCATCGATCGCCGTCTGCTGGTCGTCGGTCTCCTCATAGGGGAAGCGCGCGGCGAACTCGCCATAAAGCCCGTCCGCCGGTATCATGGCGGGCGCCGCCCGCATCTGCCGCTCGGCGGCGATGCGGATCAATTGCCCGGCCATGTCGAGCAGGCGCCGCTTCAGCCGCGCCTTGCGCGCCTGCCAGGCGCCGCCACCCAACTTGTCGAGCGTCGCCTCGGCCGAATCCGAGCCGTAGCGCGACAGAAGCTCGATGTTCTCGACCGGCAGGAACAGGCGGTCGTCGCCGGCATAGTGGATTTCGAGACAGTCATGCGGCGCGCCGACCGCTTCGATGGTGCGCAGGCCGATGAAGCGGCCGATACCGTGATCGGCATGGACGACGATGTCGCCGGCGGACAGCGACGAGGCTTCGGCGATGAAATCGGAAGCCTTCTTCTTGCGCTTCGAGCGCCGGATCAGCCTGTCGCCGAGGATGTCCTGCTCGGCGACGACTACCATGTCGTCGGTCTCGAAACCGGATTCGAGCGGCAGCACGGCAAGGCCCGCCTGCCCCGGCTCGAGCTTTTCGACCTCGGCAAGCGTCGCGACGGTCTTCAGATTGCCAAGAAGATGTTCAGCCAGGATCTGGCCGAGCCGGTCGAGCGAGCCTTCGGTCCAGCCAGCGACAATGACACGGCGACGCGCGGCGCGCTCATCGGCAATGTGCTTCACCACCACGTCGAACACGTTGATATTCGGGTCGGCGCGCTCCTCGGCGAAGCTGCGGCCGTGCCGCGAGCCGGCATGGAAGACCTTTTTGCCTCCGACATCCGGGGCATCGAACACCGTGAAGTCGATATCTTCGCGCGGACCGAGCGAAGCCTTGAGATTGTCCGGCGACAGGTAAAGCAGGTCCGGCGCCACCGGCTTGTAGGGCACGGCGTCCTTGAGCGCGCTGTCGGCCTGTTTCCGGCGCGCCTCGTAATGGTCGAGGATCAGCGTGTGCCGCTCGGCCAACGCCTCATGCGCCAGATGGTCGAAAACCACGGGCGCATCCGGCATATAGTCGAACACGGTCTCCAGCCGCTCATAGAAGAAGGGCAGCCAGTGCTCCATGCCGGCAAAGCGCCGGCCTTCGCTCACCGCCGCATAGAGTGCGTCGTCGCGCGACGGCGCGCCGAAAGCTTCGATATAGGAACGGCGGAAGCGGCTGATCGTCTCCGGCGTCCGCGCCACCTCGCTCATCGCCTGCAGCGACATCGACTTGCGCTGCCCGGTGGTGCGCTGTGTTGCCACGTCGAAGACGCGGATCGATTCCAGCGTATCGCCGAAGAAGTCGAGCCTGAGCGCCTCGCTCCAGCCGGGTGCGAAGAGGTCGAGAATGCCGCCGCGAACCGCGAATTCGCCGAGCCCGCGCACCGTCGGCACGCGCTCGAAGCCCGAAATCTCCAGCCGCGCGATCAGCGCGTTCATGTCGATCTGGTTGCCGGGCCTGGCGTGAAAGGTCTGCGCCTCGATCAATTCGGCCGGCGGGATACGCTGCAACAGGGCATTCGCGGTGGTGAGGATCACGGCGCGATGCGGCTTCTTCGCCAGCGCGATCATGGCGGAAAGCGCGCCGAGCCGCCGCGCCGCGGCATCGGCGCCGGGCGAAACGCGATCGTAAGGCAGGCAGTCCCAGGCCGGCAGTTCCAGCACCGGCAGGCCCGGCGCGGCAAAGGCGAGGGCTTCGATGATCGCCGGCAGCCGCTGGCCGTCGCGCGCGACGAACAGCACCGGCTTGTCGGGCGCGATCTCCTGCGCCGTCTGGACCAGGGCGAAGGCTTCGTAGCCGTCGGCGACGCCATCGACGATGAACTGGCCGGCGCGGCCCTTGGGCAGGCCGATGGAAGGAATGAGGCTCATGGATAGGCGTTTTTCAAAATGTCATGGTCCGGCGCGACGCCATGATTTTCCGCAGCACCGCGCAATCGACATCGGGCGGAACCGGGTGCTCGCCGGTGACCATCGGCAGGAAATCGGTGTCGGGAATTTCGAGAAGCCTCTCATATTGGTCGATTTCATCGCCGGTCAAGGCGCCGATCTCGGCGTCGGCGAAGCAACCGAGGATCAGGTCCATCTCGCGCATGCCACGATGCCATGACCGGAACAGCAGCTTGCGGCGGCGGGCATCCAACCCCTCGCTTGATCGCTGTGTTCCGGTCATGGCAGGCTATCCTTGTTCGAAGCGGCGCATATAGCGTGGATAGAGACCGGTGTCAGCCTTGCAAGGCAAAGTAAGACACCCGACAATCAACCTGAAATGATTGCATTCCTTCGCGCCCCCCGCTGTCCTGCCGGACATCTCCCCCACTTGGGGGGAGATCAGCCGGCACCTCCGCTTTCGCCAATCTTCAACGTTGCAGAATGGGCGCAGCGCCGAAGCTGCCAATCTCCCCCCTCGTGGGGGAGATGTCCGGCAGGACAGAGGGGGGCGCGAAGGAACTCGGCCTATCCAGCTTCCAAACCGGCGCAGCGCTGATGCGCCCCACCATCCTCGATCCGTTGTTTGTCCCGATCACCTCGCTCGCCGGCGTCGGCCCGAAGGTTGGCTTGCTGATCGAGAGGGTGGTGCCGGCCGACCTCGGCGATCGCGCCGCGCGCGCTGCCGATCTTCTGTTCTTGCTGCCCAACAGCGTGATCGACCGCCGCAACCGGCCCGGCATCGCGCTGTCGGCCGAGGGCCAGATCGTCACGCTGGAAGTGCGGGTCGATCGCCATCAGCCGCCGCCGCGCGGCAACAGGTCGGTGCCGTACCGCGTCTACGCGCATGACGATACCGGCGAGGTCGCGCTGACCTTCTTCCATGCCCATGCCGCCTATCTGCAGAAGATGCTTCCCGAAGGCGAGCGTGTGGTGATCTCCGGCCGCATGGAATGGTTCAACGGCCGCCCGACCATGGTCCATCCGGACCACATCGCGCCAATCGACGAGGCCGAGGGCCTGCCGCTGGTCGAGCCGGTCTACCCGCTCACCGCCGGCCTGTCGGCCAAGGTGCTGCGCCGCGCCATCGGACAGGCGCTGGGGCGCCTGCCGGAACTGCCGGAATGGCAGGACGACGCCTTCATGCGTCGGCACACCTTTCCATCCTTCGGCGATGCGCTTTCCCGCATCCATCACCCGAACGTCCCGATCGATGTCGCCGTCGAGGGATCCGCCTGGCGCCGCCTTGCCTATGACGAGCTGTTGGCCGGCCAGGTGTCGCTGGCGTTGGTGCGGGCCAGAATCCGCCGCCTCTCGGGCCGGCCGCTCATCGGCGATGACCGCATCGTCGAGAAGCTGCGCGCCGCCCTGCTCTACAGGCTCACCCCCAGCCAGGAATTCGCGCTCGGCGAGATCAACGCCGACCTTGCCGATCCCGAACGCATGCTGCGTCTCCTGCAGGGCGATGTCGGCTCCGGCAAGACGGTGGTGGCGCTGCTTGCCATGGCGCGCGCGGTGGAGGCCGGCGGCCAGGCGGCGCTGATGGCGCCGACCGAAATCTTGGCGCGCCAGCATCTGGCAACCATCGCGCCGCTGGCCGAGAAAGTCGGCTTGCGCCTCGCCATCCTCACCGGGCGCGAGAAGGGCCGCGAGCGCACCGAGACGCTTGCAGGCCTTGCCAGCGGCGCGATCGACATCGTCGTCGGCACGCACGCGCTGTTCCAGGAGACCGTGACGTTCCACGACCTTGTGCTCGCTGTCATCGACGAGCAGCATCGGTTCGGCGTCCACCAGCGCCTGGCCATCACTGCCAAGGGCGATGCGCCCGACATGCTGGTGATGACGGCCACACCCATCCCGCGCACGCTGGTGCTGACCGCCTTCGGCGACATGGATGTCTCGAAGCTCACCGAGAAACCCGCCGGGCGCCAACCGATCCGCACAGTGACCCTGCCGATGGAACGGCTGGACGAATTGGTGGGTCGCATGCGCGACGCGGTTGCGGAGGGGCAGAAAATCTACTGGATCTGCCCCCTGGTCGAGGAATCCGAGGAAATAAAACTGATGTCGGCGGAGGATCGCTTTGCTTCGCTGAAACCGCTGTTCGGCGACCGGATCGGCCTCGTGCACGGCCGCATGAAGGGCGCGGAGAAAGACGAAGCGATGCGCGCCTTCAAGGACGGTGAGACACGCATCCTGATCGCCACCACCGTCATCGAAGTCGGCGTCGACGTGCCTGACGCCACCATCATGGTCATCGAACATGCCGAGCGCTTCGGCCTTGCCCAGTTGCACCAGTTGCGCGGCCGCGTCGGGCGCGGCGACAAGCCGTCCTCCTGCGTGCTGCTCTACAAGGACCCGCTCGGAGAGACCGCGAAGCGCCGGCTTTCGGTGATGCGCGAGACCCAGGACGGCTTCAAGATCGCCGAAGAGGATCTGAAATTGCGCGGTGAAGGCGAATTGCTCGGCACCCGCCAGTCCGGCACGCCCGGCTTCCAGGTCGCGCGGATCGAATTCCACGCCGACCTACTGGAAGCGGCACGCGATGACGCGCGGCTGATCCTGTCGCGCGACCCGGAACTGCAGTCCGAACGCGGCGAAGCGCTGCGCCTGTTGCTTTACCTGTTCGGCCGCGACGAGGCGGTACGGCTGCTGCGCGCCGGCTGAGCGCCAAGTGACGGATTGGCAAGGCCGCCCTCGACGGGCTCGCCATTCAGCGTCACCAGCTTGGCCTTGACTTCGGGGGCCACCATGCCTGCCGAGACGATCAGCTTGGCGCCGTCCTCGATCGACATGTCGAGCAGCACGATCTCGGATTTGTGCACATACATCAGGAAACCGGTGGTCGGGTTGGGCGTGCAGGGCATGAACACCGCGATCAGCGGATCGCCTTCCTGGTCGAGCTTCTGGTTGATCTCGGTTTCCTTCTCGCTGGCGACGAAAACCAGTGACCAGACTCCCTTGCGCGGATATTCGACCAAGCCGACCTGGCGGAACATGTCGCCCTTGTTCGACAGCACGGTCTCGAAAATCTGCTTCAGCGAGCCATAGATGCCGCGCACCAGCGGCATGCGACCCAGCAGCCGCTCGCCGAAATTGACGATGGCGCGGCCGACGATGTTGGCGGTCAGGAAACCAATCAGCGTGATCAGCACCAGCGCCACGATCAGCCCGAAGCCCGGAACCGGGAACGGCAGGTAGGTGTCGGGATTGTAGCGGGCCGGGATGTAGGGCTTCACCCAGGAATCGACCCAGCCGATGAGCGACCAGGCGATATAGGCCGTGATCGCCAATGGCGCGCAGACGACGAACCCCGTCAGGAAATAATTCCTCAGCCGGGTCATGCCAGAAGTCTTCAGGGCGTCGGACATGGGGCTCACCCGCGGCGCATGTTGCAGCGCAGAGATTAGAGAACCGCGAGCCGGTTTGGAACTGCGAAGTTTTTAGAATCTACGCCGGAGCGAACGCCGCATAACCACGCTATTCCACCGTCACCGATTTCGCCAGATTGCGCGGCTGGTCGACGTCAGTGCCAATGAACACGGCGGTGAAATAGGCGAGCATCTGGATCGGCAGCGCGTAGATGATCGGCGAAATGATCTCCGGCACCTCGGGCAGAATGATCGTCTCCATCGACTTGATGCCGGCCTGCGCCGCGCCCTTGGCGTCGGTGATCAGGATGATCTTGCCGCCGCGTGCCGCCACTTCCTGCATGTTCGACACGGTCTTTTCGAAGATGCGGTCATGCGGCGCGATGACGATCACCGGCATGTTCTCGTCGATCAGCGCGATCGGCCCGTGCTTCAGCTCGCCGCCGGCATAGCCTTCGGCGTGGATGTAGGAAATTTCCTTGAGCTTCAGCGCCCCTTCCATGGCCAGCGGGAAATTGGTGTCACGGCCGAGATAGAGCACATCCTTGTAGCGCGACAGCTCGCGCGAGATGCGCTCGATCTGCTCGTCGAGCTTCAGCACCTGGGTGGCGAAACGCGGCGCTTCGGAAAGCTCGCGCACCAGCTGCTTTTCCTGATCGGGCGAGATCGTGCCGCGCGCCACTCCCGCGCGCACCGCCAGCGCGGCCAAGACGGACAACTGGCAGGTGAACGCCTTGGTCGAGGCGACGCCGATCTCCGGGCCGGCAAGCGTCGGCAGCACGACGTCGGATTCGCGCGCCATGGTCGATTCCCGCACATTGACGACGGCGCCGATTTTCATGCCGGCCTGGCGGCAATAGCGCAGCGAGGCAAGCGTGTCGGCGGTCTCGCCCGACTGCGAGATGAAGAAGGCCGCGTCATTGGCCGAAAGCGGCATCTCGCGGTAGCGGAACTCGGAAGCGACATCGATGTCGACCGGCAGCCGCGCATAGCGCTCGAACCAGTATTTCGAGATCAGCCCGGCGAGATAGGCGGTGCCGCAGGCCGAAAGCGCCAGCCGGCCGATCCTGGCGAAGTCGAACGGCAGGTCGAGCGGCTTCGACTGGCCGGAAATGAAATCGACGTAATGCGCCAGCGTGTGCGAGATCACCTCCGGCTGCTCATGAATTTCCTTTTCCATGAAATGCCGGCGGTTGCCCTTGTCGACCATGAAGCTGGTCGAAAGCGACTGCTGCCGCTTGCGGTCGACCTTGTTGCCGTCGATGTCGTAGATGGTCACGCCTTCGCGGCGAACCACCGCCCAGTCGCCATCCTCCAGATAGGTGATCGAGTTGGTGAAGGGCGCCAGCGCGATGGCGTCCGAGCCCAAAAACATCTCGCCCTCGCCATGGCCGACGGCCAGAGGCGGACCGTTGCGGGCGCCGACGATCAGGTCCTCGTCGCCCTGGAACATGATCGCCAGCGCGAAGGCGCCGGACAGCCGCTTAAGCGCCGCATGCGCAGCCTCCACCGGCTTCAGCCCTTTGGCTAGCTCGCGCGCCACCAGATGCGCCACGACCTCGGTGTCGGTCTGCGAGGCGAAGCTGTAGCCGTCGCGGGTGAGCTCGTCGCGCAGCTCGGCGAAATTCTCGATGATGCCATTGTGGACGATGGCGACGCCGTTGGAAAAATGCGGATGCGCGTTGGTCTCGTTGGGTACGCCGTGTGTCGCCCAGCGCGTGTGGCCGATGCCGATTGTGCCGTCGAGCGGCTCGTCCTTCAGCCGGCGTTCGAGGTTGATGAGCTTGCCTTCGGCGCGGCGGCGTCCGAGCTCGCCCTTCTCGATGGTGGCGACACCGGCCGAGTCGTAGCCGCGATATTCAAGCCGCTTCAGCGCGTCGACGATGAGCGGCGCGACCTGCGAATGGCCGACGATTCCAACGATACCGCACATGGCGCTTGCCCCCGATTCCCAGCGGAAAACCCGGCGTTATCTAGGGGTTGCCGGCCTGCCGCGAAAGTCACTTTGCGTTTCGTTCCATGTCAGCGGAACGGTCTTTTGCTCCATGCACCATGCCAGACGGCGCTTGCAATCCAGTTACTCCAATTGTTCGCCTTTTCAGGCATTTGGTTCTCTTTTCGGCAAGATTTGGCTAAATGTCGGGCCATGAGCGAACCCACCACGACACTCTGGCGTCCGATCGGACCCAAGAAGTTGGAACTAATCAAGGCTTCGGGCATGCGCGAATTTCCGCCGCGCCTGCGATCAGCCGATCTTCTATCCCGTGCTCACCGAAGCCTATGCGGTCCAGATCGCCCGCGACTGGAACGTACCGGCGAGCGGCTCCGGTTTCGTCACCCGCTTTGAGGTCCTGAAGAGCTTTCTTAGCGGCTACAGGGTCGAGCATGCCGGCAGCAAGGCGCATCTCGAATATTGGATACCCGCCGAGGACCTGCCTCAATTCAACAAGGCGATCGTCGGCAAGATCGAGGTGACGGCCGCCTTCGGCAAAACCACCGAGAGCACCGCCTGAAACGCTACTCCGCCGCCGCTTTCTTCCTTGCCGCTGCGGCCGAGGCGAAGCGCTCGCGCAATTCCTTGCCCTTGCCGGGGATCGTCTTCTGGCGGGCACGGCCGAAAGCCAGCGCATCGTCAGGCACGCTTTCGGTGATCACGCTGCCGGAGGCGATATAGCCGCCCTTGCCGATCGTGACCGGCGCCACCAGCGAGGAATTCGAGCCGACAAAGGCGCCCTCGCCGATATCGGTGAAGAATTTCGAGTAGCCGTCATAGTTGCAGGTGATGGTGCCGGCGCCGATATTGGCCCCGGCCCCGACGCGCGCGTCGCCGATATAGGTCAGGTGGTTGACCTTCGCGCCTTCTTCCACTGTCGACTGCTTGACTTCGCAGAAATTGCCCACCTTGGCCTTTTTCCTGAGGTCGGCACCAGGCCGCAGCCGCGCGAACGGCCCGACCTCGCAATTCTCCGCGATGGTAGCGCCCGTCATATGGCTAAAAGCATGGATCGTGGCGCCGGTGGAAATCTTGACGCCCAGGCCAAACCACACATTCGGCTCGACGATCGTGTCGGCGCCGATCTCGGTGTCGTGCGAGAAATAAACGGTTTCGGGCGCGATCAGCGTCACGCCGGACAGCATCGCCTCGCGCCGCCGGCGCGCCTGCCAGATCGCTTCCGCCTCGGCAAGCTCGGCCCGGTTGTTGATGCCGAGCGCGCTCTCGAAGCCCGCCTCGGTGGCCACCACGTCGAGCCCCTCGGCGCCGGCGATCTCGACGATGTCGGTGAGGTAGAATTCGCCCTTGGCATTCTTGTTGCCGACTTTGTCCAGCAGCCGCAGCGCATGGCTGCCCGCCACCGCCATCATGCCGGCGTTGCAGAAGCCGATCTTCTTTTCCTCCTCCGAGCAGTCCCTTTCCTCGCGGATGGCGACGAGCTTGCTGCCCTTCTCGACCAAACGGCCATAGCCGGCCGGGCTTGGCGGTCGAAAGCCGATGACCGCCACCGCGGCGCCCTCGGCGAGCTTCTGCCGCGCGGCGGCCAGCGCCTGCGCATCGATCAGAGGCGTATCGCCGAACATGACGAGGATGTCGTCGTAACCCTTTGATATCGCTTCGCGAGCAGCCAGAACAGCATGCGCGGTGCCGAGCCGCTTCTCCTGCACGAAAGTCTCCGCCTTGGGCGCGAATTTCTGTGCTGCCTTGCGCATCTCGTCGGCGCCGTGCCCGATCACCAGCGCCAGGCCCGTCGCGCCGGCCGCCTCGGCCGCTTTCACGACATGCGCCACCATAGGCAGGCCGGCTATGGCATGCAGCACTTTTGGCATCGCGCTTTTCATGCGCGTGCCCTCGCCGGCGGCGAGGATGACGGACAGGCAGGATCTCTGGCTCATGGATGGCAACCGTATGAAAGGGCTTGAATCAATGCATGCTAGCAGCGGCGTAATGCTGCACCAATGCGGTTAAATTCCGGTGAGATGGCGGAGCGAGGTCTCCAAGCGCGGATGTCCGGTGAGGTTCCAGATACAAAAGCACCGCCGCGGTGACGTCAGCCGGTTACATAGGTCAGGAAATATCCCCGGCCTGCTGGGAGTGCTGTGTCAGCATCGGCGGAGGCCGCGCGAGCGTGTCGTCGGTTCTCTGTTGGCGGGGGCGACTCGAACGCTCCACGCCTCGAAAGCGGGATAGCGAATTCTCGTGAAGGCAAGGTCAAACTGCGTTTCCGTTCCATATCGGCGGAGACTGGGAGAGAGATGGATACCATGCGCGCGGCGCGTCTGGAAGTTGGCAGGACATGGACGCGGGGCGGCCCGCGTGCAGGCGTATGGCCGAGCACGCAGCGCCACCTCGCAGCGATCCTGGCTTGCGACGTGGTCGGCTACTCGCGCCTGATGGAGCGCGACGAGCGTGGCACGCTCGAGCGGCTCAAGACCTACCGCAAGGATCTCCTCGAACCGCTGGTCTCCGAGCACCACGGTCGGGTCGTCAAGCTCACCGGCGACGGCATGCTTTGCGAGTTCGCGAGCGTCGTTAACGCGGTGACCTCGGCGATGGCGATCCAGCAGGCCTTGGCGGAACACGAGTCGGAGACGCCCGAGGAAGAGCGGATTCGCTTCCGCATCGGCGTCAATCTCGGGGACGTGGTCTGCGAGGAGGACGGTGACATCTACGGCGACGGGGTCAATATCGCCGCCCGCCTCGAAAGCGTCGCCGATCCAGGCACCGTGGTCGTCTCGGGTACCGCCTACGACCACCTTCAGGGCAAGCTCGACTGCGGCTTCACGCCGCTTGGCGACCTGCGCCTCAAGAACATCGAGCGGCCCGTGCGCGCTTACCGCGTCGAGGCCGACGCCAGCGCCGCACCGCCTCCCCTGCCCGAGAAACCCTCGATCGCGGTTCTGCCCTTCACCAACATGAGCGGCGACCCCGACCAGGAATACTTCGCCGACGGGCTGGTGGAAGACATCATCACGGGATTGAGCCGGGTGGACTCCTTCTTCGTGATCGCCCGAAACTCGTCCTTCACCTACAAGGGCCGGGCCGTGGACCTGCGCCAGGTCGGGCGCGAGCTGGGCGTCCGCTACGTGCTTGAAGGCAGCATCCGCCGAGCAGGTTCGCGGGTTCGCATCAGTGGGCAGTTGGTGGACGCGATCAGCGGGCACCATGTCTGGGCCGACCGCTTCGAGGGCGATATGTGCGACATCTTCGACCTGCAGGACAAGGTGACCGAGAGCGTCGTCGGCGCTGTCGAGCCGAGCATCCGGCTGGAGGAAATCAAGCAGGCGCGCATGAAGCCGACCGACTACATGAGCGCCTACGACCTCTACCTTCGCGCGCTGCCGTGCTTCTACAGCATGACCCGCGAAGGCTTTGCCGACGTGCGACGGCTCACCAACGAGGCGCTCAGCATCGATCCTGGCTTCAACTTGGCGAAGGCACTCGGCGCCCATATCCGCAGCATCTCCGTGAGCCAGTGCTGGCACGAGCCCGACGATACCAGAGTCGCCACGCGCATGGCGCGCGAGGTACTGCCGGAAGCGCGCGACGACCCCACGAGCCTGCGCTTCGCCGCGCAGGTCATTGCCTACAGCGCGAAGGACTACGAGATGGCGCTGGCCACTATCGAACGATCCCTGCGGCTCAATCCCAATTCGGCGCAGGGCCATACGAGCTGCGGCTGGGTCAACGCACATTCCGGCCGCCCGCTCGTCGCTATCGAGCATTTTCATAGGGCAATGCGGCTGAGCCCGGTCGATCCCGAGAAAGGCATCGCGCTCTCGGGCATCGGGATGAGCTACCTGATGCTCGAGCGCTACGAGGAAGCGCTGGCATGGGGTGAACGCGCGCTGCACGAGATGCCGAACTACGGCTCCTCGCACCGGGTGGTGATCATGGCGCTGGTCAAACTCAATCGGTTGGACGAGGCGCGGGCGGCGGCGCAGCGGCTGATGGAGGCGTTCCCGACCTACACGCTCACCCTGCAGAGACAGATCAACCCATGGCAGGACAAGGTGTTCGGCGAGCGTTACGTCGAGGCCTTGGGCGTCGCCGGCGTGCCGGAGTGATCGTCGCGCATAAAATGGCAGCCTACCCCAGTCGCCCCAGCACCGGGAAATTCTCCAGCAGCCAGTAGGACGCACTCTGCACGCCGCCCGTGAGGAAAAATACGCCGGCGACGACCAGCAGCGCGCCGATGCCCTTCTCGACGCGGCCGAGATGGACGCGGAATTTGCCGAGGAAGCGCATGAACGCACCGGAAAACAGCGCCGCGATCAGGAACGGGATGCCCAGCCCGAGCGAATAGGCGGCGAGCAGCAGCGCGCCCTCGCCGACCGTCTCGCGCCCGCCGGCCAAGGTCAGGATCGGCCCCAGCACCGGCCCGATGCAGGGCGTCCAGCCAAAGGCGAAGGCCAGACCCATGACATAGGCGGCGACCATGTTTGCGGGCTTGCCCTGCGACTGGAAGCGCGCCTCGCGCGACAGCAGCGGAATGCGCAATATGCCCAGAAAATTCAGCCCCATGATGATGATGAGTGCGCCAGCCGCCATCGCCAGCGGCTCCTGCCAGACCCGCAGCAGCCTGCCGATGGTCGAGGCGCCGGCGCCCAGCGCGACGAACACCGTGGAGAAGCCGAGCACGAAAGCAAGCGAGGCATAGAGCAGCGCGCCACGCGTGCCTTCCCGCGCCGTCATGGCATGATTGCCGCGGAAATCGTCGACCGACACGCCGGCCATGTAACAGAGATAGGGCGGCACCAGCGGCAGCACGCAAGGCGACAGGAACGAGATCGCTCCCGCCCCGACCGCGCTGACATAGCCGATGTCCAGTGCCATTCCATGAGTCCCGATTGTGCTGGCGTCGATATAGCGATGCGGGCGTGCGCCTGCCAATCACCATTGTGTGGCAAGTCGCCGCTTCGCCAAAGGAAGAAACGGGCTCCACAACGCGTTGACCGAATGAGCGCGCGACTGCCGCGCGCTTGTTCAGGGAGATTTATCATGAAAATGATCGCACTCGGGTTTGCCGCCCTTCTGCTCGGCACCGCCGCGTCCCAGGCCGCCGAGGCCTGGAAGGAAGCCTAAGTGGGCGGCACCAAGATCTACACCGACGCCAAGGGCATGACCCTCTACACTTTCGACAAGGACGAGAAGGGCAAGTCCAACTGCTATGACAAATGCGCCGCCAACTGGCCGCCGCTGAAAGCCAAGGCAAGCACGAAGACCGAAGGCGAATGGTCTGTCGTCAAGCGCACCGACGGCACCAATATGTGGGCCTATGACGGCAAGCCGGTCTACACCTTCGTCAAGGACAAGAAGGCCGGCGACATGAACGGCGAAGGCGTCGCCGGAGCCTGGCACGTCGTGAAGGCAGATTGAGCTCGCCTCATTGAGCGATCCGGCTGCCGGGTTCCTTGATCCGGCAGCCAGTCCTCTTTCCGCCGGTCGTCGCCGGTTCGGGGCGCGCACGCCTCCGTCGCCAAAAAAGTGATCTTTGCCATACACTCTAAGAGTGTATCGTCGGCGGCCGCTTCCCAAATTGGCCGCTTCCCCTTGACCGATTGCAAAAGCACGGCCATTTGAGCGACGAAAAGAGTGGGATTTCGTCGTGCGTCGCGGAGTTCTTCCGCCACCTCACAGCTGATTAAAGAGACCTCATGGACGTCGTCGTCGTCGAATCGCCGGCCAAGGCGAAGACAATCAACAAATATCTCGGCAAGAACTATAAGGTTCTGGCCTCGTTCGGCCATGTCCGCGATCTGCCGGCCAAGGACGGCTCGGTTCGCCCGGACGAGGACTTTGCCATGTCCTGGTCGGTCGACACGGCGTCCGGCAAGCGCCTCGCCGACATCGCCAAGGCGGTCAAGGATGCTGACGGCCTGATCCTCGCCACCGACCCGGATCGCGAGGGCGAGGCGATTTCATGGCATGTGCTGGAAGTGCTGAAGCAGAAGCGCGCGCTGAAGGACAAACCGGTCAGCCGCGTCGTCTTCAACGCCATCACCAAGGCCTCGGTGCTCGACGCGATGGCCAATCCGCGCCAGATCGATGCGCCGCTGGTCGACGCCTATCTGGCCCGCCGCGCGCTGGACTATCTGGTCGGCTTCACGCTGTCGCCGGTGCTGTGGCGCAAGCTGCCGGGCGCCCGTTCCGCCGGCCGCGTGCAGTCGGTGGCGCTGCGCCTCGTCTGCGACCGGGAATCCGAGATCGAGCGCTTCATCCGCGAGGAATACTGGCAGATCGCCGCCATCCTCAACACGCCGCGCAACGACAGTTTCGAGGCGCGGCTCACCGCCTTTGCCGGCAAGAAGCTGCAAAAACTCGATATCGCCAACAAGGCGCAGGCCGACGACATCAAGGCGATGCTGGAAGGCGCGACCTTCAAGGCATTGTCGGTCGAAGCCAAGCCGACAAAGCGCAATCCCGGCCCGCCCTTCACCACCTCGACGCTGCAGCAGGCCGCCTCGTCCGGCCTCGGCTTCTCGGCGACGCGCACCATGCAGGTGGCGCAAAAGCTCTACGAAGGCATGGATATCGGCGGCGAGACCGCCGGCCTCATCACCTATATGCGAACCGACGGCGTGCAGATGGCGCCGGAGGCGATCGAGGCCGCCCGCAATGCCATCGTCAGCGAATTCGGCGCGAAATACCTACCGGAGAAGCCGCGTTTCTACACCACCAAGGCCAAGAACGCCCAGGAAGCCCACGAGGCGATCCGCCCGACCGATTTCCGGCGCACGCCGGCTTCCGTTCGGCAATATCTCGACGCCGACCAGGCCCGCCTCTACGAGCTGATCTGGAAGCGCGCCATCGCCAGCCAGATGCAGCCGGCCGAGATCGAGCGCACCACGGCCGAGATCGAGGCCGTCAACGGCGCTCGCACCGCCGAGTTGCGCGCGATCGGTTCGGTCATCCGCTTCGACGGCTTCATCGCCGCCTACACCGACCAGAAGGACGAGGACGCGGAGGACGAGGAGAGCCACCGCCTGCCCGAGATCCGCTCCGGCGAGCAACTTGCCCGCCAGGCGATCAACGCCATCCAGCACACCACCGAACCGCCGCCGCGCTATTCCGAGGCGTCGCTGATCAAGAAGCTGGAGGAGCTCGGCATCGGCCGGCCATCGACCTACACCGCGATCCTGAAGACGCTCGAGGATCGCGACTACGTCACCATCGACCGGCGCAAGCTGGTGCCGCAGGCCAAGGGCCGGCTGCTCTCGGCCTTCCTCGAAAGCTTCTTCGAGCGTTACGTCGAATATGATTTCACCGCTTCGCTTGAAGAGAAGCTCGACGAGATTTCCGACGGCAAGCTCGCCTGGAAGGACGTTCTGCGCGACTTCTGGAAGGATTTCTCCGGCGCCGTCGACGACATCAAGGAATTGCGTGTCACCGACGTGCTCGATGCGCTCAACGAAGAGCTCGCGCCGCTTGTCTTCCCGGAGCGCGAGGACGGCTCCAACCCGCGCATCTGCCCGAAATGCGGCACCGGAAATCTGTCGCTGAAGCTCGGCAAGTTCGGCGCTTTCGTCGGCTGCTCGAACTATCCGGAGTGCTCCTACACCCGCCAGCTCGGCGACGCCGCCAACCCCAATGGCGAGAACGGCAATGGCGAGGACGGCGTCAGGCTGCTCGGCAAGGATCCTTACACGGCCGAGGAAATCACGCTGAGGAGCGGCCGCTTCGGTCCCTATATCCAGCGCGGCGAAGGCAAGGACGCCAAGCGCTCGAGCCTGCCCAAGGGCTGGACGCCCGAGTCGATCGACCACGAGAAGGCGCTGGCCCTGCTGGCGCTGCCGCGCGACGTCGGAAAACATCCCGAAACCGGCAAGATGATCTCGGCCGGCCTCGGCCGCTACGGCCCGTTCGTGCTGCATGACGGCACGTACGCCAATCTGGAGAGCATCGAGGACGTGTTCTCGATCGGCCTGAACCGCGCCGTCTCGGTGATCGCCGAGAAGCAGCAGAAGGGCAAGGGCGGCCGCAACGGCGCCACGCCGGCGGCGCTGAAAGAGCTTGGCGACCATCCGGACGGCGGCGGCAAGATCACGGTACGCGACGGCCGCTACGGGCCCTATGTCAATTACGGCAAGGTCAATGCGACGCTGCCCAAGGGCAAGGACCCGCAATCGGTGACGATGGAAGAGGCGCTCGCCCTGATCGCCGAAAAGGAAGCCAAGGGCGGAGGTGGCAAAAAGCCCTTCCGCAGGGCGGCGAAGAAGGGGTAGCAGGACGTGGCGCGCAGGATCTCCGGAAGAAGCCACGGCGATCCGCGCCACGCCGACACGAGGGCCAAGGTCAAGGACGACTATCGGCCCTCGCGCGACGAGATCCTGCGCTACATCGCCGAAAATCCCGACCGCTCCGGCAAGCGCGAGATCGCCAAGGCCTTTGCGCTGCGCGGCGAGGATCGCGTCTGGCTGAAGGACATGTTGCGCGATCTCCAGGATGAAGGTCTGCTCAACAAGGAGCGCAAGCGCCTGACCCGCGCCGGCGCAGTGCCTCACGTCGCCGTGCTCGATATTTTCGGCCGAGACGAAGACGGCGTGCTCCTGGCCAATCCGAGCGAATATACCGGCGCCGGTTCTGCGCCCGTCATCGCCATCCGCATCTCGCGCGGCGCCGGCGGCCCGGCGCCCGGCATCGGCGACCGTGTGCTTGCCAAAACCTTCCCGACCGACGACCCGTCGGGCCCCGCCTATACCGGCCGGGTGATGAAGATCTTCGAGAAGCGCAGCGACGCGGTGCTCGGCGTCTTCCGCGTGCTGAAGGACGGCACGTTCCGCATCGAGCCCGTCGAACGCCGCCAGCCGGAGCTGATCGTCGACAAGGAATTCCAGAATGGCGCCCGGAACGGCGATCTCGTCGAGGTCGAGCCGGCGCGGGCATCCCGTTACGGGCTGCCCAGGGCAAAAGTGCTGGCCGTGCTGGGATCCTTGAGCAGCGAAAAGGCGGTCTCGATGATCGCCATCCATGCCCACGACATTCCCCATGTCTTTCCCGCGGACGTGATTGCCGAGGCCGAAGCGGTGAAACCGCCGACGCTCGATCACCGCGAGGATTGGCGCGACCTGCCTTTGGTGACCATCGATCCGGCCGACGCCAAGGACCATGACGATGCTGTCTTCGCCACGCCCGACACGGACGAGAAGAATCCCGGCGGCGTCGTCGTCACCGTGGCGATCGCCGATGTCGCGGCCTATGTGCGCTATGGAAAGCCGCTCGACCGCGAAGCCCTGAAGCGCGGCAATTCGGTCTATTTCCCGGACCGGGTCGTGCCGATGCTGCCCGAACGCATCTCCAACGACCTCTGCTCGCTGCGCGAAGGCGAGGACCGGCCGGCCATCGCGGTGCGCATCACCTTCTCCTCGGAAGGCCGAAAGCTGCGCCATTCCTTCCACCGTGTGATGATGAAGTCGGCGGCCAAGCTCGCCTACCCGCAGGCGCAAGCCGCGATCGACGGCGTGCCCGACGACAAGACCCGGCCGCTCCTCGACAGCGTCCTGAAGCCGCTCTGGGATGCCTATGCCGTGCTGAAGCGCGGCCGCGACGCCCGCCAGCCGCTGGAGCTCGACCTGCCGGAACGCAAGATCCTGCTGAAGCCGGACGGCACCGTCGACCGGGTCGTCGTGCCGGAGCGTCTCGACGCGCATAAGCTCATCGAGGAGTTCATGATCCAGGCCAATGTCGCGGCCGCCGAGACCCTGGAGGGCAAGAAAGAGCCCCTCGTCTACCGCATCCATGACGCGCCGTCGCTCGCCAAGCAGGAATCGCTGCGTGAGTTCCTGCAAACGCTCAGCCTGTCTCTGGCGCGCGGCGCGCAGATGCGGCCCAGCCAGTTCAACGGCATTCTGGAGCGGGTGCGCGGTGCCGACAACGAGGCGCTGGTCAACGAAGTGGTGCTGCGCTCGCAGAGCCAGGCGGAGTACTCGCCGAAGAACATCGGCCATTTCGGCCTCAACCTCCGTCGCTACGCGCATTTCACCTCGCCGATCCGCCGCTATGCCGATCTGATCGTCCACCGGGGGCTTATCTCGGCGCTTGGACTTGGGCCTGGCGGGCTGACGCAGCAGGAGGCGGACCGGCTGGAAGAGGTCGCCGCGCTGATCTCGGCCACGGAACGCCGCGCCATGGCCGCCGAGCGCGATACGGTCGACCGGCTGATCGCCGCCTATCTCGCCGAGCGCGTCAACGACACGTTCGACGCGCGCATCTCCGGCGTCACCAAGGCGGGGCTGTTTGTCCAATTGCCGCAGTATGGCGCCGACGGCTTTATTCCGGTGTCAACTCTGGGCGGCGACTACTATATCTATGACGAAACCGCCCGATCGCTGTTCGGCGAACGCACCGGCAAAGGCTATCAGCTTGCCGACCGCGTCGAAGTTCGGCTGGTCGAAGTCGCGCCGATGGCCGGTGCGATGCGTTTCGAGATGCTGACCGACCCGAAGCCCCTGCCCGGCTCGAGGCGGTCGTTCCACAAGGCCAAGGGCCGCGCCCGCGCGTCGCAACCGCGCGTCGGTCCGCGCGGCAGGAGAAGATGATGCCAGGCGATTCGCATGTGGAAGAACAGGTTTTTGGTGGCGAGCATCACTCTGGCCGTGTCGCCCGTCCGCTGTGGACGGCGATCAAGCCCGGCCTTCTCGGCCGTTGCCCGCGTTGCGGCGAAGGCAAGCTGTTTTACGCCTTCACCAAGACCGTCGACACGTGCAGCGTCTGTGGCGAGGAGATCCATCACCATCGCGCGGACGACCTGCCTGCCTATCTGGTCATTGTCATTGTCGGCCACATCGTGGTTGGCTCGTTCATGGCAGTGGAGGCGACCACCACGCTGTCAAACTTACAGCACGCGCTGATCTGGGTGCCGCTGACCATCATTCTCGCGCTCGCACTTTTGCAACCGGTCAAGGGCGCCGTCATCGGCCTGCAATGGGCGCTTTATATGCACGGCTTCGGCGGCGAGAAGGATGAATTCGAGAGCCATTCGTAAGCCAGGTCGCACCGCTGTCCGCCCTGGTTCAAAAGCCGCGACGCGCAAGCCACTTTCACAGCAAGGAAGTTTCCGCTAGGTCGGGCGCATGGAAGGAATGACCAAGGCGGATGTCGACAAGCCCGATAAGGGCCTGGCCGTGCGCAGCGGCCGGGCGCTGCGTCCGCGTGATGCCGCGACCCTTATTCTGCTCGATCGCCAGGGCAAGGATGTCCTGGTGCTGATGGGCAGGCGACACGCCAGGCATGCCTTCATGCCCGGAAAATACGTCTTTCCCGGCGGCCGCACCGATCCCGCGGACAGCTGCATTGCCGTCGGCGCGCCTCTGCGCGGCGAAGAAGAGAAAAAGCTGGTCGCCGGCCCCGGCCGGGCCAGCGCGGCGCGGGCGCAAGCAATCGCCCTGTCGGCGATTCGCGAGACCTATGAGGAAGCCGGCCTGCTGATCGGCCGCAAGGGCGCCTTCTCGACCGCGAAGCGCGACTGGCAGGGTTTCGCCGAACATGGCGTCATCCCGTCGCTGGACGTGCTCCGCTTCGTCGCCCGCGCCATCACCCCGCCCAATCGCGTGCGCCGTTTCGACACGCGCTTCTTCAGCGCCTGGCGCCACGACGTTGCCGTGGAATTGCCCGGCGGCGGCCCGACCAACGAGCTGGAGGAACTCGTCTGGCTGCCGCTTGCCGATGCCCGCAAGGCCGACATCCCGGACATCACCGGCATGATCCTGGAAGAACTGGAAGGTCGGCTTGCAGACGATCCCTTGCTGCGGCCGGGCGGCGCCGTGCCGTTCTTCCGGCTCGTCCGCAACCGCTTCGTCCGCGAAGTTCTTTAGAAGCAGAGCATTTTGGTCCCATGACGGTCGATACCCAACAACAGGGCGACGAACGCGTACACTGGCTGCCGATGGTCGCGGCTATCTCCTCGATCAGCGTCGTCGGCATCGCCATCGGCCTCGGCATGCCGCTGCTCAGCGTCATTCTGGAAAGCCGCGGCCACTCCGCATCGATGATCGGCCTCAACACGGCCGTCGCCGGCCTCGCCTCGATCGCCGGCGCGCCTCTGGCAACCCCGCTTGCCATGCGGCTTGGCGTCGCCTGGACCATGCTGTTGATGATCGCCATCGGCGCGCTCGCCTTCGTCGGCTTTCACTTCGCGCCGGATTTCTGGATGTGGTTCCCGCTCCGCGTCGCCCTGCATATCTCGCTGACGGTGCTGTTCATCCTGTCGGAATTCTGGATCAGCACCTCCGCGCCGCCGAACCGCCGCGGCCTTGTGCTTGGCATCTACGCCACCGTGCTGTCGCTCGGCTTCGCCGCCGGACCCTGGCTGTTCGCCCATCTCGGCAGTTCGGGCTTCCTGCCATTCGGCGTCACCATAGCGCTGGTGACGCTTGCCGCGATTCCGGTGCTGGCGGCCCGCAACGAGAGCCCGACAATCGTCGCCGAGAGCGAGACCAGCCATTTCCTGCGCTACATCTGGCTGGTGCCGACCGCGACCTTCGCCGTGCTTGTCTTCGGCGCGGTCGAGACCGGCGGTTTCTCGCTCTTCCCCGTCTATGGCAGCCGGATCGGCTATTCGGAGGCCGACGCTGCACTTCTGCTGACGATGATCGGGCTCGGCAACGTGCTTCTGCAGATCCCGATCGGCATGATCAGCGACCGTGTCTCGGATCGGCGCCATCTGCTTCTGGGCTGCGCCACCGTCGGCCTGATCGGCACCGTATTCATGCCCTTCTTCGCGCAGAACTGGCATCTTATGGCCGCCCTTTTGTTTGTCTGGGGCGGCGTCGTCGCGGCCATGTACACGATCGGCCTTGCCCATCTCGGCTCGCAGCTTTCCGGCCATGAGCTGGCATCCGCCAACGCGGCCTTCGTGCTGTGCTACGGGGTCGGCATGGTGATCGGTCCGCAGGCGATCGGCATCGGCATGGACGCCTTCGGCCCCTCGGGCTTCGGCTGGTCGCTGGCCATCTTCTTCGCCGCCTACATGCTTCTGGTCCTGGTCAGGCTGGTGCGCAAGATTCTCTAGCGGCGGACGCCGCCGGCATCGGACATCCTGACATCACCGTGTCAGCAGCACCCCTGCTATACCTTGGCTCCAACGCCAGGCAGGAGAATTGCGATGATCGACAGCGGCTTTGAAACCAAATCCCTCAGGATGGAACTGCTTCTGCTCGTCACATTCCAGGCGCCGGTTGCCGATGTCGAGCGTATCATGGAGGCGGTAGTGGCGATAACGCCGCTGCGCATGGGCAAATATGACAGCAACGCCTATCAGTCGGCGCAGGGCATCGAGCGCTATCGGCCGCTCGACGGCGCCGCCGCCGGCGCCGAGAACGAACTGCGCCGGCGGCCGGGCACCGTCGAAGTGTCATTCGAGATCGCTGACGACCAGGCGCTCGCCGCCCGTGTCGTCGAGGCGATATTCCAGGCCCATTCCTATCAGGAGCCCGTCATCCGCATCCAGCCGCTGCTCGCCAGCCGCTCCAAGGGCCTGGACGACCGCGCCAATCCGAATCGCAGGTGGAACACGACCGGCGACTGGAAAAAGAAGGGGCAGCTGGTCGAGCATAGCGCTTGAAGCGGTGAAATCGCCCATGCCGAAATTAGACGAAGAAGGCGCCCGGGCTTGACTTTCCGGGCGCGTTCTTTATGTGTCGCGCCAAGTTTCCCGCGTCCGGGTGTTTTCCCCGTGCTCCAGCGGCCAAAACTCCACGAACATTAACGGACGAACATCATGGCCAAAGCCGCAAACATCAAGATCAAGCTTCTGTCGACCGCCGACACCGGGTTCTTCTACGTGACCAGCAAGAACAGCCGTACCAAGACGGACAAGCTCTCGTTCCGCAAGTACGATCCGGTCGCCAAGAAGCACGTCGAGTTCAAGGAAACCAAGATCAAGTAATCCGGTTTCCCGCCGCGTAAGCCAAAAGCGCCGCCCTTGGGGCGGCGTTTTTGTTTTCAGGAGGGACCGGCGGCAAGGTAGCCGCGCCGCTGTTCAGCGCTGGTTCGCGGTCGGTTCAGTCTTGAAAAAAAGGGGGCCGGTCGGCGTTTGGCAGCGGTACGAGGAGGCCACTATGTGCCAGCGCCGGCCGGCCGACCCCACGGACCCAGGAGATGCGGCGGACCTGAGCATCATGGGGTATTTTTCGGATCGAGCCGGCTAGTCTACCCTCGTGCCGGCCTTGCCTTCTGTCTATGCCGCAGATTTGCGCAAGACCTTATAAAAATCAACCATTTCTTAACCACCGCTCGCGAATCGCTTGGGTTAAGGTAAATTCCTAACCTTGTAGGGACGGCCGGGAATCGGCGCCTTTGCAGGCACGCCGCTGAAGCGCGAACATGCGCGAAATCTAAATCTAAAGCATAAACAGCGGGTCGGGAAGATGGCGAGGCGCTTCAAGCCGCCTTGGCGACCACCCGATTGCGGCCGCCGCTTTTGGCTTCATAGAGCGCAAGGTCGGCGCGCTTCATCAGTGCCGCGACGCTGTCGGTTCCGTTCAGAAGCGAGGATACGCCGACGCTGACGGTCACCTCGATCGTCTTGCCGTCGTTCCCGATGGCAAAAGGCGCCTGGGCGATCTCGGCGCGGATGCGCTCGGCCACCTTCTCGGCGACCGCGCCGTCCGTGTCGGGCATGACCACGACGAACTCCTCCCCGCCGAAGCGGCAGGCGAGATCGATGCCGCGCACATTCTTGCGCAGCCGTCTGGCGAATTCCCGCAGCACATCGTCGCCGCCGTCATGGCCATAGGTGTCGTTGATCAACTTGAAGCGGTCGAGATCGGTGATCATCACCGACAGCGGCCGCCGCCGCGCTGCGGCGCGATCGAACAGCGTCTGCAGGTGGCTGTCGAGGTAGCGCCGGTTGTGCAGCCCGGTCAGCCCGTCGATCACCGCCATCTCGATCGTCTGGGCAACGCTGGCGCGCAATTGGTCGTTGTAGCGCTTGCGCCGCACCTGTGTGCGCAGCCGCGCCATCAGCTCGTGCTGGTCGATCGGCCGGATCAGGTAGTCGTTGATGCCGAGCTCCAGTCCGCGCAGGATGCGGCCCTCCTCACCCTCGTCAGCGAGCAGCATGATCGGCAGGAAGCGGGTGCGGTCGAGCGAACGCAGTTGCGAGCAAAGCCTCAGCGCATCGAAGCCGGAGAAGGCGGTCGAGATCAGCACGCATTCATACGGCATCTCCGCCGCCTGGAAGAACCCTGCATTTGGATCGGTCGCGACATCGAGCTCGGCGCTGAGGCGCAGCATCTTCTGGATGCGTTCGACCGAGGATCTGCGCTCGTCGATGAGAAGCACCTTCGGCTTGACGTCTTCGGTCGCGAAATCACGGCTCAGAAGTTCCTCGATCCCGATATTGCGCGTGGTCGAGGCGCGCAGCCTGAGCTCGTCGGTCAGCGACTTCAGCCTGACGAGGCTCTTCACGCGCGTCATCAGCTGCAGGTCGTTGACCGGCTTGGTCAGGAAATCGTCCGCGCCGGCCTCGAGGCCGCGCACCCGGTCCGAGACCTGGTCGAGCGCGGTGATCATGACCACCGGTATATGCGAGGTCGCCGGATCGCCCTTCAGGCGCTTGCAGACCTCGAACCCGTCCATGCCTGGCATCATCACGTCGAGCAGCACGACGTCGACCTTGCCGTTCTCGCAGGTCTCGATCGCATCCGGGCCGTTATTGGCCGTCAGCACCTCGAAATACTCGGCAAGCAGCCGAACCTCCAGCAGCCGCACATTGGCGGGGATATCGTCGACGACGAGGATCCGCGCGGTCATCAGAAAACTCCGGTTCTGCTGGTCTCGGGCATCAGGCATCGCCCAGATAGGATTTGATCGTCTCGATGAAGCGCGGCACCGAGATCGGCTTGGAGATATAGGCCTCGCAGCCGCCCTGGCGGATGCGCTCCTCATCGCCTTTCATCGCGAAGGCGGTGACGGCGATGACAGGGATCGAATGCAATTCGTCGTCTTCCTTCAGCCATTTGGTCACTTCCAGGCCGGAGACCTCGGGCAGCTGGATGTCCATCAAAATGAGGTCCGGCCGGTGCTGGCGCGCCAGATCCAACGCCTCCAACCCGTTGCGCGTGCGGACCGTCTCGTAACCGCTGGCTTCGATGAGGTCCCGAAAGAGCTTCATGTTGAGCTCGTTGTCCTCGACGATCATGACCTTCTTAGCCATCAATTTCCCGTCCCGACCGCCCTCGAAGTCGAAGACCGTCGTAATGCGTCTCCTCGGACCGCACCCAACCCTTTCCACCCTAGCCCAATATAATTGACGAAACGGAAACCGGAGGTTGGAAAGCTGCACCAATTCCACCTTCGGGCGTTTTGTGGGAGAGAGCGGAGGCTTGCCGCGAGCGACGCTTGCCGTTACTGCGTTAGCAGACTCAAAAATCCACCATTCCAAAGGTAATGATGGCGAACGCAGCGTCAATGCGCGAGGAAGCGGAAACCATTGCCGTCAAGGCGCTGGGCTTCGTCGCCGCCGATCCGGAACTTCTGCCCCGCTTCCTGGCGATCACCGGCATCGAGGCCAACTCGATCCGCAAGGCCGCTGCGGAGCCTGGCTTCCTTGCCGGCGTCCTGCAATTCATCCTCGCTCATGAGCCGACGCTGCTGCGCTTCGCCGAGGAGACCGGCACGCCGCCGGCCGCCATCGGCAAGGCATTGCGTGCCCTCCCGCTCGGCAACGACGATCACGAGCGCTCGACATGAGCGACGATCCCGAGACGGCGAGGCAGATCGAAGAGCTTGCCGACGACGACCGGCCGCTGCTGGTGCTCGATGTCGACGATGTCGTGCTGGAATTCGTCCGGCGCTTTCCGCATTTCCTCAAAACGCGCGGCTTCGGGCTGACGCTCTCGTCCTTCCGATTGACAGGCAACATCGCCGAAACGGCGACCGGCCGGCTGATCGAACAGCCGGAAGTGACGGCGCTGCTGGGCGATTTCTTCGACACCCAGGCGGATTGGCAAAGCATCACCGAGGGCGCGGCGGACGCCCTGGCGATGCTTGGCCAAGGCGCCGAGATCGTCCTGCTGACCGCCATGCCACACAAGCATCGCGCGGTGCGCCGCGCCCATCTCAATGCGCTGGGGCTCGACTACCCGCTGCTGACGACGGAGATGGCTAAGGGGCCGGCCATCGCCAAGCTGCGCGGCCTCAAAGGCCGGCCGGTCGCCTTTGTCGACGACCAGCCCTCCAACCTGGTCTCGGCGCGCAATTCCGTGGCCGACGCCCACCTCTTCCATCTGATGGCCGACAACTCGCTGCGCGCCTTCCTGCCGCCGACGCCGGAGGACATCGTCTCGGTCGAGGACTGGCGCGAGGCCGCGCCCAAGATCGCGCGCGCTCTTGGGCTTTAGCGTAACCCTGGGAGAACCGTGAGCGGTTGGCTCGGCGACCGCTGTAGGCAGGGCGCTTCGCCGTTTCCGTGAAACGGTGAAACGCCCTAGTTCCCCAGCACAGGGATTTTGACCAGTCAGCTCTGTTTGCCTTGGAGGTGGCATGCCTTGGAGATTGGCCGAAACGCCCATCGCGATCGTCATTCCAGGGCGGAGCAGGAGCGAAGCTCCGTCGCGAAGACCCTGGAATCCATGCCGTTACCTTCGCCAAGGCGTGCAACGGAGCAGAATTCCGCACCGTGGCGGCGCTTCCAAGTCACGGCATGGATTCTATGGTCTGCGCGCGTCGCTCCGCTCCTTGCTCCGCCATAGAATGACGACGTTGGAGTCGGCTTCAACCAATCCCAGGCGTTTGCGCTGAGTTCACGGAAATGAACGGAAAATCTTGCGCCGGAACAAACGGCAACCCTTCAAGATCCCTGTGTCTGGGAACTAGCTTAAACGCTCAGGGCTGCAGCTTTGCGCCCGCCCCGCCATTGTCGCCGCCGTCCGAATCGTCGCCTCCGGTGGAATCGTCCGTTCCGTTCGCGCCGTCATCGCCGCTCGAATTGTCGTCCTGTCCCGCGCTGTCGTCCTGGACCTCGTCCGGGCCCTTCAGCATAGCGCCATTGACCGCGACGGACCCATCGGCCTTGGTGTTGATCACCCACTCCAGGCGACCGTCCGGCAACGTCTTGCCGAAGCCCTTGACGGCCAGGGCAAAGGGAAAGGCCTGCGCCATCTGCTCATCGCTCTTGGCGCCTTCCTTCAGGGCATCGACGATCTTGTCATAGCCGGCGACGTCGATGGTCACGCTCGCATCCGGTTTCTCGCCTGGAAATGTCATCTCGCCTTCCAGCGCGACCTCGATGTCGCCGTTTTTCACCGTGCTGTGCCCGATGACGACCTTGGGATTCTTGGCCTTGAAATCGGCGACCAGAGCCTTGCCGAATTCATCCGAAAGCGGTGGTTCCTTATTGAGATCAAAGGCTTCGATCGCCTTCTTCGCCATCGTATCGAGATCGATATTGGCGCCGCCGAAATTCAGGTCGACGTCGGTTGGCAGCAAGGGGGTGGTCCATTCGGGCAGGGTCTGATGCGGGATCGTCAGCCCCGATGCCTTGATCGTGTAATCGACCTTGCCGTTCTGGGAGACGCCGTCCATGCCGAATGCGGTGCTGAATTGCTTCGCCCCGAACTTGCCGACAGGGCTCTCCACCTCGAAATCCTTGAAGCCGTAATTGCCGTCGATCCTTTGCCAGATCGGCAGCGCGGCCAGCATCAGCGATTTGAGCTCTGCCTGGTTCGCCTTGAGTTTCGCTTCGTCCTCATTCGCCACGGCAAAGGCGAGCAGGTCGAGCAGCGGCTTGGTCCGGACGCCCTTGCCGTTTGCGTCAACGGAAAGTTCCGGCGTTTTCAAGGTAAGCGGAAAATTCATCCCGTTGTCGGCATCGTTGATCTTGATGGTCTCGACGAAGTCCGAGACCTTTTGAGTCGCCCTGAAGTCGACGCCGCCACTGGCGGATTTGGTCGCGACAACCGTGGCGGTGCCGGCGCCGGTCGAGGCATCGGCCTGCTGCTTGGCGTCCCGGGACGTCATTGTCATCCCGGCCAAGGAGCTGGTTGCATTGGTGAAGGCCGCAAGGGCCGGATCGTAGACGCTGGTCAGCTTGCCGTCCTTGATCGTGAATTCCATGCTCTGGCGGCCCTCCGGCCCTTCGAGCTCGAATGAGGCGCCCTGCGAGAAATTTGACGAGACGTCCCACGACCCGTCGCTGCGCGGCTTCACCATCAGCGCGTACGGGGCCATGTCGAACTTCAGGAGCTTCTGCTCCGGCACCGCATTGACGAGCGCTTTGATGTCGAGCGCGATCTTGTAGGCGTCGCCCTCCACCGAAACCTTGAGCACGCCCTTGTCGAACGCCTGCTTGCCGAAATAGCGCGCCAGATCGTCGGAAAGCTGCTTGGCGCCTTGATTGTCCACGGTCTGGGCAAAGGCTGGCGCGCTGAGCGCGAGGGCAAAGGCAAGTGGCAAAATACGCTTCACGTCGGTTCTCCGTGCTGTCGGAAGACGAAACAATGGTGCTTCTGGTAGGCAAGAAGCGTTACAGCCGCAAGACGCCGACTGTAGGCCAAAAGCGTATCCGGCTAAAGCACCAGCCGCATCAGCGGCCGGCCGGGCTTGCGCTCCACTAGCCTTTCGAAGCCGGCCTTCTCGAACACCCGCGACGAACCGACGAAAAGCCCGATCGAACGCGAATCGCGCGACAGGTCGATCGGGCAGGCTTCCAGCAGCCTCGCGCCATTCTCGCGGGCGAAGGCGATGCCGCCCTTGACGAGCCGGTGCGTGACGCCGCGGCCCCTCGCTTTGACGCGGATGAAGAAGCAGGAGATCGCCCAGACATCCGGGTCGCCGGCGTCGGCCGGGTCAACCGGCGCCGAACCCCTCCCTTGATTGTTCCACTCGGGCACGTCTGCGCGCGGGCCGACCTGCATCCAGCCGACGGCCTTGCCCTCCTCGAACGCCAGGAGCCCCGGCGGCGGACCTGCCTCGACGCGCGCCTTGATAAGATCCTTATTGCGCTCCTTGTCGCTGGCGCGGCGCTCCGCCGGTGCCAGCCGGAAATGCGTGCACCAGCAGCCGTAACAGGCGCCCTGCTTGCCGAAGAGGTCCTCGAAATCGGCCCAGCGCTCGGGGGTCAGCGGTGCTATGGTCGTGCTCATGCGTTCTCCCCAGGCCAAGCTTGTTGCCAGCCCTGCGCTGTCGTACCATTGCGTTTGTTCTCTTTATGTTCGCAGCGATGGCGGCTCCTGTCAACAATCCCGAACACGGTTTTTGCCGTGACTGCCTGGCGTTCCAGCGCTCTGAGACGCGGCGCTGCGATCGCTGCGGAAGTCCGCGCCTTGTCCGACACGCCGAGCTCTACCGGCTGAAGATCGCCCATATCGATTGCGACGCCTTCTACGCGGCGATCGAAAAGCGCGACAATCCGGCGCTGAAGGACCGGCCGGTCATCGTCGGCGGCGGCCGGCGCGGCGTCGTCTCCACCGCCTGCTACATCGCCCGCATCCAGGGCGTTCGCTCGGCCATGCCAATGTTCAAGGCGCTGGAACTCTGCCCGGAAGCGGTGGTGATCCCGCCCAATATGGAGAAATATGTCGGCGTCGGCCGCCAGGTCCGCGCGTTGATGCTGGCGCTGACGCCGCAGGTCGAGCCGCTGTCGATCGACGAGGCGTTTCTCGACCTCGCCGGCACCGAGCGTCTGCACGGCATGCCGCCGGCGCTGGTGCTGGCGCGCTTCGCGCAGACGGTGGAAAAGGAACTCGGCATCACCGTCTCGGCGGGCCTTTCCTACTGCAAGTTCCTGGCCAAGATCGCCTCGGATTTCCGCAAGCCGCGCGGCTTTTCGGTGATCGGCGAAGCGGAGGCGCCAAGCTTCCTCGCCGCGCAGCCGGTGACGCTGATCTGGGGCGTCGGCAAGGCTTTGGCCGCGACGCTGGAGCGCGACGGCATCCGCATGATCGCGCAATTGCAGCGCATGGAGCGCGGCGACCTGATGCGCCGCTATGGCGTCATGGGCGACCGGCTCTACCGGCTCTCGCGCGGCGAAGACGACCGCCCGGTCGACCCCGGCGGCGATGCCAAGAGCGTGTCGGCCGAAACCACTTTCGATAATGACATCGGCGCCCTGTCGGAACTGGTGCCGGTGCTGCGCGGCCTGTCGGAAAAGGTCTCGGCCCGGCTGAAGAAATCCGGCATTGCGGGGCGCACCGTGGTGCTGAAGCTGAAGACCCAGGATTTCAAGACCCGCACCCGCAACCGCCAGCTCGGCGATCCGACGCGCCTTGCCGACCGCATTTTCCAGACCGGCCTCGACCTGTTGCGCCGCGAAGCCGACGGCACGAAGTTCCGCCTGCTCGGCATCGGCGTCAGCGATCTCTCCAATGACGACAAGGCCGACCCGCCCGACCTGGTCGACATCCAGTCGCGCAAGCGCGCGCTGGCCGAAGGCGCGATGGACACGTTGCGCGACAAGTTCGGCAGGAAAGCGGTCGAGACCGGCTATACATTCGGCAAGGGCCGTGCCGCCAATCCGCCCGAGCCGCTGGAGGATTGAGGTTTCGAGCAATTCCAGGAAAAGTGTGAGCGGTTTTCCGTCCGGAATTGCGTCAAAGCAACGGTCAGTTGCGCTTCAGATCCATCCGGCTGGTCACCACCATCTTGCCGGTGGCCGGATCCATGTCGGTCACCGTCATGCGCATATTGTCCGGCCCGATCTTCTCGACCGTCAGCTCCGCGTCGCGGTCGCCATTGACGACTTTCGCCCAATGGATGTCGAGGTCGATCGCATCGCCCTTGCGGCTTCCGTTGAGCCCGGCGGGTCCGCTGCGCGAGCCGATATAGGTGCCGGTGTAGCTCGCCCCGCTGACCTTCAGGTCGGCGCGGATTTCGCGCGACATGATCAGCAGCGCGCGGCAGGTGCCGTCGAGCGACAGCGAGTCCGCCGTCGCGTCCGAGGTGAAGGTGCAGTTGATGTTCATCACCGGCGTGTTCGTCCTGATCCTGACCGTTCCCTTGCCGGAAAACTCGCCCTGCAGCGAACGCAGGCAGGCCGCCTCGTCGGCATGCGCGCCGGTCGCGCAGAAAAGACAGGCGGCGGCCAGCAAGGCAGCGGTCGATTTCATCAAGGCGTTCCCCTCTCGCGATCACTAGTACAATTCCAGGAAAAGTACGAAACGGTTCGGCCGGCGCCTGCCGACGGAAGGCGTGGGCTTAACGGATGCCCAGGCGTCAGGTTCCGCCGCGGCGATGACTGTTTTTTGACACGAATCCCTGGCCCAGTGGAATAACGTCGCTAACGGTTGCAGGCCAGGTCCGGGCTTGCGAGATAGAGCCCCAAATGGCACCCGCTCCCTCGATCCCCAAAGCCGCATTCTGGATGGCGCTGTCAATCGCCTCCTTCCTGGCGATGACCGTTGCCGGCCGCGCCACGACCAGCGATCTCAACGTCTTCCAGGTGCTGGAGCTGCGCTCGGTGATCGGTTTCTTCATCCTGCTGCCGCTGGTGATGACAAGCGGCGGCTTCCGGGCGATGCTCACGAAACGCCCGTTTACGCATATCGCCCGCAATGTCATCCACTATACCGGCCAGGCGGCGTGGCTCTATGCGCTGACGCTGATACCACTCGCCGTGCTGATTTCCATTGAATTCACCACACCGATCTGGACCGCGGTTTTCGCAGTCGGTTTTCTTGGCGAACGGCTCTCCAGGCCCAGGCTGACGGCTATCGTGCTCGGCCTGATCGGGGTGATCATCATCGTGCGTCCAGGCGTCAGCTCGGTCAATCCGGGGCAGCTCATCGTACTGGGCGCCGCGGTCTGCTTCGGCTGTTCGGTGGTCATGGTGAAATCGCTGACGAGGACAGACAGCGTCGTGCGCATTATCTTCTGGATGCTGATCATCCAGTCGGTGCTCGGCCTGCTGCCCGCGCTCTACGAGTGGCGCAACCCGCCGCTTTCGCTCTGGCCATGGATCGTGGTAATCGCTTTCACAGGCATGTCGTCGCACTTCTGCATGGCGCGCGCACTGGCCTATGCGGACGCCACCCTCATCTCGCCGATGGATTTCCTGCGGGTGCCGCTGTCGGCGTTTGTCGGCTGGCTGCTCTATCACGAACAGATCGACATCTTCACCGCCGGCGGCGCGGCGCTGATTCTGGCCGGCAACCTGCTCAATTTGCAGAAGAAGACGCCGCAAGTGGCGGAGGCTGAGGCGGCAACGCCCTGAGCTAAACCAACTCCACCTCGACCACGCCCGGCACCGCGCGCATTGCCGACGCCACTTGCGGCGAGATGCGGTAGCGGCTGGGCAGCTCGATCTCGACCTCGCCCTGTCCTGCATCCTTGATCAGCACGAAGCTCACCTGCCCTTCGCCCTTGACCGAAAGCTGGTTGGCGAGCGTGCCGAGGGGTGCTGCGTCACGCACGAAGATGCGCAGCGCCTTCTGGATGCGGCTGGCTTCGTCTTCCAGCGACTGCACGGTCTGGATGCGCAGATTGATGCCTTCCGGCCGGTCTTCGGCCGAAACGGTGATCACCACCGAGCGGCCGGGCTCCAGCATGTCGCGATACTGCGCCAGGCCTTCCGAGAACAGCACCGCCTCATACTGGCCGGTCGTATCGGAAAACTGCACCACGCCCATCTTGTTGCCGGTGCGGGTCTTGCGCTCCTGCTTGGTGGTGACGGTGCCGGCAAGCCGCCCGGCGGCCGCGCCCCGTTTGACGGCGGCCGAGAATTCCGCCCAGTTCTGCACCCGCATCTTCTGAAGCGCGGCCTTGTACTCGTCCAGCGGATGCGCGGAGAGATAGAAACCCACCACCTGGAACTCGCGGTGCAGCCGGTCGGCTGCAAGCCAAGGGTCGGTCGCCGGCAGGTTGAGCGCCTGCGATTGGCTGCCGAGCGATGCGCCGAAAATGTCGGCCTGGCCGGAGATGGCGTTCTGCTGCGCCAGCGAGGCAAGCCCCATCATCCGCTCGACCCCAGCCATCATCTGCGCGCGGTCGTTGCCGAAGCAATCCAGCGCACCGGCCATGATCAGGCTTTCGAAGACGCGCTTGCCGACGATCTTCGGATCGACCCGCTCGCAAAAATCGGCAAGGTTCTTGAACGGCTTCTCGCCGCGCACGGCGACGATGTGCTCGACCGCCGCCTCGCCCACGCCTTTGAGCGCCGCCAGAGAATAGAAGATCTTGTTTTCACCCACTTCGAACGGGCGGAAGCTGGTCATCACCGACGGCGCCACCACCTCGATGCCGAGGCGCATGGCGTCCTGGCGGAAGTCGGCCAGCTTGTCTGTGTTGCTCATGTCGAGCGTCATCGACGCCGCCAGGAACTCGACCGGGTAATGCGCCTTGAGATAGGCGGTCTGATAGGACACCACCGCATAAGCGGCGGCATGCGACTTGTTGAAGCCGTAGTCGGCGAACTTCGCCAGAAGATCGAAGATGAAGTCGGCCTGCGGCTTGGAGACGCCGCGTTCGACCGCGCCGGACACGAAGCGCTCGCGCTGCTTGTCCATCTCGGCGCGAATCTTCTTGCCCATGGCGCGGCGCAAGAGGTCGGCTTCGCCGAGCGAATAGCCGGACAGCTCCTGCGCGATCTGCATCACCTGTTCCTGGTAGACGATGACGCCTTGCGTTTCCTTCACCAGATGGTCGATCTTGGGATGGATCGAGGCCATCTCCTCCTCGCCATGCTTTCTGGCATTGTAGGTCGGGATGTTCTCCATCGGGCCGGGGCGGTAGAGCGCCACCAGCGCGATGATGTCCTCGATGCAGTCCGGCCGCATGCCGATCAGCGCCTTGCGCATGCCGGCACTTTCAACCTGGAACACGCCGACGACCTCGCCGCGCGACAGCATCGAGTAAGTCTCTTTGTCGTCGAGCGGAATGCGGGCAAGGTCTATGTCGACGCCGCGCCGGCGGATGAGCTTCACCGCCGTTTCCAGCACGGTCAGCGTTTTCAGGCCGAGGAAGTCGAACTTCACCAGCCCGGCCTGCTCGACATATTTCATGTTGAACTGGGTGACCGGCATGTCCGAGCGCGGATCGCGGTACATCGGCACCAACTCGGACAACGGCCGGTCGCCGATGACGATACCGGCGGCATGCGTCGAGGCGTGGCGGTACAGGCCTTCGAGCTTCTGCGCCGTGTCGAGCAGCGTCTGCACGATCGGCTCCTTCTCCGCTTCCTCGGCGAAGCGCGGCTCGTTGGCGATCGCATCCGCCAGCTTGACCGGATTGGCCGGGTTCTGCGGCACCATCTTTGAGAGCTTGTCCACCTGGCCGTAAGGCATCTGCAGCACACGGCCGACGTCGCGCAGCACCGCGCGCGCCTGCAGCGTACCGAAGGTGATGATCTGGCCCACCTGGTCGCGGCCGTATTTCTGCTGGACGTAGCGGATGACCTCCTCGCGGCGGTCCTGGCAGAAGTCGATGTCGAAGTCCGGCATCGAGACGCGGTCTGGGTTGAGGAAGCGCTCGAACAGCAGCGAGAAACGCAGCGGGTCGATGTCGGTGATGGTGGTCGAATAGGCGACCAGCGAACCGGCGCCCGAACCGCGCCCCGGCCCCACCGGAATTCCTTGCGATTTCGCCCATTTGATGAAGTCGGCGACGATCAGGAAATAGCCCGGAAACTTCATCTTCTCGATGATGCCGAGCTCGAATTCGAGCCGCTCGCGATATTGCTCGACCGTGTAGCCCGGCGTCGGGCCGTGCGCGGCAAGCCGCGCCTCCAGCCCCTCGCGCGCCTGGCGGGCAAGCTCTGCGGCTTCCGCCTTTTCCGCCGCGTCCTTGTCGGCCGCGTCGGCGCCGGTGAAGCGCGGCAGGATCGGGCTGCGGTTCTTCGGATAGTAGGAGCAGCGCATCGCGATCTCGACCGTGTTGTCGATCGCTTCCGGCAGGTCCGAGAACAGCCGCGCCATCTCGGCCTGGCTGCGCAGGAAATTGTCCGGCGAAAGCCGCCGGCGATTGTCCGCTGCGACCACTGATCCCTCGGCGATGGCGATCAGGGCGTCATGCGCCTCGTAATCCTCGCGCTTGGAGAAAAACGCCTCGTTGGTGGCGACCAGCGGCAGGTCGTGCGTGTAGGCAAGGTCGACCGTCGACTTTTCGACCATGCGGTCATAGCCGGCGACCCGCTCCAGCTCGACATAGAGCCTGTCGCCGAACAGACCCTTGAGGAACAGCAGCCGCTGTTCGGCGAGGTCGCGCCGGTCCGCTTTGAGCGCGCTGCCGATCGGACCGCGCGGGCCGCCGGTCAGGCAGATCAGCCCATCGGACCGGCCTTCCAGCATGGCGCTGGTGAGGTGCACCGGCTCGCCGGGCGGCGTCTCCAGATACACCTTGCTGATCAGCCGCACGAGATTGGCATAGCCAGCCTCGCTGGCGGCGATCAGCACGACCGGCGACATCTCCGGCCCATGCCGGCGACGGTCGCGCTGGCCATCGCTCGCCTCGCCGGAAAAGGCGAGATCGACCTGGCAGCCGATGATCGGCTGGACGCCGTCCTTGACCGCCTTCTGGGCGAATTCCAGCGCGCCGAACAAATTGTTGGTGTCGGTGACCGCTATCGCCGGCGCCTCGTCCTTGACCGCATGGCCGACGATCGCGCCAAGCTGAAGCGCGCCTTCGAGAAGCGAATAGGCCGAGTGCACGCGCAAATGGATAAAGGTCCGCGCCGGCGCTTCCGGCCGCGCGGCCCTCACGGCTGCTTCGCGCTGCAACGGATCGCGTGGAAGTCGTTCATCCGCCATGTTTTTTCGCGCTGTCCCAAAGACTCAATCTGTTGAGATGTATTGTCCCGGACGCGGCCGTGCCAGTCCAGCACAAATGACCGACAGGGCACAGGCTTAGGCCGGCTGGCTACCGCCTCTTCTCAGGCGAACTCCATGATCACCGCATCGACCGCCAGGCTGTCGCCTGGCTTGGCGTTGAGCTTGGCTATCGTGAGGTCGCGCTCGGCACGCAGCACATTTTCCATCTTCATGGCCTCGACCACGGCAAGCGTCTCGCCGGCCTTGACCTCTTGGCCCTCGGCCACCGCGATCGAGACGACGAGGCCCGGCATCGGGCAGAGAAGCATCTTCGAGGTGTCTGGCGGCAGCTTTTCCGGCATCAGCCTTTCCAGCTCCGCGGTGCGCGGCAGCATGGCCTGAACCGTAACCGACATGCCTTTCCAGGCGATGCGAAGACCGTTCAGCACGGGCCGGACCTGCGCCGCGATCCGGCTGCCGCCGACCGTGCCATGCCAGATCGCATCGCCTGGACGCCAGTCGGAGGCAACGGTCAGCGGCTTGCCGCCGTCGATCGACAGATCGACCTCCATCGGGATCGAGACCATGCCGTCGACAATCTCGACCGGAAGATAGGCTGCGCCGATTTTCACCACCCAGTCGCGCTTGAGATGGCCGGAATGCGGCGCCAGCCGGCCGCTCAGCCGGTCGAGCCGGTCGCGGCGCAAAAGTTCGATCGCGGTTGCGACGGCGGCGAAAACCGCCCTCTCCTCGCCATCCGGCGCGACCGGCGAAAAACCGTCCGGATACTCCTCGGCGATGAAGCCGGTCGACAGCCGTCCCTCGCGCCAGCGCGGGTGCTGCATCAGCGCCGAAAGGAACGGAATGTTGTGCTCGATGCCGTCGACGAGGAAGCTGTCGAGCGCCTCCGACATGGCGTCGATGGCCTCAAGCCTTGTCGGCGCCCAGGTGCAGAGCTTCGCCACCATCGGGTCATAGAACATCGAGATTTCGGAGCCTTCGGTGACGCCGGTATCGTTGCGGATGACGATGTCGCCGAACGTGCCCTCCTGCGGCGGCCTATAGCGGGTCAGCCGGCCGATCGACGGGAGGAAGTTGCGGAAAGGATCCTCGGCATAGAGGCGGCTTTCCACCGCCCAGCCGTTGAGCTTCACATCGCTCTGCTTGATGCCGAGCTTCTCCCCGGCGGCGACGCGGATCATCTGCTCGACCAGGTCGATGCCGGTGACCAGTTCAGTCACCGGATGCTCGACCTGCAATCGCGTGTTCATTTCGAGGAAATAGAAGTTCTTGTCCTTGTCGACGATGAACTCGACCGTGCCGGCGCTCTGGTAGTCGACGGCTTTCGCCAGCGCCACCGCCTGCTCGCCCATCGCCTTCCTGGTCTTGGCGTCGAGGAATGGCGACGGCGCCTCCTCGACCACCTTCTGGTTGCGGCGCTGGATCGAGCACTCGCGCTCACCGAGATAGAGCGCCGTGCCATGCGCGTCAGCCAGCACCTGGATCTCGATATGGCGCGGATCGACGACAAATTTCTCGATGAAGACGCGGTCGTCGCCGAAGGAGCTTTTCGCCTCCGAACGCGCCCGGTCGAAGCCGTCGCGCACCTCCGCTTGGCTCCAGGCGATGCGCATGCCCTTGCCGCCGCCGCCGGCCGAGGCCTTGATCATGACCGGATAGCCGATCTCGCCGGCGATCCGCTCGGCATGGTCGGCATCTTCGATGACACCGAGCCATCCAGGCACGGTCGAGACCTTGGCTTCGCTGGCGAACTTCTTCGATTCGATCTTGTCGCCCATCGCCTTGATGGCTTTGGACTTCGGTCCGATGAAGACGATGCCTTCTTTCTCCAGCGCCTCGCAAAATGAGGCGCGCTCCGACAGGAAGCCGTAGCCCGGATGGACGGCCTCGGCGCCGGTTTCCTTGCAGGCGGCGATGATCTTCTCCGGCAGGAGATAGCTCTGCGCGGCGGGCGGTGGGCCGATATGCACCGCTTCGTCGGCCATTTCGACATGCACGGCATCGCGATCGGCATCCGAATAGACCGCGACGGTGGCAATGCCCATCTTGCGCGCCGTCTTGATGACGCGACAGGCGATCTCGCCGCGATTGGCGATTAGGATCTTCTTGAACATTCGGATGTCGTTCCTCCGGCGAAGCGGACCAGTTCTATGGATAATTCCGGCGCGCCTCAAGTGCCACGGGCAGGCTCCCAAGGCTGGCACCGATTGCAGAAACCGCGCCGAAAAACGTCGCAAGAGACATTGGCCGTCCGCACGGAACTCGCTAATGTTACCCCAACACTAAATGATGGCAGGCTGGCATTCGCCACGGGCAGCCTGCCGTTAGCTAAAACTTACAGATCGCTTGGGAGGAATGCCTCATGAAAACGCGTGCCGCCGTTGCCGTTGCCGCCGGAAAGCCGCTGGAGATCATGGAGGTGGACCTCGAAGGTCCGCGCGAGGGTGAGGTTCTGGTCGAGGTCAAGGCGACCGGCATCTGCCACACCGACGAGTTCACGCTGTCGGGCGCCGATCCGGAAGGGCTGTTTCCGGCGATCCTGGGCCATGAGGGCGCCGGCATCGTCGTCGATATCGGCAAGGGTGTGACCTCGGTCAGGAAGGGCGACCATGTCATCCCGCTCTACACGCCCGAATGCCGCCAGTGCCCGTCCTGTCTGTCGCGCAAGACCAATCTGTGCACCGCCATCCGCGCCACACAGGGCCAGGGGTTGATGCCCGACGGCACCTCGCGCTTCTCGCTCGGCGGCGAAAAACTGTTCCATTACATGGGCTGCTCGACCTTCTCCAACTTCACCGTGCTGCCGGAGATCGCTGTCGCCAAGGTCAATCCCGACGCGCCCTTCGACAAGATCTGTTACATCGGCTGCGGCGTCACCACGGGCATCGGCGCCGTCATCAACACGGCCAAGGTCGAGCAAGGGGCGACGGCCGTCGTCTTCGGCCTCGGCGGCATTGGCCTCAACGTCATCCAGGGGCTACGTCTGGCCGGCGCCGACATGATCATCGGCGTCGATGTCAACAACGACAAGAAGGCCTGGGGCGAGAAATTCGGCATGACGCATTTCGTCAATCCGAAGGAGATCGACGGCGACATCGTGCCTTACTTGGTCAACATGACCAAGCGCGGCGCCGACCAGATCGGCGGCGCCGACTACACATTCGACTGCACCGGCAACACCAAGGTGATGCGCCAGGCGCTGGAAGCCTCGCATCGCGGTTGGGGCAAGTCGGTCATCATCGGCGTCGCCGGCGCCGGCCAGGAGATCTCGACGCGGCCCTTCCAGCTGGTCACCGGCCGCACCTGGATGGGCACCGCTTTCGGCGGCGCGCGCGGCCGCACCGATGTGCCCAGGATCGTCGACTGGTACATGGAAAAGAAGATTGAGATCGATCCGATGATCACCCATACGCTGAAGCTCGAGGACATCAACAAGGGTTTCGACCTCATGCATGAGGGCAAGTCGATCCGGAGCGTCGTGGTTTACTGAGGAAAGCCACTAGGCCGCAGGCCGGAACGCCGGCGACCTCTGTGGTAAAACATGGGAGGAATGGAATGGCCGAAAAACTGCATCCGAAGATTGACAATGGCTTGCCGAAGGAAAGCGCATCCTTCTCCGGCGGCACGCTGGTCTGCCTCTGCACCAGCAACCCTGTGAAGGTGAAGGTCAAGGGCCAGATCGCTCACGACCACGCCTGCGGCTGCACCAAATGCTGGAAGCCGGAAGGCGCCATATTCTCGGTCGTGGCCGTCGCCGGTACCGGCGACGTCACCGTCACCGAGAATGGAGACAAGCTGAAGGTGGTCGATCCTTCGGCGCTGATCCAGCGCCACGCCTGCACCGGCTGCGGCGTCCACATGCATGGCCCGGTCGAGCGCGACCATCCCTTCAAAGGCCTGTCCTTCATCCATCCGGAACGCTTCGAAGAGGACGGCTGGTCGCCGCCGGGCTTCGCCGCCTTCGTCTCCTCGATCATCGAATCCGGCGTCGACCCCAGCCGCATGGACGGTATCCGCGCGCAACTGAGATCGATTGGGCTCGAGCCCTATGACTGCCTCAACCCCGGCCTGATGGACTATATGGCCACCTGGACGGCGAAGAAGTCCGGCGCGCTGCCGGCCTGAGCCCAGTCGGTCCGGTGACGACCGGGCGCTCCTGCGTGAAATGCTTCATGGAAATTGCCAATGGGCGATCGAAAGATCGCCCATTGGTCGACGTTCGCCCGGAGGGACAAATGCTGGCAACAGCCATCGCAGCGGCCGTGCTCTTGATCGGGATAGTTCTCGCTTATGGCATCAAACGGTTTTCCCTTGGCGACAGTGTAACCCTGATCGCTCTCATGATCATTCCGTTGCTCGCTTATGGGGTAGTGTCCGGCGATATCAGCGAGTTCACCGGGCCGGGTGGCTGGGGCGCGAAATTCCGCGAGGAAGCCAAGAAGACAATCGACCCGATACCGATCAGTTCTTCCATTGTCGAAGGCGAGTTCGTCGCCAAGGGCGACTTCGTCCAGCTTGAGAATGTCGATCGCAATTTGGCGCCGGGAAAGCCGGTGAGCATGACTTTGCAGCTTGGCCGTGGCGACTATTATCAGGCGCCCGTCATTGCAGAGTATATCCGTGTCCTATCGCAACATGATCCCGACATGTCGGTAGTGGTCATCGACCCTGCCGGAAAGTATGTCGCCTCAGCCAAGGGCAGCGTCGTGCTGGCGCAGCTGACCGATAACAGGAACTCTGAGCAGATCAGCCGTCTGATGGCTGTCCTGCGGGGGTCCGATCCGGCGGCGATTCGGACGGTCGGCGGCTTCTCCGACAAATCCATCGCCGACACGGCCAGCAACGTCGACGCCTTGCAGAAAATGCAAAGCGAGAATACAGCCAGACTCGTGGCCATCACCGCCGCCGGGGTGCCGGAGGGCATCGTGCTGCGTGACATGATCGTCACTCGGTTGCTGGTGGAACTGGCGCCGGAAGACAAATAGCCGCCAGGAGTCGCCGATCGCTCGGGAAATCATGATCTACGTCGATGCCGACGCCTGCCCGGTCAAGGCCGAGGTCGAGAAGGTCGCCGAGCGTCATGGGGTTGTCGTCACCTATGTCTCCAATGGCGGCCTGCGCCCATCGCGCGATCCGATGATCCGCAATGTCGTCGTCTCCAAAGGCGCCGATGCCGCGGACGACTGGATCGTCGAGAACGCCAGGGAGAGCGACATCGTGGTGACGGCCGACATTCCGCTTGCCGCGCGCACGGTGGCGCTCGGCGCGCATGTGCTGGGGCCGACCGGACGCCCGTTCACCCCGGAAACCATCGGCATGGCGGTGGCGATGCGCGATCTGAAGCAGCATCTGCGCGAGACCGGCGAAAGCCGCGGCTTCAATGCCTCCTTCACGCAAAAGGACAGGTCGCAGTTTCTAGGCGAGCTCGACCGCATCTTGCGGCGCGCGCTCAAATCCGTCACACCGGATTGATCCAACGTCTTCAGGGACCCGACCCATGGGTGAAGACCTCAAGACGCCGATGCATCGCCACATGCAGTTCGCACTGGCCTTTGCGATCGGCATCGTCGCCCTACTGGTGGCTCTTCTGCTCAAGGCACCGCTCCCCTACTCCATCGGCGCCAATGTGTTCTTCGTGAGCTATATCGCCATGGTGCTGGCGCTGATGCCGAGCCTCACCGGCCGCTATCTCAGCAGGAACGCGCGCGCGACGGACATGCCCGTGCTGCTTATCTTCGCCGTCACGTTCTTCGTCGTCGTTGCGGCCATCGTCTCGCTGTTTCTTTTGATCAATCAGAAAGATGCGGCGCACCCTTGGCAGCTTGCCTTCGCCATGCTGTCGATCCCGCTCGGCTGGTTCACCATCCACGCCATGGCGTCGCTTCACTATGCGCATGTCTATTGGAAGGATGGAGGCGAGATCGATCAGAAAACCCAGAAGAAAATGCCGGTCGGCGGCCTCGATTTTCCCGGCGGCAAAAGACCAGAAGGTTGGGACTTCCTCTATTTCGCGACGGTCATCGGCATGACGGCGCAGACGGCGGACACCGCCATAACCACCTCGCAAATGCGCCTTGTCGTGCTTGTCCACTCGATCCTGAGCTTTTTCTTCAACACGGTGATCGTTGCCGCGGCGGTCAATCTCGCGGTCAGCCTAGGCCCTCCGTAATAAATCCGTGATCGCATGAAACATTGCCTTGTGCGGTGACGTATTGAGGGGAAGACAAGGACCTGAGAAGCCGCCTGCCTGAGGCGGCCGGAGGCAAGATGGACGCTGTTGCCAACAACCAATCCGCCCCCAAGGCGGGCGGCAAGGACACCACCCTCATCTACCGGCAGTCGCGCTGGACGCGCTTGACCCATTGGCTCTGGGCTTTCTCGCTGTTCTTCATGCTGCTTTCCGGCCTGCAGATCTTCAATGCGCGGCCGCAGCTTTATCTCGGCAAGCAGTCCGGTTTCGAGTTCAACAACACCATTCTCGAGATCGGCGCCGAAAACACCGCCAACGGCCCACGCGGCTTCACCGAAATCCTCGGCCACCGCTTCGACACTACCGGCGTGCTCGGCTGGTCGGGTCCGCTGGGACAAGAGACGCCTCGCGCCTTTCCGGCCTGGGCGACCATTCCCTCCTATTACGACCTTGGCACCGCCCGCGTCGTGCATTTCTTCTTCGCCTGGATCCTGACCACCACGCTGCTCGTCTGGCTGATCGCCGGCCTGATCAACGGCCATATCCGCCGCGACCTCGCCCCTCGCCCCTCGGATCTGCGCAAGCTGCCGCGCGACATCGTCGACCACGCGAAGCTGAAATTCCACCACACGCGCGAGTACAACACCCTGCAGAAGATGGCTTATGGCGGCGTGCTGTTCGTGGCTCTGCCGTTGATGATCGTGACCGGGCTCGCCATGTCGCCGAGCATGGATTCGGTGCTGCCGTGGCTCAACGAAATCCTTGGCGGCCGACAGACGGCGCGCACCATCCATTTCACCGTCATGGTGCTGCTCGTCCTCTTCTTCATCGTCCACATCCTGATGATCCTCGCCGCCGGCCCGATCAACGAGCTGCGCTCGATCATCACCGGCTGGTACCGCACGGACCCGCCCGCGAAGCACGACCAGTCGACCGAGAGGAGCGTCTGACATGGCGAAATTCCAGATCACGCGCCGTAAGTTCCTGACCGCCGGCAGCCTGGGCCTGTCAGGCATCGCATTGTCGGGCTGCGACGCCTTCGACAGCGGTCTCGGCATTGGCGGCGGCCTGCGCAGCTTCCTCGAAAACGCCAATGGCCTGACTTACCGCGCGCAGCGCTTTCTTGCAGGCCGCGACGCGCTGGCGCCGGAATTCACCGAGGCCGATATCCGCCAGCCGCAGCGACCGAATGGCGTCACGGCGCCCGATGACGACACCTACAAGGGTCTGCTCGCCAACAATTTCGCCGACTGGCGCCTGGAGGTGACCGGCCTTGTCGAGAAGCCGCTGTCGCTGACCCGCGAGCAGCTCCAGAACATGCCGAGCCGCACCCAGATCACCCGCCACGACTGTGTCGAAGGCTGGAGCTGCATCGCCAAATGGACCGGCACGCCGCTGTCGCTGGTGCTCGACCAGGCGGTGGTCAAGCCGCAGGCGCGCTACGTCATGTTCCACTGCCTCGACACGATCGAGCAGAGTTTGTCCGGCGACATCAAATATTACGGCACCATCGACCTGATCGATGCCCGCCATCCGCAGACCATTTTGGCCTACGGTCTCAACGGCAAGCCGCTTCCGGTCGAGAACGGCGCGCCGCTGCGCGTCCGGGTCGAGCGCCAGCTCGGCTACAAGATGCCGAAATACATTTCTAAGATCGAGCTGGTCGACAGTTTCGCCACTATCGGCGGCGGCCGCGGCGGCTATTGGGAGGATAATGGCTACGACTGGTATGGCGGGATTTGATGATCCCTCGCCTGCGGGCCGAGCACGATCTGCCGTCTGCCGAGCTTGATGCCGTCGAGGAGCGTCTGCATGACGACAACCGACGGCTGACCGGTCGTGACGACGACCGTGCCCTCACCTTTGCCTTGCGGGATGAGCAAGGGCGCGTCGTCGGGATCGCCGCCGGTCATTCCTGGGCCGGCATCGCCGAGCTCACGCTGATGTGGGTCGACGAAACTTATTGCGGCCTTGGCCACGGCAGGAAGCTGCTTGATGCCTTTGTCGCGGAGGCCGCTGCGCGCGGCTCCCTGCGGATATGGGTTTCGACCCACGACTTCCAGGCGCCGGGCTTGTACGAAAAGGCCGGTTTCGAGCGCATCGCCGAACTCACCGGATGGCCCGAAGGCCATTCCAACATCATCCTTTGCAAGACGATTTAAGAGCGCCTAAGCGACTTTATCCAGCAGCGGCTTCAGCGCCGGATGGATTTCCGGCGAAGCGTGCCTGATCAGCGTCAGCAGCGCGCGCTCGTTGTCGCGCAGCGGCCGCTGGCCGCCGCCGCGCTCGACCAGCCATTTGGCTTCGTCGGCATCGATGGTCTCGGCACGGCGGGCAAGCGCCTCGGCGGCCCGGTTCCTGGCTTCCCATTCGGCCTCGATATCGCCGGGAGAATGATAGGCTTCGAGGACCGCGGCGAATCCGCCCGACACCATCCGGCTGAAGAACCCACCGAGCGTCGGGCCTGCCTCGTCAAGGAAGTTTTCATGGCGCAGCGCCGCTTCGCGCGTCGGCGGCTCGTAGCCGGCCGAGCACATGATATAGTTGGCGATCGCCTTGACGAAGAGCTCGTTCCAGGACGGATCATTGTCTGCGGCCGCTGTTCGGTCATTGATCCTGAACAGCACCTCTGCCTCGGCTTTGGTAATGGCGATGTTGCCGTCGCCGCCGAAGGCATGGAGGATGCGGCGAAGGAGATCGACCTCGGCCCTGGCAATCAAGCCCGGAACCAGCTCTCCGCCGATCATCAACGGCCCCTTGCCGCCGATCACCGCATGCGCGACCTGCTCCAGCGCATAGGCCGAAAGCTGGCCGGGTGAGGATTTCGCTTCCTCCAGCACATGCACCAGCAGCTCGAGTGCCGTGCGGCTGTCGACCATGCCGTCACGCGAGACGGTGCGGACCAGCCAGTCGGCATTCTCCTCCGAGATATAGCCTTCCGGCTTTTCCTGGTGGACGATGTAGTCGGTCACCGCCTCGACGAAGAACGGTGCCCATTCTCCGCATTTGTCGCGCGCCGTCTGGTCGAGCGCGAACAGCGCCTCCGCCTCGCCGCGGCTCACCACGCCGTCGGCGAATACCTCGCGCCGCAGCATTGCCACGTTCTCAGCCGTGATCTTGTTCTTCGACATCAGCCCCGCCAACGGAGCGCTCATGATCAATTCGCCCATCTGCCGTCCCTGCCTGTCGCCTTTTGCCGGCGTTATCCCGTCAGGTTTAACAGCGGTGTCTTGAGAAACGGGCAAATGGCGTGGTTAGCGAAGACTTGTCGGCAACATGTCGCTGGGAGGTGACAAGGTGTCGTCAACGAGCTATGGATGGCGCGTCGGGGGCTCGGTTTGTGAGTCCCACCTGTTTGCGGGAGAGAGCAGCGCAAGCTGTCGCCGAAGGGGAAATCGCCCGAAATCTCTCAGGCAAAAGAACCGTTGACGGGAAAGACAACTCTGGAAAGTCGGGGCCTGGCCCCGCGCCGAAGGTGTAAGCGCTGCCGACAGAGTTACGGGGCGCGAGTCTCTCAGGCTTCAGACAGAGGGGCACGGAACAGGCCGCCAATGGCGGTCGATTGCGTGCGACTCTGGAGAAGACATGACAGGCGAAGACACCAGGCACCTACCCCTCGAGGATTTGCATCAGGCCGCGGGCGCGCGCTTCGGCGCTTTTGCCGGCTGGTCGATGCCGCTCACCTATCCGCCCGGCGTGATGAAGGAGCACCTGCACACGCGCGAGCACGCCGGGCTGTTCGACATCTCGCATATGAAGCTGTTCGAGGTCGACGGTCCGGGCGCCGCGGCGCTGTTGAACCGGGCCTGCCCGCTTGATGCCGGCGCGCTGGACATCTCGCAGTCCAAATACACTTTTTTCCTCAACGAGGCTGCCGGCATTATCGACGACCTGATCGTCACGCGCCTTGGCGACGACCGGTTCATGGTCGTAGCCAATGCCGGCAACGCCATCGAGGACGAGAAGCATCTGCGCACGCTCTCCGCCGGTTTCGACGCCACGGTCGAGCCGCTCGACCGCGTCTTCCTGGCGATTCAGGGTCCGGATGCCTGGGCGGCTTTGGCACGGGCCGGCATCGAGACCGGCTCGCTGCTCTTCATGCATGGCATCGAGCCGCGCCAGAACTGGTTCATGAGCCGGTCAGGCTACACCGGCGAGGACGGTTTCGAGATCGGCCTGCCGGAGAAGGACGCGCGGGATCTCGTCGCCAAACTCCTGGAAGACGAGCGCGTGCAATGGATCGGCCTCGCCGCCCGCGACAGCCTTCGCCTCGAAGCCGGTCTCTGCCTGCATGGCCAGGACCTGACGCCGGAGATCGATCCGGCAAGCGCCGGGCTGATGTGGGCGATCTCGAAGGAGGTTCGCGCCACTGGCCATTTCATCGGTGCCGACGCGCTGCGCTCGATCCTGGAGCGCGGGCCGTCGCAGAAGCGCGTCGGCCTGAAGCCCGACGGCCGCCAGCCGGTGCGCGCAGGCGCGACGCTCGTCGATGCCGGCGGCAATCCGGCCGGCCATGTCACCTCCGGCGGCTTCGGCCCTTCGACCGGCCACCCTGTCGCCATGGGTTATGTCGACACCGCGCTGGCCAAGCCCGACACGAAACTCTTCGCCGATGTCCGCGGGACGAAAATCCCGGTCGACGTCACGTCCCTGCCCTTTACCCCACACCGCTACCGCAAAGGATGATTCCGAATGGCAAAGACCTATTTCACTGAAGACCATGAATGGCTCCGCGTCGAAGGCGGCGTCGCCACTGTCGGCATCACCGACTATGCGCAGGAACAGCTCGGCGATCTCGTTTTCGTCGAGCTGCCGGAAATTGGCCGCAAGCTCGCCAAGGGCGATACCGCCGTCGTCGTCGAATCCGTGAAGGCGGCTTCGGACGTTTACGCGCCGGTCGACGGCGAGATTACCGAGGCCAACGGCTCACTGTCGGCCGACCCTTCGCTGGTCAATTCGGCGGCGACCGGCGACGGCTGGCTCTGGAAGATGAAGCTCTCCGACGAAGGTCAACTCGACAGCCTCATGGATGAGGCCGCCTACAAAGCCCATATCGGCTGACAACAGGATCTTGGAAATGACCGCAGCACCTGCTCCTTTCTCGGCCCGCCATATCGGTCCCTCCGTCAACGACGTCAGGGCGATGCTCGCCGCCATCGGCGTTCCATCCGTCGAAACGCTGATCAGCCAGGCCGTGCCGAAGTCGATCCGCCTCGATCGGCCACTCGACCTGCCCGCTCCGGCGAGCGAAGCCGAAGCGCTGGCCGAATTGTCGGCGATGATGGCGAAGAACACGGTGCTGAAGAGCTTCATCGGCGCCGGTTATCACGGCGTCTTCGTGCCGCCGGTCATCCAGCGCAACCTGTTCGAGAATCCGGCCTGGTACACGGCCTACACGCCCTACCAGGCCGAGATCAGCCAGGGCCGGTTGGAAATGCTGTTCAACTTCCAGACCCTGGTCACCGAGCTCACCGGCCTGCCGGTGGCGTCGGCTTCGCTGCTCGATGAAGCGACCGCCGTTGCCGAGGCCGTCGGCATCGCGCTGCGCCATCATCGCGACAAGCGCACCAAGGTGGCGCTTGCAGGCACCCCGCACCCGCAGACGCTGGACGTCGTGCGCACCCGCGCCGAGCCGCTCGGCATCGAGGTCGATGGCGAGACGATCGACGACAACACCGCCGCCCTGCTCGTCTCCTGGCCGGACACGTTGGGCGTCTATGGCGATCACAAGGCGGCGATCGAGAAGGCCCGCGCCGCCGGCGCGCTGGTCGTCTTCATCGCCGATCCGCTGGCGCTGACGCTGACGGATGCGCCGGCGCAGCTCGGCGCCGACATCGCCGTCGGTCCGATGCAGCGCTTCGGCGTGCCGATGGGTTTCGGCGGCCCGCATGCCGCTTATTGCGCCGTTTCCGACAAGCTGACCCGTCTGATGCCCGGCCGCCTCGTCGGCCAGTCGACCGACACCAAGGGCCGCCCCGGCTACCGGCTGGCGCTGCAGACGCGTGAGCAGCACATCCGCCGCGACAAGGCCACCTCCAACATCTGCACCGCGCAGGCGCTGCTGGCCAACATGGCCACGGCCTATGCGATCTGGCATGGCCCTGCCGGCCTCCAGGCGATTGCCGGTCGCATCCACGGCCTTGCCGACCGCCTCGCCTCAGGTCTCAAAGCCGCCGGCGTATCGGTGCTCGGCGCAAGCCGCTTCGACACGGTGACGGTCGAGGTGAAGGGCAAGGCCAGCGCGATCGCCACCGCGGCGGAGAAGACAGGCCGGCTGCTGCGCGTCATCGATGCGGACAAGATCAGCATCGCCTTCGACGAGACCTCGACGGAAGCCGATCTCGAGGCCATAGCCGGCCTTTTCGGCGCCAAGCCAGGCGCAGACGGCGGCTCGATGCCCGGCAAGCCGCGCGGCAAGGAGTTCCTGACGCAGCCGGTCTTCCACGAGAACCGCTCCGAGACCGACATGATGCGCTTCCTGCGCCGGCTGGCCGACAAGGACCTGGCGCTCGACCGCGCCATGATCCCGCTCGGCTCCTGCACGATGAAGCTCAATGCCGCCGCTGAAATGATGCCGGTGAGCTGGCCCAGCGTCGCCAATCTGCATCCCTTCGCGCCTGCCGGCCATTCGGGCGGCTACCGCGCAATGATCGCCGATCTCGATGGCTGGCTGTCGGAGATCACCGGCTTCGACGCCGTGACCTTGCAGCCCAATGCCGGCAGCCAGGGCGAATATGCCGGCCTGCTCGCCATTCGCGGCTATCACCGCGCGCGCGGCGAAGGTCACCGCACCGTCTGCCTGATCCCGTCCTCCGCGCATGGCACCAATCCTGCGAGCGCCGCGATGGCCGGCATGAGCGTCGTCGTCGTGCGTTGCACCGAGGACGGCAACATCGATGTCGAGGACCTCAAGGCCAAGGCGGCCGAGCATTCGAAGGACCTCGCGGCGCTGATGTTCACCTACCCCTCGACGCACGGCGTCTACGAGGAAGGCGCGCGCGACCTCTGCGCCATCGTCCATGAGCATGGCGGCCAGGTCTATTTCGACGGCGCCAACCTCAACGCGCTGGTCGGCCTCGCCCGTCCAGGCGATATCGGCGCCGACGTCTGCCACATGAACCTGCACAAGACCTTCTGCATCCCGCATGGCGGCGGTGGGCCGGGTGTCGGTCCGATCGGCGTCAAGGCCCATCTGAAGCCCTACCTGCCCGGCCACGTGACGGAAGGCACTACCCATGCCGTGGCGGCGGCGCCGTTCGGCAGCGCCTCCATCCTGCCGATCACCTGGATGTACATCCGCATGATGGGCGCTTCGGGACTGAAGCACGCGACGGAAACGGCGATCGTTTCCGCCAACTACATCGCCACCCGGCTCGCGCCGCACTTCCCGCTCCTCTACAAGGGCAGGCACGATCGCATCGCCCATGAATGCATCCTCGACACTCGCGTGCTCAAGGAGAGCGCCGGCATCAGCGTCGACGACATCGCCAAGCGCCTGATCGACTACGGTTTCCACGCGCCGACCATGTCGTTCCCGGTCGCCGGCACGCTGATGGTCGAGCCGACCGAGTCCGAGCCCAAGCGTGAGCTCGACCGCTTCTGCGAGGCGATGATCGCCATCGCCGGCGAGGCGGCAAAAGTGGCAAAGGGCGAATGGCCGCCCAACGATAATCCGCTGGTCAACGCTCCGCACACCGCCGCCGAGGCGCTCGCAGCTGAGTGGAAGCATCCCTACTCGCGGCTCGATGCGGCCTATCCAGCGGGCGACGCCGACCTGGCGGCGAAATACTGGCCGCCGGTCTCGCGCATCGACAATGTCGCTGGCGACCGCAACCTGGTCTGCTCCTGCCCGCCGCTGTCGGAATATCTCGGCGCCGCGGAGTAGTCGTTCAGGCGGTTTTCTGGGCCGACCCGCTATCGGGCTGGCCCTGTTCTCGTTGGGCGATAACGCGGTTCCGCCCGGCGCGCTTGGCGGCATAGAGCGCGGCGTCCGCTTCGGCCAGCACCTCGTCCAGGGTCCGGCCACTAGCTGCGCCAAATCCCATGCCGCCGCTGACGCTGCTGCGCAGCGGGCCGCGATGCGTCGCGACGATCTCGGTGCCGAAGGCGACGCCGATGCGGCTTGCCATGTCATGCGCCTTTTCAGGCGTGATCCGCGACATGACGATCGCGAACTCCTCGCCGCCGAGCCGGAAGGCGTCGACCCCTGTCCTGCCATATTTCTTGATCACCGCCGCGAAGCGGCAAAGGACCTTGTCGCCGACGGGATGGCCGAAGACATCGTTGGTCGTCTTGAAATGGTCAAGATCGAACATCGCGATCGCCATGAACGGACCGAAGCTGCGATCGCCGTAGAGTTCGTTGAGCGCCCTGCGGTTCATCAGGCCGGTCAACGGATCGGTCATGGTCTCGGCCTTGAGCTCGATCTGCGCTTGCAGATGATGCAGCGAAAGCGTCAGCGCCCCGAGGCCGGTCATGCAGGCAACCGCGACGACGGTGTTCAACCGCTCCGCCCAGTTGTCGGGCGCAGCACCGAGAACCCATTGCCCTTGCACCAGCAACACCAGGCCGCACAGCGCGAAGGACAAGCCGCAGGCTCCGCTCAGGAACGAGACGACGAGCAGGATCCTGCGGTCGTGATCGCCCTTCATCCAGAACATCGTTCCGATCGCCGCGAGCAGCGCCGTGACGGCCGAATAGGTGATGAGGAAACCGATGCCGTCGAATCCGAGATAGGTGAAGACGGCGCCGGCGGCCATGGCTGCCAATGTCGGCAGAACAACGCTACCATGGTTGCCGACGCCCAGATATTGCATCGCCGACAGGCAGATGATGAGGAAACCCAGGCTGAGCAGCACCAGCACTGCCTGGCAGAGCCAGGGGTTGGGCTCCTTGCTGTATTGCCAGAACAGAACGACATGCGCGACAAGCACAAGGATGCCGCACGCCACCGTCAGCACGAAGGGCGCCCGCGGAGCGGTGAGCCAGATCGCAAGCATGGTGATGCTGAGGCACGTACCCGACAACGCCGCCGCGAGCAGGAGCGAACTAAAATCCAACATTGTTGAGCCGCCGCCTCTTGGGAGTGGTCAGTGACGCTGCATTCTAGGTTAACGGCGGCCCGCTGATACCGTTTTCAGCTAACCTTTCGACCCAACCTTCCGACAAGGTTTACAAAGCATCCACTACTGCATCCAGCAGAAGCGAAGACTAGAAATTGTTGGTTTATATTGAAACAGTTCTTTTCACCAGCGCGAGGCGATCCCCGCGAAAAACGATATTCGCCCGACGTTGTACACCTGGTAAGCCGGTTGACAGGCGTGCGTCCGCCAGCCGGAAATTCAACCCTGTCGCTTTGATTTCGCCAATCGACAAACGAAAATTGTAACGGGTGGAACTTGTCGCGTTTCGCTGAAACGGCGTTCGGCCGGCGGCCGAGGAATTCGGGCGGAACGATTTAAGCCAAGCCCGATAAGGCTCTAGCTCTTGTTCAGGAGTGCCAGATTGGCGTTGACCACCGTCTGGTCGGCCATGCCGGCCTTGGCTTCGAGGAGCAGCGCACGCGCCTTCTTCCTGTTGCCGCGCAGAAGCTGCGAATAACCCATATTGTTGACGATCTGCGGCTTGCGGCCGGCGACCTTCAACAATTGCGCATAGGCGCGGTCGGCGAAGTCGAAACGGCCGAGCTCGTCATAGGAAGCGGCAAGCCCCATCCAGGCTTCGGCATTGTCGGATCTGAGCTCGACCGCCTTGCGGAAATGCTGTTCGGCCAGGCCGAAATTCGCCTCGCGGAACTGCGCCTTGCCTTCGACGAGATCATTGGCGCTGACATCTTTGGCCACCGGCTGGATCGCCGTGGTCTTGGTCGTGTCGACGTTGTTGTTCGTCGTGCAGCCGGTAATCATCAAGACGGCCGCCAATGCCGCCGCTGCCTTGGGAAGTCTCTGACGCATGCCCCTGCCCCATCGCCCGATTTGCCGGGTCGTTCTTCACGAAAAGACGCTACAGGAGAGCGATTAAGCTTCGGTGCCGAAATGCAGCTAAATTTTGGTTGCCCGCCAAGAATGCGTTAACCAGCCGACCAGCGATGGTTGAGGTATGCTGAGATTCGGGTCAGGCCGTGTCGAGAATAGTGGCTTTCGAGAACCGGAGCGGAGCGTACTTGAAGTACGTGAGCACCGGAAGCGCAGAAAGTCGCTATTCGCAGGCCGGCCTCACCCGAATATCAGCATACCTCAGTGATGCGCCGTCAGCTTCACAATGATCGGAATAATGGCGATCATCAGCACCACCGGCAGGATGCAGACCGTCACTGGCACCGACATCTTGGCCGGCAAGGCATGCGCCTTCTCCTCCGCCAGCGACATGCGCTTGTGCCGCATTTCGTCGGAGAAGACGCGCAGCGAGCCCGACAGGCTGGTGCCGAGTTCCTTGGATTGCTGCAGCAGGGTCGCGAAGGAGCGCACCTCGTCGAGGCTGAGACGGTCGGCGAGCGCCTTGAGCGCGTCGTCCAGGCTGCGCCCGGCGCGCAGCTCCAGCGACACCAGGATCAGGTTCTGGCTGAGCGAGGGATAGGTCCTGGCAAGCTCCTTGGAGACCCGCTCGATGCCGGCCTCCATGCTCATGCCGGCATCGGAGCAGACGATCATCAGATCCATGAAATCGGGAAAGCCGTTGCGGTATTCGCGCATCTTCTCCCGAACCTTCTGCGTCAGCACCAGGCCCGGCAGGAAATAGCCGCCGGCTCCCGACAGGATGATGAAGGTCCAGCGGCTGGTCATGGTCGACTCGGCGCTGGCCGCCCAGTGGTTGATCAGGAACGCGCCCAACGCCGCACCGATCATGGTGGCGAAGCGGATCAGGAAGAACATGCCGACGGCGCGCGGCTCCATATAGCCGGCCTGGATGAGCTTCATGCGCAGCCGCGCGACATTTTCCGGGTCGCTCTTGGCATAGAACTCCTGCGCCCGTTTCACCGCTTTCTCGCGCACGGCGCTGGTGCTCTTCTTGGGCGCAGCTTCCGCCTGCTCGGCCGGCTGCACCACCTCGACCTTCAGCCGGCGCTTGACCTCGCCACGATCGCCCTTGGCGAGCACAAGCGGCCAGGCGACGGCGCCGCCGCCCAGCACCAGCAGCAGCACGGCAACCGGCGTCAGCGACGTTGGCGCGAGCGAAGCGAGGAAGCGGATGACGTCTTCCATTTCAGAACCGGAAATTCGACATCTTGAACATGATGGCGTTGCCGAGCAGCAGCCAGAAGATCGCCCCACTCAGCATGTACCAGGTCTTCGGCTCGTTCCAGACATCCTGGTAGAATTGCGGCATCAGCACCATGATGGCAGTGAACAGAAGCGCCGGCACCGCGGTCAGGATGTAGGCAGACATGCGCCCTTCGGTCGAAATGGCGCGCACCTTGCGGCGCAGCTTGCCGCGCTCGCGGATCGTCGCGGACAGGCCGTCCAGGATCTCGCGCAGATTGCCGCCCGAACTGCTCTGGATCGACACCGCCGTGACGAACAGCGGCAGGTCCTCGTGGCCTACCCGGTCGAATAGATTGTTCAGCGCCGACACCAGGTCCGAGCCGTAAGTCACCTCGTCGGCGACGACGCCGAACTCGGTGCCGATCGGGTCGGCCATTTCGCGCGCCACCATGGCGATCGCCACCGGCACCGGATGGCCGGCCTTCAAGCCGCGCGTGATCAGTTCCAGCGCCTCGGGCAACTGTATCCCGAACCGCTTGTGCCGGCGCTTGCGCATGAAGCGCATCGCCATCACCGGCAGCACCGGCAGCAGTATGAGAAACAGGATCAGGCCGAACAGAAGCGGCAAGCCCTTCCAGATCGTGAGAAGCGCCAGTGCGAAAGCGATCCCCGATGTGATCATCAGGAACTTCGGCAACGGCGTGGTCATGCCGGACTGCGTGCGCAGGACGCGGAAACGGTCGAGGGAAAAGACGGAACTGCGGCCGTCGATCCCGCGCTCCTTGCGCAGTTGGATCAGCACCTGCTCCTGGCTGATCTTGTTCTCGGCGAGCTTCATGCGGCGGTTGATTGCCGTGCGCTTGTCGCTGCGCCCGGCATAGAGCAGGTAAAGGCCCTCGGCGATCATGATGCCGGTGAGCGCCGCCGCGGCGTATACGACGTAGATCGGGCTGAATCCCTCGAACACCGGCCTAGTCCTGCGGCCGGCCGGGTTCGAAATACTTGCCCGGGAATTCGATGCCCATGTTGCGCAGGTCCTCGAGGAAGCGCGGGCGGATGCCGGTCGCCTCGAAGTGGCCGAGGATCTTGCCGTCCGCCTCCATGCCGGTGCGCACGAAGCGGAATATCTCCTGCATCTGGATGACATCGCCTTCCATGCCGGTTACCTCGGCGACGCTGGTCACCTTGCGCTTGCCGTCGGAAAGGCGCGTCAGCTGCACGATGATGTCGAGCGCGCTGGCGATCTGGCTGCGGATCGACTGCACCGTCATCGGCATGCCGGTCATGCCGAGCATCTGTTCCAGACGCGAGATCGCGTCGCGCGGCGTGTTGGCATGGATGGTCGCCATCGAGCCTTCATGGCCGGTGTTCATCGCCTGCAGCATGTCGAAGGCTTCCTCGCCGCGGCACTCGCCGAGGATGACGCGGTCCGGGCGCATGCGCAGCGCGTTCTTGACCAGGTCGCGCTGCTTCAGTTCGCCATGGCCCTCGATGTTGGCCGGGCGCGTTTCCATGCGCGCGACATGCGGCTGCTGCAATTGCAGCTCGGCCGCGTCCTCGATGGTGATCAGGCGCTCGTCTTCCGGGATGAAGGCCGACAGGGCATTGAGCATCGTCGTCTTGCCGGTGCCGGTGCCGCCGGAGATGATCGTGGTCTTGCGGGCGTGCACCGCCGCCGCCAGCACTTCTGCCATGTTCTGGGTGATGGCGCCGAATTCGACCAGCTTGTGCAGGCCGAGCTTGTTCTTGGAGAATTTGCGGATCGACACCAGCGGACCGTCGACGCCGACCGGGCGGATCGCCGCGTTGAAGCGCGAGCCATCGAGCATGCGGGCGTCGACCATCGGCTGTGATTCATCGACGCGGCGGCCGACAGCCGCGACTATTTTGTTAATGATTCGAAGCAGATGCGCCTCATCCTTGAATGGGATGTGGACCTGCTGCAGCTTGCCGCGCTTTTCGACGAAGCAGTTCTGGTGGCCATTGATCAGGATATCGTTGATCTCAGGGTCCTTGAGCAACGGCTCCAGCGGGCCGAGGCCGACCATCTCGTCGACGATGTCGTCGACCAGCGCATCGAGCTCGGCGATGTTGATCGCCATCCGCTCCTCGCGCGTCTTTTCCGAGACGAATTCATGCACCTGCCGTCGCATTTCATCCTTGGGCAGCCGCTCGAGCGCCACGAGGTTGATCTCCTCGAGCAGCATGCGGTGGATGCGTACGCGCGCATCGAGCACCTTGTTGGCGCTTTTTGCCGGCGCAGCCTCCGGCTTCGGCGGCGCCGGCTTGCGGGTCGTCGGGATGATCACCGCATTGTGCGCCACAGGCGCGGGCTCCGGCGCCCGCTGCGGACGAGTGTCGCGGTTCTGCAGGTTGGAAAAGCGAGTGTTCATCCGGCCTTCCTCTTCAGCAGGCCTTTGCCGAGGCCGAACAGCGATTTCGACTTGACCGTGGTCTGGACGGCCTCCTCCGGCAGGATGATCTTCTTCAGGTCGTTGACGACATTGGCGTTGGGGTCGATGGCGTGCAGCGGCACGCCGCGATCGACGGCCTCGCGCACCAGCCGGTAGTTGTTGGAGATGCCGCCGACGAAATGCTCGCCGAGTATCTCCTGGACATCGGCCTGCTTGATGCCGCTGTCGAACATCTTCTGCTCGAAGCGGTTGACGATGACGTTGGGCTTCACTTCCTTGCCGGCGGTCTCATAGACGGCCTGGATGAGGCGCTGCGTGTGGCGCAGGCAAGGCACCGTCATCTCGGCGACGATGTAGAGCTTGTTGGAACCCAAGAGCACCGTCTCGGTCCAGGGGAACCAGGTGCGCGGCATGTCGATGACGACATTGTCGAAGTAAGCCGCCACGAGATCGAGCATGCGAACGACCACATCGGTCTTGAAGGAGCGCATGTCCGAGGGACGCGTCGGCGCCGCGAGCACGCACAGGCCACTCGCATGTTTCGACAGCATCACATCGAGCAGTTGCCGGTCGAGGCGCTCCGGCTGGTTCTCGATTTCCGTGATGTCGAAGCGCGGCTCAAGGTCGAGATATTCGGCGCAGGCGCCCTGCTGGAAATTCAGATCGACCACGCATGTCGAAGCGCCGCGCGTCACCGAATGATGCAGTTGGAAGGCCGTCTGCAGGGCGAGCGTGGTGGTGCCGACGCCGCCGGCAGCCGGCATGAAGGTGTAGATGTGCGATTCGGTGTTCTCTTCCCGCCCCGGCCCCTGCAACGCCCGGATGACCGAGCGCACCAGGTCTGCCGTGGTGATCGGCTTGACCAGGAAGTCGGCGACCTTGAGCTGCACGAGGATGCGCACCGCCGCCGCGTTGAATTCCTGGGTGACGACGACCACGGGAACGCTGCCTTCCAGCCGGCGCATGACGCGCTGCAGCGACTCGATCTCCTCGAGCTTGGCCGCGTCCATGTCGACGATGACGGTGCCGAAATCGGTTTCGAGGGCTTCGCCGCGCAGCTCGTTGATGCTCTTTTCCACCGTCAGGAGCTCGATGACCTCGGAGGTCGCAAAAGCCGTCCGCGTGTCCTGCACGAACACCCTGTCGGTGGAAACGAGCAGGATCTTCTTGGTCTTGGTAGCAGATGCCATCTTTGTCGGCCGCTCAATTCGATGTCGTTGATGATGTTGTCGGCGCCGACGCAGCACCGGCCTTCGCGCCAACGGCGACAGTCTCGGAACCCGGACGTTGAGCCGGCACGAGAAGCCTTGTGTTCTGGACGCCGTACTTCCACGGATCGACCATCTGCATGGCGGTGTTGGATGCCTGCGCGTTGCCGACCCCCGGCGTCACCCCTTCGGTGCGCACATAGTCGTCGCTGGTGCAGCCGCCGGCGAGGCCAGTCAGCAAGAGAACAGTCCAAAGGGCGATGCGCATGGCCTTAGTCCTTCGGCAGGTCGAGGAAGTGGCCGGACGTGCCGGATACGGAGCGGGCGGCGCTGCCATCGGCCAGCGCCAGCGGACGCTTCGGCGCCGAGGCGTCCACCTCCTCGGTGTTGTTGAGGAAGTAGTCGGCGGCGCTTGCCGGCCGGGTGCCGTCGGTCGGCTCGACCATCTTCTTCGAGGGATCGACCGGCTTGACCAGGTACGGCGTGACGATGATGACCAGATCGGTCTCGCGCCGCTGATAGGATTTCGAGGAGAACAGCGGACCGAGCACCGGCAGCTTGCCGATCCCCGGCACCCGCGATGTCGTGATGTCGTTCTGCGACTGCAGAAGGCCGGCGATCATGAAGCTCTGGCCGTTCTTGAGGTCGACCGACGTCCTGGCGCGGCGCACGATGAAGGCTGGAATGGAAATGCCGCTGCTGACCTGGATGGAAGCGGACGGGTCGATCGACGACACTTCCGGCGCGATGTCGAGGCTCAGGAGCCCGTCCTTCAGCACCGTCGGCGTGAAATCGAGGCCGACGCCGTACTTCTTGTAGGTGACGCTGATCTTGCCGTTGTCTTCGGAAACCGGGATCGGGAACTCGCCGCCGGCAAGGAAGCTCGCCGTCTGGCCAGAGCGGGCAATCAGATTCGGCTCCGCGAGCCGCCGCGCCAGGCCGCGTTCCTCCAGCGCCTTGATGGCGATGTCGATCGACAAGCCGTTCGACAGCAGGCTGCCGATGATCTCGCCCGTTCCGGCAGCCGGCACATCTCCCCCGTCCGGGTTAAGCACGACTTTGCGGTTGCCGATGCCATAAGCGAAATTGGCCGCGTATTTGGCGCCGAGATCCTGCCCGGCCTGGCGGTTGATTTCGACGAAGCGGACGTTGAGCTGCACCTGTTGCGAGGACGAGATATTCACCGAGTTGATGACTTCCTCGTTGCCGGAAAAGCGCGACGCTATCTTGCTGGCCTTATCTGCAGCGACCGCATCCTCGGCCTCGCCCGACAGCACGACGCGGCCGTTTGCCGAGCCGACCTTGATCTTGGCGTCGGGCACGCTGGCGCGGATGGTGCTGGCCAACTGGTCAGTATCCAGCGTCACCTCGATGTCGATGGTGCCGACAAGCTGCTTGTTCTGGTCGAACAGGGCGATGCCTGTGGTGCCGAGATTGTTGCCGAGCACATAGAAGGACTTGTCGGTCAGCGGGTTGACGTTGGCGATCTCCGGATCGCCGATGACGATCTGGTAGAAGGCGGCGCTCGTCATGATCGTCTTCGGCTTGCCCTTGGCGACCTTGATCGAGGCGTTCTTGTTCGCCGAGACATAGACGACGTCATTGCCCGCCCTTGCCGGCGCGGCGGCGCCAAGCATAGCCGCCACGAGCGCGATCGCGCCGAGAAGACGCCATCCCCCGGTCGTCCGAAATGCATCAAACCCGAACATCTTGTCCCGTCCCCGCCGGTCCCCACCGGCTATTGCTGCAGTTCCTGCGGCGGTTCCCGTGAAGGAACCTTGTATTCTTCGACTTTCTCGCCGCGCGTCACGATCACCGTCCTGAATTTCGGCTCGTCCTGGTCCTTCGTCACCGCATTGATGAGCGAGGCCGCACTTGCCTCGGCGTTTGCGGCAACCGAGCCGCCGAAGGAAGAGATCGTCGTAAGCCCGCTTTTGCTGGCACTGGCGTCAGCCGCGGACCGCAACGACAGCGACAAAGTGCCGACGGTGCGGGCGAGCGCCACTTTCTGCGCCCCTTCGTTGGTCACCTCGATGGTGACGGAATTGGCGACCTGCGGCTCGGTCTTGCGCTCGTCAGCGCCCTGCCCGACCGAAAGCACCTTGGCGTCGGAGACCACAATCTCGGAGGTGACCGTCGAGCCGGCCGCCCCTTGCGCGTTTTTGGATACTTCCTGGATGTCGCCCGCATCGCGCGTCAGGACGACGTCGACCCGGTCTCCCGGCGTGACGAAGCCGCCGACACCTGCGATTTCGTCAGTGCGGATGGTGACGGCCCGCATGCCCGGCGACAGCATGTTGGACAGCGTGGCGCGACCGTTCGGTCCCGATAGTTTGGTGAGCAGCACCGGTTCGTTGACCTCGATCGGGGACAGCACCACGCGGCTGCCGTCGGCAAGCAGCTTGTCGATCGTCGGGAAAGCGCCTTGCGGCAGCGAATCCTGCGGCCACGGGATCTCGGCCAGTTGCGGCCGTCCGAGCTCCATTCCATAGCGCAGCGGCGCTTGAGCCACCACGATGGTCTTGAATTCGACCTTGGGCTGCTGCGGAGCTTCGACCGTGACCACCTTGATCTCGGACTGAGCCTTTGCCTGGCTCTTGACCCAAAAATCCGCCGCAAAGATCGAGATCGCGCCGAAGACGGCTGCGATACCGATCATGGTTATGGCCCTGCCCCGCACAACGAAACCCCTGACGCCCGTGGTCTTTTGTTGGTTTGGGCCTCACGCTAGGCGTTAATGTTAAAGAATCAGGAATCCCGTGACCCGCCGATCGCCCTATTTCGGCCGGCTTGGTTATCGAATGGTTTTGGAATAAGAGACAGTTTGATCCCTGAACGGAACAGGAACTCGTTCGCCCGCCAAAAGCGTGGCAGTATCGAGCCGTGATTCGCATTACCGGACGCCAGGCCCAGCATGGACGACAGCAACGACCTCTTCGGCAAGATGGAAAAGCAGGCACAGCCGGTGCGCGCGCCCTCGCGCCCCGCCGATCCCCTGGTGCAGGCCGCCAAGCGCTCGACCGCCGCCCGCGACGGCAGCGAAAGCTACAGCGCCGCCGATATCGAGGTGCTGGAGGGGCTCGAGCCGGTGCGACGCCGTCCGGGCATGTATATCGGCGGCACCGACGACAAGGCGATGCACCACCTGTTCGCCGAGGTCATCGACAATTCGATGGACGAAGCCGTGGCCGGCCACGCCACCTTCATCGATGTCGAGCTTTCCGCCGACGGCTTCCTGACCGTCACCGACAATGGCCGCGGCATCCCGGTCGACCCGCATCCGAAATTCAAGAAGCCGGCGCTCGAAGTCATCATGACGACGCTGCATTCGGGCGGCAAGTTCGACTCCAAGGTCTATGAGACCTCTGGCGGCCTGCACGGCGTCGGAGTTTCGGTCGTCAACGCGCTGTCCGACCATCTCGAGGTCGAGGTCGCGCGCGGCCGTCAGCTCTACCGTCAGCGTTTTTCCCGCGGCGTCCCGGTCAGCGGCCTCGAGCATCTGGGCGAGGTTCATAACCGCCGCGGCACGAGGACCCGCTTCCACCCCGACGAGCAGATCTTCGGCAAGGGCGCCGCCTTCGAGCCGGCGCGGCTTTATCGCATGGCGCGCTCGAAGGCCTATCTGTTCGGCGGCGTCGAGATCCGCTGGACCTGCGATCCTTCGCTGATCAAGGAGAAGGACCAGACGCCGGCCAAGGCCGAGTTTCATTTCCCCGGCGGCCTGAAGGACTATCTCAAGGCGACGCTGGGCGACGAGTTCCAGGTCACACGCGAGGTTTTTGCCGGCAAGAGCGACAAGCAGGGTGGCCACGGTTCGCTGGAATGGGCGGTGACCTGGTTCGGCGGCGACGGGTTCCTCAACTCCTACTGCAATACGATTCCAACTCCCGAAGGCGGCACGCATGAGGCCGGCTTCCGCAATGTGCTGGCGCGCGGACTGCGCGCCTATGCCGACCTGATCGGCAATAAGCGCGCCTCTATCATCACCACCGAGGACGTGATGATCTCGGCCGCCGGCATGCTGTCGGTGTTCATTCGCGAGCCGGAATTCGTCGGCCAGACCAAGGACAGGCTGGCGACCATCGAGGCGATGCGCATCGTCGAAAACGCCATCCGCGACCCATTCGACCATTGGCTTGCCGACAATCCGCAGGAAGCCTCGAAGCTTCTCGAATGGGTCATCGCGCGCGCCGACGAGCGTGTGCGCCGCCGCCAGGAAAAGGAAGTCTCGCGCAAGAGCGCGGTGCGCAAGCTGCGCCTTCCGGGCAAGCTCGCCGATTGCACGCAAAATGCGGCCGCCGGCGCCGAGATCTTCATCGTCGAGGGCGACTCGGCCGGCGGCTCGGCCAAGCAGGCGCGCGACCGCGCCAGCCAGGCGGTGCTGCCGCTGCGCGGCAAGATCCTCAACGTCGCCAGCGCCGGCAACGACAAGCTTGCCGCCAACCAGCAGATTTCCGACCTCATCCAGGCGCTCGGCTGCGGCACGCGCTCGAAATACCGCGACGAGGACCTGCGCTACGACCGCGTGATCATCATGACCGACGCCGACGTCGATGGGGCGCACATCGCCTCGCTGTTGATCACCTTCTTCTATCAGGAGATGCCGAACCTGATCCGCGGCGGCCATCTCTACATGGCCGTGCCGCCACTCTATTCGATCCGGCAGGGCGGCAAGGTCGGCTACGCCCGCGACGACGCGCACAAGGACGAATTGCTGCGTACCGAGTTCACCGGGCGCGGCAAGGTCGAGATCGGCCGCTTCAAGGGCCTGGGCGAGATGATGGCCTCGCAGCTCAAGGAGACCACGATGGATCCGAAGAAGCGCACTCTTCTGCGGGTCGATGTGATCGACGCCGAGCAGGCCACCAAGGATGCCGTCGACGCGCTGATGGGCACCAAGCCTGAAGCGCGTTTCCGCTTCATCCAGGAGCGCGCCGAATTCGCCGAGCCCGACGTGCTGGATATCTGATCGCGGAAGGGTCCATAAAGACTCCTGTACGGAGACGAATGTGACCTGGACGCGTCTGAAAGAGCTTGTCGAGACATCGTTAAACGGTCTGACGCAGCCGACCCGTTCGGACTGGATCTTTGCCCTGCGCACGGTTTCGGCCGGGCTGATCGCGCTGCTTGTTGCCTACGCGCTGAAGCTGGACCATCCGCAATGGGCGATGATGACGGTTTTCATCGTCGCCCAGCCGGTGGCCGGAATGGTGCTGGCGAAGGGCTTCTATCGGCTGCTCGGGACGCTGGCCGGCGGCCTGGCTGCGATCGGCATAACATCCCTGTCCGGCGCCAATCCCTGGCTGCTGGTCACACTCCTGGCGCTCTGGATCGGCGTCTGCACGCTCGTATCCTCGCTGCTGCGCAACCCGGAGGCCTATGGCGCGGCGCTTGCCGGCTACACGGCGATGATCATCAGCCTGCCGGCGCTCGGCCAGCCGATCGTCGTTGTCGACCTCGCCATCGCGCGCTGCGCGGAGATCGTGATTGGGATCGTCTGCGCCGGCGTCACCAGCCGGCTGATCCTGCCCAAGCTCGCGGCCGACGCCATCATCTCGCGGCTGAAGCGCAGCATCCTCGACCTCGCCGAATATGCCGGCGGCGCCTTTTCCGGCGGCGATCCGGCAAGCCTTGCCGCGCTCCAGCGCAAGCTGATCACCGACGCCCAGACGCTCGCGGAAATGCGCACCTATGCGCGCCTGGAAGCGCCGAGCTTCGCCCCCCGCGCCCACCCGGTGCGACGCACCATCGGTCAGCTACTGTGGGCGCTGTCGGCGGCGCGCACGCTGCACAGCCACCGCGCGCCGAAGAATGCGGCGCTCATCCCCATGCGACGCGACTTGAAAGCCTTTGTCGGCGAGCTGGCGGCGACACCCGGCGCTCTCGACGATACGGGCCCGTGGGTGGCGCGGCTCGATGCGATCGCGAGCAAGGCCAGGGAGGTGTCGGCCCTGCCCGACGATGCCGGTACAAACAATGCCGCCGAGGACAAGGTGGGCACCGTCACTCGCCTCACCATTGCCGGCGATTTTGCCGAAGCGCTGAAACAGGTGCTGGACGGCCTCGATGCGCTTCGCTCGCCAGTCTCCCGGAGATCGAATGAGCGAAGCCAGCCGGCACTCGTCGTCCACCGCGACTACCAGGCCGCATGGCGCAACGCCGTGCGCGCCGCGCTCGCGACGCTGCTCGTCGCCGTCTTCTGGCTGACGACCAAATGGTCGGAAGCGGCCGGCACCGTCATCCTCGTCGCGGTGGTCTCCAGCCTGTTCGCGACGCGTCCCGATCCCGTGCAGTCGGCCTGGGGCTTCTTCACCGGCACCCTGATCGCGTTGCCCTTTGCCTTTCTGGTCGGCCAGGTCGCGCTGCCGGCGCTGCCCGGCTTCGGCTGGTTCACGCTCTTCGTCGTGCCGATCCTGGTGCCCGCGGCGCTCGGCATGGCCAATCCACGCCATGTCGGCGTCGCCACCGCTTTCGCCATCAACTTCCTCGCCTTCCTCAGCCCGCATCAGCAGATGACCTATGATCCCGGGCCGTTCTTCGCGGGCTCGGCCTCGATCCTGGTCGGCATCCTGATCGCCATCGGCGTCTTCATCGTCGTGCTGCCCGCCGACCCCTGGGTCACCGTGGAGCGTATCTCGCAGGCGATGCGCGAGGATCTGGCGCGGCTTTGCCTGCATGAGCGGATACCTCGGCGTTCGGCTTTCGAAAGCCTCGCCTATGACCGGATCAACCAGCTGATGCCGCAGGTGCAGCGAACGGGCCGCAGGGGCGACCCCATTCTCGGCGGCAGCATCGCCGCCGTCACCGTCGGACTGGAGGTGCTTCGGCTGCGCCATGCGCAGCTGGACTCCGCCCTGCCGCGCGAGACAGTCGAATCCATCGGCAATTTTCTGCGCGGCCTGGCGCGCGAATTGTTGTTCCGGCGGCCGGGCGAGCCGCAGACCGCGACCATCGCGGTGGCAAGGCAGTATGCGGCCAGCATTGGCGAACGCAGCGATCGGCTCGAAATGCTGCGGATCGCAGCCTCCCTGCGCATCATTGCCGCGGCGATGGAAGACTATCCGGATTTCTTTGCAAAGGGCCGAGGCTGAGGCGTCAGGCAGCTGCAATCGCCAGCGCGTGGCCGCGCGCGTTTTCGCGCAGCGCGTCGAGATGGATCGACTTGACCAGCCCGGCAAGATCGCCCTCGGCCGATTGGCCACCGAGTTCCTTCAGCATCAGCCAGCTCACTTCCTGCACGCCGGCGACACGCCGTCCATTGGCGACCTCGCGCCAGACTTTCAGCGCGCGCAGGATGATGCCATGCGTCGCCGGCGCAAGCCCGGCGCTGCGGAACAGCGCCTGCAGCGCCACGTCGTGCCCGCCGGCGAGAAGCGCCGTCACTCGCTGCTCGGACTGTCGGGCCAAAGCTACCAAAGTCGAGCCGAAGAAGTCGACCTTGCCATGCGCAATGGTGCGGATGATGAAGCTGGCGGTGAGGTCGCCGCGGAGCCTCAGATGCTCGATCAGCGCGGCATGCTCTTCCATGCGCGTTCCCTCGATCAGCGTCACCGAGGCCTTCACGCAGGCATCGCGCATGACGCGATCGGCGCGCGCCGCGCCCATCATCGCCAGCACCAGCGGCGATCCTTTCAGGGTCTCGCCAAGCTTGACCAAGAGCATGTGGCGGCAGTCGGCCGGCAGGCGCCGATCGGCGATCAGCGCCTCGCGCACCAGCGGCACGTGGCCATGCCGCTCGGCCATGCGGCGGAAACTCAGCGAAGCAATCTCGGCGCCGCTGTTCCCGACCAGCGCGGCGCAGGCTTCCGGTTCGCCGATCTCGGCGATTGCGGCCGCCAGCGACATCGAGACCACCGGGCGGTTGGCGATCAGCGCCTGCGTCGCCTTCTGGCCGCAGACGACGCGCTCGACGAGATCGGCATCGGTAAGCAGCGGCGAACGCGCCAACACCAGCGTCGCCACTTCCGGCTGGTCGGCGGCCAGGGCGCTGATCACCTGCGGCGGCGCGTGATGGCTCATCGACAGCGCCTCGGCAAGCGCCTGTCGCACCTTGGACGAAGCATCGTCCAGAAGCAGCGTCAGCGCCGCCTCGGCGGCGCAGCGATCCTCGAACGGCAGGTCGGAATTGATATAGGCTCGCGCCAGCGCGCTCGCGGCGGCGGCACGCTCGGAAACCCTTGCCGTATCAATCCATTTTAGAAAGTGCGAAACAACCATGCCGACCAGCTACGCCCTTGCCGGAATGTCCCCGGCCCCGTTGTGAACGGTAGGCTGGAAATGGTTTACGAACGGTTCACCATATTTCTTAACCGGCTTGATGGAGACGCAGCCAACGCCTATCAAGCGATGGAATTGCGGGGAGATCGATCATGGCCGGGCTTTATCTGGAAGAGTTTGTCGTCGGCCACGTCTTCCACCACACGCTGCGGAAAACTGTGACCGAGAGCGACAACATGTTGTTTTCGGTGATGACGCTCAACCCGCAGCCTTTGCACATTGATTTCGACTTCGCCGCGAAGACCGAGTGGGGCAAGCCGTTGGTCAACTCGCTGTTCACGCTGGGCCTGATGATCGGCATTTCGGTGAACGACATCACGGTCGGCACAACGGTCGCCAATCTCGGCATGAAGGAAACGGTGTTCCCGCACCCCGTCTTCCACGGCGACACCATCCGGGTCGAGACGACAGTCGTCTCCGTGCGCGATTCCAAGTCGAAACCCGATCGCGGCATCGTCGAGTTCGAGCATCGCGCCTATAACCAGAATGACGTTCTTGTCGCCAAATGCACAAGGCAGGCGATGATGCTGAAGAAGGCGGTCTGATGCGCTCGCTGCTGTTCGTGCCCGGCGATTCCGCGCGCAAGCTGGAAAAGGGATTCGAGGCCGGCGCCGACGTCGTCATCGTCGATCTCGAGGATTCCGTCGCCGGCGCGAACAAGGTTGCGGCGCGCGCGGTCGCGGCCGGCTTCATCTCGAACCAAAGGCGCCGGAGAGGTCCCGCCGTCTATGTGCGGGTCAACGACCTTTCCACCGGCCTCACCGACAGCGACCTCGCGGCCCTTGTCCCTGCGAAGCCCGACGGCATCATGCTGCCCAAGTCGAACAGCGGGCAGGATGTCCAGCAACTCGCGGCGAAGCTTCGGGTGCATGAGGCTGAAAGCGGGCTCCCGGATGGCGCCATAAGAATCCTGCCGATCATCACCGAAACCGCGTCCGGCGTGCTTGCGGCGGCAAGCTATGCCGGGGCAAGCACGCGGCTCGCCGGCCTGACCTGGGGCGCGGAGGACTTGTCTGCCGCGATCGGCGCGCGGGCGGCCCGCGACGAGAACGGCCGCTATACCGACGTGTTCCGCCTGGCGCGCACTATGACCATCCTGGCGGCGGGAGCGGCCGAAGTTGCTGCTATCGATACTGTCTTTCCCGATTTCCGCGACATGGCCGCCTTCGAGACGGAATGCCGCGAGGCCGAGCGCGACGGCTTTACCGGCAAGATGGCGATCCATCCGGCGCAGGTGCCGGTCATCAACGCCGCCTTCACGCCCTCCGCCGGAGCGGTCGAGCGGTCGCAGGCGATCGTCGATGCGTTCGCGGCGGCGGGAAACCCGGGCGTCGTCGGCATCGACGGCAAGATGTATGACCGGCCGCATCTGCGGCTGGCGGAGCGTTTGCTGGCCCGCGCCAAGGCGTCGGGCACCTGAGATTACCAGACCATCGGGACCAGCTTGTAGCGGACGCGCGCGGCGTAATTGTCGTATCCCCGCAGGCCGGTCCGCAAAGTCTTTTCCTCGATGAAGGTGCGGATGGCGAGCAGGACGATGAAGACGGGCACCAATGCCAGCCCCCACCAGGAGCCAAGCACCAGCGCCGTGCCGGCGAAATAGAGTATGGCGCCCGCATACATGGGGTGGCGGACATAACCGTATGGACCGGTGGTGATCACCTTCTGTCCACGCTCGTCCTGGATCTTAACGACCGGCGCCGCGAAGCTGTTTTCCAGCATCGTGAGATAGCAGATCCAGATGCCGACGAGCAGGACCAGCATCCCGATCGCCTGCACCCAGACGGGAGCTGCCGACCAGCCAAAACGGAAGTCGAGCCCCATCAGGGCCAGCCATGCGAAAATGCCGATGAGCAATATGCTCAGCACTATCTTGTCGGCGGCTGTCTGGGTCTTTTGGATCGGCGGGCGAAGGCGTTCGTTCATCAGGCCGGGATCGCGCCGGGCGAGCGCCACGCCCATGGTGAGGCTCAGTCCGACCATCACGACTATGTACACCCAGGCTCCCCACCAGTGCAGCGTTCCTGCGGACACGAACATCAGCGCGCCCATTACACCGAACCACACGAATGTCTGGACAACCAATCTCGAGATCATGACCAACCTTCCATGACCTGCCGCCCGCCGCTATTTGGCCGAAACAGACCGATGGTCTATTATACCGACCGACGGTCTATAACTCAAGGCACACCCGGCACTCTGGACGAGAACGGCCGCCGCATGCACAAGGTTTCGCCATGCCTCGCATCATCAAGCATCCGGAAATCAGGCGCGAAGAACTGCTGGATCATGCCCAGGCCCTATTCCTGACGCATGGCTACGACAAAGCGAGCCTCAACGACGTCATCGCGGCCGCCGGCGTCTCGAAGGGCGCCTTCTATCACTACTTCGCCTCCAAGGAGACGCTGCTGGAGGCATTGGCGGAGCGTTTCGCCAGGCAGGCGCTGGCCGGTGTCCAGAAGATCCTCGACGATCCGGGCCTCGATCCGCTTGGGCGCCTGAACGCGCTCCTCGCGCAGTCGCGCCAGGCCAAGGTCGAGACCGCGGCGGAAGCATGGGCGCTGTTCGAGACAATGTTCCGGCCGGAAAACCTGGTGCTGTTCCATCGCATCAACCTGGCGGCGAGCAAGTCCTTCTCGCCGATCCTGGTGGAGATCATCCGCCAGGGCGTCGAAGACGGAACATTCCGGACTTTCGATCCCGAGGGCGTTGCCGATATCGTCATGCAGTTCGGCATGGCCACGCACGACATGGTTGCCAAGGCGTTCGCCGGCGGCAGCGATGCCGACATGGACATCGCGATCGAGGCCCTGGAAAGGCGTGTCAGGCTCTACGAGATCGCGCTCGACCGCATCCTGGGACTGCCGGACGGCAGCATCCGGATCGGTGAGCCCGGCTATGTGCGCGCCGTCATGACAGCGCGCCGTTCCAATCCTGCAGTCGGCGCGCATGGATCGAAGGAGCGCGGGCTGGCCCACGCCCCTTCGCGACGTCCTTAGGCCGCTTACCCCGCCCAGGGACCGGTGTAGTCGTCATAGAGCTTGGCTGGATCGGGCCTCGGCCGCTCCGGCGCCGGCCCATGATAGGAGCCGATATGGACGAAGCCGATAACGCGCTCCTGCGGCGACAACCCCAGGATCGCCCTGCCCTCCGGCACATCGGAGTACCAGTTGCTGATCATGTTGGTGCCATAGCCCAGGGCGTTGGCCGCGATCATCAGGTTCATGGCTGCCATGCCGCCCGACAGGAACATCTCCCATTGCGGGATCTTCGGGTTCTCCTTCGGCACCGACACGACGCCGATCACCAGCGGCGCGCGCGAGAAACGCGCCAGTTCCTGGTTGCGCCTGCCCTCCGGCAACGGTCCCTCGCGCTGCTCGGCAAGTGCGGCCAGCTTCTTGCCGATCTCGACACGCGCCTCGCCGCGGTAGAGGATGAAGCGCCAGGGCTCGAGACGGCCATGGTCGGGAACGCGCGAGGCAGCCGCAATCATCGTCGCGATCTCGGCATCGCTCGGCGCCGGCTCCTTGAGGTCCGGGATCGGCGCGGAATTGCGGGTGAGCAGGAAGTCGATGATCGGCGACGCCATGGGCGCAAGTCTCCTCAGCATTCTATAGTATTCAATTTTGAGCTGAAGCGCGCCATCGGGATGTCGGGCGGCTTGGGCGGTGGCGTTTTGCGCCGGATAAAGAGCCGTCGGCGCAAGGCCTCGAACTCTTAAGCCTTGAAATTGCCACCGCCTTGGGCTTCAACGCAAGGCATGTTTGAGGGGACCCTGCGCCTTTTGGTGATCGCACTCGTCGCTGCGTTGTTCGCGGTGCCGGTTTCCTTCGCGCTGGCCCAGAACGCCAACGATGTCGGCGACCTCAAGCTTCCAGGCATTTCGAGCTACGCGACGCCGAAGACAGGAGCACCGCTGGCGCTCGGCAATGGCGGCGCCATTACGCTCTCGGCGCAACTGACTGACAAGAGCGCCGACATCACCCGCGGCATTGTCTGGCGGGTGTTCAAGCCGCAGCCGTCAAGCGACGGCAAGCTTCCGATGGTGGCCTCAGCTCATGGCGGCACGGCCGTGTTCCAGCTCGACCCCGGCAGCTATCTCGTCCACGCCTCCTATGGACGCGCCGGCGCCACCAAGCGCATCACCGTCGGCAAGGCGGCCAGGCACGAAAGCCTGGTGCTCGACGCCGGCGGCCTCAAGCTCGACGCGGTGACATCGGGCGGCGCCCCAATCCAGTCGAAGAAACTGCGCTTTTCGATCTATGAAGACCATCCCGCGGCCAATGGCGACCGGGCACTGATCGCCCCCGACGTCGCGCCGAACACCGTGGTGCGGCTGAACGCCGGCACCTACCACGTCGTCTCCACCTATGGCGCGGTCAATGCGGTGATCCGCTCCGATATCCGCGTCGAGGCCGGCAAGCTGACGGAGGCTACCGTCGAGCACCGCGCCGCCGAGATGACGATGAAGCTGGTGCGCGAGCCCGGCGGCGAAGCCATCGCCGACACCTCCTGGTCACTGCTCAACGAGAGCGGCGATCCGATCAAGGAAGCCGTCGGCGCCTTCGCCTCGATGGTGCTGGCCGAAGGCCAGTACACCATCATCGCCAAGAACCGCGACCGCATTTATCAGAAGGATTTCACGGTGGTCGCCGGCCAGAACCAGGAAATCGAGGTCGTTGCCAACGAGTCCTCGGCCATCGATCCCGAAGAAGGCGCGGACTGATACATCTGAGCTGTCAGGCCGCCTTGCGCATACGCTTCGGCAGGAACGGCACGCGCCCGCGCGGCGCGACCGGCGAAGCCAGATCGAAAACGGCGCGATAGAGCCGGTCGAGCAGCACTTTACGGTCGCGCAGCTGCTCGAGTTCGCTCCATCTCAGCACATCGCCGATGCGCACCTCGATCGCCTTGCCCGACAGCCGCGCGAACTCGCGGATGAGCAACGAGGTGCGCAGCGTCAGCGACGCCTTGCCGATGAACTTCGCCACGCGATTGTCGCGCTCGGCCATGTTCATCGGGCCGCTGACGAGGTGGAACAGGCGGCCGTTCTGGCCGGAGAAATGCATCGGGATAACCGAGGCCTTGGCGTCCTGGACGAGCTTGGCCGGGAACATCTTCCACGGCAGGTCGATGGCGCGGCCGAAACCCTTCGGCGCCGTAGCGACGCCGCCGGCCGGGAAGACGACGATGGTGACGCCTTCCTTCAGCAGACGCACGGCCTCATGGCGCACCGCCATGTTGTTCTTCAGCGCTTCCTTCGTTTCGGAAAAATCGATGGGCAGCGAATAGGGCTCCATCTCGCGGATCCTGAGCAGATCCTTGTGGATCATGACCCGGAAAGGCCGGCCGAGCTGCTCGACCAGCGAAAGCACGGCAATGCCGTCGCCGATGCCGAAGGGATGGTTGGCGACAATCACCAGCGGCGTGTCCAGCAGCGCCGCCGGCGGCCATTGCACGGCGTTGCGGACCTTGACGTCGATCAGTTCCAGCATACGGCTGAACACGCGGTCGCCGGTCGGCACCACCTGCCTGCGCCAGAAATCGTAAAGCACGGCGAAGCGGTCGCGACCCGACAGGCCCTCGACCGAATGGATGAACCAGCGCGTCAGCACCGGCTGATGCGGGTTGGCATAGGAGAGCTCGGGAAAACGTCTTTCCCGCGGTTTCAATTTGAGCATGGCGGCTCGTTACAGGGCTGGCGTGACAGGCATATGAAAATGGCGGTGGACCGGCCACCGCCATTTTAGAAAGTGTCGGTATGTCAGGCCGCCGCGCGACGCTTGCGATCCGGCGAGACCGCCTCGTCGGCGAGCGCCTTCACCGCGTCCTCGAGCTTCAGCGATTCCTGGTCGCGGGAGCCCAGCCGGCGGAGATTGACGGTTTCTTCCTCGGCCTCGCGCTTGCCGCAAACGAGGATGACCGGCACCTTGGCGAGCGAATGCTCGCGCACCTTGTAGTTGATCTTCTCGTTGCGCAGGTCGGCTTCGGCGAGCAGCCCTGCGGCCTTCAACCGGTCGACGACTTTCAAGGCGTATTCGTCCGCATCCGAGGTGATCGTCGCCACTACCACCTGCAGCGGCGCGAACCACAGCGGGAAATGGCCGGAATAGTTCTCGATCAGGATGCCGAGGAACCGCTCCATCGAGCCGCAGACGGCGCGATGCACCATCACCGGCTGCTTCTTTTCCGAATCCGAGCCGATATAGAAGGCGCCGAAGCGTTCCGGCAGGTTGAAGTCGACCTGCGTGGTGCCGCATTGCCATTCGCGGCCGATGGCGTCCTTCAGCACATATTCGAATTTCGGCCCGTAGAAGGCGCCCTCGCCCGGATTGATCGAGGTCTTGATGCGGTTGCCGGAGCGCGTGCGGATCGTCTCCAGCACATTGCTCATGATCGCCTCGGCATGGTCCCAGGCCTCGTCGGTGCCGACGCGCTTGTCCGGCCGCGTCGACAGCTTCACGCTGACCTCGTCGAAGCCGAAATCGGCATAGGTCGACAGGATCAGGTCGTTGATGCGCAGGCATTCGGCCGCGAGCTGCTCCTCCGTGCAGAAGATATGCGCGTCGTCCTGCGTGAAGCCGCGCACGCGCATCAGCCCGTGCAGCGCGCCGGACGGTTCGTAGCGGTGCACATTGCCGAACTCCGCAAGCTTTACGGGCAGTTCGCGGTAGGACTTCAACCCATGCTTGAAGATCTGCACATGGCCGGGGCAGTTCATCGGCTTCAGTGCGAAGACGCGGTCGTCGTCGGTGTCGTCACCGGCGACAGTCACCTTGAACATCGCATCGCGATACCAGCCCCAGTGTCCCGACGTTTCCCACAGGCTCTTGTCCAGCACCTGCGGCGCGTTGACTTCCTGATAGCCGTGCTCGTCGAGGCGGCGGCGCATGTAGTTGATCAGGTTCTGCACCATCTTCCAGCCCTTGGCGTGCCAGAAGACGACGCCCGGCCCCTCTTCCTGGAAATGGAACAGGTCCATCTCGCGGCCGAGCTTGCGGTGATCGCGCTTCTCGGCCTCTTCCAGCAGCGTCTGGTAGGCGTCGAGCTGCGCCTGGTCGGCCCAGGCGGTGCCGTAAATGCGCGTCAGCATCGGGTTGTTGGAATCGCCGCGCCAGTACGCGCCTGCCACCTTCATCAGCTTGAAGGCGTTGCCGATCTGCCCGGTCGAAGCCATGTGCGGACCGCGACAGAGGTCGAACCAGTCGCCCTGCGCGTAGATCTTGAGGTCCTGGTCCTCAGGGATGGCGTCGATCAGCTCGAGCTTGTAGCGCTCGCCCTTCTCGGCGAAGACCTTCTTCGCCTTCTCGCGCGACCACACTTCCTTGGTGAACGGCTTGTTGCGCTGGATGATCTCGCGCATCTTCTTCTCGATCACCGGGAAATCGTCCGGCGTGAACGGCTCGTTGCGCGCAAAGTCGTAATAGAACCCGTTCTCGATCACCGGCCCGATGGTCACCTGCGTTCCCGGCCACAGTTCCTGCACGGCCTCGGCCAGCACATGCGCCGCATCGTGTCGGATGAGCTCCAGCGCGCGCGGATCCTCGCGGGTGATGATCTCGACCTTGCCGGACATGCCGAGCGGATCGGAAAGATCGCGCACGGTGCCGTCGAGGCTGTAGGCGACAGCCTTCTTGGCCAGCGACTTTGAGATCGACTCGGCAAGGCCCGCGCCGGTCAGCGCCGCGTCGTAGTCGCGGACGGAACCATCGGGAAATGTCAGGGAAACGGAATTCGGCATCAGGATTCTCCTATCCAGTCCCGCAAACGAGCGCGGGTGGTGAAAATGCGGGCCGCAGGATGCGTTGCGGCATGCAGAGGGTTAGCCGGAGGCGCCAATCAAGGGGATGATGGCCGGCGGCGCGGTTTTAGAGGCAGTGCCGCGCGGCGTAAAGAGCGGCCGTCAGGAAATGTCGCGAGCAACGTCGCAAGCGCGGGCTTGTGAACGGAGCACGGCGCGGCTTTTATATAGGCATGGAAGACGCATCCCCCAGCCGAACCGCCCTGCGCGTCGCGCGCTTGCGGGCTCTTCATCAATTCTCACCGCAGGCGGCGCTGTTTCGCGATCCCTACGCGCTTGCGATTCTGGGCGAGGCCGCGCCGAACGCCGGGGAACTCTCGCAGGAAGACGAGCATGGGCGTCGCATGCGCCTGTTCGTTGCCTCACGCGACCGCCTCGCTGAGGATTGGCTGTCGGCGGCAGTGCGGCGCGGCGTCCGCCAAGTCGTCGTCATTGGCGCCGGCCTCGACACTTTTGCGCTGCGCAATCCATATCCCGACCTCGCGGTCTTTGAGGTCGATCATCCGGCGACGCAGGCCTGGAAGCGCCAACGCATTGCCGAGGCCGGTCTTGCCGAGCCGGCCGGCGCCGCCTTCGTGCCGGTCGATTTCGAACGCCAGAGTCTGGCAGGCGAATTGGCGGCTGCTGGTCTGAAAACGACCGAGCCGGGCTTCTTCATCTGGCTGGGCTTCGTGCCCTACCTGACGCGCGAAGCGATTTTTGCCACGCTTGGCTACATTGCCGGCCTCCCCGGCTCGGAGGTCGTGTTCGACTACAGCGAGCCGGCCGAGGATCGCGACGCGACGGGCCGGGCGACGCTTGCCTTCTATGCGGCGCGCGTCGCGGCGGTCGGCGAGCCCTGGATCAGCTTCTTTGCCCCGGACGAATTGGCGAAGTCGCTCGCCGATCTCGGCTTCGACGATATCGAGGATCTCGATAACGGCGACATTGCCGCCCGTTTTGCCAGGGCCCCGAGCACCAAAGGCAATTCCGGCGGGCACATCCTGCGCGCCCGCCGCAGCGTTTGGGAGAGGCTACTTCACCAGTTGCGGCAAATCCTTCAGGAGCGCCGCGCGCGTCGCAAGCCCCTTCGGCTCGCCGGTACGCTTGGTGTCGACAACCAGCCTTGCAAAGACGATGCGGCGCCCGCCCTTCTCGGCCCAGCCGACGAACCACCCAAGCGAGCGCCTGCCATCCTGGCCAAGCCTGGTGCTGCCGGTCTTGCCCTGCACCGTCCAGTCTGCTGCCGCGAAGGTCGGCAGGATTGCCCTGGTCATTTCATGCGCCTTCGCCGACACCGGCATCTTGCCGGCGAGCAGTTGGCGCAGGAACGCCGTCTGCTCGACCGGCGATATTTCGAGCGAGGAATTGATCCAGGATTGCGTCAGTCCGTTATCCTTGCCGGCATCGCCCGAGACGTCCTTGTTGCCATAGCCGAATTTCGACACGTAGCCGGCGAATTTTTCGGCGCCGAGCCGCCGCGTGATCTCGCGCGAGTACCAGACGATGGAATCGCGTTCCCAGATCGTTGGATCGACGGTCTTCTGGTCGCGCTTCGCCGCCTTGAATTCCGGCTTGTAGTCCCAGCTCGGCGTGTGCACGTCGCTTAAGATGCCTGCGTCATAGCCGATCGGCGCCAGGGGCACCTTGAACGTCGAGGCCGGACTGACGCGCTGATCACAGACGCCGTCCTGGTAAAGCGTGGCGCCGCTTTGCGCATCCTGGATCAGCGTGCAGCGGATGTCGTTGAGCGGCGCCGATTGCGCCCGCACCGGCAAGCCGAGCATCCAGGCCAGAAGGAAAAGGACGATGGCAAAAATGAAAGGATAGCGGTCCATCTGGCGCATGGCGAAGTCACTCCGGTATGAGATTGCGGGAGCGGCTTAGCGACGCGACTTGTCTCGATTTTGTCTCAAATTGGCAATGTTTGTGCAGCTTCGCGTTAACCCTACCGGACCGTTAAAATCCGGTTCGCATAACGGCGAAGCAATCAGATTTCGGGGTTGCCGCGCTTTTTGCCGATCCGCCAGTAGCGCCAGGGCATGAACCAGACATAGCGCGCTGCAAGCACCTCCGGCACGCGATCAATGCCATGCGTTCCGAACGGCCCGCAGCGTGAGATTCTGAACAGCCCCATCCAGCCGCCGGCCCACAGGCCATGGCGGGCGATCGCCTCATGCGCGTATTCGGAGCAGGTCGGCAGGTGCCGGCAGCTGTTGCCGACAAACCCTGAAAGCGTCAGCTGATAAAGGCGCACGAGTGACGTGCCGAGGATGCGCCCGGGCGTCTTGCGCCATGGCCCCGGCCAATTGCGTCCGCGCTGGATCGGCCGGCGCGTATGTCCGTGATGGTCGCCCATCGCTCCGCAGCCTGTTTCACTGCGCGATAGATGTGGGCTTCGACGCTGAAACGCAATGCTTTGCCCTCAAGGCCTGGAGCGCCGGATGGGATGGCTGCCGGTCCATGGGCGATGGTGAGGGGGAAGATCGCGGCGGTCATGGCGGCCGTCGCGCACGACTCCACCATGCCATTGGAAGGTCGCTATCCGTACCACGTCGCTGAAAATGGCCAGGAACTCGTTCATGACAGGTCTCCTTTGACACGGATTAGACTGCCGCTGGCCTTCCTCCTCAAACGAGTATAATTTCCGCCTCGGATAACTTGAGGTTATGCGAATGAAGCGGGGCCGCCTGCCGCTGACGGCATTGAGAAGCTTCGAGACGGCCGGCCGGCATTTGAGCTTCAGCCGGGCGGCAGAGGAGCTTTATGTCTCACAGGCCGCGATCAGCCGGCAGATACGCGAGCTCGAGGCCTTTCTGGGAAGACCGCTATTCCTGCGCCTCCATCGCCGTGTCGAACTGACGGATGCGGGCCATCGGCTGCTCGGCCGATTGGTGAGAAGCTTCGACGATATCGACCGCGTGCTTTCCGAGCTCACGGCCTCGCCAGCCCAAGCCGTCGCGCGCGTCAGCGTCGAACCGTCGCTCGCCGCCGTGTGGCTGGTGCCACGGCTCAATCGCTTTCGCCAGTTGCGGCCTGATATCGACGTTTCCCTTGAAGTCGATCCACGGCCGATCGAGTTCCGCAGCGACCAGCCCGAGCTTGCCTTGCGTTTTAGCGCGCACGCCACGTCATGGCCGCGCAGCGAGGCCGAGCGCCTGGCCTCGACCGTCGATTCACCGGTCCTGTCGCCGGCGCTGCTTGCCGCCGGCCCTCCCCTGGAAAAGCCGATCGACCTTCGCCATTACACGCTGCTGCACGAGGAAAACCGCCAGGGCTGGGCGCGCTGGTTCCAGGCGGCCGGCGTGCCCGCCGAGGCGGTCCCCGCGCGCGGCCCGATGCTGACCGACGTCTCGCTTTCCAAACAGGCCGCGCTGCTCGGCCATGGCGTGGCGCTCGGCGACCTCCTGCAGGTCGGCGAGGAGCTCGCTTCGGGGACTTTGATCAAGCCGTTCGATATCGATGTCGCTTCCGGCGCCTACTGGCTGGTGGCCAGGAACTTGTCGGATCTGGCCGAACCCGCCAAGGCGTTCGCCGACTGGATCCGAAGCGAATTCGCTGTAACCAGGGGAGCGGCCTAAGCCGTGTCCTCACGCCGCCTGTCCGGCGCGCTTCTTCTCGATCTGGCCGATCGCGTCGACCACCGCGTCGAAGGTCAGCATGGTGGAGGCGTGGCGCGCCTTGTAGTCGCGCACCGGTTCCAGATATTTGAGGTCGGCGAAGCGTCCTTCCGGCGGCGCGCCGTTTTCCTTCAGCATCCTCAGCATGGTTTCGCGCACGGCGCGCAATTCGCCGGCGTTGGCGCCGACCACATGCTGGGCCATGATCGAAGAAGAGGCCTGGCCGAGCGCGCAGGCCTTCACGTCATGGGCGAAATCGGTGACCACGTCGCCATCCATCTTGAGGTCGACGGTCACGGTCGAGCCGCACAATTTGGAATGCGCCCTGGCGGTCGCGTCGGGATGATCGAGCCGGCCGATACGCCCGATGTTTCCGGCGAAGCCGAGAATTTTCGCATTGTAGACGTCGTCGATCATATTTTTCCAATCCGTCGCCGCCCAGCGAACAGGGTTTGCCGCTCTCGCGTCTTCCTTTCGCTCCGCTCCAACCATATATAATGGTGGCAGTCGGGCATCGACAAGGCGGCCGGAAGCTGCCTTCGTTGCCCCGCTGTTCACGCCGCTTGCGGGATGGAAATGGGCGATTTTCACCCAAAAGGTCATGGTCCGTTCAACTCGTCCCACCTTTGAGTGGGACTACGGGAGACGCCTTTATGGATGCCGTCATCAAGAAAATCATGCCCCCTTCACAATATTTGGACAAGCCCGTCACCGACCGGCCGAGCGAAGCCGAGGTCGAGGCCGCCGTGCGCACATTGCTGCGCTGGACCGGCGACAATCCGGATCGCGAAGGCCTGGTCGATACGCCGAAGCGTGTCACCAAAGCCTTCCGCGAGATGTTCAACGGCTACGACATGTGCCCGGCCGACGAGCTTGGCCGTACCTTCGAGGAGGTTGCCGGCTATGACGACCTCGTCATCGTCAAGGACATAAAGTTCCATTCGCATTGCGAGCATCACATGGTGCCGATCATCGGCAAGGCGCATGTCGGCTATCTGCCGGACGGCAAGGTTGTTGGCCTGTCGAAGATCGCGCGCGTGGTCGACATCTTCGCCCACCGCCTGCAGACTCAGGAAGCGATGACCGCGCAGATCGCCGGCGTCATCCAGGACGTGCTCAACCCGCGCGGCGTCGCCGTCATGCTCGAGGCCGAGCACATGTGCATGGCCATGCGCGGCATCCGCAAGCAGGGCTCGACCACGCTGACCTCGACCTTCACCGGCGTCTTCAAGGATACGCCCGAGGAGCAGGTCCGCTTCGTCACCATGGTGCGCGCAGGCGGCTGATGATCGACCGTCGCCGGCCAAACATATAAGGACCGGCGATGTCGGCAGTCGAATTCCCGAAAGCTCCGTCAGACAAGAAAGCGCTGGAGGAAGGCTCCGTCTTTTCTCCGCGCTTTGACGCCGCGGGCCTCGTCGCCGTCGTCGTCACCGACGCCGGTGACGGCATGCTGTTGATGGTCGCGCATATGAATGCCGAGGCGCTGGCGCTTACGCTGGAAACCGGCATTGCACACTACTGGTCGCGCTCGCGCAATGCGCTGTGGAAGAAGGGCGAGACCTCGGGCAACTTCCAGCAGGTCGTCGAGATGCGCACGGATTGTGACCAGGACGCGATATGGTTGCGCGTGAAAGTGTTGGGCCACGACGCAACCTGCCACACCGGACGGCGTTCTTGTTTTTATCGGACGGTGGGGCTGAATGACGGCAAAGCAACGCTTGCCGGCGACGGCAGTAGGCCGCTGTTCGATGCGGAAGAAACGTATCGGAAGCCGGTGTGAACCATTCAATATTCACAAACCACTCAGATTCACTATTCTCAAATATCCTTTGCGGTAGAAGGGATATGGGACAAGGGAGATCATGATGCTCGAATGGGCGTCATTGCGCAGCAAACCTGACCTTCGAGAGGCCAACGGCCCCGCATCGTCCGGCGGCTTGCCAGATCCTAAGTCCGGCAGGAAGACCGGCATCTCGCTGGCGCTCGGCGGCGGCTGCGCGCGCGGCTGGGCCCATATCGGCGTGCTGCGCGCGCTCGACGAAGCCGGCATCGAAGTGTCGATGATCGCCGGCACCTCGGTCGGTGCCCTGGTCGGTGGCTGTTATCTTGCCGGCAAGCTCGACGAGCTGGAGGAGTTCGCCAGAAGCCTGACCAAGCGGCGCATCTTCGGCCTGCTCGACCTCAATCTGCGCGGCAGCGGCCTGTTCGGCGGCATGAAGCTCGACCAGCGCCTGCGTGAGCATCTCGACGGCGCCCGCTTCGACGACCTGTCGAAACCCTTTGTCGCCGTCGCTTCTGAAATCCGCACCGGCCATGAGATCTGGCTGTCGAGCGGCTCGCTCGTCACCGCCATGCGCGCTTCCTATGCGCTGCCCGGCGTCTTCGAGCCGGTGGCCTGCAACGGCCGCATGCTGGTCGACGGCGCGCTGGTCAATCCGGTGCCGGTCTCGGTTTGCCGCGCCTACGAGCAGCCGCTCGTCGTGGCGGTCAACCTGCATTATGACCTCTTTGGGCGCGCCGCCGTCATCAAGCACAGCGCCGGCGAACTGGTCGTCGAGAAAGACGCTCCGCGCCCCGGCCAGGTCAATCCCCAGTCGCACCAGAGCCGCCTCGGCATCACCGGCGTCATGGTCGAGGCCTTCAACATCATCCAGGACCGGATTTCGCGCGCCAGGCTGGCCGGCGATCCGCCGGATATGTCACTGCAGCCGAAACTCAGCCATATCGGCCTGACGGAATTCCATCGCGCCGACGAGGCGATCAGCCTCGGCTACCAGGCGACGATGTCCCAGATCAGCGAATTGACCCGCCTGCAGTCCGTTCTGGTCTGAATTCCGCTACTTCAGTGATTTGGAAAGATTCGAGGCTTGTCGGGCAAGGCTATCAACGTCCGTTGCCGTAGTCAGCGCAAACGTTGGCGATGAGCTGAAGGCTCCTGAACCTCGTCATTCCAGGGCGGAGCAAGGAGCTAGCGACGCGCGCAGACCCTGGAATCCATGCCGTTACCTGGACCGAAGTGTGCAACGGTGCAGAATTCTGGACCGCCGCGGCGCTTCCAGGTCACGGCGTGGATCCCAGGGTCTCCGCGACGGAGCTGCGCTCCTTGCCGCCCGTGGATGACGACTGCGATAGGCGTCTCGGCCAATCGCCAAGGCATGGGATCTGCCAACGCACACGAACCAACCGATCAAAACGTCTGTGTTAAGGTAGGTCATTAAGCAAGCGCCGCGTCGCTGATGCGAAACTGCACCGTGCGGTTGCCGTTCCAGTAATTGCCCGACAGCGAACCGGCGATATGCACGGTCCTGCCCCTGTTCTTGAACAGGAATTCGCCGAGCGCAGTGTCGACGGCGCGGAAGGCGATCGCCTGGATGTTGCCGCCGCTTTGCGACTGCAGGTCGACGCGAATGTGATTGGTGCCGATCGCGCGCGCGTCGGCCAGCCGGTGGCGCGGCAACACGAAGACCGGCGCGATGTGCCCGGCGCCGAACGGGCCGGCTTTCTCCAGCGCGTCGAGCAGCGCGATCGTGGCGCCCTCGGCGGCCAGCGCGCCGTCGATCGCCAGGCTTTCCTCATTCTGCAGCCGGAAGACATCGGCCGCGGCGCGTTCTTCGAAGAAGGCGCGCAACTCGCCGAGCTTGGCACGCTCGACGGTGATGCCAGCCGCCATCGCATGGCCGCCGCCCTTGACGATCAGCCCGGCAGCCGCCGCCTCGCGCACCAGCCGGCCAAGGTCGAAGCCGGTCACCGAACGGCCGGAGCCCGTGCCGATGCCGGTCGAATTGAAGGCGATGGCAAAGGCCGGCCTGCGCGCATAATCCTTGAGCCGCGAAGCGATCAGCCCGACGATGCCCGGATGCCAGCTGTTGCTGGCGGTGACGATGACCGCCGGACCGTTGCCGCCGGCAAGCTCGGCATCGGCCTCGGCGCGCGCCTGCGCCAGCATCTCCTGCTCCATCTGCTGCCGTTCCTGGTTCAGCCGGTCGAGCGTCTCGGCGATGCTTGCCGCCTCGACGGGATCGTCGGTGGCCAAGAGCCGGCTGCCGAGCGCCGCGTCGCCGATGCGGCCGCCGGCATTGATGCGCGGGCCGATCAGGAAGGACAGATGGAAGGTGTTGATCGGCTCACCGATGCGCGAGACCCGCGCCAGCGCCGCCAGCCCCTCATTCTTCTGCTGGCGCAACACCTGCAACCCCTTGACGACGAAGGCGCGGTTGACGCCGGTGAGCGGTACCACGTCGCACACCGTCGCCAGCGCCACGAGGTCTAGCAGCGAAAGCAGATCGACGGGCGCGGCATCCGGCAGCCTTTCGCGCAGCAGCTTTGCCGTCTGAACCAAGCACAGGAAGACGACGCCGGCGGCGCACAGATGCCCTTGCCCCGACAAATCGTCCTCGCGATTGGGATTGACCACGGCCACAGCGGGCGGCAGCGGGCCGCCGACCTGGTGGTGGTCGAGCACCACCACGTCGGCGCCGGCTTCCCTGGCCGCCTCGATCGAGGTCGCGCTGTTGGTGCCGCAATCGACGGTGACGATCAGCTTGGCGCCGCGCGAGATCAGTTCCCGCATCGCTTCCGGATTGGGCCCGTAGCCTTCGAAGATGCGGTCCGGGATATAGATTTCCGACGGCACCGAAAAATGCGTGAGAAAGCGTTTCAGGAGCGCCGACGAGGCGGCGCCGTCGACATCGTAGTCGCCGAAGATCGCCACTTTTTCGCCGGCGACGACCGCATCGGCGAGCCTCGCCGCCGCTTTTTCCATATCGGTCAGCGATGCGGGATTCGGCAGAAGCTCGCGAATGGTCGGGTCAAGGAAGCGCTCGGCCTGCTCCGCGCTGACGCCGCGCCCGGCAAGCACCCGCGCGACGATGTCGGGCACGCCGTGGCCCTGCGCGATCGCCAAGGCAGCCATGTCCTGCCGCTCGGTCAGCCGGTGTTGCCAGGAAACACCGGTCGCCGACTGCCTGACATCGAGGAAGAACCGTTTCTCGCCCGTCATGCGACGCGCCGTCTGCACATCATCTTGGGCAGATATCAATATGCGACGGCGGGAGCAATTCGGCGTAAGCGAGCAATCCGGGGATAAGTGTGGAAGGTTTTCCACGGAACGCCGCGGTGGCGCCCAAGTGGGCGAAATCAGAACTTATCCAGATCCTGGTGCCTGGCCTTGATCTCGCGCACCGTGCGCGAGGACGAGCGCAGCACGATCGTGTGAGTGGTGATGAAGGTGCGGCCGAACTTCACCCCGTCGAGCAGATTGCCGTCGGTGACGCCGGTCGCCGCGAACAGCACGTCGCCGCGCGCCATGTCCTGGGCGCGATAGACCCGCTTCGGGTCGGAAATGCCCATCTTTTCGGCGCGCGCCACCTTCTCCGGCGTGTCGAGGATCAGCCGGCCCTGCATCTGCCCGCCGGTGCAGCGAAGCGCCGCCGCCGCCAGCACGCCTTCCGGCGCGCCGCCCGTGCCGAGATAGATGTCGATCCCGGTCTCGTCCGGATCGGTGGTGTGGATGATGCCGGCGACGTCGCCGTCGCCGATCAGCCGGATCGCCGCGCCCGTGGCGCGCACGGCGTCGATCAGCTTGGCATGACGCGGCCGGTCGAGGATGCAGGCCGTGATGTCGGAAACGGCCACGCCCTTGGCCTTGGCCAGATTGGCGAGGTTCTCGGCCGGCGAGGCGTCGATGTCGATCAGGCCTTCCGGATAGCCGGGGCCGATGGCGATCTTGTCCATATAGACGTCGGGCGCGAACAGCAGGCTGCCCTTTTCCGCGATGGCGATGACCGCAAGCGCATTGGGCAGGTTCTTGGCGCAGATCGTGGTGCCTTCCAGCGGATCGAGCGCGATGTCGACCGCCGGGCCTTTGCCGGTGCCGACCTCCTCGCCGATATAGAGCATCGGCGCCTCGTCGCGCTCGCCCTCGCCGATCACCACCGTGCCCTTGATGGCGAGGCGATTGAGCTCCTGTCGCATCGCATCGACCGCCACCTGGTCGGCTGCCTTCTCATCCCCGCGCCCGCGCAGCCTGGCGGCCGCGACGGCGGCCCGCTCGGTGACGCGCACCACTTCCATGGTGAGGATCCGGTCGAGGCCGGCAGCGATGTTGTGGGCGATGTTCATGGATGGGCATTCCTCGTTGTCTGTTAGCGTCGAGCAATCCCAGAACGGTTGAGCACCGGAATTGCTCCGCCTCCCGCCAGAGGCGGACTTCTTCTGGCAAAGCTCCATGACAACGGCAAGACTTGGCCCGTCATTTTTCGAAATGAGAGCAAAATCAATCGATTGAAGGCGGAATCGGACCTGGCTTATTCCGCCCGCTCGATGCGGATCACTTGCGGTTTGTCGGTCAGATGGCCGTCCTTGGTGATGCCTTCGACCGCCTTGCGCACCGCCGCTTCCGTCGTCTCGTGGGTGACGAGGATGACGGTTTTCTGCGCCTGGGTCTCCGCGCTGGCCGCCTGCTGGACGATCGATTCCAGCGAGATGTCGTTGTCGGCCATGCGCTTTGCGATGGCCGCGAAGACGCCGGTGCGGTCATGCACGGTCAGCCGGATGAAGTAGCCGCCGGCATGGCTGCGCATGCGCGCCTTCTTGTAAGGCTTCAGTTCCTTCGCCGGCCAGCCGAACACCGGAGCGTGCTGGAATCCGGGCCGGCTCTTGGCGATATCGGCGATATCGCCGATCACCGCCGAGGCGGTGGCGTTGCCGCCGGCGCCTGGACCGGAAAGCAGAAGCTCGCCCAGAATGTCGGTCTCGATCGCCACGGCATTGGTGACGCCGTGCACCTGCGCGATGACGGACGCCGTCGGCACCATCGTCGGGTGCACCCGCTGCTCGATGCCGCTGTCGGTGCGCTGCGCGACGCCGAGCAGCTTGATGCGGTAGCCGAGATCGGCCGCCGCGCGGATGTCTGCCTGGCTGATGTTGGAGATGCCTTCCATATAGATGTCGTTGGCGGCGATCTTCGTGCCGAAGGCAAGGCTGGTCAGGATCGACAGCTTGTGGGCCGTGTCGTGGCCTTCGATGTCGAAGGTCGGGTCGGCCTCGGCGTAGCCCAGCCGCTGCGCGTCCTTCAGGCAGGCATCGAACGAGATGCCCTCGGCTTCCATGCGGGTCAGGATGTAGTTGCAGGTGCCGTTGAGGATGCCGAAGACACGCGTCACCGCATTGCCGGCCATTGCCTCGCGCATCGTCTTGATGACAGGAATGCCGCCGGCCACCGCCGCCTCGTAATTGAGCAGAACACCCTTCTTCTCGGCGATCTCGGCAAGCGCCACGCCATGCTTGGCCAGCAGCGCCTTGTTGGCGGTCACGACATGCCGGCCCGCCTCGAGCGCCGCCTTCACCGCCAGCCGCGCCGGCCCTTCGTCGCCGCCGATCAGCTCGGCAAAGACGTCGATGTCGGCCTTTTCGGCCATCTGGACCGGATCGTCGAACCATGTCGCGGCGCTGAGGTCGACGCCGCGATCGCGTTTCCGGTCGCGGGCCGAAACGGCCGTCACGACGATATCGCGTCCGCACTGGCGGGTGAGCTCCGCCGCCTTGTCGCGCAGCACGCGCGCCACCGAGGCGCCAACCGTGCCGAGGCCGGCAATTCCAACACGCAACGCTTCAGCCATGTCCGGCGACGCCCCTCAAAAATCCAGATAGGCAGACTCAGCGCCGAGCGGCGAGCGGCACCACATTGTTGGGCTGCTTGGCGGTCGATGCCAGGAAGCGCTTGATGTTGCGCGCGGCCTGACGGATCCGGTGCTCGTTCTCGACCAGCGCCACGCGCACATAGTCGTCGCCATGCTCGCCGAAGCCGATGCCCGGCGCCACCGCGACATCCGCATGCTCGATGAGCAGCTTGGAGAATTCGAGCGAGCCGAGATGGCGGAACTGTTCCGGGATCGGCGCCCAGGCGAACATCGAGGCCGCGGGCGCGGGAATGGTCCAGCCGGCGCGGCCGAAGGAATCGACCATCACGTCGCGCCGCTTGTGGTAGACCTCGCGCACCTCCTCGATGTCGGCGCCGTCGCCGTTCAGCGCATGCGCGGCCGCCACCTGGATCGGCGTGAAGGCGCCATAGTCGAGATAGGACTTCACCCGCGTCAGCGCCGAGATCAGCCGCTCGTTGCCGACGGCGAATCCCATGCGCCAGCCCGGCATGGAGAAGGTCTTCGACATCGAGGTGAACTCGACGCAGATATCCATCGCGCCCGGCACCTGCAGCACCGAAGGCGGCGGATTGCCGTCGAAATAAATCTCGGAATAGGCAAGATCGGACAGGATGATGATGTCGTTCTTCTTCGCGAAGGCGACCACGTCCTTGTAGAAGTCGAGCGAGGCGACCAGCGCCGTCGGATTCGACGGATAGTTGAGGATCAGCGCCAGCGGCTTCGGGATCGAATGGCGGATACCGCGCTCGACCGCCGGGATGAAGCCGTCGTCGGGCTCGACCTGCAGCGAGCGGATGACGCCGCCCGACATGATGAAGCCGAAGGCGTGGATCGGATAGGTCGGATTGGGGCACAGGATGACGTCGCCGGGCGCGGTGATCGCCTGCGCCATGTTGGCGAAGCCTTCCTTCGAGCCGAGCGTGGCCACCACCTGGGTGTCGGGGTTGAGCTTCACGCCGAAGCGGCGGGCATAGTAATTGGCTTGGGCGCGGCGCAGACCCGGAATGCCGCGCGAGGACGAATAGCGATGCGTGCGCGGATCGCGCACCACCTCGCACAATTTGTCGACGATGGCTTTCGGCGTCGGCAGGTCCGGATTGCCCATGCCAAGGTCGATGATGTCGGCGCCGCGCGAACGGGCGCTGGCCTTCAGCCGGTTGACCTGCTCGAACACGTAAGGCGGAAGCCGGCGGACCTTGTGAAATTCTTCCATTGGATTTCCAGACACGATCGAAGGGGGCGCTTTCGGCGCGCGATATAAACCTAATTGCAGTTAGGGTCGAGGGTCGGGTCGCATTTGCCCTCGATCTGTTTCAACGTGTCGCCGCCATGCGTCTTGGCAAGCGTCTTCAGCGCCGCGGAATTCGCCGGCGCTTTGACGCTGCCGCCCTTGGCAGCCTGCGCCTGCTGCTCGGCCTTGAGCCTGGCCAGGTTCGCCGCGGTCTCCTCCTTGGTGAACTGCTTGGCGGCCACCTGCGGCGGGATGTTGAGGTTCGGGTAGGAGCCGGTGTCCTTCGGGCCTTCGGTCACGGCCGTCGGCGCTGCATTGTTGGTGCTGGTGCTCGTGCAGCCGCCGGCGGGCAGCAGCACGCCGACCAGCGCGGCCAGTACCGCCTTGCGGGAGATCGACCCGAACCTGAGAAAAAAAGTCCCGCCAACATTAATCGTCATATTGTTTTCCTGGCAGCCGGGTTACTGCGAATTGGACCCGGTCGGATGTCCCATGGTAATATGTCAAGAAAACGCTCCGGGAGGAACCCCGCGGACCATGTCCAAACCTGACGATTCGGACAAAGCGGAAAATGGCGGACCTTCGGCCATCGAGCAATATCTGGTGAAGGATCCCGAGCGCTTCGCCTTGAACATGGCGCGCATGATCGAACAGGCCGGCAAGGCGGCGTCCGCCTGGACCGAACCGCGCGAGAAGGGCGAGGTGCGCGATCATGTCGCCGAACCGGTCGTCGACATGGTCAAGACCTTCTCCAAGCTCTCGGAGTACTGGCTTGGCGACCCGCAGCGCGCGCTCGAAGCGCAGACGCGTCTGTTCGCCGGCTATATGACTGTCTGGGCGAACGCCATCCAGAAGGTCAATCCCAATGCCGAGGCGCCACAGGACGCGGTTCAGCCCGAGCGCGGCGACAAGCGCTTCCAGGACCCCGAATGGGGCCGCAACGCCTTCTTCGATTTCCTCAAGCAGGCCTATCTCGTCACCTCGCGCTGGGCGAACGAGCTGGTCGAGCACGCCGAGGGCCTGGACGAGCACACCCGCCATAAGGCGAGCTTCTACGTCAAGCAGGTGTCGAACGCGATCGCGCCGTCGAACTTCATCCTGACCAATCCGGAGCTGTACCGCGAGACCGTGGCCTCGAATGGCGAGAACCTGGTGCGCGGCATGAAGATGCTGGCCGAGGACATCGCCGCCGGCCGCGGCGACCTGAAGCTGCGCCAGGCCGACTACACGCCTTTCGAAATCGGCAAGAACATCGCCACCACGCCCGGCAAGGTCATCGGCCGCAGCGATGTCGCCGAGATCATCCAGTACGATCCGGTGACCGAAACGGTGCTGAAGCGCCCGCTGCTGATCTGCCCGCCATGGATCAACAAATTCTACATCCTCGACCTCAACCCGCAGAAATCCTTCATCCGCTGGGCGATCGAGCAGGGCCACACCGTCTTCGTCATCTCCTGGATCAACCCCGACGAGCGCCACGGCGCCAAGGGCTGGGAGGCCTATATCCGCGAAGGCCTGCAATACGGTCTCGACATCGTGGAGAAAGCGACCGGCGAGAGGGAAGTCAACGCCATCGGCTATTGCGTCGGCGGCACGTTGCTTGGCGCGGCTCTCGCGCTGCTGGCGCAGGAAGGTGATCATCGCATCAAATCGGCCACCTTCTTCACCACCCAGGTCGACTTTACCTATGCCGGCGACCTCAAGGTCTTCGTCGACGAGGACCAGGTCGCCGCGGTCGAGCGCTCGATGAGCGAGAAGGGCTATCTCGAAGGCACCAAGATGGCCACCGCCTTCAACATGCTGCGCTCGGGCGACCTGATCTGGCCCTATGTCATCAACAATTACATGCGCGGCAAGGAGCCCCTGCCCTTCGACCTGCTCTACTGGAATTCCGATTCCACGCGCATGGCGGCGGCCAACCACTCCTTCTATTTGCGCAACTGCTATCTAGAGAACAATCTCTCGCGCGGCACGATGGAGCTGGCCGGTCGCACGGTCTCGCTGGCCGACATCACCATCCCCGTCTACAACCTTGCCACGAAGGAAGACCACATCGCGCCGGCGCTTTCGGTGTTCCTGGGCTCGCGCTTCTTCGGCGGTGACGTCGAGTATGTGATGGCGGGTTCCGGCCACATCGCCGGCGTCGTCAACCCGCCTGCCGCCAGGAAGTATCAGTACTGGACCGGCGGCAAGCCGGTGGGCGATTTCAACGCCTGGCTCGCCGCGGCGCATGAGCATCCTGGGTCCTGGTGGACGCACTGGCAGCACTGGATCGAGAACCAGGACAACATACGCGTGCCCGCCCGGAAACCGGGCAAGCGTATGAAAACCTTGGGAGATGCGCCGGGCACCTATGTCAAGGTGCGTGTGTAACGGACTGTAATGTCTGGTGAGTTGACGGGCCGCCAAAACAGGGCGAAATGGTGGCGTCAATCGTTTCACGGCCTCAAATCACCTTCCGACGCAGATTAATTCCGAGGCTTGCAGATTCGACACATGTCCCGTTTCCGGTTGGGAACAGGAGGGTTATCGCGGCGCGATGCTGGAGTGGCGCGGCGATGACGGACCGACCGGATGCCGAGGGGGAATTTATTTTGAAATCAGTAGGTTGGCGTCTTGCACGAAGGGAAGGTCGCAGCATAGCGGCAGCGCTTTTCTCCGTGCTTCTGGCCTCCTGCACATCGACCGGCGACCCGACGATGTCGGTCGTTTCGCCCGCCTACAATTCAACCGCCACCGAAATGAGCGCGACGTCCGGCGGCAAGACGGCAACAACCGCCGATTCGTCGGCCCAAGTGGCATCCGCGACCACCGATGCGGCAGCGACCGTGATGAGCGAAGGCGACACGCCTTTGCCCGAGAAGGTCGCCTATGTGCCGGAGACGCGGCCGCAAGCCGCCTTCCCTGACGTCGCCGTGCCCACGGGCGCCGCCGCAATTGCCGGCAACACGCCGCAACCTCTGGTTCAGCCGGCGCAGACGGCGGAACAGACACAAGCCGTCGCCCAGCAGGTCGCCGCCGGCGATGCCGCCGCCATTGCGTCCAAGGCGCAGGCGACCACGCAGGCCATGAGCAACGGCGTCTATGTGACCGCGGGCGAGCCGGCGCAGCCGCAGGTCGCCGCGCCGAAGAAGAGCCTGTTTGCCTCGCTGTTCAGCACCACGCCGGCCTCGGCCGCGCCCGCGCCGCTGATCAATTCGCGCTCCAGCGACCAACCGGCGGCGCAGGCCAAGACCGCAACTGCCGCGCCCGCCCCTGCCAAGCCGATCGTTGAGCTGGCCTCCGCGACACCCGCCGCGAAGCCAGTGCAGCTCGCCTCGCTGGACGACCCGAGCTATCACATCACCGGCGCCGACGCCCTTCCCGGCGTGCGCCAGACCGCGCTGTTCGAGATCAAGCGCAAGTCCGGCATTGACGATGAGAGCGACGTCGACCTCAACGAGGATGAGGGCGGCGGCGGTTCCTACCAGGTGGCCTCGGCCGCCGGCATGGCAAGACTCGCGCCCAACGGCCTTCTGAAGCAGAACGAAAGCGTCGACGTCGCTTGTCTGAAACCGTCGCTGGTGCGGGTGCTGAAGACGATCGAAGGCCATTTCGGCCGCAAGATGGTCGTCACCTCCGGCTACCGCGACCCCTCGCGCAACCGCCGCGCCAACGGCGCCAAGAACTCGCTGCACATGTACTGCGCCGCCGCCGACATCCAGTTGCCCGGCGTCTCGAAGTGGGAACTGGCGAGCTACGTCCGCTCGATGCCCGGCCGCGGCGGCGTCGGCACCTACTGCCACACCGAATCCGTCCATATCGACGTCGGTCCCGAGCGCGACTGGAACTGGCGCTGCCGTCGCCGCAGCGGCGGCGGCGAGGACGGCTGATACTCGGCTTTGCCCAGTGCGCATAGCCGGGTTGACCGATTGAGAGCCGATCACCGCCGACGCCGTCGTTTGTTTCGACAAACCGTCAGCGACGTTCGCGATTGGCTGAAGCTTACTGAACTTCGTCATCCACGGGCGGGGCAGGAGCGAAGCGGACGCGCAGACCCGAGGATCCATGCCGTTACCTCAACCGTAGGGTAGAGCGGCGCAGATTCTGCACCGATGCGATACGTCAGCGTCACGGAATGGATTCTATGGTCTGCGCGCGTCGCTTCGCTCCTTGCTCCGCCATGGAATGACGACCGCGACTGGCCTCCCAGCCAATCTCCAGAGGTGCGTGACCGAATGCGGCCGCAACCCTGCCCTGCCCCGAAAAGCCGGCTTTTGCAGCCTTTTGAAAAAAGTTGTCGCATGTGGCGGCAGATGGGTTGCCGGTTGGCGACAACGCAATTATAAGCCGCTTCGTCTGAGCGCGCCCATCGTCTAGCGGTTAGGACACCGCCCTTTCACGGCGGTAACAGGGGTTCGATTCCCCTTGGGCGTACCAGTCTTATCCTCCCTGAACGGCCGAATCCGGCACCTCGCGCTCACCGGGCCGAAACGCGTCATTAACGGCGTTGTTGGGTGACGCATGTTGGCAGCGATCAGACGGTGTAGAGTTCTGCCTCGCCATGGAGGCGCGGATGAACCTGCTTCGGACAGTTCTCTTATGCGCGGCAATGACCGGCCTGGCCGGGCTGCAGCCCATCCATGCCGAGGATCAGCCCGCTCAGCCGAACGGCGACGCGGCGCAACAGCTGCCGCCCGTTCACTGCGAGGGACAGAACTGCCTGCCGCCGAGGAACGACCCCGCTTTGGAGTGCAAGGGGCAGGACTGCACGCCGGCTCGAGCGACCGACCAGCCGTCAGGCCCGGAGATCAAGAAGGTCAAGTGAGCGGCGGCGGGCGCTCGGTGGCGGAAAACAGAAGGCCATCGCCGTCGTCAGGTCGCTTGAAGCTCAGAAAAAGCAGGCGCCCAGCAGAACGAAGCGGAAGTCTCAGATCAATCCGGAACCATCGGCGCCGGCTCTTCGCACCGATAGACCATGCAACGACCGTCACTGGCCGGAACATAGTCGACCATCGGCACATAGGGAGCATCGCACTCATTGCCGAATTGGCGGACATAGCGCTCATATGTGTTCGCCCCCGTGGTCAGTACCACCGCATGCCGGCTCTGGATCAGCGCCTGGGTCTGCGCGCAGGTCATTGTGCGTGTGTCGGGTCGTGCATCGGCGAAGTTTGTGGCGGCAACGATCATCGCTGCCGCGCAAAACGCAATCTTGCCTATGGGCATGGTGGCATCCTCGCAAATCGGCAAATTCGCATCTTGCGACACCGGTTCGCAACAGCGGTGTGGTCACGATGCAGCGAGCAAAGCCTTGAAAAGCAGTTGAAACCCCGCGCCAGACCCTGGAATTGCCCGAGGACAAACAACGTCCGAGGTCAGGCTGTTGCAAAAACCACTGTCTGCAGCAGCCCTCCCCCCGGCCGGTTCTCCAGCGTGATCGAGCCGCCATAGCGCTCGATGATCTCCTTGGCGATGGCGAGACCCAGCCCCGCGCCCGGGATGAACTGCGTGCGCGCCGGATCGACCCGGAAGAACGGCTCGAAGGCCTTGTTCAACAGGTCCGGCGGAATGCCGGCGCCGCGGTCGGCGATGGTGAGAACCGCCTGGCCGCCTCGCCGCGCAAGCGCGATGGTGCAGCTCTTGCCATGCGTGGCGGCGTTGACGATCAGGTTGCGCAGCGCCCGGCGCAAGCCGAGCGCGCCGGCCTTGACGAACACATGGTCGAGATGGTCGATCGTCACCGCATGGCCGAGCGAGACCATTTCGACCTCGATGTCGCGAACCAGCGCGTCCAGGGCCACCGGCTCAACCGCGTCCTGGTTGACCTCCTCGCGCACGAGGCGGATGGCGCTGTCGGCGATACGGTCGAGCTCGTCGAGGTCGCTCAGCCATTTCTCGCGATCCTCCTCGAGGAATTCGGCGCGGAGCCGCATCCTGGTCATCGGCGTCCTGAGATCGTGGCCGGCCGCCGCGACTAGGCGCATGCGGCTTTCCATCGCCGTCTTCAGTCTTGCCGACAGCTCGTTAAGCGCATGGGCGGTGGCCCTCACCTCGGCCGAGCCTTTCTCCGGCAAAGTCGCCAGCATGCCATCCGAGCCGATCTTGCTGACGGCGGTTTCCAGCATTTCCAGCGGCCGAACCAGCACGCCGGTGAAATAGATCGATACCGGCGTGGCGCCGAGCACGATCAAGGCCATCCAGCCGGCGAACCCGTACCAGACATCGCGCGGCGGGCCCACGTCGGGAACATCGACGATCATCCAGCGATGGTCAGGCAAAGCGACCGAGGCGATCATCCCGGGTTGCCCGGCCCTGCGGCTGACGACCGCCGAAACATCGAGACCGTTCTGGCGCAGCATGTCGTTCAGCACCCGCGTGTGCTTGCGGTCCTCGAAACCGGGCGCCGGACGATCGCTGATCGTCACCGGCGCATCGCCGCTGCTCGGCACGTGGCCTGGAACCAATTGCATCATATACTGGATCTGGTGCGCCAGCGGCCCCATCGTCAGCTCCGGCGACGGCCCGCCGAGCACCTTGACGGCGACAAAGGTGGCAAGCCCGACCACGCCCAGGATCGACGCGACCAAAAGGATGATCAGCCGACGGCGCAGCGAAGTCATGGCTCGACATCCGTTGTCGGGACGCGGTACTCCGCCGTCTCGACCCGTGCCGTCAGTTGATAGCCGCCATTGCGCACGGTCTTGAACAATGCCTCCTCGCCCGCTTCGGCGAATTTCCGCCGCAGCCGGCTCATCAGCACGTCGACGGACCGGTCGAGCGGCTCGCGCTCGCGCCCTTGCGTCAGATCGAGCAGTTGGTCGCGCGACAAAAGCCGTCCCGGCCGATCGAGAAAGACCTGCAGCAGATCGAACTCCGCGCCGGTCAGGTCGACCAGGGCGCCATCGGCATCCATCACCTTTCGCGTGTCCGGCTCCAGCCTGTAACCGGCGAAATGATAGACGCGAACCTTGGGCGGGGCGGCTTCTTCCGGCGCCGAGCGCCTGAGCACCGCGCGGATGCGGGCCGAAAGCTCGCGCGGGTTGAACGGCTTGCCGAGATAGTCGTCGGCGCCGAGCTCCAGGCCGATGATACGGTCGACATCTTCCTTCAGCGCTGTCAGCAGGATGACCGGAATGTGCGGCTTGCGATCGCGCAGGCTCCGGCAGATGTCGAGACCGGAGCCGTCCGGCAGCATGACGTCGAGCACGATCAGGTCGAACTGGCCGGAGCCGAGCTTCTGCTCGCATTCGCGCCGGTCCGCCGCCACCGACACGCGAAAGCCCTGCCCGTCGAGATAGCGCCCGAGCAGCGTCCTGATCTCGCGATCGTCGTCCACGACGAGGATGTGGGGTTGTGCCTGCATTCTTGGCCCGCTTGCCTTTTCGTTCCTGATTATAGGGAGCGACGCCGCCAAGCGGCATGGAAAATTGCAACGGAACGTTTCCAAAACCCCGCCGGAAACATTCGGAAACAAATCTCCTTTTTCTGGAAACCTTCGGCAACGCGCCGAAGCAAAGCGGCAAAAGACGCTTCCTATTCTCCCGGCATCCGAAGCATGCAGGAAAGGATCACGTCATGCGAAGCAGACTTCTGGCGCTCGGCCTGTTCTCGGTCGCGGCCGTCCATCCGGTGTTCGCCGCCCAGCCAGAGCCCGGCGCTGCACCCGCAGACGAGCCGCCGGCAATCGGCCGGCAAGACGATGCTGGCCCCGGCCCGATGAAGCCGTGGCCCGGTCAGCGCTGGGCGATGCGTCAAGGCCCGGAAGACTTCGGCCCGCGTCGCATGGGTCCGCCTCCCGAATTTCTCGCCGCCCGGCTCGCAGCGCTCGAGACGCGGATCGGCATCCGCTCCGAGCAGCTCGATGCATGGCGCGACTATACCACCGCGCTGCAGGCGGTGCTGGCGCCACCGCCGCGGCCCGATTTCGCCCCGCCCGGCCGCGGGCCGGACGAGGCCGCCGGTGGCAAGCCGGATCAGGCAAAGCGCGATCCCTTCGCCTCCCAGGAGAATCTGGCCGACAAGGTGACCAAGCGCGCCGCATCCGCTGCCAAGCTCAAGGACGCCATCACTGTGCTGCGGGCCAAGCTGACGCCCGAACAGCTCGAAATCCTCGCTTCGGCGGACCGGCCGCATGGCCACCCCCCGTTCCATGGGGCAATCCGCCGGATGCAGCCGGCCCCGGAGGTCTGCCTGATCACGGACAGCTCCCTCCACCCCTACCCCGGAGTGGCGAGCAACTCTGACCGGTTGCGCCGGCCGGCCCTCTGACCCACCCGTTCAAGGGCCGGCCGGTTCTCTTCTTGCAACTTGAGATGCCCCGCACCGCCGCTGGATGCGCGAGGCGAGGAGAGCACCATGTGGGAAGCGCTGATGATGCTGCGCCTGATCGTGTCTGTTGCCCCGGGCCTGCGGGTCGGCCGGCAGGCTTCGCAGCCAGCCGCGGCGCCCACGTCGATCGAGCATGCGATCCGGTTGAACTTCGCAGGCTATCGGCTGTCGCTTCCGATCGCCTCGTCCAATGTCAAAAACGATGACCGCAAAATTGCGTAAAAGACATCTTCTTCTCCTGGCATTGCTGGTCGCGCTGGCCGCCGTCGCAGCGCTCAAGGCTTATGGCCGCGCCACGCCCGAGCCGGCGACGCAGACGCCTGCGCCGGCAGCGACGCTCACCGTTTCGGTGGAGAAGGTGGTCGCCCAGACGGTGACATCGTCGGTCAGCGCGACCGGCACGGTGGCTGCATGGCAGGAAGCGACGATCGGCGCCGAAGAGAGCGGCCTGCGCCTGACCGAAGTCCTGGTGGCCGAGGGCGATCATGTGAAGGCCGGCGATGTCGTCGCAAGGTTGGATGACTCGCTCCTCAAGGCCCAGCTCGCCGAGCAGAAGGCAGCCATCGCTCAGGCGCAGGCGACGCTCGACTCTGCGTTGTCGGCCGCCGCGCGCGCCGACAGGCTGCTCGCCAGCAACGCCGTCAGCGCTGAAACCGCCGAGGACAAGGCGACCGCCGTCAAGACCGGCAAGGCCAGTGTCGACCAGGCAGAGGCCGCCGCCCAGCGGCTGCAGGCCCAGCTCGACAGGACGACCATCCGCGCCCCGTTCGACGGCATCGTCTCCAGCAAGCCGGCCGTGGCAGGCTCCATCGTCCAGGCCGGCACCGAGCTGATGAAGATCGTCCGTGACGGCAGGCTGGAGGTCGGTGTGCTTGTCCCTGAAAAGGACCTGGCGGCAATCTCGGCCGGTCAGCCGGCGAACATCGTCGACGCATCCGGCCGCGCCTTTTCCGGCAACATTTCCTCGATTGCCGAAACCGTCAATTCGACCACGCGCCTTGCCACCGTCTATGTCACCGTCGGCGAAGGCTCGGGCCTCAAGCCCGGCATGTTCGCCCGCGTCACGATCGAGACGGCGTCGTCCCGGCAACTGACCATCGCCGAAACGGCTTTGGTCTGGCATGACGGCAAACCGGCTGTGTTCGTCGTCGACGATCAAGGCAAGGTCGGCGCGCATCCCGTTGCAACCGGCACGCGCCAGAACGGCCGGGTAGCCATCGAAAGCGGCTTGTCGGAAAGCGACCGCGTCGTCGTCGCCGGCGCCGGCTTCCTGAACGACGGCAACCTCGTGCGCGTCTCCGCCGACGAGACGAAGGCTGCCGACGCCGCAAGCACGGCGGAGCCCGCACAATGAACGCCATCTCCTCGTGGTCGATCCGCAATCCGGTTCCGACCATCGTGCTGTTCCTGTCGCTCGGCATTGCCGGCGTCTACGGCTTCATGCAGCTGCGCACCAACAATATGCCCGACATCGACCTGCCGACCGTCACCGTCACGGTGGCGCAGCCGGGCGCGGCTCCGAGCGAAATGGAAGTCCAGGTCGCGCGCGTTATCGAGAACACGGTCGCGACCCTCGAAGGCGTCGACGACGTCTCGACCTCGATCAGCGAGGGCTCGTCCGTCACCACCATCGAATTCACCCTCGGCACCGATCCCGAGACCGCCACCAACGATGTCCGCAACGCCGTCTCCGGCGTGCAATCCAGCCTGCCGGCCGCGGCCCAGACGCCGGTCGTGGCGAAGGTCAACGCCACGGGCAATTCGGTGCTGACCTTCGTCGTCGAGGCGCCGACCATGTCGCCCGACGCGCTGAGCTGGTACATCGACAATGACGTCGCCAAGGTCCTGCTCGGTGTCGACGGAGTCTCCAAGATCACCCGTTCCGGCGGCGTCGACCGCGTCATCCGCGTCGAGCTCGACCCCGACCGGCTCGCCGCTCTCGGCATCAGCGCCGGCGACGTCAGCCAGACGCTGGCCTCCAACAACGTCAACCAGCCCGGCGGCCGCGCCAATATCGGCGGCCAGGAGCAGTCGGTGCGCACGCTCGCCAGCGCAACGACCGTCGAGGTGCTGGCCGATACCCGCATCGCGCTGAGCGGCGCCGGCGACGTCAAGCTGTCCGACCTCGGCACCGTCGTCGACAGCTGGGAAAAGCCGCGCCAGGCGGCCTATCTCGACGGCCGGCGGGTCGTCGCCTTCAATGTCTACAGATCGGTGGGCTCGAGCGAGATCGACGTGGTCAAGGCCGCCCGCGCCGCCATCGCCGACATGGGCGCCAAGACCAGGGCGGCAAAATTCACCGAAGTCACCTCCTCGTCAGGCTTCGTCCAGGAAAGCTACGACGCCGCCTTCGAAGCCTTGTGGCTCGGCGCCCTGCTCGCCATCGGCGTGGTCTGGCTGTTCCTGCGCGATATCAGGGCGACGCTGGTGTCGGCGGTGGCGATGCCGCTGTCGCTGATCCCGACCTTCGCGGTGATGGCGGCCTTCGACATCTCGCTCAACAACATCACCCTGCTGGCGCTGTCGCTGGTCGTCGGCATCCTTGTCGATGACGCCATCGTCGAGATCGAGAACATTGTGCGCCATATGCGCCAGACCGGCCTCAGCGCCTACCAGGCGGCGATCGAAGCGGCGGACGAGATCGGCCTCGCCGTGGTGGCGACCACCGCCACCATCGTCGCCGTGTTCCTGCCCGTCGCCTTCATGCCCGGCATTCCCGGCAAGTTCTTCTTCTCGTTCGCAGTCGCCGTCTGCGTTTCGGTGCTGTTCTCGCTCTTGATGGCGCGCATGCTTACCCCGCTGATGGGCGCCTATCTGGTGCGCGCCGGTGGCCATGACGAGGACGATACGCCTGCCTTGGTGCCGACTTATCTGTGGCTGCTGCGCAAGGCGCTCGATTACCGCTGGATCACATTGCTGGCCGGTATTGCCTTTTTCGCCGGTTCGATGCTGCTGGCGACCCAGCTGCCGACCGAGTTCATGGCGGCGGCCGACCGCGGTCGCTCGATGATCTCGGTCGAGCTGCAGCCCGGCTCCACCATCGAGCAGACCACGGCGGTGGTGCAGGACATCACCAGAGGACTGGAGAAGGAGCCGGCCGTTGACAGCGTGTTTGCGACCATTGGCACGGCTGCGTCTTCGGGCGGCGGACCTAACCAAAGCTCGAGCTCGGCCGAAGTGCGGACGGCGACCGTCACGGTCAACCTGAAGCCGCGCGCCGAGCGGACGATGAGCCAGCAGCAATTCGAGGCCGAGGCCTCGCCGAAGCTAAACGGCATTCCCGGCGCCCGCATGCAGTTCGGCGCCGACGGCTTCTCCGGCGCCAAGGTGTCGATCACGCTGGTCGGCGACGATGGCGAAGCCCTCGAAAAGGCCAGCGATGCACTGATCGACGCAATGAAATCGGTTCCCGGGCTGATCAATCCGACGTCGACCGCGGCCACCACCAAACCCGAGCTCATCGTACGCCCCGACAGCGCCAAGGCGGCCGAGCTTGGCGTCACGCCGACCGAGATCGCAGCGACGGTCAAGATCGCCACCATCGGCGACACCGACACCAGCCTGGCGAAATTCAATCTCGGCGACCGTCAGGTCTCGATCATCGTCACCGTGCCCGACGGCGCCATCGACGATCCGGCAAAGCTCGCCATGCTGCCGCTGACCGGCGCCAAGGGCGTGGTTCCGCTTGGCGCAGTCGCCGATATCGGCTTCAACGCCGGCCCAAACAGCATCACGCGTGTCGACAGAAGCCGCAGCGCCACGATCGAGGCCGATCTTTCCGGCCTGACGCTCGGCCAGGCGACCGAAGCCATCCGCGCCCTGCCCGCGATGCGCAACCTTCCGGCCAGCGTGCATGAACTGGCGCGCGGCGATGCCCAACGCATGCAGGAGCTTTTTTCCGGCTTCGCGACCGCAATCGCCGCGGGCATCATCCTGATGTACCTGACGCTGGTGTTGCTCTTCCGCAGCTTCGTGCAGCCGGTGACCATCCTGGTCGCGTTGCCGCTCTCGGTCGGCGGCGCGCTGGGCTTCCTGCTCATTACCGGCAAGGCGCTTGGCATCTCGCCGTTGATCGGCATACTCATGCTGATGGGCATCGCGGCCAAGAACTCGATCCTGCTTGTCGAATATGCCCTGGTCGCCGAGAAGGAGCACGGCATGAGCCGCTTCGAGGCACTGCTCGACGCCGCACGCAAGCGGGCCAGGCCCATCGTCATGACATCGGTCGCCATGGGCGCCGGCATGCTGCCGATCGCGCTTGGCATCGGCGCCGACGCCGAGACGCGTGCGCCGATGGCGATCGCCGTGATCGGCGGGCTCATCTCCTCGACCGTACTCAGCCTCGTCTACGTGCCGGTCGTTTATACCTTCATGGACGACATCCAGCATTTCCTCGCCCGTCACCTCGGCAAGCTGTTGGTCGAACAGCCCGGCGCGGACGGCCGGGCGAGGACCACAACTCCAGGGAACAATCCAGCCAATGCATACCCAACCTGATCGTTCTCCATCGCCGGCAAGGCTACGCCGCCTGTCTCCCTGGGCGGGATTCCTGTACGCCACGCTTCTGTTGGCAGCCTGCTCGCAGGAGAAGAGCCAGGTGCCGGCCGGCATGGGGGGTGCCGGCAGGCCCGAGGTCGGCGTCGTGACGCTGCATCCGCAATCGGTCGCGATCACCGCCGAGCTGCCGGGACGAACGGCCGCCTCGCTCATCGCCGAGGTGCGCCCGCAGGTCGACGGCATCATCCGACAGCGGCTGTTCCAGGAAGGCGCGGAGGTGGTGGCGGGGCAGCCGCTCTACCTCATCGACCCGGCGAGCTATCAGGCCGCCTATGACAGCGCCGTCGCGACGCAGCAGAAGGCTGAAGCCGCCGTGCCCACCGCCCAGGCCAAGTTCGACCGCTATGCCGGGCTGCTGAAGCAGAACGTCGTCTCGAAGCAGGATTACGATGATGCCGCCGCGACGCTGGCGCAGGCGCAGGCCGACGTCGCAGCGGCCAAGGCCAGCGTCGAAACCGCGAAGATCAGCCTTGACCGCACCTCGATCACCGCGCCGATCGCCGGCCGCATCGACAAATCGACATTGACGCCGGGAGCATTGGTCACGGCCAACCAGGAAACGGTGCTGACCACCATTCGCTCGCTCGATCCGATCAATGTCGACGTCACGCAGTCCAGCACCAACCTGCTCAATCTGCGACAGGCGATCAACGAAGGCCGGCTGAAGTTCAGCGGGACCAATGTCAGCGTCAAGCTGAAGCTCGACAACGGCACCATCTACGCGCAGAACGGCAAGCTGGAGTTCGCCGGCGCCAATGTCGACCAGTCGACCGGCACCTTCGCGCTCAGAGCCCAGTTTCCCAATCCCGACCGGCTGCTCTTGCCTGGCATGTATGTGCGCGCCATCGTCGAGGAAGGCGTCGCCCAAAACAGCTTCCTGGTGCCGCAGCGCGGCGTCACCCGCGACCCCAAGGGCCAGGCGACGGCCATGGTCGTCAATGCCCAGGGCAAGGTCGAGCAGCGCGTGCTCAGCGTGCGCAACAGCGTCGGCAACAATTGGCTGGTGGATTCCGGCGTCGGCGACGGCGACCGCGTCATCGTCGAGGGCCTGCAGCTGGCGCGCGCCGGCGGCGACGCGACAGCGGTCGAAGTGACGATCGACGAAACGACCGGCGAGATCAAGGACCGCGAGCAGAGCTCCGCCTCGGCCACCGCCGCCGGCGGCAATGCCGCCGGTGCCGCCAAGCAGCCGGCCTCTGGCGCAACCGGGAACTGAAGCGATGTCGGGATTCTTCATCAACCGGCCGATCTTCGCCTGGGTGATCGCCATCGTGATCATGCTGGGCGGCCTCTTGGCGCTGCAGTCGCTACCGATCTCGCAATACCCGCAGATCGCCCCAACCACGGTCAACATCAGCGCCAGCTATCCCGGCGCCGATGCCCAGACCGTCGAGAACTCGGTGACCAAGGTCATCGAGCAGGGCATGACCGGCATCGACAACCTCGATTACATGACGGCGACGTCGACCTCGACCGGACAGGCCTCGATCACGCTGACCTTCACCAGCGGCGCCAACGCGGACACCGCCCAGGTGCAGACGCAGAACAAGCTGCAGCTCGTGCAGTCGCAGCTGCCGCAGGTCGTCCAGAACAACGGCATCACCGTCTCCAAATCCTCGACCGGCTTCCTGATGGTCATCGGCTTCGTCTCCAGCGACGGCAAGATGAACTCGACCGACCTCGCGGACTATGTCGACTCAACGATCAACGACACGCTGAAGCGCGTCGAAGGTGTCGGCTCGACGCAGCTTTTCGGCTCCGGCTATGCCATGCGCATCTGGCTCGACCCGGACAAACTAGCGCAATATTCGCTGATGCCGAGCGATGTCGCCGCGGCCGTCGAGGCGCAGAACACGCAGGTCTCGGCCGGCCAGCTCGGCGGGTTGCCGGCGCGCAAGGGCCAACAGCTCAACGCCACCGTCACGGCGAAGAGCCGGCTGCAGACCGCCGAGCAGTTTCGCAACATCATCCTGAAGAGCAATACCGACGGCTCGCTGGTGCGGCTGAACGATGTCGCCAAGGTCGAGATCGGCGCCGAAAGCTACACCACCCAAGCCCACTATAACGGCAAGCCGGCCGCCGGCGTCGCCGTCAGCCTGGCGACCGGCGCCAATGCGATCAGCACCGCGGAAGCGGTGCGCACGACGATCAATCGCCTAAGCTCGACCTTTCCGCAAGGCGTCGAGGTCGTCTACCCGTACGACACCTCGCCCTTCGTGCGGCTGTCGATCGAGGAAGTGGTGAAGACGCTGGCCGAAGCGATCGTGCTGGTTTTTTTGGTGATGCTGCTTTTCCTGCAGAACCTGCGCGCCACCATCATCCCGACGATCGCCGTGCCGGTGGTGCTGTTCGGCACATTCGGCGTGCTCTCCTTCTTCGGCTATTCGATCAACACGCTCACCATGTTCGCCATGGTTCTCGCCATTGGCCTGTTGGTCGACGACGCCATCGTCGTGGTCGAGAATGTCGAGCGCGTCATGCAGGAGGAAGGCCTGCCGCCGAAGGAAGCGACGCGCAAATCGATGAACGAGATCACCGGCGCGCTGATCGGCATCGCCACCGTGCTGTCGGCAGTCTTCGTGCCGATGGCCTTCTTCGGCGGCTCCACCGGCATCATCTACCGGCAATTCTCCGTCACCATCGTCTCGGCAATGGTGCTCTCGGTGCTGGTGGCACTGGTGCTGACGCCGGCGCTCTGCGCCACCATCCTGCGCCCGGCCAAGGACCATGCGACGCAACGGGGTCCGTTCGGCTGGTTCAACCGCATGTTCGATCGCGGCACCATCGCCTACCGCGACGGCTCGCACGGCATCATCAAGCGTTCCTGGCGCTTCCTCGCCGTGTTCCTGGCCATCGTCATCGCCATGGGCTGGATGTTCGCCCGGCTGCCGAGCTCGTTCCTGCCGGACGAGGACCAGGGCATTCTGATCACCAGCGCTTCACTGCCGGTCGGCGCGACGCAGGACCGCACCGAGCGCGTGCTGGCCGAGGTGACCAACCACTATCTCAATGAAGAGAAGGACGCGGTCGAAGGCGTGTTCACGGCTTCCGGCTTCGGCTTCGGCGGCGCCGGGCAGAATGTCGGCATCGCCTTCGTGCGGATGAAGGATTTCGACCAGCGCAAGACCTCGGCTCTTTCCGTGTCTGCGGTCGCCGGCCGCGCCATGGGCGCCTTCTCCAAGATCAGGGATGCCCAGGTCTTCGCGCTGGCCCCACCCGCCATCCAGGGTTTCGGCAACACCAACGGCTTCGATTTCTACCTCCAGGACGTCAACGGCGCCGGCCACGACGCGCTGATCCAGACGCGCAACCAGCTTCTGGGTCTGGCTGCAAAGAGCAAGCTACTTGCCAACACGCGCCCCAACGGCCAGGAGGACCAGCCGCAATTCTCGATCGATATCGACCAGGAAAAGGCCAGCGCGCTCGGCATCAGCCTCGCCGACATCAACAACACGCTGTCGACCGCCTGGGGCAGCGACTATGTCAACGACTTCATCGATCGCGGACGAGTAAAGCCGGTCTATCTGCAGTCGGGCGCAGATTTCCGCATGCAGCCGGAAGATCTCGACAAATGGCAGGTCCGCAACTCCGGCGGCGCCATGGTGCCGTTCTCGGCCTTCGCCTCCAGCCACTGGACCTACGGTTCGCCCCGCCTCGAACGCTACAACGGCTCGGCGGCGGTCGAGATCCAGGGCGCCGCGGCCGCAGGCCAAAGCTCCGGCGCGGCGATGGACGAGATCGACAAATTGGTCGCGCAACTACCCGCCGGATATGCGCATGAATGGACCGGTCTGTCGCATCAGGAGAGGCTTTCCGGCAATCAGGCGATGTCGCTCTACGCGATTTCGGCGCTGGTCGTGTTCCTGTGCCTTGCCGCGCTTTACGAAAGCTGGTCGATCCCGTTCGCGGTGATGCTGTCGGTGCCGATCGGCATCTTCGGCGCCCTGGCGGCGGCCACCCTCTTCGGCCAGACCAATGACGTCTATTTCAAGGTCGGCCTGCTCACCACGATCGGCCTGGCGGCCAAGAACGCCATCCTCATCGTCGAGTTCGCCATCGAGCGGCAGTCTGCCGGCATGGGGCTGGTCGAGGCAACGCTCGAAGCGGCGCGGCAACGCCTGCGGCCGATCCTGATGACATCGCTGGCCTTCATCCTCGGCGTCACGCCTCTGGCGATCGCCAGCGGCGCGGGCTCGGGCGCGCAGAACTCGGTCGGCATCGGTGTTATGGGCGGCATGATCGCGGCGACCGTGATCGGCGTCTTCCTGGTGCCGCTTCTCTTCGTCACAGTGCGCCGCATCTTCAAGGGCAAGGCAGCCAACGAGAATTCAGGCGGGACCCCAGCCACAGCCACTCAAGAATAGAGGTTTTTTCCATGCCAGGTTTTGAACGCGGTCTCGCGACCGCGAAGAAGTTCTTTTTGCCCGCGTTTGCCGCGGCCCTGCTCTCGGGATGCGTTGTCGGTCCGGATTACCAGAAGCCACTGCTGGCGATGCCGGCAAGCTGGAGCGGGCAGAAGGCGGCAAGGCCGGCAAAGCCGGCGCAGCTGTCGCAATGGTGGCGGCGCCTGCGCGATCCCGAGATGAATGCGCTCGTCGCGGAGGCGGTCGCCGGCAATCTCGATGTCGCCACCGCCAAGGCCAAGATCCGCGAGGCGCGGGCAAGCTACCGGCAGTCGGTAGGCACGTTGCTCCCATCCGCCGACGGTTCGGCCTCGGCCACCCGCAATAGGGCCACAGCAACCAGCTCGGGCACGGCAACCGGCACAACCTATGACCAGTATCAGGCAGGCTTCGATGCCAGCTGGGAACTCGACCTCTTCGGCGCCAACCGCCGCAGCGTCGAGGCCGCCAGCTATGGCTTGGACGCTTCCGAGGAAAGCCTGCGCTCGACCCTACTGACCTTGGTCGGCGATGTCGCCTCCAACTATGTCCAGGCACGCGGCTATCAGGCCCGCATAGCGCTTGCCCGGCGCTCTGCCGCATCGCAGCGGCAAACCGCCCAGCTCACCCGCACAATGGCCTTGGCCGGCTCGGCGACCGCGGCGGACGTAGCCAAGGCGGAAGGACAGGCCAGCGGCACGGAAGCCGGCGTTCCGAGCCTGGAGGCCAGCTATGCCGAGGCCGTGCATCGCCTTTCCGTGCTGACCGGGCGGCCGCCAGCGGCCCTCAACGAGCGCTTGAGGCACGCAACGCCGATCCCAGCGCCCCGCCTGCCGATCCCGACCGGCATCCCGGCCGACATCCTGCTCGCCCATCCGGATGTGCGCATGGCCGAGCGGCAGTATGCACAGTCCACCGCCAAGATCGGCCAGGCCGAGGCGGCGCGCTATCCGGGCGTCAGCCTGACCGGCGACATCAGCACCACATCCCTCAAGCTCGGCGATCTCGGCAAGAACTCCACCATCGGCTGGTCCTTTGGCCCCACCCTCAGCGTGCCATTGTTCAATGGCGGCCAATTGCAGGCGGCCGTCGACGTCGCCAAGGCCCAGCGCGACCAGTATTTCGTCGCCTACAAGGCCGCCGTGCTGACGGCGCTGGAAGACGTTGAAAACGCCACCGTTTCGCTGTCGCAGGAGCGCATCAGGAACGGCAAGCTCGCCTCCTCCGCGAAGTCCTACGGCGATGCCGCGCGGCTTGAAAGAACGCTCTACAAGGCTGGCGAGACCAGCCTCCTCGACGTGCTCGATGCCGAACGCTCAGCCTATTCCGCCGACGATTCCGTCCTGCAAAGCCGCGTCTCGATCGCCACCGATTACATAGCCTTGAACAAGGCGCTTGGCGGTGGCTGGAACGGCGCGATCGACACGGCCAGACCCGAAATCATAGATGTCCGCACCGGTCCGCGGCTGGCATCAAAGACGCAATGACCGGCGAGCCGTGCGGTCTATCCGCCGGCCCGAACAAATCTCCGTGAGCGACGCCCGCAAACAATATCCCACTATATAACAGCCTCGTTGAGGTAATGAGATGACAGGCGCCTACGATCTCGGAACCGATCTGGTTCGCCGTATCTATGAAAAGCGCATAGATGCGCCGGCCATTCTTGATGCCGGCACGCATTTTCCCAATGCGGCTAAGTTCGCCGCCGCCTGGCAGGACATCCGCGATGAAGCGCTGGCGGCAAAGCTGAACAAGGCGCCGCGTTTCCACGACATCATGCCGGAGCAGGCCGATATCTCTGCCAATGACGGGCTCGACTGGCGCATGTTCGTGCTCAAGGCCTACGATATGACGGTGCCGGAGAATCTCGCGCGCATGCCGGTTCTGAGCCGGCTGCTCACCGAATGCCCCGAGGTCAAGTCGGCGGCCGTCTCCTTCCTCGCCCCGCGCAAGCATATCCCGCCGCACCGCGGACCATTCCGCGGCATCATGCGCTTTCACCTCGGGCTCGCCATCCCCAAACAGCCGGACGGCCACCCGGCAACGATCATGATGATCAACCATGAGGAAAGGCGCATCGCCGACGGCGAGTGCATGCTCTGGGACGACACGTTCGAGCACGAAGTCATGAACAACTCGGATCAGCCGCGCGTCGCTCTTCTGCTCGACGTGTGGCGTCCGCAAATGCCGCTGGATATGGAAATCCTGTCGCGCGTGATCGTGCGCGGTGTGCAGGTGGGAATGCGCTGCCGAGGCGTGTCGTTCGGCGGCTGAACCAGCTGCGATCGACGCCTTATGCATGTCGCCCGACGACGCGATCTTCAGAGAAAGACCTGGACGAAATAGAGACTCAGGCGCGCGCCTCGCGATGCGTCCCTGCTCTGCGCTTGCCGGGAAACATCGCGTCCCTCGCCAGCAATCCGCTGACGCGGCAGAAGGTTGCGAACGCCCGGCAGGCTTCCTCGGTGCTGGCCACATCGACCGTCGCCCCGAAGCAGGCATTGAAGGCGGCTTCGTAGATCTTGCCCTGCCTGCGCTTCGGCCAGTCCTGCAGGAAATCGAGCGCCTGCTCGACACTGTAGATCTCCTCGACCGGCAGGCCGGGCGCGGGCGTGATGCGCACCGGCACCTCGAATTGCAGTCTGTCCATTCCCTGTCTCCCGAACGAGCGCAGGCCCAGCAACGCCGCTCGATGTGAAAAGTTGCTTTTGCGGCCTTCTGACTCAGGAATGTGACCTCAGTGCGATCAACAATCGGTTCACGGATGCGTCAGGCGGCGCGCCCGGCCAATCCGCGCAGGCTAGGTGACAGGGCGACACTACCCACACCGCCCTGCCCTTGCTCTTGTTCCACATCGTCGGCGCTACTGATTGGCCGGATCGGTCTCCGCGTCATAGGCCATGCGGGTAACCACCGTCAGCAGATAAGCGGATGGCAGCGCGAAGATGGCGCCGAGCACGATGGCCGCCGTTCCTTCCATGCGAAGGATGGCGGCAACGGCCCAGTAGACCGTGCCGATGCAGATCACCGCCTGAACCGCCAGGAAGCAGGCCGCGGCGGTCGCGCGGGTGAGTGTCTTGAATGTCTTGATGCGTTGCATTGAAGAAAATCCGTATTGAAGCGCACGCAACCGGCGGACGGCCGGCGGCCGTCGCTGGATCGCGACGCGAAGACGTGTTTTGATTTGGATGCCGCGCTCGGCGGCCGGGGCTTATGCGGCGGGTGGCGCGCGTGGCTGGTTCGTACGCGACGGCGTTGCGGTTCCCGCCGCGGGCGTGACACCCATTTCGGGTGGCAACGCCTGGCCGATAACCAGAAAATCGGCTGCGGGCGCCAGCGCGCCGGGATTGCCGCTGACAAGCTTTACGGGCAGCGGCCGGCTAGCCCGAACCTCAAGCGCCTGCGTCTTGCCGGAGGTCCTGAGCAGCGCGATCGTGTCGCCCTGGCGGGTGGCGCTGATGCTGGAGCCACCCTGGAGGGGGACGGCCGATGCAGAGATTCCGGCCTGGGCGAAGCCCAGCAATGCGAGCATCAGCAGCGCCATCAGGCCGGCAAAAGCGATCCTGACCGGCAGCAGCTTCGATCTTTCGCGTTCAGGTGCCGTCAAGCCGATCTCCAGATACCAGAACCGGCCCTAACCCATGGAACGCCAGAAGGAAAGCCGCAATGGACGGCGCAATCGCACTTCGTCCTTGAACCTTGCGGCTTCCGGTGCCAAATCTGGGGCAGATTCTGGCACTCGGCTTCCTTCGGAGCCAACGCCGGCAAACGGACAGAAATGGTTACCTATCTCGACGCCGCCACGGCCCCCCTTCGAAACACCGGCCAGATCCGCCTCTATGGCGAGAAAGGTTTTGCCGGCATGCGCAAGGCCTGCGATCTTACCGCGCGCTGCCTCGACGAGCTGGTGCCGATGGTCAAGCCCGGCGTGACGACGGAAGCGATCGACCGCTTCGTCTTCGAATTCGGCATGGACCACGGCGCATTGCCGGCGACGCTCAATTATCGCGGCTACACCAAATCGTCCTGCACCTCGATCAACCATGTCGTCTGCCACGGCATTCCCGACAACAAGCCGTTGAAGGATGGCGACATAGTCAACATCGACGTCACCTATATTCTGGACGGCTGGCATGGCGATTCCTCGCGCATGTATCCGGTGGGCACCATCAAGCGCGCTGCCGAGCGCCTGCTCGAAGTAACCTATGAATGCCTGATGCGCGGCATCGCCGCGATCAAGCCCGGCGCCCGCACCGGCGCCATCGGCGCCGCGATCCAGACCTATGCCGAAGCCGAGCGCTGCTCGGTGGTGCGCGATTTCTGCGGCCACGGCGTCGGCCAGCTTTTCCACGACGCGCCGAACATCCTGCATTACGGCACTGTCAATGAAGGCGTCGAGATGCGGCCCGGCATGATCTTCACCGTCGAGCCGATGATCAATCTCGGCCGCCCGCATGTGAAGGTCCTGTCGGACGGCTGGACGGCGGTCACGCGCGACCGTTCGCTGTCGGCGCAATACGAACACACGATCGGCGTCACGGATACCGGCTGCGAGATCTTCACGCTGTCGCCAAAAAAGCTCGACCGTCCCGGCCTGCCGGCCTAGCTTTCTTACCGCCGGCCTTCCCGGCTAAAGCATGTCTCCCGAAAGTGGGAACCGGTTTCGGGATATAGACATGCGTAAAATCAAAAACCTAAAGCGCATGGAGCGAGTCTGAAAGATCGCGACGCGCTTTAGGCGCTCGCTTGACGAGAATCGAATCCGTGGCTCCTTGGAGTCGCGAAAGGCCTCTGGCGCCCGACAAAGAGCGGCCGTGGCGACCTTCCGCATCATAGCCCGGTTAGGGCCCTTCCTTCGAGGCGTTCCGGACAGCGGACCCGCCGTGATCATCATGTAGCATTTTTGTTACATGCGACGTCGAATTGAACGCAGCCTCCAATTAATCATCCGACCGTTGACCTGGATCAACCGAGCATCTCTCCACGGCTGTCATTGCTGCAGCGCACCACATTGGAATTCCATGGAGAGATATTATGGTGAGAAACTGGGTTGGGCAGTGGCGGGGGATCGCAGTTGCCGCAGCGCTTGTCGTGGCAGGGATGCAGCAGGCCACGGCGGCGGACATACAATCCGTGACACAGAACGAGCCGCCTGTAGCAGCATCGGGTCCCTGGCAGATTCGCCTGCGCGCCTTGGGCGTGATCACGGACGACAAGGGCAACGTCAACGGAATCCCCGGCTCCGATCTTTCCTATTCGGATACCGTGACGCCGGAATTGGACATTTCCTACTACTTCACAACGTCGCCGCCGAACTCATTCTCGGCACCACCTACGCCAATATCTACGGCGAGGGGACGATCAGCGGGTTGGGCAAGGTCGGCAAGGTCTGGGTGCTCCCGCCGACACTCACGCTGCAATACCACTTTACCGATTTCGGCGCCTTCAAGCCCTATGTCGGCGCCGGCCTGAACTACACGATCTTCTACAATCAGGATGCCGGCAGCGCTGACGCCCTCCATGTCAAGAACACGTTCGGCGGCGCTCTGCAGGTCGGGTTCGATTACATGCTGGATCAGCATTGGGGCGTCAATTTCGACGTCAAGAAGCTCTTTCTGGAGCCGAAATTCGACGTCACGGTCGGCGGCACGAACTTGACTGGCAAGGCCAAGCTCAACCCCTGGCTGATTGGCACGGGCGTCACCTACCGCTTCTGACAAGGCAGGACAGAAGCCGGTTGCCGACTTTGACTGGCCATGAGAGAGGATGCCATGTTGCACCCTCCTCTCACCTCGGATGCTGGCCACTCCAAATCATCGCCGGTGGAGCACGCTTACACCATCATCATGACGGGGCCGATGCAGGGATTTTCGCGCTCGCGCCGAAAAAAACTCGACTGCGTCCGACCCGTCGGCTTACAGTTTCCTTCTGCCGGGCCTTTCCGGCCAAGGGCGGGCGACCATGGGGGAAACCAGCGACGACGAGCGGGGATTTTTCGCGGAGCTGCCCGTCCGGCGGCCCACCAAGGCCGCACCGATCGAAAAGCCGCACTATCACGGCCATCGCGATCGTCTGCGCGAACGCTTCGCCGCCGGCGGGCCGGACGCCCTGCCTGACTACGAACTGCTCGAGCTGCTGCTGTTCCGGCTGATCCCGCGCGTCGACGCCAAGCCGATCGCCAAGGCGCTGATCGCCCGCTTCGGCTCGCTGGCCGAAGTGCTCGGCGCGCCGGCATCGCTGCTCGAGGAAGTCAAAGGCATCGGGCCGACTGTCGCAATCGATCTAAAAGTCATTGCCGCAACCGCGCAACGCATGGCGCGTGGCGAGGTGCGCGGTCGCGAGGTGCTGTCCAACTGGACGCAACTGCTCGACTATTGCCGCTCCGCCATGGCCTTCGAAAGCCGCGAGCAGTTCCGCATTCTGTTCCTCGACAAGAAGAATGGGCTGATCGCCGACGAGGTGCAGCAGACCGGCACCGTCGACCACACGCCCGTCTATCCGCGCGAGGTGGTGAAGCGCGCGCTCGAGCTCTCCGCCAGCGCCGTCATCCTGGTGCACAATCATCCGTCCGGCGACCCGACGCCGTCGCGTGCGGATATCGAGATGACCAAGCAGATCATCGATACGGCGAAGCCCCTCGGCATCGCCGTGCACGACCACATCATCATCGGCCGCAAGGGCAACGCCTCGATGAAAGGACTGCTGCTGATCTGATCGGCTGCCGGAGATTGCCACGGGCTTGGCCGGCTACCGCAGATCGGACCATGCGCCTGCCAATGACTGGCGCGGCCTGCGGCACAGCGCGCAAAAGGCTGAATTTGAAAATCGTTCAATTGCGCAAAGACTGATCCCTGCGACGGCTCCGGCGTGGATCAATCTTCTATCCAGGGAAGAGCGCAGCAGCTTCTTTAGAAGATAATTCCGTTGAGGCTCCGCATATCCACTGCTAGCGTTTGAAACGCTTCAATTGGATCACGCCTTTGCAACGCAAACGCCCGACTATTGCCGATGTCGCACGAGCCGCCGGTGTTTCCATCGGCACGGTCTCGAACTTCATCAATGGCACGGCCGGCCTCAAGGAAGGCACGCGAGAGCGCATAGAGAAGGCGATCGCCGCCCTGATGTACCGGCCGAGCTCGTTTGCGCGCTCCCTGCCCGGCCGTGCCCCGCAGCGGCCGAAGAATCTCGACCATCTGCCCAGGCTCCTGGTCGCCGGACGGGTGTCCGTCGACTTCCTCTGCCGCGTCGAGGTGCTGCCGCATCGCGACGACCGGATCACGGCAAGCCATATCGATAAGGCGCTCGGCGGACCGGCGGCCAATCTCGCGGTTGCCGCCGCCGGTGTCGGGGCGCCCTACGCGCTTGACGTAGAACTGGCGACGGCGGTCGGCAACGATGCGGAGAGCGACTGGGCGCTGGGCGAGCTTTCCAAGCTGGGCGTGCACGCCTTGCCCATCCGCAGCACGCCCAACAACCGGCTCTCGCAGGCGATCGTCATTATCGAGCGCAACGGCAGCCGCACCATCATCAGCGAGCCTTTCGAGCTGGGCGAAGTCGACCTCACCGCCAATCTCCACATCCAACCCGAAAAGCGACCCGCCTGCCTTCACATCGAAGGCTTCCATTACGAGACGATGACGGCATCCATAGCGCGCTTCCACCAGGCCGGCTGGAAGGTGAGCCTGCATTCTGCCGGCCTGCCCAGGAGCGCGCGCACGCCTGAAATCTTCGCGCAGATGGTCGGGCAGATCGACCTGACCTTCATCAATGATGTGATGATCAGGGAGATCTACGGATTTCGCACGCGCATGGCGACCATGATCGAAGAGGTTCGCCTCATGCTGTCGCGCATCAAGCCGCGCGGAACGGTCGTGCTCACCTTGGGCGAGTTCGGCGCGGTGGTCTTTCCGGCGACCGGCGGACCGCAGATCGAGGTGCCGGCACTGCCCGTCAACCGGGTGGACGCGACCGGCGCCGGCGACAGCTTCGCCGGCATCTTCCTCAGCCTCTGGCTACATGGCGCGTCGCCGGAAACCGCTGCCCGCTACGCCGCGGTCGGCGCCAGCCTGACGACGACGGTCGAAGGCGCGCAAGGCTACATCGCCGACTTCGCGACACTGAAGGCAACCGCTGCCGCGAGCGCCGTGATGGCCAGCTAGATCAATGGCTTACCGGCCCAGGCGGCTGGCAGGCGACCAACAGGCAATATCGGGAGAACATGGGTCATGGCGAAAACGAAAGTTCTTCTGGTCGGCGAGAGCTGGATGAGTTCGGCCACCCACTACAAGGGCTTCGACCAGTTCGGCAGCGTCACCTTCCATCTCGGCGCCACGCCTTTGGTCAACGCCTTGAAGGACAGCGAGTTCGATCTTGAATACATGCCGGCCCACGAGGCAGTCGAGAAGCTGCCTTTCACCATGGAGGGCCTGTCGCAATACAAGGCGATCGTGCTCTCCGATATCGGCGCCAACTCGCTTTTGCTGCATCCCGATGTCTGGCTGCTCGGCAAGACCGTGCCCAACCGGCTCAAGCTGCTGCGCGACTGGACGCGAGGCGGTGGCGGCCTGGTCATGATCGGCGGCTATTTCAGCTTCCAGGGCATCGACGGCAAGGCCCGCTGGCACCGCACGGCCGTCGAGGACGCGCTGCCGGTGACCTGCCTTCCCTATGACGACCGGCTCGAAATCCCCGAGGGCTTTCGGCCTCAAATCACCGGCCCCAGGGATCACCCGATACTTGCCGGCATCGAGGGCGAATGGCCGATCCTGCTCGGCGCCAACGAGGTCGTTGCCCGCGACCGCGACGATGTCGAGATCCTGGCGCGGCTGCCGCAGGATCAGGGCGGCCATCCGCTGCTGGTTACCGGGCGCCATGGCGAGGGGCGCACCCTGGTCTGGACGTCCGACATCGGCCCGCACTGGCTGCCGAACAGCTTCGTCGAATGGCCAGGCTATGCGCGGCTTTGGACCAATATGCTGCGCTGGGTCAGCAAGGCCGCCTAGCCTATCCACGAATGCCGGAGAGATCGTCATGACGGCACCTTTTCTCGTCGCCAGGAACATCGCCAAGCGCTTCGGCGCGCTGACTGCCCTTGCCGATGTCGACCTGGAAATCAGGCCCGGCGAAGTGCTGGCGCTGCTCGGCGACAACGGCGCTGGCAAGTCGACTTTCATCAAGATCCTGGCTGGCGCTCATCCGCCGAGCGACGGCGAGCTTCTCATTGAAGGCAAAGCGGTCGCGTTCGTCTCGCCCAAGGATGCCGCGGCGTCCGGAATCGCCACAATCTTCCAGGAACTGGCGCTTTCGGAGAACCTTTCGATCGCCGAGAACGTCTTCCTCGGCCGCGAATTGAAACGCTCCATTTTTGGCATCCCTTTTCTGAAACGAGCGGAGATGCGCCAGCGCGTCGACGGCCTTCTGCAGGAACTCGACGCCCATATCTCCGATCCCGGGGCTCCGGTCGGCAGCCTGTCGGGCGGCCAGCGCCAAGCCGTCGCCATCTGCCGGGCGCTCAATCTCAACGCCCGGCTGGTCATCATGGATGAACCGACGGCCGCCCTTGCCGTCGCCGAGACCCGCAAAGTGCTGGCGCTGACTCGGCGCCTTGCCGGCCGCGGCTGCGCCGTCGTGCTGATCAGCCACAACATTTCCGAAGTCTTCGAGGTTGCCGACCGGATCGTGGTGTTCCGGCGTGGCCGCAAGGTGGCCGAACGCCTGGCCGCGGAGACCAATCACGAGGAAGTCGTTTCGCTCATAACAGGCGCCCATCCCGACGTGCGGGCGCTCGAAAAAACAAACTGACATGCACGTCATTCCAGAGAGGATCACACATAATGCTTTCACAACTCAGGAAAGTGCTCGCGGTCTCCGCCCTGTCGTTGGTCGCCGTGACGGCGGCGCATGCGGCAGACAAGCATAAGGTCGCCTTCGTCCCGCAGCTGATCGGCATCCCCTATTTCAACGCCATGGAGGCGGGGGGCAACCGTGCCGCCAAGGATCTCGGCGTCGATTTCGTCTATTCCGGCCCGGTCGACACCAACCCGGTCGACCAGCTGCAGATCGTGCAGAACCTGATCGACCAAGGCGTCGAAGCGGTCTCGGTCTCCGTTCTCGATGCTTCGAGCATCGCCCCGGTGGTGGAGAGCGCCAAGGCCAAGGGCATCAAATTGTTCACCAGCGACAGCGACGCGCCCGACAGCGGCCGCGCGGTCTATGTGGCGCAGGCGACCGACGAGGGCCTCGGCACCACGATCATCGACGAGCTGGTCAAGCGCGTCGGCGAGGACGCCACGATCGGCATCGTCTCCGGCGAGGCGACCGCGTCCAATCTCAACGCCTGGATCGGCTTCATGCAGAAGGAAGCCGCCGCCAAATATCCCAAGCTGAAGCTGCTCGCCCCGCAATTCGCCGGCGGCACGGCCGAGCGCGCCGCGCAGATCTCGGGCGACCTCATGGCCGCCAATCCCGATATCAAGGCCATCATCGCCGTCGCATCCTCGACCTGCCCGGGCGTTGCCCAGGCGATCGAGACCGTCGGCAAGATTGGCTCGGTTATCGGGACCGGTTACTGCAGCCCGAACACCGCCCGCTCCTATCTGAAGAGCGGCGCCTTCGGCTTCACCGTGCTGTGGGATCCTGAACAGCTCGGCTACCTGACGGTCTGGGCCGGCAAGCAGCTTATCGACGGCAAGAGCTTCGAGGCCGAGAACAAGATTGCCGGCCTCGACAAGCCCGCCACCTATGATGCCGCCAAGGGCATCCTGCTGCTCGGGCCGCCGGCCGTCTTCACCAAGGACAATGTCGACAAGTTCAACTTCTGAGCCTGACGTGAACGTAGTGCGGCAGTCTGGAACCGGTGTCTTCTCCATGAATGGGCGGGAGTGGTCTTTGCTTGTCGCCTGTTTGCTTGCGGTCGTCATCTTTTCTGTCGCATCGCCGCACTACGCGACCCCGGGCAACGCGGTCACCGTGCTGCGCAACAGCGTCGAACTGCTGCTGATCGGCCTCGGCATGACCCTGCTGCTCGCCATGGGCGGCATCGATGTCTCGATCGGCATCGTCATGGGCCTCGCGGCCATCGCCATCGGCCGCATACTTGGCGCCGATGGCAGCCCGTTCGTGGCGCTTGTCGCGGGCCCGCTCGTCGGAGCGCTGCTGGGCTGCGTGACGGCCGCCATCGTCGTCCTGGGCCGCATTCCGGCCATCGTCGGAACGCTCGGCCTGCTTGGTGTCTACCGCACCGCCGTGTTTGCGCTGCTTGGCGGGCAATGGCTTTCCGGCCTGCCCTCGAGCCTCACCGATCTGCTGGCAACCACCGTGCTCGGCATCCCCGTGCCGGCCCTGGTGATCGCCGTTGCCTATCTGATTGTCTGGCTGGCACTGCGGCGCACGCCCTATGGTTTGCATCTGCTGGCGATCGGCAATTCGGAAGAAAAGGCGCGGCTTTCGGGAATTCCGGTGATCAAGGTCAGATTCCTGACCTTTGTCATCAGCGGCGTCCTGACCGGCATTGCCGCCACCTTCTATGTCGCAACCTACCGCAACGTTGAAATGTCGATCGGCAGCACCTCGGCGCTGGATGCCATCGCCGCGGTCATTCTCGGCGGCACAAGCATATTGGGCGGCCGCTGCAGCCTGCTCGGCACGGTGCTTGGCGTGCTCCTGCTCAGAATCCTCCAGAATGGCCTGCTTCTGATCGGTGCTCCCTCGCTTTGGCAGCCGGTCGTCACCGGCGTGCTGATCATCGGTGTGCTCGGCTTCGAAGCGGTCTCCAATCGCCTGCCTCTTACCCGGTTCCAGCGAGCCCGCGCATGAGAACGCTTCGGAACCTGCAGGGCCCGGCCCTGACCCTGGCTTTGCTGTGCGCGCTGTGGCTGATCGTGATTGTCGGCCTGCTGGCGCTCAAGCCTTCCGTCTTCAATCTCGGCACCGTAACCACCATTCTTCAGTTCTCGACCATCCTGGCGCTGGTCGGCCTCGGACAGGGGATGGTCATCCTGGCCGGCGGCACAGGCATAGACCTATCGGTCGGCGGCGCGGTTTCGCTCTCCGCCATCATCGCCATGCTGTCGCTCAAACTGGGCTTGCCGCCGGTCCTGCTGCCGGCCGTCTGCATCCTGGCCGGCGCAGCGCTCGGCGCCCTCAACGGATTGCTGGTGAACGGCCTGGCGCTGCTGCCCTTCATCGCGACGCTCGGCACCTTCTTCGTCTATTCCGGCGTAGCGCTTGCCGTCACCGGCGGCGCGGCCCAGCCGGGCGTGCCAGGATGGCTGCTTGTATGGGGGCGCGGTGTCGTCGCCGGCATTCCCGTGCCCTTCCTCACCCTGGCCATCCCCTGCTTCGCGCTGGCCGGCCTTGGGCTGATGGCGACGGCCTGGGGGCGCTGGATCTACGCGATGGGCTTCAACGAACGCTCGGCCAGGCTGGTCGGCATTCCTGTCGATCGCGTGCGCTTCATCCTCTACGCCCTGAGCGGCGCGCTCGCCGGCGCCGCCGGCCTGGTTTCGCTCGCCTGGCTCGGCAGCGGCAGGCCAAATATCGGCCAGAACCTCGAGCTGGAATCGCTGACCGCCGCGATGCTTGGCGGCATCGCCATCACCGGCGGGCGCGGCGGCGTCGGCGGCGTGTTCGCGGCCGTGCTGCTCCTGGTCACGCTCAAGACCGGCCTGCTGCAACTGAACATCAACACGGTCTGGCAAGTGGGGATCGTCGGCGCCCTTCTGGTGTTCGTCCTTCTTGCCGACCGGCTTTCCCAACGTTGGAGATCCTAATGCCTTCCATGGAACAGACCATCGCCGCGCGCGTCGAGGCAGCGGCCGATCGCATCGTCGAGACGCTGAGCGATCTCGTCGCCTTCCCCTCGATCGTGAAATCCAATCCGAAAGAGGCCGGCCCGGGCGAGCGCGACTGCCAGCTCTATCTGCAGAAGCGCCTGGAGGCGCTCGGCTTCACCACCGATCTGTGGGACCCGGACGGCCCGGCGCTCTATGAAAAATACAAGGGACGCGCCGGCGCTAACAAGGGCAGGACTTTTGAAGGCCGGCCCAATCTGGGCGGCGTGCTGAAGGGCACGGGCGGCGGCCGCTCTATCATGCTGACCGGTCATATCGACGTCGTGCCGCCAGGCGCAGCCGGACACTGGGCAACCGATCCGTTCCAGCCCGTGCTGAAGGACGGTTTCCTGCATGGGCGCGGCACCGTCGACATGAAGGGCGGCGTCGCCTGCATGCTGATGGCAGTCGAAATCCTGAAGGGGCTCGGCGTCAGTCTTTCCGGAGACATCGTCTTCACCACCGTCGTCGACGAGGAGATCGGCGGCATGGGGTCGCTGGCCATGGTCGATCGCGGCTTTAGCGCCGATGCCGGCATCATGACCGAGCCGACGGCAAACAAGATCGCGCCGCTCTGCCACGGCATATTGTGGGGCAGGATCATCATCGACGGTATCGGCGGCCATGCGGAGTTGACGCCGAACGCCTGGTATTCGAGCGGCCCGGTCGATGCGGTTCAGCTCTGCCGGCAGATCCTCGACGGCATTGATATCCTAAACCGGCGCTGGATGTTCGACCCCAGGAAGAACCATCCGCTGATGGACCTGCCCAACCAGATCATCGTCACCCAGATCAATGCCGGGGAGCACCCCTCCTCCATGGCTGGTCGCGGCGAGATCATCATCGACGCGCAGTACCTGCCGAGCGAGCATGACGAATTCAGGCTGGGCGGCAACGTCAAGCGCGAGATCGAAGAGCATATCGCCAATATCTGCCAGGCGGACCCTTATCTGCGCCGGCACCCTGCCCGGGTCGAATGGATTCTTGATGCCGACTGCGCCGAAATCCCCTCCGACAGTCCGTTTGTGAGTGTCTTCCAGGAGGCCGTGAAGGACGCCAATCTGTCGCCGGCGCTGAGCGGCTTCGGCGCGCATAGCGACATCGGCCTGCCGACAGGCCTCGGCAGCACGCCGACCGTCAATTTTGGTCCCGGCGACCCGGCGCAGGCGCATCAGCCCAATGAGCGCGTTTCGGTGCGCGACCTCGTTGATTGCACGAAGGCAATTGCGATTGCCGTGGAGAAATGGTGCCGCTAGAGCAAGCTGGAGCATGATCCAGAGAAATAGCGATCGCGCTGGCATGGCGTTCCGGCCATCTGGCAGCCGCCGCCTTGCGCCTCGAAAACCGGGCGTAAAAAGCAACATTTTTCCAATCAGATAGTCGGCTCTGGAATTTCAACCGGAAATCGAGCATGATGCGCTTGGCATTTCGGGGCGCTTCGCGCGTTTGGAATGCCGGGAGGAACGGGACATGGCCGTTGTGCTTGTACTCGTTTTGATCGTCGTGGGCTCGGTGTTGTTCCACCTCCTGAGCCCATGGTGGTGGACGCCTATTGCCTCGAACTGGGACTATATCGACAACACCATCATCATCAGCTTCTGGATCACCGGCATCGTCTTTGCCGCTGTCGTCCTGTTCATGGCTTATTGCGTCTTCCGCTTCCGGCATCGGGAAGGCAATCGCGCGGCATACGAACCCGAGAACAAGCGCCTTGAATCGTGGCTGATGATCGTCACCGCGCTCGGCGTCACCGCTTTGCTGGTTCCCGGCCTGTTCGTCTGGAGCCGCTTCGTCACGGTGCCAGGCGATGCAACCGCAATCGAGGTCGTCGCCCAGCAATGGCAGTGGAGCTTCCGTTTGCCGGGCAAGGACGGCAAGCTCGGCACTTCCGACACCCGGGATGTCACCGCCGACAATCCGTTGGGCGTCGCCCCCAAGGACCCGAACGGGCAGGACGATGTCCTGGTCCAAGCCGCCGATCTCCATCTGCCGGTCGGCAAGCCGGTCAAGGTGCTGCTGCGTTCGATCGACGTGCTGCATGATTTCTATATCCCGGAATTCCGCGCCAAGATGGACATGATCCCGGGCTCAGTGACCTATTTCTGGTTCACCCCGACCAGAACCGGTACCTTCCAGGTCCTGTGCGCCGAGCTATGCGGCCAAGGGCACCCGCTTATGCATGGCGTGGTCGTGGTCGATACCGAACAGGATTATCTGGCCTGGCTCGGCCAGCAGCAGACCTTCGCGCAACTATCGGCGCCCCAGCAATCGGGCTCGGCGAACCAGCCGCCGGGAAAGATAATGGCGTCCAATCTGGGCGTCGCGGCAAACTCGAAACTTTCGAGGTCCGCACAATAGGGCACGGAGGTGCTCCAATGGTCGACGTCACACCCGCAGATGCCGTTCCGCCCGCCGAAGTTGGGGAGGTCGAACTCTACCATCCGCACAGCTGGTGGACGAAATATGTCTTCTCGCAGGATGCGAAGGTCATAGCGGTCCAGTACTCGGCAACGGCAACCGCGATCGGCCTGGTGGCGCTGGTTCTGTCCTGGCTGATGCGCCTGCAGCTCGGCTTTCCCGGCACGTTCGACTTCATCACGCCGGAGGCCTACTACCAGTTCATCACCATGCACGGCATGATCATGGTGATCTACCTGCTCACCGCGCTCTTCCTCGGCGGCTTCGGCAACTACCTCATCCCGCTGATGGTCGGCGCCCGCGACATGGTCTTTCCCTATGTCAACATGCTGAGCTACTGGATCTATCTGCTCGCCGTGCTCGTTCTGGTATCGAGCTTCTTTGCGCCGGGCGGACCGACCGGCGCCGGCTGGACGCTCTACCCGCCGCAGGCGATCATGACCGGCACGCCGGGCGGCCAGGACTGGGGCATCATCCTGATGCTCTCCTCGCTCATCCTGTTCATCGTCGGCTTCACCATGGGCGGGCTGAACTATGTTGTGACAGTGCTGCAGGGCCGCACGCGCGGCATGACCTTGATGCGCCTGCCGCTCACCGTCTGGGGCATCTTCACCGCCACCGTCATGGCGCTGCTCGCCTTCCCGGCGCTGTTTGTCGCCTGCGTGATGATGCTGCTCGACCGTGCCCTCGGCACCTCATTCTTTATGCCGGCGATTGTCGAGATGGGCGAGCAGCTGCAGCACAATGGCGGCAGCCCGATCCTGTTCCAGCACCTGTTCTGGTTCTTCGGCCACCCGGAGGTCTACATCGTGGCCCTGCCGGCCTTCGGCATCGTGTCCGACCTGATCAGCACGCATGCGCGCAAGAACATCTTCGGCTACCGCATGATGGTTTGGGCGATCATCGCCATCGGCGCCCTGAGCTTCGTCGTCTGGGCGCACCACATGTATGTCAGCGGCATGAACCCCTATTTCGGTTTCTTCTTCGCGACCACGACCCTGATCATTGCCGTGCCGACGGCGATCAAGGTCTATAATTGGGTGCTGACGCTGTGGCGCGGCGATATCCATCTGACCACACCGATGCTTTTCGCGCTCGCCTTCATCGTCACCTTCGTCAATGGCGGCTTGACCGGACTGTTCCTCGGCAATGTCGTCGTCGACGTGCCGCTGTCGGACACGATGTTCGTCGTCGCCCATTTCCACATGGTCATGGGTGTCGCGCCGATCCTCGTCATCTTTGGTGCGATCTATCATTGGTATCCGAAGGTCACCGCGCGGATGCTCGACGAAACGCTCGGCAAGTTCCACTTCTGGGTAACCTTCCTCGGCGCCTACCTGATCTTCTTCCCTATGCATTATCTCGGCCTGATGGGCGTTCCGCGGCGTTACGCCGAGCTCACCGACATGACCATAATGACGGAATCGGCTCATCACCTGAACTCGTTCATCTCGATCATGGCCTTCATCGTCGGCTTCGCCCAGATGGTGTTCCTGTTCAACCTGATCTGGAGCATCCGGCATGGCCGCGAGGCCGGCGGCAACCCCTGGCGGGCGACGACACTGGAATGGCAGACGCCTGAGACGCCGCCGGCGCACGGCAATTTCGGCAAGGAGCTGCCCATAGTCTATCGCTGGGCCTATGACTACAGCGTGCCGGGAGCCAAGGAGGACTTCATCCCGCAAAACGTGCCGGGCGACTTCGCGCCCTCGAGGGAGCCGGCATGAGCGTCATCGTGGTCTTTCTGCTGGTGATCGCAGGCTTTGCCGGATGGTGGCTTTCGCACCAGCGGCTGACGGCCAAGCCCTGGCTGGAGCAAGGCCTGGCCGGGGATTTCGTCGGTTTCGACCGGTCGGCGCTGCCCACCGCCAAGATCGGCCTCGGCGTCTTCCTCGCCGTGGTCGGCTGCCTGTTTTCGCTGTTCACCAGCGCCTATTTCATGCGCATGGGCCTGCCCGACTGGCAGCCGCTGCCGCTGCCGCGCCTGCTCTGGCTCAACACCGGCTTGCTGGTGCTAAGCAGCGTCGCGCTGCAATGTGCCGTCGTCGCCGCGCGCAAAGGCCAGATCGACAACGTCCGGCTGGGTGTTGCCACGGCGGGGTTCACGACGCTTGCGTTTCTCGTCGGTCAATTGATGGCATGGCGGCAACTGACCGGGGACGGCTATCTGCTCGCATCCAACCCGGCCAACAGCTTCTTCTATCTGATCACCGGCATGCATGGCCTGCACATACTCGGCGGTCTGGTCGGACTTGGGAGGACGAGCATAGGCGCCTGGGATGGAGCGCGGCCGGAGCGGGTTCGCCTCAGCGTCGAGCTCTGCGGCATGTACTGGCATTTCCTGCTTTTCGTCTGGCTCTGCATTTTCGCCCTACTGGCGGGTTGGGCCGCGACCTTCATCGACATCTGCCAACGGCTGCTGACCTAGGAGACCGGCTATGGCTGAGACGACCATGACGCATGCCAGCCAGATGGAGCCCAGGCCCGCCGGTTGGCGCGGCATTGCCGCCGATTGGGCCTCGGACCAGCGGGCGTTCAAGAACGTGTCCTGGGGCAAGGCCATGATGTGGATCTTCCTGCTCAGCGACACCTTCATCTTCGGCTGCTTCCTGCTCTCCTACATGACCGCGCGCATGTCCACGCGCGTGCCGTGGCCCAATCCAAGCGAGGTCTTTGCCCTGCGCATCGGCGGCTCGGAGATCCCGCTGATCCTGATCGCCATCATGACCTTCGTGCTGATCTCGAGCAGCGGCACCATGGCGATGGCGGTCAATTTCGGCTACCGCCGCGATCGCAGCAAAACCGCGATCCTGATGCTTTTGACCGCGGCGCTTGGCGCGACATTCGTCGGCATGCAGGCCTTCGAATGGACCAAGCTGATCACCGAGGGGGTGCGCCCATGGGGCAATCCCTGGGGGGCCGCGCAGTTCGGCTCATGCTTCTTCATGATCACCGGCTTTCACGGCACCCATGTCACGATCGGCGTGATCTTCCTGATCATCGTGGCGAGAAAAGTCTGGCGTGGCGATTTCGACATCGGGCGGCCCGGCTTCTTCACCAGCCGCCGGGGTCGCTACGAGAATGTCGAGATCATGGGCCTATATTGGCATTTCGTCGACCTGGTCTGGGTGTTCATCTTCGCCTTCTTCTATCTTTGGTGAGGCAGATATGGCTGAAGCAACCGCAAACGGTCTCGGACAACACGCGCTGCACGCCACCCATGCGCATGATGCGGCGGCTGTCGCCACCACGGACACGCACCAGGAGCACCCGATCAAGCTCTACCTGGTGGTCTGGGCGTGGCTGTTCATCCTCAGCACATGCTCCTACCTGGTCGACTATTTCGGCATCCACGGCTATCTCAGATGGTCGCTGATCCTGATCTTCATGATGCTCAAGGCGGGATTGATCGTCGCCGTCTTCATGCACATGGCCTGGGAGCGGCTGGCGATGATGTATGCGATCATCCTGCCGCCGATATTGGTGCTGGTCTTCGTGACCATGATGGTTTTCGAAGCCGACTATACGCTGCTGACCCGTATCGCGTTTTTCGGACCTGGCCCCTGATTGCGTAATCTCTTGCAGCGTCGCGCGCTCTTTTTGGGCGCGCACAGGGCGCTGTGCCGCTTTGATGGGCCTATGATCCTTTTCGAAAATCGATCCCGATTTTCGGGTCATCCCGCCCGGTCGAAGGTGAACGTCATGGACACGCGAACGCTTGTCATACTCGGCCTTGGTATAGGTGTTCTGCTGCTGTTAGGATTCTTCGCGCTGCCGGCATAGCGGCGCGTGGGCGCGGCATTTCAACAGCGTAGCTGCAGGGCGACCAACGACAGTGGCCTATTTGGAGAACTGCTTCAGGTAAGCGATGACGTTGGCTATGTCCTTGTCATCCTTGAGGCCGGGAAATGTCATCTTCGTGCCCTTGACCATCGCCTGGGGGGCGTGAAGGTAGGTCGTCAGGGTGGACTCGTTCCATTTGAGGCCGGACTTTCCAGCCGCGATCATGGCCGCGGAATAAGTGAAGTTGGGGTGCGTTCCGGCAACGCGCCCGATGACCCCGTGCAGAGACGGACCGACCCTGTTCTGGTCCTGGTCGGCAACGTGGCAGGCCTTGCACTTGGTGAAGACCTTCTCGCCCGCGGCGGCGTCTTGCGCCTGCGATGGGCTTGCGAAGATGGTGGTAGCGGACAAGACGATGAAAAGCGCTGTTGCACGCATCGCATTTCCTCCCTGATGGTCTCGTTTTTGCGTCGGAACGATCGGCGCCACACCGGCCCGCTTGCGTGCGCCACGCATTAGAGCGGAGGATCCGGGTTTCTTCAGTGGAATTGCGGCACCTATATACCACAGAATCGTGCAAATGGATAGAAAAAGGCGAGCTTTTGCCGAGGCTTAGGCCCGCACAATGCGATGCTCGATATCATCGGCAAGGTGTTTGGGTGCCCCATGACGACCGCCGAACTGGAAAGCCTGTTCTAAGGCATGTCTCCTGAAAGGGTCATCCGGTTCGGGAAAAGACAGGCGTAAAATTAAAGACCTAAAGCGCATGGAGCGAATCTGAAAGATCGCGACGTGCTTCTGGCCGCGAGTCAAGGTGGATCGGTTTTGCAGCTTGCGGCGATCTGGCCGATCGCTTTGGAGAGACCTGCAAGTTCGAAATCGGCCTCGCCGCGCCCCGACAGGAGGCCGAAGCGCCATGACAGCGTCAGCCGGCTCGCTGAAACCAGGCGCTTGATGCCGTCGTCTCCGTCCCTGACCAGCGTTCTGCCGCGCGGGCCGACCGACCAGCTTTCATCGGTCTTGCCGCCGTCGACAATGACGGAGATGGTGATCTTGCGGCTGGCGGAGACCGGATCCTTGAGCTGTAGCCATTCGCTCCAGCGTGGTTCGCCATCGCGCCGGCAAGCCAAGGTCAGCACCGGGCTGTAGCCCAGCGCTCCGCCCCCTGTGATGAGCTTGTTGATGGCATGCAGCGAGGCCGTTATCTGGGCGTCGCTGCCGGTGTCGACGCGCCAATTGCCGATATCCGGCTCGGTCCGGGCGCCTCCTTCAGCCGCCGCCAAGAAGAGGGCCGGGACATCCGGCTCGGCGCGGACGCTCCCGCCGATCGCCACGAACAAGAGCGTCGCGGCAACGACTAAGCCTCTAACCATGAACCCAGCCTCACAAACGCCTAGACCCCGCGAACGCCATCGAAAACAGATAATCTTCAACGGTTGGTATCGCCAGCGGCAGCCCATCAAGACAAGTTGCGTGTGTTGCCGCGCCGCCACAATGACACAGGCCGTAATGAAAAAGGCCGCCCGAAGGCGGCCTTTCGAAATTGCGGCGCTGAAACCGGTTATTCGGCTTCCTTGGCGGCCTTCTTCTTCGGCGCAGCCTTCTTCTTCGGCTCTTCCGCATCGCCGGCGGCTTCGCCCGCCTCTGCCTTGGCTTCGGCCTTCTTCGAGGAGGCTTTCTTGGCCGGTTTCGTCTTGGTCGCGGTTTCAGCTTCCTCGTCGTCGGCCATCAGCTCGTCCTTGCCGACCTTGACGTCGTTGACCGAAATCTGGCCGAGCAGATAGTCGACGACCTTCTCCTCGAACATCGGCGCGCGCAGCGCGTTGATGGCTTCCGGATTGCTGCGGTAGAACTCGAAGGCTTCCTGCTGCTGGTTGGCCGGGAAGCGGCGCACCTGCTCGAACAGGCCGCGCTGAAGTTCCTCGTCCGACACGGTGACGCCGGCCTTTTCGCCGATCTCGGCGAGCACCAGTCCGAGCCGCACGCGGCGCTCGGCAAGGCGCATATATTCGGCGCGCGCCTCTTCTTCCGTGGTCTCTTCGTCGGCGAAGGTGCGGCCGGCAGCCTCGAGGTCGCGGTTGACCTGAGCCCAGATGTTGTTGAACTCGGCCTCGACGAGCTTGGAGGGCGCCTCGAAGGAGTAGGATGCGTCGAGCTGGTCGAGCAGCTGGCGCTTCACCTTCTGGCGGGTCATCGAGCCGAACTGGTTCTCGAGCTGGCCGCGCACGATCTCGCGCAGGCGCTCGAGCGATTCCAGGCCGAGATTCTTGGCCGTCTCGTCATTGACTTCGAGTTCGCCGGGCGCCGACACTTCCTTGACGGTGACGTCGAAGGTGGCTTCCTTGCCGGCCAGATGCGCCGCCTGATAATTCTCCGGGAACGTGACGGTGATCTGCTTCTCGTCGCCGGCCTTCGCGCCGATCAGCTGGTCCTCGAAGCCCGGGATGAACTCCTTGGAGCCGAGCACCAGCGGCTGGTCGGTGCCGGCGCCGCCGGCGAAAGCCTCGCCGCCGATCTTGCCGACATAGTCGATGGTCACGCGGTCGCCCTCGGCGGCCTTGCCGGTCTTCGGCTCATAGCTGCGCGCCGATTCGGCAACGCGCTTCACCTGATCGTCGACTTCCGATTCCGGCACGTCATAGACCTGACGCGTCACCTTGATGTCGGAGAAATCCTTGATCTCGATCGCCGGGATGACCTCGTAGTTGAGGCTGAATTCGAAGTCGGAGCCGCCGGCCAGGATCTTCTCGGCCTCCTTCTCGTCCTCCGTCATGATCACTTCGGGCTGCATGGCGGCCTTTTCGCCGCGGCCGGTGATGATCGAACGGGTCGAGTCGTTGAGGATTTCGTTGACGACCTCGGCCATGAACGACTTGCCGTACATCTTGCGCAGATGCTGCACCGGCACCTTGCCCGGGCGGAAGCCGTTGATGCGCACCTTGTCGCGGGCATCGGTCAGCCGCGCCATCAGCTTGGCTTCCATGTCACCGGCCGGCACGGTGATCTTGATCTCGCGCTTGAGACCGGAGTTGAGCGTTTCGGTGACCTGCATCCTAGAACCTTTGTTTTCAACAATGAGACTGCCAAACGGTCCTAGCCGTTTACAGCCTGCCGGTATGATGTTGCCGGAAATGGCTTTTGGAACGGAACCTGGCGATTTGACCGCTAGTGCGGATCAAACTCTCCTGAACTACGCCTTGCCAGATGCGAATAAGTTTCTGTTTTTACTATAACTTTTCACATCTTGCAGAAGCGGAAACTCACGTTCCGTCACATTCGACACGCCTTTTGTCACAGGCTAGGCCAATTTTCAACTATCTTCGCGTCTAGCCGGATAAGCATGATCTGAGCCTCGACATTGACAGAATGATGGCTACATGGGATTGCCGGGGAAAAGCGGATGTGGCGGAATTGGTAGACGCCCTGGATTTAGGTTCCAGTGCCGAAAGGCGTGGGGGTTCGAGTCCCTTCATCCGCACCATCCTTTGCTCTTCGAGCTTCGTATGGCAGGCCACCTAAAGCTCGAAGAGCCGACCTCCGAAGCCCTGGCGAAGGAGGACCGACGCCAGGCCTTCTGCTCTATGCAGTCATCAAACCGACATTGAGGCTCTGCTAGCAGGCGGGTTTGCAGTCGACCGGCCACCCGCATGCGCATCGCGATTCTGGACAGGACTATCGTTCGAACCCTGATCGTGCTTGCGATCGCCCAGCTCATGGGCTGGGGATCGGTCGGGCTGTTGGCTATCGTCGGCAGCCAGATAGCCGCCGACCTTCAAATCAGCATAGCGGCGGTGTTCGCCGGCAATTCGGTATTTTATGTGGTCATGGGCCTGTGGGCGCCGCCGCTGGCAAAGGCTTTCAATGCCTTCGGCGCCCGCAAGGTGATGATCATGGGCACGATCCTTGCCGCTCCGGGCTTCGTGGCGCTGGCGGCCGCGCACGGGCCGGTTCTCTATTTTACCGCATGGGTCATCCTTGGCACGGCTGGGTGCGCGATGCTGACGACGGCGGCCTACATCATGCTGAACGAGGTCGCCGGCAGCAGCGCCAAGAGCGCCATTGGCGTGCTTATGCTGATGACCGGCTTGTCGAGCAGCATCTTCTGGCCCGCCGCCGCCTTCCTGTCCGGGCTGATCGGCTGGCGCATGACTTACCTCGTCTACGCGGCGGCCATGATCGTGGTCTGCCTGCCGCTCTATGCCTTCGGCTTGCCGCGCCGGCCGCCATCGCCGAAAGCCTCGTCAACGGTTCCGGCAACCCGGAAAACTCCAGCCGTGCCGGCAGGCATCTTCCGTCTGATCGTTTCGGCGATCACGCTCAATGCCTTCGTCACGTTCGGATTCAGCGCCATACTGATCGAACTGCTTAAGGCCGAGGGACTTCCCGCCGGAGAAGCCGTCGCCTTCGGCTCGATGCTGGGCATCCTTCAGGTCGGCGCCAGGGGCGTCGATTTTCTGGGCGCTGGACGCTGGGACGGGATGACCACCGCGCTTTTCGCCGGATTGGCGCTGCCGTTCGCCATGCTGCTTCTCATTCTGGGTCACGGCACGCACTGGTCGATTGCCGGCTTCATTCTCCTCTATGGCTTGGGCAGCGGCATTCTTGCCGTGTCGCGGGCAACGATACCTCTGGTGTTCTACGACCAGGCGGCCTACGCGCGGGCCGCATCCAACATCGCTCTCCCGCTCAACCTGATTTCCGCCATATCGCCGCCATTGCTGGCCGGACTGTTGGCGCATTTTGGCAGCGAAGCCGTGCTCGGCCTCGCGATGCTCTGCTCCTGCGGCGCGTTTGTGGCCTTGCTGCGCTTGAACCGACGCCGTCCGGCTAGGGCCACTGCTGGAACCGTGACTTAAGGTGGGTCGAATGTTGACACATCTCAGTAAAGCGGCTCCTGGAACAGCGCCTTGTCGCCGTCCATCAGCGCCTTGATCTGTGCCGTGCCGTCGGATGCGAGCGCAAGCTTGATGCCGAACGGCCGCACGCGCATGTCGTCCTGGATCGCCACGCCCTCGCCTTCCGGCAAATAGAAGCGGTCGATCCCATAGTCGGGCGCGATCGTCGCGTCCGTATCACGAAGGCCCCAGCCCTCAACGACATGGCCGGCAATGTCTGCTTCGCCCTCGCCTGCCGGCGCGGGCGCCTGGCCGAACCAGGCGGTCGTCGGCTGCCAATAACCGTCGGCGCCCTTCCTGAGCCGCACCACGATCGATGTGTCCTCGCTGGAGAACTTGCCTTCCGGAATGTTGGCGATCAATTTCACCGGAATGCGCGAAATGTTGTTGTTGAGAGAGATGTAGTCGCCGCGCAGGAGATCGCGCGGATCGACGGGCTGGACTTTCAACAGCACTTCCTTGCCGTTGCGCAGGATCGCCGCGCGGCTGGCGATGATCCAGCTGAGAAAGCCGATCTGGACAAGCGCCAGCACCAGCGCGGAGATGATCAGTTTCTTGCCGGTCATGCCGCTGCTCCTGTTCCGGCAGGCGCTTTCATGCGCTTTTCGATGCGGATGATGACCAGCGCCAGCATGCCGAGCAGCACCGCCGCCGCCAGGAAGAAGCCGGCCGTATCCAGCATCGACCTCAAGGTGACGCTGTAGATGATGGCGAGTTCGAAGGCGAAGCCGGTATAGGCCAGCCAGCGCAAGCCCCTGCTCTCGCGCCCCGCCAGCATGATTGCCGCCACGATACTGGCCAGCGCCACGATCGAAGCGACGGCAAACCCGCTGTTGTTTGTGCTTTCATCGGCCAGCTCGAACTGGATGATCGCCATGCCGGTGAGGAAGCCGAGCAAGGCATGCAAGGGCAGCCGGCCGCCGAGCTGGAGGATCCTGTCGATCGGATCGCCGGCAAAGACCGAAGCGGCAAAGAGCAGCACCGAGACGATGTCCAGCGACATGGCCACCGGCAGCGTGTCGTGATCCATCGCCGACAGAACCAGATAGAGAACGACCGACAAAATGAGGAGGTGGCGCGCGGCCCGGCTGCGCGTCCAGAACGAAATGGCGAACAGGACGATCGCCATGACGATGAAGAGATGCGGAATTTCCGCGCGCCAGTAGAAGCCGAATCCCTTGAGGACCAGCCATGCGTCGGCGATGCCGACCGCCGCCACGGTCAGCGGATTTGAACGCAGCGCGACCGCCGCCAGTGCCGTACCGACGCACCATGTCACCAGCGCCGACGCCTCGTCGCCGGAAAGATGGTACATCTGTCCGATCAGCGCGATCGATCCGCCGAACGCCGCCGCGGCAACGATCCACAGCGCCTCGCCGATCGCGGCATGGTCACGCGTCTTCAGCACCGCGCCGCCGACATAGCCGGCAAGAATGACCGCAAACAGAGCCGCCACGCGAACGAGACGCGGGAAGGCCTCCCAATTGGCGGCGACGAAGATCAGGATCGCGGCGCTGAACAAAAGCGCCGCCATCATCGCCAGGATGGAGCCGAAGCTCAGAGACGCGCGCTCATTGGCGGCGACATCGCACGCCAGCGCCTCCGCCGTGGCGGGATCGATCAGCCCGATCTCCCGCCAGCGCGCGATATCCGCCCTCACCCTTTTAGCATAGCCCGCCATGCATTTCCCCCAAGCCCGACCACTTCCTTAGCGAACAGCCAAACCGTTGACGCAGCGGCATTTTTCGATTGGCCTTCTTTGTGACGCAGGCGTGAATGGCGGTTAATGTTGCATTGCACAATTTGCATTGCTGCCATGCGCCAACGGCACTTTTAAATCGATACGATCCCACTTATTTTCTGTTCGTACACAAACGGAATGATCCGAACTAAAGACGAAACGAGAACTACCATGAACCTGATCCGCAACTACCGCAACTGGCGCCGCTACCGGGAAACCGTTTCCGAGCTGAACCGCCTGTCGAACCGTGAACTGACCGACCTCGGCATCAGCCGCAGCGACATCCACTACGTCGCCCGCAAGGCGGTCTAATCCGCTTCGGACCGCAAATGGTCCGAACCATTGAAGAGAGTTAAGACAATGAACCTGATCCGTAGCTACCGTAACTGGCGCGTTTATCGCGAGACGGTTTCCGAGCTGGGTCGGCTTTCGAACCGTCAGCTCCATGATCTCGGCATCGTCCGCGACGAGATCAAGATGGTCGCCCGCAAGGCGATCTAAGCAAGGAATTTCGCAGGGTCGACCTCCTCCCCGACCCTGACGAATGAGGTCAACCTTCACCTCCTCCCGAGGGTTGACCACCGAAACGGCGCCCGCCGGACCTCCTCCCCCGGCGGGCGTTGTTCAAGAAGCGAACGTAGTTCGTCTTCAAGCGAACGAAGTTCGTCTTCGAAGGTTTCGCCCTTCTAAAAAAGGCGAAAGAGATTTCGTCAAAGCCGACCTCCTCCCCGGCGATGACGAATTAGGTCGATCTTCACCTCCTCCCGAGGATCGACCCCCAAAACGACACCCGCCGGACCTCCTCCCCCGGCGGGTGTTGTTGTTTTTGGCGCCAGTTTCTCGCCGTTGCCGCCCGGCAATTGCAATCGGGCCGCCAAGCGATTATTCCGGCGCTCATGAGCAAAAACATCGTACACGTCATCGGCGGCGGCCTCGCCGGCTCCGAAGCGGCATGGCAAATCGCCGAGGCCGGCGTTCCGGTCGTGCTGCACGAGATGCGCCCGGTGCGCGGCACCGACGCGCATAAGACCGATGGTCTGGCCGAGCTCGTCTGCTCGAACTCCTTCCGCTCCGACGACGCCGAAAACAACGCGGTCGGCCTGCTGCATGCCGAAATGCGGCTGGCCGGTTCGCTGATCATGAGCGCCGGCGATGCCAACCAGGTGCCGGCCGGCGGCGCGCTGGCCGTCGACCGCGACCGGTTTTCCGACGCGGTCACCGCGAAGATCGAAGCGCATCCGCTGATCACCATCCAACGTGAGGAAGTGCCTGGGCTGCCGCCGGCGGACTGGGACCAGGCGATCATCGCCACCGGTCCACTGACGGCGCCGTCGCTGGCACAGTCGATCGCCGAGGCGACCGGCGCCGACGCGCTGGCCTTCTTCGATGCCATCGCGCCGATCGTGCATTTCGACACGATCGACATGAACACCGCCTGGTTCCAGTCGCGCTACGACAAGGTCGGTCCCGGCGGCACCGGCAAGGACTACATCAACTGCCCGATGGACAAGGACCAGTATTTCGCCTTTGTCCAGGCGCTGCTGGAGGGCCAGAAAACCGAGTTCAAAGAGTGGGAAGGCACGCCCTATTTCGACGGCTGCCTGCCGATCGAGGTGATGGCCGAACGCGGCGTCGAGACGCTGCGCTACGGCCCGATGAAGCCGATGGGCCTGACCAACGCCCACAATCCCTCGGTCAAGGCCTATGCGGTGATGCAGCTCCGTCAGGACAATGCGCTGGGCACGCTCTACAACATGGTCGGTTTCCAGACGAAGCTGAAGCATGCCGAGCAGGTGCGCATCTTCCGCACCATTCCTGGGCTCGAAAATGCTGAGTTCGCGCGCCTCGGCGGCCTGCACCGCAACACCTACATCAACTCGCCGACGCTGCTCGATCCCTCGCTGCAGCTGAAATCGCGGCCGGGTCTGCGCTTTGCCGGCCAGATCACCGGCTGCGAAGGCTATGTGGAAAGCGCCGCGATCGGCCTGCTCGCCGGCCGCTTCGCCGCCGCCTCGCGGCTCGGCCACGCGCCCGCGCTGCCGCCGGCGACCACCGCCTTCGGCGCGCTGCTGAACCACATCACCGGCGGGCATATCGTGTCGGATGATGAGCCCGGCAAACGCTCCTTCCAGCCAATGAACGTCAATTTCGGCCTTTTCCCGCCGGTCGAAGCGCCGAAGGCCGACGGCAAGCGCCTGCGCGGCAAGGACAAGACCGTCGCCAAACGTCATGCGATCACGGCGAGAGCGCTGGCCGATTGCAGGGGGTGGCTCGGACTGCCGCCACAGGCGCAGGCTGCGGAATAAACGCCCCGATCAACGCGCCGTTCGTCGCCAGAAGCTGGCCGCGGCACGGCGCGCTGCTGAGATGAAGCGTCTCGCGGTACCGGACAAACCGTGCGCCGATACCAGAATCGGGCCAATTTCCGTCAGGACATTCGACGTCGATTCGGATCTCAGCCGGTCAAGAGCGTCCATGCGCTTTGCCAGCCTTGGCAGCTCGGACGCCAGATCCTCTGACCGCATATAGCCAATGACGCCATTCACGTAGCGTTGCATTTGTTCGGCACCGGCGCCTGGTTCCGACTGCGCCAGGAAGGAACGCAACTTTTGCTCGATCTTGCGTTTTTGCCTCTGCGGAAGCACCTGCGTGCGCATGAATTTCGGCTCTTGCAGAGAGTGCATGTGGATCTCGGATGCCCTGGCCTCGCACTCGTGCCGCAAGGCATCCAGAAGCTCGACCAAAGTGCTGACGTTCAAAGCGGAAACGGTTATGCCGAACTCCAAGTCCACGCCCGGACATTCCCGTCGCAGCCGGATGATGTTGTCGACGAATAGCGGCCAGTCGAAACCGTGCCGAATAAGGGCACCGCGGGCACCAGTGTCGTCGACACTTGCTTGGACACTGACATTCTCAAATGCGTTCCACAGCTGGAATATCGATCTTCCGCCCAAGCCCGTGACGGACATGTTCGTATTATAGCGCAGGCTGACATGGGTTCGTCCTGCCTCGATCAGAGCATCCAGCAACCGATAGTGCTCTTCCATCAAAAGCGGTTCGCCGCCAGCGAAGTAGATCGACTCGATATTGTCGATCCAGCCCGACATCTGGTCCATCATCTCGGTGGCCGAGGCGAAGCTCTTGATCTCGGCTTTGTCACCCGCGGTGACGCCGATGGCGCGGCCATCGGTGAACCACTTCGAACTGGCGCCGTGCCAGCAGCTTCGGCACTTGAAATTGCACAGGTTCGAGAACCTGACATCGAGCGCCGCCGGCGATGCCGGCGCGGCCGCGAAGGGTTCATCCGCGGACGCAAGCCGCCGGTGCCATGCGCTGAACTGGCGATTCATCTGCTGGCGCAGGCTGTCCCCCTCTCTTTCGTCACGGTCGAAACATTTCCAGCACTGCCCAACCGGTTCCTGCCGTGCAAACCGATGTCGTATCTGCTGCAGCGCCTCGCTGCTCCAGGCTCCCTTCAGGCCTTCTTTCCGCACGTGGCCTATTGATCCGTCGAACTCGCAGCAAGGCGAGATCGCGCCATCGGTCGCGACATGCAGATTAATCCACGGCATGACGCAGAAGCCGTCACCGCTCCCGGGGGAATGGCGGTCCTTTTCACGGTTCAGCTCTCTCATGCCGGCTCACGACCATGCGCGACGGCCGCTCGGCCGGGTGTGGAATTCCATTGAAGACTCCGCTTGTGCGCCACGGCGTTCCTCAGCCAATCTGCGAATTCAGTTGGGTTGCTTCGAATGAAGCGCTGCAAATCTTTGACCAAGGAACACTTCCCCCACGCGGCCCCTTGGTGTATCACCCCGCCATTTAGGGGCAAAGGGCGGCATGATGTTGGGCGTCGTCTTAGACGAAACAAATTTGTCGAGCGAGATCTTCGACGGTGAAGTCGTCGCGGTGAACTTTGCGACCGGCAAGTATTACGGCATGAAGGGGAGCGCGCAGCTCATCTGGGAGATGTTGCGTAAGCCTGTCGATCCCACCATGATCGAGACGGCGTTGAGGACGGGTTATCCCGACTTGGACGACGATGACATTGCCTCGGTGCGAGGCTTCCTCGACCTCCTCGCGGAGGAAGGCATACTTCTGCCGGCCTCGCCGATCGAATTGCCCAAGCTGCCCGACATTTCCAGCCGCGCATCCTTCATGAGGCCGGAGCTGGAGATTCACACGGACTTGCAGGAGCTGATTGTCCTCGACCCCATCCATGACGTGGATCCGGGCGGTGGATGGCCGCTGCGGCGGGAGCTGGGGGACAGCTGATCCGAATGGTCCGAGCCGCCGTCGATCCCCGTACGGCGCCTGCAGCATTCGTCCGCCGCGTCATTGCCGACGCGAGTTTCCGGTGGTACGAATCCGGCGCTGAGCATCGCTTTCGCCTTGGCGGGTTGACGCTGCGGCTGCGCACATGCGGAACCGCGCTCGATCCGGTCATCCTGCCGGTTCTGCGTCATGCGCAAACAACGGGAGCCACTGCGGAAGACCGCTCGATCACTGTCTATGCCGTCTCGCATGAGGACGACGGCTTTCCGGCTCCGCCCGCCGAATGGCCCTTTGAAGCCGACGAGGCCGATGCCGTCACCCGGACCGTATGGGACAGCGAGGCCGGCGTCGCAATCGTATCCGACGAGAGCCGCGGAATCTGGCATCTGCACGACCTGTCCGCCGGCACCGGCGTCTATTGGGTGGGAGCCGCTGCCCGGCTGCCGGTCTGGGAATACGGGTCTCCGCTGCGCCACCACATCCATTGGGGCGCGTTGGCCACGGGGCACGCGATGCTTCATTCCGCCGTTGTCGGCGAAGATGGCGTGGGCGTGATGCTCGCCGGTCCGGGAGGTTCCGGCAAATCGACGCTGACGGCTGCCGCAATTTCCGCGGGGATGCAGACCACGGGCGATGATATTGTGCTGGTGTCGCAGTCTGGGGCAGACTGGCGAAGCCACTCGCTCTTCGACACCATGAAACTCACCGGGATGGCGGAGATCCTCTTCATCGGGCTTGCCGCGCAAGCAGTGAACCGGGACCGTCGCCCGGGGGAAAAGGCGCTCGTCCCGATCAGCACGACGATACCGGATGCGCTGGTCCCGCAAATCGCGGTGAAAGCTCTTGTCTCCTGCAAGCTCACCGGCGAGGATGCTTCGACAATCCGTTCCGCTTCACGGTTCGATATGATCCGTGCGCTCTCGCCAAGCACGTCGAAGATCTTGCGGACCGGCCATAACGAGATATTCCAGCAGGCCGCCAGCCTGTCGCGCTCGCTTCCATGCCACGAGTTCCTGATCGGCAACGATCCGATGGAGGCGGCAACCGTGCTGCGAGGGTTCGTGCGGGAACTCAGAGCATGAGCGACAGCCCAACGATCAGCGTCATCATGCCGGTGCGAAACGGCGAGAAATACATCGCCGACGCCCTGAAAACCATACTCGACCAAGCGTGGCCGGTGCAGGAAATCCTGGTTGTCGACGACGGCTCGACCGACCGCTCGCGCGAGATCGTCGAGACCCTGGCTTCGCGTTTCCCGGCGATCCGCGTCCTCGACGGGCCGCGGCGCGGCCCGGGACCCGCGCGAAATGTCGGCCTGAGGATCGCCGGCGGCGAGTTCATCGGCTTCCTGGATTGCGATGACCTCTGGCCGGCCGACAAGCTCTCGCTGCATCTCGCACGCTTTGCCCGAACGCCTCATATGGATGTCGTTTCCGGCTTCGTCAGCTATTTCAACCGGCAAATGACGGATGCCCCCGCACCCGATCCGGCGGCGATAACAGATGAACTTTTCCATGTTCATTTGGGTGCGACCCTCTATCGCCGGACAGTTTTCGACCGGGTCGGGATGTTCGACGAGAACTTCCTTTATTCCGAAGATGTCGACCTCATGCTCCGGATCCGCGAAGCCGAAATTCCGATGACGATCCTCAACGCGGTGACCCTGTGCTACCGTCGGCATGCAGAGTCGATGACAAGCACCTACACGGCAGAGGAGAAGCGCGACTTCAACCGCGCCCTGATGCAGTCGCTCATGCGTCGGCGCAAGAGCGGCAACGCAAGGCCGTTGCCTCCGTTCAAGCATCTGATGGAGGAGTGAGTGGAAACGCCGTTTTTCAGCGTCATCATTCCAGCGTGGAACGCGTCCGCCACGCTTCATGAGACGCTCGACAGCATCGCGGAGCAGAATGACCATTCGCCGCGGGAAGTCATCGTCGTCGATGACGGTTCGAGCGACCGCACGGTCGAGGTCGCTCAGGGCCACGCTTTGCATCCGCGCATAGTCAGGAAGGTCAACGGGGGAGCGCCGTCCGCATTCAATGTCGGCATAAAGGCCGCCCAGGGCGCGGTTCTTGCGTTCCTCGATGCCGACGACCTCTGGATGCCCGACAAGCTCGCGCTGCAGCGGGCCAGGCTCGACTCCGATCCCTCACTGGATGCAGTGTTCGGCCACAGCGAAACCTTCGAGAGCCCGGACTACCCCTCCGAAGCCTTTGTCTCTCTCCACTATAAGAAAGGCCGCTACCCGGGCTACCTCCTGAGTTCGCTTGCCGTTCGGCGAAGTGCTGTCGAACGGCTCGGCATCCCGTTCGACGAAAGCTTGCGCACGGGGTACTTTATAGATTGGTACCGCAGGGCCATCGCCGCGGGCATGAAAATGACCATGCTGGACGAGACGGTTCATCGACGTCGTATTCGACCAGGCACGTTGTCCAGAAGGGTAGCCGTCGCCGGCAGCGCACCGGCCGGCATGGCATCCGACTTTCTTGAAATCGCACGCCGGGCGCTCAGGGCCAAGAGGGGTGATGATGATGGAGAAAGAGGGGGGCAATGAATTGGCCTCTCTGGTACCCGTCTCTTGATCGCGCCTGGCCCGCTGGCGATCACGAGCGCCTCCTGCTGGCCGCCGTGCACGTCGATCCGGTGGCGGCCGAAAGGGAACTGCGCGCCTGGATCGGCACGCACGACCTGAACGACTGCACGTTCAGCGAGCAGCGGCTGATTCTCGCCGCCTGGAACAGGCTTGGGCCTGGTTTGAGGGATCTGCCGGATGCGCCGAGGCTTGCCGGGCTTCAACGGATGCTATGGACGCGAACCATGCTTCTGATGAGAGAATGCCAACCGGCATTCGCGGCGCTGGCTGTGGCGGACGTGCCGATGATGCTCATCAAGGGAGCCGCGCGTGCCGCTGATCCCGTTGGACGGGGTGGACGCTCGTTCCACGACCTCGATATCGTGGTCCCGCGGAACCGGCTGGGCGATGCCCTGGGCGTGTTCGTTGAACTGGGCTGGGAGCCGTCGAGCGGTTCCAGCGCCATGCGCATGCTGACGCAGGCAGCACGGCTGCGCAGCGTCAATCTTCACAAGGACCGCTACGGCGACATCGATCTTCATGGCTGCATCTTTCGTCCGGGCCAGGGCAGCCTCGCCGACGACGACCGGGTCTGGGCGCGGGCCAGATCGGTGGAGTTCAATTCCGTGGCCTGCGGACTGCCGGTCCGGGAAGACCTGGCGGTGATCGCCATCGCAAATGGCAGTCTCGACGCCCACGCCAACAGCGACTGGCTGGTCGATCTGTCCCGCCTCATCGTTGAACCCGGTTTCGATTGGAAGCTGTTTTCCAATGAGATTCTCGCCCGCGACATTGCGGTGGCGACATTGATCGCGCTTGGCTGGCTAAAAGTGCGGGCAGGCTATGCGGTCGATGCAGAGGCGATGGAACGCTTCGAGGCGGCTCTTCCCGGGCCGATGGCCGCGTGGATGGCTTTCGTTCAAGCAAGGCCCAGGCAAAGTGAGACTCCCGCCGGCGCCGCCCTTCGTTGGCTTGCAAAGACGCGTCGCAAATCGCTTGAGCTGGCCCAGTCCGAACCACGCGGCGAGCAGAAAACGAGACCGCGCCTGAAGACGAAATTCAGCAGGGGCTTGCCTGCTGGCCAAGGCGAGCTGCGCGCCGATCTGCCTCTTCCCGCTTCCGACCGCGCCGGCGTCTTGCGCTTGCACATCCGATTGCCGGCGTCGGTGAAGTGGCGGCGTCTCGCCTTCGAGATCAACAGCGACGCCGGGCATGTTGCCGCCTTTCATGTGCGCCCGAAGCTTCCGCGCGCGGGCACCGCATTGGAAATCTTATGCGAAATCCAGCTTGACACTCCCGCTGGCGCGACAAGGGTCTGGCTTGAAAGCCGGCCGCTGCGATCTTCGCGAATGCTGACCGAGGAGAACGCCGCGCGCTACGCCGCCCCCCGGTTCTCGCTTACCAGTTCGGAATTCCGCCCCTTCGCACACCCGGGAGCGCTCATCGACGGCAGTTCACGCGAAGGTCCCGCGAAGGAAACGCAATGAAAGGTCTGCTAATCTTGTCGGAGGCGCGGAGCGGCTCGACTTGGGTGGCCTCGCTGACGAACAGCACCGGGAAATTGGGTAACGCCCGCGAATGGCTGAGGGATGAGACGAGTGAAGCACCCCAGACACTCGCAGCCGAACAGCACTATCAGAAAATAATGGATAGATCCTCGACAGATAATGGCGTCTTCTCGGTCAAGATATTTCCGCATCATCTGCGTGATGTTTACGACAAGCGAAAATACGACTTCATAGAGAGATGCCTTCGCGACCATGAGATTCTCGTAATATTGCTCGAGAGAATGGACCGTCTCGGTGCCGCGATATCCGCAACACGCGCATCTCAGTCAGGGCAATGGTCCAGGACAAGTGGCGGCGGCGACGAGAATAGTGCTGAGAGTTCGGTCGCATACGATCGCGCACAGATTCTCGAGAACATGATCTATATCGGCGAAGGCATGGCGTTCTGGAGAAATTACCTCGCGCTGAGGTCCATCCAATACGTTCCGGTCTTTTACGAGCAGATTATGAAGGGATGGCGCGAATATGTGATGGACGTCGCCGGCAAGATGGATGTCTCGATCGACGCAGAGCAGATCTCGAACGACCTCTACGAAGTTCAGCGCGACGCGCTATCGATGGAATGGCGAAGGAAATTCGAGGCCGAAAACAAATCTCGTTCCCTCGAAAAACTATACGCCTATGGCCATACATACCCAAGAACCATTGGAAACCTTCTCAGGTTTCTTCTGAAAAAGGAAATCCGCTCGAGGATCAGGTTCAGGGATTACACATAAAGACCGCCGTGACGCTTCGTTTCGGCACCATGACGGTTCCAGTTACCGTTCGTTCTGCCGCTGTCGCCGAAGCTGCGTATCATCGACAGGAATTTTGCGGACACCGCCGCGATGGCAGTTGCTGCAAGCGGCAGCGCTCTCTCCTCACCATGACTATTCCGCCGGCTCGGCACGCGCTGGCGGCAATCCCGGCTTGCCTGCTTGGGAAGGATTTCGCCTGACATAGGCCGCCTTCAGCGTTTCCGACGTGTCGCGCGAGCCGTCATGGCTCCAGCCCGGCGGTTGGATGAGATAATTGACGCGCTCGCCAGGCGTCAGCCCCGGCGCCAGCGCATCCTTGAACATGCCGATCCATTCGTGGAACGCGACCTTCAGCGGATTGAAGGTCCCGATATTCTTGACGATGCCGTAGCGCGGCCGGTCTTCCTCCAGTTCCTCGACGAAGGTGCCGAACATGCGGTCCCAGATGATCAGCGTGCCGGCATAATTGGCGTCGAGATAGCGCGGGTTGGTGGCGTGGTGGACGCGATGGTGCGAGGGCGTGTTGAAGATGAACTCGAACCAGCCCCACATCTTGCCGATCGTCTCGGTGTGGATCCAGAACTGCCAGACAAGGTTGAAGCCGAAGACGAAGGCGATCACCGCCGGATGGAAGCCGGCGAGCACCAGCGGCGCCTGCAGGATGAAGGTGAAGGTGAACAGGCCGGTCCAGCTCTGCCTCAGGGCCGTCGAGAGATTGTAATGCTGGCTGGAATGATGATTGACATGCTCGGCCCACACCCAGCGCACCCGGTGCGCGATGCGGTGATAGACATAGTAGCGCAAGTCATCGAGCAGGAAGGCGGCGACGAACACCCAGATGGACAGGCCGAGATTGAAGACACGGAACTGCCAGAGCCACAGCAGCGCCCAGTAGGACACGACGCCGAGCAGCAGGCCGGCGACGACATTGCCGGTGCCCATCACCAGGCTGGTCAGCGTGTCGCGCGTCTCGAACGATCCCTTGGCGCGGCCGGTGCGCACCAGCCAGAGCTCGATCAGGATCGCTGCGACGAAGAAGGGGATCGCAAGCTGGGTGACCTGCGGGAAATTATACTCGTCCATCACGCCGCCTCCCGGATCCGATCGCTGTTCTGCAGGGTCGCTGCCACCGCTCGCGCATCGGCTTCGTTGGCAAAAGCAAACCGCCCACCTTTCCAGGTGAAATCCTTCAGCCGCAGCGACACCGCTTTCCCTTCCCTCGCCAGCGCCAGAATGTCGTGCGGCGTGACGATGCGCGTCAGAAAACAATCGCCGATGCTCTGGACGATGCCGCAGCGTTGCGGGCCGAGGTCGAGAAACGCGGCATGATTGTCGGCGGTCAGCCGCACGGCTTCCGGCCTTTCGTCGGGAAAATCATCGGCAAAGCGTGCGAGCGCTTGAGCCGCGCCGGCAAGCGTCGCGGTTGTCGTGCCGCCGGTGAAATGCACGGCTGCGACCGACAACGCAATGCCGAATGCGACGAGGACGACCAGGACTGGCAGGCTCATGGGAACGCGGCTCCTCCGGCGGCCCGCATTTCTTTGACGCGGGTCCACGCGACAAACCCCTAGCACGGTTGACGTTTACGTCAAAGGGGCATCCAGCCTCGCATCGCATGCCGCAGGAGCAGCCAGTGCCGGCCGAAGGTGGAGAGCGCTGCCGTCCTGCGGAGCGCCGAAGCCTTTTCCATCTTGTCGAGATAGGCGTGGGTCAGCGCCAACGGCAGAAAGGCCGGCCGCAGCGAAACGGGAAGCGCCGGCGCTCCTTTCTCGAAGGCGTTGAGATGCTCCCGCGCCAGCGCGATCATCGCCACAACCGCGCGCTCGGCGGCAGCCCCGCCCTCTCCCTTGACGAACTCTTCCGGCGTCGTACCGGCTGCCGCGAGGATGTCTGCGGGCACAAAGCATTGGCCGCGTCGGCGGTGCAGCGGCAGCATAAGCAGCAGGCCGGTGATCGCCTGGGCGCAACCGGCCCGGCCGGCGAGTTCGGCAAAGCCCGGCGCCGCCGCCGGATCGAGCACCATGGCCGCAAGCTGGATAAGTGCTGCGGCCGTTTCGCCGCAATAGCCCTCGAGATCGGTACGCGACGGCATCGGGTCGTCATAGAGATCAAAGATGCGCGCCTCGAGCATGTTCTCGAAAGCACTCTTCGGCAGCTTATTTGCGGCAATCGTCGCGCGCAGCGCATCGGCGGTCGGGTGGCCCGTCCCGGCATCCCCATCGGCCGCGACAACGTCGCGCCACCATTGCAGCCTGACCTCGCCCGGCAGCGGCTCGTGGATGCGATCGCGCACGCCGGCGATCTCGGCGTTGAAGGCGTAGAGCGCAAGCAGCGCGCCGCGTTTGTCGGCCGGCGCGTAGAGCGCCGACAGATAGCGGTCATGGTCGGCGGCGCGCACCGCGTCCATGACGATGTCGCCATTCTTGACGATGTCGAGCGTGCCGGCCATTCAGTCGACGGCGATCAGCGCGGCGGCCACGGCGCGGTCTTCGGCCAGCAGCACATTGTAGGTCCGCACCGCAGCGCCCGTCGACATCGGGTCGGCGGAGATGCCGGCCTCCTTGAGCGCGGCGCGCAGCGCCGCCGGCAGCGGCCGCAAATCCTTGCCCATGCCGACCAGCAGTATCTCCACGCGGTCGGCTTCGGCGAGCAACTTGTCGAAGTCCGAGGCTTTCAGCGCCAGCGGATCGGCAGGTTCCCAGCCATGGATGCCCGACGGCAGCACAAGCAGCGATCCGCGATGCGACATGTCGGCAAAGCGAAAGCCACCATTGCCATATGCTTCGATCGCCGCCTTGCCGGGGAAATGCGCCTCGCGGATGATGATGCCTTTGGCCATGGATCTAGAGCATGATGCCGAAAAATGTTGAGCGGTCTTCGGACGCCATCATGCGCTGTCTCTCTGATTAGAGCCGTATGATTTCAGGTCGAGTCGACCTGAAATCATACCGGCGCTGATGGCGTCAGGTCGTCAGAGCCTTGCCGTTCACCGGCTTCTTCTCCTCTTCGGCAGCGACCTGCGGCCGCAACCGGAACAGGATCAGCAGCGGCGCGGCGATGAAGATCGACGAGTAAGTGCCGAACACGACGCCGAACAGCATGGCCAGCGTGAAGGAGCGGATGACCTCGCCGCCGAACAGCACCAGCGCCAGCAGCGCCAGCGACGTCGTCACCGAGGTGAGCGTGGTTCTCGACAGCGTCTCGTTGATGGCGTTGTTCAAAAGCTGCGGCAGCGGCATCTTCTTGTATTTTCTGAGATCCTCGCGGACGCGGTCATAGACGACGATGGTGTCATTCAGTGAGTAGCCTATGATGGTCAGGATCGCAGCCAGCGACGACTGGTTGAACTCCAGCCCAGTCAGGACGAAGAAGCCGATCGTCATGACCACGTCGTGCACCGTGGCGACGATGGCTCCGACCGCGAACTGCCATTCGAACCGGAACCAGACATAGAGCAGGATGCCGACCAGCGCGATCAGCATGGCGATCGTGCCTTGCTTGGCGAGCTCGCCGGAAACCGTCGGTCCCACGACTTCGACGCGACGGAAATCATACTGGTCCTGCAGCTCGCCCCGCACCTTGTCGATGACGGTCTGTTCGGCATTTTCGCCGGCGTCCTGCGTTCCCACGCGGATCAACACATCGTTTGGCGCGCCGAATTGCTGCACCTGGATTTCACCGATGTTGAGGTCCGACAATCGCGAGCGGATGTCGCCAAGATTCGCGTCGCCCTGCTTGGATTGCACCTCGATCAGCGAACCGCCCCTGAAGTCGATGCCGTAGTTGATGCCGAGGGTCAGGAATCCGACAACCGAGAGGATGGACAACGTGCTTGAAAGCGCAAAGGTCCAGCGGCGAATCCCCATGAACGGGATCTTCGTGCCTGGCGGAATGAAGGTGACCGGGGCGCGCGGCAATTCCTTCGGACGAGCGCGGCGCAGCCAGATCGCCACCAGCATGCGGGTGAAGGTGAAGGCGGTGAAGACCGTGGTCAGGATGCCGATCGCATAGGTGACGGCAAAGCCTTTGACCGGACCGGTGCCGAGGAAAAACAGCACGACGGTCGCGATCAGCGAAGTGACGTTGGAATCGACGATGGTCGCCAGGGCCTTGGAGAAGCCGGTGTCGATCGCCTGAATGACTGAGCGGCCGTTTCGTCGCTCCTCGCGGATGCGCTCATAGATCAGGACGTTGGAGTCCACCGCCATGCCGATGGTGAGCACGATACCGGCGATACCCGGCAAGGTCAGCGTAGCGCCGAGCAGCGATAGCGCGCCCACGATCATCGCCACGTGGACCGCGAGCGCGACGTTGGCGATAAAGCCGAGGAAGCCATAGGCGACGAACATGAAGGCAACGACGAGGATCGAGCCGATCACGCCCGCCACCTTGCCGGCGTGGATCGAGTCCTGGCCGAGGCCCGGGCCGACTGTGCGCTCTTCGATGATGGTCAATTTCGCCGGCAAGGCGCCGGCGCGCAGCAGGACGGCGAGGTCGTTGGCGCTCTCGGCCGTAAAGTTCCCCGAAATCTGCCCCGTGCCGCCAAGGATAGGTTCACGGATGACCGGCGCCGAGATGACTTGATTGTCTAGCACGATCGCAAAAGGTTTGCCGACATTCTGCTGGGTCGCCTGGCCGAACCGCGTCGCCCCGCGGGAATTGAAGGTGAACGAAACGACCGGCTCGTTGGTCTGCGAGTTATAGGTCGGCGTCGCGTTCGACAGGTCTTCGCCCGACACGATGACGCGGTTTTCAACCAGATAAGGAACGGGAGGATCGTCCTGCGAGTAAAGGACGGAGTCGCCGGGCGGCGGTCGATTTTTCATCGCGTCCTGGACCGGCACCGACGTATCGACCATCTGGAAGGTCAGCTTGGCGGTCTGGCCGATGATGTCCTTGAGCCTTTGCGGATTTTGCAGTCCGGGCACCTGAACCAGAATGCGATCGTCACCCTGCCGCTGCACGATCGGTTCCGTGGTGCCGAGCGCGTTGACACGCCGCTCCACCACTTCGATCGCCTGCGACAATGCCGTTGATGTGCGATACTTGATGCCAGCATCCGTGACGGTGAACTTCAGCAACCCAGGCTCGGAATCATCCAGGGTCATCGACTGAACGGAACCACCGCTAAAGAGCCCGGCCGCGACCGGATTGGTTATCGGCTTCAGCGCCGTCTTGGCGGCTTCGACCTGGCTTGGATCGTTGATGCGCACCTGAACGGTCCGGCCGGTTCCGCCAAGGCCGGTGTATTGGATCTTGGCGTCGCGCAGCAGCGTCCTGATCTCGTCGCGCGTGGTCTCCAGTTGATCCTTGATCAGGTCGTTCTGATCCATCTGGAGCAGGATGTGCGAACCGCCCTGAAGATCGAGGCCGAGCGTCATCTGCCGCTTCGGCACCCAACTCGGCAATTGCGCCAGCGTGCTTGCCGGGAAGAGATTGGGCACGGCGAGGATCACTGTGATGGCCACGGCGAGCCAGATCAGGACCATCTTCAGGCGCGAGAAATAAAGCATTCGTTCTTATCCGTTCAGGCGTACAAGCGGCAGCGTTCCGCCATCGGCTAGGTTGTCAGCTATGGTTATCGTTCCGACCACGGCCGGCCCTATCGCGCTTCCTCGACGATTGTCAATCTCGCCGGCAGCGCGCCGGTGCGCAATAACACGGCGAACTCCTTGGCGCTCTCGGCCGTGAAATTCCCCGATATCTGTGCGGTGCCATTCTCAATGGGTTCCCGGATGATGGGCGCTGAAATCACCTGATCGTCCAGAATCACCGCAAACGGCTTGCCGATATTGCGCGTGGTCGCCCACTTGAAACGTTGCGTACCCTTGGAATCGAGCCGGAATGCGACGACAAACTGTTCTGTCGAACTGTCGTGGGTCGCTTTCGCGTCCAGCACACTGTCGCCCGAGACAAGCACCCGGTCTTCGATCAGATAGGGAACTGGCGGATCGTCCGGCGTGTAAAGCACGGTTGAACCGGCAGGCGGCTGGCCATTGACCGCGTCGTCCACCGGCATCGAAGTATCGACCAACTGGAAGCGCAGCCGACCCTGCCGCGCAAGGGTTTGCGCCAGACCGTGCAAATCCGCGACGCTCGGTGCCTGAACCAGTATGCCGTCATCCGTCAACTGGACCGTGGCATCGGCCACGCCAAGTTCGTTCAGGCGGTTTTTGATGACTTCAATCGACTGTGTGAGCGCGGCAGAGGTCCGATACTTCGCGCCGGCATCGGTCATGGTGAACTTCAGCAAGCCAGGCTCACTGTCGTCGAGCGCAAACTCCTGGACCGGACCTTCCTTGCCGGCAAGGGGATCGACCACTGCCCTGAGCGCCGCCTTGGCGGCCTCGACCTGCGCGGCATCGCTAATGCGCAGCTGAACCGTGAGGCCGGATACAACAAGGCCGTTATAGTGGATCTTCGGTTCGGCGTCGCGAAGCAGCGTCCTGATCTGATCCCGCATTGCTTCCAGCCGGCGGCTTCTTACCTGGTCCGTATCGAGGTGAAGCAGAACATGTGCGCCCGGCACCGATGCAAAAACAGCCGGCGCGCCGAAGACCATCGAGACCAGGGCAAGCCCGATCAAAACGATCTTCAGGCGCGAAAAATAGACCATATGTTGCCGTTCGTCGGAGCCCTGCCCGCGGCCATCGCCGCGGGATTGCGCTTACTTCTTGGCGTTCTGGTTCGCCACCGGCTCGCCCTTGACGCGCACGTCCGAGATCGTCGAACGCAGCGCCGTCACCTTGGTTCCGCCGCCAAGGTCGATCTCCAGCTCATTGTCGTCGATCACCTTCGTCACCTTGCCGACGAAGCCGCCGCCGGTCACCACCGTATCGCCGCGGCGCACCGCCGAAAGCATTTCCTGGCGCTTCTTCAGCTGCGCGCGCTGCGGCCGGATGATCAGAAAATACATGATCACGAAAATCAGGACAAACGGCAAAATCGAGATGAACATGTCTGGCGAAGCGCCGACGCCCTGGGCGTATGCCGGTGTAACGAACATCAAGAAACTCCTGGATGGTGAAATTCCGCCGCGGCCGCCCCGCGAAAATTTGGCCGGAATATAGTCGGTAAACTTGCCAATGCAACTGCGCTGCGGGCCCAATCCGTTGCTTTTCCAGCCGTTTGCGGCGTGCTAGAGCGTCGCAGCGGAAGCGGCTTCGAGGCCACCGAAAGATCATGCTCCAACAAAAGCTTGGACCTGGTTCTTGCAGCGATGTCATGGAAGCTGCTCCCACACGCTGAAAGACCTCAACAAAAAGACCCAAAATGACCGACAGCCTGGACGCCTTGAACAAGAAACTGGATCGCCTGATCGAGGCGGTTTCCCGTCTCGCCCCGCCGCCGGTGCCGGAGACCGACCTGGGTATCGCCGACTGTTTCGTCTGGCAGGCCGATCCCGGCTATCTGGAGCCGGTGCGCAAGGTAAACCGAGTCGACATCGGCCTGATCCGCGGCGTCGACCGCGTACGCGATATCCTTCTCGACAACACCGAGCGCTTCGCTTCCGGCTATGCGGCCAACAATGTGCTGTTGTGGGGCGCGCGCGGCATGGGCAAATCATCCCTGGTCAAGGCCGTGCATGCCACCGTCAACGCCTCCGACAAGCTCGACCGGCCGCTGAAGCTGATCGAGATCCACCGCGAGGATATCGACACGCTGCCCAAGCTGATGGGCCTTCTGAAGGCGGCGCCTTACCGGTTCATCCTGTTTTGCGACGACCTCTCCTTCGACCACGATGACACCTCGTACAAGTCGCTGAAGGCGGCGCTGGAAGGCGGCGTCGAGGGCCGGCCGGGCAATGTCATTTTCTACGCTACGTCCAACCGGCGGCATCTCTTGCCGCGCGACATGATCGAAAATGAGCGCTCGACCGCCATCAACCCTTCCGAAGCGGTCGAGGAAAAAGTCTCGCTTTCCGATCGTTTCGGCCTGTGGCTCGGCTTCCACAAATGCTCGCAGGACGAATATCTCGACATGATTAACGGCTATGTCCGCTATCACGACCTGGCCATCGATCCCGAGCAATTGCGCGCCGAAGCGCTGGAGTGGGCAACGACGCGCGGCAGCCGTTCCGGCCGTGTCGCCTGGCAGTTCACGCAGGACCTCGCCGGCCGGCTCGGCAAGCCTCTGAAAGACTGAGGAGCGGACGTCACTTCTGCGCCCGCCGCAGATCGCGCGGCGTCTGGCCGGTCTCGCGGCGCATCCAATGCGCCAGGTGCGACTGGTGCGCGAAGCCGGTCAACGCCGCGACCTCGCTCGTGCCGAGATCGCCGCGCCGCAACAGGACGCACGCCCTTTCCACGCGGCGTCGCAACACGTAGCGATGCAAGGTGACGCCCATCGCCGCCTTGAACCATGTGCGCAGATGCGAGCTGCTCGCGCCGGCGACCCGGCTCAGGCGATCGATCGAAAGCGGCTCGTGAAGAGCAGTCTCGATGTGGTCGAGGACACGCTTGAGCTGGGCGTCCGACAACCGGTTCACTCGACCCACGTCCGGGCCATCGAGGCCAAGCAGCCTCACCGCAAGCGCCGCGCCGATGCTGTCGGCAAACAAAGAGCCGCTTGGTGCGCCGCCGGCGAGATCGCTCTGCAGCGCTCGAGCGAGATGCTCGATGCGCTGGTCACGCAGCAGATGGCGGGTGTCGAGCCGTGATATCAGCGCCTTTCCGCCAAGTTCCGCGGCAACTCTTTCCATCAAGGCCGGCGGCAGGACGATCTCCATCGTCTCGAACGGCCTTTCGGCCTCGAAGCCGCCCTCCTCGCCGGCCGGCACCAGGTCGATGTCCCCGGCGCGCCTGACGAAATATCGCCCGGCCTGATTGCAGTAGGAGCGCGTTGCCGCGCTCGCATGCACCATGATGCGGTGGTGCGGCGCCCGAGGCAGCCGATGGACGCCTGCCTCGACGTGCCGGGAAAGCATCGTGACGTCGGATGGGGCCGGAGCGAATTGCGGAAGCATGCTCTCTCGATTCATGGCAAAACCTGTTCAAGATTTGGCAATTCCGGCGCGATTTTCAACGCCGCAACCTTGTACTCCCTCCCCTCCTTCAAAACATGGAAGAGAGGTTGCCATGAGTTCATATGTTGTTGTCGGCGCGGGCCCGGTCGGACGCGAGACGGCTCGCCTTCTTGGCGAGGAAGGCCATGATGTCATCCTGACCAGCCGAAGCGTCGGCTCGAACGCTTTGCGCAATGTGCGCTCGATACAAGCCGACGCCACCGACGCCTCGGCGCTGTCGCGTGTCTGCCGAGGCGCCGACGCAGTGTTCATGTGCGCCATGGCCACTTATCATCGCTGGCCAACTGACTTTTTCCCCATACTCGACGGCACCGTGCGCGCGGCCGAAGCAGTCGGCGCCAGGCTCATCGTGCTTGGAAACCTCTACGGTTACGGCAAGAATGGCGAGAGCCCGCTGCGCTCCGACATGCCGCTTGATCCGAATTCGAAGAAGGGAACCGCCAGGACGATCATGTGGCAGCGGGCGGCCCGTGCCAGCGTGCCGGCGATCGAGATACGTTCCAGCGACTATCTCGGGCACGGCGCGATCAGCTACTTCTCGCTGATCGCCCTGCCCTCCATCATCGAGGACAAGCCTGTCGCCTTCATTGGCGACCTCGACGCCACTCATGCCTGGAGCTTCACCAAGGACGTCGCCAGGACGCTCGTCGCAGCCTCCCGCTACACGGGCGAATGGGGACGGGCGTTTCATGTCCCCTCCCAACACGCCTCCCCCAACGAGCTCATCCGCAAAACCGCGGCGATGCTCGGCCGGGATATTGCCGAGACGCACTCCTACTCCATCCCCGAGATGGAAGCGCTGGGCATGCATGAGCTGATCGAGATGACGTATCTCTTCGAGAGCCCCCTGCTGGTCGATTCCTCCGACGCGGAGACGCTTCTGGGCGTTAAGGCCAGCAGCCTCGAGGAGATGATCGCCGACACGCTACGTGATCACCTTTGAGCCTGCATCCCGCACAACTGAAAAAGCCCGCTCCTTGCGGAACGGGCTGAAGACGGCGGGCCGGACTGGAGGTCAGGCGGCCCGCAATTGTTCTTGTTCTATTCGAGATAGCCGGACGGATCGACCGGCGCCGAGTTCTTGCGCACTTCAAAGTGCAGCTTGGGCGAGTCGGTGGTGCCGCTCATGCCGGACAGCGCGATCTCCTGGCCGCGCTTGACCTTCTGGCCGCGCTGCACCTCGATCGAGCTTGCATGGCCGTAGACGGTGACCAGGCCGTTCTCGTGCCGCACCAGCACGGTGTTGCCGAACTCCTTGAGACCGTCGCCGGCATAGATGACGACGCCGTTCTCGGCCGCCTTGATCGGCGTTCCTTCCGGCACCGCGATGTCGACGCCGTCCTTGCCGGAGCCGAAGCTGGAGATCACGCGGCCGCGCACCGGCCAGCGCATCTTGCCGATGCCGGTCGCGTCGGGCGCCTCGGCATTGTCGTCCTCGGCCTGCTGGATGACCTTGGCATCCTTCTTCGGCGGCGTGTAGGAGGCGAGCGTCTCGGTGGTCTTCGCCGGCGGCGGCGTCGTCGCCGTCGTCACCGGATCGACCGCGGGCTTGGTGGTGGCCGCCGGCTTGGCAGCCGCCACGACGGTGCCGCCAGCCGGAACCTTGAGCGTCTGTCCGATCTTGAGCAAGCCGTCCTGCATGCCGTTGGCCTGCTTCAGCGTCGTGACGCTGACGCCCGTCTTCCTGGCGATCGACGACAGCGAGTCGCCCTGCTGGACAGTATAGGTGCCTCCGGCGCCGGCGGGCTTTGCCTCGGCAACCTGCGGCGCGGGCTTGGGGTTCTTGGAGCCCGTGGCCGCAGCCGACGCATCGACCTGAGCGGCCGCCTTGCCGTCCTTGACCTTCGGCTGCTGCGGCAGCACCGCGACCTTTTCCGGCGCGGGCTGCTTCGGCGTGTTCGCCGGCTTGCCTTCGGCAACCTTCGGCTCCGCCTTGCTCGAATAGGCATAAGCGGGGATGACGATCTTCTGGCCGGACCGGATGCCCTTCTTCGGATCGATGCCGTTGACCTTGGCTATAGCATCGGCCGGCACGTGGTAGTGCGCGGCCAGGCCTGAAAGCGTCTCGCCGTCCCGGACAACGATTTCGGTCGCATGTGGCGCAGCACTTGCGTTGCGGACCGCGTCAGGCTCGGCGGTCTTGAACGGTTTTGCCGGCGTGACCGTGCCGGTGGCCGTCCTGTCGAGATGCGGTGCCGGCGCAAGCGCCGGAGCCGGCGCGAGGGCGGGAGCCGTAGCGGTACGCATCGGCTTTGCCGTAGCCGGCGCCGAGGGCGGCGGCAATTGCTGGGTCGTGACCGGCTCGAGGCTGGAGCGGCTAACCGACTGGGTGTGCGTGCCATCGACCGGCGCAGGCGCGACCGTGTCGCCCGGATAGGGCTGGTCGACATTCTGCTTGTTGATGATGGCGCGCTGATTGTTGGTGGATGACGTGAAGACATCATCGACACCGTTGAAGCGCATCGACTGGGAACTGCACCCGGCCGCCGCGCCGGCAATCATCAGCACAGCGCAACCGCGCGCCAGATTGCGTCTGTTTGCTTTCAAGTGATTGAATTGCATCGCACTAACCCGCACAGACCCGGTACAAACTGGCCCTGATTAAAGCGCGTTAATGTTACTGCCGGGTTAACCCCTTAGAATCCGACGAAAATTTTCTTAAAACATTTCGGGCCGCTGGACGGGGCGGAGGTTCAGGTCAGCCCGAGTCGAGAATGGTGGTGTCCGAGAACCGGAGCGGAGCGTATTATCAGTACGTGAGCACCGGAAGCGCAGGAGACCGCCTTTCGCAGGCCGGGCTCACCTGAATATCGGCCCCGCCCCTAGATCACCGCGGCGACGCTGCGCAGGATCGGCTGCAGCCTGACCATGCCGATGTCCTCGCGCTCGAAGCGGCTGCCGACCTTGGTGAGCTTGGCCAGCACCTGCTCGCCCTCCTCCGGGCCGATTGGCGCGATGACGATGCCGCCGCTCGACAATTGGTCGAGCAGGAAGCGCGGCAGGCTGTCGAAGGCCGCCCAGGCGACGATGCGGTCGAACGGCCCTTCATTGGGCAGGCCGTTGGAACCGTCGGCCTGGCGGACGATGACGTTGCTGATGGCAAGCGCCTCGAAGCGCTGCTTGGCCTGCTCGGTGAGCGTCTTGTAGCGGTCGATGGTGATGACGCGCGCGGCAAGCCGCGACATGACCGCTGCCGTGTAGCCCGAGCCGGTGCCGATCTCGAGCACGCGGTTGCCCGGCTCGATGTGCAGCGCGGCAATCACGGCTGCCTGCAAATCGGCGCCCTCGATCGCCTCGCCGCATTCGATCGGCAGCATGCCGTCCGACCAGGCGATCGAATGGAACTGGGCCGCCAGGAAACCGCGCCGCGGCGTCGCCTCGAAGGCGGCGACCAGTGCCTTGGGCGCCGTGCCCCTGCCCCGCAGCCTGAGCAGGAAAGCGGCGAAACCTTCGCGGTCGTCGATGCCTGTGTTCATGCCAAAACCACGTTCATGCCAATGCCTTGTTCATGACAGCGCCTTGGTCAGCTGGTCGCGGAGTTCATGGGCGGTGAGGTCGAGCTGCAGTGGCGTCACCGACACCAGCCGGTTGCGCAGCGCGTAGAGGTCCGTGCCCTTCTTGCCTTCGACCGGCTCGCGGCCGAAGCGCAGCCAGTAGTAAGGCAGGCCGCGTCCGTCGCGCCGCTCATCGACCCAGAGGCTGTGCACCAGCTTGCCCTGCGAGGTGACGACGGTGCCCTCCACTTCGTCGGGAGCGCAGTTCGGAAAATTGACGTTGAGCAGCACGCCGTCCGGCAGCGGCGTTTCCACCAGTCGCTTCAACAGCGCCGGCGCCAGCGACTCGGTCGTCTCGTAAGGAACCACGCGATCCTCGCCGACATAGGAATAAGCCTGGCTGACCGCGATCGAGCGCACGCCGAGCAGCGCGCCTTCCATGGCGCCTGCAACGGTGCCGGAATAGGTGACATCATCAGCAATGTTGGCGCCGGAATTGACGCCGGACAGGATCAGGTCCGGCGGTCCGGGCAGGATCTTCTTCGTACCCATGATGACGCAGTCGGTCGGCGTGCCGCGCACCGCGTAATGTTTCTCGCCGATTTTGCGCAGCCGAAGCGGCTCCGAAATCGACAGCGAATGCGCGTAACCGGACTGGTCCTGCTCGGGCGCCACCACCCACACGTCGTCCGACAGCGTGCGGGCGATGCGTTCGAGCGACGCCAGCCCTTCGGCGTGGATGCCGTCATCGTTAGTCAGCAGTATGCGCATCAAGTCACTTCGCTTCGATCTTGGCGAGACCACCCATGTAAGGCCGCAGCACTTCAGGAATGGTTACGCTGCCATCCTCATTCTGGTAGTTTTCGATGACAGCTATGAGAGCGCGGCCGACGGCGGTACCCGAACCATTGAGCGTGTGAACGAAGCGGTTGCCCCTGCCGTCCTTGTCCTTGTAGCGGGCATCCATGCGCCGTGCCTGGAAGTCGCCGCAGACCGAGCAGGACGAGATTTCGCGATAGGCGTTCTGCCCCGGCAGCCAGACCTCGATGTCGTAGGTCTTGCGCGCGCCGAAACCCATATCGCCGGTGCAGAGCGTGACGGTGCGGAACGGCAGGCCGAGCCGCTTCAGCACCTCTTCGGCGCATTGCGTCATGCGCTCATGCTCGGCGATCGAGCTTTCCTGGTCGGTGATCGAGACCAACTCGACCTTGTAGAACTGATGCTGGCGCAGCATGCCGCGCGTGTCGCGGCCGGCCGAGCCCGCTTCCGAGCGGAAGCACGGCGTCAGCGCCGTGTAGCGCAGAGGCAGCTTTTCATGCGCGGTGATCTCCTCGCGCACGAGGTTGGTGAGCGGCACTTCCGCTGTGGGGATCAGGCCAAGCCGACCGTCGCCATGCGGCGTGAAGAACAGGTCTTCCTCGAATTTCGGCAGCTGGTTGGTGCCGAAAAGCACCTCGTCGCGCACCATCAGCGGCGGAATGACCTCTTCGTAGCCGTGCTCGGTCGTGTGCAGGTCGAGCATGAACTGGCCGATCGCGCGCTCCATGCGGGCCAATTGGCTTTTCAGCACGGTGAAGCGCGCGCCGGACAATTTCGCCGCCCGCTCGAAATCCATCATGCCGAGCGCTTCGCCGATCTCGAAATGCTCCTTCATCCAGTTCGGCCGCGTCGGCACCTCGCCGACGATGCGCTTGACGACATTGTCGTGCTCGTCCTTGCCGACCGGCACGTCCTCCAGCGGCACGTTGGGCAGCACCGCAAGCGCGTCGTTCAGCGCCTTGTCGAGCTCGCGCTCGCGCGCCTCGCCGTTCTGGATGAACGCCTTGATGTCGCTGACTTCGCCCTTGAGCTTCTCGGCAAGCGCTGCATCGCCCGAACGCATGGCGTTGCCGATTTCCTTCGAGGCGGCGTTGCGGCGCTCCTGCTTGACCTGCAATTCGCTGAGATGCGAGCGCCGCGCCTCGTCCTTCGCAATCAGATCGTCGACCATGGACTGCGCCTCGTCAGCCGACCACGAGCGCTTCACCAGCGCCTCGACAAGGGCCTTCGGGTTGTCGCGAATCCATTTGATATCAAGCATGGTCGATCCTCAGAAGTAAGGACCGAGGGCGTAAACCGCATCGGCTATCGATGCAAGACGGCGGATAGGCGCGCCGCCTCGATTTCCCTGCCTTGCCGCCGCTCAGGTGGACGGCGCGTCCGGCGTCTTGTCGCCCGCGACAGAGCTGTCCGCATTCGCCTGCTCGCGCGCCAGCCGGTCCCGTGCCTGGGCGCGCTCGATCACGCGCGATGACCAGATGGCGACCTCGTAGAGAATGATCGTCGGGATGGCGAGGCCGCACTGGCTCATCGGATCGGGCGGCGTCAGCACCGCTGCGACCACGAAGGAAAGGACGATTGCCCATTTGCGCTTCTCGGCCAGCGCCTGCGACGACAACAGGCCGACGCGCGTCAAAAGGCTGGTCACCACCGGCAGCTGGAACACCAAGCCGAAGGAGAAGATCAGCGTCATGATCAGGCTGAGATATTCCGAAACCTTCGGCAGCAGCGAAATCTGCACCTGGTCGTTGGTGCCGACCTGCTGCATGGCCAGGAAGAACCACATCACCATCGGGGTGAAGAAGAAATAGACCAGCGAGGCGCCCATCAGGAACAAGATCGGCGACGCGATCAGGAACGGCAGGAAGGCGCTGCGCTCATTCTTGTAGAGGCCCGGCGCGATGAACTTGTAGATCTGCGTGGCGATCAGCGGGAAGGCGATCACCATGCCGCCGAACATGGCAAGCTTCACCTGGGTGAAGAAGAACTCCTGCGGCGCGGTATAGATCAGCTCGACCTTGTGCGGGTCGAGGCCTGCCCATTGCGTTGCCCATTTGAAGGGGATGACCAACAGGTTGAACAGGCGCTTGGCGAAAAAGAAGCAGACGAGGAAGGCGACGAAGAAGCCGCCCAGCGACCAGATCAGGCGGCGGCGCAACTCGATGAGATGCTCGATCAGCGGCGCCGACGATTTCTCGATTTCTTCCCGCTCCTTGTCCGATACGCTCACTTGGCGGCTCCCGCCGTCTTCTTGGTGTCAGCCGTCTTCTTGGAGGCAGGCTTCCTGGCCGCGGCAGGCTTTGCCTCAGCCTTGGGCGCGGCCTTTGCGGCAGCCGTTGCGGCTTTGGCCGGCGCCGAGGATTTGGCCAGCGCCTTTGCAGCCGATGCCTTCGATGCCGCTGCCGTTTTCGCCACAGCGTCGGCCGTCTTGGCCTTAGTCACCGCAGTCTTTTTCGCCGGTTTGGGCGCCACAGGCGCATCCGAAACCGAGGCGGTGACCGAGGCGTCCGTCATGGCCGGGAAGGTCGGAGCGGCCGGGGCGGGCTCGGTTGCGCCGACGCCGGGCATGTCCGTCGCGCCGTTCTTGAGCGGCTCGGCGGGCTGCGGCGTGTCTGCCGCCGCCGCGGCAGGATCGGCGGCGGGCTTCGGCTTCATCATCGTGTCGACGCCGGCCCGCACATCGGCTGCGGCCTGCTCGAACGGATTGAGCTGCTTGCGCACCTCGTTCATCGGATTGAGGCTGCGAAGACTGTCGATCGAACTCTTGACGTCGTCGAGCTCGGCTTCCTTCAGCGCCTCGTTGAACTGCTTCTGGAAGTCGCCGGCCATGGCGCGCAGTTTCGCCGCGGTGCGGCCGAAGGTGCGCAGCATGTTGGGCAAATCCTTGGGCCCGACGACCACGATCATGACGACCGCGATCACCAGCAGTTCGCTCCAACCGACTTCGAACATGACAATCTATTCCGACGAGAACACGCCGCCCGCATATGCGAAGCGGTTTTGGTACAACGGCATGCTCAAACCAACAATCGGATCAGCTCTTGCTGACCTTTTCCTTGCCCGGCGAAACAGTCTCGTCGGCGCGGTGCTCGACGGTACGCTTGTCGTCAACGTCGTCGTCAGCCATGCCCTTCTTGAAGCTCTTGATGCCCTTGGCCATGTCGCCCATCAGCTCGGGGATCTTGCCGCGGCCGAACACCAGAAGCACGATGACCAGCACGATCATCCAGTGCCAAATCGAAAACGAACCCATAACGATCTCTCTCGAATGTTTTCCCTCGGCGATGATCTATGCGTTTTCGCTCGGGGATTCAAACACAACTGCAATGAAGTTGATAAAATGGCTAGCGGATGTCACGCACTTTCGACGTGAGCGCCTTGCTACGAATCCGCGCAGGCCTTGCTATTAGACCAGTTGTGCCGGTTCCCTAAAAGCATGTCTCCCGAAAGTGGGAACCGGTTTCGGGATAAAGACATGCGTAAAATCAAAAACCTAAAGCGCGTGGAGCGAACCTGAAAAGAACCTGAAAGATCGCGACGCGCTTTAGGTCACTCTTCCGTGACGCGCGGCGTCAGCAGCCCGAGCTCCTCGAGGTCGATATCGGTCAGCTCATCCTCGTCCTCGGCGAGCGCGTCGGAATCGGCTGGCGGCACCGGCATCGAGAAATTGGCCGGCATGCGCGTCGAGAGCAGGCCGGCGCCCTTCAGCTCTTCCATACCGGGCAGATCGCGGATCTCCTCCAGCGCGAAATGATCGAGGAAGGCGTCGGTGGTGCCATAGGTCACCGGCCGTCCCGGCGTGCGGCGGCGGCCGCGCATCCTGACCCATTCCGTTTCGAGCAGCGTGTCGAGCGTGCCTTTCGACGTCTCCACGCCTCGGATGTCTTCGATTTCGGCGCGCGTGACGGGCTGGTGATAGGCGATGATCGCCAGCACTTCGAGCGCCGCGCGCGACAGCTTCCGTTGCTGAACGGAGTCCCGGCTCATCAGGAAAGCCAGATCGCCTGCGGTGCGGAAGGCCCAGGCATCGCCGACCCGCACCAGGTTGACGCCGCGCTTGGCATAGATCTGCTGAAGATCGGCCATCGCGGCGGCGATGTTGACGCCTTCAGGCAGGCGCGCGGCAAGCTGCTTTTCGCTGACCGGCTCGGCGCTGGCGAAAACGATCGCCTCGGCCATGCGCACCGCTTCCGACAGCTGCAGCCGCTCGGCGGGGTTTTCGAGTGAACCCTGCTCGGCCATCTCGTCTTCCGGCTCATCCTCAACCCTGAACGGGATGACTGAGGCGTTGGCGCGTTCACTCATGATACCACCTCGACTGCCTTTGCACCTTGCGCGCGGCTGCGCAGATAGATCGGCGCGAACACCTGGTCCTGCCGCACTTCCAGTTTGCCCTCGCGCACCATTTCGAGGGTCGCCGCGAACGAACTGGCCATCGCCGTGCGCTTCTCTTCCGGCGCCGCCAGATACTCGATCAGGAAACTGTCGAGCGCCGTCCAGTCGCCGACCGCGCCGATCAGCCGCGCCAGCACCTCGCGCGCATCCTTCAGCGACCACACGGCGCGCCGGGCGATCGTCACATTGTTGATGGCCTGCCGCTGGCGCTGCTGCGCGTAGGCGGTGAGCAGATCGTAAAGCGAGGCCGAAAAGCTGTTGCGCTTCTCGATGATGACCATTTCCGGCATGCCGCGCGCGAAGACGTCGCGGCCGAGGCGATTGCGGTTGACCAGCCGCGCCGAGGCGTCGCGCATGGCTTCCAGCCGCTTCAGCCGGAATTGCAGCACCGCCGCCAGTTCCTCGCCGCTTTCGCCCTCCTCGCCCGGCTGTTTCGGGATCAGGAGCTTCGATTTCAGGAAGGCGAGCCACGCCGCCATCACCAGATAGTCGGCGGCAAGCTCCAACCTCAGCGCCCGCACCTTCTCGATGAAGGCCAGATACTGCTCGGCCAAAGCCAGGATCGAAATGCGTGCCAGATCGACCTTCTGGTTGCGGGCAAGGTGCAGGAGAAGATCGAGCGGACCCTCGAAACCGGCCACGTCGACGACCAGCAATGGGTCGCCGGTCAAGCGCGAATCGTCGTTCTCGGCCCACAGACGGTCCATCGGTGCGGCCTTCGCGGCCTTGCCTTCCAATGTCTCCGCCACTTGCCTTTCGTCCCTTCCGGTTCAGGCCACCGCTTCGAAATAGGTGGCAAATTCCGCGCGTATCGCCGTTTCGTCGGCGACGTCGCGATCCTTTATATAGGTCAGCGCCCGCTCCGCGCGTTGCAAGGACTTGCCCGACAGCCCCGTCGTGCGCGAGGCGATCCCCGACATCTCCTCGAAAACGCCGTTGCAGTGAAGGACGAGATCGCAGCCGGCCGCAAGGATCGACGCCGCCTTTGTCGGGAAATCCCCAGAAAGTGCCTTCATCGAGGTGTCATCGCTCATCAGCAGCCCGTCGAAGCCGATCTCGCCGCGGATCACCTGATCGACGACCTTGGCGGACGTCGTCGCAGGATTTTCGGGGTCGATGGCGCTGTAGACGACATGCGCCGTCATCGCCATCGGCAGCGCGTTCAACGCCTTGAACGGGGCAAAATCATGCCGCCTGAGCTCCTCGAGCGGCGTATCGACGGTCGGCAGCGCGAAATGCGTGTCGGCAAAGGCGCGGCCATGGCCGGGAATGTGCTTCATCACCGGCAGCACGCCGCCCGACACCAAGCCCTCGGCCGAGGCCCGGCCAAGCTCGATCACAGCATTGGGCTCCTTGCCATAGGCGCGCGCGCCGATGACATCGCTGGCGCCTTCGACCGGAACGTCAAGCACCGGCAGGCAGTCGGCCGTGATGCCCAGGCGGGAAAGATCGAAGGCGTGCAGCCGCGCCAGCAGCCAGGCGGCGCGGCGGCCGGCTTCCTTGTCCTCGCGCCACAGCGCGCCAAGCGCGCCGCCGGCCGGGTAGTTCGGCGCCAGCGGCGGACGCAGGCGCTGCACCCGGCCGCCTTCCTGGTCGATGAAGACGGGAGCCTCCTGGCGGCCGACGCAGTCGCGCATCGCGGCCACCAGATCGCGGATCTGTGTCGCCCCGCCGATATTGCGCGCAAACAGGATGAAACCCCAGGGACGTTCGTTCCGATAGAAGCGGACTTCGTCTTCGGTGAGGGATTTCCCGGCGCAGCCGAGGATCATGGATTTTGATTCGCTCATAGACTGAAGCTTAAGGCTTTGAGCGAGCAAAGGGAATCACCCCTGCCCTTGGACCGGCCAAAGCCCACAACCGTCCACAACGAAAAGCCGGCGCGGCCTTGCGGCGGCGCCGGCGTTCGGTGTTGGGACGGATCAGCGCGATACGAAGCAGTTACCGCCCGCCGCCTTGTAGCTGGTGCAGAGCTCGATCGCATCGTTGCGCGACTGGGCTGGAACGCGGACACGGTAGAAGGTGCCCTTGCCCGCGACCTCGGCCTTGACGATGTTGGCGGTGCGGCCGGAGAGCACGCTGCCATAGCGGCGCTGCAGATCCTGATAGGTCGACTGCGCGCTTTGCACCGTCGGCTGCGAGGCGATCTGCATCGACCACGAGCCGCCGCCGGCTGCCGCCGCCGGATCGATGGAAGCGACTTGGTCCGGCTTGACCTCGCCGACGATATCGACCGGCTGGTCGGACGGGCGCGCCGGCGCCACCGGCACCGTCGCGGGCGTGTTGCTCGACTGCGACTTGGCTTCAGCCTTCTTCGCGGGCTTCGCCGGCTTGACGGTCACCGCATCGGCCTGACCCGTATCGGCCTGCCCCGTATCTGAAGCCACCGTTCCCGTCTGCTGGCCGTCGGAGGCCGGCGCGACATGCTGTGGCGCCGGATCGCTCGGCTCGGCCGCCGCGACCTTCGGCGCGGCCGGAGCCGGATCCTCGCGCGGCACCAGCGAGCCGTCAGGCTTGACCATCATGGTCTTCACCTTGCGCGGCGCGACGGCGACGACGTCGTTGTTGTTGGCGGTGTTGGCGGCATCCTGCTGCAGCACCTGCGCGATGCGGTCTTCCGACTTCGGCGCCGGCGCGGCCGGCTGCGCGCTTGCCGGTGCGGCAGGCTGGGCGCTTTCGGGCACAGCGGCTTGTTCGACACCGGGCAACGCCGAGCTTGTATTGCCGGCGGCATCAGCGCCGGCCGCGGCGTCGTCGTCGGTGGTCGAAAGATCGACCACGCGGCTCGGCGGCGGTTCCTTCGAGGCCAGGTCCACGGGCTGTTCGGTGGTGTTCACCAGCTTCTGCTGCACCGGCTCGGCTGGCTTTGCCGCGCCGCCGCCCTTGGCGACCGCGTCATAAACCTTGTTGTCCTGGTTCGGCACCACCGCGCCGCCCGGATTTTCGGGCTTCACCTTGATCGGCGAATTGTCGGCCTTGACGATCACCGGAGCCTCGCTGCCGCCCTTGCCTCCGAAGGAGAAGGCCAGCGCGCCAAGGCCGCCGAGAACCACCACGGCGCCGACCAGCCCCGCGATCATCATGCCGCGACGGCGCGGCTGCGCCGCCTTACGCTCGGCAAGCCCGGGGATCGCCATCGCCTCTTCGAGCTCAGGATCATAATCGAGCTCGTCGGTAGCGAATTCGTCCGCCTGTGAGACCGGTCGGCTGCCGGGCAGATCGTCGGCGTCGTAATCGTTGGCGGCAGCGAAGGAAGCCTGAGCGGGCGGAGCCGCCGGAGCCTCGGCCCGCAAGTCGCGACGGTCATAGCCATTGAAGCCGGCGCTGTAGGTTTCGTCGTCATAGCCACGGTTCTGCACGGGCGCCGACGCGATCTCCGTCGCGTTCATGTCGGTGAGCAGGCTCGCGAATTCCGCGTCCAGATCGTCATAAGCGGCCGCCGCCGGCTGATCCTCCTCGAAGCTGAGCTCCGGAATGTCGAGGTCGTCGGCGAGCGCGACCACGCGCTCCGGCACATCGACCGTCTCGACATCCGGGACCTCGTCATGCTGGCGGGGCTGCGGCGCAGCCATCGGGGCCTGCGCCGGTTTGGCATGGGCGGAATAATCCGGGGCCGGCTCGTTGCGGTAAGCAGGCGCGGTCATCTGCAGCGGCGCTGAAGGCGCTGCCACCTGCACCGGCGCCGCTGGGGCCGGCTGTGCCGCAAATGAGGCTTGCACCGGCGGAGCGGCGGTCGGGGTCGAACGGCTCCAAGACCTTGTCTGCTCGACCGGCGTCGGATGCATCCAATCGGACGAATTTGCCGGAGACCTCGCGCTGGCGGCCCCCGCCTGCTCGGCCTCGATACTCCGGGCGAAAGCGGCGCCAAAGGCGTCGTCGTCGAAATCAATGTCCTGTTCGGCCGCCGAAGGTCCGGCGCTGGAGGGCTCGGCCTTGGCCGAGGCTGCAAAATCCTGGCGGTCGAGCTCGTTGGCGAGCAGGTCGTCCAGGTCGCTGTCGGCCGGCTGCGCGTCCTGCCGGTCCTGCGCCGGCTGGCGCTCGTCGAGATCCCAGTCGAGATCGTCGGCCGCCGTGTTCCCACCGGCGTGGCTCGCGGATTCCGCAACCAGCCGTGGCGCGGGAGCAGGCTCCTTGACCGTGGGCATCGGCCGAGCGGTCATGGCGCCGAGCAGCGCGTTGAGCTCGTCCTCCAGGCTGCGCTCTCTGGCGGCCGGCTTTGCCGGTTCCACTGCCGCGACCGGAGGGACCGGAGCAGCGGCAACTGGTGGGACTGGAGCAGCCACGACCGGAGCCGACTCTGCCGGCTGCAAGGCGGCGGCGAGCTCGACGGCCGGAGCTTGCGGCTCTTCATTCAGCGCGTCGCGGAAGCTCAGCTCGAAATCGTCATCGAGGGTCAGCGCGGCGGAAGGTTCGGGCGCGGCGGGTTCCGGCTCAGCGGCAAATTGGGCGGCCTCCGCCTCGACCATCGCGGCCGGCTCGTCGGCGAGCGACAGCTCCGGCTCCTGAAAATCCTGATCCTGGCCGAGATTGATGTCATCGCCCGGCGTCTGATCGAAATGGCCGGCGAAATCATCTTCGGAGATCAGCGGGGCGGCTGCATGAGCTTCGACCGGCTCGACGGCCCGCGCATGCTGCTCGGGCTCATGGCTTTCAAACGACAGCTCGTCTTCAAGCGACATGTGGACCGCGCTGTCGAAATCGGCGTCGAACGCCTCTTCGCTCGCGGCCTGCATGGCTTCGACGGCATCCTGACGGGCGTCGGCCGGCTCGTGATGGTCGAGCTGGAAATCCTGGTCCAGCGAGGCCGCCATTTCATGATCGATCGAAAGGTCATCTTCGACCGGCGCGATATCGAGCGAACTGGCGACGGCGTTGTCGAAATCATCGTCGAAAGCGACTTCCGGCTCTGGGGTGGCCTGCGGCTCCGGCTCGAAACGCTCAGATGCGAAATGCGCCTCTGGCGCGACTTCCGGCTCCGCGGCGAAGTGCGGTTCTGGAGCGAACTGCGGCTCCGGTGCGCGCGCCACGGCGAAGTCGGCGTGATCAGCCGCGTCGTCAAAGACGAAATCCTGCTCGAAGGACGCCGTCAATTCGTCGTCGTTCACGGCGGCGCTGGCGGCCTCGACGGCCGGCTCATGGCTGATCTGGTGGATGGCAGCCTGCTGAGCGACCGGCGCGCTTTCCTCGACGGAATCGAACTCGCCCATCAACTCCTTTTCGAGGTCGATGTCGAAATCGTCAGCCTCCGCAACGTGAGGAGCCGGCATGGCCTTCTCGGCCGCGGGGGCCGGCTGTCTTACCGGCTGGCGCGGGTCGAAACCCATGATCCGGGTCAGTTCCGCGAACGGATCATCGTCGGCGATATCGTTGTGGTCGGCTACTTTCAGCGGGGTTCTGTCTGCCATTATTGTTCCCGAACTCGCACAAAGTCGGACGCCATGGACGTCGCGCAGGGTTGGCCCTTACCAGCGCAATGTGGGCAAAAGGTGACAGGTTTTTTAGTTAAACCTAACGCATTTCCGTGGGCGCGTCTGCCCCGATCAGCGTCAGGCCGGAGGTCAAGACATCCGAAACAGCCTGCACCAGCCCTAGTCTGGCATAGGTTGATTCTCGGTCGTTAACCTTAACAAAACGTAAGTCCTGATTGTCGTGGCCGCGATTCCACTGTGCATGGAAGACTGAAGCCAGGTCATAAAGGTAGAAAGCGAGCCGGTGCGGCTCCAGGGAAAGCGCCGCGGATTCGATCAATCTTGGATATTCAGCCAGCTTGCGGATCAACGCGATCTCGCCCTCGTCGGCCAGCGCAGCGACGGAAGCCGCGAGCCGGTTGCGGTCGAAATTCGCCTCGCCGAGCTGCTCGCTCGCCTGCCTGAAGACGGAATGGCAGCGCGCCGACGCGTACTGGACGTAGAACACCGGATTGTCCTTCGACTGCTCCGTGACCTTGGCGAAGTCGAAATCGAGCGGCGCGTCGTTCTTGCGGTAGAGCATCATGAAGCGGATCGGGTCGCGGCCGACCTCCTCCACGACATCGCGCAAGGTGACGAAATCGCCGGACCGCTTCGACATCCGGACCGGCTCGCCGTCGCGGAACAGTTTGACGAGCTGACAAAGCAACACGGTGAGCTTGACCGTGTCGCCGGCCACCGCCCGCGCCAGCGCCTCGAGCCGCTTCACATAGCCGCCATGGTCGGCGCCAAGCACATAGATGAGATCGACGAAGCCGCGCTCGACCTTGTCCTTGAGATAGGCGACGTCGGCGGCGAAATAGGTGAACGAACCGTCCGACTTGACCAGCGCCCGGTCCATGTCGTCGCCGACCGCGGTCGACCGGAACAGCGTCTGCTCGCGGTCCTCCCAGTCGTCAGGTTTCTCCCCCTTCGGCGGGGGGAGCGTGCCCTTGTAGATATGCCCCTTGAGCGTCAGGTCGGCGATCGCCGCGCGGATCTTCCTGGCGTTGTCGGCATGCAGCGTGCGCTCGGAGAAGAACACGTCGTGATGCACGTTGAGCAGCGCCAGATCCTCGCGGATCATCGCCATCATCGCATCGACGGTGCGGTCCTTGACGATCGCCAGGGCCTCGTCTTCGGGCATCTCCAGCAGGCCGAGGCCGAATTCCTCGGCCAGCGCCTGGCCGACGGGGATCAGGTAGTCGCCCGGATAAAGCCCGGGCGGGATCTCGCCGATGGCTTCGCCAAGCGCCTCGCGGTAGCGCAGGAACGCCGAGCGGCCGAGCACGTCGATCTGGGAGCCGGCGTCGTTGATGACATATTCCTTGGTCACGTCGTAGCCGGCGAAGGCCATCAGATTGGCAAGCGTGTCGCCGACCACGGCGCCGCGGCAATGGCCGACATGCATCGGACCGGTCGGGTTGGCCGAGACATATTCGACATTGGCCTTGCGGCCGCCGCCGATGGTCGAGCGGCCATAATTGCGCCCCTCGCCGAGCAACGCGGTCAGATGCGTATGCCAGAACGCGTCCTTGAGCCTGAGATTGACGAAGCCAGGCCCGGCGATCTCGGCCGACGCGATATCGGCGTCGCCACGCAGCGCTTCGGCGAGTTTCTCGGCAAGCGCGCGCGGGTTCTGTCCAGTGGGCTTGGCCAGCACCATCGCCGCATTGGTTGCGAGGTCGCCATGGCTGGCATCGCGCGGCGGCTCGACCGCGATACGCGACAGGTCGAGCGCGGCCCCCTCCTTGTCCTTCAGGTCAAGGGCTTCGACGGCCTTTACGATCCGCGCGTTGAAATCGGCGAAGATATTCATTGGAAGTGCTCTGGGCTTTAAGAGGCGACCGGCCCAACGGCCGGCAAAATCGAGGCTCGCCCTAGCTCAAATCGGGCGTATGGTCAAACAGACGCCGATGTTCCTTCAAGGCATAGGTGTCAGTCATGCCGGCCAGGAAGTCGGCGACGCTGCGCGCCTTGATGCGATCCTCGGCCCGGTCGAGCCCCTCGCGCCAGCCATCGGGCATGGCGCGCGGATCGGCGAAATAGACGTCGAACAGCTCGCGCACGATCTGTTCGGCGTCGGCCCGCACCCGCATCACTTCCGGGTGCCGGTAGAGATGCTTGTAGAGGAAAGCCTTCAATTCCTTCTCGGCCGCGGCCATGCCTGCCGAAAAGGTCACCAAGGTCTCGCCCGCCGCGCGCACCGCATCGGCGCTGTCCGGTTTGAGCCGCTCGATATTGGCGGTGGTCGATGCGATGACATCCTCGACCATCAAGGTGATCTGCCGCCGCATCAGCTCGTGGCCGGTGCGCACATCGTCGAGTTGAGGATATTTGGCGCGCACGCCCTTCAGGATCGAGCCGGGCAAGCCGACCTCCTCCAGCATCTCCAGCGTCAACAGGCCCGCGCGCAGACCGTCGTCTATGTCATGGGTGTTGTAGGCGATATCGTCGGCGATCGCGGCGCATTGCGCCTCGATGCCGGCGAAGCGGTCGAGCTCAAGGTCGTGCAGCTCCGAATAATCGCGGATCGCCTGCGGCACCGGACCCTTGAGCCCCCTCCCGCTCGCATCGGTCAACGGGCCATTGTGCTTGACCAGCCCCTCCAGCGTTTCCCAGGTGAGGTTCAGCCCGTCGAATTCGGCGTAGCGCCGCTCGAGCCTTGTGACCACGCGCAGCGACTGCGCATTGTGATCGAAGCCGCCCCAGGCGGCCATCTTCTCGTTGAGCGCGTCCTCGCCGGTATGCCCGAACGGCGTGTGGCCGAAATCGTGGACAAGCGCCACGGCCTCGGCGAGATCCTCGTCGCCGCGCAGCGCCCGCGCCAGGGCGCGCGCGATCTGCGCCACCTCGATCGAATGCGTCAGCCGGGTCCGGTAATGGTCGCCCTCATGCGCGACGAAGACCTGCGTCTTGTGCTTCAGGCGGCGGAAAGCCGTAGAATGGATGATGCGGTCGCGGTCGCGCTGGAACGGCGTGCGCGTCGGGCTTTCGGCCTCCGGGAACAGGCGGCCGCGCGAAAGCGCCGGGTCGCTCGCATAGACGGCGCGCGGCCGATAGCCGAACCCGATGTCGCCGAGAGCATCCTTGCCCCGCTGCTCTTCCATTGACCCACCAGTTGACTCAGGCCTGCCCGCTTCATACCTATCATGTGAAACCGAAAGCAAGGTGACGCCGATGGGCGCGGATGCCAAGACTGCCATGAAGGTCGAAATGACCGACGCCGCGGCAAAGCGGATCGCCAGGATCGTTTCCGGCGAACCCGGAAAGACGGCTCTGCGCGTCTCCGTGGAAGGCGGCGGCTGCTCCGGCTTTTCGTATAAATTCGACTTGGTCGGCGATCGCAACGACGACGATGTCGCCATCGAGAAGGATGGCGCGACAATCCTGATCGACGACCTTTCGCTGGTCTATATGGGCGGCTCGGTGATCGACTTCGTCGACGACCTGATGGGCCAGTCCTTCCAGATCAGGAACCCGAACGCGGTCGCCTCCTGCGGCTGCGGCACCAGCTTCTCCATCTGATCGACCGGACTTCGCAAGCCTATGACCGGTGCGAGCCGGGTAGCGCGTGCCTGTCCCCTGGCTTTGGCAGGAATGCGGCCGGACGGCCTTTCTAAAGGTCCGCGCAGGCAATACGATCCGCTTCGTCGAACGCCTTCCGTCCGAACAGCATCGAGGCCTGCATGAAGATCGTCACTTGGAACATCAACGGCGTTCGCGCCCGCATCGGCAACCTCACCCATTGGCTGACCGAAAGCGCGCCGGACATCGTTTGCCTGCAGGAGATCAAAACAGTGGACGAGCAGTTCCCGCGCGCCGAGATCGAGGCGCTGGGCTACAATGTCGAGACCAATGGCCAGAAGAGCTTCAACGGCGTCGCCATCCTGTCGAGGCTGCCCTTCGACGAGGTCAATCGCGGCCTGCCTGGCGACGATGCGGACGACCATGCCCGCTTCATCGAAGGCGTCTTTTCCACCGACCAGGGCGCTCTGCGCGTCGCCTCGCTTTATCTGCCCAACGGCAATCCGGTCGAGGATGAACGGAAGTTTTCCTACAAGCTTGCCTGGATGGCACGGCTGGAGCGCTGGGCGGAAGAACGGCTGCGGCTTGAGGAAGCGCTGGTGCTGGCCGGCGACTATAACGTCATTCCCGAACCCGCCGATGCCCGGTTCCCGGAAAACTGGCTGGGCGATGCGCTGTTCCAGCCGCAGACGAGGCAGGCCTTCCGCCGGCTGAAGAACCTCGGCTTTACCGAAGCGGTGCGCTCGGTGACCGACTCGGCCGGCGTCTACACCTTCTGGGATTATCAGGCCGGCGCCTGGCAGAAGAACAACGGCATCCGCATCGACCACCTGCTGCTGTCGCCGGAAGCCGCCAACCGTTTCTCGTCGGCCTCGGTGGAAAAGCACGTCCGCGCCTGGGAGAAGCCCTCCGATCACGTGCCGGTCGCGATCGAGCTCAGCCTGCAGCCGGCCTGAGAAGTTCCAGTCCTTAGCTCAGGGTCTGTTGAGATTCAGGTCAGGCAGAGCCGGAGTCGAAGACGGGCGCGAAGCGACCAGACAAGGTGGTTTCCGAGAACCGGAGCGGAGCGTACTTCAAAGTACGTGAGCACCGGAAGCGCAGGAAGCCGCCATTCGCAGGCAAGCATCACCTGAATCTCAACAGACCTGGACCTGATATCGCCACAAATCCCCTCTTTGATGCGGGTGGCTGTGGGGGTTGAATGGCGATCCGATTTCTTTTCAGGCCGGTCGGCCTTGCCTTGGCGCTTGCCGCCCCGACGCCCTCGCTGGCGGCGCCGACCTGTTTGGCCAACGGCAAGTCCTTCAATGTCGGCCAGACGGCATGCCTGACCATTGCCGGCGAAAGCCATCTCGCCCGCTGCGACATGGTCCTCAACAACACATCCTGGACGAAGATCAAGGATGAATGTCCGGGAGACGCGCCAAAACCGCACCCGACCTCGATCTCGACGCCCGGCCCGACGCCGACGGAGCCGACTGAAAACTAGAGCGCCGCGGGCCTCACCCCTCGAAGGGGGAGCATCCGACGCTTACTGATCGCCGTTGTTGCCCTTGGTTAGGATGTCGTCGGCGAGCGAGATCGCGGTCCGGCGATCGGCCTCGCCGGCCGCGGCGAACGCCTCTTCCTGCATGCTGCGGATCCAGGGCTGATCAGCTGCCGGAGCCCGCTGAAGCGCCGCCGTCATCATCGCCAGGCCGCGCACGATCTTGCCGCTCTGGAACAGGAGGTTCCCGAGCGTCGCCTGCGCGCCGGCGTGGCCCTTCTCGGCTGCCAGCTGCAGCCAGCGGCCGGCCTGCTTGACGCTCGCCTTCACGCCGCCCTCGCCCTTCAGGAACATCCGGCCGATCTCGAACTGGGCGTTCGGATTGCGGTAGTTGGCGGCGGCGCGCATATAATATTCCTGCGCCGCGACTTCGTTCTCCTCGACCGGCGTGCCGGGAATGCCCTTGCGCAGATAGTCGCCGAGCGCCACCAGCGCGTCCGAAACGTAGCTTTCTTCCGGCGAGCCGGGCTCGACATCCTGGTCGACAATCTCCGAGAAGAACTTGAAGGCGGCATAGTCGTCGCGCGTCACGCCGTCACCTTCGGCATACATGCGCGCGAGCTTCCAGGTGGCGCCGATCTGGCCGTTTTCGGCGGCGTATTTATAGGCCTCGACCGCCTGGTCCTTGTGGCCGCTCTTGTAGGCCGAGAAGCCGAACTGGAACACCGCCCACGGGCTCGACTGCGGCTTCACGCCGGTCTTGTCGTCGAACACCTTGTCGTCGAAGGCCATGGCCTGCCCGACGGCGCCCAAGGTCGCAAGCGCGACCAGTGCCGAAAAGACAGACGACCTCAACACCTCAGATGTCCGCATAGCAGTGCGTTTCTTTGGCCCCACCCGGATGAGTCACCGCGCCGTCGCGGGCCGGCCCTACCGTTTGCGCATATTTCCATATCGCGCCCGACTGATAGTCGGTCTTGCGCGGCTTCCATTTCTTTGCCCGGGCCGCCAGCTCGGCGTCCGACAGGGCCACTTCGATCGTGCCGTTCACGGCGTCGATCGAGATCACGTCGCCATCCTTGATCAGCCCGATCGGCCCGCCGACCGCCGCCTCCGGCCCGACATGGCCGATGCAGAAGCCGCGCGTGGCGCCCGAGAAGCGTCCGTCGGTGATCAGCGCCACCTTGCCGCCCATGCCCTGGCCGTAGAGCGCAGCCGTCGTCGACAGCATCTCGCGCATGCCCGGACCGCCGCGCGGCCCCTCATAGCGGATGACGAGAACCTCGCCCTCCCGGTAGTTGCGCTGCGTGACCGCTTCGAAGCACTCCTCTTCCGAATCGAAGCAGCGGGCCGGCCCTGAGAATTTCAGTTCCGACATGCCCGCGACCTTCACGATCGCACCTTCGGGGGCAAGGTTGCCCTTCAAGCCCACAACGCCGCCTGTCTTGGTGATCGGCCGATTGGCGGGACGCACAACATCCTGGCTCTCATTCCAGGCAACGTGCTCCATATTTTCGGCCAAAGTGCGGCCAGTGACCGTCATGCAGTCGCCGTGCAGATAGCCGTGATCGAGCAGCGTCTTCATCAAGAGCGGAATGCCGCCGGCCTCGAACATGTCCTTGGCGACATATTTGCCGCCCGGCTTGAGATCGGCGATATAGGGCGTCTTCTCGAAGATCGCGGCCACGTCGAAGAGGTCGAACTTGATGCCGGCCTCATGCGCGATTGCCGGCAAATGCAGCGCCGCGTTGGTCGAGCCGCCGGTGGCCGACACCACGGTCGCGGCATTTTCCAGCGCCTTGCGCGTGACGATGTCGCGCGGCCGGATGTTTTTCGCTATCAGTTCCATGACCTTTTCGCCCGAGGCGAAATTGAAGCGGTCGCGCATCTCGTAGGGCGCCGGCGCGCCGCAAGAATAGGGCAGTGCCAGGCCGATCGCCTCGGCGACGGTGGCCATGGTGTTGGCGGTGAACTGGGCGCCGCAGGAACCGGCCGAAGGACAGGCAACCTGCTCGATCTCAAGCAGTTCGGCATCGCTGATCGTGCCCACCGAATGCTGGCCGACCGCCTCGAACACATCCTGCACGGTGATCTGCCGGCCGCGATAGCTGCCGGGCAGGATCGAGCCGCCATAGATGAAGATCGAGGGCACGTTGAGGCGCACCATCGCCATCATCATGCCGGGCAGCGACTTGTCGCAGCCGGCAAGCCCGACAAGGGCGTCATAGCAATGGCCGCGCATGGTGAGCTCGACCGAATCGGCGATCACCTCGCGCGACACCAGCGACGACTTCATGCCCTGGTGGCCCATGGCGATGCCGTCGGTGACGGTGATGGTGCAGAATTCGCGCGGCGTGCCGTTGGCGGCCGCAACGCCCTTCTTGACCACCTGCGCCTGGCGCATCAGCGAGATGTTGCAGGGCGCAGCTTCATTCCAGCAGCTCGCGACGCCGACCAAAGGCTGCGCGATCTCGGCCGCCGACAGGCCCATGGCATAAAGATACGAGCGATGCGGCGCCCGCGCCGGACCTTCGGTCACGTAGCGGCTGGGCAGCTTGGCCTTCGAGATTACCTTGGCGTCCATACTCGTCCTTGCCGCACACCCCGCGGCCGGTCCCCTCGCCGCGCCAACCTGGCACGCATCCCGGGACATAACTCGGGTGCTCCGGGTTTATGGCGGGAAGTGGGCAGTTCCCTCGGCAAGGCTTTTAGCGCGGGGGTTGTTCATAAACTGTTGCCGAAACGTCACAATCGTATGAGGCGCCGGCTGGGCAGCGAATCTGGAATATCGGGCCGAGAGTTCAGGCTGGACGGTCGGTCACACAACAAAAAGGCCGGGCATTGCCCGGCCTTTTCGGTGAATTTTCAGAGACTTAGAACTTGATCTTGAGGCCACCCGAAATCGCTGTGACCAGATCGTTGCCAACGTCATAGGTAGCGTCTTCGCCCGCGATAAAACCATTCTCGTCGGTAAGCGTTCCGGAATGGCCGCTGGTCATAACTCCGATGGCCCCGGCCAAGCGAAACTCGATGTTTGGCCGAGGCGTGTAGGCAACGCCGCCGCCGAGCGTCCAAGTGTCGGTTTGGACACCATAGCCATGCGAGGTGCCGCGATCCCAAGTAAGCTGGCCAGCGGCACTCCATTGATCGTTGAACTTGTGGCCGATGCCGCCGGAAACGGTCCAGCCGTCCCGATACATGAGGTCGAGCGAAGTCGGTCTGACAGCCGGGTTCGCCACGCCACTGTTACAGGCGGCACCGAGCGCCTTCGACTGTTCGGTACAAATCGGAACAATCTGCAGAACGCTCCAATTCACCCATTTGACCGAGCCAAAAGCGAGCCAGCCGGGCGCGATGCCCGACTGCAGCTTGAACTCGACCGTGTCCGGCATGGATTGGGTTGGAGCGTAGATCGGGGTGGAGACGACGCCACCGATGTCCAACGTGCCAGAAATGTTGTCGAGCTTCACCTGCGAATTGTAAACAAGGCTGGCGCGCAATGCGATGTCCGGGATTTCATACGCAATACCCGCACGCCACCCCCAACCGCTGCTGTCAAGATCGACACGCCCGACCATGGGGCCAAAGCCGATGTCTGTTAAGCCTTCCTTGAAGCCGTAGACCTTCTGATAGAATACACCGCCCAGGAACCGAAGCTGGCCTTTGCCCGCGTCAAACTTATACGAGCAGGTCGCCGCGTAATTGTCGCTCTTGATGTCAGTTTCAATGTTCGAAACCGCGCCATTCCAGTTACTACCAGGCGCGGTATGTGCGCCCCAAGGCTGCGAGTAGTCGAACATGCAGTCGACACCCTGGACGACCTGGGCTTTGACGCCGATGCGCGGGACCCAGTAAGGCTCCGCTCCGTCTGCCGTAGAACTAAAGCCCGGGCCCAGGGGAGCCCCGCCAGGACCAAGTGCATTCTTGTACTTGCGATCCGGCATCACATAGGTCGCTTCGGCTTCCGTTGCGACAGGCGCCGGATCGAACAGCAGATCGATGTCGTAGCCGCCGCGCTCCAGACCGCCGGCATGCGCGGGATGCATCGCGGCGCCGATCAATGCGATCGAAAAGCAGCCTGCCCCCGCCAGAGCTTTGAGCCGCAGAATATTCATGGAAATCCCTCCCCGAAATACAAGTGGCTCAAGCTAGAACCAATTCGGGTTAACGACGCAACAATGTTTTCAAGAGCTGTACATGTACACCTTGACAGCACGCATTTTCGCCATGGTGAGAGGCGCCGCAATTGGTGCCCCAAATCGCGACAACCGCGATCAAACGGCAGAAAAAATGCGAAGAAAAGACCCAAAACAACGCAAAAACAGCTGATTTTGAGGCCGACAGGCTCCCATTGTTACATTATGGCAACAATGGGGCGCAAACTTTCCGTTTACGTCAAAATTAACGTAGCGACACGCCCATTTTCGAGGCAGCTAACGTACCGGAAAGCGACTCTGGAGCGAGGCCGAATCTTCCTGCTCAGCCCGCGTCGCGAACCCTTGTCAAAGCCACCGAAAGCTTCTCCTGCGCCTCGCGATATTCGGCGAGTTTCTCGCGCTCGGCCTCGACCACCTCTTCCGGCGCGTTGGCGACGAATTTTTCGTTGGAAAGCTTCTTGTGCAGGCGGGCGATCTCCTCGGTCACCTTGGCCAGTTCCTTCTGCAGCCGCGCGGCCTCGGCCTGGAGGTCGATCAGGCTGCCGAGCGGCAGGCTTATCGTCGCCTCGTTGAGCACGATCTGGGCCGAGCCCTTTGGCGGCGCGTCGACCAACGCGATATCGCCGACGCGCGCCAGCCGCTTGATCGCCTGGGCGTGACGCTCCAGCCGCTCCTGCGTCAGCGAGTTGGCGCCGATCACCATCAGCGGCGCGATCGCTGCCGGCGGCACGTTCATCTCCGACCGCACCGAGCGGATGCCCGAGACGAGGTCGACCAGCCAGTTGATGTCGGCGGCAGCCTCCTCGTCCTCGAAGTCGGGCGACGGCCAGGCGGCATGACAAAGCAGCGAGGAGCGCTCCTTGCCCTCGCCAGCGGTCTGCGCCCACAGCTCCTCGGTCATGAACGGCATCATTGGATGGAGCAGCTTGTAGATTTCGTCGAGCACGAAGGCGACGCAGGCCCGGCTCTCGGCCTTGGCGGCCTCGTCCGTGCCCATGAACACCGGCTTCAGCAGTTCCAGGTACCAGTCGCAAAACAGGTTCCAGACGAAGCGATAGGCAGCGCCCGCCGCCTCGTTGAAACGATAGCTGGTAATGCCTTCGGTCACCGCGCGCGCCGCCCGCGTGAGTTCCGTGAGGATCCAGCGATTGACCGGCAGCTTGGCGTCGTTCAGCCAGAAATCGTCGTTGCGCGCAACCTCGTTCATCTCGGCAAAGCGCGTCGCGTTCCACAGCTTGGTGCCGAAATTGCGGTAGCCGGCGATGCGCGCCGGATCGAGCTTCACGTCGCGCCCTTGAGCCGCCATCACAGTCAGCGTGAAGCGCAGCGCATCTGCGCCGTATTCCTCGATCAGGTCGAGCGGATCGATGACGTTGCCCTTCGACTTCGACATCTTGGCGCCGTTCTTGTCGCGCACCAGCGCATGCACATAGACGGTGTGGAACGGCTCCTCGTCCATGAAGTGCAGGCCCATCATCATCATGCGGGCGACCCAGAAGAAGATGATGTCGAAGCCGGTCACCAGCACGTCGGTCTGGTAATAGGTCTTGAGCTCGGGCGTCTGGTCGGGCCAGCCGAGCGTCGAGAACGGCCACAGCGCCGACGAGAACCAGGTGTCGAGCACGTCCTCGTCGCGGGTCAGGATCTCGCCCGGCTGGAAATTCTCGAGCTTGTCCTCTACCCAGGCCTTCCACGGCCCTTCCAGCGCCAGGTAATATTCGACCGCCGCGGCCAAAGCCTCTTCCTCGGTCTTCTCGACGAAGACATGCCCGTCCGGCCCATACCAGGCCGGGATCTGGTGGCCCCACCAGAGCTGGCGCGAAATGCACCAGGGCTGGATGTTCTCCATCCAGTCGAAATAGGTCTTTTCCCAGTTCTTCGGCACGAAGTTCGTGCGGCCCTCGCGCACCGAGGCGATCGCCGGCTTGGCGAGCTCGGCGGCGTTGACATACCATTGGTCGGTCAGGAAAGGCTCGATCGGCACGCCGCCGCGGTCGCCATGCGGCACGGTGTGCCGGTGCGGCTCGATCTTGTCGAGGAACCCGCCCGCTTCCATCAGCTCGACGACCTTCTTGCGAGCAGCGAAGCGGTCGAGCCCGTCGAGCTCGTCCCATACGGCCTGGCGCTCCGGCGTGACCTCGAGACCGGCGAGGAAATCTTCGTTGTCCTTGAGCTTGATGGCGGCTTCGACCGTCAGGATGTTGATCGCCGGCAGCTTGTGGCGCTTGCCGACCTCGAAATCGTTGAAATCATGCGCCGGTGTGATCTTGACAGCGCCGGAGCCTTTCTCCGGATCGGAATACTCGTCCGCCACGATCGGTATCCTGCGGCCGACGATCGGCAGCACGACGTTGCGGCCGACCAGATCGGTGAAGCGCTCGTCACCCGGATGCACGGCAACCGCCGTGTCGCCAAGCATCGTCTCGGGGCGCGTCGTGGCGACCGTGATGAAGGTCCTCGGGTTCTCCGGGTCGAACGCTTCGCCTTCGATCGGGTAACGGAAGTGCCAGAGATTGCCGTTGACCTCGTGCTGCTCGACCTCGAGGTCGGAAATGGCGGTGAGCAGCTTGGGGTCCCAGTTCACAAGGCGCTTGTCCTTGTAGATGAGGCCTTCCTTGTAGAGCGTGACGAAGACTTCCAGCACCGCCTTGGACAGGCCTTCATCCATGGTGAAGCGTTCGCGCGACCAGTCGGCCGAGGCGCCGAGGCGCTTCAGCTGGTTGAAGATCGCGCCGCCGGATTCGGCCTTCCACTCCCACACCTTCTCGATGAACTGCTCGCGCGTCAGATCGCGGCGGTGGATCTGCCTTTCCATGAGCTGGCGCTCGACCACCATCTGCGTGGCGATGCCGGCGTGATCCATGCCGGGCTGCCAAAGCACGTTCTTGCCGCGCATGCGCTCGAAGCGCACCAAAATGTCCTGCAGCGTGTTGTTGAGCGCATGGCCCATATGCAGCGAGCCGGTGACGTTCGGCGGCGGGATGACGATGGTGAAAGCTTCCGCCCCTTCCTCCGCGCCGGCGCCGGCCCGGAAGGCGTCGGCCTCTTCCCAGATTTTGGCGATCTTCGGCTCGACGGTCTTGGCGTCGTAGGTCTTTTCAAGCATGGAGGAGGTCCGAACTGTCGGTAACAAGCGTCCGGTGTAAATCGGAAGGTCTTGGCCGAGTCAACCGCGAGAGCAGCAATCACTGCCACAGATAGGCCTGCCCTCGACCAGCGACAATCCCGGCCGAGCGGGAGCTACGCGCGCTCACCTAAGAGCCTTGAACAAGCCACCGCCCGAAGGCGGCGCTTTTCAGCCTGCGTGTTGCGGCGGCTACTGCGCGCCGCGCGCCACGCGCTCGATCTCTTCGCGCACCAGCCTTTCGACCAGCGTCGGCAGGTTGTTGTCGAGCCAATCCTGCAGCATCGGCCGCAGCATCTCCTCGGCCATTTCATCGAAGCTCTTCTTGCCACGGCTGGCAAAGGCATCGGAAAGCTCGCCGAAAGCGGCGGCAACCTGCCTGCCCGTGTGCTCGGAAAGGATCGCGGGACGGGACGGCTGAGCCTCAGGCGCGGAGGACTGGGGAGCGCCGGCATGCGCGACAGCTTCGACCGCTGGTTCTTCCTTGTCGATCTCGACCCGCGGCGCGGCTTCCGGAGCCCGGACAGCCGGCTTCGCCGTAACGGTGCTGCCTCCGGCCGCGGCGATTTCCCGCCGCCAATCGGCGACAATGGTCTCGGCGGTCTGCGGCGCATTTGCAGCGGCGGGCCTGTTGGCGGCTGCCGGCGCGCTCGGCTCGACCGCGTGTCTGACACCAGCCTCCGCCGGGGTCGCCGGCGCTGCCTTCACCGGCTCCGGGCGAGCCTCGGCGCGCGCAAGCACTGGATCGGTCGCGGCAAGCTGGGCCTGGACCTCCGCCAGCGTCGCCGGCTTGCGGGGACTGGCATCGGCATGCAGTTCGGAACGAAAGGCGTCGACCTCGACAGCGGGTATCGCAGCGGAGGGAGTGTTGACGGCGGCCGGTTCCAGGTCCTGGCGCAGGTCACCGGCCTCGGCCGGCTGCTTGCGACCGGTATCGCTGTCCTCGATGATCCTTCGGATGGAAGCCAGTATCTCTTCCATGGAAGGTTCGCGCTGCGCGCTGCTTGCCGTCGCCATCGTCACATCCGCCGCCCTTGTGACCCATTACGCAATTCCGTTCCTGCCCGGGCCGGAATTCGAATCAGTGGAGACAGCGTAACCGACCGATCGCCATCCGAGAATCCCCAATCTGGGGACTCTTTGGATTTCAACAGATTAGGCGATGCGCAGCCCGGTCAGTCATCCGGAAAAGATAAACGCCGCGCATCCATGGGACGCGCGGCGTTTATCGAAGCTTGGATCGGAAATCAGCGTCCGTCGGGCGTGCGCAATCCGATCCACTTGTCCTTGACGGCGTTGTAATGCTCTTCCGGCCTGTATTTGGTGACCGCCAGGCCCAAGCGATCGACCGACAGCCGTCCCATCGCCGACAGGATGGCGTAGCTCGCCACCACCACGTCGCGCTCGGAGCTTGCCTGGTTGATCTTGGCGGTGATGACGGCGTTCTGCGCGTTCAACACGTCGAGCGTCGTGCGCTGGCCGACATTGCGCTCCTCGATGACGCCGTTCAGCGCCAGCTGCGCGGCGTCGATGACCTGCCTGTTGGCATCCACGCTTTCGCGCGCTGCGACATATTGCGTCCAGGCCGAGACCACGGCCTGGCGCACCTGGTCGCGGCTGACATCAACCTGGATGCGCGCCTCGCTGAGCGATTCCTTGTTCTGCCGCACAATTGCCGAGGTCCGGCCGCCCGAATAGATCGGTATGGTCAGAGTAGCGCCGATATTGGCGGACGTCGAGCTACCGTTGGGACTGCTGGAGGAACCGGGAGAGGTGTGGCTGTAATTGTCCGAGATGCCGGCGGAGGCCGAAAGCTGGGGCAGCAGCGCACCTTCCGACGACTTCACCGAAAACGCCGCCGCATCGACGAGATGCTGCGTGGCAAGGATGGCCGGATGCTCGGCGGAAGCGACAGCCAGGGCGGAATCGAGATTGCCCGGCAGCAGCTTGCCCAGCGGCGAGGCCGCCTTCAGCTTGCCCGGCTCGTCGCCGACGATCTGATGGTAGGTGGCGGCGCTCGCCAGAGCGGTCGCGCGGGCGGCGCTCAACTGAGCCACGGCCGTGGCGCGCGAGGCATCGGCCTGGGCGACGTCGGTACGGGTGCCCTCGCCGACCTCGAAGCGCGAACGGGCGGCGCGCGCCTGCTCGGTCAGGAACTGCAGGTTCTGCTCGGTCAGCACCGCGACCTGGCGGTCGCGAATCACGTCCATATAGGCGCTCGCCGCGTTGAACAGGATGTTCTCTTCGGTGTTGCGCAGGCTTTCCACGGAAGCCTTCACCTGCGATTCGGCGGCAGCAACATTGTTCTTGGTCTGAAAGCCGTCGAACAGCGTCTGGTTGATCTGCACGCCGAAGCTGCCGGTCGTCAGTCTCCTGCTGGTGCCAAATCCGTGCGTGTTGGTGTAGTCGATGTTGGCCGAACCAGTGACGGTCGGGCGCCAGCCCGACTTGGCGATGGCAACGCCCTCGTCAGTCACGCGCACGCCGGCGCGAGCGGCGTTGAGCTGCGAATTGTACTGGTAGGCTTTGGCGAGAGCGCCCGTAATGGTCTCGGCGGAGGCGGCCAACGGCGAAAGCGCCGTGGCCGAAACAAGGATAGCTACTAAAACACTCTTGCGTAGAGGTAGAGGCGGCACGTTATTTCCCTCATTCGTTTTGCATGGGAACCACGCCGCGTCAGCCTACCCTTGCGGATCGGCCGGCGCCGCGTTGTTTATCGTTCCCCCGCTGACGGCCTCCCGAAACGCCCGGTTAACCAAATCAGCAACGATTGTCAGGCGCAAGCGATCATGACAGCGCCTTCGCTGCAAGGCAAAACGCTCAGAATTCAAACGCGTGAGCACGTTCGAAGCCCGGTAGTGGCTTAATTGCCGCATTAAAGGCCCGTCTTCCGGTTACAACCCCCCCGGCTTTAAAAAACAGCCGGGCCACGCCAGAGTTGCCTTGTCCCTCGACCACAACCAGGCGTCCATCTTCCGCAAGCTGGTCGAGCAGCGCCGGCGGCACTTCCTCGACGCTGCCGCCGACGAAGATGACGTTGTAGGGCGCTTTAGCGGCATGCCCCTGCGGCAGCGGCCCGGTGGCCACGGTAACATTCTCGCAGCCAAGGCTGGACAGCGTGGATTTCGCGGTCTCCGCCAGCGCGGGATCGCTTTCCAGCGCCACCACGGACCGGGCAAGCCTGGACAGCAATGCGGCGGAATAGCCGCTGCCGCAGCCGACATCGAGCACCGAATCACTCGCGTCGATCTCGGCCAGTTGCAAAAGCTTGGCGAGCGGCGACGGCTCCATCAGGTAGCGTGCGCCGCCGCCATTGGCGCCGTTCGAAATGCGGATGTCTTCGTCGATATAGGCCAGATCCCGCTGCCCGGCGTCGACAAAGGCCTCGCGCGGAACGCTCAGCATCGCTTCGATGAGAGGCGCGCTGGTGACATCGGTGGTGCGGACCTGGCCGTCGACCATCTTCACGCGGCGTTCGGAAAAATCAGCGCTCATGTCCCAACAGTCCGCTCCCCGCGCCAAACGCGCGGCTAAAACTTCAACCGGAACCCCCGCTCCGGCGCGATTGCGCTGGAGCCCGCAAGCATCTGGAGGCCTCGCCCGGAATCGAACCGGGGTGCAAGGATTTGCAGTCCTCTGCGTAACCACTCCGCCACGAGGCCTCGCAATGCTCCCGGCGTTCCGAGCGAACTCATTATGTTGACGCTCAAAGGTCGTCAAGCGGCGGCGCGTCATTCCCGATGCTTTCGCATGGAGCGGCCAAAGTGGTGATTACCAATCGGTTGTCGCGACTCCGGCATCGCCGTGGTGCAGCCGTCCCTGCCTCTCAGTCGGGTCGACGCCGACGTTCCCACCAGACGATGAAACGCCGCCGGTGGCGCCGGATCATGGCGAATTCATAGGACAGAACCAGGAGACCGAGCGGAATCATCCAGAAGCCGAGAATCGGCAGAAAGCCCAGAAGCCCGCCAAGGGTAAGCAGCATGCCAATGGCGATTCGCCAGCCGCGTGAGCGCGGCATGGTGAACTCGCGGCCTAAGATCGAAATCTTCCGTGCCGGGGCGTTGTCATCGTCCGCTGCGGTCATTCAAACCAATCCCATCCGCTGCCTAAGCCATGTCAAGGCGATGACCGGCCGCTTTGTTCCGTGCCGGAGTGAAGCCCTTCATATGTGGGCGCGCCGAACGATGGCACAAATAGCCGCATCAAAAACTGGAGAAAAATTGCGAAATGCTGCTTTGCAAAGCCGAAAGGTGTTTGCTATAGGCTGCGCCACTCACGTCAGAGCCTCCGTTCCCCGGTAGCTCAGTGGTAGAGCAACCGGCTGTTAACCGGTTGGTCGCTGGTTCGAATCCGGCCCGGGGAGCCAACAATTCCAAGGTCTTCAGAGTTTTCCAAGTCAGCCCAAAAACGGCTGATCTACAGCATATCTACACAGCTCGACTTCGCTAGGCGCCGATCTACACGCGAAGGGGGGTCGTTCTCATGGAATACGTTTTTAATGATCTGATCCGGCTGCAGGCCCGACCACAGTCGAATCTGCGCGCCCTTGCCGCTGCTTTCGGGATGCGCCTGGCCGGCAATCTCGTTGCCGGGCTCGCTATCGGAATTGGTATAGCGGTCGGGCTGGCGATCGCCGGGTAAGAGAAAGGCCCGAAAGCCGAAGCGTCCTCTTTCCTGAGAGTGTTCCTACTTCCAATGGATGCCGGTCCCCCCAACCTCCAAATTGATCGAACGGGCGCTGCGATTTTAGGCTGCCAACAACAGCGCTCGTAGCTCAAGTCAGGACAGAGCGGGATCCTCCCGGGCAGATGCAGGTTCGAGCCCTGCCGAGTGCACCAAATCTTCTTCGGCAAGAAAAAAGCCCGGCCACATAGCAGCCGGGCCATATTCCAACTCGATTAGAATTTCAGAGGCCGCTGTAGCTGTCGTCCTCTCGCTCGTCCTCGTCGTCGGGGTCTTCCTCCCCGTCCATCACGTGCCAGTCGTTTCCGTCTCGATCATGCTCAAGCGCTGGTCGATGTGGTTCGTCCAGCCCAAGGACGGCTCGTCTTCTTCCGCACTGCCGAAGCAGGCCAGATCGCCCGTTAGCGACCCAGCTTCCCGCCAGCCCAGATTGTGCTCAAGGTCGCCACCGTCTTCGGCGTCCTCGCACCAATGGGCCCTTTCCCCCGCCGACGGCCCAGGACAGATCCTTCTCATCCCCATTGGGCTCATAGTCACTGTCATCGGCTTCGCGGTCATCATAGGCGCTGCCGCGGCCGTCGAGGTCGAGGTCGAGGTCGAGGTCGAGGGACATGGTCCTCGGGCCGTTCCCTGTCCATCCAAGCCAGGGCTCAGCGCGACATAGGCCTCGGCCTTCTTGGTGAGTTGGAGGTCATCCATGGCGGCGATCCTCCTCGATGTTGTCCAGGGCATGCGCTCGGCATACGGCATGGCAGCCCATTGCTCGGGAGTGTGGCCGTGCATTTCAAGCATCCAGTTTCGCTGCCTGGAAGCTTGCTCTGCTTGCCCCATGAAAAGACAGGCCAGATTTCGGGCGTCACCGATAATCCCGCTGTGCAACGGAATTAGTGTGCAGAACTGGTCGCCCGTCCCTTCGGGGAGCCCGCTTGCGTCTTTCCTGATCGCCGTGTCACCTAAATGGGAAAAGGATTCTCGACGATTTGAGCAACGAACTTCTTCGCACTCCAACAGCTTGGTCATCTCGGGCTGTACCGCCCCAATCAGCTGCTATCGATATCGCCAGTTGGCGGCGCGACGAGAGCTTCGGGATTTTCCCGGGCGGCACCAAACCGAAGCAAATGGTCTTCGTACCTGACGATGCGCCGACTCCGCTCTTGATCCCCAGACACCCATACCTGTTCAAAACGGCGTACGGATGGCGATCCCGGCAGATGTGGTCGGAGTTCATCGCATACCAGATCGGGAGCTTGCTTGCTCTCCCAGTGCCGCCCTGTTTTCTCGCAGTGGATTCGCGAACTGGTGAATGTGGCGCCCTGGTTGAATTCTTTTATGGCTACCCTGGCGAGCCCCATCCAGCGCGCCTAGTGCACGGAGCAGATGTACTAGCGGGGTTTCACCGCGGCCTCAAGGGCGGCAGACCGCACAACATTCGAGAGAATGCGAGGATTTGCCGTTTGTGCTCGGAAGCGGATCCGATTTCTTGGCTTGGTGGACAAAGGCAGTGATCTTTGACGCTCTGATAGGCAATACTGATCGGCGTACGGAAAATTGGGGATTTCTTGTCCGTCGACGGCCCAACGGCCAGCCGACTTACCAACTAGCACCTCTGTTCGATAACGCCACCAGCTTGGCGTACGAACTCAAAGATGATGCCCTGCGTACGGCCTCGGAAGCTAAAGCGCTTCGCACATACATCGAGAAAGGGCGCCATCATCTTGGCTGGGATATGCAATCGGATGAGCCGACCGGCCATATAGCCCTTTGCAAAAAACTGCTCGAGCATTACCCAGAGGCTGGCGTTGCGGCCGCAAATGTGGTTCGATTCCAGATGCTGTAGATCGCGAAGATTTTCCATGATTGTTCGCTGTTCGATGTCGGCATTCCGTTCAGCACAGCACGCGTCGATTTTGTCTACACACTGATCAAGGCGCGGAAAGCAATGCTCGAAGAAGCGATCGGCTACTGATGACCCGCTCCATCAAATATCTCGCTGAGCCGAAGCAGTTGTTGCTCGCATGGCAGGCCCCGGACCACCTTGGGAACCGGCAGCGCTGGGCCGTTGGAGTGATCGATATATCTGGCCAGGAATGCAGCTTCAGATATGTCACGTCGGATTCGGAATTCCGAGCACTCAATGGGCATGGCAGGGAAAAGCTTATCGGCCTCGGGTTCTTAGGGTATCCGGCTTTTAGCATGCAGCGACCCATCCACAGGTCGGAGGTGTTACCTACGTTGATGCGACGGTTGCCGCCGCGCAGCCGCCCAGACTTTGGAGCGTTTCTTCAGTTGTATGGACTCGCACCTGACGCCAATCCTTCCGACTTCGCACTGCTTGCTTACACGGAGCAAAATTACCCAGCGACGGTTTTTCCATTGTTGATCCGCTAGACAAAAGTACCGCCAAGGCGGACATGGTAATGGAGGTGGCGGGCACCAGGCATCTCCTAATCGGAACCACGCTCGGTTTGGCGCCGGATCAGCCGGTGAGCCTTGTGCCTGAACCGGACAACCAATATGACCCCGCGGCAATCCACGTCTGTGCCGGAGATCGGTGCGTCGGATATGTAAATCGCCTGCAGGCTGAAACCGTCGGGTATTGGCTCGACGCTCGAACTGTATCGGCCTCGGTTTATCGTATGAACGGGACATTGGATAATCCGAAGCTGTTCATTTTCATGAGCGTCAGGCCAAAGAATGAAAAGATGGCAGCCTGATTGTCCGGTGTTTGGCGCTGCTGCCCTCTAAGCCGCCCTCGCCTCGATCGCCCTCTGGCGGGCTTGGCTGGCCAGTTCCATTGCATTGCAGGCCATGCGGCTCAGGTTCGCTTGCGTGCGCGCTTCAGTTGCGAGATGCTGCCTCTGCAAGTCTTGCGGGGGATCAATGATGCGTCACGCTTGCGGGGATAATGGGTAAGCACTTCAGCGACGAACAGATCGACGAGTTTCTGGATGCCTACCTCGCCAGATTCCCCGATGCCATTGAGCGCATGGAATACGTGATGTTGCACCCGTTTGACGAGAATGACGAATTGATGTCGCGGAACTTCCGGGAGATGCAACAGGTCGCACAGACGATGGAATTCTTCGTGGCAGCATGTGCGAAGCACGGGCCGACCGCAATCCATCATTTGATCAGGGATGTCGCAAACCGAGTGTCGGCAGGCTTGAGCCCAAGGAATCACCCTTTCTGAGATCTGCCAGCGCGCGCTTCCTCTTTGCCACGCTCCTACACCGCCTCGGCGTCGGGCGCGCTGTGGCGCTTCCCTGTGGCCTGAATTTGGGCAAGCATTCGCGTCTGGGCAGCAATGCGGATTCGATCCAGGCTTCCTGGTCCGCTCCCGCTCGCGCTTGTAGAGCTCGGGTAAGGGCGGGTGATCGTCCAGCGGCTTGCGCATGCACCATTTGTCGCCGCGATATCCCAATGCTCGATGCCGACGAGTTCGGATCCTGAAAACCAGCAGCTACAATTCAGCTTGGGGAAATGAAGCGCTCTCGCGTCCCACCAGATCGCCTCAATCTTGACCTGGCCGGGACCGCGTTCCCATGGCGTCCAGCCCTTTCCAGGCCGCTCGGTCAAATCACTGTCGCGCATGCCGCGGTGTCTCAGGTTGAATTTCCAGAATTGCGGGAAGCCATGGCTTCATCGGTGATCAGTCGGGCCAGATGATCGCGGCTCAGGCTCAACGTCTCTCTCAGGAACCATAGGAAATTGCGTGGCCCTTCTGTCGGCAAGCCAGCTTCCTCCGCCTGAGTGATTGTCCCGCGCTGGCGCTCTATTCGCGCCTCAATCTCGCGAATGTGTTGTTCGACCCGAGCTATGTCGTCGTTGATGGTCATGCATCCCTGCGCTTGGGTCGACACTACCAAATCGGTGAAATGTAACCAACCGTGATATTCATGCAGTCTTGCTAATGTAACCTCTGCATCGGCCGACTCCCTCTACGCCACCCCGAGTCGGCTAGGCCCGGCGGTTCAACCCAACGCACCCCAACGCGTGGACCTGTCGGGCCGCTGTGTGTTGCGGTCGAGCATGCCCCCGCGGATCGTGCATGCGGCGGGCTTATCGGCAAGCATCAGGCTCGCAAGCACCGTTCGGCGCGACGGAAGAGAATGCCGATCTCGGCTTCGGTGAGTGTGATCTGATAGCGCTGTTTCGATTGCTTCGAGTAGATGTCGTCAGCAATAATCGAGACGGTCACATCGCCGTTCTCATCGATCTGAACATCGTCGATCTGGAGTGGCGCCGAGTATATGCATTTCGGTGATCCTGGGCTTCCGCCCAGGCTGAGTAGACAATCGCATGCGAAGAGTATCCCCCTTGCCAGCAATTTGGCTGTTGCAAAATTGATGCCAGCAATTCGGTCCCGAGATGAGACGGGCTGTGGCTACTCCCTCGTCGTCCTTATGGATATGTGCCTTCTATTTGGGCAGAGGAGTATATTTGCGCGAGCCGAAGTCCCCCGGTTAGGCCCGGCGCTCACTGGCCTACCCCGTCAGCGTGCCGGGCCGCTTCCGACCTCCGTCGCCGACTGCGGATGTACCAGCGGCGACGGAGGAGCCCTCGCTTCCAGCCGTTCCGCTGCTTCTCCACGTTACGACCAGTTTCTTCCGGGGCATCGATCGATTTTCAAAGACTCGCTCAGAATCCGGTTATTACCGTAGGACCAAATAACAATCATTTGATGCCACTGAAGAAATGGATCGTGGCGTTTTGCTAAGGCCCGTTTACAACCGTCCCAGGGGGTATCTACCTCAAACGAAGGGGCAACAAAAATGGTCTACCGCGTTACTGCTCTTGGGATTGCGCTTGTTTTTTGGGGGCTTGGTGCAGGCCAGGCCGCCGCGTGGGGAAATACGAAAACCCTTGAAAGGACAGCGCTATCGGGGAAAGAAATCAATGTTTATGACGGCGCTAGTGTTAACCCAGACTGCTCCAACGCGGGCCCTGTCGATCTGAAGGCGGTTTCAGGACCGAGCCATGGGAAGATCTCGATCCTCAATGCAAAGACATTTCCCCATTTCACCAAAAGCAACATTCGATGGAAATGCAATTTCCGTAAGGTGGACGGCATAAAGGTGCTGTACCGATCGAGCCCGGGGTTCAAGGGGCAGGATCAAGTCGCCTTGTCGGTACACACATACGATGGCGCATCATACAGCATCATGATCAACGTGAAGGTCGAGTAGCAATTTGCTTCACCGAGTGGTGTGGCGTTACGGCCTCCGTCAGATGGACTGAGGTCATAGGGCTGGTTACGGGCAAGGCGTCCAGCCCTTCCGCTGCTCTGGCGTCACGGCATAGTTTGTGAACTGCAGATTGCGGTCTTCCCGGCCGGCGCCACGGCACTCGCTGCAGAAGATGATCTTGAGCAAGTCCCAGTGCAAACATGGCTGGTCTGGCCCGAACCGCCTGGCCAGCGCGGTGACGTCGAGAACGGCGCGGCGCTGGCATGTGAGGCAGTAGACGGATAGGCCGGTGCCGGCCCTCAGCTTTTTGCCAAGCGTGTCTTCAACGAAGGGGTATTCCGGCCCATGGCGAACTCCAGAGAGGTCGCCCCACCCGGGCGGGATATATGACCGCTCCTGGCATTCGGCAGAACCGAGCGCTTACCGAGGAGGACCTGGTGGGTAGTTGAGGGCGCTTGTCTGCCAGTAGAATTTCCATTCCCCTGTCCGGAGCTTGGAAAAGATTTTGCAGACCCGTCCCTTCCAATGAAAATCCGCCCCGGCATGCACAAGGGTGGCAAGGTCAAACGTAGCGGCAAACTCCCCGAACTTCTGGCAGCGAAGATGCCTGAAGGCACAATTGCGACCAGCGACAAATTGCTCGCCCTGGACGAGCCGATCGCAAGTTTCATCCGGGAAGCCATTCCGGCGCGAGATAGCCAGGCGCACCAAGCTTGCTCAGGACGAGGATGCCCTTGGGAAGGAATGCGAACGGCTGGAAACGATCTCCCGCCTGAAAGCTATCGAAGAACGCAAGCGGCCGACTCCTCGCCGGAAGCTGCTGCCTTTGCCCAAGGCAGACGAGGACATCGGCCGCCTGAACTTTTAGATCGTGATGCCCCATTTGGCCGCAAGATAGGCTTCCGTTGCCGAGACATAGGTCGATGAAAGAGCGGCCTCGCACAGCGCGCATTCGCGGCAACCTTGTCTACTCGTCCCGCCAGATGACCCGCTTTACCCACCTGATTTCCACGAGCCGCCTGTGCCGTTGGTGTGCGCCTGCTCTCCGGTCGGATGAAAGAGCTGGGCGCTCATCCACTCTCTGCTCTTGCACGTTTGGCACCGCACCTTCTCGCGTACCTCGTCAATCGTGACGTTCCCGATCACCTCCTGAAGCCTGCCGGTTTGTAGAAGCGCGTGACCCTGCAGCGGGCGCAGCGGATGCCCGCCACCTGCCCCGCGTCATGGGCATGCGTCAGTGTCCATGCGGCACCTCTAGGCCGCTTCTCGGGTTGCTCGGGCATGACCTGGAATGAGGAACGGCAGCGGCTCCGGTCAAGAGGCGCGTGACAGATTTGTTCTCATTTTGTTCACTGTTGTATATGGGCGACAAAATCCGAGTGCAAAGACCTGAATATGCCACTCGGCCCGGCGTCCAGCATCATATCTGGGAACACGAAGGTTGCGCCAAGGATGCCGGCTGGGGGTTTGCGCAGCCGAAGCAGGCACCCCACTGGCTCTGCTTTGAACACCGGGCGGAGGGCGAGCACTACCTATAGCTGGAGGCCGACATGAGCCGTTATGACATCGCCGCCGATTTGGAATGCGCGGCCAATCAAATCGCCGAGGTGTCCCGGGCGGACCCTCAGGTCATGCTCCGACGAGCAGCCTTGATGCTCCGAAACGTAGCCGGGCTGGTCCTTGAGCCGAGCGTACAGGAGCCCTTGTCGAACGTGGCGGAAGAAATGGGGCTCACGAGAGCGGACCTCATACGAACCATCGTCAGCGACTGGCTGTGGCAAATGCCTATCCGAATAACGCATTGCTCGGCAACCCGGTGGACGTCGCAAGGGAACGGCGGGCTCGATGCAATGCGCGTGGTTTACCGCGCCATCGGTTCCAAACTATCGTCAGGGGCATGGCGTCCAACCCTTCCGCCGCTGCGGCGTCAGCGCTTCCCTGATGGCCTGTCTGGCGGCGAACATCAGAGGAGGTTTAAGCTTCGAAGGTCGATGCGGCTCTGGCGGATTTCGTAACAAGTTTAGATTCCTATGCCACGCCCCCTGCCAATGCCGTGGTTGAACCCGAGTTCCACACCCAGCCGCCGGCCGGATTCGACCTGGATGCCAAGCGCTTTTTTGTGATTGGCGAGTAGTGATTCCAGTTGCGGATCGCGCTCGAGGCTCTTGGCCATAGCGGACATGGCCGAGCGCGTTGACTTGTAGCCGGACATGTCACCGGCCTGGTATTGGTCCTGGCTTGTCCGGTGGAGCTTTTGCCAGCGGTCCACGAAACGGTCGGCGCGGCCGATTGGACCTGCTTCCGGTCCAATGCGGATTTCGGTTTCAAGCTGAAGAGCAAGCACTATGCGGTTGACGCGACCGGCCGCCGCTTCACGGATCAGCTCAGGGTTCTTGACATAGGCCGCTTCGGCATCGCGCCAGCCATGAGGCCGAACTCTCCCGAAAGCGTCGCGCGTATCTCTCAATTCACGCATCTGCTCAGGCGTCCCCTGCCCGTCCGCATTTCCGGTGCGGATAACGGCTTCGAGGGCACGCGCGTGGCGCACAAGCGCCTCCGTGCGAGCGCTGCGCAACGCCGCTTCCGGATCCACCGGCGTATCCGCCTCGCGCAGCGCTCCTCTGGCGGCAGCTTCTCTTCCAGGCGCGGCATCACCGTTTTGCGCTCGACCGTCTTCCCTTCCCGACTGATGCCCACGGTCCTGACCGGCCTCCGCTCCTCCAGGCGCGCCCAACCCGTCGAGCAGCCCGCCGATTCTGTCGCGGACCTTCTCCGGAAGGATCCGGCGCACGATCTCGGCCACACGCTGGCGGAAGGTGATCCCGCGTCGCTCGGCAAAGGTCTGCGCCGGGTCGATCTGGTCGTAATCCGATACCATGTCCTTGGCGCGGTCGCGTGACAGCGTCCGGAGGAGCCGTTCGCGGGTCGCAAAGTCATCGCTGCCGTAATGCATGTCCATCCCGTCGCGATGCCGCGTCAGGGCAACGTAGCTGCCATGGACGTCCATGCCTGGCGTCGCCAGCACATGGGTGCGGTCGACGGTCATGCCCTGGGCCTTGTGAATGGTCGCGGCATAGCCGTGGTCGATATGAGCATAGTCTTTCAGGTCAAAGCTCACAGACCTGCCGTCGTCGGTTTGAACCGTCATGCTTTGTGTGGTGACCTCTTCGATAACGCCGAGCGTGCCGTTCTTGACGCCGAGCCCCCGCTCATTGCGCAGGAACATGAACCGGTCGCCGCTCGCAAAGTTTCTCGCACCGCGTTCTACACCCACCTGAACCTCATCGCCGAGAGCTGCGGCAGCGCGCATGCGCTCCCGCGCTGCCTGGTTGAGCGCGCGCACTTCGTCGTTAGTGTGGGTGAGAATGATCCGGCTTGCTCGGGGCTCTGCCTGCCTATCGCGGTCCCAGCGCGCGACAAGATCGCTGCGCGCCTCATCGCGCGACGCGGCCTGGTGCACCATGCCTTGTGCCTCATAGGCGCCGATCGCAGCGCCGATCTTGCCGGTTGCCAAATCGCGCGTGGCATCACGCTGCCAGTCCTCGCGCTGTCGGCGCACCTGGCCGATCTCGACGCCGCCATAACGCTCGTGGAGTGAGCGGAACGCGGCGCCGGCCTCGATCGCCTGCAACTGCTGCGGATCGCCGACCAGCACGACCTTAGCGCCAGCGTCCGCGGCATGGGAGAGCACGCGCTCCAACTGGCGCGTGCCGACCATGCCTGCCTCGTCGATCACCAGGACATCACGAGCTGTGAGCAGATCGCGGCCCTGCCCCCAGCCATGTTCCAAGCTGGCGATGGTGCGAGAAGAGATGCCGGAACCGCTCTCGAGATTCTCGGCCGCGATGCCGGAGAGTGCAGCACCTCGAACCTCGTAGCCCGCCCCTGCCCATGCCTGGCGCGCAACACCCAGCATGGCACTCTTGCCCGTTCCGGCAAAACCGACAACGACACCAAGACCGCGGCCGTCCGTGATGTGCTCCAGCGCATCGCTCTGCTCGCCTGACAGAATAAGGCCGCGCTGCCTGGCATGCGCCACAGCCGTCGCACGAACCGGCTCACTCACCGCATGCTGTCCCTCTGCAGCCATGCGTTCCGCCGCATGATGCAGGCGCTGTTCGGTTTCGATCATTTGCCGTGTGGTGAAGCGGTCTTCTGCGCGTCTGTCCTTCCCAAGTTCGACTAGGTCGGGCGCTGCGCTGATGGCTCCCATTACATCGTTGAACTGCTCGATTCCGTCGCTGTGGCGATGCGCAAACTTGGCGATGTCTTTTCGCGTAAAGGTCGATTGCTGATGCGTGATGGCATCCAGCGCCACGGAAGGGTCGGCGATGATGCGTGCGCCATTGTTGCGCGCGATCTCACGATGCAGCTCGGCGCGATCGGCTTCAAGGTCGACAGCGTCAAGGCCGCTTCCCTCAATGCGTTGGGCCGGTGCTCCAATCTGGGTTTGCGGCTCCAAGGCAATGCCCTGCGCTTCCAGACTGCGATGATCGATGCGGGCGTCGATGTCGAGTTCGGCAAGGCGCTCATTGGCAAGCCCCGCCCATCGCTCGCGCCAGCGCTCGACCATTTCAGTGCTGTTCCAGTCGCGTACTTTCGGGCCAAAGCCGTTCTCATCGACTGAGCGCATGGTGAGCATGACATGGGCATGCGGTTTAGGGCTTCCGTCCTCCGCCCTGTCCCAATGCACGTTAAGATCGGCGACCATGCCCCGGCTGACAAACTCGGCCTGCACGAAGTCCCGTGCCAATTCGATGCCTTGCGCCAGGCTCAGCTCGCGTGGCAGAGCAAATTCCACCTCGCGGGCCAGTTGGGTATCCTTGCGCACCTCGAACGCCTCGACGTCGTTCCAGAGCCGTTCGCGGTCGCTCCAGGCTTCCGGCGCATTCTCCGGCAGCAGGACCTCGGAATGGACGACGCCACGCTTGGCCGAGAAGTCATGAGTGCGTTCGATGCGCTGGTCGCGCAGCCGAGACGCCGAGCGGTAGGCTGCAGACGCAACCGCGCTGCTGCCTGCCTTGCGGCCAATGACCTTGACGTGAAGATGATAAGATTGCCATCGCGACCAAATCATTTGCACGCCAAAGCGCACGTCGGCACGACGTATAAGCGCGCCCTCCCTCGAAAAATTCTCGGGATGGACCAGCCCGTCCCGGGCTGTCTCGGCAACCCTGAAGCCTTCCGGCGAACGCTCCCCTATCATTGTCGGATCGACAATCAATGGAGACAGCCATGCGCAAACAACGAGACTTCGACGCCGAACTTCACGCCCTGGAAGAAAAAGCGCGAGAGCTCAAAACGCGAAAGGTGCAGCAGCTCGGCGAATTGGTCATTGCCACCGGCGCCGATCAACTCAGCACCGACGAACTGGCCGGCGCCCTGGTCGCAATCGCCGAGACGAAGGACGCCGCAAAACGCGAGGCATGGGCCAAGCGTGGGGTGATGTTTTTCGAGAGCAGGCCCCGGCGAGCTGTGCCGGCATCTCAGCGCAACCTGCGTAGCGCTCCTGGCAGGTCGACCGCCGCAAACGCACCCGACATCTGATTGAATTCGGCGGTCTCGTCGTCAAGGCCGGCATCGTCGATCTGACCCTGATGATCGCGCCACCATTTTCGGCGCGCTGCTTTGGATCGCCGCCAAGCTCCAAAGCCATGAGGGCGAGCATGCCCGGGAACTGTGGGCCGCGAAGGGGAAACAGGCGTTCGCTGCGGAACGGCATGAAGAGCAAAAGGGCCAATGACGCACCGAAGATTGGCGAGCGCCGGATCCCACCCGGTCAAAAACCGCTTCAATGTGAAAGGGATGTTTCACATTCATCTCGGGTTCGTCGGTGACTCAGTGTTGCTGACCGGAAACCCGGTCACGACCAACCTAAGTTGAAGGCATCGCACTAGCGGTTCCGGCAGTCAGGTATCCCCGGATGGTTTGTGAACCAGCAGGTTGCAATCGTCCGCAATGGGTCAATAGGCTATTGAGATATGGGCACGGTCACTCTTCTCTGAACGCCCTGTCGATCTGATCCGCCAGCGGCTTGACCAGATAGGACAGCATCGTGCGGTTGCCCGTCGAGAAGAACGCCTCGACAGGCATGCCGGGCGCCAGCGCCAGACCTTTGAGCTTTTTCAGCTCCGGGCGCGGAATGCCGACGCGGACGGTGTAGAAGCCCGCGCCGCTGCGCTCGTCGAGGCTGAGGTCGGCGGATATCTCTTTGACATTGCCGTTCAGCTCCGGCGTGACACGCTGGTTGAACGCCGAGAACTTCAGTCCCGCTTCCTGGCCTATCTTCAGCTGGTCGATATCCTGCGGCGCCACGCGCGCCTCCACGGTCAGCTCATCCGCCACCGGCACGATCAGCATGACGACTTCGCCGGGGGTGATGACACCGCCGACGGTATGGACCGCAAGCTGATGCACCACCCCGTCCTGCGGGCTGCGGATGTCGATGCGCTTCAATTGATCCTCAGCCGGCACCTTGCGCTCGACGAACTCGGATATCTTGCTCTGGACGTCGCGCAGTTCGGTCGCGACCTCCTTGCGCAGATCCTGGTCGACCTGGATGATCTGCAGGCGCGTCTCCGCGATGCGGCCCTTCGCCTGAGCGATCGAGGCGGTGAGCTGGCCGTGCTCGCCGTCGAGACGGACGGCGTCGCGTTCGAGCGCGGTCAGGCGATCGATCGACACCAGCTTCTGCTGCCAGAGCTTGCGGATGCTTTCGAGCTCGGTGCCGATCAGCTCGATCTCGTGGCTCTTGGCGACGCGCTGCTCGCTCAAGCCGGAGCTCTCCTCGGCCAGTTGGGCGATGCGCTCCTCGAGCTGCGCCTTCTGGCCGGCGCGCGACTGCCGGCGGAATTCGAACAGGGACTGCTCTCCGGCCATGGCGCGGGCGACGGTCGGATCGTCCTGTCGAGAGGTCAGCGATTGAGGAAACGCAATCGCCTCCTGGCCTCGAATTCGTCGAGGCCTTTGGTGACGATCGCCAGATTGGCCCGCGTCACGCTCTCGTCGAGGCGCAACAGGACGTCGCCCGACTTCACCGCATCGCCTTCGCGCACGAGGATCTGGCCGATAACGCCGCCGGTCGGGTGCTGCACCTTCTTGACACTGGAATCGACGACCAGCCTGCCGGAAGCGATCACCGCGCCGGACAGTTCGGTGACGGCGGCAAGGCCGCCGCCGCCGACAAGAAGGATGCAGGCGGCGACGCCGCCGATCAGATAGCGGCGAATGGCCTTTTCGACCGGAGCAGCTTCGTCGGCCATCAGGATGCGGTCTCCTCGGCCCCGGCAACCACCTTCAACGGCGCCGCCCCCGGACGGGTAACCTTGTTCAGAACCTCGTTCTTCGGCCCGAAGGCCTGCACGCGGCCATTGGCCATGACCAGCACCAGATCGAGGCTGGCCAGCGCGCTGGGACGATGCGCCACGACGACCGCGATGCCGCCGCGGGCGCGCACGCCCTGGATCGCCTCCGTCAGCGCCGCCTCGCCCTCGGCATCGAGATTGGAATTCGACTCATCGAGGATGACCAGGAAGGGATCGCCGTAGAGCGCGCGGGCCAGTGCCACCCGCTGCCTCTGGCCCGCCGAAAGCGCCGAGCCGGCTTCGCCGATCCGCGTCTCATAGCCTTCCGGCAAACGGACGACCAGATCGTGCACGCCGGCGGCGAAGGCGAACCTTTCAATTGTGTTCCTGAGGGGGCGGACGCTCATCGCGAACACAATCGACGCGCCGCGTCAGTCGGACCCACGTCGCCGCGCAACTTCTTCTAGAGTAGCATGGTTGCTTAATGCCAAGCTTCTAGACACCAAGGATTGCCACCGAACTTGGCGAGGGCACTGTGGAATCCGTCCCACGTTCGGGACGGCTTGCCAAGCGGGACTCTCTATCTACCCCGGCTCCTCGCTCTCACTGCCGATAAGCACTCGCAATTCGGGCTGTGCTCGACCCAGAAAGTTCGAAAAGCTTCCAAGAACCCCAGTCGATCGTGAAATGTAGAATTATCTAGCGGCCGCTTTGCGGCCGTCAGGGATGCTCTGCTTTCATTAGAACCCTGACAGAAGCCGATCTTCGGACCGGCGAGCGGTCAACATCGCACGCGGACTCTAGCAGCATGATCTACTTCTGCCGGAACGCCGTGTGCAAAGACGTCGTCAGTGGCCCCTTCTGGCTATTTACAGCTGTGTCCCGTGTCGGCCGGTTAGTCTAGGCACCTAATCCGGGAGCCAAAGGTCGCGACCTATGTCGCCGTTCTGTCTCCGCGAGCTCATCAGAGGCTTCCTCGACACCGCGTGCAGCAGCCCGTTCGAGCCAAATGCGAGCAGCAGCCGGGTCTTGATCGCCGGCAATGCCCCTGGAGAGATAGCGGCCAAGCATGAGTTGGGCATGTCCGTGGCCCCTTTCGGCGGCGGCTGCAAACCACTTCTGCGCCGCTTTGTAGTCGAGCGACACGCCCTGCCCGGTCTCATACAATGCGCCGATCGCGAACATCGCCCCGGCATGGCCTGCGGCGGCGGCTTGCTTGAAGAGATGTGCCGCGGCTATCAAAGAGCGTTCTCCGCCGCGGCCGTTGTAGAGCATTTCGGCAAGAGCCACCTGCGCATCGACGATGCCTGCCCCGGCCGCCCGCTCAAACCAGAGGCGGGCCTCCCTCTGGTCGGCCGCCATGCCCCGACCATCCTGGAGCATGCGGGCATACATGTATTGCGCCTCGGCCACGCCCTCGGCCGCGCGGGCTATCCAATGCGCTGCGCGCTCTTGATCCTTGCGCACACCAAGCCCGTTGGCGAAGCAGAGACCGAGATTGAACGCAGCGACCAGGTCGCCCGATGACGCACTTGCCCCGAACCATCCAGCTACGCTGATTTCATCATCTGGTTCGCCCCCACCGTCAAGAACCAGGTTTGCGAGATCAACCTGGGATTCACGATTGCCGCTGGCGGCGGCGGCACGCAGCAAGCGTGCACCTTCCTCGGCGTCCTTAGCCACGCCATTGCCCGACAGATAGAGCGATGCCAAGGCCCGGGCGGCCGGTTGGTGGCCCGCATCCGCGGCCCGCCGGTACCACGTCGCGGCCTCGGCATAGTCCCGCTGGGGGTTGCCGGCATAGAGTTCGCCGACGCGATAAGCGGCATCGACATTTCCCGTCAGCGCGGCGCGGCGCATCCAGGCTTCCCCAGCGACGGCATCCTGATCCACCAGGCTACCCTCGATCAGGGCTAGCGCGAGCCGGAATTGAGCGGATGCGTGCCCATTCTCTGCGGCCTCTCGATAGAGTCTCTGAGCCGCTTCCAGATCGACGGGCACGCCCACTCCGTGCTCGCTGAGGATGGCAAGCAGATAGAGCGCAGTCGGCAGGCCGGCATCCGCGGCGCGCCGGACCTCGGCGGCAATCCTGGCTCGCTGCTCCGGTTGCCGCAGCCGGGCCAAGGAAAGGGCAAAGCCGAGGCATCCTTCAGGACAGCCGGCCGCCGCGGACTTCTCGTACCAGCCATGCGCTGCATCGAGATCGCGCATCGCCTTGGGCCCTTTGCTCAGGATGTAGCCAATTAGTGCCTGCCCTGTTGCAGAGCCCGCCTCAGAGGCCTTCCGCGCGAGTTCGAGCGCTGCCGTGAAGTCCGGCTCTCGCGAGGAATCCCGTTCGAACAAGCCTTCGGAACCTGATTCCTTGCCTGCAAGCCCTGCTATGCACAGCGCGGCAAGCAGCGCCTGCGCATCGGGACTGCCGCGATTGGCCGCTCGCCGCAGCCAACGCGCCCCTTCCGAGTGGCTCGGCGGGACGCCGGTGCCCTCCAAGTAGCAACGGCCGACCCGATATTGTGCCTCCACAATGCCGGCGCCTGCCGCGATAGCCATCAGCGCAAATGCCTCCGCAAGCCTGCCGCTGTCGGAAAGCTGGATCGCCCGGCGAAGCGCCAGCGCGGGACGGAAGCGTCCAGTCAGGCGGTCGAGGATAGCCATCCTAGGGCTCCCGCATCGCTTCCTGTCCAATCGGCAGCATGGCGCCAAGCATGTATTTCAGCACGGTACGCCGGCCGACCTTGACATCGGCGGTGACAGGCATGCCGGGGCTGATCGCGAAACCAGCTGGCAGGCTGTGGAGGGCGACATCGTCGATCGAGATCTGCGTGCGATAGAATTGATCGGTATCCGCCGGAAGCATGGCCAGCGAGCTGTTTGGATCGCGTGCCTGCTCCCTGGCCGAGAATGAATCCGGGCTGACTGTGCGAACAGTGCCGTGAGCCAGGCCATATTGCGAATAGGGGAAGGTATCGAATTTGATGGCCACGGGATCGCCGACATGGACGAAGCCGCTGCTGCGTCCGACGATGTTGGTCTCGACCTCAAGCACCGCATCGGCGGGAACCAGCGTGATCAAGCGCTCGCCGGACTGCAGGACCGCGCCGACGGAAACCTTGGCCACCGATTGAACCGTGGCGTCGGCCTCGCTTTTCAACTCCACCAACTGCTTGCGCAGCTTCGCCTTGTTGAAAAGCTCGCGGGCATCCGACATGCGCGAGTGGGCTTCCGACAGGCTCTGCGAGACGTCGGCACGCCAGCTTTGAATGTAGCCGTTGCGCTCTGCATCGACCGCTGCCTGCTGGCGCTTGGCGGCCTCGGTCGTCTGCACGGCGTTGGCGAGCGATCGTGACATCTCCGCCGAATTGTCCTCGGCGAGAAGCGTGTTGAGACGGCTCCCAACCTGTCTTTCTTCGAGTTGCTGGCGCATCTTTTCGATCGACGCTGCGACGGCGAGCCGCTGCCGATAGCCGTCTGCATCGGACTGGGAGCGCGAGATGACGGAGCTCAACTCGTCACGCTGCCGGTCGAAGCTTTCCAGCTTGGCATCGTAGACCGCCTTGCGCCGATCGAAGATCGAGGCCTGCAATGTCCAGCTTGGGTCTAGTCCATCATAGCTGAACGGCTTGCCGTCGGCTTCCGCCCTCAGGCGCGCCACTTCGGCTTCGAGCGTGGCGACCTGGGTGGCCAGCGCGGTAAGGTCCGCCGAGGCGAAGGTGGCATCGAGGCGCGCCAGCAACTGGCCCGCCTTCACACGCTGCCCCTCGCGCACCTCGATCGAGCGGACGATCGCAGTCTCCAAGGGCTGGACGACGATGTTGGGCGATTGCGAGACTACCAGCCCCCGTGTTGTGACAACCTGGTCGACAGGGATCAGCGCTGCGAGCGCGATCAAGGCGACGACCATGCTGGAGATGATCCAGACGATGCTGCGTGCGACCCGTGGAATGGGCGCGTTGACGACCGCCGTCGATGGCCACTGGAATTCGAGGATGGCAGGCGCCGTCGGATCGCCGGCCTCTCGCCGGCGCCGGCGGACAGGAAGGGTTGAATAGGTTGTGCTGCTCATGGCCGGCCCAATCTAAGCAAGCCTGGGCGGAACGGCCGCCAAGCGGCCGTGCCGACCGTCAAGATGTCGGTTTTGCTGCAGCCAAAGCTGGCGGTAGAGTGCGCATCGTTCGAGCAGTGTCGCGTGCGGCGCGACGTCGAGCACCTTGCCCTGGTCCATGACCAGGATCTGGTCGCATTCGGTCAGCGAGGCGAGCCGATGGGAAACGATGATCATCGTGCGCCCGCTGGCGATTCGCATGAGATTAGAGCTGACCACGGCCTCGCTCTCCGGATCGAGCGCGCTCGTCGCCTCGTCGAGGATCAGGATGGTCGGATCATGGATCAGCGCGCGGGCGATTGCCAGCCGCTGCTTCTGGCCGCCGGAGAGGTTGGGGGAGCCTTCCTCGATATAGGTGTCGTAGCCGTTCGGCATGCGTTCGATGAACTCGGCGGCGCCCGCCAGTTGAGCGGCACGCATGGCGTCGGACAGCGTCAGGCCGGGACGGCCGGCAATGATGTTGTCCCGGATCGAGCCGCGGAACAGAAAATTGTCCTGGAGGACGACGCCCAGTCCCTGGCGAAGGTGACGAAGATTGATTTCCTTGAGGTCGACCCCATCGAGCTTGAGGAAGCCGCTGTAGTCGCGATTGATCCCCTGCAACAGCCGGGCAATCGTCGATTTGCCCGAACCGCTGCGGCCGACAATGCCGAACATCGTGCCGGCCGGAACGTCGAAGTTGACACGGTCGAGCGCCGGTGTCTTGGTGCCGATATAGCTGAAGGTCAGATCGTTGAATTTGATCTCGCCGACCAGCTTTGGCCGCAAACCGGCGGAATTGGAACTGCTTTCCAAGGGGCGGTTGAGGACCGAAGCGGTTTCGCCGATTGCCGCGCCCACCTCCTCATAGTCCTCGACCAGCCGCGCCAGGCCGACCAGCGGCTGGGCGACGCGCTGTGCGATCATCATGAAGGCGAACAGGCTGCCGACCATATAGCCCGACCCATCGCTCATCGCGAGATAGGCGCCGATCAGCATAGTGCCGAGGACCATGACACGTTCGATCGGCGTGACCAGGGTCTGCGGCCAGTTCGCCAGTTGCCCGAAGGCGAGACGCGCCTTGCCTGCGTCGGCCACGCGTTCGTCCCATAGCGCCTTGCGCTGCGGCTCGAGACCGAGCGCCTTGACGGTCTTGATGCCGACGACGGTTTCGCCGAGCGCGGCTGCCTTCCAGGTCTCGGCGTCGACCACGCTCTGGTAGCGTCGGCGCAATGGCGCAAGGAAGGCGAAGATGATCGCCATGATCACGACCGCGCAGGCGAGCACCATCCACGCGAGCGTCGCGTTGATGTAGAATATCACCGGGATCAGGACGCAGAGCGTGATCAGGTCCAGGAACGTGCTGAGCAGCTTTCCGGTCAGGAACTCGCGGATGCGATAGATCTGCGCGAGGTGGTACATCGTCTCACCCGCCGGGTGACGCTCGAAATAGTCGAGCGGCAGACGCAGCAGCCTGCCGAAGACATGCAGATTGAGCTTGGTGTCCAGGCGGGCGCCGACGACGTTGATGATCAATCGTCGCGCATGGCCGAGCAGCGTCTCGTAGGCGAAGACGACGGCGATGACCGCGGAGAGGAGGACTAGGGTCGAGACACTGCTGAACTGCAGCACCTTGTTGACCACCGTCATGACGATGAGGGGCGGCAGAATGGTGAGGATGCTCAGCGTGAACGAGGCGATGCCGATGTCGCGCAGCGGCCGGCTCTCGAGTCGCACCAGATCGACCAGCCAGGCGAAGGTGAATGGCGCGTCCGCCGCAATGTAGGAGCGCGCCGCCCGCAACAGGATCGCCTCGCCCGACCATACCTGCAGCAGGCGGAGCTCGTCGATCGGCACGGCGTCCGCGTCATCGGGCGCATCGACGCTTCTGAGCAGAACGACATTTTGCTCGGCGCTCGCTCCGATGAGGAGACCGGCTCCGCCATCATTGAACAGCAGGACGATCGGACCAGTGTGCTCGAAGCGCAAGAGATGTGACCAGCGTATGCGGAGCGCGCGCGACCACATTCCGGCGTTCTGCGCCCATTGCGAGAGATCGGAGGCGTTTGGAACCGAGGCCGCGCTTGTCGCCCTGAATTCGTTCGGGTCAAGCTCGACGCCGTGATAGCGGGCGACCTGCAGCATTGCCTTGAGGCGCGGCCCGATGCCGTCAAACGCAGGGGGCCCGCCGGGGATCCGCTTCGCCGCGCTCTCAATCCCGCCGTCCCTGTCCGCTTTCACGTCCGCACGGATCGGGACCGGCTGGGCTTCGGTGTTTCGAGGCACGCTTACCATGCACTCCCCCTGCGACCCACAAGCGAGGGTTCGTGGACGCTCCCGGCACACCGCCTCGGCCAGAGCTTCCGGCAAGTTCCATCATAGCCTGAACAGTCTTGGAGGACGAGCCCTTGGCCCCTGTCCCGGACGTGCGTATGCGGGCCCTGCGTTTCCGCGGGACCCGCATGCATTGTTTTCGAACAACACTCAGCCATTCGGCTTCAGAATATCCTTCAAAGCCTTGTTCAGCGTATCGTCGGTCTGGCCGTAGCCGGCACCCTGCTTGCCCTTGTCCGAAGTCAGGTCGGAAGTCGCGCCGGACGGCTTGTTCTGGTTCTGGCCGAAGCCCTTGACCGTGTTGAGAACGTTCAAGAGATCGGTCGTCGCCGAACCGACGGCCTGGCTGACGAGGTCCTTGAACGAACCGGAGCCGCCATTGCCGTCCGAGCCGGATTGCAGGAACTGCTTGGTGTCCGTCAGCCCCAGCGTGCTGGCCGTGACGTTGGCACCGCCGCTGTGGCCAGGCGCGCCGTCGTTGTCGGTGCCGTCATTGTCGTGACCCTTGCCGGGGTTGCTGCTGTCGCTTCCGTCTGGATCATTGCCGCCACCATTGTTGCCATGCTCGGTGTGGCCGGTCCCGCCTCCGTGGCTTCCGGTTGCGCCAGTCGGACCAGGCGCACCCGTGGCTCCGGTGGCTCCCGTTCCACCTGTAGCTCCGGTCGCACCGGTCGCTCCAGTCGCGCCAGTCGCTCCAGTGTCACCGGTCGAGCCAGTGGCACCCGTTGCTCCGGTCGAACCCGTCGCTCCGGTGGCTCCAGTTGCGCCTGTGGCTCCGGTGGCTCCAGTCGCGCCAGTCGCTCCAGTGTCACCGGTCGAGCCGGTGGCACCCGTTGCTCCGGTCGAACCCGTCGCTCCGGTGGCTCCGGTCGCACCGGTGGCACCCGTCGAACCCGTTGCTCCAGTCGCCCCGGTGGCTCCGGTCGCACCTGTAGCTCCGGTCGAACCCGTTGCTCCAGTCGCCCCGGTGGCTCCAGTCGCGCCTGTGGCCCCGGTCGCACCCGTTGCTCCAGTCGCCCCGGTGGCTCCAATCGCGCCTGTGGCCCCGGTGGCTCCGGTCGCGCCTGTGGCTCCAGTCGACCCCGTCGCTCCAGTCGCCCCGGTGGCTCCAGTCGCACCTGTGGCACCGGTCGAGCCCGTTGCTCCGGTTGAACCCGTCGCTCCGGTGGCTCCTGTTGCACCTGTGGCTCCGGTCGAACCGGTGGCACCGGTCGAGCCAGTCGACCCGGTCGAACCAGTCGCTCCGGTTGCACCCGTGGCTCCAGTCGAGCCCGTAGCTCCAGTTGCGCCTGTGGCTCCGGTCGAACCGGTCGCTCCAGTCGCACCCGTGGCTCCGGTCGAGCCAGTCGCTCCGGTCGCGCCAGTTGCTCCGGTCGAACCCGTTGCTCCGGTCGAACCCGTAGCGCCCGTCGAGCCAGTGGCTCCGGTCGATCCAGTCGCTCCGGTTGCACCCGTGGCTCCGGTCGAACCTGTGGCTCCGGTCGCACCCGTGGCTCCAGTCGAGCCCGTAGCTCCAGTTGCGCCTGTGGCTCCGGTCGATCCAGTAGCTCCGGTTGCACCCGTGGCTCCGGTCGAACCTGTGGCTCCGGTCGCACCCGTGGCTCCAGTCGAGCCCGTAGCTCCAGTTGCGCCTGTGGCTCCGGTCGAACCAGTCGCTCCAGTCGCACCCGTTGCTCCGGTCGAGCCAGTTGCTCCGGTCGAACCCGTTGCTCCGGTCGAACCCGTAGCGCCCGTCGAGCCGGTGGCTCCAGTTGCGCCTGTGGCTCCGGTCGAACCAGTCGCTCCAGTCGCACCCGTTGCTCCGGTCGAGCCAGTCGCTCCGGTCGCGCCAGTTGCTCCGGTCGAACCCGTTGCTCCGGTCGAACCCGTAGCGCCCGTCGAGCCGGTGGCTCCGGTCGAACCCGTTGCTCCAGTCGCACCCGTTGCTCCGGTCGAGCCTGTAGCGCCCGTCGAGCCAGTGGCACCTGTCGCTCCAGTTGAACCGGTCTCACCCGTGGCACCGGTCGAACCCGTAGCACCGGTGGCACCGGTTGCGCCCGTGGAGCCGGTGGCCCCTGTAGCACCCGTATCGCCTGTTGCTCCGGTCGCTCCGGTCGCACCCGTGGCTCCAGTCGCGCCCGTGTCGCCCGTGGCACCAGTTGCGCCGGTCGCGCCTGTCGAGCCCGTGGCACCGGTCGCGCCCGTGGAGCCCGTGGTCCCTGTAGCACCTGTATCGCCTGTTGCTCCGGTCGCACCCGTGGCTCCAGTCGCGCCCGTATCGCCCGTGGCACCAGTTGCGCCGGTCGCGCCTGTCGAGCCCGTGGAACCAGTCGCGCCCGTGGAGCCCGTGGTCCCTGTAGCACCTGTATCGCCTGTTGCTCCGGTCGCACCCGTGGCTCCAGTCGCGCCCGTATCGCCCGTGGCACCAGTTGCGCCGGTCGCGCCTGTCGAGCCCGTGGAACCAGTCGCACCGGTGGCTCCAGTCGCGCCTGTATCGCCTGTTGCCCCGGTTGCGCCCGTGTCACCAGTTGCGCCGGTCGCACCAGTCGAGCCAGTGGATCCGGTCGAACCAGTCGAGCCAGTTGAACCCGTGGAACCGGTCGAACCCGTGTCACCAGTTGCCCCGGTTGCGCCCGTAGCACCCGTTGCTCCGGTCGCGCCCGTGGCGCCAGTAGCGCCCGTCGCACCCGCAGGGCCCGTTGCGCCCACCGAGCCAGAACTTGTGATTGTTAAAAGGCCACCATTGAAGTGATTGCCATCGTTGCCCGGAGCGCCGACTTGGTTGATGGGAGCGGTGTCGAAATCGTAACCTGGTTGGTCACCCGCGGTGTTGAGGTCAACGTCGGCGACGGGACTCAGCGTGCCGTATTGGCGAAAGCCCGAATCATAGATAAGATAAGTATGAGTAATATCCGGAACCGTTATGGTTACGGCAAAATTCGGCGCTACGCCGTTAGCGGAGGAATTAAGAACAAATGTGCCGACGATCGTATCGTCAGCAATAGTTGCTGTATTATTTGTATCGATAAGATAGTATGTATTAATACTTTTACTGCTGCCAGCATCTGTAAAACCGGCGAGTGTAAGGTCGCCCGATTCAAGTACCCCTGAGTAATTTGCTACGCCAGCTGAAGTGATCGGCGGCAAGGGCGAGGTCGCATAGTGCGGGAGTCCCCAAGACCCACCCAGATTCGCCGCGCCAACCAGCGACCTGGATGCACAAACCTCGGCGCCTACGGCTTCTTCCAATGCCTCGAGGAACCTTTCGCCGACATTCCCCAATGCCGCCGAGCAACTCCATAGCCGCAGTTGGCCATCCGCGGCGAGCGCTTTGCCGATGGCGGCGAAATCCTGGTCGCTTTCCTTCAACGTGGCGGCGGACCACTCCCCTGCGGCGAATTGGACCCGTCCCGGCGCGCCGTGAGCGATGATGTGGACTGCGTCGAGCCCTTTGTGGCCATCGAGGGCGGCGGCGATCTGCTGCGCCGGCGGTCGGCCGCTGTTGAGCACGACAGCCCGGACTTCAGGCCTCAAATTGCCGAGAACGGTCTGCAGGTCGGAGATTGAAGGATCCACAAAAAGAATTTCAGAGGCACGGGCCATAACTGGCTCCTGTTGGCTTTGAATTCAATTCAAGGGGAAACCGCCCACCGGTTTGGCAGGCGAGAGGGAACAATGAGATTGGACGCGATCACCTCGCTGACGGCCCGACGGCACCGCCGGGCCGCGGAACGACAGGTGTTTCCACGCGCAGGAAGCTGGCGACCTGGAAATTGCCGCCGTCGTCAAACGTGCCGATCGCCAACGAGCCGGCGGTGCTCGGAACCTTGACGTTAAGGGAGACAGCGAGGCTTCGCTTGACCGTCTTGGGGAGGTTGACCTGACCGACGATGGCGCTCTTGGTCGTGTCGAGCACGAAATATGTCACGTTCCCGGTATCGTCGCCGATGGGCAAGACACCCCGAACAGCGACATCCATGACGGCAAAGCCTGCTGTATAGCTCATCACGTCCTCCTCGATCCGTTGCGGCTCGCGCCGCCGTTCTTTCGTTTCGTAGCTTTGGGTTTCAGTCAGTAGCCGAGCACCCGCGGCGAGTCCCTGCTGACCACGGTGGCGGGAACAAAAGGTCGTCCAAGTTCATGAAAGCGCTCCCGTGCCGGGATGCCCTGAGGGCAAGCGGAGCGACCGACGCGGGCAGCTTGGTTCGAATGAGCCTGGGGCATGTCGAAGCGGGAACTCGCGTCGACGCGACGCCGCTTGGCGGGCGATACTAACCGGACCACTGTCAACTCCATCACGCGTGCCGCGATTTCTCGACGACGAAATGCAAGGAGCCGACCACTCGCAACGGAATATCACTCGGGAGATCGAGGCCTGGACCACAGATTTCAGGCCAATCGGCGGAACGTTCGCTCGCCACCACAAGCACCGCGCCCTCACGGGTGAAGTGGCTTTGCTCCCGGATCCTTTCCTAGCTTTGCGGACACGCGCGGACAGGCGGTCCTCCCGCCCAATCCGAGGCTACTCTCAGTTGCATTAGATATTAGTAAATGCGAAATTTATAAAATTGTAAATGGCTTGGTTTACACTTTATGAACGGAAGTTCGCTTGGTAGAGTCTCGCCTGGCGTCTTCGAAATGACAGCTCGGGGACCCGAACCCTTTGAAAATCCGAGGCTTAAATCCGGCCATTTCGCTCGCTAAAAATTGAGCACCATCATACAAATGGTTGAGGCTTCACGGGCGCGGGATGGGGCATGAGGGTTGGATGAGTCCTCATCTGAAAGGATTGCTGTCCTGGATGGTACAGCAGTGCAACTATAGTTGCGTCGGCGGGGGATCGGCGTGAGCACCATCGGTCTGTGCATGATCGTCAAGAACGAGGCGAAGGTTATCCTGCAATGCCTCGCCAGCGCCCTGCCTCTTGTCGATTATGTGCTCATCGTGGACACGGGTTCTACCGATGGCACGCAAGACCTCATCCGAGGCTTTCTCGCGCAGAACAATGTCCAGGGAGCCGTCATCGACGAGCCATGGCGGGAATTTGCATACAATCGCAGCTTCGCTCTCGAGCGGCTGCGCGAAGTCCAGACCGTCGACTATGCAATGATCATCGATGCCGACGATACGCTGATCCTGGATCGTGACTTCGAGCCAGCCGTGTTCAAGTCGCGGATGGAACACGATCTCTACGATGTCGAAGTATCCCATGGAAATATCTCGTTCTATCGCCCGCAGATCTGCCGCAACCGCCTACCCTTTTCCTTCAAGGGCGTGCTGCACGAATATCTGGAGGCTCCGCCTGGCCCCATCACACGGCAGAACGCCGAGGGATTTCGCATTGCCACGGGACGTGGGGGAGCGCGCAGCCAAAACCCACGAAAATACCAGGACGACGCGGCGGTGCTGGAGAACGTGCTCGCAACCGAGACCGATCCGTTCCTGATATCGCGCTACACCTTCTATCTCGCGCAAAGCTATCGCGATTTCGGTGAACGCGAGAAGGCGCTGGAACAGTATCTGAAGCGAGCAGAGCTGGGTTTCTGGAACGAGGAGGTCTATGTGAGCCTGCTCGAGGCGGGGAACCTGATGGCCGCGCTCGGCAAGCCCTTCGAAGAGGTCGTCGCGGTCTATGAGCGTGCGACCCAGACAGTGCCGGCACGCGCAGAGGCGCTGCACGCGGCAAGCCTCTATTGCCGCAGCCAGGGCCGGAACGCGCAAGGACAGGAATTCGCGCGTCGCGGCCTGGACCTCACGGAGCCGACCGGTCTCTTCGTCCAGCCCTGGGTCTATGACTACGGGCTGCTCGACGAGTTTTCGATCAACGCGTATTGGGCGGGCGCATATCGCGAGTCGCTCGACGCGTGCCTGAAGCTGCTTGCCTCCGACAAATTGCCGCCGGACATGCTAAAGCGGGTGGTGGCCAATGCGCGTTTCGCGACCGAGAAGCTCGAGGTCCGCGAGCCACCGGTATTAGGAAGACTTGGCGCGGAAAGCCTGGTCGAGCAGCACGCGCTGATTGCGCAGCGATCGTTGCGTTCGCGGCTGGAGGTCGTGCCGCGTGTCCTGGTCGCGATACTGGCCAAGCAGAAAGAGCCAGCGCTGCCGCTTTACCTGGCGTGCATCGAGTCGCTCGACTACCCGAGAGAATCGATCGTCCTCTACATCCGCACCAACAACAACACCGACAAGACCGAGCAGATCCTGCGCGAGTGGCTGGAGCGCGTCGGCCACCTTTATGCGGCGGTCGAGCTCGACACTTCGGACGTCAATGACCGGGTCGAGCAGTTTCGCGAGCACGAATGGAACGAGACACGCTTCAAGGTGCTTGGCCGAATCCGCAACATCAGCCTGCGGAAAACTCTCGAGCACAATTGCGACTTCTATTTCGTCGTCGACGTCGACAATTTCGTGCGGCCGGCGACGCTGCGGGAGCTTGTTGCGCTGGACCTGCCGATCGTCGCGCCCCTGCTGCGCTCCATCTCGCCAGGCCAATATTATTCGAACTATCATGCCGAGGTCGATGCGAACGGATATTATCAACACTGCGACCAATATGGCTGGGTGCTCAACCGCCATGTACGCGGCGTTATCGAGATGCCGCTCGTGCACTGCACCTATCTTGTACGTGCCGATGTGCTGACCGAACTGACCTATGACGACGGCACATCGCGCTACGAATATGTCGTATTCGCCGACAGTGCCAGGAGGGCCGGCATCGTCCAGTACATCGATAACCGGCAGGTCTACGGCTACATTACTTTCGGCGATCACGAATACCATGTCAGCGGCGGGATCGAACGGGCAAGAGAGCTTTTGCGCGACGCGGGCGACGTGCCGCAATTGCTTGGCGCAACGGCCTCGGCGCCTGCTCCGTTTTTGGCGAGGCCCGAGTTGCCGGACTCGCTGAAGATCCATCTGATCAACCTTGACCGCAGCGTCGATCGCTGGAACCGGTATCAAAGTCACAATTGGCATCTGATGCACAATACGGCTCGCATATCGGCCGTTGACGGCACCTCCCTGGACAGGGCCGCGCTCATGGAGGAAGGCCTTATCACCGGTGATTGTCGGTACCCCCCGGGGACGCTGGGATGCGCTTTGTCGCACATCGATCTGTGGAAGCGTGCGGTATCGGAGAACAGGACGATAACGGTCTTTGAGGACGATGTCCGAGCATCGTTTCGATTTATCGAGGAATCCGCAGAGATCATGTCCCGGGCGCCGACCGGTTGGGACATGATACAGTGGGGCTATATCATCGATCCGTCTTTTCTCTGGTTGGACTTTGGTCTTTCGAAAGCCAAGCTGGAGTTCTACGATCGTCGCTACACCAACAGAACAGCGCTGTTTCAGTCCGACAAATTCCCCAGATCGCTCATCCGGATAGAGCATTCGTTTGGGCTGCAAGCCTACACGATCACGCCAAGAGGCGCGCGCATTCTCCTGGAAAAGTGCCTGCCGCTGCGACACCGCCTCATCCCATTTCCTGGGACGGACGTAATCATCGAGGATACCGGCATCGACTGCGCGATGTGCGCCGCATATGGGTCGATGCAGGGCTACATCTGCATGCCGCCGCTGGTGATCGTGGACGACGAGCAATTTTCCGATCGACTAGCGACGGACAAGAAGTGAAACTGCAGCTGGCATCAAAGACAGCGGCGTAGCGGTCCGTTCGGAAAGACAGGAAAGGCTATGCGAATAATCGCCTCGATGACCACCATTCCCTCGCGAATTGATCGAATTGGTCCGGCGCTTGAGAGCGTGCTCGGCCAGACCGTTGCTGTCGAGCATGTCGAGTTGAATGTCCCATACGTATGTGTGCGTACTAATGAGCCGTACATCCTGCCGGCATGGCTCGCCGAAATGGAGCGGGTGAAGATATTTCGCACCGACGACTACGGCCCGGTCACAAAGATCGCTCCGACCCTGCTGCGCCATGGCAACGAGAAGGAGACATACATATGGTCGGTAGACGACGACTTTGCCTATCCGAAAAATCAGCTTGCGCTGCTCTGCAAAGCACACCGCGATACTGAATATCGCATTCTGGCGCGGCATGGCGGGAACTTCAATCCAGACGGCAGCATCACGTTCAAATACGGGGAAATGCAGGTATCGATGTTCGAAGGATTCGGCACGGTCCTCTATCCTCCTGCATGCGTTGGCGACGACTTCCTGGAGTATGTCCGCAACACTTCGAGCGACATGGACTGCCGGCATAGCGACGATATAGTCCTGTCTCTCTATTTTGCTTCTCGCCGAATTCCCATTTTCATATGGAATTCACCGACCGAGACAGATCCTTTTTACCCCACCGGCTCCCTTCCTTATTCGTCGGAAGGGGATGCGATCCATTTACAAAGCGGGGGCAATCTGGAGCGCTACAAGCGAGTGCTGAGCATCTTGAAGCCAGGGAGAGGCTAGCGGAAGACATAGGCGCGCCGGTTAGATATCGAGTGGTTTGGCATCGCCGTCGAAGGAGAGTTTTGCGCCGGCTTCACCGATACGGTGGAACCCCCAAGGTTTGGCCGATGACCTCAAATTTTCTCTTGGCCGGCGACGAGAGCGCAGCAATCCTGTCGCGCCTCTTGGTAAAAATCGCGTCGAACTCGACTGCGTCGCCATCGAAGTGATTTACTTGCGTGAGCTGGCGCAAGGCAAAACCGAAATCGCCAAGAACGTCGACTATGTCACCGAGCAGCTTCTGCCCTCGATAGATTGGGACGACATGGGTTTCCAGCTCGATAGCCAGGCAGCATTCCAATAGATGCCCAAAACCAAGCAGAACTTCGTACTCGAAGCCTTGGACATCTATCTTTATGACATCCGGCGTCGGAACCACGCCTGCGCGGAACAATTCGTCATACCGGACGCACTCGACTTGTTGTGTGCCGACGACTTCAAAGACCCGACCCACAGGGTAGTGCTGCAGTATCTCGAAATCCGGCTCTCGCAGCGATGAGCAAAAGGATCCAGCGGTGACGAACAGTTTTTGCGGGCCAGATGTATTTGCCAGCGCCTTTTCGACCACTTGCGCGCCAGGTATCCGGCTGAGCGTCTGGCGAATTGCCATGGCCTCTGAGGCCAAGGGCTCAAAGACCACAGGCGTGATTTCCTCGGCCCGCAGCATCCATTTGAGTTGCAGCCCTCCCTGACCGCCGACATCGACGAGGGTGATCCGTTCATCCGCCGGCGTTCGGGACAGCTCGCCGTAGGCGTCAAACGTTTCAACAAGAACACTCAGCAGCGCAAACTGCTCAAGCCCGGTTCCGGCATAGACCCCATGGCCGTTTTTGGAACAGCCTATCGAGAGTGACCCGTGACGGCTCAGGAAGGTCGCGTCGATCTCAAATGCGCCGTTCGCAAGTGCATTGGCCGACAGATCGGTGCCGACGCCCCTGTTCACAATCGTGCCGTCGGACGCAATTTCAGCAATGTCCTGCCCGCCATAGTGATGGATATAGAAACTGGTGGTTGTCGTGGGGAGGAATTTGACAACGCACCTCATACGAACCTTCCGATATAGAAAAGCCGGGTCGTGGAGGCGTAAAAGATGCCAGTCGTAGCGGATGCTGTCGCAAACGACCAGAGCGTCGCTATCCACGCTCTTTGACAGTTCGTGGGCAATCTCCCAGTTTGAGAGAGCATCTCCAGCGTAGGATTTGGAGAATATCGCCTCGCCCACCTTACGCCTCCTAGCCGACACGCCGGCCTACAACCTAAACCTTCAAATTACTGCGGAACAAGCCGGAGGGCTTCCATTTTCCGCCGAGCGGGACAAATACAGATTCGATGAACATCGTAGCCCCGGGCCAAAAGTTGCGGCGACGAGACTTGCTGACTTCGCTCATCGGATCGGTCGCCGGCGCGCTGGCATCGGCATCGTTGGCTCATTCGGGTGGTTGGAGGACGGTCCAGACGGCCATGCGCTCCCAGTCTAGCCAAGCCGGCCCGCGGCCGACCCTCGCTACTGCCCCGATCGAGCTCGCCGGCGACTGGGGACGCATGCTGGAAGGAGCAGCCGTTCAGGTCGTCGAACGTATGCGGCAAGCCTGTTTTGACGGTGTGCGCCTTCTCTCCGATCGCCAGCCAACGCGACTGCGTGTCGAGGAGCATACAACCGGTCCACCCGCCATCTGGCTGCACCCCGACGGCAGCGGCTTGGCATGGACGATAGTCGATATCGGCGAACGCGACTGGTCAAAGCTTGCCTATCAGTTCGGGCATGAGCTCGGCCATGTCTTTGCCAACAGCTGGCAGGCCGATGCCAAGCCTGCGTCGCCATGCCAATGGCTGGAGGAAGCAATGGTGGAGGCCTTCTCGCTGCGGGGCCTAAGCCGCCTGGCTAAGAGCTGGAAACAAGACCCGCCGTTCGCTGGCGATAACGGCTTCGGCGATGCCATTGCCGAATACCGCCGGAACATCATCAAAGGCTATGAGGCCCTCGCGGACTCGCAGGGCCTCGGCGATCCTGCAGCATGGTTTGCCGGCCACCGCAATGAGATCGAAATTCCAGGACTCAATCCATTCGCACAAGCGATGTCCTTGACCGTTCTAGCGGAATACGAGCGGGTTCCACAATCCGTCGAGGCTGTTGGCGCACTCAATCGCTGGCCTGGTCGGAGCGGCATTCCAGTCGCCCAATATCTCCAACGATGGAAAGACAGCTGTGCCGAGTTGCATGTGTCACCTTACCTGCCGCTCCGCTTAGGCGAGCTTTTGCGAATATCGCCTGGCGCCAGGTGATAACGTTGCCGGACTGAGACCAATCTTCGGTATCGATCTGGCGTGCTTTGCCTGTGCGCGACTGTCAGAAGCCCGGCGATCCCGACCGCCTGATCCGAGCGCGAGCTCAAAGGTGCGGTCCGGCACTGCGGCACCACGAACCGCCTGGGGACGATGCCGTCATCAGCGTCAGATAGCCTTGTGCACGGCCTGCTGCCTATCCAGGGGCAGCTTGGCGAACTGGCGAACCGTCATGCCGCAGCCGGCGGCCAGGACCGCGGTACGCCGCTTTCGCCTCGCATGCTGCCCAAGCGCCGGTATTGCCAATCGTTTGGCATGCCGACGGCTTCGACCTCGATCTCGGTCACGCCCGTCGCCTGGAATCTTGCATAAGTCGCGGCTTATCGGCAAGCGTCATACTCGAAGCGCCGTTTGGCGCCGCGGGAGAGAAGGCTGATTTCGGCTTCGATCAGCGTGGTCTGATAGCGCTGTGTGGAATTCTTCGAGTAGATGTCGTCAGCAATAATCGAGACGGTCACATCGCCGTTCTCGTCGATCTGCACATGCTCGATCTGCAGCGGCGCCGAGTATATGCATTTCGGTGATCCTGGCTTTCGCCCAGGCTGAGCAGACAATCGCATGTTAATAAGATCCCTTGCCGTGCCAGTAATTCGGCTGACGCAAGATTGATGCCAGCAATTCGGTCCCGGGATCGGACAGCTGAAAGACCGCGAAGTTGGGCTACTCCCAGGTTCGTCTTTATGGGTACGTGCGTACTACTTCGGCCGGGGCGTATTGTTTCGCTCGGCCGGCGCCGCGTGCGCCACTCGACACCCAGCGCCGGTTAGGCCCGGCGGTCATCCATCAACGCTACCCAACGGAACCGCCGGGCCGCCTTATCGGCGAGTGCGCCTCGCTGGCGGCCCAGCGATTTCGGCCTACTACCAACGAATGCGTGCCGATCCTCTCGGCAGAGGCGAATATTTATATAAGCCGGCGCCATGTACTGTTTCCGAGCCTCCGCCGGCTAGGCCCGCGCTTGCTGGCCGTCGGACAAGACGTCCAACGTTTTCGCTGCTCTGGCGTCACGGCTTGGTTTGTGAACTGCAGGTTCCGATCGTCGCGGCCGGCAGCGCAGCACTTGTGGCAATAGATGATTTTAGCAGATTCCCATGAAGGCAGGGCTGGGCTGGCCGAACCGACCGCCAGCGCGGCGACGGCGAGCACCGTCCTGCGCCTGCATGTGAAGCAGGCCACGGCCATGATCGACGAGGACCACAGCCGCCACCTGGATCGAAACGGCTCTTGCTGCTTCGCCCAGGCCGCCCAGCGGATGCCCGAAACTGCATTCGTCGCCGAGCACGCCGCGGACACCGGCCGGTGACTTGCTGGCAGCCGTGCTGGAAAGGGAATGGTGGCGCCGATTTCCTGGGGGCCGAATGACTGACTGGCTGATGCTCTCAGAGACCAAGCGTCCAGTCGGCCCTTGGCATCCTGATCGGCCGGTCAGGCTCGACCGACACAGCTTCGATCACCTCGGCCGCTGCCTTCAGAACCATATCTGCCGAGCGCTCGCCTCATCGAGCCGCCTCATAATCCGGAGGCGGAGACGCACGAGCTGGTGAAGCTCGGCACGCCTCTCGCCAATGGTCAAAGCTTCAAAACGCAAAACAGCTACTCGAAACGCGGTACTGGCGGCTATCGTCGCTCAGATCGGTTGCGCGAGCGAGATCGCCATACGGCGAAGCGTCTTCCACCTTTGAAGTATGGCGAGCGTGCCGGAGGACTAAAGCCCGAGCGTTTCTCCTGCGTCCAGCCTTGTGAAATCTCTCATCGGCCGACGCGTGGCTGCTGCAAGCTCATCGAGCGCTTCTTCGACCTCGTGACCGCTGCCGAAGGACCCGGTGCACGAGCATCGCCGTCCTGGCATCGCGAAACAACTGGGGGTGAGGCATAGACGCTGGATCGAAATGAGGGTCGCTCCTCAGTGTGCTGTCGGCGCTATCTTGACCAGCCAACGTCAAGCCTGCTTTCGCGCGTACCTGGCCGTTTCGTATGCGGCTGAAAAGGAGAAGCTGACCGCGAGGACCCATTACATGGCGGAGCTTCGTCACTTTCCGGGTGGAAAAGCGCTCCAATGACTGTGGTAAGTCGAAAAGCAGTTGTTACACTCGATGCCTCCCGCACAAGCACCCGCAATTCGGGTTGAGGCGAGGCACAGAAAGTTCGAAAAGCTTCCAAGAACCCCAGGCAAACTGGACTCTGGGCGCACATGGACTGTCTCCTGGCAGGGTTTCTTCAGTGTCAGGCCTTCGTTTCGGCCTGGAACTCGCCCTCAATCACGCCTTAGCCGAGGCCGCGGCATTGGACTTTAGACCCGTCCTATTTGCCGCCGTCTCTACGTCGGGCTACGACGATGCGCAAGCCCTCTTGCGCGCCGTAACTGTCTCTCCTTTCTGGATCAGGAGCAGCCAGAAACAGCCAGCAGGAGGCAGCACGACCATGCCCGAACCAGACCGTATCATTCGCCTGAAAACCGTCCTTTCCCGGACCGGTCTGTCCCGGTCCACCATCTACCGCAAGATCGCCGAAGGCACGTTCCCACGCCAGATCCAGATTAGTTTCCACGGTGCAGGATGGCATGAATCCGACATCAGCCGCTGGATCGCCAATCCCGCTTCGTGGCGTCCGCAAAACCGGGGCGACAAGTTGTGATGAGGGTGATCAACCCTGCGCGAAAGGCTGGCCTTTATCAGGAGGCAGCGGTCATGGCGTCGCCGGATCGATATTTATGGTGGCGCGAGAGGTCACCCAGCACAGATCGGATATGCGGCCAGGGGAAATCGTCTGGATGTTCCCAGTGCTCACCGTCACGCAAGATGACCTTGAGCTTGGCCAAAATGCCCTCGATGGACGTGGCCGCTGTCTCTGGTAGATCATCCAGAAGTGCGCTTTCGGCTGTTTCCGATTGCCGGATCAGTTCGTCTGTTCTCGAATAGCCGATCTCATCATCAGCAGCGTCCCAGCGCGCCTGGTGCGCCGCAAAATCCGCAAGTGCCCTGCCCCATTCTACTTCGTTTTCAGGCGAGTAGGCATCGTTCAGGCTTTCGATGGAATGAGCGTCACGCCCGTACCATCGGCAAGCCGCAGCTTGGCGCAGGGAAAGCCGACCGTCCTGGCGAGGTGTGTCTCCAACCGCTGCTGTTCGCGGCACAGCGCCAGTGTCTCCTCGTGGATCTCTTGCCAGTTACCACACAGACGAAGAGCAGGATCGGCCGCGCTGCTGCCGTCCGTCAGTTGGGCGGCCAGCGACTTTATCTGGAAGGGCCATGCCGCCGCGGCCGTGACAGTACCCGCTAGCAAGCGCCGCCGGGTGACGAAAAACGTACTCATGCTATTGTTGGAATCAGCCATGATCCGAGCTCCTAACAGCTGGGTTTTGGTGAGGCCGCATCGAGTGTTGGCGCATTCGGTGCGGCCGTTTTCTGAAAACAAAAGGATTATTGGTTTTAGAAAGCATCTGTCAACGTTTTCGAAAAAGCTTGCGATTTTCATGAGTTATCACCAGTTTGCGACATGGATTCTGCTCAATGTCGCGCCGCACGAGCGCTGCTGAAATGGACGCAAGAGGACCTCGCCACCCGCTCCGGCGCGAGTGCTGTTACCATTCGCAATTTCGAAAACGACCGTTCTGTTCCTCAAACAGGAACGCGATACCTCCTCCAAAAAACGCTTGAGAATGCCGGCATCGAGTTCATTCCTGAAAATGGCGGTGGTGTCGGCGTGCGTCTGTCACGGCGTTCCGAAAGGACGTAGGATCGGTGAAGTAGCTCCCGGTAGGCAAGGCAAAGCGCGTCCATTAGCCGACAATCATTCGATTGCGGCGGCAGTCAGAGGGATCAAGATCAACCGCGAAGACTTCGGCGAGCAGCAGGAAGCATTCGGGTCGAACGGCGACCGCGCAGACTGGTTCATGCAACTGATGCCTTCGCTCGCAGAGGTTCGATGTTGCCCTTGCCTGCAATAGTGCCGGCAAGCCGATCGGCCCAAAGCTCCAAGGCGTCCCGTTTCTCGCTCATATAGTCGTAGCGCGCATATACCCGCGACGTGACCGTACTCTTGGTCACCGAAACGTGGTTCAACACTTGCCCGACGATGAACGGCGAAATGCCGATTTCTTCCATGCCCGTCGCAGCAGATCGCCGAAGGTCATGCGGCGTCCACGGTGCAATGCCCATGATCATTGCTACGCCGCGCTTGGTAATCTCTTCTCGCTTCACTGCCTTCGGGACAGATGCGCCGGTGACGGCTGCACGGGCGCCCGGTCCAGGAAAAACGAAATGCGGTACCGCCCTACCCTTGCGCTCCGACAGCGCCTTCACGTCTGCGATCTGATCGCCGATGATCCGGATTGCCATTTCGCACAGCGGGACAACATGGTCGCGGCCGTTCTTCGCGCGCCTGGCTGGTATCGTCCAAAGGCCGCGTGTCAAGTCCAGTTCGCCGTGCTCCATGCCGGCGATCTCGCCAACACGCTGTCCGGTAACCAGGCACAGGCGCAGAATGCGGCGGGTGCTTTCCCGCATGTCGGCTTCGGGCAAGGCTGCCCACATCGTCTTGATCTCGTCGGCCGTCAGCACGCGGTTGCGCTCGACCGTTTCGGTCGGCCTCGCCATACCTTCGGTCAAGTTGCTGTCCAGATCGCCACGACCGCGCCCCCATCGGATCATGGCGCGAATATCCTCGAACACCCGGTTCGCCTCGACGGCCGCGCCCCGGTCCTTCACCGCGTCGATCGCCTTGGTGATGTCGCGACGATGCAGGTCCGCGAGCTTCACCTCGCCGATGCAACCAGATGATGCCTTCTCGACCTTCTTTCCGTCAGCGTCATAGCCGGACACATTCTTGCGCAGCCGGCGCGCAATCTCATCGACCGACCGCCGCGATGATGCCCGGCGGGTGAGATAGCTCTCGACCAAATCAGAGACGGTCATTGAGGCGGCGTGCGCCTTCTTGGCGGCCACAGGGTCGCCGCCCTCTTGCACGCTTGCACGAGTGTCCTTGGCCTTCTGGCGAGCACCCTTGTCGGTGCCGAGCGGTATCTCGGGATAGGTGCCGAGCTTCAACCATTGCCGCTTGTCGGGCGGCCCGTAAACCACGAACCAAGTCTTTTGCCCACCCGCCGAGACGCGCAGCACAAGACCTTTGACGGTCGTATCGAAATAGTCGGCTTTTCGGCCGAAACCGGCCTTGGCGGCCTGGCAGAATTTGTCGGTGAGTTCGAGTTTCGGCATCTGTCCAGCGACCAATTTTGCTACAACCGGTTTACCCGGGTTCCGTGAGTGATCTACAGAATAATCTACAAAAAACCACGAGCTTTGTCGATACCGGCTGCGACAGGTCGCGACAGGATGAAACGCTAATTAGTTGTTATCCATAGAATTTTTAGAAATTCAGGGTGTCGCACGCTGATCCAGAAAGTCGCATTGGAAACCCTCTGTTAACCGGTTGGTCGCTGGTTCGAATCCGGCCCGGGGAGCCAACAATTCCAAGATCTTCAGAGTTTTTCAGAGCAGCCAAAATCGGCTGATCTGCGGCATATCTATACAACTCGACTTCGCTGGGTGCCGATCTACACCGGAACCGCTCGAAGAGTAGACTTGGCACCATGGATCGCGTCTTTGATGAGCGGATCGGCCTGCAGAGGGCGCATCGGCGATGGAATTTTCGTGCCCCCAGTCCAGACTTGGGCGATTCGCCCAGCCGGCAACCTGGCGACCAGTCCTAGTTCCCGGTCATAGGTAGCTGTCACGCCAAGTCACTATATATTAGCAATAGCTTGTATTTATGGGTCCACTGGCAGATAATATCGGTCGGGCATCTGAGGGACTGTCCGATGCGTTGGCCCCTGTTCGTCATCGCGCTCATTATCGGCTTCATTCTCTGGGACCGTTTCGAGAACGACGGCACCTATACCGCTGAAGTCGAGCGAAGTTTCCGTAGCGCTGCGTTGGATATGCCTGGAGGCTTCGGGTGGAAGCCCCCAGCCATCACCGTCAATCGCGACGCGTTTAAACCCTGAACGCCGCGCAGAGTTGATGACAATCTCGATAACCAATTGCAAGATTACAGTGACAGCGCACCTTCCTTTTGCATTCAGCCACGGGCTGCTGAAATTCAGGAGCACTGGCTTGCTGGTTAGCCAACGACGTTAGGCCCAACGCAATGGGCATTCAGTCCAAATTGCTGGTTTTTACGACGCCAAATAACCTCGCGAAGGAAAGGCAGGGGCACATGGCGGGGAAACGGGCGATTGCAGTCAAGGATTGGTCTTGCGCCATGAGTGACGAGATTGGCCGAGTGGTCTTGGCCATAAACTCGACCGAAGGTGAAACGACCTACGTCCTTATGACGATCTTCCAGGCGGCAAAAATGGCCCAGGAACTGCGGTCGCCGAAGATGGTGCCCCGATACGACATGTAGCCATCTCTGGCGAAAACACTGAGCAGCACAAAGCTGGCTGGCCCGTCTAATTGAGGAAACGGAGCCAGGACCGGCGCCACCAACCCGGCATGGGCCAAATTCCCATAGCCATTGTGCCGGCGAATTTTGCTTTGCCGCTTGGCCGCCCTGCCTTAGCCTTCCTTCGCAACACCTTGTCGACAAGCCGATAGCCGGACCTTTATGCCGTGCCCTTGAAAGCCGCCGCCCATATCGAGGCCATGTCCGCTTTCGCGCTGGCGAATTTCGGCGGCTATGACCGGCCGACATTGGCGCAGAACGAGAGCGCCTTCCCGCCCAGCCCCAAGGCGATCGAGGCCGGCCGCGATGCCGTGGCGCGCAGCCATCTTTATCCAGACCCAGACTGGACCTTGCTGCGCGAGGCCATCGCAAAAACCTACGGCGTCGAGCGCGACCTTGTCCTGTGCGGCGCCGGCTCGATGGAGCTGATCGCCTGCACCATTGCGGCCTTCGCCGGTCCGAGCGCCGACGTGCTCGCCACCAGCTACGCCTATAATTTCGTCGCCTCGGCGGCCGCGCGTGTTGGGGCGGCCTATGTCAAGGCGGCCGAGCGCGACTTTGAGGTCTCGATCGACGCCATCCTGGCGGCTCTCACGCCGGCGGCGCGCATCGTCTTCGTCTGCAATCCGGGCAACCCGACCGGCACGCGCATTAAAAACGCCGAGCTGCTGCGCCTGCGCGCGGCGCTTCCCGGCGACGTTCTCCTGATGATCGACCAGGCCTATGGCGAATTCGACGACCAGGATCCGCAGGCAATCTTCGCGCTGGCCGGGCGCGGCGACACCGTCGTCCTGCGCAGTCTGTCCAAGGCATACGGGCTGGCCGGCGCGCGCGTCGGCTGGGGGTTGTTCGCACCCCAGATCGCCGCCGAGGTGCGCAAGATGCAGAACTCAAACCAGGTCTCGACGGTCAGCCTTGCCATGGCCGTCGCGGCCGTCGAGGACCAGGCCCATATGCGCGCGACGGTGGCGAGCACATCGGACATTCGCGACCGCTTCGCGCAAGGCTTGCGGGCGGCCGGCTACGAGGTCCCGGAAAGCCGGACGAATTTCGTCCTGGTCCGCTTTGGAGACACGGCGGCAGCGGCGGCGGCCGACAATGCTTTGCGCGGCGCCGACATCATCGTGCGCGGCCTCTCCGGCTACGGCCTGGTCGATTGCCTGCGCATCACGATCGGGCCGCAGGACGTCATGGATCGCACGCTGCATATCCTGACCGCCCTGCGCGGCCGGCAATGCTGGTAAGGGCTTCATCCGAGGGGATTTCAAGACGTGACGTCAGACATGCCGTATCTGCCCGCCCGCGACTTCATCGGCTATGGCGAGCGGCCTCCGCAGGCTGAATGGCCGGACGGCGCGAAACTGGCGCTCAACATCGTCGTCAACTACGAGGAAGGCGCGGAATACTCGATCGGCGAAGGCGACGGTGTTTCCGAGGCGATCCTGTCCGACCTTGCCGTGTCGCCGGCCGTTCCCGGCTTGCGCAACCGCAACATGGAATCGCTCTATGAATACGGCTCGCGCGTCGGCGTGTGGCGGCTGATCTCGCTGTTCCGGGACAAGGGCGTCATCCCGACCTTCTACATCGTCGGCCGCGCGCTGGAGCTCAACCCAGCCGCGGGCAAGGCGATCGCGGCACTCGGCAGCGACATCGTCTGCCATGGCTGGCGCTGGATCGACTACGCGCCCCTCAGCGAAGAGGAAGAGCGCCAGCATATCGCCATGACGGTGGACGCGGTCCGCAAGATCACCGGCATCGATCCGCTCGGATGGTACACCGGCCGGCCAAGCCTCAACACCAGAAGCCTGGTCGTCGAGCATGGCGGCTTCCTGTTCGACTGCGACGACTACAATGACGACCTGCCCTATTTCGTCGATGTCGGCGGCAAGCGGCATCTGGTCGTGCCGCACAGCTTCGACAACAACGACAGCCGCTTTTCGCGCGGCTCCGGTCTGGAGACCGGCAGCCAGTTCTTCGACTATGTCAGCGACGGCGTCGACTGGCTGCTGAAAGAAGGCCAGAAGACACCGCGCGTGATGACGGTGTCGCTGCATTGCCGGCTGGCTGCGCGTCCCGGCCGCATGATCGGCCTGGAGCGCTTCCTCGACAAGATCACCGCCAATCCCGATATCTGGGTCTGCCGCCGCTCCGACATCGCCCGCCATTGGCTGAGCCGCTTCGGCGGCTGAGGCGGCCGGCGGCAATCGCCGCCTGGCGGTCTCAGGCGACGGCTGCCCCTACGACCGCAGCCGCTTGCCCTCCGGGTCGAAGGGCGGATGCGCGAGCAGCACCGCATCATGGGGCCTGCCTAGTATGGCGACGGTCACCTTGTCGCCGGCCTTGGCGGTTCCTGCCTTGACGTAGCCCATCGCCAGCGATTGCTCAACAAAATAGCCATAGGCTCCCGACGACACCTGGCCGATCGGCGTGCCGTCCGGCAGGAAGATCGGCTCGCCACCGGTGGCGTCGGCATCCTTGGCCGAGACGGAAAGCATGATGAGCTCGTCCCGCGCCGGCTTCTCGGCGACGGCGAGATAGGCGTCGCGATTGAGAAAGTCCTTGTCCGTCTTGATCAGGCGATCGAGCTTGACCTCCTGCGGCCAGTATTCCGGCGAGTACTCGCGGCTCCAGCTGCCGTAGCCCTTCTCGACGCGCAGCGACATCAGCGCCCGCGAGCCGACCGGCCCGGCGCCGACTTCCGCGCCCGCCTTGAGCAGCGCGCTGTAGAGCTCGACCTGGTCGGCAGCCTTGCAGTGCAGCTCCCAGCCGAGATCGCCGGTGAAGGAGACCCTGAGCGCCACGACATCGACGCCGGCCACGGTGATCTGACGCGAGCGCATGAAGGGGAAGGCCTCGTTCGACAGGTCGTCATTGGTGAGCCGCTGCAGCAATTCGCGCGATTTCGGTCCGGCGACATTGAAGCCGCCGAGCTCCTCGGTGCGCGAGCGGAAGGTTGTGCCTTCGGGCAGCGGCACCGATTTGAAGAAGCGCTGATGAAAACGCTCGGCCATGCCCGAGCCGATCACCATGAACTCGTCCTCCGCCAGTCTGGTCACGGTGAAGTCGCCGGCGATGCCGCCGCGCTTGCCGATCAGCGGCGTGAGGCAGGAGTTGCCGACCTTAGCCGGCATCCGGTTGGCGAAGAGCGCATTCAGCCAGGCTTCCGCGCCCGGGCCCTTCACTTCGTATTTGGCGAAATTGGAGATGTCGATGATGCCGGCATGTTCGCGCAGCATGCGCGCCTCGCGACCCACCGGCCCCCACCAGTTCTGGCGCGTGAAGCCGACCGTCTCCTCGCGCGGCTCGCCTGCCGCGGCGAACCACAACGGATGTTCCCAGCCGAAATTGAGGCCGAACACGGCGCCCATCTCCTTCTGCATGTCGTAAACCGGCCGGGTACGCACCGGACGGCCGGCGGCGCGCTCCTCGTTGGGGAAATGGATCTTGAAACGGTGGCTGTACTGGTCCTGCACGCGCGCTTTGGTGAAGGACTTGCCCGCCCAATGACCGAACCGCGCCATGTCCCAGCCGAACATGTCGAGCGAAGGCTCGCCCTCGATCAGCCATTCGGCGGCGAGCTTGCCCATGCCGCCCGACTGCGAGAAGCCGGGAATGATGCCGTTGCAACAGAAATAATTGCTGAGCTCCGGCACCGGCCCGAACAGCACCGCGCTGTCAGGCGACCAGATCATCGGGCCATTGATCACCTTCTTGACGCCGGCTGTGGCGGCGGCGGGGACACGCTGGACGGCGCGCATCATGTTTTCTTCGATGCGGTCGAGATCGTCGGGAAACAGCTCGTGGCCGAAATCCAGCGGCGTGCCTTCCTCGGCCCAGAACTTCATGTTGCGCTCATAGGCGCCGATCAGCAGCCCCAGGCCCTCCTGGCGCAGATAATATTCGCCGTCGCGGTCGGCGACCGAAGGCAGGCGCCGGCCCATGGAGGCGATTTCGGGAATGGTCTCGGTGACGAAATACTGGTGCTCGGTCGGGATCAGCGGCAGTTGCAGCCCGGCCATGGCGGCGACCTCCCTGCCCCACAGGCCGGCGGCGTTGACCACCCATTGCGTGCGGATGTCGCCCTTCGGCGTGCGCACGATCCAGCTGCCGTCCGCTTGCGCCTCCGTCGCCGTGACCGGCGTGAAGCGATGGATTTGGGCGCCGCGCTGGCGCGCGCCCGCGGCATAGGCCGCCGTCACGCCGGACGGATCGACATTGCCGCCCTCCGGCTCATACATGATGCAGCGAATGCCGCCGAAATCGACCAGCGGATGCAGCCGCTCCGCCTCGTCGCGGCCGACCTCGTAAAAATTCATCTTGTAGCGACGCGCCTTGGCTTCCTGGAGCCGCAACTGATGCTCGCGCGCCTCGGTCTGGGCGAGATAGAGCGAGCCCGGCTGGAAGATGCCGCAGCCCTGGCCGGTCTCGGCCTCCAGCTCCTTGTAGAGCGCCATCGTGTAGTGCTGCAGCCGGCTGATGTTGGTGGAATCATGCAGGCCGTGGATGTTGGCCGCCGCGTGCCAAGTCGAACCGGAGGTCAGCTCGCTGCGCTCCAGAAGCACGACATCCGTCCAGCCGAACTTGGCGAGATGATAAAGGATCGAGCAGCCGATCAGGCCGCCGCCAATGACAACGGCTTGTGCATGAGTACGCATAATTGAGCTTTCTTCCCTTTGTTCGGCGACTTGCTTCGCGCTCTTTGGCAGCGCTTTGGGATTTCATTTAGCTGACTGATCGATCGCAGTCGCCGGTGAATTCAGGGGCGCGGATGCGCCCCTGAATATTGCATCGATCCGCCCGATCTAGGCCTTGTCCAGCCAGACCTTGTCTAGTTGCAGCTCGAAGGTCTGGTGCATGCCGAGGTTCTTCACATAGGTGGCATGGTGGCGGTAGAGCGACCGCCAGAACGCCTGAACCAGAATGCCGGAGTCCTGCAGGATGAACTCCACCTCCTTCATCAGCTCCTTGCGCTTGGCCGGGTCGGCGACGGCCATCGCCTCGTTGAGCTTCTTGTCGAACTCAGGATTGGCATAGCCGGACTCGTTCCACGCCTCGCCGCTGCGATAGGCGATCGCCAGCACCTGCACGCCCAGCGGCCGCATGCCCCAGTCGGTGGTCGACCACGGATATTTCGTCCAGTCGTTCCAGAACGATGAGCCCGGGATGATGGTGCGCTTGACCTTGAAGCCGGCGTCGCGCATCTGCGCGGCGACGACGTCGGCCGGGTCCTTCACATAGTCGGCGTCGTAGGAGATCAGCTCGAACTCATGGTCCGTCTGGCCGGCCTCGGCCATCAGCGCCTTGGCCTTGGCCAGGTCGCGCGGAACCTTGGGCAGCTCGTAATATTCCGGATGGATTGGGCAGACGTGATGGTTTTCGGCGACCTGGCCGAGACCGCTATAGCCGAGCTTCAGCACCGTCTCATTGTCGACCGCGAGCTGGATAGCGTTGCGGACCCGCTTGTCGTCGTAAGGCTTGTTGGTCACGTTGGTGCGCAGCACGATCGTGCCGGCGGTGACCACCTGCTCCTTGACCAGGCCCATGCTGTCATAGAGATCGACGGTCCCGCCGACCGTCTGGTAGTTGCAGTCGATCTCGCCGGCCTCGAAGGCGCTGCCGATGGCGGGGTTGGAGGCGTCCGATCCATAGTCGACCCAGTCGACGCCGTCGAGATAGGGCTCGCCGCCGAACCAGGTGAAGTCCTTGCGCCGCCTCACCGAAGCCGACTCGCCGACCTTGTAGGAGATCAGCTCATAGGGGCCGGTGCCGGGCGTCTTCAGCATGTCGGCGCCGTTCTTGTCGAAGTCGCGATGGACGATGACCGCCGGATAGTCGGAAAAGCCGGGGATGATGGTGACGTCCGACTGGCGGCATTTCAGCTTCACCGTATGGTCGTCGACCTTGGTGATTGCGCCGGCGGCGGCCTTCTTGGTGGCGGGATCGATCAGCGAGCTCATGCGGCCGGCCATCGAATTGCCTTCGGCCGTCTTATCGCACCAGCGTTCGATGTTGTAGACGATGTCGTCGGCATTGAAGTCGTCGCCGTTCGACCATTTCACCCCCTTGCGCAGATGCAGCGTGTATTCGGTGGCGTCGTCGCTTACCTCCCAGCTCTCGACCAGATGGCCCTCGAAGGTGAAGTCGGTGGTGTAGCGGATCATGTAGTCGTTGCACTGGCGCATGACATTGGCGATCTCCGACCAGTCCCAGGCGCGCGGATCCTTCATGTCCTTGATGATCATCTGCATCTTCAGGATGCCGCCCTTCTTGCCGGGCAACGGTGCGGCGGCCTTGGCCGGCTCGATCCCCGCCATCGAATAGGCGAGCGCCGTGGAAGCGCCCATCACGCTGGCCATGGCCAGGAATTCGCGGCGGTCCATTCCGCCCTTCTTGACTTCGGCTGCGTAGCTTTCGATGACCGCCGGGACGCGGTCACCGTTGCTCTTGAACATTGTCATCGTTGTTCTCCGGTTCAGGGCTTTTTGCCCGTTGCATTCCCCTTGCGGCACGCATGTTAGGGGCGATGCAAAAATCCCGGAAGGGCTCGGCCCTTCACAAACCGCAGAAAACCGGCCGTTAAGGCCTAAAAAACAATGCCATTGGCGCGCCAATTTTTTGAGGCTGAAACCGGTGCTGGAGCAATTCCAGGAAAAGTGTGTAACGGTTTTCCGTCCGGAATTGCGTCAAACTCTAAGGTCGGGCGGCGTCCTCCCTGGCCCTGGACAGGATCCATTCCCTGACCGTGCGGGCAATGTTTCCCTTCGAGAGCTGGCTCTCGGTCAGATAGTAATTCCAGGGGCTTGGCGGCCGCACCGGAAACGGCTCGACCAGCAGCCCGCGATGCATATAGGCGTGAGATAGAGAGCGTTGCGTGGCGACTAGGCCGGCGCCCATGGCAGCCAGTTCGAGCGCGATGTTGGAGGCGTTGGTCGACAGGCCCTTGTCGTGGTCCTCCATGTCGACGCCGAGCGCCTCGGTCACCACCTGCCAGTATTCCTGCCGGCCATGCACGAAGATCCAGTCCACCTTGAGCATGTCCTGCGGCGTCTTCAGCGCATGCTCGCCCTCGAGCATGCTCGGGGCACAGAGCAGGACCAGCTCGTCGTTCCAGAGCGGGATCGCCGAAGGCGGCCGGTCGTCGAAGCGCCGCGTCGAGATGGTGATGTCGGCGATCTGTTCGCTCAAGTCTTCCCAGATCGTGCCGTGCAGCACGATCTCGATCTCGGGATGCTTCTTGCGGAACGCGGCCATGCAGCCCGCCAGCCAGTTTTCCGCAAGGCTCATCGGACAGGAGACGACCACGGTTTTGTTTCGCGAGGACGCCACGATCGCTTCGGTCGCCTGGTCGATCTGGTCGAGCGCCTGGCGCAAGGTCGGCAGGAACGCCTCCCCCATCTCGGTCAGCTTCAGGCTGCGCGGATAGCGGATGAACAGCTGCCGGCCGATATAGTGTTCGAGCGCGCGCACATGCGTGCTGACCGCGGCTTGCGTATAACCCAGTTCCTTGGCAGCCGTGGTGAAGCTCAAATGGCGGGCAGAACTCTCGAACGAGCGGATATAGTTCAAGGGGGGTGGCGGCTTCATCCCGGTCTCCAGCTGCGTAATGTCCATAGCTATCGCATGGGCGACCGGCCGTTCAATCGCGGACAAGCGACATGGCATCAATATTTTTGGCCAAAGCCGCCAAACTAATCGCGTGCCTGCGCGATGAACCCAATTTAATGATGTTGTGAGAAGACAGGGGAGATAAGCGCGTGGCTGTGCCGTCGTACCGGCGTGAGGGGCCTGTCGTCAGTTCCGATACGTTCACGCGCCTTGCCGATTTCGTGCTGCGCCGTCCCGCTTGCGTCTTCCCCACAGCGGTGCTGGAACAGGCGCGTTACCTGCTGCTCGACACGCTCGGCATCGCCATCGCGGCAGGACCGATGGAAGCAGGCCGGATCGCCCGCGATGCCGCCGTGCTGCTCTACGGTTCCAACGATCCGCAATACTCGGCCCGCATGCTGTTCGATGGGCGGCGCGCCAGCATTGCCGGCGCGGCCTACGCAGTCGCCACGCAGACGGACAACCTTGACGGCCATGACGGCTACAGCCCCACCAAGGGCCATATCGGCGTCGCGGTCGTGCCGGCGCTTGCCGCGCTCGCGGAAGCAAGGCCCGACCTCACCGGGCCGGAGGCGCTGGCGTCGCTGGTCATCGGCTATGAAGTCGCCGGCCGGGCCGGCATCGCCCTGCATGCGACGGTGAGCGACTATCACACCTCCGGCGCCTGGAACGCCTTGGGCGTGGCGGCGGTCGCGGCGCGTCTGCGGCGGCTGGACGAAGCGCAATTGCGCGAGGCGCTCGGCATTGCCGAGTATCATGGCCCGCGCAGCCAGATGATGCGCGAGATCGCCACGCCGACCATGCTGCATGACGGCTCCGGCCCCGGCGCCCTCATCGGCCTTTCGGCGGCGGTGCTGGCCGAACGCGGCTTCACCGGAGCGCCGGCGATCACCGTCGAGGCGCCGGAGGTTGCGAGGCATTGGCAGGACCTCGGCGTGTTCTGGCAGTCATTGCATCAGTATGTGAAGCCTTATCCGATCTGCCGCTGGGCGCATGCGGCGATCGACGCGGTGCGTGGGCTCTGCCTGGCGCACAATCTCGGCGCCTCCGACATCGCCCATGTCCAGATCAACAGCTTCCATTATGCCGCCACCCTGTTCGACGGCATGCCGGACACGACCTCGAAGGCGCAGTACAGCCTGCGCTTCGCCGTCGCGACCTTCATCATCCACCGGCGCATCGGGCTCGAGCATATTTCCGGCGCCGGGCTCGCCGATCCGGCTGTCGCCGACATGCTCACCCGCATCAGCGTGACCGAGACAGAGCGCCACAGCGCCCGCTTCCCGGCCGGCCGCTGGGCCGACGTCATCATCACGACCAATGATGGACGCGTGCTGATGTCTGGCGACGTGCACGCGCGCGGCGGCCCCGAAGCGCCGATGTCGAAGCAGGACGTCGAGGCCAAATATATGGAGTTCGCCGCGCCCGTGCTCGGATCCGGCCGCGCCGCGGCGATCCGCGACGCGGTGCTTTCGCTCGACGACCGCGACAGCCGCTTCTCCGATCTCTCGGCGCTGCTCTACGATCCTCCCGAGGCCTCGAGCTGAGCCCGCAATGCCTCTTAGACTTCTGAAATATGGTCTCAGCAGGGACTATCCGGTCAGCGGCGACATCCCGGCAACGCCGGAGCTGAAGCCGGCCTACGACGTCGTCATCATCGGCGGCGGCGGACATGGACTGTCCTGCGCGCATCATCTTGCCAAATATCACGGCATAAAGAGCGTGGCGGTCCTGGAGAAGGGCTACCTCGCCGGCGGCAACACGGCGCGCAACACCACCACCATCCGCTCCAACTACATCACCCCGGAAGGCATCGCCTTCTACAAGGAGGGCGTCGAGCTGTTCGAGCGGCTGTCGCAAGAGCTCGACTTCAACGTCATGTTCTCGCAGCGCGGCCAGCTGACGCTTGCGCATACAGAGGCGACGATGCGCAGCTTCCATATGCGCGCCGAGATGGGCAAGCACATGGGCACGCGCACCGAGGTCGTCGACCAGAAGGGCGTCGAGGAGCTCTGTCCGCTGCTGAACATGGACTATGGCGGCCCGCTCGAAATCCTCGGCGGGCTCTGGCACGCCGACGGCGGAACGGCGCGCCACGACGCAGTCGCCTGGGGCTATGCCGCCCAGGCATCGCGGCGCGGAGTCGAGATCCATCAGCGCACCGAAGTGCAAGGCTTCGAGGTCATCGGCGACCGCGTCCAGGCCGTCAAGACGAACCGAGGCCGCGTCGCCTGCGGCCAGGTGCTGATCGCCACCGGCGGCATGAACTACGACGTGGCGCTGATGGCCGGCGTCGAGCTTCCGATCCGCTGCTACCCGCTACAGGCCATGGTGACCCAGCCGTTGAAACCCTGGCTGGACACGCTTGTCTCCTCGGTCTCGCTGCACACCTATCTGGTGCAATCCTCGCGCGGCGAGGTCGTCATCGGCGGCGGCTCCGACCCCTACCAGCTCTATTCGACGCGCTCGACGCTCGACATGAAGGAGCACCTCGCCGAAGGCGCCGTCCACCTCTTTCCTTTCCTGCAGGGCGTGCGGCTGCTGAGGCAATGGGCCGGCATCACCGACATGACGCCGGACTACAGCCCGATCATGGGGGCGAGTCCGCTCACCAATCTCTGGCTTGACTGCGGCTGGGGCACCTGGGGCTTCAAGGCGACTCCCGTCGCCGGCAAGCGCATGGCGCAGACGATCGCTGAGGGCCGCATGCCCGACATCCTGAAGCCATTTGCATTGGAGCGGTTCGAAACCTTCCGGCTGCTCAATGAAATGGGCGCGACCGCCGCGAGCCATTGATCCATGAAACTGCTCACCTGCCCCATGAACAGCCCGCGCAACATCGACGAGTTCCAGTCCTTCGGACCGATGCGCGCGCGACCCGATCCGAACGCAACCGCCGACAGGGACTGGTCGCGGCACCTGTTCCGGGCCGAAAACCGCAAGGGCATCGTGGTCGAATGGTGGCGGCACGTGCCGAGCAACTATTTCTTCCTGGCCGAGCGCGACCTGGTCAGCAACGAGATCATCCGCACCTTCGACGCCTCCGACCTGCGGGACCACGCATGAACCGGCTGCCCGCCCCCTTCGGAAGCCGGATCGACCGAAGCCGCCGCATCCGCTTCAGCTTCGAGGGCAAGCCTTTTGAAGGCTATGAAGGCGACAGCATCGCCAGCGCGCTCGCCGCGTCCGGCCAATGGGTGCTGTCGCGCTCGTTCAAATACCACCGCCCGCGCGGCATCCTGTCGATGACCGGGGCCGACGCCAACGCGCTGGTGCAGCTGCCGTTCGAGCCGAACGCCGCCGCTGAGCGGACGCCGATCAGCGAAGGGTTGCGGGTTAGCGCCCAGAATATCAACGGCTCGCTCGAGCGCGATCGCGACGCCATAATGGACAGGTTCGGCCGCTTCCTGCCGGTCGGCTTCTACTATCGTACCTTCATGGGGCCGGGCCGCGACAGCTGGCTGAAATTCTGGGAGCCGATGATCCGCCGCAAGGCGGGCCTCGGCGTGGTCGACACCAAGGCTCCGCACCGGCATTTCGACAAGACGCATCTGCATTGCGACGTGCTCGTCGTCGGCGCCGGCCCGACGGGACTGAGCGCCGCCATTGCCGCCGCGGATGCCGGCGCCGATGTGGTGCTGTGCGAGGAGAATCCCGAGATCGGCGGCGCGCTAAGCTATGGCCGCTACGATCCGGCCGTCCTCTCCGGCCTGTCGTCACGGCTCGCGGCGCTGCCCAATCTCAAGCTGCTGACCGGCACCGTCTGCAATGGCTGGTACGAGGACAATTGGCTGCCGCTGATTCACGGCGATCGCCTCCATCGGACACGCGCCCGGGAGGTGATCCTGGCGACTGGCGCCATCGAGCAGCCGGCCGTCTTCCGCAACAACGACCTGCCGGGGGTCATGCTCGGCGGAGCCGCGCAGCGCCTGATCCGCCACTATGGCGTGCGGCCTGGCGACAGTGCCGTGGTGCTGGCCGCCCATGACGACGGCTACCGGACGGCGCTCGATCTGTTGGACGCCAGCGTATCGGTCGTCGAGCTGGTCGATCCGAGATCTGCCGGCGCTACCAGTCCGCTGGAAGCGGATCTCCGCGGCAAGGGCGTCGCCATCCGCAAAGGCGCGACTATCGAGGCGGCGGAAGGCACGGCCGGAAATCGTCACCTCGCCCGCGTCCGTGTCGGCGGAAGCTGGATCGCCTGCGACCTGCTGACGGTTTCGATCGGCAGCGCCCCGGCGTGGCAGTTGCCGTGTCAGGCCGGCGGCAAGGTCGGGTACGACGCCGCCACGCAAACGATGGCGATCACGCTGCCGGAAGGTCCGGTCCATCTCGCCGGCGCCGTTGCCGGCACGGACGAGATCGAGGATGCCATCGCCAGCGGCCGGCGCGCGGCGTCGGCCGCGCTCTCGAGACTCGGCCATGCGGTTGCCGATGAGCCTCCGGCGGCCAGCCCAAAAGTCGCCCGGCCACGCTATGTGCAACCGATCGTCGCCGATCCCAAGGGACGCGACTTCGTCGATTTCGACGAGGATCTGCAGGTCAAGGATCTGCAGAACGCCACCAAGGACGGCTATCGCGAGATCGAGCTGGTCAAGCGCTTCACCACTGTCGGCATGGGCCCGAGCCAGGGACGTCACTCGGCCTTGGCGACCGCCCGGATCGTCGCCGAGGCAACCGGCCGGACGGTCGGCGAGATCGGCATCACCACGGCGCGTCCTCCCGTGGGGCCGGAAACGCTCGGCGTGCTTGCCGGCCACCACGAGGCGCTGGAACGCCGCACGGCGCTGCATGCAAGGCACGTCGCACTCAACGCCGCGATGAAACCGGTCGGCGCATGGTGGCGGCCCTATCATTACAGTGACTCCAGCAGTGCTGACGAAGCCGTCCGCGAAGAAATCCTGGCGGTGCGCGAAGGCGTCGGCCTGCTCGACGTCTCGACGCTCGGCAAGTTGGAGATCCGCGGGCCGGACGCCGGCGAGTTCCTCGATCGCCTCTACACGATGGCGCATGCCAGCCAGCCTGTCGGCCGCGTGCGCTACTGCCTGATGCTCAACGAGATGGGCTCGGTGGTCGACGATGGCGTCGCCTACCGGATGGCGCAGGACCAGTTCTATGTGACGGCAACCACCGGCGCGGTGGCGCGCGTCTATGCCGACATGCTGTTCTGGAATGCCGAGTGGCGACTGAAGGTCGACGTGCTCAATCTCACCGGCGCCTTCTCAGGCCTCAACGTCACCGGACCCAAGGCGCGCCAAGTGCTCGAAGCGCTGCAGAGCGACATTGATTTCAGCCGCGACGCCTTCCCCTATCTCAGCGGCCGCGAAGGCACCGTCGCCGGCGTTCCGGTGCGGGTGATGCGCATCGGCTTCACGGGCGAACTAAGCTACGAACTGCACTGCCCCTCAAGCCTGGCTCCCGCGCTTTGGGATGCCGTGATGGCCGCGGGACGGCCGCATGGCCTGCGCCCCTACGGGCTGGAGGCGTCGCGCATATTGCGCCTGGAGAAGGGCCACATCCTGATCGGACAGGATACGGATGCGATCACCACGCCCGACGAACTCGGCTTCGGCTGGGCGGTCTCGAAGAAGAAGCCGTTCTTCGTCGGCAAGCGCTCCATCGAGATGCGCGCAAGGCTCGGGCAGACGCGCAAGCTGGTCGGGCTGCAATTCCCCGCCGGCGCCAGCAACATCCCTGGCGAAAGCTGCCTGGTGCTGCGCAATGGCGCTCCCGTCGGCCAGATCACCTCGGTGGGATATTCGCCGTCGCTCGGGCATTATATTGCGCTGGCCTATGTCCACGTCGAGGACCAGGCGGAAGGCAGCCGCGTGACGGTGAAGTGCCGCAATGGCGAGCTGGTCCACGTGCCGGTCGTCGGCCACGCCTTCTTCGATCCGACCAATGCGCGGCAGGAGATCTAAGATGGCCGACGGCACCGCGACCCGCCTCCATCCCTTCATGCCCGGCGGCGCGGCCGACGGCACGACGCTGATTTCCGGCGCGGTCACGCTGAGCGATCTTACAGACAAGCCGCGCTTCGGCCTGAAAGGCGGCGGCAGCGCCGACTGGCTCGGCCAGCGCGGCATTCCCCTCCCCGCAGTCAACCGCATCGGCGAGCATCGCGGTACGAGGGTCCTTCGGCTCGGCAACGAGGACATCCTGCTCCTCGCGGAGGACGCCGCGGAAACTCTCGCCGATGTTAAAGCCATCTGGCAGGCCGCCCCGGCGCCGAAAGGCTACTCGTCATGGCGCGAGGAAGGGTGGGCATGGATGCGGCTTTCCGGCCCCCGCCTCGCCGAAGCGATGTGCAGTCTTTGCGCGCTGGACCTGAGATCGCAAAAATTCGGCGCCGATGATATCGCCCAGACCCGCGTCGGCCATATCGAGGCCGTGACGTTCCGTTCGCCGGCAGGTTTCGACATACTCTTCGACGTCACCGCTTCGGCCTACTTCGCCCGCGCCGTGGCATCGGTGGCCGGCCACACAGACCAGCATAGAGGACATTCATGACCCGCCCGCAAGGAACCATCGCCCCGATCTTGACGCCGTTCGAAGACGACGGCCGCATCGCGCGCGATCTCTGGATCTCCCACGCTAAATGGGTGCTCGGCCAGGGCGCGCATTTCCTCTCGCCCTTCGGCACGACGGGCGAAGCGCTGTCGGTGTCCTTGCGCGAGCGCATGCAGGCGCTGGAATGGCTGGTCGAGGCCGGCATCGCGCCGGACCGGCTGATGCCCGGCACCGGCGTCACCGCGCTGCCGGAAACGGTCGAGCTTTCGGCGCATGCCGTCGGCCTCGGCTGCACCGCGGTCATGGTGCTGCCATCCTTCTTCTACACCGGCGCCGGCGACAATGGTCAGGCGCGCTATTACAGCGAGCTGATCGAGAAGGTGGCGAAGCCTTCGATGCGCGTGATCCTCTATCACATCCCGCAGAATTCGGGTGTGCCGGTCAGCCCCGCTCTGACGGCCAGGCTAAGCAAGGCCTTTCCGGACACCGTCGTCGCCTACAAGGACAGCGCCGGCGACTGGAACAACACAGCCGCCGTCATCGCCGCCGCGCCCGGTATCTCGGTGTTCCCAAGCTCGGAGGCGCAGCTCACCAAGGGTCTGGCGAGCGGCGCTGCTGGCTGCATCTCGGCCACGGTCAATCTGAACGCCGCCGCCATCCGCCGCCTCTATGACGCGGCCCGGAAGGGCGAGGACGTCACCGAGGCGGATGCCGCCATCAAGGCGTTCAGGAAGGTGATCCAGGATGCCGGACTGATCCCGGCGATGAAGGCCGTACTTGCGGTCAAGTCTGGCGACCGGCGCTGGCTGAACCTGCGCGCCCCGCACGAGAATGCGACACTGGAAAGCGGCCGAGCTTTGCTTGCCGCCCTCGGCAGCGCCGCCGACCATATCGGCCGCAATTGAGCTCGCGATGTCGGCGCGCCCAACAATCATCCTGCACACCGACAAGCCGGCGGGCGCACTAGCCGTGCTCGCCGAGACGCATCCGGACCTCGACGTCCGTGCCTGCGATACCTATGCCGGCCTTCCCGCTTTGATCGAACGAACCGCCGCGGAAGTGGTCTATTCGATCCGCTTCGACGGCACGCCGCGCTATCCGCGCCAAGCTCTCGTCGAGAGCCCGACGGTGAAATGGGTGTCGATCGGCGGCTCCGGCACCGATCATCTCGGGCGCTGGGATCCGGCGCATGTTATGGTCACGAATTCGGCCGGCGTCGCCGCAGGCATGCTGGCCGAATATGCGTTGGGCGCGATGCTCTCCTTCTCCCTCGACCTGCGCGGTTTCGAACGCCGGCAGCAGGCCCGCCAATGGGGCGGCGGCCGCGTCGAGCCGATCGAGGGCAAGACCCTCCTCATCATCGGCCTCGGCAAGACCGGCGAGGCCGTCGCGCGCCGCGCCCAGGCGATGGGCATGCGCACGCTGGGCGTCCGCGCACGGCCGAAACCAATGCCCTCGCTCGACGAGGTTCATGGTCCCGACGCGCTGCTGGCACTGATCGGCCGCGCCGATTTCATCGTCTGCTGCGTGCCTCTGCTGCCGACCACGCGCGGTCTGTTTGGCGAGGCCGCCTTCGCCGCGATGAAGCCGTCCGCCGTGCTCATCGACATTTCGCGCGGCGGCGTCGTCGAGGAGGCCGCGTTGTTGAGCGCGCTCGACAACAAGCGGATCAAGGGCGCGGCGCTCGACGTTTTCGCGACCGAACCGCTGCCGGCCGAGCACCCGCTCTGGGGTTACGAAAACGTCGTCATCACGCCGCATTGCGCGGCGGTCTATGACGGCTGGGACATCAAGTCGTTGCACATGTTCGCCGACAATCTGGCGCGCTACCGCAAAGGTGAGCCGCTGGAGAATGTGGTCAATCCGGAACGCGGCTATTGAAAGCAATTCCAGGAAAAGTGTGAGCGGTTTTCCGTCCGGAATTGCGAAGAAAGAGGATCGGGAGGAAATAATCCGATGTCACAGGACAGGCGCGGCGGCGGTCGCCGATCGAAGCTCGGACGCAGCGGCGGCGGCATCGCGCAACTGCCGTGGCAGAGCGTGAAAAATCCCTACCCGCCCATGCAGCTTCTCGACGAGGAGCGCATGGAGCAGTTGCACAAGACATCGATGCGCATCCTGTCGGAACTCGGCATCCGCGTCATGAGCGAAAAGGTGATGGACCTGTTCTCCAAGGCTGGCGCCACCGTCGATCGCGAGAGCAACACCATCCGCATCGACGAGAGCATCGTCGCCGAGGCGCTGCGCAACGTTCCCTCCTCCTTCACGCTGACCAGCCGCAATCCCGAAAAGCAGCTCCATTTCGGCGGCAACTCGCTGGTTTTCGGACTGGTCGCCGGTCCGCCCAATGTGCATGACCGCATCAACGGCCGGCGTCCAGGCAACCTCCCCGACTACCAAAACTTCATCCGGCTGGCGCACCACTTCAACGCCATCCACATCATCGGCAACCAGGTGGTAGCGCCGATCGAATTGCCGGCCAATTCGCGCCATCTCGACACCTACCACGCCAATCTGACGCTGAGCGACCTCTCCTTCCATTGCACCGCGATTGGCCGCGCCAGGGCGATGGACGGCATCAACATGATGGCGATCGCGCGCGGCATCTCGGTCGAGGAGATGCGCGCTTCGCCGGGCGTGACCACGATCATCTCGATCAACTCGCCACGCCTGTTCGACGACGCGATGGCCGAAGGCCTGATCGCCATGGCCGAGCATGGCCAGCCGGTGACGGTCACCCCCTTCACGCTGATGGGCGCGATGACGCCGGTGACGCTTGCCGCCGCGCTCTGCCAGCAGAATGCCGAGGCGCTGTTCGGCGTGACGCTGACGCAGCTCGTCAACCCCGGCACGCCGGTGATGTACGGCGCTTTCACCTCCAATGTCGACATGAAGTCGGGCGCGCCGGCCTTCGGCACGCCGGAAAACGCCAAGGCCAACATCATCGCCGGGCAGTTGGCGCGCCGCTACAATTTGCCCTACCGCACCTCCAACGCGAATGCCTCCAACGTCGTCGACCTGCAGGCGGCCTACGAAACTGAAATGGCGACCTGGGGCGCGGTGCTTGGCGGGGCCAATCTGATCTATCACGCCGCCGGCTGGCTGGAGGGCGGGCTGACAGCGTCCTACGAAAAGCTCGTGCTGGACGTCGAGATCCTGCAGAACATGATGGAGTTTCTGCGGCCGCTGCCGTTCCAGGAGGACGACCTCGGCTTCGAGGCGATCAAGTCGGTGCCGGCCGGCGGCCATTTCTTCGGCGCCGAGCACACCATGTCGCGCTACACCACCGCCTTCTACCAACCGATGCTCTCCAACTGGCAGAATTACGGCGCCTGGCAGGAAGCCGGCGGCAAGGACGCGCTGGAGCGGGCGACCGAGCTCTGGCAGCAGGCCTTGCACGATTACGAGGAGCCGGTGATGGACGCCGCGATCCGCGAGGAGCTCGACGCCTATGTCGCGCATCGCCGCGAGGAGATCGCGGCTAATCCGGAAGCTTAGGAAATTTATGCAATGCCTTATGATCTTGTCATCCGCCACGCGACGCTGATCGCCGGCGACGGCTCGAAACCCTTCGAGGCCGACATTGCCGTCACTGGCGACAGGATCATGGCGGTCGGTCGGCTGGACGATGCGCAGGGCGTCGAGGAGATCGACGCCAAGGGCAAGGTGGTCGCGCCAGGCTTCATCGACGTGCACACCCATGACGACGGCGCGCTGCTAGCCCCGCGCGGCATGGACCCGAAGATCAGCCAGGGCGTCACCACGGTGATTGCCGGCAATTGCGGTGTCAGCCTGGCGCCGCTGCTGCTCGACAAGACCCCACCGCCGCCCTTCACGCTGGTCGGCGGCCGCGAGAATTTCCGCTTCGACCGTTTTGCCGACTATGTCGCCGAGCTGAAGCGCCGCGGCATCGCCACCAACGCCGCCCTGCTTGTCGGCCACACCACCTTGCGCCAGCGTTGCATGCCGGTGACCGATCGTCCGGCCACCGAAGCCGAAACGGCGGCGATGCAGGAAGCGGTTGCCGAAGCGATGGCCGAAGGCGCGTTCGGCCTCAGCACCGGCCTCGACTATCCACCGGCCGTCAACTCCTCGACCGACGAGGTCAAGGCTCTGGCCGCCACGGCGGCAGGCCTGGGTGGTCCCTATGTCACCCACACGCGCAACTATTTCGAGACGATGGACGGAGCCATCGAGGAAGCGATCGACATTGCCGATCACGCCGGCGGCAAGCTCTTCATCTCGCACCACCAGTGCACCGGCCGCGCCAATTTCGGCAAGAGCCGACCCTCGCTGGAGCGCATCGACCGGGCGCGCGAGGCGATGGATATCGGCATGGACGTCTATCCCTATGCCGCGAGTTCCACGGTGCTGCGCCTGGAGCGCTGCGACACCGGGCTGAAGATCCTCATCACCTGGTCCGACCCGCATCCGGAGATGGCGAGGCGCGAGATCGCCGACATCGCGCGCGAATGGAACTGCACCGAGCGCGAGGCCGGCGAGCGTCTGCTGCCGGCCGGCGCCGTCTATTTCCAGCTGGACGAGGACGATGTGCGCAACATCATCGCGCATCCGCGCACCATGATCGGCTCGGACGGCCTGCCGCACGACATCCATCCGCATCCGCGCCTGTGGGGCACATTTCCGCGCGTGCTCGGGCACTACGCGCGTGATGTCGGCCTGTTCAGCCTGGAGGAGGCCGTATTCCGCATGACCGGGCTGCCCGCGAAGGAATTCGGCATCGCGCAACGCGGCCTGCTGGCCGAAGGCAACTTCGCCGATCTCGTCGTCTTCGATCCCGAGACGATCATCGACACCGCCACCTTCGAGGAACCGCGCCGGCCCGCCGCCGGTATCGAGCATGTCTTTGTGAACGGCGTATCGGTGTGGCGAAAAGGGAGAGCCACTGGAGCGCTGCCTGGCGCGGTTCTCAAGCCTTCGGCCTCAAAGCCGATCGTCAGAGGCGCATGCAACTCCGGCGCCGATCACAGCGCCTCGTAAATTCCATCGACCGTTTCCAGTGTGTAGGCAAATTCCACCGGCCGCGTGCAGCGCCAGCCGTCGAAGGGGTGGTCGGCCAGCGCCTTCAGCGCCTCGGGATGGCGAAGAATGCCGCCGCCATAAAGCCGGTTCGCCATGTCGAGCATGCCGGTGCGGTGCATGGCCTCCGTCATGCTGCCGCAGGCGTCCTTGACCAGCCAGACGCGAAACCCCTCGTAAACCGCGTCGAAGACGCTCGCGGTCACGCAGCTGTCGGTGAGCACGCCGGTGACGATCAGGGTCTCGATGCCAAGGGCGGCGAGCCGCTGCGAAAGATCGGTCCGCCGAAAGGCGCTTGGCCAATGCTTGTGGATGACGATGTCGCCGGGCAGCGCTGCCACCTCGGCGCAGATTTCGGCGCCGTTGCTGCCCGCCACCGCGGAGCGGAATTCCTCGGTCAGGATCTCTTCCTGCCGCGCATAGCCGTCGCGTTCCTCCGGCTTCACCCATGCCTGCGCATGGATGACGGGCACGCCCGCCGCACGGGCGGCTCCGATCAGCGCGGCGGTGTTGGCGAGCACCGCGTCATAGCCGACGACCGGCCAAGCCGCGCCGGGGCGGTATTCGTTCTGCAGGTCGATGACGAGCAAGGCGGTCTTGGCGAGGTTCATGGCTGATCCAAGGGATTGTCGAAGTCTGTGACGAAGCGGAAGAGCAGACGGATCGCCTCATCGAGGTCGGCGATCTCCATCGCTTCATGCGGGTTGTGGCTGCCGTTCTCGTTGCGCACGAAGACCATGGCGGTTGGAATACCGGCGCCGGCAAAAGTCGCCGCGTCGTGTCCCGCCCCGCTCGGCACATGCGATGCCCGCATCTGCAATTCGGTAGCGGCGCGATCCAGCTTGGCGGCCAAATCTGCCGACATCGTCGCCGGCTCCCAAGTGAAACGCTGCCCGAGTTCGAACGCTACGCCCCGCCTGGCGCTAACTTCAGCCAGAATAGTCCGAAGCCGCGCCTCGACACGTTCGAGAACCGTCGCTTCGGCGCTGCGCACATCCAGCGTGAAGCCGAGCTCGCCCAGAACCCGGCTGCCGCCATGCTGTGTCGGATCGGATTGCACACGGCCGAAGGTGATTGTCGCCTCATGGTCTTCGCGCTCCAGCGCATCCCATTCGATCTCAAGCGCGGCGACCAGATCGGCAAAGCCAAGCACGGCGTCATGCCGGGCGAAGCGCGGCTCGGCGCCGGAATGGGCATAGGCGCCAAGGCATTTGGCGTCGACATAGCGGAACCCGCCGGCAATCCCGGTGACGATGCCGACCGGCGCGCCAGCGGCGACAAGCCGCGGTCCCTGCTCGATGTGCACCTCGACGAAGGCCGCGATCCGCGCGGCATAGATCCCCGGAACCCCGCGCCGCACCGCATCGGGGTCGAACCCTTCCTCTCGCATGTGTTCGGCCAGCGTGCGGCCGCTGTCGGATCGTTTTGCTTCAAGCGCCTCCGGATCGAGCAAGCCAAGAGCCGCCTGGCTGCCCGGATAGGACAGCGGAAACCAGACGGCTTCCTCGGCGCGCGTGGCCAGCACGATGAGATCGCGCGGCAATTGGACGGCTTTCGCGACCAACTCGGCCATCACCGCCAAGCCCGCCACAACGCCGGCGGCGCCGTCGAAATTGCCGCCATGCGCCACACTGTCGAGATGCGAACCGACGACCAAAGCCGGCAGGTCCGGATCGCGGCCACTGAGCGTCAAATAGAGATTGCCGGCGGCATCGGTGCGCGCAACCGCGCCGAGCTTCTGCGCCTCCTCACGCACGAGGTTGTGGGCGAAGCGCTCGCCGGGTCCGTAGGCGATGCGCGTGATGCCCGGCGCATCGGTCGTGGCTTCAGCGAGTGTCTCCAGGATGCGCCCGGCCAGGTGACCTCCGGCCGTCAGGATGGCGCTGTTCATGAAGCAACCTTGCTGGCTTCGGGCGTGACATTGCGCAGACGGTGCGGTGTGAGATCGTCCAGCGACACGCCTTGCCTCGCGACATCGTCCGGCAGGCCGCCGCCGGCGATCAGGCTGGCGCAGACGCGCGACAGCGCCGGCGAGGTCTTGATACCGTAGCCGCCCTGCCCGACCAGCCAGACGAAATCCGGAAACTCGTCGTCAGGCCCGACCACCGGGGAGCCGTCGGCGACGAAGGTCCGCAAGCCTGCCCAGGAACGCGACACACGCTGCACCTCGATCGTCGTTGCCCGTTCGAGGCGCTCGGCGCCGATCGCCACATCGATGTCTTCGGCAAAGGCGTCCATCGGCTCCGACGGCGTGGCATCGGCCGGCGACACGAACAGCTGTCCGGCATCCGGCTTGAAATAGAACTCCGCGCCGACATCGTTGACCAGCGGCCAGTCGGCAATGTCGACACCTGAAGGTGCGGGGATGTTGAAAGCGGTGCGGCGCTTCGGCTGCAAGCCGACCGGGCGGACGCCCGCCATCGCCGCGATCTCGTCACCCCAGGCGCCGGCCGCATTGACGATCAGCGGCGCAAGGAATGCGCCCGCTTCCGTTTCGACCCGCCATTGTCCGCCTTGCCGACCGATGCCTTTGACCCCGGCCTTGGTGACGATACGCGCGCCCCGCGCCCGCGCGCCGCGCAGAAAACCCTGGTGCAAGCCGTTGACGTCAATATCCATCGAATGCGGTTCGATGTAAGCGCCGGCAAGATAATCCCGGCGCAGCACCGGAACGTGCGCGATCGCCTCATCCGGCCTCATCGCAACGATCGAGGGCACCAGCGCCTGCGCGGCCGCCAGATCCTCGCGCAACAGGTCGAGCTGGTCGGCGCGTGCCACTGTGATCATGCCGCGCTTGCTGAGCAGCGGATAATCGCAGAAGCCGGCAGGCGGCTCGGTGAGAAACGCCCGGCTGGCGAGCACGATGCGGCGGATGACGCCGTTGCCGTAATTCTCGGTGAAGCTAGCCGCCGAACGCCCCGTGGTGTGGTAACCGCAATGGCTCTCCCGCTCGAACAGCACGACCTTCCTGTCGCGCGAAATCTCGTACGCGGCGCCGGCCCCGGTCATGCCGCCGCCGATGATGATGACTTCGGTCTGCTCGCTCATCGATCCCCCCTAAACTGTTGCGCGCGCCACGGCAGGCGGCTCGCCCAGACGGCCGCGTCGGGCGCGATCGCGGGCGCCCCGCCCCTCGGCCAGATTCTCGGCAGGCGAATTCTGCGCGGCGCAATCCCGCAATGCGAGGTCGCTGACAAAAGGCACCGGCTTGCCGGCGATTGCCATGCCCTTCAGCCGCGCCCAGACGGCGCGCCGCTTGCGCACCTGATGCGACTGCAATTCGCTGATCTCGGCAATGTTGCTCTCGCGCTTGATCTCCAGCGCGCCAGCCTCGACGGCCGCGTCGAACAGCTCCAGCCCGCGCTTTGTCCGAACTATGATGCCGTTGAGCGGTTCATCCTCGACGGCTGGTCCGCCGTTCAGCCAGGCATCCGACACCGCGATATCCGACACCTGCCCGATCGCGTCGGGACAGATCTTGCAGCGCGGCTGGATCATCCACTTATCCTCGTCTTCCCAGAGCTGCCGGTAGCTGATCTTGAAGGCGCGGCCATCCTTGGTTTCGATCCGGTTGAGGCCCGGGTTTCCGTGCCCCCGGTAGCGGAAGAGAGACAACTCGTCCTCGCGAAGGCCAAAACGCTGCAGCACCTGCTCAGACTTGGTCAGGTCCGACGCGCCGCCGCAGACGAAGGCGAGCGCATAGCGCATATGCTCGTCGACGCGCGGATCGAGCCGCGCCAGGTTGCGCACGGCGGTGATGTCGCAGGGCTTGGCGATCAGCGCGAACGGCTCGCCGCGATCGAGGATGTCGTTGAAATCCACCAGCGTCGCCGCCGGCCCATAGCGGGAGCCGGCGCCTTCGAGCACCGAAGCGGCGTCGAAGCTCAGCTTGCGTTCCGTGCGCATCGGCATGGGGCGCGACGCCGCGACATGCAGCACGAATTTTACGCGCCCCGAGCTGAGCAGGAATTGGCCAAGCGCCGTCAGTGTGCCGCCGCCGGAGCCGACGAACCGGACCATAGGGTCAGCCGCGCGACCGAGTACAAGCCGTTCGACGGGTCCCCAGACCGTGTCCGCCAACGCAGCCTCGCTTATCTGCGCGGGTGGCGGACCGGCGATGCGTGTTCCCGGGCAAACAGCGTTGATCTTCGCCAATGTCGGCTTATCCAATTCCCGCAACACCACGGGCCGCTCGCGCCCTTCCGGCGTCATCACCATCTCGACGTCGCGCCCGGCCATCGACCGGCAGAGGCCGCAGCCGATGCAAAGACCGTTCTCGACAATCTCGCTCAACGTCAGCGGATCGGCCGCAAGCGGCGCCTGGCTGCAACTGGTCTCGATCAGGCCCATTCGATGTCAGACCGGATCCGAGATGCGTTTGTACTGGTCGGGGCGGCGATAGAGCGCGAAGTTGAAGTTCACTTTGCGACACGTCTCGATGAGGTCGAGATCGGCACGGTGCACGATGACCTCGTCGTCGAGCGACATGGCCTGCGCGGCAATCTCACCCGTCGGCGCGATGATGCAGGAGCCGCCGATCAGCGCCTGTCCGTCTTCCAGCCCGGCCTTGGCGGCGGCGGCGACCCAGAGCGTGTTCTGGTAGGCGCCGGCCTGCATCGGCAGATGGTTGTGGAACATTCTCAGATGCGCCAGCGCGGGGGCCTCGTCGAGTAGCAGCGGTGTGTTGTAGCCGAGCAACGCCACCTCGGCGCCGTTGAGGCACAGCATGCGATAGGTTTCGGGCCAGCGGCGGTCGTTGCAGATGGCGAGGCCGACGCGAACGCCGCGATAGTCATAGACCGGAAAGCCGAGATTGCCGGGTTCAAAGTAACGCCGTTCGAGATGCGTGGTCGTGCCTACTTCCGGCTCACTCGATCCCGGCACGTGCATCTTGCGATAGCGGCCGATGAAGGCGCCGTCCGGCCCGACAAGATCCATGGTGTTGAAATGGCGCGTGCGGCCCTCTTCCTGCGTCAGCTCGCAATAACCCAGCGCGAAACCGACCTTCAGGCGCGCGGCGGCATCGTAGAGTCGCTGCGTTTCCGGCCCCGGCATCGAGGCTTCGAAGAAAGCGTCGATTTCGGCCTGGTCGTCGATGCGCCAGCGCGGGAAGAAAGTGGTCAGCGCCATTTCGGGAAACACCGCGATCTCGGCGCCGGCGGAAGCGGCCTTTTCAAGCAGATGTACCAGGCGCCCGACCGTCTCGGCGCGCGTGGCGCTGCGCTGGATCGGTCCGGTCTGGCAAACGGCGATGGTCAGGCATCGAGCCATGGTGTCCAATCCTCGACTGGTTTTCCCGAGAGCTCGGGATCTGCGGCGTTGCGTGCCACGAAACGTCCGAACCCTGGCTCGGCCTGCAATTCGCCGTCAGCGACCACCGGCACGCCGCGCACCAGAACGGTGGTCGGCTTGCCGGTAACGCTCCTGCCCTCATAGGGCGTGAAATCGACGCGCGAATGCAACGCCTCGTGCCCGAGCGTCCAGCGCATGGTTGGATCCCACAGCGCCAGATCCGCATCGACCCCGATCGCGATGCGGCCCTTGCGATTGGCGAAACCGTAGATCGAGGCGGCATTGCGCGAGGTGAGATCCAGATAGCGTTCGAGTGTCAGCCGGCCGGTGAGCAGCCCTTCGGAAAATAGCAGCGGCAAGCGTGTTTCGATGCCAGGGATGCCGCTCAGCGTCGTGGTGAAGCCTGGCGTCTCGGAGCGGCCGATCTTGTCGGCGAAGTAATAGGGGGAATGGTCCGACGACCAGAGATCGATGCCGCCCTCGATCAGTCGCATGCTCATGGCTGCGCGGCGAGCGCGGCGGCGGTGAGAAGACGAAGCGCGCCGCGTCGACCGCCGGGCGATCGAGATCGGCGGCCCCGAGGAACAGATATTGCGGACAGGTCTCGGCGATCGCGTCGACACCACGCGCCTTCGCCCGTGCCACCTCTTCCGCCGACTGCCAGGACGACACGTGCACGATGGTCATGCGCGCGCCGGTCATCTCGGCGAAGGCCAAAGCGCGGTGCGTCGCCTCGCGCTCCATCGTCTCGCTGTGGGCGACGACATGGTAGCGGATATCGGTGCGGCCGAGATCGATGAGCCGCTGTCGCGTGCGGCGGATCGCGGCGTCGTTCTCGGCATGGACCATGACGATCCAGCCCAGCCGCCGCGCCGTATCGAGAACCTTGAAGAACAAATCGTCGTCGACGGCGAAACCCTGATAGGTCATGAACAGCTTGACCGAGGCGATGCCGCGCCCGGCAAGCGCCTCAAGCTGCGCCTCGACATCGGCGCCGGTGCCCATGGTCACCACGGCATGCAGCCCGTAGTCGATCACGGCGCGTCCCGCCGCGCGCTCCAGCGCGCGGTCGATGGCGCCGATCGTCGTCATGTCCTGTCCGGGCATGCCGAATGGCACGATGCAGGTGGTGCCGCCGAACGCCGCGGAGATCGTGCCCGACTCGAAATCGTCGGCATTGCCGGCGCCGCCCCAGACGGGCTGGTCGAGATGGCAATGCGTATCGATACCGCCGGGCATCACCCAGCGGCCGCCGGCGTCGATCGACTTCTGGCCGGATAGGCCCTTGTCAATCGCGGCGATGCGGCCGTCGTCAACGCCGATGTCGCACTCGGCCCAGCCATCGTCGAGCGCCACGCGCCCACCTTTGATCACCAGCTCATGCATTGGCGCACCCTCACCGGTCCGCTCAGCCGACGGCCGCCGTCACCATGATCTCGACGCGGTATTGGTCGCCGGCAAGCCGCGCTTCCACTGTGGCGCGCACCGGCATGGCGCTCCTGTCGATCCAGGCGTCCCAGGCGGCATTCATCAACTCGAAATCGGCAATGTCGCGGAGCCAAATCTGCGCGCTCAAGAGCTTCGACTTGTCACTGCCGGCCTTGGCCAGAAGCGCATCGATCTTGGCGAGAATCTGCTTGGTCTGGCTTGTGGTATCGCCGGACAGATCATCCGCCGTCAGGCCAGCCACATAGACGGTGCCGTTGTAGCGCAGCACCCGGCAGAAGCGCTGTCCGTTCTCCAGGCGTTCGATCGTCATATCGTTCCCTTCCGCTGTTTCTCGGATTCTGGCCTTTGCCTATGGTAAGGAGGGTGCAAAACCACTGTAAAGCCCGCAGCAAAGCCGAGATGCCGCTTTCCTTCACAGCGATGGCCAAAAAAATTTAAGCCATAGCCGCGTCAATCTTCGTTTGTGGCAACCACGGCAAAGTGTAGCTTCTGCTCGGGCTGCCGTCGGTCAACGGTCACGCCAGGGGAGCCGCCGCAGCCGCATCCATGAGGTCGATCGCTCAATCCGCGATGAGGCTTTGGCACAATGCAGAGCGCTCCCGCGCAATGCTGCCGATCATGGTCGGCGTCTGCCTGGCCTGCATCGGCAGCGCCATGTTGACCACCGCCGTGTCGCTGCATCTCGGCAAGCCCGGCATTTCTCCTCAGGTCGTGCAGATCGTGCTGACCGCGTATCCCGTGGGCTTCCTCGTCGGATGTCTGGTCACCCGCCCGGCGGTCGCGCAATACGGCCATGAGCGCACTTTTGTGGTGATCCTGGTGCTGGCGCTGCTGGCGGCGTCCGGCTTCGTGTTCACCGATTTCCTGCCGAGCTGGATCTGTTTCCGCCTGCTCGGTGGCATGGCGATGGCGTCGCTCTTCGTCGTCTGCGAAAGCTGGATCAACCTCTACGCCGAGCAGCACAATCGCGGCGCCTTGTTCTCGCTCTACATGCTGACGACGGCGATCGCGGTGCTGCTCGGGCAGTTCCTTGTCGGCTTGGTCGGCCCGCAATCGCCGCATCTTTTTCCGGTCGCGGCCGTAACGGTGCTTCTGGCGCTGGTCTCCAAATTCGTTGGCGGACGTTGGCCGGCGCTGCCTGCAACCGATCCGGGGCATGCGGGTTCAGCGAGACCGGTCAAGCGGCTTGGCCCGCTGGCGCTGTTCCGGCTGGCGCCGGTGACGGTCGTGGCCATCTTCCAGGGCGGCATCACCAACATGAACATCTTCGTGCTGACGCCGATCTACGGCACCCAGATCGGCCTGTCGGCGGCGACGACGGTCGGGCTGGTCACAACCATCAGCATCGCTGGCATGTTGGCGCAAACCCCCGTCGGCTGGCTGTCGGACCGGTTCGAACGGCGCATCATATTGCTTGTACAAGGCATCCTATCGGTAACGCTCTGCGCCGCGATCGCTTGGCTCGGCAACTCTTCGGTGCCGCTGCTCTTCGTCCTGTTCTTCGTCTATGGCTGCACGGCGCTCACCGTATATCCCGTGGCGATGGCGTTCGGCGCCTCGCAATTGCACAGCCGGCACATGGTCGGCGCTTCCGGCACGCTGCTCCTGCTCTATTCGATCGGCAATGTCGCGACGCCCGGCATTTCCGCCGGCCTGATGCAGCATATGGGCGCGCCGGCGATGTTCCTGCTGCTCGGCGGCGGCGCCGTGCTGGTGACGCTCGCCGCCTGCTACAATCTCCTGCGCCGGCCGGTCACGGCGATGCAGGCTGTCGAGGAGCGCGCCTGATGACGGATGCAGCAACGAACCGCCTCGAAGGCAGCGTCATCCTGATCGCCGGCGCTGCCAGCGGCATCGGCGCGGCGATTGCCCGGCGCTGCATCACCGAAGGCGCGAAGATCATCTGCGCTGACTACGATCTGGAGCCGGCAACAAGACTCGCTGACGCGCTCGGGCCTGCCGCCGCCGCTTGCCAGTGCGATGTAACGAACATCGACTCCGCGAAATCGGCCGTCGACTTCGCCGCGAAAAAATTCGGCCGGCTCGACGGGCTGGTGCACAACGCCGCGGCGCCTTCGACCAGCGCCACCGTCGTCGATCTCGACGAAAGCGCCTGGCGGCACGAGATCGATGTCGGCCTGACCGGCGCCTTCCTGATGAGCAAGTTCGCCGTGCCGCTGATCGCGGCCAGCGGCGGCGGCTCGGTCGTCTTCGTCGGCTCGCAATTCGGGCGCGTCGCCACCACCAGGGCGGTCGCCTATTGCGCCGCCAAGGCCGGGCTGATCCATCTCGCCAAGGCGATGGCCGTCGACCACGCGCCCGACAAGATCCGCGTCAACAGCCTGTCGCCGGGTGCCGTGGCGACGACCCGCCTGCTGCGCCGGTTTGCCGATTTCGAAGCCGCCAATGTCGGCCTCGGCCCTGCCCATCTGCTCGGCCGCATCGCCGAGCCCGACGAGATCGCCGCGGCGGCGGCCTTCCTGCTTTCCTCCGACGCATCCTTCGTCACCGGATCCGACATGCTCGTGGACGGCGGCTATGCGACGCGCTGAACCCGTGTTTTCAAAGGAGTTCCCATGACCTTGCTCGTCACCGGCGGCACCGGCTTCGTCATGAGCGTGGTCGCGCGCGCCTGGCTGGACCGCGATCCACAAGCCCGCGCCGTGATCCTCGACCGGTCCGGCCTCGACGCCGCGGCCGAAAAGCATTTCGCGCCGGTACGCGACCGGCTGACAGTGATTTCCGCCGACATTCTCGACGCGAAAGCCTGGTCAGCGACGCTCGACAGGCAAGGCATCACCGCGATCGTGCATGGCGCGACGATCACGCCGATCTCGCGCGGCAGCGCCTCGGAAGCAAAACGCCAGCCGGAGGCCGAGGACCCGGCCCGCATCGTCGATGTCAATCTCATGGGCACCGTGCGCATGCTGGACTGGGCGCGGACGAATCCCGACCTGAAGCGCTTCATCTATGTCAGCTCCGGTTCCGTCTACCGCCACAACGGCCCCGACTGGAGCGGGGAACCGCTGCCGGAAGACGGCTATGTCGCGCCGCTGACGCTTTACGGCATCTCGAAATTCGCCTCCGAGATGGTCACCAACCGCTATGCCGACCTGTTCGGCCTCTCGGCGGTCTCGGTGCGGCTTGCTTCCGTCTACGGCCCGATGGACCGCGCCACCGAGAGCCGCAACTTTCGCCATGTTCCGAACCGCGTCGCGCATATGGCCCTTGCAGGCGAAACGATCAGGCCAAACAGCCTCGAACCCGTCGGCGATTACGTGACCTCGACCGACGTTGCCGCCGCGATCCTGGCGCTGATCGATGCTCAGCACCTCAACTACCGCCACTATAATATCGGCTCCGGCTCCAGCCAGACCATCGGCGAGATCATTGGCTGGGCACGGGAGCGCGAGCCGGGACTGAAGGCCGAGGTGACGCCGGGCGAAGACGCCAATATCGTGCAGGATGTGCGGCTGAAAGGCGGCATGTGGGGCGCCTATGACATCGCCCGCATCATGCGCGACACGGAATGGCGGCCGTGCCCCGGCAAGGAAGCCTTCCACGCCTACATGGATTGGATTGCTGCCAACGAGAATTGAGCCAACGAGATCAGAGGAGACCAGCCGATGCCGACCGATCCGCAGCAAGCGCAGCAGCCGCGCGACTTTGTCGGCTACGGCCCTCACCCGCCCTTCGTCACCTGGCCGGGCGGTGCCAAGCTCGCCGTCAACCTCGTGCTCAATTACGAGGAAGGGTCGGAGTACAACTGGCTGGAAGACGGCCGCAACGACAATTGGGGCGAATACAATATCACCGGCAGCATGCCGGTGCGCGACCTCGGCACCGAGACGCATTACGAATATGGCAGCCGCGCCGGCGTCTGGCGCCTCGCCAGGCTGTTCGACCGCTACGACATTCCGGTCACCTTTTCCGCCTGCGCCGTGGCGCTGGAGCGCAATCCGCCTCTGGTCGAGTGGATGAAAGCGCGAAGGCACGACCTGATGGGCCATGGCCTGCGCTGGATCGACTACACGGTGATGGAGCGAGATGAGGAAGAACGCCATCTGCACGAGGCGATTGCTCTCTACGAAAAGCTGCTTGGGAAGCGCCCATTGGGTTGGAACTGCCGCTCGCTGCCCAGCGTCAACACCCGCGACCTGCTGGTCGAGGAAGGCGGCTTCCTCTACCACTCCGATCCCTGCAATGACGACCTGCCCTATTTCCTTGACCACCGGGACACGGAAATCCTGGTCGTCCCTTACTCCAAGGCGCTCAACGACAGCCGCTACCTTGTGGCGCCCGGCTACAGCAATCCGCGCGACTTCGCCGAGGATTGCCGCTCGGCCATCGACTATATGCTCTCCGAAGCCGACGAGACCGGCGGCCGCATGCTGACCATCGGCATCCACGCCCGCTGGACGGGCCAGCCGAACCGCGCCTCGGGCCTGCGCGAGGTCATCGAGCATGTCCAGCAAAGCGACGGCGCCGCCTTCATGCGGCGCGAGGACATCGCCCGCTTCTGGCACGCCAACCATGCCCGCTTCGAACAGCGCGGATGAGGGAGCGCAACGACTTGTTCGAGACGCTGATCCGCAGCGCAACGGTGGTCAACGCCGAGGGATTGAGCCGCTGCGATGTCGGTATCGCCGCGGGCAAGGTCGCGGCAGTCGTCGCGCCAGGCGAAGCCGCCGAAGCCGGGATCGTCATCGACGCTTCCGGCTGTTTCCTGCTGCCCGGTCTCGTGGATGCGCACGCGCATCTGCGCGACCCTGGGCTGACGCATAAGGAGGACTTTTCCTCGGGCACCCACGCGGCAGCACTCGGTGGCGTGACCACAGTGCTCGACATGCCGACCGACGAGCCTTGGACGGCCACCTCTGAGCAACTCGCTGACAAGATGGCGATGGCCGAAGGTCGCATTCATGCCGATGTGGGCCTGCAGGCCGTGCTCAGCCGCGATCTGTCGCTCGTCCCTCGCCTGCTCGACCTCGCCCCGGTCTCGTTCGAGCTCTTCACCGCCGACGTCCCGGATGCCTTCCTCTTTGCCACCCTCGACAGCGTCGCCGAGGCGCTGAAAGCGTTCGCCGGCGCCGATACGCTGATCGGCATCTCACCCGGCGACCAGTCGATCCTGGCCGGCAGCTCCGCGCGCGACCGCTCCGGCAGCATCGCCTCCTTCCTGGACAGCCGGCCGCCGCTCGCGGAAGCCAACGGCATCGCCCGGGCGCTTGTCGCCGCAGCATCGGCTGAGGCGAAGATCCATGTCCGGCAGATCAACTCCGAACTCGGCGTCGAGACCTGGAGCCGGCTGCGCGGCATGGCCGACGCAAGCGTCGAGACCACGCCACAGAATCTGTTCTTCACGGCGCAGGATTACGAGGTGCAAGGCCCCAATCTGAAGGCTTCACCACCCTTGCGCTCGCCGCACGATGTCGATGCGCTGCGCGCCGCGCTGGGTGCCGGGCTGATCGACGTCGTCGGCACCGATCATGCCCCGCACGCTCCTGCCGAGAAGGCGGCGCCCTATGCGGCTTTCGCTGACATCCCGGGCGGCATGCCGGGACTGCAGACGCTGCTTCCCACCATGCTGAGGCTGGTGGACGAAGGGCTTATCGCCTTGCCCGACCTGGTGCGTATGTGCGCCCGCAACCCGGCCGAGCGCTTCGGCCTCGGTCGGCGCAAGGGTCGCATTGCCGCCGGCTACGACGCCGATCTGCTCATCCTCGATCCGCGCCGATCCACCACCATCGCCAACGCCGATCAGGTGTCGCGAGCGGGCTATACGCCTTTCGACGGCTGGACCGTCAAAGCGCGGCTGACCAACGTCTTCCTGCGCGGCCGCGAGATCGTGCGCGACGGGCGGCTGGTCGGTCCGGCGCAAGGCAAGATCGTCACGAGGGAGAGCTGAACACCATGGCCCTGCTTGCCAACAAAACGGCCATCGTCACCGGGGCGAGTTCCGGCATCGGCCGCGCTATCGCGCTCAAATTCGCCGCCGAGGGCGCCAACGTCGTAATTGCCGATACGGTGGAGCAGCCGATCGAGGGCGGAGGGAGCACAGTCGAGTTGATCCGCTCCGCCGGCGGCAATGCCGTCCACATGAAGACCGACATCTCGGACTGGAGCGCCGTCGACGCGCTTGTCGGCGCGACGGTCGCCCAATTCGGTCGGCTGGACGTCATGGTCAACAATGCCGCGATCTACACCAGCACCAACCTGGTCGAGACCACGCCGGAACAATGGAACCGCGTCATCGGCGTCAATCTGACGGGTTTTTTCTACTGCAACAAACGCGCCGTCACGCAGATGCTCACCCAGGCGCCGGTCAACGAGGTGCGCGGCCGCATCATCAACATCTCCTCGCAGCACGGCATGGTCGCCTGTCCCGGCGACCTTGCCTATTCGGTAAGCAAGGGCGGCATCGTGCAGATGACGCGGCAGATCGCCGTCGACCATGCCGACGACCTGATCGTCTGCAACGCCATCGCGCCGGGCAAGATCATCACCGGCAAGCCGGGCGTGGCCAACGACCCCGATGCGCTCGACTATTCGCGCCGCCGTACGCCCTGGCCGCGGCTCGGGCATCCGAACGACGTGGCGGGCGCGGCGCTGTTTCTCGCCAGCGACATGGCGAGCTACGTCACCGGCATCAACCTGATGGTGGACGGCGGCTGGATGGCGGGCTGACAAGCGGGCCTCGGCGCGAAATCCCCTGACAGGAACCTTTGCGGAAAACGCTCGTTGACCCTGCTGCGAGGGGGTCAACGATATCTGGGACCCGTTGCCTTGGACGCCAAAACTGAAAGAAAAGAGCGCGAAACCGCTCCCGCCGAGAAAACGCGGGCTCGGCCCCGGGCCGAGCGACGCCCGCCGGACGACGAAAAACGCGTGGAAAACAAGCGCGGGGACGATACGCGCACACAAGACGCGCAGGGGAATGACAGTCCGTCCGACACCAACAAGCCCGGCCTCGTCAGACGCCATCCCTATATAGCGGCGATCGTCGCCATCCTCATCCTGCTGGTGATCGCGGCCGTCGTCATCTGGTGGATCAACGCGCGGCAGTATGAATGGACCGACGACGCCTTCATCGACGCCCGCACGGTGACGGTCGGCGCGGAAATTGCCGGGCGCATCACCGATGTCGCCGTCACCGACAACCAGCCGGTCGAGGCCGGCGCGGTGCTTCTGCACATCGACGACAGCGATTATCAGGCCTCCCTCAAACAGGCGGAAGCCGGCGTGGCGGCGGCGCGAGCCGAGATCGCCAATGTCCAGGCGCAGACCCAGGCGCAGAACGCCAAGATCGATGCCGCCGGCAAGCAGGTGGCGCAGGCGCAGGCGGCGCTCGAATTCGCCAAGTCCGAGGACCAGCGCAACCGCGAGCTCCTGGCCAAGGGCACGGCGACGCAGCAGCAGGCGCAGCAGGCCGCTTCGACCTTGCGCCAGGACCAGGCGGCGCTGGACGCGGCCAACGCCAATGCCGAGGCGGCGAAAAGTCAGGTGGCGGTTCTGCAGGCGCAAGGCAAGAGCGCCGAGGCCAAGCTTCGGCAGGCGGAGGCGGCCGAGAACCAGGCCAAGACCACCCTCACCCGCACGACCATCACGGCGCCCGTCGCCGGCCGTGCCACCAGCATCACTGCGGCGAAAGGCACCTATGCGCAGCCCGGCCAGGTGCTGATGATGTTCGTGCCCAACGACGTCTGGGTGAAGGCGAACTTCAAGGAGACGCAGCTCGACCTGATGCGGCCGGGCCAGCCCGTCGACATCACCATCGACGCCTATCCTGAAAAGACCTTCCATGGCCGTGTCGACAGCGTCCAGGCCGGTAGCGGCACGGCGTTCAGCCTGCTGCCTGCCGAAAACGCCACCGGCAATTTCGTCAAGGTGGTGCAACGCGTGCCGATCAAGATCGTGTTCGATCAGCGGCCCGGCGTCTATCTCGGCCCCGGCATGTCGGTGGTTCCGACGGTCAAGGTCAGATGAGCGATGCAGCTATAGTCCAGGGCAACGAAAGCCGATCCGCCGCCGGCGGGCGCAACCCCTGGCTGATCGCGATCGTCGTCTCGATCGCGACCTTCATGCTGGTGCTCGACACCTCGATCGCCAACGTCGCGCTGCGCAATATCGCCGGCAGCCTGGCCGCCGGCATGGACGAGAGCACATGGGTGATCACCACCTATCTCGTCGCCAACTCCGTCATCATTCCGGTCAGCGGCTGGCTGACCAGCATAATCGGCCGCAAGCGCTATTACATGATCTGCGTGGCGACCTTCACGCTGGCCTCGTTGCTCTGCGGGCTGGCCCCCAACCTCCCGACGCTGATCGCCTTCCGCATCCTGCAGGGGCTCGGCGGCGGCGGCATGGCGCCGAGCGAGCAATCGATCCTCGCCGATACCTTTCCGCCGGAGAAGCGGTCTCAGGCCTTTGCGCTCTACGGCATCGCGGTGATCGTCGCGCCAACGGTCGGGCCGACAATCGGCGGCTGGCTGACCGACAATTTCTCGTGGCACTGGATCTTTTTCATCAACGTGCCGTTCGGCATCATGTCGCTGGCGCTCGTGCAATGGCTGGTGATCGAGCCCGACATCCTCGAACGCGAGCGCCGGGAGCGGCTGAGCAAGGGGCTGAGGGTCGACTGGATTGGCTTCATCCTGGTCGCGATGGCGCTCGGCTGCCTCGAAGTCTTTCTCGACGAAGGCCAGCGCAACGACTGGTTCGCCTCGACCTTCATCACGACCTTCGCCGTGATCTCGGCCGTGTCGTTCCTGCTGCTGCTCCCGTGGGAGTGGACAAGGCGCGATCCGATCGTCGACATCCGCCTGCTTTTCAGCCGGCAGTTCGGCATGTCCTTCCTGGTCATGATGGCGGTGGGCGCGGTGCTCTTCAGCACCACGCAGCTTTTGCCGCAGTTGCAGCAGACGACCTTCGATTACACCGCCACGCTTTCCGGCCTGTCGATGATGCCGGGGGGCATTGCCATGCTCATGCTGATGCCGATCTCGGGCTTTGCCGCCGGCATCGTTCAGCCGCGCTATCTCATCATGTTGGGCATGTCGGTGGTCGCGGTCGCGCTCTGGCACACGACCTCGCTGACGCCCGACGCCAGCTTCAGTTTCTTCGCCTATGCCCGCGTCTATATGATGATCGGCCTGCCGTTCCTATTCATCCCGATCTCCACCGCCGCCTATGTCGGCCTGCCGCCGCAGAAGACTGACCAGGCATCGTCGCTGATCAACGTCGCGCGCAACATCGGCGGCAGCATGGGCGTGTCGCTGTCCAACACGGTGATTGCCCAGAACGCCCAATTCCACCAGTCGGTGCTGGTCGGCCACACCGCGCAATCGAGCGACACCTATCAGCAGACGCTTCGCCAGGTGACGGATCATTTCGTCGCCGAGGGTTCGCCATTGGTCGAGGCCAGGCAGCAGGCCGTCGGCTGGATCGGCCAGGAGATCGGCCGCCAGGCTTCGCTTCTCGCCTATGTCGATGTGTTCTTCTACTGCGCGATAGCCACAGCGGTGCTGGTGCCCTTCGCTTTGCTGCTCAGGCCGCCCAAATCGGCACCGGCGAAACGTTAAAGCATGTCTCCCGAAAGTGGGAACCGGTTTCGGGATAAAGACATGCGTAAAATCAAAAACCGGACGGAAAACCGCTACACAGTTTTCCCGGAATTGCTCTAGAAGCCGAACTGTTCCTTGCGCAAAGCGTCCTCGTATTTCTTCTTCAATTCCAGAACCCTGTCGCGCACCTCATCCTCCTTGAAGTGGGCCGCCTCCCATTTGTCGATCTCGGCTATCGAGTGGTTGACGGATGCGAGTTCCTCTTCCTCCCTGATCGCCGCTATCCAATCCTCCACCGCGGCCTTGTAGGCGCTCTGAAGCTGGTCGAGATCCGACACATCGGTTTGCATGGCATACTCCGTTGGATGAGCGCGCCACTTGTAACCCGGCCGGATGAACAAACTAAGACAGGCGAGCTTCGTCCTCGGTCTGCGTCCCCTCGGCAGGCTTGCGGATTCCCCTTGTTTCACCGGACTTCCGCCTTCGGCGACATAGTGGCCGAACTCAGCTCACATTCGACGATGCTGACGCGGATAGGGTGATCTCCTCAGGCACTTGCGCCAGATCAAAGAGGCGTTTTGGGAGAACGCGCTAGGATTGAATGCGTGAGGTAGGGACCAATGACCAAGCGGATCGCGATCATACAGGGTCATCCAGACCCCGGTGGGCATCGCTTGCTGCATGCGATGGCAGACGCTTATGCCGAAGCTGCGAAAGCAGCCGGGCACGAGGTTCGTCGCGTCGAAGTGGGAACGCTCGAGTTCTCGCTCATGCGTACACAAGCGGAATTCGAGACCGGGGCATTACCGCCGGCCCTCGTGCAACCGCGGGACGATATGCGCTGGGCCGAACACTGGGTTTTTCTGTTTCCACTTTGGCATGGAACCATGCCGGCACTGTTCAAAGGTTTCCTTGAACATATCTTCAGGCCCGGCTTTGCCATGGAATATGGAAAAGAAGGTTTTCCGAAACAACTGCTCGCCGGCCGTTCGGCTCGCATCGTCGTCACCATGGGCATGCCGGTCTTGCTCTATCGTTGGTACTTTGGCGCCTACGGATTGCGCGGTTTCGAGCGAAGCATGCTGAGCTTCGCGGGAATCAAACCTATTCGTGAGAGCCTGTATGGCCTCACCTTCGCCGACGAAAAGAAGCGAGTTCGCTGGATCGACGATATGCGCAAGCACGGGCAACGGGGCGACTGACAAATATCATCCCGAGGTTCAAGCCACGTCCCAGGTGGCTCGGGCGAGCTATCATTCGGCAATGGCGAATGCCCCGCAGGTTACGTGAAGCGTCCTGAGCCAGCGTTTTCCAATAGCATGTCAACGACTGGCAGCCTCGCCACCACCGATAATCGGCCCCGGCACGCTTGCGCACGCAAGATCGCGGCGCGATGCTGGCCGCAACTGGAGGAGACCATGCGAAACATCACGGCATCGGCACTGCTTTTGGCGGTGGCATTCTTCACGACCAGCGCGAACGCGCTGGACAGTTCGAACACGCCCGTTGTGGTGACACCGCTGGTGTCGAAGACAACGACCGCGTCGGGCCAGCCGATCGCGCTGCCGCAAAAGAACGTCGAGGTGCAGGTCTCGTCCTACCAGATCGCGCCGGGCGCAACGCTCCCGGTCCACAAACACCCCTTTCCGCGCTACGCCTATGTCGAGCAGGGAACGCTCAAGGTCACCAATGTCGAGACCGGCGCTGCCAACACCTTCAAATCAGGAGACTTCATCGTCGAGATGATCGGCCAATGGCACCAGGCCACCAATATCGGCACCGATCCGGTGAAGCTTCTGGTGATCGACCAGGTCGAGCAAGGCGCCAAGAACACGATCCTGAAACAGTAGCCGGCCGTGCGTCCGCTCCGAAGCGGTCGCCCGTTGTTGCTCAGCCCCAGGCGCCGACGGGCTGCCGCGTGGTGGCGTTCAGGCGGTTGAAGGCGTTGATCAGCGCGATCTGGATCACCAAAGCGGCGAGCGCCTTGTCGTCAAAGTGACGCGCCGCCTCGTCCCAGACGTCGTCGGGCACCGCGTCGGATCGATCGGCCAGGCGCGTAGCGGCTTCCGTCAGCGCAAGCGCCGCGCGTTCGGCGTCTGTGAAGTAAGGCGTCTCGCGCCATGCCGACACCGCGAAGATCCGCTCGTCCTTCTCGCCTGCCTTCTTCAGCTCGCGCGCGTGCATGTCGACGCAGACGGCGCAAGCATTGATCTGGCTGGCGCGCAGATGAACGAGCTTGCGCGTGACATAGGGCACGTCGCCGGCCTCGGTCGACTTGTCGAGCGCGAGCAGCGCCTGCAGCGCGCCGGGAATGAGCATCACCGGGTTCTTCAATCTTGCTTCCATCATCCGTCTCCTCGGGTTTCGTGCGGCCGGCAGGCCCGTACCAATCAATAACTTTCCAGTTATGAGTCATCCATAACTTTGCAGTTATACATTGTCAAGCGCCCTCCCTGGCTGGACCGATGGTTGCGGCTTTCGCGGCGGCGCGACCGGTGCTAGGGCTGCCCACCTTCTAGAAAGCATGGATGGAAGCTGGTGGCGGACACGCAAAAACCCCTGATCGAAATCTGCGTCGAAGGCATTGACGGGTTGCTCGCCGCGCAGGCCGCCGGCGCCGACCGGGTCGAGCTCTGCGCCAGCCTGATCGAAGGCGGCATCACGCCGAGCCTCGGCACGGTGCGCGACGCGCTCGAAAGCGCGACCATTCCCTTCCATGTCATCGTTCGGCCGCGCGGTGGCGATTTCCTCTACAGCGAGGCCGAATACCGCTCGATGCTGGCCGATGTCGAAGCGCTTCGCGAGCTCGGCGTTGCCGGTGTCGTCGTCGGCTGCCTGACCGCCGACGGCGCCATCGACGAGGCGCGCATGAGCGCGCTGGTTGAGGCCGCCGGCCCGCTCAACGTCACCTGCCACCGCGCCTTCGACATGACGCGTGATCCGGCTGAGGCGCTCGAGGCGCTCATCCGCTGCAAGGTCGGCCGCGTGCTGACCAGCGGACAGCGCGATACCGCGCTCGAAGGCGTCGAGCTTCTGGCCGAGCTCGTGCGTCTGGCGGGCGATCGCATCATCATCCTCGGCTGCGGCGCGCTGGCGCCCGATACGATCGGCGAGGTGCGCAAGCGGACCGGGCTGACCGAGATGCATTTTGCAGCGCTTGCGGACGTGCCCAGCGCCATGCGCTACCGCAATCCCAATGTCGGCATGGGCGGCACCGACCTCGACCGCGAATACCGCAACACGGTGACCGACCAGGACAAGGTGGCGGCGACGATCGCGGCCGCGAGAGCCTGACAGCCAAGATGGTGACCCATGAGTTGCTGCCGATCGAACGCGTCTCGCCCGCCGACGAGCCCGCCATCCTCGCGCTCAACAACGAGCATGCGGCGGAACTGTCCTGGCTCGAGCCGGAACGGCTTTCCTTCCTGCTCGGTGAGGCTTTCTACACCCGCCGCATCGGCGCGCTCGGGGCCTTCATCCTGTGCTTCGACCAGGACGCAAATTACGACAGCCCGAACTTCCTTTGGTTTCGCGAGCGCTATCCGCGCTTCGTCTATGTCGACCGAGTGGTGGTCGCCGCGGCGGCGCGCGGCCGCGGCCACGCCCGCCGCCTTTATGAGGATTTATTCGAGCAGGCCCGGCGCGCCGGCCACACGATGGTAACCTGCGAGGTCAATGCCGATCCGCCCAACCCGGCTTCCGATGCCTTCCACGCCGCGCTCGGTTTCGCCGAGGTCGGCGACGCGGTAATCCACGGCGGCAAGAAGTCGGTGCGCTATTGGGCAAAACCGATCGCCGCCTGAACACGCTTCGAACGCTGCTGGCCAGAAGAACAAGCCAAAGCTAATATAACCGCTCGGCTGCTGGGGCGCGACATCATGGCGAGCAATGTCTTCCGCTTCGACGAAAGCTGGGACATCCGTGAAGGCACACCCCAGGAAGTGTGGGATGTGCTGTCGGACGCCCAGTTGCTGCCGCTCTGGTGGGGCGATGCCTATAAGGAGGTGGAGCCGCTCGACAAGAAGGGCAAGGGCGTCGTCGGCGCCCGCGCCAGGGCACGAGCGCGCGGCGCCCTGCCCTATGAGCTGAACTTCATCATCGAGGCCGCCGAGCTCATACCCGGCCGGCTGGTGGTGGTAAAAACCTTCGACGATTTCGACGGGCTGTGGCGGGCCGAGCTGTCGCCGTGAGGGGCCGGCACGCATGTCGATCTGGTCTGGCAGGTCACGGTCGAGAGGCCGATCCTCAAATTCCTGGCGCCGCTGCTCAGGCCCGCCTTCGCCTGGAACCATCGCTGGACGACGCCGCGCGGAGAAACCGGGCTTCGCCGCTACCTCGCCGCCCGAAAGAACGGCAGGGCCTGACCTCACCAGTTGCGGTTGAGCCAGCCGCGAGCCGGTTTCTCGACGATGTAATAACTCGCCAGCGCAGTGCGGGATAACTTTGTGCAAGTGCGAAGCTGCGATTTGACCGGTGCTTCCGGTCAAGCCTTTGTTATGGCCAAGAAAAAAGGGCCGAGGTGGCCCCTTCTTTCATCCGCGGCGGGGCTGTTCAAGCGTTGGCGGCAGCCACCGCGCGCTTGGCCATCACCGCGATGAGATTGGCGCGGTACTCGGCGGAGGCATGAAGGTCGCTCATCAGCCCTTTCGCCGGCACTTTGAGGTCGTCGAGCGCGGCGGCGTCGAAGCTCTTCGCCAGGGCGGCCTCGACCTCCTTCGAGCGGAAGACGCCGTCCTCGCCGGCGCCGGTGACGGCGGCTCTCACCCCGTCCTTGCCCTTGCTCACGAACACGCCGACGATGGCGTAGCGCGAAGCCGGGTTGCGGAACTTCTGGTAGGCCGCCTTGGCCGGCGCGGTGAAGCTCACCGCGGTGACGATCTCGCCTTCCTTCAGCGCCGTCTCGAACAGGCCCTTGAAGAATTTGTCCGCCGCGATCTCGCGCTTGTTGGTGATGATCGTCGCGCTCAGCGCCAGCAAAGCCGCCGGATAGTCGGCCGCCGGGTCGTTGTTGGCGATCGAGCCGCCGATCGTGCCTTTGTAGCGCACCGCCGGATCGCCGATCAGCGATGCCATATGCGCAAGCGCCGGGCACACCTTCTTTAGCTTCTCGTCGGTTGAGACGTCGTAATGCGTCGTCGCGGCCCCGATGGTGACCGTCTTGCCGGACAACTTGACGCCCTGCAGGTCCTTCAGCCGCGAGACATCGACAAGGTCGGAAGGCGCCGCGAGCCGCGTCTTCATGGCCGGGATCAGCGTCATGCCGCCGGAGAGCAGCTTGGCGTCGCCGTTCTTCAGCAGCTTGGCGGCGTCAGCGACGGAAGAAGCGCGATGGTAATTGACCGAATACATGCTCGTTCCTCCTCAGTGCTTCGTCGCGCGGATGGTAGCCCACACCGTCGCGGGCGATGCCGGCATGGGAATGTCGACGACGCCCAGCGCATCGGTGATGGCGTTGATGACCGCCGGCGGAGAGCCGATGGCGCCGGCCTCGCCACAGCCCTTGACGCCGAGCGGATTGCCCGGGCATGGCGTGTTCGAGGTGGAGACCTTGAAGGACGGCAGGTCGTCCGCTCGCGGCATGGTGTAATCCATGTAGCTTGCCGTCAGAAGCTGCCCGCTGCCGTCGTAATGTGCGCCCTCCAGCAACGCCTGGCCGACGCCTTGCGCGATGCCGCCATGCACCTGCCCTTCGACGATCATCGGATTGATGATGTTGCCGAAATCGTCGGCCGCGACGAACTGGATGATTTCGGTCAGCCCGGTCTCCGGATCGATCTCAACCTCGCAGATGTAGCAGCCGGCCGGGAAGGTGAAGTTGGACGGATCGTAGAAGGCCGTTTCCTTCAAGCCCGGCTCCATGCCCGCCGGCAAATTATGGGCGGTGTAGGAGGCAAGCGCCACCTGGAACCAGGGCAGGCTCTTGTCGGTGCCAGCGACCTTGACCTCGCCATTCTCGATGACGATGTCGCCCTCGTCCGCCTCCAGCAGATGCGCGGCGATCTTCTTGGCCTTGGCCTCGACCTTGTCGAGCGCCTTGACGATGGCCGACATGCCGACGGCGCCCGAACGCGAGCCGTAAGTGCCCATGCCCATCTGCACCTTGTCGGTGTCGCCATGCACGATCGAGACTGAGTCGATCGGCACGCCGAAGCGCTGGGTGACCAGTTGCGCGAAGGTCGTTTCATGGCCCTGGCCATGGCTGTGCGAGCCTGTCAGCACCTCGATCGTGCCGACGGCATTGACCCGCACCTCCGCCGATTCCCAGAGGCCGACGCCGGCGCCGAGCGAGCCGACCGCCGATGACGGCGCCAGGCCGCAGGCCTCGATGTAGCAGCTCATGCCGATGCCGCGCAGCTTGCCCCGCTTGGCCGCATCCGCCTTGCGCCTGGTGAAGCCGGCATAGTCGGCGGCCTTCATCGCCGCATCGAGCGATGCGTTATAATCGCCGGCGTCATAGGCCATGATCACCGGCGTCTGATGCGGGAAGGACGTGATGAAGTTCCGGCGCCTGAGTTCCGCCGGCGACACGCCAAGCTCGCGCGCCGCGGTTTCCATCATCCGCTCGAGCACATAGGTGGCCTCTGGCCGCCCTGCTCCGCGATAGGCATCGACGGGCGCGGTATTGGTGTAGACGGCGCGCACATTGGCGTGGATCGCGGGGATGTTGTACTGGCCCGACAAGAGCGTGGCATAGAGATAGGTCGGCACGCAGGACGAGAACAGCGACATGTAAGCGCCGATATTGGCTATCGTATCGACCTTGAGGCCGGTGATCCGGTTGTCCTTGTCGAAAGCCATCTCCACCGTCGAGACATGGTCGCGGCCATGCGCGTCCGACAGGAAGCTTTCGGTGCGGTCGGCCACCCATTTGACCGGGACGCCGGTCTTCTTCGAGGCCCACAGGCAGACGATCTCTTCCGGATAGATGTAGATCTTGGAACCGAAGCCGCCGCCGACATCGGGCGCGATGACTCGCAGCTTGTTTTCCGGCGCGACGTTGTAGAAGGCGCTCATCACCAGCCGCGCGACATGCGGGTTCTGCGACGTCGTCCAGCAGGTATAGTGGTCCTCCGCCTTGTCGTAATGGCCGAGGGCCGCGCGCGGCTCCATCGCATTCGGCACCAGCCGGTTGTTCACGATCTTCATGCGCGTGACATGGGCGGCCGACTTGATCGCCGCGTCGGTCGCCTTGCTGTCGCCGAGCTCCCAGTCGAAGATCAGGTTGTTCTCCGCTTCGGCATGGACCTGCGGCGCGCCGGGCTGGATGGCCTTGGTCGCCTCGACCACCGCCTTCAGTTCCTTGTAGGTGATCTCGACCGCTTCCGCCGCGTCGCGCGCCTGGCCCTTGGTGTCGGCGACGACGATGACGACCGCGTCGCCGACATAGCGCACTTTGTCGACCGCAAGCGGCGACCAGGCGCCCATCTTCATCGGCGTGCCGTCCTTGGAGTGGATCATCCAGCCGCAGATCAGATTGCCGATGCCGTCGGCCTTGAGCTCCTTGCCGGTGAGCACGCCGACGACGCCTGGCATCGCTTGCGCCTTCTTAACGTCGATCTTCTTGATCTGCGCATGCGCGTGCGGGCTGCGCACGAACACGGCATGCTTCATGCCGGGAACCACCATGTCGTCGACATAGCGGCCGCCGCCGGTGATGAACCTCTTGTCTTCCTTGCGCGCCACGCGGGCGCCGACGCCTTCGATACCCATTGCGGAAATTCCTCCTCCGGTGAATGGTGAATTGTAAAATGGTGAATGGTCGAACGTGCCAGCCAGCGGCACTATTCACCATTCACTATTCACCATTCACTCTAAGCTGCCTGCTTCGCCTTGCCCTTGGCGCCCTTCGCCATCGTCTCCGATGCGGCGAGGATCGCCTTCACGATGTTGTGGTAGCCCGTGCAGCGGCAGATGTTGCCTTCGAGCTCGGCGCGCACCGTCGCCTCGTCGAGGCCCTCCGGATGGCGCGCGATCATGTCGGTCGCCGTCATGATCATGCCCGGCGTGCAGAAGCCGCATTGCAGGCCGTGATGCTCCTTGAACGCGGCCTGCACCGGATGCAGCTCAGCGCCGTCGGCCAGCCCTTCGATGGTGACGATGGTCGAGCCTGACGCCTGAACGGCCAGCATTGTGCAGGATTTCACCGCCCGGCCGTCGACATGCACGACGCAGGCGCCGCATTGCGATGTGTCGCAACCGACATGCGTTCCGGTGAGGCCCAGATGTTCCCGCAGGAAATGCACCAGCAGCGTTCGGTCTTCCGCGCTCCCGCTGACCCGTTTCCCATTCACAGTCAAGGACACGTCCGACATGCAACCTCCCTGGGTATTAACCTTGGTCCTCACCCTGCCGATGCCGTACTGTGCCTCGGCAGTACCATTCACGCACCGTACAACGCGCAAAACAGCGCTGCCAGCGCCGGTTCCATTGTACTTTCGATCATGGCAAAACCTATGTGCAGCGCAGCAACCGGCCCCATTGCCAAATCAGGGATTGAGGGCAAAGATGCCCTCGACGCGGAGCGTGCCTGGCACGCATAGAAAAGACACCCATAAACCGCGTCGGAGGAATTGCGGAGAAGGCAGCTGGCCAGTTCGAGCACACGCTATGCATCGGGCCTATCGGCGCTCACCACGGATGAGCCCGACCCAAACGCCTTTGCGCGGGCCATCGCCGCCGAAGCGGCAATCGTCGATGCCGGCTTCGCGCTTCTGTTCTTCTCTCAAGGCCTGGTCGACGCGGCGGCGTTGGCGCAGGCGCTGAAAGCATACGCGCCGTCGCTCGCCTATGCCGGCTGCTCGACCGCTGGCGAGATCACGCCCCAGGGACTGGAGGAAGGGCATATCCTTGCCCTGCTTTTGCCTTCGGCGTCGTTTTCAACCGTCTCCGTCATGGTCGAAAACCTCTCTTCGTCCAGCATGGACAGTATCACCGGCGAGGTCGCGGCGTTGCGGCGCCTGCTGCGCGAGCGCATCGGCCACGACCGCTCGAAGCAGATTTTCGCGCTCTGTTTCATCGACGGGCTGTCCTATGCCGAGGAAGCGGTGACCTCGGCCATCCACTGGGGACTGGACGACGTCCCGCTGATCGGCGGCTCGGCCGGCGACGACCTCAAATTCGAGACGACCAGGCTGATGGCCAATGGCAGGGTCGCCTCCGATAGCGCCGTCATCGTGCTGGTTGCGACCGAAATTCCTTTCCACGTCTTCAAGACCGACAATTTCATCCCGACCGACGAGAAGCTGGTGGTGACGGCGTCCGACCCCGACCATCGCATAGTGCGCGAATTCAACGCCGCCAACGCGGCCGAGGAATACGCAACCTCCGTCGGCATCCTGCCGCAGACGCTGACGCCGCTGAGCTTTGCCTCGCACCCCGTCGTGGTGAAGGTCGGCGGCGAATATTATTGCCGATCGATCCAGCGCATGCATCCTGACGGCTCACTGTCCTTCTTCTGCGCCATCGACGACGGTATCGTGCTTTCCATCGCCCAGCCGAAGAACATGGTGGAATCGACACGCACCGCTTTCGAGGATGTCGAGCACAAGCTCGGCGGGATAGACATGATCCTGGGCTTCGACTGCGTGCTGCGCCGGCTCGATGCGCGCAACCGCCAGGTCTTCCGCGACATTTCCGAGCTCTACCGGACCAACAAGGTCATCGGGTTCGGCACCTATGGCGAGCAGTACCGCTCGATGCATCTCAACCAGACCTTCACCGGCATCGCATTCGGCGAGCGCCAGGCGGCCGAGTGAACGGCATGCCGCTGCGCGACATCGACGACGTCGACAGGCTGAAGAAGATCAACGCGGCGCTTGTCAGCCGCGTCGAGCGCTCGATGGACCAGCAGGGCAACGCCTTCTCGCTGTTCCAGACCGCCATCTCGCTGGAAAACCGGGTGCGCAACCGCACCGAGGAATTGCACGCGACGCTACGCCGGCTCGAGCAATCGAACATCGAGCTCAGCGCGGCGAAGGAAAACGCCGAGCTGGCGAACCTCTCCAAGACCAGGTTCCTCGCCGCCGCCAGCCACGACGTGCTGCAGCCGCTCAACGCCGCGCATCTGTCGGTCTCGGCGCTGGCCGAGGTCCAGACAAGCGAGGAAGGCAAGAAGCTGGTGCGCCAGGTCGAGCGCTCGCTGGAGACGATGGAAGACCTGCTGCGCACGCTACTCGACATTTCCAAGCTCGACGCCGGCGTGGTGCAGCCTGAGATCGGCGACGTCAGCCTGGAGACGCTGTTTTCCTCGCTGCGTTCGGATTTCTTGCCCGAGGCTGAGAAAAAAGGCCTGTCGCTGAAATTCCGGCCGGTCAATGTCGTGGTGCGCTCCGACCGCACGCTGCTCAGGCGCATCCTGCAGAACATCCTCTCCAACGCGCTGCGCTACACCCGCTCCGGCGGCGTGCTGGTCGGCACCAGGCATCGCGGCGACACCATCCGCATCGACGTCGCCGACACCGGCTGCGGCATTGCCGAGGACCAGCGCGAAGCGGTGTTCGAGGAGTTCCATCGCGGCACCTCGACGCTTGCCGACGGCGGATTGGCCGGCGGGCTGGGGCTGGGCCTCGCCATCGTGCGCCGCATGGCGGCTGCGCTTGGCCACCCCGTTACCTTTTCCTCGAGGGTCGGGCGCGGCACCATCTTCCACATCGACGTGCCGATCGGCATGGCGGCCGCCGAACCGGCGACGGGCATTGCCGACATGGACCGTCCGCGCGGTTATGGTCTCTTCGGCACCAAGGTCTTGCTGGTCGAGAACGACGCCGACGTGCTCTCCGCCATGACTTCGCTGCTCGAACGCTGGCAGTGCCTGGTGCGCGCCGCGACCTCGACCGACGACGCGCTCGATCTTCTGGGCGACACCGACTGGGTGCCCGACATCATCATCGCCGACCAGCATCTCGACGGTGGCGACCTCGGCACCGCCACCATCGCCGAAGTCCGCGACTATCTCCGCCGTCCAGTGCCGGCGCTGATCGTCACCGCCGATGGGTCAGAGCTCGTCGCCAAGGCTGCGCGGTCCGCCGGCATCGAACTGATGCGCAAGCCGCTGAAACCGGCACAGTTGCGCGCGCTGCTGGCGCATCTGTTAGCTTAGAATTTGTCCCTCAAAACCCCGCCTGGTCGCGAAACAGCTCCGCATTGTCGAGCTTCGACACCTCGATCACCGCTTGCGTCCTGCTATACACATTGAGCTTGCGCAGGATCTCCGAGACATGTGCCTTCACCGTCGTCTCGCCCACCTGCAGCTCGTAGGCGATCTGCTTGTTGAGCATGCCCTGGCGCAGCATCTGCAGCACCCTGAGCTGCTGCGGCGTCAGCCTGGCCAGGCGCTGCACCATGTCGGCGCGGTCGGTGCTGTCGGGGTCGAGCGGCTGGCCTTCGTAATTTTCCGGCACGTAGACAGCGCCATCCATCACCGAGCGGATGGCGGCGGCGAGGTCGCTCTTGCGCGCCGATTTCGGGATGAAGCCGGCCGCGCCGTAGGACAGCGCCTCGGAGATGATCTTCGGCTCCTCATAGCCTGACACGATCACCACCGGCAGCCGCGGGTAGCGGGTTCTGAGCTGCAACAGCCCTTCGAAGCCATGCACGTCGGGCATGCTCAAATCGAGCAGCGCGAGGTCGAACGGCTTGGCGTCGGCGAGGAGTTCGATCGCCTCCGTGATCGAGCGCGCCTCGACCGTGTCGACGTCCGGATAGGCCATCTGCACGGCGCTGTGCAGCGCCTCGCGAAACAGCGGGTGATCGTCGATGATCAGGAAGCGGGCGCGGTCGCTGACGGAGCTCATTGCACGGGTTCAGGCATCGGTTCGGTTTCGGCCGGTACAGGATAGTCCGGTGACCATGGCCAGATTATTGGCAAATAGTATATCGCCCAATGGTACAGGGGCCCAATGGTATAGCGCGTTGCCATTGAAACGACAGGCCGATATGCGCGGGAGCGTCCTCAGTCTTGCCCGGCCATCGAAATCGGCCGAAGGTGCGCACGATTCATACCAACACAGAGACAGCCCATGCCAGAATTCGTCCTTCCGCCGCCAGCAACCGCCTCGGTCGCTATTGCCGGCTCGACGGAACGGTTTGCCGTGCGCCGCATCTTCTGCGTCGGTCGCAACTATGCGGCGCATGCGCGCGAGCTCGGCAATGACGAGCGCGATCCGCCCTTCTTCTTCACCAAGCCGGCCGACGCGGTGGTCGATAGCGGCGCCGAGATCCCCTACCCGCCGCTGACCTCGAATCTGCATCACGAGATCGAGCTGGTCGTCGCCATCGGCAAGGCCGGCTTCCGCATTCCGCGCGCCGATGCGCTCGCTCATGTCTGGGGCTACGGCGTCGGCGTCGACCTGACCCGCCGCGACCTGCAGGATCAGGCGAAGAAAGCGGCACGTCCGTGGGACTGGTCGAAGGCCTTCGACCAGTCCGCGCCTTGCGGTCCGCTGGTTCCGGCCGCGACATCAGGACATCCGGACAAAGGCCGCATCTGGCTTGCCGTCAACGGCGCGGTGAAACAGGACGGCGATCTTGCCGAGCTTATCTGGCCGATCGCCGACATCGTCTCGATCTGCAGCGAGGCGGTCGAGCTTCGGCCGGGCGACCTGATCTTCACCGGCACGCCGGCCGGCGTCGGTCCGGTTCAGGCCGGAGACAGGATCACCGGCGGGGTCGACGGCATCGGCACGGTCGAGGTGGCCATCGGACAACCGAGGCGATGAGCGACCTCGTCCTCCACAATTACTACCGCTCCTCCACCTCCTACCGGGTGCGGATCGCGCTGGCGATGAAGGGGCTGGACTATACCTATGTGCCGCATCATCTGCGGCACGGCGAGCATCTCGAGCCCGCCTATCTCGCGATCAACCCGCAAGGGCTGGTGCCGGCGCTGGTGCTGGATAACGGCCGGCTTTTGACGCAGTCGCTGGCGATCATCGAATATCTCGACGAGATTGAGCCCGAGCCACCGCTGCTGCCGAAGGATGCGTTGGGTCGGGCTCGCGTCAGGATGCTGGCGCAGATGATCGCCTGCGACATCCACCCGGTGAACAATCTGCGCGTGCTGACCTCGCTGCGCACCTTGTTCGGCGCCGGCGACGAGGACGTCGTCAACTGGTTCCGGCACTGGGTGAACGAAGGCTTCCAGCCGCTTGAAAAGATTCTCGCCTCCTCGCCCGAGACCGGCGCCTTCTGCCATGGCGACACGCCGGGCATGGCCGATATCTGCCTTGCCGCGCAGGTCACCAACAATGCCCGCTTCGGTGTCGACATGGCGCCCTACCCGGTAATCGCGCGCATCAACGCCGCCTGCATGGCGCTGCCGGCGTTCCAGCAGGCAGCGCCGCAGAACCAGATCGATGCCGAGTAGGGAAGCCAAAGACGCCGAGGAGGCCAAGGCACTGGCCGACATCGACGAGTTCGGGTGTCATATCCTCTATGTGCTGGAGGAGGACGAGGTTCCGCCATTCGCATACTCGGTCGGGATAGAGCACAATTTTGGCGTCCCTGAATTGGTCGTCATCGGGCTCAAGCCGGAGCTTTCGATGACCATCGTCAATGAGTACTGCAGACGCGTGCGCGGCGGCGAGAGGTTCCGCATCGGAGAGCGGGCGTCGGGTTTCCTGGGAGGTGGCTTCGACTGTCAGTTCGGTGCGGTCCACCCGGACCACTATCCCGAATATTTCGGTTGGAATATCTGGTTCTACGACGGGCCGGATTTCCGGATCATGCAGCTAATTTTTCCAACAACCTCCGGCGTTTGGCCATGGGATGCCGAGGCCGATGAATGGGTTCGCAAGCGGCAGCCCCTTCTAGACCAACCACCGTTGCCACCTTAGTTCGGATCGTCGTCCAGCCACCTGCCATTGAACTGAGATATATGGAAGCAATCCTATGAAAGCCGTTGTCTTCGAAAAATTCGGTGAGACGCCGACCATCCAGACCGTGCCGGATCCAAAGCCCGCCCCGGACGGCGTCGTCATCAAAGTAGAGGCGACCGGGCTTTGCCGCAGCGACTGGCATGGTTGGATGGGCCATGACGACGGCATCACCTTGCCGCATGTTCCCGGACACGAGCTTGCCGGCGTCGTCGTCGCCGCCGGCAAGCAGGTCAGCCGCTGGAAGGCCGGCGACCGCGTCACGGTCCCCTTCGCCGTCGGTTGCGGCCGCTGCTTCGAATGCACCTCCGGCAACCATCAGGTCTGCGAGCACCAGACGCAGCCGGGCTTCACCGGCTGGGGCTCGTTCGCCGAATATGTCGGCATCGAGCATGCCGACACCAATCTCGTGCGCCTGCCCGACGCGATGGAATACGCTACCGCGGCAAGCCTCGGCTGCCGCTTCGTCACCTCGTTTCGCGCCATCGTCGACCAGGGCCGGGTGACCCCCGGCGAATGGGTGGCCGTGCATGGCTGCGGCGGCGTCGGCCTGTCGGCGATCATGATCGCCAGCGCCATGGGCGCCAATGTGATTGCCATCGACCTCACGGACGAGAAGCTCGAATTCGCGAAGAAGATCGGCGCGGTGGCGACCATCAACGCCTCGACGACGCCGAATGTGGTGAAGGCGGTCAAGCAGATCACCAATGGCGGCGCGCATATGTCGATGGACGCGCTCGGGCACCCGACCACCTCGTTCAATTCGATCTCGAACCTGCGCCGGCGCGGTCGCCACGTTCAGGTCGGTCTGATGCTGGGCGATCATGCCCGTCCGCAGGTACCGATGGACAAGGTCATTGCCTTCGAGCTCGAAATCCTCGGCAGCCACGGCATGCAGGCCTACCGCTATTCCGCGATGATGGAGATGATCCGCACCGGCAAGCTGAAGCCCGAATTGCTGGTCGGCAAAAGGATCAGCTTGGAGGAAGCGCCCGCGGCCCTGATGGCGATGGGCGGCTTCGAAGGGATCGGCATCGGAGTGGTCACGAAGTTTTAGTAGGCGTCTACCGCGCAAACTTCTTCGCCCCGAACACGCAGGCCACGACGCCGAGCGTGACGACCACCATCAACGGGCTGACCTGTTCGTGCAGCAGGCTCGCCGCCAGCGCCAGGCCGAAGAAGGGCTGCAACAATTGCAGCTGCCCGACCGCGGCGATGCCACCTTGCGCCAGGCCGCGATACCAGAACACGAAGCCGATCAGCATGCTGAACAGCGAGACATAGCCAAGGCCGATCCAGGCGCTCGATCCGATCGCCGAGAAAGATGGCGGCAGCGTCGCGAAGCTCAACGCCAGCATGACCGGCAGCGACAGCGCCAGCGCCCAGCAGATCACCTGCCAGCCGCCGAGCTTGCGCGACAGCCTGGCCCCTTCGGCGTAGCCCAGCCCGCAGACGATGATGGCGCCGAGCATCAGGCTGTCTCCGACGGGCGACGCGGTCACGCCTTGCGCCAGGGCAAAGCCGGCGACCAAGGCGCTGCCCAGGCACGAGAACAGCCAGAAGGCCGGGCGCGGACGGTCGCCGCCGCGCAGCACGCCGAAGATCGCGGTCGCCAGCGGCAGCAGGCCGACAAAGATAATCGAATGCGCCGAGGTGACATGCTTCAACGCCAGCGCCGTCAGCAACGGGAAGCCGACCACGACACCCAGCGCGACGACGGCCAGCGAGACCAGATCCCCTCGCTCCGGACGTTTCTCGCGGAACAGCAGCAGCATCGCGATCCCCAGAAGGCCGGCGATCGCCGCCCGTGCCGCCGTCAGGAAGGTCGGGTCGAAATCCATCACCGCCAGCCGCGTCGCCGGCAGCGATCCGCTGAAGATCAGCACGCCGATAAAGCCGCTGAGCCAGCCGTCGAAACTCTTTTCCATGATCTGCTCCGTTTGCGCTTCCCTACCGGCGCCGGCCATGGTGTCGCCAGAGACAATGGAGTACAATTCCACAAAACTGTAATGGTCGGCAGGGAAGTACAGATGGACACATCAGGCCCAAATGCCAGCGGCGCCACCCTCGTCGAAACCGTCATGGCGGCGATCCGCCAGCGTATCGCGGCGCGCACGCTGACGCCCGGAGCCCGCCTGCCGTCGATACGGGCCATGGCCAAATCCATGCAGGTTTCGAAGTCGACCGTGGTCGAAGCCTATGAGCGCCTCGCCGCGGAAGGCACGATCCGTTCGCGCCCGGGTTCGGGTTTCTACGCCGCCGGCCAGCTTGCGCCATTGTCACTCGCCAAGATCGGCCCTCGGCTTGACCGCGCCGTCGACCCCCTCTGGGTGTCGCGGCAATCGCTCGAAGCCGGCGAGGAGATGCTGAAGCCCGGCTGCGGCTGGCTGCCGGCGTCCTGGATGCCGCAGGCTGCCTTGCGCCGGGCGCTGCGCAGCGCCGCCCGCGCCGACGACGTGGTGCTTGCGGACTATGGCACGCCGCTCGGCCTGCCGCCGCTGCGCCAATTGCTGGCAAGGCGCATGACCAAGCATGGCGTGGAAGCCTCGCCCGACCAGATCATGCTGACCGACTGCGGCACCCAGGCGATTGACCTCCTATGCCGCTTCCTGATCGAGCCCGGCGATGCCGTGCTGGTCGACGACCCCTGCTACTTCAACTTCCACGCCCTGCTGCGCGCCCATCAAGCCAAGGTGGTCGGCGTGCCTTACACGCCTTCGGGTCCGGATATCGAGCTTTTCGCCGCGGCGCTCGCCGAGCACCGGCCGCGCCTCTACATCACCAATTCCGGCATCCACAACCCGACCGGCGCGATCCTGTCGCCGGTCGCCGCGCATCGGTTGCTCAAGCTCGCCGACCAGGCGGATCTCACCATCGTCGAGGACGATATTTTCGCAGACTTCGAGCACAGCGCTGCCCCAAGGCTCGCGGCGTTCGACGGGCTGCAGCGCGTCGTCCAGATCGGCTCCTTCGCCAAGACGCTGTCGGCCTCGGTGCGCTGCGGCTTCATCGCGGCGCCACCCGATTGGATGGAAGGCCTGACCGATCTCAAGATCGCCACGACATTCGGCGGCGCGCGGCTGTCGGCCGAACTGGTGCTGACCCTGTTGAAGGACGGCAGCTACCGCAAGCATGTCGAGCAGTTGCGCACGCGCCTGTCGCGCGCCATGGCCGAGACCGCCGGCAGGCTGAAGACAATGGGCATCACGCCTTGGATCGACCAGCCTGCCGGCATGTTCCTCTGGTGCCGCTTGCCCGACGGCATCGACGCGGCGGAAGTCGCGTGCAAGGCGCTGTCGGACAATGTCGTGCTGGCGCCAGGCAACGCCTTCAGCCTGTCGCACACCGCCGGCCGCTTCATGCGCTTCAACGTGGCGCAATGCGAAGATCAGCGCATTTTCAGGGCCCTAAATAACGCGATGGCGGCATCCCGCCGCAAAGCCGCGTAGGTGCGACCCTCGGTCGTCCAAGCGATCTTGCGGGCTCGAAGCCGGAGGCCCGTCGCGCTTGCCTCCCGCCTCCGGTCCAACCGGCAATTGACAGGCCTCGTCGCGCAGGCGTAGATAGACAGACCTGTCTCATCACCGCCGCTATCATGACCGAACCGGCCAGAACCGACAAGCGCCAGCATATCGTTGAAACCGCCTATGGCCTGTTCAAGCGCGTGGGCTTTCACGCCACCGGCATCGACCGCATCATCGCCGAAGCCGACGTGGCCAAGATGACCATGTACCGGCACTTTCCCAGCAAGGACGATTTGATGGTCGAGGTCCTGGCCTACCGTGCGGGGCGCTTCGAGCGTCAACTCGACCGTCTCGCCGAACAGGCGGCCACGCCCGAACGGAAAATCGGCATAATCTTCGACTGGTACGGTCGCTGGTTCCACAGCGCCGACTTCCACGGCTGCCTGTTCGCGCATGCCCTGGCCGAGTTCGGCGATCCGGCGCACCCGGTGTTTCAAGCCGCCGCCAGGCAGAAGAACGGCCTCCAGCGCCGGATGCGGCTGATCCTCGAAGAGATGATGCCCGCCGACGACGCCGATAGCGTTTCCGCTGCCCTGCTGATGCTGATCGAAGGCGCGACGCTGATGGCCCGGATGGGGCAGCCAGCCGCCGCCATTCGCGACGCCCGCAAGGCGGCAATGGCCATCCTCGCTTCGCGCGAGAAACTGCAATGAGCGCGACGGTCATTGGCCTGGCACTGTTCGCCGCGATCCTGCACGCCAGCTGGAATGCCTTCCTGCGAACCGGCAGCGACAGACTGTGGACCGTCACGGTCATGAGCTTTTCGGCGACGATCGCCGCCGTTCCGCTGGCGCTGTTCCATCCCCTGCCGGCGTCGTCGGCCTGGCCCTATATCGTTCTCTCGGCCTGCCTTCAGGTCGGCTACAGCTTCTTTCTCGTGGCTGCCTATCGCTACGGTGAATTGGGACAGGTCTACCCGATCGTTCGCGGCTCTGTGCCGCTCCTGGTGACGGTTGGTGGTTTCGTTCTGGCCGGCGAGCGCCTGAGCACGCTTCAGACCCTTGGCGTCGTCCTCGCCGCGCTCGGCATCATGAGCCTTTCCCTTGGCAAAGGGCGCGCGGCGACCAAATCAATCCTGTATGCCTTGGCGACCGGCGTGATCATCGCGGCCTATGCGACGGTCGATGCCATCGGTGTCCGCTCGGTGGGAAGCTCGGGCGCCTACACGGCCTGGGTACTGTTGACCTACGGCGTGCTGCTCCCGGCCACCTTCATCATCTGCCGCGGCAAGCTCACGGTGGACTTTCGTTCACCGGACGCGCTGAAGGCGCTTGGCGGCGGGATTTTCGCCCTGATTGCCTACGGCGCCGTGGTTGCGGCCTTCGCGCTCGGGCCGGCCGGTCCGATCACGGCCATCCGCGAGACGAGCGTGGTTTTCGCGGTGCTGATCGGACGGCTTTTCCTGGGCGAGACGCTGACGCCGAAGCGCATTGCGGCCTGTGGCGTTGTCGCGCTAGGCGCTATCTGCCTTGGCTATCATGGATGACTACGGCCGAGAGGCTGTTTCGAAATTCGCTCTGGCGAGTCATTGGTGCGGTTTCGAGAACCGGAGCGGAGCGGACTCTGCGTCCGTGAGCACCGGAAGCGCAGAAACGCCCCCAGATGGCTGCCGGAGTAGAATTTCCAAACGGCCTCTAAGCGCCTGCCCGCTTGCGGCGCTCATACATCATCACCAGCGTCTCGGCGGTCAGCGCCGGCTTCTGCTCGCCTTCGATCTCTACGGTGTTGGCGGCCTTCATAAGATACTGGCCGGGGCCGCGATCCTCCATGGAAAGCAGCGTCGTGCGCAGCCTGATGCGCGCCCCGGCCTTGACCGGCGCCAGGAAGCGCACCTTGTCGAAGCCGTAGTTGAAGGCGGCTTGCGTGTTTTCCGGCACGATGCCCATCTCCAGCGCCAGCGCGCCGATGATCGACAGGGTCAGATAGCCATGCGCGATTGTGGTGCGGAACGGGCTCTGCCGCTTTGCCCGCTCGGGATCGACATGGATCCACTGATGGTCGCCCGTGCACTCGGCGAACTGGTCGATGCGTCGCTGGTCGACCGTCGTCCAATCGGACACGCCGAGTTCCTGCCCGGACATTGTGCGCAACTGTTCAAAAGTCGGCGGCGTTCTCCGCCGTGGTTCGGTCATTCCGGCTTTCCCGTCACTTTTGCCTATCTCCCGACCATGAAGCGGCAGCCTCTGTCAATTCGCCGCCCCGCGATTTTCGCCGGTAGAGTTGATGCTTTTAGGGCAGGCCAGAACGCTCGAGCGCCTGCGCCGGTTGCACCGCATGTCGGTCTATGATGGGCTCGAAACCGCCGGACAGCCTATTTCTTTTCGTAACCGGCGCGGATTTCCGCCATCGCATCCCTGATCCGGTCGCGCAGAATCTCGACCGATTCGGTGCTGGATTTCCGTACAAGGTCAGCCACTTCGCTGGCGTTCTTCAGCGTCGTCTCGAACGACTTACGGGCAAATTCAGCCTGCTTGCTCATCAGGTCCTGCGGGTTGCCGGGCGCCTGGTAGTTCTGCGCCATCCGCGTAACCTCGTTGATGGCATTCTGCACCATCTCATGCTGCCTCGCCAGCACCGAGGAGGCGCCGGCCGCACTTGCCTTCGCCGACTTCTCGAGAGCTTCGAGGTTCTTGCGATGATGATCGAGGATCGCCTGGACATCGACATTCGGCAGTTTCAGGTCGCGGCCGAACCTGCTGAACATGTCGAAGAACGAGTCGGATTCCGGTTGTTTTGCCATGCCCTGCCTCCCGTTTTGCTGCCCTTGCGGCGTGCCAGCAGGAGAATAGTGCCAGTTAGGCCCGCGTCAATCGACCAGAAACAGCCGCTCCGCCGTATAGAGCGCCAGGCCGGCAAGCCCGCCGATGATCATGCCATTGAAGCGGATATATTGCAGGTCCTTGCCGATATTCGTCTCGATCAGCCGCGTCAGCTGCGCCAGGTCCCAGCGCTTGACCTGGTCGGCGATGAATGTCGACACGCCGCTCTTCTGGCTTTCCACGAATGAAGACAGCGCCACGACGAAGCCCTGGTTCATGTCGGCTCTGATCTTGGCGTCGTCGGCCAGATGCCGGCCGACTTCGACGAACATGTTCGAGAGGTGCTCGCGGATCGTCGACTTCTCCGCATTGGCATCCTGCTCGATGAACAGGCGCAGGCTCGCCCACGCATCGCCGGCCAGCGCCCTCACCTCCGGGCGGCCGAGAAAATCGCGCTTCAGCTTCTCGGCGCGCCTTGCATATTGCTTCGAGGTCCTGAGCCGCTCGATGAATGCGAGCGCGAAACGGTCGAATTCGGCGCGCATCGGATGATCGGGATCGGCCCTGACCTCATCCAGCAGCGAGCCCGCCGAAGCGACGATCTTCTTCAAAAGATAGGCATCGGCGCGAAACAGGTTGAACAGCGACGGTAATTCCTCGCGGATCTTCTCGCGCATCGTCGCCAGCGCCCGCTCGTCGTTGAGGAAGCGTCCGACCACCCGCGTGAACTCATCGAACAGCTTTTGATGGCGGCGGTCGTCGGTCAGCGCCGACAGAAGGTCGGCGGCCAAAGGCGCCAGCGGCACCTTTTCGATCTGCTCCAGCATGCGGCTGGTGACGAAGTCGCGCAGCCCGGATTGCTTCACCGCGGTCAATGTCTGCGGCACCAGCCGCGCGACGAATCGCGACAGGCCGGCGGCCCGCTCGGCATCCCCTAGCCAGTCGGCGACCAGGGCGGCGAAGTCGACCTCGGCGAGCTTTTCGCGCACCGGCTCCGGCGCCAGGAAATTGGCCTCGATGAAGCGGCCGAGATTGTCGGCGATGCGGTGCTGGTTCTCCGGGATGATGGCGGTGTGCGGGATCGGCAGCCCGAGCGGCCGCCTGAACAGCGCCACCACGGCATACCAGTCGGCGATGCCGCCGATCGTCGCCGCCTCGGCGAAGGCCGCGACGAAGCCGAGCCACGGATAGGCAGCCTGGAAGGACTTCGCCAGCGCGAAGACAAGGATGCACAGCGCGAGCGCGGTCGCGGCGATGAATTTGGTCCGCCGCAGCGCCGAGAGCTTTGCCTGCGCGTCTGCGTCGAATCGAACCGGCGCGAGAGCCGGAGCTGATTGAGACATGAAAAGGCCGTTTCCTGTTTGCACCCGCCTCTATCTAGTGCATGTCGCCCAAAAGTGCGCAGCGGTTTTGGGAAAACGACATGCATAAAAACAAAGACTTAAAGCGCGTCGCCTGAATCCGCTTCAGCGCGACGCGCTTTATGCCTGCGCCCGCGAAACGCTCGCCCGAAGCACAGGAGGGCAAATCGGGCCGCCATCCGCCCGGCCCGCACAAAAAGTTGACACGATTATTCAGCTATGTGCCAGTCCAGTCTGGAATTGTTCCAAACTATGGGCCATATTCGGCCTTAAGCTAATATTTTCGCGAGGATACCATGCGGCTCACGCGCCAGACCAATTATGCGATGCGCATCCTGATGTATTGCGCCGCAAATACCGACAGGCTGAGCCGCATCCCCGAGATCGCCGCCGCCTATTCGGTGTCGGAACTCTTCCTGTTCAAGATCCTGCAGCCGCTGGTCGAGGCCGGCCTCGTCGAAACCGTGCGCGGCAGGAATGGCGGTGTCAGGCTCGGCCGCCCGGCCGAGCAGATCAGCCTGTTCGATGTCGTGCGCGTAACCGAAGAGAGCTTCGCCATGGCCGAGTGCTTCGAGAACGACGCCGCCGAATGCCCGCTGGTCGACAGCTGCGCCCTGAATTCGGCGCTGCGCGAGGCGCTCAACGCCTTCTTCGCCGTGCTTTCCCGCTACACGATCGCCGACCTGATCGCCGCGCGCCCGAATGTGCGCCACCTGCTGGGCATCGACCTGCTGGAGCAGCGCGCGCCTGCAGCCTAGGCGGCGGACTGCGGCAACACGAACGGCACGCTTCCTTCGGGCAGCGCGCCGACCTGCAGCCTGCAGTCGAACACCTGTTCGATCAGTTCATCGTTCAGCACATCCACCGGTGCACCGGCTGCCGCCAGCTGGCCACGAGAGAGCACGAAAATCCGGTCGGCATACATCGCCGTCAGATTGAGGTCGTGCAGGATCGCCACCACGCCGCCGCCGCGCCGGGCGAAATCGCGCGCGATGTTCATGATGATGAGCTGGTGCTTGACGTCGAGGCTGGAGACAGGCTCGTCGAGGAAGAGATAGCGCGGCCGCCCTTCCAGCACCGGCGCCCAGACCTGGCAGAGCACGCGGGCAAGCTGCACGCGCTGCTGCTCGCCGCCGGAAAGCTCCTGGTAGAAGCGGCCGGCAAAGCCGTCGAGATCGACCCGCGCCAGCGCCCGCTCGGGCAAACGCGCATCCTCGCCAGGCAGCACGCCGGAGCGTCCGCCGATCAAGCCGAGACGCACGATCTCGCGCACGGTGAACGGGAAGGACAGCGCCGTGGCCTGCGGCAGCACGGCGCGCAGCGTGGCGGCCTCGACCGGCTTCATGGCCGACAGATCGCGGCCGTTGAGGGTGACGGTGCCGGTATAGGCGAGCTCGCCGGTCAGCGCCTTGAGCAAGGTCGTCTTGCCGGACCCGTTCGGCCCCACGATCGCCGAGACCTCTCCGGGCCGCGCCACGAAATCGACATGCGAGACGATGCGCTTGCCGCCGATCGTCACCGAAATGTCGCGCGCTTCGATCATGGCAAGCTCACAGATCAATGACGCCGCGCTTGCGCAGCAGGATCCACAGGAAGAACGGCGCGCCGGCCACTGCGGTGACGATCCCGATCGGCAGCTCGGCCGGCGCGACGATGGTGCGGGCGACCGCGTCGGCAATAAGCAGCAGCGATGCGCCGAGCAGCGCCGAGGCCGGCAGCAAATAGCGGTTGTCCGGTCCGATCGCCAACCGCAGGACATGCGGCACGACGATGCCGATGAACCCGATGCCGCCGCTGACCGCGACCGAAGCGCCGACCGCCGCCGACACCCCGACTATCGCGATGTATTTCAACCGCTGCACCGGGATGCCGAGATGGCCTGCGGTCGCCTCGCCCAACGCCAGCGCGTTGAGGCCGCGCGACAGGAATGGCATTGCGGCCAGCGCCAGGATGATCACCGGCCCGACGGTGCCGATCTTCGGCCAAGTCGCGCCGGCCAGCGAGCCGAGCTGCCAGAAGGTCAGGTCGCGCAGCTGCCGGTCGTCGGCCATGAAGATGAGGACGCCTGTCAGCGCCATGGCAAGGGCGCTGATGGCGATGCCGGCAAGCAGCATCGTGGCGACCGAGGTCCGTCCCCGGCGCGTGGCGATGGCATAAAGCAGCAACGTCACCGCGAGCCCGCCGAAGAACGCCGCGAGCGGCAGCGCAAGCGTGCCGAATGCGAGCGTGAAGGGCGCAAGCCATGTGGTGCCGAGCACGATGATCGCCACAGCGCCGAGGCTGGAGCCGGCGGAAACGCCGATCAAACCGGGATCGGCAAGCGGATTGCGGAACAGGCCCTGCATCACCGCGCCGCAGACGGCGAGCGCGGCGCCGATCAGCACGCCGAGCAGCACGCGCGGCATGCGGATGTCATAGACGATCAGCTGGTCGCGCGCGGCAAGCGCCGCATCCGCCGGCGCGGCCCCGGTGAACCAGTCGCGAATGACGCGAACGGCGGACGCATCCGAAGCGCCCGACGTCAGTGACAGGAACACCGAAAGGGTCAGCGCCAGGCACAGGAGCGCGATGGCGACCCTTGCCCGCGCCGAGCGATCGCCCTCGGCCGCCATCACCCTGCCCACAGCTGCTATGGACTGTTCGGCCATCGCCGCTCAGTCCGTGACCTGGTTGCCATAAAGCGCCACAGCAAGATCGTGGATCGCTTCCGCTGTCCGCGGGCCGAAGCCGAGCAAATAGCCGCCCCACATGCTGATCATCTTGCGGTTCGTGCCTGCCGGGGTCGATGCGACAGCAGGATTGGCGAACAGCTCGTCTTCCGAGATCGGCGGCCCGCCGCCTTTCATCGTCAGGATGACATCCGGCTTGGCGCTGACGATCGCCTCGTCCGTCATCCCCTTGTAGCCGGAAAAGCCCTCGACCGCGTTGACCGCACCGGCAAGCTTGATGATGCCGTCGGCCGCGGTGTCGCTGCCGGCGGCAAGGATCTTGCCGCCTTGGGTCGACAGCACGAACAGCACGCGCTTGCGGTCCTTGATCGAGGCCGTCTGCCTTTCGGCGGCCGTCAGCTTCGCGTCCGTCTCAGCGGCGAGCTTCTCGGCCATGGCCTCAACCCCCAGCGCCTTGCCGACGATGCGGATCTTTTCGAGGATGCCCTCATGGTTGAAGTGATCCGGCACCTCGATGAAAGGCACGCTCGATTTCTTCAGCACGTCGACCGCTTCTTTCGGGCCGCTGCCCTGCAGCGCCAGGATTCCGGTCGGATTGACCGACAGGACACCCTCGGGCGACAGCGCGCGCATGTAACCGACATCCGGCAGCGTCGCCGCCGCCTCGGGATAGGTGCTGGTCGAATCGCGGGCCACGAGACGGCCCTCCTCGCCGAGCGCGTAGAGGATCTCGGTGATCGAGCCGCCTATGGAGGCGATCCGCGAGGCGTCCGAAAAGACGGTCGTGCCTTCTTCCGCCTTGGCAGGCTGCATAGCGAGGGCAAGCAGGACACCGAGCATCGGCGTAAGCGCCGCGCGGAAACTGAGAACAAAGCGCATTGGGTCCTACCTTATGCAGCGGTGGGGCTGGGAATGCGCGGTAGGTTCTCGGCCAGGAAACGCCAGTCTTCCCGCTCGCCTTCGCCTTCATGGCGCTTGCCGAAGAACTGGATGATCATGCTGCCATTGGCATCGTAGGCCTCCAGCGAGGTGACATGGCCGTCCTTGGTCGGCTTGCGCACCGCCCAGACTTCGTGGATGTGGTCGGTCCTCAGATGCAGATGGAAGGTCTCGTCGAGCACATTGATCCATGGTCCCATCGGCTTGACCGACTTGATCGGGCCGGAATGGATCTGGATGCAGCCGCGGTTGCCCACGAAGCACATGATCGGCATCCCGCCTGCAGCGGCGTGATGGAACATGGCGCTTACCGCATCATTGTCGAGCAGCCAGGCATAGTCCTGCCCCACCATACGCACCGCCTCGCGACGGCTGAGCTTCAGCGTCTTCAGCATGCCGAAGAACTGATGCACATCGGTCAACCGGCTCCAGCGGTCGCGTAGGTCGCCGATCGAGGCGACCGAACCCTGCGCCTCGCCCTCCCCTTCCGCGGCGCTTGGGAGGATCGCGACGGTCGGCTCCTGGTTCGACGATTCGAGGCTCGCCACCAGCTTCTGGTAGGCATAGAGGCTGGATGCGGGCTTCAGATGCACCTTGTGCACCGCCTCGCCCGCAGCGTCAAAGAACTGCAGGCTGCGGCGGATTTCGTCACCCTCGCGCTTCTCGACGGCAAAGCCATGCGCCCAGACCTTCGGGAAGATGCGTAGGTCGATGTTTTCGCCAAGCACCATGGCGTTGTGGTTGCCGGTCACGACCTTGTCGTACACGCCGATCTTCTCGTGCACGGCGCTTTCGTTGCGGGTCAGCGCCATCACCTCGCCGACCGCCTCGAGGCCGGTCAGAAGGTCGTTGACGCGCGGCTCGACTCGCACCGCGCCGATGCCGCAATGCGCCGCGACCAGTTCCGCTTCCGAAATGCCCAATTGCGCCGAGAGATCGCGCTCCCGCATTTTCGGATTTTCTTCTCGCGCCCGCCGGATTTCCTCCGGCGACGGCTTAACGCGCTGGTCCATGTCGTCCACCTGTATTGCCTGATGTTCGTCTATCGCCCGCCGATGGCGGTCACTTGTTGAGGATCAGCTTGCCCTGGCGGGTGATCTTCAGGCGGTAGAGCGCGCCATGATGCTCGATGCCGATCTCATGCTCGCCCTGGAACAGCGTGTTGCTGGAGAGCGTCCTCACCGCCAGCGGCACCCGTTCGTAACGCATCTGCGTCTCTTCCGGGCGGCGGACGCGATAGCGGAAATCGTTGGGATTGTGCGTGTTCATCGGGTCGGTCCCTTTCCTCTGACGGCCACCGTGGCCGCAGCCTCATAAAATGCCGATTCAATTCTTGACTCGAATAATCATGTTTACTAGTCAGTGCATTACCGGACTAAATGAGTCAACATTTAAGACGCCGGACGTGATCAAAAATGAGAGCGAGCCATTGGCCAGCCAGCTACGAGCCTGAAAATCTGGAGTTGGGGCATGGGGTTGGTGACTTGGGGACGAACGGGCCTGGCGGGCGAGAACGCGGGTCCGAGCTTCCGATCGATGGCGAGCGGCATTGCCATCTTAATGGCCGGAGCGGCGGCGATCGCGCTCAGCGTATCGGCGGCAAAAGCGCAACAGGCCACGCAGCCAGCGACCAGCCAGCAGGCCGATCAGAAAAAGAAGGCTGACGAGAAGGCCGCCGCCGAAGGAACCTTGCTCGACAAGATCCTCGTTATCAGCCGCACCGGCGAAACGGCGATCCAGTCGCTGGCCTCCGCCAGCCATGTCGACCAGGAGCAGCTCGACCGCCGCATGGCGACCACGCCCAACGAAATGCTGCTCGGCGTGCCCGGCGTCGCCGTGCAGGCCGACGCGCGCCGCGTCTCTTCCAGCATCAACATCCGCGGCCTGCAGGATTTCGGCCGCGTCGCGGTCATCGTTGATGGCGCCAGGCAGGATTTCCAGCGCTCGGACCACGGCACGCAGTCGACCTTCTATGTCGATCCTGAGCTCATCAAGTCGGTCGACGTGATCCGCGGTCCGGTCGCCAACACCTACGGCTCCGGCGCCATCGGCGGCGTCGTCTTCTTCGACACCAAGGACGCCGCCGATTTCCTCAAGCCGGAAGAGACCTGGGCCGGCTCGCTGACCGGACGCTACGAGAGCAACGGCAAGGGCTGGACCCCCAGCGCCACCGGCGCCTACCGGATCAACGACAACTGGGATGTTCTCGGCAACATCGTCTACCGCGACTATGGCGACTATAAGAACGGCGGCGGCGACACCGTTGCCGGCACCGGTTTCGATGTGCTGAGCGGCCTGCTCAAGACCACCATACGCCCGACCGAAAACAGCGAATTGAAGCTTGGCTGGGTCGGCTCCAAGGATGGCTGGACCGAGACCAGCGGCGGCGTGCCCGCCAACGACGTCGACCTCAAGTCGAACACCTTTACCGCCCGCTACAACATAACCGACGATGCCAAGAGCTGGCTCGACCTCCACATCAACGCTTCCTACAACAAGACAGTTCTCGACCTGACGACACTCACCGCGCAGAACCGCTTCGATCCGACCACCGGCCTGCCCGTGATGCTGCCGCCCGGCTCGCTGTCGACCTTCGATGTCGGCACGACCGGCATCGACATCTGGAACACCTCGCGCTTCGAGACGGCGAGCGTCGCGCATGAGCTGACCTATGGCGGCGACTGGGTTGGCGACGATGTCGATACCGGCGGCAGCGCCGGCGGCGACAGTTTTTATACACCGTCGGGCAAGCGCAACGTCTCCGGCGCCTACATCCAGGACAAGCTGACCTGGGAATGGCTCGAGGTCACTGGCGGCCTGCGCTACGACAACTACAGCCTGAAGGACGATACGAACGAGACCTCCGGCGACAGGGTTTCGCCGCGCATCACCGTCGGCGTCTCGCCCTTCGAAAGCGCCGGCCTGGCAGGCCTGCAGTTCTACGGCACCTATGCGGAAGGTTACCGCTCACCCTCACTGACCGAGACGTTGATCAGCGGCAACCATCCGGCCGGCGTCAGCTTCCCGTTCCTGCCCAACCCGAACCTGAAGCCCGAGACCGGCAAGACCGTCGAGTTCGGCGTCAACTACAAGCAGAACGACATCATCGAGGGCGGCGACGCGCTGCGGCTCAAGGCCGCCTATTTCAACAACAATGTCGACGACTACATCGACGGCGTGACGCTCTCGCCCTTCGACCCGACCAGCGGCTGCCCGTTCGGCCCGGGCATTCCGATCTGCTTCCAGTACCAGAACTTCGCCAAGGCCAAGATCAACGGCTTCGAGCTGGAAAGCGTCTACGACGCCGGCTGGGGCTATGCCGGCCTGTCGGCCTCGGTCATCAACGGCCACACCATCTCCTATGAGGGCGAGCGCGCTGATCTTGCCACCATCCCCTCCTCGCAGGTGACGGCGCAGCTCGGCTTGCGCTTCCTCGAGGACAAGCTGACCGTCGGCGGCGAAGTGCAGTATAACGGCAAGCCCAAGGGCAATCCGGTGGCTAAGGACTTCACACTGGTCAATGCCTTCGCCAGCTACCAGGCGACGGACAATCTCAAGCTCGACTTCCGCGCCGACAATCTGTTCGACGTCAAATACACCAACCCGCTCAACGGAAGCACGACCGCCGTCCTTTACGAACCCGGCGTCACGCTGAAGCTCGCGGCAACCATGCGCTTTGGAGGCTGAGCGAGACATGAAACGCTTGATGACATCCTTTCGTCTGCTGACCTCGACGTTCGCGATGTCGCTTGCGATGGTGCCGGCGTGGGCCCAGTCCGCGCCGGCCGCTGCCTCAGCTCCGGCTCTCAGCCTCGAGCTCAATGCCGCGCAGCCTTCGGAAAAAGGCTGCCGGCTGACCTTCGTTGTCAACAACGCGCTCGGCGCCGACCTGTCCAAGGCGGCTTTCGAGATCGCGCTGTTCAATGAGGCGGGCGTCGTCGACCGCCTCACCGTGCTCGATTTCAAGGACCTGCCGGCCGGCAAGACCAAGGTCACCCGCTTCGACCTTGCCGGCGCCGACTGCGGTAAGCTCAGCCGCGTGCTGATCAACAGCGCGACCGAATGCGCCGGCAGTGGCGTCGACCCCGCGGCCTGCATGCGCGCGTTGAAGACCTCGACCAGGACCGCCATCGCTTTCGGGGTCTGACAGGCTGTGGGCTTCGAACCGGCACGCAACGCCTTTGTACAAGCGCCGGCCGGCATAGGCCTGGCGCTGCTTGCGGTAACCGATCTTGATTTGACCGATCTTGATTTGACAAGGACGCGTCGCTTGCCGCAGGTCTCCTCGCGAGCCATGCAGGACATCGACCCCCTCCCCGACGCCGACAGCGAACCGGCGATCCCGCCGGCCGAGTCGCTCGCGCAGCGACGTCAGTCGGCGCAAGACCGCAAATGGCCGGTGGCGATTGTCGCCTCCGGCTTGCTCCATGTCGCCGCCGCGGCGGCGTTTTTCATCGCGCCCGCCGGAACATTCGACCCCCTGGACGCGATCCAGGCCGAGGGCAGCAGCCAGGCAGGCGCCGACGCCCAGGGCAGCGCCCTCAATGACGCGATGTCCGGCGCGGTGGATGTAACCTTGGTGGCGGACCCGCAGCCGGTTAAGCGCCAAGCAGTCCAGGCCACTCCGCCGGCTGAAGCGCCGCAACCGGCCAGCCAACCTGTAACGCCTCAGCCTCCGGCAGAAGCCGCCCAGGAGCCTGCTTCCACGCCCGATATCCTGACGGCCGCCACAGCGCGCCAAGACGATCAGAGCGTGCCCATGGCCGCCGAACAGGCGCCTGCGATCGAGCCGCAAAGCGCCGACGCGTCGCCTGCCGAACCCGAACACCCACCAGCCCCGGCCGCAACGTCGAGCGCACCGGCAGGATCAGGCCAACCCGTTGAGACGCGCGGCACGGAAACAGCGGATGGCGACGCACGCAATGCGCCGACCATCGCCAGCAAGGGTAAGATGAAGGCCGCAGCCGGCAATGCCCTGGAATCCCGCTACAGCGGCGAAATTCAAAAGAGGCTCGCCCGCGCCAACCGCCGCGTTTCGAAATCGGTCCAGGCAAAGGCCCGCAACAACGCCAGGGTGGTTTTCGTGGTCGCGGCCGACGGCAGCATAAGCGACCTGCAGCTCGCCGAAAGTTCCGGCTCCGCCGAGCTCGATCAATTCGCTTTGGCTCTGGTGCGCAAGCAGGCACCGTTCCCTCCCATTCCACCCGAGACGGGAAGATCAAGTTGGGTGTTCAAAGCGCGGATCGGTCCCTTTTGAGACCCGGTTGAAGCCATCCTGAACGCCACAATTCATGCAATTCGAAAGGAAACCAATGTACATCGCCATGAACCGCTTCAAGGTCCAGAACGGCTCTGAGGAAGCCTTCGAGGACGTCTGGAAAAACCGCGATTCCAGCCTCTCCGAAATGAAGGGTTTCAGGGAATTCCACCTGCTGCGCGGGCCGGTCAACGAGACCGAAGGCTACACGCTGTTTGCCTCGCACACGGTCTGGGCAAGCCAGGAGGATTTCGTCGCCTGGACGAAGTCGGAAAACTTCCGCGCCGCCCACCGCAACGCCGGCGGCTCGAAGGTTCATTACCTCGGCCACCCGCAATTCGAGGGCTTTTCGGTCGTCGAAGGCGCTTAGTCTATCTCTGCTGACCGGTAAGGGCGTGTTGAGATTCAGGTCAGGCCGAGTCGGAGTCGAAGACGGGCGCGAGGCGACCAAACAAGGTGGCTTCCGAGAACCGGAGCGGAGCGTACTTAAAGTACGTGAGCAGCGGAAGCACAGGACGCCATCGTTTGCAGGCCGGCCTCACCTGAATATCGATACGCCCTAGGCGGCGGCAAGCAGGCTGGCGTTCCCACCTGCCGCTGTCGTGTCGACGCAGACCGCGCGCTCATGCGCGTAGGCGGCCGGGTTGAGCACCTCGCTGACCAGCGGCACGATCGGCCCGGCGCGGTGGGCGATCACCTTGCGCACGATGCGCGCCGCTTCCGGCGTGCCGGAGAAGGCGACGACATCGACGCGCAGTGAGCGCGCCTCGACCGGGTCCGGCCGGCCGTCGATGGCTGCCAGCGGCAGGCCCTTGCCGGTCAGTGCCGAGAGTGCTGCCGGCGCGCCCGGCGCCACGGCAAGCACCGCGTTGCCGGCGGCGAGCGCCTGGATCGTCTGGGCAAGCAGCGTCTCGGTGTCCGGGCCGAGGCAAAGCACCCGGCCGCGCGGCGCCAGCGACAGCGTGTTGGCTTCGCCGGTCGGTCCAGGCAGGTCGACCTGGCCGAAATCGAGGCTGGCGGCCGCGGCGATCGCCGCCACGCCCTTGCCGCGCAGATGCTTCCTCAGGATCGCGACGCGGTCCGGCCGCGTCGACCAGCCGCCCAGCGTCGGATCGGGCAGATTGTCGGCAAGCTCGGTCGCGGTCACCTTGTGACCATCGGCAACCTCGGTTCCGGCCTCAGGCCCCTTGCGGAAGCGGCGCAGGTAATGCGGTCCGCCGGCCTTCGGGCCGGTGCCCGAAAGCCCCTCGCCGCCGAAGGGCTGCGAGCCGACCACGGCGCCGATCTGGTTGCGGTTGACATAGATGTTGCCGGCATGGATGCCGTCGACGAAATGCTGGACCCGGCCCTCGATGCGCGTATGCAGGCCGAAGGTGAGGCCATAGCCCTTGCGGTTGATGGCGGCGATGACCTGGTCGATCTCGTCGGCGTCGAAAGTCGCGACGTGCAGCACCGGGCCGAACACCTCGCGCTCCATCTCCTCGATGCCCTTGACGCGGAAGACATGCGGGGCGACGAAGCGGCCGGTGGCCGGAGCTTCGATCCTGGCGATCAGCCGGCCTTCCAGCCCCTTCTTCTTGCAATAGTCGCTGATCGAAGCCTGCGCCTCGTCGTCGATGACCGGGCCGACATCGGTCGAGATGGCCCAGGGATTGCCGACGTTGAGCGCTTCCATCGCGCCCTTCAGCATCTCCAGCATCTTTTTCTCGACGTCCTTCTGGACGTAGAGCACGCGCAGCGCCGAGCAGCGCTGGCCGGCGCTCTGGAAGGCCGACGCGAGGATGTCGCGCACCGCCTGCTCCGGCAGCGCGGTGGAATCGACGATCATCGCATTCAAGCCGCCGGTCTCGGCGATCAGCATGGCATCGGGCGCCGCGGTCTCGGCCAGTTGCTTCTCGATCAGCTTGGCGACCTCGGTCGAGCCGGTGAAGCAGACGCCGGCGATGCGCGGATCGGCGGTCAGCGGCGCGCCGACCGTGGGGCCGTCGCCCGGCAGAAGCTGGATGACATCCTCCGGCACGCCGGCCTCGCGCAGCATCTCGACGGCGCGGAAGGCGATGAGCGGCGTCTGCTCCGCCGACTTGGCGATGACCGAATTGCCGGTGACCAAAGCCGCCGCGATCTGGCCGGTGAAGATCGCCAGCGGGAAATTCCACGGCGAGATGCAGACGATCGCGCCGCGCGCTTCGGTGCCTGCCTCGGCATTCGCCGCCTCGGCCGCGTAATAGCGCAGGAAGTCGACCGCCTCGCGCACTTCCGCCACGCCATCGGCCAGCGACTTGCCGGCCTCGCGGGTGGCGAGAGCGAAGAACTCGGCCGCATTGGCCTCGTAGAGGTCGGCAGCGCGGTTGAGGATCGCGGCGCGCTCGGCAACGGGGCGCTTCGCCCAGCCGGGCTGCGCGTCGACGGCAATGCGCACGGCGGTCGCCACCTGCTTGGCCGCAGCTTCATGCACGGTGCCGACGATCTCGTCGGGCCTGGCCGGATTGACGATCTGGCGCTGCTTGCCGTAGCCGGCGGCGCGCGTGACCGGCTTGGCATGCCAGCGGTCCGCTCCGGCAAATTCCGCCCTCGCCTTGTCGATAGCCGCAAGCGTCACCGGATCGGTGATGTCGAAGCCTTTGGAGTTGCGGCGCCCGGCGCCGAAGATCGCTGAGGGACGCGCGATCGCCGGATTGGCGGCGGGGCCGTGCATCTCGACAACCGTGAGCGGGTCGCGCGCAATCTCCTCCGGCTCGACTTCCTCGTCGGTCAACTGGTGGACGAAGGAGGAATTGGCGCCGTTTTCCAGCAAACGCCGCACCAGATAGGCAAGCAGGTCCGAATGCGCGCCGACCGGCGCATAGATGCGGCAGCGCGTGCCTTCGGCTTGGCGCACGGTTTCGTGCAGCGCCTCGCCCATGCCGTGCAGGCGCTGGAACTCGAAGCTCTCGCGGTCCTTCGCCATCGATAGGATCGCAGCGACCGTGTGCGCGTTATGGGTGGCGAACTGCGGATAGATGCGGTCGGTCATCGACAAAAGCTTCTTCGCGCAGGCCAGATACGAAACGTCGGTGTTGGCCTTGCGGGTGAAGACCGGATAGCCGGTAAGACCCAGCGTCTGCGCCCGCTTGATCTCGGTGTCCCAATAGGCGCCCTTGACTAGCCGCACCATGATCCGGCGGTCGTATTTCTTCGCCAGCGCATAGAGCCAGTCGATGGCGAAAGCCGCGCGCGGGCCATAGGCCTGGACGACGACGCCGAAGCCGTCCCAGCCGGCAAGTTCCGGTTCGGCCAGCACGCGTTCGATGACGTCGAGCGACAGGTCGAGGCGGTCCGCCTCCTCGGCGTCGATGTTGAGACCCATGCGCGAGTGCCGCGCGGCAAGCGCCAGCGACAGAAGCCGTTCGGCCATCACCGGCAGCATCGTCTCGCGCTGCGCCACCTCGTAGCGCGGGTGCAGCGCGGACAGCTTGACCGAAATGCCGTGATTGTAGCGGATGTCAGGGCCGTTCGACCCGGCATCGAGCGACGAGATCGCATCCGCATAGGCGCGGTGGTAGCGCAGCGCGTCGGCCTCGGTGCGGGCCGCCTCGCCCAGCATGTCGAAGGAATAGAGATAGCCCTTCTGCGTCATCGGCCGGCCGCGCTTGACGGCCTCGGCGATGGTGCGGCCGAGCACGAACTGCTCGCCCATCTCGCGCATCGCCGCAGCGACCGCCTTGCGGATCACCGGCTCGCCCAGCCGGCGCACCATGGCGCGCAGCGTGCCTTCGATGCCGCCCTCGCCTTCGTCGAGCACGCGGCCGGTGAGCATCAGCGCCCAGGTCGAGGCGTTGACGAAGATCGAGCTCGAGCCGCCCGAATGCGCCGACCAGTCATGCGGTGCGATCTTGTCCGCGATCAGATCGTCCATCGTCTCGGTGTCGGGCACGCGCAGCAGCGCCTCGGCCAGGCACATCAGCGCCACCCCTTCCTTGGTCGACAGACCGTAGGCCGAGAGAAAAACCTCCATCAGCCTGGGGTCCGTCGAGCCGCGCACCGCGCGCACCAGATCGGCCGCGCGCGCCGAGATCGCCTTGCGCTCCTCGGCCGACAACCCCGCTGTCGCCGACAGGCGCTTCACCGCCTCGTCTTCGTCGGGCAAATAATTGGCGCGGATCTGCTGGCGGATGGCGTCGAGCGGCATATCGGGTCCATGAAAGCGAGCATGAGCGAACGTTCCGGCGGTCGCCGGACCGAATGGCGCAAGCTAGCACAGCTGCGGATTCCGGTCGGCCCAAAGAAATCGACACGGCAGTCCATTCGATCTATCGTACAATGGATATTTTCGTCGTTTCGACTGTGATTCCAGTGACCGAAGACCAATTGGACCGCATCGACCGTAACATCCTGTCGGCGCTCGGGCGCGACGGCAGGCTTTCGATGTCCGAACTGGCTTTGAAGGTCGGCCTGTCGAAGACGCCGGTGCAGGCGCGCGTGAAACGATTGGAGAAGGACGGCTACATCAGAGGCTACCGCGCCATCATCGATCGTGAACGCATGGGCGAAGGCCATGTCGCCTTCGTCCAGGTAAAGCTGTCGGACACGCGCTCGGCGGCGCTCGACGCTTTCAACCGCGCTGTCCAGGGCGTGCCCGAGATCGAGCAGTGCCACATGATGGCCTCGAGCTTCGACTATCTGCTGAAGGTCCGCACCACCGACATCGCCGCCTATCGCCGCGTGCTCGGCGAGCGCATTTCGGCCCTGCCCCATGTCGCCCAGACCTCGACCTTCGTGGCGATGGAGACGGTCAAGGATCGCTAATCAGAAAGCGTCTTGAGGAACGCCACCAGCGCCGCGCGCTCGCGATCGGACAGATCGAGCGGATGCACTTCCGATACGCCTTCAACGCTGGGCGGCGCCTTCGAATAATGCGCCACCACTTCATCGAGTGTCGAGAACTGGCCGGCATGCATGTAGGGCGCGCGATCCGCCGCCCCCCTGAGCGACGGCGTCTTGTAGGCGTGCGTGATTTGCGGACCGTCCTTGACCATGAAGCGCAGCTCGCGGCAGGCGCTCTCGTCGCCGTCGCGGAATTTGCCGAGGCAGTTGAACGGGTCGGCCTCGACCTGTGCTACGGCATCGACGCGCCCGCGGTCCGGCGGCAGGCCGTCGACCGGCGGCACGCCGGTGTTGTGGAACGCATTGTCGGTGAGGCGCGGACCATTGTGGCAGGTCACGCAATTGGCCTTGCCGATGAACAGTTTCAGCCCGAGGATTTCTTCCGGCGAGAAAGCCGCGTCCCCTTCCGGCTTGGCGCCGGTCGCCAGATCGATGGCGAAACGGTCGAAGCGCGTCTCCTCGGGCTCGATCGATCGCTCGAAGGCGGCGATCGCCTTGCCGATATTGGCATAGACGCGGTTGACGTCGTCCTGCTGAGAGGCGGGCATCGCGTTCCACACCGCCTTCTCGGCGTCGCTGCCGAGCGGACTGGCATTGGCCGGCACGGTGGAAAGGTCCGGCAGCGGCCCAAAAATGCGCTCGTAGCGCTCGCCGAACCGCTTCTTGATGTAATGCGCGAAGGCTGCCCGGTTGCCGGCCTGCTCCAGCGGGTTTTCAAGCGGCGTCAGCGCCTGGGCCCACAGGCTGTCGCGCCTGCCGTCCCAGAAGTACCAAGGATTGCGCGCCACGCCCGCCAGCGGCATGGTGCGGCGGTTGGTATGGCCGACGCCGACCGCCTGCGGCAGGTCGTCCTGGAACTGGCGGTCGATCTTGTGGCAGGTCGAGCATGACACCGTGCCGTCACGGCTCATGCCGGCATCGAAGAACAGCGTCGAGCCGAGCGCGGCAGCCGCCGGCACATCCGCATACTGGTTGGTGGTATCCGCCTTGAGCGAAGGCAGCGTGTTCAGCGCCAAAGACGCGATGGTCTTCTTTTCAGCGTCGCTGAATTGCGGCTCGCCGCAGCCACCCAGCAAGGCGAGAGCGGCCAAAGCCAGCAGGCATGCAACGCTCGTCAGACGCCTCATCGCCCGCTCACAACACGACGTTGAAGACGACGGAATCGGAACCCGCCGCCGCCGAGATACCGAAGTGCAGCTGCCACCAGCCGCTCATCGTGAATTTCACGCCGTCGATGCGGTAGCGCCCCTCGCCAAGATAATCGGTCGCCTGCGGACTGGTCGGCAGGCCGTGATTGTGCTGCGGCATCCCGCCGGAAACGGTGATGGCCGCCCCCTCCACCGGCGCGCCGGCGGCGGTCTTCAGCGTCAGCAGCCAGGATTGCAGCTCGCCCTGCCGGATGTCGCCGCGCTCCGGCTCGAAGCTCGCGACGAACAGCCCGTTCGCCGTCTTCTTGGAGCGCGACAGGTCCGGACCGGACGCCGAATGCGGCAGCGTCTGATAGACGACGGCCACGATGCCGACCAGCAACGCGGCCAGGCCGAGCCCCGCAAGGATGTAACGCCATATCGATGCCAAGCCCGTTCCTCTTCGGCTGCTAACGTCGCGGGCCGCTCGCCGCGTCCCGCCCTGCCTGTGGGAAATCGTTTCTGGCGCAAAATTCGCCGGCAGCCAAGCATGGCGCTGCCGGCCGCAAAAAGCTACAGCAACAAGACTTTAAGAAGGATAGAACCCACATGGCCGCCAAGGGTATTGCGTCGATCGGCGAATGCATGATCGAATTGTCGGGACAGACCGGCGACAGCTGGCGCATGGGCTTTGCCGGCGACACCTTCAACACGCTGTGGGCATTGCACGCGCTGAGCCCGGAGCACCCCGCGACTTATGTCTCGGCCTTCGGCGACGATCCCTTCTCGCGCGACCAGATCGCCTTCTTCGGCCAGAACGGCATCGGCATAGGCAACAGTCCGGTCATTGCCGGCGCGCGCCCCGGCCTTTACGCCATCACGCTCACCGGAGCCGAGCGCGCCTTTACCTACTGGCGAAGCGACGCGGCAGCGCGTCAGCTCGCCTCCGATCCGGTGGCGCTCGCGAAAAGCCTTGAAAACCAGGCGCTTGTCTATTTTTCTGGAATCACCCTGGCAATTCTGGACGAGGCCGCGCGGACAACTTTGCTGACCGCCATAGTTGCGGCCGGGGCCGCCGGCTCGCTCGTCGCCTTCGACCCGAATTACCGGCCGCGTCTGTGGCCGAGCCGCGAGGCAGCCCAGGCCGCGATCCTGGAAGCGCTTGCCGTGGCCGACATCGCGCTGCCGACCTTTCCGGACGAGCAGATGCTGTTCGGGGATCCGACACCGCAGGCGACGGCGGAACGCCTCGGCAAGCTGACTGGCGAGGTCGTGGTCAAGAATGGCGAGCAGCCGGCCTTGATCGCGCTGAACGGCGCTTCGCAAACCGTGGATGCGGTGCATGTGGCCGCCCCAGTCGACACCACGGGCGCCGGCGATTCTTTCAACGGCGGCTATCTCGCCGCGCGGCTTGCCGGCCACGCGCCTGCCGACGCGGTGCGCCGCGCGCATAAAGTGGCGGCCGCGGTCGTGCAGGTTCGCGGCGCGCTTGCTCCATTCGCGACGTTGAGGGCAGCATTCGACAGTTAAGCGCCGTCGAAGCTTTAGCGCACATTACTTCAATACCGAAAAACCTTAAGGCAAACGGAAGCGGTATTCCGTCACCTGATGATAGATCTGCCCTGGCCACAGCGTCGCCTGCGGGAAATAGGGCCGGTTCGGCGCGTCCGGCCAGGTCTGCGCTTCGAGGCAGAGGCCTGAAAACGCCTTGTAGTGGCGGCCGTCGAGCCCCGGCGATGCCGGCGCGACGAACTGGCCGCTATAGAGCTGCAGTCCAGGCTCGGTGGTCCAGACTTCCATCTCGACGCCGGAATTGGCGCCTTGCACCCAGGCAGCCTGGTGCAGCGGCCCGCGGCTGGAGGCGAGGCAGTAATTCAGGTCGTATTGAAGCTGCTCGCCCTCCATTTCCATGCGCAGCGCCCGCGCCTGCCGGAAATCGAAAGGCGTGCCGTCGACCGGCTTCACGACACCGGTCGGGATCATCTCGTCATCGACGGGCGTGTAGGCGCTGGCGTTGAGCATCAGCCGATGGTCGAGGATGTCGCCGACGCCGCCATCGTCGAGGTTGAAATAGGAGTGCTGCGCCAGATTGCAGAGCGTCGGCTCCTCGCAAGTCGCGGTCAGTTCCATGCTGAGCGTGCCGGGGATCTTCAGCCGGTAGGTGCAGGTGACGTCGAGCGCGCCGGGAAAACCCATCGCGCCGTCCGGATCGTGCAGTGTCAGCGTCACGAAATCGCGGCCGTGCAGCGAAACGGTCCATGGCCGGTGGAAATAGCCTTCCGAGCCGCCATGCAGCGTGTGCTTGCCGAGAAAATTCTGCTCGGTCTGGTAGCGCTGGCCGGCAATGGTGAAACGGCCGCCGCCAATGCGGTTGGCGAAGCGGCCGACGACCGCCCCGAAAAAGGCGCGGTCGGTCTCGTAGGGTTCGAAGCGGTCGTAGCCCAGCACCAGCGGCGCGTCGTGGCCGTTCAGTCGAAGATCCTGGACGATCGCGCCCAGTCCGATGATGTTGGCGGTCAAGCCGCCGCCCCGGATCGTGAACCGGCGTACGGCCTCGCCCGCCTGCGTCGTGCCGAAGACCTCGCCGTCCTTCATCGCCATGCCCGAAAATGTAAGTTGTCGATCAATGGATTTAGGCCGGCTATGGATGATCCGGCAAGGGCAGGCTCAGGCAATTCCAGATGTCTGACTGTTTTTCGACCGGGATTTCGCTGAACCAAACAGATAGAGCCGCCCATCGTTTCAGTGAAACGACGGACGGCTCTTCAAAACCTATCCAGTACGGCCGGTCGATATCAGAGCCCCAGGCCACCGAAGCAGGCATATTTGGTGTCGAGATAGTCCTCGATGCCCTGATGCCCGCCTTCGCGGCCGAGACCCGATTCCTTGACGCCGCCGAACGGCGCCTCGGGCGTGGTGATCAGGCCTTCATTGACACCGACCATGCCATATTTCAGACCTTCCATGACCCGGAAGGCTCGGCCGAGATTGCCGGTGTAGAAATAAGCGGCGAGGCCGAACTCGGTGTCGTTGGCCAAGGCCACCGCCTCTTCCTCGGTCTCGAACTTGAACACGGGCGCGATCGGCCCAAAAATCTCTTCCTTCATGAATCGCATGTTCGGCGTGGCGCCGGAGATCACCGTCGGCTGGAAGAACGAGCCGCCAAGCGCATGGCGCTTGCCGCCGGCGACGACCTGGCCGCCCTTGGACGTGGCATCAGCGATGAATTCCTCGACTTTCTCGACCGCCTTCTCGTCGATCAGCGGTCCCTGCTGCACGCCTTCCTCCAGGCCCGAGCCGACCTTGAGGTTGTTGCTGGCGGCGGCGAGCTTCTCGACGAACTGGTCATAGATGCCTGCCTGGACGAGGAAGCGGTTGGTGCACACGCAGGTCTGGCCGGAATTGCGGTATTTCGCGGTGATGGCGCCGGCCACCGCGCGGTCGACATCAGCGTCGTCGAAGACCAGGAACGGCGCGTTGCCGCCGAGCTCCATCGACACCTTCTTGACCGTCGAGGCGGACTTCTGGATCAGCAGCTTGCCGATCTCGGTCGAGCCGGTGAAGGTGATCTTCTTGACCAGCGGATTGGTGCAGAGTTCGTCGCCGATCTCGCCGGCTGAGCCGGTCACGACGTTGACGACGCCCTTCGGGAAACCGACTTCCTCGACCAGCGCGCCCCAGGCGAGGCCGGAATAAGGCGTCTGCGAGGCGGGCTTCACCACAGCGGTGCAGCCGGCGGCCAAGGCCGGACCGATCTTGCGGGCGAGCATCGAGGACGGAAAATTCCATGGCGTGATGGCGGCGATGACGCCGACCGGCTCCTTGGTCACAAGGATGCGGCGGTCGCCCCATGGCGACGGCACGATGTCGCCATAGACGCGGCGGCCTTCCTCGGCGAACCACAGGATGTAGGCCGCGGACGAGCCGATCTCGCCCTTGGATTCGGCGAGCGACTTGCCCTGCTCGATGGTCAGCAGCTCGGCCAGCACGTCCTGATTGTCCATCATCGCGTCATGCAGCTTGCGTAACAGCTTCGAGCGCTCGAGCGCGGTGGTCTTGCGCCAGCTCTTGAACGCTTCCTCGGCCGCCTCGATGGCGCGGCGGGTTTCAGCCTTGCCGGCCTTTGGCACGGTGCCGATCTTCAGGCCCGTCGCCGGATTGTTGACCTCGATGGTCTGGCCGCTGTCGGCCTGCACCCATTCACCATTGATGAGATTGGCCTGGCGCATGAAATGGCTGGTTTTCTGAAGCATGGTCTGGCCTCCGTTCGGCGCGCTGATCGGCCGTTTTTCTGGATATCCGTTGAAGCGTGCTTCAAGAGCCGCACGCCGGCGCATTGCTCTTACCTAGGGAAAGGCAGGCAAGCAATCACAAGATGGCATATAGGGGTTGGGCCAGCAAAGGCGAGCCGCGCATACGCTTGCTGACGCTTATCCGAAGATGTGCACGACCACCGTCAGCCAGAACGACGTGGTTAGCACCGCGCTTGCCGTGGCAAGCGTCATCTGGTTCGAGGCCAGCGCCTGGCCGGTGTTGAACTGGACGGCGATCAGGTAGGAATTGATGCCCGACGGCAGCGCCGCAACGACGACCGCGACCTTGGAGGTCAGCGGCGGCAGGCCGAGTAGCCACACGAAGGCCAGCACCAGCGCCGGCATCAGGAACAGCTTCAGCACCGATAGCGCCAGCGCCGGCCTGACATTGCCGGAGATGCCGAAGCGGCGCAGGCTAAGCCCCATGGCGAACAGCGCCACAGGGCCTGCCGTGTCGGCAAGCGTGTCGACCAGCCGCTCGACGAGGTCTGGCAACGGAGCGCCGGTAAGGCGCCAGGCGAGCCCCGCCAGGATGCCGATGATCAGTGGATTGATGAACAGGCGCCTGAGGAAGCTTTTGACAACGCGCAGCGGGTGGACCGTCTCGCCGCTGCCGCGCCCGAACATCTCGAACAGCACGATCGAGGCCATCATCATGATCGGCAGGTGGACCGAGACCAGCAGCGACAGCACCTCGAAGCCGCTGGCGCCGAATATGCCCAGGATGAAAGGGGCGCCGAGCAGCACGACATTGGAATAGGCCGAGGACACGCCGCCGACGATCCCCGCGCGTGCGTCCCGACCAAACAGCCGCGTCGTGACCAGATGGCCCGCGGCCCAGGTGATGGCGACGGCAGCGAAATAGGCGCCCCACAGCGACCATGGCGCCACACCGTGGAAATCCGACTTGACCATGGTTTGGAACAGAAGCAGCGGCATCGCCACATTGACGGCGAATTCGGAAATGCCCTCCCCGCTCGCCGGCTTCAGATAGCTGGTCAGCCCGGCCAGATAGCCAAGCGCCACGAGGCTGAAGACGAAGAGGACGGTTTCGGTGAGCGGAGTCATTTTGCGGGCGGAGACATTTTTCCCGTGATAGGCGAGCCCCGGCCGCTGTGCAATCGGCGCAGCACGCCGATCTCCGGCGCGCCTCTGCTTGTGTTCCGGACGGCTTTGCGGTCCCTATATGCCAATCACGGCCTTGGCCCGCCCGGGCCGCCATAGGACTTCCGATGCTGCGACTTGTTCTGGCGCTTTTTCTCCTGGTTGTTCCGAGCCTTGCCCACGCGACCGATGCCGGCTGGGCGCTGCTGCGCGACGGAGGCCATGTCGTGCTGCTTCGACATGCCTTCGTCACCGGGGCGACCGACCCGGCGAATTTCGACATCGGCAACTGCGCCACGCAGCTCAATTTGTCGGAGCGCGGCAAGCAGCAGGCAAGCCGCATCGGAGCGCTGTTCGCGGCGCGCGCGGCCCCCATCGACCATGTCCTCTCCAGCCGCTACTGCCGCTGCCTCGATACTGCCCGCATCGCTTTCGAATCCGAGCCGCAGCCCTTCGCGCCGCTCGACCTGCTGAAGACCGATCCGGCTGAGAAAGCCGCCCAGATGGCGGCAATCATGAAGGAGATCCGCGGCTATTCGGGATCGGACAATCTGGTGCTGGTCACGCATCTCGAAGATATCGAGGCGCTCACCGGCGTGGCGCCGCGCGAGGGCGAGGCCGTGGTGGTGGCGCCGGACGGAGACGGCCTCAAGGTGCTGGGGCGCGTGACTTTCTAAGGCATCGCTCCGGCCAGTGTTGCCGAAATGCAACTCCCGGAAGAAGCCGCAAATTTGCCGCGACAATCCCGCTTGCGACAACCCGTCGCAGGGTCTATAGGCGCGCTCCCGGTCACGAAAACCGAAGCGAGCGCAACGGCTGGAGCTTTCGCCTCCGCCCGTGTAGGCGGCTTTGCCGCTCTGTATACGGCGCCGTTTCGGGTGTTGGGATCGCCGATGTAGCTCAGAGGTTAGAGCGCCGGATTTGGGTCCGGAGGTCGAGGGTTCGAGTCCCTTCATCAGCACCACGGATAGCTCAGTTTGGTTAGAGCATCAGATGTGTAATCTGACTGTCGAAGGTTCGATTCCTTCTCCAACGGCCTGATAAGCCGACACCTTCAGGTGGTGTTATCCAAAGGTCCGGGGACCGGAATGCGAGGACTTCACGGACGGCGGGGCTTCGGCCTCGCCGGGCGGCGACGTCCTGCGCCACCGGCGCGCGGCCAGGCCCGCGGTGACGATCAAGGCGCGGCGCGGCCGGCAAGGGAAGCTTCGGCTTCCGGCGCCCGCTTCGCCGCCCCGCGATCCGCTCCCGAAGGCCCGCTTCGCGCGGATGCCACCGGTCTCCGGATCATTCGTGCCCTGGAACATGAAGTACGACGACGTGAAACGAAAAACGAAAAGGATGATCGACGCATGACGTGACGCCTCGCATGGGGCCATGCCCGACAGGAGTAAGACAATGAAGACCATTCTCGAAAAGGCTCTTGGACGCCAGCGCGTCCTCGTGAAGGAAAATGAACGTGCCGTCGCCCTCTACAAGGGCGAGATCCAGGCGGTCCTGATGCCGGGCGAACATTGGCTCGCCAACCGGCGCGGCAACCTGGAAATCTCCAGGCACGACCTGAAGAACCCGGAATTCGTTTCGGCTTACGAGAAGGCATTGTTCGACAAGCTCCCGGACGTGGCCGCGCGTCACTTCACCGTCGTCCGCACCGGACGCATGGAGGTCGCCGTGGTCGAGCGCGACGGCGCGCTGCATTCTGTGCTGTCGCCGGACCGCAAGCTGGTGCTGTGGGCGGATGCCGGTCCGTGGAAGGTTACGACCGTCGACACGGCGGCCGATCTCGCCATCGATCCGGCGCTGATGCGCCGGCTCGGCCAGGCCCGGAAGACGGAACACATGTTCCTGCATCCGGTCGTGGACGGCCAGGTCGGGCTGCTGTTCGTGGATGGCGTGCTCGTCCGCACGCTTGAAGCGGGCGTGCATGCCTTCTGGAATGTCGGCCGCATGGTCCAGGTGAAGGTCGTCGACATCAAGCGCCAGTCGCTCGATGTCGCCGGGCAGGAAGTCCTGACCAGGGATCGCGTGACGATCCGCGTCAACATCGCCGCCGAGTACCGGGTCGTCGACCCGGTCCAGGCAGTGAGCACGGTGAAGGACTTCTCGGAAGCCCTCTACCGCGCCCTGCAGTACGCCTTCCGCAAGACGCTTGGCGCGCTCACGCTCGACCAGATCCTCGACAAGAAGGTCACGGTCGACGAGGACGCGGCGGCCAAGGTGCGCGACGACATGGCCGCGATCGGCGTCGAGGTCAGCGACATCGCTCTCAAGGATGTGATCCTGCCGGGCGACATGCGCGAGATCCTCAACCAGGTGGTTTCGGCCGAGAAGCAGGCTGAGGCCAACGTCATCCGCCGCCGCGAGGAGACGAACGCCACGCGTTCGCTGCTCAACACGGCCAAGGTGATGGCCGAGAACCCGGTGATGCTGCGGCTGAAGGAGCTCGAGGCTCTGGAGGCCATCGCCGGCAAGGTCGAGCGGCTCACCGTCCACAACGGGACGGGCGGGCTGCTCAACGATCTGGTCAAGCTCCGCGACTGATGCATGTCGCCCAGCTGACGCAGCGTAAGATGGGAAGGGCCGCCGGTTCGAACGGCGGCCCTTCTTGCGTTCCCAAAGCCGGCGTCCCATCTGCTCCCGGCGCATCAGGCCTTTTCCTGCCGGGAAAAACCGATTAGACAGCGCGCAAAGCAAGATGCGGACAGATTCCGCCCGCAACCCGAAGGAAGAGCCCTTGTCCACCACATTCGAGAAAGTCGCCAAGATCATTGCCGATACCAGCGAGATCGATATCGACACCATCACGCCCGAGAGCCACACCATCGACGACCTCGGCATCGACAGCCTCGATTTCCTCGACATCGTCTTCGCCATCGACAAGGAATTCGGCATCAAGGTGCCGCTGGAAAAGTGGACGCAGGAGGTCAATGACGGCAAGGCCTCGACCGACGACTATTTCGTCATGAAGAACCTGTGCGCCAAGATCGACGCGCTGGTCGCGGCCAAGAGCGCCTGATGTCTACGGCGAGCGCGAACTTGACGCGCTCCGCGCATGACCCCGAAATCGGCATCGATTTTCGGAAAGGATCATGCGCAAAATCAAAAAGTCGCCTGACCCACAACAGCCGCCCATGAGTTCCCACGACGTCGTCATCACCGGCATCGGCCTTGTCTCCTCGCTGGGAGAGGGTCCGGATGCCCATTGGCAAACGCTTACGCAGCCTGGGTTCCAGCCGGTGCTCCACGCCGAGCGTTTCGCCCCCTATACCATTCATCCCCTGCCTGAGATCGACTGGAACCTGCAGATCGCCAAGCGCGGCGACCAGCGCCAGATGGAAACCTGGCAGCGCCTCGGCACCTATGCCGCCGGCCTGGCGCTGGACGATGCCGGAATCAAGGGCAATGACGAGCTTTGCACGACCATGGACATGGTGGTGGCGGCCGGTGGCGGCGAGCGCGACGAGGCCGTCGACGCCGCGATCCTCGCGGCTTCCGAAAACCGCAACGACCGCGACGTGCTGCTCAACGAGAAGCTGACGACGGAACTGCGGCCGACTTTGTTCCTGGCCCAGCTCTCCAACCTGCTCGCCGGCAACATATCGATCGTCCACAAGGTCACCGGTTCCTCCCGCACCTTCATGGGCGAGGAAGGCGCCGGCGTCTCGGCCGTCGAGACGGCAGCCGCGCGCATCCGCTCGGGACAGTCGACCCATGTTCTGGTCGGCGGCGCCTTCCAGACGGAGCATTCCGACATGCTGCTGGGCTACGAGCTCGCCGGCTACCTGCATCGCGGCCCCTGGAAGCCGGTCTGGCAGCGCCAGGGCTCCGAGGGCGGCGGCGTGGTCACCGGTTCGGGCGGCGCTTTCCTGGTGCTGGAGCAGCGCGAGCACGCGAAAAGCCGCGGCCGAAGGATCTACGCCGAGCTCGGCCCCATCGTGTCCGGCCGCGCCAGACGCCGCCTGGGTGAGTTGGATGCCGAGATCGTGGCCCTACTGAAGCAGGCCGAATTCCCCGCCGGCGAACTGCTGACGATATCCGGCGCTTCGGGCGCTCATGCAGCCACCGCCGCGGAGAAAGCGGCGCTCGACGCCAATCCGGCGCTCGCCGTGCGCGGCTTCTCGACGCTGACCGGCCATATGAAGGAGGCGCAGTTCCCCTTCGCCGTGGCGCTCGCGGCCATGGCGATCGACCGCAAGGCCGGTTACCCCGTTTTCGATGCCGCAGCCGAGAAGCCGTTTGACGGTGCGCCGAAGGCAGTCCTTGCAACGGCGATCGGCTATCACCAATTCGAGGGCATGGGGCTGATCAAAGCGGCCTGAGGTACGATCGAGGCTGTCAGGACAAAACATGGCCAATCTCAAAGACCACATGGGCAGGCCGGTCGTGGCCGTCACCGGCATCGGCGTCGTGACGTCGCTGGGCGTCGGCAAGACCGACAACTGGGCGGCGCTGACGTCCGGTAAATCCGGCATCCATCCGATCACCCGCTTTCCGGTCGATCACCTCAACACCCGCATTTCCGGCATGGTCGACTTCCTGCCGTCGAGCTCGAAGGGCGCAAGCCACCTCACTTACGAACTGGCGGAGACCGCGGCCCAAGAAGCCGTGTCGGAAGCACGGCTCGATTCCGGCGATTTCGGCGGCCCGCTGTTCCTCGCCTCGCCGCCGGTCGAGCTCGACTGGGCCGACCGTTTCTCGCTCTATAATTCCGACAAGAAGGATGGCGGTTCCGAGAGATTGCTGCGCGTCGCCCGCGCGTTGAAGGAGCTCGACATCTTCGAAACCACCCAGTTCGGCTCGATCGCCGACCGACTGGCCGACCGCTTCGGCACGCGCGGCCTGCCGATAACGCTCTCGACCGCATGCGCTTCAGGCGCCACCGCCATCCAGCTCGGCGTCGAGGCGATTCGGCGCGGCGAATGCGACAAGGCGCTGTCGATCGGCGCCGACGGCTCGGCGACGGCCGAGGCGCTGATCCGCTTCTCGCTGCTTTCTGCCCTTTCCACCCATAACGACATCCCGGAAAAGGCGTCGAAACCCTTCTCCAAGGATCGCGATGGCTTCGTGCTCGCCGAAGGATCTGGCGCTCTGGTGCTGGAATCGCTGGAAGCAGCCCTGGCCCGCGGCGCGACGATCCTCGGCATCATGCGCGGCTGCGGCGAAAAGGCGGACGATTTCCACCGCACTCGCTCCAAGCCCGATGCGTCGCCGGCTATCGCGGCGGTGCGCGCCGTCCTTGCCGATGCGGGCATGAGCGAGGACGAGATCGAATATGTCAACGCGCACGGCACCTCGACGCCGGAAAACGACAAGATGGAGCATCTGTCGCTGTCCACCGTGTTCGGCGAGCGTATCGGCTCGATGCCGGTCTCGTCGAACAAGTCGATGATCGGCCACACGCTGTCGGCGGCAGGCGCGGTCGAGGCCGCCTTCTCGCTGATGACCATGCGCGAAAGCGTCATCCCGCCGACCATCAATTACGACAATCCCGATCCGGCCATTGTCCTCGACGTCGTCCCGAACAAGAAGCGCAACGCCGAGGTCGGCAGGGTTTTGTCGAACTCTTTCGGCTTCGGCGGCCAGAACACCTGCCTTGTCATGGCGCGGGAACCGGTCTAAGCGGACATTTTTCCGCCAATGCATGTCGCGCCGAAGTGAAATCGGTCTTGCGACAACGACATGCATGACAAAGAACCTGAAGCGCAACGCGCTTTAGAACCGACTGACAGGCCCTATGCGCGCATTGCAACTTATCGAGGATCGCCGTCTCGAAACGGTGGACCTGCCGCCTCCCCCGCCGCCTTCGCTGGGCGAAGTGACGCTCCGCATCAAGGCGGTGGCGCTCAACCATATCGACGTCTGGGGCTGGCGCGGCATGGCTTTCGCCAAGCGCAAGCTGCCGCTGGTCGTCGGCGCCGAAGCTTCCGGCGAGGTCGAGGCGGTCGGTCCAGGAGTCTCCAACCTGCTGCCGGGGCAGTTGGTGTCCATCTACGGCGCGCGTACCTGCGGCCTGTGCCGCGCCTGCCGCGAAGGCCGTGACAATCTCTGCGAGCATGTTTCCGGCGTCCATGGCTTCCATCTGGATGGCTTCGCCCAGGAGAAGATCAACCTGCCGGCGCGCCTGCTGGTACCCGCTCCTCCCGGCGTCACCGAGATCGGCGCGGCGGTCGCGCCCGTGACCTTCGGCACGGTCGAGCACATGCTGTTCGACAACGCCAAGCTGGAACCCGGCGAGACCATTCTCGTCCATGCCGGCGGCTCCGGCATCGGCACTGCTGCCATCCAGTTGGCCAAGAAGATGGGCTGCACAGTCATCACCACGGTCGGCTCGAACGACAAGATCGACAAGGCGAAGGCGCTCGGCGCCGACCATGTCATCAACTACCGTGAGGACCGTTTCGAGGGCGTCGTGCGCAAGCTGACGAAGAAGAAAGGCGTCGACGTCGTCTTCGAGCATGTCGGCGCCGACACCTTCGCCGGCTCGATGCTGTCGCTGAAGCGCGGCGGCCGTCTCGTCACCTGCGGTTCGACCTCGGGCGTGTCGACCCAGGTCAATCTGATGCAGCTCTTCCAGCAGCAGCTGAAGCTGCTCGGTTCCTTCGGCTGCCGCATGGAGAACATGGCCAACGCCATGCAGAAGATGGCCGCCGGTCTCGTCGTCCCCGTCATCGACACCGAGGTGGGTTTCGATGACATCGATGCAGCGCTGAAGCGCATGGAAGGCCGCGACGTCTTCGGCAAGATCATCCTGCGCGTTTCCTAAAGCAGTTCCAGGAAAGGCGGATGGTCGGCAACGCGCTCAGGAAAGCCCGCCGGGACTTCATGTTCCGCTACGGCCTGCGGCTGCGCCAGATGGAGCACTGGCTGGTCGCCAGGCTCGCCATGGTGTTGCTGTCGCTGCTGCGCCTGTTGCCGCCGGACAGCGCGCTCAACTTCGCCGACCGCGCCGCCCGCCGGGTCGGTCCGCTGGTCGGGCGCCACCGCGTCGCGGTCAACAATCTGCGCCTTGCCTATCCACAAAAGAGCGACGCCGAAATCGAGGCCATCGCGCGCGACATGTGGGGCAACATGGCCCGCCTTGCGGCCGAATACATCTTCCTCGATGCATTGTTCGACTTCGACCCGGACGCTTCGAAACCGGGCCGGGTCGAGGTTCGCGGCATAGAGCATTTCGTCGCGATCGCCGGCGAGAAGAAGCCGCACATCCTCTTCACCGGTCATCTCGGCAATTTCGAGCTGCTGCCGGTGGCCGCGGCCACGTTCGGCATGAACATCACGGCGCTGTTTCGCCCGCCGAACAATCCTTACCTCGCCGACTACATCCATTCGACGCGCCGCTCCTCGATGGGCGCCCTGCTGCCCTCCGCCGCCGGTGCCTCCTTCGCCCTTGCCGCCATCCTGGAAAAGGGCGGCAATATCGGCGTGTTGGTCGATCAGAAATTCTCGGGCGGCGTGGAGACGACCTTCTTCGGCCGTCCATGCCAGACCAACCCGATGCTTGGCATGCTTGCCCGCCACTATGACTGCGATGTCTACCCCGCCCGCTGCGTCAGGCTGCCGGGCAACCGCTTTCGTCTTGAGATCGAGGACAAGCTGGACTTCCCGCGCACCGAAGAGGGCAGCGTCGATGTCGACGCCACCACCCAGCTGCTCACCGATGTGGTCGAGCGCTGGGTGCGCGAGGATCCAGGACAATGGATGTGGTTCCACAAGCGTTGGGAAATCAGCGGCCGCCGCCGCAAGCGCCGACAGGCGAAGGCGGCAGCTGACCAATAACTGGCCAGCATTATCGCAATTAGTTGGTCACGACGATCCGCGTGTTGCCGAAGCCGGCTTCCTTGACCATCGCGTAGAACGTCGCGGCGTTGGCCGGATGCAGGCGCACGCAGCCATGCGACGCCGGGCGCCCGAGATGTCTCACCGCCCCGGTGCCGTGAATGGCGTAGCCGCCGTGGAAGAACACGGAATACGGCATCGGCGAGTTGTCATACTTGCGCGAATACCACATCCGGGCGGTCCATTGCGGCCGGTAGCTGCCGCGCGGCGTGAAATAGCCGGGGCGCGCCGTCGACACGCTCCAGCGGTAGAGCACCTGGCCGTATTTGCTGACGGTCATGGTCTGCGACGAGACGTCGATATTGGCGACCAGGTTGGCTGCCCGGCTTGCGATGGACATGCCGAACAACGCGGTTGCCAGCACGGTTGCCATGAGAACGAACTTTTTCATGCGATCAAACCCCTTTGATTGCCCCTGCCATTGACGCGGTTTTTCCATCTTTTTGCCGGCAGATGCGTTAAGTACCACACACTCCTTGACGAATCCGCCAATCCAATCCGATGAATTTGAACGATTTTCCCGGCATAGTTGCCGCCTCGACACGCACCCTCTGAAGTTTAAGCGCGAGCGTTGGGCCATCCCCCGATCGTCGTGTGGCAATGTGCGACTGGTTGCTTGCAAAAGTGCTGCGTTCCTTCTTCAATCCACCGAATGAGTGAACGACTTCGCATGAATGAGCGGCTTCTCGGGGCGGTCGAGGACCGGACAGACGACTTGGTTGCGCTGACCGCGGACCTGATCCGCTTCCCGACCGTCAATCCGCCGGGCGAGGCCTACCGGCCATGCGCCGAGTTCCTGGGCGAGCGCCTGAAGAAACTCGGCTTCGAAACCGAATTCATCCGTGCCGAGGGCGCGCCAGGCGACAGCGACCGCTATCCGCGCGTCAACGTGGTCGCCCGCCTCGACGGCCGCTCGCCCGGCCCCTGCGTGCATTTCAACTCGCATATCGACGTCGTCGAGGCCGGCGACGGCTGGGCCGTCGATCCCTTTGCCGGCGTGGTGAAGGACGGCAGGGTCTATGGCCGCGGTGCCTGCGACATGAAGGGCGGCCTGGCGGCCTCGGTCATCGCCGTCGAAGCCTTCATGGAAGCCTATCCCGGCTTTCCCGGCGCCATCGAGATCTCGGGCACGGCGGATGAGGAATCCGGCGGTTTCGGCGGCGTCGCCCATCTGGCCAGGCTCGGCTATTTCTCCAAGCCGAAGGTCGACCACGTCATCATCCCGGAACCCTTGAACAAGGACCGCATCTGCCTCGGCCATCGCGGCGTCTGGTGGGCCGAGATCGAGACCAAGGGCGAGATCGCGCATGGCTCGATGCCGTTCCTCGGCGACAATGCGGTGCGCCATATGGGCGCCGTCCTGCAGGCTTTCGAGGAGGAACTCTTCCCGGCGCTCGACCGCAAGATGACCCGCATGCCGGTGGTGCCGGAAGGCGCCCGGCGCTCGACCATGAACATCAATTCCATCCATGGCGGCCAGACCGAGGATTTCCGGCCGGGGCTTCCCTCGCCCAACGTGCCGGATTGGTGCCGGCTCACCATCGACCGGCGCTTCCTGCTCGAAGAGGATATCGCCACCGTCAAGGGCGAGGTCACCGGCATCCTGGAGCGGCTGAAACGCGAGCGCAAGAAATTCGACTATGAGATCCGCGACCTGATGGAGGTGCTGCCGCTGATGACCGAGCGCGACGCGCCAGTGGTGAAGGCCGTCGCGAAGGGCATCATGGAGGTGTTCGACCGCGAACCCGACTATGTGATCTCGCCCGGCACCTACGACCAGAAGCACGTCGCGCGCCTCGGCCACCTCTACGACTGCATCGCCTATGGCCCGGGCATTCTCGACCTCGCGCATAGGCCGGACGAATGGGTGGGCATCGCCGACATGGTGGAATCGGCCAAGGTGATGGCGATCGGCCTCAATGTGCTCTTGCGCGGCACGACCGGCTAATGGGCAAAAACATTCCGCCTGGCGCCGCCCGGCAGCACGAAACGCAATTTACTCGCGCGCCAAATCACGCTTCTATCCGCCAGCTTGAGCATGTTTGAGCAATGGGAGTTCAGCGATGAGACTGTGGAAGACCATCCTGGCCGCGGCTACCCTGTCGCTTGCCGCCGCCACCTCGGCCTTTGCCACGCGCACCGACCTCACGCTCGGCATCGTGCTCGAGCCGCCACATCTCGATCCAACCGCCGGCGCGGCCGCGGCCATCGGCGAAGTCACCTATGCCAATGTCTTTGAAGGGTTGACGCGCATCGACGACAACGGCCAGGTTCAGCCCGCTCTCGCCGAGAGCTGGGCAGTCTCCGACGACGGCAAGGCCTACACGTTCAAGCTGCATTCCGGCGTGAAGTTCCACGATGGCTCGGCCTTCAGCGCCGACGACGTGAAATTCTCGCTGGATCGTGCGCGTACCAAGGATTCGCTCAATCCGCAAAAGCAGCTCTTTGCCCACATCACCGATGTCACGGCGGTCGATCCGACGACCGTCAAGGTCACTCTCGACGGGCCGCAGGGCAGCTTCCTTTACGACATGGGCCAAGTTGCGGCAGTGATCGTGGCGAAGGGGTCGGCCGACGGCAATAAGGACAAGCCGATCGGCACCGGTCCATTCAAGCTCGATCACTGGGCCAAGGGTTCCGAGATCACGCTCGTCAAGAACCCGGACTACTGGGGTACAGCCGCCGCGCTCGACAAGGCGACATTCCGAATCGTGCCCGACGCGGCCGCGGCCGTCCCCGCCTTGCTCTCGGGCGACATCCAGGCTTTCGCCAACATGCCCGCACAGGACGCGCTCGGGCAGATCCAGTCCGATCCGCGCTTCAGCATGGTGATCGGCTCGACCGAGGGCGAAACGATCCTGTCGATCAACAACAAGAAGCCGCCCTTCGACAAGCTGGCGGTGCGGCAGGCGCTCGCCTCGGCGATCGATCGCAATGCCATCATCGCGGCCGCCTCGAACGGTCTTGGAAAGCCGATCGGCTCTCATTTTTCGCCAGGCGACGCGGGCTATGTCGATCTCACCGGCGTCTACCCGCACGACATCGCCAAGGCCAAGGCGTATCTGAAGGAAGCGGGGCTGGAGAACGGCTTTTCGGCCACGATCAAGCTGCCGCCCGTCCCTTACGCACGCGACGGCGGCCAGGTGATTCAGTCCCAACTGAAGGAGATCGGGGTCGATCTGCAGATCATTCCGGTCGAATGGGCGGAGTGGCTGAGCCAGGTCTTCACCAACAAGGACTACGACCTGACGATCGTTTCCCATGTCGAGCCCAACGACATCGATATCTATTCGCGGCCCGGCTACTATTTCCAGTATGACAACCCGAAGTTCAACGATGTGATCAAGGCGCTCGGGACCACGGTCGACAAGGATAAGAGGCTGGAGCTGCTGGGCGAGGCGCAGAAGATACTCGCCCACGACGTGCCCGCCGTCTACCTGTTCGAGCTGCCCAAGATCGGTGTGTGGGACGCCAAGCTGCAGGGCATGTGGACGAACTGGCCGATCGAGGCGGATGACCTCACCCAGGTGAAGTGGACGGATTGAGCCCGGCGCGATCGCCCGATCGCTTCCCATGACCGTCTACCTCCTCAAACGTCTCATCATCTCGGCCCTCACCCTGGTGCTGGCCTCGATCGTGGTGTTCGCGGTCATGGAGGTCCTGCCGGGCGATCCGGCGCGCCTGATGCTGGGCTTGAATGCCAGCGCCGACCAGGTCGAGATGCTGCGCGACCAGATGGGGCTGAACGCGCCGCTGCTGCTGCGCTACCTGCACTGGGCGGGCGGCTTGCTCAGCCTCGATTTCGGCCGTTCCTACACCTATTCGGTGCCCGTCATCGATCTGGTGCGGGAACGCATCGCCGTTTCCCTGCCGCTGGCGCTGATCGCGCTGGCGCTCTCGACCATCATCGCCATTCCGGTCGGCGTGTTCTCGGCCAGCCGCCAGGGCCGCGCCGGTGATACGCTTGCCATGGGCGCGGCCCAGCTCGGCGTCGCCGTGCCGAATTTCTGGTTCGCGCTGATGCTGATCTATCTCTTTGCCGTCTGGCTGCGGCTGGTGCCGGCCGGCGGCTTCCCGGGTTGGGGCGCCGGTGTCTGGACCGCGTTGAAATCCCTTATCCTGCCGGCCGTGGCCCTGGCGCTGCCGCAGGCGGCGATCCTGGGGCGCGTCGCCCGCTCGGCGCTCATCGAGGTGCTGAACGAGGATTATATCCGCACCGCGCGCGCCAAGGGCCTGCCCTACCGCGCCGTGCTCTGGCGCCATGCGCTCCGCAACGCCATGATCCCCGTGCTCACCATCCTCGGCCTGCAATTTGCCTTCCTGCTCGCCGGCACCATCATCATCGAGAATGTCTTCTACCTGCCTGGCCTCGGCCGCCTGATTTTCCAGGCCATCACCCAGCGCGACCTGATCGTGGTCGAGAGCATCGTCATGCTTCTGGTCGCCGCCGTGATCCTGATCAACCTGCTCGTCGATTTCTCCTACGCCATCGTCGACCCGCGCCTCAGGGGCCGGCAATGACCATGCGCATCGACCTGCCCGAGGAAACCATTGCCGGCGTGCTGGCCAAGGCCTTCGGCAACCGCTCCTTCCTGATCGGTCTGGCCATCACGCTGCTGATCGTGGCCGTCGCGCTCGTCTCCTTCGTCTGGACGCCTTACGACGTCACCAAACTAGTCATTGCCGACAAGACGCAGCCGCCCTCCTGGGCGCACGGGTTCGGCACCGACCATTTCGGCCGCGACATCCTGTCGATGATCATGGTCGGCGCCCGCAATTCGATCGCCGTGGCGCTGGTTGCGGTCGGCATCGGCATGGGCATCGGCGTGCCGCTAGGCGCTTTCGCCGCCGCGCGCGGCGGGATAGTTGACGAGGCGCTGATGCGCGTCAACGATCTCGTCTTCGCCTTCCCGGCGCTGCTCTCGGCGATCATGATCACCGCGATCTTCGGCCCGGGCGCCGTCAACGCCATCATCGCCATCGGCATCTTCAACATACCGGTCTTTGCGCGCGTCGCCCGCGCCGGTGCGCTGGCGATCTGGCCGCGCGAATTCATTCTCGCCGCGCGCGCCGCCGGCAAGGGCATGACGCGCATCACCATCGAGCACATCCTGCCCAACATCGCGACGCTGCTTTTGGTCCAGGGCACCATCCAGTTCGCGCTGGGCATCCTCGCCGAAGCCGGGCTTTCTTATGTCGGCCTCGGCGCGCAGCCGCCCATGCCGAGCTGGGGCCGCATGCTGTTCGACGCACAGACGCGCATGGTGACCGCGCCCTGGATGGCGATCTTTCCAGGCATGGCGATCGTCATCACCGTGCTTGGGCTGAACCTGCTCGGCGACGGCATCGCCGATATCCTCGATCCGAAATCACGGCGGCGCCGATGAGCCTGCTCGAGATCGAGAACCTGTCGCTGACGATCGGCGCCACACCCATCCTGAAAGGCGTCGAGCTGACAGTCTTGCCGGGCGAGGTCGTCGGCCTTGTCGGCGAATCCGGCTCCGGCAAGTCGATGACGGCGCTGACCGTCATGCAGTTGCTGCCGCATCTGGCGCGCGCCGAGGGTCGCGTGACCTTTGACGGCATCGACATCCTCCGCGCCACCGAAGACCAGATGTGCGCCTTGCGCGGCGACGATATCGGCATGGTCTTCCAGGAGCCGATGACGGCGCTCAATCCGGTCAAGACGATCGGCAAACAGGTGGCCGAAGGCATTCGCTGGCACACCAAGGCGGGCCGCGCCGAAGCCGAGGACCGCGCGCGAAAGATCCTCGACCGCGTCGGGCTGCCGGAAGCCAAGTTCCCGCTGTCGCGCTATCCGCACGAACTTTCCGGCGGCCAGCGCCAGCGCGTTGTCATCGCCATCGCCTGCGCGCTGAAGCCTAAGCTACTGATCGCCGACGAGCCGACGACGGCGCTCGACGTGGTGCTGCAGGCGCAGATCCTCGATCTGTTGCGCGATCTGGTCCGCGAAAACCGCATGGGCCTGCTGCTCATCTCGCACGACCTCGCTGTTGTCACCGAGATGGCCGACCGCCTGACCATCCTGCGCCATGGCGAGGTGACGGAAGCCGGCGACACCGCGCGCACGCTGTCCGAGCAACAACACCCCTATACGCGCGAGCTGGCACTGGCTTCCATGCATGTGCCGGCGCGGCCGAAGCCGCATCTTGCCGGGTCGGCAAAACCCTTGCTCGAAGTCGAAGGCATCGGCCGGGACTATCCGAGCCGGCGCAAATCCCTGTTCCGGCCGGCGCAGCCGATCCGCGCCGTCGACAATGTCTCGCTCACCATCGAGCCCGCGCAATCCGTGGCCCTCGTCGGCCGCTCCGGTTGCGGCAAGTCCACGCTTGCCCGCATGATCCTCGCCTTGGACAAGCCGACGGCGGGCACGATCCGCTTTCGCGGCGAGGCCATCACGGGTAAAGCGGAGGCCGAGCTGAAGCCGGCGCGGCGCGACATGCAGGTCGTGTTCCAGGATCCCTACGGCTCCTTCGACCCGCGCCAGAAGGTGGAGAAGCTGGTGGCAGAGCCGCTGCATCTTCTGCAAAAGCAGCCGACGCAGGCCGAGCGGCGCGAGATGGTCGCGCATGCGCTGCACGAAGTCGGGCTCGGTCCGCGCGACATGGACAAATATCCGCATGAATTCTCGGGCGGCCAGCGCCAGCGCCTGTCGATCGCCCGCGCCATCATCACCCGCCCAAAGCTGGTGGTGGCCGACGAGCCGGTCTCGGCGCTGGACGTCTCGATCCGCGCCCAGATCCTCGACCTTTTCGCCGAGCTCAATCAGAAGCTCGGCATCGCCTATCTCTTCATCACCCATGACCTGACGGTCGCCCGCGCCATGGCGGACGAGGTGCTGGTCATGCATGAAGGCAAGATCGTCGAGCGCGGCCAGACTGCCGACGTGCTTGACCATCCCAGCTCGGAAGCCGCGCGAGCGCTGGTCGCGGCGGCGCCCGATCTTCACCGAGCCATCGCGCGACGCATGCAGGAACAGGGCTAAGCAGCCGGCCGGGCCGGCTATTCCTCCGGCTTCACCAGATCGACCGGGCTGATATCGAGCAAGTCGAGCGTGCGGCGCAGCAGCTTCACCTCACTCTCCGCCAATTTGGAATCGGCCTTGGCGATCTCGGCCATATGGCGCGCGAGCAGCTTCCGGCGCTCGACATCGAGGTCGCGGAACAGCGCGATCGCCTGCGAGCCGTTGGTCTCGTAGCCATAATCGTTGAGATATTCGATGACGCTGTCGATCGAGGCCTCGGGAATGCCGAAGGCTTCCCTGCAGATGCGGCGGAAGACGACCATCTCGCTCTCCGAAACCGAACCGTCGGCCAGGATCATGCGAAACAGCATCAAAAGCTCCGCCGACAGCACCGGATCGTCCGCCACCTTGCGCACGCCCGGGTCACCGTCGAAGATCGAACGTATCTGGTCGAGCAGCGCCATCGCCATCAAGCTCCCCTTTGCGATTCGACCTGATTGTTAGAGCAATTCCAGGAAAAGTGTGAAGCGGTTTTCCGTCCGGAATTGCGCCAAAGCGACTGACAGAGCGGTTCGGCGTGTAACGGCGAGCCGCTCTGGCTTGGAATCGCTCTTGCGCAAACGAGACGAGCGTGGTGGAAGCTGCGGTTTCCTTCCAGGCATCCCTCCCCGATGATCGATCTTACCCTGCAGACCATACTCATCCTGATTGCCGCCGCCTTTGCGGCCGGCTTCGTCGACTCGATCGCCGGCGGCGGCGGGCTGATCACCATCCCGGCACTGCTGCTCGCCGGCTTTTCGCCGGTCGCAGCCCTCGGCACCAACAAATTGCAAGGCATGTTCGGCTCCGGCTCGGCCACCATCCACTATGCCGCTAACGGCCAGGTCGACCTGCGCCGCCAGCTGCCGTCGGCGCTGCTGGCGCTTGCCGGCGGCGCGGTCGGCGCCCTTTTGGCGACGGTCGTGCCCGGCGATTTCCTGCGTGCACTGCTGCCGCTGCTCCTGATCGCCATCGCGCTCTATTTCGCGCTGAAGCCGAACATGGACGACGTTGACCGCGCCGAGCGGCTGTCGCCCTTCCTGTTCGGGCTGATCATCCCGCCGCTGATCGGCTTCTATGACGGCGTCTTCGGCCCCGGCGCAGGCTCCTTCTACATGCTCGCCTTCGTTACGCTTGCCGGCTACGGCGTGCTCAAGGCGACGGCGCACACCAAGCTGCTTAACTTCGCCTCCAACATCGGCGGCTTCATCGTCTTCGCCGCCGTCGGCGTTATCGACTGGAAAATCGGCCTGATGATGGGCGCAGCACAATTCATCGGCGCCCGCGTCGGCGCGAGCCTTGCCATCCGCATCGGTTCCCGGCTGATCAAGCCGCTGCTCGTCGTGGTCTGCCTGGCCCTAGCGGTCAAGTTGTTAGCCGATCCCGCCAATCCGCTGCGCCAGTTCATTGGTGTATGAAGCGCCTGCTGATAGACTCCAGGCGTTGCGAATCATGTTGGAGGGACCAGACATGAATCTCAGTGCACCCACCCAGATCGTGTTCATTATTTCGTTGGTCATCGCCGTCATCGGCCTTCTTGCCGCTCTTGGCGTTCTTGCATTCATTCCGCTTGCGTCCGTTTGGATCATGCTCATCGCTTACATCGTGCTCGCCGCCGGCTGTTTGATGCGCGGCGCTTGAAATTCGCAGATCTCAGGCATCTCGGAGCGCCCGGCCCTGCCGGGCGCTTTTGATTTGAGGACGCGGTCTGCCTAGCTTGCGCCTTGTCCGACGAGCCAGCGCGCCATCCCAGGATCCAGCGTCGTCGCTTGAGGTTAGCGACAGCATCCCAACTTCGTCATCCACGGGCGGAGCGGGACCGAAGCGGACGCGTAGACCCGAGGATCCATTCCGTTACTTTCGCCGCGGAATGCAGCGGAGCAGAATTCTGCACGGCTGCAACGCCTCGACGTCACGGAATGGATTCTATGGTCTGCGCGCGTCGCTTCGCTCCTTGCTCCGCCATAGAATGACGACCGCATAAATGGCTCGGCTAACCGCCACGACACCGATGCGCAGGGCACATGCGGCTGGTCCGGCCGCTGTGCGGTGGAACGGACCTATCGCGCCAGGCCAAAGATCGCGTCACAGTCGAGATGTCGTTCCAGTTCGACTGCGACCTCGTCCAGCGCCTTCTCGACCTCGGCGCGATAGTCGATGCCGCCGCCTTTGACGCCAAGGCTCTCCAGATAGGCGGCGCGAAAGACGTCGGCGGAAAACAGCCCGTGCAAGTAGGTGCCGATCACCTTGCCGTCGGCGGAGACCGCGCCGTCCTCGACACCGTTTAGGATCGTCGACGGCCGCGCCGTGTCCGGGCCGGTGGTGCGGCCGAGATGGATTTCATAGCCCTCGAGTGGCAGGCCGAACTGCACCGACTGGGCGCTTGAATTGCGCACGGTCTTTTCCGGCTCCATCACCGTTTCGATGTCGAGCAGGCCGAGGCCCTCGGCCTCGGTCACACTGCCTTCGATGCCGTCGGGATCGCGCACCATGCGGCCGAGCATCTGATAGCCGCCGCAGATACCGACGACATGGCCGCCGCGCTTGCGGTGGGCAAGAAGGTCGCGGTCCCAGCCATTCTCGCGGAATTTGATGAGATCGCCGATGGTCGATTTGGAGCCGGGGATGACGACCAGCCCGGCATCCTCCGGCAGCCTCTTGCCCGGCGGCACGAACACCACCTCGACCTGCGGCTCGGCCTTCAGCGGATCGAGATCGTCGAAATTGGCGATGCGCGCCAGCATCGGCACGGCCACCTTCAGCGCCCGCTTCCCGCCGGACGCGAGGCGCTCGAGCACCACGGAATCCTCGGAGGGCAATCGGCCGGCCGCCTTCAGCCAGGGCACGACGCCGAAGCAGGGCCAGCCCGTGAACTTTTCGATCCCCTTGATGCCGTCGTCGAACAGCGAGACATCGCCGCGGAACTTGTTGATCAGGTAGCCGGCGATCATGCGCCGGTCTTCCTCCGGCAGGATGAGATGCGTGCCGGCGACCGAGGCGATGACGCCGCCACGATCGATGTCGCCGACCAGGATCACCGGCACATTGGCGCGCGTCGCAAAACCCATATTGGCGATGTCGCGGCTGCGGAGATTGATCTCGGCTGGCGAGCCCGCGCCCTCGACAATGACCAGGTCGGCGCCCTCGCCGACCTTGGCCCAGGAATCGAGCACCGCGTCCATCAGCTTGGCTTTCATCGCCTGGTAGTCACGCGCCCGCGCCTCGCCATGGACCTTGCCCTGCACCACCACTTGCGAGCCGATGTCGCTCTGCGGCTTGAGCAGCACCGGGTTCATGTGCACGGTCGGCCTCACCCCGCAGGCCAGCGCCTGCAACCATTGCCCGCGGCCGATCTCACCTTCGCCGACCTCGCCGGGAATGTCGGCCACGGCGGCATTGTTCGACATGTTCTGCGGCTTGAACGGCCGGACCTTCAGGCCGCGATTCTTCGCGGCCCGGCAAAGCCCCGCTACTAGCACGGTCTTGCCGACATCGGAGCCGGTGCCCTGCAGCATGATCGCTTTTGCCATCAGCCCCTGCTCCCCGAACCGATGGTCGACTTCTGCGCCAACGGCCCGCCGCGCCAGAGATAGAGCGCCATCAGCGGTTCCTTGCCGGTGCGCATGGCATGGCTGACATTCGATGCGTGGTGGATCATCTCGCCGGCGCCGCGAATATGAAAATCCCCCTCGCCCATTCGCCACTCGGTGCCGCCGGTCAGTGGAATGTAGATTTCTTCCGCGATGTGGTGGTGGTCGGGATAGACGATGTCCGGCCCGAGGATCAGCAGACCGGCCGCGGCCGCATCATTGACGAAATGCCCTCGCGTGCCGAACACTTCCAGCCAGCCGTAATTGTCGACGAAACCCTGCCCGAAATCGGCGGCGCTATAGGTCTGCCCCCAGCGCAATGCATCCCGATGGTCGGCGACGAACCGCGCCAGCGGCCTGGCATCCGGCGGCGCAAGCGCGGCGATGCGGTCGAGATGGCCAAGGCAGGCAAGCGCGCGCGGTTCGAGAGGACGGACAGGCATATTCCAGCCGATGCGCGCGACTTCGTCCGCGAGCAGATCGTGGTCGACGCCGGCTAGATAGGCGTGGAATCGCTCCAGCAACTCATCGAAAATTGTCGGCACGCAAGAGCTCCGTTAGTCATTCCATGCACAGCCGGTTCTCAACGGCCCGGGTTTGCGCGGCGGCATCATTGGTCTAGATTGAACGGCGCGCAAAGCCAAAAACGACAGGCCAGAAGGCCTGAAACGACAGGGAGCACGCCATGGACGCGGCAGTCGATGCGGGCACTGGCCAATTCGAACTCAATGAGGAGCAGCGCGCCATCCAGGAGATGGCCCAGGCCTTCGCGGCGGATCGCGTTGCGCCCAATGCGCTCGACTGGGACAGGGCAAAGCATTTCCCCGCCGACGTGATCCGCGAGACCGGCCCGCTCGGCCTCGGCGGCATCTATGTGCGCGACGATGTCGGCGGCTCGGCGCTTGGGCGGCTGGACGCGGTGCTGATCTTCGAGGCGCTTGCCCACGCCGACCCGGCTTTTTCCTCCTTCATTTCCATTCACAACATGGCGGCCTCGATGATCGACCGCTTCGGCTCGGACGAGCAGCGCCAGCGCTTCCTGCCGAAACTGACCTCGATGGAGTGGCTGGCGAGCTATTGCCTGACCGAGCCCGGCTCCGGCTCGGACGCCGCCGCGCTGAAGACGCGCGCGGTGAAGAGCGGTGACGATTACATACTAAACGGCGCCAAGCAGTTCATCTCCGGCGCCGGCGACAGCGATCTCTATGTAGTGATGGCGCGCACCGGCGGCGATGGCCCGAAGGGCATTTCGACCTTCGTCGTACCCAAGGACGCGCCGGGCCTGTCCTTCGGCGCCAACGAGCACAAGATGGGCTGGCACATGCAGTCGACCCGCCAAGTCATGTTCGAGGACTGCAAGGTGCCGGCGGAAAACCTGCTCGCAGCGGAAGGCGCCGGCTTCGGCATCGCCATGGCCGGGCTCGACGGCGGCCGGTTGAACATCGCCGCCTGCTCGCTCGGCGGCGCTCAATCGGCGCTCGACAAGGCGCTCGCCTATACGGGCGAGCGCAAGGCCTTCGGCTCCAAGATCAACCAGTTCCAGGCGCTGCAGTTCAGGCTGGCCGACATGGAGACGGAGCTGCAGGCCTCCCGCATCTTCCTCTACGCCGCCGCCTCGAAGCTCGACCGCAAGGCGCCGGATGCCGGCAAATGGTCGGCGATGGCCAAGCGCTTCGTCACCGATATCGGCTTCGACGTTGCGAACGAGGCGCTGCAGCTGCATGGCGGCTACGGCTATCTGCACGATTACGGCATCGAGAAGCTGGTGCGGGATCTCCGCGTCCACCAGATCCTCGAAGGCACCAACGAGATCATGCGCGTCATCATCGCGCGGGCGCTGATTGGTCGCTGAGCAGATTTTTGGGAGAGAGACAATGAGCACCATCGCCTTCATCGGCCTAGGCAACATGGGCAATCCGATGGCTGCCAATCTGGTCAAAGCTGGCCATGCGGTGCTGGGCTTCGACCTGGTGCCCGAAAACCTTACGGTCGCGAAAGGGCATGGGGTGACGGTGATGGCAAACGCCGTCGCCGCAGTGAAGGACGCCGATGTCGTCATCACCATGTTGCCCGCGGGCAAGCATGTGCTGTCGGTTTACGAAGACATTGCGCCCAAGGCAAAGAAAGGCGCGCTGTTCATCGATTCCTCGACCATCGATGTCGAATCGGCGCGCAAGGCGCATGCGATTGCCGCCAGGCAGGGCCTGCCCTCGATCGACGCCCCGGTCTCCGGTGGCACCGGCGGCGCCACGGCCGGCACCCTCACCTTCATGGCCGGCGGTTCCGACGAGGCCTTTGCCACCGCCGAGCCGATCCTGAAGCCGATGGCCGGGCGCATCGTTCATTGCGGCGGCGACGGCGCCGGCCAGGCGGCCAAGATCTGCAACAACATGATTCTCGGCATCTCGATGATCGGCGTCGCCGAAGCCTTTGTGCTGGCCGAAAAGCTCGGCCTGTCGCACCAGGCGCTGTTTGACGTCGCATCCACCTCTTCCGGCCAGTGCTGGTCGCTGACCACCTACTGCCCTGTGCCCGGCCCGGTGCCGGCCTCGCCGGCCAATCGCGACTACAAGCCCGGCTTTGCCGCAGCGCTCATGCTGAAGGACCTGAAACTGTCGCAGGAAGCCGCGCAGGGCGCGGGCGCCGTAACCCCGCTCGGTGCCGAAGCCACTCAGCTTTATGCGCTATTCAACGCGCAGGGGCATGCCGGCATCGATTTTTCCGGCATTATTAATTTCCTGCGCGGCAATAAGCCGTAAGATACTGACTTTAAAAGGCTATTTGAGATATTTGCCAGCGCGAAGCCGGCAAATTTAGATTTGCTTAAGGTCTCGCTAACCCACCGGTAACGATGTGCCTTTAAAACGGATTGCGAGGCGGACAGCGCGTCCGCCCGGCGCTCCGGATCAGGTCTCGCGTACCGGAGCCCGTAAGTTTCGCAAGTATCCTCGTCGCGAAACGCCATGCGTATCTGGCAAAGCCGCGTTCCCATTGGGGCGCGGTTTTTGCGTTTTGGAGGCATCGCGCACAGGAATGGACCGGGCGCCCATCGGGAGCGCCCGGACAATATCCCCTCAGCGCTTTCGCAAATCGGTATCCGCGAGATCGAGCGCCTTCGCGATCCGCTCGCAGGCCATGTCGATCGTGTCGCGCGTCCAGATCAGCGGCGGCGAGAGAATCATCGTGTCGCCGGTGGCCCGCAGCATCATGCCGTTCGCGATCGCGTGGTCGCGCACGACGACCGCCGCACTTCCCGACGGCAGATAGCGTTCCTTGGTCGCCTTGTCCTTGACGATCTCGATCGCGCCCATCAGGCCGATCGAACGCACCTCGCCGACCAGCCTGTGCCCGGCGATCCTCTCCTGCAGCGCCTGCGCGAAATAGGGACCGGTGTCGTTCTTGACGCGCTCGACCAAGCCTTCCTTCTCGATGATCTCGAGGTTCTTCAACGCCACCGCGCAGGCCACCGGATGACCGGAATAGGTGTAGCCGTGATAGAACTCGCCGCCCTTTTCCACCAGCGTGCTGGCGACACGATCGCCGACCAGCAGCGCCGATAGCGGCTGGTAGCCCGAGGTCAGCGCCTTGGCGGTGGTGATGGTGTCGGGCTCGATGCCGAAGGTCTGCGCCGCAAACCATTCGCCGGTGCGGCCATAGCCGGTGATCACTTCGTCCAGCATCAAGAGCACATCGTATTTGCGGCAGATGCGCTCGACTTCCGGCCAGTAGCTCATCGGCGGGATTTTTACCCCGCCGGCACCCATCACCGGCTCGCCGATGAAGGCGGCCACTTTGTCGGCGCCGGCTTCGAGGATCGCGTCCTCGACCGCCTTGGCCGCGCGGATGCCGAAATCATGGTCGCTTTCGCCGGGCAGCGCCAGCTCATAGGCATAGGGCATCATCACATGGACGATGTTGGGCACCGCGCCGCCGAGCTGCTTGTGCATCGGCTCCATGCCGCCGAGCGACGTGCCGGCGATGGTCGAGCCGTGATAAGCCATCTTGCGGGAGATGATGCGGTTCTTCTCGGGCTTGCCTTCGAGCGCCCAGTAGTGGCGCACGAGCCTGAGCGCCGTGTCGTTGGCCTCCGAACCGGACGAGCCATAGAAGACCTGGCTGACATGCTTGGGGGCCAGCTCCGCCAGCTTCTTCGACAACAGCACCGGCGTCGGCGTCGAGCATTTGAAGAAGGAGTTGTAATAAGGCAGCTCCTTCATCTGCGCGTAGGCGGCCTCGGCCAGTTCGTCGCGGCCATAGCCGACATTGACGCACCAAAGGCCGGCCATGCCGTCGAGGATTTCGGTGCCGTCGGCGTCGTAGATGAACGGGCCGTTGGCGTGGGTGATGATGCGCGAGCCTGCCTCGCGCAGCTCCTTGTGGTCGGTGAAGGGATGAAGGTGATGCGCGGCGTCGATCTGCTGAAGCTGCTTCAGCGAATAATTCTGATAGGTCATGGATTTGATCTTTCCTCTTGAATCAATCCGGCAAGGGCCGGGGCGGATTCGTCAGAGGAAGCGAGGCGGCGAATAACCGATGCGGGCGCACAGCCGCAACAACTCGGCGCGAAGGGTCCGCGGTGACGGCGTCACCGCGACCCCGAAGGCGCCAGATGTGCTGAAGCGGATCATGGCGCCAGCTTATGCCGCCTGAGGCCTCGAATTCAAGTCGTGCCAAGGTGTGTTGAGATTCAGGTCAGGCCGAGCCGAAAATGTCGGTTCCGAGAACCGGAGCGGAGCGTACCTAAAGTACGTGAGCACCGGAAGCGCAGAAAACCGATATTTGCAGGCTGGCATCACCTGAATATCAATACACCTTAGTCAGGCGACGCCGCCGAGCGCACGCTTTAGGAACATGTAGCGCATCGCCGTTTGCGCCGCCTGCGGCCGGCGGTCGCCGCGCCCGCCATGGCCGCCTTCGGTCTCCTCGAAGAACAGCGTCCTCCCGTGGCCTGCCTCCTGCAGCCGCGCCGCCATCTTGCGCGCGTGTCCAGGATGGACGCGGTCGTCGGCGGTTGAGGTCATCAACAGCACCGGCGGATAGGCGACATTGGCCGCGACATGCTGGTAGGGCGAATAGGTGGCGAGCCAGGCCGCCTCCTCCGGCCTCGAGGGATCGCCATATTCGGCGATCCACGAGGCGCCGGGCGGCAGTTCGGTGTAGCGCAACATGTCGAGCAGCGGCACGTCGATGATGACGGCGCCGAACAGTTCGGGCCGCTGTGTCAACGACGTGCCGGTAAGCAGGCCGCCATTCGAGCCGCCCTGGATGCCGAGCTGTGCCGCCGTGGTGATGCCGCGCTTGACGACATCCTCGGCAACCGCCGCGAAATCGTCGAAAGCATTCTGGCGCTTGCCTTTCAGCGCCGCCTGGTGCCAGGCCGGACCGAACTCGCCGCCGCCGCGGATGTTGGCCTGGATATAGGCGTTGCCCTTGTCCAGCCAGAGCTTGCCGCGAATGCCGGCATAGCCTGGCAGCAGCGGCACTTCGAAGCCGCCATAGCCATAGAGCAGCGCCGGCACCGGCCCGTTCTGGTCGCGGGGCCGCACCACGAAATACGGGATCATCGTGCCATCCTTCGAGCGGGCCTCGAACTGCTCCGAAACATAGGGCGAGGCATCGAAGCGGGCCGGTTGCGATTTCACGGTTTCCAGCGTCTCGCCGTCGTCGTCCGACCAGATGATCGAGCTCGGCGTCAGGAAATCGGTGAAGGAGAAGGAGACGCTGGAGCCGAAATGCTCGGCATGGCTGATGCCGACATTGCCGTTGTCGGGCAATGCCACCGGCTTCAGCGACCACCCGTCGGGAGTGCGATCGCAGGCGATGACCTTGCCGCGCACATTGTCCATCAGGTTGATGAACAGCCGGTCCTGCGTCCTGGCCAGCCCGGCGATCGAGACACGATGCGCCGGCGCGAGCACGGTTTCGAATGGACCGAACGCGCCCGTGTCGATCCACCGGTCGAAATCGACCGAGTAAAGGCCGTCGGGCAGGCATTGGGTGCCGTCGGGCGCCGTCCAAGGGCTGCGCACGCCGAAGACCAGCTGGCCCTTGAAGATCGCCGTGTCGGTGGCGTCGTCGGGCAGCGGGATGCGCCGGTTCTCGCCAGAAGCCAGCCGCAGGAAACTGTGCGAGGTGAAGAAGTCGAGCGTCTTGCCGAGCAGCACATGCCGCTTGTCGCCGTCATACTCGACGCCGCCGCCAACCGCGAGATGCTGTTTCTCGCCTTCGAAGATAGGCGTCGCGTCGTCGAGCTTTGTGCCGCGCCGCCAAAGCTTGATGACGCGCGGATAGCCGGACTGCGTCTTGTCCTCTTCCTCGAAAGCCGCCGAGACGAGCACCGTGTCCTTGTCCAGCCAGGAAAAGCCCGACTTGGATGCCGGAGCCCGAAACCCGTCCTCGACGAAGGATTTGGTCGCGATGTCGAACTCGCGCATCTCGCTGGCGTCGCCGCCGTCCGGCGACATATAGAGCAGGCAGCGGTTGAAATCGGGATAGAGCCGGCTCGCCCCGCCGAACACCCACTTTATGCCGTCTTTCGCCGATAGCTGGTCGAAGTCGATGATCGTTTCCCACTCCGGCTTCTCGGTCTTGTAGGAAGCGACAGGCGTGCGCCGCCACAGGCCCAGCGCGTTGGCCTTGTCCTGCCAGAAATTATAGACGTAGCCGGCAAGCGCTGCCCCGACCGGCATATTGTCCTCGGCCGTCATGAGGTCGAGCGCGGTCTCGAAGGTCGGCTGATAGGAAGGATCACTCTGCAATTCGGCCACCGTCAGCGCATTCTGGCGATGAACCCAGCCCAGCGCTTCCTTGCCGTTGCGATCCTCGAGCCAGAGGAAGGGATCGTCAGCCGCCAATTCAGGCTGGGTTTTGGTCATCGTGCTGGTCATGCAGGTCTCCATCAGGCGCCCCGCCTACATCGCGTTCGCTGCTTGGATATTCAAGAGCCGTGTTAAGATCGACTACAAAACCCGCCGGCGCACGACCGTCGCCGTCGCCAGCGCAGCGCAGATCGCGCCGAGCGTGACCGGAAGGCCGGCGGCGCCGACGACATCCATCACGCCGCCCGTGAGTGGCGGCACGATGATGCCGCCGAGACCCCACATCAGCGAGAAGGCCGCATTGCCGGCGACTAGCGCCGAGCCGGTAAACCGTTCGCCGAGTTCGATGATCGACATCGTGTAGATGCCGTAGGACACGGCGCCCCAGATGAAGACGCACAGCCAGATCAGCGGCGTCTCGATCAGGGCCGACAAGAGCACGCATCCAAGGATGGTCACCGCCACGCAGCCGAAGCGCACGAGGCGCGCCGTCAGCCTTTCGGCGAGCAGGCCGAGCGGCACCTGCATGGCGATATTGCCGGCGATCATCACCGAAAGCAGCGCCGACATGCGCGCCTCGGGAATGCCGTGATGCGTTCCATAGACCGGCAGCAGCGCCAGTATCGCCTGCTCGAAACCGGCCGCGACGACGACCGATGACAAAAGCAGCCAGGCCAACGGTATGAAGCCCAGCACCGAAACCTTGTTCTCGGCCTCGTCGACCTTAGGCAGCCGGCGCACCACTGCGGCCAGGCAGGCGCCGCAGAAGAGGAAGGCGCCGATGCCAACCAGGAAAGGCGGCCAGCCCTCGGTGCCGACCGCAAGCAGGCAGAGCGGCCCGGTCGCGAAGCCCGCCGAAATGATGGTGGAATAGATACCCATGACGCGGCCGCGCCGCGACGGCGGCGCCAGCGCGATCACCCAGATTTCGCTGAGCACATAAAGGGGGTTGGTCACCACGCCGATCATGAAGCGCAGTGGGAACCACAGATAGACATTCTGCGTCCAGCCGACCAGGGCCAGCATCAGCGCCGAGAGCGCCGCGCAAGTGAGCGCGGTGCGCCCCGCTCCGAAGCGGCGCGCCAATGCCGGAATTGGCGGCGAGGAAACGATGAAGCCGATCGGCGTCATCGCCGCCGACAGCCCGATCATCGCCGGCGAAACGCCTTGCCGCTGCAGGATGAAGCTCAGCAGCGGATAGGAAAGCCCTTGCGCGATGGCGAACACCGACACGGTCGCGATCACGCCGGTGATCGCGGCCCACTGCACCCTCTCGCTGCTCTTTGAATCCGCCGCGCTCATGGCTGTCCTCGGCTGGCAGCCTTAGCCGTTCGCCTGGGCAGCCGTAAGCCCTCGCACGCGAAAACCGCTTGCTCCAGCCAAGCCCTGTCAGGAGCCTCGGCCGGGCCGGCCAGGCCGGCGGCGAAATCCGCTTGCGTCAACGGCCGCTCAAATGGGCGGGGCCGGCGGAGGCTGCTATGGGAAGTAGCGGGCGATGGCTCCCTTCTTGCCATCGGCATAGGGCTTCAGCCATTTGTCGTCGACGGAAATCCCGTCGTCGTCCGAAGGCCCCTTCCCGATCGTCCGGCGCCAGGCGCGGAACTTGTAGTGGTCGAAGACATCCAGCATGTGCACCGCGTAGGCGGCGGCAAACGTCTTGTCGCCCTCCACGATCACCAGGTTCTCGTCATTCTCGTAGGAGGCCTTGTAGCCGAGGTTGTGGCTGCCCGTGATGACGGTGGCGTTGTCCTCCATCGGATCGATGATGACGATCTTGTCGTGCACGATGGCGTGGCCGACGGTCAGCACTTCCGCCTGGAAATCGCGGGCGATCGTCGCGCCGGTCAGGTTCGCCGCCCTGACGATCGAGACGTTCGGCGCCTCCCAGACCTTTTCCGGGAACACGAAGGGCGACTTGCCGTCCTTGTTCGACTTGTGGGTGACCGGATCCTTGGTAGGCGCGACGTAGTTGGGCATCGCCGTCTCGTCGCTGATCCCCCCTGCACGATCAGCTTCGGATCGGCTTTCGCCGCCGCCACCGCTTGGTCGACGATCGAGTTCTCGCCGAGCTGCGAAGGATTGAACACGAGAAACAGCACCGCGCGCTTCGCCGCCTTGATGCGGGCGAAGACGTCCTCGAGGTCGACCGGGCGCACCGAGATGTCCTTCTTGTTGCGCTCCGGGTCGTTCGGCGAGAACCACACCGTCATGCCATTCAGCGCTACCGTCGCGCCGTCGAGCGGGTTCGCCATATGATTGTCCTTGCGGAACGGCACGCCTTGGGTCTGCGCCACATGTCCGGCGGCGCTCTCGCTGGCCGGCGGCGGGAACACGTCGGTCTTCATCCGCTCCCAATAGGCATTGAACACCTTGGCCATTGCCGGATCGTCGCGGACGAAGGCGTTGTTCGACTGGCCGCAGATACCGGTCGAGGTCCAGTTGGTGCTGCCGGTCATCACCGCCCGCGGATCGCCCTGGGCATCGCGATAGACGGCGAATTTGTTGTGGCCGATATGGTTGTTGTTGAACAGGCGATCGGTCACCACGACGCCGGCGTCATGCAGGCGCTTCCTGAACGGCGCGTTGCCCAAGTCCCATTTCCCGGTCTTGTCATCCCGGCCCGAATTGGAAAGGATGACCTCCACCACGTCCTTGGCGGCGATGATCGCGTCGCACAATTCGTCATCGCCGAGCTCGTAGAGCGCAAGCCTGACAGTGCCGCCTTCGCTCTTGGCCCGCTTCATCAGGCTGGTAAGCACGTCAGGCACATCGCCATGCAGGTAGGCGCGTATCTTGCTTGCCGGGTTCTGCAGCTCGGCTCTGATCTTGTCGCGCTGCCCGACCTTGATGCCTGCTTCCGCCAGCGCGCGCGACATCCATTGCGTCGACAAGACCCCGTTGGTGAAGGCGACCCGCGCGTTGCCGAACATTTGCCCCAGGAAAATCGGCGGACTGACGGCGCCCTGCCCGAGATAGCCGAGCGGACGCGGAGCACCCGTATAGGCAGGCTTGCCGTCCACGGCCTGGTCGGGACGCACCGGCACCGGTTCGAGGCCCGGCTTCATGTCGCCGACGGGGCGTACGCGGTAGGCAATCATCTCGCCCTCCGGCCTGAGATCGATACTGTCGCGGCGCCGGCGCACCGTCAGGTCGCGCCAGAACGTCTTCTGCACCGGCCACACCCCGGTGTCCTGCGGTATCCATCTTGGATTGCGCTGTCCCTTGAACGGCACCCACGCCGCCAGGCAACGCTCCTCACCGCTATCGGGATAGAGGCGGACGATCTCGAAGCCGAGGCAACCCGGGATCATCCCATCGATATCCCATGCCAGGAACGCGACCTCGTTGTTGGTTGCCGCGCGCACTTTGATGACGTCAGGCATCGCTATCCCCCTCAAGATGCTCGGCCTGCAAGTATAGCACAAGTAAAAGACGGGAATGTAACAGGCTTCACGCAGCGAAACGGCAGGCGACCGGTTGCCGTCCCGTCATGTCGCTTCCCTCGCCCTAGTGGTCGCCGCCTCCTCACCGGCTGCATGGCCGCCGGTCCATTATGCCGGCCAAATACGTACCCTGACGAGGCATTTCATGACCGCTGCCCTCCATCCCGCCGAACCAGCCCTGGCAACCGATCGCGCCCGCCGTGGCGGCCGCGCGGGCAAGCGCGCCGGCGGGTCGGCCGCTTTCGAGCAGCCCGCCTTCCGGCAGTTGAAGAACCCGCTGACGCCGACCAAGTTCGTCTCCGACGACGAGTTGGAATCGATCCACCTCGCCTCGCTGCGCGTGCTGAAGGAGATCGGCGTCGACGTTCTGCACGACGAAGCCCGCCGCATCATGAAGGCGCATGGCGCGGATGTGCGCGAAGGCTCGGAGCGCGTGCGCTTCGACAGCGACATGATCCTCGAGCTCGTCTCGCATTGCCCGTCGGAATTCACGCTGCACGCCCGCAACCCGGCGCACAATCTGCGCTTCGGCGGCAACAACGTCATCCTGTCGATGATGGCCTCGGCGCCGAACTGCTCCGACCTCGACCGCGGCCGCCGGCCCGGCAACCAGGCCGACTACCGCAACTTCCTGCGCCTGGCGCAGATGCACAACATCCTGAACTGCACCGGCGGCTATCCGGTCGAGCCGATCGACATCCACCCGTCGGTGCGGCACCTGGAGTGCATCCGCGACCTCGCCATGCTGACCGACAAGGTCTTCCACATCTATTCGCTCGGCAAGGAACGCAATGTCGACGGCATCGAGATCACCCGCATCGCCCGCGGCATCAGCCGCGAGCAGCTGATGGCCGAACCGTCGGTCTTCACCATCATCAACACCAATTCGCCGCTCAAGCTCGACGTGCCGATGATGGAAGGCATCATCCAGATGGCGAGCATGGGCCAGGCCGTGATCGTCACCCCGTTCACGCTGTCGGGCGCCATGGCGCCGGTCACCGTCGCCGGCGCGTTGGTGCAGCAGAACGCCGAGGCGCTTTCCGGCATTGCCTTCGCGCAGATGGTCAAGAAAGGCGCGCCGGTCGGCTATGGTGGCTTCACCTCCAACGTGGATATGAAGTCCGGCGCGCCGGCCTTCGGCACGCCCGAATATATGAAGGCGCAGCTCGTCGGCGGCCAGCTCGCCCGCCGCTACAAAATCCCCTACCGCACCTCCAACACTTGCGCCGCCAACACGGTCGACGCGCAGGCTGCCTATGAGAGCGTGTTCTCGCTCTGGGGCGCGATCCAGGGAGGCGGCAATCTGATGATGCACGGCGCCGGCTGGCTGGAAGGCGGCCTGCGCTGCTCCTACGAAAAGACCATCCTCGACATCGATCTTCTGCAGATGGTGGCCGAGTTCCTCACCCCGCTCGACCTTTCCGAGGATGCGCTCGGCTTCGACGCCATCCAGTCGGTCGGGCCCGGCGGCCATTTCTTCGGCACTCAGCACACGCAGGAGCGCTACAAGACCGCCTTCTACTCGCCGATCGTCTCCGATTGGCGCAACTTCGAAACCTGGACCGAGGCCGGCTCGCCGACTGCAATGGAGCGCACCAACAAGGTCTGGAAGGAGCGTCTTGCCTCCTATGAGGAGCCGTATATGGATCCGGCGATCCGCGAGGAACTCAACGACTTCGTCGAAAAGCGCCGCGCCGAAGGCGGCGCGCCGACGGATTTCTGATTTTCTGTGTGAGGATGAACAGTCGACCCCACTCCGTCGAGCTTCGGTTAGCCTCCATACCAATCATTCAGTCTCTATAAAACGGACCTATCTTCATGAAATCCCATGTAAAAGCGGTTGTCATCGGCGGCGGCGTCGTCGGCTGCTCGGTGCTTTATCATCTCGCCAAGGCCGGCTGGACCGACATCATGCTGATCGAGCGTTCGGAGCTGACTTCCGGCTCGTCCTGGCATGCGGCGGGCGGCTTCCACACGCTGAACGGCGACCCCAACGTCGCCAAGTTGCAGGCCTATACGGTCCAGCTCTACAAGGAGATCGAGGAGGTTTCCGGCCAGTCCTGCTCGCTGCATCTGACCGGCGGCGTCATGATGGCCGATACGCCGGAGCGCATGGACTTCCTGCGGTTGGCTCACGCCAAGGGCCGTTATCTCGGTATGGACACCGAGCTGATCACGCCCTCGGAAGCCAAGACCATGTTCCCGCTGATGGACGAGAAGAACTTCGTCGGCGCCATGTGGGATCCGGTCGAAGGTCATCTCGATCCGTCCGGGACCACCATCGCCTATTCCAAAGCGGCCAAGAAACTCGGCGCGGAGATCGTGCTGCGCAACCGCGTCGTTGATCTCACGCAGCAGCCGGACGGCACCTGGAACGTCGTCACCGAGCAGGGCACGGTCCACGCCGAGCATGTCGTCAACTGCGGCGGCCTGTGGGCGCGCGAGATCGGCCGCATGGTCGGCGTGGAGCTGCCGGTGCTGGCGATGGAGCATATGTACCTGCTCACCGAGCCGATGCCGGAGGTCGAGGAGTTCAACAAGTCGACCGGCCGCGAGATGATCGGCGTGCTCGACTTCAAGGGCGAGATCTACACCCGCCAGGAGCGCAATGGCATCCTGCTCGGCACCTATGAAAAGGCCTGCAAGCCGTGGTCGCCGGTCAACACGCCGTGGGATTTCGGCCACGAGCTTCTGCAGCCCGACATCGACCGCATCGCGCCTTCGCTGGAGATCGGCTTCAAGCATTTCCCCGGCATCGAGAAGGCCGGCATCAAGCAGATCATAAACGGTCCCTTCACGTTCGCGCTCGACGGCAACCCGCTGGTCGGCCCGGTGCAGGGCCTGACCAATTTCTGGTGCGCCTGCGCCGTCATGGCCGGCTTCAGCCAGGGCGGCGGCGTCGGCCTCGCGCTCTCCAACTGGATGGTGCATGGCGATCCGGGCTTCGACGTCTGGGGCATGGACGTCGCCCGCTTCGGCGAATGGGCGACGCTGCGCTACACCAACGCCAAGGTGCGCGAGAACTATTCGCGCCGCTTCTCGATCCGCTTCCCGAACGAGGAACTGCCGGCCGCCCGTCCCGCGCAGACGACGCCGCTCTACGACACCATGCTCGCCAACAACGCCGTCATGGGCGATAGCTGGGGCCTGGAAACCCCGCTCTGGTTCGCGCCCAAGGGCACCGAGCCGAAGGACATCGTGTCCTTCCACCGCTCCAACGATTTCGGCCCGATCGGCGAGGAAGTGCGCGCCACGCGCGAGAAGGTCGGCGTCACCGAGATCGCCAACTTCGCCAAATACGAAGTGTCCGGCCCGGGCGCCGAGGATTTCCTCAACCGGCTGATGACGAACCGCATGCCGAAGACCGGCCGCATCGTGCTGACCCCGATGGTCAACGAGTTCGGCAAGCTGATCGGCGACTTCACCATCGCCAAGACCGGCGAGGATCGTTTCATGATCTGGGGCTCGTCGGCCGCGCAGAAATACCATATGCGCTGGTTCGAGAAGCATCTGCCGAAGGATGGGTCGGTGCGCATCCACCGCTTCGACCAGACGCTGGTGGGTCTCTCCATCGCCGGCCCGAAATCCCGCGATCTGCTGCAGAAGCTGGTCGATGTCGACGTCTCGACCAAGGCCTTCCGCTTCATGGACTTCCGCGAGATGGCGGTCGGCGGCGCGCCCTGCATGGTCAACCGCATCACCTATACCGGTGACCTCGGCTACGAGATTTGGATGGCGCCGGCCTATCAGCGCCTTGTCTACAAGGCGATCAAGGAGGCGGGCGAAGAATTCGGCCTCGTCGATTTCGGCATGCGCGCGTTGCTGTCGATGCGTCTGGAAAAGAACTTCCCGACGTGGTTCCGCGAGCTTCGCCCGATCTACGGTCCCTTCGAAGGCTCGATGGATCGCTTCATCAAGCTTGAGAAGAACGACTTCATCGGCCGCGAGGCCTCGGCCAAGGAGCATGCCGAAGGTCCGAAGCTGCGGCGCGTCTCCTTCATCGTCGATGCCGTCGATGCCGACGTGATGGGCGACGAGCCGATCTGGGCCAAGGTCAGCAAGGACTATGGCACGGTCGAGAAGCCGCATGGCTACGGCGCGCCGCGTTTCGACGAGTCGGGCAAGGAAGTCCGCGGCTCCAAGGCTGCCGAAGGCGCCTCCGCCGTGCGCGGCATCGTTGATGGCGAATGGCGCGTCGTCGGCTGGGTGACGTCAGGCGGCTATGCGCATTACGTCCAAAAATCGATGGCGCAGGGCTACGTCCCTGCCGCTCTCGCCGAGGACGAAAGCGCCGGCCTGTTCGAGATCGAGATCCTCGGCCACCGGCGTCCGGCCCGCATCAATGTCGAGCCGCCCTTCGACCCGAGCGGCGAGAAGATGCGGAGCTGACCACTCGGACCTGTTGGATTGCGCCGGTCGCCATGGCATGGTTAAGCCTGCCACCGGCGCATCAGCATGAGAAGAACCATCCCCTTGCGGCAGCTTGAGAAATGGACCGATTGGCTCTGCGATGAACGGGTCGGTCCATTCAGCGCCGCGATCGCGTCGGTCCTCGTCTATTGCCTGACGCAGATCGTGGTGATGGCGCTTTTGTCCCATTTTGCGGGCACCGGCGTCGGCGTCGACGATTCCGAGCAGCTGATGGAAATGCGGTTCCTCGCCGCCGGCTACGGCAGTTCGCAGCCGCCTCTATATACCTGGCTTGCGATGCTTGCGGCCTCGCTGGTCGGAACCAGCGTCCTTGCCCTCAAGATCGTCAAATACGGCTTGCTGGCGGCGGGGCTGGCCGCCTATTTCACCGCCATACGCCGCCTCGGCTACTCGAACCGCGCCGCTGCCGCCGGCATGTTCGGGCTGCTTCTGTTTCCTCAGATCTTCTGGGAAATGCAGCACGCCCTCACCCACTCGGTCGCCATATTCTGTTTCACCTCGGTGCTGCTTCTGGCGCTGGTCGAGGTGGAAAAGCGGCGATCGGCCGTTGCCTATGCGTTTTTGGGCCTGGCGACGGCGGCCGCGATGCTGTCGAAATACAACATCGTCATCTTCCTTGCCGCCCTGTTCCTCGCATCTCTGTCGGTCCGCGAAACCCGTGAGGCGATCTTCGACCGTCGCTTCTTGATCAGCGTGACGGTAGCGATCCTTGCCTGCCTGCCGACGCTTTATTGGAGCCTCACGCATTTGGACGATCTGCTCTCGCACCAGGGAGGCCTAGGCGTCGCCGAAGGCGGCAGCATCGCGAAAACGGCACTTCTCGGCATCCGCAGGCTGGTCAACGCGATCGTCAATTTCGCTGGATTGCCAGTGGCGATCTTTGCCGTCGCCTACGGCCTGGCGATAAGAAAACAGACGGAACCGCCGCAGCCGGTACGGTGGCCGGAGAAACTGTCATGGCGAGCGATCGTCCTTGGCCTTGTGGTCATGGTAACGGTCGTGCTGGCGGCCGGCATCACGCAGTTTCGCGACCGCTGGATGCTGCCCATCTTCATCCTCCTGCCGGCGGCTCTTGCCATGCGCTTCGACGCCATGGGCCAGAGGGGCCGCAAGACGCAAGCCACCATCGTCTTCGTCGGCGCTCTTCTTGCCGTCCTTGTGCTGCCGCTGAGCTGGTACATGCATCTGCACGGCGGCGACAGCCGCGGCGGCGTCGTGCGTATGGATTACCGGTCGCTTTACGAGCAGATCAACGCTGACGGACCGGTCAAGACCGTGGTGTCGAGCTGGTTCTGGGTCGGCAATCTGCGCCTGGTCGACGCCGATCTTATCGCGCTCGATGACGAGACACCGGACTTCGCCCGGTCGATCCGCGAGCCGGCGGTGCTTGTGCTCGCCGATGACAGGGAATCGTCCTCGGACGTCTTCGAAGAGTTGGCGAGAGCCGGCTATGCGATGGACACTGTCCACCGCACTGTCAAGGTGCCGCAGGCGCTCGGCTTCCCGCCGCGCAAGGTCACGATCACCAAACTGCATAAGAAGATCGCGCCGTGAGTGCGTAGGGGGACGAATGGACAAGCTTGGCTTCGGCCGCCATCGCAAGATCATGCCCTTCGAACCCGGATCGATCGATGCGCTGCGCGCGGCCTCGCGCGAGAAGGCGGCCTCGCTCAACCAGCATGTGCTGGGCTATGGCGCGACAGCCGAGGCCGAATGGGCGGCTGCAGGCGCTGCCGCTCCAAACCTGGTTGCCATGCGGAGCTACCGGCTCGAGCGCATCCGCGCCGAGCTGAAGCGCCGCGATTATGCCGGCGCCCTGCTCTACGACCCGGTCAACATCCGTTATGCCACCGACTCGACCAACATGCAGCTCTGGGTCGCGCACAACCCGACGCGCCACTGTTTCGTCGCCACCGAAGGCCCGGTGGTGCTGTTCGACTATTTCTCCTGCGAGCACCTGTCGGACCATTCGGGCGTCGTCGACGAGGTGCGGCCGGCGGTATCGTGGATGTATCTCTACAGCGGCGAGTTGACCGACGAGAAGGTCCGCCGCTGGGGCGGCGGCATCGCCGAACTCGTTGCCGAGCATGGTGGCGGCAATCGCCGCATCGCCGTCGACCACATCAATCCCGAAGGCGTCGAGGAACTCGCCCGCCGCGGCATTTCCGTCGGCAACGGCGAGGCGGTGATGGAGAATGCGCGCCTTATCAAATCGCCGGACGAGATCCTCGCCATGCGGCGCTCGATCGTCGCCTGCGAGGCGGCGATGGGCGAGATGGAAGCAGCATTGAAGCCTGGTATTTCCGAGAACGAATTGTGGGCGGAACTGCATCGCGGCAACATCGCGCGCGGCGGCGAGTGGATCGAGACGCGGCTTTTGTCGTCCGGCCCTCGCACCAATCCCTGGTTCCAGGAATGCTCCTCGCGCGTCGTCAAGAATGGCGACCTCGTCGCCTTCGACACCGACCTGATCGGTCCCTATGGCTTCTGCGCCGATCTCTCGCGCACCTGGCTCTGCGGCGACAGGCCGCCGTCGAACGAGCAGCGGGATCTGTTCCGCATCGCCGCCGATCAGATCGCCCACAACACGGATCTGCTGCGGCCGGGCATCTCCTTCCGCGATCTCGTCGAGCGCTCGGCGGTGCCGCCGGACGATTGCTACCCCACGCGCTACGGCGTGCTTTACCACGGCGTCGGCCTGGCGGACGAATATCCGACGCTGCCGCACTCCGGCGACTGGACCGCCGACACGCCGGACGGCGTGCTTGAGCCCGGCATGGTGCTTTGCGTCGAAAGTTATATCGGCAGGCTTGGCGGGCGCGAAGGCGTCAAGATCGAGGAACAGATCCTGATCAACGAGACCGGCAACGCGAAACTGTCAGCCTACAAGCTGGACGAGCGGCTGCTCTGACGCGCCGCCTTCGACCGCCGCGACGCCCTCGCGCATAGCGGCAACGAGCGAGGCCGGGGCGGTCCTCGCCGTGATATAGGGCAGGCCCTTGCGCCGCGCTGTCCAGCCGACCACTTTGACGCCCCGCGCGGCCGGCTCGAAGCGCTGCGCCAGCGCCCAGCTTTCGCAGTCGATCGCCGCGATATCGGCCCTGCCCTCGGCGATGGCGACGATCGACGACCGGTGGCCGCCGCTCTCGCCGCGCGAGGCGAAGATATCCAGGCTTTCGCCCATCGCCTCCAGGTCGCGCGTCAGCGCGATCAGCCCGGACATCGAATCGGGATTGTTGAAGATGAAGCGCTTGCCGCGCAGAAGATCGAGCGGGATGACGGCCTTGCCGTCCTGCGGCGAGGCAACCGACGAACCGCCATCCGCGGCCATCACCAGCGCGCTGGAATAAAGTTCGCCCTGGCCGCCCTCGCACGCATCGTAGTTCGGCTGCGCGATCACCTGCACATGCCGGGCAAGGCCGAGTTCCATCGGCCCCCAGCAGGTTTGCCCGAAAAGAAGCGCCGGGCTCAGCCAGAGCTGGTGGAAATCGAACTCGTCCGGGAGCAGCGTCGCCGGGTCCGGCGCGATCACCTCACCGGCGGCGTCGAGGATCCCCCCGGGCACCGGCGGCAGATTACCATTGCGGCGCACGATCGTTTCCGGCGCGTCGATGCCCCTTTGCCGGAAGGCGTCACGCAGCCGCGCCCATTGCTCATCGACCTCGCCCCGCGCTTCGGGCCAGTCATACATCGGCAGGGCCGCAACGAACTTGCTCATGTCGAACAGCTTTCAAGGACAGGCGACCTTCGGCGCCTGCGTTCCGCCACGAAAAAAGCGGGCGCGGAAAGTCGAAATTACTCTTTCGGCGGCTCGGCTGGAACCGGCGCCGTGCCAAGCCCGCTCACATTGCGTGCCCTGACGCGCGGCTTGAAGGCGCGGCCCAGCTCCGGCGTGCGCCGCAACACCGGATGGACGACCGGCTCCTTGGCCTTGAAAGCGTGGGCCTTGAGCATCGCGAAATAGTTCGGATAGGCATAACCGTTGTTCATCCGCAGCCACTCTTCGCGGCGCTCGCGAAACAACTTTGGCAACCTATACCAGGCAATGGTCGGGCTCTTGTGATGAATGAAATGCAGATTGTTGTTCAGGAACAGGAAGGAGAGCGGCGAACGCTCGACGATCACCGTGCGCCCCTCCGGATGCTCCGACCACTGGTGCTCCGCATAGGTGCGGATCGAGATCAGCGATTGGCCGAACCACACCGGCACCAGGATATAGAGCCAGAGCGGAATGCCGAAGCCAAACGTGACGATCGGCACCGCAACCGCGAGACCGATGGCATGCAGCAGCCAAGCCTTGCGGATCACCTTGTCGCCGGCAAGGATCTGCTTGGCGTCGTCGATGAAGAAGCCGACCGAGGACAGCAACGGTCCGAGAATGAAGCGGCCGACCATCGTGTTGTTGATCTTGAGCAGAAGCTTCATTGTCGGCGGCAGTTCCTCGTGCATCCAGAGCGCCTGGTAATAGCTCTCCGGATCGTCGAGCGGATCGGTCAGCCGCTCGTCCGCGTGATGACGAAGGTGGATGGTCTTGAAGCGGCGGAACGGCCAGACCATGCCGATCGGCAAAAAGACGAAGGCTTCATTGATCCTGGCGTTGCGGGTCGGATGGCCGTGCGACACCTCATGCATCAGCGAGGATTGCAGAGCCAGGATAAAGGGCAGGATGGCAAGCGCCAAAAGCGGATAAGATGGCCACAGCAGGAAGCCTATTGCGAACCACGCACCGTAGCAGAAGAGAATGAGACAGACTGTCGGCCATTCGATTGCCGGTGCGTTGCTGCGTCTCTTGTTCATGCCGGTATTCGTGCTTGCCATGCTATCGACCACTGCCTTCCAGTCGCCGGAACCAACTCGATTCCTGACAGCATTGTGTCAGGAGCCTATCGTTGCCGCAACGCGACAAAGCGCACAAACTGTTGCGAGTGCGCATTTTCAGCCGCATATGTTATACATTGTAAACAAACATGGGGATTCATTTCCGCCTGAGCCACGTTCAAGACGCTCCGGGCGCAAATTTTTCCTCTCCGAAGCAGGAGCAGCGTGATGGACAAGCGCGATCTGTCGACTCTCTTCCGGGAGCGGTTGAAAATGCTCTTGACACGATCCGACCTCAACCAGTCGGCCTTCGCGGCCGCGGTCGGCATCGACCGCTCGGCATTGTCGCAGCTCCTGTCAGGCGCCTCGACCCGCCTGCCCCGTGCCGAGACGCTTCTCAACGTAGCGGCCGAGTTCAAAGTGTCGCTCGACTGGCTGCTGGGCCTCTCCCAGGACGAGGGGGTCACCGGCGAAATTAGAGAGAGCCTGGAGATCGAGGAGGCGCCGGACGGTTTTGACCGCACGCTGCTCGCCAAGTGGCACGCCGAGGCGGCAGGCACGAAAATCCGCTACGTGCCGGCAGGCATCCCTGACCTTCTGCGCACCGAGGCGCTGATCGAATATGAGGCCGGCATCACCAACAAGAGCCGCGAGGCGCAGGCCGGCGAAACGCAATACCGCATCGACTATACAAGGCGGCCGGAGACCGACATGGAGGTCTGCATGCCGCGCCACACGCTGGAGATCTTCGCGCGCGGCCTCGGCGTCTGGGATCGTTTTCCCGAAGCCGACCGCCGTGCTCAGTTGCTGCACATGGCAGCCCTCCTCGACGACCTCTACCCGACCTTCCGCCTGTTCCTCTATGACGGACGCATGCGCTATTCGATCCCCTACACGATCTTCGGCCCCTACCGCGCCGCGATCTATGTCGGCGACATGTATCTGGTGTTGAACGCGACCCAGCCGATCCGCACCCTCACCAGCCATTTCGACAATCTGATCCGCGCCGCCGACATCAATGCGCATGAGGCGGCGAGCTTCGCGCAGAAGCTGGCCGCGACGTCTTTCCCGTCAGGCTCGGTCTGAGCGCTTGCCTGCCCGGTCGGCCACCATCCAACCCATGGTGAGGCCTGCATCGAAATCGAGGTCGAGATCAATCCGGCCTAAGGTCTTCTCGGCCGCAAACGCGTTGACTGGACATAAAGACTTCTTTATATCGTTATTTGAGTTCGAACACGAAAGCCAAAGCTATGACCGCGACCAACCCGATTGACGCCCTGCTTGCCGAAAAGGGTGTGCTCCTGGCCGACGGCGCCACCGGCACCAATCTGTTCGCCATGGGTCTCGAGGCCGGCGAAGCGCCCGAGTTGCTTAATGAAACTTCGCCCGAGACGATTGCCAGCCTGCATCAGAATTTCGTCGATGCCGGCGCCGACATCATCCTGACCAACTCCTTCGGCGGCACCCGCCATCGACTCAAGCTGCATCATGCGCAGGATCGCGTGCACGAGTTGAACAAGCGCGCCGCTGAGATCGCCCGCTCCGTCGCCGACAAGGCCGGCCGCAAGGTGATCGTCGCCGGCTCCGTCGGCCCGACCGGCGAGTTGCTGGTGCCGCTCGGCGCCCTGACCTATGACGATGCCGTCGATGCCTTCGCCGAGCAGATCGAGGGTCTCAAGGCCGGCGGCGCCGAAGTCGCCTGGGTCGAGACCATGTCGGCGCCCGACGAGATCCGCGCCGCGGCCGAAGCCGCCATCCGCGTCGGCCTGCCCTATACCTATACTGGTTCCTTCGACACCGCCGGCCGCACCATGATGGGCCTGCTGCCGAAGGACATCCACGCCGTTGCCGACGGCCTGTCGCAGGCCCCGCTCGGTGTCGGCGCCAATTGCGGCGTCGGCGCTTCCGATATCCTCGCTTCGCTGCTCGACATGACCGAGGCGAAGCCGGAGGCGACCGTGATCGTCAAGGGCAATTGCGGCATTCCGGAATTCCGCGGCAGTGAAATTCACTATTCAGGCACGCCGGAGTTGATGTCCGATTATGTGCGGCTGGCGGTCGATGCCGGCGCCAAGATCGTTGGCGGCTGCTGCGGCACCTCCTTCGCCCACCTTGCCGCCATGCGCAAGGCGCTCGACGGCCACACCAAGGCCGAGCGCCCGACCGTCGCGACGATCGTCGAGCGCATCGGTCCGATGCGCAACAAGACCGCAAGCGCCGGGGACAGCGGCGAAGGCAGGCGCGAACGCAGGCGCAGCCGCGCCTGACGGGCCTGTCTATTTGCTGTTTTCGGCGTAGCGCGACAGCGCGGTGTTGAAATCGACGACGTTCTCGGAATTCATTGTCGCCAGCGCGCCCGACGCGCCCGGATCGCTGATCTGTTCCAGCATGACGCGAAAACGATCGTTGTTGAGCGCCGAAAGCGCCGTGTTGCGGGCGGCATCGACATCGCTTCGAATTCGCGCCGAATCAGCCGAAGCCGCTGACGACCCCCGCACCGGCGCATTGGCCGCCGTCGCGTTCGCATTGCCGATTGTCGTGATATGCACTGCTGGTCCCTCAAATCTATCAGCACTGACTAAACAGACGCTGATTGCAATGATGTTCCGGAAAAGCCGCGCAATTTAACGATTGCAAAAAGGCCGACGGGACAACGCATGTCGCCCAGAAGTGTGCAGCGGTTCTGGGGCAACGACATGCATCAAAAAACCTAAGCGCGTCGCACCCGCGACGCGCTTAGTCCCGCCGGCCGTCGTTCAATTCGCAACGCCCTATTTACTACCGTCCAGCGATGAGGCCAGGCGCACCAGCGACAGGAACTCCGCCCTGTAGCCGAACGGATCGGCGCCGCGCGCGGCGTCGGCGATCTCGGCGATGCGGTCATAGCCGAAATTCGCCGTCTGGTCCTCGTCGCGCAGCTTCTGCCCGAAGGCCGCGACGGCCACCGAGAAGCGCTGGTCGGCGCCGGCCGAGTCGAAGGACGAGACCTCATTGGCGGCGGTCACCGGCGTGGTGATCAGCTTCGAGACATTCTCGCTCGGCAGCTTGTAGCGGATCTTGACGAAGGCATATTCGTCGGCATTGGCGACGCCGCCATTGTCGACCTTGGCCTGGCCGTAGCGCAGCGGATCGACCTGCTCGCCGCCGCTCCCTTTCGGCGTGATTTCATAGACCGCCGTCACCGAATGGCCCGAACCGATATCGCCGGCATCGACGCGGTCATTGTTGAAATCCTCGCGGTTGAGGGCTCGGGTCTCATAACCGATGAGACGGTATTCGGAGACCTTGGCCGGATTGAACTCGACCTGGATCTTGACGTCCTTGGCGATGGTGAACAGCGTCGAGGAGGCATCCTCGACCAGCACCTTCTCGGCTTCGGCCAAAGTGTCGATATAGGCGGCCGTGCCGTTGCCGTTCTGGGCAATGGTCTGCATCATCTGGTCGTTGAGATTGCCGCGCCCGAAACCGAACACCGAGAGGAAGACGCCGGTCTTGCGCTCCTTCTCGATCGTTTGCTTGAGATCGTCGTCATCGGTCTGGCCGACATTGAAGTCGCCGTCGGTGGCGAGCATCACGCGGTTGACGCCGTCCTTGACGAAGGATTGCTGCGCAAGCTTGTAGGCTTCGCGGATGCCTTCCTCACCGGCCGTCGATCCGCCGGGCTCGAGATTATCGATGGCCGCAAGGATTTTCTGCTTTTCCGCCGCCTTGGTCGGCATCAGCACCGTGCCGGCATTGCCGGCATAGGTGACGATCGAGACGGTGTCGTCGGGCTTGAGCTTGCTGACCAGCAGGCGAAAGGCGGATTTGAGCAGCGGCAGCTTGTCCGGCTCGTCCATCGAGCCCGACACATCGATCAGGAAGACGAGGTTGGCCTTGGGCTGCTCGGCCGGCTTCACGTCGAAACCCTTGATCGCGACATGCATGAGCTTGGTGTGCTCGTTCCACGGCGTCGGCATGACGGTGACTGTCGAGTTGAACGGCGTCGCGGCCGAATCCGGACCCTTCCAGTCGTAGGGGAAGTAATTGATCATTTCCTCGACCCGGACGGTGTCCGGATCAGGCAGGCTGCCTTCCTTCAGGGAGCGCCGCACGAAGGAATAGGAAGCCGTGTCGACATCGATCGAGAAGGTCGAGACCGGGTCCTGCGCCGTTTCATGCACCGGATTGGTCTTGAAAGTCTCGATGCGGTCGCGGTTTTCCTCCTGCGGCTGCATCTGGTCAGCCGGCATGGGCGCGGGCTGCACCATCAGCTTGGAATCGGCCATTGCCGGAGGAGACGCCGGGATCGCCGCCGCTACCCCTGCCGGCGCCTTGTCGGCTCGCTCCAACTCGTCGGCGCTCCGCTTGGGGGAATAGCCCGCAATTACCCCGACCCCGTCCTTACCGCCGGTTGCGAGTTGGCCACTCTCGGCTGGCGCGGGTTGCAGGGCGGGCTCGGCTTCGGGCGTTGCCTCCTGCTTGAGCAGGTTGTCGACCTCGGTCGCCGGCTTGGGCGGCGTTGCCGGCACCATTTGTGAATTGGTCCGGGTCTCCGCGTCCGCGCCGGTCTTCTTCTCCTTCGCCGGCGCAGCCGGCAGCGGCTCGTTGATCGCCGGTTGCATCGGCGCGGGCTTCTGCGCTACCGGCTTGTCGGCCACCGTCTCGGTGACCTTGCCGTTGCCGTTAATGAAGGGCGGCTGTTCCTTCAGCATCTCGAAAGCGGCATATCCGGCGATAGGCAGTGCGACCAGCGCGGTGATGGCCGGCGTGGCAATGAGTTTCCGTTGCATGATGTCTCTCCAGAGCTTTTGTGCTCGCTCCGTGAGACGAAGGCCTGCGGACGTTCCTTGGGGGGCCGTCGAAGTTTTTTCATCGAGGTCGAACGCCTGCATTGCGGCGGCCATCGCACGCGCCTTCGCTTCGCCGTCCGGCGCCGGCACAGCGATGTCACGCAGCCTTTCGAGTTCGTTGTCGTCGACCATGGTCACACTTCCCCGGCTGAACGCATCAGCAGCTTCAACCGTTTCTTCGCTTCATGGATGTGCCAGGAAACCGTCGTCTCCGAGATCGCCATCACCTCCGCCGCCGCCGCGTGGTTGAGACCTTCGCCATAGACGAGCAGCACCGCATCGCGTTGCTTGTCCGGCAGCAGCCGCACCGCCGTCCACAACGCATCGGCGGGATCGTCCGCTGGCACCTCGCCCGCGATCGACGCATAGGCGCCATAGGCATCGGCCTTGGCGGTATCGCGGGCGCGCTTGCGCATCATGTCGCGCGAAGCATTCAGCGTCATGGCATAGAGCCATGTCGTGAAGGCGCCATTGCCCTGATAGTCGCGGATCGCGCGGCCGAGCCGCACGCAGACATCCTGAGCAATGTCCTCGGCGTCGGCCTTCCTGCCGCACCAGCGATAGGCGGCGCGATAGACGAAGCCATAGTGCCTTTCGACCAGTTTGCCGAAAGCCCCCCTGTCTCCGCCCCTCGCCCGCCCGATCAACTCGGCATCGGAGGCTTCGCTGTCGTCCAGCATCATCGCCGTCATTTGCCCGTTGGACGAAGGCTAATGGCCAATCCTTGGGGCGATGAAAAGATTTTTTTGCGGCACCACTTTTTCCTTCTCTCCGTTCCACGGGGAGAAGGTGCCCGAAGGGCGGATGAGGGGCGGCGCGGACATTCGAAGGCTCGCGCTAGGCCACGCGCACTACAATCCGAGACCGAAACTCAGCCCAGCGTCTCTTTGAAAAACGTCGTCAGCCGCTTCCAGTGGCGTTCAGCCCCCGCCTCGTCATAGACGCTATGATCCGGCACGCACCAGCCATGGCCGACGCCGACATAGTTCTCGATCGTATGGTCGACCTCTGCCACCCTGAGCGCCTCCGCCAGCCGCGCCGACTGCTCGGGCGGGAAGCTATGATCGACGCCGGCGACGCCGACATAGACGCGCGCCTTGATCGAAGCCGCCTTGCGATGCGGGCTGTCGGCCGCTTCGCTGGCCAGATTACCGCCATGGAAGCTTGCCGCGGCAACGATCCGGTCCGGATAGCTCGCCGCCGCGTTCAACGCCCGCGCGCCGCCCATGCAATAGCCGACGACGCCAATCGGTCCGTAAATGCCCTCGGCCGCGAACGCGTCGAGGAAGGCGCTGCCGTCGCGGATGGTCATGCCCTGCGTCGTACCGCCGCTCAGCATCAACAGCAGGGCCTTGGTCTTTGCCTCGGTGAACGCGGTTTTGGGATCGAACGGGCCATAGGGCGCATAGCGGTAGAAGAGATCGGGCACCAGCACGGCATAGCCATGCCCAGCGAGGCGCTCCGCCATCTGGTCGAGCACCGGACGCGGACCGAAAATATCCATGTAGAGGATGATTCCGGCCTTGGCCGGCGCGGCTGGACGAAACAGCCGAGCCTTCGCCGTGCCGTCCTGGGTCTTGATCTCGATGTCCTGCTTCGTCATTGCGCGCTCCGCCGGTTGCCAGGCGATAGATATCCGCACTGCCCGCCAGGGCAAGCCGCAACCTTTCGATCGCGGTCAAGTTTCCGTGCGGTTCGGAAGAATGTCTACACCCGGGCGAACGCCGCCATATGGAAGGCCTGGACATCGGCCGGATAGCGATACTCAGCGCCATAGGGACAGGCGTTGCGGTCGAGGCAGCCGCCGCTCCGGCAGGGCTCGCCTCGCGGTCCGCGCACATGCGCCAGGCACGCCTGGTGCGCAAAGCCATCCACCGAATAGGCGTCCACCGGACAGGATTTCAGGCAGGGTTTTTCGACGCATGTGTCGCAAAGATGAATCGCTGCATGAGGTTCGGGAACAGAAATCTTGTCCTCGAACAGCAACGCGCCGCGATAGGCGTGCCAAAGCCCATACTGAGGATGCATGAGGATGCCCAGCGGCGACGGCCTCAGCCCTTCCGCCCGCATCGCCCATTGCTGGAACGGCAGGTAAGGCCGGTCTGAAGGCGAAACGGCACGCGCGCCGAATTCCTTCGCCACGGCGCCAATCACCTCGAGCGACCAGCTGTCGAGCGGGTTGGCGACGGGCCGAGGCTGTCCCTCGAGCCAGCGTTGGAAATATGGCCATGGCGCCGCGCCCGCCTGTCCAACAAGGAGCACCGATTTGGCTGGAAAGCCGGAAAGTCCGGCTGGCGCCATCTCATCGTCGCCGAAGGTGAAACCGCCGCGAAGGATCAGGCCACTGGCCGCGAGCTCGGCCGCAATCACCTCGACCCGAGCGCGGGAAAAAGTCATCCCTTCCGGTCCGGGTCGGAGAACGCGCTCCGCCAGACTTCCTTATGGATGATGTCGGCCACTTTAGCCCGGCCTGAATCGGGCTCCTTTCACGTGAAGGCGTCGGGCATCGAGCCTTTCTTCTTGGCGATGAACTCCTTCAGCGCCTCGTCGATGGCCGGATCGAGATGCGGCGCTTCGTAGCTTTCCAGCCAGCGGCGGGCGAGCTCGTTGGCGCGCTGCGGCGCGGTCTTCTCGCCCTCGGCCAGCCACTGCTCGTAGGAATTGTTGTCGGCGATGTTGGAGCGGTAGAAGGCCGTCTGGAAATTCGCCTGGGTGTGGTCGCAGCCGAGATAGTGGCTGCCCGGACCGACCTGGCGGATGGCGTCCATCGCCTGGCCGTTTTCCGACAGGTCGACGCCCTCGGCAAACTTCTGCTGCATGCCGAGCTGGTCGATATCCATCATGAATTTCTCGTAGCAGGAGGCGAGACCGCCCTCGAGCCAGCCCGCCGAATGCAGCACGAAATTGGTGCCGGCAAGGATCGTCGAGTTGAGCGTGTTGGCGCTCTCATAGGCCGCTTGCGCATCCGGAACCTTCGAGGCGCAGAGCGAGCCGCCGGTGCGGAACGGCAGGCCGAGCCGCCGCGCCAGTTGCGCCGCGCCGTAGGAGACCAGCGACGGCTCCGGCGTGCCGAAGGTCGGCGCGCCCGACTGCATCGAGATCGACGAGGCGAAGGTGCCGAACAGCACCGGCGCGCCGGGCTTGATCAGCTGCGTGAACGAGGCGCCGGCGAGCACTTCGGCCAACACCTGCGTCAGCGTGCCGGCGACCGTCACCGGGCTCATCGCGCCGGCCAGGATGAACGGGGTGACGATGCAGGCCTGATTGTGGCGCGAATAGACTTTCAGCGCGCCGAGCATGGTTTCGTCGAAGACCATCGGCGAGTTGGCGTTGATCAGGCTGGTCAGCACCGTGTTGTTCTCGACGAAGTCGTCGCCAAACACGAGCTTGGCCATCGCCACCGTGTCCTCGGCCCGCTCCGGCGCGGTCACAGAGCCCATGAACGGCTTGTCCGAGTACCGGATATGCGCGTAGATCATGTCGAGATGGCGCTTGTTGACCGGCACGTCGACCGGCTCGCACACCGTGCCGCCCGAATGGTGGATCGACGGCGCCATATAGGCGAGCTTCACGAAATTCTGGAAATCCTCGATCGTCGCGTAGCGGCGGTTGCCGTCGAGGTCGCGCACGAAGGGCGGGCCGTAGACCGGCGCGAACACGGTCGCATTGCCGCCGATCTGCACCGAACGCTCCGGGTTGCGCGCATGCTGGGTGTAGATCGAAGGCGCGGTCTTCAAGAGCGAGCGGCAGAGCCCCTTGGGGAAATGCACACGCTCGCCCTTGACGTCTGCGCCCGCTTCCTTCCACAGCGCCAGCGCCTCGGCGTCATCGCGAAAGATGATGCCGATCTCTTCCAGCACCGTGTCGGTGTTCTTCTCGATCAGCGCCAGGCCTTCCTCGTTGAGGACCTCATAGACGTTGATCTTGCGCTTGATGTAGGTGAGCTGGGTGCCCGGACCGCCGCCTGAACGGGCTGCCCGGCGTGCCGCCGCGCCGCCGCTGGCGCCGCGACCGCGTCGTCCACCCGGCGCTTCCTGCTCGACTGCCGCGTTATCGCTCATGATCGTTCTTCCTGTAACTTGGCCTGAATTGGCTGGGGCGGCCCGTCGCTACCGCCTCTTGCCTGGATCGTAGCCATGCACCCTATTGGAAACGGCCAGCCAGCGCCAACGCCTGTCGCAAAATCGACAAGAAAAGCGTCAATTTTTCAGTCGCTTTCCTTTTGCGGGAAGTCGCAAATCAGCTATGGCTAGCTTGCCCTCGCGGGTTAGGTATTGGCGCATCGATTTTTAGGCTGCCGCAGTCATTCCGAGCAGCAAGGAGCCCGAGGAAAAATGGCCGACGACGAGATCATCCTTTCCGAGCTTTCCGATGAGGAGCTTGTGCAACAGATGCACGACGACCTCTATGACGGTCTGAAGGAAGAAATCGAGGAAGGCACGCATATCCTTCTCGAGCGCAATTGGGCGCCTTACAAGGTGCTGACCGAGGCGCTGGTCGAAGGCATGCGCATCGTCGGCGAGGATTTCCGCGACGGTATCCTGTTTGTGCCGGAAGTGCTGCTCTCGGCCAACGCCATGAAGGCCGGCATGGCTATCCTTCGTCCGCTGCTCGCCGCCACCGGCGCGCCGAAGCAGGGCAAGATGGTGATCGGCACCGTCAAGGGCGACATCCACGACATCGGCAAGAACCTCGTCGGCATGATGATGGAAGGCGCCGGCTTCGACGTCATCGACCTCGGCATCAACAACGCGGTCGAGAAATATCTCGACGCCATCGAGCAGCACCAGCCCGACATCATCGGCATGTCGGCGCTGCTCACCACCACCATGCCCTATATGAAGGTCGTCATCGACACGATGAAGGAAAAGGGCATCCGCGACGATTATGTCGTCCTGGTCGGCGGCGCGCCGCTCAATGAGGAGTTCGGCAAGGCCGTCGGCGCCGACGCCTATTGCCGCGACGCCGCGGTGGCGGTCGAGACGGCCAAGGACTTCATGAAGCGCAAGCACAACGTTCGCGCTTCCGCCTGATACGAGGCATCAGGATGAACCTAAAAAAAGCCGCGCCTTGCAGCGCGGCTTTTTTGTTACCAGATGATGGAAAAGGCTGCCGATCAGTTGACAGTGTCCTTGACCGCCCTCGCCGTCGATTTCACGTCCTTGCCGACGCCCCGGATGGTGTTGGCGCAAGCGGTGAGCGCAAGCGCGCAGGCCAGGATGGCGATCGGCGCGACGCGTAGCAGTTTCATGAACAGTGTCTCCCTCGACAGATATTAAGCCCCGCAGCGAAAGCCGGCCCGACTTGGTCAAGACGCAAAAAACGGAACCGAATCAAACAGACAGGCTGCTCGTCATCGCCTGCGGGATGATTGCGCGCGAAGTTTTGGCCGTCAAGCAACAGCTAAAGCTCGACCATCTCGAGCTGACCTGCCTGCCGGCTGAGTTCCATTTCTATCCGGACCGCATCGCGCCGGCGATGGACAAGGCGATCGAGAAGGCCAAGGCGGAAGGCTACGATCACATCTTCGTCGGCTATGCCGACTGCGGCACGGGCGGCCTGCTCGACCGCGTCATCGAGAAGCACGGCGTCGAGCGCATGGCCGGGCCGCACTGCTTTGCCTTCTACCAGGGCATGGAGGCCTATGCGAAGGTCGCCGACGGCGACATGATGTCGTTCTACATGACCGACTTCCTCTGCCGCCAGTTCGAGGCCTTCTTCATCAAGCCGCTCGGCCTCGACCGGCATCCCGAGCTGATCAAGGACTATTTCGGCAATTACGAGAAGCTGATCTATCTTGCCCAGACCGACGATCCGGAACTCGACAAGGTCGCCGAGAAGGCTGCGGTTATGCTCGGCCTCGCGTACGAGCGCCGCCGGACTGGCTATGGTGATCTGACGAGCGAACTGGCGCGGGTGGCAACCGGCGCCTGACGGCTTCACGCCTCCGCTTCGAGCGCCGCCAATACATCGGCAAAACTTGTCTTGCAGACGAAGCCGAGTCGCTCCCCCGCCCGCGAGGGATCGTAGACGCGGTCGATCGACGAAAACATCGTCCAGCCCTTCCTCGCATAGAGCCCGGGATAATCCGGGAAATAGCGCGCGACAACCGATGGCGCGTCGGCGATGAGCTCGGCGCAGTCCAGCGGCCGGAACGGAGTCGGCGCCGAGATGATAAACGTGTCGAACCCGAGCAGCGGAGCTGTCTCCAGCGCCGCGACATGAGCCTCCGCGGCATCCTCCACCGTCAGCCGGCGAAACAGCAATTCGTTGGCCTTGGTGTTGGCGTCTGACTGCTCGATCGCATGCGCCATATCGTCCGCTTCGGGAAAGAAGCGTCCGGTGCGCAGCACCACGACCGGCAATCCATGCTGAAGGTTATAAAGACGGCACAGATGCTCGGCGGAAAGCTTCGTCACGCCATAAATGTTGCGCGGCTCCGGCGACATCTCCTCCGTCAGCCAGGCCGCCTTGCGCGCGCCGCCCTGGAAGCCGGCGCGGATCGCCTGCGAGATCATCAGCGATGTCGTCGAGGTGAAGACGAAACGCCCGACGCCGTAGGCAACTGCCGCGTCGAGCAGGTTGAGCGTGCCTTGCACATTCGTCGCGACGAAGGCGCTGTTCTCAAAGTGCTCGATGTTTGGCTTGTGCAGCGCGCCGCTGTGAATGATGGCGTCGATTCGGTTGTCGCGGACAGTTCCGAAAACCAGATCGCGATCCGCGACCGAGCCGACGACCTGCGTGCGCGCCGAGGTAACCGGATCGAGGCCGATGACGTCATGGCCGAGCGCTTCGAGCCGTGGCAGAAGCGTGCTGCCCAGCCATCCGGACGATCCCGTGAGCAATATCCGCATCGATCAACCGCCATTTTTGAGCCCACGCTGTTAAGCACGGATGACAGGCGATCGCGAACCGGTAAGTTGTGCGCCAGTGATGAAAAGAACTGTTCCAGCCATCGATTTGAGGAAACGATTTGATGACGCCTCGCCTGCTTTTTGCCGCTCTCGGCCTTATCGCCCTCACCTTGCCCGCCCATGTCAACGGCGAGGTGCAGAAGCTGATCACAGCCGCCGACAAGGCCCGGCTGGATAGATACGGCGAAACGCGCAAGGCGGCTCTTGAGGAGGCAAAGGCCGGCGATCCGGCGGAGGTCAAGCAATTGGATGGTCTGCTCGCCAAGCCGCTTGTCGCCTTCTCCGACAAGGATCTCACCGGCAACTGGAAATGCCGCACCATCAAGGCGGGCGGCTTGAGCCCGCTGATCATCTATGGCTGGTTCAAGTGCAAGGTCACGGACGACGGTTCCGGCTGGCGGCTTGCCAAGATCAGCGGCTCGCAGCGCACGACCGGCCGCTTCTTCGACGACAACGAGAAGCGCTCGATCTATCTCGGCTCGTTTTCGGTCAATGACGACAAGGCCAAGCCCTATGGCAGCGGCCCAGAAAGCGATCAGGTCGGCTACGCCTTCCGCAACAGCGCCAGCGAGTGGCGGATCGAATTCCCCGCGCCCTATTACGAATCGAAGCTCGACATCATGGAATTCAAGCGCTGAGGCGAACCTGGCGGCGGACCGAACGCTTCGGCACACCAAGGATTAACTCGCCCCGCATAGCATGCGCCCCGGTCTTTGGAGCGGGTGCTTGCCATGGCAGCGTCGGAATCGAGTACGCGACCGATCGTCGTCGTCACCGAAGGTGGCCCGCACATCTGGGCCATCGTCAATGCGATTGCTGATCGCGTCGGTCCTGTCAGCGTCATCCTCGAGAACCCTGAATCCAAAAAGCGCCTGCTCATGGGCCGCGCCCGGCGGCAGGGCCGGATCTCGGCCATCGGCCAGCTCGGCACGATGGTGCTGACCAGGCTCGGCAAGCGCTTCCTTGCCGGCCACGCCGAGCGGCTGATCGCCGAGGAAAAGCTCGACACCGAACCGCGGCAGGGCCAGGCGATCATCCACGTGCCCTCAGCCAATGGGCCGGAATGTCTGAAGGAAATCGCCAGCATAGGACCGGGCGTCGTCCTGCTCGCCGGCTGCAGGCTGCTGTCGAAGGGCACGTTGGCCAGGATGCCTTGCCCGGTGCTCAACTATCACGCCGGCATCGCCCCAAAATATCGCGGCATGAATGGCGGCTACTGGGCGCTGGCCTCCGGCGACGCGCAGAACTTCGGCACCACCGTTCACCTGGTCGATGCCGGCGTCGACACCGGCGGCGTGCTGAAGCAGGCGCGCGGCAAGCCGAAGACGGGCGACACGATCGCCAGCTACGCGCTGCGCCAGGCAGCGTTTTCGCGCGATATATGCGTCGAGGCGGTCGGCAATGCGCTGGCTGGCAGGCTGGATACGATCGATCCCGGACTGCCGTCGAAGCAGTGGTATCACCCGACGATCTGGTTCTATCTCTGGACCGGCCTGACCAAGCGCGTCTGGTGATCAGCCGGCGACGGATTCCAGCATTCGCTTTGCGCCATCGCCAGCGTCGCTTTTGAAGGGGCGCGCGTCGTCCCATAACAAGCGGCCCAACGGCGCTTGCGGCAATGCTCCGACATATCGAGGAGTTGAGAATTCATGGCCGATCTGATCGTCGTCTATTGGCGCGACATTCCCGCCCAGGTCATCGTCAAGAAGGGCCGGCAGAACGCCAAGCGCGAGCTGCCGCTGCGCTTCACCGAGGCGATCGACATGTGCGCCATGCGCACCGGCGCTGGCGGCACCGACGACTATCTGGCCGAATGGCGCAAGGCCGACCCGGTTCCGGTCGGCGACGACATCGAGGCCGAGGTCGAGAAGGCCTATCAGGAACTCGACGCGAAATATGACCGCGAGCGGCTGGTCGCTCTGGTCAAGGCTGGCGGGAAAGAAAATGTCTGACAAGCAGCCGGCGGTTACCCAGGCCACGTTGGTCAAGAAGGCAGCGCCAAAATCCGACTACAAGCCTGCCGATGTGTCGCCGCAGCGCCGCGTCCAGCGCACCTTCGCCGTGCGGCTGTGGTCGATCAGGCATTCGCGCTTGCTCGAATGGTTCTACAGCCGGTTTGCCGACGCCTTCCTGCTCTTGCACCCGCTCTGGAAAGGCATCGGCTACAGCCGCGTCGAGGCCCCGGTCAAGTTCGTCGAGAAGCGCGTCAAGGGCTTCATGTTCGACTGCCGTATGTGCGGCCAATGCGTGCTTTCCTCCACCGGCATGTCCTGTCCTATGAACTGCCCCAAGCAGCTGCGCAACGGCCCGTGCGGCGGCGTGCGCGCCAACGGCAATTGCGAGGTCGAGCCGGACATGCCTTGCGTCTGGGTCAAGGCCTGGGAAGGCTCGCGCAATATGGTGCATGGCGACAAGATCCTGACCGTGCAGAAGCCCGTCGATCAGTCGCTGCGCGAAACCTCGGCCTGGCTGCGGGTGACCGCGCAGGCGGCCGCGGCGCGTGAAACGGCACAGAATCCCGGAGCTTCCGCATGACCGCACTTCAGCGCGACGAGAATCCGGCCGGCATCCATCTGCCGCTCGATCCCCTGCCCGGCCACACGTCGCGCGGTCGGCTGGAGCGCGTGCTGCGCCGTGGCGAGTTCGCGGTGACGACCGAGCTCAACCCGCCCGACAGCGCCGACCCGGAAGACGTCTACAACCGCGCCAAGATCTTCGACGGCTGGGTCGACGCCATCAACGCAGTCGACGCCTCGGGCGCCAACTGCCACATGTCCTCGGTCGGCATCTGCGCGCTGCTTACCCGCATGGGCTATGCGCCGATCATGCAGATCGCCTGCCGCGACAAGAACCGCATCGCCATCCAGGGTGACGTGCTCGGCGGCGCCGCCATGGGCGTCGCCAACATGCTTTGCCTCACCGGCGACGGCGTACAGGCCGGCGACCAGCCCGGCGCCAAGCCTGTGTTTGACCTCGATTCCATGTCGCTGCTCGAAACCATCCGCATCATGCGCGACAACGGCAAGTTCCTGTCCGGCCGCAAGCTGACGACGCCGCCGCAGGTCTTCCTCGGCTGCGCGGTCAATCCCTTCGCGCCGCCTTACGACTTCCGCCCGATCCATCTCGGCAAGAAGATCGCCGCCGGGGCGCAATTCGCGCAGACGCAGTACTGTTTTGACGTGCCGATGTTCAAAGCCTTCATGCAGAAGGCGCGCGATCTCGGCCACACCGAAAAGCTCTTCCTGCTCTGCGGCGTCGGGCCGCTCGCTTCCGCCAAGACGGCGAAATGGATCCGCTCCAACGTGCCGGGCATCCATATCCCTGACGCGGTGATCAAGCGGCTGGAAGGCGCGCAGGATCAGAAGAAGGAAGGCAAGCAGCTCTGCATCGACATCATCAACGAGGTGAAGGAAATCCCGGGCGTCGCCGGCATCCATGTGATGGCCTACCGCCAGGAGGAATATGTCGCCGAGATCGTCGATGAATCCGGCGTGCTGAAAGGCCGCCAGCCCTGGAAGCGCGAGATCCGCCGCGATGACCAGCTAGTCGCCGAGCGGCTCGACCACATACTGCACGACGAGATTACCGAAACTCAGGTGGATATGGTGAAGACCGCGCACTGATGTATGTCGCCCAAAAGTGGAACCGGTTTTGGGGCAACGACATACATCAACTTAGAGTCTAGAGCGCGGCCGGCACGCATTCACTTGAACCAAATCAGATAACGATATAAAGAACTCTTTATATCCCGACGGAGAGATCGCATGACCCGCACCATCGTCGCCTCGGCGACCCGAGAAATCGTCATCGGCTTCGATCAGCCCTTCTGCGTGATCGGCGAACGCATCAACCCGACCGGCCGCAAGAAGCTCGCCGCCGAGATGGTGGCCGGCAACTTCGAGACCGTCATCAAGGACGCGCTGGAGCAGGCCGCCTGCGGCGCCACAATGCTCGACGTCAATGCCGGCGTCACCGCCGTCGACCCGAACGCCACCGAGCCGGCGCTTCTGGTGCAGACGCTCGAGATCGTGCAGGGCCTGGTCGATCTGCCGCTGTCGATCGACTCCTCGGTCACCGCAGCGATCGAGGCCGCGCTGAAGGTCGCCAAGGGCCGCCCGCTGGTGAACTCCGTCACCGGCGAGGAAGAAAAGCTCGAGGCTATCCTGCCGCTGGTCAAGAAATACAACGTCCCGGTCGTCGCCATCTCCAACGACGAGACCGGCATCTCGATGGACCCGGATGTCCGCTTCGCCGTCGCCAAGAAAATCGTCGAGCGCTGCGCCGACCACGGCATTCCTTCGCATGACGTCGTCGTCGACCCGCTGGTGATGCCGATCGGGGCGCTGGGCGATGCCGGACGCCAGGTGTTCGCGCTGCTGCGGCGGCTCCGCGAAGAGCTCAAGGTCAACACCACCTGCGGCCTCTCCAACATCTCCTTCGGCCTGCCGCACCGCCACGGCATCAACGCCGCCTTCATCCCGATGGTGATCGGGGCCGGCATGACCTCGGCGATCATGAACCCGGTCCGTCCGCAGGAAATGGAAGCCGTGCGCGGCGCCAATGTGCTGAACGGCACCGACGAGAACTGCACCAACTGGATCCGCACCTACAAGGACTACAAGCCGGCCGAAGGCGGCCACGCCGTTGCCGCTCCGGTCGCGGTCACCGCCCCCGGTGAAGGCGCTGCCGCCGGCGGCCGCCGCCGCGGCGGCCGCGAAGCCCGGATGGCCAGGGGGTAAGCGCGCAATCGTGGGCCGCACCGGAAACAAGGCTGGTCCGATCGCATCGCGGATGCGTTCGGACAGCTCTGCTTTGCGTTCAGGCCATACCCACTATGGCGTCGAACAACGCCATGCCCGCCCACGATCCGAAAATGCCCGTGACGCCGCCGACGATGAAATCATCGTCATAGGCGGGCCAGTACGCGTGCAGCACCAGGGTTCCGACGACCGCGCCGACAATCCCCGTGGCGAGGTACTGGGGATTGCGCAGCCACGAGCCTTTGATCACGCGCACCATGGTGAACGCGGTGAAGATGGCGGAGAGCAGCAGATCCGACATGGTGGGCCCCTGGACCAACGGACTCTCCGCCCAATAGTAGAACGATCCGTTAAACGGCATCGGCAATTGCCATCGAGACGCGTGCCAGCATGAATCCTCCCCCCAACATCACCGATCCGCTCGTCCTGTTCATGCCGTCGGGCAAGCGCGGCCGGTTCCCGGTCGGCACGCCGGTGCTTGATGCGGCGCGCCAGCTCGGCGTCTATGTCGAAAGCGTGTGCGGCGGCCGCGCCACCTGCGGGCGCTGCCAGATCGAGGTGCAGGAAGGCAATTTCGCCAAGCACAAGATCATCTCGTCCAACGACCACATCTCGCCTAAGGGCGCCAAGGAAGAGCGCTACGAGCGCGTGCGCGGCCTGCCCGAGCGGCGCCGTCTTTCCTGCTCGGCACAGATACTCGGCGACCTCGTCATCGACGTGCCGCAGGACACGGTCATCAACGCCCAGACCATACGCAAGGACGCCGACACCAGGGTGATCGCCCGCGATACGGCGATCCGCATGTGCTATGTCGAGATCGAAGAGCCCGACATGCACAAGCCGCTCGGCGATCTCGACCGGCTCAAGATCGCCCTGATGAAAGACTGGGGTCTCAAGAATCTCGAATTCGACTTCTACCTTCTGCCGCAGGTGCAAGGCATCCTGCGCAAGGGCAACTGGACCGCGACGGCCGCCATCCACAAGGATGCCGATAGCGACATCGCTCGCGTCATCGCGCTGTGGCCGGGCCTGAAGAACGAGGCCTACGGCCTTGCCTGCGACATCGGCTCGACCACCATTGCCATGCATCTGGTGTCGCTGCTGTCGGGCCGCGTCGCTGCGTCCTCCGGCACCTCCAATCCGCAGATCCGCTTCGGCGAGGATCTGATGAGCCGAGTCTCCTATGTGATGATGAACCCGGATGGACGCGAAGGCATGACGGTCGCCGTGCGCGAGGCCATTTCCAGCCTGGTCGACAAGGTGTGCGCCGAAGGCAACGTCCAGCGCGCGGACATCCTGGATTCCGTCTTCGTCGGCAATCCGATCATGCATCATTTGTTCCTCGGCATCGATCCGACCGAGCTCGGCGGCGCGCCCTTCGCGCTCGCCGTCTCGGGCGCGGTGCGCATCAAGGCCTCCGACATTGGCTTGAAGCTCAACCAGGGCGCCCGCCTCTACATGCTGCCCTGCATTGCCGGCCATGTCGGCGCCGACGCCGCGGCTGTCACGCTGTCGGAAGGCCCGCATCGCCAGGACGAGATGATGCTGATCGTCGACGTCGGCACCAATGCCGAGATCGTGCTGGGCAACCGGACCCGCGTCGTGGCGGCCTCGTCCCCCACCGGCCCGGCCTTCGAGGGCGCGGAAATCTCTGGCGGCCAGCGAGCGGCGCCCGGCGCTATCGAGCGCGTCCGCATCGATCCCGACACATTGGAGCCGCGCTACCGCGTCATCGGCTCGGAACTGTGGTCGGATCAGCCGGGCTTCGCCGAAAGCGTGCAGGCGACCGGCGTCACCGGCATTTGCGGCTCCGGCATCATCGAAGTGATCGCCGAGATGTATCTGTCCGGCATCATTTCGGAGGACGGCGTCGTCGATGGATCGCTCAGCATGCGCTCGCCGCGCATCGTGGCCAACGGCCGCACCTTCTCCTATGTGCTGAAGGAAGGCGAGCCGAAGATCACCATCACCCAGAACGACGTCCGCGCCATCCAGCTTGCCAAGGCGGCGCTCTATGCCGGCACCAAGCTGTTGATGGAAAAGCAGCACACCGATCATGTCGACCGCATCCATTTCGCCGGCGCCTTCGGCTCCTTCATCGATCCGAAATACGCCATGGTCCTTGGCCTGATCCCGGACTGCGACCTCGACAAGGTCTCGGCCGTCGGCAACGCCGCCGGCGCCGGAGCGCGCATGGCGCTCTTGAACCGTGGCTACCGTCGCGAGATCGAAGAGACGGTGAGCAGGATCGAGAAGATCGAGACGGCGCTGGAACCGAAGTTCCAGGAGCACTTCGTCTACGCCATGGCGCTGCCGAACAAGGTCGACCCCTTCCCCAAGCTGGCCGCCGCGGTGAAGCTGCCGCCGCGCAAGGCAATGAGCGAGGACGGCGCCGCAGGCGACGCCACCCCGCGCCGGCGCTCACGCGAGGAGCGCGCGGCGCGGCGGGGTCGTGCGTAGGCTTCTTTCCGCCTCCAACACTTGAACTTCATTTGCATGCAAATGTTTCCGGATCCGCCCGATCTGGAAACCGAAGCTCTGTTCTCGCGAAATCGACCCGATACAGGCGTGACGCATTTAGCGGCCATCGCATAGCGGCCGGGGATCATTCGCGGCCGCCGCTGGTCTTCAAGGGAGAAGAAAATGTCAATGTTCGGAAATCTCAGCCGCTTCGGTGTCACCATCAGGCAGGCTCATGCCAGGAACAAGGCGATCCGCGCGCTCAACGATCTGCCGGCGCATGTCCAGAAGGATATCGGCTGGCCGGCCTCGCCGCCGAGCGATCCTCAGGCAGCACTGCACAAGCTGCTCCTGGGCACGCCGCGCTGATGACCTTCGCCGACAAATGCAAGCTGCTCGGCAAGCGCCGGGGCCGCGATGCGGCTCCGGCGGCGGGCGACAACATGCTGCGCGCCGCGCTGCTGCCGAAGCGGCGCTGAGCAATTCCAGGGAAAGCACGCAGCGACAGGCTCGGCGACTTCGCCATAGCCCCTCCGTAATTGCGTAGACCACCGGATCACGCCGATGTGCCAGCGTGAATCCTTGACATTTTTAACTGCGGTACGATCTTCGAAAAGCGGGAGGAATTCTCTTAGTCGGCTCTGCCGAGATCCGTGTATCCGCATGCCCAGTTTGAAAAGCCACCTCGTTTCGTTCGTCCTGCGGCACAGCCGCAAGAAGGCGTTTTCCAGCCCCGAGAACCTGCAGCGCTGGATTGCCTATGCCCGCAAGACCGAGGACCATCATCCGCCGGCCTTGCTCAAGGCGCGGCTGGACATAACCGAGACCGAGATCGACGGCTTTCCCGTCTATGAGATCGCGCCGAAGGCGGGCGAACGCCGGCGCATACTTTACCTGCATGGCGGCGCCTATGTTTTTCAGATCACCTCCTACCACTGGGGGCTGATCGCCGAGATGGCCGAGCGTCTCGGTTTCGGCATCACCGTGCCGATCTACCCGATCGCGCCCGAGCACGATTTCCACGACATGTTCGGCATGGTCGGCGACGTCTACCGGCGCATGCTCGAAGGCACCGAGGCCGAAGACATCGTCTTCATGGGCGATTCCGCCGGCGGCAACATGGCCGTCGTGCTAACCATGATGGCGACCGAGGACGGCCTGCCCTCGCCGTCGCGCCATGTGCTGATCTCGCCCGGCCTCGACGTTTCGCTTGCAAATCCTGAAGTCTTCGAGGCCGAGCGCCAGGATCCTTGGCTGGGCATTCCGGGTGGGCTGGAAGCAGTGCGCCTCTACAGCGCCGGTTTCGACCGCAAAGACTGGCACATCAGCCCGCTTTACGGCGACTTGTCCCTGCTGCCGAAAACGCTGCTGCTGACCGGCTCACGCGACATGCTGACACCAGACAATCTCATCTTCGCCGAACGGGCGCGGGCTGCCGGCGTGGAGGTGGACGTGGTCTACGAGGAGGGCATGTTCCACGTCTGGCCGCTGATCGAGATGCCAGAAGCGCGCCGCGCGCGCGACAGCATCGTATCGTTCCTGAGGGATGAAGCCCGCAGTCAAGCCGAAAGGGAGACGGTCAACTCGTCGGCCCAGGGCCTATCAAGAGTTCCGTTGATGACCGGATTTGCGAGTACGAAGATCGCATCGGCGATTTCATCGCTTCGATCGGGCTGGTAGCCGATATCGTCTCTGAGTTCGATCAGATTTGCCCATTCCTCCACGTCGGACGCGGCTAGCTCCCCCGTGAGAAAGCGACGGAGCGTCCTCGCTATGTGATCGGCGCTAAGGACAACGATCGGCGTATCCGACCAGCCAAGCTCGTCAATCATGTCGGTCAGCCGCTCAATCGGCTTTGCGAACGCAACGAGGTCGCTGAGCACCGAAAGTCGGTCGATCACGTTCGTCAGAACTTGCCGGTCTCGCGAAACAGTTCGAACGTCGCGCGGATATGGTCGGCGACAGCCTTCACCGGCGCGCTGGCGTCGGGCGCCACCACCATGGCGAGATTGTAGGTGCCGATCTCGGGCATGCCGTCCTTGGCGCCCAGCGAGACCATCTCGTCGCCAAGGAAGGATTTCGGCAGCGGCGCCACCGCAAGGTCGGCCATGATTGCGGCGCGCTGGCCGGCCGTGTGGGCGCTCATATAAGCGATGCGGTAGTTGCGGCCCTCGCGTCCGAGCGCTTCGAGCGCGCCGGCCCGCCAGGCGCAGCCCTCCTCCCACAGCGACACCGGCAAAGGTTCGCGCAGATGCGCGCAGCCGCCCTTGGCGCCTGCCCACACGATCGGCTCGGTCAGCAGGACCTCCGCGCCGACGGCGCTGGTCTTGTAGGAATTGGTGAGCAGCGTGATGTCGAGCGCGCGGTCATCCATGCGCCGGCGCAGATTGATGCTCTGGTCGATGGTGACGTCGACGGCGATCGAAGGATGCGACTGCGCGAAGCGCTTCAGCACATGCGGCAGCACGCGCTCGCCATAGTCGTCCGGGGAGCCAAGCCGCACCACGCCGACAATGTCGGGGATGATGAACTTCGACACCACCTCGCGGTTGATCGACAAAAGCCGGCGGGCATAGCCGAGCAGCATCTCGCCATCCGTCGTCAGCGTCACCGAACGCGCATCGCGCGCGAACACGGAACGGCCGAGAATATCCTCCAGCTTCTTGATCTGCATGGAGACGGCCGACGGCGTTCGGAACACCGCGTTGGCGGCGGTGGTGAAGGAGCCGGTCTCGGCGATCGCCACGAAAGTGCGCAGCACATCGAGGTCAAGCAGCGGCAAAGGGTGATTGAGCGGGGCGTTCATGGGAGCCGACCTTCAATTTTTCTGATGCAATCCATCATTCCATTTCGTTTGATTGAACATCAGTCCGGGCGCATAGTCAACTCGATCGATGCAGGATGCTGCCAAAAGCAGCCATGAAACGACCCTGACACAGTCCTGCAATCGACATGAAATGAAGCTGAAACAGACCTGACTTAACGCAGTGACGGGCGCCTCCCTGCCCGCATAGAGGAGAAAGAAATGTCTATCCTGTCGTCCATCGGTCGGCTTGCGACCGATTTCAGCGCGGCCCGCGCCCGCTATCAGACCGAACGCGCCATCCATGCGCTGCCGATCGAACTGCAGAAGGATATCGGCTGGCCGGAAGCAGCCGACGTAAAGACCGGCTTGCGCCACGGTGTCGGAAGCTGGGCCGGAGCGAAGTAATCACGTGTGTATAAAGATCTGAAGGCCTGCCGCGTCAGCTCGGCAGGCCTTTTGTTTTTTAGGCCTTTTTGTTTGCATTCAAACGACTTTTCCAGCCATGCCGCCGCTGCATGACGCATATGAACCACCCGCATAGCGGGTTAACAGGCCAGGTAAAGCACTGTAAACAATAGGAAATTATGGGCACATTGCCCAAAAATGTCGCATATCGTGTCGCTTTTCATATCAAGCGCTTCGTTTTTGCGATTTAGTTTTTGCCGAAGCGAGCCTATATCGGCGCCAGCAAAAACGAGCTGCCCCACTCCATCAAGCGAAGGCGACCCGTCTGAGCAACCAAATGGAGATGATGATGAAGCTCTTTGCCCGCCTGTTTGCCCGCCGCGAAATGAACTTGACGACCGCTCTGGAGCGTCAGCGTCTCGCCAAGACCATGCCCGGCCAGACCGGCGCCGTGGCCGCTGCTCGTCTCGGCTTCGTTGCCTGAGACAATCCAGTACCGATTAGCTGAATTCAAACGCCGCCCGGCTTGCCGTGGCGGCGTTTTCATTTCGGTATTGCCACTTGTCGTCGGTGCAGCGACGCCCTGCGGTTGCACCTATTGCCCATTTGCGACTCGTGTCGCAAATTTAATCTTCACTTAGCCGCCTACCCGATTGACAGGAATGGTTTTTCCTGTTGTCGCTATGCTGTTCGCGACATCCTGTTCGCGTCATGGCTGCGTGAGGTTTCACCGTGAATGCCGTAAAGCACCCGATCAAGAGATCGTTTGTATTCTTCCTCGTTCCCGACTTCACCATGATCGCCTTCGCGACGGCGCTCGATCCGCTTCGCTCGGCCAACCGGATGCTCGGCTACGAGGCCTATAGCTGGCGCCTGGCGAGCATCGACGGCAAACCGGTTCGCGCCTCGAACGGCGTCGAATGCGCCGTTAACACGTCGCTGGAGGAGGAGCGCAGGAAGATGGCCGGGCCGGACCGGCCGAACATGGCGATCGTCTGCAGCGGCATCAATGTCGAGCGCTATCACAACAAATCGGCCTTCGCCTGGCTGCGCGAGGAGTATAATCGCGGCGTTGCGGTGGGCGGCCTGTGCACAGGCGCGCATATCCTGGCCGCCGCGGGCCTGCTGTCCAACAAACGCTGCGCCATCCATTGGGAAAACCTTCCGGGCTTCTCCGAGGCCTTCCCCAAAGCCAATGTCTTCGCCGACCTCTTCGAAATCGACCAGAATGTCTACACCTGCGCCGGCGGCACCGCCGCGCTCGACATGATGCTGAAGCTGATCGGCGATGATTTCGACGAGAGCCTGGTCAACCGCGTCTGCGAGCAGGTGCTGACCGACCGCGTGCGCAGCCCGACCGATCGCCAGCGCCTGCCGCTGCGTGCCCGCCTCGGCGTTCAAAATTCCAAGGTGCTCACCATCATCGAGTTGATGGAGGCGAACCTCTCCGAACCGCTGTCGCTGATCGAGATCGCCGACCATGTCGATCTGTCGCGCCGGCAGATCGAGCGCCTGTTCCGCACCGAGATGGGCCGGTCGCCCGCCCGCTACTATCTGGAGATCCGGCTCGACCGCGCCAGGCATCTGCTCATCCAGTCGTCGCTGCCGGTGGTCGAAGTGGCAGTCGCATGCGGCTTCGTTTCCGCCTCGCATTTCTCCAAATGCTACCGCGAACTCTATGCCCGCTCGCCGCAGCAGGAGCGCGTCGACCGCAAGCAATTGCTGGCGGCTTGATCAGGTGTCACATGACCACGAGAGCGACTCAATTCGACAATCTGGCCGACCGGCGCAGCTTCGGTCTCGACGCGGAGAAATGGGCTGCGTTCATGGCGACTCTGGAAGCTCCCGTCCGTGATCTTCCACGGCTAAAACGTCTCTTGAACGAGCCAAGCATTTTTCCCGACCCGATCCAGTATGTGTCGAACTGACTACACCTGCGCCGTCCGCATCGCCTCGATACGGATGTCTTCGGTGAGCTGCGCCTTGAGCGCCGAGAATTCCGGGCTGGTCTTCAGCGTGTAGTGGCGCGGATGCGGCAGGTCGACTGGCACGTCCGACTTGATGCGGCCGGGCCGGGCGCTCATCACGATCACCCGCGACGCCATGAAGATCGCCTCTTCGATGTCATGGGTGACGAACAGCACCGTCTTCTTGCGCCGCTCCCAGATGCCGAGCAGCAATTCCTGCATCAACCCGCGCGTCTGGTTGTCGAGCGCACCGAACGGCTCGTCGAGCAGCAGGATTTCGGGATCGTTGGCCAGCGCCCGCGCAATTGCCGTGCGCTGTTGCATGCCGCCCGAAAGCTGTTTCGGCCAGTGGCTCTCGAAGCCTTTCAGGCCGACGAGATCGATATAGGAGGCGACGATCTCGTTGCGCTCGCGCTCGGGCCGGCCTTGCTCGTGCAGGCCGAAACCGATGTTTTCGGCGACCGTCAGCCAGGGAAACAGCGTGTAGGATTGGAACACCATGCCGCGGTCTGGTCCCGGCCTTGTGACCGCCTTGCCGTCGAGCAGCACGCGGCCCGTGCTCGGCGCCTCCAGTCCGGCGACGATCCTGAGCAAGGTCGACTTGCCGCAGCCGGATGGCCCAAGGATGGTGATGAAGTCATTCGCCGCGACCGCGAGGTCGACCGGCTGCAGCGCCCGCACCGGCTGCCCGCCCCCTACCCCGGCAAAGGTCCGCGAGACGCCTTCGATCAGCAGCTTGCTCATGCCAGGCTCCATGGAAAGAGCCAGCGGTTGAGCGCCTTGAAGGCGAAATCGGACAGAAGCCCGATCAGCCCTATGACAATGATGCCGAAGATGATCTGCCCCGTCGCCAGCCGCGACTGGCTGTTGATGATCATGTAGCCGATGCCCGACGACGAGCCGATCAGCTCGGCGACGATCACATAGGTCCAGGCCCAGCCAAGCACCAGGCGCAGCGTTTCGGCGATCTCCGGCGCATTGGCCGGCATGATCACGCGCTTGACGATGCCGTTGTCGGTCGCCCCCAGCGTATAGGCGGCCTCGACCAGGTCTCGCCTCGTACTGCCGACCTTGACCGCGACTATCAGGATGATCTGGAACACAGAGCCGACGAAGATCACCAGGAGCTTCTCGAATTCTCCGATGCCGGCCCACAGGATGAGCAGCGGGATAAAGGCGGATGCCGGCAGGTAGCGGGCAAAGGACACGAACGGCTCGAGGAAGGCTTCGACAGGCTTCCAGGCGCCCATCGCGATGCCGATCGGCACCGCGACGATCGAGGCCAGCACGAAGCCGCCGAAGACGCGCCAGATGGTGATCAATATGTCGAGCCAGAACCGGTCTTCGACGAGCAGCCGCCAGCCGTCCTTGAGCATCGACAGAGGATCGGCAAGGAAGATCCGGTTCACATGGCCGCCGAGCGTGATCCACGCCCAGAAGGCCACGAACAGCACGAAAAAGGCGATGCCGAGCGCGCTTCGCGTGCCCGGCGCAACGGGGTGCAAGGGACGCAGCATTCAGGCCCTGTCCTTAAAGCATGGCTCCCGAAAGTGGAAACCGGTTCGGGTAAAGACATGCGCAAAATGAAAGAGCTAAAGCGCGAGGAGCGTATCTGAAGGATCGCGACGCGCTTTAGCGAGAAGGGAGCGGCGGCCTTGCGCCGCCGATAGGGTGATGCGCGATCAGTTGGCCACCGCGCTGGTGTCGGCAAGCGTCGTCACATCCGGGACTTCCTTGATCAGCCCCATCTGCAGCAAAAGATCGGCCGCGGTCTTGGAAAAATCCTGGAACTCCTTGGTGAAGAACTGCTTATTCTCCGCCTTGTCGGCCCATTTCAGGTACTTGGCCGAATCCTCGAATTCCTTGGCCGACTGCTTCACGTCGGCGCCCATGATCTCGTAGGATTTCTGCGGATCCTTCTTGATCAGGTCGAGCGCGTCGAAATAGCTGTCGGCGAGCGCCTTGGCGGCATCGGGATTGGCCTTGAGGAAGTCCGGCGTGCAACCGACGGTGTCCAGCACCATCGGGTAGTCGAGCGTGGTCGCCAGGATATGGCCCTGGTCGGCCTTGTCGCGGACCGCTGAAATGAACGGCTCATAGGTGACGGCGGCATCGTTCTGGCCGGCCAGGAAGGCCTGCGCCGCCGCATCCGGCTCCAGATTGACGACGGTGACGTCCTTGGTCGACATGCCGTTCTTGTTGAGCACCCAGGCGAGCAGGAAATAGGGCGAGGTTCCAGGCGCGGACGAGGCGACATTCTTGCCCTTGAGGTCGGCGACGGACTTGATGTCGTTGCGCACGACGATGCCGTCGGCGCCATAGGACTTGTCGAGCTGGAAGATCTGCTTGGTGGTGACGCCGCTGGCGTTCCACACCATCCAGGTTTCGACCGTGGTCGCCGCGCATTGCAGGTCGCCGCTGGCGATGGCCAGCGGCCGGCTCGCCTGCGGCACTTTCTTGAGCGTGACGTCGAGCCCGTGCTTTTCGAAAAGCCCGGCCTGCTTGGCCAGAGTCAGCGGCGCGAAGCCGGTCCAGCCGCTGATGCCGATGGTGAGCGAGGTGGCAGCCATCGCGGGCGCGCCAAGCATGGCGGCCGCCGTCAGCGTTGCCGCGAAAATGGTGGTCCTGTTCATTGTGGTTCCCTTTTTGTGGTGAGCGCGAATTGTCTCACAGACGCCAAAAGGCTTGTCAATGAAGCGGCGTTTCAACGAAACGTCATCCTGAACGGTTGCCTGCTCCTCCTCCCCTCACGGCATGCCCCAGCCGCGGTTGCGCCACATCTTTTCGCCGGCTTGGCAGTCGGCGGCCGGCCTGTTATCGGCGAGCACGACCGGCGGATGCGCGGCCCCTTCGGCCGCCCGTTGCGGTGAAGCCGAACCGGCGAGCTCCAGCACCAGCTTGCGGCGGATCGCTTCGGGAAACTGCGTCCAGTCATTGACCGGGATCATGAAGGCGCCCGGTCCGCCGATGACGCAGTCGCTGTAATAGCGGTCCAGATTATCGACGTCGAAGGCGCCGCTGAAACCGCCGCGCGTCATCAGCGGCAGGCCGTTGATGGTGATGCCTTGCCTGACCACCTCGTCGCGGGTGAGATCGACCGGCGCGCCCTGGTTGTTCGGCCCATCGCCGGAAACATCGATGACACGCTTGGTCCCCTGGAATCCGCTCTCTGCGAACAGATCGCTGCCGAAGCTCAGCGCCCCGGAAATCGAGGTGCGCCGGGCGCTGTCCGGCGGGTTGGCTTCGAGCTTCGCGACGAACCTCTCGGCGTCGGCGCGGTTGGCGATCACGGTCCACGGCACGACGACTCGCTGCCAGGTCGTGCCCGCCCATTCGACATAGGTGACGGCGATCTTGCCATAGGCGCCGTCGGCGATAGCCTTCAGCACGTTGTCATGCATCAGCGCCGCCGCGTAGCCATGACGCTGGATCTCCAGCTCAGCCGGTGACATGGAAAGCGAGACATCGACCGCCAGCACCAGCTCGACATCGACCGGCTCGGCGGGAGACGCGGCAGGAGTCAGCCAAAGCGCCAGCGCCAGGGCGGCGCTGCCTGAGACGATATGCCTTGCGCGGGCATAAGCGGACATGGCGGAAGGTTAAGCGAAAATCGCCGCGCGCAAAAGCCGCGAATCCGGGGCATCGGATCCCGCCGGCCCGGGCCTTTTAGAAATACCGCGCGATGTTCGAACGGATACGCTCCAGCACCGTATCGCCGGAAAGGTCGGGCACGAATTTTGCGCCGGTTATCGCTTCATAGGCCTGGATATAGACCGCCGAGGCCTGGTTGATGATCTCGTCCGGAATTGGCGGGATCGGGTCCTTGTAGGGATCGCACCGCGCTGACACCCAGGAGCGGACGAAATCCTTGTCGAAGCTCTGCGGGCGCCCGCCGCTTGCGAACGCCTCGTCATAACTCGCAGCGATCCAATAGCGACTGCTGTCAGGCGTATGGATTTCGTCCGCCAGCACGATGGTGCCGTCCGGCGCGGTGCCGAATTCATATTTGGTGTCAGCGAGAATCAGGCCGCGTTCGGCGGCGCGCTGCTGGCCGCGAGCGAAAAGCTGCAACGCATAGCGCGAGACCGTATCCCACTGCGCCTGCGTGAGCAGCCCCTGGTCAATAATCTCGGCCTCCGACAGCGGCTCGTCATGGCCGCCATGGGCGGCCTTGCTGGTCGGCGTGATGATCGCCTGCGGCAGCTTTTCATTGTCGCGCAGCCCATCGGGAAAGCTGTGGCCGTAGAAGCTCCTTTCGCCTTTCCGATACTTGGTCAGGATAGAGGTGCTGGTCGTGCCTGCCAGATAGCCACGCACGACCATCTCGACCGGCAGCATGTCGAGCCGCGTGCCGACGACGACGTTGGGGTCGGGATATTCCAGCACGTGGTTGGGACAGATGTCGGCGGTTTCCTCGAACCAGTAGCGCGCCGTCTGGGTGAGCACTTCGCCCTTGAACGGGATCGAGGCCAGGATGATGTCAAACGCGCTCAAACGATCGGTGGCGATGATGATGCGGCGTCCGTCCGGCAGGTCGTAATTTTCGCGCACCTTGCCGTGATAGTGATTGGGAAGCTCGGGAATGAAGGCGTCGGACAGGATGCGCATGGGGCGTAGGCTTTCGCAGGCTTCTGATCAGGCCACATAAGCCGCTGCCCCCCTGCACATCAAGCCGGATGCTGCGGAACGGGCTTCTTATTGCCGGCGGCGCGAAACGCCCGCCAGTTCGGCCTGAAGGAAGGCGGAAACCACAACAGAATTCCGGCCAGGGCCGCAGGGACAATGACCGCGAAACGCAGGATCGAAAGCACGACGCCGCAGAAGCCGACGATCCGCACGGCGGCATCCGCGCCGAAACGCGGCGCAAGCAGATGCCTGGCGATCGCCCCGCCATCAAGCGGAATGGCCGGAAGGAGGTTGAGAATGGCCAAGGCCGCATTCACCAATGCGCCAAGCCAAAGCGTCCACTCAAGAAGCGTGTCCAGTCTCGGCGGCGGCGAACTGAAATGACCGTCCGGATCGACAGGCAACAAGGGCCGGGCAAGAAGGTAATAGGCAGCGGCAAAGCCCGCCACCAGGACGATGTTCACCAACGGCCCGGCAAACGCGATCCATGCCCAGCCATAGGGCGAAGCCGCGCCGGGCTTGAACCAGGCAAATCCGCCGAACAGGTACAGGTCTATCCGTTGGGTGCCGATGCCGCGCCGTCGCGCTGCCCAGACATGGGCAAGTTCATGCAGAAACACCGACAGGAACAGGAGCGCGGCGAATATGGCCGTATGGATCAGGGCGAGCCTGGGATGCCTCGACCATTCATGTACGAACGGCAGGACGGCTGGAATGGCAAAGGTCCAGCTGACATGAACGGGAATGTTCCCCTTCATCACGAAGACGAATGCGTCGTTCTTCCTGTCCCAACCGAACCGTTGCAAACCTGCTTACTCCGCCCGGAGCAACGCTACCCGAGAATCACGGCCCGCACAAAAGCAAAAGCCCGACCGGAGCCGGGCTTTGCATCTTTCTTGGTCCGCGACCATCAGCTCCTCGGCTTGAGGTTCTCCGGGTCGTAGAGCGGCTTGTAACCGACTCCCGCCACCTCGACCGGATAGGTCTCGCCAAAATACTCGACCTGCAGCTTGCAGCCTTCCTGGCAGTACGCCCAGGGCAGATAGGCAAGCGCGATGTTCTTGCCGATCGTCGGGCCATAGGCGACCGAAGTGGTGAAGGAGCGGCGGCCGAGCTCGTCGACCAGCGTCTCGCCGCTCGCGGGATCCTGCACAGGCATGGTGCCGACCGGGTAGCGGGCCACGCCCTTGGAATCGGTGTTCTCGGTCATCACCAGCGTGCACAGCATAGCCGGCTGATGCTCACGGGCGCGATACTCCAGATGCTTGGCTTTGCCGCAGAAGTCGTTGTCCTTGACCTTCGGACGGGCAAGGTCGGCCTCGAGCAGATTGTATTCGGTCAGCAGATCGGCGTTCTGGAGGCGTAGGCTTTTTTCCATGCGGCGCGTGTTGGCGTAGGTCTCGACGCCGAACGGCATGACGCCGGTAGAGCGCAGCGCGTCCCAGACGGCGAGCCCGTCCTCGTAGCGCATATGCAACTCCCAGCCCTGCTCGCCGACATAGGAGATGCGGAAGGCGGTCACATCCTTGCCGCCGATCCGGATCGGCTTGATCGCCGCGAAGGGGAAATTCTCCGGCGTCAGGCCATTCGGATCCTCGACCACCTTCTGCAAGGTCGTGCGGGCATTCGGCCCCCAGATACCGATGGTGACGTATTTTTCCGTCACGTCGGTGACGGTGACGTCGAAACCTTTGTCCTGCGCGGTGCGTTGCATGTAGCGGAAGTCGCGCGGACCGGCATCGGCGCCGTCGATCACGCGGCAGCGATCGGCCATGCGGATGACGGTGAAGTCTGCGCGCACCATGCCTTCCTCGTCGAGGAAGTGGGTGTAGATGCCCTTGCCGATATTGTTGTCGCCGCCGATCTTGGCCGCGCACAGCCATTCCAGCAGCGCGACATGGTCGGGCCCTTCGACGTCATACATCGAGAAATGCGACAGGTTGACGATGCCGCAATCCTCGCTCATCGCCAGATGCTCGGCATTGGAGACGCGCCAGAAATGGCGGTTGTCCCATTCGTTCTCGCGCACCGGCACGCGGTTGCCGTATTTCTCCAGGAGATGCTCGTTGGCGGCGTAGCCGTGCGCGCGCTCCCAGCCGCCCAGCTCCATGAAATAGCCGCCGAGTTCCTTCTCGCGCTCCCAGAAAGGCGAGCGGCGGATGTTGCGGCCCTTGGAGAAGGGCTCGCGCGGATGCACCGCTGGATTGTAGACCTTCATCGCCGTCTCGGTGCAGCGATCCCAGATGAACTGTTCCTGCGTCTGGTGCGGGTAGAAGCGCGAATAGTCGATCTGGTGATGGTCGATCGCGGTGCGGCCGTCGGTCATCCAGTCGGCGATCAGCTTGCCCATGCCGGGGCCGTCCTTGACCCAGATGGCGACGGCGTACCACAGGCCCCTCACCTTCTGGCTTTCGCCCATGGACGGGCCACCATCGGTGGTCACCTGCAGCAAGCCGTTGAAGGAATGGCCTTCATTGTAACCCAATTCGCCGAGGATCGGCGTCAGTTCCATGGCGCGCTCCAGCGGCGCCATGATCTGCTCCATGTCGAGGTCGCGCTGCGACGGCGACAGCCGCGCCTCATGCTTTTCGAGCAGGTCGCGCGGGTGGCACAGGCGCGGATTGGTCTCCTCGTAATAACCCCATTCGATCTGCCCGCCCTCGGCGGTCTTCGGATCGCCGGTGTCGCGCATATAGGCCGAGTTGCCCTGGTCGCGCAGCAGCGGCCAGCCGATCTCCTTGCCGGTGCCGGCGAACTCGTTGTAAGGGCCGAAGAAGGTCAGCGGATGGTCGATCGGCATGACCGGCAGGTCTTCGCCGACCAGAGCGGCGGTAAGCCGGCCCCAGATGCCGGTGCAGACCACGACATAGTCGGCCTCGATCGTGCCACGCTCGGTCACCACGCCCTTGATGCGGCCGTTCTCGACGATCAGCTCCTTGGCCGAGGTGTTGGCGAAGGCCTGCAGCTTGCCGGACGCGACGCCCTGATCGACCAGCTTGCCGGCGACGGTCTGCGAGCGCGGGATAACGAGGCCGGCATCCGGGTCCCACAGGCCGCCCTGCACCAGATGCTCCTCGATCAGCGGGAATTTTTCCTTGATCTCGGCCGGCTCGATCAGCCGCGCACGGGTGCCGAACGCCTTGGCGGAGGCGATCTTGCGCTTGATCTCGTCCATGCGGGCATCGTCGCCGACGCGGGCAACCTCGAGGCCGCCGACGCGCGCGTAATGCCCCATCTTCTCGTAGAAATCGATGGAATAGAGCGTCGTCCAGCAGGACAGGAAATCATGGCTGGTCGTGTAGCAGAAGTCCGAGGCATGCGCCGTCGAGCCGATATCGGTCGGGATGCCCGACTTGTCGATGCCGACGATATCGTCCCAGCCGCGCTCGATCAGATGATGCGCGACGGACGCGCCGACGATACCGCCCAGACCGACGATGACGACCTTCGCCTTTTTCGGAAACTCTGCCATTGCCCGCGACTCCAGAAGCATAAAACGGGCGCGCCTGCGCCCTTTCGAATGGCGCACAATATGCAGAGGACGCGGATTGAGCTACCGCCTGTTTGCGACACGTCGCAGGTACGCCGCGACCCCGCGTGCGGACTCGGCTCGGAATGGAATTCCGCTCAGGCGAAGGCCCAGATGTCCTCGGCCTGGAAGCCGACTTGGTAGCCGGCGGTCTTGAGCTTGACCACGACCTGGCCGATCTCGGTGGCCGGCAGCGCGCCGACCTCGATCTTGATCATGCCAGGGCGGTAGCGCTGGAGATCGAGCTGCTCGAACACCATCCAGTCGGCGCCCTCGCAGTCGACCAGGAAGGCGTCGATATGGGTGATGCCGTTGCGGTCGAGCAGCGTCTGCAAGGTCTCGGACGGCACCTCGATGTCCTTCAGATGCGGCGCGAACTTGTTGAAGTTGGCGTCCGCCTCGCCCCAGGCGTTCTTGCCCGACATCAGATTGGTGTCGGTGACCGACGAGCAGCCTATGAACTCGATCGGCAGCGTGCCGGCCTCGAGCGCTGCGGCATCGAAGGTGTGGACGGTGATCGTGCCCTGGGTTTTCGTGACAGCCACCGGCTCGATGATGAAGCGGCTGGCATCCGGGTAATTGGGGCGCAGGCGCTTCTGGTTATATGGGATTGGCTCGACCAGCATGGCGCGCGCCCCGGGAATGCGATGCAGCCAGGGCGTCACGTCGTCGAACAGCGCGCCGTCGCAGGCGCCAACATTGACCATCTGGAACGGCCGGCCGTCGCCGCCGAAACGGGCCTTTAGGGCAGCTTTGGCGAGGAATTTCGTGCCGTGCAAAGCCGGGCCGCGATCGAGCAGGCCGACTGGAAGGCTAAGCGACAGCAAGGTGCGCGCGAGGCTGGAAAGCGAGCTCATGACTTGTCTCCGGGAGTGACCTGCAGCGCCGCGCGGCGCCCGCCCTGGCTCGTCGCCCACAGCGCCATCAAGGGCGCGGCGAGCAGCAGGAAGGGCGGCAGGAGATTGGGGAAATAGATGCGGGTGTCGTGGATCGGAAAGACGGTGAACTTCGCCAACACGCCCAATACGAGCGCCGCCAGCAGGATGCCGGCGCGTCGGTCGAGACGGAAGCCGGCGCGGTCGAGCCCATACCATCCGGCCAATGCCAGCACCGACACGCCAACCCAACTGTTGAGGGTGACGGCGCGGACTACCGAGGCGGCGAAGGCCTTCAGATAGGCAGCAATGGAAAATGGCGGCTCGAAGCCGTCCATGTTGTAATGCTGCTCGATGGTGGAGAACCAAAGATGCGGCCACCAGCCGGGATGCTGCGCCCAATGCGAGATGGCGAAATAGGCGATGAAGGATGCCGCGAAACCGGCCAGCGCGCCCCACCCCCGCTCGCGGAACGCGATGAGCAGCACCGTGAAAATGGCGAGGAAAACGATGTTGTCGGGCCTGGCCATGAAAGCGAGGAAAAGGAGAACCGCCGTCGCCGCCTCCCGCTTGCGCACATAGGCAAAGGCGCCGCCGAGGAACAGCGCCGAGCATAGGAGATCGGGCGTCGAGGCGCTCGCCGCGTCGCCGAAATCGGCCATGATCAGAATCGCGCCGACGATCGGCGCCAGCGCCAGCGCGCCTCCCGCGCGCAGCCAGGCGAGCGTGATGGCGCCGAACAGCAGCACGGAAAACACCTGCACCAGCCGCATCGCCTCGACCGGCGAGACGACATGGCTGAGGCTGGACAGGATTTCCGCATAAAGGAACTTGATCCGGTACATGCCGAGCAGCGAATGAAAGTCGGCGGCGCTCTCCGTCATGTGGCGGCGAAAGCCACCGCCATCGTCGGTCAACGTCTTGTAGTCGCCGGCCGAAACGCCTGCCTTGACCGTGCTGTAGGCATAATCATGCAGCGCCTGTGGATCGGGATAGGCGTCTTCCTCGGCGATCGCCAGATAGGGCAGCATGTCCCAATTGGTGTCGGGCATGAACCAGGCGGTCGCCGCGGTGAGCAGGATGTAGAGCGAAAACGCAATTGCCCCAATCGACGCGGCCCATTTCGCGTAAGCCCCCTCGCCCCACGCCAGACCGGCGCCGGTCAACCGTTCCAGCGGATTGGTGGGCGCGGACGGCCTAGTCAGCATGCTCGGCGGCCTCTTATTTGCCGACCTGGCTTTTCACGAAATCCTTCACGATCGCCACGATGCCGCGCGACAGAAGACTATCGAAGGCGTCGACGAAGCGGTCGACATGCTCGGGCTGGCAGATCAGCGGCGGCTCGAGCCGGATGACGTTGCGGTTATATTCGGTGAAGGCGACCAGCACGTCATAGTCGCGCAGCAAAAGCGAGCCGACGAAGCCGGACAGCGAGCCTTTCAACTTGTCGTCGAGCACGCTCACCACCGGTCTGAGCACCATAGGCAGGGTCTGCGAGCAATCGTGGAACTCGAGCCCGATCATAAAACCCTTGCCGCGCACGTCCTTGATGATCCTCGGATATTTTTCCTTAAGCGCCTGCAGCCGCTGGATGAGGTACTCGCCGGTCGAGGCGGCGTTGTCGATCAGCCCCTCGTCATAGAGGACATTGATGCCCTCGATCGCGGTGACGCAGGCCTCGCCCATGCCGCCGAAGGTCGCCATGGCGTGAATCATCGCCGTCTTCGGCGTGCCATAGGCTTTCATATAGACATCGCGCCTGGCGATCATGGCGCCGACCGCCGCCTTGCCGGCGCCGAGCGATTTCGCCAGCGCCGTCACGTCCGGCACCACGCCGTAATGCTCGAAGGCATAGAAGCGGCCCGAGCGGCCGTAGCCGCATTGCACCTCGTCGGCGACCCAAAGCACGCCATACTGGTCGCACAGCGCGCGTAGCTTCTGCCAGTATTGCGCCTCCGCCTGGATGATGCCGCCGCCGCCCTGGATGGTTTCGAGCACGATGACGCCGATCTGGGGATCGCTCTTGAACAGCCGCTCGACGGCGTCGATGTCGGCGAAGGGCACACGCACGACATTGTCCGCGACCTTGAAGTCGGCGCGGTAGAGTTGGCCGTCGGTGATCGCCAGCACGCCCTTGGTCTTGCCGTGGAAGGAATTTTCCGCATAGACGATTTTCGGCCGCTTCGGGCCGGCGGCGCGCTCGGCAAGCTTAACCGCCGCTTCCATGGCTTCAGAGCCGGAGGAGCCCAAGAACACCATGTCGAGGTCGCCCGGCGAGCATTTGGCGATGTTGTGCGCAAGTGCCGCAGCATATTGCGACATGAAGGCGATGGCGATCTCCTGGCGCTTCTCCTCCTGGAACTTTTTGCGGGCTTCCAGAATGCGCGGATGGTTGTGGCCGAAGGCCAGCGAGCCGAAGCCGCCGAAGAAGTCGAGGATCTTGCGGCCGTTCTGGTCGATATAGAACATACCCTCGGCGCGCTCGATCTTGACCTTGTGGAAGCCGAGCAGCTTCATGAAATGCAGCTGTCCGGGATTGAGATGCGCCTTGAACAGATCGGTGATGCGGGCGACATCCAGCGCCTTGGCCTGCTCGACGCTGATCAAGTCTGGCTTGGCGATGGAAGCGGGCGACAGCGCCGGCGCTTCAACCAGCGTTCGCGTGCCTGTCTGTTCCGGCTTGGCCATGACGGTCATCTGAAAAATCTCCCTTCGCGCTCTATTCGGCAGGCACATGTTTCGTGGCGACGGCGTGGCCGTCCTTCTTGGCGCGGTATTCGCTGTAGGCGGCGATCAGCATGTCCTCGTCGCGATATTGCGGCACCCAGCCGAGCTGGCGCTCGGCCTTGGACACGTCGAGCACGCATTCCTCGTCGGCGATCAGATACTGCTCAGGATCCATGATCGGCATGTTCAGCAAATCGAGCAGGTCGAGCGTGCGCTTGACCGCCCAGCCGGGCGTCGGCAGCAGGATCGACTTCGAGCCGGCATGGCGGATGAGATCGCCGAGCAGTTTCCTGACCGGCGGCGGGTTGAGCGAGCCGAGATTATAGGCCTCGTTCGGCACGCCGGCCTTCCAGGCGGCGCGGGCGGCCTCTGCGCAGTCGAACACCGAGATGAACTGATAAGGGTTCCTGCCCGAGCCGATCATCGGCACGGGCAGATTCCAGTCGATCAGCTTGAACAGTTTTTCAAGGATGCCGAGGCGTCCAGGGCCGATGATCAGGCGCGGCCTGAACAGCGAGATCGACATGCCGCGCTTGCGCCATTCGGCGGCGAGTTCCTCGGTCTTGAGCTTTGACAGGCCATATTCGCCGAGCGGCGCGACCGGATGGTCCTCGGTCATCGGCAGCACCACCGTGTGGCCGTAGATCATGTCGGTCGTGTAGTGGACGAGCTTCGAGGCGCCGGCCTTGTCCATCGCCTGGATGATGTTCTCGGTGCCGTGGAAGTTCACTGGAAAGAAGAAATCATGCCGCTTGGCGCGCACCTGGATCGGCGACAGCATCTTGGCCGACAGATTGTAGACCATATCGTCCGCCTTGAGCCCGACCGCCGCGACCGGGGCCGGATCGGTCACATCGCAGGTGATGAAGCGCATCGAACGGTAATGCGGCAGGTCGCTCTTCACGATGTCGGCGACGACGACAGTCTCGCCATCGGCGACGAGCTTGGGCGCAAGGTGACGGCCGACGAAACCGTCGCCGCCGAAAATCACATGTCTCATCGAACGATCTCGCTTGTCTGGATTTTGTCGGAGGCGATGGAAGCGGTCTGCTCCTCATGCCCGTGGCCACCCATTTCTCTGCCACTCTGGGCGATCAGGATCGTGCCGACGCAGATGCAGGCGATTCCGGCGATGCGCCAGCCATTGAGGTCCTCGCGGAAGACGAAATAGGCAAAGATCGCCACGGCGACATAGGCGAGGCTGAGGAACGGATAGGCGAAGCTGAGCTCGACCTTGGACAGCACATAGAGATGCGACGCCATCGAGATGACGAAGGTGCACAGACCGAGGAACACCCATGGGCTGAACACGATCTGCAGCAGCCTGACGAGCGGATTGACACCTTCGAAGGAGATCGGCCCCATCGACATCATGCCCTGCTTCAGCATCAGCTGCGCTGCGGCATTGGTCATGACCGTGAAGAGAATGAAGACTATGTATTTCATTGTTGCCACCCCGCCCCCTTGGGCGGTCCTATTACAAACCTGCCAATATTTCGTGAACCCACACCAGTGTTTTAAGTAAACCATGGCGTAACACTTTGTTTACCATGATCTATTCGACTTTTACCTATTCCGCGGCCTCAGCTCTTCCTTGTCCGATCTCCAGTCTCTTGGCGGTACGCGCCCAGAAGCTTGATAGGAAAGCCGGGTCGCGAAGCGCCTCCATCCGTCGCCAATGCGGGAACGATGCGGCGAATGTCTCAGGCCCCATCCGGGCATCCTTGTAGGGGTTCACCGCCCCGCCCGCCTCAACCGTGATGCGGTCGAGCTGGGCAAGCAGCCGCAACGTCCTTTCACCCCGGTTGGGGAAATCGAGCGTCAGCGTGTAGCCCGGCCGCGGGAACGACAGCAGCGCCGGCGAGCGGACATCGCCGAAGCGCTTGAGCACCGTCAGGAACGATCCCTGCCCCGCCCGTCGCGCCGCCTCGAGCAGCGCGGGCACGATGCGGCGGGCCTTCTCCTCCGGCACCACGCTCTGGTGCTGGAAAAGCCCGCGCGGCCCGTAGAGCCGGTTCCAGTCGCGGACGCCGTCGAGCGGAAAGAAGAAGCCCTGATAGCCCGCTTGGCGTGGGACCGCGGACTTGCCCTTTTTCCAGCGGTAGGCCGCGTTGAAGGCCGTGAGGAAGGGCCGGTTCAGCACGTTGAACGGCGGCCGCACCGGCACGGAAAGCCGGGTGCCGGCATTCGCGGCGGCGTGGGAGCCGTGTTCGGCATGATTGCCGGTTAACAAAAGGCCGCGCCCGAGCCCATGGCCGCCCGCGAGCTGGTCGATCCACGCGACGGCATATTCGTTAGCCTGGTCCGCCGCCTCGGCGAGATCGAAGAATTCGCCGAGATGGCGAAACCGCGTCGCCTTCTCCATGATGTCGAGCGACGGCACGCGCAGAAGCTTGATCGATGCCGACAGGATCAGCCCGGTCAGGCCCATGCCGCCGATCGTCGCCCCGAACAGGCGGACATTATCGGTCGGCGAGCAGCGATAGGTCCGGCCGTCGGACCGAAGCAGCGTCAGGGTCTCGACATGGCAGCCAAAGGTGCCGCGCCGATGGTGGTTCTTGCCGTGCACGTCGTTAGCGATCGCGCCGCCCAGCGTCACGAACTGCGTGCCCGGAACCACGGCTGGAAAGAAGCCGTAGGGCGCGGCATAGGCGATGATGTCGCAAAGCAGCGTGCCTGCATCGGCTTCCAGCACGCCGGTCTCGGCATTGAAGGAATGGATGCGGTTGAGCGGCCGCATGTCGACCACCATGCCGGCATCATTCTGGCAACTGTCGCCATAGGAGCGGCCATTGCCATAGCCGAGCAGCGATCCGGCTCTCGCCTCGCCGCGCTTCAGCAAGGCGATCGCCTCATCCGCCGCCATCGCCTTGCGCGCCGGTGGGGTCGCCAGTCCGAAGCTGCCGAAGCGCTCATGCCCCATCACCAGCCTCCGGCGACGAGGAAGACCGCGCCGATCGCGACGACGATCTGGCTGCGCCAGTCACGAATGATGAAGACCACCGGGTCGTCATGCATTTCGTCGCGCCGGGCCAGGATCCAGACGCGCATCGTGAGGTAGAGCACGATCGGCGCCAGCGGCCATATCAGCCAGGGATGCGGGTAAAGCTCGCGCACCGCCGGGCTGTCCATATAGAGCGCGAGCACCAGCGCCGAGGAGAAGGCCGACGCCATGCCGGCCTGGGCGACGATCTCCTGATCCTCGGTGCGATAGCCGCGGCCGGCGATGCGCTCGCCCGGAGGGATGGCCGTGGTGCGCAATTCGACGAAGCGCTTCACCAGCGCCAGCGACAGGAAGAAGAAGATCGAGAAGGCAAGCAGCCAGAAGGAAACGTCCACGCCGGTGGCGGCCGCGCCCGCCAGCACGCGGATCGTGTAGAGGCCGGCAAGCGTCAGCACGTCGACCAGAAGCATGCGCTTGAACGACAGCGAATAGGCGGTGGTGACGACCAGATAGCCGGCAAGCACGCCAAGGAATTCGACCGGCAGGAACAGGCCGGCTGCGATGCCGATCGCAAGCAGCACCGCGATCGCGCCCATGCCGAACGGAATGGACAATGCGCCGCTGGCGAAAGGCCGGTTGCGCTTGGTCGGATGCTTGCGGTCGAGCGCTAGATCGAAGAAATCGTTGAGGATGTAGATGGCGGACGCCACGGCGCTGAAGGACACGAACGCCAGCAGGCATTCCCAGATCATATTGGGATTGAAATATTCGTGCGACAGCACCATGGGCACGGCGATCAGCGCGTTCTTCAGCCACTGATGCATGCGCAGCATCTTGATATAGGTTCTCAGCGTCGGCTTCGGCGCCGGCATCGCCTCGGCCTGATGCGCCGCCTGCCAGCGCCGGGCGCTGCGATCGGGCGCCACCACCAGCGCGTTGCGCGCGGCATCGAAGACCTTGAGGTCGTGGCGGCTGTTGCCGGCATAATCGAAGCCCGCATCGCCATAGGCGGCGACCAGAGCGGAGCACTTGCGGCCCGAGGTCATGTTATGCGGGCCGTCGGTCGCCAGCACGCGGTCGAAAATGCCGAGATGCGCCGCGATTGCCTCGGCGAATTTGCGCGGCGTTCCCGTCGCCAGCACGATCACGCGGCCCTCCCGATGCTCGGCGCGCAAACGGTCGATCAATTCCTGACGGTAAGGCAGCGAGGCCGGGTCGATGTCGACGCGCAGGGATATTTCCTGCTTAAGCCGCGCCGGACCGCCGGTCAGCCAGAGCGGCAGCAGAAAGAAATAGAGCGGGTTCTTCTTGAGGAGGATGAACAGGCCTTCCCACAGAAGGTCCATTGCAATCAACGTCCCGTCGAGATCGACCGCAAGCGGAATTGCGTTCCTGTCCGACCTCGCGTCCATTGTCCTGCCCCGATAGAGCGCAGGATCCCGACTCCAAATCCCGGAAGGGCCACGCGCCAATTCAACCCGCGCCGTGTACCGGCGTCCACGGGGGCAGATATAGCCGGGGATGACGCAGCGAACGTTAAAACGTGCGGTTGCAGGGAATGGTCATGCCGGTTTTTCGGCCGTCATCGTTAAGCGTCGGCTACCGGAAACGATAAAAGGCCGGACATCGGTCCGGCCTTTGCCAATCTTACCGCGCCAATCCGTTGCGCGTTACTTGATGCGGGCGGTCCCGCCCGAAATTTCGACCGTCTCCGAACCGGTCAGGGCTTCGAGGTCACCATTGGGCAGGGTGACGAAGCAGCCGTTCGAGCAGAACTCCACCGTCTCGCCGGCACCGAGCGTCAGCTCGCTCTTGGCGCCGCCTTCGGTCACGACCAGGGTCCGCGTCTGAGCGTCCCTGTTGATCGCGCTGGCGGCGAAAGCCGAACCGCCCAAGGCCAGCAAAGCAATGGCGGCAACGACAGACTTCCACATTGCAATTCCGGTGTTTCACACACCGCCTCTGTTCAAAATTTGCAAGGCATTCTCGCCCTTTGCATCGAAGCTTATATGAGATGTTACCTGAACCGCAACTGAATGCCGCATTCATGCCACAATCGGTTTCGGCTGCACCGAAGATGCGTCGACCTTCGGGCATCGGCGTCCAAGAGGGGCGCGCAGGAAGCCGCCATTTCCAGGCCGGCCTCACCCGAATGTCGATGCACCTCAGCCCGGGTCGGGCTTGCGGCCCTTCCGCTTCATCTTGGCAAGCCGTTCCCGTTCGGCCGCGGCTTCCTCCTCCAGCCTCTGGCGCTCGGCGAATTCGGCTTCGATCTTGTCGTCGTCGATCGGCCAGGCTTCGTGCTTGTTCGTCTCGACCACGGCGCGCGGCGTCGACGGGATTTCGATCCGCTCGTCCTCGAAGATATCGAAGATGGCGAAACGAATATCGTTCTGCACGACGCTGCTGTTCATGATGTCGGCAACGAAGACGCGAATTTCGAACTCGAGCGCGGCAGCCCCGAAATTGGCGAAGAGGACGAACGGCTCCGGATTCTTCAGCACCATCGGATGGGCGCGGGCAATATCCAGCAGGATGGCATGGACGCGCCTCACGTCGCTGCCGTAGGCGACGCCGACCTTGATTTCGACCCGCCCCAGCTTGTTGCGATGCGTCCAGTTGCCGACCGCGTTGTTGATGAGGTTCGAATTGGGCAGGATCACCGACTGCCGCTGGAAGGTCTCGATCTCGGTGGCGCGCACGCTGATCTTGCGCACCGTGCCGCTGACATCGCCGGCGACGATCCAGTCGCCGACCTTGAACGGCCGTTCGGCAAGCAGGATGAGGCCGGAAACGAAATTCGAGACGACGTTCTGCAGGCCGAAGCCGATGCCGAGCGAAAGGGCGCCGGCGACCAGCGCCAGGTTGGAGAGATCGATGCCGGCCGCCGAGATGCCGACCAGGCCGGCAATCGCCACGCCGGCATAGCCGACGCCGAGGCGGATCGAGTTGCGCACGCCGGCATCGACCTTGCCGCGCGCCATCACCGAGCCGTCCAGCCAGCCCTGGAACCAGCGCGTCAGGAAATAGCCGATGGCGAAGACGACGATGCCGCTGAGGATGCCTAGGAAAGAGATGGTCACCGACCCGATCGAGACGCCGGTCGCCAGCTTATAGGCCCAGGCCTCGATATCGCCGGGCTGGAATCCCCACATCAACAGGATCAGCGGCAGGAACACCACGACGATCATCAGGTTGATGGCGATGCTGACCACCAGCCCCAGCTGGTCGAGCGCGGTATCCTCGTAGCTTGAATTTTCCGAAAGCCAGCGCCCGACCGAAGTGTCGGCGAAGCCGCCCTCCTCGCCGATCGCGCGCGCCGAGAGGAAACCGATATAGGCCGTCACCAGGACGGTCCCGGTCACCACGACCTGGAACGCGACGAAAAGCGACAGGCCGATATAGCCGAGCAATGCCGCGGCAATGGTGAACAGGCCGAGCCCGACGGCAAGGAAACGAAGCCAGGCCGGCCAGGGACGCCATGAGCCGTCCTGCGCCTTGAAAGGCTTCAACCATCCCATCAGGATCAGGATGACGCCGATGATGATGGTTGCGATAAAGCTCCTGGCGATCGTCAGCGAAAGCGGCGAGCCCATCTTCTCGTTGACGACCGACAGGAAGTAATTCAAGCCGAGCACCAGGGCCATCGCGGTCGTCAGCCCGACGAGCCAGCGCGCCGGCCCCGTCGCGACCGGGATCAGGCGCCAGTTGGGCAGCCGTGGCTCAAGCGCAGCGTTGGTCAGCCGGTTGACGCAGAAAACCATGCCGATCACCGTCAGCAGGGCATTGAGAAACGTGCCGATGTCGCCGCGCAGCACATTGTAATAGTTGAAGAAGAACACGGCCGAGGCGAAGAAGACGCCGAGCGCCAGGGTCGGCAGCAGCGTCGACCAGAAGGCGACCGACAGCCGGCTGAGATAGGACGGCTCCTCGACGGTTGGGTCGGCCTCGAATATGCGGCCGAACAAGCGCCTGCCGCCGATCAAGAGCACGGCCGCCAGCGCCAGCGCCATCAGGGTCGCGGCAAGGATCGCCTGGAACTTGAATTTGAGGGCGAAGCTCAGCCAGGACGACACCGCCTTGTAAAGACCCGAGATCTGGTCATGCGCGTCGGAAAAGGCCTGCGGGCTCAGCGCGTCGTTCAGATCATAATGTTTGGTGATGACGCTGCGGAAAAGCTCGCTGCGCATCACTGAGATCTTGTCGACCAGCCCGTTGACGCGGACCGACAGATTCTGCGCGCTGGCGACGACCGCGTTGATCTCGGCCTTCTCCGAGACAAGCGCGCTGCGCTCGTTGCTGACGATCGCCGGCTCGGGCGGCTGCCCCTGTGCCGGAGGCGGCCCAAGCACTTCGACGCGGGCGTTGATATCGTTGAGGCGCTGGCGGAATGCCAGCGCGCTGGTCAGCGCCGCCCGCGAAATATCCTCGAGCTGCAGGCGGATATCGACCAGCCCCGCATCGTCCTGGTCGGGGTCGTCCAGTCTCTTCTCCAGCCCGTCCGTCTTGGCCGTCAGATCCTGGATGACCTTGGTCTGGTCGGCGATGAGTTGCGCCGAGCCGTGGCCGATCGCCTGCGCCGACGCGTCGAATACCGGCTGCCCTAAGACAGCGACGATGACGACCAAGATCAGGCGCAACAGGCGGAAAAACATGGCGTTGTGGCGACTCGCGGCCGAAAAATCCTCGAAATTCCGCCCTTGATAAAGACCGGTCTATCGAGCGGCAAGCCGTCCCGGTCGCGTCGAGCGGAGTCGGCCTGTCGAAAAGCGATGGCGCAATCTTGGCTTTGCGCTTCCCGCCTGCTCTATAGTCTGCCGCCTCGCATCATAAGGACGATAGGAAGAATGGCGGAGTATTCAGCCTTTTCGCTGCTCAAGAATGCGCTGGCCGGCAACAAGGATTGGAAGCCCGCCTGGCGCAAGCCTGACCCCAAGGCTTCCTACGATGTGATCGTCATCGGCGGTGGCGGCCACGGTCTTTCGACCGCCTATTACCTTGCCAAGGAACACGGCATCACCAACGTCGCCGTGCTGGAAAAAGGCTGGCTGGGCTCGGGCAATGTCGGCCGCAACACCACCGCCGTGCGCTCGAACTACCTCTTGCCCCAGAACACCCGCTTCTACGAGCATTCGATGAAGCTGTGGGAGAACCTCTCGCACGACCTCAACTACAACGTCATGTTCTCGCAGCGCGGCTGCCTTAACCTTGCGCACACCCCTGCCCAGCTCGACGATTATGCAAGGCGCGGCAACGCCATGCGCCATCTCGGCGTCGACGCCGAACTGATGAATGTCGAGCAGATCAAGCGACTCGTGCCGGCGCTGGATGTCTCCGGTTCGGCGCGCTTCCCGGTGCTTGGCGGGCTGATGCAGCCGCGGGCCGGCACGGCCCGGCACGACGCGGTCGCCTGGGGCTATGCGCGCGGCGCCGACCGCCGCGGCGTCGACGTCATCGAGAATTGCGAGGTCACCGGCTTCCTGCGCGACGGCGGCCGCGTCACCGGCGTTTCGACGACGCGTGGCGAAATCCGCGCCAAGAAGGTCGCACTTGCCGTTGCCGGCAGCACCGGTCACGTCATGCAGCTTGCCGGCATTTCGCACATGCCGATCGAAAGCCATGTGCTGCAGGCCTTCGTCTCGGAATCGCTGAAGCCGGTCATCGATACCGTTCTCACGTTCGGCATGGGCCACTTCTACATTTCGCAGTCCGACAAGGGCGGCCTCGTCTATGGCGGCGACCTCGACGGCTACAACAGCTACGCCCAGCGCGGCAGCCTGCCGATCGTCGATGAGGTGATGAGCGAGATGCTGGCGCTGTTCCCGGGTCTCGCCCGGGTGCGCATGCTGCGTTCCTGGGGCGGGCTGTGCGACATGACGATGGACGGCTCGCCGATCATCACCACCGGCCCGTTGCCGGGCATGTATCTCAATTGCGGCTGGTGCTACGGCGGCTTCAAGGCGACGCCCGCCTCGGGCTGGTGCTTTGCCTATACCATCGCCAAGGACGAGCCGCACGAGTTCAACGCGCCCTTCACGCTCGACCGCTTCTATCGCGGCTTGATCATCGACGACAAAGGCCAGGGCGCGAACCCGCGGCTGCACTAGGGAACCATGATCCCAAAAAAAGGGAACCGGTTTTTGGAAAAGATCATGGTTGAACAAGAAGATACAAGAAAATGCTGATCACCTGTCCCTATTGCGGGCCGCGCGATGTCATCGAATTCACCTATCAGGGCGACGGCAACCGTCAGCGGCCGCAGCCGGCCTCGCAAGATCTCGACGCCTGGAACGCCTATGTCTACGACCGGCTCAATCCGGCCGGCGACCACAATGAGATCTGGCAGCATTCCGGCGGCTGCCGCGCGCATCTGAGGGTCGTGCGCAACACCATCACGCATGAGATCCTGAGCACCGCCTTCGCGCGTGGCGGCCACAAATCTGCCGACAACAGGGCGGAGGGCCGTTCGTGAGCCCTCGCCGCACCGAGACCGGCGGCCGCATCGACAGGCTGCGCACCATCCGCTTCACCTTCGACGGAGCGCCTTACACCGGCCATGCCGGCGACACGCTGGCCTCGGCGCTGCTCGCCAGCGGCGTGACGCTGTTCGGCCGTTCGTTCAAATACCATCGCCCGCGCGGCCTGCTTTCCGCTGGCGTCGAGGAGCCCAATGCGCTGGTGACGGTGCTGCGCGGCGAAGTGCGCGAGCCCAATATCCCGGCCACCATGGTCGAGATCTATGACGGGCTCGTCGCCGTCAGCCAGAACCGCACGCCTTCGCTCGCCTGGGACATCGGCGCCATCAACCAGCTCGGCGGCAGGATCCTGTCTGCCGGCTTCTACTACAAGACTTTCATGGGGCCGGTGATCGGTCCGCTGAAGGGCACGCGCTTCTGGATGTTCTGCGAGCATTTCATCCGCCGCGCCGCCGGTCTCGGCAAGGCCGGCACCGCCCCCGACCCGGCGCGCTACGAACGCATGAACGCTTTCTGCGACGTGCTGGTCGTCGGCTCCGGTCCGGCCGGCCTGATGGCGGCGAAGGCTGCCGCCGACCAGGGCGCCCGCGTCATCCTCGCCGATCTCGAAGCCCATTTCGGTGGCTCCGCCAACTGGTCGGGCGAAACCATCGACGGCATGCCCGCCGCCGACTGGGCCCAGCGTATGGCTGCGCAGCTTGCAGGCAACGACAATGTGCGCCTTTTGCCGCGCACGACGGTGTGGGGCTATTACGACGGCAACACGCTGGCCGCGCTTGAACGGGTGACCGACCACAAGGAAGTCGCCGCCAAGGGTGAGCCGCGCCAGCGCTACTGGGCGATCCGCGCAGGCACGGTGGTTCTCGCCACCGGCTCGTTCGAACGGCCGCTGGTGTTCCCTGGCAACGACCGCCCCGGCGTCATACTGGCGCATGCGGCCGAACGTTACGCCAATGAGTATGGTGTGCTGCCGGGACAGCGCATCGCGCTCTTCACCAACAACGACAGCGCCTACCGCTCGGCCGTCGCCCTGAAGAAGGCTGGCGCCGCGGTCGTCGCCATCATCGATGTCCGCAGCGATGTCTCGAACGAGATGCGCCGGCTGGCGAGCGATGCGGAAGCCGAGCTGCTTGCCGGTCACGCCGTGGTCGCGACCGAGGGCAGGAAGGCGCTCACCGGCCTCAAGGTGCAGCGCTTCGACGCCATGAGCGGTTCGCTCAGCGGCGACGAGCGCAGCATCCACGCCGAGAGCCTTCTGATGTCGGGCGGCTGGTCGCCGACCATCCACCTCGCCAGCCAGGCCGGCGCGAAACCCGAGTGGGACCCTGCCAGGCAAGCTTTCCTGCCGCCGAAGCCGACGCAGCGCTGGATCGGCGCCGGCGCCTTCACCGGCAGTTTTTCGACAGCGGAGGCAATCGCGGAAGGTCGCGCCGCCGGTCTCCAGGCGGCCGGCGGTACGGCTTCATCCGGTCCCCTGCCCGTCGTCGAGGCGGCTCCGGGCGATCCCGATCCGGCTCCGGTCTTCGAGATCAGGGCCAAGGGCAAGAGCTTTGTCGACTTCCAGCACGACGTCATCGCCGAGGACGTGCGGCTGGCGCATCGCGAAGGCTTCGTCTCGGTCGAGCATCTGAAGCGCTACACCACGCTCGGCATGGCGACCGACCAGGGCAAGAACTCCAACGTGCCGGGTCTCGCCATCATGGCCGAGGCTCTCGGCAAGCCTATCCCCGAAGTCGGCACGACCCGCTTCCGCCCGCCTTACACGGCGTTGTCAATCGGCTCGCTGGCGGCAGAGCGCTTCGGCGACCTCAAACCCGAGCGGCTAACCCCGATGCATGACTGGCACATCGCCAATGGCGCAAGGATGTATTCGGCCGGCCTCTGGTACCGCCCGATGATCTATGGCCTCCCCGGCGAGACGGTCGAGCAGGCCTATGTGCGGGAAGCAAGAGCCACGCGCGACAGCGCCGGCATCGTCGACGTCTCGACGCTGGGCAAGATCGCGGTGCAGGGGCCGGACGCGGCAGAGTTCCTCGACCGCATCTACACCAACATGTTTTCCACTTTGGCAGTCGGCAAGGCGCGCTACGGCCTGATGCTGCGCGAGGACGGTCTTGCCTTCGACGACGGTACCACCTGGCGGCTCGGCGAGCAGGATTTCCTGATGACGACCACCACCGCCAATGCCGGCAAGGTGATGCAGCATCTGGAATATTTCCTCGACGTCATCTGGCCGGAGCTGAAGGTCACCGTAACCTCGGTCACCGACGAATGGGCGGGGGCTGCGATCGGCGGCCCGAACGCGCGCGCCATCCTTGCCGCTTGCGTCACCGGCACTGCCGTCGACAATGCCACCCTGCCCTTCATGGGCATCGTCCATGGCCGGATCGCCGGCGTGCCGGTGATGATCTGCCGGCTTTCCTTTTCCGGCGAAATGGCATTCGAGGTCTATTCCGGCGCCGGTTACGGCACCCTCGTCTGGGAAGCCTTGATCGAGGCCGGCAAGCCTTTTGGCCTTGTCACCTACGGGCTCGAGGCGCTGGGCACGATGCGCATCGAGAAGGGCCATGTCACCGGCGCCGAGATCGACGGCCGCACCACCGCGCGCGACCTCCATCTCGACTGGATGCTGTCGAAGAAGAAGCCCTTCATCGGCTCGGCCATGATGGACCGCGAAGGCCTGATTGCCCCCGACCGGCTCGAGCTGGTCGGGCTGATCGCCCTCGACAACCGAGCCCTCAACGGCGGCGGACATATCGTCGAGGAACTGGACGAAGCCAATCCGCACGATTCGCTCGGCCACATCACCGCCTGCTGTTACTCACCGGCGCTGGGCAAATATATCGCGCTGGCCCTGGTCAAGGGCGGCAAGGCGCGGCACGGGACCCGCGCCTTCGTCTCGGATCCGCTGCGCAACCGGTTCGGGCCGGTCGAGATCGCCTCCAACCATTTCTACGACCCGGACGGGAGCCGCATGCATGGCTGAGCAGCAATTGCCCGAGCGCCAGTCGCCGCTCGAGCCGGACTATCATCCCGGCTCGCACGGCAATTTCGAACATGGCGTTGATGTCATCCTGTCCGAGACGCGGCCGGGCTCGATCCTGCAGCTTGCCGCCTGGCCGGGCGAAGAGAAGCGACTGATCGAGATTATCCGCAAGGTCACCGGTCTCACTCTGCCTGACGGCGCTGGCGGCGGCACAAGCAGCGGCGCCCGCGCCGTTTTCGGCTTCGCGCCGGGGAAATTTACCGTGGTCGACGAAGCCGAAGGACTGGCCGCGGCCTTCGCTGGCGTCATCACGCCGGCCATCGGCACGCTCACCGACCTGTCCCATGGCCGCACCGCGATCCGCATCGCCGGCCCGAGGGCCGAATGGGTGATGGCGAAGTTTTTTGCCATCGACTTCGCCTTGCCGGCCTTCCCGCTCGGCGCCGGCCGCTCGACCAACCATCACGACATCTTCGCCCAGATCCAGCGCACAGGCGCCGACCAGTTCGACATCTACGTCTTCCGCTCCTTCGCGCGGTCGTTCTGGAAGGCCTTGTGCCACGCCAGCGAAGAGGTCGGCTATGAGGTGCAGTAGAGCATCCAAGGTGTGTTGAGATTCAGGTGAGGCCGTGCCGAAAGTGGCGGATTCCGAGAACCGGAGCGGAGCGTACTAAAGTACGTGAGCACCGGAAGCGCAGGAAGCCGCCATTTGCAGGCCGGCCTCACCTGAATATCAACACACCTTTGGTCCAGCCGCTATCTGGCACTACAAACGGCTACAACTGCTGCTTGAGCGTTGGGCCAGCAGGCGCGATAGCTAAGGAATCACGAGCGTTTGCCAAGGCAGACGCCCGCTCAGGCAACCAGTTCGACCACACCCTTCCATGACTGTTGAGACTTCGGCGACGGCCACGACCCGCTTTGCTCCGGCGGAGGGTCCGTCGATGTTGTTGCCGGCAACCGTCGCTTGCGGCGTGTTCATGACCAGCCTCGACCAGAATGTCGTGGTCACGGCGCTGCCCGGCATCGGCGAGAGCCTCGACCGCCCGCCAAGCCAGCTTGGCCTTTTGATCACCGTCTATGTCGCCAGCCTCATCGTCAGCATGCCGCTCGGCGGCTGGCTGGCCGACCGCTTCGGCCTGCGCAACGTCTATTGCTTCGCCCTGCTCGTCTTCGCCAGCGCCTCGGCGCTGTGCGGCCTTTCGGAAAACATCTGGATGCTGGTCGGCTCGCGTGCCTTGCAGGGCTGCGGCGGCGCGCTGATGGGCACGCTCGGCCAGGTCGTGATCCTGTCGAGCTTCCCGCGCGACCGTACGCTCAAGATCAACATGTATATCTCGCTCGCCGGCCAGTCCGGGCCGCTGGTCGGCCCGCTGGTCGGCGGCGCGCTGACCACCTATGTCTCGTGGCGCTGGATCTTCTACATCAACATCCCGATCGCGCTGACCGCGGCGCTGTTGGCCGCCTCGCTGTTTCCGTCAACGACCAAGCCGGTGCGCACGCCGTTCGATTTTCCGGGCTTCCTCCTCGTCGGCAGCGGTATGGGCCTTCTGATCTTCGGCATGGACTCACTTGCCGCGAAGGATGCCGCGAGCAGCCTGATCGGCATCGAGCTCGGCCTGGCGATCACCATCCTGGCGGTTGCCGCTTTCTACTGCCTGCGCGCCCGCAACCCGCTGCTCGACCTCAACCTGCTGCGCATCCGCACCTTCCGCATCTCCTTCCTTACCGGCGGCAGCCTCGACACGATCGGCCTCAGCTCCGTGGTCTTCCTGCTGCCGCTGATGTTCCAGCTCGGCTTCGGCATGAGCGCCGTGCAGGCCGGCTCGCTGACCTTCGTCGCCGCGATCGGATCCCTGATCATGCGCTTCTTCATGCCGCGCCTTCTGAACCGGTTCGGCTTCAGGCGCGTGCTGGTCACCAACACCCCGATCGTCGCCTTGCTGGTCGCAGGCTTTGCCCTGATGCAGGAGAGCCTGCCGGCCTGGATCGTGCTGGCCTACATTTTTGTTTTCGGCGTCTTCCGCTCGGTGCAATGGGCCTCGACCGGCAATCTTTCCTATTCGGATATCGCGCCGGAGCAACTCGCCCGCTTCAGCGCGCTCTATTACATCCTGTGGCAGCTTGCGGTGGCGATCAGCGTCGGCCTTGCGGCCGCACTGCTGTCGCTGCTTGCCGGCGGCGGCAAGGCCAGTGTCGACGACTATCGCATCCTGTTCGTCGTCGAAGGGCTGATCACGCTTTGCGCGCTGTCGGCTTACCTGCGGCTGACGCCGCGTGACGGCGCTCATGTCAGCGGCCACGGCGCGCATATGAGTACCGATTAGCTGGCCGAGATATTCGGCGCGCGGCTTATTCCGCGAAGGTCACCCAGTCCTCGAGCGGAGCGCGGTCGGTGCGGAACTCGTTTTCGGGCTTGGAGGTGTCCTCATAGCCGAGCGCCATGCCGCAGACGACGATCTCTTCGTCGGGAATGTTGAGCACCGGCCTGATCTGCCGATGGTAGGGAGCGAAGGCCGCCTGCGGGCAGGTATGCAGCCCCCTGCCCCGTGCAGCGACCATGATGTTCTGCAGGAACATGCCGTAGTCGATCCACGAGCCCTGGTTCAGTCTCCGGTCGATCGTGAAGATCATGCCGACGGGAGCATCGAAGAAGATGAAGTTGCGGTCGTGCTGCGCCCGCATCTTGTCGACCTCGCGCCGGCCGATGCCCAGCGCGCCGTAAAGCCCAAAGCCGTTGGCGCGGCGGCGTGTCAGATAGGGCTCGAAGAACTGGTCGGGATAATAACGATACTCGTCCCACTCGGCCTTTTCGGCGCGGATGCCGGAGTTGAGAATCGCGTCGCTGATGCGCTGCTTGACCTCGCCCTTGGTCACATAGACGCGCCAGGGCTGCATGTTGGTGCCCGACGGCGCGCGCGCGGCGACCGCGAGGATCGCGCGGATCGAATCGTCGTCGACCATATCGGGCAGGAAAGCGCGCACCGACCGGCGCGACGTGATCGCCTCATCGACGATCTCCGCATCCGACGCGATCCGGATGTTCTTCTCAAGCATGGGTCGTCCCTTTCGGCATGGCCAGAAACCCGCAACCCGGTTCCCTTGACGACCATCCGCAGACTATGAACTAAGACTGGTCTCCGACCGGGCGCCCCACTCGCCGCTCGTGTGCGAGCCTTTGCATCAACCGCCGAAAACGCGCAAGCAAATCTTGTGGCCTATGAAAATCTCCTTGATTTTTTCATGATTTTATTCTCTCATGAAATTTATCCAGATTTTTTCACGAGAAGCTTTTGAGCTCGACCACAGCCAGATCTGAGCAGGACAATGGCGACCGGCTGCTGGCCGGCGACATCCGCGCGCTCCGCAAAGCGCGCGGCCTCACGCTCAGTGAAATTGCGCTCAAGTTGGGCCGTTCGGTGGGTTGGGTCAGCCAGGTCGAGCGCGGCCTCTCGGTGCCTTCGGTCGGCGACTTGCGGGCCTTCGCCGATCTCTTCGATGTGCCGATCAGCCTGTTCTTCAGTCATGACGTGCCCGCTGAGGAAGAACGTGGGGTGATCGTGCGCGCCGGTCGCCGCCGCGTGCTTGGCACAAGCGAAACGGGTCTGGTGGAGGAGCTTCTGTCGCCCGATCTCGGCGGTAGTTTCGAGGTGGTGCGCTCGGTGTTCGCGCCCGGCGCCGAGATGAAGGCCGCAGCACTTCGGCCGACCGAGGAGGCCGGATACATCGTCTCCGGACTGTTCGACATCGAGATCGCGGGCGTCTGGCATCGGCTTGGCGAAGGCGACTCGTTTCGCTTCGAGGGCAAGCCATATCGCTGGCGCAATCCGGGCACCGAGCCGGCCGTGGTGATCTGGGTGGTTTCACCGCCGGTATATTGAACATTGCATGCCGCCCAAAAGTGTCCAGCGGTTTTGGGGCAACGGCATGCATCAAAGGAAGCAAAGCGCGACATGTCGCGCTTTGAACTTGGGGAGAAAAACATGGCCGGTTTGCCGACCACGGCACGCGTGGTGATCATCGGAGGCGGTGTCGTCGGCTGCTCATCGCTTTATCATCTGTGCAAGGCGGGGTGGACCGATTGCGTGCTTCTGGAAAAGAACGAGTTGACCTCGGGCTCGACCTGGCACGCCGCCGGCAACGTGCCGACCTTCTCCTCGTCCTGGTCGCTGATGAACATGCAGCGCTATTCCACCGAACTTTACCGGGGGCTCGCCGAAGCGGTCGACTATCCGATGAACTACCATGTCACTGGGTCGCTCCGGCTCGCCCATACGAAGGAGCGCATGCAGGAATTCCAGCGCGCCAAGGGCATGGGCCGCTACCAGGGCATGGACATCGACGTCGTCGGACTGGACGAGATCAAGCGCCGCTACCCTTTCATCGAGACTCATGAGTTGAAGGGGGCGCTCTACGATCCGAGCGACGGCGACATCGACCCGGCGCAGCTGACTCAGGCGCTGGCCAAGGGCGCGCGCGACATGGGCGCGAAAATCATCCGCTTCTGCCCGGTCAGCGGCGTGCGCCGCGAGAACGGCGAATGGGTGGTCGAAACACCGCAAGGCGAAATCCGCTGCGAGATCGGCATCAACGCCGCCGGCTACCGCGCCGCCGAGGTTGGAAAGATGTTCGGCCGCGACGTGCCGATGATGGTGATGAGCCATCAGTACATATTGTTCGAGGAAATCCCCGAACTCGCCGCCTGGACGAAGGAGCAGGGCCACAAGCTGCCGCTGCTGCGCGACGTCGATACCTCCTATTACCTGCGCCAGGAAAAGAGCGGCATGAATCTCGGCCCCTATGAGCGCAATTGCCGCGCACATTGGGCGACCCACAACGATCCGATGCCGGAGGATTTTTCCTTCCAGCTTTTCCCCGACGATCTCGACCGTCTCGAGCATTATCTCGCCGACGCCGTCGCCCGCGTGCCGATCCTCGGCACCGCCGGCCTTTCCAAGGTGATCAACGGGCCGATCCCTTATGCACCGGACGGCAATCCCTTGATCGGACCGATGCCCGGCGTGCCCAACGCCTTCGAGGCCTGCGTCTTCACCTTCGGCATCGCGCAAGGCGGCGGCGCCGGCAAGGTGCTGGCCGAATGGGTCACGGGGGGCCAGACCGAATGGGACATGTGGTCTTGCGACCCGCGCCGCTTCACCAGCTTCGCCTCGGCACTCGATTATTGCGCCGCCAAGGGGATGGAGATCTACGGCAACGAATACGCCATCCAGTTCCCGCGCCATGCCTGGCCGGAGGGGCGCAACCGCAAGCTTTCGCCGCTGCATGAGCGCGTCAAGGCGCTGGGCGGCCAGTTCGACGCCTATAATGGCTGGGAACGCGCCACCTGGTATGCGAGGCCCGGCGACGACACCTCCGAGGAAGCGACGCTGACCTTCCGCCGTGACGGGCCGTGGCAGCGCGCCGTGCGCGAGGAATGCCTCGCCGTGCGCGACGCTGCAGGCATCCTCGATCTGCCCGGCTTCTCACGTTTCAACCTCGAAGGTCCGGGCGCCGCCGAATGGCTGGCGCTTCAAGTGACCGGCCTCGTGCCGAAGCCCGGCCGCATCGGCCTCGTCTATTTCTCGGATGACAAGGGCCGCATCGTCACGGAGATGTCGGTGGTGCGTCACCGCGAAGACCTGATGACGCTGATCACTGCCGCGGTGGCGCAATGGCACGACTTCGAATGGCTGAAGTCGCGCATGCCTGCCGATGCGGCTTTCACCCTGACCGACCGTACCGAGGAATACTCGACCCAGATCCTCGCCGGCCCGAATTCGCGCAAAATCCTGGCGGAGCTTTGCGACGCCGATCTCTCGCAGCCCTGGCTCACGCATCAGGAAACGACGATTGCCGGGCGCTGGGCGAAGCTGGTGCGCGTCTCCTTCGCCGGCGAGCTCGGCTGGGAGATCCACAGCAAGGTCGCCGATACGCTCGCTGTCTTCGATGCCGTCTGGGCCGCCGGCCAAAAACATGGCCTGAAGCCGTTCGGCATGTATGCGCTGGATTCGCTGCGGCTCGAAAAAGGCTACCGCACCTGGAAGGGCGATCTTTCGACCGACTATTCGATCCTGCAGGGCGGGCTGGAGCGCTTCGTCAAATGGGACAAGCCCGATTTCCGCGGCAAGGCGGCCTTGCTCAATGAGAAACAGCAAGGCGTGAAGAAGCGCTTCGTCACGCTGGTCGTCGAGAACCCCGGCGACTGCGACGCGCCCTATATGTCGACGCTCTGGCATGACGGCAGGATCGTCGGCGAGACGACCTCGGGCGGCTGGGGCCACCGCGTCGGCAAGTCGATCGCGCTCGGCATGCTGCGCACCGATCTGACCGAGCCGGGCACTGCGGTCGAGGTCGAGATTTTTGGCGATCGCTTCAAAGCTGTCGTCCAGAAGGACGAGCCTCTGTGGGATCCGAAGAACGAGAGGCTGAGAGCCTGATGCCAACACCATCGAAGCGCATTACCGCTATCGTTCCTTCGGGCAAGGACGGCTGGGAGGTCCATTCGGCCGCCTGGGCGCGCCAGCAGGCCGGTGAGGACATCATCATGCTGTCGGTCGGCGACCACGACTTCGACACGCCATTGGAAACGATCGAAGCCTGCGTCAAAGCCGTGCGCGGCAGCAACCATCATTATACGCCGCTGCCCGGCCTGCCGCGCCTGCGCAAGGCGATGGCGGCGGCATCCACCGCCTGCACCGGCATCGAGACGGAACCGGACGAAATCATCGCCACGCAAGGCGGCCAGGCTGCGCTCTACGCCGCGGTGCAGACCGTGCTCGATCCTGGCGACCACGCCATCGTCGTGGCGCCCTACTACGCCACTTACCCCAACACCTTCAGCGCCGCCGGCGCGACCTTCACCGTGGTCGAGACACCGGCGGCGGACGGGTTCCAGCCCCGTGCGGACATGATCCGCGCCGCGCGGAGGCCCAACACCCGCGCCATCCTGATCAACACGCCGAACAACCCGACCGGCGCTGTCTATTCGCGCGAGCGGCTGGAGGAGTTGGCCGCCATCTGCCGCGAGCATGATCTCTGGCTGCTGTCGGACGAGGTCTACTGGACGCTCGGCGGCGGCGAGCATATCTCGCCGCGTTCGCTGCCCGGCATGGCCGAGCGCACGCTGGTCATCAACTCGATGTCGAAAAGCCACGGCATGACGGGATGGCGCATGGGCTGGCTGACCGGCCCGACGGAGATGATCCGGCTGCTGACCGACCTCAACCTCGTGACGACCTACGGCCTGCCGGCCTTCATCTCGATCGCCTGCGCCGAAGCGCTCGAGAACCACTATGGCGTGAAAGAGATCGCCGAACGCTACGCCGCGCGCCGCGCCTTGATGCTGGATGCCATACGCGGCATGAACGACGTCACCGTGCACGGCTCGGAAGGCGGCATGTATGTCATGCTCGATATCTCCGCCATCGAGCCCGACGACGAGAAATTCGCCTGGGGCCTGCTCGACAAGGAGAAGGTCGGCGTCATGCCCGGATCGAGCTTCGGCGAGGCCGCCGCCGGGCACATCCGCATCAGCCTCTGCCAGCCCGAGCCCATCCTCAAGGAAGCAGCGCTTCGCCTGCGCCGCTTCGCTTCCAACTACCGCCGCGAGGCCGCATGACCAAGACTGTTCCGACAAAAGCCCGCGCCGTCATCATCGGCGGCGGCGTCTCCGGCTGCTCGGTCGCCTATCACCTGGCGAAGCTCGGCTGGACCGACATCGTGCTCCTGGAGCGCAAGCAGCTCACCTCGGGCACCACTTGGCATGCGGCCGGCCTGATCGGCCAGCTGCGCGCCTCGCAGAACATGACGCGGCTCGCGAAATACTCAGCCGACCTCTACGTCAAGCTGGAGGCAGAGACCGATGTCGGCACCGGCATGCGCCAGGTCGGCTCGATCACCGTCGCGCTGACCGAAGAGCGCAAGCACGAGATTTATCGGCAGGCATCGCTCGCCCGCGCCTTCGACGTCGACGTGCGCGAGATCTCGCCGCGCGAGGTCAAGGAGATGTATCCGCATCTCAATGTCTCGGATGTGGTCGGCGCCGTGCATCTGCCGCTCGACGGCCAATGCGACCCCGCCAACATCGCCATGGCCCTGGCCAAGGGGGCGCGCCAGCGCGGCGCCACCGTAGTCGAGAATGTGAAGGTCACCAAGGTCCACACCAAGGCCGGCCGCGTCACCGGCGTGTCCTGGGCACAAGGCGAAGAACAAGGCACGATCGAAGCCGACGTTGTCGTCAACTGCGCCGGCATGTGGGCGCGCGAACTGGGCGCGCAGAACGGCGTCACCATCCCGCTGCATGCCTGCGAGCATTTTTATCTCGTCACCGAGCCGATCCCGGGCCTCTCTCGCCTGCCGGTGCTGCGCGTGCCGGATGAATGCGCCTACTACAAGGAGGACGCCGGCAAGATGATGCTCGGCGCCTTCGAGCCGGTCGCAAAACCCTGGGGCATGGACGGCATCCGCGAGGATTTCTGCTTCGACCAGTTGCCCGAGGACATGGACCATTTCGAGCCGATCCTCGAAATGGGCGTCAACCGCATGCCAATGCTGGGCACCGCCGGCATCCACACCTTCTTCAATGGTCCCGAGAGTTTCACGCCCGACGACCGCTATTACCTGGGCGAAGCGCCGGAACTCGCCGGCTACTGGATGGCGACCGGCTATAATTCGATCGGCATCGTGTCGTCCGGGGGCGCCGGCATGGCGCTGGCGCAGTGGATCAACGACGGCGAGGCGCCCTTCGACCTCTGGGAGGTCGACATCCGCCGCGCCCAGCCCTTCCAGAAGAACCGCCGCTATCTCAAGGAGCGGGTGTCCGAAACACTCGGCCTGCTCTATGCCGACCATTTCCCCTACCGCCAGATGGCGACGTCGCGCGGCGTGCGCCGCTCGCCCTTGCACGAGCATCTCAAGGCGCGCGGCGCGGTCTTCGGCGAAGTCGCCGGCTGGGAGCGCGCCAACTGGTTCGCCCGCGAAGGCCAGGAGCGCGAGTACCGCTATTCCTGGAAGCGGCAGAACTGGTTCGACAACCAGCGTGAGGAGCATCTCGCCGTGCGCAACGGCGTCGGCCTGTTCGACATGACCTCCTTCGGCAAGATCCGTGTGGAGGGCCGCGATGCCTGCGCCTTCCTGCAAAGGCTCTGCGCCAACGACATGGACGTGGCACCAGGCAGGATCGTCTACACCCAGATGCTCAACGCCAAGGGTGGTATCGAGAGCGACCTCACCGTGACGCGGCTGTCGGAAACGGCCTATTTCCTGGTCGTGGCGGGCGCCACGCTGCAGCGCGACCTTGCCTGGCTGAGAAAGCATGTCGCCGACGAGTTCGTCGTCATCACCGACGTGACCGCCGCCGAAGCCGTGATCTGCGTGATGGGGCCGGAGGCGCGAAAACTGATCCAGAAAGTCAGCCCGAACGATTTCTCCAACGAGGTCAATCCGTTCGGCACCTTCCAGGAGATCGAGATCGGCATGGGGCTGGCCCGCGCCCACCGCGTCACCTATGTCGGTGAACTCGGCTGGGAGCTCTATGTCTCGACCGAGCAAGCCGCCCATGTCTTCGAGGCGATCGCCGAGGCCGGCGCCGATGTCGGCCTGAAGCTCTGCGGCTTGCACACGCTCGATTCCTGCCGCATCGAAAAAGCCTTCCGCCATTTCGGCCACGACATCACCGACGAGGAGAATGTGCTGGAGGCGGGCCTGGGCTTCGCGGTGAAGACCAGCAAAGCCGGCTTCATCGGCCGCGATGCGGTGCTCCGGAAGAAGGAAGCCGGCCTGTCGCGGCGGCTGGTGCAGTTCCGCCTGAAGGATCCTCAGCCCCTTCTGTTCCACAACGAGGCCATTCTGCGCGACGGCCGGATTGTTGGCCCGATCACCTCAGGCAATTACGGACACCACCTCGGCGGCGCGATCGGGCTCGGCTATGTGCCCTGTGAGGGTGAGAGCGAGGCGGACGTGCTGGGTTCTTCCTACGAGGTGGAGATCGCAGGAGAACGCTTCGCGGCGGAGGCATCGCTGAAGCCGATGTATGATCCGAAGGCGGAACGGGTGAAGATGTAGCGCAGTCTTTCCTTCTCCCCGTTCTTGTTTGTGCTGGAGACAAGGTGAACGGGTGTTCGGGGACATCGTGGACGCTTTTGTTCATCACGAACTGCTGGGTTGTTTTTGTTGTTCGGCCTGTGGACCCTGTGGGCAACGCTCAGCGTTGTCCACAAGTCCACAGGTCTCGCTTGCGCCCTGACGTAGGTTCAGGGTGGCAATTCGATGCGAGCAGTAGTGCACGCTGAAGACACCATCCTCGACGGTCGGGCGAAGCGCCACCAGCTCGCCGCGGAATGCCTTGCCGAGTCGCCAGGGTCGGTTCCTGAAGCTGATGAAGCCATCACTGTCGACCTTGCGAACCTGGTCGCCCGGTGCGTACTCGATCGCGGGCAGGACGTCGGGAAAGCTGCGCGGGCTCGGCCGGTAGCGCTCGGCCGGCGTGGCCATGTCGAGTGCTTCGTGTGGTCGTTCGTAGTTATAGCGCGGGCGCCACCGATCGAAGGCTCGCTGGCACTCGGCGAGATCGCCGAAGCTTCGCCCGTTGATCACCTCGGCCTTGAGTGTGCGATGGAAGCGTTCTTCCTTGCCTTGGGTCTGCGGATGGCGCGGCCGACCGTGCAGCACGCGGATGCCGAGCCGCAACAGCCAGACGCTGAAGCCGGTGTAAGGCTCACCGCCGGAATCGCTCCACGGCGAGCCGCCGTCCATCAGCATCGCCAGCGGCAAGCCATAGCGGCGAAAGGTAATCTCCAGCTCCCGGCGTACCGTCCGGCCCTGCTCGTCGCCGCAGGCGGACAGCACCAGGTTGAAGCGCGAGTGATCGTCGAGCGTGGTGAGCGGATGGCAGCGCCCGCCATGGATGGCGAAGTGACCCTTGAAGTCCATCTGCCACAGCTCGTTGGGAGCCTCCCGCTCGAAGCGCTGCCATGGTCCCGGATGTTGCGCTGCTGTCGCCTCCGTCAGCCGATCATGACGACGCAGGATCGCGGTGATCGTGCTCGCCGCCGGGATGTCGAGTTCGCCATGTCTCTTCATCGCCTGTCTGATCTTGCGACCGCCCCAGACGTCGTTGCTCTCGTCGCGTACCTGCAACACCCTTGCCTCAATTGCCGAAGCGGTGCGTTGCGGGCTCAAGTGCGGGCGACGCGATCGTTCGACCAATCCAGCCGGCCCTTCCGACCGGTATCGCTCGAGCCACTTATAGCCGGTCGTCGGACTGATCCCGAACCGTCGACAAAGTTCACGCACATTCGCCCACTCTCGCGAGGCAAACTCCACGAACTCTCGCTTCCGATCCATCATGGACACCTCGTAAAACGGCATTCCATCCCTCCCGATCCAAGGATCGGGAAGTGTCCACGATGTCTCCGAACGCCTGTCCACCATCTCCCCAGTCTGTACAGTTCTACGGGGAGAAGGTGCCCGAAGGGAGGATGAGGGGCAGCGCCACGCCTTTTTAAGTTCGCGCCGCCCCTCATCTGCCTGCCGGCATCTTCTCCCCGTAGAACGGGGAGAAGGACGCTAATCGCTCAAAACCTCTCCAGCCTCGCCCTCACCTTCCCCAGAAACGCCGCCCGGCTCTTCGGCGTCGACGAATCCATCAGATAATGCGCCAGGAAGAACGTCTTGCAGCGCGTGGCGCAGAGCGCCCGCATGCCGCGCAGGATCGTCTTGCGGCCGGGCTGGCCGACGACGACGCTCCACCAGGTCGGCGCGCCGCAGGTGGTGATGACGCCGACCTTGGTGACATGCCGCATCAGCGACGTGATCCGCCCCTTGCCGGCCGGCAGCTTGAAGGCGATGTCCGTCGCCCAGACACGGTCGAACCAGCCCTTCAGCATCGCCGGCAGGCCATACCACCAGGTCGGATAGATGAAGAGGATCGCTTCTGCCCACATAAGAAGATCGAAGTGCGGCTTGAGCGCCGGATCTTCCGGCGCCCGGTCATTGTAGAAGCGTCGCTCCTCGCAGCTCATCACCGGATCGAAATTCTCGGCATAGAGGTCGAGCAGCCGCACGTCCCAACCCTTCGTCTTCAGCACCTCGACGGCGGTGTCGCGGATCGCCGCGCAGTAGCTTTCGGGAACCGGATGGCAATAGACCACCAGCACGCGCATCAGAATTGATCCATGCTGGCCGCGACCTTTGCCATGAACGCGTTGCGCGTCTCGTCGGTCGAAAGGTTCATCGAATAATGCGCGAGATAGGAGACTGGAGCGCCGGGCAGAATCGTGGCCCGCAGCATGCGCTTGACGATCTTGCGCGGCGGGTCGCCCATCAGCATGGCGCGAAAGCGGCTGCCGCCATAGGTGGTCACGGCGGCGAGCTTGCGGATGTTGTGCAGCGTCGGCCGTACCTTGCCATCGACCAGCTTGAACGACACGCCTGGCAGGAAGACGCGGTCGAAAAAACCTTTCAGGATCGCCGGATAGCCGTAATTCCAGACCGGGAAGGACAGCACCAGCGCCTCGGCATTTTGCAATCTTTCGATGTAGCCGGCGACTGCGTCTGCAGGACTGCGCTGGTCGTGATAGCCAAGCCGCTCAGTCCGCGTCAGCCGCGGATCGAAATCCTCCGCATAGAGATCGCAATCGTCGACCACGTGGCCAGCCGCCGCGAGCCGCTCGACGATCGTCCGGTGCAGGCCGGCATTGAAGCTGGTCTCCACCGGATGGGCGTAGAGCACGAGGATGTTCATCAGCCCGCCTCTTGCAGGCCCTTGAACAGGAAGGGCTTGCCCGAGCGGTAGTCGTAGGCGGGGTTTTCCCAGGCGATCATCTTGCCGGGATTGAGCAGTCCTTGCGGATCGGTCTCGCGCTTGAAGGCAAGCTGCACATCATCCGTACGCTTCATGCCGCCCTCTTCCAGCGTGTAGCGGTGCGGGTTGAAGATCCAGCAGCCATTGTCCTCGTGGACGCGGATGATCTCGTTGAGCCGCTCTTCCGTGGTGTAGCGCACCAGCGGCAGGCCGGCCGCGCCAATCGCGCCGTCGAAGCGGATGAACTCCAGATGCGCCGGCACCTCGTCGCCGAAGCGCTCGACCATCGCCTTGACATGGGCGAGATGATCTGGCGACGGATAGCGCGCCTGCAGGTAGGTGATCGTCGGATCGACCCGGATCGCCCGTAGCGTCGTGTGGTTCCAGGTCAATTCATAGGCCGGCGGCAATCCTTTGAGATCGGCCTCCTGGTCGGCCCGAAACACGATCTCGCCCCTGGTGCTGCGGACAAAGGCGACAAAAGCGTCCATCGCGTGCGGCGCGATCATGCACACCACGATGCTCTGCTCGCGCCGGAAGAATTTCTGGTGCCGCTTGAAATAGTCGTAAGGAATGGGCGCGGCGATCGGCGTGATCAGCTTCGCCAATATCCCGTCCTGCACGGCGAGGTCGTTGCCGAAGCCGGCCGCCTCCATGAAATCGTCGAAGCCGACAATGACGTCGATCCAGTCGTAGGAAGCCGTCAGCGGCATCTCGACCTCGGTGATGATACCGTTGGTACCATAGGCATGCATGACCTTGAGCACCTCTTCGCCGGTGAGCTCCATGACGCGCGGCTCGGCTTCCATGGTCACCGTTCGCAGTCGGATGACATTGCCGAGGTCGCGCAACCCGCCCCAGCGGATCGAGCCGATGCCGCCTGAGCCGCCGGCGATAAAGCCGCCGATCGAGGCGGTGTTGTAGGTCGAGGGCGACATGCGCAGTTCCTGGCTGGAATGCGCCCGCGTCGCCTTGTCGATCTCGGCCAGAACGGCGCCAGGCCCGGTCACCACGCGTCCCGGCGCGATCGTCTTGATCGCGTTCATCTCGGCGAGGTTGAGCACCACGCCGCCCGACAGCGGCATCGCTTGCCCATAATTGCCGGTGCCGCTGCCGCGCGGCGTCACCGGGACACCGTGCCGGTGACATGCTGCGAGCACGCGGATCACCTCGTCCTCATTCTTCGGCGTGACGATGAGATCGCCTTTGACATGATCGAGCTGTGCCTTCAGCACCGGGCTGTACCAGTAGAAGTCGCGGCTCTTCTGCTGGACGATCGCCGGATGGTCGTCGATCTTGATCCCGTCGAGATCGCGCTTCAGCGCTGCGATATCCATCATCACACCATCAATTCGTCGAGTTCGGCATAATCGGGCAGCTGGCGTTCGATCGCCCTGCCGTCGCGCACCACGATGCGATCCGATTCGGGCCGCGACAGCAATTCGGTCCAGCTCCGTCCCTTGAAGACGATGAAATCGGCGCTGCCGCCGACGGCAAGCATCCCAGCGTCATCGAGCCGCATTACCTCCGCCGGCGTCGCCGCCACCGCCTTCGGCCAGTCGCCGACCGGATGGTCGAAATGCAGGATGCGCGTCGCCATGCGGTAGACTTCCAGCATGTCGAGATCGCCATAGGCGTAGAACGGATCGCGCGTGTTGTCGGACGCGACCGCAACCTTGATGCCGCGCGCCTTCATCTCGTGCAGCAGCGTCACCCCGCGCCAGCGCGGTGTCGTTTGGTTGTTGCGGCGGTCTTGCAGATAGAGGTTGCACATCGGCAGCGACACCACGGCGATCCGCGCCTTCGCCACCTTATCCAGCGTATCAAGAACCTCGAGGTCCGACTGCCGCGCCAGCGAGCAGCAATGGCCGACCAGGATGTTGCCCTCGAAACCGTTCCAAAGCGACGCCTCGGCGATCTTCTTCAGCGAGATCGCCGCGACATCGTCGGTCTCGTCGGCATGGAAATCGAGGTCGAGCCCGTGCTTGATGGCTTCAGCGAAAACCTGGTCGAGCAGTTCTTCGAGGTCCGGCACCATATAGGTGACGACGCCGAGCACGCCCTTGGCCGCGGCGACGCGCTTGGCCAGCCGCTCGAACCAGACCTTGTCGCGCACGCCTTCGATGCCGAGCAGGCAGGCGGCCTGCAGGTCGATCCGCCCGCGCCATTTTTCGCGCATCGTCTCGAAAACCGGCCAGGAGATTTCCTCCTGCGGCGGCACGCTGTCGAGATGCGTGCGCACCGCCTTGGTGCCATGCGCGTAGGCCGAGCGCAGCGAGAAATCCATGCGCCGCGCGACGTCCCCGGCGCTCCAGCGCGCGGTCCGGTCGGCGCCTGTAGCGTTGAGCGCGCCCATGAAGGTGCCGTCGGGATTGGGCTTTCGCGGCCAGATATGGCCCTTGTCGATATGAGTGTGGCAATCGACGAAACACGGCAGCACGATGCGACCGGCAAGGTCGATTGCGTTGTCTGCTGCCTTCGACTTGGCTTGGGCGACAATGCTCGCGATCTTGCCATCCGCGACCACCAGATCGGCCAGGGCAAAACCGTCCGCGTCGAACGGTGCTGTAAGCCCGGGCGTCAGCGAACGGTGAACGCGGGCATTGGCAAGCTGGTAAGAACCAGAGGCAGGTATCAAGATCTGGCCCTCTTCGTGATTTCCTCTGCGGCGCCAACCACCCTAATGCTCCTGCTTGAGCGCGCTCTCGTGCCAGCGGCGCAGGATCAGATGCGACACCAGCGACAGCACCAGGAAGATCAGGATGCCGGTCAGCGAGATCAGGATCAGCGCCGCGAACAGGCGCGGCGCGTTGAGCCGGTAGCCAGCCTCGATGATGCGCGAGGCAAGCCCCGACGACTGCCCCTGCGCGCCGGCGACGAATTCGGCGACCACGGCGCCGATCAGCGACAGGCCGCCGGCAATCTTCAGCCCGCCGAGGAAATAGGGCATCGCCGCCGGCAGGCGCAAATAGCGCAATTGCTGCCAGCGCGTCGCGCCATTGAGCTTGAACAGGTCGCGTAAATTTCGGTCGACCGAGTTCAGCCCGAGCGTTGTGTTGGAGAGGATCGGGAAGAAGGCGACGATCCAGGCGCAGAGCAGCAGTTTGACGGTCTGGTTGTTCACATAGATGTTGATCAGCGGGAAGATGGCGACGATCGGCGTCACCTGCAGCACGATGGCGAAGGGGAAGAACGACATCTCCACCCATTTCGACTGTGCGAACAGCACCGCCAGCCCGACGCCGCCGATGACGGCGAGCAAAAGGCTGAGGAAAGTGATCCGGAGCGTCACCAGCAACGAGGAAAACAACAGGCCGGCGTCGCTATGCAGCGTCTGCAGCACCACGCCTGGCCGCGGCAGGATGTATTGCGGGATGTCGTTCCAGACGCAGATGCGATCCCACAGCCAGATCGCCAGCACCATGATCGCCAGCGGCAGCACCCATTTGCCAATGCGCTCAAGACGCTCCTGGCGGGCGCGGCGCGCCTCCTCAGGGTCGAGCTTCAATGCAGTATCTTCAATGGCCGTCATGGTGCGGTCCGGCGGTTGAGTTGATGGCGTCGACCAGCACGTCCGAGGCCTGCCGGCAAAGCGCGGCATAGTCGGGTGAGGTCCGGAACACCTCGTCGCGCGGATAGGGCGCGCTGATGGGGAGCTCACCGAAAATGCGGCCTGGCCGCGCCGCCATGACAACGACGCGGCTGGACAGGAACACGCTTTCGAAGACGCTGTGGGTGACGAAGACGACGGTGAAGCGCTCGTCCTGCCACAGCTCCAGAAGATCGTTGTTGAGCTTGAAGCGGGTGATCTCGTCCAGTGCCGCGAACGGTTCGTCCATCAGAAGGATGCGTGGCTTGGTCACCATGGCCCGCGCGATCGACACCCGCATCTTCATGCCGCCGGAAAGCTCGCGCGGCACGGCATTTTCGAAACCGGTGAGATGGACCCGCGCCAACATCTCCATCACCGCCGGCGCAGCCTTGGCCCGCAACACGCCCTTGAGCCGCAGCGGCAGCCAGACATTGTCAAAGACGCTCGCCCAAGGCAGCAGCGTCGGCTCCTGGAAGACGAAGCCGATGTTCGAGCGGTCGATCGAGCCGCGCCAGTCGAGCTGGCCGGAGGTCGGCGTCGATAGGCCTGCGATCAGCCTGAGCGCGGTCGACTTGCCGCAGCCGGACGGGCCGAGCAGGCTCAGGAAATCGCCTTCGCGGATCGCGAGATCCACCTTGCTCAGGGCCGTCACGCCATTGGAAAAGACCTTGCCGACATTGCGCAACGAAAGCAGCATCGGGACCTCACCCGATGCCGCCGGCGTCTCAGCCACTTTCTCCTGGATCATCTCAGGCAGGCCGCCTTACTTCTTCAGCTCCAGCCCAACGCCCTTGTTGATGAAAGCCAGCGTATAGGCCTTCTTGATGTCGATGCCCGGCTGCGCGACCTTGGCCTTGACCATCTTGTCGTAAAAACTCTGGATGCGCGCGTCGGTCATGGCGCCGATGCCGAGCTTTTCCGAATCGCCCGAATCGACGACGCCGAACTTCTTCAGCTGCTCGATCGAGAAGGCGATCTGCTCATCCGTCATGTCCGGATTGTCCTTCTTGATCATGTCGTTGGCGGCTTTGTTGTCGCCGTAGAGATAGTTGTACCAACCCTTGGCCGAGCCATCGACGAAGCACTGCACGACCTCCGGCCGCTTGTCGATCGTGTCCTGCATCACCTCGACCGTGGTAGCATAGGTTTCCCAGCCATAATCGGCGAGCAGGAACTGGTTCGGCACGAAGCCGCCCGCCTTCTGCACCGCAAAGGGCTCGGACGTGACATAGCCCTGCTGGATCGACTTCTTGTTGGCGATGAAGGGCGCCGGGTTGAAGGTGTAGGGCACGCGCTTCGCTGCATCGAAACCGAGCTCGGTCACCATCCACTGGAAGAAGGTCTGCGCGCCCTCGTCGCCGAGGATGTACTGGTCGGCGTTTTTGAGGTCTTCCCACTTGTCCAGCCCCTGCCCCGGCTGGGACATGATGACCTGTGGGTCTTTCTGGAAATCGGCGGCGACGACGCGCATCGGGATGCCCTGCTGCACAGCGTCGAAGGCCGACAGCAGATTGCCGCCCATGTAGAAATCGATCTTGCCGGCAAGCAGCATCGGCCGACCACTGACCTGCGGGCCGCCCTGCATGATGGTGACATCGAGGCCGCAGGCGGCGTAGGTGCCGTCGGCAACGGCCTGATAGTAGCCGCCATGCTCCGGCTCGGCCAGCCAGTTGGTGCCGAACGTTACCTTCTCGTTCGCGGCAGCAGCCAGCGTGCCCGCCACCAGCAAGGCGATCGAGCCCGCCAGGATCTTCCCATTTCCGATCATAAACTCACCCTCTCTTGGCCCGGGCGCGCAACGCGCTGAGCTCGACACCATGGATTCAAGAAGCAAGACACATGCCACCGCCTGGGCCGCCTGCTTGCGCGACAGTCATTGCCGAGACCGGACGGGTCATGCCGTACGCGAGGCATCGTGCCTATTTTTTGGACGCCTGTCCATAATCGCCCGGGAGGCATGCACCGCATCTTGAAGGTTTCATGAATCGAGCCTTAGTCTGCGGGCGCACAGGAGAATGCCATGCTGAAATACCTCGCCCCCAAGGCCATCAAGCCGCCCTTCGCCCGCTACAGCCACGGCGTTGCAATACCTGCCGGAAAACGGCTGGTGCTATGCTCCGGTCAGTTGGGCATCGGGGCTGACGACCATGTTCCCGAGGACGCCGGCGCGCAGGCTGAGCTCTGCTTCAAGAACATCGCTGCAATCTTGAGCGAAGCCGGGCTGACCTTGAACGACACCGTGCGCATCAACGCCTTCGTCACCGATCGTGCCCATCTGCAGCCCTATATGGATGTCCGCAACCGGCTCTTTTCCGATCCGGCGCCGGCCTCTACGCTGATGATCGTCTCCGGCTTCGCCCGCCCGGAATTCAAGGTCGAGGTCGAGGTTTTGGCGGCAGGATAGCGTTGCCCGTAGCCAATAAGCGCATTACACCGACCGGTGCGGACGGAGAGCAATCGGAGACTAAAGTGGCCAAAAGACGTGTGTGGTGGGGCGATTACCGGACGACCGAATACGCCTCGATCGACGCCGAGGCGACGATTGCCGTGCTGGCGGTGGCGGCGATCGAGCAGCATGGCCCTCACCTTCCGGTCTCGACCGACACCTCGATCATGGTCGGCATGCTGGAGACGGTAATCGCGCGGCTGCCCGACGATCTCGACATCCGCATCCTGCCGGTGCAGGCGGTCGGCAAGTCGAACGAGCACCTGCATGCGCCGGGAACGCTCACTCTGCCCGCCACCACTTTGGTCGACGCCTGGACCGAGCTTGGCCTGTCGGTCGCCCGCGCCGGGGTCAGAAAGCTGATCATCGTCAATTCGCATGGCGGCAATGAAGAGATCATGGGCATCATCTCGCGCGAATTGCGTGTGCGCGCCAAGATGCTGTCGGTGAAGACGAGTTGGCAGCGCTTCGGCCGCCCGGCCGGCATGTTTACCGAGCTCGAAGACCGTCACGGCATCCATGGCGGCGATGTCGAGACCTCGCTGATGCTGCATTTCCGGCCCGACCTCGTCGACATGAGCAAGGCCGACAATTTCGTCTCCTATGTCGCCCGCGCCGAACAGGAATTCGCCCTGCTGCGCCACACCGGAACGCACGCCTTCGCCTGGATCGCCAGCGACCTCAACCCCAACGGCGTGGTCGGCGATGCCTCGATCGCCACCGCCGAGAAGGGTCGGCTCACCGCCGAGCATCAGGCAGACGGGTTCATCAATCTGGTGAAAGACGTCCGTAAGGCAAAGCTTTCAGAATGGCTGTCCTAGCGGGGCGCTCTTCTACCCTCGATAGCGAGCTCGAAGGGTATCCCTTCGAAAGCATCGGCACCGCGTCCGATCGCCTCGATCGCCGCGATCATGCGGCCATCGCGCTGAAGCAGCATGTCGGCAACCGCGATTAGCCGTGGATTGGGCGTCGCTGTCGGCGACAGGAAGCGCAGCGTCTTCGCGAGTTCCCTCTCGTCACGCTGCGGCGCCAGAGCCGCCGCGATGATATAAGCCGAGGCGGTCGAGCGGCTGACGCCGGCATAGCAATGCACGACCAGCGGCTTTGCCCGATCCCAGCGATAGGCGAAATCCAGCAAGGCCCGCACATGCTCCTCGCCCGGCATCGTCATGCCTTCCTGCGCCACGGCGATGTCGTGCATGACGAGATGCAGATGGTTTTCCGCCAGGATCGAAGCCGGGCGCGCCACTTCCGTGCCCGCGGCAAGCAGTGACAGCAAGCGCTGCGCGCCGGTCCTTGCCACGGTCTCGTCGACCTTCGACAGCGAACAGACATGGATCATTGTCCGGACTCCTTCGGCGCATCCTTACGCCGTGCGGCCCAGGCGGCAAGCGCGCTTTCAAGGCGCTGCCATTCTGGTTCACTGCCCGGCAGACCGATGCGCAGGACCCCGGGACGCTCGGCGAAATGGCGGACCAGCACGCCCTGCTCGCCGAGTGCCGAGAAAAGGCTCGGGGCCTGGGCAAACGACAAATAGCGGAACAGGCTGGTGCCGCCGGCGACTGGAATATCGAAGCGGCCAAGCAGCACGTCGAGCCGCTCGGCTTCCTCTGCCAGGCGTTGCCGCATGGTGGCCTGCCATTTCGCATCCGACAGCGCGCGGATGCCATATTCGAGCGCCGGACCGGCCACGGCCCAAGGCCCCAGTTGCGCATCCAACCGCTTGGCCGTCAGCGCATCCGTCAGCGCGAAGCCGAGCCGAACACCCGCCAGGCCGAAGAACTTGCCGAACGAGCGCAGCACGACAATGCCGCCCTCCCCGGCATTGCCGGCCAGGCTATGCTCGACCGGGCCGACATCCATGAAGGCCTCGTCGACGACGAGCAGCCCACCCTTGGCGTGAAGACGCGCGGCAAGCTCCAGCAGCCGGGCCTTTTCGATCACCCGCCCGTCCGGATTGTTGGGGTTGACCAGCACAGCGAGGTCCGCCTCGGCCAGCGCGTCGAAATCGCTGACTTCCGCGACCGCATGGCCGGCAATAGCCGCGGCGCGGACGTGTTCGGCATAGGTCGGGCCGAGCACCAGCGCCTTGCCGGGCCGCAGCAGCGAAGCCACACGGGGCAGCAGAATCTGCGTGCCGGGCGCCGCCACCACATGCGCCGCCGATGGCGCGCCATAGGCCGCAGCCGCAATTTCGGCCAATTCGCGCAGTTGTGCTGCCTCCGGCAATCGGGTCTGGGCGGTGGCGGGCAATTCGAAAAGCGGATAGGAGTGCGGGTTGATACCTGTCGAGAGGTCCACGAAAGGTTGTGGCGCATGAGGAAAAAGCGCGCTTGCTCGGCCAAGGCTGCCACCATGATCAACCGCCGCGATCGCACCGCTTAGAAGCTTCATGTCTGTCCTGATCGCTTTCCTGTCACTCGCCGTCGAACGGGTCCTCGGCTATCCGGACTGGCTGTTCAACGCCATCGGCCATCCGGTCACCTGGATCGGCAGGCTGATATCCTTTCTCGATCGCCGGCTCAACCGCGCCACAGATTCCGACGAAATCCGTCGCCGCCGGGGTGTGCGGGCGTTGCTCATTATCTTGCTGGTGCCTGGCCTTATCGGGCTTGCGCTGCATGTCCTGCTCTGGCTGATCTTCCCGACGGGTCTGGTCATTGCAGCCGTTCTCGGTTCCGCGCTGCTGTCGCAGAAAAGCCTCGCCGAGCATGTCGAGGAGGTCGCGGATGCGCTGGAGACCGGCGGCCTGACTCTTGGCCGCATCGCCGTTTCGCGCATTGTCGGCCGCGACCCTGAAAAGTTGGACAAGGCGGGTGTCGCCCGCGCGGCGATCGAAAGCCTGGCCGAGAATTTCTCCGACGGCATCGTCGCGCCCGCCTTCTGGACCGGCGTCGGTGGTCTCGCTGGCGGCGCTGCTTACAAGGCCGCCAACACCGCTGATTCGATGATCGGCCACCGCACGCCGAAACACGAAGCCTTTGGCCGTGCGGCCGCCCGCTTCGACGATCTGATCAACCTGCCTGCATCGCGGCTGACCGGCCTGCTCATCGTGCTGGCGGCCTTCCTTGTCCCGGGCGCGGATCCCCGTAGCGCCTGGCAGGTCATGCGGCGCGATGCCAGGAAACACCGCTCGCCCAATGCCGGCTGGCCGGAGGCGGCGATGGCCGGCGCGCTGGGGCTGTCACTCGCCGGTCCGCGCAGCTATGGCGGCGAGGTCGTCGAGGACGCCTGCATGGGCGAAGGCGGCCGTCGCGAGGCCGAAAGCACCGATATCCGCCAGGCGCTGAAGCTCTATCGCATGGCGGACTGGCTGCTGCTTGGCCTGTTCGCGGTGCTGTCGGCGATCGTGATCTACCTGAGCATTTCGATCAGCGGCCAAGGCGCCAGCACACCTTAGAACTCGATCCCCTGCTGCGCTTTGACGCCCGCCGAGAAATGGTGCTTGGTCAGCCCCATTTCGGTGACGAGATCGGCCGCCTCGACGAGCAGCGGCTTGGCGTTGCGGCCGGTGACGATGACATGCAGATCGCCCCGACGCGCCTTCAGGGCCACGACCACCTTTTCCAGGTCGAGATAATCGTAGCGTAGCGCGATGTTGAGCTCGTCGAGCACCACGAGGCTGATCGACGGGTCGGCCATGAGTTCGAGCGCCTTGGCCCAGGCGGCTTCGGCGGCGGCGATGTCGCGCTTCAAATCCTGCGTCTCCCAGGTGAACCCCTCGCCCATCGCATGCCAGACGACGCGGTCGCCAAAGGCCGCGAAGGCGTCCTTCTCGCCGGTGTGCCACTTGCCCTTGATGAACTGGACGACGCCGACGCGCTTGCCGTAACCCAGCATCCTCAGCGCCAGGCCGAAGGCGGCAGTGGTCTTGCCCTTGCCCGGCCCGGTGTTGACGATCAGCAGTCCTTTCTCGATCGTCTTGCCGGCAACCTCGGCATCCTGCACCGCCTTGCGCTTGGCCATCTTGGCGCGATGGCGCTCGGCGTCCCCCTCGTTAATCATCTTGTCTTCGACCATGTCATTTCACCTTGAGCGGCAGCCCCGCCACCATCATCAGCACATTGTCGGCCACCGCCGCGACCTGCTGGTTGAGCCGTCCGGCAGCATCGCGGAAACGGCGTGCCAGTGCATTGTCGGGCACGATGCCGAGCCCGACTTCGTTGGAAACCACGAACCATGGCCCGCGCGGCCGCGACAGCACATCCGCCAGCTGCCGGCATTCGGCCTCGACATCATGTTCGGCCAGCATGTGATTGGTGAGCCACAAAGTCAGGCAATCGATCAGAACCGACTGGTGATCCGGCAAGGCTTCGATCGCGCCCACCAGGTCGAGCGGCGCATCGACGGTGACCCAGCCCTCGCCACGCCGCGACCGATGCAGCGCGATGCGCTCACGCATCTCGTCGTCATAGGCCTGCGCCGTGGCGATGTAGGCCCAGGGCGACGGATGGGCGATCGTGAGGCTCTCGGCATGCGAACTCTTGCCCGAGCGCGCACCGCCCAAGACCAAAGTTAATTTGCGATCGGAAGCTTTGTTGCCGCTCGCGGCTGTCGCGCCGGTCATTCGCTGTCTTGGTCCTTAGATGAAATCTTGCGGCAGCCAACGGCTGACGGGGCGCGACTTTAGGCAGAAGCACAACCACCGGCAAACCAATTTCCGCCGTGTCCCGGCGCGATTGCGGCAAGCGTCTCGGCGCTAAGAGGCGGCGATCCGCGCCGCGACCAGCTGCTGCAGCCGCCACAAATGAGCGTCGTGGATACCGCGCAGCTCGAGATTCCTCACGGTGTTGTAAAGATAGTCGGCGCCCGAGCCCCAGTGGCCGCAGGACGTCGCGAGCCTCTCGACAACATCCTCCTCGGTGAGCGGGCCGGCATAGGTAGTACCCTGCCGGTTGATAACGAAGGCCAGCGCCCGCAACGGACCGGCATCGCTCATCATATTGATCAAGCGCGGATGATAGCTGGTCGGCTTCAGCGTCACCTCTCGCCGCAGCAGCCTGTCGAGTTGCTCGCGCCGGTCGCCATCGCCGAGCCGAAAGGCGACGCCCTTGCATTGTCCGCCACGGTCCAGCGCCATCATCAGGCCCGGGCTTTCCTTGGTGCCGCGCCAACGCGTCATCTTCATGCAGAAGGACCTGTGCCAGCCGCGCAGCAGAGCGACCCGCTCCTCGACATGCTCGATCTCGGGCTTCCAGATCAGCGAGCCGTAGCCAAACAGCCAGAGCGGTTCGTTCTCGGGAAGCTGAGCCTCCAGCATGCGCACCATAGCGTCATAGTCCGCGTCATCCAGATGCTCGGCGTCAGGATCGGGCCCGCTGTCCTCGACAACGCGAAAGCAGCGGGCGACCAGTTCCTCGGTAAGCGACATGGTTCTTGGCAGCATGCGCGCGACCTTAAGGTTCCTGCGCCGGCGCTACAATCCGCGAGGGCCGGCAATTGACAACAGCTTTGCCCGGGTGTCGGCTGTCGTCACCGGAGAAGCCGATGCAGCCCAATCCGAGCGAACGCGATCCTTACAACGGCCTGACCAGCCTCCAGCCGACCTTGCCGTCGGCGGCCTATTGGGATGCCGACGCCTACCGGTGCGATCTGGACGCCATCTGGTACCGAAACTGGCTGATGGTCTGCCGAGAGGCCGATCTCGCCGAGCCGCTTGCCTTCCGAACGGTCCGCATCGGCAGCCAGGAAATCTTAGTTCTGCGCGACGAGACCGGGGCCTTGCGCGCCTTCCACAACACCTGCCGGCATCGCGGCTCGCAGCTTTGCCAGGACAGCGCCGGGCGGCTGAAGGCCAGGCTGCTGACCTGCCCCTACCACGCATGGTCCTATTCGCTGCGCGGCGATCTCGTGCGCGTGCCGTCGAAATCGCTGCCCGAGGGCTTCGACAAGGCCGACTATCCGCTCTATCGCGTGGCGCTCTCGCTCTGGCGCGGCTTCGTCTTCATCAACCTCGCCAAGGAGCCCGAAGGCTCGGCGGAAAGCTCGTTCGATCGCGCCTCCGGCGATCTTTCCAATTGGCCGCTGGAAACGCTCATCACCGGCCACCGGCTCACCAAGGTGATGAATTGCAACTGGAAGATCTTCTGGGAGAACTTCAACGAGTGCCTGCACTGCCCGGGCGTGCACAAGGATCTGTCGCGGCTGGTGCCGATCTACGGCCGCGGCCTGATGGCAAGGCATGACGATCCCGAATGGGCGCGCCACGCCGACGATGACGATCCGGAATTTTCCGGCCGCCTGCGCGCCGGCGCCGAAACCTGGTCGCGCGACGGCCACGTCCATGGCCCGGTCTTCCCGAGCCTGACCCCGGCCGAACGCGCCGCGGGCCAGATCTATGCGACCTCATTGCCCTCGATGTTCATCGTCGCACATGTCGACTACATGCGCACCGTGCGGCTCGCCCCGCTCGGCCCAGAGCAGACCGAGCTCACCGCGGAATGGCTGTTCGCGCCGGAAGCGCTGGGAAAGACCGATATCGACAACATCGTCGCCTTCGGCACGCAGGTGCTGGAGGAAGACGCCGCGATCTGCGAGGTCAACCAGAAAGGCCTGCGCTCGATACGCCACGAAGTCGGCGTGCTGATGCCGGAAGAATACGAGCTGCACCGCTTCCACAACTGGGTACGCGGCTGTCACGCGGCGTTCAAAACGCCTTTGGCAGATAGCGCCAGGTGACGAAGCCGCAGAAGGCCGCCAGGATGCCGAGCGTGACGAACACCGATCCCAGGCCGAAGAAGGTGAGCACCACCGAATAGACGAGCGGCGGCGTCAGCTCGGAGAAATCGAGATAGGTGCGGTAGACCGCCGCCATCTGCGCCTTCTCGTACGAACGAACCGAGCGCATGAAGGCGGTTGAGCCGAGCGCGTCGAGGGCGATGGTGAAGAGCGCGCCGAAGAGCAGCAGCGCGGCCGTGAGCAGCGGAGCGGCCTCGCCGATACCGCCTGCCGCGAACAGCATGGCCGCCATGGCGAAATAGGCGAAGGTCATGACCCGGCGCCCGCCGAAACGCCTGCCGGCCCTGCCCCAGAAGATCGCCATGAACAGAAGCGCATTGCCGGCTGAAACCAGCAGGCCCCCGGCAAGCTTGCCCTCGCCGGTGATCACCATGAACAGCGGGCCGTAGACGAAGAACGTCGTCCAGAAGCAGGAGCGGCCGAAGGCGATCAGCCATGCAAGCCAGAGCCTCGGCTGCTTCACGAAGCGGCCGATATTGGCGAGCGGATTGCCGGGACGCGACTTGCCGGGCCGGATCGACTGGTTGTCGCTCAACCGGTAGAACCAGAACAGGCAAAGCAGCGCGAAGGCAAAGACCACGACCGCGCCATGCGCGGCATAGATGCCGAAATGCGTGTAAAGGAAGATGCCGAGCGTCGGCCCGCCAGTCCAGGCAAACATCGACCAGGCCATGCGCAGCGATTCCGCCTGCATGAAGTCGGTCTTGCGGATGTGGTCCATGATGTAGAGGTTGAGCGTGATCGACAGCGCGCTCGCCCCCATGACGCGGCAGAGCATGCCGGCGAGCTGTCCGGGCAGCGTGTGGGTGACGAAGAAGGCGGAGCCGATCGACAGCAGCACGCAGCCGGCCGTGTAGACCCATCGCCGCGCGAAGCGGCGGATCAGCATCGGCATGAACAGCGTCACCGAAAGGCCCATCAGCGACACGATGGTGTAGAGGATCGAGACGATCCGCTCATTGTGCAGGATCTCGTAGGCTTGGATCGGGATCACGCTGGAGATCGTGGCGCGGGCGAAGGATTCCATCGCATAGAGCGAGGCGAAGGTGCGCGCATCCGCCGGCCGCAGGGCCGGAAGCCAGATCGGATGGCGCACATGGGTGGACATCGGCCCTCCGGGACGTGAATCGCTCCCCAAATCTGGCCGGACCAGCAGCCGACCAGTAGCAGGAAACCGACCCCCGGAGGCCGAAAAGCGAAGCCTGCCAAAGGCTTTCCGCCGCTGGCCTAAAGCGAAATTTCATGGCTGCCATGAAACGCATTGGTGGCGCCTGCTTCTGTCGTCGGCTTGAACCGTGATAGTCGTTTGGCACGACTGAATCGGATTGCCTGACGATGAGCCTTCAAACGACCAGCGAACCCGTTCAGGACGCGACCAAGCAGGGCCGTATCGCCGCCTTCGACATCCTGCGCGGCGTCGCGCTGATCGCGATGGCGAGCTACCACTTCACCTGGGATCTTGAGAATTTCGGCTATACCGCGCCCGCTTTGACCGCATTCGGCTGGTGGAAATTCTATGCGCGCTGCATCGCCTCGACCTTCCTGTTCCTGGTCGGCGTCAGTCTCTTCCTCGCCCATGGCCGCCAGATCCGCTGGCCAGGCTTCTGGAAGCGCTTCGCCATGGTCGCCGTGGCGGCGATCGCCATTTCGGCAGTCACTTATTTCGTCACGCCGGACGGTTTCATCTTCTTCGGCATCCTGCACGAGATCGCGCTCGCAAGCCTGCTCGGCCTCGCCTTTCTCAGGCTGCCCTGGCTGCTGACGGCAATCGTCGCTGCCGCTGTCATCGCAGCTCCCTACTATCTGCGGTCGGAATTCTTCGATCATCCGGCGCTGTGGTGGGTCGGCCTCTCCGCCACAAACCCGCGTTCCAACGACTATGTGCCGCTCTTTCCCTGGTTCGGCGCAGTGCTTGCCGGCATCGCCGCGGTCGAGCTGGCTTCCGTCACAGGCCTGCTTGCCCGGCTGGGGACATGGATACCGGGCCGCTGGTCGAACCCGCTGACCTTCATCGGACGCCACAGCCTCGCCTTCTACCTCATCCATCAGCCGCTTCTGTTCGGCTCGGTCTGGCTGTTCTCGCAAGTCATGCCCGCCGCCCCCCAGGACAAGGAGGCCGGTTTCCTGCCGGCTTGCCAGGCGCAGTGCGAACAGCAGCGCGACAGCAAGTTCTGTACGAGCTATTGTGGCTGCATGCTGGACACGCTGAAGGGCGAAGGGTCTCTCGACAAGCTCTACGCCAACGACCAGTCCAGCGTCTGGAAATCGCACCTGTCCGATCTTGCGGAAACCTGCACCGCCGCGACCGAGGACCAGATGCAGGGAGGGCAGCAATGACGGGCATCGCAAAGCCCAGACACGGGATCATTCCCTGGCCGCCGATAATCTATGTCGTGGCGATCGCAGCGAGCGTCGTCCTCGGCATGCTCTATCCGCTGCCCTGGATCGGCGACATTTTTGGCGATCTCCTGTTCGGCGTCGGCTGGGTGGCACTGTTCGGCGTCGCCATGCTCTGGATCACGGCCATCCGCGCCATGTTCAAGGCCAGGACGACGCTCGACCCCAATGCCGAGCCCGACCACCTGGTGACGTCGGGTCCTTTCGGCATTACCCGCAACCCGATGTATCTCGCCAACACGCTGCTCTTGATCGGCGTCGCCTTCATCACCGGCATCGCCTGGTTCCTGATCTTCGCCTTCCTCGCCGCCTTCGCGACGCAGAAGCTGGCGATCGAGAAGGAGGAAAAGATCCTGGCGGCGAAGTTCGGCAAGAAATATCGGGACTATGCCAAGCGGGTCCGGCGCTGGATTTGAGGTTGAGTGGCCTGGCGATTAGCCTGAGCGTTCGGGACGTCGTCATCCTCGGGCTTGACCCGAGGATCCATCGCCGTGACCTCCGTCATAGAGCGCAACGGCGCAGAATTCTGCAATCGTTGCACGCCTTAGCGTCACGGCATGGATCCTAGGGTCTGCGCGCGTCGCTTCGCTCCTTGCTCCGCCCTAGGATGACGAATTCAGAAGGCCCAGCCAACCGCCATCGGCAGCCATGCCTACGTATTCACACCCAGTTCAGCCAGCCGCTCCACGCAGGATTCCTCGGCCTGGTCGAGCTCGGCCAACGTCTCTTCCAGGTCGCGCCGCTTCTGGCGCAGATCCTCGCGCTTTTCCTCGATACGCCGGATCATCAGCTTTAGCTGGCCGACCTCGCCGGGCGGCTCCTTGTACATCTGGATGATCTCGCGGATCTCGTTGATCGAGAAGCCGAGCCTTTTTCCCCGCATGATCTGACGGATGAGATGCCGGTCGGACGGCCGGAATAGCCGCGTGCGGCCGCGTCTCACCGGCTGCACCAGCCCTTCGTCCTCGTAAAAACGCAACGTCCGCGTCGACACGTCGAACTCCCGTGTCAGCTCGGTGATCGTGTAATATTCCCGCATTCCCACTCCCAAGCCAAGGCATCGCCACGTTCAGCGTCGCCCTTCCCTACTGTGATACCCATGCAGCGCCGGAATCGGCACCTGACCCCGCGGCAGCCTCGCACGGCATTTACGTAAAAGTCAATTGAAGCGACTTTCGCCAAAGGACTGTCGAGATTCAGGTCAGGCCGAGTCGAAAATGGAGCGGAGCGTACTTGAAGTACGTGAGCACCGGAAGCGCAAGAGACCGCCATTTGCAGGCCGGCCTCACCTGAATATCGACTGTCCTAGGGCACTCTAAACCACCACGTCGCCAACCCCAGAAAGGCGAAGAAGCCGACACAGTCGGTGACGGTGGTGACGAAGACGGCCGAGGCAACCGCCGGATCGATCTTGAAACGATCAAGCACCAGCGGGATCAGGATGCCCGCAAGTGCCGCGGCGAACATGTTGATGATCATCGCCGCCGCGATGATGCCGCCCAGATTGGGGTCGCGGAACCAGAATCCGGCGACCATGCCGATCAGCACCGCGAACACCACGCCGTTGATGAAACCGACGCCGAGCTCGCGGCGAATGATGCGCGCGGCATTGTAGATATCGAGGTCCCTGGTCGCCAGCGCCCGCACGGTGACGGTCATGGTCTGCGAGCCGGCATTGCCGCCCATGCCGGCGACGATCGGCATTAGCACGGCAAGCGCCACGATATGCTCGATCGTGCGGTCGAACAGGCCGATCACCGACGCGGCGAGGAAGGCGGTCAGCAGATTGACCAGCAGCCAGGGCACGCGCGAGCGCGAGGTGGCGAGCACGGTGTCGGACAATTCTTCGTCGCCGACGCCGCCCATGCGCAGAAGGTCCTCCTCCGCCTCCTCCTGGATGACGTCGACCACGTCGTCGATGGTCAGCACGCCGACCAGCCGCCCGTTCTCGTCGACCACGGCGGCGGAGAGCAAATTATACTGCTCGAACTCGCGGGCCGCCTCTTCCTGGTCCATCGTGGCCGGGATCGCATGCAGCGTCTCATGCATGACCTCCTCGACCTTGACCGCGCGTTTGGTGCGCAGGATCTGATCGAGGTCGATGGCGCCGAGCAGCTTGAAGCTCGGATCGATGACGAAGATCTGGCTGAAGCGCTCGGGAAGGTTCTTGTCCTCGCGCATGTAGTCGATGGTCTGGCCGATCGTCCAGGACGGCGGCACGGCGACGAACTCGGTCTGCATGCGCCGGCCGGCGGTTTCTTCCGGATAGTCGAGCGCGCGCCGCAGCCTGATGCGCTCGGTGAAGGGCAGCTGCGACAGGATCTCGTCCTGGTCTTCCTTCTCGAGGTCCTCGAGAATGTAGACGGCGTCGTCGGAATCGAGCTCCTGCACCGCCTGCGCGATCTGCGCGTTGGGCAAATTGTCGACGATGTCGAGGCGGATCGCCTCGTCGACCTCGGTCAGCGCGGAGAAGTCGAAGTCGGAACCGAGCAATTCGACCAGCGCCCGGCGCTGTTCGGGATGAAGCGCCTCCAGCACATCGCCGAGTTCCGACTGGTGCAGGTCGTCGACTTCGCGCTTGAGGGTGATCGTGTCGCGGTCGGCGATCGCTGCGCCGATCTGGGCAAGGAAGGAGGCGCGCACGGCACCGTCCTCGCCATAGATGTCGGCGTGATGCTCCTCGGCGGGCGCGACATCGGTCGTCTGTCTGTTCTGGCCTTCCACCAGCGCCTCCCGCATCGAGGAATCCCGAAATGAGGTCTAGTGCATGATCCCGAAAAGTGGAAACCGCTTTTCGGGAAATCCAAACCCTGTGCTGCAGATAGCGCGGTGGCAGGATTCGTCTTCGAAAGATGTCGCTCTAGCGCGCGGAATAGCCAAGGAAATGTGACGGTCGCCTTTGCCTCGCAACCTCTCGGAAGCAGCGCGCGGCGCCCGCGTCGCGGCTGTGACAATCCCTCCAGCCGACGCGACAGCGCATGTCGCTGGGGAAAGAGCACCCCTTCCCCGTTGAGGCAGAATTGTCATGGCACGGTGCGAAGAGGCCGACGAATGGGTGGAATCGAAAAGGTGAGCGGCAGGCCTTGAACCTCGCGTCGCGGAAAACGGAAGAAACAGCTGGCGGGCAGCGCGTTCGCGTGGTCGTCGCCGAACGCAATCCTTTCGTCGTTTCGGCGCTGCGCGAAATGCTGGAATGCGACGGCCGCTTCGATCTGCTCGGTGTTGTGCACAGCGGCGCGCAATTCCTGGATATGGCCACTGCCACACAGTTCGATGTCGCCGTCGTCGGCTGGAAGCTCGCCGACATGGACGGCGCCGACGTGCTGACGGAAGTTCAGAGCCGCGAGCTTGGCGTGCGCATCACGATCTTTTCCAACGACCACGACATCGGCATCCTGAAGCAATGCGTGCGCCTCGGCGCTCAAGGCTATTGCTTCCAGTTCGACGAGCCGCCGGTGATCTTCGAGACGATCCTGGCGGTCGCGCATGGCCGCATCTGCATTCCCTATATCGACATCAACAAGGTCAACGACACGCCCTTGTCCCGGCTCACCGTGCGCGAGCGGGAACTGCTGGCGGTGCTGTCCGACGGCTGGACCAATTTGCAGATCGCCACGCGTACAGGGATTTCCGAGAACACGGTGAAGTACCACCTGAAGAATCTCTACGACAAGCTGGACGTGCGCAATCGCGCCATGGCCGTCGCGCTCTATTCCAGCGAGAAACAACGCACGTCCAAATCGCCTGCCGGGTAGGCCGATCGGGTAGGCCAGACGGGTAGGTCCATCCCACCCGCAAGGGCCAACAACTTACCCAGCAAGGTGTTGTTGGCGAGCCTCGCCAGGACGAAACTTCCTCCACAATCAAAAACGATCGGAGGAATTTCGCATGGCTGGGTTCACGCATCTTTTCATCCCGGGGCCCACCAACATTCCGGAGCAGGTCCGGCAGGCCATGAACCTGCCGATGGAGGATATGCGCGCCGCCTCCTTCCCCAACCTGACGCTGCCGCTGTTCGAGGACATCAGACGAGTCTTCAAGAACGAGACCGGCCGCGTCTTCATCTATCCGTCCTCCGGCACTGGCGCCTGGGAAGCGGCGATGACCAACGTGCTCAGCCCCGGTGACAAGGTGCTGATGTCGCGCTTCGGCCAGTTCTCGCATCTGTGGGTCGACATGGCCGAGCGGCTCGGCTTCGACGTCGATGTCATCGATTGCGAGTGGGGCACCGGCGTTCCGCTCGACCTCTATGCGGAGCGGCTGAAGGCCGACAAGGCGCACCGCATCAAGGCCGTCTTCTGCACTCAGAACGAGACCGCGACCGGCGTCACCAGCGACGTCGCCGGCTGCCGCGCCGCGCTCGATGCCACGAACCACCCAGCACTCCTTTTCGTCGACGGCGTGTCCTCGATCGGCTCGATCGATTTTCGCCAGGAGGAATGGGGCGTCGATTGCGCCGTCAGCGGTTCGCAGAAGGGCTTCATGCTGCCCGCCGGCCTCGGCTTCCTGTCGGTCAGCCAGAAGGCGCTTGCCGCTTCGCGGGTCGCGACGCACCGGCACTGCTACTTCTCCTTCGAGGACATGATCCGCACCAACGACGCGGGCTATTTCCCCTACACGCCGGCGACGCAGCTGCTGCGCGGCCTGCGCGCTTCGCTCGACCTCATCGCCGAGGAGGGGCTGGAGAACATCTTCGCCCGCCACCATCGGCTCGCCGAAGGCGTGCGCAAGGCGGTCGACGCCTGGGGCCTGAAGCTTTGCGCCAAGGCGCCGCAATGGCACTCCGACACGGTCAGCGCCATCCTGGTTCCGGAAGGCATCGACAGCGCCAACGTCGTCAAGCGCGCCTACAGCGCATACCAGACATCGCTTGGCGGCGGCCTCAACAAGGTTGCCGGCAAGGTCTTCCGCATCGGCCATCTCGGCTGGCTGAACGAAGTGATGGTGCTGGCCTCGCTGTCGGCGGCCGAAATGGCGCTGCTCGATTGCGGCGTGCGCCTGGCGCCGGGCTCAGGCGTGGCGGCGGCGATCGAGCACTTCCGCCGCACGGCCGAAATGCCGGTCGCCAAGGCGGCATAAGGGGCGCACCATGAGCCACACCATCCACCACCTGAAGAAACTCAGGCTCCAGCGCAGCGAGCTGGCCGTTCCAGGCTCCAGCACGGAGATGATCGACAAGGCCGCGAACAGCGCCGCCGACTTCGTCTTCCTCGACATCGAGGACGCGGTGGCGCCGCCCGACAAGGAGCGCGCCCGTAAGAACATCATCCAGGCGCTGAACGACATCGACTGGCGCGCCAAAGGCAAGACCGTCTCGGTGCGCATCAACGGCCTCGACACCCATTACATGTACCGCGACGTCGTCGACGTCATGGAACAGGCCGGCGACCGGCTGGACACCATCCTGGTGCCGAAGGTCGGCGTTCCCGCAGACCTCTATATGGTCGAGGCCATGGTCAACCAGATCGAGATGGCCAAGGGCTTTAAGACCCGCGTCGGCCTCGAAGCACTGATCGAGACCGCGCTCGGCATGGCCAATGTCGAGGCGATCGCCGCCACGCCCGGACGTCTCGAAGCGATGCATTTCGGCGTCGCCGACTATGCCGCGAGCAACAAGGCGCGCACAGTCAACATCGGCGGGTTGAACCCTGACTATCCCGGCGACCAATGGCATTTCGCGCTGTCGCGCATGACGGTCGCCTGCCGCGCCTATGGCTTGCGCGCCATCGACGGGCCGTTCGGCGATTTCTCCGATCCTGAAGGCTACAAGGCGGCCGCCAGGCGCGCCGCGGCCCTCGGCATCGAAGGCAAATGGGCGATCCATCCCTCGCAGATCGCTCTCGCCAACGACGTATTTTCGCCGCCGGAGAAAGAGGTCACCCGCGCCCGCCGCATCCTCGAGGTGCTGAAGGAAGCGGAGGCGCTGGGCAAGGGCGCAGCCGCGCTCGACGGCAAGATGATCGACGCCGCGTCGGAACGCATGGCGCGCAATGTGCTGGTGGTCAACGAAGCGATCGAGCGCGCCGGCCAGGTTCACGCCGCGCAGTAAAAAAACTGGGAGGACAAGATGGACATCCACGAATACCAGGCCAAGGAACTGCTTGCCCGCCACGGCGTGCATGTGCCGCGCGGCGGCCTCGCCTACAGCCCCGAGCAGGCGACCTACCGCGCGCGCGAGATCGGCGGCTCGAAATGGGTGCTGAAGGCGCAGGTTCATTCCGGCGCGCGCGGCAAAGCCGGCGGGATAAAACTCTGCTCGAATGACGAGGAGATCTCCAACGCCGCCGAAGCCATGCTCGGACGCAAGCTGGTGACGCAGCAGACCGGCCCGCGCGGCAAGCTGATCTCGCGCCTCTATCTGGAGGAAGCCGTCGACATCGCGCAGGAGCTCTATCTCGGCTTTGTGCTCGACCGGAAGGAAGAGCGCGTCATGATCGTGGCGTCGGCAGCCGGTGGCATGGAGATCGAGGACATCTCCGAAAAGCAGCCGGATTCCATCATCCGCGCCACCGTCGATCCCGGTGTCGGCATGCAGGGTTTTCAGGCGCGCGAGATCGCCTTCGGCCTCGGGCTCGAAAGCGGCCTGATCGGCAAGGCGACGGAAACCATCCTCGGCTGCTACCAGGTGTTCCGCGACTACGACGCCTCGATGCTGGAGATCAATCCGCTGGTGGTCACGCGCGACGGCAGCCTGGTCGCGCTCGACGCGAAGATGTCGTTCGACGAGAACGCGCTGTTCCGCCGCCCGGAAATCTCCGAGCTGCGCGACAAAAGCCAGGAAGACCCGCGCGAGACCTTCGCCAGCGACCGCGGCCTCTCCTATGTCGGTCTGGACGGCAATATCGGCTGCATCATCAACGGCGCTGGCCTCGCCATGGCGACGATGGACATGATCAAGATCGCCGGCGGCGAGCCGGCCAACTTCCTCGACATCGGCGGCGGCGCCTCGCCGGAGCGCGTGGCAAAATCCTTCCGCGCCGTGCTCGGCGACAAACAAGTCGAGACCATCCTGGTCAACATCTTTGCCGGCATCAACCGCTGCGACTGGGTGGCCGAAGGCGTCATCAAGGCGATCCGCGAGGTCGGCGTCGACGTGCCGTTGGTGGTGCGCCTTTCCGGCACCAAGGTCGAGGAAGGGCGCAAGATCCTGGCCGACTCCGGCGAGGCGGTGATCGTCGCCGACACGCTGGCCGAGGCCGCCGAAAAGGCCGTCGCCGCCTGGCGCGAAGCCACCAAGAACAAGAAAGCAGCCTGAGGGAGGTCGAGAAAATGGCAATCCTGCTCAACCGCAGCACCCGCGTCATCGTGCAAGGCTTCACCGGCAAGATCGGCAGCTTCCATGCGGAAGACATGAAGCGCTACGGCACCAAGCTGGTCGGCGGCGTCACCCCCGGCAAGGGCGGCCAGATGCATCTCGGCCTGCCGGTCTTCAACACCGTCAAGGGCGCGGTGCGCGAGACCCGCGCCGAGGCGAGCATCGTCTTCGTGCCGCCGCCCTTCGCCGCCGATTCGATCATGGAAGCGGCGGATGCCGGGATAAAGCTCTGCGTCTGCATCACCGACGGCATCCCCTCGCAGGACATGATGCAGGTCAAGCGCTACATGCGCCGCTACCGCTTCGAGGACCGCATGCGCCTCGTCGGCCCGAACTGCGCCGGCGTCATCACGCCCGGACAGGCGCTAATGGGCATCATGCCGGGCAGCATCTATCTGCCGGGACGCGTCGGCATTGTCGGCCGCTCCGGCACGCTGGGCTATGAAGCCGCATCGCAGATGAAGGCGCTGGGCATAGGTGTGTCGACCAGCGTCGGCATCGGCGGCGATCCCATCAACGGCTCGTCCTTCAAGGACATTCTGCAGCTCTTCGAGCGCGACGACGACACCGACGCCGTGGTGATGATCGGCGAGATCGGCGGCCCGCAGGAAGCCGAAGCCGCGATCTGGGCGCGCGACAACATGCGCAAACCCCTGATCGCCTACATCGCCGGGCTCTCCGCCCCGAAAGGCCGCCGCATGGGCCATGCCGGCGCGATCATCTCGGCGTTCGGCGAATCGGCCCAGGAAAAGGTCGAGATCCTCAAGGAAGCCGGCGTCGTCATCGTGCCGACCCCCGCCTCCTTCGGCGAAGTGGTGGCGGACACGCTGGCGCGGACGAAGAAGGCGGCGTGATCCAGCCCGAGCTTTTGAACCGGCTAGGAATACCAGGCGGTGGCGCGGTCTTCATGACCCGCCGCCGCTTTTCGTTTGGCAAACGAGCACCGCAGGCAGCAACGACAACAGTCGCAGGGTAGCGCTAATTCCAAGGCCTTTGGAGAAGGTTTGGTGCGGTCGAGAAGACTCGAACTTCCACGGGTTGCCCCACAGCGACCTCAACGCTGCGCGTCTACCAATTCCGCCACGACCGCACGTGGTAGGAGCCGGAACCGTCCGGCCCGGGGCCTGTAGCAAATCGTTTCCGGCGAAACAAGTGCGCTGAGCGGAATATTCGTCGCTCATTTGCACAACCCTCTACGGCCCGGCTTCACACCGGTGAAACTGGACGTTTTGGCCGATTGCCGCCATATGAGAGGAACATCGAGAAAGTTCCATGACAGAACGCAGCCAGATCGCCACGTCGTTCCTGCCCCTGCCCGGTTCGGCGCCGGTGGAATGGGTGATCGAACCAGGCCTGACCTCCTATCCAAACGCGCTGGCCTTCATGGAGGCGCGCGCCGAGGCGATCCGCAGCGGCGCTGCCGGAGAAATGGTCTGGCTGGTCGAGCATCCGCCGCTCTACACCGCCGGAACCAGCGCGCGTGGCGAAGACCTGATCGATCCCGACCGCTTTCCGGTCTTTGCCGCGGGCCGCGGCGGCGAATACACCTATCACGGTCCGGGACAGCGCGTGGCCTATGTCATGCTCGACCTCAAGCGCCGGCGCGAGGATGTGCGCGCCTTCGTCGCGGCGCTCGAACGATGGATCATCGAAACACTTGCCGCCTTCAACGTGCGCGGCGAGCGGCGCGAGGATCGCGTCGGCGTCTGGGTGGTGCGGCCGGATCGCCCTGCCCTGCCGGACGGCTCGCCGGCCGAGGACAAGATCGCGGCGATAGGCATCCGGCTGCGCCGCTGGGTGAGCTTCCACGGCATCGCCATCAATGTCGAGCCGGATCTCGGCCATTTCAGCGGCATCGTGCCCTGCGGCGTCTCGGATCATGGCGTGACCAGCCTCGTCGACCTCGGCCTTCCCGTCACCATGGCCGACCTCGACCTTGCGATGAAAGCCGCTTTCGAGGATGTGTTCGGACCTGCCGCCGTTCCGACTGCGGAGCCGGCTCGGAAGGCTGGCTAAGCCGCTCCGCCTAGGGGTGTGTTGAGATTCAGGTCAGGCCGAGTCGGAGTCGAAGACGGGCGCGAAGCGACCAAACAAGGCGGTTCCGAGAACCGGAGCGGAGCGTACTTATAGTACCGGAAGCGCAAGAAGCCGACATTTGCAGGCCGGCCTCACCTGAATATCGACACACCCTACATCAACTGCGCGGAGGCCCACAGCATACCGTAGCCATGGATGGCAAAGACGGCGAGCAAAGCGCCGGCCATGGCCAATCGGTCAAAGGTCTTGATCGGCTTCAGCTCGTGACGCGGCTTGACGCCGCTGCCCATGGTGATGAGGCTGAGGATCGAGAACACCGCGCCGGCGATCAGCAGGAAGCTCGGTGAGAAACCGGCCCGCCAGCCGAGCGCGAGAAGCGCGGACAAGAGCAGGAAGGACGCCAGCGCGAGCGCTGCCGGGCCGGGGCAGATCTGGCGCAGCACCTGACCGCCGTCGAATTTCCACACCGGCACCAGATTGGCGATATTGAACAGCGACGCGCAGCCGGCGAGCGTGGCCAGGAGCATGGCGGCCAGGCGATGGCCTTCGCCGTTGGCGAAGCCGCTGGCGGCGATCAGCACCGGCACCAGGAAAGCGGAGAAGCCGGCGCCCATCAGCGCCACGAAAGCAACCTCGAAGCGGCTGTCATAGGGCCTGCCGCCGATGGCAATGCCGCCAAGCAGCGGGATGAAGATCATGCGCGCCCGGCGATGTCCCGTCAGGCGGAAGGCGGCCATATGACCGAGCTCGTGCAGGGCGACCACTGAGGTCAGGATCGCGGCCAGCGCCAGCCCGCCGATATTGAGGCCGAAGAACGGCCACAGGATCAGGGCCGAGAGCACGGCGAAACCGATCTGGCTCAGCGGATGCTCGAACCAGCCGCCCTTGCGATAAGTGCCGGTTGCCGCCCAGACATCCAGCTTGCGTATCTCACGGCGCATGGCGAAGAAGCGAAAGACCAGGAAGGCAACGCCGCGATAGCGGTCGGTCTGGGTAAACGTCACCCGCGTCGCATCGCCCTCGGGCAAAAGCGCGACGGTCTCGCGATAATTCGCCCAGAAGGACGGGTCGAGCGCCGTGTCCTCGATGACCGTCATCGAGAAGCGGCTGCCCTCGCCGACATCCTCGAACCGCGACTTGCGTTCGATCGGCCGCCCGTCCCGGCCATCCCAGGACAATCTGATCAGCGCCGTTCCCTCGCTGTCCAGCGGCTCGGCGGAGAGGATTTCCCCGGACCACCCGGCGTCGCCGCCGAACGGCCACAACGCCTGCCAGAGGCGCTCGCGGTCGGCCTTGATCACGCGGCTAACCGTCACCGTGCGCGACCCGAGCGGCACGGTCATCAAAAGGAAGATCAGTCCGAGATTGCCGGCCACGAGGGTGACCGTGACGAAGACCGACACTTGGCTCCCCTGTCTTGGGCTCCTGTCTGGAGAGGGCAGCCTACGCCGGCGCGGCCAAGAAAGACTTAACAACAATGGCCGGGCTCTTGCCCGTCCCAGGCGGGTTCTTGCCCATCCCGCAAGGCGAGCCCTCGCCCGCCCGAAACAGCGGCGGCAAGGCCGCCTGATCACATGGCGCCGATCCAGATCGCCATGGAAACGAGAAAGGTGCTCATGCAAACCAGCGAGACGACATCCTGAACCAGATCAGACATAACTCTCTCCGTTGTTAGTATGTTCGTAATTTGTTCTAATTTTGTTCGAATGTCAACGACCGTCGATAGCCCGGCGGAGCGAATTCAGCCGGTCCGTTTGGGCAGGGTTAAGGAAAGGTTGACGAGCGATGAGGTTCGTTGCGCGGAGCCAGGCCAAACCGAGATTCGGATCAGGCTGAGTCGAGGATGGTAGGTTCCGAGAACCGGAGCGGAGCGTACTTAAAGTACGTGAGCACCGGAAGCGCAGGAAACTGCCGTCCGCAGGCCAGCCTCATCCGAATACCGGCTTGGCCTACAGGGGCACCACCTTGCCTTGGGCCAGCGTCACCCGCCGGTCCATGCGCGAGGCCAGCTCGTGGTTGTGGGTGACGATCAGCGCCGCCAGCCCCGATTGCCGGACCAGCGCTTCCAGCGCGTCCAAGACATAGGAGGCGGTCGTCGGATCGAGATTGCCGGTCGGCTCGTCGGCCAGGAGCACCAGCGGCGCATTGGCGACCGCGCGGGCAATGGCGACACGCTGCTGCTCGCCGCCGGAAAGCTCGGCCGGCCGGTGCTGCGCGCGCTTGCCGATCTGCATGTAGTCCAGAAGCTGTGCCGCCCGCTCCGACGCCTCCTTGGGAGGAAGCCCCTTGATCAGCTGGGGCATCATGATGTTTTCGAGCGCCGAGAATTCCGGCAGCAGATGATGGAACTGGTAGACGAAGCCGATATCGTTGCGGCGGATCGCGGTTCGCTCTTCGTCGGAGAGCCGGCCACAGGCGCGGCCGGCGAGGATCACGTCGCCCGCATCGGGCCGCTCCAGCAGCCCCGCCGTATGCAGCAAGGTCGACTTGCCGGAACCCGATGGCGCCACCAGCGCCACCATCTCGCCGCGCCTGAGCGAAAAGTCGGCGCCGTTCAGAATGGTGAGCTTGCGCGGCCCCTGGACATAATGCCGCTCGACGCCCTTCAGCTCGATAATGGCTTCGGCCATCACTCGTACCTCAAGGCTTCGACAGGATCGAGCCGGGCGGCCCGCCAGGCCGGAAACACCGTCGCAATGAAGGACAGGCCCAGCGCCATGATGACGACATAGGTCGTCTCGCGCGGGTCCATCTTCGCCGGCAGCTGGCTGAGAAAATAGAGCTCGGGGTTGAACAGGATCCTGCCGGTCATCCACGAGAAGAACTGGCGGATCGATTCGATGTTGATGCAGATGACGACGCCGAGCAGCACGCCGGCGAGCGTGCCGGTGACGCCGATCGCCGCCCCGGTCATCAGGAAGATGCGCAGGATCGCGCCGCGCGAGGCGCCCATGGTGCGCAGGATGGCGATGTCGTGGCCCTTGTCCTTCACCAGCATGATGAGGCCCGAAATGATGTTGAGCGCCGCCACCAGCACGATCAGCGTGAGAATCATGAACATGACGTTGCGCTCGACCTGCAGCGCCGAGAAGAAGGTCTCGTTGCGCTGGCGCCAGTCGACGAGATCGACCGGCCGCTGCGCCGCCTGCTCGACCAGCGGCTTCAGCGCATCGACATTGTCGGGATTGTCGACATAGATCTCGATGGTCTGCGCGCGCCCGTCCATGTTGAAATAGAGCTGCGCTTCCGAAAACGGCATGTAGACGATCGAGCTGTCATATTCCGACATGCCGACCTCGAAGATCGCGGCCACCTTGTAGCCCTTCATGCGCGGCGTCGTGCCGAGCGGCGTCACGTCTCCGTCCGGCGAGATCAGCGTGATAGTATCGCCGAGCACCAGCCCGAGGCTTTCCGCCATGCGCTTGCCGATCGCTACGCCCTCGCCGGTGTCGAAACCGTCGAGCGTGCCCTGCTTGATGTTGCTGGAAACGATCGAGATCTTGCCGAGGTCCTCGCCCCGGATGCCGCGCACCAGGGCGCCCGTGCCGCCGCCGACATTGCCTTGCGCCAGCACCTGGCCGTCGATCAGCGGGATCGCGTATTTGACGCCTGAGACGCCGTTGATGCGGCTCGCAACCTGGGCGTAGTCCTCCAGCGGCGAATCGAGCGGCTGCACGATGAGATGGCCGTTGACGCCGAGAATGCGCGTGAGCAGCTCGGCGCGGAAACCGTTCATCACCGCCATGACGACGATCAGCGTCGCGACGCCGAGCATGATGCCGAGGAAGGAGATCGAGGCGATAACGGAGATCACCGTCTCCTTGCGCCGCGAGCGCAGATAGCGCCACGCCACCATGCGCTCGAAGCCGGAAAAGGCGCCCGCTCCTGACCTGGCCGCTGTCGCCGCCTCGCTCATGCGGCGATACCCAGGCGCTTCTTGGCCTCGGCGATCGGCAGCGTCTCGCGCTCGCCCGACTTGCGGTTCTTGATCTCGACCTCGCCCGCCGCCACGCCGCGTGGGCCGACGATCACCTGCCACGGCAGGCCGATCAGGTCGGCGGTGGCGAACTTGCCGCCCGGCCGCTGGTCGGTGTCGTCATAGAGCACGTCCTTGCCGGCCGAGGTCAGCGCCGCATAGAGCTCGTCGCAGACGCGGTCGCATTCGGCGTCGCCGACCTTCATGTTGATCAGGCCGATGTCGAAAGGCGCCACCGCTTCCGGCCAGATGATGCCGTTCTCGTCATGGCTCGCCTCGATGATCGCCGCGACCAGGCGCGACGGGCCGATGCCGTAGGAACCGCCGGACGCATAATGGTCCTTGCCGTCGGGGCCGGTCACCTTGGCGTTCATCGGCTTGGAGTATTTCTCGCCGAAATGGAAGATATGGCCGACCTCGATGCCGCGCGCCGAAAGCCGGTCGCCTTCGGCGACCTTCTCCCAGGCAGCTTCGTCATGCATTTCGTCGGTGGCCGCGTAAGGCGTCGTCCATTTCGTCACGATGCCGCCGATCTCGGCATCGTCGGAGAACTTGGTGTTCGCGCCCGGCACGTCGAGCGACAGATAAGCGCGGTCGCAGAACACCTGGCTCTCGCCGGTCTCGGCCAGGATGATGAACTCGTGGCTGAGGTCGCCGCCGATCGGGCCGGTATCGGCGCGCATCGGGATGGCCTGCAGGCCCATGCGCGTGAACGTCCTGAGATAGGAGACGAACATGCGGTTGTAGGCGGCCCTGGCGCCCTCGAAATCGAGGTCGAAGGAATAGGCGTCCTTCATCAGGAACTCTCTGCTGCGCATGACGCCGAAGCGCGGGCGCACCTCGTCGCGGAACTTCCACTGGATGTGGTAGAGATTGAGCGGCAGGTCCTTGTAGGACTTGACGTAAGCGCGGAAAATCTCGGTGACCATCTCTTCGTTGGTCGGACCGTAGAGCATGTCGCGATCCTGCCGATCCTTGATGCGCAGCATCTCCTTGCCGTAGTCGTTGTAACGGCCGCTTTCGCGCCAAAGATCCGCCGACTGGATGGTCGGCATCAGGATTTCCAGCGCGCCAGCGCGGTTCTGCTCCTCGCGGATGATCTGGCAAACTTTGTCCAGCACGCGCTTGCCCAATGGCAGCCACGAAAAACTGCCCTGCCCCTGCTGGCGGATCATGCCCGCGCGCAGCATCAGCCGGTGCGAGACGATCTCGGCCTCGCGGGGATTTTCTTTGAGAATGGGCAGGAAGTAGCGCGACAAACGCATGGACTGGTCCGTGAATGAAAATGGCGGCGCGGGGGAATCGGCGCAACCGAGGCTGCTTGCCCGGGCTTCATAGCCATTTCATGGCCGAATGGAAACCCGAGTGCCCCAAAGTATGGGGCCTTCTGCACCTTACCAAAAAGGCGATTTTGACCGCAAAGTGCCGCAAATGGCTTTTTGATCGATTCACAAGCAAGCCTTGCCGCACTATTGTGCAGTGCAGCACGATATTGCCCGTTTCCGGGCAAAATTCTTCGTGACATTTTCACCTGCCTTGGTCTAGTGTGCGCCGATAACCGAGAGGGCGGAAAAAAATCTGCTCTCCTACGCGGTCAAAGTCTTGGGAGGATGCGATCTAGGCGCGGTAACTCGCTGCCGCCGGACACCGGAAACGGATCGGACGCGTTTAAATTGCAAGGCCTCGTGCCTTGCATTTTTTTTGTGCAATCATCTGCTTAGCCCAGCCCTCTGCCAAACAGGTAGACCATCCCGCGCTCGCGAAAATCGGAAGCCGGCTTCCGATCTCAACCCCTGCGCGCGCATGCTTCGCAATACTTGCGGAGACCGTGTTCTCAGCGTCAGTGATGGGTATTCGGACTAAAGTCCGGCATGATCCGCATGAGGTCGTCGAAGCTGAATCCTAGCCCCATCGTCAGCCCGTAGAGAATACCCATCACGACCACCGTCACGACCGTCGCGCGCAGGAAGGCGCGCCGCATATGCGGCCCGCGCGGCGCGCTGGAAACCGTGCCAAGCGTGACATCTCTGTCGTCGTCCTGCGTGCGCAGGCTGAACGGCAGAACGATGAACAGCGCCAGCCACCAGGTGACGAAGAACAGCGCCGCGAACAGGACCCAGTTCATGCCTGCTCCAGTTCGACGAGCGTGCCGAAGAAATCCTTCGGATGCAGGAACAGCACCGGCTTGCCATGCGCGCCGATCTTCGGGTGGCCGTCGCCGAGCACCCGTGCGCCGCTCGCTTTCAAATGGTCGCGGGCAGCCAGGATATCGTCGACCTCATAGCAGACGTGATGCATGCCGCCCGAAGGGTTCTTCTCGAGAAACGCCGCGATCGGCGAGGCATCGCCCAGCGGCTCCAGCAACTCGATCTTCGTGTTGCCGACATCGACGAACACCACCGTCACGCCATGCTCCGGCAGCGCCTGCGGCGCGCTCAATCGCGCGCCCAGCATATCGCGATAGGCAGCCATCGCCGCAGCCAGATCCGGCACGGCAAGCGCGACATGGTTCAGGCGTCCAAGCATAAAGCGCTCCGCTTTTAGGGGAGTAAGGGAGTAGGGCAGTAAGGGAGTAGGGAAAACAAGATTGAAGAAAGCGAGTACTCGTTCCTCCGTTACTGCCTTACTGCCTTACTGCCTTACTGCCCTACTCCCCTATTCCCTTGTTCGTCACCGCGTGACGAACACCGTCACCAGCGGCTTCTTGCCCCAGGCTTCGTTGGCGGCGGCGCGCACGGCGCGGCGCACCGCTTCCTGCACCAGGTCGACGTCTTTTCGACGCTGGCGCGGAATGGAGTCCACCGCGCCGATTGCCGCATCGAGCATCAGGTCTTCCAGCGTTTCGCCGCTGGCATCCGCCTCGGCCACGCCGATCGCCACCAGGTCGGGGTCGCCGGCGAGCTCGTATTTGTCGTCGAGCACGACATTGACCGCGACATGACCGGCGAAGGAGAGCCTGCGGCGGTCGCGTATGCCCATGGCCTGGTCGGTGCCGATCAAGAACCCGTCCTTGTACAGCCGGCCGAACGGCAGCTGGTCGATGATCGTCGCCGGGCCGGGCCAGAGTCTGAGCATGTCGCCGTCACGCACTTGCGCCACCTGGCCGATGCCCGACATCGACATCAACGAGCCTTGCGCCACCAGATGCGCCGCCTCGCCATGCACGGGAACGCCGATCTGCGGCCGCACCCATTCATACATCTTGCGCAATTCGCTGCGGCGCGGATGGCCCGACACATGCACCAGCGCGTCGCCATCCTCGATAATTTTCATGCCGAGGTCGATCAGCCGGTTCTTGATTTCCAGGATCGCCCTCTCGTTGCCGGGAATGGTACGCGAGGAGAACACCACCGTGTCGCCGGCCGTCAGCGCCACCGACTTCATCTCGTCGCGCGACAGCTTTGCCAGCGCGGCGAGCGGCTCGCCCTGGCTGCCGGTGCAGATGATCACCAGGTTCTCGCGCGGGATATAGCCATAGTCTTCCTCGGCGATGAACTCCGGCAGGCCATCCATGTAGCCGAGCTCGCCCGCCACGTCGATGACGCGCTTCAGCGAGCGGCCGAGCACCAGGCACTGCCGGCCGGCATCGCGCGCCGCGCGCGCTATCGAGACGATGCGCCCGACATTGGAGGAGAAAGTGGTGACCGCGACGCGGCCCTTGGCCTTCTCGATGACGCCCTTTAGGCCCTCGCCCACCGCCACTTCCGACGGCGACTCCCCTTCCCTCAGCGCGTTGGTGGAATCGCAGATCAGCGCCAGCACGCCCTTGTCGCCATAGGCGCGGAACCGCGCCTCGTCGGTCTTCGGCCCGATCGTCGGCTCCGGGTCGATCTTCCAGTCGCCGGTATGGATGACGGTGCCGGCCGGCGTGGTGATCGCCAGCGACATCGGCTCGGGAATCGAGTGCGCCACCGGAATGGCCTCGATCTCGAACGGTCCGATGGTGAATTTCTCGCCGGCCCGGTAGATGGACGCTGGAATCTTCGGCGCGTTCTGCTCGCCCTGCCGCTTGGCTTCGAGCAGGCCTGCGGTGAACGGCGTCATCCAGACCGGCGCCTTGAGCCTCGGCCAGATATCGAGCAGCGCGCCGTAATGGTCCTCATGCGCGTGGGTGATGACGATGCCGCGCAGGCCGTCGATGTTCTCCTCGATGAAGCGCGTATCGGGCAGGATGAGATCGACGCCGGGATGCGCGCTATCGGGAAAGGTGACGCCGACATCGACGACGATCCATTCGCGCGCATCAGCGGGCCCATAACCATAAAGGGCGAAATTCATGCCGATCTCGCCGACGCCGCCCAACGGCGCGAAAACGAGCTCGGCGTTTTCTCTATTCGCCATGAATTCTTTCCTTCCTGGCCGTCAGGCCAAGCCGTTGGAGCAATTCCGGGAAAACCGTAGTCAATGACTTCGTCCGGAACGGCGCAAAATAAAACTATACCCGGGCCGAGGCGACAGCGCCGAAATGCACGTCGCCCGCCGCGATCGTCAAAACCGATCCTTCATCGTCGCGGATCACGAAACGGCAGTCCTCGTCAATGGTTTCGAAGACGCCGCGCACCACATTGCCGTCAATTCTGACAGCAACCTCGCCGCCAAGCCCCGCCGCGCGGGCAAGCCAGCGTTTTCTGATGGCATCGAGCCCGCGCCCGTCGTCCCAGAGCCTGGCATTCTCGCTCCAGGCATCGGAAAGCGCCAGGAACAGCATTTCGGCATCGCAATCGGCGCCGAGCGCGCTGAGCGAGGTCGCTGGATAAGGCAAGTCCTCGGGATAAGCCGCGACATTGACGCCGATGCCGATGGCGACCGCGAAACGGCCGCCCTCGAGCATCGCCGATTCCAGCAGGATGCCGGCAAGCTTGGCGCCCGAGGCCAGCACGTCGTTCGGCCATTTCAGCTCGAAGCGGTTGCGCCCCTGGCTCGCGCCATCCAAGGCGACGGCGATCCGGCCTTTCGGCACGACGGCGTCGAGCGCGTCGGCCAGCGCCAGCCCCGCGACGAAGCCAAGCGTCGCTGCCAGCCGCAGCTCGCCGCCCGGAACTAGGAGCAGTGTCGCCGCAAGATTGCCTTCCGGGGTCGCCCAGGCGCGCCCGCGCCGGCCGCGGCCGCTCACCTGCTTCTTCGACACGACCCAGAGCTTGCCGGAATCGCCGGCGCGCGCGTGCTCCAGCGCCAGCGCGTTGGTGGAGCCGACGCTGTCATGCGCCTCGAGCCGGAACCCCTCCGACGCCGCGGTTGGAGCCAGCCGAAACGCCATCCCGTCAGAAGAAGGTCTTCGCGGCGGCTTCGGCGTAGCTGCCGATCGGCCCGCCGATCAGCACGTAGAACAGCACGAAGGCGCCGCTGACGCCGAGCACAAGGCGCAGCTCGCTGGCCATCGGAACGAAGCCGCCGACAGGCTCGTCGAACCACATGATCTTGATGATGCGCAGGTAATAGTAGGCGCCCACCACCGAGGCCAGAACGCCGATGATTGCCAGGGCGTAAAGATGCGCGTTGATGGCGGCGAGGAACACATACCATTTCCCCCAGAAGCCCGCGAGCGGCGGAATGCCGGCCAGCGAGAACATCAGGATGGTGAGGATGGTGGCCATGACCGGGTTGGTCGAGGCGAGACCGGAAAGGTCGCTGATCTGCTCGACATTGCCCTCCTTGCGCCGCATGGCGAGGATGAAGGCGAAGGTGCCGAGCGTCATCACCAGATAGATCAGCATGTAGATGGCGACGCCGCGCACGCCGGCCTGGCTGTTGGCGGCAAGGCCGACCAGCGCGTAGCCCATATGGCCGATCGAGGAATAGGCCATCAGGCGCTTGATGTTGGTCTGGCCGATGGCCGCGAAGGCGCCGAGCGCCATCGAGGCGATCGAGATGAAGACGACGATCTGCTGCCAGTCCGAAGCGATCGGCTTGAAGGCGCCCATGGTGACACGCACGATCAGCGCCATCGCCGCCATCTTCGGAGCCGCCGCCAGGAAAGCGGTGATCGGGGTCGGCGCGCCTTCATAGACGTCCGGCGTCCACATGTGGAACGGCACGGCCGAGATCTTGAAGGCGAGGCCGGCGAGCACGAACACCAGGCCGAAGACGAGGCCGAGCTGGCGCTCGCCGCTGCCAAGGGCCGTCGCGATCTCCTGGAAGCCGGTGTTGCCGGTGTAACCGTAGACGAGGCTGATGCCGTAGAGCAGCATGCCCGAGGACAGCGCGCCGAGGACGAAATATTTCAGGCCCGCCTCGGTCGAGCGCAAATTGTCGCGGTTGATCGCCGCCAGCACATAGATCGCCAGCGATTGCAGCTCGAGCCCGAGATAAAGCCCGATCATGCCGTTGGCCGAGATCATCAGAAGCATGCCGAGCGTGCAGAGCAGGATAAGCACCGGGAACTCGAACTTGTCGAAATGCTCCTGGCGCGCAAAGCGCATCGACATCACCAGCGAAACCGCCGATCCGATCAGTGCCAGCATCTTCATGAAGGCGCCGAAGGCATCCTGCACGAAGGCGCCGCCATAGGCAGCGCCTTGCCCGCCGGAGAAGGCGAGCCAGAGTCCGGCCACCACCAGCACAAGGACGGCCAGGCCGGTCACGGTCATGGTGTTGTTGGAGCGCGAATAGGCTCCGATCATCAGGAGCACCAGCGCGCCGACAGCGAGGATCAGTTCCGGCGTCGAGAGTGAAAGGCTGGAGAGAAGGTCCGGCGTCATGGTCTATTCCCCGGTCAGTTCGCCGCCGCGGTCTGCGCGGAATTGATGGATGCGGTGACGTTGGTGACGAGCGCCTTGACCGATTGGGCCGTCGCGTCGAACACCGGCGCCGGATAAACGCCGAAGAAGATGACCAGCACCACCAGCGGGTAGATGATCGCCTTCTCGCGCGGCGAAAGATCGAGCAGGTTCTTCAGGCTGTCCTTGGTCAGCGCGCCGAAGATCACGCGTCGATACAGCCAAAGCGCGTAAGCCGCCGACAGGAAGACGCCGGTCGCGGCGAAGAACGCCACCCAGGTGTTGACCTTGAACACACCGAGCATGGTCAGGAACTCGCCGATGAAGCCGCTGGTGCCCGGCAGGCCGACATTGGCCATGGTAAAGATCATGAAGACGGTGGCGTATTTCGGCATGTTGTTGACGAGGCCGCCATAGGCGTCGATCTCGCGCGTATGCATGCGGTCGTAGATGACGCCGACGCACAGGAACAGCGCGCCCGACACGAGGCCGTGGCTGAGCATCTGGAAGATTGCGCCCTGCACGCCTTCCTGGTTCATGGCGAAGATGCCCATGGTCACGAAGCCCATATGGGCGACCGACGAATAGGCGATCAGCTTCTTCATGTCCTCCTGCATCAGCGCCACCAGCGAGGTGTAGATGATGGCGACGACGGAGAGCGTGAACACCAGAGGCGCGAACATCGCCGACGCTTCCGGGAACATCGGCAGCGAGAAGCGCAGGAAGCCGTACCCGCCCATCTTCAAGAGGATGGCCGCCAGGATGACCGAGCCCGCCGTCGGCGCCTCGACGTGGGCATCGGGCAGCCAGGTGTGTACCGGCCACATCGGCATCTTCACCGCGAAGGACGCGAAGAAGGCCAGCCACAGCCAGGTCTGCATGTTGGCCGGGAACTGATGCGTCAGCAGTGTCGGGATGTCCGTGGTGCCCGACTGGAAGAACATCGCCATGATGGCGAGCAACATCAGCACCGAACCGGCGAGTGTGTAGAGGAAGAACTTGAACGAGGCATAGACGCGCCGCTTGCCGCCCCACACGCCGATGATGATGAACATCGGGATCAGGCCGGCTTCGAAGAAGACGTAGAACAACACGATGTCGAGCGCGCAGAATACGCCGATCATCAGCGTCTCGAGGATCAGGAAGGCGATCATATAGGCCTTGACCCGCTTCTCGATCGCTTCCCAGGAGGCGAGGATGGAAAGCGGCATCAGGAACGTCGTCAGGATGACGAACAGCATCGAGATGCCGTCGACCCCCATGTGGTAGGAAATGCCCGAATCCAGCCAGGCGTGCTTCTCGACGAACTGGAAGCCAGCCTGCGAATTGTCAAAGCCCGTCCAGATGAACAGCGAGACGACGAAGGTGAACGCCGTCGTGATGAAGGCGATGGCGCGGATGTTGCGGCGCGCGTTTTCACTGTCGTCGCTGATGAACAGGATGAGCAGAACACCAACCAGCGGCAGGAAGGTGACCAGCGAGAGGATTGGCCAGTCAGTCATCAGAGCATCATCCAGGTGACGAGAGCGGCCACGCCGATCAGCATGGCGAAGGCATAATGGTAAAGATAGCCGGTCTGCAGCTTGACGACGCGGTTGGTGACGTCGACGACACGCGCCGAGACGCCGTCGGGGCCGAGCCCGTCGATGATCGTGCCGTCACCGGTCTTCCACAGGAACCTGCCGAGGCGCTTGGCCGGCTGCACGAACAGGAAGTCGTAGAGCTCGTCGAAATACCACTTGTTGAGCAGGAAGGCGTAGAGCAGGCGATGGTTGGCGGCGACGCTGCGGGGCAGTTCCGGCGAGCGGATATAGAATTTCCAGGCAACCAGCAGGCCGATCACCATGGCGACGAACGGCGCCAGTTCCACCCAGAGCGGCAGTTCGTGGATCTCGTGCAGGATGTGGTTGTCCGGCAGCGTGAACAGCGACGCCTTCCAGAATTCGGCATAGCCCTCGCCGATGAAGGCGCCGTGGAAGATGATGCCCGCGAACAGCGCGCCGGCCGCCAGAACATAGAGCGGCACCAGCATCACCGGCGGCGATTCATGGACATGATGCATGACCTCGTGGCTGGCGCGCGGCTCGCCGTGGAAGGTCATGAAGATCAGGCGCCACGAATAGAAGCTGGTGAAGCAGGCGGCGACCACCAGCAGGATGAAGGCAAAGCCGGCGACCGCATTGTGGCTGGCGAAGGAGGTCGCGATGATTGCGTCCTTGGAGAAGAAACCGGCGGTGCCGATCACCGTTGCCGGGATGCCGACGCCGGTCAGCGCCAGCGTGCCGACAATCATCATCCAGTAGGTGGTCGGGATCAGCTTGCGCAGCCCGCCCATCTTGCGCATGTCCTGCTCGTCGGACACCGCATGGATGACCGAGCCGGAGCCGAGGAACAGCAGTGCCTTGAAGAAGGCGTGCGTGAACAGATGGAAGATCGCCGCGCCATAGGCGCCGACGCCGAGCGCCACGAACATATAGCCGAGCTGCGAGCAGGTCGAATAGGCGATGACGCGCTTGATGTCGTTCTGGACGAGGCCGACGGTCGCCGCGAAGAAGGCGGTGAAGGCGCCGATGAAGGTGACGACGGTCAGCGCCGAGTGCGACAGCTCGAACAGCGGCGACAGCCTGGCCAGCATGAACACGCCGGCGGTCACCATGGTCGCGGCATGGATGAGCGCCGAGACCGGCGTCGGGCCTTCCATGGCGTCCGGCAGCCAGGTGTGCAGCGGCACCTGCGCCGACTTGCCCATGGCGCCCATGAAGAGCAGCAGGCAGACCACGGTCAGAGCCGTCTGCTTGTCGAGCGCATGGCCGAGGAAAGTCAGCACGGCGGCGCCGGCAGGCGCGCCTTCGGCCGGCAGGAATGACGCCGCATTGGCAAACACGGTGCTCAGATTGACCGAGCCGAACAGCACGAACACGCCGAAGATGCCGAGCGCGAAGCCGAAGTCGCCGACACGGTTGACGACAAAGGCCTTGATTGCGGCGGCGTTGGCCGACGGCTTCTTGTACCAGAAGCCGATCAGCAGGTAGGAAGCGAGACCGACGCCTTCCCAGCCGAAGAACATCTGGATGAGGTTGTCGGCGGTCACCAGCATCAGCATCGCGAAGGTGAACAGCGACAGATAGGCGAAGAAGCGCGGCCGGTTCGGATCGTGGTGCATGTAGCCGATCGAATAGATGTGAACCAGCGCCGACACCGTGTTGACGACGACCAGCATCACCACTGTCAGCGTGTCGATCCTGAGCGCCCAGGAGGCGTCGATGCCGCCTGACTGGATCCAGCGCAGCACCGGCACGGTGAACACCTCGCCATGGCCGAAGCCGACGGTGAAGAAGGCGATCCAGGACAGGATAGCCGCGATCACCAGGAAGCCGGAGGTGATGTATTCGGAAGCCTTGGCGCCGAGCGAATTGCCGAACAGGCCCACAATCAGGAAGCCGAGCAGCGGAAGGAAGACGATAGCCTGATACATGATGGTTCCCGTCAACCCTTCATCGCGCTCACGTCTTCGACCGCGATCGAGCCGCGGTTGCGGAAGAAGACGACAAGAATGGCAAGACCGATCGCGGCTTCAGCGGCCGCGACCGTCAGCACGAACAGGGCGAACACCTGTCCGACGAGGTCATGCAGCGCCGCCGAGAACGCGACGAAATTGATGTTGACCGCGAGCAGGATGAGCTCGACCGACATCAAGATGACGATGATGTTGCGGCGGTTCAGGAAGATGCCGAACACGCCGAGCGTGAACAGGATCGCCGATACGGTCAGGTAATGTGCAATGCCGACGACCATCTCAGATGCCCTCGCCCGTTTTGACCTTGCGGATTTCCATGCCTGTCGCCGGCGTGCGACCGACCTGCGCGGCGATCGACTGCCGCTTGACGCCCGGCTTGTGGCGCAGCGTCAGCACGATGGCGCCGATCATGGCGACCAGCAGCACCAGGCCGGAAATCTGGAAATAATAGAGGTAGTCCGTGTAGAGGATGTCGCCGAGCGCCGCCGTGTTGGAGCGCGTGGCGAGATCCGGCGTCGCCTTGGCGACCGTCGAGGCCAGCTGCGGCGCGAATGTGTAGCCGCCGAGCACGATGATCAACTCCGCCGCCAGGATCAGCCCGACCAGCGCGCCGATCGGCGCATATTGCAGGGCGCCCTGCTTCATCTCGGCGAAGTCGACGTCGAGCATCATGACGACGAACAGGAACAGCACCATCACCGCGCCGACATAGACGACGAGCAGGATCATCGCCAGGAACTCGGCGCCGGTCAGCATGAACAGGCCGGCTGCGTTGAAGAAGGTGAGGATCAGGAAGAGCACCGAATGCACGGGGTTGCGCGACGAAATGACCATGAAGGCCGACGCCACGGCGATAAAGGCGAAGAGGTAGAAAAAGGCCGCCTCTAGTCCACTCAGCATGGGTTCCCCCGGGTTCCAAATTTCGACTCCGACCCGCCTCCGGTTCGAAACCGCGTGTTCCTTAGACGGACGACGTTGCGCCGTCCACTTTCTTGTTCCTTCTCCCTGTTTACGGGGAGAAGGTGGCCCGAAGGGCCGGATGAGGGGTAACGCCAAGTTTCCAGAAGCTGGCGCCGCCCCTCATCTGCCTGCCGGCATCTTCTCCCCGTGAACGGGCAGAAGCACGCTAATCACCTATACGGCGAGTCCAGCGCGATGTTGCGCGCCAACTCCCGCTCCCAGCGATCGCCGTTCGCGAGCAGCTTTTCCTTGTTGTAGTAAAGCTCCTCGCGCGTCTCGGTCGCGAATTCGAAATTCGGCCCCTCGACGATGGCGTCGACCGGGCAGGCCTCCTGGCAGAAGCCGCAATAGATGCACTTCACCATGTCGATATCGTAGCGCACGGTGCGGCGCGTGCCGTCATTGCGGCGCGGGCCGGCCTCGATGGTGATCGCCTGCGCCGGGCAGATCGCCTCGCACAGCTTGCAGGCAATGCAGCGTTCCTCGCCGTTCGGATAACGGCGCAACGCATGTTCGCCGCGGAAGCGCGGGCTGGTCGGCCCCTTCTCATGCGGATAGTTGATCGTCTCCTTCGGCGCGAAGAACTGGCGCATCGACAGGAAGAAGGCGCTGACGAAATCCTTCAGCAGCAGCGATTTTGCGGCCTGGGCCAGAGCGGACATCACGCAAACCCCGTGATCTTGAGGAAGGCCGCGGTGGCGACGACCATGAACAGCGAGATCGGCAGGAAGACTTTCCAGCCCAGCCGCATCAGCTGGTCGTAGCGGTAGCGCGGCACGAAAGCCTTCACCATCGAGAACATGAAGAACGTCAGGCAGATCTTCAGCACGAACCAGATCACACCCGGTATCCAGGTGAAGGGCGCGAAATTGAACGGCGGCAGCCAGCCGCCGAGGAACAGGATGGTCGCCAGTGCGCACATCAGGACGACGGCGACATACTCGCCGAGGAAGAAGAGCAGGAACGGCGTCGACGAATATTCAACCATGTGGCCGGCGACGAGTTCCGATTCCGCCTCCACAAGGTCGAAAGGCGGGCGGTTGGTCTCGGCGAGCGCCGAGATGAAGAACACCACAAACATCGGCAGCAGCGACAGCCAATGCCAGTCGAGGAAGGTATTGGGCAAGCCGAGCTTGGTGCCGAGCCCATCCTGCTGCGACATGACGATGTCGGAGAGGTTGAGCGAGCCGACGCAGAGCAGCACGGTGACGATGACGAAGCCGATCGAGACTTCGTAGGACACCATCTGCGCGGCCGAGCGCAGCGCGCCGAGGAACGGGTATTTCGAGTTGGACGCCCAACCGCCCATGATCACGCCATAGACCTCGAGCGAGGAGATGGCGAAGACATAGAGGATGCCGACATTGATGTTGGCGATCGCCCAGCCGTCATTGACCGGAATGACCGCCCAGGCCGAGATCGCCAGTACCGCCGACACCAGCGGCGCCAGAAGGAACACGCCTTTGTTGGCGCCCGACGGGATCACCGGCTCCTTGAAGACGAATTTCAAAAGGTCGGCGAAGGCCTGCAGCGTACCCCACGGACCGACGACGTTCGGGCCGCGACGCAATTGCACCGCCGCCCATATCTTGCGGTCGGCATAGAGCAGGTAGGCGACGCCGATCAAAAGCACGACGATCAGCACGACCGACTTCAGAAGGATCAGCAGCGCCGGCAGCACGTAAATCGAGAGGAAAGTGTCCATGCTTATTCCGCCGCCTGCTTGAAGCCGCTCTTGGCCAGCGCCGAGCATTCAGCCATCACGGCCGACGCCCGCGCGATCGGGTTGGTCAGGTAGAAGTCCTTCACCGACGAGGTGAAGGTGCCCTTGTTCAAACGGCCGCCGAGCTTCGCCACCTTGGCAATATCGTCGCCGCTGCCGGCCCGCACCTGATCGATGCGGGCGAGATGCGGGAATTCGCCATAGAGCTTGGCGCGCAGCTGCGCCAGCGAATCGAAGGGCAGCTTCTTGCCGAGCACATCCGACAGCGCCCTGAGAATCGCCCAGTCCTCGCGCGCCTCGCCCGGAGCGAAACCGGCGCGATTGGTCTGCTGCACACGGCCTTCCGTGTTCACATAGGTGCCGGACTTTTCGGTGTAGGCGGCGGCCGGCAGGATGACGTTGGCGCGATGCGCGCCTGCATCGCCATGCGTGCCGATATAGACGACGAAGGCGCCGCCCGTCTTGGCCATGTCGATTTCGTCGGCGCCGAGCAGGAAGAGCACGTCGGTGTCGCCCAGCATGCCGGCGACGTTCTTGCCGCCCTCCCCCGGCACAAAGCCGACATCGAGGCCGCCGACGCGCGCAGCGGCGCTGTGCAGCACCGCAAAACCGTTCCATTCGGCCGTGACCGCGTTGACGGCGGTGGCGAGCTTTGCCGCCTGGCCGAGCACCGCCGCGCCATCCGTGCGCGCCAGCGCGCCCTGGCCGACGATGATCAGCGGATGCGTGGCCTTGCTCAGCACCTCGAAGAATTTGCCGTTGCCGTCAGCGAGATCCTTCAGCGATTCCGGGCCGGCGCCGATCAGTTCATAGTCGTAGCGTGTGTCGCCGATCTCGCCGATCACGCCAACCGGCAGGTTGCCGACGCGCCAGCGCTTGCGGATGCGGGCATTGAGCACCGAAGCCTCGAAGCGCGGATTGGCGCCGATGATCAGCACCGCATCGGCCTGCTCGATGCCTTCGATAGTCGGGTTGAAGATGTAGCTGGCGCGGCCGAGCGACGGATCGAGCGCGGCGCCATCCTGGCGGCAGTCGATGTTCCTCGATCCGAGCGCGCTCATCAGAAGCTTCAGCGCGTAGATTTCCTCGACCGCCGCGAGATCGCCGGCAATGGCGCCGATGCGCTCGGGCGCGGTCTTCGACACCTCGTCCTTGATCGCCGCGAAGGCTTCTGCCCAGCTTGCCGGAGCGAGCTTGCCGTTCTTGCGCACATAGGGGCGGTCGAGGCGCTGCGTGCGCAGGCCGTCCCAGATGAAGCGGGTCTTGTCGGAGATCCACTCCTCGTTCACCGCCTCGTTGACGCGCGGCAGGATGCGCATCACTTCACGACCTCTGGAATCGACGCGGATCGCCGAGCCGACTGCATCCATGACGTCGATCGATTCGGTCTTGGTCAATTCCCACGGCCGCGCCTGGAAGGCGAATGGCTTGGAGGTCAGCGCGCCGACCGGGCACAGATCGATGACATTGCCCTGCAGCTCCGACGTCATCGCCTGTTCGAGATAGGTGGTGATCTCGGCATCCTCGCCGCGGCCGATCAGGCCGAGCTCGGAGATGCCGGCGACTTCGGTGGTGAAGCGGACGCAGCGCGTGCAGTGGATGCAGCGGTTCATCACGGTCTTGACCAGCGGGCCAATATACTTGTCTTCGACCGCGCGCTTGTTCTCGTGATAGCGCGAGGAATCGACGCCGAACGCCATCGCCTGGTCCTGCAGGTCGCACTCGCCGCCCTGGTCGCAGATCGGGCAATCGAGCGGATGGTTGATCAGCAGGAACTCCATCACGCCTTCACGGGCCTTCTTGACCATCGGCGTGTTGGTGAAGATTTCCGGCGGCTCGCCATTCGGGCCGGGGCGCAGGTCGCGCACGCCCATGGCGCAAGACGCCTGCGGCTTGGGCGGGCCGCCCTTCACCTCGATCAGGCACATGCGGCAATTGCCGGCGATCGACAGCCGCTCATGGAAGCAGAAGCGCGGCACTTCCGCGCCGGCGTCCTCGGCCGCCTGCAGCAGCGTGTAATGGTCGGGTACCGTGATCTCTTTCCCGTCGACCTTTAGCTTTGCCATTCGCCTCAAACCCTCGCGGATGTCCGCAATCTATCTTCCGGGCGCGGTTTGCACCGCGCCCGGCTTTTCAAATCACTTCGCGGCGAGCGCCGCCGCCTGCGCAGTCCAGTCGTCGCGGCCGATGCGGCCGGCAAGCGACAGATAATCTTCCACCCAGGCGATCTCTTGCGACGTCCAGGCCGCGATCTGCTCATAGGTCCAGATACCGAGACCGTTGAGCACCTTCTCCAGTTTCGGTCCGATACCCGAAATCGCCTTCAGGTCCGACGGCTTCGCCGGCTTGTCGACGGCCTTCGGCTGCCTGAAATCCTCGGGCATCAATGCGGCCGCTGCCGGCTGGGCGACAATATCGGCCCCGGTCGTGTCGAGAGCCTTCTCGGTCGCGTTCACCGCGATATCGGTCACGTCCCTGGCAAAGGTCTGCGCCTCGGCGATCAGCGTCTCGGTCGCCTTGCGCGCCTTGGACGCATTGGCGACCGCTTCGCTCTGCGCCTCGAGATCGTCGAGGAAAGGCTGGAACATGCGCTGCGAAGCTTCCAGCGCGCCGGTGAAGGCGCCCATCCACATGCCGACGGCATGGTTGGCAAAACCGATGCCAAGCGCCGACATCGCCGCCGCGCCCGCGACCGGATGCGCCAGAAGGTTGACGGCGCTGGCCATCTCCTTCGGCATCATCTTGGTCAGGTCCTGGTTCATCTTCTCGAGCTGGTCCAAATCAGGCATGAACGGATAGGGTATCGAATACGGCGCCATAGAGTTCTCCTGGTCGTTTCTTCGTATGCCCCGCCCCTGCTTTCCGTCTCGGGCTTGCGCCCGTATTTCGAAGTATTATTCCGCCGCCACCATCACCGGCTCGACCCGGTGCGCGTTGCGCGAAAACTCGTCGATGCGGCGTTCCACCTCGCCGCGGAAATGCCGCATCAGGCCCTGGATCGGCCAGGCCGCCGCGTCGCCCAGCGCGCAGATCGTGTGGCCTTCGACCTGCTTGGTGACGTCGAGCAGCATGTCGATCTCGCGCTTCTGCGCTTCGCCGCGCACCAGCCGCTCCATCACCCGCCACATCCAGCCGGTGCCTTCGCGGCACGGCGTGCACTGGCCGCAGCTCTCATGCTTGTAGAAGTAGGACAGCCTGGCGATCGCCTTCACGATATCCGTCGACTTGTCCATGACGATGACGGCAGCCGTGCCGAGGCCGGATTTCAGGTCGCGCAGCGCATCGAAGTCCATCGGCGCGTCCATGATCTGCTCGGCCGGCACCAGCGGCACGGAAGCGCCGCCCGGGATGACTGCCATCAGATTGTCCCAGCCGCCGCGGATGCCGCCGCAATGCGTCTCGATCAGCTCCCGGAACGGGATCGACATCGCTTCTTCGAAGGTGCACGGGTTGTTGACGTGGCCGGAGACGCAGAACAGCTTGGTGCCGGCATTGTTCGGCCGGCCAAAGGACGAGAACCAGGCCGCGCCCCGGCGCAGGATGGTCGGCGCCACCGCGATCGATTCGACATTGTTGACGGTGGTTGGGCAGCCATAGAGGCCGACATTGGCCGGGAATGGCGGCTTCAGCCGCGGCTGGCCCTTCTTGCCTTCTAGGCTTTCGAGCAGCGCCGTCTCCTCGCCGCAGATATAGGCGCCGGCGCCGTGATGCATATAGACGTCGAAGTCGTAGCCGGACGTGTTGTTCTTGCCGATCAGCTTGGCCGCGTAAGCCTCGTCGATGGCGCGCTGGAGCGCCTCGCGCTCGCGGATGAACTCGCCGCGCACATAGATGTAGGCCGCGACTGCGCCCATGGCGAAGCCGGCAACCAGCGCGCCCTCGACCAGTGTGTGCGGATCGTTGCGCAGGATGTCGCGGTCCTTGCAGGTGCCGGGTTCGGATTCGTCTGCATTGATGACCAGATAGCTCGGACGGCCGTCGCTCTGCTTGGGCATGAACGACCACTTCAGTCCGGTCGGGAAGCCGGCGCCGCCGCGGCCGCGCAACCCGCTAGCCTTCATCTCATTGACGATCCAGTCGCGGCCCTTGGCGATGAGACCGGGCGTATCGTCCCAGATGCCGCGCGACTGCGCGCCGGCCAGCGACTTGTCGAAGAGGCCGTAGATGTTGGTGAAGATGCGGTCTTTGTCCTGAAGCATTTGTCGTCCCTCAGACCGGCTTCTTGCCGAAGACGCGGATGTATTCGGCGACGCCGCCCTTGGCGAGCGCCTTGGCCTGCTTCACCCAGTCGTCGCGCTCGATGCGGCCGCGGAAATCGAGATAGCCGTCGACCCATTCGCGCTCGGCCCTCTTCCAGGCCGCGACCTGAGCGAAGGTGTAGATGCCCAGCGAATGCAGGATCGCTTCGATCTTCGGCCCGACGCCGGAGATCAGCTTGAGATCGTCGACCGTCGCCGGACGCTCGATGCCGGCCGGCCGGTTCTTGTCATCCAGCGAAGGCTTTTCCGTCTTGGCGACCGGCTGCTTGGTTTCCGGCGCCTTGAAAGCGGCCGCCGGCTCTGCCTTGTTCTTGGGCCCGCTGCGCGGTTTGGAAACGGCCTCGACTTCCGGAGAAGCCTGATTGGCATTGGCGGCCGAATGGCGCGGCGCCCTGACACTGGCCGCCTTCTCGGTGGCCGGAGCAACCTTGACCGGCGACGGCGTCGCTAAGGCCGGGCTGGTCTCGGGCGCATCGGTCTTCGGCTTGCCGGATTTGGACGGCGCAACCGGGCCCGAGGCTGCCGGAGCAGCAGGTGCCGGGGCTGCGGCAGGCACCGCTTGCGAGACGACGGCGGCAGGGGCAGCAGCCGGCGCCGCGGCGGCGGCGTCCTTGGCAGCCTTCGCGGCCGCCTTGGCTTCCTTGTCACGCGTCGACTTCAGGATCGCCTTTTCGCTGGTAAGCGTCTTCAAACCATCGGCCGGCTCGGAGCCATGGCGGCCGTTCTGCGGCCCCGGCTTGACCTCGGCGCCCTTGCCCGCGTCGTAAAGATCGATGATCTCGGCCAGCCGCTCAGGCGTCAGGTCCTCGAAAGTGTCCTTGAAGATCATGACCATCGGCGCGTTGACGCAGGCGCCGAGGCATTCGACCTCCTCCCACGACAGCGTGCCCTTGTCGTTGGTGTGGAACTGGTCGTGATGGATCTTCGAGCGGCACACATCCATCAGCGCTTCCGAGCCGCGCAGCATGCAGGGCGTGGTGCCGCAGACCTGGATATGCGCGCGCGTGCCGACCGGATTGAGCTGGTACTGCGTGTAGAAGGTCGCGACCTCGAGACCACGGATGCGCGGCATGCCGAGCATGTCCGAAATCGTCTCGATCGCCGCCTTGGTGACCCAGCCTTCCTGCTCCTGCGCGATCATCAGCAGCGGGATAATGGCCGACTGTTCGCGCCCCTTCGGGTATTTGGCGATCCACTGCTGCGCTGCCGCCGCATTCGCCTCGTTGAAGGCGAAGGTGGCTGGCTGGACGCTGGCATCTGCGAGACGACGAACTGACATTTTAGCGATCGACCTCACCAAACACGATGTCGAGGGAGCCAAGCACGGCGGTGACGTCGGCCAGCATGTGGCCGCGGCACAGGAAATCCATGGCTTGCAGATGGGCGAAACCGGGCGCGCGCAGCTTGCAGCGATAGGGCTTGTTGGTGCCGTCGGAGACCAGATAGACACCGAATTCGCCCTTGGGCGCCTCGACGGCCGCATAGACCTCGCCGGCCGGCACGCGATAGCCCTCGGTATAGAGCTTGAAGTGGTGGATCAGCGCTTCCATCGAGCGCTTCATTGCGGCGCGCTTCGGCGGCACGACCTTGCCGTCGAGGTTCGACACCGGGCCTGCGCTTTCCTTGCCGAGCAGCAGATCGACGCACTGGCGCATGATCTTGGCCGACTGGCGCATCTCTTCCATGCGCACGAGATAACGGTCGTAGCAGTCGCCGTTCTTGCCGACCGGGATGTCGAAATCCATCTCGGAATAGCATTCATAAGGCTGCGATTTGCGCAGGTCCCAGGCGGCGCCCGAGCCGCGCACCATCACGCCCGAAAAGCCCCAGGCCCACGCGTCGGCCAGCGACACCGTGCCGATATCGACATTGCGCTGCTTGAAGATACGGTTGCCGGTCAAAAGCGCATCGAGGTCGTCGATCGACTTCAGGAAGGGGTCGATCCACTTGCCGATGTCCTCGACCAGCTTCTGCGGCAGGTCCTGATGCACGCCGCCCGGCCGGAAATAGGCTGCATGCATTCGCGAACCCGAGGCGCGCTCGTAGAACACCATCAGCTTTTCGCGCTCGACGAAGCCCCACAGCGGCGGCGTCAGCGCGCCGACATCCATCGCCTGCGTCGTCACATTGAGGATGTGCGACATGATTCGGCCCATCTCGGAATAGAGCACGCGGATCAGCTGACCGCGCTTCGGCACCTCGATGCCGAGCAGGCGCTCGGCCGCTAGCGCGAAGGCATGCTCCTGGTTCATCGGCGCGCAATAATCGAGCCGGTCGAGATAGGGCACGGCCTGGAGATAGGTCTTGGCCTCGATCAGCTTCTCGGTGCCGCGGTGCAGCAGGCCGATATGCGGATCGACGCGGTCAACCACCTCGCCGTCGAGCTCCAGCACCAAGCGCAAAACGCCATGCGCCGCAGGATGCTGCGGACCGAAATTGATGTTGAAGTTGCGGACGGAGGTTTCAGCCATTGTGGCGCCTCAATTTGCCTTCGCCTTCTCATCCCCGGGCAGGACGTAATCCGTCCCTTCCCACGGGCTCAAGAAGTCGAAGTTCCTGAATTCCTGCTTCAATTCCACCGGCTCGTAGATGACCCGCTTGGCCTCGTCGTCGTAGCGAACCTCGACGAAGCCGGTCAGCGGGAAATCCTTGCGCAGCGGATGCCCCTCGAAGCCGTAGTCGGTGAGGATGCGGCGCAGATCCGGATGGCCGCTGAACAGCACGCCGTACAGATCGTAAGTCTCGCGCTCGTACCAATCGGCGCCGGGATAGACAGCGGTCAGCGACGGCACCAGCGTTTCCTCGTCGGCCTGGACCTTAAGGCGGATGCGCACATTCTGCTTCGGCGACAAAAGGTGATAGACGACATCGAAACGCTTGGCGCGCGACGGATAGTCGGCGCCGCAAATGTCGATGATCGAGATGAACTGGCAGCGCACATCGTCGCGCAGGAAGGTCGCGACCTCGATCAGATTGCCCGGCTCGACCGAAATGGTCAGCTCGCCATAGGCAAGCACGGCTTCGCCGATGCGGCCGGAGAGCTTCTCGCCGAGATAGGTGGAGAGTTCGTTCAACGCCAGGGTCATCGGCTCACCGTTCGATCGTGCCGGTGCGGCGGATCTTCTTCTGCAGAAGGAGAATGCCGTAGAGCAGCGCTTCCGCGCTCGGCGGGCAGCCGGGCACATAGATGTCGACCGGCACGACGCGGTCGCAGCCGCGCACCACCGAATAGGAATAGTGGTAGTAGCCGCCGCCATTGGCGCAGGAGCCCATCGAGATGACGTAGCGCGGCTCCGGCATCTGGTCGTAGACCTTGCGCAGTGCCGGCGCCATCTTGTTGGTCAGCGTGCCGGCGACGATCATGATGTCGGACTGGCGGGGAGACGCGCGCGGCGCGACGCCGAAACGCTCCGAGTCATAGCGCGGCATCGAGGTGTGGATCATCTCGACCGCGCAGCAGGCGAGGCCGAAGGTCATGAACATCAGCGAGCCGCTGCGCGCCCAGGTGATCAGCGCTTCGGTCGAGGTGACAAGGAAGCCCTTGTCGGCCAGCTCATTGTTGATTTCGAGGAAGAAGGGATCGTCCTCCCCCACCGGCCTGCCGGTGTTGGGGTCGATGATGCCCTTGGGCTTCGGCGCGACGAGGGTGCCTGAACTGTCGTTCAATCCCATTCCAGCGCTCCTTTTTTCCATTCATAGGCAAAGCCGATGGTCAGCACCGCCAGAAACACCATCATCGACCAGAAGCCGAGCATGCCGAGCTTCGAGAAGGACACCGCCCATGGGAACAGGAAGGCGACCTCGAGATCGAAGATGATGAACAGGATCGACACCAGGTAGAAGCGGATGTCGAACTTCATGCGGGCGTCGTCGAACGAGTTGAACCCGCATTCATAGGCGGAAAGCTTTTCCGGATCGGGATTGCGATAGGCCACCAGGAAGGGGGCAATGATGAGCGCCAGACCCACGATCATCGCCACGGCGATGAACAGCACGATAGGCAGATATGAACTCAGGAGTGCGCTCATGCGGCGGCTTTCCTTCGGCGGGGTAGTTCACTTTGATTACAGCAACGAACTCTAATGCGGAAGCGTGACAGTTTAACCGCTGAACCGTTTTAAGGGAGCCCATGCTGCAACGCGGCGAGGGTTAGCGCAGCGGTTTCGGTGACGCAAGTCAAACCTTGTTCAAATCGCGGCCCTGGACGCCATATCGGAAGAAACTGGTCCGATCCGCTCCTGTTTGATTTCCTTCGCTTTTTACTCCACTTTTCTCTCCTGACATATCTCCCGCCATTTGCCTGCTAGCATGGCCGGAATCACCGGCTAAAAACCAACGGACGATCGGGGCAAGGACAGCTTGATGAAGGAGAAGATCTCGCTCGCCATGGCCAGGCGCATTGCGCTTGGATCACAGGGGTTCAACGACCCTCGTCCCGCAGGGGTTCCGGATCGCCGGCACCTTGCGCGCGTGCTTTCGCGAACCGGCCTGTTGCAGATCGATTCCGTCAGCGCCGTGGTGCGCGCTCATTATATGCCGCTCTATTCCCGCCTCGGCCCCTACCCGCTTGCGCTGCTCGACAACGCCGCGGTCACCCGCAAGCGCGCGGTCTTTGAATATTGGGCGCATGAGGCGTCGTTCCTGCCTGTCGAGACCTACCCCTTGCTGCGCTGGCGCATGCAGCGCGCCGAGCAGGGCGAGGAGATGTATCTCGGCCTGGCCAAATGGGGCCGTGAGCGCAAGGAAATGATCGACGAGATCTATAGAGAGGTCGCCGATCGCGGGCCGATCGCCGCCTCCGACATCGAGGGCCACAAGGGCAATGGCGGCTGGTGGGGCTGGAGCGAGGCCAAGCACGCCTTCGAATGGCTGTTCTGGGCCGGGCGCATCACCACCGCCTACCGGCGCGGTTTCGAGCGCTATTACGACCTGCCCGAGCGCGTTTTGCCGCAGGCCGTGCTCGACCTGCCGGTGCCCTCGGTCGAGGACGCGCATCGCGAATTGCTGCGTATCTCGGCCCGCGCCCACGGCATCGCCAGCTATGGCGACCTGCGCGACTATTTTCGCCTGGCCCCCGGGGATACGAAGGACCGCATCGAGGAACTGGTCGAAGCCGGTGAATTGCTGCCGGTGAAGGTCGAGGGCTGGGATAAGCCCGCCTATCTTCACCCCGACGCCCGAATCCCGCGCAGGATCGAGGCGCGCGCCCTGCTCGCCCCCTTCGATCCCGTGGTTTTCGAACGCACGCGCACCGAAAAGCTCTTCAATTTCCGCTACCGCATCGAGATCTACACGCCGGCCGAAAAGCGCCAATACGGCTACTACGTGCTGCCCTTCCTGCTCGGCGACCGCATCGTCGCCCGCGTCGACCTGAGGGCCGACCGGCCTGCGAGCATCTTGCGCGTCCACGCCGCCTATGCCGAGGCCGGCGCGCCACCCGAGACGGCAGCCCAACTCTTCGAGGAGCTGAAGCAGATGCAGGGCTGGCTCGGCCTTGAGGCGATCGAAGTGACGCCGGCCGGCGACCTCGGACCGGCGCTGGCCGACATCGCAGTGTCGTAGCCGCGCGTTGACAGGCGCCTAGCCGTAAGCCTAAATCCTGACCCAGACGGTCTTCTCCCGGCAAAGGGAGGAGCCAAGAGGGAATGCGGTGCGGGCCAAAAGCCCAAATCCGCGGCTGTCCCCGCAACTGTGAGCGACGAGCCCCGGCCGAAAACCACTGGGATGTTCCCGGGAAGGCGGCATCTGAGGCGACGACCCGCGAGCCAGGAGACCTGCCGTCTGAGACTTTAAGTATCCGAATGCCCGGCGGGTTTTCCGGGCAAGGAGCCTGGTTTTGGATCGCAACGGCAGTTTCCCGGCAAACATCGCGGACATTTCGTCCGAGCCCGACGCGTCAGACGGCGTGACCGTCATCGTCTGCTCATCCTGCCGCGACGAGACCGGCTCGGACGCGCATCCGCGCGCCGGCGCGCTGCTGGCCGAAGACACGCGCCGCGCCGTATCGGGCGAGAACATCCGCATCCGCACCGTCGAATGCCTTGGCAACTGCAAGCGTCGGCTGAGCGCCGCGCTGTTGCGCGACGGCTGCTGGAGCTACGTCTTCGGCGATCTGGAAACGACCAGCGGCGCCGACCTCGTCGCCGGCGCAAAGCTCTTCGCCACTTCGACCGACGGCCTGATCCCCTGGCGCGGCCGGCCTGATTCCCTCAAACGCGGCCTGGTTGCCCGCATCCCTCCCCTCGACATGCTGAAGGACTGACCATGAACGCTTCCGTTTTCCGCGTGCCCTGCACCGTCGTCACCGGCTTCCTCGGCGCCGGCAAGACGACGCTGATCCGCAACCTGCTCGAGAACGCCAAGGGCAAGCGGCTGGCAATCATCGTCAACGAGTTCGGCGATGTCGGCATCGACGGCGAGATCCTGAAGGGCTGCGGCGTCGACACCTGCCCGGAGGAAAACATCGTCGAGCTCGCCAATGGCTGCATCTGCTGCACCGTCGCCGACGACTTCGTGCCGGCGCTCGACCAGATCCTGTCTCGCACGCCGAAGGTCGACCACATCCTGATCGAGACCTCCGGCCTCGCTCTGCCGAAGCCGCTTGTGCAGGCTTTTCAGTGGCCGACGGTGAAGAGCCGCGTGACGGTTGACGGCGTCGTTGCCGTGGTCGACGGCCCGGCGCTGGCCGACGGCCGAGTTGCCTCCGACATGGATGCGCTGCAGGCGCAGCGCGCCGCCGACGACTCGCTCGACCATGACGACCCGGTCGAGGAGGTGTTCGAGGACCAGATTGCCTGCGCCGACCTGATCATCCTGTCGAAGAGCGACCTGATGGATGCGGCGGGCTCTGAGCGCGCCAACGCCGTCATCGGCGAGCATGTGGCGCGCGCCGTGAAAATCGTGCCGACCGCGCAGGGCAAGGTCGATCCTTCGGTACTGCTCGGCCTCGGCCTCGCCGTCGAGGACGACATTGAGAACCGCAAGACCCATCACGACGACGAGCTCGACCACGAGCATGACGATTTCGATTCCTTCGTCATCGACATCCCGTCGATTGCCAATCCGGACGAGTTGGCAAAGCGCGTCGCCCTTGCCGCAGAGCAGGAAAATGTGTTGCGCGTCAAAGGCTTCGTCGAGGTCGGCGGCAAGCCGATGCGGCTTCTGCTCCAGGCCGTCGGCCCGCGCGTCAACCATTATTACGACCGCGCTTGGACAGCCGAAGACGAACGCCGCTCGCGGCTTGTCGTCATCGGCCTCAAGGGGCTGAACCGCCCGGCGATCGAGCGTATCCTCGCCGGCTGAGGGAAATCCGGACTGCGATGCATATCCTCGCCACAACATCCGCTTCGCTCGACGATCTCGCCGAGCCGATCGACCTCAGGCAGACGCCTGCGGATGTCGTGGCGCTGTCCTTCACCGACAGCGACCTCGCCGGCCTGGCCGCTGCTTGGAAGGCCGATGCCGCGCGGCTGCCCTCGATGCGGCTGGCGGCTCTTCGCGATCTTCGCCACCCGATGTCGGTCGATCTCTGGATCGACAGTGTCGCCCGCCACGCCAGGGTCGTCCTCGTCCGCATCCTCGGCGGCTATGACTGGTGGCGCTATGGTTGCGACCAGCTCGCCGCGGTGGCGCGCGAGCGCGGCATCAAGCTCGCGCTACTGCCCGGCGAAAGTCATGACGAGGACCAGCGCCTGATCCAAGGCTCGACCCTGCCGCGTGCGGAGCTGGACGCCCTGCTCGGCTATTTCCGCGAAGGCGGGCCGGCCAATATGAGCGCACTGGTGCGGAGGCTGGCGCGGCTTGCGGGAGCGGATGCGGCGGTTGCCGAGCCGGTCGGCGTGCCGAAGGCTGGGTTTTATCAGCCGGGAGTTGGTGTCGTTGAGAAGCCGGACTTTTCAGAGGTCGGCGATCCTTCGCTCCCCTCTCTGTCCTGCCGGACATCTCCCCCTCAAGGGGGGAGATCAGCCGTCGTCGACCCTGGCGCGTTTTCTTCAAGGGCGTCAAAAGAGCCATCTGCAACGTCTGCGATTGGCGAAACCAACGACGACAGCTCAATCTCCCCCCTTGAGGGGGAGATGTCCGGCAGGACAGAGAGGGGGGCGACGGAACTCGACGCTGGTAAGCTCAGCCCGATTGTCCCCATCCTCTTCTACCGCTCGATGCTGCTGGCGGCAGACGTAGCACCGATCGACGCTCTCGCGGAGGCGTTGAAGCTACAAGGCCTGACGCCCGTGCCGATCTTCGTCTCCAGCCTGAAAGACCCGGCGTCGCTCGCCTTCGTCGAAACCGCCCTCGCCTCGCTGCACCCCGCCGCCATCATTACCGCCACCGCGTTCGCATCCGGGGCGGAGCCCGGCGCCGAGACCCTGTTCGACCGCGCCGGCGTGCCGATCTTCCAGGTCATCGTCGCCACGACGCGCCGCGAGGTCTGGGAAAACAACCAGCGTGGCCTGGCGCCCGCCGATCTTGCCATGCATGTCGTCCTGCCCGAGCTCGACGGCCGCATCCTGGCCGGCGCCATCTCCTTCAAGGGCGAGATCGAGGCCGATCCGGCACTGGCCTTTCGCGCCTTTGCCAACCGGCCGGAAATGGCACGCGTGGCGCAGGTCGCCAAGCGGATCGCGGCGTTTATCCGCCTGCAGAGGACCAAGCGGGCCGAGCGCAAGCTGGCGATCCTGATCCCCGACTATCCGAGCGCGCCAGGGCGGACCGGCTATGCGGTCGGGCTTGATGTGCCCTCCAGTGTGCTTGCGATGCTGCATGACCTGAAGGAACAGGGCTATGCGGTTGAAGGGATTCCGCAATCGCCGCGGGCGTTGTTGGATGCGCTGGAGGTGGGTGGCCACGGGTTAAGTTCAAAAGACTACCTGCGCTTGTCCGCTGAACTGCCGGAAGGCGCGCGTGATGCAGTCAGGGCTGCCTGGGGCAACGCGGAAGACCAGATAGGGCTGCGCGAGGCCCCCCTCTCTGTCCTGCCGGACATCTCCCCCTCAGGGGGGGAGATTGGCAGCTCCGCCGCCGGCTCTCCCCTTGCTAGGCCGAAAATTGGCGAAAGCCGAGCGCAAAAAATAATCTCCCCCCTTGAGGGGGAGATGTCCGGCAGGACAGAGAAGGGGGCGACGGAACGCCTGCCTTTGAAGGCTGCCGCCCCGCAACACTTCCGTTTCCGCGCCGCCACCTTCGGCAACATCACCGTGGCACTGGCCCCCGACCGGGGTCGCTCGGCCGACCGCCGCGCTGACTACCACGACCCAACCCTGCCTCCCCGCCACGAGCTGATCGCCTTCGGGCTCTGGCTGCAGAAATCGCTCGGCGTCCACGCCATCGTCCATGTCGGCGCGCATGGCACGCTGGAATGGCTGCCGGGCAAGACGGTCGCGCTCTCCGACACCTGTTTCCCCGAGATCGTCACCGGCTCGCTGCCGGTCATCTATGCCTTCATCGTCTCCAATCCCGGCGAAGCGGCGCAGGCCAAGCGCCGCATTTCCGCCGTCACGCTGGGCCATCTGCCCCCGCCCTTGACCGGCGCCGGCCTCGACGAGGCCCAACAGAGGCTGGAACGGCTGGTAGACGAATATGCCCAGGCCGATGGGCTCGACCGCCGCCGCCGCGACCGACTTGCAAAGCTGATCGTCGAGACGGCGCGGAAGACCGGGCTTGCCTCGGAAGCCGGCATCGCCAAGACCGATCAACCCGACGAAGCGCTGCGCCGCATCGATGCCTGGCTCTGCGACCTCAAGGATTTCGCCGTCAAGGACGGGCTGCATGTCTATGGCCGCGCGCCGGAGGATGAAGCCGATCCGCTGCGCCGGCAAAGCGCGGCGGTCGAAAAAACTAACCTGCTCGCCGCGCTCGACGGCCGCCACATCAAGGCCGGCCCTGCCGGTGTGCCGGCGCGGGGCCGCTCCGATGTGCTCCCCACCGGCCGCAACCTCTTCACCTCCGATCCGCGCACCATGCCGACGCCGACCGCCTATGATCTCGGCCAGGCGGCGGCTGAGGAAGTGGTGCGCAGCTACATGCAGAGCCATGGCGACTGGCCGCGCTCGCTGGTCATCGACCTCTGGGGCTCGGCCTCGCTGCGCACCGGCGGCGAGGAGATCGCGCAAGGCCTGGCGCTGATGGGCTGCCGGCCGCAATGGGATGCCGCCACCGGCCGCGTCACCGGCATCGAGGTGCTGCCGCCGGGCGCGCTCGGCCGCCCGCGCGTAGACGTCACCTGGCGCATCTCCGGGCTGTTCCGCGACATGTTCCCGACACAGATCGCGCTTATCGACGCCGCCGCCAATGCCGTCGCCGGCCGCGACGAGGACGATACGGAGAACCCGCTCGCCGCCGCGACACGCGCTCATGGCAAGATCGCCCCGCGCATCTTTGGCACGTCGCCCGGCACCTATGGCGCCGGCGTCGAGGATTTGCTGTCGCGCTGCGAATGGGGCGTGCGCGAGGAGATCGGCCGGGCCTATCTGGAGGCCACCTCGCACGCCTACGGCGGCGCCGACGGCGAGGCGATTGCGGCGCCCGGCGCCTTCGAGGGCCGCGTCGCCGAGGCCGACCTGCTCGTTCACACCGGCGACGATCCGGGCCGCGATATCCTCGAAGGCTCGGCCGATGTCGCCTTCATCGGCGGCTTTTCGGCGGCGCTTGCCGCGCTTGGCCGCAACGCCGACGTTATTGTGCTCGACACCACCGACCCGCAGAAGCCGAAGCCGCGCTCGGTCGGCGAAGCGGTTTCGCGCGTGGTGCGGGCCCGCGCCGTCAACCCGCGCTTCATCGCCGGCCAGATGCGCCACGGCCCGCGCGGCGCCTCGGAATTCGCCGAAACAGTCGACCGCCTGGTCGGCTTCGCCGAAACCACCCATGCCATTTCCGGCGCGCTGATCGAGGCCGTCTACAACGCCTATGTCAGCGATCCGGACGTTCGCGCCTTCCTGCTGCGCGAGAACCCGGCGGCGGCGAAAGTTATCGCCGAGCGCTTTCTCGCTGCCCGGCGGCGAGGCCTCTGGCATCCGCTCAGGAATTCCATCGACGACGATCTCGCTGCCTTGATCGCCGAAGCCGAAACAAACGAGGTGGCGGCATGAACGCCTTTTCGCGCCGCGGCGCCTGCCCTGCTCTCAGCGCGCCGATGCAGACTGGCGATGGGCTTTTGGTGCGGCTCAATCCAGTCACTGGAGGACTTGCGCCAAACTTGCTGATCCGATTAGGCGAATCCGCTCTGCGCCACGGCAACGGCATCATGGAAGTGACCGCGCGCGGCAGCCTGCAGATCCGCGGACTGAGCGCGGAAAGCGCCCGGATGCTGGCGGCTGAGGTGGATGCGCTTGGTATTGCGGTGCGCAGCGGCGTGCCCGTCGAGACGGGGCCGCTGGCGGGGATCGATCCGCAGGAGATTGCTGACCCGCGTCCGCTGGCGGAGCGGCTCAGGGCGGCGATCGAAGAAGCTGGGCTGACGGCAAGGCTGGGGCCGAAGGTATCGGTGGTTGTCGATGGCGGAGGACAGCTTACGATGGACGCTGTGGGGGCCGATGTAAGGCTTGAGGCGGTGCGGGCTGATGCGGGCATCCACTGGAGCGTGTCGGTTGCCGGAGATGGTCGGACTGCGAAGCTTCTGTCGACAGTTGATGCTGATGCGGCGCGCGACATTGCTGTGACGGCACTCCTGATGGTTGCTGAGAAAGGCCGTGAGGCGCATACCCGCGATCTCTCGGACAGACAGCTCAATTCGCTCGCAAGTTGGCACTCCGTCGCCCCCCTCTCTGTCCTGCCGGACATCTCCCCCTCAGGGGGGGAGATTGGCAGCTTTGCCGACGGCTCCCTCTCTGCAGCGAACCCGCACGTCTTCACGTCTGCGATTGGCGAAAGCCGCGGTGGCAAGGCAATCTCCCCCCTTGAGGGGGAGATGTCCGGCAGGACAGAGAGGGGGGCGACGGAACGCCAGCCGGCGGGAAGTCCCATCGACACCTTCAGTCTTCCGGGAGGCCACGCCCTCGGCATCGCCCTCCCCTACGGCAGCATGCCCGCTCAAAACCTCATCGACCTGGCAACACAAGCCACTAACCTCGGCGCCACCGAAATCCGCCTCGCCCCTGGCCGCGCCCTGCTTGTCCTCGGCCTCTCTCCGTCCGCCTGCACCTCGCTGCACGCCTCCGCCGCCACCCTCGGCTTCGTCACGTCCGCCACCGACCCCCGCACCCACATTGCCGCCTGCCCAGGCACGCCGGCCTGCGCCTCCGGCCGCATTGCCACCCGCGCCATCGCCGAGACGATCGCAAGAGAAAGCGCCGAACTCCTCGACACCTCGCTAACCCTCCATATTTCCGGCTGTGCCAAGGGCTGCGCGCATCCCGGCGCGGCGACACTCACCTTGGTCGGCGACGAAAACGGAGCCGGACTTGTCGTGAACGGGACGGCAAAGGCCCTTCCTGCCGGATACAGGCCGGGCTATGACGCCGGCCGCGGCATCGTCGGCATCCTTGCCGCGCTGCGGGCGCAAAGACACCAGGGCGAGACCGCCGCCGCTTGCCTCACAAGGCTTGGCGCCGCCAGCATCGCCGAACTCTATCGACGGAACCAGTGAATGGCCGCCTACGACTATATCCACGACGGCAACGCGATCTATGAGCGCTCTTTCGCCATCATCCGCGCCGAGGCGGACCTGTCGCGCTTCTCGGAAGCCGAAGCCGATGTCGCGATCCGCATGATCCATGCCTGCGGCCAGGTCGAAGCCGCCAGCCATTTTGTCTTCTCCAACGATTTCGTCACCGCCGCTCGCGCGGCCCTGGCCGCCGGCGCGCCGATCTTCTGCGATGCAGAGATGGTGGCGCATGGCGTCACCCGCGCCCGGCTGCCGGCCGGCAACGAGGTAATCTGCACGCTGCGCGACCCGCGCACGCATGACATCGCCAGAGAAATCGGCAACACCCGCTCAGCGGCGGCGATCGACCTCTGGGGCGAGCGCATGGCCGGCTCGGTCGTCGCCATCGGCAATGCGCCGACCGCGCTCTTCTATCTTTTGGAAAAACTGCGCGACGGCGCGCCAAAGCCGGCCGCGATCATCGGCATGCCGGTCGGCTTCGTCGGTGCCGCAGAATCGAAAGATGCGCTGGCCGAAAACGCCTACGGCGTGCCCTACGCCATTGTGCGCGGCAGGCTGGGCGGCAGCGCCATGACCGCCGCCGCGCTCAATTCATTGGCGAGGCCAGGCCTGTGAACGCGCCTGTTAAAGAAGGTTTGGCAAAAGGCCGTCTGGTCGGCGTCGGCACCGGCCCCGGCGACCCCGAGCTGCTGACGCTGAAGGCCGCGCGCGCGCTGGCCGAGGCCGATGTCGTCGCCTATTTCGCCAAGCGCGGCAACAACAGCAATGCGCGCGCGATCGTCGAGGCGCGTTTCCGGCCCGACATGGTCGAGCTGCCGCTGCTCTATCCGGTGACGACGGAAATCGACAAGGATCACGACGACTATCGCGCGCAGATCGCCGATTTCTACGAGCAGTCGGCCGAACAGGTCGCCGAGCATCTCGGCGCCGGCAGGATGGTGGCGGTGCTGTCGGAGGGCGATCCGCTCTTCTACGGCTCCTACATGCATCTGCATGTTCGCCTGGCGCATCGCTTCCCAACCGAGGTCATCCCCGGCATCACCGCCATGTCCGGCTGCTGGTCGGCCACAGACCTGCCGATCGTTCAGGGCGACGACGTGCTGACAGTGCTGCCGGGCACGATGAGCGAGTTCGAGCTGACCCGTCGCCTCGCCGATACCGATGCGGCCGTCATCATGAAGGTCGGCCGCAACCTGCCGAAGATCAGGCGCGCGCTGGAGGCGACCGGCAAGCTGGCGAGGGCCGTCTATGTCGAGCGCGGCACTATGCCGGGCAGCGTCTCGATGCGACTCGCGGAGAAGCCCGACGACAAGGCGCCCTATTTCGCCATCGTGCTGGTCGCCGGCTGGTCGGCCCGCCCAGGGGCAAAGCCATGAGCGGCCGCCTTACCGTTATCGGTCTCGGCCCCGGCAATGCCGACCAGGTCACGCCACAGGCTGCCAATGCCGTCGCCAAGGCTTCCTTCTTCTATGGCTACAAGCCCTATCTCGACCGGCTCGAGCTGCGGCCGGATCAGACCCCCATCGCCTCCGACAATCGCGAGGAGCTCGCCCGTTCCAACGAGGCGCTGGCCAAGGCGGCCGAGGGCCATAACGTCGCCGTCGTTTCCGGCGGCGACCCCGGCGTCTTCGCCATGGCTGCGGCCGTTTGCGAGGCGATCGAGGCCGGTCCCGACGAATGGCGCGCCATCGACCTCGCTGTCGTTCCCGGCGTCACCGCCATGCTTGCCGTCGCGGCCCGCATCGGCGCGCCGCTCGGCCACGATTTCTGCGCCATCTCGCTTTCCGACAATCTGAAGCCGTGGGAGCTGATCGAGCTACGCCTGCTGGCGGCTGCCGGAGCCGGCTTCGTCATCGCGCTCTACAACCCGATCAGCAGGGCCCGCCCCTGGCAGCTCGGCCGAGCCTTCGAGTGCCTGAAGGCGATCCTGCCCGGCACCACGCCGGTGATCTTCGGCCGCGCCGCCGGCCGGCCGGACGAGCGTATCGAGGTGTTTTTGCTGGCGGACGCCGATGCGGCAAAAGCCGACATGTCGACCTGCATCATCATCGGCTCGCCCGAGACTCGCATCATCAGGCGCGGCGATAAGCCGGCGCTGGTCTACACGCCGCGTTCGGCAACGGGCGCGAAAAGATGATCGACTTTGGCCGCCAGCGCATCGACGGTTTCGGCCGAGGGCACGTCAGGCAGAGGCGGCCGACGGATCATGACCACTTCGATGCCGAGCGCCCGCGCGGCGGCGATCTTGCCATAGGTCGCCTCGCCGCCGCTGTTCTTGGAGACGACGGCATCGATCCCGTATTTTTCGAGCAGCGCTCGCTCATCCGCTTCCGGAAACGGTCCGCGCGCCAGCAGATAGAGCGCATCGGGTACGGCCAGCTGCGGCTCGACCGGGTCGACGCTGCGGATCAGGTAACAGTGCTGGGGCGCGGCCTCGAAGACGCCTGCCTCCTGCCGGCCGATCGCCAGGAAAACGCGGCGCGGCGCCCGGCCGAGTGCCCTCGCCGCCTCGGCAGCACTGTCGACCAGCGTCCAGTGATCGCCCGCGACCGGCTCCCAGCCAGGGCGCCGCAAGGCCAGGATCGGCACGCCGGATTGCCGCGCCGCTTCAGCGGCGTTGGCCGAGATCCGGGCGGCGTATGGATGCGTGGCGTCGATCAGCAGATCGACCTTTTCCTGGCGAAGATAGGCGGCGAGCCCTGCCGCACCGCCAAAACCGCCGACACGCACCGGCACGCCTTGCGCGACCGGACTTTCGGTGCGGCCGGCGAGCGACAGCGTGACCGAGAAATCCGCGCGACGAGCCAGCTTCCCGGCCAGTTGCCGGGCTTCCGTCGTTCCGCCGAGGATCAGAATGTTCTTCATGGGCACCATGATGCGCAGCGCCTGCGCTGCCCCTCACCCTTACCCTCTCCCCGTAAGGACGGGGAGAGGGGATCGCCAGCGTTGCAGCCAGCTCCCTTCTCCCCGTCACTATACGGGGAGAAGGTGCCGGCAGGCGGATGAGGGGCGGCGCGACGTGTCAAAAAACAAGCAGCCAACGCAAAAATGGCTCACCATCGTTGGCATCGGCGAGGACGGTGTAGCGGGTCTCGGCGACGAGGCCAAGCAGCGCATCGCGCAGGCGGAATTCGTCTTCGGCGGCAAGCGGCATCTCGCCCTCGTCTCGTCCGTGGCCAAGGGCGAAACCCGCTCATGGCCGACGCCCTTCGATGCCGAAATGCGCGACGTGCTGGCGCTCGCAGGCAAGGACGTCTGCGTGCTCGCGTCCGGCGACCCGTTCTTTCACGGCGTCGGCGTCACGCTGGCGCGCAGGGTAAAGCCGGATGAGATGCTCGTTCTCCCGGCGCCGTCGTCTTTATCGCTGGCCGCCTCCCGTCTCGGCTGGGCGCTGCAGGACGTCGAGACCATCTCACTGCATGGCCAATCGATCGACCTGATCCGGCCCCTGCTCCACCCCGGTGCGCGCCTTCTTGCCCTGACATCGGACGCAGACGGTCCGGCGGCCATCGCCGGACTGCTCGACGAACTCGGCTTCGGCCCGTCGCGGCTGACGGTCCTCGAAGCGCTCGGTGGTCCCGACGAAACGCTACGCGCCTCCCGCGCCGATGCCTTCGATCTCAAAAACATCAACCCGCTCAACGTGCTGGCGCTTGAAATTGCATCGACGCCGGATGCGCGCATCCTGCCTTTGACCATCGGCCTCGCCGACCATCTGTTCGAGCATGACGGCCAGATTACCAAGCGCGAGATCCGCGCCATCACGCTTTCAGCGCTGGCGCCGCGGCGCGGCGAGCTGCTGTGGGACATCGGCGCCGGCTCCGGCTCGATCGGCATCGAATGGATGATGGCGCATCCGTCGCTGCGCGCAATCGCCATCGAATCCAACGGCGAACGCGCCGCCCGCATCGCCCGCAACGCCACGCATTGCGGCGTGCCCGGCCTTGTCGTGGTCGAAGGATCGGCGCCCAAGGCATTCGCCAAGCTCGAAACGCCGGACGCGATCTTCGTCGGCGGCGGCGGCAGCGATGACGGCGTGCTGGAGAAGGCAATAAAGGCGCTGCGTCCCGGCGGCCGGCTCGTCGCTAACGCGGTGACGCTGGAGATGGAAGCCCTGCTGCTCGACCAGTACAACAGGCGCGGCGGCGACCTTACCCGGATCGCGCTTTCCCGCGCGGCGCCGGTCGGCTCGATGCAGGCCTGGCGTCCGGCCATGCCTGTCACGCAGTGGAGCTGGATCAAGCCATGATGGTCGCGGGCATAGGCAGCCGCAAAGGCGTGAGCGTCGAAGAAGTATTGGCGGCGATCGAGACCGCGCTTGAAGCGCATGGCCTCGCGATGACGGCGCTTTCGGCGCTGGCGACCGCCCCGCTCAAAAAGGATGAGGCGGCGATTTCCGCCGCAGGCCGCGCGCTCAACCTGCCGGTGGTCATTGCCGATGACCGGGTCCTGCAGCTGGCCTCGTCACGCACCCGCAGCCGTTGCGATCTCTCGCAGAGCCGCGCCGGCACGCCGTCGGTTTCGGAAGCGTCCGCTCTCGCCGTTGCCGGGGCCGGCGCAAGATTGCTCGGGCCTCGCACCGTGCTTGGCCCGGTCACCTGCGCCATCGCCATCAGCGGAGACGCGCCATGACGGTCCATTTCATCGGCGCCGGCCCTGGCGCGGCCGATCTCATCACGCTGCGCGGCGCGCGGCTGTTGGCCCGTTGCCCGGTCTGCCTCCATGCCGGCTCGATCGTCGCGCCGGAACTGCTCGCGCATTGCGCGCCCGGCACGAGACTGGTCGATACCGCGCCGATGTCGCTCGACGAGATCGAGGCCGAATATGTCGCCGCGCACAAGGCCGGCCAGGATGTCGCGCGCCTGCATTCCGGCGACCTCTCGGTGTGGAGCGCGGTGGCCGAACAGATCAGGCGGCTGGAAAAGCACGGCATCCCCTACACGCTGACCCCAGGCGTGCCCTCTTTCGCGGCAGCAGCGGCAGCACTTCGCCGCGAGCTGACCATTCCCGAGCTCGCGCAAAGCTTGGTGCTGACGCGCGTTTCGGGCCGCGCCTCGAAGATGCCGCCGGGCGAGACGCTGGCCGGTTTTGGCCGCACCGGCGCCACGCTTGCCATCCATCTTGCCATCCACGCCATCGACCGCGTCGTCGCGGATTTGACTCCGCTCTACGGCGCGGAGTGTCCGGTCGCGGTCGTCTTCCGCGCTTCCTGGCCGGACGAGCGCATCCTGACCGGCACGCTCGGCACCATCGAAGCGCAGCTGGCGGAAAACCCGATGGAGCGCACGGCGATCATCTTCGTCGGCAGCGCGCTCGCAGCGCAGGATTTCGGCGAAAGCTCACTCTACGACGCCCACTACCAGCGGCGTTTTCGCGGACGGGACGGATTGTGAACGGCAGCGCCAACATGAACGGACGGGCTACGGTTGAACAGGCGCTGGCGCGGCTGAAGTTCAAACCGCGCGAACTGGAGCCCGGCCATGTCTGGCTGGCCGGCGCCGGCCCCGGCGATCCCGGCTGCCTGACGCTTGAGGTGCTGGCGGCGCTCGGGCAATGCGACGCACTCGTCTATGACGCGCTGGTCTCGCCCGACATCGTGGCGGTCGCCCAGGGCGCCGAACTCTACTACGCCGGAAAGCGCGGCGGCCAGCCTTCGATGAAGCAGGACGACATCAACGCCCTTCTCGTGCGGCTGGCGCGCGAGGGCCGCCGCGTCGTGCGGCTCAAGGGCGGCGATCCCTATATTTTCGGCCGTGGCGGCGAAGAGGCCTTGGCGTTGGCGGGCGAGAAAATCCCGTTCCGGGTGCTTTCCGGCCTGACCTCCGGTCTCAGCGCGCTGGCCGCCACAGGCATCCCCGCCACCATGCGCGGCATCAACAAGGCCGTCATTCTGGCGACCGGCCACGCCGCCGGCACGGATGACGACATCGACTGGGTGGCGATCGCCCGCACCGGACAGCCGGTCGTCGTCTATATGGGCATGGCCAATTTGCCGGTGATCGCGGCAAAGCTGCTCGACGGCGGCCTCGCGCCCTCGACCCCAGCCGCCGTGATTGTCGCAGCAACCACGCCGCAGGAGCGCATTGTCGTCGCCACGCTCGCCACCATCGCCGAAGAGGCCGCGGCCGCCGGGCTCGCCTCCCCGGCGCTGATCGTGGTCGGCGGCATCGTCGCGATGCGCGCGGCACTGGCAGGTGATTTGTGACCGCCCGCGCGATCATCATCGGCGCGCCGCGCTCCGGCTCGGGCAAGACCAGCGTCACCATCGGCCTGTTGCGCGCGCTCGCCCGGCGCGGCCTGAAAGTGCGCGGCGCGAAATCCGGACCGGACTATATCGATCCCGGCTTCCACACCGCCGCCACCGGCCTCACCGGCGTCAACCTCGACAGCTGGGCGATGTCGCCTGCCCTGCTCAACGCGCTGGCGGCCCAAGCCGCGGACGACGCCGAATATGTCATCCTCGAAAGCGCCATGGGCCTGTTCGACGGCATCCCTGCGCCGGAGGGCCGCACAGGCTCCGCCGCCGATCTCGCCAGGCTCTACGGCCTGCCGGTGCTTCTGGTGCTCGACGTCTCCGGACAGTCGACCACGGCGGCGGCGGTGGCCAAGGGTTTTGCCACTTACGATCCGGATGTGCGCATGGCCGGCGTCGTGCTCAACCGGCTAGGCAGCGAACGCCATCGGCGGCTGTCGGGCGACGCCATCGAGGCGATCGGCCTGCCCGTGGTCGGCGCCATACTGCGCGATCCGACGCTGAACCTGCCGGAGCGGCATCTCGGCCTCGTTCAGGCCGGCGAATACCAGAACCTGATGGCGCATCTCGACCGGCTGGCCGACATGGTCGAAAAGTTGCTCGACATCGACGCCATCTTGGCGTTGGCGAAACCGCTCGAACCAGCGGCCGGCGACTTCGGTGACGCGCTCCAACCTCCCGGGCAACGCATCGCGCTGGCGGAGGACGCCGCCTTCACCTTCCTCTATCCCCATGTCGCCACGCATTGGCGCAAGACAGGCGCCGCGATCGTGCCTTTCTCGCCGCTTGCCGACGAATCGCCGGCTGAGGACTGCGATGTCTGCTGGCTGCCCGGCGGCTATCCCGAGCTCCATGCCGGCAAGCTCGCGGCTGCGACGAACTTCCAGGCCGGAATGGCGCGCTTTGCGGCGACGAAGCCGATTCATGGCGAGTGCGGCGGCTTCATGGTGCTGGGCGAAGGGCTGGAAGACGCGGAGGGGACAAGCCACAGGATGCTCGGCCTGCTTGGCCATTCGACCAGCTTCGCCAGGCGCAAGATGAATCTTGGCTACCGCGAGGCGCGCCTGCGCGCCGCCTGCCCGTTGGGGCCGGCGGGCACGCTGATCCGCGGACACGAATTCCACTATGCGCAGATGACGGCCACCGGCAATGACGAGCCCTTGGCCGACCTTGCCGACGGCCAGGGCAACCCGCTCGGCGCTTCCGGCTACCGGCGCGGCCATGTCAGCGGCACCTTCTTTCATGCTATTGCGAGGAGCGCATGAGCGGCCCTTCCGCACCCCGGCAAGTGCTTGACGATATCGGCCTCAGCCTCGTCTTCTTTACCCGGCTGAGATTGCCCTCGAGCGATTTCGGCGGCCGCAGCCTGGCCGACGCGATCTGGGCGGCGCCCTTCGCCGGTCTTGCGGTAGCGATCATCGGCGCGCTTGTCTACGCCATCGCCTACAGTCTGGGTCTTGCCAGCGGCCCGGCCGCTGCGTTGACGCTCGCCGCGACGATGCTCGCCACCGGCTGCTTGCATGAGGATGGGCTTTCCGACATCGCTGACGGCTTTTGGGGCGGCAGGACGCGCGACAGGAAGCTGGAGATCATGCGCGACAGCCGCATCGGCGCCTATGGCGCGGCCGCGCTTGGGCTGTCGCTGCTTGTCCGCTGGAGCGCGCTGTCCGAACTCGCCGGTCCCGGCCACATCTTTCTGGCGCTGCTCGCCGCGCACGCCGCTTCGCGCGGGCTTTTCGGCGCCTTCATGCATCTTCTGCCGCCGGCCCGCAGCGACGGTCTGTCGGCGAATGCGGGCTTTGTCGCAAGCCAGACCGCCGCCATCGGCGCTGCGCTCGGCGCCGTGGCGCTGCTGGCGCTCGGCCCCGGCGGCGCCATCGCGGCGCTGATCCTGCTCGGCCTGGTCTTCGCGGGCTTCCGCGCGCTTTGCCTCGCCCAGATCGGCGGCCAGACCGGCGACACGATCGGCGCGCTGCAGCAGCTTGGCGAGATCGCCGTTCTTCTCGTCGCTTCCGTCTGCCTTTCCTGATTCTGTTTCGGAGACCTTGCCCCATGTCCCCCCAACCAGCCTCGTTCAAATCGCTCGAAGACCTTCGCGCCGCCTGCCTCGATCTTCCGACTGGCAGCGACACCGCCGCCGGAGCCGTCGCCCGCCGCCAGGACACTCTGACCAAGCCGCCGGGCAGCCTTGGCAGGCTGGAAACGATCGCCGCGTGGCTCGGCCGCTGGCAGGGCCGCGACATGCCCAAGCTCGATCATGTGAAGGTTTTCGTCTTTGCCGGCAATCACGGTGTCACCGCGCAAGGCGTCTCGGCCTATCCGTCGGAAGTGACGGTACAGATGGTGGCGAACTTCGCCGGCGGTGGTGCGGCCATCAACCAGCTGGCCCGCATCGCCGGCGCCAAGCTGGACGTCATCCCGCTCGATCTCGACCATTCGACCGGCGATTTCACGCAGGTCCCTGCGATGGACGAGCAGGCCTTCCTCGCCGCCGTCTCCGCCGGCTACGACGCAGTAACGAGTGACCTCGATCTCGTCTGCTTCGGCGAGATGGGCATCGGCAATACCACCCCGGCGGCCGCGATCTCGACCGCCCTTTTCGGCGGCAGCGCGGAGAAATGGACCGGGCGCGGCACCGGCGTCGACGATGCCGGCATGAAGCGCAAAGTGGTGGCGATCGAAGCGGGCCTGAAGCGTCACGCCGATTCGCTCTCCGACCCTTTGAAGATCGCTGCCGCCCTTGGCGGGCGCGAGCTGGCGGCCATCTTCGGCGCCACGCTCGCCGCGCGCAAGAACAACGTGCCGGTGCTGCTCGACGGTTTTGTGTGCACCGCCGCCGCCGCTCCGCTCGCAAGGCTGCATCCAACTGGCCTCGCCCATACCATCGCCGCCCATGTCTCGGCGGAAGCCGGCCACCGCCGCCTGCTCGAAGCGCTCGGCCTGCCGCCGCTGCTCGATCTCGGCATGCGGCTCGGCGAAGGCTCAGGCGCCTGCCTCGCCGTCAACATCGTGCGCTCGGCGCTGGAATGCCATGCCAGGATGGCGAGTTTTGCCGAGGCGGGTGTTTCGGAGAAGTAGGTTGCAATCAAATGGCGGGTTGCCCTTCCGGGGCAGCCCGTCAGCGAGGCAAAAAAGCAGTCGCCAACAGCCCCGAACAGCCGATCGACTTGGCCAGCGGGACTTCCATCTCATCAAAGGGAATTTTGGTGGGTGTGCACAGGATCGAACTGTGGACCCGCTGATTAAGAGTCAGCTGCTCTACCAACTGAGCTACACACCCACACCGCCGGGAAAACCAGCGTCGGCGGCGCATATAGCCGCCGCTTTCGGGGATGTCTAGCCCTGCCGGATCATTTCCCGACAAATCGCCGAATTGCCGCACCCGTCACACAAAAAGCTTGCCTTCCGCGACCTTGACGGCATGGCCGCCGATGCGCGCGGAGGCCAGTTTTCCGCCATCGACATTGAGTTCCAGCCGGATGCGCGAGGGCCGGCCCATCTCCAGTCCCTGCTCGATCCAGAGCTGCGAGATGCCGTCGGTCGGGGTGTCGAAATGCATGATGGCGCCGGCAAAGGCCGCGGCCGCCGAACCGGTCGCCGGATCTTCGTAGGACGGGGTGCCCGGAACGATCATGCGGACGTGGAAGGCGCTGTCATGATGCACTGTCTCTCGGCAATAGACGTATGGACTGGCGAAAGCCCATTCGCTCTTGCGGGGCGCCAATTCCGACCACGCCTGGTTGTCGAGCCTGATCTTGGCCGCCTCCTCCAATCCGGCAACGGGAACGGTCACGTAAGGCACGCCGGCCGACCAGAAGGCGACGCGGTGATTCTCGAAGCCGATCTCGTGCGGGGCAAGGCCGAGCGCGGCGCCGATCGCTTCCGGATCGGCCTTGAGCGCCAAGGCTTCCGGCAGTTTCGCCAGGTCGAACTCGGCGAAAGTCGAGCCGTCATGCTTGCTCACCGCGCAACGCACCGGCCCGATATTCTCCTCCAAGACGAATATCCCGGCCTCCTCCTCGGCGAGTTCGGCCAGCGCGATCGCCGATCCGACCGTCGGATGGCCCGCGAAAGGCATCTCATAGTCGGGCGTGAAGATGCGGATGCGCTTGCGATGCTTTGGATTGTCTGGCGGCAGCACAAACACCGTCTCGGAAAGATTGAACTCGCGCGCGATCGCCTGCATGCCGGCAGTGTCGAACCCATCGCTGTCGAGCACCACCGCAAGCGGATTTCCGGCCAGCCTTTCGGTGGTAAACACATCGTAAAGCAAGTAATTGCGCGCCATGGAGAAAACCTTTCGCCTCGCCCCGAATTTCTGCCCCAATCCCAACATGAGGGAAATTTAACTTGAAATTCGAACCTCAAAGCCTGATCTGTGCACGGACAGTGACATCGATTTCCAGCATAGGGGTCCGGGGTGGACCAGGTTGTCAATCCGCCAAAGGCGGAATCCGGTACTTCCATAGAGGCCGCGCTCGGCCTCGACCGCAAGGGCGCAAGCCGCAAGCGTCGCCGTCCCTGGCTTTACGCCCTGCTGGCGATAGCGGTCGCTGCGGTCGGCATTGCCCTTTATCAATGGTACGCCGCGGCGCCCCCCAGGATTGAATACACCACCGTGCCGGCGGCGACCGCGGACCTCACCGTCGAAGTATCCGCCACCGGCACGCTGCAGCCGCTCACCCAAGTCGACATCTCCAGCGAGCTTTCCGGCATCGTTCGCTCGGTCTCCGCGGTTGAAAACCAGCAGGTCAAGAAGGGCGGCGTGCTGGCGACACTCGATACCGCCAAGCTGGAGGTCCAGATCGAGCGCGCCACCGCCTCCGCCAAGGCGGCAGCAGCAAGCGTCGAGGACGCCAAGGTGACCCTGCAGGAAAACGAGAACGCGGTGGTCCGCGCGAGCGCGCTCACCAAGCGCGGCATGGCGACGGACCAGTCGCTCGAAGCGGCAACCGCGACGCGCGACCGGTCGAAGGCGGCGCTCGACAGCGCCGAAGCCAATCTCGCCATCGCCCAGGCCGACCTCAAGGCGCAGCAGACAGACCTGGCGAAAAGCACCATCTATGCGCCGATCGACGGCATCGTGCTCACGCGCTCGGTCGATCCCGGCCAAACGGTCGCGTCCTCGCTGCAGGCGCCGGTGCTGTTCGTCATCGCCGCCGACCTGAGGAACATGGAATTGCGGGCGGCGGTCGACGAGGCCGACATCGGCCAGGTCAAACCCGGCCAGCATGCCCGCTTCACTGTCGACGCTTTCCCGGACCGCCCGTTCGACGCCGAGATCCGCGACATCTCCTACGCCTCGGTCACCACTGATGGCGTCGTCACCTACAACGCGCGGCTCGAGGTCAATAATGGCGAGCTTCTGCTCAGGCCCGGCATGACGGCGACGGTTTCGGTCGTCACAAGGCGGGCCAAGGGCGTGCTTACCGTTCCCTCGACGGCCTTCCGCTATCGCCCGATGCAGCAGCAGGCGCGCAGCTGGAGCCTGAGCGATCTCTTCACCGGCCGCATGGGCCGTCCCAATCGGCAGCGCGAGCCGACCAAGGCGCCGACCGACGGCTCGCGTACGCTCTATGTGCTGGAGAACGGCCGGCCGCATCCGGTCAACGTCAGGATCGGCTCGACCGATGGTGAGCTGACCGAGATCACCTCCGGCCTCGATGAGGGCGCGCAAGTCATCACCGGCGCGCAGCAGCGGAGCTGACGACATGTCGGCTCCCCTGCTCATCACCTTCGACAAGGTCTGGAAGAGCTATGGCGAAGGCGAGGCCCGCGTGCATGCGCTGGCCGGCGTCGATCTCGCCATCCGGCGCGGCGAATTCGTCGCCATCATGGGACCCTCCGGCTCGGGCAAGTCGACGGCGATGAACATCATCGGCTGCCTCGACACGCCGACGGCTGGAACCTACTCCTTCATGGGCATCGACGCAGGCCGGCTCGACCGCAACCGCCGCGCGCTTTTGCGCAACCTTTATGTCGGCTTCGTCTTCCAGGGCTACAATCTGTTGCCGCGCACCACCGCGGCGGAAAATGTCGAGCTGCCGCTGATCTATCGCGGCGTTGGAGCGCGCGAGCGCCGGGACCTCGCCATGCAGGCGCTGGCCGAGGTCGGGCTTGTCGGGCGCGAGCACCACACCCCGGCCGAGCTTTCGGGCGGCCAGCAGCAGCGCGTGGCGATCGCCCGCGCCATCGTCACCAGGCCGACGCTGTTGGTTGCCGACGAACCGACCGGCAATCTCGATACCGCGCGCACGCATGAGATCATGGAGCTGCTGACAAGGCTCAATGCCGAGCTCGGGCTCTCCATCGTCATGGTCACGCACGAGGCCGACGTCGCGGATTATGCCGGCCGCACCATTCGTTTCCTCGACGGCCATGTCGCCTCCGACACGTTGAAAGCGGAGGCAGCGGCATGATCTGGGAGACCGTCCGCCTTTCGCTGCGCTCGATCCGCCGCAACGTGCTGCGCTCTTTCCTGACGCTGCTTGGCATCGTCATCGGCGTCGCCGCCGTCATCGCCATGCTCACCATCGGCTCCGGCACCACGGAGAAGGTCAAGGCCGATATCTCCAAGCTCGGCAGCAATCTTCTCGTCGTCCGTGCCGGCCGGCCGGCGGGGCCAGGCGGACCCGGCGGCCTCGATCAGGCCGTGCGGCCGCTCGCCGAAAAGGACGTCGCCGCGCTCGTCGCGCATCTGAGCGGCGCGCGCGCCATCTCGCCCGCCTCGCAAAAACAGGTCCGCGTCATCTTCGGCACTGAAAGCCTGACCTCGGGAGTCACCGGCACGGACAGCGCCTATCTCGACGCCCGCGACTGGAAGCTGGTGTCGGGACGGCCGTTCAGCGATTCCGAAACGCGCGCCGGCACCGGTGTGTGCCTGATCGGCGAGACGGTGCGCCAGCAATTCTTCGGCGCCGGCGATCCGGAGGGCGAGATCATCCGCGTCAACCGCACCTCCTGCAAGATCATCGGCCTACTCGAGCCCAAGGGCTATACCGGCTTCGGCCAGGACCAGGACAATGTCGTGCTGATGCCGCTGCACGCCTATCAGCGGCGCATCGCCGGCAACCGCGACGTCGACAACATCTACATCGCTGCCGACGACCGCACGCCGACCAGCGAGTTGCAGCCGCGCGTCGAGGACATCTTGCGCGACACGCGCCGCATCACGCCGGACCGCGATCCCGACTTCGCCATCCGCGACATGACCCAGATCGCCGACGCCATGACCAGCGCCACGACCACCATGACCGGCATGCTGGGCGCCGTCGCCGGTGTCAGCCTCCTGGTCGGCGGCATCGGCATCATGAACATCATGCTGGTCTCGGTCACCGAGCGGACGCGCGAGATCGGCATCAGGCTGGCCATCGGCGCGCACGAAAAACACATCCTCATCCAGTTCCTGGTCGAGGCGACGGTGCTGTCGCTGCTCGGCGGCATCATCGGCATCCTGATCGGGCTGTCGCTGGCCGGCATGGCCTCGATGGCCCTGACGATACCGTTCGCGCCGAGCCCTGCCGTCATCCTGCTCGCCGTCGGCTTCTCCGCGCTGATCGGCATGGTGTTCGGCTTTTTCCCGGCGCTGCGCGGCGCCCGCCTCGATCCGATCGACGCGCTGCGGCACGAATAGCACCCGGCATCGCTCGGCTCTGTTGCCGCAAATCCTGCGGTGATAAAGCGGTCTCCTGGGAAACCTTGAAGGGGACGGACGAAATGAGCAGGAAGGCGCGTGTGATCCTCGTGGCAATTGTCGTCGAGGCGTTCCTGGGCGGCATCTGGTGGTATCTGGCCCGCTTCGGTCTGGCCAATCCCGACCGCGTCGCGCCCAATTTCCAGGAAGTCGTCGGCCAGACAACGGGCATGGCGATGGGCGCGCTCCTCGGCCTCTGCTTCATCCTGTTCTTCGTCGCGGCGCGTAATGACCGCAAGGCATTGCCGCAGAAGGAGCGGCTCTGAGCGCCGCGAGAGAATGGAGTCGCGGACTGCCTGTCAAAACGGCAGCCGCGCGTTCTCCTTGACCTCCTTCATCACAAAGAAGGTCCTGGTTTGCCGGACGCCCGGCAACGCGATCAGCTTCTGGCCGTGCAGCTTGTTGAAATCCGCCATGTCGCGCACCCGTATCTTCAACAGATAGTCGAAGTCGCCGGCCACGAGATTACAATCCAGGACCTCCTTGAGCTTGAGGGCGGCCTCCTCGAAAGCGGCGAAACTTTCCGGTGTCGAGCGATCGAGCACGACGCCGACCATGACCAGCGCGCCGAGCCCGACCGCGGCGGGCGCGATCTCCGCCCTGACTCCGGTGATGTAGCCCTCCTCGAACAGGCGTTGCGTGCGCCGATGGCAGGTGGCGGCGCTGACATTCACGCGCGCTGCCAGCTCGGCATTGGTCAGCCGCCCCTCGGCCTGCAGGACTCGCAGGATTTTGATGTCGATGCGGTCGAAAATATGATCGTAAGATTCTTCCATTTTTATCGGTTCCAATGGACGATTAAATGAACCTTAGCGCACTTCTTTGCGGAAGCCCAAAAAGCAGCGGCCCTCTTCGAGAGCACCTTTCGCCGCAATTCGTCTATTCTTTGCCTATCCAAACGAACACTGCGGGAGGCAGGTCGATGTCACTTCTCGAAAAATTTCAACGGTATCCACTGACCTTCGGCCCGACGCCGATCGAGCATCTGCCGCGTCTCAGCGCGGCGCTTGGCGGCAAGGTGCGGGTCTATGCAAAGCGTGATGACTGCAATTCCGGGCTGGCCATGGGAGGCAACAAATTGCGCAAGCTCGAATATATCGTGCCCGATGCGATCGCGTCGGGCGCCGACACGCTGGTGTCGATCGGCGGCGTGCAGTCGAACCACACGCGCATGGTCGCCGCGACGGCCGCCAAGATCGGTATGAAATGCGTGGTCATCCAGGAGAAATGGGTGCCGCACTACGATGCGGTCTACGACCGGGTCGGCAATATCCTGCTGACGCGCCTGATGGGAGCCGACAGCCGGCTCGTCGACGATGGTTTCGACATCGGCATCCGCAAGAGCTGGCAGGATGCGATCCAGTCAGTCAAGGATGCAGGCGGCAAGCCCTACCCCGTTCCTGCCGGCGCCTCGGTGCACAAGTTCGGCGGTCTGGGCTATGTCGGCTTCGCCGAGGAGGTGGCGAAACAGGAAGTCGAGCTCGGTTTCAAATTCGACTACATCATCGTCTGCGTCGTGACCGGCTCGACGCAGGCCGGCATGATCGTCGGCTTCGCCGCTCAAGATCGCGCCGACCGGGTGATCGGCATCGATGCCTCCGGCACGCCCGACCAGACCCGCGCCCAGGTCCGCCGAATCGTCGACGACACCGCCGCTCTCGTCGGGCTGGGCCGCGCCGTCCGCGAGGACGAAATCGTCATCAACCCCGACTATGCCCATCCCGCCTACGGCGTTCCATCGAACGAAACGAACGACGCGATCCGGCTGGCGGCCCGCACCGAGGCGATGATCACCGATCCGGTCTATGAGGGAAAGTCGATGCAGGGGCTGATCGACCTGACGAGGAAAGGCTTCTTTCCGGAAGGCTCAAGAATTCTCTATGCGCATCTCGGCGGCGCGCCGGCCATCAACGGTTACAGCTATTACTACAAGGACGACGGCGGTGCGCGCAAAGGCGCGCCGCGTGACGACGCGCTGCCACCGCTCTTTCCATAGAGCGCACCCGCTGGCACTGATGCTACGGGTCAGGAAACCTTGTCGCTGCATCGAAATGCCATTCGATCAGCGGCTTCATATGCCCCATCAGCCCGTCGGGCAAATCGGCGGCATGCCGGATGATGACCGGCCCTTCGATCTCCGGATCGGCCTCGGCGGCGACGAAGGCGCTGATGCGCCGCGCCAGCGCGTCGGCCGGTTCGGCGACCCGGTAGCGGCGGAAGATCACCGTGCCGCTTGCCGTCGATAGCGCGTGATAGCGCTGTCCACGCTCGGCCGCTGAAAGATCGAGCCCGGTCTCCTCCCCCACCTCGCGTATCATGTTGAAGTCGATATCGACCAGCCCGTCGCGAAAATCGACCGGCTCGAACGAGCCGGCGGCGAAATAGACGCGGCCGGCATTGACCGTGTGCCGGCCCATGCGGATCGCCACCAGCGCATTGTCCCCGGCGACCAGCATGGCATGCGCATAGGCGTGCTCGGCACCGGAATTCTCGCGTCGCTTACGCCACAGCATGAAGGTCGAATAATTGACCGCATGGCAGCGGCCGACGAGGCGGCTGTCCCGGTATGCCAGTTCGGAAAGCAGCACCACCGTGCCGTCGAACAGCGCCGGTTTGGCCGCGATCTCCTGGCGCCAGTTCTCAGCAATCGCTTCCGCATTGCTGACGGCGAAGGGGTGCGGCCCGGGATCGAGGCGGACGTCGACCGCATCGACCGGCAGGATGACGTTGCGGGGCAGATCGAAACTCAAAGGGTCACGCCATGTCCAATGTGATTGCCACGGGGCAATGGTCCGACGCTTTCGGCCTGTCCCAGCCGGCGCGCGGAAAGCGCTCGACCTCCTGGCCCGCCGGGAAGATGGTGCGCCAGGGCTGGCCGTTGCGGATGATGTCGGGCACGGCGGTCGCGTTCTTCGCCGCCAGTGCCTTCGACAGCAGGATGTAATCGAGCTGGCAGAGTTGCCGCTCCTCCGGGCCGCGCGTGTGGTAGAAGCTCCAGCGGTCCATCTCCGGCCGCCGCTCGACGACATTCTCGCAGAAGCCGCCGGCGGTCAGCACATTGATCGAGGACTGGGCCTCATCGACGACCTCGAAGCGATAGCCGTCGAAGCTGTCGCCCTCGATCCTCACGCGCTGCCGGTAATCGTTCATATCGCCGCAGATCGCCCAGCGCTTGTCGGCGGCATGGTCCTTGCCGAAACGCTCCTCGATGATGCGGCGCACGGCCTGCGCCTCGGCCATGCGCAGCGGCATTGTCGCCTCGCGGCCGTCCAGCCCGTTGCGCGGCGAGCCCATCGACTTGAAATGCACGAGATAGAGTGTCAGCGGCACGCCGCCGACAGTGAGGTCGACCTCCAGGCAGTCCCGCCGAAAGATGCGATCGCTGGCCACATGCCCGAGCGCCGCAAGCTCCGGCGTGAAGAGGCCGAACCGCTCGAACGTAACATAGGCGTGGCTCGTCATGCGCACGAATTCGATCGGCTGGCCCTGCATGGTCTCGTTGCGCATCATCACCGCGACATCGATGCCGCGGGAGTCGTTGCCGGCCGTGGTGTATTTCTGACGGTAGCCCTGCCCGATCATCTTGAACAGATAGCCATATTCGAACGCCTTCAGCGCCTCGATATTGTCGACCTCCTGCATGCAGATGATGTCCGCGCGTGTGGCCGCGATGGCGAGCGCCGTCAACTGGCGGGTGTCGTCGGACTGGGCGATCGCGCGGGCCTGCTCGAGGATCCGGTATTCCGCCTCGCTCTGGATGTCGAACAGCGCCAGCGTGCGGTCTTCATTGAGCTGGTTGCGATAGCCCGAGAAATCGAACCTGTTCATCAGGTTCTCGACATTGAAGGTGGCGAGGCGGAGCGACATGGCCGTGACCTTTGCGCGCAAGCGAGGCCGAAAACAAGAGCCGGGCGTATGCTCGTCATGGTTGATGGAACCTTTCCGTTCATCTTCCGTTCAGACGAAAAGTTCCAACAATAGCCCATTCCCGGGGTGCTCTGGGCGTGGGGCCTTTACTCCTTGGAGAGTGAAATGAAACCGCTGTTTTCTTCCTTCAGATCCGGGCTTTTGGCCTTGGGGCTCGTTGCCGGCGTGACCGCGCCGTCGGTGGCCGGCCCGATCCTGCAGCCCGATTTCTCGACCGCCACCAGCGCGGTGGCACCCACGATCGTCCCCGTCCGCGACAGTTGGGCTGGCGGCAACAACTACTCGCCGCAGATGTATGACTGGCGCTGGCGGCGCGGCGGCGAGTGGCGCGGCCGCGATTTCAGACGCGACGGCAACCGGCACTTCTCCCGCAACTGGGACCGCAACTGGGACCGAGACAGGTGGAATGGCGATGGCGACTGGCGCTGGCGGCACCATCACCGCCGGCACTTCCGTGACAGCGACGCCGCGATCCTGGGGCTGGGCCTTGGCCTTGGCTTGGGCAGCTTGGCCTACAACAATTACTACGATCCTTACTATTACGACCCCTATCCGCGCTATGTTCAGCCGCGGCGCATTTACCGGACGGAGCGGCTTTCCAGGGCCCATGTCCAATGGTGCTACGACCGCTACCGGTCCTATCGGGCCTGGGACAACACGTTCCAGCCCAACTACGGCCCGCGCCGGCAGTGCATTTCGCCCTATATCTGAGCGGCCTGCTGGCACAGAAACGGCGCCCTTCGCGGCGCCGTTTTATTATGCCGCAACCCTGTGCCGCGACCTTGATAACCCTAAATTCATCAGCGGCGCCTATTCATCCATGTCGGTGCTTCACATGCCGATTCGCAGCGAAAAATTCGCCAGAACGTACCCTGCAATGGCCGAAAACGAACTCAGAATCCAACGCCGCCAACGCGTCCTGAAGGGCGCGGCGATCTTGACCGGCATCAACAATTCCGAGGTGACGTGCACGGTACGCAACATGCATTCGAACGGCGCGGAGTTGAAAGTGCCGATCGACGCACGCGTGCCGGATGAATTCCTGCTCTATGTGCCGGTCGATGGCATCGGCTACAGGGCCGTGGTGCGCTGGCGCCGCGAGGACCGCATCGGCGTCGAGTTCACCGGCACCGAGCCCAAGCCACACTGGCACTACGGCTGAGCTGCGGCGGCACTGCCGTCGATCTCGCAAAGAAAAAGCCGGCGGATCGATCCGCCGGCTTCTCCGAGCATCTATGAAATTGCGAATTAGTTCTTGGCCTTGTCGACCAGCTTGTTCTTCGCGATTACCCGCGCGCCGCAGGGCAAAGCCCGAGGACGCGCAGGCAAAAGACGTGGATCGCCTCAGTTCTTCGCCTTGTCGACCAGCTTGTTCTTGGCGATCCACGGCATCATCGCGCGCAGCTTGGCGCCGACTTCCTCGATCTGGTGGCTGTCGTTGTTGCGGCGGATGCCTTTGAAGCGCGCCAGGCCAGCCCGATATTCCTGCATCCACTCCGAGGTGAACTTGCCGGTCTGGATGTCCTTCAGAACGCGCTTCATCTCGGCCTTGGTGTCGGCGGTGATGATGCGCGGACCCGAGACATACTCGCCCCATTCGGCGGTGTTCGAGATCGAGTAGTTCATGTTGGCGATGCCGCCCTCATAGATCAGGTCGACGATCAGCTTCACTTCGTGCAGGCACTCGAAATAGGCCATTTCCGGCGCGTAACCGGCTTCCACCAGCGTCTCGAAACCAGCGCGGATCAGCTCGACCAGACCGCCGCACAGCACAACCTGCTCGCCGAACAGGTCGGTCTCGCATTCCTCGCGGAAGTTGGTCTCGATGATGCCGGACCGGCCGCCGCCGACGCCGCAGGCATAGGAGAGCGCGAGATCGAGCGCGTTGCCCGAAGCGTCCTGGTTGACGGCGACCAGGCACGGCACGCCGCCGCCCTTCTGGTATTCGCCGCGCACCGTGTGGCCCGGGCCCTTCGGCGCGATCATGACGACGTCGACCGAAGCCTTCGGCTCGATCAGGCCGAAATGCACGTTGAGGCCGTGGGCAAAGGCGATCGCGGCGCCGTCGCGGATGTTCGGCGCGATTTCGTTCTTGTAGATGTCGGCCTGCAATTCGTCGGGCGTCGCCATCATCATCAGGTCGGCCCATTTGGCGGCGTCCGCCACGCTCATCACCTTGAGGCCGTCTGCCTCGACCTTCTTGGCGGTCGCCGAGCCGGCCTTGAGACCGATGGCGATCTCCTTGACGCCGGAATCCTTGAGGTTGAGCGCATGCGCCCGGCCCTGGCTGCCATAGCCGATGATGGCGACCTTCTTGCCCTTGATCAGATTGAGATCGGCGTCGCGATCGTAATAGACACGCATTTTGGTCTTCCTTCCCTTTTGAAGATTAGAGGCCTTTCGGCCGGTTGTTTGCTCCGAAGAGAGCGAGAAACTGTTGCGTCGCGCGGCGGGCATCGCCGCCGATTGTCGCCTCAGTCAATTCCACCCGGTCGCCGAGCAGCAGACGGATCTGCACGTCGCGGCCGACCAGGCCGAAAAAGGTCCGGAACGCCGTCTCGGCGTCCTCGAAATCGAGCAGTCCGGCCTGCCGGCCGGCTTCAAGCACCGGCTTCAGCCGCCGGGCCAGCGCGAAGCGGCCATTCTGCAGCACAATGGCGCCGAGATCATCCTTGCCGGAACCGGCATGGCCGACGGCCACGCGGTTGAGCGCGATGGACGTATCGCTGGAGATCACCTTGAGCCAGTCGGAGGCGAAGCGTTCGAGGCTTGCCTCCAGCGACGCGAGGTCCAGGCCCTTGCGATCGACCGGCGCCACGCGCACCTTGGAGGCCTGCCACTGCACCGTCGCCGTCAGCAGCCCGTCGCGGTCGCCGAACCATTTGTAGAGCGTTTCCTTGGAACAGCTGGCCCGCCGCGCCACCGCGGTCATGGTGACGTTGTCGCCCTCTTCCACCAGCAGGCGGAGCGCCGCGTCCAGAACAGCCTGCTGGCGCTCCGTCAGCGTTTCGCTTGTGTCGATATCGGCGCCTGCCTGCAGCACGGTCTTTCCCGGTTTTCCGATAGCCCAGAGGCGTACCGTACGTTACGGTTCGGCTTATTGCGCATTCCTGTTTCCGATGCAAGGGGCTGCCGCGAAAAATGACCGGCGGAGCAGCGAGCCTCGCCAGCTAGTCGCTGGCCGGCGGATCGCGCAGCCGTCCGAGCAGGCTGGCCAAGGTCTTCAGGTCCTGGGCTGAAAGCCTGCCGTCCATTCGATCGGCGATGCAAGCGCCATAGACCGCCCAGATGCGGCGGCGCATCTCCCGGCCGCTTGCCGTGATGCGAACGGTCTGCCCGCGGCCATCGTCGGAGACGGGCAGCTTTTCGACCAGGCCATCCGCCTCCAGCCGGGCCAGCAGTCGTGAGACGCCGTACTGCGCCAGCAGCACGCGATCGATCAGCTCGAACGGCCTTAGCCCGCCCTCGCCCGCCTCGGCGAGTTCGTGCAGCACGTCATACCAGGCGAGCGGCGGCAGGCCGTTTGCCTTCAGCGCGTCCTCGGTCCTCTCGACCAGTTGGCGCGAGACCCGCACGAGGCGCGCCCAGGCTGCAATGGCTTCCGGCGATGGCGACGTCTTCGTCATCGGCGCAGCCTAGTCGATAGATGCAACTGCATCAAGCTTGACGATCGATGCATTTGCATCCATATAGATGCAATTGCATCAACAAGGAACTTTCTGATGAAACATGAAATCTGCAAGATCGCCGACATCCCGCAGGCCGGCAGCCTTCGCGCCCTTCTTCGGTCGCGAGGTCCATGTCTGGCGCAGCGGCGAACGCATCCGCGCCGCGGCCAATGTCTGCCTGCATTTCGGCGGACCGCTGGACTGCAAGGACGGCACGCTTGTCTGCCAATGGCACGGCGCGAAATTCGACATGGAAAGCGGCGAGCGTCTCGAAGGACCGGCGCCGAAAGGCTCGCGCCTGATGTTCCTGTCGACCCGCGTCGACGATGGCGCGCTCAACTATGTCTGGGGAGAGTGAGATGACCGAAAGGCTCACCCTCGTCAGCCATCACCTCTGCCCCTACGTCCAGCGCGCCGCGATTGCGCTCGCCGAGAAAGGCGTGCCGCTCAAACGGGTCAATGTCGACCTTGCCGACAAGCCGGAATGGTTCAGAGCCATATCGCCGCTCGGCAAGGTGCCTCTGCTCCGCGTGCGGCACGGCCACTCGGAGGAGGTGATTTTCGAATCCGCCGTCATCCTCGAATTCCTCGAGGAGACCGAAGCCAATCCGTTGCACCCTGCCGATCCGCTGGCGCGAGCCAGGCATCGCGCCTGGATCGAATTCGGCTCGGCCATCCTCAATGCCATAGGCCGCTTCTATTCCGCCGCCGACGAAGCTGCTTTCCTCCACGAAAGCAGAGGCTTGTTCGAGATGTTCGCTCGTGTTGAGGCCGAACTGCCGGCAACGCAAAGCGGCCCGTGGTTCGCCGGCGAGCGCTTCTCGCTGGTCGATGCCGTTTACGGGCCGATCTTCCGCTACTTCGACACCTTCGACCGCATCGGCGATTTCGGCATTCTCGACGGCAAGCCGCTCGTCCAAGCCTGGCGCGCGGCCTTGAGCAGGCGGCAATCGGTCAAGGAGGCGGTCGGCGCGGACTATCCGCGGCGGTTGCATGCCTTTCTGCAGGCAAAGGGATCCTATCTATCCGGGATCATCAGGCGGCAGGCCACTGAAACTCCGCAAGCCCGATCCGTCTGAACGGGTCGATGACCGTTCCGGCGACCATGGCGGCGAGGAATTGCGGCCCCGGCGGGATACACGCCAGCGCCGCCACCATGCGGTCGCGGACAAAGGGCAAGGCTGCGGAGTCCGACTGGTAGAACGGCGTCAGCGACAGTGACAATGCTTGGAACACGCGCACATGCCAACGGCGTGCGCTGGCATAAGTCGCCAGCGCGTCGTCGAGGCTGTCCGCCCGCGCAAGCGCATGGCTGAGCGCGGCGGCGTCGAGCAGCGCCATGTTCGCGCCTTGCCCGAGTTGCGGGCTGGTCGAATGCGCGGCGTCGCCGATAACCGCAAGCCGCCGGCCTGCCGGCAGTCTCATCGTGTGATGGCCGTAACGGGCGAGCGAGAGCTGCTCGAAACTGTCGATCTGGCTGGTGAAAACCTCGCATTCCGGCCAGACGGAAATCACTCTCGCCTTCCATGCTTCGAGCCCGTCGGCCTTCACTCGTTCGGCATCGGCCGGCTTGAGGCTCCAGAAGAAGGCCGCCATCTCTTGCGCGCCAGGCTCCGGCCGGCCGATCGGCAGCACGCCGACCATGATGCTTGCCTTGTCGTAGCGCTGCAGCAGCGCGCTTCTGTCAAAGCCGCCCCGCCAGCCGAGCGACGCCCAGAATGCGCCATAGGCGAGCGGTCGCGGCATGGCGGCATCGCCGAGATAGTGCCGCAATTTCGAGCGCGCGCCGCTGGCGTCGACAATGAGGTCGAACGGCCCGAGCCGCTTGCCGTTGGCGCAAACCAGCGTCGCGCGCTCGGCCGTCTCCGGTGTCTCGACCTCGACACTGGTCTCGATGGCGATCGCTTCGCGCAAGGCGGCGCGGTGGAGCACGCCGAACAGCGCCGCCCGATGCACCGCGAGGCCGAAGCGACGGCCGCGCCGCGCGTCGTAGCGGACTTCGAGCACCGTGCGCCCGGTCTGGGCGTCGGTGCCGTGCAGCCGCTCGATACGGCTGCCGAGCGAAAGAATGTCATCGAGCAGGCCGAGATCGGCGAGGACTGTCAGCCCGGTCGGCTGCAGGATGAGGCCGGAGCCGACAGGCTTCGGCGCGTCGAAGCGCTCGAAGATGGTGACCTTGTGCCCCGCCCGCTTGAGATAGAGCGCCGCGGCCAATCCGGCCGGCCCGGCGCCGGCAATCGCGATGTCGTAGGATCTGCTCATTGCCCGCCCAAGCCAAGCCGGCCGGACAATCTCCCAACACAGCAGTCAAATCAAGCTGGCGCTTTGACGCCTGTCTGTCAGGCTTGAGCCGCGTCGAAAGCGGCACGTGCCTCGCGCACGGCGTCATGGTTGAGCTCGGCCCACTGGACCAGCATCTGCAGGGGCGCAAACATCGAGCGCCCGAGATCGGTCAGGCTGTATTCGACGCTCGGCGGCTTGGTCGGGAAAACTTCACGGTGCACATAGCCGTCGCGCTGCAGGTCGTAGAGCGTTTGCGTCAGCATGCGCTGCGAAATGTCGGGAACCAGCCGGCGCAGCTCACCGAAGCGGTAGGGCCTCTCTGCCAGCGCCATGACCAGCAGCGAGCTCCATTTGCCGCTGATGCCCTGGATCACGTCGCGGACCGGACAGTCGGCGAAATTGCCGCCGTTGGTCATCGCCTTATAGACCTCGAGCTTGGCTTTCAGATTGAAGATCTTGCTGTCCATTGCGATATCCGCCGATCGAAACTGAAGCATGTCTCCCGAAAGCGGGAACCGGGTTTCGGGTTAAGAACATGCGTAAGATCAAAACCTAGAGCGCGTGGAGCAAATCTGAAAGATCGCGACGCGCCTTAGGCCGGCAATGGTGGTTCCCTCGCCGTGCCTACCTCCCGAAAAACTGCCTTCTTTACGGCCCGAGGTCAATTCCTGTTTTAGTGCTGGTCTCTTTTTGAGACTACCACTTGATCCGCCTTCGACGCTATTTTTCAGGACCCTCCCCATGACCGAAACCCTTCTCGTCACCGGCGCTTCCGGCCAGCTCGGCCGAGCCGTCATCAATCACTTGCTGGAGGCGCAGAAAATTGCGCCCTCGAGCATCATCGCCGCCACCCGCAACCCCGAGAACCTTGCCGACCTTGCAGCGCGCGGCATCGCCGTCAGGGCCGCCGACTTCAACGACGTCGCCTCGCTGGAGAAGGCGTTCGCTGGCGCCGACCGGGTGCTGATCATCTCGACCGGCGACCTCGATCTGAAGACGGGCCGGCGCCTGAAGCAGCATGAGACGGCCGTGGCCGCGGCCAAGGCGGCAGGCGTTTCGCATCTGCTCTACACCTCGATGCCCAATCCCGAGCCGGGCTCGCCCGTGCTCTTTGCCGGCGATCACTACGGCACCGAGCAGGCGATCAAGGCGAGCGGCATCTCCTACACCATCTTCCGCAACGGCTGGTATCAGGAGAACCTGTTCATGTCGCTGCCGCACGCCATTTCGTCGGGCAAGTGGTACACATCGGCCGCCGAAGGGCGCATCGCGCATGGCGCGCGCGACGATATGGCGGCCGCCATTGCCGCCGGCCTCGCATCCGGCTCCAAGGAAAGCCACATCTACACGCTGACCGGCCCTCAGGCCTATACGGTGGGCGAGATCGCCGCTCTGGTAAGCGAGGTGACCGGCAAGCCGCTGGAAGTCATCCAACTGCCGGACGAGGCGCTTACCGAAGGGGTGAAAGCAGCCGGCGTTCCAGAGGATTTCGCCCGCATCATCGTCTCCTTCGACGCCAACACCCGCGCCGGACGCATTGCGGAGGTGACCGATGCCGTCGAAAAACTCTCGGGCCGCACGCCCCGGACGCTGAAGCAGTTCCTAGAAGCGAACAAGGCTACCCTGCTCGGCTGAAGCCAGGCGCGCCTGAGAAGGCCCCTCAGGCGCGCTTCACTTCGACTTCTTGAGCAATCCAAGAAGGCTCTCAGCGGTCGCGACAAGCGCGTCTTCGCGTGATCGCGGCGTCCAGCCAAGCAGGCGCATGGCCTTGGCGCTCGTCGCGTTCCTGGCTTTGCCCAATTCCGTCACGATCTGAGCCGCCTGCCCGTCGAACAGCCCGGCGATCCGGACAAGCCAGTCCGGCAGCTCTCTTGTGGTAACCCGCGACGCCGCATTGCCGAGCCGCGCTTTCAGCGTCCGCTCGATCTCCAGCATCGTCATGAAATCGCCGCTGATGGCCAGGAACCGCTCGCCTTTGGCCGCAGGATTGGTCATGGCGCGCAGATGCAGGTCGGCGACGTCGCGCGCATCGACCACGCCGAAGACCATGCGGGGCAGTCCGGGCATCTCGCCATCCATCAGGCGCCTGATGAAATCGGTCGACGTCGAATGATCCGGCCCCAGGACCGGCCCGAAGATGCCGACCGGATTGACCACCGCCAGTCCCAGTGCGCCGCCTTGGGTGGCAATAAAATCCCACGCCGCCCGCTCGGCGAGCGTCTTCGACTTCACGTAGGCGCCGACCTTTTCCGAAAGGTTGGTCCAGTTCTCCTCCGTGAACGGACGTCCGACGACCGATGACTGGCCATAACCGACAGCGGCAAAGGACGAGGTGAGCACCACCCGTTCGACCCCGGCATCGCGTGCGGCCCGCAGCACGCGCAACGCCCCTTCCCTGGCAGGGACGATCAGGTCGTCCTCATGCTTCGGCACGCCGGGCGGAAAAGGCGAAGCGACATGAAGGACGTACCGGCATCCGGCGACCGCCTCAGACCAGCCTTTGTCGCTCATGAGATCGGCATGGGCGAAGGAAAGCGCGTCGCCCGGCTCGGCGCCGCCGACCTCCAGCATCGCACGAACATCGGCTTCGCGCCTGGCCCGCGCACCGTGGTGCGCACGCGGTAGCCAGCGTTCAGAAGCGCTACGATGCAATGAGCGCCGAGAAAGCCGGATCCGCCGGTCACAAGCACCAACTCGCCGCTCATGCCCGCCTCCCTTCGGCACTGTTCCGACCGATGCGGCGCAGTCTGTCAGATGGCGACCTGCGTGCCAATCTCCACGACGCGTCCGGTCGGGATCTGGAAATACTCCGTCGCGTCCGCCGCCGTCTTGGCCAAGCCGATGAACAGCCGGTCCTGCCAGATCGGCATGCCGGAATTGGGTGAAGCCTTCAGCGAGCGCCGCGACAGGAAGAAGACGTCGTCATGATGTCGAACTTCCAGCCCTGCTTGCGGCAGATGGCCAGCGCGCGCGGAATGTTGGGCTGCTCCATATAGCCGAAGGTCAGCGTCACGCGCATGAACAGCTCGTTGACCGTCTCCAGCTTGACCCGCTCGCTGTCGGGCACGATCGGTTGCGGCGCGGTCACCACCGACAGGATGACGTTTTTTCGTGCAGCACCTTGTAGTGTTTCAGGCTGTGCATCAGCGCCGTCGGCGCGCTGAGCCGATCGCTGGTCAGGAACACGGCGGTGCCTGAGACCAGCTGTGGCTTCTTCTTCAGCAGGTTCGCCGCCAGGAAGTCGAGCGGGATCTCGTTGCGGCGCGTCTTGTCGAACAGGTAGCGGCTACCGCGGATCCAGGTCCACATAATCAGCCCCATCAGAGAGGCGACAGTGATCGAGACCCAGCCGCCCTCGACGATTTTGACGACATTGGCCGAGAAGAAACCGAGATCGATGACGCCGAAGAGCACCACCAGGGCCAGTGCGGTCGCAACCTGCCATTTCCACAGCCAGCGCATCACCACGAACAAAAGGATAGTCGTCATCAGCATCTCGCCGGTCACCGAAATGCCGTAGGCCGACGCAAGCGCGCTCGAGCTGCCGAAGCCGACGACCAGAAGCATCACGCCAAGCGCGACCAGAAGGTTGACCCTCGGCATATAGATCTGGCCGCTCTGCATCTCGGACGTGTGCTGCACTTCGATGCGCGGCAGAAGGTTGAGCTGCACCGCCTGCCTAGTCAGCGAGAAGGCGCCGGAAATGACGGCCTGGCTGGCGATGACCGTGGCCGCTGTCGCTAGGCCGACCATCGGCATCAGCGCCCATTCGGGCAGCATCTGGAAGAACGGGTTGGTGGGCTTGCCGCCATGCGAGAGCACAAAGGCGCCTTGGCCGAAATAATTCAGCAGTAGGCACGGGAAGACGATTGCGAACCAGGCCATCACGATCGGCTTGCGGCCGAAATGGCCGAGGTCGACATAGAGAGCCTCCGCGCCGGTCACCGCCAGGAAGACCGCGCCGACGGTAACGAAGGCTCCGGTCGGCGTCGTGGCCAGGTAGTAGATCGCGTAATATGGATTGATCGCCAAGAAAACCGACGGATCGTCGACGATATGGTAGACACCGGCCGCGCCGATCGCCACGAACCATGTCGCCGTCACGGGCCCGAACACCGCCGCCACCTTGCCCGTGCCGAAGCGCTGCACGGCGAAAAGCACCGCCAGAATGACCAGCGTGATCGGAACCACGAAGGCATCGAGCGCAGGCGTGACGACTTCCAGGCCCTCGACCGCCGACAGCACCGAGATCGCCGGGGTGATGATTGAATCGCCGAAGAACAGCGCCGCGCCGCAAAGGCCGATCACCAGGATGAGCCTGGAGCCCGGGGGATAGGCGCTGCGCGCCAACGCCATCAGCGACAGCGTGCCGCCCTCGCCCTTGTTGTCGGCCCTGAGCACGAAGGCGACATATTTGATCGTGACGATGATCGTCAGCGCCCAGACGATCAGCGACAGCACGCCGAGTACGTCATTGCGGGCAACCGAACTCGAAGACGCGTGCAGCGCCTCGCGAAAGGCGTAGATCGGGCTCGTGCCGATGTCGCCATAGACGACGCCCAGCGCGCCAAGCATGAGCACCTTAGTGCTGTGCTGCCGCTCGGTTTCGGCATGGCCCGAGCGTTCGAGGGATTCCGTTTCGCTGGCGTTGGCTAGCACCATGAACCCCACTTTACCGAATTCGTCACGCTCCGAGGCAACCGCGACGAGCGCGACACACCAAGACTGCCGAAACTACCCAAAGTCCCCTACCATCCGCAGGCCTTCAAGAACCGCCCGACCGTGCCGGCCATGCCATACTCCAGCGCATCGGCTGTCAACCCATGTCCGATCGATACTTCGGCCAATGCCGGGATGCGTTTGGCCAATGGCGGTAGGTTCTCGACGGTCAGATCGTGTCCGGCATTGACGCCGAGCCCGGCCTTGAATGCGGCGTCGGCGGTTTTTCCCAGTCTTTCCAGCTCTTTGGCCGCTTTTGCCGAATCGGAATGGAAACCTCCATAGGGCCCGGTATAGAGCTCGATGCGGTCGGCGCCTGTGTCGCGCGCCGCATTGACCCCGTCTGGAACCGCATCGGAAAACAGCGACACCCTGAATCCGCTTTTCTTCAACCGCTTGACGATCGGAGTGAGGAACGCCGCCTGGGCGACGAAGTTCCAGCCATGGTCGGAGGTTGCCTGCGCCGGGTCGTCCGGCACCAGCGTCACCTGCTCAGGCTGGTTCTTCTCGACCAGCGCCAGGAAATCCTCGGTCGGGTAGCCCTCGATGTTGAACTCCGCCGTTGGGAATTCGTCGTCGATCAGCGCCCTGATCTCCGGCAGGTCGGAATGCCTTGTGTGCCGCTCGTCGGGCCTGGGATGCACCGTCAACCCATGCGCGCCGGCGGCAAGGGCAATGCGGCCAAGTCCGATGACGCTCGGCCACGGCAGGTCGCGGCGGTTGCGCAGCATGGCGACGGCGTTGAGATTGACCGAGAGCTTGGCGGGCATGAGCTGGGGTCCAGTGGATCGGCGGGCATCTATAGCGCCTTTGACGGGAACAGATAGGGGGTTTCGCGTGTTCCAGGGGACAGTTGGAGGCTAAGGTGAGGATTTGCAGTGAATTTCCTTGAAGCCGTGCCGGCCATCCGCCGCATCGAGACCAACCGCGACGCGCTTTTCGCCATCGACGTCGTCGGCGATGTCTCGCCGGCCGATGCGGAGAACCTGTTCGGCTTGCTGGAAGCCGCCTACGCGCTGCATCCGAGGATCGACGTGCTGATCAGGCTGACCGACGAGGAAAGCGTCGACTGGGCCAATATCAAGCAGGACACGCTCCGGCAGGGCGTGGCCGACGCGATGGAACATGTCGTGCGCTGCGCGGTCATCGGCGAGCCGAGTTGGGCCTCCCTCGTCGCGGGCGTGTTCCCCAAAACGCTGCCTTTCGAAGTCAGACGCTTCGATGTCGACGATGAGGAAGCCGCCTGGCAGTGGCTTGGCGCGAGGCCGACCTGATGGCCAAAAATCTCAGCGAACGATTGTCAACCGCTCGGCGGCGCGGGTGATTGCCGTATAGAGCCAGCGCTGCCGGGTCTCCTTGAAGGCCCAGCTCTCATCGAACAGCACCACGTCGTTCCACTGCGAGCCCTGCGCCTTGTGCACGGTCAGCGCATAGCCATAGTCGAAATCGTCGAAGCGCTTCTTCTGCTGCCAGGGGATCTCGGCATCCGGATCCTCGAACGCCGCCTTGAGCAGCTTGATCTTGGCGACGCCGCGGTCGGGATCGTCCTCCTCCGGCGAGACCAGAAGGTTGATGCCGGGCTTCACCGTCTCGCGTGACGAGGTCATCACCTTCCACAGCGAGCCGTTGAGCAGCCCCTTGGCCGGGTCGTTGCGCAGGCAGACCAGCTTGTCGCCGGCCTGCGGGAAATCGGCGTTGAACCCCTTCAGCTCGCGCAGCCTTTGATTGTAGCGCCGGCGCGTGCGGTTGGTGCCGACCAGCACCTGGTCCGCCTTGAGCACGAGGTCCTGGTTGACCGCTTCCCTGCCGATCACCTGCGCCGTGCCGTAGTCGCCATGCATGAATTCCCGGCCCTCGCGCACGTCGAGCGCCAGCCGGATGATCGGGTTGTCGCGGGCCTGGCGGTGGATTTCGGTCAAGAGCACATCCGGCTCGTGTTCGGTGAAGAAGCCGCCGCCCGAGATCGGCGGCAGCTGCGCCGGATCGCCCAGCACCAGGATCGGCGTGCCGAAGCTCTGCAGGTCGCGGCCGAGCTGCTCGTCGACCATCGAGCATTCGTCGATGACGACGAGCTTGGTGCGCGAAATCGGGCTTTGCCGGTTCAGCGAGAAGGTCGGCGACATCGAGGTCTTGCCGGTCACCTCGTCCTCGACCGATTCCTCACCCTTTGGTCTATAGATCAGCGAATGGATGGTGCGGGCGTTGGTCGCCCCCTTGGAGCGCAGCACCTGCGCTGCCTTGCCGGTGAAGGCGGCGAACTGCACCTGGCCGTCGACATGCTCGGCAAAATAGCGCGCCAGCGTCGTCTTGCCGGTGCCGGCATAGCCGAACAGCCGAAAGACCTGCGGCCGGCCATCTTTGAGCCAGCGTCCGACTGCCTTCAGAGCCTCATCCTGTTGGGGAGAAAATTCCATCAGTGCGACAGACCGGATTCGCAAGCGAAAGACAAGATTGGCCGCAATACCGACCGTTGTCGGCGACAAAGCGCCACCTTCGATAGCCCAGGCTATCAGCCGGAAATAGGAACGTAAAGAGAACAAAGTTTACCGGCTAGCGCCCGGATCATTCTCGAGCAGGATCGGCTTGCCATGCGGCGTCGCATGGGCGGCGCGTTCCCAGGCGGCGGCGAGCGCATCGACATCATTCTTGCCGGCAACGCCCTTGACCGCCAGCAGCTTCTCCAGCGCCGCCAGCCAGTGCTCGTAGTAATCATGCCCGTCGCTCGCCGCGCCAGGTTGCTTCACCTCGGCGGACAGAGCCTCCGCCCATTCGCTCCACGAAAACAGGCCTTTGCCGTGCAGCGCAACGGTCAGGGCGAAGGCTTCGGCCTGCCACGGCTCGGCGAAGACCGGCTCGTCGAAGCCCGCCGGCAAGGCGCCTTCATGCCGGCTCAAGATAGCTCTCCCAGGCATCGATCGAGATGCTGAGCGTCGGATCGGCGCCCTCGCCCCAGATTTCGGCCCCGTCGAACACTACGGTATAGACCCATTGCGGGTTCTCGCCCTTGCCATGTGCGTTGCTGTCCGGAAAGACGAAGCCGCCCCGAACGGCCTCGATCCTCCCGTTCTTGTCGCGCGCGTAGCGCGGCAGGCGCGTATGTTCGGTCGGGTTGAAATTCTTGGTGCGCACCCGGTCGCCCGCTTGGAACCGCGCCGGCGTGGCGACCGGCCGGTCGCACGGCCCTCCCTTGGCGAGCACCGCCGGCACATCCGCTGCCTTGAGCACCGTTTTCGGCGTCGAGGCCGCATCGACCGCTCTGCCGGCGGCAAGGTCGCGCTCGGTGACGAAGCCATGGCGCTTCAGCAGCGTTTCCAGTGCCTTGATCCAGATCTGGTAGTAGCTCGACGAATAGTAGTCGGCGGGATGCAGCGATTCCCGGGCATGCCGGCTTTCATCGATGTTCCAGGCACCCATGGAGCCGGCGGTGAGCGTCACGCCCAACGCCCGCCTTTCCCATGCGGCGTGGAAATAAGGCTCGTCCTTCTCGGGCGCGACCGGCCCGAAGCCCATCTGTCCGCCGAGATCCTGCGGCCCGTTCATGCCGGCTCTCCTTCCGGCTCTTTGGCAAGCGCCGTGCCGATCATCGCGTCGCGGCTGACCAGCCCGGCGAGTTGCTCCTCGCTCCAGCCTTCCGTGCCCTTGGGCCGCATCGGCACCACCAAGTAACGAAGCTCGGCGGTTGAATCCCAGACGCGGATTCTTTTGTCCTTGGGCAGCGTCAGCCCGAATTCCTCGAGCACGCCGCGCGGATCGATCACCGCCCGCGAGCGGTAAGGCGGCGCCTTGTACCAGACCGGCGGCAGGCCGAGCACCGACCACGGATAGCACGAGCACAGCGTGCAGACGACGAGGTTGTGCGTCTCCTCGGTGTTGAACAAGGCCTGCATGTGCTCGCCCTGGCGGCCGGTATAGGAAAGCGATTCGATGGCGGCGGTGGCGTCGTGCTTCAGCCATTCGGCATAAGCCGGATCGTTCCAGGCCTTCGCCACCACCCGCGCGCCATTGCGCGGGCCGATCTTCGTCTCGTAGGTATCGACGATGACGTCGATGGCCGCCGGATCGATCAGGCCTTTCTGGGTCAGGATCGTCTCCAGCGCGCGCACGCGCGCCGCGAACGGATCGAGCTCGTTGTCGTGGTCATGATCGTGGGTCATGCCCCGAGACTAGGATCGGCTGCCGTTGGCCGCAAGCGCCACGCCTTGGGCCAGCGGAACTGGAGCGAAACTGAGGCTTCGCTCCAGGTTTGTTTTCTGAGGCATGATCTTGTCCGAAAAGTCTGCAACTTTTCGGGATTGTGCTCCTACTCGGCCGCCACCTTCTTCGGTTCCGACTCGCCGTCGAACAGTGAGGGTTGCTCGCCGCCTTCCACTACATGCAGCGCCGGCTGGCTCTTCTTCGACGAGAAGCTGAGCAGCCAGCCCGAGAAATTCTCGAAATAGACGTAGATCACCGGCGTGACGAACAGCGTCAGCGCCTGCGAGGCGAGCAGGCCGCCGACCACCGCGATGCCGAGCGGCTGGCGCAATTCAGCGCTGGCGCCGGTGCCGAGCGCGATCGGGAAGGTACCCATCAGCGCGGCCAGCGTCGTCATCATGATCGGCCGGAAACGCATCAGGCAGGCCTTGTGGATGGACTCCTTCGCCGACATGCCCTGTCGCCTCAGCTCCAGCGCGACGTCGACCATCATGATGCCGTTCTTCTTGACGATGCCGATCAGCATCAGGATGCCGATCACCGCGATCACCGAAAGATCCATGCCGGCGAAGCGCAAGGCCACTACCGCGCCCAGCACCGCCGACGGCAGGCCGGTGAGGATGGTGAGCGGATGGATGAAGCTCTCATAGAGCATGCCGAGCACGATATAGATCGTGAGAATCGCACCGCCGATCAGCAGACCTTGGTTGGCCAGCGAATCCTGGAAGGTCTTGGCGGTGCCGGCAAAGCTGGTCGAGATCGCTGTCGGCATGCCGATCTGTTCCTTGAGCTGGTCGATGCGGGTCACCGTGTCGCCGAGCGACACGCCCTGCGGCAGGTTGTAGGAGATCGTCACCGCCGGCAGCTGTCCGAGCTGGTTGATCGTCAGGGCGCCGGCCGTGCGGTCGACGCGGGCGAAGGCGCCCAGCGGCACCAGCGTGCCGCTCGACGTCCGCATCTGGATGGCCAGCATGTGTTCCGGCGACCATTCGATCTTGGGGTCGAGCTCGGTGATGACCTCATAGCTGTCGGCCGAACCGAAGATCGTCGAGACCTGGTCGGTGCCGAAGCCGCCATAAAGCGCGGAGCGCAGCGTGTCGGTGTCGATGCCGAGCTGGGCGGCCTTGTCGCGGTCGATCACAAGCGATGCCTGCAAGGCGTTGTTCTGCAGGTCGCTGGTGACGTCGGTGAACACCGTGTGGTCCGCGGCCATGGCATCATTGAGCTTTTGTGCCCAGACGTCGGTCTGCTTGGTATCGAGCCCCTGAACCACAAGCTGGTAGGCGCTGGCGGACGACCGCGAGCCGAGCCGCAGGTTCTGCACCGGCTGCATATAGGTCTCGATGCCCGCCACGCCGGCCAGCTGGCGCCTCAGATCCGAGAGCACCTTGTCGATGTTGGGGCGCTGGTCCTTGCCCTTGAGCTGGACGAAAAGCTGGCCTTGGTTGAGCGCGTTGTTGCCGCTGCCGGCCGACCAGGCCACATGGTCGACATAGGGCGACTTCGAGAACACGCTGGCCACCTGCCCCTGCAGCTTCGCCATGGCGTCGAACGAGATGTCCTGGCGCGCCATGGTGGTGACCGATATCTGGCCGATATCCTCCTGCGGGAAGAAGCCCTTCGGCGAAACCTGGATCACCCACACCGACGCCGCGGCAGTGGTGATGAAGACCAGGAAAATCAGGAAGGTGTGGCGCAGGCAGAAGCTCAAGTGCCAGTCATAGGCACGGGTGACGATGTCATGCCTGCCGGCGCCATGCGCCTCGCGATCCGCCTTGGTCACCGACAGCAGCCGCGAGCAAAGCATCGGCGTCAGCGTCAGCGAGACGAACATCGAGGCCAGGATGGCGACGGTCACCACGACGGCGAATTCGTTGAAGATGCGGCCGATGACGCCGCCCATCAGAAGCACGGGAATGAACACCGCCACCAGCGAGATCGAGATCGAGATGATGGTGAAGCCGATCTCGCGCGCGCCCTTCAGCGAGGCGTCGAAGGCCGACAGCCCGTCCTCTTCCATGTGGCGGAAGATGTTTTCGAGCATGACGATGGCGTCGTCGACGACGAGGCCGACGGCCAAAGTCAGTCCCATCAGCGAGATGTTGTCGATGGAAAAGCCGAACAGGAACATCGCGCCAAGTGTGGCGATCAGCGAGATCGGCACCGCCACCGCCGGGATGATCGTCGCCGTCACCCGGCGCAGGAAGACGAAGATCACCATCACCACGAGCGCGATGGTCAACAGCAGCGTGAACTGAACGTCGTCGACGGCCTGGCGGATCGAGGTCGAGCGGTCGTTGAGCAGCTTGATCTGGGCGACGGCCGGCATCTGGTCCTGGAAGGATGGCAGCATCGCCTTGACCTTGTCGACGACGTCGACGGTGTTGGCATCGGGCTGGCGCTGCACCGCCATGATGATCGCGCGGGTGCCGTCATACCAGCTCGCCGTTGTCGTGGTCTGCACGGAATCGACGACGCGGGTCACCTCGCCCAGCCGCACCGGATGGCCGTTCTTCGTGGCGATGATGAGGTTGGAGAAACCGGCGGCATTGGTCAGCTGCGTGTTGGCGGTGATCGTCAACTGCTGCTTGTTGTTCTGCAGCACGCCGAGCGGCGTGTTGCTGTTGGCCGAGGCGATCGCCGCCTGCAGCTGATCGATGGAGATGCCGCGCGCGGCAAGTGCGGACGGATCGATCTGGATGCGCACCGCGTATTTCTGCTGGCCGAAGATCGACACCTGGGCCACGCCGTCGATGGTCGACAGCGAAGGCGAGATGACGTTTTCCGCGAAGGCGTCGAGATCGGTCAGCGGGACCGTGTCGCTGACCAGCGACATCAGAAGGATCGGCGCGTCGGCCGGATTGACCTTGCGATAGCTCGGTGGCGAGGTCATTTCCGGCGGCAGCGATCTTTGCGTTCGCGCGATCGCCGCCTGCACGTCGGCGGCGGCGGCATCGATGTCGCGGTTCAGCACGAACTGGATGGCGATCGAGGTCTGGCCGAGCGAATTGGTGGTCGAGATCGAATCGATGCCGGCGATCGTCGCGAATTGCTTGATCAGCGGCGTCGCCACCGATGTCGCCATCGTCTCCGGCGACGCGCCGGGCAGGCTGGCCGAAACATTGACCACCGGAAACTCGGCGCTCGGCAGAGCCGCCACCGGCAGGAACTTATAGGCAAAGATACCGCCCAGAATGAGGGCGAACGACATCAGCAGCGTGGCGACGGGCCTGCGAATGCAGAATTCGGAGATCATTGGGCAGCCCCGTCGGCCTTGTCTGCCTCCGCGACCTTGGCCTGGTCACCGGATCCGGCGGTCTTGCCTTCGTGCACCGCCGCGCCGTCTTTCAACCGTGTCTGGCCCTCGACGACGACCTTCTCGCCGCTCTTGAGACCATCACTGATGGCGCTGTACTGGCCCTCCGTCAGCGCCACCTGCACCGGACGCATCTCCACGGTGTTGTCCGGCTTGACGACATAGACGAAGGGCCCCTTCTGGCTGGGCTGCACCGCGACCGTCGGCACCGAGGTCATGTGCGGCATCGTGCCGGCATCGAGCACCACATTCACATATTGCCCCGGCCACAGCGAAAGATCCGGGTTGGGTATGCTCGCCCGCGTGGCGATGGTGCCGGAAGCGGTATCGACGCCGGAATCGACGAAGTCGAGCGTGCCCTTGCCGATGGGCGTGGGGTCACCGTCCTTGGTCAGCGTCACGTTGCCTTGCTGCGGGTCGGCGAGCGCCTTGTGCAAGAGGGCGAGGTTGCTTTCCGGCAGCGTGAAATTCACCTGCAGCGGGTCCATCTGCGTGATGGTGACCAGCGGCGTCGAATTGCTTGAGCTGCCATTGCTGGTGGTGACGAGATCGCCGACCGACACGTTGACGGCGCCGAGCCGGCCCGAGATCGGCGCCGTGATGGTCGCGTAGCTCAATTGCACGGTATCGGCGTCCATCGTCGCCTTGTCGGCATCGATGGTCGCGGCCGCGGCTTTCTGCGCCGCCAGCGCCTGGTCGTAGGTCTGCTGCGTGCCGGCCTGCTTGGCGACAAGGTCCTTGGCGCGCTGCAGGTCGGCCTGGGCGCTCACCAGCATCGCCTGGTCCTTGGCGAGCGTCGCCTGATCCTTGGCGAGTTGCGCCTTCAGCGCGCGATCATCGAGCGAAATGAGCAGATCGCCGGCCTTGACCATCTGCCCGTCCTTGACCGCGATCGACACGATCTGGCTGGAAACACGGGCATTGATGTTGACCACCTCCGGTGACGAGACGAAGCCGATGGCATAGCGCCGGATCGGGAAATCGGCGGTGGTCGCGACGGCGGAGACGATCGAGGCCGAACGCGGACCGCCGCCTTTCGCATTGTCGCCTTTCGCATTGTCCGGGGCGCCGGCCGTCTTGTCGCCGCTCGCCGTCTTGTCGCTCGCGTCAGCCTGCTTGCCCGAAATCAGCTGCTGGACCCAGGCCAGCGTTGTGGGCGAATAATAGAGCCCCGCGGCCGCCAGACAGGCGACCGCAACAACTGCAAAGGCAATTTTTCCGCGCATCGACAAACAAGCCCTCTACCCGACACGCCGATCCCGGTGGTCCATCCTAGCTCGATCCACGGTCGTTCGCCGCGAATTTCGCCGAATAGATAGGACACGGCTTTGGCGGAAAAGGGCCAAAACGCGGCATTACGAAGATTTAATGTGCAGTGCACAATGGTTAGGCAGCCGGGTAACAGGGGATCCGACCGGGCTGTCCACCGATCCGAAAGGCCGCCAAGATGGACGACTGCCGGGCCAGAGAAACGATTGAAGCGGTGCGAGCGATGTCTGCCTTGCTTACATCCCCTGCGGGCCGCGGTTCATCGCCGCGACGCCGGTGCGGCAGATCTCGACCAGGCCAAGCGGCTTCATGATGGCGATGAACTGGTCGAGCTTGGAGCCCTTGCCGGTGATCTCGAAGATGAAATGCTCGGTGTTGGCGTCGATGACCGAGGCGCGGAAGGCGTCCGCAAGCCGAAGCGCCTCGACGCGGGCGTCGCCCGTGCCGGCGACCTTGACCAGCGCGAGTTCGCGCTCCAGCGGCCGCTCCTGTCCCAGCTCATGCGAGCGCACGGTCAGGTCCACCACCCGGTGCACCGGCACGATGCGCTCGAGCTGATGCTTGATCTGCTCCATCACATGCGGCGTGCCGCGCGTCACGATGGTGATGCGCGACAGATGCTTCTCGTGCTCGGTCTCGGAAACGGTAAGGCTTTCGATGTTGTAGCCGCGGCCCGAGAAAAGGCCGATGACGCGGGCGAGAACGCCCGGTTCGTTGTCGACCAGGACGGAAAGCGTATGGGTTTCCGGCTTCTCGGTTTCCTTGGCGATGAAATAAGCCGAACCGGTCGGCTGGAGCTGTGCGTTCATGACATGAATCTCTATTTCAGACTTTTGAGCTAATTCTCAGTTTGCGCACGGCTTTCTCGCGACAGCCCCGCCTTTGTGGCTAGTGTTATGGATGGAGCATGATGTTGCCCGAAATCCGCTTCTCACTTTTCGGCATCATGCTCTAAACCAGTTCCCTGCCCTTGGCGTCGATGGCGTTGGCCACCGCCTCGTCGGTCGCCTCGTCGGGCAGAAGCATCTCGTTATGCGCCTTGCCCGAAGGGATCATCGGGAAGCAGTTGGCCAAGGTCGCCACGCGGCAGTCGAACAGAACCGGCTTCTTCACCGAGATCATCTCGCGGATCGCGTCGTCGAGCTCGTCCGGCTTGTCGCAACGAATGCCGTGGCCGCCATAGGCCTCCGCCAGCTTGACGAAGTCCGGCATCGCCTCGGTGTAGGAATGCGACAGCCGGTTGCCATGCAGCAGCTGCTGCCACTGGCGCACCATGCCCATATACTGGTTGTTGAGGATGAAGATCTTGATCGGCGCCTCATACTGCACCGCCGAACTCATCTCCTGCATGGTCATCTGCACCGAGGCGTCGCCCGCGATATCGATAACCAGCGCATCCGGATGCGCGATCTGCACGCCGAGCGCCGCCGGCAGGCCATAGCCCATCGTGCCCAGGCCGCCCGACGTCATCCAGCGGTTCGGCTTGTCGAAATGATAATGCTGCGCCGCCCACATCTGGTGCTGGCCGACCTCGGTGGTGATGTAGGTGTCCATGTCCTTGGTCAGCGCATAGAGCCGCTGGATTGCATATTGCGGCATGATGACGTCGCTGTTCATCTTGTAGGCCAGCGAATCCCGCGCGCGCCATTTCGCGATCTGCTCCCACCACGGATAGAGCGCCTTCTTGTCTGTCTTGGCGGTCGCCCGCCACAGCCGCACCAGATCCTCTAACACACGGCCGACATCGCCGATGATCGGCACGTCAGTGTGGACGTTCTTGTTGATCGAGGACGGATCGATATCGATGTGGATCTTCTTCGAGTTCGGCGAGAACGCGTTGAGGCGGCCAGTGATGCGGTCATCGAAGCGCGCGCCGATGCAGATCATCACGTCGCAATCATGCATTGCCATGTTGGCTTCGTAGGTGCCGTGCATGCCGAGCATGCCGACCCAGTTCTTGCCCGATGCCGGATAGGCGCCGAGACCCATCAGCGTCGAGGTGATCGGGAAGCCGGTGAGGTCGACCAGCTCGCGCAGCAGATGGCTGGCCTCCGGGCCGGAATTGATGACGCCGCCGCCCGAATAGATGATCGGCTTCTTCGCTCCGGCCATCAGCTCGACGGCAGCCTTCACCTTTTCCAGGTCGCCCTGGACTTTCGGCTGGTAGCTGGTGCGCGGCGCCGTCTGCGGCGGCACGTAGATGCCCTTGGCGAACTGCACGTCCTTCGGGATGTCGACCACGACCGGGCCGGGCCTGCCTGTCGTCGCGACATGGAAGGCTTCATGGATGGTGGCGGCTAGATCGTTGACGTCCTTCACCAGCCAGTTGTGCTTGGTGCAGGGCCGCGTGATGCCCACCGTGTCGCATTCCTGGAAGGCGTCGGAGCCGATCAGCGAGGTCGGCACCTGGCCGGTGAGACAGACCAGCGGGATGGAATCCATCAGCGCGTCCTGCAGCGGCGTCACCGCATTGGTGGCGCCGGGGCCGGACGTCACCAGGAGCACGCCGGCCTTACCGGTCGAGCGCGCATAGCCCTCGGCCGCGTGGCCGGCGCCCTGCTCGTGCCGGACCAGGATGTGCTCGACATCGTCCTGTTGAAAAATTTCATCGTAAATCGGAAGGACCGCGCCGCCCGGATAGCCGAAGACGTGCTTGACGCCATTGTCCTTCAGCGCCTGCACCACCATTTCGGCACCCGTCATTTCGCGCCGCTCGTTCTGTCCGTTGCTCATCGGTCTGGTCCCGTACTGTTTCGCCATCTGGCGATTGCTGGTCGTTTAGTTGGATTGGAGGCAATAAAAAAGGCCCCCGAGGGAGCCTGTGTGGTGCGCATGGGAGGTTTTCGCCCGGCGGTTACACCGCCTTGCCCACGCGCCAGCCTACGAGAATGAGTGCCGTTTTCATGGGCGCGGACAATAAGGGCGAAAACGCGGGCTCGTCAATGGGGTCCGGCGCGAATTCACCCGCCTGTGAGAAACGGCGCTGTTTCGCGCTACCATAGTACAGTTGAGCGCCCGCCGCCGAGGCACCAGTATGTGCCGATGCATGTCGCCCGCAAGGGTGGAGCGGTTTGGGACACGACATGCACCATGATGTGACGTTGGCTGCGAGGAGGACGCATGGCTGGCGAACGGGAGCATATCCGCGAGATCGAAGAGGTGCTGTCCGGCGCGCGATCGGTCCGCGACGATATCGTGGTTCAATCCTGGCTGCGCTGCATCGATACGCATCGGCTCGACCCGGCACGTCCGACGGAAGCCTACATCGTGCCCGATACCCAGTTGCGCGAGCATCGCGAGCAGTCCGAAAGACTGATCGCCATTGCCCGCAGCGGGCTGGACACATTGTTCAAGCAGGTGGCCGGCCAGAACTACGTCCTGCTGCTGGCCGACGCGAAAGGTGTCACCGTCGATTTCCTCGGCGACCCGCTGTTCATGGACCAGTTGCGCACGGCCGGTCTCTATCTCGGCTCCGAATGTCCGAAAGCCGCACTGGAACCTGCGGCGTCGGCTCCTGCATCGTCACCGGCGAGGCGATGACTATTCACCAGACCGACCATTTCGATACCACACACACGCCGCTCTCCTGCACCGCCGCGCCGATTTTCGTCACCAAGGGCGAACTGACCGCCGTGCTCGACATATCGCTGCTGCGCTCGCCGCAGCCGAAAGTCAGCCAGAACCTTGCCCTTCACCTGGTGACGGCGTCTGCCCGGCGCATCGAGCTCGCCAATTTGATGGCGCAGATGCATTCGGAATGGGTGCTGCGCTTTTCGCGCTCGCCCGAATTCCTCGATGTCGATCCGGAGGCAGCGGTGGCGCTCGATGCCTCGGGCCGCATCCTCGGCACCACGCGCGGCGGAGCGCTGCTTCTGGCGCAGGCCGGCGGCGCCGACTGGAGGCTCTCCTCGCCGATCGGTCAGCCGATCTCGCGTTACCTCGACATGGATATCGACGACTTGCCGAACTTGACGCGCGGGCGCCCGACCGAGGAGCGGCTGGTGTTCGGCCGCAACGGCAGCGCGCTGTTTGCGCATGCCATCGAGCCGCAGCCGTCGAGCGGACGCCGCACACCTGTTGAGGCGCTGCCGAAACCGATCGCCGAGCTTTCCGGCGGCGATCCGGCCATGGCGGCCATGCAGGCGCGGGCCGCCAAGCTGGCGCGCACCACCATCCCGATCCTGATCCATGGCGAGACCGGTTCCGGCAAGGAATATCTCGCCCGCGCGCTCCATGACAGCTCCGGGCGTTCCGGCCCGTTCGTGGCCATCAATTGCGCGGCCATTCCCGAACACCTGATCGAGAGCGAGCTGTTCGGGCACGCGGCCGGCGCCTTTACCGGCGCCACGGCCAAGGGACGCAAGGGCCTGATCGAGAGCGCCGACGGCGGCACGCTTTTCCTCGACGAGATCGGCGATATGCCCTACACGCTGCAATCGCGCCTGCTGCGGGTGATCGCCGAGCGCGAACTGATCCCGGTCGGCGGCACAGCACCTCGGCCTGTCGACATCAAGATCATCTCCGCCTCGCACCACGACCTGCGCCGACTGGTTGCCGAGGGCCGTTTCCGCGAGGATCTGTTCTACCGGCTGAACGCCGCCTCGCTGACACTGCCGGCGCTGCGCGAGCGCACCGATTTCGAATGGCTGCTGGAACGGCTGATCGGCGAGCGCGCGCGCCTTGCCGGTCGGGCGGCAAAACTGTCGCCGGCGGCGCGGCTGGCGCTGATCCGTCATGGCTGGCCGGGCAACATCCGCGAGCTCGTCAACGCCGTGGACCTAGCGGTGGCGCTTTGCGACGACGAGACGATCCAGCCTTCCGACCTGCCTGATTTCGCCACGGCCCGCACGGCGCCCCCGGCGCCTTCCGCCAGCCTGGTCGCGTTGCGCGCCCCCTCGCCCGAGGAAGAACGCGCAGCCCTGCTGGCCGTGCTGGCGGCGACCGGCTGGAACATTTCCGAAGCCGCGCGGCGTCTCGGCGTCGACCGCACCACGGTCCATCGCCGCATGAAGCGCCTGCGACTGGAGGCGCCGAACTAAAGTTGCAAGGGCTGTGGCGCGCCGCAGCGCATGCAACAGAAAATGCAACAGGCAAGGCGCCGCAAGAGCGTCCTAACAGATTGATTCCATTGATAGCACCAGATGAGCGCCACGGTTGGCACGCCGCTTGCTGCTCATGACGCACTCTAGCAAGTGGAGGAGAACAAATGCTCGAGAGAACACCCACCACCAAGGCACAGGCGCTGCTCGACAAGTTCGGCAAGGCGCTGGAAACCGGCGACATCGACAGCGCCGTCAACTGTTTCCAGGCCGACTGCTACTGGCGCGACCTCGTCACCTACACCTGGAACCTGAAGACCATGGAAGGCCAGGACCAGGTTCGCGACATGCTGCAAGCGACGCTGGCCAACACCAAGCCGACCGCATGGGCGGTGGCCAAGGGCGAGGAAGCGACCGAGGATAGCGGCGTCATCACCGCCTGGATCACCTTCGAGGCAAGCGTCGCGCGCGGTTTTGGCCTTGTGCGGTTCAAGGGCGACCTGATCTGGACCCTGCTCACCACAATGGCGGAGCTGAAAGGGCATGAGGAGAAAGCGGGCTTCAGTCGTCCGCTCGGCGCCAAGCACGGGCATGGCAAGGACCGCAAGACGTGGCGCGAGGAGCGCGACGACGAGATTGCCGAGCTCGGCCATACGAAGCAACCTTATGTCGTCATCATCGGCGGCGGTCAGGGCGGTATCGCGCTCGGCGCCCGGCTGAAGCAGCTCGGCGTGCCCACTATCATCATCGAGAAGAACGAGCGTCCCGGAGACTCCTGGCGCAAGCGCTACAAGTCGCTCTGCCTGCACGACCCGGTCTGGTACGATCACCTGCCCTATATCGACTTCCCGAAGAACTGGCCGGTCTTCGCGCCGAAGGACAAGATCGGCGACTGGCTGGAAATGTACACCAAGGTGATGGAGCTGAACTATTGGAACTCCACCACCGCCAAATCCGCCAAATACGACGAGAAGACGAAGGAATGGACGGTCGTCGTCGAGCGCGACGGCAACGAGATCGTGCTCAAGCCCAAGCAGCTGGTGCTGGCGACCGGCATGTCGGGCAAGGCGAACTGGCCGAAATACAAGGGCCAGGACATCTTCAAGGGCGAGCAGCAGCACTCCTCGACCCATCCCGGCCCGGACAAATACCGCGGCAAGAAGGTGGTGGTCATCGGCTCCAACAACTCGGCGCACGACATCTGCGCGGCGCTGTGGGAAGGCGGCGCCGACGTGACCATGGTGCAGCGGTCATCCACCCACATCGTCAAGTCGGACACGCTGATGGATATCGGGCTTGGCGCGCTCTACTCCGAGCAGGCGGTCGAGAACGGCATGACGACGCGCAAGGCCGATATGATCTTCGCGTCCCTGCCCTACCGCATCCTGCACGAATTCCAGATTCCGCTCTACCAGCAGATGAAGGAGCGTGACGCGAAATTCTATGAAGACCTGGAGAAGGCCGGCTTCATGCTCGACTGGGGCGATGACGGTTCCGGCCTGTTCATGAAATATCTGCGCCGCGGTTCCGGCTATTACATCGATGTCGGCGCCTGCGACCTCGTCATCGACGGCTCGATCAAGCTGAAGAGCGGGCCGGGAGCCGCTGTGCAGGAACTGACCGAAACCGGCGTCAAATTCGTCGACGGCACCGAATTGCCGGCCGACCTTGTGATCTATGCCACCGGCTACGGCTCGATGAACGGTTGGGCTGCGGACCTCATCTCGCAGGAGGTGGCCGACAAGGTCGGCAAGGTCTGGGGGCTCGGGTCCAACACCACCAAGGATCCGGGCCCCTGGGAAGGCGAGCAGCGCAACATGTGGAAGCCGACGCAGCAGGAGGCGCTGTGGTTCCACGGCGGCAACCTGCATCAGTCGCGCCACTATTCGCAGTATCTTGCGCTGCAGCTGAAGGCCAGGCAGGTCGGGTTGCCTACCCCGGTGTATGGGCTGCAGCAGGTCTACCACAAGGCTTGAGGCCGGACGCTTTCCATAGATGGAAGCCCGCCACGGGCTTCCATCTATCCCGCCTTGAGCTTCGGGAAGGCCCACATGGTCGCAACTTGATGGCTATCGATCTTTCCCTATCCGCTTCCAGTAGATCAGCGTCCCAGTCAGCCCGCCATGCGGCTTCAGCGCAAAGTCGGGGATCTCGCCGGTCAGCGTGAAGCCGAGCTTCTCATAAAGCCCCGCCGCGCCCTCCTCGCTTGCCGTATCCAGCACGAGCAGCGTGCGGCCTTTCTCGACCGCCAGTTCTTCCGCGGCGCGCATCAGACGGGTCGCGACGCCTTTGCCGCGGTGGTCCCGTCCGGTCATCAGCTTCGCGATCTCGGCGCGGTGCGGCTGGTTGGGCGGAAAGTCGAGCAGCAGCGTGACGGTTCCTGCAAGCACCCCATCCTGCCATGCGCCCAGCACCGCCCTTTCGCCGCGCGCGGCTGCGGCAAGCGACTTGCGCCAGAAATCCCGCGCGGCCTCCGCCGACAACGGATGCATGAAGCTCAGCGATCCGCCCGCGGCGACCGTCTCGATCAACAGATCAGCGAGCATCGCAATGGTCGCAGCATCGTCGCTCAACACCCGGATCTCAAGTGCGTTCATGCTGGTGTTCTCCAAGGCGATGCGACATCGGGAAAGGTCATTCGAAATGGCTGCTCCGCCTGCGCCGCCGCGCCCGCCGGATTTCGGCGATCCGGTCGGCGTCGTCCGCGCTGAGATGGCGACCGCGCTCCAGGATCTCGAGCGTATATTCCTCATAGGTCAGCCCGAGCCGCTCGGCTCTCTCCAGCCGCATCAGCATGACGGCCTGGCTTGGCGCCTTCCAGGCCTTGTCGTGTGCGGCGCGCCAGGCGAGGAAGACGTAAGCGTCGCCGTTGCCCCAGGGCGGGCCTTCATAATCGTCGAGCGGCGGCCCGCCATTGTGCGAGCGGTTTGGTCCCCTAGGCATTCAGATCAGTCCCTGACCAGCGCCACGAGATACTCCGCGGCAGCCGGTCCGGGAGCATGAAAGACGCAATCCGCCGGCGCCCCCAGCGCCAGGCAGTCGCCGGGCTCGAGCCGGTGCACCACATCACCCTCGGTGAAATCCAGCCTTCCGTCGATCAGCCATATCTGCTGCTTGATGAAAGCGTAGGAGGCTGCCGGTAGGCTGACCTTGGCGCCCGCCGGCAGGCTGACCCTGATCAATTCCAGCGGCATCTGCGATGCCGGCGACAGATGCCGCCGGATGTAGCCGGTTGCCGGATCCTGCCACACCGGCTGCTCGTCTCTGCGCGAAACGCCGCCGCCTTGCAGCTCGGCCCGCGCGATCAGCGTCGACAGTGTCATGCCGAAGGCGGCCGCGATGCGCACCAGGAGCGCCGCGGTCGGACTGGTCGTGCCGCGTTCGATGGCGCTCAGCATCGCTTTGGACACGTCCGAGCGCTCGGCCAATTCGGCCAGCGACCAGCCCCTTACCGTCCGTTCGGAATGTATCCGCCGGCCGATCGTGGCAGTGATGTCATCCGATATATCGTTCATTCGTCCAATATATCGGAATTGCAAAATCCGGGAAGAGGCTATTCGATCGAATTGTCGCGACCGGCTTAACACCGTCTACACCATTCGACCTCACCTCAATTTAACCCCGCCTGGATAGGGTCGACGCTCCAGGGAATGGGACCAGGTCAGTCATGTTTGTCGAACGCGAAGCCTCCGTTGGCGAACCGATTTCGCAGGAGCGCCGCAACGCCCTGCAAAGCGACAAACGCATTCTCGGCAATGTCGTGCAATGCGACGGCGCGCGCGCCACCATCAGCGCCTACGCCGAGGATGCCGACGGCACGGTCACCGGCCAATGGACGGTCGGCAAGATGATCTCCATCAATCTTGGCACGACGCGCACGGTCGGCCTTGTCTATGAGATCGGCAAATCGGACCGCGCCTGGAGCAATGAGGGCCAGAACCCGATCGAGGTCAGCATCGAATTGATCGGCGAAGTGCGCGACGGCGCAGAGCCCGGCGCCAAGCCGGTCTTCGACCGCGGCATCACCGCCTATCCGCATATCGGCGCCATCGCCCACCGTATCCGCAGTCGCGACCTGCAGGCGGTCTACGATCTGGCCGGACGCCATTCGGTCACCATCGGCACGCTGTCGCAGGATGAATCCATCGATGCCAACATCGCCATCGACGACACGCTGGCGCGCCATTTCGCCATCGTCGGCACCACCGGCGTCGGCAAGTCCACGGCTGTCTCGCTGCTCTTGCGCAAATCGATCGAGGCGCGGCCCGACCTGCGCGTGCTCATCCTCGACCCGCACAACGAGTTCGCGGCCTCGCTGCCGGAATATTGCGTCAAGGTCGATTCCAAGACGCTTGACCTGCCATTCTGGATGTTCAGGCTGGAGGAATTCGCCGAAGTGCTGTTTCGCGGTCGCGAGACGGTGCCCGAGGAAGTGGATGTCCTGCGCGACCTGATCCCGGCGGCCAAGAACCTCTATCGCAACCCCAGTTCCGGCAGCTATGTCAGACGCGGCAGCGATGCGCTGACGGCGGATACGCCGGTGCCTTACCGCATCGCCGATCTCATCAAGCAGATCGACGAGCGCATGGGCATGCTCGAAAGCAAGAACGATCGCCCGGTCCTGAAGTCGCTGAAGACGCGCATCGAATCGGCGGCCGCCGATCCGCGTTACCGCTTCATGTTCAGTTCCCGGCTGATCGAGGACACGATCCACGAGACGATCGGCAATATTTTCCGTGTCCCCAACCACGGCCGCCCGGTCACCTGCTTCGAGATGGCGGGCATGCCTTCGGAAGTGGTCAACTCGGTCTGCTCGGTGCTGGCCCGCCTTGCCTTCGACCTGGCCTTGTGGAGCGAGGGCCGGCTGCGGTTGCTCCTGCTTTGCGAGGAAGCGCACCGCTACATGCCGGCCGATCCGCGCCTCGGCTTCGCGCCGACCAGGCATGCGCTGTCGCGCATCGCCAAGGAAGGCCGCAAATATGGCTGCTATCTGGGTGTCGTCACCCAGCGCCCGGGCGAGCTCGACCCGACCATCCTGTCGCAGTGCTCGACCTTCTTCGCCATGCGTCTTGCCAACGAGCAGGACCAGGCAATCATCCGCTCGGCGATCGCCGACTCCTCGGCCTCCACGCTCGCGTTCCTGTCCTCGATGGGGCAGCGCGAAGCTATCGCCTTCGGCGAAGGCGTCGCGACCACCATGCGGTTGAAATTCGAGAAGCTGGCGCAGGAGTTCATCCCCGGAACCGCGAAAAGGGAGCAGGTCGAGCCCTCCGTGGACGGCAGCGATGTCGACCTGGCCATGATCGTCGAGCGGCTCCGCAACGTACCGAAGCCGCAGCAGGCCATGGCCTTCGCCGAGACCGTCGACTCGGCCCGGCAGGCCGGCGACCCGGACTATAAGAAGCCGGCCACAGCCGCCCCCCGCCCTCAGCCCGACGACGACTTCGACACCCGCTACGGCCTGAAGCCCTCGACCTTCGGCATACGCAGTTGAACGACTGAACAACCAACCTCGCAAGCACAGCCAAATTCCGAACAGGAATTCATCAGGCCGGATCGAATGGCGTGGCTTTCGAGAAGCCGGAGCGGAGCGGACATTCAGTCCGTGAGCACCGGAAGTCGAGAAAGGCGCGTCAGTCGACCGGCCCCATGAATTCATGTCGGAATTTTAGGCGCAGACGCGGTTGCGGCCCTGCTTCTTCGCCTCATAGAGCTGACGGTCGGCGCGACGGTAGAAATCCTCCGCGCTCTCCTTATGGTCCCACACGGCAAGGCCGACGCTGGTCGTGACCTTGAGCCGCACATTGCCCGACAGGATCGACAGGTTGGCGATCGCCTTGCGGATGCGTTCGGCGAACCGGGCAAGCAGCTCGACATCCATGTTGGGGGTGACGACGGCGAACTCCTCGCCGCCCAGCCGCGCCACCACGTCGTGATAGCGCGTCATGCCCCGCAGGCAGGTGGCTACGGCCCGCAGCACCTCGTCGCCGACATCATGACCATGTGTGTCGTTGACCTGTTTGAAGTGATCGAGATCGAGGATCATCAGCCCGACCGGCCTGTCGATACGACGGAATTCATGGAGATATTCACGCAGCGCATCGTCGAAATAGCGGCGGTTCTGCATGCCGGTCAGACCGTCGGTGAGCGCCGCCTGCTCGAGCGTCTGCGAACGGGCGCTGAGCGAGACCGTCATGGCCCTGAGCTTGCCCTCTTCCCGCACCTGGCCGCGGATCAGCGGGTAGATGAAGAAAGTGCCGAAGAACAGCGCGGTCGCCAGCAGCGCGCCAGTGACGAAAAGCAATTTGTTCAGATAGACGATTTTGTCGACACGCGATGCGGCATCGAGGTCCGAGGCGATGTCCTGTAACTGACCAAAGGCATGGAAGGTCACCAGGCCAGCGGCCAGGATCACGAAAATAAAGACGAAAAAAGCGGATTCCGCCTTGTGGAAACGCATCTACTCCCCGCGCCACTGTAACCCCTGAGCTTATGCCATAGCGGACCTTACGGACCGTTAACCCGGACAACCCTGGAGAGAATTAGAACAAAGGATTTTAAGGCGCTGATTGAAAAAGCCTTTTTGTCAGTCGCGAACTGCCGGTTGATCGTCCGGTCGCAGCCTGCGCCACTCCGCGCCCAGTTGGTGCCTGAACCAGGTCGATTGGCGCTTGGCATACTGCCGAGTCGCGATCTTGGCTCGCTCGATCGCCTCGGGAAAGCCGCACTGTCCGGCCATCGCCGCCTGCAGCTCGCGCACCCCGATCGCCTTCATCGCCGGCAGGTCCGGGTCGAGCCCAAGCGCCGTAAGCTGCCGCACTTCGTCCAGCGCGCCCTTGTCGAGCATCTGGTCGAAACGCGCCTCGATGCGCCGGACCAGTTGCGCCCGGTCCGGCTCGATCACCAGGAAACGAGCGCTGTCGCGGTCGATCAGCGGACGGCCGCGCGCCGCCTGCCACTCCAGGAGGGAACGTCCCGAAGCATCGAGCACTTCGAGCGCCCGCACGATCCGCTGACCGTCCGTCGGCCTGAGTTGCATGGCCATGGTTGAATCCTCATGCATCAGCAGGCGATGCAGTCTTTCGGCTCCTTGCTCCTTGAGCTCGTAGCGCCAGCGCTCACGCACCGCCGGTGGAATGTCCGGCATATCCGAGATGCCTTCAGCCAGCGCGCGGAAATAGAGCCCGGTGCCGCCGACGAAAACAACCGGACGGCCCGACAGGACGCCATCGTCAATCAGCTTCGTCACGTCGCGCAGCCAGGCGCCGGTGGAATAGGCCGTGGAGGGATGCACATGGCCATAGAGGAAATGCGGCACGCGTGCCGTTTCGGCGGCGGTCGGTCGCGCGGTCAAGGCGTCAAGCACCGAATAGCCCTGCATGGAATCGGTGTTGACGATGACCCCGCCCTTGAGTTCGGCAAGATCGAGCGCCAGCGCCGACTTGCCGCTGGCCGTAGGCCCGGCTATCAGGATCGCGTTCTTGACGCGGCCTTCGCCCGCCTGCCTGCCGGAATGTTCAATGCCGCTGATCGCCACTCTAGTGTCCCGTCCAGAAGCCCGCGCCGTGCCCGCCTCCCTTGCGAATATGGCCTTGCAGGCTGCCGGCGCAAGCGCTGTCCGTTGGCTGGCTGAAGACGTCGCCTGCGACCTCGTCCTGCCGCAGACGCCGGATATCGGCGAAATGACCGCCAATCTGCGCGCCGCACTGGCTTCCGAGCCGGTCGATGTCGTCGTCCAGCCCGCCGAAGGCAGGCGCAAGAAGATCCTGCTCGCCGACATGGATTCGACGATGATCGATCAGGAGTGCATCGACGAGCTTGCCGACGAGATTGGCGTCAAGGACCATGTAGCGGCGATCACTGCGCGCTCGATGAATGGCGAGATCGCCTTCGAGCCGGCCTTGCGGGAACGCGTCGCCTTGCTGAAAGGCCTGGACACGGCGGTGGTCGACCGCATCATCGCCAATCGGCTGACGCTCGCCGCCGGCGGCCGCGCATTGGTGCAGACGATGCGTGCCAACGGCGCCTGGACTGCGCTGGTCTCCGGCGGCTTCGACGTCTTCACCAGCCGCATCGCCGCCATGCTGGGATTCCAGGAAAACCGGGCCAACCGGCTGATCGAGGAAGACGGCAGATTCGCCGGCATGGTGACCGAGCCCATCCTCGGGCGCGCCGCGAAGGCCGAAGCGCTGCTGGACATTGCCGCGAGGCTCGCGCTGACAACAGAGGATGCCATCGCGGTCGGCGACGGCGCCAACGATCTCGACATGATCCGTCTTGCCGGCACCGGCGTCGCGCTGCACGCCAAGCCGGCGGTGGCCGAGCAGGCACGCATTCGCATCGATCATGGCGACCTGACCGCGCTGCTCTATCTCCAGGGCTACCGCCGGGATGAGTTTGTGGAATGAAGCCGATCCGCATCGAGCGCCTGATCCTGCGCAACTGGGAGGATCGCGACCGCGCGCTTTTCCACCGCATCAACTCCGATGAGCGCGTGATGGAATTCTTCCCGTTCCGCCGCGACCGCGCCGCGGCTGACGCCAAGATGGACGAAGTCCGCGCCTGGATCGATGAGGATGGATATGGCTTCGCCGCGGCCGAGATTGCCGCGACCGGCGAATGCGTCGGCTTCGTCGGCTTGTCCGGAACGGAAGACATCGACGTGCTGGCGCCCGGCACGATTGAGATCGGCTGGCGGCTGGCGCCCGAATTCTGGGGCAAGGGCTATGTCACCGAGGCAGCGGGAGCCTGGCTCGCCTTCGGTTTCGAAACGCTTGGCGTGGACGAGATCGTATCGTTCGCGGTCGCGGACAACCATCGTTCGGTCGCCGTCATGAAGCGGCTCGGCATGCGAGCCGATCCCGGTGCCGACTTCGATCACCCCAGCGTCCCAGACAGCCACCCGCATCTCAAGCGTCATGTCATGTACAGGCTGTCGCGCGAGGCATGGCAGGCACGAAAAAGGGCGGCTCGCTAGCCGCCCTATTCATTGAAACATCAATCGCTTGCTGAACGATCCGGACTCAATCCATCCGGATCGTCACGAAACGCAGTTCCCCGGTCTTCGACGCCAGCATCAGGAGCGCGTTCTTGCGGCCCTGCTCCTTAAGCGCTCCGATCCGGTCCATCACGTCCTTCGGCGTGCCGACCGATTCCTGCGCGATCTCGGTGATCACCTCGCCGGGCTGGATGCCGCGCTCCGCCGCGGGCGAATCCTTGGCGACATCGGTGACGACCACGCCGGACACGTCGGCCGCGATGCTGAACTTCTGCCGCGTCTGGTCGTTGAGCTCGCCGACCGTCATGCCGAGCACCGAGGCCGTCGACACCGGAGGCGTTGCCTTGTCGCCATTGCCCTGATCGGTGCTGCCGTTTTCGCCGCTGGCCAGTTTCTCGCCATCCTCGAGCCGGCCGAGCGTCACCTTGACCGTCTGCTCGACGCCCTTGCGCACGATGACGACATCGACCGCCTTGCCGACCGGGCTTTCCGCCACGACGCGCGGCAGGTCGCGCATCTCATGGATATCCTTGCCGTCGAACTTGATGATGACGTCGCCGGCCTGGACCGTGCCATTGTCGACCGGCCCGCCCTTGATGACGCCGGCGACCAGCGCTCCCTTGGCGGTGGCCATGCCGAGGCTCTCGGCGATGTCGTCCGTCACCGGCTGGATGCGAACGCCCAGCCAGCCGCGCCGCGTCTCGCCATACTGGCGCAGCTGGTCGACGACGCCGGCTGCAAGCTGCGAGGGGATGGAGAAACCAATGCCGATCGAGCCGCCCGACGGCGAGATGATCGCCGTGTTGATGCCAATGACCTCGCCGGCGGCGTTGAACAGCGGACCGCCGGAATTGCCGCGGTTGATGGCGGCGTCGGTCTGGATGAAATCGTCATAGGGACCGGAATTGATGTCGCGGTTGCGCGCCGAGACGATGCCGACCGTCACCGTGCCGCCCAGGCCGAATGGGTTGCCGATCGCCATCACCCAGTCGCCGACTCGCATCTTGGTGGAATCGCCAAATTTCACCGCCGTCAGCTTGTGGCCCTTGGGGTCGACCTTCAGCACCGCGACGTCGGTCTTGGTGTCGGTGCCGACAAGCGTCGCCTTCAGCGTGATACCGTCGGAGAAGTTGACCTCGATGTCGTCGGCATCGGCGATGACATGGTTGTTGGTCACCACGATGCCCTGCTCGGCGTCGATGACGAAGCCGGAGCCGAGCGACTGCACTTTCTGCCCGCCACCGCCCTTGTCGCCGCCGCGGTTCTTGAAAAAATCGTCGAAGAAATCCTGGAATGGCGAGCCCTCGGGCAGTTGCGGCATCGGCACCGCGCCCGGTCCTTCCGTGCCCTTCACCGTCTGCGAGGTCGAGATGTTGACCACCGCGCCGAGCAGGCGCTCGGCGAGATCGGCGACCGAGGACGGTCCGTCGGAGGCGACCGTCGGCGTGACGAAGGACGGAACGGCAACAATGCCGACCGCGAATGCGGTGGCGCCGGCGAAGACCATACGCCGCGCCGCGCGCAACAGGGTGTCGGATATCATCATGGCCTCCAGGTGGTTCTGAAAAGGAAAGGCGCATCCGCAAAGGCGCCTGTCCGGTTCATGTTGGCAAGAAATACGGCACGTTTGCGGCTATAGCTATCGGCGCAAGATAAATCGTCAATCGCTACGGCACCAAGGAATATCATAAGCCGCGGACGAGCCAGACGATGCCGACACCGACGGCGATCGCAACCAGCCCGCCGATCCGCAGCACATTTTCCGGCATCGACAGCACCTCGGCCGCGAGCTTCCGGGCCAAAGCCGGAAACCCGCCATAGACCAGCCCTTCGATCACCAGGACCAGGCCGATTGCCGCCAGAAAATCCTGCACCGCCCGCTACTGGGCGGTGCCGGGTTGGGTCGCAGGCGCGGCGGGAGCCGTCGCAGGCGCGGCCGGTGGCGCGGAAGGGGCCGGGCCGGGCTTGCTGCCAGGATCGCGGAAGTAGCGGAAGAACTCGGACTCGGGCGAGAGCACCATCGTCGTTCCCGTGTTGTCCAGCGCCGTGCCGTAGGCGTTCATCGAGCGATAGAAGTCGAAGAAGGCGGGATCCCGCTTATAGGCGTCCGCGAAGGTCGCGCTGCGCTGCGCCTCGCCCTCACCGCGCAGGATTTCCGATTCCTTCTGCGCCTCGGCGACGATCTCGACGACCTCGCGGTCGGCCCGCGCCCTGATGCGCTGCGCCGCCTCGTTGCCGCGCGCCCTCAGGCGCTCGGCTTCAGCCAGACGCTCGGCCTTCATGCGGTCATAGGTCTGCTGCGAGACCTCCGCCGTCAGGTCGGTCCGGCGGATGCGCACATCCTCGATATCGAGGCCGAGCGAGGTCGCGTCGGGGCGAAGCTGATCGCGCACCTCGCGCATCATGTTGCCGCGCTCTTCCGAAAGAGCTGCCTCAAAGTCGCGCAGGCCGTAGACACGGCGCAGCGCCGCGTCGAGGCGCGTCCTCAGGCGGGCTTCGGCCAATTCCACCTGGCCGGACACAGCCGCGCGGAACGTGCGTGGATCCGAGATCCGGTAAGCGATGAAGGCATCGACCTCGTAGAACTTGCCGCCCGAGACCTGGACGCGGATGTTGTCGAGGTCGAAGCGCATCACGCGCTTCTCGACCATCTGCACGCTGTCGGCGTCGAAGAAGGCGAACGGCGCCTTGAAGTAGATGCCGGGCTCGTTCTTGACGTCGATGATCTCGCCGAACCGCAGCACGATCGCCTGCTGGCCGGCATTGACCACGAACACCGAGGAATAGAGCAGGAACAGGAGGACAGCCGCGATGACGGCGATGATGGGAAGACGGTTGGCCATCACTGGTTACCTCCCGTAGTGGCGCCCAGGGGCGACGGCGGCGCTTTCGGCTGCAATGCCGGCAGCGGCAAGTAAGGCAGCACGCCCTGACCGTTGCCCGGCTCGACGACGACCTTGTTCGAGTCCTTCAGGATCCTCTCCATGGTTTCGAGATAAAGGCGCTTGCGCGTGACGTCGGGCGCCTTGGCATATTCGTTGTAGACGGAGATGAAGCGCTGCGCCTCGCCTTCCGCCTCCTGAACGACCCGGTTCTTGTAGGCGGCCGCGTCTTCGCGGATCTGCGCCGCTTGGCCACGCGCCTGCCCGAGCTTCTGGTTGGAATACTGGTTGGCCTGCTCGACGAACTTGTCCTCGTCCTGCTCGGCGCGCTGCACTTCGTCGAACGCATCGGCGACCTCGCGCGGCGGTGCGGCGTCCTCGATCGAGACCGCGTTCACCTGGAGACCGGTCTTGTAGCCGTCGAGCGTGCCCTGGATGATCTCGCGCACCGCGGTTGCGATGCCCTGGCGATCGTCGCGGAAAATATCCTGCGCCGGGCGCCGGCCGACGACTTCGCGCATCGCGCTCTCGGCGACCTGCGCCAGCATACCGTCGGGATCGGAGACGTCGAACAGGTAAGCTTTGGGATCGGAAACCTGGTATGCCACCGAGAACTGAACGTTGACGATGTTCTGGTCGCCCGAGAGCATCAGCCCGGAGCCGCTGCTCGCGCCGCCGCCGATGCTGACGAGCTGCTCGGATATCTTGGCGGTTTCGACCGTTTCGATCGGCCACCAGTGAAAATGCAGGCCCGGCTGGGACAGCTCGGTCTTCGGCTGGCCGAAGCGCAACTCGACGGCGACCTCGTCCGGCTGCACGGTATAGATCGCCTTGAAGGCCCACAGCACGACGAGCGCCAGAGCGATGAGCCCGAGCACCGCCGGGCTGGCGCCGCCGCCGCCCGGAAGCGCGCGCCGCAGCCTGTCCTGGCCACGGCGGATGATGTCCTCTAGATCGGGCGGGGAACCCTGCGGTCCGCTTGGCCCTTTCGGTCCCTGCCCCCAGGGTCCCTGATTGCCGCCGCCGCCCCATGGGCCGCCGCCGCCGCTCTTGTCGTTCCAGGGCATGAATGTCCTTTCGCTTCGGTTCGCTCAGGCCTTGCGGCGCAATCCTAACGCAAGACCCAGAAAACCCATATCGGTTTTCGAAACGGAATCAGGCGCCAAAATCAAAGTATTACGGCAACCTCTTGTGCGTCCGGTTGGACGCGGACCGCTGCAACACCGTTCTTCTATAGGGACGCGTCGATCCGCTTTCAACGCGATGGGCCATCGTCCCCATGCGATTTGGATCGGTAGCGACCCTTTGTCGTCGTCAACGATCGTCGCGTCGGCGCTCGTAAACCGTATAACGCGTGGCGTGGCTGTCTTTCTCGCCGGCGGGGAAATCCTCGGCGCTGACGATTTGCCAGATGCTCGGGTCGATCGGAGAGAAATGCGCGTCGCCATCGACGCTGGCCAGCACATGCGTCACATGCAGCCGGTCCGCCAGCGGCAAGGCCTGGGCATAGATCTCGCCGCCACCGACCACGCAGATCTCCTCCGCTCCCGCCATGCAGCGGCCGCGCACCTTGGCCAGCGCGATCGCATCACTCAGCGAATGGGCGACCTCGATGCCTTCGGCGCGCCAGGCCTTGTCGCGCGTCACCACGATGTTGAGCCGGCCGGGCAGCGGCCGGCCGATGCCCTCATAGGTCTTGCGGCCCATGATGATCGGCTTGCCCATCGTGTCGGCCTTGAAGCGCTTGAGATCGGTGGAAAGCCGCCACGGCAGGCCGCCCTCGCGGCCGATCACGCCGTTTTCGGCGATGGCGACATAGATCGCGATATCCATCAGCCGCCGTTCCCGCCATTGTCGGACGGCTCGAGCAGCAGGATGTCGATGTCGCGCTCGGGATAAAATCTTTCGCGGTGATCTCGAATGTCGTCGGTCCGACCTTTTTGACATTGTCGCCGCAGAAGGAGACGAGGTTTTTGGGGCTGCCCTTGTCGATCGTCAGCTTGAAATTGCCGATGGTGCCGGAGGCCCAGTTGCCCCCCGTGGTGAGGACGTAGGCGATCCGGCTCTCGTAATATTTTGGATAACCGTCCGGATTCGCCTTGGCCGCCTTGCGCACCACGTTCTCGAACGTCTGATCCATGCAGTAGCGGGTCTTGTAAGTCTCGTATTGCGGGCTCTGGAACTGGCCATCGGAGAAGAAGCTGACCGAGGAGGTGCCGCCGACGCTTGGCTTATAGCGATGCGAGACATGAACTTCCTTGTTGGCCGGGAAGGTCGAACGCCACCAATAGGTCGAGCGCAATTGCCAGAAGGGCACATAGGCGGTCTGCATGCCCGAACCGTCATCGGCCGTATCCTCGATGATGATGCCGCGGTCTTCCCAGTCCTTGGTGACATCCTTGGGCAGTTTCGCCAGCGCCGCCTTGGCAGCATCGCCGAACGGATAGAGCGGCACGCTCTGGGCCTTGAGGTCGGCAGTGATGTCGATGCCCAGCGCAAACGCCCGTTGCTCAAGCTGAGGCTTCGCGTCGACGCCGTCAATCGTCACCTCGAAGCCGAGGAAATTGTCGCTCTGCGCCTCCGGGATCGCCGGCATCTCGTTGGGATCGCCTTCGATGTCGGGCATCGGGAATGCCACGATGGAGCTGACATCCTTGTCGGTGTTGTTGCGGAAGACATAGTCGACCGTGACTTTCTCCGGCGAGATGAAAAGGTCCTCGCTTTGCATGGCGACGGCATCGCTGCGCGACAGGATCAGGCCGCCGGTGCCGAGTTCGGCGACGGAATCGTTGGCGAGGGCCGGAGCGGCCATGATCGCCAGCGCCGCGGTCAGTATGGTGCGTAACATCGACCCCTCCTCTGTGCCGCTATACCGGGACCAGCCGGATGCGCTCTTCCATCTACCCGTTTCAAGATAGCGTTTCAAAGCCCTTCGTCACCGGATACGGGTACTTCTGGACACCGAGCCGCCGATCAGGCAGGAGATCGCCATGCGCAAGCTTCTCGTCATCGGCATCGGCGCCGGTAATCCCGATCACATGACGGTCCAGGCCATCAACGGCCTGAACCGCGCCGACGTGCTGTTCATCCCCGACAAGGGGGCGAAGAAGAACGATCTCGCCGATCTGCGCCGGCAGATCTGCGACCGCTTCGTCACCAACCCTAAATCGCGCCGCGTCGAATTCGAGGTGCCGGTCAGGGCCGAGCCGACATCGTCCTACCGGACAACCGTCGACGACTGGCACGAGGCGATCGCCGAAATCTACGAGACCCTGATCCGCCACGAGCTTGCCGAAGACGGTTGCGGCGCCTTCCTGATCTGGGGCGACCCGTCGCTTTATGACAGCGCGCTGCGCATCCTCGAGCGCGTCCGCCTGAGGGGCAATGTGGGTTTCGAGCTCGAAGTCATCCCCGGCATCACTGCGATCCAGGCGCTGGCCGCCGCCCACGCGACCGCGCTCAACCGCATCGGCGATTCGATCCTGGTGACCACCGGCCGCCGGCTGACCGAAGAAGGCCTGCCGGCCAATGCCGGCTCGACCATAGTCATGCTCGACGGCAAATGCGCCTTCAACACGCTGGCCGACAAGGATGTCTTCATCCAGTGGGGCGCCTATCTCGGCACGCCGGATGAGATCGTCATCTCCGGACGCCTAGGCGATGTCGGTGCCAAGATCGAGAAGGTCCGCGAGGAAGCCCGCCGGAAAAAGGGCTGGATCATGGACACTTATCTGCTGAGGAAATCAGGGGAGTAAGGGAGTAGGGCAGTAAGGCAATAGGGGCGCGCACATCGCATGCGCAAGCCGGGACGTCACACCCTACTGCCCTACTGCCCTACTGCCCTACTGCCCTATCGCCCTACTGCCCTACTGCCCTACTGCCCTTCATCCGGCATCGATCTCCGCCTGCAGCGCCTGCATATGGACGGCCGCGGCCGATGACGCGGCCCGCTCTATGGCCCGGAAACGGCTGACGACCGCCAAACCCACCGATGTCAATTGCGCGCCGCCGCCCTTCTTGCCGCCGGTCTGCGCGGCGACCAGCGGCTTGCCGAACACGCGGTTCATGTCCTCGACCAGATCCCACGCATGCTTGTAGGACATCTCCATGCCGCGCGCCGCAGCCGAGATCGAGCCGAAGGCGGCGATCTGCTCCAAGAGCTCAATCTTGCCGGGGCCGATCCGGCCGTCGGGGTCGAGATTTATCCGCAGGCTCAACGATGGCATGCCTTATCCTCCGCGATCATGCCAAGATTACCCTCTCCGCCGCCAGATCGCTATTCCAAATCAACATAGCGATCTGGCCCGTTCGTCAACCATCCGCCTCAACCGGCAGCCCCGCCCCGGTCGTCGCGCTGTCGAAGCTCACCGTCTTGATCACCGCGAAGACCTGCTGGCCGAGCGCCAGACGAAGGGTGTGTTTGGACTGTTCGGTGATCCGCGCCAGCACGATCGCGCCATTGCAGTCGATGGCGATTTCCACGGTCGGCCCGATGCCCGGCCTGACAGCGGTGATCGTTCCCGCCAGAATGTTGAGCGCGCTGAGACCTGCCGGCCGCTCGGTCGCGATCATGACGTCGCGGGCGCGGATGCGAATGCGCACCGGAGCGCCCGCTGCCATCGCCAGTTTCGGCACCCGGATTTCGCCGGCCGGTGAGGTCAGCACCGTCATGCCGAATGCCTCGTCGTGGCGCAGAACCTTGGTGTCGAGCACCGCCCCGCCCTCGCCGCGCTCCTCCGCCGGCAACAGGTCGAGCCGTTGCATGATCGCCTCGGTCGGGCCCGCGGCCGCCACCTTGCCTTGCGATAGCACGACCACGTCGCTCGCCAGCCTCGCCACCTCCGCGACGGAATGGCTGACATAGACGATCGGGATTTTGGTCTCGTCGCGCAGCCGTTCGATATAGGGCAGGATTTCGGCCTTGCGCGCCTCGTCGAGCGAGGCGAGCGGCTCGTCCATCAGAAGAAGTTTCGGGCTGGCAAGCAGGGCACGGCCGATCGCGACGCGCTGCTTCTCGCCGCCCGACAGTTTCGCCGGCCGCCGGTCGAGGAGATGACCGATGCCGAGCAGCTCGACCACCGCATCCATCTTGGCGTAGCGCTCGGAAGCCGGCGTGAACCAGCGGCCATAGCGCAGATTGCCGGCGACGCTCATATGCGGGAACAGCCGCGCATCCTGGAACACCATGCCGATCCGCCGCCTGTGCATCGGCACGAAGATCCGCGCTTCAGTATCGGCCAGCACCCGCCCATCGACGGCAATGCGGCCCTTGTCCGGGCGGATCAGCCCCGCGATCAGGTTGATCAGCGTCGACTTGCCCGAGCCGGAAGGCCCGAACAGCGCCGTCAGCCGCCCGGCGCTGTCGAAACGCGCTTCCACGGCGAAGTCGCCCAGGCGATGGCGGATGTCGACCGAGAGCGTCATTCGATGTCCATCCGCCGGCCGACGCGCCGCGCCAGCACCTCCGAGGCGACGAGCGCGACCATCGAGATGACGATCGAGATCAGCGTCAGCCTGAGCGCGCCCTCATCGCCGCCGGGCACCTGTGTGAAGGTGTAGATCGCCGAGGGCAAAGTCTGCGTCTCATTGGGGATGTTGGAGACGAAGGTGATGGTGGCGCCGAATTCGCCCATCGCCTTGGCAAAGGAAAGGATGGCTCCGGCAATCAGGCCGGGCAGGATCAGCGGCAGCGTGATGGTGGCGAACACCCAGAGCGGATTGGCGCCAAGCGTGCCGGCCGCCGCCTCGATTCTGCGGTCGACGGCCTCGATCGACAGCCGGATCGCCCGTACCATCAGCGGAAAGCCCATGACGCCGCAGGCCAGCGCCGCGCCTGTCCAGCGGAATGAAAAGACGATGCCGAAATGCTCGGCCAGAAAGGCGCCGGCCAGCCCGCGCCGGCCGAAGGTGAGCAGGAGCAGATAGCCCGTCACCACCGGCGGCAGGATCAGCGGCAGATGCACCAGCCCGTTGAGCAGGGTCTTGCCCCAGAAACGCCCTCGCGCCAGCAGCAGCGCAAGCAGGATGCCGGGCGGCAGGCTGGCGATCATTGCCACCGTCGCCACCTTGATCGACAGCCGGACCGCATTCCATTCGTCGGGAGTGAGGTCCAACAGCCAGTTCATGTCAGCGTTTGCGCGATCTCTCTTAGTTGCTCGGCGCGAGCACCGTGAAACCCTGCTCCTTGAAGAGTTCGGCAGCCTTGGCCGATTCGACGCATTTCAGGAAGGCAGCCGTATCCTTGTCCTTCGAATCGGCGATCTGGGCAATCGGGTAGATGATCGGCGGATGCGAATCTTCCGGGAAGGTGCCGACGACCTTGACGCCCTTCTCCGCATGCGCGTCGGTGGCGTAGACGATGCCCAGCGCCGCCTCGCCCGTCGACACCAGCTTCAAGGCTGCACGCACATTCTCGGCCTGCGCGACCTTGCCCTCGACGGACGACCAGACGCCCAGCGATTCCAGCGCCGCCTTGCCGTATTTGCCGGCCGGCACGGCCTTGAAATCGCCCATGGCAAGCTTGCCGTCACCGATCCGCTTGGCGAGGTCGAAGCCCTTCTCGACTTTAGTCTCGACCGTGGAATCCTTCGGCGCCACGAGCACGATCTGGTTGCCAAGCAGCTTCACCTCGGTGTCCGGCTTGGTCAGCTTCTTGTCCGAGAGATATTTCATCCAGTCGAGGTCGGCCGACACGAAGACGTCGGCCGGCGCGCCGCCTTCGATCTGCTTGGCCAGGGCGGAGCTTGCCGCGTAGGAAATGGTGGCGGCCTCGCCGACTTCCGGCTCGCAGGCCTTGTTGACCGCATCGAGCGCGTCCTTGAGGCTTGCCGCGGCAAACACGACGACCTTGTCGTCGGCACGTGCCGCCGTCACCGCCGCCATCAGCATTGCCGTGAAACCTCCAATAGCGATCGCCTTCAACCCGAAACCCGTGCCCGTCATGAAGTCTCTCCCTAGTTTCAAAATCCGTACGGCTCGAAGCCTCAGACCGATATATCCGGATGAACATAACAAGGAAAGGCTTTTCGCCTGTCGTGGCATCGTGGGCCGGCATGGTCCCGGTCTACGATAAATCGGAAACAGCGCTGCTCAAGGAGACACGCATGAAGATCAGCGCCCGCAATATCCTGAATGGTAAGGTCACCGAGATCGTCAAGGGAGCGACCACCTCGCATGTCAGGATCGACATCGGCGGCGGCGTAATCGTCACCGCATCGATCACCAATGAGGCGGTCGCCGACCTTGCGCTCGAGAAGGGCAAGCAGGCCTAAGCGGTGATCAAGGCCTCGGATGTCATGGTCGGCATCGACTGAGCGAGTTAAACCGCGATCGGCGCCCTGATATTCGCGTCCGCGAAATAATTCTCGAGGCGGAAATCCTCGAAACGGAAGGCGAACAGGTCCTTCACCTCCGGATTGATCCACATCGTCGGCAGAGCCTTCGGCATGCGCCGCATCTGCTCGCGCGCCTGCTCGAAATGGTTCGAATAAAGATGCGCGTCGCCCAGCGTGTGGACGAAGTCGCCCGGCTTCAGCCCGGTCACCTGCGCCACCATCATGGTGAGCAGGGCATAGGAAGCGATGTTGAACGGCACGCCGAGGAAGATGTCGGCCGAGCGCTGGTAAAGCTGGCAGGAGAGCCTGCCTTCCGAAACATAGAACTGGAACAGGCAGTGGCAGGGCGGCAGCGCCATCGCCTCGACTTCGGCCGGATTCCAGGCCGAGACGATCAGCCGGCGCGAGTTGGGATTCCGGCGTATCTCCTTCAAAAGGCCCGCGATCTGGTCGATCTCCCCGCCATGTCCGTCCGGCCATGAGCGCCACTGCTTGCCATAGACCGGGCCGAGATCGCCGTTCTCGTCGGCCCATTCGTCCCAGATGGTGACACCGTTGTCGTTGAGATATTTGATGTTGGTGTCGCCGGCCAGGAACCACAGAAGCTCGTGGATGATCGACTTCAGATGCAGCTTCTTGGTGGTCGTGACGGGAAAGCCGCGCGAAAGGTCGAAGCGCATCTGGTAGCCGAACACCGAGCGCGTACCGGTTCCGGTACGGTCGCCACGGTCGCTGCCGTTCTCCAGCACATGCTTCAACAGGTCGAGATATTGGCGCATCGGCTCCGCCTCGATTCGGGTTACAGCCAATCATACCCGACCGACACCCGGTCGAACACCGCAAAGCGGCTGCGGATGCGGGTCGCACCCAAAAGCCCACGGTGTCGGCACGGTTTCGTGCCGGCTGCCGTGTGGCCAGGACTCAGAGAGAGCCGAGTTTGCCGAGATCCTTGGCAACCAGGTAGTAGAAGGTCACGCGGCTCTTGGTGTTGTCCGCCTGCATGGCCTTGCAGGTCTTCTCGATCGAGGCATTCGCCTTTGCGGCATCGGCGATGCCGAGCTTCTTGCCGATCCAATTCTCGCGAACGCGATCGAGTTCCTTCGGGTCGGTGCAGGACACCAGCGAGGAATCGCGGTTCCTGAGCGCAATACCCAAATGCTTGACGATCTTATCGACCGCGTCGGCGCTGGCGCCGGCATCGTATTTCTTCACATCCGCAAGATAGTCGGCCATCGAACTTCCCCTCGTCGGCGCCACGAATCCGGTCGATGAGGGTTGTGGCGCGTCGCGCAACCTTTGCGCTAGGTCAGAGACTCCTCACCGGGAGCGAGATTTGATTGAGTGGGCGCGCAAGTCAACCCTTGGCTGCACAGTTTGGCATAACCGGATAGGCGCCGGTTTGGCCTTTATTTTTTCCTCATCGGTCCCTATATTCGCTTCGTCGGCCTGACCGACTATGGCGATAAACAGGCGATGAAATAAGCCGTTCGGACCCGGGGGCGGTACCCGGCGCCTCCACCAAAAACCGCTCTGGCTGACGGAGCGGCTTTTGCTGGGGGCGAAATAGGATCGACGAAGGTGTAAAGATCGTACTTTTGCCCGGCATTGTACCACCGTCATCGGGCTAAACTTATAGTTGCCAACGACAACTATGCGGAAGCTCGTCTCGCTGCTTAATGCGGCGCGAACGCTTCAAATCAAGCCCTAGCGGTTCGCACTTCTAGGCGGGGTTCGGAGGTACCTGGCAACAGAAACCTCCACCTTCCCCTTTTTGCTTCTTCCCAATCAATCGAACGGCCAAGGCTCGTCCGGCGCTTTGATGCGCGGCACGGCCTTGCCGCCCAACATCCATGGATAAGCGATGCAAAACGATTCCGATCGATTCTTCGTGCTGACCGGAGGCCCCGGTTCCGGCAAGACCAGCTTGATCGAAGCGTTGCAGGCCAAGGGTTTCGCGACGACCCCCGAAGCCGGGCGCGGCATCATCCGCGACCAGATGGCCATCGGCGGCCCTGCCCTTCCCTGGCAGGACCGCGGGTTCTTTGCCGAGCTGATGCTGTCGTGGGAACTGCGCTCCTGGCGCGCCGCCCATGCTGAAGCCGGCCCGGTCTTCTTCGACCGCGGCGCGCCCGATACGATCGGCTATCTCAGGCTCTGCGGCCTGCCGGTGCCGAATCATGTCGCCAGCGCTGCGGAAAAATTCCGCTACGCGCGCCGCGTCTTCGTGACGCCGCCCTGGCCGGAGATTTTCACCCAGGACGAGGAGCGCAAGCAGACGCTGGAGGAGGCCGAACGCACATTCCGCTCGGTGACCGGCGTATATGCGGAGCTCGGCCACGAACTGGTGCCTTTACCTCTTGCCTCGGTCGAAGAGCGGGTGCGCTTCGTCATCGATCAAGCGGCTTTGCGACAGATATAAAAAGGCCGGGCAAGCCGGCCTTTTTCGGGTTGTTTCGAGGCGCTTTACTCCGCCGGCGCCTCGACCGCTTCACGCGCGCGGCCGAGCGTCAGCTTGGCCAGCGTGAACGAGATCACCGCGCAGAGCGTAATGCCAGCCACCATCGGCAGCGGCGTGCCGTCGAAGAAGATGCCGGCGACTCCCATCGCCAGCGCGCCGATGGCGAAATGCAGCGTGCCCATCCAGCCGCCCCCGAGGCCGGCCGAGGCCGTGCCGATGAACAGCAGCCAGCGCCGCCATCACGTCGAGCCGGTCGACGCCCGAAGCCATGATCGCGAACAGCGCCACCATGATTGTGGCATAGCCGGTGACCGCCACCCAGACGACGCGCTTCAGCCCGAAGCGGTCGGCGAGCATCCCGGTCAGCTGCGACATGCCGATGAAGGCAACCGCGTTGATCGAGAAGAACACGCTGTAGGCCGACGGCGACAGACCGTAATGGTCGATCAGGATGAAGGACGAACTCGACAGATAGACGAAGAAGCTCGCAATGCCGAAGCCGGCGATCGCCACAAGGCCCAGGAAATTGCGGTCGCCCATCAGGTAGCGGTAGCCGGCAAGCGCCGTCCCGAAGGACGAGCCAGCGCGCTCTTCGACCGGCCGCGTCTCCTTAAGGGAGGTGGCAAGCAGGATGGTAGCCAAGGCAGCCGCGCCCGTGACGGTCCAGAACACGGCGCGCCAGCCGAAACTTTCAATGATCTGGCTGCCGGTCAGCGGCGCCAGGATCGGCGACACCGAGAACACCAGCATCAGAAGCGACATCAGCTTGGCAGCCTCATTGCCCGTGTGCAGGTCGCGCACGATGGCGCGCGGCACCGCCATACCGGCGCTGGCGCCGAGGCCCTGCAGGAAGCGGAAGGCGATCAGCCACTCGATATTCGGCGCCATGGCCGAGCCGACGCCGCCGACCATGAACAGCGCGAGGCCGGCATAAAGCGGCGCCTTGCGGCCGACCATGTCGGAGATCGGCCCGACGACGATCTGACCGAAACCCATCGACAGGAAGAAGATCAGAAGGCTCATCTGCACGGCGGCGGTGCCGGCATGCAGGTCCTGGCCGATCGAAGGCAGCGCGGGAAGATACATATCGATCGCAAACGGGCCGATCGCAGACAACAAGCCGAGCACGACCGCGATGCGGAGGAATTTGGGACTCATGATAAAGGCTCTTTTCGGATCTGGTTGCCGCCGCAATACCGGCGTCTGAATCCAGGACGTTCCATCCCGCGTGGAATCCTACAATCAGAGTGAATTCATTCGCCCTATCAGGCGAACATATTCGTCTCTCCAGCGGGATTTCCCTTCGTTGTGTCCACAAATTTAGACAGGCTTGTCCAATTCGTCAATCACCGCTATATAGATTTCCATGAGGCACGGCGTTTCTCCTGACACTTTCCCGCCACGCAGCCATGAGGCCAAGCGCGTGTCGGTGGTGGATGCAGCCGCTTCCGTCTTCTGCCGCGAAGGCTATGCCGGCGCCAATATCGACCTGATCGCGGCCGAGGCCGGCGTATCGCGGCAGACCGTCTACAACCATCATGGCGACAAGGAAAACCTCTTCGTCGCCGTCGTGCGCGACCTGACGGAGCGCTGCAATGCCGGCATCTTCGCCACCATCGCCAGCTTCCCCGACCAGCCCACCGACATCGAGGCCGACCTGATCGCCTTCGCGGTGCGTATGAACCGCAATTGCATCTGCAACCGCGATGGCCGTTTCCTGCGCAAGCTGATCCAGGCCGAAGGCGAGCGTTATCCGGAACTGTTTGCCGAATGGCGCGAACAAGGCCCTGGCCGCACCTGGTCGGCGCTTGCCGCGCGCTTCGCCCGGCTTGCCTTTGCCGGACATCTTTCGATCGGCGACCCCGACGTCGCGGCGCGTCAGTTCCTGGCCCTCGTCAACGCCGAGCTTCAGATCACGTTCATGCTGGGCGGCACGCCAACCGAGGAAGAGGTGCTGCGCTCCGCCACCAACGGCGTGCGGACCTTCCTCAGCGCCTTTGCCAGGAAGAAGTCGCCAGCCGGCAAACAGGCCGCGCTCGCCCACGCCTGAGCGATCAAATCACTGGCGCCCCTCTTGGCCTCACCGCTTTGCGCCTATATGCGGTTTACGCCGCGCCCAAGCTTCATTACAGCTATGCGGACGATTCAACGGAACCCGACCATCACATGGCCGACGACCATATCCGCTACGACATTCTGGCCCAGGAGGCTCTGCGCGGCGTCATGCGCAAGGTCCTGGCCGAGGTCGCGCGCACCGGCCTTCCGGGCAATCATCATTTCTTCATCACCTTCCTGACCGGCGCGCCGGGGGTGCGCATCTCGTCGCGGTTGCGCGAGCGCTATCCGGAGCAGATGACCATCGTCATCCAGTTTCAGTATTGGGACCTCAAGGTGACGGATGCCGGCTTCGAGGTCGGACTTTCCTTCTCCGACGTTCCGGAAAAGCTCGAGATCCCCTTCTCCGCCGTGCGCGGCTTCTACGATCCGTCGGTCAATTTCGAGCTCGAATTCGACGTCAAGACGGAGAGCGTGGAAGACGAGGCCGCCGCTCCGGCGCCTGAACCGATCGCCGTCGTTCCCGAGAAGAAGCCGGAAACCAAGAAGAAGGCCACCGAGGCCGAGAAGAAGCCGGCGGTCGCCGAGACCGGCGGCAAAGGCGCCGACGTCGTCTCGCTCGACGCCTTCCGCAAGAAGTAGTCCGGCGCCATGGGCGAGGTCGTCAATCTCCGCCAGGCCCGCAAGCAGAAAGCGCGCACCGAGAAGGAACGCCAAGCGAGCGAGAACCGGGCGTTGCACGGCCGCTCGAAGGCGGAGCGCGAGCGCGACCGGCTGACATCGGAGAAGGCCGAGACATTCATGGCCGGCCATCGCCGGGAAAAGCCCGACGACCCCGGCAAGCGCTGAGTCCTGCAATGGCCGCGGTCGAAAAACGCTCGGTAACGATCCGCGGTCACCGCACCAGCTTTTCCCTGGAGCAACCCTTCTACGACGACCTCGTCGCCATCGCCGCGCAGCGTTCGCTGTCGCTCGCGGCCCTGGTCGCCGAGATCGACGAGACGCGCACCCGCGACGCGAACCTGTCGTCGGCGCTGAGGCTCTATGTGCTGGCCTGGGCGAAACGCGGCGGCGCTGCATCCTGAGGGTTGCTTTTAAACCGGATCACCGGGGATTGCTTGAAGCCGCCCCAACAACGATCGCGATGGGCGTTTCGGCCGATCTCCAACGCTTGCCCCCTGCCAACGTTAAAGCATGTCTCCCGAAAGTGGGACCCGGTTTCGGGATAAAGACATGCGCAAAATCAAAAACCTAAAGCGCATGGAGCGAATCTGAAAGATTGCGACGCGCTTTACAGAGCCGACCGGTCAAATCCCTGTGCTGGGGACCAGCTCCGCCGCGCCTGCGGCGGAAAGCTCAACCGCCGTCGAGCGACTTCAACAGATTGTCGATCGTGAACGGATTGGCCTTCGGCTTGGCCGGCGGCGGACTCGAACCGTCATTGACGCCGGGGAGTGACTGGTCCGCCTTTGGCGCCTGCTGAGCCGCCTTGCGTGCTGCTTCCAGCTTCGCCTGCTCCGCCTTCTTGCGATCGGCCTCGGCCTGCGCCTTGGCCGCCTCGTCCGCAGCCCGCTGCTCGGCCTCGGCCTTCGCCTGTTGATCAGCCTTCGCCTTGGCGTCCGCTTCGGCCTGCGCCTTGGCGTCGGCTTCCGCCTTCGCCTTCGCCTCTTCGTCGGCCTTGGCTTTTGCCTCGGCTTCCGCCAGTGCCTGCGCTTCTGCTTCGGCTTTCGCCCTGGCCTCCGCCTCGGCTTTCTGCCGCGCTTCTTCCTCTTGCCGGCGCAACTCCTCGGCCGCCCTGTCGCGCTCCGTCTGCAGCGCCGCGTAATAGCGCGCCTCGCGTCGCAGCCGCTGCTTCTCCAGCAGCGCCGCTTGCATCGCCTCGACCCGCTGCTGCTCCTTCTCCAGCGCGCGCTGCGTCAGGAATTGCGCCAGCGGACCGCTATCGAATTGGGGCGCAGCGCCCCCGACCGGGCCGGCCAGGCTGAAATTGACGGCAGGCTCCGAGCCGACCAAAGCCTCGTCGCCGGGACGATAGGTCAATGTCCCCTTTGCGGTGACGGTGCTGGTGTTGAGATCGGCGGTCACATCGGCGGACAAGCTCGCGCCGGGACTGTCGAGGCTGATCGGCGGCGCCCGCAGCGTCCCGTTGGCGACGGTGAAGGCCACGTCCGTGTCGCCGGCGGCGAAGCTGCCCTCCCCGGCGATCTGCGGCGCGAACTCAGCCGTCTTGGCCGTGTCGATGTCACGTCCGACCGCATCGGCCTTGGCGATGATGGCGGCGAAGCCGTCCGGATTGATGCCGTCCACGTTCAAGCCCTTCAGCGCCGCGGTGCCGGATCCGGACAGAGCGGCGATCATGGCGTCGACCGACTTGCCGCTGGTCGACAGCGCCGCCGAAAGATCACCGCTGCCGCCGATACCGGCACCGGGGAGAACCGCGGAAAGATCGCCGCCGGCCAGCCGCATCTGGCCGGAGAACAGGCCGGTGCCTTCCGTGTTCTTCAGGTCGAACAGACCGGTCAGGTCGCCGCCATAGAGCTTCGCCTTGAGATCGGAGACGTGGATGCCTTCGCGATCGAGCTTCAGCGAGAAGGAAGCGTCATGCGCCGTCGCGAATGGCCCGACGGCCAGCGCCGAGGTGTCGAGATCGAGGTCGGCGTTGAACGGCAGGGTCGATTTCTGACTGAACGGCGTCGTCGGCCAGCCGCCCTTGGCGGGCGCGAAGGACTGGTCGCCGAACAGCGAGACCGCCAGCGGATCGAGATCGAGCTCGTCGAGCGCCAGCGCCCCCGCGAGATGCGGCAGCCCGTCCTTGGCGTCGATGTTGACGTCCCCGGACACCGCCGCCTTGTTGATCGAGCCGGTGAGGCCGCTCAGCACCAGGAGCCCGTTGCCGAAGTCGGCATCGGCGGCAAGCGACGTCGACGTGCCCGTTCCCATGCCGGGCAGGCCTACCCCTGTGGTCATCAGCCACGGCTCGATATCGGTGGCATCGAGATTGACCTTGCCCTTGGCTGTAGGGCCTTGCGCCGTATCGGCGACCGTTCCGTCGAAGCTCGCCCTGAAATCGTCGGCGGTCAGGTTGAAGCTGGTCGCGAGACCGCCGGCGATCGAGCCCTTCGCCGAGACGTCGGTGTTAGCGTGGCCGAGCATGCCGAGCGGCAGCGCCGGCAGGCCGTAAAGCGCTAGCAGCGTGGTGGCGTTGTCGTTGCGGGCGTTGAAGGTGATCGACACCGGCGCCTCGGTGAGCTTGTCTGCGCTTCCCTTGCCGGAAAGCGAAGCCGAGAAGGCCGAGCCGCCGGCATTGCCCTGGGCCGAGAGCGCCAGGCCCGTGGTGCCGTCGCCATTGTCGGCGGCGCTGGTCAAGAGATCGATGCGCGCATCCTGGAACAGTTCGGGATAGGCCGCCGCGCGGCTTGCCAAACCTTTGAGCACGGCATTGTCAGGATAATGCTCGGCCGCGACATCGATCAGCGGCTTGAGGTCCACAGCAACGATGGAGGCGTTGAGCTTGCCGGTCGGGCTTTGCGGAAAATCCTTGACCCGGCCAGTGGCGCTGATCGAGGCGCCGGCCAGGCCGCCGATCGACAGCCGGTCGATCTCGAGCAGGCCCTCGCGCAGCCGCAGCGCCGTGTCGACGGTGTCGGCGCTGAGCCCGACGGCGCTGACCGGACCCGCCTTGATCTGGAAATCGAGATCGCGGTCCGAAAAGCGGTTGGCGCCCTTGTCGCTGATGAAGATCGAGGCGAAGGCGGCGAGCCCATCCAGATCCATCTCGCCGCCAGTCAGGCGCATCAGGACGGAAGGCCTGGCGCCGTCCGGCTGGCTGGAATCGATGCTGCCGGAAAATTTCGCCTTGCCGAGGATCAGTTCGAGATCGCTGAAGGACTGTCGGTTCTCGCTGAGGTCGACTTTGGCCTTGAAGCCTGCCGCGGGCAGCCGGCGGATCGCCTCGTCGACATCCTTCGACAGCCAGGCGGCAAAGCCGGAAGGCTGCCCGACGGCGAGCAGCAACGAGCCGGTGAAGCCGAAATGGTCCTCGACGCTCAACATGCCGTCGGCCTCGAGCGTCGTGCGGCCCGGCAGCGTCGCGGCAAGCGACTTGACTGACCAGCCCCCTTCGACCGGCTCGGCAGACAGCCGCACGTCGCGCACCGTCGTGTCGCCCGCCACCACCGCCGGCAACCGCACCTCGAGCGTGCCCGGTATGGTCGGCTTCGGCATGTGCTGCAGCGTCTGCTCGAAGGCCGCGATGCGCTGGTCGAGCGTGAAGCCTGCCCCGGCGGCTCCGCCGACGGCCTCGTCGAACTGAACCTGCGCGCCGCTGGCCTCGACGGCGAAATGCGGCTTCAGGCCGAGATCGACCGAGGCCTTGCCATCGGCGGTATAGGGATTGTCGAGCGGCCCGGTCTCGAAGCGGAACTCGTCGATATTGAGCTTCTGGTGGTCGAGCGCGAACTTGCCGTTCAGCCGGAAGCCCGGATCGGGCTTGCCGGTGCTGATCTTGACCGGTTCGCCGTCATTGCCGCGCAGTTCGGCCGAGTTCTTGTCCGCACCCGAAATCTTGAACTGGCCGGAATAGACCGCGGCGCCCTTGACGATGCCGGCATTGCCGTCGGCTTCGATGATCAGCGGATAGGCATCTGGATCGGCCTTCAGCCTGAGCCGCATCTGGCCGTCGGCCTCGACCTTGCCGGTCGAAGCCGAGACGTCCGCACGCAGGCCGTCGAAGCGCAGCGTTCCGTCCATGCGCCACGGTCCGGTAAGCGCCTTGGCCGAAATCGTCGAGTTGATCTCGGAGACCAGGTGGCTGCGTCCGCCGGCGGCATGGCGCAACTCGATCTGTCCCTCGGTCACCGTCAGCTTCTCGATGGCGATCTGACCCGGATCGAACGGCGTCGAAGGCCGGATCGCCCAATCGACGGTGCCGTCGCCGGCGACATTAATGATAGCCCTGGGGTGCACCAGCCGCATGTCGAAGATCAGCACCTCGCCGCGCAGGAAGGGGGCAAGCTCCGCATCCATGGAGAAGGTCTCGACCGTCATCGCCGGCTGGCCTTCAGGCCCGCCGGCCACCTCGACATTCGAGAAGGTCACCGAGGGAAACGGCAACAGCCGTGCCGTCGCATCGCCCTTCACCGTCACCTTGCGGCCGAGTATGGCGCTGGCCTCGCGCTCGAAATCGCCCCGATAGCCCGTCCAGTCGATGAAATACGGCACCACCAGCGCCGCGCACAGCACCAGCACGAACAGGCCACCGAAGATCACGAACAGGCGGGCGAGCATCTGTTTCCCGGGTTGAAAGTCAGCCGCACTCTACCCGCATCCGCGTGTCCATAAAGAGGCAATTCAACGTGCGGCAGCCGGGCAACGTCTCCAGTTGCGCGACGGCTGTCGGTCGCGATATCTCTTTTGCGAATCCCTGCCCCTCCGGCCTGGTCCTTGGCCGCCATACCCAACACGGAGCGTCCCCGATGTCAGGCAAGAACTGGGATAGAGTGCCCATCGACGCGCAGAGCGTCGACGCTCCGCTGTCGACAGCCGCGATTTTCCTCATCGTCACGGTCGGCAGCGACCAGGCCGCGCTTTCGACCGCCGCCTCGGTGCTCAGCGAGCTCGACGATCTGGTCAAGAATGTCGGCTTCCGCGACCTGTCGGGCCGGCTGTCCTGCATCGCCGGCGTCGGCGTCGGGCTCTGGAACCGTTTGTCGCCCAACCGGCGGCCGCGCGAGCTGAAACCCTTCGCGCCGATCGAGGGCGCGGCCCATTCGGCGCCCTCGACGCCGGGCGATCTCCTGTTCCACATCCGTGCAGAGCGGCCCGACATGTGCTTCGAACTCGAGCGCATCCTGCTGGACGCCCTTGGCCGCAGCGTGACCGTCGTCGACGAGGTCTCCGGTTTCCGTTATTTCGACGCGCGCGACCTGCTCGGCTTTGTCGACGGCACGGCCAATCCGACCGGCCTCGACCTGCCGGCCTCCGCCTTGGTCGGCGACGAGGACGGCGACTTTGCCGGCGGCAGCTATGTCGTCGTGCAGAAATACCTGCACAACATGGCGGCCTGGAAAGAAACGCCGACGCATGTCCAGGAAGAGATCATCGGCCGCACCAAGATCGACAACATCGAGATTGATGACGACGACAAGCCGCGCAAGTCGCACAAGTCTCTGGCCACGATCGAGGACGACGCCGGCAACGAGTACGACATCTTGCGCGACAACATGCCGTTCGGCCGCCCGGGGCAGAACGAGTTCGGCACCTATTTCATCGGCTACACGCGCTATCTGTGGGTGATCGAAAAGATGCTGCAGCGCATGTATGTCGGGGAGCCGCCCGGCGCCTACGATCGGTTGCTCGACTTCTCCACCCCGCACACCGGCACGACCTTTTTCGCGCCGACGCGGCCCATGCTGCAGAAGCTTGTCGAGGGCGCGGCGGAATAGACCTGGGCGGTGCGTTACCCCGCCGCCGGCAGAATCTTGCCGGGATTCATGATGTTGAGCGGGTCGAGCGCCTGCTTGATCGTGCGCATGACATCGACGCCATGGCCGAGCTCGTGGCGCAGGAAACCGACCTTGCCCTGGCCGATGCCGTGCTCGCCGGTGCAGGTTCCTTCCATGGCGATCGCCCGCATGTTGAGCCTGGCGACGAATTTTTCCGCAAGCGCGATCTCGGCCGGGTTGTCGACATCCATCAGCACGAGCACGTGGAAATTCCCGTCGCCGGCATGGCCGACGATCGGCGCGACGAGGCCCATCTCGGCTATGTCGGCCTCGGTTTCGGTGACGCACTCGGCAAGCCGCGAGATCGGCACGCAGACATCGGTCGACAGGCCCTTGGCACCGGGACGCAGCGTCAGCGACGACCAGTAGGCGTCGTGCCGCGCCTTCCAGAGCTTTGTCCGCTCCTCCGCGACGCTGGTCCACAGGAACGGCCCGCCGCCATTCTCCTCCGCGATCATACCGAACGTCTCGGCCTGTTCGGCCACGCCCGCGTCGCTGCCGTGGAACTCGACGAACAGGCACGGGCTTTCCGGGTAGTCGAGCTTGGAATAGTTCTTCATCGCCCGCATCTGCAGCGCGTTGACCAGCTCGATGCGCGCCACCGGTATGCCCATCTGGATGGTCGCGATCACCGTGTTGCAGGCTGCCTCCAGGCTCGGAAACGGGCACACACCGCCGGAGATCGCCTGCGGAATGCCCTGCAGCCTGAGCGTCAGCGAGGTGATGATGCCGAGCGTGCCTTCCGAGCCGACCAAGAGCCGGGTCAGGTCGTAGCCGGCCGAGCTTTTCTTCGCCCGCTTGCCGGTCGTCACCGTCTCGCCGTCGGCCATGACAGCGGTGAGCGACAGCACGTTCTCGCGCATCGTGCCGTAGCGCACCGCGTTGGTGCCGGAAGCCCTGGTCGCCGCCATGCCGCCCAGCGAAGCATTCGCGCCCGGATCGATGGGGAAGAACAGGCCGGTGTCGCGCAGATGCCTGTTGAGGTCCTCGCGGGTCACGCCGGGCTCGACCGTGCAGTCGAGATCCTGCGGATTGACGGCGAGGATCCGGTTCATGCGCGAGGTGTCGATGGAAATGCCGCCGCCCGGCGCATTGGTGTGGCCCTCGAGCGAGGAGCCGACGCCGAAGGCGATCACCGGCACGCGGTGGGCAGCGCAGGCGCGCACGATCTCCTGCACCTCCTCGGTCGTCTCGACGAAGGCGACGCCGTCCGGCGCCTGGGTCGGGATATAGGTGGTGGTGTGCGCGTGCTGGCCGCGTATCGCCTCGCCGGTCTGGAAGCGCTCGCCGAAGCGCTGCTTGAGGATGCCGAGCACCGCGGCGATGCCTTCCTCGTTGCGTTCGACGGGATTGAGGTCGCTCAAAGCCATGAATTCCTCCGCGAATGGACCAGTGGCCACTCTTGATATGCAGCTATGGATGATGCCTAAAGCAATTCCAGGAAAAGTGTGAAGCGGTTTTCCGTCCGGAATTGCGCCGGAACAAAGAGAACCTCAGCCACCACGCCCTGTCCAGCGACGATCAAGGAAAATCAGATGACTATCCCCGCCCCGTTCATTTCCGACCCGATGGACATCGAGAAGAACTGGATCGACTACAACGGCCATCTCAACATGGCCTATTACAACGTGCTGTTCGACCGCTGTTCGGATGTCGCCTTCGAGATGATGGGCATGGGGCCGAACTACGCAAGGGATCGCCGCCTCACCATCTACACGGCGGAAGTCCATGTCTGCTATGTCCAGGAGCTGCACCTCGACCACAAGGTGAAGGTCTCGTTCCAGCTCATCGACCACGATGAGAAGCGGCTCAGGGCCTATCAGGAAATCCGCCATGTCGACGGCTGGTTGGCCGCGACCTCCGAGCAGCTTGCGCTGCATGTCGACATGGCCGGGCCGCGGGTCGCTCCCTTCCCGGCTGACGTGATGGCGAAGGTCGATGCCATGCGCGCCGCCCATGCAGCGCTGCCGATGCCGGAGCGCGCCGGGCGCTCGATCGGCATCAAGCGCAAGAGCGCTTGAAAACCCGCGCGCCCGCGTTAACCTTACCAAGGTTTTAACGTGAACAAGTCGCTTGAGTCCGTTGAACGACTCAGTGACGCGTTTGAAAACCGCCGTACCGGGTTTGCGCGCGGGCGGCTGGCGGAATGCGGTGCGAGGACAGTGCATGAAAACCGATATCAAGGTCGAGGTGGAGCGCTTGGCGGCCGATCCACGCATCACCGACTATGATTTCTGGCGATCGCTGAAGAACGTCGACAACGAGATCTTCCACATCGCCAACAACAACGAACCCATCCCGTTCGACATGATCCGCTGGCGCGCGATTCTGACCCAGGCGCGAATGCGGCGCGGCCACGCCTGATTCGTCCCCCGTCACTTTTGCCTGATTCCGCGCAGGGGCGAGCGCGGCTCGACCGGTGACGACTGGATGATGGCCGTGTTGGTCATTGCGTAAGGGATGATCCGGTCGATCACCCGCTCGAGCTCGCTCACCGAGCCGACATGTGCCAGCGCGATGAAGCAGTCCTCGCCGGTGACCCGGTCGCATTGCGCGATCTCCGGCAGCTCGCGAATGATATCCGCCATGACGGAAAGCTGTCCCGGGACCGGCCTGATCCTCAGCCAGGCCGACAGTTTCATGCCGAGCGCGGCCGGGTTGATCCTGACCGTATAGGCCTCGATCATACCGTTCTCCTGCAGCTTGCGGATGCGCTCCGCCACGCTCGGCGCCGACAGTCCGACCGCGCGCGCCAGTTCCGCCGTGCTGGTGCGCGCGTCCTTTTCCAGGAGCCGCAGGATCTTCAGGTCCACGGCATCCAGCTCGGCGTCTTCATTTCGAAGGTTTTTCAATTTTTTTGTCTTCCATTGGAAGTCAGAAAATCAAACAGGCCGCTGATCAGAGATGTGAGGCATGCATTTCGCCTGCGATAATGCGCGCATGACCAACCAAACGCAAACTCCAGCTGCAAACCAGGCCGCCGGCAGAACCGACGCCCAGCGCCCTATCGTTGCCCTCGGCGGCGGATTGGCCAACGCGCTGCCGCCGCATGTCTGGTTCTGCGTCAGCGCCGTGTTCCACTATCTCGGACCGGCTTTCGCGGTGCTGCTTTTTGACCAGGTCGGCGTGCTCGGCATGGCCTGGCTGCGCATTGCCACCGCCGCTCTCATCTTCGCTCCTTTGACCAGGCCCTGGCGCGTCTTTGCGCGCGCCGACCGCGCTCAGCGACTGCTTTTGCTGGCCTTCGGCGCCTGTCTGGCGGTGATGAACTGCTCGTTCTATCTGGCGCTCGACCGCCTGCCGATCTCGCTGGTGGCGGCGATCGAATTCGTCGGCACGATCGGGGTCGCGCTGGTCGGCCTGCGCAGCCGGCGCAATTTTGCCGCGCTGGCTGTCGCGGTCATCGGCACCTTGCTGCTTATCGACGTGAAATGGTCGAGCGATCCACTCGGCCTGTTCTGGGCCTTTCTCAACGGCGCTCTGTTCGTCGGCTATATCGTGATCGGCCATCGCGTCGCCCAGGCAGGCCTCGCCATTGCCGGCCTCGGTGCCGCCATGGCGATCGCGTTCCTCGTCGTGTTGCCCATCGGCTTCCGCGAGGCGCTGCCCGCCTTCTCGTCGCCGCAACTGCTTGTCGCTGCGATAGGCGTCGGCCTCTGCTCCTCGGTCATCCCTTATATCTGCGATCAGCTCGCCATGGCGAGGCTGCCGCGCGCGAGCTTCGCGCTGATGCTCTCGCTCCTGCCGCTCACGGCAACGCTGATCGGAATCGTCGTGCTGCGCCAGGTGCCGAGCGTCATCGACTGCATCGGCCTTGCGCTGGTCATCGCGGGCGTTGCCATGCATAAGCCGGCAGCAAATACCTGAACTGTTTGACTAGGCGAGCTTCTCTTTGAGAAACGCCACCGTCCGGCCCCAGGCGAGATCGGCGGCTTTCTTATCATAGCGCGCGGCCGAGGTGTCGTTGTTGAAGGCGTGGTTGGCGCCTTCATAGACATAGACCTTGTATTCGACATGCGCGGCATCGAGCTCTTTCTTGTAGGCGTCGATGCCGGCATTGGTACGGCTATCGAGACCGGCATAGTGAAGGAGCAGCGGCGCCTTGATCTTCGCGGCATCCTCCGCCTTGGGCTGCATGCCGTAATAAGCGACGCCGGCGCTGAGATCGGGCGCATGGACGGCAAGCTGGTTCACCGCGCCGCCGCCCCAGCAGAAGCCGACCGCACCGACCTTGCCGTTGCCGTCCTTGAGGCTCTTGAGGTAGGCAACCGTCGCCACGCCGTCGGCCGCGACCTGGGCGGGGTCGAGCTTGGTGAACATGTCGCGCGCCTTATCCTCGTCGGAAGGCGTGCCGCCTAGCGGCGACAGGAAGTCCGGCGCGAGCGCCACGAACCCTTCCAGAGCCACACGCCGGGCGACATCGCGGATATGCGGGTTGAGCCCTCTGTTCTCATGGATAAGGATGACGGTGCCGAGCTTGCCCGACTGATCGGCCGGCTTGACCAGATAGGCTTTCATCTCGCCGCTCGAGCCCGGATAGGTGATCTCCTCGCCCTTAACGCGGCTGTCGTCCTCGGCGACGATCGCCGCCTTGGCGGAATTGGCAGCGAGCATCGGCGCGATCGCCGCTGCCGCGGCGCCCGAGCCCGCCAGCCTCGTCAGCTGCTCCATGAAGCGGCGCCGGTCGAGCGTCAGATGCGTGTATTCGTCATAGGCGTCGATCATCGCCTGAGTGATGACGGGCTTGGCAACGGGTTCTGTCATGGCTGTCCTCGACGAAGTGCATGTCGCCCAAAATGCGCAGCGGTTTTGGGACAACGACATGCATCAAGCAACAACCCAAAGCGCGACACGGGAATCCATTTTCGACATGGCGCGCTTCAGGCGGGTGATCCGCAAGATAGGGTCGAGAGCTGCAGGGTCCAGTCACGCCGGGGTGACGATCCTGCGAGGGATTCCTGGCGGAGCGGTGCGCCGGGGAGCCAGCCTGATTCATCACATTTTGGTCATTTCCGAAAGGCTTGATGGTGCTGTCACATTGGGACGAGAAATTGCCGGAGCCGCCTTGCCGATACGAATGACGAAAAGGGGAATGCCATGAATGTCCAGGACATCATCAACACCGTTTCCTCGAAAGCCGGCCTCGACGAGCCCACCACCGAGAAGGTCGTCGGCACCATCTTTTCGGTGCTCGAGCACGAGGCGGAAGGCACCAGCGTTTCGTCTTTCTTCGCCCAGATCCCTGGCGCCGACGCGCTGGCCCAGAAATATGACGTGATGGCCGCCGGCGCGGCCAATTCGGGCGGCGGCCTCCTGTCGTCGCTGCAAGGGGCGCTTGGCGGCGTGCTCGGCGAGAAGGCCGGCGCGCTGATCAACGGCATCGCGGCGCTTAAAGCGTCCGGCCTCGACATGGCGCAGATCCAGCAGGCGGGCGAGACCTTAATCAAGCAGGCCGAAGCCGCCGCCGGCCCCGATCTCACCAACCAGGTGCTGGACCAGGTACCCAGCCTGCGGGGCCATCTCGGGCTTTGAAGCCCGACGCGTCCCCTCACTTGGGCAGCGTGTAGGCCATCACATAGTCACCCGGCTTGGTGCCGACCGAGCCGTGGCCGCCGGCGACGATGACGACGAACTGGCGGCCGTCGGCCACCGTGTAGGTCATCGGCGTCGCCTGCCCGCCCGCCGGAAGCCGCGCCTGCCAGAGTTGCCTGCCGGTGGTGAGGTCGTAGGCGCGCAGATAGTCGTCGACCGCAGCGCCCAGGAAGGCGACGCCGCCGGCCGTGATCATCGGCCCGCCGATGCCTGGAACGCCGACCTTGAGTGGCAGCGGCAGCGGCGTCATGTCGTAGACGGTGCCGTTGCGATGCTTGTAGGCGATGTTTCCCGTCTTCAGGTCGACGCCGGCGACATAGCCCCAGGGCGGCGCCTGGCAGGGGATGCCGAGCGGCGACAGGAACGGCCCCATCACCACCGCGTAAGGCGCGCCCTCGTTGCGGTTCAGCCCCTGCTCGCTGCCCTTGGTGTCGCCTGGCGGCGGCACGTCCGCGCGCGGGATGAGCTTGGACGTGAACGCCAGGTAGGTCGGCATGCCGAACATCACCTGCCGCACCGGATCGACCGCGACACCGCCCCAGTTGAAGACGCCGAAATTGCCGGGATAGATCAGCGAACCCTGCAGCGAGGGCGGCGTGTAGCGGCCTTCGTAACGCAGCTTCTTCAACTCGATACGGCAGGCCAGTTGATCGAACAGGGTGATGCCCCACATGTCGGCGCCGGTCAGCGGCTTCTGATTGAAGGAAAGGTCGGACGCCGGCTGTGTCGGCGAGGCATGATCGCCCTCGATCGCGCCGCCGGGCGCCGGCACTTCCTTCACCGGAATGATCGGCTCGCCCGTGCGCCGGTCGAGCACATAGAGGTCGCCCTGCTTGGTCGGCCCGACCAGCGCCGGCACGACGCCGTTCGCCGTCGTGATGTCGACCAGCGACGGCTGCGCCGGCACGTCCATGTCCCACAGATCGTGATGCACGGTCTGCCGCACCCAGCGCAATTGCCCGGTGTTGAGGTCGAGCGCGGTGATCGATGACGAGAATTTCTCGACATTGGCGCTGCGGCCCATGCCGAGCTGGTCCGGCGTCTGGTTGCCGAGCGGCACGTAAAGCAGCCCGAGCTTCTCGTCGGCGCTCGCGGTCGACCACATGTTGGGCGAGTTGTGGGTATAGGTCTGTCCGGCGGGCAGCGGCGTCGTCACATCCGGATTGCCGGAATCCCAGTTCCACAGCAGCGCGCCGGTCTCGACGTCGAAGGCGCGGATGACGCCCGACGGCTCCTCGGTCGAGTAATTGTCGTTGACCGCGCCGCCGACGATGATCTTGCCAGCGACGATCAGCGGCGCCGACGTCGAATAGTAATAGCCCGATTTCGGATAGGGCATGTTGGCCATCAGGTTCAGCGTGCCGCCCTCGGCGAAGGACGGGCACACCTGCCCGTTCGCCGCGTCGAGCGCGATCAGCCTGGCATCGGAGGTCGGCAGGTAGACGCGCTGCGCGCAGGGCTGGCCGGCGGCGATCTTGGCATCGGCATAATAGGACACGCCGCGGCAGGTCTGGTGCTGGCGGTTGTTGTCGAGCTTGATCTTGGGATCGTAGCGCCACTTTTCCTTGCCGCTCGCGGCATCGATGGCGATGGCGAAGTTGTGCGGCGTGCAGATGAAGAGCGCGTCGCCGACCTTCAGCGGCGTCACCTGATAGGTTGTTTCGCCGATATCGTCGGGGCCCTTCACGTCGCCGGTGCGATAGGTCCAGGCCGGCTGCAACTTGGCGACATTGTCGGGCGTGATCTGGTCGAGCGGCGAATAGCGCTGGCCGAACGGCGTGCGGCCGTAGAAATGCCACTCGCCGGCCGGCATGTCGCCGCCGAGATTGGCCGCCGCCGCCACCTTTTCGGTGCCGAGCGTGCCGGCGATGTCGTGCGGATCGGCGGTCATCGAATAACCGGCGACCGCCAACGAAGCGAGCACCGCCAGGATCAGCGGCGCGCGTCCGTCGGGACCGCGCAAGCCGCGCCTTGCCCATGGCGTCAGAAGCCACAGGGCGATGAGCACGATGACGCCGCCGCGCGGACCGAGCTGCCACCAGTCGAAGCCGATTTCCCACACCGCCCAGCACAAAGTGGCGAGCACGAACAGCGCGTAGAGCCAGAGCGAGGTCGACCTGCGCCTGAACAGCAGCCAGGCCGTGATCAGGAACACCAGGCCGGCGATCAGGTAGTACCAACTGCCGCCCAGCGCGACGAGCCAGATGCCGCCGCCGCCGAGAATGAGACCGATGAGGAAGAGGACGAGGGAGGTGATGGTGACAGCCAAGACGGTGCTCCTTCGACTGTTGCGCGCATCAAGCAATTCCAGGAAAAGCGTGAAGCGTCTTTCCGTCCGGAACTGCGTCAAACAAGATAGAGCAGCTTGCGGGGTGCGACAGGCCCCGCCCTGCTGGCAGCTTTCCCCTCACCCGCTCCGGCTGTCAAGTTGGTCCGGGACACGCGAAACTAGAACAAAACGTAGACAGTTCTGGTCTTTCGCTCCCGAATCACTACATTCGGGGCGATGTCGGGCTTTTCCGAAGACATGCCTTTTTTCGATGAACCGAATGCGCGGCCGGCTGCGGCCCCGTCCGGCATAGCCGCGCGCGCCATGGCGGCGCGCAGCGGGCAGAACAGCGCGCCCGATTATCTGAAGGGCCTGAACCCGGAGCAGCGGCTCGCCGTCGAGACGACCGAAGGCTCGGTCCTGGTGCTGGCCGGCGCCGGCACCGGCAAGACGCGCGTGCTCACCACCCGCATCGCCCACATCCTCGCCACAGGCAGGGCCTTCCCGTCGCAGATCCTCGCCGTCACCTTCACCAACAAGGCGGCGCGCGAGATGAAGCAGCGCATCGGCCACCTGATCGGCGAAGGCAATGTCGAGGGCATGCCCTGGCTCGGCACCTTCCATTCTATCGGCGTCAAGCTGTTGCGTCGTCATGCCGAGTTGGCCGGGCTGAAGTCGGATTTCACCATCCTCGACAACGACGACGTGGTGCGGCTGATCAAGCAGCTGATCCAGGCCGAAGGGCTGGACGACAAGCGCTGGCCGGCCAAGACCTTCGCCCAGATGCTCGACAACTGGAAGAACAAGGGCCTCGGCCCCGAAGAGATTCCGGAAGGTGATGCTCGCAGCTTCGGCAACGGCAAGGGCCGCCAGCTCTACAAGGCCTATCAGGAACGGCTGCAGACGCTGAACTCCTGCGACTTCGGCGACCTGCTCTACCACCCGATCCGCATCTTCCGCGCCTATCCGGACGTGCTGAAGGAATACCACCGCAAGTTCAAATACATACTGGTCGACGAGTACCAGGACACCAACACCGCGCAGTACATGTGGCTGCGGCTCTTGGCGCAGCGCCCCAATGTCGGGCGCAGCCCGTCGGCCGAAGGCCGCAAGCCCGACCGGGCGTCGGCCGGTCAGGCCGCCCCCGCGGAGGCCAGCGAGCGAAGCGAGCGCGCGGCCGTGAGCGAAAACAAAGTCAACATTTGCTGCGTCGGCGACGACGACCAGTCGATCTATGGCTGGCGCGGCGCCGACGTCGACAACATCCTGCGCTTCGACAAGGATTTCCCGGGCGCCATCATCATCCGGCTGGAGCGCAATTATCGCTCCACCGCGCATATCCTGGGCGCCGCTTCCCACCTCATCGCCCACAATGAGGGCCGTTTCGGCAAGACGCTGTTCACCGATCGCAATGACCCCGAGGACGACAAGGTGCATGTCCATGCCGCCTGGGACTCGGAGGAAGAGGCCAGGGCCATCGGCGACGCCATCGAGGCCTATCAGCGGCAGAAGCACAATCTGAATGACATGGCGATTCTCGTCCGCGCGTCCTTCCAGATGCGCGCCTTCGAAGACCGCTTCATCACGCTGGGCTTGAACTACCGCGTCATCGGCGGCCCGCGTTTCTACGAGCGCCTGGAAATCCGCGACGCGCTGGCCTTCTTCCGCGTCGTCGCCAACAGCGGCGACGACCTTGCCTTCGAGCGCATTGTCAACGTGCCGAAGCGTGGGCTCGGCGAGGCCACCATCCGCCAGATCCACGACACCGCGCGCGCCATGCGCGTGCCGATGCTGGAGGCGGCGGCGACGCTCGCCGAAAGCGACGAGCTGAAGCCCAAGCCGCGCGCGGCGCTGCGCGAGGTCGCGGCCAATTTCGAGCGCTGGCAGAAAGCGCTGGAAACGAAGCCGCACACCGAGCTTGCCGAGACCATTTTGGAAGAGAGCGGCTACACCGACATGTGGAAGAACGACCGTTCCGCGGACGCGCCGGGGCGGCTGGAGAACCTGAAGGAGCTGATCCGCTCCATGGAGGAGTATGAATCGCTTCGCTCCTTCCTCGAGCATGTCGCGCTTGTCATGGACGCCGAGCAGAATGCCGAGCAGGATGCGGTGTCGATCATGACGCTGCACTCCGCCAAGGGCCTGGAATTCGAGACCGTTTTCCTGCCCGGCTGGGAGGAAGGCCTGTTCCCCCACCAGCGCGCGCTGGATGAAGGCGGCCGCTCCGGCCTGGAGGAAGAGCGCCGCCTTGCCTATGTCGGACTGACGCGGGCGAAGAAGAACCTGCATATCTGGTTCGTCTCCAACCGTCAGATCCACGGTCTATGGCAATCGACCATCCCGTCGCGCTTCGTCGACGAGCTGCCGGAAACCCATATCGACATCGCCGAGGGCGGCAATTCCTATGGCGGCTACGGCAATCCCTATGGCGGCGGCGCTTTTGCGTCGGGACGCGGTGGCGGCCGGCAGAACCCGTACGGCGCCTCGCGCTTCGACAATGTCGGGGCGAAGGACCAGGGCAGCTTTTCCAACACCTATGCCACGCCCGGCTGGCAGCGCGCCCAGGCCAACCGTACGGAGGCGACCGACCGCAACTGGGGCACCCGCTCCGGCCACCAGGTCGAGCGCATCGGATATGGCGAGACCGACTCAGGCTACGGCGCCGGCCGCACCTCTGTGAAGGGCCGCACCATCGAGGGCGAGCTGGTCGCCAAATCCGTCGCCGACACGCCGTCCGCCTTCAATGTCGGCGACCGCGTCTTCCACCAGAAATTCGGCAACGGCAACATAGCGGCCATCGAAGGCAACAAGCTCACCATCGACTTCGACAAGGCCGGGCAAAAGCGCGTCCTGGACGGGTTCGTCGCGCCGGTGTGACCGCCCTCACCTGTACCTTGCCTGGTTCCACTTGTGGCCGAGCAGCGACAGGATGATGATCAGTCCGTTGAAGAACTGGACGTAGAAGCCGCTGAGGCCCGCCGCCACAACGCCGGTCTGGATGAACGACACGGTGACCGCGCCGGTCGCGCCGCCGACCACCGTGCCGATGCCGCCCCAGGTCGGCGTGCCGCCGACGAACACCGAGGCGAGTACAGGCAAGAGATAGCCGTCGCCCGCCGTCGGCCACCAGGTGAAGTTGATCATCACCGAGAAGGTGCCGGCGATCGCCGCGCCTATGCCGGTGAAGACGAACACCTTCACCCGCACGAGCTTGACGTCGATGCCCATCTGCTTGGCGCTGTCGGGATTGTCGCCGACCACCTTGACCTGCGCGCCGAAGCGGTGCCGGTTGAAGAGCAGCGCCGAGAACACGACGAAGGCGATCGCCCAGAAGATCTGCACCGGGATGCCCCAGATCTGGCTGGAGAAGATCTTGTAGGCCGTGCTGTCGGCCAGATTGGTCAGCGCTGTCGACTTGCCCTCATTGATGATCTGGATCAGGCCGCGCAGCAGGAAATTCATGCCGAGCGTGGCGATCAACGACGACAGCCCGCCATAGACGACCAGCGAGCCGACCAGGAAGCCGAGCAGCGTGCCGGTGACCAGAGCCGCCGCAATGCCGAGGAACGGATCGTAGCCGGCCTGCACCACCAGCGCGAAGACCCAGGAGGCGAAACCCATCGTTGCCGGGAACGACAGGTCGATCTCGCCGCAGGTGACGACGAAGACCAGCGGCACCACCACGAACAGCGCCACCGGAAGCGTCGTCAGCACCGAGCTGTAGAGATACCAGGTGGTGAACACGGTCGGGTTGGCGATCATGAACACCGCCATCATGACGATGAACACCGCGAGCGTGCCGAGCGAAGCGCGGTTGTCGAGCACTAAGCCGCGCAGCCAGTGGTTCGACGGATGGCTCCATTCCTTGGCAGCCTGGCCGCTTGTTCTCCTGAGAGGCGTTTGCAGATCGGGTTCCATGGCCTTGCTCATCACGCTCTCTGCTCCGCGCCCTCGTGCAGCCCCGGCAGGCCGCCGGGATGCGCCACATCTTCCATGAAGTTGATTAGGTCGTCGGCCGACTTGACCTCGCTGCGGTCGGCCGTCAGCGCCACCTTGCCGCGGTCGAGCACGACGAAGCGGTCGGCGATGTCGAAGACATGGTGGATGTTGTGGCCGATGAACAGGATCGAGCGGCCGCTCGCCCGCACCTGGCGCACGAAGTGGAAGACCTTGGCGGTTTCGGTCAGCGACAGCGCCGTCGTCGGCTCGTCGAGGATGATCAGCTCCGCCTGCTTGTAGATGGCGCGAGCGATCGCCACGCCCTGCCGCTCGCCGCCCGAAAGCTGGCCGACGATCGACTGCGGCGTGAACACTTTCGAGGTGAAGCCGATCTCGCGCATTAGCCGGCTCGCCTCCGCGACCTCCTTGTTGACCTTCAGCCAGCCCATGAAGCCGGTGAGCTCGCGGCCCATGAAGATGTTGCGCACGATGGTCTGCTGCACGGCCAGAGCCCGGTCCTGGAACACGGTCTCGATGCCGGCGTCGCGCGAACGTGCCGCGCTCCATCCGCTGACCGGTTTGCCACGCACCAGGATTTCGCCGCTGGTCGGCCTGACCACGCCGGACAGGATCTTGATCAGCGTCGATTTGCCGGCGCCGTTGTCGCCGATCAGGCCGACCACTTCGCCGCGATCGACGCTGAGGTTGACGCCGCCCAAGGCATAGACCTGGCCGTAGGATTTCTTGATGTCGCGCAGTTCGATGATGCGTTCGCTCATGCGATCCTCGCTTGAATTGTGTGTTATGCCTGCCTCGTCCGCAGGCGGTCCCGCCGGCCGGGTTGGGTCCGGCCGGCGGCCTGGGGGTCAGCGCAGCGCCTGCTTGGCGAGCTCTGAGACGATCTCGTAGTTCTGCGGCGTCACGAAGCCGGCGCCGGTGTCGACGTTCATGGGGGCAAGACCGAGCACCACCTGCTGGCAGAGACTGAGGATCGGCAGATAGCCTTGCATGAACGGCTGCTGGTCGGCCGTCAGCTGCACCCAGCCGCCCTTGAAGGCCTCGACGATCTGCGGGCTGGTGTCGAAGCCGAAATTGAAGATGTCGCCGGGCTTCCTGCCCGCCGCCTGCATGTAGGTGGCGACATTGCCGAGCATCTGCCCGCCGGGATAGCCGACCGCCTTGACGCCGGGATTGTTGAGCAGCGCCGCAGTGATCGGCGGGATCGCGAGATTGGGATCGGCTGCCCATTCGGTTTGCGAATTGATCTGAACGACATCGACGCCGGCCTCCTTCAGCGCGGCGACCGTTCCACGCTCGCGCGCGCCACGGCTCTCGTTCTCGAACGGGCCGATCATGATCGCCTTGTCGCCGGCCTTCAGCCCGGCCAGCTTGAACGCCTCGGCGCCGAGCGCGCGCCCCTGCTGCTCCTGCTGCGCGCCGACATAGCCGCCGCCGAACGCAGCCACCACCGTCGGCACCGGAACGTTCTGGTACATCATCTTGATGCCGTCCTTATGCGCCTGTTCGGCCAGCGGCATGATCGCCGCGTCGCCCGGATGGCCCATCATGGCGATGCCCTGCGGCTTGACGGCGACCGCCTCGCGCAATTGCTGCACCATCTTTTCGACGTCCCAGCCGGAAAAGATGTAGTCGACCTTCGGCCCGAGATCGGCCGCCGCCTGCTTGGCGCCATTATAGACGATGGTGCCGAAGGCGTCGCCCTCGGCGCCGCCGACGAAGAAGCGGATGTGGACGTCCTTGCACCATTGGGCGTCAAGCGCCTTTGCCGGCAGAGTGGAGATCGAGGCGCAGAGCGCCGTGGCGGCCGCCACGACGGTCGAGCGCAGAACAGTCCTTCTGGTCGTGATGCTCATGCACGTTCCTCCCTTTTGGTCCCTCGCGATGGAGGGTTTCGACAATGATTTGGATCGGCCGGCTCCTCCCGCGGGCCGGCGCTCAAACCGGATTGGGCAGGTAGCTGTTCCCTCCCCGGCATTGCTTCAGATAATCGAGAGCGCGCGCCTGGCCGGTGATCTCCAGATCGCCGCGATAGACCGGGTCGTGCCAGCCTTCGATGTCGATGGCGCCCTTGTAGCCGGCCAGCCGCAATTCGCTGATCACCTGCGTCCAGTCGCTGTCGCCGAAGCCCGGCGTGCGCATCTGCACGAAAGGCAGGCGGCCGAACACGCCATGCTCGCGGATCACGTCCCAGCGCACCGTCGCGTCCTTGCCATGGACATGGAAGATGCGCGGCGCCCATTTGCGGATCTGCGGGATCGGATCGATCAGGTAGACGAGCTGGTGGCAGGGCTCCCATTCCAGCCCAAGATTGTCGTTTGGCAATTCGTTGAACATCAGCTCCCAGGCGTCCGGGTTGTGGGCGATGTTCCAGTCGCCGCTTGCCCAATTGCCGTCCATGGCGCAGTTCTCGAAGGCGATGCGCACGCCCTTGTCGGCGGCGCGTTTGGCCAGCGGCCCCCAGACCTCGCGGAAGCGCGGCAGGCTGTCGGTGAGCTTCTTGCCGCGGAGGCGGCCGGTGAAGCCGCAGACCATCGAAGTGCCGAACAGATGCACGTTGTCGATGACGGTCTCCCAGGCCTGGAGCACGCCCTGATCGACCTCGCCGCTTTCGAGCGGATTGCCGAACACACCGAGGGACGACACGGTGACGTCCGCATCACCGATCGCGTCACGGATTTCGCCCGCTAGGCGCTTCAGGTCCTTGCCGCCCAGCGTCTGCCAGAAGAAGGGCTGGATGCTCTCGAAGCCGAGCGGCAGGATCTGCTTCACGTAGGCGGCGGGATCGTCGAGATTGGCCCGCACCATGGTGCCGATCCTGATATCGAGAAGCGGGTTCGGCATCATCATCCTTCCTGGGTCGGGATCGCCACGCGCCGTCCGGTCTCCGCGCTTTCGATCGCGCCGAAGACCATGGCGAGGCTTTTGATGTTGTCGGCGCCGCGGGTCTCCGGCTCGGTGCCGGTTTCGATCGCGCGCATGAAATCCTGGATGATGCCGAGATGTCCGCCCACCCGATCAGCCGGGTCGAGCGCCGGCACCTCGATTGAATGCGTCTTGTCGATGATACCGTCGCGGCCCGACGCAACCACCTCCGCCATCAGCCCGTCATGGCCGTCCCACAACAGGCTGCCGCGCTCGGCAACGATGCGCCAGCTGCCTTCCCAGCTGGTGCGGAAACCGTCGGCGCACCAGGAGCCGGCATAGGTGAAGACCTTGCCGCCGCCGAGGTCGAAGACGGCGCTGGCCGACGAGCCCTGCCGGTACCAGGAACTGGCCGGCTCCCATTCCTGGCAATAGACGCTGGCCGGCTCGCCGGCGACCATGTAACGCGCGGCGTCGAAGGTGTGGATCGCCATGTCGAGCAGCAGCACATGGGCCATCTCCTCGCGAAAGCCGCCGAAATGCGGCGCGATGAAGAAATCGGCATGGATGCTGGTCGGCTTGCCGATGGCGCCGGAATCGAGGAAACGCCTGATCCGCCTGACATTGGCGACATAGCGCCGATTCTGCACGACCGCATGGATGCGGCCTGCGCGGCGCGCCGCATCGATAATGGCCCGCGCATTTTCCGGGCTGTCAGCCAGCGGCTTTTCGGTCAGCAGGTGGCAATGATGGGCAAAGGAAGAAAGCGCAACCTCGCGACGTGCCGCCGGAACCACGACATCGAACACGGCGTCGGGTTTCGTCTCGTCGAGGACGGCGTCGACGCTGGTGCCGATGACGGCGTTGCTGAGATCGTATTCGCGCGCCCTCGCCTGCGCCCGCTCGGCATCGAGGTCGACAAGGCCGGCAATGGCGAGCCCGTCGATCTGCCTTGCGGCATCGAGCCACTGCCTGCTCATGGCTCCGCACCCGACCAGGACGACCTTCATCATCCAACGCTCCTCCTCGCTCGGCCCCTCCAGTCCGAGTGTCACGGCATTTCCGGCATCACCGTAAACGTTTTTCCGTAAACGTTTACGAGAACACACCCGATGGCCTAGAATGTCAATCACCCGCTCGCGAAAATCGACACCCACTGCTTGGCCTGAAGGGCGGCCGGTGCTAGCGAAGACAGGGGAGAACCGGCCTTGGCGTCCAGCATCCACGATCTCGCGCGTCATCTGAACATTTCGATCGGCACCGTCTCGCGCGCGCTGAACGGCCGTGCCGATGTCAATGCGGAGACGCGCCAGCGCGTGCTGGAGGCCGCCAGGAAGCTGAACTATTCGCCCAACCAGTCGGGCCGGAGTCTCAGGAAAGGCGCCACCCATTCGATCGCCTTCATGCTGCAACCGCACCCTGGCGACCAGCAATATGGCGAGCCGTTCTTCATCCCTTTCCTGACCGGCCTGCAGGCGCAGCTCGCCGAGCATGACCTCGATCTGATGGTCGTCATGGGTGAGCCCGGCCAATATCAGCCGGAGAGGCTGCGCCGCGTGGTTGAGACGCGGCGGGCCGACGCGGTCGTATTGGCCAATACAAGGCGGGAAGATGACCGGATCGACTATCTCAGCAAGGCCGGCTTTCCCTTCGCCACGCTTGGCCGAAGTCAATCCGGCGGCGACAGCTATCCTTCGCTCGATATCGATTTCGAGAGGGCGGGTGAGGAAGCTGTCGACCGGTTGGTCGCGCGCGGCCACCGCCGCATTGCCGCCATCCGCCCCTCCCTCGATCTCAACTTCGGCTACCTGTTCCTCGACGGCTACCGCAAGGCGCTGCAGCGGCACGGCATCGAGGTCGACCCCGGCCTGATCGCCGACGGCTTCATCAACGAGACCGGCGGCTATCAGGTGACGCCGCGCGTGATGCTCTCCAAGGATCGGCCGACAGCCATCATCTTCAACAATGACGCCATGGCGCTCGGCGGCTGCAAGGCGCTGGCCGAGATGGGCATCAGGCCCGGCCACGACATCGCGGTGATCGTCATTGTCGACACGCCGCTTTGCCGCTACTTCTCGCCAACGCTGACCGCCTTCCGGCCGTCGCTGGAGCCGATGGGCCGACGGCTGGCCGAGATGCTGCTGGCTTCGCTTCCGGCTTTCGCCGGTCCCGAAGGCACACGCATCATCCGCGAGGTCTGGCCGCTGGAGCTTGTCGCGCGCGAGAGCGATTGAGCGCCTTTCTCTTCTCCCCTTGCCGGAGAAGGTGGCCGAGCGAAGCTCGGTCGGATGAGGGGTGCTCCAGGGAAAGCCAACGTATCCACTCCGCTGGCACACCCCTCATCCGGCCGCTTCGCGGCCACATTCCCTCACAAGGGGGGCAGGAGAGGCCCACCTGTCACGCAACCATCACGTTCAGGCCCTAGACCGCTCGACGGCAAGGGCTGCCCCGCATCATCGGCGCCGCGCCCTTTTGAGCCAATGGCCGCTCTGTTCGTCACGAAGGGGATTTCCATGAAACATCTCAACCGAACCGCTACGCTCGGCGCGCTGCTCGCCCTGTTCACCGCCATGACGCCGGCGCTCGCCGATAGCGTCGCCTATGTCAACAAGGGGCTCGTCGGCGTCGGCCGCATTCCGGCGAGCCAGAAGGACAAGTTCGGCGAGACCTTCGGTTCGGGTTCCGGCATGTCGATCGACACCAAGGGCTGGGCACGCGACGGCGCGGGCTACAAGGGCTCGCTCTGGCTGCTGCCGGACCGCGGCTACAATGTCGTCGGCACCACCGATTATCGCCCGCGGCTCAACACCATCTCGATCAAGCTGACCCCAACCGCTCCAGGTGCCGCGCCCGCCGCCGGGCAGGAACAGGCCGCCGTCAAGGCGACGCTCGCCGACACCATGCTCTTGACCGACGACAAAGGTGCCGACGCCACCGGCCTCGACCCGCTGAACGGCGTGCGCCCCGCCGCTGGCGACATGCCGATCCTGCCTCAGGCCGACAACGGCAAGCTTTCGCTGGACGACGAAGCGATCGTGCGCCTGCCCGACGGTACCATGTTCATCTCCGACGAATATGGCCCCAACATCTACCGCTTCTCGGCCGAAGGCCGCCTCATGTCGGCAGCGCAGCCGCCGGCGGCGCTGGTGCCGATGCGCCACGGCAAGCCGAACTTCGCGTCCGACAATCCTGGCCCGGGCGCCGCCGAGCCCGATCCGAAGGATCCCGAGACTGGCCGCCAGAACAACCAGGGGCTCGAAGGCATGTCGATGACGCCTGACGGCAAGTTCCTGATCGCCGTGCTGCAGTCGGCGGCCCGCCAGGACGGCGGCGATTCCGGCTCGACGCGCCAGAACACCCGCGCGCTGGTCTATGACGCTTCCGACCTCGCCCACCTCAAGCTGGCGCATGAATATGTTGTGCCGCTGCCGGTGTTCAAGGACGCCAAGGGCAAGACCAAGGTCGCCGCGCAGAGCGAGATCGTCGCGCTCTCCGACAAAAGCTTCCTGATGCTGGCGCGCGACCCGGGCAACGGCCAGGGCGTGAAGGGCGACGAGTCGGTCTATCGCAAGATCGAGATCGTCGACCTCTCCGCCGCGACCGACATCGCCAACGGTCCGTTCGACGCGGCCGACAAGCCGGTGGCGCCGAAGGGTGTGCTCGACCCGTCTGTGACGCCGGCCAAGCTCACCTCCTTCATCGACATCAACGACAAGGGCGAGCTTGGCCGCTTCGACCTGCACAATGGCGCGCCGAACGACAGGAACAACCTCTCGGAGAAGTGGGAGGCGATGTCGCTGGCCCCGGTGCTCGATCCAAAACTGCCCGACGACTATTTCCTGTTCGTCGCCAACGACAACGACTTTCTCACCCAGGACGGCTTCCAGGTCGGCGCGCCCTACAAAGCCGAGGACGCCGCCGATGTCGACACCACCTTCCTGGTCTATCAGGTCACCCTGCCTGGACTGTCTGGGAACAGCCTCGCCGCGAACTAGTTCTGCTTCAGCCGTATGCCGAGCGGGCATACGGCTGAGCGCGGAACGGATGCATGAGCATCAGGCCTGCGATAGCATCGCGGGCCTGATTCATTTTCGGTGCTGCCATGGATGACGACAAGCCCACTCGAAGGCGGACCCGCGACCTGACCAGCGGGCCGATCCCGCGCACGCTGCTGCTGTTCGCGCTGCCGGTGCTGGGTTCCAACGTGCTGCAGTCGCTCAACGGCTCGATCAATGCGGTCTGGGTCGGCCGCTTCCTCGGCGAGGCTGCGCTGACGGCGACCTCGAACGCCAATCTGGTGCTGTTCCTGATCCTTGGCACGGTGTTCGGCATCGGCATGGCGGCGACCATCCTGGTGGCGCAGTCGGTCGGCGCCCGCGACCTGCCCGCGGCGAAGCGCATCGTCGGCACCAGCGCCACCTTCTTCTTCCTGGTCTCGGTCGTGTTCGCCGTCTGCGGCTGGATCTGGGTCGACGCCATCCTCACCGGGCTCGGCACGCCGGCGGATGCCTTGCCTTTGGCACGCAGCTACCTGCGCATCATCTTCGTCGCCGTGCCGATGATGAACCTCCTGTCCTTCATCATGACCGTGCTGCGCGGCGCCGGTGACTCGCGAACCCCGTTCGTCTTCATGGCGCTGGCAGTCGTTCTTGACGTCGTGCTCAACCCGCTGCTGATCCGCGGCATCGGCCCCTTCCCCGAGCTCGGCATCGCCGGCTCGGCGACCTCCACGCTCATAGGCCAGACGGTGAGCGGCATTGCCATCCTGACCGTGCTTTATGTTCGCAAGCACCCGCTGCGATTGGCTGGCGCCGATCTCGCTCTGCTGCGGCCCGACCCGGCGCTGCTGCGCATCGTCGTCTTCAAGGGCATCCCGATGGGCCTGCAGATGATCGTCATCTCGGCCGCGGCGCTCACCGTGATGGGCATCGTCAACTCCTACGGCTCGCAGGTCGCCGCCGCTTACGGCATCGCGGCGCAGCTCTGGACCTATATCCAGATGCCGGCGCTGGCCATCGGCGCCGCAGTCTCCTCGATGGCGGCGCAGAATGTCGGCGCCGGCCGCTGGGATCGCATCGGCAAGGTTGCGGCCTCGGGCGTCGGCTTCAACCTGGTGCTGACCGGCGCGCTGGTGGCGCTGCTCTTCGTCTTCGACCGCCCGGTGCTCAGCCTCTTCCTCAGCAGTGACAGCACCGCGATCGACATTGCCGCTCATATCAACAGGGTGGCGTCCTGGTCGTTCATCCTGTTCGGCATCACGATCGTGCTCTTCGCCACGGTGCGCGCCACCGGCGCCGTCATGCCGCCGCTGATCATCCTGATCATCTCGGTGTTGTTCATTCGCACCGACTTTGCCTATTCCATGCGCAGCGTCATCGGCCAGGAGGCGCTGTGGTGGAGCTTTCCGGCCGGCTCGATCGCCTCGCTGGTGCTTGCCGCGGCCTATTATCGCCTCGGCCGCTGGCGCACCACGCATATGATCGAGGGCCGGCCGGCGGCCGGCGAGCCGCCCGACACCGGCCTCGGCGTGCCGCGCCAGCGCGCCAATCTTGCGCCTGAGACACCGGCCAGCTGAGATCTACTGCCGCGCGTATTTGGCGCCGAAACCGAGCGCCACCAACGAGAAGACGATGATCATGCCGGCAAAGGCCAGGCTTGCCACGGTGGCGTTGGCCAGGCTCGACAGCACGCCGATGCCGATCACCGGCAGCGCGTTGCCGCAGAAGCAGCAGATGAAGAAGACCGAGACCACCTCGGCGCGGCGGTCGGCCGGGGCGATCTGATTCACCACCTGCAGGCCACCGCGATAGCCGAGCGCCGCCCCCGCCCCGCAGACCGCGGTCGCCGCGATCATGAGCGCCATCGAGGCGTAGATTTGCGCCGCGACGACCAGCGCCACAGCCGGGATCATCAGGACGAGCGCCGCAAGCATGGTGGAGCGGCTAGCAAGCCGGGCGGTGGCCACGATGGTGATGGCCGCCACGATCGACAGCTCGAAAAAAAGCCCGCCGGCTTCGGCATGATTGGTCACGTGCAGCTGCTGCGCGAGAATGCTCGGCGCCAGCGCGGCATAAAAGCCGACAAGCGCCATGGCGCCGAAGCCGGTCACCGCCGGCGCCACGAATTGCGCGCGGATATTGTCGGGCACCGAAAGCCGTGGCCGCAGCGAGACATCCGAGAGCCGCCCCGGACTGGAGACCGTTTCCCGCGTGCGCCAGATCAGCACGGTCACCAACGCAAGCAGGACGAGGTAGACGGCAAATGTGAGCCTGAGCGGCCAGGGCGCATATTGGGCGAGCAGCCCCGCCATGAGCGCGCCTACGCCGAGACCGATGAAGTTGGTGCTGGTGGTGATGATAGCGGCGCGCGACTTGTCCTTGCCTTCGATCAGCTCGGCCAGCCACGCGGTGCCCGCACCCGCGCCGACGCCGATGCCAAGCCCGCTCAGAATGCGGGCGATGTCGAGCCAGGCGAGGTTTTCGGCGAAGAGGAAAAACAACGCGCTGACCACGGCAATCCCCATCGCGGCGAGCGCGGCGGGACGGCGACCGATCACATCCGACACCCGGCCGAAAAACAGCAGCGCCCCCAGATTGCCGACGACGTAGACGGCGTAAACCAGCGTCAGCGTGACCTGAGAGAAGCCGAAGGCCTGCTTGTAGATGATGTAGAGCGGGGTCAGCGCGGTGCTGCCGGCAAAAAGCGCGGCGATCATGGCGGCGACGGCGGCCTTCGCGGTCCTCCCGCCAAGCTCATGGTCACGCGTCATGGTTTGAGCGTAGCTGTTCATGGCGACCTCCGAGGGTTGCAAGCCCAACGCCTACATAATAGCGCCGTTCCACCCTGCGAATCTCCTCCTGACAGTTCTGGCAGGATGGTCAGCCGCGGCATCCTCCCTTAACGTCGACGCAAAGCGAGGGAAGAATCATGGGCAAGGGACGGGTCGAGGCATTCACCGATGGCGTCGTCGCCATCATCATCACCATCATGGTGCTGGAGCTGAAAGTGCCGCATGGCGAGGATTTTTCCGCGCTTTTGCCGCTGTGGCCGGTCTTCTTCTGCTACGTGCTCTCCTTCATCAATGTCGGCATCTACTGGAACAACCTGCACAACATGTTCCACACCGTGCAACGCGTCGACGGGCGCGTGCTGTGGGCCAACATGAACCTGCTGTTCTGGCTGTCGCTGATGCCGGTGACCACCGCGTTCATGGGGGAGAACCACTTCGCCCCGGTGCCGGTCGCCGTCTATGGCTTCGACCTGGCGCTTTGCGCCGTTGCCTACAACATCTTGGTCATCAAGCTGCGCCATCTGCACGGCGCCGAAACGACCTTCGCCAGGGCCGTGGGCCAGGATCGCAAGGGCAAGATTTCTCTGGCGCTCTACATCGCCGCCGTCCTGCTCAGCTTTCTCAACCAATGGATCAGCGTGGCGATCTACGTGCTTGTGGCGGCGATCTGGTTTGCGCCCGACAAGCGGTTCGAGAGGCTGATCGAAAAATAGAAACCTATTTCCGCATCGCTTTCAGCTTCTCGGCCACCGAGGCGGCAAGGTCGGCATAGCGCTCCTCCAGCCGCTCGGCCGCCTTGATGATCGGGAAGTCATGGCCGAACTTCTCCAGCGCCAGCCGCAGCTTCTCGGCGAAATCCGCCTGCTTCTCCAGCGCCGCGAACAGCGTTTTCACCTGCGTCTCGCTGATATCGGGATTGGCGAGCATCTTGGGCACCTCGCGGCCCATCTCGTCGCCATTGGCGGTCTGCTCTTTGAGGATTCCGATCCAGTCGGTCAAATACCGAGCTCCTTTTTCAGGACAGCATGCGCGGCAGGCACAGCGATGGTCAACCCGTTGCGACTGTAAGTCGTCAACCGTTGCGGCCTCGCGATCGCCCATCGGGACGAACCAGCCTTGCCTCAGCGGCGGCGAGCGTTAAGTTCGGCGCGACCCGAACAAGGATGGAAACCATGACCAGCGACGCCGAAATCCAGACCGCCCTGCCAGCTTTCGCCTCGGGCAATGTCGCCGTCATCACCGGCGGCGCCAGCGGCATCGGCCTCGCCGCCGCGAAACGGTTCGCGGCGATGGGCATGAAGACGGTGCTCGCCGATATCGGTAGCGTGCGCCTCGACCAGGCGACGGAGGCTGTCGCCGCGATCGCCGGGAAGGATGCCGTCCTCCCGATCCCCACCGACGTCTCCAAGGCCGAAGAGGTCGACCGGCTGGCGGACCTCGCTTACGGCGCCTTCGGCGCGGTGTCGGTGCTGATGAACAATGCCGGCGTCGGCAACAATCCAGGTAAGCCCTGGGAGAACCGCGACGCCTGGAAGCGGCTTCTGGACATCAATTTCTGGGGCGTCGTGCACGGCACCGAGGCCTTCGCGCCGCGCATGCTCGCAGCTGGAAAACCGGGGCTCATCATCAACACCGGCTCCAAGCAGGGCATCACCACGCCGCCCGGCAACCTCGCCTACAACGTCTCCAAGGCCGGCGTGAAGACGTTTACCGAAGGGCTGGCGCACGCGCTGCGCAACGAACCTGGGGCGAAAGTGTCGGCGCATCTGCTGATCCCGGGTTTCACCTACACCGGCCTGACCGAAGGCGCGACGGAAAAGCCCGCCGGCGCCTGGACCGGCGAGCAGGTGATCGACTTCATGCTGGCATCGCTCGTCGATGGCGATTTCTACATCCTGTGCCCCGACAACGAGGTGGCGCGGCCGACGGATGAAAAGCGCATGGCCTGGGCGATCGGCGACATCATCGAGAACCGCCCTGCCCTGTCGCGCTGGCATCCCGATCACAAGGACGCCTTCGCGGCCTTCATGAACCGCTGACGGCCCTTTCAAGCAGCCGCTTTCTTCTTTGAGCTGTTCTTCCCGGCCACAGGCTTCTTTGCGGCCGCGCCGGTGGTCTTGGCCGCATGCCTCGTGCCGTTCTTTCCGGCCACGACCTTGTTGGCCGCCGTTTCGGCGATCTTGCGGTCGTGCCGCTTCGCCGCCGCCTCGCATTTGGCGCGGATCTCCTCGACCTCGGATTCCGTCAAGTGCTCGATGCCGATGAAATGATTGTGGGCGCGGCTGACCCTGATCAGCTCGTCGAGCTTGGCCTGGATCGCCGCGCCGTCGCGGTTCTGCGTGTTCTGGATCAGGAACACCATCAGGAAGGTGACGATGGTGGTGCCGGTGTTGATGACGAGTTGCCAAGTGTCTGAAAACCCGAAGATCGGGCCACTTGCCGCCCAGACAACCACGATCAGCACGCAGATGGCGAAGGTCGGCGGCAGGCCGGCCAGATGCGCCACCCGGTTGGCCATCCAGGTAAAAGCCTTCTCGATCATGCAAATTCCTCAAAAACCGTGGACGCGCGGGCATTTGCGAAGAAACAAGCAGCCACCGCATCGGGTTCCAAAGGGTCGAATTTTCGTGACGGGACGGGGCTGCAATCAGCCACACGCCAGAAGCGCAGGCGCGTGAAGAAACACCTTATCGGTTTGCTTGCGATAATGCCGGTGCAGGCCAGAAAGCCTGTTCCTTCCGCTTCACGCGGTTTGCCTCCAGCCCCTTCCGCCGCGCCACCCCCGCATGGCGGAAGGGGCGCCACTCCCGACAGAAGCGTAACATCCAGACAGCGCCGTTGTGCTTTCAACGGCATTCTGTGTGTCAGGGAGTACCGCCTTCCCAGCGATCGAGGAAGGCCTCGATCTGCACGGCTTGCATGTCGGGGATTGCGCTCGCCAGTTTCTCCGGCGCCCAATCCCACCAGGCCAGGGCCTCGATACGCGCCGCGATTGCCGCTGAGAAGCGTTCGCGCAACGGCTTCGCCGGAACGCCGGCGACGATCGTGTAGGGCGCGACGTCGCGCGTCACCACGGCATTGGCGCCGATGACGGCGCCGTTGCCGATCGCGACACACGGCATGACGACCGCGCCATGGCCGATCCAGACATCGTGGCCGACAGTGACCGGCTTTGCCTGCCGCCGGGCGCGAAATTCAGCGTCGACGCCCAGCCAGCGGAAATACTCGTTCGGCCGGTAGCTGACCTTATGCTGCGTCAGCCGCTCGATCGGATGCTCGAGAGCGTTGATGCGGCTGTTGGCGGCGATCGCGCAGAACTTGCCGATCGTCGTGTAGATCGCTTCCGAATGGCGCTCGAAATAGGAAAAGTCGCCGACGCTCACCTCGCGCAGGATCACCCGCTCGCCGATCGAGGCATAGCGGCCGAGCTTGCAGCCTTTGAGCTCCGCGGTCGGATGGATGCGCGGCTCGGGGCCCTTGAGGACGAGATTTTCAGGACGGTCCATGCTCGGGCTTTACGCCGGCGGGGACGGCCCCGCAAGCGCGACCTGCCCCCCGGCCAAGCCTGTCTCGGGAAACTATTGCGGCTTGCCCTTGGTCCACACCACGTTCTGGCCGTAGAGCGGCACGGTGGTGACCGACATCTTCGCCGAGCCGTTCTGCACCTGGCGCGAATGCGACAGATAGATCAGCGTCTCGTTCTTCCTGTCGTAGATACGGTTCACCACCTGCTTCTTCCAGATCAGGCTGAGGCCCTGCTTGAACACTTCCTCGCCGCCCTCGCCCATATCGATGTCGCCGATGGTGATCGGCCCGGTCTGGCGGCAGGAGATCGAGGAATCGGAAGGATCCTCGAACCAGTTGCCCTTATGCAGCCGGTCGATGATGCTGCGGTCGAAATAGGCGACGTGGCAGGTGACGCCGTCGACCTTCGGGTCCTTGATGGCGTCGATCATGATGTCGTTGCCGACCCAGTCGACACCCACTTTGCCCACCTCGTCGGCCATGGCCGCGCCGGCGCTGAGAGCAAGACATGCGGCGAACAAGCCGATCAGTTTTCGCAAAAGTGCCTCCTGGGTTGGCGTTTGCCGATGTCAGGTGGGACAAGATCGTGGCGTTTGCAAGCCGCCCGACACGGTGTTTGTGCCCCACCTGGATCTCTGCTTGCGGCAACGCGGCATCTTTGCGCGCCCGGCGCAGACCCGCTAAGAGTGTCGCCAAACTTGCCCCAAGGCAATCACGACGGACATTCACTGATGATGCGTTCAATCCTGGTCGGCATTCTCGTCCTGATGGCGGCGGGCATCGGCTGGCTGACGTTCGACTGGTACCGCGGCCATTATGGCGGCGAGCCCTTCGGCGCGCCCTTCACGCTGGTCGACCAGAAAGGCGCGCCGATCACCGAAGCCGCCTTCAGGGGCCACCCGAGCGTCGTGTTCTTCGGCTTCACCCATTGCCCGGAAGTCTGCCCGACAACCCTGTTCGAGCTGGCCGGCTGGCTGAAGACGATGGGCGACAGCGGCAAGAACCTCAACGCCTATTTCGTCACCGTCGATCCGGAGCGCGATACGCCGGAGACGATGAACACCTATGTCAGCAACTTCTCCGACCGCATCACCGGCATCACCGGCGATCCGGACAAGGTGCATGCCATGGCCAAGGCCTTCGGTATCTATTGGAAGAAGGTCGACACCGGCGACGGCGACTACACGATGGACCATACGGCCTCGGTGCTGCTGCTCAACGCCAAGGGCGATTTCGCCGGCACCATCGGCTATGGCGAGAGCGCCGACACCGCCGTCGCCAAGCTGAAGCGGCTGGCTGCCGGCGGGCAAACATGATCCCGAACCGAAGGTCAGCGACCGCAAAAAGTGGGAACCGGTTTTCGGAGAGGATCATGTTCAAGCAAGAGTCTTTCTGATGGGCCAGACCAGGCTGCACCTCACCGCCAGCAAGCTCGAGGCCGACCGCATCTTCGCGGCGCTGGACGCCGCCTTCGAGGATGACGGCCTGCCGATCGCCGTGCTGGAGCTCGACGAGGAAAAAGACATCCAAGAAGTGTCGCTCTATGCCGATGGCGACGTCGATCCCGTCGAGGCGCGGGTCAGGACTATTATCGCCGACCTCGGCCTGTCGAAGCCCGTCGAGCGCGAGACCCTTCCCAACATCGACTGGGTGTCGCGCTCGCTGGAAGGCTTGAAGCCGGTGCGCGCCGGCCGCTTCCTCGTCCACGGCTCGCATGATCGGGCCAAGCGCCACGCCGGTGATCTCGCCATCGAGATCGAGGCAGGCCTTGCCTTCGGCACCGGCCATCACGGCACCACCGCCGGCTGCCTCGAAATGCTGGAGCAGGTGGTGCTGCGCGAACGGCCGCGCAACGCGCTCGACCTCGGAACGGGAAGCGCGGTGCTTGCCATCGCGCTCGCCAAGCTCGCGCATATTCCTGTGCTGGCGACCGACATCGACCCGGTCGCCGTCCGCGTCGCCGCCGCCAACGCCCGCCTCAACCATGTCAAGGCGCTGGTCGAAACGGTGACGGCGCCGGGCTTCCACAACCCGATCTTCGCCAGGCGCGCGCCCTTCGACCTGATCGTCGCCAACATCCTGGCCCGGCCGCTGATGCGGCTCGCGCCTCAGATGGCCCGGAATATCAGGCTCGGCGGCTCGCTGGTGCTTTCCGGCATCCTGGACCGGCAGCGCGACGCGGTGATCTCGGCCTATGTCGGCCAAGCCTTCCGCCATGTGCGTACCTTGCATCGCGAGGGCTGGGTGACCATCCACCTCAAGCGCTGAGGCGGTTACTCACACATAAAGCGAGTTTGCCGCCTTCTTCAGCTCTTCGCGATCGTAGCCATTGGCGTTCAGCGTTTCATCGTCGAGACAAAGCAGCGCCCCGTTGACGTAGCGGGTCGCCTCGCGCCGGCGAGCTTCGATCAGCGCGCTCATGGCGTTTCTGAAAAATCCGCGTCTGGCTGGAAGCGTGGACATGACAGTCTCCTTTGCAGGACAACAGGATTCATTCCTCCACATCGGGGAAACTAAGCTCTGCCGACCTGTCTGGAAATCAACGATTCTGCATAGCGTCCATGCGCAAAGACACGGGGGCGCGCCCGCTAGCTTGCACGTCGTCGCTTCAGCATATCTGGATCATATGGCGTCTGGTGACAGATCCGTTTCAATTGGCACACGAAATGCTCTAAAGCATGTCTCCCGAAAGTGGGAACCGGTTTCGGGATAAAGACATGCGTAAGATCAAAAACCTAAAGCGCATGGAGCGAACCTGAAAGATCGCGACGCGCTTTAGGTTCGCGACAAGCATCCGAGGAGAGCCACCATGTTCCAGACCTTTGATTCCGCTGGCGATCCGGCCGTCGGCAAGCCGCGCGTGGCGTTGCTGCGGCAATGGCTGGTCGACAATGGCTTGGCTGGCTTCATCGTTCCCCGCGCGGACGAGCACCAGGGTGAGTATGTCGCCGACCGCTCGGCGCGGCTGAAATGGCTGACCGGCTTCTCCGGTTCGGCCGGCGTCGCCATCATCCTGCGCGACCGCGCCTTCATCTTCGTCGACGGCCGCTACACGTTGCAGGTCCGAAACGAGGTCGACCTTTCGATCTTTACCGTCGAAAGCCTCATCGACAATCCGCCGGCCAGCTGGCTCAAGGACAATCTCGGCAAGGGCGCAAGGCTCGGCTTCGACCCCTGGCTTCATACGATCGGCGAGGTCAGGGCGCTGAAGGCGTCGGCCGAGCAATCCGGCGCGACCTTGGTGCCGCTCGACAGGAACCCGATCGACATCATCTGGAAGGACCAGCCGGAGCCGCCGCGGGCTTCGGTGGAGTTGCAAGAGCTCAATTTTGCCGGTGAGCTCGCCAAGGGCAAGCTTGTGCGGTTGGCAAGCGCCATCCAGAAGGACGGCGCCACCCATGCGGTGCTGACCGATCCCTCTTCCATCGCCTGGAGCTTCAACATCCGTGGCGGCGACGTGCCGCACACGCCGCTGGCGCTCGGCTTTGCCATCCTCGCCGCCGACGGCAAGCATCAGCTGTTCATGGACCAGCGCAAATTCCCGCGCCAGGTCGCGGCCTATCTCACCCAGCTTGCCGATCTGCATGATCCGGGCGAGTTCGAAGCGGCAATCGTCGAGCTGGCCAAAAATGGCGCCAGGATCGCGCTGGATCCGGTGCTGGCGGCGGAAAAGCTGCGGATGCTGACCGAGGACAATGGCGGCACCGTCGTCTTGGCGGCTGACCCGGCGCGTATTCCCCGCGCGACCAAGAACCAGGCCGAGATCGCCGGCAGCCGCGCCGCGCATCGCCGCGACGGCGCTGCGGTCGCCAAGCTGCTGTGCTGGCTCGACCGCCAGAAGCCCGGCACGCTCGACGAAATCGCCGTCGTCACCAAGCTGGAGGAAGTGCGCCGCCAGACCGGCGAGGAAACCCAGATGCCGCTGCGCGACGTCTCCTTCGACACGATTTCCGGCGCCGGCCCGAACGGCGCGATCATGCATTACCGCGTCTCGCGGGCCACCAGCCGCAAACTGGAAAGCGGAGAACTGTTCCTGCTCGATTCCGGCGGTCAGTATCAGGACGGCACCACCGACATCACCCGCACCGTTCCGATCGGTGAGCCGACGCAGGAGATGCGGGAGCGCTTCACGCTCGTGCTGAAGGGCATGATCGGCATCTCGACGCTGCGTTTCCCCGCCGGCACGCGCGGCTCGGAAATCGACGCGGTTGCCCGCGTGGCGCTGTGGAAGCGTGGCTGCGACTTCGCCCATGGCACCGGCCACGGCGTCGGCTCCTACCTTGCCGTGCATGAAGGGCCGCAGCGCATCGCCCGAACCGGCACCGAAAAACTGCTTGCCGGCATGATGCTGTCCAACGAACCAGGCTACTACAAGGAAGGCGCCTACGGCATCCGCATCGAGAACCTGATTCTGGTCACGCCGGCGGAACCGATCGAAGGCGGCGACATCCCCATGCACGGCTTCGAGACGCTCACGTTGGCGCCGATCGACAAGCGTCTCGTCCGCTGCGATCTCTTGACCCGCGACGAGTTGCACTGGCTCGACCAGTATCATGCATGGGTGCTGGCCGAGATCGGCCCGATGGTGGACGGCGAAACGCTGGCCTGGCTGGAGAAGGCGACAGCACCACTGCCGCACGACGCGAAGATTTGAGATTAGCTTCTTTCTCCCCGTTCTACGGGGAGAAATGCCCGGCAGGGCAATGAGGGGCAGCGCCGGCGGTCCGAAACGATCGCGCCGGCAGAATTGCTATCCCACAAACTGCCGCGCGATGATCAGCACCGCAGCACCTGCCAAAAACATCGACATCAACCCGCCGCGCAGCGAGACCAAAGCGGTGACCACCAGCGCCGCCCATTCGGCGGGCCCGGCGCCAAGCACTGCCGGCGCGACCAGCGTCGTCAGCACCGCGGCCGGCACGGCGTTCAGCCCCGCCTCGACGCGCGGGTGGATATTCTCGAAGCGCGAGATGACGAGGTGGCCGCCGACCCGGGTCAGATAGGTGGCGATCGCGCCGGCAAGGATGATCCAGAAGGTCGTGCTCACGGCCGCTCCCCTATTCCGCTGTGATGCGGCGGCAGGATCACCGCCAGCAGCACGCCGGCGATCGCACCGATCGAAACATGCCAGGGAGAGCCGACCGTCTTGTAGGCGATGATCGATGCGGCCGCGCTTGCGGCGACGACGGGCAGCCATAGCGGCCGCTTGCGGAAACCGAGGACGAGGCCGAGAAAATAGATCGGCAGCAGGAAATCGATGCCCAACGCATGGGTATCCGGAATGAGCTTGCCGAACACCGCGCCCAACCCGCTTTCGATGACCCAAAACACGTAGACCGGCAGGCCAAGTCCAAGATACCAGACGAACCCGACTGGCTTGCCCGACACGGCCCTCGCCTCCGCCACCGCAAATTGCGGGTCGGTGAGGATGAAATAGCCCAGCGCCTGCTGCAGCAATGGCCAATGCGCGATGCGGCGGCCGATGCCGGCGGAATAGAGCACGTGTCGGAAATTCACCGCGAAGATCGACAGCACGATCAGCCACGGCGCGACATGCTGGCCGAACAATTCGATGCCGACCATCTGGCTGGCGCCGCTATAGATCATGGCGCTCATAAGGAACGCCTCAAGCACCGAGAAACCATTGTCGACGGAGATCGCGCCGAACAAGATCGCGAACGGCGCAGAAGCGACCACGACCGGCATCGACAATCGCACGCCATCCCAGAAATCGCCGCCGGTTCTGCTCTCAGAGATTGCTTCCGTTACCATGCGCCGCTCCTTGAGCGGCCTCATGTAGGGAGCGTCGCCCCGCTTGTCACACCAATTCGCTTGACCCAGCGATCAGCGGAACTGATCGCCGGGTTCTAACGCGCCTATGGTTTGCTGGCTCAGCTTGCGAAATAGCGCTGCCATTCGAAGTCGGTGATATGCGACGCCTGCCAGGCATCGAAGGCCGCCTGCTCGGCGCGGCGGCTCTCGGCATAATTGTCGCGGAACGCCTCGCCGAAAGCCTCGGCGCAGAAATCGGATCCGGCGAAGGCCTCAATGGACGCGTTCAGCGTGCGCGGCAGCTTCGGCTTGTCGAGATTGGCAAGGTTGCTCGTCACCGGTGGCTCGAGCGGCAGGTTCTTCTCGATGCCTTCGCAGCCTGCCGCCAGGATCGCGGCGATCGACAGGTAAGAATTGACGTCGGCGCCGGGCGCTCGGTGCTCGAACCGGCACGCGGCATCGTTCGGCGTGGTGATGGCGCGGATCGGCGCAGTGCGGTTCTCGAACCCCCAGGCGACGTCTTCCGGCGACCACGCGCCGCGATCGAAGCGGCGGTAGGAATTGACGGTCGGCCGGAAGAAAATATGCGTCTCCTGCATGCGGTTGAGCACGCCGGCGAGGAATTTCTCGGCGACCGGCGTCAACCGGTTCGGGCCGGCCGCGAAGGCAGGCTTGCCGTCCTGCCACAGGCTGACATGGTGGTGCGCGCCGCAGGCGCTTTCCTTGCCGGGCGGCTGGAAGCGCGTCATGAAGGTGGCGACCAGCCCACGCTCGGCGCACAGCTCGCGCAGATGCAGCTTGGCGCGCATCGCGGCATCCGCCGCCGCCAGGGCGCTCTTCGGCGTCAGCGCATATTCATACATGCCGTAGCCATATTCGGTGACCAGCGATGCGACGCCGATGTCGATGCTCTTCATGCGCGTGATGAACTCGGCGGCGAAATCCTGGTACTCGCCGCTGCGCACGAGGTCGTAGTTGATCAGTGAATGGCCCCACGGCTTCAGCTCGCGATAGCGGCCGGCGCGCATCAGATCGTGGTCGGCGTGGAAAATGCCGAACTCGTATTCGAGGGCGAATTTCGGCTCGTAGCCGAGCGCCCGCGCGCGCTCCTCGACACGGGCGAGGACGTTGCGCGGATCGTAGGCGCAAGGCGCGCCGTCGAGCATGTAGGAGCGCGTGATGGCGGAAGCGAATTTCGGCTTCCAGCCATGCTGCACCACCGTGTCCGGGTCGATGATGCCCTTGATGTTGGGAAAGCCGTTCTCCTCATTTGCGCTTGGCGACGCGAAGGCGACGTCGCCCATCGGCTGGCCGTCGCCATGGGTGACGCAATAGAGGATGGCATTGATCGATTCGCCCGAGGTCGAGAGCTTCAGCGGCGCGATCTTGGAGCGCACTACGCCCGACGTATCGACCGTATGCACCTCGACGAACTCGACGCCGCGCGATGCGAGTTCGGCCTGCAACGCTTCGAGCTTCGGCGCATACGCCGCCACCCTGTCCTCAAATTCCACGTTCAACCCTCCACCAGGAAATGACGACGCTATCTGTCATTGCGCCGGAAAAGAAGCGACACAAGCTCATCGAGCTCATGCCGGCCGCTGATGCCGCTTGGCCGGAACGCCATGCAAAGCACGATGACCACGCCGAGCGCCACGCCCGACAGTCCAAGCAGCTGCGGCATTTGGATACCCGCGACGCTCACGCCGGACTCGATGCTGCGGATGAATTCCAGCCCGATCGAAAGCACGATGACGCCGGTCACCGCCCCGGTCACCGTCGCCATGCCGCCAAGGATCAGCATCGCCAGCGTGTTGAAGATCATCTGGAAGTAGAAAAGTTTCGGGCTGATCGTGCCGGCGAAATAGGCATAGAGCACGCCGGCAAGGCCGCAGATCAGCGCCGACAGCACCCATGACATCAGCCGCAGCTTTTTCGCATCGATGCCGAGTGCCGCGGCAGCCTGCGGGCTCTGCGCGCTGGCTCGCAGCTGCAGGCCCCAGCGGCTGTCCTTGAACAGCCGCGCCGCCACGATCGCCAGCACCGCGAAGACCAGCATCCAGGGCAGGCCGACGACTTTCGGAATGCCGAAGAAAGCCTGGTTGCCCTTGAACAGGTCGGTCCAGTTGAGGAACACCGAATGGACGATGATCAGCAGCGCCAGGCTGACAATGGTCGCGGCGACCCCCGACAGCCGGCTGATCACCTTGCCGCTGACCAGCGCCACGATGCCGACGACCAAAAGCGCGATGAGCGCCGACGAAACCGGGTCGAGCTCCAGCGTCGCAAAACCGAACGGCGCGTTGGGGATCGACAGCTTCTTCATGGCAAGCGGCGTCGACAGGATGGCGACGCCATAGGCGCCGAGCCCGACAAAGGCGCTGTGGCCGAGATTGGCGATGTTGGAATTGCCCATGAACACCTGCAGCCCGACCACCACGATTAGGTTCACGAAGGCGCCGAGCGCCAGGAAGGTGTAGTAGGTCGGCGCGAAATTCAGCACCAGGAGGCCGATCAACAGCACCGGCAGCGCGGTAACCAGCCCGCCGACCAGCGAGCGGACAACCGCATTGCCGGGCTGCGCTGTGCCCACCGGAGCCGCCATCTGTTCGACTGCTTGCGACAATTCGGAGCCTGCCATGTCAGATCTCCTTATCGCCGAGTTCGATACGCTGGCCGAGCAGGCCTTCCGGGCGGTAGACGAGCAGTGCGACGATGATCGCGTAGGTGAGCGCATCCCGGAAGCCCGCATATTCCTGCGGCAGCGCGACAAGCAGGCCGACTTCGATGAAGCCGAGCAGCATGCCGCCGACCGCCGCACCCGGCAGCGAGCCGAAGCCCCCGATGACGCAGGCAACGAAGGCCTTCAGCACCAGGCCGAAGCCGAGATCGGGCGAGACGCTGCCGCGCCGCGCCAGGATGAAGACGGCGGCGATGCCCGCCAGCGCGCCGGAAATCGCAAACGCCGTGGCAATCACTCGGTTTGCCTTGATCCCCATCAGCCGCACCGTGGCGAAGTCGCGCGAGGCGGCGCGGATGGCGAGGCCAAGCGTCGAGCGGTTGAGGAAGAGCACCAGCGCCAGGATGGTCAGACCCGACACGATCAGCTCCATCACCTGCAGCGAGGAGACAGCGAAGGGCCCGAAGAACCACATCTGGTTCAAGCCGTTGAGGACCGAGACCGACTGCGGCTTGGGCGAGATCAGAAGCATGAAAAGGTTCTGCACCACGATCGACACACCGAAGGCGGTGAGCAGCCCGGTCGTGGTCGGCGCGTAGCGCACCGGCCGGAAGGCGACGCGCTCGAACACCACCGCCGCCAGCGCCGCCATGCCGACGGCGAGCAGGACCGCGACGAAGGGCGAGGTCAGCCCCAGCGCGGCAGCCACGAACACGCTGTAGGCGGAGACGCCGATGATCTCGCCATGCGCGAAATTCACCAGCCCCATGATCGAGAAGACGACGGCCAGCCCGAGCGCCACCAGCGAATATTCCGCGCCGAAGGCGAGCGCGTTGAGGAGTTGCTGCAGAGCATAATCCATGTCGCCGCCTACCCGCCGATATAGAGGTTGAACAGGCCGTGCTCGTCGGCGAGCCTGGCCGGCGGTCCGTCATAGCGCAGCGTGCCCGAGCTCACGACATAGACGCGGTCGGCAAAGCGCAGCGCCTGCTTGGCGTTCTGCTCGACCACCAGCAGCGTCAATCCTTGCGCCTTGAGTTCGCCGATGAAATCGAAGATGCGCGCCACGATCTTGGGCGCGAGCCCCAGCGACGGCTCGTCGAGCAGCAACAGCTTCGGCCGCGACATCAGCGACCGGGCGATCGCCAGCATCTGCTGCTCGCCGCCCGAAAGCGTGCCCGCCGCCTGGCCGTAGCGCTCGGAAAGCACCGGGAACAGCGACAGGAACCGCTCGATGTCCTGGCGCACCCCGGCAGGGTCGCGCCGTGTCGCCGCCCCCAGCCGCAGGTTCTCGCCGACGCTGAGATTGGCAAAGATGTGCCGGCCTTCCGGCGTCGAGGTCAGCCCGGCGCGGATGCGGTCCTCGGTGCGGACATGCGAGATGTCCTTGCCGTCAAGCACGATACGCCCCGAAGCCGGCGTGACCAGCCCGGTCAGCGCGTTGATGGTCGAGCTCTTGCCGGCGCCGTTGGGTCCGAGCAGGGCGACCAGCTCGCCCTGCCCGACTTCCAACGACAGCTCGCGCACCGCCATGACGGCGCCATAGCGCACGACAAGCTTCTCGACCTTAAGCACCTGTTCCCGCCCCGCTTAGTTCAGCGCCGGAACGAAGGTCGGCGGCGTGTCGGTGATCAGCACCCGCTTGCCGTCGGCAAAGCCCATCACCGGCACCGTCTTGACCGGATAGCCCTTCTTCTCGGCGAAGGAGATCGTCGGCGCCGTGGTGCCCGGATAGCCGCCCGGCGCCCTGATCGCTTCGCGCAAGGCGGCGGGATCGACGGTGCCGGCCTTCTTCGCCGCTTCATAGCTGATCTGCACCATGTCGGCGCCGAGCGCGTCGAAGATGCCGTTGATCTTGTAGCCGTCGGCCTTGCACTGGGCGAGGAACTTGTCGATCGGGCCGCCGACGCCGGTCGCGCCATGGGTCGCGAACATCACCTTTTCCAGCGACTTCGGATCGCCGACCGTGCCTTCCAGCGACTTGTCGTCGAAAGCGTCGCAGCCGGCCACCCAACCATCATAGCCGTTGGCGCGCAATTGCCGGATCAGGATGCCGACATCGGGCAGCACCGCGCAGATATGAATCGCGTCCGGCTTCTGCGGCAGCGCCTTGATCGAGGCGATCTGCGGCGACCAGTCGGTGGTGCCGTAGGAATAATTGAACTTGCCGACCACCTTGCCGCCGAGATGCTCGAACACCTCGCCGAACCACTCCGGCAGCTTCTCCGAATAGGAACCGGCATCGGGCGACACCATCAGCGCCACGGTCCGCGCACCCTTGCCGTAAAGCGCGTTCGCGGTGGCTGAGGCGTTGATCGGATCGGGCACCGCCCCGGCGATGAAATTGTCGAGCCCGGCCCGCTGCATTTCGAGCTGCGTGTTCGGCGCCGAGAACACGGTGGCGCCATAGGGCTGAGCGGTCTGCGCCATCGGGATCAGCGCATCCGGGAACGGCACGCCGGTGATGACCTGCGCGCCGGCATCGAGGAATTTCTGGCCGAGCGAGACCGAAAGCTGCGGATCGGACCGGTTGTCCTCGATCATCAGCTCGACCTTGGGGTCGTTGGCGCCGGCAGCCTTGTTCAGCCTGTCGGCCATGCAGCGCGCGCCTTCCGCCTCGCTATAAGGCGCGTAGGCGCCGGTCATGGCGACCGCAAGCCCGATCTTGAGATCGGCCGCGCCCGCATGCCCTGCCTGCAGCAGCCCCGCGGTCAGCACCGCCGCTCCCAGCAAAATCCTTTCCATTCTACCCCTCCTTCCTCTCATTGCGGTTGTTCTTTCGCGCCTTCAGGCCGTCTCCGACTGCCCGACATAGACCTCGATGACGCGCGGATCGCGCCACACATCTTCCGTCTCGCCCGAAGCGATCACCTGGCCCTGGTCCATCACGCAAAGCCGGTCGCAGAGCCGGTTGATGAAGCGCAGATCGTGATCGATGACGATGGTCGCGCAGCCGACGTCGCGGCGAATGCCCTCGATGGCGATGGCCAGCGTCTCCGACTCGGCCTCGTTGAGTCCGGCGGCCGGCTCGTCGAGCAGCAGGAGCGACGGCCCCAGCGCCAGCGCGCGGGCGATCTCGAGCCGGCGCTGCCTGCCATAGGGCAGCGTTCCGGCCGGGCTGTCGGCGAAGCTTGCCAGCTCATATTGCTGCAGCAGCTGGTCGACGCCGATCCGCCTGGCGGCATCGGGGCGCACGGCGCGGCAGGTGATATGCGCCACCTCGACGTTCTGGCGAACGGTCAGATCCTTGAACAGCCTGATGGTCTGGAAGGTGCGGCCTACCCCTGCCCGCGCGCAATGCTCCGGGCCGCGGCCAGTGATCTCCTCGCCCGCCAGGCGCACGCTGCCGCTGTCCGGCTTGAGCACGCCGGAGATGGCGTTGACGAGGGTCGACTTGCCTGCGCCGTTCGGACCGATGAGGCCGAGGATCTCGCCGGCCTCGCAGGTCAGCGAGGCGTTGCGCAACGCCTGCACGCCGCCGAATGTCTTGCTGACTGCCTCAACCGACAGCATCGGTCATTTCTCCCATTCCGGCCGCTGGCTGTTCTCCTGTCGGCCGGTCAAAAGGATGCTAGTCCTCCGACTTTTCCATAACAAGCATTTTTTTCCATTTTAGAAAAATTCTTGAACGGAAGGTCGTGGCGCGTCGGTCAGACGCCTGCTCCCGGCGCCAGTCCGTCGCGCGGCACGGTGTTCGACATCAGCATGATGACGGGCTCGTCACCGAGCGCGACATAGGCGTGCTGCATCTCGCCGTCGAACAGGATGCTGTCGCCTGGCTGCAGCACCGTCGGGTCGTAATGGAGCGTGTGCAGCTGCAGGCTGCCGCTCAGCACATGGATGAACTCCTCACCCGAATGGCTGCGCCAGCCGCCGTTTTCCTCAAAACTTCTGGCGCGCAGCGTGACGCGCCAGAAAATGTTGGTCTTATCGCGGAAATCGCTGCACAAGACCTCGAATTCCATGGCGTTGCCTTCATGCAGAATGCCGCTGCCGGCGCGCGTGATCGAGCGGCGCGCCTGCGGTCCGGGCTTCGGGCTGAACAGGAAGGAGGCCACCGGCACGTGCAGCACGCCGGCGATCATCAGCGCGATGTCGACGGTCAGCCTAGCCTTGCCGTTCTCCAGCTTTGACAGCTGCGAAACGGAAAGGCCGGAGCGCTCGCTGAGGTCGCGCAAGGTGATGTTCTGCTGCTTGCGCGCGTCCCGGATCTTGCTGCCCACATTGCCTTGCATCGTCCACGCCCTTGGCCGTCGTGTTTCCAATTTGACAAGCTCTAGAGCAATTCCAGGAAAAGTGTGAGCGGTTTTCCGTCCGGAATTGCGTAAAAACAATGAGATAGAGCGGTTCGCCGTTTCCGTGAAACGGTGAAACGCTCTAGCGGCCCGTTATTTGAGCGTCCAGCCTTTAGACGGCTACGGCTGATTGCGGCCATAGGGACATCGCGACGGTGGCAAAGGCATTTTCAAGAAGGCGGCCGATGCGTTCGAAAGTTTCCGGATCGGCAAGCAGGTCGTTGCGGACCTCGAGATAGAGGCAGGGCCGGCCCTGCTGCAGCCCATGCCGGTTCAGCGTGTAGCCGACGGCCTGGCGCCAATCATAGGGTTCATTGTCGCCGATCCTGAAGCCTGCCTCCGTGCCCTGGGTCCTGAGCGTTTTCAGCACCGAGTTCACGAAGGGCGACTGTTCCCGCCACAGCACGCCGATATCGACATCGCGCCTCACCCCGCCCATCACCGGCGTGAAGGAGTGCACCGAAATCAGCGCGCGCCTGCCGGCGGCGGCTTCGACGATCGCCCGTTCGACCGGCGCCCAGGCGACAAGCTTGCGCAGCCTTGCATCAGTGGCATCGACCGCCAGATTGCCCGGCACCGGGATGCCACCGAGGTCCGGCCGCATGAAATCCCACTCATCGGCGGGGCGGTTATAGTCGAGGAACAGCCGCGAATAGCGCGCGATTACGGCGGGCGCGCGCAGCGTTCGCGAGAGCCGCCGCGTCAGCGCATCGACACCGACATCGGTCGCGAAATGCGTGCCCAGATAGGGCTCCGCCAAGCCAAGATCGCGCCACGGCGCCGGCACAACATTGCCGGCATGCTCGGCGATCAGGAGATAGGGGCTGGTCGCGGCCGGCAGCAACCGTTCCACGCCGGCCGCTGCAAGCGCCGCGACGGCCGCATCGCCCAGCTTTTCAAGGTCCCGCACGACCGGATGTCCTTGGCGCTCAGGCGATGACGGAGCGGACATGGTACGCCTTCGCCGCCGTCGCCTCGATCAGGCCGGCGCGTCCATTGGTGCGTCCGAGACCGGAATTCTTGATGCCGCCCCAGGGCAGATAGAGGTCCGCGTGGTCGCAGCGGTTGAGATAGACCGTGCCGGCCTCGACCTCGTCGAGCAAGGCCACGCCGCGCTCGACATCGCGCGTCCAGATAGAGGCGCTGAGGCCGTAATCGCTGTCGTTCATCAGTCGGATCGCCTCGTCGTCGCCGCCGACCGCCTGGACGCAGGCCACCGGCCCGAACAGCTCGTCGCGCATGATCTGCATGCTGTGATCGACGCCGGTCAGCACCTCCGGCGCGACATAGGCGGCTCCGAGGCTTGCCGCCTTGAGGGCGCCATCCCGCGGCATCAGGCGCTTCGCCCCTGCCCGCACCGCGCTTTCGGTGAGGCCGCGAATGGTGTCGGCCGCGACCGCGCGCACCACCGGGCCGACCATCGGCTTTTCGCCGATCGGATGGCCGATCGACCATTTCGCCGTCTCGGCGACCAGCGCCTCGACGAAACGATCGTGAATCAGGCGATCGACATAGATGCGCTCGACCGAGCAGCAGGACTGACCGGCGTTGGAATAGGTGCCTTCAGCGATCAGCGGAACCGCCGCTTCGAGGTCGGCATCGGAGCGCACATAGGTCGGATCCTTACCGCCGAGTTCCAGGTGCACCTGGGTGAAGGTGCCGGCCGCGGCCGCATGCACGCGCCGGCCGCCATTGACCGAGCCGATGAAATTGACCGCGTTGAGGACACCGGAAGCGATCAGCCGCTCGGCGTCCGGATGGTCGAGATGCAGGCTCTGAAAGACCCCTTCCGGCCCGCCGGCCGCGCGGAAGGCCTCCTCGGTCAGTTCCGCGATCAGCGGCGTCTGCGGCGAGTGCTTGAAGATCACCACATTGCCTGCCGCGAGCGGCGAGGTGACCAGATAGCCGAGCATCGCGGTCGGGTAGTTACAGGCGCAGATCGACAGATGCAGCCCGCCGGCCATCGGCTTAGCGTAGCGGCGGATGTTCTCATCCGACGGATACGGCATGTCTGCCAAGGTCTCCGGCGCCGCGCCTGCAAGCAGTTCGCCGATCAGCGCCAGGCGCGGCGTCTCGTCGGCCTGCCACAAGGGCCTGCCGATCTGCCACGCCACCGCTTCGGCCAACGGGGCGGCGCGCGCCTTCATCTCCTCGCCGAAGCGCAGAAGGATCGCCAGGCGCTCGGCCAGCGGCGTGCGCCGCCAGCCCGGCAACGCCGCGCGAGCCCGGGCGACCGCGGCCTCGATCGCGGCGCCGTCGGCATAGTTTCGCGTGGCGTAGATCGAGCCGTCGACAGGAGAGGTCACCGAGAAGGTCCGCGCGCCGGAATGCAGGTTCATGGTCTTGGAATCCACCCAAAAGGAAAGCCGTCAATCGCGGTACGATATCGTGATTTTCCATTTTGGCAAATTTTTTCGAATACGGCTTGATGGATTTTTTGTCCGCCCCTATTGTCCCGCCATCGCGCCTTGGCGCCAACATAAGAGGGGTGACGGATGGTCGTCTTTGATTTCACCGGCAGGCATGCGGTCGTGGCCGGCGCGGGCGGAGGCATGGGCGAGGCTATCGCGCTTGCGTTGCTCGATGCCGGCGCTTCCGTCACCGCCATCGATGTGAAAACACGTCCGGCCTCGTTTGCCGGTTATGACGATCGCCTGACCTTCGCGCAGGGCGACCTGACCGACGCCGCCTTCGTCGAACAGATCATCGGCGCCGCCGGCCGCGAGCGCGGCGGCATCGATTATCTGGCCAATGTCGCCGGCGTGCTGTGGTTCGGCCGCGACAAGTCGGCGCTCGACATGGATCTCGGCGTCTGGGACGACGTCTTCAACATCAACCTGAAGTCCTTCGTGCACACGGCGCGCGCCGTCGTTCCCCATATGCGCGCCGGCGGGCGCGGCGGCGCCATGGTGCATTTCTCGACCATCCAGTGGTATCGCGGCGACCCCAACCCGCAGGACGCCTACCAGGCCTCGAAGGCCGGCGTGTGCGCGCTGTCCAAGTCGCTCGCCATGCAGCTTGCGAGCGAGCGCATCCGTTCGAATGCCATCTGCCCCGGCATGGCGCTGACGCCGCTGCAGGCGCGCTGGGACACCGAGGAAAAACGCGCCGCCGTTGCGAACTATGCGCCGCTTGGCCGCATCGGCACGCCGCAGGACATGGCCAATGCCGCGCTCTTCCTGCTCTCCGACGCCGCGAGCTACATCACCGGCATCGAACTCGCCGTCGATGGCGGCCTGCTGATGCGGATGTAAGCGCCTGGCGACCGTCGAATGGCGGCGTCAGGCCACCACGATCGTCCCCTGGATCGCCCTGCCCCAATCGAGCAGCGGCTTGGCGCCAAGCGTGAAGTCGACGAGATCATCGACCAGCGCCGGCGAATGGATCGTCGCCGGATCGATGTCGTGCCGTACCACGAAATGGCGGTTGCGCACCGCCTGGGCGAGATCCTCGTCGCCGACATCCTCGAAGCCGCGCGGCGCCCGCTTCAGGCGATCTTCCGCATCGAGTTCCAGCCCTGCCTTCTTGAGCGATGAAACCATGGCGCGGAACGCGGCCGGCTTGGTCACGATCGCCTTGCGCATCGCCTGCAGCAGTTCAGGCGCTGGCTGCCACCAGGCAACGCCGGCGAAGCAGCGCTCGAGCCCGATATGCACATAGAAGACGCCCTGCTCCATCTTGGTGCCGTCGGGCGACAGGATTGCTGAGAGATGCCGGTTATAGGGCCGCTTGTCCTTTGAGAAGCGCACGTCGCGATTGATGCGGAACAGCGACCTCTTGCGGTCGCCGCGCAGCCCGAGCTTGGCCCCTTCGAAGCGCGTGGTGAGCGTCTCGACCAGATCGCAGAACGGTTCGTGCAGCTCGCTGTCGTAAAGGGCGCGATTCTCCTGGAACCATTCCCGGCTCTGGTGGAAATCGAGCGCCTTCAGGAATGGAATGGCCTTCTGCCCGAATCCCTTGAACGCGTCAGTCATCGGCCAGCCCTGCCGATGCGCTGCAGCCAGGTGTCCTCGTCGATCACCTCGATGCCGAGATCGCTTGCAACTTTCAGCTTCGAGCCGGCGCCGGGACCCGCGACCACCAGGTCGGTCTTGGCCGAAACCGAGCCCGCCACCTTGGCGCCGAGCCGCTCGGCCATCGCCTTGGCCTCGGAGCGCGTCATCTTTTCCAGCGTGCCGGTGAACACCACCGTCTTGCCGGAGACTTCACTGCCGGCCGAGATTTCCATGACATAAGGCTTGGGGTGGACCTGCGCGAGCAAGGCATCCAGCACGTCGTCGTTGCGCTCATTGCCGAAAAAGTCGCGCAACGCGTTGATCGCCGTGTCGCCGATGCCGTTGATCGACGGGAAGACGGTATGCGGGTCCTCCGCCTTTGCCGTCTCCTTGCCGACGCGGATCAGCTCCTCGATGGTCGAGAACTGGCGGGCAAGCACGGCCGCCGTCGTCTCGCCGATATGGCGGATGCCGAGCGCGAAGATGAAGCGGTCGAGCTCGGGCTCGCGGCGAGCGTCGATGGCGGCGAAGAGCTTGTCGAGGCCTTCATAGTTGCGCTCCTCGACGCTGCGCACATTCTTGCGCGTCTTGCCCGAGGCTTCCTCGCGCAGCCGCGCCTGCTCCTCGCGCCGCTCGGCCAGCGCCTTGGTGACGGCCGGGCGGCGACCCTTCAGCGTGAAGATGTCAGCCGCCGTCTTCACCAGTCCCGCATTGAAGAAGAGGTCGATGTTTTCCGCGCCGAGGCCCTCAATATCCATAGCGCCGCGCGATACGAAATGGCGAAGCCCTTCCACGGCCTGGGCGGCGCAGATCAGCTCACCGGTGCAGCGCCGGCGCGAATCCTCCTTGCCGGTCTTTTCGTTGATCTCGCGCGTCGCCGGCGAGCCGCAGACCGGGCAGGTATGCGGAAATTCGTAAGGCACAGCATTGGCCGGCCGCTTGTCGATGACGACGCTCACGATCTGCGGGATGACGTCCCCTGCCCGCTGGATGACCACCGTGTCGCCGATGCGCACGTCGATGCCGTCGCGGATTGGCTGACCGTTGCTGTCGAAGCCCTTGATGTAGTCTTCATTGTGCAGCGTGACGTTCTCGACCACCACGCCGCCGACGGTCACCGGCGCCAGCCGTGCCACGGGCGCCAGCGTGCCGGTGCGGCCGACCTGGATGTCGATCTTCTCGACCGTCGTCATCGCCTGCTCGGCCGGGAACTTGTGGGCGACGGCCCAGCGCGGCTCGCCGGTGACGAAGCCCCAGCGGCGCTGCAACTCAAGCTGGTCGACCTTATAGACCACGCCGTCAATGTCGTAGCCGAGTGAGGAGCGCTGCTCCTCGATCCGGTGGTACTGCGCGATCAATTCCTCGACCGATTTCGCCCTCACCATCAGCGGGCTGACCTTGAACCCCCACTCCCTGAATTTCTGCACCGAATCATATTGGGTTGGGGCGGGATCAGCCGTCGTATAGCCCCAGGCATAGGCGAAGAATTTCAGGTTGCGGCTGGCGGTGACCGACGGGTCCTTCTGGCGCAGCGATCCGGCCGCCGTGTTGCGCGGATTGACGTAGTCCTGGCCGCCGACAGCGGCCGAACGCTGCTTCAGCGCCTCGAATTCGGCATAGGTCATGTAGACCTCGCCGCGGATCTCGATGACCTCCGGCCAGTCCGATCCCCGCAATGTTTTCGGGATGTCGGCAATCGTCTTCAGATTGGCGGTGATGTCCTCGCCGACCGCGCCGTCGCCGCGCGTCGCGCCCTGGACGAACACGCCGTTCTCATAGCGCAGCGAGGCAGAGAGCCCGTCGATCTTCGGCTCGGCGGTAAAGGCGATGTCGAGGTCCTTGTCGCGGTCGAAGAAGCGCCGCCCGCGCTCGATGAAATCGGCGACATCCTGGTCGGTATAGGCCTTGGCAAGGCTGAGCATCGGCACCGCGTGCCGCACCTTGGCAAAGCCTTCCGCCGGCGGCGAGCCGACCCGGCGCGACGGCGAATCCTCGCGCACGAGATCGGGAAAGCGTTCTTCGATGGCGAGGTTGCGCCGTGCCAGCGCGTCATATTCGGCGTCCGAGATCGTCGGCGCGTCCTCGGTGTGATAGCGCCGGTCGTGCTCGGCGATCTCCGCCGCGAGCCGCTTCAGCTCCTCCGCGGCCTCGCCTTCGCTCAGCGATTCGACTGGTTTTTCCGACATGAAACGCGGTCCTCGAATTATGGCGGGCCACTATAAATCAGGATTCGCCGGCATGAAGTCGGCTTGCGCAAAAATCATTCTTGAACAGCAAGATGCAGCCATCTGCTGACTCAGCCTGCAAGGCCGGAGAATCGAACTCCAAGGATGTGCTGAGACTCAGGTCAGGCCGAGTCGAGAATGGCGGGTTCCGAGAACCAGAGCGGAGCGTACTTGAAATACGTGGGCACCGGAAGCGCAGGAAACCGCCGTTCGCAGACCGGCCTCACCTGAATATCAGCACAACCTAGGCCGCGGCCGTGTTCTCGCGCAGCAGCCGCTCCGCAGCGGCGCGCGCCTCGTCGGTGATGACAGCGCCGGCCAGCATGCGCGCAATCTCTTCCTGGCGCGCGGCGCGGTCCATCTCGGCGATGCCGGTGGCGACACGGTCCTTGCCGCCGGATTTGGAGATCAGGAAATGCGTCGCGGCGCGTGCCGCAACCTGCGGCGCATGCGTGACCGAAAGCACTTGCACGCGCTTCGACAGCCGCGCCAGCCGCTGGCCGATGGCATCGGCCACGGCGCCGCCGACGCCGGTATCGATTTCGTCGAAAACCAGGGTGGGCGCCGAGCCGCGATCAGCGAGCGCCACCTTCAGCGCCAGGAGAAAGCGCGAGAGCTCGCCGCCCGAGGCGACCTTCATCATCGGCCCAGGCCTGGTGCCCGGATTGGTCCGCACCCAGAATTCGACCTGATCGATACCTTCTTCCATGCGGCTTTCGGCATCGCTCCCCATCTCGACGATGAACTCGGCCCGTTCGAGCTTCAGCGCCGGCAATTCGGCCATCACCGCTTTGGTCAAGCCCGATGCCGCCGCCTGGCGCAGCGAGGAAAGCTGCGCCGCGGAAATGTCGTAGGCCTCGCGCGCCGCGGCGGCCTGCTTCTCAAGCGCATGCAGCCGCTCCTCGCCGGCATCGAGATCGGCAAGATCGGCCACCATCGTGTCGCGCAGTTGCGCCAGATCGTCCACCGCGACATTGTGCTTGCGCGAGGCGGCGCGCAGCGCGAAAAGCCGCTCCTCCGCCTTCTCCAGGCGTTGCGGATCATATTCGGTGGCGCGAAGCGCAGCTTCCACGCCGGATTGCGCGGCATCGAGCGAGATCATCGCCTCGTCCAGCGATTTCACCACGTCGTCGAGCAGGCCCGGCGCTTCGCCCGCCTTGCGCTGCAGCCGGCGCAATAGGCTGGCAAGCTGCGGTAAGGGCGAGGATGGCCCCGACAACACATCCTGCGCGTCGTGGATTTCGGCGGCGATCTTCTCGACCCGCATCATCTGCGCGCGCAGTTCGGCAAGCTCCGTCTCCTCGCCCGGCTGCGGATCGAGTTTCGCGAGCTCGGCCACGGAAGCGCGCAGATAATCGGCCTCGCGCGCCGCCGCCTCGACCTTGGCGCGATGCCGCGAAAGCTCCTGCTCGCAGTTTCGCCAGTAGCGCCAGGCTTCGCCCGTGCCGCGCACGGCGCCCAGATGGCCGCCGAAACTGTCGAGCAATTCGCGATGCGCGCCGGGATCGACCAGCGCGCGCTCGTCATGCTGGCCGTGGATCTCGACGAGTGCGCGGCCGACATCGCGCATCAGCGTGACGCTGGACGGCTGGTCGTTGACGAAGACGCGGGTGCGGCCGTCACCGGTCTGCACGCGGCGCAGGATGATGTCGCCATCGTCCTCGATGTCGTTTTCGGCAAGCAGAGCGCGGGCCGGATGGTTGCGCGGCACGTCGAACACCGCGATGACCTGGCCTTGCGCAGCGCCATGGCGCACGAGCGAGGCGTCGCCGCGCGCGCCGAGCGCCAGCGACAAGGCATCGAGCAGGATGGATTTGCCGGCGCCGGTTTCGCCCGTCAGCACCGAAAGCCCAGGCAGGAAGTCGATGTCCAGCTTCTCGATCAGGACGATATCGCGGATCGACAGTCTGGACAGCATCGCAAGCTTCAGGCGCCGGTGATCAGCTTCCCGGCCTTGGAGATCCACGATCCGGCATTCTCGCGCGGCTCAAGCCCGTTGCTCTGCAGGAGCTTGTAGGAATCCTTGTACCACTGGCTGTCCGGATAGTTGGTGCCGAGCACCGCCGCGGCCGTCTGCGCTTCCGAGGTCAAGCCCATGGCATAATAGGACTCGGTCAGGCGCGCGAGCGCCTCCTCGACATGGCGGGTGTTGGAATAGGTCTCGACCACGGTGCGGAAGCGCTTCACGGCGGCGATGTATTCGCGGCGTTCGAGATAATAGCGGCCGACCTGCATCTCCTTGCCGGCAAGCTGGTCGTTGGCGAAACGGATCTTGTCCTTGGCGTCGGGGACATATTCGGAATTCGGCCAGCGCGTCACCAGATCCTGCATGGTCTGGATGGTCTGACGCGCCTCCTTCTGATCCTGGGTGACGTCCTTGATCTGCCGGTAATAGCTCAGGCCGATGATATACTGCGCGTAAGCCGCGTCGTCGGTCGACGGATAAAGCGTCAGGTAGCGCTTCGCGGTGCCGATCGCTTCGTCATAATTGCCGGCGCGGTAATCGGCGAAAGCCCCCATCACCATCGATTTGCGAGCGAATTCCGAATAGGGATGCTGGCGATCGACCGCATCGAACTTCTTGCTCGCCTCGTCGAGGCGGCCGGCATTCATATTGGCCAGGCCCTGGTTGTAGAGGACGTCGGCCGGCTCGGTCTGATCGACATAGGTCGCCAGGTTGACGTCCTTCTCGGATGACATGCAGGCCGAAAGAACAAGCGCGGGAGCAACCACCGACAGCGCCAGCAAAACACCCCGACGCGGCGTTACCGATTGTCCAACTCGCGAAAAAAACATGTTTGGATTCCGCCCCTTCGGCGTCGTTTCGGTCCGGGCCGAAGCCATAAACCATTATCCCCGTGCCCGGCAACGCTATGTCCGGCCAATCGCACATTTTTGTGGCGGCCTGGCGCTGCGACCGAGGTTGTGCACTTTCAGCGATTCGTGATGCAATCGCGCAACACAACCTGACTATAACGCCAGAAAACGGTTAAAAATCAGATCACCCAGGGTGCGTAGACCGGCCGGCTGACGGCGATCATCTCGGCGACGCGGCCACGCTCGCGGCGCCGGGTCTCGACGATTTCGAAGGCGGTGTGGTCGGAAAGCAGCCGGCGCAACGCAGACGCGTTCATCCGGTGGCCGCCGCGATAGGAGCGGAAACAGCCAATGAAGCGCGCGCCGGCCAGCGCCAGATCGCCCATGGCATCGAGCGTCTTGTGGCGGGCGAACTCATTGGGATAGCGCAACCCGCCGACATTGATGACGCGGTTGTCGTCGCCGATAACCAGCGAGTTTTCGAGCGACGAGCCGAGCGCGTAGCCGGCGGCCCAAAGCCTCTCGACATCCTTCATGAAGCCGAAGGTGCGGGCACGCGCGATGTCGCGGCGGAAGATGTCGGGGTTGATATCGGAGGCGAATTGCTGGCGGCCGATGGCCGGGCTTTCGAAATCGATCTCGACCTCGAACCGCGTGCCGTCATAGGGGCGGAATTCCGCCCAGGACGCGCCGGCTTCCACGCGCACCGGCTTGACGACGCGGATATAGCGGCGCTTCACTGCCAGCGTCTCGATACCCGCCTGGTCGAAGGCTTCGACGAACGCCATGGCGCTGCCGTCGAGTATCGGAACTTCCGAGCCGTCGATCTCGATGATGAGATTGTCGATGCCGAGGCCGAACACCGTCGCCATCAGATGCTCGACGGTGCCGATATGTGCGCCGGCCGGATCGCCAAGCATGGTGCAAAGATCGGTGGCCCCGACTTCCGCAACCAGGGCGCGGAGCTCACGGGTTTCGCCGCCGTTCGAAAGATGGAAGACAATGCCCGTATCGGCGTCGGCCGGCAGGAAATGAACGGTGACGGTCTTGCCGCTATGGACGCCGATGCCAGTCAGCGTCGCGCGCGATTTCACTGTCGTCTGATAGTCGTGCAAGAGTAACCCCATACGCCCAAAATGCCTGCGTCCGCTCCATCGGCCTTGGGTATCTTGCAGCCAGTGAACGGTCTGGCGCTCGCATGGAATGCGGCAAAATAAGCAAGAGCACGCGGCTCTGTGTGATCGGCAGGCAGGGCTACTCCCCGAATCCCGGCAAACCGACTTTAGTCCGTGGCGAAGATAGTGGCCCGCCCTGGAGACTCCAAATCACGGTTTCTTACCCCGTGTAACCACGGGATTTTGTTAAAAATAGATCGTAAGCGATTGTTTTTGATATGTTTTGCAAAGCAACAGGCAGACGGTTTCTCGTCTGCCTGTTAACAACCGTTATATATCGTTAACGATCGGCGGTGCGCCGTATCGCTCAGTTGGCCTGACGGCGCAGGAAGGCCGGGATTTCCAGCTGGTCGTCTTCCTGGACCGTGCGGGCCTGCGGCGTCAGCCGGCCCTGATCGTCGAGCTGGCCGCGGCGCGGCGCGTAGAGCGCAGGATCCTGGCTGGCGAGGCGGCGCATCTCGGGCGCTGCCTGGCGCAGCTTCGGTTCGCGCGGCTGCGCCGGCTGGAGCCGGGCCGGCTCTTCCTCGCGGCGGGTAAGGCCGTTGGTCAGCCGCTTGATCAACCCCATCGGACCGCTGTTCTCATGGTCCGCCGGGCGGGTCTTGGCTTCGACCTCAGCCCTCACCACCGGCGGGAAATCCTCCACGCGCGGCATACGCTGCGGAGCGGCGGCCACCGGCTGCGGCATCTCGCGCTGTGGCGCGGGCTGCTGCATGACCTGCGGCTGCATCACCGGCTGCGGCTGCGGTTGCGGCTGGGCTGGCGGAGCCTGGAAGATCTTGCTCTGCGGCCGGAAGTCGTCGACCGGCGCGGGGCGCGGCTGCGCCATGGCGGCTGCGTTTGCCTCGGCAAGCTGGATCGCCTCGGCGACCGGATCGACCGCGCGCAGCTCGTAGGCCTGCGGCTGGACCGGAGCGGGCCGGATTTCAGCGACCGGAGCCGCCGCCGGGCGAGCGGCCGGCTTCTGCGGCGCGCGGATCGAGATCGGCGCCGCGGCGATTTCGGCGGCCGACTTGTCGATGCCGGTGGCGACGACCGACACGCGGATCACGCCTTCCAGCTCCTCGTCGAAGGTGGCGCCCAGGATAATGTTGGCGTCCTGGTCGACCTCCTCGCGGATGCGGGTCGCGGCCTCGTCCACCTCGAACAGCGTGAGGTCGCGGCCGCCGGTGATCGAGATCAGCAGGCCCTTGGCGCCCTTCATTGAGGTCTCGTCGAGCAGCGGGTTGGCGATCGCGGCTTCGGCAGCGGCCATCGCGCGCCCTTCGCCCGAAGCTTCGCCGGTGCCCATCATCGCCTTACCCATCTCGCGCATCACCGAACGGACGTCGGCGAAGTCGAGATTGATCAGGCCTTCCTTGACCATCAGGTCGGTGATGCAGGCGACGCCCGAATAGAGCACCTGGTCGGCCATGGCGAAGGCATCGGCGAAGGTGGTCTTGTCATTGGCCAGCCGGAACAGGTTCTGATTGGGGATGACGATCAGGGTGTCGACGCATTTCTGCAGCTCCTCGATGCCCATGTCGGCCGTCTTCATGCGGCGCTGGCCCTCGAAGTGGAACGGCTTGGTGACGACGCCGACGGTGAGGATGCCCTTCTCGCGCGCCGCGCGGGCAACGACCGGAGCGGCGCCCGTGCCGGTACCGCCGCCCATGCCGGCGGTGACGAAGCACATATGGGTGTTGGACAGATGATCGATGATCTCGTCGATGCACTCTTCCGCCGCCGCGCGGCCGACTTCCGGCTGAGAGCCGGCGCCGAGGCCTTCGGTGACATGCGCGCCAAGTTGGATCAGCCGCTCAGCCTTCGACATGGTCAGCGCCTGTGCGTCGGTGTTGGCCACCACGAACTCGACGCCGCGCAAGCCGGCGGTGATCATATTGTTGACGGCATTGCCGCCGCCGCCGCCGACACCGAACACGGTGATGCGGGGCTTGAGCTCGGTGATGTCCGGCTTTTGCAGATTGATGGTCATTGTCTCCGTCCTTTGCCTTTCCCGCCGCCTCGCCGCTGCGGCCGCCTATGGGGCTGTCCCCGTCAAATTAAAAACTGTCTCTCAACCACTGACTCATGCGATGCAGTCTTCCGCCCGTCCCGGTCATCCTGAAACCGGAAAGTCCTTTCGCCGAATGGCTCTCGAAGCTCGCCATCTGCGGGTAGATCATCAATCCGACCGGGGTCGAGAACGCCGGTCCCTTGGCCGCCTCCGGCAGGCCCGCCACGCCGAGCGGACGGCCGATGCGCACATTGCGCCCGAGAATGCGGCGCGCCGCTTCCGGCAGGCCGGCGAGCTGGCTGGCGCCTCCGGTGAGCACGACGCGCTTGCCGACGGCATTGCCGTAGCCGGACTTGTTCAGCCGGTCGCGCAAAAGCTCGAGCGTTTCGTCGATGCGCGCACGGATGATGCGCGTCATCACCGAGCGCGGTATCTGCGACGGCACATCGCCTTCCTCGCCGATCGGCTGGATCGAGACGAGGTCGCGGTCGTCGGCGCTTCCGGGCAGCGCCGAGCCATGCATCACCTTCAGCCGCTCCGCGGCATCGAGTGAAGTCGACAGGCCCTTGGCCATGTCGAGCGTCACATGGTTGCCGCCGATGGCGATCGCGTCGCCATGGATGAACTTGCCTTCCGAGAAGACCGAGATGGTCGTCGTGCCGCCGCCCATGTCGATGCAGGCGGCGCCCATTTCGAGTTCGTCGTCGACCAGCGAGGCAAGCCCGCTGGCATAGGGCGTCGCCACCATGCGCTCGACCGACAGATGCGAGCGGTTGATGCAAAGCTCGAGATTGCGCATCGGCGCCGCATCGCCCGTCAGCACATGCATGTCGACGCCGAGCGCATCGCCCACCATGCCGCGCGGGTCGCGCATGCCGCGCTCGCCGTCGAGCGAGAAGCCGACCGGCAGCGAATGGATCACTTCGCGCTCGGCCCTCAGCGCCTGCTTGGCGCCGGCGGCGAGCACGCGCTTGATGTCGACTTCCTCGACCTGATGACCACCGAGATTGATCGTCGCCGAAAAGGCTTCGCTCTTCAGCCGGCCCGCCGTCATGTTGACGATGAGGGAATCGACCGTGAGCCCGGCCATGCGCTCGGCGGCGTCGACGGCAAGCCGGATGGCATGCTCGGCGCGATCGAGGTCCACCACGACGCCGGACTTCACGCCCTGCGATTTCTGGTGGCCGATGCCGATCACCTGGATACGATGCGAGCGTCCGCGCAGAAGCTTGCCGTCCTCGTTCGGCTTGAGCTTCGCAACCACGCAGCAAACCTTGCTGGAACCGACGTCGAGCACCGTGAGTATGCCCGACCGGCGCGAAGAAGCGTCACCGCCGCCGCCAAGCCAGCTCATATCTTCGTCCCCGTCTTGCGCTTGGCCGGGTTCTTCGGCTTGTCGCTGAGCGCGGCTTCGCGCTGCGTGGCCGCCTCCGGCGAAAGCTCCACGACCAGCCGGTCGGGGAGCCGCATGTCGACGGCGGCGATGTCGCGCGTCAAAAGCCCGTTGTCGTGGTCGATCTTGACGAGCTCGGCGATCGCCTGGTCCTCGTCGTCTTCCGGCAGCTTGATCGTGATGCCGTTCTCAAGCCGCATGTCCCAGCGGCGCTCGCCGACACGGATATAACCTTTGACCCGCGCCGCAAGCTCGGGATAGCGCTTGATCTTGTTGAGAAAGGCCGGCGCCATGGCCGGCGCGCCGCTACCGATGATCAGCGGCAGCAGCGCCTGCTTGCCGCCCGAGAACGGCGCGATCACCTCGCCGGACCGCTCGATCACCGAAACCGATGCGCCCTGCTGCCAGAGCGCGAAGGGCTCGCGCTCCTCAATGCGCACTTCCAGCGTATGAGGGTAGATCTTGCGCACCGCCGCGCCCTCGACCCAGGGCAGCGTCGCGATGCGCTCGCGCGCAGCCTCGGCATCGAAGCCGATCAGCGACGTCCAGCCGTCGAGGCCGAGCCGGTCGAGCACGTCGATCTCGGACGTCTGACGGTTGCCGACCACCTTGATCTGATCGACGGCAAAGCCGGTGCGGGCCGTGATGCCCTGCACGACTCTGTCGGAGTAGCCGCCAAGAAAAGCGCCATAGGCGCTGCTCGACGCGATGAGCGCGGCGGAAAGGATCGCTGCCGAAAAGCGCGGCGCCTCATACTCGCCGCCGCACAGGCGCGCCAGCACGCGCACCGGCCGGCGAAGCTGACGCGGCAAGACGAAACGGTCGAATGACAGCGGCACGCCGAACAGCGCGGGACCAGCCGCGTTGCCGCCATTACCCTGTCCCCACCTCAACGCAGACACGAAGCGTCCTCCACCATCCAACTCAACAAATCGCCGAACGAGTGTCCCGCTTGCGCGGCGATTTCGGGCACCAGAGACGTCGGCGTCATGCCCGGCTGAGTGTTGACCTCGAGCCAGACAACCTCGCCGTTTTCGGAGTGACGGTCGTCGTAACGGAAATCCGATCGGGAGACGCCCCGGCAACCAATGGCAAGATGAGCCTTGAGGGCCAGTGTCTGTATTTTTTGGTAAATATTCGGTGAAATTTTAGCAGGGATTTCGTGTTTTGATCCGCCAGGCACGTATTTTGAGTCGTAGTCGTAGAAGGTATGCCCGGTCGGAATGATCTCGCAGACGCCGAGCGCCACATCGCCCATCACCGCGCAGGTCAATTCGCGCCCATGGATGTAGCGCTCGACCATGACCGTCTCGCCATATTGCCATTCGGTTGAGCCGATCACCTGCGGCGGATGCGACTGCCCCTCATGCACGATGACGACGCCGAAGCTCGACCCCTCATTGACCGGTTTGACCACATAAGGCGGCTTCATCGGATGCACATCCTTGACGGCGAAGCGATTGACCACCTTGGATTCCGCGACCGGAATGCCGGCCGCTTTGGCAACCTTCTTGGCCTGCTCCTTGTTCATGGCCAGCGCCGAAGCGAGCACGCCCGAATGGGTGTAGGGAATTGCGAGATATTCGAGAATTCCCTGGATGGTGCCGTCCTCGCCGAACGGGCCATGCAGCGCGTTGAAGGCGACGTCGGGCTTGAGCTCGGCAAGCACCGATCCAACATCGCGCGAAACATCGACGCGGGTGACCTGATAGCCTTCAGTCTCGAGCGCATCCGCACACGCCTTCCCCGAGGATAGAGACACGGGCCGCTCCGAGGAGAATCCACCGAGGAGAACAGCCACATGCTTCTTCTTCATTTCCCATCATCCCCTCTCACGCCGGGCCTGCAACCGATATTCCCGCACCGCATTCCCGAGCATTGAGTCCGAGCTTCCGGCAGGTTGCCCCCCCAGACGGAAAACGCGGCTGAACGCGTCGAACGACTCAAATTAGGAAACGCTTCAGGGCAGAGAATCAGAGAGTTGATTCGCTGGCAAGTGCCTATGATTCCGAGAGATTCACTTTCCGCGAAAACAGCCGAGAAAAGTGTGTTGTTGAGTCTTTGCAGCAACGGTTGAGGCCGCCGCGAAGCACCGAAGTTCAAGTAGTACTTGAACTAACGAGTTCGCTGAGGTGCGTTGAGATTCAGGTCAGGCCGAGCCGGAGTCGAAGACGGGCGCGAAGCGACCAAACAAGGTGGCATCCGAGAACCGGAGCGGAGCGTACTAAAGTACGTGAGCACCGGAAGCGCAGGAAGCCGCCGTTTGCAGGCCGGCCTCACCTGAATATCAACGCACCTCAAAGGAGTTGCCCGAGGAACTCCTGCACCTCATGACCGGGCCGGAAATTGCCGAGGCGCTTGATCTCCCAGTGCAGCCGGATGCCGGAATTCTCGAGCACACGCGCGCGCACCGTCTCGCCAAGATATTCGAGGTCATAGCCGGTCGCGGTGCCGGTGTTGATCATGAAGTTGCAATGCATCGGCGACATCTGCGCGCCGCCGATCATCAGCCCGCGGCAGCCGGCCTTGTCGATCTCCTTCCAGGCCGAGGTGCCTTCCGGATTCTTGAAGGTAGAGCCGCCGGTTTTCTCGCGGATCGGCTGCACCGTCTCGCGATGGTTCTGCACGGCATCCATCGCCGCCTTGATCGCCGCCTTGTCTTCCGGAAACCCCTCGAAAATGGCGGAGGTGAAGATCAGTCCGGCGGGCGCGGACGAGTGGCGGTAGGTATAACCCATATCGGCATTGCTGAGCGTGTGAAGATTGCCCTTACGGTCCAGCGCCGTCACCTCCACCACGCGCTCCCGGGTCTCAACGCCGTTGGCGCCGGCATTCATCCTGAGCGCGCCGCCAATGGCGCCGGGGATGCCGTGATAGAAATGGAAGCCGCCGATCCCGGCTTCATGCGCCACGGCGGCGACACGCTTGTCAGGTGTTGCAGCACCCGCCTTGATCGTGGTCGGTCCGGTGGCCTCGGCCTCGCCGAAACCCTTGGCAGAGAGCCTGACGACGAAACCTGGAATGCCGCCGTCACGCACCAGGAGATTCGAGCCGACGCCGACCACCATGACCGGTATCTCTTCCGGCACCGCGCGCAGGAAGGCGGCGAGGTCTTCCTCGTCGGCCGGCTGGAACAGCGCCTCCGCCAGGCCGCCGGCGCGGAACCAGGTGATCTTGTCCATCTCGGCGTTCGGCGTGATGCGGCCGCGCAGGCCCGAAAGCTTGTCGCCGAGCTTGTCGATGAGATCCTGGCCGCGCATCATGAGGGCGTCCCGCCAAGTTCCTTGGGCAGCGCGTAAGCCCATTGCGTTATGTTGCCGGCGCCGAGGAAGACGACGAAATCGCCGGGCTTGGCAAGATCGCGAACGGCTGGCGCGATCGCCGCCGGCCCATCGATATAGCGCGCGTCGCGATGGCCGCCGGAACGGATGCGCGCAACCAGCGCATCGGAGGTCACGCCTTCGATAGGCTCCTCGCCTGCCGCATAGACCGGCGCCACCATCACCGTATCCGCGTCGTTGAAGCAGACGGAGAATTCGTTGAACAGATCGTGCAGCCTGGTGAAGCGATGCGGTTGCGCGATGGCAATCACACGCCCTTTGGTGGCGCTGCGCGCGGCCTTCAGCACCGCCGCGATCTCCACCGGATGATGGCCGTAATCGTCGAACACCTCGACACCGTTCCACGAGCCGGTGTGTGTGAAGCGCCGCTTGACGCCGGCGAAGGACGACAGACCCTTCTTGATCGCGTCATCCGACAGGCCGAGCTCGTGCGCGACCGCGATCGCCGCCGTCGCGTTGGAGACGTTGTGCTTGCCGGGCATAGGCAGGCGCAGGCCGGTTATCGTCGCGGTGCCGCGCCCCTTGCGGTCGCGGATCAAGACGTCGAACTCCGAGATCGCGCCCAGCATGCGATGGTTGGTGAAGCGAACATCGGCCTGCGCGTTCTCGCCATAGGTGATGACGCGGCGGTCCTCGATGCGGCCGACCAGCGCCTGCACCTCCGGATGATCGGTGCACATCACGCCGAAGCCGTAGAACGGCACGTTCTCGACGAACTGGCGGAAGGCCTCGCGCACCTTGTCGAAGCTGCCATAATGGTCGAGATGCTCAGGATCGATATTGGTGACGACGGCGATGTCGGCCGGCAGTTTCAGGAAGGTGCCGTCGCTCTCATCCGCCTCGACCACCATCCACTCGCCGTCGCCCATTCGCGCATTGGTGCCATAGGCGTTGATGATGCCGCCATTGATGACGGTCGGATCGAGCCCGCCGGCCTCGAGCAGCGTCGCCACCATCGAGGTGGTGGTCGTCTTGCCATGCGTGCCGCCGATGGCGACCGCCTGGCGAAAGCGCATCAATTCGGCCAGCATCTCGGCCCGGCGCACGATCGGAAGCAACTTCTCCCGCGCAGCCCTCAGTTCCGGGTTGGATTTCTTGATCGCGGTCGAAACAACGACGACTTCGGCATCGCCGAGATTCTCCGCCTTGTGGCCGACGAAGCATTCGATGCCCTTGTCGCGCAGCCGCTGCACATTGGCGCCGTCGGCCTGGTCGGAACCCTGCACCTTATAGCCGAGATTGTGCAGCACCTCGGCGATGCCACTCATGCCGATGCCGCCGATGCCGATGAAATGCACAAGGCCGATCGTCTGCGGCATCTTCATGCGCGCGTCCTCCTATAGTCCGAAACCGTTTTGCCGGACGCAATAGCCTCTGTCAGATCGGCGAGCAACCGTGCCGCGTTCGGTTTCCCGGCCGAACGGGCTGCGGCGGCCATGGCCGCCAGCCGGTCCGGGTCCTGCATCAGCCCGCCGACCAGTTGCGCAATCCGTTCGGCCGACAGTGTCGACTGCGGATGGAGCTCGGCGCCGCCGGCGGCGGCAAGGGCCGCGGCATTCGCCGCCTGATCGTGGTCGAGCGCGTGCGGATAAGGAACCAGCAGCGCCGGCCGACCGATGACCGCGATCTCCGAAACCGTCGAGGCGCCGGAGCGCGACATCACCAGATGCGCCGCCGCCATGCGCGCCGCCATGTCGGTAAAGAAGGGCGAGACCTGGACGTCGACGCCGAGCTCGGCATAAGCCGCCTTCACCCGCGCAACATCCTCCGCGCGGGCCTGTTGCGTGATCACCAGGCGCCTGCGCAGGTCTTGCGGCAACAGCGCGACCGCCGCCGGAACCGCATCGGAAAAGAACTGCGCGCCCTGGCTGCCTCCGAACACCAGCAGGCGGAACGGCTCGCCTTCGTTCGATGCCGCATAGGGCGTCTTCGCTGCCTCGAGCACCTGCGGCCTGACCGGATTGCCGGTGGTCACCGTCTTTGCGCCGTCGGCGCTCGCGCCTTCCGGCAGGAAGCCGCCGGCAATCGCGTCGACGCGGCCGGCAAGCGCCTTGTTGGCACGACCCATGACGGCGTTCTGCTCGTGGATCAGCGTCGGCACCTTGCGCCTTGTCGCCGCATAGAGCGGCGGCAGCGTCGGATAGCCGCCGAAGCCGACGACCGCCTCCGGCTTGATCCGGGCGATGATCCGGCTTGCTTCGCGCACGCCCTGCCAGATCTTCCAGAACGCCGAGACCACGGCGACCGGATTTTTCGAGCCCAGCGTCGCCGACGGGACCGCATGGATGTCGGCGGCGGGAAACTGTCCGGAATAGCGCTCGGCGCGCCGGTCGGTGGCAAGATGCACCTTCCAGCCGCGTTCGATCAGCTCATGCGCGAGCGCCTCGGCCGGAAACAGGTGTCCGCCCGTTCCGCCGGCTGCAAGCAGGATGACACCCTTCGCCATCCCGCCTCATTCCGCCGGGATTGCGCGCTGCGCGAGGACGAAGCCCATCTGCTTGCGCTTTTCCGGACGCTTGCGCGTCAATGCCAGCACCATGCCCATCGAGACGGCGATGGCGATCTGCGAGGAGCCGCCATAGGAGATGAAGGGCAGCGTCATGCCCTTGGCGGGCATCAGCTGCAGGTTGACGCACATGTTGATTGCCGACTGCAAGCCGAAGATGGTGACGAGACCGCCCACCGCGTAGCGGGTGAAATCGTCATGCTCCTTGAGCGCGATGCTCAGGCCGCGCAGCACGATGAAGGCGAAGATCGACATGATGAAGAAGCACATGATCAGGCCGAATTCCTCGCCCGCGACCGAGAACACGAAGTCGGTATGAGCATCCGGAACAATGCGCTTGACGGTTCCTTCACCCGGCCCAACCCCGAACCAGCTGCCGTTGATCAGTGCCTCGCGGCCCATATCGACCTGAAACGTATCGCCCTCGCCGGTCAGGAACTTGTTGATGCGCAAGGCAACGTGCGGGAACACCGTATAAGCGGCGAACAGGCCACTCGCACCAGTGATGCCGAGGGCCATGATCCACAGCCACGGCAGGCCGGCCATGAAGAACATAACGCCCCAGGTGCCGGTGACCAGCATGGTCTGGCCAAGATCGGGCTGGGCGACCAGAAGAGAAACCACGAGGACCAGAAGCAGGAGGGCGAACAGATTGCCGGGGATGTCGAGCTGGCGCTTATGCTCGGCAAACAGCCAGGCGCAGATGATGACGAAGGCCGGCTTCAGGAACTCGGACGGCTGGATGGACAGGCCGGCGAGCGACACCCAACGCCGCGCGCCCTTCACCTCGACACCGACGTAGAGCACTGCCACCATCAGCACCAGCATGACACAGATCAGCACCAGCGACATGCGCCTTATCTGCCTCGCCTGCAGGAAGGAGACCGCCAGCATCACGGCGAGCGCCGGGATGGTGAAGATGATCTGCCTGGTGGCGAAGTGAAAGCTGCTGAGGCCGATGCGTTCGGCCACCGCTGGGCTGGCGGCAAAGGACAACACGATACCCAGTCCCATCAGCGACAGGAACGCCGCCAGAAACCAGCGATCGATGGTCCACCACCAGGTGGCGACAGGACTTTTGTCGAGACGGCTTTGCATCAAAGTGGCCCTCCGATGGGTTTGACACCATCAATAGCAGTCGCAGCTTGCCTGAAGGCTTCGCCGCGAACTTCGAAATTCTTGAACTGGTCGAAACTGGCGCAGGCCGGCGAAAGCAGCACCACGGCCTCGCCGCCGGCGTCGCTCGCCGCGTCATGGGCGGCATGCTCGACCGCCGCCGCCAGCGTTCCCGATATCTCGTAGGGCACGGCTTCGCCGAGCGTCGCCGCGAAGGCGGGCGCCGCCTCGCCGATCAGATAGGCCTTGGCGATGCGCGGGAAGAAGCCGCGCAAGGGCTCGATGCCGCCTTCCTTGGGCAGGCCGCCGGCAATCCAGTAGATGCGGCTGGGGAAGCTTGACAGCGCGGGAGCAGCCGCGTCGGCATTGGTCGCCTTGGAATCGTTGACGAACAGCACATGGCCCTTGCGGCCGACCTGTTCCATGCGGTGCGCCAGCCCGGGAAAGCTTTCGAGCCCTGCCTGGATTTCGCCAAGCTCGAGCCCGACCTTGAGGCAGGCAACGACGGCGGCCAGCGCATTCTGCGCATTATGCTGGCCACGCAGCGAGCCGATGCCCTCGAGGAAGGCGACGCGGCTGTAGCGGCCATGCACGGCTTCCATCAGATTGGTGCCGTCGGCGAAATAGCCGTCCGTCAAAGGCAGGCGCTTGGAAATGCGGGTGACCTGCCGCCCTGCCCGCTCCAGCCGGTCGGCGATCTGGGCGCCCCAGGAATCGTCGACGCCGACGATCGCGGTGTCTGAGCCGGCGACCAGCCTTTCCTTGATCGAGGCGTAATGCGCCATCGTGCCGTGCCGGTCGAGATGATCGGGCGTCAGGTTGAGCAGGATGCCGGCGGTGGGGTTGATCGAGGGCGCGAGGTCGATCTGGTAGGAGGAGCACTCCACCACATAGTGCCGCTTCGGTTCGGGCGGATCGAGCGTCATGATGGCGCGGCCGATATTGCCGCCCATCTGCGTGTCGCGTCCCGCCGACTTCAATATATGCGCCGTCAGCGCCGTCGTCGTCGATTTGCCGTTGGTGCCGGTGATCGCGATGAAGGGTGCCGCCGGCGCGCGGGCGATGCGCTCGCGGCAGAACAGCTCGATATCGCCGATCACCTCGACGCCGGCGCCGCGCGCCAGCTCCACCGTCCAATGCGGCTTCGGATGCGTCAGCGGCACCCCTGGCGACAGCACGAAGGCGGCGAAGCGCGGCCAATCGGCGGCGCGCAGATCGCCCGTCGCGATGCCCGCGGCCGCTGCCTTGGCGACACTTTCAGGATTGTCGTCCCAGGCCAGCACCTCGGCACCGCCCGCGATCAGCGCATACGCGGTGGCAATCCCCGAGCCGCCGAGCCCGAAGAGCGAAACGCGTTTGCCTGAGAAGGAAGCGGCGGGGATCAAGCGGGCTGGTCCTATCTGAGCTTGAGGGTGGAGAGGCCGACCAGCGCCAGGATGACGGCGATGATCCAGAAGCGGATCACCACCTGGCTTTCGGTCCAGCCGAGCTTTTCGAAATGGTGATGGATCGGCGCCATCAGGAAGACGCGCTTGCCGGTCATCTTGAAGTAGCCGACCTGGATGATGACCGAGAAAATCTCGACCACGAACAGGCCGCCGACGATGACCAGCACGATCTCGTGCTTGGTGGCGACGGCGATGGTGCCGATCAGGCCGCCCATCGCCAGCGAGCCGGTGTCGCCCATGAAGATCGCGGCCGGCGGTGCGTTGAACCAGAGGAAGCCGAGGCCGGCGCCGATCACCGCGCCGAGCACGACGGCGAGCTCACCGGTGCCGGGAACGAAATGGATCTGCAGATATTCGGCGAAGACCGCGTTGCCCGAGAGATAGGCGATGACGCCGAAAGACGCCGCCGCGATCATGATCGGCACGATCGCCAGGCCGTCGAGACCGTCGGTCAGATTGACCGCATTGCCGGCGCCGACGATGACGAAGCAGGAGAACGGCACGAAGAACCAGCCGAGGTTGATCAGGAACTCCTTGGCGAAAGGGAAGGTCAGGGACGACGAGAAAGGCGCCTGGCCATTATGCATGATCACCCAGGCGGCGATGGCCGCGATGACGAATTCGATCGCCAGCCTCGCCTTGCCGGAGAAGCCCAGATGCGACTGCTTGGTGACCTTGAGATAGTCGTCGTAGAAGCCGATCGAGCCGAAGCCGACGGTGACCAGCAGCACAACCCAGACATAGATCGAGGATAGATTCGCCCATAAGAGCGACGAGCCGATGATGCCGGACAGGATCATCAGCCCGCCCATGGTCGGTGTTCCAGCCTTCTTGAAATGCGTCTGCGGGCCGTCGGCGCGGATCGGCTGGCCCTTGCCTTGCCGCAGGCGCAGCGAATTGATGATCGTCGGCCCGAAGATGAAGACGATCAGCGCCGAGGTGATCAGCGCGCCACCAGTGCGGAAGGTGATGTAGCGGAAGACGTTGAAGAACGAGATCTTGTCCGCGAAATCGACGAGCAGTGTGAACATGGTCCTTCCGTCCCCCGGAGCCGACCTCAAGTCGGTTCAATGTTTGTGGCTTGCGCCGGAAATTTGCCGAGCAATGCCTCGACCAGCTTTGAAAAGCCGATGCCTTTCGACGATTTGACCATCACCACGTCGCCGGGCCTGAGCGCAGCGATCACGATCGGCTTCAGTTCCTCGACGCCTGCCCGGTACTCGGTCTGGACATCGGCCGGCAAAACCTCGGCCAGCGCCTGCATTTCCGGCCCGCCGAGAAAGACATTGCGCGTGCCTGTGCCGACGATCAGTTCGGCCAGCGCCGCATGGAGCTTCGCCGAATGGCCGCCAAGCTCCAGCATGTCACCCAGCACCGCGATGCGCCGGCCCTCCCCCGAGACGGGCGTAGCGTTGAGCAGCGCCATCGCCGCCGCCATCGACGCCGGATTGGCGTTGTAGCTCTCGTCGATCAGCGTGATCGGTCCATTTGGATGGTGCAGGACATGGCGCCGGCCACGCCCGCGTTCGGGCGACAGGTCGGCAAGCGCCGCCGCAACCTTGTCGAGATCGGCGCCGACGAGCTTGGCAGCACCCAGCACGGCCAATACATTCTGCACCATGTGGCGACCGGGAGCCCCGACACGCGCTGCAACATCCTGCTTGCCGATTTTGGCGGTGATGTCTGAGTGACCGGCGTAGAGCTCGCAGCCGGTCAGCCGGAAGGTTGAACGGGCATTCTCGCCGAAGCCGAAGACGTGCTCGACGCCGGCCTCCTTCGCCATCTTCTCAAGCAGCTTCCAGCGCTGGTCGTCACGATTGAGCAGCGCGGCGCCGTCGGGCTCCAAGCCCTCGAAGATCTCCGCCTTCGCCCTGGCGATCTCGTCCAGATTCTTGAAGAAGCCGAGATGGGCGGCGGCAATCATCGTCACGATGGCGACATGCGGCCTGACCATCCTGACCAGCGGCCTGATCTCGCCGGGATGGTTCATGCCGATCTCCAAGATCGCGAAGTCGCAGTCCTGCGGCATACGCGCCAGCGTCAGCGGCACGCCCCAATGATTGTTGAACGACTGCGCCGAGGCGTGCACCTTGCCGACCGCCGACAGCACATGGCGCAGCGCTTCTTTGGTGGTCGTCTTGCCGGCCGAGCCGGTGACCGCGATGATCCGGGCCTTCGAGCGGGCGCGGGCCGCCACACCGAGCTTCTCAAGGGCCGCAAGCACGTCCTGCACGACGATCATCGGCGCCGTCAGCCGGCCGAGCGAGGGCAGCTTGCCCTCGGCGACGACCAGCACGGCCGCTCCGGCCTTGACCGCGGCTGTCGCGAAATCATGGCCGTCCATCGCCTCGCCCTTGATGGCGAAGAAGGCGCTTCCCGGCTCCAGGCTGCGGCTGTCGATCGAAATACCGGTGATGCCCTCCGGCAGCGAGCCGATGGGCCTGCCTTCCATGGCTTCGACCAGCGCTTCCGACGTCCACAGCAGGTTCATGCGGCGCGCTCCTTCAGCGCATCGCGCACTTCCTCGTGGTCGGAGAAGTGGAATGTCTGAGCGCCGATGGTCTGGCCTTCCTCATGCCCCTTGCCGGCGACGATAAGCGTATCGCCGGCGCGCAGCATCGCCACCGCCTCATGGATCGCCTTGCGGCGGTCGCCGATCTCGATGGCGCCGGGCGCCGCGGCGAGGATGGCCGCGCGGATGGTCTCGGGCACTTCCGTGCGCGGATTGTCGTCGGTGACGATGACGATGTCGGCTCGCCGCGTCGCGATCTCGCCCATGATCGGCCTTTTTCCCCGATCGCGGTCGCCGCCGCAGCCGAACACCACGATGACGCGGCCCGTGGTGAAAGGTCGGACCGAGGTCAGCACGTTCTCCAGCGCGTCGGGCTTGTGGGCATAGTCGACATAGACAGGAGCGCCGGCGGCGGTGGCGCCGACGAGGTCGAGCCGGCCAGGCGCACCCTTCAATTTTTCCAGGGCGGCCAAAGCTTTATCCACCGGCGTTCCAGTCGCGATGGCAAGCCCCGCCGAGACCAGCGCGTTGGCGATCTGGAAATCGCCGGCCAAAGGCAGGTCGATCTCGTAGAGCACGGCGTCGGCCACGACCTCGGCGCGCTGGCGATGGCGCTCATGCTCCACCCGCTTCAGCGTCAGGAAATCGCCATGGCGGCCGACGGTCAGGACCTTGAGACCCGCCGCCTTTGCGGCTTTGATCGTCGGCTCCGACCACGGGTCGTCGGCAAAGACGATCGCGGGCGCGCCCTTCGGCAGCAGCGTGTCGAACAGGCGCAGCTTGGCGCGGTGATAATCATCGACCGTCGGATGGTAGTCCATGTGGTCGCGGCCGAGATTTGTGAAGGCGCCGGCCGCGAGCTTCACGCCGTCGAGACGGCGCTGGTCGAGGCCGTGGCTCGAGGCTTCCATCGAGGCATGGGTTACGCCGGCATCCGCCAGTTCCTTGAGCAACCGGTGCAGCGCCACCGGGTCGGGCGTGGTCAGCGAGCCATATTCGTTGCGGCCGGGCGCTACCACGCCGGTCGTGCCGATCGAGGCGGCGGCAAAGCCAGCCTGCTCCCAGATCTGGCGGGTGAAGGCGGCGACGGATGTCTTGCCGGCGGTGCCCGTCACGGCGACCATGGTCTCAGGCTGGCGGCCGAAGAAGCGGGCGGCGGCGAGCGCCAGCGCATGGCGCGGATCATCGACGGCAAGAACCGGGATCGACAGGCCGGAAACCGCCGTGCCCTTGCCTGTGACGATCGCGGCGGCACCCCGGCTGGCGGCATCGGCGGCATAGGCGGAGCCATCGGCCTTGCTGCCGGCAAGCGCAAAGAAGACGACGCCGGTCTTGACCGCGCGGGAATCGGAGGAAAGTCCGGTAACCTCCAGATCGCGGGAAGCTGTTCCCTCGACAGGCAGGATACCGGCTAGATCTTTTAGATGCATTGAGTCCCGTTCACTGCAACAAAATAGCGCGCAGTTGCCGGCGCGCCCCAAGAATCACTGATAGGAAACCAGCGTTGCACCATTTTCATGGCTGAAATCTGGCTTCACGCCAAGCATGGCCGCCGAGCGCCTGATGATATTGCCGGCGATAACCCCCGCATTGTTGGCGGCGACGTCCGTCATCCCGGGCTTTTCCGGATGCGGGGCGTCGGCGATCGTGAACACCAGAAATTGCGGATCGTCCATCGGGAAGGCGGCGACGAAGGTGTTGAAATTCAACTCCTTGGAGTAACGGCCGTTGATGACCTTCTCGGCCGTTCCGGTCTTGCCGCCAACGCGGTAGCCGGGAGCCCTGGCGTTTCTGGCCGAGCCCTTCTCGGCATTGAGCGTATAGAGATAGCGCATGCCTTCGACCGTCTTATCGCTGACCACTTTCTTGGCCACCGCCATCGCCTCCTGTTCGCTGCGGACCAGGAATGTCGGCTGGATCAGATAGCCCTGCATCAGCGCCGCGCAGCCGACGGCGGCCTGCAGCGGCGTCGTCGACACGCCATGGCCGAAGGCGATGGTGAACGAATTGACCTGTTTCCAGACCTTGGGTTCGGTCGGGCGCGCGACCTCCGGCAGTTCGGTCTGCATCCTGTCGAGGATGCCGAGGCGATGCAGGAATTCGCGGTGCCCCTCGATGCCGACAAGCTCTGCCTCCCTGGCCGAGCCGATGTTGGACGAATAGAGGAACACCTCCGGCAGCGACAGCACGCGGTTCTTGCCGTGGAAATCGTGAATGGCCTGATGGCCGACCCGGATCGGATGCGACGCGTCGAAGCGGCTGTTCATCGTCGCCTTGCCGGAATCGAGCGCCATCGCCGAGGTGAAGCTCTTGAAGGTCGAGCCCATCTCGTAGAGGCCCGCCGACATGCGGTTCAGCCGGTCCTTGTCCTGGGCATTGTACGGATTGTTCGGGTCGAAGTCCGGCACCGAGGCCATCGCCATCACTTCGCCCGTCTTGATGTTCAGCACGACGGCGCCGGCGCCCATGGCGCGATAGCGCTCGAGCCCAGCGGCGATCTCGTCGCGCACTACATGCTGGACGCGCAGATCGATCGAAAGCCTGACAGGCTTGAGGTCCTTGGCTATGGCAAGGCCCGACGCCTGCAGGTCGCTCAGCCCCTGCTCGTCGATATACTTCTCCATGCCGGAGATGCCCTGATTGTCGATATTGGTCAGGCCGACGATATAGGACGAGGTCTCGCCGCTCGGATAGAACCGGCGCTTTTCGGTGCGGAAGCCGAGGCCGGGAACGCCCAGCGCCATGATGTCGGCCTGCTGCTTCGGCGTCAGCTGGCGCTGCAGCCAGACGAAGCCGGCGCCGCTCTTGAGCTTGCGATAGGTCTGCTCGTAGTCGATCTCCGGCAGCACGGTCGACAATTTCTCGATCGCTTCGTCGGCATCGACGATGCGCCGCGGCTCGGCAAACAGCGACGCGGTCTTGATGTCGGTCGCCAGCACTTCGCCGTTGCGGTCGACGATATCGGGACGCGACGCGGTGACCCTGCTCTGCGGGCCGTCGGACAGGTCCGGATTCTGCAGGCCGAGATAGACAAGCCTGCCGGCAATCGTGGAATAGAGGGTGAAGAACACCGCCATCGTCATGACGATGCGGGTCCTGGCCTTGCCGCCCGTTGCCTTGCGCGCGGCGTCGACGACGATTGAGCCGTCCTCGACGGTCTTCTTCCGGCGTTTCAGCAGGTCGCCGATCCTTGGAAGCCCGCTGATCATTGCACCGTGCTCCCCGTGACGACGGGGTCCTTGTCGTCCCCAGGTCCATTGCCGGAACTGTCGGCCATGCCGCCAAGCCGCTGAGAGGAAAGGTCCTCGATGGTCAGCGGTTTCACCGGAATGTCGTCAAGGCCACCGATCTGGCGTGCGCCGACCGGTTCGAGGCCCAGCTGGCTCTTGTAGACGTCGGCAAGCTTCTGCAGCCGCGACGGCTGGGTAAGCAGGCTCCAATCCGCCTTGAGAAGATCGATCGTGTCTTCCTCGTACCGGATCTGCGCCTGGATCTTCTGCACGGACGCCAGTTGCTCCTCGGCCTCGCGCTTGGCCTTGTAGGTCAGGGCCGCGGCCGAGACCATGACGGCGATCAGGACTATGTCGCTGGTACGAAACACGTGCTCACCTCTCTCCCGGCCGTTCGACGGCGGGAAGCTTTGGAAGGCCGAAAATCGAAAAATCGCCCGCACGCGCCGGGGCATCTGTGCGGATCGCAGCGCGCAGCCTGGCCGAGCGCGCTCGCGGGTTGGCCGCTATCTCGGCCTCCCCCGGCGTCACGCCGCCGCCAGCTTTACGGAAAGTCGCGGCGCGCTGCGGCGCGTCGGGCATGTGTCGCGAGCCGCTGGCGGCTTCGGAACGGTCGGCGATGAAGCGCTTGACGATACGGTCTTCCAGGGAATGGAAGGTCACCACGGCAAGTCGGCCGCCGGGCTTCAGCGCCCGCTCGGCCGCCAGCAGCGCCCTTGCAAGCTCGCCAAGCTCGTCATTGACGAAGATGCGCAACGCCTGGAAGACGCGCGTGGCCGGATGGATCTTGTCCTTGGGTCCGCGTCCGATATGCGTTTCGATGGCGTCGGCGAGATCGAGCGTGCGCTCGAACAGTCTCTTCTCGCGCCGGCTCTCGATCATGCGTGCGATGCGGCCGGCATGGCGCTCCTCGCCGAGAAAGCCGAAGATGCGGGCAAGATCGCCGGCCTTGAAGGTGTTGACGACGTCGGCGGCGGAAAGCCCCGACTGCGCCATGCGCATGTCGAGCGGCCCATCGGCGCGAAAGGAAAAGCCGCGCTCCGCCTGGTCGAACTGCATGGAGGAAACACCGATGTCGAGCACCACGCCGTCGGCGCCCTCGACATGTTCGTCCAGCGTCGAGAACGGCGCCTGGACAAGCCTCAGCCGGCCGCCGGCCTGCCGCTCCAGCGCCTTGCCCGCCGCGATTGCGTCCGGGTCGCGGTCGATGGCAATGACGGAGGCGCCGCGATCGAGGATGGCGCTGGTGTAGCCGCCGGCACCGAATGTCCCGTCGACGATCGTCTCGCCGGCCTGCGGCGCAAGCGCGTCGAGCACCTCGGCAAGGAGGACCGGAATGTGGCGGGCCGGTCCGCCAACGGCGTGAGGATCATCGCCGTGGCCAGCCATCATTCCGATCGCTCCCCGGGCTTCGTCCCCTGCCGAAGCTGCAAAAGCCTGGCGCGCGCCTGCGCCCCATAGGCGGAAAGCCGTCCCGGCTCCCATATCTGAAAGAAATTGCCGCGGCCGACAAAGGCCACCTCGTTCGAGATGCCCGTATGCTCGCGGATGAAGTCGCTCATGGTGATGCGGCCATCCTGATCGAGCTTCAGGAACGTCCCGTCGCCATGGCAGAAGAACGACATATCGTCCGCCGTCTGCAGAAAGGGATCCTCCAGCGCGATCCGCTGCTCGTAGCGGTCGAGCAGGTCGAGTCCGCCGACATCCATGGCCGGCAGGTCCAGGCAGCGCAGCGCGTAAAGCTCCGAATAGCCGCGTTTCTGAACCACCGCACGGAAATGCGCCGGAACGGAGACCCGCCCCTTCGCATCGATCCTGTTTACCGCGTTTGACAGAAATCGGTCCAATGAACGCTACAGCCGCTTCCGCCGCCGCACCCCTTCCCATGTTGTTCTCCGCGCCCTCGCCGCACTTGCGGCAAATCGCTTCATTCACCGGGGCGAAAACCGGCAAACGCGCAGCCGCCGCGGCTGCCCGATTGGCGTACGCTTCACCCTGACGCGGAACGAAAGCTTGATGATGTGAACGGGATATCATGGGGTACTATGGGCGTCAACGGGAACAGGCATCACAAACACGCACATCACAACCACAAAGCGCAGGCTGAAGGCACGTCTCGTCTTTATCGTCCATTAAGCCTAACGAAGCGTTTAGAGCCCTCTGGCCCAAAAGGACGCTGCTTGCCGCAAACAGCCGGCACGCATAGCGTCTCTGGCAATTTCTATTCAGCCGAAGGGATGAAGCCTGATGTCCGAGAAAGCGAAGTCCCGCGCCGCGGCGCTTGCCCATTTGCGCAGCCGCGATTTCGCCAAGGGCGACCCGATTCCGCTGCCGCTGACCATGGCATCGATCTTCCACACGCCGGGCGCAGAGGTCGGCTTCGATCAGTATGGCCGCTACGACAATCCGACCTGGCGCGCCGTCGAGCACGCGCTTGGCCACCTCGAAGGCGCGCAATGCGTCGCCTTCCCGTCCGGAATGGGCGCAATCTCGTCGGTGTTTTTCGCGCTGCTGAAAGCAGGCGACCGCGTGCTTCTGCCGTCAGACGGCTATCACGCCACGCGCGCCATGGCCGAGCGCTTTCTCAATCCCCTCGGCCTTGCCTGCGACACCAGGCCGACGCCAACCTTCCTCGACGGCGGCTTCGATGGTTACCGGCTGGTTTTTGCCGAGACGCCGTCCAATCCCCGGCTGGACATCTGCGATATCACGGCGGTGGCCGAAGCCGTTCACAGGCAGGACGGGCTGCTGGTCGTCGACAACACGACGATGACGCCCTTCGGCCAGCGTCCGCTCGACCTCGGCGCCGACATCGTCGTCTCCGCCGACACCAAGGCGGTGAACGGTCATTCCGATGTGCTCTTCGGCCATGTCGCGAGCCGCGATGCCGACATCATCGCCAAGGTGACCGACTGGCGCAGCCTGGTCGGCGGCATCCCCGGTCCCTTCGAGGCCTGGCTTGTGCATCGCGGGCTGGAAACGCTGGAGGTGCGTTTCGACCGGATGTGTTCCTCGGCCGAAACGATCGCAATGAAGATGAGAACCCATCGCGCGGTCAGCGGCCTGCGCTATCCCGGCCTCGAGGGCGATGCCTCGCACAATCTGGCTCGCGCCCAGATGGATCGCTTCGGCTTCCTGATCTCGTTCGAACTGGCCTCGGAACAGAAGGCCGAGGCGTTCATCGACAATTGCGCGCTGATTGAATCGGCGACTTCCTTCGGTGGCGTGCACACCTCGGCCGAACGGCGCTCGAAGCGCGGCGACGCCGTGCCGCCCGGCTTCGTGCGCCTGTCGATCGGCTGCGAGCCGGTCGAGGAGCTTTGGCAGGCGATCGAGGCGTCGTTGGACAAAGTCGCCAGTTGAGCGGACAACGACACGCATCAAAACAAAGACTTAAGCGCGTCGCCTGAATCAGTTTCAACGCGACGCGCTTTAGGGTCCCATATCCTCTGTCTCGATCCTTCGCCGGCCATGCAACACGCGCAGGATTTCGATCGCATCGTCGCCAATTCGATAGAACGTAAGGTACTCCCCGACGACAAGGTGGCGAATGCCCGGCAGGATGTCGTCGCGCGGTGCGCCTGATCGGGGATGGAGGGTTAGCAAGTCCCATCGCCGCTGAAGAGTTTCCACAAAGCGGATTGCGGCATTAGGATTGTAGGCGGCGATATAGTCGCCGATAGCTTCGAGGTCGACCAGTGCCTGTGGAAGCAGGCGGTACTTCACTCGTCAGCGCCTTTGGCTTCCGCCATCTTCGAATATCTGGCGCGCAATCGCTCCATTAAGGGGGGACCGTCCAGCGCCGGTCCGCTATCGATCCCCTCCTGCACCAATTCCCGCAACTCCTCCACGGTGTAGCCGAGCAGGTCGCGGCGCTCCTTCCACTGCCTGAGCGCATCGCGGATCACCTCGCTCGCGGAAGCATATTCGCCCGCGGCGACCACATCGTCGACTGCCTGCGCCAGTTCCGGCGAAAGCGTGATGCTACGTTTATCGACCTGGCCCATGACGTGCTCCTGTCCTTTCTTGGAAGGTACGATTTAATCGCACCGGCTTCAAGAACACGTTTGGCAGCATTGGGAGGTTGTATTGCAGGACCCTTGAATCAGAAGACCCGCTCATCGGCGTAACCTTCTGATCCCGTTCAGCTATCGTTACGAGAAAAAATGCCAGCTGGCCTGTAAGCCGGGTTCTGTATGGCCCTCGCCTTGCGACGAGAACGTGGCGGCCATTCATCTCGGGCGCATGTTGCCATGCGCCTCACGCAACCAACCCGGACGGTGGGCCGGAAACAGCCCTCGAAGGTTTCCCCTCGCACCGCCCCTATTCGGTTTTGCTCCCGGTGGGGTTTGCCCTGCCGCTCCTGTTGCCAGTCGCGCGGTGGGCTCTTACCCCACCCTTTCACCCTTGCCGCGGCAATGCCGCGGCGGTTTGCTTTCTGTGGCACTTTCCCTGGGGTCGCCCCCGCCGGCCGTTAGCCGGCACCGTGTCTCCATGGAGCCCGGACTTTCCTCACCCGCAACCTTTCGGCTCCCGCGGGTGCGGCCGCCCGGCCAGCTGGCAAGCGCGTATAAAGGGATTCCCGGCTGAAAACGCAAACGAAAAAGCGCCTCGCCCCAAATGCGCGGCGGTTTGGGGCAACGACGTGGATAAAGCGCGCGTTGCCCAAATCCGCCGCGCTGCATAGCGTCAGGCCGGCGAGCCCAGCGCCACCATCTGCACCTTCACCTTGCTGCAATAGGCGGCGGAGACCGGGTTCATCCGCGTCGCTCCGTGGCCGGCATTGTATTTCAGGATCGTGCCGCAGGTGGTGCCGCCGCCAAGGTCCCGCGCCATGGCGAGATACTTCATGCCGTATTTGATGTTGGTGTCGGGATCGAACAATCCCTTGGCCGAACCGGTATAACCCATCATGCGGGCCGTCGCCGGCTTGATCTGCATCAGGCCGATCTCGCCGGCGCCGCCGACCATGTTCGGCCGATAGTTGCTTTCGATCTTGATGACGGCCTTGGCTAGCGACACCGGCACGCCATAGCTCGCGGCATAGCGGGCGATGATCGCCGAATACTGGCCTTCGCCGGCGGCAGCGGGCGTCGCCACGGCGATCTTGCCGGGTTGAATCGAGGCCGTCGTGGTGAGATCGACAGCCTTTCTGCCGCGCTTGGCGCGTTTGGCCGTCGATTTTGTCACCCGCGTTGCGACGGCCTTCTGAACCCTTGCTGGAGCAGCCCGCGCGGTTTTTGCCGTCTTGGTGCTCGAGGCTGCCTTTGGCGTTACGGCTGCAAGGCCGTTGTCCGCCCTGGGGCTCAGCGGGGCACTGTTGGCCTGGTTGAAGGCAAAACTTATCACTCCGGCAGCAACGGCTGCCGCTACAACGGTCAATTTTTGCATGTAGTCCTGTTCTGTTAGAGCTGCACGAAGAACTTCGCACAGTTAGGTCAACTCAACATCGGGTGCCTTGGGGGGATAGACGCCCGACAACTTGCGGAAGGGGCATTTGCAGGCGGAATTGGCGGCAATGAAGGCGGCGCAATTCACTTTGAGTGACAGATTGTAATTTAAGGATCCCGACGCGACTTTTTGACGGGAGTTGCCTTTACGGAAGCCAGGAGCCTCTGCAGTGTGCGGATCGTCGAATTGTCCGCCACGCCGTCGACCAGCCGCCGGCGGAAATGTAACTGGAAGGCCGCCACCACGATTTCCGTCTGCCGGTCATAGTCACCCGATATCTCGACACCGTAGCCATAGAGCGCCAGCATCGCTTGCAGTGCTTCAACGTCGGCGCCCGCATCGCCGGCCTTCAGTGCAGCGCCCGCCTTTATCGGCGCCGCCGCCACGAGATGTCCGATACCGGCCGCGAACAGTGCCTTCCAGGGGAATTTCTCGCCCGGATCGACCTTGCGGCCCGGTGCCACGTCCGAATGGGCGAGCACCCTTGCCGCGGGAATGGAATGGCGTTCCGCGATACCCGCGCACAACTCGATCACGGCGCCGATCTGCCGCCGCGGGAAGGCCTTGTAGCCCAGCGTGTGCCCGGGATTGACGATCTCGATGCCGACCGAGCAGGAGTTGATGTCGGTTCGCCCGAGCCAGGAACTCTTGCCGGCATGCCAGGCGCGATCGCTCTCGCGCACCATTTGCACGACACGGCCGTCCTCATGAACGAGGTAATGCGAAGACACCTCGCTCGCCGGGTCGCACAGCCACGCCTCGGCGCCGGCGCCGCTTGCCATACCGGTATAGTGCAGCACGATCATGTCGGGCCGAAGCGTCTCGCGGCGCGGGCCGAAATTGGGCGAGACCCGAACCTCCGCCTCTGGATGGTCGGGCAGAAAACCGCTCATGCGTGCCTGAGGCCCCGCTCGATCATCTCATAGGCGGCGTTGATCGCGGCGACCCTGGTCGTGGCGATCTTGATGAATTCCTGCGGCAAGCCGCGCGCGATCAGCCGGTCGGGATGATTGTCCGAGATCAGCTTGCGATAGCGTTTCCTGATCTCCTCGAACGGCCTGCCCCGGTCGATCCCCAGGACGACATAGGGATCGGCGGCGCCAAGATCGACGTGCCTGGACAGGATCGCCTCGTAATGCGCCTCGTCGATCTGAAAAATCTCCGCGATCCGATGCAGGAATTGCCCTTCCTGCTCGTGGATGAGGCCATCCGCCTTGGCGATGTGGAACAACCCGTCGAGTATGTCTTCCAGCATCATGCAGTTTGCATGGCCGGAGCCGCAAAGCTGCGCCATGCGCTGGGCATAGGTCTCGAATCCGGCGACATCCTGCTTGGCGATATCGTAAAGCCGCGCCACGTTGCGTGTCTCGCTCGGCGGCACCTCGAAGATTTCCTGGAAGGCGCGCACCTCGTCCTGGGTGACGATGCCGTCTGCCTTGGCCATCTTGGCGGAGAGCGCGATCATGGCCACCGAGAAGGCAACGCGCCGGCGCAGGTCCGGATCGCCGGAAAACACGGTACGCACGGCTTCGACGACATCCGCGACGCCCGAGGACGCCGATGACGAAACACGAGCGATGAAGTCGCCAAGGCGGTCCCAAATCGACATGCCGGCTTCATAGAGCGAACCGGGCGGTTCTATCAAGCCTGGACAATGCCGCAGGTGATGGGCGACCTTCGGGATCGGTGGAGCAAAAAGGAAGGCCGGCATTGCCGGCCTTCCTTGAATTTATATGGTCGGATCTTACTGCGCAGGCGCGGCAGGAGCCGGGTTTGTTGCCGGAGCCGGTTCAGCGGGCTTCGAAGCGTCGGGCGAAGCAGGCTTCATCGGCTGCTCGTTGGCCGGCGGATTGGTGCTCTGGGTGGTGGTATTGTCGGTGCCACTGTCGCTGCAAGCCGCGACCCCCAGCAGGGCGAGCGCCGAAACAGACGCCAAGATGAGCTTCTTCATGGTATGTCTCCTTCAACAGACGCTCACGTTTCGGTGAGCGGTCGCAGGGGAAATGCATCAGCAGGCTCGACGGTTTCGTAACGTTGCATTTCGATATGTAACATCAACTTGCAATTGCTGGCGGGGAAATCCCGAACTAACAGAACATGCGCACGAAGACATGAGTGGACAAGCAGAATGCCGGCAGCCGCGGAAACACGGAGATGGGATTTTTGGATCGACCGCGGCGGCACCTTCACCGACATCATCGGCCGTGATCCGCACGGCCGGCTGCACCCTCGAAAACTCCTGTCCGAGAATCCCGAGGCTTATGCGGACGCAGCCATCCAGGGCATCCGCGACCTGTTGGGTCTGAAGGCCGGCGCCGCCATTTCCGCCGACGCGATCGGCGACGTCAAAATGGGCACCACCGTTGCCACCAATGCGCTGCTCGAGCGCAAGGGCGACCGTGTGCTGCTGCTCATCAGCAAGGGTTTTCGCGACGCTTTGCGCATCGCTTACCAGGCAAGGCCGGATATCTTCGCCAAGGAGATCATCCTGCCCGAGCAGCTCTACGAGCGGGTGATCGAGGTCGACGAACGCGTGCGCGCCGATGGCTGCGTTGAGCGTCTGCTCGACATCGCCGCCTGCCGCCCGGTGATCGAGCAGGCCAGGGCCGATGGCATCGACGCGGTCGCCATCGTCTTCATGCATGCCTGGAAATACCCGGACCACGAAAAAGCCGTGGCAAAAGTCTGCCGCAAGGTCGGCTTCAGCCAGATTTCAGTCAGCCACGAGGTCTCGCCGCTGATCAAGCTGGTCGGCCGCGGCGACACCACCGTGGTCGACGCCTACCTGTCGCCGATCCTGTCGCGCTATGTGCAGCGTGTAGCGGGCGAGTTGGGCGCCGGGCCGCGGCTGATGTTCATGATGTCGTCGGGCGGCCTCACCGCCGCCGATATGTTCCAGGGCAAGGACGCGCTGCTTTCCGGCCCGGCCGGCGGGGTCGTCGGCATGGTCGAGACGGCGAAGCTCGCTGGCTTCGAAAAAGTCATCGGCTTCGATATGGGCGGCACGTCGACCGACGTTGCCCATTATGACGGCGAATATGAGCGCGCCTTCGATACCGAGGTCGCCGGCGTGCGCATCCGCGCGCCGATGATGCGCATCCACACGGTCGCCGCCGGCGGCGGCTCGATCCTGCATTACGAGGCGGAACGCTTCCGCGTCGGCCCGGATTCGGCCGGCGCCAATCCCGGCCCCGCCGCCTACCGGCGCGGCGGCCCGCTCGCCGTCACCGACGCCAATGTCATGCTCGGCAAATTGCAGCCCGATTTCTTCCCGGCGATCTTCGGCGCCGGCCAGGACCAGCCGCTCGACGCTGGCGCGGTTCGCGAGAAATTCACGGCACTTGCCGCCCAGATCGGCGACGGCCGTTCGCCCGAGGCGGTCGCCGAAGGCTTTGTCACCATCGCCGTCGAGAACATGGCCAACGCCATCAAGAAGATCTCGGTGCAGCGCGGCTATGATGTCACGGAATATCTCTTGAACTGTTTCGGCGGCGCCGGCGGCCAGCACGCCTGCCTAGTCGCCGACGCGCTCGGCATGGAAGCGGTGCTGATCCATCCCTTTTCCGGCCTGCTTTCCGCTTACGGGATCGGCCTCTCGTCGGTCTTCGCCTCGCGCCAGCAGGGTCTGCTGCAGCCGCTTTCCGAGGAATCCCGATCCGCGGTCGAGGCGCTCATCGCGGCCTTGCGCAGCGAGGTCGTCGCCGAACTCGGCGAACAGGGCATTGCCGAGGAGGCGCTTTCGACGAGGCCCGTGCTGCATGTCCGCTACGACGGCACCGACACGGCCCTGCCGGTGAATTTCGAGCATGGCTCGATCTTCCGCGCCAGAAGCGATTTCGAGGCCGCGCACAGGGCGCAGTTCGGATTCATCTATGACGACAAGCCGATCGTCGTAGAAACCGTCGCCGTCGAAGGCATGGAGGCCGCTCGACAGGACAAGGCTGAAACCTCCGCCCCTGACGGAGCGGCAGGAGTCGAGCCCAAGCCTTCGGAAAGCCGGCGCATCTATACCGAGGGCCGCTGGCACGAGGCCGGCGTCTATCGCCGTGAAAACCTGAGGCCATCCAACACGGTCGCCGGCCCCGCGCTGATCATCGAGCCGAACCAGACCATTGTCGTCGAGCCCGGCTGGCGGGCCGAAATCACCGGTCTCAACCACGTCGTGATCCGCCGCACGGAACGGAAAGCGCGTGCCGCGGCGCTCGGCACCGAGGCCGATCCTGTGATGCTGGAGGTGTTCAACAACCTCTTCATGTCGATCGCCGAGCAGATGGGCGTGACGCTGCAGAACACCGCCTATTCGGTGAACATCAAGGAGCGGCTCGATTTTTCCTGCGCCGTGTTCGACCGCCATGGCGCGCTGGTCGCCAACGCGCCGCACATGCCGGTGCATCTGGGCTCGATGGACCGTTCCGTCGAAACCGTCATCCGCCTGAATTCCGGCGACATCCATCCCGGCGACGTCTTCGCGCTCAACGCGCCGTACAATGGCGGCACGCATCTGCCCGACATCACGGTGGTGACGCCTGTCTTCGACGATGCCCAGAGCGAGATCCTGTTCTGGGCGGCCTCTCGCGGCCATCACGCCGATGTCGGCGGCACCGCACCCGGCTCGATGACGCCGCTTGCGACAACGGTCGATGAGGAAGGCGTGCTGTTCGACAATTTCCGCATCGTCAATCGCGGCCGCTTCCGCGAGACGGAGCTGGAGGCACTGCTGACCGACCATCCCTACCCCGCGCGCAATCCTGCCCAGAACATCGCCGATCTCAAGGCGCAGATCGCCGCCAACGAAAAGGGTGTGGCGGAACTGCGCAAGATGGTCGCGCATTTCGGCCTCGATGTCGTCGAGGCCTATATGGGCCATGTCCAGGACAATGCCGCCGAGAGCGTGCGCCGCGTGATCGAGCGGCTTCCCGACAGCGCCGCTTACGAATACCCGACCGACACCGGCCAAGTGATCAGGGTGAAGATCACCGTCGACCGGAAAAAGCGCGAGGCGACCGTCGATTTCACCGGCACCTCGCCTGTCATGGAGAACAATTTCAACGCGCCGGAGCCGGTGGCGCGCGCAGCCGTACTCTATGCCTTCCGCGTCATGGTCGAGGACATGATCCCGATGAATGCCGGGTGCCTCAGGCCGATCAACATCGTCATCCCCGACGGCTCGATGTTGAAGCCAGCCTACCCCGCCGCCGTCGTCGCCGGCAATGTCGAGACCTCGCAGCATGTCACCAACGCATTGTTCGGCGCGATGGGCGCCATGGCCAATGCGCAAGGCACGATGAACAACCTCACCTTCGGCAACAAGAAATACCAGTATTACGAGACGATCTGCTCCGGCTCACCGGCCGGCCGGATGAATTCGGGCCGCGGTTTTGCCGGCACCTCCGGCGTTCACACCCACATGACCAATTCGCGCCTCACCGATCCGGAGGTGCTGGAACTGCGCTTCCCCGTCGTGCTGGAAGACTTCCACATCCGCGAAGGCTCCGGCGGCAAGGGCAAGTGGAATGCCGGCGACGGCACCAGGCGCACAATCCGTTTTCTCGAGAAGATGGGATGCGCGATCCTGTCCTCGCATCGAAGCCGGCCGCCCCAGGGTCTCGACGGCGGCGGCGACGGCGAGTCGGGCTCGACCAAGGTCAGGCGCAATGACGGCTCGGTCGACATCCTCAAGGCCTGCGACCAGACCACGCTCGATGCCGGCGAAGCCGTCATGGTCACCACGCCGACACCTGGAGGCTTCGGAAGCGCGTAAGAATTCGTGACAGCCTGCCGTCAACAGGCTGTCACCTGCCTGTCATGACGCTGCGCTACCCGCTTGCGCCAACGCAAACGGGGAATCACCTTTCCATGTCGGACGTATCCGGAGAACTCGTTTATCGTCGAGGCAAGGAAGTCGGAAAGGCCGTCTACCAGAACCGCGCATTGTCGAAGGACGGCATTTCCGAGCGGCTCTTCGCCTTCCTGTTCTCCGGTCTGGTCTATCCGCAGATCTGGGAAGACCCGGATGTCGACATGGAGGCCATGCAGCTCGGCGCCGGTCATCGCGTCGTCACGATCGCCTCGGGTGGCTGCAACATTCTGGCCTACCTGACCCGCTCGCCGGCCAGGATCGACGCCGTCGATCTCAATGCCGCGCACATCGCGCTCAACCGCATGAAGCTGGAAGCGGTGCGCCATCTGCCGTCGCAAGGCGACCTCTTCCGCTTCTTCGGCGCCGCCGATACCAGCCACAATTCCGATGCCTACGATCGCTTCATCGCGCCGCATCTCGATGCGGTCAGCCGCCACTACTGGGAGCGTCGCAACTGGCGCGGCCGCCGCCGCATCTCGGTCTTCGACCGCAACTTCTACCAGACCGGCCTGCTCGGGCTCTTCATCGCCATGGGCCATCGCGTCGGCAAGCTGTTTGGTGTCGACCCGGCCGGCATCATGAAGGCGCAGAATATCGGCGAGCAGCGCCGCTTCTTCAACGAGGAACTGGCGCCCGTCTTCGACAAGAAGCTGCTGCGCTGGGCGACCTCGCGTAAGGCTTCGCTGTTCGGCCTCGGCATCCCGCCGGCGCAGTACGATTCGCTGATCACCTCCGGCGACGGCTCGATGGCGAGCGTCTTGAAGGCTCGGCTCGAAAAGCTCGCCTGCGATTTCCCGCTGAAGAACAACTACTTCGCCTGGCAGGCCTTTGCCCGCCGCTATCCGCAGCCCGGCGAGGCGGCGCTGCCTGCCTATCTGGAACAGCGCAATTACAAAACGATCCGCGACAACATCGATCGCGTCGCCATCCACCACGCCAACCTGATCAAGTTCCTGGCCGCCAAGGACGCCGGCAGCGTCGATCGCTTCGTCCTGCTCGACGCGCAGGACTGGATGACCGACGACCTGCTCAACGCGCTGTGGACCGAGATCACCCGTAGCGCTTCGGTTGGCGCCCGTGTCATCTTCCGCACGGCGGCAGAACCCAGCCTGCTGCCCGGCCGCGTCTCCAGCTCGCTGCTCGACCAATGGACCTACGAGGCCGACGCCTCGCGCGAATTCTCGGCAAAAGACCGCTCGGCGATCTATGGCGGCTTCCACCTTTACGTGAAGAGCGCAGCATGAGCACGACGGAGCTGCCGGCCAGCCATGCCGAACTGATGGACGGCGTCTACCGCTGGCAGCGCCACATCTACGACCTGACCCGCAAATACTACCTGCTCGGCCGCGACCGGCTGATCGACGGGTTGGACGTGCCGCAAGGCGGCACCGTGCTGGAGCTCGGCTGCGGCACTGGCCGCAACATCGCGCTGGCCGCCCGCCGCTTTCCCGACGCTCGCTTCTTCGGCCTCGACATCTCGGCCGAGATGTTGGAGACGGCCAATGCCGCCATCGCTCGCGAAGGTCTCTCCGGCAAGGTCAAACTGGCGCCCGGCGACGCCACCGATTTCGACGCCAAGGCGTTGTTCGACGTCGAGCAATTCGACCGCGTCTTCGTGTCCTATTCGCTGTCGATGATCCCCGGCTGGGAGAAGACGGTATCGGCAGCGCTGGCCGCGCTCGCGCCTGGCGGCTCGCTGCATGTCGTCGATTTTGGCCAGCAGGAGGGCCTGCCGCGCTGGTTCCGAACGATGCTGCGCGGCTGGCTGCGGAAATTCCATGTTTCGCCGCGCGCCTCGCTGCGCGACGTGCTTGAATCGGAATCGCAGCGCACCGGCGCAACCTTCCGTTTCAGAACGCTTTATCGCGGCTATGCCTGGCTCGGCATGATCGGATCCTCCAAATAGCAAGTGCTACTGGAGCAATTCCAGGAAAAGTGTGAGCGGTTTTCCGTCCGAAATTGCGTAAAAACAAATAGATAGGGCGTTTCGCCGTTTCTATGAAACGGTGAAACGCACTAGTGCAGCGCCTTCACCAGCGCTCCCACCATGGTCTGCGGCCGGTAGCCTAGCTTGGCCGGCGTCAGCCCAAGCCGCACCACCACCAGCTGCTCCGACGGAATGATCGCGACCGTCTGGCCGTCATGGCCTTCCATCCAGTAGGTGTCCTTGGGCAGACCGGCGGCAGCACCGGCGCCGGGCTTGTCTTCGTCGCCCGGGCCTTCGATCCAGAGCTGGCCTTTGCCGTAGACCTTCGACGCCAGCGCCGGCTCGCGCATCCAGTCGACGAAACCGGCAGGCAGGATCTGGTTGCCGTTCCAGGTTCCGCCCTGCAGCAGGAACTGGCCGAAGCGCGCCCAGTCATGCGCGGTGGCGTAGAGATAGGACGAACCGACGAAGGTGCCCTGCTCGTCGGTCTCCAGCACCGCGCTGTGCATGCCGAGCGGCTCGAACAGCGCCGTGCGCGGCCAGGCCAGCGCCTTGGCCTTGTCGCCGATCGCGTCCTGCCACAGCCGAGACAGCATCACCGCCGTGCCGCTCGAATAGGAAAACACCTTTCCGACCTCGCCGGTTAGCTGCTTGGCCTCGGCGAAGCCGGCCATGTCCGGCTCGAGATAGAGCATGCGCGTCACGTCGGCGACATCGCCATAATCCTCGTTGAATTCCAGCCCGCTCGACATCGCCATCATGTCGGCAACGCTGATGGCGGCGCGGCCATCGGCCTTCCACGCCTTGACCAGACCCTTGTTGTCGATCGCCATTTTGCCGTCCTTGACCAGCGTGCCGACGATCGCGGCATTGACCGTCTTGGTCATTGACCAGCCGAGCAGCGGCGTCTTGGCCGAGAAGCCGTCGCCATAACGCTCGGCGACGACGCGGCCGTTCTTCACCACCACGATGGCGCGCATGCCGGGTCCGGCCATGGCCGAGTCGTCGACGATTTTCGCGACCTCGGGATTTTGTGACGCATCCACGCGCTCGCCATCGGGCCAAAGCGCGTCCGCCTGCGCCGGTGCGGAAGCTGCCGCGCGCAGCGATGTCTGTCGCGCCTTCCCGGTATCACCGTCGGGAACCGAGGCGCAGCCGACGCCGTCGCGTTCCACCGCGACGCTCTTGCCCAGCACCCACAGCAGGCCGGCGGAGACAAGTCCCCTTTCCTTGTCGACGGAGATTTTCATCAGCCTGAGCAGCGGATGGCCCGGCGCCTGCACGTCGACGGCCAGAACCTGGTTAGCGTCGCGGCCGGCAATGAAGACGTTCGAGCAGACGATCTTGGCCGAATAGCCGGCGCCGACCCGGATCAGTTCCGGCGGCGCGAAATAGAGCCAGGCGAAGAGCGCGACCACCGCCAGGATCACCAGGCCAAGCAGACACTTGATGAACTTCGCGACAGCCCGCATCTTTCCCCGCCTCTTTGGATTCGCCGGCACGATTTATGTCATCGATTTGCCGCCATTGCTTCCGCAAAATCACCGGCGTAGTCGAGCGCCGTCAATGGATTATCAACCATGTTCGGCGATCAACTTGTCCATGTCGCCCGAAATTGCACAGCGGTTTTGGGACAACGACATGGACGGACAAATAAGGCGGACGATCTCGTGGGGCGATCGTCCGGCAGGGGGACGCGAGGTTAGCGACCACCATCAGTAAAGGACCCATCAGCGGCCGGCTGAACCCGGCTCGGGGAATATCATGCGCCGTCTCGCGGCCATCCTGATGCTGACGCTGCTCTGCGCCTGCTCAACCGTCGACGACCTTTCGCCGTTGTCGCCATCCTCGCAGACGGTCACCGTGCGCGCGCCCAAATTCGAGGATTCCAAGCCGCATGAGTGGGACAGCGGCGCGCCATGGACCTACGCCATCCACGGCACCGATGTCTCCAAATACCAGACCTCGGTCGACTGGCCCACCGCCAGGGCCAGCGGCATCACCTTCGCCTTCATCAAGGCGACCGAAGGCGGCGACCGCTTCGACGAGAATTTCAACGAGCACTGGGCACGCACCAGGGCAGCCGGAATCCCGCGCGCGGCCTATCATTTCTTCTATTTCTGCACGCCGGCGGAAGCCCAGGCGCGCTGGTTCATCGCCAATGTCCCAAATGACCCGTCAGCCATGCCGCCGGTGCTCGACATGGAATGGAACCCGAAATCGCCGACCTGCAGGCTGCGCCCCGATGCAGCCACCGTCCGCAGTGAGATGACCGTCTTTCTACAGATGGTCGAGCGTCACTACGGCAAGAAGCCGATCATCTACACCTCGGTCGACTTCTTCGACGACAACCAATTGGCGACGTTCCGCGGCTACCCCTACTGGCTGCGCTCGGTCGCAGGGCACCCGCGTGAGAAATACGGCAGCCATCCCTTCACCTTCTGGCAGTACACCGGCACCGGCATTGTGCCCGGCATGACCGGCAAGTCCGACATCAACGTCTTCAACGGCTCGGAAGCCGCCTGGAAGAAGTGGCTGCGGCAGAACACCCGTTGACATCGGCCCTCCCGCCTGCTTTTCGACACGGCGGGCGGCGAAACATGCAACCGCTGGTAATCCGGAGCGGCGCACTCGTGCGGGTGGCTGGCGCGGCTCCTGAATTTTGAAATCTCGCATGCGCCTGTGCGGTCCCAATCCGGGATCACAATCAGGTCATGCGCCGGTCTCGAAAGGAAAGCGATGCGATTGCGCGTTGAAATCCTGGCGGCGCTTTTTGTCGGCGCGTTTGCACTGCCCGCGGCGGCGCAGGAATGCGGCGGCGACTTCGAGACCTGGAAGCAGGGTGTTGCGGCCGAAGCCAAGGCGGCCGGCGTCGGCGAAACCGGGCTCGACGCGCTGGAGGACGCCACCATCGACGAGCGAGCGCTGGCGCGCGACCGCGCCCAGGGCGTCTTCACCCAGACTTTCACCGAGTTCTCCAACCGCATGATTTCGGCCTACCGCCTGAAGCAGGGCGCGGCCAATCTGAAGAAATATGCCGAAATCTTCGACCGCGCCGACAAGCAGTTCGGCGTCCAGCCGGCCATCATCGCCGCCTTCTGGGGGCTGGAGACCGACTTCGGCGCCGTGCAGGGCGACTTCCATACGCTGAATGCGCTGGTAACGCTTTCCCATGACTGCCGCCGGCCCCAGCTCTTCCGCCAGCAATTGGTGCCGCTTTTGACGCTCATCGATCGCGGCGTGCTGCCGGCCGACGTCAACGGCGCCTGGGCCGGGGAGATCGGCCAGACGCAGATCCTGCCGACCGACTATCTTGCCGAGGGTGTCGACGGCGATGGCGACGGCAAGGTCGATCTCAGGAACAGCGTGCCGGACGTCATCATGACGACCGCCAACAAGATCATGTCGCGCGGCTGGAAGCGCGACCAGCCCTGGGTCCAGGAAGTGCGCGTTCCCGACGACATGCCATGGGACCAGACCGGCCGCACCAACAAGCTACCGCTGTCGCAGTGGGCTCAGTGGGGCGTGACCGAGCCCAACGGCAACCCGCTTGTCGACAATGGCCTGAAAGCCGGCCTGGCGCTACCGATGGGCCGCAAGGGTCCCGCTTTCCTGACCTATGACAATTTCGATGTCTATCTCGAGTGGAACCAGTCCTTCACCTATGCGCTGACCGCCGCCGTTATGGCGACGCGGTTTGCCGGCGCTCCGCAATTCGACCCGCGCACGCCCGAGCAGGGCCTGAGCGGCGATCAAATGAAGGCGCTGCAGACCAAGCTCGAAGCCAAGGGTTACGATGTCGGCACGGTCGACGGCATCCTGGGCACCAACACGCGCGAAGCAATCCGCAAGGAGCAGACGCGGCTTGGCCTGCCCGTGGATGGCTGGCCGACGCCGGAGCTGTTGGCGAAGTTGTAGCGCCCTTTCCTTCTCCCCTTTGTGGGAGAAGGTGGATCGGCGCGCAGCGCCGAGACGGATGAGGGGTGTTCCAGCGGATGAGACGCTGGCTTTTCCTGGAGCACCCCTCATCCGTCGCCTTCGGCGACACCTTCTCCCACAAGGGGAGAAGGGGGAGCTTAATCCGCCATCGTCTCCAGGCTCGCGAACCCCTGCGGCGCGTCGCCTTCGTCGAACGGCGTCGTCACCTCCACGAATGTGTCGGGGTAAAAGCCGTTGAAGCGGGTCCTCAGCGACAGCGAGTAGGCGCCGATATGGCCGATCTCGATCCAGTCGCCGGTGTCGACCGTTTCCGGCAGCCAGAACGGCCTGGACAGGATGTCGACGGAATCGCAGGTCGCGCCGCAGACCTTGAAGGGCACGATGTTTTTCTCGTCGCCATTACGCGTGCGGATCGCCGGATCGGGGATGAAGCGGGCCGGCAGGGTGATCTTGCCTGTCCATGAATCCGACAGCGAGGCCCAGATGCCGTCATTGATGTAGAGCCGCTTGCCCTTGCGCAGCAGCACCCGCACGATCAGCGACAGGCAGCGCGCCACGATCACGCGTCCGGGCTCGGCCACCAGCGGCATCTGGTCGAACTGATACTCCGTCAGGTCGCCGGCAAGCCGCGACATCAGCTGGCCGAGCGAAGGCATCTCGACCTGCTTGCGGTATGGATCGTGGCCGTATTCGGCGGGGAAACCGCCGCCGACATCGAGCCCGGCAATGTCGAAGGTCAGGCGATTGCGCACCCAGTCGGCCGAGGCCAGCGCCCGCTCATAGGTGTCGGGATCCTCGATCTGGCTGCCGACATGGAAGCAGAGGCCAACCTTGTAGCCGGTCCGGTTCAGCCGCTCAGCAAGCTCGACCGCATTGGCCGGCCCGGCGCCGAATTTCTTCGACAATTCGTAAGCCGCATGGCCCTTGGTCTGGATGCGCACGAAGACGGTAATGGCGCCCGGGTCGATATCGAGCGCCCGCACGACGCGCGTCAGCTTGGTGATCTCGTCCTCATGGTCGAGCGAGATCACCCGGATGCCGTATTTCTCCAGCGCCAGCTTGATGTCCGACTGCGCCTTGACCGGGTGCATGTAGAGCATCTCGGCATCCGCCGAGACGGCGCGCACGGCCGCGAACTCTCCCGGCGAAGCGACGTCGAAGGTGCTGACGCCGGATTCCACCAATGTCTTCAGCACGATCTGCTCACCATTGGTCTTCACCGCATAGGCGGTCTTGCCGGGAAACATGCCCATGAACTGCAGGGCATCCGCCTTCAGCACCTGCGGGCGGAAACAGTAGACCGGATCGTCGGGACGAAGCGCCAGTGCCGCATCGCGGGCATTTTCGAATCGCTGCATGGACGAATCCTCGGGGCTGGAGCGCGCACAATTAATCCTAGCTAGCCGCCAAAGAAAACAGTTCTGTGTCTGGCGACCCGACGCGGCCGGTTGCACATTTTGCCAAAGCTAAACCACCAGTCAGGTTTCGGGTGGCCCTTGCCGGCGAACGCATTATCGGTTGGTGAGGTGTGAAGCCGAGATTGCGATCGGCCTGGGGAGGAACAGGACATGTCGATTACGGCCGCCGCCGCGCCGACGCGCGGACCGATGACACTCAAGGATTGGGGGCAGCTTCTTCTGCTCGGCGCAATCTGGGGCGGCTCGTTCTTCTTTGCCCGCATTGCAGTGTCCGAGATCCACCCGCTTGCGCTGGTGCTGTTCCGCGTCGCCATCGCCGCCATCGGACTTCAGCTCTATCTGGCGGTCCGCGGCCCCTCGTTCCGGCTCGCCTTCCCGCATGCCGGCCTGTTCTTCCTGCTGCGCTCACCAACAATGTCGTGCCCTTCTCGCTGATCTTCGCCGGCCAGACTAAGCTCGGCGCCGGCGTCGCCTCGGTGCTCAACGCCACCACGCCGTTCTGGACGCTGATCCTGGCCAATGCGCTCACCACCGATGAGAAACTGTCCTGGAACAAGCTGGCCGGCATCGCGCTCGGTGTCGCCGGCACTGCGGTGATGATCGGTCCGGGCCTTGTTGCCGGACCCGGCGGGCCGGTCTGGGCCAATTCGCGCTGATCGGCGCTTCGGTATCCTATGCGATCGCCTTGATGATCGCGCGCCGCTTCAAGGGCGTGCCATCGCCAGTCATCGCCACCGGGCAGCTGACCGCCTCGACCATCATCATGATCCCCATCGTGCTCATTGCCTATGGGCCGACGGGCTCATTGTCGGCCTCGCAGCCGGTCTGGGCCGCGGTGCTGGGCCTGGCGCTTTTGTCTACCGCCTTCGCCTATATCCTCTATTTCAACCTCGTCGCCTCGGCTGGCGCCACCAATGCCTCGCTGGTCACCTTGATCGTCCCGGCCAGCGCGGTGTTGCTCGGTTTCCTCTTCCTGGGCGAGCGGCTGGCGCTGTTCGAGATCGGCGGCATGACGCTGATCGGATTGGGCCTCATCACCATCGACGGACGGCTGTTCGGCAATGGTAGCGCTGTCATGCCACACCGCCGCCACAATTTATTCACAACGGCGAAGCCGGCTTTTGCCGAAGAGTTTCAACGGCTAACGGCAAATCCCGGGTCGCAAATTCCACAATCATGTCGCATTGCAGCACGTTTTCCGCTTGCCTGTGGCCCAAATGCCCCTAGACTCCTGCCATAGCTCTGAAGAGGAGGCTATGGCATGGGACTGACGAGGCCGATCAACGCTTTGATGATTTGTGCCGCATTCGCATTCATCGGTGCCTTGATCATAGGTGTTCTTCCCTGACCCGCCAAAGAGGGAAGACCAAGCACCGAGAATAGTCCAACAGTTCGAAAAGGCTGGGTTTCCACCCGGCCTTTTCCATTTCCGCCGACCTCAGGCCGCGGCCGAACCGGTCGCCTCCGCCTCATGCGAGCGGATGCCGATCATGTGGCAGACGGCAAAGACCAGGTCAGCACGGTTCATCGTGTAGAAATGGAAATCGCCGACGCCGCGCTCGACAAGGTCGAGCACCTGCTCGGCCGCCACGGCCGAAGCCACCAGCGCGTGCGTCTGCGGGTCGTTCTCCAGCCCCTCGAAACGCTCGGCCAGCCATGCCGGCACCAGCGCGCCGCAGCGTGACGAGAAATTGGCGACCTGGGTAAAATTATGCACCGGCAGGATGCCCGGCACGATCGGGATATAGATGCCGGCGCGGCGCGCCCGCTCGACATAGCGTTCATAAAGATCGTTGTCGAAAAAGAACTGGGTGATCGCCCGCGTCGCGCCATTGTCGACCTTGCGCTTCAGCATGTCGATGTCGGTGGCGAAATCCGGGCTTTCCGGATGCTTTTCCGGATAGGCCGAGACCGAGATGTCGAAATCGCCGACGCTCTTCAGCGCCCCTACCAGTTCGGCGCCATTGGCGTAGCCGTCCGGATGCGGGCGATAAGAGGTTCCGACGCCTGCGGCCGGATCGCCGCGTAGCGCAACGAAACGGGTGACGCCGAAGTCGACGAACTCGCGGATGACCGTGTCGACCTGATCGCGCGCGGCGTCGACGCAGGTCATATGCGCCGCCGGCGTCAGCGTCGTCTCGTTGAGGATGCGCTTGACCGTGCGCGCCGTGCGCTCGCGGGTCGAGCCGCCCGCGCCGTAGGTCACCGAGACGAATTCCGGCTTGAGCGGCTCCAGCCTTGTGACCGTATCCCACAACCTTGCTTCCATCTCGTCGGTCTTCGGTGGAAAGAACTCGAACGAGACGCTGACCTTCTCGCCTATGTCGGGGCGACGGGAAAAGCGGAACTGGTTCATCAGGCTGTTTCCCTCACTGGCAAGGAATCGTTGGACGGGTCTGCGATCTGCAGGCGGCGGTCGCGGCCGAGCCAGAGCTTGACGGTGAGCCTTGCCTCGTTGCCGCCGCGCGGCTCGAATTCCTGGCTGTCCTCGAGGTCGAGGCCGGCCTCCGCGAACCAATCGGACATCTGCCGGTCGGAGAAGCCCAGCCGCATATGCGCATGCTGGTCGCGCAGGAATTCGAGATTATGCGGCGCGAAGTCGACGACGATCAGCCGGCCCGATGGCCTGAGCAGCCGCGCCGCTTCGGCGATGGCGCGGGCGGGATCGTCGAGATAATGCAGCACCTGGTGGATGGTGACGAGATCGAAGGCGTTGCGCTCGACCGGCGGCGAGAAGATATCGCCCTGGCGCACCTGCGCGTTGGCGATGCCGGCCTTGTCGAGATTGGCGCGCGCCACCGTCAGCATCTCGCGCGACATGTCGATGCCGACACCGCGCCGGTAGAGCGGCGCGAAGATTTCGAGCAGCCTGCCCGTGCCGGTGCCGAGGTCGAGCATCGACTGGAACGGCCGCTTGCCGACAAGCTTGATGAGCGCCGCCTCCACCGCGCGGTCCGGCACATGCAGCGAGCGGATATGATCCCAGCTCGCGGCGTTCTCCGAGAAATATTCGGCGGCCCGGTCCTGCCGCTTGCGCTTCACCGCCGCCAGCCGCTCGAGATCGCGCACCACCTGCGGATCGGCCTCGCTGATGCCGGAGACCAGACGCTGCACGAAATCGCGCGAATTATCCGTATCGGTCAGCCGGAAGAAGGCCCAGGACCCTTCCTGGTAGCGGCCGATCAGCCCGGCCTCGAGCAGCAGCTTCAGATGGCGCGAGACGCGGGGCTGCGACTGTCCGAGTATCTCGGTGAGGTCGGAGACGGTGAGATCGCCGCGCGAAAGCAGCACCAGGATGCGTAGCCGGCTGGATTCGGCCGCCGCCTTCAATGTATCTACCATTGTGTCGAGCGAGACATGCATGAGCGGGCTCTCGTTGAAAGATATAAAGATATGTTTATGTCGATTTCGAAACCCTGGCAAGCGCTATGTCGCTTCCGGACAAGAAAATGGCGCAGCCGTGATCCGCGCCTGGCAGACGGTTCTTGCGCGGAGTGAAGAGCATGTTCGAGACGCGTGAAGGTGAAACGCTTCTTGCGGCCGATCCGGCGGAGTTGCGGCCGGACGGCCATGTCGTCTTTATCGGACGCATCGTCTCGCCCTGGACGAGGCGCGAGGATTGCCCCAAGAACATGCGCGCCGCCCGCGAATCCGGGCGGGCCGCGACAGTCCTGATCGACGAGCCCTATCGCCCGGGGCTGCGAAACCTGGAACGCGCCAGCCACATGGTCATCCTGTCCTGGCTCCATCACGCGCCGCGAAATCTGATCGTGCAGAAACCGCGCCATGCGGCTGAATCGAAAGGCGTTTTCTCGCTGCGCTCCCCTGCCCGGCCGAACCCCGTCGGCCTGCATGTGGGAAAGCTCGTCGCGCTCGACATCGCGGCCGGACGGATCGGGATCGACGCCATCGACGTGCTCGACGGCACGCCGGTCATCGACATCAAGCCCTATTACGCTTCAACCGATGCCTTTCCCGAAGCGATCATCGCCGGACGCGACGACAAATGAGCGCCCCCACCGGCCGCCGCCGCGCCATCGCCAAGGCGCTGACCGCGCTTCTTCCGCTCGCGCCCTACGCCGACATGGAGAAAATCCGCGCCGATGCCGGTTCGGTGCACATGAAGACCTTGCCGCCAACCATCGCGGTGTGGCTGGCAACGATCGCCCATATCCGCCATGCCCACACCGATTACGAGAAGCTGCTCGCCGAAGGCTATGACCGGGATTCGGCGCGCTTCTTCGTCATCGAGCAGACCAATGCGGTGCTCACCCGCTGGCGGGCGACACGGTTGCTTGAGGAAGACGACGAGGACGAGTGAGGCCAAACAACGCTGCCTGCCTGGCTCTACTTGTTCCGCAACCGGACGCTAGCCTGCCTCACCTGAACGCCCGAGGAGGAATGAAATGAGCCAGGCAGCCGCCACGCCAGCCAAGCCGTTCCCCTTTCTCTCCGAACACCACATCGATCCGCATGCCTATCCCGACGGCGTCGCCTTCCTCGACGGACAATATCTGCCGATGTCGCAGGCCAAAATCTCGGTGCTGGACTGGGGCTTTCTGCATTCCGACGCCACCTACGACACGGTCCACGTCTGGGACGGCCGCTTCTTCCGCCTCGACCTGCATCTCGACCGGTTCTTCGGCGGGCTGGAGAAGCTGCGCATGACGATCCCGTTCGATCGCGACGGCGTTGCGGAGATCCTCCACAATTGCGTCGCGCTGTCGGGCCATCGCGCGGCTTATGTCGAGATGCTGTGCACGCGCGGCGCCTCGCCGACCTTCAGCCGCGACCCGCGCCAGGCGATCAACCGCTTCATGGCTTTCGCCGTCCCCTTCGGCTCGGTCGCCAATGCCGAGCAATTGCGCACCGGCCTGCATGTCGCGATCAGCGACAAGGTCCGCATTCCGCCGGCCTCGATCGATCCTTCGATCAAGAACTACCATTGGCTCGATCTGGTCCGTGGCCTTTACGATGCCTATGACCGTAGCGCCGACACCGCGCTCATCCTCGACTTCAATGGCAATGTCGCCGAAGGCCCGGGCTTCAATGTCTTTTGCGTCAGGGACGGCAGGCTCACGACGCCCGCCGTCGGCGTGCTGCCCGGCATCACGCGCCGCACCGTCTTCGACCTGTGCGCCGAAATCGGCCTCGCCGTCAAAGCCGAAGCGGTCGGCGTCGCCGCTCTCAAAGGCGCCGACGAGGTCTTCATCACCTCGACCGCCGGCGGCATCATGCCGGTCACCACGATCGACGGCGCGCCGGTCGCCGGCGGCAAGGTCGGTCCGATCACCGAGCGGTTGATGGCGCTCTACTGGAAGAGGCATGAGGATCCCGCCTGGTCAAGTGCGGTGCGTTATCCCTGACCCACGGATTATTTCTCGGAACGCATCTGGAAAAACGCCGACAGCGCCGTACATGCCGTAAGCGGAGATTCCTCCGCTTTCCTCCGAGAGAATTCACGGCCTTCCAAGGGCAAGGAATACACATCATGACAAACAAGGTTTGGTTCATCACCGGATCGTCGAAGGGCTTTGGCCGCGTCTGGGCCGAGGCCGCGCTCGCCCGCGGCGATCGCGTCGCCGCCACCGCCCGCGACGCCGGCACGCTCGCCGATCTCGTCGAGAAATATGGCGACAACATCGCCGCCCTGAAGCTCGACGTCACCGACAAACGGGCGGTCGACGCCGCGATCGCCGAAGCGCACAAGCGGTTCGGCCGGCTCGACGTCGTCATCAACAATGCCGGCTACGGCCATTTCGGCGCCATCGAGGAAGTCTCCGAGCAGGAAGCGCGCGACCAGATCGAGACCAACGTGTTCGGCGCGCTCTGGGTCACCCAGGCGGCGCTGCCCATCATGCGGGCGCAGCGCTCCGGTCACATCATCCAGATCTCGTCGATCGGCGGCGTCAACGCCTTCGCCTCGATCGGCCTCTACCACGCCTCGAAATGGGCGCTGGAGGCATTCAGCCAGTCGCTCAGCCAGGAAGTCGCCCAGTTCGGTATCCACGTGACCCTGGTCGAGCCGGGCGGCTTCTCCACGGACTGGGCCGGACCGTCGGCCAAGGTTTCCAAGCCGATGGACGTCTATGAGCCGGTCCGCGCGGCGATGGCCGAACGTCGCAGCCGTTCGGTCGCCGGCGATCCGCAAGCAACCGGCCCGGCAATGCTGGCGATCGTCGATGCCGCCGAGCCGCCGCTCAGGGTCTTCTTCGGCGATGGCGGCCTGCCGATGATCCGGCAGGAATACGCCAACCGCATCGCCATCTGGGAAAAATGGGACCATGTCTCGGTGATGGCGCAAGGCGCCAACAAGAACCGGAAAGGCTAAAACTCTTTCGGCCGGACCTAAACCGGCCGAGGTATGCTGAGATTCAGGTCAGGGCGAGTCGAGAACGGTGGATTCCGAGAACCGGCGCGGAGCGTACTTTTGGGTACGTGAGCACCGGAAGCACAGGAAACCGCCGTTCGCAGGCCGGCCTCACCTGAATATCAGCATGCCTCAGGCGTAGATCCACTGCTCCGGCACCCGCACCGAGATCTCCTCGCCGGCCCTGATGACGCCCGGCTTCTCGACCCAGGCGACGAGGCCGCGCAGCCGTTTCGCCTCCTTGGGAAAGAGCAGCGCGGTGCCATCGGTATCTACGGCGCCGACATGCTCGGCGATCGCCTGTCCGGCAAAGCGGCACGGCTTGTTCTGGCCATCGACCTTGAGCGTCACGCCACCCTTGAAGAACATCAGCGAGCCGGCCGGCAGCATCGACAGATGCGGCACGCCTTCGACCACGAGATTGGCGCCGACCCACTCCGGCTTGATCTCCGCGAGGCCCATGCGCTGCGCGACAATGGCAAGTTCATCGGCGGCGACCACCGACAATTGCCGCTCGTTGCGCATCTCGGTGCCGCGCGGATACCAGGGCTCGCGCCCGCCCGAACGCCGGGTTGCCCCCGCATGAAAGTCGCCTGCGATACCGTCGAAGCCAAGCCGCAGTTCCTCGACCGCCCTCGTCTCGAAATGATCGTGCGGAGCTGCATAGAGCGCCGCTGCTTTGGCAGCGAGCTTGCGGCCCGGCACGATGTCAACCATCGGTTCTGCCATGGGAAAAAGTTCCAGGTTCGTTTCCTGCATGCCGCTGGTCTAAAGGTGCCGAAGAATGCGGTCCAGTCGAAAGCGCTGATGATCCGATCACGCCGCTTGATGGCGATCACGACGTTATTACCAAAAACGCCGGCACCGCCGCACCACACGTCGCATTGCCGCCGCGACGCTCCCCTAAATGATGGCGCAATCGGGAGGAGGCTCGATCATGCAGGTTGGACACGCAATCGCAGCACTCTGGCTGTTCTGGGTGGTGTCCTGGGTCCTTGCTGCTGCCTGGGCGGATCCCGCGCAAAAGCGCGCCGATCTCAAGTCGGAGGCGCGCTATCGTGTCCTTTTGCTTGCCGGCACCGTGCTGATGTTCGTGCCGGCGCACGGCTATGTCGGCAGGCTGCGGCTCTGGACGCCGACGCTCACCGAGGCTTGGATCTGCGTTGCGCTGATTGCTATCGGCATCGCCTTCGCCTGGTGGGCGCGCCTTCATCTCGGCCGGCTGTGGTCGGCCAACGTCACCGCCAAGGCCGATCATCGCGTGGTCGATACCGGCCCCTATGGCCTCGTCCGCCACCCGATCTACACCGGCCTGCTGCTGTCGATCCTCGCCACGGCGGCCGTCAAAGGCACGATATGGGGTATCGCGGGCGCGGCGCTGCTGCTTGTCGGCGTCGTCGTCAAGGCGAGGCTGGAAGAAAGCTTCCTGCGCGGCGAACTCGGCCCGGCCTATGACGACTACGCCAGGCGCGTGCCGATGCTGGTGCCGTTCGCGCCGGCGTAACGCGGCGGGATGGCTTTACAGCATTCTGAGCAGCGCGCCCCCAATCGAATAGCCGGCGCCGAAGGCGCAGATCAGGCCGAAATCGCCAGCCTTCATGTCGGCATGGTTCTCGGAAAGCGCCACGATTGCGCCGGCGCCGGCGGTGTTGCCGAGCCGCTCCAGCACCATGGGCGCGCGGTCATGGTCGACGTCATGGCCGAAGGACAATTTCAGGATCATCGCATTCATGCGCGCATTGGCCTGGTGCAGCCAGAAGCGGCGGATGCCCCCCGGTGTCAGCCCGTGCTCGGCCAGGAATTCGACGATGAACTTCTGCCCGGCAACCGTGACTTCCTTGAACACCTTGTTGCCGACTTGCTTGATGAGATTGCCTTCCAGGTTGATCATGTAGGGATCCTCCTGGGCAGTGCGCGTGTAATAGCCGAGATTGGTGCGGATGTTGTTCGACATCTGCGTCCAGGTGCGTGTGTCGAGCACCTCGAAACGCCCCGGCCGCTTCTCGCCTTGCGCCAGTCCCTCGACGACCATGGTGACCGAGGCGTCGCCGAAGATGAAATGCGTCTGCCGATCGCGGAAGTTGAGATGGCCGGTGATGATTTCCGGCGTCGACACCAGGACACGTTTGTGCGCCCCTGCCCTCACCAGGTTGACGGCGACATGCAGCGCGGCTGCCGCCGAAGAGCAGCCCAGCCCCATGTCGAAGCCGGCCCCCTTAGTGCCCAGCGCCTCCTGCATCTCGATGGCGATGGCCGGATAGGGCCGCTGATGGTGCGAGGCCGAGCAGATCACCAGGTCGATGTCTGACCCATCGACGCCTGCATGGGCAAGCGCCTTCCTGGCCGAGGCGATGCCGAACTCCGCCTCCAATGACAGCGCGTCGTCCGGCCGCGCCGGAATGCGCGGCGACATGCGAGTCGGATCGAGGATTCCCTCGCGCTCGATAACATGACGGCTCTTGACCCCCGAGGCATGCACGATGAAATCGCTGTCCGATTTCTGTAAAAGCGGCTCGCCGGTGTCGGCGCGCCGCGCATTCTCGGTGTCGACCCAACTGTTGAAGCTTGCGACCAGCTCCTCATTGGTGATGACGGGTTCAGGGATTTCGGCGCCGATGCCGCTGATGATGACGCGATGCATGTCCAATCCGTCCGAGGGGAGGCAAGTGGTGCCGAGGCGAGGCGCTACACTTGTCGCATTTGCCCGGTTTATTCCAGCTTAATTCGACAACCATCGCTGGCATTCAGGTGGTGGATGCTCAAGCGCGTTTGGCGACGATGAAGATACGCGGGAAGCGCAACAGCACCTTGCCGTTCGCGGTTTTCGGATAGGCCTTGGCGATCTTGGCGGTATAGCCGTCGAGGAACACTTTCTTCTGATTCGGATCGAGCGGATCGAGGAAGGGCTTCAGCCCCGTCGACTTGACCCATTCGACGATCGCTTCGGCGTCGGCCAGCGGATGGTTGTAGATCGTGTGCCAGATGTCGAGCCGGTCGGCGAGCGGCGACAACAGATCGTAGTAGAAGGACACCGGCGGCAGAGGTCCGCGCGCGGCGCCCTTGAGCCTGGCCGCAAACGGCACTTCCGCCGCGGTCTCGCGCATCAGCTGGTGCGAGGGCTCGCCGAGATTGTCCGGCATCTGCACGGCCAGGGCGCCGCCCGGCGCCAGAAGTCCAATCAGCCGCTGGAACACCGCCGGGTGCTCCGGCAGCCACTGGAAGACGGCATTGGCGAAGATCACGTCGACGGGATGCTCGGGCTGCCATTTGGCGGCGTCCGCCAGCTCGAAATTGACATTGGGCAGCCGCGCCCTCGCCTTTTCGAGCATATCGGGCGAGGTGTCGAAACCGCTGACCCGAGCGTCCGGCCAGCGCTCGACCAGAAGTTCGGTCGAGTTGCCCGGACCGCAGCCGATGTCGACGACGCGGCGCGGAAAATCGACCGGCACCTGCGCCACGAGGTCGCGCGCGGGCCGCGTGCGCTCATCCTCGAACTTCAGATATTGGGCGGCGGACCAGTCAGCCATTTGAGACCCTCGCTCTGTTCGCCGCCCCTTCGGACCGATGCTACCTTGTCAGCCGCTTGTGCGTCATGCGGTGTGGCGCCGCCGCTTCCGCACCGAGGCGGCGCAGCTTGTCCTTCTCATACTCCTCGAAATTGCCTTCGAACCATTCGACATGCGCGTCGCCCTCGAAGGCGAGCATGTGCGTGGCCATGCGGTCGAGGAACATGCGGTCGTGGCTGATGATGACCGCGCAGCCGGCATAGGCTTCGAGCGCATCTTCCAGCGCGGCCAGCGTTTCGGTGTCGAGGTCGTTGGTCGGTTCGTCGAGCAGCAGCACATTGCCGCCGCCCTTCAGCATCTTGGCCAGATGGACGCGGTTGCGCTGGCCGCCCGAAAGGTTGCCGACCTTCTGCTGCTGGTCGCCGCCGCGGAAGTTGAAGGACGAGCAATAGGCGCGGCTGTTGACCTCGTGCTTGCCGAGCTTGATGACCTCGGCGCCGCCGGAGATCTCTTCCCACACCGTCTTGTTCGGGTCGAGCGCGTCGCGGCTCTGGTCGACATAGCCGAGCTTGACCGTCTCGCCGATGCGGATCGAGCCGGCATCCGGCTTTTCCTGCCCTGTTACCATCTTGAACAGCGTCGTCTTGCCGGCGCCGTTCGGGCCGATCACGCCGACGATGCCGCCCGGCGGCAGCTTGAACGACAGGTTCTCGATCAGGAGCTCGTCGCCAAAGCCCTTGTTGAGGCCTTCGACCTCGATGACGACATTGCCGAGGCGCTCGCTCGCCGGGATGACGATCTGCGTGTCGGTCGGCTTGCGGTTCTGCGACTGCTCGACCAATTCCTCATAGGCCTTGATGCGCGCCTTCGACTTGGTCTGGCGCGCCTTGGGCGAGGACTGGATCCACTCGCGCTCGCGCCAGATCGACTTCTGGCGGGCGTCGTCCTCGCGCCCTTCCTGGATCAGGCGCTTGGCCTTGGCGTCGAGATATTTGGTGTAGTTACCCTCGTAAGGAATGCCGCGGCCGCGATCGAGCTCGAGGATCCAGCCGGTGACGTTGTCGAGGAAGTAGCGGTCGTGGGTGATGATCAGCACCGAGCCCGGATAGTCGCGCAGATGCTTTTCCAGCCACTGCGTGGTCTCGGCGTCGAGATGGTTGGTCGGTTCGTCGAGCAGCAAGAGGTCGGGCTGTTCGAGCAGCAGGCGGCAAAGCGCCACGCGGCGACGCTCACCGCCCGACAGGTTGGTCACTTCGGACTCCGGCGGCGGACACTGCAGCGCGTCCATCGCCATCTCGACCTGCTGCTCGAGATCCCACAGATTGAGGCGGTCCATCTCGTCCTGGAGCTTGGCCGACTCGTCGGCCGTCTCGTCGGAATAGTTCATCATCAGCTCGTTGTAGCGCTCGATGATGGCGGTCTTCCTGGCGACGCCGTCCATGACGTTTTCACGCACGGTCTTGGTGTTGTCGAGCTGCGGTTCCTGCGCCAGGTAACCGACGGTCGCGCCTTCTGCCAGCCACGCCTCGCCCTGGAATTCCTTGTCGAGCCCGGCCATGATGCGCAGGATCGTCGACTTGCCCGAACCGTTGGGGCCGAGGATGCCGATCTTGGCGTCCGGATAGAAGGACAGGTGAACGTTATCGAGCACCTTCTTGGTGCCATAGGCCTTCGACAGGCCTGACATGTGATAGATGAACTGGCGAGCCACGCGCGCTTTCCCTGGAAACTGAAGTGTCAAAGTGAATGGGGGTTGCGCGCTATGTAGGCGATGAAGCGCTGCACGGCAATCGCTTTCGGCGCGCAGGCCGTCAAACGGCGCGCATTCGCCGGTTTTGCGGTCCCACTCCGTCCATAGCTTTTCACCGCCGCCGGCCATGGCTTGAAATCAGCGGTTAACCATTCGCCTTCAAAACGCTAATAGGTTGGCAAATTGGCGGCCATGCCGCGGTTTCGGGGAAAGATCGGATCGACGACGTGCTGAACGGTGCCCTGCTCCTTGCCGAAGCGGTTCTGTATTTCGGCGCCATGGTCACGCTTTTCCGCTTCCGGCGACGCATCGGGCTTGGCGTGTTCATCTGCGCGCTCGGCGTCATGCACTTCCTCGAAACCTACCTCGCCAGCGTCTTTTATGTCGCGCTGCCGTTCGGGCTGGTGTCGCCGGGCTCCGCCGTGCTGTTCTCCGGCAAGCTGGTGATGATCCTACTGCTCTACATGAAGGAGGATGCGGCGACCGTCCGGCAGCCGATCTACGGTCTTTTGCTCGGCAACGCGCTGATGATCGGCCTGGTGCTGATCCTGCGGCTGCACGCCGTTTCGCCGCTTCCCGACGGCAGGATGCCCGACATCGCCTTCATCGACGAGATGGGCTGGCTGATGGTGTGGGGCACCTCGCTGCTCTTCATCGACGCCATCCTGATCATCCTGCTCTACGAGAAGCTCGGCGCCTATCTGCGCGCCAGGCCGTTCATGCGCATCCTAGCATCGGTCGCCTGCGTGCTCACCTTCGATCAGGCCGGCTTCTTCACCGCGCTGCATTTCGTCGCCGGCGCGCCGATCGAGGTCTTCTTCGGGGGCTGGCTCGCCAAGATGGGCGCCGCGCTTGCCTATAGCGGCATGCTCATAGCCTATCTCAAATGGATCGAGGACAATGATGTCGCCGTACCGCGCGGCCTCTCCGACATCTTCGACACCCTCACCTATCGCGAACGCTATGAGGCCCTGGTCAAATATGTCGGCCGCGACGGTCTTACCGGCCTGCTGCATCGCGGCAGCTTCGATGCCGACGGCGAATCCGCGGTCACGGCCGCCATCAGGATGGGCAAGCCGCTCAGCCTCCTCATCGTCGACGTCGACCATTTCAAGTCGATCAATGACCGCTTCGGCCACGCCGAGGGCGACAAGGTGTTGAAATCGATGGCCGTGCTGCTGGCCGAGACGATCGGCGGCAACGATCAGGTGTTCCGGATCGGCGGCGAGGAATTCGCCATACTGACGCAACAGTCGCACGCGCCCGCCAGGCTGCTCGGGGAGACCATCAGGAACGCCACCAAGACCTCGGGGCATACTGCCCGCTTCAACATCACGGTGAGCGCCGGCGTCTCCACCGTCAGCGAGACGACACGCTCCCTGGCCGACATCTTCGCGCTGGCCGATCAGCGTCTCTACAAGGCCAAATTCAGCGGCCGCGACCGCGTAGTCGGCGAACCAGGCAGCGAGCCGATCATCATCCAGGCGACGCCCAGATCGGCCTGACCAAGAACGGCCTGCTCAATCAATCCCGCCTACTGGAAACCGATCGCGTCGACCGTCCCCTTCGGACAGCCGGCCTTGGCTGTCGGCGCGGACGCCATGAGGAGGTCGGCGAGCTTGCTGTCGGGCCCGATCGGGCCTGACAGGCCGAGCGTGATCTCGCCGATCAGACGCCGGCCGCTCGACGGGTCGACCAGACAGGAGACGCGCACGCGGTCCCCGGCGCCGGCGCCGAAGGCCGCGTTGAAGGCGCCGCGGATCTGGTCGGAGGTCAATTGCTTGCCGATGTTCTTGGTGAAGAGATCGCGCACCTGGGAAGCGTTCACCGCCCGCATCAGATTGAGCGCATCGGAGAAATACTCCTGCTGGCTCTTGCCGTAGCAGGTGCCGTGCTTGATCCATTCATGCCGCTCCAGCTTGGAGGCGGTGCCTGGCATCACCTGGTCGAGCTCGGCGCGCGTGTTCGCGTCGAGCTTTACCGGCGGCAAATCTCCCCAATGCGCCGGATTGTCATTGGCTTTGTCGGCCGCCGGCACCTGGCAATAGAAATTGCCGTTCGGCTGCGGCCACAATCCATGCAGCGTGAAATGCGAGGCATCGAACTCGGTGGGATTCTGCGCCTTGCATTCGGGCTTGCTTGCCTTGGTCTCGCAGAAGGCCGGCTCCCAGCTCAGCGCAAAGACATATTCGGGTTTTCCGGAGGCCGACGGCTTGGTCTGGCCGGACGGCGCCGAGGTGGTCGCCGCGCTGCCGCCGCTGACATGGCCGCAGCTGATCTTCACCCAGCGCCGCTCGGGGTCGGCGCCCGGCACCTGGATGAGATAATGGGTCGGCTCGTCCTTGTTGCCGGCAAGAAGATCGTAGGACTTGCCTGCTTCGGTCGAGATGTTGCCGGGGTTCTTACCGTTCTTGATCGCCTGCGTCGCCGGACAGGCGCTGTCGGCCACGAAAGTTCCGCTCATCTTCACGTCGGCATGCGCCGCGCCGGCGCCGACCAGAGCCAGCACCATCGAACCCCACAATGCCCAAACCCGCATTCCCGCTCTCCCGGCGATCATTGATCCGTGTTGGATTCGTCACACTAGAACAGCCGGCGTGTCAGAATTGCGATCTTTTTTCACCGTGCGAAGAACAATCCCCAGCTGAGCGCTCCATCGGCGTGTCCGCAAGCCGCCCATCCACTTGACGTATGTGGCGCCCTCGCCCAACAGTCGCCGAGGGAGCGAGACATGCCATTTGACAAGCAAACCAGCCTGGCCTCACCGACCGGGGCCGAGCTCAACCTCTATGTGAAACACGCTGAGGCGAAGCCACGCGCCATGGTGCAGATCAACCATGGTCTGGCCGAGCATGCTGCGCGCTACGCCCGCTTTGCCGACTACCTCGCGCCGCGCGGTTTCCATGTCTATGCCCACGATCACCGCGGTCATGGCGCGACGAAAGCGCCCGACGCGCCGATCGGCAAGTTCGCGGACAGCGACGGCATCGCCAAGGTGATCGCCGATGTTGACGCCGTTCACGACCTGATCGCGAAAGAGCACCCGGGACTGCCGGTGATCGTTTTCGGGCATTCGTTGGGCGCCTCGATCGCTCTGAACTTCGTGCTGCGCCATTCGCAGCGCGTCCGCGCCGCCGCGATCTGGAACGGCAATTTCTCGCAAGGGCTTCTCGGCCAGTTGGCGCTGCTCATCCTCGGCTGGGAGCGGATGCGGCTGGGCTCCGACGTGCCGTCGCGCCTCCTGCCCAAGCTCACCTTCCAGGCCTGGGGCAAGGCAGTGCCCAACCACCGAACCCTGTTCGACTGGCTGTCGCGCGACCCTGCCGAGGTCGACAAATATGTCGTCGACCCGCTCTGCGGCTGGGACGCCTCGATCTCGATGTGGCGCGATGTCGTCAACATGGCGCAGCACGCCGGCAAGGATTCAAGTTTCGCAGCCGTGCGCCGCGACCTACCCGTCAATCTCATCGGTGGCGAGAAGGATCCCGCGTCGGACTACGGCAAGGCCGTCCATCATTTGGCAAAGCGCATGCAAGCGATGGGCTTTTCGAATCTGGTTTCAAAGGTTTACCCGGAAACCCGCCATGAAAGCCTGAACGAGATCAACCGCGACACCGTCATGAACGATTTCGCCGCCTGGGCTGACGGCGTGCTGAAACCCTGATCCGGCTTGGCCTACTGCATGGGTCGTGACACGACCGGTGCGGGTTGCTAGAGGCTGCCTTTCGTTAGAACACGGTGATCCATGGCCGAACCCCCGCTGAAAGGCATCCGCGTTATAGAGCTTGCCCGCATCCTGGCCGGCCCCTGGGCCGGGCAATTGCTGGCCGACCTCGGCGCCGACGTCATCAAGGTCGAGAGCCCGGACGGCGGCGACGATACCCGCAAATGGGGCCCGCCCTTCGTCATGAGCCATGACGGCGAGAACCTCTCGGCCGCCTACTACCATTCCTGCAATCGCGGCAAGCGTTCGATCGCCATCGATTTCTCCCAGTCCGAAGGCGCCGAGACGCTGCGCAAGCTGGTCGCCACCGCCGATGTGCTGATCGAGAACTTCAAGCTCGGCGGCCTCAAGAAATACGGCCTCGATTATGAAAGCCTGAAGGCGATCAATCCGCGCCTCGTCTATTGCTCGATCACCGGCTTCGGCCAGGACGGTCCCTATGCGCCCCGCGCCGGCTACGATTTCATCATCCAGGCCATGGCTGGCATGATGTCGATCACCGGCGAGCCGGGCCGCGAGCCGCAGAAGGCCGGCGTCGCCATCTCCGACCTCTTTACCGGCCTCTATTCGGTGATCGCCATCCAGGCCGCGCTTCGCCATGCCGAAAGGACCGGCGAGGGCCAGCACATCGACATGGCTCTTTATGACAGCCAGATCTCGGCGCTCGGCAACCAGAACCTCAACTATCTGGTCTCCGGCAAGTCGCCGGTGCAGATGGGCAATGCGCATATGAACATAGCGCCCTATGAAGTGCTGCCGGTGAAGGATGGCCACATTATCCTGGCTGTCGGCAATGACGGCCAGTTCGGCAAGTTCTGCGCCGTGGTCGGTCTCGCCGATCTGCCCGCTAATCCGGATTTCGCCACCAACCCCGCGCGGGTCGCCAACCGCGCAAGGTTGCGTGAGACGATTATCGAGAGGCTGGCTACATTCGACCGCGATCCGCTGCTGGCGAAGCTGGAGGCTGCCGGAGTGCCGGCGAGCCCGATCAACACGATCGGCCAGATGTTCGCCGACCCGCAGACCATCGCGCGCGGGATGCGGCTCGACCTTGACGACGGCCATGGCAACCGCCTGCCCTCGGTGCGCGCGCCGATGGTGATGTCGGGCACACCGCTCGTCTATGAGCGCCCCTCGCCGCGCCTTGGCGAGCACACCGCAGAAATCCTTGCCGAATTGGAGAAAGCAAAATGAAGACCGGCGGACAACTGATCGTCGAGGCGCTCGAGGCGAACGGCACCGACCGCATCTTCTGCGTTCCGGGCGAATCCTATCTCGCGGTGCTCGACGCGCTGCATGACTCCTCGATCCGCACCATCGTCTGCCGCCAGGAGGGCGGTGCCGCGATGATGGCCGACTGCCAGGGACGGTTGACCGGCAATCCCGGCATCTGCTTCGTCACCCGCGGCCCCGGCGCCACCAACGCCTCGGCAGGCGTCCACATCGCCATGCAGGATTCGGTGCCGATGATCCTGTTCATCGGCCAGGTCGCCAGCCACGCCAAGGAACGCGAGGCCTTCCAGGAGGTCGACTACAAGCGTTTCTTCGGCGACATCGCCAAATGGGTGGTCGAGATCGACGATGCCACGCGCATTCCCGAATTCGTCACCCGCGCTTTCTCGGTCGCGACGTCAGGACGCCCCGGCCCTGTGGTCATCTCGCTGCCCGAGGACATGCTGACCAGCGAGGTCGAGGCTCCGGCAGCCCTTCCGCACACGCCGGTCGAGACGCGTCCCGGCGAAGCCGAGCTCGATGCGGCGCAAATGCTGCTCGCCAACGCCAAGCGTCCCTTCGTCATCCTCGGCGGCACGCGCTGGAACGAGGAAGCCGTGGCGCAGATGCGCGTGATCGCCGAGACGTGGTCGCTGCCGGTCGGCTGCTCCTTCCGCCGTCAGATGCTGTTCGACCATCTCCATCCGAATTACGCCGGCGATGTCGGCATCGGCATCAATCCCAAGCTCGCGGAGCGGATCAAGCAGGCCGACGTCGTGCTTTTGATCGGCGGCCGCCTGGGCGAGATGCCGTCTTCCGACTACACGCTGTTGAAAAGCCCCTACCCCGACCAGGCGCTGGTGCATGTCCATGCCGACGCCGGCGAGCTTGGCCGCGTCTACCGGCCGACGATTGCGATCAATGCCTCGCCCGCCGCTTTCGTCGAGGCCTTCGCCAAATGCAAGCCCGCCGCCAGCCCTTCCTGGGCGGCCGAGGTGGAAAAGGCGCATGCCGCCTATCTCGAATGGTCGACGCCCCCTCAGACCGGCCCAGGCGCCGTGCAGATGGGCCCGATCATCGAGCATCTTGGAAAGGTCCTGCCGGAAGACGCCATCCTCACCAACGGCGCCGGCAACTACGCCACCTGGGTGCATCGCTTCTACCGCACCCGCCGCTTCGGCACGCAGGCGGCGCCTACTTCCGGCTCGATGGGCTACGGCACGCCCGCGGCCGTCGCCGCCAAGTCACTGTTCCCGGATCGCACCGTGATAGCCTTCGCCGGCGACGGCTGCTTCCTGATGAACGGCCAGGAGTTCGCGACCGCTGTTCAGTACGACCTTCCGATCATCGTCATCGTCGTCAACAACGGCATTTACGGCACGATCCGCATGCATCAGGAGCGGGAATATCCGAGCCGCGTCGTCGCCACCGAACTCAAGAACCCGAATTTCGCGGCGCTCGCCCGCGCCTATGGCGGCCATGGCGAGACGGTGGAAAAGACCACCGACTTCGCGCCGGCCTTCGAACGCGCGCTGGCCAGCGGCAAGCCGGCGATCGTCGAGATCAAGCTCGATCCCGAAGCGATCACGCCGACCCGCACGCTGACGCAGATCCGCAACAAGAGCTGAGTGCCTGCAAGGTATAGGCAGCGATCCTTCGCCCCCCTCTGGCCTGCCGGCCATCTCCCCCACAAGGGGGAGATTAGCAGTTCCATCGCCCCGCCCTTTTGAAACGCTGGTGATTGGCGAAAGCCGGCGTGACATCTGATCTCCCCCCTTGTGGGGGAGATGGCCGGCAGGACAGAGGGGGCGCTGTCCCGCCAGCCTTCAAAGTTCAATGCAATTCGCCGTGCTACATCGCCTTCTCGATCTGGCCGCGGATCTCGCCGTCCTTGTTCTTGGCGGTGTGGACGTTGACATAGTATTTGCCGGCCTCGAGATCGGCCGCCTGCGCGTCCGTCAGCGTCGCCGATCCCTTGATCGGGCTCTTCAGCTTCTTTAACGGGATGACCGGGTCCGCGTTCGCGCCCATGTCCGCCGGACCGTGGATGTGGGCAGCCACGGCAGGCCCGCTGAGGCCGGAATATTTGACGTTCCAGCTGAGCTTCTTGCTTGTCGTGTCAAAGGTCAGTGTGGCGGTCCCCTTGCCCTTGGTGGTGACGGGCGGGCTCTGCTGGCCGCCATCGAGCGTCGCCTTGAACTTCATCGTCTCGGCCATGGCCGGCGATGCGAGAAGGAAGGCGGTCGAGACGGCCAAGGCCGAAAGCATCGGCACGGATAGGATGCGCATGAAGAACCTCCGTTGATTGCAGCATCCTCCACGGCTCCCCGACGTGCGGATGCGCCAATCAACGGTTGGGTCGCCGGATGTATCCCGGCACACGATTATTTTACCGCGGGCAAGAAAAAGGGGCGGTCGCCCCCCTTTCAATATCGGCTGTAGAGACCCGAGCTTACTTGATCGCCTTGTCGGTGATCGCGGTCGTGTAGGCGCCGCTTGCCTCCTTGCTGATGATCTTCTGGTCGAGCAGCGCCTTGGCGGTGCGCTCGTAAGCGGCCGGGATCAGCTTGCCGTCGGCATTGTCGACCAGCTTGGCCACTTCCTTCATCATGAACTTCTGGTGGTTCTCGTCCTGGCCGCCGGCGTCGACGACGATTTCCGCCGCCTCGTCGGTGTTCTCGGTAGCGTATTTCCAGCCCTTCATCGAGGCGCGCACGAAGCGAACCATCTTGTCCTCGAAGGCCGGATCCTTGAGCTTGTCCTCGAGCGTGTAGAGCCCGTCTTCCAAAAGGTCGTTGCCCATGGCCGAGTAGTTGAAGACGATCAGGTCCTCGGGCTTGTAGCCGGCATCCAGCACCTGACCGTATTCGTTATAGGTCATGACCGAGATGCAGTCGGCCTGCTTCTGGATCAGCGGCTGCACGTCAAAGCTCTGCTTGAGCACGGTGACGCCGTCCGGGCCGCCATCGGTCTTGAGGCCGATCTTGTTCATCCAGGCGTAGAAGGGATATTCGTTGCCGAAGAACCAGACGCCGAGGGTGTGGCCCTTGAAGTCGGCTTCCGTCTTGATCGGACCGGCCTTCGGGCAGACCAGTTCCATGCCGGCCTTCTTGAACGGCTGGGCGATGTTGACGAGCCCCACGCCTTTGTCGCGGGCCGCCAGCGCGCCGCCCATCCAGTCGACGATGACATCGGCGCCGCCGCCGGCGATCACCTGCTCGGGCGCGATATCCGGGCCGCCCGGCTTGATGTCGACGTCGAGGCCTTCGGCGTCATAGAAGCCCTTGGCCTTGGCGACATAATAGCCGGCGAACTGGGCCTGCGTGACCCATTTCAATTGCAGTGTAACCTTGTCGGCGGCCATCGCCTGGAAGGCGGCCAGCGACATGGCGCCGGCCAAAGCGGAAATTAGCAGTCTTTTCATGTTTTTACCCTCTGAAGTTAGTGCCCAAACCCACCGCCCCTATCCACCTCGGACAGAGGGATGCCAAAACGTGACGGCTCTCTCGACGAGAGCGACCACGCCATAAAAGACCGAACCCGCCAGTGCTGCAACTGCGATTTCGGCCCACACCATGTCGATGTTCATCCGCCCGACTTCCGTCGAGATGCGGAATCCCATGCCGACCACAGGCGTGCCGAAGAACTCGGCGACGATGGCGCCGATCAGGGCCAGCGTCGAGTTGATCTTCAGCGCATTGAAGATGAAAGGCATTGCCGCCGGCAGCCTGAGCTTGAGCAGCGTCGGCCAGTAACCGGAGGCATAGGTGCGCATCAGGTCGCGCTCCATATGCCCGGATGCGGCCAGCCCTGCGACCGTGTTCACCAGCATCGGAAAGAAGGTCATGATGATGACGACAGCGGCCTTGGACGGCCAGTCGAAGCCGAACCACATGACCATGATCGGCGCCACGCCGATGATCGGCAGCGCCGACACCATATTGCCGATCGGCAAGAGCCCGCGCCGCAGGAACGGCACGCGGTCTGCGAGGATGGCGACGGCGAAGCCGGCGAGGTTGCCAACGACATAGCCGATCAGCACCGCCTTGAAGATCGTCTGCCGCACATCCGAGCCCAGGATCGGCAGCGAGTTGGCGATGCGCGCGCCGATAGCGCTCGGCGGGGGCAAGAGGATGAAGGGGATGCCCGCGCCGCGCGTCACCGCTTCCCAGATGATCAAGATCCAGGCGCCGAAGATCGCCGGGATAATCAGGCGCAATGCGTTCCTCGCGACGCTTTGGTTCGGGCGCAACGAAGACAACAGCGCAACGCAACGCCAGGCGAGCAGCCAGGCGGCGGCAAGCAGCAGGAAATACGGGGCCAGCGCAGTGCCTTCGAAACCGGTTATGCCCTTGATCAGCAGCCAAGCGGCGGCATGGGCGCCGACGAAGAGCACGATCGCCTCCACGAGCGGCGTTAGCTTTGCGATCGAAACCAGCGCCGCGATGAGCAGCAGCCCGATGATCAGCCCCTTTGCGCCCATATAGGGATAGGCCAGCGTTGCGGCCGGGTCCGCCAGCGCGGCTGCCTCCGGCTTCGTCATCGCGCCGAGCGCAAAGGCGGTGAGGCAAAGCAGGATTGCCAGCGCCGCTTGCCAGGACGGCCTCAGCCAGGTCATGCCGGCCTCCCGCCCATGGCGCGGTCGACGAGGCGCCCGGCGATGCCCACTACCATCACGAGCAGCGCCGCGACGATGGAGCCTGCGACCAGCGCCGACCAGATATCGATGGTCTGGCTGTAATAGGCGCCCGCAAGCAGCTTGGCGCCGATGCCCGCGACCGCGCCGGTCGGCAACTCGCCGACGATGGCGCCGACCAGGCTTGCCGCGACAGCCACCTTCATCGAGGTGAACAGGAACGGCACCGAGGCCGGCACGCGCAGTTTCCAGAAGGTCTGCGAGGCGCTGGCATTGTACGTATGCATCAAATCGAGATGCATAAGCTCGGGCGAGCGGAGGCCTTTCACCATGCCGACGGCGACGGGGAAGAACGACAGGTAGGTCGAGATCAGCGCCTTGGGGATCAGGCCGGTGATGCCGATCGCCGCCAGCACCACGATGATCATCGGCGCCACCGCCAGGATCGGAATGGTCTGCGAGGCGATGATCCACGGCATCAGGCTGCGGTCGAATGTCGCCACATGCACGATGCCCACGGCAATGAGGATGCCGAGCGCGGTGCCGAAGGCGAAGCCGAGCAGCGTCGAGGACAATGTCACCCAGGCGTTGTAGACGAGGCTGCGGTTCGAGGTGACGGACCGCAGAAAAGTGTTCTCAAAGAAATTCACCGCCACCTGGTGCGGCGCCGGCAGCGTCGGCTTCGGCTGCGACAGCGTTTTGCCGATGAACTCGACCGTGCCGGGCGTCTCATTGCCTCGTTGATCGAGATCGCGCTGGAACGGCGCGTTGAGGATGACGGCAAAGACGTACCAGAGCACCACCACGCCGGCGAGGATGGTGGTGACGGGGATGATTTTCGAGCGGAAGCTATCCATCTAGCGCCGCCCCCCTTCTCCTCTCCCCACCGGGGAGAGGGTGGCCGGAGCGAAGCGAAGGCAGGGCAGCTTGAACTGGGGTGCCGTGGCGCACCCGCTCTTCGTCATCCTAGGGCGGAGCAAGGAGCGAAGCGACGCAGCGCAGACCCTAGGATCCATGCCGTTACTTCGACGCTCCGCATCGGTCCAGAATAAGACTCCCTGCGTTCTGCGGCGGTTAGCGACCATTCTGCACCGTTTGGACCCTTCGGCCGACGTCACGGCATGGATCCTAGGGTCTGCGCTCCGCTTCGCGTCGCTCCGCCCTAGGATGACGAAGGCGTGGCGGCGTCGTCCGCACTCATTCGCCCTCCCGTCAATCATCATAGCTGTGCCCAGCCCTCAACCCATCGCGCACGCGCGCGGCGATGGCCAAAAACTCCGGCGTCTCGCGGATGTCGAGCGGCCGCTCCTTCGGCAACGTCGATTCGATGATGTCGGTGACGCGGCCGGGCCGCGGCGACATCACCACGATGCGCGTCGACAGATACACCGCCTCGGGGATCGAATGGGTGACGAAGCAGATCGTCTTGTTGGTCCGCGCCCAGAGGTCGAGAAGCTGCTCGTTCAGATGATCGCGCACAATCTCGTCCAGCGCGCCGAACGGCTCGTCCATCAACAAAAGGTCCGCGTCGAAGGCGAGCGCGCGCGCGATCGAGGCGCGCTGCTGCATGCCGCCGGAAAGCTGCCAGGGATATTTCTTCTCGAAGCCAGAAAGATTGACCAGCGCCAGCGTGCGCTTGATGCGCTCCGCCTGCTCGGCCTGGCTGAGCCCGATGATCTCCAGCGGCAGCGCCACATTGCGCTCGATGGTGCGCCACGGGAACAAGGCTGCCGCCTGGAAGACATAGCCGTAAGCGCGTTTCTCGCGCGCCTGCTCGGGCGTCATGCCGTTGACGGAGATTGTGCCGGATGTCGCCCTTTCCAGATCGGCGATGCGCGCAGCAGCAGCCGGACGGGCCGATGAAGGAAACGAACTCTCCCTTGCCGATGGTGAGGTCGACATTGGACAGCGCCTGCACCGGACCGTCATTGGTCTGGAAGGTGAGGCCGAGCTTGCTTGCCGAAACGACGGCTGGCGGCTGTTCACTCATTGGCTGCAGCCTGCCTTTCGCAGCCGCTGCCGCGCCGTCCGCAATCCGGTTGATTTTATGATAGCGTTGCTTTCCACTCGTCCTGTCCCACCCGATCGACGCCGCCCGGAGGCTTGCCGATGTCGCCTAAACCCACCTGTCATCTCGTTCGCCCCGAAAACACCTATCAGGGCAAGCAGGGGCTGAGCTATTTCGCCGGCATCGCCGCGGAGACCGTCGGCTCCTCCGGCATCTGCATGCATCTTCTCACCATGCCGCCCGGCGCCCGCGCCAAGGCGCATATGCATGAAAGCCACGAGACGGCCATCTACGTGCTCTCGGGCGAGGTCCACACCTGGTACGGCGACCGGCTCGAGCACCACATCGTCGTCAAGGCCGGCGATCTCTTCTACATTCCGGCCGGCGTGCCGCATCTGCCCGCCAATCTGAGCGGGGCGCCCTCCTCGGCGGTGATCGCCCGCACCGATCCCAACGAGCAGGAAAGCGTCGTCCTGTTGCCCGAACTGGATGGCCTCGTCGCTTAGGGCATTTTGCAGCCAAGCGGCATCGCTTGGCGTCGCATAAATGCGGCCGGAACGAACACACCTCACAGGAACTGACGGGATCGCCGTCATTTGCACCGGGAGACTTCGCCCATCACATTGCCCTCTTCATCGGCCACCACCAGCTTCTTGGCGTTCTTCGCGCTGCGCTTGATGGTGAACTTGGTCGGCGCCTGTCCTTCTTCGCCCTCCGCCTCGCATCTTGCCGTCACCACCAGCGATCCGTCGGCCTGGGGCTGCTTGTCGCTGAAGGTGCAGGCGCTGGCCGCCGTGATCAATTCCTTGTCGGTCAGAAGCAGCATCTTGTCGGCGGCGACCTCCTGGCCGTTCCGGTTTATGCAGCCATATTTGTCGCCATAAGGTTTTGAGAGATCGATGCCGGCGGCCGATGCATGGCCGGCGGCCAGCATCGCGGCCGCCGCGATCGCAAGGTGAAGAGCGCGCATGGTCAGACCCCCGTGGCCGGAATGCCGGTACGCTCCACCTTGCGTGGCGCGGAAATCTCTTTCCAGGTCGACAGCGCCCGGTTGACCGCCGCGTTCGGCTCACGCGCCACGAACTCGCCATGCCCGGCCTTGGCCTTCACGTCCGCTTCCTCGATCGACAATTCGCCGCGCGAGAAGACGAAGCGTGGCAGGCCGGTCACCTCAAAACCTTCGAAGACGTTGTAGTCGATCACCGACTGCTGCTTCTTGGCCGAGATCGTCTTCTTGCGCTTCGGGTCCCACACGACGATGTCGGCATCGGCGCCTTCGACGATCGCGCCCTTCTTCGGATACATGTTGAGGATCTTGGCGATGTTGGTCGAGGTCACCGCGACGAACTCGTTCATTGTCAGGCGGCCGGTATTGACGCCGGCCGTCCACAGCACTGGCAGGCGGTCCTCGAGGCCGCCGGTGCCGTTCGGGATTTTTGTGAAGTCGCCGATGCCGTTGCGTTTCTGCTTGGTGGTAAAGGAGCAGTGGTCGGTCGCAACCACCTGCAGCGAGCCGGCCTGCAGGCCCGCCCACAGCGAATCCTGGTGCCACTTGCTGCGGAAGGGCGGGCTCATCACCCGGCGCGCCGCATGGTCCCAGTCCTTGTTGAAATATTCGGTCTCGTCGAGCGTCAGATGCTGGATCAGCGGCTCGCCGAACACCCGCATGCCCTTCTGGCGGGCTCGGCGGATGGCTTCATGGCTCTGCTCGCACGAGACATGCACGACATAGAGCGGCACGCCGGCCATGTCGGCGATCATGATGGCCCGATTTGTCGCCTCGCCTTCCACTTCCGGGGGACGCGAGTAGGCATGCCCCTCGGGGCCGTTGTTGCCGGCGGCCAACAGCTTTTGAGACAGTGCCGCGACCACATCGCCATTCTCGGCATGGACGAGCGGCAGCGCGCCGAGGTCGGCGCAGCGCTGGAACGACGCATACATCTCGTCGTCATCGACCATCAGCGCGCCTTTGTAGGCCATGAAGTGCTTGAACGAGGTGATGCCCCTGTCGACCACCGTCGCCATCTCGTCGAACACCTGTTTGCCCCACCAGGTGATCGCCATGTGGAAGGAATAGTCGCAGGCCGCCTGCGAGGTCTTGTTGTCCCACATCTGCAGCGCCTCAAGCAGCGACTGCTGCGGCGCCGGCAGGCAGAAATCGACCACCATGGTCGTGCCGCCGGAGAGTGCCGCGCGCGTGCCGGATTCGAAATCGTCGGCCGAATAAGTGCCCATGAACGGCATTTCGAGATGGGTGTGCGGATCGATGCCGCCCGGCATGACATAGCAGCCGGTGGCGTCGAACTCATGATCGCCATGCAGGTTGGAGCCGATGGCGACGATCTTGCCGTGCTGCATCAGCACGTCGGCCTTCCACGTGCGGTCGGCCGTCACGATGGTGCCGTTTCGGATGACTTTGGTCATATCTGTTCCCCTGTTCTTTCGCGCTTCTTTGCGAGCGGCGTTGCGAGGTGATTGGTCCGAAGCAATTTCAGGAAAAGTGTGAAGCGGTTTTCCGTCCGAAATTGCGTTAAAACAAAGACACTAGAGCATTCCACCGTTTCCGTGAAACGGTGGAATGCTCTAGTCGCTCATTCGACGATCCCCGCCGTCTCCACCACCGCATGGAACAGCACGTCGGCGCCAGCCGCGGCCCATTCCTTGGAGATTTCCTCGGCCTCGTTGTGGCTGAGACCGCCCACGCAAGGGCACATGACCATGGTCGCTGGCGCGACCTTGGCCGCCCAGCAGGCGTCGTGTCCGGCGCCGGAAATGATGTTCATGTGGCTGTAGCCCAGCTTTTCGGCGGCGGTGCGCACGCGGCCGACCAGCGTCGGATCGAAGGTTATCGGATCGAAATGGCCGACTGCCTCGACCGAGCATTTGACCCCGAGCGCCTCACAGATTTTCGGCGCTTCCTTCTCGATGCGGGCGCGCATGCCGTCGAGCTTCGCCTGGTCCGGCGAGCGGATGTCGACGGTGAAGACGACGGTGCCCGGCAAAACGTTGCGCGAATTGGGTGTAAACTTGACCTGTCCGACCCCGCCGACGGCGCCCGGCTGGTTCTCAATGGCCACCGTCTGCACCATCTCCAGGATACGCGCCATGGCGAGGCCGGCATTGACGCGCATGGTCATCGGCGTCGAACCGGTATGCGCCTCCTTGCCGGTCAGCGTGAATTCCAGCCACCACAGGCCCTGGCAATGCGTCACCACGCCGATCTGCTTGTTCTCGGCCTCCAGAATCGGTCCCTGCTCGATGTGGTACTCGAAATAGGCATGCATCTTGCGCGCGCCGACCTTCTCGTCGCCGACCCAGCCGATCCGCTTCAGCTCGTCGCCGAAGGTCAGGCCGTCCAGATCCTTGCGGGCATAGGCGTAGTCCTGTGTATGCACCCCGGCGAACACGCCGGAGGCAAGCATGGCCGGGGCGAAACGCGCGCCCTCCTCATTGGTCCAGTTGGTGACGACGATCGGATGCTTCGTCTTGATGCCGAGATCGTTGAGCGAACGCAGAACCTCCAGACCCGAGAGCACGCCGAGCACACCGTCATATTTGCCGCCGGTGGGCTGGGTATCGAGGTGGGAACCGACATAGACCGGCAGCGCATCCGGATCGGTGCCGGCGCGCGTCATGAACATGGTGCCCATCTGGTCGACACCCATCGAGAGCCCGGCCGCATCGCACCAGGACTTGAAAAGCGCGCGGCCCTCTTTGTCGGAATCGGTGAGCGTCTGGCGATTGTTGCCGCCGGCGATGCCGGGGCCGATCTTCGCCATCTCCATCAGGGAGTCCCACAAACGGTCTGAATTGATTCGCAGATTTTCGCCGGGTGCGGCCATTTGCGGTTCCCATTTTCACCAGGGGTCTTGTCGCCCCTTGAGTGGTTTGCATCCTGACCGTATGGTCAGCTTTCAGACTACACAAGCTGACCAAGCGGTCAACGAGAATCTTGGGGGAGACATGACCGAATCCACCCGTCCGATGCGGCGCCAGGACATAAGACGGGAGAATGAAAAGGCCATTCTGCTCGCCGCTGAAAAGGTGTTCGCGGAAGCCGGGTTCGGCGGCGCAACGATGCAGCTGATCGCCGACCTGGCCGGGCTGCCGAAGGCAAACCTCCATTATTATTTCGCCACCAAGGAAGAACTCTACCGGTCCGTCGTCCAGAACATCTTCGAGATCTGGCTGCAGGCGGCCAATTGCTTCGATGTCGCGCGCGGGCCGATAGACGGTATCAGCGCCTATATCGACGCCAAGATGGAAATATCGCGCCGCCACCCCGATGGTTCGAAAGTCTGGGCCTCGGAAGTGATGCACGGCGCACCGGTGCTTCAGGACTATATGGAGTCGACCTTGCGCGAATGGACCGACGGCCGCGTCGCGATCATCAAGCGCTGGATCGAAGAGGGCAAGATGGACCCGGTGGACCCGCGCCATCTCCTCTACATGCTGTGGGCCACGACACAGCATTACGCCGATTTCGGCCACCAGATCGAGACGCTGAACGGCGGCAAGCCGCTCTCCGACCGGCAATGGCGGGAAGCCAAGGAAAACATCAAGCGGGTGATCCTGACCGGCATCGGCGCGCAGCCTGCCTGAACTACCCGACCATCGAGGCCGGCGTTTCTTAGCCGACCTCGTCCAGCCGCTTCACGGACCCTCCCCTCGACGGGAAGGATGTCCGTCCCAGCTTGTCAGTCGATCGACCTCAGAACATCCCGCACATGGTCGATCAGTTCGTTGATCTGGCCCTTGGTGATGATCAGCGGCGGCGACAGCGCGATGATGTCGCCGGTGGTGCGGATCAGCGCGCCGCGCTCGAAGGCTTTCACGAAGGCCGAGAACGCCCGCTTGGTCGGGCTGCCGGCGATCGGCGCCAGCTCGATCGCGCCGATCAGGCCGATGTTGCGGATGTCGATGACATGCGGTTCGCCCTTCAGCGAATGCAGCGCGTCCTCCCAGTACGGCGCCAGCTCCTCGCCGCGGGTCAAAAGGCCCTCTTCCTTGTAGGTGTCCAGCGTGCCGAGCGCCGCGGCGCACGCAATCGGATTGCCCGAATAGGTATAGCCGTGGAAGAACTCGATCATATGTTCCGGGCCGGTCATGAAGGCGTCGTGGATCTCCTTCTTGACGAACACCGCGCCCATCGGGATGACGCCGTTGGAAACGCCCTTGGCGGTAGTCATGATATCCGGCGTGACGCCGAAATAGTCCGCCGCGAACGGCGCGCCGAGGCGGCCGAAGCCGGTGATCACTTCGTCGAAAATCAACAATATGCCGTGCTTCGTGCAGATTTCCCGAAGCTTCTGCAGATAGCCCTTCGGCGGCAGGATGACGCCGGTGGAGCCGGCGACCGGCTCGACGATGACGGCCGCGATGGTCGAGGCGTCATGCAGCGCGATCAGCCGCTCGAGATCGTTCGCGAGCTCCGCGCCATGCTCCGGAACGCCCTTCGAGAAGGCGTTCTTCTCCGGCAGGTGCGTGTGCGGCAGATGGTCGACGCCGCCGAGCAGCGTGCCGAACATCTTGCGGTTCGAGACGATACCGCCGACCGAGATGCCGCCGAAATTGACGCCGTGATAGCCGCGCTCGCGGCCGATCAGACGGGTGCGCGAGCCCTCGCCCCTGACACGGTGATAGGCGATCGCCATCTTCAGCGCGGTCTCGACCGATTCCGAACCCGAATTGGTGAAGAAGACATGGTCCATGCCCTTCGGCGCGATATCGACCAGCCGGTTCGCCAGCTCGAACACGATGGGATGGCCCATCTGGAAAGCCGGCGCATAGTCGAGCTCGGCCGCCTGGTGCTGGATCGCCTCGGTGATCTTCGGCCGGCAGTGGCCGGCGTTCACGCACCAGAGGCCAGCGGTGCCGTCGAGCACCTTGCGACCGTCGCTGGTGGTGTAATGCATGTCCTTGGCGGACACGAACATGCGTGGCGCCTGCTTGAACTGCCGGTTTGCCGTGAACGGCATCCAGAATGCGCTGAGATCGTTCGGCGTGACTTTCAGCCGGTTGGACATGACCAGGACTTCCCCTTGTAACCTGTTTCGGTGGCCAACGCTTGGTCTTTGCTGCGTTTTCATGCTACGCAAATTTTTGACCGGTTGGACAAACGTTAGCGCCGCCTGTCGGCGGTCAAAGGATTACTAGCGGAAATGCCGCATAAAAAGCGCGCTCCACAGCCCAAGGAAAAACTGGTCCAGAGAATTGGTCCAGATGGTCGGCGCGGCACCGCGCAAGGATGACGGACACGATGGAAGGCTCCGCTCCCCGCCGCACCCGCATCCAGCAGGAAAAGCGCGAGCTCATCCTCGAAGCGGCGCTCGAAGTCTTCTCTGCCAACGGGTTTCGCGGTTCGACCATCGACCAGATCGCTGAAGCCGCCGGAATGTCGAAGCCGAACCTTCTCTATTACTTCCGCCGCAAGGAAGACATTCACGAGACATTGATGCAGCGCCTGCTCGACACCTGGCTGGCGCCGTTGCGCGAGCTGGACGACATCGGCGACCCGCTGACGGAGCTCAGGAGCTATATCCGCAGGAAGCTGGAGATGGCGCGCGACTTCCCGCGCGAAAGCCGGCTTTTCGCCAATGAGATTCTGCAGGGCGCGCCGCGCATCAAGCCGATGCTGGAGGGCGAGCTGAAGACCCTGGTCGACGAGAAGGCTGCCGTCATCAAGGGCTGGATGCGCGCCGGCAAGATCGCCCGCACCGATCCCTGGCACCTGATCTTCTCGATCTGGGCGACAACCCAGCACTATGCCGATTTCGACGTCCAGGTCCGCGCCGTGCTCGGCGCCGATCGCGGCGGCGACGGCCGCTTCGAGGACGCGGCGCGGTTCCTGGAGCAGCTGTTCCTGGATGGGTTGAAGCCGAAGGGCTAGCGTCGACAAGATGGCTTAGCGGGTGCGACCCGTCTCCGTCATCTGCTTGTTGCCGACCTTGGAGACTGGCGAGGCGTCCGTCACTTCGTCATCCACGGGCGGAGCGGGAGCGAAGCGGACGCGGAGACCCGAGGATCCATTCCGTTACCTTGATCGAAGGGCGCAGCGGAGCAGAATTCTGCACCGCAGAAGCGCATTGAAGTCACGGAATGGATCCTCGGGTCTGCGCTGCGTCGCTACGCTCCTTGCTCCGCCCATGGATGACGAAGTGATGGGCTTGCCGCTGCCTTTCTCGGACGGCTCCGCCTTCCAGCAATCGACCTCACGCGCTGCGCCGCTCGGTCGGAAGCCCCTCGAGCAGCTTCTTCAACTTCGCTACCGAGTTCTGCTCGGCAAGCGGCGTATAGACGATCAGCCTCATATCCGAACCGTCGTCGATCGAGAGGCTCATATGCTCGAACGTCATCGCGCCGGCGATCGGATGCCGCAGGTGCTTCAGGCCGGAAAGCCTGTGCACGACATCGCGCTGCGGCCACCATTCGCGGAACTCCGGACTTGAGCGCATCATCAGCGCGATCAGCCGCTCGAAATCCGGATCGCCGGTGTATTTCGCGCTCTCGGCGCGGAACGCGGCAAGGGTCGCGCGCGCCAGCTGCTCCCAGTCCACCAAAAGGTGCCGCCGGTGCGGATCGGTGAAGACGCCGTGGAGGATGTTGCGGGCATCGCCCTCCAGCTGGCCGTAATCGCCGAAAATGGCGACCGCTGCGTCATTCCAGGCCAGCACGTCCCAGCGCGGGCCGACGACATAGGCGGGCTGCAGCACCAGGCTCTCCAGCATGTGCAGCAAGGGTCCTTCGACCTTTGTCTGCACGATGCGCCGCCGCTCCGGCTGCTGGCGCCCGGCGAGCGTGAACAGATGGCGCTGCTCGGCGCCGTCGAGCCGCAGCGCCTGGCAGAGCGCCGACAGCACCTCGACCGAGGGACGCACGTCTCTGCCCTGCTCCAGCCAGGTGTACCAGGTCGTGCCGACGCCGGCGATCATCGCCACTTCTTCGCGCCTTAAGCCCGGCGTGCGCCGCCGTGCGCCGCAAGCGATGCCGGCCGCATCAGGCGAAAGCCGTTCGCGCCGCGAACGCAGGAAAGCGCCGAGCTCGCGCCGGCGGTGATCTTCGGGGGAAAGGGCGATGGCATCCATGCGCCTATTATAGCAGTACTGATACCAGGATAAAGTTTGAACTGTTTGGGATGCGCGCGGTGTCCCATCTTTCCGTTCAGAGCAGCGCAAGGAGGCTCTGGACATGGAACACAAGGACAAAACCATTCTCGTCACCGGCTCGACCGACGGCGTCGGCCGTGTGGTCGCCGAAAGGCTCGGCGCCGCCGGAGCCCGCGTGCTGGTGCATGGCCGCGACGCAGGCCGCGGCAAGGCGACGGTCGCCGCGATAGAGGCCAAGGGCGGCGAGGCGGAATTCCTCGCCGCCGACCTCGCTTCGCTTGCCGAAGTACGCCGCCTCGCCGAAGTACGCCGCCTCGCCGAAGCCGTGCGCGCCAGGACCGACCGGCTCGACATCCTGATCAACAATGCCGGCGTCGGCACCGGCGGCCAGGGCGCCAAGCGGCAGGTCAGTGCCGACGGCTACGAGCTGCGCTTCGCCGTCAACTATCTCGCCGGCTTCCTGCTGACGTGCGAGCTCTTGCCGCTTCTCAAGGCAGGCGCGCCGGCGCGCATCGTCAACGTCGCCTCGGCCGGCCAGCAGGCGATCGATTTCGACGACGTCATGCTGACGCACGGCTATAGCGGCGTGCGCGCCTACTGCCAGAGCAAGCTGGCGCAGATCCTGTTCACCGTCGATCTGGCTCAGCAGCTCGAGGGCACCGGCATCACCGTCAACGCCTTGCATCCGGCAAGCTACATGGACACCACGATGGTCCGGCAGGCGGGCGTCAGACCATTGAGCTCGGTCGAGACCGGCGCTGACGCCATCCTCAACCTCGCGACCTCCCCGGCGCTCGAAAGGCGCAGCGGCCGCTATTTCGACGGCCAGCGGGAATCGCGCGCCGATGCGCAGGCTTATGACAAAAAGGCGCGCCGCCGGCTGCGGGCGCTGAGCCTCGAATTGACCGGACAATCTTCTGCAACATCCAAGGAACAACACCCATGAGCGAGACCATCGAACATTGCGTCATCATAGGCGGCTCATCCGGCATCGGCCTCGCGACGGCCAAAAAGCTGGTCAGCCCCGCCATGAAAGTCACGATCACCGGCCGCAATGAGGAAAAACTCAAGGCTGCGTGGAAGAGCCTGGGCGGCTCAGCCGACAAGGCTGCGTTCGATGCCGGCAATCCTGATGAGGTGCAGCGGTTTTTCAAAGACCTAGGGCCGTTCGATCACCTGGTTCTCGCCGCGAGCGGCGGCAAGGGGATGGGACCGTTCGCGACGCTCGACCTCGCCGATATCGGCAGCGGCGTCGACGAAAAGATCCGGCCGCAATTGTCCTGTCTGCAGGCAGCCCTGCCGACGCTGAACAAGACCGGATCGGTCACCTTCATCTCGGCTGTCTCGGCGCAGATCGCGGCGCCGGGCGTCGCCGGCATCGGCGCCATCAACGGCATGCTCTTGACCGTCGCGCCGATCCTCGCTGTCGAGCTGAAGCCGCTGCGCGTCAACGTCGTGGCGCCCGGCGTCATCGACACGCCCTGGTGGGATTTCTTGCCGGACAATCAGCGGCAAGCGGTGTTTGCCGAATATGCCGGCAAGACTCCGGTCGGCCGCATCGGCCGCGCCGAGGATGTCGCCGAGGCGATTGCCTTCCTGGTCTCGAACAGCTTCATGACCGGTCAGGTGCTGACCTGCGACGGCGGCTTGAGGTTCGCGGCCTAGCCCTGGACCGTCAAAGCGAATGCGCGATCAGCGCCAAGAAGCCTCCGCCAAGCGCGGCATTGCTGACGACACCGTTGATACGGACAGCGCGATCGGCACCCTGATGATCCCAGAAATTGTGGAACATCGGCGTCGCGACGATGAGGAACAGGATCAGGGCCGCCGCCGCTGGCGCGGTCCATATGCCGGCGATCACCAGCGCCCCAGCCGCGACCTGCAGCACGATGCCGAGCCACAGAGCGAGCGCGGCCTGCGGGACACCACGCGCGGCCATCAACGAAGCGACCAGCTTTCTGTTCAGTCCGGCAAAGACGAAAGCACCGCCGAGCAGCAGCCGTGCGATGATTAGAATCTCGTTCTCAAAATTCTCAAACATGTCGTTGATCTGAAAATGAAAAAAGCGTGGGCCTGTCACAGGCCCACGCTATCGATGAATACACTCAGGCAGCCTTGGCAGCCGGCATCGGATGAATGGCGTGGAAGGGAATACACAACCGGTTCCACGTGTTGATCATGCCGAGTGCGACCGAGAGCTTGACCAGTTCCTCTTCCGAGAAATGCTCGAGCGTGCTGGCGTAGAGCTCGTCCGACACGCCATTGTCGGCGATCAGCGTCACGGCCTCGGTCCATGCGAGAGCGGCACGCTCGCGCTCGGAAAACAGCGGCGATTCCTTCCAGGCGGCGACGAGATAGAGCCGGGTTTCGGTCTCGCCGTCGCGCCTCGCCTCGCGGCTGTGCATCTCGACGCAGTATGAGCAGCCATTGATCTGCGAAGCGCGGAGCTTGATCAGGTGCAGCAGGCTCACTTCCAGCCCGCATTCGTCGACGGCCTTGTTGAGCGCCGACACCGCCTTCATGATTTCCGGCGCCTTGGCAAAGAACTGCAATCTCTGTTTCATCGTCTTTCCTTCCAGTTTTTTGGGCGGGTTAGGGGTTTAAGTCTGCTTGGATGAAGCGGATTTCTGCGGCCGCTGGTGGCGCTCGACGAAAGCGCAGCTCGCGGCATAGGAGCGCGGATCGCCTTCGGCGGCGTACTCCGCAACGAGATCGGACAGCTTCACGTCGGCAAGCGCTGCCCGATAAGCGCGCTCGGCCTTGAGCATCGCGGCGTTGATGCCGCAGGGCTTCACATAGGCCGAGGCGTCAATCTTGACCGGGCCGCGCTGGCGGATTTCGCCGCAGCGGAAGGCAGGCTCCCTGCCCTCGACCGCCAGCACGATATCGAGCAGCGTGATACGTTCCGCCGCCCGCGCCAGCCTGTAGCCGCCCGCCGGCCCCGGCACCGATTCAAGGATGCGCGCCGCCGTGAGCTGGTTGAGATGCTTCAACAGATAGCTCGGCGACAGCCCGAAACACTCCGCCAGCGCCGCGCCCGGCATGGTGCTGTTGCCGTCCACGCTGGCCAGCGTCGCCGCGCAGTGGATGGCCGCCTCAACGCCATCGCCCAGTTTCATCGTGCCGATCTCCAATTCGTGGATATAACTTATCGTGGATAATTTTTATCTGCAATGGGAAAATGCAAATTGCTCTGCCAATTCATCAAGGCAATGTGAGTGAACGGCGCTTCGCAGGACCTGGGTTCCTCGCACCCCGCAAAGCGGGGGAGAGGTGGCCCGGCGAAGCCGGGACGGAGAGGGGGACCACCCTCTGCGAAGCCAGAAACCGGTCAAGGACGAGGCGCAGGGAAAAAAGCAATTAAGGGCCTTGGCGGTGTCCAGCCGCCGCGAAGGCGCCCTCTCCGTCCCGGCTTCGCCGGGCCACCTCTCCCCACTGTCGTGGGGCGAGGAACCCGAGTTTATTCCGCCGCTACCTTGGCCATCGGATTGTTGGGGTGCGTCGTCCAGTTGGCGTAGATCGGCGACACCGGCTTGCCGGTGCGCTGGTCCACGACGCCGGCCGCCAGCGGCGCCATGGTGATGCAGCCCTCGACCGGGCAGACATTGACGCAGAGGTTGCAGCCGACGCATTCGGCCTCGGTCACCTCGAAATGCCTCACACCATCCACCATGCTGGTGATCGCCTGGTGCGAGGTGTCCTCGCAGGCGATGTGGCAGCGGCCGCATTTGATGCAGGCGTCCTGGTCGATATGCGCCTTGGCGACATAGTTGAGGTTGAGATACTGCCAGTCGGTGACGTTGGGCGTGGCGCGGCCGATGATATCGGAGAGCGAGGCATGGCCCTTCTCGTCCATCCAGTTCTCCAGGCCGGCGATCATCTCCTGCACGATCTTGAAGCCGTAGGTCATCGCCGCCGTGCAGACCTGCACATTGCCGGCGCCGAGCGCCATGAATTCGGCGGCGTCGCGCCAGGTGGTGATGCCGCCGATGCCGGAGATCGGCAGGCCGCGGGTTTCAGGATCGCGCGCGATCTCGGCCACCATATTCATGGCGATCGGCTTCACCGCCGGGCCGCAATAGCCGCCATGCGAGCCCTTGCCGTCGATGGTCGGCTGTGGCGCAAAGGAGTCGAGATCGACGCCGGTGATCGAGTTGATCGTGTTGATCAGCGACACGGCGTCGGTGCCGCCGGCATGCGCGGCTCTCGCTGGCTTACGGATGTCGGTGATGTTGGGCGTCAGCTTGGTGATGACGGGCATGCGCGTATACTGCTTGCACCAGCGCACCACCATCTCGATATATTCCGGCACCTGGCCGACCGCCGAGCCCATGCCGCGCTCGCTCATGCCGTGCGGGCAGCCGAAATTGAGCTCGATGCCGTCGGCGCCGGTCTCCTCGACCAAGGGCAGGATCGCTTTCCAGCTTTCCTCCACGCAAGGCACCATGATCGAGGCGATGAGCGCCCGGTCCGGCCAGTTCATCTTCACCTGCTTCATCTCGCGCAGGTTGGTCTGCAGGTCGCGGTCGGTGATCAACTCGATGTTGTTCAAGCCGAGCAGCCGGCGGTCGGCGCCCCAGATCGCGCCATAGCGCGGACCGTTGACATTGACGACCGGCGGCCCCTCTTCGCCGAGCGTCTTCCACACCACGCCGCCCCAGCCGGCCTTGAAGGCGCGCTCGACATTGTAGGCCTTGTCGGTGGGCGGCGCAGAGGCCAGCCAGAACGGATTTGGCGACTTGATGCCGATGAAATTGTTGCGGATGTCTGCCATGCTCATGCCCTCCCATTAGAGGTCAGTGCCCGGTGGATGCTCTCGGCCGCGTCGCGCCCTTGCGCCACCGCCGATACGGTCAAATCGTCGCCGCCGAAGATGCAATCGCCGCCGGCCCAGACTTTGGCCAGCGAGGTGCGGCCTTCGGCATCGACCTTGATGCGGCCGCCTTCGAGTTCGATCGCCTCTGCGCTGCCGTTGAGATGCGCCGGCACAAAACTCTGGCCGATCGCCTTGAACACCTGGTCGGCGACGAGCGTGAGCCTTTCGCCGGTGCCGACAAGCTTGTCGCCGCTCATAGCGGTGTATTCGAGCTCGATTGCCGAGACCTTGCCGTTCTCGGCAATGACGCGCTTGGGCTGCAGCCAGTGGCGGATGGTGACGCCGTTGGCGGCGGCCAGATCCTGCTCGAACTCCGAAGCGTTCATATGCTCCTGGCCGCGGCGATAGCAGATCGTCACCTCCTCCGCGCCGAGCAGCTTCGACTGCACCGCGGCATCGACCGCCGTCATGCCGCCGCCGATGACGACGACGCGACGGCCGACCGGCAGGCTGGAGAGGTCGCTTGCCTGGCGCAGTTCGGCGATGAACTCGACCGCATTGGCAACGCCGTCGGCGTCTTCGCCCTCGGCGCGCAGCGCATTGACGCCGCCGAGCCCCATGCCGAGGAACACCGCATCATAGTTGCGCATCAGGTCGGCCAGTTGGAAGTCGCGGCCGAGCGCCTTGCCGTTCTGGATGTCGATGCCGCCGATCGCGGTGACATAGTCGACCTCAGCCTGGGCGAAATCGTCGACGCTCTTATAGGCGGCAATGCCATATTCATTGAGGCCGCCGGACTTCGGCCGTGCCTCCAGGATCGTCACCTCATGGCCATGGCGGGCAAGGCGATGCGCCGCCGCCAGCCCGGCCGGACCGGCGCCGACCACGGCGATGCTTTTCCCGGTCGGCTCGGCGCGCTTGTAGAACTGCTTGCCCTCGCTCATCGCGACATCGGTGGCGTAACGCTGCAGCCGGCCGATCTGCACCGGCTTGCCTTCGGCCACTTCGCGCACGCAGACCTCTTCGCACAGCGTCTCGGTCGGGCAGACGCGGGCGCACATGCCGCCAAGGATGTTCTGGTCGAAGATCGTCTTGGCCGAGCCCAGCGGATTGCCGGTCGCGATCTGGCGAATGAACAGCGGGATGTCGATCGAGGTCGGGCACGCATTCATGCAGGGCGCGTCGTAGCAGAAATAGCAGCGGTCGGATTCGACCAGCGCTTCGTGGTGATCGAGCGGCGGGTGCAGGTCGGAAAAATTGTCGGCATATTGCTCGGAAGACAGCCGGCCGCCGGCAATGCCCTCGATGAAATGACCAGTCGCCATTCCAGTTCCCCTTGTTGTCGTTTTGGGGAAGGCTAGCACGTTTTATTTTTTTATCAATTGGTCAATTTTCGGCCAAACCCCTGAAAAGGTTGAGTAAAAACATGACAAATCAAGTCATGTTATAGCCGCCTCATTGATCTCTGCCGCGCCATGATTTGTGACCCTGTGGCCATGGATCGACCGGATCTCGTCCGCCACCAATTCCTGCAGCCGCCACAGATTGCGGTCATGGATGCCGAAGGTCTCGAGATGGCTGACGGTGTTGTAGAGATATTCAGCACCCGAGCCGACATGGCCGCACGCGCGCGCCAGCACCCAAGCCACCTTCTCCAGCGGCTGCCCGAGCGACGTCCCCCTGCCCGCCACGCCGACCCAGAAGCCCAGCGCCCGCACCCGACCTTGCGCCGTCCGCACCGGAACCCATCTGACGGAGGCGACGCTCTCGTGGTCGTCGATCTCGCGTCGCAGCAGCCTCTCGATCTGGGCCGGCTTTTCGCCATCCGGCAGGCGGTAGACGACGCCGTCGCAGCGCCCACCGCGTTCAAGCGCCATCATCAGCCCCGGCTGCTCAGCGCTGCCTCTCCAGCGCACGAGATCCAGGCAGAAGGAGCGATGCCAGCCATGCGCCGAGGCGCGCTGCTGCTCGACGGACTCGAAGGCCGGCTTCCAGATCAGCGAGCCATAGGCGAACACCCAAAGCGGTCCCTCATCGGCCTCGCCGGCGAGACGCGTGGCGAGCGCGCCGAAATCGTCGTCGCTGAGCTGCGTCCACTCCCCGCTCGGACCGGGATCGATCTCCTCGCGATGGCAAAGAGCCACAAGCTCGGGCGTGAGCGACATCTGGCGCATGGAAGGCAAACCCCTCTTTGCCGGCAGCAAAGTCGAAAAGAGTGGGCTATGCAAGATCAGGAGCGGGACGCCTTGCCGACCGGGATTTTCGGCCCATGTCGGATTTCTGTCGCCAGGATCGTCCTAGGATGGATCGAACTGCGATCGCTGCCTGAACCGGTGAGGAGACCGACCATGCCGAAATCCCCGCAACCTTTCTTCTGGTACGAACTGATGACCACCGACCTCGACGCCGCCGAGGCCTTCTACACCGCCGTTGTCGGCTGGAAGGCCGAGCCCTTCGACAACGCCCCCGGCATGCCCCGCTACATCGTGGTGAATTCCGCCGAGCGCGGCGTCGGCGGATTGATGACCATGCCGGAAGAACCCGCCAAGAGGGGCATGCCGCCAACCTGGCTGGGCTACATCTACACCAAGGATGTTGACGCCTCCACCCAGGCGCTCAAGGACGCCGGCGGCGCCGTGCACCGAGCGCCCGACGATATTCCGGGCGTCGGCCGGTTCGCGGTCGTCGCCGACCCGCAGGGTGCGGCCTTCATGTTCCTGCAGCCCAATCAGCCTGACCAGCCGCCGGTGCCGGCAACCACGCTCGGTCATGTCGGCTGGCATGAGCTCTACACGTCGGACTGGAAAGCCGCCTTCGATTTCTATTCTACCCAGTTCGGTTGGACGAGCGCCGGCGAGTTCGACATGGGCGAGATGGGCATCTACAAAACCTTCGGCGCCGGTCCGGAATCCGGCGGCGGCATGATGAACAAGCCGCCGCAGATCCCGGTCTCCGTCTGGCAGTTCTATTTCAACGTCGACGCCATCGACGCCGCCGCCAAGCGCGTCACCGACAATGGCGGCAAGGTCATCATGGGGCCGATGGACGTGCCGAGCGGCCAATGGATCATCCAATGCCAGGACCCGCAAGGCGCGCATTTCGCCCTGCTGGCACCGGTTCGGTAGAATTCTCTCTCCCTCGGAGCGGGCAATCGCATAAGGCGCTCCCCCTCTCCGTCCCGGCTTCGCCGAGCCACCTCTCCCCCATTTCATGGGGGCGAGGAACCCAAGCTTTCAAGACCGCGACATCCGCGGTTAGCGTTTCCTCGCCCCCATGAAATGGGGGAGAGGTGTCCGCGCAGCGGACGGAGAGGGGGCAGCGCTGCCGTCTGCGATTGCGCTTCCCTCTTGGGAGAGGTGCGATCAACCCTCCGCAATTGCTGCGAAGGACGGGCAAGACTTATCCGGCTGGCGCCGCTCTCTTAAATTAGTCACTCCGGCGTCAGCACCGCCAGCTTCAGATCGGCCTTCTTCGCGCCGCTGAGCTGGATGATCGCTGCGCCGCCGGCGAGCTTGAAGCGGATGCTCTTGCGGATGCCAGGGCAGGTCTTCACGCCGCTGAAGGCTGCCGATTTTACGGTCTTGCCATCCTGCACCACATCGATCCAGGCCTCGTCGGACAGGCTGAGCTGCAGCTCGCCATCAGGCGGCACCGTCACATTTGCTGTCGCGCCGAACGTGCCGGCTTTCGGTGCCCGCTCCGGCGGCACTTCGAAGCTGACGGTATCCACAGCCTCAAGCGAGAAATCCGCCGCTTGCCCGACCGTGAGGGTAGCGCCGGACTGCGCGGCGGGCGCCGCCGGAAACAGCGCCTGCTCGCGCTCGACCGGCCATTTGAAGGTCTCGCAGCCGGTATCGGCGGCCATGGCGAAGCTGGTGCCTGCAAGGATTGCGAAGAGGCCGATGATGACTTTTCTCATGATCAAGGAGACTCGCTTGGTTTGATTCATCACCCCTCTAGTACAACCATAGGGATATATATGCAACCATCGCGAGAAGAAATATGGGGACTCAAGCCATTACGGCTCACCGATTGTTGATGGTTGGCCAAGGGAAGTGAGTGGTCCACTGCCGGGCGATAATCTAAGGCCCGAGCGGGGGTAAATGGAGTTTCGGATGAAGCTTTTCGAAAGCCTTGCTCAGTTCCGCCCGCAAGCGCTGGGCGTGTTGCGCATCATGACCGCCTTGCAGTTCATCGAACATGGCTCGCAAAAACTGTTCAACTTCCCGGTAAGCGCCCAGCCGCACGCCCTCACCGGCCTGACGACGGCTGCAGGTATCCTCGAATTCGCCGGCGGCATCCTCTTGGCGCTCGGTCTCTTCACCCGCCCGGTGGCGTTCCTCCTGGCCGGCGAAATGGCCATCGCCTATTTCATGGCGCACTTCCCGCGCGACTTCTTCCCGGCCAACAACGGCGGCGACGCAGCCATCCTGTTCTGCTTCGTCTTCCTCTACCTGTTCTTTGCCGGTTCGGGCGCCTTCGCGCTGGACAATCGCGACAGCGCCAGAGCCTGATGGCAGGATGCGCGCCAGGAGGCTTTTTGTTTTGACGCAATTCCGGACGGAAAACCGCTTCGCACTTTTCCTGGAATTGCTCTAGCCGCGCATCCGCTCGAAATTGGCGTCGAACAGCGGCGCCGCCTGGATGCGCGCCGCGTGACGCTGGCCGAGGATCTCGATCTCGAAACCGTCCGGTCTGTCGGCAATTTCCTTCGGCACATAGCCCATCGCGACCGATTTCTTCGAATTATGCGCGTAGCCGCCCGACGTGACCCAGCCGCGCACGACACCGTCATGCCAGATCGCTTCGTCGCCGATCACATCGGCATCGACGGCATCAACGATGAAGGCGCGCAGCCGAAGCTTGCCGCCCTCTCGGCGCTCGGCGAGCGCCGCTTCCTTGCCGATGAAATCGGCGTCCTTGCCATAGGCGACGAAGCGGTCGAGCCCGGCCTCGACCGGCCCGTAGATCGGCCGGTACTCGCGCGCCCATGAGCCGTAGTTCTTCTCCAGCCTCAGCGCATTCAGCGCGCGCGAGCCGAACGGGCCAATGCCGAACTCCTCTCCCGCAGCGAGCAGCGCCTGGTAGGAGGCGCGCTGGTATTCCGGCGCCACCCAGATCTCATAGCCGAGATCGCCTGTGTAGCTGACCCGGCCGACAAGGCACGGCGCCATGCCGATGTCCATCCTGGCCACCGCCATGAAGGGGAACGCCTTGTTGGAAACATCGGCGCGGGTGACCTTGGCGAGCACCTCCCCCGCCTTCGGCCCGGCAATCGCAAGGCCGGTGAGCTTCTGTCCCAGCGCCTCGATCCGCACCGAGCCATCCTTGGGCAGATGGGCCTCGAACCAGCGCATGTGATACTGCTCGGCGATGCCTGAGCCGGCGACGAACCACTCTGCGTCGTCGATATTGGCCAAAGTGAAATCGCCGATCAGTCTGCCGTCGTCCTTCAGCATCGGCGCCAGCGTCATGCGGCCGCGCTTGGGCAGCTTGCAGGCGAATACGCGATCGAGCCATCCAGCCGCGCCCTCGCCCGTCACCTTGTATTTGGCGAAGTTCGAGATCTCCGACAGGCCGACGCCATTGCGCACCGCCGCGACTTCCTTGGCGACATGGTCGAAGTCGGTCGAACGCCGCCACGAGAACTCGTCCTTGACGCCTTCCGGCGCATACCAGAGCGGCACTTCGAGCCCGTAGGACACGCCCCATTGCGCGCCCCTGGCGGCCAGCATGTCGTAGAGAGGCGTCGTCTTCAGAGGACGCCCGGCCGGCAGCTCCTCGTTCGGGAAGCGGATCGAAAAACGCCGCGAATAATTCTCGCGCACCTTGGCGTTGGTATAAGCCATCGTCGCCCAGTCGCCATACCGCGCCACGTCCATGGCCCAGATGTCGGCGCCCGGATCGCCCTCGATCATCCAGTTGGACAGCGCGAGGCCAACGCCGCCGCCCTGGCTGAAGCCGGCCATCACGCCGCAGGCGACCCAGAAGCCCGGCAGGCCGCGCACCGGGCCGACCAGCGGATTGCCGTCCGGGGCGAAGGTAAAGGGGCCGTTGATGATCTGCTTGATGCCGGTCTTCTGGAAAGCGGGGAAATGGCGGAAGCCGACTTCCAGCGACGGCGCGATGCGGTCGATGTCCGGCTCCAGCAGCTCATGGCCGAAATTCCACGGCGTCTGGAATTCGGACCAGACCTTGTTGGCCTTCTCATAGGTGCCCATGAGCATGCCGCCGCGCTCCTGGCGCAGGTAGAGCTCGCCGTCGAAATCAACCGCGTGGATGATCTCGGTGCCGGTCTTCTTGTTCCAGTCGGCGACCTCCGGCATGTCCTCGGTGATCAGGTACATATGCTCCATCGCCAGCACCGGCAGTTCCAGTCCGACCATGCGGCCGACCTCGCGCGCCCACAGGCCGCCGGCATTGACAACATGCTCGGCGATGACATCCCCCTTGTTGGTGATGACGCGCCACAACCCGTCGGGACGGCGCACGATGTCCTCGACCTTGGTGAAGCGCTCGACCTCGGCCCCCAGCTTCCGTGCGGCCTTGGCATAGGCGTGCGTGACACCGGACGGGTCGAGATGGCCGTCCTCCTTGTTGCGCACCGCGCCGACGAACTGGCTGGGATCTATGAGCGGCATCAGTTCCGCCGCTTCCTTGGCCGAGATTACTTCGAGGTCGAAGCCGAGATAACGGCCCTTCGACACCACGCCGCGCAGCCAATCCATTCGAGCCTCGGTCGCGGCCAGAAGCACGCCGCCGGTAAGATGCACGCCGGTCGCCTGTTCTGAAAGCTCCTCGATCTCTTTGTAGAGCGAGATCGTGTATTTCTGCAGCTTGGCGATGTTGGGATCGCCATTGATCGTGTGCATGCCGCCGGCCGCATGCCATGTCGAACCCGAAGTCAGCTCGTCGCGCTCCAGAAGCACGACATCGGTCCAGCCATGGCGGGCGAGATGGAACAGCACCGAGCATCCGACGACACCGCCGCCGATGACCACGACCTTTGCATGCGACTTCATGGGTTCTTCTCGTTGGTTCAGTGAGTTGAGAGGCTGAAATGATTCAAGATGGAAAGCCGTTCCCTCACGGCTCGCCTTGCCCGATCGCTTGCTTCCGGCGCGCCATATAGGCTTCGAGCGCTTCGCGCATGGCGGGGTCCATGGCCGGCTGGACATATTCCTCCAGCGCCTTCTTCCACAGCCTGGTCGCGCGCGCCGTCGTGTCGAGCGCGCCTGCCTCCTGCCAGGCTTCGTAATTCTGCCAGTTGGAGAGCATCGGCTGGTAGAAGGCGGTGGCGTAGCGCTCAAGCGTGTGCGGTTCGCCGAAGAAATGACCCCCGGTCGGCACCGCGCCCAGCGCCTCGACGGCGAGTTCCGCCTCGTCGACCACGATCGGCCGCAGGAATCCATCATGTGCTGGATCATCTCGACATCGATGATGAGCTTTTCGAACGAAGCCGTCAGTCCGCCCTCCTGCCAGCCGGCCGCATGATAGACGAGATTGCCGTGGCCGAGCACCGCGCCCCACAGCGCCATCATCGTCTCATAGGCGCCCTGCGCATCGGCGGCGTTGGAGGCCGAGCCCGGCGTGGTGCGGTACGGCAAATTGTAGTGCCGCGCCAATTGCCCGGAGGCGATGTTGGCCTTGGTGTTCTCCGGCGTGCCGAAGGCCGGCGCGCCCGACTTCATGTCGACATTGGACGTGAAGGCGCCATACATCACCGGCGCGCCCGGCCGCACCAGTTGCGTCAGCACGATGCCGAACAGCGCCTCGGCGTTCTGCTGCGCCAGCGCGCCGGCCAGCGTCACCGGGCTCATCGCGCCCATCAGCGTGAACGGCGTCACCGCCACCGACTGGCCGTATTCGGCCATGGTCATCAGCCCTTCCGCCATCATCTCGTCGAAGCGGCGCGGCGAGTTGACCGAAATGATGGTGGTGACGCCGGGGTCCTGCGCCATCTCATCCAGCGTCAGCCCGCGCGCGATCGCCATCATCTCGATGCCGTCCAGCGCCCTGCCCCGCCCGATCGCCGAGACGTGGAAACATTTGTCGGTCAGCGTCAGATTGGCGAAATAGGTGTCCATATGCCTTGTGTTCGCCGGCAGCTCGATCGGCGCGCAGACCTGGTTGCCGAGCATATGGATGCAGTTGAAATGCTGCGCCAGCCGGACGAGGTCCTGATAATCTTGCATGTTGCCGGTGCGGCGGCCGCGCTCCATGTCGTGCACATTGGGCGGTCCGGCCACCAGCGTGAAGTTGATGGTGCTGCCGCCGAGATGGATGGCTCGAGCCGGATTGCGCGGGGTAAGCGTGTAGCTGCTGCGCGTCGACCGCAGCGCTTCCTCGACCATGCCGCGGTCGACGCGCACATTCATCGACCCGTGATCGACCTTGGCGCCGGCGCGCTCGAACAGCGACAGCGCCCGCGGGCTCATCACCTCGACGCCGAAATTCTCCAGGAGGTGCATCGATGCCTGGTGGATCGCCTCGATCTGGTCGGCCGACAACAGCGCCATCGGCGGATAGGGATTCTCCACCCGCCGCAGCGGCAGTTGCGGGATGGCGGCGGGTCCTCGGTTGCTGGTGCGCTCGGCGCCGCGCTTGCGTCTTGGTTCGCTCATGCGCGCATCAGAGCGCCGGTATCACAGGCGAGCTGTCAGGAATTCGCCATTTGCCGGCGCGATTTTAGCCAAGGCGGCATTTTTGGAAATCGACGAAGAGAATAGCGACGCAGTTGGTCGGAATATCGATACTGGATTTTTCGCGCTTCCCGCGTCAGCGTTAAGGAACCGCGCAAGACTCCTTTTATGATTTCGGCCTATTCGTCTTCCAATGCGTAGGTCGAGTTTTAGTAAAATTGTCGCTGTTTGCGTGCTGCTGGCGCTGTCGGCCTGCGCGACAGCGCCCAGCCACATCAACAATGTCTGCGCCGTGTTCGACCAGAATGACGGCTGGTTCGACAACTGGCAGTCCGCCGCCGAGCGGACCGAGCAGAAATACGGCATTCCCATTCCCGTGCTGATGGCGACGGTGCGCAAGGAATCCGGCTTCAAGAGCAATGCCCGCCCGCCGCGCACAAAGCTCCTCGGCTTCATCCCGTGGACGCACGTCTCGAGCGCCACTGGCTATTCGCAGGCGCTCGACGGCACCTGGTCGCAATATCAAAGCGAGACCGGCAACTGGGCGGCGCGCCGCACACGCTTCGCCGACGCCATCGATTTCGTCGGCTGGTACCACTCCAAGACCGCCGACTCTTTCGGTGTCGCGCGCAACGACACCTACAATCTTTATCTGGCCTATTATCTCGGCTGGACCGCCTATGGCCGCGGCAACCGCGGCGACGCCGGCGTTCAAAGCTACGCACGCGCCACCGACCAGATGGCGCGCGATTATCAGGCGCAGCTACGGCAATGCGGCAGCTGACACCCGTCCTGGGTTAGTGCCGCCTTGTCGTATCCTTCGGCCTGGCGACGCCGGTTTCCGAATCCTCGTCGCGCACTTCATGGCGACGGGCTTTACGCACCGCGTCGTTCTCCTCGACGCCCTCTCCGATCGCGTCGGCTTCCGCGCTGGCGTTTTTGCCGTCCGGACGCTGCGGCGGCGCACCGGCAAAGCCCGGCCCCACGCCATGCGGCGCATCATCCGGCACGCCTTCATGCGCGGCATGCTCCTTGTCGAACTTGATGACCGGCTCCATCTTGGCCAGCACGTCGTCCGAAAGCCAGCATAGGCTCGTATGGCCGCCGCCGAGATTCTTCACCGGCGGCACCTTCGTCTCGCACAGATTGTCCGGCACCAGCTTCTTGTAGCCGCAGCGCGTCTGGAACGGGCAGCCGGTCGGCGGGTTCATCGCCGACGGGATGTCGCCTTCGAGCACGATGTGCTTCTTGACCACGCTGGTGTCGGCGATCGGGATCGCGGACAGCAGCGCCTCGGTATAGGGATGGTAGGGCGGCGAGAAGATCTGGTCGGTCGTGCCCTGCTCGACGATGTAGCCCAGATACATGACCACGACGCGGTCGGCGATGTAGCGCACCACCGACAGATCGTGGCTGATGAACAGCATCGTCGTCTTGTTTTTGCGCTGGATGTCCATCAACAACTCGGTCACCGCCGCCTGCACCGAGACGTCCAGCGCCGAGACCGGCTCGTCGGCCACCACCACCTTGGCGTCCCCGGCAAAGGCGCGCGCGACGCCGATGCGCTGCTTCTGGCCGCCCGAAAGCTGGCGCGGCTTGCGGGTCTCGAAGGCCCTGGGCAGCTTCACCAGGTCGAGCAGCTCCAGCATACGCTGGCGTCGCTCGGCGACCGTCTTGCCGACATTGAACTTCTCCAGCGTGCGGATGATCTGTGAGCCGACCGTGTGGCTGGGGTTCAGCGTGTCGAAGGGGTTCTGGAACACCATCTGGATCGACGAGACGGTGTCGACGCCGCGGCTCTCGATGCCCGTCGACTGGATCTCCTTGTTGGCCAAGGTCACCGTGCCGGAGCTGGCGGTCTCGAGGCCGAGCAACACCTTGGCCAGCGTCGACTTTCCGCAGCCGGACTCGCCGACGATCGCCACCGTCTCGGATTCGCGCGCGGTGAACGAGATCGTCTCGTTGGCCTTGACGACGCGGCCTTCGCTGGAGCCGAACAGCTCGCTGCCGCCGACCTTGTAGTATTTCTTGAGGTCCTGGATCTTCAGCACTGGCGCGCCGGGCTCGACCTTTTCGTTGACCTTCTTGGCGCCGGGCGGCAGCGCCTCCCAGTCGATCTCGTTGAAGCGCACGCAGCGCGAGAAATGCCCCTCATGGCCCTCAACCGGGACCATCGGGATTTCCGCAGCGTTGCAGACGCCCTCGACGAAATGGTGGCAGCGCGGCCCGAAATTGCAGCCCTTCGGCCGCTCATGCGGCAGCGGCAACTGTCCGGGAATGGAGATCAACGGCCGCGAGTTCTTGTCGGCGCCAGGCAGCGGGATCGAGCGGAACAGCCCTTGCGTATAGGGATGGCGCATCCGGTCGAACACGTCCTCGATCTTCCCGGTCTCGACCGCCTCGCCGGAATACATCACCGTGATCCTGTCGCAGGTTTCCAGGATCAGGCCGAGATTGTGCGACACGAAGATCATCGAGGTGCCGAACTTCTCGCCAAGCCCCTTGACCAGCTCGACGATGCCGGCCTCGACGGTGACGTCGAGCGCGGTGGTCGGCTCGTCGAGCAGAAGCAGCGCCGGTTTCGACAGCAGCGCCATGGCGATGACGATGCGCTGCTGCTGGCCGCCCGAAAGCTGGTGCGGATAGGAGCGCATCATGCGTTCAGGGTCGGGCAGCTTCACCGCCCGCACCATCTCCAGCGCGCGGTTATAAGCCTCCTCCTTCGATACTTTGTCGTGGATTAGCGGCACTTCCATCAGCTGCTGGCCGATCTTCATTGCCGGATTGAGGCTCGCCATCGGCTCCTGGTAGATCATGGCGATCTTGTTGCCCCGGATGGCGCGCAGCTCCTCCTCGGAGAGCTCGCCCATGTCCTTGCCCTGGAACTTGATGCGCCCGCCGACGATCTTCCCGATGTTGGAAAGGTCGCGCATGATGCCGAGCGACACGGTTGACTTCCCGCAGCCGGACTCGCCGACGATACCCATCGCCTCGCCGGGCATCACCGTGCAGGAAAAATCCATCACGGCCGGGATCTCCCCCTTGCGGGTGAAGAAGGAGATCGAGAGGTTCTCGATCTCGATGATGGGTTGAGCCGGATCTCGAACTGCCTCGTTCATGGGTCGCTCCAATCCTAAATTGTTCCAGCAGGTAGGGCCTGAGCCCTCGCCATCAATCCTTCATCGACTGTTCGCGCAGCGAGTCCGCCAAAAGGTTGAGCCCCAGCACGAACGACATCAGGGCGATCGTCGGCGGCAGCGCCGGGTGGATGAAGGAACGCAGCAGCCGGCTGGCGTCCTTGATCGCGGTGCCCCAGTCGGGGCTTTCCGGCGCCAGCCCCAGGCCGAAATAGCCGAGCGTTCCGAGCAGGATCGTCGTGTAGCCGATGCGCAGGCACGCATCGACGATCAGCGGCCCGCGCGCATTGGGCAATATCTCCCAAAGCATGATGTACCAGGGCGATTCACCGCGCGTCTGCGCCGCCGCCACATAGTCGCGCGTCTTGATGTCCATGGTCAGCCCGCGCACGATGCGGAACACGCCGGGGCTGGAAGCGAACACCACCGCCACGAAGATGTTGAGCTGGTTGGGATCGATGTGGACGATGTGCAGCGGATCCTTGTCGAAGACCAGGCCGACATAAATCCAGCCACCGAGGATAAGCGTGATACCGAGCAGGATATAGAGCCGGTCCGGCCGGTTCTTGAAACGCGTCCAGAACAGGACGCTGAAGAAGATGATCGGGAACAAGAAGAACAGACCCGCCATCGCATAGGGGATCGGCGTGTCCATGATGCCCGGTGTCACCAGGAGGTAGAACAACAGGATCACCGGGAAAGCCAGCACCAGATTGGCGAGGAAGGACAGCAGCGTGTCAATCCTGCCGCCGTAATAGCCGGCCGGCAGGCCGAGCGTGATGCCGACCATGAGCGCGAAGCCGGTGGCGGCCGGCGCGATGATCAGCACGATCTGGCTGCCGTAGACCATGCGCGAGAACACGTCGCGGGCGAGCTTATCGCCGCCGAAATAATAGATCAGCTTCGACGCCGGCTCGATCGCGCCGGGCAGCGCGTCCTTCATCACCGAGACCTGCGCCAGGGGATCGAAGGGCGAGATGGTCGAAGCGAAGATCGCCGTGAACAGCCAGAACAGGCAGATGAAGACGCCGGCGATGCCGACGCCGCTGTCAAAGAGCTGGCCGTAAAGGCCAAGCCGCTTCTTATAGGCAAAGCTGACGCCCATCACTAGGATCAACGCGATCCACACCGGCCAGAAACGCCAGAGCACGCCGACAACGATGTCGAAGGCATTGATATACTCGGTCTGCATCGGCCCTGCCCCTTATTGAACCCTGATGCGCGGATTGAGGAACGCGTAGCCGACATCGGAGATGAGCTGCGTGATCAAGACGATGAACACCGAAACCAGCGAGCAGCCGAGCAGCAGGTCGATGTCGTTGTTGCCCGCAGCCTCGACCAGCGTATAGCCGAACCCCTGGTAGCGGAACATCACCTCGACGATGACGACGCCGGTGAGCAGCCAGGGAAACTGCAGCATGATGACGGTAAACGGCGCGATCAAAGCGTTGCGCAGCGCATGCTTGACGACCACGCTGCCGAAGGACAGACCCTTGAGGCGGGCAGTTCGGATGTATTGCTGCGTCATCACCTCCACCATCGAGGCGCGCGTCATGCGCGCGATGTAGCCGATGCCGTAGATGGCAAGTGTCATCACCGGCAGGGTGAAATTGTAGAAGGTGAGGCCCTGGCTGGCGGACGCAGCCGAGCCGTTCAGCCAGCCCAGCCAGGATGCGAAGATGACGGTGAAGATGACGCCCGAGACATATTCAGGCGTCGCCGTCGAGGCGATCGAAGCGACAGACAGCGTGCGGTCGGTGCGCGAGCCCTCGCGCATGCCGGCAAGGATGCCGATGAGCAGCGAGATCGGCACCATCACCACCAGCACCCAGAACATCAAAAGCCCCGTTGCGCCGAGCGCCGGAAAGAGCTTCGCCGCGACGGTCGTCTTGAATTTGGTCGAGCAGCCGAAGTCGCCCTGCAGCACGCCGGAGAATGTCGGCGCGACCGGGTCGTTGCAGAAGGAGAAGCGCTGCGCCGGTTTTCCAGTCGCCGGGTCGGTGATCGGCTGTTTGGGGAGAACCCCAGCCACTGGCCGTAGCGCAGGAAGAAGTTCTGGCGGTAGCCATGGTTGGCCAGCCAGCTTTCCAGCTGTTCGGCGGAGGTGTGCATTTCTGTCTGGCTGATCGCCAGCTTCTTCAGATTGGGACCGAGATTGATCAGGAAAAAAACGACCAAGGTCAGGCACAGCATCGTCAGCGCCATGGTGCCGAGACGTCTCAGGATGAAAGAAAGCATGGCGGACCCCTGCCGATGGGTTGGGGGAGCCTGATTGCGCGACCACTCCGACGCGATGCGGGGCAAGCCGGCAAACTGACCTTCGAATGCAATCAACCCAGTTTATTGCATGACCCCATTCGACGAGTCCGCAACTTTTTCGTTGCAACGGCTCTCCGGTCCCGGGTCACGCGAGGAAGGGGACAAAGGGGCCGAGCGCCCCTTTGTCCGTTCGTTCCGATCAGGCCTGTTCCAGCCAGACCTTGCCGTAGTCGTGCTCGTAGGTCGGGTGCATTTTGAAGTTCTGCACCGCCTTGGTCGAGTGGCTGTAGAGCTTGCGCCAGTACGGCTGGATGATGATGCCGGAATCCTGCAGGATCTGCTCGATGTCCTTCATCATTTCCTTGCGCTTGGCCGCGTCGGCGACGGCAAGCGCGGCGTTGAGCTTGGTATCCCAGTCGGAATTCGACCAAGCAGTCTCGTTCCAGGCTTCACCGGTGCGATAGCCGATCGCCAGAACCTGCACGCCGAGCGGGCGCATGTTCCAGTTGGTCATCGACAGCGGATACTTCGTCCAGTCGTTCCAGAAGGTCGAGCCCGGCAGCACCGTGCGCTTCACCTTGATGCCGGCGTCGCGCAGCTGGGCTGCGATCGCGTCGCCGGTGTTCTTGTGCCAGTCCTCGTCGACCGTGATCAGCTCGTGCTCGAAGTCGGCCTGGCCTGCCTCCGCCATCAGGGCCTTGGCCTTGGCGGCGTCGCGCTTGATCTTCGGCAGCTCGAAATATTCCGGATGGATCGGGCTGACGTGATGGTTCTCAGCGGGCGTGCCGGCATTGCCGTAGCCGAGCTGCAGGACGACCGCGTTGTCGACGCCGAGCTGCAGCGCCTGACGAACCTTCTGGTTGTCGTACGGCTTGTGGTTGACATTGGTGCGGCAGACGATGGTCGCAGCCGTCACCACCTCGGATTTCACCAGGTCCATGCCGTCGAGGATCGAGACATAGTCGGCCGAGGTCTCGAAATTGGTGTGCACTTCACCAGCCTCGAAGGCGCTGACCATGGCGCCAGGATCGGTGCCGTAGTCGATGAACTCGATGCCGTCGAGGAACACCTCGCCGTCCCACCACTTGTTGTCTGCGCGGCGCTTGTAGACGACCTTCTGGCCGACGTCGTAGGAAACGAGCTCGAACGGGCCGGTGCCGATCGGGCAGGCTTTGAAATCGCCGCCCTTCTCGTCGAAGCTCTTGTGGACGATCAGGCCCGGATAATCGCACATGTTCGGGATCAGCGCGATGTCCGGCTTGCCGAGTTTCAGCTTGACGGTCATGTCGTCGACCTTGGTCACGGCGCTCTCGTCGAGCTTGTCGTCCTTGACAAGCGTGCCAAGGCGGCCGGGCATCGAGTTGCCTTCGGCCTTCTTGTCGGCCCAGCGCTTGAGATTGAAGATGACATCGTCGGCGGTGAAAGCATCGCCGTTCGACCAGGTCACGCCCTTGCGTACATGCAGCGTGTACTCGGTCGCGTCATCGTTCACGTCCCAGCTTTCCAGGAGATAGGGGCGGAATGTGTACTCGGTGGTGTACTTAACCAGCGGCTCAAGCGCCTGGCGCTCGGCATTGGCGATTTCCGACCAGTCGGCCTTGCGTGGATCCTTCGGATCCTTGACCCACTGCGCGACCTTCAGCGTGCCGCCCTTCTTGCCCTGTACGTCGTCGGCTTTCGCCGGGGTCGGATCGGCCAGACCGATCAGGCCGTAGGCCATCGCCGTGGACGCTCCGAAAACGCTGGCGAGCGCCAGGAATTCGCGACGATCGACCTTTCCCGCCTTGGCTTCTTCGGCCAACGCCAAGATATGATCAGGAACCTGATCACCATTGCTCTTATAGATTGCCATGACTTGCTCCCATTGTTGGCTTTCCGCCTTTTAACATTCCGCATCCGGACCGCGTTGTCAAAAAGACGGTATGGAGGAGGAACATGCCAGGGAATGTGCATCTTTGGCTGCAACCCGGTTCGCGTGATAGCGACAGTCTTGACGCAAATTTGTTATCGCGACGCGGATTCCCTAAAAAATTCCCGCGGGCCATTAAATCGATACATTTTATAAGGATAGCAGCCCCGTACCGGCGGTCGCCCCTGGTTCGCCTTGGCCAATCCGGCCCGGCACAACCTCAATATTCGCGTTCGTAAAAGACGCCGCCCTTGGCCTCGCCGGCGTCATTGGCTTCGCCGCGCAGCTTAACCCCGCGACCGACATTGAGGTCGATCGTCGCCTTGCCGGAGCCTGGCTTGTCGCCCTTCTGTATCGTCACATAGGTGCGATCGTTGAGGTACTTGCCGGCCGAAACCGCGGTGCCGCCCTTCTCATCCGTCGTCACGTCGAGATCATCGACGCCGATGGCGCTTTGCAGGTTCTCGAGCAACGAGGTCGAACCGCCGACGCCGGCCAGTTGCGCGGCGGCGCTCGCAAGTTGCGCGATCTGCAGCGGCGACAGCTTGGACATGGATTGACCGAAGATGAGTTGTGCCAGGATCTCGTCCTGGGGCAGCGCCGGCACGGAGGAGAACGTGAACTTCGGATTGGTCGCCTCGCCTGAGACGACGACCGTGACTGTGGCGGTGCTCGTCGTGGTGGTCGCCGTCAAGTTGAGATAGGGCACCAGCGACCCCTGGAACCCGATCGTGCCATCGGTGAAGGTCAGTCGCTTGGAAAGGATGATCAGCCGTCCGCGCTGCAGGGTGAAGGTGCCGATCGCCCTGGGCGCCGAAGCCGGGCCGGTTAGTTTGAGCGATCCGCCCAGTTCGGCGTCGACACCCCTGCCCTGGATGAAGATCTGGTTCGGCGCGTTGACCGTCACGTCGAGCGTCAGGCCGCTGCCGCTGTTGCTGCTGCCGCCGGACGTTGCCGGGCGCAGCGCCTTGTCCTGCGCCCGTACGGACGCCGGTGCGTTCTTGTGCTTCACATCCAGCGCCGAGAGCGAACCCGGCAGCTTTTCCGGGACGGTGATGACCGTCCTCGCCAGGTTAAGGGTGCCGGCAATCACCGGCGCCGAGACGAGCGGCCCCTTGACGGTCAGGTCGCCGCCGAGATTGGCGGTCACCACCCGGCCGTCAGTGTAGCGGCCGTCGGTGAGCTTGATCGACAGGTCGGCCGGGAAGCCCTGCGCCGGATTGATGCCCACGGTGCCGCTCGCCGACAGGCTGCCGCGCGTCGACAGTGTGCCGGTCAGGCGGTTGATCCTGGCCACCCCGCCGCCGATCGAGACGTCGGCGGCGATGTCGTTCACCGCTAGGCCGGAGCGCGCATCGATGAGGCGCGCGCCGGATGTCGTGACTTTGCCGCTGATAACCGGCGCGGATGCAGGACCACGCACTTGCACATCGACATTGGCGGTGCCGTTGAGCGCCAGCCCTTGCGCGGCGAGCTTTGCGGCCAGGAAGGAGAACGGCACCTTGCCGTTGAAATCGAGCGCCAAGGTTGGCGTGCCCGCCGTCGTCACCGAGCCGCCGCCCTTGAGGCCGAGGCCGGCGCCGTCGCTGATGTTGGCGTCGAAGGCGAGCTTGTTGCCGGCAAAAGTGCCGGATGACGACACATTCATGCCGCCAAGGCCGGCGCCACGCGTCTGCGAGGTCTGCACGCCGGCGGCATCGATCTTGAAGGCGACCGAGGGGATCGAAGGCTGGCCGGTCACCTTGACCGTGCCCGAGATCGAGCCGGCCGCGTCGAGACCCGGCGAGAAACTGTTGGCGAGCGAAATCGGCACCCGGGCGAGGTTGGCGTTGATGTCGAGCGCCTGCGCGACCTTGCCCGTCACCGTTGCCGTGCCGCCGCCGAGGTTGAGCACCAGCCGGTCGAGCGTGGTCACGCCATTGGCGATGGTCACCGTCGAGGCCTGCGCGATCGCGGCCTTGATGCCCTGCACGGTCGCCTGGCCGGACGCGAGCTCGATGGTCGTCGTGCCGTTCGCCACTTTCACGCGCCCGGCCGCCCTGGCCGGAATGTTCTTGACGGTGGCCCCGCCAGAAAAACCGGTCCAGTCGCCGTCGCGCTTGAGATCGACATCGATGCCGGTGATGGCGGTGGCGCCGGAAGTCACGCTCTCCGCCCGCACCGTGCCGGCGATCACCGGTGCTGCCATATAGTTCGCGATCTGCGCGTTGATGGCGACATTCCTGGCGGAAAGATCGCCGCGCTTGATCTCCGAGGTGTTCGCCTTGACCGCGACATTCGGCCCGTTGGCCGCCTTGGTAAAGGCGATCGTGCCGCGCACATTGCCTTCGGCCTTTTCCAAGGCCAGCGCGGCGAGCGGTCCGATATCTGGCAGGTCGAGCGAAACGGTGCCGACCGGCACGAAAGCATCGTCGAGCGCGAGATCGCCGGAAATCTTGTTCGGTCCGAGCGACAGCAGAAGCCCGTTGATCGCTCGGCTGCCATTGGTCGTGGCGAGCACGGCGCTGCCTTGCAAATTCTGCCCGGCGACAATGCCGGTGAGCTGCACATTGGCTGCCGGATTAGCGGCATCGGCCTTGCCGGTGGCCGTCAGCTTCAGTCCGGTGATCTCGCGCGCCGCCACGAGGAGCCGGTCGCTGTCCACCGTCATCGACAGGTCGGGCGCGGCGACCGGGCCTTGCGCGTTGAGGGCGAAAGCGATGGCGCCCTTGGCGTCCTTCGAGAGCCCCGAAACATCGCTCAACGCGCCTCTGATGCCGGCGGCCAGCTTGCCGTCGGCAAGGCTCGCCTGGCCATCGGCGGTAAGCGCGCCTGAATTGAGCTTGAGGCCGTCTATATTGACATTGCCACCGGCATCGCGCTTCAGCGCGGCGCTCAACTGCGCCGTCTCGCCCAGCATGCCGCGCACCGCCGCCGGCAAGGCCGAAGACGCGACCTCGGCCTTCATATTGAGGTCGACGGCGCCATCGCCCAGCGATACCCGGCCGGAGACCTGGCTGTTGAGCGCATCGCTGGTCAGCGAGCCGCTGTCGAGGGCGACGGAATCGGGAGCCAGGCGGCCATTGACCTTGGCGACCACCTTGCCGGCGATCAGCGGTGCGATCAACGGATTGTCGAGGCCGATCCTGTCCAGCGAGACCGTGCCGGAGACCGGGCCTGCCCGTCCCTTGAGGTCGAAGGCATCCGAATGCAGCGCCAGGGTGAGACCATCCACCTTCCCCTGGCTGGCGACGATGGACGGCAGGATGGCGGACACATCGAGCCGCGCTTGCGTGCTTTCGCCCGCCATCTTTGCCGACAAGGACTGGGCTTCGACCTTGACCGGGCTGTCGGCGCGGCCGAGCGTCAACGGCAGGCTGGGCCCCGATGATAAAAGGTCGAGGGAGAAGTCGCTGGCGCCGTTGGGATTGAGGGTGCCGGCGGCCTTGCCTGAAATCTTGTCGCCCGAAAGCGTGGCGTGGTCCAGGGCGACGCCGCCCGCCAGCGTGTAGCTGCCAGCAGCGTCCAGATTCAGCGGCCCGAGCCCCGCCTGCCGGGTCTGGCTGGTCTCGGCGCCCGCCACCTTGGCGTTGAACTGGATGTCGGGGTTGGACGATGGACCCGTGACGTGCGCGGTGCCCTCAAGCGTTCCGGCCCCGTCGAGGCCGGCCACGAAATCATTGCCGAGCGCCAGCGGCAGGTTGGCGAGATTGGCCATCACGTCCAGGGTCTCACCGGCGCTGCCGGAAACCGTCGCCGAGCCGCCGCCGAGGTTGAGCGCGAGCTTATCGATTGTCGTCACGCCATTGGCGACGGAAAGGCTGGATGGCTCGGCGATGGCCGCCTTGATGCCGCGCACTGTCGCCTCGCCGGACGTGATTTCCACGCTTGTCGTGCCGTCGGCGATCTTAACCCGCCCCGTGGCGGTGGCCGGAATGCCGGACGCCGTGGCGCCGCCGGTAAAGTTGGTCCAGTCGCCATCGCGCTTCAAATCGATGCCGATGCCGCTGATGACCGTGCCGCCGGAGGTCACATTGTCGGCCTTGATCGTGCCCGAGATCGCCGGCCCCTTTAGATAGTTGGCGATCAGCGCGTTGACGGTGATGGCTTTTGCCGCCAGGTCGCCACGCGCGATCGAGGTGCTGGCCGCATTGATGGTGACGGTCGGCGCCTCGCCCTCCTTGGCAAAGTCGATCGTGCCGTTGATGTCGCCTGTGGCGGTCTGGTTTGCCAGCGCGGCGAGCGGCCCGATATCGGGCACGGCAAGCGTCAGCGTGCCGAGCGGCAGGAACTTGTCGTCGAGCGCGAGATCGCCCGACACCTTGTTGTCGCCGAGCGCCAGGCTGAGCCCTTTGATCGAGCGCTTGCCGTCGACGGTCACCAGCGAAGCCTCGATGTCGAGTGGTTGCCCCTCGGCATTCCCGGTCAGCGAGACGTCGGCGGTCGGATTGGCGACATCGGCCTTGCCCTTGGCCGAGAGCTTGATGTCCTTCACGGTGCGGCCCGCCGCCGTCAGGCTGGCGCTGTCTGCCGACACTGTGAAATCCGGCGCCAGACGCGGACCGCTTGCCGTCAGCGCGAAATTGACTCCGCCCTCAAGCGGTGTGCCGGCAAGCGACGACAGCGGCGAGACGTCGCCCAACGTGCCCTTGACGCTGGCCTGGAGGTCCGATCCCTGCATGCTGCCGGTGCCGCTGGCGCTGAGCGAGCCGGAGCTGATCTCCAGCGAGTTGGCGGCGAACGCGCCTTGCGGATCGCGCGTGGCGCTGGCCGAGAATTGCACCCGCTCGCCGAGCAGCGAGCTGATCTGCGGCGGCAATGCCTTGGAGTCGGCGTCGGCATTCATCTTCAGCGTCATCGACAGGTCGGCCAGCGCCACATTTGCCGTCAGCCCGGCATTGAGCGCATCGCTGCTCAAGGTGCCCTTGTCGATGGTCACGGTCTCGCGGCTGATCGTGCCGGAGAGATCCGCCGCGAGCTTGCCGGTCACCAGCGGCGCCAGCGTGGCGACGTCGGTCTTCAGCCCGGCGGCGGCGAGCTTGATGCTGAGCGGTCCGCTGCGGTTTTCGATGTCAAAGCCATCGGAATGGATCGCGCCGGTAATATTGTTGAGCTGGGTGCCGCCGACGGCGACCGAGGTGAGCGACGTGCCGATATCGACCATCGGCGCCTTGCCGTCGCCGAAGGCGCGCACTGTGGCCTTTTCAACCGCGACCAGGATCGGAACCGCGCTGTTGCCGACATCGATGGTGACGGGCTTGTCCTTGGCGGCAAGCTCGACGGCCAGGTCGCTGGCGCCCTTCGGATCGACATTGCCGGTTGCGGCGCCGTGCACGGAGTCGCTCTCGATGGTGGCCTGTTCGATATCGATCCCACCCGATGCGGTGGCCGTTCCGGCGAGGTCGAAGCTCGTCTTGCCGGCAAACAGCGACTTTATCTTCTCCGGCAGGAACGGCTCGAATTCGCCGTCGCCCTTGGCCTCGATGTGATGACCCTTATCGGACAGCTGGTGTCGGCCGGTGAACTGGGTGACGATCCGGTTGTCGACCATAAAGGTGCCGACGCCGCTCCAATTGGCCAAAGGTCCGCTGCCGGAAACGACGATGTTGACGGGCGGCGCATTCGGCAGTTTGAGCAGATTGGCGATGATGCCGCCGGCCGGTTCCGACGCCTTGAGATCGAGGTCGAGCTTGTTGTCGGCCGGCGCGAAGTGGATCTTGGCGTCGACATTGCCTTGCTTGCCGTCATGGCGGGAGACATTGAGCACGCTCTCGATCGCCAGCGGCGACGGATCGGCCTGGAGCGAGCCCTTGGCGGCCAGTTCGGCGATCCCGCTGCCGGCAAGCTCCTGTCCCAGCGCGATCTCCGGCAGGTCGATCTGCTTCACGTCGATCGACACCGGCAGGCTGGACGAGCCGCCCTGCGACGGCTGCTGGCTCGGCTGCGGCAGCCGCGCCAGCTCGATCCGCTCGGCGGCGAAGCGGTCAGCATTGAAATTCCGGGAGAGCAGCGCCGTCGGCGACCAGTCGAGCGCCACGTTGCGTGCGACCATCCAGGGGCCGGCGCGGTCCTCCAGCACGACATGATCGACCCTGAGCGCCCCCGACCAGATGCCTTCGATGCCGGCGACCGTAACCTTTCGGTCCTCGCTCGAGGCCATCTTCGAGATCAGGCCGGCGAGGTTCTGACGGCCGCCTTCGGTGCCTGTCAGGACGACCAGGGCGCCGATCGCCACCACCAGCAGCAGAAGCAGCGTGCAGATAAAGATGCGGAGGATGCGCCAAAAGATCTTCATCGTCAGAACGCCTGGCCGATGCCGGCATAGATGCCGAAATGCGGATCGCCCGGATCGCGGTTTAGCGGCACCGCCGCGTCGATGCGCAGTGGCCCGAACGGGGTAATGTAGCGCAGACCGACGCCGGCGCCGACCTTCACATCCGAGAAATCCGGGAAGGATTTGATCGAGACCGTGCCGGCATCGACGAAGGGAACGATGCCGATCGTGTCGGTGACGCCGATACGCATCTCCACCGAGGTCTCGAAGAAGGAGAGGCCGCCGATCGGCTGGCCGTCAATATCCTTCGGGCCGATGCCCTGGTAGGAATAACCGCGCACCGAGCCGCCGCCGCCGGAATAGAAGCGCCGGTCGGCGGGCACGTTCTGCAGGCCGGTGCCGACGATCGAGCCCAGCGTTGCGCGTTCGGCGAGCAAGAACCTGCTTGCCGTGTCCAGCGACTGATAGGTGTAGCCCTCGCCCTTCAGCTTCAGGAAGGTCGCGCCGTTCAATATGTCGTAGCTTGGCTCGGCATAGGCGAGGAAGCGGAAGCCCCTGGTCGGGTTGAGCTTGTTGTCGCGATTGTCATAGACATATTGCAGCGGCACGCTGGCGATCAGATAGGTATGCTTGCCGAAAGCGTCGGTGATCCTCGAATAGTCGAGGTCGAATTCGGCCGAGACCCGCTGCTGCTTGTCGAGATCGTAGGAAACGCCGACGTCGCCCTTCACCGAGAAATGGTCATAGGCATCGGGGTGCTCGAACACAGTCTTGACGCCGGTGAAGAATTTCGACGTCGGCCCGAGCACGCCCGGCTTCTCGAACATGACGCCGGCATTGTAGTTGAGAGCTGAAAGGCTGTTGCTGCCGATGCCGCTGATCGAACCGTCGATGCGCAGCTTCTCGGCCTGGCCGAACAGGTTGCGGTGTCCCCAATAGCCTTCTAGCCCCAGCCCTTCCGTATTCGAGAACGTGCCGCCGAGGCCGAAAAAGCGCGGCTTGCGCTCGCTTACCTGGACGTCGATCGGGATGTTGCCGTTGGCGTCGAGGCTGTCGCCTTCCTTGATGGTCACGCTGTTGAAGACCTCGAGGCCGAGCAGCCGGTCGCGGGCATCGTCGATTTCCTGCGGCGAATATTGCTGGCCCCGCTTCAGCCCGGTCATGTATTCGGTGAAGTCGCGATCGACCTTTTCCGTGCCCTCGACCGTGGTGTCGCCATAGCCGGCGACCGGGCCGGCCGCCACCGTCAACGTCACGTCCAGCGTCGAGCTGGCGTGCTCGGCGACGATCTCGCGGTCTGTGATCTTTGCAAGCGGCCTGCCCTCGTCCTTCAGCGCTCGCACGATCAGCGCTTCGGCCTTGAGCACGGCGCCGGAGCCGGCATCGCCGCCGGCGATCAGCCCGAAATCGGCGCTCGCCAGCCCGGCGGCATCGCCCTTCAGCCGGATATTGCCAAGCGTGAATTTCGCCCCGGGTGCGACGCTGACGACGACCGGAATGGGCTGCGGCCCCTTGAATTCGGCGTCCGGCGGCAACTCGTCGATCGACTTGCCTTCGATCGTTATGGTGACCACGCCTTCGTAGCGGGCATCGGCGTAGAGCGCGGCGACCAGTTGTTCGCGGTCGCCGCGCGCCTTAGCCATCAGGCCGAGCGATCCCGACACCGGATGGTCCTCGTCGTTCTTCAGCGCCGAGGCGTTTTCGAGCCTTTTCACTAGATCCTTGTCGGCATCAGGCGCATTGAGCGTCACGGAATAGCGAAGCGGATCGACGATGTCGGCATCCTCGTCCTTGGACGAGCCCCAGAGCTTGATGCCGAAAATCTCGAAAGCCGCCGCCTGCCGTACCTCCCCGGCCAGCATTGCGGCGCAAAAAAGCGCGAAAAGCAGGGCGCGCGGAAGCCCGCGCCCTGGCGCGAACCCTCCTGACATCTGCTTTTCACGCGCCGGCATTAAGACAACCTAGTCGACAAAACTAAAATTGGAATGAAGTTCCGAAATGTTCGTAAAGGGGCCACAATCCAATTGTCTGAAATGGACCGGGCTTGGAATTCACACCTTTTGCGATTCCGCAAGAAAGTGTGATCCGTCTCATAGAGGTTCTGTCGAAATACCGGCCTTTGGCCGGCATGGAAACCGTTGGCGGGTGAAAAACCCGCGGCGTTCCGGCGTTGACAAGCCTGCACGAAGCTTGATCATGCCCGGACGCTGGCGATGTCTGGAGGGTGGTATGGCAATGCGCGCGGCTCGTGGTGTCTCTTTCCTTCTTCTCATCTTTTTCGCCCTGGGCGGGGCGGCGCTTGCGGCCGAAGCCCGGCGAATCGTGACGACCGACAATTCCGACTATTTCGGCTTCGACCTGAGATCGGAGCAGAATGTCAGCCTCGACCAGTGCAAGACCACATGCCTTGGCGATACCGCCTGCCGCGCCTTCACCTACAACACCAAGGCAAAGTGGTGCTTTCTCAAATCCGACTATAACCAGTTGAAATCCTTCACCGGTGCCGTTGCCGGCAAGGTCGCGAATGTCGATGGCGACCCCGATATCGGCGCTCCGCCGGCTCTGCCCTTTTTCCCGAACTGGATGGCCGACCAGGCCCAGCAGTTCCGCAACAAGCTGACCGATCCGGCCTATGACAAGCCGACCGAGGGCCTTGCTGCCTTGCAGGCCGCCGCCGAGCAGGCCTCGCTCACCGGCGACCATCGCCTTGCCACGCAGAAATACGAGGCCGCGATCTCCGTTCTGCCCGATGACGGCGCGCTCTGGCTGGCGCTGGCTCGCGAGATACTCGCCGTGGAGCCGGCGTCGAACACCACCGAACCCTCGACTTTCCCGATGAACGCCACGTCGGCGGCCTTCAACGCCTACAAGCTGGTGCGCACGGCAAAGACCCGCGCCGAGGCGCTGGCGCTGCTTGGCGCCGGCCTCGACAAGCGCGATCTCTACCGGCCGTCGCTTCAGGCCTATGAGGCGAGCCTTGCGCTGGTGAGCTCGCCGGCCGTCCAGGCCGACTATGCCGACCTCAAGGCACGCAAGGGTTTCCGCGTCGTCGAGCACACCGTCGACGCCGATTCCTCTTCGCCGCTCATCTGCGCCCAGTTCTCCGAAGAACTGGTCAAGACCGGCGTCGACTATGCGCAATTCGTGACCGTCGACAATGCCGCGCCCAAGGCCGTCGAGGCCAAGGACAAGCAGATCTGCGTCGAGGGCCTGGAACACGGCCAGCATTATGACGTGACTTTCCGCGCCGGCTTGCCGGCGGCAATCGGTGAAACGATCGCGGCGCCTGTCGTGCTGTCGATCTACGTTCAGGACCGCGCCCCGTCAGCCCGCTTCACCGGCGACAGTTTCGTGCTGCCGGCCGGCGCCCGCCGCGGCATTCCGGTCGTCACCGTCAACATGAACGCCGCCAAGATGACGCTCTATCGCATCGGTGATCGTTCGCTGGCGCAGCTTTTGTCCGGTTATCAGTTCCTGCATCAGCTCGACGGCTACGATATTTCCACCATTTCCGACCAGATGGGCGAGCCCGTCTGGTCCGGCACGCTCGACATCACCAACGATCTCAACAAGGAGGTGACCACCTCTTTCCCGGTTGATGAGGCGATCCCGCAGCGCAAGCCCGGCGTCTATGTGCTGACCGCGCAGCCGGTCGACGACAAGAGCGACGATTACGGTTCGCGCGCCACGCAGTGGTTCGTGGTCTCCGACATCGGCCTTTCCACCTATACCGGCCAGGACGGGCTCAACGTCTTTGCCCGTTCGCTGGGCTCGGCCAAGCCGATTTCCGGCGCCGAACTGACATTGCTCGCCAGGAACAACGAAATCCTCGGCACCGCGACCACTGACGCCGAGGGCCACGCCGTCTTCAATCCGGGGCTGACCCGCGGCGAAAACGGCATGGTGCCGGCCGTGCTGATGGCCAAGCAGGGCGACAATGACTTTGTCTTCCTCGACATGGGCAAAGCCGGCTTCGACCTGTCGGATCGCGGCGTCGAAGGGCGCGCCTCGCCCGGCGCGCTCGACGTCTATGCCTGGACGGAGCGCGGCATCTACCGCGCCGGCGAGGACGTCCATGTCGCGGCGCTTGCCCGCGACGGCGCGGCAAAAGCGGTCGAGAACCTGCCGCTGACCTTCATCTTCACCCGTCCGGACGGCGTCGAGAACCGCCGCATCGTCAGCAATGGCGAGTCCGCCGGCGGCCATGCCGTCGACCTGCCGCTCGAAGCCAACGCCATGCGCGGCACCTGGACGGTGTCGATCTACACCGATCCCAAGCAGTCGCCGGTCGCCAGCCAGATGTTCCTGGTCGAGGACTTCGTGCCGGATCGCATCGAATTCGACCTGACCGCCGACAAGAGGGAGATCGCCCAGGGCGAGACCGCCAACGCCACCGTCGACGGCCGCTTCCTCTATGGCGCGCCGGCCGCGGGCCTGGCGCTGGAAGGCGAGATGACGCTGTCGACCACGAGCAGTTGGGACAGCTTCAAGGACTTCACCTTCGGCCTCGCCGACGAGCAGTCGAGCGAGCCGACCGTGACGCCCCTCGCCAATCTTCCGATCGTTGGCGACGACGGCAAGGCGACCTTCCCGATCACCATCGACCAGTTGCCGTCGACCACCAAGCTGATCAACGCCAAGGTCACGGTGCGCATGCGCGAAGCCGGCGGCCGCGCCGTCGAGCGCTCGCTCGATATCGGCGTTCGGCCGCAGCGCGATGTCATCGGCATTCGCCCGGATTTCGAAGGCGATGAGGTGCCGCAAGGCGGAACGGCCAAATTCAGCATCATCGCCGTCGATCCGAACGGCGAGCGCGAGGACCTGAAAGGCGCCCAGTGGTCGCTGGTCAAGGTCGAGCGGAACTATCAGTGGTACCGTTCCAACAATTCCTGGAACTACGAGGCGGTCAACCTCACCAAGGCCGTCGCCAATGGCTCGGTCGATCTGAAGGCCGATGGCGAGGCGACCGTGTCGCTGCCCGTCGACTGGGGCCGCTACCGTCTCGAGGTCGAGACGGCTGACCCGGATGGTCCGGCGACCAGCTATGAATTCGACGCCGGCTGGTACGTCGCCTCGACCACCACCGAGACACCCGATGGGCTGGAGATCGCCCTCGACAAGGACAGCTACGCCACCGGCGAAGTCGCCAAGCTGAAGATCTCGCCGCATTTTGCCGGCGAACTTCTGGTCACGATCGGCGCCGAGAAGCTGTTGAAGACCGTCACCGCTTCGGTGCCGGCCGGCGGCAGCACTGTCGACATTCCGGTCGGCGAAAACTGGGGCGCCGGTGCCTATGTCACGGCGACCTTGTTCCGGCCCGGCGACGCGCAGGAATCGCGCATGCCGGCCCGCGCCATCGGCATCCAGTGGCTGTCGGTCGACCCGGGTTCGAAGAAGCTCGCAGTCTCGCTGACGCCGCCGGAAAAGACCCTGCCGCGCCAGCAGCTGTCAATCCCGGTCGCGGTGAACGGCGCTCAGCCGGGCACAAACGCCTATGTGATGGTGGCTGCCGTCGACGTCGGCATCCTCAACCTCACCAACTACAAGGCGCCCGATCCGGAGGACTGGTTCTTCGGCCAACGCATGCTGGGGCTGGAGATCCGCGATCTCTATGGCCGCCTGATCGACGGCTCGCTCGGCACGATGGGCAAGATACGCACCGGTGGCGACGGCGCCAACATGCAGGCGCAAGGCAGCCCGCCGACCGAAAAGCTGGTCGCCTTCTTCTCCGGCCCGGTCGAGCTCGACGCCAACGGCAAGGCGCGGATCGACTTCGACATCCCGCAATTCAACGGCACCGTGCGCGTCATGGCGGTCGCCTGGACCAAGGAGGCCGTCGGCCATGCCCAGACCGACGTCATCGTGCGCGATCCGGTGGTGATCACCGCCGGCCTGCCGCGCTTCCTGGCGCCGGGCGATGCGGCGACCATGCGCCTCGACATAGCCGACACCGATGGCCCGGCCGGCGACTACGCGCTGTCCGTCACCACCACCGGCGACCTTTCGACCGGCGACAAGCCGTTGCCGGAAAAACTGACGCTCGCCCAGGGCAAGCGCCAGTCGCTCACCTTCCCGCTGGTCGCCAAGACCGCGGGCGACGCTTCGGTCACCGTCAAGCTCGCCCATGCCGACGGCACCCAGGTCGAGCAGACGCTCTATCTGCCGGTGCGGCCGGCGCAGCTTCCGGTCACCAACCGCATGGTTGTCGACCTGAAGCCGCATGGCGGCTCGCTGCGGGTCGACAAGGAGCTGCTTGCCGCCAGCGTGCTCGACGGCGCTTCGGTCAGCGTCGGCGTCTCGCAGTCGTCCGCGCTCGACGTGCCGTCGCTGCTGATGAGCCTTGATCGCTACCCTTATGGCTGCGCCGAGCAGACCACCAGCCGCGCCATGCCGCTGCTCTATGTCAACGACATGGCCAAGAGCATCGGCATGGAGAGCGACCCTGACCTGCATCAACGCATCCAGGACGCCATCTACAAGGTGCTCTCCTATCAGTCGTCGAGCGGCAGCTTCGGCCTCTGGGGGCCGGGCTCCGGCGATCTGTGGCTCGATGCCTATGTCAGCGAGTTCCTGACCCGCGCGCGCGAGGAAAAGTACGATGTGCCGGCGCTGGCGATGAACCAGGCGCTGAACAATCTGCAGAACTCGCTAGGCTACGACCAGGACGTCCAGGACAAGGGCAGCGATATCGCTTACGCGCTCTATGTGCTTGCCCGCAACAAGAAGGCCTCGATAGGCGACCTGCGCTACTACGCCGACACGCAGCTCGAAGCTTTCTCCAGCCCGATGGCGGTCGCGCAACTGGCGGCGAGCCTGGCGCTCTACGGCGACACGCAGCGTTCGGAATCGACCTTCCAGACGGCGCTCCGGCTGGCGCAGTCTGAAACCGACTACGACTGGTACCGCTCCGACTATGGCTCGCGGCTGCGTGACGGCGCGGCGATACTGGCGCTGGCGGCGGAATCGAAGCCGGTGCCCAGCATCATGCCGCAACTGATCAAGCTGGTCGGCGTGGCGCGCGCCGATGCCCGCTGGACGAGCACGCAGGACGAATCCTGGATGCTGCTTGCCGCGCGGGCGCTGAAGGAAGGCAATGATTCCATCACGCTTTCCGTCAATGGCGCGCCGCATTCGGGCGGCTATTCCGACCAGGTCGCCGGCGGTGACCTGGTCGACAGCCCGCTTACCATCGCCAACACCGGCGCGACGTCGCTGCAGGCGGTGGTGACCGCGGTCGCCGCGCCGGTCGATCCACTGCCCGCCGGCGGCGACGGCTTCACCATCGATCGCACCTACTACAAGCTCGACGGCACCGAGGCCAACGTCACCGAAGCCAGGCAGAATGAGCGCTATGTGGTCGTGCTCAAGATCTACGAGCAGAACAAGTGGCCGTCGCGGCTGCTGATCACCGATCTGTTGCCCGCCGGCTTCGAGATCGACAATCCGAGCCTGGTTTCCAGCGCGCAATTGTCCAACTTCTCCTGGCTGGCGCAGACCGACGCCGCGCATCTGGAGTTCCGCGACGACCGCTTCGTCGCCGCCTTCAATCCCAATGAAGGCGACGGCGACCGCAACATCACGCTGGCCTATGTCGTGCGCGCCGTGACACCCGGCACCTACGCCCATCCGGCGGCGACGGTGGAGGACATGTACCGGCCGCAATATTCGGCCCGCACCGCCACCGGCGTGATGGAGGTGAAGGCGGAATAGCGAGGTCGCCGGTCTATCCTTCTCCCCGTCCCTATACGGGGAGAAGGTGCCGGCAGGCGGATGAGGGGCAGCGCCATGCTCTCCAGGAAATTTCTCAGACGCACCGCGATCGCAGGCATCTCGCTTGCCGGCCTCGCGGCACTTTCCCTCGCCGCGCTCTGGGAACTCGACCGCGTCTTCCCGCCGCCGCTGCCGGCAAAGCTGACGGTCTCCACCGAAGTCCAGGACCGCGACGGCCAACTGCTGCGCGCCTTCGCCACGCCCGACGGCTACTGGCGGCTCGAGACCCGGCTCGACCAGGTCGACAAGCAATTCGTCGACATGCTGGTCACCTATGAAGACAAACGTTTCTGGGACCACCGCGGCGTCGACCTTCTGGCGCTGTGCCGCGCCGCCGGCCAGCTCTTCACCAGCGGCCATATCGTCTCCGGCGGCTCGACCTTGTCGATGCAGCTCGCCCGGCTGATCGAGCCGCGCGACAGCCGCAGCCTCGGCTCCAAGCTCAAGCAGATGCTGCGCGCCATCCAGATCGAGCGGCGGCTTTCCAAGCAGGAAATCCTCGAACGCTATCTGACGCTGGCGCCCTATGGCGGCAATCTCGAGGGCGTGCGCGCCGCCTCGCTCGCCTATTTCGGCAAGGAGCCGAAGCGCCTCACAGTCTCGGAAGCCGCCCTCCTCGTCGCGCTGCCGCAATTGCCGGAAAAGCGCCGGCCCGACCGCAATCTCGGCATCGCGCACGCCGCGCGCGACCGCGTGCTGACCCGCATGGTCTCGGCCGGCCTGCTCGGCGAACGCGAAGCGCAGCGCGCGGCGCTAGACGACGTCTCCGGCCTGCGCAGAAAACTGCCGGCGCTGGCCGCGCACGCCTCCTACGCCATGCTGCCCAAGGCCGTGCCCGGCAGGCCGCTGCAACTCACCATCCGCTGGAGTGTGCAGCAAGGGCTGGAGCAGGTCGCAAGGGATGCCGCCAGGAAGCTTGGCCCGAAACTTTCCATCGCCATGGTGATGGCCGATGCGCGCACCGGCGACATCCTCGGCGAGGTCGGTTCGGCCGATTTCTCCGACGCCAGCCGCTCCGGCTGGATCGACATGACCAGGGTGGTGCGCTCACCCGGCTCGACGCTGAAGCCTTTCATCTACGGCTTGGCCTTCGAGCAGGGGCTGGTGGCGCAGGAGACGATCATCGAGGACAGCCCGGCCGATTTCGGAGGCTACCGGCCGAAGAATTTCGACATGGGCTACCAGGGCGACGTCTCTATCCGCCAGGCGCTGCAATTGTCGCTCAACGTGCCGGCGATCCGGGTGCTCGACGCCGTCGGCCCGGCGCGGCTGACGGCACGCTTCCGCCAGGCCGGCGTCAACCCGATCCTGCCCGTCAACGAGGCGCCGGGCCTGGCGATCGGACTGGGCGGCGTCGGCGTGACGTTGCGCGACCTGGTGCAGCTCTATACGGGGCTCGCCAATGGCGGCAAGATGCACACGCTGCATGACGGCACCGAGCCCGCCAATGCCGAGCGCGCCACCGCCACCATCCTCGACGACCAGGCGGCCTGGCAGATCAACGACATCCTGTCCGGCGTGAAGCCGCCGGAAGGCGCCATGCAGCGCGGCATCGCCTACAAGACCGGCACCTCCTATGGCTATCGCGATGCCTGGTCCATCGGCTTCGACGGCCGCTACGTGCTGGGCGTGTGGGTCGGCCGCGCCGATGCCAGCCCCGTCCCCGGCCTGTCGGGCTATGTCTCCGCCGCACCCATCCTGTTCGAAGGCTTCGTCCGTTCCGGCCTCGCCAGCGTGCCGCTGCCCGGCCGGCCGCCGGGTGTCTTCAATCCCAAGCGCGAAGAATTGCCGGTGACGTTCGCCCGCTTCGGCGCCGGCGCCGACGGCCTGGTGCAGGCCACCGCCGCCGAGCCGGCGCCGACCATCATCTTCCCGCCCAATGGCGCCCGCGTAGACCTCGGCACCAACTCAGCCGACGCAACGCCGCTGGTGCTGAAGCTGCAGGGCGGCCGCGCGCCGTTCCGCTGGCTCGCCAACGGCAGGCCGCTCGCCGGCATCGACCGCCGCCGCACCGCGACCTGGCAGCCCGACGGCACCGGCTATTCGACGCTGACGGTAATCGACGCCGCCGGCCGCGCTGCCAGCGTGAAGGTTTTCGTTGAGTAGAACACCGGCAGGCGATCTGGGGATTGCGTTTCTCGAGGGATGGGCGCGCGGAGCTTCTCCACTGATGTCCGGTGCGAGGCCCCCCTCTCTGGCCCGCCGGCCATCTCCCGCTCAAGGGGGGAGATTATTCGCTTCGGCGCTTTCGCTAGTCTTCAACGCAGGAAGCACGAGCGCGGCGCCCAAACTGCCTTTCCCCCGTGAGGGGGAGATGCCCGGCAGGGCAGAGAGGGGGGCCTCGCGCCATACCTTTCCATTAGGAGTTGCTCTGGCCGCAGCCCTAGCCCTCCTATCCGCAACTCCCACCCCAGCCCTTGCCGATCCTCTGCCCCCCGGCTTCGTCAGGCTGGCCGATGTCGATCCGACCATCCGCCAGGACATCCGCTACGCCGGCCGCGAAAACTTCCTGCGCCGCAAGGTCGACGGCTATGACGCGCCCGTCTGCGTACTGACCACGCAAGCGGCGAAGGCGCTGTCCAGCGTCCAGAAAGTCGTGGCCGCCAGAGGCCTGACGCTGGTCGTCTTCGACTGCTACCGGCCCGCACGAGCCGTCGCCGATATGGTCCGATGGACGCGAGAAGCGGGCCCGCCGGATCCGCAGTGGTATCCGACCGTCCGGCGTGGCGATCTTATCGCCAAGGGCTATATCGGCGAGCTGTCCAGCCATTCGCGCGGCTCGACCCTCGACCTCGCTATCGCCGACGCCACCAGCGCGGTTCACCCGGCCTGCGGCGCGCCTGACGGCGACACGCTCGACTTCGGCACCGGTTTCGACTGCTTCGATCCGATGAGCGAGACGGCGCACCGCCCGCTCCCCGCCGAAGCGGCGGCGAACCGCAAGATGCTGCTTGCCGCCATGCACGCCGCTGGCTTCCGCAACTACGCGCGCGAATGGTGGCACTTCACCCTCGCCAAAGAGCCTTTTCCAAAACAGCGCTTCGATTTTCCGGTCACAGCGCCTTAACCGGGAACCATCCAGCCTTGCCCAAACCGTCGCCGGTTCTAATTAGGCGGGCTGGCAAGGATTCATGGTGTCGCCGGCTTGAGGAAGATATTTCTTCGAGCGACGGACATACGGCGAAAAATTGCTTCTAGGAGGCGAAAAAGGCAACATTCAATGCATCTAAATTCTATAAACTCGCTAGAGTTCGCAGCAGTTCAACGGAGGCGGGAATGACCAAACCTCATTTCAGGAAACTGCTCGGCGCGCTGGTCGCCACATCTGTCCAGTTCGGCACGCTCGGTTTCGCGTTTGCCGATACGACCATTTTGAACGTGTCCTACGATCCGACACGTGAGCTTTACAAGGCCTATGACGAGGCCTTCGCGGCGCACTGGAAAGCCGAGACCGGCGAGACGGTCACCATCCAGCAGTCGCATGGCGGGTCGGGCGCCCAGGCCCGTGCGGTGATCGACGGCCTCAACGCCGATGTGGTGACGCTGGCGCTCGAAGGCGACATCAACGCCATCGTCTCGAAGTCGAAGAAGATCAATCCCGACTGGCGCAAGAAATTCGAAAACAATTCAGCACCTTACACCTCGACCATCATCTTCCTGGTGCGCAAGGGCAACCCCAAGGGCATCCACGACTGGAGCGATCTGGTCAAGGACGGCGTCCAGGTGATCACGCCGAACCCGAAGACCTCCGGCGGCGCGCGCTGGAACTACCTGGCGGCCTGGGCCTACGCCAACGCGCATGACGGCAACGACGAGGCCAAGACCAAGGAATTCGTCGCCAAGCTCTATGCCAACGCCCCGGTGCTCGACAGCGGCGCGCGCGGTTCGACCGTCACCTTTGCTCAGAAGGGCCTGGGCGACGTCCTGATCGGCTGGGAGAACGACGCCTATCTGGCGCTCGACGAATTCGGCGCCGACAATTTCGACATCGTCTACCCGCCGACCTCGATCCTGGCCGAGCCGCCCGTCGCCGTCGTCGACGCCAATGTCGACGCCAAAGGCACGCGCAAGGTGGCCGAGGCCTATCTTTCCTGGCTCTATTCGAAGGAAGGCCAGACCATCATCGCCAAGAACCACTATCGTCCGTCCAAGCCCGAACTGGTTCCGGCCGAGGACCTCGCCAAACTGCCTGCTATCAAGCTCGTCACCATCGACGACCCGCAATTCGGCGGCTGGAAGAAGGCGCAGCCTTACCATTTCGGGGAGGGTGGTATATTCGACCAGATCTACAAGCCGGCGCAGTGAGAGGCCGGGCCTCGAAAACTGGCGACTGCAATCTGGTTGAGTAAGAAGGGACGATCCAGAACAGCATGACCACAGCACCCGCTCACGCGGGGTGGCGATTCAGACAGCCGAGTGTCATTCCGGGTTTCGGACTGACGCTCGGCTTCTCGCTTGCCTACCTCACGCTCATCATCCTCATCCCGCTCTCGGGGCTGATCTGGCGTTCGGCCGCGCTCGGCTGGACCGATTTCTGGGCCTTGGCCACCGACCGGCGCACCCTCAAGGCGCTCGAAATCAGCTTCGGCACGGCCTTCATCGCGGCCGCCGTCAATGTCGTGTTCGGCACGCTCGTGGCCTGGGTGCTGGTCCGCTACCGTTTCCCCGGCCGCCGCGTCGTCGACGCCATGGTCGACCTGCCCTTCGCGCTGCCCACCGCGGTCGCCGGTATCGCGCTGACCACGCTCTATGCACCGACCGGCTGGCTCGGCAAATTGCTGATGCCGCTCGGCCTCAAGGTCGCCTACACCCCGCTCGGCATCATCGTGGCGCTGGTCTTCATCGGCCTGCCCTTCGTCGTGCGCACTGTACAGCCGATCATGGAAGAGCTCGACAAGGAGGTCGAGGAGGCCGCCGCCACGCTCGGCGCCAGCCGCTTCCAGATCATTACCCGCGTCCTATTTCCGGCGCTGGCGCCAGCCGTCATCACCGGCTTCTCGCTCGCGTTCGCGCGCGGTGTCGGCGAATACGGCTCGGTCATCTTCATCGCCGGCAACCTGCCCTACAAATCCGAGATCGCGCCGCTTCTGATCGTCATCCGGCTGGAGGAGTACAATTATCCGGCCGCGACCGCGATCGCCGCGATCATGCTGGCGCTGTCCTTCGCCATGCTGCTCCTCATCAACCTCGTGCAGACATGGAGCCGCAAGCGCTATGGCTGATCCCGAGATCAAGTCCTATGAACCGCACCACGAGAGCCAGTCGGCCGCGGTCACGGAAAGCCGTCCCGTCCGCATCACGCTGACGACCGTCACGCTGGTCTTTCTCGGCATCTTCCTGCTGTTGCCGCTGATCATCGTGTTCAAGGAGGCTTTCGCCAAGGGCGTCGGCGCCTATTTCCTATCGCTCAGCGATGCCGACACGCGCTCCGCCATCCGGCTGACATTGCTGGTGGCGGCGATCTCGGTGCCGCTCAATCTCGTCTTCGGCCTTTCGGCCGCCTGGGCCATCGCCAAGTTCGAGTTCAAGGGCAAAGCGTTCCTGACCACGCTGATCGACCTGCCCTTCTCGGTCTCGCCGGTCATTTCCGGCCTGGTCTATGTGCTTTTGTTCGGCGCTCAAGGTTTGCTCGGCGAATGGCTGAAGGCGCATGGCATCCAGATCCTGTTCGCCGTGCCGGGCATCGTTCTGGCCACCGTCTTCGTCACCTTCCCCTTCGTCGCCCGCGAGCTGATCCCGCTGATGCAGGAACAAGGCAATGGCGACGAGGAGGCTGCTCTTTCGCTCGGCGCCAACGGCTGGCAAGCCTTCTGGTATGTGACGCTGCCGAACATCAAATGGGGGCTGCTCTACGGCGTGCTGCTCTGCAATGCCCGCGCCATGGGCGAGTTCGGCGCTGTCTCCGTGGTGTCCGGCCACATACGCGGCCTCACCAACACCATGCCGCTGCATGTCGAGATCCTGTACAATGAGTACAACGCCGTCGGCGCCTTTGCGGTCGCTTCACTGCTCGCCGGCCTGGCTCTGGTGACGCTGGTCTTGAAAACACTTCTCGAGATGCGCTACGGCGCCGAGATCGCCGCGACACGCGGACACTAGATGCATGTCACCCAAAAGTGTGTAGCGGTTTTGGGATAATGACATGCATCAACTAACAGAGGTCATTCTATGGAAGTTCGCGTCGCCAACGTGCGCAAGGAGTTTGAGCGGTTTCCGGCGCTCCACGACGTGTCGCTCGACATCAAGTCCGGCGAGCTCATCGCGCTGCTGGGCCCATCGGGCTCCGGCAAGACGACGCTGCTGCGCCTGATCGCCGGGCTGGAGCGGCCGACCAAGGGGGCGATCTTCTTCGGCGAGGAAGACGCTTCGCAGAAGTCGATCCAGGAACGCAACGTCGGCTTCGTCTTCCAGCATTACGCGCTGTTCCGTCACATGACGGTTGCCGACAATATCGGCTTCGGCCTGAAGGTCCGGCACGGCGCCGCAAGGCCCTCGGGCCAGGAAATCCGGCGCCGGGCGCTGGAACTGCTCGACCTCGTCCAGTTGTCGGGCCTGGAAAAGCGCTATCCGGCGCAGCTTTCCGGCGGCCAACGCCAGCGCGTGGCTCTGGCGCGCGCCATGGCGATCGAGCCCAAGGTGCTTCTGCTCGACGAACCCTTCGGCGCGCTCGACGCGCAGGTTCGCCGCGAGCTGCGCCGCTGGCTGCGCGAGATCCACGACCGCACCGGCCACACCACCGTCTTCGTCACGCACGACCAGGAAGAGGCGCTGGAACTCGCCGACCGCGTTGTCGTCATGAGCCAGGGACGCATCGAGCAGGTCGGCACCGCCGACGACATCTATGACACGCCGAACTCGCCCTTCGTCTACTCCTTCATCGGCGAATCCAGCTCGCTGCCGGTCAAGGTCGAGAACGGCGAGGTCTGGATCGCCGACCGGCCGATCGGCCTTGAGGCGCCGCATGCGCCCTCCGGCGATGCAATCCTCTACTTCCGCCCACATGATGTCGATCTGCTCGACGGCGGCAGCGGCTGCATAGCCGGCACGGTCGCCGCCAGCCGCCGCGTCGCAGGCACAAGGCGCGTCGAACTGGAGATCGGCGGCGAGCGCCAGCGCGTCGAGATCGAGCTTCCGGTCGACCATCCCGCCGCGCAGAAGAGCCGCGTCGCCTTCAGGCCGCGGCGCTGGAAGCTTTTCCCCACCGCCTGAGCTACCTTTGGCCCTGCTCCTGCTCCAGTGCCCCAGTCTGGCGCTGTTCAAGAGTCAGCTTGGAAGAAAATCCTAGCAAAGAGCTGTTTCGGCGAGATATTTTCTAGACCCTTCCCGGCCTGTCGGAGCGCGTGCCTCGTCGCTTCAGGCATTCCCGACTATGGTCTCGCTATAGCTTCATTCATTTCCAAGGAGCCTGTTTTCATGAAGCGTCTATTGCTCGGCATCGCGGCTGTTGCCGGTCTCGTCCTCGCATCCTCCCAAGCCTGGTCGGCCGACAAACTCTTGAATGCATCCTATGACGTCGGCCGCGAGTTGTTCGTCGACATCAACAAGGCCTTCGTCGCCAAGCATCCCGGCGTCACCATCGATCAGTCGCATGCCGGCACCTCGGCGCAGGCGCGCGCCATCGCCGAAGGTCTTGCCGCCGATGTCGTCACCTTCAACCAGGTCACCGACGTCGACTTCCTGGTCAAGAAGGGCCTCGTCTCGGCCGATTGGCAAAAGGATTTTCCGGACAACGCGTCGCCCTTCTATTCCCTGCCGTCCTTCCTGGTGCGTGCCGGCAACCCGAAACACATTAAGGACTGGAACGACCTGGTGCGTGACGACGTGCAGGTGATCTTCCCGAACCCGAAGACATCGGGCAATGCGCGCTACACCTATCTCGCCGCCACCGCTTACGCCAAGGAGGCCTTCAAGGGTGACGATGCCAAGGTGAAGGAGTTCATCACCAAGCTCTTCAACAACGTTCCGATCTTCGACACCGGCGGCCGCGCCGCCACCACCACCTTCGTCCAGCGTGAGATCGGCGACGTGCTGATCACCTTCGAGTCCGAGACGCGCGGCATCCGCAAGGAATATGGCGACGACAAGTTCGAGCAGGTCACCCCTTCGGTCAGCCTGCTGGCCGAGTTCCCGGTGGCGATCGTCGACAAGGTCGCCGACGATCATGGCAGCCGCGATCTCGCCAAGTCCTATCTCGACTTCCTCTACACGCCGGATGGCCAGGAGATTGCCGCCGAGAACGGCTTGCGGGCTCGCGATGCGACGGTCGCCGCCAAGCACAAGGCCGACTTCCCGGACGTTCGCCTGCTGACGGTGGAGGAGGTATTCGGTGGTTGGGACAAGGTTCAGAAAGAGCATTTCGCCGCAGGCGGACTGCTCGATCAGGCCTATGGCACCCGCTGAAAGGGCTCCACAATCAGGAAGCGCAAGGAGGCCGGCTTTGCCGGCTTTCTTCTTGTAAGCTGGGTCGCATGAGTTCGCAGAGGAAATCCCGGCCCCAACGTGAAAAAACGTTACGAAGAATCAACGCGTTTGTGCCTAAGCTGCACCGGCAAATTGTTGGCCAGAGGGCGTTCGACGGTCAAACTGTCATGATTTGCACACAAACAACCGCCAGATGCAGGGCGATTGGGGTTTGATGAATTGAATCGGGCATGCTGACCAAAAAAGGCAAATACGGCCTCAAGGCCCTTGTGCATCTTGCCAGCCTGCCGGCTGGCCAGCTTGCATTCGTCAACGACATTGCGGTCGCCAACAACATCCCGAAGAAATTCCTGGATGCGATCCTGGGCGAGCTGCGCAATGCCGGCTTCGTCCAGAGCCGCAAGGGCAAGGAAGGCGGTTATCGCCTCGCCCGGCCCGCTTCCGAGATCAAGATCGGCCATGTCGTGCGCGTGCTCGACGGACCGCTGGCGCCAATCCCTTGCGCCAGCCGCACGCAATATCAGCGTTGCGAGGACTGCGACGAGGCGACATGCCAGGTCCGCCACATGATGCTGGAAGTGCGCCAGGCAATCGCCGAGGTGCTGGACAACCGCAGCCTCGCTGCCATGCGCGACGCCGACAACGACGATTTCCCGGCAGAGCTCACTTCGCAGATCTGAAACGGCTCGCCCTCGACAGAGGCCCCTTGGTTGCTTGTCTGCTTTCGACGCAGTAAAGCGGCAGAGCACGATCCGGAAAAGTGGGTACCGGTTTTCGGACAAGATCATTCTCCATCTAAAAAGTGGAACGGGGCTCTGACGCATGAGGCTGCCTTGGCTTGGCAATTCCCGCAGGGCCAGCCGGCAGCCAACGTCGAACGACATCTATCGCACCGAGATCATCGCCGATGTGCCGGTGCCGGAGCGCAATGAAACCGTTCGCTTCTTCAGCCGCAAGGTAATCCGCCCCGGAAAACTGCGACGCTTCGCTAATCGGGACCTGCGCGAGAGCCTGCTGTCCTGCTTCTATCTCGGCGTCGCGGCTGTTCTGCCGGTCTCCTGGTGGGAACCCATCTGCGGCTGGGTGTCGGGGCTCCGGCGCAAGCGCCATTTCCGCAAGGAGTTCGCCCGCTACGACATCGCGGTGAAGGCGGTGCTCGGCGACACTGTCGACACGCGAAGAATATTCGAAGCGCAGCTTGCCGCCGTTCACCGCCGGCGGCTGACGCTTGCTGCGCATCTCGTCGCCGACTGGCGCTGGTCGCCGGCGATCCGCCTCGAAGGCCTCGAGGCTCTCCACCAAGCCCTGCACAACGGGCGCGGCGTCATCATATGGTGCGACCAGTTCACGGCGCAGACGATCATGGGCAAGCGCGCCTTGCATGAGGCCGGCGTCGATGCCCATCAGGTAAGCGCGCGGTACCACGGTCTTTCGCCAAGCGAATTCGGCTTGCGCGTCATCAATCCGCCATTGGTCGAGGTCGAGAACCGTTTCCTGAAAAGCCGGATCGTCTTTGAGCGCACCGACGCATATCAGGTCACCACGCGCATCCAGAAGGTCCTGAAAGCAAATGGCGTGGTGCTGATGACCAACACCATCTATGCCGGCTCCGCCTTCGCCGAGGCCGCCATGGGCGAACGTGGCTGGACCCACCTCGCCTCGGCGCCGGCAAACTTCGCCGCACGCGCGGGTGCTGCGCTGTTTCATATGGCGACGATCGAGACGATCCCTTTCCGCCAGTACCGGGCTATCGTCAGCGAGCTGAGCGCAGGCACGCAAGCGCCCGCATTGCCGGCGGGGGACACCACAGCGGCGAAGAACCTTGCGGTCCAGGCGGGATACATCCTGTCGAAGCGCGACCATATGCTGGAAACGCTCAAACTCTGTCCGGAGCAGATGATGGCCTGGTCGAGCGCCACGCGGCTGACCGAGCGGCCAACCGAGGCCGCAATCGGCAATGACGGCGCCTGAATCCCCCGAACTGTTCTAACCAGCAATCTCTTTCAAGATATCGCCAACACTTCGCGTTCCGTCGGCCGTCACCGCCCGCTCGTCCGCGGCAGGCTCTTCCAGCGTGGCGAACTGGCTGTCGACCAGGCTTGCGGGCATGAAATGGCCCTTGCGATTGGCGACCCGTCGCCAGGCGGTCTCGCGATCGATCTTGAGGTAAAGGAAGACGACCTCCGGACAAAAGCGGCTCAGCCTGTCGCGATACGTCCGCTTCAGCGCCGAGCACGCCGCCACCGCATTCCGCCCTTCGGCAACGGAACTCGCGATGCGCGCGCCGATGGCGTCGAGCCAGCCCTCGCGCAGCGCATCCGTCAGCGGCTCGCCGCGCGCCATGCGCGCCACATTCTCCGGCGGATGCAGCCGGTCGCCTTCGATGAAGTCGGCGCCAAGAGCCCCGGCAAGCGCTTCGCCGACGGCCGTCTTGCCGCAACCGGCAACGCCCATCACGACGATGGCCGGCACCGTCCGAAGATCGGTCATGCGAAGCTGCGGTCTTGCGCTTGCCTCATCCACGGTCAGCGGCTTGCCGGCGCGCGCCCGTAGAGCAGAAGCATGGCGACGATGACGACGCCATAGATGATCTGCCGCCCCGCCTCGGGCATCTGCATAACCGAGAGGATGGATTGCAGGAGCGTGATCAGGATCACGCCCGCAACCGTGCCCAGATAGGAGCCGCGCCCGCCGAGGATCGACGTGCCGCCCAGCACGACGGCGGCGATCGACGGCAGCAGATAGGCGTCGCCCATCGACTGCGCCGCCTTTGAAGCATAGCCGGCCAGAAGCACGCCGCCAAAAGCCGATAGGCCGCCGGAGACGGCGAAGGCGATCAGCACGATACGGCGCGTGTCGATGCCGGAAAGATAGGCGGCGCGCTCGCGATTGCCGATGCCGTAGACGGCGCGGCCGAAGCTGGTGCGGGTCAGCACGAAGACCATCGCGGCGCCGATCAGCGCCCAGATGATGACGGCGTTGGGAACGCCCGGGATGGTGAAACCGGTTGCCAGATAGCGCATCGCCGCCGTCGCCGAATCCTGTGGCGAGAAACCGCCCGTATAGACAACCATCAGCCCTTGCGCCACGGCATTGGTGGCCAAGGTGATGATCATCGAGGGAATGCGCAGATAGGCGACGCCGATGCCGTTGACGAGGCCGATCGCGACCCCGCACAGGACCCCGAAAGGAATGGCCAACGCGACGCCGAGCGATCCGTAGGCGGCGGCCGCGCAGGCCATCATCGCGCCTGTGGCCACGGACCACGGCACGGACAGATCGATCTGGCCGAGCAGGATGACCAGCATCATGCCGGTGGCGATGACACCGAGGAAGGACGCGACCTTCAACTGTTGCAGCAGATATTCCGGCGAAAGGAAGCTGCGCGAATAGAGGCTGCCGAGCAGGAGCAGGATCACAATGCAGGCGAAGGAGGTGACAACAGCCGGATCGGCGCGTCGCAGAAATTTGGGCATGCGGCCGGCGATGCCGCCGATGGTCGTTTCGCTCACAGGAACCACTCCAGCCGGTTGCGCACCCGAAACAGCGCGAAAGCGCCGAGGCTGACCGCGATCAACAGGATAACGCCCTGGAACAGCGGCTGCCAGAGCGGATCGAAGTCGAAGACGAACAAGAGGTCGCCGATGGTGCGGAAGGCGAGCGCGCCGAAGATCGCGCCGATGGCGCTGCCCTTGCCGCCGAACAGCGAAACGCCACCGAGCACGACGGCGGCGATCGAGAACAGCGTGTAGGCGTTGCCGCTCGCATAGGCCGCCTCGCCCGTATAGGTGAAGAAGGTCAGGAACAGGCCGCCGATGGCCGCAAGCAGGCCGGCAAGCGTGTATGCCAGGAACTTGCCCCTGCGGATCGGCACGCCCGACATGTAAGCCGCCGTCTCCGATGAACCGGCCGCATAAGCGGCGCGCCCGAATTCGGAGCGGCTGAACGGCACCCAGACGACGAGCACGATGACCAGCAGCGCCACGAGGCTCGCCGGCACGACGCCGAAGAAACGCCCGGTCAGGAAATCCGCAAGGTCCTCGTTGACCGAACCGCCGGGAACCGGTCGCAAAAGCAGCGCCAGGCCGAAAAAGACGGCGCCCGTGGCTATGGTGGCGACGATCGGCTGCAGCCGACCGTAGATGACGATCGCGCCGTTGACGGCGCCGCAGATGAGCCCGGTGCCGAGCACCGCCAGCACGCCAAACGCCGTCTCCAGGCCGGTGCCGATCACCAGCCACGAAGCCATGCAGTTGGTGAGCGTGAAGATCATGCCGACCGACAGGTCGATGCCTGCGGTGATCACCACCAATGTCTGAGCCATGGCGACGAAGGCCAGCAGCACGCCCTTGTTGGCCGCCGTCTGCACGACATTGGCGGTGAAGCCGGCCGGATGGTTGCCGCTGTAGATGGCGAACATGACGATGAAGATGCCGAATGCCAGCAGCGTTCCGCGCTGCTCGGCCAGCCAGTAACGCCAGTCCTTCACGCGCCCACTCCCTGCCTCGGCCCGGCACCTTCGCCATGGATGTTGAGCGCGCTGGCGATCAGCGCGTGCTCGGTGATCTCGGCGCCGACCAGCTCGCGCTTGACCGCGCCGTCATAGAGCACCAGCACGCGGTCGCAGCAGCCGATCAGCTCGTCATAGTCGGTCGAATAGAACAGAATCGCGGCGCCCGCGTCGGCCAGCTTGCGCATCAGCTGGTAGAGCTCCTGCTTGGTGCCGACATCGATGCCGCGCGTCGGATCGTTGAGCAGGATGATGCGCGGTTGCCGCATCAGCCATTTGGCGATCACCACCTTCTGCTGGTTGCCGCCGGAGAGCGCGCCGACAGGGATGTCGAGGCCAGCCGTCTTGATGGCCAAGAGCCCGACCATGTCGTCGATCAGCCGCTGCTCGGCGACGCGATCGATGATGCCGCCTTTCGACAGCCTGTCGAGCGCCGCGAAGGACAGGTTCTCGCGCACCGTCATCGGCAGCATCAGCCCTTCGGTCTTGCGATCCTCGGGGATCAGCGCCATGCCGATGCGGCCGTGGCTGGCCGCGGTCGGGCTGGCGATCGTAACGGGCTTGCCGTCGATCAGGATCTCACCCGAAAGGCCACGCAGCACGCCGAAAAAGGCAAGCAGCAATTCGCGCTGCCCCTGTCCATCGAGACCGCCGAGACCCACGACTTCCCCTGCCCTGACGCTCAACGAGATATTGTCCAGCCGGTCGGCCCAGGAGAGGCTGCGCGCTTCGAGAACCGTCGTCGCGGCCGCAGTTGGACCGGGTTTCGGCGGGAAGATATGGCTGTATTCGCGGCCGATCATCAGCTCGACCACTTCATTGTCGCTCTTCGAGCCGGCGGGGTAGCTGGCGACGTTGCGGCCGTTGCGGAACACCGTGCAGTGGTCGGCGAGCTCGGCGATCTCGTTCATGCGGTGCGAGATATAGAGCAGCGCCAGTCCTTCCGAGCGCAGCCGCTTCAGCACTTCGAACACCTTGGCTACATCGGCCGCCGTCAGCGCCGAGGTCGCCTCGTCGAGGATCAAGATGCGCGGTTTCCGGGCCAGCGCCTTGGCGATCTCCACCATCTGCCGGCGCGACAGCGGCAGATCCTTGACCAGGGCACAGGGATGGATGTCGGAAGCTCCGGCGCGTGCCAGCGCTTCCTCCGCGATGCGCCGCTGCGCCTTGCGGTCGATCATGCCGAAGCGTTTCGGCGGATCGAAAATGACGATGTTGTCGGCGACGCTCAATTCTGGGATGAGCGACAGTTCCTGGAAGATGCAGACGATGCCGGCCTGATTGGCTGCTGCCGGCGAGGCGAAGCTCACTTCGCGGCCATCGAGCGTCATCGTGCCTTCGTCGGGCGCCACGACGCCGGCCATGACCTTGATCAGCGTCGATTTGCCGGCGCCGTTCTCGCCCAGAATGGCGTGGATGCCGCCGGCAGTGACCGTCAGGTCGGCCTTTTCAAGGGCCCGCACGCCGCCATAACGCTTGGAGATGCCTTCCATGCGGAAGAGCGGAGCCGCGCCGTCCATCAGCCCTCCCTGGCCGTTTCGAGTTGAGAACAGGAGGACGGTGCCGCGAGCTCGCCGCGGCACCGTCCGGTCAGACTATTTGTTTTCCTTGGTCTGGCCCATGATTTCCTGCGCGGTGAAATTGATGCCGCAGGTCGGGAAGGAATTGCCGACGAAGAAATTGTCGGACTGGTCCGGGAAGTAGTCCTGGCCGGCCTTGAAGTTCGGGTCCTCCACGATAGCCAAAGGCAACTTGACCGATTGCGGCACGACATTGCCTTCGAGCGCCGAGATCGCGGTCTTGATGGCAACCGCCACCTGTGCGGGGCCGGTGCCGGCGGACGAGCATTTCAGTCCATCGGCAGCGTGCGCGGCGCAGAATTTGCGGAAGCCGTTTTCCGTCTCGCCGCCGAAGGGCACGAAGGGATGCTTGGCGTCGATCATCGCCTGCACGATGCCGGTGTCGCCGCCTTGCCCGGTGACGCCGTCGAACGGCCCGCTGGTGGCGATGGCATCGGCCGTGGCCTTTTGCGCCACGCCGTCATCCCACTTGCCGACGACCTCGGTGACGTCCCACTTCTTGCCCGACCCATCGAGCACCTCGTGGATGCCGTTGTGGCGATCGGTGTCGACCGAGGTGCCGGCAACGCCGCGCACTTCGAGCACCTTGCCGCCATTCGGCACATGCGCGACCAGCCATTTGCCCCAGAGCTCGCCCAGGCCCTTCTGGTCGACATTGACGTTGATGGCATCCTTGGTGTCGAGGATGTTGTCGAAGGCAACGAGCACGACGCCGGCTTCCTTGGCACGCTTGATGACTGGCCCGAAGGCGGTCGGATTCTGTGCGTTGACGACGATCGCGTCGAAGCCGGAATCGATGAAGTTGTTGATCGCCGAAATCTGCGCCGGCACATCCTCGCCGGTCGACACGACCTTGAATTCCTTGAGCTTCTTGGCGACATCCGGCTGCGCCGCATAGGCCTTGGCCGTCTGGATCATCTGGATGCGCCAGGTGTTGGCGATGTAGCCGTTGGCAAGCGCGATGCGGTAAGGACCGTCTTTTTTCGGAAATTTGAAAAACTGCGTGTCGGCCGCCCATGGCGCAAAGCAGTCCGGCTCTGCCGCGGGTCCCTTGACCACTTCAGGTCCGGCGATCGCCGACGAACCCAGCATGACGAATGCAGTGGCGGCAATGACGCCGCCAACGAGTGACTTGATCATCGATATTCCTCCCAGTTGCAGTTCTGCTTGTGATGAATCCTGGCGCTCACGGTCGGCACCCTCCGCCCACCAAACACGCCCACAGGGACGACCCACGTCGCCCTGATCCTCCTCTCCCCCTCAGTGTTCCTGGCAATTTAGAAAACTATCATATTATACATAATAAACAAGCAAGGACTGTTGCTTATGTATAATAAACAGCCTCCAATCCCGCCAAATGTCGATTTTACAGACAAATGGTAGCGCTACCATGATTGGCTGTAAAGCGATGCCTTCAACATTTTTCCAGGCTCTTCAACGCGCGGTGCTCTCGCGCCGCATGAGCTCGAAACCGAGATCGACGATCCGCTGTTGCGGCCGGTTTCCGGCGATCGCCGCAAGCGCCATGGCGACGGATCGTGTGCCGATTTCATAGCGGTGCGTGCGCACGCTGGTGATCGAGGGAAACGAAACCTGCATCATGTCGAGATCATTGAAGCCGACAATGCCGATCTGTTTTGGCACGTCGATAGAAGCCCGACGGCATTCGAACAGAACGCCGAGCGCGATATCGTCATTGTTGCAGAACACGCCGTCCAGCGTCGGCATCTTGGCCAGTGCGTCACGGAACAGCTCGCGCCCGAGGCTCACGCTTGACGGCACCGGCGTCGTGGTGACCAGCCGCGGATCGAACAGCCCGGCAGCCTCCATGGCGGCGCGGTAGCCGGCAAGGCGCCGCTGCGAACGCGGATCCATCCTGGCGCCGATGAAGCCGATCTTGCGATAGCCGGCCTGCAGAAGGTGCTCGGTGGCCGTCCTGCCGCCGTCGAGATGCGAGAAGCCGACCATCATGTCGACCGGGTCCGGCCCGGTCTCCATCACCTGCACCACAGGGCAGCCGGCATTCTCCAGCAGTCGTCGCGCGCCGGGGGTCTGGTCGATGCCGGCCACGATCAGCGCCGCCGGACGTTGCGATCCGAAGACCTGCAGCAGCCGCTCTTCCTCCAGGCCGGAATAATGCGTGTTGCCGATCTGGATGCGGAACGGGCTGTCGGAGAGACTGTCATAGATGCCGCGCACGACTTCGGCGAAGACGTTGTTGGTGAGCGAAGGCACCAGTACGCCGAACACCTCGGCGCGCGCCGAGGCAAGCGCGCGCGCGTTCGGGTCGGGCACGTAGCCGAGTTCGTCGACCGCTGCCTGTATCTGCCGGCGAAGGTCCTCCGACACCCGTCCGGGCTCGCGCAGCGCGCGCGACACCGTGATCGCGCCGACACCCGCCTTGCGCGCGACATCGGCAATGGTCGGACGGCCGCCGCCGCGGCGGGAGCGCGGCTTGCTCAAGGGCAAGCCCCGTGCGGCAAATCCCGCCCGCTGCGCGCCCGCAATGCCATTGACCCTGGTGTCGCCATCTCGCAGGCCCGTACCGCGTTCATTTGGCTTGGCGTCGCGCAGCCGCGATTTGTTGTCAAGCCGAGGCGTCTTCCAGGAAAAGCGCCGGCAGGAGCCGTCAGGCCACGACGATGACGCTGCGTCTTGCCTTCCAGAACACCAGAAGCATCACCAGGATATTGAGCAGGTTCCAGGCAATCCCGTTCAGGAAGGCGGCCGAATAGGAACCGGTGAGGTCATAGATCCAACCCGATATCCAGCCACCGATGGCCATGCCGAAAATGGTCGCCATGATGACGATGCCCACGCGTTGGCCAGCCTCCTTGGCGGGCATGTATTCCCGCACGATGATCGCGTAGCAAGGCACGATGCCGCCTTGCGACAAACCGAACACCAGCGAGACGATGTAGAGCGAGGCGAGCCCGTCGAAGGGAATGTAAAAGAACAGCGACAGGCATTGCAGAACCGAACCGATCAGCAAGGTCCTCACCCCGCCGATCCGATCGGCGACGAAGCCGGAAGCGAGGCGGCTGACGACGCCGGCGGCCATCATGATCGAGAGCATGTCGGCGCCATGCGCGACGCCATAGCCGAGGTCCAGGCAATAGGCGACGATATGCACCTGCGGCATCGACATCGCCACGCAGCAGCCGAGACCAGCTATCACCAGCAGCATCTGAAGTGCAGCCGGCGACAATGCGATCGGCTGGACCAGGCGCGTGCCTGGCGAGCCTGCGACGACCACCGGAGCACGCCGGCGCAACATCAGAACCAGCGGCACCATCGTCGCCAGGCACGCGATGCCGATCGCCAGATAGGTGAAGCGCCAGCCCTCCGCCCGCATCAGCGGCGGTATGATCGCCGGCCAGACCGTTCCGGCGAGATAGCTGCCGGACGCAGCCGCAGCCACCGCAACGCCGCGCCGGCGATTGAACCAGTGCGAGATGTCGGCGATCAGCGGTCCGAAAATCGCCGATGTCCCCAACCCGATCAACAAGCCTTGGGCGAAGGTGAACTGCAGGATTGAACCGGAGAGCGACGCCAGCAGGAAGCCGGCAGCCAGCGCCGTTGAGGAAACAAGCGCCGGGATCCAGTAACCGACACGATCGATGGCGCGCCCGACCAGCACATTGCCGGCAGCGAAGCCAACCATGGTCGCGGTGTAAGGCATCGACGCCGCCGCGCGATCGACGCCAAACTCGGCCTGGACCGCCGGCAGAACGACGACCACCGCCCACATGCCGACACCCCCAATGGTCGCCAGCAATACGGAAATGGCCAGCCTCGTCCAGGCATAAGCACTGTCTATGCCCGGGGGCGCTGCATTGCTGGAGATCGTCGTCAAGGCGTTCCTGTCCGCTGTTCTCGAAGTCGGCGGTTCGCCTCCACTATCGGCGCATTTGCCGGGCCGAGCAGCGCCACGACCGGCCAATCCGTGGCACCAGAACCGGGAACCCCTCTCATTTCCTGGAGTTTTGCCTCAGCAATTCCAGGAAAAGTGTCTAACGGTTTTCCGTCCGGAATTGCTGGAAACAAAGAGATGGAGCGGTTCAGTGGCAAACCGGTGAACCGCTCTGGCAAGGAGTTTCGCCATGACCGCAAAGAAGAAATGGTCAGCCGACGTGACCGAGCACAGCGATGCGCTGGATCTCGAGGAGCACGTCTTTGAATCCGACGACGCCAGGAAGATCGCCGCCTCGCTGAAGCGCTCGGCCGAGCACAGCGACCGCCGCAAGGCGGAGCCGTTCCAATCCGCCATGTCGATGTTGAATTTCTACATCAACCGCGCCGGCAAGAACCTGCCTGATGAGCGCAAGAAGGTGCTGGAAAAGGCGAAGGATGAGTTGCGCGTCGCCTTCGGCCGCGAGAAGCAGGATCAGCATTAAATCTGCCAGGTCGGGGCAGACCCTAACGCGATTGGATCACTTCGTCGGTGTTGGCCAACAACTTGCGGACCGCGTTGCGCGCCGCGTCCGGTCTCTTCAGGCGGATATTCCTCTCAATCGCCTCATGCAGCTTCTGGACATGCTGCAGATCGTCCAACTCGCGCGTCGTGTATGCGAAAAGATGGTCGAAGGCGGATTCGATCAGCACGCCCAGCGGCACCAGGAGGTCGTTGCCCGAGGCCCTGAGGATTGCGAGATGGAAGCGCGTGTCGGCGCGGGTTCGCTCCTGCAGGTTGGTGGCCTCGCCCATCTCGCGGCAGGCCTGGCTGATCTCGGCCATCTGCTCGTCAGTGCGCCGCATCGCCGCGAAGGCCGTCGCCTCCGGCTCTATGATGTGGCGGAATTCCTGCACTGTCCTCAGGAACACCTCGCGATCCGGCGACGTCGCGTACCAAGCGAGCACGTCGCGGTCGAGAAGGTTCCAGCGTTCCTTCGGCTCGACCCAACTGCCGATCTTGGGTCGCGACGCCAGGAGGCTCTTCGCCATCAGCATCTTGATCGCCTCGCGCACCGCCGAGCGGCTGACGTCGAAGGTCTCCGACCATTTCGCTTCATTGGGCAGGATGGTGCCCGGCGGATAATCGCCGCGCACGATGCGAAGCCCGATCTCGCTGGCCAGAGAGGTGTGCACGCTGGCGCCGGGGATGCGTGGCGCGTCGGCCCGGCGGAAGCCGGCTGGACGCTCCGCGGCGGCCGTCTTCATCGGCTTTTTTTCGTTGTTCGGCTTCGCGTCCCGCATAGGTCCAGAAAATCCCGTTTTCAGGGGCTGTCAAGCACGGCAGGCCCGCCTAGCTACAACCTGCTGAGATGTGCACAGATCAACCGGCATTTGGCCTCGCCTCAGGCGGTTTTGACGTATTTGCGCCAGCTGTGCTCAGGCCGGAAGCCGAGCACGTCGCGCGCCTTCCGGTTGGATAGCAGCGTCTCATATTCGCCGAGTTCAGCGTTGACCGGCACGCCTGGATAAAAGCGCTTCAACAATTCCGCCGTCGGCAGGTCCGACGAGGTATCGTCATTGGCCGCGTTGAACACCTGGTAGCCCAGGCCGTCCTTCTCGATGGCGCGCAGGGTGATCTGGCCGAGGTCGCGCGCGTCGATGTAGCTCCAGGCGATGCGCTTGCGGAAGCCGGGATCGGCGAACCATTTCGGGAAGAGCGAATATTCATGCGGCTCGATGACGTTGCCGATGCGCAGCGCATAGATGTCGGCGCCGCTGCGCAGCGCGAAAGCTCGCGCCGTCTTCTCGTTGACGATCTTCGACAGCGCGTAGGAGTCCATCGGGTCGACGTCATAGTCCTCGTCGAGCGGAAAATGCGTGGGATTGCGCGGCTCGTTGGCAAAGACCAGCCCGTAGGTGGTCTCCGAAGAGGCGATGACGACCTTGCGGATGCCGAGCTTCACCGCCGCTTCGATGACGTTGTAGGTGCCCATCGCGTTGATGCGGAACACCTCGTTGTCCGGCGTGATCATGATGCGCGGGATCGCCGCGAAATGCACCACGGCGTCGACTGGTTGGGCTCGCAGCGACGGATCGAATTCGTGCAGGCCCATATAGCTCGACAGCGCGTTGAAGACCTGCCCGCTGTCGGTGATGTCGGTAATAAGCGTGCGCACCTTCGGATTGTCGAGCGGCCTGGTGTCGATATTGAGCACCTGGCAGCCATGTTCGACTAGATACTGAACGACATGCCGGCCGGCCTTGCCGCTGCCGCCGGTGAACATGATCCGCTTCGTCATTTTGCTCTCCACAAGGCTCAGTAATTATGTGTATTGTCAGACAATAAGGTATTCCGCAATCGCTTGCCAACCGCGATCCGCGGAAACCTTCTCGACAAACGCCCGCCGCGCGGGCGCCCATCACCACGAAAGACAGGGAAGAGACGACATGAGCACCACCGCTGCCCGCGAGAATATCGGTTTCATCGGCCTAGGCCTGATGGGGCACGGCATCGCTAAGAACATCGTCGACAAGGGCTATCCGCTGACCTTCCTTGGCCGCAAGAACCGCAAGCCCGCGGAAGACCTTTTGGGACGCGGCGCCAGGGAAGTGGCCACCTCCAAGGAGGTGGCGGCGGCTTCCGACATCGTCTTCATCTGCGTCACCGGCTCGCGCGAGGTGGAGGCGATCATCCGCGGCCCCGGCGGGCTGAAGGAAGGCCTGAAGCAAGGCTCGGTGGTCGTCGACTGCTCGACCTCCGACCCGGTCTCAACCGTGGCGCTCGCCGCCGAGCTCAAGGCGCTCGGCGTCGATTATGTCGATGCGCCGCTCAGCCGCACACCGAAGGAGGCCTGGGAAGGCACGCTCGACGCCATGGTCGGCGCGCCGGACGCGGTGTTCGCCAGGCTGAAGCCGGTGATCGAGACCTGGGCCGGCCGCATCGTCCATATCGGCGACACCGGCGACGGCCATCGCATGAAGCTGCTCAACAACTTCGTCTCGCTGGGCTATGCGGCGATCTATTCCGAGGCCCTGGCGCTGGCGCAGAAGGTCGGCATCTCGCCAGCGCGCTTCGACAGCGTCATCCGCAACGGCCGCATGGATTGCGGCTTCTACCAGACCTTCATGCGCTGGACCTTGGAGGGCGACCGCGACGCGCACAAGTTCACCATCGCCAACGCCTTCAAGGACCTGACCTATCTGGAATCGATGGCTGGCGCGGCCGGCATCGCCAACCCGCTCGGCAACGCAACCAAGAATTCCTTTGCGACGGCGCATGCCGCCGGCCCCGCCGAACAATATGTACCGATGCTCGCCACCCATATCGGCAAGCTCAACGGCGTCGACCTGATGCCTTCGAGGGACGGCGTGAAGCAGAAGATCTAAGAGCAATTCCAGGAAAAGTGCGGGGGCGCCTTGTGGGCGCCCCCTCGTTTTTTCGACGGTTTCGATGCAGCCTACTTCTGGATACAGGTGTCGGCCGTTTCCTTGGTGCATTCGTCGAGGCCGGTGAAGACCGGATCGTCGACCTTCTTGCCGCCGATGAGGTCGAGCATCACGGAAGGCGCCTTGTAGCCCATTTCGAACGGCCGCTGGCCGACCAGCGCGGTGACGAGACCTTCCTTGGCGATCGCCACCTCGTCGCCGATCGTGTCGGCGGCGCCGATGACGAACTCGTTCTTGGCGATCTTGTCGGCCATCGGCTTGAACAGGTCGCGATAGGGCTGCGGAGCGCCGAACAGCGGCCAGCCGCCCATGATGCCGAAGGCGTCGAGCTTCGGATTGGCGGCGAGGATGTCGGTCATCGCCTGCACGCCCTTGGCGCCGTCGTCGTTGGTGAACACCGGGCAGCCGGGGGCTTCGGTCCAGCCGCCTTCGCCGGCAAGTGCCGCCAGGCCTTCCTTGCCGGTCAGCGCGTCGCGCATGCCTTGCGCGCGGCGCAGGATGTTGTCGGCCGCCGGGTTGCCCTCGATGGTGCAGACCGTGCCGCCATTCGGCTTGGCCTTCTTGATGTACTCGCCGATCTTCTTGCCCATAAGGTAGTTGTCGGTGCCGAGATAGGTCTTGCGAAGGGCGGCGTCTTCCTTGGCAAGGTCGGCGTCGACCGTCATGATCGGGATCGACGGATTGGCGCTCTTGATCGTCTGCGCAATCAGCGGCGCGTTGGACGGCGAGATCGCCATCGCGACCGTGTCGGGCTTGCTCAGCATGTCCTGCACGATCTGCGCTTCACCCGCCTCGTCCGAGGTCGATGCCGGGCCGGTATAGAAGCATTCATATTCCGAGCTGGCGTTTTCCTTGTTCCATTTCTCGCAGCCTTGATGGATGGCTTCGAAGAACGGGTTGTCGAGACCTTTCACGACGATGACGAGCTGTTTCTTGGCCAAAGCCGGCCCGGCGCCCAACGCCAAGGCGGCGACGGCGGCAAGCAAAAGTGTTTTCCTCATATCAGTCCTCCCTTGAAACAGACGGACACCGCGTGCCCGCCACACCGATCAGACCGGATGTACAGAACGATGCCGAGCATCTTCCCAATGCTCGTGTTCCGGGCCGGACTGATAAGCATTTGCCGATCCGTTTGCCCCAATACTGGCGCAGCCGAATCCTTGATCGTCAAGCCATTTGCCCCGTTCAGCCCTATGCGCGCTCGATGGGCAAATTATTCCTCCGAGGCTAGCTAATATCGGCTTTTCGCCAACGGTCAATTCCTATTTGTCCTACAAAACCGATTTTTTGTCGAGTCTCGAAATTAATCGTCAGACAATTGATTGACGGCTTTGCCGGCTTTTGCCTAAATGCACGTATCGCGCCGTTCGTGAGGAGATGGACGGGCGGAACGCAAGCGCTGCTGGCAAGCCGGCAAACTGCTGCGTCAACAATGGGGAGGCTTAAGGCTGGTGTCGGTTCTCGAACTCGCCAACATCTCGAAACATTTCGGCGCCATCCAGGCGGTCAACGACGTCTCGTTCTCGCTGGAGGCCGGCGAGGTCGTCGGCCTGATGGGCGACAACGGCGCCGGCAAGTCGACGCTGGTCAAGATGATCGCCGGCAATTTCCGCCCAAGCCACGGCACCATGCATCTGGAGGGCAAGGAGATTGTCATGCACAAGCCGGCGGAGGCCCGCCAGCACGGCATCGAGATCGTCCACCAGGACCTTGCGCTGTGCAACAATCTGACGGCCGCGGCAAACGTCTATCTCGGCCGCGAGCTGCGCCGCGGCATCGGCCCCTTCCGCATCCTCGACTATGCGGCGATGTACAGGCGCGCCGGCCAGCTCTTTGCCGAGCTGAAATCCGAGACGCGGCCGCGCGACTTGGTCAAGCAGATGTCGGGCGGCCAGCGCCAGGCGGTGGCGATCGCCCGCACCATGCTGTCGCAGGCCAAGATCGTGCTGATGGATGAGCCGACGGCGGCGATCTCGGTCCGGCAGGTGGCCGAGGTGCTGAACCTCATCCGCCATCTGCGCGACCAGGGCATCGCGGTTGTGCTGATCAGCCACCGCATGCCAGACGTGTTCGACGTCGCCGACCGCGTCATCGTCATGCGGCGCGGCCGCAAGGTGGCCGACAAGAAGATCGCTTCGAGCTCGCCCGAGGAAGTCACCGGGCTGATCACCGGCGCCATCGAACAGGTGGCATGACTCACGGATTTGAACGGGTGGCGTGACGCACGGTGTTCCGCGTCCCACCCCAGGAAAGGTCGACAATGGCAGTCACCCTTGACCAGACGATCGCGCAGAAGCAGCACACCTTCCTGTCGCGGCTCCTCGCCAACCAGACATTCTGGGTGGTGATCGCGGTCATTCTCGCCTGCCTGTTCCTGTCCTTTGCGACCGATTCCTTCGCCACCTCGAAGAACCTCTTCAACATCACCCGCAACGTCACCTTCGTCGCCATCGTCGCGCTGGGCATGACTTTCGTCATCATCACCGGCGGCATCGACCTGTCGGTCGGCTCGGTGCTTTGCCTGTGCTCCATGGTGCTCGCCGTCACCATGCATGCCGGCTATTCGATCGAGATCGGCATCCTGGCCACGATCGTCACCGCGCTCGCCATCGGCGCCTTCAACGGCGTGCTCATCGCCTATGTCGGCTTTCCGCCTTTCGTGGTGACGCTCGGCATGCTCTCGGTGGCGCGCAGCCTTGCCATGGTCGCTTCCAACAACACCGTGGTCTTCCAGTTCGGGCCGGACCACCAGAAGCTCCTGGCGTTGGGCGGCGGCGCCTGGGTCTTCGGCATCGCCAATCCGGTTCTCTACATGATCATCCTGGCGCTGATCACCGGCTTCATCCTGCGCTGGACCAAGTTCGGCCGGCACATCTTCGCCATCGGCGGCAATGAGCACGCGGCGACGCTGACAGGCGTTCCGGTCAAGCAGATCAAGGTCGCCGTCTACATGATCTCGGCTCTGTCCGCCGGGCTCGCCGGCATCATCCAGACCGGCTGGCTGGGTGCGGTCACCACCAATCTCGGCACCGGCATGGAGTTGCAGGTCATCGCCGCCACCGTCATCGGCGGCGCCAATCTTGCCGGCGGCGTCGGCACCGCGCTCGGCGCCATCGTCGGTGCTGCCTTGATCGAGGTGATCCGCAACAGCCTTGGCCTGCTTGGCATCAACGCTTTCTGGCAAGGCACCTTCATCGGCGGCGCGATCATCCTGGCGGTGCTGTTCGACCGTATCCGCAATTTCAGGCGCAGCGATTAGCTCCTATCGCCCAGTCTGAAAATCGGTCCGGACGGGCGATGCGAGGCGGCCATCATTCCCGCCCGCCTTGACGCGACCGCACCCCGGCCGCACTATCCTCCGGCAGGCGAAGGGAGGCCAGTCGCCTGCGGGAGGAACGATACCCATGACGGACGCGATCAGGCTCTATTGGGGCCGGTTCGGGCATGTTTCCGTGCTGAATGTCGCCAACGACTTCGTCACCCATGCCCATGGCGAGGCACATCTCATCATCTGGCTGGAAGGCACGGCAGGCGAAATGACCATCGGCCGGGAAACGGTGCGGCTTGGACCGTGCACGGCAGCCGGCATCAACTCGTTCCAGCCGCACAGCCACGCGCTGTCGCATGACGGCAGGCCAGGCCTGTTCCTGGCTTTTTACATCGACCCGGACTGGGCGCGCCGGCGCCGCGACCTGCCCTCATCGGCGCCGCTGTTCACGCAGGCCGCAATCGCGCTGGAGCCTTGGCTGCACCAGGCGGCGGCCAACCTGCTCGATCACCTGACCGACAATGAGAGCATCGACGACGTCGCCAATTACGAGATCGAGCGTTTCATCGACTCAGTGCTCGACGCAGCGGATGCCTCGGCGCCGCAGATGGCCCGCGCACGCATCAACACGATGCTCGACTTCCGTGTCCGCAAGGCGATCCAGCTGATGAAGGCCAATGTCTGCGAGCGCATCTCCTTCGACGATGTCGCCCGTTCGGTCGGGCTCTCCCGGCCGCATTTCTTTGCGCTCTTCAAGGAACAGACCAACCTGACCCCGAACGTCTACTGGAACACGCTGCGCATGGAGGAAGCCGTGCGCCAGTTGCAGTGGTCGCAGGAACCGCTGATCTCCGTCGCCTGCAATCTCGGCTTCACCACCCAGGGCAATTTCTCACGCTTCTTCCGCGACCATGTCGGCGTGCCGCCGACGCTCTATCGTGAAGCCGCTCGGGCGACGGCCTGAGGCGCCTGTTTTTCCGACTGGTTGATAGGCACTCAAGACGCATTGATAAGCACAAGCTGACCGACGGCCTTAGCCTTCGCTCGATCTTTGCAGGGGAACGAGTCTATGGCGAAAGTCACCATTTCAAGCGTCATCGACGCGCCGGTCGAGCAGGTCTGGGAGCGCATCCGCGACTTCAACGGTTTGCCCAGTTGGCATCCGCGCATGGTGGAAAGCCTCATCGAGGACGGCAAGGACGCCACCACGATCGGCTGTGTGCGCAATTTCAAACTGGTCAGCGGCGCGACCCTGCGTGAAAAACTGCTCGACTTCTCCGACGACAACTTCCTTGTCAGCTATTCCATCCTCGAAACGCCGCAGCCGCTCACCAATCACAAGGCGACGCTGCAATTGCGGCGCGTCACCGACGGCAACCGCACCTATGCGGAATGGACGGCGAGCTTCGACGCAGCGCCGGAGGACGCCGACAAGCTGGCCGAGGGCATGGGCGCCAACGTCTTCCAGGGCGGCTTCAACGCCCTGAAGGCCCATTTTGCCGGCAACAGTTGAACCGGGGAGCGCGCCATGTCGCTTGCGCTGCAGACTTTTTCGAGCGTGAAAGGCGCCAACACCGCGTTGCAGGCCCCCGGCACGCGCTATCTCGGCGGCGGTACGCTTGTCGTCCGCGCGGCCAATGAAGGCGACGTGTCCACATCCAGCCTGGTCCGCGTCACCGATCCTGGCTTCTCGCAAATCGCTGTTGCCGGCGGCAAGGTCAGGCTCGGCGCCTCCGTCACCATGGCGGCGATTGCCAGCCATCCCGAGCTTGCCGCGCTCGCGCCGGCCGCGCGTGCCGTCGGCGGGCCGGCGATCCGCAACATGGCGACCGTCGGCGGCAATCTGTTCGCCCCTGCCCCTTACGGCGATTTCGCCGTGGCGCTGCTGGCGCTGGACGCGACCGTCGTCACTGAGGACGGCGAGACGCCGATCGAGATCTTCCTGGCCGGCCGCGATACCAGCCGCGCCATCGTCACCGCTGTCGGCTTTGCATTGCCCGCGGCGGAGAGCTTCCGCTTCCTGAAAGTGTCGCGCGTCAAGCCCAAGGGTGTGTCGGTGCTGAGCATCGCCGCGCTTCTGGAACTTGCGGCCGCCGGCACGGTGGTCTCGGCGCGGATCGCGCTGGGCTGCATGGCCGATCGCCCAATCCGCGCCACGGCGGCGGAGAAGGCGCTGCTCGGCTGCAAGCTCACGCCGCGGGAAATCGCGCCGGCGCTTGCCGCCGCGGGCGAAGGCATCGCGCCGATCACCGACCCGATCGCCAGTGCCTGGTATCGCGCCGAGGTCCTGCCGGTCCATCTCGGCCGGCTGTTGTCGAATTAATCCGTGGGGGACGCGCGTCTGTTCGGTTCATCCGGGCAGGCGCGCAGGGAGGAAAAATGGCGAAAGTCCCGGTTCAATTCACGCTGAACGGCTCCGAAAAGGCCGAATTCATCGAGAGCGGCACGACGCTCCTCAACGCGCTCAGGGACAAGATCGGCGACACCTCGCCTAAGGGCGGCTGTCATCAGGGCACCTGCGGCGCCTGCTCCGTCATCATCGACGGCGAGCTGAGGCTATCCTGCCTGACGCTGGCCGAGACTTGCAACGGCGCAGACATCAAGACGACGGCCGGCCTTGCCGAGGGTGGCGTGCTGCATCCGCTGCAGCGCGCCTTCCTCGATGCCTTCGCCACGCAATGCGGTTTCTGCACGCCGGGCATGATCATGGCGGCAAAAGTGCTTCTCGACCGCACGCCGAACCCCAGCCGCGACGACGTGGTCGAGGCGCTGTCCGGCAACATCTGCCGCTGCACCGGCTACGAGCCGATCATCCAGGCGGTGCTGGTAGCCGCCCGCGCCAACTCGCAAAATGCCGCCTGAGGGAACGAGCCATGGAACTGCGCAAGGATTATTTCGCCGACGTTCGCAAGGACGGTCTCAACGAGATCGGCCAGCCGCGGCCACGGCTCGATTCGCCCGGACACGTCACCGGCAAGACTGCCTATTTCGCCGACCGGACCTTCCCGGGCATGCTGCATCTGAAGATGGTGCGCAGCCCGCATCACCATGCCCGCATCCGCTCGATCGATACGTCGGAAGCGGAGAAGCATCCGGGCGTCGTGCGCGTGCTGACCGCCAGGGACGTGCCGCACAATGTCTACACCATCCTGATCCTGATCCAGGTGGGTCCCGAGGACGAGACAGTGCTTGCCGACGGCAAGGTGCGCTGGAAGGGCGAGGCCGTGGTGGCAGTGCTGGCCGAGACCGAGCGCGCGGCGCAGGAAGCCGCCGCCAAGGTCAAGGTCGACTACGAGGTGCTCCCGGCGGTCTTCGACATGGAGGAGGCGTTGAAGCCCGGCGCCCCCTTGGTCAACGAGTATCACGGCCAGAACTATTATCTCTATGACAGCGGCGAATGCCGCAAGGTGCGCTTCGGCGATGTCGAAGCGGGCTTTGCCCAGGCCGACCACATCCTCGAACAGTCCTATCAGTCCTCGCCGATCGAGCACGCGCCGACCGAGACGACGGGCTGCGTTGTGGCGCCCGAAGGCAATGACCGCTTCACCTGCTACACCAACACGCAGGCGATGTTCTTCACCCTCGATAACGCCTCGATCATCCTGCAGATGCCGGGCTCGAAGCTGCATTTCGTCGGCGGAACGGTCGGCGGCGGCTTCGGCGGCAAGGTCGATGTCATCGTCGAGCCGATCGCCATTCTCGGCGCCAAGCTCACCGGACGCCCGGTTTCCTTCGTCTACAGCCGCGAGGAGGAGATGCAGATCTCCTCGCCGCGCGCGGCCGAGAAAGTCGTCATCAAGGACGGTGTGATGAAGGACGGCCGTATCGTCGCGCGCAAGGTGACCGGCTACACCGACGCCGGCGCCTATTCGCGCCACTCGCCCTACGGCGCGCAGAAGGGCGCCGCGCACTATCCCGGGCCCTATACGATCCCGAATGTCTGGATCGACACCTATTGCGTCTACACCAACCGCACCCCCTCCTCCGCCATGCGCGGCTTCGGCGTCACCATCGGCGACTTCGCGCTGGAAGTGCAGATGGACAAGCTGGCGCGGCTGATCGGCATGGACCCGCTCGAATTCCGCTTCATCAACGCCTATCGCGACGGCGACATGAAGGCGCATCGCCAGCCGACCGAGGGTGCGGCGCTGATCGAATGCATGCAGGAAGCCGCGCGCGCCGCCAACTGGCCGGTGGCGGAGAAATACATGGCGATGTCCTCCTACAGGAAGGGAGCCTGAGATGGCGATCCGGCGTGGACGCGGCGTCGCCGCGATCAACTATCCGACCGGCATGAACCTCGGCGGCGACCCGACCCAGGCGCTGGTCCATTCGACGCCGACCGGCAATTTCATGGTCACGCTCTCCAGCGTCGATCTCGGCCAGGGCATGAAGCAGATCATGGCGCAGATCTGCGCCGAGACGATCGGCGTGCCGACCGACCGCGTTGTCGTCGACACCGCCGACACCGACACCGGCCCGCACTGCATGGGTACCTTCGCCTCGCGCGGCACGCACCGCGCCGGCAACGCCGTCATCCAGGCAGCCAAGGAAGCCCGCCAGGTGATGCTGGAAGTCGCGGCCGAAGAACTCGAGGTGAACGCCTCTGACCTCGATACCGACGGCCAGGGCAACATCCAGGTGAAGGGTGCGCCGCAGAAATCGATCTCGATCTTCGATGTCGCGCTGTCGGCGCATTTCAAGCGCGGCCGCTCGATCTCGGGCCGCGGCATGTTCCTGATCCCGCGCTCCTATCCGGAGAAGGAGACCGGCGCGATGAAGCCGTCGACCTGCTATGCCCATGCCTGCACCGTGGCCGAGGTCGAGGTCGACGACGAGACCGGCGAAGTGACGGTCCTCACCGTGAAAAATGTCTTCGAGATCGGCCGCGCGCTCAACCCGAAGATGGTCGAGCAGCAGCTGGTCGGCGGCTCCTGGATGGGCATCAGCCATGCGCTCTACGAGACGACCGAGCCTTATTATCCGAACCGCGACCATGGCGGCACCGACTTCAACCAGTATCTGATGCCGGGGCCGGGCGACCTCGCCGAGACAGAGATTATCGTGCTGGAGCGACCTTCCGCCGACGGACCGTTCGGCGCCAAGGGTCCAGGCGAGATGTGCGCCAACCCGCAGATCCCGGCCGTCGCCAACGCCGTCTTCGACGCTGTCGGCGTGCGCATCGACACGCTGCCGATCACGCCCGAACGCATCCTGCGCGCGCTGAAGGCGCGGGCCGCGAGCTGAGGGGACAATGCCCAGCGCCGACGTCGTTGAGATCGCGGCTTCGCCGGAGGCGATCGCCGCGCGCCTTGCCGCCTCGCGCTATCTGGCCGACGACAGCCTCGCCACCGCTATCTTCCTGGCGGTCCGGCTCGGCAAGCCGCTACTGCTCGAAGGCGCGCCGGGCGTCGGCAAGACCGAGGCCGCTAAGGCGGTCGCCGAATTGCTCGGCCGCAAACTGGTGCGGCTGCAATGCTATGAAGGCATCGACGCCGGGCATGCGCTTTACGAATGGAACTATCAGCGCCAGCTGCTCGCCATCCGCCATGCCGGCGAGCACGAGATCGACATCTATGACGACCGTTTCCTGATCGCCCGGCCGCTGCTGCAGGTGCTGCGCGCGCCGGTCGAGCGTGTATTGCTTGTCGACGAGATCGACCGCTCGGACCACGAGTTCGAAGCACTGCTTCTGGAATTCCTCTCCGACTTTCAGATCAGCATCCCCGAGCGCGGCACCATCCGCGCCGCAACGCAGCCGATCGTCATCCTGACTTCGAACCGCACCCGCGAGCTGGCCGAGGCGCTGCGCCGGCGCTGCGTCTACCACTGGATCGGCTATCCCGACGCCCGGCGCGAGGCCGAGATCATCATGCTGCGCTCGGGCGACGTTGCCGAGGCGACGGCGCGCGCAGTGGCGAATGCCGTGCAGGAAATCCGCGCTCGCCCGCTGGCCAAGCCGCCGGGCATCGCTGAAGCGGTCGAATGGGCGAATGCCGCGACCATCCTCGAAAAGGGCGGCAGCCCGTGGCCGGAGGCTTTCCGTCGGGCCATCGGCGTGCTGATCAAGGACGAGGAGGATTTGTCGGCGATCGCGCCGGAACTGGGGAGGATTGTCGAGGAGGCGCTGGCGTGATGGGCAATCGCAACGCGCTAGCGCTGTCTTCCGGGGCCAATGAGCCGCGCTGGCGGGACAGCGCCCCCCTCTGTCCTGCCGGACATCTCCCCCACAAGGGGGGAGATCGGACGGCACGCCGGCTTTCGCTAGTTTCCAACGTCGCAGGATCGAGCGGCGCGCCCAAGCTGCCAATCTCCCCCCTTGTGGGGGAGATGTCCGGCAGGACAGAAGGGGGCGCGAAGGAATGAGGCGTCCGCAAAACCTGCGCCCTGCCGCCGCGCCTTTCCTCGGCTTCGCCCGCCTGCTGCGCCGCCACGCCTTCCCCATCGCCCCCGAACAAACCACCAGCTTCATGCAAGCGGTTACCCTGCTCGGCCCCCGCTCGATGAACGATATCCGCGAGGCAGCCCTTGCGACACTCGCGCCCTCGCCCGATCGCCGCGGCGAATTCGAGGCGCATTTCCGCAGCTATTTCTACGGCGACGCCAAGCCTTCGATCGAAGGCGAGGAGGACGACGAGACCCGCGTCAAGGACGATCGCGGCGCGCGCGAGGAAGAAAGACAAACCATTCGCCGGGAAAAAGGCGGCGAGCTGTCCTCGGCGCTCGAGCAGCTGAGCAGCCGCGATTTCCAGCGCGACGACGATGGCCTCGGCCCGTTCCGCCGCAAGCTCGTATCCGCCCTGCCCGCGCGCCGCTCCTTCCGCACGATCCGCACCCGCTCGCGCGGCACGCTCGACCTCAGGCGTTCGCTCAGCGAAATCGTCAGCGCCGATGGCGACATACCCTCGCCGCTGCTGCGCCGCCGGCAGGCCGTGCCGCGCAAACTGCTCCTGCTCATCGATGTCTCCGGCTCGATGAAGCTGCACACGGCCGATTACCTCAAGCTCGCGCACGCCGCCGTGCAGGGCGCGGACCGCGCCGAAGTCTTCACCATTGGCACGCGGCTCACCCGTATCACCTCGGCGCTGCGCATCCGCGACCGCGGGCAGGCGCTCGCCCGCGCCGCGGCGCTTGTCGACGATTGGGACGGCGGCACTCGCATGGGCCCGACGCTGCTCGCTTTCCTGTCGGTGCCGCGCTTTTCCGCCTTCGCGCGCGGCGCCTGCGTCGTCGTGCTGTCCGATGGGCTGGAACGCGGCAGCCATGCCGAACTGGAGATCGCCATGCGCCGCTTCAGCGCCCGCGCCTTCCGCCTGTCGCTGGCGACTCCGCTCGCCGGCGACCCGCGCTTTCGCCCGGCGACATCGGCGCTGCGGGCAATCCTGCCGGTGCTCGATGATCTGGTCGACGGCTCGTCGCTCGGGAGTCTCACCGATTTCATCCTGTCGCTCGCCCGCCCCGCCTCGGCGGCCGAGACCATCTGGAAAAGGGTATCGTGATGCAGAAAGCCGTCGACGCGCATTTTCACATCTGGCGCCAAAAGGACCAGCCCTGGCTGGTCGGCCCGATGGTGCCGCGCATCTTCGGCCCCTACGAGCCGATCCGCCGCGATTACGCGATCACGGAGTTCCTCGAGGACCAGAAAGGCTCGGGCGTCGAGAAGGCAGTCTATGTCCAGACCAACTGGGCCAAGGAGGATTTCGAGAAGGAAGTCGCCTTCCTGCAGAAGACGGCGCAAGAAACCGGTTGGCCACACGCCATCGTCGGCTATGCCGATATGACGGTCGATGACGTGCGCCCGCAGATCGACCGATTGATGAAATACAAGCTGCTGCGCGGCGTGCGCATGCAGCTGCACTGGCACGAGACTCCCGCCTTCCGCTTCGCCGCCTCGGCCTATCAGGTGATCGACCCGAAAGTGCGGAAGAACGTGGCGCGGCTGAAGAATTACGGCCTCTCCTTCGACCTGCAGCTTTTTCCCGCGCAGATGAAGGATGGCCTGGCATTGGTCGGCGAGAACCCTGAGACGAATTTCATCCTCACCCATGCCGGCATGCTGACCGGCATGGAGCCGGAAACCACCGAAGCGTGGAAGGCCGGCCTGCGCACGCTTTCGGCGGCGCCCAATTTCTACGCCAAGCTGTCGGGGCTTGGCACCTTCGTTCACCGCAACGACCCAGAGCTTATCGCCTATATCGTCGACAACGCGATCGAGATTCTCGGCAGCGACCGGCTGATGTTCGGCTCGAACTTCCCGATCGAGAAGCTCTGGACCAGCCATGCCGAGCTGATCAAGGCGCACCGCGCTGCGGTGACGCAGCATGGCCCCAAGGCCGAGGCGGACATCTTCTGGAATACGGCCGAGAAGGTGTACCGCCCGGTGTAGCGCGGCTCCCCCTTCTCCCCTTGTGGAGAAGGTGGATCGGCGCGCAGCGCCGAGACGGATGAGGGGTGTTCCAGCGGAGTGAGGCGCTGGTGTTCCCTGGAACACCCCTCATCCGTCCGAGCTTCGCTCGGCCACCTTCTCCCACAAGGGGAGAAGGAAAATCCTGCGCCTCACCTCACCTCGAATTGCGGGTCGACCGGTATCTGCATGGCCGTCACCAGATGGTTCGTCTGCCCGGCGAGCCCGATGATCGACACCAACTCGCCATGCTGCGCGTCGGTCATGCCCTTGGCGCGCGCTGCGGCGGTGTGCGAATGGATGCAGTAGGAGCAACCGTTCGCAGTCGAGACGGCGATATAGATCATTTCCTTGGTCAGCGGATCGATGGCGCTGTCGGCGACCATCACCGCCTTGAGCTGCTCCCACACCCGCTTCAGCGACGCCGGATCATTGGCCAGCCCGCGCCAGAAATTGTTGACGAAATCGGATTTCCGCGTCGCCCGGATATCGTCGAACACGGCCTTCACCGCCGGGATCTTTTCGACCTCGGCGTCGGTAAAAAGCTTTGTGGTGGCCATGAGCGTTTTCCTTTCAGTTTTAGATGCTGGGATTGAATCCGGATGCTTAATAGCCTCCGATAGTCCATTCACTTGATTGGCACTTGCGCCTTTCGGCGTGGCAGGCGGCACCGGTGGGGTGTGTCGAGATTCAGGTCAGGCCGAGTCGAAAATGGTGGGCTCCGAGAACCGGAGCGGAGCGTACTTTCGTACGTGAGCACCGGAAGCGGAGGAGCTCGCCATTTGCGGCCGACCTCACCTGAATATCGGCACACCCTAGTGCACCGCCGCATACATAATCTTCTCCTCCGTAGCCTCCGCCGGAGAGAACTCCTCCACGATGCGGCCCTGGCGGCAGACAAGGATGCGGTCCGACAGGTTTATAATCTCCGGCAGGTAGGACGAGATGACGACGACGGCGAGACCTTTGTCGGCCAGCCGGTTGATGATCTGGTGGATCTCTGCGATGGCGCCGACGTCGACGCCGCGCGTCGGCTCGTCGAAGATGACGATGCGCGGCTGCTGCACCAGCCCCTTGCCGATCACCACTTTCTGCTGGTTGCCGCCGGAGAGCTCGACCACGCGCGCATTGTCGTTGATCGCCTTGATGTTGAGCGTCTTGGTCCATTCGGCCGAGAGCTGGCGCATCTCCTGCTGGTTGATCACCCAGGCCTTTTCGCGGCCGGCGGCGAGCAGGCCGCCGAACAGGTTCTCCGCAATGCCCATCGTCTCGAAGATGCCTTCGCTCTTGCGGTCCTCGGTGACATAGACGATGCCGTCGGCCACCGCCTCGCTCGGCACGAGGTAGCGTACCGGTCTGTCGTCCAATTCAATCGCGCCACCGCGCAAAAAGTCGCGCTTGTAGATGCCTGAGACGATCTTGAAAGTCTCGGTGCGGCCGGAGCCGATCAGCCCGAACACGCCGGTGATCTGGCCCTCGAAGATCGAGAAGGAATTGTTGCGCACGATGTTGCTCATCGAGATGTCCTGCACCGAGAGCACCTTCTTGCCGGCCTTGCGCAATTTCGTCTCGTCGCGCTGGCGGTAGATCTGGCCCGTCAGCGAGCGCCCGACCATAGCGGCGACGATCCTGTCGCGGTCGAAGGCGGAGGTGTCGTCGGTGATCACCAGTTCGCCGTCGCGCAAAATGGTGATGCGGTCGGCGATCATCAGAGCTTCTTCCAGCGCGTGGCTGATGAAGACGATAGAGACACCGCGCGCCTTCAGCCTCCGGATCAGCGCGAAGAAATGGCGCTTCTCCTCGGGCGTCAGCGTCGCCGTGGGCTCGTCGAATATGATGATCTCGGCATTGTGGTGGACGGCGCGCGCGATCTCGACCATCTGACGCTTGGCAGCGCCAAGCGTCGCCACCATGGCATTGGGGTCGACCGGAAAATTCAGCGACTGCAGGAATTGCTGCGCCGAGATATAGGTGCCGCGCAGCCGGTTGAGGAATTTCTCGGTACCGAGATAGAGGTTCTGCGCCACCGTCATCGACGGCACCAGGCTGGTCTCCTGGAACACCATGGCGATGCCGGCTTCCAGTGCGGCGTGTGGCGAGGCATACGCCGTCTCGACGCCCTTGTGGAACATCTTGCCCGACGTGGCGTCGACGACGCCGGCGATGATCTTGGTCAGCGTCGACTTGCCGGCGCCGTTCTCGCCGAGCAGCGCGTGGATCTCGCCCTTCCTCAGATCGAAGCTGACATTCTTCACCGCCGGCACGCCGCGATAGGTCTTGGTGACGTTTTCCAGTCGGACGATCGGTTCCATCAGAAACCTCCCGTATCGAGCGCCAGCACACAATCGCCGCCTTTCGCGGCGACGTACAGGCGGCCATCCCGTTCGGCCACGCTGCAGACGCCGTGGCGCGTGCCATTGGCGCGGCTGTGCAGGCTGAATTGCGGCTGCAGGGCCGGGTCCAGCTTCACGACGAGCCCGTAAGAGCGGCTGGGCGACCACGGCTTGTGGATGCCCATGGTGCGGATGCCGCCGCATTGCAGCGGCTCGAGGAAGCTGCGGCTGGAGGCGAGCGCGGGAGCGATCCAGTAGGCCGGCGGCACCTGATCGATCATGTCCTGGCGATAATGCGTTTCCTGCAGCACGAATTCGATCAGCCGGTTGCGTGGCGCAAACAGGGTCAGCCAGGCGCCACCATCGCCGGCCGGCGAAAGCCGCGCGGGATAGCCGGGCAGATGCGTCAGCACCGTCGAGCGGTTGCCGTTCGATCCGTCGAAGCGAACAAGCTGGTGACGCCAGCTTTCGCTGACCAGCACGTCGGCGCCGATCGGATGCAGCCCATAGGGAAAGGCGATGTCACCGGCGATCCTCTGGAAACTGATACCGCCTGCCCCGCGCCGCCACAGCGAGCCGGACGCGCCCTTCTTCATCAGGTCGGCCGCCCATTGCGAAGGCAGGTGCTGGGCCGAACCATTGGCCAGCCACAGCGTGCCGTCATCGGCATAGGCAAGCGCGGTGATGCACCTTAATTCGGCCGGCAGCGAAACCTCCTTGCCGGCAATCAGCAGCTTGCCGTTTTCCAATCCGGCAGTCAGGTCCCCCTCTGGCGACAGTGCCAGCGCGGTGACTGGCGACTGAAATGTCTCGACCACGACAGCCTCGGCACCGGCCGCGATCGCAAGGACGGCATTGCCGCTGGAGACGAGCAGCCGGCCGACCGCCGACAGCAGATTGTCCGGCTCGCTCAATTCGGCGAAGGCCGGCAGGTCATCCAGCCGCGTGTTGGGGCGGAAGGCGCCGTCGAGTGGCGGAATGGTGACCGCCTTGCCGCGAAAGACATCCAGGATCGGATCGAGGATCATGGTCTTGCTCCCCAATAGGAAGCGGGGCTGGTCCAGTTCGGGTCGGCGCCCGAAATCTTGTAGCGGCCAATGCGGTTGTTGAGGATGCCGCCGACGAACAGATAGCCCTTGTGCTCGCGCATCGACGTCACCATCGGATGCGCGTTGCCGGAAAGATCGCCGAGCGTCTCGACGATGCCGCCCTTCTCGTTGAACTTCACCACGCCGCCGGTGTTGATGTTGGGAAACAGCCATTCGTCCTGCGGCAGGCGCCGCGTCATGCGCTTGCGCATATCTGGGTGGCGTAGCGACAGGTCGAAGCTCGGCGTGCGCATGCCGAGCCAGGCCATCCAGTAATTGCCGTCCGACGCGCGATTGATGTTATCGGGATAGCCTGGCATGTCGCGGATGACGCATTCGGCGGTGCCGGCCTTCGGCCCTTCCAGCCAGTAGCGATGCACGCGGCAGGCCCAGCTTTCGGCGAAGAACAGCGACTTGCCGTCATGCGCCATGCAGACCCCGTTGGTGTAGCGATAACCGTCGAGCAGCGTCTGCGTCGAGCCGTCCTTCGGATCATAGACCAGCAGGCGTCCGGTGGCGCGGTTCTCGATCGAGTCCAGCGCCCAGTCATGCGCGTCATAGCGCTTGGTGGAATCCGTGAAATAGATGCGGCCGTCCGGCGCGATGTCGCAGTCGTTCGGGTCGCGCAGGCGCGCATCATCGACGATCGAGGTCCAGGAGCGCGACGTTTCGGCCGAAAGGCGCTTCACCTCGCGCTCCGGCGAGACCGAATAGAGCCCCATGGCGCCGACGCAGCTGATCAGATTGCCTTCTCTGTCGAAAGCAAGGCCCAGCGGAAAGCCGCCGATATGGGCAAACACTTCCGACTTCACATAGTCCGGCGCGAAGAAGCGAACGATCTCGCCGTGGCGTGTGCCGCAATAGAGATGGTCGTCACGATCGACGATAACATCTTCCGGTCCCTCCAGCTCGCCGAGCCCGATATGGTCCGCTGCCGACAGCCGGTTGTCGAGCTCGTAGGGCGTGCCGGAGCCGGGCGCGGCCGATTGCGTCTCGCCCATCTTGAGATAGACCGGCGCGACATAGACCTCGTTCAGCACCTTGTGTCGGTTCTTCAGCCAGCGGATGTCGATGGTGACGGCGACCGCGAGCAGGATGCCGAGCACCATCTGGTTGGTGCCGGTGCCGTAGCCGAGCCGGATCAGGCCGTTGGTCATGGTGAGCACGATGATGGCGCCCATCAGGCCCTTGACCACAGAGCCTCGCCCGCCGCCGAGGCTGACGCCCCCGACCACCGCCGCCGTCAGCGCCATGATTTCCAGGTTGAGGCCGGTGCCCGGGCCCGCCCCGCTCAGACGGCAGGCGATGAGGAACCCGCCGATCGATGAGCAGAAGCCGGAAAAGACATAGGTCATGAAGACGGTGCGGCGCACGCGGATGCCGGCATTGTGCGCCGAGCGCCGCGAGCCGCCCACCGCCAGCACGTGCCAGCCCGGCCGCGAGCGCGTCAGCGCGATATGCGTGACGATGGCGAGGATGACGGCCAGCCAGACCGAAACCGACAGGCCCCAGAATGTCCCGTCGCCGATGAAATCGAGCACGTCGGACGAGGCCTGGGAAAGCTGCACGTCGGCGGCATAGGTGCTGACCAGTATGTCGAACAGCGCCCGCCCGAAGATGAAGGTGACCAGCGTGGTGAGAAACGCGCGCAGCCTCAGATAGCCGACGAGGTAGCCGTTGATGGCGCCGAAGACCAGCCCGGTGGCCAGCGCCGCGGCCAGGGCCAGCCAGATCGACTGTTCGAGGATGAAGAAGACATAGACGGCGGAAAAGCAGGACAGCGCGAAGATCGAGCCGACCGAGAGGTCGATGCCGCCGCCCAGCATCACCACCGTCATGCCGATGACCACCAGCGAGAATTCGCCGAGCTGGCGCGTCGATTCCTGCAGCGAAGTGAGCTTGAAGAAACCCGGAATGATCGAGCCGAACACGCCGAGCGTCGCCACCAGCGCCAGGAAAGGTATGGCGTTGTCGGTCCAGCGCTTGGTCAGGATCTCCCCGACCAGATGGTCGGGCACGAGATTGTAGCGCCAGGCCTGGAGGCGTTCACGAAAAGTCATCGGCGGCTGCTGTCATCAACGGGAAAAGAGGTGGCCGGAACGATCCGGTTACCTCGTGGATGCGTTCGGGCGGCGCGCCTTATTTCGCCGCGGCTTCGGCCTGCAGCGCCTTCAGGTCCCAACAGCTGTCGGGCTTGAGATCCGCCTTGGTCGTCGCCTTCTCCAGCGTGTAGATGTAGGTGTGCGATGTGCCGGCCGGCTGGCCGCTCTGCAGCAAAAACTTGATGATGGCGTTCATGTCGCCCGACTGGCGGGCAAGATCGGTCATCACCACGGCGCCGTAGGTGCCGTCGTTCAGCTTGTCGCAGTCGGCCGCCTTCTCGCCGCCGCCGGTGGTGACCAGGAACACCTTGCCGTCGAGCTTGGCGTCGCGGATCGCGGCGGATGCCCCGGTCGCGTCGCCATCCCAGAAATCGATGATCGAGCAGATGTCGGGGTGCTGCTGCAGCATCGTCGTCGTCACGTTGCGCGAGGTGGTCGCGTCCCAATTGGAATCCGGCTTGGCGACGACCTGGAAGTCGGGATGCTTCTCCAGCACCTTCATGATGCCGGCATACTGGTAGAGGCTGGACGAGTTCGCCTGGTCGCCCTGCACAAGACCGATCTTCTTGGACGAATTCTCGCCGCAGCCCTTGATGGCCGCTCCCGCTTCGAGCTGGCCGAGCTTGTCCCAGTCGCTGCCGACGAAGGCATCGGCCGGGAAGTTGGCCGGATTGTCGACCAGGATCACATAGGTGCCGGCGGCCTGCGCCTTCTTCATCAGCTTCGAATAGGAGTTGAGGTCCGGCGCGTGGATGATCAGAACATCCGGCCTTGTGTCGGAAGCGATGGCGTCGGTGATCGCCTGCGCGCCGGCATCGACCACCCAGTTCGGATCGCGGGTCTCGAAGGTGCCACCCCAGGCCTCGACTTCCTTCTTCAGGTAATGCGCCCAGCCTTGCGCCAGGTCGAAACCCATCGCCAGCGGCACCAGCATGACGCGCTTGCCGTTGAGCGCCTTGGCATAGGCGGCGGGACCTGGATCGTCGGCGGCGAAACTCGGCGCCGCGAAGGCGGTAACGGCGAGCGCCGTGGCGGCGGCCATCAATGTTCTCAGTAGTCTCATGTCACACCTCTGGTTCGGTTTTCATTGCCGGGCGATCGTCACGATCGCTCCGGGTACCCCAGAGCAGGATGGGCTGGCCCATCTGCTCTAAATATCGCCCTGTTGCGCGGTCTGCTCGTCGCGCGGGTTGATGATGCCGTCGACGATGATGGCTCCGAGCAGGATCGCCGCCTTGATCAGGTTCTGGTAGAGCAGCGGAATGTCGATGATGGTCATGGCGTTGAGCAGGATGCCGATCAGCGCCGCCCCCACCAGCACGTTGCGCACCCCGCCCCTGCCGCCGGATAGGCCGATGCCGCCGATCACCGCCACCAGCACGATGTCGTAGAGCAGGGTCGAATTGACGACGCGCGTGTTGATCGAATGCAGGCTGGCCGCTGTGAGCAGGCCGGCGATCAGCGCCACCACCGCCGAAAGCGCGTAGCGCAGCACCAGCATGGGGCGCACCGGAATGCCGATGTTGCGCGCCGCGACCGGGTTGTCGCCGGCGAAATAGATGAAGCGGCCCCATTTGGTGTAGCGCAGGAACAGGAAGACCAGGAACGCCAGTCCGGCAAAGACGAAGACCTCGACCGGGATGTCGAGGAAGCGCACGCCGCCGAGCAGCTCCACCCAATGGCCCTGCGGCACCGGAACGGCATCCTGCGTGATCAGTTGCGAGCGCACATAGCCGAAGACGAAGGAGCCGGTGGCCAAAGTGACGAAGATCGCCGGCACGTCGGCATAGGCGACGAGAAAGCCGTTGAGCAGGCCGATGGCTAAAACGCCCGCCAGCACATAGGCGAAAGCCAGCCCGTCGGAGGCGCCGGTGTTGAGCAGTTGCAGGTACCAGGCGACCGACATCGCCATGATCGCCACCGCCGACAAATCGATGCCGCGGCCGATGATGACGACCGCCATGCCGAGCGCAAGGATGCCGAGCACGGACACCGACCGGACGATTGCCACCAGATTGTCGGCGGTCAGGAACCCGGGCAGGCTGAGCGCTGCAGCAGCGAACAGAAGGATGGCGATGGCAAAGACAATGCCTTCCTGATTAAGGCGCCTCCAGTTCGGCCAGCCGATCGCGTTCATCGCTTTTGTCTTTCGCCCCGATGGCAAGTCCTGCAAGCCGCCATCCCGCACGAAAGCTAATCGGCTCAACAGCGGCTCGTCAAATGAATCCGCGTCCAAGAACCGGGCCCCTCCGACTATTTTCCGAGTGGACGCATCGATTGCCGTAACTGGCGCAATAGGCGGAAACTCTTGGGCTTTTTGGCGGCTCGTTGCCCCGATCACGCGGCTCGCGGAAGAACCCGTTCGAGGGCGACGCGGCCGGCGGAATTTGAGTCCGCGAAATCCCCCCGGCGCGACCTCAATTGTTCGTCGAATGCCCCGAAACCTCGGCGCCGGCATTGGGCGGCAGAACCAGGAAGCGCATCGCCGCGGCAAGACCAAGCAGACCGATCGCGACGAAGGTGATTCTGAAGTCGACGAGGTCGGGCAAGGCTTCGCCCCTGACGATCTGCGACAGGTTGAGGATCGCCGCCGCGATCGCCACGCCGAACAGCATCGAGATCTGCTGCAGCATGCTCGAGAGCGCGGCCGCCGAGCTTCGCTGCGGCGCGCCGATATCGGCGAAGGCGAGCGTGTTCAGCGCCGTGAACTGCATCGAGCGCGTCAGACCGGCGACCAGCATCAGCGACACCACCAGCACCTGCGGCGTCTGTGGCGAGATCGCGCCGCAGGCCATGATCGCCAGCGATGCGATCGCCCCGTTCACCACCATGACGGTGCGAAAGCCGAAGCGCCTGAGCGTCGGCGTCGTGACCGTCTTCATGCCGAGATTGCCGAGGAAATAGGCCAGCACCAGCAGGCCGGCATCGACCGGACGCAGGCCGAAGCCGACCTGGAAGAGCAGCGGCAAAAGGAAGGGCGTGGCGTTGATGGCGACACGGAAGACCGTGCCCGCGGCAAGTGTCGAGATGGCGAAGGTCAGCACCTTGAAGGCCGAAAGGTCGAGCAGCGGATGCCGGGCCTGCAAGAGATGGCGAACGGCGAACCAGCCGACCACGATGCCAATGCCGATGGAGCCTATCATCGGCAGCAGGCCGTCCTCGGGATGCGCCAGGCGTTCGAGCCCGTAAAGCATCACCGCAAGGCCGAGCGAGGTGAGGAAAAAGCCAGGCCAATCGAATGGCTTCGCCTCGGAATCGCGGTCGCCCGGCACGAAGCGGGCAACCAGGGCAAGTCCGGCCAGCCCCAGCGGCGCGTTGATGAAGAAATTCCAGTGCCAGGAGAGATAGGTGGTGATGAAGCCGCCAAGCACCGGCCCGACCACCGGCGCGAACAAAGCCGGCCAGGTGATCAACGCCGTCGCGGCGATCAGCTCGGATTTCTCGGCGTTGCGCAGCACCAGGATGCGGCCGACCGGCGTCATCAGCGCGCTGCCCAGGCCCTGCACGATGCGAGCGGCGACGAACTCCGTCAAGCTCTGCGAAAAGCCACAGGCAACCGAAGCCAGCGTGAACAGCGCGATCGCCAGGAGGAAAATATTGCGCGCGCCAAAACGGTCGGCAAGCCAGGCCGACAGCGGCACGAACACCGCCATGGTCAGCATATAGGCGGTGATGCCGATGCTCATCGCCACCGCCGGCACGCCGAAGGAATGGCCCATCTGCGGCAGCGACGTCGAGATGATCGTCGAATCGAGCAGCTGCATGAAGAAGGCGACCGCCACGATCAGCGCGACACGACGCGCCTGGCCCGCGGAATCTCCGGACGGGGACACGGCTGCGTTGTCGGGGATGCTGGTCATGACGCGCTGGTTGAACAGCATAAGCCCGGTCCAGTCCAGAGCTTATCCAACAAACTTTCGTGTCGCGTCTCTGCCTGTTATGGAAGAGCGCGGGCCGGCCGAGGGAAACGCATGAAGCCTATCTACATCGACTACCTCAATGCTCTCGACATCGAAGCGCTTGCCATGACCGACGCCGAGATCATCGGCGCCGTCGAAGCCGGGCTCGTCGCGCAGGGCAAGGGCCAGATCGTTATCGAGCCGCGCGTCCATCTCGAGCCGGATCCCTCCTTCCACGGCCACTTCAACGTGCTGCGCGGCTATGTGGCGCCGCTCGACACCGCCGGCGTGAAGATCGTCGGCGACTATGTCGACAATTACATGCACGGCCTGCCGTCGGAATTCGGCATCCTCAATCTTTTCGATCCGCGCACCGGCACGCCGCGCGCCATTCTCGACGCCACCGTCATCACCGACATGCGCACGGGCGCGGTCACCGCCATCGGCGCCAAGCATCTGGCGAAGAAGTCGGCAAAAGTGCTCGCCCATATCGGCGCGCGCGGCACCGCCTATTGGAACGTACGGCTGCTCGACCACCTTTTCGACTTCGACGAGATCCGCGTCCATTCGCGCCGGCCCGAAAGCCGTGACGCCTTCGCCGCGAAGCTCGCCGCCGACCTCGGCAAGCCGGTCCTGGCCGTGGCCAACTGGAAAAGCTGCGTCGAAGGCGCCGACATCGTCGTCGAGGCCTCGCGGCTGCCGGAGCCGCAGCCGCTGCTCAAGACCGAATGGATCAAGCGCGGCGCGCTGGTCGTGCCTTATGGCACGATGAGCGCGGTCGAGCTGTCGCTCACCGACATCATGCAGAAGATCGTCGTCGACGACTGGGGCCAGTGCAAGGGCGGCAAGTTCGGCTCGTTGCGCGCCCATGTCGAGACGGGACGGCTGAGCGAGGCGACTTTGCACGCCGAACTCGGCCAGATCGCGGCCGGCCTGAAGCCGGGCCGGCAAAGCGATGGCGAGACGATACTGTTCTGGCATCGCGGCCTCTCGCTCTCCGACATCGCGCTCGGCAAAGCGATGCTCGCCAAGGCCGGCGAAAACGGCATCGGCCAGAGGCTGCGCTTCGCATGAGCCCGCTCGTTCTCACCGGCGCCGGCGTCAGCATTGAGGATGTGGTTGCCGCCGCGCGCAATGCCTGCAAGGTCGAGGTCACGCCGCCGGTCATCGAGAAGCTCGGCAAGGCGCGGAAAGTCCTCGACGAGGCCGCCGCCAGCGGGCAGCAGATCTATGGTCTGAACACTGGGCTCGGCGCCAATCTCGGCACAGCGGTGGAAGGTGATGCCAGCGCCTTCCAGCGTCAGCTTCTCGATGGGCGTGGCGCCGCAGTCGGGGAAGCCTTGCCGATTCAGACCGTGCGAGCGGTGATGTTTGCCCGCATCGCTATGCTTTCCGCAGGCGGCTCCGGTCTCTCGCCGCACGTGTTCACGGCACTCGTCGAAGCCCTCAATGCCGGCGTCCATCCGGTCATGCCGTCGCTGGGCTCGATCGGCGCCGGCGACCTGGTGATGATGACGGCGATCGCGCACACGCTGATCGGTGAAGGCGACGCCGACTACCAGAGCCGTCGCATGCCCTCTGCCAAGGCGCTGATGATGGCGCGTCTGGCGCCGGTCAGTCTGGCGCCGAAGGACGGTCTGTCGCTGATCAATGCCTCGGCGGTCTCGGCTGGCGCCGGCGCGCTGGCGCTTGTCGACGTCCTGTCGGCGATGGAACAGCAGCAACAGGCCGGCGCGCTGACCATGGAGGCGCTCGGCGCGAACCGCACCATTCTGGACCCGCGCCTGCATGTGGCCCGCCCTGCGGCATGCCAGGCGCTGGCCGCAAAGACGCTGCGCGAGCTGCTCGCGCGCGACCATGAACCGGCGCCGACCACCATTCAGGATCCGCTCTCGATCCGCTGCATGCCCTCGATTCACGGCGCGCTGATCCAGGCGATCGATCACGCCAGGCTGGCGGTCGAGATCGAGTTGAACGCGGCCGCCGACAACCCGCTGGTGCTTGCGGAGGACGCGCTCGTGCTGTCGACCGGCAATTTCCATACCTCGTCGCTGGCGCTCGCTTTCGAGACGCTTGGCCTTGCGATTGCGCAATGCGCGGCAGCCTGCGCCGCCCGTTTCATCCAGCTCACCGGCTCCAGCCGCCACGGCCTGCCAAAATATCTGTCGCCGATCGGCGGCGCATCAGCCGGCTTCGTGCCGTTGCAGAAAACGGTCACGGCAATCCTCGCCGGCATCCGCCAGAAGGCCAATCCAGCAATGCTCGACTTCCTGCCGGTGTCAGAGGGCGTCGAGGATCACGCCACCCAGACACCGCTCACCATCGCCAAATGTGCCGAGATGATCGTGCTGTGGCGGCGTCTGATCGCGTTGGAGCTGATGGCGGCGGCCCAGGCCGTGGATCTGCGCGAAGGGTTGGTGCTGGCGCCGGCAACCGGGGTGGTCCACGCAGCGGTCCGCTCTCATGTCGCGACGCTCAAGGAAGACCAGTCGCTGGGGACCAGTGCCAACACACTCTACGCTGCGCTCGCCGACGGAACATGGCGAGCCTAAAGCATGTCTCCCGACAAGTGGGCCCGGTTTCGGGATAAAGATATGCTTAAAATTGGAAACTTAAAGCAGCACCTATCGCCGCCCGTTCAGGGTTTTGCCTCAACCTTCTTCATGAAGAGGGTGAGCTCGTCCGGATCCATGTGCACGATGTGCCTGTCTTCCGGATAGGCGCCGCTGTTGACGTCGGCGACATATTCGGAAAACGCCGCGATGCGCTCCTGCTGCAGCCGGTCATATTCGGCTGCGAAGTTCCGGTAGACTTTCGAGTGGCGCGGCATGTGACCGCGATTGGCGCCAAGGATATCCTCGGCGAACACGTATTGGGCATCGCAGCCCGTGCCCGCGCCCATCGACAGCATGATCAGCGCGGTGCGCTCGGAGATCGCCTTCGCCACTTCCACCGGCACGACCTCGATTTCGGCGCCGATCGCCCCGGCGGCTTCCAGCTGCTTCACCGCCTCGAACACCTGCATGGCCGTATCGGCGGTCTTGCCGACAGCCTTGAAGCCGCCGGTCCAGGTCGCGCGGGAGGGAATGAGGCCGACATGGCCGATAACGGGGATGGCGTCGTCGGCCATACGCTTGATCGTGGCATAGCCGGCGCTGCAATAGACCGCGTCGGCGCCGGCCTTGTAGAGCCTGAAAGCCCAACGCAGGAAATCGTCCGCCGTGCCGATCTCGAAGAAATTCTCGCCGGGCATGGTGAAGAGGCTGGGCGCCGCGTCGCGATATTGCGGATTGAGCACCAGTTCTGGCGTCACCGAGACGATGTCCACCCCTGCCCGCTCGGCAGCCTCGGCCTCGTCCAGCGTCAGAACGCGCAGCATGGTCAATTGCCGCTTGCCCTTCATGGCGCGCAGATCGGCGACAGTCGGTCTCTTTCGGCTCATCGGACTTCGGTTCCCTCTATGTGTTGCGGCGCGTTGCTGTCAGCCGATATCGATCATCACCTTACCGGCCTCGACCTTGACCGGATAGGTTCTGAGGTTGACGCAGACCGGCGCGCCCTTGGCCTGGCCGGTCTTGTAGTTGAAGCGGCCATTGTGCTTGGGGCATTCGATGATGTCGTCCATCACCAGCCCGTCGGCGAGATGCGCTTTCTCATGAGTGCAGAACCCGTCGGTTGCGAAGAAAGTGTCCTCCGGCGAGCGGTAGATCGCGAAGCTGCGGCCGCCATGGTCGAAGCGGATCACATCCTCCTCGTCCACGTCGTCCACAGCGCATGCTTCGACCCAGTCCGCCATCGTCTATCTCCGAGTTGCCGCAGCGCCTATTCGGCGGCCGCGGCCGTTATGTCGAGATCATGGAACTCGCCGCGATAGGACTTGGCCGTCGGCGGCAATTCGCGCCTGAGGTAAAAGTCCTCGTATTTCAGCTGGCGGAGTAGCACCGGCCAGACCTCGCGATAGGCGTGCCACATCGAAGGGTTCGTTACCGGCAGATCGTGCTTGATCAGCTCATGCAGCCTCGGCAGCGCGTGGTAGGGCACCATCGGGAACATATGATGCTCCACATGGTAGTTCATGTTCCAGTAGATGAACCGGCTGATCGGGTTCATGTAGACGGTGCGCGTGTTGAGCCGATGGTCGGTGACGTTGTCGGCTAGCCCAATATGCTGCAGCAGCCCCGTCAGCACCATGTGCCAGGTGCCGTAGAGGCGCGACAGCCCGATCAGCACCAGCGGTATCCATGAACCAAGCGCGATGGCGACAGCGATCGTCGCTGCGTAAACCAATATGTGCCATCGCGCCGCGGTCACCGCCTTGTGCTGCTCCATCTGCGGGATGTAGCTCTTCTCGTCCCCCGACAATATGGCGAAGGCTTGGCGCACCAGCGTCGGCAGCGAATAGCGGAAGTCGAGGATGCCGGTGAAGGCCAAAGCCGCCTTGATGAGGTCCGGCGGCCGCATCACCGCGATCTCGGCATCGCGGCCGACGATGATGGTGTCGGTGTGATGGCGCGCATGGCTCCAGCGCCACTGCACCGGATTGCGCATCAGCATGAAGGAAGCGATGTGGTAGACGACATCGTTCATCCAGCGCGTGCGGAAGGCGGTGCCGTGGCCGCATTCGTGCCAGCGCGAGTCGCTCGACGAGCCGTAGAGCACGCCATAGACGAACAGGAACGGCACGACCCACCACGTGCCCCAGAACCAGACGATGCCGACTGCCGAGCCCAGGATCGCGGCGATCCAGATGATGGTATCGCGGATCGCCGGCCCGTCCGAGCGCTGCATCAATTCCTTCATGGTCTTGCGCGGTACATCCGTGTGGTACCACTCGGCCGAGGCGAGCCCGGTCTCGATCGCCCGGCGCGTGCTTTCGCCGACAAGGCTGTAGTCGCGCTTGGTGCTGGACGCCGTCGTCATCATCCCTCCCCGCAATCAAAGCCCGTTCGCACGGAATTTGCCGTCGAGGAATGTCTTTGCGCGCGGCACGTCATCCTCGGTCAGATGCTCGATGATCACCGGGATGTTCGGATGCTTCTCGCTGAGCCGCTTGAGATAGAGATCGTAGTTCAGCGCGCCCAGCCCCGGCGCCGGTAGCTCGATCTCGCCGACGCCGCGGAAGGTCAGTCCCTCATGCGCGTCCGCGTCGCCGATATCGGCATGCTTTTCGCTCTTGTCGCCGCCCGAACGCTTCACGTCCTTGGCATGCGCGATTTTGATCTTGTCGGTCAGCGTGTTGAACACCTGGTTCAGCACCTGGTCCATGCGGTCGATGTTGTGCGCCTCGAAATAGTTGGTCGGATCCATCAGCAGGCCAAGTCCGGGATGATCGACCTGCGCGAACATTTTCACCGTCTCCTCGACCGAGCCGACGACATTGTTGACATAGGTCTCGAGCAGGAACACCGCGCCGTGGTCGTAAGCCGTCCGGGCGAGGTCGGAGATCACCTTGCGGCATTCCTCGAAGCCTTCTTCGGTCTTGTTCCTGGGGTGATGCACCCAGTCGGACTCGGTGTTGTAGGTGCCGGTCTCCGAAATCACATAGGGAGAACCGAAGTCGCGCGCGTTGCGGATGATCTCCTTGAGATAGGCAAGCCGCCTTTCCCGTTCTCCCTTCTCCGGATGGATGATGTTGGTGTAGCCGGACACGCAGCAGACCGGCAGGTTATGGTCGCGAAACGTGTCGCGCACCGTCCTCGCCTTGTCCTTGGTGATCTGCCCGGCCGACAGGTCGATATCCTTGAAATGCAGGTCGAGCTGCACGGTGTTGAAACCGAGCGCCCGGATGCGCCTTGCCGATTCCTCCAACTCGTAGGGAAAATAGCCTGTGAAGATACCTGCCTGCATCATGTGGTGAAGTCCTCCGGGTAAGCGATTCAGTTGCCGCGTCTTTCGGCTGCCTCAGTCGACGCGGATTTCGGACAGCTTGACGGTACGGCCCTCGGCCATGGACCGGTAGCCGGCCTCGACCAGCGCCATGGTTCTGACGTTGTCGGCAACCGACAGCGCCGGCGACGTGCCGGTCTTCAAGGCATATTCCAGTTGCTCCATGACGCCAATGAAGGCGTGCGGGAACCACATCGTCTCCCAGCTTGGGCTGACCCATTTCCCGCCCGTCGTCTCGGTCGAGGCATAGGTCAGCGTCGAGGCGACGCCCTTCGGCCAGCCGATCGTGCCCTTGGCAACGCCCTTGGTGCCGTCGACGCGCCAGGCGATGTGCTGGTCGTCGTCGTAGCCTTCCTGGCGCGGACCGGACCAGACATCCTCCAGCGATACAGCGAGCACGCCGGAAGGAAAGCGCAACGTCGACACCGTGATCCCGTCGGAATGGTCGAATTTCGTGCGCGGGTCCTTGCGCGTCAGCGTGGTGATCTCGTCCGGATCGCCAAACAGGAAACGCAGCACGTCGAGATGATGCACGCTCATATTGGCGAGCGTCAGCCGGTCGTAACCGGCCAGGAAGGTCTGCCAATGCGGGATCGCGTGCATGTCGATCTCGGCAAAGACGATCTCGCCAAGCGCGCCGCTGTCGATGATCTGCTTCAGAACGCGCATCGACTGGTCGTAGCGCATGTTCTGGTTGACCGAGAGGATCTTGCCGGAGGCAACCGCCTCGTCGTGCAGCCTCACCGCTTCCTCGACCGAAAGCGCCAGCGGCTTCTGCGCCAGGATCGCCTTGATATGCGGCTGCTTGAGCGCATGGCGGATCAGCGCCGGCTGCTGGTCGGGAGGAAAAGCGAGGTCGACGATCTCGACTTGGCTGTCCTCGATCAATTGCTCCGGCGTGTCGTGGACGGTCGGGATATGCCAGCGATCCGCCACCTTCGCGGCATTCGCCTTGGTCCGGGAAGCGATCGCCACCACCGGAAAGCCGGCCTGCGCATAGGCGGCGAGATGGCATTCGGCCATGATCATGCCGGCGCCGATGCAGCCGATCCGGTAGTCCTTGACCCGGACCTTTACGTCCGGCTCGAAACCCGTGCTCGCCATCCATTCCTCCCATCGAGGACTGGATATAACGCGATGGTCCGGGCGTCAGCCAAGGCCAGCGCCATCATTTCCCATCAGCGCTATCAAGCGGCCGCGATCAGCACCGTGCTGTCCGGCGACCAGCTAAGCACGACCGGCTGACCTTCAGCCAACCTTTCGGCGCCGGTGTTCTGGACGATCACCTTCAGCGTCTGGCCATCGCGGTCGACGAAATAGGTGCTGTTGTTGCCGGCGAAGATGCGCTTCGAGACCTGCCCAGTGAGCATGTTGGCACCGACTGGATCGGGCTTTGCCGCACCGGTCGAAATCCGGATGCGTTCCGGCCGGACCGCGCAGCTCGCCTTGGCGCCGGCCGGCACCGAGGCGCCTGTCGAAGCCGCGATCGTCGTGCCGTCGGGCAGCTTGATCCCGGAGCCGGTGGCATTGCCGCGAAAGATGTTGGCGTCGCCGAGGAAGGTCGCGGCGAACTCGCTTTGCGGCCTGTCGTAGATCTCTTCCGGCGGTCCTTCCTGCACCAGCCGGCCGTCACGCAATATGCCGATGCGGTCGCTCATCGTCAGCGCCTCTTCCTGGTCGTGGGTGACGAAGATGGTGGTGATGCCGATCTCGCGCTGAATGCGCTTCAGCTCGATCTGCATGTCGACGCGCAGCGCCTTGTCCAACGCGCCGAGCGGCTCGTCGAGCAGGAGCACGCGCGGCTTGGTGACGATGGCGCGCGCCAGCGCCACGCGTTGGCGCTGGCCGCCGGAAAGCTGGTGCGGCTTGCGCCCGCCGAGCTTGCCGAGCTGCACGAGATCGAGCGCGCGCTGCACTTCCTTAGCGATCGTCGCCTTCGGCTCGCCGCGCACCGAGAGGCCGAAGGCGACATTGTCGGCGACGCTCATATTCGGGAACAGCGCATAGTTTTGGAACACCATGCCGATGCGGCGTTTCTCGACCGGCACGCGCTCGACGCTTTCGCCGCCGATGGCGATGCGGCCGCTATCGGGAAAATCGAAGCCGGCGATCTGGCGCAGCAGCGTGGTCTTGCCGCTGCCGGACGGTCCGAGCAGCGCATAGAAGCCGCCATCAGCGAAATCGATCGAGACGTTATCCAACGCCTTGTGCGCGCCGAAACTGCGGGAGACGTTCGCGACCTGGACGCCAGCCATTATTTCTCTCCGCCGAATTTGAAGAAGCGCGCCGTAAGCAGCATCAGCGCCATCGACACGACGATGATGATCGTCGAGACCGCATTGATCTCGGGCGTGAAACCCTTGCGGATTGCGGCGTAGATCTCGACCGGCAGCGTCGTTTGGCCGGGCGTCGACAGGAAGTAGGAGACGACGAACTGGTCGAACGACACGGCGAAAGCGAACAGCCCGCCGGCGATCACGCCCGGCATGATCCAGGGCAAGGTCACGCGCATGGTCACCTGCCATTGATTGGCGCCGAGCGAGCGCGCCGCCTCCTCCAGTTCCGGCGCGAAGGTCTGCAGCCGGGCCGACACAACGACGATCACATAGGGCAGCGCCAGCGCGACATGGCCGAGCAGGATGGCGATGAGCCCGCGGCCGATTCCCACGCCGAAGAAGAAGATCAGCATCGCCGTGCCGGTGATCAGCCATGGAATGGCGATCGGCGGGAAGAGCAGCGCCTGCAGGACTTTCTTGCCACGGAAGTCGTAGCGATAGAGCGCGAGCGAAGCCATCGAGCCGAGCACCGTCGAGATCAAAGTGGTGATGATTGCGATCTCGATGCTGTTCCAGGTCGCCGCGATCAGCTGGTCGTTCTGCCAGAGCGAGGCGTACCAGTCCGTCGTCCACTCGAACGGCAATTGGTAGAAGGGCGAGGCGTTGAAGGACATCGCCGCCATGATGATGATCGGCAGATAGAGGAAGCCGAGCAAAAGCACGATGTAGAAACGCCCGAGCCATTCGAGGATGCGCGTCGTCGCCATCAGCCGGCCCTCCGCAGGACGGGCGCGGCCAGCGCCAGGATGATCAGCACGACCGCGAGCAGGATGAAGGAGAGCGCGGCGCCCAGCGGCCAGTTGAACACGGCGACGAACTGATCCTCGATGACCGTGCCGTAGAAGGTGCCGGTGCGCCCACCGAGGATGCGCGGCTCCATGAAGGAGCCGACCACCGGCACGAAGATCAGCGCCGCTCCCGCGATCAGCCCAGGCATCGACAGCGGGATGATCACCCGCCACAGCACCTGCCGCCGCGACGCGCCGAGCGAGCGGCCGGCCTCGATCAGCGAGTCGTCGATCGCCTGCAGCGTGAGATAGCAGGTCAGCACCATGTAGGGCACATAAGAGTGCACCAGGCCGATGATGACGGCCGGATAGGAATACATGAGATCGATGTTGATCTTGAACGGCAGCACCGCGTTGAGCGCCGTGTCGAGAATGCCGCCTTCGCGCAGCACCATGGCCCAGGAGAAGATGCGCACCAGCCCGTTCGACCAGAAGGGCAGGATGACGAGCAGGAAGATCGCTTCGCGGCTGCGCCCTTTGAGCACCTTGGCCAGCACATAGGCCGCCGGATAGCCGATGACCACGCACCACAGCGTGACTTCGAGCCCGAGCCGCAGCGAGGCGAACAGAAGCGTCGAGTAGAGGCTCTGCGAGAAGAAGGCGGCGTAATTGCCGAGCGTGAACGACCATTCCTTTCCGGCCAGCGGCAGGTCGGTCATGAAGGAGAAGAAGACCATGGCCGACAGCGGCAGGAAGATCGCCACCGTCAGCCACAGATAGGCGGGTAGGAGAAGCGGCAGCGCCGGCTTCAGTCCGCGGCGCGAACCGATCGCAAGCTGGTCAGCCATTGCCTCTCCTCCCCGAATGACGCCTTACTTCACGTTGACCTTCAGCTCCTGCCACAGCGCCAGATACTTCTCGCGCTGCTCGTCGGTGACCGGCGCCTGGAACTGGATGCGCTTGGCGACATCCGGGCTGCCCATGACCTTGCGGTTGAACGCATCCTCCGGCAGCGCGTCGACCGCCTTGGTGTTGGCCGAAACCGGCGCGCCGACCTTGGTGACCCATTCGACGTAGAACTTCGGATCGATCATGTAGTTGATGAAGGCCTCGGCGCCGGCGACGTTTTTCGAGCCGACGGGAATCGAGAAGGCGTCGAGCCAGGCGACGGCGCCCTCTTGCGGGATGACAAGGGAGACCGGCAGCTTGAAATGCGTCTTGGCACGGTCGGCCGAGCCGCTCCAATAGGTGCCGATGTCGATCTGGTTGGAGGCGACCATCTGGTTCCAGTCGTTCTCCGAGCTCCAGAACGTCTTGATTTGGGGCATCAGCGAGGTGAGCTTCGCCTTGACCGCGTCCATATCCTTGATGTCGTTGATGTTCTGACCCGACGCGATCGCGCCGAACTGCACCGCCTCGACGGCGTCGTCGCGGATGATGACGCGGCCCTTATGCGCCGGGTCCCACATTTCGGCGATGCTTGTCGGCGGCTTTTCGAAGGACTTTTCGTTGATGGCCAGAGCCGTCAGGCCCCACACCCACGGCACGCCATAGACCTTGCCGTCATGGTTGAGCATCGGCGAGCCGGCCTTGTCCTTGGCGATGTCGGCATAGTTGGAGAGTTTCGAGACGTCGATCGGCTGGATCAGCTTGCCGGCCATCGCCTGGTCGTTGAAGGCGGCGTTGATCATGACGACGTCATAGAGGCCGGGATTGGTGCGGATCTTGGTCAGCATCTCCTGTTCGGAGTTGAAGAAGTCATTGACCACCTTGAAGCCGGTCGCCTTCTCGAAATTGGCGACCGCCCACGGCTCGTCGGCGCCGTAACCTTTCCAGTTGAGCACATGCACTTCCTCAGCGGCCTGTGCTGCCAGCGTGAAAGCGGAGACGAAGACGGCGGTGGCCGTCAGAAAAGCGGTCAGTCTGGGCATGCGCATGTTCTTTTCCTCTCATTGTTTGCCCGGTTGACGGTTTGTTAAGTTGCAGTCGCTTCCGCCCGGCCAGGCGCGGTCATCGCTTCGCCGCGCTCGGTCAGGAACTCCTGGATCTCCATGTCGGTCGGCGCCGAGGACCCGCCATGGCGGGTGACCGAAAGCGCGGCGGCGGCATTCGCGTAGCGAGCCGCCTCGCAAGGCGACATGCCGCGCGAAAGGCCACTGACGAAGGCGCCGATATGCGTGTCGCCGGCCCCGTTCGTGTCGACGGCTTCCACCTCGAAACCCGGCACCGCGCGGGTGCCGCCATCGGCCATGCGCACCAGGCAGCCATGCGCGCCGGCGCGGATGACGACACCCTCGGCGCTGGGGCAATGCTCGGCGAGCAACCGGATGGCGACGGTCTGCGCATCGCCGGCGCCGGCAATCTCGGCGGCCTCATTGGTGTTGCAGCTCAGCCAGGTCGCGCGCGCCAGCACCCTGTCCAGGATCGGGCGCGGAATATCGGCGATCACCGGCGTCGGATCGAAGACGAAAGGAACGCCGGCCGGCAGCGCCTCGATCCAGTCGACAAGCGCATCGCGGCTGCCGGGATAGCTCAGTGTGTAGCCCGAGGTGAAAACCCAGTCGCCCGAAAGGACTTGGACCGGCTTCATCATGTCGAACGTCAGCCGGCTCTCGGCGCCCGGCCAGGAGACGAAAGTGCGCTCCGCATCGCCGCTGATCATGGCCACGCAATTGCCGCTGTCCATCGAGGTCGACGGCGGCGTCAGCGTCTCGATGCCTTCGGCGGCGAAGGCGGCGCGCAGGAAGTCTCCGTCCGGCCCGGTGCCGAGCTGGCCGCCGAACACCACCTTCATGCCGGTGCGGCTTGCGGCGACCATCATGTTGAAACCGCCGCCGGCGACGCGGGCGTAAGCTGACGCGGTCTTTTCCGTGCCGGCCGCCGGCAACGCGTCGATGCGGTAGACGTAGTCCACCACCGCGCTGCCGACATGGACGAGCCGACCGCTCACGCCGCGTCCTCCTTGCCTGGACCGGTCTTGGCCGTCCGGGCCGCGACCAGATCCGCAGCCAGCGCGCGGACCTCCGCGATGTCGATGCCATGCAGTTCGGCGATGCGGTCCTGCGGCAGCTTCGACAGACCGGCGCAGGCGCCGGCCATGCCGGCGGCAATCGCCCCGATCGTGTCGGTGTCGCCGCCGAGATTGGCGGCGATCACGGCAGCCCGCCAGGCGTCGCCTTGGGCGACCTCCAGCACCGCGAAGGCGGCCGGCACCGATTCCTGGCAGGCAACGCCGGTACCGATCAGGTCGACGATCTGCTTGATGGCTTCCTTCTCCGCCTTGCCGCGGACAAGCTCCTGCGCCCAGACAATGCGCACGGCGATGTCGCCGCCGGTGACCCAATGGCCAAGCGTAGCACCAAGCCTTGCTGCCGCGACCGCATGGCCGGAAGCGGCGCGCCAATCGCCGCCCGAAATGCCAAGGCTGACTGCAGCGGCAACGGCACTGGCGGAAGCTATTGCGATGGATGTGTTGTGCGTGGCCCGGCAGGTTTCGGCCACCTTGGCGACCAGCGCGCCAAGCGGCTCCGACGGCATCATGATGCCGACCGGCGCGATGCGCATCGCCGCGCCATTGGTGTCGCCGGCGCGCCCGGCCTCTTCGGCCGGCACGCCGCTGTTGATGGCGTCGATGGCGCGCTTGGTCGATGGTCCGAGCAGGTCGTAGCTGCCGCGCGCCTTGACGTCGCGTTCCCAGCCGAGCAGCGCGTTCACCCAGCGCGCATGGTCGAAACGCTCGCCGGACTCGACCAGAATGTGGCCAAGCAGCAGTGCCTGCTCGGTGTCGTCGGTGATCGCGCCGGCCGGCAGCCCTTTCGACACCGGGTGATCGGCGGCGGGCGCGACGAAATCCTCGACATGGCCGTAAAGCTCGGCGATGCGGCCCGGCGACAGAAGCTGCGTCGGCATGCCCAGCGCGTCGCCCAGCGCCCCGCCGATCAGCGCGCCCAGCGCCCGATCGATCGCCTCCCCTGCCATGCTCAGAACTCCAGATGCAGCGCGAAATGCGCGGGGTTGAGCAGGCTGGTGACGAATTCGATGGCGCGCCCGTCGGCGGCGCGCGTCAGCCGGCGCGTGCGCAGGAACGGCGTGCCGGGCGCGCAGGCGAGAATGGCGGCGTCGGCAGCGCTCAGCATCTCGATGTCGACCCATTCCTCGCCATGGTCGGGCACGAGCCCTGCGCCACGCAGCGTCTGGTGCAGCGTGCCTTCGCGCAAGCCCCGCAGGGGTATGTCTTCCAACTCGGGCGACAGCGGCAGCCGGCTGCGCTCGATCGAGATGGCATGGCCGTCATCGGCATTGGTGCGTGCGCGGTCGACGGCGATGAAGGATGGGCTCTCGACGCCGAGCCTGGCCGCCAGTTCCGCGTCCTCGATGATCTCGAGCCGCAAGGTGCGGGTCTCGGCATTGGCGCCGGCATTGGCCAGCGCGCGCGACCAGCCGATCGCGTCGTCGACCGGCATGCCGTCGAAGGTGACGAAGGAGCCGATGCCCACTTTGGTGGTGATCAGCCCGCGGCTCGACAGTTCCTCAAGCCCCTTGCGGACCGTGTTGCGGCTGACGGAGAAGCGCTGGACGAGCTCGTTCTCGCTCTGCAGGCGGTCGCCGAAGCCGAGCACGCCGGAGCGTATCTCATGCTCCAGAACCGTCGCGATCTGCTCGGGCTTGCCCGTGCCGGGAGAGAGCTGCATCGCGCGACGGGCCATATCGATACCTGTTCAATGAACCTGTATAATCCTGTTCAATACCGTATCAGAAATGAAGCGTCAACGGCTAGGTCCTTCTTCCGGTCACTACACAGGGGCAATCGCGTATGGGCTTATCGCGACGACCAACGCAACGCCGTCATCCTCGGGCTTGTCCCGAGGATCCGCATCGTGCCACGTCGTCAGGTTGCGCAGCGGCAGGAGGCTCTGCCGGTCGATCGTCCGCCCGCGACCGCCACAACCGCCCCGCCGGCTGTTCCCGCCCTGTCGTCCTCGGTACCGACCGCTCCCGCGCCACAGGCGTCTTCTGCCTCGCTGTCGAACGCGATGCCGACGTGGCAGGGGCTCGTTCTCGACCGATTGGAGGAGTTCAAGCGTTATCCGGCACTTGCACAGTACCGCCGCCAGCAAGGCGTATCCTATGTTCGCTTCACGATGGATCGCAGCGGTAGGTGCTCGTGGCGAGGATCGAGAAGACCTCCGGCCATGACCTCCTCGACGAAGAGACTTTGGCGTTGATCCAGCGCGCCCAGCCCCTGCCCAAACGCCTGCAGAGGTGCCTGGCGACCGTCTCGAACTGGTGGTGCCGATCGAGTTCTTCCTACATGGGCAGAACTAAGCCAGCCAACTCATCCGGGGGCAAAGGCGGATCATCAGGCGCTCGTCGGTTGCCGGCTGCTTCGCCCCGCACCCGTCACACTTGAGCCATGCCGCCGTCGACGTATAGCTCGGCGCCGGTTATGAAGCTTGCTTCGTCGCTGAGTAGGAACCACGCCGCCGCCGCGGCTTCTTCCACGCGGCCCATGCGGGCCAGCGGTATCTGGCTGACGATCCCGTCGCGCATTTCGTCTGGGATCGATGCCATCATGGCGGTGTCCGTTGGGCCGGGGCTCAGGATGTTCACGCGTACGCCGCGCGGCGCGAGTTCGCCAGTCCAGCTGCGCACATAGGAGCGCAGAGCCGCCTTGGTTGCGGCATATGTTCCATAGGGCGTCGCCCCTTTCACGTCGGCGACCGACCCCAAGAACAGCGCCGGGCCCCCGGCAGCCATGCGCGGCGCCGCTGCCCGCATGGTGAGAAGGGCGCCGCGCACGTTCACCGCGAAGTGGCGGTCGAAATGCTCCGGTATGCTCTCTTCCAGGTCCGCCGGTTCCATGATGCCGGCGTTGTAGACCAGCGCATCGATTTGACCGCCCTGCGCGCCGACTGTCGCGATGACCCGTTCAATATCCGCGGGGTTGCTCGCGTCGGCCACCACGCTGCGCACGGCGGGGCCAATTTGGGCGACTGCGGCTTCGACATCAACAACGCGACGGCCGGTCAGGAAGACCAAGGCGCCCTCCTTCGCCAACCGTTCGGCGATGGCCAGGCCGATGCCACTCGCGCCGCCCATCACCAGAGCCACTTTCTTCGTCATAGCTGGCATTAGTTCAGCCCCCGCTGGTATTCGCTGTGCAAACGAGCTGCGGTCGGGGAGTCGAACAAGTTATCGAGACGAGCGCGTGCGGCCATCTGGCGAAACGTACCGTTTTGCGTTGGATCACCAGCGTCATGCATCGTATCGGTCATCCAGGCACTGAACTCCTGGTACTTCCAGATGTGCGGCAGGACCGTGCTTGAGTAGGCGTCCAGCGCCGCTCTGTCGTGATCGCGCGCCGCGCGCACCAGCGCCTGGGCGAGCACATCCACATCGTATAGAGCCAGATTCATTCCCTTGGCGCCCGTGGGCGGCAAGAGGTGGGCGGCATCGCCGACGAGGAAAAGATTCCGATATTGCATCGGCGCATAGACCACCGATCGCATAGGTACGAAGTCCTTGTCATGGACCACGGCATTTTCGATCGTGTTGTCGCAGAGACGCAGCCGGATTTCATCCCAGATCCGCGTATCCGGCCAGTCTGCCGGACCATCGCTAAACGCGCATTGCAGGTAATACCGGCTCCGGTGGGGGCCGCGAGGAAGCTGCGCGACAAAGCCGTGGTCGCTGACGCCCATGATCGGATGGCCGGTAACAGGCGCCTCAACGAGCGCCGCCAACCACGCATAACCGAAGTCATGGCTGTACTTCGTCAAGACACCATCTGGGATCGATGCCCGGCTGACACCGTGCTCGGCGTCGCACCCAATGATGTAATCGCAGACGAACTCGTGAGCGCCCGCGGCATCTGAATAGCTGACCCGTGGACGCCGGTCCTCGTCATTTTGGATCGACACGTCGGTGACGCTGAAGCGGATGTCACCCGCCATCACATCGATCAGTTCGCGCAACAGGTTATTGACGAGCATTTGCTGGGTGCAGAATCGACCCGGGCTGCCGTCGTCTTCGATGGTCTCGAAAATGCGACCAACGCCGTTGACGCGATAATCAATGGTCTGGGCAAGCGGGCCGGCGAGGAGCTTGTCCGCTAATCCCCATTGCTCGAACATGCGCACGGCGCGTGCATCAACGACGCCGGCACGCTGCCGGACTTCGACGCGGGCCCGATCGATCCGCTCCAGGACAACGCAGGCCACGCCGGAGGTCCGCAGGAAGGACGCCAACGTCAGACCGGACACACCGGCTCCAACAATGATAACAGTGGTCTCTTCGGAAGTTGAAGTCATGTGTTATCTTTCAGCTAAGCTTTATTTGTTTAGTGTAGGCACGATCAAAAGCAGCCGTTTGCGACTGCGATGCTTTCTATCCGGTCCGCATCAGAGTTCGATGTCGTCGGCGAACGGAACCGAGAGGTAGCCATTGGCTGGTTCACGAACGTAAGCTTCGCAATCCGGGCAGTAAGTCGTGTTGTCCGCGACGATGAGCGAGCCTGGGACGAGCCTGCTTTCAAACAGGCTAGAGGTGTGTCGATGAGCCTAGGGGCTCACGGCATTTCGTTCATCTCAGCGTCCCCTTCAGCATCCATCGCCACCGCGTCGGACATTATCTGAGGGTAAGGTTGACGGAAACGCGAAACTTGGCCAATATATATTGATATTGTGCCAATTTCCTGGAGCGCGACCCTTTGCCGATCCTGCGTCAATGGAATGACTTGGCTGAGCTCATGCCCACGGTCGAAGCGGCGCGCCGAGACGTCGTCACGGTCGGCGTCGAGATGGTCACCGAGGGCTTAGAGCTGGACCATCACTCCCACCGGAAGTCGGAGCTGCTGTTGGGACTCTCTGGCGTCTTTCGTTGTGAAGTCGAGGGCGGCATCTGGATCGTGCCCCCGCAGAGCGCGCTTTGGGTTCCGGGCGGGATGGTGCATCGGATCGCAGCCTCCGGGAACATCGACAGCTATGCGGCCTTCGTCCAGCCGGCGGCAGGCGCGAAGCTGCCCATGACGTGCTGCACGATTACCGTCAGTCCGCTGTTGCGCGAGTTGATTGTCCGAAGCGCGCAGTTCCCAGCAGATCATGAGGCGGACGGAGTAGAATCGGGAGTTGCGGCCTTGCTGCTGCATGAGGTTTCGACAGCGCCGCTCGGCAACCTTCACCTGCCAATGCCAACCGATCCTCGGCTTCGTTCGATCTTCCAGGACATGATAACGGATCCAGCTGACCGCGGAACTCTCGAATCGTGGGCAAAATGTTCTGGACTCAGTGTTCGCTCGCTCGAGCGCGTAATCGCCGCCGAGACGGGCATGAGCTTCGGTCGTTGGCGACAGCAGTTGAGCATTATCCTCTCGGTGCAGTGGTTGGCGAGCGGCGCGTCGGTGAAACAGGTTGCTGGCGACCTTGGGTACGAGAACGTCAGCAGCTTTGTCACAATGTTTCGAAAGGCGCTCGGCGTCTCGCCAGCCCGTTATATGGCGGAACGCTCAAGCAGACATTGAGCACTCACCGGTCGTCGGAGAACCGTCGTCGCGGATGAGGGGCAGCGCTCACTTCGGGCGGTTGCCGTTGCTGCTCAAACGAAGAAGAACTCCTCCACCCGCTGCTTGGCCGTCCGCAACACCGGCAAGATGTCGCGCTCCATCGCCTCGACCGAGAAACGCGCCGACTGCGTCGAGACGTTGATGGCGGCGACGGTGCGGCCGGCGCGGTCGACGATCGGCACAGCGATCGAGCGCAGGCCGAGCTCCAGCTCCTCGTCGACGATGGCGAAGCCATCGACCCTCGCTCTGTCAATGGCCTTGCCGAGCGCGGCGCGGCCGGTGATCGTCTTCGGCGTGCGCCGTTCGATGGTCGCGTCAGCGAGGAAGGCCTTCAACTCATCCGCCGCCAAGCCGGAAAGCAGCACGCGCCCCATCGACGTGCAATAGGCCGGCAGCCGCGTGCCGACATCGAGCGCAACGCTCAAGATTCGCCGTCCAGGGATGCGCGCGACATAGACGACATCCTCGCCCGACAGCACCGCCGCGTTGCAGGCTTCGTCGAATTTGCCGGCCACCTCGCGCATGATGGGCGCGGCGAAGGTCCAGAGCGATGCGCCGCCGAGCCAGGTCCGCGCGACGGTCAAAAGGCGCGGCGACAGCGAGAACTGCCGGCCGGACTGCGTCGCGTAGCCCGTGGCGACCAATGTAAGCAGGAAGCGGCGGGCGCCCGCGCGGGTGAGGTCAGCCTCTTCGGCCATCTCGGTCAGCGTCATGCCGGCCGGATGGCGCGCGAGGATTTCCATCACCGCCAAGCCGCGTTCCAGCGAGCCGACATGGTCGCGTGAAATGGATTCCTCTTCCACGAACCTCTCCAGGCCAGCGTTGACTCCAGGCAAACTTTGGAGCTAAAAGTATCTCATTTAAAACACATGTTCGCAATACGAACTTTTTCGATTACGGAGCCTGGAGATGGTCAAGTTCCTGCCGCTGAAAGAGGCGGTCGCGGAAAGCGTGCATGACGGCGACACCGTCGCCTTCGAGGGCTTCACCCATCTGATCCCCACTGCCGCCGCGCATGAGGCGATCCGCCAGGGCTTTCGCGACCTGACGCTGATCCGCATGACGCCCGACCTGATCTATGACCAGTTGATCGGCATGGGCATGGCCAGAAAGATCATCTTCTCCTATGTCGGCAATCCAGGCGTCGGCCTGTTGCGGCGCGCCCGCGATGCCATCGAGAACGGCTTTCCGCGCGCCATCGAAGTCGAGGAGCACAGCCATGCCGGCATGGCCAACGCCTATGAGGCGGGCGCCGCCGGCCTGCCCTGCGCGGTGTTCCGCGGCTATCGCGGCGCCGGCCTCGCTTCGGTCAACCCCAACATCAAATCGGTCACCTGCCCCTTCACCGGCGAGGTGCTGGCCGCCGTCCCGGCAATCCGGCCGGACGTCACCTTCATCCACGCGCAGAAGGCGGACCGGAAAGGCAATGTGCTGGTCGAAGGCATCATCGGCATCCAGAAGGAAGCTGTTCTTGCTGCAAAACGCGCGGTCGTGACGGTCGAGGAAGTGGTCGACGATTTCGACGACCTGCACCCCAACCTCACCGTGCTGCCAAGCTGGACGATCGCGGCGATTTCCGTTGTGCCGGGCGGCTCGCATCCCTCCTATACGCATGGCTACTACGAGCGCGACAACGCAGCCTATCTCGAATGGGACGAGATCGCCGCCGACCGCGACCGCTTCCAGGCATGGATCCGGAAGAACGTCATCGAGAGCAGCGCCGACGACTTTGCCGGCCGCGTCGAGCATCTGAGGAAAGCCGCATGAGCGACGCTGATAATCTGGGCTTCACACCCAACGAGATGATGACGATCGCCGCCAGCCGCGCCCTGAAAAGCGACGATGTCTGCTTCGTCGGCATCGGCGCGCCGTCGGCGGCCTGCAACGTCGCGCGGCTGACCCATGCGCCCGACATCACTCTGATCTATGAGAGCGGCACCATCGGCACCGCGCCCGACGTCTTGCCGCTGTCGATCGGCGACGGCGAATTGTGCGAGACGGCGGTCACCACCGTCGCCGTGCCGGAGATGTTCCGCTACTGGCTGCAGGGCGGCCGTATCTCGATCGGCTTCCTGGGCGCCGCCCAGCTCGACAAGTTCGGCAACATCAACACCACCGTCATCGGCGACTATGCGCATCCCAAGACCCGCCTGCCCGGCGGCGGCGGCGCGCCGGAGATCGCCACCTCATCGAGACAGGTCTACATCACCATGGCGCAGTCGAAGCGCGGCATGGTCGAGAAGATCGATTTCTTCACCTCCTTCGGCCATGGCGAAGGCGGCGACCACCGCAAGCGCCTCGGCATCGACACCGCCGGCCCGACGCTTCTGATCACCGATCTCGCCATCTGGAAGCCGGACCCGGTGACCAAGGAATTCACCGTCGTGTCGCTGCATCCAGGCGTCATCCGCGCACAGGTGCAGGAAACTTGTGGCTGGACGGTCAAGTTCGCGGAGGCCCTTGACGAGACGCCGGCGCCGACGGAACTCGAGCTGAAGACATTGCGCGACCTGCAGGCCCGCACCAAGGCGGCGCATCAAGCGACCGCCAAAGGGAAAGCTGCTTAAATGGCTGAAGCCTTCATCTGCGATTACATCCGCACGCCCATCGGCCGCTTCGGGGGCGCGTTGTCCTCCGTGCGAGCCGACGATCTCGGCGCCATCCCGTTGCGGGCGCTCGTTGAGCGCAACATGGGTCTCGACTGGGCCGCCACCGACGATGTTGTCTATGGCTGCGCCAACCAGGCCGGCGAGGACAACCGCAATGTCGCGCGCATGGCGCTGCTGCTTGCCGGCTTGCCCCAGGACATTCCTGGTTCGACGGTCAATCGCCTCTGCGGTTCGGGCATGGATGCCGTCACCATCGCCGCGCGCGCCATCAAGGCTGGCGAGGCCGAGCTGATGGTCGCCGGCGGCGTCGAGTCGATGAGCCGAGCCCCCTTCGTCATGCCGAAGGCCGATGCAGCTTTCTCACGCAATGCCGAAATCTACGACACCACCATCGGCTGGCGCTTCGTCAACCCGCTGATGAAGAAGCAATATGGCGTCGATTCCATGCCGGAGACCGGCGAGAACGTCGCCGAGGACTTTTCCGTCTCTCGGGCCGACCAGGACGCTTTCGCCGTGCGCAGCCAGGACAAGGCGGTGGCCGCGCAGGCCAGTGGCCGGCTGGCGAAGGAGATCACGCCGGTGACCATCCCGCAAAGGAGAGGCGATGCAATCGTCGTCGCGAAAGACGAACATCCCCGCGCCGGCACGACCATCGAAACGCTGGCCAAATTGCCGACGCCGTTCCGCCAAGGCGGCACGGTCACCGCCGGCAACGCTTCCGGCGTCAATGACGGCGCGGCCGCCCTCATCATCACCTCGGAAGCGGCAGCAAGGAAGCATGGGCTGACCCCGATCGCCCGTATCCTCGGCGGCGCCGTCGCCGGCGTGGCGCCGCGCATCATGGGCATCGGACCGGCGCCGGCCACCAACAAGCTTTGCGCCCGCCTCGGCCTGACGCCCGAACAGTTCGACGTCATCGAATTGAACGAAGCCTTCGCCTCCCAGGGCATTGCCGTGCTCCGCCAACTCGGAATTTCCGAGACGGCGGAGCATGTGAACCCCAATGGCGGCGCCATCGCGCTGGGTCATCCGCTCGGCATGTCCGGCGCACGCATCACCGGCACGGCGGCGCTGGAACTCAGCGAGCGCGGCGGCAAGCTGGCCTTGGCCACCATGTGTATCGGCGTCGGCCAGGGTATCGCGATCGCGCTGGAGCGGGTCTGACCGCTCAGGCAGATCAATAAGGCAACCCGACGTAATTCTCGGCAAGCGCCGTCGATGCCGCTCTGGAATGCACCAGGTAATCGAGCTCGGCTTCCTGGATGCGCTGGCCGAACTCCCCCGTCTCGGGGAAGCGATGCAGGATCGTCGTCATCCACCAGGAAAAGCGCACCGCTTTCCACACGCGCGCCAAAGCCTTGGCCGAATAGGCGTCGAGCCCGGCCTCCGACCTCTCGCGGTAGAATTCACGAAGCCCGGCAAACAGATAGCCCACGTCGCTGGCAGCGAGGTTCAGGCCCTTCGCGCCGGTCGGCGGCACGATATGCGCAGCATCGCCGACCAGGAACAGTTTTCCGAAGCGCATCGGCTCGGCGACGAAGGAACGCAGCGGCGCGATCGACTTCTCGAAGGACGGCCCGGTGGTGACCGCGGCCGCAATCTGCGCCGGCAGGCGGCTGCGCAGCTCATCCCAGAAGCGGTCGTCCGACCAGTCCTCGACGCGCTCACCGGCGGGAACTTGCACATAGTAGCGGCTGCGCTGCGGCGACCGCATCGAGCAGAGCGCGAACCCTCGCTCGTGATTGGCATAGACCAGTTCGCGATCGGCCGGCGGCACCTCGGCCAGCACGCCCAGCCAACCGAACGGATACTGGCGCTCGAACGTCTTCAGCGCGCCGTCCGGCACTGACCTGCGGCTGACACCGTGATAGCCGTCGCACCCGGCAATGAAGTCGCAATCGATGCGATGCGTCGCGCCATCCTTGTCGTAGGTGACGAAGGCCGACGTGCCATCGAAATGATGCAGCGCGACATTCGACGTTTCGAACACGGTCTGGAGCCCCGACGCTTCGCGCTTCTGCATCAGATCGAGCGTCACCTCGGTCTGGCCATAGACGGTGACATGCTTGCCGCCGGTGAGCGCGCTCATGTCGATGCGATGCGCGCGGCCGTCGAAGGCGAGCGAGATGCCTTCATGCGGCAGGCCCTGGGCATGCAGCCTGTCCGCGGCGCCCGCCTCGCCGAGCAGGTCGACCGTGCCCTGTTCGAGCACGCCGGCGCGCACACGTCCGAGCACATGCTCGCGGCTGGATCGCTCGAGGATGATCGTCTCGACACCAACGGTGGCGAGCAACTGGCCGAGCAGCAGGCCGGACGGCCCGGAGCCAACGATGACCACCTGCGTGCGCATCAGTGACCCAGGCTCTCGATCTGCGCGGTCAGCTCGGCTGCGAGCCTGAGCGCGGCGGCGGTCGCCACCACCATTTGCGGCAGGATCAGCCACTCCAGTGTCCAGGCCGCACCCGAGCGCTCCTGCTCATGCACCAGCGCCTGATGCATGCCGGAGAGCTGAACGGCATTGAAGCGCGCCAGCGCCACCAGCGCTTCCGCCTTCACCGGATTCTGCTTGTGCGGCATGGCCGATGAGCCACCCCCGCCGGAAAGCTTGATGTCGGAGCCAACCTCCGCCATCAGCGCGACATCCTGCCCGAATTTGCCGAGGCTGCCGGTAACGAGCGAAAGCCAGGATGCGAACTCGGCGAGCGCGTCGCGCTGGCTGTGCCATTGCGGCGTATCGGCAAGACCGAGCTTCGCGGCAAGCGCGGCGCGAACGGCCGTGGCCTTGTCGCCGAGTTTTTCCAGCGTGCCGGCGGCGCCGCCGAACTGCAGCGCCAGCAGACCGCCGGATATTTCGGCAAGGCGCTGCTGGTGACGCTCGAGCGGCGCCCTCCAGGAAGCAGTCCGATTGGTCACCGTGATCGGGATCGCCGGCTGCATGCGCGTCGTCGCCATGAACTGACGTTCTCCGAACTCGAGCTCGAGGCCGGTGAGGCGCACAACATTCTCGCCAAGCAGCAGGCCGATATGGTCGACGGCCTGCCGCAGGCGCAGCATCAGCGAGGTGTCGACGACATCCTGGCTGGTGGCGCCGAAATGCACATATGCGTCGTGCGGAGCGCCGACTGCAGCTTTGACTTGCCCAACCAATTCCGGCACCACCACGCCGTCCCTGGCGACGCCGGCCCTCAGCTTGGCCGTGTCCGGCCGGAACGACGCCAGCGCCTTCACGATCGCGACCGCGACATCGCGTGGGATGACGCCGTGTTCAGCCTCGGCTTCAGCCAGTGCCCGCTCGAAGGTGAGCATCGCATCGAGGTCCGCTTCCAGGGAGAAATGCCGCGCCGCCTCCTCGTCGCCGAGCAGGCCGGAAAGCAGCGGATGATCGAAGGGCGAAACGGTCATGGCGGCCACGGTCAGCTGTCGAAGAAGACCGTCTCCTTTTCGCCCTGCAAGTGGATGTCGAAGACGTAAGTATCGCCCTGGCGTTCGGCGATCAGCGTCGGCACGCGCAAGCGATGCTCGATGCGGGCAAGGATCGGATCCTCGGCATTTGCCTTTTCCTCGTCCGCAAAATAGAGCCGGGTGTGCAGGCCGGTATTGATGCCGCGCGCCACGATCCACAGCGTGATGTGCGGCGCCATCAGCCGGCCGTCGCGAAACGGCACGCGGCCCGGTTTGATTGTCTGGAACCGGCAGATACCTGTTTCCATGTCGGTCGGCTGCCGGCCCCAGCCAAGGAAATTCGGGTCGGCCGCGCCGCGCATCTCCGCGGGCGAGTTGTAAAGCCCGCTGGCATCCGCCTGCCAGATCTCGATCAGCGCATCCTTGAGAGGCGTGCCGGTACCGTCGAGCACGCGGATGCGCAGCTCGATGCGCTCGCCCTTGGTCTCATCGTTGAGCATCGTCGAGCCGAGGTCGCTCGCATAGACGCCGCCGATGCCGCAGAAATTCGGCGTCAGCCCGATATGCACATAAGGGCCGGCGGTCTGCGAAGGGCTCTCCTTCAGTTGGTCGAGCGACTGCGCCATCAATTGCCCTCCGGCCTGTTCTCGAACAGCGTCGAGCGGCGCCCGCGCAGCACGATGTCGAACTTGTAGGCGAGCGCATCCATCGGGATGGTCGACTGCGTGTCGAGCGCGGCGATCAGCGCCTCGACCGCGGCCTTGTTGGAAATGCCGCCGACGATCGGGCAACGCCAGATCAGCGGATCGCCTTCGAAATACATCTGCGTGATCAGCCGCTGCGCGAAGCCGTGGCCGAACACTGAAAAATGGATATGCGCCGGCCGCCAGTCGTTCGGACCGTTCGGCCACGGATAGGGTCCGGGCCTGACGGTGCGAAAGGCATAGCCGCCATCCTCGCCGGTGATCGTGCGGCCGCAGCCGCCGAAATTCGGATCGAGCGGCGCGAGATAGCCGTCCTTCTTGTGACGGTAGCGGCCGCCCGCATTGGCCTGCCAGAATTCGAGCAGCACGCCGGGCACGCTCTTGCCGCGCTCGTCGAGAACGCGTCCATGGACGATGATGCGCTCGCCGATGGCGCTCTCGCCGGGCCTGGCGAAATTGTGGATCAGGTCCTTGTCGAGCTCGCCCAGCATCGCGTGCCCGAACACCGGGCCGGTCAGTTCCGACAGCGTGTTGTCGAACGACAGCAGCGCTTTCTGCGGCGAGCGCAGCACCGAGCTCTTGTAGTTCGGCGTGAAGGCCGGCGGGTGCCACTGGCGGTCGCGCTGGAAGAAGGCGCCGGTTTCCGGCGCGCGGTTGGAGCCGGACTCAGCCATGGGCGGCCTTGGCTCCGTCCATCTGCGCGAACACTTCCTTGGCGATCTTGAAGGCGCGATTGGCGGCCGGCACGCCGGCATAGATCGCGACATGCAGGAAGGCCTCGCAGATGTCGTCTCGCGTGGCGCCTGTATTGGCGGTGGCGCGCACATGCATGGCGACTTCCTCGTCATGACCGAGTGCCGCAAGCAGCGCCAGGGTCACGATCGAGCGCTCGCGCTTCGACCAGTTGGGCCGTGCCCACACCGTTCCCCAGGCGGCTTCGGTGATCAGTTGCTGGAACGGCCGGTCGAAATCCGTGGCCGTATCCTCAGCGCGGTCGACGTGGGGATCGCCGAGCACGGAGCGGCGGACCTCGAGACCGGTCCAGTAGCGGTTGTTCGTGACATCATCCATGAGCAGACTTTCCCTCCGGCAACGAGGCGACGAAATCGCGGATCAAACTGACAAGCGCATCGGGCTGCTCGATGCACGGGATGTGCGCGGCATCGCGGATCACTTCCAAGTGTGCGGCGGGGATCAGTCCGGCCAGAGAGCGGACAAGATCAGGCGGCGTCGAGCCGTCCTGGTCGCCGACAATGCAGAGCGTCGGCGCCGCGATACGCCGCGCCGCGTCGGTGAGATCGGCGTCGCGCACCGCCATGCAGGTGCCGATATAGCCGGGCAGCGCCTGCCGGGTCAGCATGTTGCGGCAGCCGGCAAGTTCGGCCGAGCGCTTCGCATGGAACTCCGGTGTGAACCACACTTTCATGATGCCGTCGGCGATCACCTCGATGCCGTCGCGCTCGACGGTGGCGATGCGCGTGTTCCAGCTCTCTGCGGTGCCTATTTTATGCGCGGTGTCGCTGAGGATCAGCGCCTCCACACATTTGGGATGGCGGTTATAGAGCCGCTGCGCGATCAGGCCGCCGACCGACAAGCCGCACAGCACGACCTTTCCGAAGCCGAAATGATCGATAAGGCCCAGCAGGTCGTCGACATGGTCGTCGATCGAACGCACGCCGCTGCCGATATCGGAAAGCCCGTGGCCGCGCTTGTCGTAGACCAGCATCGGCATTTCCCCGGCGAGCCGCGCGACGACGTCGTCCCATATCCGGAAATCGGTGCCCAGCGAATTGATGAAGATGATCGGGCGAGACGTGCCGGCCGCCTCGATATGGCGATGATGCAGTGTGACGCCGCCTATGCTGACGAATGGCACGATTTCGATCCTCCGAACCCACATTGCACCAGCAATTTGGTTCGGTAAATCGAAACCATCCGAGGTTGCTTCGGCCGGCTCGTGATGCGGGCCCTGCCGCCTACCCCAGCGTCAGTCCTGCCTTCCTCGCTTCCTCGCGCAGGAACGGCAGCCCGACCTCGATGACGTCGCGCGGGTCTTCCGCCACCGGTCGCCACACCGCGAGCCCGCCGGCGATGTCGACATCGACATGGTTCATGCTTTCAAGCGTGATCGCGCCCTGATAGCCGATGTCGGCGATCGCCTTCATGCAGGCGGCCCAGTTGAGCATGCCGCGCCCCGGCACGCCGCGATTAGCTTCCGACACATGCACATAGCCGAGATAGGGCGCCGCCGCCTCGAAGCCGGACGCAAAACTCTTTTCCTCGATATGCATGTGGTAGGTGTCGAGATGGATGAAGATGTTCTCGGCGCCGACGCGCTCGATGATGCGCGCCGCGTCGATGCCGCGATTGATCAGATGTGTCTCGTAGCGGTTGCAGGGCTCGATGCCGAGCTTCAGGCTGCGCGACTTCGCCGACTTCGCCGCCCGTTCGAGGAAGCGGCACATGCCGTCGATCTCGCGCTGTGCCGGCGCCCGCCCGGTGGTCTTGCCGATCGTGCCATAGGTGACCCCGCCCAGCGCCTCGGCGCCCACCTCGTTGCAGACATTGAAGGCCGGCTGCAGGAAGTCGAGCGCCTCGTCCGGCCGCTCGACCACATCGAGCGCGCGCGGCAGGCCGAGCGACGGAATGAGCTCGACGCCGTAGTGGCTGGCGAAGCCGCGCGTGCGCTTGGTGTCGATCTCCTCGGGGCGCAGCAGCGGGATCTCCATCAACCCGATGCCGAGCTCCTTCAGCCGGTCCATCTGCGGCTCGATGCGGGCGAGGTCCCAGACCGGCGCGATGGCGAAAGTGTGCAGTCCGAACGTGTTCATGTCAGCCTCGTTGTTCATGCGCCGCCGCGGCGGCAATGTCGCCGCCGCCGACGATGCGGCTGACGACTTCGCTCATGTTGGTGTTGGCGGTGACGAGATCGGCATCCGCCCTGCCGTGGCGCAACACCACGATGCGGTCGGTGACCGACAGCACGTCGTTCAGCCGGTGCGAGATCAGGATTACGGCGATGCCTTCCGACTTCAGCCGCCGGATGAGATCGAGCACGCTCTGCACCTCGCGTACGGCAAGTGCGGCCGTCGGCTCATCCATGATGACGAGCTTCGGGTTGAAGGTCAGCGCCCGCGCGATCGCCACCGTCTGCTGCTGGCCGCCGGAGAACGAACCAACGGAACGGTTTATCGACGGCAGATGCGCGCCCAGCCGCTCGATCATCTTGGACGCCTGACGATCCATCTCGCTTTTGTCGACGAAGCCGGGGAACAGGCCGAACAGCCTCTTCGTCGGCTCGCGCCCAAGGAAGATGTTGGACGCCACGTCCTGCTGCTTGGCCAGCGAAAGATCCTGGTAGATCATCTCGATGCCGAGTTGGCGGCGCTGTCCGGGGTCGAGGGCAAGAATGTCCTTGCCGTCGAACTCGATCGAGCCGGTGTCGGCACGGTAGATGCCGGTGATGGTCTTCATCAGCGTCGACTTGCCGGCTCCATTGTCGCCGACCAGCCCGACCACCTCGCCGGCTGCGACCGAGAGGTCGACGCCGTGCAGCACGTCGACCGCGCCAAAACTTTTGCGGATGCCGCGAAGCGAAAGCAGGGTCATACGCGTGACTCCTTCCGCACCTGGTATTGGTCGATGAACACGGCGAGGATCAGCACCGCGCCGATCCCCATCTGCTGGTAGTAGGATTGAACCGCAAGCAGCGTCAGCCCGTTCTGCAGCACACCCATGATCAGCGCGCCGATCATGGTGCCCAGGATCGAGGCGCGGCCGCCGAACAGGTTGGTGCCGCCGATGATCGCCGCCGTGATCGCGGTAAGCTCGTAGTTGATGCCGGCCGTCGGGTCGCCGGCGTTGACGCGCGCGGTGAAGAGCAGGCCAGCGAGGCCGGCAAGCGCGCCGGAGAGCGTATAGATGATGCGGCGGTGATGCTCGACGCGGATGCCTGCGGCGCGCGCCGCGCCTTCGCTGTCGCCCAGCGCCAGCGTGTGGCGGCCGAAGCGTGTATAGGCGAGCACCGCATGCGCGACGATCGCCGTCAGCACGAAGATGATCACCGGCATCGGGATACCGAACGGCCGCCCCTGGCCTATATAGACGATCTCCTGCGGCAGGCCGTAGATCGCCCTGCCCTGCGAGATGACCAGCGCCAGCCCGCGCGCCAGACCCAGCATGCCGAGCGTGACGATGAAGGCCGGCACGAAGGCGCGGGTGACCAGTTGCCCGTTGATGTAGCCGGCGATCGCGCCGGCCAGGATGCAGGCGATCACCGCCAGAACCGACGGCCAGCCGAGATTGACGGCCACGAACGCGCCCGCGACACCGGCGAGCCCCATCACCGAGCCGAGCGACAGATCGAGCCCGCCCGAGCCGATGACGAAGGTAGCGGCGATCGCCAGCACGCCGATCGTCGAGGTGGCAAGCAGGATGTTGAGGAAATTGCTGAGCGACAGAAAATAGGGCGACAACAGCGCCATCGCCGTGCTCAGCGCCAGGAGCACCACCAGCGACTCCAGCCTGATGTGGAGCCTTTCAACGGATGCGCGCTGCACCCGAGCCCAGAAGCCGGGCTGTTCAGAAGCCATGTCTTTGCACCCTTCGGGTAGGGGAGTAGGGGAGTAAGGCAGTAGGGCAGTAGGGCAGTAGGGAGTAGAGGAGCCAGGCCTGAGAAGCGCAACTTTTGCCTTCCCTTACTGCCCTACTCCCTTACTGCCCTATTCCCTTTCTCCATCCTACTTCACATACTGCAGCATCGGCTCCTTGCCGGCGTCGATCACGTCCTTGGTCAGCACCAGCGTAGGCACCGCGATGCTGTCCTTGACCTTGTCGCCCGCCAACGCCTTCTTGACGTTCTCCACCGCCTGCTTGCCGACGAGGTAGGGAAGCTGCGCCACCGAGGCATTGAGGCGGCCTTCCTTGATCGACTTCACGGCATCGACATTGCCGTCGACGCCGATGATCGTTACTTGCGGGCCCTTGCCGGCCGCATAGACCGACTCCACCGCGCCGAGCGCCATGCCGTCATTGGCGCAGAAGATGGCGACCAAGTCGGGATTCGCCGTCAGCGTGTCGGTGGCGATCGAGGCGGCCTTGCCGCGGTCCCAGTCGCCCGGCAGCGAGGCGACGATCTCCAGCCCGGGCGCCAGCTCTTTCAGCTTGTCGGCAAAGCCCTTGGCGCGCTTCTCGCCGGTGATGTTGCCGGAGAGGCCTTCGATGACCAGCACAGGCCCCTTGGCGTCCTTACCGAGCTTGCTTGCAAGATATTCGGCGCCCTGCGCGCCGGCGGCGATGTTGTCGGAGCCGATATGGAAGGTCACCTTGACGCCTTCCTTGTCGAGCACCGCCTGGTCGAGATTGTTGTCGAGGTCGACGATCTTGATGCCGGCGTCCTGCGCCGACTTAAGGCAAGGCAGAAGATTGGTCGAGTTGATGGCGGCGGTGATCATCGCCACCGGCTTGCGCTCCAGCATGGTGTTGCAGAGGTTGAGCTGCGGCTCGGCCGCCTGGTCGCTCTCTGCCGCTTGCTGGAAATATTTCACCCCGGCTTGTTTGGCGCCGTCCTCGACGCCCTGCGCCATCGCGCCCCAGAACGGATTGGCCAGCGTCTTCATCAGCACGCCATATTCGCCGTCTTCGGCCTTGGCGACGCCGATGGCGGAAAACGCAAGCGCGGCGCCGACGGCAAGCGTAAATCGATTTATCTTCAAGAAATGCGATGTCATTCGATCCTCCGTTCGATCTTTGGCGCCGGATGCCTTGGCCAGGGCCGGCGCAGTTTCCGTTCACGACAATGGGGGCTATTGTCGGTCTCCTCCCCCGGAATGCGGGCCGTTGCCTGGCGAGCCAACGGATTCCCGCTCCAACACCTGGCAGGGTTCGAGCCGCGCCGTGGGTGGTCCCACCGCGCCTTCGACCCTGCGAAACAAAAGGTTCATCGCCTCGCTGGCGATCTGGCGCACCGGCTGCACCACGGCGGCGATCGCCGGCCATGTCACCTGCATCCATTCGGCGTCGTCGAAGCCGACCAGCGAGATGTCGTTCGGGCAATGCCAGCCGCGCCGGCGGAATTCGGACAGCGCCACAAGCGTGCCCTTGAGCAGCAGCGAATAGACAGCGGTCGGCCGCTCGCCCCGACCGAAATAATCGCGCAGCGACGATCGCAGCGGCTCGACGCTGACCTCCGACGTGATCACGTCGATGCGGATGGACGGGTCGAGCGCCAGCGCCTGGGTGCGAAAACCCTCCAGGCGAGCGCGCACGGTTGCCGCGCCTTCGGCGAGACCGATGATCAGGATGTGCTTGTGGCCCTTGCCGACCAGCATCCGCGCAACCTCGGCGCTGGCGGCGGCGCTGTCGGCTGAAACGGTATCGAAAGCATCGTCGGACAAGACGCGGTCGATCAGCACGCCGGTCATGCCGTTGGCTTTCATGAAGGCGGCCGCCGGCCCGTGCTCGTTGCGCACCGGCGCCAGCACCACGCCGGCAACGCGCCAGTCATGCATGCGGGCCAGGATCTCCTTCTCGCGCGCTTCCGATTCACGGCTCGACGCCGCGACCAGCGTGTAGCCGCGCTGCTCGGCAAGGCCCTCCAGCTCGGTGACCATCTGGCCGAAGAACTCGCTTTCAAACTCGGGCATGATGGCGCCGATGATGCGGCGCTTGGCCCTGCGCATGTCGGAAGCTAGTGGATCGACGCGATAGGCCAGACGCTCGACGGCATCGAGGACGCGCTGCGCATTTTCGGGCTTCACCGTGGTGACACCGGCCAGCACCTTGGAGACAGTGGCCGCGGACACGCCGGCATGGCTTGCCACGTCGTGGATCGACGGACGCCTCTGCCGGGGTCCCTGTTGCGCCATTGACCTCCTCCCGAGGGCATGCAGTCGATTTTCTGCCTTGCTATTCTAACCGATAAATCGATTTTTCGTTCTTGTAAATCGTTTCATCGTGGATAAGACTCGAAGATGTGATTGACGCGATCCAATCGTGTCCCGGGAGGAAAATCATGTCCGACAAGACCTTGCCGCTGGTGATCAGCGTGCCCGAACCGCGCACGCTAGACCTTATCTTCACTCCGCCGCAACTGGCGCGCCTGCGCAGCCATTATCGCATTGTCGAGACCACGCCGGAAGGCATCGCAAAGTTGCCGCCGGATGTGCTGGCCGAAGCGCGCTACATCGTTGGCCAGCCGCCCATCGCCTCGGAAACGCTGCAAAAAATGACGGCGCTGCGCTGCATCTTCAACGTCGAGACCAACCTCCTCAACAACATGCCCTATGAGACGCTGTTCGCGCGCGGCATCCATGTCGTCACCACCGGTCTTGTCTTTGCCGAACCGGTGGCCGAGCTCGGCCTGGCAATGGCGCTGAATCTGGCCAGAAACATCGTCGATGCCGATCTCGCCTTTCGCGAGGGCAAGGAACTCTGGGGCGGCGACGGCAACCAGACCGCGCGGCTTCTCTCCGGCGCAGATGTCGGCATCATCGGCTTCGGCGACCTCGGCCGTGCGCTCAACCGCCTGCTGACCGGCTTCCGCACCCGCACCAAGGTCTACGATCCGTGGCTGCCGCCGTCGATCCTGGTCGACAATGGCGTCGAGCCGGCCTCGCTGGACGAGGTGCTGTCGCAAAGCGATTTCGTCTTCGTCGTCGCTTCCGTCACCAGCGAGAACCAGGGTTTTCTCGGCGCCGACTCTTTTGCCAAAATGCGCCAGGGTGCCGCCTTCATCCTGCTCAGCCGCGCCGGCGTCGTCGATTTCCAGGCGTTGATGCAAGCGGTGAAGAGCGGCCACATCGTCGCCGCAAGTGACGTGTTCCCGGAAGAGCCGCTGCCCAAGGACCATCCCGTGCGAGCCCTCCCCGGCTTCCTGCGCTCCGCGCACCGCGCCGGCGCGCTGGACGTCGCCTTCAAGCGCATGGGCGACATGGCGCTGGAAGATATGGACCTCGTCGATCGCGGCCTGCCGCCGCTGCGCTCCAAGCGGGCGGAGCGTGAGACGGTGTCGAGGATGCGCTCCAAGCCGGTCGACAGGAACTGAGGCTGGCTCGACTCGCTGACCACCCAGCACGCGCGTGTTCGGGACCGGCTTGATCGCTCGCTTCCGCCGGCCGACCTATGAGCAATCCTGATTTCGCCGCGGTTGCCCGGTCGGTGCAGCAGCTGGCGCCCCAGTAAATCACCCCCTTCCGTTTGCGGTCTCCGACAATGCGACGTGATCGTTGACAAGACGTCGTTTCACTAATAAGTTCGGTGACAGAACGAATTAATCGAGGCGCATGTGAGCGACCTGCCGCGTATTTCCCGCCAGTTCTCCCAGCGCTCCGTCATGGAGGCGATCGTCCAGGGCGGACCGATCTCGCGGGCCTCGATCTCGAAGCTCACCGGCCTGTCAAAGCAGACGATCTCGGAGATCGTGCGCGGGCTCGAGCAGGAAGGCTGGGTGCAGGAGACGGGCCGCACCAGCGGCCATGTCGGCCGCACCGCCGTCACCTATGAGCTCGTCCACGACGCCGCCTACATCATCGCCGTCGACCTGGGCGGCACCAAGGTGCGGGTGGCGCTGACCGACCTCGCCTGCCAGATCTTCGCCGAGGCGGCGACGCCGACCGATCCGCGCGGGGGCCAGTTCGTCATCGACCAGATCGCGGCGCTTGCCTTCCAGGCGGCTGCCCGCGAGCGCATTCCCCGCAAGAAGATCCGCCTTGCCGTCATCGGCGCGCCGGGCGCGCCCGACCCCGCGACGGGCCGCATCCTGCTTGCGCCCAACATTGCCGGCTTCGACGCCATGAATGTCCTCGACGCCTTCGAAAAGGCGCTCGGTGTCGCGGTGATGATCGAGAACGACGTCAATCTCGCCGTGCTCGGCGAGAATTGGCTTGGCCAAGGCCAGGGCATCGACAATCTTGCCTATATCGCGCTGGGCACCGGCGTCGGCAGCGGCCTGATGCTGGGCGGGCATCTGGTGCGCGGCGCCACCCATGCGGCGGGCGAGATCGGATTCATGCCGATCGGCGCCGATCCGTTCGCGGCTGAATCGCTGCGCACCGGCGCTTTCGAGCGAGCGGTGGCGACGCACGCGATGACCGAACGCTACAGGTCCCTGACCGGCGCCCAGGTCGCGGTTCCGGCGATCTTCGAGAATGCGGCGACGGGCGACAAGGCGGCGATTACCGTGCTCGACGAAACGGCGCGTTACCTGGCGCAAGGCATTGCGGCGATCGCCGCCGTCGCCAATCCCGAGAAGGTCATACTGGGAGGTTCGATCGGCCTCAGGCCGGAGATCCTCTCGCGCGTCAAGGACTTGATGCCGCTGTGCTTCCCCTACCCCGTCACCGTCGAGGCCGGCGAGCTGGGCGCGCGCGCCGCGCTGATCGGCGCGGCCGCCATCGGTCTCGGCCAGTTGCACAATACGCTGTTCGGCGTCGACGCGCCGGACGGCCGGATCTCTCTCCCCACCGCCCAGGCGGCTGCCTTGAAGGAGGTCGTGCTGTGACCGCAGATATCCTGACCAGGCTGCGTGCCGCTCTCGATCCCGACCAGGCGCTGGCGCTGTTCAGGAGCGCGATCGGCCGCGAAAGCATCACCGGCAACGAAGCGAATTTCGTCGGCTTCCTTGAGGCGAAAATGCGCGAGCTGGGGCTGAACGGCCTGAGCCGGGCGGATTTCCTACCCGGCAGGCCGAACATCTGGGGCGAACGCAAGGGTGCCGGCGATGGCAAGCGCCTGCTCTTCATCGGCCACACCGACACCGTTCATGTCGACGGCTGGCGCGAGCATTGGGCCGGCACCGAGCGCGAGGACCCGTTCGGCGCGCCCATCATTGACGGGGCGGTCTGGGGCCGCGGCTCCGGCGATCTGAAGGCCGGCATCACCGCTTCGCTGGCGGCGCTCTCGTTGCTCGACAAGGCCGGCATCCGCCTCAAGGGCGATGTGGCCTTCGCTTTCGTCGGCGACGAGGAGAGCGGCCAGCCCGGCACCGGCGTCTCCGCCGGCATCAAGCATTTCGTCGGCCGCATCGAGGCCGGCGAGGTCGCGGCGCCCGACTTCACCGTCTATGTCGAGCCGACGCGGCTTGCCGTCTACGCCGCGCAGATTGGCTTCTTCATCACCGACATCACGATCACCGGCAAGTCGGCCTATTTCGGCGTGCCGGAGCTCGGCAAGGATGCGTTGCGCGCCGCCCATGCCGCCATGACGGCGCTGTGGAGACACTCGGACGAGGTAGCGGCCCGGGCCGAGCACAAGCTCACCGGGCGCGGCTTCCTGCTGATCACCGGCCTCACCGGCGGCGGCTATATCGCCGTGCCTGAGCGATGCACACTGTCGCTGATCCGCAAGCTCCTGCCGGGCGAATCGCTCGACACGGCCGCCGCCGAGATCGAGGCCGCGGTGCGCGGCGCCATCACCGATCCCGAGATCGCCGTGGAGTTCGCCTATCCGGCCGGACGCGATCACAGGCTGGGCGGCACCGCCGCCGAGATCGACGAGACGCGCGCCGAAGTTGCCATGCTGTCGCAATCGATGGCAGGCGCCATGGCCGGACGCGGCGTGATCGAAGGCGCGCCGTTCTGGTCGGAATCGTCGTTCTTCGTCAACCGGTTGGGCACTCCCGCCGTCTATTGCGCGCCGGGCGACATCCGTAACTGCCACACTTTCGGGGAGCACGTCGATGTCGAGGAATACCTCGCCGGCATCGTCGGCTTCGCAGCCTTCATGGCCCGCTATTGCGGCGTGGCCGATTGAACGACCAACGAAGCACAAAATGGGAGACTGAAAACATGCTGATGAAGAAATGGATTGCCGCATTGGCCGGCGGATTGATGCTCGCCAGCGCCGCCGCTCACGCGCAGACGGTCGGTCCGCAGGGCGAGACCGCCACGCCGAGCTCCAGCCTGACGCTGAGCGATGCCGACATCGCGGCGCTGAAGGACAAGGGCTACAAGGCTGCCCTTCTGTGGCACACCTCTTCTGACTTCACCAATGCTGTGACAGCCGGCGCCACCGACGAGTTCGCCCGCGCCGGCATCCCGATCGCGGTCAAGACCGACGCGCAGTTCGACGCCGCCCGCCAGCGCAGCGACATCGAGACCGCTTTAGCCGCCAAGCCAAACGTCATCCTGGCGCTGCCGCTCGACCCGGTCACCTCCGCCGAAGCCTTCCGCCAGGCCGTCAAGGACGGCGTCAAGCTGGTGTTCCTGTCGAACCTGCCCAAGGACTACAAGCAAGGCACGGACTATGCCTCGATCGTCACCGACGATCTCTACCAGATGGGCAAGCAGGCGGCCGACGCCATGGCCAAGGCCATCGGTGGCAAGGGCAAGGTTGGCTATATCTTCCACGATGCCAACTATTACGTCACCAACCAGCGCGACCAGTCCTTCAAGAAAACCATCGAGAAGGACTATCCCGACATCAAGATCGTCGCCGAACAGGGCATCTCAGACCCGGCCCGGGCCGAGGAACTGGCCAATGCCATGCTGCTGCAGCATCCCGATCTCGACGGCATCTATGTGACCTGGGCCGAGCCTGCCGACGGCGTGCTTTCGGCGCTGCGCGGCGCCGGCAACACCCACACCAAGATCGTCACGCTCGATCTTGCCGAGCCGGTCGCGCTCGACATGGTCAAGGGCGGCAATGTTGCCGCGCTCGTCGCCGACAAGGCCTATGAACTCGGCCGCGCCATGGCCGCCTCCGGCATGAAGTCGCTGCTTGCCCAGCAGACGCCCGCCTTCGTCGTCGCGCCGGCGCTGACCGTGACCAAGGAGAACGTCTCCCAGGGCTGGAAGGACTCGCTCAACCGCGACGCGCCGCAGTCGGTGCTCGACGCGGCGAAGTGAGCCGACGCTCCGGCTCGGCCTGCCGGGCCGGAGCTATCTTCCTGAACAAGAAGGGGAACGATATGCGCAAAGCATTTGGTATCATGACTGTATTGGCGAGCCTGTTCGCCGCCCACGCCTTCGCCGCCGAAGGCGTCACCACCGGGCCGAACGGCGAGAAGCCGGTTCCGGCGGCCTCGCTGACGCTGACGGCGGCGCAGGAACAGCAGATAAAGGACGGCAAGTTTACCGCGGCCCTCGTCTGGCACGAGATGAGCGAGTACACCAACGCGGTCAACGCTGGGGCGCGCGACGAGTTCAAGCGTCTCGGCATCGAGGTGGTGGCGCAGACCGATGCCGGCTTCGACGCCGCCCGCCAGAAGGCCGATGTCGAGACGGTGATGGCCAAGAAGCCGTCGATCATCCTGTCGCTTCCAGTCGATCCGGCGACCGCGGCCTCTGTCTACGATCCGGCCCGCCAGGCCGGCGTCAAGCTCGGCTTCGTCGACAATAGCCCGGCCGGCTACAAGCAGGGCACGGATTACGTCACCATCGTCTCCGACGACCTCTTCCAGATGGGCAACAAGGCCGGCATCGCCATGGCAGAGGCCCTCGGCAAGAAGGGCAAGGTCGGCTACATCTTCCACGACGCCGATTTCTACGTCACCAACCAGCGCGACGGCGCCTTCAAGAAGACCATCGAGCAGGACTATCCCGACATGCAGATCGCCGCCGAGGCCGGCATGGCCGATCCGGCGCGCTCAGAGGACATCGCGCAGGCGATGATCACCCAGCATCCCGACCTCGACGGCATCTATGTCACCTGGGCTGAGCCGGCGCTGAGCGTCCTCTCCGCCCTTCGCGCCGCCGGCAACACGCACACCAAGATCGTCACGCTCGACCTCAACGAACCGGCCGCGCTCGACATGGTCAAAGGTGGTAACATCGCAGCCCTTGTCGCCGACGAGGCCTATTCGATCGGCGTGACGCTGGCGCGAGCCTCCGCAGGCTCGCTGGTCGGCCTGAAGGCCGAGCCATTCTACGCGGTCGATTCCATCGCCGTCACCAAGGACACGGTGAAGGACGGCTGGAAGAAGTCGCTCAACAAGGACGTGCCCGCGACCATCGCGGACGCCATGAAATAGACGGCGTGGCAGGCTGCGAAGCACGCACCATCGGAGATCGAACATGACCAGCGCCAACACCGGCACCGAGATGGGCAGCTTCGCCAGCCGCTTCAATCTGCAGCAATATGTCGTCTATCTCGGCTTCCTGGCGATCTTCCTGTTCTTCGCCTTCATGCTGAGGGACAGCGGCTTCCTCACCGTCCGCAACCTCTCCAACATCGTGCTGCAGACGGCGCCGGTGACGATCATGGCGATCGGCCTCGTCTTCGTCATGTCGGCCGGCGAGATCGACCTTTCGATCGGCTCGATCGTGGCGGTATCGGCGCTCGCCGCTGCCGTCACCATCGCCTCCTACGGGATGGCGGCGGGAATCGTCGCCGGCCTGGGCGCCGGTATCCTGATCGGCCTCATCAACGGCGCGCTGGTCGCCTATGTCAGGCTGCCGTCCTTCCTGGTGACGCTGGCGACGATGGGCCTGTTCGCCGGCGTCTCGCGCTCGATGACCGACCTGCGTTCGATCTCGGTCACCAACGATGCCTTCACCGGTTTCTTTGGTTCCGGCTCGCTGCTCGGCGTGCCCTCGCTCATCTGGTGGACGGTGATCGCCATCGCCGTCGGCCACCTCGTCTACCGCGAGACGCGTTTCGGCGCGCATGTGCTGGCGACCGGCGACAACGCCCGCGCTGCAAGCGTTTCGGGCATCAGCGTGCCCAAGATCAGGCTCGCCGTGCTCACCATCAGCGGCGGGCTCGCGGGGCTCGCCGGATTGCTCTACGCCGGCCGCCTGCAGGCGGCGAAATACACGCTCGGCGAGACCGATCTGATGACGGTCATCGCCGCCGTCATCGTCGGCGGCACGCTGCTCAATGGCGGCAAGGGCTCGATCGTCGGTGCCCTCGTCGGCTCGCTGATGATGGGCATGCTGAACAACGGGCTGATCCTGATGGGCCTCTCGGTCTCCGACCAGATGATCGTGCGCGGCCTGATCATCCTCACCGCGGTCGCAGTGTCGCTGCGCGACAAATCCCGCTGAAGGAACCTTTTCCATGTTTCTCGACGTTCTGCGCCGCCGCAACCCCGCCCTCATCGAAGCGGCGATCGGCCTTCACCAGCAGGGCAAGCTGCCGGCCAACGCCTATGTGCTCGATCTCGACACGGTCGAGCGCAATGCAAAGGTCCTCAAGCAGGAAGCCGATCGGCTCGGCCTGAAGATCTTCGCCATGACCAAGCAGGTCGGCCGCTCGAGCTCCTTCTGCAAGGCGGTGATGCGCGGCGGCATCGAACGCGCTGTCGCGGTCGACATGGCCTGCGCGCGCGCCACGCATAAGGCCGGCATGAAGCTCGGCCATCTCGGCCATCTGCAGCAGATCGCGAAATTCGAGGCGGACGCGGCGGCAAGGACCTTCAAGCCGGACTATTGGACCGTCTTCAACGACACCAAGGCCGAGGAAGCAGGCAAAGGCGCCAAGGCGGCCGGCTATGTCCAGGACCTGCTCGCCCGCATCGCGGCCGAAGGTGACATTTTCTACCGCGGCCATGAAGGCGGCTTCGACGCCGGCGAAATTGTCGCCGTCGCTGACCGGCTGGATGCCGTTCCGGGCGGCCGCTTCGCCGGCATCACCACCTTCCCTGCCCTGCTCTTCAACCATGCCGCGCGTAAAGTGCTGCCGACGCCCAATCTGGCGACGCTGAGCAAGGCAGCCGAGGCGCTCGCCAAGGCGGGCCGCAAGGGGGTCGAAATCAACGCGCCGGGTACCACGTCGAGCGTCATGCTGGCCGCGCTGGCGGAAGCCGGCGCCACGCAATGCGAACCCGGCAACGGCCTGCACGGCGCCACGGCGCTGCATGTCATGGAAGACCTGCCGGAACTGCCTGCCGTGCTCTATCTCACCGAAGTGTCGCATCTGTCAGGCGGCAAGGCCTACTGCTTCGGCGGCGGCTTCTACATCGACCCGATCTTCCCGGACTATGACGTCAAGGCGATCGTCTCGGCCGAGCCGACCACCGCCGCGTCGGCGCTCAGAAGCGTCGAAGTGCCGCCGCCTTCGGCGATCGACTACTACGCCATGATCGACGCCGCCGGCGCTAATGCGCCGAGGCCCGGCGACAGCGCCGTCTTCGGCTTCCGCGGCCAGGCCTTCGTCACCCGCGCCTATGTCGTCGGCGTCTCCGGCGTTTCGAAGGGCAAGCCCGTAGTTGAAACGATCGAGAACGGTTTTGGCGAGCCCTATGCCTGGCCCGTCTAGGAGAAAACCATGAATGCGAGCGCCCCCATCCTTCAGCTTCAGGACATCCGCAAGCATTTCGGCGGCCTCACCGCGATCGAGAACTTCTCGCTCGAGGTCTTTCCCGGCGAGATCGTGGCGCTTGTCGGCGACAACGGCGCCGGCAAGTCGACGCTGGTCAAGATTATCTCCGGCGTGCATCCGCCCTCCTCCGGCACGATCACGATCGAGGGCAAGCCGGTGACGATGTCGAACGCGACGATGGGGCGCGCGCATGGCATCGAGGTTGTCTACCAGGATCTCGCTTTGGCCGACCAGCAGACGGTCTATATGAACATGTTCCTCGGCCGCGAGCCGCTGAACCGCTTCGGCCTGCTCGACCGCCGCCGCATGATCGACGAGACGGAAAAACTGGTGAAGGAGCTCGACGTGCGCATTCCTTCCGCGCACGCCACCATCCGCGATCTTTCCGGCGGCCAGCGGCAGGGCGTCGCGATCGCCAGGGCGACGCACTGGGCGAGCAAGCTGATCCTGCTCGACGAGCCGACAGCCGCGCTCGGCGTTGCCGAGACCGCCAGGGTGGAGACGATCGTTCAGTCGCTCAAGCAGCGCAATGTCGGCATCCTGATCATCAGCCACAGCCTCGACCAGGTGTTCAAGCTGTCGGACCGCATCTGCGTCCTGAGGCGCGGCAAGCAGATTGGCGTGCGCGAGACCAGGAAGACCGACAAGAACGAGATCATCGCCATGATCACGGGCCTGCAGCAGCAGTAGCTGCGGAGCACCTGGCCGGTTTAGGCAACGAGATTGCGGCTGGACGCCTGCGCGGCAGGCTCCGCAAAAGCGGCTTCGAGCCAAGCGATGGCGCCAGCCACGTCTTCGATGGCGAAGCGGGCGGCCGTCTCGCCCTGCGGCTTCACGCGGATCGAGATTCCGCCCGCGGCATTGACCGTCTCGAAGCCATTCTCGTCGGATGTGTCGTCGCCGAGGAACACCGGACGCCTGCCGGTGAAGGGATCGAGCTGCAAGAAGCGCCGGATCGCGGCGCCCTTGGCGGCTTCGAGCGGCATCAGCTCGACGCCGGCATTGCCGGCGATCGCGCGGTAGCCCTTGGGCAGGCGCGCAAGCGCTGCCTCGACCAGCTCCGTCGCCCGCGCCAGAAGCTGCGGCGCGGCTCTCGTATGTATGGCGAGCACCGGCCCCTTGCGTTCGACATAGACGGCCTGGCTTGCCAGCTCGAGTTCAATCTCGTCGGCAAGCGCCGCCATATCCGCCGGTTCGTCCGCGGCCTCGATCGGTCCGTCCGGGAGAAGCCTGTGCTCCAGCCCGTAGAGGCCGGCGATCCTGAGCTTCAACGGATCGAACAGATGGTCCACGGCCGCGATCGAGCGGCCGGTGATGAAGGCGAGCGCGCCGTCCAGGCGCCGCTCGATCGTCTGCAGAAGAACGCGCAACTCCTCGCTGACCGAGACGGCGTCGGGATGCGCCGCGTGCTCCAGCAAGGTGCCGTCGATGTCGAGGAAAAGCGCCCACCGTCCCGCGGGAAGCGGCGGGGTAAGGTCTGCCTGGATGTTCATCTAAATCCCACTGCCTGTTTGCGTTCGAACATGGACACGACATTGTCGCCGGTGGGGCCTGCCGGCCGCTCGTATAAGGCGGTGACCCGATCCAGGTCGCCGCGCTTCCTCAGCCGCGCCGCGTCGAGCAGCATGCTGCCGGCCCAGCGATAGACATTGTTGTCGCGCACGATGTCGCGCATGCGCCGCATGCGCTCGTGCTGCTCGTCCGGTCCCATGGTCAGCGCCTGCAGCATCGCCTCGCTCATCATCGCCGCGTCGTAAGGATTGACGATCAGCGCCTCCAGCAGCTCGCGCGAGGCGCCGGCGAAGGTGCTGAGCAAAAGCACGCCCTGCTCGTCGTCGCGCGACGCGACGAACTCCTTGGCGACCAGGTTCATGCCGTCATGCAGGCTGGTGACAAGGCAAATGTCGGCCGCGCGATAGAGTTCATAGACCGCCGCTTGCGAATGGTGCTCGGCCACCATGACGACCGGCCGGTAGGATTCGCTGCCGAAGCGCTGATTGATCTCCTCCGCGTAGCGCAGGCATTCCTCATGCAGATGCTTGTAGGCCGGCAGCGTGCCGCGGCTCGGCGCCGCGATCTGCAGGAATGCAACATTGCCTACCATTTCGGGATGACGAATAAACAGCTCCTCCAGTGCACGGAAGCGATCGAGAATACCCTTGGTGTAGTCGAGCCGCTCGACGCCGACGCACAGCTTGGCGCCGGCTGGAATTCTGAACCGCTTGCGGACGCGCGCCCGGCTTTCCTCGACGCTGGGCAGGGCTTTCAGGAGCTCGACCGGCCATTCGATCGAAATCGGATAGGAATGCACCAGCGTCACCTGGCCGCCATAGGAAATGGCGGCATCGGCTCGCTCGATGCGGCTTTCCATGAAGCGGTCGACGCTCTCGGTGAAATTGTTGGCGTGGAACTGGGTGTGGAAACCGACGATCGAACTGCCGAGCAGGCCGTCCAGGATGCGTTCGCGCCAGGGACAGATGCTGAACACCTCCGAGTTCGGCCAGGGAATGTGCCAGAAGGTGATGACGATCGCCTCCGGCAACCGCTCGCGGATCATGCGGGGCAAAAGCGCGAAGTGATAATCCTGGACCAGCACGATCGGCCGCTCGTTGCGCGCCTCGGCAACCACCGTTTCGGCGAATTTGCGGTTGACGGCTTCATAGGCCTCCCAGTCCGACTCGCGAAAGGTCGGCCGTGTGAAGGCGATATGGCAGAGCGGCCACAGGCCTTCATTGGCGAAGCCGAGATAGTAACCCTGATATTCGTCGTCGCTCAGCCATACCCGCCGCAGCGTATAGGACGGATTACCGGGCGGGACCTGAACCCGGTCGCCCTTGTCGACCATCCGGCGGTCTGCGCTGCCGCCGCCATAGGCGATCCAGGTGCCGGCGCAGGCGCGCGTGATCGGCTCCAGCGCCGAGACCAGACCGCTTGCTGGGATAACGAGCTCGACGCCGCCGTCTCTGGTCTCGTTGTGGATATACGGTTCGCGATTGGAGACGACGATCACCTGCGCTTCCGGCAATTCGTCGGCAAGGATCTTGCGCAGGGTGTCGGGCGACCATGAGACCAGAGCGGCATCGACCGACTGCCCGTTCTTCTCGAATTCGCGCAGCACCTTGCGCGCGGCTTCGGTGGCGGAGTCGTCGCCGGAACCCGGCACGGCCGACGCCATCGGGTTATTGCGACGGTGTCGGGATATTGAAATGATAATCGCTAATGCGGACAGTCCGAGGCTTGCGAGAATAAGGACCAGTAGCAGGTCGGCGCCGTATTGTGTCATTGAAATGCCAGGTTGCCTCCGGCCGTCCGTTCATTGTTTTCGTTCGTGCCGGCCGCGGACGGGCAGACCGGCTTAGGTCTGCAACGCATGAACCAGCGATCAGTTCCGACACTTTTCGATTGTTGGACGCGGGGTTGCGGTGCTTTATTTACGTGCGCACTATGAGCGGTACCTGACCTTCATGCCGGTCAGGCAAGAAGGCGGCAACGCGGTCGCCGACCCTTTGGAAGGTGAGGTCGACCGCTTTGTCGCCGACCGTCAGATGCCGGAGCGTGAGCGTGTCGATGCCGATCGGGAGCCTAGGCCGCGTGACATGCAATTCGCCCTCCCAGCCATCGATTTCGAGCCCAAGGCACGCCTGCATCAACATGAAGGTGGAACCGGCCGACCAAGCCTGTGGCAGGCAGGCCACGGGATAGGCGATGGGCGCCTCACCCGGAGCCCTGGCGAAGCCGCAGAACAGTTCCGGCAGCCGCATGTTGAAATGCACGGCGGACTCGAACGTGCCGCTCATCAGCCGCACCACGCTGTCGCGTTCGCCGTAACGGGCGAGACCTACGCCGCAAAGTGCTGTGTCATGCGGCCAGATCGAGCCGTTATGGTAGGACATCGGGTTGAAGAATACCGCGTCGTCGGCAAGCGTCCTCAGCCCCCAGCCGGAATGGAAGGACGCCGACAGCAATTGGTCGGCGACCAGCCTGGCCCGCTCCGGTTGCGGCAGCCCGACGAACAGCAGGTGCCCGGCATTCGACGTTCGCACCTTGCAGGGCTGGCCCTCGCCATCAATGGCCAGGGCGTAGAAATTCATGTCGTCCTGCCAGAAATCGCGTTCCACGGCGACTCGCATTGCCGGCGCGGTTCTCCCAGTGCTCGGCATCGGCGAATCGCCGCGGCGGCGCCCAGCGCCGCCAGCCCCGGAAGGCGGCGAGACGTGCCCGCACCTCGACCAGCGCGATCGGCCCTTTGGATGCGCCTCGGCGTGGAACACCGAATCGAAGCTGTCCTTCCAGCCCTGGTTGGCGAGACCGGACTCGGCGGCGCGCTGGAGGGACGAAGCCGGTGGCGCGCTCGCCTCCTCCGTCCATTCTGCGGCCTGAGCGAAGGCCACATTGTCGATGAGGCCATGTCCCGGTGCGGTCGGCATAGGCCGAAGCCAGATGGATATAGAGCGGCGTGGTATCGACCCGCCAAGTGCGCCCGACGGAGCTCGCGCGCGCCGCCATCTCACCCTTGCGCGTCTCATGCATGATCTGCCGGCTGGAATCCGAAAAAGGCGACGTTTCGGTCGCCTGGGCTCGGCCAGAATGCCAGCACGCCGCGCGCCAGGCCCGGATTGAGCAAGCATCTGCAGCTGGAGTCACCCCGTCGCGGCCGAACGCCGTCGAGAACCAGGGGATGCCGGCAGGGATAGGCCGGTCGGAAGTCGGTGTGAGCAGTGCCACGTCGGCGCGGCACGAACTGTGCACCGTAGCGCCATGACGCCGCTTGGCACGCATGCCGAAGCGAGCTCGTGCCGCCGGCGGCGCGGGAAACGGTCGCGACTGGGAGCCTCGGAGACTTCCGGTCCGACTTCGATATAGAGCACTTTCTGGCTGCGCTTGGTCACCGCGATGAGGAAATCCGCACGGTTGTCGCTCAGTTGGTCGGGCGCCTGCGAGAACGAGATCGCCGACAGGCGGGGCAGCCCGTCAAGCCCATCATAGCCGAGCATGACGGACTCCTTGTCGGTCTTCGCCAAATGCGTCGTGCCGCGCTTCACCCGCGTCGAACCACGCACCTCGAACATGTCGCGAAAATCGGCGGCGAAATGCAGCGAGACGGTGATGGTCGAATGCTCGCGGCTGTAGTTGGAAAGCGTGATCCGCTCGAACAACCGGTCCTGCCAGATCAGCCTGACCCGTTCGATATGGATCGCGCCTTGTGGGATGTCGCGGCCAACGGCGCTCTGGATCGGCAGGTTGGTCAGGTTGGACGTGAACAGCACATTGTCCTGGCTGAGTGAAGCGCCGAGCAGCGACATCGGCCTGCCGCCGACGGTCAGCCGGAATTCGGAGAGCACGCGCGGTCGTCGCGGAAGAACCCGTCGCCCGAGCCTCTGATGTCGCCATAGGCGTCGGCGACGGCGAAACAATCGCCCTGCTTGAGGGCGAAAAGCCGGTGCGGTTCGCGCGGCGCCGTTTCGTCGAGTGAAGAAAGGGCTACGGCAGGATCGAGCTTGCGCTCGTCGAGCTCCGTCATTCGTCACCTCTTCGTTTGCCCCGCCCTAGAACATGATGCCGAAAAGTGTGAAGCGGTTTTCGGACAACATTATGCTCTATCGCTTTGATTTAGAGCCGGATTGAGATTTCAGGTCGAGCAGACCTGAAACCATCCGGCTCTAGGGATGAAGGTCAGGAGGCCTTGGCCTCCGGCATGCCGCTCAGACGCATATAGGCAGCGACATAGTCGCTTGCCATTCTTGCCACCGAGAACCTTTTCTCGAACATCGCCCTCACCCGCCACCGGTCGAGATCGAGAAGCGCCGGTATCGACGCGACCGCGGCGTCCACACTGTCCACGACGAAGCCGGTGACGCCGTCGTCGACGATCTCCGGCAAGGCACCGTTGTTCCAGGCGATCACCGGCGTGCCGCAGGCCATGGCCTCGATCGCGACGAGGCCGAACGGCTCCGGCCAGTCGATGGGAAACAAAAGGCCCGCCGCATTGCCGAGGAATTCGGCCTTCTCGTCCTCGGTGATTTCGCCGACATAGTCGATGCGGTCGCCATCGATGAGCGCCTCGATATTGTCGCGGAAATAGGCGCGGTCGTCGTCACCGATCTTGGCCGCCAGCTTCAGCCTCAACCCGGACCGTCGCGCGATCTCGATGGCGCGGTCCGGCCGCTTGTCGCGCGACAGGCGCCCGAGGAAGGCGAGATATGGTTCTTCCGCCTGCGGCTCATAGGTCGGTTGGTAGGCATCGAGCGGCAGTCCGTGATGGATCGTGGCGAGCCAGTTGGCGTCGGGCAGACCGCGCCGCTTCTGGCTGTGCGAAATCGAAATCATCGGGAAACGCGGGAAGCGCTTATAGGCCGGCGCCAGGTCGACATAGTCGAGCCGACCATGCGGCGTCGTCACGGTCCGCTCCGCAATGTTCTCGAAGAACGCAAAATGCAGGAAGTGGCTGAGATGGAAATGGATGACGTCGAACTCGCCGGCGCGCGCGCGCACATCGGCGAGCATGGCGAGATGCGCGGCGATCTCCGATTTCTTCGGCCGCGGATCGAGACGTATCGCCTGGTCACGCGCGGGCACCAGCTTGGCCGACGTCTCGCTGTCGCCACTCGCGAACAGCGTCACATCGTGGCCAAGCTCGACCAGAGCTTCGGTGATGTAGAAGACGATCCGCTCGGTCCCGCCATAGAGTTTCGGCGGCACCGATTCATAGAGCGGCGCGACATGGGCAATGCGCATCGGGTCCCTCGGCTGTTGACGCGAAGCAAAATGCGTCAGCCGCCAGATCGTTCCTGCCCAATTGGTCGAGGTGCCGTTGGCCGCCGATTTTGCCGCGCCGCGCTTTGCCCAGGGTCTCCGCGCCAGAAGCCACGGTCTCCTGCGCGGGATCCCACTGTTTCCGGCCGGATTATCGCGCCTCTACGGCATCACCGTTCAATTGATCGGCCAGGCCGGGCGGCAGTGTCGAAGGATGCCTTCCCTCACGTCGATCCTGGCGCCGCCGCGGTGACACGCCACACCGTGTTGCCGACATCGTCGGCAATCAGCAGCGCGCCGGATTTATCGACGGCAACGCCGACCGGGCGGCCCCTTGCCTCGCCCTTGTCGTTGAGGAAGCCGGTGACGACGTCCTGCGCCATGCCGTTCGGATGCCCGCCGCTGAACGGCACGAAAACCACCTTGTAGCCATTGAACTGGGAGCGGTCCCAGCTGCCATGCTCGCCGACAAAGGCGCCGCCGCGATAGGATTGCGGCAGGTTGCTTGCGGTGTAGAAGGCGAGCCCGACAGGCGCGACATGCGAGCTCAGCGCATAGTCCGGCGGGATGGCCTTCGCCACCAGGTCCGGCCGCTGCGGCATCACGCGCGGATCGACATGCTGGCCGTAATAGCTGTAGGGCCAGCCATAGAAGGCGCCGTCCTTCACCGACGTCATATAGTCCGGCACGAGGTTCGGTCCGAGCTCGTCGCGCTCGTTGACCACCGCCCACAGGGCCTTGCTCTCAGGCTCGAACGACAGGCCGTTGGGATTACGCAGCCCGCTGGCGAAGATGCGCGAGCGGCCGGTGGCGCGATCGACCTCCCAGATCGCGGCGCGGTCTTTTTCGGCCTGGATGCCGTTCTCGGTGATGTTGCTGTTCGAGCCGACGCCGACATAGAGCAATGAGCCGTCCGGACTCGCCACCAGGCTCTTCGTCCAGTGGTGATCGATCGGCCCGCCCGGCAGTTCCGTCAGCACCTTGCCCGGCGCGGTGATCTTCGTATCGCCCGGTTGGTACGGGTAGCGCACGATAGCATCGGTGTTGGCGACATAGAGGTCGTTGCCGACCAGCGCCACGCCGAAGGGCGAATTGAGATGGTCGAGGAAGACGCCCTGGTAATCCGGCTTGCCGTCGCCATTGGTGTCGCGCAGCAGCGTGATGCGGTTGCTCGGTCCGGTATCGCCGCCGGAGGTCACCCAGCTTTCGACCCAGCCCATGACGATATCCTTCGGCCGCTTGACCGATGCTTCATCCGGCGCCTTGGACTCCACCACCAGTATGTCGCCATTTGGCAGCACGTAAAGCGAGCGCGGATGCTGAAGCCCCTTGGCCAGCGCCTCGATCTGCAGACCCCGTGCCACAGCCGGCTTCTCATCGTTTTTCCAGCCGACCACCGAGGCCAGATGCATTGGCGGGAATAGGTATTGATTTATCTCCGGCAGTTTCGGGTTCGGCCCGATCTGCGCGTTCGGATCGGTGTTGTCGTCGCTGCAGCCGGCAACGCCCAGAGCCATTGCGCAACAAAGCGCGGCGGTCGCTGATGTTATCGGGCTGTCAGGTCGTCTCATCGGCCACTCCTACGTGATGGCGATAGACCAGCGCCCAGCCGAGCCAGCCCGTGAAGATCAGGATGATCACCACCAGCGCCGACAGGATCAGCCCGGCCGGCACGACGGATGTCCAGGCATCGCGCGTGTGGATGAGCATGTTGAAGAAGGACAGCACCAGCACGACGAGGTTGCCGGCCATATGCAGCCATGCCGTCGGCTGGGCGCGTATCCTGCGGCTGCCAAGAAAGTCGGTAAGCCCCGCTATGGCAGCCAGAATGCCGACGATGACACCGACGGTTACAAGCCAGGTTGAGAAGTTGGCCCAGGTCATTTCGGCCGTCCGCCAATAGGCGATATCGGTGAGCAAGGTCCCGACGAAACAGGCGATTGGGATGGTGACGAGCATGGGATGGATGGGATGGCCGGCTATGCTTGCCGTGGATCGCGGATTGTCCATGCGCAAGCTCCTTTCCGCGCTGCTGCTTGGGTCTAACAGAGCGAAAAGAGGAATGTTCCGCCGGAAATACGCGCGCTCACCGGAAGGTGAACGCCGATATCCCTTCAGTCACGGGTGACCCGGAATGGACCGTTCGATTGCGGCGGGGCGCGCATTCTGCGAATGTCTTTAAGACGGCTGGCATGCCACTTCAGATGATCGTCCATGAAGGTCGAAATGAAATTGTAGGAATGGTCGTAGCCTTCCTGCATGCGCAAGTTCAGATCGACGCCTGCCTTCTTGCAGGCTTCTTCCAGCAGCCATGGGCGAAGGCCATCCTGCAGGAAACCATCCGCCGTGCCCTGGTCGACGAGAAATTCCGGGAAGCGCTTGCCGTCCTCGATCAGCAGCGTCGCATCATAGGCGCGCCAGCTCTTTTCGTCCGATCCGAGATACTTCTCGAAAGCGGGGCTTGACCAGCCGGCCGTCGAGGGCTGCACGATCGGCGCGAAGGCCGAGCAGCTCCGATAGCGTTCAGGGTTCTTCAGCGCGATCGTCAGCGCGCCATGCCCGCCCATCGAATGGCCGAAAATGCCTTGGCGCGAGATGTCGACCGGAAAATTGGCGGCGACCAGCGCAGGCAATTCCTCGGCGATGTAGGAATACATGCGGTAGTTCTTCGCATAAGGCTGCTCGGTCGCGTCGAGATAGAAACCGGCGCCGCAGCCGAACTGCCAATTGTCCTTCTCGTCTGGAACGTCGGCGCCGCGCGGGCTGGTGTCGGGACACACGATGACGAGCCCGAGCTCGGATGCCAGGCGCCGGTACTCGCCCTTGTCCATGACGTTCGCATGCGTGCAGGTCAGGCCCGACAGGTACCACAGGACCGGAAGCCGCCCGTCCTCGGCCTGGGGCGGCACGAACACCGCGAAGGTCATGTCGCAGGCGCAGACCTCCGAAGCATGTGAATAGACGCCCTGGATGCCGCCATGCGCTTTGGAGGTGGAAACGACCTTCATCGGTTGCCTCTCGTTTGGAAATCCTGGCCCGGCATAACCGCCGGCCATGATCGGCGCAACCTGGCGCCTCGGCAAACCGCAGGGGTGGCGCGACAAAGGTTTCGTTCGGTTAGCCCGCCGGCGCAATCAGGTCTGGGCCGACTTGTTGAAAACCGGGCACTCCGCACAGCTTCAGGCCGGTCGCGATCTCGTCGAGCAGGATATCCAGCACCCGCTCGACGCCGGCCTGTCCCACCACTGCGCCGAACAGGGCGGCGCGGCCGATTGCCGAGGCGGCCGCGCCGCGCGCCTTTGCCTTGATCACGTCCATGCCGGTACGGATACCGGAATCGATCAGGATCGGAGCCCGGCCGCCAACGGCCGCATGCACGGCGCCGGTCGCATCGATGCTCGCGACCGCGCCGTCGAGCTGGCGGCCGCCGTGATTGGAAACCCAGATCCCGTCCGCGCCCTCCGCGATCAATCTCACGGCATCGTCCGGGTGCAGGACGCCTTTGACGATCAGCGGCCCCTTCCACCAGTCGCGGATCGAACGAAAATCGTTCCAGTCGAAGCCAGCATGGAGATTGTGGCCGACGCGCGCCGCGATCGTCGGCCCCGCGCTGGTGTCACCAAGGTAACCGCGGACATTCTCGAACTGAGGCAGGCCGCCGCGAAGCAGGCGAAACGACCATCCCGGATGCGCGATCCCTTCGATCACGTGCCGCAGGGAGGGCCGCAGCGGGATCGAAATCCCGTTCCTCAGATCCTTCTCGCGCTTGCCACCAGCCTGGAGGTCGACGGTGACGACCAGCGCCGAATAACCGAACTCTTCAGCCTGCCGCACCAGCCGGCGATTGAAATCGAAATCCTTCAGCACATAGAGCTGGAACCAGAGCGGTCCCTGGACAGCTCTCGCCATCCGCTCGATGCCGGTCGTCGCCATGGTCGACAGCGTGTAGGGAATGCCGCGCGCCGTGGCCGCTGAAGCAATGGCGATGTCAGCGCCGGGGCGAACGAGCGCGCAGGACCCCATCGGGCTGATCACCAGCGGCGTCGGATAGGTCCTCGACCACAAGGTGGTGGTGAGATTGGGCCGGGATACGTCGGTAAGAACACGCGGCAGCAGCCGGATGCGCTTGAAACCGGCGCGGTTGTCGCGCAGGGTCAGCTCCTGGCCTGCCCCGCCATCGACGAACTCGAAGACCGATTTCGGCAGCCGGCGGCGCGCCAGCCGGCGGAAATCTTCCACCGAAACGCAGCGATCGAGCCGCCCCATCGCCTCAGGCCGCGAGCCGGTCGCAGACGTTTCCGGTGATCTCGGCGGTCGATGATTTCCCCTTCAGATCGGCGCTGAGCAGCCCGTTCGCCAGGCACGCCTCCGTCACATGGCGGATCTGTTCGGCGGCCCGCAGCAGCCTTTCGTCGCCATGTCCGCGGCCAAGCCAGTCGAGCATCGCCGCCGCCGACAAGATCGTCCCGTAGGGATTGGCGATTCCCTTGCCGGCAATATCCGGCGCGGAGCCGTGGGCAGCCTGGAAGAAGCCATTCGCGTCGCCGACCTCGGCCGAAGGCGCCATGCCCATTCCGCCCACCGTCGCCGCCGCCAGGTCGGACAGAATGTCGCCGAACATGTTCTCGCTGACGATGACGTTGAAATGGCCGGGCTTCAGCACGAGATGCATGGCCATGGCGTCGACCAGCGCATGTTCCGTCTCGATGTCGGGATAGTCTTTCGCCACCTCGTCGAAGACGGAGCGGAAAAACGCGTAGCTGCGCAGCACGTTGGCCTTGTCGCAGCATGTCACCCGCCGCACGCCGTCGCGCGGCGCGCCGTTCGACTGGCGCGCCAGCTCGAAGGCCTTGCGCACGATGCGCTCGATACCGGCGCGCGTCTGCACGAGCGTGTCGACCGCCACTTGGCCGCGCAGCAACGCCCCTGCCCCGCGCGCGGCGTAAAGCCCTTCGCTGTTCTCGCGCAGGATGACGTAGTCGATGTCGCCGGCCTTCACCCCGGCGAGCGGGCTCGTCACCCCTTCGAAGAGCCTGATCGGGCGGATATTGGCGTAGAGATCGAGCTCGAAACGAAGTCTCAGCGTGAAGTCGAGGCCGGCTTCCGTGCCGTCCGGATAGACCACGCCGGGCAGGCCGCCGGCGCCGTGCAGGATCGCGTCAGCCGCCCGGCACGCCGCGAAGGTTGGCTGGGGAAAGCTCTGCCCCGTCTTCAGGAAATGCTCCGCGCCAGCCGGATATTCGGTGAAACGCAAGGGGCAGTCCGGCCCGAGTGCCGCATTCACCACCTCGACGGCCGCGGCGCACACCTCGGGGCCGATGCCGTCGCCATGCACGACCGCGATCTGGTAGACATCCTTCATCGCCAATCCCTCAGGAACCGCAAATATTCAGATGCATTTGCCGCCGTCGACATTCAGGTCGACGCCGGTGATCATGCTGGCTTCGTCGGAGCACAGGAACGCCGCGGCGTTGCCCATGTCCTGTGGCGTCGACAGCCGGCCGCTCGGGATGGTGGCGACGACGCGGGCGCGGTTTTCCTCGCCGGAGCCGATGAAGGTGGACAGAAGCGGCGTATCGCCGGCGACCGGGTTGATCGCGTTGACGCGGATACCGAACGGCGCGAGTTCCACCGCCATGGCGCGGGTAGCGGCGATCGCCCAGCCCTTGGAAGCGTTGTACCAGGTGAGGTTCGGACGCGGCGAGACGCCGCCGGTCGAAGCGACGTTGAGGATGGCGCCGGACTTGATTGATTTGAAATGCGGCACCACGGCGCGGGCGCCGTTGTAGATCGAGCGCATGTTGACGTTGGCGATGCGGTCGAACAGGCCTTCGGCCATCGTCTCAAGCGGCAATGGCGGCTGCGCCACGCCGGCGTTATTGACGAGTATGTCGAGCCCGCCGAAGGCCGAGAGCGCCAGGTCGGCGGCCGCCGTAAAACTCTCCAGCGTCGAGACGTCGCCCGTGATTGGCCGCACCTTGTCGCCGGCTTCGCCAGCAACGCGCGAAGCCGCGGCTTCGTCGCGATCCATCAGCACGACAGACGCGCCTTCCTCGACGAATTTTTTGACGATGCCTTCGCCAAACCCCGACCCGCCACCGGTGACGATGGCGACCTTGCCAGCAAGTCTCATATCTGTTCCTCCGTTGCCGGCACCATCGGGGAAGACGCGCGCGTTGCACAGTCCGATTATCTGAACGCCCTTTTAGCTTTCCTTGTTTGAGGTCGCCCGAAGCGGGAGTAATAGTCGCCTCGGAATTCGTGAGGAGGAGACGATGACGCTGAACTTCGACCCGAGGGCGAAGGCCACCACGCTCTACCATGGCGAATTCCGGCCGATGTTCATCGGCGGCAAGTGGGTCGCGGCGCAGTCCGGCGAGGTGATGCAGGCGCTAAACCCGGCGACCGGCGAGGTGCTGGCGACGGTGCCGCGCGGCGGAGCCGCCGACATCGACGCGGCGGTGGCCGCCGCGCGCGTGGCCTTCGAAGGCCCCTGGTCGAAATTCTCGCCCTACGAGCGGCAATGCGTGTTGCTCAGGATCGCCGACCTCTTCGAAAAACATTGGGAAGAGCTCAGCGTCTCGGACACGCTCGACATGGGGCTGCCGATCACCCGCACGCTAGCCAACCGCCGCCGGGTCATCGGTATGCTGCGCTTCTATGGCGGCATGGCGACCGCGCTGCATGGCGAGGCGATCGACAATTCGATCCCCGGCGAGATCGTCACCTTCACCCGGCGCGAGCCGGTCGGCGTCGTCGGCGCGATCATTCCCTGGAATGCCCCGACCGCCGCCTCGGTCTGGAAGATCGCGCCGGCTCTCGCCACCGGCTGCACCATCGTGCTGAAGCCGTCCGAGGATGCGTCGCTGACGCCGCTCCTGATCGCTAAGCTGATGCAGGAAGCCGGCGTGCCCGACGGCGTCGTCAACGTCGTCACCGGAACGGGCGCCGAGGCCGGCGCTCGGCTCGCAGAGCATCCGGACGTCAACAAAATCGTCTTCACCGGCTCGACGCTGACCGGTCAGGCCATCGCCCGCGCCGGCGTCGCTAACCTCAAGCGCGTCTCGCTGGAGCTCGGCGGCAAGTCGCCGATCATCGTCTGCCGCGACGCGGACATCGACAAAGCCGTGCCGGTCGCGGCTATGGCGGTGTTCGTGCATTCGGGCCAGATCTGCATTGCCGGCTCGCGCCTGTTCGTGGCGCGCGAGATCCATGACGAGTTCGTGCGCCGGGTCGCCGAGTTCGCCGGCAAGCTGCGCATCGGCCACGGCATCGAGGCGGAGACCGAAATCGGACCGCTGATCAACGCCAGGCAGGCCGGCAAGGTCGAAGGCTACATCAAGGCCGGCAGCGACGAAGGGGCCAGGCTGGTCGCCGGCGGCTCGCGGCTGACGGGCGAGCTCTATGACGGCGGCAACTTCATCGCGCCGACGGTCTTCGGCGCGGTGTCCGACAAGATGACGATCGCGCGGGAAGAGATCTTCGGTCCGGTCATTTCGGCCATGCCCTTCGACACGCTGGACGAGGCCGTTGCGCGCGCCAACGCGACGCCTTACGGCCTGGCGGCCGGCATCTTCACCACCAATCTCGGCACCGCGCATAAGCTGGCCCGCCGCGTCAAGGCCGGCTCGGTCTGGGTCAACATGTACCACGCCATCGATCCGGCCGTGCCGTTCGGTGGCATGAAGATGTCCGGCTACGGCCGCGAAGGCGGCGTCGAGCATCTGCACGAATATCTGGAGACGAAGGCGGTCTGGATTCAGACAGATTGATATTCAGGTGAGGCCGGCCTGCGAAAGGCGGGTACGCAAATGCCCATGCCTTCGTCATCCTAGGGCGAAGCAAGGAGCGAAGCGACGCGCGCAGACCCTAGGATCCATGCCTGACCTTGCGAGCGCTGCTGGGGTGAGGAATAGTCACCAGCCGATCCCGAGAAATAGCTCGGACCAAGTCGGATTGGTCTTCTCGATCAGTTCGACCTTCCATTGCCTTTGCCAGCGTTTCAGCGATTTCTCGCGCTGAATGGCGTCGGCGATATCGAAAAACTCCTCGTACCAGACCAAACGCTGTACGTTGTAGCGGCTGGTGAAGCGTGAACCTTGGCCAGTTTTGTGCTCTGGAATTCGGCGAGCGAGGTCATTGGTGACACCGATGTAGATCGTGCCGCCTTTCTGGCTCGCGGTCATGTAGACGTATCCGGTCATGTGGAGGATCCTAATCGGTGCTGCTGTCAACGACCATCCTGCACCGTGGCACTCTACGGTCGAGATTCCGGCATGGATCCTAGGGTCTTCGCGCGTCGCTTCGCTCCTTGCTGCGCCTAGGATGACGAACGGAGTGGCTTTCTGCACTATTCTCTAAAACGCCGTACTCAGTGAGCCAGCTCGCGCAGATTGGTGCGGATCAGGTTCATCAGCTGTTCGGAAAAGGAATGGTGCACGTAGCCGCGCGCGGTGATGATGCCGACGGAGCGATGGGCGTCGCGATGGTCGATCGACACCACCCGCATGCGCTCGTCATTGCGCGAGATGGCGATGCCCGGCACCACGCAGACGCCCAGTCCCGATGACACCAGCGCCACCGCCGTCTGCGCGCTTTCGACTTCGTATTGCGGCTTGAGCTCGATCCCTTCCGCCGCCGTCAGCCGGTCGAGCAGGCCGCGCACCGCCGTCTTGCGGTTGAGCAGGATCAGCGGGAAGCGCTTGAGGTCGGACAGATTGAGCTTCTTCTCGCCGCCATAGGTCTCCACCGGGATGCAGGCCATCAGCGGATCGTCCAGGATCGACTCGAACTGGAAGTCGTTGAGGTTCGGCACTTCCGGGCCGAGATAGAACTCGACCTCCTGTTGCTGCAACAGCGCAAGCGCGGCCTGCGGCGGGGTTTCGATGACCTCGACGATCGAGCGCGGATAGCGCAATTTGAATGTCGCCAATATGTCGCCCAGCCGGCTCGCCGCCAGCGTCGGCGCGCAGGCGATCTGCACCTTGCCCTTGCGCCGCGCGGCGATCTCGGTCAGCCGGTCGAGGCTGGTCTGCACCTGCGACATCGCATTGGCGATCTCCTCGAACAGAACCTGGCCTTCCGGCGTCAGGCTGGCGCGCTGCGCCGTGCGGATGAAGAGCGAGATGCCGATCTGCTCCTCGAGGTCGCGTATCTGCATGGAAACGGCCGAAGGGGAACGGTTGCTCTCTTCGGCCGCGCGCCGGAAGCTGCCGTTTTCGGCGGCGAGCAGGAACGTCTGCAGAAGTTTGAGGTTGATGCTGGACATGTCCGCTCGGGCAGGTGATCTGGCCTCCTGACCTATTCAGACGCGGAAGCGATTGCAAGGCAATAGGGCCGTCCCAGGCCTTAGCCAGCAAATCTGTTCCAGTTCAATGAACGGCGGCGAACATCACGCGTTCTTCGGTTGCGTCCGACAGCATCATCTCCTCGACCACGCGGCCGCGCTTCACGACCAGGATGCGGTCGGAGACCGCTAGGATTTCCGGCAGATACGACGAGATGACGACGACGGCCATGCCCTGATCGGCAAGATCGCTGATGAGCTGGTGGATCTCGACGATCGCGCCGACATCGACACCGCGCGTCGGCTCGTCGAAGATCACCAGCTTGGGCTGCTGTATCAGCGATTTGGCGATCACGACCTTTTGCTGGTTGCCGCCCGAAAGCTCGATCATCCTGGCGCGCTCGCTGATCTGCTTCAGCCTGAGCCGCTCGCCCCATTGCTTGGCGAGCTCCCTGGCGCGCGCCAGGGAAACGATCGACACCGGGTTGGATTTGTCGGTCAGCTCGCCGATCTGCAGGTTCTCGCCGGCCGTCATCGTCTCGAAGAAACCGTCGAACTTGCGGTCCTCCGTCACATAGACGATGCCGTCGCGCACCGCCGGCCGCGGCACGCGATAGCGCACCGACTTGCCGAGCAGGCGGATTTCGCCGCCATGGAAGATGTTGCGCTTCAACAGCCCGGCAACGACCTTGGCCATCTCGGTGCGGCCGGCGCCGACCAGTCCGAACATGCCGGTGACCTGCCCCGAAAACACGGAGAAGGACGAGTTGCGCACCAGGCCGGCGCAGGAGAGGTTCTCGACCGAAAGCACCTTGTCGCCATAGGGGCGCGCGGTGCGCTTGACCTCGCCATGCAGCGTTTCGGTGAGCGTCCGGCCGACCATGGCCTGCACGATCGAGGCGCGGGTGAAACCCTTGGCCTCGCCCGAAGCCACGATCTCGCCGTCGCGCATCACGGTGATGCGGTTGGCGACGGCGAGCGCCTCTTCCAGCGCGTGGGTAATGAAGATGATGGCGATGCCTTCCTTCACCAGCCGCTGCAGCAGGTTGAAGAAATGGCGCTTCTCTTCCGGCGTCAGCGTCGCGGTCGGCTCGTCGAAGATGATGACCCGGGCCTTGTGGTGGACGGCGCGTGCTATCTCCACCATCTGCTTGTGCGCCGCGCCCAGCGTGCTCACCTGCGCGGTCGGGTCCACCTGGAAGCCCATGCCGGCGAGGAACTGGCGCGCCTGGATGTAGAGGCCGCGCAGCCGGTTGAACATCTTCTCCTCGCCGAGATAGAGGTTTTGCGCAACCGTCATGGCCGGCACCAGATTGGTCTCCTGGAACACCATGGCGATGCCGGCGCGCAGCGCTTCGGCGGGCGTTGCGAAAGACGCCTCCTTGCCGTCGAAGAAGAGCTTGCCCTCGGTCAGCTTGAACACGCCGGCCATGACCTTGGTCAGCGTCGATTTGCCGGCGCCGTTTTCGCCGAGCAGCGCGTGGATCTCACCCTTGCGCAGGTCGAAAATGACGTTCTTGAAGGCGGGGATGCGCGAGAACGCCTTGGTCGCGTCCCTGAGCTCGATGATGTTATCCGACATCGCTTAACCCCGCTTGCCGCTGGCGGCCTTGGCCACGCGCACGATCCTCGACCCGCCGCGCGAGGCGACGAGCAGATCGTCGTCGACCTCGCAGGCGCTGATCGTGCCGTGCACCGTGCCGTCGGCCCGCGAATGGAAGCTCGACAGGGGCTTCATGTTCTGGTCGCAATGGACCACCAGCCCGTAGGACCTGGTGACCGCGTAGGGCTTCAGCACGTTCATCTGCTTGAGCTGGCTGCCCTGCATCGGCTCGCGGTAGTCGCGCCACGAGCTGAGCGACGGCGCCATCCAGTAGGCTTCCGGTATCTCAACCAGCATGCGCTTGCGAAAAGTCTCCTCGCGCAGGATGAACTCCACCAGCTGGTTGCGCACGGAATAGACGGTCAACCAGTAGCCGGCGTTGAAGGCGGGCGCGATGCGCGCCGGATAGGCCGGCAGGTGTTCCAGCACCGGCGCCGTCGCCTTGCCGGCGAGATCGATCGCCAGCACGCGATGGCGCCAGGCCTCGCTGACGTAGACGCGGTTTGATCCGGTCGTGGCGATGCCGGCCGGCCAAGCGAGGCCGTCGCGGATCAGCTCCAGCCGGCCGCTTTTCAGGTCGAGGCGCCAGACCGAGCCTGAAGCGTTCTTCTGCATCAGGTCGCGGCGCCAGGCGCTCGCCGGCAGCGTGGCCGAGCCATTGGCGACCAGCAAGGTGTTGCTGTCGAGGAAAGTCAGCGCGGTGACGCAGGACAGCCTGCGGGCCTCGTCGCCCGTCGCCTGCCGCCCGTCATGCAGGCCGCCGCGGATGACGACGCCCTTGCCGTCGGTGGCCAGGGCGGTCATGCCGCGTGCATGGGCGAGCGCGGTGATCTCGCCCGGAAATTCCTGCAGGACCTCGGCCTTGCCGTCGGCATCGAACCGCATCAGCCGGTTCGCGCTGCTCGCCAGCATGCCCTTTTCGGTCCGCACCAGATTGTCGGCCTCAGCGAGGCCTGCGAAGAGCTCCGCCTCCTCAAGGTCCTGGTTGGGCAGCAGCGGCCCGTCGAGCGTCGGAACGGTCACCGCCCAGTCGCCACGGCCAAGGAAGCGATCGAAAAGCCGGCTCACGGCGCTCATGGCTTTTTGCCCCAGTAGGAATCCGAGCTGAACCAGCTGGGGTCGGCGCCCTTCAGCGGCAGCGTTCCCATGCGGTTGTTGAAGATGCCGCAGAGATAGAGGATGCCTTTGTGCTCGCGCATCGAAGTAATCATCGGATGCTTCTCGCCGGCCTGGTCCCACAGGCTTTCCAGGATCTGGCCCTTCTCGTCGAAGCGCAGCACGCAGCCGGTGTTGAGGTTGGGCATCAACCAGGCATCCTCCGACACGCGCCGCGCCATGCGGCGGCGGAAGCCCGGCATTTCCAGCGACAGGTCGAGCGCCGGCGTGCGCATGCCCATCAGCGCCAGCCAATAGGTGCCGTCGGAGGCGCGGTTGATGTTGTCGGGATAGCCGGGCAGTCCCTCGATAACCCGCTCCACCTTGCCCTTCTTCGGTCCGTCGAAATAGTAGCGGCTGATGCGGCAGGCCCAGCTTTCCGCGAACAGCACCGACTGGCCGTCGAAGGCGGTGCAGATGCCATTGGGGAAGACGAGGTTCGACAGCAGCGTGCGGGTCGAACCGGATTTGGGGTCGTGGACGATGATGCGCCCGTTGCCGCGGCTCTCCAGCGCGTCCGCGTACCAGTCGTGCATCTCGAAGCGCACCGTGGCTTCGGAAAACACGATGCGGCCGTCTGGGAGAATGTCGCAGTCGTCGGCGAGCTTCATGGTCGAGTCGTCGACCACCGATGTCAGCGAGCGATTGGTCTCGGCGGTGAGCAGCTTCACCTCGCCCGCCGGCGAGACCTGGTAGAGGCCCATGCCGGCGACGCAGATGACCAGATTGTCGTCGCGGTCGAAGGCCATGCCGAGCGGCGAGCCGCCGATATGGGCGAAGACTTCGCTCTCCGTGTAGTGCGGCGGCTGGAAGCGCAATATGTCGCCCTGGCGGCTGCCGGTGTAGAGGCGGTCCTGCCGGTCGAAGATCACATCCTCGGCGCCGTCGAGGAAGCCGAGGCCGATGACGCCGACATCTTTCAGCCTGTCGTTCACCGCCATCGGCACGCCGGGCTCGGTCGAGATCGCCTGCGGCATCTTGGCGAAGGTTGGCGAGATATAGACGCTGCGCAGGATCTTGTGGCGGTTCTTCACCCAGCGCACATCGAGCATGACCGAGAGCAGCAGCACGAGGCCGAGGATCAGGTAGTTGACCGGGCCGGGCACGGCGAGCGCGAGCAGGCTGTTCGACAGGACGAGCACGAAGAGCGTGCCCATCAGCGCCTTGGCGACCGAGCCGCGTCCGCCACCGAGCGAGATGCCGCCGAGCACGGTCGCGGTCAGCACCTGCAGCTCGAGGCCGGTGCCGATATCGGAAGCGGCACTGCCGATGCGGGCCGAGAAGAAGAAGCCGGAGAGCGCCACCAGCACCGAGCAGAGCACATAGGCGCTGAACAGAGTGAAGCGCACATTGATGCCAGCATTGTAGGCGGAGCGGCGCGCGCCGCCGACCGCGAACAGCCGCCAGCCATAGCGGGCGCGCGACAGCACCAGGTGGATCACGATGGCAATGACCACGAAGACCGCGAAGGAGGTCGGCACACCCCAGATCGTGCCGAAGCCGAGAAAATCATAGGCCGGCGAATCCGGCCCGCTGGTGACGATCGCCGTCGAGACATGCGGGAAGACGATATCGAAGGTGGATCGGTAGATGATGAGCGTGACCAGCGTGGTCAGGAACGCCCGCATGCGCAGGAAGCCGACCAGGAAGCCGTTGATGGCGCCGCAGACGACGCCGAGGCCAAGGCATGCCAGCAGGCCGGTCCCAAAACTCCACTGCTGGACATTCATGCCGTAGAGCGTGACCAGCACCGCGAGCGCGAAGGTCGAGCCGACAGAGAGATCGATGCCGCCCGACACCATCACGATGGTCATGCCGAGCACGACAAGGCCGAGTTCGGCGGTCTGGCCGCTGAGATTGGTCAGCGTCGCCACATCGAAGAAGCCCGGCACGATCACGCCGAAGATCGCGCACAGGATGACCAGCGCGGTGAAGGGGATGACGCTGTCGATCCATTTCTTGGTCAGAATCTCCCCGACCACATGGTCGGGGAGCAGACGGTAGCGCCAGCGCACAAGGCTTTCGGCCATGCTCATCGGAAAGTCCGTTTACTTGATGTCTTCGGGCTTCCAGCAGTTCCGGCCGGTCGCGTTGGTCTTGTCGACGCGGGTGATCGGGCCGAAGAAGATCGTCTTCTCGCTGCCGGCCTTGCGGTCAGGGTGCTGCAGCAGCTCGGAGATCTGCTGCGCGGCGATCTCGCCCTGGATCGGCGCATTGAAATTGAAGATCACATCGAGCAGCCCGTTCTTGATGCTATCGCAGCCTGTGGCAGCGCCCGCGCCATTGGTGACGATGGTGACCTGATCCTGCTTGCCCGCGGCCGCGACGGCAGCGCCCGCGCCGACTTCGGCATTGTCCCAGATGCCCATGATGCCGCAGAGATCGGGATGCTGCTGCAGCACCGTCTCGGTGATCTGGCGGGCCTTTTCGCTGATGTAGTCGGCCGGCTGGTCGGAGACGAGCTGCAGCTCGGGATTGGCCTTCAGCACCTCGTCGATGCCGGTGCGCATATAGATGTTGGCGGCGCCCGTCTGGACGCCGGCGAGCCACACCACCTTGTGCGAGACGGCGTTCGGCCCGGTGCAATGCTTGGCCAGCTCGCCCATCTCCAGGCGGCCCATCTCGATCCAGTCATTGCCGACATAGGAGTCGGTCTGGGTCGCCGACTGCATGTTGACCTGCAGCACCTTGATGCCTGCGGCCTGCGCCTGCTTCAAGAGCCGCGCATAGGTCTGCACGTCCGGGTTCTGGCCGATGATCAGGTCGGGCTTCTCGGCGATCGCGCCCTGCATGGCGCGGATGCCGGCATTGGTGTCGCCGTTCGGATCGCGCACCTCGAGCGTGAAGCCGTAGCGGGCGGCGTGACGCTGCCACACCATCACCCAGGCCTGGTTGAGGTCCATACCCTGCGAGATCGGCACGAAGATGACCTTCTTGCCCTTGACGCCGTCGAGATAGGCAGCCCGGCCGACCTGATCGGTTTCCTGCGCGCTTGCGACCTGTGCGACACCTAGCAGCGCAAGCGCGGCCATGCCCGCCAACAGGCATTTCTTGAATATCTTCATAGGTTTCCTCCCCAATTTGATGGTTCGAGTTCTTGTTTCAGATGTCGCCGCTCTGCGAGGTCTGCTCGTCGCGCGGATTGATGATGGCGTCGATGGCAAGGGCGCCGAGCAGGATCACGCTCTTGATCAAATTCTGGCTGGTGTAGGAGAAGTTGAGGATCGTCATGCCGTTGGTCAGGATGCCGACCAGAATGGTGCCGGCGATGACATTGCGCACGCCGCCCTGGCCGCCCGACAGGCCGATGCCGCCCAGCACGACCACCAGCAGCACGTCGTAGATCAGGCTCGAATTGTAGAGGCGCGTGTCGATGCCGGTGACGAGACCGGTCATGATGATGCCGGCGGTGAACGCGATGAGCGCGCTGATGACATATTGCGTCACGATGATCGGGCGTGTCGGCAGGCCGGTGGTGCGGGCCGCGTTCGGATTGTCGCCAGTTGCGTAGACCAGCCGGCCAAAGCGCGTCTTCCTCAGAAAGAGACCCATGAGAGCCGCCACCGCGCCGAAGATGACGACGGACATCGGTATCCCGAGCACGCTGCCATTGCCGACGAATTTCAGCCAGGCGATGTCCGGCGGGGCATAGAGCACGTCCGAGGCAAAGACGATGCGCCCCGAGCCGTAGACCGAGGAGGCGATGGCCAAGGTAGCGAAGATCGGCGGAACTTCCGCGACCGCCACCATGACGCCGGTGAACAGGCCGATGGCCGCGACCAGTATGGCGCCGCAGATCACGGCAAGCGTGAAATCGATGCCCCAGGTAGAAATCCAGATGCTGAAGGCGACGCCGACGACCATCACCGCCACCATGGTGAGGTCGATGCCTCGGCCGACGACGACGAAGCCCATGCCGACGGCCAGCGTGCCGAGGATCGACACGTTCTTGAGGATGGCGATGATGTTGCCTTGGCTCAGGAAATTGTTGAGCGTCGCCGAGAAGACGAGGAACAGCACGACCGAGATCGCGACGACGACGACTTCCTGCGACGCCTTGAAGCCAAGGCGCCTGTCGTCCGATTTGCCCGAACCAGGCATTTTCCTCCTCCCAGGCAGCCTATGATTGGCGCCTTCCTCAGGCGACCAGCTGAATCGGAATCCTCCCAAGGCTCCGAGCCGTTTGCCTGTACGGGACAATTACGACTGGAGCGTCGGCGGACAATTTCGTTTTTCTGATACGCTGTGCAGTTTGCCCCCGCGACGAAGCGTAAGCTTCGTGAAGCTTTCATCCCAGGGGCAGCCTTCTCAGGCCTGCGGCGGCTCGCCGGCATAGGCGCGCGCGATAAGGGCCCGGATCGGCTCCCGCTCCAGCGCCCGCGGGTTCCAGTAGGGATTGGCCAGCGCACGGTCCGTCGCAATGTCGATCCCCTCGGACGGCATGCCGATCTCGGACAGCGCGCGTTTTGCGCCGATGCGGCCGGCGAGGTCGTAGAGCGCGATGGCAGGATCATCCGTCTTCAGCACGGCCCGCAGGGTTTGCATGACGGCCGGAACGGCGGGGGCGTTGTAGGCCAGCGCATGCGGCAGCACGATCGTATGGGTCTCCGCATGCGGCAGATCGAAACTGCCGCCGAGCGTGTGGCAAAGCTTGTGGTGCAGCGCCATGCCGACCGAGCCGAGGCAGATGCCGCAGAGCCAGGCGCCGTAAAGCGCCTCGGAACGCGCGTCGCGGTCATGCGGGTTCCCGGCAATGACCGGCAAGGCGCTCACCAACGCGCCGATGGCTTCTGTGGCCATCAGATTTATCACCGGGTTGCTTTCCCTGGCATAGAGCGCCTCGACGGCATGGGCGATGGCGTTCATGCCGCTTGTTCCCGACAGGGAAGCGGGAAGCGTCATCGTCAGGTCGACGTCGTAGATGACCACTTCCGGCAGCACCCTCGGGCTTGATTGGGTGACCTTCACGCCATCTTTCGTCTCGCCGAGGATCGGCGTCATTTCCGAGCCAGCATAGGTCGTCGGCATCACGATCTGCGGCAGGTCGGTGCGCAAGGCGATCGCCTTGGCGAGACCCGTCGTGGAGCCGCCGCCGACCGCGACCAGCCCGTCGGCCTGGAGTTCCGCCGCGACCCGCAGCGCGTCCTCGGTGACGGACACCGGCGTATGCATCGTCGCTTTGGCATAGACGCCGGCTGCCCTGTCGCCGAGGAACTCGGCATGGCGCCGGGCATCGGCCTCCCGCGGCGGCGTGGCCAGGACCAGCACACGTTTCAGCCCGAGCCGGTCGATCTCCTCCGGGAGCCTTGCGATCGTGCCTGATCCGAAGACGACGCGTGCCGGCTGGGCGTTGTAGACGAAGCTTTTCATGTGAGCCTCTCCCGTCAGCCGCGACTGTATGCCGTGGCATGAAAGTTAGCGACTAAGAGGCGCGCGTGTAAGTGCGCAGGCTGTCGAAATCTGGCGGCCAGGGATCTATTCGCCGTCGGAAGCTGGCATCAGCCTATTTGCGCCGCGCCATCGGCGCGCTCGAGAATCGCGGTGGGTCAGGCGATCCTCTGCTCGAACTGCATCACGCTCGCGCTCTTGCGCAGTCCCGTCGCGACGACCGACACACGGAACTTCCCGGCCAGGGACTGGTCGAAGATGGCGCCGACGATGATGTCGGCATCGGCGTCGACCTCCTCGCGTATCCTCGTCGCGGCCTCATCGACCTCGAACAGCGTCATGTCCATACCGCCGCTGATCGACACCAGCAGCCCCCTGGCGCCCGTCATGGAGGCTTCGTCCAGCAGCGGATTGGCTATCGCCGCCTCGGCTGCCGTTCTTGCGCGTCCCTCTCCGGAGGCCTCGCCCGTTCCCATCATTGCCGGGCCCATGTCCCGCATCACCGATTTCACGTCGGCGAAATCGAGATTGATCAGGCCTTCCTTGACGATGAGATCCGTGATGCAGCCGACGCCCGCGTAGAGGACACGGTCCGCCATGGCGAAAGCGTCGGCGAAGGTGGTTCTGGCGTCGGCGACCCGAAACAGGTTCTGGTTCGGGATGACGATCACGGTGTCGGCGCTCTCGCGAAGGCGTTCTATGCCTTCCTCGGCCGCCTGGGTCCGGCGCTTGCCTTCGAACGTGAAAGGCTTGGTGACGACGGCCACCGTCAAAATGCCGGCATCCCGCGCGGCGCGCGCAATCACGGGCGCGGCACCTGTCCCGGTGCCGCCACCCATGCCGGCGGTGATGAAGCACATATGCGTTCCCGCCAGATGATCCATGATCTCATCGATGGATTCCTCCGCGGCCGCACTTCCGACCTGGGGCAAGGACCCGGCGCCCAGGCCCTCGGTGACATGCGCGCCCAATTGGATCAGCCGCGACGACTTTGACATGGTGAGCGCCTGGGCGTCGGTGTTGGCGACGACGAACTCGACGCCCTGCAGACCTTCGGCGATCATGTTGTTGACGGCGTTGCCGCCGGCACCGCCGACCCCGACGACGGTGATCTTGGGTCTCATCTCCAGGATTTCCGGCTTGGCGGTCATTTTTTCATCTTTCTACCGAAAGCGCCCGCTGCTCCGCCGCACGACGATGCGGAACCGGAGCAACGAGCACACGAATCAGGTGATCCCCACCAAGCGCAGGGAATCAGAGCGGGCGCCTCCCTGCAAGTCCGCCGAGCATATGCAAGCGCAATGCCCCTGCGTTTGAACAAAAAGGCTCCGGGTGCCCGAGTGCTCCAAGGCGACGCCGTTGCAAGAAGTTCTATTGCGTCACCGAGGTCGAGGTGCCCCAGGTGTCCGACAGCACATAGCCTTGCGGATAGGGATCTGTCGGATCGAGATAGTAGTTGTGCTCGCCGGTGATCCAGGCACGGCCGGTGATCTCGGGAACGATCGCCTTGCGTCCGGCGATTTCGGTCAAGCCGACAATTCTGCCGGTGAAGCGCGAGCCGATGATCGATTCATGGATCAACACCTCCCCTTCCTTCATCTGGCCCCGCGCGTGCAGCACGGCCATGCGGGCCGAGGTGCCGGTCCCGGTCGGGCTGCGGTCGGAACGGCCGGGCGAGACGATGCAGGTGTTGCGCGTGACCTTGCCCGGCCCCTGGAACGGCATGGCGAACTGCACGATCGAGACACCGCGCACATTGTCGAATTCAGGATGGACGACATCGAGCTGCTCGCGCGCGGCGCGGCGAACCTTCTCGCCGGCCACGGCCAGTTCGCGCGCCTCGTCGGGCGTAACCGATAAACCTAGCGCGGGTGCATCGACGATGGCGTAGAACATGCCGCCGTAAGCGATGTCCACCTTCAGCGTTCCCAGCCCCTCGACCTCGATATTCGCGTCCAGGCGTTCGGCGAAGGCGGGGGCGTTGCGGAAGGTGATCGACAGGCATTTGCCGTCGCGGCATTCGGCGTTGACCTCGATGACGCCGCCCGGCATATCGAGCTTGAAGCGTGTCTCCGGCTCCTGCATCGGCACCATTCCGGTCTCGAGCAGCACCGTGGCGACGCAGATCGTGTTGGAGCCCGACATCGGCGGGTATTCGGTCGGCTCCATGATGATGGCGCCCGCGGCGCAATCCTCGCGCGTCGAGGGCACCAGGAGATTGACGTGGCGGGCGACGCTGCCGCGCGGCTCGCAGATCAGCATGCGCCTGATATGATCGTGATCGCGCTCCATCGCGATCATCTTTTCCATCATCGTGCGGCCTGCCGGCGGCAGCACGCCGCCGACGATGACGTCGCCGATCTCACCCTCGGCATGGCAGCTGACGACGCGGATGCTGGTCCTGCTACGCATTGTTCGTTTCTCCCTGTCGGCCGCCACTATCCGCTTGGCAAGCGGTGCTGCTTCGGGACAAACTGATCAATCTGCGTGCCAGCCTCAAGGAGAATCCCAAATGACCGCCAACGTTTTTTCCGGCTGCATGCCGGCGTTGATGACGCCCTGCACCGATGACCGGCTTCCCGACTTCGACGCCCTGGTGCGCAAGGGACGCGAATTGATCGCTGCCGGCATGTCTGCGGTCGTCTATTGCGGCTCCATGGGCGACTGGCCGCTGCTGAGCGACGAGCAGCGCATGCAGGGCGTCGAGCGCCTGGTGAAGGCCGGCGTGCCGGTGATCGTCGGTACCGGCGCCGTCAACACGGCCAGCGCCGTGGCTCATGCTGCGCATGCGCAGAAGGTCGGCGCCCGCGGCCTGATGGTGATCCCGCGCGTTCTGTCGCGCGGTCCGTCGGTCACCGCGCAGCGCCATCATTTCAAGGCGATCCTTGCCGCCGCCCCCGACCTACCCGCTGTCATCTACAACAGCCCTTATTACGGCTTTGCCACGCGCGCCGATCTGTTCTTCGCGCTGCGCGCCGAGCATCCGAACCTTGTCGGCTTCAAGGAGTTCGGCGGCCCGTCGGATCTGCGCTATGCGGCGGAAAACATCACCAGCCGCGACGATGAGGTCGCGCTGATGATCGGCGTCGACACCGCTGTCTTCCACGGTTTCGTCAATTGCGGAGCCTCCGGCGCGATCACCGGCATCGGCAACGTGCTGCCCAAGGAAGTGCTGCATCTGGCGGGCCTCAGCCAGGCCGCGGCGAAGGGCGACGCCGAAGCGCGCCGGCTTGCGCAGGAGCTCGATGCCGCGTTTGCGGTCCTGTCCTCTTTCGACGAGGGGCCCGACCTGGTGCTCTATTTCAAGCACATGATGGTGCTGAAGGGTAATCCTGAATACAAGCTGCACTTCAACGAGACGGACGCGCTGAGCGACAGCCAGCGCGGCTTTGCCGAAGCACAGCTCAAGCTCTTCGACACTTGGTACGCCCAGTGGTCGAGGCAGCCCGCAATGGCACGTTACGCGGCCTGAGCGGACCTGAGGCCCCGCGACCTCGCCTTCACCGATGAAAAGCCGCTGTCGGCGGGTCTCCCACGCGGTTGCGAAAGCTATGTTTTTGCTCGATCGGGAACTCCTCTCCTGCACGCCGAAAGCATTGTATTTCTTTGCTTTACGGCGCTGAAAATGGCGCAGGCGGCGCGGAACGTTGCAAACGCCACACCAACTTTTGAAAGTTTATCTTTCCCTTTTGCTGGTTTTCTTGGTTTCGCGGCGCCGGCCCGCGCCGCACACTGAAATCAGGCAAATGGGGAAGCCGCAAATGGGGAAGTCCAAGTGACGACAGCCTTCATCACCGGCGCGACGAGCGGCATAGGACGGGCGATGGCGATCGCGCTGAGCGACGCCGGCTATGATGTCTATGCCGTTGGCCGCAGCCAGGCCGCGCTCAAGGAGTTGCAGGCCGAGCGTCCGGGCATCGTGCCGATTGCCGTCGACGTCACCGACCGCGAGGCGCTGGAATCGGTGCTGGCGGATCTCACCATCGATGTGCTGATCAACAATGCCGGCATCATGCCCCCGCTCGGCAGTTTCGCCGACATGAAGATCGCCGACATCGACGCAACGCTGGAGGTGAACCTCAGCGCCGCTATCCTGCTCACCCGCCTCGTCGTGCCGCAGATGCGCGAGCGGCAGTCGGGCCATATCCTGTTCACCGGCTCCGTCGCCGGCCACACGGCATTTTCCAACATCGCCGTCTACGCAGCCACCAAGGCGGCGATCTCCGGCTTTGCCGGTGCGCTGCGCGCCGACCTGTCGCCCTCCGGCATACGCGTCACCGAGATCGTCGCCGGCCGCGTCGAGACGCAGCTCTACCAGGATATCCTCGACGCCAAGGCGCGCGCCGCCATGTACGCCAGCAAGGTGGTGCAGCCCGATGACGTGGCCAGGATGGTCGTCGCCGTGCTCGCGCTGCCGGCATGGGCCGACGTCACCCGTTTCGACATTATGCCGACATGGCCGACCTCGCCGAGCGGCACCAAGTAAGGGATAGTGGAATGAAGGATCTTTCCGTTCTGATCGTTGGCGGCGGCGCCGGCCTCGGCGCCCTCCTGGTCAAGATGGCTGTCGAGGCCGGGGCGGCCAAGATCGGCATCATCGACATCAACCAGGAAGCGGCGGAGAGCGCGCTCGATCCGGCAAGGGCCAAGGGCCTGCCTGTCGCCACCGCGACGTGCGACATCCAGATCGGCCCGCGATGCCATGCCGCCTTCGATGCCATCGTGGCCAAGCTCGGTCGCGTCGACACGCTGATCAACTGCGCCGCGATCTATCCGCGCCGCCCGCTGCTCGAGATCACCGACGCCGATTGGGACGCCTCCAACGGCATCAACATCAAGGGCACCTACCACATGATGGTGGCAGCGGTTCGCCACATGCAGACGCAGGAGCCGAAAGCCGAGGTGCGCGGCCGCATCGTCAATCTGACCTCGGTTGACGCCTTCAAGGCGCATCCCCAGAACGCCCATTATGCGGCGACCAAGGCAGCCGTCGTCAGCCTGACGCGCTCCTTTGCCCATCACGTCGCCAAGGACGGCATCCTGGTGAACTCCGTGGCGCCGGCCGGCATGGCCACTGAGAAGGCGAAGGCCCTCGGCTTCCTGGAAGAACTGGCCAAGGCAAGCCCGCTCGGGCGCGGCGCCGAGCCGACCGAGATTGCCGAATGGGTGTTGATGACCGGAGGTCCGAAGAACACCTACATGACCGGCGAAAACGTCATTGTTTCAGGTGGTTACATCTACGCTTAGAATCATTTCGATAGCCAGCGGCTGTTGAGGTTCGGCGGTGCATGATACGGGTCTCGAACGGAAAGAGGCGGACTTACGATGAGCGGCAAGCTTCGCCTTCCTTCGCTCAATGCGCTTCGCGTCTTCCACGCCGTCGCGCAGCACAAGAGCTTTAGGCAGGCTGCCGACGAGCTTCTGGTCACGCCGCAGGCCGTCGGCCAGCAGATCAAGCTGTTGGAAGACACGCTGCAGGTGACGCTGTTCGAGCGCAAGGGCCGCTCGATCGAACTGACCGAGTCGGCGATCCTTCTTTCGCATTACGTGAAGGCCGGCTTCGAGGAGTTTTCCGAAGGCGTTCGTCGCGTCACCAAGTCGAACCACCGGGACCGCATCAACCTCAACGCCAGTCCATACTTCGCCACGCACTACCTGCTGCCGAGGCTGTCGCTGTTCCGCGAGATACTGCCTGGCGCCGACCTGCGCCTGACGACGATGGTCGACCTGCCCGACTTCGGTCGCGACGACATCGACATGGCGGTGCAGTGGGGCTACGGCAACTGGCCGGACTATGAGGTGACGCTCCTGGTGCCGGACCCGAAGATCATCTGCTGCACGCCGGCGATCGGCGAGAAGATCAAGTCGCCGCAGGACCTGACGAAGTTCACGTTGCTCGACACGGTCAAGTCGAAGCGACTGTGGCCGGACATATTGCGGCACCTGGGCGTGGCGCTGACCGACGGCGACCGCAGCGTCAGCTTCGACGATGCGGCGACGATGCGCCGGGCGACCCTGCAAGGCATCGGTGTGGGCCTGGTCTCCGTGATCGACGCCGAGGAGGACTTCCGCTCCGGCGCGCTGGTCGCGCCGATCGGCCGCGAGGCCATTGCCGATATGCGGCCGGAAGAAGTTCCCGGGTTCTATCTCGTCGTTCCGCGCGGGCATCTGCGCGTCAAGCCCGTGGCCGCGCTTCATCGATGGCTGGCCCAGCAAGACTGGCGCAGCGACCTCAAGGTTTCCCTGCCGAAACCGACTCCGCTTTCGGACTGACAAGTGCCGCGAGACCAACGTTCCGGCGCGGGAGACAGGAAAGAAGAACTTTCGAATGAGCTGCATTTCTTGATTTCGCATCGGCCCGCTGGAGTTCAGGTATAAGCCGAAAGGCAAGCCCGGTTCGCTTGCCGCTAAGTGTGTGACGCAGCATTCTCTTCCCTGAGGCCAAGGCATGACCTCCCGAGCAGACGACATCCGCCTTGGCGCGGACATTGGCGGCACTTTCACCGACATCGCGCTCGATGTCAGGGGAGAGATGTTTTCAACCAAGGTGCTGACCAATTATGCGGCGCCCGAGCAGGCGATGCTTGACGGCATCGACATGGTCATCCGCGATGCCGGCATTTCGGCGGCCGAGATCGGCATCATCATCCACGGCACCACGCTTGCCACCAACGCGCTGATCGAGCGACGCGGGGCGAAAACCGCTCTGGTCACGACCGAAGGTTTTCGCGATGTGATCGAGATGCGGACGGAAAACCGCTTCGAGCAATATGATCTCAACCTGCAACTGCCGACGCCGCTGATCCCGCGCGAGCACCGCTTTACCGTCAAGGGCCGCATCGGCGCCGAGGGCCAGGAACTGCAGCCGCTCGACGAAGCCACCCTCGAATCGATCGCCGACCGGATCGCGGCCGGCAATTTCGGCTCGGTGGCGATCGGTTTCATCCATGCCTACGCCAATCCGGACCACGAGCGCCGGGCGCGCGAGATCCTCTCCAGGAAGCTGACTATTCCGATTTCGATCAGCGCCGAAGTCTCGCCGCAGATGCGCGAGTTCGAGCGTTTCAACACGGTCTCAGCCAACGCCTATGTGCGGCCGCAGATGGCCGACTATCTCGCGCGCCTGCAGACACGGCTGAAAGACATGGGCGCCGAGTGCCCCGTCTTCATGATCCATTCGGGCGGCGGCCTGATCTCGGTGGAGACCGCTTCGGAATTCCCGGTACGGCTGGTCGAGTCCGGCCCGGCGGGTGGCGCGATTTTCGCCGCCGATATCGCCCGTCGCTTCGGCCTGGAAAAGGTCGTCTCCTACGACATGGGCGGCACCACCGCAAAAATCTGCCTGATCGAGGATTTTGCGCCGCGCACGGCGCGAACCTTCGAGGTGGCGCGCACCTATCGCTTCTCAAAAGGCTCGGGCATGCCGATCTCCATCCCGGTCATCGAGATGATCGAGATCGGCGCCGGCGGCGGCTCCATCGCCTGGGTCGACGCAATGGGCCGCATTCAGACCGGGCCGGAAAGCGCCGGCTCTGAGCCCGGCCCTGCCTGCTACGGCCGCGGCGGCAAACGTCCCGCAATCACCGACGCCGACCTGGTGCTCGGCAAACTCGACCCCGACAATTTCGCCGGCGGCGCGATCAAGCTCGACACGGCAGCGTCCGAACGGGCGATCCTGCGCGATGTCGGCGAGCGCCTGTCGCTGAATGCCTTGGCGACGGCCTTCGGCATCTGCGAGGTCGTGGACGAGAACATGGCGAACGCCGCTCGCGTCCACGCCGTCGAGAACGGCAAGAACATCTCCGACAATCTGATGATCGCCTTCGGCGGCGCGGCACCCCTGCACGCGGCGAGGCTCTGCGAAAAGCTCGGCATCGACCAGTGCATCGTGCCGCGCGGCGCCGGCGTCGGCTCGGCGATCGGCTTCCTGAAAGCGCCGTTCGGCTATGAGGCGCTGGCGTCCAGGCTGACGCGCCTGTCGCGCTTCAAGCCGGCCGAGGTCAACGCCCTGCTCGCCGACCTCAAGGCCTCCGCAGAGGGGTTTGTGCGCAGCGGCGCCAGCGGCAGGATCGTCTGCGAGATCACCGCCTTCATGCGCTATGCTGGCCAGGGCTGGGAAATCCCCGTGCCGTTGGTCGACGAACCGTTCGGCGAGGATGCAGTCGCCAAGCTCAAGGATCTGTTCGAGACCAGCTATCAGCGCTTCTTCGGCCGGGCCATCGAAGGGCTCGACGGGCTGGAGATCGAGATCGTCACCTGGTCGGTCAAGGCGACGGACGTTCGTCCGGCCGTGACGCGGCATGAACTCACCACCGGCAGGAAGAAGAGCGAACCGATAACGACCCGGGCCGTGTTCGAACCGGCGACCGGCGCGCCACAGACCTATGGCATCGTCGAGCGCGACAAGCTCTGCGTCGGCGACCGCCTGGCGGGGCCCGCCGTCATCGTCGAGCGCGAGACGTCGACCGTCGTCACCACCAGCTTTGACGCCGTCATCCAAAGCGACGGAGCGATCCTCCTGACCCGCAAAGGCAGTCAGTCATGAGCGATATCAGCGCAATCCGCATGCAGGTCATGTGGAACCGGTTGATCTCGGTGGTCGAGGAGCAGGCGCTGACCTTGCTGCGCACCGCCTTCTCCACCTCTGTGCGCGAAGCCGGCGACCTGTCAGCGGGCGTGTTCGACCCGCGCGGTCAGATGCTGGCCCAGGCGGTCACCGGCACGCCCGGCCACGTCAACACCATGGCCGAGGCCGTGCTGCATTTCATGCACGCGATCCCGCGCGATCAGATGTTCGAGGGCGACACCTATGTCACCAACGACCCATGGCTCGGCACCGGCCACCTGCATGACATCACCATGGTGTCGCCGTCCTTCCTGAACGGCGAGCTCGTCGCCTTCTTCGCCTGCACGGCGCATGTCGTCGATGTCGGCGGCCGCGGCTTCGGCGCCGACGGCAAGTCGGTCTACGAGGAAGGTATCCAGATCCCGATCATGAAGTTCGCGGAAAAGGGCAAGGTCAACCTCGACGTCGTCCGCATCCTGCGCGCCAATGTCCGCGAGCCGAACCAGGTGGTCGGCGATTTCTATTCGCTTGCGGCCTGCAACGAGGTCGGTCATCGCCGCCTCGTCGACATGATGAAGGAGACCGGCCTTGCCTCGCTCGACGGGCTCCGCGACTTCATCTTCTCGCGCACCCGCGAGGCCATGCTGGAGCGCATCAAGGCGCTGCCCAAGGGAAGCTGGTCGAACGAGCTGGTGACCGACGGCTATGACGCGCCGGTGAAGCTGTCGGCCACGGTCTCGGTCCGCGACGACAATGTCGAGGTCGATTTCACCGGCAGCGATCCGATGAGCCGCTGGGGCATCAACTGCCCGATCATCTACAGCAAGGCCTATGCCTGCTATGCGCTGAAATGCGTGGTCGCTCCGGATATTCCGAACAATGCCGCCTCGCTCGCCTTCTTCACCGTGTCGTCGCCCATTAACATCCTGAACGCAGTGCGGCCGGCGCCGGTGGCGCTCAGGCACATCTTCGGCCACATGGTTCCCGATCTCGTGCTGGGCGCGTTCTCCAAGGCGTTGCCCGGAAAAATCCTCGCCGAAGGCGCCGGGGCGCTCTGGAACATCCACATTTCCGTGCGACCCGTCGCCGGCGGTTCCGGCCGCCGCGCCGAAGTGCTGATGTTCAACTCCGGCGGCATGGGCGCCCGCCCCGAACTGGACGGCTTGTCGGCGACGGCCTTCCCGTCCGGCGTGCACACGATGCCGATTGAGGCGACCGAGCATACCGGCCCGATCGTCATCTGGCGCAAGGAACTGCGGCCGGACTCCGGCGGCGACGGCGAATTCCGCGGCGGTCTCGGACAGGTCATCGAGATCGAGGCGACCGAAGGCCACGAATTCGATTTCTCGGCGATGTTCGACCGCGTCAACCATCCGGCCCAGGGTCGCGAAGGCGGCAAGCCCGGCGTCGCGGGCGTCGTCAAGCTCGATAACGGCACAAAGATGCGCCCCAAGGGCTGGCAGCATGTGCCGGCTGGACGCAGGCTGATCCTGGAACTGCCGGGCGGCGGCGGCTATGGCGATCCGGCCAGGCGCAGCGTGGCCGCGCGGGCCAATGACCGTTCCAAGGGTTACATTACGGAGAACGACCAATGAGCTATGTTGCCTCGCGCCTGTCGACCGAGGCGATCGCGCGGGTCAAAGCCGCCGTCGCGCAAGTGGAGTAAACGATGCCGCATTATGAACGTATCCTGATCACCGGCGCCGCCGGCCGGCTCGGCTCGCAGTTGCGCAAGGGGCTGGTGCCGCTCGCCAGGACCATCCGCCTCGCGGGCCGCGAGCCCTTCGGCGATCTTGCGCCCCACGAAGAGGAAGCAGTCTTCGATCTCGCCGACATGGAAGCCACGATCGCAGCGACCAAGGACTGCGACGCGATCGTGCATTTCGGCGGCGCGCCCCTCGAATGCGAATGGCAGACCATCTTGGATTCCAGCATCCGCGGCTCCTACCACATCTATGAAGGCGCCCGGAAACATGGGGTGAAGCGCGTCATCTACGCCTCCTCGGTGCATGCCATCGGCTATCACGAGATCGAGGCGCATATCAGCGTCGACGCGCCCGTGCGCCCCGACAGCCTCTATGGCGTTTCGAAGAATTTCGTCGAGAGCCTGAGCAGGCTCTATTGGGACAAGTTCGGCATCGAGACGGTGTGCCTGCGCATCTTCTCGTCTTTCCCCGAACCGGCCGATCGCCGCATGCTGTGGTCTTATCTCTCCTTCGCCGACTGCGTGCGCCTGGTCGAGGCGTCGCTCACCGCGCCGCGCGTCGGACACACCATCTCCTTCGGCATATCCGACAACAAGCTGAAGATGGTCGACAACAGCGGCGCCGGCCATCTCGGCTTCATCCCGCAGGACAGCGCCGAGCCGTACCGCGCCGCCGTCGAGGCGAAGACGCCTATTCCCGATCCGAAGAGACCCTCGGTGAAATATCTCGGCGGCTGGTTCTGCGAGCTTGGCCACCCGGACGACAAGCCGGCAGAATAGCGCGGCATTCAGCCAGCGGAAGGCAGGCTGTCCCGGATGAAGCGATTCCAGGCGCCGCCGAGCACAAAGGATGTTCCCGTCTCGTCGAAGCCCGCCGCGAGTAGGCCCTGCGAAAGCCCGGGAAAATCGAGGTTCGATCCGAACCAGGACGGCTGAGTCGGGAAGCTTGCAGCGGCTTGGACCTCGCGGGTCCAGCGACCCTCGCGCATCCAGCGCAGGATGCTGTCGGGCTGGTCCTGGCAGAGATCCGAGCCGATGCCGAGATGCTCCGCTCCCATGATTTCAGCCGCTTCCCCGGCCATCTTGCCAAATTGATCGAGTGTCGTGTCCGAGCCGTTCGGAAGATGCAGTGAATAGAGCGAGAGGCCGAGCAGCCCTTCCCTTTCGCGCAATGCCTGCAATACCTCCTTGGACACACTGCGATTGCTGTCGCGGAGCCAGCGCGGGTTGGCGTGGCTGATGACCACCGGACGCTCAGAGAGCGCGATCGCCTCCAGCGTCGTCCGCTCGCCCGCATGCGACAGATCGATGATCATGCCGAGCCGGTTCATCTCGGCGATCGCCTCGCGCCCCATCCGCGTCACGCCGCTGTCTTCCTTCTCCATCCAGCCGCAGCCGAGCAGCGACTGGTTGTTGTAGGTGAGCTGCATGAAACGGATGCCGAGATCGAAGAGCATTTCCATCAGGCCGATGTCGTCCTCGATCGGCATCGGGTTTTGCAGCCCGAGGAAAATAGCCGTCCGGTTCGAGGCTCGCGCCCGCTCGATGTCGCCGGCGTCGCGCGCCAGAAGGATGAGATCCTCATTGTCGCGGAAGCGTGTGCGCCAATCCACCAGATGGCGCACCGTCTCGCGAAAACCTTCGTGATAGCCGACCGTGGCATGGACCGCGGTCAGCCCGCCCCGGCGCATCTCCTGGAAAATTTCGCGCGACCAGTTGCAATATTGCAGCCCGTCGATGAGCACTTGCGGCGCGTCGCCGGTCATTCGCCCGCGCCCGCATGGATGTAGGACGTCTTGACCTGGGTGTAGAACTCGACCGCCGAACGTCCCTGCTCGCGCGGGCCGTAGCTCGAGGCGCGAACGCCGCCGAACGGCACGTGATAGTCAGTGCCGGCGGTCGCCAGGTTGACCATGACGCAGCCCGAGCGCGAGGCGTGGCGGAATTTCGTCGCGCGCGCCAGGGAGCGCGTGGCGATGCCGGCCGTCAGCCCATAGGGCGTGTCGTTGGCGAGGAAGATCGCCTCGTCGAGATCGTCGGCCGTCATCACGCAGGTGATCGGCGCGAACATCTCCTCCTGGTTGATGCGCATGCGCGAGCGCCCGTTGAGGAAGACGGCCGGCGCCATGTAGTGCCCGTTATGTGCCAGGTCGAGCGCCTCGCCGCCGGTAGCAAGCTCGGCGCCCTCGCTGATGCCGAGCGTCACATAATCGAGATTGGCCGAGAGCTGCTCTGCGCTGACGACAGGTCCCATCTGGACGCCCGCCTCAAGCGCATGGCCGACCTTCAAGGCCCTGGTTTTCGCCAGCAATTTCTCGACAAAGGCGTCATGGATCGGCCGCTGCACGATCAGGCGCGACGAGGCAGTGCATTTCTGGCCTGTCCCGCCAAAGGCGCCGTTCACGGCAAGGTCGACCGCGCGATCGAGGTCTGCGTCGTCCATGATCACGAAGGGATTCTTCGATCCCATTTCGAGCTGCAGCTTCACGAACCGCGCCGCCGCGAGCGCGGCTATGCCGGAGCCGACGGCGCCCGAACCGGTGAAGCTCAGCCCTTGAATGTCGGCATTGGCGGCAAGCTCGCGGCCGATCGTCGATCCTGACCCCATCACCAGGTTGAACAGGCCTTCCGGGATCGCCTGCCGGCTGATGATCTCGGTCAGCGCCCAGGCGCTGGCGGGGGTAATGCTGGCCGGTTTCCAGACCACCGCATTGCCGAAGGCCAGCGCCGGCGCAATCTTCCAGGACGCGGTGGCGACAGGGAAATTCCAAGGGGAAATGATCGCGACGACGCCGAGCGGCTCGCGCTCGATCAGGACATCCACGCCGGCCCGGACCGAGTCGGTGGAGGCGCCGAGATTGCGCAGCGCCTCGGCTGCGAAATAGGTGAAGAACTGCCCGGCGCGATAGACCTCGCCGATCCCTTCGGGCAGGGTCTTGCCCTCCTCGCGCGAAAGCAACTCGCCAAGCTCCTTCGAGCGCGCCATCAACTCGCGTCCGATGGCGTCGAGAACGGCGGCCCGCGCCTCCAGCCCCGCCGCCGCCCATTCGCGCTGCGCGCCTTGCGCCGCCGCAACGGCGTCATGGATGTCGGACGGTCGCGCCTGGGCAAAGCGCCCGACGATGTCGGTCACATCCGATGGATTGAGGTCCTCGACCCAGTCGGCGCCGTCACGCCATTCGCCGGCGACGAAGTTCCGACCGTTCAGCATCCTGTTCGACCTGCATCAATTCGGTTGACAACAACCTAAGCAATGCTGTGAACTTCAATCAAGCTCAATTTTTGGCACAAACGTTCAGGCAAGCTTAACAGTGACCAAAACCATCAGCCTGACCGGCATGCGCAGCTTCGTCGCGGTCTGCGAGACCGGCGGCGTGCGCGCCGCTGCCGATCAGATCGGCCGTACGCCGTCCGCCGTGTCGATGACCTTGAAGCAACTGGAAGACGATATCGGCGCGCCACTGTTCGAGAGCGAGCGCAAGGGCGCGCTCTCGCCGGTCGGCCGCATCGTGCTCGACGAGGCGCGCGCCATGATCGCCCATTACGATCGCGCCTGCCTGGCGATGACCAGCTACGCCGCGGACCTGCAGGGACGCTGCGACGTGGCAAGCGTGCCTTCGGTCGCCGTGACGTTGCTGCCGCGCGCGATCGCCCAGCTTCGCGCCGAGGGCAGCAGTTTCGACATCCATGTCCGCGACAGCGATTCCAGTGCCATCGTCGAGGCGGTGGAAAACGGCATGGTCGAGGTTGGCCTTTGCGTGCTTGCCAGCAAGCGGCCGCAGCTCAGTTTCGAGCCTCTGTTCCAAGAGCCGCTCGATTTCGTCTGTCCGGTCGATCATCCGCTGGCGACATCGAAGCGCCCGTTGAAATGGGCGCAGCTTGAAGGCGAGAGCTTCATCCGCAATGGCGCGGCCGAAGCACTCGGGCTTGCCGAGACCGAGGCGCTTGCCGCCGGCTCGAAACTCACCGCGACCAATGTGAGCTCCAACCTGGCGATGGTGGAGGCCGGGCTCGGCGTCACCATCCTGCCCAGGCTCTGCCGCTGGAAATGCAGCCATGCCGTGCGCTTCGTCCCGCTTGCCGATCCACGCTCGAGCCGGAGGGTCGGCTGGATCACCAGGGAAGGCCGGAACCTGCAGCCCGCGTCTCTGCGCTTCATCGAATGCATTCGCCAGCAGACCCAGGCGGGCGAGAAAGAGTTCGGGGCGGAGATGGAGGCAGAGTCCGCATCGAAACGCTCGCCCGAGAAGCGCTGACCCGACACGGCGCAAGCGAGCGGCAGGCCGAGGCGTTGGCCGCCGGCATCGCGGCGGCGGAGCGCGACGGCTTGAAGTCGCACGGGCTGATGTATCTGCCGACTATTGCGGAGCGCGACGGCTGAGCGCACGGGCTGTGGTATCGGCCGAGCCGGCCTGACTCCGGCCTGCCCCGGCGCCGGCTTGTCGCCGTCGATGCCGGCAACGGCTTTGCCACGCGGCATCGCCCTCGGCCTGCCGCCGCTGATCGAAGCGGCGCGCTCCCAAGGTGTCGCCGCGCTCGCCATCCGTAATTCCTACAATTGCGGCGCGCTCGGCTATCACACCGAACGGATCGCTCAAGCCGGCCTGGTCGGGCTGGGTTTCACCAACGCGCCGGCCTCGATCGCGCCCTGGGGCGGCCGCAAGGCAGCCGTGGGCACCAATCCCTTGTCGCTCGCCGTCCCGGACGGACAGGCGGCGCGCGCTTCGTCATCGACCAGAGCGCAAGCGTCGTCGCCAAGAGCGAGGTCATCAAGCGCGCTCGCGCCGGCGAACCGATCCCGCCCGGCTGGGCCTTCGATGCGAGCGGCGAGACGACGACCGACGCAGGCGAAGCGTTGAGGGCACCATGGCGCCGGCGGGCGGCTACAAGGGCGTCGGCACCGCATTACTGGTGGAGATCTTTGCCGCATGCCTGACCGGGGCAATCCAGGGCTGTCGCCAGCCCTTCTCCGGCACGGCCGGAGGGGCCACCCGGAACCGGCCAGTTCTCCTGGCGGTCTCGCCCGAGGCCACGTCGGGCGGCGCGTTCGCCGGCAATCTGGAAACCGTCGCCGGCGCCTTCATCGGCGAAGCGCGGCTTCCCGGCACGAGGCGCTCGGCGCGCGCGGGCATGCCGATCGAGGTGCGGCCGAATGCGGTCCGCAACACCTGTCCGACCTCACGACAAATGGGTTCGGCGCGCGGTCTGATAGCCGGAGTGTTGGTTCGGCAAGGGTGGATGGAAGTACGAGACGCCGGCAAGATATACAGCCTGTCACGAATCGCAATTCGGAGTTTCCACGCGCTCGACGACGAAAGCGCTCGGACCGCGTGATCGCGTTGCAGAGTACCTAGGGTACTCGACACGGAGGCTACGTGCGGCTGCGGTGGTTGGATGAATTCTTGGATCTGCGCGAACGCGAACTGTCCGCCAGCAATGCGTCGTTCGCGGCGCTGGAGTCAAATGCGCGGCCTAGCCAGAGAAGCGGCGCCGACGCTGGCACGCGGTATCCAGCCTAGGGCCGGAGACTGGTGTCATTTCATTTGGCGGCCCGCCGGGAGAAGCCCAGGGAGTGGAGGTGTCAGGCTCTTCGCCTCGCCACGCGGAAAAACCTGCGCAGGATCGCCGCATGAGGCGATCGCGCTGCGCCCGCCGGAGGTCGTCATGCGCCTTAAGCGGCTTGGCGCGGCGCATCCGACGCGGCTCAGCTTCCTGCGCCAGTTGATCCGCCGCGCCGCCAGGGAGAAATGGCGTGTCCGCAAGCACCTGTTCGACCTCGACGACAATGGGTTCGGGCGCGCGGTCTATGCGGTCGAGACGCCGGCAAGGATATACAGCCTGGTCGCGTTCTCCACGCCGCTCGACGACGAGAAGCGCTCGGACCGCGTGATCGCGCAGGCCTGGGACACGAGCTACGTGCTCTATGACGGATTGCCGGACGCCGCCGACATCGCCCGGCTGGAGGCAAATGCGCCGCTGCAGGAGGCGGGCCGCTACACCAGCCGCGAACTGGTGCTGGCGCGCGCGAACAAGAGTGTCAGGCTCTTCGAGGACGTCGCCGCGGCGCTGGCGCAGGGACAACAGCCGGATGAGGAGCAGTTGCTCGGCGTCGGCTATCTGCTTCGCACCACGGCGGTCTACGGCAACGGCAAGTTCGGCATCGTGGATCGCGACGAGATATCCTCACGGCCGGAGCTTGCCGGATCCTTCCAGGCTGAAATGCTCACCGTCTGGCTGATCCGGTCCTTCACTTTCGACCTTGTCGATCACATTGCCCGTCGCCGCAATCCGGCCGGCGCGGCAAAGCTGGCGCCGGACCTGCGCCGGGCGCTCGGTGTGGGCAACGCGACCGGACTCGGCATGGCGCCCTTCCTCGTGCGCCATCCGCTGTTGACGCATAGCTGGTTCCTCGCCCGCGAAACCGCGCTGGCGCGGGTGCGCGCCGAACCACATGCCGGCGCGGCGGAACGAGACGCCTTCTCGAACGCGCTCGCCGATCTGCGCCGGCGCGTTGCCCGCTGGCACAGCGACGATAGCCGCCAGGCCACGGCAACCCGAATATTGGCCGCCGACCTGGGCGCGCTGGCGGAAAACCTCGATCAGCTTCTGGCGAAGCCGCGGCCTTGGGATGCACTCTATCGCTTCGCCGAAGATCACTTCTCGCTGGAGGGGCAGGAAGCCTGCGTCTCCCTTATCCTCGAACCGCACGGCGCCTTGATCGACGAGCTCGGCGACACGATGAAGGCCGACGAAACGCCAGGCCATGCCATCGAAGGCGGCATAAGTTGCGCTTTGCTGCGCCGGGCGCTCCTCGACTGCTATTCCTGGGCGAGGGCAATCGACTTCGCCGACCCGGCTGCCAATGCGCGCTTCTGGTACGTCTCGGCGGAAAAGCTCGAGCCCCGGCTTGGCGAGCGCTTCGAGGAGGACGGCGCCGAGCTCGAACAGCCTCTGGCCACCGCGCGCGACGCGCTTGGCCTGGCGGCCGCGCTGGCAAAGGAGCCGGCCTCGGCCAGTGTCGCCGACTTCCTGCTGCGCTGGCCCGAATGGCGCCATGCGGTGCGGCGCGCCCAGATCGTCGCGCAATTTCCCTATGCCGAGATCCACGACAATCTGATCGGCGCTGAATTGCGGCCCGTCGACATATTGCGCGCCAAGCTGGCGTTCTTCGGCGCGCGGAGCTTCGATCCGCGCTCCGACCGCTGGCTGCGCATCGCGCTGTTCAGCGGCGAGCCGCTGATCGAGGATGTCGCCACGATGGCAGGAAAAGCCGCGTGATCGACCTGTCGCTCAACGAGGTGGAAACGCTGAGCGCCAAGACGGCCCGGGGCGCCGGATTTTCATGGGGATTGGCCGAGGATGTCGGCCGCGCGGCGCGCCGGATCGCGGCCGAGGACGACAACTGGGGCAAGGCCATGCTGAGCCTTGCCGAACAAGCACAATCCTTCGAGTCTCCCAGCCTTGCCCGCGCGGCGCGCTGGCGGAGCGGCGAGACTGACGCCGCGACTGGAAGGCCGCTCTGTCCGATCCGGACGGCGGCCCTACTGCTCGACGAACCGCCTCCAGCGAACGTTATGCCGCTGACGATCCTGGATGTCGGCCTGCCGGTCTGGTTCGACGCCATGCTGCGCCGCTCACCCATGCGCGTAGCGCGGCCCGTGGGGCTGGCGACGCGCGCCGATGTCGTCATCGAACGCCGCGCCGAAACCGAGCAGCCAGCCACAGGCCGGCGCGGCGCGATCGACGAGCGGACACTTGCGGCGCTCAATTCCTTCGCCGCCAGAACCTATGTGCCGGAAAGCGAAAGATCGCGCGTGCGTGGTGCCGGTGGCGGCCGGGTGGACGATGAATAACAAGGGGAGAACAAAATGAGTGCAGCCGACGGCCAGAAGATCGCCATGCGTGGCGCAGGCTACTATTCGGCCAACACCGTCGGCGCCAAATACGTCATCGACAAGGTCGGCGATCTCGTCATCGAGGCTGTCGCCAGGATGCCCCGACTGGCCGACGGCCTGCCCTTCGCCATCGCCGATTTCGGCGCCGCCGATGGGGGCACTTCCATGGACATGATGCGACGGCTGATCGGCGCCGTTCGGGAGAGGGAACCGAACCGGGCGATATCGATCACCTACACCGACCTGCCCCATAACGATTTCTCGACCTTGTTCCGGCTCAGCCAGGGCCTTCTTGGAACCTCCACCGAAGCGCCGCTGGCCGAGACGCCCGGGCTTTACATCTTCGGTAGCGGCACCAGCTTCTACCGCCAGATCCTGCCGGACAATTCGCTCTCCTTCGGCTTTTCCGCGACGGCGATGCACTGGATCAGCAAGCGGCCGTGCATGATCGCCGACCACGTCCAGGCGGTCGGTGCAAGCAATGCCGAGCGCGAGCAGTTCCGCGCCCAGGCGCTGCGCGATTGGGAGACGATCCTGCTTGCCAGGGCGCGCGAATTGCGATCAGGCGGGCGGCTTGCGCTGGCCAATTTCTGCATCGACGAGGAAGGCCGCTATCTCGGACATACGACGGGCGCCGACATGTTCGACAGCTTCGCCCGCCATTGGCGCGATCTGCTGCGGGCTGGGCGGATCAGCGAGACCGAATATGTCAACGCGACGTTCCAGCAGTTCTACAAGACGCCCGACGAGTTCGCGGCACCCTTCCGCGATCCCGCTTCGCCTGTGTCGCAAGCCGGGCTAAGGCTGGAGACGATATTCACCATGGTGACGCCCTGCCCATATGCCGAGGCGTTCCGCACCCACCGCAATGCGCAGGATTTCGCCCGCGCCTATGTGCCGACGCTGCGCTCCTGGTCCGAGACCGTTTTCGCCAACGCGCTCGATCCCTCGCGGCCGCCAAGCGAACGCTCCGCGATCATCGACGATTTCTACGGCGCCTATGAAGCCGACGTCGCGCAAGCTCCCGAAGGCCATCGCATGGACTACGTCCACTGCGTAACGGAGATCGTCAAGTCTTGACGGAGCGGCAAGCGCCGCGCCGCCCGCTCGAGGTCTTGACGAAAACAGGTGCGCCTGTTTGAGACTCGGCGAGCAAGGGGACATTCGCTCCCGAGGAGATGAGCAGGCGGTGGGCAAGCTTTGAAGCGCGTTTTTCGATTGCTTGCTGCTGCGATCATGGCGTCCGGTGTGACCGGCTGCACCAGCATTTCCTACTACGCGCAGTCGCTGGAGGGCCATGTCGAGATCATGGCCGCGCGGAAAAATGTTGGAAAACTGATCCGCGATCCCTCTACGCCCAAGGCGCTGCGCGCCAAGCTGACATCGGCCACCGCCATCCGCCGCTTTGCCACGGAAGAACTGGCGCTGCCCGACAACAGCAGTTACCGCAGCTATGTCGATGTCGGCCGCAACGATGTGACCTTGGCGGTCTTTGCCGCGCCGCAATTCTCGCTCGCGCCGGTAACATGGTGCTTTCCGGTGTTCGGCTGCGTTCCCTACAAGGGTTATTTTTCGCGCAAGGACGCGCTCGAAAATGCCGCCGCGCTGCAGCGGCAGGGGCTGGACGTCTATGTGACAGGCATCACGGCCTATTCCACACTGGGCTGGTTCAGCGATCCGCTGCTCAGCACTATGCTGCGCCAGAACGACACCTATCTCGCCAGTCTTGTCTTCCATGAGCTGGCGCATCAGAAAGTCTATGTGAACGGCGACTCTGCGTTCAACGAGGCTTTCGCGGTTACTGTCGAAACCACCGGCACGAGGAAATGGCTGCGCGCCACCGGCAATCGCGCCGGATTGCGCAGCTACGAAGCCGATCGCAAGCGCAAGGCGGATTTCCTCGGACTGATCTCGAAGACCCGGAACGAGCTGAAACAGGTCTATGGAAGTCCCCGCAGCCCCGCGCAAATGGCGGCCGCCAAGGCGGCCACGATCGACAGGCTGCGGATGCGCTACCGGCAGATGCGCGACAAGCGCTGGGCGGGATACCGGGGTTACGACGCCTGGTTCGACAGCCCGATCAACAACGCGAAGCTCGCCGCGACTGCCGTTTACGGCGAAGAGGTCCCGGCCTTCCTTCGCCTGTTCGACTTGTGCTCCGGCAACTATCCGAGATTCTATGCCTCTGTTCGACGTATCGGCGCGTTGCCCGCGCCCTCCCGTGCCGAAGCGCTCAAGGCTGCGACGACGTGTGATTGAGCTGAACCGGCTCTATTCCGCCGCCAGCGCCGTCACCTCGCGCCGGAAAGGCAAGGCATCGCCGATATCGGGTTCGTCCAGCTCGCGGGCGAAGCGGTGGCCGGCATAGGTGGCCCAGGCGATGGGCCCTGGCGCCTCGGCATCGCCGATGACCTTGATCGAACGGATGCCGTTGTCCGCCCATTCGTTTTCGCGGGCTTTCAGCTCGCGCCAGACCGCGTCGTCCTGGTTGCGCGACGTGACCAGGACGACGGCATCGGCCGCCAGTTCCTGGCGCACGCCGGTGTAGACGCAGGCCGTGAACACGCCGCCTGATACGATGACCGTGACGGTCCTGTTGAGGACGATATCGACACCCAGCTCCGCCAGGCGGCGGTGGATGGCGCCCTGCTCCAGCGTGTTGCGGGTCCAGTCCGACACATAGGCCGATGGCGTCACCAGGGTCACCTTGGCGCCCCGCCGCGCCATCAGTTCGGCAAGAACTCCGCCCATGTAATAGTGGTCGTCGTCGAACAGCACGACATTGCCGGCCGGCACCTTGCCGTCCATCAGATCGTCCGGCGTGTAGACCGGCATGGCGGCGTCGATCGGCATCGGCACGACATGCGCGCGTGCCACGCCGTCGCGCCGCCAGGTCGACCCGGTGGCGATGGCGACATTCTGGAAGCCGAAGGACAGGAGGTCGTCCGCCGACAGCCGGCTCTGAAAATAGATGTCGACATTGGGCATCTGGCTGATCTGGTATTGGCGATAGTCACGCACCCTGCCCCAGGCCGACAGGCCCGGCAGCAGGCACTCGCGCGCCACGCGCCCGCCGAGTTCGGTGCCCGCTTCCGCCAAGGCCACCTGATAGCCGCGCAGGCCGAGCGCGCGGGCGGCCTCCAGCCCGGCGGGCCCAGCGCCGACGATCAGCACGCTGTCGCTGTCACCCTTGGCCTGCATGCGCTCCGGATGCCAGCCCTTGCGCCATTCCTCCATGAAGGTCGGATTCTGCGTGCAGCGCGAGATGGACATGGTCATGTCTCCGATGATGCAGATGTTGCAGCCGATGCATTCGCGTATGTCCTCGATGCGGCCCTCCTCGACCTTCTTCGGCAGGAAGGGATCGGCGATCGACGGGCGCGCGCAGCCGATGAAGTCGAGCGTGCCGGACTTGATCATCCTCACCATCACATCCGGCGAGGTGAAGCGGCCGACGCCGACGACCGGCTTCGAGGTCAGTTTCTTGATGCCGGAGACGAGGCTCTCCTGCGCTGCCTCTTCCTTGAAGCGCGAGGGTCCCGAGCAATCCTCCCAGGCGCCGTGGGCGAGGTCCCAGAGATCAGGCAGCTCGGCATGCATCTCGATCATGTCGCGGACTTCGGAATTGGCGAAGCCAAGCTCGCCGATCATCTCGTCCAGCGACAGCCTGAGCGTCAGGCCGCAGGTATCGCCGATCGCGTCCCGCCCTTCCTCGATCAGCTCGCGCATCAGCCGCGAACGGTTCTCCAGCGAGCCGCCATATTCGTCGCTGCGCTGGTTGGTGGCGGTGGACAGGAAATGCTGGATGATGCCGAAACCATGCGCGCCGTAGAGGCACACAAGGTCGAAACCCGCCTGCCTGGCGCGCTTGAAAGCGTTGCGGTGCCAGCGGCGCAGGTTGCGGATATCCTGCTTGTCCATGGCGCGCGCCTGCACCGGATCATTGGTGAAGGTGCGGATCGGCAAAGCCGACGGCCCGCGCGGAACCTCCTTGGTGTAGAGGTTGGGGCCATTGATGCCGGAATAGGCGAGCTGGATGCCGGCCAGCGCGCCATATTCGTGCATGGCTTTCGCCATCTTGGCCAAAGCCGGAATGTCGGCGTCGTCCCACAGGCGGAGCTCGATGAAGGGCGTGATCTCCGAGGTGTGGTGCATCTCCGTCTGTTCGGTGAAGATGACGCCCCATCCGCCTTCGGACTTCATGCGGCGCATCTCGGCCGCGGCCGACGGATCGCGATAGCCGCCGCCATTGCAGTGCGGAACCTGGTAGAAGCGGTTCTTGGCGGTCACCGGACCGATCTTCATCGGCTCGAACAGAATGTCGTAGCGTGGGTCGCGCATTGTACTTCCCTTCTCGTCGGCTGGCGCTGCCGATGCTCCGGAGACTACTCATAAGTTGGCGCCGGCGCGGGAAAACTACGGAATTCTTCTGCGCGGGTTAGGACATGCCTAATCTCGCGTCGCCGGGATTAGGCTGCAATGAATCGAAGCTGAGCCAAATGCGACTTCAGGGCGGACATCGCCCGATGTAGACAGCCGGTTGCGGCAACGGGACAAGACACATGGGCAGCATCGATATCCTCGAACGGCTGATAGCCTTCCCGACAGTGAGCCGCGAGTCGAACCTCGACCTCATCTTCTATGTGGCTGACTTGCTCGAAACGAGCGGCATAGCCAGCCAGCTCATCCACAGCGCCGACGGCCACAAGGCCAATCTGTTTGCCGCCATCGGCCCGTCCGACAGGCCCGGCATCATGCTGTCTGGCCATACCGACGTCGTTCCTGTCGACGGCCAGAACTGGACGCTGCCGCCATTCTCCATGACCGAACGCGACGGCAAGCTTTATGGGCGCGGCGCGGCTGACATGAAGGGCTTCGTCGCCTCAGCGCTCGCGGCCTGCCTCAAGGCAGCGAAGATGCCGCTGCGCACGCCCTTGCATCTGGCGCTCTCCTATGACGAGGAGGTCGGCTGCCTCGGCGTGCGCGACCTGATCGACATGATGAACGCGGCGCCCCGGCGCCCGCTGCTGTGCATCGTCGGAGAGCCGACCGACATGCAGGTGGCCACCGGGCACAAGGGCAAGCTCGCCGCACGCGCCGTCTGCAGGGGACGCGAAGGCCATTCGGCGCTTGCTCCGCTGGCGCTCAACGCCATCCATCTCGGCTGCGATTTTGTGCGAGCCTTGCGCGACGAACAGGACCGGCTTGCCCGCGACGGCGCCCGCGACGGCGACTACGACATTCCCTACACGACGGTGCATGTCGGCAAGATCAATGCCGGCGTGGCGCTCAACATCGTGCCCAACCTTTGCGTGGTCGACTTCGAGATCCGCAACGTCGCCGCCGAGGATGCCACGGGCATCCTCGACAGGCTGCGCAGTGCGGCCGCACGCATTGCCGCGGATGCCGCTTCGATCGCCCCCGAAGCGGCAATCGACATCGAGATCACCAACACCTATCCGGGCCTCGACACGCCGGCCGCTTCGGAAGCGGTCGCGTTCGTCAAATCGCTGACCGGCGCCAACAGCACCATGAAAGTCGCCTTCGGTACCGAAGGCGGATTGTTCAGCCGCGATCTCGGCACACCTTCCGTCGTCTGCGGCCCGGGCTCGATGGCGCAGGGGCACAAGCCTGACGAATTCGTCAGCGTCGAGCAGTTGCGGCGCTGCGACGAGATGCTGGAGCGGCTGCTGTCGCGGCTCGCCGACGGCTGGCCGTGAATCTCACTTGACGATGCGTTCGGTGCCGAAGACGCCTTGCTCGACGACGAAGCGGCGGCAATGGTCGATGAAGGCTTGCACCGTCAGCGTGCGGTGCTCGGCGTTGGGCAGCGCAATGCCCATGGTCAGCGGTCTGATGTCGCCCAGCAAGGGCACGAAGACCAGCAGCTTGCCGTCCGGCGACATGGCGTTGAGCGGCCGCATATTGGCGATGCCGTAGCCGAAGCCGTTGGCGACCATCGAACGCATCACGGCGATGTCGCCGGTGCGCTCGGCGATCTTGGGCCGCAGGCCCTGAAACGCCGAAAGGAAGTATTCCCGGCTGTAGGGCAGATCGAGCAGCACCATCGGCTCGTCGACCAGTTCCTCGGGCGTGATACCCGCCCTCCCTGCCAGGCGATGCTCGGCCGGCAGCATCACATAGGCCGGCAATTGCATCAACGGCTCGAACGTCATGTCCTGCGACAATTCCAGATCGTAGGTCAGCGCGGCATCGATTTCGCCACGCTGCAGCATCTCGAACAATTGCCCCTGGTTGCGCTCGAACTGCCGGACGCGCACATCCGGATAGGCGTCCTCGAACTTTTTGCGCAGCGCCGGCAGCACGATCTGCGCGAAGGTGAGCAGGCAGCCGATGGCCAGCGGCCCGCGCACCTTTTCGGCGATATCGCCGGCAATGTCGTGCAGCGCATCGGCATCGTTGAGCAGCCGCGCGGCTTCCTTGAGGAACAGGCGCCCTCCCGCGGTGAGCGCCAGCGCATGCGAATGCTTGCGCACGAAGAGCTGGACGCCGAACTCCGCTTCGAGCTGCGCGATCGAAGCCGAGATCGAGGGCGGCGAGACATTCACCTGCTCGGCCGCCTTGGCGATCGAGCCGGCTTCGCCCACGGCGACGAAATATTCGAGCTGTCTGAGCGTGAAGCGGAGCGGCATAGTCCTATGTTGCCGGTTTGCACCCGGCGATCAAGTCGCGGCCGCTCGGTACTTGATTCAGGCGGTCTTCAGAACGCACGACGTTCGCGGCACGCCGCGCATCGACCATCGCACCTATTCTGGATGCCGGGTCGAGCGGGTCGCCGGGTTTCGTATGCCGACTCCGGAACTGGTCGGACTACTCGTCACCGGGCACGCCGTAGCTCGGCGCATCGGACGGATTGAGGGCGCGGGTGACGTAGGCATCGAGCTGCGGTTTGTAGATCTCCCACAGCGTTGCGAGTTGCTCGATCGGACACGCCTCGGTCCAGTCGCAGCGCAAATCGGCGACGGGCCAGGACACATCGCGCACCAGCTTCATGCCGGCGGAGCGGACAGGCCCCGCCTCGCCGCCCGCCTTGAGCGCGGCGCGCATCGTGGCGATCAGCCGGTCGCCGAGATGGCCCTCGGAAGCGAGGAAGGCGTCGACCATGGCTTGCGGGATGCCACCATTTGCGAGCAAATTGCCGCCGCAGGCGACGTCCTCGCCGCGCGCCTCGGCCCAGATGCCCAGCGCTTTCGGCCCGGAATGGATCGCGCTGCCGCCGGCCGCGTCGACCGCCAGCACCTGCCGGTATTCGCTGAAGGCGGCCGTGCGCTTGATGATCGCAACCGCCTCGGCAGCGGAGGCGCCGCGCGCCATCAGCTCCAGCGCCCGGACCCCGAGCGTCGGATCGGTGACGTTCTGGCTGGCGACCGCGCCGACACCCGCCTGGGCGTAGGCGCAGCGCGCCGCGACAGCCGGAGACGACGACGACACCGCCACCCCAAACATGCCTGTCCGCCTGCAGCGCGCAACGATGGAAAAGGTCATGGCCTCAGTCCGGTATGACGGCGGTGCCGTCGATTTCGACCAGCCATTCCGGCCGCGCCAGCGCCGACACGACCAGCCCGGTCGAGACCGGATGCACGCCTTTGATGTATTCACCCATCGTCCGGTAGACGGCCTCGCGATGGCGGACGTCGGTGATGTAGACCACCACCTTCACCAGATGCTCCATCGTGCCGCCGCACTCCTCGATGAGCTGCCTGATGTTCTGCATGACCTTGTGCGTCTGCTCGGCCGGATCGTGGCTGTCGATGTTCTTGGCCGTGTCGAGATCCTGCGGACACTGGCCGCGCAGATAGACGGTGCGGCCGCCGCGGGTGACAACCGCTTGGCAGAGATCATTGTCGAGCTTCTGCTCGGGATAGGTTTCCTTGGTGTTGAATTTGCGAATTCGCGTATGCGCCATCTTGGTCTCCAATTGGGTCGGGCTCGCAGCTTTGGTCAGGCGTCCACGGGCTCGCGCTTCGCGGCGGCATGGTAGGCCAGATATTTGCGCTGCGTCGAAATACGGTCTGCCACATGCTTGGCATCGTGCCAGACGCCCCAGATGAAGCTCGACCCTCGGCGCGATTGCCAGGGCAGCCCCAGGAAATAGATCCCCGGCTCGGTCGAGACGCCGCGATGGTGCCTTGGCCGGCCCTTCTCGTCGAAGGCATCGACCTTCAGCCAGCTGTAGTCAACGGCGAAGCCCGTCGCCCAGATGATCGTCGCCACGCCGGCTTCGGCAAGATCGAGATTAAGGATCGGATTGGTCACGCAGTCCGGATCGGGGTCAATCTTGCGGAGAGCGGGCTCTTCCGGAAGGTCGAGGCCGTTGCGCGCGACATAGGCATCGGCCTCGTCCAGCAGCGACATCAGATTGGCGTCGCCTCGCGCAATATTCTTCGCAAGATCGGGCGCGAAACTCATCACGCCGTCCTGGTATGCCTTGGTCATGCCGACGAGGGTGAGCCCCTGCGCGGCCAGGCGGCGGAAATCGATCGTCTCGCCGCCACGCGCGCCACTCACAGCGATCGTGACATGTTCCGTGCCAGGCCCTGGCGTTTCGAGGTCCCATTTGCCGAGCACGCCCAACCACCAGCAGAAGTCGCGCCCGCGATAGGAACGCGGCGGACGATCGTGCGGGCCGACCGAGAGATAAACGCGCCTCCCGGCGCGCTGCAGCTCATCGGCAATTTGCACGCCCGAAGATCCCGCGCCGACCACCAGCACCGCGCCTCTCGGCAACTGCGCCGGATTGCGGTAGGCGCTGGAGTGGATTTGCAGGAGGCCGGCATCAGCAGGAACGAGAGAGGGGATGACGGGGACCTGGAAAGGCCCGGTCGCGGCGACGACGCTGTTGGCTTCGATCACGCCATCCGAGGTTTCGACGCGGAATCCCGGACGGCCGACATTCCTCTGCACGAGCTTGACCTCGACGCCGCAGCGGATCGGCGCGTTGATCTGCTTTGCGTAGGCGACGAAATAGTCGGCGACCTCTTCCTTGGAAGGAAAGCCGTCGGGTCCTGTCACCGGAAACTCCATGCCCGGGAAACGGTCGTGCCAGGCCGGGCCGTTGGCGACCAAGGAATCCCAGCGCTGCGAGCGCCAGCGCTCGGCAATCCGGCCGCGCTCGAGGACGAGATGGGGTACCCCGCATTTGCTCAGGTGCTCGCTCATGGCCACCCCCGCCTGGCCGCCGCCAACGACAAGCGTGTCTACCGTCTCAACCGACATGCTCAGTCCTTTTTTGATCATCCGACAGCTTCCGCCGCGCGGGATGAAACCGACCTTGGGCCACGGGTGGGTGCACACAGGCTGCGCCATCCGACCGCTTCTGGCGCTCACAAGTAGCAGCACGTACCAGCGCGGGCCCATAACGAATCTCCGAAGTCACGCGTAACCATTTCCGAATTTCTCGCGCCGAGAGACGCACCTAGAGTTCCGGAATTCTCGAGGGGCTGGGATGCAGACTGAGAGCTTTGACTACATCGTCGTCGGCGCCGGTTCGGCCGGTTGCGTGGTCGCCAATCGGCTGAGCGCCGATTCGTCAGTCAAAGTATGCCTGATCGAGGCCGGCGGCAGCGACAACAGCCTGCGGGTCAAGGTGCCGGCAGGCATCCTTTCGCTCTACGGCAATCCTAATTACGACTATTGTTTCGTCGGCGTGCCGCAGCCGCCCCTCAACAACCGCAGCATTCCGGTCAACCGCGGCAAGGCGCTGGGCGGATCGAGCTCGATCAACTCGATGGTCTATATCCGTGGCGCCGCCGAGGACTATGACGAGTGGGCCGGACTCGGCTGCGCCGGCTGGGCCTATCGGGACGTGCTGCCCGTGTTCAAGAAGCTTGAGCGCAACCTGCTCGGCCAGGACCAGCGCTATCACGGCAGCGACGGCGAACTGCTGGTCGACAATCCGCGCGACCCGAACGTGCTTTCAAGCATGTTCGTCAAGGCCGGCAAGAACGCCGACCTCCCCGCCAACACCGACTTCAATGCCGAAAGCCAGTTCGGCCTCGGCATCTACAATGTCACCCAGGATCGCGGCCAGCGCTTCAGCAGCTTCAGCGCCTTCATGCGTCCGGTGCTCGACCGCAAGAACCTCACGCTGCTCACAGAATGCGAGGTGATCGACCTCGTCATCGCCGAAGGGCGGGCGACGGGGATGCGCGTGCGGCATGAGGGCCAGCAGAAGACGCTCTCGGCCAACCGCGAAATCGTGCTTTCGGCCGGCGCCATCAACTCGCCCAGGATATTGATGGCCTCCGGCATCGGACCGGCAGATGAGCTCCAGCAGATCGGCATCACGCCGGTGCTCGATCTGCCGGGCGTCGGCAAGAACCTGCAGGATCATGTCGACGGCATGATCACGGTGCGCTCCAAAAGCACCAGGACGCTCGGCCTGTCGCTCGCCAACCTGCCGCGAATGGCGGCAGCGCCTTTCCAGTATTTCGCGCGCCGCAAGGGCATGCTAACCACCAACTATGTCGAAGCCGGCGGTTTTGCGAAGACCAGGTACGCGAACGGCCTTCCCGATATCCAGTTCCATTTCGTGCCCGGATATCGCAGCCATCGCGGCAGGCTGATCGAATACGGTCACGGCTACGCTATCCACACCTGCGTGCTTCGGCCGAAAAGCGTGGGCGAGATCAGGCTGTCGCGAGACAGTGCTCGCCGGGATGTTCTGATCGACCACCGTTTCTTCACGCATGAGGACGACGCCATGGTGCTAGTCGAAGGCATCAAGATCGCGCGCCGGATTTTTGCCTCGTCCGAATTCGACGCGGTGCGGGGCAAGGAGATGCTTCCGGGCAAGGATATAAGCAGCGACGACGAGATCCTCGCCTATCTGCGCGCCGAAGCGCTGACCGTCTATCACCCGGTCGGGACCTGCAGGATGGGAACGGACGACATGGCCGTCGTCGATCCGGCGACGCTCAAGGTGCGCGGCGTGGACGGACTTCGCGTCGCGGATGCTTCGGTCATGCCGAAGCTGATCGGCGGCAACACCAACGCGCCAAGCATGATGATCGGGCAGAAGGCTTCGGAGATGATCCTTGGTAGGGGCGCGTAACGGCGAACGGTAAAGATCGCCTCGCCTTCGAAATTGGGCCGCTCGGCATTTCGCTGAGCTGCCCGATTGTTGCCCTGAACCGGGGAGCGCCCTTGCAACCCGTAGCGGCCGCGAAGGCGGTGATGCGCCGATTTTTCCGGCGAGACCCCCGACCGAGGCGGTCACGAAGCCGTGACGGCCGTAACGAAGGTTCCGCAGGTTGCGAAGACTGGGCGTAGACGCCGCGCGAAGCACTTCCAGCGCGGCTCGGCCAAGCATCGGCCGCCCCCGCAAATCTCTCAAGGAACCCACGATTATGATGAATCGGCGCACTTTCTCCACCACGCTTGCCGCCGGAATGGCCACGAGCCTCCTTGCCAGCTCACCCAGGGCGCGAGCGCAGACGACCCCGAAGCTGCGCAATGTAGTCATGGTTCATGGCGCCTATGCGGATGGTTCGTGCTGGTCGGACGTGGTCGGCATCCTGCAGCAGGCCGGCTTCAGGTCAACCGTCGTCCAGCACCCGCTGACCACGCTGGAGGCAGGCGTCGAGGCAACGCGCCGCGCGATCGCTCTCCAGGATGGACCGACGGTGCTTGTTGGACATTCCTTTGCTGGCATGATCGTCACGGAAGCGGGGATGGACCCGAAGGTCTCCTCGCTCGTCTATGTCGCGGCGCGCGCGCCGGACGCCGGCGAAGATTACACGGCGCTCGCCAAGACCTTTGCGGCGCCACCGGCTTCCGCCGGCCTCGTCTGGTCCGAAGGCTACGGCAAGCTCAGTGAGGAGGCTTTCCTGCGGGATTTCGCCGGCGGTATTCCGCACACGAAGGCGCGTATCCTCTATGCCGTCCAGGGGCCGATCTCGGACAAGCTTTTCACCGGAAAGACGACGCAGGCGGCCTGGCGCTCGAAGCCAAGCTGGTATGCCGTATCGACGGAGGATCGCACGATCAACCCTGATCTCGAGCGCTTCATGGCAAAGCGGATGAACGCAAGAACCATCGAGGTGAAGGCAAGCCATTTGTCGCTGATCTCTCACCCGCACGAGATCGCCCGGCTTATCTCGCAAGCCGCCGGACAGCTGAGCTGACAGGCTGATCGGGTCCGGGGCGGCAGACGTCCGCCGCCTCGGGTTCGGGCGTTCGATGCTCCCGACCATTTGCCCTCAGTGATCCTCGTCGATCTCATCGTGCAGGAGGCCGAGGATGCGGCGCTTGAGCGCGATGAAGTCGGGTTCGAGGATCACGTCCATAGAGCGCGGCCGCGGGATGTCGACCTTGATCTCGGCCTTGATCTTGCCGGGCCGGGCCGTCATCACCAGGACGCGGTCGCCCAGGACCAGCGCCTCGTCGATGTCGTGGGTGACGAAGAGCACCGTCTTCTGCTGCCGCTCCCAGACGCGCAGCAGCAGCTTCTGCATGGTGCCGCGCGTCTGGCTGTCGAGCGCGCCGAACGGCTCGTCCATCAACAGAACGGCCGGGTCGTTGGCAAGGGCGCGCGCGATCGCCACGCGTTGCTTCATGCCGCCTGAGAGTTGCGCCGGATAATGGTCGGCGAATGGCGCAAGGCCGACCTCGTTGAGATACTGGTCGACGATCTGCCTGCGCTGCTCCGCCGGCAGACCCTTGCGCTTGGGGCCATATTCGATGTTGGCGCGCACCGTGAGCCAGGGAAACAAGGTGTAGCTCTGGAACACCATGCCCCGGTCGGGACCTGGCTCGATCACTTCCCTGCCGTCGACCTTGATGCTGCCCGAGGTGGCGTCATTGAGCCCGGCGGCCAGATAGAGCAGGCTGGATTTGCCGCATCCTGACGGACCGACGATGACGCAGAATTCGTTCTTGGCGACCTGCAGCGACACATCGTCCAGCGCCAGCACGCCATTGACGTCGCCATAGCGCAATGTCACGTCCTCGATGGCCATGGTGGTGCCGGCCGAACGCTGATCGCCGGCTGCATGGGTCGTGCCAGCCGGGTTGTTCGCCTTGATGGTTTCGGTCATCACTACCCTTGATCCGGCTGCGGTTTGCGAGGAGGCGTTCATAGTCAGGCTGCCCATGGCGCGACCCTCGCCCGGAGAATGCGGAATGCCGTGTCAGTGATGAGGCCAAGAAGCCCGATCGCAGCGATCGCCATGAAGATCACATCGACCTGGAAGCCGCGCATCGCTTTGAGGCTGATATAGCCGAGGCCGCTCGACGCCGCGACCAATTCCGCCACGACCAGGTAGGTCCAGGCCCAGCCCATGGTGACGCGAAGCGTGTCGAGGATCGCCGGAAGCGCTGCCGGAAAGATGACGTGCCACACGGCTTCGCTACGCCTGGTGCCTAAAGTGTAGGAGGCGTTGACCAGGTCTCGGGAGACGCTGCGCGCGCAGTCGGAAATCATCACGAGCTGCTGGAAGAACGTGCCGAAAAAGATCACCGCTATGCGCTGCTCGATGCCGATTCCGATCCACAGGATGAACAGCGGCACGAAAGAGGTCACCGGCAGGTAGCGGATGAAATTGACCAGCGGCTCCAGCGGCGCCTGCACCGCCCGGTAGGTACCCATCCACAGCCCTAGCGGCACCGCGATCGCCGAGGACACGATGAAGCCAAGGATCACCACCTTGGCGCTGGTGAAAGTGTGATAGAAAAGACTGCCGTCGAGCGACATGCGATAGGCCGTCTGCAGCACGGTTCCGGGCGTCGGCAGGAACATGCTCGGCACGACGCGGCCGTAGGACAGAAGAGCCCAGCCGCCGATCACGGCTATCCACATTGCCAATGCGAGGGTGGTTGCGGTGCTGGCGGGAATGTTGGCGAATGGGGTCGTCAGGCGTGTCCACGCCGTCCGCCTCTGTGCCATAGGATGGCCTCCGTAGATTTAAGCGCGAAACTGAAGCTTTCGAGAAAAAGCGGGGTCAGCCTGTCAAGCCGACCCCGACGGATTTCGAAGGCTTACTGTTCCTTGATGAAATCGGTGTCGAGAATGGTCTTCGCGTCGATCGTCATCTTGAGCTTGCCGGCCTTGCCCCAGATATCCTGGGCGAAGTTCACCAGGTCGGACGCCTCGCTCTTTTCCGGAGTGCCGAAGAATTCCAGGTTGCGGGCGCGGTCGTAGTAGCGCACGCCCTGGGCGCCGGCCGCGAAATCCTCGGGCTTCTCGAGATAGCCGCCAATGCCCTTGGCCATGATCTCATAGGCCTTGTCCGGATTGGTCTTGATGTAATCGACCGCCTTGTAATAGCCCTTGATCAAAGCCTTCACATCCTCGGGATGCTTCTCGATCAGGTCGCATTTGAGCGCGATCACGTCAACGATCAGGCCGGGCGTCGTCGCGGAGTCGATCAGCACCTTGCCCTTGCCGCCCTTGCGGACTTCGGTCAGGTGCGGCTCCCAGGTCACTGCGGCGGGAACCTGGCCGGCGATGAAGGCGGTCGCGGCGTCATCGGCGGTCATGTTGGTGATGCTGACATCGTCCTCGGTCATGCCTTCCTTCTTCAGGAGCACGTTGAACCAGAATTCGGAAACGGAGCCCTCGTTCAGGGCGACGGGCTGGCCCTTCAAATCCTTGAGCGACTTGACGTCGGCCTGCGTGACGACGCCGTCGCCGCCGTGGCTGTCGTCAAGCGCCACGACATATTTGAAGCAGAGGTCGTCGGAGCGGTACTTCATCAATTCGTCGACTGTGGATGCCGCGCCATCGAGATCGCCGCCGGCGACCGCCGCCATATAGAGCGCCGATTCTTCGATTACTTTCAGGTCGACGTCGACGCCGGCTTCCTTGAAGTAGCCGAGGTCGCGGGCAAGAAACAGCGGCCCGTAGCCGACCCAGGTGGTCATGCCGAGGCGGATGGCGCCGGCGTCAGCGGGGGCGGCAAGCCCCAAGCCCAGCAGGCCTGCGCTGACCGCGGTCATCAGGCAATTGCGGAATGTCTTCATTGTCGTGGTTCCCCATGGCTGTTGCTGGCATCGGCCTCATTCGAGTGGCGTATGCCAGGCTGTCGTTTCGGCAGCCGCTCTCTTGTTATGCGTCGCCCTCCCAGGCGGGCCTTCTTCTAGGTTCCGCAAGAGAGCATCCGGGCCGGGTCGCCTAAAGAAGTCTTTTTCTGTCCTTTGCTTCGCCGAAACCGAAGCAGCGGCCCTTTCCTTGCCGACGAACTCGAATCGAGGGCGCCGCGCGATTGCGGTTCCGGCGGATGTGCCAATGGCCACGGGCCGGTGCCGCCCTGGAAGACGCAAAACGGCGACCGGGATCGGTCTGCTCGGCATTTCCGCTGCGCAATCGGCGGCCGGCATATCGCTCAAGGACACCACGGAGGCGGTTGTCGCCGTATTCACCGGCGGTATCCAAACACTCGACCTGAGCAGTTGAAGCTACGTCGTCGGAAAATTTCGGTCTCAGCGGCTAATGCCTGACCATCCCGGCGTCGACGTTCAGCGTCTGGCCGGTGATCCAGCGGGCGTCCTCGCTCGCCAGGAACGATACGACGTCGGCGATATGCTCGGGCTGGCCCTTGCCTTTCATCGCCTGCAGCATCTCGACGAAGCCGAACGCCTCGTTGTGCGGGCTCGCCTTGACGCCGTCGCTCTCGATCAGGCCGGGCGTCACCGCATTCGCCGTGATGTTGTATTTGCCTAGTTCCGTGGCCAGCGCCCGGGTGAAGCCAATGACGCCACCCTTGGCCGCGACATAGGCCGCCATGTTGGGTGTGCCGGCAAAGAAGGTGTTGGAGGCGATGCTGATGACGCGTCCCGCCTTGTTCGACGCCCGCATCTGGTCAGTGGCCGCGCGGGTGACGATGAACGTGCCCGTCAAATTGACGTCGATGATCTTGCGCCAATGGTCGAGATCGACATCGTCCCACGCGATGAACGGCACGATGCTGGCGTTGTTGACCAGTATGTCCACGCCACCGGTCAGCGCCTGGATTTCAGCAAAAAGCGCTTTGACGGACGCTGGATCGGAGATATCGGCGGCGACAGCCTTCGCTTTCCCGCCGATCGACGCGGCGGCCGTCTTTGCGCCCTCGGCGTTGATGTCACTGACGATGACGGTCGCGCCGTCGGCCGCCAGCCGCGCCGCGATCGCCTTGCCGATACCCTGCGCCGCGCCCGTCACCAGGGCCGCCTTTCCCGCAAGCCGTCCAGTCATGAAATTTCTCCCTCGATCCGTGATCCGATGATGTCCGTTCAGGCGTCGGCGTCGATGACGGCCAATGCCGCATCGATGCCTTTGCCGATTGCCAGTTTCTGGCCGGCCGCGTTCATGGCGCCGCCAAGCGCCGTCAGCGCCGCGATGGCGTAGATCGGCTGGGCGGTCGGCCCCATGTGGCCGATGCGCGTCAGCTTCCCCAGCGTTTCGCTGCGACCAGATGAAAACACCACGCCGTAGCGGGCGCGCGCGGCCTGGCGAAGCGCCTTCTCGTCGACACCGTTGGGGGTGCGAACCGCGGTGGTGGTCGGCGACGCGATCCCGTCGCTGGCTGCCCAGATCGACAAGCCCATCGCTGCGACGCCCGCGCGCGTGGCCCTGGCTGTAAGCGCGTGTCGCGCCCACACCGCCTCCGGCCCCTCGTTGAGATAGAGGTCGAGCGCGACATCGAGCCCGTTGATCTCCGAGACCGAAGGCGTGAACGGAAACGGCTTGTCGCTCGACCAGGCATCTTCCCAGTCGACGATGCTCAGCATCGATGCGCGCGGCGCAAGCGGATTGGCCTTCATCTTGGCCCAAGCCCGCTCGCTGACGCCCATCATGGTGAGGCCGGGAGGGGCGCCCAGGCATTTGTTGGGACCGGTGACATAGATATCGGCCTTGCAATCCTCGGGATGGGTCTTCATGCCGCCAAAGGAAGAAACGGCGTCGACGATAAGGTAGGCGCCATGCGCCGAGACCAGCGCGCCGATGGCGTCGATCGGATTGATGGTGCCGGATGGCGTGTCGTGGTGACAGACGGAAACGACGGTGATTTCCGGATGCGCCTTCAGCATTGCCGCGACCGCCTGCGGGTCGATCGCCTCATTGTAGGGCACTTCTATCTCGAGCAGATTGGACGAATAGCGTTTCGCCCAATAGCCGAACCCCTTGCCGTAAACTCCGGAGGCAAGGTTGAGCACGACGTCGTCGGGCGCGATCAGGGAAGCCGCCGCGGCCTCGAGGCCGAGCACCGGCTCGCCATGCAGGATGACCGGCTTGTTCGACAGCCGCATCGCCTTCTGCGCCTTGTCGGTCACTCTTTCGTAGAAGAGCTGGAACGCCGGGTCATAGTCGTAGAGCACGGTGCGGCCGAGGCCACGCAGCACTTCCGCATAGGCGTTGACAGGCCCGGCGGTCAGCGTGATGACAGGATCGGCATGATCGGAATAGCGCATGGGAGTGGTCTCCGGATTGGCGGCGTTCAGCCGTAGAACTGGGTGCCGGTCTTGTAGGTCTTGAAGTTTTCCATGTCGTGCGAGTACATCAGCTCGGCGCCGTAATCCTCGGCCAGCTTCTTCACCTTGCGCATCGAATTGACGCCCGCGACCGGGTCGATATGGAAGGCTGCCTGGCACAACGTCTCCAGGCTCTTCTGCGTGTAGGCGGCGTCTATGGTGAACATGATCGGCTTGCGCTTGGGAAACTCGACCAGCAGGCTGTAGTGGCCGATCGAATGGCCGGGCGTCGAGATCAGCTTCACGCCTTTGGCCAAATCGACGTCGCCCTCGATGCCTTCGAAGGTCGAATTGGCGCGCGTCGTGCCCTCCAGCAGCTGCGCGGTGGCGCCACGCGCCTCCGCCGCCTCGGCCGAGAAGCTCAGGTCGGAATAGCCGAGATGCTCGAAAGGTTGCGGATTGCAGGCCTGTGGCACCTCGGAGCGATGGCAGATCTTCTTTGCGTGTGGAAAATACTTGTTGCCGCCGCAATGGTCGAAATGGAAATGCGAGTTGACGACGACGTCGATGTCCTTCGGCTCCAGCCCGAGCAGCGCCAGCGCGCCGGGAATGGTCTGGTGCTTTTCCTGGATCGGCTTCTCGAAAGGCAGCACTTTCATGACGTGGTCGTAATCATAGCCGGTGTCGATGAGGAACCGGCCCTCGGCATGCTCGATCAGGATCGAATAGACGGGAAAGCGCACTTCGCCGCCGGGGCCGCGATTCCAGAACACATGATAACCGTCGAGAACGAGCGAGCCGCCGTCGAGCAGGTAGACCTTGGTATCCGACATTTGTCGTCTCCTATCTTGGCGCGGATCCCATCCGCGCATCTGGTTTCTGTCAGCGCGCGCCGCGCTCATATGGAATGCCGAGCGCCGCAGGCAGGCTGGCGCGCCGCCCGAACAGCACCAGCATGATCATCACCGCCAGGAACGGCAGCATCTGGATGATGTCGGTCGCGATGTTGATGCCCGCCACCTGCATGGCCGTGGTCAGCGACAGGCACACGCCGAACAGCAGAGCGCCGAACAGCACCCAGACCGGACGGCCGCGCGCCAGCATGGCCAGCACGATGCCGAGAAAGCCGGCGCCATTGGTGATGAACGGAATGAACAGGCCCGCTCCCACATTGGCGAGATAGGCGCCGCCCAGTCCGGCCAGCGCGCCGGTCGTCAGCACCGCGATGGTGCGGGTCCTGATGACGTCTATGCCGGCGACGTCGAGCGCGGCCGGCTTGTCGCCGGCGGCCTGCAGGTTGAGGCCGAGCTGCGTGCGCCGGTAGACGTAGCCCATGGCGAACACCAGCGCGACGGCCAAGTAGACGATCAGGTGATGCTTGAAGAAGGCCGGCCCGATGACGGGAATGTCGGACAGCAGCGGAATGACGGTCGCATCCGCCGCCGGCAGGCGGGGATAGCTGCGCGAGAACTGGAAATGATGGAGCAGCGCCGTCAGACCTTCCAGCCCCAGCGTCAGCGCAATGCCGATGACGATCTGGTTCAGCCCGATGCACACGCAAAGCAGCGCCATGATCAGCGCCACCGCGACGCCGCCCGCGGCGCCGGTGAGGAAGCCGAGCCACAGCGACCCCGAATAGAAGGCGCCGACAAAGCCGAGATAGGCGCCGGCCAGCATCATGCCTTCAATGCCGATGTTGAGCACGCCGGCCTTTTCCGACATCTGCTCGCCGAGCCCGGCAAGCAGCAGCGGGACGGCCGCAGTGACGGCGCCGAACAACAGCGCGCCAAGAAAAACCTCGCTGAACAGCCCGGTCATGTCTCAGGCCTTTCTCGACTGGTTGTAGCGGTGGTCGACATACTCAGCGAGGGCGAGCACGATCAGCACGATCGAGACCAGCACCAGCGTGAAATGATTGGGCACGCCAAGCCGCCTCGCCGCGCTCTCGCCGCCGATCGAAAGCACCGAAAGCAGGAACACGAAGCCAATCGCGGCAAAGCCATTCATGCGCGCGAGGAACACCGCCGGAATGACCGCCAGGCCGTAGGCGGGGTTCCAGTCGGCGCGGACATTGCCTTGCACGCCGATGACGTCGACGGCGCCGGCAAGGCCTGCAAGGCCCGCCGAAATGGCAAAGACGGCAACCGTCAGGCCAGGCACACCGAGCCCGGCATGAACCGCCGCGCGCGGATTGGCGCCGACGATCCTCAATTTCAGTCCGAACGCTGTCCGCGTCATCACCAGATGCACGATGATGATCGCCGCAAGTCCGAGCACGAGGCCGCTGGTGATGGTCGTGTCGAAGAGCCGCGGCAGCCTGTCTTCGACCGGCAAGGTACGCGTCTGCGGCACGGTCGTGCCGGGGTCGCGGAACACGAGCTTGACCAGCACGTTGGCGAGCGAGGTGCCGAGGAACGTCATCATCAGCGTGGTGATGATCTCGTTCACGCCCTGATAGGCGCGCAGCAGCGCGGGCAGCAGCGACCACGCCATGGCCACCACCATGGAGATCAGGAACGAACAGATCAGCGCCAGCCAGGCCGGCATAACCTGCACCAGGACGGGAGCGCTGGCGGCCGCCGTGACAGCCCCGAGCAGGAACTGGCCGTCGCCGCCCAGATTCCACATGCCGGCGCGAAAGGCCACGATCAGGCCGGCGGCGAGGAACAAGAGCGGCGCCATGCGCGTCAGCGTCTGCTGGATGCCCAGCGGCGAGAACAGCCCCTTCTCCAGCACGTAGCCGTAATAGGCGAGCGGATCGACGCCGACGGCAAGCAGGATGCAGCCGGCGATGATAAGGGCTGCAAGGATGGGCCCGAGCGTCATCAGCAGCCGGTGCAGTATATCGCGGCGGGTGGCGACGCCGCTCGTGGCGTCGAGTGCGTTGGCGCTGGCGCCGGGTGCGGTATCGATGCTCATGCGGCCAGTCCAATCATCAGGCGGCCGACCTTGGTGCGCGCGTCGTCGGCATTGGCGACGGTGCCAACCAGCGAGCCATTGGCGATGACGGCAATGCGGTCGCACATGCTGAGCAATTCCTCGAGGTCGGTGGAGATCAGCAGCACGGCAAGGCCGCGCGCCGCCGTGTCGCGGATGCGCTGGCGCGACGCAAGCGTGTTGGCGAGATCCAGTCCATAAGTCGGCTTGTTGAAGATCACCGCCCTGGCGCCTTCGGCCAGTTCGCGCGCCAGGAGCACCTTCTGGATATTGCCCCCCGAGAGCCGGGCGACAGGCGTCTTCAGGCTCGGCGTGCGAACATCGTATTCGCGCACCAGCTGGGCCGCGCGCCTGTCGATCTCGGTGCGTTGCTCGACGCCGCCGCGCCAGAAGGGCGAGGCGCCGACGTGCTTGAGGAAGAAGTTGATGGAGACCGGGAAACTGCCGACCGTGCCTTCGCCGAGCCGGTCGTCAGTCAGGTAGCGAAGGCCGCGCTGGCGGCGTTCGCCCACGCTCAGCGCCTCGATGGCGGCGCCTTCCAGCCGCACCGAACCGCCGGTCGCCGCACGCTGGCCGGCCAAGGCCTCCGCCAGTTGCTTCTGGCCGTTGCCGTCGATGCCGGCGATACCCAGGATCTCACCCGGGCGGATGTCGAAGGAAATCGACGACAGGCCCGGCGCGTTTTCGGTCGGCGCAACGGCGAGGTCGGCGACCTGAAGCAGCGGCGCGGCGTCGGCACGCACCGTGCGGGTGGGCCGCTCGGCGGCCTCCGGATCGTCCTTCTGCTTGCCGAACATCAGCTCCACGATTTCGGAGATGATCTCCTGCTCGCCGAGCGTGCGAAAACGCTCGGGTGGAATCTCGCCGACCTTGCGGCCGAGCTTCAGCACCGAGATGCGGTCACCGAAGGCCGCCGCCTCTTTGAGCTTGTGCGTGATGAAGACGATCGCCAGCCCCTGTCCGACGAGGCGGCGCATCAAGGCGCCGAGTTCCTCGATGCCTTTCGGCGTCAGCATCGAGGTGGATTCGTCGAGGATCAGCAGCCGGCTGTTGCGCACCATCGCGCGCAGGATCTCGACTTGCTGCTGTTCGCCGAGCGAAAGCTCCGACACCTTTGCGTGCAGCTTGACGCTGATGCCGAGGCTGCGGGTAATCTCGGCGACGCGCGCCTCCAGCTCCTCGGTCCTGGGCCGCTGCCACCAGGGCCCGCCGAGCAACAGGTTTTCCGCCACCGTCAGCGTCGGCACCAGCATCATGTGCTGGAACACCGTGCCGATGCCCAGCGCCAGCGCATGGCGCGGCGAAGTGATCGGCGTCGGCTTGCCGTCGACCAGGATGCGCCCCTCATCCGGCTGCTGCAGTCCCGACAGCATGCCGATCAAGGTGGACTTTCCCGCGCCGTTCTCGCCGAGCAGCACATGCACCTCGCCGGGACGGATCGACAGGTCGATGCCGTCATTGGCGACGATGCCGGGAAAGCGTTTGGTCACGCCTTCGAGCGCGACGATGTCGCGCTTGTCGGCAGGCGGTGAAGACAGACTGCTCATGAAAGCCCAGCACTGGAAAAACGGGAAATGTCCGGAGGGGAACCGATCGCCCCTCCGGAAGCCGACAGGTCGCCGCCTTACTGGGCGACGCTCGTCATCAGCGCCCTGACGGCGGCGGCGTCATAGACCGGATCGACCTTGATCTTGCCGGAGATGACGTCGTCGCGCACCGCCTGGATTTCGGACCATACCTTGTCCGGGATCGCGGCGGTCTTCAAAAGCTTCACCGAATCGTCCTGGAGGCCGATCGAATAGTGCTTGGTGCCGAACGTGTCCGCCTTGATATCCGCGATCATCGCGGCGTAGACCGGCTCGATGTTCCACACCACCGACGACAGCAGGAAGCCCTTGTCGATGGGCGACTTGTCGCCGATGACGTCGATGAAATAGACCTTCCCGCCGTCGGTGGCCTTGGTCGTCTCGACCGCCTGCAACATGCCGAAGCTGGAGCCGTTGCCCTGGCCGAAGATGATGTCGGCGCCGGAGGCGATCACGCTTTCGGTCACGCGCTTGCCACCCGCCGCGTCGCTGTAGGCGGCCGGGCCGATCACCGCATAGGTGATCTTGACGTCGGGGTTCTCGGCCTTCACGCCCTGCGCGAACGCCGCCGACTGCGAGTTCCACGAAGGCGGTTCGCCGGACACGACGATGCCGACCGACTTCGAGCGCGACATCTTGGCGGCAAGACGGCCGGCGAGATAAGCGCCCTGGTGGCCGCTCAGCGTGTAGTCGGCGACGAGACCTTTCTCCAAGCCATTCGGCGTGTCGACGATCGCCACCGGAACCTTCAACTCCTTGGCGATTTCAGGCGCAGACGTGTTGTAGCCGCTGGCATGCGCGATCAGCAGGCTGGCGCCGTCTGACGCGAGTTCGCGCAGCGTCGGACGAACGTCGCCATAGCCGAGGCCCTGGGCCACGACCACTTCGACGCCGGCTGCCTTGCCCGCCGCCTTGGCGGCATCGATGCCCTGCTGGTTCCAGCCGTAATCGGTGCCTTCTTCAGGCGTCAGGATGGCGATCGAATTGACTTCGCCAGCAAGCGCCCCGCCGAGCAAGACGCCGCTCAGTATAATTGCACTCACACTGCACTTAAGAAGCTTTAACATGTTACCCTCTCTGTTTGATTCACCAATCAATATTCTTGTTGTTATTGCGCAGAAGCGAGATAGACTGCCTGAGAAAAATTTACCCATGGAGCTCAGGCAAAGTGAAGATTCGTTATGTCCTCCCGGCGATGCTGGCGTTCACATCCTTCGCCAGCGCGGTTGAGTTGCACCACGTCATCGTCCGCAAAGGCACCGACGGGCTCGACATGGTGCCGTTGACGATCTCGAATGCGGGCAGTGAAGGACTGTCGTGCAATGCCGACTTCGCCCACTGGTATTCGGCCGGGATTACGACGGTCGAGCCGGGCAAGAGCGCCTGTGTCGAGCTCTGGTTCGACCCGAAGACGGGCACGTTCACCATCCTCAACGACAAGCGCGAGAACCTGCCCGTCGAGCGGCTGTGGTGCGGCCTGTCGGGTCGTGTATATGCTACGCGGGCACAGATCACGCTCGACCGTGCCGCCGCGGCCGAAGGGAAGCGCGCCGTGTCCTGCCGCATGGAGCAGGACAGGCTCGCGTGCCGGTAGGCGCCCATCGATCCGTCGGCCCGCGACATGACGCGCCCTATTCCTTCGCCAGGAACTTGTCGGTGAAGACGTCGTCCGCCGACAGGGCCGCCTTGAGCACGCCCTGATCGGTGAGCGTCTTCAGCGTTTCCTCCCACTGCGTCTTCGTCATCCAGCCGAGGCCGTGTTCCTTTGTGTCGGGGCTGGTGAAGGTCGACGCGATGTCGGCGTTGATCTGCGCCAGCAGCACATCCTTCTTGTCCGCATAGCCTGGAGCCGCCTTGGCCGTGATCTCGGCGGCCTCTTCCGGATGGGCGACGACATAGTCGAAGGCTTCCCGGTAGGCTTTGACGAAGCGGGCAACGACATCCGGCTTGTCCTTGATCATCTTCTCGGAGGTGAACAGACCGGAGCCGTAGGCCTTCCAGCCATGGTCCGCGCCCATCATGATGCTGAGCGAGCCAGGACCGCCGGCCTTGGCCTCCAGCTCGGGAACCTCGGCGTCGACATAGCCGACCACAGTCTGGACCCGGCCGAGGAGAAGATAGCTCTCATAGGGCGGCGAGACGCTGTTCAGCGTCATGTCCTTCTCGGTCAGGCCATTGGCCGCGAGGAAGCCCTTGAAGAAGATGTAGGTCGAGCCGGCCGGATGAATGCCGATGGTGAGCCCCTTGAGATCGGCCGGCTTGGTGAGCTTGATCGTCTTGGCCAGCGAGATGATAGCCAGCGGTGACTGCTGGTTGACGGCGGCCACCGCGACCACCGGGACATTCTGCGACCGGGCCACGGCGAGCGTGGGAAGATCGCCGAAGCCGAAATCCGCGTTCTCATTGCCGACCAGCCGCATGGCGTCGGGCGAGCCGGAGCCCTTGCGGATTTCGGCGACGTCGATGTCGTTCTCGGCGAAGAAGCCTTTTTCCTTGCCGACGAAGAACATGGCGTGGTTGCCGCGCACCACCCAGTCGAGCTGGACGTTGACCTTGTCGGCCGCAAAGGCCGCGCCCGAGAAGCCGAGTGTCCCGACACACGCCGCAAGCGCGGCTGCCTTGATGAGTGAGCGTCTGAGCATTTTTGTTCCCTTTTTCATTGGTTTGAGAGCGGACCTACGACTGGCTGAATTTCGGCGCCCACGGCACCACGATGCGTTCGAGAATCTCGGCTGCGTAGTAGAAGGCGATGCCCAGCACCGAAACGAGCAGCAGCGCCGCGAAGACAAGCGCAGTGTCGAGCTGTGTCGAGGCGAACTGGATGACGTAACCGAGCCCGTCCGAGGCGCCGGCGAATTCGCCGACGATGGCGCCGATGACGCTCAGCGTGGCGGCTATCTTGGTCCCGGCCATCAGGTTCGGCAGCGAATGCGGAACGCGTATCCTGAACAGGATCTGCGTCGGGCTGGCGCCGACCGAATTCATCAGCGACAGCAGCGAGCGGTCGACCGCCTGCATTCCCGCCAGCATCGACAACGTCACCGGGAAGAAGGCGATGACCAGGATCAGACCGATCTTGGGCGCGAGCCCGTAACCGAACCAGAGGATGAAGATTGGCGCCAGCGCCACCTTGGGCACGTTCTGAAACAGCACCACCAGCGGGTATAGCGCCCGCCCCAGCCAGTCGAAGCGCACGATGACCAACGCGATGGCGATGCCCATCACGACGGAGACAAGGAAGCCGAACAGGATCTCGCCCGCCGTCACCAGCGTCGCCTGCATCAGCGTTGCCCATTGCGCGACCAGCGATTGCGCGATCTCGGTCGGAGCAGGAATGATGAAGGCTGAGATGGCGAAAACTCGCACCACGGCTTCCCACACCACGATCGTCGCCAGCAGAAGGATGACCGCTGGGAGCCAGCTGCCTGTCGCCTGACTCCAGCTCGAGGCAAGCCGCGACTCCGAGAGATTGGTGATGGGTTGATCGCTCATGACGCGCCTCCCGGTTGATGGCTGGCGCGCAGCATGGTGCGCAGTTGAACCACCAGCCTGACGAACTCGGGATCTTCCGTCACCGACAGATCCCGCGGATAGGGCAGCCCGATGTCGAGGCTTTCGGTGATCCGCCCCGGCTTGATGCCCAGCACGTGAACATGGCGGGACAGATGAATGGCCTCGTCGATGGAGTGGGTGACGAGCACGATCGTCTTGCCGGTGCGCTGCCATATCTCCAGCAGCGACTGGCCCATCTGGTCGCGGGTAATGGCGTCGAGGGCGCCGAACGGCTCATCCATCAGCAGCACCGCCGGATCGAGCGCGAGCGCCCGCGCGATGGCGACCCGCTGGCGCATGCCGCCGGACAGTTCATTGGGGCGCTTGTGGGCGCTGTCGCCCAACCCCACCAGCTCCAGCATCTCCTGGCCGCGCGCCCGCAACTGCGCGCGCGAGAGCGACTTGTCGGCAATGCCAAGCAGCATCGACGCGTTGTCGACGGCATTCTTCCAGGGAAGCAGGTTGGCCTCCTGGAAGACGAGGCCGATCATGCGCTTGCGCGCCGCCTCGACTGGCGAAACCCCGGCGATCGAAACGCTGCCGCTTGTCGGATCGACGAGCCCGGCCAGAATCTTGAGCAAGGTGCTCTTGCCGCAACCGGAAGGGCCGATGAGGGAGACAAACGATCCCTTCGGTACCGAAAGATTGATGTTTTGCAGAACCAGTTGCTTGGCCAGCGTCACCGAAACGCCTTGGGCGGAGATCAGGTCGTCATGGTGGCGGATATGGGCCGGCCGGCCGCCTGCTGGTCGAATGGGTTCAATGCGCATGGCTTGCCCCTCCATGCGGCACCCAAATCCGGCCGGCCTTGTGAGCATGATAGGCCATCGGCTACTCCCGTCCTTCCAGGATGCGCCGCACCGCGACGAGCTTGCGCGCCCGTTCGCCTTGCAGCGCCTTGATCTGCTCGGGCGTGTAGGAGAACATCCCCTCGCCAGACTTGATGCCGAACTTCGACGCGTTGGTCTTTTCCAGCACCATCGGCGCGACATCGTCGCGGTTGGAAAGATCGGCGTTGAGGAAGGACGAGACGGACTTGTAGATATCGAGGCCCGCCATATCGAGCAGCGCCATCGGCCCGACCACGGCGATCTTGTAGCCGATGCCCCAGGACACGCAGGTGTCGAGGTCTTCCGGCTCGATGACGCCGCGCTCGACAAGGTCGACCGCCTCGCGCAGCAGCGCATAGAGCACGCGGTTCTCGACGAAACCCGGAACGTCCTTCTTCACCACCACCGGCAGCAGGCCGATCGAGCGGATCAGGTCGCGGATCGTCGCCACGGTTTGCGGCGCGGTCTTCTCGCCGGCGATCACCTCGATCATCGGGATGATGTGCGGCGGGTTCGACCAGTGCATGCCCACCATCCGCTCCGGATGCGAGATATTCGCCTGCAGCTTGGTGATCGGGATACCCGACGTGTCGGACGCCACGATCGTGTCCGCCGCTATCAGCCCATCGATGGCGCGATAGACATCGGCCTTGATCGAAATGTTCTCGGGAACGTTCTCGATGACCAGGTCGGCGCCCGATACCGCGTCGGCTATGTCATCGGTGAAGCGAACCGTTCCGGCGCCGGCCGGGGGCGGCGCGATGCCCAGGGAATCGAGCACGGCTTCGGCCACGCCCAGCATGGTTCCAGCCCGCTCGACCGCCGCCGGAGCGACATCGTAGGCCACGACCTGAAGGCCACCTCTGGCGAGCCGCGCGGCCATGCCGGGCCCCATCGTGCCCAGACCAATGATGGCGATACGTTGGATCATCACGCTGCCCTGCTTTCGGTTGCTGCTTTTGTTTCCGCGACAAGGTCGGCGGCCTTCTCGGCAATCATGATCACTGCCGCGTTGATGTTTCCGCAGACGAGGTCGGGCATGACGGAAGCATCCACCACGCGCAGGCCATCGACGCCGCGAACTCGCAGTTGCGGATCTACGACCGAGGCCGCGTCCGCGCCCATCCGGCAGGTGCCGGCCGGATGATGCACGGTGATGGAGGTCTTGCGGATATGCTCATCGATCTCGTCGTCGCTCTGGCACTTGGGACCGGGGAAGAACTCCGCCTCGATGAAAGGCTGCATGGAAGGTTGCGCCGCGAGATCCCTTGCCACCCGGAAGCCGGCCCGCAGCGATTGCCAGTCCTTCGGCGAGGCCAGGAAATTCTGGTGGATCAGGGGCGCCGCGGAAGGATCGGCCGAGGCGAGTTTCACCGCGCCGCGACTCTCGGGCTGCGTGGCCACCACGCGCGTTGCGAAACCATCGGGAAACGGTTCCTTGAATGGCCTGAAATAGGGCCATGCGGCGAGTGGAGCCGCAGTGAAGAGCAGTTGCACATCCGGCAACGGCCGGTCCGGACCGCTTTTCAGGAAGGCGACGACCCCGCCGGGCACATCGCCCGAAAAACCGCGCCCCGTAAGGTAGGTCTTGGCGAAATCCAGCCCGATGCGATCGGCGCGCATGTTGTGCAGGAACGGCCCCGTGCCGCGGCGTCGGTACATGAGAATGACCGAGACGTGATCCTGCAGGTTCTTGCCGACCGCGGGCAGGTTGACGCGTGTCTGGATGCCGTGCGCCGCAAGCTCGTCCGGCGCCCCGATGCCGGAAAGCATGAGCAGTTGCGGCGTGTTGATCACCCCGCCGGAAAGCAGCACTTCCCTGCGTGCGATGACCGTCCGTTCACTGCCGCGATGGTTAATCGTCACGCCGGTGGCGCGCGTGCCTTCCAGGATGATCTTGGTCGCCGTCGCTTCGGTGAGGACGGTGAGATTGGGCCGCCGCAGGACCGGCCGCAGATAGGCCGACGCGGTCGAGCTGCGCCGCCCCTTGGAGATCGTCATCTGCAGGCGGCCGAAGCCTTCCTGCCGCTCGCCATTGTAGTCGTCGGTCTGCGGGTAGCCTGCCTGCACGCTGGCCTGCGCAAACGCCTCGATCAGCGTGTCCTTGTAGCGGCAGAACTGGGTATTCACCGGACCGGACCCGCCGCGAAAGCGACTCTCGCCCCCTTCCCAGCTTTCCTGTTTCCGGAAATAGGGCAGGACCTTGTCATACGACCAGTCGCTTAGCCCGCTGGCGGCCCAGCGGTCGTAGTCGCCGCGATTTCCGCGCACATAGGCCATGGCGTTGGTCGACGACGATCCGCCGATGACCTTGCCGCGCGCGCACTCGACCCTGCGCCCGCCGACATTGTCCTCCGGCTCGCAGAAATACATCCAGTCGTGCCGGCGCTCGGTCAGGATCTTGCCCCATCCAAGCGGTATGTGGATCATGGGGTCGCGGTCCCAGCCGCCGGCCTCGAGCAACAGCACCGAGCATCCCGGATCGGCGCTCAGCCGGTTGGCGAGCACGCAGCCGGCCGATCCGGCCCCAACGATGACGTAATCATAAGTTTGCGCGTGCTGCATGATGCGTTTCATTGCCTTCGTCCGGCGCCCGGGGCGCCAGTGAACTGTTGAAACCGAGCCTGGAAATCCCGGCACGGGCCGAGATCGCCTAGTCATTCCACAAGGCGGCCGGCACTAGAGCAGGCCAGCCTCTCTCAGGCGCTGCGACCAGTGGTTCCACCCGCGGTCGATCTGGGCGCCGACGAGCTTTCCCGCCGTCTTGATCTCGCCCGGCGACAGATACTTGATCTTGCCGATCTGCAGGCCGGCCGTAAGCGCCTTCGCTTCCTGCTCGAGATAGAAGGCGCGGAAGACGACCTCGCGCACGGAGTTGCCGACATTGACGACGCCGTGACGCGCCATGAGGACCACGGTGCTGCCGCCGAGGCTTTCGGCAATATCCGCGCAGACATCGGGGCTGCCGCCGAAGAGGTCCGTCTCGTCGCCGTGCTTGTCGCGGATCTCGTAGACCGGGACGGACTCGCCGATGAAGGCCCCCATATGGGTGACCGGCCGCAGCGGCGTGTCGACGAAGCAATAGGGCAAGACGGCCGGCGAGTGGGTGTGGAGCACGCACTGGACGTCCGGCCGCGCCTTGTAGATTTCGCTATGAATATAGCGCTCCAGATAGGAGGGGCGGTTATCCGACGTCTCGCCGCTGAGATTGAAACGCTGGATGTCGTCCACGGTTATCAGGCTCGGCGCGAGCTTCTGACCCAGAAAGAAGCTTTCGGGGTCCTCGGGGTCGCGGACGCTGATATGCCCGAACGTGTCCATGATGCCTTCGTGCAGAAGTATCTTCGTCGCCGTGACCAGTTCTTCGAAGACCTTCTGGCGCACGGGGTTGTTGTCTTTCATTCCAATTCTCCCATTACGCGGCGATGGCGGCCATTTTTATTCTTGTTGTCGGCCGCCCGCGCCACGGTTTCACTTGTTCTCGTAGATACCGACGATCCGGTTCTGCTCGATGATGTTCCCGGCATATTTCTGCAGGAACTCTTCCCTGGTGGGGGTGCCTTCGACCTTCGTGTCGAGCGCATAGATCCAGAAGTAGTAGTGATGCTCGCCATGGCCGGCGGGCGGCTGCGGCCCGTAATACTGCTTGTCGCCTGCGCCGTTGGGTCCGACGCGGAACTTTTCCTGCGCGTCCGAAAGATCGGTGGTCGAGGGATCGATGCCGTAGACGACCCAATGCGTGAAACCATTGGCCAGGGGCGCGTCCGGATCATGACAGATCAGCGCCAGTTCCTTTGTTCCTGCAGGAACCCCGCTGATGCTGAGCCTGGGCAGCACGTTGCCCTTGTCGCCTGCGTGTTCGTCGCGCAGTCTTCCGAGCGGCTGGAAATCCGCCGACGTAATCTTGAGGTCCTTGATGTTCAGGGGCATTTAATCTCGTCCTTCAGCAATTCGATCGAACTAGACGCCGGCCTTGAGGTCGGCGACGGATTTGCCCCCGACGCGCTGATGCACGCGCGGGCCCGATGCGACCGCAACGCAGATCAAGAGCTCGTCCGGGCGCGGCGCGTCCGGCACCGAAAAAGTCACGGCGTCGTAGTGGGAACGGATGTAGAGCTCGTCCTTGTGGGCAAGCGGAATATCGATGGTGGTGCCGGCAACGGCGACCTTGCTGACCGACGAGATCCAGGCTTTGCCGCCGCCGACCTGCAGGCGCAGCGGATCGCCGAACACGGTGGTGATGCAGGCGACCACATGCTCCTGCTCGCCGGCCGTGCCCGCGATACCGCCCTTGCCATAGCTCTCGACCGGCCTGTTGCCGAGCAGCGCCACGGCGCGTTCGCCCAGCGCATGGCCGATAGCCGAACTCGGATTGGTCAGATCGGACAATTCGGCGACGTACTTTCCGGCGAACGGATTGCGTATGACAACCCCAGTCGCGACCTTGACGAGGGTCTCGCCAGGCGTGCCGCCGTCATGCCGGCTTTCCTGGACCGAGGCGTACCATCCCCTGACATCGTAATCGCGCTCGACTTCACTGGAATAATTCATCTCTATCTCCTGAAGGGAGCGCGCATCTTTCGCGCGCCCCGATTAATTCTTTGACCGGTCCGCCCGAGCCCTATTGCGGCCATGAGTAGACACGGCGCAGCGGGTCGAAGCGCGCCGCTTCGAGCGCGGCCGGCGTGAACATGTTTCCCTTGGAAAGCGAGCGGTTCGCCGCATAGTCGCCCGACAGGGCCTGGCAGCGATCCGTGATTGGGCGAATACGCGTCTCCCAGGCGAGGAGCGCGTCCTCGACCGAAGCGCCCTCCTCCAGGTCCTGCGACAGGCTGAAGGCGTTGACCATCGCGCAACCGGCGCCCTGGGCAAGGGCCGGGCACATCGCATGCGCGGCGTCGCCCACCAGCGCCACCTTGCCTCTGGTCCAGCTGTCCAGCTTGTTCGTCTGATACGTGTCGTACCGCGCAGTCTCGAGCTTGGCGGCTTCGACCAGGCATGGTTCAAGGAACGGGAACATCTCGACCCAGACCTCGAGGTCGAGCGGAACTTTAGACCCACGCGGATCGGCGGCCGGCGCCATCAGACCCAGGTACAATTCGTTCTCGTTGCAGGGCGAGTAAAGGATACGCTGGACGCGCGGCCAGAAGTTCCACATGTCGATGGTGTTGTCCCACTCGCCGTGGCCGAGTTCCTTCTTCTTGCGCGGGACGATCAGCCGGATAATTCCATCCTTCGACGTCCAGCGGTCCTGCTTGAACCCTATGGAGTCCCTGACTTTGGAGCCCACGCCGTCCGCTCCGACGATCAGGTCGGCTTCCAGAACCTCGCCGGTCTGCAGGGTCAGGCGGCCTTCCGGGTCGGCGGCGACCGCCTCGGAATCGACGCGAATATCGACCCCCAGGGCACGAGCGCGGCTGACGAGAGCATTGTGCAAATGGCTGCGCGTCATGATGCGCCAGGGAAGGCCGTTGAACGTCTCCCTGGAGATCGACTTGTTATGCATCCAGGTTTCGTAGGTAGGAGGCGTGTGCGACCCCAGGAGAACATCGTCCAAGGCGCCCAGCCCTTCGAGCACGCGGAGGCCATTGTGCCAGAGATAGATGCCTGCGCCGAACGCCCGAAGCTCGGAGCTTTTTTCGTGCAACCTGACCTCCCAGCCGTTCTGCTTGAGAGCGATGGCGGCCGTCAGGCCGGCAAAGCCCCCTCCGGCGACCTCCGCGCGACGCGTCTTGCCCGGAGTTTTGTTTACATTGGCCATTTTCTATCCTGATGCTGCGTACAAGAAGACGGCGCGACGGGCCGTCAGGCGTCGATGAAATTGGTGATGGCTTTCAGCGTGACCTCGGGACACACTTCGTTGACGTAGTGGTCGGCTCCCGGGACGACCACCACGGGCAGATCGGGCCGCAACCGACTGGTCTTTGCCAGCGCCGCCGCCGAAACCAGCTTGCTCTCTTCGCCGCGGACGATGAGGACGGGCTTCGCCACGTCGCGGTACGCCTGCGTCAGGTCCGCGCGAAGGCCCTTGGCGGTTTGAGCCATTGCCGAGGGCGACGCCAGCGGACGCAGACCGCCTTCGACCTGCCGATAGCCGCTCTCTGCTCTGATCCTGATGGGGTCGGCGGGAATATTCGGATAGCGGCCCGCGAGATATTCCTGGACGGCCTCGACATCCCTGAAAATCCGGTCTCCGGCGTTCACCCGGCTCTCCAGGGCATCGAGCGCTTCGGTCTCGATATAGGGAGTGAAGTCGATCGCGATCACGGACCGCACCAGCTCCGGATTTCTCGCCGCCGCGGTGACGGAGTTTCTGGCGCCGAGTGAATGCCCGACGAGGATGGCAGGCCCCCGGCCGAGCGTGCGTATCAGGCTGGCGATGTCGTCCGCGTAATCATTCGCCTCGTAGCCGCTTTCGGGCTTGTCGCTGAGGCCATGCCCTCTCTGGTCGACAGCTACGGTCGTGAAGCGGGCCGAAAGCTGCGCCATCAACGGCGCGAACACCGCGGAGTTGGACGTTATGCCGTGGAAAAACAGCATCAGCGGACCGGTGCCGATCTCGCGCACGTTCAAGACGATGCGGCCGGCGTCCACACGTCGCGAACCAACCTGGCTGGAAAGTACGTCTGCCACCACGTTTATGATCCCCGGCGCTGCTGCTTTCTTGCGTAAAAGGATCATACAACCACGAGGGCGTCAACCTGGATTGTCTGACATTCTTGCAATCTTAAAAGTTGACAATCTACCTGTTCCCGCTGTCCAATGTTCGCCACCTCGCATATGATGCGCGAGATTCCGACCCTGAGCCCACGAGACGCAACCGATGCCGCCCGAACTGAATTTGCGGATTTCGCCACGCACAGTGCAGCAAGAGACTGTCGACAAGCTGCGACTCGCGATCCTGTCCGGCCTGTTTCAGCCGGGAAACCGCCTTATTGAAAGCCAGTTGTGTGCACAGCTCGGCGTCAGTCGCCCCTCGCTGAGGGAGGCATTGCGCAGCCTTGAGGCCGAACGCCTGATCGAGATTGTGCCCAATCGCGGGCCGTCGATACCGGCGCTTTCGTGGAGCGAGGCAACCGCAATCTACGAGGTTCGAGAGCTGCTGGAAGTGGAGGCGGCCGGACGATGCGCGTCAAGAATCACCACGGCACAGTTGCGTGAGCTCGAGAAATCGCTTGCCGCCTTCGAAGAAGCCGCCTCGAGCAATGACAGCCTGGCCCAGGTCATGACCGCGGCCGACTTCTATTCAATCATACTTGCGAATTGCGGCAATCCCATCCTCGAGGAAGTCCATCGCGGTCTGGTGGCCAGGATCAGCTTTTTCCGGGGACGCTCGATGTCTTTGGAGGGCAGAGCGCAAAGTAGCCTGGCGGAGATGCGGGAGATATACGAATCCATTGCCGCCGGCGACGAGAAGGCCGCCCGCAAAGCCTCGAAACGGCACCTTTTGAAGGCAAAAGCGGCGGCAAAGATGTCCATGAACAGCGAGAGTTGAGGTCTCCGAGGCGACGCTCGGCCGAAATCTTGAAATCCTCTGTTTCGGATCGCGCGTCTGCGGCACCGCTGGGCGCGCAACCATCGAGGTCTTGCGTTAATACGGAACTTGGGAGTGGAGATGACCAAGGGGATTGGCGGGCGCAAACCGGGTGCCGATGTCGTCATCGTCGGCGGTGGCTCGGCAGGCTCGTTGCTTGCGGCGCGGCTGAGCGAGGAGCCTGCCCGTCGCGTTCTGCTGATCGAGGCAGGCGAGGAGGCGACCGACCCCGACATTTGGAATCCGGCTGCCTGGCCCGCGCTTCAGGGCCGCAGCTACGACTGGGACTATCGGACGGAGCCGCAAGCCGGCACGGCGGGTCGGGTGCATCATTGGGCGCGGGGGCGGCTGATCGGCGGCTCGAGTTGCCTGCACGCCATGGGTTACATGCGGGGCCATCCCTGCGACTTCCAGGCCTGGGCCGACGCGACCGGCGATCACCGATGGAGCTGGAATGAACTGCTGCCGGTTTTCCAGGCCATCGAAAACCACCCGCTTGGCGGCGACGGCATCCACGGCAAGGGCGGGCCGTTGCCGGTCTATCTGCCGACAGACGAAGTAAGCCCGCTTGCCCGTGCCTTCATCGAGGCAGGCGCGTCGTTGGGTCTGCCTCGCCTTAAGGGTCACAATAGCGGAGAGATGATCGGCGTCACCCCGAACTCTCTGAACATTCGAGATGGACGGCGGGTTACGGTCGCCGACGCCTGGCTCACGCCGGCTGTCCGAAGCCGCGGAAATCTGACGATCCTGACGGGATCCCGGGTGCGACGGCTGATCTTGGACAGCAATCGCATGCGCAGTCTCGAAGTTGTGGGACGACACGGCAGCCTTTTGGAGGTCTTTGCGGATCAGGTTGTGCTCTGCGCCGGCGCGCTGGAAACTCCGGCTTTGCTGATGCGCTCAGGCATTGGTCCGCACGGTATACTCCAGGTCGCCGGCGTTGGCTGTTTGATCGATATGCCGGAAATCGGTCGAAACCTTCAGGACCATCTGCTTGGTGCCGGCAATCTTTATGCGGCCCGCAAGCCGGTTCCGCCGTCGCGCCTCCAGCATTCCGAATCGATGACCTATATGCCGGCGGCCGGGTTCGCCGTTACCGGGCAGCCCGAAATTGTCGTTGGCTGCGGCGTGGCACCGATCGTGTCCGAACGCTTTCAGGCGCCTGCCGCCGGCACGGCCTATTCGTTGCTGTTCGGTATCACGCATCCCACGAGCCGCGGCGGCATGCGGATAAGCGGGCCGGAGCTCGATGACCGGTTGATCATCGACCCCGCATATCTGCAAACCAGCCAGGATCGAAAACTGTTCCGACAGGCTCTGGCGGCGGCACGAGAGATCGGCCATCGAGACGAACTCGCCGATTGGCGAGAGCGCGAGCTTCTGCCAGGTGCTCTGAATGGTGAGGCGGAGATCGACAATTTCATCGCGCAGTCGGTCATCACGCACCATCATCCCTGCGGCACCTGCAGGATGGGCAAGGACGTGGACGCCGTCGTCAATGCGAACCTACGGCTCAAGGCGCTTGACAATCTTTTTGTCGTGGACGCGTCGGTTATGCCCAATCTCACCGCGGGACCGATTCATGCTGCGGTCCTCGCGATCGCCGAAACCTTCGCGCGATGGCACCGGGCGCCGCTATGACCATCGCGCTGGACGCAACGACTGGCGCGAGCGGGACAGCGCCCGGCCCGCCGCGAATGATGTTCGCCCGGTGGAACGGCGCGATCAGCTCCAGGCGTGCAGCGGCGGGTTCTCGCCATTGAGGAAATACTTGCCGAGGATCGAATATTTCCAGCGCACCGGATCGTGCAGCGTGTGGGTGCGCGCATTGCGCCAGTGGCGGTCGAGATTGTGCTCGGCGAGCGTCGAGCGAGTGCCGGCCAGTTCGAACAGCTTGTTGGTCGCCGCGATGGCGATCTCGGTCGACAGGATCTTCGCTTCCGCGGTGACGATCTGCGCATGCGCCACCGTCTCGGCGGTCGGCTCGGCGACTGCCCGATCGATGGCGTGGCCGGCCTTTTCGAGCAGCGCCTGCGCGGCGTGCAGGCGAAGCGTCAGGTCGCCGATGGCCTGGATCGTGTAGGGATCGTCCCAGGCATTGGCGACGCCGCTGTCGATCCAGGCGCGGCTCCTGGTCCTGACGAAATGGACCGTTTCGTCGATCGCGGCCTGCGCGATGCCGGTGTCCACCGCCACCTGGATGATCTGGAAAATGGCTCCGTCTGCGGTCGGCTTGTCATAACCCTTATAGCCGGGCACGAGATGCGTCTTCGGCACCTTGACGTTGTCGATGATGACGGTGCCCGACAGCGTCGTGCGCTGGCCGAAGCTCGACCAGTCGTCGATCACGGTCAGGCCAGGCGCGCCGCGATCGGCGATCGCGTACCAGGCCCGGCCCTCGTCGTCGAGGGCCACGATCGGCACCAGATGGGCAAGCAGCGCGCCCGATGAATAGAATTTTTGGCCGTTGACGATGACATGGTCGCCGGCGTCGGTGAACTTCGTCTCGAAATCGGCGGCGCGCTTGGAGCCGAATTCGGAAAAGGCGTTGCCGAACCGCGTTCCCTTCAGCACTTCGGCAAACAGCAGCGCCTGCTGGTCCTTGTCGGAGACGGTGCGGATGGCCGCGACGACGCCGAGGTGGTTCTGCGCGATCTGGCCGATCGAGGAATCGGCGGCCGAGATGATCTCGATCACCTTGGCCAATGTGGCGTAGGACACCTCCGGTCCGCCGAACGCCTTCGGCACGTTGATCGACCATAGGCCGCTCTGCGAGAACTGGTCGAGCTCGGCCACCGGCCAGATCCGCTCGCGGTCGCGCTTGGAGGACTCCTTGACGAACTCGGCCGCGAGACGATGGGCGACCGCGATCGCTTCGGCATCATCCTTGATGATATGCGCGGCGGTGGCCGGGCGCAGCACAGGCGGCACGGCGGCCGCGGCTTTGTCGGTCTTGACGTTGGACACAGTCATTTCATGGCTCCTGGGGATTTCTATTCACACGACGGCGTGGAGATGGGTTGGTTGGGCGGCGGACGAAGGCTGTTGTCCGAGATAGAAGGCGCGCACATCCTCGCGCTGGCGCAGGCTGGCGGCGGCGCCGGAGAGAACCGAGACCCCGTTCTCGAGCACCGTCGCATGGTCGGCATAGCCAAGCGCGACCGCCGAATTCTGCTCGGCGACCAGGATCGACAGGCCGCTCTCGCGGTTCAGCTTCCTGAGCGTCTGGAAGATGTCCTGGACGATGAGCGGGGCAAGCCCCATCGACGGCTCGTCGAGGACGAGCAGCCGCGGTCGCGACATCAGCGCCCGGCCGATCGCCGTCATCTGCTGTTCGCCGCCCGAGGTCAGGCCCGACAAGGTCCGGCGCTTTTCCCTCAGGCGGGGAAAATAGGCGTAGATCCGTTCCAGGTCCCGATTGATCTCGGCGCGGCTGCCGCTGCGGCCGATGCCGCCCGAAACCAGATTCTCCTCGACGCTGAGGCTCTTGAAGCAGTGGCGGCCTTCCAGCACCTGGACGAGTCCGGCGCGCACCAGGTCGCCCGGCTGTCGCCGCGAGACGTCTCCGCCATCGAACCTGATGGAACCGGCGGTGATCTGGCCGCGCTCGGCCGGCAACAGGTTGGAGACGGCTTTCAGCGTGGTGGTCTTGCCGGCGCCGTTGGCGCCGAGCAGCGCCAGCATCTCGCCCTGCCTGATCTCGAAGCTGACGCCGTGCAACGCCGTGATGGCGTGATTGTAGGTGGCGTGGATATTGTCCACGGCGAGGATGACGTCATTGCCCGGCATCGGCATTTCCCTGATGTCTGCGAAAGTGGATGACCGGGCGTCGCAGAATAGTCCGGCGCCCGGTTCGTTGGATCAGTTAGTGGCGGCTACCGCGTCGGCATCGGCCGCGGTGCGCAGCTTGATGCCCTTCTCGGCGGCATAGGCCTCGGCCGACTTCTCGATGATCGGCCGCAGCAGCGACCAGTCAGGGGCGATCCAGTCGGAGACGACGTTCCACTTCTTGCCGTCCCACTGCTGGAAGGTCACGTAGCCTTCGCCTTCGTGGTTGTCCCAGCTGACATTGATGGAGTGAAACAGGTCCTTGGCGCCGAGCGCCTCAACCTTGGCCGGATCGAGCTTGAGGTGCTCGAAGCCCCAGCGCACCTCATCGCCGGTCAGCGTGCGGTGGCCGAACTTCTCCTGCGCGATGCGGATTGCCTCGACATTGAGGATGCCGTTGACGATGCCGAGATTGTGGTAGACCGAGCCGATGCGCGACTTGTCCTCGAGGTTGCCCTTGCCGGCGCCGTAGACGGTCTTCACGATCTCCTGCACCACCGGATAGGTGTTGCCCGAAGCCTGGGTGGTGATGGCGGTGTAGCCCTTGGCGGCGTCGCCGGCCGGGATGACGTCTTCTTCCGAATTCGACCAGACATTGCCGATGATGTGATCGACCGGATAGCCGACCTTGACCGCCGTCTTCAGCGCCACCGGGTTCATCACGCCCCAGCCGCGCAACACGACGAAGTCCGGCTTGGCGCGGCGGATCGTCAGCCACTGCGACTGCTGCTCGTTGCCGGGGTGCGGCACCTCGATCTGCTGCACGGTGAAGCCGTATTTCTGCGCCAGGAGCTCATAGATCGGGATCGTCTCCTTGCCGTAGGGCGAGCCGTGGTAGAGCACGACGATCTTCTTGCCCTTCAGCTTGTCGATGCTGCCTTCCTTGGCGGCGATGTAGTTCACGATGCCGGAGGTCTCGCTGTAAGGGTTAAGCAGCAGCGGGAAGACATAGGGGAAGACCCGCCCGTCGGTGGAGTCGGTGCGGCCGTGATTCACCGTGATCAGCGGCACCTTGTCGGCGGTGATGCGGTCGATCATGGCGTAGGCGATGCCGACCGACAGCGGGTTCCAGGCGGCGGCACCCGCGTGGCTCTTCTGACGCTCGTAGCATTCGACGCCGCGCTCGACCTCGTATTGGGTCTCGCACTCGTCCCAGGTCAGCTTGACGCCGTTGACGCCGCCGTCGCGGATGTTGATCAGGTTGAGGTAGTCGATGAAGCCGCCGAAGAAGCCGGTGCCGCCGGCCGCGTAGGGCCCGACGCGATAGCTCTGCAGCGGGAAATACTGCTCGTCCGCGTGGGCGGCCGGCAAGGCCACCGACACGGCCAGCGCCGCCGAGATGGCAACCGCCTTGACTGTGCTGAGGAAGGTCATGGTTCGAGGTTCTCCAATATGGGCCTTGGTTTGGCGCGGTTCATTTTCTGAATGCTTGCAGTGTTGGAGCGCGGAGCTGCCAAATGGTCTCAGCTCGATTGCCAGGCGAGCGAGAGCCGTCTTCGGACCCTGTCCCACAGGGCCACCAGCCCGTCCGGTTCCAGGATCAGAAAGAGGATGATGAGCGCGCCGAGCACGATGCGTTGGCTCATGTCGAGCACGCCGGAATCGAACAGGTCACCGAGCAGGAAGCCGCCAAGGCGCGACAGAACCAACGGGAAGACGACGATGAGCGCAGCGCCCAGGAACGCGCCTCGTATCGAGGCGAGCCCGCCGATGATGATGATGAACAGGATCTGGAACGAGCGGTCGAGGTCGAAGCCCGCCGGCTCCACTGTCCTCAGATAGGCGAACGCCCAGATGACACCGGCGACGCCGATGATGAAGGACGAGATGGCGAAGGCGAGCAGCTTCGTCTTCAGCACCGGAATGCCGATGATGCGCGCCGCCGTGTCGTTGTCGCGGATGGCGATGAAGTTACGCCCGGTCTGCGAGTTGACCAGCCGGTTGGTGAGAAACGTGAGGACGACGACCACGGTAAGCGCGAAGAGGTAGCGGCCGACCGCGCCGTCGAACTCGAAGCCCGCGATGGAGAGTTTTGGAGCATCGATGACGCCGGACGCGGAGTCGTTGGAGAACCAGCTGAACTTGGTCAGCGCCCATTGCACGAAGAACTGCGCGGCAAGCGTCGAGACCGCCAGGTAGAAGCCTTTCAGCCGCAGGCTGGGCAAGCCGAAGACGATGCCGATCGCGGCGGCCACGAGGCCGGAAAGGACGATGCTGGCGACGAGCGGCAGGCCTTCGACGCGCAGGTTGAAATTATAGGCGGCGAAAGCGCCGGCCGCCATGAAGGCGGCACTGCCGAGCGACACCTGGCCGGCATAGCCGGTGAGGATGTTCAGTCCCAGGCCCGCCAGGCTGAGCGCCAGGAAAGGCAGCAGGATCGCCTCGAACAAATACGAACTGCCGATCAGCGGGACGACGACATAGGCGAAGGCGATGAGGAGCAGCGGCGCCAGCCATTTCGGCAGGGTGGCGACCGGAGACAATTGCGTGGCGACGGCGCTCATCGTCAGACCCTTTCGACAAGCTTCTGGCCGAACAGGCCTGATGGGCGGATGAGCAGGAAGACGAGCGCCACGACATAGGCGAACCAGCTTTCTATGCCGCCGCCGAAATAGTCGCCGATATAGACCTCGGCGAGCTTCTCGCTGGCGCCGATCAAAAGCCCGCCGACAATCGCGCCGAGGATGGAATCGAAGCCACCCAGCACCAGCACCGGCAGCGCCTTGAGCACCACCAGCGACAGCGAGAACTGGACGCCGAGACGCGCGCCCCAGAGCAGTCCGGCCACCAGCGCGACGAGACCTGCCGCGGCCCATACGCTCGCCCAAATCAGCGGCAGCCGTAGCCCGACGGCTAGAGCCGCGAACTGGTCGTCGGCGACGGCGCGGAAGCTCAAGCCGATGCGGGTGTAGCGGAAGAGCAGCGACAACAAGAGCACCATGACCGCGGCCACCGCGGCGGCGAAGATGTCGAACTGGCTGATCAGCACGCCGCCGACTTCCAGCGGCACGTCCTCGATGCCGAGCTCGAGGCCGTGCACCTGCGTGCCCCAGATGAGCTGGGCGGCGCCTTCGATGATGTAGGAAAGGCCGAGCGTCGCCATGAACAGGATGATGGGCGGCTTGTTGGTGAGCGGCCTCAGCACTGTGCGCTCGATGCCGATGCCGAGCGCCACCATGATGGCGAAGGTGACGGCCAAGGCCAGCGCGAACGGCACGCCGCGCTCGACGAGGCTGACGAAGGTCAGCGCCGCGAACAGGAGCAGCGCGCCTTGCGCGAAGTTGAGCACGCCGGACGTCTTGTAGATCAGCACGAAGCCGATCGCGACCAGCGAGTACATGACGCCGGAGAGCAGACCGCCGGTCAGCACTTCGAGGAAGAACTGGTAGTCGAAGTCGCCGATCATATCCCTGCCCCGTCCTCATTGTCAGACGCGACGCCGAGATAGGCGTCGATGACGCGCTGATCATTCCTGACCTCATCCGGCGTGCCGTCAGCGATCTTGCGCCCGTAATCGAGCACGGCGATGCGGTCCGACAGGCCCATGACGACGCCGACATCGTGCTCGATCAGCACGACGGTGGTGGCGAAGCGGTCGCGCGCGGCGCGCACATAGGCCGCCATCTCGCTCTTCTCGCCCGCCGTCATGCCGGCCATGGGTTCGTCGAGCAAAAGCAGCCGCGGTTCGGCGACCAGCGCCCGGGCAAGCTCGGCACGCTTCTGCAGGCCATAAGGCAGCGTGCCGGCCAGCCGGTCGCGAACATCGGTCAGGTGCAGGAATTCGAGAACCTGATCGGCGCGCCCGCGCTGCTCCTGCTGCTGGCGGCGTGCGCGGCCGATGCCGAGGATCTGTCCGGCGAAGTTGGACCTTGTCCTGTAGGCAAGGCCGGACGCGACATTGTCGAGGACGCTGAGCCCCTTGAACAGAGCGAGGTTCTGAAAGGTGCGGGCGACGCCGAGATCTGCCAGCCGTTGCGTCGGGACCTGGGCATAGCGCGCGCCATCGAGACGGACATGGCCGCGATCAGGCCGGTAGACGCCGCTGATGACATTGATCAGCGAGCTCTTGCCGGCGCCGTTCGGGCCGATGATGGCGCGTATCTCGCCGGACCGAACCGACAGATCCACATCCGCCAGCGCCACCACGCCGCCGAAAGACAGGCCTATGCCCTCGAGAGCGAGAAGCGGCGCGGCATCTTCCGCCGCAGCCTGTCGAGACCTGTCGCCGTGAGCCTGCCGCTGAGCGGGCGGCAGCCCTTGCGCGAAGATCTCCGGCGCATAGACCGAAGCCTCGACCGCCCCGAAGGCTTGGTTTGATATCGGCATTCCATCGTCCCCAACTGTAGTGAAGGCACGCACGGTCCCTGCCGCGCGCCCGATCGGGCGTGCGGTTCATGATCGTCGGCTGGCCGGACGAGTTCCGGCCGGCGGCTGGCGTTGTTATTCGGCGGCGAGCGCCGCCGCGGCTTCCGCGTTTTCCAGCTCGCGCACGAGCGGAATGACGTGCTTGCCGAAATACTCGACCTCTTCCTGGAAATGCAGGAAGCCGAGCAGGATAAGATCGGCGCCGGCGCGCTTCAGATCGACGATACGCTCCGCCACCTGTTTCGGCGTGCCGATCAGGTTCGAGCGGAAACCGTCATTGTATTGCACCAGATCGTCGAAGGACGACTTCGCCCAGTTGCCCTCGCCTTCCGGCGAGGCCTTGCCGGCATTCTTGACCTCCTGGCCAAAGGCATTGACAGCCTCCGGATTGGCCTTGGCGATGATCTCGGCCAGCACCGCCTTTGCCTCATCCTCGGTCTCGCGCACTATGGCGAAAGCGTTGACTCCGACCTTCACCGAATGGTTGTTGGCTTTGGCCTTTGCCTGAATGTCGTCGACCTGCTTGGCGATCTCGGTCGGCGTGTTGCCATTGGTGAAATACCAGTCCGAAACGCGCGAGGCCATGTCGCGCGCGGCCCGCGACGAACCGCCCTGGAAGATCTCGGGCAACGGCTTCACCGGCTTCGGCTTCAGCGAATACTGGTTGAAGCGATAGAAATCGCCGCGGAAGGTGAAGCTGTCCTCGGTCCAGATGCCGCGCAGCGCGCGGATAAATTCTTCCGACCGCCGGTAGCGCTCGTCATGGTCGAGCCAATGCTCGCCGATGGCGTGGAACTCGCCGCGGAACCAGCCGGAGACGAGGTTGATGGCGACGCGGCCGTTGGTGAGATAGCTGATGGTGGCGAGCTGCTTTGCCGCCAGCGCCGGGTTCCACGGCCCCGGCAGGATCGCGGCGATCACCTTCAGGGTCTGGGTGGCGGCGAGCAGGTCGTGGCTGAACGATACCGACTCATGCTGCTCCTCGGCGCCGTAGCCTGCCGTGAAGCGGATCTGGCTCAGCGCATAATCGAAGCCCGCCTGCTCGGCGATCTGCGCCAGCTTGCGGTTGTACTCGGCCGAGTGGTTGGTCCTCTGCTCGATGTTCGAGATGACTAGGCCACCCGAGACGTTAGGCACCCAATAGGCGAATTTGACAGCGTCGCGATCATTCTGCGGCATGGAGATCTCCCGGTTTGGCCTGTCCCAACGATTGATCCGGACATGGCCGGATTTCGCCGCCATTATTAGTCTACTGAGTATATATACAAAGTAGGATTTTCCGTTTTGATAGCCCCGCCCGGACGGAAATACCAATTCGCTTGCCTGCACCGTCGTGGATTTTCAGCGCCCACTAACGATCGACGACAGGGCGCCGAACCGGCTTTCGATCTCCGAGGCGACCGCCTGCGCGTGACGCGCCACTTCCGGCAGACCCATCAGCTCGCCGAAGGTGCCGCGTGCCAATGGCCCGGCAATGAAAAGGCCAGGCACAGGCTCGCCGTCCGGACCGACGGCGCGGCTGTCGCGCCCGGTTGCGATGCCGAGCCCATGGCTGTCGATCCGGATCAGGCTGGCATCCCCAAGCGAGCGCAGCGCCGGATTGGTCCGCAGCGTCTTGCCATGCGCCGGCCCCGTTGTGTTGATTACCGCGTCGAAATGCATCGTCTCGAATTGCCTTTGGCCGCGCCGGCGCAAAGTGACGGCCAGGCCGTCTCCGTCGTCGTTCGAGGCCACAAGACTCGCGGCGATATTATCGAACGTGCCTTCGGCGTGGCGACGATCGAGCACCGCCTGGACCTGTGGCGCGATGCGGAAGCGATGCACGTCCCAGAACGCGCGCAGCCGTCGCACCAGCCGGGTGCGCTCATCTTTCTTGAGAGCGGACCAGATCACCGGTCCCTGCAGCCGCAGCTGATCGAAGACCGACTGCCAATTGACGCCGCCGGCATCGGCCGCTGCCAGCGTCGAGCGGATATTTTCGAGCAATCCGAGCGCGGTCGTGGCCGGCGTGGCAGTGAAATCGCCAAAAGGTTCGCCACGTACCTGCGGGTGCCCGCGCGAACGCAATCCATGGCGTGACACGGCCAGGATGCGCCCGCGGTGGCCGCGGCGATCGAGTTCGGCGACCGTGTCGGCCGACGTCAGCCCCGAGCCGACGATCAGCACCGACGCTTCGGGATCGATCGAACCGAGCGCATCGCCAGAGTAGACATCGGCAACGAAACCATCCGCATCGGCGATCGGCTCCAGCGCGACCGGAACATCGGGCGACGGGTGCGTCATGGCGAGAACCACTATGTCGGCGGCGATCGGTTGACCGGAAGCAGTCACGATCCACCCGTCGCCGTTGCGCCTCACGTCGCTGGCACGATCGCGAACATGGCGGATCGCTCCGCTGGCGATATGCGGCGCCAGTTGCTCGGCAACGTAGCGGCCGAAGACCCGTCGCTGCGGGAAGATATCGCCATCGCGCCAGACTGAGTCTGGGTCGCGCTCGGCCCCGCCGTCATGCGCCAGCCAGCGCAAAAAATGCTCCGGCTCGTCCGGCGACAGGCTCATCCTGGACGCTGGCACGTTGACGCGATGCGACGGCTCCTCGCTGGAATAGGCCAGCCCGCCGCCGAGGAACGGACGCGGCTCTATGACGGTGATCAATGGCCGCGCGGATTGGCGTGCCAGATGCCAGGCCACGGCAGCGCCAGTAAAGCCGCCGCCAAGAATGACGACATGGCTTCGCAGCCGGGGCGGCAGCGCGTTCACGAGGCGCTGGCGAGCGATTTCGGACGATGGTCGCCAGCGATCGTTTCGCCGAAAGGACCTGTGTTGACGGACGAGCCGGGCGCCTTGACCGGATGCTCGGTCGGCAAATGCGGCAGCACCAGCTCGCCGAAGCGATACGCTTCTTCGAGATGCGGATAGCCCGAGAGGATGAAGGTGTCGATGCCGAGCCGCCTGTATTCGTCGATGCGCTCGGCGATCGTGGCCGGATCGCCGACCAGCGCGGTGCCGGCGCCGCCGCGCACCAGGCCGACGCCGGCCCACAGGTTCGGCGCGATCTCCAGCTTGGACCGGTCGCCGCCATGCAGCGCGCTCATCCGCGCCTGGCCGACCGAGTCCATGCGCGCGAAAACCTTCTGCGCCGAAGCGATGGTCGCGTCGTCGAGCCGGCTGATCAGCCTATCGGCGGCGGCCCAGGCTTCCTCGGTGGTTTCGCGGGCGATGACGTGCAGGCGGATGCCGAAGGAGAGCTTGCGACCCGCTTTTTCGGCGAGCGCGCGCACGCCGTCGAGCTTGCGCGCGACATCGGCGGGCGGCTCGCCCCAGGTCAGATATTTGTCGATCTCCTGCGCCGCCACGGTCGAGCCCGCATCGGAAGACCCGCCGAAATAGAGCGGCGGATAGGGCGTCTGCACCGGCGGGAACAGGAGGCGGCCATCCTCGATGCGGAAATGCTTGCCCTGATGCTCGACCGTCTCGCCGCTCAGCACGCGCTTGTAGACCTGCAGGAATTCCTGCGTCACCTCGTAGCGCTCGGCATGCGACTGAAAGATGCCGTCGCCCTTGTTCTCCAGCGGATCGCCGCCGGTGACGACATTGATCAGCAGCCGTCCGTTGGAGATGCGGTCGAGCGTTGCCGTCATGCGCGCCGCGAGCGTCGGCGACTGCAGGCCGGGCCGCACCGCGACCAAGAAACGCAACCGCTCTGTCAACGGCGCCAGAGCCGATGCGATAACCCAGGAATCTTCGCAGGACCTGCCCGTCGGCAGGAGCACGCCGTAATAGCCAAGCGTGTCGGCCGCCTGGGCCACCTGCGTCAGATAAGGCAGGTCGACCGCCCGGCCCCCTTCCGAGGTGCCAAGATAGCGGCTGTCGCCATGGGTCGGCAGGAACCACAGCACTTTGATGCGGTCTGGGGTTTCGTGAACCATTCCTGTCTGTTCCTATGGCGTCAAACTGCCTCGACGCGGCCGCATCGCGCTATAGGGTATTATTCCACTAAGTCTGTAGAGATAGATTATTCTAATTCGGCGGCCAGCTTCGGAATTTTTTCTCGGCAAGCAAACCGCGCGACCGCTCTAGCCTGAAGAGTCACGCAGCAGCAGGCGCGAGCCGACCTCGACGATCGATCTGATCGCGGGGAGCAGTTCCTGCCCCAATGACGTCAGTCCATATTCCACCGTCGGAGGCGATGACGGTGGCGCGCTGGGGCGGCTGATCGGTCGTCCGACCACCTCGATGCAGAGCCTCGTCGCGGCCTCCTTGCACGGCTGAGCCAGGCGCTCAGCCGATGTCACGTTGACAGAACGGGCGTGCAACACGCGTTGCGCTGACACCAACGGCCGTCACCATGGCGGCTGCGGTGTTGAGCGTGTTGCGCCACCCGGAGTTTTCCCACTTGCTCCGCTTGTCTTGTTCGCCGTTTTGCTCGCCGCGGGTGGGTTCGTAGGAACGGTGGCCGAATTGCTCAGTCCGCGACATAGGCTGCCAATTCATCAGCCGTCCCCTGCGGAAAGGCTTCCTTCAAGTAGTCGAGGAACGCTGACACGCGGGGGCTGAGCAAACGCCTCGACGGATAAAGGGCCCAAAGCGCCGTCTCGGGCCCCGACACATCCCCCCAATGCACCAGCCTGCCGGCAGCCAAATCGCCACTGGCAAGCGACAACGGGAGGCGCGCCGCGCCGAGCCCCATGCGCACCGCATCCCGGACCATGACGAACGACGCCAGGCTGAGCACCGGCTTGGCGTTGATCGTCGACTTGCCGGACGAGGTCGTGACTTGCCAGGCTTCGGACTCGTTCAACGAGCCTCGACTGATCGCGGGAACGAGACCTCCCGGGGCTGGGAGCGTCAGGTGCGGACTGGCCACCACCACCAGCCGATCGCGCAGGAACACTCGCCCAACAAGGGTGGCATCCGGCTCCGGGTTGACCCGGATGACGAGGTCGTAGGCTTCTTCGATCATATCCACGGCCCTGTCTTCCGTGGTGATCTCCAACCGAACCTCCGGGTATCTAAGGACGAAGCCGGCCGCGAGCTTTCCGACCGCGGTCTGAGAAAAGAGCAGTGGCGCGCTAATGCGCAGGCGGCCACGCGGGCTATGGCCGCCCGAAGCAATCGCCTTCGCCGTCTCATCAAGTTCTGTGAGCAGAAAGCCCGTTCGTTCAAACAGGGCCCGTCCCTCCTCCGTGAGCTTGAGCGTCCGCGAACCACGTTCGAACAGGCGCAGATCAAGACTTGCCTCGAGATCGGCCACGCGTCTGGAAAGAGTAGCCTTTGGCCGGCCGGCTGCGCGCGAGGCCTTTCCGAACCCGCCGTGGCGGGCCACCAGGTTGAAGTCGGCAAGAGCCAGAAGATCCACGATTTTGTTCTTTTCTGTTCCACCAATGAGACGACCTGTCCAAACGTACCATCTATCGGGATGAATGTGGATCACTCATTTTGAGCGTGCCTTTTAACTCAAACAGAAAGTGAACCCCAATGACCATCCTCGTTACAGGTGCCACCGGCCGCGTCGGCCGCCATGTCGTCGATCAACTCCTTCAGCGCGGCGCGACGGTGCGTGTGCTGACCCGCGACCCCGCTAAAGCCAGCTTTCCGACCGGTGTCGACGTCGCCAAGGGCGATCTCCTCGACATCGATGCGCTGCGCAGCGCCTTCAAGGACGTGACCACGCTCTTCCTGCTCAATGCCGTTACGGGTGACGAATTCGCCCAGGCGATCATCACGCTCAACGTTGCTCGCGAAGCGGGCGTCGACCGTGTCGTCTATCTCTCGGTTTTCAAAGCCGATCGGGCAGTGAACGTCCCGCATTTCGCCGTTAAGTTCGGCGCCGAGCGCATGCTGGTGCAGATGGACTTCAGCGCCACCATCTTGCGTCCGACCTACTTCATCGACAACGAGTCGATGGTAAAGGACGTCATTATGGAGCACGGCGTCTATCCGATGCCGATTGGCAGCAAGGGCGTAGCCATGGTCGACGCGCGTGACATCGCCGAAGTAGCCGCGATCGAGCTGATCCGCCGCGACGCCGCACCCGGCAAGCTGCCGATCGAGACCATCAACGTGGTGGGGCCTGACACGCTGACCGGCCTCGACGTGGCCAGGATCTGGTCGGACCTTCTGGGTCGCCCGGTGGTCTATGGAGGCGACGATCCCGGCGCGTTCGAGCAGAACATGGCGAGCTTCATGCCGAAATGGACGGCCTATGAAATGCGTCTGATGGCCGAGCGCTATGTCAGCGACGGCATGATCCCGGAGACCGATGACGTTGTACGGCTGACCAGTATTTTGGGCCGCCCCCTGCACACCTATCGCGACTTTGCGGCCGCGATCGCGAGCGCGGCCTGAGGGCCGCGCCATCCGCGGCGCGGCGGGACTATGCCGAGGCCGCAGCCGCGGTGCTCACGGCCAGCGATCAGGCGGGGAGGACCTACGAGCTCGCCGCAGACCCTGCCTTCACATTTGCCGAGCTTGCGGCGGAGGTCTCGCGGCAATCAGGCAAGACGATCATCCACAACGATCTGTCCGAGGCTGACTACAGGGATGTGTTGACGGGCGCCGGCCTGCCAGCCGATCTCGCTGCACTTCTGGCCGATGCCGACGCCGCGGCCTCACGCGGGGCGCTGTTCGACGACGGTGGCGCACTGGGGCGGCTGATCGGTCGTCCGACCACCTCGATGCAGGGCCTCGTCGCGGCCTCCTTGCACGGAGCCAGGGCGCTCGGCCGATGTCACGTCGCTGACGTGCAGGCCCACGCGCCAGCTCCTGCGGAAATCCGCACACAGGCTTGAGGGATCGTTCATCGCACGATGCGTGGCTTCGGCTACATCCTACCGCGTGTCGACTAGATCAAAGCTGCCCTGGAGGGAGGCAGCTGAAGTATTTCGGTGGACATCCCACAACGCGTGCGAACGCCGTGCTGAATGCGCTCGACGATTGAAAGCCGATCGCCAAGGCGATCTCCCCAACGCTCCGCGTTCCGCGGCGCAGCTCATCCTTGGCCACGGCCATCCTCCACTGCAGCAGGTATTCGATAGGACCTGTTCCCACGACCTTGCGGAATCTGGTAGCAAATGATGACCGGGAAACACCGCAAAGCCGAGCTAGATCCGCAACGGTCCAGTTGTGGGCAACGTCTTTGTGCATTGCAGAGAGCGCGCGCGAGGTTACCGGATCGGCAAGGCCGGCGAGCAGACCTGCATGCTCTTCATCCACTTGCGGCACTTTTGTCCGCAATATCTCCACAAGTATTAATTCAACCAAGCGTGCGATGATAAATTCGCTGCCGGGTCCAGGATATCTGGATTCTGTCTCGTTCATCGACAACAGCGAGCGCACGCGGCCCGAGGATGTGTCATCGGCCAGTATATGGACGAAGGATGGCATCAGACCGGCCAAAAGATTCTCATTGGCCGTATCGAAGCTGAACCGGCCCGCATGCAAGGTAACGGGGGAGTCCGTGCCCTCACCGAGCCGCAGACGAGGATTCTTCGTCGCAGCGACCGCCGCTTCACTGTCCACCGGCTCTATCGACGGGTCGGATGTGAGAGTGAATGGCGCGGAAGTCCGGATCAGGACGAAATCCTCGCGTTGCAATAGCACGGGTGAATGAGCGGACCGGACCAGTTGACACTCGCCTTGCTCGACCCAGCAAAACAGAAGATCGTCTCTCTTTCGAAACGACAAAGCCCATCGGCCTGAGGCTTCGAGACCTCCCCATAATGTTGCGCGCGGCCGAAGCAAGCCAATGAGATCGAGGAGTGGATCCATGCGGATTGGACGATACGTAAACGGTTTTGGGCTTTCGATTATCGACCGTACGGCCCCGTAGACATATATTCCCTGAGCACGTTGAACGTCAATTGCGCGTTTCACTCCCATGCTTGGGGCAAACACTAAAACATCCGAGGATTTGATTATGGCTATCGATAGTCTTGAAGGACGGTGGGACGCCTATCTCGCCGCCTACGGCCCAATCGCCGCAGCCGAACGCGAGCGCCTTCTCAAGCAGAGCGTTTCCGACGACGTCGTGTTCACGAACCCGGGTGGAGAAGGCAAAACCCGCAACGGCCTCATCGCGCATATCGAGGACTTCCAGAAGAAGATGCCGGGAACGTACTTCAAGACCGACAAGGTCTTTGTTCACCACGGCGAATTGCTGGCCATATGGTCTATGTACAAGAGCGACGATACTAAGGTCGCAACCGGTTACAATTTTGTCCGCCCTGATAAAGATTACCGTTTCAGCTATATGGCCGGCTTTTTTTGAAACCATCTTCCGCACGGCCAAACGCGCGCTCTCAAGGCCGAGCTCAGCTGGCTTCCATGACACGGCGGCTCCGGGCGAGAAATGCAGCTGAACCGGAGGCTCCTCGCTGCTTAGGGCCGAAGTTCTGCGCGAGGCGAGACGGACGTGTCTTCGCCTCGAACGATGAGCGGTAGCGGCAGTTACGCGGACCTCGCCTCTACGAGCCGGCCGCGCAGGGCCTGAAGAACGCGCGCACCTCTTCAGCGAGCAGGTCCGGCTGCTCCAGAGCGGCGAAATGCCCGCCCACGGTCATGGTCTTTGCGGCCGGGATCGCGAGCGCGGCCTGAGGGCCGCGCCATCCGCCTGTCGAAAACGACACGCAGCTGTGTCGCGGTTTACGGAGCACTGCACGCCATCGCGGAGGTAAAACGGAAGCTGCGCTTGGGCCGCTTGTGGGCCCGAGCGCCTCTTCGCGCCTATTCTTCCATCTTCTTGCCCTTGGCCAGCGCCATCACCCGGTCGATATAGGCCAGCATCAGCGCCGAAAGCACGAAGGCCAGATGCATGATGGTCAGCCACATCAGTTGCTCCGCCGTGTAGGAAGCGTGGTTGAGGAAGATCTGCAGCAGATGGATCGACGAGATCGCGACGATGGTCGAGGCGACCTTGACCTTCAGCGAGCCGACATCGATCGTGCCCAGCCAATGGACCTCGCCGTCCTGATCGTCGAAGCGGCTGACGAAATTCTCGTAGCCCGAGATGATCACCATCACCACCAGTGAGGCGACAAGCGCGGCGTCGATCAGGCCGAGCATCTTCAGGATCGTGTCCGTGTCGCCGAGCGTGAAGACGCTCGTCACGAACTCGTAGAGCTTCTTGCCGAAGGAGAGCGCATAGATCGCGAGCGCGACGCCGAGTCCGAGATAGAAGGCGACCAGCAGCCAGCGCGAGGCAAGGATGACGGATTCGATGGCGAGTTCGAGACGCTTCATGAAGGCTTCCGGTCAGATTACGATAGAGGGTATTTCGGCCAGACAGGATCGGTTTTCAAGACAAAAAACCCCGCCGGAGAGGGGGACCGGCGGGGCTCAGTCATGTCCCGCTGGAGTCGGGACAGGGCAGGGAACGCCCTGACCGGAAGCTGGGTGTCCCAATGCGGCAATTCAATGAGTTAGCTCCAGTCGACAGGACAAATCTTCTTGAGCCAAGAAAGAAAAAGGCCCCTCCGACGCGGACGGGCCTTCCTCTCAAGCGCTGATTCCAAAATCCGATCAGGACCTTGAAATCAAAGGCTAAACCGCGTCGCGCTGAACGAATTCAGCGCGGCGCGGTCTATGACTTTGTCTAATGCATGTCGTTGCCCCAAAACCGCTGCACAGTTTTGGGCGACATGCATCGATTACTGCTCGCTGTTGCTTGCCACCGGCGCCACCAGCGAAGTGATGCGGCGGATAGCGACACGGCGGTTCTCACGGTTCGGCCCAGGCGTGTTGACCTTGAGATATTCCTCGCCATAGCCCTGCGTGGTGAGGTTCTCGGCCGGGATGCCAAAGGCATTGGTGAGCGCCTCGGCAACGGCTTCGGCACGACGATCCGAGAGGGCAAGATTTGCCTCCGGCGTGCCGACGGCGTCGGTGTGGCCTTCGATCAGGAAGGTCTCGGCCGGGTTCTTCTTGAGCAGTTTTTCCATGGCGCTGGCAACGCCATCGAGCTTCTGCACTTCGGTGTCGGAGATCGTCGCCGAGCCGAAGTCGAAGTTCAGCGTATCGAGATCGATACGCCGAGCGATATCGCGCACGCGGGCCGACCGCTTCACCTCGTCGATCGAGTAGAGACGCTGCACCCTCTCCACCGGCGGCTGCTCGAGGAAGGTATAATACTCGTCGGGATCCTCGACTTCCTCCGAATCCAGTATGTAGTCCCGTCGCGGGATGGTGAGCCGCATCGGCGGCAGTTCGTCGCCGGGATCGCGCCACTCGTCGACATCGTTGTAGTAGCGCTCGTCGACATAGGTCAGCACATATTCGCGGCCATCCGGCGTAATGCGCGATCGCCGGATGACGTCGCCATTACGATTGCGGATGGTGATGATCCTGACGCCGTTGTCGCGCTCGACGATTTCGCGGGTGCGGCCGCCGGAGAGATCCTCGTAGTAGACATCCCTGGCGCCGCGGGTGATGCGAGGCGCCTCGTTGCTTTCCACGAACGTCTGGTTGTTGAACTGCAGGATCACCCGGTCGCCGAACTGCTTGACGACATCCGCGCCCTGCGGCCGGCGACGCTCGCGCACGATCTGTTCCGGCGTAAGCTCGATGCGCTTGCCTTTCTCCTGGTCCACCGGGACGATCCTCTCGGGCTTGATCGCCTGCTGCGCCGACTTGTCGTCTGAGGGCGGCGGGCCCTGATCGACCGGAGCCGGCTGCTGCGCCTGCTCGCCGCCTTGCTGTCCGGCCTGGTTGGCGTTCTGGCCATTGCCGGCTTGGCCGTTGTCGTTCTGGGCGCCACCATTCTGGCCACCGCGACGCTTGCGGAAGGCATCTTTCTGGCTGTCCAGAACCGGCGCTTCGTTGGGATTGGCGGTTTCACCCTGCGCGGCATTGCCGCCGGCGGCCGGTTGGTTGTTGTTCGCGGGCTGATTGCCGGTGACCGGCTGTTCACCGGTGACAGGCTGCTGCTCGCCGGTCGTGGGCTGGCCGGTCTTGGTTTGTTCGCCGGTCGCGGGCTGCTCACCCGTCGCCGGCTGTTCGGCCGTCGGTTTCTTGCCGCGCTTCTTCCTGTCCTGAGCCTGTTCGCCCTGGACCGGCTGCTCGCCATTCTGCAGTGGCTCGGCCTGCGGCACAGGCTCACCCGCCGGCGCCAGCTTTTTGGCCGGCTCGTTGGTCTGCGTCTGCTCGGCCGGGGCGGTCTCGCCCTGCTGGTTCTGCTTGTGCCTCTTCTTGAATTGGTTGCCGCCTTGCTGATTGTCGTTGGCGGGGGCGGTCTGGTCGGTCGGCGCGACCTGCTCGCCGGCCTGGCCGGCGGGCACGCTCTGCTGCTGATCGTGCTTGCGCTTTTTGCGGCCCTGGTTGCCTTGCTGCTGGTCACCGGCAGCCGGCGCCACCTGTTCCGCAGGCTGCTGGTCAGTCGGCGCTGCCTCGATCTGCTGCTGCTGATCGCGTTTCTTCTTGCGCGGCTGCACTTCCTCGGTCGCGGGTACGCCACCCTGGTCGGCCGGCGCGGCCTCGATCTGCTGTTGCTGGTCGCGCTTCTTGCGGGGCTTGAACTGCTGCTCGTCGGTCGCGGGCTGGCCGCCCTGATCGGCGGGTGCTGCCTCAATCTGTTGCTGGTCGCGTTTCTTGCGCGGCTTGAACTGCTGCTCGGCCGGGACTTCCCCGGACTGGGCATTGTCCATCTGCTGCTGCTCGTGCCGCTTCTTGCGCGGCTGTTGCTCGGTCTCGGCAGGTGCTGCCTGCTCGGCTGCCGGCGCCGTTTCGCTTTGCTGCTGCTCGCGCTTCCTCTTCTTCGGCTGCTCGGTTCCGCCCTGCGCGCATTCCTCGGCCGACTGGCCTTCGGCGCAAGCGGCCTGAGCCAGTATCAGCGGTGCGCCGTGCAGGCTGCCAGAAGCGACACCTCCCTGCAGCGGGTACGCGCCCAACGGCGCGGATGCCATAAGCAGGCCGATGGCCGTGCCCGCCAGAATCCGTGGTTGGCGTTTCATATCATTTTCTCCTAATGGGGTCCCATCCCTGCCCAAACTTTCATCAGCCGCAATTGGTTCCGTTACAGGGCATTGACGCCAGCCAAGGATGTTCGGCTGGCCTTTTGAAGGCAATTTCGTGTCTTTCTAATGTTGATACCGGGTCGCTGGGACAGCAGCGCTTGACCGGGAGGCCGCGGAGGGCCAAATCCACCCCCATGACCGCGCCATTCTGGAAAACCAAGACGCTTGAGGCGATGACCCCGGCCGAATGGGAATCGCTATGCGACGGCTGCGGCAAATGCTGCCTGTCGAAGCTCGAGGACGAGGATACGGGCGAGATCTTCTGGACAAGCGTTGGCTGCCGGCTGTTCGACGCCGAAAGCTGCCGTTGCTCCGACTATGCAAACCGGCTGACAAGGGTGCCCGACTGCGTCGGGCTGACGCCGCAGAACGTGCGCACCATCACCTGGCTGCCCAAGACCTGCGCCTACCGGTTGATCGCCGAGGGCCATGATCTCTATTGGTGGCACAGGCTCGTTTCGGGAAGTGCTGCGACCGTGCATGAAGCCGGCATTTCGATCCAGGGCCGGGTGAAGGCCAAGGAAACCGATCTGGCCGAGCCGGACGACTATTTTGATTATATATTGGACGATGAACCGTAGCCGGTTCGCATCCTGATGACGACCGCTGAGGGGCACTTGTGGCGAGGAACGACGCCCTGCGGGTTCGCGTTTAGAACCCTGAACGGCACTTTTCACGGGGAGCGACGAACCCTGGCGGGTTCGCGTTTAGAACTCCTGGGGTGGCGTTTTTGAGTGCGAGCGACGAACCCTGGCGGCTTCGCGCTTATATGAACCGGACATGAACGGCCGGTTCGCGGAAAGTTCAGGTGCAAAAAGGCATTTTCCAATCATCGGTTCTACGGGCGAAAGCCCACAACAAGGAGAGAAGACAATGTTCAACCAGATCAAGACGGCAGCCCTTTCGGCTATTGTCGGGCTTGGCACCTTGGCCGCCATCCCGGCGCATGCGGACAGCCTCTATCTCGGTTTCGGCAACAACCAGGATCCGCGCTTCGGCGTCTATACGGGCGACGACGACGGCTACTACCGCCGCGATTGGCGCCGTGACCGCGGCTGGCGCGGCTGCTCGCCGGACCGCGCGCTCGACAAGGCCGAGCGCATGGGCCTCCACCGCGTCCGCATCGTCGACGTCAGCCGCCGCACGGTGAAGGTCGTCGGCCGCCAGTATGGCGACCGCGTCGTGGTTGTGTTCGCCAACGAGCGCGGCTGCCCAATCATCTATCGCTGAGGTTGAGAGGGCGATCTGCGAGGATCGCCTATCAGCCTCTCACGATGAGGCGTGGCTCGAAAAAGCCCCGGAGGAAACGATCCCCCGGGGTTTTTTGCATGGTGGCGGCGCGCCTGCGGCGTGCCGGCCGATCGTTACTTCAGCTCGAAGGTGACCGTGACCTGGACGTTGTAGGAATTCTCGCCAGCCTGCACCGGGACGGCCGAACGGGCCGCGTCGAATGATTTGGCCGCCATCGGCATCGGCGCCGGCGCGATATTCTGGTCGGTGATCTCGAGCACCTTGCCCAGGCTGACGCCGGCCGCTTCGGCGAGTGTCTTGGCCTTCGCCATCGCATCGGCGACAGCCTTCTTGCGCGCCTCGGTGATCGTCGCCTTCGGATCGTCATTGGTGAAGGCGATGCCGCCGCCCTGGTTGACGCCGAGCGATACCGCCTTGTCGAGGATCTCGCCAGTCTTGTCGACGTCGCGCACGCGCACCGACAGCGTGTTGGTCACCTGATAGGCGACGAGCTCGGCCTCCTGGCTGCCGTCGGCCTTGTTGGTATAGTTGTAGCGTGGGTTGATCTGGATGCCCGCCGTCTGCAGGTCGCGCTCGGCAATGCCGGCGGATTTCATCGCCGCAATGACCGCCGCCATGGCGTCGTTGTTGGCGTCGAGCGCTTCGCGCGCGCTCTTTGCCTCGCGCATGACGCTCAGCGAAAGGATCGCCATGTCGGGCGCCACCGTCGCTTCGCCTTCGCCGGACACGATAATGCGGGGTGGGGGCTGCGTGTCGGCGGCGCTTGCCAGCGCCGGGAATGCGACTGCGGCAGCGAGCGCGATAGGCAAAAGATGTCTGGTCATGAAAACTCCTCGAGGTCTGCGATCCGACGCTCCGCGCCGCATCTGCCTCGACCCCGCAAAAGCGTCGATACCCGGCAGCGCGGCGCAAGGGCCGGACCTGTTTCGCGCCATAAGGCGCAGGCCGCTCTACGGCTCGAATATGGGCTGATTTTGGCATTTTGCGCCAGCGCTTTCGAAAGCCCTGTGCGAAGACAAGAAAAACACTAAGCCAGCCCGCGCGGGGCCTGTAGCTGATGGTTAGAGCCGGTGACTCATAACCGCATGGTTGGGGCTCGAATCCCTCCGGCCAGGCGTTACCTTACGCGGTTCGCCAGAGATGAGGCCGACGGCTATCGGCTTTTTATTGGTTCATTGTGGAACATCCTTGGGGATCGCTTGTTAGCCAAGCAGCAGGTTTCACCTCTGGCCGTGGTGCTCGCACGGCCATGTGCTCTTGACGATGGTGTTCGATGGCCAATGACATCCCAGGAAAGAAAGCGCGCCAGGGTGGCCGCGGACTTCCGGTTCTTGCCGTTTTGATCTGCGCACTGGTGCTGGCAGCGATCGCATGGGGCGTTGCCGAGATTTATGGTGAGGCGGCAAAGACGCCTGCGACCGAGGAGAAGCCAGCGCCACAGGAGAATAGTCAGGCGCCCTCATCCTCCAGCCCGAACCCCGCGGAAACCGATCCTGCAAAGTCCAAAGCTGACAATATGAACGTGGCCCCCGTTGATCGAAATCCAGAGGTGGACAGGGACCCAACACCTCGATCCAGCACGGGCGGTGATCAGCCGGGCAAGCAACCTTCACAGCCCGCCTTGCAGTAAGCCGCTCCGCCTTGGGTCCGCCCGAGAGCCGCAGTCATGGGCAGTTGGCACCGCTCTGGGTCCAGAGTGGGCGCTTGTTTTTCTGTGCCAGAGACGAGGCAGGCGCGGTTCTCTACCTGCTATACTGTTTCCGCAGCATGGACGAGCCAAGCCGGTGGGCCGCTCACGAAGTGCGTATATAGTCTTTTTGACGGATGACTACCAATAAAACAGGGCGCCTGGTAACCCATGTTGCGTCACCAACAAGATCGGGGAGCCGTGACACGGCCCGCTGCCTTGTCGGAGGTGCAGACTTCGCCGGCGGTGGGCCGATCGCATCTCAGGCAGCAGGGAAGGCGCGCCATAGCCAGCCAGTAATGTCGACAGATAAGTTACGTGACGGCACCTGTTAGACGGCGTAGCTGGCGCCGCTCTCGTCTTCTGCGACAGCCTCTATCCAATATTGATTGTTGGGCTCGGCCCGCAGAAGCCTGAACATCCCCGTTTGTCCGTCCACTACGAGGTCAAGGAAGGCGTTGGCGGTCTCGACCATGCCGATCGTACGGGCGGCTTGCAGATCCAACGTGGCGATGCCGGGAAACCGACAGCGAAGATTGGTTAGAGCTGACAGCGATCCTCGCGAGGACCGACCTGCGTCGTCAATACTTATCGCGGCCCAGGAATTCGTCTGCGCCAGCTCTTGCGTGAGCTTGTCCGGCGGCGTTGGGCGAACCGCTAATCGACGCATGTGGCAACACTCCTCGATGACGGACGCCATTCGGCCAAACCCTGCCAGAAGCATTGACCGTGCAGGCTTTGTCGGTGGGCACTCCGTTCGCCACCAACCGGGCCGATCGAGCGCGGGATGATCGAATGCACCTTCCTTCGCGATTTGGCTCACAGCGCTCGCGATGATGGTCTTTCTCGGGCTCGCGTCCCGCACGTCGAAGGCTCCGCTCTCGTAATAGCCCTTTTGATGCGCCAGCATCGAGTTCCAGTCGGTGGCCCCGAACAGTGACCAGGCAGTGATGGCGCGTATGTCGGCTCCGTCGTGCCTCGCCGCCTTGGCTTCCTGCCATCCCTCGATCAGCCACCGCAACTGTTCCTCACGCGTGCATCCGTTGTGCAACTCGGTGACGGCGATTGGCCTGCGGTAGCGATCCCAAATTTCCTTTAGCCGGAATCGTAAACGTGCGTGGTCGCGCATCTGAGATCGCACCGCCGCGATGTCGACATAGGCGTCGATGCCATTCCCCCCAGTCTGCTCGTCTGGATACCGCCGGAGATCGTCGTCGAGCAGGCGGTCGCTCGTCAGGTAGTAATCGATCCCAATGACATTGGGGGGCAAGGGTCCGCGCTCAGCTCGTCGAGATGACGGCGGTCCACGCCCGCGTCAAGCAAGCGCCGGTGGAATGGATGGTCGTCGTCAACCAGGCCGCTCAGCAGATCAAGCGCCAGCCATCGCCGCTCGTTTTCATAGTCGGCCTGGTAGCGGAGGCGGGGCGTGGAGAACACCCGCCCAAAATCTTCGGTCTGGACAAGTTGCGCACCAGGTATGTGTTCTCGGATTGCCTTCATGGCCAGCGCGGTTGCGCGACACTGCGCGACGGTCAATCGGAAGCAGGTTGCCTCGCAGGTGCCATGCGGATGCCAAAGTCCATAGAGGCCGCTTATGCGCGCCGTCGTCAGTGGCTCGTTGATCGGCGTGAACATCTCCAGCCAGGGATAACGTTGCGCCACTTGCCCGGCATACCTGGCCAGCAATTCGGGGAAGTCCGGATCAAGCACATGGGTCGATTTCGGTCCGCTGCCATGATGGACCAGCCCCGCGATCGGCCTCACGCCAAGCCTTCGCAATTCGTTGAGACGCGCGTCCGGCCACCGCCAGTCGCTCGAACCATCGCCTTCGACCAGTTCCCAGAGCACGGGGTATCGCAAGGTCTTGATACCCATCTCGGCTATGAGGCTGAGATCGCCGGCACGGTCGAAATGGCCGGTCTCGCGGAGTTGATCCCGGGTCCGCTCGCGCAGGCGCACGATGCTGCATTCAACGCCGCCCCAGATTTCGAGACTATCGCTCAACTTGCAGCTCCGGGTCCGGCATCATGGCGGTTCGTTGTGTGCGCAACATTAAGCCATCGCTGCGCAGACGGCATTTAGACGGGCATCGCGAGTGCCGATTGCGGTGCGCGATCTGAGGCTGGGATAGTCTTCTGAATACGGGCAAAAGTGGCCAGGGCCTGCCCTACAACCTGGTCCATGTTGTAGTAGCGGTACGTCGCCAGACGGCCGACGAACCACACGTCAGGGCAATTGTCAGCGAGCGCTTCATATTGTTTGTAGAGAGCCTCGTTTTTCGGCCGCGGCACGGGGTAATATGGGTCGCCGATGTCTGTCGGGTATTCGTAGGTGAGGCTGGTCCGGATATTCCTCTGGCCCGTCAAATGCTTATACTCGGTGATGCGGGTATAGGCTTCCGTCTGCGGATAGTTCACCACGGCTACCGGCTGAAATTGCTCGCATTCGAGGGTGACATGCTCGAAGCGCAATGAGCGATAGGGCAGGCGGCCCAGCTTCCAGTCAAAGAATTCATCAATCGGCCCGGTGTAGATCAGCCGCCGGAAGGGAATTCGCTCTCGGACCTCGCGATAATCGGTCTGCAGCATGATCTTGACGTTGGGATGGTCCAACATCCGTTCGAACATGCGCGTGTAGCCGCCGGCCGGCATCTGCTGGAAGCTGTCGCCGAAATAGCGATCGTCGCGGTTCGTTCTCGTTGGAACGCGGGCCGTCACGGACTTGCTCAACTGGCTGGGATCGACCCCCCACTGCTTTCTGGTGTAGCCGCGGAAGAATTTCTCATAGAGCTCCCTACCGACGGTGCTGACAACCACATCCTCGGCGGTACGGACTTCGCCAACGGTTTCACGACGCGACGCGAAGAACTCTTCCAGCTCTGCCGGGCTTAGCTCGAGACCATAAAGATGGTTGATGGTGTCGAGGTTTATAGGAATCGGCAGAAGCTTGCCGTCCACGAAAGCGAGCACACGGTGCTCGTAAGGGCGCCAGCTTGTGAACTGCGACAGATAGTCGACGATCGACTGGGCGTTCGTATGGAATATATGCGGTCCGTAACGATGGATGAGAATGCCGGCTTCGTTGTAGCAGTCATACGCGTTTCCGCCGATGTGACTCCGACGGTCTATGATGAGAACGCTTTCGCTTCGTTGCGAAGCGATCCGTTCCGCGAGAACGCTGCCGGCAAAGCCTGCCCCGACAATCAGCCAGTCGAACATGGTCACGCGCTCCTGCGGAAGGGCACGACCTTCTTGCTTGCACTGGCTTTCTTGATGTGGGCGGCCATGGCATCCCATGTTCGCTGCCAGGACATGTTGGCCAAATAGGCATCAACCGCTGGCAGGCGCATTTCGCGCGGTTGCGCCAGCGCGGAGCGCAGTTTGGCCTCGATGTCTTCGGCGTCGGCGATATCGACGAGGCCGGCGGCAGCGTAGCTTCGCACCACATCGACAATCGCAGTCGACACCACGGGCAGGCCGGCGGCAAGGAATTCGGGAGTTTTCGTGGGGCTGATGAAGCGTGTCGCTTCGTTGAGCGCGAACGGCATCCACCCGACATCCCAATGCCGGAGGTAGTCGGGCAGATCCTTGTAGGCTTTGCTGCCGAGCCAGTGCAGGTTGTTTGCCCTCGGCAGGATGTCCGGATCGATCTTGACGACCGGACCAAGCATCACGAAGTGCACATCTGGCATCGTGCTGGAAGCCTGCGCCACGAGATCGATATCGAGGCGCTCGTCGATGACACCGAAGAAGCCAACCCGAGGATGCGGGATTGTGAGTTGATCCGCCGGCTCCTCGCCGGGCGCCCTCGCCTTGTGAAAGTGGTTGACGTCAATGCTGCTGGGGAAGGGATAGATCGCCCGATGTTGGCAACGCTTCGCTTCGAACAGGCTTAAGCCGCCCGTGAAGACCACATCGGCGCATTCGAAGAGCGCCCGTTCCAGCAACGCAAGCTGGGCCGGCGCATCCTTGAACGCCGCAAGCTCGTCCATGCAGTCATAGACGCGCACGTCGAAGTTGACATGCGCGCTGAAGCGCAGCGCCATCGGGGTATAATACCAGGCAGTCAATTGGGCGTGCGGCGTCGACGCGATGATCCGGTCCAGATATCTGCGCTGGATCGCATCGGCTCTGGCGGGGCTGGTGCCGATCGGGAGCAAAGGGGTCGCTACCCGAATGCCCGGCGCAGCGTCGCAAAACCGAATGGACGAGTGGGAGCATTCTTCAAAAACGGGCTCCTCGAAGTAAACGATTTGGTGCTCTCTCGAGGCATGCGTGAGAATGTGCTGCGGACGTTGATAGACGAAATTCCATCGCAAATGGGAGAAGCATATCAATAAATCTTGCTCTTTTCTGGTTTTGATTTTGGCTGGTATTCTTATCGCCGCGTCCATATAAGCTTTTCCCTGGTGACATTGCGGTTTATACTGCGAATAACATTTGTTAATCGCGAGATGCAAGAAGCTATTCCTGCCGCATGTCTAACTGTCGGCTGATTAACTTGTTCCAGCCAGCGAGCGATATGCAGGCGGAGTGCCGGCCAGAGCGTCTGGCATCTCAGGCTGCAGCTTTCTGGGGACGGCCGCTCGGGTGCCGCATTTTCGTTGAATGAGCAGCTAGAATATTCGGTGGCTTAAATTGATTCGTCGGACCGACGCCAAGGGCGTTTAGCGGCCGACAATCGCTGGGATAGATAGATGAAGATCGAGTTCGAGACGAATGTGTTCCCGTTGTTTCACCCGCAAGCGGTGGACGATCTCAAGGACCCGTGCCCGGTTTATGACGGCCGGCTTTGGCATGTATTCGGATCGAGCGGCACGGTGACCAGCGAGACTTGGAAGATTCTTCACGCCACGGCGCCGGAGTTGCACGGACCGTGGACGGAGCACGCGCCGATCGAGCTTCCGGTCACCGGCTCGGGCGTCGCGGCGCCGGGTGTAGTCCACGAAGACGGCGTCTTCCACATGTTCATCCAAACTGAGTTTATGAAATCCGGCGGCCGCTGTGCACATGCGGTGTCCAATGATGGGTTCAACTGGGTGGTGCTCAAGCCGGCAATCCTGTCAGTGCCTGATACGGATGAAGACGGCATCTATGATCCCCACCCGGCTCTCATCGGGGGCAAGCGTTACCTCGTTTATTCCGGCATGCCGAAATTCACCCGCGTGCCGCAGCCGGATATCTATCTGGCCCGGAGCCAGTCCGATTCATGGTTCGGGCCCTGGAAGCGCTTGGGCAAAATCCTGGACCACAATGACATTCCCCACCACAACACGCGGGACGACCCCGACTACGAATGGGGGATTGAAGGTGCCCAGTTGGTGGAACTTCCGGACGGCCGCGTGCTCCTCAACGCCACCTGCTTCCTTCCGCACGGACCGCGCGGTAGCCGGCAGCGGGTGTTCTTCGCCGTTGCGAGCGCCGTTACCGGACCTTACGTCTCGGTCGGTCCAGTGCTTGACCCGGGCGGACCTGGGGAAAACGGCCACTCGACGGTGATGATTGATGGCGAGCGGCTGACCCTTTTTTATCAGAGCCGCGTTGCGGCGACCAACCATCGCTGGCGCTACGGGTTGGCGAGTTTCGACGTGTCCCAGCTTTCCAAGGCGGCTTGACCCGCTCGTCGCGAGCCTTCCTCGACCACGCTTCCTACACGGCGGAGCAACTGATGTGGCTGACCATCATCCATCTGGCGTTCGTGCTTTCGGCGCTGATGCTGGCCCATATCGACCGGGTCATGGCGTTGGCGAAAGGCAAGAAGGCCGCGGCGGATTAAGGCCGCCTGCGCCCTTCAGTAGATTCTTCTGACCTTCGTCTGCGAGTTCGCAAACACCTCGTCGGGAACGAAGAAATCGCCCGCGAGCTGACCGGCGGCGCCTGGCGCGTACACCGAAAAATCCGTCACGCCTTCGGCGCGCAGCACCTCTTCGTCGATGTAGAAATTGCCGGTCGCCTCGCGCGACGGGCGCATGAAGATCGCATGTGCGGCGTCGGCCATGATGTCGGGCGAGCGGCTCATCGCCGCCACCGTGGCTCCGCCCAGAAGATTGCGCACCGCGGCCGTGTCGATGGTCGAGATCGGCCAAAGTGAATTGACCGCGATGCCGTCCTTGGCGAACTCCGCGCTCATGCCAAGCGTGCACATCGACATGCCGAACTTCGCCATCGTGTAGGCAACATGGTTCTTGAACCACTTGGCCTTCATGTCGAGCGGCGGCGCCAGATTCAGGATGTGAGGGTTCTTGGCCAACTTCAGGTGCGGAATGCACATTTTGGAGACCAGGAACGTGCCGCGCGTGTTGATCTGATGCATCAGATCGTAGCGCTTCATGTCGGTCTCCAGCGTGCCGGTGAGCTGGATGGCGCTGGCATTGTTGACGCAGATGTCGATGCCGCCGAACCGCTCGATGGTTTTCGCCACCGCATCGGCCACCTGCGCTTCGTCGCGGATGTCGCAAAGCACCGGCAGCGCCTTGCCGCCGGCCTGCTCGATTTCTTGCGCTGCGGTGTAGATGGTGCCCGGCAGCTTCGGATGCGGCTCGGCGGTCTTGGCCGCGATCGTCACATTGGCGCCGTCGCGCGCCGCCCTGAGCGCGATCGCCAGCCCGATGCCGCGCGATCCGCCCGAGATGAACAGCGTCTTTCCGTTGAGCGACATCCTTTTGCCTCCCTGTTCAATAAGGGAGGCAACTTGCGCGGCAGACAGCCGTGGCGCAAGGGGCAAGACGGATTACGCAGCGTCGTGCCGGAAGGCCTAGACCAGCACCAGCCCCTGCCGCATCGCTATCGCGATCGCGTCCGTCCGGTTGGCGGCGCCAAGCTTGATCAGGATGGCGGCGACATGGAACTTCGCCGTGTGGACCGAAATGTTGAGCCGCCGGGCGATCACCTTGTTCGGGGCGCCTTCGGCGAGCAGCGCCAGCACCTCCGCCTCGCGCGGCGACAGGGCCGGACGCGCCGGATTGTCATCCGTCACGTCCTCTTCAGCGAGCCCGTCATGGAAATCGCCATGCGCGACCTCCGATGGCCCTGCCCTGTCGATGCGATAGCCGGAAGCTGCGAGCCGCGCCGCCGCGGCGATCAACAGGCTATCGGCCAACGACGGCAGCACGGCGACCACATTGCCGCGAAGCCGCTCGTGTCCGCTGCGGCGGGACAGCAGCACAACAGGCATCGTCGAGCCTATGGCCCGGCTTTCCAAGGCCGCATCGTCTGTCACCGCGACATCCGCTGGCTGGCCTGTGCTGCTCCCGGCCAATGTCGGCAGCAGATCGTCACTCGCGGCAAGCGCATCGGCAAGCTGCTCGGCCCGCTCGGCATCGCCGAGCGCCACCAGCACCGTCAGCCGGTGGGCTGACGGTTCCGGTCGTGCGATCACTTGTGCCGCGCTGCTTGCCATCAATCCTCTCAGCTCAGCGGCTTCTCGCCGATGGTGATCGAAACGTCGCGCTCAGCGCCGCCGCTCGAAACACCAAGCGTCACGGTGGTACCCGCGCTGTCCGGCCCGAGCTTGCGGATCAGCTCGCGCGGGCCATGCACGGCTTCGCCGTTCCAGGCGACGACGATGTCGCCGACATGCAGGCCGGCGGCCTTGGCCGGGCCGTTGTCGTCCAGGCTCATGACCATGGCGCCTTTGGTGTCGCCGTTGCGGATCGGATGCAGCCCGGCGCCGAGGTAGCCGCGCGCGACATGACCCTTCTCGCGCAGCGTGGCAATCGCGCGCTCGATCGTCTCGTAAGGCATGACCAGCGCCCGCCGGCGCGGTCCGAACAACAGCATGCCGATCAGCCCGCACCTGGCGTCGAGCACCGGACCGCCCTCGAAGCGACCGCCGGTGTTGATGGCAAGGTTGATACGCTGGTCGATCGTGCCGCCGCGCATCGAGCGCCACGCCGGCCCGACCTCGCCGACCGTGCCGAACACGGCAAGCGCTGCGCCATCACTGTTGCCCACGGCGATCGCCAGATTGCCGGGACGCACCGCATCGGCCTGCGCCAATTGCGGCAAACCGGCAGCGCCGGAAGCGGGCTTCAGCAGCGCAACGCCCGTCGACGGATCGCGGCCGGCCAGCTCTGCCTTCACGGTTTCGCCGGAGGCCAGCGTCAATTCGATCTCCTCGCCGGCTTCGACCACTTCCTCGGCGGTGACGAAATAGCCGTCGCGCCAGTGGAAGGCGCTGGCGGTGCGGTGGTGATGCGTGACGAAACTCGCCAGCGCGGGCGCAGCTGTGGCCGCGACATCGGCAATCGCGTCGGAAAAGGCACTGAGGTTGAAATCGCTCATAAGACTGTCTCCTGGGTTCGGTGACCCAGATATCGCTCGCTAGCGCAGCCGCGGGTACTCGCCTGACGGCTAGTCGGCCGGCGGACTGGCCATGTGGTCAGGTCGCGGCGCCCCTGGCTGCTCCGCACATATAGTCATCATTCTACGAGGGAACACGCCCATGGCTTTCGCAGCCGAAAAACTTCCATCCGATGACAGTTTGCTCGACGCCTACTCGGCATCCGTGGCTGACGCTGTCGACCGTATCGGTCCGGCCGTGTGCCGCATCGAGCGCATTGGCGCCGGCGGTCACGGCTCCGGCTTCGTCATCGCGCAGGATGGCCTGGTCGTCACCAACTTCCATGTCGTCGGCGACGCGCGCGCCGTGCGCGTCACCATGCCGGATGGCGCCTCGCGCGAAGGCCACGTGCTTGGCCGCGATCCCGACACCGACATCGCGCTGGTGCGCGCCGACGGCAGTTTCGCCGATGTCGCGCCGCTCGGCGACTCCAAGCGCCTGCGCCGCGGCCAGATCGCGATCGCGATCGGCAATCCGCTCGGCTTCGAATGGACCGTCACCGCCGGCGTCGTCTCCGCGCTCGGCCGCTCGATGCGCGCCTCGACCGGCCGGCTGATCGACGACGTCATCCAGACCGATGCCGCGCTCAATCCCGGCAATTCCGGGGGGCCGCTGGTGTCGTCGGCGGGCGAGGTGATCGGCGTCAACACCGCCATGATCCACGGCGCACAAGGCATCGCCTTCGCTGTCGCCTCCAACACCGCCAATTTCGTCATCTCCGAAATCATCCGCTTCGGCCGCGTGCGCCGCGCCTTCATTGGCGTCTCTGCCGACACGACCAACCTGCCGCGCCGGGCGGCCCTGTTGTCGCAAGTCACCACGAACACGGCGGTGCGCCTGCGCAGCGTCGAGAAGAACGGCCCCGCCGCCAAGGCCGGCCTGAAGGAAGGCGACATCATCGCGGCAATAGACGGCCGGCCGGTCACCGGCGTCGACGACCTCGTGCGCATGCTCGACGCCGAGCGCATCGGCCGCGAGACGCTCTGCACTGTCGTGCGCCGCACCGGCGTCAACCAGGTGGCGGTGACGCCGGTAGCGCGGACGAGCTAAGCCTCGCTGGCTTAGCTTCCCGCCATCCCCTCGGCATATTGCGCCAAGAATTCCTCGCTTGGCGGGATCGGCTTGATGACGTCGATCAGCACGCCGTTGGGGTCCCTGGTGATGAAGTGCCGCTGGCCGAACGGCTCGTCACGCAAGCTGCGCAGGATCGGCAGGCCGGCGGCGATGGCGCGCTCATAGACGGAGTCGGGATCGCGCACCTCGAAATTGATCAGCAGGCCTGACGTTCGTCCGCGCCCCTCCTGCGGGATCGTCTCATGATCCCCTTGCACGATGCCAAGATTGACGCGTCTATCCTCCGCCGACTGCAGATGCACATACCAGTCGCTTTTGAAGAGCGGCTTGAAGCGGAAATGCTCGACATAAAAAGCCGCCGTGCCTTCGACATCGTCCGTCATCAGCACCGGATAATAGCTGGTCGTCTTCATCTTTCCTTCTCCTCTCACCCAACATACAGTCTGTATGTAAATGCAAATAACATACAGGCTGCATGTATGCAACAAGAGTCCGGACGCCGCTCCAACCACGACCGCACCGAGGCGACGCGCGCCGATCTGATCCGCGCGGCGCGAAAGCTGTTCACGGAAAAATCCTATGCCGAGACCGGCACGCCGGAGATCGTTGCCGAAGCCGGCGTGACGCGCGGGGCGCTCTATCATCATTTCGCCGACAAGCAGGCCCTGTTCGCCGCGGTCGTCGAACAGGAAGCAGCGACCGTGGCCGCCGAGATCGATCATGCCTCGCCGCCGTCGCCCTCCGCGCGCGAAGCCTTGATCGCCGGATCGGATGCCTATCTCAAGGCAATGCGGGTGCCCGGCCGCACGCGGCTTCTGCTGCTCGACGGGCCGGCCGTGCTCGGCCGCGCAGCCATGGACGAGATCGACAACCGCCACGGCAACCGCTCGCTGCGCGAAGGCCTGGTCGCCGCGATGCGGGCGCAGGCGATGACCAGATTGCCAGCCGAGGCGCTGACCGCCCTGCTCGCCGCCGCCTTCGACCGGGCGGCTCTGGCCATCGAGGTCGGCGCGCCCGCCGAGGACTATCGTGCTGTGCTGATCGCCCTCATGGACGGCTTGACTCCGGTCCGTCCTCCGCCCACAGGCCTGGCTCCATCTCGTTGAAGCAGCCGAGTTGCCGCCTGAACTCGTCGATCAGCCAGGTCGCCGCCGGCTTGGGGCTGCGGTCATTGCGGTGCATGGCATACATCGGCGAGCGGACTTCGCGGTAAGGCTCGAGATCGAGCTCGACCAGCCTGCCGCTGGCAAGGTCGTCGGCGATCAGCCAGCGCGGCAAGCCACCCCAGCCGAGACCTTCGCGCATCAGCGCATGCTTGGTGCGCACATCCGTCAGCCGCCAGGTGCGATAGGCAAAGACACCATAGTCTCGCCCGCGCGTCCGCTCCGACTGGTCGGTGACGACAAGCTGGATGTGCTCGCGCAGGTCCTCGACACCGACCGGCTTCGGCAGTTTGGCCAATGGATGGTCGGGCGCCGCCGCAGGCACCAGGGAGGTGAAGCCGATGCGCAGCAGATTGACGTCGGCATCGCCTTGCAGGCCGCCGAAGCCGAGATCCACCTGGCCGTTCACGACTTGGTCGACGATCAGGCCGAGCGAGCCGATATAAAGCCGCAGCATGACCGCCGGGAACTGCGCCTCAAAGGCCTTGAGCACGCGCACCAGCGCCGGCGAAGGCAGCGTCACGTCGACCGATATCGCCACTTCCGCTTCCAGCCCTTGCCGGTAGCCGTCGGCGCGCGAGCGGATGCGCTGCAGCACGCCGATCATGCGCCGCGCATCCTCCAGCATCGCCTTGCCGACATCGGTCAGCTGCGGCTCGCGCACGCCTTCGCGCTCGAACAGCTTCAGCCCAAGCTGCGCTTCCAGATTGGCGATGCCGTAGCTCACCACCGACTGCGCCCGGTTGAGCTTGCGCCCTGCTGCTGAGAAGCTGCCGGTATCGGCGACTGCCACCAGGATCTGGAGTTGGTCCAATGTCGGGTTCGGCTGCATGGCTATGCCATCCACTTTATTGATGGATTGTATACATATTATACCAGTTATCCTGATGGAGCAGCAATCCCATATTGGCGTGGAAAGTTTAAATCCAACCCCAAGGGGACACCGCCATGTCTATTCTTCTCGTTACCTCCAGCCCGCGTGGCGCCGCTTCGCACTCGACCCGCGTCGCCACCGATCTCGCCCAGAAGCTTGTTGCCGCCGATCCGTCCAACACGCTTGTCGTGCGCGATCTGGTCGCCAATCCGCTGCCGCATATCGACCCCGACTACGCCACCGGCATCTACACGCCGGCCGAAGCGCGCACGCCGCGCCAGGCCGAAGTCGTCGGCGTTTCCGACGCCGTGCTCGATGAGGTCTTCGCCGCCGACACGATCATCCTCGCCACCGGCTTCATCAACTTCAACATCTCCTCGACGTTGAAGTCCTGGGTCGACCACGTCGCCCGCTCGGGCAAGACCTTCGCTTACGGCGAGAATGGTCCGAAGGGCCTTGTCGCCGGCAAGAAGGTCTACATCGTGCTAGCTTCCGGCGGCATCTATTCGGAAGGCGCCGCGGTGCAGATGGACCATGCGGTACCCTATCTGCGCAGCGTGCTCGGCTTCCTCGGCATGACCGACGTTGAAGTGATCCGCGTCGAGGGCGTCGGCATGGGTGCCGATGCCGTGACCGCCGCGCTCGCCAAGGCCACCGCCAAGGTCGACGCGATCGCCGCCCCCAACGCCAACCAGGCCGCCGCGGCTGCCTGATCACCTATGCTGGAGATGAAAGAGGCAGGCGCCCGCCAGCGCCTGCCTCTTTCTGCATTTCGCCGGTAGCCGGCCACCCTACAGCGGCGGCAGCACCACGGCCGGATGGCGGTCCTCGCGCAAGATCAGCCCAAGGCTGTAATCCAGCGCCAGCTTCATGGCGCCGAGCGCGGTTCCGACATCTTCCAGCGTGCTGACCGCGATTGGCGTCGGCCAGGCCAATTCGCCGGCCACCCGCTCGACCTCCGCCGTCATCAACGCGTTGCGGCCGACGCCGCCGCCAAGCACGATCAGGCCCGGGTCGAGCATGCCGATGCAGCCGGCCGCGAGCCGGCCGATATCGGCGGCATGGCGCGAGACAGCCTCGGCGGCCGGCCGCGACCCCGCCAGTGCCAGCGCGAACAATTCCTTGGCCGAATTCGGCGGGGTCCCCTCTTCCGCCGGCCAGGTCTGTCGGCTGCGCTCGACAAGCGCCCGCGAGCCGAGATAGTGCTCAAGCCCCTCGCGAAAAGGCACTTCGCTGGCCGACCACGGAAACGGCATGCGGCCGACTTCGCCGGCAGCGCCGCCGGCGCCGCGATAAAGCCGGCCTTCATTGATCAGGCCCAGGCCGACGCGAACGCCGACCTGCAGGAAGGCAAAGGTCTCGTGACCCTGCGCGGCGCCGAAATGCCTTTCGGCGATCGCCGCGCAGTTGACGTTGTTTTCGAGGATAATCGGCACATCGATCTTGCGGCGAAGGGCGTGGAGCACCGCGCCCGGGCCGTTGCCCTGGCCATTGCCGAGGCGGCTGTGCGAGACGATGCGCGGCACCGCAACCGCGATGCTGCGTAAGGTGCGAAAAGCCTTGCCGACCTTGGCCGGGATCGATTTGGCTACCGCAAGAATGAACGCCCCGGTCTCGTCGACGGTCGCTCCGTCCGGAATGCTCTCTTCCACCGTCGCCAGGGGCTGGGCATCCATCGAATAGGCGACGGCGCGCACCTGTGCCGCGCCGACATCGATGCCGATCACATAGCCGGCGCCGGGGCCGATGCCATAGATGGTGGCGGTCCGCCCGATGGCGCCGCGTTCCGTCCCGCGCGACGAGACAAGGCCAAGCGCGCTGAGTTCGGAAACGGCGGCCGACATGGTCGGCTTGGAGAGTTCCAGCATCGAGCCAAGCTTCGGCCGGGTCACTGGCCCCTGCGAGGCCAGCAGGCGCAGCACGGCGCGGGCGCTTTCCGTCAGGCTGGGGATTTCGGATGGAGCCATCTGCGACGTTGTTCCGCCTTCATCCTCTCGGCGCTCGGCCAATCGCCGGCTCGCATATCACGAATCAACCGCGACCATTGCCATTGTGATGCGTTTCGGCGGATTGCGCGAACGCGCCCTGGTGAGCGAACAATTCTGTGGTCCCGGAGAACTAAAGTTCCGTCGGCGACCAGGGCTTCAGCTTTGTATCGGTTTGCCGGTAGCGGAAGGTGATGTCGGTCAGGCCGGCCGCATCCTGCATATCCGCGACGACCATCTGCAGCGCGATGATCTCCAGGATGCCGTCCGCGATCGCATTGCCCAGCGCCGGGATGATGATGATTGCGAGCTTCTCCGTGGCGGCGATATCGGTCCGTCGCGTGATCAGCACCGAGGGGCAGCCGAAGCCGGCGACGTCCTGCGCGATCTTGACCTCGCGGTCCTCGCCAAAGGCGATCAGGCTGGTGGCCGCGTCCTGCGATTCCATCGGGCCATGCAGATAGTTCAGCGTGTCCCAGCCGGAGGCGGGAATCCGGACCGCCTCGCGGATTAGCATCGCTGCCTCGCCCGCATTGGCAAAGCCGATACGGGTACCGACAATGTCCATGGAGGCGCGACCGCCAAGCAGCCTTGCCGCCCGACCGGCGCTCTCCCAACCATCGGCCAGCAGCCGCTCGACCGCCTCCGGCAGTTGCGCCCAGTCGAAGGAGCCGCCGGCGATCTTGTCGGCCAGCATGCCGAGCGCGAGCAGGGTTCCTGTATAGCCGGTCGAACTGGCGCCATTGTCGGCGCCCGATTCCATGGCGAGCACCGCGCCGGTGATGTCGGCCAGTGGATTGTCGGCGCCGCGGCAGATGGCAAGGCGTGGATAGGCCTTCGCCTCTCGCATCACATCGGCGATTTCGCGGCTCTGGCCGGAGGCCGACAGGGCGACAAAGGCATCCGCCGCCGCATCCGTCCGGCCATAGAGTTCGGTCGGCACGAAGGCGAAACCCCGCCGACCCAGTTGGCGCAGATAGAAGGCGCCCGCGAGGGCCGCCTGATAGCTGGCGCCGATGCCGGCAAAGCCGATCGTGCCGGCGGCAAAGCCTGACAGGTCGAGCGAATCGAGCGCCCTTGCCACGGCCTGCCTTCCGATTTCCAGGCTTTCGGCCTGGCGCAACACCGCTGGGCGGTAACCGATACGCTTCATGTCAATGCTCCTCGATCCGCCCTCAGCCGTTGCCACGCTTCTTGCCCACGATTAGGCGTCCGGCCAACGCCACCGCGCCGATCACCGGCGGCTCGCGCAGCAGGACCACGCGGCTCGCCGGCGACACGGACGCCATCGCCTTGACGAAAGCTTCCATCAGCATCGGCTGCTCGGCAATGACGCCGCCGCCGGCGACGACCAGCGACGCATCGGCGCCGCGTTCGATCAGCAGTTGCACAAGCGCCGCGAGCCCCTCCCCGCCTTCCTCGATGACGCGCGAAGCGAGCGGCGAACCGGCGTTCGCGGCATCGAAGACAGCGTTGGCATAGCGGCCCCAGGCAGCGGCGCCGCGTGTCTCGTTGAGCAAGATGCCGAGCTTGGTCTGGTCGTCGGTTCCGATCTCGCGCATAAGCATCGCTATCAGCGGATCGCCCTCCTGGCCGCGATCGAGAGCGCGGCGGATCGCCTTGACGGCCTCGCGCACCAGCGCCGCCGCGCTTCCTTCATCGCCCAGGATCCAGCCCCAGCCGCCGGCGGCAAGCATTTTGCCCTCGGCCGTGCGCGCAACCGCGATCGAACCGGTGCCGGCCACGACGCCGATGCCATCATCATAGCCGGCGGCGGGCACCATCAGCTCGGCATCGTTGACCACCTGCACGCTGGTTTTCAGATTGGCCGACAGCAGCGCCTGAAAGCGCCCGCATTGCTCCTCGGTGTCGCAGCCATGCGCGCCGACGGCAACCGCGGCAGGCGCTGAACCGCCGCACAAATCCAGGACGATGTCCGAGAGCTTCAGCGCGTCGGCCTCCATCTGGCGGATCCGCCATTCGTCGGTGATAACCGTCTTGTCGAACAACACGGTGTCGCCGCGACGCCCCAGGATGCGCGTCTTGGTGCCGCCTATGTCCACACCCACCAACAGGTTCCGATCCACGCACATTCCCTTCGCCAGACGCGCGCGCCGAAGCTTCGCGCAATGCAGCAATTCCGTTAGTTAGGAAACTTTACAAACTATCTTTCCAGACGGCAAGAACTATGATTTGATCAACCCCGTCCAAGCGCATGAAGCGCTGAATGGGAGATCAGGAAGATGAGCAGGAGAAGGATCGGCCTGGCCCTCGCGGCCGCCTCTTTCGCATGGGGATTTGCAACAAGTCTGGCGCATGCCACCGACATCTCGTTCTGGACCTGGCGCCAGGAAGACAAGGCCGCCTATAACGAGCTCTTCGCCGACTTCACCAAGGCGAACCCAGACATCCACGTGAAGTTCGAGTCCTTCCAGGACGAGAACTACCCGACCATCGTCTCGACGGCATTGGCGGGCGGCAAGGGCGGCGACGTCATTCACACGCACGCCTATGGTTGGCTCGAGCAATTCGTAAAGGCCGGCTATTTCGAGCCGCTCGACATGGCGACCGTACCCTCGCTCGCCAACCAGCCGGCGGATGCGCTGGTGTCCGGCACCTACCGCGCCGACAAGAAGGTCTATTCGCTGCCCTTCGCCTCGCAGACGCTTGGCCTGTTCATCAACAAGGACGTCTTCGCCAAGGCCGGGCTGACGCCGCCGACCACCTGGGACGAGTTCATCACCGTCAGCAAGGCACTGAAGGAGAAGGGCATCTATCCTTTGGCTAACGGCATGGGCACCAGCTGGTTCAACGAAATGTTCGTGGCCATCTTCACCAACCCGTTCCTTGGCCCCGACTTCGTCAGCGACCTGACCAGCGGCAAGACCACCTTCAAGGATCCGCGCTATGTCGCGGCACTCGGCAAGCTGCTCGAGCTGCGCCCCTATATGCCCGACGGCTTCGAAGGCATCGACTATGAGACGGCCGGCCAGCTGTTCCTGAGCGGCAAGGCGGCGATGCTCGCCGGCGGCAGCTTCGACATCGCCACCTACCGGTCGCAGAACCCCGCCATCAACATGGACTTCGTCACCCCGCCTATGGCCAAGGCCGGCGACACGCCGCAAGTCACGAAATTCTTCGACGGCGGCTACGCGGTCAATTCGAAGTCGGCCAACAAGGAAGCGGCGCTCAAGCTGGTCAACTGGATGGGCACCAAGGAGTTCGGCGACAAGTTCTCGGCGCTTCTCGGCAACATCTCGCCGATCAAGGGCGTCGTCATCAAGGACGAGCTTCTGTCACACGTCGCCAAGTTGAACGAGACGGCGATGCCGCATATCAATGTCGTCTATTTCCGCTTCGAAAAGCCGACGGGATCGGAATTGCTGCAGGGCGACATCACCAAGATGATGTCGGGGTCGATCACGCCGGACCAGCTTGCCGCCGACCTCACCGACGGCCTCGCCAAATGGTACAAGCCGTTCCAGGGCAAATGAGATGGCAGACGGCTGGCGCCACACAGCGAAACCTTTTGCATGGCGCCGGTCGCTCTGGATTGCCGCGCTGCTGACGCCGGCGCTGCTGGTCATGGTGCTGTTCGTGCTATGGCCGCTTTTGTCGGCCTTCCGCTTCGCCTTCTATGAGTTCAACGGGCTCAGGCCATCCGGCTTCATCGGGCTCGAAAACTTCCGCCAAGTCCTGTTCGAAAAGCCCTATAGCGACTGGACCTGGAATGCGTTCAAGCACAATGTCATCGCCTTCCTGGCGCTGATGGTCTTCGAGAACGGCACCGCCTTTCTGATCGCCTTCGCGCTGCTCAAGGCGCTGCCGGGCCACCGCATCCACCAGGTCATCGTTTTCCTGCCGGTGGTGCTGTCGGCGGTGATCGTCGGCTTCCTGTGGAAGCTGTTCCTGCATCCGCTGTTCGGCCTTGTGAACCGGCTGCTCGGCCTGGTCGGCATCGGCGCCATTCCATGGCTCGGTAACGAAAACACCGCGCTCGGCAGCGTCCTCTTCGCCAACATCTGGCACTGGCTGGGCTTCCCGACATTGGTGCTGCTTGCCGGCATGCAGCGCATCAGCAAGGACGTGCTGGAAGCCGCCCGCCTCGACGGCGCCGGCGACTACGCGCTGATGACCAACATCGTCTGGCCGTTGATCGCGCCCAGCGTCACCATCGTAACCATCCTGACCTTCATCGGCAGCTTCAACTGGTTCGAGATCCCCTATGTCATGGCCGGCCTGACCGGTTCGCCGGGCGGCTCGACCGACGTGCTCGGCCTCTATTTCTACCGCACGGCCTTCGGCAGCACGACCACCGGCATCCAGGATTTCGGCCAGGGCAGCGCGCTGGCGGTTCTGATGTTCATCTTCGTCGCCGGCGTCACGGCAATCGCCCTGCGCTACCTGCGCCGCCGCGAAATCGAGCAGTGATGCGGGATCGCGGCGAGACGATCAGGAACGGCGCCATCCAGCTCCTGCTGGCGGTCAATGCCGTCATCATGATCTATCCGCTGTTCGTCATGGTGGCCTCGTCGTTCAAGACAAACCCCGAGATCTTTTCCTCGCCGCTTTCGCTGCCGACGCATTTCTCGACCGCCAATCTGGAGAAGGTCTGGACCGGGACCAATTTCGTCCGCTATCTGGCGAACTCGGTCGGCATCACCGCCGCCTCGGTCGCGCTGATCCTGATGTTCAGCACGCTCGCCGGCTATGCCATCGCCCGCTACCGGTTCCGGCTGAGCTCGCTGGTGCTGATGTTCTTCCTGAGCGGCATGACGGTGCCGCTGAAGCTGGCGATCATCCCGCTGTTCATCCAGCTCGACACGCTCGGCCTCGTCGACAGCTATCTCGGGCTGGTGCTGGTCTATGTGGCGATGGGCATCCCATCGGCCGTCTTCATCATGACCGGCTTCCTGCGCACCTTGCCGCGCGAGCTGGAAGAATCCGCCCGCATGGACGGCGCCAGCGAGCTTCGCATCATGTGGTCGATCATGCTGCCGCTGGCGCGGCCGGCGCTAGTCATCGTGGCGATCCAGAACGCGGTGCCGATCTGGAACGACTTCTTCTTTCCGCTGGTCCTGATCACCTCCGACAATTTGAAGACACTGCCGCAAGGGCTGACCGTGTTCGTCGGCGAATTCACCACCGACTGGGGGGTGCTGTTCACCGGGCTGACACTGGCGGCGCTGCCGATTACCGTGCTCTATATCGTGCTGTCGAAGCAGTTCATTTCCGGCATCACGCAAGGCGCGGTCAAATAGGCGCTTCAAACAACCAAGAGATCGAGGCATCAAAAGTGGCGAACTGGAACAAGATCATCATCACCTGCGCGGTCACGGGCTCGATCCATACGCCATCGATGTCGCCGCATCTGCCGGTGACGGCCGAAGAGATCGCCACCGCCGCAATCGAGGCGGCCGAGGCGGGCGCGGCGATCGTCCATCTCCATGCCCGCAATCCGGTCGACGGCCGCCCCGACCAATCGACCGAGGCCTTCGCGCCTTTCCTGCAGGTCATCAAGCAGCGCTCCAACTGCGTGGTCAACATCACCACCGGCGGTGCCGCGACGATGAGCGTGGAGGAGCGGGTGAGGCCGGCGAAGGTCTTTGCGCCCGAGGTCGCCTCGCTCAACATGGGCTCGATGAATTTCGCGCTGTTCCCGATGCTGGAGCGGTTCAAGACCTTCGAGCATGATTGGGAGCGGCCCTATCTCGAATCCTCGCGCGACCGCATCTTCCGCAACACTTTCGGCGACATCGAGCACATATTGCGAACCTGCGCCGACACCGGCACGCGTTTCGAGATCGAATGCTACGATATCGGCCACCTCTACACGCTGGCGCATTTCGTCGAGCGCGGCCTGGTCAAGGCGCCGTTCTTCGTCCAGAGCGTGTTCGGCATCCTCGGCGGCATCGGCACGCATCCGGAAGACGTCGCGCACATGAAGCGCACGGCCGACCGCCTGTTCGGCAACGACTATCACTGGTCGGTGCTGGGCGCCGGCCGCCATCAACTGCCGATCGCCACGCAGGCGATTGCGCTCGGCGGCAATGTGCGGGTCGGCCTGGAGGACTCGCTGTGGATCGGCAAGGGCAAGCTCGCCCGCTCCAGCGCCGAGCAGGTGACCAAGGTGCGCCAGATCATCGAAGGCCTCGGCGCCTCGATCGCCACGCCCGACGAGGCGCGGCAGATCCTGCAGCTCAAGGGCGGGGATAAGGTCGCGTTCTAATCGAAAGAAGCTGGCCGGCGCAGCCGAAGCTACGGCGCCTAGCCGAACATCTTCTCGCCCTGCTCGTCGACCAGCTGGATGCCTTTCTTGATCGAGATGTCGACGGCGTCGTCCAGCCCGGCGAAGCGGTCGGCGCGGATGAAGCGGTGCTCTTTCAGCACGCCGTCCACTTCCTTCGAGACGACGCCGCAGGTCTGGTATTGGCCCTCGGCCTTGTAGGGCGTCGCGCTGATCAGGAATCCCTTGTGCTCGACCTGCTTGGCCGGCTTGGCGCTGCCGGTCTCCGGTGCCTCACTGCTGCCGCCGCCGAAAAGCTTTTTCAGAAAAGACATTTTTTGAAACTCCATTTTACGCGGGCGTCGAAGATCCGCAGCGCCCTGTTTAATCAGACTTTGTCTCAGCATGCGCGAATGCGCCGCCATGTTCCAGTCCCTTGACGAAAACGCCGACCAGCAGCTCGATCTGATTCCAGATCTCCTCGGCCTGCCGGCTGTTGGAATTGGCCACATAGCCGCTGGTCACGATGCCATGCACGCTTGACCACAAGGTCCGGGCCGCAAGCGCGCGGCGGTTGTCGTCGAGGCCGAAATCGCCTGCTTTGAGCACGCCGGCGACGATGTCGAAGAGCGCGTCGAGCAGCGCGTCATAGGCATCGGGGCCCGGCCGCGTCGCGCGGCGGCGGTTGAAGGCAAGCACCGCCGGCCAACTGCCGGGATGCGCCTCGACGAAGCGCACATAGGCCGCCGCCATCGCTAGGACGCGGTGCTGGACATCGGTCACCCCTTGCCTTTCGAGATCGGCCATGGCCGCGAGGCCTGTCGCGCCGAGCCGGTCGAGCAGCCGCATGTTGACGGCCCGGTGCACCTCGTCGAGATCGGCAAAGAGGTTGTAGACCGATCCAACCGAAATGCCGGCCTGCTCGGCTATGGTGCGCGCTTTCAGGTTCTCGGCGCCGCCCTCATTGAGCAGTGCCTCGGCGATGGCGAGCACCTTCTCGCTCATTTCTTCCTTGTCCAGCGCCATGCTCTTTCCTGTCGCTCTGTGAGGTGGCCGGCCTGCCACGTTCAGCCTGTCTGCCTGCGTTTACCATGTCCCACGGCCCATGAACAGCGTTCAACATTGTTCTTGAACAATGTTCATTTCCTGTTATGTTGGCTTCGTGAACAAAGTTCACATCAACAGGGAGAAGACCTAATGCTTAGCCTGATCAAGACATTGCTGGACGGCGCCAGCGCCCGGGCCGAGGACAATCTGAAGGACCGTTTCGCCATCGACCTTGTGGCGCAGCGCATCCGCGACGCGGAGGCGGGCCTCGCCGCCGCCAAGCAGACGCTTGCCTCGCTGATCGTGCGCCGGCGTGCCGAGCAGACCAGCCTCGACCAGCTCGACCGCCGCATCGCCGATCTGGAAACCCGCACGCTGAGCGCGCTTTCCGCCAACAACCAGGCGCTTGCAGAAGGCGGCGCCTCCGCGATCGCGGAGCTCGAGAACGAGCGCGAGGTGCGCCGCGCCACCGTGAAGAGCCTGGGCGAGAAGACCTTGCGGATGCGCCTGTCCGTCGAACAGGCGCATCGCCGCATCATCGGCCTCAGCCAGGGCATGATCTCGGCCCGAGCAATCGATGCCGAGCGCAAGGCGCAGTCGCGCCTCAACCGTTCGATCGGCCGCACGGCGAGCATCAACGAGGCGGAGGAACTGCTGGCCCGCATCAAGGACAGCAGTGACCCGTTCGAGGAGGCCGGCATTCTCGACGAGATCGATGGCGAGTTGCGCCACGAGGCGATCCGCGAGCGCCTCGCTGAGGCAGGCCATGGACCGGCCACCAAGGTGCGCGCCGAGGACGTCCTGGCGCGCCTCAAATCCCTGAACTGAACCCGCTTTCCGAAAAACAGATCAAATTCCAAGGAGCAATACGATGAACGGCAATCAGACCTATATCCTGTTCAACACCGTGTCGGTGGGCGCCGCCTATTTCATGCTCGGCCTGTCGCTGTGGCTGGCGCCTGTCGACCTTTCGACCAAGGGCTACTGGGCGATGGGCGTCCTCCTGCTTACCGGCAGCCTGGTGAACCTGGTCAAATATCGCACCGACGAGCGGATCGCGGCCGAGACCACCGCCAAGATCGAGAAGGCGCGCAACGAGAAGCTGATCAGCGAATATGTCGGCAAGGAATAGTCCTTGCTCTATCGATCGCTGACTGAATGCAAAAAGCCCGGATCGCTCCGGGCTTTTTGGCTGCTCTTATGAAAATGGCTTAGCGCCGCGCCAGCGCCTCGATCGCCTCGGCGGCGTCTTCGAGGATGCTGATCGCCTCGGCCTGCTTGTCTTCCGGCGCGTCGGCGATGTCGCCGAGCGCGGCGCGCAGACGATGTCGCAGCGCGTGGAACTGGTCGCGCTTTTCCGAACGGCCGCGGCGCCCCTCATCCTTGTCGTCGCCCCAGCCGAACCATTCGCGCGCCGCGGCCATCTTGCGGCCGAAGCGCTCGAGATGGTCGAGCACGCCGTCAATCATCTCGCGGTTCTCCTCGAAATGCGCCCTGCCGGCCTCGGTGATGGAAAACACCTTCTTGTTGCCTTCGCTGGACGACACCGCATAACCCGCCTCTTCCAGGAAGGTCAGCGTCGGATAGACCACGCCCGGGCTCGGGCTGTAGACGCCGCTGGTGCGCTCTTCCAGCGCCTTGATGATATCGTAGCCATGGCGCGGCGCATCGGCCAAGAGCGACAGCGTGATCAGCTTGAGATCGCCGTCGGCGAGCATCCGGCCGGCGCGGAACATGTCGCCCGGGCCGCCGCGCCCGCCGCCCCTGCCCCCAAACGGACCAAAGCCGCCGCCACCGCGGCCGCCGAACTTGCCGGCCATATGCATGAACATTCGCTCGCCGAAATGATGCCCGGATTGATCGTGCCTGTGCATGAATTACTCCTTGAGTTATATCTTACGATACATCTTAAGTAAGGCACACTCCTCGTCGAGTCAAGATATATCTTACGATGTATCGCAGGAGGCGCCAAGCCTATGGCATTCCGCCTACCAGCGGCCCTTAAGACGGTTCCAGGCGTAGAGAAGGTCCGCGAAACGGTCATAGGCGATGCGCGTCAGCGGCAGCGTTGCCACATTGCCGAACAAGCTCGCCAGCCACCCCTCGCCCGGCGTAAGCCGCCAGACCGCGATCACCACGTCGGCGCCGACCAGCAGCTGGCCTTCGCTATCGGTCGCGTGCAGGCGCCGCCGGATGTCCTCGAGCGAGGCGCCGAAGGCCGAAAGGGCTTCAGGTTCGAAATTGATGTCGCGGAATGCGACGCTGCCCGCCTTGACCGCCTCGATCAGCCGCCGCTTCTGGCGGCTGATGCCGGCATCGCATACCGGGCAGCGTGTGTTGTACCAGACGGTCAGCAAAGGCTTGGGCATGGCGCGACTATCGGGAATGTGGCGCGGCTTCGCAACAGCCGCGCCGGTCCCGGCTTCAGCCGCCTACCCCAGCGAACTGATGATCTCGCGATAGGCGAATTCCGGGAACGCCTTCATCGTCCGCGTCTTGACGTTACCGCCGGACGACAGCAGCAGCGCGAAGCGGGCGAGCACCGCATCGTCCGGTGCCTCGACGATGGCGACCATGTCGCATTCGCCCATCGTCAGGTAGAAAGACTTGAACGATCCGCCCATTTCGCCCAGCAGCTTCTTGGCGGCATCGAGCCGCTTTGGCGACTCCCGCACATTCCTGGCGCCCAGCTCGGTCCAGTTGATAAGCACGATGTAGGTTGTCATGGCATACCTCCCCCGGGAGCCACGGAGCGCGACGCCGTACGACCGGCGCCGGGGCGGGCATCCGGCTTGTCGCCCACAAATGCATCCGACAACGGAATTATCCTCCTGTCGGGCAGGTGCGGCAAGGCGGCATGAAAGGGGCCGGAAACGCCAAAGGGCGCCCGAGGCGCCCTTTGGATTTGCTTGTCTGACCTGCGGATCAGCTGTCGAGGAAGCTTCTGAGCTTGCGCGACCGGCTCGGATGCTTGAGCTTGCGCAGCGCCTTGGCTTCGATCTGGCGGATGCGTTCGCGCGTCACCGAGAACTGCTGGCCGACTTCCTCCAGGGTGTGGTCGGTGTTCATGCCGATGCCGAAGCGCATGCGCAGCACGCGCTCCTCGCGCGGCGTCAGCGAGGCAAGCACCCGCGTCGTCGTCTCGCGCAGATTGGCCTGGATCGCGGCGTCGATCGGCAGGATCGCCATCTTGTCCTCGATAAAGTCGCCGAGATGCGAATCCTCCTCGTCGCCCACAGGCGTTTCGAGCGAGATCGGCTCCTTGGCGATCTTCAGCACCTTGCGTACCTTTTCCAGCGGCATGGCGAGCTTTTCCGCCAGTTCCTCCGGCGTCGGCTCGCGGCCGATCTCGTGCAGCATCTGGCGCGAGGTGCGAACGATCTTGTTGATCGTCTCGATCATGTGCACCGGAATGCGGATGGTGCGCGCCTGGTCGGCAATCGAGCGGGTGATGGCCTGCCGTATCCACCAGGTGGCGTAGGTCGAGAACTTGTAGCCGCGACGGTATTCGAACTTATCGACCGCCTTCATCAAGCCGATATTGCCTTCCTGGATGAGGTCCAGGAACTGCAGGCCGCGGTTGGTATATTTCTTGGCGATGGAGATGACGAGACGCAGGTTCGCCTCGACCATTTCCTTCTTGGCGATCGCGGCCTCGCGCTCGCCCTTCTGCACCTGGTTCACGATCTTGCGGAATTCCAGGATCGAGATCGCCGTTTCGGTGGCGAGGTTCTGGATCTCGGCGCGCAGCTCCTTGATCGTGTCCTTCTCGTTCTTGGTGAATTCCTTCCAACCGCGCGAAGTCAAATTGGCGATCGAGCGGGTCCAGTTCGGATCGAGCTCCGAGCCCTGATATTCCTTGAGGAATTCCTCGCGGCGCACGCCATAGCTCTCGGCGAGCCGCAGAAGCTTGCCCTCGTTCTGCACCAGGCGCTTGTTGATGTCGTAGAGCTGCTCGACCAGCGCCTCGATGCGCGCCGCGTTGAGCGACAGCGACTTCACCGCCTTAATCAGCTGGTCCTTCAGCTCCTTGAGCCTGCGGTCCTGGCTGGGCGACAGCGTGCCGGCGGCGGCGAGACGATTCTCGACCTGCTGGTCCTGCAGCTTGCGCAGCTTCTTGTAGGTGTCGGCGATGACGTCGAGCGTCTCCATCACCTGCGGGCGCAGTTCCGCTTCCATCGCGGCCAGCGACAGGCTGGCCTCGTCCTCGTCGTCTTCCTCTTCCTCCAGCCCGCGCGTGTCTCCGCCGACATTGGTGATGTCGTCTTCTTCCTCGCGTGCCGCCGCGCGGCCGCGCGGCTTCTCGTCCGGCTTGGGCGATTCCTCGACACGTTCGACCACCGGTGCCTGCTTGGCCTCCGGGCCGGCATAGGTCGCCTCGAGGTCGATGATCTCGCGCAGCAGGATCTTCGATTCGTTGAGCTCGTCGCGCCAGATGATGATGGCCTGGAAGGTCAGCGGGCTTTCGCACAGCCCCGCGATCATCGTTTCGCGGCCGGCCTCGATACGCTTGGCGATGGCGATTTCGCCCTCGCGCGACAGAAGCTCGACCGAGCCCATCTCGCGCAGGTACATGCGCACCGGATCGTCGGTGCGATCGGTCGGCTCTTTCTTGGTGGTCGTGGCGGCAACGGCGGTGCCGGTCTGCTCGGCAAGCTCGTTGGCGTCTTCCTCGCTGTCGCCGGCGGGCTCGGCCTCGGCCTCTTCGCCCTGCTCGTCATCCTCGACGACGTTGATGCCCATGTCGCTGAGCATCGCATTGATGTCTTCGATGCGGTCCGGATCCGTCTCTTCCGAGGGCAGCACCGCGTTCAATTCGTCGAGCGTGACATAGCCGCGTTTCTTCGCGGCCTTGATCATCTTCTTGACAGCATCGTCGGAAAGGTCGAGCAGAGGGCCATCGGTGGCGCCTTCGCGTTCGGTCTCGACCTCTTCCTTTTCCTTTGTCGCCATTCTTTGTCGTCTCCAAGCGGCCCAATATCGAGGCCGCGTAAACTGTCGGACCGGTTACGCCGGACGTGCTCGTACCGGAATGCTTTTTACCGGCCCGGCAACCGCGTCATCTCTTTTGTTTTTTGCATCTCGTTTGCCCCAAACCGGTTTTCACTTTTGGGCGACATGCATTAAGTCCAGATTAACCCTGATATCTGGAGCAGGCGTTTTGCCTGTCCAGCCGTCACCGGCACCTCACATCGCTCAAATTTCCCGCCGACGCCGGGGCACGGTTAACGTTTCGAATCGTCCTGATTCCGCCAATCTGCCAGAAGGTCAAGCGCCTCTGGCATGATTCGCATGAAAAAAGCGAATCAATTACCCGACTTAGAGGCGTCGATTCGACGCGCTGCGCATTTCCACTCACTTCCAATGGGTGGCGTTCGGCCCTAGACGCGGCCAACCCTGCCCGATGAAACGCCGAACCCTTCGATCAGCGCTTCCGTTGCCTGCACATCGTTGAATTGCGCTTGAATCTCGACGAGATGCCGGAAGTTTTCGTCCGAAGGGTCTGCATCGAGCGCCGCCTGCGCCTGTTTCAGCTCCCTATGTAAGGTGCGGGCGCTGCGCTGCAAGTGCATCGCCTGGTTGAAGGCGTCGCGGGCATCGTCGAGCGCGGCGGTTTCGAGTGCCGGCCATTGCCGCGCCCGCTTGATCAGTTCCACCGCCCGCTCCCAGATGCCGCCGCAGCCGGCGCCCTCGATGGTGGCGATGACCGCGCCGCGCTCGTCGGCCGCGTCATGCGCCATGGCATCAAGGATGGCCGCGTGCAGTTTGCGCAGATCCGAATTGGCGAGGTCGAGAAATTCGACATGGGCGAAATTCTCGTCGATCAGCGCCGGGTGGTTGACCAGAGCCACGATGATCGTGGCCTCGCGCACCGACATCCCCTCGCCAGCGCGTTTGACCAGCGCCGAGCGGCCCAGGCTCTCGGTGATCGCGGCGCGCCCGCCGGCAACGCCCCGGCCAAACGCCCCGCCTGGCGCCGAACCCCTGCCGCGCTCGCCCGGCCGGCCGTCGGGGCGTCCGCCATGGCCCTGCCGCACCGCGCGTTGCGAGCCGAAGAAGCTCCGCACCCGCTCGCGCATTTCCTGCTGATATTGGTAGCGCGTGCTTTCGTCGCGGATACGGCCGGCGAGTTCTCCCACTGTCTTTTCCAGCCCCGCGCGCCGCTCGGGTGTGTCGAAAACACCGCCGGCCGTCTCGCGCATCCACAAAAGGTCGACAAGCGGCCGCGCCTCCGAAAGCACGGCGCGGAACGCATCCGGCCCATCGGCCCTGACCAGATCGTCCGGGTCCTTGCCATCGGGCAGCAGCGCAAAGCGCACGCGACGTTCCGGCTGGACCGAAGGCAGCGCCATGTCGGCCGCCCGCCACGCCGCCTTTAGCCCGGCCTGGTCGCCATCGAAGCAAAGCACCGGCTCGGGCGCCATGCGCCACAACAGCTCGAGCTGGTTTTCGGTGAGCGCGGTGCCGAGCGGCGCCACGGCATTCTCGAAGCCGGCCTGCGCCAGCGCGATGACGTCCATATAGCCTTCGACCGCGATCACCGTGCCGCCCTTGGCGAGAGCCTTGCGGGCGCGGGCGAAATTGTAGAGCACGTTGCCCTTGTGGAAGAGCTCGGTGTCGGGCGAATTCATGTATTTGGCCAAGGCATCGGGCGCCAGCGCCCGCCCGCCGAAGGCGATGATCTTGCCGCGCGAATCCGGGATCGGGAACATGATGCGGTCGCGGAACCAATCATACGAAACCGGAATGTCGTCGCCATGCCGCACCAGGCCGCAGGCCTCGATATCGGCCTTCGGCACGCCCTTGGCGGCGAGATGCTCCTTGAGCGCGTTACGGCTATCGGGCGCGTAGCCCAGCCGGAACGATTGCTGCGTGGCCGACGTCAGTCCGCGCTCCCTGAGATACGCACGGGCTTTGGCACCGTCGGCGCTCTGCAGTCGCTCCTGGAAGAAGGCGGTCGCCATCTCCATCACCTCAGTCAGGCTGGCGCGCTCCTTCTCGCGCCGTTCTTCCCGTTCATCGCGCACCGGCATCGGCACGCCGGCCATTTCGGCGATCTTCTCGACCGCCTCGGGGAAACTCATGCCGTCGAGCTCGGTGAGGAACTTGAAGTGATCGCCCGACACTGAGCAGCCGAAGCAGTGATAACGGCCCTTCTTGTCCTCGCAGTGAAAGGACGGGCTTTTCTCGCCGTGGAACGGGCAGCAGGCCCAATAGTCGCCGCGCGACGCGTTGGTCTTCTTCCTGTCCCACGCGACACGCGTGCCGATCACCGATGAAATCGGGACGCGGTCGCGTATCTCGTCGAGGAAGGCGGGCGGAAAGCGCATCTAAGAAAGCTCGTTTGCCCTCCATATAATCAAGCCGGCCGGGCGCTGCGACTCTGTCGGGCCCATCGTACCCGCTTTTCACAGACGAAAAGAAGACGGCCGGATGGCCGCCTTCTGAATTTCCGGGTTGCCGGGATTAGCGCGCGGCGATGGCGCCGAAGATGATGCCGGAAAGGATGCTGACCAGCACATAATCGTTGCCGACGCGGATCCACTCCTGGCCGGGGCCCGGGCGGCGCAGGCCGTAGCGGTGCCAGTCGCGGATCGGCTGGTGGCGCCTCCAGTTGGAATACTTCTGGCCATTGCGCCAGTGGCTGCGCCTAACTACGACCTTCTTCTTCACGACGACCCGCTTGTCGACATGCCGGCCGGGCTTCTGCCAGTCGACCTGCGTGTAATTCGACTGCGGCGCCCTCGGCTGGACGAGCGGCGCGGCCTGGCCGGAGAAGGCCGAGGCGGCCAGCATCGAGGCGGTGACGGCGGAATGTATGAGACGCTTCATGGTCGATACTCCTTGTTGTCGATAGACGCAGGAGTAACCGCCAGCGGATGAACCGAAACTGAACGTTAGAATTACAATTCTGTAATGATTTCCGATGCTTGCTCAAGCCGCTTCAACAACGCTGCGGATTTCCCCGGCCACGCCGCCAAGCGTTGGGCAGCATGAAGCGAAGCGCAGCCGCCAGGCGCATGCAACCAATGCCTTTTCCGTTCATTTCCGACATGCGCCGTCGAGCGGAGACGATCCCCGCATTACAAAATCTATTACCCGGCTAATCTTAATTGGTGTATTTCCAGGCCTCGAGATGGCTAAGATTCGTACCTCTCTCCGCGCTGCCAGAGCTACCCCGCGGGGTTGGCTGTGAGCGGCTCCGTCGTCCTCCTGCACCTTGCCGGCGCGGTGGCGCTGATGCTGTTCGCCACCCGCATGGTGAAGACAGGGGTCGAGCGCGCCTATGGTGACGTGCTGCGCCACAGGCTGCGCGCCACCATGCGCAATCCGGTCATGGCGGTGCTCACAGGCTGCGGCCTGGCGGTCGCGCTGCAGAGCTCAACCGCGGTGACGCTGCTGGTCGGCTCCTTCGCCGGCGCCGGCATCGTTTCGGGCGCCGCCGGACAACTGGCTGTGCGCGGCGCCGAGATCGGCTCGGCGTTGGTGGCCAAGCTGCTCACCTTCGATCTGACGCTTCTGGTGCCGCTCTGCCTGATCGCGGGCACGGTCATGTTCATGGCCACCGAGCGGCGGGACTGGCGGCAGACGGGCCGCATCCTGATCGGCGTCGGCCTGCTGATCCTGTCTCTGGAGATGATCGGCCAGGCGTCGGAGCCGCTGCGCAACAGCCAGCTGATGCCGCTGATCATCAATTATTTCTCGGGCGACTCCATCACCACCTATCTGTTAGCCGCGCTGGTCACCTGGCTGTTCCAGTCGAGCATCGCCGCGGTGCTTTTGATGGCGACACTGGCGGGCCGCGGGCTGATCACGCCGGAACTGGGCGTCGTGCTGGTGCTGGGCGTCAATCTCGGCTCGTCGCTGATTGCGCCGATGCTGACGCGGTCGGCGCCGCGCGAGGTGCGCATCGTGCCGGTCGGCAATCTTTTGATGCGCGGCCTCGGCTCGCTGATCATGCTGGTCCTGATCATGACCTTCAAGCCGGATGTCGGCTTCCTCGGCAGAAGCGCGCCCGATCAGATCGTCAACGCCCACATCCTGTTCAATGTGCTGATCCTGCTGGCCGGACTGCCGCTGGCCGGCCTCGTCTACCGCGCTTCCGAAAAGATCGTGGCGCTGGGCAGCACGCCGCAGCCGGCCGCCACGCTCGAGATCGTGGAGCTGTCGGCGCTGAATGAGAGCGCCCTCGATACGCCGAGCCAGGCGTTGGCCAACGCTACGCGCGAGGTGGTGCGGGTTTGCGAGACGGTCGAGATCATGCTGAAGCGCATCATCGAGCTTTATGAGGATGCCGACCCCGCCAAGATCAAGGCGCTTGCCGCGCTCGACGACCGCGTCGACCGGAAGCACGCCGCGATCAAGCTCTACCTAGCCAAAGTCACCCGAAACCCGCTGACCGAGGACGAGGCGTTGCGCTGCCAGGAACTGATCGGCGCCTGCGTCAAGCTGGAACAGGTCGGCGACATCATCGTGCGCAACATGCTGGTGCATGTCAGGAAGAAGCTGGAGCGCGGCCTGGAATTCACGCCGGAGGGCTGGCAGGAGCTTTGCGCCTTCCACTCTTCCGTGCTTGCCAATGCGCGGCTTGCCTTCAACGTGCTCGTCTCGCGCGACCCCGAGACCGCGCGCCAACTGGTGCTGGAAAAAGACCTTTTGCGCGAGCGCGAGAAGGAAACCAGCGCCAGCCATTTCCTGCGCCTGCGCGCAGGCACCGCCAAGAGCGTCGAGACCAGCTCGATCCACCTCGACACCATCCGCGACCTGAAGCAGATTAACTCGCTGTTGGCCTCGATCGCCTATCCGGTGCTCGAGGAGCGCGGCCTGCTCGGCGGCTCGCGGCTGAAGGCGAGCTGAGACCGCTCAAGAAAAGCTAAAGCGGTATCGACAATTTCTCCATTGCCGCGTCCGCCGGGCGTGGTTTGAGGCCATGCATTCCTCGCATATGTTTTGAACCATGCTGCCGCTGATTGCCCTTTTCCTTGCCGCCTTCGCTTTTGGCACCACCGAATTCGTCATCGCCGGCGTGCTGCCGGAGGTGGCGCAAGGTCTCGGCGTTTCGGTGCCGACCGCCGGCTATCTCGTCTCCGGCTATGCCTGCGGCATTGCCATCGGTGGCCCTTTGCTGGCGCTCATGACCAGCAAAGTCTCGCGCAAGGCGCTGCTGATCGGACTGACGATCGCTTTCACACTCGGCCAGGTGGCCTGCGCGCTGGCGCCCGATTTCACCGCGATGCTTCTGCTGCGCGTCGCGACCGCGGTGGCGCATGGCTGTTATTTCGGCGTCGCCATGGTAGTTGCGGTCAGCCTAGTGCGGGAGGACCAGCGCGGCCGGGCGGTCGCGGTGATCCTCTCGGGGCTGACGGTTTCCAACGTCATCGGCGTGCCCGCCGGCACCGCGATCGGCAGTCTGTGGGGTTGGCGCGCGACCTTCTGGGTGATGGGCGTTCTCGGCATCATCGCGATCGTCGCGATGCTGGCGCTGTTGCCGCGAACGGCGGGCGCCGCCAGCCGCCCCGCCGGGCTGGCGCGCGAAGTTCGCGTGCTTGGCCGCCAGCAGGTCTGGACCTCGCTGATCCTTATGCTGATGCTGATGATCGGCCAGTTTGCGCCGTTCACCTACATCACGCCAATGCTGCTCGAAGTGACCGGCCTCGACGAGAGCCTGATCCCTTGGGTGCTTTTGCTCAACGGCGTCGGCGCCACGATCGGCGTCCTGGTCGGCGGCAAGCTCGCCGACTGGAAGCTGATGCCCTCGCTGATCGTCATGCTCGCCCTGCAGGCGGTGGCGCTCGGCGTTATCCATCTGGTGAGCCCCTACCCGGTGCCGATGATCGTCGCCATCGTCATCTGGGGCGGTCTGAATTTCGCCATCGGCGCGCCGATCCAGACGCGCATCCTGGCCTGGACGGCCGATGCCTCCAACCTCGCTTCCGCGCTGATCCCATCTGGCTTCAATGTCGGCATCGCGCTCGCCGCGTCGCTGGGTGCTGCGATGCTCAATGCCGGCTACGGCTATCGCAGCCTGCCGCTCGCCGGCGCCCTGGCCATGCTGGTGGCGGTGGTGGTGGCCGTCGGCTCGCAAGCCTGGGAATGGCGCAGCCGCGCGACGCCGCCGCTGCCGGCGGCGGCCGAGTAACGGGCCGCGCCAAGCCACGTTTGCTGCTTCAGACCTTCGGTCGCGAGGAGTCCGGCACTCCCGAAAGGATGGAAGCGAGGCTTTCAAGACCTTCCTTCAGCCGTTTGCGGCTGGAGGTGGCGCCCAGCGCCAAGCGGAAGCCATTGGCGAAATGTGCCCCTGTGGCGAATTCTTCCGCGGGGCTGATGGCGAGCCCGCGGCGGCGGGCAACGTCGGCGAGTTCGCCCGAGCGCAACCGGCTCTCCAGCGGATACCACAGATGCAGGCTGGCCTCCGATGCCGCAAAGCCCTTGGGCAGGATGTTGCGCGCGATTTCCTGCCTGGCCTTGGCCTCAGTCCGCACGGCGGCGGTGATCTCACCGGCAAGGCCGCTGCGCAACCACTCGCAGGCAAGGCCCGCCATCAGCGGCGGCGCCATCATGGTGGTGCCGCGTATTGCTGCCGAGATCCGCTCGGCGGCCTGCGGATCAGGGGCCGCCAGAAAGGCCGTGCGCAGGAAAGGCGAGATGCATTTCGCCAATGTCGCGACATGGAAGGTTCGTTCGGGCGCCAGGGTCAGAAAGGCCGGCGGCGGTGTGGCGAGCAACCTTCTGTAGGGATCGTCCTCGACGATGGTCAGCCCGAGCTTGTCGGCCATGCGGGCGAGTTCGCGCCGCCTGCTTTCGGGCATGACGGATGCGGTCGGATTTTGCAGCGTCGGATTGAGGTAGAGGACGCGTGCGCCGTGCCGCCGCACCGCCTCTTCGAGATCGTGCGGCCGCATGCCGTCACCGTCGTTTGCGACAGCAGCGAGCTTGCGCCGCGTGGTCCCGGCCAGCGCGATCAGCCCGGGATAGGTCAGCGCGTCGGCAAGGATCGTGTCGCCCTCGCGCGTCTCTGCCAGCACGACGGCCGTGAGCAGCGCCTGCGCGCCCGAGCCGACAACGACCCTGTCGACCGGCAGCCTGTCTCCCGCCGCGGCGAGCCAGGATGAGCCGGCGGCGCGCTCCGCGGGCGAGCCTGGGCCGGGATGATAGGAAAGCAGCGCTTCCGCGCTGGAGCGCTTGAGCAAGCCCTCGATGCCCGCCCGGATCAGTGCCGGCAGGTTTTGGCCAGCGGGCGCCGGCGGGATGTTCATGCTGAGATCGAGGACAGGTTCTTCCGGCTCGCCCGGCGTGACGAAGGTGCCGCGGCCCGCCGTCGCGTCGATCAGGTTCCTGCGTCGGGCTTCGGAAAACGCCCGCGTCACGGTCGTGAGATCGACCCCGAGCAGCCGCGCGAGTTCCCGCTGCGGCGGCAACCGGTCGCCCGGCTGCAAGCGGCCGCCCGAGCGGGCATCCGCCAAGGCATCTACGATCTTGAGATAGACCGGTCGCGGTCCCGCCTCCAGAACCGGAAGCCAGCCCATGTCACTTTCTCGTGTCACTTATTCGCATCCATACATTTTGTCGCATTGTCTGCCTACAAGAATGATATATGTATGCATCAGCGATCTCAAGGCCCGTCCAGCTCACGCGAGATCCACCGGAGAAACCATCATGCAAGACCTTGCGCATTATCCACCCCTGGTACCTTGGCAGGTGGGAATCCGCGGCCGCTGCCCGCGTTGCGGCGAGGGCCACCTGTTCGACGGATTCCTGAAACTGGCGCCGAAATGCGAGGTCTGCGGGCTCGACTATTCCTTTGCCGACCCCGCCGACGGCCCGGCCTTTTTCGTCATCTGCTTTGCCTGCGTGCCTTCGGTGCTGTTCGCGGTCTGGGCGCAGGTGACTTTCGAGCCCTCCATGTGGTTCCACGCCTTCGTTTCGATCCCGATCGTTCTCGCGACCTGCATTCCGCCGCTCAGGCCGCTCAAAGGCTGGCTCGTGGCAAGCCAGTTCTACCACAAGGCGGAAGAAGGAAGGCTGGCAAGGCCCGGCGAGTGACCGTTGGCTCGGTTTCGATCATGGGTTCGTCTCGCGGCCCCGGGTTTGTCGAGATTCAGGTCGAGGTCGAGACCGGCATGCCCCCCCACGCGGATCGCTCTCAAGTCGCCTGGAACTGGATTTCGCCTTTGTTCAGGAAACAGGCCTTGTCGAACAGCGACAGGTCAAGCGGGTTCGGCAGCCGGATATCGCCTATATCCGGAAACGGCCTCCTGGCGGGATCGTATGATCTGTCGATCTGCGAGATGAACACTAATACCAGTTCACGTTCCCGGGCGAACGACCTGAGCGCGCGTATCTGCACCAGGAGCTCGGGATTGTCCCGCTTCTGGTCGAGCAGCTGCAGATAGTCGATCACCGCCAGCGTGCCGCGCGGCGCCGACCGCAACGCCTCGATGATGTAAGCGGCGCTGATGGCGTCGGAATTGTCGAACTCGAACAGATGGTCGAAATCCGCAGGGTCGGCGCCGATGTCCCGGAACCGGTCGAGAATGTCGGCATGCATATATTCCAGGGTAAAGAATACGGCGCGACTGCCCCGCTTCATGGCCGCCACGGCGAGCTCGAGGCTCATCAGCGTCTTTCCCTGCCCCGGCCGTGCCGCCACGAGGACCATGTCGCCGGGCATAAGCCGCTCCAGCAGCCTGTCGCCAGGCTCGGCTTCGGGGGCTTTTGCCGCAAGCAGGCTCCAGCTGCCAAAGCCTTCCTTGGCGGCAACGCGGTCGAGCGCCTCGTGAAGGGGGACATTTTCTCGGCGAGACAAGAGCCTCGCCTGGCGTTTCAGATGAAAGACGGGTGCGGAAAGCCGCATCGAAAAACCTCCTGCCGCGAGCAGTCTTGGCAACCCCTCCTTATGCCTGGCGCCCGAACAGTTGGTTGGTGATGGACTGCCCTGCATGAACAATGCTTCCCGATGGAGGGAGGAGGCGTGGGCGCGCCGGAATCAGATCATAGCGCAATCGAAGCAGACCGGAAATCCGACCTGCAAAAAGGCGTCGCTAAACTAGAAGTGTTTCGCCGATGCGTGCGAGACCTTCTATGATCGGCCCGGGTGATTCACAGGTACGAGACGTTTCGACAGGAGGGGCAAAACGGTGCGGTTGAGATCTGTTCCGCTTGGCGCGGCTATCTTTTGCCTTGTCGCAATCCTGGCCGCTCTGACGGCATCGGTCAGCTCATTTGCCGCCTTGCGACCGTCGACCATTCCCGACTGGCTGCAGCGCCATGTCGGCGATGGCGAGGGCCAGATCTCTGAAGTCGTGCTGGAGCGGGCACGCGCGCTCTACCAGAAGAAAGTCAGCGACGGCTCGGTCAGCAATCCCTGCTACTTCGCCATGGACGCGACGCGTCCTGGCGACCTCGGCAACAGCGTGCTCGGCCAGCGTTATTACATCATCTGCGAGGCCAAGCAGCTCTTCCGCGCCGTTTCCTCAGGCCATGGCGGCGGCCGCAACCTGAAGGGCGTCGCCGATTTCTCCAACGGCAGGCGTTGCGCGAAGAATTTCGGCAACGCGATGGATTCCGAGCTGACGGCCGGCGGCGCCTATATGACCGCCGAGACCAAGACCTCCTTCAAGGGCTATTATCGCCTCGGCGCGCAAAACGCGATGTTCATGCGCAGCTTCATCCAGTTCGACGGCGAAGGGGAAGCGGCGAACGCCAGGCAGCGTGTCATCGGGGGGCATCCGGCGGCCATCCTGAAGGGCTTGTGCATGCGCAAGAACCCGCAAAGCTCTTACGCCAACCGTGACGGCTTTGTGCCCTACGGCAAGCTGGTGAATTACGCCGGCGGCCGCAGCAATGGCTGCACCAGCTGGTCGCCAGCCGATGCCGAGCAGATCATCCCCCTGGTGAAGAACAGCCCGACGACGCTCTACATCTATCCGGAATCGCGCGACATCGCCGCCGTTGCGCGCGCCAAGGCCGCAGGCCAGGCGCTCTCAGGCGCGGGCACCTATTGGAACGCCTCCTGCCTGAAGGAGATCGGCACGCCCAAATTCTGGCCGAAGCAGAGGCTTGAGCCGATCATCGCGCAATACAAGAAGGACCATCCGGCGCCGCCGCCGCAGCCGGTGCCGATCTGCCAGGACTGAAGCAATTCCAGGAAAAGTGTGTAACGGTTTTCCGTCCGAAATTACGAAAAAACAAGGGGATAGCGGTTAGCCGGTTCCCTGAAACGGCGAAACGCTCGGCAGCCGCCCCTACTGCAGCAGCCCCTTGATGATGGCGCTGGCCTTGGCGAAGTCCATCTGACCGGCATATTTCTGCTTCAGCGCGCCGATCACCTTGCCCATGTCCTTCTGGCTGGCGGCGCCCGTCGCCGCGATCGCCTCGCGCGCCGCAGCCTGGATCGCCGCCTCGTCGAGCTGCGTCGGCAGGAACTCGCGGATGATCTCCATCTCGCCGCGCTCCTGCGCCGCCAGTTCCGGCCGCTTGCCGTCCTCGAAGGCCTTAGCCGATTCCTCGCGCTGCTTCACCATCTTGGCGAGGATCTGCAGGATCTCCTCCTCGCTCGCCGGCGGCTTGCCGGCGCCGCGATTGGCGATATCGCGATCGTGAATGGCGGCCTGGATCAGCCGCAGCGTCGGCAAGCGGTGCTTGTCCTGCGCCTTCATCGCGCTCTTCATGGAATCGGCGATTTTCTCGCGCATTGTGCTTCTCCTTCGAATACGCCGGACAATAGCTTCGCCGAACGGTAACGCAAATTCCCGCAAGCCGCTGATATTGCTGGACGAATGGAAATCAGAGCTGGCTGGCGGTGTCCGCATTGACCGTTCGGGCGCCTTCGCCTATGTACTCGGTCCTGCATGAGACAATGAGTTGACGCGCGGAGGCTGGGAAATCCTGCTTCGCGCGCTTTGCTGCGCGAGTGGTCCCTTCGACCAGTCGCAGCGCCTGACAGGAGTGCCGCCATGGCCACAACCACCGCCCCCTGGGCCACCGAAAAGCCGACCGCCCTTCTGGTGCTCGCCGACGGCACGGTGATCGAGGGCCGCGGTCTCGGCGCCACCGGATCGGCCGTCGCGGAAGTGTGCTTCAACACGGCGCTGACCGGCTACGAGGAGATCCTCACCGATCCGTCCTACGCCGGCCAGATCGTCACCTTCACCTTCCCGCATATCGGCAATGTCGGCACCAATGACGAGGACATCGAGGACTTGCATCCGGCGGCCCGCGCCGGCGCTGTCGGCGCGATCTTCAAGGCCAATGTCACCGACCCGTCCAACTATCGCGCCGCGGGCCATCTCGACCAGTGGCTGAAGCGGCGCGGCATTGTCGCGCTGTCCGGCATCGACACCCGCGCGCTGACCGTGCTGATCCGCGAGAAGGGCATGCCCAATGCCGTCATCGCGCATGCGCCCGACGGCGTCTTTGACATCGAGGATCTGAAGCGTCAGGCGGCTGCCTGGTCGGGCCTGATCGGCCTCGATCTCGCCAAGGAGGTCACGTCGGGCCAGTCCTCGGTCTGGCGCGAGACGCCCTGGGTGTGGAACGAAGGCTATGGCGAGCAGGACGCGCCGTCGATGCATGTCGTGGCCATCGACTACGGCGTCAAGCGCAACATCCTGCGCCTGCTTGCGGGCCTGGGCGCCCAGGTCACCGTCGTGCCGGCGAAGACCGGCGCGGAGGAGATCCTGGCCATGCAGCCGGACGGCATCTTCCTATCCAATGGCCCCGGCGACCCGGAAGCGACCGGCGAATATGCCGTGCCGGTGATCCAGAACCTCTTGAAGACCGACATTCCGGTGTTCGGCATCTGCCTCGGCCATCAGATGCTGGCGCTGGCGCTCGGCGGCAAGACCGAGAAGATGCATCAGGGCCACCACGGCGCCAACCATCCGGTCAAGGACCACACCACCGGCAAGGTCGAGATCGTCTCGATGAACCACGGTTTCGCCGTTGACGCCGACTCGCTGCCCGAAGGCGTCGAGGAAACCCATGTCTCGCTCTTCGACGGATCCAACTGCGGCATCGCGCTCACCGGCCGTCCAGTGTTCTCGGTCCAGCATCATCCTGAGGCCTCCCCCGGTCCGCAGGATTCGCATTACCTCTTCCGCCGCTTCGTCAACCTGATCCGCGAGCGGCGCGGCGAGCAAGCCCTGGCGGAACGCGCGTAGCGGCCTAGGGCGTGCTGAGATTCAGGTCAGGCCGAGCCGAAAATGGTGGGTTCCGAGAACCGGAGCGGAGCGTACTTGAAGTACGTGAGCACCGGAAGCGCAGGAATCCGCTATTTGCAGACCGGCCTCACCTGAATATCAGCACGCCTCACGCAGCGTCGGTGACCGCTTCCTGGGTGTGCATGCGCTCGACTTCCTTCGGCGTCGGCCTGGCCACTTTCGTCACGAAGACGATGACCGCCAGCGTCAGGAAGATCGCGCCGAGCACATAGGGCGCGCCGCCGAACACGACCGGCGCGGTCGGGCTCGTGAACCAGGAAAAGATCGCTGTGTAGAGCAGCGGCGTGATGATCGAGGTGATCGAGAAGATCGAGGTCATCGCGCCCTGCAATTCGCCTTGCGCCGACGGCGGCACCTTGGCGGCGGCGAGGCTCCTCAGCGGCGGATCGGCCAGCGCCTCCAGGCAGCCGGCAACGATCACCGCATAGACCATCCAGCCCTGCGTCGCGAAGGCGTAGCCGAAGGCGCCGAGCGCGGTGAAGGTCAGCCCGATCGCCGCCGTCTTCCACTCACCGAGCTTCGGAATGATCCGCGGCAGCACCGTCGCCATGATGATCGCGCCGCACAGGCCGAAGGCGCCGAGCGAGAAGCCGATCTGCTGCTGGTTCCAGCCATAGCGGTAGTTGGAGACAAACGCCCAGACCGCGGGATACATCATGTGGCCGAGCGTCATCAGGAAGAACACCAGCCCGATCCAGCCGATGCCCGGATAATTGCGCATCTGCATCAGCGTGCCGACCGGATTGGCGCGCTTCCACTCGAAGGGCCGGCGGTGTTTTTCGTCCAGCGTTTCGGGCAGGAACACCATGGCGATCAGGAAATTCACGAAGGCAAGCGCGGCGGCGAAATAGAACGGCACACGCGGCCCGAACGTGCCGAGCACCCCGCCCAGCACCGGGCCGATGACGAAGCCGACGCCGAAGGCGATGCCGAGCAGGCCGAAATTCTTAGCCCGGTTCTCATCATTCGAGATGTCGGCGATGAAGGCCGATGTCGTCGAGTAGCTGGCGCCGGAAATGCCGGCGAGCACGCGGCCGATGAACAGCATCGGATAGGACCAGGCGATGGCGCAGATCAAATTGTCGATGGAGAAGGTCAGCACCGAGGCAAGCAGGACCGGCCGGCGTCCGAAGCGGTCGCTCAGGCCGCCGATGATCGGCGCGAAGAAGAACTGCATCGCCGCATAGACGAAGAACAGCCAGCCGCCCTCGATCGCGGCCTCGCTGACGCTGACGCCGCTCAGTTCCTCAAGATAGGCTGGCAGCACCGGCATGATGATGCCGAAGCCGATGATGTCGAGCAAAAGTGTCGTGAAAACGAGCGCAAGGCCCCGCTTGGCGGTTTTCGGGTCGATCATGGTGACAAGTTCCTCATCCGCCCTGGGGGACGGGCGGATGGACCTTATAGGCGAGGTCAGCGGCCGGAACAATCCGCGAACGAACGCAAATGCCTTATGCTGACACACTTGCCAGCGGGCGCCGATCACGGATCGTCACTCGAAAAGAGGGGAAACGCCGCCTCAGATCGGACCGCTCATCGTGTTGCAGTCGGACAGCTTGCCGCTCTTGAAGCCCCGCGCCAGCCAGGTCTGCCGCTGCTGCGAAGTGCCATGGTTGAAGCTTTCCGGCACGACATAGCCCTGCATCTTCTTCTGCAGCGTGTCGTCGCCGATCTGCTTGGCCGCGTTCAACGCGCTTTCGATGTCGCCCTGCTCCAAAATGCCCTTCTGCTGGGTGAAATGCGCCCAGACACCGGCGAAGCAATCGGCCTGAAGCTCGATGCGCACCGAGAGCTGGTTGGCGTCGGCCTCGCTCATGCCCTGCCGCATCTGGTTGAACTTGCCCATGATGCCGGTGAGGTTCTGCACGTGATGACCGATCTCGTGCGCCACCACATAGGCGCGCGCGAACTCGCCAGAAGCGCCGAACTGCTGGTCGAGCTGCTGGAAGAAGGTCATGTCCAGATAGACCTTGTGATCGCCAGGGCAGTAGAACGGCCCGGCCGCCGCCGAGGCGAAGCCGCAAGCCGAGCGAACCTGGCCGCTGAACAGCACCAGCCTGGGGTCCTCGTAGATCAACCCCTGCGATTTGAAAATGCCGGTCCACGTGTCCTCGGTATCGGCAAGCACGGTCGCGACGAACTGCTTCATCTCGTCATTGGCGGGCGCGTTGCCATTGTCCTGTGTCTCGGTGATCTGGCCGCCGCCCCCGGGCAGCAGTCCGCCGTCGCCGCCACCCAGGATCTGCGACGGGTCGAAGCCGAAATACCATCCCGCGAGCACAACCAGGATGACCAGGAGGATGCTGCCGCCACCCCCGGTGCGGCCGCCGATCGGAACGCGGAACTGACCGCCGCCACCCAATCCGCCGCCACCGCCGCTGTCGCTGCGCTCGTCCTCGATATTGTCGCTCTGACGACGGCCTCTCCAAAGCATGGCAACTCCTCGCAATGCGAATGTCCTGGAGGGGCTGGCCCGCGACCGCCCCGCGCTGACAATTATCGCAACGGCCAGCCCAAGTCACAGAATTTTTCGCGCCCGAAAAATGCGCGAGGCGGAGGAGACTCCGATCGGCCGGTTAATTTCCACTCCCGATAAACCGGCTGAAAATCTCAGCTTTTCAGCTTGGCGCCGGCGCTTTTGCCGTCCGAACTTTTCGACCGTTCCTCGAAACGCGCCGCGCCCTTCTTCAGCGGATGGCCGGTCTCTGCCTCGGTCTTGCCTTCGTCGCCGGCGGCCGCCTGCCGCAATCCCCTGGCTGCCTGCTCTCCCTTGGCGGTCGGTGCCTGTTCGATGCCCATTGCTTCCTCCCTAAGCGCGATAATCGCGCGATGTGGGAGGTAATGCGGCCGGGGTGCGTAGGTTCCGCGTCAACACGCGCGATGGGAACCGGGGAGCTAAGCCTGGCGGTGAGTCATCGCTCGGCGGAAAGCATCCAGCGTTTCGGCGCTGACATGGTGCTCGATGCCTTCGGCGTCGATGCGCGCCGTCTCGGCGCTGACGCCCAGCGAGCGCAGGAAGGCTTCCACCGTCTGGTGGCGGATGCGGCTTTCCTCCGCGACCTTGCGGCCGGTCTCGGTCAGGAACACGCCGCGATAGGGCTTTCGCGAGACCAGCCCGTCGGCGCAGAGCCTGGTCAGCATCTTGGCAACCGTCGGCTGCGCGACGCCGAGCCTTGCCGCGATATCCACCTGCCGCGCCTCGTTGCCATCCTCGATCAGATCGGCGATCAGCTCGACATAGTCTTCGACCAGCGCGCTGCGGCGCGCCTGGCGCTGCTGCCGGAATCCTTCCGAATGGATTTCGGCATCGGGAAGCGGCTCCTCGCGTCGAACTGGTTTGTTCCTAAGCGCCAATATGCGCTCCTCCTGAATCGGGATCGCATCCATAGCACGAAACCCCTGATGGCCCGGCCGTTTATTTGCATTCCCGCGCGGGCGCAACCGGCGTTTCCGCCGCCCGCCCTGGAACTTGCTCCCGCGATCACGAAAGCATGATCAATGAAATATAGCATATTGCATAATGTTGAGCTGTGGCATAGATAGGAGGCACGTTCGATAATTCTAGCGGAAATCCCATGTCCGATGCCGATGCAGTAACCGTAGCCCGACCCGCATGGCGATTCGACAGGCCGGACGACGAGCAGCCCAGCCTGCGCGAGGTGAACGCCTCGATCGCGGTGCCGCGGACCGGCGTCTGGTTCCGCCGCCTGTTCGCTTTCATGGGTCCTGGCTACATGGTTTCGGTCGGCTATATGGACCCGGGCAACTGGGCGACGGACCTCGCCGGTGGCGCCCAGTTCGGGTACACGCTGCTTTTCGTCATAATGCTGTCGAACCTGATGGCGATCCTGCTGCAGGCGCTGGCCGCGCGCCTCGGCATCGCCACCGGCCGCGACCTCGCCCAGGCTTGCCGCGCCTATTATCCGCGCCCCGTCAATCTGATGCTCTGGATCGCCTGCGAGCTGGCGATCATCGCCTGCGACCTCGCCGAGGTCATCGGCACGGCGATCGCGCTGCAGCTTCTGTTCGGAATTCCGTTGATCGGCGGCGCCATCCTCACCGCGCTCGACGCCTTTCTGGTGCTGCTGCTGATGAACAGGGGCTTCCGCTATCTCGAGGCCTTCGTCGTCGCGCTGCTGATCATCATCTTCGGCTGCTTTGCCATCCAGATCTTCGTCGCCGCACCGCCGGCCGGCACGATCCTGCATTCGATGTTCGTGCCGTCGTCTGAGATCGTCACCAATCCGGCGATGCTCTACATCGCCATCGGCATCATCGGCGCCACGGTCATGCCACATAACCTCTATCTGCATTCCTCGATCGTGCAGACCCGCGCCTATGAGCGCACCGAGACCGGCAAGCGTGACGCCATCAAATGGGCGACGACGGATTCGACCATCGCGCTGATCCTGGCGCTGTTCGTCAACGCTTCGATCCTGATCGTCGCGGCAGTCGCCTTCCACAACACCGGGCATCAGGACGTTGCCGAGATCGGCCAGGCCTTCGAGCTGCTGTCGCCGCTGCTGGGCCTCAGCATCGCCTCGATCCTGTTCGCCGTCGCGCTGCTCGCCTCCGGCCTCAACTCGACGGTCACCGCGACACTTGCCGGCCAGATCGTGATGGAAGGTTTTCTGCGCTTGCGCATTCCGCAATGGGCGCGGCGCCTGTTGACGCGCGGCATCGCCATCGTCCCCGTCGTTGTCGTCACCGCGCTCTATGGCGAAAAGGGCACGGCCGAGTTGCTGGTCTTCAGCCAGGTGGTGCTCTCGATGCAACTGCCCTTCGCGGTCATCCCGCTGGTGCAGTTCGTGTCGGACAGGAAGAAGATGGGCAGTTTCGCCATACCGCGCGGCCTTGCGGCGCTGGCCTGGGTGGTGGCGGCCGTCATCCTCGTTCTCAACTTCAAGCTGCTCTACGATACCTTCGCCGGCTGATCGCGACATTCCAGCCGGACGCGCTATCTTGGCGCTATGGTCAAACCGGACGAAGCTCGCAGATTCTACGCCAGGCTAATGGCCGCGCAGGCCCGCTCGGCCGATCCGCGCATCGAGGAGGTGTTCGCCTCGGTGCCGCGCGAGGCCTTTCTCGGCCCGGGACCGTGGACCGTCTTTGCCGGAGAAGGCCGGTTCGAGACGCCGAGCGCCGACCCAAGCTATATCTATCAGAACGTGCTCGTCGTGCTCGATGCCGACAAGGGCATTAACAATGGCGAGCCGCTGCTGCATGCCATGTGGCTCGGCAAGGTCGAGCCGAAGCCTGGCGAGGCCGTCACCCATATCGGCGCCGGCACCGGATATTATACGGCGCTGCTGTCTAAGCTGGTCGAGCCGGGCGGCAGCGTCACCGCCTTCGAGATCGAGGCCGATCTTGCCGCGCGCGCCAACGCGAACCTTGCGGCTTACGACAATGTCGAAATCGTCCAGGCCGACGCCGTCGCCAATCCGCTGCCGCTATCCGACATCATCTATGTCAATGCCGGCGTCGTCGCCCCGCCCGCCGCATGGTTGGGAGCGCTGAAGCCTGGCGGCCGCATGATCTTCCCCTGGCGCCCGTCCGAAACCGTCGGCCTCGCGGTCCTCATAACCCGCCTGGAAAATGGCTTCGCGTGCCGGCCCTTCATGGGCTCCTGGTTCATTCCTTGCGTCGGCGCCTCCGCCGTCGAGCCAGGCGCGAAAATACCGACCCGCGAGCGCGCCGCGCGCACCCGCTCGATCTGGGTTAGGGAAGACAAGGCGCCCGACCGCACCGCCACCGCCGTCTTCGGCGATGTCTGGTTCTCGTCACGCACCATTAGCGCTGACAACACGCGGTAGAAATTCGCGGGGCCGTGTCGGAAAGCGGCCTTGCCGTTCGTCCTTAGCTCGAAATCCCGCCGTGACGGGCGCAGGCCAGCCAAAAGGAGAAAGACTATGCGCAAGATCATCGCCGCCACCTTCGTCAGCCTCGACGGCGTCATGCAGGCGCCCGGCGGACCGGAAGAGGATCCGGTCGGCGGCTTCGAATTCGGCGGCTGGACGTTCCATTACTTCGACGAGGTCGCGGGCACGGCGATGGAGGAACTGTTCTCCAAACCCTTCGCCCTGCTGCTCGGCCGCAGAACCTACGACATCTTCGCCGCCTACTGGCCGTATCAGAAGGATTCGATCGCAGATGTTTTCAACCCCACGACCAAATATGTAGCGACGCATCGGCCAAATTCGCTGACCTGGGAGAACACCCAGTCGCTCGGGCCCGATATCCTTGCCAGGCTTAAGGAGATCAAGCAGGAAGACGGGCCCGATCTGCTCATCCAGGGCTCCGGCGATCTGATCCAGACCTTGCTCGCCAACGGGCTGATCGACGAGATCCGGCTGATGATCTTCCCGTTGCTGCTGGGCAAGGGCAAGCGGCTGTTCGGCGACAACGCGATGCCGGCCGCCTTCAAGCTCGTCAAATCGCAGGCTACGACCACCGGCGTCATCATGGCGACCTATGAGCGCGCGGGCGAAATCCGCACTGGCTCGTTTGCCCAGCAGGAGCCTTCGCAAGCCGAGATCGAACGGCGCAGGACCTGGAAGTAGCGCCGGCGCTTTTCCTCGCCCCCGCCGAGCCGCGGGCGAGGAAGAAAACATGCTCACGCCGCCTGGCGGTAGCGCCCCAGACCTTCGCGGATATGGCTGGCGAAAGCCTGTGCGGCCGGCTGGGTGGCATGTTTCGGCAGATGCAGGTTGACGGAGAAATTCGGCAGGGCCGGAAGCCCGGCATCGGACAGGATGTCGAGATCGGCCGGCACCGTCGAGGCAAGCCAGGTGGTCACGGCGAGGTCGGAGCGCACCGTCGCGGTCGTCGCATCGATGTTGCCGTTCTCGAACACGGTGCGCCAGTCGAGCCCGTGCTCGGCAAGCGCCGCCAGCACCGCCGGCCGGAAGGCGCAGGTGTCGGCGACAATGGAAACCGGCAGCGGCCGCTTCAGGCGCGCCGAGCCGCCTCTGGCGCCGACCCAGACCAGCCGGTCGACGAGCAGGCATTCGCCGGCGCTGGGGCCGACACGCTCCTCGATGACGGCAAGGTCGATCGTGCCCGCAGCCAGGGCCGCCGCGAGTTCCGGCGACGAGGCGCAGACCAGCGATATCTCCACCTGCGGATAGGCTTCGGCATAGGCTTTCAGCACCGGCGCGAGCAGCGTGCCGACGAGATCGTAAGGCACGCCGATCCGCACCTGTCCGGCAACCGCCCCGCCCCTGATTTCGGCGAGGATCTCGTCATTGAGCTGCAGCAGGCGCCTGGCCTTGTCGAGCAGCCGCTCGCCGGAACGGGTCAGCTTCAGACGGCGGCGGTCGCGCTCGAACAGGCGTTGCCCCAGCACATCTTCCAGCCGTTTGACCTGCTGGCTGACGGCGCCTTGCGTCAGGTGGAGCGCATTGGCCGCCGCCGTCATGCTGGCCTTGTCGGCCGTCATGACGAAGGTGCGGATGAGACTCGTGTCGAGATCGCGGATCATGGCTTCCATTATATTCTCTAATGCAAACCATATCAAACATTGCATTTACTGATGCCGCCAAGCGCATAAGCATGGCGGCTCCTCGACTGGGAACCCCGCATGTCCGAAACCATCATCCCGCTGGTCCTGTTCGCGCTGATCTCGACCTCGACGCCCGGCATCGCCACGACATTGTCGACCGCCTCCGGCGCGCAATTCGGCTTTCGCCGCTCGGTGCCGCTGATGGCCGGCAGCGCGGCGGGGCTGGCGACCGTGGCGGCCGCAGGCGCCGCAGGCCTCGCCGGCCTGCTCGCCGCGGTGCCCTCCCTCCAGCTCGCCATGAAGATAGCGGGCTCGCTCTATCTGATATGGCTGGCGATCAAGATCGGCCGCAGCGGTCCGCCCAACCTCGACATCAGCATGGCCAGGCCGAACAGCTTTTTCGGCGGCGCCGGCATCCAATGGATGAACCCGAAGGGCTGGGCGATGGGGCTGGGCGCCGCCGCGTCCTTCGCGGCCCTGGCGGATGGTCCGTTGCAACTCGCGCTGCTGCTCGGCGCCGTGTTCGGCCTGGCCGCGGCTTTGTCGCTGTCGTTGTGGTGCGTGGCGGGAACCCTGCTTGCCCGCCTGCTCAAGACGGAGCGCCAGTGGCGCGCGCTGAACATCGTGCTCGGCCTGCTGCTGGCCGCCTCGATCCTGCAGATGTGGCGGCCAGCTTGAGAGAGGTCAGACGGCGTAGCGCGCCGCCGGCTTGCCGGAGAACAGGCTGCCGAAGAACTGATCCCTCGCGCCGAGATACGTCGTCAGCCCGGCCGCATCGGCAAGGCCGGGCGCGGTGACCGTCTCGCCCTGGGCGAAGCCGGCAAGCGCCGCGTCGACCAGATCCTCGGCACTCATGATCCAGTCCGGATTGATCCTGTCGAGGCTGATTCCGGAGACGTCCCACAACTCGGTGCGGATCGGCCCGGGCACCACCGACTGAACCTTCACATTGGTGCCGGCGACTTCCTTCTGCAGCGCTTCCGTGAAGTTGGCGACATAGGCCTTGGTGCCGCTGTAGATGCCGCCGACGGCGATGCCATAGGCCACCACCGAGGCGATGTTGATGATCCCGCCGCGATTGCGCTTGAGCAAGCCCGGCAACACCGCGCGAGTCAGCCTGGTCAGCGCCACGACATTGACCTTGATCATGCGCTCCGCCGTGTCGGCATCGGCATCGGCGACCGTCTCCAGGCCGGCCACGCCGGCATTGTTGATCAGCAGCGTCACGCTGTCATCCGTCGACACCGCCTGCTCGACGCGGTGCAGGTCGGCATCGACAGAGAGGTCGGCGACGATCGTATCGACCTTGCGGCCATAGGCATAGGCGAGCCTTTCCGCCACCTCCTGCAGCCGGTCGGCGCGGCGCGCCACCAGCACCAGATCGTAGCCCTGCCCTGCCAGCCGGTCCGCATAGACCGCGCCGATGCCTGAGGATGCGCCGGTGATGACCGCCGTGCCCTTGTTGTCCTTCGTGCTCATTGTCCTGTTCCTTTTGTTCGCTTCGCTGGTTCGGCGCCGATGGTCAGTTCATCCGCCGAGCCTCTGATTTCGATTAGTGGCATATGCCACTTTCACCGAAGTAGGTATATGCCACTATCTTGTCAACGGCAGCGGCAAAAACTATTTCTGAGGCAGGCTGGCGCGTCTTTGCGCCGGCAAGGAGTGATCATGACCGAAGCTCGCAAGCCTGGATTCAGCGACTGCAACAACGCCACGCTGCGCCGCGCCGCGCGCAGTCTCGGCCGCTTCTATGATGACGCGCTGGCGCCGTCAGGCCTGAAGGGCACGCAGTTCGGCCTGCTCTTTCAGATCCACATCAGCGACGAGCCGGCGATGGGCGCCATCGCCGAGGTGCTGATCATGGACCTGTCGGCGCTCGGCCACACGCTGAAACCGCTGATCCGCGACGGTTATGTCGAGACCTTTCCCGACAAGGACGACCGCCGCGTCAAGCGCGTGCGGCTGACGCCACGAGGCCAAGCCAAGCTCGACGAGGCGCTCAAGCTCTGGAGCATCGCCCAGCGGCAATTCGAGGACAAGGTCGGCACGGAGCAGGCGGCGAAGCTGCGTGCGGCGCTGGATGCTGTGGCCGATCTCGATCTGGAAATGCCGGCGGCCGCTCCTTCGAATTGAAGAAGCGGCCGTCCGTCACGCTTTCAAGCAGCTTATTCCGCCGGCATCGCGACCGGGCGCGCAAAAACACGGCCCGCCAGCACGATACCCAGGCCCACGATCGGAAACACCGCGGCGATCAGGCCGAGATCGGCCGGCGCGCCGAAGCGCAGCACGGCGGCGCCGACCACAGCGCCCAAAGCGACGCCGAAATAGAGCGCCGAGGCATTGAGCGACAAGACAATGGGCGCGGCGTCGGGCGCGATCTTGAGGATGCGGCTCGCCTGCGCCGGCGGGAAGGCCCAGCCGACAATGCCCCAAGGCACCATCATACCCATCAGCGCCGGTCCGGCGATCGAATGCGGCAGGAAGGCCGGGATCAGCGAGAAGGTGGCGAGCGTCGCGGCCGACAGCGTCAGCGACCAGGCGACGGTGCGGGTCGCGCCGAAGCGGTCGGCGGCCTGGCCGCCGGCGATATTGCCGATGACGGCGCCGACGCCGAAGGCGAGCAGCATGCCGGGCAGCGCGATCGGCGAGAGCCCGCCACCCTGAAGGGCCAAGGGCGCGATGAAGGCGAAGACGGTGAAGGCGCCGACCAGCGCAAGCGTCGTCGTCAGCAGGATCGGCATTACGCCGGGGCGAACAGCCGCCGCCAGCCTGCGCTTCAGTGGCAGCCTGGTGCCGATGATGCCGCGCGGCAGCCGCCACCACAGGATCGCGCCGGACAGCGCGCCGAGCGCGGCGATGGCGAAGAACGTGCCGCGCCAGCCGGCGACAGCTGCGACCAGGGCGCCGAGCGGCGCGCCGACGGCGACGGCCACCGTGGTGCCACCGACGACAACGGCAATGGCGCGGGCCCGGTGATGGTCATCGACCAGAGCCACGGCCGTCCCCTGCGCAGTCGCGGCGAACAGGCCGGACGAAAGCGCCATGACGATGCGGGCGATCAAAAGCAGTTCGAAGGACGAGCTCAGCGCGGCGACGATGTTGCCGATGACGAAGAATACCAGCGTCCACAGGATGACGCGCCGCCGGTCCCATTCGCCGGTCAGCGTCGCCAGCACGGGCGCGCCGATGGCGTAGGCGAGCGCGAAGGCGGTGATCAGCGAGCCGGCGAGCGGCACGGATATGCCGGCATCGGATGCAATGTCGGGAAGAAGGCTTGAGATGACGAAGCCTTCGGTCGAGATCGCAAACGATCCGAGCGCCAGCCAGAAGATCCGCTTGTCCATGGGATTTGTCCTTAGTTCAAAAGTTATTGAACAATTGGACATAACAGGGCATGATGTCAACCGAGCCGGGAGAAAATAGCTGAACCCTGCTGACAGCCCTGTGACAGGACGCGGCCGAAAGAAGAGCCTATGTCGGTCGGCAGAAAGAGGAGCCGCGTTGAAGTTCGTGCCGTTTGTGCTTAATTCTTGGTCATGAGCCTGCCCCATCCAACCGCCGACCAGATCAGCCTGCCGATCGTGCTTGCCGTGCTCGGCGACCCGACCCGGCTTTCCATCGTGCGCTATCTGGCTCGCAAGGAAGGCGTGCCGATGAACTGCAGCAAGTTTCTCGACCTCGCCTCCAAGACCAATCTCAGCTACCACCTCGCCAAGCTGCGCGAGGCGGGTGTCACGCGCAGCGAAGCGGTCGGCACCAGCCGGCTGATCACGCTGCGCCGCGACGACCTCGACAAGCGTTTCCCCGGCCTGCTCGACAGCGTGATCGCCGCGGCTGACGGCGACAAGGATCTGCCGGCGGTCGGCACCGCCGAAGTCGAGGTTTCGGCCTGAACCGCATGCGCATCGCCGTTCTCGCTGACATTCATGGCAACCTCCTGGCATTGGATGCCGTGCTCGACGATCTGAACCGGCGCGGCGGTGCCGACGTCACCGTCGATCTCGGCGACTGCGTCTCCGGCCCGCTCTGGCCACGCGAGACGATGGAACGGTTGCAGGCGCTGAAGCTGCCGACGGTGCGCGGCAACCACGACCGCCGCGTCGCGCAGGACACGGCCGACGAAACCATGTGGCCGTCCGATCGCTACGCCCAGGAACGGCTGACCGCGTCGCAGCGCCAGGCGTTGCTCGCCCTGCCGCTGACATTGGAGATCGCACCCGGTGTCACCGCCTTCCACGCCCGGCCGGACCATGACGAGAAATATCTCACCGACGCCATTGTCGACGGCCAGCTGGTGCGCGCGCCGCTGGCCGCGATCAGGCGCCGGCTGAAGCCGCTCGATCCGGCCTGCCGCCTGGTGCTGTGCGGCCACAGCCACCGTAACGAGCTCATCCGCATCCCCGGCGGTCCGGTCATCTTCAATCCCGGTAGCGTCGGCTGCCCGGCCTATGACGACGACACGCCGCCGGCGCATGTCTCGGAGCAAGGCTCGCCGCACGCCCGCTACGGCATCGTCGAGCTGGGCAAGGACGGCAGTCCCAGCCGCTTCGAGAGCATCGCCGTCGACTACGACCATGAAGCCGCCGCAAAGCAGGCGGAACAAGCGGGAAGACCGGAATGGGCGCGAGCGCTGCGGACCGGTTTTATAAAGGATTGAGCGCAGCTCATCCAGGATTGAGGGAGCTCATATCCAGGATTGAGCGCCACGTTTGAAGTGCATTGCTTATGGCCGAGGGATGAAGCGCAAAGTCACGCTCCGATCGACGCTGCTGATCGCCGCCCCTTTGTGCCTGGTCGCCCTCCCGGCCCTGGCTCAGGATGCGCCAGGCACAATCATTTCGATCATCGGTGGTCTCGCGCCGGATGATTTGCTCAACATTCGCGCTACCGCTTCAGCGGGCGGAAAGATCGAAGCGCGCCTGCCCAACGGCGCGGCGGTAAAGAATTACGGCTGCAAGGCCGTCAACAACAATCCATGGTGCAAGGTCGAGGACACGCAGGACGCCCGCATAACCGGCTGGGCGCCGGCGCGCTATCTCAGCCCCAATAACCCGGCGTCGCCCCCTGAAGACAGCACCGCTTCGGCCGCGGCTGCCGCGCCTCAGCCACCTCCCGAAGAGCCGCCGGCTGATATAGCGGCGCGCCTGGGCGGCGGCGAGCCGGCCGATCCGCCTTCCGCGACCGAGATCGTCAGGACCGCCATGCTGGACGCCTACGGTCTCGCTTTCGTGACCTCGGCGAGCACCGAATCCGATGCCCCTCCCCCGGACGCGGCCGGCGGCATTCCCTGCGCGCGCCACATCGGCCAGCCGATGACCCGCTGCGCGGTGACCGTCGCGCGCAAGGATGGCGACAGTGATGTCACGGTGACTTGGCCGGATGGCGGTGCGCGCATCATCACCTTCCATGGCGGCCAGCCGAGCAGCTCGGACTCGGCCGACGAATTCCGCTTCACCCGCGAAGGCACGCTCAACATGATCCGGATCGGCGTTTCAGAGCGCTTCGAGATCACGGATCAGCTGGCGCTGGGGGAATAGCGGGCCAACCCAAAAACCCGCATTTTCGGGGTTACATCCCGCAAAACTCTTCCCTATAAGGCCCTCCTAGCCTGATACCAGAATCGCAAGCACAACCGGCCGGGTCCTCCCCCGCCCGGTTTTTCGTGCAAGCCGCTCGCCGAACGGATTTTTCGACTATGCCAAGACGCACCGACATCAAGTCGATCCTGATCATCGGGGCCGGCCCCATCGTCATCGGCCAGGCCTGCGAGTTCGACTATTCCGGCACCCAGGCCTGCAAGGCGCTGAAGGAAGAGGGCTTCCGCGTCATCCTGGTCAACTCCAATCCGGCCACCATCATGACCGATCCGGAGCTGGCCGACGCCACCTATATCGAGCCGATCACGCCCGAGGTGGTGGCCAAGATCATCGCCAAGGAGCGCCCGGACGCGCTGCTGCCGACCATGGGCGGCCAGACGGCGCTCAACACGGCGCTCTCGCTGCGGCGCATGGGCGTGCTGGAGCGCTATCAAGTAGAGATGATCGGCGCCGACGCCCATGCCATCGACAAGGCCGAGGACCGCGCGCTGTTTCGCCAGGCAATGAGCAAGATCGGGCTGGAGACGCCGCGCTCGATGCTGGCCAACGCCACCGAGGTCAAGAACGCCGACCGCAAGACGCATGAGGCCGAGCGCGCGGCGCTGAAGGCGGAGAACCCGGAAAACCTCGATGCCGCGCTCGACGCGCTGGAGACCCGCTGGAACCTCGGCGAAGGCGACCGCAAGCAGCGCTATATCAGCCATGCCATGGCGATCGCCGCCCAGGCGCTCGACCATGTCGGCCTGCCGGCGATCATCCGCCCCTCCTTCACCATGGGCGGCACCGGCGGCGGCATCGCCTACAATCGCGCCGAATTCTACGACATCGTCCAGTCCGGCCTCGACGCCTCGCCCACCACCGAGGTGCTGATCGAGGAAAGCGTGCTCGGCTGGAAGGAGTATGAGATGGAAGTCGTCCGCGACAAGGCGGACAATTGCATCATCATCTGCTCGATCGAGAACCTCGACCCGATGGGCGTGCACACGGGCGATTCAATCACCGTCGCCCCAGCCCTGACGCTCACCGACAAAGAGTATCAGATGATGCGCAACGCCTCGATCGCGGTGCTGCGCGAGATCGGCGTTGAGACCGGTGGCTCCAACGTGCAGTTCGCCGTCAACCCGGCCGACGGCCGGCTCGTCGTCATCGAGATGAACCCGCGCGTCTCGCGCTCTTCCGCCCTTGCCTCGAAGGCTACCGGCTTCCCGATCGCCAAGGTCGCGGCCAAGCTCGCCGTCGGCTACACGCTGGACGAGCTGGAGAACGACATCACCGGCGGGGCGACGCCGGCCTCCTTCGAGCCGACCATCGACTACGTGGTGACGAAGATTCCACGCTTCGCCTTCGAGAAGTTCCCCGGCGCCGAGCCGGTGCTGACCACCGCCATGAAGTCGGTGGGCGAGGTGATGGCCATCGGCCGCACCTTCCAGGAATCCCTGCAGAAGGCCTTGCGCGGACTGGAGACCGGCCTGACCGGCCTGGATGAGATCGAAATCCCCGGCCTCGGCCATGGCAGCGCCGCCGCCAGCCATGCCGACGACCGCAACGCGATCCGCGCCGCGCTCGGCACGCCGACGCCGGACCGGCTGCGCATGGTAGCGCAGGCGATCCGCATGGGCACGTCGCTCGAAGACGTGCACGCCATGTGCAAGATCGACCCGTGGTTCCTCGAGCAGATCGCCGGCATCATCGCCATGGAGGAGCGCATCCGCGAGCACGGCCTGCCGCAGGATGCCGTCAATCTGCGCATGCTGAAGGCGATGGGCTTTTCCGACGCCCGCCTCGCCTCGCTGACCAAGACCGATGCCGAAGTCGTCCAAAAGGCTCGCGAAAAGCTCGACGTTCACCCGGTCTACAAGCGCATCGACACCTGCGCCGCCGAGTTCGCCTCGCCTACCGCCTACATGTACTCGACCTATGAAGTGCCCTTCGTCGGCGAACCCGCCAACGAAGCGCGCGTGTCGGCGCGCAAGAAGGTCGTCATCCTCGGCGGCGGCCCGAACCGCATCGGCCAGGGCATCGAGTTCGACTATTGCTGCTGCCATGCCGCCTTCGCGCTGCGCGACGCCGGCTATGAAGCGATCATGGTCAACTGCAACCCGGAGACGGTCTCGACCGACTACGACACCTCCGACCGCCTCTATTTCGATCCGCTGACGGCGGAGGACGTGCTGGAGATCCTGCGCGCCGAGCAGGCCTCGGGCGAGCTGGTCGGCGTCATCGTCCAGTTCGGCGGCCAGACGCCGCTGAAGCTGGCCGACGCGCTGGAGAAGGCCGGCATCCCGATCCTCGGCACCTCGCCCGACATGATCGACCTCGCCGAGGACCGCGACCGCTTCCAGAAGCTGCTGCACAAGCTCAACCTCACCCAGCCGAAGAACGGCATCGCCTATTCGGTCGAGCAGGCGCGCCTCGTCGCCGGCGAGCTCGGCTTCCCGCTGGTGGTGCGCCCGTCCTATGTGCTCGGCGGCCGCGCCATGCAGATCATCCATGATGAAAGCATGCTGCAGACCTACCTGCTCGACACCGTGCCCGGCCTTGTGCCGGAGGACATCAAGCAGAAATACCCCAACGACAAGACCGGCCAGATCAACACGCTGCTCGGCAAGAACCCGCTGCTGTTCGACACCTATCTTTCGGGCGCCATTGAGGTCGACGTCGACTGCCTCTGCGACGGCAAGGAGACCTTTGTCTCCGGCATTCTGGAGCATATCGAGGAGGCCGGTATCCATTCGGGCGATAGCGCCTGCTCGCTGCCGACGCATTCGCTGCACCCGGACTTGGTCGACGAGCTGGAACGCCAGACCGCGGCGCTCGCCCGCGCGCTCAATGTCGGCGGCCTGATGAACGTGCAATACGCCATCCAGGACGGCACGGTCTATGTGCTGGAGGTCAACCCGCGCGCCTCGCGCACCGTGCCCTTCGTCGCCAAGACCATAGGCCGTCCCATTGCGAAGATCGCCGCACGCATCATGGCCGGCGAGACGCTGGAGAACGCCTTCGCCCATTACGGCGCCATGCCCGACCCGCGCAATCCCGGCCACATCGCGGTCAAGGAAGCCGTCTTCCCCTTCGCCCGCTTCCCCGGCGTCGACATATTGCTCGGCCCGGAGATGCGCTCGACCGGCGAAGTCATGGGCCTCGACCGCGACTTTGCGCTGGCCTTCGCCAAGAGCCAACTCGGCGCCAATGTCGACCTGCCCCGCTCCGGCACGCTGTTCGTCTCGGTCCGCGACGAGGACAAGAAGGGCATCCTGCCGGCGGTCAAGCGTTTGGCGGAACAGGGTTTCAAGGTGCTCGCCACCTCCGGCACCGCCCGCTTCCTCGCCGAGAACGGCGTGACGGCCGAGAAGATCAACAAGGTGCTGGAAGGCCGCCCCCACATCGAGGACGCCATCCGCAACCGCCAGGTCCAGATCGTCTTCAACACCACCGACGGCCAGAAGGCGGTGTCGGACTCGAAGTCGCTAAGGCGCGCGACGCTGATGCAGAAAGTGCCGTATTACACGACGCTGTCGGGCGCGGCTGCGGTGGCGGAAGCGATTGCGGCACTGCGGGCGGGGAACCTGGAGGTACGGCCGCTGCAGGAGTATTTTAGTTAAATGTTGAACCTGGAGAATTATAACCTCAAATAGGATTTGTTTATCACGCAATACTCCGTCTCAGACCTAAATCCTCTCATTGCCTCAATGATGAAGTCTGACGACAATATGAACTCGTCTTTTGTCACCGTGATAGACTCGCCATGAGCAATCTTATTTCTGACGCCCAAAACGTTCTTATCTAAATAGTCCGGATCCGGTACAACTTTCTTTGGATCAATTTTGATTAGCTTACAAATTTCAGAAAGTCTCTCATAGTTGAGGTTGCCGCCGGTTGCGATCCCTCTATCCTTGAAATTGCGAAACTGGCCATTCTCCAGCGCTTTCCAGTCAGAAATCAACGCCAACCGACTACTCAGATCCCCAGAGGCGGTAGCGTATTTGCGAAGGATTCCGCCGATTTCTGCCGCCAGGAATTCGTCAACCAGCAAAGACATCTTCATTTTCCTGACGGCGACGTACTTACGTAAGCTTCCCCCACAAATTTAACGTAGCCTTCCCAATGCGCATAGAGCAAGGCAATACCAGCTTTCCTAAGTGCAACGTCGTAACCACCGCCAACGGTAGACGTTACCTTTCTAAGATCACTTATCTCCTTAAGGCGCCAATTGAAATCCTCAGTAACATAGGAGCTAAATGTATCTTCTGATACGAATTTGCTCATGATCTAAAAACCAACTATGGCCGGAAAAACAGTGCACCAAATGGCAATGTCGATTGAAGTCTACGACTACCCGAAACTCCGGCTTTCGAAAACTCAGATACTTCAGGTTGCGCCCAGAAGCCTTTAATTCGGTCGAGTACAAACGCGACTGGATTGGGCCTTTTTAGTATCGAATCAAGGTTGCGGGCCACACCTATTGCAACAGACTCAAGCGCAACTTGGCCTACCTGACCTGTGAACGTTTGTTTGACAGGATCGTACCGACGCAACGCGTCATTGCCCGCAGCCTCGAATAGTAAGTCGAAAGTGTTATTAAAAGTCGACGTCACTTCTCCAATAGAGTCATCACTATCGGCGATATAAATAATCTTCTTATCAATATATTCTTCCACGTCGAAAGACGGGTCAAAATTATCTCTCAAAAATCCAACAAATCTCGTAACAAACTCCATAGGCTTTTGAATCTTTCTGCCCGCTCCTGTTATTCGGCTTACCCGTCGGAAGCTATCCAGTTGAGACATATCCTCAAGAACGTGAAAAAATTCCTCGCTTGCCATAATGACAGCGCAATTTCTAATCTCTTGCGGGGTTGCTATCGATCCACCGCTGTTAAGCCTTTGGAACAGATCGTACTTAGTGTGCGCGTCGCTCGGCCGTTTTAAAATTTGGAGATTGAGACGAGCTCTCTTAAATTCAAATTGCATAGGTCTCGGCAATTCCTGTTGGTCCCCAACGGCAACATCGCGAATTCGGTCGGATTCCGTCCAAACGACGTTGTCAAAAGAAGGAAGATATATGGTAGACGTCATATGCGAGGGAGGTTGCAATTTCCATGTCTTGGCGTCTCTGAGGACGCCCATGAACTCAAATATCGTAGATATCCTCTGAAGGCCGTCTATAAGCTCCCAGCTTCCTATCTTTGTCTCAAAAAGAAATATCGGAGGTATCGGAATACCGAGAAGTATCGATTCGACAAGTTTTGATTTTTGATGCTGCTCCCACCTGAACAACCTTTGAAATACCGGATTTATGGTCAATTCTTTATTTTCATACATACTGGCAAGCTCACCAATAGACATACTGAGCGAGTCAGTTCTAACTTGGCGCTGAGCTCTCTCCAACTGAATTTCAAGAGACATATTTCTACTCTTTTCCGAAGGGTTGCAATTCCGATGACAGTCAGATGCCACCGCAAGACGTCAAATCAGATGCGACAATACATCAAACCAAGGATGTTCAATATTGCTTATCGCTAGCCGCGAGGACTACGAGCTCACGCCACCGCCACACACTCAATCTCAATATCGAACTCCATCGGCCAAGACGCCACCGGCACGAAACTGCGCGCTGGCGGGTTGGTCGCAAAGTACTTCGCATAGACCCGGTTGATGGCATTGTAGAAGCCGGAATTGACGGCGTAGATGCGCACCATCACCACCTTGTCCAGCGAGGTGCCGGCCGCTTCCAGGCAGTGTTTGAGCGCCTTCAGCGAAGCCTCGGTCTGGGTTTCGATGTCGCCGCGCACCATCTCGCCGGTCACCATGTCGGCCGGCGGCGTCGCCGAGATGAATACGAAGCCGTTGGCCCGCACCGCCGTCGAGCACGGCAGCCCGAGCGCGCGCACCTTTGCCGACATCACCGGCACTTCGATGACTTCCTTGTCCATGGTGGTCCTCCCTGATTTGCGAGGGAGCTTATCGCGGCAGCGAGGGAACGCCAGCCCCCCCTTCCCCCCTTGTGGGCGGGCGGTTCGGCATTTGCCGGTGGAAAGTGCCCAGCGTAGCGTTCCTTCGCCCCCCTCTCTGTCCTGCCGGACATCTCCCCCTCAAGGGGGGAGATTGGCAGCTTCGGCGCCTCGCCCTTCCTGCAACGTTGGAGATTGGCGAAAGCCGGCGTGACAGCTGATCTCCCCCCTTGAGGGGGTTGAGGAGCGGTCCGCGCAGCGGACGGAAAGCCAATTGCTTGGCTTTCCGAGCGACGAAAGCCCTGAGCGACAGCGAAGGGCCGGACAGTCCGGCAGGACAGAGAGGGGGGCCTCGCACCGGCACTGGCCGATTAGCTTCGCCCAAACCCCTCACTGATGCGCGACCGCCAGTTCCTTCGCATGCTTTTCGTGCATCTTGAGCACCGGCAGGGTCTTCTTGGCGAATTCCTTCAGCGCCGGGTCGTCGCCGGAATTGGCGTAGGTGGAAAACAGCGCAACCGCATCCTTATGCGCATCGGTCTGCATCTTGATGTATTTGGCGTCGAAATCCTTGCCGCTGGCGGCCTTCAGCTCATCGAGCATCTGCTGCTCCTTCGGCTGCAGCCCCGGGCCGGCGGGCTTGATCGACGCGGTGGTCTGGCCCTGACTGAGCGCGGCCTTGAAATCCTCGCCGGCCTTTGTGTGATCCTTGATCATATCGGCGGCGAAAGCCTTGACGTCGGCCGACGCCGACTTCTCCTCAGCCAGCTTGCTCGACTGGATCTCGAATGCGTTGGCGTTGGGCACGGTCGTGACGAAAGTCTGGGTGTCGACCTTATTCTGGGTCACCATCGGTCCCACGGCATCCGTATTGGTGTCGTTCGATTGGGTGAACGCAGCGGGCGTGCCGGCAAGAAGCGCGACGGCGACCAGGGGCAGCAGCGTTTTCATCTCAAAACTCCGATCCGAACAGCCCCTCCGCCTTCCCCAACGCGGCATCCGCGTTGGGGTTGCCTGAAAAGGCCGACTGGCAGAACGCCCGCCCTCGCCATCAGTGGCAGTGCGTAGCAGCCGCCTGCCCGGCATATTGCAGCTGCTCATCCCAGTCCGGCCGGCCTTCCGGCGTGAAATCCATCAGGTTCCACAGGATCTCGCAGGTGCCGATGGCGCGGGGGTCTTGTCCAGGCTCGGACGGCGCGAAGCCAAGCTCCGACGACCAGAAATGGCGGACGCCGTCGGCATCGCGGTGGAACACTGAAAGCAGCGGTATCTGCGCGCCCTCGGCAGTCTCGGAATTGTAGTCGCGCTTGAAAGCGTTGCCGGCCGACGAGACGAGCCGCATGTTTTTCCAGCCGCGGTCGCGGCCGAGCGCCGTCAGATTGTCGAGCCCGGTCTTCGCCACCACGGCGAAGTTGAAGCCCGCTGCCTCGAGATGGCTGACCGCGCCGTCGAACTGGTCGAGCAGCGCGGTGCAGGACGGGCATGGCTGGTCCTGCCGGGCCAGTTTCGCCGTCGCGCCGCTCGCGGCCACATCGCGCGTCTCCTGCGGATGGCGCGGGAACATCATCTGGTAGAGGATCAGCGAATCCTTGCCCGGCGCAAAGAGGTCCGGAAGCTTCACCTTCGCCGGCCGGCCCTGGCCGTCGAGGGCGTCGAACACATAGTGCTGCGGCACCAGCCCGCCCTGCGGCAGAGCGCGTCTCGCCTCGGCCACCGCCTCCATGGCGCGGCGCAGCTCGATTTCCTTGCGCAGCAGCTTTTCGCGGGCCGTGCGGTATTTGGCGGATTCATTGGGAAAGGTGATCATGATCGTCTCCTTGGCCGTCGCCGGCGTCCCGGCGCGGGTTGTTCTACGACCCAAGGACGTGTCGCCTGCATCGGTTCCGACATTCCGGCGCAAGCTCCTGAACTGCCTCAGCCCTTCACCCCGCCGGCGGTGAGGCCGGAGACGATGCGGCGCTGGAAGATCAGCACCAGCACCACTAGCGGGACGGTGACGATCACCGAGGCGGCCATGATGTTGCCCCAGGGGATCTCGAATTGCGAGTTGCCGGACAGAAGCGCGATCGCCACCGGCACGGTGCGCTGCGTGTTGGTGGAGGTGAAGGTGAGCGCGAAGAGGAATTCGTTCCAGGCGCTGATGAAGGCGAGCAGCCCGGTGGTGGCGAGCGCCGGCCACATCAGCGGCAGGAAGATGCGCGTGAGGATGATCCAGGGCCCCGCGCCGTCGAGGATCGCCGCTTCCTCGATCTCGACGGGCAGGTCGCGCACGAAAGTGGTGAGCACCCAGACCGTGAACGGCAAGGTGAAGATCATATAGGACAGGATGAGCGCCAGGAGCGAATTGTAGAGATGCAGCGCCCGGATGATCTCGAACAGCCCGGCAAGCGCGGCGACTTGCGGAAACATCGAGACGGACAGGATGGCGAGCATCAGCGCCGAGCGCCCGCGGAAGCGGATGCGCGCCAGAGCGTAAGCCGCCGTGACGCCGAGCAGCAGCGAGATCGCGACGACCGCGCCGGAGACGACGAGCGAATTGACGAGGTTGCGCAGGAAGGGCCCTTCGGTCAGCACGTTGCGGTAATTGGCAAGGCTGAACGATCGCGGCCAAAGGCCCGCCTGGAACAATTCGGTTTCCGATTTCAGGCTGGTGACGATGGCGTAGTAGAACGGAAACACCGCGACGAAGACGATCGCAAGAAGCAGCAGATAGAAGACGGCGCGCTTCAGCATTTTCACCTCAGCGCCCTCCGTCGAAACTCAGCCGCCCAATCCGGATATAGGCGATGGTGAGCAGGCCGATGATGAGGAAAAGCAGCGTCGAGGCGGCCGAGCCATAGGCGAACTTGTCGAACTCGAACAGGTTCTCGCGCGCGAAGATCGACATCGACTTGGTCTGGACGTTGTTCGGCGTCAGCACATAGATCAGGTCGAAGATGCGCAGCGCGTCGAGCGCGCGAAAAATCACCGCCACCATCACCGCCGGCCGGATGAGCGGCAGCGTCACGCGCCAGAAGATCTGCCAGGGATTGGCGCCGTCGAGCTTCGCCACTTCGAGGATCTCGCGCGGCAGCATCTGCAGGGCCGCCAGGATGAGCAGCGCCATGAACGGCGTCGACTTCCAGATATCGACGATCAGCACGGCGACCATCGCGGTGTCGGCGCTGGCGGTCCAGGCGATCTTGCTATCGATCAGGCCGAGATTGAGCAGCACGACATTGATGATGCCGAACTGGTCGTTGAGCATCCACTGCCACATCTTGGCCGAGACGATGGTCGGGATCGCCCAGGGGATAAGGATCGCCGCCCGCACGATCCCGCGCCCGCGGAATTCGGCGTTGAGCGCCAGCGCCACGATCATGCCCAGCACCGTCTCGCAGGCCACCGAGATAATTGCGAAGCGCACCGTGTTCCACACCGCGCGCCACCAGACCGGATCGACCAGCAGCCCGTCATAGAGCAGCCGCCCGCTCGGCAGGGTGAGCACCGAGAAATAATTGTCGAAGCCCACCCATTGCCGCGCGTCGAGATCGGCGAGCGAGGCGTCGGTGAAGCTGTAATAGAGCGTGCGCAGGAACGGCCAGCCCGCGACGACGGCGAGTACGAAGAGCATCGGCGCGAGGAACAGCCAGGCCGTGCGCACGCGCCGGCGCGCCAGCGGCGATCGCCCTGCCGCGGTCACCAGCCCTTGCCTTTCAACCTGGTCAGCCGCGCCTCGAGATCGGCCAGATTGTCGGCGGCGGTGCCGTTACCGGAGATCGTGTTGTGCACCGCGGTCCAGAACTGGCTCGACGCCTCGTTGTATTTGATCCTGGCGGTTGCCGACGGACGTGGCTGCGCGTCGAGGAAGATCTCTTTCCAGCGCGGCACGATCGGCTGCTGCCTGGCAATGTCGGGGTCGTCATAGAGCGCCGCGATGGTCGGCAGGTTGGCCGTCTTCAGCGTCCGGTATTTCTGCATCTCGGGCGAGGCGATGAACTTGACCAGGTCGATCGCGACATCCGGATGTTTCGAATATTTGGAGACGGCAAGATTCCAGCCACCCAGCGTCGCGACCGGATGCCCGCCATCGCCGGCCGGCAGCGGCGCCACGTCGAACCTGCCCCTGATCGGCGAATTCTCGCTGTTGCCGAGCGCATAGGCATAGGGCCAGTTGCGCATGAACACCGCATTGCCGGTCTGCCAGACGCCGCGCGCCTCTTCTTCCTGATAGGCGAGCGCGCCCGGCGGCGCGATCGTGCCGATCCAGCCCTTGACCCTGTCGAGCGCAGCCGCCGACTTTGGATTGTTGATGGAGATGCGGCCGTCCGGCTCGATGATCCCGCCGCCGCCACTCGACATCACCCATTCGAGCGCGTTGCAGGTCAGCCCCTCATAGGCATTGCCCTGGAAGACATAGCCCCAGATGTCCTTGTTGCCGGCCGCCCGCTCCCTGTCCATGACGAGCTTCGCGGTGTCCTGCAATTCCAGCCAGGTGGTCGGCACCTTGGCGCCATATTTGTCGAGGAGATCCTTGCGGTAATAGAGCGCCGGCGCGTCGGTGAAGATCGGCAGCGCTACCAGCCTGCCATTGACCGTCTGCGACTGGATGATCGACGGGAAATGCTCGCCCGCCACATCTTTGGTCGCCTCCGTCAGGTCGACCAGTTGGCTGGCCAGCTGCGGCGCCCAGATGACGTCGGTCTGGTAGACGTCGATATCGCTGCTGCCGGCGGCAAGCCACAGCCGGTATTGGCCGAACTGGTCGGTGGTCGAAGGCGGGATGACGACGATATCGACCTTGTTGCCGCTCTTCTTCTCGTAGAGGTCGAGGATCTCGCGCAGCACCTTGATGCCGTTGCCGGTGTCGCCCGACACGATCGACAGCTCCACGGCTCGCGCCTGGACAGCGCCCAGCAGGATGCCGGCGGCCAACGCCAGGAACGCGCAAACAAATTTCACGGGATTGCGGGCCTCCCTCAGCCGCCGGCGGCGCCATCTCGGCGTCGCGGCTCATCAAGGCCCCTGCGATGAATGCATCATGCCGCTTAGGGTTCCATGCGCCCGTGCTCGCCGGTCCCGGCCGGCAGGTCGATTAAGCCGTCTGGGCCGGCTCGACCGCGTCGGTGTCCGCCTTCCTTCACCCGCTTTCACGAAAGCGGACGGGCTCCGAAACCCCCGCCCCGGAGCCCGTCTGGGAGTGGCTGACGCATGCCGGCACAGCCCCCTCCGACGCCTTGCCCGCGTCGATCCGCCGATCGGCCGCCCGGCACGACGACGCATTAGCATGCCCTAACGTCAGCCTATGTGAAGGAGTTCACAATGCCGGGACGTCATTAACCTTTCCAGTCGACCGGGATCATGCCGAGCCGCTCGTAGAGCCTGAAGGCCGCGGTGTTCTTCACCGTGTTGGTCTTGAGATCGACATGCGTCGCCCCGCGCTCGCGAAAAATCAGGAACACGTGCCGCATCAGCGCCTCGCCGATGCCCTGCCTTCTGGACTCCGGATGGACGGCGAGGTCCTTGACGAAACCGGATGTCCAGCACAGCGCCGCGCCCGCAAGCAGGCCCTTGCCGTCGATGACCAGGAAACAGAGAGCGGGATCGAACTCGGCGTCGCCGGCAATGCGCGGCCACCAGTCGTCGAACGGCCCGTCGGCGCCGTCGTCGAACACTTCTTCCAGCAGCGCGTGGAGCGCGTGCGCGTCCCGGTGCTCGAACGCGCGCATAACGAAGCCCTCCGGCCAATGCGGCGCGGCGAGCGTGTCATCGAGGACTTTGCGCAGGCGGATGTCGTTGGGCGCCGGTGGACGAGGCGTCGTGTTCTCATGCATGGCGCTGTCTCGAGACGCCGCGCGGACCGTCCGCTCAGGCGTCGGGCGGCAGGCGATGCCGCCTGCGGTCGACGCCAAGTCCCGTCGCCTCGAGCAGACCCTTGCGCTTGGCGTCGTAGTAATAGCCGCTCTGGTAGAGCGTGTCGGCGCGCTTGGCGTTGCCGCCCGAGACCAGCCAGGCGCCACGCAGATATTTCACGGCATATTTGAGATTGGTCTCGGCGTCGAACAGGCCGGTCGCCGGGCCGTCATAGCCCATGCCGCGCGCCGTCGCGTGCTTGATCTGCATCAGTCCCCAATGGCCGTGATTGTAGGCTTTCGGGTTGAAGGTGCTCTCGCGGTTGACGACATGGCGCACCAGCTCGACCGGCACTTCATAGAGCGCCGAATATTTCTCGATCAGCCGCTCGATCTCGCCGCGCGGGCCGCTGGCGTGCTGTTCGGGCTGGCTAGGCGCCTCCAGCAGAGCGGGGTTGTCCGGCGCCACGTAAGCAACCTGCTGGACACCGGGCATCGGGGCGATTTTCGCCGACTGGCCGGTGACCGGCATGGCGACGCCCGCGGTCGTATAGACCGCCGCCTGCTTGATGGATCCCGCCTGTTTGATGGATCCTGGGCCGGTCGGCGAGCCGCCGGCCGTCAGCACAGGCGGCGGCGGAAACTGGCCGGCCATCGGCGTTGCTCCGGCGAAGGCCGCGGGCTGCGCCAGCGCCGCGCCGGGCTGGACAGGCGGCGGCAAAAGCGCGCCCTGCGTCGCCAGCGCGCTTTGCGTCGCAAGCGCGCTTTGCGTCGCGAGCGAACCAGGCGTCGCCGGCGCGCCGGGCATGGCAGCCATGGCAACGGCATCGCCGGTAAGCACGGCGGTCTGCACCTGCGCGAGGCCGGAAGGCTCCGGCAGCACGGCCACCGTTTCGGGCAGCGCGACCGTCGGCGTGTCGTCGGCCACGACGGGCGTCGAGGCTTCCGCAAGCGCGGGCGCAGCCTTCATTTGCGAGGTCGAGGTGCAACCGCTCAGACCAGCAGCGGCAACAAGCACGCCGATCGCGGCGAATATGATTTTAGCTGGCAAGCCGTGAGGGTCCGGTTTGTCTGTTATTAAGGAGTCCTTACACCAGCGATTCACACCCGGCAATCGGGGCCACCAGGCGGTTTTCGGGTGGCGGGAACAGGGCGGAAATGCCATATTGTTCTGGATATGTACTCGTTTTTCGCTGTTTGCCGAAGGAAAACGCCATGAAACCCACATCTGAGATCACGGCCGGCCACGCAGTGTTAGAAACAGTGATCGGCTTCATGGGCATCGCCTGGAACGAGAAGGGCCTGATCCGGCTCTGCCTGCCCGAACGCAGCCGCGGGGCGGTCGAGCGCCGGCTGTTTCGTCACGCCGGTGTTTCGACATCGACCGACCAGCCGCAATGGGTGGCCGAGCTGATCGCCTCGATCCAGGCCTATGCGGCCGGCGCGGACGTCGATTTCTCCGACGTGCCGGTCGATCTCGACGGCGTCGATGACTTTCGCCTCGCCATCTACGATGCCGCGCGCAAGCTCGGCTTCGGCGAGACCACCACCTATGGCGAGTTGGCCAGGCGCGCCGGCCATGCCGGGCTCGCCCGCGAGACGGGTGCTGCACTCGGCGCCAACCCGGTGCCGCTGGTCATCCCCTGCCACCGCATCCTGGCGGCCGGCGGCAAGATCGGCGGCTTCTCCGCGCCGGGCGGCTCGGCCACCAAGGAAAGGATGCTGGCCATGGAAGGCGTTCGCGTCGGCCCGCCGCCCGCCGCGCAGGCCTCGTTCGGGTTCTGAGGGGCGCTACCCGGCCCTTCACCCGCTGTCAGTCGTTGTGCAGGAACCGGCGACGGAAACGCCGATCGAAGTCCGGTCGCTTGCAGACATAGACCATGCAGGACCTGGTGTCGGCGCTCGGCACATAGGCGCGCGACCTCACCTCGCCCGCGTTGCAGAAGCGCTCGTCGCGCACATAGCGATCATAGAGCGGCAGACCCGGCACCCGCGTCGACTGATAGCGCAGAATGACGGCGCCCTGTCTGGCGATCGTCGCCTGCACCCGATCGCAGCTCATGCGTGTTGGATCATAGCGCGACACCGCCTGCGCCTCGGCGGCCAGCAGCAGCAGGCAGGCCGCAAGCAGAATGGTTTTCATGGTTCTCCTCCAGGAACGGCGAGCATTTCATCTCTCCACAACGTGTGACCGGTGTCAAAACTTCCGTGCGCCGCTTCCAAACGCCTGAGGCTGCACGCCGGCAGCGCGCAAGCGAACGTCTTGTTTTCTTGCAAAAACTATCCTATATCCGGTGCATTGAATTTGGCCGATCGATCGGGCCGCGATCTTCGCGTTTGCTGACGTCTATCTCCAAAGTTTCGATACCGCCGGCCGGACGTTGGTCCGGTCAAACAAAAGCAAATGTGAAGGACTTTCTATATGGCAACTGGTACGGTCAAGTGGTTCAACGCCACCAAGGGCTACGGCTTCATCCAGCCTGACAATGGCGGCGCGGACGTTTTCGTCCACATCTCCGCTGTCGAGCGCGCTGGCATGACGAGCCTGGCTGAAGGCCAGAAAATCAACTTCGAGATCGAGCAGGACCGCCGCACCGGCAAGTCCGCAGCTGGGTCTCTGAGCAAGGCAGCCTGATTTGGCTTAAGCATTTTGCCGCGAGGCTTAACCGCCGAGCGCCGCGAAATGCGAGTAAGTAAGGCGCGCGCCGGACGAAGGTTCGGGGCGCGCGGCAAGTCACGGATGTACTGACGGTCGCGCGATAAGCGCGCCGGAGCGGAAAGACCGACAAGCTGGAACAGCAGATAGCTGCCAGCCCGGACCGGACGTTCCCGATCAGGCTACCGGCACAGGAAGGCGGGCAATGCCCGCCTTTTTTGTTGTCTGGATTTTGGAGCAGCTTTCTTCTCCCCGTTCACGGGGAGAAGTGCCCGGCAGGGCGATGAGGGGCAGCGCCGACATTTCAGAACTGCCCATTTTGACCAGCTTAGAAAAGATGGCGCCGCCCCTCATCTGGCTGCCGCCATCTTCTCCCCGTGAACGGGGAGAAGGACGCTGTCACTCACGCTTTCGCCAATCGCCGGCTTCAGTGGGGCAGCCACTCGATCGGCACATGCCCCTTGTCCGCCTCGACCCGTTTCAGCCAGGCGGCGACGGCCGGATAGGCCTCGATCTGGAACCCGCCCTTCTCGGCGGTGTGGGTATAGGCGTAGAGCGCGATATCGGCGACGCTATAGGCATTGCCGGCGAAGAATGCGTTCTGCTCAAGATGCTGGTTCATGACGCCCAGCGCCTTGTTGCCGCGCTCCAGCGTTAGCGCCAGCCGCTCCGGCGTGGCGTCCTTCGCCCGTTCCGGAAAGGTCAAAAGCGCCTTGCGCACCGCGATATAGGGCTCATGGCTGTATTGTTCGAAGAACAGCCATTGGTAAGCCAGCGCGCGTTCGTATTTGTCCGCCGGCAGGAAGCGCGTTCCCTCGGCGAGATAAAGCAGGATGGCGTTGCTCTCGGCGATGCGCCTGCCGTCGTCGAGTTCGAGCATCGGCACCATCGCGTTCGGATTCTTGGCGACGTAGTCGGGCTTGCGCGTCTCGCCGGTATGGGAGCTCACCTCGACCCGGGTGAAGGGGATGCCGAGCTTCGCCATCAACAGCCGCGGCTTGTAGCAATTGCCGCTGTCGGCCATGTCGTAAAGGATCATGCCTCTTGCCCTCTCCGAGTCTCCTGGGAACGCTCTAACGCGCGCGGCCAGGTCGCATCCAGTGATTTGTTTTTGCGAAGAACCATCAGCGACGCTGATAGGTTTTCTTTGGCATCAGCGTTGCTGGTGGGTTTTCTTGGCATCAGCGTTGCTGATGCAGGGGCACAACCTTGTTGCCGGCGTCGAGCAGGGCATCGACGGAAAGCGGCTCTTCCTTGAAGATCGTGCCTGCGAGCGCCGGGCGGGCGAGATGGAAACCCTGCAGCAGGTCGGCGCCGCCCTCGAGCGCGACGCGCAGGTGCTGGGCATTCTCGATGCCCTCGACCAGCACTTTTGCGCCCCGCTCCTGCAACATGCCCACCAAGGGCCGGAAGAAGCGCTCGGCGGCGGCGTGGCGGCAGAGCGCGCCGAACCAGGCGCCGTCGATCTTGACGATGTCGGGCGCGAGCAGATTGATACGCGCCTCGGTGGAATGTCCGGTGCCGAAATCGTCGATGGCGATACGGATGCCGTCGCGCCGCATTTCACGAACCAGGCTGGCAAGAACGTGATCGTCCGCCGCCTGTCCGGTGATCTCGCAGACCAGCAGGCCCGGCTCCAGCTCGAAATCGCCGAGATGCCTGGTCATCAGCCGGATTTCGGCCAGCGCCCGCCCGAGATGATCGTTGATCATCGGATTGTAGTTGAAGAACAGCGTGAGCCCCTCGAGGCCGATGTTGCGGTAATTGCCGAGATGCAGCATCCGGCACATCGTTTCGACGAACAGCCGGTCGGATGCGGGAACGCCGCCGAAGAAGATCGACGGGGCCACCGGCTCGGCGATGCGGCGCGGCTCGATCAGCCCCTCGACGGCGACCGCCCTGAGCATCCCATCCTCCGGCGCGAAGATTGGCTGATAGGCGCTCCACAGCCGGAATTCGCCGTAAATGCCGAACTGAAGGCCGATCTCGTCAGCGAAGATCGCCTTGGCGACATTGCGCCGCCTCTCCTGCCTTTCGTTCATGGCGCGACCTTGCGCCCGAATACCCTTGCCGACCGCGACCGCTTTGCCGGAGCCGCAGGGCTTGCGGCAGCCGACACCGTGCTCTCGTCAGCCGAAGACTGCACGAAGACGCGAAAGCTGGTGGGCGCAAGTTCGGGCCGGGCAAGCACATAGCCTTGCACCATGGAAGCGCCGGCTTTCTCGGCAAGCTCCAGTTGCCAGCCTTCCTCGAGACCCTCGAAGACGGTGTGGATGCCCTGGGTTTCGAAGCCCTGCACCATCGCGGTCAGCAACGCGAAGCCGGCGCCGGACTCCATCAGATGCGTGATCCACTGGGCATCGAACTTGACGATATCGGGCTTCAGTTCCTGGATCCGGTGGATGTCGGATTCATCGGCGCCATAGTCGTCCACCGCGATGCGGAAGCCATTGGCCCTCAGCGCCTCGACAAAATCGTAGAGCGCTTCCTGCGAGGCCGACTTCTGCTCGGTAACCTCGCAGACGATGCGGCGCGGATCGATACCGGCTTCGTGCAGCACCAGCCGCATATCGCGCAATGCCTTGTCGGCAATGCCGCGATCGGTGAAGACCGACGGGTCGAAATTGATGAAGATGGCCGCCTCCTGCGGCAGGCAGGCACCGGCGTTCAGAAGATGCAGCGTGCGCGTCAGCGACTCGATATGCAGCCGGTCGGTCGCTGGGCAGGTGCCGAAGAACGCCGCCGGCGACTGCTGCTCGCCGTCGCGGAACGGCCGGATCAGCCCTTCGAAGGCGGCCACCGAAAGCTTGCCCTCCTTGAAGGCGAAGATCGGCTGGAACGCGCTTTGCAGCGTATAGATGCCCCAGACACCGGTCGAGGTGCCGTCATCATGACGGATGATGTGGGTAAGCCCGATGCTGCGCGACAAGGTTTCTCGCTCCGCGAATTGGCGCAATCCGATCTGCGATCCTGCCAGCCAAGGGTTTACCGGCCGTTGATGAATTTAGCGTTGCCGCGCACGCAGGCTGACTTTGGTCACGCCTCCTTGACCTCTGGCTCATCGCACAATGCTTGCGCTCCGCGCCATGATGCGACATGAGAGGCGCCGCGGCCGCTCCTGGCCGCTGTCCTAGGAGACTTTTTGTCATGGCCTTTCTCGCCGACGCCCTTTCCCGCGTTAAGCCTTCCGCGACCATCGCGGTGACGCAGAAAGCGCGCGAGCTGAAAAATGCCGGCCGTGACGTGATCGGCCTCGGCGCCGGCGAGCCGGACTTCGATACGCCCGACAACATCAAGAACGCGGCGATCGAGGCGATCCGCCGCGGCGAGACCAAGTACCCGCCGGTGTCGGGCATCGTGCCGCTGCGCGAGGCGATCGCGAAGAAATTCAAGCGCGAGAACAATCTCGATTACCGGCCGGAGCAGACCATCGTCGGCACCGGCGGCAAGCAGATCCTGTTCAACGCCTTCATGGCGACGCTGAACCCCGGTGACGAGGTCATCATCCCGCGTCCCTACTGGGTGAGCTACCCCGAAATGGTGGCGATCTGCGGCGGCACGTCGGTCTTCGCCGACACCTCGATCGACAACGGCTTCAAGCTCACGGCCGAGGTGCTGGAAAAGGCGATCACGCCGAAGACCAAATGGCTGCTGATGAACTCGCCGTCGAACCCGTCGGGCGCCGCCTACACGGAGGCCGAGCTCAGGGCGCTGGCCGACGTGCTGCTCAAGCATCCGCATGTCTGGACGCTGACCGACGACATGTATGAGCATCTGACCTATGGCGATTTCGTTTTCAAGACCATCGCCGAGGTCGAGCCGAACCTTTACGAGCGGACGCTGACGATGAACGGCGTGTCGAAAGCCTATGCCATGACCGGCTGGCGCATCGGCTACGCCGCCGGCCCGGTGCCGCTGATCAAGGCGATGGACATGATCCAGGGCCAGCAGACCTCGGGCGCCTGCACCATCGCGCAATGGGCTTCCGTCGAGGCGCTCAACGGCCCGCAGGATTTCATCGCGAAGAACAAGGCGATCTTCCAGGGCCGACGCGACCTCGTCGTCTCGATGCTCAACCAGGCGCGCGGCATCTCCTGCCCCTCGCCCGAAGGCGCCTTCTACGTCTATCCGTCTTGCGCTGAGTTGATCGGCAAGAAGACCAAGGCCGGCAAGGTGATCGACACCGACGAAGCCTTCTGCTCGGAACTGCTCGACGCCGAAGGTGTGGCGGTGGTGTTCGGCTCGGCCTTCGGCCTCGGTCCGAATTTCCGCATCTCCTACGCCACGTCGGAAACCTTGCTGGAGGAAGCCTGTACGCGCATCCAGCGCTTCACCGCGTCGTTGACCTGAACGGCTTAAAGTCGCCATGCGAGAAAACCCGGCCGCGGCCGGGTTTTTTGTCAGAGGCTTGTCTCAGCCGCCATATTGCTCCGGCGTCACCGCTTCCAGCCAGTCGGCGTGGACTCCGTCCAGCGCCTCCTGCATGGCGATATGGGTCATGGCGGTTTTCTGTCCGGCGCCATGCCAGTGCTTTTCGCCCGGCGCGAAGGAGACGACGTCACCTGCCCTGATCGTCTGGATCGGCTCGCCCCAAGTCTGGGCAAGTCCGGCGCCGGCCGTGACATAGAGCGTCTGCCCAAGCGGATGCGTGTGCCAGTAAGTGCGCGCGCCGGGCTCGAAACTGACCAGCGTCGCCCTCAGCCGCGCCGGCGCCTCTTTCTGGATGATCGGCGTCTGCAGCACCCGCCCTGTGAAATAGGCCTCCGGCGCGATGATCGTCGGCACGCTGCCGCACGCAATGATCTTCATCGTTCAGATCCTCGAACTCGTTGGTCGAACAAGGGGCCGCGCTCGGCCTCTCGTGGAGCAGTCTCCTCCTGAGGAGAGGCCATTGCAACGGCTTTAGGATGTTGCCGGCACCGCAGCTCCGGTTGCGTGCTCAGGCACCAGCAGTTTCTATTTTAGAATGTCTGAATATTGTCATAAATCATTGCTTTTTAACCATAAAATTGCCGCCTCGATCCAGCCGCCAGAGAACAGGTCAAGACGGTCGCCGCGCTCAGCGTTTGTTAACGGCTGAGGTTCTAGCCATGGCGCGTGCTGTGGGGGCGCGGACATGAGTATCTTGGCGACAATCAAGGATCATAGCGGCCGTATCTATCGCGGCATCCAGGCTCTGCTCGTGATGAGCATCGCCGCCACCGGGCTCGCGGCCTTCGCGCTGACGGAGAACGCTTCCCGCGACGGCGCGCTTATGATGTCGGCGGCATCGACCCTGATGGCGCTTCTGGTCTTGATGTATATGCGCTCGAGCGTCGTCCAGCGCCTGCAATCGGCTGAGGATGCCGAAGCCGAGAAGCACCGCTTTCTCACCGTCGATGCCATGACCGGCGCCATGACCCGGCGCTATTTCATCGAAGCCTTGCGCGACCGGCTGGGCGGTTTGCGCAACCGTCGCCAGGCAAGCCTGCTTCTGATCGACCTCGATCATTTCAAGCAGCTCAACGACACGTTCGGCCATCAGTTCGGCGACCTGGCGCTGGCCCATCTGGTCGCGGAAGCGCAGCGCATCTTCGAGGACGGCGTCATCGGTCGCCTCGGCGGCGACGAGTTCGGCGTCATGGTTCCGCATGGCGACGTCGCCGTCATCAACAAGGACGTGCGCCGGCTGCTCGATGCGATGCGCGCCGGCAAAAGACATGAAGGCAAGATCATTCCGCTGTCGATCTCGGTGGGTGTCGCGCTTGCGCCGCTGCATGCCTCGAACGGCGCTGAGTTGATGCTGCTGGCCGACCTTGCGCTCTACGAAAGCAAGGCAGGCGGCCGCGGCCGCGTCACCGTCTTCGACGAGGAGATGCTGTCGGACAAACGCTATCGCCGGCTGGTGGAACGCGAGCTGCGCGCCGCGATCTATCTCGGCGAGCTGGAACTGCACTATCAGCCGATCGTCGATCCCGACGGCTCGGTCGACGCGCTGGAGGGATTGATCCGCTGGCGCCATCCCGTGCGCGGCTTGATCTCGCCGGCGGAATTCATCCCGATCGCCGAGCGCTCGACGCTGATCGACATGATCGGCGAATGGGTCTTCAAACGCGCCTGCGCCGATATCGGGCATTTTCCCGGACGGCGCATCTCGATCAACGTCTCCGGCGAGCAGCTGAAGCGCGACGAGATCGTGACGATGTGCGACAGGATCCTGGGCGAGACCGGCCGGTCCGCCTCGCAATTCATCATCGAAATCACCGAGACGGTGGCGACGGCCGCGACGCCCGAGGTGCTGAGGCGCCTGGAGGCGCTGCGCGGCCTCGGCTTCCACATCGCGCTCGACGACTTCGGCACTGGACATTGCGGCTTCAACTATCTGAAGTCGCTGCCCATCGACAGCGTCAAGATCGACCGCTCCTATATCCGCAGCCTCGCCCATGACCAGGTGGCGCAGATCTTCGTCTCGGCGCTTGCCCAGATCGCCCGCATCCAGGAAATCGCAATCGTTGCGGAAGGCGTCGAGACCGAGCAGGAATTCACCCTCGCCCGAACAGCCGGCTGCAGCCGCTTCCAGGGCTATTTCTTCGGCAAGCCGGCGCCACGCGACAAGGCAAGCGCCTTGTGTGTCGCCGGCCGCGAGCCGCTCGCCCTCACGGCCTGACAAACCCAAGCCGGCGAAAATCCTATTTTTCTTGCCCTCCCGGCGAACCCGTGTGACGATGGCCTTGGGAAGGGGTGGATAAACCCCGCCCGCGACGGCCGAACAGGCCGGCCGCCGCTCTGCACAGGGTGCGATCGGACGCAAAAACCGGTTTCCACTTTTGCTGATCGCTCTCTTGGGAAACGCCTGAGTGGAGGTCAGCCATGGGTACTCGCGCCGGAGGACGACGCACGGGACCGAAATGCATCGCCATAGTCGGTCCCTTTGCAAGCGGTAAGACGACACTTCTCGAAGCAATCCTCGCCCGCACGGGCGCCATTCCCCGCCAGTCACCCGTTTCATCGGGCAACACCGTCTCCGATCATTCGCCCGAAGCCCGCGCCCACGCCATGAGCGTCGAGGCCACCTTCGCCACCACCGATTTCATGGGCGAGCAGATCACCTTCGTCGATTGCCCCGGCTCCATCGAATTCGCCTTCGAGGCCGAACCCGTGCTTGCCGCTTGCGACCTTGCGGTCGTCGTCGCCGAGGCCGACGAGAAGAAGATCCCGGCACTGCAGCTGATCATGCGCAAGCTCGACGATCTCGCCATTCCGCGCATCCTGTTCCTGAACAAGGTCGACAAGGCGATTGCGGGCGTGCGCGAGACGCTGAAGATGCTGCAGCCGGCAAGTTCGGTTCCGCTGCTCTTACGCCAGATTCCGGTGCGCAAGGACGGCATCGTCATCGGCTCGATCGATCTGGCGCTGGAACGCGCCTACATCTATCGCGAATACGCCGAAAGCCAGGTCGCCGAGATCCCGAATGACGACAAGGCGCGCGAATTGGAAGCGCGTTTCTCCATGCTGGAGACATTAGCCGATCACGACGATCACCTGATGGAGCAATTGCTGGAGGAGATCGAGCCGCCGAAGGACGCGATCTTCGACGACCTCTCGGCCGATCTGCGCGCCGGCGCGGTAACGCCGGTGCTGATCGGCACGGCCGAGAAAGGCAATGGCGTGCTGCGCCTGTTGAAGGCCATTCGCCACGACGCGCCGGACATCGAGGCGACGAGGAAGCGCCTCGGCGCGCCGGAAAGCCAGACGGTGGTGCAGGTGATGAAGACCATCCACACCGCGCATGGCGGCAAGCTTTCGGTGTCGCGCGTGCTTTCAGGCCAGTTGGCCGACGCGGCCGAGCTTTTCCTTTCCAACGGCGACACGACGAAGGTCTCCGGCATCTACAGGATGCTCGGCAAGGACCAGATCAAGCAGACATCCGCCAAGGCGGGCGACACCGTCGCGCTCGGCAAGCTCGACAACGTCAAGACCGGCCAGACGCTGAGTTCGGCCAAGGGCGGTATCCGGCCACTGGTCACGCTCGAGCCGCCACAGCCCGTCTTCGCCTTCGCGCTTCGCCCCAAGGAGCGCAAGGACGAAGTCAAGATGTCGGCGGCGATCCAGCGGCTGGCCGAGGAGGACCCTTCGCTCAGCCTGCGTCACAATCAGGATTCGGCCGAGACCGTGCTGTCGGGCCACGGCGAGATGCATCTGCGCGTGGTGCGCGAGCGCCTTGAGGGCAAGAACCAGATTCCGATCGAGGGCCATGCCCCGGCGGTGCCCTACCGCGAGACGATCCGCAAATCGGCGCAGCAGCGCGGCCGCCACAAGAAGCAGTCCGGCGGCCACGGCCAGTTCGGCGACGTGGTGATCGAGATCAAGCCGCTGCCGCGCGGCTCCGGCTTCCAGTTCTCCGACACCATCACCGGCGGCGTGGTGCCGAAGACTTACATCCAGTCGGTCGAGACCGGCATTCGCGACTATCTGAAGACCGGCCCGCTCGGCTTCCCGGTCGTCGACGTCGCCGTCAACCTGTCGGACGGCTCCTACCATGCGGTCGACTCTTCGGACATGGCCTTCCAGATGGCGGCCAAGCTCGCGATGAAGGAAGGCATGGCCGCCTGCTCGCCGGTCCTGCTGGAGCCGGTGATGAAGGTCGAGATCGTCACGCCTTCCGACGCGACGTCGAAGATCATCGCCCTGATCCCGCAGCGGCGCGGCCAAATTCTCGGCTATGACGCGCGGCCCGACTGGCCGGGCTGGGACGTCGTCGAGGCGACTATGCCGCAGGCCGAAATCGGTGACCTGATCATCGAGCTGCGCTCGGCCACCGCCGGCGTCGCCAGCTACAAGGCAACCTTCGACCACATGGCCGAGCTCACCGGCCGGCTCGCTGACGAGGCGATGAACGCCAACGGCAAGGCCGCCTGAATGCCGTTTCAGCGCGATGCGCTTTAAAGCGCGTCGCGGTTTGACCTTGGGATGAAATGAAAACGGCGTCCGGTTCAACCGGACGCCGTTTCTATTGCGGACCGTTTTCCTGGGAGGCAACGGCTGGTCCGCCGCATCCGGACAAATGGTTCGGACGCGGTAGCTGCCTGAGCCCGGCCATTTCGAGTGATGCCCCCATCTCCCGAACCGACCAACCGCGTCCTATCTTCTAGTTAAACCATAGACTGCGTCTGCGACATGTTACCCGATGTTACATGTCACTGTTACGTGTCGGATTCGACCGTGTTTTTTGCCGGCTCGAGGCATGCGGGCAACAAAAAAGCCGGATCAATAAAGATCCGGCTGAGTTTGATTGGAAGTGCCGATTAGGGCTAACCTCCAGAGGGGAACACTCAAGAGCGCTAATGGGAGGAGAACGCGCCCCGGAGATGGGACTATATATGTGCTCATCATGCCCAAGAAACAAGCATCTATTTTGCAACACACGCATGCAAAAAGACGCAGGCTGTGGTCCAACCTATTCCAGGAAGCCATAGGACCAGGAAAATAGGGCGATCTCGCCGTATTTTCAGATCAAAAGCGACTGCTGAAATGCAAAATGCAGCTAATTTTGCTCGGAACTGCGTAAAACAGCGAAATGATGCCGACTTCGGCAGGCCAAGTTTATTTTTGCGGCAGAGGCCCCCGGATGCGTAGTTTTTCAGCAATCGCCGGTAGTGCGCTGTTCCTTGTAGTCGCGCCGGGCGTTGTCGCCGGACTGATGCCCTGGCTGCTGACCGATCATTATCGCAAACCTCTGGCGACTGTGCCGGGCTTCGTGGCCGCGGGCTCTATTCTCGTGATCGTAGCAGCTGCGATCCTGCTTCATGCCTTCGCCCGTTTTGCCCTCGAGGGCCTGGGCACGCCGGCGCCGGTGGCGCCGACCGAGAAGCTGGTCGTGGGCGGCATCTACCGCCATGTCCGCAACCCCATGTACGTGGCCGTGCTGGCGATCATCCTCGGCCAGGCACTGATCTTTTCGAGCTGGGCGGTCCTGGTCTACGGCCTCATCGCCGCGGCGGCGATGATCTCGTTCGTCAAGATCTATGAAGAGCCGACGCTCGCCCAACGCTATGGCGAAGAATATAAAGTCTACCGACGCGCCGTGCCCGGCTGGCTGCCCCGCCTTACACCCTGGCGCGGGCAGTAGTCTCGACCGGCCATTTCAATAAGACCAGCTGCGCGCCTTCGCGATGACGAAATCGCGAAAAACGTGCAGCTTCGCCTGGTTCTTCATCGCATCGGGATAGGCGAAATAGGTGTCGAAGGACGGCACCTCGGTCTCCGGCAGCAACTGCACCAGGTTCGAGTCCTTGTTGATCACATAGTCCGGCAGCATGGCGATGCCCGCGCCGCCCTGCACCGCCCGCTTGATCGAAAGGATGTCGTTGATCTGCAGCGTCGGCACCCGCTGCGCGCCCTCGAAATCGCCGACCGTCTCCAGCCAGTTCAGCTCCGACAGATGCGAAGGCACCGGCACGCCGAAGGTGACGATGCGATGGTTCCTGAGCTCAGCGATCGAGGCCGGCCTGCCGAACTTGGCGATGTAGGACGGCGCCGCGTAGAGGTGGAAATGCACCGTGAACAGCCGCCGCTGGATAAGGTCGGGCTGCTGCGGCTGCCGCAGCCGGATCGCGCAATCGGCCTGGCGCATGGTGAGGTCTAGCTCCTCATTGGCCAGGATCAGCTGCAGGCTGATCTCGGGATAGAGCTCGATGAATTCCTGCACGCGCTCGGTCAGCCAGCCGGCGCCCAGGCCCACCGTGGTCGTCACGCGGAGCACGCCCGACGGCCGGTCCTTGGTCTCGGTCAGCCGCGTCTTGATGGTTTCCAGCTTCATTAGCACGTCATGCGCCGTGCGGAACAGCATCTCGCCCTGCTCGGTCAGCACCAGGCCACGCGCATGACGGTGGAAGAGTGCTACGCCGACATCATGCTCCAGCGCGCTGACTTGCCGCGAAATGGCCGATTGCGACAGATGCAGCGTCTCGGCGGCATGGGTGAACGACCCAGCCTCCGCCGCTGCGTGAAATACGCGTAGCTTGTCCCAGTCCAGCGCCATGATTCCCCTCGCGTTGCATTTGGCGTCTGAATGAAAAATCAGGCTTTTAAACGGCTTTTTTCAGCCGATTTGTCACTCCGCCGCTTCGCGGTGAACCTCGATGCCGGCCAGATATTTTTCCGCCTCGAGCGCCGCCATGCAACCAAGCCCCGCGGCCGTCACCGCCTGGCGGTAGACATCGTCGGTGACATCGCCGGCGGCGAACACGCCGGGCACGTCGGTGCGGGTCGAATCGGGCGCCGTCCACAGGTAGCCGTTCGGCTTCTGCTTGAGCTTGCCGACGAACAGCTCGACCGCCGGCGCATGGCCGATCGCGACGAACACGCCGTCGACCGGCAGCTTCGATTCCTGGCCGGTCACGACATTGCGCAGCGTGAGTCCTTCGACGGAAGGCGGCAGCGGCGCCTTGCCTGGACGTCCGGTGATCTCGTCCACCACCGTGTCCCAGATGACGCGGACATTGTCCTTCGCAAGCAGCCGCTCGCGCAGGATGCGCTCGGCACGGAAATCGCTGCGCCGATGGATGACGGTGACGCTTTTGGCGAGGTTCGACAGATAGAGCGCTTCCTCGACCGCGGAATTGCCGCCGCCCACCACCGCGACGTCCTTGCCGCGGTAGAAGAAGCCGTCGCAGGTGGCGCAGGCCGAAACGCCAAAGCCCATGAAGGTCTGCTCAGATGGGATGCCCAGCCACTTGGCCTGCGCGCCGGTGGCGATGATCAACGCGTCCGCCGTGTAGACGGTGCCGGAATCGCCGGTGGCCCGGAACGGCCGCACATTGAGGTCGACCTCGGTGATGATGTCGTTGATGATATCGGTGCCGACATGCTCGGCCTGCGCCAGCATCTGGCTCATCAGCCAGGGGCCCTGGATCGGATCGGCGAAGCCCGGATAATTCTCGACATCCGTGGTGATCATCAATTGGCCGCCCTGCTGCAGGCCGGCGACCAGCATCGGCTTCAGCATGGCGCGGGCGGCATAGATCGCCGCCGTGTAGCCGGCCGGGCCGGAACCGATGATGAGAACGGGCGCATGTTTGGTGTTCATGAAAGTCCCCTGCGGCGCGCGGCCGTGGTTTTGTCGAGGTTAATGTAAGGGTTGCCAACCATGGCAGCAAGACGAACGGACCGTCGTCCCCGGAAAGCTGCCGTCAGCCGGATATTCGCAAAGTCGCAGCTTTTGTTACCTCTAAAAATCGGGTCGATGAGGGGCTGGCGCGGACACAAAAGTCGTTTAATTACAAATTCGCGAAAGATTCTTGCGCAAGAGCCGAGACAGCCATGCCGCTCAAAGCCGACCTCGATGCCATCGACTGGAAGATCCTGCGCGAGCTGCAGAGCGATGGGCGCATGACCAATGTCGAGTTGTCGAGCCGGGTCGGCATCTCGGCGCCGCCTTGCCTGCGCCGCGTCAGGCGGCTGGAAGAGGCTGGCATCATCCGCGGCTACCGAGCGCTCCTCAACGCGCCGGCGCTCGGCATGGATGTCGTCGCCTTCTGCCTGATAGGCCTACACCACCAGGCCGATGCCGAGCTGAAGACCTTCGCCGAACGCACGCGCGGCTGGCCGATCGTGCGCGACGCCTGGATGGTCTCCGGCGAATCCGACTTCCTGCTGCATTGCGTGGCAAGCGACCTCGGCACCTTCCAGACCTTCGTCATCGAGGAACTAGCTTCAGCTCCGAATGTCGACACGGTGCGCACCGCCTTGACCATCCGCCGCGTCAAGGATGAGGGGCTGGTGGCCTTCGAGATGAAGCCCTAGGCTTTGCCAAGCCCTGCGATAAGGTCGCAAAGCCTCCGGTGGTCGTTGCCAGTTATGAGCTTGTGCGTGACGAAGGCGGCGTCGCCGGATTTTCGGTTGGATCTGCTTCCGACATGCCAACCATCACGGAGCCCGGCGCGGCGGCCGGCTTCCATATCGTCTGCCTTGTCGCCGATAATGATCGACCGACCCATATCCAGGTCCAACAGATCGCGCGCACGCAGCAGCATGCCGGGATTGGGTTTACGCATCGGATGGTCGCCCACTGCCAGAACGCCCGTGCCGCTCGAATGATACCCACAGGCAAGCACAAGATCGATCCGGCAATCCTCCGCTTCGAGAAGCTGGAGGAGCCTGCCGTTGACCGCCGCGAAATCCGCCCAGCCGAAATAACCGCGCGCTATGCCCGATTGGTTCGAGACGATGATGGCGGGAAGCCCAACCACATTGGCGGCTCTGATGACGGGCAGCATTTCCGGCCGCAGCACGATATCCGCAGGATCGCTCGGATAACTGGTATCGACGTTGATCGTGCCGTCGCGGTCGAGGAAGAGCGCCGGCAGGCCTTTTGGGAAGGTCCTGGTCCCGATCCGCTCGATCCACAGGCCGGGCTCGACAAGCGAATCGACCGCGCCACCGTCAGCCATTGCTGAGACGCGCTTCGACCGCCTCGCACAGATGGTGGTAGAGGCAGAGATGCCCCTGCTGGATGATCGGCGTCGAGGTCGACGGCACGTTGAGCAGGATGTCGGTCAGCGGCGCGAGCTTGCCGCCGGTATCGCCGGTAAGGCTGATCACCGTCATGCCCATCATGCGCGCCTGCTCGGCGGCGGCAAGGATGCTTGGCGAATTGCCGCTGGTCGAGATGGCAAGCAGCACCGCGCCTTCCGATCCATGCGCCTCGACCTGGCGCGAGAAGACGGTGTCGAAGCCGTAATCGTTGCCCCAGGCGGTCAGCACCGCGGCGTTGGCCGGCAGCGCGATGACATTGTAGGCCTTGCGCTCCTTCAGGAAGCGGCCGACCAACTCGCCGGCGATGTGGATGGCATCGCTGGCCGAGCCGCCATTGCCGCAGATCAGCAGCGCCTTGCCTTGCGAAAGCGCGGTCACGACCGTGCTCACGGCGCGCTCCATCTCACCGGTCAGGTCGCGCTCGACCATCGCCGAGATCGCCGCCGCGGAGCGGACCAGGTAGTCGTTCAAATCGGACATGAGACCCTCAGTTTGCGGCACGCAGCTTGCCGATCGTGTTCGTCGTGCTCTTGCCTGCGACGAGGTCGACCAGCACCACGCGCCCGCCCGCCTTCTGCACCACATCGGCGCCGACCACGGTCTCGATCGTATAGTCCGCGCCCTTGACCAGGACGTCGGGCAAGAGCGCCTCGATCAGCTTGAGCGGCGTATCCTCCTCGAAGACGACGACGGCGTCGACCGAGGCAAGCGCTGCCAGCACGCAGGCGCGGTCATGCTGGTTGTTGACCGGGCGCCCCGGCCCTTTCAGCCGGCGCACCGAGTCGTCGCTGTTGAGGCCGAGCACCAGCCGGTCGCACTGGCTGCGGGCGGCATGCAGCAGGCTGACATGGCCGGCGTGCAGGATGTCGAAACAGCCATTGGTGAAGCCGACCGTGAGGCCCTCTTCCTTCCAGGCGGCGACCATCCTGGCCGCCGCATTGGCGTCAAGAATGGCATCCGTATGAGCCGTCGGCCCATGCGAGCGGAACAGCGCGCCGGACAGTTCCTCGACATTCAGCCGAGCGGTGCCGCGTTTTCCCACCACGACGCCGCCGGCCGCATTGGCGATGACCGCGGCATGCACCCGGTCGGCGCCGGCGGCGAGCGAAAGCGCGAAGCTCGCAATGACCGTGTCGCCGGCACCGGAAACGTCGAACACTTCGCGGGCCTGGGTGGAAATGTGGCGGGCATCCTCGGCGGAGACCACGCTCATGCCCTTCTCGCTGCGCGTGGCGACGATATACTCGAAGTCATGCGCGGCGATCAGGTCGCGTGCGGCGGCCACGATCTCGTCATCGCCGAACACCTTGCGCCCGACCGCCTCGCCAAGCTCCTTGCGGTTCGGCGTCACTGCCGTGGCGCCGGCATAGCGCGCGTAATCGCGCCCCTTCGGATCGACCAGCACCGGCTTGCCGGCATCGCGGCAGATCGCGATCAGCTCGCCGGCGACGCCGTCGAGCAGAATGCCCTTGCCGTAATCGGAAAGGATCACGATGTCGGCGCGGCCAAGCGCGGCCTGGAAATGATCGATGAGCTTCGCCCGCTCGGCGGAAGTGAGCGGCTTGATCTCTTCCTCGTCGAAGCGCAGCACCTGCTGGTTGAGCGCGCTGAAGCGGCTTTTCGACGAGGTCATGCGGTCCGCCCGCTGCAGAAGCCCGTCCGTGTCGACACCGATCTCGCTCAGCATGCGCATCAGATTGTTGCCGGCCTGGTCGGCGCCGATCACCGAGACGGGTATGGCGGCCCCGCCTAGCGAAACGATGTTGGAGACGACATTGCCGGCGCCGCCCATGTTCAGCATTTCGCCCCGTCCATGCAGCACGGGGATCGGAGCCTCCGGCGAGATGCGTTCGATCACGCCGCTGACGAAACGGTCGAGAATGAAATCGCCGACCACCAGCACGGTGACCTCGCCGAACCGGGCGATGGTGCGATGCAAAGGTTCCGGAGAGGGCGGATTGTGCTTGATCATCTCACTCGACATATGCCTGAAAAAGGCAGGACTTGATTAGGTTTCAGCGCCGGAATTGTGGCGCACCTCGCTCAACGCGATGCGGATATACCGCAATTGGGGCGAGCGCAACGGCAGGCCCGATTGACTGCGGCCGAAGTCGGCTGTGCAATCAGCTTCTCTGCAGGGCCACGTGGACGCCGAGGCCCACAAGCACGGCGCCGCCTGCACGCTGCATCAGCCGCTGCGCCCGCCCTGAAAGCCGCAGCCGGTCGATCATCGCGCCGGCAAGGAATACGCAAACAATATCGGCGGAGGAAAACATCAGATTGACGATGGTTCCAAGCACGACGAACTGCAGCCAGACCGGGAACGCCGCCGAGGCATCGATGAATTGCGGCAGGAACGCCATGAAGAAGATCGCCGTCTTCGGATTGAGCACCTCGACGGTGATGCTTTCGAAAAAGGCGCGCCGCGCCGATTTCCGCTCGATGGCCGGCAGAGCCGTATCGCCGCCTGTCCGTTTGCGGATCATTGAGACGCCGAGCCAGATCAGATAGAGCGCGCCGCCGAGCTTGACCGCCAGATAGAGCGGCGGCACGGCGTGGAACAGGACGGACAGTCCCGCGGCGGCCGCGAAGACATGCACATAACCGCCGAGATGAATGCCGAGAGCCGCCGTCAGCCCGACCAGCGGCCCCGCGCCATCGTCTGCGCCGCGGCGTAAAGCATGGCGGGTCCGGGGATGTAGGCGAAGATCGCAGTTGTGGCGAAGAATGCGATCAGCAGTTCGGTCGACGGCATTCTTGGTCCCCAAATGATCACGTCTCTGTCAGGCTACGCCCTGCTGGTCCGATCTCCATACTGGCGATACCACAGATATGGATATCGTCGAATTCCTCTAACATCATTCCAGGCGTTGGCGCTGCCCCTCACCTGCCTGCCGGCCATCCTCTCCCCGTATAGTGACGGGGAGAGGGGCCCTCGTCGCCGGTTTCGCCAATCTCCAGCGTCGCAATAAGGGCGCCGAGGTTACGGCCAGCCCTTTCTCCCCGTCACCATACGGGGAGAAATGCCCGGCAGGGCAATGAGGGGCAGCGCTGACGTGACGTGATTGTCGACACTCAGCCCGAAGCGACCCGGTTCTCGGCGGCAATAAACCTACTCGCGACTCCCTCGGGCAGCGTACTCCTCGAGCATATCGACATGCTCTGACGGGGCGTCCTTGGCGGCGTAGGCACGGCGGCTGTCGTTGACGAAGCGAGCCTCATAGGCCTCGATGCTCATGAGGACGTATCTCGGCTTGTTGTGACGGGTGATGGAGACAGGCTGCTGGCTGGCAGCCGCAAGAACATCACCGAGATTCTGTTTCAAATCAGTCGACGGGTACTGTTTCATGACACGCTCCGTTTTGTACATAATAGACAAAACAGGCGAAATAGACAAGATTGGCGATCCTCAATACGGGATGGCACCGGCTTTATCGACACTCACACCAGCCTCCCCTATAAGAGCCGGGATCGCAAACAGACAGAGGCCTTCATGATCATCGTCACGGGCGGCGCCGGCATGATCGGCTCCAACATCGTCGCCGCTCTCAATGCCGAGGGGCATGACGACATCGTCGTGGTCGACGATCTCACCGACGGCCACAAGATCGCCAACCTCGCCGACCTTCGCATTGCCGACTATCTCGACAAGGACGATTTTCTCGCCCAGCTCCAGAATGGCGCGCTCGGCCGCATCGAGGCCGTCTTCCACCAGGGCGCGTGCTCAACCACCACCGAGTGGAACGGCAAGTTCATGATGGAGGTGAACTACACCTACTCGAAGCGGCTGCTGCATGCCTGCCTCGATCTGCGCGTGCCCTTCCTCTACGCCTCCTCCGCATCCGTCTATGGCGGGGGCAGCGAGTTCCGCGAGGAGCCCGAGTTCGAACGCCCGCTCAATGTCTATGCCTATTCGAAGAAGCTGTTCGACGACTATGTCCGCCGCAACATCGACGCCGACCATTCGCAGGTGACGGGCCTGCGCTATTTCAACGTCTACGGACCGCGCGAGGCGCACAAGGGCGCCATGGCGTCCGTCGCCTTCCATCTGTTCAACCAGGTCGAGCGCGGCGAAAATCCGAAACTCTTCGGCGCCTATGGCGACTTCGGCCCGGGCGAGCAGAGCCGCGACTTCATCCATGTCGGCGATGTCGCCGACGTCAATCTGTGGCTTTGGAAAAAGGGCCAGAGCGGCATCTTCAACTGCGGCACCGGTCGCGCCCAGCCGTTCCGCGCCATCGCCGAAACGGTGATCGACACGCTGGGCAAGGGCGAGATTGAATTCATCCCTTTCCCCGACCATCTCAAGGGCAGCTACCAGAGTTTTACGCAGGCTGATATGTCCCGCTTGCGCGCGGCCGGCTACAATGGCCAATTCCGCACAGTCGAAACCGGCGTCAGGGACTATGTCGAATGGCTGAAGGCCCAACGATCCTCGTGATCGGCCCACGCTGGGTGGGCGACATGGTCATGGCGCAGTGCCTGTTTGCGGCGCTGAAGGAAAAACATCCGAACGCGGCAATCGATGTGCTGGCGCCGGCCTGGGCCGCGCCTTTGGTCAAGCGCATGCCCGAGATACGCAGCCAGATCGACTTCGCGCTGATGCCGGGCGCGCTCGAATTCCGCAGCCGCAGGCGCTTCGGCCGCCTGCTGCGCGGCCGCTACGACATGGCCTATGTGCTGCCGGGAAGCTGGAAATCGGCGCTGATCCCGTTCTTTGCCCGCATCCCCCATCGTGTCGGCAATTTGCGCGAAATGCGCTATGGCCTGCTGACCGACATCGTGCCGCTGCCCGAAGCGCTGAAGCGGCGCACGGCGCGCGCCTATTTCGGCCTCGCGCGCGGCGGCACGTTTCGCGCGCCGAAGCTTACCGTCGACAAGGCCAACCAAGCCGATCTGCTGGCGCGGTTCGGGCTGACGGGAAGGAAATTTGTGGCGCTCATGCCCGGCGCCGAGTTCGGCCCGGCAAAACGCTGGCCGAGCGATCACTATGCCGGGCTTGCCCGGAACATGATGGCAAAGGGTCTGGGCGTCGTGCTGCTCGGCTCGAAGAACGATGCCGGCGTGACCGGCGAGATCGCGACACTCGCGCCCGGCGCCATCGACCTTGCCGGCAAGACGCGGCTGGAGGACGCCATCGACCTGATCGCCGCGGCAAAGCTTGCGGTCTCGAACGACAGCGGGCTGATGCATGTCGCGGCCGCCGTAAACACGCCGATCGTGGCCGTCTATGGTTCGACGTCGCCGGAAAACACGCCGCCGCTCAGCGAGCGCTCCGAACTGATCTGGCTGCATCTGTCCTGCTCGCCCTGTCACAAGAAAGTGTGCCCGCTCGGGCATCTCAACTGCCTCAAGACCCTTGATGTCGCCCGTGTCACTGCCGCGGCCGACCGCCTGCTCAAGGTTCCGGCGGCCGCATGAAAGTGCTGATCGTCAAGACATCGTCGATGGGCGATGTCATTCACACCTTTCCGGCCGTCGAGGACGCGGTGCGCAACCGCCCCGATATCAGCTTCGACTGGTGCGTGGAGGAGCCGTTTGCCGGCATCGTGGCGCTGCATCCGGCGATTGGAGTGATCCACAAAGTGGCGGTCCGGCGCTGGCGCAAGAGGCTTTTCGACGGCGGCACATGGCGCGAGATGGCCGGCTTGCGCCGAGCGTTCCGTGCCTCCCGCTACGACCTCGTCATCGACGCGCAAGGCTTGCTGAAATCGGCGTTGGTCGCCATCCAGGCCGGCGCGCCGATTGCCGGCTTCGACCGCGCCAGCGCCCGTGAGCCTTCGGCGACGCTGTTCTATCAGCGCAAATACGCCGTGCCGCGCGATCTGCATGCCATCGAGCGCACCAGGCGGCTGTTCGGCCTGGCGCTGGGCTACCAGCCTGACCTGTCGGCGCTCGAGTCCGGCATCGTGCCGCCAGCGGGCGCGCTACCCGGCGTTGAAGGCAAAACCGCTTTCCTGCTCCACGGCACCAGCCGCGAGGACAAGAAATGGCCGGCCGAGGACTGGATCGGAACCGCGCGCGAGCTGGCCGACCGGCAATTCACGCCAGTGGTCACATGGTCGAATGAGGCGGAAAAGAAGGTGGCGGAGGCCATCGCCGGTGCCGTGCCAAAGACGTTGCTGGTTGCGAAATCGCCGCTCGCGGACGTCGCCGCGATCCTCGGCCGCTCGACGCTCGTCATCGGCGCCGACACCGGCCTCACCCACCTCACCAGCGCCTTCGGCCTCCCGACCGTCGCCATCTTCCTGGCGACGGAGCCCGGTCTCACCGGCCCGCGCGGAAAGTTTGCATCGACCTTGCTTGCGCCGCCCGGCGGCAAGATCACGCCGGCTGAGGTGATGGCCGAGGCTGAGTGGCTGCTGGCGCTCAGATCAAACGCGCCAGCTTAGACCGCGGCTGCTTCGTCATCCACGGGCGGAGCAAGGAGCGAAGCGACGCGGCGCAGACCCGAGGATGACGACGTCACGGAGGCTTCAGCCAATTCCGAACGTTTGCAATGGATCCGCAGCGAGCCGTGGTAGCTCAGAAATCGACGCCAGGACATGATCTCGAAAAGTGAGAACCGAAAGATCATGTTCCAACAAAGAGTTGGATCAGGATGACAATTCAATGAAACGTCATCCCAATCTGGCGAAGCGCACTAAATAAATTGCACCTGAACGATCTCATATCCCCGGGCGCCGCCGGGAGCGTTCACCTCGATGGCGTCGCCGACTTCCTTGCCGATCAGCGCACGCGCGATCGGCGAGGAGATCGAGATGCGGCCGGACTTCACGTCCGCTTCCTGGTCGCCGACGATCTGGTAGGTCTTCTTTTCCTCGGTGTCCTCGTCGACAAGCACGACGGTCGCGCCGAACTTCACCTTGTCGCCGGAAAGCTTGGAGACGTCGATGACCTCGGCGCGCGCGATCAGATCCTCGAGCTCGTTGATGCGGCCTTCATTGTGGCTCTGCGACTCCTTGGCCGCGTGATATTCGGCATTTTCGGACAGGTCGCCATGCGAGCGCGCTTCGGAGATCGCCTCGATGATACGCGGACGCTCCTCTTGCTGGCGCCAACGCAGTTCTTCCTTCAATGACGCGAACCCCTCGCCTGTCATCGGGACCTTGATCATATGCCTGACCTTTCCTGCCGCCACCCCCGCTTGTCGGGAGCAGCCTTGTCAAATGGGTACAAAAAGAAAACGGTCCGGCAGCCTCGGGCTAACGGAACCGTTTCACCACAATTTCCCTGAATATAGCGATCTTGGCGCGATTTTCACGTGCAAAAATGAAGTTCGGCGAAATGATCACCGCTTTCGCGGATGCCGGTTGATGGCGAACAACAAAAATCCGGCTACGATTGCTCGCAGCCGGCCCGAAGAGCTTGAAGCCCTGTTCAGCTCCGCAGGAAATGATCGATCTGCTCGGACAGCATGCCGTATTCGCGCGAGCCCGTGCCGGTCCGCTTTTCGATTTCCTTGAGCTGTTCCTGAGCGCCGGCGAGATCGCCAATCTGAAGATGCGCTTCGCCGAGATATTCGCGCACAAGCGTGTAGTTCGGGTCGATGCGCAGCGCTTCCTCGTAATAGCCGAGGCCGACCGTGACGCGGCCAGAATGGCGATGCGAATAGCCGAGATAGTTGAGGATGCGCGGATCCTGCTTGTTGGCGGCGAGCGTCAGCACCGAGATCGCCTCGTCATAGCGCCCGGCCATCGCCAGATCGTGGCCGGCCTCGTAGATGCTGTCGTCATCCAGCATGCCATATTGCGGCTTCACGCATTTGTTCTTCTTCTTGTCCCAGACTTCGCCCTTCTTGCACTGGGTAGTGGTTTGACCGCTTCCGCCACCTTCACCGGCCGCAAAAGCCGGGGCGACGAACAGCGGCAGCGCCGCAATAGCCATGACTTGAACAAGCAATCGTCTGCGCATCGATGCCTCCGTGAGCGTGACAATGGCAGACTAACGCCGGCCCGATCCGCTTTCATCCCGAAAAGCCGTCATCGGCCGAACTATTTTGGACGGCCCGAAGGAGAGCCTTGCCTCCGGGCGTGACGCGCGCTGCAAATCCGCTATCATCGGGCCACGCGCATCACGTGGAGAAGGACCGTGCAGCAGCGCCTCGAGAAAGAATGGGAGCTTTCCATCGACCCGGACACGGTGCGCCTGTTCATCCTCAAGGCCAAGGCGCTGAGCGCCGCCGTCAACGAGGACTATGACGACGGCGCCGAGCACGAGGTCGAGTTCGACGGCGACGCGCATGCCAGCCATCACCATGACGGCCTTGTCGAGGAAGCCTCGGAAGACCTCACCGAGGAAGAATTCCGCGAACTGATCAACGATCTCAACATCGACGAAGCGGCCGAACTGATCGCGCTCGCCTGGGTCGGGCGCGGCGACTATGACGCATCCGAATGGGCTGACGCGGTGGCTGCCGCCAGGGAGCGCCCAAGGAAGCGCACGGCCAAATACCTGCTCGGCCTGCCGATGCTTGCCGACTGGCTGGAGGAAGGCCTTGAAGCCATAGGCGCGTAACGCGCCGGTAACCGATTGTGATCGGCAAGGCCGGCGGTGCAGGCAACTTCGCGACGCGATTGCCGTTTCGGGGCGATGGCAACGCTGAGCATTTCCGGATTGTGCAGATTGGCGTTGCCTTTGGCGGCGGCAGCCCTGCTGATAACGCCGGCCACGGCCGCCAAGCATCATCACCGGCACAAGAGACACCTGCCGCCAGCCAGCGAGAGCGCCGCTCCGGTACCGGAGACGCCGCAAACGACACCGGCGCCAGGGGCACGTCCTCAGGATATGGAAAACCGCGCCCAGAAGTCCGGGCAAGGCAAAAGCCGCCTCGACAGCGACGACGACTTCCTGAACCAGGAGAAGTCGCATCCGAAATGGGACGCCCATCCGCCGCGCTCGAAGGGCGCTCAGTCTGGGGCACGGGCGGAGCCCGATCCGCAAACGCCGGAGATTGTCCCCACGCCGACCGAAAAACCCGCCGAACTGGAGCCGGAGCCGCCGGAAACCGCGCCGCAACCGCCGGAAAAACCGGCCGATGCCGGCGAGGAAAAGATGCTTCCCGATCCCCGCTCGGCCGATGTGCCGGCCGACGAGATGCCGGCCGAGGAAACCGCGTGTCGCGAGCGGCTAAGGACGCTTGGCGTCGAGTTCGAGGAGCACAAGGCCGAGCACGACGCGCAAATCGGCTGCTCTATCCCCTATCCGATAGTTTTGAAGACGCTCGGCAAGTCCATCAGCGTCAGTCCCGGCACCGAGCTCAATTGCCCGATGGCCGAGGCAACGGCTCGCTTCATGGCCGATGTCGTCCAGCCCACGGCAAAGGCCGAACGCGGCGCCGATTTGAAGGCGGTCAACCAGGCCTCGGCCTTCGTCTGCCGCCCGCGCAACGGCACCCGCAAACTGTCGGAACACGCCTTTGGCAACGCGGTCGATATTGCGAGCTTCACCTTGTCGGACGGAAGCAGGATCGAGGTCGGGCCGGCGCCTCCTGAAAAAGATGCGAAGTTCCTCGACGCGGTGCGCAAGGCTGCCTGCGGACCGTTCAAGACGGTGCTTGGGCCGGGCGCCGACGCCGACCACGCGCTGCATTTCCATCTCGACCTGGAACCGCGACGTCACGGCGGCACCTTCTGCCAATAGCCACAATTCCTGAAGTTTCGGTCACGTCCCGGCAAGAACAGCGCCGCAATTCCGCCCCAGGCATGAATGCCGGCGCTGATCTTTCCTTTACTGTTGAGGGTTAACCTTGTGCCATTCGGGGACAAGGACGCCTTTCAATGGCTCGAAGACTTGGCGCTGCGCTGATGGCGGCGCAACGAAACAAGTGCGCGCGAATCGCGATCGCCGGGCTGGCCGCCGGCGCCATCGCGACGATATCGGCCTGTACCACGGGCGACGTCTTTGCGCTGCAGCCCGCCGTCGATGTCGGCAGCCAGACGGCGGCCGTGCCACAGCCCGACGCGCCGCAATATTCCGGCATGCAGCGCCTCGTTCCCTCCAACCCCTATATGACCCAGGCCGCCTATCCGCGCATGGACGAGCCGATGTCGCCTCTCGAGCAGATGCCGGCCAGCGAGATCGACTGCCGCAACGAGCTGAAGCGGATGGGCGTCGTCTATCAGGACGTCCAGCCGATCCATGAGGGACAGTGCGGCATCGATTTCCCGGTAAAAGTCTCGTCGATCGGCAGCGTCGCCATGAAGCCGGCCGCGACGTTGACCTGCAACATGGCCGCCACCTTCGCCGCCTGGACGAAGAACGAGCTGCAGCCTGCCGCCCGCTGGCGCTATTTCTCCGGCGTCAAGGCGATCCACCAGGGCTCGAGCTATTCCTGCCGCAACATCGCCGGCGAAGGTGTGTTGTCGGAGCACGGCAAGGGCAACGCCCTCGACGTCATGAGCATCGAGCTCAACAATGGCGACGACATCGACGTCCGCAAGCCCGGACTGTTCGCGTTCCGCACCCGCGGCTTCCTCAACAACGTGCGCTCCGACGGCTGCGAGTATTTCACCACGGTGCTCGGCCCGGGCTACAATTACGACCACCGTAACCATTTCCATTTCGACATCAAGAACCGCAAAAGCGGCTACCGCGCCTGCCGCTGAGGTGGCTCTACCCGAAAACGGCCAACAACGCATAAAATGGTCGCGCAAGGATTTGGGAGCGGTTTGTCGTGGGTGAACGAAGCCTGAGGCGGCGCGCGGCGATCTGGCTGACGGCGGTCTGCGCCTTCTATCTGGCGCTCGCCTATGTCGCTGCGCCGGAATTCTGGACCTGGCGGGAGCGCGGCTTCCGCACCCGCCCTTTCGAGATGGTGACGCATACGCCGCAGGGCATTCCCGGCGACCCGATCAATGTCGGCCTTGTCGGCACCGAGAAGGAAGTCGTCCACGCCTTCGCGGTCGCGGGCTGGGATACGGCCGATGCCGTGACGCTCAGGACCGCGATCGATATCGGTGAGAGTGTGCTGTTTTCCCGCCCCTACCCCGATGCGCCGATGAGCCGCCTGTTGTTCGAGGGCCGCGCCCAGGACCTGGCCTTCGAGAAACCGGTCGGCGACAGCGCCGACCGGCGCCACCATGTCCGCTTCTGGCTGACGGACGTGGTCGGCGACGACGGCCGCCCGCTCTGGCTGGGCGCCGCGAGCTTCGATCGCGGCGTCGGCCTCAGCCACGACACGGGCGGCGTTACCCACCATATCGGTCCGGACATCGACGCCGAGCGCGACTTCCTGATCGGCGACCTGAAGGCCGCCGGTCTGCTGACCTCAACCAGCGAGATACCGGGTATCGGCGCCACCAAGACGGGACGCAATGGCGGCGGCGATCCCTATTTCACCGACGGCATGGCCGTGGTCGGCGTGTTGAAGACGCTGCAGTGATCTCGCCACGCGCCATCAGCTCGTGGCGATCACGATCTTGCCGAACGGTCCCTTTTCTAGATGCTGGAGCGCTTGGGGCACCTCGTCGAAGCCGTAGACCTTGTCGATGACCGGCCTGATGCCGAGCGCCTCTATTGCCTGGTTCATGCGCTCGAACGCGCGTCGATGGCCAATGGAAATGCCCTGGACCACGATGCGGTTGCGCATGAACGGAACGATCGGAAAGCTGATCTCCATCGCGCCGAGCACGCCGATGACGGATAGCCGGCCATCGGCGGCAAGGGCGTTGAGCGACCGGCGCGCATTGTCGCCGCCGACCATTTCCAGCACATGGTTCACGCCAAGCCCGTCCGTCATGGCGCGAGCGGCCTCGTCCCATGCCGGCTGGGTGCGGTGGTTGATCGTCTGCCACGCGCCGAGGTCCCTGGCGCGCTTCAGCTTCTCGTCGCTGCTCGACGTGACGATCGCGCGCAAGCCGAAGGCGGCGGCGAATTGCAGCGCAAACAGCGACACGCCGCCCGTGCCCTGGATAAGGATGGTCTGGCCTGGCACCGGCCTTGTCGCCTCCGCCATCGCGAACCAGGCGGTCAGCGCCGCGATCGGCAGCGTTGCGGCCTCGACATCGCTCAGCGAGACCGGCGCCGGCACCGCCGCGTCCTCGCGGAAGACGACATGCTGGGACAGCATGCCTGGAAGCGAGGAGCCCAGCGTGTGCTGGTGGAGCACGGCCGGCGCGTCGCCATCCGGCCAGTCGGCGATCACCTGTCCCAGCACCCGCTGTCCGACCTTGAAGCGGCTCACGGCGCCGCCGACCGCCACGACCTCGCCCACGGCGTCCGAGGTCGGCACGAATGGGAAGGACAGGTCGGGGATGAGCACGCCGTCCACGATCATCTTGTCCTTGTAATTCAGCGAGACGGCTTTCGTCCGCACCAGAAGCTCGTGCGGGCCTGGATCGGGGATCTTGCCTTCCACCGGCCGCAGATTCGAAAGGCCGAACCCGCTCATCTGCCAGGATCTGTTGCTGTCGGTACTCATGCGTCACGCCTTGGTTGATGGTGCGCGAGAGATTTATGCGATCCGACTATGGAAATAGTGCTCCGATGCGGGATATTCGGCAACAAATTGAAGAGCTGAAATCTACAATAGGGAATTCGATATGGACCCGGCTGACCTCCAGGGCGTCGTCGCATTCGTCAACACCGTCGAAGCCGGCAGCTTCACCGGCGCCGGCGCGCGGCTGCATGTGACGAAGTCGGCGATCGGCAAGTCGGTCGCGCAACTGGAGCAGCGGCTGGGTGTGCGCCTGCTCAACCGCACCACGCGCAGCCTCAGCCCGACCAGCGAAGGCATGAGCTACTACGAATCCTGCGCGCGGGCGCTTGCCGAGATCGAGGCCGGCCAAGCCTTGCTCGCCTCGCGCCGGCAGGTCCCGTCGGGCAAGCTTCGGGTCGATATACCGCTCGCCTTCGGCCGACGCTGCGTCGCGCCGGTGCTGTTCGACATCTCCAATCGGTTCCCGGACCTGATGATCGAGATCTCCTTCAACGACCGGCGCGTCGACCTGATCGAGGAAGGCATCGACCTGGCCGTGCGGATGGGCGACCTCGACGATTCATCGTCGCTTGCGGCGCGCCGCATATATGCCCAGCGCTCGGCGATCTGCGCGTCCCCAGCCTATCTCGAGCGGCATGGCCGGCCGCAATCCATCGAAGACCTCGCCCGGCACAGCGTCATCGGCTATGGACGCGAAGGCGTCGTCCGACCCTTGGCCATCCGCGACAGCGCCGGCCGTCTCGCCGCCTTCGTGCCCAAGGCGCGGCTTGTGCTCGGCCACGGCGAGCCGATGCTGGACGCCGCGCTCGCCGGCTGCGGCATCGCCTTCCTGCCGACCTGGCTTGCCGGCCAGAGCCTGCGGCGCGGCGCGCTCGAAATGGTCCTGCCCGACCATTTGGTGGAGCGCATCGTCGTCCATGCCGTGTGGCCCCTCACGCGCGCGCTGACGCCGAAGGTTCGCGTGGTCATCGACGCGCTTGTCGGGCATTTCGCGGCGCCGCTTTGGGATGCCGCCTGAACATTGCGCCTGTCATCTTCCAAAAATACCGGCAGGCTATTTTCGAATGCGCTGCAGCAATGCTATTGACCGCCCATGCTTTACGTTGAAATCGCCGTCGTTGCCGTCCTCATCTTGGTGAACGGCCTTTTGTCGATGTCGGAGCTTGCCATCGTCTCGTCGCGGCCCGCCCGCCTCAAGGCGATGATCGACCGCAACATCAAGGGTGCCGGCCGCGCGCTGGCGCTGGGCTCGAACCCCGGCAAGTTCCTGTCCTCGGTGCAGATCGGCATCACCCTGGTGGGCGTTCTCTCAGGCGCGTTCTCGGGCGCGACGCTTGGTGAGCGGCTGGCGCAATATCTGGCGTCGACCGGCATCCGCGAAAACATCGCCGACCCCGTCGGTGTCGGCATCGTCGTCGCCTTGATCACCTATGCCTCGCTGATCGTCGGCGAGCTGGTGCCGAAGCAGATCGCGCTCAAGGACCCGGAACGCGTCGCGGTCAGGGCCGCGCCGGCAATGACGATCCTCGCCACCGTCTCGGCGCCGCTGGTCTTCCTGCTCGACCTCTCCGGCCGCGCCGTGCTGTGGCTGCTCGGCCAGGCCGGCGAAGCGGAAGAGAAGGTCACTGACGAGGAGATCAAGATGCTGGTCGCCGAGGCCGAGCACCATGGCACCATCGAATCCGACGAGCGCCGCATGATCGCCGGCGTGATGCGGCTCGGCGACCGCGCCGTGCGCGCCGTGATGACGCCGCGCACGGAGGTCGACTGGCTCAACCTGCAATCCGACGAGACGGTGACCCGAAAGCTTCTGATGGAAACGCAGCACTCGCGATTGCCGGTCGGCGACGGCAATGTCGACGCCACGGTAGGCGTCATCCAGACGCGCGACGTGCTGGCCGCCCTTCTCGCCGGCAGGGTGCTGGATCCGCGCCAGCACGTGCGCGCCGCACCCATCGTGCATGACCAGGCCGACGCGCTCGACGTGCTGCAGAAGCTCCGGGAATCGGATGTGCCGATGGCACTGGTGCATGATGAGTACGGCCATTTCGAAGGCATCGTCACGCCGGCCGACATCCTCGAAGCGATCACCGGCGTGTTCCGCTCCGACCTCGAGGCCGGCGAGGAGGAGAACGCCGTCAAGCGCGACGACGGCTCCTGGCTGCTCGCGGGCTACATGCAGGCCGACGAGATGGCCGAGGTGCTGGGCATCGACCTGCCGGAGAACCGCGACTACGAGACCGTCGCCGGCTATGTGCTGTCGCATCTCCACCACCTGCCGACGACCGGCGAGTGCGTCGACGCGCAAGGCTGGCGTTTCGAGGTGGTCGACCTCGACGGCCGGCGCATCGACAAGCTGATCGCCACCCGCCTGCCCGACGGGCATCGGCCCGTGGCGCGCTGAGCGGAACCTTAGCGTCGACTTGCGGTTTCGGGGCATGGGGAAAAATCCATGGCCGAGAGCAAGCACGAACGCGACGAGCGATTGAAGGCGGAGAAGGAATTCCGGGTCCGCTTTCTCATGAAGGAAACCGGCATCACCGAGGCCCAGGCCCGCGACTTCGTCGACTTGATCGGCATCGACGCCAGTTCGCTTCTTCGGGAGGCGCGGCTACTGAAGAAGAATAGGTAATGTCTCAGTTTGAAATTCGACCCGGCTCGGAACACAAGGCGACCCGGCCCGCTTATCAAGGTGACACAGGATTTGCGGGCCGGGCCGTTGGCCCCGAAGAGCCAACTAAAGCATGTCTCCCGAAAGTGGGAACCGGTTTCGGGATAAGGACATGCGTAAAATCAAAAACCTTAAGCACATGGAGCGAATCCGAAGGATCGCGACGCGCTTTAGATGCGCGCCATCCTCTCAATTCCCAAGCGAATGCGCTGCCCCTCCGCGTAGCTGAGCGCATATGCCTCGAGTTCGAAATTGGTGATTGTATCTTTGCCGTTTTCGATGACGTGGACGAACCATTCGCCACAGGCCTCGACCACTTCCACGGCGTTCTGCTTCGCTTCGTTGCACGGCACGTTATCCATCGCAGCTCTCTCCAGAGAAGCCATGGGAAACGTCAATTTTTATAAGGCTCCGAAGGCTCGTTTTTCAAGGCCAATTTTCAAGCTGGTGAGGCGCGCTTTTTGTCGGGTCCACGCTTGCCGGGCTTCGGGGCAACGCGTTCCAGGCGCGTCTTGCCGGCAATGCGCATGACGCGGACTGCGTTGCCGATCACATCGTGGGTCGCTTCTGGCCGTTAGGTCCTGTCGGCATTGCGGAGTTCGTTCTTCAATCTATCCCTGTCGGCGACGTGCATCCCCTGCATCTCCTCAAGCTGCTCCAAAAACGCAGTCGCTTCCTTAGTATCATGACCATCGCGTTCGAGTTTGGCGATTAGTTCGCGCTGGCGGATAAGGTGCTTCTCGCCTTCAGCCACATGCTGCTCCGCTTGTGCCAGGTGCCGCTTTATCATTTGAGGATCCATAGCGCTAAGCATAGGCACTTTTGGCGTGGCGTTCAAACGCGGTCGGAATTTTCCGAAATTCAAACCGAGACACTACCCAGCATGCGGTGTGGCGGATTCCGCCGGAGCTCGACGTTCTTATAAAAGTCTTGAACAACTACTGCGCAAGGCAGCACGTTGCCGACGAGGATGAACGCGAACGCATTGCGGTCAAGGTGATGGCGCTTTTCGGCCGCGGCGTCTCCGACCCTGTCCTGTTGTCGGCGGAGCTTGAACGCGGTTCCGTTTGATTGGCCTCGGCGCGTGGCCCGCAAGCGCCGCCCACCCTCCGCTCCAGTCATATTAAAGTAAAAGCTTATATTTATGCTTCTTACATTCCAAATACCTAATGTTGCCTTTAAGTAACGGTGCTCAATATATCGATAATCGACAATTCAACTTCGGGACAGGAATCAAACGCCAAGTTAACCTCTCGGCGATTTGGTCGGTGCGCCGTGCGGGCGATCCGGCGTGGCGGGCAACGGATTCAGGGGCACGGTTCAATGAGGGCGGGCGGCAGCGTTCATGGTATTCCGTCTGGCGGAAAGGCAGGCGCAGCTGCGCTTCGTGCCGGTGTTTCGCTCGCAGCACTTATCGCCGTGGCACTCGGCACGGCGCCTGCCCTGGCTGATGGCGGCAACGGCAAAAACACGACCGGGGGATTTGGCGTTGGCGGCGCCGATGGGTCGCTTGCAGGAGCGACGGGACAGGACGCGGATTCTTCCGCTACCAGCAGCGGCGGCGGCGGTGGCGGGGTGGATCTTACCACCGGCAACGGTGCGCCGGGTGGGGCGAGTGTGACCGTTGCCGGCAGACCAAGAGGCACTACCGGCATCACCGGTGCTACTGGTCAGTCTGTTACAACTATCACCACCATATCCGGCACCGTCACTGGTGGGACAGGCGGACTAGGTCAAGCGGGTGCAACCACCACACCCGGTGGGCACGGCGGCGGCGGTGTGGGCATCTCGGCCACAGCCGATGTCACCGTCGCGGGCGCCGGAATGGTAACTGGCGGCACCGGAGGAGGTCCCGGTAACACTGGGACTCCCTCCAGAAGCGGCGGCGCGGGCGGCGGCGGCGTCGGCATATTTTCAAACGCCGACGTGACCGTGGATGTCGGCGGCCATGTTACCGGCGGCGCGGGCGGTATCACCGTCATCGGCGGTGGCGGTGGCGGCGCAGCGGCAATCGTGCTGACCGTAGGCGGCACGGTTACCAACAGCGGCACCCTGACCGGCGGCGTCGGCGGTAACAGTTTTGGTACTTCCGGAGGCGCCGGCGGCGATGGCGGTGCCGGCGTGCAATTGCTTTCTGGCGGAACCGTCATCAATGAAGCGGACGGGACAATCGCCGGCGGTGCCGGGGGCACGGGGCTCTTGGCGCCGGGCGACGGAGGTGCCGGCATCAAGGGCGCGGGGATCGCGGTCATCAATGGCGGCACCATCACCGGTGGCGCAGGGGGATCAGGTGGCGGCCTCGCTGGTCAGGCAATTCAGTTTACCGGCGGGGTCAACTCGCTCGAGATCTGGTCGACCTCGAACATTGCTGGCAACGTGAAAGCTTTCAGTGCCGCCGATACGTTCAACCTCGGTGGCAGCGCTGACGGCTCATTCGACGTTTCTCAACTCGGCCCCGGCGCCAAATATGACGGGTTCGGACTCTATCAGAAGACCGGCACCGGCACTTGGACTTTGACGGGAACGACATCCGCGGTCACGCCGTGGACACTGAGCGATGGCACGCTGTCGGTCTCCGCCGACACCAATCTCGGCGCCGCTTCCGGCGGCCTGACCTTCAATGGCGGCACGCTGCAGACGACGTCCGCCTTCACCAGCAGCCGCAATGTCGCCCTGACCGACAATGGCACGGTCCAGACCGATGCCAACCTTGGCTTGACGGGTACCATCAGCGGCAGCGGCCTTCTCACCAAGACCGGCGCCGGCACGCTGACCTTATCGGGCAACAACAGCTATACCGGCGGCACGCGGATTCTGGGCGGGACCCTCGAGGCCAAGGGCGGCAACGCCATCGGCGACCAGTCTGCGGTGATTGCGCAAGCCGGTGTGTTCCGCGTCCTCGACGACGAGACCATCGGCACACTGTCTGGCGATGCCGGCACGGTGGAGCTTGTCGGCGACCTCACCACCAGCACGAATTTCGCCAACACGATCGCGCTGTTCTACGGCGGCATCAGCGGAACCGGCGGCTTCGTCAAGAACGGCGCCTACCGACAGGTTCTGGCCGGCAACAACAGCTACCAGGGCGCGACACAAATCCTGGGCGGCACGCTCTATGCGGTCGGTACGGGCATCGACTCCATTCCCGACGCCTCGGCCGTGACAGTGGCGGCCGGCGCCACGCTGTCGCTCGCGCGGCCCTCCATCTCCTCTGGCATCACGGGCATTGACAGCGATGACGAGACGATCGGCTCCTTGTCGGGCGCCGGCAATGTCGCTCTCGGCGACAGGAAACTGGCGATCGGGGGCGACGCCAGCACCGCGTTCTCCGGCTCGATCTCAGGCGCCGGCGGCTCTCTTGCCAAGCTGGGCACCGGCACGCTCACGCTCTCCGGTACGAACACCTATACCGGCGCGACGACGGTCGACGCAGGCAGGCTGCGCGTCGATGGCTCGCTTGGAAATACCGCCGTCAGCGTCGGCAGTTCCGGCACCCTGTCGGGCGTGGGAACCATCGCGGGGCCGGTGACGGTAGATGGCACCATCGCGCCGGGCGACAGCCCCGGCACGCTCACGGTCGGCTCGCTGACGCTCAACGCAAGCGCGAAACTCGACTACGAGCTCGGCACTCCCGGGACGGTCGGCAGCGGCGTCAACGACTTGATCGTGGTCAACGGTGATCTCACCCTCGACGGCACGCTGAACATCACCGATGTCGGCGGCTTCGGCGCGTCTACCGGCTCATGAATTACGGCGGTGCGTTGACGGACAACGGGCTTGAGTTCGGGACCACGCCCGTCTCCGCGAGCGATCTCTTCATCCAGACCAGCATCGCCGGTGAGGTGAACCTGATCTCCAGCGCCGGCGTGACGCTGGGCTTCTGGGATGGCGGCAATACGGGGCTGCACGACAACGGCGTGATCGACGGCGGTGACGGCGTGTGGGATGCGACGAACCGCAACTGGACGGAAGCCGACGGCGCGATCAACGGCAAGTGGGGTCAGGATTTCGCGGTGTTCGCCGGTCAGGCCGGCACCGTCACGGTCGATGATTCCGCCGGCACGGTCGGCTTCACCGGCATGCAGTTCATGACCGACGGCTATGTGATCGACGGCGACACGCTCACCACCAACACCGCCGCCACGAGGATCAGGACCGACGCCGGCGTGACGGCGGCGATCGCCGCGCAGATCGCCGGAAGCGGCGGCCTGGTGAAGACCGATACCGGCACGCTCGTGCTTTCCGGCGCGAACACCTACAGCGGCGGCACGACGATCTCGACCGGCACGCTGATCGGCCAGGCAGCGAGCTTCGGCACCGGCGACATCGTTGATAACGCGGCTTTGGTTTTCGACCAGCCGGCCGATGCCACCTTCTCCGCCGTCATCTCCGGCACCGGCACGCTGGCCAAGTTGGGGAGCGGCAATCTCAGCCTTACCGGCGCCAACACGCTGAGCGGCGCCACGACGATCGGGGCCGGCAAGCTTTCGGTCAACGGCTCGCTCGCCAACTCCGCGGTGACCATCCTCAATGGCGGCGCGCTCGGCGGCAACGGCACGGTGGGGTCGACGACGCTGCAGACCGGCGGCGTCATCGCGCCCGGCAACTCGATCGGCCAATTGACCATCCAAGGCAATTTCGTTGGCGCCGGCGGGACGGTCGAGATCGAAGCGATCCTCGACGGCGACGCCTCTTCCACCGACAAGCTCATCATCACCGGCAACACATCGGGCACCGCCAACATCAAGGTGATCGGCCTTGGCGGTGGCGGCGCGCAGACCGTCGACGGCATCAAGATCGTCGATGTCGGCGGCGTCTCCGCCGGCACCTTCAACCTGCAGGGCGACTATGTCTTCCAGGGCGACCAGGCCGTGGTGTCCGGCGCCTATGCCTACCGCCTCTACCAGAACGGCGTCAGCACGCCGGCCGACGGCGACTGGTATCTGCGCTCGGCGCTGATCAATCCCGTCGATCCGGGCGGCCCGACCTCGCCGCTCTATTCACCCGCCGTGCCGGTCTACGAGGCCTATGCCGGCGTGCTGCAGAGCTTCACCCAGCTCGGCACGCTGCAGCAGCGCATCGGCAACCGCTCGTGGGGCGGCGAGGCGCAATCGGCGGCAGGCACCCAGCGCGGCAACCCGATCTGGGGGCGCATCGAGGCCTCGCACAGCGAATTCGAGCCGGGCACGAGCACCACCGGCACCGATTATGACGCCGATCTGTGGCGGCTGCAGGCTGGTCTCGACATGCTGCTTTCCGAGACTGCCTCCGGCATGCTGGTCGGCGGTCTCACCGTCCACTACGGCACGGTAAAATCGGACGTCTCCTCGTCCTTCGGCACCGGCTCGATCGACGCAACCGGCTACGGCTTCGGCGGCACGCTGACCTGGTACGGCAAGAACGGTTTTGTCGACACCCAGGCCGAGCTCACCTGGTTCGACAGCGATCTGTCCTCCGCGACGCTCGGCAGGAAGCTCGCCGACGGCAACAACGGCTTCGGCTACGGCCTCGGCATCGAGGCCGGGCAGAAGATCGCGCTTCATGGCAACTGGTCGCTGACGCCGCAGGCCCAGCTCTCCTATGCCTCGGTCGACTTCGACAGTTTCACCGATCCTTACGGCGCGCTGGTCTCCAACGGCAGCAGCGACAGCCTGATCGGCCGCCTCGGCCTCTCCGCCGACTATGAAAGCGAGTGGAAGGGCAGCGCGGGCCAGACCAGCCGCTCACATGTCTATGGCATCGCCAATCTCTATTATGACTTCCTCGACGGCACCGATGTCGACGTCTCGGGCACCAGGCTGACCAGCAAGCCGCAGCAGCTTTGGGGCGGCCTCGGCGTCGGCGGCTCGCTGAGCTGGGCCGACGATCACTATTCCGTCCATAGCGAGCTGCTGGCGCGCACCAGCCTGGAGGATTTCGGCGACAGTCATGCCTTCGGCGGCTCGGTAGGCTTCAGCGTGAAGTGGTAGGCTGGCGGCAATAGGCCGAAAAAGGCAACCAGCGGTCGCTGGAAACTTTCCGACGCGTATAGGAATTTAATCCTTGGTGGGGCGATTCTCGCAGGAGGTCGCGGTGGTTCGTCGCAACAAGGCAAAGCAATTATCGGAGTCGGAGCTTGAGCGGTTCCTGATGGCGGCGGGAGAGCTGCATCGCAGTATTGTGGCCCCGTTGATATCGACGCAATGCGATCACTACCGCTCCATGCAAACCCTGCACGAGGCGTTGCTGAAAGCGGTGAAGGACATCACCGGCAAGGATGCTGCCTTTATCCGCTGGTTTGGGGCGGGGTCGCGGTAAACTGCGTCGCCGCGAACCGCGCATCCCTCAATGCGCATCCGGCGGCGGCGCCTTCGGCGTCACGTTGCGCAGGAACGGGACCAGCGCCGTGGCGATGACGAACGCCACCATGATGACCAGGAACGCGTCCGCATAGGCCATGGTCGAGGCCTCGCGATAGGCGAGCTGCCAGAGCTGCTTCAGCGCGGCGGCGTGGCCATCGTCGATGGCGCCGGGCAACTGGCCGTAGCGCTGCGCGACAGTGTCGACCAGGCGCATGGCCGCCTCGTTCTGCGGCGTCAGATGCGAAGCGATCGTCAGGAAATGGAAGTTGGTGCGGTTGTTGAGGATCGCGCCGCAAATGGCGATGCCGACCGCGCCGCCGAGATTGCGCATGGTGTTGAACAGGCCGCTGGCATATTTCAGCCGCTCCGGCGGCAGGCTGCCCAGCCCGAGATTGACGCTGGGCGCGACGGCGAAGACTTGCGGGAAGCCGCGAAAGATCTGCGGCAGCAGGAGTTCGGCCGAGCCCCACTGGCTGGTGATGGCGGAAAAACTCCACATCGAGGCGCCGAAGGAGGCCAGGCCGAACATCATCAGCCAGCGCGTGTCGAAGCGCTTGGCGAGGAAGATGTAGACCGGAACGCCGACCAACGAAGCGACGCCGGTGGAAAACACCGCTAGCCCCGTCTCGAACGCGTTGTAGCCCCGCACATAACCGAGAAACAGCGGCGTCAGATAGATCGTGGCGAAGATGCCGATGCCGGTGATGAAGGACAAAAAACAGCCGATGGCGAAATTGCGGTTGCCGAAGGCGCGGAAGTCGACCACCGGCTGCGAATAGGTCAGGCTGCGGACGACGAACAGGATGAGCGTGACCACGGCGACGACGGCGCCGTTGCGGATCGTGGCGTCGTCGAACCAGTTCCAGCGCGAGCCTTCCTCCAGCACATATTCCGCCGTGCCAAGGCTGACCGCCATCAGCGCCATGCCGATATAGTCCGCGCCCTTCAGCAACGACAGATCACCCTTGTCGATCTTGACCAGCAGCGCGACGAGCACGGTGATGACCGCCCCGGGGATGACATTGACGTAGAACAGCCAGTGCCAGTTCAACGTGTCGGTGATCCAGCCGCCGATGACTGGCCCTAGCGTCGGCGCGATCGAGGCGATGCTGCCGACGACGGCGGCGGCATAGACGCGCCTCGGGCCCTGGAAATAGTGGAAGGACGAGGTGAACACCGTCGGGATCATCGAGGCGCCGAGCAGCCCCTGCAGCGCCCGGAACACGATCATGCTTTCGATGTTCCAGGCAAAGCCGCACAGCATGCTGGCAAGCGTGAAGCCGGCCGCTGAGATGGTGAAAAGCCAGCGCGTTGAAAACACCCGCGTCAGCCAGCCCGACAGCGGGATGACGATGATCTCCGCCACCAGATAGGAGGTCTGCACCCAGCCGATCTGGTCCTGTGCGGCCGACAGGCCGCCGCCGATATCCTGCAGCGAGGAGGCGACGATCTGAATGTCGAGCAGCGCGATGAACATCCCCACGCACATCACCATGAACGGCAGGATGCTGGCGATGAAGGATTGCGGGGCGGCCGGTGCTGACATGGCGCCCTCAGCGCGATCCGGTATCGACGGTGACGACAGTGGATAGGCCGGGCCGAAGCGCCACCTTGCCCGCCTGGTCGGCATCGATCGCGATCCTCACCGGCACCCGCTGCACGATCTTGGTGAAATTGCCGGTCGCGTTCTGCGGCGGGATGACGCTGAAGATCGCTCCCGTCGCCGGCCCCAGGCTGGTGACATGGCCCTTGAGCGGCTGGTCGGGAGCGATATCGGCATAGACGGTCGCGGCCTGCCCGTCGGCCATGGCGCGCAACTGGTCTTCCTTGAAATTGGCGTCGACCCACAGGCCCGAGGCGGGAACGATGGTCAGCAGATAGCTGCCCGGCGAGACATAGGTGCCGACCTGCGCCAGCCTGTTGCCGACAATGCCGTCGATCGGCGAGCGGATTTCCGTGAAGCCGAGATCGAGCTCAGCCGTGTCGAGATCCGCCTTGGCGGCAGCGACTTCCGCCGTCGCCTCCGAGATCTGTGTGTTGAGGACGTCGAGCTGTTGTCGCGACGCCGCAAGCGCCGCCCGCGCGGCGGCGACGGAGGCCTGCGCCTGGCCGTCGGCCGCGGCGCTCTTCTGGGCATCCTGCTGCGAGCCGGTCCTGGCGCTGGCAAGCACCGCGTAGCGCTTGGCATCCTGCGCCGTGAAGAGAGCGGCGGCACTCTTCGCCTCGAGATCGGCGCTGGCCTGCTCGATCAACGAGTTCTGCAGCGATATCTGGGCACGCAGATTGTCGAGCGCCGACTGCTTCTGCTGCACCGATGCCTGCGCGCGTTCCAGCGCCGCCTTGAACGGCCTGTCGTCGATGCGGATGACCGGCTGGCCGGCGCTGACATGCTGATTGTCCTCGACGAGCACCTGGTCGATATGGCCGGCGACGCGCGGCGCCAGCGGCGTGACATTGCCACCGACATAGGCGTCGTCGGTCGTCACCATGAAGCGGTTGGCCTGCCACCATTCGGCGCCATACCAACCGGCGGCAGCGATAGCGAGCAGGGCTGCGCCGAGCAGCAACGGCTTGCGCCGCTTCCTCGCCGGCTTCGGCGCTTCAACGACGGAGGCCTGCAACTCGGCCGGGGAAAGAGCCTTGTTCATCTGCTTCGCGCCTCTTCCTGGCCGCAGTTCTCGATCAGCGCGAGGCCCGGCCCTTCGCTGCTGAAGCGATAGCGCCGCCGCATGCGATCACTGGCCCTCGGCCCGGTGGCCAAGGCGAAGCCGCCGCTGTCGAGTTGCCTGCCGGTCTCCTTGTCGACCAGGACCGGATCGGCCCAGCGCCCGTCCGCCGTGTCGACCACGACAAGGCTCGGGCCCTCGGGCGCCAGGTGCCGGTTGCCCCAGGCAAGCAGCGTAAGCAGCACCGGCCGGAAATCGCGGCCCTTGGCCGTCAGCACATACTCATGGCGCAGCGGCCGCTCGCAGTAGGCGCGCTTCTCGAACAGCCCGCGCTCGACCAGGCTATTCAGCCGCCGCGTCAGCATGTTGGGCGCGATATCAAGGCTCTTCTGGAACTGGTCGAAGCGGGTAAGGCCCTGGAAGGCGTCGCGCAGCAACAGGATGCTCCACCACTCGCCGACCTCGTCGAGGCTGCGCGCGATAGGGCATGGGCGCGTTTCGAAGCTCGTCCTGGCAACCATTCTCGTGACTCACTTTCAAAATGAAAGTTAGATATAGCCAAGTCGATTGCATTATGCAAGTCAGTATGATCGGACGCGCCGGCGCTGCATATCGAGCCGGCGCGAACGAACTTGCACGAGCCGTTGCTGCAAACAAAAAGGGCGACGCAAGCGCCGCCCTTCGGGAGGATGATTTTTCGCAGGCGCTTTAAGCGGCCTGGGCTTCGCCGGCGATCGCATCGGCGGCGCGGGCCGCCTTCAGCACCTTGGCCCACCAGGCGACGTCGTTGACCAGCGCGGCGGCGGCCTGGTTCAGATGCTCGATGTCCTCGAGCTTCTTCTCGCCCTGGCGCACCGCAAGGAAATCGCCCCAGGCGATATGGACGGCCGACTTGACCGGCGCCATCTGCAGCTCGACGGCGATCAGGCGGAGCTGTTCGACCGCGCGCGCGCCGCCGACCGAGCCGTAGCCGACAAAGCCGGCCGGCTTCTTGTTCCATTCATTGGCGGCGTAGTCGATGGCGTTCTTCAAGACACCGGTCGGAGCGTGATTGTATTCGGCGGCGGTGAAGATGAAGCCGTCGAACTCGGCGACCTTCTTCTGCCAGCGCTGCGCCACTTCGTTCTGCGACGGCGCCCAGGCGGAGGATGCGACCTCGTCGAAGAAGGGCAGCGGCCAGTCGCGCAGATCGACGATCTCGACGTCGATGTCGGCATGAGCCTTGGCGATCTTGGCGATCCACTGCGTCGGCACGTCGGCGAAGCGGGCGGCGCGCGTCGAACCGACGACGATGGCGATTTTGGGCTTGGACATAAGGGGCTCTCCTTGCGGGAATTTCTGGTATCGTTTGGATACCGGCGCTATATGTGATACTGACAAACCAGCGCGCAAGGGGGCACGTTTATGTTACTGAGGCACCCGCATATCACCGAAGACTGCCGTGCCGTGTCGGAAATCCTGCAGCGGGTCGGCGATAAATGGACCGTGCTCGTGGTCGGCAAGCTGGGTGACGGCGCGATGCGCTTCAACGAATTGCGCGCCGCCGTCGGCGGCATTTCGCAAAAAATGCTGACCACCACCTTGCGCGGTCTGGAACGCGATGGGTTCGTGACGCGAAAAGTGTTTCCGACCATTCCGCCGCGTGTCGATTACGAGCTGACCGAGCTCGGTCATGAGCTGCTCGTGCCGGTCGGCGCTCTGGGCGAATGGGCGCGCAAGAACACAAATCGGGTCCGCGAAGCGAGAGCGAAATTCGACAGCCAGCAAGCCTGAACCCCTTTTTGGTTCAAAGGTTTGCGAACCATTGAACAACCCGTGTCGCTCGGCGCCGGGCCTGTCGTGCCTCCGGATTTGATCGGATTTGCTGCGGCTCTCCAGCTAGCCTCGCAGTTGTGTCCGCGTAACCGTCTCGACAAGGATGACTGTCTTTAGGCGGCCACCGATCAGGCGCTTGCAGCGGTAGTGGTGCAGCATGGTGTCGAGCAGTTCTCGTGCTGCGCGTCCTTCTTGTCGATCGCCTTCGGGTCCCTCACGCAGGCAACGCGTGGAAGGTCTTTGCTGATCTCCACATAGGCTGTAACGCCGAGCAGGCAGACCAGAGCAATAAGGGCGGCCACGAGCCAGCCGTTCAGCATGTGTTGACGCATTGTTTTCCCCTCGCGACCACTAACTGGGGCGCGAAGGCAACCATTGGATGTCGCGGAGCGCATCTGCCGCGCGGGCGTCGTTACAAAACGGCAAGCCTGGGGAGAATCGGAGACCCGTCAGCTCTCGGCCGGAACCGGCTTCGGCTTGCCTTCGCCGTCGAGCGCCACCATGACGAAATCGGCATGGGTGACCTTCTCCATCAGGTCGGAAAGGTAGCGCTGCGCCCAGGCCTCGACCTTGAGCACCATCGAGGTGCGGCCGACGCGCTCGACATGGGTGTAGATGCATAGCGTGTCGCCGATCTTCATCGGCTTGGCGAAGGACATCTCCTTGACCGCGGCGGTGACCACCCGGCCCTTGGCGCGCTCGGCGGCGCGGATGCCGCAGGCAAGGTCCATCTGCGCCATCACCCAGCCGCCGAAGATGTCGCCGGCGGCATTGGCGTCGGACGGCATGGCGAGCGTGCGCAGCGTGAGATCGCCAAGAGGTTTTCCGTCCGCGTAGTGCACCATGGCGAAGTCCTTAGGAGGTCAGTTGCTGTTGCGTAGCAATGCGACCGCGATGTCGCAAGCTCTGCTGAAAGCGAAAACTGCGCTGCCGGAGCAGTCGCTTTTTTCACAAGCCATGCCGGAAGGTCCGGCGACGACGTGAACCGGCAATGTCTAGGCTAGGCCGCGAATTTCGGAGCGCCCCGCCTATCATGCAGACTTATGATTTCATCATCGTCGGCTCCGGCTCGGCCGGTTCGGTCGTGGCCGACAAATTGTCGGCTTCGGGCCGCTTCTCGGTGCTGGTGCTGGAGGCCGGCGGGACCGATCAAAGGTTCTACGTCCAGATGCCGCTCGGCTACGGCAAGACCTTCTTCGACCCGGCCGTCAACTGGAACTACAAGGCCGAGCCGGATCCCGGTCTCGCCGGAAATGCCGACCACTGGCCGCGCGGCAAGCTGCTCGGCGGCTCGAGCTCGATCAACGCCATGGTCTTCATCCGCGGCGCGCGCGAGGATTTCGACGCCTGGGCCGCCGCCGGCAATCCCGGCTGGGGCTATGACGATCTGCTCCCCTCCTTCAAGGCGATGGAGGACAACGCGGCCGGCGCCGACCAGTGGCGCGGCGTCGGCGGCCCGCTGCACATCACCGATTGTTCGCGCGCGGTGCACCCGCTGACCAAGCGCTATCTCGCCGCCGCCGAGCAAGCCGGGCTGCCGTTCAACCCGGATTTCAACGGCGCCTCCCAGGAAGGCGTCGGCGTCTACCAGATCACGACCAAGAACGGCCGCCGCATGTCTGCCGCCCGCGCCTTCCTGCGTCCGGCTATGAAACGCTCCAACATCCGCGTCGAGACCAACGCGCTGGCGACAAGAATCCTGTTCGAGGGCAAGCGCGCCGTCGGCGTCGAATATGAGCAGAACGGCGAGCGGAAAACTGTCCGCGCGGGCCGCGAGGTGATCCTCTCGGGCGGCTCGATCAATTCGCCGCAGTTGCTGCAGTTGTCCGGCGTCGGCCCCGAGGCGCTGCTTGGCAATCTGGGCATCCCGGTTGTCCACGCCAACGACAATGTCGGCGCCAACCTGCAGGACCATGTCGGCATCAACTACACGTTCAAAGGCAAGCTGCCGACGCTGAACCAGATCCTGCGGCCCTGGTGGGGCAAGCTGCTCGTCGGCATGCAATACATCCTCTTGCGCTCCGGTCCGCTGTCGCTGTCGATGAACAATGCCGGCGGCTTCTTCCGCACCGATCCGTCGATGGCGCGGCCGAACATGCAGCTTTATTTCCAGGCCTTCTCGACCGTCATCCCGAAGAGCGGCGAACGTCCGATCCTCACGCCCGATCCCTGGCCCGGCTTCTCCATCGGCCTGTCCAACTGCCGTCCGTCCAGCCGCGGCGAGATCATGATCCGCTCGAACAATCCGCGCGACTATCCGAGGATCACGGCCAACGCCTATTCGACCAATGCCGATGTCGACGAGATGCTGGCGGCGGTAAAGTTCGTGCGCAGGATCGCCGCGATGCCGGCCATGGCCGAGATCATCGAGGAAGAGGTGCTGCCTGGACCGTCGATCCAATCGGACGCCGACCTCATCCAGGATTTCAGGAAGCGCTCGGGCACCGTCTATCACCCGGTCTCGACCTGCCGCATGGGGCCGGACGCGGCACGCGCCGTCGTCGATCCGCGGCTGAAGGTGCACGGGCTGGGCGGCTTGCGCGTCATCGACGCTTCGATTTTCCCCGACAACATCACGGGCAATACCAACGCCGCCTCGATTCTGACCGGATGGAAAGGCGCCGACCTGGTTCTGGAGGATCAGAAATGAAAATCACCGACGTGAAGACCTGGGTTGTCGGCAACCCGCCGCCCGGCATCGGCGGCAAGTATTTCATCTTCGTCAAGCTCACCACCGATGGCGGCGTCGTCGGTTATGGCGAAGCCTATAACGCCACCTTCTCGGCGCATGTCACCGCCAGGATGATCGAGGACATGGCCGAACGCTACCTCGTCGGCCGCGACCCGCACGATCTCGAAAACCTGTTCCGCCGCGTCTATTCGTCCGGCTTCACCCAGCGCCCGGACGTCTCCGGCATGGGCTGCTTCTCGGCGCTCGAAATGGCCTGCTGGGATATCATCGGCAAGGAGGCGGACAAGCCGGTCTACAAGCTGCTTGGCGGCCAGGTGCACGAGACGCTGCGCTCCTACACCTATCTCTATCCGCATAGCGGCAGCGTCCATTCGGAGGATGCCCGCGGCAAGAACGTCTACAACGACCCCGACATGGCTGCCGCCTGCGCGCTCGAATATGTCGAGCAGGGCTTCAACGCCGTGAAGCTCGACCCGGCCGGCCCCTACACCGCCTATGACGGCCACCAGCCGCGCTTGATCGACATCGACCTTTCGGCGCGCATGATCAAGGCGATCCGTGAGGCTGTCGGCACCAGGGCCGACATCCTTTTTGGCACGCATGGCCAGTTCACCGCATCCGGCGCGCTGCGCCTGGCGCGCGCCATCGAGCCTTACGATCCGCTGTGGTTCGAGGAGCCGGTGCCGCCTGATATGCCCGAGGTGATGGCGCAGGTCGCCCGCGGCACCTCGATCCCGATCGCCACCGGCGAGCGGCTGACCACGAAATTCGAGTTCGCCCGCGTCATCGAGAACCGCGCCGCCACCATCCTGCAGCCGGACCTCGGCCGCTCGGGCGGCATCCTCGAGACCAAGAAGATCGCCGCGATGGCCGAGGCCTACCACATCCAGGTGGCGCCGCATTGCTATTGCGGCCCGATCGTCGGCGCCGCGAACATCCAGCTCGCGGTGACGCTGCCCAACTTCCTCATCCTGGAATCGCTCAAGCAGTGGGATGGTTTTCACGCCACCCTGCTCAAGAAGAAGATCGAATGGCAGGACGGCAACGTCATCCCGTCGAAGGAGCCGGGCCTCGGCGTCGAGCTCAACGAGGCGGTCTGCGACGCGCACCCCTATAGCGGCAAGGACCTGCATCTGCAGATGATGCAGACGCCGCTGATGCCGTGACCCCCGCTTACGCCTTCATCGGCCTCGGCCATCTCGGTGGCAATCTTGCCGCCAGCCTGCTGCGCCACGGCTTCGCCGTCACCGTGGTCGACCGTGACCCGGCGGCGGTGGAACGCCTCGTCGCGCTCGGCGCCACGGCGGCGGCGAGCCCGGCCGAAGCCGCCGCCCGCGCCGGCAATGCGATCACCTGCCTACCCTCGCCAAAGGTCAGCGAAGCGGTGCTGGCCGACCCGGACGGATTGCTCCAGGGCCTGCCCAAGGGCGGCACCTGGATCGAAATGTCGACCAATGGTCGCGACGAGATTGTACGGCTCGCCGCACTCGCTTCGGCAAAGGGCATCGAGACGCTCGAATGCCCGGTGACAGGCGGCGTGCATCTGGCCGCTGCGGGCAGGATCACCGCCCTCGTCGGCGGCGACGCCGCGCTCTACGAACGCCATCGCCCGGCGATCGAAGCGATGTGCGCAAAATCCTTCCTGATGGGACCAGTCGGTGCGGCGGCGGTGATCAAGGTCATCACCAACATGCTGGCCTTCATCCATCTGGTCGCCGCCGGCGAAGCGCTGATGCTGGCCAAGCATGGCGGGCTCGACCTCGCCCAGGCCTATCACGCCATCGTCGCCTCCTCCGGCAACAGCTTCGTCCACGAGACCGAAAGCCAGCTCATCCTGAACGGCTCCTACGACATCGGCTTCACCATGGACCTGGCGCTGAAGGATCTCGGCTTCGCGCTCGCCATGGGCAGGGATTTCGGCTCGCCGCTCGATCTGGCAACACGCGTCAACACGATCTTCGAGGAAGGCAAGCGCGTCTATGGCGGCGACGCCTGGTCGACCCAGATCGTCAAGCTGCTCGAGGATCAGGTCGGCACGGAGCTTCGCGCGCCGGGCTTCCCGGCCAAGCTCGAACTGTAATCCGGCAAAAATTTAGCCAGCTATTTCAATCATCTGGCCAAACCAGCTGAATCAAACCCTCAGAGAGTTGATTCAACCTCTTAAGGTCAGTGCGCCGGGCAGGATCTCGAACGTCGCCGGAATCCGGCCCGGCGACTCCCCGTCTATATCCACCAGCGCGCCGTTCTTCTCGATATCGCCCAACGGCTCGACCAGCACCTTGCGGCCTCGCAGGATGGTGATGGCCGGATGGTTGCGGTGGCGGCCGCCATAGAGCAGGCGAATGTCTCTGATCAGGCCGAGCTTGCCGGCGGCGCGCAGGATGACGATGTCGAACTGGCCGTCGGCAAGTTCGGCGTCCGGGGCGATCATCATGCCGCCGCCGAAGAATTTGCCATTGGCCACCGCCACCAGCGCCATGCGTGCCTCGACCGGCTCGCCGTCGTCGATGGTGATCCGGACGTCCTGGAAGCGATAGCGGACGAACTCCAGCACCGTGCGCCAGAAGAACAGCGCCTTGGCCGAGACCCTGCCCTTGCGCTTGTCGGCATTGACGGCGCGATCGGTGGCGCCGGACAGGCCAAGGCTGGCGATGTTGATGAAGTGGCGGCTGGCCAGCGCGCCATGATCGTCGATATAGCAGACGCGGCCGGCGTCGATTTTCCGGCCCTTGGCATCCGCCATTTGCTTGACAGAGGCGCCTATGCCGCGCGGCAGGCCAAGCCCGCGCGCGAAGTCGATGCCGGTGCCGCAGGGCAGAAGTCCAAGCGCGCTTTCATGACCGATCTCGGATTGTGCCTGCAGCAGACCGTCGGCCACCTCGCTGGCGGTGCCGTCGCCGCCGGCCGCGATCACCAGCTCGCATCCGCCGGCCGCGAGGTCGATCGCCAGCCGCTCGGCGTCGCCGCTGGCTTGCGTCTCGCGCAGTTCGAAATCGCCGAAATTCGCCTTGAGCGATGCCGCCGCCTCCGCCCAGTGCCGCTTGAGGCTGCCGCCTCCGGCAATCGGATTGAGAACCACCCCGACCTTCAATCCGACCTCCCCCGAGGCACATCGCGCAAATGCGCGGCAGAGTTCATGCTGGCGCCCAAACTCTTTTGCCGACATTCAAACGCGGACCGGTCGGCGGAGCAAGGCTCCAACATCCAAGGTCGCTAAAAAAGCGGGGCAGGCTGTCTAAGGGGTTCGGCCGCCGAATTCCGAGGCTTTTGCCATTGGTCCCCGATAATCCCGCTATCCACAGGCGTGCCGGCATTCCCCAAACCGCTTACCCGGCGTACATTCAACCCATCTCAGGCGGCCACTGAACGCCCCAGCCGAAAGGCAAAAGCGCAAGGCGGATTTCCTGAGGCCCGTACGGCCCAGAACGAGAGCAGGCTCGCCTGTTGGAGGGACGGATGCCGAGACCTACGGGTGCCGCGGAAAGCGTGCCAACGCCGACGGCGGACCGATGCTGCCATGAAGGCCGGGAAAAACCTTCGATGGCACGCTGGGCGAAGCCCGCAAGGGTGGAGATCGGCGTGGTCTGGAACGGGCGCTGCCCTCGGGTGGCGACTGGCAGGACCGTCAAAATCAAGGCCGGCCTGGCGCGACGACTTTACGGAAGTTGCTGCCTTGACTGGTTCCTGATCTGACAGGGAGGCGCTGGGAGAAATCCCAGCGCCGACTGTCTTTTTGGCACGGCCAGGCCTGCCTGAGGCATTTCGGTCACAGTCGCCGCCTGAGCAACCTTCGGAAACGCCCCGTCATCCACATTTCACAATCGCGGCCAAATCCCGCCTTGTTCGGCATGGATTGATGCAAGTGGGGAATGGGTAGCGATTTCGAAGGGACAAGACCGTGATCAAGACCGCCCTTGTCGCCATGACCATTGTCGGCTGCGACTGCGACGCGAAGCTGTGCGAATATATCGGCGAGACGCTGGCCAAATGGGCGACGATCGCCGACTGCGAGGCGGCGATGAAGAGCCAGATGCTGCATCAGCGCAATTTCAATTATCCGCTGGTTTCAGGCATCTGCCGCGTCAAGGGCTCGGCCTCTTCCTCCGAGCTTGCCGCGAAAGCCTCCAGGCCGGATCTGAAGCCCAGGAACCGCGTCGTCGAAACCCTCGCCCCGCTGCCGCCCGAGTTGGACCATCGCCCGAGCGCTCCAGTCGGCGGAATGGTGACCGCCAGCGAAACCGAAGCCGCGAAGCCGGTTGCCTTCGATGGATCGGTCGACGGCGGCCGCGCCGTGCTTTACCGCACCAAGGCCGGCTATGCCGTGGTCAAGACCGACCTCAGCCGCGCCGCCGGCGCAACGGTGGACGCTGCGAAGCGCTCGGCAAGCTGGCTGGCCGGATTGACCGGGCTGTAAGCCTGTCCAAGGCGCGTTGAGGTTCAGGTCTCGCCGGCCTCACCTGAATATCGGCACGCCTACAGCTTGACCTTGAGAGTCTCCCAGAACTTGTCGATCAACGGCTGTTCGGTCGCATTGTCCTGATCGCCGATGCGCGTGATGAAGAGCAGCCCCTGATCGGCTGTGCCGAAGCCGACGATCTCGAAATCCGCCCTGTCGGTGCGCGTTTTGACAGTGGCCTTGAGGCCTGTCAGCTCCTTGCCGTCGGCGAGCTTGCGGGTCATCGGCTGCTGTGTCAGCTGCCCGCCTGCCTGGACTGTTTCCCTGGTCATCTCCTGCAGCATCAGCTGGTTGAGGGAAACGGGATTCATCTTGTCATATTTCTGCACCACGACGAGGGTGCCGAGCGCCGAAGCCATGAGGTACTGGGCGATGCCGTCGCCGAGATCGATCTTGGTGACCGAATAATTGCTTGGATGGACGAAGGAGAAGGTGCCGCCGGAGAAGGTGGCGAAGTCATTGTGATCGAGCCTCACCTTGCTGGTCCTGCCGCTGGGGAGCTTCAGATCGATATCCTCGCCCGGATCGATGTCGACGATCACGCCATCGATGGTCAGCTTGAAGGCCTTCGGGTCTTCGGCACGGACAACCCCGGCGCAAAGCATGATCGCGAAGAATGCCGCAGCCGCCAGTCTCAGTTGCATGTCGTGTCCTCTCCGCGCGGTTCCGACGTAGCGCTTATCATTTTTTGTTGACGGTTGGCGTGGGTCACTTTGCAACACCCGGTTGATCACATCCCCGCGATGCGGAAAGATAGCGGCCTTTCGAAAATGGGGGGCCCCTTCGATGACCTTGGTTGTTCGCGCCGCGTTGTGTCTTGTCTGTCTGTTGGCGCCGGCGACGGCCGACGCGCAGGCTACCGATCCGAATGACGACCGCGTGACTATATTCGCTCCGGGCGATCCGGAAATGGCAGCCGCGACAAAGCAGGCGCTTTCCAGCCTCGACGAGTTCCTCGCGCTCGCCGATAGCCCTCCGGCCGGCACGTCGCGCTTCAAGCTGAAGGTGAAGGTTAAGGACGGCAACATCACCGAGCATTTCTGGGTTGTGCCCTTCCGCCGCACCGAAGCCGGATTTGTCGGAATCCTGTCGAACCAGCCCGCCGAGGTGCATAACGTCGTGCTCGGTCAGAACATCGAATTCACCAGGGATGACATTTCCGACTGGGGCTACACCAGGAATGGCCATCAGGTCGGCAGCTTCACCGCCTGCGTGATGTTCAAAAGGATGTCGAAGGAGGAAGCCGACGAGATGCGCACCAGGTTCGGCTTCGACTGCTGAGCCTAGCCAACCGACTCGTCCTTCGCGCCGACCTTGCGCACCAGCGCCGCCGTCGCCAGCATCGCGCCGAGATCGGTGATCATCGGCGCGACATGAATGTTGTAGTCGATCGGTTGCGCAATATCCGGCAGCTCGAAGAAGTTCTTCGATCGCGGCATCAGCAGAAAGCCGTCGCTGCCGCTGAGCGCCACCCGTGCCTGGTCGTAGGGCCATGTCTCGCGCAGCCAGGTCAGCGCCTGCGCCATCCGGCCGGTCACCAGAGGCCGCGCCGCCTCGACATTGTCGGTGCGGAATTCATAGGTGTCATCGAGGTCTTCGACGCCGGATGACAGCTCCTGCATCTTGGAGGCGAACATGCCGCGGAAGAAATGCGCCACCTTGCCGGCCTTGCGCGCCGCGACCAGCGTTCCCGGGAACGGCTCGATGGTCTCAAAGGCGACAATGACGCCCTTGAAGGCGGTCGTCTCGCTTTTGCCGGAGCCTTCCCAGAGCTTCGCCTCGTAGAGCTCGAAGGGAAAATCCTCATAACGCCCGGAAATGACGTCGTCGAAGCTCTGCCGGTTGAAAGCGGCGACGGTTTCGCGCGGCATCCTCTCGAAGGAGTTCGGCCGCACGCCATGCTGATAGCGCACATCACGCACGAAGCCGAAGATCATCGGCAGCAGCGTATCGCGGAAGGACTGCTGCAGCCGGGTCGCCGGCCTCAGCGCCTGGAAATAGAGCAGCACCGCGACGATCATGCCGCCGAGATAGAGAAAGACATGCGGCGTCGAGAGCCATTGCTCGTGCGGATCGGCGGCGGCGTTGAACAGCCAGGCTATCAGCGCGACGAAGACGGCGACCAGGCCGACGAACACCGGTACCCGCCAGCGGACCTGTCTCTGGGCCGACGCCCGTTTCGCCTCATACTCCTCGATGCCGCGCCTGATGCCCGCGATCACCGCCTCGTTCGGCATGAAATCCGCTGCTTCCATGGCCATCCCCGGTCGGCGCTAAGATCGGCTTATGATAGCGGCTTTTGCGCGAAAGTCGCCTGTGCCCGCGGTGATCGGCGACTAGTCCCCGGGAGCAGGAAAAATCGCCTGCAGCCGGGCCGCAACCCGCCGCTTGAGCGCGCCGCCCAGAGCCTCCACCGGCACCAGCCGCTCGTGGTTGCCTGCTCGCAGTCGCATGAAGAAATGCTGCCGGTAGGCGGCGATCCTACCGTGCGTGGCCGGATCGGCGCTGACGTCGACCACGAATATCGAGCCGATGCGTGCGGGCCATGGCGTGCTGGCCAAGGCAGTGCCGAGGAAATCGCCGAGCCCATAAGCGGTGACCCCGCGACCGATGCGCTCGACCGGCTGCACGACATGGGCATGATGGCCGACGATCAGCCCGGCGCCCTTATCCGCCAGCAGCCTCGCCAGCGCCCGCGTCGCCTTGCGCGGAAAATGCCGGAACTCCCAGTCCCAGTGCGGCACGGCGCAGGCAAGGTCGACGCCGGACATGGCGTCGTGGGGCCATTCGGCGGTCTGCATCGAGATCCGTTCCTCAAACGGCGCGGCGCCGGTGTTGCGCCAGAGCGTGAAGGCCGCGAAGCCGATCGTCAGTGATCCGGCGGCATGACTCTGGACAGGTCCGCCTGCAACCGTTCCGATGGTCCGGATCCCGAGCCGGTTGAGCGCCGCAAGCGTTTCCTCGAAACCGGCTATGCCCTGATCGAGCACGTGGTTGTTGGCCAGGGACAGCACCAGCCTGTCACGCGCAATGCCGGCTGCTGCGAGCGCATCGGCCAGGAAACGCTCGCTCATCGCATGATGCGTGCCGAGCCGCGTGCCCATGGTCGTGTATGGACGTTCGACGATAGGGCTTTCGCAATTGCCGACCACGAGGTCAGCGGAGGAGAGCAGCGCGGCGATCGTCGGATCGCATTCCGGGGCATCGCGATTGGCAACGGCCGAAATGTCGCCGACAAACGCCAGCCGCACTGTCCGCATGGGCGGCGGATCGATCAACCTCGCCGCCGGCGCCACAAAACCGTTTCGGTCGCCACCGAGAGACGGTCGCAGCAGGCGTGGCAACCAGGACAGTTTGTAGGAAAGCGGATAATTCGACACGGGCAGGTCCAGTTTTGCTTTCTCTAGACTGTCTGACCGGCCGATTGAAGCCGGCCGCCGTATCGAAAGCAGCCCGCCAATCGGCGTGGGCTAGGCGACGCCACGAGCCAAATGCGTGTATGCTTGCAACACGACGCAGTGGAGGGCGATGACGATGCGTAGAGCGATCCTTGCAGCAGCCTTGTTTGCATTCCTGCCGGCATCCTTCGCCTGGGCGGAGATGCCGGACGCAGCCAAGTCCATGTTCGAGGCGAAGAGCGTGGCAGAGCGGAACGCGGCGCTGTCGACGTTGGAGGCGGCAGCGGCGAAGGACCCGGCAGCGGCCTATGCGGCCGGCGCCGGCGAGTTCTTCACCGCGCTCGAGCTCCTCGCCGGCGGCCTGCATCGCCACGGCTTCGACAGCCCGAAATCCTTCATGCTGCCGCTGATGCAGCTGCCCGTGCCCGACAATCCCAACCCGCAGCCGCTGACCTATGAGGAATTCCGCGCCATCCTGGTCTCCTTCCGCGACCGCCTGGAAAAATCCGCCGCAACGCTGGGTTCCGTCCCGGCCAACGCCGACATCGGCATGGTCGTTGACCTCACCCGCGCCGGTATCGATCTCAACGAGGACGGCGCCATAGCGCCCGACGAAAGCTTCGCCGCGATCATGGCTTCGCTCGCGCATGGCAGCATCGACACGAGCGCTGCCGCGCCTTCGCTCACCTTCCGCTTTGATCGCGCCGACGGCTTCTGGCTGCAGGGCTATGCCGAGTTCCTGATGGCGCAGGCCGATTTCTGGCTGTCGCATGATTTCAAGGCCATGTTCGACGGCTCTTTCCACATGCTGTTCCCGCGCGCCAAACTGCCGCTGCAGGATGTCCTGGTGCCGCTGGACGGCGGCATGAGCGGCAACATGTTCGCCTCGGAATGGCGCTTCGCCGACTTCATCTCGCTGGTGCATCTCGTCAACTGGCCGGTGGTCGAGCCGGAACGCCGGCAGGCCGCACGACGCCATCTGCTGGAGATGATCCGGCTGTCGCGCGAAGACTGGAAAGCGATCCTGGCCGAGACCGACAATGACCGCGAATGGCTGCCGGGACCGCAGCAGAAAGGCGCCAATCCCCTCACCGGCCTCGACGTCGGCCAGGAGCAGGTAACCGCTTGGCTCGCCACGCTGACCATGGCCGAGGACCTTCTCGAAGGCCGCGTGCTGCTGCCGCATTTCCGCATCGCCGGCAAGGGCATCAACATGAAGCGCTTCTTCGACGAGCCGAAACCCTTCGACCTCGTTCTGTCGATCACCGGCCCCGGCATCGCGCCCTATCTCGAAAACGGCAAGATCCTCACCAGCAACGATTTCGACCAGATCCAGCGCGAGTTCGGCGGCGCCGGCTTTTTGACATTCGCGCTGTGGTTCAACTGAGGGTCGCAAGTCTTGGGTTCCTCGCCGCCATGGAATGGGGAGAGGTGGCTCGGCGAAGCCGGGACGCAGAGGGGAGCGTCGGTTCGGGCGGCGAAAGCGCCTCGAAGAGAAGGGGCTTCCACCTTACGAAGCCCCTCTCCGTCCGCTTCGCGGACACCTCTCCGCGCCTCTGGCGGGGCGAGGAACCTGAGGTCGGCGTTAGCCAGCCACATCGGATCATGACGCCTCTGCTGACAGCCTTCTGTCAGCAGCGTCCGCGCCCGGCTGGCGCCCTTTCACTCGCCCCTTTCCATTTCGGCCGAGTCCACCCATATTCGGGCCATGGCCAGACATCCTGACAAGAAGACGCCTTCGCAAGACGGCGCGCCGAAGCGGCGCAGCCCGCTGACCGACTTCCTCGACGCCGCCGAGCCGTTGAATCCCGGCGGCTTCGCCGAGGCGCCGCAGGCTGATTTCACCGGGGCGCCGCTGACCGGCTCGATCTCCGATTGGGCTGGGCAGATCGAGCGCGAGGCGGAAAAGCAGCCGAAGGCCAAAGCCCCGAAGAAGATCCCAGAGCGCTCGTCGGCGCCCGGGCGCACGGCGCGCGGCACCTCGATGGGCGGCGCGGCCTCGGCCAAGGAGCGCGCCGCCGCCGGTCTCAACCCGGTAGCCGGTCTCGACATCAGCCTGGAGGATGCAGAGCAGGTTTCGTCCAGCGGCGTCACCGCGACCGTCGCGGCGCTGTCGGCGCTGATCGAATCCGGCAATCCGCTGCACAAGGACGGCCAGCTCTGGACGCCGCACCGGCCGGCCCGCCCGGAGAAGTCGGAAGGCGGCATCGCCATCAAGATGGTGTCGGACTTCGAGCCCGCTGGCGACCAGCCGACCGCCATCAAGGACCTCGTCGAAGGCGTCGACCGGCACGACCGCACCCAGGTGCTGCTCGGCGTCACCGGCTCGGGCAAGACCTTCACCATGGCCAAGGTGATCGAGGAAACGCAACGCCCGGCCCTGATCCTGGCGCCCAACAAGACGCTGGCCGCGCAGCTCTACGCCGAGTTCAAGAAGTTCTTCCCCGAGAACGCGGTCGAGTATTTCGTCTCCTACTACGACTACTACCAGCCGGAAGCGTATGTGCCCCGGACCGACACCTATATCGAGAAGGAATCCTCGATCAACGAGCAGATCGACCGCATGCGCCACTCGGCGACGCGCTCGCTGCTGGAGCGCGACGACGTCATTATCGTCGCCTCGGTCTCCTGCATCTACGGTATCGGCTCGGTCGAGACCTACACGGCGATGACCTTCCAGATGCAGGTCGGCGACCGGCTCGACCAGCGCTCGCTTCTCGCCGACCTCGTCGCCCAGCAATACAAGCGCCAGGACATCAACTTCGTGCGCGGCTCGTTCCGTGTGCGCGGCGACACGATCGAAATCTTTCCCGCCCACCTTGAAGACCGCGCCTGGCGCATCTCGATGTTCGGCGACGAGATCGAGTCGATTACGGAATTCGATCCGCTGACCGGCCAGAAGACCGGCGAGCTGAAGAGCGTCAAGATCTACGCCAATTCGCACTATGTGACGCCGCGCCCGACCTTGAATCAAGCCATCAAGTCGATCAAGGAAGAGCTCAAGCACCGCCTGCAAGAGCTTGAAAAGGCTGGGCGTCTCTTGGAGGCGCAGCGGCTGGAACAGCGCACACGCTTCGATCTGGAGATGCTGGAGGCGACCGGCTCCTGCGCCGGCATCGAGAACTATTCGCGCTATCTCACTGGCCGCCAGCCGGGCGATCCCCCGCCGACGCTGTTCGAATATGTCCCGGACAATGCGCTGATCTTCATCGACGAGAGCCACGTCACCGTGCCGCAGATCGGCGGCATGTATCGCGGCGACTTCCGCCGCAAAGCGACGCTGGCGGAGTACGGATTCCGCCTGCCCTCCTGCATGGACAACCGGCCTCTGCGCTTCGAGGAATGGGACGCCATGCGACCGCTCTCGGTCGCCGTTTCGGCGACACCGGGCGGCTGGGAGCTGGAGCAGTCCGGCGGCGTCTTCGCCGAGCAGGTCATCCGCCCGACCGGGCTGATCGACCCGCCGGTCGAGGTGCGTCCGGCCAAGAGCCAGGTCGACGACGTCGTCGGCGAAATCCGCGACACGACGCGGCTCGGCTACCGCACGCTGGTCACCGTGCTCACCAAGCGCATGGCCGAGGATCTCACCGAGTACCTGCATGAGAACGGCATTCGCGTTCGCTACATGCATTCCGACATCGACACGCTGGAGCGCATCGAGATTCTGCGCGACCTGCGCCTTGGCGCCTTCGACGTGCTGGTCGGCATCAACCTTCTGCGCGAAGGCCTCGACATTCCGGAGTGCGGCTTCGTCGCCATCCTCGACGCCGACAAGGAAGGTTTCCTGCGTTCGGAAACCTCACTGATCCAGACCATCGGCCGCGCCGCCCGCAATGTCGACGGCAAGGTCATCCTCTATGCCGACCAGATCACCAGCTCGATGGAGCGGGCGATGGCGGAGACCAACCGCCGCCGCGAGAAGCAGATGGAGTGGAACGCCGCCAACGGCATCACGCCGGAATCGGTCAAGTCGCGCATCGCCGACATCCTCGATTCCGTCTACGAGAAGGACCACGTCCGCGCCGACATCTCGCAGTTCACCGACGATGCCGGCGCCATGATTGGCAACAATCTGAAGACGCATCTCGAGGCGCTCGACAAGCAGATGCGCGATGCCGCCGCCAATCTCGACTTCGAGAAGGCCGCGCGCATCCGCGACGAGATCAAGCGGCTGCGCGAGATGGAGCTTGCCATCTCCGACGACCCGCTGGCGCGTGAGGTGGAAAGCCAGAGCCCCGCTTCGGGCCGCGAGAAGGGCAAGCACAACAAGGGCGTGGCCAGGCATCGTACCGCCGAGGAACAGGAGCGCTTCCGCAGGCTCGACGAAGCGCGCGCCGCCGAGGAAGCGGCCAAGGCCGCCCGGCCCAACCTGTTCCGCAAGCCGCATCTCGACGAGATGGGCGCCGACGGCGCCGTGCCGGTGAAGAAGCCACTCTTCGCCAAGCCGTCGATCGACGACATGGGGCCTGGCACCGACATGGCGACACCGGCGGGCGCCGTGTCGCGCTCGCTGTTCAAGAAACAGTCGGCGGCAGAAGCGCACGGCTCCGACTTCGGCATTCCCGGCGACCGCACCAAGCCGTTGTTCCGCAAGAACTCGCTCGACGAGATGACGGTGCGCCGTACGGAAAAGCCCGTCGAGGGAAAAGTGCCGGCGAAGCCAAAGCCGATCTCCCCCCTTGTGGGGGAGATGTCCGGCAGGACGGAGGGGGGCGCGAAGGAACGCGGCGATTCCAGCAAACCCATCGTCCGCCAGCGTTCGGGCATCGGCTCCTACGAGGAGCCGGCCGACGAGCGTCGCCAGAAGCGTCGACCGGGCAAGACGGGACGGCCAGGGCATTGATTTCCGAAGGTCGGTTCAAGACACGTTGAGATGCTGGCGGGACAGCGCCCCTCTCTGTCCTGCCGGACATCTCCCCCACGAGGGGGGAGATTGGCGGCTGAAGCGCCGGCTTCCATCTTGCAACGCTGGCGATTGGCGAGGCGCCTATGACAGCTAATCTCCCCCCGGGGGAGATGGCCGGCAGGCCAGAGGGGGGCGCGAAGGAACGCGGCGACTCCGTTGCAGCTGTGAACTTCGCCGCCCCTTGCCATTCGCCCCCTCCCCGGTGTACCCAACCCCAACTCGAACTCTGGAAAGGAGGGCTGCGTGTCTATCGATCACCATCGTCAGCGTGGCCCGATTTGCGCCCTGCGAGCTTGCTTGCAGGGCTGACCGGACGGTCCGGGTTTTTCCCGTTTCGATTTTTGGTCTGCCCTTCGTGGTGCCGCTAAGCTGATCCGTTGATCAGCCGGCGCACCGTCAAAGTGCATCAGCCGGACTTTCCGGCAAGACCAGAGAAATCGAATGGCCCTGATCAGCCTCAAATCCGTCGGCGTCACCATGAGTGCGCCGCTCTTCTCCAACCTCGACCTCACCATCGGCGCCGGCGACCGGCTGGGCATCGTCGCAGCCAATGGCCGTGGGAAGTCCACCTTGCTCAAATGCCTGGCCGGTGAATTCGAACCCACCTCCGGCGACATCACCCGGTCACGCGGCCTGCGCGTCGGCCATGTCGAGCAATCCGTTCCCGGCGCATTGCTCAACCGCAGCTTCCATGACGTCGTCGCCGACGCCTTGCCGGTCGAGCAGCGCGACAGCGAGTTGTGGCGCGTCGACGTGGTTCTCGACTCGCTCGACGTGCCGGAAGACATGCGCGGCCGGCCGATGCGCGCGCTGAGCGGCGGCTGGCAGCGGCTGGCGCTGATCGCGCGTGTCTGGGTCACCGATCCCGACGTGCTTCTGCTCGACGAGCCGACCAATCATCTCGACCTCGCCAGGATCGGCCAGCTGGAGGACTGGCTGAACGCGCTGCCGCCCGACGTGCCTGTGATCGTCGCCAGCCATGACCGCGCTTTCCTCGACGCTGTCACCAACCGCACGCTGTTCCTGCGTCCCGAAGAGTCGCCGGTGTTCGCTCTGCCCTATTCACGCGCCAGGCATGCGCTCGACGAGCTCGACGCCTCGATGGCGCGCAAGTTCGAGCGCGACATGAAGATCGCCCAGCAGCTGCGCAAGCAAGCCGCCAAGCTGAACAACATCGGCATCAATTCAGGCAGCGACCTTTTGACGGTGAAGACCAAGCAGTTGAAGGAGCGGGCAGAGAAGCTGGAGGATGCCGCCGTACAAGCGCATCGCGAGCGCTCGGCCGGCGCGATCAGGCTGGCGAACCGCGGCACCCACGCCAAGGTGCTGATCACGCTGGAGGACGCGGCGGTCGAAACGCCTGATGGCACACTGCTATTCAGGACCGGGAAGCGCCATATCTGCCAGGACGATCGCATCGTGCTGCTCGGCCGCAACGGCGTCGGCAAGACGCGCTTCATCGCCATGATCCGCAACGCCATTGCCGAACCCGGCTCGATTGCGAACATCAAGGTGACGCCGTCGACCGTGCTCGGCTACAGCGACCAGGCGCTGTCGGGCATCAATGGCGAAGACACGCCGCTGGCAATGGTCTCGCGCCGGTTCGAGATCGGCGAGCAGCGGGCGCGTTCGCTCCTTGCCGGCGCCGGCGTCGTCATCGAGATGCAGGACAAAAAGATCGGCGCCTTGTCGGGCGGGCAGCGGTCGAGACTGATGATGCTGGTATTGCGGCTGACCAACCCCAATTTCTATCTGCTCGACGAGCCGACCAACCATCTCGACATCGATGGCCAGGAAGCATTGGAGGACGAGTTGCTGAAGCATCAGGCAAGCTGTCTGCTTGCCTCGCACGACCGCTCCTTCATCCGCGCCGTCGGCAACCGCTTCTGGCTGATCGAGAAGCGGCGGCTGACCGAGGTCGACGACCCGGAAGCGTTCTTCCGCTCCGTCGCCGAAACGCCGAACTGAGAGACGATACACCCGCCGGGCCGTCGCCGCCGGCCCGGCGATACTTTTCCATCTGCTAAAAAAAGCGCATGCTGAATTGCTCAACCATGGAGGGGACGGGCCATGCGTGCAGTGGAAATCGTCAGCAATCTCTACAAAGCCTATGCGGACCGCGACATCGAGGGTGCCCTGGCGCGGTGCGCGGAGGATGTCGTGTTCCGCTGGATTGCCGATCCCCGGCAATCGCGTCATGCCGGCACCGCGCACGGCAAACAGGAATTCCTCTCCAGGCTCCTGGCGCTCGACGATGACTTCGAATACCGCCACTTCGTCCCGGTCGAGATCATCGACGGCGGCGACAAGGTTGCCGCGCAGGTCGAGATCCATATGACGCGCCGTACCACCGGCGAGGAGCTCATCATGCGCACCGCCAATTTCTGGACGGTCCGCGACGGCGAGATCATCGAGATGGTGGAGTATTACGACACCGCGCTGGCGGCATCGGTGTTCTGAAAAAGATTTGGAGCGATCTGTCGGATCGCCTGTTGCCGCCTCGTCCTTGGGATGCCGACACGATGATGCCGGCATCAACCAGGGAGAATTGTCATGTCGGTACTGTCGTCCATCGGCCGCCTCGCCAACCGGTATGCCGAGGCGCGTGCCCGTCACCGCAGCGAGCGCATCCTGCTGTCGCTGCCCGCAGAGCTGCGCAAGGACATCGGCTTTCCGGAGATTTTCGAAACGCGCGAAAGCCGCCGCGCCAGCACCTTCTCGGCGAAGGTCATATAAAATGATGCTTTCAATGCGATTGTCCCGCGGCCGCGCGCCTTCAAGGCAAGGCGCTTAAGAAGAATTTCTGGAGGCATGTAGGATCGCCGCCGCTTCGTCCGTCCTTGGGCCGCAAGCCACGTCAAACCCGTGAAGAGGAACACGAATATGAACGACCAGACCCCGCCCCGCGCCAAGGTCCTTGGCGGACTGACCCCCTACCTGCAGGTCGACGGCGCCATCAAGGCCGCCGAATTCTACAAGAAGGCTTTTGGCGCGGAGGAAGTGTTCGCCTATCCGCCGGACGACAAGGGCCGCACCATGCATATCCATCTCTACGTCAACGGCTCGACGCTGATGCTGGGCGACGCCTATCCGGAACACGGCCATCCGCACCAGGCGGCGCAGGGCTATACGCTGCAGCTCCATCTCGGCAGCGACGACATCGACGCCTGGTGGAAGCGGGCGGTCGATGCCGGCTGCGAGGTCGTCACCCCGCTGCAGGTGATGTTCTGGGGCGACCGCTGGGGCCAGGTGAAAGACCCCTTCGGCATCGCCTGGGCGATGAACGCGCCGGTGAAGTGAGCCGTCCACCTCTCCTCCTGTCTGTGGGAGAGGTCGGATTGCCCCGATTTGCCCTTCGCAAATCGGCTGGCAATCCGGGTGAGGGGTAGCTTGGCGCCAGGCTGAGGCACCCTTCATCCAAGTCGGCGTTGCGCGCCGATCCACCTTCTCCCGCAAAGGGAGGAGGGAAAGCCGGGCCCAACCAAGGAGTTTCACCATGTCCTATGTCGACGGTTTCGTGATTGCCGTGCCGAAGGCAAATCTCGACGACTACAAGAAGCTGGCCAACACCGCGGGCCCGATTTGGATGGAGCACGGCGCGCTCTCCTATGTCGAATGCATCGGTGACGACGTGCCCTATGGCGAGCTGACCTCGTTTCCGCGTGCCGTACAGGCGAAGGACGACGAGATCGTCATCTTCGCCTGGGTCGTCTACGAATCCAGACAGAGCCGCGACGCGGTCATGGCCAAGGTGATGGCCGATGAACGTCTCAAGATGGACTGGTCCGCCATGCCCTTCGATGGCAAGCGCATGATCTTCGGCGGCTTCCAGCCGTTCATCGAGCTTTGATCACAGCCTATCGGTCGTCATCCACGGGCGGAGCAGGAGCGGAGCTCCTGCGCAGACCCGAGGATCCATGCCGTGACTTGGAAGCGCCGCGGCGGTCCAGAATTCTGCACCGTTGCACGTTTCGATCGAGGTAACGGCATGGATTCCAGGGTCTGCGCGCGTCGCTTCGCTCCTTGCTCCGCCCTGGAATGACGAGGTCGCGAGGTAGCGGCTAATCGCGGACCCCTGCGATGACTCAGAGCAAGCGGCCTGCCGGTTCAATGCTTGCTCTATCCGTTCTGCAGCTTGTCCAGCAGCGGCTTCAGTCGATCCCCATACCGCTTCCACAGATCGACCGAGCCCTGATACATCGGCTGGCGCACCTGCGCGGCGGAAGCGGTGCGCACCGGCCGGTCCGTCTCGTGGAAGGACAGAACCTTGTCGTCCCAGGGCAGGCCGAGATGCGCCATCAGCGCCCGCGTCTGCCCTTCCTGGTCGGCGACGAAATCCTCATAGCGCACATCGTGCACGACGCCTGGCAGCACCTTGTGCCAATGCGCCATGATGTCGGTGTAGAGGTTATGGAAATCCGCGAGCTCGCCTAGGTCGTAGCCGTAACGATGGCTGTCGCCGCGGAAATGCACCTTGAAGATCGACAGGCACGTCGCCGCCGCGTCGCGCGCGCAATGGACGATCTTGGCCTTCGGCAGCATCATGTGCAGGAAGCCGACCAGCATGAAGTTCCCCGGCATCTTGTCGGTGACATGGCGGTAGCCCGGATAGCGGCTATGCAGCATGTCGAGATAGGCCTGACCCGCCTCGGCGAAGGCCTTGTCGGGCGTGTCGGCGATCCCGGCGGGGAATCCACCCGGCATGCTCATCGGAAACTGCTTTCCGACGGCCGTCTTCAAGATGTTCAACTCGCCGGCGCCATAGACCTGCGGATGGCTGGCGATGATCTGCTCGACCAGCGTGGTGCCGGAACGCGGCATGCCGACAACGAAGATCGGCGTGTCGGCTGAAATATCGCTTGTCCGGTGCTTCTCGAAGAAGGTCTTGTCGAAGGCCGCTTTCATCGCCTCGAATTCGCCGCGCGTGCGGACCGGATCGTAGTCGATGCCCTGGCGGCGGATGGCATTGCCCTCGGCGAAATAGTCGAAAGCGCGGCCATAGTCCTTGAGGTCGTCATTGACCTTGCCGAGACCGAAGGAAAGCTGCATGCGCGCCAGGCTGCCCTGTGGCGCCTTGGCATGCTCGGCCTCCATGCCGGCAAGCTCCTTGTCGCGTTCGGTCTGACGCTTGACCTGGGTCAAAAGCAGCCAGGCCTTGGCCATGCCGGGAACAACGGCCACCGCCTGTCGGGCAAGATCGGCGGCTTCGTCGAGCTTGCCCTTCTCCATCATGGCCACGCCCAGGCCGTAGAGCAGCTCGGCGTCCTTCGGCCGGATCGACAAGGACTCGCGGAACAGCTTGATCGCCTCATCCAGCCGCCCGGCCTCCTGCAGCGTTTCCGCAAGCCCGATGCGGGCGCGGACATGGAACGGGTTGCGGCCGATCGTGCCGCGAAAGATCTCCTCGGCGGCGTCGAACTGGCCGAGCTGCTTCAGCGACGAGCCGAGATTGTCGCGCGCGGCCAGTTGGTCCGGCTTGATATCCACCGCGCCGCGAAAGAAATCGACCGCGGCGGCGACCCGGCCGAGGTCGCGCATGACGGTGCCCATATTGTTGAGGAAGTCGGCATTCCTGGGCTGCAGCGTCACCGACTGCTCGATGAGCTCGAGCCCCTCCTCGCTGCGGCCGGTCTGGTGCAGCAGCAGTCCGAGGAATTGCAAGGCGGCGGCATGGTTCGGCTGCTGCCCCAGAACCTGCCGATAGAGCGCCTCGGCTTCCTGACGGCGCCCGGCCTGGTGCAGCTGCAGCGCCCGCTGCACATAGGGATCGAGCGGGCTGGCCGTTCCCGGCTTGCCGCCCGCATTCGCCGCTCTTCTTTGATCTCTGTTAATGGGAAACCTGCCGTGTTTGTTGGTCCGCCGGACCTAAGCCATGCGGGCAAGAGATTCAAGGCTAAGCAACACCACGCGCATTGCGGTGTCCATACCCGCCTGTTGAGCCGGACACCGCGTTGCTTTTCAGCACGGCCCGTCGCCGACGACGCGGTAATCCGCCGCGCGGGCCTCGCATGCGTTCGGGAAAGTGCGCACTTGCCCATGGCGCCTGGCGCAGACCGGGGCGTATTCGCGTGTGCAGAATGTCGGCTCGCCGCCACCACCGCCGTCGCGGCAAGGACCGTCGCGCAGGATGCGATACCCTTCCCGTTCGGCCAGGCAGGCATTGGCGAAGGTCTGGCGGTCGCCGCCGCGCCGGGCGCAGACCGGTTGGTATTGCATGGTGCAGAGCTGCGGATGCGGCCTGGGCGGGCGCGGCCGGGGCCCATCGTCGACGACCACCGTACAGGCCGCCAGCAGCGCGGACAGGATGAAAATGACAGCGGCCTGACGCGAGATCGCAAGAAACCGCATCTGTCCCTCCTTCATCCCGACCCGGTGATGCCAACTCGCGACATCCTCGCATTCCCCGCGGCAAACGCAACCACCGTTTGTGGCGCCCCCAGGCCCTTGGCCGACAGCCCCGCTCTGGCCCATGCTTGGCCCCTCTCTGGCCGATGACCCGTGCCGGCACGGGGTCTACTCGAAGCCCAGCGTTGGACGCGCCGCGGGCCGCCCGCGACCGTCGTCTTGCAACCATCACGTTTCCGTGTAATAAATTTCCCCGTTCGGGCATTTGCGACCCGGAGAGCGGAACGTTTTGGACGACCTTTCCCCGATAAGTGTGAATCTCTGACAACCCCGTTTTTCGGCGGGGGGTTTGACCATGCGCGAATGCATGACCGCCGAAGCAACCACCGGGATTTGCCCAAGGCGCGAGGCAGCGGGCAAACCACAAGACTGACACGGGTGAAGGAGTTTCCCCAATGGCCCAGACCGGTACCGTAAAGTTCTTCAACGCCACCAAAGGCTTCGGCTTCATCACGCCGGATGGCGGCGCCAAGGACGTGTTCGTCCATATTTCCGCGATCGAGGCATCCGGCCTGCGCACGCTGGTCGACGGCCAGAAGGTCACCTTCGACGTCGAGCCGGACCGCATGGGCAAAGGCCCGAAGGCGGTCAACCTGCGCGCCGCCTGATCGGCGCAATCGCCTGTCCTTTGCGGATGCAATGATGCGGCAGGATCCTGAACGGGCTTTTGGACAGGCTCGAAATTGCGAAGGCGCGACGGAACCGTCGCGCCTTTTTCGCGCGCAAATGCTTGGATCGGCAGGCGAAAACTTTCTCTTGCCGATGACGCTAAAATAAAGGACAAATTTCCTCTCGGGCAATTTGCCGGCCCGAGACTTGACTTGATGGGATCAAAGGAGTTTCCCATGCCGCAGACCGGCACCGTCAAATTCTTCAACCATGCCAAGGGCTTCGGCTTCATCACGCCCGACGATGGCGCAAAGGATGTCTTCGTCCACATCTCGGCCGTGCAGGCGTCGGGCCTTCCCGGTCTTGAGGATGGGCAGAAAGTGACATTCGACACCGAGCCGGACAAGCGCGGTAAGGGTCCGAAGGCCGTCAATCTGTCGATCGGCTGAGCCGGCTCACGACGGATCCGACGGAGGCTATGTCAGGCGGGGCGCTCCCGCCCGGTATCGGGCTGTGCCCAAGCCTCGAAAAACCGCCAGGCCACGAAAAATCGTTTACGCCGATTTCCGTTCAGCCTCCGTTCAGCCACGGTCTTCTATTAACCTTTTCTAAAGCCGGTCCGTATCCCCAAAAAAATGCGCGGGCCGGCGCGAAGGAGACCGAAGATGAACCGTTTTCTCAAGACCGCCATCCTGAGCGTTGGCATTGCCGCGACCACCCTGGCCACCTTCTCGGCGGCCAATGCTGACGACTGGCGCTGGCACCATCATCGCCATCATAACGGCGACGCTCTTGCCGCTGGCGTTGTCGGCCTCGCGGCCGGCGCCCTGATCGGCAGCGCGCTCAGCAACCCCGGACCACGCTATTACGAACCGGCCTATGGTGACGACTACTATGTCGATCGGCCGGTGCGCCGCTACTACGTGCAGCAGCCGCGTGTCGTCTATGCCGACCGCTATGCCGAGCCGTGGACCCGCGGCTGGTATGAGTATTGCTCGGACCGCTACCGCACCTTCAACTCGCGTACCGGCACGTTCACCGGCAATGATGGCGAGCAGCATTTCTGCGTCGCCAACTAGGCGGAGCTTTTGAGCACCGCCTGGGTTCCCTGCCCAGAAAAGCGCCGCCTCCAGCGGCGCTTTTTCTTTGCATGCGGGTCAGGTGAGAAAGGGATTGGTCCGCCGTTCGTCGCCGAAACGGCTGCCCGGTCCATGGCCGCAGATGAAGCCGATATCGTCGCCAAGCGGCAGAAGCTTGTCCTTGATCGAGGCGATCAGCGCGGCGTGGTCGCCGCCAGGCAGATCGGTGCGGCCGATCGAGCCGCGGAACAGCACGTCACCGACATGCGCGAACTTGGCCGCGCGGTTGTAGTAGACGACATGGCCCGGCGCGTGCCCCGGGCAATGCAGCACTTCGAACACGTGATCGCCGAAGGACACCGTCTCGCCTTCGGTGAGGAAGCGGTCCGGCACGCAGTTACGCACCGGATCGGTCAGGCCGAAGCGCTTGGCCTGGTTCTCGAGATTGGCAAGCAGCGGCTTGTCGGCTTCGTGCGGGCCGATAATGTCGATGCCCAGCGCATCCTTCAACTCCATCGCGCCGCCGGCATGGTCGATATGGCCATGCGTGATCCAGATCGCGCCGGCCTTGATGGCATTGTCCTTCAGCACCTTGAGCACCTGGTCAATATCGCCGCCGGGATCGACGACGACGCCGTTCTTGTCGTCCATGTCGAACAGGATGGTGCAGTTCTGCTGGAACGGCGTGACCGGCACGATGCCGGCATTGAGCTGACCCATGGCTTTCCTTTCTCGAGCAATTCCAGGAAAAGTCCGAACCGCTCCGGTTGTCGCCCTGATGTAGACAGGCCGGCAAACGCCGTCCACTGCCGGCCGGCATAAATATCCCGGCAACGAAAATGGGCGGCCGAAGCCGCCCATTTGAAAGCCTGAAGCGGCAGGCCTTACTTCTTCATCGCACCCATGACCGCGCCGATGATGGCGGTCAGGATCGCGCCGCCGCCGGCGCCGCCGACGATGTTCTGCACGTTGAGCGCGCTGCCAAGTCCGCCTGCCGCTGCCGCGGCCGCCGCCGGATCGACCGTGCCGCCGCCGAGAAGGCTGCCGAGAATGGCCGCCCCGGCGACGCCGCCGATGGCACCGCCGAGGATTTTGGGAAGCTGACCCAACGCCGCCTGCTTGAGCGCCGCGCCGACCGCTTGGCCACCGATGACACCCGTAATCACCTGTATAACGATCGCAACGAGCGTGTTCGTATCCATGTAACTAGTCCCTCCATAGCCGCCTGCCTCCAAGGGCCGACACCGTCATGAGACGCCGAACCGTCCGAAAGTCAAATGCATGAAAGCTTAAATAAAAAGGGCGGCCCGAAAACCGCCCCTATTGCACAAAAAGCTGTGACTATCGCTATTCTGCGGCGATCGCGTGCTTTGGTTGCACTGCAGCAGAATAGTCGTTCATCAAGGTCTTGGCGATCTCGCCAACCTCGAATCGGTATGGACCGATCTCCGAAACCGGTGTTACCTCGGCCGCGGTACCGGTCAGGAAGCATTGCTCGAAACCTTCGAGATCTTCCGGCATGATGGCGCGCTCGATCACTTCGAAACCACGATCCTTGGCCAGGCCGATCACCGTGCGGCGGGTGATGCCGTCGAGGAAGCAGTCGGGCGTCGGCGTATGGATCTTGCCGTCCTTGACGAAGAAGATATTGGCGCCGGTGGCTTCCGCCACCTGGCCGCGCCAGTCGAGCATCATGGCGTCGGCATAGCCCTTGGCCTCGGCAGCATGTTTGGACAGCGTGCAGATCATGTAGAGGCCGGCGGCCTTGGACTTGGACGGCGCGGTGCGCGGATCGGGCCGTCGCCATTCGGCGACATCGAGACGGATGCCCTTGAGCTTCTGCGCGGGATCGAAATAGCTCGGCCATTGCCAGATGGCGATGGCGCAATTGATGCGGTTGTTCTGCGCCGAGACGCCCATCTGCTCGCTGCCGCGCCAGGCGATCGGACGCACATAGGCGTCCTGAAAACCCTGCTTCTTCAAAAGCGTCCGGCAGGCCTCGTCGATCTCGGCGACCGGATAGGGAATCTTGAAGCCCAAGAGGCGTGCCGATTCATGCAGACGCTCATTGTGCTCGGTCAGCTTGAAGATCTGGCCGCCGTAGGCGCGCTCGCCCTCGAAGACGGCGCTGGCATAGTGCAGGCCGTGGGTCAGCACATGGATCTTGGCGTCGGCCCATTTGACGAACTCGCCGTTCATCCAGATGAAGCCGTCCAGTTGATCGAAGGGAACGGATGCCATGGAAACCTCCCGCGGGCGGGTGCCCGCAAATCGTTATGTTTTTTATAGCCTTCGTGCCGGCCCCATCACAGGATCCGAACAGGATCCGAAACGCTGGCCAGTGCTTGGAAGCGTAGGCGGATATTCAATTCGTGGCAAACTCAGGAAGTTCCGGAAAAACGGCTTCCGCTTGCCTTTTCGTTCGCAATCCGCCGAAAAGCTTGTCAAAAATTATCATTTGCCCGGGAATTACGTCAATAGTACTGACATAATTCCCGCCTCGCATGGAGAAATTGATGACGAGCCCCGCAGCCGGAAAACCGATCAGGACGGCGATCGCCGATGAGGACGGCATCGACTTCGCCATCATCGAACTGTTCTTTTTCGCCTATCGCGATTTCACCTCCGACCCGGACCAGATCCTCGCGGACTATGGCTTCGGCCGCGCCCATCACCGTGTGCTGCACTTCGTCAACCGCAGGCCGGGCCTCACCGTCGCCGAGCTGCTCGATGTGCTGAAGATCACCAAGCAGAGCCTTGCGCGGGTTTTGAAGCAGCTGATCGACACCGATCATATCGTCCAGGTGCAGGGCCCGCGCGACCGCCGGCAGCGCGAGCTCTACCCGACCGCCAAGGGCCGCGCGCTGGCCTTGGCATTGGCGCGGCCACAGTCGCGCCGCATCCGTGCGGCATTGGAGGATTCCGGAGCCACCGAACGCGCCACGATCGAGCGATTCCTGGAAGCGATGGTCAATCCGGAACTAAGAGCGCAGATCGACATTGTGCCTGCGCAAACATCGGGGAAGAACCATGGAGACCATTGAGAAGGTCGATCATCCGGCCGCGCCCGACGATGACGCGCCGCATCTTCTGGTCGTTGACGACGACACGCGTATCCGCAACCTGCTCAAGCAGTATCTGTCCGAGAATGGCTTTCGCGTCACTGTCGCTGGCAATTCCGGCGAAGCCAGGCGCAAGCTCGCCGGCCTCGACTTCGACCTTCTGGTGCTCGATGTCATGATGCCGGGCGAAACCGGCGTCGATCTCACCAAGGCGCTGCGGGCCGAGAAGAACGTGCCGATCCTGATGCTGACGGCGCTGTCCGAGACCGACAGCCGCATCAGCGGGCTGGAAGCCGGCGCCGATGACTACCTGCCGAAACCGTTCGATCCGCGCGAGCTGATCCTGCGCATCAACAACATCCTGCGCCGTGGCGGCCCGGCCGCAACGCCGAAGGTGGAACAGCTGGTGTTCGGGCCCTACACGTTCCAGATCGCCAAGCGCGAATTGAAGCGCGGCGGCGAGGCGCTTAAGCTGACCGACCGCGAGCAGGAGATCCTCGCGATCTTCGCCGCGCGGGCGGGCGAGACCATACCGCGCCATGAGCTGGTCGGCGATGAATCGGATGTCGGCGAGCGCACCATCGACGTGCAGATCAACCGGCTGCGCCGCAAGATCGAGCGCGATCCGTCCAATCCGGTGTGGCTGCAGACGGTGCGCGGTATTGGGTATCGGCTCAGCGTCGAATAGACTACCGTCGAAGGCCCTTTGCTGAACAGGCCATCGACGAGCGGAAGGCGAATGGCGACCACGCAACTGGAACAGCCGAAAGGGAGCGGCCCCGGCGACCTCGCGCTGCGGACGCTGAGGGCGATGCCGCGCGCCTGGAACCGGTTCTGGCGCTTGATCGCGCTCTACATGCCGAAGCGGCTCTACGCCCGCTCGCTGATCATCGTCATCGCGCCGATGATCCTGCTGCAGTCGGTGATCGCCTTCGTCTTCATGGAACGCCATTGGCAGACGGTCACCCAGCGCCTGTCGCAGGCGACGATCTCGGACATTGCTGCCGTCATCGACATGATGGAGACCTATCCGCACGACGCTGACTACGCCAACATCATCCGCATCGCCCAGGACCGCATGCAGTTGAAAGTGGATCTGCTGCCGCCAGATCCGTTGCCGCCGCCCGGCCCGAAGCCGTTCTTCTCGATCCTCGACGAGGCGCTGTCGTCGGAGATCACGAGACAGATCAACCGTCCGTTCTGGATCGACACGGTCGGCAACTCGAACGTCGTCGAGGTCCGCGTCCAGCTCGAAGGCAAAGTGCTGCGCGTCTTCGTGCGGCGCAGCCAGGCTTATGCCTCGAATACGCATATCTTCCTGATCTGGATGGTCGGCACCTCGCTGGTTCTGCTGATGATTGCCATTCCCTTCCTGCGCAATCAGATCAGGCCGATCCTGACGCTCGCCGAGGCCGCCGAGAGTTTCGGCAAGGGCCGGCCGATGCCGCGCGATTTCCGCCCGCGCGGCGCCGAGGAGGTTCGCCGCGCCGGCTTCGCCTTCATCCAGATGCGTGAGCGTATCGAGCGCCAGATCGAGCAGCGCACCGCCATGCTGACCGGCGTCAGCCACGACCTCAGGACCATCCTCACCCGCTTCAAGCTGCAGCTGGCCCTGGCCGGCGGCAAAGCGGAGACCAAGGCCGCGCTGAACCAGGACATCGACGACATGCAGTCGATGCTGGAAGGCTATCTCGCCTTTGCCCGTGGCGAGTCCGCGGAGGACACCGGACGCTTCGACCTCAACGCCTATTTCCAGAAGCTCGGCGAGGAAGCGCAATTGCGTCGCTGCCAGCTCACGACGACGCTGGCCGGCGATCCGGCCGTGCATGTGCGGCCGAACGCCTTTGCCCGTTTGCTTTCGAACGTCATCGGAAACGCTTTCCGCTATGCCAAAACCGTCGAGGTCCACGCCGATCACGCTCGCGGCTCGCTCACCGTCACCATCGACGACAATGGGCCGGGTATCGCGCCCGACAAGCGTGAAGAGGTGTTCAAGCCATTCCTGCGATTGGACGAGGCGCGCAACCTGGATGCCAGCGGCACCGGACTTGGCCTGTCGATCGCCCGCGACATCGCCCGCAGCCATGGCGGAGACATCAGCCTCGAGGACAGTCCGCTCGGCGGCCTGCGCGCCGTCATCAAGGTGCCCGCCTAGCCAGAGCATGATCCCGAACCGACCTTCGTTTCGGACAAGATCATGCTCAATCAAAAAGCAGCTTCATCCGCCCGTCATGAAATCATGGTGAAGAGCGCGCATGAAGCGCGCGACTCTTGTTGATTCGGCTCTGCCGCCCCGCTTCGATCCCGCCCCTGCCCGGGTGCGCTGGAGCGAGGCGCGAGCTGCCGCCTGGCTGCCGTTCCGGCACCGCGCCGGCGCGTCCAGGAGTTATCGCGGCGATGGACCGTCATACGTAGCGGGATCGCCATGCGCATCCTGATGGTCACCGACGCCTGGCGGCCGCAGGTCAATGGCGTGGTGCACACGCTCGAACGCCTCACCGAGGCGCTGAAGCCCTTCGACGTCGAGCTCGACTTCCTGACGCCGAACCTCTTTCGCACCTTGCCGATGCCGACCTATCCCGACATCCGGCTCGCGTTGACGACGCCGGGTCATGTGGCGCGCCGGATCGAGGCCGCCAAGGCCGACCACATCCACATCGTCACCGAGGGTCCGCTCGGCATCATGGCGCGCCGCTATTGCCGCAAGGCCGGCCGCCCCTTCACCACCAGCTACCACACGCGCTTTCCCGAATATCTCAGCGCCCGCCTGCCGGTGCCGGAAAGCTGGGCTTACAACTGGCTGCGCGACTTCCACAATTCCGGACAGGGCACGCTTGTCGCCACGCAATCGCTGGCCGACGATCTCGCGGCGCGCGGCTTCAACAAGCTGAGGCCCTGGACGCGCGGCGTCGACACCGACCATTTCCGGCCCGACAAGCGCAAGGAAACCGGATTTCCGCGCCCGGTCTTCCTGTGCGTCGGCCGCGTCGCGATCGAAAAGAACCTGACCGCCTTCCTCGATCTCGACCTGCCCGGCAGCAAGGTGATCGTCGGCGAAGGGCCGGAACTGGCAAAACTCAAGGCGCGCTATCCCGACGCGCATTTCCTCGGCCATCGCCCGAACGACGAGCTGGCCGAGATCTACGCCTCGGCCGATGTGCTCGTGTTTCCGAGCCGCACCGACACTTTCGGCAACGTCATCATCGAGGCGCTGGCCAGCGGAACGCCGGTGGCCGCCTATCCGGTGACCGGACCGATCGACATTGTCGGCGATGGCGTCGGCGGAGCCGTGTCGAACGACCTGGGCGAGGCGGCGATGAAGGCGCTTGACGTCGATCGCGCCGAAGCACGCCAGCGCGCCATGCGCTACAGCTGGAAGGCCTGCGCCGAGATGTTCCTGGACGTAGTCGAGGAAGCACTGGGCATGTCAAGCAAGCGCGCCGATCAGGACAGGGTGGCTCCGGGTCGCCCTAGGCTCGTCCTAGAATAGGCGCCCGCCGTCCGGCACCTTGCGCTCGATGGCGCCGAGCACCACCGCGCCCTCTTCATCGGGAAAGCCGAGCGTGAGGACCTCCGACATGAACGGACCGATCTGGCGCGGCGGGAAATTGACCACCGCGAAGACCTGCCGGCCTATAAGCGTCTCCGGCGCGTAGTATTTGGTGATCTGCGCCGACGACTTCTTCACCCCGATCGCCGGGCCGAAATCGATCTTCAGCTTGATTGCCGGCTTGCGCGCTTCCGGAAACGGCTCGGCCTCGACGATCGTGCCGGCACGGATATCGACACGGTCGAAATCGGCAAAGCTGATCTCGGGCTTGCGCTCGCTGCTGGAACTCATCGGCGATATCGGCTTGGTTCAGGCGTTTCCATGGGTCTCGAAGAGCACGCTGGAGAGCGCGTCCTTGGCCGATGTACCCGACCAGACGACGAACTGGAAGGCCTGGAAATAGCATTCGCAAGCTTCGAGCGCCGACGATAGAAGCACCTCGACCTGCTGGCTCGACGGCTCGACCCCGCCGGCAAGCAGCAGCGACTGCCTGAACATGATCGCACCTTCCTGCTCCCAGAGGTCGAAATGCCCGAACAGCATCTGCTCGTTGATCAGCGACAACAGCCGCATCACTTCCAGCGCGCGCGTCTCCGGCACCTTGATGTCGAAAGCGCAGGCCAGGTGCAGCGCCTCGAAATCCTCCATCCAGGAAAAGGAGACATGATAGTCGGTCCAACTGCCGGCCACCGAAATCGAAATCTCGTCGTCGCCGGCGCGCTCGAAGGACCAGTCATTGTTGTGGGCCACCTGCTCGATGACGTCCACCGGGTGGATTTCGCGGGAGAATTCGAGTTCGAGGAGTTCCATGAATGCTTCCTGTGTTCAGGGGAGCGCCACACGCTCCGCGGGGCACACACGACGAACAATCTTGTCTAGAACTCGGACGGTCAGGACTTTCCAACGCAAAGACCCAACCGGACCCCACCGCCCGGCGCATGACCCTGCTTCGAATCATGCAACAAATTCAGTCTATTGATCGGGAGTCGCGTGAACAGCCCAATTTTTCGCACCGGGTCATCCGCATGTGGAAAGGTGGCTGTCACAAAGATTCATGCAATGCCGGTAAGCGATTCACGGCAAAGCGATTTTTCGGATCGCGCTATGTGGAAAAGTTTAACGATTATTTTTTTGCGCGGGGCTTCGCGGCACCCGCAGGTGCGGCCTGTCCGGTCAGATCGGCGAGCCTGGCCTCGAGCGCCTCGAGGCGCGTCGCCAGTTGGATGTTGTCTTCCCGCGCCTTGACCGCCATCTCGCGCACCGCCTCGAATTCTTCGCGCTGCACCACATCCATGGAATTCAGCATGCGCTCGGCCTGCGCCCGGAACGCCGTCTCCACTTCGCGCCGAACGCCCTGCGCGGCACCCGCGGCGTCGGTCATGATCTTTGCGAATTCGTCGAGAATGCGGTTCGGTCCGGTCGCCATGGCAGATCCTCGCTTTGTCGTTTTGACGTAGTGGCGCGCGGCGTGGAATGCAAGCGCATTGCGGCGTGCTCACCTGGTTACGATTTGATCTCACCGTGTCCGTCGTTGTCGTTATTATCTGATAGGATGTGTCGAACGGGAGCGTGAGATGCCCAACACTGGGGGTTCGGAAAAGCGCATTGCCGCACTAGACGCAGCGCTCGCCAAGGGCATCAGCGACGTCGAAGCAAAGCGGACAATGCCTGCCGAAGAGGTGTTTGACCGCTTGGAAGCCAAATACAGGGAATTGGCCCAAGGCCAAAAGCCAAAGCCGCCACGTAACGGCGATTAGCTGCGTCCCAAAGTCAGATTTGCCGCGCTGCCGTTGCCTTGACCCCGCCAAAACCCTGCCGCATGGTCCGCGCCCGAACATGACCGCGCCCTGGAGACCCTGTTGAGCGAATATTTCCTGCTGCCGCTGGCCTCCCTGCCCTTCCCCGACATCGACCCGGTCATCGTCAAAATCGGGCCGCTGGCTGTGCACTGGTATGGCGTCGGCTACATCGTCGGCATCCTCTTTGCCTGGTGGTATGCCAAACGGCTGGTCACCAACGCCCACCTCTGGCCGGACGGCCACCTGCCGATGAAGCCCGAGGACCTTGACGATTTCATCGTCTGGGCGGCGATCGGCGTCGTGCTCGGCGGGCGCACCGGCTATGTACTGTTCTACGACCTGCCGCGCTATATCGCGCATCCGCTCGACATCTTCGCCGTCTGGCAGGGCGGCATGTCCTTCCATGGCGGCCTGCTCGGCGTCATCCTCGCCATGACGCTGTTTTCGCTCAAGCGCCGCATTCCGACCTGGACATTGTTCGATGTGGTGTCGGCAGGCGTGCCTGTCGGGCTCGGTCTTGTGCGTGTCGCCAACTTCATCAATTCGGAGCTTTGGGGCCGGCCGTCAAACGTGCCCTGGGCGATCGAATTCCCCAATGGCGGCCCGTTCACCCGCCACCCAAGCCAGCTCTACGAGGCCTTGCTCGAGGGCCTGGTGCTGTTCCTGGTGCTGCGCTTCCTTACCCATTCGCGCCTGAAACTGAAGACGCCGCGCTTCGTTGGCGGCGCCTTCATCTGCGGCTACGGCCTGTCGCGCATCTTCGTCGAGTTCTTCCGCGAGCCCGACCAGCAGCTCGGCTATCTGCTCGGCACCAGCTGGCTGACCATGGGCATGATCCTGTCCACGCCGATGGTTCTCGCCGGCATCTGGGCCATGGTCACGGCAAAGCCGACGCCACAGCCGCGGGCGGCATGACCCGGCTGAAGGAACGCATCAAAGGCCTGATCGGCGCGGCGGGGCCGATCCCGGTCAGCGAATATATGGCGCTCTGCCTGTTCGATCCCGAGGAGGGATATTACACGACGCGCGAGCCCTTCGGCGCCGTCGGCGACTTCATCACTGCGCCTGAGATCAGCCAGATGTTCGGCGAGCTCGTCGCCGTCTGGCTCTACCAGGCCTGGCAGGGCGCCGGCCGGCCCCTGCCCGCGACCTTTGCCGAGATCGGCCCCGGCCGCGGCACGCTGATGAAGGACATGCTGCGCACTTGGTCGCGTCTCGACCCGGCGCTGGTGGCCAGAGCCTCCTTTGCCATGGTCGAGACCAGCCCGCGCCTGGCTGAGATACAGAGGCAGACTCTTGCCGGTCAAAACGCGGCGCTTGCCTGGTACCAGACCATCGACACGCTGCCGCCGCAGCCGCTCTTCATCGTCGGCAACGAATTGTTCGACGCGGTGCCGATCCGGCAGTTCGTCTATGTCGGCACGGGCTGGCGCGAGCGCGTGGTCGGCCTCGATGGCGCCGATGAGCTGCACTTCTTCGCCGGCGCGGGATCCGTCGACCCGGCGCTGCTGCCCCCTGGCGCCGCCAATGCGCCGCAAGGCGCCATCGTCGAAGTGGCGCCTGCCCGTTCGGCGCTGATGGCGCAGATCGCCGAACGCATAGCCAGCCAGGGCGGCGCCGGCCTCTTCATCGACTACGGCCATCTGCAGCAGGGGATCGGCGACACTTTCCAGGCGCTGCGCCGTCACAAGCGCGAGGACGTTCTGGCCGATCCAGGCGAAGCCGACCTCACCGCCCATGTCGATTTCGCCGCACTTGCCGACATCGCGCGGGCGCACGGTCACGATGTTCAATTGTCGACCCAGGGCGAATTCCTGCTCGGCATGGGCCTGCTCGAACGTGCCGGAACGCTCGGCGCCGATGCCGATGCCGAAACACGTCAGGTCATATCGGACGCGGTCGAACGCCTGGCCGGCCCCGACGCCATGGGCGAGTTGTTCAAGGTGATGAAGGTCCTGCCGAAGGCGAAAGGCGGCTGAGATCGGCGCGCGGCCTCGGTGGCTGGCCCGCTCGTCTCCGAACTTCGCCTTGACGAACCCGCCTTGCACGGACGACAAACCCAACCATGCTGAATCAGACCAGACCCGATCCAGTACGCTCGCCGCTGCTTGAAAAGGCGCAAGGCATGCGCCACGGCTACTTCACCCGCATCGGCGGCGTCTCCGACGGCATCTATCGGGGCCTCAACATCGGCACGGGCTCCAGCGACGACCAGACATTGGTCGCCGAGAACCGGCGGCGCGTCGCCGATTGGATGGGTGTGCCCGCGGACCATCTGCTGACCGCGCACCAGATCCACTCGCCGGATGTCGTTGTCGCCAGGGAACCCTTCGCCGGCCCTCGCCCGAAAGCCGACGCCATCGTCACCGATCGTCCGGGCATCGCCATCGGCGCATCGACCGCCGATTGCGGGCCGGTGTTGTTTGCCGATGACGAGGCGCGCGTCATCGGCGCCGCCCATGCCGGCTGGAAGGGCGCCTTCACCGGCGTGCTCGAGAACACCGTCGCGGCGATGGAAGGCCTCGGCGCCCGCCGCGACCGCATCGTCGCCGTGCTTGGCCCCTCGATCGGGCCCGACAATTACGAGGTCGGGCCGGAATTTGTCGCCCGCTTCGTCGAGGCCGACGCCGGCAATGAACGCTATTTCAGCCCATCCAGGACTGTCGGCCACTCGATGTTCGACCTCAACCAATATACGGTCGACCGGCTGCGCAAGGCCGGCGTGACCGCCGAGGGGCTTGGCCGCTGCACCTACGCGGAAGAAGACCTTTTCTATTCCTACCGGCGCACCACACACCGCAAGGAAGCGGATTACGGGCGCCAGGTTTCGGCAATCGTTCTGGAGAAAGAGTAATGGCGCTGCATTTCGAACGTTCGGAATTCGACGCGCGGCGTGACCGGCTGCTGATCGAGATGGCCGAAAAGAAGCTCGACGCCGTGCTCCTGTTCGCGCAGGAGAGCATGTACTGGCTGACCGGCTACGACACGTTCGGCTTCTGCTTCTTCCAGTGCCTGGTGGTGAAGGCCGACGGCTCGATGGTGCTGCTCACCCGCTCGGCTGATCTGAGGCAAGCGCGCCATACCTCGACCATCGAGAACATCGTGCTTTGGACCGATCGTCAGGGCGCCAACCCGGCAATCGACCTGCGCAACCTGCTCAACGACCTCGATCTGCTCGGCGCCCGCATCGGCGTCGAATACGACACCCATGGCCTGACCGCCTATAACGGCCGCCGCCTAGACGAGCAGTTGCAGACCTTCGGCCAGATCGCCGATGCCTCCGGCATCGTCGGCCGGCTGCGCCTGTTCAAGAGCCCGGCCGAGATCGCCAAGGCGGAAAAGGCCGCCAATCTTTCCGACGACGCGCTCGATGCCGCCCTGCCGCTGATCAAGCAGGGTGGTGACGAAGGGCTGATCCTCGCCGCCATGCAGGGCGCTGTCTTTGCCGGCGGCGGCGACTATCCGGCCAACGAATACATCATCGGCTCAGGCGCCGATGCCCTGCTCTGCCGCTACAAGGCCGGCCGCCGCAAGCTTACCAAGAACGACCAGCTGACGCTTGAATGGGCCGGCGTGTTCCACCACTATCATGCCCCAATGATGCGCACCATTTTGACGGGCAAGGTGTCGAAGCGCCATCAGGAATTGTTCGACGCTTCCCGAGCCGCGCTGCTCGCGGTCGAAAAGGCGATGACGCCGGGCAACACCTTCGGCGATGTCTTCGACGCGCATGCCCGCACGCTCGAAGCGCACAATCTGACCAAGCACCGGCTGAACGCCTGCGGCTACTCGGTCGGCGCCCGCTTCACGCCATCCTGGATGGACATGCCGATGTTCTACCAAGGCAATCCGGAGCCGATCGCGCCCAATATGACGCTATTCGCGCATATGATCATCATGGACTCCGAGACCGAGACGGCCATGACGCTCGGCCGCACCTACCTCACCACGGAATCGGCGCCGAAGCCGCTGTCGCGCCATGATCTCGACTTGATCGTGCAGTGAATCCATAATGGTTGGTTCACGCGGGGGCGTTCGCCACTAGGGAGTTTTCAAGCAAATGAGACGATCGCGGATGACGACCGTGTCATTGCTTGCAGCGCTGGCGCTCGGCGCCTGCACCAACGCCAAGGACGTGCTCGAACCTTCGGCCATCACTCCGCCGGCGAGCTCGGCCCAGTCCTCGGCCGCCCCGCAGGGCACATCGACGACGGCCACAACCCCGACCACGACCGCGCCTGCCCCTTCTCCCGCGCCTTCCATCACAGCGTCACCCAGGACATCGGCCCAGACCGCTGCCCTGGCCAAGACACGGTTGCAGGTGGCGCCGATCGTCGGCGCATCGGTGGACGTGGCGGCACCGTTGACGGCGGAACTGCAGACCCGCGCCAAGCAACGCGGCTTGACGCTTGTCGGCAGCACCGACCAGACGGCGACGCATGTGCTGAAAGGCTATTTCTCGACGATGTCCGAGGGCAAGGACACCACCGTCATCTATGTCTGGGACATTTACGACCCCTCGGGGAACCGCCTGCATCGCATCAACGGCCAGCAGAAAGCGCCCACGGTCGGCAGCGGCGAGGGCTGGCCCGCGGTGGCACCCGCGACCATGCAGGCCATCGCCGACCAGACGATCGACCAGTTCGCCGCGTGGCTCGGCAGCGGCGGCGCCGGTTGACCGTACGGTAGCCGGCCGAACTGTTGCCGGCCAAACTGTTGCCGGCTTGCGATGTTTTGCTTGTTTGTTGCAGTCGCCGAAGGGATTCCCGATAACGAGGCTTGCAATACCGGCGCGGGCCGCTAAAAGCCCGCTTAAAAGGCTCGTTGAGAGTCTCTCGGGTCTCTCCATCCTTCACCAGGAACGGTGCATGAAGCTTTTCGCGGGCAATTCCAACCGGGTGCTGGCCGAAGCGGTCGCTCGCTATCTCAACGTCCCGCTAGGGAAGGCCAGCGTCAGGCGCTTCGCCGACCAGGAAATCTTCGTCGAGATCCAGGAAAACGTGCGCGGCGAGGATGTCTTCATCCTGCAGTCCACCTCTTATCCGACCAACGACCATCTGATGGAACTGCTCATCATGATGGACGCTTTCATGCGCTCCTCGGCGCGACGCATCACGGCGGTCATCCCCTATTTCGGCTATGCAAGGCAGGACCGCCGCGCCTCCGGCCGCACGCCGATCTCGGCCAAGCTGGTCGCCAACATGATCACCCGCGCCGGCGCCGACCGCGTGCTGACGCTCGACCTGCATGCCGGCCAGATCCAGGGCTTCTTCGACATTCCGACCGACAATCTGTTCTCGGTGCCGGTGATGGCCCGCGACGTGAAGGCCAAGTACAAGCAGCTCGGCAATGTCGTGGTCGTGTCGCCCGACATCGGCGGCGTGGTGCGGGCGCGCGCGCTGGCCAAGCGTTTCGACGCGCAGCTGGCCATCGTCGACAAGCGCCGCGAGCGCCCCGGTGAATCGGAAGTCATGAACATCATCGGCGCGGTCGCCGGCAAGGATTGCCTGCTGATCGACGATATCGTCGATTCCGGCGGCACGCTTTGCAACGCGGCCGACGCGCTGCTCGCCAACGGCGCGACGTCCGTCACCGCCTACATCACCCATGGCGTGCTGTCGGGCGGCGCCGTCGCCCGTATCGCCGGCTCGAAGCTGCAGGAGCTGGTGATCACCGATTCCATCCAGCCGACGCAGGGCGTGCTCGACGCACCGAACATCCGCGTCATCTCGATCGCTGACCTGATGGGCGAGGCGATCTCACGCACGGCGACGGAAGAGTCGGTCTCGAGCCTGTTCGACTAGAGCGTTTCACCGTTTCACGGAAACGGCGAACCGCTCTATCTCTTTGTTTTTGCGCAATTCCGGACGGAAAACCGCTCACACTTTTCCTGGAATCGCTCTAGTCGATTTCGATGGGCGCGTAACGCAGCAGCGTCACGCCTTGTGCAAGGCGCTCCGTGCCGAGCGGCTTCAACGCCAGCGACAGGCCGGACTGGAAATACGGCTTGCCGCCGCCGAGCACGATTGGATGCATATAGAGCCGGTATTCGTCGATCAGGCCCGCGCGTGCAAGGTGCCCAGCAAGCTCGGCGCCGGAAACGGAAATCTCGCCGTCCGTGTCCGCCTTGAGCGACCTTGCCACCGCCTCGGCATGCTCCTTCACCAGACGGGCATTTGGCCCGACTTCCTGAAGCGTGGTCGAAAACACGATCTTCGGCGTTTCACGCCAGGCGTGGGCAAAATCCCGCTCCACCTCCTCGGCGGCGATCTCACGCTCCGGGCTGTCCCAGAAGCGCATTGTCTCATACATCCGGCGTCCGCAGAGCGCGATCGACGTCCGCCGCATCTCGTCGTTGAAATGCTGATGAAGTTCCTCTTCGGGGACCGGCAGTTCGATGTCTCCGCTCGGGCCGGCGATATAGCCATCGAGCGATGTCAGCATGGCATAGACGATCGTCGCCATAGCGTTCCTCCGATTTCGCGCCCCCGCAAAGAACCATATCTGATTGCAACTTGCAACCGGAAGTCCGGATGGAACCCGGAGATGCGATGCCTCGACCCGATGCCGCGGCTCGGTTTCACGCAGCAAGCGGGCCGCCTGTGCGGCGCGGGTTTTCACCGGCATCGCGCGCGCCGCGCATATAGCCGCGCGGCGAAGCGCCGAGCATGCGCTTGAACATGGTGGTGAAGGCCGGCACGCTGTCATAGCCGAGATCGAGCGCCACCCTGGTGATCGGCTCGCCATCGGCGAGCCTTGGCAGCGCGGCGAACAGGCAGGCCTGCTGGCGCCAGGTCGAAAGCGACAGCCCGGTCTGGCGCTGGAAAGCGCGGGTGAAAGTGCGCCGGCTCATGCCTGCGGCATCCGCCCACTCGTCGATCGTGGCGTGCGGCGAAGGAGCCGCCACGAAGCGCCTGCAAAGCGCCGCGAGCTTCGGATCGGACGGGAAAGGCAACCCAAGCGGGCGTTCCGGCAGGTTCGGGATTTCGTGCAGCAGCAGTCCCATGACCAGCGCTGCCCGCCCTTCGAGCTCGCCGCCTTGCGGCAGTTTCTCCGATTCAACGATCAGGCTGTGCATCAACTCGGTGATGCCGACGACGCGCAATCCCTCCGGCAGACCGGCAATGGCATCAGGCATCACATAGACCGAGCGCATCGAGACGTCGCCCAGCATCTCGACCGAATGCTCGGTGCCGGCCGGTATCCACATCGCATGGTCGGGCGGCACCATCCAGCGCCCGTGCTTCGTCGTCACCAACACCACCCCCACCAGAGCATGCAAAAGCTGGCTGCGGCTGTGGCGGTGTTGCGGCACGTGATAGCCGTCCGGATATTCGGTCGGCAGCGCCACCGCCGGCCCGACGGCCTCCTCCAGCCACTGCCAGCGGCTTTCATGCAGCCGGCCCAGCTCGGCGGCGTCGCCCCTGAAGATTTCCCGGCCATGCGGCATTGGATGTGGCCCACTTGCGAAACTATTGGACCAAACCACGAAAGAAGTCGCCATTCAAGCCGATTATAAGGCAAGCGTCCTATCCCATGAGACTGCTGCGGTTCACCGCCAAAAAGACTACGGAGCATTGCCTTGACTGATACGACCGCCACATCCGTCGCCACGCCGGCGACGGCAAGCAGCGCCTCGGCGCAAGCGACGGTCTTTGCCGTCATCCTTTCGGTGAGCTTCTGCCACGGCATCAATGACATCATGCAGTCACTGCTGCCGGCGATCTATCCGCTCCTCAAAGAGAACTACGGTCTCGATTTCTGGCAGATCGGCCTTCTGACCTTCACCTTCCAGGTCACGGCCTCGCTGCTGCAACCGGTGATCGGCATGATCACCGACAAGCGGCCAATGCCTTATTCCTTGCCTTGGGGCATGGCTTCGTCGCTGGTCGGCCTGATCGTGCTGGCCTATGCCGGTCACTATGTGCTGCTTCTGGTCGGCGCCTCACTGATAGGCATCGGCTCGGCGATCTTCCATCCGGAATCCTCGCGCATCGCGCGCTTCGCCTCGGGCGGCCGCTTCGGCCTTGCGCAGTCGCTGTTCCAGGTCGGCGGCAATTTCGGCCAGTCGATGGGTCCGCTGCTTGCCGCCTTCATCGTCGTGCCCTTCGGCCAGACCAGCATCTCCTGGTTCGCCATCGGCTCGCTGATCGGCATCTTCGTGCTGTGGCAGGTCGGCGGCTGGTACAGCCGCATGCGCGCCTCGCAGGCCACCCGCAAGCAGGTCGCCCATGTGTCGCCCTTTCCGCGCAAGAAGGTAATGGGCGCGCTCGCCGTATTGACGCTGCTGGTGCTGACCAAGAACGCCTATATCGCCTCGCTGTCCAGCTACTACACCTTCTATTCCATCCACAAGTTCGGCGTCTCGGTGCAGACGAGCCAGGTCATGCTTTTCCTGTTCCTCGGCGCATCGGCGCTGGGCATCCTGCTTGGCGGTCCGTTCGGCGACCGTTATGGCCAGAAGGCGATGATCTGGTTCTCGATCGTCGGCGTGCTGCCCTTCACGCTGGCGCTGCCCTACGCCAATCTGGAATGGACGATGGTGCTCACCGTGCTGATCGGCCTGATCCTGTCGTCGGCCTTCTCCAACATCGTGGTGTTCGCGCAGGAGCTGGTTCCGGGCCGCGTCGGCACGATCGCCGGCATCTTCTTCGGCTTCGCCTTCGGCATAGGCGGCATCGCCGCCGCGGTGCTCGGCGTCATCGCCGACGTGAAGGGCATCGATTTCGTCTTCCAGGTCTGCTCGTATCTGCCCTTCCTCGGTCTGCTGACGGTGTTCCTGCCCAATATGAAGGAAGCGCGAAGGGCCTGATTGCCCGGGTACTCCGAACGGCCTCCGAAGATCGAAGCACCCGCCGCCTGGCGGGTGCTTCGTGTTTGGCAACCTGCTTCAAGCCTTGAAGAAGGCCAGCAGGTCGGCGTTGATGACATCCGCATGGGTCGTCGCCATGCCGTGCGGGAAGCCCTTGTAGACCTTGAGCTCGCCCTTCTTGAGCAGCTTGACCGAAAGCAGAGCGGAGTCCGCGATCGGGACGATCTGATCGTCGTCGCCATGCATGACCAGCACTGGCACGTCGATCTTCTTCAAATCCTCGGTGAAGTCGGTTTCCGAGAAGGCCTTGATGCAATCGTAATGCGCCTTGGTACCGCCCATCATGCCCTGGCGCCACCAATTGTCGACAACGCCTTGCGAGACCACCGCGCCCGGACGGTTGAAGCCATAGAACGGCCCGGCCGGCACATCGCGGAAGAACTGGGCGCGGTTGGCTGCCTGGGCGGAACGGAAGCCATCGAACACCTCGATCGGCAGGCCGCCTGGATTGGCGTCGCTCTTCAGCATGATCGGCGGCACCGCCCCAATCAGCACGGCCTTGGCGACACGACCACCGCCGCCATATTGGGCGACGTAGCGCGCCACCTCGCCGCCGCCGGTCGAATGACCGACATGAATCGCGTTCTTAAGATCGAGATGCGCCACGAGCGCCGCTACATCGGCGGCATAGGTGTCCATCTCGTTGCCGGTGTCCGTCTGGGTCGAACGGCCGTGTCCACGCCGGTCATGCGCGATGACGCGGTAGCCCTTCGACAGGAAGAACAGCATTTGGGCGTCCCAGTCATCGCTGCTCAGTGGCCAGCCATGGTGGAAGACGATCGGTTGGCCGGTCCCCCAGTCCTTGTAGAAGATCTGCGTGCCGTCCTTGGTGGTGATCGTGCCACTGCCGATCTTGGTCTGCGAAGCTTCAGTCATCTCCATCTCCTTTGTAATTACCGCAATAAATAATATCACGATAACGATATGCGTACCGCCATCGAGCCGGCTTGTCCATAGAAATATGTATCACGATAACATTTTCCGTGGTACATAATCGTTGCTCAGTCGGCAAAAGGATCGTGCCGTGCCTCTTCCCTTGGACAATCAGCTCTGTTTCACGCTTTACGCGACCAGCATGACAATCAATCGTACCTACAAACCGATGCTGGACGAAATGGGCATCACCTATCCGCAATATCTCGTGCTCAATGCGCTGGGCGAGGCTGACGGCATGTCGGTGGGCGGCATCGCACACCGGCTCGCTTTGGAATCGAGCACCATCACGCCTCTGGTGAAGCGAATGGAACAGGCCGGCCTCGTCACTCGCCAGCGCAGCCAGGCCGACGAGCGCCAGGTGCAGGTCGACCTGACGCCTAGCGGACGAGCCCTGCTCGTCCAGTGCAATTGCCTGAACGAGACCCTGATCGAGCGCTCGGGCATGACGTTGGCCGAGCTCGATGCCTTGAACCGGCAAATCCAGGCGCTGCGCGACGCGCTGAATGGCGGCCAGGCAGACGACGCCTAGCGTCCGGAATCGCGCAAAAGCTGGGTCACGCCTCGATCTTCACCGGCGCCAGCGGCGGTGCCTCCAACCCCTGGAACGGGTCGCGCCAGGCGTCGATCGCCTCCAGCCGGCCGTACCAGCGGCGTGTCGCCGGATAGTCGTCGAGCGGCAATCGGGCGGCGTCGTTGAAGGGCAGGAATGTCGCCATGCGGAAATCGGCATAGGAGATGGAATTGCCGACCAGCCAGTCGCGTCCGGAAAGCTCGGGCTCCAGGATCGCCGCGGCGCTATGGAATTGCCTCAACCCCTCCTCGACCAGCGCCTGATCGATGGGACCGATCCCATAGCGCTGCTTGGTCCCGCGCTCGAAATGCACCATGTCGCACGCGAAGGCGAACCGTTCCTTGCCCCAGCTTAGCCAGCGGATCATGTCCGGCTCGTCGTTCCCGCTACGCCAGAAATCGGAGCGAACGTCGCGGGACAGCCGGCAGGCGATGGCATCGGCCTCCCAAAGGCTCCAGCCCGGACCGACCAGGATCGGCAAGGTCAGATTAGGGTTGAGCGCCCGGTAGTGCTCGGCCTGCCCCGGCGCCGTGGGCGATGCGTATTCGAACGCGATCTCTGCCTTGAGATGGCGCGCCGTGGCGACAGCGAGGCGAGGATTTGGATTGCGGCTGAACAGGAGTTTCATTTGCGTCCCCACGCGTTTTCGGGTGTCTGCCCCAGGACGATTGAAACCCGCCCGATCCTACATTCACACATCTCATGTCGCCGAGACCGATCTCGCCCGCTGGATGAAAAAATTCCCGTCGCGGGCGCTTGCGGCACGACAAAAGGTCTGCTTCGTTCAATCGACGTCAGATTTTAGCAATTCGGCCAGTTCCGGGAGATTGGCATGTACAGGATGGTCGTGGCCGCGTTGGGCCTGCTCCTTTCCGCTTTGCCGGTTTCGGCGAAGATTGTCCCGTTCCCTCACGGCTTCAAGACACAGACGATCGAGACCAACGGCACCAGCCTTCATGTCCGCGTCGGCGGACAAGGCCCGGCCGTCATCATGCTGCACGGCTTTGGCGACAGCGGCGACATGTGGGCGCCTGTCGCGGCGAAGCTGATGAAAGATCACACCGTGATCGTGCCCGATCTGCGCGGCATGGGGCTGTCGGCGCATCCCGACACCGGTTACACCAAGAAGAACCAGGCCCTCGATATCGCCGGCATCCTCGACCATCTGAAGATCGACAAGGCGGATCTCGTACACACGACATCGGTAACATGGTGGGTTACGCCCTCGTCGCACAGTATCGCGACCGCATCACCCGCTGGGTCGTCATCGACGCGCCGCTGCCCGGCATCGGCGACTGGGACAACATCATCCGCCTGCCGCTGTTGTGGCACTTCAATTTCCGCGGTCCCGACATGGAGCGTCTGGTCGCCGGGCGCGAACGCATCTATCTCGACCGCTTCTGGAACGAGTTGTCCGGCGATCCCAAGAAGATCGACGAGGCCACCCGCGCGCATTATGCCGCGCTTTATGCGCGTCCCCACGCCATGCACGATGCGTTCGAGCAGTTCGCCGCCTTCAGCCAGGACGCCACGGACAACAGGGAATTCCTCGCCAAGGGCGGCAAGGTCGCCATGCCGGTTCTGGCCGTCGGTGCGGAGAAGTCTTTCGGCGCGGCGCAGGCCGACGATCTGCGTTTCGTCGCCAGCAATGTGGCGGCCGGCATCGTGCCCGGCTCCGGCCACTGGATCATGGAGGAAAATCCCGACGCGACCGTCAAGCTGATCCTGGACTTCCTCGCCAAATAGCGCTGATGCCGACAGGCCTTTGGGCACGGCTGGGGAAATCGCCAATACGGCGTCCTTCTCCAATTCTACGAATGTCCTTCAGCCTCGGTAAAGCCGGCCGATGCCGGCACGAGCATCGTTTGAAGCCCTGGCGAGCAGCGCCGAGGCCTACCGCCGTTGATCTTGCGCCATCGTCCGCCTTCCGCTATAGAGCCGCCACCCGCGTAGACACCCTTGGAGGCAACGCGGAGGAAGGCCGGCCAGGCCTCGCATGATTCCAACGCATTTGGATCGCCAAACGCATCGGACGGATCGTGCAAGGCCGCGACGGCTTTCGACGTTTACGGTTGGCCTCGTGCTTGCCGCAAGCGCTCCATAACACGCGAAAGGAAATGCCATGAGCCACGATGCTTACGAGCTCAAGGCCGAAGCGCGCGAACAGGTCGGTAAGGGGTCCGCCCGTGCAGTTCGCCGCAACGGTAAAGTGCCTGCAGTTATCTACGGCGACAAGCAGCCTCCCCTGGCGATTGCGCTGAACTATAAGGACATCTTCTACAAGATCCATGGCGGCGGGTTCCTGACCACGGTCGCCACAATCGATGTCGACGGCAAGAAGATTCAGGTCCTGCCGAAGGATTTCCAGCTCGACCCGGTCAAGGATTTCCCTGTCCATGTCGACTTCCTGCGCATCGGCAAGGACACCGAGGTCAATGTCGACGTGCCCGTCCACTTCATCAATGAGGACAAGTCGCCCGGCATCAAGCGCGGCGGCGTGCTCAACATCGTTCGCCACGAAGTCGAGTTCCACTGCCCGGCCAACGCGATCCCGGAATTCATCACCGTCGATCTCACCGGCACCGACATCGGCGACTCGATCCACATCTCGGCGGTCAAGCTGCCGGCCGGCGTCAAGCCGGTCATCTCCGATCGCGACTTCACCATCGCGACCATTGCCGGCTCGTCGGCCATGAAGCCGGAGACGGAAGCCACCACCGAAGTGGCGGCGACCGAGACGGCGGCCCCGGCGGCCGAAGAGAAGTAACCTATTTCTGCATCCGGAGGCGGCGATGCTTGTCTTTGCAGGCCTCGGCAATCCGGGCGCGAAATACGAAAACAACCGGCACAATGTCGGCTTCATGGCGGCGGACGCGATTGCCCGCCGCCATTCCTTTTCGCCCTGGTCGCGAAAATTCCAGGGCCTGATTTCGGAAGGCACGCTCGGCGGCGAGAAGGTGCTGCTGATCAAGCCGCAGACCTTCATGAACCTTTCCGGACAGTCGGTGGGCGAAGCGCTGCGCTTCTACAAGCTCGAGCCGTCCGCGCTCACCGTCTTCTACGACGAGATCGACCTTGCCGCCGGCAAGCTCAGGGTCAAGGTGGGCGGCGGCTCCGGCGGCCATAACGGCATCCGCTCGCTCGATCAGCATGTCGGCAATGCCTATCGCCGGGTGCGCATCGGCGTCGGCCACCCCGGCGTCAAGGAGATGGTGCACGGCCATGTGCTCGGCGATTTCGCCAAGGCCGATCGCGAATGGCTGGATGTCCTGCTGGACGCAATCGCCGACGATGCGGCTCTGCTCGCCAAGGGCGACGACAATTCCTTCATGAACCGCGTCACGCTCGCCTTGCGTGAAAAACTCGTGCCGACCGGCGATGACGACCGCCCGCCGCCCAAACCGCCGAAGCAGCAAAGCCATGTTCGCCAGGCGCGCCCGCAGCAGCCGGCGGCAAAGCTTCCCGAGAGCGGCCCGATGGCCGCCATGCTGAAGAAGCTGTTCGGCAAGGAGTGAGCGCCGAACGAACGGGCGCCTGGGGCTTGACGTTCGTCACCGCTATCGCCCATAGCCCTCAGCAAAATCGAATTCCGACAGGACTGGACGAACATGGGTTTCAAATGTGGCATCGTTGGCTTGCCCAACGTCGGCAAGTCGACGCTGTTCAATGCGTTGACCAGGACGGCCGCCGCGCAGGCCGCCAACTATCCTTTCTGCACCATCGAGCCGAACACCGGCGAGGTGGCGGTGCCGGATCCCCGCCTGCAGAAGATCGCGGCGATCGGCAAGTCGAAGGAGATCATCCCGACCCGCATCTCCTTCGTCGACATCGCTGGTCTGGTGCGCGGCGCCTCCAAGGGCGAAGGGCTGGGCAACCAGTTCCTTGCCAATATCCGCGAGGTCGACGCGATCGTGCATGTGCTGCGCTGCTTCGAGGATGACGACATCACCCATGTCGAGGGTCGCATCGATCCGGTCGCCGACGCCGAGACGGTCGAGACCGAGCTGATGCTTGCCGACCTCGAAAGCCTCGAGCGCCGCATCGCCCAGGTCCGCAAGCGCGCCGCCGGCAAGGACAAGGAAGCCATGGCCGTCCTGCCGATGATGGAGGCGTCGCTCGAACTGCTGCAGGCCGGCAAGCCGACGCGCTTCCTGCTCAACGGCATCGCGGCGGAGGATCTGCGCATCCTGCAGGGGCTGAACCTGCTCACCTCGCATCCCGTTCTCTATGTCTGCAACGTCGCCGAGGCGGACGCCGCCACCGGCAACGAGCACACCAGGGCGGTGGAGAAGATGGCGGCAGCCCAGGGTGCCGGCACGGTGGTGATCTCGGCGGCGATCGAGGCGGAGGTCGCCCAGCTTTCCGACGAGGAGGAAATGGAGTTCCTAGCCTCGATCGGCCTCGACGAGCCGGGCCTCAACAAGGTGATCCGCGCCGGCTACGAGCTCTTGCATCTGATCACCTACTTCACCGTCGGGCCGAAGGAGACGCGCGCCTGGACGATCCACAAGGGCGATAAGGCGCCGCAGGCGGCCGGCGTCATCCATACCGACTTCGAGCGCGGCTTCATCCGCGCCCAGACCATCTCCTACAACGACTTCGTCACGCTGGGCGGTGAAGTGGCCGCCAAGGAAGCCGGCAAGGCGCGCGACGAAGGCAAGGAGTATGTCGTCCAGGACGGCGACATCATGCTGTTCAAGTTCAACACCTGATCCTTCCGGAGACCCGGCGATGATAAAGGCCTTCGTCGTGGACAATGACCGCCTGCGTCTCACCGAGGATCTCGCGGCGGATGGCGACAGGGTCGTCTGGGCTGACCTCTTCAACCCGACCAAGGAGGAAGAGGCGCGCATCGAGAGCTGGCTGGGCATAGCCATCCCGACCCGTGAGGAGATGGAGGAGATCGAGATATCGAGCCGCCTCTATGTCGAGGACGGCGGCTACTTCATGACCGCCGTGCTGCCGGCACAGACCGAGGCCGACGATCCTTTGATGTCGCCGGTGACCTTCGCGCTTGCCGGCAATCGGCTGATCACCATCCGCTACCACGAACCCAAGGCCTTCAAGACCTTCCCGCTGCGCGCCGAAAAGGTGGCGACCGGCTGCACCAGCGGCGACACCATCCTGATCGGCCTTCTCGAGGCGATCGTCGATCGCCTGGCCGACATCCTCGAGCGCGCCGGCCGGGAGGTCGAGGCGATTTCGCGCGACATTTTCCAGGCGCGCTCGACCAAGGCTTCGAAGCGCAACCGCGATTTCCAGGAGCTCCTGAAAGGCATCGGCCGCAAGGAGGACCTCGCCTCCTCGGTCCGCGACAGCCTGATCTCGCTGCAGCGCCTCGCCGGCTTTCTTGCCCATGTCGCGGGCCAGACCAAGATGAGCAAGGATGTGCGCGCCCGTATCAAGACGCTGTCGCGCGACGTGCTGTCGCTCGCCGACCATGCCACCTTCCTGTCGCAGAAGATCTCCTTCCTGCTCGACGCCACGCTCGGCATGATCTCGATCGAGCAGAACGCCATCATCAAGATCTTCTCGGTCGCCGCGGTCATCTTCCTGCCGCCGACGCTGGTCGCCTCGATCTACGGCATGAATTTCGACATCATCCCCGAGCTCAAATGGGAGTTCGGCTATCCCTTCGCCATCGGCCTGATGGTGGTCTCGGCCATCCTGCCCTTCTGGTACTTCCGCCGCCGCGGCTGGCTCTGACAGTGTCGGCCAGCGACGGCTGGCTTACCAGAAATCACTTGACCAAATTGCCTTGGACCTTCATCCGGGAATGCCGATTTGGGGATCACGCATTCGTCAACCGGATTGCCAGCATGACCGGAAAGACCTGGGCCTATGAGGATTTCGTCGAGGGCTCCTCGCTCGACCTCGGCAGCAAGACTGTAAGCGCTGCCGAGATCATCGAATTCGCCTCGGAATTCGATGCCCAGCCGATGCATCTCGCCGAGGAAGCCGGCAAGGCGAGCATCCTCGGCGGCCTTTCGGCTTCGGGCTGGCACACCTGCGCGATGTTCATGCGCATGCTGTGCGACGCCTTCCTGCTCGATTCGACCTCTCAAGGGTCGCCCGGCATCGAGCATGTGAAATGGAAGAAGCCGGTTCTGGCCGGCGATACCTTGCGCGGCACGGTCACGATCCTGTCCAAGCGCCAGTCCAAATCGCGGCCCCAACTCGGCTTGATCACCATGCGCAGCGAACTGGTCAACCAGCGCGGCGAGAGTGTCTTCGAGCTGGAGAACACCGGCATGTTCCTCGCGCGTGATGCCGCACGAGGCCTATCATGACTTTGGACGAATACTTCCTGATCGGCCAGACCGTCACGCTCGGCTCGCACAAATTCGAGGCCGACGAGATCAAGGCATTCGCCAGGAAATACGATCCGCAGATCTTCCATGTCGATGAAGAGGCGGCGAAGAAGAGCGTGCTCGGCGGGCTCTGCGCCTCAGGCTGGCACACCGCCGCCACCTGGATGAAATACAATCTCGAAAAGCGCATGGAGACCGAGGGCGTGCGCTGGACCGGCCCCGGCCCGCAGCCCGAATTCGGCCCCTCGCCCGGCTTCCGTAATCTGAAATGGCTGAAGCCGGTCTATGCGGGCGAGACCGTGACCTTCACGCGCACCGCGCTGGCGCACCGCCCGCTCGCCCGACGCCCCGGCTGGAACCTGCTCACGTTGCGCTCGGAAGGGTTCGATTCGACCGGCGACAAGGTCATCGAATTCGACAGCGCCGTGCTGGTGAAGGTGGAGTAGCGCCTCTTCCTTCTCCCCTTGTGGGAGAAGGTGTCGCCGAAGGCGACGGATGAGGGGTGCTCCAGGGAAAGCCAACGTCTCACTCCGCTGGAACACCCCTCATCCGTCTCGGCGCTACGCGCCGATCCACCTTCTCCCGCAAGGGGAGAAGGAAGAGGCGCCTCAATGCCCCTCGAACCCGATCAGCGTCCTGACCGGCACGCCGAGCGCTTCCAGCTTCTTGCGGCCGCCGAGGTCCGGCAGGTCGATGACGAAACAGGCCGCGACGATGTCGGCGCCGATCTGCCTGAGCAGCCTGACCGCTGCTTCCGCGGTGCCCCCGGTGGCGATCAGGTCGTCGACCACGATCACCTTCTCGCCGGGCGACACGCCGTCCTTATGCATCTCCATCTCGTCCAGGCCGTATTCGAGGCTGTAGGCGACGCGCACCGTCTCGTAAGGCAGCTTGCCCTTCTTCCGGATCGGCACGAAGCCGGCGGAAAGCTGGTGCGCCACGGCGCCGCCCAGGATAAAGCCGCGCGCCTCGATGCCGGCGATCTTGTCGATCTTCAGCCCGGCATAGGGATGCACCAGTTCGTCGATGGCGCGGCGGAAGGCGCGGGCATCGCCAAGCAGCGTGGCGATGTCGCGAAACAAGATGCCAGGCTTGGGGTAATCCGGAATGGTGCGGATGGCCGCAAGCAGCGTGTCTTCGAGGGAGGATTTCATAAGCGGTTGATCCGTTGCCGCACAGTTTTGCCGGCAAGCGGCCGAAAAGAAAAGGGCGCCTTTCGGCGCCCGAGCATTTTTCTGGAAGCCGGCCGGCTCAGTGCGCGACGTCTGCCCACACCCTGCGCTTGGTCATGTAGACCAGCGCGCCGAAGAGCAGCAGGAAGACCATGACGCGGAAGCCGGTCTTCTTGCGGTCCTCGAGATGCGGCTCGGCGGCAAACATCAGGAACGCCGAGACGTCACGGGCATACTGGTCGACAGTCTGCGGCGAGCCGTCGTCATAGGTCACCTGGCCGTCCGAGAGCGGCTTCGGCATCTTCAGGGACACGCCGGACAGGAAGTACGGGTTGTAATGCGTGCCTTCCGGGATCACCATGCCGGCCGGAGGCGTCTGGTCGTAGCCTGTGAGCAGCGAGTGGATGTAATCCGGGCCGCCCTGCGCATACTGGGTGAAGATGTCGAAGATGAAGCGCGGGAAGCCGCGCTCGACGCCGCGCGCCTTGGCGAGCAGCGACATGTCCGGCGGGGCGGCGCCGCCATTGGCGGAAGCCGCAGCCTGCTCGTTCGGGAACGGCGCCGGGAAGTGGTCCGACGGCTTGCCGGGACGGTCGAACATGTCGCCGGCATCGTTCGGGCCGTCATGGATGGTGTATCCGGCGGCCAGCGTCTTGATCTGCGCTTCCGAATAGCCGAGCCCCTCCAGCGTGCGGAAGGCCACCAGGTTCATCGAATGGCAGGCCGAGCAGACTTCCTTATAGACCTTGAGGCCGCGCTGCAGCTGCGCCTTGTCGTAGGTGCCGAACGGGCCGGCGAAGCTCCAGCTCATTTCCTTCGGCTCGTTGATCGGGAAATGCGTCGGGGCCGCCGCGTTGTGTTCCTCTTCTGCGGCGATGGCCGCGGTGCCCGCGACCACCAGGCCGAGCAGCGCCAGCGAGGTGAGAATCTTCTTCATACCCAAAATCCCCTCAGATCCTCAGCCTTTGGTTTCCGGCGCGGCGGTCGCGCCTGCCGGATGTCCGCTGCCGCCCTTGTTCTTTTCCAGCACCGCTTCGGTGATCGAGTTCGGCAGCCTGCGCGGCGTCTCGATCAGGCCAAGCACCGGCATGACGATCAGGAAGAAGGCGAAATAGAACAGCGTCGCCATCTGCGCCATGAACACGTAAGCGCCTTCCGCCGGCTGCGAGCCCAGCCATCCAAGCAGGATGGCGTCGGCGACGAACAGCCAGAAGAACAGCTTGTACCACGGACGGTAGACCGCCGAGCGCACCTTGGAGGTGTCGAGCCATGGAACCAGGAACAGCATGGCGATGGCGCCGAACATGCACAGCACGCCGCCGAGCTTGGAGTTGATCGGGCCGATGTTGAAGGTGATGGCGCGCAGGATCGCGTAGAACGGCAGGAAGTACCATTCCGGAACGATATGGGCCGGCGTCTTCAGCGGATTGGCGACCGTGTAGTTGTCCGGGTGGCCGAGAAAATTCGGCAGGTAGAAGACGAAATAGGCGAAGAAGAACAGGAACACGATCATGCCGAACGCGTCCTTGATGGTCGCGTAGGGCGTGAAGGCGACGGTGTCGGTCTTCGACTTGACCTCGATGCCGGTCGGGTTCGACTGGCCAACGACATGCAGCGCCCAGATATGCAGCACGACGACGCCGGCGATCATGAACGGCAACAGGTAATGCAGCGCGAAGAAGCGGTTCAGCGTCGGATCGTCGACCGCGAAGCCGCCGAGCAGCAACTGCTGGATCCAGTTGCCGACCAGCGGAATGGCGCTGAAGAAGCCGGTGATGACGGTGGCGCCCCAGAAGCTCATCTGCCCCCAGGGCAGCACATAGCCCATGAAGCCGGTGGCCATCATCAGAAGGTAGATGATGCAGCCGAGAATCCACAGCAGCTCGCGCGGCGCCTTGTAGGAGCCGTAGAACAGGCCGCGGAAGATGTGGATGTAGACGGCGACGAAGAAGAACGAGGCGCCGTTGGAATGGAGATAGCGCAGGAGCCACCCCGAATTCACGTCGCGCATGATCTTCTCGACCGAATCGAAGGCGAGATTGGTGTCGGACGTGTAGTGCATCGCCAGCACGATGCCGGTCAGGATCTGCGAGACCAGCATGATCGACAGGATGCCGCCGAACGTCCACATGTAGTTGAGGTTGCGCGGCACCGGATAGGCGACGAAGCTGTCATAGATCAGCCGCGGCAGCGGCATGCGCGCATCGAACCAGCGCTCGATACCGGTCTTGGGCGTATAGGTCGAGTGTCCCTCGCTCATCGAAATATCCCCTGCCTCAACCGATAAGGATCTTGGTATCGGAAATGAACTTGAATACCGGGATCGCCATGTTCTCCGGCGCCGGGCCTTTGCGGATGCGGCCGGCGGTGTCGTATTGCGAACCATGGCACGGGCAGAACCAGCCGCCGAAATCGCCTTCCTGGCCGAGCGGAATGCAGCCGAGATGGGTGCAGACCTGCACCATCACCATCCAGGCTTCCTTGCCGGGCGTGGTGCGGTTGGCGTCGGTCGCCGGCGCGTCGGACGGCAGGTTGGCGTTGCGCGCGATCGGGTCCTTGAGATCGGCGAGGTTGACGGCCTCGCCGTCCTTCATTTCCTTTTCGGTGCGGTTGCGCACCACCACCGGCTTGCCGCGCCATTTGACGATCAGCGAGCTGCCAGGCTGCAGCGAGGAGACGTCGACCTCGACCGAAGCGAGAGCCAGTGTCGAGGCGTCCGGGCGCATCTGGTCGATGAACGGCCACGCGACGGCTCCCGCGCCGACAACGGCGGCCATGCCGGTGGCTACGTAGAGAAAATCGCGACGGTTGGGATCGTGGATGTCGGTTGCGCTCACGGGTGCCTGATCCTTTCGCCTCTTCCTAACCGGAGGCCGAGCCTTGTCCCCGCTCAATCGCACCTGCCCGACAGCGCATGGCGAACAGGCTAGCGAATTCCTCCGGCATTTGGATTTTCGGTTTATGCGTGCGGCCCGTTTTTGTCCAGCGGGGTGAGGCCACAAGGGCAGATTGTCGCGGGGATGCGCGGCAGCCGTGACCGGCACGTTCCCGCCAGGCCGCCGGACGGCTTCAAACAGCGGGAAATCTGGGATGAAATCGGGGCGGTGTTCGCCTCGACATCAGCTCCTGGCCCGGTCTATTCTGTCGCCATGGCGCATGTCATTGAACGCGACAGCTGGGCCGAATCCCCCGACCGCTGGAAGGGCGAGCTGCAATGCGGTCAGTTCGGCGCCAACTCCTGCCTGATCTTCAACTATCAGGAGAAGATCGGCGCCGGCCCGCGCCTGCACAAGCATCCCTATGCGGAGATCTTCGTGATCCGTTCCGGCACCGGACTTTTCACCATCGGCGACCAGGAAATCAAGGCCACCGCCGGCCAGATCCTGATCGTGCCCCCCGACACGCCGCACAAATTCACCAATCTCGGCCCCGGTCCGCTCGAAAGCACCGACATCCACGAGAACGGCCACTTCATCACGGAATGGCTGGAATAGACCATAATACCGAACCGCAGGTCGGCGTAGCAAAAAGTGGGAACCGGTTTTCGGGAAAGATTGTGGTCAACCAAAGAGCGCCTAGCTGGCGCCGAGCCTGACCAAAACCGCCCGTGGGATGTCGTATTCGCGGATCACGGCATCGTGCTTGCGCAGACCGCAAAGCTCGCGCTGGATGAAATAGGCGTGCACGGCCGCGGTCGCTTCCTTGAGCAGCCGGTTGCGGTGCTCGCCCTCCCCACTCTGGCGCAATCTGGCAAGGATTTCCTCCACGCGCTGGCCGGCGCGGCCGAGCGCTGCGGCCTTTTCGGCAAGGATTTCGTGGCCGAGCAGGTCGAGCGCGCTTTCCTGCGCGCCTGACCGTCCAAAGTTTGTGGGCATGCGTACCGACATGATGCCGTTCTACTCCGCCGGCCGCGTCTCTTCCAGCGCGCTTTCCTCATTGAACAGGAAGCCGCCCGACTGCCGTTTCCACAGCCGTGCATAGAGCCCGTCGAGCGCCACCAGCTCGTCATGCGTGCCCTGCTCGACGATGCGGCCGCCGTCGAGCACCACCAGCCGATCGAGCGCCGCGATGGTGGAGAGCCGGTGCGCGATGGCGATCACCGTCTTGTTTTCCATCAGGCGGGTCAGATTTTCCTGGATCGCAGCCTCGATGTCCGAATCGAGCGCCGAGGTCGCCTCGTCGAGGATGAGGATCGGCGCGTCCTTGAGGAAGACGCGTGCGATCGCCACGCGCTGCCGCTGGCCGCCGGAAAGTTTCACGCCGCGCTCGCCGACATAGGCCTCGTAGCCGGCGCGGCCTCTGGTGTCGCGCAATCCCAGGATGAAGTCATGCGCCTCGGCCTTTTGGGCCGCGGCAATCACCTGCGCGTCGGTGGCATCCGGCATGCCGAGCTTGATGTTGTCGCGCAGCGAGCGGTGGAACAGCGCGGTGCCCTGGCTGACCACGCCGATATTTCCGCGCAGCGAGTTCTGCGTCACATGCGCGATATCCTGGCCGTCGATCAGGATCCGGCCGCCTTCCAAGTCGTAGAGGCGCAGGATCAGATTGGTCAAGGTCGTCTTGCCGGCGCCGGACGGGCCGACAAGGCCGACCTTCTCGCCCGGACGCACGACAAGGTTGATGCCGTCGAGCACTCCTGCCCCCTTGCCGTAATGGAAGGTGACGTTGCTGACGTCGATGCGGCCGCCGGTGACGATCAGTTCCTTTGCATCCGGGGCGTCGGTGAGGCCGAGCGGCTGCGAGATCATCGCCTTGGAATTCTCCAGCACACCGAGATTTCGCAAAATGCCGTTGAGCTGCATCATCACTCTTCCAAGCAGCATGTTGAGCCTGAGGACGAGAGAAAGCGTGAAGGCGACAGCGCCGACCGTGATCGAGCCTTCGACCCAGAGATAGATGGCGAAGCCGGCGATCACGGTGATCATGACGCCCGACAACGTCGTCAGCGCCATGCGCACGCCGGTCAGACGGCGCGTGAACGGACGAAGCGCGTCGAGATAGATGTCGAAACCGTTCCTGATGTAGCGGTCGTCGCCATCCGCCGAGAACAGCTTCAGCGTCTGCACGTTGGAGTAGGAATCGACGATCCGGCCGGTGATCATCGACCCGGCCTCGGCCGTCGCCTCGGCGTTCTTGCGGATCTGCGGCAGATAGAGTTTGGCCAGCCAGCCGAACACGGCGATCCAGACCACCACCAGAACCGCCAGCCTGAGGTCCAGGCCGGCGACCAGCGCCAGCGTCGTCACAGTATAGATGATCATGAACCAGATGACCTCGATGAAACTTTCCATCAGGTCGCCCGTTGCCTGCCCCGCCTGCCAGACTTTTGTCGCGATGCGGCCGGCGAAATCGTTCTGGAAGAAGGCATAGGACTGGCGCGAGACATGCCGGTGCGCCTGCCAGCGCACCAAGTTGTAGAAGCCGGGCGTGATCGTCTGCTCGTCGACCAGCGCCGACAGGCCGACGACGGCCGTGCGGATGACGAGCACCACCGCGCCCATGAACAAGAGCTCAGGTCCGGCCGCGGCCCAGAGCGCGTGCCAGCTGCGCTCGCCGGGCAACTGGTCGAGTATATCGACCAGCCTGCCGACGAAATAGAACAGGCCGGCCTCGACCAGCGGCGCGATGCCGCCGATGATCAGCATGGCGAAGAAGGCAAGCTTCGCCTGTCCGACATAGTGCCAGAGGAAGCCGCCGACGCCGGCGGGCGGCCGCAGATTCGCGGGCTCGCGGAACGGGTAGACCCAGTGCTCGAACCAGCGATAGATGGCCTGCATCATTCGGCGGCTTCACCTTTCGTCGGCGGGGCGTCGGCGACCGGCTTTTCCTCCAGCAGGAAGCCGCCAGACTGGCGGCGCCAGAGCTGGGCATAGAGCCCGCCCTTGGCGATCAGCGCCTCATGCGAGCCGTCCTCGACGATGCGGCCCTTGTCCATGACGACGAGCCGGTCCATCGCCGCGATCGTCGACAGCCGGTGCGCGATGGCGATGACGGTCTTGCCCTGCATGAGCTTGTAGAGGTTCTCCTGGATGGCGGCCTCCACCTCCGAATCGAGCGCGGAGGTCGCCTCGTCGAGGATGAGGATCGGCGCGTCCTTCAGCATAACGCGGGCAATGGCGATGCGTTGCCGCTGGCCGCCGGACAGTTTCACGCCGCGCTCGCCGACAAGCGCCTCATAGCCGCTCTGCCCATGCGGATCGGTCAGCCCCGCGATCACCTCGTCGATCTGGGCGGCTTTCGCGGCGTTGAGCATCGCCTCGTCGCTGGCCGACTGGCGCCCATATTTGAGGTTCTCGCGAACAGATCGATGCAAGAGCGAGGTGTCCTGGTTGACGAAGCCGATCGCCCCACGAACGCTCTCCTGCGAGACGTTGCGGATGTCCTGCCCGTCGATCAGCACCTTGCCGTCCGGCACGTCGAACAGCCGCAGCACGAGATTGACCAGCGTCGATTTGCCGGCCCCGGAACGGCCGATCAGGCCGACCCGCTCGCCCGGCGCGATCTTCAGCGACAGGTTGTCGATGACGCCGCCTTTGCCGTCCTTGCGCCAATAGTTGAAGTTCACCCGGTCGAACTCGATGCCGCCGGCGGTCACGACGAGGGCCGGTGCGTCCGGCTGGTCCTGCATGACGATCGGCCGCGCGATCGTCGTCATCGAGTTGCTGGCGACGCCGATCTGCCGGAAGACATTGGCGCCGACATCGAGGATCCTGCCGGAGATGTTGGCGATCTGCAGCGCGAAAGGTATCGCGGTCGCCACGGCGGCGGTGGTCATCGTCCCTGCGTTCCAGCCGGCGAGCGCCACCCAGCTCACGGCGATAAGCAGCGCCGCGTTGAGGACGAACAAGGCCGACCACATCAGCGTGAAAACGCGCATGAGCTGGTAGAATGTGTCGGCGTGCTTGACCACCGCCTGCGAGACATATTTGTCTTCATGCTTGCCGGTCGAGAATGTCTTGAGCGTCAGGATATTGGTGTAGCTGTCGACCATGCGGCCGCTCACCTGCGACCACCGCTCCGACAATTGGGACGAGCGTTGTGTGATCCTGGGCATCGCGGACCAGAAGATCAGGCAATAGAACACCAGCCAGACCGCCACGACCGCCAGCAGAAGCGGGTCGAGCCGGGCCAGCACCACGATGGCGACCGCGACGAACACCAGCGCATACCAGACGGCATCGACGGTGAAATTGACGCTCATCTCCACCGAATCGCCGCTCTGCATGACCTTGGTCCCGATGCGGCCGGCAAAGTCGTTCTGGAAGAACGACCAGTCCTGGCGCACGACATGCCAGTGGCTCTGCCAGCGGATGAGGTCGATGAGGTTCGGCGCGATGGCATGGTTGCGGATCAGCGCATCGACGACCATCGACAGCGGACGCAAAAGCACGACGAAGGCCATCAGGACGAGCAGCGGCCCATGCGCGGCGAAGAAATCGCCGGGCCCGGTGCTGGCGAGCAGGCCGACGATCAGGCCGACGAAAATCGGCAGCATCGCGTCGATGATCGCCGCTACGGCAACGATGATCATGCGCAGCCGATAGGCGGCGCGAAACTGCCTTATGAAATACCAGTAGAACCGCCAAAGCCCCATTGGCGGCTGCCTGTCGTCGGCCAGCGCCACCGGCGAATAACGGCTTTCGAACCAGGTGAAGATGCGGTCGAACATTTTTCTCTCGTGGAGGCCACAAACCCGCCGGCGTCCGATCTGGTCGCCGGCGGGGCTCTACGCAGGTAACCACGGCAGGACCTCTGGCCGTGCCGTGGTTACGCCCGGGATCGATTCCCGGCAATCGCCGTAACCTTGATCCCAATCGCGATCGCGTTACTCCGCCGCCATTTCCGTCGCCTTGGCGTCGGACTCGGCCGGTCCGTCATCGAGCAGGAAGCCGCCCGACTGACGCTGCCAGAGCTGGGCGTAGAGCCCGCCCTTGGCGACGAGCTCCTCATGCGAGCCCTCCTCGATGATGCGGCCCTTGTCCATGACGACGAGCCTGTCCATTGCCGCGATCGTCGACAGCCGGTGCGCGATGGCAATGACGGTCTTGCCCTGCATCAGCTTGTAGAGGTTCTCCTGGATCGCCGCCTCGGCCTCCGAATCGAGCGCCGAGGTCGCCTCGTCGAGGATCAGGATCGGCGCGTCCTTCAGCATGACGCGGGCGATCGCGATGCGCTGCCGCTGGCCGCCGGACAGTTTGACGCCGCGGTCGCCGACATGGGCATCGAACCCTTTGCGCCCATTGTGGTCGGAAAGCCCGCCGATGAAATCGAGCGCCTCCGCCCGCCGCGCCGCCTCGATGAGCATCTCGTCGGTCGCGTCCGGCCGGCCATAGAGGATGTTCTCCTTCACCGAGCGGTGCAGAAGCGAGGTGTCCTGCGTCACCATGCCGATCTGCGCGCGCAGCGAATCCTGCGTCACCGCCGCGATCTCCTGGCAGTCGACGAGGATGCTGCCGCTTTCCAGGTCGTAGAAACGCAGCAGCAGATTGACCAGCGTCGACTTGCCGGCGCCGGAACGGCCGACGATGCCGACCTTCTCGCCGGATTTCACGGTGAGCGACAGGTTCTCGATGACACCCTTCTGCTTGCCGTAATGGAAGCGGATGTCCTCGAAGCGGATCTCACCCTGGCTGACGGCGATGTCCTTCGCGCCCGGCCTGTCTTCGACCAGGCGCGGCAGCGAGATCGACTGGATGCCGTCCTGCACCGTGCCGATATTCTCGAACAGCCCCGACATCTCCCACATGATCCACTGCGACATGCCCCACATGCGCAGAACCAGGCCGATGACCACCGCGACCGCGCCGATCGTTACCGCCTGGCCGAGCCACAGCCACAGTGAGATTGCCGTCACCGAGAACAGAAGCAGCGAGTTCAGGATGTAGAGCAGGCCGTAGAGCACCGTGACCAGCCGCATCGAGCGGTAGACGGTGTCAAGGAAGCTCGCCATGCCTTCCCTGGCGAAGGTCGCCTCGCGGCGCGCGTGGCTGAACAGCTTCACCGTCTGGATGTTGGTGTAGCTGTCGACGACGCGCCCGGTCATGGTCGAGCGCGCATTGGCCTGCTCCTCGCCGACCTTGCCCAGCCGCGGGATGAAAAAGCGCAGGAGACCGATATAGCCGACCAGCCAGACGGCGAGCGGTGCCGCCAGCCGCCAGTCGGCCGAGCCGACGATGAACAGCATGCCGAGGAAATAGACGATGACGTAGTTCAAGACGTCGATCAGCTTGATCACGCATTCGCGCACGGCGAGCGCCGTCTGCATCAGCTTGGTGGCGATGCGGCCGGCGAATTCGTCCTGGTAGAACGCCATCGATTGCTTGAGCAGGTAGCGATGCACCTGCCAGCGGATGCGCATGGGATAATTGCCCATCAGCGTCTGCTGGTTGAGCAGCGAATGCAGCCAGACCGTGCCCGGCAGCGCGAACAGCACGACGAAGGCCATGCCGGCGAGCTTCCAGCTCTCGGTCTGCAGGAAGGTTTCGCGGTTCTGCCCCGACAGCCAGTCGACGATGCGGCCCATGAAGCCGAACATCCACACTTCGGCGATGGAGATCGCCGTCACCAGCACCGCATCGAGGAGGATGTAGGGCCAGGCGCCGCGCGTATAATGCACGCAAAACGCGACCAGCGTCTTCGGCGGCTCGACCGGCTCCGCGGCGGGAAATGGATCGAGCCTCTGTTCAAACCAGCGGAACATTCCAGGCACTCACGATGCTATGCGCGCTCACGCAGCGCGGGATTGACGGGCTAGGCTTTGCGGCCGCGCGGCATTGCGCGCCGGCGATACGGAATCATCCGCATCACCGGCCTTGCTGCTCGCAATATAGGGTTTCGCCGGCATTTCGCCGACAGGCTCGTTCGACGATCCTGACGGCGCCGAGCTTCCCGACGAAAAGCCGGAGCCTGCCTGGTTCCTGTCGCCTGGCCGGAACAGACGCACCATCCGGCGCACCAGCGTCGGCCGGCTGTGGTCGGGCACCGCGCGCGAGAAATCGACGTCCGGCAGCATGCCGCGATGCGGCCTGCGCCGCTCCTCGGCATGCACCGCCGACGAATAGGTCTCGGCGATCAGCAGCGCCCAGGTCGCTGCCTTGCGCTCATGCAGGCTTCTTGACCCCGGTATCTTGTAGGGATCGAACATTGGTCCGTCCTCCATATGCAAATGCGTTAAAAAGGGTGATATGGCCTCGATCCCCGGCATTCGACCGAAGGCGCGGATCGAATCGGTCGTAACGGCGCGGCAAGCGTCGGTCTCGACACGTTCAGCTGGGGCGCGGCGCCCCTTTGGCAGTTTGAAAAACATCGCAAGATTCCTTCGAAGGCCGAAAACTGGGTTCGGCGGGAATCGGTGCGATGAAGACTTAAAGTGTCAGAAGAATCGTCGTACCGAAACCGCCATTGGGCATAGGAGAGCCCAGGAGAGGCGCTGGATGTGCATGGTCATCATGTGTTCCCCTCCATTCGGTTCGGGTTGACGATGATGGTCCTATACTCGACTTCGCAGAAAATGGCCACCCGACAGGCCAGAAATCGCCGAAAGCGGGAGATGCCTGTGGCCGATCTGCCACTTATTAGCAGGATGCGAAAATGAACCATCGTCTCCGCATCGCGCTCTACCAGCCGGATATCGCCGGCAACACCGGGACCATCCTGCGCTTCGCCGCCTGCCTCGACATCGCTGTCGATATCATCGAACCTGCCGGCTTCCCGCTCTCCGACCGGGCGCTGAAACGGGCCGGCATGGACTACCTCGAAATGGCGACGCTCACCCGCCACGCCGACTGGCACGCCTTCGAGGAATGGCGAAACGCGCATGCGCGCCGCCTGGTGCTGCTCACCACCAAGGCCACGGCCGCTTATACCGGCTTTGCTTTCGCCGCCGGCGACATCCTTCTGTTCGGCCGCGAATCCGCCGGCGTCACGGAACAAGTCCACCAGGCGGCGGATGCCCGACTGACCATTCCGATGCGGCCGGGCGCACGCAGCATCAATGTCGCGCTGTCGGTCGCCATGGTCGCCGGCGAAGCGCTCCGCCAGATCGACTAAAGCAATTCCAGGAAAAGTGTGAAACGGTTTTCCGCCCGGAATTGCGTCGAAATAATGAGCCAGCTTTCGCGCCTCCGCGCTATCCCGAATCGCCATCCCTTCCGCCGTCATTCCTGCCCAGGCGCACATCGCCTTCTCCTGCAATTGCCCTATCGATATTTCCTGGCTACAAGCTCAACTTAACTTGAGGTCAAGCAGGAATTTGAGAATGGCTCCGGTAAAGGAATTGACGGTCGGCCAAGTGGCGATGCGCAGCGGCGTCGCGGTATCGGCGCTGCATTTCTACGAGGCGCGCGGGCTGATCCGCAGCCATCGGACGGCTGGCAACCAGCGGCGCTACGGCCGCGATGTGCTCAGGCGCGTTGCGATCATCCGCGTTGCCCAGGAGGTCGGCATCTCGCTTGCCGACATTGCACGGGCGTTCCAGTCCCTGCCCGAAGAGCGCACGCCGACGCGCGAGGACTGGAACCTGCTTTCGACGGCCTGGCGCGACGAGCTCGATCAGAAGATCGCCCAGCTCAAGAAGTTGCGCGACGGCCTGACCGACTGCATCGGCTGCGGCTGCATGTCGATCGACAAATGCCCGCTGAGGAACAAGGAAGATCGGCTGGCCCGGGAGGGCACGGGCGCGAGAAGGCTGGCGGTGCGCTGACGGGTTGGCCGCCAAAGATGTCTCAGTCGGCCGCCGGCAGCCGGCGCATGGTGAATTCGATCACATCGCCTGGGCGTTCGAACCAGCTTTCGATCTCGGTCCAGTAGGCCTGCTTCGGAAAGCGCTCGAACCACTCCTTGGCCTTGAGGCGGGCGGCGGGCCTCGGCAGCACGAAGGTCTCGCGCAGGAAACCGTCGCGCGGCAGGTTTGCGCGCTCGGCGCGCGAGCGCTCCAGCCTCTTCTTCAAGCCATCCAGCGGCGGTCTTGCCGGGGTGCGCACGAAGGAACTCCTTTGCACCTGGATCAGACAGGACTTGACCCTTGTCTTTAACAGATTAGGGATCGCGCGCAGAAAAAACGAGTCATTTGTCGGCCGCGACTGGAGACAGCTTTTGGAACGACCCGAAATACCGGTGGGGTTGCCGGCCGACATCGAGCAGAAGAAGATGAAGGCCCGCCTCTGGTTCGAAGCGCTGCGCGAACGTATCTGCGCCACCTTCGAGCAGCTCGAGCAGGAGCTTCAGGGACCGCTGTCCTCATGGTCGCCCGGCCGTTTCGAGAAGACGCCCTGGGAGCGCGACGAAGGTCGCGGTGGCGGCGGCACCATGTCGATGATGCGCGGCCGCGTCTTCGAGAAGGTCGGCGTGCACACCTCGACGGCCCATGGCGAATTCTCGCCGGAATTCAGGAAGCAGATACCCGGCGCCGAGGAGGATCCGCGCTTCTGGGCAAGCGGCATCTCGCTGATTGCGCATCCCTGGAACCCCAACGTGCCTGCCGTGCACATGAACACGCGCATGGTCGTCACCACGCGCCAATGGTTTGGCGGCGGCGCCGATCTGACGCCGGTGCTCGACCGTCGCCGCACCCAGGACGACCCCGACACGATCGCCTTTCATCGCGCCATGCAGTTCGCCTGCGAGAAGAACGCCGCGGTCGCCGACTATCCCAAATTCAAGGCCTGGTGCGACGAGTATTTCTTCCTGCCCCACCGCAATGAGCCGCGCGGCATCGGCGGTATCTTCTTCGACTGGCTGCATTCGGAAGAGGACAAGGGCGGCTGGAACGCCGATCTCAATTTCGTCCAGGATGTCGGCCGCTCCTTCTTGGTCGTCTATGCCCATCTGGTTCGGGGCAACTTCAACCAGAACTGGACCGATGCCGAGCGCGACGAACAGCTGATCCGCCGCGGCCGCTACGTCGAATTCAACTTGCTTCACGATCGCGGCACCATCTTCGGCCTGAAGACCGGCGGCAATGTCGCCTCGATCCTGTCCAGCCTGCCCCCCGAGGTAAAATGGCCGTAACGATCAGGTGAGCGCGGCCGTGGCCGCATTGCTGTCCCATTCGTCGAATCTTGGCGCGCAATGTGGCGAGGATGATATCTTTTTCGTCTAATATCCTTTTGAAAGAATTGAGTTATTTAGGGTCGTCGGGTCGGGAAGCGCCGGCGGTCGAAGCGGAGACCTCTTGTCTCCCGCCGGCCGTGACCCGACGCGACTTGACGGCCCTGACCAAGGAAGGTGCCTGATCGAACGGGCACCCGCATTCCAGGAGAGCATGCCATGCGCAAGCTTATCGTGACGGCGGCAGCCGCCGCATTTCTCGCCTCCGGTGGCGCCGCATTCGCGGCGGTCAAGCACATCACCGGCACCGTGAAGAGCTTTGACGGAACGGCCATGAGCCTGGTTCTCGAGGATGGATCGACCTTCAAGCTGTCCAAGGCCTTCAAGGATCCCGGCATTCAGGCCGGCGAGAAGGTCCGCGTGTCCTGGGACATGAGCGGCAAGAACAAGATCGCCGAGGCCGTCAAGATCATGAAGTAACGGCTGGAGCAATTCCAGGAAGCTGCTCGGGAGGCATAGCAGGGTCAGGCGGCGCGAAGGGCGGAGAACCAGTGCTCCGCCCTTCGGGTCATGCTTTGCCGCGCCGACCGATCTCGGCCACTTCTTCGTGCAACCGAAAGCGGCGGCATGTGTTATTGATATCCATCCGGGCAATCCTGCGAAAACGTACATCGGCCTTCGGCGGGATTGCACATAAGACAAATGGCTGGAGCGCTCTGGCTGAGCGGCCCCGTCGCGAGGAAAGGAAATCCCCATGAAGGAATTTCAATGCGGATCGCTGGTTCCCGGCTGTGACTGGCACACGCGCGCCGAGGAAGAAGCGGAGGTCATGCGCCGCGCCGTCGAGCATATGCGCGAGACGCATGGCGAGACCGTCATTCGCGAGACCATGATCGAGGCGATCCGCTCGCGCATCCAGAAGGTTCGCGACGCCGCCTGACCGGCCCGATCGCAGGCTTCCCACACGTCACCAGCCGGCAAGGCTGGCGGGACATTGCTTCCGGCGCATCCGCCCTCTTTTGCCGGCGATCCTCCGACCGCCGGCAACGGCGCTATTCGCATATTTCCAGCGAATTCTTATATTCATAACAGCTTAGATAACTTGGCGGTAACGGTCTGCGTGCGATTCTCCCGCGCATGATCCGGCCAGAGGCGGCTGCCCGAGAAGCCCTTCGCCGTCAAGGCGCTGTCCGGAATGGTGGGGCGAGGTGCTTCGCGCATGCGCGAGCGGTCCAACATCCGAGGCGGTTTCTGCACGGCGGTGCTCTTGGCGTGCGCGTTCCTCTTTGCGCCCGCCGCGGCCGCGCAGGAATGGACCACCTCGCTCGTCGATGTCCATCAGGGTTCTCCGCTCAGCGACAAGGCCAGGGGCCTCGGCACTGGCGGCTATGAATTGCAGAGCGGAAGCTGGGTCTCCTTCAGCCGTTGGTATCACGCGAGTTGGGTCGACATGCATGTCGACTTCCTCACTCAGATCACGCCCGATACGGGCTTTCTCTGGGGGTTCGGCACCGGCGAGCAAGCCGAGAAATATCGTATCGAGCCGAGCCTCAAGCTCGGATTTCTCACCCAGACCCATCCGAATCCCAACAGCACCCTGTCCCTGTCGGTCACCACTACAATCGGCGGCAACCTGACGGAAAAGCCCTGCGAGGCCGACTACGGCGAGTTCGGAACCTACAGCGTCAATTGCCGGCTGGCGGCGGGCGAGACCGCGCCTGAGGAAACGCTGAAGTATCTGGTCAGCGCCAGGCCGGAGACCATGCATCTCTGGCTGAACTACCGTCTCACTTTCTGATCGGAGGGGCAGGCAAATGAAATCATCTTGTCCCGAAACTCACGATCTGCCGTCCTCGTTCTGTCTGACTGGAGAATGAACATGTCGGTTAAGTCCTTGAAGTTCGGCCTCGCCGCCGCCTTGGCACTTCTTTCGGCGCCGATGGCATCGGCGCAGGAAGCTCTCAGCCCGGACGAAATGGGCCGCGCTCTGCCATGGCGGCGGGTCCATCTGCGTAAGCGCAACGATCCCGGTCACGCGCAAGACGCAGGCCGTGCAGAGCTGGATGAGCCCCGACGTCGGCGCCGCATGGGCCGCCGGCTACAAGGGCAAGGGCGTCACCATCACCATGGTCGACGACTTCAGCAGCACGTCGCGCTTCTCCGGCAATTTCGGAATCGGCGTGCAGACGCAGCGGCACGGTGAATGGACGCGCGAGGAGGCAAGCATGATCGCTCCCGCGGCAACCATTCGCTCCAAGGATTTCTCGACCGGCACGTATGTCCCGCTGGCGGGCGGCCGCAACGTGCTCAACCTCAGCTATGGCATGTACACCAGCGCGGGTTACAGCGTGAACCAGATCGGCTGGGCCCCGGAAGAGGCGTCGATCATATCGTATGCAACCAAAGGCACGGCCATCGTCTCGAAGGCGGCCGGCAACGACGCCGTCGCCGTTGGCGCGGCCATCAACGGCCAGCAGGACTATCTCGACCTTGCCCTGATCGGCAAATCGACGGCGATCTTCGTCGGCGCGCTGTCGACGAACGGCACGACGGCCAACAAGGCTCAGCTTGCATGGTATTCCGACTACGCCGGTACCAATACGCAGGTGCAGAGCCATTTCCTGGTGGTCGGCGTCGAAGGCGACAAGACCGGTCTTTACGGAACGTCCTTCGCCGCGCCGATCATCTCGGGCTACGCCGCGATCATCGGCAGCAAGTTCACCAAGGCGACGCCGGTTCAGATCACCAACGACCTGCTCAACACGGCCCGCACCGACACGCTGGCCAACTACGACCCGTCCATCTACGGCAAGGGCGAGGCAAGTCTCTCGCGGGCGCTGGCTCCCGTGGCGATACGCTGACAGGTCGCGCCGGTCGCCCCGGCGGACTAGCGCCAGTCGCCCGACGGACTAAGGCTCCAGGGCCTGCGCGGCGCGTTCCATGAGCGCGCCGCGTTCCAAGGTGAAGCCCGACCCGACCCATTCCCTTTCGAGATTCTTCAGCGTCGCGCCAAGCTTCGGCCCCGGCGACGCCCCAAGTTCGGTCAGGTCGGCGCCCTTGATCGGAAACACCGGTTTTGTCCATTTCAGCGTGAAGTTGAGCAGGCGTGAAAGGCCGCCGGCCTCCATCATCGCCTGGTTGTCTTCCACGGCACGCGTCCGCGCGGCGGCAAGCGCCAGCCGGATACGGTCGAGATAGCCGTCGCGATCGCCGTAGTAGAGCTTCTTGGCCAGTTCGGTCTCGGTCATCTTCGCGTCCGGGGCGATGGTCAGCGCCCAGTGCCGCAGGCGAGCGGCCTCGTCATTCGAAAGCCGCAGCCGCTCGCCAAGCGTCTTCATGCGCGCGACATCGGGCGGGACGATTGCCTCGAGCCGCAGCATCGGATCGTCGATCCAGCCGAGATCCTTCCCGGTCCTGGCCAGCCCGTGGATGGCATCGATGCCCCATTTCTCGCTTTCCGGCAGCACGGCGGTCAGCACGCCGGCCTGGCGCATCCAGAGCAGAGCGCGCGAAGGGTCCGGAGCCGACAGCAGCTTCTTCAGTTCGGACCAGACGCGTTCGGCAGAAAGCTGGGCAAGCCCCTCCTTCAGCCTGGCGCAGGCCTTCAGGCCTTCGGCATCGGGCCGGCCGTCGCCATACCAGGCGAAGAAGCGGAAAAACCGCAGGATGCGCAGATAATCCTCGCGGATGCGTGCCTCCGCGTCGCCGATGAAACGCAGCCGCCGCGCCTCGATATCGGCAATGCCGCCGACAAGATCGACGACCGTGCCGTCGGCTTCGGCATAGAGCGCGTTCATCGTGAAATCGCGCCGCTCGGCATCAAGCTTCCAGTCGCGCCCGAAAGTCACTTTCGCCCGGCGGCCGTCGGTCTCGACATCAGCGCGCAGTGTGGTTACTTCATAGGGCTTGCCACCCGCAATCACGGTGATGGTGCCGTGTTCGATCCCTGTCGGCGCCGTCTTGAAGCCGGCCGCCTCCGCGCGCCGGATGGTCTCTTCGGGCAGTGTCGTCGCGGCGATGTCGATGTCGGCCACCGGTTGGCCAAGCAGCGCATTGCGAACCGCGCCGCCGGCGACACGCGCTTCCTCGCCGCCCTGCTTCAGCGCGGCCAGCAATTGCTGCAGGGCCTTGTCGCCAAGCCAACCGGCCTGGCCCGAGAGGGACAGCTCGACGCTCACGCATAAAGCCTTTCATACAGCGTGCGGATGATGCCGGCGGTGACGCCCCAGATTCGCTGGTCGCCATAGGGCATATCGTAGAAAAACCATTCGAGATCGTTCCACATGCGGCTGTCGCGCGTGTGGTTGGCCGGGTCCATCAGGAAACTCAGGGGAACCTCGAAGGCGGCGTCGACTTCGTCGGCATTGAGCGTCAGCGAAAAGCCCGGACGTACGACGGCGAGCACCGGCACAATGCGGTAACCGCTGCCCGACACATAGTCCGGCATGCGGCCGATGATCTCGATATGGTCGCGATCGAGGCCGATCTCCTCGAAGGTCTCCCGCAGCGCGGTCGCCTCGGGGCCGGGGTCGGTGGGATCGATCGTGCCGCCCGGAAACGCCACCTGGCCGGAATGGCTGCGCAGCTTCTCGGCGCGCTTGGTGAGCAGCACCATGGCGCCCTCGGCGCGGTCGACGACCGGGATAAGCACAGCCGCGTCACGCAGCGGCTTGACGTGTTGGAGCCTGGGGTGATCGGGATTGAAGCGATGATCGCCGAAATCCTCGCCAAGAGTGATCGCGGCCTGCGCGGCGGCCCGGGCCCGGAAATCCGCGATCGAAAATGGCGCCCGGGTCACCTGGTCCATCACGCGCTCAGCCGTTTCAGTTTTTCGGCCGGCATGATCGGGTAGACCTCGCCGCCAGAGCGGACGGCGAACATCGCCTTGCCGTCGATGTCGATCTCCTCGCCATGCGCGACCAGCTCATACATGACAGCCCGCGCCACCAGCGCCTCCAGCCGTCCGCGCACCAGCACGTAGGGTTTCAGCCCGCCGGTTTCGTCCTCGTCGACGAAACGCAGCGGATGGCCGGGCCCGGCGGCGACAACGTCGCCGACATTGGTGCGGAAGGTGATGACTTGCTCGTCGCCGCTCCCGGAGACATTCATTTCGACGGCGATGAAAGGCGCGTCGACGACTCGTATTCCGACCCGCTCGACTGGGGTCACAAGATAGGTCTTGCCGTCGGCATCCTTGCGCAGCACGCTGGAAAAGAGCTGCACCAGCGGCATGCGGCCGATCGGCGTGCCGAGATAGAACCAGGTGCCGTCCGCCTTGATCTCCATGTCGAGGTCGCCGCAGAAGTCCGGATTCCAGCGCTCGACCGGCGCCGGCCCCTTGCCCGCCCGGGCCGCGCGCGAGATCAGCGCCTCGAGGCCGCGCGCCTCGGTAGCGCTCGTCAAGCTCTGCCCACCCGGGCTTTGTTCACGATGTTCGCTGCGTTCGGCCATGGTCACGAAATAGTCACTGTTGTCCCGATTGTCAGCCTTGTCCGCCCAAGTCTGTGATTTAAGTTCGAATGCAGGCGCCAGGCGGGGCCGAATCGCGGCATTCTGCGACATTGAGAATGCAGGCCGGTATTTCCAACCACAAGGGATCGAAACGGCATGAGCGTGATGATCAAGGAAAGCCCGATCAGCGAAAAAGCGATGATCGAGGAAGCTGAAAAAGCGCTGGCCGACATCTCCAAGGTCCGCGACGCGGTCGGCCGGGTGATCTTCGGCCAGGAAGCGGTCGTCGAGCGCACGCTGGTGGCGCTTCTGGCGGGCGGCCACGCGCTGCTGGTCGGCGTGCCGGGCCTCGCCAAGACCAAGCTGGTCGAGACGCTGGGGATCGTGCTCGGCCTCGATTCGCGCCGCGTCCAGTTCACGCCCGACCTGATGCCGTCCGACATCCTCGGCTCTGAGGTGATGGAGCAGGACGAGTTCGGCAAGCGCTCCTTCCGCTTCATTTCCGGGCCGATCTTCACGCAGTTGCTGATGGCAGACGAGATCAACCGCGCCTCGCCGCGCACGCAGTCCGCGCTGCTGCAGGCAATGCAGGAATATCACGTCACCATAGCCGGCGCCCGTTACGACCTGCCCTCGCCCTTCCACGTGCTGGCGACGCAGAACCCGCTGGAACAGGAAGGCACCTACCCGCTGCCCGAAGCCCAGCTCGACCGCTTCCTAATGCAGGTCGACATCCTTTATCCGGAGATCGATGCGGAGCGCCGCATCCTGCTCGAAACGACCGGTATCGACGAAGCCAAGGCCGACAAGGTGCTGCAGCCGGCGAGACTGAAGGAGATCCAGACGCTGATCCGCCGCATGCCGGTGCCGGAAAGCGTCGTCGAGGCGATCCTCAAGCTGGTGCGTTCGGCCCGACCCGGCCAGGGCAATGCCGAGACGGACAAGCATGTCGCCTGGGGGCCGGGCCCCCGCGCCAGCCAGGCGCTGACCCTGTGCGCCCGCGCCCGCGCCCTATATGATGGAAGGTTGGCGCCGTCGGTGGACGACGTCCGCGCCTTGGCCGAACCCGTGCTGCAGCACCGCATGGCGCTGACGTTCGCCGCCCGCGCCGAAGGCACTTCGGTGCGCGACGTGGTGGCGAAGCTGGCAAAAGGCATCTGATGGGTCGAATAGGCGAGGTCCAGGCACCGGTTGCGACGCGCGACGCGCTCGCCCGCGGCCGGTTGCGGGCTTCACTGGTTCCGGACCTGCTGGTCGAGGCGCGGCGCATCGTCAACACGGTGATCGCCGGTTGGCACGGCCGTCGCAAGCGCGGCATCGGCGAGAATTTCTGGCAGTTCCGGCCGTATGTCGAAGGCGATTCCTCGCGCATCGACTGGCGCCGCTCGGCCAGAGACGACCATACCTATGTGCGCGACCGCGAATGGGAAGCCGCGCACACCGTCTGGCTCTGGGCCGACCCCTCGCCTTCCATGCTCTACAAATCGGCCGGCGCTGGCGTTTCCAAGGAATCGCGCGCGCTGGTGCTGGCGCTCGCCTTGGCCGAGCTTTTGTCGCGCAGTGGCGAGCGCATCGCCTGGCCGGGCCTGACCGACCCGTTCACCGCCCGCAACGGCGCCGAGCGCATCGCCGCCCAGCTGAGCCACGCCGCCGCGCTGCCGGCCAAACCCGACCTGTCGGCCATCCGCCGCTTCTGCGACATCGTGCTCGTCAGCGATTTCCTCGACCCGGTCGAGGAAACCATGGCCTGGCTCGAGGTGCTCGCTCGCCATGGCGTGCGCGCCCATCTTATCGAGGTCGCCGACCCGGCCGAGGAAACCTTCCCCTATGCCGGCCGCACCGAGTTCACCGATCCGGAGACTGGCGAGAAGCTGACCGCCGGTCGCGCCGAGATGCTGGCCGAGGAATACCGCCTGCTTTACCGGGCCCGCCGCGAGGAGCTGGCCGCATGGTGCAAGCGCCTCGGCTGGAGCTTTACCGCCAATCACACGGACCGGCTCGCCTCCGAAGCGCTGGTGCGCGTCCACATGGCAATGACCGCCGACGGCAGTCATGCAGGGCTGGCCGACAAAGGTCATGCAGGGCTGGCCGATAGAGGTCACCCCCCGCAGGCCACTGGAAAGGCGGTCGCATGAGCTGGCTGCCGCTTTCCTTCGGTGCGCCCATGGTGCTGTGGGGCCTTCTGGCGCTGCCGGTGATCTGGTGGCTGCTCAGGCTCACCCCGCCCAAGCCGCAGACGGAAGTTTTCCCGCCGCTGAAAATCCTGGCCCGGGTCCTCCGACGCGAGGAAACCCCGCAGCAAAGCCCGTGGTGGCTGACGCTGCTTCGGCTGCTCATGGCGGCGCTTGTCGTGATGGCGCTGGCCGAGCCGGTCTTCAATCCGCGCGAAAAGCTGCCGGCGGAAGGTTCCGTCCTGGCGCTTGTCATCGACAACAGCTGGGCAAGCGCCGCTGACTGGGGCAAGCGCGTCGCCACCGCCGAGCGGCTGATAGCCGACGCCGGATCTAACGGCGTGCCGATCGTCATTGCCTTCACCGCCGAGAAGCCCAATGCCGAGATCGGCCCCTTCGATGCCTCGGCCGCGCTCGACCATCTGCGCGCCGCCAAGCCGCGGCCGATCCCCACCGACAGGCCCGCCGTCTATGCCCGCGTCGCCGCCGCGTTGGAGCGGCTGCCGGGCGCCAGCGTCGCGGTGCTCGCCGATGGCCTTGCCGCCAAAGGCGACGAAGCCGCTTTCAAGACGCTGCTCGAAAAGAACGCGAAGCGGCTGGTCTGGGCCACGTCCGACCGGCCCTCGGTGACCGGCCTGACTAGCGCCGACAACCAGGTCGACGGTTTCGCTTTGACCGCTATCCGCGCGCCGGGCAGTCCGGCGCCGGCGCAGGTCACCGCGGGCGCCTTCGACGACAAGGGCCGCCGCATCGCCGACGCGACGCTGACCTTCGCGCCGGGCGAAGCCGCCGCCACGGCGACGATGGCGGTTCCCTTCGAGCTGCGCAACGATTTCGCCTCGATCGCGCTCGACGGCGAGCACCAGGCGGGCGCGGTGCGGGTGCTGGACGAAAGCTCGAAACGACGCCGTGTCGGCCTGCTGTCTCAGGCCGAGGCCGACCAGGCGCAGCCGCTTCTGTCGCCGCTCTACTATATCCGCCGCGCCCTGCAGCCCTTCGCGGACCTGGTCGAGCCGTCGAGCGCCGACCTCGCCGACGCCATTCCGCAGCTTCTCGACCAGAAACCGGCGATGATCATCATGGCCGATGTCGGCACCATCCCGGAGCAGGTCAGGCAGCGTCTGGTCGACTGGGTCGACAAGGGTGGCACGCTGGTCCGCTTTGCCGGCCCGCGTCTTGCCGCGGCCGGCAATGACGACGACCTTTTGCCTGTACGGTTGCGCAGCGGCGAGCGCGCGCTCGGCGGCGCGCTGTCCTGGACGACACCGCAGGCGGTCACCGAATTCCCGAAGAACGGTCCCTTCGCCGATCTTTCCCCGCCCTCCGAGGTGACGGTCAGCCGGCAGGTTCTGGCCGAGCCGACGCCCGACATCGTCGAGCGCACCTGGGCCACGCTTGCCGACGGCACGCCGCTGGTGACAGGCATGAAAAAGGACAAGGGCACGCTGGTGCTCTTCCATGTCACGCCCGAGGCGACCTGGTCGAACCTGCCGATCTCCGGCACTTTCGTCGAGATGCTGCGGCGCGTCGTGCAGCTGTCGCGCAACCAGGGCGCGGCGATCGCCAATGCCGAAGCCACCGCCGCATCGTTGGCACCCTACCGCATGATCGGCGCCGACGGCATGCTGACGCCGCCCTCGCCCGATGCCCGCTCGCTGGTGCCCGGCGCCGGCCCGCTGCCGGTGACCCTGGAGAACCCGCCCGGCCTTTACGGCTCCGAGACGGGCGTCTTCGCGCACAATCTACTCGAGGCATCGAGCACCTTCGCGCCGCTGGTGCGCCCGCAGATTTCGCTGCCGGTGACCGCCATCCCCTATGCCTTCGACGAGTCGGAAAACCTCAAGGGGCCGCTGGTCGCCGCCGCGCTCCTGCTAATGGCGCTCGACACCTTGGCCGTATTCTGGATGGGCGGCCTGCTGGCGCGCCGGCCGCGCCGCGCGGCCGTGGCGACCACAGCCGCCGTCCTGGTCGTCCTGGGCAGCCTCTTCGGCCACGCCGATCTCGCCCGCGCCGACGATTCGAAGCCAGGCGACGCCCAGGCGGTCGACGATATTTCGAAGACCCGCATCGCCTATGTCATCACCGGCGAACCCGGCGTCGATTCGATCAGCCGTGCCGGCCTTGAAGGCCTGACCCGTTTCCTGATCGAGAAGACCGCGCTCGAGCCCGGCCCGCCGGCCGGCGTCGACATCGCCAAGGACGAACTGTCCTTCTTCCCGCTGATCTATTGGCCGATCGATGAATCGGCGCCGATGCCCAGCCAGGCGGCGATCGCCCGCATCGATGCCTATATGCAGCAGGGCGGCACGGTCCTGTTCGACACGCGCGACCAGTTTTCCAATGGCATCGGCGCCGGCTCGGCAAGTCCGGCGACCGAGCGGTTGCGCGACATCCTCGCCAATCTCAACGTGCCGCCGCTGGAACCGGTGCCTTCGGACCACGTGCTGACCAAATCCTTCTTCATCCTGCCGGAATTCCCCGGCCGCTTCAGCGGCAGCCCGTTGTGGGTCGAGGCCTCGCTCGACGCCAGCAACACCGAGAACCGCCCCGTGCGCACCGGCGACGGCGTCTCGCCGATCATGATCACCGCCAATGATTTCGCCGGCGCCTGGGCGGTCGACGAGAACGGCGATCCGATGCTGCCGACCGTGCCGCCGGACCCGATGCAGCGCGTCTATGCGCTGCGCGCCGGCGTCAACATCATGATGTACATGCTGACCGGCAACTACAAATCCGACCAGGTGCATGTGCCTGTGCTGCTCGAACGGCTGGGGCAGTAGATCGTGAACTGGTCGATTTCCTTCGAACCGCTCGTCTCCTGGCCGCTCTTCGGCCTGCTCTTCGTGCCATTGCTGCTGCTGGCGCTGGTCGGCCTGTGGTTCCGCCAGCGCGGATCGGCATTGCGCTTCATCGCGCTGCTCGCGCTTGCCGCGGCTTTGCTCAACCCGGTGTTCCTCGCCGAGGAGCGCGAGGCGCTGAAGAGCGTCGTCGCGCTGATCGTCGACCGCAGCCAGAGCCAGGATATCGGCGACCGCACCACGCAGACCGACGAGGCGCTGGCCGGGATGCAGGAGCGTCTTGGCCGCTTCAAGCAATTCGATGTCCGCGTCGTCGAGGCGGGCAAGTCCGAAGCCGCCGACGAACGCACCGAAACCAGGCTGTTCAGCGCGTTGGAAGGCGCCTTTCGCGACGTGCCGCCGTCGCGCATCGGCGGCGCGATCATGATCACCGACGGCGAGGTGCATGATGCATCTGGCGGAACGCCGGAATTCAACGCGCCGCTGCATGCGCTGATCACCGGCAGCGAGCATGAGAAGGACCGCCGCATCCGCTTCGAGAACGCGCCGCGCTTCGGCCTCGTCGGCAAGCCGCTCGACATGACCTACCGCGTCATTTCGACGGAAGGCAATGGCGCCCCGGTGGATGTGCGGGTCTCGGTCAATGGCGAGCAGGTCTCGGTCGAGCACGCGACGGTCGGCCAGCCGATGAAGCTCTCGGTCACCATTCCCAATGCCGGCCGCAACATCGTCCAGCTCGGCATCGACCGCGAGCCCGGCGAGCTGACGGACGCCAACAACCGGGCGATCGCCTTGGTCGACGGCATCCGCGAGAACCTGCGCGTGCTCTTGGTCTCCGGCGAGCCGCATGCCGGCGAACGTACCTGGCGCAACCTTTTGAAGTCGGACGCGTCGGTCGATCTCGTCCACTTCACCATCCTGCGCCCGCCGGAAAAGCAGGACGGCACGCCGATCAACGAGCTGTCGCTGATCGCTTTCCCGACGCGCGAGCTGTTCGTCGAGAAGATCAAGGATTTCGACCTGATCATCTTCGACCGCTACCAGCACCGCGACGTGCTGCCGATCCTCTATTACGACTACATTTCCGAATATGTCGAAAAGGGCGGCGCGCTGCTGATTGCCGCGGGTCCCGAATATGCCGGCGAGAACTCCATCGCCCGCACGCCGCTCAACGCCGCGCTGCCGGCCATGCCGACCGGCGAAGTGGTGGACAAGGCCTTCTATCCGCGCCTGACTGATCTCGGCCAGCGCCACCCGGTGACGCGCGGGCTCGACGGCTCGGCAAGCGAGCCGCCGCATTGGAGCCGCTGGTTCCGCACCATCGGCGTCAAGAATCCGGAAGGCGAAGTGGTGATGAAGGGCGCCGACGACCGGCCCCTGCTCCTGCTCGACCGCAAGGGCGAAGGCCGGGTGGGCATGCTCTTGTCGGACCAAGGCTGGCTGTGGGCGCGTGGCTTCGAGGGCGGTGGCCCGCATGTGCAGCTTTATCGCCGTATCGCCCACTGGCTGATGAAGGAGCCGGAGCTGGAAGAGGAACGGCTGACGGCCGACGGCCGCGGCATGATGCTGGAGATCCGCCGCCAGTCGATGAGCGACGATCCGGGCCCCGCCCAGGTGATCACGCCCTCCGGCAAGACGATGACGGTGAAGCTCGAGAAAGCCGAGCCCGGCATCTTCACCGGCAGCCTGCGAACCAGCGAGATCGGACTCTACCAGATCGGCAATGGCGATCTCACCGCGCTCGCCCATGTCGGTCCGGTCAACGCGCCGGAATTCCAGGACGTGGTCTCGACAGAGGACAGGCTCAAGGCGCCGGCCGAAGCGACGGGCGGCAGCGTGCGGCGGCTGGCGCCGTCATCCACGCTCGCCAATCTCGCCGGCGGCGTGGCCCTGCCGTCGATCGTGCCGATCCGCTCTTCGGCGGCGGCTTCGGGTGACGATTGGATAGGCCTGCGCACCACCGACGACAGCACGCTCAAGGCCGTATCGCGCGTGCCGCTGTTCGGCGGCTTTCTCGGCCTCGGCCTCTTGCTGCTCGCCATCGGCTCGATGTGGTATCGCGAAGGGCGGTAGCTCTTCCTTCGCCCCGTTCACGGGGAGAAGGTGCCCGAAGGGCGGATGAGGGGCGGCGCCAACGTTTGCAATTAGAGATCGGCGCTTGCCTTACCCCTCACCCTGCGCGGCCGGCAAGCCGGCCTCGCTGTCCCTCTCCCCGTAAACGGGGCGAGGGAAAAGACCCTACTCTTCCGGCTCGACGGTGAACAGCAGCGGATAGCCCTTGGCCTTGCCGGCATCGGTCGCCCGCGTCGCCTTGGTTTCGGCGACATCCTTGGTGAACACTGCAACGACGCAGACGCCGCGCGTGTGCGCCGTGATCATGACACGATGCGCCTGGTCCTCGCTGAGCTTGAACTCGCCTTTGAGCACAGTAACGACAAATTCGCGCGGTGTGAAATCGTCATTGATCAGGATGACTTTGTAGAGCTTCGGCCGCTCGGTCTTCGGCTGCGCCTTGACACGGGGTTTGATGACGGTTTCGGGCATCGGAATCCACCAGCGATGAACTGGGTTTCACATCACTTTGTCACGCGGGAACGCGCTCGTCCATTTGACTGCGCAACGGCGACAAGGCCAGGGCGATCAACACTATGTGGGGAAGCGCTGGCTGCCGGTCAACGGCCCTGCCGCCCGGCCGTGCGCGACCTGTCGGGGCCGCCCGATCCGCGCTCCAGCAGCGCAAAGAGCATCCAGGCGGCAAAGCCGATCATCGTCGAGCCGGTCAGCACGAGAAGAATCCAGGACTGCGCCGGCGTGATGTAGTCGAAGCTTGAAGAGATCAGCGGAGCGAACAGCTCTGGCTCGGTCCTGCCGCTGGCTGGATCCAGCACGGGGCTGGCGGTAAAGATGATCAACGATCGCGCGGCCGCGGTGACGATCAGGCCGCCGAGTGTCAGCCAACGCATCAGGGACGAAAACCGCTTCTTCATGCGGATTGTCCTACAGCACCGGCATTGCAATCAGGTTAATGGTGCGCGGCGGAAACTTGCCGATCGAGAAGGCTTCCGTCGCGCGTAAGCCGCCCCGGCCTGAGCCGGAGCGGCTTTGCAGGATGATGTCGAAGCCCGGATCAGGTCTTCGGGGCGTCCTTCTTCTCGGTCTTCTTGACGACCTTCTTCGTGTCGGCCTTCTTGTGCTTCTTGACGGTCTTCTTGGCCGAAACTTTCTTCACCGGCTTGGCCGTGGCGTCGGCCGGAGCGGTCGTGGTCGTCGAGGCAGCCGGAGCAGCGGTCGTCGTGGCGGCGGCGTTGCCGAGAGCCGGCATGGCGAAAGCGAGGGCAACACCGAGGCCGAGGGCGGAGAGGATGGACTTCTTCATGGCTTCATTTCCTTTTTCTTGCAGATCTTGATGAGCGTCACTGAACGGGATCGATCGGTGTCACTCCAAGCAGCTTCAAAGCGTTTGCGAGCATCCGGATACCCTGTGCCTGTTTCTTGTTGGCGCAGAACCGGTCTCCCTTTCTTTGCAGTGCTTTCGCCGCAGTGACCTGCGTTGCCGCGGCATGGGTTTCGAGGGCTTCGTCAACCTGACGGCTCAGATTGGTGCAGCGCTCGGTCCGGGTGAGCGGTGGCGCGACCTTTGCGGTTGAGGCGCCGGCCGCTGCTGTGATGAGCGATATGCTGAGCAAAGCACCCATCACGCTGATCCAGAACCTCTGCATTGGTCTCGTCCGTTACTCCGGAAACTTGCGTCGCAGCCGATGACCTGACCGCCACGGCACCGGTTATGACCTTGAAATTTTTCAGCAGTTTTTCTCGACTGTAGAATTTTGTTTCTGGATTGTTTCTGGGGAACCCGACCGGCGCGGCGATCGCGCCCACTGGCCAAGATGTGGCCCGAATTCTATCGTGTGAGAGATCGCCGAAGGGACGCCCGGCTAACAGAATCATAGGTTTCGAGTGAAATCGGACGCACACATACTGATCGTTGACGACGACAAGGGCATACGCGACCTGCTGCAAGAGTTTTTCCAGAAGCGCGGGCTGCACACGACGGTAGCCGGTGACGGCACCGAGATGGAGGCGGTCCTGCGCCGCACGCCGGTGGACCTGATCGTTCTCGACGTGATGCTGCCCGGAAGGAGCGGACTCGAGCTTTGCCGCGAGATCCGCGCCAACTACACCACGCCGATCATCATGCTGACCGCGGTCACCGAGACGACCGACCGTGTTGTGGGTCTCGAAATGGGCGCCGACGACTATGTGCCCAAGCCCTTCGATCCGCGCGAGCTTCTGGCCCGCATCCGCGCCGTGCTGAGGCGCAACGGCAGCGCCGAGCCGCGCCGCCCCGTCGCCAAGCAGATATACCGCTTCGCCGGCTGGACGATGGACTGCGCCCGCCGCCGCCTGACGGCCCCCGACGATGTGCGGGTAGAGCTGACTATGGCCGAGTTCAACCTGTTGCAGACCCTCGTCAAGAGCGCGGGACGCGTGCTGACCCGCGAGCAGCTGATCGAGCTCTCCGGCGGCGACACCGGCTACAGCTTCGACCGCAGCGTCGACATTCTGGTGAGCCGCCTGCGCCGCAAAATGGAAGACGATCCGAAAACGCCGAAACTGATCCTGACGGTGCGCAGCGGCGGCTATCAGTTCCTGCCCGAGACAACGTCCGAATGAGACGCTTTCTGCCGCAGACCCTGCCTGCCTGGGTGCTGCTCATCGTCATTGCCGGCCTCATGCTCAGCCAGGTGGCGACGCTTTACATCGTGGCACGCGACCGCGCCGCCGCCAACGGTGTCGTCGATCTCTACCGGTTGAACGACCGCGCCTATTCGCTCGTGCAGCTGATGCACGACGCCACGCCCGAAGAGCGCAAGGCGACCGCGTCCGGCCTGTTCAACTCGACCTATGCGCTGACGGTTTCGGACACGCCCGCCGTTACCTCCTCGATCGCCGGCGACGACGAGCTGGCCGAACTGGAGGACATCTTGGTCGGGCGCCTGTCGAAATTCGGCATCACCGATGCGCGCGTGCGGCGCGATCCGGCCACCCAGGAGGCCGACGTCCCGGACGGTCAGGCGGTGAACAAGGATGTCGGCCAGGTCGAACGCGACCTTCTGGTCCTCGCCGCGGATTTCGCGCAGAGCGACAAGCTGACGGCATCATTGCGTTTTTCCGACGGGCAATGGTTGAATTTCACGGAACCGATCACGCCGGCGGGGCCGATCCTGAGCCTCGACAGCCTGCCGCTCTACTCGCTGATCGCCGGTCTGATCGTCATCATGTCGATCTGGTCGCTGCGCCGGCTGACCGCGCCTTACCGGATGATGGAAACGGCGGTGACGCGTATCGGCAACGACCTGAAAAGCCCGCCGATCTCAGAGAGCGGCAGCCGCGAGATCCGCGCCGCGGCGAAGGCGATCAACGCCATGCAGATGCGGCTGCGCGATTACGTCGAGGACCGCGAGCACCTTGCGGCGGCGCTGGCGCATGACCTGCGCACGCCGCTTACCCGCATGCGGCTCCGCCTCGAACTGTTGCGCAGGTCGCCCGCGCGCGAGGCGCTGGCGCACGACCTCGCCGACATCGAAAGCATCGCGAGTTCCGTCATCGACTTCGCCAAATTCGAGGTGACCGAGGAAAAGGCCGAGCGGATAGATTTCTGGTCGCTGGTGGAATCGGTGGCGGACTCTTTCGAAGATGCATCCTTCGACGAGGATGCGACGCCTTCGCGCGGCCTGATCTGCATCGCGCGGCCGGTGGCGCTGCGCCGCTGCATCACCAATCTCATCCAGAACGCGGTGACCTACGGCAAGAAAGCGCATCTCGGCGTGCGGCGAACGGGCGACACGATCACGCTCTCGATCCGCGACGAGGGCCCCGGCATCCCGCAGGCGAAACTTGACGCGGTGTTCGGCTCCTTCGTGCGGCTGGAGGAATCGCGCAACCGCACCACCGGCGGCCTCGGCCTCGGCCTCACCATCGCCCGCAACATCGCCCGCGGCGCCGGCGGCGAGGTCGCTCTTTCCAATTACCCCGGCGGCGGCCTACTGACGGAGCTGCGGCTGCCGGTGGCAGCTTGAGTCAGCAGGCGGTTGCCGGTTCCACGCCGGTACTGGATCGATAACCTCTTCCTTGTGATAGTGCGCCCGTTTCTGCACGAGGAATCCGCCCCCATGTTTTACGCCATCCTTGCCTACCACGTCGAAGACACCGTCCAGTCATGGACACCAGACGAGGATGCCGCACTGATGAAGGACCTGCTCGAGGTCAACGACAGGCTGACCCGGGAAGGCAAGCTCGGCCCGGCGGCGAGGCTCGGCGCGACGGCACAGGCCGTGACGCTGCGCGGTCCCGGCGACGGCATGGTGATCGACGGTCCCTTTGCCGAGACCAAGGAACAGTTGCTCGGCCTCTATGTCCTCGACTGCGCCGACCAGGACGAAGCTATCGCTGCCGCGCGCGATCTCAAGCGCGTCAACCCTTCCGCCGTCTACGAGATCCGGCCGATCATGCTCTATCTGCCGGGCGCCGCGCTGGCGGCTGGTTGAGATCTATTCCCGCTGCCGCCTACTCGCAAGCGGTTCACTGCTGCGCGCGACGCCTGACAATGCGGTCGCGCGCCGCGATATCGGCGGGAGCCTCATCGACTGGATAGCCGAAATCCTTCAGTTCCGACATCGACAGCCCGGCCAAAGCCCGACGCCGCCTTGCAACCTGATATCGGCGCTGGAGCCCAGCGAAGGCCATCGCGATATTGGTGGCAAACGTGCCGGCAAGCCGGGTGGTGGGGTGGAAGGTTCTGATGCTGATATACGCCATTCCCATTCTCCCTCGTTCGAATTCACGAAGGCAATGTTCCACCGGCGCGCTTGGCCGATGTTCATCCAAGCGTGAAAGCGCGGGAAAAACCGCGCTAAATCGTCGTTAAGTCGAATGCAGGACGTGATATTCTGCCCAGGGCTTTTTCAAGGGGGCCGGGGTGCATATCCGATTGCTTGGCGGCATCGAGGTTGTCTCCGCAGGCGGGCAACCTCTGCATTTCGCGACGCGCAAGACGTCGCTGCTCTTTGCCGCGCTCGTCCTGGCCGGTCCCAAGGGCCTTCGCCGCGAGAGGGTGGCGGCGATGTTGTGGGCCGGTAGCGGCGAGCAACAAGCGCGAAACAGCCTGCGCCAGGCCCTGGTCGACATAAGGCGGCTGTTTCCGTCAACCGGCGACGCCGCCATTCGCGTCGAAGGCAATGCCGACACCATCTGGCTGGCGGCGGATGCCGATGAGGCTGACATCTGGGTTTTCGACGGCGCGTGGCAGGCCGAAGACGGCACTAACCTTGCGGCTGCTGCCGACCTCTACCGGGGGGATCTGCTCGACGGGTTGTCTTTCGCGGGCGAGGTCGACGAATGGCTTGCGCCGCTTCGGGCGAACTACACGCGCAAGGCGCTGGATTTGGCCGAGCGGCTTAGCCTTTTGCCGGGATGGGACGCACGCGAGGAACAGGCCTGCGAAGCATTGGCCGAAAGATTGGTGGCGCTCGACCCATGCGCCGAGCAGGCCCACCGCGCCCTGATCCGCATCTTCCACCACCGCGGTAAGACCAACGACGCCTTCCGCCAGTTCCTGGCCTGCAGGGAAGCCCTGAAGCGCGAGCTCGGCGTCGAACCCGAAGAGGCGACGCGGGCGCTGGTCGAACGGATCGAAGCGCCCGACATGGCGCCGAAGGAGCCAGTAGCTGACAGCGGCACGTCCGAGGAAATGAAGGCGCCGCGCCCTGCCGTTTCGGTGCCGGAAAAGCCGTCGATCGCAGTCCTGCCGTTCCAGAACATGAGCGGCGACGTCGAGCAGGACTATTTCACCGACGGCGTCGTCGAGGAGATCACGACGGCGCTGTCGCATGTCAGCTGGCTGTTCGTGATCGCACGCAATTCCGCCTTTGCCTACAAGGGCCGGGCGGTCGACGTCACCCGCGTGGGCCGCGAACTTGGGGTCCGCTACGTGCTGGAAGGCAGCGTCCGCAAGGCCGGCAGCCGGCTGCGCGTGGCCGGCCAGCTCGTCGAGGCGGCGGCGGGGACAAGTCTCTGGGCCGATCGCTTCGAGGGCGACGTGTCGGAGGTATTCGAACTGCAGGACCTCGTCGCCTCCCGCGTCATCGGCGCGATTTCGCCCCGGCTCGAGCAGGCCGAGATGGCCCGCGCCAAGCGCAAGCCTACCGAAAGTCTCGACGCCTATGACCACTATCTGCGCGGCATGACGAGCCTTTACCGCTGGACGAGGGAGGGGTTGGATGAGGCGCTGCCGCAGTTCTACAAGGCCATCGAGCTCGACCCCGACTTTGCCGCGACACAGGGCGCTGCCGCCTGGTGCTATTTCTGGCGGATGGCAAATGGCTGGATGACCAACCGGCATCAGGAGACCGCCGAAGTCGCCCGCCTGGTCGGCAACGTCGTCATTCACGGTCAAGACGATGCGGTGGCGCTGGCCTTCAGCAGTGTGGCGCTTGGCTACGTCGTCGGCGACTACGAGGCCGGCTCGGCGCTGGTCGATCGGGCGCTCGTGCTCAACCCGAACTGCGCCACCGCCTGGAGCGCCAGCGGCTACCTCAAGGCCTGCTACGGCGATCCGGACATCGCCATCGAGCACCTGTCGCGGGCAAGACGGCTGAGCCCGCTCGATCCGCTGACCTTCTTCATGCAGACCTTCACCGCATTCGCCCATTTCGTGGCCGGCCGCTACGATACCGCCTGGCCGCTGGCGGAAGCGGCTTCACGGGCGCAGCCATATTATCTTACTGGTCTGCGTGTAGCCGCCGCCAGCAATGCCATGGCCGGCAGGCGGGATGCCGCGAGCAAGTATATCGCGCGTTCGCGGCAGCTCGACCCAGAACTGACGCTTTCCAACCTCAAGCACCGGGTTGGGCCAATCAGGCCGGCCTATTTCGCCAAATATTTTGAGGCCCTGCGGCTGGCCGGCCTGCCCGAATGACACGTCCTAGGCGCACTTGTCTTCATCCGGCAGCGTCGCAGCCTCGATTTCCCGTCTCAGCCGAAGCGTTTCGCGCACCAGCAGGTCGAGATCGTCGCGGCGCGTGCGGTGATTGGCGATCGCCACTCTCAGGCAATGCCGGCCGTGCACGGTCGTGTCGGACAGAGCCGCGATGCCCTCTTCCTGCAGTCTCAACATGATCTCGGTGTTGAACGCCTTGAGCCGCTCTTCGGACCCGTCATCAAGCCGGTGTCGGAAGCTGACGATGTTGATGGTGGTCGGCGCCATCAGTTCGAGCGCCGGCTCCGCCTCGATCAGTCCGGCGAGGTAACGAGCCTGGGCGATGTTCTGGTCGATCAGCCGGCCGAACTTTTCGACGCCATGCTCCTTCAGCGCCATCCAGATTTTCAGCGCGCGAAAACCGCGCGACGTTTGAAGCCCGTAGTCGTTCAGCCACGCTCCGGAGGCAAGGCCGCGCGGCGTCGATTCCAGATATTCCGGCGTGACGGCAAATGTGTTGCGGTGGGCCGACGCGTCCCGCACCAGCGCGCAGCCGGCCTCGAAAGGCGCATGCAGCCATTTGTGCGGGTCGAGCGCGATCGAATCGGCTTGTTCGATACCGGCGACGAGCGATCGGTTCTCGGGCGCGATCGCGATCAGCGCGCCGATGCAGCCGTCGACATGGAACCAGAGGTCTTCTTCGGCCGCCACTTTCGCCAGCACCTGCAGATCGTCGACCGCGCCGGTGTTGACCGTGCCGGCGGTGCCGATCACGCAGGCCGGCTTGAAACCCGCCTCGCGATCCTCCGCGATGGCCGCTTTGAGCGCGCCGATGTCGATGCGCAACCCTGCGTCGGTCGGGATTCGCCGCAGCGCCCGGTTGCCGAGGCCAAGCGCTTCCATGGCCTTGCGGTGGCAGGAATGGACCTGGTCCGAAGCGTAGTAGCGCAACGGCTTCGGCATAGCGGCGACACCCCGCTCGCGCACGTCGACGCCGGCCTTGGCGTTGCGCGCCACGGTCAAGCCGATGATGTTGGCCATCGAACCGCCGCTGACCAGCGTGCCGCTGGACGAGGCCGGGAAGCCCATCATCTCCTTCATCCAGTTGACCACCTGGCTGTCCAGCAAGCCGGCGGCATGGTTGCCGCCGCCGAGATTGGACCCCTGGATCGCGGCCAGGAAATCGCCGATCGCGCCGGTGAAGTTGCTGGCCCCCATATACCAGGACCAGAAACGCGGATGGATGTTGCCCATCGGATAAGGCATGACGTTGCGGGCGACATCGTCATAGACCTCGGCCACCGGCGCCGGCGATCGCGGCAGGGGTGTCTTGAAGAACGATCGCACATCGGCCGGCATCTCGCGCCACACCGGACGCTCACGCACATCCCTGAGATAGGTGATGGCGTCATCGAGTATCCGGTGCGAGAGCGCTTCCGCATCGGCCCAGTCCGCCGGATCGAGCGTTTCGTCAGCGGCCGTTAATTCCCGCAAGCTATCCATGCGATTTCTCCCGCAGCCCTTTCCAGATCGGCCAATGTGCAGCCAATCACCGCGGCGTCGCCACTCGAAAATGGACGACGCCGCGGATCGTCCTCAGGCCTCGAACTGGCAACTGGGCGTCGAGCGCGACAGCGCCGTCTCCTCGGCGTCCATCTCGGCCTCGATGCCGTCGAAGAGCGGCGTCGACATGTAGCGTTCGCCAGTGTCGGGCAGCATGCACAGGATCACCGAGCCCGCCGGGGCCTTACCGGCGATCTGGCGCGCCACGGCGAAGGTGGCGCCGCCGGAGATGCCGGTGAAGATACCTTCCTGCTGCGCCAGCGCCTTCGCCCACTTGATGCCTTCGGGACCAGGGATCGGCACCACCTCGTCATAGTAGCGCTGGTCGATCGCCTCCTGCAGCACATTGGGGATGAAGTCAGGAGTCCAGCCCTGGATCGGATGTGGCTCGAAAGCCGGATGGCTGGCGGCCGGCGCGCCGCCGGCGCCGCGCTCCTGGGCCTTGCCGCTGCCGATCAGCTGCGCGTTCGCCGGCTCGGCGAGCACGATCCTGACTTCCGGCCGTTCCTGGCGCAGCACGCGGCCAACGCCGGTCACCGTGCCGCCCGTGCCGTAGCCGGTAACCAGATAGTCCAGCCTTGAGCCCGCGAAATCGTTGATGATCTCGCGGCCCGTGGTCGCCTCATGGATGGCGGCATTGGCTTCCGTCTCGAATTGGCGCGCCAGGAACCAGCCATTGGCCTCGGCGAGCTCCACCGCCTTCTTGTACATGCCGAAACCCTTCTGGGCGCGCGGCGTCAGCACAACCTTGGCGCCCAGCATGCGCATCAGCTTGCGGCGCTCGATGGAGAAGCTGTCAGCCATCGTCACCACCAGCGGATAGCCTTTCTGCGCGCAAACCATGGCAAGGCCGATGCCGGTGTTGCCGCTCGTTGCCTCCACGACCGTCTGGCCGGGCTTGAGCTTGCCGCTGCGTTCGCCTTCCTCGATGATGTTGAGCGCCAGCCTGTCCTTCACCGAGGCCGCCGGATTGAAGAACTCGGCCTTCACATAGATCGTCGCGTGACCCGGCCCGAGATTGTTGATGCGGATGACCGGCGTGTCGCCGACCGTGTCGAGAATGCTGTCGAACAGCCGGCCGCGCCCGGCCGTGGTCCTGATTTTCAACTGATGCAACATGGATCTCTCTCCTCGAAATCTCACATGCCGGTTACAGACCGGCGGACTGGGCGGCGCGGTTTCGACACCTTGCCGCGTTAGGTTGCTTGCCGACATTCGGCAAAGGCCCCATCCGGCTCGAGAACTCGTCGCCAGATGCGCCCTGTTGTGTTTGGTGATAGAACATGGACCAACCAGTCAGCGTGGGAGCGAGCGTGGAAACGGACGTGGAATCCGTTTGGTCGGCCCAGAAAAGCAAGGCAGCCCGCCTGTCGATCCGGCTGCTCGGCCCGGTCGCGATCATGCGCGACGATGTTCCCGTCGCGCTGCCTTCGTCACGCAAGCTACGCGCGCTGCTTGCCTATCTGGCGCTGGCGCCGCGCCCCGTCAGCCGCAGCCGTCTTTGCGAGCTTCTCTGGGACGTGCCCAACGATCCGCGCGGCGAGCTGCGCTGGTGCCTGAGCAAACTGCGCGCAGCGCTCGACGAACCCGGCCTGCGCCGGATTGAGACGGAAGGCGACACCGCGGCGCTTCGCCTCGGCGATATGAGCGTCGATGCCGTCGTGGCCGCTGCCGCGGTGGCGGAAGGGATCGAGACGCTTAGCCTCGACCGTCTGCGGGCGCTTGCGCAACTGTTCGCGGGCGACTTCCTCGACGGGCTGGAAGTCGATCGCAGCCCGCATTTCGGCAGCTGGCAGACGGCGCAGCGCCGCCGTTTCAGCGCATCCCATGTCGCTGTTCTGGAGCACATCATCGACCTTCTTCCGCGGGGAGCCGACGAGGCCGGCGCCTATATCGACAAATGGCTGGAGCTTGCGCCCTTCGACGGCCGCGCGCATGTGGCGCTGCTGGAGAACCTGGCACGGCGCGGGCAGTTCGGCGCCGGCGAAGAGCATCTAGTGACGGCGGCGGAGCTGTTCCGCTCGGAAGAGCTGGATTTCACGCCGTTGCGCGAGGCCTGGCAGGAGATAAGAGCCCGCAACGCCGGCGCAACGCCATGCGCCCGATCCGGGCCGCCCTTCCCGGCCCCGGACCTGCCGGCTGGAGCGATCGAATCCGAGCCCGCGGCGACGCGCCGGGCTTCGCTCGCGGTGATGCCGTTTGCCGAGAGCGCCGGCGCTGGCGGCTTCCGTGGCGGGCTTGCCGACGGCCTCACGCATGACATCATCACGCGGCTTGCCAAGCTTCGCGATTTCTTCGTCATCGCCCGCGGCTCGGTCTTCGCGCTCGCCGAAAAGAACATCGCGCCGGAAGACGCCGGGCGCAGGCTGAATGTCGACTATGTCGCGACGGGCTCGGTGCAGTCTCTGCCGGGCCGATTCATCGTGTCGGTCGAACTCGTCGAGGTGCGCACGGCGCGGATCGCCTGGGCCGAGACCTTCGAGCACAAGCCCGACGACATCTTCATCGTCATCGAGGATATCGGCAACAGCATCGTCTCTTCCATTGCCGCCGAGATCGCGACGGTGGAGCGCAACCGCGCCTTGCTGAAGGCGCCCAATTCGCTCAATGCCTGGGAAGCCTACCATCGCGGCCTCTGGCACATGTATCGCTTCACCCGCCAGGAAAACGAGCTGGCGCAGCATTTCTTCGGCGAAGCGTTGAAGCTGGACCCCACTTTCGCGCGCGCCTATGCCGGCATGTCCTTCACCCATTGGCAGAACGCTTTCCAGCGCTGGGGCGACCGCGATCGGGAGACCGCGCTTGCCTTCGAAAGCGCCGGCCAGAGCCTGCTGGTCGACGACCGCAACCCCGCCGCCCACTGGGCGATGGGCCGCGCGCTATGGCTGCGCGGCGAACAGGACGGCGCGCTGCTGGAGCTGGCGAATGCCGTCGACCTCAGCCCGAACTTCGCGCTCGGCCATTACGCGCTGTCCTTCGTCCATTCTCAGTCGGGCGACCCGCAATCGGCGATCGGCTCGTCCGACCATTCGCGTCACCTCAGCCCCTTCGATCCGCTGCTGTTCGGCATGATGGGCGCGCGCGCCATGGCGCATGCAAGGCTGGGCGAATTCGAAGCGGCGGCCGAATGGGCGCTGAAGGCGGCCGCGAGGCCAAACGCCCATGTCATCATCCTGGCGATCGCCGCCCATTGCCTGGCGCTGGCCGGCCGGCATGACGAGGCGCGGACCTTCGCCGCCACGATCCGCAGCACCTTGCCGAACTATCGTGCCGACGATTTCATCGCCACCTTCCGCTTCGACCGGGATGGGGAGACTCTGTTCCGCAACGGCGCCAAGCTGATCGGACTGAATTGAATCCAGTCGGTTGCTAGAGCAATTCCAGGAAAAGTGTGAGCGGTTTTCCGTCCGGAATTACGTAAAAACAAAGGGATAGAGCGGATCGCCGTTTCCGTGAAACGGTGAAACGCTCTAGTGCGATAGCGGCCCGCTCGCCTTCCGCCAGGCGTCGATGCCGCCTTGGATGTGGCGAGCGCTGGAAATCCCGACATCCTGCGCCGCTTGCACCGCCATCGCCGAACGCTCACCGAACGCGCAGTAGAACAGCAGCTGCTTGGCTGTTGATTTGGCCAGCTCATGCAGCATGCCGCCGGCCATGATGTTCTCCTGGAGCCGCGCATAGGGCAGATGGATCGCGCCGGGGATGACGCCGTGGCGCTCGCGTTCGGACTGCTCGCGCAGGTCGATCAGCGCCACGTCGGGCCGCCCGACAAGCGCCAACGCCTGCTCGGCGCTCACCGCCCAGCCGCGGGCGGCGATGTCGTCCTGATGCAGCCCGACCCGCATGTTGGCGGGCACGGCCACATCCATCATCTTCGGGTTGGCCAGGTTCAGATTGTTCATGATGTTCACATATTCGTCGACCGACTTCACCTGCAGGCGCGGATTGAAGGCCTTTTCCTCGCCGATCGTCGAGACGGTCTCGCCCTTATAGTCATGCGCCGGGAAGATCAGCGTTTCGTCGGGCAGCTTGAGCAGGCGACCGAAGATCGATTCATACTGCTGGCGCGGATCGCCGTTCTGGAAGTCGGTGCGGCCGGTGCCGCGGATGAGCAGCGTGTCGCCGGTGAAGACCCGGTCCGGCAGGACGAAGCTGTAGGAATCGTCGGTGTGGCCGGGTGTATAGATGACGTCGAGCGCCAGCCCCTCGATGCCGAGCTTATCGCCGTCGGCAAGCCGCATCGACACCACGTCGGCCTTTGTCTGCTCGCCCATGACGGTCACGCAATGCGTCCTGTCGCGCAACGCGCCGAGGCCGGTGATATGGTCGGCGTGAAGATGGGTATCCACCGCCTTTACCAGCCTCAAATCCAGTTCGTTGACCAATTGCAGGTAACGCTCGACCTTCTCCAGCACCGGATCAATGATTAGCGCCTCGCCGCCGCGCCGGCTGGCCAGCAGATAGGAGTAGGTGCCCGAGACGGAATCGAAGAGCTGGCGGAAGATCATCGTCGCATACCCCGCTGCATTTTCACCGCCGGGCATCGCCCTCCCGACCGTAGCAATATTCTACTGCATGGGCTTCTGGAATCGGAATGGATTTCGAAAAATATATAATTCGGTAGACGGCCTTCCCATAGCGATGGAATGCCACCCTTCAAACGCGGCGCCGGCCGGCGGTCAGCTGTCTCAAAAAGCCTTGCTGAGACGAGCTACCCCCCTGACAGTGAAGGCATTGTCGCTGCCGTAACCCACCTCGAAGCCGGCATCGAGCGTCATGCCGGCGCCCACCTCCGCCGCGACGTCCGCACCGGCAAAGCCGCGCAACACAAATTGTTCGCCGCCCGCGGGAAAAGAGATGTCCTGGCCGAGCAGCGTTGCCGAAACGTCATCGCTGTTTTGCGCGATCGCGTCGACCCCGGTGCGAAGCGTGGTTTGCCAGGCCTGGCTTGGCGTGCTGACGGGAGCGAGCGCCAGCGCGAGTTGGCCGCGCGCCTCGAAGACGTTGACGTCACGCCGCGAGACCACAAGATCGCCGTCCGAGCCGGTCTCCGTGTAGTCGTCGAAGAAGAGCCCAGCGTAGCGCAGCCGCACGCTGGGTATCAGCGTGCCGGCCGTCACCGGCAGCCGCATGCCGAGCGTGACCGAGGGGCTCAGGAAAACGCCGTTGAAATCGGCCCGCGCCGTTTCGATGCCGCCGAGCACCAGATTGTTCGCGACATGGCGGCGGCTGCGCTCCTGCAGCACGCCGGCGACGAACGCCGCCTCGGCGAAATGCGCACCTGCGTCATAGCCGAGATAGCCGCCCGCAAACGCGCCGCGATGGACGATCTCCTGCGCGTCGTCGTCGACCTCGGTAGACCCGGCGGCGCCGCCGAGGAACAAGCCGCCGAGGAAGCCGTCGCCCGAGCGCCTTTCAGCGCCGGCGACCACACCGCCCAGCGCCTCGCTGAACCCGGCCGATGCGCCGTAACCACCCTGGGAGCGTATCCCGCCGAAAGTGGAGATCCAGGCGTCCGGACCTTTCCGTAGCGCAGGCAAGCCGTCCTCTGGGGCAGCCATACGCGCCTCGGCGACACCGGCTATGCCGTCGACAAGGTCCTCGATCAGCGGCCCGCTGCTCGCAAACCCGGTGATGTCGACCACCGCCACGCTGTCGCCGCTCGTCACGAACGGCCTGCCGCCTGTGAGGATGGTTTGCGGCAGGCCGCTTCCTGAAAAACTCATGACGGCGTTGAGCCCAGGGCCGAAGGTGACGGTGTTGCCCCCGCCGGAAAAGACGATCGGCCCCTGGATGGCCGTCCCGCCCAACAGGTTCAGCGTGGCGTCGGGCGCGCCGAAATAGATCGCCACGCTCTGGTCGCTGAAGACGCGACCGGAATTGGTGATGACGGAACTGCTGCCCTGGACCGCAATGCCGACACCGCCCAGCCCTCCTACGATCACCGAACCAGAATTGGTGATCGTGGCGTTGCCGAACAGCGCACTGATACCCGTCGAAGCTGTCCCGAAGACATCGACCGTGCCGCTGTTGGCGATGGTGATGTCATTGCCGCTGGCGCCGATGCCGACCGAAGCCAGGCCCGACACAACGATCGACCCGGAATTATCGAGTCGCAGCCCGTTGCTCTGCCACAGAATCCCTCCGGCCGCGGTCCCATAGGCCTCGATGGATCCGCTGTTGTCCACCGTCAGGTCCGGCCCATCGCCGATTATGCCTGCGGCAGCCGTGCCGGAAACGCCGATAAAGCCACGGTTATCCACATGCCCGGCCGGAGCATCGCTGATGATCCCGTATGTGGCGACGCCAAGCGCTTCTATCGAGCCGTTGTTCACGATCTGCGCATGGCCGCCTTCCGACAGGACGCCGATCGAGCCATCGCCTATCGCCAGGATTGCTCCGTTGTTGAGGATGGTCGCGTCGGGCCCTTGCGAATGCACATTGGCGGCGCCGCCGCCCAATGTTGCGATCAGCCCGTAATTGGTCAGCCGCTGACCCGAATTGAACATCCGCACGGCATCGACGCCGGCGCCGAATGTTTCGATCGCTCCGTTTGCCTGCACGTGGCCGGTATCACCGGCATTGCTCATCGTCTGCTGGCCGGCAATGACGCCATTGCCGATGACAAAATCTTGGGCGAACGCCGCGCCGTTTCCAAGCGAGACCCCGGCGACAATCGACAGCGCTATCGCGCCTGGAACCCCTGTGCGCGACGTCGGCATCACCCCTCTGGCGCATGGCCACGCAACAGGTGGATTCTGCGCCCGAAGGAAGCGAAAGACAAGCCGCACGCAAAACGCCCAGCCAGGGCGCTATACGCCTGCGAAGAAGCCTATCGCCGCAGCACCGCGCTCAGCACGTCGCGGATGCCGATCGCGCCGACGAAGCGCGAGCCTTCGTCGAACAGCGCCACCGGCGCCGTCTGCGAGCGGTGCATGGCGAGCATCACCGTTTTCAGCGGCGTGCCGGGATTGGCCCAGAACACCTGAGCGCCCTCTTCCGGCTGGCGCTCGACATCGGCGCAGGAGACCCACACCGCCGGCTTGCCGTCGCGCTCGGCCGCGGCCACCAGGCCATGCTCGTCGATCTTGAAGCGCGTCGTCTTGCGCCGGTCGAGCCACACCCAGCCATCCTCGCCCTGCTCCAGGTCGCGGCGGTCGCGCATCACGTTCCACGCCGTCAGCACCGACAACGGATTCACGTTGGCGATGAAGTCGCGGACATAGTCGTTGGCGGGCCTGAGCACGATGTCTTCCGGCGCGCCGGTCTGCACGATGCGGCCGCCTTCCATGATCGTGATGTGGCTGCCGATCTTCAGCGCCTCCTCGAGGTCATGGCTGACGAAGATGATGGTCTTCTTCAGTTCGGCCTGAAGCTGCAGCAATTCGTCCTGCAGCTTGGTGCGGATCAGCGGGTCGAGCGCCGAGAACGGCTCGTCCATCAGAAGGATCGGCGCCTCGGTGGCGAAGGCGCGCGCCAGGCCGACGCGCTGCTGCATGCCGCCGGAAAGCTCGTGGGCGTATTTCTTCGACCACTGGTCGAGATGGACGAGCTGCAGTTGCTTTTGCACGCGCGCCTTGCGTTCGGCTTCCGGCACGCCGGCGAGCTCGAGGCCGAAGCCGACATTTTCCTCGACGGTGCGCCAGGGCAGCAGGCCGAACTGCTGGAACACCATGGCCACCTGCTTCTGCCGCAGCCGCCGCAAGGTCGCCTCGTCGCAGGTGACGACATCGACGATGCGGTCGCCGTCCTTGACCAGCACCTGGCCGCGCGACACCACGTTCAACCGGTTAACGGCCCTCAGCAGCGTAGACTTGCCGGAGCCGGACAGGCCCATCAGCACCGAGATCTCGCCTTCGTGCACGGTGAGGCTGGCGCCGGCGCAGCCCAGCACATTGCCGGTCTTTTCCAGGATCTCGGCGCGCGTGGCGCCCTGGTCGATCAGCGCCAGCGAACCTGCCTGGTCGGCCCCGAAGACGATGTCCACATTCTTGAAATCAACCGCGACGGTCATTTCTTGCCTCCAACGCCGATGCGGGTCATGCGGTCGAGCACGATCGCGAGCACAACGATCGCGAGGCCCGCCTCAAGCCCGAGATCGATGCGGCGCGAGCCGAGCGCGCGGTTGATTTCCGTGCCGAGGCCGCCGGCGCCGATCAGGGCGGCGAACACCACCATCGACAGCGACAGCATGATCGATTGCGTCAGACCCGCCATGATGGTCGGCAGCGCCGATGGCAGCTCCACCTTCCACAGGAGCTGGCGCTTGGTGGCGCCGAAGGCCTCGCCCGCCTCGATGATCGCCTTGGGCACCGAGACCACGCCGAGATGGGTGAGCCTGACTGCCGTCGGGATGACGAAGATGATGGTGACGATGAGACCGGGCGCGTTGCCGAGGCCGAACAGCGTGAGCACCGGGATCAGGTAGACGAAGGTCGGCAGCGTCTGCATCAGGTCGAGCACCGGCAGCATGACGCGGTAGACCTTCGGCTTGTGCGCGGCCCAGATGCCGAGCGGCACGCCGATCGCCATGGCCATGGCGGCGGCGGCAACGACCAGCACCAGCGTTTGCACCGTCTGTTTCCACAGGTTCTGGTTGATGATGAAGATCAGGCCGAGGAAGACGCCGATGGCGAGCGGCCGCGAGCGCTGCAGAAGCCAGGCGACGATCGCGATGACCAGCGCCAGAAGCACCGGCGGGACCATCAGCAGGAGGTTCACCGCCCCGTCGAGAATGAAATTCAACCCGTTTGAAAAAGCCCGGAAGATGGTGTCGAAATTGTCGGTCAGGAAGCCGAAGAACGCCTTGCCCCACGGCCCGATGGGGATTTTGTAGTCGGTCAGGAATTTCGAAATCGGATCCATCTTTCCCCTCTCGGCTTCGCCGCGCTTGCCGCGCGGTCATCCTCTCACGTCTCCTGGCATATGAAAAAGGGCAGCCTCTTCAAGGGCTGCCCTTTTCCGGAAATCATGCCGGTCCCAAGCGGCTCAGCTCCCGAGCGCGGTCTTGACGGCGGCAGCCGCGTCCCCGCCATCAAAGGTGGTGACGCCGGCAATCCACGGCGCAATGGCGTCGGGATGCTTCTTCAGCCAGTCTTTCGCCACCGTCTGGGCATCGCCGCCCTTCAGGATCGCGTCCATCATCTCGCCTTCCATATCGAGATTGAACTTAAGGTTGGCGATGAACTTGGCGGCGTTCGGGCATTCGGTGGTGTAGCCCTTGCGCACGTTGGTGTAGACGGTGGCGGCGCCGAAGCCGCTGTCGCCCATGCCGTCGAGATAGGTGATCTTCATGGCACCCATCACCGGGTGCGGCGTCCAGCCGAGGAAGGCGATCCACTCATTGTTCTTCATCGACTGCTCGGCCTGCGTCAGCATGCCGGCTTCCGACGACTCGACCAGTTCGAAGCCCTCGAGATTGTCCTTCGGGTTCTTGATCATGTCGAGGATGATGCGGTTGCCGTCATTGCCGGCCTCGATGCCGTAGATCTTGCCGTTGAATTTGTCCTTGAACTTGCCGAGATCGGTCAGCGTCTTGACGCCGGCATCCGCGACATAGGTCGGCACGACGATGCCATAGCCGGCGCCGGTCAGGTTGGTGCTGATCGTCTCGACCGAGCCGTCCGCAGTATAGTCCTTGATGTCGTTGGTCATCGACGGCATCCAGTTGCCGAGGAAGACATCGAGGTCCTTGTTCTTCAGCGACGCATAGGTCACCGGTACCGAAAGCTGGATCGTCTGCGGCTCGTAGCCGAGCGCGGTGAGCAGCACCGAGGCCAGCCCCGTCGTGGCCTGGATGTCGGTCCAGCCGACATCGGACAGGCGAACCGCCTTGCAGCTCGCCGGATCGCCGGCATAAGCGGCGGTCGTGGTCAGAAGCGCCGCAAGGCCGATGCCCGCGGCGATAGATTTCATACGCGACATGAACTTTCTCCCATTGCAATTACCAGGCGGTGCGAAGTCACGGTTCTTGCGCCCGCCTTGTTTCGTCAGCCAAACACCATTTTGAAGCCGTTTCAAGCGCTTCAACCTCACGACGAACGGCGCGCGCTGGCCTTTACGCGACATGACAGGCTTTTGAACGACATCGGATTTTAGACGGCAGGGAGTTTTTGGTGGACGGAGCCTCCGCCCCCCTCCCCCGGTGCCGACCTGTGAGCTTAGAAGGACGCATGGCCAAGCTTTACTTCCACTACGCGACGATGAACGCCGGCAAGACGACGATGCTCTTGCAGGCGTCCTACAACTATCGCGAACGCGGCATGTCGACGATGCTGTTCGTCGCCGGACATTATCGCAAGGGCGACAGCGGCTTGATCTCGTCGCGCATCGGCCTCGAATCCGAGGCCGAGATGTTCCGCGACGGCGACGATCTCTTCGCCAGGGTCGCCGAGCATCACGAACATACGACCGTGCATTGCGTATTCGTCGACGAGGCTCAGTTCCTCGAGGAGGAGCAGGTCTGGCAGCTCGCGCGCATCGCCGATAGGCTGAACATCCCGGTCATGTGCTACGGCCTGCGCACCGATTTCCAGGGCAAGCTGTTCTCCGGCTCGCGCGCGCTGCTCGCCATCGCCGACGACCTGCGCGAGGTGCGCACCATCTGCCGCTGCGGCCGCAAGGCCACGATGGTGGTCAGGCTCGGCTCCGACGGCAAGGTGGCGAAGCAGGGCCAGCAGGTCGCCATCGGCAAGGACGTCTATGTCTCGCTCTGCCGCCGCCATTGGGAAGAGGAAATGGGCAGGTCTGCTCCCGACGATTTCATTGGTTTTGTCAGCCCCTGAGTTTAGGCGGCCGAGACACGCCGCATCGGAAACCGCCAGCCAAGCCGCACGCCGAGCGTTGCCAGGGCAATCAGCGCCATGCCGGCAGCCTGCGCCGGTCCGAGCGGGTGGCCGTACATGGCCCAGTCGATGATGATGGCCACGACCGGATAGATGAAAGTGAGGATGCCGATGACCGGCGTCGTCAGGCGCGGAAAGGCGGAGTTCATCAGCACATAGGCGATGCCGGTATGCAGGAGTCCGATCCCGGCCAGCCAGCCCCACGACGCAGGCGGGATGGGATGGCCGATGTCGGCGAACGGGGCGAGCAACACGACCCCGACCAGCGTCTGGCAAAGCACGGTGATCTCCGCGCGCTGTTGTCCGAGGCCCTTGGCAAGGATCGTCGCCACCGCATAAAGCAGGGCAGCGCCCAGCGTCAGCGCGATGCCCAACGCCCATTTGGCGTCGGCATGGCCGTGTGTGACGACCAAGCCGCTGGCCAGCACCACGCCGAGAAACGCGCCAAGCATCCATAGGATCTGGTCGGGCGAAATGCGTTCCTTGAGGAAGACAACGCCGATCAGCACCACGAAGAACGGCTGTACATGGTAGACGATTGTCGTCGTCGCGATCGATGTCATGCCGAAGCCGGCGAAGAAGGCCGTCCAGCTCAGCACCATGCAAACGCCGCCGAGCGCGGCGAGCGCAAGCCGGGATGGGGACAGCGTCCGGTCCGGCAGGTAGCCGCGCAGCAGGCACCAGGCGGCCAGGAACAGCGCGCCGAACACGCATCGCCAGAAGACGACGGTGACGGGATGTTGTCCCGACTCCGTGACGAAGGCGCCAACCGTGCCGGCAATCACCATCGCCAGAGCGAGGCTCGCGGCGGGGAAGCGGGCGATCGATATGTCCCTCATCATCGGCTCTCCAACGGATCGAAGCTCATGTGGCCAGCCGAAACGATTTCAATCAAGCGAATAGATTTGTAAGTACCTATTCGATATGCTGATAGCGCCATGGCCGCTCCACTCGACCTCAACCTGCTGAAGACCTTCGTTGCCGTCGTCGAAAGCGGCAGCCTGTCCAATGCGGCGCCGCGAGTCGGCCGCAGCCAGTCGGCGGTCAGCATGCAGATGCAAAGGCTGGAGGACATGGTGGGCAACCAGCTTCTGGTGCGGGGCCCTAGAACGGTCACCCCCAATGCTGCCGGCGAGGATTTCCTCATCTATGCGCGCCGGCTGCTGAAACTGTCCGACGAGGCATGGGCGAGCGTCACCCGGCCGAAGGAAACAGGCAGCGTGCGCCTCGGCGTGCCGGACGACTACGCCGCCTTCCTGCTGCCGCCCGTGCTGTCACGCTTTGCCGAGGATCACCCGCTGGTCACCGTCGAACTCGTCTGCGAGCAGTCGACCGCGCTGGTGAAGACCTTAGCGGAGGGAAGGCTCGACCTGGCGATCGTCACCCGCCTCCCGGATCAGCCGCTCGAGGTGATCAGGCTGGAGCGCTTTGTCTGGGTCGCCTCCCCCAATCACGTCGCCTGGCAGACCGATCCGCTGCCTGTCGCCTTGTTCGAACCTGGCTGCGCGGCAAGGATGAATGTGCTGCAGGCACTGGGCGGTGCCGACCGATCCTATCGCTGCACCTATTCCAGCGCCTCCCTGCTCGGACTGGTCGCGGTCGTCCAAGCCGGGCTGGCGGTCGCCGGCCTTGCCCAACGAAGCGTGCCGCCGTCGCTGCGCATCATCGGCGCCAATGAGGGGCTGCCGGCGTTGCCGGACCTCGAGATCGGCATACTGCGCAACCCGCTGTCGACGACGCCGGCAGTCGATCGTCTGCATGATTTTCTGCGCCGCGACCTGGCGCAGCAGGCCTGAGCCGCGGAGACTGCCCGCAGCCCGGGTGTGGCCTTTATCAAGGCTTCGCCCTATAAGGCCGACAGCCAGAACTCTCCGGGGTCAGCCATGCTTCGAGCCATTTCGCCCGCCACGCTTTTCCTGCTTGCCAGCGGCCTTGCCGCGCATGCCGGTGGCGATGCAGCGCTGGGCAAGAAGGTCTTCAACCGCTGCATGGCCTGCCATGAGGCGGCAAGCGACCGCGACAAGGTCGGCCCGCATCTGCTGGGCGTCGTCGGCCGCAAGGCCGGCTCGGCGGAGAGCTTTGCCGGCCATTATTCGCAAGCCATGAAGGATGCCGGCGCCGCCGGCCTGGTCTGGGACGAAGCCAACCTCGCCGAATATCTCAAGGCGCCCAGGCAGAAGGTTCCCGGCAACAGAATGGCCTTTGCCGGCCTGACCAGCGACGACGACATCGCCAACGTGATCGCCTATCTCAAGGCCGACCCAAAACCCTGATCGGAATTGGAAAGAAACTGGTCTTACCGCCGGCGCACGAGATTTGCCGGCGCTGTGTCATCGCCTTGGCCGTCCGTAAAAACAATAGCTTAAGGCATAAAAGCTGAAGCTGTTAGACGGCGTCGCTCATTACTGGCCGCCATGCACATGCTTGCCTTGTCTTTCAAGGACCTGACCAGTTCTTTTGTTTTGACGTCTCGCCTTGTCTTCCTTCTTTCAATCCCTTGAAGCCCCACATATATTCGCCGCCACGACATGGAAACGGATGCCGAAGCGGGAGGCCCCAATGGCGACATTGCAGAATTTCGATGCCGAAATTGCCAAGACCAAGCAGGTCGTGCAGGACATGCGCACCAAGATCGAGCAGTCCGGGACGGTGCTCGACACGCTTGCCCAGGCCGACAAGAAGATCGGCGACGCCAATTTCGACATCGAGAACGCCCGCATCGAGGACGTGCTCAAGCAGCAGAAGGTCATGGAAGGCAATATCGCCGACCTGATCATCGGGCTCGAGGACGCCACCAACGTTTTCGGCGCCGAGTTCGAGAGCATGAAGAGCTACACCGGCTGGGAAAACTTCGTCGGTGTCTTCTCTGAGCAGCGCAAGCAGCGCATGCGCACCGACCGCGTCCGCAACATGTCGCTGGCCGGCAATTTGCAGGAGCTTTTGGCGAAGTCGGATACCATCGTCGGCATCCTGAAGGCGCAGAAACAGATCCTCGACCAGCGCTACAAGACTTCCGAGACCAGCCTGTCCCAGGTGATCGAGCGCCGCAAAACGACCATGTCCAACCTCGAGGCCGTGCAGAAGCGCATCGAGGAATTGAACCCCCTGCTGCTCGACATCGAGAACAAGATCGCCGCCTCGACGACCCAGAAGGAGCGGACCGAGCTCGAGGGCGAGCGCTCCAAAATGGCGACCGAGTACAACGAAAAACAGGCCAAGGAGCAGGAGCTGCTCGCCGAAAGCCAGACGCTGGAGCGCTATACCTCGATGTTCCAGACCTTCGTCGATTCGCTCAACAACCAGATCGCCGCGCAGTCGACGCTGATCAACAAGCTGACCATCGACACCGAACAGCGCATCGTGCTGTACAAGGCGCTGGAAGATTCCCTGAAGACCGCCGCCCAGCAGGACGTCGCCCACAAGATCAACACGCTGGGCAGCCAGGTCGACAACACGGCGGAGGAGACGATGGCCGGCATCGGCGCCGCCTCGCAGAAGCATATCGGCGACCTGCTCGAGATGCATGAGAAGAACATGGTGGCTTCAGCCGACATCCAGCGCCGCAAGAAGCTTGCCGACGACGCCTTCGCGCGCCGCTTCGACGAGGTGATGAAAAAGCACAATTCCGCCAACTACGTGCAGTCCTAAGCAGGTTCCGCAAAAGTGTCCCACGGTTTTGCGGTCAGAACCTGCGAAAAACAAAGGAATCCAAGCAGATATTCGTGGGGCACCCCACGAATATCTGCTTGGGCGGCGCCGCTGATCTCATCTCCACGGCAGTCTCATGACACCTGAGAACGACGCGGCGGCCCGCTATTTCTCCGCCATCACGGCGGCGCTGGGCGGACTGGAAGTGTTCATGCGCGACGACCGCTCGCCGCTTTACCGGCACGGGATCGTCGCCAGGATCGTCGCGGAATATATCGCGCGGCTGGACAAATCCTTTGCCTGCTGGCGCAACCGGCTGGGCTTCATGGACACCTTCCGCATATCGCGCGCCGACAGCGGCTATCCCGTGTTCCAGAACCTGCTCGAGCTGGAAAACGACCGCCAGCAGGCCGATGCCCGCCTGGCCAACATCCCGCAGGCCGGCGAGCTGCGCGAGGAGATGGCCGACTTCATACTACGCCACAAGGAATTTCCCGAGGCGCTGCAGAAGTCGATGGCCGAGCGGCTCTATCTGGAGGACGTCAAGAGCGAGGCGACCTTCGGCCCCTTCACGCTTGCGCAGACGGCCAAGGTCTCGGTCAACCCGAAGACCATGCGGCCTTATTATCTCGTCCACTGGGCGACGTTCGACGGCAGCGCCAACCTGCCGCTGATCTACATGGTAACGGTGGAGGATTCCTCCGAAAGCATGGTGCGCCAGCTTGTCGACGACAGCACCGGCAAGCTGAACGAGAAGGTCGAGATCCCGCTGCCTGTCGACGGCCTGCTCAACCCCGAGCTTGCGCACCGCTTCGACGATTTCACCGAAAAGAACTCGGCCTACACGCTCTCGCCCGCGACGATCGCCGTCAATCTCGACAAGGATTTCGAGCCGTTGCACCCCAAGCAACTGCGGCGCGTGGTGCTCGGGCCCTTCTACTCGGCCGGCATTACCGATAACAATTCGACCGTCGCCGAGGTGCTCTCCAAAGTGCGCAAGCCCGAGAATGCCTGGCTGCTCACCTGGACAATCCAGGAGGTCTTTTCCAAGAGCGAGAAGCCCGGCCGCAGGGGTCTTTTCTCCAGCGAGAAGACGACGCAGGAATTCTTCATCAACACCGACGATCTCGAAGCCGCGCGCCAGGGCGTCTCGAGCTACGAGAACCACGCGCTGATCCCGCACGAGGCCTACCAGGCGCTCTATGCCGCGGGTGAAGCGCAGAAGATCTTTTCCGGCTACAAGGTCCACATCCTGTCCAACGGACAGGTCATCAGCGATGTATGATCGTCAAACCGCGGAGCATCCTTCATGGACACCGGCCTGACCACGATCTCGGAAGCCGCAATCGAGAATCACCGCACTGTCGCGCAGAGTTTCATCACCCGCATCGTGGTGCTGGAGGACCCGTCGCGCGAATCCGGCACCGCGCTTGCCGGCACCAACCGCCGCTTCGTCTCGACCGTGTCGGTCGGCTCGGTGCGCCGCACGCGCGAGGTCGAGCTCACCAAGACGGTCGCAGCGATCCATCCCGACGACCAGTTGATGAGCATCCCGCAGCACACGCTGCTCTACCGCGCCCGCCGTGGCCTCGCTATCGCGCTCGCCATTTCGGATGTCTTCGCCGAAGGCTCGGACCTGGAAAGCCTGCAGGCCAAGAATGCCCGTGCGCCGCTGGAGGGCGACGAGGCGTCGACCTTCAAGAAGCTTCTCTCGGCTTCGGCTTACGTCTCCGCTTTCAGCTTTGCCTCCTATCTGTTCCAGCTGATCGACAGCGACGGCGAGGCGCCGAACGATATCGCCGAGCCCGACTTCCTGTTCGACACGCCGCAGGACGCGGTGAAATCGATCGTGGCCGGCCTCGACAAGGCGATCGCCGGCTCGAAGGACGATGCGGACCTGATGACGCGTGCTCGCGCCTTCGCCCGGGTCGCCATCGACGGGCTCTTGGCGCGCAAAGGCCGTTTCGACGGCATCGGCCCGTTCGAGAACGCGCATATTCGCATCGACGTCGACGATTTCACCCTCGACGGCTTCGACGTCGCGCCCGGCAAGCGCTCCAAGCCGCTGGTGATGACCTTCAAGAAGCCGGAAGAGGTTGTCGGCAACCACATCGCCAAACTCCAGTCGGTCAGGCTGGCCAAGATGCTGATGGCCTATGATTTCGAGCGCGAGCTGAACCCGTTCGTCGAGCTTGGCGGCTTCCTGTTCACCTTCATCGGCGACGGCGCGCCGGGCACCGGCAAGACGACGCTGATCCAGATGATCGCCGGGCTCGTCAACGGCTATTGCCAGGTGGCCGGCTATCCCTTCGCCTATGAGAATTTCGGCGTCGACCAGATCTCGTCCTACCAGGGCAAGTCGGGTCAGAACTGCCGGCAATTCATCAACAACGTGCTCAATCCGCGCGTCATCGGCTTCGGCACCATCGACGATATCGACCAGGTGGCCGCGCGCCGCTCCGACGACCGCGCATCGGCCGGCCAGCAGGAGATCACCGGCGTGCTGATGGACGCCTTCGCCGGCGCCTCGACGGTGGTGCGCGGCAACTGCTCCTTCGGCATGTTCTCCAACTATCCCGAAAATGTCGACGACGCGCTGCGCCAGCGCGCCGGCGCGCGCTGGCTTGTCGACGGCCCGCAGACCCGCGACGACTATATCGACATCTTCGTGCTGCTCGCCGGCAAGAACCACAAGATCCCGCTGGGCGAGCATGAGCTCTATGCCGCGCAGGAGATCCAGCGCGCCGTGGCTGAGGCCTATGAGGAGCACGAAAAGCCGCAGGAAGACGGGCTGATGAAGGTCTATGAGCGCTACATGAAGGAGAATGGCGCGCCCAAGACCATGGCCGATATCGGCACCTACCTGCACATGATCAAGGACGCCGAACCGCGCTTCACCGGCCGCGCCGTCAAGAACGTCACCGACGCGATCAAGATGCGCGCCATGGACTTCGAGCTGCCGGACGACTGGTTCGAGAAGCCCGAAGCCTTCATGCACAAGAGCTACGACGACAAGAAGGCGATGATCGAGGAACTGCGCGGACCGTTCTCGATGGACATGGTCATGCAGGAGATCAACCGCTACGCCGATTCCGAATTCCGCTATTCCGACAAGTCGGATGATGCCGCGGTGGAGAAGCTCCTGCGCGACGCGCGGCTGCGTGAGCGCGCGGCGCGCGAGATGGAGGAGTTGAAGAAGAAGGGGGCGTGGTGATTTCTTCCTTCTCCCCGTTCACGGGGAGAAGGTGCCCGAAGGGCGGATGAGGGGCAGCGCCATCCGTGGCAGAAATGAGCCAAAGGTTACGAGAGCCCGCGAGCTGCGGCAGGTCGAAAACGATGCGGAGGAACGGCTATGGCATGAACTGCGGGGGCGGCGATTGAACGGCCATAAGTTTGTTCGCCAACTGCCGATCGGCCCTTACTTCGCGGACTTCGCTTGCCGCGGAGCCAATCTGGTTGTCGAGGTTGACGGCAGCCAACATGCCGGTCGATCCAGGGATCGATACAGGGACGAGACGATGAACGGAAACGGTTGTTCCGTATTGAGGGTTTGGCACGCAGATGTTTTGACCAACTGCGCGAGCGTGCTGGATACGATTGTTGCGGCGCTGGATGGTCGGTTGGATCGAAAGATAATTGGGGTCGATGCGAAATTTCTGCCGGCCGCAAGATCGGAGCAAGGATGATGAGCGTTGGCGCCGCCCCTCATCCGCCCTTCGGGCACCTTCTCCCCGTGAACGGGGAGAAGGAAAGATGAAGCCCACCGCCAAGAAACCCGACCTCCTGCGCGATAACGAGCTGATCTACGGCAGGCTGCTCGCCGTCGACGAGCCGCATCTCATCCAGCGCTACAACAAGGCGCTTGTCGCCTTCGGCCTCGAGCCGACCAGGTTGAAGAGCTTCCAGATCGACCGCACCGGCTTCTCGCCCGAGATCGCCGAGGAGTGCGGCGATTTCGACTATCTCGATCCCAACGAGGTCAACCGCCGCTTCATCATCCTGACGCCGTCGCAGATCGATCTGCCCGTGGTGCACACCGCCTTCTCCAACACCTCGCAGCTGATGTTCGAGTTCATGTCGAAGAACCAGCGCGCCATCGACGCGCTGACCATCAAGGACGTGATCTACGGCGAGATCGAGGACTCGGTCCCCAAGGTCAACGACATCGAGGACCTGCTGTCGATCAACCAGGTCGAGTTCAAAGTGCTGTCGGCCGAGGATGTGCTGGGCAAGGCGGCCGAGCTCGGCAGACTGGTCGACCGGCTGAAGCAGGAACCCGACGCCTGGCGCGACAATGCCATGCTGCAGCGCATGGTCGATCTGGCCAAAATCTGCGGCGACATCCGCGAGAACGCGCTGGTCCCCGACCAGGTGATCTTCCGCCACAATGCCTACTGGACCAGCCATTTCGGCGGCCTCTATGTCTTCGTCGATCCCGACATGACGACGGTGATCTGCGATCCGGCCGCTCCCGGCTTCCGCCGCTCACGCCCCTGGCAGGTCAGCTACCTGTCGATCAACGACGCCGACAAAGTGTTCCGCTTCCTCGCCGCCACCGGCCGCCTCGACCTGCCGCGCGCCTCGTGGATCGAGGCCTCCGGCTATCTCGAGCATCGGGCCGAGATGGTTGTGCGCGCGCTGATCGCCGATGTCGAGCCCAACCGCAATTTGACCGATGTCGACAAGGTCTGGCTGCAGACCTGGATCCACGGGCATGCCGACCTGATCGCCCAGGACGGGAACTTTCCCTTCCTCAACGCCGCCAAGCGCGAGATCGCCCAACTCGGTCATCTCAAGATCGAGGACGTACCGCCGCGCCAGCGCTTCCTGGTCGTGCGCGCCAAGCCCGAACACCCCGATGCCTGGCTGACCAACCAGCTGATCTCGGATTTCGTGCCGCAGGACTTCGTCTCACGCTACGTCTTCAACAAGCCCGGCTTCTACAAGGACTATGAGAGCTACAGCGACGCCTGGCGAAGCCATGTTGTGGACGTTCTGAAAACCACATATTTGAAGGACAAGGCGGCGTTCCGCGCGCGTCTTTACGGCCTGACTGACTAGGAAAGTCTGGGCGGTTTTCCGCCCGGAATTGTGCCAAAACAAAGGGTTAGGGCAGATCGCCGTTTCCCTTGAAACGGTGAAATGCTCCAAGGGGGTGCCACAGCCATGCTCGACCCGATCGTGAACTTCTTCACCCAGATCTTCCAGTGGATCGGCCGCGGCATCGGCTTCGTCATCGGCGTCATTCTGTGGCCGTTCATGTGGGTCGGCCGCTGGTACGGACAGCGCGGCTGGATCCTGAAGGCGGTGGTCGGTCTCGCCCTCCTGGTGCTGATCGGCCTCTACGCCAATTTCTTCTACGCCACGCAGTGGTGGAACAATTTCAACCCGAACTATCCCGACACCTACACATTCGAGAAGCGCAACGTGTCGGCCGGCGAGCAGGTCTCCGCCGGCGCTGGCACCGACACGGCCAAGACCTGCGGCAACTCGGCGATCGCCCAGGTCGCCGCCGACCTGACGGACTTCAACGTCAACCAGAATGCCTGGATCTCATCGATGATCCTCTACAAGCTCGGCCTGTTCGGCATCGACTGGGACAACACGCCCTGGATGGACAACAAGGCGTCCTTCCAGCGCGGCATCAACCAGGCGGTGCGCCGCACCGCGACCGAGCTTGCCGACAATCTCGGCCGCGTGCGCACGACTTCGCAGATCGATGCCGACCTGCAGGACGCACGCGGCAATCTGCAGTTCGACGAGTACACCTGGTATTTCGGCCTGAACCCCTTCGGCCCCAAGACGCCGACGCCGAGCTATTATCGGGACGCGGTGCGCAAGCTGCGTTCCTTCAACGCCCGGCTCGCCACCTGCCAGGCGACGTTCGACGCGCGCGCCGACAATCTCAAGCAATATATCGACCGCATCGCTTCGGATATCGGCTCGACTTCGGCGATCCTCAAGGAGCGCGCCGAAAACCACAACAACGGCTGGTTCGATACCCGCGCCGACGACCGCTTCTGGTTCGCCTATGGCCAGCTCTATGCCTATTACGGCCTCATGAAGGGCGCCCAGGCCGACTTCGAGGACGTGCTCAAGGAAAAGCACCTGCAGAGCCTGTGGGACACGATGGATTCGCAATTCGTCTCGGCGCTACGCATCCAGCCCTTCATCATCGCCAATGGCCGCGAGGATGGCTGGCTGTTGCCGACGCATCTGACGACGATGGGCTTCTACATCCTGCGCGTGCGCTCCAACATGGTCGAGATCAGCAACGTTCTGACCCAATAGCACCGTCTCGGGGCGACAGGGCGATGGCGGATTTGCGCCGTCGCCCCTGTCGCTTTTCGCGCATTAGGCGGCTGTTTTGAGACGGCGAAACCGCCCCCGCTCTGGCTTCTATACGGCGCAACGACCGGGCCCGAGACGACCGCCTTGGAAGAGGCCGGCGACAGGAACACTCTTTCTTAACAGGAAACATAGTTGCATGGAAGTTGACGCCGCGCCAGCGACAGGGTTAGAACATGACCTTGCGTCCGGGCGGCGTTTCGACCATGCACGAATGATCGAACCCCTCCCCTCCACCGCCTACTCCAGAGGAAAGCCGTCATGGCCGAAGTGAAGTCCGACATCGAGATCGCGCGCGCCGCCAAGAAGAAACCGATCCAGGAGATCGGCGCCAGAATCGGCATCCCGACCGAGCATCTGCTGCCCTATGGCCACGACAAGGCCAAAGTCTCGGCCGAGTTCATCAAGTCGGTGAAGGGCAACAAGGACGGCAAGCTGATCCTGGTCACCGCCATCAACCCGACGCCCGCCGGCGAAGGCAAGACGACCACCACGGTCGGCCTCGGCGACGGCCTCAACCGCATCGGCAAGAAGGCGATCATCTGCATCCGGGAGGCCTCGCTCGGCCCGAATTTCGGCGTCAAGGGCGGTGCCGCGGGCGGCGGCCTTGCCCAGGTGGTGCCGATGGAGGACATGAACCTCCACTTCACCGGCGACTTCCACGCCATCACCACCGCGCATAATTTGCTGTCGGCGCTGATCGACAACCACATCTACTGGGGCAACGAGCTCGGCATCGACACCCGCCGCGTCGCCTGGCGCCGCGTCATGGATATGAACGACCGGGCGCTGCGCGAGATCATCTGCTCGCTGGGCGGCGTCGCCAACGGCTATCCGCGTGAAGCCGGCTTCGACATCACTGTCGCCTCGGAAGTGATGGCCATCCTGTGCCTTGCCACCGACCTCAAGGACCTCGAGAAGCGCCTCGGCGACATCATAGTCGCCTATCGCCGCGACAAGTCGCCGGTCTATGCCCGCGACCTCAAGGCCGACGGCGCGATGGCGGTTCTGCTGAAGGACGCCATGCAGCCCAACTTGGTGCAGACGCTGGAGAACAACCCGGCCTTCGTGCACGGCGGCCCGTTCGCCAACATCGCGCATGGCTGCAACTCGGTCGTCGCCACCACGACCGCGCTGAAGCTCGCCGACTATGTCGTTACCGAAGCCGGCTTCGGCGCCGACCTCGGCGCGGAAAAGTTCTTCGACATCAAGTGCCGCAAGGCTGGCTTGAAGCCGTCGGCGGCTGTCATCGTCGCCACCGTGCGCGCCATGAAGATGAATGGCGGCATCAAGAAGGAAGACCTCGGCAAGGAGAACATCGAGGCGGTCAAGAAGGGTTGCCTCAATCTCGGCCGCCACATCGAGAACGTGAAGCAGTTCGGCGTGCCAGCGGTGGTGGCGATCAACCACTTCACCACCGACACCGAAGCCGAGATCCAGGCGATGAAGGACTTCGTCAAGGCGCAGGGCGCCGAGGCGATCCTGTGCAAGCACTGGGCGCAAGGCTCGGCCGGCATCGAGGACCTCGCCCGCAAGGTCGTCCAAATTGCCGAGTCCGGCGCCTCGCAGTTCTCACCGCTCTATCCCGACGAGATGCCGCTGTTCGAGAAGGTCAACACCATCGTCAAGCGCATCTATCGCGGCGACGAGGCGATCGCCGACAAGTCGATCCGCGACCAGCTGCATGCCTGGGAACAGGCCGGCTACGGCAATTTGCCGGTCTGCATGGCCAAGACCCAGTACTCCTTCTCGACCGACCCGAACCTGCGCGGCGCGCCGACCGGCCACACCGTGCCGGTGCGCGAGGTCAGGCTCTCGGCCGGCGCCGGCTTCGTCGTCATCATCTGCGGCGAGGTCATGACCATGCCCGGCCTGCCCAAGGCGCCGTCCTCGGAAAAGATCTTCCTCAACGAGCAGGGGCAGATCGAGGGACTGTTCTAAGCACCCTTCAGACCGGGAACGATCAGGGGCGTCGCTATTGCGGCGCCCTTTTTGCTTGCCGGACTAGGCAGCGTTCCGCTTCAGCGCCCGCTGGTTCGATGCATAAATCGTGTCGCGCTCCGGCAGCTTCCCGGTTGTCAGGCAATCGATCCATTCCGCGGTCTTCAGCACCGCGGCGAAGCGCGACTGCAGAATGATCGTCACCACCCGATGGATGTCCTCGGCCGAGGCAAAGCCGGCGCTGTTGGCATAGGGCACCGAACCGCTGGCATCCGACAGGAACTCGACCGCAAAGCCCATATGCACCGCGTGGATGATGGTCGACAGATCGCAATTGTGGGTCATGTAGCCGACGACCGCGATCGTATCGATAGCATTGGCGCGCAGCCAGGCTTCCAGATCCGTGCCGGCGAAGGCCGACGGCAGCGTCTTTTCGACATAATGGTCGCGGCTGCCCCTGGCGATCTCTGGATGCAATTCGCCGCCATGGCTGCCCTTGGCGAAGATCGGCGAGGTCTCCGGCGCCATCTGCTTGACGACGACGATCTTGATGCCGGCCGCCGCGGCAGCGTCCATGGCGCGCGCCACATTGGCGACGGTCTCGGCGAAGGGCGGATGCTGGATGGCCAAATTGCCGCCATTGTAGTCGTTCTGGACATCGACGACGACAAGCGCGCGGCCCGGCTGGATGGCTGGTGCTGACATGGCATTTTCCTTTCGACCGGGTTGATGGGCGCAAAGCTAGGCGGATGTCCCGGTGGCCGAAAGTGGCCCAATTGACATCATTCGAAAGAATTGGGACATTCGCCAATCAACGCAAACGATGTGAGCCATGAAGCAACCGATCATCGCCGCTTTCGCCTTCGACGGCATCAGCCCGTTCCACCTCTCCGTGCCCTGCCTGGTGTTCGGCGCCGATCGAACCAGGCTTGGACTGCCACGCTTCGACTTCCGCGTCTGCGCGATGGAGGAGGGACCCATTCATACCGATGCGGGGCTGAGCATCGTTGTGCCGCACGATCTTTCGGCGCTCGACGAGGCCGATATCGTCATCATTCCAAGCTGGAAGGACCTCGATGCCCCTCTGGCTGCGCCGTTCAAGGAGGCGCTGCAAGGCGCGCATAAGCGCGGCGCGCTGATCGTGGGTCTGTGCCTCGGCACCTTCGCCATTGCCGGCGCCGGATTGCTGGCCGGGCGTAAGGCAACGACTCACTGGGCCTATGCCGATCAACTCCAGGCGCTTCATCCAGACATCGCTATCGACGCCGACGCGCTCTATGTCGACGATGGCGACGTCATCACTTCCGCCGGCGTCGCCGCCGGGCTCGACTGCTGCCTGCACATCGTGCGCGCCCGCTATGGCGCGGAGGCGGCGCTGCGGCTCGCTCGTCACGTCGTGCTCTCGCCGCACCGGCAGGGCGGCCAGGCACAGTTCATCGAGCGCCCGCTTGCGCCAACGCCAAACGCCGACCGGTTCGCCAAGGCCCTCGATGACGTGCGGGCATCGCTCGGCGAAGCGCACAGTCTCGACAGCGTCGCCGAAGCAGCGGGTCTCACCCGCCGCACCTTCACGCGCCATTTCCAGAAAACCACCGGCACCAGTTTCAGCGACTGGCTTGCCGACCAGCGCGTGGCGCTGGCGCAGCGGCTTTTGGAGCAGACAAAAAAATCGATGGACATGGTGGCCTTCGAAGCCGGCTTCGGCAGCGCCACCTCGCTGCGCCAGCATTTCGCCGCGCGGCTGAAAACCTCGCCGATGCAATATCGGCGGGAGTTTTCCAAGACCGCGGGGACGCTCAGCGCGGCGTGACAACCCGCGCCGGGTTGCCGACCACGGTCGTGTTGGCCGCCACGTCGCGAGTCACCACCGCGCCGGCGCCGACGATGGCGCCCTCGCCTATGCTGACGCCGGCGAGGATCACCGCGCTGCCGCCGACCCAGGCGTTGTCGCCGATCGTCACCGGTTTTGCGATCTCCAGCCCGGCCAGCCGTCCAGTGGCCTCGCGATGATGCTCGGCGCAGTAGATCTGCACATTTGGGCCGAGCAGCGTGCCCTTGCCGATGCGCACCGGCGCGGTGTCGAGGATGATGCAGCCGGAATTGAGGAAGACGCCCTCGCAGAGAAACAAATTGAAGCCATAGGCGCAATGGAACGGCGCCTCGATGCGAGCCCCTTCGCCCGCGCCACCAAGCAGCGCCCGCAAAGCAGGCCCTATATTGCCACGATGCCGGGGCGGCAGGCTATTGTGCTCGAACACCGCATCGCGCGCGGCGAAGCGCAGCGCCTCGAGCTCATCGTCTATGCAGGTGTACCATTCGCCCGCCGCCATCTTCATGCGCTCGCTTGCCGACATGGCGACATCTCCCGATTTCGTTTGCACAACCGATTGTCGGACAAAAGCCCGTGGCCAAACGCCCAGCCTATGCTAGCCTGCCTTCATGGAACCGTGCGAGGTTCCGATTTTGAGGGGGTGGATCATGCTTTACCTGCTTGCACTGCTGATAGGTGTCGTTGCCGGCCTGCGCGCCATGACAGCGCCGGCCGCCGTCGCCTGGGGTTCTTATCTCGGCTGGCTGCCGGTCGCCGGCACCTGGGCGAGTTTCATGGGCCACTGGATTGCCGTCGGCATCTTCACCATCCTGGCGATCGTAGAATTGGTCACCGACCAGTTGCCGTCGACGCCGAGCCGGAAGGTGCCGCAGCAATTCGGCGCCCGTATCGTCCTGGGCGCCTTCACCGGCGCAGTGCTCGGCGCGACCGGCGGCGCCACCATCGGCGGTCTTATCGCCGGCGCCATCGGCGCGGTGATCGGCACGCTGGGCGGAGCCGAGGTGCGTGGCCGGTTGGCCGCCGCCTTCGGCAAGGATCCGCCCGCAGCCTTCATCGAGGACGCCATTGCGATCGTCGGCGGGCTGCTGATCGTGGCTGCCGTCGCATGAGCGCCAAAGCCTTCGACGCCATCGTCATCGGCGCCGGCCAGGCCGGCACGCCGCTCGCCGGCCGGCTCAACGCGGCCGGCATGAGCGTGGCGCTGATCGAGCGCAAGCTCATCGGCGGCACCTGCGTCAACACTGGCTGCATCCCGACCAAGACGATGGTGGCGAGCGCCTATGCCGCGCACCTCGCCCGCCGCGCCGCCGATTATGGCGTGACGGTTTCCGGTCCCGTCGCCGTCGACTACAAGGCCATCAAGGCGCGCAAGGACAAGGTTTCGGGCGCTTCCCGCATGGGGCTCGAGACCTGGATCGCCGGCATGGAGAAGTGCACGCTCTATCGCGGCCACGCGCGCTTTGAATCCGCCGACACCGTGCGTGTCGGCGACGAGCTGCTGACCGCGCCAAAGATCTTCCTCAACACCGGCGGCCGCGCCTCCGTGCCCGACCTGCCCGGCGTCCATGATATCCCCTATCTCACCAATTCCTCGATGATGGATCTCGATGTGCTGCCCAGCCATCTGATCGTCGTCGGCGGCAGCTATATCTCGCTCGAATTCGCGCAGATGTTCCGCCGCTTCGGCTCCGAGGTCACGGTGATCGAGAAGGCGCCGAGGCTGACCGGCCGCGAGGACGAGGACACGTCCGCCGCCATCCAGTCCATTCTCGAAAATGAAGGCATCAGCGTCCATGTCGGCGTCGGCGACATCGCGTTCGCCAGGAAAGGCAACGAGGTCGCCGTGACTTTCTCCGCCGGCCAGCCGCCGGCGGTCGGCTCGCATGTGCTGCTGGCGCTCGGCCGCGTCCCCAACACCGACGATCTTGGCCTCGAAAAAGCCGGCGTCGAGGTCGACCAGCGCGGCTTCATCGTCGTCGACGACCAGTTGCGCACCAGCGTGCCCGGCATCTGGGCGATGGGCGACTGCAACGGCAAGGGCGCCTTCACCCACACCTCCTACAACGACTTCGAGATCGTCGCGGCCAACCTGCTCGACAACGATCCGCGCAAGGTCACCGACCGCATCGAGGCCTATGCGCTTTACATTGATCCGCCGCTTGGGCGCTGCGGCATGACGGAAGCCGCGGTGAAGAAATCCGGCCGCCGCGCGCTGGTCGGCCAGCGGCCGATGACGCGTGTCGGCCGCGCGGTCGAGAAGGGCGAGACGCAAGGCTTCATGAAGATCCTCGCCGATGCCGACACCGGCGAGATCCTCGGCTGCACCGTGCTCGGGCCAGGCGGCGACGAGGCGATCCATTGCGTGCTCGACCTCATGTACGCCAAGGCCCCGATCTCGACGCTGGCGCGCGCCATGCACATCCACCCCAACGTCTCGGAACTGCTGCCGACGATCGCCCAGGAGCTTAAACCGCTCACCTAGTTGTGCGTCGCGACCCCGATCTCGTCTTTTTGCATTGCTGCGTTGCAACAATGGCGCTTGCGCACTGAGCACGTCCAAAGTCAATCTCGATTTTGAACCGATTCAGACCGGACATCCCATGCCGCTGCCGATCCTAGCGCTTGCCATTGCCTCCTTCTGCATCGGCACCACCGAATTCGTCATCATGGGCCTGCTGCCGGAGGTCGCGGCCGACCTTGGCGTCTCAATCCCTTCGGCTGGCCTTCTGGTCACCGGCTATGCGCTCGGCGTCGTCTTCGGTGCGCCGATCGTGGCCATGGCAACGGCGCGCCTGCCGCGCAAGCCCGTGCTTGTCGGCCTCGCTGCTCTCTTCGTCATCGGCAATCTCTTCTGCGCCATCGCCCCGAACTACTGGCTGTTGATGGCCGCGAGGGTCTTCACCGCCTTCGGCCACGGCGCCTTTTTCGGCATCGGCTCCGTCGTTGCGGCGAGCCTCGTGCCGCGCAACAAGCGGGCGAGCGCCATCGCGCTGATGTTTGCCGGCCTGACGCTGTCCAACATCCTGGGCGTTCCCGCCGGCACGGCGCTGGGTGAAGCCTTCGGCTGGCGCGCCACTTTCCTCGCCGTCGTCGGCATCGGCCTCGTCTCGGTCGCGGCCATCGCCTGGCTGGTGCCGTCCGACGTCGCCGAACCCAGCGGCGGCGGGCTGGTCGGCGAATTGCGCGTGCTCGGCAAGCTGCAGGTGTGGCTGGCGATGCTGATCGCCTCGCTCGCCTCCGCCAGCCTGTTCGCCGTCTTCACCTACATCAAGCCCTATCTGACCGACGTTTCCGGCTTGTCGACGGCGGCCGTGACCTGGGTGCTGCTCCTGTTCGGCGCCGGCATGACCATCGGCAACATCATCGGCGGCAGGCTGGCCGACTGGAAGCTGATGCCGACGGTGATCGCCACACTGCTCGCCATGGCCCTGCTGTTCGCCGTCTTCACCGGACTCGGCGCCATCGCAAGCGTGGCCGTGGCTATCGTCTTCCTGTGGGGCATGCTGATCTTCATCGTCGTGCCGCCGCTGCAGATCCGTGTCGTGGAGGCAGCCGCCGAAGGCCCGAACCTTGCCGCCACGCTGAACCAGGGCGCCTTCAATGTCGGCAATGCCGGCGGCGCCTGGATCGGCGGCCTCGCCATCTCCTGGGGTGTCTCCTACGCCAACCTGCCGCTGGTGGGCGCCGCACTCGCGCTTCTGGCCGTCGCGGTGGCCGTGCTGTCGCAATCGCTCGACCGCCGCGCGATCCTGGAGCCGCAGCCCGCTGAATAAAGCTCCCTGCGCGGCAGCCGATTCACCTCGTCCGACGATTTCCTTGATTCCGCTTGCCGATCCAAGCATTCGCCGCTATGGGAGTCGGCATGAACATGCGTTCGAACAAGACCGTTTGGTGGTGGGCTCGCTGACAGCGGCCGGTTCGTGCGTGTGCGCGTGAAAATGAGGGTGGCCGCAGCGGAATGTCCGGGCGGCCATTTGTTTTTTATAGCCATTCCCGGGTCCGTTGCCCAAAACGCTGATGGAGACGGCAATGACGACTAAAGTTCTGGACAACGGGGCGGAGCGCTTCGTTACCGCGGGCGGCGTGACGATCACCCGCGAACGGCACGACAGGCCCTATGAAGGCGCGATCGACGCCTATGTCGACGGCCTGAATTCACGCCGCGGCGCGGTGTTTTCCTCGAACTACGAGTATCCGGGCCGCTACACGCGCTGGGACACCGCCATTATCGATCCGCCGCTGGTGATCTCCGCGCGCGGCCGCGCCATGCGCATCGAAGCGCTGAACAAGCGCGGCGAAGTGCTCCTGCCTGTGATCGGAAAGGCGCTTGGCGCGCTGAGCGAAGTGACGATCGCGGAGACCTCGAAGACGCTTATCCGCGTCGATGTGGCAAAACCCGGCCGCGTCTTCACCGAGGAGGAGCGCAGCCGCGTTCCGTCCGTCTTCACCGTGCTGCGCGCCATCACCGCTTTGTTCAAGACCGCCGAGGACGCCAATCTCGGCCTTTATGGCGCCTTCGGCTACGACCTCGCCTTCCAGTTCGATCCGGTGGACTACAAGCTCGAGCGCAAGGAAAGCCAGCGCGACCTGGTGCTGTTCCTGCCCGACGAGATTCTCGTGGTCGACCATTATTCGACCAAGGCCTGGACCGACCGCTACGACTATTCCGGCGAGGGCTTTTCGACCGAAGGCCTGGCGCGCGATGCCCATGTCGAGCCGTTCAAGACCGCCGACCGCATCCCGCCGCGCGGCGACCACGAACCGGGCGAATACGCCAACCTGGTGCGGCGCGCCATGGAAAGCTTCAAGCGCGGCGACCTGTTCGAGGTTGTGCCTGGACAGATGTTCTACGAGCGCTGCGAGACCCAGCCCTCCGACATCTCGCGCAAGCTGAAATCGATCAACCCCTCGCCCTATTCCTTCTTCATCAATCTCGGCGAGAACGAATATCTAATCGGCGCTTCGCCGGAGATGTTCGTGCGCGTCAACGGCCGCCGCGTCGAGACCTGCCCGATCTCGGGCACCATCAAGCGCGGCGACGACGCCATTTCCGATAGCGAGCAGATCCTGAAGCTGCTCAACTCCAAGAAGGACGAGTCCGAGCTCACCATGTGCTCGGATGTCGACCGCAACGACAAGTCGCGCGTCTGCGAGCCGGGCTCCGTGCGCGTCATCGGCCGCCGCCAGATCGAGATGTATTCGCGCCTCATCCACACCGTCGACCACATCGAAGGCCGGCTGCGCGAAGGCATGGACGCCTTCGATGCATTCCTCTCGCACGCCTGGGCCGTCACGGTCACCGGCGCGCCGAAGCTCTGGGCCATGCGCTTCATCGAACAGAACGAGAAGAGCCCGCGCGCCTGGTATGGCGGCGCGATCGGCATGGTCAACTTCAACGGCGACATGAACACCGGCCTGACGCTGCGCACCATCCGCATCAAGGACGGCATAGCCGAGGTGCGCGCCGGCGCTACACTGCTTTTCGACAGCGTGCCCGAGGAAGAAGAAGCCGAGACCGAACTGAAGGCATCCGCCATGCTCTCCGCCATCCGCGACGCCAAGACCGGCAACGCCACCGGAACCGAGCGCACCACCGCGCGCGTCGGCGACGGTGTCAACATCCTGCTCGTCGACCACGAGGACTCCTTCGTCCACACGCTGGCCAACTACTTCCGCCAGACCGGCGCCAATGTCTCCACCGTGCGCACGCCGGTGCCGGAGGAAGTCTTCGAACGGCTGAAGCCCGACCTCGTCGTGCTGTCGCCCGGACCAGGCACGCCAACCGATTTCGATTGCGCCGCCACCATCAAACGGGCGCGCGCCCGCGACTTGCCGATCTTCGGCGTCTGCCTCGGCCTGCAGGCGCTGGCCGAGGCTTATGGCGGCGAACTCAGGCAGTTGCACATCCCCATGCATGGCAAGCCCTCGCGCATCCGCGTCTCGAAGCCCGGCATCATCTTCTCAGGCCTGCCCAAGGAAGTGACCGTCGGCCGCTATCACTCGATCTTCGCAGATCCGGTGCGCCTGCCTGATGGTTTCGTGGTCACAGCCGAGACCGAGGACGGCATCATCATGGCCTTCGAGCACCGCAAGGAGCCAATCGCCGCGGTGCAGTTCCATCCGGAATCGATCATGACCCTCGGTCACAATGCCGGCATGCGCATCATCGAGAACATCGTCGCGCATCTGCCGCGCAAGGCCAAGGAAAAGGCCGCGTAGGGACGATGACCGAGGCGAGGGACACGACGACGGCCGCGGCGAAAGCCGCGACCAGGCAGAAGGTCGCAAGGCTCGCCTTCTGGTCGATCGTCGTCGCCTTCGCCGTGCTCGCCCTCAAGGTGGCCGCCTGGTACATCACGGGCTCCGTCGCGCTTTATTCCGACGCGGCGGAATCGATCGTCAACGTCATCGCGTCGGCAGCCGCCTTCTGGGCAATCCAGGTCAGCTACAAGCCCGCCGACCAGGACCATCCCTTTGGCCACCACAAGGCCGAATATTTCTCGGCCGTGCTCGAGGGGGTGCTGATCGTCGTCGCGGCGCTGCTGATCCTCAACGAGGTCTGGCAGTCCTGGCAGCATCCGGCCCCGCTCGAGCAGCCCTGGAAGGGCCTTGCCGTCAACAGCTTGGCGACCATCGTCAACGCGATCTGGGCCTGGACTCTGATCCAGACCGGCCGCAACGCGAAATCGCCGGCGTTAGTCGCCGACGGCCAGCACATCATGACCGACGTGGTGACGTCCGTTGGCGTGCTCGGCGGCCTTGTCGGCGCGGTGCTCACCGGTTGGCAGATCCTCGATCCGGCATTGGCCGTGATCGTCGCGCTCAACATCCTGTGGCAGGGCTGGCATGTCATCGGCTCGTCGATGAACGGCCTGATGGACCGCGCCGTCGATAGCCATGAGAACATGCAGATCCGCGACATCATCTCGGCCAATTCGAAAGGCGCGCTCGAGGTGCATGACCTGAAAACGCGCATCGCCGGACGGGCCACCTTCATCGAGTTCCACCTTGTCGTCGACGCCGACATGACCGTCGGCGCCAGCCATGTCATCTGCGATCGCATCGAGGACGCGTTGAAGGCCGAGATCCCCTCGGTGCGCGTCACTATCCATGTCGAGCCGGACGACGAGGCCAAACTGCCGAAAGGCACCACCGCGGTGCCTTTCGCCTGATCACCAGGTCTTAGGCCTTCAACAAGCGATCAACAGAAGACGTCGTCGAGAGCAGGGCGCATCTGTTCCGCCGACCGCCAGCACAGCTTCGACAAATCGTCGTCAAGCGGCCCGATCACTTGGCCGAGCCACTGCCAGTCCTGTGGAAGCGCTTCTAGGCCTTCAACAAGCGATCAACAGAAGACGTCGTCGAGAGCAGGGCGCATCTGTTCCGCCGACCGCCAGCACAGCTTCGACAAATCGTCGTTAAGCGGCCCGATCACTTGGCCGAGCCACTGCCAGTCCTGTGGAAGCGCTTCTTCGACCATGGCAGGTCTCATGGAGCACACGCCGACTGCGGCATGGGCTGCAGCCGATAAACCTTGTCGTCCGACTTGGTCTTGCCGTCCGCCGCCTTCGAACAGAGATCGACAACCGCCACCGCATTGTTTGGGTTCGCGACCATCATCGTGCCGTTGGGCCCGCGCTTGAGGAAGATCTCCTTCTGCGAGATGTCGCAGGAAAAATCGCTCATCTTGGAGCTTGCCGAGCAGCGCCACTGGTCGGCCTCGCCCTGGCAGGAATAGGTCTGCGTGACCTTTTTCCCCTTCTGCCTGGTCGTCACTGAAACGGCGATGTCGGCCCCGTCGGGCCAGGTCGCGGCATCGCCGCCGGCCGCGAAGGAAGCGAGTTCGACCGGCCCGCGGAAGACGCGGATCGATTGCGTCAGCTGATTGGGATGTGTTTTCAGATGCGCGTCATCATAGTCACGCCCGAAGCAGAAGGGCTGATCGGGCTTCAGGCGCACGCGCAGCGGATCACCCAGCGCCGGGTCGATGGGGTCGATGCGTGCGAACTCCGCCTTGCAGGTCTCGGCCGGCATCGGATCCAGCTTGAAATTGTCGTCCTCGCTGCCCAGCGCCTGCCTGTTGTACTCGGCTTTGCCGAGGTCCTCCTCCGCGCCAGCGTCGAGATACACATCAGGCTGTACGTTGGAGAGCATCAGCCGGCCCTTGTCGTCGACTTTCAGCGAGGCGAGCGTGCGGTCGCAATCCATGCCGCAGCGGATGCCACTCGCCTTGTCGCTCGGATCTTCCTTGTTGCACCAGCCGGCCGCCCAGTCGGGCTTCTTGGCGCCGCGCACGGTGGTGGTGAGGAAGCCGTTATAGGAAGTATCCTGGTTGGCGGGGGTTCTTCGTTCGGCCGGCTGACCGGATCGTGGCCATAGAAAAAGAAAATGCGCGCCACTTTCTGGTGCGGATGCGCCTTGAGATGGGCGGCATCGTAGATACGGCCGAAGCAGACATCGGCACCGGTCGGGCTGAGCTCGGGAAGTTTGGGCGGCTGTTCGGCGCGCGCCGCGTCGGCAAAAGCGGCAAGGGCGGCGCAAAGCGCAACGCCCGCCATGGTCCTCCCCACAACGGCCTTCGATGCCATGCGATCCTCCTCCCACCGACAGGACTGCTTTATGGTAGTCTAGGAGACCCGCCTGGACCATGCAAAATCGCGCGAGCAGGCCGGCAAACGGAGGATAGGATGCTGCGCCGTGACATTTTTCGTGCCGGCCTTGCCGGCGCCGCGGGTCTTTTCGGCCTGAGCCGGGCCAACGCGGCAACGGCTGAGGAGAAGCTGAAGGTCGCTTATCACCTCAGCGACGCCGACAAGGTCAACTTCGTCCTCGGCAACATCAAGAACCACTATGAGGGCACCGGCGGCAATGTCGATATTGTCCTTGTGGTGCATGGTCCGGCACTGGCCGCCTTCAAATCCCAGGGCGCTTCCGGCGCTGTTTCCAGCCGCTTTGCCGGCCTCGTCCAGCAGGGGCTTGTCCCGCAGGCCTGCGGCAACACCCTGCGCGGCATGGACATCACGCTTGCCGACCTGCTGTCGGGCTTCCAGGTCGCAGAGAAAGGTGGCGTCGTTAAACTCGCCGAACTGCAGCATCAGGGCTATGTCTATCTCAGGCCCTGAATGCGGTCGCGCTTGAACGCCAACGCTTGAACGGAAGGCCGGTAATAGCCTACGAAATGTGCCAACCTGGAGGCCGACCGACATGACGACACTTGCCATCCCCGATCTTGCCGGCAAGGCGGTGCTGGTCACCGGCGCCTCGACCGGCATCGGTGCCGCCCTTGCCCGTGCTTACGCGGCGCAGAAATGCCGCGTCGCGCTGCATTACAATGCGAGCCGCGCACCCGCCGAAGCCGTGGCCGAAGCCATCCGCGATGACGGCGGCGAGGTGTTTCTGGTCCAGGGCGATTTTTCGATACCCGCCGACGTCGAGCGTGTGGTCGAGGAAAGCGCCCAGCATTTCGGCCGGCTCGACGGCCTGGTCAACAATGCCGGCGGCATGCTCGGCCGCATCGCCTATGCCGATCAGGACGAAGCGCATTACGACGCCGTGATGGATCTCAACGCCCGTTCTGTCCTGACCGCCTCGCGCAAGGCGATACCGTGGCTGAAGCGCCAGGGCGGCTTCATCATCAACACCACCTCGATCGCCGCGCGCAATGGCGCCGGCGGCGGCGCCGGCCTTTATGGTTCGTCGAAAGCCTTCGTTTCCAACGTGACGCGCGGCATGGCGAAGGAACTCATCGGCTTCGGCATCCGCGTCAACGCCGTGGCGCCAGGCACGATCCTGACGCCGTTCCACGAACGCTATTCGAGCGCTGAGCAGATCAAGGCGATGGTCGCGACCATTCCGCAGGGACGCGCCGGAACGGCCGAAGATTGCGTCGGCGCCTACCTGTTCCTGTCGTCCGATCTGTTGAGCGGCTACATCATCGGCCAGGTGATCGAGGTGAATGGCGGACAGTTGATGCCGTGAGCCGGCGATTGCATACTGATGCAGCGTGCAACCTGGAGGGAGATCAAGGCATGTACGGATTGATCGGCAAGATGCGGGCGGCGCGCGGCCAGCGCGATGCGGTCATGGACGTGCTGCGCGAAAGCACTGCCGCGCTCCCCGGCTGCCTGAGCTACATCATCGCCACCGATCCGGCCGACGCCGATGCCATCTGGGTCACCGAGGTGTGGACCGACCAGGCGAGCCACAAGGCCTCGCTGCAATTGCCGGAAGTCCAGGCCGCGATCGCCAGGGCGCGTCCCTTCATCGCCGGCTTCGAATTCCAGATCGAGACCCATCCGGTCGGCGGCTTTGGACTCCCTGCGCCGGAAAAGGCCGGCTGACCGCCTCGACACGGATTGTCCGCGAAAAGCGGGTTCGCATTTGTCTGCATCAGGTCTAAGAGCCGGATATGGACTCCTCGCCAGAGCAACCATCCCAGGACCACGCACCCATCGACCGCACGGCGCGCCTGCGCCCGCCACGGCAATGGCTGGTGCTTTTGGTGTTCTCGCTGCTCTTCGCCGGCGCGTTGGAACTCGCCGCCCGCTGATCGGCCCTATGCTTGCCGCCATCCTCGCCGGCACCAACGGCGCCACGGTGCGCGTGCCCCGTCCGCTTTTCGCGTCGGCCCAGGCGATCGTCGGCTGCCTGGTGGCGAATTCGATCTCCGCCGACATCTTTTCGGCCTTTTACAAGGAATGGCCGCTTTTCCTCGGTGTGGTGATAGCAACCGTTACCGCCTCCAGCCTGCTCGGCTGGCTGATCAGCCGCTGGCGCATCCTGCCCGGCACCACGGCGGTCTGGGGCTCCTCGCCCGGCGCCGCCACGGCCATGGTGCTGATGGCTGGCGCCTTTGGCGCCGACCAGCGTCTCGTCGCCTTCATGCAATATCTGCGCGTCATCTTCGTCTCGATGACGGCCGCGCTCGTTGCCAGGATGTGGGTCGACACATCCGGCGTCGAGGTGCCGCCCATCGTCTGGTTTCCGCCGATCGATGCCTTGGCCTTCGCCGCCACCATCGGCATCGCGGTCATAGGCGGCCTGGCCGGAAAGCTGGTCAGGCTGCCCTCGCCGTTCTTTCTCGGCACCTTCATTTTCGGCGCGGTGATCCATCTCGGCCTCGGCGTGCCGATGCAGTTGCCGCCTTGGCTGCTGGCGATCAGCTACGCCATAGTCGGCTGGTCGATCGGGTTGAACTTCACGCGTCCGATCCTGCGCCACGCGGCGCGCGCCCTGCCGCAGATCATCGGCTCGATCGTCGCGCTGATCGCCTTTTGCGGCGGCATGGCCTTCGTCATCAGCCGCCTGCTTGGCATCGATCCGCTGACCGCCTATCTGGCGACCAGCCCGGGCGGCATGGACAGCGTCGCCATCATCGCCGCCGCGGCGCGCAACGTCGATATCTCCTTCGTCATGGCCTTGCAGTCAGCGCGCTTCCTGGTCGTGCTGCTCATTGGGCCAAGCGTAGCCAGGCTGGTGGCGCGAAACGTGAGGGCCTGATCCGCGCTATTGCAAGGTGGGAGCGAGGAAAATGCCCATGAACCGTCGTGTGAATGCCGTCGATCTTTCCGGCCGCGTCGCCGTGGTGACCGGCGGCGCGCAAGGCATCGGCCTTGCAGTCGCGCGACGCTTGTTGTCGTCGGGCGCCGGCGTGGCCATCTGGGACATCGACCAGGCCGCAATGGCCAAGGCCGTAGCCGAACTCGCATCGCTCGGCCGGCTCGAGGCCATCCTTTGCGACCAGTCGCAGATCGAATCCGTCGATCGCGCCGCCGCCGAGACCGAGCAGATGCTTGGCCCCGTCGATCTTCTCGTCAACAATGCCGGCATTGCCGGGCCGGCGGCCACCGTGGTCGACTACGATCCCGCCGTCTGGCGCCAGATCGTTGATATCGACCTCAACGGCGTCTTCTATTGCTGCAAGCGCCTGGTGCCCGGCATGGTCGCGCGCAATTACGGCCGCATCGTCAACATCTCCTCGGTGGCCGGCAAGGAGGGCAATCCCAACGCCGCCGCCTATTCGGCCGCCAAGGCCGGCGTGCTGGCGCTGACCAAATCGCTCGGCAAGGAGCTCGCCGGATACGACATAGCCGTCAACGCGCTGACGCCCTCGCCCACCCGCACCCGCATTCTGGAGCAGCTCACCGAGGCCCAGGTCGCCTACATGCTCGGCAAGGTGCCGCGCGGCCGTTTCGTCGAGGTCGAGGAGGCGGCCGCCATGATCGCCTTCATGCTGTCGGACGAGAACTCCTTCACCACCGGCGCCACCTTCGACCTCTCGGGCGGTCGCACCACCTACTGACCACCCCGCGGGGGACCTATCGCCCGGCAGCAAGCCGCTCGGGCAGGAAATCGACGAAGACGCGGACCTTCGGCGAAAGGTGGCGATTGGATGGCCACAGCATGCGGAACTGGCCGCGGCCGTCGACATGTTCGTCGAGCACGGTCCGCAGCCTTCCGTCGTGCAGCGCCTCCCGCACCAGGAAATCGGGCATGCAGGCGATGCCGAGACCGGCAAGCGTCGCGCCCTTCAATGCCTCCATGTTGTTGCAGGTCAGCATCGAGCGTATCTGCGGCGCGGCGCTTCCGGTGATGAACGGCCATTGCAGCAGCCTGCCGCTGTTGAGGAAACGGAAATGGATGCCGAAATGCGTTGCCAGATCCGCCGGCGTGCCAGGCGTACCATGCCGATCGAGATAGGACGAGGCCGCGCACAGGATCATGCGAAAGGGCGCGACCGGCCTCGACACCAACCGTGAATCGGGCAGCTCGCCGCTGCGGATCGCGACGTCGATGCCCTCTTCGATGACGTCGACGATGCGATCGTTGAAATCGATATCGAGCTCGATTTCCGGGTATCGCGCCATGAATTCCGACAGCACCGGCAACAGCATGTGATAGGTGACGATCGGGGTGGAGATACGCAGCCGCCCGTGCGGCGTCTCGCGTGTCCGTGACAGCATCGCCTCGGCGTCGTCGATGTCGTCGAGGATGCGGCGCACCCGCTCATTGAACAGCTTGCCCTCCTCGGTCAGGCCGATGCGCCGGGTGCTGCGCTGCAGGAGCCGCACGCCGAGCTCCTGCTCGAGCCGGGCGACGCTCTTGCCGACGGCGGAAGCGGAGATGCCGAGCGCTCGCCCCGCGCTTACGAAACTGCCGAATTCGGCGGTGCGGGCAAAGGCAAGAAGGCCGTTGAGACGATCCATCGCTTGAATCCATTCGAGCGTTTCATTCCGGTATGAATGGAGATTTAATACTATTTTGCCGGAAATGTCCCTGCCCTATCTTTGGCTGCGATCGGCGACGCGAGTCAGCGCGAGCCGGCAATTCCTCCTCGGATAGGAAAATCCATGACTTTGATGACCAGAACCGGCCCCGCCGGCAGATGGCTTGTGCTGCTGTCGGTCTGCCTTGCCGCCATGACGATGCCGTTGAGCTTTACCGGCCCCGCCGTGGCGCTTTCTCGCATTGCCGCCGATCTCGGCGGCAGTCCGCTCGCGCTCAATTGGGTGACCAATGCCTTCATGCTGACCTTCGGCGCCGGCCTGATGGCGGCCGGGGCATTGGCCGACAACCATGGCCGCAAGCGGATTTTTCTCGCCGGCCTCGCTGTCTACCTCCTTGCCGCGCTGGGCTGCATGCTGGCGCCGGATATCGTCTGGTTCGATATGTTCCGCGCCTTGCAAGGCATAGGCGGTGCCGCCGCCTTCGCCGGCGGTGCCTCAGCACTTGCCCAGGAATTCGACGGGCAATCGCGGCTGCGCGCCTTCAGTTTTCTCGGCACCAGCTTCGGCATCGGGCTAGCCTTCGGCCCTGTCGCCTCCGGCCTGCTCATCGATACATTCGGCTGGCGCGCGATCTTCCTTCTGGTGGCGGCGCTTGGCGTTGCCGCGGCCGCGCTGGGCCTGCGCACCGTCACCGAATCACGCGATCCTGACGCAACCGGGCTCGACTGGGCCGGCGCCGGCACCTTCACCATCGCGCTTGCCGCGCTGACTTATGGCGTGCTGCAGGCGCCTCAAAGCGGCTGGGCCGATCCCTTCGTTCTCGCGCTCCTAGGCATCGCTGCCGTGGGCTTTGCCGCCTTCGTCATTGTCGAGCGGCGCGTGCGCCGGCCGATGCTGGACCTGACGCTGTTCCGCTTCCCGCGTTTCGTCGGCGTCCAGTTCCTGGCCGCGGCACCCGCCTATGCCTTCGTCGTCCTGCTCGTGCTCCTGCCGAGCCGATTCATCGGCATCGAGGGGATGAGCGAGATCAAGGCGGGGCAGTTGATGATCTGCCTCTCCGGCCCGCTGCTGATCCTGCCGTTGCTCGCCGGCCAGGCGGCGCGCTGGATCGCGCCCGCCACAATCTGCGGCGTTGGCCTCCTCGTCGCAGCGGCCGGCCTTGTCTGGCTCAGCCGCGTGCCTGCGGCGGACGGCGCACTTGTGGCCCCGCTGGTCCTGATCGGCATCGGCATCGCCCTGCCCTGGGGGCTGATGGACGGACTGGCGGTCAGCGTCGTGCCGAAGGAGCGCGCCGGCATGGCGGTCGGCATCTTCAACACCACCCGCGTCGCCAGCGAGGGCGTGGCCCTGGCGATCGTGATGGCGGTCTTGTCGGGTTTCACGGCCACGCAGCTCGGCGCTCAAGGACTGGCCTCGCCTGCCGAAGCGGTCGCAGCAGCGCAGTTGCTGGCAACCGGCAATATCAGCGAACCGGTGCAACATCTGCACTTGGCCGACGCCAGCGCCCTGATCCAAGCTTACGAGACGGCCTTCGACCGGCTGCTCATCGTGCTGGCGACGATCACCATGCTTACCGCCATCGTCGTCTTCCTCGGCCTGCGTCGCGGATCGGCGCCGGAGCAAGACATCGCTCCTCTCCCGGCCTGCCAGGAAGGCTGACGCGGCGTGACGCCATCAAGTTCGAGGAGGCATCAAAAAAATACTTGACTCCCATACTCATATTTGAGAGCGCGGAGGCGTGATCAAATATGAGTATTGGAGACAGGTTAATGCCGAAGCGGTCGAGGACGTGGCGCCGGGGATTATCATTGCTGGCGGGCAGCGCCATCCTCGGCCATGTCTGGCCGGCACTTGCCCAGGACGGCGGCGACGCCACCGTTCTCGACAGGATCGAGGTGACCGCCGAGAGCAACGAGATCCTGAAGCAGGACGGCTATGTCGCCAAGAAGGACCGCATCGGCACCAAGACCGACACGCCGATCGCCAGAATCCCGCAGGCGGTCTCGGTCGTGACGCAAAAGCAGATCGAGGACCAGAAGCCGCGTACGCTGAACGACGCGCTGGGCTATACGGCCAGCGCCAATCCGAACAGCTTCGGTTTCGACACGCGCTATGACGCCTTCTTCCTGCGCGGTTTCCAGGCCTTCTACAACGGCATGTTCCGCGACGGGCTGCGCCAGTACAACGGCCCTTCCGCCTGGTTCAAGACAGAACCTTACGGCATCGAGGGCGTCACCATCCTGAAGGGACCGGCCTCCTCGCTTTACGGCGTCAGCGGTCCGGGCGGCATCGTCAACGTCGTCACCAAGCGGCCCAAGGACGAGCCATTCCATGAAATCGAGCTGCTGGCCGGCGAACATAACCGCTTCCAGGCCGCGCTCGATGCTTCCGGGCCGGTCAATGACGACGGCAGCATCCTCTACCGCTTCACCAGCCTCGGCCGCCTGAGCGAGACCGGGCTGCCCGATTATCCCGACGACAAGCTCTATCTGGCGCCGGCCGTCACCTTCAAGCCGGACGAGGACACCAGGCTCACCATCCTCGGCGAATATTCGAAGTCCGTCACCGGCGGCACCGCGGCCTTCTACAACTCCGCCTATGGCGCGCTGTCGAACGTCTATGAAGGCGATCCGGCCTGGAACGATTTCACCCAGGACCAGGGACGCATCGGCTACGAGTTCGAGCACCGCTTCAACGACTGGCTGACTGTACGCCAGAACCTGCGTTACAACGCCGTCGACTCGGACATCGAATATAGCGGCCATTACTCGATCGGCGCAGATCAGCCGCTTGAGCGCTACTGGGGCCATTACACCGAGGCGATGAAGAACTTCGTCGTCGACAACATGGCCCAGCTTGAATTCGACACCGGTCCGGTCAAGCACACCGCGATTGTCGGCATCGACTACGCCTGGTCGGACTATGACGCTGGCAGCGGGCTCTCCTATGTCTCGGTCGAGGACATCAAGGCCGCCCCCGTCCCGCATTCTGGCGGGCAGGAGATGAACCAGCTCGGCGTCTACCTGCACGACCAAATGGAGTGGAACGATTTCACCCTGTTCACCAGCGGCCGCTACGACTGGGTCGACACAACCTCCACGGCCGCCGATTTCAGCCAGTCGAAGCAGAAGGACAGCGCCTTCTCGGGCCGCGTCGGCCTGTCCTACCGGACCGAATGGGGCATCGTTCCCTACATCAACTATTCGACCTCGTTCTCGCCCAACATCGGCTTCGTCTATGACGACATTACGAGTTCCGTCGGCCGCGTCGCCCGCCCCACCATCGCCACGCAGAAGGAGATCGGCGTCAAATACGAGATCCCCGACCGCAACGCGACCGTCAGCGCCGCGCTGTTCGACATCGACCAGAAGGACGGCGTCGTCTTCGACGCCTCGACTGGCATCAACAAGCAGCGCCAGCTCGACCTAAACTCGCGCGGCGTCGAACTGGAGGCCAATGCCTCGCTTGACAATGGCTTCAGCGTCATCGCCTCCTACACCTATCTGCGTGTGAAGATCGAACGCGGCGCCGAAGGCACCGACGGCAAGGAGCTGTCGGCGACGCCGAATCACATCCTCTCGCTCTGGGGCCACTACCAATTCGAGAACGGCACGCTTGGAGGGCTTGGGCTCGGCGCCGGTGTGCGCTTCGCCGGCGCCAGCTACGGCGACGACACCAACACGTTCAAGAACGACGCGCGCGCCTTCGTCGACGCCTCGCTGTCCTACGATTTCGGCTATCGCAACCCGAAGCTCGAAGGGGTGAAGCTGCAGATCAACGCCAAGAACCTGCTTGACAACCAGCAGACGATCTGCTCGGCCGGTTATTGCTACCGCGACGAGGGCCGCTCGCTGTTCGGCAGCCTGCGCTATCGTTTCTGATGTCAGTCTCCGCCTCGAACCGGGCCGCCTCGTCGCCGGCTGCCATCGTCGCGGCGATCGGCGGCCTCTATGTGGCCCAGAGCGTGATCGGTGGCATCACCTGGACGGGTCTCCCGGCCGTGATGCGCGATCAGGGCCTGCCGCTCGACCGTATCGGCCTGCTCACCCTGATCGCCCTGCCGTGGGCGCTGAAATTCCTGTGGTCGCCGGCAGTGGAGCGCTACCGGCTTCCGCTGTCGGGACGGGACCGAACCGGCGCGATCGTCCTCATCGGTGGCCTGGTCTCCATCGCCGGAATGCTGGCTGTCGCGCAACTCGGCCCGGCCGCTTTCTGGCCCGTGGTCGCCTGCCTGACGGTGGTTGCCTTTGCAGCCGCGACGGTCGACATCGCCTGCGACGGTTTTGCGGTGCAGAACCTTGCCGGCAAGAATCTCGGCTGGGGTAATGCGGCCCAGGTCGGCGGCGCCTATCTCGGCTCGGCGATCGGCGGCGGCCTGTTCCTCTTCCTTGTCGATTCCCAGGGCTGGCGTCCGGCGGTGTCGGCCATGGCCTCGCTGCTGGTGCTGCTCGGCCTGCCCTTCCTGCTCGGCGTCGCTGGCCGGCCGCACGAGGAAGTTCGCGACCACGTGCCCTCGCTCGGCATGGCGTTGCGGCGTCCGCAGATACAACGCGGCCTGGTGGCGTCGGCGATCTACGTTCTGGCGCAGAAGGCGGCGCTGGCGATGCTCGGCCCGTTTCTCGTCGATGCCGGGCTCAGCCTTTCCACCATCGGCCTGGTCAACGGCGCCGGCAGCATGATCCTCGGCGTCGCGGCCGCCCTTGCCGGCGGCGCGCTCGTCCGATGGTTGGGCACGCGCAGCGTGCTTGTGCTCGCGCTCGTCTTGCAGGCTGGATCGCTGTTCGTCCTCGCCGCCTTCGCGCTTTCGGGCGTTTTCCCGGCGGGCCCGCTGGCAGCCGTCGCAATGCTGAGTTCCTCCGGCATCATGGCGCTCGGCTTCGTCGCGCTTTATGCGCAGTTCATGCGCTGGTCGGACCCGAGGCAGGCGGGCGTCGATTTCACGCTTTTCCAGTGCATGGACGCATTGGTCAGCATGGCGGGCGGCATCCTGGCCGGCTATGCGGCGCAGCATCTCGGCTATGGTGCGCTGTTTGCCGGAGCGGGCGTGGTCGCGCTGCTGGCAGCGCCGGCGATCGCCATGGTCAGCGACCGCGACTGAGACGAGACGGCGCTATTCCTCGCCGGCCCCGTCCTCGCCTCGCACGCCGCGGCGCCAATAGGCGGTGACCAGATGCCGGTCGCGCTGCAAGCCCCATTCCTTGCGTGCTATCCGGCGGATCTCGCGGAAGTCGGCGAACTCGCATCCCGCCCAGACATAGAGATCGTCAGGGCATGGCAGCCGAGCGCATTCGCGCAATGCCTGCGGAAGCAGGCCGGCGCGGCCTGCTTCGCGGCCATGCCGGTAGAGCCAACGGACGGCGATGTTCTCGCCCGCCGCCAACGCCACTCGGTCTTGCGGACCATCGACCTCGATGAAGGCCTCGGCGCGGGCGGACGGCGCCAGCTCTTCCAGCATCCGGCCGATCGCCGGAAGCGCGGTATCGTCGCCCAGAAGAAGCAGGTTGGACGCCTCGGCCAAACCGCCACCGCCGGGGCCGATCATGCCGATGATGTCGCCGACCCGCGCATTCTGCGCGAAAGTCGCTGCCGGCGTCTCGGTGCCCGGATGCAGCACGAAGTCGATGTCGAGCCAGCCCTCGGCCACGTCCAGCGAGCGGATCGTATAGACCCGGATGGTCAGCGCATCCTCGCCCGATGGCCAGACGATAAGGCCGTCGGCGCCCATGGTCGGCCAGACCGCCTGCCGCCCGGCCGGCGGCAGCAGAAGGCGGACATGAAATCCGCCATGAGCGAAGCGGCCGAGGTCGCGGCCGGAGAAGCGCAGGCGCTGCATATGCGGCGACAATTTCGTCGAGGACAGCACCGTTATTTCGCGGAAGAACACCGGCGTTCCAGCGTCCGTGCCGTCGCCATGCCAGCGCAATCCTTCGGTCGTGCTGAGATGCGCGGCGATATGGCCGGCAAAGATCATCTTCATATAGGAGAGGCAGGTCTCGTCCTCCGCCGCGACACGGACCAGCACGCCGTGATCGTCGAACGATGCGTTCAACGAGCCGTAATGCATACGGAATTCCCATCGGCCGGCATCGCCGGTGTCGATCTCATGGTCGCTATGCTCGGCGCGCAGCCTGTCCATCACCGCGCGAATGTCATCGTTTTGGATACGAGTTTGCGCGCTCAAGAGCTTCATCGCCGGGCCTTTCGATGTCGTCATGGGCACCGGCATGCCACAGCGTCGGCGGCTTTGCCACTAAAACATGATCATTAAAGTCATATTTTGTGTCGACTTGCGGAAAGACCAGCCTGCTGTCCGGTTTCAGCTGATGACCAGGCTTGCGATCCGGTCGCCGTCCAGCGTGAAGGCCATGTCGCCCTCGCCGTTGAAGCCATTGCCCGTCACGGCGACACGAGCATGGTAGACGCCGTCGCGCTGCGCGATGCGGACGATGCGAAGATTGGACTGCACGCCGATATTGTCCGATCGGTTCCACCGCGCGACCCCGTCGCGGCCATGGAAATCGCGACCCCAGTCGCTCAGGAAAGCGTCGTCAGTGAATGTACCGAGAAAGGCCGCGCTATCGCCGGCGTTGGTGGCTTCGACAAAGCGGCGGATCGGATCGGGCGTGGTCATCAATCCAGCCTGTGCATCAGATCGTCATCCAGCCAGCGGCCGAAGAAATAGACCAGTTGCTTGTGCCACCATGGCCAGTCGTGACTGACGTCGCCGCCCCAATAGTCGACCCAGGCGGGAATGGATTTGTCGCGCAGCACCTGCTCAAGCTCGCGCGTCTCGACCAGCATGCGCTCTTCCCAGGCGCCCTGCCCGCAGCAGAAGATCAGCCTGAGCGCCCTCAGCCGCCCGAGCAGCTTCTGGTCGACGATGCCCGGCAGATAGTCCAGTGGCGAGTTGAAATAGATGTTGCCTTCCAGCGCCCGGCCGAAAAAGTCGCGGGCCGAATAGACGCCGGACAGCGAGATCACGCCGCTTGCCAGTTCCGGGAACCGGAACACGAAATTCGACGAATGATAGCCGCCCATCGAGCAGCCGCAGAACAATGGCTTCAAGGGGCGGCCGCCATTAGATTTGGCGGCGACCGCCTGCAGCTCCGGCAGCGCCTCTTCCCGCACATAGCGGAAATATGCCTCGTGCCGCGCGATGCGATGCGCCGCGTCGGCATGCCTGTTGAAGAAGGATTCCGAATCGATGCCGTCCAGCGTGAAGAGCTGGATGCGGCCGGTGTCGATGAACTCGGCAAGCGCGCCAACCCCGCCGGAATCCTCGAATTGGTAGAAGCGTCCTTGCGAGGTCGGGAACACCACCACCGGGCGCCCGGCATGACCGTAGCGCTTGTATTCCATGTCTCGGCCGAGATTACGGGCATGGCCCTTGTGATAGGAGACGTCCATCGGCTCAGGCCTTTTCCGCGTGGATATAGTCGACCGCCTGGCGCAGCGCCTTCTGATCCTTCGAACGCATCTGGTAGGCGTAATTGCCCATGGCGCGGCTGAAGACCTCTTCGATGGCTTGGTGATGGACGATCTTGTCGCCATGGGCGGCTAGCACGTCCGCATGGCTGTGCAAATAGTCGATATGGCGTTTGCGGCTGGCATAGGCGGTGAAATACTTCCCCTTGTAGGGGCCTCCGGCGGCATCCTTGACCACCATGTCGGCCCAGGCGGCATAGACGTCGATGTCGAATGTGTAGTTGATGGCGTCTGTCATCCAGGCGCCGGGCGGGCGCATGTTGACCTCGAGCGCGATGACGCGCTTGTCCTTGGTCTCGAACAGCTCGATGTGGAAGAAGCGCTCGCGCACGTCGAACGCTTTGAGGATCTTGCGCCCCGCCTCCTCCACCGCGGGCGTGATTTCGGGGAAGCAGGTGTAGCTCATGTGGCGGTCCTTGTTGACCGCGTCCATGATGCTCTGGTCGTAGCGGTGGCTGGCCGCCAGCACAACCTCGCCGTCGCGGTTGACCAGCCCATCGAAGGTCACCACCAGCCCCTCGATGAACTGTTCCATGACGAAGGTGACGTCCTCCGGCTTATCCCTGAAGAACTGGTCGAGCTCCCTGGCATTGGAGATCTTGAACGTATTGGAGGCGCCCGAGCCGGAATCCGGCTTGACCACCACCGGATAGCCGACACGGCGGATGAAAGTCATCGCGCCGGCACGGTCGGAGCATTTGCGCTGCGGAATGGTCTCGACGCCGCTTTTGCGGAAGAAGGCGCGCATGCGGCTCTTCCGCTTGAGATTCTTCACGAAGTCAAGCTTTGTGCCATAGATGTTGAAGTCGGTTCGAATATTGGCTTCGAGCTCCAGCCAATGCTCGTTGAGCGACTCGAAGCGATCGATGCGGCCCCATTTGTGGATGAAATGGCCCATCGCCCGGAACACGGCATCGTAATCCTCCATGTCGGCGATGCGGTAATATTCCGAAAGCGCGGCCTTCAGCTTGCCGTTCAGGGTCTCGTAGGGCGCATCGCCGATGCCGAGCACGGTCGCGCCGGCCTTCTTCAGGCGGTCGCAGAAATCGGCGCCGTTGGCCGGGAAATGCGGCGAGAAGAACACGAAATTCATGGGCGACCCCTCCCCGGAGCTTCGCTTGGCAGCCAAGCCTTCGGAACCAAGTCTGGCCCATTTACAAGGCGCGGGGAAGACATCTCCGCCCGCGACGAGACCAGGCTCGGCGCATTCGCCCCTGCGCACGCTTGCCTCCGGCGGGCCGCTCCTGTAAGAGAGCCGCCATGACCACGCGCGTCCGCTCCGTCGCTTCTTCTCGCCCCGGCTTTGCCGGCGAGACCGCGCGCGCGCTCGCTTCCACCCTGCTTCTTCTCGGCCTTATCGGCGATCGCCGGGTTCGCTGAAGGAGCGCCCGGCGGTCGATACCCGCCGCCTCAGGCGCATGCTCCTTGGCAAAGTCATAATCAAGCGAATGCAATTCTGGTAGAGGCGACGCTCGCCATCAATCCGCCCAAGGCGAACATGCGAGCCGCCCGGAGAAGAGACGATGAACGCACGAGAAGAAATCCGCGCCGACGAGGCTGAAGCCGGGAAGCGCGCGGCCGGCCACATGCCGGATGCAGCCCGCAAGTACCAGTCTTACCCCACTGTCGGCCTGACCGATCGCACCTGGCCGAACAAGGTGATCGACAAGGCGCCGATCTGGTGCTCGGTCGACCTGCGCGATGGTAACCAGGCGCTGATCGACCCGATGGGTCATGAGCGCAAGGCGCGCATGTTCGCGCTGCTGCTCGACATGGGCTTCAAGGAAATCGAGATCGGCTTCCCCTCGGCCTCGCAGACCGATTTCGACTTCGCGCGCTGGTGCATCGAGGAAGGCGGCGTGCCGCGCGATGTATCGCTCCAGGTGCTGGTGCAGTGCCGGCCAGAACTGATCACACGGACCTTCGAGGCGCTCAAGGGCGCGCACCGCCCGATCGTGCATTTCTACAATTCGACCAGCGAATTGCAGCGCCGCGTCGTCTTCGAAAAGGACGTCGCCGGCATCAAGCGCATCGCCACCGACGCCGCCAGGATGATCACCGACATGGCGGCCAAGGCCGGCGGCGGCTACCGCTTCGAATATTCGCCGGAAAGCTTCACCGGCACCGAACTCGACGTCGCGCTGGAGATCTGCAACGCCGTCACGGAGATCGTGAAGCCGACGGCCGACAACAAGCTGATCATCAACCTGCCCTCGACGGTCGAGATGTCGACGCCCAACGTCTATGCCGACCGCATCGAATGGATGTGCCGCAATCTCGACAACCGCGAGAACCTGATCATCTCGCTGCATCCGCACAACGACCGCGGCACAGGCGTCGCCACCACCGAGCTTGGCCTGATGGCCGGGGCCGACCGCGTCGAAGGCACGCTGTTCGGCAATGGCGAGCGCACCGGCAATGTCGATATCGTGACGCTGGCGCTCAACATGTTCACCCAGGGCGTCGATCCGGAGCTCGACTGCTCCGACATCAACCGGATGAAGGATGTCTACGAATATTCGAACCAGCTGAAGATCCCGGAGCGCCATCCTTATGTCGGCGAACTGGTCTACACGGCTTTCTCGGGCTCGCATCAGGACGCCATCAACAAGGGCATGAAGGCGCTGAAGAAGGCCAACACTCCGATCTGGGAAGTTCCTTATCTGCCGATCGATCCGGCCGATGTCGGCCGCACCTATGAGGCGATCATCCGCATCAACTCGCAATCGGGCAAAGGCGGCATCGCCTATGTGCTGCAGGCGGATTACGGCCTCAATCTGCCGCGCAATCTGCAGATCGAGTTCAGCCAGGCGATCCAGGCGATCACCGACGCGGAAGGCAAGGAAGTGCCGGCCAAGCGCATCCATGAACGCTTCCTCGAAACCTATATCGACCAGCCCGGCGCGCGGCTGAAGTTCCTCGACCACCGCACCTTCCCCGATACCGAGGTGAAGGGCCGGCGCATCGTGGAGGCGGATATAATCGACAATGGCAAGGAAGTGACGATAACCGGCTCGGGCACCGGCCCGATCGACGGCTTTGTCGATGCGCTATCGCGCCATGTCGGCGTCGACATGTCGGTGCTCGACTATTCCGAACATTCCTTGCAGCGCGGCTCCAACGCCTCGGCCATCTCCTATGTCGAGATGGAATATCCGGGCGGCAAGCTGTTCGGCGCCGGCATCAACACCAACATCGTCGCCGCCTCGCTGGAGGCCGTCGTTTCGGCCGCCAACCGCATCATCGGTGGTAAGGCCGGCTGACCAGTCAGGCTCCCGAACACGGCGCGTCCGCAAGGCGCGCCGTGTTGCAAGCAGACGCAACTTCCTTGTCGTTCGTTAACCGGCGGGGGAATTTCCGGTGGCTTACGCGATCACATAACAGAAGCATCCTTGTGCGCCGGCGCGAGCGCTATATTATCGCGCCCTAACCTGTGCCGAGTTCGGAAGGATCGACACTTGGAGCATGCCCCGCCTGCCGCCCCCGCAGTGCGCGAGACATTGGAGCGACTGCTTGCCAGCGAGACGTTCGGACGATCCGAGCGTGCCCGCAGGCTTTTACGCTACCTGGTAGAGCGCGAGCAGGCTGGCGAGGCGGACAGGCTGAAGGGCGTTTCCATCGCCATGGACGTCTTCGGCAAGGACGGCGATTTCGACGCCTCCACCGACGCCGTGGTCAGGGTTCAGGCCGGTCGCCTACGCGAGCTCCTGGATCAGTACTTTGCCAATGAAGGCATCGCCGAACCGGTGCGTATCGCGATCCCGCGCGGCGGCTATGTCCCCTCCTATGAGCTGAACGCAATCCGCCTGCCCGGTGACGCAAGGTCCGCCACCGGCAACATCGCGCGCCAACCCCTGGCATCGGCCGAAGCCGCTCCGGCGGCCGACTATCTCGACAGCCCGACATCGGACGAACCCGTGCCGTTTATGGCGCCGGCCGCGCCTGCACAATCACTGACGCGGCAACTGCGATTCTTCTGGGCTGCCATGGTTCTGGTCATTGCCATGCTCGGCGTGCTCATCTTTCGCCAAGGCGATGCCTTGCTCGGCGGCGGCGACACGGCGGTCGAAACGGCGGGCATCGCCGGAACCACCGCCCAGTCAGTATTCGACTCCTTGCCGCTCATCTACATTGCCATGAACGCCGATGGAGCAGAGGCAGCTCGCGTCGCATCGTCGTTGCGCGCCGGTCTTGCCGGTTTCGACACCATCGACTTCATCGGGCGCGCTCCGGATTCAACGCGCGATCAATCGGCCGACCCGATCAGTTTCGTCTTCGATATTGTTCCCGGCCCCGCCGCCGGCGACGTCACGGTCGAGCTGCAAAGCGTCGCGACCGGTCGGGTTCTGCTGTCGCGCAACCTGACATCGGCCGAAACCGCGCCCGGCGCGGTTGAAAGCAACATCGCCAGCCTTCTGACATCGACCATTCCCGCTTCCGGCGCGATCTACAGCTACATCGACCAGAGCGACCTCAGGACCAGCCAGATCGGGTGCCTGTTGCTCGACGACCGCTACTTTCTCGACATGAACGCCCAGTCGCACGAGGTTGCGTATCGCTGCCTGGAGAAGCTTGCCGCCGCAGGCACCAAATCGTCGCTCGTCTATGCGGAACTGGCCGCGCTTCATGGAGAGGCCGTCACCGCCCACTATCCTTATCCGCCAGATGCGACGCTCGAAAAGGCCATGTCGCTTGCGCACCGCGCCGTTCAGATGGGGCCTATGAACCCGCACGCGCATCGTGCCCTCGGCTACCTCAACTCGCGCCTCGGCAACGCGGACGAAGCGATCCGCTTGACGCGCAAGGCCTACGAACTCAACCCATATGATCTCGGCATGGCCGCCGCCTATGGCTATGGGCTGATCTTCGCCGGCAAGTATGATGAGGGAACGCCGATCCTGGGCCACGCGGTCGAGGCCTTCAGCGGCCATCCGACCTGGTGGGATTATGGCCTGTTCGTCGGCGCCTTCATGCAGGGCGATATGAAGAAGGCCGCCATCGCCAGCGAGTCGCTGCGCACGACGGCATCCAAGTCGCATTATCTGGCCGCGCGCCTGATCGGCGCCAGGCTTTCGGGCCGCGACAAGCTGGCGGGCGAGCTTGCCAACGAGCTCATCGCCGAATTCCCGAAATTCGCCGCCGACCCGCGCGCGACGTTCGTCGACCGCAAATATCCCGCGGATCTCACCGATCGGCTAGTGCAATCCTTGCGTGCCGCCGGCATCGGCAATCCGACCTAGAGTTAATGTGAAGCGGTTTTCCGTCTGAAATTGCGGAATCGCATCAAGACTAGGACATAGGCACACCTTACGCCCGTGTTTGGGCCACCTGATCGCAGCAGCGGAAGTATCACGCTGTGATCCGACACCTATTAGGACGGGTTTCCACGTCGAGCGCCTGACGGAGCGCTTCGGTCGCGAAAATTTTACTAGCCACAGGTCTGGATCAGGAGCAATTCAGCCACAATTTCTGATTGCTGCCTGCTCACCGCTCCTTTTTCATGCTTCCACTCCCTTATGCCGTCGAGGCCGGCGCTGGTCCGAGGACGATCGTCTTTCTGCATGGCTTTGGAGCCTGCCGTGAGATCTGGCGTGACGTCATGGCACCGCTGGCGGCCGAGGCGAGAATATTGGCCTACGATCTGCCGGGCCATGGTCATTCGCTGCAATGCGAGGGCATGGGCGGGGCCAAGCCGGCCGCGCGGGCCATCCTCGCCGATCTTGCCGCCCGTCAGCTGGCCAAGGTCCATCTCGTCGGTCATTCCATGGGCGGCGCGATTGCGACATTGATGGCGCTAGCCGATCCTGGCAGGGTGGCTTCGCTCACGCTGTTGGCGCCCGGCGGCTTCGGCCCGGAGATCAACGCAGCCCTGCTGCGCCGCTATGCGGCGGCTTCCGGCAGGAAGCAGATCCGCGCCAGCCTTGCGGCCATGTCGGCCCCGCGCAGCGTGCCGCCTGACCACGTGGTGGATGCGCTTTGCCTCATGCGCGAACAGCCCGGCCAGTTGCAGACCTTGATCGATATGGCGGCCGCGATAACCAAGGATGAGCGGCAAGGTGTCATCCCTCGAGCGCAGCTCGATGCGCTCGACATGCCGGTGATGGTTGTTTGGGGAGCGGAGGATCCGCTCCTGCCTGTCGGGCAGGCCGAGGCCCTGCCGTCGCATTTCCATCTGCACCATGTCCTTGACGCGGGTCACATGCTGGTCGAGGAGGCTCCGGACCTGATTGCCGAGATCGTGCGTCGCAACACGCGACGGGGGCCAGGCGACAACGACCGGTGTACGGGGCGGCAGCAAGCTGACCGGCGCTATCATTCAGTGCATTTTGCCGGCGATTGTGTTAACTCGCTGTTAACCAACAGCGAGACAGCCGCCATGAAGGATGCAGGCGACATAATCACCCCGATCGAGCCATCGCGAAAGCTTTCGGATGCCATACGCGACGTCAAGAACGCCTTCGCCGACCGCGATGACGTGGTTGTCGACATGCGCGAGGCGCACCGCATGCGGCTCGATCTGCTGGCAGCCGAGCTTGCCTCCGTCTTTGCCGATGTCCCGGCTGACATGGACAGCTTCGACTTCGCCGTCTCGTCGGGCCTGCAGCCGCGGCTATGGATCGATGCGGTGAGCCACGTCGCCATGGGACGCGACCGCCGAACCTACCGCTTCCTCAAGGACACGCGCGTCGGCCGCGTGGTGCTGGCTGAATCGACCGAGATGAAAGCCGTCGCCGATGCTGTCACGCGCTACGTGGCCGAACGTGTCGTCGAGCGGCAGCACATGATGGAGGGCGGCATGGAAAGAGCCGTTCCCGGCCTGCATCGTCACGTGGTCCAGGAAGCGGAGCCGCCCATCCGATCCGAAACCGGCCGCAACGGCTGGACGACCTTCTTCGCCGGCCTCGGCCTGATCGCCGCCGGCGCCCTTGTCGGCCTGGCGGTTTCGCTGGTCTTGTTCTGGGACCGCATCATGCAGATGAAGATCAGCTTCTGACGAGTTGGCGCCCGTCTGCCGGCACGTCGAGGTCCATGCTTTGGAGGTCCGACGGCGGCATGGCCGGTCCGGTCAGCCCGCGCCGGGTCAGGCGCAGGCGCCAGTTGCCCCTTTCACCACCGATTTCGAACATGTTGTACTGCGCCGCCGGATGTTTGCCACCCGGCGCCTGGCCGGCGGCGGCGACCCCTACCACCGGCACCTTGGCGCCGCGTGCACCGATGGCGAACAAGGACGGCAGGTGCGAGTGACCGTGCAGGACGAGTTCCGCGCCATGCCGGCGGACGACCTTGTGGAACCGGGCAATGCCGAACAGCCGCTTGTGCTGCGGGACTGCGCCGCGCACCGGCGGGTGGTGGATCATGATGATCCGGAAGAGTCCCTGTTTGACCGTATCATCGAGGACCTTGCCGAGCCGTTCGGCCTGCCCTTCCATGAAGAAGCCGTTGGCCATGAAGGGTGCGGTGGCGCGCGCCGTGGTGACGCCGATCAGCGCGACATTGCCGCGCACGCGCAGATACGGAAAGGAATTGCGGTCGACCGGACTGTTGACGCCGTCGCCCGTCATCCAGGGAGCCCAGGCTCGGCAGACCTTGTCGAAGGCGCCCGGCACATAGGCATCGTGATTGCCGGGGACCACGGAAACGTCGTGCGGCGATCCGAGCGTCTCCAGCCAGTGCTTGGCCATCTCGATTTCGCCGTCGAGTGCCAGGTTGACGAGGTCTCCGGTGACGGCGAGATGGTCCGGTGCGTTCGCCTTGATGTCGGCGACGATTGTGTCGATGACGGCATCATGCATATGGCGGCGTCGGTTGCGCTGCCAGTTGACATAGCCCAGCACGCGCTTGGACGCGAGGTCGCGATAGGTTACATCGGGCAGCGGTCCCAGATGAGCATCGGAAATATGCGTGAGCCTGAACATGACCCCTTCTTAAGCGACGCTGGCGAGGCTTTCCACTCACCCTTTGCTGTTCGCCCAGGGATCGTTCGATGACCGGCACAGACGATCCGGAAGAGGCGTTCCGCCAGACCGGCTGGCCGGGCCTGCGCGCGAGGCTCTTTCATTTTTACTTCGTGCTGCGCCGCCCAATGACGCTCGGCGTGCGTGGCCTGGTTTATGAGCGTGCCTCCAATTCCGTCTTCCTGATCCGCCACACCTATGTTCCAGGCTGGCAGTTGCCCGGCGGCGGCGTCGAGTCCGGCGAGACGCTCGAGGAAGCGTTGACGCGCGAGCTGGCCGAGGAAGGCAACATCGCGCTGCTCGCGCCGCCGGTGCTGAGGTCGATGCATTTCAACCGTCGCTCCAGCAAGCGCGACCATGTCGGCCTTTATCTGATCGAAGCCTTCAGCCAAACCGCGCCGAAACTGCCCGACCATGAGATCGCCGAGGCCGGCTTCTTCCCGATCGATCGCTTGCCGGAAGGCGCGACCCCGGCGACAAGACGACGGATAGCAGAGATTTTTGGCGGGGAGCGCATCTCACCCTACTGGTAATCACGCCGCCTTCCTGAACCTGGCCCGGTCATGCGGCGCGGCATAGTCGAGTTCCGGCCCCACTGGAACGATCCCCGTCGGGTTGATCGATTTGTGGCTGCCGTAGTAGTGCGCCTTGATGTGGTGCAGGTTGACCGTGCCTGACACACCGGGCACCTGATAGAGATCGCGCAAATAATTCGACAGGTTCGGGTAGTCGGCGATGCGGCGCAGATTGCATTTGAAGTGGCCGACATAGACCGGATCGAAACGCACCAGCGTCGTGAACAGCCGCCAATCGGCCTCGGTGATGTGTTCGCCGGCCAGATAGCGCTGTCGCGACAGCCGCTCCTCGATCGCATCGAGCGCCTGGAACAATTCGCCGAAAGCTTCCTTATAGGCTTCCTGCGTGGTGGCGAAGCCGGCGCGATAAACGCCGTTGTTGATTGCCGGGTAGACCTGCGCATTGATCCTGTCGATCTCCGCGCGCAGCGCGGCAGGATAGAAGTCGAGACCCGCATCGCCCCATTGGTCGAAGGCGGTGTTGAGCATCCGGATGATTTCGGAGGACTCGTTGTTGACGATCGTCTGTTCCTGCTTGTCCCACAGCACCGGCACCGTCACGCGGCCGGAATAGGCCGGATCGGCCCTGGTGTAGATCTGGTGCAGGAAATCGAGGTCGTAGAGCGTGTCGCCCGTGGCGCCGTCCTCGGCTTTGAAGGTCCATCCGTTTTCGCCCATGAAGTGGTGCACCACCGATACCGAGATGATGCCGTCGAGCTTCTTCAGGGCACGGAAGATCAAGGTGCGGTGTGCCCATGGGCAGGCGAGCGAGACATAGAGGTGATAACGGCCGGGCTCCGCCTTGAAGCCCCGCCTGCGGCCCTGCGCCGGACGGCCGTCACGCGTGATCCAGTCGCGCCATTGCGACTCTCTGCGTATGAACCGTCCGCCGCTGTCCGTCTCGAACGGGCGGTCCTGCCATTTGCCTTCGATCAGCAATCCCATGCGGAAATCTCCCTGCGGTTCGCAACAATCTAGGCCGATAGCCGGGTTGGCGAAGCCCTTCGACGCTGAACAGTTCGTCAAATGACAAACCAGTTCGTCGAATGGCACAAAGAAACACGAAAAGCGCCGATTGCAGCGGCACAAAATTGGTGCTAGCGGAGGCGCCCATGTTCGACTTTGCCTCGATCCGGTTCGACCGACGACGAAAGGGCGCCCGCGCTTAACAAGCGCTGACTGGCGAACGCTGCCGCTTTGCAGCAAACCTTCCTCGCATGCCGGAACGCAAAGACCATGAGCCTTGCCGACGTGAAATACCTGCCGGAAACCCCGGCCCATGATGCTGAAATCGAAGCCATCAACGACGAGGCCTTCGGCCCGGGCCGCTTCGTGCTTGCCGCCTACAAGATCCGCGAGTCGGGCGGGCACGACCGCTCGATGTCCTATGTCGCCGTCAAGGACGATACGGTGATCGCTTCGGTGCGCATGACGCGCGTGGCCGCGGGCGCGGGACGCGCCATGATGCTCGGCCCGCTTGCGGTGCGCCCCGCCTTCAAGAATGTGGGCATCGGCCGCAAGCTGGTCGCGATCGCGCTGGAAGCGGCCAGGAAGGCCGGCGCGCCTGCCGTCATCCTGGTCGGCGACGAGCCGTATTATGGGCCGCTCGGCTTCAGGCGCTTCCCGCGCGGGCAGATCACCATGCCGCGCCCGGTCGATCTCGACCGGCTGCTGCATCACGAGATCAAGCCGGGCGCAGTCGCCCGCTTTGCCGGTGAGGTCTGCCACGCCAGCATGGCGAGGGTCGCGGAATTTGCCCCGGCTCTGGCGCGGCCGGCCAGCAATGCGCAGCTATCGATCGAGCCGGCCATTGCGGTTGCGCCTCCCCTGCGCGCCTCGTAGCATAATCCGGAATCCTGGGAGGCTTGCATGAACCCGAACGGCCAGATCGCGATCGTAACCGGTGGCGGATCGGGTCTTGGCGAGGCGACGGCGCGCGCGCTTGCCGACAAGGGCGCCCACGTCGCCATCCTCGATGTCGGCATCGAGCGCGCGGCGAAGGTCGCGGCCGACATCGGCGGCATTGCCGTCCAATGCGACGTCTCTAGCGGGGACAGCGCCACGGTCGCGATCGCCGAAGTAGCTGCAAAGCTTGGTCAACCGCGCATCCTGGTCAATTGCGCCGGCATCGCCATCGGTGTGAAGACGATCGGCAAGGACGGACCGCATCCGCTCGACCAGTACCGCAAGGTTATCGAGATCAACCTGATCGGCACGTTCAACATGATCCGCCTCGTTGCCGATCGGGCGGCGCAGCTCGATCCGCTTGCCGGGGGCGAGCGCGGCGTCATCGTCAACACCGCCTCCGTTGCCGCCTATGACGGCCAGATCGGGCAAGCCGCCTATTCCGGTTCCAAGGGCGGCGTCGTCGGCATGACGCTGCCGGTCGCGCGCGATCTGGCGCGCTCCGGCATTCGCGTCTGCACCATCGCGCCCGGCATCTTCAAGACGCCGATGATGGCCGGCATGCCACAGGACGTGCAGGATTCACTCGGCGCCGCCGTGCCCTTCCCGCCGCGGCTCGGCGAGCCGGCGGAATATGCCGCCCTTGCCCTCCACATCATCGAGAACCAGATGCTGAACGGCGAGACCATCCGCCTCGATGGCGCAATCCGCATGGCGCCGAAATAGCGGGATGACGGGATCGCCGACAGGTGCCGGTGTTTCCACCGAAAGGACAGGCCCGCTTGCGGGCCTGAAGGTCATCGAGATGGCCGGGCTCGGCCCGGTGCCGCTTGCCGCCCTGATGCTGGCCGAGATGGGCGCCGACGTGCTGCGCATCGAACGCGCCGATGCCGGCCAGCCGCTTCTGAACCTGCCGGAAGAATACGACCTCGACCGCCACGGCCGTTCCATCCTCAAGCTCGACCTCAAGCGTCCGGCGGGCGCGGAGCTGTTGCTTCGGCTCGCGGCATGGGCCGACTTGCTTGTCGAAGGGTTCCGCCCCGGTGTGATGAAGCGCCTCGGCCTAGGGCCCGATATCCTGCTCCAACACAATCCGGCGCTGATCTATGGCCGCCTGACCGGTTTCGGCCAAGACGGGCCGCTGTCCGGGCGAGCCGGGCACGACATCACCTATCTCGCTTATGCGGGCCTGCTGCACGCGATCGGCAGGAAGGACACGCCGCCGGTGCCGCCGCTCAATCTCCTCGCGGATCAAGGTGGCGGCGCGATGATGCTGATTGCCGGCGCGCTCGCCGCCCTTTTCCAGCGTTCGGTGACCGGAAAGGGTCAGGTGGTCGACGCCTCGATGATCGAGGGGGCCTCAATGCTCGCCGCACCGATCCACGCTTACATGGCGGCGGGCCTGTGGAGCGACAGGCGCGGCGAGAACCTGCTCGATTCCGGCGCGCCGTTTTACGACACCTATGAGACGGCGGACGCGAGGCACATTGCCGTTGGCTGCCTCGAACCGCGCTTCTTCGGCGAATTCGCCAGGCTGCTGCCGCTCGCCGGGCATTTTGTTGGCAGCCAATATGACAGATCGTTGTGGCCCGCGATGCGCGCCGCCATTGCCGAGCGGGTCAGGGAGAAAACGCGCGACGAGTGGGCCGAGCTTTTCGCCACGTCCGATGCCTGTGTCGCGCCCGTGCTGTCGCTGGTCGAAGCCAGGAACCACCCGCACAATCGCGCCAGGCAAAGCTTTGTGACGTCTGGCGGGTTCGAGCGCCCCGCGCCGGCGCCGCGTTTCTCGCAGGACCCGGCAGCGGCTGCGGCAGCACCGGCCGCCGCCGATCGCGAGAGCGCAAGCATATTGGCCCGTCTTGGCTTGAGCCAGGAGGAAATCGCGGCCCTTGCAAAGGCGGGTGTACTCGGCCGATAACCGGAGAATAGAAATCAACTTATCTCGGGTGAGCTTGTGACCGAACGGAAAAAAGATGTCATTCGCGAGACCGACGCCGAAGCGATCAGGCTGGCGAAAACCCTGATCCGATCGGCGCGTTTCGGCGCGCTCGCGGTTATCGAGCCCGGCACCGGCTCGCCGCTGGCGAGCCGGGTCGGCGTCGCCACCGACATCGACGGCGCGCCGCTGATCCTGGTCTCGATGCTGTCCGCGCACACCGGTGCGCTTGTCGCCGATCCGCGCTGCTCGCTGCTGCTTGGCGAACCCGGCAAGGGCGATCCGCTGGCGCATCCGCGCATCAGCCTGGCCTGCCGGGCCGCGCGGCTGGAGCGGGGATCGGCCGACCAGATCCGAGCCGAACGCCGCTATCTCAATCGCAATCTGAAGGCCAAGCTTTATGCCGGGCTCGGCGATTTCTCGTTCTTCCGGCTCGAGCCTGGCCGCGCCAGCCTGAATGGCGGCTTCGGCAGGGCCTATCTTCTCGAGCGCGATGATTTCATCATCGGCGGCGCCCTTGTCGAGGAACTGGCCGGCAGCGAGCAGGCAGCACTCGATCACATGAATGCCGACCATCGCGACGCGATTGCCCTTTATGCCCGTCACTTCGGCCGCGCCGCGGGCGACGGCTGGACCGTCACCGGCTTCGATGCCGACGGCATGGATCTCGCCGCACCGGACGCGACCTGCAGGATCTTCTTTCCCCAGCCTTTGCAAGCCGCGCGCGAGTTGCGTTCGGTGCTCGTCGAGATGGCGAAGGCGGGACGCGCAGCAGAGCAAGAGCGATAGTTGATCGCGCGCCGGCGAAAGCAACGCTTGATAGTTAAACGAAATGATCTACCTTTGTTATGGCGCTGATTCAGCAGCGCCTGTCGACATCTGAACATTGTGGAATCAGGCGCCATTGCCCCCTGGCGCCAGGATGAGCCAGGACCCTTTGGGGGATCTATGATCTCAAACAAACTAATCGCCAATGCGGAATCGGCCGCCGCGTTTCTCACTCTCATGGGCAACGAAAAGCGCCTGCTGATCGTGGCCTATCTGATCGACGACGAAATGTCGGTCGGCGCCATCGCCGAAAAGGTGCAACTCAGCCAGTCCGCGCTGTCGCAGCATCTCGCCAAGCTGAGGGCGCTCGATCTTGTCGAGACCCGGCGCGACCGCCAGATGATCTACTATTCCTGCAAATCCGAAGCGGTGCGCGAATTGCTGCGTATGCTGGAAGGCATTTTCGGCGACGGCGATCTTTCGCAGATGGCCTATCGGTTGCGCCGCGCCGGGGCTTGACCCGCGGCGCCAGCGGCTCATTACCTCGCTGACCATCCTCGGCGAGGCCTGTATGAACATCATCCCTATCGACGACCCCCGGGACCCGCGCGTCGCCGCCTATCTCGACATCCGCGAGCGCGATCTCGTCGGCCGGCACGGCCGCTTCGTCGCCGAAGGCAAGGTGGTGCTGGACCTCTTGCTGTCGACAGGGCGCTTCGCCGCCGAGTCGGCCCTCATCCTCGAAAACCGGCTGGCGGGCCTGCAGCCGATCTTGCGCAAGGCGCCTTCGGATTTCCCGGTCTATGTCGCGGCCGGCGAGGTCATGGACCGGATCGCCGGCTTCCACATGCATCGCGGCGTCCTGGCGATCGGCATGCGCGGCGATGCGGCGCCCGCCGAACTTCTGGTGCAAGACTTGCCTCGGCAAGCCTTGGCCGTCGTCCTGGTCGGCATCTCCAATCATGACAATATGGGGGCGATTTTCCGCAATGCCGCGGCCTTCGGCGCAGACGCAGTGCTGCTAGACCGGACCTGCTGCGATCCGCTTTACCGCAAGGCGATCCGCGTTTCCGTCGGCGCGGCGCTGAAGGTTCCCTTCGCGTCCTTCAACGATACCGCAGCCTTCACCGGGACGCTCGACCAGCTTGGCTTCAGCCAGTTCGCGCTCTCGCCGCGTGGCGCAACCGACATCCGCGATGCGGAGCGGCCATCGAGGCTGGCGCTCTATCTCGGCACTGAAGGCGAAGGCCTGCCACAAGAGCTGCTTGCCAGACTGCACACGGTAAGGATCGCCATGGCGGAAGACTTCGACAGCCTGAACGTCGCGGCAGCTTCGGCCGTCGCCTTACATCACTTTTCAAACCGGTAGTGGCCCGACCTGAGCCCCAGCAGCTGCGGCGCTCGGAGGTGTGTTGAGATTCAAGTCAGGCCGAGAAAATGACGATTTCCGAGAACCGGAGCGGAGCGTACTTAACGTACGTGAGCACCGGAAGCGCAGGAAGCCGCTATTTGCAGGCCGGCCTCACCTGAATATCAACACACCTCAGCTGGACGAGCTGGCCTTCTGCAAAGCCCTCACGCGGTCGGCAAGGCTGATGCCCCGCCCATTCTGCTGCCCGTCACTCGCCAGGGCCTTGGCGATAGGGGAATCCGGCCCTTCGAGCTTCATCGTCAGATTGACGACCTCGGCCGCCAGCTCGTTCATCTGTTCGCGAAGGCCGGCGCCGGAGCGTGCGTCGCCTGCCGATTCCGGCATTGCTGTCCCCGAGTCGGCAAGATCGCTTTTCAGCCGCTTGTTCTCACGCGCCAGCGCCGTCAGCCTTGCCTCCAGCTGTTCCCGGTCGGCCTCGAGCTTGGCGATCGCCTTGTCGACATCGTCGCTTTTCGCATCCGGGCCGGCAGTCAGCCGCGCGACGCCGTTTGCCACGGCGGTCTCCTTCGAACGTTCGCGCATTCGAGCAAGGTCCTTCTCGCGCCGGTCGAGCTTCTCCTCACGATCGGCGAGCGTGGCGAGCAGCCGCTCCACCTTCTTCTCGAGCTCGGCCGTTTTCTTCTTCTCGACCTTCAACGCTTCGCGCGCAGCCTTGCTTTCCGAGGCGATTTCCTGGCTGTGGCGGTCCGCCTCCTTGCGCTGGCCCTTGAGCAACGCGATGTCGCTGGCGAGCTTTTCCAGCTCGGACTCGCGCGCAACCAGCTCGATCTGGCGGTTCGACGAGGAGAAACTGGCGTCATCATACATTTGCTCGAGCTTCTGCAGCTCCAGCGCGCGCTTCTCCAACGCCCGCTCGGCCTGCGCGTGCTTTTCCGAGAGGCGGTGCAAATCCTCCTCGCGCTGCCTGAGCTCCGCATTTTTGGTCTGCAAATCGGAGAGCGCCTGGTTCTTGTCCCTCGTTTCGACCGCGAGCCCCTTCAGGGCCTCGTGCCCGCGAGCGATCTCCACCAGTTGCTCGGCCACCTTCTCCTGCAGGTTCTTGACGGTTATCTCCAGCCGGCGCGTCGTCATTGCATATTCCGCCCGGACCCGGTCCTTGTCCGCCTGGATCTCGGCTTGTGTCAGCGGCAGCGACGCCTCCAGGCGTCTGCGCGTCAGCACGACGGCCCGCCGCCAGACCGCCGGCGCGATCAGCGACACCAGGAAAACGGCGCTCAGGAAACCGAGTGCGAAGAACAGAACCGACTGGACCAAGGCAGCTATCCACTTTGCGGAGCGGCAATCGCTGGATTGTGCCACCTTGGCATGGCGGAAATTCAACGCCGCGGCAAGAGCTTGCCGCGGCGTGATCAGCACGGTCCGAGCGATTGTAACGGGCAGAACCCGATCAGAACGGGTTCCAGGTCGGCCTTTCGGTGAGCTTCAGATAGCCGAGATTGACCCCGAGGCGGGCGCCGACGCCGGTGCGGATCGGCACCAGCAGCACGCGATTGCTCTGCAGCACGTTGAAGCCCACGCCGGCAATGACATAGGCGGAGCCCGCAACGCCGCCGAAGCGGTTGTAGAGGCTGCTGATGTCGTCGAGGTTGTAGACCAGCATCATCACCCGGGAGCCCTCGCCGCCGAAATCCCAGCCGAGCGACGGCCCTTGCCAGAATACCTTATGGTCGCCGGCGTTCTTGGTGTAGAGCGTCCCCTCGCCATAGGTCAGGCCGCCGATGAGGGCCCCGGATCCCTCCTCGCCCAGCAGGTAGCCGTTCGGCAGGCCGTAGGACGCGAATATCTTCTCGACGACTGTGGCCAAGCCACCGGATGTCTCGCCGAAGAATTTATGACCGGAATCGATGATTTCCTGAGCGGTGTACTGTTGAGCCCGCGATGCCGCGGTCGAAAGGACCAAAGCCCCCAGGAGTGTGATGGTCATGGTGAGGACACGGACGAATGTCCGGTCGTAGTATCGGGAAAACATGCTTCCAATCTCCGTCAGGGAGCACTTTCGCCGACGCCTCGCACCCTTGCGGCTCTTGGCGGCCGTTCAGGGTGGCTATCACGGGCAAACTATGCCGTAATCCTTTTTCAACCATTAAGCTCCGACACGAAGATGGCGGTTCGAAGGCTGAGCTTTGGTCCCGACCACCGGTTTTCCCCCCGTGAACGCACCATTTTCAGGCTCAGCAATTTGGATTTGTTGCTGCGCGCTCAGGCGCTGTGTATTCAGAAAGCCTTGGAAAGGCGCGTGATTCGTGTAGGCGGGCGCGAAAACGGTCGCTCGGCCATGAACAAGTGACTTGAAGCAGGGATTTCACCGATGGCCGAGCTCTTCACTCTTTCCGCGCCCGATCTCGCGGCGCTGCTTTGCAGCCGCGTCTGCCACGACATCATTTCGCCGGTCGGCGCAATCAACAATGGCCTGGAACTGCTCGACGAAGGCGGCGCCGACGAAGACGCCATGAAGCTCATTCGCCAGAGCGCCAAAAACGCCTCGGCGCGGCTGCAGTTTGCCCGTATCGCCTTCGGCGCCGCGGGCTCCGCCGGGATGATGATCGACACCGGTGATGCCGAGGCCGTGGCCATCGCCTTCTTGAAGAACGAAAAACCGGAACTTATATGGAACGGCTCGCGCGCGCTGCTGCCCAAGAACAAGGTCAAGCTGCTGCTCAACCTCATTCTTGTCGCCCATGCGGCGATCCCGCGCGGCGGCAAGCTGGTGATCACGCTGGAAAACCTCGAAACCGAACCGCGCTTTTCGCTGTCGGCCAGTGGACCGATGCTGCGCGTGCCGCCGAAATTCCTCGAACTGCATTCCGGGCATAAGCCCGAGGAGCCGATCGACGCCCACTCGGTCCAGCCTTACTACACGCTGCTCCTGGCGCGCGAGGCCAACATGACGATCTCGATCCACGCGACCCCCGAAGAGATCGTGCTGACGGCTGCCTAATGCATGTCTCCCGAAAGTGGGAACCGGTTTCGGGATAAAGACATGCGTAAAATCAAAAACCTAAAGCGCATGGAGCGAATCCGAAGGATCGCGACGCGCTTTAATGCATGTCGCCCAGAAGTGTGCGCGGTTCTGGGACAACGACATGCATCAAACAAAGACCTGAACCGCGTCGCCTGAATCCGGTTCAGCGCGACGCGCATTAAGAAAAATACAAGTATCTTTTATTGCCAATATTAGTGTTGGCAGTGCAGATCGAGCAATGCCGGCCGCGATCCATGTAACAGCGTCGTGGCCAAAAACCGCGCGATGCCCCTGTTTGGAAAAACTTTACCTAACGGCTTTTCAGCTTCTTTACCAGATTGGCCTATGGTGCTCACCGGTTACCCGGAGGCTGCCGGTTCGGCAGATGGCAAAGAGGATCCGGACATGAAGCGCTGCCTTTTCGTCGATGATTCGAGCGTCATCAGGAAGGTCGCAAAACGTATTCTTGGCGGCTCGGACATCATCGTCGTCGAGGCGTCGACCGGGGTCGAGGCTACCGAAATCTGCGCCGACGGCATGCCGGACGTCATTGTCATCGACGGCGGGCTGACCGACGTCCAGGCGGTGGACCTTATTCGCCGCATCCGCGCTATGGAAGCTCCCATCAAGCCCCAAATCCTGGTCTCGCTGGTCGAGGTCGATGTGGCCGCGATCATGCGCGCCAAGCGCGCCGGCGCTCAAGGTTATCTCCTGAAGCCCTTCAACCGCGCGCAACTGCTCGAAAGCTTCCGTTTCCTCAAGATCGCCGCCTGATTCGCAGGGCGCGGTCCAACAAAAAACCCGGCCTGAGCCGGGTTTTTGCTTGATATCGCTTGGATCGCTTACGCGCTGACGCGGATATCTTCCGGTTCGCGCAGCACATAGCCGCGGCCCCACACCGTCTCGATGTAGTTCTGGCCGCCGGATGCCGCGTCGAGCTTCTTGCGCAGCTTGCAGATGAAGACGTCGATGATCTTCAGCTCCGGCTCGTCCATGCCGCCGTAGAGATGGTTGAGGAACATTTCCTTGGTGAGCGTGGTGCCCTTGCGCAGCGAGAGCAGCTCCAGCATCTGATATTCCTTGCCGGTCAGGTGCACGCGCTGACCGCCGACCTCGACCGTCTTGGCGTCGAGATTGACCACCAGGTCGCCCGTGGTGATGACCGACTGGGCGTGGCCCTTGGAGCGACGCACAATGGCGTGGATGCGCGCCACCAGTTCGTCCTTGTGGAACGGCTTGGTCATATAATCGTCGGCGCCGAAGCCGAGGCCGCGCACCTTGTCCTCGATACCGGCCATGCCGGACAGGATCAGGATCGGCGTCTTGACCTTGGAGAGGCGCAGCGTGCGCAGGACTTCGTATCCCGACATGTCGGGAAGATTGAGATCCAGAAGGATGATGTCGTAATCGTAGAGCTTGCCGAGGTCGACACCTTCTTCGCCGAGATCGGTCGTATAGACGTTGAAGCTCTCCGATTTCAGCATCAATTCGATGCTCTGTGCGGTTGCACTGTCATCTTCAATCAGCAGAACACGCATTTCATTCCCCTTTTCTGCTGCCGGGCCGTCTCACGACCCGTCCGGGACCCGGAGCAGTGATTGCCTGAACAGAAGGTGCCACCGACTGGTTAACAAATCCTAATTTCGTGCCATACACGATACCAGATTTTTTAACCCCTTTCTACACCCACTTGAATCTAATAACGAATCACAGACGCAAACCGCTAATGCACCACATCAAAAAGTCAGCCTAAGTGACTCCAGAGACTCGCTGGCCCGGGCTTCCGCCGAGAGCCGGAATTTTTACCCGGCCTTAAGTCCTCGCCCGTATGATTAACAATGCCCGTAAACGAATGGTTACCGCCGGCGAAAATCTTTAGGGCTTTGTTTCCTATAGCCCAGGGAAAGCCGGGGGAAACGGGCGGCGCTTGGGTCGTTCCGGGCGGACTGGACGGTATTGCAGGTGTGCGTTTGCGGAGTATCGAATCATGAAGTCACGTGAAAACCTCGTTCGGCTGAAGCAATTTCAGGTGAATGAGAAGCGGCGGCAGCTCTTGCAGCTGGACATGATGATCGCCGAGTTCGAACGCATGGCCGTCGAGCTGGAAGCGCAGATCATCGCCGAGGAGAAAAAAGCCGGCATCACCGACATCAACCATTTCGCCTATCCGACCTTCGCCAAAGCGGCCCGCCTTCGCCGCGACAACCTTAGAAATTCGCAAAGCGACCTCGCCCAGCAGCGAAGCACCGCCGAATCATTACTCGGCGAAGCTGAAGCGGAGCTTTCCAAAGCGGAGATGCTGGAATCGCGCGACACCAAGATCCGCGACGCCGAAATAGGCGGCCGCAGCGCCATGATCGGCTGATCGCCGGCATATCGCAGTCATTGCGGCAGACATGCCGAGCCGGAGGATGCCGCCGGCAGCTTCAGCACCGCCAGCCGGTCGAATCAGCCTCGCCGCCTGCTTCAGGACATGGCCATCTCGTCATGATCAGCCGATGCCCGGGCTCGTGCTTCCTTGATTTCCGGCGCATGTTCTTCGGCCCATGAGCGTATCTGGCTGAGCAGCCCCGCCAGGTTCTGGCCAAGCTCCGTGAGTTCATACTCCACGCGCGGCGGAATGACGGGAAACACCTCGCGCCGCACAAGACCGTCGCGTTCCAGCACGCGCAGCGTCTGCGTCAACATCTTGGGCGTGATGCCTTCCATCTTGCGTGCCAGCTCGCCATTGCGCAGCCGGCCGCGCCGCAGCGCGCAGACGGTAAGATAGACCCACTTGCTGGCCAGCATCTCGAGCACGGTGTGCGACGGGCAGGTGCGCCGGAACGCGTCGTAGCCGAGCGGGGAAACGTCTTCACTATCCATAGGGTGCCTATATATCAAAAAGGTGCATACTCGACAATCAGCTATTACTATCCAAAAGATAGCGGCACATCCACTTGAACAGGAGGCGTTCATGCGTGCCGTTGTCCAGACTTCCGTCGGCGCACCCGAGATCCTTTTCGTTGCCGAGCAGCCTGACCCCGCGCCCAAGCCCGGCGAAGTGCTCGTGCGCGTCAAGGCGGCGGGCATCAACCCAGTCGACGGCGCCGTGCGCGGCGGTTCCTACCCACTGCTCGGCGAGCCGCCCTTCATTCTCGGCTGGGATATTTCAGGAATCGTCGCCGCGCTCGGCGCCGGCGTGACCGCCTTCAAGGTCGGCGACGCGGTATTAGGCATGCCGCGCTTTCCCAAGCAGGCTGGAGCCTATGCCGAGCTTGCCGCAGCGCCGGCGGACGAGATCGCCGCGAAGCCTGCAGCCATCGACCACGCGCATGCCGCGGCCTTGCCGCTCGCCGGCTTGACGGACTGGCAGGGCCTCATCCGCCACGGCACCTGCAGGCGGGCCAACGCGCGCTGGTCCATGCCGGTGCAGGTGGCGTCGGCCATCTGGCGGTGCAGATCGCCAAGGCGCGCGGCGCCTATGTCATTGCCACGGCCAGCCCGGGCAAAACGGATTTCGTCCGCGCGCTCGGCGCCGACGAGGTGATCGACTACACCAAGGATGATTTCACGGGGAAAGTCGGCAATGTCGATCTGGTACTGGATCCGATCGGCGGCGACCATGCCGACCAGTCGCTGGCAGTCCTGCGTGGCGGCGTTCTGGTTTCGCTGCTCAACGTTCACGATGCCACCAGGGCGAAGGCCAGCGCGCGCGGTATCCACGTCGAGCGCATGTCCGTGCTGCCCGACCGCGATGGCCTTGTCGAGCTTGCCAGGCTGGTGGATGCAGGCAAGCTCTCGCCACATGTGGCGAAGACCTTCCCGCTCGACCAGGCGGGAGCAGCCCATGCATTTTTGACCACCCGACCAATTGGCAAGGTCGTGCTGACGGTCTGAGGTTTTACAAAAGCGAAAAGGGCGCGGAACGTCGCGCCCTTTTCGTTAATGTCTGTCCAGCCTAGTGCCGGTATTGCTGGATCCGCGTGGTGCGCAGCCCGGCAAGGCCGTATTCGTCGATCGATGCCTGCCAGGATAGAAATTCTTCGGTGGTGAGCTTGTAGCGCTGGCAGGCTTCCTCAAGGCTGAGCAGGCCGCCACGTACCGCTGCGACAACTTCCGCCTTGCGCCGGATAACCCAGCGCCGCGTGTTCGTCGGCGGCAGATCGGCGATGGTAAGAGGGCTGCCGTCGGGCCCAATAACATACTTGACTCTAGGTCTAACCAGATCGGTCATCGTACTCTCTACTAAAAACTCAAAGACCCAATCCCCGCCACAGTACCGCCACAGCTTTAAAAATTGCCTAAGCGAACCCTAATCACTAGGTAAGGATCGTGAACGCCCGGTTAGGATATCGTTTAGAATTTGAAACACCGACCTCCAGGCCCTGAATTGCCGGTAATTTCGTCCTGGGCCGCAAGCTGGCGCAGACGTGGCGCTTGACCTATATTCCGGCCATTGGCATTGAGCGCCGCACAGTGAAAGCACCATGAACAGCCTCGACCTCCCTCGCCGCCCAGAAGAAACCCGCGTTGTCGTCGCGATGTCGGGCGGTGTCGATTCGTCCGTGGTTGCGGGCATCCTGAAGCGAGAAGGCTATGACGTCGTCGGCGTGACGCTGCAGCTCTACGACCACGGCGCGGCCACCCATCGCGCCGGTTCGTGCTGCGCCGGCCAGGACATAGACGACGCCCGCCGCGTTTCCGAAACGCTCGGCATCCCGCACTATGTGCTCGACTATGAGGAGCGTTTCCGCAAGGCGGTCATCGATCCCTTTGCAGAGAGCTACGTCGCCGGCGAGACGCCGATCCCTTGCGTATCGTGCAATCAGACGGTCAAGTTCGCCGACCTCCTAGCCACCGCGCAGGATCTCGGCGCCGACGCCTTGGCCACCGGCCACTACATCCGCTCGCGCGCCAATGGCGCGCATCGCGCGCTCTACCGGCCGGTCGACGCCGACCGCGACCAGAGCTATTTCCTGTTCGCCACCACGCAGGCGCAGATCGATTATCTGCGATTTCCCCTCGGCGGCCTGTCGAAGCCGCAGGTCCGCGCCATTGCCGAGGAGATGGGGCTGACGGTCGCCGCCAAGCAGGACAGCCAGGACATCTGCTTCGTGCCGCAGGGCAAATATTCCGACATCATCGCCAAGCTGAAGCCGGCCGCCGCCAACCCAGGCGACATCGTCCATATCGATGGCCGCGTGCTCGGCCGCCACGAAGGCATCCTGCGCTACACGATCGGCCAGCGCCGCGGCATCGGCATCGCCTCTGGCGAGCCGCTCTATGTCGTCCATCTGGATGCCGACCGGGCGCGTGTCATCGTTGGCCCGCGCGAGGCGCTGGAGACGCACAAGATCTATCTGCGCGCCATGAACTGGCTTGGCGACGGGCCGCTGTCGGACGTACCGGCCGGCGGCATCGAGCTCTTCGCAAAAGTCCGCTCGACCAGGCCGCCGCGTCCGGCCGTGCTGCATCACCGCGACGGTGTGACGTCGGTCGAGCTGGCCGACGGCGAGTCCGGCATCGCGCCTGGGCAGGCCTGCGTGCTCTATTCCGACGACGGAAACGAGGCGCGGGTGTTCGGCGGCGGTTTCATCGAGCGTTCCGAGCGTGGAGCCGAGGCCGAGGCCATGCTGTCCAGGCTTGCGGCAAGGCCGGCGCAGATTCCCGCCGAGTAAGTTCTCAGTCTTATCGTCGCTGCTTCAGGACGGCTCAGACCGACGAGCCGGTGTGTATGACTGTGCCCGCGGTCAGGATGCGCAGCACCCGTATCGCTTCCTCGCCATCGGTGCGCGGCTCGGCGCGCGTCTCGATGCATTGCATGAAATGGGCGAGCTCGCGCGTCAGCGGCATGCCCTCGCCGACCGGCACGTAGGAGGGCTCGTTGGCGGTGAATGCCCACTGGCCGCTGTCCTGCCAGACCGCGTGGCGGTAGACGGCAAGCTTGCGCTCCCAGGGCTCGACGTCGTCGAACACCGCCATCGCCTTGGTGCCGACGACCGTCAGCCGCCGCTCGCGATAGGGATTGAGGCGCGATGCGAAGAGATGGCTGCGCAGGCCGTTCGGGAAGCGCATATGCAGATGCGCGAAGTCGCTGAGATTGTCGAGCAGCGCCGCGCCCTCGCCCCTCACCTCGATCGGCTCGGTGCCGGTGATGGCGAGGATCATCGACAAGTCGTGCGGCGCAAGGTCCCAGAGCGCGTCGTTCTCGGTGTGGAACTTGCCGAGACCGAGCCGGTGCGAATGGATGTAGCGCACCTCGCCGAGCTCGCCATTGTCGATCAGCCCCTTCAGCGTCTCGAAGGCCGGATGGAAGCGCAGCACATGGCCGACCATGAACACGCGGCTATTGTCCTTGGCCGCCTTCACCGCGCGCTCGGCGTCCGCGACGGTCAGCGCGATCGGCTTCTCCACCAGCACGTCCTTGCCGCTTTCGACGGCCCGCACGGCGGTGTCGGCATGGAATTGCGGCGGCAGCGCCATGACGATGGCGTCGATATCGTTTCTCTCGAACAGCCTGTCCGGCTCGATCGCCAGGCAGTCCTGCTCGCTGGCGAAACCTTCGGCGCGGGCGCGGTTGACGTCGGAAACGGCATAGAGCGCGCCAAGCGCCTTAAGGGTGCGGATATGGTTGCTGCCCCAGTATCCGCAACCGAGGACGGCGATGCGCGGCTTCATTCGTTCAAACTCTAGAATTTCATGGCCGAGACATAGCGACGTGCCCCGCCGAACTCAACCCCGGGAGATGCCCTGAGTGTCTGTCCGGCAAAGCTTTTCTGGGACGAGATTATACGGGCTGGATTATGCCGGCGTGTCGGCATCATCCAAGCTTGACAGGCTCACCCTCCCAACCTTATATCCGCGCGACCTTGGCGAACGCCTCGCGACGCCCGTTCCTTCTGGACGGTTTTCCGGGCCATTTGCCACCCTGGCGGGGTAGCTCAGTTGGTTAGAGCACGGGAATCATAATCCTGGGGTCGGGGGTTCAAGTCCCTCTCCCGCTACCATCTTCCCCCTACTCCTTGGACGCTGTGGGGAAGGCGTTGTTGCCCAAGAGTGCCGTCATCCGACCAGCGATTTCGACTTCAATGCGCCGGTTTTCGAGGATCTCGAAACACCGTAACGGTTTCGATCAGGCCACGCATTGCCTCTGCACATCCGGAATCGCCAGGAAGCAATGCCCTTGGCACGCCCGGTCCAAAGTTGGTTCAGTTGCCCCTCGTAGCGGGCGAGCACCGCAGGGTGCAGCACGATCGGTCGCAGCGGGTACCCGATCCAACCCTGCCAAAATGCTCTTGCGCTCTTCGTTCAGCGTTGTTGATTGCGGTCCCAGCACGGTTGGGTCGCCATGGCCCTTCGCAATGGCGTTGACCAGCCGCTCCCATCTTCTGAGACACTCCCCCTCTACGGCTCGTCCCTCTCATCGCGCAAATTAGACACAACGCGGCGGTTCTGCGACCTGCAGGCGGCGTCAGGGCAGTCGCGGACGAGCCTGTCCTTGCCGTAACCCTTGGCCCACATGCGACTACGGTCTATGCCGCCGGCGGCGAGGTAGTCCATCACTGCATCGGCGCGCTGCTGCGACAGCGCCGTTTCGTTTGCGCCGGGATCGTCGGCGAAACCCTGCAGCTTGAGCAGCCAGCGCGGATACTTTGCCAACCAGGCGATCTGGGTGTCGAGGGTGGTCTTGGCGACAGAATCGAGCGCGGCCGAACCTTTCGTGAAATAGGTGCGGCGGCCGACATTAAGGATAAAATCCTCCTCGCTGCCCGGCTGCACGTTCTGGAAGGCGGCAATCTCGGCGTTGGTGACGTCGGGCGTGGAAGGGGCCAGCGTGTTGCTGGTCGAGCAGGATGCGGTCAGCACCAGCAGGCTGGCGGCGAGCAGCCGGCGGGTGTTTTCAATCATGCGGTCCATGAGGCGCCATCATTCGACAGAGGTGGAAGCGGGCGCCTGGTCGGCGATGTGCGGCAGGACTTCCACCGCGGTGCCGATCGGGCACCGCTGGTAAAGGTCGATTATGTCTTCCGGGAACATGCGGATGCAGCCGCTGGAAGCGTCGGTGCCGATGCTCCATGGCTCCAGCGTACCGTGCAGGCGGTAGCCGATGTCGGCGCCGTCGCGGTACAGATAGAGCGCGCGTGGCCCGAGCGGATTGTTGGACGCGCCGCCTGCGATCATGTCCGGCAGTTCCGGCCTGCGCTTACGCATTTCGGGCGGCGGGACCCATTGCGGCCATAGCGCGCGGCGCTCGATCGTCGCGCGACCGTACCATTTGAAGCCTTCCTTGCCGACGCCGACGCCGTAGCGGATGGCGGTCTTGTTTTCCATGATGAGGTAGAGGAAGTGGTGGCGGGTATCGACCACGACGGTGCCGACCGGCTCGCTGCTGAAATACTTGACGATCTGGCGATGCCATCTCTTGTCTATCTTGGCGAAGTTGGTCTTTCGATAGACGAAATTGTTGTCGATGGCGGTGCCGGCGAAAAAGGATTTCGCGGTCGCGGCTTGAACAATATTGCCGGTTGCACCGACCGCGACCAGCGCCAGGCCGCCGATCACGACACCCCTGCGTGATAGAACCATCGGCAATCCCCCATGCCTTAAGCCTAGCAAGACCATAGTTGAGAACTATTTCGCCTCAAAGTGGAAAATGCTGCAGTTTGCCGTGGAGCACGACTGCCTCCAGTGGTGGCAGGCACCAGCTTCTCCAATGCCCGTGGTAATTGGCCTGGTTGTGCTGATGGGCGTGGTAACCAAGACCTCCATTCTCTTGGTGGAATTACGCGCTCCTGCTGCGGCGCCCGGGCCTTTCGGGTTTTGAGGCCCTGCTCGACGCAAGCCATAAGCGGGCGCGCTCCATCGTCCCAATGCATTTCCGGAGCCCAAGATCGAGCTTAATTGAATTCGCCTTGGCGGCGGCCTATACGTCGGCCGATGGAAACCATAGCCAGCGCCCAAAAGAACATCGTTCCGTTGTCCGGCAGCAAGCCTCATGCCGGGAAGGCTGCGCCGTTCCTGCCGATGAGCCGCGCCGAGATGGCGGCGCTCGGCTGGGATGAATGCGACATCGTGCTGGTCACCGGCGATGCCTATGTCGATCATCCGAGCTTCGGCATGGCGATCATCGGCCGTCTGCTCGAATCCCAGGGGTTTCGGGTCGGTATAATCTCGCAGCCCGACTGGCAGTCGGCCGAGCCGTTCAAGGCGCTGGGCAGGCCAAGGCTGTTCTTCGGCGTCACCGGCGGCAACCTCGATTCCATGGTCAACCGCTATACGTCGGATCGCAAGCTGCGCCATGACGACGCCTATACGGCGGGCGGCGAGGGCGGCAAGCGGCCGGACCGCTGCACGATCGTCTATACGCAGCGCTGCCGCGAGGCCTACAAGGACGTGCCTATCGTGCTGGGCGGCATCGAAGCCTCGCTGCGCCGCATCGCCCACTACGACTACTGGTCCGACAAGGTGCGCCGCTCGATCCTGGCCGACGCCAAGGCCGACCTGTTGATCTACGGCAATGCCGAGCGCGCCGTCGTCGAGGTGGCGAACCGGCTCGCCGCCGGCGACACGCCACGCCAACTCGACGCCATCAGGGGCGTCGCCCTGTTTCGCCGCGTGCTCGGGCATTTTACGGAACTCCATGCCGACGATCTCGATTCCGCCGACGAAGGCGCCAGCCGCAAGCCCGGCGATATCGTGATCCGGCTGCCATCGTTCGAGCAGGTCGAGGGCGATCGCGATGCCTATGCCCGCGCCTCGCGCGTGCTGCACCGCGAGGCCAATCCCGGCAATGCCCGCCCGCTCGTCCAGCGCCATGGCGACCGCGACCTGTGGCTCAATCCGCCGCCCATCCCGCTGACCTCCGAGGAGATGGACGCCGTCTACGACCTGCCCTATGCACGCGCGCCGCACCCGTCCTATGGCGACGCCAAGATCCCCGCCTGGGACATGATCAAGTTCTCGGTGACGGTGATGCGCGGCTGCTTCGGTGGCTGCACGTTCTGCTCGATCACCGAGCACGAAGGCCGCATCATCCAGAACCGCTCCGAGGGCTCGATCCTGCGCGAGATCGAGAAGATCCGCGACAAGACCCCGGGCTTCACCGGCGTGATCTCCGATATCGGCGGGCCGACCGCCAACATGTACCGGATGGCCTGCAAGGACCCCAAGATCGAGGCGGCCTGCCGCCTGCCGTCCTGCGTGTTTCCCGACATCTGCCCCAACCTCAACACCTCGCATGACGACCTGATCCGGCTCTACCGCAAGGTCCGCGAGGTCAAGGGCGTCAAGAAGGTGATGGTCGCCTCCGGCGTGCGTTACGACCTGGCCGTCAAGAGCCCCGAATATGTCAAGGAACTGGTGACCCACCACGTCGGCGGCTACCTCAAGATCGCGCCAGAGCACACTGAGCGCGGGCCGCTCGACAAGATGATGAAGCCCGGCATCGGCACCTATGACCGCTTCAAGGAGATGTTCGACGCAGCCGCCAAGGAAGCCGGCAAGAAATACTACCTCATTCCATATTTCATCGCCGCCCATCCCGGCACGACCGACGAGGACATGCTGCAGCTGGCGCTCTGGCTGAAGAAGAACCGCTACCGCGCCGACCAGGTGCAGACCTTCCTGCCTTCGCCCATGGCGACCGCGACGGCCATGTACCACACCGGCGTCAACACGCTGAAGGGCGTGCGGCGCGGCGCGACCGACAAGGTCGAGACCGTTCGCGGCGGGCGGCAACGCCGGCTGCACAAGGCATTCCTGCGTTACCACGACCCCGACAATTGGCCACTGCTGCGCGATGCCCTGAAGGAGATGGGCCGCGCCGACCTGATCGGTCCCCGCCCCGACCAGCTCGTGCCTGCCCACCAGCCGCCCGGCACCGGCAAGGCCGCCGCCACGAAGCGCCCCGTGCGCTCGATCGGCAGAGGACAGCGATTCACCACCAAGGGCGTGCCCTTTCCAAAGAAGTGAGCCGTAACGCTCATCAGCATAGCTGATTTGCCGGGTGGCGATCCGAGCCACAAGCAGATCCGATTTCGCAGGCAGCTTGGCGCCCCAATGCAGTCGTTTGAGAACGACTCGGCGAATGACCGTTATGGGGTTCAAGCGTCTCTCGTAACGGCAGCGACACCAGCCGTCGAGGTTGGGCCGACATTAGTTCGGACAATCGCCAACCTCGCCTCGACAGGAAGGAAGAAACGTCGCCGTTCGCGCGGTCGCGGCGAATTCGTAACCCTACTCGGCGGGCGTCTCCGATGGCGTCTCTGCCGGCCCCGAAGGCTCGGCTTCGGCACGGGGGTTGCGCCCTGAAAACAGCGACCTGAGCGTGACGTAGAACACCGGCGTCAGGAACAGGCCGACGAAGGTGACGCCGAGCATGCCGGAGAACACCGCGGTGCCGAGCGATTGGCGCATTTCTGCGCCCGGGCCCGTTGCGATCATCAGCGGCACGACGCCGAGGATGAACGCGAAGGCGGTCATCAGGATCGGCCGCAGCCTGAGCCGGCAGGCTTCGACGGCAGCCTCTGCGACCGACAGGCCCCGTTCCTGCGCCTGCCGCGCGAATTCGACGATCAGGATCGCGTTCTTGGCGGCAAGCCCGATCAACACGATGAGGCCGATCTGCACGAGGATGTTGTTGTCCAGCCCTCGGAAAGTCACGCCGAGCAACGCCGCGAGCACGCCGAGCGGCACCACCAGCACAATGGCGAACGGCAGCACCCAGCTTTCATATTGCGCCGCCAGCGCCAGGAAGACGAACAGCACCGACAGTCCGAAGATATAGACTGCGGCATTGCCGGTGTTGCGTTCCTGATAGGCGAGCTCGGTCCATTCGTAGGAGGTACCGGCCGGCAACGTCTTTGCCGTGATCCCTTCCATCAATGCCAGCGCGTCGCCCGTGGAAACGCCGGGCGCGGCGTTGCCCTGCAGCGGCACCGAGACGTACATGTTGTAGCGCTGGACCAGCGCCGGGCCGGTGACGTCGCGGATCTCGATCAACGTGCCGAGCGGAACCAGCGCGCCGGTCGCCGAGCGAACCTTCAGCTTCAAGATGTCGGCGCGATCGAGGCGGAAGGCCTGGTCGGCCTGCGCCCGCACCTGGTAGACGCGCCCGAAAGCGTTGAAGTCGTTGACATAAGCAGTGCCCAGATTGATCGACAGAGTCTCGAAGATGTTGGGGATCGGCACGTTCAGGATGCGCGCCTTGTCGCGATCGATCGCAAGGAAGAATTGCGGGCTCGACGCGGAGAAGGTGGTGAACACGCCCATCAGCCCCGGCGTCTTGTTGGCCTTGCCGGCGATTTCGTAGGCAAGCGCCAGGATCTGCCGCATGTCGGCGCTGTTGCGCTCCTGGATCTGCAGCTTGAAGCCGCCGGCATTGCCGACGCCGCGAATAGGCGGCGGCGGCAGTGCTATGATGAAGGCTTCCTTGATGCTTTGCAGGCTGCCGAACAGATTGCCGATGACCCTGGTCGCCGACTGGCCGGCTTTCAGCCTCTCATCAAACGGCTTGAACCTGGCGAAGATGACGCCCTGGTTGCTGGCGTTGGTGAAGGTCGCGCCGGAGAAGCCGGCGAACGCGACTGCGTAGTCGACGCCTGGGGTTTTCTGGATGATTTGCGACGCCTGCTGGATGACCGCATCGGTCCTCGACAGCGAGGCGCCGTCGGGCAACTGGACGACGACGATCGCATAGCCCTGGTCGAGCGACGGAATGAAACCGCGCGGCACCGTCTGCACCATGTAGACCGTGGCGTAGATCAGGGCCGCGAAAACGGCCAGCATGGCGGTGATCGCTATCCGCGAGCCGACCAGCACGCGAATGATGCTGGAATACCAATGGGCGACCCTGTCGAAGCCGCGATTGAAGCCGTCGGCGAGCGCCCGTCCGAACCGCGCCGGGAAAAAGCGCGGCGCCGCCGCCGCGGCATGGTGCGGCTTGAACAGCAGTGCGGCCAGAGCTGGCGAAAGCGTCAGCGAATTGAATGCCGATATCGCCGTCGAGACCGCGATGGTAATCGCAAACTGCAGGTAGAACTGCCCGGAAATGCCGGGGATGAAGGCTGTCGGCACGAACACGGCTATCAGCACCAGCGAGATCGCGATGATGGCCGTTCCGACTTCGTTCATTGTGAGGTGCGACGCCGGATTGGGCGCCAGCCCACTGGCAATATTGCGCTCGACGTTCTCGACCACGACGATCGCATCATCGACGACGATGCCGATCGCCAGAACGAGGCCGAACAGCGTCAGCATGTTGAGCGAGAAGCCGGCGGCGTAAAGCACCGCCAGGGTGCCGATCAGCGACACGGGGATCGCCACGATCGGCACGATCGCCATGCGCCACGACTGCAGGAAGACGATGATGACGATGATGACGAGCAACATCGCCTCGAGGATCGTCTTGTAGACCTCCTGGATCGACTCGGCGACGAACTCGGTCGGATTGTAGACGATGTCGTAGTTCAACCCCTTCGGAAAGTCGCGGGAAAGCTCCTTCATCTTGTCCTGGATCTCCGCGGCCGCGGCGAGCGCATTGGTGCCCGGCCGCTGGAAGATGGCGAGCGCGACCGCCGGTTTGCCGTTAAGATAGGAGTTGGTGACGTAATCCTTGGCTCCGAGTTCGATGCGCGCCACGTCCTGCAGCGCGATCAGGCGCCCGTCGTCGGTCGATTTGACGATCACGTATCGGAAGTCGCGGGCGTCGTTGAAGCGGCCTTGCGTGGTGACCGTGTACTGGAACGCCGTGCCGGTGCCCGTCGGCGGCGCGCCGATCGAGCCACCCGACACTTGGACGTTCTGATCACGCAGCGCCTGCACCACATCGCCCGAGGTCATTCCCAGGGCGGACAGTTTTTCCGGATCAAGCCAGATGCGCAGCGAATATTCGCGTTCGCCGAAGATGATAAGGTCGCCGACGCCGTCTAACCTGAGCAGTATGTCGCGCACCCGCGAGCGGGCGTAGTTCGAGACGTAGAGCTGGTCGTAGGTATTGTCGGGCGACAGCATGTGCACGACCATCATCAGGTCGGGCGAGCTCTTGGTGGTGGTGATGCCGAGGCGGCGGACCTCTTCGGGCAGGCGCGGCTCGGCGACCGACACGCGGTTCTGCACAAGCACCTGCGCCTTGTCGAGATCGGTGCCCAGCTTGAAGGTGATGGTCAGCGCCATCGACCCGTCGCCCGACGAATAGGATGACATGTAGAGCATGCCCTCGACGCCATTGATCTCCTGCTCGATCGGCGTTGCCACCGTCGCTGCGACCGTCTGGGCGTCGGCGCCCGGATACTGCGCGCGAACGACGATGGTCGGCGGCGCGATCTCGGGATATTGCGCGACCGGCAGCTGGGTATAAGCAATACCGCCGAGGATCAGCAGGACGATCGAAACGACCGATGCGAAGATTGGACGGTCGACGAAGAAATGCGCGAACCTCATTGCTGCAACCCGGCGGTTTCGACCTTGGGCGGCAACGTCACCATCTCGACCTTCACCTTGGTGCCGGGCCTTGCGTGCATCAGCCCGTTGACGATGATCGTCTCGGCGCCGGTCAGGCCCGAGCGGATCACCCGGTAGCCGTCGAGAAGCGGTCCGGTGCGCACGGGCTTCGCCGACACCATTCCGGCCTCGTCCACCAGCAACACGATGCGACGATCCTGATCGGCGCCGATCGCCTCGTCAGGCACCAGCACGCCGCTATGCGGCAGCGACCCCGGCACGTTGATGCGCCCGAACATGCCTGGCTGGAGAACGCCGTCGGGGTTGGGAAACGTCGCACGAACCCGCATTGTGCCGGTCGCGTTGTCGATCCGGTTCTCGGCAAAATCGAGCTTGCCCTTGACCACCGCCTCCGCGCGGTCGGCGACCTGAATCTGCACATCGAGCCCGCCGGCGCCTTCCTGCATGCTGCCGCCACGCGCCATCGCGTCGCGGGCGTAGCTGAAATACAGACGCTCATCGACGTCGAAATAGAAGTCGATCGGGTCGCGCGTGACGATGGTCGTCAGCAAGGTGGAATCCGGCTGCACGAGGTTGCCGACCGATACCAGCCGGCGGTCGATGCGGCCGGACAACGGCGCCTTGATCTCAGTGAATTCCATGTTCAGGCTGGCCGTCGTCAGCGCAGCCGTCGCGCCCTGCATCTGCGCCTGCGCCGCAAGGTATTCCCGCCGGCGGTCGTCGACCGTGGCGGGCGAGATGTTGCCGGTCTTGGCAAGTTCGTTGGCGCGATCCAGTTGCATCTTGGTGAATTCGAGCAGGCTCTTGGCGACATCCACTTGCGATTTGGCGGCATCATAAGCGGCCTGGTACGGACGCTGGTCGATGGTGAAGAGCAGGTCGCCCTTGTTGACCAGTGCGCCGTCCTGGAAGCTGACCTTGTCCAGATAGCCGCTGACGCGCGAACGGATGGCAACCTGGTCGACGGCTTCGAAACGCCCGACGAACTCGTCGTCCTCGATGATGTCACGCACCACCGGCTTGGCCGCCGTCACCACGGGCAGCTGCTGGTCCTGCGCAAACGCAGTGCTGCTGAAAGCCATGCCGAGCAGGAATGCCGCCGACGCGGTGGCGCAGGCAAGCCAGCCGGCCGATCGACGGGGTCGCTCGCCCACGTCGCAACGCAATTGCCCATTGCCTGTGATATCCATTTGCGTCCCCCTCGCTGGACCCGGAGGTCGGTTGATCCGCTTCTACGCTCAGGCTTTTTCGTCGAGACCCGAGCACTGCAATATTGTGCACGGCACATGATCATTTTCCATATGGGCTGAAATGTCCATCCTGTGGCTGCCTCGCCACCGGGCTAGGCCTAGTCGCAATCTAAAGGAATCAGGATTCCTTTGACACACACCGTCAAGCCAAACTCGCCACGCTCGTCACCCGCCTTCAGCCACGCACCCCTGATGACCGATTGGTAGGAGCGTATCACGGCTGAAAGCGTCAAGAGGCAGGTGCTGGCGCAAGGCGGCCGACGCGGCGCCGCGGTTGTTTTTCCGGCAACGGCAAGCGACGTCGTTGCGGCCAAGATGGGGGCACCAGCGGAATGGCATCTTTCTCGCTAGGTCGTCCCAGAACCGGACCGTCCGCTTCCGGCCCCAAAGACGCCATGGCAGCTTTGCGCTCATCTCGGCCGCTGGAGGGAATTTTGCCGCCGCCTGGAAGCAGACATGGAAGCCGAGCCGCGGAGCTTGTCCCAAGGCCACGCCTCGCCGGTCTGTCAATCGGGCGCCTGTCGTGCAACACTACTTACTAATATACGGGTGGGAAGCATTCCGCTGAAGCCGGCGGAAGGCCCTTTGGGGAGAAGCCAATATGCAGGGCTCGGTGGGAAGCGATCTTGCAAGTCGCCTGGCATCCGCAGATCGCCGTATTGCCGAACTGGAAAATAATTATGCTGACGCGGCAATCGAGCTTGATCGACTTTCCGCCGAAAACAAGCGCCTGATTCAACTCGCCGAGGAGCGCGCGAAGGAATTGGCCATCCTCAACAGCGTCGGTGAAGCGATGGCAAAGACGCTGAATGTCAAGACGGTGACCCGCATCGTGGGCGATCAGGTACGTGAAATATTTGGGGCGGATATAACCGAAATTTTGTTGCACGACGAGGCCTCTGATCTCATCACCGTCCCGTATTCATTTTACCGCGAGTACCAGGACGTCGCGCCTTTCACTTTGGGCGCGGGGCTGACCTCCAAGGTCATCCTCTCTGGAAAACCACTGGTTCTCGGGACGTCTGAACAGTCCATTGAGTTCGGTGCGATCTTCCTCAGCGAAGCGGAGCGGTCAGAATCGTATATCGGCGTACCAATCATCGCCGGTGGCAGAACCCTGGGCGTTGTCAGTGTTCAAAGCTACGAAAAGAATGCCTTTGGCGAAGATCATTTGCGCCTGCTGCAAGGCTTGTCATCAAGCATGGGCGTTGCGATTGCCAATGCACGCCTTTTCGACGAAACGCAGCGGCTGCTGAAAGTATCTGAGGACCGCGCAAAGGAACTGGCCATTCTCAACAGCGTCGGCGAAGCAATGGCGAAGACGCTGAACGTCAAGACCGTCACACGCATCGTCGGTGATAAGGTGCGCGAAATATTCGGAACGGACGTCACCGAAATCCTCCTGCGTGATGAGGAGTCTGACCTAATCACCGTACCCTATGCATTTTACAAGGGCTATCAGGACCCCGAACCATTTGCGATGGGCGAAGGGCTGACCTCAAAGGTCATACTGTCAGGCAAACCATTGGTATTGGGTACGACTGAGCAACACGTTGCTCCGGGTGCACTTATACCTACAGAGGAAGACAGGACCGAATCCTACCTAGGTGTGCCAATCATCGCTGGCGACAGGACTTTGGGTGTCGTCAGCGTCCAGAGCTACGAGAAGAATGTCTTCAATGAAGATCATGTGCGTCTGTTGCAGGGGCTTTCATCCAGCATGGGCGTCGCTATCTCTAACGCCCACCTGTTCGACGAGACCCAGCGCCTATTGAAAATGATGGAGGCTCGTAATGCTGAACTGGCCTTCGTGAATGGCGTTCAGGAAGTGCTCGTCTCCAATTTGGAAATGCAGGAGATATATGACCAGATCGGCGACCAGATTCATGAGATTTTCGATGCCCAGGTGGTGGATATCGGACTGTTCGATCCCGACGACAACCTTCTGCATTTTCCTTATACGATTGAGCGGAACGTTCGCTTCCCCGATTTACCGATGCCGCTCATTGGTTTTCGGAAACATGTCATGGATACGGGGCAGCCATTGCTGCTCAATGATGCTGTCACTGCGTCCGAGAAATACGGCAACCCCGTGCTGCAGGGTGAGGCAGCTAAGTCGGGGCTGTTCGTACCGTTGATCATCGGAGGACAGGCAAAGGGCGTCATTTCCCTGCAAAACCTCGATCACGAGCACGCCTTCAATGAATCGGACGTGAATCTGCTCACCACGATTGGTAATGCGACGTCTATTGCAGTTGAAAAGGCGAGGCTGTTCACCGAGACCAGGCGCTTGCTGAAGGTAACCGAGGACCGCGCGGCAGAACTCGCTATTCTCAATAGCGTTGGCGAGGCTATGACACAGTCACTAGACCTGGATACAGTAATTCGTCTTGTAGGCGATAAGGTGCGGGAGGCCTTCGGGACCGAGGTCAGTGAAATTCTGCTGCATGACAGCGAATCCGGTTTGATCCATGTGCCTTATGCATACTTCAGGCAATATAGAGTTATTGATCCATTTCCGTTTGGCGTGGGTGTAGCGTCCAAAATCATAGATACAGGGCGCCCGTTAGTCTTCAAGACTCTCGAGGGAGGAAAAGAGCTTGGTGCATTCTTTCCAGACGAAAAGGACAGGACCGCATCTTACATAGGTGTTCCCATCAAGTCTGGTGAAAGAACGCTGGGGGTTATCAGTGTACAAAGCTACCGGGAGAATGCGTTTGACGAAAATCACGTACGCCTCCTGCAGACGGTTGCCTCCAACATGGTGGTCGCCATAGCCAATGCGCGCCTGTTTAACGAAACGCAGCGTCTGCTGAGAGTGACAGAAGCTCGCGCTGCCGAGCTCGGCGCCATCAGTATGGTCAGCCAGGCGCTGATAGCGGAATCCGAACTCGAAAGCACGATCCAGCTGATCGGCAATCAGATGCAGGAAATCTTCGATGCCGATATCGTCTACGTCGCTCTGCTCCATCCGGAAACTAAGCTAATCCATTTCCCCTATCAGTTTGGCGAGGCCTTCACCACGCTCACGCTCGGCGAGGGACTGACGAGCAAGATCATACAGACCGGCGAGCCGCTGCTCATCAATCAGGATGTGGCGAAAAGGGGGGCTCAGATCGGGGCCACCCCCGTCGGCAAGAATGCCTTGTCCTACCTCGGCGTTCCGATCAAAACGGCCCAAGGAACGCTTGGCGTTATCAGTGTTCAGAGCACCACGCGGGAGGGCATTTTTACCGATGACTCGCTCCGCTTGCTTTCCACCATTGCCGCCAATGCGGGCTCTGCCCTGCACAACGCGCAACTATTCACTGAGCTCAAACAGTTGTCCCTGGCTCTCCAGCAGGCAAAGGAGGCGGCCGAGGCGGCAAATGAGGCGAAGAGTTCGTTTCTGGCGACGATGAGCCACGAGATTCGTACGCCAATGAACGGCGTGATCGGAATGAGCAACTTGCTCCTGGCGACAAAACTAGATGACGAGCAGCGGGAAATTGGAGAGACAATTAACAACAGCGCCGAGGCCCTGCTCACCATCATCAATGACATACTCGATTTCTCCAAGGTCGAGGCGGGCAAGATCGATCTCGATCCCCGGCAGTTCGAATTGCGCGATTGCCTGGAAAGTGCGATCGATCTAATAGCTCCGAGAACGGCCGAAAAAGGGCTCGATCTGAGCTATTTGATCGAGCCCGGTACGCCGGAGGCGGTAATTGCCGACAGTAGTCGGCTTCGCCAAGTGCTGATCAACCTCCTTAATAACGCGGTCAAATTCACTGAGCGGGGAGAGATCGTCCTTTCGGTGATGACGATCGCGCCCGCAGCCACAAGCCATGGTTCAAACGAGGACGGCGAGGGGAAGATTTGCACGCTCCAATTTTCGGTTCGCGACACCGGCATCGGTATCCCCGGCGACCGGATGGACCGGCTCTTCAAATCCTTCAGCCAGGTCGACGCTTCTACGACCAGGCGCTATGGCGGAACCGGACTTGGCTTGGCCATCAGCAGGCGTCTGGTAGAGTTGATGGGCGGCGAGATCTGGGTCGACAGCGCGGAAGGAAAAGGCACCACTTTCTTCTTCACGATTCGCGCGCCCGTGGCATCGCGCCAATTAGCAAACGCCCCGACGGCTACCGTCGGACTGGCAGGCAAGCGGTTGCTGGTCGTGGACGACAACGCAACCAACCGCCGCATCATGGCCCTGCAGGCGCAGTCATGGAATATGGTCGCGTCGGCGAGCGAACACCCGCGCGACGCACTGCGAAGGCTTGAAGCAGGGGAAGTCTTCGATGTCATCGTTCTCGACATGAACATGCCTGACATGGATGGCATCGAACTCGCTAGAAAAATCCGCGCGCTCGAAAGCATGGAAGGCGTTCCGCTGGTGCTACTTAGTTCCATGGTGCCAATGTCGGAGGACAGGAAAAAGGAAATTGAAAGTCTGCGGTTTGCGGCCGCGCTATCCAAGCCGATCAAGCCTTCTCCATTGCTCAATACGTTGCTGTCGATCTTCGTTGGAACGCCGGCTCGCTCCACCCGAGCCGATCAACCGAAGGCTCCCGCTTTTGACGGTTCGATGGCGAACACGTTTCCACTGCAGATTCTTTTGGTCGACGACAATGCCACCAACCGCAAGCTTGGCTCTAAGGTGCTCGAGCGCTTGGGATATAAGCCGGACCTGGCAATCGACGGCCAGTCGGCGATCGCTGCCTACAGCCAGGGCAGCCATGACGTTATCCTAATGGATATCGAAATGCCTGACATGGATGGGCTCGAAGCGACAAGATTGATCCGCCGTATCAATGCCGAACCCGTGCATCGACCATTCATCATTGCCCTGACCGCCAACGCGATGGCGGGTGATCGCGAGAGATACCTGAATGCTGGAATGGACGATTATCTGAGCAAACCGTTGCGTGTCGAAGATCTTATAGCCTCCCTGAACAAGGCCGTCGTGAATTTGGGTGAAGGTTCGCGGGGTGCAGCGGGTGAATTTGAAGATGCCAGCGCGCCCGGTCGTGCCTAGGTGGAACAGCGGCGTCGGAGTAATCGAGATTAGCGTCGCGGCAGCATCGCCGGGAATAGGGATCTCGCTAATTTAGCATTGGTGCGATAATCTGTCTTTTCAACGCGATGGAACTCTGAAAGAAGGGGAGCAGAGAGTTCGACTTCGCTCGTTTTTGCCAGCGCCGGCAGATGTTTTGTCGCTGGTTTTGGTTCGAAGAAGCATACATCGGGGAATGTTGTGGCGATCGACAGAGGGGCGCTGGACAAGCTGCGTGAGCTTGTCGGTGGCGAGGAAGCCGACCTTCTGGAGCTTGTGGAGTCCTTCTTGGAGGAAGGGCCATCCATCATGCAGGGCATGTGGTCGTCATGTCAGGCCTCCGACCACGCTGCCGTCCGACGGGCTGCCCACTCCCTGAAATCGAATGCGCGGGATATGGGTGCGACTGATCTCAGCCAGATCTGCGCCGGGGTGGAGGCGCGGTGCGCAAGCGGCGAACCCGCAAGTCTTGCCGAGATCGGCGATGCACAGCGTGCCTTCGACGTCGCCAGCAGCGAGCTTCGAGCAATCTTCAACCTGGGGAATTAGCGTGAGCAACCCTGGCCGAATTCTCATCGTCGACGACTCTCGGACCATAAGGATCAAGCTCAAAAAATCGGTGGAGGCTCTCGGCCATGAAGCCGAGGCTGTAGAGAACGGGCGAGCGGCTCTCGATCTGCTCGCAATTGAAAATTTCGATCTTGTTCTTCTCGATATCATGATGCCGGTGATGGACGGCTTCGAGGTGCTGACGAGCCTCAAGAGCTCGCCCCGGACCCGGGATGTGCCGGTGATTGTGATTTCCGGGCTCGACGATGAGATGAGCAGCGTCGTGAAGGCGATTGAATTGGGCGCCGAGGATTTCTTGCCCAAGGATTTCGAGCTGGCGCTTCTCAAGGCGCGGATTTCCACGTGCATCGAGAAAAAGCGACTGCGTGACGTAGAGAAGGAATATCTGCGTCAGGTAGCCAAGTTGACGAAAGCGGCCGCGACCCTGGAAAGTGGGAGGTTCAACCCTTCGAAGCTGGGCATCCGCGATGTGGCAGCCCGAACCGATGGTCTGGGCAAGCTCGCCAGTGTGTTCGCAACGATGGCCCAAAAGGTTTACGAGCGCGAACGCAAAATGCGGCAAAATATCCGCACATTCCGCGGAGCCTTGCTGCTGTTGGCCTGCGGAGGACTGTGGGGCCTTGTCGTCCCGCTGTCGAAAATGGCTTCGCTCGTTGAAGCTCACCCGATTGGACTAGCGATCCTTATTGACCTCATCGGAGCTGCGTTCTGCCTCGGGATTAGCCTCAAGCGCAGGACCATGCCGAGGCTGTCTGCTCTCACGCGCTCGGATTGGCGGTTCGTTATCATCCTCGCGTTCATCAGCTCGGTGGTCAATCAGGTGCTGGTCTATTGGCTGGCAAGCAAGCTTCCGGCCTTTATCGTCTCCATCGTCATCGTACTTGAAGGGTTCGCCGTATTCCTGTTCGCGGCCTTGATGCGGACCGAAGCGCCGAGCATGAAACGGTTCTTGGGGCTTGGACTGGGTCTCGTCGGCATCGTCATCATCCTTTTCTTTGGCGAGCCGGGGGAAATGAACACGAATTGGTTGTGGCTTGCCATCGCGCTTGTGATCCCGGTCACTTATGCCACTGAGGATATCTATCTTTCGGAGTTCAAACCCGCTGCCGTCGACAGCGTCGCCATGTTCGGCATGGTCCTGGTTGCTTCGCTTTTGATGCTGATTCCGCTCGCGGCCTTTTATGGGGATTTCATACCGGTTGGTTTGTTGACCGGAAGGCTTGGCATCATTGTCATTTTGATGGCAGTTGCCGGCAATCTGGCCATGCTGCTCTTCATTGCGCTGATCTCCAGCACAGGTGCTGTGTTCGCAAGCCAGAACGCCTACGCCGTAACCGCGGCCGGTATAGGGTGGAGCATGTTGCTGCTGGGCGAAGCGATACCGGCGCTCACCTGGGTTTCGTTAGCGCTGATCGTGGTAGGCCTGCTGATGGTCGAACCGAAGCAGGAAGCTGAAGAAGAACCGCCACCGCTTGACGATGCGACAGAGGAAATCGTGCCGAAGCTCGACCTTGTGCCACTGCCAACGGAGTGAACAGAGCCCGAGGCAGGTCTGCCTACCTGAAGCCAAGCAGAGCATGGCTCCGATGCTGATGGCGTGGTGCGCCGAATGGAACGTCGGTTTCCCGGCTCGCCAGTCCGAACGCTGCCGGACTGCTCTCGGCCCCATTCGGGTCATTCAAAAAAATGGATCGCGCGAATGGCTATGGGCGCCCACCTGGGAGCGCACCTTCTCGCTGCATGACTGCGGCAAAGAAGCCGTCGGTATCGTTGCGCGCGGGCGTCAGCGACAGATAGTCCGGATGAGATGAGTTCGTCAGTTGCGGCGCGGCCTCGTGAAGCGGCACCACACGAAAACCGGGATGTGCCGCCAGGAACGCTACCACCTGTTCCTCATTCTCCTCGGACAGCATGGAGCATGTCGCGTAGACCAGCCGTCCACCGGGCTTCACCAGACGCGCCGCGCTCGCCAGAATCCGGGCCTGCAGCGACACGAGATTGTCCAGACCCTGTTCCTCCTGCGCGCGCCAGCGTGCATCGGGGTTGCGTCGCCAGGTACCGGTGCCGCTGCATGGCGCGTCCACCAGCACGCGATCGAAACCACCTTTGTGGCGCTTGATTCACCGATCCGTTTCGCCGGCCAGGAGCCGTGTCTCGATATTGTGCAATCCTGCCTGCCGGAAGCGCTCGGCGCCGCGCTTCAAACGGCCTTCCAGGACTTCGCAGGCGACAACATGGCCCTTGTTGTTCATCTGCACGGCGATCGCCAGCGTCTTGCCGCCGGCTCCGGCGCAGAAATCGACCACGCGCTCGCCCGGCCGGGCATCGACCAGCATGGCGACAAGCTGCGAGCCCTCATCCTGGATCTCGACCTCACCGGTCCTGAGCATCAGCAGGCTCGCCAGCGAGGGGCGTTCATGCACACGAATGCCGTAAGGAGCGATGGCAGATGGCTGCGCCCGCAAGCCGAGATCCTTCAGCGCGTTGAGCATGGCCTCGCGCGTCGACTTGATCGGGTTGACGCGCAGATCAAGGAGCGGCGGCGCCAGAAGCGCGGACATCTCCTGGCCGAACGCTTCCCCGAAACGGCGCCGCAGGGGATCGGCCGCCCAGGACGGGCATTCAAGGCGCACCTCTTCCGGCATGCCGGGATGGTCGATCGTGCCTCCCCGCAATTTGACCAGCAGCGCGTGCTCGTGATCCGTCAGGATGGCAGGCGCGAATTTCGCCCCGTTGAACAGGCGCTTGATCTGATCGGCCGTCTCGCCTTCCTTCAGCGTGAGCCACGCGAGCAGGCGGTTGCGGGGCCTATCCTCGCGCCCATGCCTGGCCAGCCACCAACCAAGCCGTGCATGGTGTCGCAGAAGCGCATAAAGCAACTTCGAAATCTGGCCACGGTCCCTGTCGCCGATATAGCGCCGAGCCCGAAACCACGCCGAGACGACAGCATCCGCGGGACGCGCGACGCTATCGACTTCATCCATAAGTTCGATTGTGGCTTGCAGGCGGGCGGCAGGGGTCACGGAACGGCGATCAGGCTGAAAAAACGCCTATATAGGCGACAGTGCCGCTCCTGACCATCGTTCGCGCATCCCAGCGCTCATCCCTTGCGTTCCTGCAGGATGTTGCCGCCGTCGACGACGAGAACGGCGCCGTTGACATAGCTGGCTCCGTCCGACGCCAGGAACAGCACGGCGGCGGCGACTTCCTCGGGACTGCCCGCGCGCCCGAGCGGCGTGTTGCGGGCAGCGGCGAGTTCCTCCGGCGTCGATGCGCCGGTCGTGATCCAGCCCGGCGCCACGGCGTTGACCGTGACACCGCTGCGGCCAACCTCCAGGGCGAGCGCGTGCGTCAGCCCGACCATGCCGGCCTTCGCCGCCGAATAGGCGGCCTCGCCTTCATTGGAGACGTAAGGTCCGGTCACCGAAGCCATGTTGACCACGCGCCCATGGCAGCGCTGCACCATGCCGGCCAGGAATCCGCGCGTGCTCAGGAACGCGGTTTTGAGGCTGACGTCGATGCCGCGGTCCCAATCGCTTTCGCTGAGGTCGAGAAACCGCCGCTGCAACGCCGGCTGCGCGACCGCGCCCATCCCGGCATTGTTGACGAGGACGTCGATTTCGCCGGCCTGCGAGCACAAGCGCTCGACATCGCCCGAAACCGTCAGGTCGGCCACAACGGCGCTTATATCGAGCCCCTCCGCCCGCAGTTCCCCGGCCCGCTGTTCGACGCGCGCGGACGAAGCGGTGATGACGACCGAAAGGCCGGCCTCGCCCAGCGCACGCGCGACCGCTACGCCGATGCCGTCGGCGGCGCCCGCGCCGGTCACCAGCGCCCTGCGGGATTTGCGGAACACGATCATTTCCTCTCCACGATTGGAATGCCGGCATGTCGACGCGGGCAATCATGCCCGCGATGAAACTGCCCAGGCTTTTTCAATAGCCGGCGCTGACGCCGAAATCGATCGACAGCGCGGCCCCGGTGATCGGCGCCGCGCCCGGCTGGCAGAGGTAGTGGATGAAGGATGCGATCTCTTCCACCTGAATGAACCTTGCTTTGCCCCCTTGCGGATAGTGCCCGAGAAGCCGGCGCTTGTAGCCGTCGGGATCGTCCCCGCCATAGGTCCTGGCCTGATATTCGATCATCGGCGTTGCCGTATCGCCGGGGCAAACGGCGTTGACCCTGATGCCTCGCGGGGCGAGTTCCAGCGCGAGTGCCTTGGTCAGCAGAACCAGCCCGCCCTTCGAGGCGCAATAGACGGCCGCCCCATTGTTGCCGACGAGCCCGGCGTCGGACGCAATGTTGACGATCACGCCTTGCGCCGCCGCCAGATGCGGGACAGCCGCCGAGATCAGGAAGAACGCTCCCTTGAGATTGACGTCCAGCACAAGGTCCCACTGATCTTCCTCGACCCCGCTCGCCGGCCCCTCGAGCCAGACGCCGGCGGCGTTGACCAGGATGTCCATGCCGCCGCCCCAGTTCCTGGCCTTGGCCACCACGTCGCGGCAGGCAGCGACGGAGCGGATGTCGAGCGGCAAACCCACCGCATCCGCCCCGGTCGCGACAATCTTGGCCACGGCTGCGTCGAGCTTGGGACCGGGAAGGTCGGCGAGCGCGATCCGCTCACCGTCGGCCGCGAGGCGCAGTCCGGTCGCAAGCCCCATGCCCCCGGCGCCACCGGCGATCAGAACCGTCCTGCCAGCCATTTGACAACCTCCACGCCACGCAGCGCCCGGCAAGGCACACAATGTCCCTAGATCATGTCATGGGGCCCTGTCGCATGGACAGCGAGGCAAAACAATGACCTCAGCGGCTTCGCCGGCCCCCGATCATCCCAGCTCGAGCGTCGTGATGCCGAAAACTGTAGAGGGGGCGTTACCGGGTTTGCCGCCCTTGTACATGCGTGTCGTCGCAAAGCCCGGTACCAAGCCGGCGGCCTGAAGCATGGCGGTGAATTGAACCTGGCTGGCCGGCACGTCGATATGCAATGTATCGTTGCCGATCCTGCCCACAAGGTCCGCCAGCAATGCCAGGGCAAGGTCCGTCCTGTCGGCAAACAGGGGTCCGACCTTGAAGCCTTCCCGGCATCGGCGGGCCACGCCATAGCCGGCAATGCCGGCCGATCCGCCACAGAGCAGCGCAATCCGGGGCTGCCGCAGCCACTCCCGGAGGAAGGCTTCCCGCGGCGCCGGGAAACGCTGGCGATCATAGGCGAGTATCCCGGCCATGTCGCCGGCCATCACTGGCCGTATGTCGCTTCCCCCCGGCAATCCGGCGGGGCGACCGCTGTAGCGCACGGTCTCGTAGACGGGCACGAAGCCCATGCGCTGGTAGTTGGCCCGTTGCTCGGCCACCCCGTCGAGACCGATGATGCGGTCGCCGAGGCGTGCCATGCCGGCATCCCAGACCGCCTTGCCATGGCCTTCGCCGCGCCGGTCGGGCCGGCAGATATAGAGGCCGATGAAGCCGAAGCCCGTGCCGTATGCGACGGCCGAAATGCCGGCCACCATCTCTCCATCGACGAAAGCGCCGATGAATCCGTCGGGATCGGCTGTCTGGAACGCCGCGGCGTCGCCGATGCCCGGGTTCCAGCCTTCTCCAGCCGCCCAGTCGACGAGCGTTTCCACTTCGCTGGCGGTCAGTGTCCGGATTGTTCTCGGCATCATTTCACCCGGGCGGCCTCGGCAAATGGCGTCAAGGCATCACGATAGGTAGCCGCTTCCTCGCTGCAAAGTCCACACGAGAACTTCGGTTCACCTTCGATTATCGGCCGGCGCCGACCACCTGCCGGCGCCCCTGCTCGGCCAAGGCCGGGAGACATATGGTGGAGACCATTCCCATGGCTCGGCAGAACGCCGCCAATTCAACGCAGGGCTGCGGGCCGGACTATTATTGGGACGGGTTTCCCGAACCGACGCAACGAGTTAGCAACAAACGCGTCGCTTGATCGTTCGTTGTTCCAATAGGCAACTGGACACAACCGGTGAACACTGGGAATCTTGATTTGCCGTTCTTCGAAAATCGCCTGGAGTACCGCAGGAAATGCCGCTGAGTGCCGCAGAGATCGCCCATCATCCGGCAGCGCTTCGCTGTATCCAGGAGCAGGCGCGCGCGCTCATCCACATATACGAAACAAGCCCGCGGCTGGCTGCTGTGTTCGCCACCCAGCAGCGCTGGCTGCTCGGTCACGCCGGTCTGGCCTTGCATTTCCGGCGCGATCCCAATGACCGCCGCACCGAAATGACGATGGCGCGGTTCATCGACGTCGTACGCCGCTATTCCCTGGCCAGCCGCAACACGGCCGAGGCCTTCGTCAAGGAGATGCTTCGCTACAACATCGCCGAGTATATTTCGGCCAGCGGTGACGGCCGCGCCCACCCCATGCGGGTCACCGAAGGCACCATCGAAACCTTCACCGGCTGGATCCACGCACATCTGAGGACGCTCGACCGCATAGATGGCGGAAACCGGCTGACAACTTTCCTCGATCGACCCGGGATGCTGTCCAGGCTGCAGCCGCTCATCGCCGACGGATTGCTGGCCAGCCAGGGCGTGCGGGAGCCTGGGCGGACTTTCTCGTTGTTTATCTGGTTAAACAATGGCGGCATCGTCATGGACTGGCTGATGTCCGGTATCGATCCGGAGGACGTTCATCTCCACAGGATACCGACCAGCGTCATCTCGGTCAGCGAATTCGCGCACTGGCTGAAGCTGTCACGCACCCACCTGGCGCGGAAACTTAATGATGCCGAGGCGCTTGGCAGCATCGGCTGGGTCGGCCAGCGCGGTCATTCCGTCATGTGGGTTTCACGCCAGTTCTTCGACGAATACATGGTCATGCAGACGTCCAAGCTCGCCGTAGTCGACCTGGCTTTCGACGACAGTTTGTCCCAGGCGGACGAGAGCTGACCGGCGCAACGGTCGCTTCTCGGACCCAGCCGACAAATACCGCTGGTTGCGCTGGCAGGCGCCGGCCAAAACTGCTATCCGCATCCGCATATTGCGATATTTGGCGGAGTCTGGGGGGATGGCGCTGAACTTCGAAGACATTGTCGGTCATCCGGCGCTGAATGCCGCCGTCCAGGCACAGGCCCGGGCGATGCAGCAGGCCTATGAAGGAAACCCGCGCGCGTCCTCGGTCTTTGCCACCCAGCAGCGCTGGCTGATGGCGCATATCTGTCTTGCCCTGCATTTCCGCAGGGATCCCAGCGACTACCGGAAGGAACTGACGGCGGCGCGTTTTGTCGACGTCACCGTTCAGCATGCAGTTGCAAGCCGAAACACGGCCCAGCCTTCATCAAGGAAATGCAGCACTATAATTTCATCGAAGTCGGTCCAATGGCCGACGACGGCCGCATTCGCCCCTTGCACCTGCCCGCCACAACCCTGGAGCTGTTGATCGGCTGGCTTCATATGCATCTGATCACGCTTGATGCTCTTGACGGCGGGAGCCGGCTGCAAATGTTCCAGGCACGGCCGCAAATGTTGGTGCGGTTGCAGCCGCTGATCGCGGATGGGCTGATCTCCTCGGTGCCGGTGCGGGAGCCGCAACAGACTTTTTCGCTGTTCACATGGCTCAACAATGGCGGCGTCGTCATGGATTGGCTGATCGCCGGCGTCGACCCACAGGATGCCGGCCAGGAGCGCATTCCGACTGGCGTGCTGTCGATCGGCGACTTCTCCAGGTGGCTGAAGCTGTCGCGTACCCACCTTGCGCGCAAGCTGCGCGACGCCGAGGCGCTCGGCAGCGTCGGCTGGCTTGGGCGGCGCGGCCATTCCGTCATGTGGATTTCGAACGAATTCTACAGCGAGTACCTCACCGCGCAGGCGGTCAAGCTCGCCATCATCGACGCGGCTTTGGCCACCTGTATGGAGCAGGCGACCGGCTAATCGTCAGCGTTCTATCCGGCCTTCAGGATAGCGGAAAAACGTGGGTCGAAGGCCCGGCTGATCGGTTCGGCGGCGGCGCCCACCGCGATCGCCCAGGGATCGGTGGTGCCCAGTTGCAGCCGCGGCAGGCGGCGGGCGGGCCGATCCGCGATCGACGGCAGAAGCGGATGCATGGCCTGGTGCAGAAGCTGGGCCAGCGCCTCGGGCGCGGTGCTGGTGAGGATGACGGTTTGCGGATCGAAGATCGTTTCGATCAGATGCACGCTCCAGCGCAGGTCGGACGCGGCTCTTTCGACCCAGCTCATGACCCTTGCGTCCTGCGCGAGCGCCAGCGCGCCGAGCTTCTCGTAAAGCCCCCTTTCGGCGGGATCGAGGCCGAGATGCTGGTAGAGCGAGGCGAGCGAGGCGCGGTGCTCCAACGGCGTCGAGCCTGGACCGGCCGGCGACAGCAGCGCCCTGCCGATCTCGCCGGCATTGCCGCTGCCGCCATTGTAGAGCTCGCCATTGAGGATCAGCCCGGCGGCTATGCCGTAGCCGACATACAGGCAGACCGCGTGATCGACGCCATGCGCGGCGCCGACGATGCGCTCCGCCGTTGCACAGGCCGCCGCATCGTTCTGCAGCCCGACATTCAGTCCGGTGCCGGCGGCAAGCGTCTCGAGCAGCGGGAATTGCTGCCAGGCAGGCATCATCCATGTGTCGTCGGATTCCCTTAGGCCGAACGGCCCCGGCATGGCGACGCCAAGGCCGACCAGCCGCCGCTCGGACTGGGCGAACAAGGAAGCCAGCTCGCGCCTGACGCGGTCGACCAGGCCGAGGATGGTCTTGACGCCGGCTGATGGCTCGTCGAGCGGCAGACCTGCCTCGGCGCGCGCGATGACCTTGCCGACGAGGTCGACCACCACCACGCGCGTCAAATGTCGGTCGATCTGCAGCCCGATGGCGAAGGCGCCCTCGGGCACCAGCCGGTATGGTGTGAAGGGCTGCCCCCTGCCCTTGCGCACCGCGTCCAGCGCGACAACCAGCCCATCGCGCTCGAGATCCTCGATGATGTTGGAAACCGCCTGCTTGGTAAGCTGCGTCGCTCGCGCCAGGTCAGCACGCGACAGCGCGCCGTTGAGCCGCAGCGCCTCGATCATGACACGGCGGTTGTGCGCGCTGGTGCCTTCCTGGTTGGTGCCGCTCTTGGCGCGGATCGGGCTGATATCGTGCACCGTCTTTTCCCCTCTTGACTCGATTAAAGGATTGATCGACTAATTAAGTCAAGCGAATTGACTTAATAGGTGAAACCCGGGCGGCTCCACAAGAAGACGGCAAAGCCTCAAGCTCCCGCCGCGCGCCGTTCAGGACAGATCCGGTCACACGCGATGCAATTCGAGAAAGCGGCGGCATAAGCTTCGCCGCCGACTTGCAGCTGTCGAAATGGGAGAAAGACAAATGCTGAAATCGATCGGTAAGACACTTCTGGGCGCGGTGTTCGTCGGCGGGCTGTTCGTCCCCCACGCCTTCGCCGAGACCACCTTGAACGCCCTCTTCATGGCGCAGGCCGCCTATAGCGAGGCCGACGTGCGCTCGATGACGGAGGCCTTCACCAAGGCCAACCCCGACATCAAGGTGAACCTCGAATTCGTTCCCTATGAAGGCCTGCACGACAAGACCGTGCTCGCCCAAGGCTCGGGCGGTGGCTATGACGTGGTGCTGTTCGACGTGATCTGGCCGGCCGAATACGCGACCAACAAGGTGCTGGTCGACGTATCCTCGAAGATCACCGACGACATGAAGAAGGGCGTGCTGCCCGGCGCCTGGACCACCGTGCAATATGACGGCAAGTACTATGGCATGCCGTGGATCCTCGACACCAAATACCTGTTCTACAACAAGGAAATCCTGGAAAAGGCCGGCATCAAGGCGCCGCCGAAGACCTGGGAAGAGCTCGGCCAGCAGGCCAAGATCATCCAGGACAAGGGGCTGCTGAAGACGCCGATCGCCTGGAGCTGGTCACAGGCTGAAGCCGCTGTCTGCGACTACACCACGCTGGTCAGCGCCTATGGCGGCGACTTCCTAAAGGACGGCAAGCCCGACTTCCAGAATGGCGGTGGCTTATCGGCGCTGAAATACATGGTCGACAGCTACAAATCGGGCCTCACCAATCCGAACTCCAAGGAATTCCTGGAAGAGGACGTCCGCAAGGTGTTCGAGAACGGCGACGCGGCCTTCGCGCTGAACTGGACCTACATGTACAACATGGCCAACGATCCGAAGGACTCCAAGGTCGCCGGCAAGGTCGGCGTCGTGCCGGCGCCCGGCGTCGCCGGCACCAGCGAGGTCTCGGCCGTCAACGGCTCGATGGGTCTTGGCATCACGGCGGTGTCGAAGCACCCCGACGAAGCCTGGAAATACATCGAGTTCATGACCTCGCAGGCGACGCAGAACCAGTATGCCAAGCTCTCGCTGCCGATCTGGGCCTCGTCCTATGACGACCCGGGCGTCACCAAGGGCCAGGAAGAGCTGATCGCCGCCGCCAAGCTGGGTCTCGCCGCGATGTATCCGCGCCCGACCACGCCGAAATACCAGCAGCTGTCGACGGCCCTGCAGCAGGCGATCCAGGAATCGCTGCTTGGCCAGACGACGCCGGAAGACGCGCTCAAGACCGCCGCCGAAAACAGCGGCCTCTGATCTGGCATTCCTCGACGCGGGCGGCCTCATCCACGAGCGCCGCCTGTGCTGTTTCTGACCGGATGAAGGGAAAGAGGCGCCTCTGATGTCGGGCACCTGGATGACGACTCGCGCGTGGCTGTTGATGCTGCCGCTGCTGGTGATCATGGTCGCCGTCATCGGCTGGCCATTGGTCGATACGGTCAGGCTTTCCTTCACCGACGCCCAGCTGGTCGGCACGGCGGGCAACTACGTCGGCTTCGACAACTACACCAAGATGCTGACGAGTTCGAACTTCACCCGCACGCTCTCGACCACCACCTGGTTCGCCGTCGTCTCGGTCGCCGCCGAAATGGTGCTTGGCGTGCTGGCAGCGCTTCTGCTCAACCAGGAGTTCCGCGGCCGCGCCGTGCTGCGCGGGCTGATGATCCTGCCCTGGGCGCTGCCCACCGTCGTCAACGCCACGCTCTGGCGGCTGATCTACAATCCGGAATATGGCGCGCTGAACGCGGCGCTGACGCAACTCCACCTCATCGATGACTACCGCTCCTGGCTGGGCGAGCCGGGCACGGCGCTCGCGGCGCTGATCGTCGCCGACTGCTGGAAGAATTTTCCACTTGTCGCGCTGATCGCGCTGGCCGCCCTGCAGGCCGTGCCGCGCGACATCACCGCCGCAGCACTTGTCGACGGCGCCGGGCCGTTCAACCGCTTCCGCTTCGTCATCCTGCCCTATCTCGCCGGCCCGCTGATGGTGGCACTGGTGCTGCGCACCATCGAGGCCTTCAAGGTCTTCGACATCATCTGGGTCATGACCCGCGGCGGTCCGGCCAACAGCACGCGCTCGCTGTCGATCCTCGTCTACCAGGAAGCCTTCTCCTTCCAGCGCGCCGGCTCCGGCGCATCGCTGGCGCTGATCGTCACCTTGCTCGTCACGGTGCTCGCCTTCGCCTATGCGACGCTGGTGAGGAAGACTGCGGGGAGCGCTACCTGATGGAACGCAGGAACCCGGTTTTCACCGCCTTCGTCTATATCTGCGCCATCCTGCTCGCCATCGTCATCCTGGCGCCGCTCGCCTGGCTCTTCGTCATGAGCATATCGCCGGCGGCCGACCTCGCCGCCAAGCCGCTGCGCTGGTGGCCGCAGGCGGCCGACTTCTCGCGCTACGCGCAGCTCCTGTCGACGGCCGAAAACAGCGCGGGTGCTGCCTTTACCGCCTCGCTGCGCAACAGCCTGGAAGTCGCCGGCATGGCGACGCTTGCCGCTATCGTCCTTGCCGTGCCGGCCGGCTGGGCCGTCTCGCGCACGCCTTCGGTCGGCTGGTCGCTGTCGATGGTGATCGCCACCTATATGCTGCCGCCGGTGGCGCTCTCCGTGCCGCTTTACATGGGTCTGTCCTGGCTCGGCCTGCTCAACAACGTCTTCGGCCTGGCGCTGATCTATCTGACCATCCTCGCGCCCTTCACCACCTGGCTGATGAAATCGGGTTTCGATTCCATCCCGCGCGAGATCGAGGCCGCGGCGATGATCGACGGGGCTGGCCTGTTCCAGACCTGGCGCATCATCACCTTGCCGCTGGCGGCGCCCGTGGTCGCGACATCGGCGCTGTTTGCCGTGCTGCTCGCCTGGGACGAGTTCTTCTATGCCCTGCTCTTCACCTCCGATCAGCGGGCAAAGACGCTAACCGTCGCCATCGCCGATCTCGCCGGCGGCCGCGTCTCCGATTACGGGCTGATCGCCACCGCCGGCGTGCTGGCGGCCTTGCCGCCCGTGCTGATCGGCCTCGTCATGCAGCGCGCGCTGATCTCGGGCCTCACCAGCGGCGGCGTGAAAGGATAATGATGACTGCTCAAAAACCACGTCCCTCCGGCCTGCTTGCGATCGACCGCGAGATGGCGCGCCAGCATGAGGATGCGCTCGCCTCCTTCGAGGGCAATCGGGAGGCAGCCGCCAAGGTCGCCGCCTCCATCAGCAAGACCGGCCGACTCGTCCTGCTCGGCATGGGCGCCTCGCATGCCGTCGCCCGCGCCGTCGAGCCGCTCTATCGCGCGCATGGCATCGACGCCATCGCGCTGCCGCTGTCGGAGCAGCTCGGACAGCCATTGCCGCTTGCCGGCAAGACGGTGCTCGTGACCTCGCAGTCTGGCGAGAGCGCCGAGGTGCTGCGCTGGTTCTCCGAAGCGGTTCCGCAGGCTGACACCTTCGGGCTGACGCTGGAGGCCGGCTCGTTTCTTGGCCGCACGGTGACTTGCCTTGTCGGCGCCGGCGGCACCGAGCTTGCCTTTGCCGCGACCCGCAGCCTGACAGTGACCTTCGCGCTACATCTGGCGATCCTCGCAGCGCTTGGCGAAGACCCCGCCGCCGCGCTCGCGGCGCTCCAGGCGCCCGAAACGGTCGAGATCGATGCAGCCTTGGCCGCGCTGAGCAAGGTCGCGACCATCGTCACCTCCGGCCGCAAGCTTCAAGGCGTGGCTGAAGCGCTTGCGCTCGGCTTCACCGAACTGTCGCGCCTGCCCTGCTTTTCCCTCGAGGGCGGCCAGCTTCGCCACGGGCCGATGGAAATGCTCGGGCCGAAGATCGGCGTCGTCCTTTTCCGCGGCAACGATCCGACCGCCGACCTCGTCACCGCGATGGCCCTGTCCGTCGTCGAGACCGGCGCGCCGCTGATCGTGTTCGACGCTTCGGGCAAGCCGCCGGTCGCGGGCGCCGTGACCCTGGCCTTCAAACCCGCCTCCGGACTGGCGGCGATCTTCGCCATGCTGCCCGTGGCGCAACGCCTGATGATCGCCTTCGCCGATTCCCGCGTCGAGAATGCCGGAACGCCGGTGCGCACCACCAAGATCACCAGGAGCGAATGATGCGGCCGCTCGCGGTGATCGGCAACGTCAATGTCGACCTGATCGTCGGCCCGGTCGCGCCCTGGCCGAAGGCCGGCACCGAGACCGTCGTCGACCATGACGACCTGCGCGTCGGCGGCCAGGCCGGCAACACCGCGCTTGCCTGGCAGGCGCTGGGCATCGACTTCGAGATCGCCGCCAATCTCGGCGACGACCAGTTCGGCCGCTGGCTGCGCGAGGCGTTCGGGCACCGCGCGCAGAAATGGCCGGTTCGTCCTGAAGGCACGACATTGTCGGTCGGCATGACCCATCCTGATGGCGAGCGCACCTTCTTCACCACGCGCGGCCACCTGCCTCGGTTCAGCCTGGACGATGTGCTTTCGGTGCTCGACGGCAACCGGCTCGCCGGCGGCTATGCGCTGCTCAGCGGCTCCTTTCTCACCGACGACCTTACGCGCGACTATGGCGCGCTCTTCGACTGGGCCGAAGCGCACCGCATCGCCGTCGCGCTCGACACGGGATGGCCGATCGACGGCTGGACCGAGGCGAACTGCGCGGCGGCGCGCGGCTGGCTGTCGCGCTGCGAACTGGCGCTCTTCAACGAGGTCGAGACGACGACATTGGCCGGCCTCGCAAGTCCCGTAGCGGCCGCGCGCAAGATCCGCAACGGCATGAAGGACGGGGCGATCGTCGTGGTCAAACGCGGACCGGGCGGCGCGATCGCCATCGGCGCCGATGGTGGTCTCATCGAAGTGCCGGCACCGCGCGTCGCTGTCGTCGACACGATCGGCGCCGGCGACGTCTTCAACGCCGCCTTCCTGGCCGCCCTGGCACAGGAACGCTCCCTTGAAAAGTGCCTGTCCGCCGCCATCCGCGTGGCCTCGCGCGCCATCTCAACCTTGCCCCGCGACTATGGCGGGCCGACCCAATTCGAGGATGCCGTCCATGAGCGCGCTTGAGATCCGCGACGTCCGCAAGAACTACGGCAGCGTCGAGACGCTGAAAGGCATCGACATCGCGCTCGAAAATGGTGAGTTCCTGGTGCTGCTCGGCTCCTCGGGTTGCGGCAAATCCACCTTGCTCAACATCATCGCCGGTCTCGCCGAAGCAACCAGCGGCGACGTGCTGATCGGCGGCCGTTCAGTGCTTGGCGTGCATCCCAAGAACCGCGACATCGCCATGGTGTTCCAATCCTACGCGCTCTATCCGAACCTCACCGTCAGCCGCAACATCGGCTTCGGCCTGGAGATGCGCAAGGTTCCCGCCACCGAGCGCGACAAGGCCGTGCGCGAGACCGCGAGACTCCTGCAGATCGAGACCCTGCTCGACCGCAAGCCTGGCCAATTGTCCGGCGGCCAGCGCCAGCGCGTCGCCATCGGCAGGGCGCTGGTGCGCAAGCCGCAGGTCTTCCTGTTCGACGAGCCGCTCTCCAATCTGGACGCCAAGCTCCGCCTGGAAATGCGCACGGAACTGAAGCGCCTGCATGAGATGCTCAGGACCACGGTCGTCTACGTCACCCATGACCAGATCGAGGCGATGACGCTAGCGACGCGGATCGCCGTCATGCGCGACGGCCGCATCGAACAGTTGGGCACCCCGGAAGAGATCTACAACCAGCCGGCAACGCTCTATGTGGCCGGTTTCGTCGGCGCGCCGGCGATGAACATGCTGGAAGCCACCGTCGAGGGCGGCAAGCTCGCCATCACCGGCACGGATGCGCGTCTGGCGCTGCCGGCACGCTTCACAGGCGCAGCCGGTGACGGGGCCCAGGTCATTGTCGGCGTCAGGCCGGAAGCGCTCCGCCTCGGGCCCGGCAGCGGCACGGACCTGTCGTTGCCGGTCGAGATCGAGGTCGTCGAATTGACAGGCCCCGAACAGGTCACCACCGCCCGGATCGGCGCACAAAGGCTGACGGCAACCCTGCCGCCGCAGGCCCGCGTTGCAAAGGGCGAGCGATGCAGGTTTGCGTTCGACGAAGACGCGTTGCGCCTGTTCGACCCGGCGACCGGCAAGGCTTTCTGAGGAGCAATATCGAGCGGTTCGGCTTCTCCAAGCCGAACCGCTCGCTTGTTCAATCGATGTCGAAGGACACGCCCTGCGCGAGCGGCAGCGCCTTGGAAAAATTCACCGTGTTGGTGGCGCGGCGCATATAGGCCTTCCAGGCGTCCGAGCCGCTCTCGCGGCCGCCGCCCGTCTCCTTCTCGCCGCCGAAAGCCCCGCCGATCTCGGCGCCCGAGGTGCCGATATTGACGTTGGCGATGCCGCAGTCCGATCCGTCGACGCCGAGGAAGCGCTCCGATTCCTGCAGGTCGCGGGTGAAGATCGACGACGACAGGCCGGCGCCCACGGCATTGTGCAATTCGAGCGCTTCGTCGAAATCGGAATATTTCATCACGTAGAGGATCGGGGCGAAGGTCTCTTCCGTCACCGGCGAGACTTGGCTGGGCATCTCGACCAGCGCCGGATGCACGTAATAGGCGTCCGGATGACCGTTTTCGACGCGCGCGCCGCCCGTCACCTTGCCGCCATGCGCCTCGGCCTCCTTGAGCGCCTTCTGCATGTTGTCGAAGGCCGCTTTGTCGATCAGCGGACCGACCAGCGCCTTGCCTTCCAGCGGATTGCCGACCGAGACGCTCTGATAGGCCTTCTTCAGCCGCGGCAGCAGCGCGTCATAGACGCTGTCATGCACGAACAGGCGCCTGAGCGTCGTGCAGCGCTGGCCAGCGGTGCCCATGGCGCCGAAGGCGATCGCGCGCAGCGCCATGTCGAGATCGGCGGTGGGCGTCACGATGCCTGCATTGTTGCCGCCAAGCTCGAGCACCGCGCGGGCAAAGCGCTTGGCGAGCCGAGGACCGACCTCGCGGCCCATGCGGGTCGAGCCGGTGGCCGAGACCAGCGGCACCTTCGGATGGTCGACCAGCACCTCGCCGGCGACGCGATCGCCGATCAGCACCTGCAGCAAACCCGCCGGCGCATCGGCGCCGAAACGCTTTGCGGCGCGCTTGAAGATCGCCTCGCAGGCAAGCGCGGTCAGCGGCGTCTTTTCCGCCGGCTTCCACACCACCGCATCGCCGCAGACGAAGGCGAGCGCCGCATTCCACGACCACACCGCGACCGGGAAATTGAAGGCCGAAATGACGCCGACGACGCCGAGTGGATGCCATGTCTCCATCATGCGATGTCCGGGGCGTTCGGTGGCGATGGTGAGGCCATAGAGCTGGCGGGAAAGACCGACGGCGAAATCGCAGATGTCGATCATCTCCTGGACTTCGCCGAGACCCTCGGACGGGATCTTGCCGACCTCGATCGACACCAGCCGGCCGAGCTCGTCCTTATGCGCGCGCAGTTCTTCGCCCAGCAGCCGCACCAGTTCGCCGCGCTTCGGGCCCGGCACCAGGCGCCAGGCCTGGAAAGCCTTGTGCGCGGCATCGATGGCCTTGCCGGCATCGGCGGCCGAAATCTGCTTCAGCGCCGCGATCTGCTCGCCCGTCACCGGGCTGTGCACGATGAGGTCGCCGCCGGAAAGCGCCTCCTTGGCGACGCCGAGTTTCTCAAGAAGTGAAGCCGTTTCCTTCGCCAATGTCATTTTTGTCCCTTTCAGGTTCCACCTCGAAGGGTGGGAATGGAGCCATGCGCCATGTCCTTGACGTGCCGATAGGAACGCCTAGGCGCTTTGATGACGTGGCATTACTCGTTTCGGTGAAAAACCGCCACCCCGGCATGGTCCAAGGCCCGATCGCGAAATTGGGCCAGAGGGTGAAGCCGGAGGATCAATGCGCTTTTTTGGCGGGAGTCCGCTCGGCGCTTTCCTTGATTAGCCGATCGATATGCATGCGGATATGCGCCGCCTCGGCTGCGGTGTTGGCCAAGGCGATGGCGCGATCGAAGGCGACGCGCGCCTCCTCGTTGCGGCCAAGCTGCATCAGCAGCCCGCCCCTCAGGCCGAAGAAGTGGAAATAGCCTGACAACCGCTCTTCCAGCGGCTCGATCATGGCAAGCGCGGCTTCCGGGCCGCGTACCTTGCTGACCGCGACGGCGCGGTTCAGCGTCACCACCGGCGACGGCTGCATCTGCTCCAGCAGGCCGTAGAGCAGGTCGATCTCGGTCCAGTCGGTATCCTCGGCCGTCGCCGCCCGCGCATGCAGCGCCGCGATCGCCGCCTGCACCTGGTAGGGGCCGGGCTTGCGATGGCGCAGCGCCTTGTCGACCAGCGCCAGGCCCTCGTCGATCATCTTGCGGCTCCACAGCGAGCGGTCCTGATCCTCGAGCAGGATGATCTCGCCATGCTCGTCGAAGCGCGCCGGCGCCCGTGCGTGCTGCAGCAAAAGCAGCGCGGTCAGCCCCATGATCTCCGGCTCGGCCTGGAACAGCCTGAGCAGCAGGCGCGCGAGCCGGATCGCCTCTTCGCACAGCGGCGCGCGGGCCGGCGCTTCGCCGCCATTGCTCGAATAGCCTTCGTTGAAGATCAGATAGACCATCGCGGCGACCGCGGCGAGCCGCTCCGAGCGTTCGACCGGGCCCGGCGTCTCGAACGGCACGCCGGCGTCCGCAATGCGTGCCTTGGCGCGGGTGATGCGCTGCTCCATGGCGCTTTCGCCGACCAGGAAAGCGCGCGCGATCTGCTTGACGGTGAGGCCGGAGACGATGCGCAGCGCCACCGCGATCTGCTGCGTCGCCGGCAGATCCGGATGGCAGCAGATGAACAGAAGCCGCAGGATGTCGTCGCGGTAATGCGCGCCGTCCAGCCGCTCGGCCATGTCGCCCTCGGCATCCTCCAGATCGGAGATCTGGTCCTCTTCCGGCATCGGCGCCTGCTTGGCGCGCTTGCGCACCGCGTCGATGCCGCTGTTGCGGCCGACGAAGATCAGCCAGGCCGCCGGATCGCGCGGCGGCCCGTTCTTCGGCCAGTTCTTGAGCGCCCTCAGGCACGCGTCCTGGAAAGCCTCTTCCGCGGCGTCGAGATCGCGGAAGTAGCGCAGCAGCGCGCCCATCGCCTGCGGACGGGCGTTGCTGATCGCCGTGCTTATCCAGGCAAGGTCCGTCATACCGCGACCTTTGTCGGATTGAAGACCGAGACCGGCCGGATCTCATAGGAGCCCCCGCTCGGATTGACCTCGGACAGCTCGCGGGCGAATTCGACGGCCTCGTCGAGGTCGCGGCATTCGAGCGTGTAGAAGCCGAGGAACTGTTCCTTGGTCTCGGCGAAGGGGCCATCAAGCACGACCGCCTCGCCCTTGACCTTTCTGAGCGTCGTCGCGGCCGTCGTCGGCAAAAGGCGCGCCACGGGCCCGAGCCGGCCGGCCTTGGCGTATTTGTCCTGCACGTCGAGGATCTTCGCCATGACCTCGTCGTCCTGTTCCTTGCTCCAGGAGCAGACGACGTCTTCGGAGGCGTAGCAGAGGATGGCATATAGCATGGCAGGTCCTTTCCGTATCAAAGGACGCGACACTAGGACCCTTCCCGACACAAGGTCGATAAAAAAATTCGGCGGGTAATCACGGACTTGGCTGTCCCTCGCGCCTGACCGTCAGGCGCCATGCGCCTGCAGCCATCTGAGCACCAGCGTTTCTTCCTCGTCGAGGCCTTGTATCAGCCGTTTGCGCTTGTTGGCTTCGGCCATCTCGTCAAGCAGGCGTCCCTCGGTCCATGCCTCGAACACCAGCGGATGGATGTAGCATTTGCGGCAGACGGCACGGGTATTGCCTAACCGCTCGGCGACCTTGTCGACGACGCTGTTGATCACCCGCTTTTGTTGCGTCTTGCTTTCCGGCAGCTCGGTCCCGGCAAACAGCGACGCGGCATGGATGGTGCCGCCCCAGGTGCGGAAATGCTTTGAGCTGAATTCGGCGCCGGACGCCTCGCGGATGTACCGGTTGACGTCCTCCGAACGCACCGGCCGCCGGTCGCCATCCTCACCCAGATACTGGAACAGCTTCTGCCCAGGCAGATCCTGGGCGCCGCGCACGACCTTGGCGATGCGGCGATCGACCAGCTTCAGCTTCCATTCCTTGCCCGACTTGCCCTTGAAGGCGAAGCGCAGGCTGGAGCCGTTGATCTCGACATGGCGGTCGCGCAGCGTGGTCAGCCCGAAACTCTTGTTGTCGCGCGCATAGGCCGCGTTGCCGATGCGGATCATGGTGTTGTCGAGCAGCCAGACCACCGAGGCGACGACGCGCTCCAGGGGCAGCCCGCGCCGGCGCAGATCGGCATCGATCTGGCGCCTGAGGCCAGGCAGGCTTTCCGCGAAGGCCACGAGGCTGGAATATTTGACGCCGTCGCGTTCCTCGGTCCATTGCGGGTGGTAGCGGTATTGCTTGCGGCCACGCTGGTCCCTGCCGGTTGCCTGGATATGGCCGTCCGGATCGGGCGAGATCCATACATCCGTCCAAGCCGGCGGAATGACGATCGCCTTGGCGCGGGCAAGAGTCGTTTCGTCGACGGCTCTGCCATCGGGGCCTAGATACGAGAATCCCGCGCCTTTCCTCAATCTGCGGATGCCGGGATCGGCATCGGTTACATAGTTGAGCGACGTGCTCCCGGCCAAGCTGCTGGTGCCGTTCCTTCGGGTTTCATCGTCCCGCGCCAAACGGTCTGATGACGCTTGTAAATGCTGCAACATGCCGGCTCCGCGAAATGACCCGTAGATAAAGCCGCGCGCCGGTGACTTGTTCCAGAAGGGCGTCAGCCCTGCCGGCTGACCGATACGTCCGCTATCCAACAGCCTTCCTTCACCAACATGGGTGGAAGGTATTACCGGCCGGCATGGGCTTGAGGATCCATTGCCGGCTGCCAGATAATCGTGAGGTCGGGCCTCTCGGCCATCAGGCCCGTTGCGGTTGGGCGGCTGGCGCCGAGAACCGGCGCCGTAGCGTCACCTTCAATCGATAGCGCATGCAACGCCAGACGTTCGCGCCCGCCGGTGGCGCGGCCTCGGCCACGTTGAGGAATCTTGCCGCCTTGGCGAAATCGCCGCGCGCGTTATGAACGCGCGCGATTTTCAAGGCAACGAGGCCTTCCCTGACCTTCAGCGACCGCTCCGCGATGCCGCAGGACCGGAGCCGGCGCAGCGCCAGGCGCCATTCCAAAAAGCGCCCGGCAGATCTGACCGTGAAACGATCGTCGGAGCGCTCCGCAGACACGAAATAGATGAAGATCGGTTGTCTCACGACGGCAACCGATGCCTTGGCGATGACGCGCGCCCAAAACAGCGTGTCCTCGTCATAGGCAAGCCCGACCGGGAATCTCGTTTCGCCAATGACCCGCCGCGACACCAGCGCGCTACCGACTGCAATCGACCGTATCCGCCCATCGAGATAGGCGCAGGCATTGGCAAGCCCGCTGGCTGTGTAGACGCCCGGCATCTTGGTCGACCGCTCCTCGCCGTCGGCCCGCCGACGGAAGGCGCCGACCGCCATGTCGGCCGTGGGTTGGGCCTTGGTGGCCGTGGCCAGCAATGTACGCAGGCCGCCTTCCAGATGACGGTCGTCGGCGTCGATCATGTAGACCCAGGGACAACGGGCCTGCTCCAGAGCCGAATTCCTGGAGCCCCCGGCGTCGCGGCAGCTCGATTTGATGACGCGCATCGGCAAGGCAAACCGCAACGCCGTCTCCGTGGCGACGGCAGCGGTGGCGTCGGAGGAACAATCGTCGACCACCAGCACTTCACCGATGACCTCCTTTTCCGAGACCAGCGAAGCGAGCGTCCGAGCAATTGTCTGAGCGGCATTGTGCGCCGCAATGATGATGCTGACCTCTTCCAAACCCTGTCGCCGCACACCACACCCACGCAGGCGCGCCCCCCGTCAATCCCATACCCAGGATACCGACGGCAGGCGCAGTTGAGAAGCGTCTATAGGGCAATCGGGATTGCCGTCACACCTTTTCCATGGCAACCGGAATGACGTCGACCGCCTGCTCGCCGACCTGCCCGCCCGTCGTCTTCAGCACGCCGACGATCGGCGCCACATCGGAATAGTCGCGGCCATAGCCGACGGTGATATGGTCGTTGCTCGCCCGCATGCCGTTGGTCGGGTCGAATTCCTGCCAGCCGGCATCGCGGCCGCACCAAACCTTGACCCAGGCATGCATGGCATCGGCGCCCTCGAGCCTCGGCTTTCCCTTGGGCGGGATCGTGCGCAGGAAGCCGCTGACATAGCCGGCGGGGATGCCCAGCCCGCGCAAGCCGGCGATCATGATATGCGAAAAATCCTGGCAGACGCCGCGCTTCAGCGCGAAGGCGTCGCCCGCCCGCGTCTGCACCGTCGTCGCCTTGCCGTCATAGGTGAAATCGCGATGGATGCGATTGCACAGATCGGCCGCCGTAGCCACCGTTGAGCCGGCCAGGCTTTCCCGCGCATAGGCCGTGATCGCGGCATCGATGCCGACATGATCGCTGCCGGCGAGGAAATGATGCGGCGCGGATGGCGACAAGGAGCGGACCGAGCCGAGTTCCTCTTTGAGCTGCTGCAGATCCGGCGAGACGTCAAGGCCGGGTTCCGGACGCGACACCGACACACGCGCGCTCATCTTGATGTCGAGGCCGTCATGGACATCACGAAAGGCTATCGCGGTGACGTTGTTGCCGAAGAAATCGAAAAAATCCGTGCGCTCGGATGGGTTTGGCACGAAAGACAGCGAGGCGACCACGACGCGCTGCACGCCCGCGATAGTCGGCGGCAGCACCCGCACCTGATGCCGGCTGCCACCGGCCGCGGCGTCATAGTCGTAGCTGAGGTGAAGCCTGATATCGTACAGCATGCTAACCAAAATAGGCTTTGGCGAGGCTGTTATAGAGATTGCCGATCTCGGTCGCGAGATCATCAAGCACATCCGCCGTCATGTCCGATGGTTCCCTCACTGCGATTGCAGTGTTGAGCTGCAGGATTTCCTTGGCGGCCGTCGACATATGCCCCTCGCCGCCGACCGAAGGCAGCATGCCGATCTCGGTTTTCAGCCGCTCGAGTTGGAACAGGACCGAGCGCGGATTGAGCGGGTCGAGCGCCAGCAGGTCGATGACCGTGCGCCGCCCGGCCTGCACCGGATATTGCCGGCGATGGGTCATGACGCTGTCGCCGATCTCCAGCATCATGTCGAGCGCGCCCTCCGGCGCCCCTTTCCTGGTCAGCCGGCTGAGCGTGCGGGCGATCTGGATACCCCGTTCCAGCCTGCGGCCGATCTCCAGGAAACGCCAGCCTGTGAAGCGGTACATGTTCTCATGCAGCAGGCCGGAAAAGCCGGCGAGCTTGCGCAGCATGACCGTCATCGCCCGCGTCGCGTCGTCTCCGGGCGCTACCGTCTCCGCGAACTTGTGAACAGTCTTCGACAGATCCTTAAGCGCCAGCCATCCATCGGGCGAGAAGCGGTCACGAATCTGGCCAGCACTGTAGACCGCGCTGTCCAAGGTCCCGATCAACCCCGGCGGTATCGCCGTTCCGACGTCGATGCCGTACGGCTCGAGATAGTCCCTGATATCGGCCAGCAGCGGCATGTCCGGATCGGACGTCTCGGCAAGCCGCACGTGATAGGCGCGCAACACGCGCAACGTGTCTTCCGAGCGCTCGATATAGCGTCCTAGCCAGGTCAGGTTCTCCGCCGCGCGGCTGGGGAGGCTGCCCGGCATGCTGCGGGTGAAGCTCTCATGTTCCTGCGGCAGCAGCGTCTCGCGCTCGACCGGCCTGTCGCTGACCACCCAGACATCCGCGGCCTGGCCGCCGCGCTGCATGGCGATCGCCGTCGGGTCGAGCGAGAAGCCGACGCGGGCGAAGCCACCGGGCATCACGGTCCAGCCTTCCGGCGTGCGCGCCAGATAGACGCGCAGGCTGGCGGGTCGTGGTTCCAGCAAACCGCCGACAAACACCGGTGTGGTCGACAGCGTCACCGCTTCCTGGCCGACGAAACCGGCGCCATCCGCTTCGATCCGCGCGACGAGCTCGGCCCGCTCGCCGGCCGACAGGGATGATCCGAGCCGGGTCGCGCCGTCATCCTCGAAGGCGAGTCTGGTCGACAGCGCCGGGCCGACCACCATGCGGTCGATATTGGCAAGCACATGGGCGCGCTCGCTCTCCTGCCCGCACCACCAGGTGGCGATGTTCGGCAGCTTGAGGTCGTCAGCCTGCAGTTCCCGCGCGATCCTGGGCAGGAAGGACAGCAGCGCCCGCGTCTCCATCAGGCCCGAGCCCAGCGCATTGACGGCTGACACCGTGCCGCGCCGGATCGCCTCGACAAGCCCCGGCGTGCCGATCTGCGAGTCCGGCTTGAGCTCCAGCGGGTCGGCAAAGGCCGCATCGAGCCGCCGCCACAAGACGCCGATCGGCATCAGGCCGGAAACGGTGCGCACCATCAGCCTGCCGCCGGAGACGGTCAGGTCCTCGCCCTCGAGCAGCATGATGCCGAGATAGCGGGCGATATAGGCATGCTCGTAATAGGTTTCGTTGAGCGGCCCCGGCGTCAGGATGGCGACACGACCGCTGGAATCCTTGGCCATGCCGTTCAGCGCGTCGCGAAAGCGGCGGAAGAAGCCGGCAAGGCGGTGCACATGCATCTCGCCATAGATGTCCGACAGCGCCCGCGTCGTGGCGACACGGTTCTCCAGCGCGAAACCGGCGCCCGACGGCGCCTGGGTGCGGTCGCCCAGCACCCACCAGCGGCCGTCCGGGCCACGGCCGAGCTCGAAGGCGACCATGTGCAGGAAATGCCCGCTGGCCGGCCTCACGCCGGCGATGGGGCGCAGATATTCCGGGCTCGCCGCGATCAGCCCGGCCGGCAAGATGCCCTTCTCGATCAGCCGGTTCGGCCCGTATATGTCCGCCAGGATCGCCTCGAACAGGTCGGCGCGCTGGACCAGTCCGGCGCTGATCTCGGCCCATTCCTGCTCATCGATCAGCAGCGGAACATAGGCGAGCGGCCATTCCCGCTCATTGGCACCTGCCTTGTCATAGACGCGGTAATAGACGCCGGCGTCGCGCAGATACTGGTCGGCCCGGGCAAAACGCTGCCCAAGCCGCTCCGCCCCCAAAACGTCGAGTGCGTCGATGAAGGAGCGCCAGGCCGGACGCGGGCTGCCCGACGCGTCGACCATCTCGTCGACGACGCCTTCGATCGGCCGGTAGCGTTCCAGCAGGCTCTGCGCCCGCGGCCTGCCGCCCGCCCGTTTCTGATTCCCCTTGGCCATTGTCGATCAGAGTCTCGCCGGCCGCCTGAGGTCAAGGGTCATCGGGAACTCTTCAGAGGCTTCTTCGTCGCGCAGCACATAGCCGCCCGGCGTATGGCCGCGTGGCTCGAAGCGGGCGAGGCGTCGGGCCTCGGCCTCGTTGCCGTTGACCGGGAAGGTGTCGTAGTTGCGGCCGCCCGGATGCGCGACGTGATAGACGCAGCCACCGACCGAGCGGCCCGACCAGCGGTCATAGATGTCGAAGACCAGCGGCGTGTTGACCGGCAGCGCCGGATGCAGCCCGGAGGCCGGCTGCCAGGCCTTGAAGCGCACGCCGGCCACCGCGACCTCTCTGGTGTCGGTAACCTTCATCGGCACGATGCGGCCGTTGCAGACGATGGCGTGACGCTCCGGATTGAGGCCTTCCGTCCGCACCTGCAGCCGCTCGACCGAGGAATCGACGAAGCGTACCGTGCCGCCGATCGCGCCCTGCTCGCCCATCACATGCCAGGGCTCCAGCGCCTGCCTGAGCTCCAGCTTCACGCCGGCATGCTGAACCTCGCCGCAGAAGGGGAAGCGGAACTCGAGCTGGGCCGCGAACCATTCGGGGCGGAAGTCGAAGCCGTTGAGCTGCAGGTCCTCCAGCACGTCGAGAAAATCCGCCCAGACGAAATGCGGCAGCATGAAGCGGTCGTGCAGCGACGTGCCCCAGCGCACGAAGCGTCCGTCGAGCGGGTTCTTCCAGGCGCGGGCGATGATCGCGCGGACCAGCAACTGCTGGGCGAGGCTCATGCGCGCATTGGGCGGCATCTCGAAGCCGCGGAATTCGACCAGTCCCAGCCGGCCGGTCGGGCCGTCCGGCGAGAACAATTTGTCGATGCAGATTTCCGAACGGTGCGTATTGCCGGTCACGTCGGTCAGGAGGTTGCGGAATAGCCGGTCGACCAGCCATGGCAACGGTGCATTGCCCTTGTCCGGATGAGGCACCTGCGCCAGCGCGATCTCCAGCTCGTAAAGTGAATCGTGCCGCGCCTCGTCGAAGCGCGGCGCCTGGCTGGTCGGACCGATGAACAGGCCGGAAAACATATAGGACAGCGACGGATGCCGCTGCCATTGCAGCACCAGGCTCTTCAACAGGTCGGGCCGGCGCAGGAACGGGCTGTCATTGGGCGTCGCGCCGCCGACCACGACATGGTTGCCGCCGCCGGTTCCGGTATGGCGGCCATCGATCATGAACTTGTCGGTGCCGAGCCGCGACTGCCGTGCTTCCTCGTAGATCGCGGTAGTGGTGGCGACGCATTCGGTCCAGTTGGCGGCCGGGTGGATGTTCACCTCGATGACGCCGGGATCCGGCGCCACGCGGATGACGTTGAGGCGCGGATCGTGCGGCGGGGCGTAGCCTTCGATATGCACCGGCAGGCCGATGGCCTTCGCCGCGTTCTCCGCCGCCGCCACCAGTTCGAGATAGTCCTCCAACGCCTCGACCGGCGGCATGAATACGCAGAGCCGGCCGTCGCGCGGCTCGACGGTGAGCGCCGTGCGCACCGCGCCGCCGATCTCCGTCAGTTGCTGCTCGACGCGGTCCTGCTGTGCGCTCGCAGCGGTGAAAGACACGGTCTGCTGGCGGCGTGCCATTTCGTCCGCGCCTTCCAATTCAGCTGGCGACGGCTGGGGCAAGATGGCCTCGCGCGTCGGCAGCGCGCCACGCGGCACGGAGGGATCGACCGGCACGATATACGGGAATTGCGCCGGCGGAACATAAGGCAGTGTGCCGAGCGGCAGGCGATAGCCGACCGGGGAGTCGCCCGGCACCAGGAACAGGCGGCCGCGCCTCGTCTTCCATTTCTCCGAGCGCCAGCGCTGGCCAGCGGCCTGGCTGTTCCATCGCTGCACCGGCAGCACATAACCCGACGGCTTGGTCAGCCCGCGCTCGAAAACACGCGCCATGCGGCTGCGCTCTTCCGGGTCTTCCAGCTTCGAATTGGACGGATCGACATTGTCCGGCAGCTTGCCTTCCTTGAGCAGCCATTCGGCCGGATCTTCATAGGCCTCGCTCACCATCGCCTTGTCGATGCCGAGCTCGCCGGCGATCGCCGTGAGCAGGCTTTCGGCCTGTTCGGGACCGATCGCGGCATTGCCATTCTCGCGCGCGATCAGCGACGGGTCGCGCCACACCGGCTCGCCGTCGGTGCGCCAGTAGAGCGAGAAGGTCCAGCGCGGCAGGCTCTCTCCCGGATACCACTTGCCCTGGCCATAATGCAGGAAACCGCCCGGCGCGAAGCGCTCGCGCAGCCGGCGGATGAGCTGGTCCGCCTTGTCACGCTTGGTCGGGCCGACGGCGGCGGTGTTCCATTCGGCGGATTCGAAATCGTCGATCGACACGAAGGTCGGCTCGCCGCCCATGGTGAGCCGCACGTCCTGCTCGCGCAGAACGGCATCGACCTTGTTGCCAAGAGCATCGAGCGCTTTCCAGCTCTCATCCGAGAACGGCTTGGTGATGCGCGGATGCTCGGCGATGCGGTCGACCCGCATGTCGAAGCCAAAATCGACATTGGCGAAGCTCGCCATGCCGGAGATGGGTGCTGCATTGCGATAATGCGGCGTCGCTGCCAGCGGCACATGGCTCTCGCCGGTGAGCAGGCCGGAAGTCGGATCGAAACCGATCCAGCCGGCGCCTGGAATATAGACCTCGCACCAGGCGTGCAGGTCGGTGAAATCGACCGACGTTCCGGACGGCCCATCGAGCGACACCAGATCGGGCTTGAGCTGGATCAGATAGCCGGAGACGAAGCGTGCGGCGATGCCGAGATTGCGCAGGATCTGCACCAGCAGCCAGCTCGAATCCCGGCACGAGCCCTTGGCAGCGGCAAGCGTCTCCTCCGGCGAGAACACGCCTGTCTCCATGCGCACGATATAGGCGATCTCGCGCTGCAGCCTAGCATTGAGATCGACCAGGAAATTGACGGTGTTTGTCGGGCTGCGGTCGATGCTTTCCAGGAATTTCGACAGCAAGGGTCCCGCCGGCTCTGGCGTCCGGTAGATGGCGAGGTCTTCCTTGATTTCTTCCGGATAGTCGAACGGAAAGGTCTCGGCGCTCTCCTCAACGAAGAAATCGAACGGGTTGTAGACCGTCATGTCGGCGACTAGGTCGACTTCGATCTTGAGTTCGGTCACCGGCTCAGGGAAGACGAAGCGGGCGAGGAAATTGCCGTAGGGATCCTGCTGCAGGTTGACGAAGTGGTTCTTCGGCTCGACCTTCAGCGAATGGCTGAGCACCTTGGTGCGCGAATGCGGCGCCGGCTGCAGCCTGATCACCTGGGGACCAAGCACCACCGGCCGGTCATATTTGTAGTGGGTCAGGTGATGAACGGCTGCCAGAATTGCCATGGTACCCCGGAGTTCGGCGTTTCACTCCGCCGAACCCTGACATAGATGCTGGCCATTCTCCAAGCAGAGATGTTGCGCTGCAACTAATTTAAGCAGCCTTGCCGGCTTAGAAAAACGCCTGGATGCCGGTTTGCGCCCTTCCGAGGATCAGCGCATGCACGTCATGCGTGCCCTCATAGGTGTTCACCGTCTCCAGGTTCTGCGCGTGGCGCATGACGTGGTAGCCGATCTGGATGCCGTTGCCGCCATGCATGTCGCGGGCCTGGCGGGCGATGTCGAGCGCCTTGCCGCAATTGTTGCGCTTGACGATCGAGATCATCTCCGGCGCCATCTTGCCCTCGTCCATCAGCCGGCCGACGCGCAATGAGCCCTGCAGTCCAAGCGCGATCTCCGTCTGCATGTCGGCGAGCTTCTTCTGGAAGAGCTGCGTGCCGGCGAGCGGCTTGCCGAACTGTTTTCTGTCGAGGCCGTATTGCCGCGCCCGGTGCCAGCAATCCTCGGCGGCGCCCATCGAGCCCCAGGAGATGCCGTAACGCGCCCGGTTGAGGCAGCCGAACGGGCCGCCAAGACCCCTGGCGTTGGGCAGCAGCGCCTCTTCGCCGACCTCGACACCTTCCAGCACCACCTCGCCGGTGATCGAGGCGCGCAGCGAGAGCTTGCCGCCGATCTTCGGCGCCGACAGGCCCTTCATGCCCTTTTCCAGCACGAAGCCGCGGATCTCGTCCTTGCCGTTCTCACCCTTCAGCTTCGCCCAGACGACGAACACATCGGCGATCGGCGCGTTGGAGATCCACATCTTGGAGCCGGAGAGCTTGTAGCCGTTGGCGGTCTTCTCGGCGCGCGTCTTCATGCCGCCCGGGTCGGAGCCGGCATCCGGCTCGGTCAGGCCGAAGCAGCCGATCCATTCCCCCGACGCCAGCTTCGGCAGGTATTTCTTGCGCTGCACTTCCGAGCCATAGGCATGGATCGGATACATGACCAGCGACGACTGCACGCTCATCATCGAGCGGTAGCCGGAATCGATGCGTTCGACCTCGCGCGCCACCAGCCCATAGGTCACGTATCCGGCGCCGAGCCCGCCATATTCCTCCGGGATGGTGATGCCGAGCAGACCCGCCTGGCCCATCTCGCGGAAGATCGAGGGATCGGTCTTCTCGTCGGCATAGGCTTCCTCGATGCGCGGCGCGAGTTTGTCGGCGGCGAAGGCGGCTGCGCCGTCGCGCACCATGCGCTCATCCTCGGAAAGCTGGTCCTCGATCAGGAAGGGATCATTCCACACGAAAGCGTTCTTATCGGCGGCCATGGCCTCGGGCTCCCAGTATTTTTGATGTGTCCGGCTTATCCGCTTGCGCACGCGAAAAATCAAACGAAATTGCATCGCGGATCAATGAGCGTTAGTAATGGATCATGAACGTTCAGCGCCGCCTCTTGCCGAACACCCCCGCGCTTGCCGCCTTCGAGGCGGTGGCGCGGCTTGGCTCCTTCACCGCCGCCGCGCGCGAGCTCGATTTGACTCAGGGCGCCGTCAGCCGGCAGATCAACCTGTTGGAAGAACAGTTCGGCCGGCGGCTATTCGAGCGCGACAGCCGCAATGTCCGCTTATCCGCGGCGGGCGAAATCTATGCCGAAGCGGTGCGCTCCGCACTTGGCCAGTTGCGCGACGCAGCACTCGGATTGATGAGCAATCGGCATAACGGCGCCTTGAACCTTGCCATCCTGCCGACCTTCGGCACGCGCTGGCTGATGCCGCTGATCCCGGATTTCGTAACGCGCCACCCCGATATCACCATCAACTTCGCCACCCGCATCGGACGGTTCGACTTCGCCCGCGAACGGCTCGACGCCGCCATTCATCACGGCATGCCCGACTGGCCGGACGCTGACTGCACGCTTCTGATGCGCGAGACCGTGATGCCGGTGGTCTCGCCCGGATTTCTCGCCACCCGCGACATCGCCACCCCGGCCGACATCAGCCGCCTGCCGCTGCTGCATATGGCGACCCGCCCCGGCGCGTGGAGTGAATGGTTCGAACACCAGGGGCTCGAGGCGCCGACCGGGCCCGGCATGCAGTTCGAGCAGTTCGGAACGGTTGCGCAGGCCTGCATGGCCGGCCTTGGCGTGGCGCTGCTGCCGGAAATCCTGATCTCAGGCGAATTGCAGCGCGGCCAGTTGCTGCCGGCGCCCGGCCAACCGATGCAGAGCCGCAGCGCCTATTATCTGGTCGTGCCGAATGACAAGCGAGGACATCCGCCGGTTGCCAGCTTTCGCGACTGGCTGCTGGCCCAGATCGGCAAGGAGCCGGCTGTCCTCGCCTGGTAGCTACTTCCGCTTCATCGCCTCGGCGAGCGCCGCGCCGAACGCGCCCTGCGAAGGCTTTTCCGGCTGGCGCTGCGGCGCCGGCGAGCGCGGGGCGGGCTTGCCGCCGCCGTGATCGCGCTGGCCGCCACGCAGCGCGCCGCCTTCGCCGCCATCCTTGCGCATCGACAGCCCGATGCGCTTGCGTTTGATGTCGACATCGACGACCCGCACCTTCACCACGTCGCCGGCTTTTACCACCTCATGCGCGTCCTTGATGAAGCGGTCGGCGAGTTGCGAGACATGCACCAGCCCGTCCTGGTGCACGCCGATGTCGACGAAGGCGCCGAAGGCCGCGACATTGGTGACGGTGCCTTCGAGCAGCATGCCTGGCTTCAAATCCTTAATGTCGTCGACGCCCTCGGCAAAAGTCGCGGTCTTGAAGCCGGGGCGCGGATCGCGTCCGGGCTTTTCCAATTCGGCGATGATGTCGCGCACCGTCGGCAGGCCGAAGCGCTCATCGACGAAGACGCGTGGATCCAGCGCCTTGAGCGCGGCACTGTCACCTAGCAGCGCGCGCACGTCGCGGCCGCAAGCGGCAACGATCTTCTTTGCCACGCCATAGGCTTCCGGGTGCACCGAGGACGCATCGAGCGGCTCCGCGCCATTCGGAATGCGCAGGAAGCCGGCGCTTTGCTCGAAGGCGCGCGGCCCGAGCCGCGCCACCTTGAGCAGATCCTTGCGACTGGCAAACGGCCCGGCCGCATCGCGATGCGCAACGATCGCCTCGGCCAGCGACGGCCCCAATCCCGACACGCGCGCCAAAAGCGGCGCCGACGCCGTGTTGAGGTCGACGCCGACGGCGTTCACCGCATCCTCGACCACCGCTTCGAGCGAGCGGCCGAGCCGGTACTGGTCGACATCGTGCTGGTACTGGCCGACGCCGATCGACTTCGGCTCGATCTTGACCAGCTCGGCCAGCGGATCCTGCAGGCGCCTGGCGATCGACACCGCGCCGCGCAGCGAGACATCGAGGCCCGGGAACTCCGCTGCTGCCGTGGCCGACGCGGAATAGACGGAAGCACCCGCTTCGCTGACGATCACCTTGAGCGGCTTCGGCCCGGCGCCAGCCGGCAGGTCCGACAGCATGTCGGCAACAAGCTTCTCTGTCTCACGGCTGCCGGTGCCGTTGCCGATCGAGATCAGCTCGACCTTGTGCTGGCGGATGAGCGCCGCAAGCTCGGCCTGCGTGCCGCGAATGTCGTTCCTCGGCGGGAAGGGATAGACCGTCGTGGTCGCCACCAGCTTGCCGGTGCCGTCGACCACCGCCACCTTGACGCCGGTGCGGATGCCGGGGTCGAGACCCATCGTCGGCCGCGAGCCGGCGGGAGCGGCGAGCAGCAGGTCCTTGAGATTGCGGGCGAAGACGTGGATCGCCTCTTCCTCGGCCCGTTCACGCAAGTCGCGCATCAGGTCGAGCGTCAGATGCAGCGACAGTTTTATCCGCCACGTCCAGCCGGCGACCTCCATCAGCCATTTGTCACCGGGCAGCGTGCCGCCGATGGCATAGGCATTGGCGATCATGCGCTCGACCGGTTTCACCGGCGAGGCGTCGTCGGCATCGACCTCGATGTCGAGCGACAGCACCTCTTCGTTGCGGCCACGCAGCATGGCGAGCGCACGGTGGCTGGGCACGCCCGACCAGCGCTCGACATGGTCGAAATAGTCGGAAAATTTCGCGCCGGCCTCCTGCTTTCCGTCGACGACTTTTGCGCGCAGGAAGGCGCGTTCCTTCATATAGGCGCGCAGCTTGCCGACCAGATCGGCATTCTCGGCGAACTGCTCGGACAGGATGTCGCGCGCGCCTTCAAGCGCCGCCTTGGCGTCGGCCACCTCTTCCGTGACATAGGCGAGCGCAAGCTCGGCCGGAATTTTGGAGCGGTCGGCGAGGATGGCTTCGGCGAGCGGCCCGAGCCCGCGTTCCCTGGCGATCTCGGCCTTGGTGCGCCGCTTCGGCTTGTAGGGCAGGTAGATATCCTCAAGCTCGGCCTTGGTGGCGGCCGCGGCGATCTTGGCCTCCAACTCCTCGGTCAGCTTGCCCTGCTCGCGGATGGAGCTGACGATCGTCTCGCGCCGCGCGTCGAGCTCGCGCAGATAGGCGAGCCGCTCGGAAAGATCGCGCAACTGCGTGTCGTCGAGCCCGCCGGTGACTTCCTTGCGGTAACGCGCCACGAAAGGCACCGTGGCGCCCTCGTCGAGCAGCCCGATCGCCGCCGCGGCCTGTTCCGGCCGTGCGCCGATCTCGGCCGCGATGATTGCTGCGATGCGCTTGATGTCCGATGCCATGCTCGTTCCTGTCGAAAAGAGCGGCGACCATAGGCCGGGATGCCGGCCGCGCCAACCACGCCGTTTTCAACTACCCCTGGAGGTCCACAGGAAACAGCTATGAATGCGACCCGCCGAACGGTTCAGACCATCGTGCTCAGCGCCTCGAAGAAGCTGACGAGGTCGAGGTCGAGCCGATCATCGACAGGTTCCGGCTGCGACGACATCTTGGCGATGACCACTTCCGTCTTCGGATTGACGTAAAGCCACTGGCCGTGGATACCGATGCCGCAGAAGGCGCCGCTGTCATGGCCGGTCTGGTACCATTTGTTGCGGTAGCGCCCCTTTGGGAACAGGAACGCCATCGTGCCGCGCTGCCAGGCCTCAAAGCTGCCGCCGGTGGCGACCGTGTCGCGCACCCAGGCTTCCGGGACGATGCGGCGGCCGTTGGCCGTGCCGCCCTGCCGCATCATCTCGCCGATACGGGCAAGATCGCGTGGCGTCATCGACATGCCGCCGGCGGTGCGCGCCGTGCCTTCCATGTCGACCGTCACAGACATTTCGCTTGCGGCGCCCAGCGGCAGCCACAGCTTTTCGCTGAGCAATTGGCTGACACGCTTGCCTGATGCCCGCTCCACCAGGATGCCAAGCATGTCTGAATTGGGCGAGCGGTAGCGATAGGTCTGCCCGTGCGGCTCAACGAGACGCTGCAGCGTCAGCAGGAATGCCGCGAGGCTTTCCGACCCGCCGCCCGGATTCCACAAGGTCGAACGGCGATAACGGGCAAACGCGCTTTCCGGATCGAGATAGGCTTCCTCGAAATCGAGGCTGACCGTCATGTCGAGCACGTTGCGCACGCTCGCATCGCCATAGGCGGAGCCCTTGGCCTCCGGGATGTAGTGCGTCACGGGTGCGTTGGGATCGAACAGCCCCTCGCCTTCCAATATGCCGACAAGAATGGCGGTCACCGACTTGCTGATCGAAAAGATGATGTGACGCGCTCCGAACGGCATATGCGGCGCCGACCAGTCGCCGACCAGCTTGCCGCCCCTCAGGATCGTCAGCCCGTCCGTATCGGAGCGCTTCAAGAAGTTCCCGACGGTTTCGCTGCCGCCGGCGAACGAAACCTTCTCTTCGAGCAACGTGCCGACCGATTTTGCCTGCTCCTCGCCGCCGGGCGCCGCCGCGACATGCGCGCTCGGCACCAGTTCGCCGACATTCTGGAACGACCATCGGTTGAACGGCGAAAGCCGCCAGGTCTCAAGCCGCACGTCCTTGCGGGCAAAGCCATACTGTGTCTCGAACGCGGTTTTGCCGGTCATGATGCTCTCGCGGCTGCTATGTTGGGGGTTTTCAGGCCAGCGCCGCGGCTATGGCATGGACGGCCTTCAGCGTCGCCACGGAATAGGCTTTGTTGGTGAAATCCGGATAGGTCGAAAGCTTCACCACGACCATCCTGTGTTCCCAGCTCATATGGATCAATTGGCCGAACACGCCGCGGCACATCAGCGAGCGCGAGTGTGAATCCTCGATCCAGAACTGGTTGCGGTAGCTCCCGTCCGGAAGGCTAGGGCTGAAATTCGGGCCATGCCTGCCGCTGCGCGTCGCCTCGATCCAGTCGGCCGGGATCACCCCGCCGCCATTGTCGAGGATCAATTGCCCGAAGCGGCCATAGTCGCGCAGCGTCGCGTTGAAGCCGCCATCGGCCAGCGCATAGCCGGCGCTGTCGACAGTGAAGCAGGCGCTCTCGTCGGCGCCGAGTTTCTGCCAGAGCTCCTCCGAGACGAGCTGCGCCAGGCGCTTGCCGCTCACCCGCTCCATGACGAAGGCGAGCACGTCGGTCTCGATCGAGCGGTACTCGAACGCCTCGCCATGCGGGCGCACCTGGTCCTTCAGCCGCAGGATCAGCTCGAACATGTGCGAGGGCCACGCGAACTCCGGATCGCCGCCCGGTGGGACCGGCTTCCAGCCGGTTGCGACATCGACCTGGCCGATCTCGGAATAGCGATCGGTGTATTCCTCGGAAAAGCGCACGCCCGTCGTCATGTCGAGCACATGCTGCACGGTGGCCCCGGCCCAGCCGGTTTCGGCGAGTTCCGGTAGATAGTCGGTGACGAGCTTCGCCGGATCGATCAGGCCGCGCCCGACCAGTATGCCGCACACCGAACCCGTGACCGATTTCGCCATCGACTGCGACAGATGCAGCGTGCGCTCGTCCATGCCGTTGAAATAGCGCTCATAGGCGACCTTGCCGTTCTTCAGCACCAGGAAGCCGTCGGTAAAGGTTTCGTCCAGCAAGCCCGCGAGCGTCGTCGGCGCTCCGTTGCTATCGACCACCGGCAATTCGTCGAGGTCCACCTCCGCGCGCTCCAGGCGACGGCGGTGGCCGCTGCCGCGCCACACCTCGACCGTCGGCAGGAATTCGCGGATGTGCTGAAAGGCCCAGCGATTCCAGGGGGGCCGGTCCCAATCGAGCTTCGGCGACAACAGCTTGGGCGGCGAGCCCTGCATAATCGGCGGCCGCGGATCGGAGTTGCGGTAAGACGACAAGATTTCCTCCTCGATGCATGTCACCCAAATGCGTGCGCCGGTTTGGGCGAACGACATGCACAGTCACAAGAAAGGGAGGCCGGAGCCTCCCCTCCTTTCATGCCCACCTGCAAAATTACTTGCGCAGGTTGGTCCAGATCTTGTTATAGATCTCCACCACTTCCGGCGGGCATGGCGGCACGAATTCCGGCGTCGGGGCGCCGGCCGGCGGATTAAGTTCCGGTGAGTTGGCGAACTCCGGCGGCAGGAATTTGTGGCTGCCGGCAATGCCGTTGTCGTAGCCGGCGAAGTCCGAGATCAGCGCCGCGTTCTCAGGCGCCATGACGAAGTCCTGGAATAGCTTGGCGTTCTCCAGGTTCTTGGCGCCCTTCAGCACCGCGACATTGTCCATCCAGCCTTCGATGCCTTCCTTCGGATAGGCATATTTGATTGCCGGGATCTTCTGGCGCGAACGATAGGCCGCGCCATTCCATTGCTCGGTGACGATCACGTCGCCCGAGGTGATCTTGGTGATGGTGTCGTAGCTGAACGTCTTCCACGACGGCTTGGCAGCCACCAGGATGTCGTTGACCTTCTTCAGATTGGCCTTGTCGGCGCCGCAGCGCGGCACGCCGGCATAACGCTCCGCCGCATGCATGACGGTGTTGACGTCGTCGAGGACGTTGATCTGGCCCTTGAGCTCATCCGGCGGGTTGAACAGGATGGCCAACGTGTCGATGTCGCCCTTGAACTTGTCGGTATTGACCGAGAACGTTGTCGTGCCGAACTGCCACGGCGCGGTGTAGTGGCGCCCCTTGTCCCAGTAGATGTCGACAAAGCGCGGGTCGAGGTTCTTGCCGTTCGGCATCGCGTTGGGCTCGGTCTTTTCGAGCAGGCCCTCTTCGATCATGATCTTCACGGTGTAGTCCGACGGCACCACGATGTCGTAGCCGGAATTGCCGGCGCGCACCTTGGACAGCATGGTTTCGTTTGAGTCGTAATCGTCCAGCGTCACCTTGATGTTGTACTGCTTCTCGAACTTCTCGATCAGCTTCGGATTGGTGTAGTCACCCCAATTGTAGATGTGCAGTTCGCCGTCGGCGAGCGCCGGCACTGCCCATAAAAGCACTGCCGCGGAAACGGCCGCCATCAGTTTTCCAGACATTTTATGTTCTCCTTGCCTTCCCATTGTTGTGTGTTGGAGCTCATTTGGCGCGTCGGCGCGCAATCAGGAAAGAGACCGAGACGAACAGGATCGACACCATAAGCAGGATGGTGGAGATGGCGTTGATCTCGGGCGTCATCGGCCGCCGGATCTGGTTCCATATATAGAGGGGCAGTGTCGTCTGGCCGGGACCTGCGACGAGCTGCGTGATGGTAAAATCGTCGAAGGAGACGATGAAGGCGAGCGCAGCGCCCGACATAACGCCGGGAACCAAGAGCGGCAGCGTAATGCGCCTGAAGGCGTTCCACGGCGTCGCGTAAAGATCGGCTGCGGCATATTCCAGCGTCAGGTCCATGTCCTCCAGCCGCGCCCGGATCGGCATATAGGCGAAGGGGATGCAGAACACGGTGTGGGCGAGGATCAGATTGCCGATGCCGAAATTCAGCCTGAACGCACCGGCGATCAGCGCGAAGAAGGAGAGCGTCGCAACCGCCGTGATGATCTCGGGCACCATCAGCGGCAGGTTGATAACCATGAATGCCGCCGCCAGCCCACGCCACGGCTTCACCCGGGTCATTCCGATCGCCGCCAGCGTCGCGCAGATCGTCGAGACGATCGTCGCGGTCACCGAGATGATCAGCGTGTTCTTGGCCGCGGCATGGAATTCCTCGTTGAGGAAGGCGCTGCCGTACCAGCCGAGCGTGACGCCTTCCCAATGCGTGACCAGTGAGCCGCTGTTCAGCGAGAAGATCATCAGGATAAGCACCGGCACATAGAGCACCAGCAGGCAGATGATGGCGATCGATCGGAACCCCGGCTGGTCCTTGATATCCATGACGCGGGGCTCAGCCATGCTGCACCTTGCCCGACGTGTTGCGGACATAGAAGTAAAGCGCAACCAGCACGGCGGCCATCAGGATCAGCGCCTGCGCGCAGCCGAGCGGCCAGTTGCGCCCCGAGCCGAATTGCTGGGCGATCAGGTCGCCGATCATCAGGTGGATGCCGCCGCCGAGGATGAGTGGCGTCACATAGGCGCCGAGGGCCGGGATGAAGACGAGCAGGCATCCGGCGATGATGCCGGGCTTGGACAGCGGAATGATCACCCGCCACAGCACTTGCCGGCGCGTCGCATAAAGATCGTAGGCCGCTTCGATAAGCCGGAAGTCGAGCTTCTCGAGGCTCGAATAGAGCGGCAGCACCATGAACGGCAGGAACGCGTAGAGCAGGCCGAGCTGGATGGCGAAGTTGGTGTAGAGCATGGTGATCGGCTTATCGATCACCCCCAGCCCGATCAGCGCGTTGTTGATCAGGCCCTCGTCACGGATGATGAACATGATCGCCAGCGTGCGGACCAGAAGGTTCGACCAGAATGGGATGGTGATCAGAAGCACCCACCAATTGCGCTGCGCCGGCGGCCGCGTCGCCATGAAATAGGCGGTCGGAAAACCGAGCAGCAGGCAGATGACAGTCGTCACCGCCGCGAACAGGAACGAACGCAGATAGATGATCAGGAAGTCCGGCGTGAATTGCAGCGTGTCGTCGAAAATGTCGCGCTGGAACAGGAAGTTCAGATAGGCGTCGGTCGAGAACTGCCACTGCACGCCGCCATAAGGCGCGGCGACGAGGAACGAATAGACGCAGATGATGATCAGCGGCAGCACGCCGAAAATGCCGATGATGATCAGCGCCGGCAGCGACAGGAGTCGGTTGCGTCGCGCGCTGGTCTTCACCGCCTTGGCTTCGAACAACGCGGCCTTGGAGGGCGGGCCTGAGGAGAGAGCAGCTGTCGTCATCAGTCTTTCAGGACGCGGGCGGCGTCCTCCTCGAACTGGATGCCGACCTTGACGCCGGTCTCGTAGGTCACCGCGCTCGAACGGCTGTTCTGGTGGCGCACGATGAAATTCTCGCCGCCGCCATCGAGCTTGACGTGGTAGTGCGTGTCGGTGCCGAAATAGACGATGTTGGAGAGCGTGCCGGCGATCGTGCCCTTGGCCGGATCGGGGACCAGATCGGCATGCTCGGGACGAACCACCAGCGTCACCTCGCCGGTCGGATCGAAGCCTTCCGGATAGCCGGCGCTGATCGTCGCGTTGCTGGCGAACTTGACTGTCGCCACGCCGGCCTGCTTCGATACCACCGTGCCCGGCAGGAAATTGGTCTCGCCGATGAAGTCGGCGACGAAACGTTCGGCCGGCCGGTCATAGATGTCGCGCGGCGCGCCGACCTGCAGGATCTTGCCGGCCGACATCACCGCGATGCGGTCGGACATGGTCAGCGCTTCTTCCTGGTCATGGGTCACGAAGATGAAGGTGATGCCGGTCTCGTGCTGCAGCCGCTTCAGCTCGATTTGCATTTCCTTGCGCAGCTTGTAGTCCAGCGCCGACAAAGGCTCGTCGAGCAGCAGCACCTTCGGCTGCGGCGCCAGCGCCCGGGCCAGCGCCACGCGCTGCTGCTGGCCGCCGGAGATCTGGCTGGTGCGGCGCGCCTTCAGCGCCTCCATCTTGACCAGCTTCAGCATCTGGGCGACGCGGGCCTCGATCTCCGCTTTCGGCTTGCCGAGCATCTCCAGCCCGAAGCCGATATTCTGCGCCACCGTCATGTGCGGGAACAGCGCATAGCTTTGGAAGACGGTGTTGACCGGACGTTTGAACGGTGGCAGCGGCGCGATGTCCTGGCCGTGCAGCAGGATCTCGCCGGCGCTCGGGAAATCGAAGCCGGCAATCAATCTCAGCAGCGTCGTCTTTCCGCATCCAGACGGACCGAGCAGCGTGAAAAACTCATTTTCGCGGATCGACACCGAAACCGTGTCGAGGGCGGCTACCTGGTTTTCGCCGGTTCCGAAAACCTTGCGAACACCGCGAACTTCGATCGCGTTCTTACCCGGTTGTTCCGGCACGATTACCCCATTGAGAGAGCCTGCTCTTTCCGGAGGTGTGTTCCTGTTTGATTGTGACCATAAGCCGTGGGGCTTGGCAACTGCGGAGCTGCTACCTGATTTTCAAATGCAATTCCCATGCCGCACCTCAGGCCTGATAGGTGACCCTGCCGCCACAGATGGTGGTGACCGGGCGCACCGTGTGCAGCGCTTCCGGCGCGGTCGCCTCGATATCGGCCGACAAGACGACGATGTCGGCGAGATAGCCGGTCTTCAGGCGACCTTTGCGATCTTCCATGAACTCCGCATAGGCGCCCTCGACGGTGTAACCCTGGATCGCTTCTCGCAACGAGAAGCTCTGGTCGGGCATGCCTTCCGCCCAAGGCTTGCGCATGACTGCCGCCTGGATGGACAGGATCGGATCGACCGGAGAAACTGGCCAGTCGGACGCGAACACCACGCGCGCGCCGGCGTTTTTCAGCGTGCGCCAGGCATAGCTCGACGGCCACTTGTCGCGGCCGATGCGCGAGATCGTCGGCTCCAGCGGGAAGTTCATCGCCCCCGGCGGATGCGCCGGCTGCATCGAAGCCAGAACGCCAAGTTCGGCGAAGCGCGGCACGTCGGGCGCCGTGATCACCTCGATATGCTCGACGCGGTGGCGGCTGTCGCGCCTGCCGTTCTTCTTCGCCGCCGCCTGATAGCCGTCGAGCACCGCGCGAACCGCGCCATCGCCGATCGAATGCACGGCGATCTGCAACCCGCGCCTATCGGCCTCGACCGCGACCTCGGCGAAATGCTGCGGCGAAAACAGCGGCTCGCCGCGCCAACCGGGACGGTCGGCATAGTCGTCGACCATCACCGCGGTCCAGGAATCCAGCACGCCGTCATAGAAGACCTTGACCATGCCGGAGGACAGCCACTCGGACTTGTAGGTTGCGGCCATCCGCGAGGCTTTTTCCAGCATGTCCAGCTTCATGAAGTTCTTGAAGTGGAACGGGATTTTGGTGCGGCAAAGCAACCGTCCCTCTTTTTCCAGATCGGCCAGCAGCTCGAGCTGGTAGAAGTTGCCGTCCATGTTCTGGATCGATGTGATGCCTTGCTTGGCGCACCATTCAAGCCCGCGATGCATCAGATCGCGATCGGCCGCCAGCTCGCTTGGCGAAGGATGAGGATCCGGCTCGACTCCCTCCAGGCCAAGCCGCGCGCGATTTGCCCCGTAGTGGTCGAGGACCGGCCCGAACGCCTCGCTCTCGCGCAGCTCGCCTGCGGCAAGCCCGTCCGCGCCCATGACGATCTCGTTGCCTTGGCCGACCTCCTTGCCATGCAGCAGGCCGGCCTCTTCCAGCGCCTTGGTGTTCGCCCACATCGTATGGTGGTCGGATGCCGACATGACGAAGGGCCGGTCAGGAATGATGCGGTCGAGATCGTGGCGCGTCACCGGCTCGGGCAGAATCGCGTAGTCGACGCCGGCGCCGATCAGCAGCTTGGCGTCCGGGCGCTTCGCGGCGAAATCCTGGATCGCGTCGCGCAGCGCGTCGAAGCCATGCACGCCCGCCAGATGCAGATTGTCGAGCTCGGCCGCGCCGCCGAACAGATGCATATGCGCCTCGATGAAACCCGGCAGCACCGAGCCGCCCTGGGCGTCGACAATTTTTGTCGCCGGTCCTTTGAGTTCTTCGATGGAAGCGCGGCTGCCGATGGCGATGATGACGCCGTCCTTGACGGCGATAGCCTCGGCGGCAGGATTGTCATCGTCCATGGTCAGCACTCGACCGTTGACGACCACCAGATCCGCACCACCAACCGACATCGCGACTCCACATTTGCTGAGGGACCGACAGCGCGAAGTCCTGCGAGCCGCCGCTCCACCGGGGCGGCGCCGTGGGACAAAGTCGATGCCGATGCGCCGTCTTCGAAATTCCCCTTGTTATCGTTGAAGACAGCGTGGATAAAGAATGCGACTGTTTATTCGCGTTTGTCAACAGCCGGAATTTGGCATGTATAGTGGACTGCACCGCGTGAGGCCGAGCGGGGAATGGGGGCAACGAGCAGTGAAGCGCAGTCTCGACCGCAAGACCAAAATAGCGCTCGAGCCGCGCAAGCAGCCACGGCAGCAACGGTCGAGCAAGGTGGTCGACAGGATTCTCGACGCAGCGCTGATCCTGACCCGCGAGCAAGGAACCAAGACCCCGACGACGCTCGCCATCGCGCAGCGCGCCGGCCTATCAGTCGGTTCGGTCTACCAATATTTCCCCAACAAGGAAGCCATCCTTCTCGAACTCGGCAGGCGCTGGCTGTCTTCCTTTCCCGAGGTGATTGCCAAGCGTATCAAAGTTGCCCAGCCCACCAACCGCGACGAGTTTCAGCGCGAAGTGCGCAAGCTCTTCATCGACACATCCAGGCTCTATCTCGACAACGTCACGCTGATGCCGGTGATCGAGGCGATATCCGGCAATGCCGACCTGAGGCCGATCCAGGATGGATACGACAAGGAGATCATCGCGCTGTACGCAGCCTGGCTGCAGCATGTGAACCCGGCGCTCGAGGAAAAGACCGCCAAGCGGCTGGGCCTGGTGATGATGGAGGTCGGGCACGCCTGCAGGCTTGTCGGACTGAAGCGGGATCGCAAGACATTCGACCTCATAGAGGACGATGTGGAAGCCATGTGGCTGGCTCTCGTGACCCCCTATCTCAACCTCGACTGATTTCGCACCTCCAACTGTTTTCGTACTTCCAGGGGAATTCCATGAAGACTGTCTTTTCGCCGCTTCACGCCGGTCATTCAGGCCAGATGGAACTGGTCACATCGGCCATCGTGCCCGGTTTCGAGAAACCGTCGCGAGCCGAATTCATCAAGGCGCGGGTGGAGAGCGAGAAGCTCGGGCCGATCATCGGACCCGTCGAGCACGACTTCGCCGCCGCCAAGCGCGTGCATGATGCCCACTACATCGATTTCCTGCCGACGGTCTGGCCGGAATGGGTCGCCGCCGGTTTCACGGGCTCGGCCATGGGCTTCACCTGGCCGACGCGCGGCCTGCGCGGCGACGTTCCGCCGAAGCGCGTCGACGCCCTGCTCGGCTATTATTCCTTCGATGCCGGCGCCACCTTCGTCGAAGGCACCTGGGCGGCGATCAAGTCATCCTATGATGTCGCGCTGACCGCCGCCGCCCTCGTCAAGGGCGGCGAGCGCACCGCCTTCGCGCTTTGCCGCCCGCCCGGCCATCATGCGGGTGCTGCCTTCATGGGCGGCTATTGCTTCATCAACAACGCCGCCGTCGTCGCGCAATGGTTCCGCGACCAGGGCGCCAGGCGCGTGTCGATCCTCGATGTCGACTATCACCACGGCAACGGCACGCAGGAGATCTTCTATCGCCGCGGCGACATCCAGGTGCTCAACCTGCATGGCGACCCAATGGTCGAGTATCCCTTCTTCCTCGGCCACGCCGATGAGCGCGGCGAAGGCGAAGGCGAAGGTTTCAACGTCAACTACCCGATGCCCTTCGGCACCGACTGGGACGGCTGGAGCGCGTCGCTGGAGGATGCCTGCGGCAAGCTCACCGCCTACGCCCCCGATGTCGTCATCGTCTCGCTCGGCGTCGACACCTTCGAGAAGGACCCGATCAGCCAGTTCAAGCTGAAGAGCGTCGACTACCCCAAGATCGGCCACCGCATCGCCAGGCTCGGCCTGCCGACGCTGTTCGTCATGGAAGGCGGCTATGCGGTCGAAGAGATCGGCATCAACGCCGTCGGCGTGCTGACCGGCTTCGAAGATCGCTAAACCGCAATTCGAACCGAAAGGCAGACGCCCCCGGATGCAACCGGGGGCGTCTTTTTTTGCGACCCGGCCGGGAAATCATCGCCTCATTCGGCTTTGGAACCACCGCCAAGCAACGCGAAAACCGGCTGCTGAGTCGCAACGTGAGTCCATCGGATTCGATTTTGTCAAATCGCATTTGATGTCGGATTCATCTGCGGGTAGATTAGACCCGAATCAGCCGGTCCACGGGGGGCGCGGCGACCACCCAAAGTCTCAAGTTCCGGCGCCAGGCCGGCACCAGACGCGGACGGTTTCGCGTTCCCTGGAGGGATTCGGCGCGGTTGGGGCGCCGTTCGCGTCCGTGAGTGTGTCTTCGTAAACGTGATGTGTTTCGGGTCCGGCCGCCGGCTTCGCCAGCACCGGGCACAAGGATCGATTCCGGCAAGAATCCAAGAATTGGAAATGAGCAGTCCCGCCGCGCTTCTCCAACCCGATGCTTCAGGCCCGCACCTGACGTCCCGCGGCGATCTCACCGGTTTTTTCATGCAGCTTGCGGCCGACATCGGCGCCGACAGCTATATGCTGGTCGCCATTGTGCATGACCAGGACCGCAACGACGCGCGCATCGTGTCCTCGAACTGGATCTTCGATGCCATAGAGCTGATCGGCAAAAGGCTGATCGCCAACCTGGCGCTTGGCCCTCTGACCGTGGCGCCCGGGGTGCGCCCAAAGCCATTGGTGGCGGCGCACGCGCCCGACGCCGGCGCATTGCTGACCGGCGAAGAGGCCCGCCTGCTCGACGTGCTCGGCCATGCCGAAATCTACTCGTTGCGGCTCAATGTCGGCCGCCAGCGCCTGTTCGTGCTGTTCTCGGCCGCCGAGGCAGGCAAGATCGACCTGACCGCCCTGATGAAGGCGCAGCTCAAATGCTGCTATGCGCTTTCCAGCATTCCGCAGTTGATCGCGGCGGCATCCATGCAGGACCCGTTGTCGGACCGCGAGCGCGAATGCCTGTTCTGGGTTTCGGAAGGCAAGACCACCGACGAGGTGGCCGTCATCCTCGGCGTCTCGTCCAACACCGTCAACAGCTACATCACGCACGCCATCCAGAAATTCGCGGCCTCGAACCGCGCGATGGCGATCGCGACGGCGATCAGGAGCGGCATCATTTGAAGCACGCACAGGTCAAAGAGGCGGCCGCCGCCCTTTTCAACGATCAGCGCAATCCCTTCGGCGCCTTCTCGCTGGGCTCGGAGACGCATCATGCGGCCACCATTCCGGATGCCGTGCGCCGTTGCCGCTGGATCGCGGTCGACATCAACGCCTCGGCCTTCGGCCTTTATTTCGTCAGCCCCTCGCCTGAGCGCGCGCGTCTCGTAGCGTGCTTCGATTCCGACTATCCGAGCACCGCGGTCGCGACCAAATTCATCTCCGGCGCCAATGGCGAGGATGTGGTGCGCCACAGCCGCATCTCGACGGCGCCGCGCTGGTGGGCCGATGACAGCATCGCCGGATCGCGGCAGATCTTCCAGTCGCTCGCCTGGGCCGAGCCGACTGCTCCGCTGGCGCCTGGTACCAATGGCATCGCCCTTCCCGTGCATGCCGACCGCGGGCAATGCGGGCTGGTCGTCTTCCTGGGCTCTGAGATGGCGTTGTCCAACGACACGCTGTGCGAGATCCACGCTCGCTCCTTCGCGCTTTTCGCGGCCGTCGCCCGCATCCGCCCCAGCGACAGCGGCCGGATGCGCTCGATCTCCAAGCGCGAGCTCGAATGCCTGAAGCTGACCGCCAACGGCAACACCAGCGAAGAGATCGCCAAGCTTCTCAAGCTCTCGGTGCACACTGCCAACCAGTACCTCACCCAGTCGACGCAGAAGCTCAACGCGGTCAACCGCAACCAGGCGGTCGCCAAGGCGCTGCGGCTCGGCCTGATCGAGTAGCAACACCGAGCCTGCGGCGTTGTAAACGTGCCGCAGCGAAATTGGCTCGGCTGCAATCAGATCGTTACGGAAAAGCCAGCGGCTCGGTCCTGCGGATGCGGGCCTCCTCCACGGCGTCCTCGAGCAAGGCAGTGTTGTGCTCAGGCGTCTCGCCGGGCTTCTCGAACGACACGTAGTTGACCACCACGGAAGGCCCGCGCTCGGTCAGCGTCAATTGGAAATAGACCGTCACGCCGCGCGGCCGCAGCTCGAGATCGAGCACGATGCGCGGACTGCCGCTCCAGTCGACATGCGCCTCGCCGCCATGGCCGAGCCGCAATGTGCCCGGCCGGAAGTAAAGCTCGGCCGCCGAATCCACCAGGTCCGACAGGCAGGCGAAATGCTCGAGCCGGATGAAGGCGATATAGTCGGCAACGTCGATCAGCCTCAACTCGCCCACAACAGGCTCGATGGCGCTGGCGACGATCAGCTCGCGGGAATTGGCGTGTGGTTGCCGGTCCATGGATTAGCGGCGTCCGTTCATTGGGTTGCTTTGCGCGAGGCCTTCTTCGAGTAGACGATCCGCACCAATTCGGCGACCGCCTGGTAGAATTGCGACGGGATCACGCTATCAACCGAAACTTGCTTGTACATGGAGCGCGCAAGCGTCACGTCCTCGAAGATCGGGATGTTGTTCTCCCTGGCGATCTCGCGGATCTTGAGCGCCACCAGATCCTGCCCCTTGGCGAGCACGATGGGAGCGGAATCCTCCCCGCGCACATATTTCAGCGCGATCGAATAGTGCGTCGGGTTGGCGATCACCAGCGTCGCGCGCGGGACCGCCGTCATCATGCGCTTGCGCGCCCGGTCGCGCGCCAGCGAGCGCAACCGCGACTTGACGATCGGATCGCCTTCCGACTGCTTCAGCTCGTCCTTCACTTCCTGCTTGGTCATGCGCAGGTCGCGCCGCCAGTGGAAACGCGACCATACGATGTCGACCACCGCGATCAGGCCCATGACGAAAACGATCGCCACCAAAATGTCGACGAAGATGCCGCGTATCACCAGGCCGAACGAGACCGGGTTGGTGATCATGCCGGCGAGCAGCTTGCGATGATCTTGCGAGAGCGTGAAGCTCAGCACCGCGATCGCGAAGCCAAGCTTTGCCAGCGATTTCAGGAATTCGACCCAGCCCTGCACGCCGAACATCCGGCTCCAGCCCTTGGCGATCGAGATGCGCGACAGCTGCGGCCTGATCCGTTCACCGACGATCTGCGGCAGGTTCTGGAAAACCGAAGCGCCGATGCCGGCAACCGTCAGGAGCACGAGCAGGCTGACGACGGCGCGGCCGATCTCGCTCATCACCTGCCTGTAGAGCGAGATGACGTCGGTCTCGGTGTCCATCGGCCAAGCTTCCGGCTTTTCCAGGAAGGTCGACAGGAACATGCCGAGGTCGACGATCGCATCCTTGGCGTAGAAGACCGCGAAAACCAGGATGGCGAGGAAGGACGCAAAGATCGCGGTCTCGCGCGAATGGGGCAGCTTGCCCTGTTCGATCGTGTCGCGGATCTTCTTTTCTGTGGCTTCCTCGGTTTTGGAATCCTTGTCGACCGCTTCCGCCATGACGCTCTGACCGTGTGGCTGTCGTCAGGCGGCTTCGGCGGTGGCTGCCTGCATCGAAGGCAGCTCGAAGGCGCCTTCGCGCGACAGCCGGATGGCGGCGCTCGATATGCTCTTGCGGGCCGCCATGATGTCGGCAAGCGCAATGCCTTCCGATCCCTGTCCAAGCTCGGATTCGATCATGCGGCGAGAGCGCGCGCCGATCGCCGACAGTGCCGATTCGGCCAGCTCCGGCGACGCGCCGCGAAGCGCCAGCGTGACGAGTTCGGTCGACAGCCCGTCGAAGAGCAGAACCCGGGCTTTCTGCGGCAGCAGCGGCAGATCGTCGAAGGCGAACAGCCGCGACTTGACGCCAGCGAGATCGGGCGTGCCGGCTTCCTCCAGGTCCTGCATCAGGTCGTCCAGTTCCGGCTTCGCCATCTCGTTGAGCATGCTGGCGACGCGTTCCTGCCCGGCCGTGGTGTCCCTGCTGGCCTTCTGCGACAGCACGCTCACGCGCAGCTGGTTCTCGACGATCCTGGATGCCGCGTCCGGGATGTTGGCCATCGTCACCATGCGCTTGATGATCTGGCTGCGCATCGGCTTTTCCATGGTGAGCAGAACATTGGCGGCGGCCTGCGGCGCCAGCTTCGAAAGCACCATCGCGGACGTCTGCGGATGCTCGCCCGCAAGGAAGGCGCCGAGCCTTGCCGGTTCGAGCTTCTCGAGGTCCGGCCAGATCGGCGCGGGCCCTTCCGCGACCGGCTCGAACTTCTTCTCGCCCATGATGGCGCTCATCTCTTCGGGCGACAGCGATTCGTTGAGGATCGTGTCCATCCGGTCGGCCGAATCGAGCAGGCCCGCACCCTCGGTGAACTCGGCCTCGAACTCGGCGACGATGCGCTCCAGATCGGCCTGCGGGATGGTGCGCAAGAGACGCGCGCCCTCGATCAGCGCCTTCAGCTCATCCTGCTTGAAGAATTTGAGCAGCCGGCTGGCCGCGGGCTTGCCCATGGCCACCAGTATGGCTGCCGCCTTTTGCGGACGTGTCAGCGCCAATGCCGTCGTCATGCGTGTTGCCCTCGCTGCCGATTGGTCCGCCCGCCGACCATTCTCAGGCGCTCTTCGTCGCGGCGATGATCTCGGTGAGCCTGATGCCGAAGCGCGTCGGATCGCTTTCCAGCACGGTGATCTCGCCGCGCGCTATTCTGCGGCCGTTGACGACCACGTCGACCGGCTCGCCGATACGGCGGTTGAGCGCGACCGTGGAGCCCTTCTGCAGCGCCATCAGCTCCGAGACCGGCATTTCCGTGCTGCCGAGGATGATCTGCACGTCGACCGGAATGGTCATGATGATCGAGGAATTGGCGCCCGACTGAAAGGCGTCGTCCGGGCGCTTTTCCTCCTCCCGCAGCACGCCGCGCAGTTCCTCGATGGCGCGGTCGAGCTGTTCGTCGGGCTGGTCGGGTTCGGCTTCCACCTTGGTTTGTGCCATCTGTCGTCTCCATAAAAACCGGGCCTGGCGTCAGCCCGGCATCAGTCCGTCGATGAAATCCTGCCCGGCATCGTGCGGATGGCTGATGCGGACGGTGTAGTTCTGTCCGAGCTTGCCGAACTCGCAGACAAACAATGTCTTGTCGCGGGCGCTGAGTCTGGCGTTGAGCTGCGCATTCTCCTCGAATTCTATCACCTGGCCGGGCTCGAACGCGGCGAGGTCGCCGAGCGTCAGCCGGGCGAGCGGCATCGTCGCTTCGAGCCGGACGGTCGAGCGCATCACCTCTTCCGAGAAACGGGCACGCCAGTCGAATTCGCTGCTCTCGCCTTCCTCGACTTTGGCGTTTGCGCCACGCGTCGAGAGAAGGATGCGCTGTGGGATCATGACCGTGATCATGCCGGTATCGGTCTGCGTGGAGATGCCAAACACGATGCGGACTGCGGCGCCGTCGCGCAGGATGCGCCGCCTCGCTTCGCCGCCAGACGTTGCGCGAGGCACCGGCAGACGCAAATCCAATGAGCGCCGGCCCGATCCGTTGAGCGCCGTCGCGACCTCCTGGAACACGGTGGTCGCGACATCGGCCTCGATCTGCGACAGGTCGCGCTCGATCGGCGCCACCGGCTGGTCGGGATCGCCGCCGAACAGCGCGCTCACCATGACGGCGACCGCATGCGCATCCATCACCAGCGTCATGGCGTCGGCCGAGGTCGGCGACGAAACGATGGTCAGCGCAAAGGCATCGCCGGCGCGCGAACGCGCCTCGGGAACGCGGCCGACCTCCACCGCCTGCAGGTCGACGGTCACCGGCGCGCCGAGCTCGCTTGCAAGCGCCTTTTGCAGCACCGGGACCGCCCGTTCGGCCATGCCGCGGCCGACGCCGATCACCTGCGCCGCCTCGCCACTGTCGCCGACGAGACGCTCGATGATCAAGGCCCGCGTTTCTGACGGACTGGCCGGACTGGTCATGGCGGCAGGCGGCCCTGTCTCGGATCGAGCATGCTCAGGCCGCCTTCTTCTCGGCGGAGCCGGCGTTCATGGTGCTCTGCTCGACGGCATCGATCGTCGGACGCTCATAGGAGGAGATGGTCTTGCGACCGAATTCGATCGCCACCTGCGGCAAGGCGCCGTTCATATACGCAAGCAGCGTCTGCTTGACGATGATGTAGAGGCGGTTCTTCTTCTCGCGCACCGTCTTGATCTTGGTGGCGACCGGACCGACCACCGCATAGGACAGGAAGATGCCGAGGAAGGTTCCGACGAGCGCGGCGCCGATCAGGCCGCCGAGGATCTCGGGCGACTGGTCCAGCGCTCCCATCGCCTTCACCACGCCGAGCACGGCAGCCACGATGCCCAGCGCCGGCAGGCCGTCGCCGACCGCCACCATCGCGTGATAGGCCTTCAGCTTGTCGCTGCGGATCGTCTGGATCTCTTCATCCATCAGCGCCTCGATCTCGTGCGAGCGGGCATTGCCGATGATGATGATGCGGCAATAGTCGCAGATGAAATTCGTCAGGTCATGGTTCTTGAGCACGGTCGGGAAAGCCTGGAAGATGGCCGACTCCTCCGGATTGTCGATATGCGCCTCGACCTCGCTGCGCGATTTCGAGCGCAGTTCGCGCATCAGGCTGTGCAGGACGCCCAGCGTCTCGAGGTAGTCGCGCTCCTTTGGCACCGCCTGCTTGAAGGCCTCGAGAATGCCCTTGCCGGTGTCCTTGACCGTCTTCATCGGATTGGCGACCAGGAAGGTGCCGAGGGCCGCGCCACAGATGACCACCGCTTCCCAGGGCTGCAGCAGCACGTGCAGATGGCCGCCCATGGCCATGAAGCCGCCGAGAACGCAGCCGAGCGTCACCACAAGTCCGATCAGAATGCCCACGGCAGGTCCTTCCGCATGTCACGTCGTGGATCAGGGATAGTCCCCGTGCCTTGTGTGAGGCTTGAATCGAGGGCACCGGACACGATTCAGCTTCGCGCAAGGAAGTGACGTTATTGTTCCGGGATAGCTTCGGCCGGAGGCATGCCCTTGCTCAGTACCTATATCAGCTACCAGTTGATCGCCAAAGACATCCCCAAGTCTATCGCCCGCATCGAGCAGCAGCCGACGGTCGATCGCGACACCCAATACTATCTGGCCAACATCACCAAGGTGAAATCGATCGACGATTTCGTCAACAATGATCGCTTGTTCAAATACGCCATGAAGGCCTACGGGCTGGAGAACATGGACTACGCCAAGGCCTTCATGGTCAAGGCGCTGAAGGAAGGCGTTTCCGATCCCGACAGCTTCGCCAACAAGCTGACCGACAAGCGCTATGCCCAGTTCGTCAAAGCTTTCAATTTCGCGGCGGACGGCGCCAATGCGACCGTCTACAACCCGGCGCAGCAGCTGGTGACGAAAAACTACGCCATCCAGGCCCAGATCGCCGGCCTTGACCCGAATTCGGACTATGTGAAGGGCGAGACGACCTACTATCTCGCCAACATCACCAAGGTGAAATCTGTCGACGATCTGATGTCGAACAACCGGCTCTATACTTATGCACTGGCGGCCTACGGCCTGGATTCAGCAACCGAGGACAAGGACCTGATCAAGTCGGTCCTGCAAGGCGGCGCGCGTGATCCCGACAGCGTCGCCAACCAGCAGACCAACAAGGCCTATGCCGGGCTGGCCTCTGCCTTCAACTTCGAGCAATACGGCGCAAACACCACCACCTATGTTCAGGCGCAGCAGCCGACCGTCGACATTTACATGCGCCAGACGCTGGAGGAGGATGCCGGCAAGACCAACGAGGGCGTGCGGCTGGCGCTTTATTTCCAGCGCAAGGCGCCCGACATCACCAGCTGGTACGACGTGCTGGCAGACACCGCTTTGGCCAGCGTGGTGCGCACCGCGCTCGGCCTGCCTGATTCCTTCGCCACCGCCGACATCGACAAGCAGGCGCAGCTCTTCGGGCAGAAGCTCGACATCAAGGACTTCACCGACCCCGAGAAGCTCAGCAAGTTCCTGACCCGCTTCACCAGCATGTACGAGGTCGCCCACCCGACCTCGACGGCGGTGACGTCGGTCAGCGTGCTCTTCGCGCAGCCCACCAGTGTCGGCATCTCCACGGATCTGATGCTGGCCATGCAGCAATTGAAGTTCTGAGATCATGCAGGACAGTCTTTACGTCGCCCTTTCCTCTCAGATCGCGCTCGAGCGCCGTCTAGACACCATCGCCGACAACGTCGCCAATGCCTCGACCATCGGCTTTCGCGCCACCGGCGTGAAGTTCGAGGACGTGGTCTCGGGCACCGGGCCGAAGTCGGTCTCCTTCGCCTCCTCCGGCAATACCTATCTTTCCGGCGCGCATGGCGCGCTGACCGAAACCGGCAACCCCTTCGACTTCGCCATCCAGGGCGACGCCTGGTTCGCCATCGATACGCCCGCCGGCACGGTGATGACGCGCGACGGCCGCTTCTCCATGAACGAGAACGGCGAGCTGATGTCGATCGAAGGCTATCCGGTGCTGGACGGCGGCGGCGCTCCCATCCAGCTCGATCCGCGCAACGGGCCGCCCAAGGCAGGCGCCGACGGCTCGCTCAGGCAGAACGACCAGCTGGTCGGAGCGATCGGTCTCTACAATTTCGACCCCGGCGAGAATTTCGTCCGCTACGGCAATTCGGGCATCGTTCCGGCGCGCACGCCCGAACCGGTCACCGATCGTTCGGACCTCGGTGTCGCACAAGGGTTTCTGGAAGAGTCGAACGTAAACCCGGTGCTGGAAATGACCCGGCTGATCCAAGTGCAGCGCGCTTTCGAGAACACGGCGGCGCTGATGCGGCAGACCGATTCCTCCACCGACGACGCCATCAAGACGCTCGGCTCGAAGTGACGGCATGACGACCGGCTCGTCCCTGTTGCGCGCTTCCGAGAGCCCGGCCAATTCCGGAAGGACGGACCGGCTGGCCGCGCTCGAACGCATCTGGCGCCGGTTCGACGATCCGCAGGCGTTGCTTGCGCGCGGCGGCCGCATCGCCGAGATATCGCCGACGCATTACAAGGTCCGCGGCCTGTCCGGGATTGCCAGGCTCGGCGACATCGTCGAGCAGCGCGGCAAGGCCGGCGCGCGACGCGGCGAGATCGTCAAGATCGGCAGCGACGAGGTGGTGATAGCTCCCTTCGAGCGCAGCGCCGATGCCGGTATCGGCGGCGCCGTCTTTCGTCGCGGCCCGCTCACCGTTACGCCGCATGTCTCCTGGCGCGGGCGTGCCATCGACGCCTTGACCCGCCCCATTGACGGCGGTCCCGCGCTGATCCGGCCGAATGCCGCCGATGTCACGCATGGCGCGACGCCGGGCGCCTTGTCGCGCCAGCGCGTCGGCACCGGCTTCCTCACCGGGGTGCGGGTGATCGACATCTTCACCCCGCTCTGCTTCGGCCAGCGGCTTGGCATCTTCGCCGGTTCCGGCGTCGGCAAGTCGACGCTGCTTGCCATGCTCGCCGGCGCCGAGGCCTTCGATACCGTGGTCGTGGCCCTGATCGGCGAGCGCGGCCGCGAGGTGCGCGAGTTCCTCGAGGATACGATCGGCGCCGAGAGCATGGCCAAGACCGTCGCCGTGGTCGCCACCAGCGACGAAAGCGCCATGATGCGCCGGCGTGCGCCCGACACTGCCATGTGCGTGGCCGAGCATTTCCGCGACCAGGGCCATCGCGTGCTCCTGGTGCTGGATTCCATCACCCGCTTCGCGCATGCGCTACGCGAGGTGGCGACCGGAACGGGCGAGCCGCCGGTCGCACGCGGCTATCCGGCCTCGGTCTTCACCGACCTGCCGAAGCTGCTCGAACGCGCCGGCCCGGGCGCCGAGGGAAAAGGCTCGATCACCGCCATTATTTCCGTGCTGGTCGACGGCGACGACCACAACGACCCGGTCGCCGATTCGGTGCGCGGCATCCTCGACGGCCATGTCGTGCTCGACCGCGCCCTTGCCGAGCAGGGCCGCTATCCGCCGGTCAATCCGCTGTCGTCCATCTCGCGCCTTGCCGACAAGGCCTGGAGCCCGGAACAGCGCGTGCTGGTGACCAGGCTGAAATCGATGATCGCGCGCTTCGAGGATACGCGCGACATCCGTCTTTTGGGTGCCTACCAAAGCGGCGCCGATGCCGAGCTCGACAACGCCGTGCGCCAGGTGCCGCTGATCTATGAGGCGCTTACGCAATCGCCGAGGGACCGCGCGTCGGCGGATCCGTTCGCCGACCTCGCCCGCCATCTCAAGGGGAAGCTGAATGGCGATCAAGGAGACTGAGCTCCAATATACCGAGCGCATGTTGCGCGACATGCTTGCCGAGGCCGAGGCGGCGGAAAGGGCCGAGGCCGACGCGGCAAGATCCGCCAAGGACAAGGTCGCGAATGCCAAGACACAGAAGACAGCGGCTCTCCTGAACAGAGCTGACAGGCCGCATCCGCCGCGGACATCCGCCGCCGGGAGCGCCGATGTCGCGCAGGCCAGCCGCGATTCCGTGCTCGACGGGCTTTTTCCCCGCACCGAGTGGCCGGAGCCACCGAAAGCCCAGTTCCCGCGCCTGGCCGACAGGAGCGCCGACCGCCGCAGCGATTTCGTCATCGCCGCGCTCGGCATCACGCTCGGCCTCATCTGCGCGTTGTTCCCCTGGTACATCTTCTTCAACCAGGAGCAGTTCGGCGTCCAGACCATCAAGTTCGGCGGCAGCGGCAGCAATTCCGGACGTGAGGGCGGTGGCGTTGTGGCTCAACGCAGCGGACCGCTGACGGCCAAGGACGTTCCCAATCCCGATATCGACCTGTTTGCGACCGGCACGGTGCAGGATGATCCCGCCCCGCCGCCCGCCGACCAGCCCTTCCCGGCCGCCGCTTCCGAATTCAAGATGGTGCATGTCGCCAACGGCCGCGCCATGATCGAGGACGATACGGGTCTGTGGGTCGTTCAGCGCGGCTCCGTCCTGCCGGATTCGAGCCGCGTCGCCTCGATCGAGCAGCGCGGCGGCAAGTGGGTGATCGTCACCAGCACAGACAAGGTGATCCAGCTCTCGAAGTAACGGAGCCGGGCCGTACAGCCCCGCCCGCGCAAGGTCCGCGCAAGACTGGCCGCCTAGTCTTGTGCGTACTTGTCCGGGAGATTCCCATGGAACCCGTAAATCTTTTCGACCTTGCCACGCGGCAGTCGCAATGGCTGACCGTGCGCCAGTCGGCGATTGCCTCCAACATCGCCAATGCCAACACGCCGGGCTATACGGCCAATGATGTCGAGCCGTTCGAAAAGGTCCTCGACCGCACCGCGGTGACGCTGGCTGCCACGCAGACGGGCCATCTCGGCGCCGAAACCACCAATGCCGGCTTCAACGTCAAGCCGGAGGATCCAGACGGCGCGATCATGCCGTCGAAGAACACCGTCGTTCTCGAGCAGGAGCTGATGAAAGCCGGCGAGGTTCGCCGCTCCTTCGAGCTCAACACGGCGATCGTCAAGGCCTTCCATTCGATGATGACGATGGTGGTGAAGAGCTGACCATGGACGCCCTCACCGCAGCCCTCAAAGTCGCGGCCTCCGGCCTTGGTGCCCAGTCGGAGCGCCTGCGCGTGGTCTCGGAAAACCTCGCCAACGCCCAGTCGACCGGCAGCACGCCCGGCGCCGATCCCTATCGCCGCAAGACGATCACCTTTCAATCCGAGGTCGACCGCGCAACCGGCGGCTCGCTGGTGGAAGTGAGCGGCATCAATCGCGATCCTTCGGATTTCCCGATCGAATTCCAGCCCGGCAACGAAGCCGCCGACGCCAAAGGGTACGTCAAGATGCCCAACGTCAACACATTGGTCGAAATGGCCGACATGAGCGAGGCGAACCGCTCTTATGAAGCCAACCTGCAAGTCATCAAGCAGGCTCGCGATCTGATTTCCATGACCATCGACCTGATGAGGAACCAGTAATGATTGGCGGTATTGGGGCACTACAGTTCAAACCGGCAATCGACGGCACCGACTCGGCCGCGCCGGGCCTGCTTCAAGGCGGTGTCGGGACGCAGGCCAGCGAAAGCATCGGCAGCAGCTTCGCCGACGTCCTCAGCCAGGCCGCGACGAAGACCGTCAACACGCTGCAGGGTGCCGAGCAGATGTCGATACAGGCGCTCAAGGGCGACGCCGACACCCGTCAGGTTGTCGATGCGGTGTTGAGCGCCCAGCAGGCGCTGCAGACGACCATCGCCATCCGCGACAAGGTCGTCTCGGCTTACCTCGAGATCAGTCGCATGAGTATCTAGGAACCGCGTCATGAAAGCACTCGCCATCGCCGCCACCGGCATGAACGCCCAGCAGACCAACCTGGAAGTCATCGCCAACAACATCGCCAACATCAACACCACCGGCTACAAGCGGGCGCGGGCCGAATTCTCCGACCTGCTCTACCAGGTCGACCGCACGCAAGGCGTGCCCAACCGTTCCAACACCTCGCTGGTGCCGGAAGGCGTTTCGATCGGTCTTGGCGTCAAGACGACCGCCGTGCGCAACGTCCACACGCAGGGCGAACTGGCCAGCACCGGCAACAGCTTCGACCTGGCGTTGACCGGCAGGGGCTGGTTCCAGATCGAGGGCGCCGACGGCGGCACGCTCTACAGCCGCGCCGGCGCCTTCAACACCAACGCCACCGGCCAGCTCGTGACGGTGGACGGCGCCAACGTCATCCCGGCCATCACCGTGCCGACCGACGCCATCGAGGTTATCGTCAACAAGACCGGCCAGGTCTTTGCCCGCCTGGACGGTCAGACCGACCTCCAGCTTCTCGGACAGCTCCAGATCGCCAATTTCGCCAACGAGGCGGGCCTGGCCCCGCTCGGCGACAACCTCTTCCAGGAAACGGCTGCCTCGGGCCCGGCCAATGTCGGCGTCCCTGGAGACCCCGGCTTCGCCACGATCCAGCAGGGTTATCTGGAATCATCCAACGTCGACCCGGTCAAGGAAATCACCGAGCTGATCTCGGCGCAGCGCGCCTATGAAATGAACTCCAAGGTCATCCAGGCCGCCGACGACATGGCCTCGGTTGTCTCCAAGAACATCAGGTAACGGATGATGGCCGGGCCGATCTCCTCCGCACTCCGCCGCGCCATGCTGGCCATCGTCCTGGTGGCCGCCGGCATGCCGGCTATCGCGCAGGACACCACCGGCCAGTCGGCGAACCAGATCGTCGCCGGCCAGGCGGTCGGCGAGGCCGTGCTGATCCCCAACCGGGTCATCTATCCCGGTGAGACAATCGAATCGGCCTCGCTCAAGCAGGTGACGCTCATACCCGGCAAGCATAAGCCGGACGGCATGGCGACGCGTTCCGAGGAGCTTCAGGGCAAGGTCGCCAAGCGCACGCTACTGCCCGGCCGCTACATCCCGGTCACCGCTATCCGCGACGCCTGGCTGGTCGAACAGGGCGCTTCCGTGCAGGTCTATTTCACCGCCGGCGCGCTGACCATTTCGGCCGCCTGCGTCACGCTGCAGCCAGGCGCTGCCGGCGACCAGATCAAGATCCGCAACATCGACAGCGGCAAGATCATCTCCGGCACGGTGATGGCCGACGGCACCATCAAGGTCGGCGCTTCGTGATGCGCGCCTTTGTCCTTCTGCTCGCGGCGGCCATCGGCATTCAGCCGGCTTTGGCGGATGGGCTGACGCCCAAGGCCAAACGCGAGCTCGCGCAGAAGAACGGCGGCGTCTACGACGATCCCGAATATGATCCGGCGACGACCCAGCGCATGTTCCGCGTTTCCACCGGACCAAGCACGCTGCCGCCCGGCCAGGTGGCCGCGCGCATCAAGGACATTGCTCAGTTGCAGAGCGCGCGCGACAACCAGCTCGTCGGCTACGGCCTGGTCATCGGCCTTGCCGGCACCGGGGACAGCCTGCGCAACTCGCCCTTCACCGAGCAGTCGATCCGCGCCATGCTGGAGAATCTCGGCATCGCCACTGAAGGCGGCAGCGCGCGCGCCAAGAACGTGGCCGCCGTCATCGTCACCGCCAACATGCCGCCCTTCGTCCAGTCGGGCGCCCGCATCGACATCGACGTCTCCTCGATGGGCGACGCCTCCTCGCTCGCCGGCGGCACGCTGGTGATGACGCCGCTGAAGGCGGCCGATGGCGAGATCTATGCCGTCGGGCAAGGCTCGGTGATTGTCGGCGGCTTCACCGCCAAGGGTCAGGCCGAGGAACTCACGCAAGGCGTGCCGACCGCCGGCCGCGTGCCCAACGGCGCGATCGTCGAGCGCGCCGTTCCGGCCGAGTTCGATGACCAGGGCGTGTTGACACTGCAATTGCGCAATCCCGATTTCTCGACCGCCATCCGCATCGCCGATGCCGTCAACGACTACACCTCGCAGCGCTTCGGCATGCGGGTCGCCGCCGAGCGCGACGCCCGAACCGTGCAGATCAGGCGGCCGAAGAATGTCTCCGCCGCGCGCTTCTATGCCGAGATCGAAAACCTCGTCGTCGAGTCGGATTCCCCTGCCCGCGTCGTCATCGACGAGCGCACCGGAACCGTCGTCATCGGCAACAATGTCAGGATCTCGCGCGTGGCGATCAGCCACGGCACGCTTACCGTACGCATCACCGAAGCGCCTCGGATCGTTCAGCCTGAACCCTTCTCCAGAGGTGAGACCGCGGTGGAACCGTCCACGGCCATCGATGCGAGCCGGCCCAACGCCCGCGTCGCCGTGCTCGATGGCCCCGATCTCGAAACGCTTGTCTCCGGCCTCAATCGCCTCGGCGTGAAGCCGGACGGCATCATCGCCATCCTGCAAGGCATCAAATCTGCCGGCGCCCTGCAGGCCGACCTGGTCCTCCAATAGGCACGCCGATGATCGCGCTCCTCTCCTCGACACTGCATCGCCGCCCAAGACTTCACCCCGTGACCGGACTCCTCGCCATTAGCGCGATCGTCGCGTTGGCGGGCGGCGCGGTCCGTGCGGATGAAGTGCGCCAGGTATTGCTCGGCGGTCAGGCGCCGGCTCAGCCGGCCCAACTCACGCGCGAGACGGCATCGGCCCAGCCGGTTGGACTTGCGGTCGGGAAAGCGCCTGACGAAAGCGAGGTCCAGCGCTTCTGCTCAAACATCGCGGATGCCGCGCGCGACCGCCGCTACGCCCTGCAGGCGGAAGAGCTGAAGCAGCTGCAGGCCGGCATCGACGAGCGCATGAAAGCGCTGGAGGCGAAGAAAGCCGAATATGAAGAGTGGCTGAAGCGCCGCGAAGTGTTCCTGGCGCGCGCCGAGGACGGCGTCGTCAAGATCTATGCCGGCATGAAGCCGGACGCCGCCGCCGAGCGGCTGGCGATGGTCAATGCCGAGCTCGCGGCGGCCATCCTGATGAAGCTCGATTCGCGCAAGGCCGGCGTCATCCTGAATGAAATGGACCAGAAGGCGGCGGCGACGCTCACCGGCATCATGGCCAGCGCGGCGCGAAGGGTTGATCCGTCATGAAGTTGAAGTTCTTTGTCCTCGTCGCGGTTGCGGGGTTGTCCGGCTGCGGCACCAATTTCAAGGAGATCGGCCGGGAGCCTGCTATGTCACCCGTCGGTTCCGGCATCGGTGCCTCCGGCCCTTACACCTATCCCGAGCCGCCTGCCTCGCGGCCGAAGAAATTTTCACTGTGGGACGACCGCCAGAGCCGGCTCTTCACCGATCCGCGCGCCTTGCGCGCCGGCGACATCCTGACCGTCAACATCAAGCTCAACGACAGGGCTAATTTCAAGAACCAGAACGATCGCAGCCGCACCGCCGCGCGCAAGCTCGGCTATGACGTCACGCTCGGATGGGACGGCAAGAGCACCAGCGGCAAGGGCGACGCTGGCTTGAGCTCCAGCACGGAGACCAATGCCGACGGCGAGATCAAGCGCTCGGAAGACATCGAGCTCAACGTCGCCGCCGTCGTGACGGAGGTGCTGCCCAACGGCAATCTGATGATCAGGGGCTCACAGGAGGTCCGCGTCAACTACGAACTGCGGGTCCTCACCATCGCCGGCATGGTTCGTCCATCCGACATCGGCGCGGAGAACACCATCCCCTACGAGCGCATCGCGGAAGCGCGCATCTCCTATGGCGGCCGCGGCCGTGTAAGCGAGGTCCAGCAGCCGGCCTATGGCCAGCAGGTCCTCGACCAGGTTCTTCCTTTCTAGGGCCGGGAGAACGCTGCGATGGCCAATGTTGAGCAGGTCCAGCCCAAGAAGGGACCTTCCCTGGTGATCCAGCTCGCCATCCTGCTGGTCATGACGGGCGCGGCCATCGGCATGGGCTGGGTTTCCGGCGGCTATCTCAAGCAGGGCGAGACGCCGGCGCCAGTGCCCGCGGCGCCGGAGAATACCGGCAAGGCGGAGAAGACCGGCGAAGCCGGCAAGGCCGCTGCCGGGCCGACGCTGGCTCAGTTGGCGCCGATCACCACCAATCTCGCCTCGCCGTCGGACGTCTGGATCCGGCTGGAGGCATCGGTTCTCTATGACGCACCGCAGCCGCCGGAAGTGACCGAGCAGATCCACCAGGATCTGCTCGCCTTCGTGCGCACTATCAAGCTGCATCAGATCGAAGGCGCCAGCGGCTACCAGCATCTCAAGGCCGATCTCGATGAGCGCGCGGCGCTGCGCAGCGGCGGCCACGTCAAACAGGTTCTCGTCAGGACGATGCTGCTCGAATGAGAAAGTTCCTCATAGCCACGGCGCTCATCGTCGTCACCACCTCCGTCGCCGCGGCCCAGCAGCTCGATCTCGGCGGCATCGGCAAGGCCGACGGCACGACCGTCGGCTACCTGATCCAGATGTTCGGCCTGCTGACCGTGCTTTCGGTGGCGCCGGGCCTGCTCATCATGGTGACGAGCTTCACCCGCTTCGTCATCGCCTTCTCGATCCTGCGCGCCGGCATCGGCCTACAGTCGACGCCGGCAAACCTGATTCTGATCTCGCTGTCGCTGTTTATGACCTTCTATGTCATGGCGCCGACCTTCGACCAGGCCTGGAACACCGGCGTGAAGCCGCTGATGGACAACCAGATCACGCAAGGCGAGGCGTTCGAGAAGATTTCCGGTCCGTTCCGCGACTTCATGCTGCACAATGTGCGCGACAAGGACTTCGACCTTTTCGCCGACCTCGCCCGCGAGCGTGGCCAGACTGTCTCGCGCGAGACCGTCGATCTGCGCATCCTGGTGCCGGCCTTCATGATCTCGGAAATCCGCCGCGGCTTCGAGATCGGCTTTCTCATTGTTCTGCCCTTCCTCGTCATCGACCTCATCGTCGCCACCGTGACCATGGCAATGGGCATGATGATGCTGCCGCCGACGGTGGTGTCGCTGCCGTTCAAGATCCTGTTCTTTGTGCTGATCGACGGCTGGAACCTTCTCGTCGGCAGCCTGGTGCGATCCTTCACTTGAAGCCGCAGAGGCCGGCGCCGGATCCGCGCTCGATTTTTGCGCAATATATTTTCGATTAACCCTGCGATTTAGCGCTTTGGTAGGGACTGGCCCGCATATTGCTCGCAGATGGCGGGTGATCGGGTTTCACAGATCATTGGCATGATGCCGCACCGTCATACCGGACACGCCGGTATGTCAAAAAATCAGTGTAAAAATAGGGTACGAGTACCATGGCCAGTATCATGACCAACGCCTCGGCGTTGACCGCTCTGCAGAGCTTGAACGCCACCCAGAAGAACCTCGACACCACCCAGGCCCGCATCTCGACGGGCTATCGCGTTTCTCAGGCTTCCGACAACGCCGCCTACTGGTCGATCGCAACCACGATGCGCTCCGACAACCAGGCCATGTCCACCGTTTCGGACGCTCTCGGCCTCGGCGCCTCGAAGGTCGACACGGCCTACACCGGCATGGACAGCGCGATCAGCACCATCAACCAGATCCAGCAGAAGCTGACCGCATCCTACGGCCAGACCGACGCGTCCAAGGAAAAGACCCAGGTTGAAATCAAGGCTCTTCAGGACCAGCTGAAGGCCTACGCAGACGGCGCCACCTTCTCCGGCACCAACATGCTGTCGGTCAACAGCGGCGCCACCGCCACGAGCGCGGCCGACGTCAAGATCGTTTCGGCTTTCAACCGCAGCTCCACCGGCGCGGTTTCGATCTCCACGATCGACGTCAACGTGGAAAGCATCAAGCTGTATGAGGCTGGCACCGCGGCAGGTGTGTCGAAGGGCATCCTCGACGCCAACCGCCTCGGCACCGACGGCAGCGTTGTGGCCACGGCCTCGGCCCCGACCCTCGGCGCGGCTGCGGTGGCCACCGACACTTACACTGTCGCCAGCCTGAAGATCTTCTCCGGCACCACCGCTGCCAGCGACACCCAGATCCAGGCGATGATGAACGTCGTCGATGCCGCGCTCAAGTCCATGACGAACGCTGCGACCAAGCTCGGCGCCGCCAAGAGCTCGATCGACCTGCAGAAGACCTTCACCTCGAGCCTGATGGACTCCATCGATCGCGGCGTCGGCCAGCTCGTCGATGCCGACATGAACAAGGAATCGACCCGCCTCCAGGCTCTGCAGGTTCAGCAGCAGCTCGGCGTCCAGGCGCTGTCGATCGCCAACGGCTCGTCGCAGTCGATCCTGTCGCTCTTCCGCGGCTGATCGCTCTATACTGACCACGCCAAAGCACCGGGCCGCGCCAAAAGCGCGGCCCGATTTGCGTTTGCTCAAGGCTCGCGCAACCCTCGTTTCTTAACTTCTCCGAAGCCGACTTTTAACAGGCCATTAACCATATCGCGCTAGGTATGGTTAACCAATTGATACAGGTTGTCGAATCGGCCCGCCCGGCACGATCGCAACCGATGGGCAGGTCGAGGCCTGCGTGGCATGCCGGCTTTTGAGAAGGAGCGAGTTTCTTGGCGAGCATCATGACGAACGCTGCGGCATTGACCGCACTTCAAAGCCTCAACGCCACCAACAAATCGCTCGAGCAGACGCAGGCGCGGATCTCGACCGGCTACAGGGTCTCCGAGGCCTCCGACAACGCCGCCTACTGGTCGATCGCTACCACCATGCGCTCCGACAACTCGGCGCTGTCGACCGTACAGGACGCGCTCGGCCTTGGCGCCTCGAAGGTCGACACCGCCTATACCGGCATGAATAACGTCCTTTCGACGATCGGCCAGATCAAGACCAAGCTTTTGTCGGCCGTCGGCCAGTCGGATGCCAACAAGGCCAAGACGCAGACCGAAATCACCGCGCTCCAGGCGCAGATGAAATCCTTCGCCGACGCCGCCACCTTCTCCGGCTCGAACTACCTTTCGGTGACGTCCACGCAGGTGGCAGCCGCCAATGACGGCGTCCAGCCGGACGCCAAGATCGTCTCTTCGTTCAATCGCTCTTCGTCAGGCGCCATCTCGCTTGGAACGATCGACGTTAATGTCGAGAGCACCAAGCTGTTCGATTCCGGCCTCGCCACGGCCGTCAAGAACCAGGGCATCCTCGATCGCAAGACCTCGATCTATTCCACGGCCGCGGACCAGTCGGCGTATGACGCCGCCTATGCCACCGCGATCGCCGGCGGCGCTACCGACATCGCCGCCAACACCACCGCCCAAGCCGCGGTGACGGGCACGCCCGTCAAGATCGACAACGTCTCCGCCTTCAATCTCGACATCACGGCAACGGGCGTGACCGACGATATCATCACGCAGATGGTCACCAAGATCGACAACGTCATGAGTCAGCTTACTGACGCCGCCACCGTGCTCGGCGCCGCCAAGAGCTCGATCGACCTGCAGAAAACCTTCACCCAGAGCCTGATGGACTCCATCGATCGCGGCGTCGGCCAGCTCGTCGATGCCGACATGAACAAGGAATCGACGCGCCTCCAGGCGCTCCAGGTCCAGCAGCAGCTCGGCATCCAGTCGCTGTCGATCGCCAACAGCTCCTCGCAGTCGATCCTGCAGCTGTTCAAGAACGGCTAAGTCGCCTGCTCACCTTCGACCGACGAAAAGGCCGTGTCTGAAACGCGGCCTTTTTCGTTTCTCGGAAGGAAGTTGCGCGTTCGGCATCTTGCTGGCTCTTTGCCGGCGCGCCCTATCATCCTCGCACAAGCTTCGCGGTCTAGTCTTCCGGCGGACAGTCGTGCTGGGAGCCGTTGAATCGTGCCGGAACAGATCCAGAGCATCATCGCGAATTTCAAGAGCTTCGGCGTGCGGCGTCTGGCGCTCATGGGCGGCATCGCGGCCCTGGTCATGGCCGTCATCGGCATCGCTTCCGTCTATCTCAATCGCCCGGCCTATGAGACGCTCTATGTCGGCCTCGAGCGTTCCGACGTGAACCAGATCGGCCTTGTGCTGGCCGATGCCGGCATCGGCTTCGATGTCGGCTCCGACGGCACTTCCGTGCTGGTGCCTGCCGGCACCACCGCGCAGGCGCGCATGCTGCTCGCCGAGAAAGGCCTGCCGACCAGCGCCAATGCCGGCTACGAGCTGTTCGACAATGTCGGCTCGCTCGGCCTCACCTCCTTCATGCAGCAGATCACCCGTGTGCGCGCGCTGGAAGGCGAGATCGCGCGCACGATCCAGTCGATCTCCGGCGTCAAGGCGGCGCGCGTCCATATAGTCATGTCCGAGCGCGCCAATTTCCGCCGCGACGAGCAACAGCCCTCCGCCTCGGTGGTCATCCGCTATACCGGCAACGATGCCGAGAAAAGCGCCATGTCGATCCGTCATCTGGTTGCGGCGGCGGTTCCCGGCCTCTCGGCCGACAAGGTCACCGTGCTCGATTCCAACGGCAATCTGCTGGCCGCCGGCGACGATCCTTCCAACACGAGCGCCGCGCGCACGCTGGGGGTCGAGCAGACGGTCGAGGCGCAGATCGGCGACAACATCCGCCGCGCGCTCACCCCCTATCTCGGCCCCGACAATTTCCGCGCCAGCGTCAAGGCTGACGTCAACACCGACAGCCGCCAGACCGAGGAGACGATCTTCGATCCGAACTCGCGCGTCGAACGTTCGGTGCAATCGGTCAAGACCAACGAGGCCAGCAACCAGAAGCAGGCTTCGACCCCGACCAGCGTCGAGCAGAACCTGCCCGAGACGCAAACGACCAGCACCGAGGGGCCGCAGTCCTCCTCGCAGAACGACCGCAAGGAAGAAATCACCAACTACGAGATCAACTCCAAGAAGATCGCGACCGTTTCGAACGGCTACACGGTCAACAAGATGTCGATCGCGGTCGTCGTCAACCAGGATCGGCTGAAGACCATCCTCGGCAAGGACGCCACGCCGGAGCAGATCGCCAAGCGCGTCGCCGATATCCAGAAGATGGTGGCGTCGGCGACCGGCTTCGACGACAAGCGCGGCGACGTCATCGACGTGTCGGCGGTCGAGTTCATCAACGGCCTCGACGGCGAGCCGATCGAACAGCCGGGCATCCTCGCCTCGATCGGCACCCATACCGGCACGCTCATCAATGCAGGCGCCTTTATTGTCGTTGTTTTCCTGGTTGCCTTCTTCGGCCTGAAGCCCATGGCCGCAGCGCTGACGGCATCGGCAAAGCCCGCGGCCATTGCCGGCCCAAGCTTCGATGATGTGCAACGCTCGCTGCCGACGCCCGACGCGCCGGTCGCCGCGATCACCGCCGAGACACCGCCGCTACCCGGCGCGCGCGCCGGCGCAACCCCGCTCGATGATCTGCGCCAGAAGATCCGGCCGGCGCCGCAGGAGCGGCTTGCCCGCATGGTCGATCTCAATGAGGAGCGCACCGCGCAGATTCTGCGCAAATGGGCTGCCGCCCCGGAAGCCGTGGGTTAGGCCATGGTCTCGGCGGCCCTCTTCGACCTCCTGCCCGATTTCGGCTCGCGGACCCCGTACGCCAGCCAGGCGGCGACCCCGCGCGAAGCCGCGCATATGCCGGCCGCGCCGGCACCGCACGCGCCACAGGCCGACATCGGCGCGCTAATCGCCGAGGCGGTGGCCGATGCGGAGGCCACGCTCGAGGCACGGCTTGCGCTCGCCCATCAGGCCGCGCTCGACGCCGAGCGCCAGGCCAGCGACGATGCCGCGAGAGCCTTTCTTGAAAGCTTCGGCGGCGACCTCGGCGCCGCTGTCGCCACGCGCATCGACGCCATGGAGCAGCGCGTTGCCGAGCTTGCCGGCGCGACTGTTGCCCGCATCATCGGCGGCCTTCTCAGCGACGACCTGCAGGAACGTTCGCTGCAGGCCCTTTCACGCGCCATCGCCGCCGCGGTCGCGGACAACGAGGCCGTCCGCATCGGTGTTCGGGGACCGCTCTCGCTGTTCGAGCCGCTGAAGGCGGCGCTTGGATCCCGCGCGGCCAATCTCGACTTCGCCGAGGCGCCGGGCTTCGACCTGACCGTGAGCATCGACGAAATGGTGTTCGAGACGCGTATCGCCGAGTGGTCCGCGTCCTTGTCCGAGGTTCTGTCATGAGCGCCATCGACCATGCCGAGCCCCGGCACGAGATCATCATCGTCAAGCGCAATCACGACGGTCATGACGATGATCACCATGGTGGCGTGTGGAAGATCGCCTTCGCCGATTTCATGACGGCGATGATGTGCTTCTTCCTCGTCATGTGGCTGATCAACGCCGCCAACGAGCAGACCAAGGCAGCCGTCGCCAGCTATTTCAATCCGGTCGAGCTGATCGACCGCAATTCCAGCCGCAAGGGCCTCGAGGATCTCGGCGACGGCCCGAGCAAGGTCGGTTTGACCGCGGACAATCCGCAGCAGGGCGCGACCAAGGCGGGCGAGGACGGCAAGGGCGGCGCCGGCTCGTCCGAACGCCGGCAGACCAAGGACGGTGCGCAGGATGCGCAGCTTTCCGAAGAAAAGCTGTTTGCCGATCCCTATGCGGTGCTGGCGGAGATCGCCGCTGATACGGGGGTGCTGCAGAATGTCAGCGCCAAGGGCGAAGGCGGCGCCCAGACGGCCGGCCCGGCGACCGGCGCTTCCGGCGGCGAATCCTATCGCGACCCCTTCGCGCCTGATTTCTGGTCGCAGCAGGTGGCGGCGCCTGGCGCCGAGGCCACCGCCGAACGCGCCAAGATCGATGGCGATCCCGCCAAGCCTGGCGAGAAGGTCGCAACGGTCGCGGTGCCGAAGGCAAAGGCCGCTCCGGCGGCTCCCCCGATGACGGCCGCGCCGCTGGAGCCGCTGGCAACTTCGGAAAAGACCGAGGCCAAGAGCGGTCAGAAGGCCGCGCAGGGCGAGGTCGAAAAGCCGTCGGGTGAAGGTAACAAGACTGACAAGGCACAGGGCGGGAAAGCCGAAGCCGACAAGCGCGAGGCCGCGGCCGGCGACACCAAAGCCGAAGCGGCGAAGGCGGAAAAGACCGAACAAGAGCAGGCCGCCGACAAGGGCGGCAAGGCGCCGAGCAAAGCCGCCCTCCAGCAGGCCGCGGACATCAAGAAGGAACTCGCCAAGGCATTCCTGCCGGGCGAAAAGCTCGCCGACGGCGTCTCGGTCGAGGCCACCGACAAGGGGGTGGTCATTTCGATCACCGATCAGCTCGATTTCGGCATGTTCGAGATCGGCTCGGCCATGCCGCGCCGCGAGCTGGTGCTGGCGATGGAAAAGATCGGCCACATCATCAACGAGAAGAAGGGCACCATCACCATCAGCGGCCACACGGACGCGCGGCCGTTCCGCAGCGACACCTACGACAACTGGCGGCTGTCCACCGCGCGTGCCCATGCGGCCTACTACATGCTGGTTCGCGGCGGCGTAGACGAAAGCCGCATCACCGAGGTCGCGGGCTTCGCCGACCGGCAGCCCAAGATCGCGTCCGATCCGATGGCGGCCACGAACCGCCGCATCGAAATCCTGATGACGGCCGGCGGATGAAGGCCAGAAGCATCATCGGCGGCGCGATCGCGCTGCTATTGCTTGCGGCGGGGTCGCCCTCGGCGGCCTTCGCGCAGGACGTGCTACAGCCTTATCAGCTGGTGCGTTCGCTGCAGCTGATCCAGGACCGCATTGCCGGCGGTGATCATGCCGCGCTGCCGATGCAGGCGAAGCTCCTCGAAATGATCGACGCCCGGATGCGCGATGCCAATGCCGAGGACTTCAAAGAGCCGAAGAATTTCCGCGCCTTGCTGGTCTACGGCATGAGCGGCGGCAATCCGGTGACGGTCGCGGCGGCGGCTTCGCGCGCGATGACCGACCCGCAAAGCCTCGCCATCGCCAAGGGCGTCGTCGCCTATCTGAACGGCCGGCCGGCCAATGCGATCGAAATGCTGAAGCCGATCGATCCGATGAGCGTGCCTCCGGACATCGGCGCCTTTCTGGCGCTGGTCAAGGGTTCGCTGCTTGCGGCCGATGACCCCGCCCAGGCGCTCGCCCTGCTGGACGAGGCGCGCCTGCTCAGCCCCGGCACGCTGGTCGAGGAAGCGGCGCTTCGCCGCTCCGTGGGCATCGCGGCCGCGCAGGGCGACGCCGCCCGTTTCGCGCTGGCGTCGACCCAATATGTCGCGTCCTATCTCTACTCGCCCTACGCCAGCCAGTTCGCCGATGCCTTCGTTTCCGGCGTCATCACGCTGCATATGGCGATCAGCCAGGACAAGATCGCCGACATCACCTCGATGATGGATCCCGAGCGCGAGAAGGTGATCTATCTGCGCATCGCGCGCCACGCCGCGATCGACGGGATGACGGAGCTCTCGGCCTTTGCCGCGGCCAAGGCGGAACTGGGCCGCAACGGCGGCGGCAGCCAGGACGACCCGCGCAGCCAACTCTATTCGAGCCTTTCCACCATGACATCGGCCAGCGTCGATGAAGTGCGTGCCAAGCTCGGCAAGATCGACCGCGGCAAGCTTTCGCAAAACGACCGGGACCTGCTTGATGCCGCGCAGGCCGTGGCGGGCGAAGTGGTGGCGCCGGTAAAGACCCCCGTCAAGGTGGAAGCCGCGCCGGCCGCAGCAAAGGGAGACGAGGCGAAGGCGGCGGCCGAGGCCTCGACCAATCCGGCCAATGCGGACCTGCCGCCGGTGGAAGGAGCGATGCCCGACCAGCCAGCGGTCGCGTCAAGCGATCCGCCGGTCGCGTCGGGCGATCCGGCGAAGGACACTCGGCCCGCGGCTTCGCCGCCGTCTGCCGAGCCACTGGCGCGAACAGCGGATGAAACGCCGGCCGCCGCTCCCATGCAAGCTGACGCCGCGCCAGTGGTCCAGGCCTCCGCGCCGACGGCCTCGAAGGCGGAAGACCCCATCGACGCCGCGGTGGCCAGCACGCGCCGGCAGCTCGACCAGATCGACCAACTCCTCGGAGCAGCCCCCAAATGACCAGCGTCAACCAGACCTTGCCGGGCTTCGCTTCGACCCAGCCCCGGCAGCACGCCGCCGGCGACAAGGACAAGGATCAGAGTTTCGGCGAGATGGTGCAGGGAACCGAGAGGCCTGATCGGCCGCAGGACAAGCACGCGGCCGTATTGCCGGGCGCTCATCTGGCAAAGCGCTCGGCGGCCGACAACGGCAAGCAGGAGCCTGACCAGGATCCGCAAGGGAAAACCGGCTCGCAGAAAGCGGCGGGAAAGTCCACGAGGACCGCGGCCGCCCGGGCCGACGAGGCGAAGCCGACGACCGACAAGGACGCCACGGCGCAAGCCGGCGATTCCGCACCGCTGCAGGACCGCTTGCCTATGCTGATGGCATTGAGCGACATGAAGCACTTCGCGCAATCGTCGGGCGCGGACGGGAAGGATTCGGCTGCCGATGGAGAAGGCGCCGGCGAGCACGAGGCACTGAAGCTGCAACTGCGCATTGGCAAACGCGCGCCGGTCGGCAGTTCCGCAGAGCCGCAGTCGCGATCCGCCCGTTCGACGGCCGCTGAACCTTCCGGGCCCGACTTCGGGCAGAAGCCGGTGAAGGCGGATATGGCTCTCGACATGCCCGGCCGCGGCGAAACCGGAATCTTGCCGATGCAAGGGAATGAGCCGCAGGCCGACAGCCCTCTGCCGCCGCAGGGCTGGCGACCGGCTTCCGCCTCCAAGGCATCGCAACAATCGCAGCCGGCCGCGCCGCAGACACCGGTCAAGCCGTCTTCATCCGCCACACGCATGGAAGTCGTCAGCCAGCAGAGCTTCCCGGCGCCGGCGCAAAACCCGATCGGCCAGACGGCGTCGGCGCTGGTTGAGGCGCTTGCCTCAGACAACGGCGTTCAGCAGGCTTTCGCAAGCGCCTCGGCAGGCTCCCAGACGACCAATTCTGTTGCCGTTCCGACACACGTGCTCAAGATCGAGCTCCACCCTGCGGAGCTCGGGGCGGTCACCGCCAGCCTGCGGCTATCGGGCGAGCAACTTTCGATTGAGATGAAGCCGGAGACGCACGAGGCATATAGCCGTCTCACCACCGACAGCGATGCAATCGTCAAGTCGATGCGCAGCCTCGGCTTCGCTGTCGACAAGGTCACCATCCTGCAACCTTCGCTAGCAGCGCATGCGGCGAGCCGCACCGACGCCAACAGCGCCATGCCGATGTCGACAGGTCGCGACCAGCCTTCGTTCCAGCCCGGGAACTCGGGTGGCAACGGCGCGGGCGGCGGCCGGCAACCGGGAAGGAACGACAGCAATGGCGCACAGGAATTTGCCCGCCCGGCTTCTCCTCTTCGCGAGGGCGCTGGCGACGATATGTATATCTAGCTTGGCGGCCGGTGGCGCGAGCGCCGCTACAAATCCCTGCGAGCCGGAGATCCTGCGCGCCGCGGATCGCTATGGCGTGCCGGCCGGCATTCTCAATGCGGTCGGCCTGACAGAGACCGGAAAGAAAGGCAGCCTTCAGCCCAATGCTTTGAATATAGAGGGAAAAGCTGTGTTCCCGCGTAGCCTTGATGAAGCTCTCGTCACCTTCGAGAATGCCCGCCGCGAAGGCAAGACATTGATCGACCTCGGCTGCATGCAGATCAACCAGCACTATCACGGCGACCATTTCCGCAGCGTCGTGGACATGCTCGACCCGCATCAGAACGTCGACTATGCCGCACGCTTCCTGGCCGCCCTGCACGCCCGGCAGATGACCTGGTCGCTGGCCGTCGCCCGCTACCATGCCGGTCCCGACAACGACCCGGCTCAGAAGGTCTATGTCTGCCGCGTCATCGCCAACATGGTCGCCACCGGCTTCGGCAAATGGACGCCGAATGCCAGCACATTTTGCAATCAATAGTTGCATGACCCTGAATGCCGGTCGGCCGTCGCCGGCATGTCCGCCAGCGCCAATATTCATCCCGCAACAGCTGGCGCGAATACACTTGCACGATCGCTTTTATTACGGCTCCCAAAAAAACTCCCAAGAAAATAGCTACAAGAAATGATGGTTTTTCAGGATTCGCCGACCCGGCTACCCCTTTCCCCACGGGGCAAATGAATTGATTCGGAGGGCGGGCCGATGATCGTGATCGTTGACGAGCGGGAGCTCGTGACAGAGGGCTACTCTTCACTTTTCGATCGCGAGGGCGTGGCCACGGCCGGTTTCGCGCCAGGCGAATTCGGCGAATGGGTGAGCTCCGCCGCCGACACCGATCTCAGATCCGTCAGGGCCTTTCTCATCGGCGACTGCCGCGAGGGCGCAATATCGGCGCGCCAGATCCGCGACCGGACCGGCGCACCGGTGATCGCGCTCAGCGAACATCACTCGCTCGAACATACGCTGCGCCTGTTCGAAAGCGGCGTCGACGATGTCGTCCGCAAGCCTGTCCATATCCGCGAGATTCTCGCCCGCATCACCGCCATTCGCCGCCGCGGCTCCGAAGAGGCCGCCTACACCGAAGTCGGCTCGATGCGCATCTTCATGGATGGCCGCGATCCGGAGATCGACGGCGAGCCGCTGCCGCTGCCGCGGCGCGAGCGGCGCATCCTGGAATATCTGGCCAGCAACCGCGGCCGGCGAGTGACCAAGACACAGGTCTTCAACGCCATCTACGGCATCTTCGACGAAGAGGTCGAGGAGAACGTGGTGGAGAGCCACATCTCGAAGCTGCGCAAGAAGCTGCGTGAGAAGCTCGGCCACGACCCGATCGATTCCAAGCGGTTCCTCGGCTACCGGCTGGTGTTTTGATGGCCGTCCTAGAGCATGATCCCGAAAAGTGGGAAGCGGTTTTCGGACCAAGATCATGCTCCAACAAAGAGTTTGGGCGTGATGGCGATTCAACGAAACGCCATCACGTCCAAGGCACATCCCGCGCCAGCCTCGCGCAAGACACGAGGCATAGTTTTGTGGCCTCCTACCCAGGCACTGCGGAGATCCATCGATGAGCCTCTACGGAATGATGCGGACCGGCGTTTCCGGTATGAACGCGCAGGCCAACCGCTTGTCCACGGTGGCCGACAACATCGCCAACTCCGACACCACCGGCTACAAGCGCTCTTCGGCCGAGTTCTCGTCCTTGATCATGCCCGGCACCGGCGGCGCCTATAATTCGGGCGGCGTGACGACGACGATCCGCTCGGCCGTCAGCACCCAGGGCGTCATGACCTACACCACTTCGGTGTCGGATCTTGCCGTCAACGGCGACGGCTTCTTCGTCGTGCAGGACGCCGGCGGCACCCCCTATCTGACCCGCGCCGGCTCGTTCGTCCCGGATGCGCAAGGCCGGCTGGTCAATGCCGCTGGCTACCAGCTCATGGCTTACGATTATGCCAACGGCGATCCGGCGGCGACCGCCAACGGTTTCGAGGGCCTGGTGCCGGTGCAGATCTCCGACCAGGAAATGACGGCGACGCCGAGCACGAGCGGAATATTCAGCGGCAACTTGCCGGCAGGCGCGACTCCGGTCGCGGCCGGCAGTCTGCCCTCCACCAACAGCGCGACCGCCCAGTACACGTCGAAAACCTCGCTGGTCGCCTACGACAATCTCGGCAACAAGAAGCTGCTCGACGTCTATTTCACCAACACCGGCGCCGGCACCTGGCAGGTCGCGGTCTTCGACCAGTCGAAGGCGACCCCGGGCACCTCGTTCCCCTATACGGGGGGCATGCTGGGATCGGCCAACCTCACCTTCGACACCACCACCGGCAAGCTCACCGGCGCGACCACGGGCGTTTCCTTCACGGTTCCGGGCGGCCAGACCCTCAACCTCGATCTCTCCAAGCTGACCCAGCTCGGCACCGGCTTCACCGTCGCCGACGCCAAGGTCAACGGCAACGCGCCGAGCTCTATCCAGAAGGTGCAGATCGGCCAGGACGGCGTCATCTACGCGCAGTTCGCGGACGGCTCGACCAAGGCGCTTTACAAGATCCCGCTTGCCGATGTTCAGAGTCCCGACAACCTCACCGCCATGCCCGGCAACGTCTATGTGCAGAGCACCGATTCCGGCGCGGTCCATATCGGCTTTGCCAATGAGGGCAAGCTCGGCTCCATCGTCTCCGGGGCGCTTGAAAATTCCAACGTCGATATCGCCGAGGAACTGACCAACATGATTGCGGCGCAGCGCAGCTACACCGCCAATTCCAAGGTCTTCCAGACCGGCTCGGACCTGATGGACGTCCTCGTCAACCTGAAGAGATAACCGACGGGCGCCGCCCGTGAAAGATCAGCATGTCGCTTTCCTCCGCACTAAGCATTGCCCAGTCGGCGCTTCTGGCCACCTCCAAGCAGACCAGCGTCGTATCGCGCAATGTGGCCGATGCCTCGAACCCGGACTATACCCGCCGCATCGCCGTGGTGACCAGCACGGCGCCCGGCGCCAGAATGGTGGAAATCCAGCGTACCGCCAATGATCTGCTGTTTCGGCAGAACCTCCAGGCTCTGTCGGCATGGAGCGGCCAAAGCGCGCTTTACGACGGCATGGATCAGCTCGATCTGTCGGTCAACGGGGTCGACAACGCGTCATCGCCCTCGACGGCGATCGCCAACCTGCAGAAAGCCCTGCAGCTCTACGCCACAACGCCGTCGAACCAGAACCTTGGCACCAGCGTCGTCGACGCCGCCAAGCAGGTGGTGAATTCGCTGAACAGCGGCACCCAGGCGATCCAGGATTTCCGCACCCAGGCGGACAGCCAGATCGCCACCGCCGTCGACGATCTCAACTCGCTGCTCAGCCAGTTCCAGGACGCCAACAGGGCCGTCATCTCGGGCACACGCTCGGGCACGGACGTGTCCGACGCGCTCGACCAGCGCGACGCGCTTTTGAAGAAGATATCGGAATATGTCCCGGTCTCGACCTTCACGCGCGGCGACAACGACATGGTCGTTACCACCAAGGACGGCACGACGCTGTTCGAGACCGTGCCGCGCTCGGTGACCTTCACGCCGTCGTCCGGCTATTCGGCCGGCACGCCCGGCAACACGATCTATATCGACAACGTGCCGGTTTCCGCGGGCACCGGCGACAACACCACCGCCGATGGCAAGCTGGCGGGCCTGTTGAAGCTGCGCGACGGCGTCGCCTCGACCATGCAGAGCCAGCTCGACGAAATCGCGCGCGGCCTGATCACGGCATTTGCCGAGACCGCGCCGTCGCAGCCCAACGCGACCGGCCTGTTCACATGGCCCGGCGCGCCGGCAATTCCGCCCGCCAGCACCCTGGTCGACGGCCTCGCCGGGTCGATCAGCGTCAACGACGCCTTTGATCCGAGCGCCGGCGGCAATCCCGCGCTGCTGCGCGACGGCGGCGCCAACGGCGCCGCCTATGTCGCCAACACCGGCGGCGGCGCATCCTATGCGGACCTGCTGATCGGTTACGGCAACAAGCTGGATCAGCCGATGGCCTTCGATACGTCCACCGGCATTGCCGTCAGCTCCGGCGTCTCCGACTATGCGGCTAACGCCATCGGCTGGTTCGAAGGCGTGCGCCAGCAGGCTTCGACCAATGCCGACAACAAGCAGGCGCTGGCCGCACGCACGGCCGAGGCGCTGTCCAACGACACCGGGGTCAATATCGATCAGGAGATGTCCCTGCTTCTCGACCTCGAGCACACCTATCAGGCATCGGCGCATATGATGAAGACGGTGGGCGACATGCTGGATTCCCTGTTGGCGGCGGTGGGATAATTCATGAAAGCGACAGGCGTTTCCTCGGCTGCCATATCCAACGCGCTGCGCTACCAGCAGGCGAAGATGCAGGCGGAGCTCATCAAGGCGACCAAGGAATCACAGACCGGCACGGTCGCCGATATCGGCCTGGCGCTCGGCAGCCGCACCACCCAGGCCGTCACCTTCCAGCGCGACCTCGACCGATTGAACGGCATTGTCGATTCCAACGCGCTCGTCTCGGCCCGCCTGAAATCGACCCAGGATTCGCTCGGCCAGATCGCCGCCAGCGCGCAGAGCTTCCTGTCCGCACTGACCAGCGGCGTGTCGGGCGACTCCTCGACCAGCATCCTGCGGACCGCCGGCGCCTCGGCGCTGCAGCAGATGACCGGCATCCTCAACACCAGCGTCAACGGCGAATATCTGTTTGCCGGCACCAACACCGACGTCAAGCCGATCGACGATTTCAACGCCGCCGGCTCGCCGGCCAAGGCGGCGTTCGACGCCGCTTTCACCAGCTATTTCGGCTTTGCCCAGACCGACCCGGCTGCGGCCAACATCACCGCCGCGCAGATGGATAACTTCATCACCACGCAGGTCGAGCCGCAATTCCTGGGCTCCGGCTGGCAGGCCAACTGGTCGAGCGCCACCGACGAGCAGATCACCAGCCGCATTTCGCTCAACGAGACCACCCAGACCTCGATCAGCGCCAACGACCAAGGTATCCGCAAGCTCGCCATGGCGGCCGCCATGGTCAGCAGCCTGATGACGGGCAGCATCAGCGAGGCCGCGCAGAACGCGGTCGTCAGCCGCGCGCAGGCGCTGGTCGGCGAAGCCATCGGCGGCATCACCCAGATACGGGCCGAAACAGGCATTGCCCAGCAACGGGTGTCCGATGCCAGCGACCGCATGAAGACCCAGGTCGACCTCTTCGAGAAGCATATCCTTGATCTCGAAGGTGTCGATCCCACGGAAGCGGCGACCCGCGTGGCCGACCTGACACAGCATATCGAGACATCCTTTGCCTTGACCGCGCGTTTGCAGCAGCTCAGCCTGCTCAACTATCTGACTTGAACACGTAAACCGGAACGCCAGAGCGCCGACGATGTATCAATTCTCCTACGCCGACATCCAGACCGACTCCGTCGCCGACGCCAAGGACCGGGAGCGGCAGCTGCTCACCCGCTCGATCGACATGCTGGCGGCGGCGGCCGCGGTCGGCACCGACTCCATGGAGGCGGTCGAGGCGCTGCATTTCACCAACCGCATCTGGACCACCTTCGTCGAGGATCTCGGCTCCAGCGACAACGCGCTCCCCAAGGAGCTGCGCGCCAACCTGATCTCCATCGGCCTGTGGCTGCTGCGCGAGACCGAGGACATCCGCCAGGGCCGCACCAACAATTTCGAAGGATTGATCGAGGTCTCCCAGATCATCCGAGACGGCATCCAATGACCAACACGCTGAAGATCTCGCTGAAGCCCAACGAGAAGATCTACATCAACGGCGCTGTCATCCGCGTCGACCGCAAGGTCACCATCGAGCTGATGAACGATGTGCAGTTCCTGCTCGAAAGCCATGTCATCCAGGCCGACCAGGCCTCGACGCCGCTCAGGCAGCTCTATTTCATCGTGCAGATCATGCTGATCAACCCGGCGGGCGCCGCGGAGGCGCGCGACATGTTCCGCCGTTCGCTGCCGATGCTGATCGCGAGCTTCGACAACCAGGACATCTGCAACAGGCTGAAGCAGATCGACCGCATGGTCGGCGAGGACGAGATCTACGAGGCGCTGAAGGGGATCCGCGCGCTCTATCCGCTCGAGCGCAAGGCGCTCGAAGACACTGACGAGATTTCCGAAGCGCCCCGCGCACTGGCCGTAGGAGCATAAGATGGCCGTCGACATGACGACAACGATCCCGGTTGGCGCCAACCAGGCCAGCCAGCAGACCTCGAAGACGGCGGTGGACTACCAGTCGTTCCTGAAGCTCCTGATCGCCGAGATGAAGAACCAGGATCCAACCAAGCCGATGGATTCCACGCAATATGTCGCGCAGCTCGCCACCTTCTCCCAGGTCGAGCAGTCGGTGCAGACCAACACCAAGCTCGACCAGATCATGCAGTCATCGGCGCTCTCGCAGGCCGACGCGCTGATCGGCCGCTCGATCACCTCGGCCGACGGCAAGACCACCGGCACGGTGGCTTCGGTGACGCTCTCCAGCAACGGTCTGATCGCCGTGCTGCAGGATGGCACCAAGGTCCCGGTCGGCGCCGGCGTCTCGATCAAGCCGGCCAGCTAAAGACCTAAAGCGCATGGAGCGAATCCGAAGGATCGCGGCGCGCTTTAGTCTGACCGCTGGGGATGTGCCCGCATGAATGAGGCCGATGCCCTCGATATCGTCCAGTACGCGGTGTGGACGGTTCTCACCGCTTCCGCCCCCGTGGTGCTGGTGGCGATGGTGGTCGGCATCGGCATCGCCCTCATCCAGGCGCTGACCCAGATCCAGGAAATCACGCTGACCTTCGTGCCGAAGATCGTCGCCATCATGCTCGTGGTGGCGCTGACCGGCCCATTCATCGGCAGCCAGATATCGGCCTTCACCAACGTTATCTTCGAGCGCATCGAACACGGCTTCTGACGCGATGCCGCAGCGAACCTCCGGCGGTCCGTTTGCAAGCCGCGGGATCGCTTGCGGTGGCCTTCTTTGCGGCTAGATTGTAGCCGTGCCGGTATCGGCCGGCGTCTTTGTCGCAAACGGCGATTCAGGAAGCGATGCATCAAGCAAGAACGGCCGGCGGGCCATGTGCGGAATAGCCGGCGTCTGGCGAAAGCGCGATCCGATCGGGAGCGGCGATCTTTCCGATGTCGCGCGCATGATGCAGGCATTGGCGCATCGCGGTCCCGACGACCACGGCAACTGGAACAACGCCCGCTTGGCGCTCGGGCATCGCCGGCTGACCATCATCGACCCCTCACCCGCCGCGCGCGAGCCGATGCTGACCGCATCCGGCGACGGCGTGCTGTGCTACAATGGCGAGGTCTATAATTTTCGCGCGCTACGCAAGACGCTGGAGGAGGAAGGCCTGACCTTCCGCACGGTGTCCGACACCGAAGTGGTGCTTCAGGCCCTGCATCACTGGGGCCCGCAGAAAGCGGTGCCGCTGTTCGACGGCATGTTCTCCTTCGCCTATTTCGATGCCCGCGACGGGGCCTTGTGGCTTGCCCGTGACAGGCTCGGCATCAAGCCATTGTCGGTCGCCGACACCGGCGAGCGCTTGCTGTTTGCCTCCGAGGACAAGGCGATTCTCGCCTGCCATGACTTTGCGCGCCGGATCGACACGCGCGAGCTGACATTGCGGCTGGCCTGGCAGAGCCGCGATTCCAGCTACAGCGTCTTTGACGGCATAGAACGGCTGCCGCCCGCCGGTCTCTGGAAGATTGCCAGCGTTGGCATCGAGAAGCGCCGCTTTTGGCATGTCCTCGATGTGATCTCGACGGTGCGCATCGCCCAAGACAAGACATCCGACGCCGAGCACATGGCGACGCTCGAGAGGCTGCTGGAGGAGAGTGTCGAGCTGCATTGCATCGCTGACACCAGCGTGGCCACCGCCTGCAGCGGCGGCGTCGATTCCGGCCTGATCACCGCGCTCGCCAAGCGCTTCAGGCCGGAGCTGCACGGCTATGTCATCGACCAGAAGCTCGGCCGTAGCGAGGCGCCGGACGCCGAACGCACCGGCCGCCATATCGGTATCGGCCTGCGCCGGGTTCCTTTCGACAGGGAGCGGTTCCTCGAGTTCTGGCCGCGTGCGGTCTGGCACCTCGAGACCGACGGCTGGCATGCCAGCCACGCGGCGCTGCTGGCGCTTGCCGAGCAGTGCCGCGCCGACGGCGTCAAAGTGCTGCTCACCGGCGAGGGCTCCGACGAGCTTTTCGGCGGCTACAAATGGCAGGCATCGACAATGCGGCTCTGGCGCCACTCCTGGCTGCAGCGCCTGTTCCGCTCGAAGGCAAGACGCGACCGCAAATTCGCCGAACTGCGCCGCGCACCGTTCCGCAACTCGATCGGCCGCGGCTCGCCCTCCGAGCGCAGCATGGCGCTCAGAGCCCTGTCGCCCGAGTTGAATTTCCTGCAGACGAAGCTGTTCGACAGGCTGGACGGCGTCACGCCGCTCGACGACCGCGCCTTCCTGGCAAGCTGCTTCTACGACCTGTACTCGCATCTGCAGGACCTGCTGCACAGGCACGATCGGCTGAGCATGGCGGCGTCCGTCGAGCTCAGGGTGCCGTTCCTCGAGAACCGGCTCATCGACTTCGCCCTTCACCTGCCGCGCCGTCAGAAATACCGCGACGGAACCGGCAAGTGGCTGCTGAAGAAGGTCGCCGAACACCATCTCCCGCGCGAAAACATTCGTGCGGCAAAGATCGGCTTCGACATGGCCGATGCTTTTTCGGCCGGCACGCAAGAGCTGCTGCGCGGCGGTCTGCTCCGCGACGCGATGAAATGGTCGTCCTCCGAATTGGACGACCTGATCGACATGGCAAGAAGCCAGGAAACGTCGCGCCTGCGGCTCGTCGGCATGGAAATGCTGCTCAGGCTCTACATGCGCGGCGACACCACAGGCGACCTGACCGAGGCCCTGCACGCCGAGACGAGAGGCGAAAAATAGCCCGGGGTTGGTCCAGACCGGCGAGATGCTTGGTTTAAAGCTTCGCCGACGCATTTTCGCCTTTGCCATCCTGTTGTTGGGTCTCACTCTTTGGCGAGTCGCCGGCCTCTTCGGGCGCGGCGAGCCTCGATAGCGGACGAAGGCCCAACCATGATCGACGACGAGCCGGAAAGCGAACGCGTCTCCGCGCTGGCGCCGTTCCGGCACGGCATCTTCCGAGCCGTCTGGGCGGCCAGCCTGGTGTCGAATTTCGGCGGCCTGATCCAGGGCGTGGGCGCCGCCTGGATGATGACCACGATTGCCACCTCGTCCTACCAGGTGGCGCTGGTCCAGGCCTCGACCACCTTGCCGATCATGCTGTTCGCGCTGGTCGCCGGCGCCATTGCCGACAGCTTCAACCGCCGCAAGGTGATGCTGGTGGCGCAGACCTTCATGCTGGTCGTCTCGGCGCTGCTCACCTTGTTCACCTGGCAAGGCTGGATGACGCCGTGGACGCTGCTGGCCTTCACCTTCCTGATCGACAGCGGCACGGCGCTGAACAGCCCGTCATGGCAGGCCTCGGTCGGCGACATGGTGCCGCGCGCCAAGGTGCCGGCGGCGGTCGCACTCAATTCGCTGGGCTTCAACATCACCCGCAGCGTCGGCCCGGCCATCGGTGGCGTCATCGTCGCCGCCGCGGGTGCCGCGGCCGCCTTCGCCGCCAACGCCATCAGCTATATCGGCCTGATCGTCGTGCTCGCCCGCTGGAAGCCGGCGCTGCCCGAGCAGACCCTGCCGCGCGAGTCGCTGGGCGCGGCGATGGGAGCGGGCCTGCGCTATGTCGCCATGTCGCCCAACATCGCCAAGGTGCTGGTCCGCGGCTCTGCCTTCGGCTTCAGCGCCGGCGCGGTGCTCGCGCTTCTTCCGCTGGTGGCGCGCGACGTCGTCAAGGGTGACGCGCTGACCTACGGCATCATGCTCGGCGCCTTCGGCATCGGCGCGGTCGGCGGCGCGCTGATCAGCGTGCGGCTCAGGCAATTGCTGTCGAGCGAGGTGATGGTGCGCATGGCCTTTGCCGGCTTCGCGCTTTGCGCCCTCAACGCCGCCATCAGCCACAATGGCTGGCAGACATCAGCGGGCCTGCTCATCGGCGGCGCCTGCTGGGTGATCGCGCTCTCGCATTTCAACGTCACCGTGCAGATGTCGACGCCGCGCTGGGTGGTCGGCCGCGTGCTGTCGATCTACCAGACGGCGACCTTCGGCGGCATCGCGCTGGGCAGCTGGATCTGGGGCGTCGTCGCCGACGCGCATGGGGCGGAGACCGCGCTGATCGCGGCGGCGATCGCCATGCTTGCCGGCGGTGCCATCGGCTTCGTCCTGCCGTTGCCGAAGCAGACGGTTCTCAACCTCGATCCGCTCAACCGCTTCAAGGAGCCGACGCTGTCGCTCGATCTCAAGCCGCGCAGCGGCCCGATCGCCGTCATGATCGAGTACATCATCCGCGAGGACGACGTGCCGGAATTCCTAGCGACCATGGCAGAGCGCGGCCGCATCCGCCGCCGCGACGGCGCCCGCAACTGGACGCTCGCGCGGGATCTCGAAGATCCGTCGGTCTGGATCGAGCACTACCACACGCCGACCTGGGTCGAGTACATCCGCCACAACCGCCGCGCCACCCATGCCGACGCTGTGGTCGGCGAACGCATCCGCGCGCTGCACAGCGGCGAGAACCCGCCGCGCGTACGCCGCATGATCGAGCGCCCGACCACCGCTGGCACAGCGCTTGTCTCGCCTAAGGGGCCGATCGATCACTGATCTTCTGGCCGATCAATGGCCTGTGATGCTGTCGGCGAGGGCGGCCAGCCTTGACGTGTGGCCGAGCCCCGCCGCCTCGCGCTGGTCGGCGATGCGGTAGAGCTGATACATCGAATGCACGCCCAGCCAGCGGAACGGCTCCGGCTCCCAGGGCCGCACCTTGCGGTTGACCCAGGGCAGCCGCGTGAGTTCGGTATCCTGGCCAAGCACCAGATCGGTCAGCGTGCGCCCGGAGAGGTTTGAGCTCGACACGCCGAGCCCGACATAGCCGCCGGCCCAGCCGATGCGCGTCGCCGGGTCGAGCCCCACCGTCGTGCACCAGTCACGCGGCACGCCGAGCACGCCGCACCAGGCGTGATCGATGCGGCACCCCGCGGTCTGCGGCAACAGCGTGGTCAAGATCGTGTGCAGCTGGTCAATCGTTGCCTGCTGTGTCTGGCCGTTGATGTCGGTGCGCGAGCCGTAGCGATAAGGCACGCCGCGCCCGCCCATGGTGATACGTCCTTCGCGTGTGCGCTGGGCATAGCAATAGGCATGCGCGGCATTGCCGAGCAGCTCGTGCCCCTGCCAACCGATCTTGTGCCAGAGCTCTTCCGGCAGCGGCTCGGTGACGATCTGCGCGCTGTTGAGCGCCAGCCAGGTCCGTTCTTCCCCTGGGATGCCGGCCGTGAACCCTTCGGTGGCGCGGATGATGGTTTCGGCCCGCACCGTGCCGCGGTCCGTGGCCACGATGCCCTTGGCAATGGCGGTGACCGTTGTCTTCTCATAGATGGAAACGCCGAGACGCTCGACCGCCGCCGCGAGCCCGCGCACCAGCTTGGCCGGCTGCACGCGCGCCTGGCCGCGGATGACGAAGCCACCCATGACATTGCGGATGTTGATGCGCGCCCGTGTCGCCTCGGCGTCAAGCAGCTCGATCCGTTCGGGATCGGCATCCCAGGAGCGGGTCGTCTCGCATTCCTCGCGCACGCGCTCCAGCTGCGCCGGATTGGTGGCGACCGTCAGATTGTCGACGCGGCGGATATCGGCATCGATGCCCTCTTCCGTCGCCACCCGGATGACCTCGTCGACGCAGCCGGCCATCGCCTGCTGCATGGCGGTGACGCCCGGGCGTGTCGAGGTCTTCAGATATTTCTCGCGCGACCAGCCGAAACCGCCCGACAGCCAGCCGCCATTGCGCCCCGAGGCGCCGAAGCCGGCGAACTCCCGTTCGACGAGCACGATGCGCAGCGATGGCTTCGCCTTCTTCAGATAGTAGGCCGTCCAAAGCCCGGTATAGCCCGCGCCGACGATCGCGACATCCGCCTCGATGTCGCCTGGCAAAGGCGGACACGGCGCGGGGATGCCGCCCAGATCCGCATACCAGAACGAGATGTCGCCGTTGCGCTTGACTTGCATGGGATGGCTTCCAGGAGTGACGTCTTAGAGACCGTTTCGAAATTCGCTTCGGCGAGTCATATGGTGGTGGTTTCGAGAACCGGAGCGGAGCGGACATTCGGGTCCGTGAGCACCGGAAGCGCAGAAAACGCCATCAGATGGCCGGCGGAGTGGATTTCCAAACGGCCTCTTATTGGCCGGGCTGTCGATCGGGTCAACCTTCGCCCGACAGATCGCGCCGCGCCTTGTCGAGCTCCTCGGCATAGCGGCGCATCAGATGGCTTTCGGTGAGCAGGCCAAGGACGATGCGCTCATCAAAATCCTCCACCACCGCCAGTTCTTCGGCGCCGGTGCGCTGGAACGTCTCGGCCGCGGTCTGGACATTCATCGAGGGCACCAGCACGGCGTCCTTGAACTGGGCCAGCGCGCTCACCGGCGTATCGCCGTCGGAACGATCGCTGTGCAGTTCCGGCACCAGCAGCATGCCGACATATTGGTCGGCATGCTCGACGGCAATGACGCGCTGGGCGGAGCCGAGCGGGACCTCCTTGCGGAATTCCGAGAGCGTCGTCGAGGCGGGAATGGTGCGGACGTCCTTGCGCATCATGGAGCCGACGGTGAGGCTGCGCATCCAGCCGACGTCATGAGCGCTGCGGATCGTCTCGCCGCGCAGATGGAAGCGCCAGGTCGAGAAGGAGTAGCCGAAGGTCTCGCGCACCAGGATCGCCGACATGATCGAGGCCGCCAGCACGACGCCGGTAAGCGTCAGGTCGCGGGTCGATTCCAGCGCCAGGAACGTCATGGTCAGCGGGCCGCCGACGACGCCGACCGCAAGCGAGGTCATGCCGACGACGGCGGCGACCGCCGGGTCGATGCCCGCGGACGGCGCGGTCATCGCCATGACGCCCGCGAAGACCTTGCCGAGCAGCGCGCCCAGGAACAGCGAGGCGAAGAACAGGCCGCCGCGGAAGCCCGAGCCGAGCGAGATGGCGGAGGCCGCCAGCTTCATCACGAAGACGCTCGCCACGACCGGCAGCGCGTAGTTCATGGCGAACTCGCGGTGCAACGCGCCATGGCCGCTCGAAAGCACCTGCGGCGTGACCAGCCCGAGCAGACCGACGAAGATGCCGCCGATGAACGGCCTGACCGACGCGTCGATCGCCAACCGCACGAAGACGCGCTCGACGATGCTGACCAGATGCATGATGGCGATCGAGGCGGCGCCGCCAAGCAGGCCCAGCAGCAGGAACGGCACATATTCGCTGGCGGTCAAATTCGGCAGGCCCGACAATTCCAGCGGAAACGGCACGCCGCCGAACATTTCCGCCGTCAGCGACGCCGAGATCGCCGCCGTCATCACCGGCGCCACATTGGCGACCGAGTAGATGCCGATGACCAGCTCGAAACCGTAGAAGGCGCCGGTCAGCGGCGCATCGAAAGCGGCGGCGATGGCGCCGGCCGCGCCGCAGCCGACCAGGATGCGCACATCGTTGCGGCGCAGCCGGAAGGCGCGGGCAAGCCTGGAAGCGATACCGGAGCCGATCTGCGTGTAGCCGGCTTCCAATCCAACCGAGGCGCCGAAGCCGGAGGAAATCATCGTCTGCGCCACGATGATGAACGTGTCGGTGAGCGACATGCGCCCGCCATAGAGCGCGTTCGCCTCGATCGGGTCGACCGGCGTGCGGAACTTGCGCTTTCTGAGCCAAATGACGGAAAGCCCGAGCAGCAGGCCGCCGATCGCCGGGAACATCGCCTGCACCGGATCGGCGAGCGAGAACATCGCCGAAAGCCGGCCGCCCGGCTGCACGTCGAACAGCAGATAGTGCATGCCTTGCACCAGCGCGCTCATGCCGGTGACCAGCGCGCCCGCGATGGCGCCGACCATGCCGGCCATCAGCACGATGACGATGCCGCGCGCCTCGAGCACGGGGATCGAGCTGATCAGCACCGCGCGAAGCCGGCGGGCGAAGACTTGTGGGTCGTTTCTGGCAGGCAACGGAACGGCTCGCCGGTATGCGAAAGAAAAGACTGCCGTGCCTGATACGCGCGGCGGCTTTGCGTGGCAATCGCAATGCCGACCGCATGTGGCGCCAATTTGGCGTTGCGCGAATTAGCGTTAAGAAGGCTTCCGCCGCGACAAAGGCAATAGATTTAATCAGCTGCCGGGATGGTCAGCGGGCCGCCGTTGTCCTCCGCGACCAAGATCGCCAGCAGCTCGGCCGGCTCGGCCGCGCCGGCGTTCTCGGCGAAGGCGTGGATCGCGCCCGGCGCTTCGAACCAGGTCTGGCCCTGAGTGTAGGTAACCGCCTGACTGCCCTCCTACGCGACCTTAGCCAGAAAGCCGAGGCTCTCAAGTCGGCGCGCCGCCATCCGTCTCGAAAAGCGTAAGCTTGCGGTCGCCGATGCCGAGCTCAGCCCAGCTCGCGCGCCACTCGGCGATATGCGCCGATTTGAAATGCGCTTCGAGCGCGGCGCGGTCGCTCCAGGCTTCCGAAACATGGATGAGCCCGGCATCCAGCACATCCTGCGCATAGGAATAGTGGAGGCAGCCCGGCTCGGCGCGGCTCGCCAGGATCATTCGCTGCATCGCCGGCTTTGCCTGTTCGAACCTTTCGGCCGGCAGTCGAACCGTGCCGGTGATCAGAAGCATTTGCCATCCTTTCGCAAGACCGTGGCAAGGTCCCGTAGCCGCTGTCCCACCTTCGCGCAAGCTTGGAGGGTTACGGTCAAGGGCCTGACCTGTGCGTGGCGGGTCTTGATTTGGGGACGACATGGCGATCAGCGAAACACTCCCGTCCGGCGTGGTGGCGAAGAACGGCCGCGACGTCTTCTTCGCGCTGGGCATCGTCGTCATCCTGGCCGTGCTGTTCCTGCCGATCCCGGCTTTCCTCATCGATATCGGCCTCGCTTTCTCGATCGCGCTGTCCGTTCTGATCCTGATGGTGGCGCTGTGGATCCAGCGCCCGCTTGACTTCTCGTCCTTCCCGACCGTGCTGCTGATTGCCACGATGCTCAGGCTATCGCTCAACATCGCCACCACGCGCATGATCCTGTCGCACGGCAATGAGGGCACGCATGCCGCGGGCTATGTCATTTCCGGCTTCTCCAAGCTGGTGATGTCGAGCGACTTCGTCATCGGCCTCATCGTCTTCATGATCCTGATCGTGGTGAACTTCATCGTCATCACCAAGGGCGCCACCCGTATCGCCGAGGTCGGCGCGCGCTTCACCCTCGACGCCATCCCCGGCAAGCAGATGTCGATCGACGCCGATCTCTCCGCCGGCATGATCGACGAGAAGACGGCGCAGCTGCGCCGCCGCGAGCTGGAGGAAGAATCCTCCTTCTTCGGCTCGATGGACGGCGCCTCGAAATTCGTGCGCGGCGACGCCATCGCCGGCCTGATCATCACCGCCATCAACATCGTCGGCGGCATCGCCATCGGCTATCTGCGCCACGGCATGGGCCTCGGCCAGGCCGCCGATGTCTTCATCAAGCTGTCGGTCGGCGACGGCCTCGTCACCCAGATCCCGGCCCTCATCGTCTCGCTCGCCGCCGGCATGCTCGTCTCAAAGGGCGGCACGCGCGGCTCGGCCAACCAGGCGGTGTTCGGCCAGCTCGGCGCGCATCCGCGCGCCCTCTATGTCGCGGCCTCGCTGCTGGTCATCCTCGGCCTGATGCCCGGCCTGCCGCTGTTCCCCTTCTTCGCGCTCGCCGGCGGCATGGCCGGCCTGGGCTATATCATCCCGTTGCGCCACAACCGCGCGCTTGCCGCCGCCGAAGCCTTGAAGACGCAGGAGAAGGCGAACAAGGTCGAGGAAGAGAAAAACTCGGTCAAGGCCTCGCTGGCCACCGCCGAGATCGAGCTGCTGATCGGCAAGCAGCTTTCGACCAGGCTGATGGTGGCGCACCAGGAACTGGTCTTCCGCATGTCGAAGATGCGCAAGAAATTCGCCCAGCAATATGGCTTCGTCGTGCCGGAAGTGCGCGTCGCCGACGACTTCGCCATTCCGCCGAAGAGCTACCAGATCAAGGTGCACGGCACGGTGGTCGCCGAATACCAGATGCGCGTCGGCGAAATCATGGTGCTGCTCGGCACGCGCGGCGTGCCGGACATCCCCGGCGAGGAGATCCGCGAGCCGGCCTTCGGCATGCGCGCCTATTCGGTGCTCGAAACCTTCGCCGAGGATCTGAAGCGCGAGAACTTCACCTTCGCCGACAACATGTCGGTGCTGCTCACGCATCTCTCCGAGGTGATCCGCAACAACCTGCCGCAGCTTCTCTCCTACAAGGACATGAAGGCGCTGCTGGAGCGGCTCGACCCCGAATACCGCAAGCTCGCCGACGAGATCTGCACCTCGCACATCTCCTACCCCGGCCTGCAGGCGGTGCTGAAGCTGCTGCTCGCCGAGCGCGTCTCGATCCGCAACCTGCACCTGATCATCGAGGCGATCGCCGAGATCGCGCCGCATGTGCGCCGCACCGAGCAGATCGTCGAGCATGTGCGCATCCGCATGGCGCAGCAGATCTGCGGCGACCTCTCCGAAGGCGGCACGCTCAAGGTGCTGCGCCTCGGCAACCGCTGGGACCTCGCCTTCCATCAAAGCCTCAAGCGTGACGCCAAGGGCGAGGTGCGCGAGTTCGACATCGATCCGCGCCAGCTCGAGGAGTTCGGCCAGGACGCGAGCAAGGCGATCCGCAAGCATCTCGAGGCCGGCGAGCGCTTCGTGCTCGTCACCGCGCCCGACGCGCGTCCCTATGTGCGCATGATCATCGAGCGGCTGTTCACGACGCTTCCCGTTCTCAGCCATGTCGAGATCGCCAAGGGCGTCGAGATCAAGGTGCTCGGAACGATCTCGTGAACGCGCTCTCGCAAGGCGTCGTCATCGCCGCCTTCCTCGCCTTCTGCCGCATCGGCGCCTGCTTCATGCTGATGCCCGGCCTGTCCAGCGCGCGCGTACCGCTGCAGATCCGGTTGTTCGTTTCAGTGGCCGCGACCGGCGGCCTGCTCGCTTTCCTGTGGGATCGCATCTATCCATTCGTCGATCCGCGCCCGCAGATCCTGGCGCCGATGATCGTCTCCGAGCTGCTGGTCGGCGGGCTGATCGGCGCCATGACAAGGCTCTATATGGAAGCGCTGCGTTTCATGGGCTCGGCCATCGCCACGCTGATCGGCTATGGCGGCTCGGGCGGGCCGGCGATCGAGGAGCCGGAGCCGCAGGCAGCCCTTGCCGCCATCATCTCGTTCTCGGCCCTGCTTCTGCTCTTCGTCTTCGACTTCGACCACGAGATCGTCAAGGCGCTGGTCGCCTCTTATCAGGTCGCGCCGGTCAACGTGTTCTTCAATCCGCAGGCGGCGCTGGTCGATGTCACCGACACCGTGTCGGATGCCTTCTTCCTGGTCATCCGGCTCGGCAGCCCCTTCGTCGCCTATGCCATCCTGGTTAACCTGACGATCGGCTTCGTCAACAAGCTGACGCCGCAGATCCCGGTCTATTTCATCTCGCTGCCCTTCGTCATCGCCGGCGGCATGATCATCTTCTATTTCGCCGTCGGCACGCTGCTGTCGCTCTTCGTCGACGGCTTCGTCGACCTCACGCTGGCGAGATAGCCATGACCACGCGCAAGGATCGTCTGAAGAAATTGGTCAAGGTGCAGGAGCAACTGAAGGCGCTGCACGAGACCCGCCATGCCGGCTTCCTCGCCGCCGCCGTCAAGGCAGAAGCGGAGGCCAAGGAACTGATCGAGCATTTCGACACCGACAGATCGTTGGCAGGCCTCTTTCCCGCGCTCTACCACAAGCGCATCACCGACGCGCTCGGCCGCCAGAAACAGAACCTGGAAGATGCCAAGCACGAAGCCGCGCTGATCGCCACCGCGACGGCGCGCACCAACATGGTCGAGCGCGCCTACAAGGACGTGCGCCGCCGCGACGAACGCGAATGCTCCGACCGCGAGCGGCTCGATCTCATCACGCAGAAGCGGGCCGAGGAGTAGCTCGGTAACAACCCGAAGGTGATTTACGGGCGATACCACGACCGCTTTGCGCCTATCTCGGCCATAGAGGTCGGCTTCGCAGCTTCCTCAAAGTGGACGTTGCCGAGCGACTAGGAGGTGGTGGTAGCGACGAAAACGGACGATCAGCCGTTGTCTTGCGAAGCAGCCGTTGCCTACGTCCTAAGGATCGCCGACTGGCTCGATTTCGAGCAGGTGGCGCCCCAATCGCCGGCACAGGCGACGAGTTGGGATCAGGACCTCTCACCCCTCACATGACGCGGATCGCTTTGTACGGCGTCCTGCGGCGACTTGTGCCGGGCCAACGCAACCCACGGGGCTGTCTTTCGCGATCCCGGTGCGTTCCCCACTCGCTGTCATGCGCCAGCCCGACAGCGCTATTCCGGCAGGCCCGCCTTTCGCAAGCCTTCTACAAGCAGAGCCAAATCGGCCGGACGGCAGGTCGGCATGACATCAGCCAGATTGGAAATTCGTTGGCCGGGATTGAGGGCGAGAATTCGGCTCACCACCTTTTGTGCTTCATCGGCTCGGCCAGCATGAGCATAGCTTGCAGCCGCATAGCGCAATGAACCCAAAAAGTCCGGCTTTTCCTGTAACGACCTTTCGGCCCAGGATGATGCCTCCTCATATCGACCAGCGAAGAGATAAGCCACTGCAAGCGCATTCTGCATGTCGAACATGAGCGGGTCGACCGGGCTCATGCGTATCGCAGTCGCGAGGTGCTGGACGGCGGTTTCCGTATCGCCGAGGTCGACTCTGACCCAGCCGCTGAATAGCCACGCAGTAGCCAGGTTCGGGTTGAGCGCAAGCGCGCGATCAATGAACGCTGCCCCGCTATTGTTGTCGCCCACGACGAAGGCGAGTGCGGTCCCGCCGAGTGAGAGCGCAACCGCGTCATCCCTGCCCAAATCCACTGCCTTCAGAGCCAGGCGTTCTGTTTCGACGGTTTCCTGCTCACGGTCGGCCATCCAGTCGTTCGCCTTGCGCATGACAGCACAGAACGCGGCCATGCCGTATGCCGAGGCGAATTCAGGGTCGAGTTCGATGGCCTTGTAAAACAACTGAAGGGCGTTTGCGGTGGATTCCCTGGTCAATTGGTGGAGGCTTGCTATCCCGCGCAGATAGTAGTCGTAAGCGTCAAGGTGTTCGGTCGGCTTGCGCTTGGCCCGCTCGATCTCTGCCTGTTCCAGCTTCGGAGCGATCGCTCCGACGACGCTCCGGGTCACTTCCTCCTGCAGATCAAAAACATCCTCCAGCCCGCCGTCGAAACGGTCGGCCCATAGATGTGCTCCCGTTGTCGCGTCGATAAGCTGACCGGTGATGCGAACCCTGCTCGCCGCCTTGCGGACGCTCCCTTCAAGCACGTAGCGCACACCAAGCTCGCGTCCGACCTGCTTGATGTCCACGGCCCGGCCCTTGTAGGTAAAGCTCGAGTTGCGCGCGATGACGAACAGCCAGCGCGTGCGGGAAAGCGCGGTGATGATCTCCTCGACCATGCCGTCAGCGAAGTAGCCCTGCTCGGGGTCGCCACTCATGTTGTCGAATGGCAAGACCGCGATGGACGGTTTTTCGGGAAGCGCCAGCATATCCTTTGTGGAGAATACCGAAGTGGGTTTCGCTCGACTGACCCGATAGGCGCGCACCGCTTCCACGATGTTGTGGACCTGATGGCTACCGAGATCGGTGTAGCTGTAGTCTAGTTTGCCTTTGACCTGCTCGTAGACGTTGCGCGCGACGCAGATGCCGCCAGGTTCTGCAAGCTTCTCGAGCCGCGCGGCGATGTTCACGCCATCACCGTAGATCGTATCGTCCTGCGCGATCACGTCGCCCAAATTCACACCCATGCGGAAAGTCATGCGCTTGTCTTCGGGCAAACTTGCATTGTGAGCGGCCAATCCCTCCTGGGCTTCGACCGCACACTGCACCGCGTGGACCGCGCTGGCGAATTCGACAAGAAGGCTGTCACCAGCCGAACCGACGATCCGTCCGCGCGACTCTTTGATCTTGGGCTCGATAACTTCGGCGCGAAGCCTCTTCAGATGCGCAAGCGTGCCAGCCTCGTCGGCTCCCATGAGACGGCTGTAGCCGACGACGTCGGCTGCAAGGATTGCGGCAAGGCGTCGCTCCATGCTTGTGTCCCGGCTCTCCCATAGATCGCTCCGACTGGCGAGCGTAGTCTAGTCCTACCTCCAATGCGAGCGTGCAGTGCCGGCGCCAATAACCGGCGACCTCGCTAGAGGTCGCGTTTAGCCAGAGAGCCGCCGTTACGTATAGACGATCGGCATACTTGTCACTCAGGCAGCCCGGCCTTGCCCTCCTGGAAGGACACATCGCCGTTTGTGTCGCAGTTCAGACCCGAAGCGGCCCCAGGCGGAACGGATCTAAATGCAGCGGCCCTCCTGAGTCTGTGCTATGTCGGATAGGGAAGGAGGGGCAAATGAGCGAGACCCGCAAGCTTGCGGCAATCCTGGCCGCCGATGTCGTGGGATACAGCCGACTGGCTGGCGTGGACGAAGATCGGACTCTCGCGCGCCTGCGGGCGCTCCGCAGCGATCTGGTTGATCCTACCATCGCGGTACACATCGGACGCGTGGTGAAACGCACCGGTGACGGAGCCCTTGTCGAGTTCCGTAGCGTGGTCGATGCCGTCCGATGCGCTATCGAAGTGCAGAATGCCATGCTTGAACGAAATGCCGGAGTGCCGCCTGATCGACGTATCGAGTTCCGGATCGGCATCCATATCGGCGACATAGTCGAGGAGAGCGACGGTGACCTAATGGGCGACGGTGTTAACATTGCTGCTCGCCTGGAAAGCATTGCGGAACCAAGTGAGATTTACCTGTCAGGTGCGGCATATGAGCAGGTGCGCGACAAGCTGAAGGAAGAATTCGAGGATCTCGGCGACAAAGAACTCAAAAACATTGCACGGCCGGTGCGAGTCTATCGCGTGGCCTTCGACCGTCACATCGCAAGCGTGTCGACAGTGCCCGATCTGTCCGGCGGAAGACTGGCGCCGCCCGACAAGCCGTCGATCGCCGTCCTGCCCTTCCAGAACATGAGCGGCGACCCCGAACAGGAATACTTTGGCGACGGGATCGCGGAGGACATCATTACCGCCTTATCCAAGCTGCGGGGCTTCTTCGTTATCGCGCGCAATTCGTCCTTCGCGTACAAAGGCAAGGCGCCAGATATCCGTCAGGTCACGCGCGAGCTTGGTGTTCGCTATGTACTGGAAGGCAGCGTTCGCAAGGCGGGTGAGCGACTGCGGGTAACTGGCCAGCTTATTGACGCGGCCAGCGGCAATCACATCTGGGCAGAGCGCTACGACCGCCCCGCCTCTGATATTTTCGCAGTGCAGGATGAGATCACTCACAGCGTTGTCGCAGCGATAGAGCCGCAGATTTACGCAGCTGAACGCCTTCGCCTTCAAAGTAAGGCGCCTGAGAGTCTCGATGCGTGGGGCTGCGTCGTGCGAGCAATGCCTTATATCTGGACATGGGTTATTCAAGACGAGGACACTGGCATCAACCTCCTGAAGCGAGCTATTGAGCTTGATCCCCACTACGCTCGCGCCCGCAGCCTGCTCGCGTGGGCCTTCGCCACCCGTGTAATTTCCGGCAATTTGGAGTTTGAGCAAGGCATATCAAGTGCCCTCGCGCTTGCCCAAGGTGCGATAGACCTCGATCCCGACGACGCATGGGCCCATTTCGCGGCAGGTTACATATCAGCGTTTTCGAGACGATTTGGGCCGGCGGTGGAGGAACTGAACGAGGCACTGCAGCGTAACCCGAACTTTGCATTCGTCCACATAATCTTGGGGGTAGCCTACGGCTATGCGGGGCTTGCTGAAGATGGCCTCCGCCAGCTCGAAATCGCACGACGACTGAGTCCCCTTGATCAAACCCAAGCAGCGAATCTTTCGGTGGAGGGTCTTTGCCATCTGGTCGCCGGCCGTTACGCCGAAGCGGTAAGAGCTGAACGTCGGGCTGTACTGATGAGACCAAACTTTGGAACCGCTTGGCGCACACTCACAGCAGCCGCAGGACTGGCCGGTGATCTGGAAATCGCACGTCAAGGACTCGTCGAATGCAAACGGCTACAGCCGAATCTCAGCATCGATTGGGTCGAAAAATACCACCCACTGATACGATCACAGGACCGTGCCAGATATATCGAAGGCCTACGACGCGCAGGCCTGGAATAATGACCTGTGAACTGGTTCGTCACTGAAGAAGCTGCTAATATTCGTTCGGCTCACCAATTGGTCCGCAACGCTTGGCGGGTTGATGGCGACAGCTGACGTCGAGGGACGGCATGCGGATCGCAATGATGGGAGCGGGCGGCATCGGCGGATATATTGGCGCCAGGCTGGCCCAGGCAGGGGGCGACGTGAGCTTCATTGCTCGCGGAGCGCACCTCGCGGCAATGCTCCAGACTGGTCTGAAAATCCAGAGCGACCTCGGCAGCTTTGTTCTTGCGCCTGTGACCGCGAGCGAAGCGGCGGTTCATATCGGTCCCGTCGATTTGGTGATCTTTGCAGTGAAGCTCTACGACAGCGAGGATGCCGCTGCGTCGATCGCTCCGCTCATAGCCGATAACACGCGCGTCGTTACGCTGCAAAACGGCATCGATAGCGTCGAAATTCTTTGTCGTCACGTGCAGGTCGAGCGCGTGATCGGTGGCGCCACATACCTTTCCGGTTTCATCAACAAGCCCGGCGAGGTCATTCATTCGGGCGGGCTGCCGCACATCTTGGTCGGCGGCCAACATGATCCTGTCATCGAGGAACTGCGGGAGCTGTGTGATCGTGCCATCGGGCTTGAGCTGAAGCCAGTCGCAGACATCGACGAAGTGCTTTGGGAGAAATTTGTAACGCTTGCCGCTTTCTCGGGAGGAACATCGCTGATGCGCTCTGGCATCGGCCCGATCCTGGCCGATCCGGAAGCACGCATCTTCATTGAACAGTTGAGGGATGAGGGGATGGCGGTAGCCGCAGCGGCCGGCCACCCAATGGCCGACGGGTTCCCGGGCCGCGTCGAGACCAGGTGGTCCGCGTTTCCTCCGCATGTGAAATCCTCGATGGCAAATGACCTCGAACGTGGGAGACCCATCGAGGTCGCGTGGCTTTCCGGGCGCATGCATCAACTGGGAATTGAGTTGGGTGTCGCCACGCCAGGCCACACGGCGGTTTTTCGGGCGCTGCATCTGCATGCACTGGGGACGCAGCGCCAGAATTCCAATCTCTGATCACGCTCATAGCCGAATCTATTTGGAGGACGTCATGGCAGGTTCCTCGAACGAAACAACGTTAGTCAGGGCAGGCGACGACGCTGTCGGCTCCCAGGACATGTTCAACAAGGAACTGCAAACCTATCGCAAGATCGTTGGCGCGAATCTCATGTTCCATCGCGAGGTCTACGGCGTCCTTCGCGATCTGCTTGTCGAGCATGCGCCGGCGTCATTCCGGTTTCTCGACATTGCCTGTGGAGATGCCAGCGCCTCCGCCGCAATGCTGAAGACGATGGCGATCGGAAATTACGTCGGCATCGACTTGTCTGAGGCATCTCTGCGACTGGCGGCACGAGAGCTCGACGGTATGCCATGTCCGGTCGAGTTGCAGTGCAATGATTTCGCCCAGGCCATGGCGAAGTGGTCTGAGCCTGTCGATGTAATCTGGATTGGGATGTCGCTGCATCACCTGCCTGCCACGGGCAAGGCACAGCTGATGCACGACGCCCACCGCGCTCTGGGCGGGAAGGGCATGTTTATAATTTGGGAGCCGGCGCTGTTCGAAGGAGAGGAGCGCTTATCCTGGCTGGCACGATTTTCTTTGCTGCGCGACGAATGGTCGGCAGTTTCAGATGAGGAATTCGCTTCGATGGAAAGGCACATGCGACTTGCCGATTTCCCGGAGACGGTCGGCACATGGCTCGGCATGGGCACGGACGCCGGCTTCTCCCAGGCGGAGGAGATTTTCATGATGCCTAACGAAATGGGTAGGGTGTTTCGATTCTCAAATTGAGTCTGAGCCGAGAATAGCCGCCGTCATCTTCGGCACGACCACACAGAGCTAGGCGACTATTTTGGACGAGATGCGCCGAGCTACCGATCAAAACCTCGAATTCGTCTTGTAAACAGACCGTCGGCTTGCGGCCCCAAAGGCGACATCAGCAGAACATCGCGTGGGGAATGCCACTCGAAGCGCGAGCAGACAACCGATCCAACATCGGCATTCCGTCGCCCTTTTTCCCGCAAGCCTGCCACAAGCTTGTTCAGTCATGTTGCGGATAACAAAACCGGCAAAGGGCGGACTTTCTTGGCCATTTCCCCACCCAGCGACATCGTCATGGACGTTGCCCGCGCAGCGGAGCCGGCCGATGTCGAAGCCGCGCGCGCGGCGCTCGCAAGAAGGGCGAATGGCACTTCGGCACCGTTCTCTGTCGATCAGTCCGCCACGGTCGATGCCGGCTCCGTGCTCTCGCGCGCCACTGCCGACAAGGTGGAAGCCGCCAATCCCGCGAAGAAGTTCCAGCGCTTCGAGGCGATGGTGCTGACGACCTTCATCCAGAACATGATGCCCAAGGACGCGGAGGGCGTTTACGGCAAGGGCCTGGCCGGCGACATGTGGAAGTCGCAGCTCGCCGAGAAGGTAGCCGATGTCATGGCCGCGCATGGGGGCATCGGCATCGCCCGATCCATGCTTGCCGACCATTATCTGGATGGCAAGCGCAAGGTGCCGGTCGGCCCCGTTGCCGGCGGACCGCAGAAAACCGAGATAGACCAGCAAACCAGGCTTTCGACCTCGATGGTCGAGGAGCTTGAGCGCAAGGCCGCACGGTCGATGACCGGCGACGACACAACCATAAAAATGGACATCAATATCTAGGGACCTACATGGCCGACCAGACGGACCTTTACAACCTTCCCGCTCGCGCCAATGCATCGGACGCGCCTGCCGCCGCACGACCCGGCAACCTCGCCGCCATCATCGGCCGCATCGAGGAAGTCGTGGACGAGGAGACAGCCGGCATCCGCAGTGGAACGGCCTATGACCTCAAGGCCTCGAACGCGCGCAAGAGCCGGTATCTTTACGAGCTCAACCGGGCGCTCAAGGGCGCCAACGAGATCGAGTTCCTCGAGCAGCATCGCGAGGGCCTTTTGCGGCTGCGCCAGAAGCTGGCCAAGAACGAAGCGGCGATCCTTGCCCATCTCAACGCCGTCAACGAGGTCGCCACGCTTCTGAGGAACGCCATCCAGCGCGCCGATACGGACGGCACCTATTCGGCCGCCGAGTTCGGCATGGCCCGAGCCTGATGGAGATGATCTGGGCGCAAGGAAAGACCCGGTGATAAAGTTTGTCGCCGCCGCGCTGTGGATTTGCGCCGTGACGCTGGGCGCGGTCTTCTATTCCTTCCAGGCGGCCAGCCAACGCGGCGCGGCCGAACCGCCGAAGCCGATGCTGGGCGGCCTCGACTACGTCAAGACCGACATGATCTCGGTGCCGCTGCTGCGCGATGGCACGATCGACGGCTATTTCCTCACCAAGCTCGTCTACACGATCGAGCCGGAGCAGATGAAGAAGCTGTCGGTGCCGGCGCAGGCGTTGATGACCGACCAAGTCTATTCCTATCTCTATTCCAATCCGCAGATCGATTTCACGAAGAAGGAATCGATCGATCTCGACGCCTTCCGCAAGTCGATCCGCGATACCATCAACACCCGCATTGGCGTCGAGCTGGTGCACGACGTGCTGATCGACCAGGTCAACTTCCTCTCCAAGGACGATATCCGGGACAACGCGCTGCGCCGTCGCAGGGGCGCCGGGGAAACCGCGGCGGCAATGACCAAGGCGTTCAAGGCCGCGCCGGAGCATTGATCGCCCGGCACGGATGCCTAGCCGCGCTTACCCCTGTTGCGACATGACGCATGGTGACCGCGTTGACGTTTACGTCAACTCGAAGCTATATGCGCGGTGACAGGCGACCGCGCAGGCGCGGCGCATCTACCTCGCCCAGCGGCCAAGCGCCGGTGCGCGTCAACGCAACCAACGAGGAGAACAGCCATGGGCGTTCAGGAGATTGCCGACAAGATCAGGTCGCGCGTGGCAAGCGCGGGCTTCGAGCATTCGGTCAAGTTCGACACCGGCGGCGACGGCGTCATCGTCATCGACGGTGCGACCGTCTCGACCACCGATGCGCCGACCGACTGCACCGTGAAGCTGTCGCTCGACGATCTGGATTCGCTGATCGCCGGCGACCTCAACCCTACCATGGCCTTCATGGCCGGCAAGCTAAAGGTCGAAGGCGACATGACGGTCGCCATGGCGCTCAGCCAGCTGCTCGGCTGATCGTTCGCAAGAAACAAGGCCGCCCATCGGGCGGCCTTGTTTCTGTCGAATAGTAGGCGTCAGGCGACAAAGCCCGGCGCCTGCCCCTTGATCTTGCGGCCGGCGGCCTTGATCGTGCCCTTGACGCCATCCAGCGTGCCGTCCTTCAGCTCCAATGCCAGAAGCCGGTGCCGCTCGTAGGGGCCAGGCATGGCAAGCGTTCCGGTGCGGTCGGCCGAGAAGCCGAACCGTCCGTAATAGGGCGCATCGCCGACGAGCAGGATCGCGCCATGGCCGAGCCGCGCGGCCTCGGCGATCGCATGCCGCATCAGCGCCGAGCCGATGCCGCCGCTCTTCAAGCCAGGCTCGACCGCCAGCGGGCCAAGCAGAAGCGCTGCCGGACCGCCCTCGCCCAGCCTCACATCCCAAAGCCGCACCGTGCCGACGACCACGCCCGACGCATCGCGGGCGACGAAGGCCAGTCCCTCCGAGGGCCGGCGGCCGCGCCGCAGCTTTTCGGACGACTTCTTCTTGCGCTTCGGCCCCATGGCGCGGTCGAGCAGCGCTTCGCGCGCCGTGGTGTCGGCCGCGCTTTCGCCGACGATGACGAAGGCAGGCGCCTCGACGGCCCCCTCGTCCGGCGCGCCGCGCGAGCCAGCCTGTGCCCGCAGGGCAAGGGAGGGCGCCAGCGCATTTTCAGGCGAAGTGGAAACCGGTTCGCCGTAAGAAAATGCGCCACGAAGCACTTCCGCAATCGGGCTCTTCTCCCCCGCGGAGAAAAGCTCATCCGACGGTCCGGACGAGGGGGCAATTTCGGTGGCCGCGATGGCCGATTTGATCAGGTATTCCATATCCGCGATCCTTCACGAGCGGAGATCTGTTCCACAAGCGAGCCTGGGCGGGCGACAGGCGCCCGCGCCGGTCGATCTGAGCGGTTCTTGCGAACGGCTCAGATCACGTAGGATCGGAGAGGCTCGAAGCCGTTGAAGGCGACCGCCGAGTAGGTGGTCGTGTAGGCCCCGGTGCCTTCGATCAGCACCTCGTCGCCGATGGTCAGCGACAAGGGCAGCGGATAAGGCGTCTTCTCATACATCACGTCGGCCGAATCGCAGGTCGGGCCGGCGAGCACGCAAGGCGCGGTCTCCGAGCCGTCATGGCGGGTGACCAGCGGATAGCGGATCGCCTCGTCCATCGTCTCGGCGAGACCGCCGAACTTGCCGATGTCGAGGAACACCCAGCGCACATTGTCATTGTCGGCCTTCTTGGAGATCAGCACGACTTCCGACTTGATGACGCCGGCATTGCCGACCATGCCGCGGCCCGGCTCGATGATCGTCTCGGGCAGCGCATTGCCGAAATGCTTGCGCAGCGCCGAGAAGATCGCCTGGCCGTAGGCCTGGGCCACTGGTACGTCCTTCAAGTAACGGGTCGGGAAGCCGCCGCCCATATTGACCATCTTGAGCACGATGCCTTCCTCGGCGAGCGTCGCGAACACCTTCTTGGCGTCGCCCAGCGCGCGGTCCCAGGCCGACAGGTCGGTCTGCTGCGAGCCGACATGGAACGACACGCCATAGGCGTCGAGGCCGAGGCCCTTGGCATGGCGCAGCACGTCGACGGCCATCGCGGGCACGCAGCCGAACTTGCGCGACAGCGGCCACTCGGCGCCCTCGCCGTCGGTCAGCACGCGACAGAACACGCGCGAGCCGGGGGCGACGCGGGCGATCTTCTCCACCTCCTCCACGCAGTCCACGGCGTAGAGGCGAATGCCGAGCTGGTAGGCGCGTGCGATGTCACGCTCCTTCTTGATGGTGTTGCCGAAGGAAATGCGATCGGCCGGCGCGCCGGCATCCATCGCCATCTCGACCTCGGCAACCGATGCGGTGTCGAAGGACGAGCCCATCGCAGCAAGGAGGCGCAGTATCTCCGGCGCCGGGTTTGCTTTCACCGCATAATAGATCTTGGAATCGGGCAGCGCCTTCTCGAAGGCGCGGAAATTGTCGCGCACGACATCGAGGTCGACGACGAGGCAGGGACCGTTCGGACGTCGGGTGGCGAGGAAGTCAAGGATGCGCTGGGTGGCCATCGGGGTCTCTCCATAACGCCTTTCGGCGCGCACAAAGGCTGCGGAACGCGGGCGCTCAGCCTCGCGAACTCGCGGTCAAACAAAGGCGGGACGTCAAATCCATGGAACCAGCCGGTGGAGACCCCGGAACCATGAAATGCCGTCTCGCGGCGATGAACCTTGGCCTTGCCCGGCCTCGGTTCGCTTTGTCTGCCTTGGCTTGGATGGGAGAGCCCCGTCCGCACTGCCGGCAATGAAGGTGTGCCTCTTTAGTAACCCCGGTCTTTGGACAACCGGAAGAGAACCAGAAAGGCCCGCACCGTCGTTGCTTCAAGGTGTCCTCGGTCTTGTGGTTGGCCACTGACCGACTGGAGGGGTTGGCTCCAGTTACCTTACCGATTGCCCTCACCATTCGAGGATCGGCGGACACCCACAGGCACGTGCGACTTTGGGCAAGCGCGATATAGGAGCGAAGGGTTTCACAATCAATAAAAATCGTAAGCCCAGGTTGTAAAATTTCTGGCATCGAACAATGTTGGTCCGACTGTATCCGGAAATCGAACGATGCCAGGAACTCAAGGACCGCTGAACGCCTTCCTCAATCTGCGCCAAATGCCTGTGGAGGATGCGGAATTGGGCCCGCTCGCCGGCCTGCGCCTGGCCGTCAAGGACATCTATGACGTCGCCGGCTACCGCACCGGCTGCGGCAACCCGCAAAAATACGAGGAGGCGCATGCCGCCTCGCGCACGGCGCAAGCGGTGCAGGCCATCCTCGACGCCGGCGCGCGATTCGTCGGCAAGACCCAGACCGACGAGCTGGCCTTCTCGCTGTTCGGCCAGAACGCGCATTTCCCATACCCGGTCAATCCCGCCGCGCCCGATCGCGTCACCGGCGGCTCCTCTTCCGGCTCGGCGGCCGCGGTTGCCGGCGGGCTGGCGAACATCGCCACCGGCTCCGACACCGGCGGCTCGATCCGCGCGCCGGCGAGCTTCTGCGGCCTGATCGGGCTACGCACCACCCATGGCCGCATTTCGCTCGACGGGGCGATGAAGCTGGCATCGAGCTTCGACACGTTCGGCTGGTTCGCCGACGACATCGAGACCTATGAGACGGTCGGCAAGCTGCTGCTCGGCCGCGACCTGCATCAGCACCCGCTCAACCGCCCGCTCTCGATCCGCTGGCTGGACGCCTTCGTCATGGGTCCGGCGGAGGCCGCGCAATATGCGCGCATGAAGGCGCTGGCCGCCGCTGTCATAGGCCAGCCCGTGGAAACCGAATACGCCTTCGCTTCATTCCCCGACGAGCTTTACTGGTGCTTTCGCCGCCTGCAGGCCTTCGAGGCCTGGCGCGAGCATGGCCCGTGGATCTCGGCCGGCGGTCGCCTCAGCCCGGGCGTCGAGGAGCGTTTTGCCTTCGGCCGCACCATAGATGCCAAAACTGCCGCCGCCGAAGCGGCGCGGCGGCTGGCTTTCCGGGCCGAGCTCGGCGCCCTGCTTGGCAATGACGGCTTTCTCGTCCTGCCCACCGTTCCCGGCGCGGCGCCGCTCGCCGCCAGCACCCCGGAACAGTTCCAGGCCTACCGCGAAAGGGCGCTGCATCTCTTATGCCTTTCGGGTCTTTCGGGCTTTCCGCAGATCACCTTGCCGATCGGCTCCGTCGACGGCGCGCCCTTCGGCCTGTCGCTGCTTGGGCCTTCCGGCAGCGACGTTGCCCTGATACGGCTCGGCCGCAAGATTCTCGACGCGGCACGAAAGGTCTGACCATGGATACATTGACCCGCATGCGCGCCTTCATCGACGTGGTCGAGGCGGAGGGCTTTTCGGCCGCGGCGCGCAAGATCGGCCGCTCCAAGGCGCTGTTGTCGAAATATGTGCGCGAGCTGGAGGACGAGCTCGGCGCGCTGCTCTTGAACCGCACCACGCGCCAGTTCTCGCTGACCGAGGCCGGCCACACCTATTATCAGCGCGCCTCGGAGATCGTGCGCGAGGTTGACAGCCTTGCCGAGGCGGTGCGCCAGTCTTCCGGCGACGTCCGCGGCAGGATCAAGCTGTCGGCCGCCCGCACCTTCGCCGACGCGCCGATCGGTCAGTCGCTGGTCGACTTCGCCAGGCAGCATCCCGACATCGTGCTCGACATCCATCTCGACGACCGCTTCGTCGACCTTGTCGAGGAAGGCTTTGACCTTGCCGTGCGCATCTCGCGGCTGGAGAACTCCTCGCTGATCGCCAGGCGGCTGGCGCCGTTCTCGGTCAGGCTGTGCGCGTCGCCGGAGCTGATCGCCAAGCATGGCGCGCCGACGCGCCCGCAGGATCTCGCAAACCTGCCCTGCATCGTCGACACCAACGGCCGCTCGCTGGCCAACTGGCGCTTCAAGGGCGAAGGCGAGGAATCCATCAGCGTCGCCGTTTCCGGGCCTATCGAGGTCAACAGCCCGATCGTGGCGAGAGCCGCCGCGCTCTCCGGCCTGGGCTTTGCCATGCTGCCCGATTTCATCGCCGCCCCCGACCTCGCGTCCGGCAAGCTGGTCACCGCGCTCGACGATCGCATCCTGGCCGGCACCGGCATCTTCGCCGTCTACCCGCACCGCCGCTATTTGCCGGCCAAGGTGAGGGTCTTCGTCGACTTCCTGGTGCACTGGTTCAGGACGCGCGACACGGGCGCCTGAGCGAGCGTCCCAATTTCGCCCCCTTTCTGCTAACTCTGGGCTCGCTCCCGAGAGCAATTCCAGGAAAAGTGCGTAGCGGTTTTCCGTCCGGAATTGCGCAAAACAAATTATTAGAGCGGGTCAGCGTGGAACGCAGAACCGCTCTAAGTCAATGGAATCGCGGCACGGAATGCATCTGAAACGGCAAGCAACCATGCTGGCTTCGGCCCTTGCGGCCATATTGGCCTCGGTCGAGCAGGCTGAAGTCCATCCGCATGTCTTCGCCGAAGCCCGGCTCGACGTCATCCTCAGCCAGGATCACCAAAGTGTGACGGCGCTGCGCCACCTTTGGCGCTTCGACGACCTGTTTTCGAGTACAGTGATGATGGAGTTCGACAAGAACTCCGATCTGAAGCTTGACGACAAAGAGCTCAAGGAAGTGGCCGACACCGTCCATTCCTCGCTGGCCGAGTTCAACTACTTCCAGCTCGTCACCCAGGACGGCAAGGACGTGCCCATGGTGCCGCCGCCGCATCTGATGGCGAATTTCGACAACGATCAGTTGATCATCCTGTTCGAGTCGCAGCCGAAGACGCCGATCAAGCTTGCCGGCAAGGTCGACATCGGTGTCTACGATCCGACCTTCTACACCGCGATCGACTTCACCGACGACGCCAACATGACCGTCGAAGGCCTGCCCTCGACCTGCACCAAGAAGGTCATCCGTCCGGATCCGGACGAGGCGATCAAGGAAAACCAGAAGACCCTGACGGACGCGTTCTTCAACGATCCGACAGGCACGGACATGAGCAAGATCTTCGCCACCAAGCTCGAATTGGACTGCCCGCCGGAAGGATGATTTGGTGATGAAACCGTCGTTACGCGCAAGCAGGTTCCGCAAAAGTGTCGCACGGTTTTGCGATCGGAACCTGCGGCAGACAAGGGAATCCAAGCGGATATTCGTGGGGCATCCCACGGATATCCGCTTGGCGCTTGGCCTGCTGGCCGCCACATTGGTGATCGCCCACCTGCCCGGCGCCGCGCATGCGCAAAGCTCGCTCGGCATCGGCACCAATGACGGCATGGCGCCGACCACCACAGGTCCGTTCGCCCATATCCTGATGTGGATCAATCTCAGGCAGCAGGAATTCTATCACTCGCTGGCGGCGGCCATGAAGGCGATGCGTCAGGACGGCAGCAAGCTCTGGCTGCTGATCGGCCTGTCCTTCGCCTATGGCATCTTCCATGCCGCCGGCCCCGGCCACGGCAAGGCGGTGATCTCTTCCTACATGGTCGCAAACGAAGTGGCGCTGAGGCGCGGCATCCTGCTTTCCTTCGTTTCGGCGCTGCTGCAGGGCCTGACGGCGGTGGTCGTCATGGTGCTTGCCTATTTCGTGCTGCGCGGCACCGCCATCTCGATGACCGACGCCGCCTGGTTCCTCGAAATCTCCAGCTTCGTGCTGGTCACCTTGTTCGGCGCCTGGCTGCTTTGGCGCAAGCTCGGTCCATCGGCGCTGCGCCTGTTCGGCAGAGCGCCCGCCTACAGCCTGTCGGCCGCCCATGCCGGCCATTCGCATGGCGGGCACTCCCGCGCGCACGCTCACGCGCATTCCCACGCTCACGCGCATTCCCATGCCGGCCATGCTCATGCGCACGCGCACGCCGCGCATTCCCATGCCCTCCACGTGCATGACGATCATGATCATGACCATACACATAGCCATGATCACGGCGCGCACGATCTCCATCATCACGACCATGCCGCGCACAGTCACAGTCATGAACATCAGCATCACGACCATGGCCCGGGCGAAGTCTGCGAGACCTGCGGCCATTCGCATGCGCCGGATCCGGCGATGCTGTCAGGCGACCGCTTCGACTGGAAGACCGCCTGGTCGGCGGTGGCCGCCGTGGGCATCCGCCCCTGCTCCGGCGCGCTGATCGTGCTGAGCTTCGCGCTGCTCAACGGACTGTGGCTGGGCGGGCTGCTGTCGGTGCTGGCGATGTCGATCGGCACCGCGATCACCGTCTCGGCACTGGCGACGATCGCCGTGCTGGCGAAGAACTGGGCCGTCTACTTCGCCGGCGACGGCCGCATCGGCAACCATATCCATTCCATCGTCGAGATCGGCGGCGCCGCCTTCATTTTCATCGTCGGCTTGCTGCTTCTGTCGGCCAGCCTGTCGGGCGGCGTCTGAAGTGCCGACGATGGAGGAAGGACGCGCGCGGCCGTCAATGTCAGGCTGGCCGATCCCGAAGCGGTCGCCGGACTGGCGGTAATCGCGTCTATGGCCTGAACAGCTTCGATGTCATCCGGTTGCGCGAGCGGAACAGCTGTCGGTATGCAACGCAATAATGGAGGGGGCGCCTTCGCGCGGCGTCCGGTCCAACTCAGAGCCAGCCCATGCGCACGGCGGCGGCAATTCTTTCATTATCGCCATTGGCCAGAAGGTCGATCAGCAGGCCGCGTATCGTTGCGAGTATACGGGTAGCCCGCGCCTCGGCCTCGGCTCGCGGGAGCTGCGTCTGGGTGTCGATCAGCAGGTCCAGCCAGTCCTGGGCCGCTTCCGCCGCGAATCCCGCCCACGGACCGGGCTTATGGCTGAAAGAAAGCAGGAACGCCTCATAGGTGAGCCTGACCATCGGACGTTGCTCGGGCGCGGACATCCATGCCCACAATCGCCCGGCGGTTTCTTCGAGGCCATGGCTTCGGCCCTCGGCCGCGAGCGCGACAGTCAGTTGCGCGATCTGTTCGGTGCGCGCCCGGACCAGCAGTTCGCGCAGCAGCTTCTCCTTACTGCCGAACAGATAGAGCAGCACACGGGGACTGGAGCCAATGGCGGCCGCCAGCGGGCGCAACGACAATCCATTGAGACCATGGTCGAGCACATAGGCATAGCTGGCATCGAGCAGTTCCGCCCGGCGGAGGGAGGGTTCGGCAGTCACTGCTTCATGCCCGGCCATCTTGCGCTCCTTTCATGCCCGCTGTAATACCTAACTGAAACGGTCGTTTCAGTCGAGGTATTCGATGGCGTGCAGCATGAGCTTCTCGCTTGCCGGCCGAACCGCCCTGGTGACAGGATCGGTGCGTGGGCTCGGGCTCGAGATGGCGCGCGGCCTGGCCGAAGCCGGCGCCCGCGTGATCCTGAACGGGCGCGAGCCCGCCACGCTCGAGGCAGCCATCGCCGGAATGCGGGACCAGGGCCTGGATGCGCATGGCGCGCCGTTCGACGTCACTCGGCGCGACGCCGCGCAGCAGGCGCTTGCCGGGCTGGGCGACATCGACATCCTCGTCAACAATGTCGGCCGTCGCGATCGCCGCGGCTTCGACGCCATGTCGCCGGAGGAATTCGGCGCCATGCTCGACGGCCACCTGGTTTCCGCCTATGCGATGAGCCAAACGGTCGCCCGTGCCTTGATCCGCCGCGGCGCGCCGGGCCGGATCATCAATGTTTCCTCCGTCATCGCGCAACTCGGCCGGGCCGGAGACGTCGCCTATCCCGCGGCCAAGGCCGGTATCGACGGCCTGACCCGGGCGCTCGCCGTCGAACTCGGCGGCCACGGGATCACCGTGAACGCCGTCGCCCCCGGAACCTTCGCGACCGAGGTGAATGCCGGCCTCGCCGAGGATCCGGATTGGGCGCGCTGGCTGAAGACACGCACGGCACTCGGCCGCTGGGGAAAGCCGGAGGAGATCGCCGGCATCGTGGTTTTTCTCGCCAGCGACGCGGCTTCCTTCGTCACTGGCCAGACAATCGCCGTGGACGGTGGCATCACCACGACATTTTGACAACGCAGGTGACTGGGCGTTCCTTCGCCTTCACTCCCTACGATCGAATTAATTGCAGAGAGGCGGGTAAAGGTTATCTCGGGAAAGCTGTGACCCCTTAGAGTTCACCTAAGCACCGTTTTGCCGAGCTCATCTTCGATATGAGCTTGGATGATCTCGTCGAAGTTCTTCTCGGCGGCAAAGCCGAGCTCCCGCGCCCGCCTTGCCTCGAACCGTGTCGGCCAGCCTTTGACGATTGCCCAGATGGTCTCGTCGGGTTGCTCGCGGATCCGCTTCGCGACTTCGGCGCCGGCAATGCGCTCCAGCGCCTCGATCTGCTCGCCGACGGTGACGGCGACTCCGGGCATGGTGAGGTTGCGACGCGGTCCGACCTTGTCGCCGTCGATTTCGGCCGCATGGATCAGGAAATTGACCGCCGAGCGCGGGCTGGCATGGGTGTGCAGCACTGAGCGCGGCACCGGCAGGATCGCCTCCTGCCCGGCGAGCGGCTCGCGGATGATGCCTGAGAAAAAGCTGGAGGCTGCCTTGTTCGGCTTGCCGGGGCGCACGCAGATCGTCGGCAGCCGGATGCCGATGCCGTCGAAAAAGCCGCGCCGCGTGTAGTCGGCGAGCAGCGCTTCGCTCATCTGCTTCTGCGTGCCGTATGAGGTGAGCGGCGTCGGATGGAACTCGTCCGGAATGACATCCGGAAAGGGCGCGCCGAAGACCGCGATCGACGAGGTGAACACGAGGCGCGGCGCGAAGGCCGCCAGCCGCACCGCGTCGAACAGCGCGCGCGTGCCGTCGAGATTGACCCGGTAGCCGAGATCGAAATTGGCTTCCGCTTCGCCCGAGACGATGCCCGCCAGGTGGAAGATCACGTCCGGGCGCGGAGCCACGAGGGCCGCCATGGCGCCGGGCGCGGATAGATCGCCGGTGTGGATCGAGACATCGACGCCTGTGAGCGCCGGCGGCTGCGGCGCCACGATGTCATGCAGGTCGAGCGCCGTGATCTTGCGCCCGCGCAAGGCGCTGTCCTTGGCCAGCCGCGCTATAAGCTTGCGGCCCACCATGCCGGCCGCGCCCGTGATCAGAATTCTCATCTTCAGAGACCTTTCTTGCGTTGGCTGCGTCCGCGCAGCCATAGGACGACGAACAGCCCGACCATGAAGACCACCGCGATGACGGCCGCCAGGATGGTCGATACCTTGCCCGCGGCCAGCATGATGGCTGGCAGGAAATAGGCGGCGAGACCGAACACGAGCAGTATCACAGCCGCGGCAATCGCCGCGTTGCGTGTGTCACGATCCATCAGCAGACTTTCCTGGCTTCGAGGCTGTTAGGCATAATCCTGATCAGTGATAGTGCCGGCGATCGGCAGGCGCGCCATGCGTATGGTCGCGATCACGGTGATGGCCATGCTCGTCATGACTGTCGGCGCATTGCCCGAATTCCGGTTCGACGGTGGCATGATCGATGCCGTGCTTGGCGGCAAGCCGTTTCTTGATGGCGCTCACCGCTACATGCGGATCGACGCCGTCATTCAAGCAGGCATGCAGCGTCGCCATGTTGGAGGTGCCGTCGAGCGACCAGACATGCATATGATGCACCTCGCGCACGCCCTTGACCGCGCCTTCGATGTCCTTGGCGATCACATCGCGATCGAGGCTTGCCGGCACGCCTTCGAGCAGGACATGCGCCGCCTCGCGCATCAGCGACCATGCCGTCGACAGGATGAGCAGCGACACTAGGACGGAGAGGATAGGATCGATCGGCGTCCAGCCGGTTGCCAGGATGATGAGGGCTGCCGCGATTGCCGCGGCGGAGCCGAGCAGGTCACCCAGCACATGCAGGATCGCGCCGCGCATGTTCAGGCTCTCGCGGTCGCCGCCATGCAGCACGAAGAAGGAGGCGATGTTGACCAGCAGGCCTGCCACCGCCACCACCAGCATCGGCCCGCCAAGCACGGGCGCCGGGTTCATCAGCCGCCCCCAGGCCTCGTAGACGATCCAGAGCGCGATGACGAAGATGGCGATGCCGTTGGTGTAGGCGACCAGCGTCTTCACCCGGCCGAAGCCATAGGTCAGACGGCCGGTGGCCGGGCGTCCGGCGAGATGGAAGGCATACCAGGCAAGACCGAGCGCGATCGAATCGGCAAGCATATGGCCGGCGTCCGCGAGCAGCGCCAGCGATCCGGTGAGCAGCCCGCCGAGCGCCTCGGCGACCATGAAGCCGCCGGTCAGGCAGGCCGCGATCAGCACCCGTTTCTTGTCGGTCGAGCCATGCACATGCCCAGCGCCGTGGCTATGACCGGCGGAACCGTGATCATGCGAACCGTGCGCCATCGTCAAACTCCTGTTACCCTCCGAAGTCGGCGCGAAAATCCTCAAGCCGCCGCTTCTGGCCGCCTTCGTCATCGAAGTTCGCTGGATCGAGCCAGCCTTCATAGGCCTTGCGCAAGGCCGGCCACTCCTTGTCGATGATCGAATACCACGCCGTATCGCGGTTTTCACCTTTGACCACAAGGTGCTGGCGGAAGATGCCTTCGAACTTGAAACCGAAGCGCTCGGCGGCGCGCTTCGAGGGCTCGTTGCGGTTGTTGCACTTCCACTCGTAGCGGCGATAGCCGAGATCGTCGAAGAGATATTTCGCAAACATGAACTGCGCCTCGGTCGCCGCCGGCTTGCGCGAGATCAGCGGACCCCAGTAGATGTTGCCGATTTCCCCGACGCCGTTGGCGGCGTCGATGCGCATCAGGGTCTGGCGCCCGGCGATCTTGCCACTCGCCTTGTCGATGACGGTGAAGAACAGCGGATCCTCGCTCGCTTCCGCCTTGTCGAGCCACGGCTGGAAGACGGCGCGTGTCTCCGGCGGGTAATCGGGCAGCCAGGCGAAACGTCCGCCGACATCCGAAACCGACGAGGCCTCGTAGAGGCCGTCGCCGTGCTTTGCCGCGCTCAGCGGCTCGAGCCTGACTGTGCGTCCCTCGATCGCCTTGCGTTCCGGCCGTGGGCGCGGCTGCCAATTCTTCAGATCTTCCGACACCGACCACTCCAATCCGTTGACTTTTCCCAGCGGACGGTCACAAAAACGCTCGCTCACAGAAAGAACCACAGGGACGGGAAAAATGCTCCACACGATCGCGGCCTTCGACCGCCTTGGCGAGGAAAATGCCTTCGCGGTGCTGGCCAGGGCCACCGCGCTTGCCCATCAGGGCCGCGACATCGTCAATCTCGGCATCGGCCAGCCCGACTTCAAGACGCCGCAGCACATCGTCGAGGCGGCGATCAAGGCGTTGCGCGACGGCCACCACGGCTACACGCCGGCAAACGGGCTGCTCGCCACCCGCGAGGCCGTCGTGCGCCGCACGCTGACCACCACCGGCGTCGAGGTGTCGCCTGAGAATGTGATGATCCTGCCCGGCGGCAAGCCGACCATGTTCGCCGCGATCCTGATGTTCGGTGAGGCCGGCACCGAGATTCTCTACCCCGATCCCGGCTTTCCGATCTACCGCTCCATGATCGAGTTCACCGGCGCAACGCCGGTGCCGGTGCCGATCCGCGAGGAGAACGGCTTTGCCTTCTCGGCCGACGAGACGCTGGCGCTGATCACGCCCCGGACCAGGCTGCTCATCCTCAACTCACCCGCCAATCCGACCGGCGGCGTCACGCCACGCGCCGAGATCGAGAAACTGGTCAAGGGGCTTGAGAAGCATCCTGAGGTCGCGATCATGTCCGACGAGATCTACGACGTCATGACCTATGACGGCGAGAAGCACTGCTCCCTGCTCAACTTCCCCGAAATCCGCGACAGGCTGATCGTGCTCAACGGCTGGTCGAAGACCTGGGCGATGACCGGCTGGCGCATGGGCTGGTCGATCTGGCCGAACGGCGACAAGGGCGCCCATCTCTACGACAAGGTGCGCAAGCTGGCCGTCAATTGCTGGTCCTGCGTCAACGCGCCGAGCCAGTTTGCCGGCATCGCCGCGATCGACGGCCCGCAGGACGATGTCGAGAAGATGATGCGCGCCTTCGACAACCGCAGGAAAATCGTCGTCGAGGGCCTGAACGCGCTCCCCGGCATCTCCTGTATCACGCCGAAGGGCGCCTTCTACGCCTTCCCCAACGTGTCGAAGACCGGCTGGAAGGCCAAGAAGCTTGCCTCGGCGCTGCTGGAGGATGCCGGCGTGGCGCTGATCGGCGGGCCCGATTTCGGCGTGCTCGGCGAAGGCTATATCCGGCTTTCCTACGCCAATTCCGAGGAGAACATCCTGCGCGCGCTGGAGCGGATCGAGGCGTTTCTGAAGAAGTGAGCTGTCAGGCGCTTATCCGCGCCCGACAAACGGCATCTTCGTCGCCATCACCGTCATGAACAGCACGTTGGCGTCGAGCGGCAGGCTGGCCATATGCAGCACCGCGTCGGCGACCCGCTGCACGTCCATCACCGCCTCGGCGGCGATCGAGCCATTGGCCTGCGGCACGCCGACCGTCATCGGCTGCGCCATCTCGGTCAGCGCATTGCCGATATCGATCTGGCCGCAGGCGATGTCGAAAGGCCGGCCGTCGAGCGCCAGCGTCTTGGTGAGCCCGGTGATGGCGTGCTTAGTCGCCGTATAGGGCACGGAACCCGGGCGCGGCGCATAGGCAGACACTGAGCCGTTGTTGATGATGCGGCCGCCCATCGGCTTCTGCCTCCGCATCGCGCCGAAGGCGGCGCGCGCGCACAGGAACGCGCCGGTGAGGTTGACGCCGACGACATCGTTCCAGACCTCGACCGGGATCTCGTCGATCAGCGTCGACTTGTAGCCCATGCCGGCATTGTTGAAGAGCAGGTCGACGCGGCCGAAGGCCTCGAGCACAGTCTCGAACATGTCATCGACTTCCGCCGCCTTGCTGATGTCGCAGGCGACGGCCAATGCCTTGGCTTGCGTCTTGCCCGCATCGGCGATCGCCTCCTCCAGCACCGTCTTGCGCCGGCCGCAGAACACCGTGTTCCAGCCAGCCTGGAGCAGTGCGGTGGCGACGCTCTTGCCGATGCCGGTGCCGGCTCCGGTAACGATGGCGGTCTTCTCTGCTATGGCGGTCATCGTCGTCCTCCCGGTCATGCTCGGAAAGACGTGGCATCGCAAATGCCGGGGATCATGGCAAGCCGCTCTTGGCGACAAACAAGAGGCCAACAAAAAGGGCGGCCATTGGCGACCGCCCCGATCTGAACCGCGCTTGGGAGGAGGAAAAGCCGGTCCGACTGATTAGAATGATGCGCTTGCTTGGTTAACGAGAGACTAACGACCGGCAAGGCGTCGCCGGATGGCGTTTACCACACCGCTTCACCAAGGCGAGCTAGGCGCGCTGCCGGCCGGCACCTTTGCCGCCGAGACAGTCGCCTCGACATGATCGACCAGGGCATCCGGCAGGCCGAGCCGGCCGGCGAGCAGGTCGAGATAGCCGCGCTCGGCGCGCGTGTCGGGATCGATGGTCAGACGCGAGGCGGTGTAGAGTTCCAGCTTCTGCGCATCGGTCTTGGCGCCGGCCACCAGCGTGTCGAGATCGAGCGGGCTTTCGAGCTCGGCAAGCAGGAATTTCTCCGCTTCCGCGCCGATGCCGGCGAGCTTGAGCTTGTCGGCGATCTTCTTGCGCTCTTCGTCGTCGATATGGCCATCGGCCTTCGCCGCCGAGATCATCGCCCGGACCAGCGTCAGCGTGAACTCGGCCTCGCCTTGCGGCGCCTGCGCGGGATCGAAAGCGGTATCGGCCGGCGGCGGCAGCAGTTCAGGCTCGCCGGACGCGGGCGGCTGCGCCGGCTCGTTGCCGGCCTTGTAATTCTGATAGGCCTTGTAGGCGAGGCCGCCGATCGCCGCCAGGCCGCCGAGCTTGATGGCCGCGCCCGTCACCTGCCGTCCAGTGCCGGTGCCGAGCAGCACGGCGGCAAGCGTGCCGGCAGCCAGCGGATTGTCCTTCGCCATCTGCACCGCCTGCCCCGCCTTGTCGCGAACGGTCGAGCCCGTGCCGGGAATTTGCGAGCCGAGAAGGTCGTCGAGCAGCTTCTTGGGGTCGAGCATCAATGCCTCCAGAATTGGCCCGGCCGAATGCGCGCGGGCAAGGTTCGGACCGGCAAGAGGTAGGCTCCGCGCTTTGACATTACAATGACGGAGCAGGTTTTGCGCGTGAGGCTAGCTGCCGATATGACGCTTGCCGCCGCGCGCCTGCGCAAGTTCGACCTGACGGTGACGTTCGGCATAGCGCTCACGGTCCACATCGGACCGCGTTTCGAAACAATGCTGGCATGAAACGCCGATTGCGTATTTCGGCGACAGCCGGTCCTCGACCGTCAGCGGATGCCGGCAGGCGCGGCAGAGCTCCGCCTCGCCCTCGGTCAGGCCATGCGAGACGGACACCCGCTCGTCGAAGACGAAACATTCGCCCTGCCAGAGGCTCTCTTCCGCCGACACCTCTTCGAGGTATTTCAGGATGCCGCCCTTGAGATGAAAGACGTTCTTGAGGCCGAGCGACTTCACATAGGCCGTCGCCTTCTCGCAGCGAATGCCGCCGGTGCAGAACATCGCCACCTTGCGGCCTTCAAGCTCTTCACGGTGCCCTTCCACCCAGGTCGGAAACTCGCGGAAGCTGGAGGTCTTTGGGTCGACCGCGCCCTTGAAGGTGCCGAGCGAGACTTCATAGGCGTTGCGCGTGTCGATGACGACGGTGTCGGCGTCCGATATCAGCGCGTTCCAGTCGGCCGGCGCGACATAGGTGCCGGCGCTGGTTGCCGGATCGATATCCTCGACGCCCATGGTGACGATCTCGCGCTTCAGCCGCACCTTCATGCGGTGGAACGGCATCTCGGCGGCGCTGCTGTATTTGACTTCCAGCCCGGCAAGGCCTTCGATGGCCTGCAGATGGTCCACAAGCGCCGTAATCGCTTCCTCGCTGCCGGCAATGGTGCCGTTGATGCCTTCATGCGCCAGAAGCAGCGTGCCCTTGATACCGCGCCCGCAACAGAAGGCGGCGAGCGGTGCGCGCAGGGTCTCGTATCCGTCGAGCCGCGCGAATTTGTAAAGCGCGGCGACCTGGATGGGCTGAATTTCCTTGGTTGTCGTCATGGCCATGCCACTAGACTGTGGTCAAAGCGGTTTCAAGGCAAAGGAGTTCAAGCGGCGCACGATCCGCCGCGCGGCATCGCGACACGCCGGGCTTCGTGGACTTGGGCGGACCCTTCTGCTAATCGGTTTAAAACATGGAAACGGAGACCAGCACATGACCAGCAAGACCGAAAAGCTCCTGTCGCTCCTCAACGGTCAGCCGGTCATCCCGGTGCTCAAGATCGCCAATGTCGCCGATGCCGTGCCGCTCGCTCGTGCTTTGTCGCGCGGCGGTTTGCGGGCCATCGAGATCACGCTGCGCACCGCCGACGCGCTGGAGGCGATCCGGCGCGTCGCGGCCGAAGTCGAGGACGCGATTGTCGGCGCCGGCACCATTCTAGATGCCAGGCAGTTCGACGAAGCGGCCGCCGCCGGCTCGACATTCATCGTCAGCCCCGGCATCACCAGCCAGCTTCTCGAGGCGGCCAAGGACAGCCCCGTGCCGCTGCTGCCCGGCGCCATCACGCCTGGCGAGATCATGGCCGCGCGCGAGGCCGGCCTGCGCTTCCTGAAATTCTTCCCGGCCGAGCAGTCGGGCGGCATCGCCTCGCTGAAGGCTTTCGCCTCGCCGCTGGCGGACGTGAAATTCTGCCCGACCGGCGGCATAACGGCCAGGAACGCCGCCGACTATCTGAGCCTGCCCAACGTCATCTGCGTCGGCGGCTCGTGGGTGGCGCCCGACGATCTCATCAAGGCCGGCAAGTGGGACGAGATCGAAGCGCTGGCGCGTGAAGCGAGCAAGCTAAAAAAGTAGTCATCGCTTTCATTAGGGCAGAGGGCCGTTCTCATCGAAATAGCCGCCCGTCGGTCCGCCCGGCTCCAGCGTCGCCAGCCGCACGATGATCTCGGCCGCCTGCTGCACCGTGCGGCCGCCTCTGTGGCCGTTAAGGTCCGTCGCGGTGTAGCCGGGAGCGGCTGCGTTGACCATGATGCCGTGCGGCGCGAGTTCCCTGGCGAAGGCGAGCGTAACGGCGTTGAGCGCGGTCTTCGAGCTGCCATAGCCCATGACATTGGGTGACTGGCTGCCGGCCGCGCGCGCCAGCGATCCGAGATAGCTGCTCACCATGACGATGCGGGAAGCTGGCGATGCCAGGAGCAGCGGCAGGAATGCCTGGGTGACCCGCACCGGCCCGAAAACGTTGACGTCATAGGTGGCCTTCATGTCCGCGACATTTTCCTGGCTTGGCGGCCGCTGGTAGCGGCCGTCCGCGTCGAGCGCGTCGACATATCCGGGAGCGATGCCGGCATTATTGACCAGCACGTCCAGGCCGGGCGTCCGCGCCGTGACGGCTTTGGCCGCGGCTGCCACGCTGTCGTCGCTGGCGACATCGAGCGCGAGCCACTCGACGTCAAACCCCTCATCACGCAATGCCTGCGCCGCAGTCTCGCCACGCTCGGCGTCGCGCGCGCCTCCAGTGCCGCCAGCCGCCGGACGGTCTCACGGCCGATGCCCTTGTTGGCGCCGGTCACCAGCGCGTTCTTTCTCGTCGTCATGTCCATGTCTCCTTCGATGACCCAGAGATGACGTGAACCGGCTCGCTTCGCGCGCCAAAAGCTCTCAGCCTCTTGCCTAATCCTCTCAGGTGCGCGTCTTCGCGTCACCAAGGTTCGTGTCTTCGCGGGCGCGTCAGCACCTCGCTTGGTTGCTTGGCCGCGATGGATCGGCAATGCTGGAACGATGAGTGACATATTGCAGGAATTGATCGCCATGGCCGGGCGTCATGCGCGGGGGCGGCGGACGAAGACGGCCATTCCGCGCGTCACTATCGGTCGCAGCGAGCTTCCGACGCCGCCGCTGCCCGAGCTCTGCCAGCCGACCGCGCTTCTGGTCCTGCAGGGGACCAAAACGGTGCTGATCGGTGACCGCACGCTTGCCTACAGCGCCGGCAGCTATTTCGTCTACGCGGTGGAGGCGCCCGCCACCAGCCAGCTGATCGAGGCGAGCAGCGCCTGTCCCTACATGGCTCTCGCCTTCGCCATCGATATCGAGCTGATCGCCGGCCTGCTTATCGATCATCGGGTGGCGATCGACGGCGACAGCTTCGTCACCAATACGGCCGATGATGACTTGCTCGACGCCTGGCGACGGATGCTGCGGCTGCTCGATCGGCCGGAAGAGATTCCGGTGCTGGCGCCCATGCTCGAACACGAGATCGCATTCCGCCTGCTGCAAGGCCCGCAGGGCGAAAAGCTGCGCCAGCTCGCGCGCGCCGATGGCCGCCTGTCGCAGATCCGCCGCGCCACCGCCTGAATCCGAGCGCATTACAACGAGCCTATCGATGTGACGCAGCTGGCCGAGCTGTCGCATATGAGCAACGCCGCCTTTCATCGCCACTTCAAGGCGGCGACCGCGATGAGCCCGATCCAGTATCAGAAGCAGCTCCGCCTTTTGGAAGCCCGCCACCTGCTGATTGCCCAACCGGGCGGCGCGGCGCAGGTTGCTTTCACCGTCGGCTACGAAAGCGCCTCCCAGTTCAGCCGCGAATATGCGCGCCAGTTCGGACTGCCTCCGGCGCGCGACGCCGCGCGGCTTCTGGCCAACGGCGAGGCGGCCGCGCTGGAAGTCGACTGAACATAAAAACCGGCCGGCTGAGCGCCCACCTCCTCACGAGAAATTCAAGCCGATGCAGCTTGCGCAATGCCAGATAACGCCAATCGAGGACTGGTTCCCGCTCATGGATTCGAACCACGATTCACGCCTTCAAAGGGCGCTGTCCTACCACCAGACGAAGCGGGAAGACCGGGCGATCAAAACATCTTTCAGGGATGAAAACAAAAAACCGCGTTGTCCTCCAACGCGGCTTCTCCGGTATCTGGCGGGATCGCTATTTCGTCTGGAAACGGGCGACCGACAGGAACTTGACCGCGTTGCCGCTGAAACGGCTGGCATCTTGCATCCCGCCATCCGTTTGGAAGCCGGCGGTGTACACTTCGCTCGGCGGCGTATGCACGATGTTGTAGGCATAACGCGGCGCCGTCGTCGGATCGGAAACCGAAGCGATGTTCACGCCGCTGCCGAGCGCCCACCGCGCGGCCTGCGGCGCTGCCGCCACCACCATGGCCTTCGGTCCCGGCTTGAGGTCGCGGGACGAAGCTCTGCCTTCCTTGGCCGTCGTCTTCACGCCGGCGCCGATCGCCTTCGTGGGATCGCTGCCTGCCGGAAGGGCGGCAATGGCTTGGCGTGGCGAGGCAGCATCGGCCCCCGACGGATAGTTGAACGCCGAGCGCGGCTCGGGCTCGGTCAGCGACGCAAGCTGGTATTCGGCGCCGGCACCGCCGGCCTCGACGGTCGCGTTGGCCTGTTCGAGAACGGCCTTGACCTCATCCTGCTTGCCGGGCTGCGGCCGGGCGGTCGGCAGCACGGAGAACGCGTCGGTCGCGCTCTTGTCCTGCGAAGCCGTTTCGGCGAGCGCCAGAAGCAGGTTGTTATCCTTCGACGCCAATTCGGCCGGCGTCGAGCGATCGGGGCGCCAGGTCGGAAGCGGGATGTTGTTGACGGCCACCTGCGCCGGATCGGTGCCAGCGGCCTCGGCCGCACTGGCAGCGCCGAACGGAACCTTGTCAGGCACGGGCGCCTGCGCCGTCGAAACCGCCTGCTCGGTCGTCGCCGAGGCATCCGCCACGGCAAACGGCACATTCTGCGGCGTCTGCTGGCCGACATCGACCTTCGGACGCGGCGCGAAATCGGGCAACGGGATTTCCTTGGGCGGCAGCGCGGCGATGATCGTCTCGGGCGTATCCTGCTGCGGCTGCTGCTGATCGTCGGCGCTGTCATCCGCGATCTGCGGGACGTTGGCGCGCTTCGCATCCTTCGGCGAAACGATCGCGATGCCCGGGAGATTGCTATTGCGGGCAGTGGCGGCGCTCGCGACCTGGACCTGCTTCACAGCTTTCTGCTGGGGTGCCGGAACGCTTTCATCGGCATCGTCATCTGCCTCGTCGGCTCCGCCGCCACGGAACCAGGCAAACAGGCCGCCGGACCGCTTGGTCGAGCCGCCGGCGCTGGCCAGTTCGATGTTCGGCGTGCCAGAGCCCTTGCGCGCCTGATAGGCGGCCAGCGCCTGCTCATAGCCGGGCAGCGGCCTGCCGTCGCTCGGCACATGCAGCGTCTTGCCGTTCGGGAACAGGCTGACCAGCTCCTGGCGGCTGATGCCCGGCCAATGACGCACATTGCCGACATCCATGTGCACAAAAGGTGAGCCGGAGGTCGGGTAGTAGCCGACGCCGCCGCCCTGCATCTTGAGGCCGATGTTGCGCAGCTTCTTCAGCGGCACGCCGGGGATGTAGAAATCCATCGCCTTGCCGAGCATGTGCTGGCTTTTCTCGGCGACGCCACGGCTGCGCGAACGCAGCATCGCGTTGGTCGACGGCGAACGATAGCCGCAGACGACCTGGATGTAGTCGGTCGCGCCAGCTTCGCGATAAGCTTCCCAAACGAGGTCGAGCAGCCGCGGGTCCATCTTCGTCGGCTCGTTGCGGCGCCAGTCGCGCAGGATGATGTTGATCTTGCGCAGGCCTTCCGGATCGTAGCGGCCATTGCGCTTGTAGACGATCTCGGCCTTCTCGTGCGTGTGCAGGTGATAGAGCTTGAGCGTGCGAACCTCAGCCCTGGCGCCCGACATTGCCGCGGACAGAAACCCGACAGCCAAAATCATAAACGTCAGCCACCTCGGCCAGACGCTCATGTGAAAATGCCGCCCGTTTGTGTGTCGTTCGACTTTGTTCAAATCAAATGGCTTTCAGGCTGCCGTTTGTCCCCGGATTTGACCAAACGGATGCGTGGTTTTCACATCCGAATATCGATCCTAATGGTTAACCATCGTTTATTGAAGCCGAAATGCGGTAACACCGTGGCGATATCCCGTCAAAAATGATGCACAGCATTTCGTGGTAAACCGCTGGTTTAGATCAAGAATCCGGCCCCGGCCAGAACACGATCTGTTACCGTTAGCGTTAATGCGTGATCCTCGGCAACGCCAACCGCTGAAAACCCTGCGTTTTCACGTCAAAAGCGACAATTTGACTCGGATTTTAGGCGCGCAAGCTATTCGAGGCTTGCCTGTCACGAGGCAAGCCGGTCGACGCGACCAGCTTCGGGATCAATGCCATATTCCTTCAACTTGCGGTAGAGGGTGGAACGGCCGATGCCCAAACGGCGCGCGACTTCGCTCATCTGGCCATTATAGTGATCGATCGCCAGCTTGATCATCTCGAGTTCGACATCGGCCAGCGCCCGTACATTGCCGCGCTCGTCCAGCGCCCGAAGCGTTCCGAACCGCGGCTGCGGCCGCGCCGGTGACTCGCCGTCGGCAAAGGCGGACCCCATTTTCTCGGCAATCGCCTCATCCGCCGGTTTGGACGCACCCTCGACCGTTTCGGCGATGGTGGATGTCGTTTCCGCTGCGAGATCGACCGTGCCTTCCACCTGGGCCCGGATTTGCGGGAACTCCTCCTCGGTCAGCACGTCGCCCTCGGCAAGCACCGACGCGCGGAAGACCGCATTCTCCAATTGGCGGATGTTGCCCGGCCAGTCATAGGCCTGCAGCATCGCTAGCGCTGACGCCGATATGCCGGCAAGGCGCCGGCGCGGATCGGCCGGAGCGACCTTTTCCATGAAATGCCGGACCAGGTAGGGAATGTCGTCGCGGCGGTCGCGCAGCGGCGGCACGAAGATCGGATAGACGTTCAGCCGGTAGAACAGGTCCTCGCGGAACTTGCCGTCCTTGACCTGCTGCAGAAGGTTGCGATGCGTGGCCGAGATGAGCCTTATATCGACCTTGACGGTCGAGCGGCCGCCGACCGGATCGACCTCGCCCTCCTGCACGGCGCGCAAGAGCTTCACCTGGACGTCGAGCGGCAGATCGCCGATCTCGTCGAGGAATAGCGTGCCGGAATTCGCCTCGACGAATTTGCCAGTATGCTTGTCGGTGGCGCCCGTGAAGGAGCCCTTCTCGTGGCCGAACAGGATCGATTCAACGAGATTGTCCGGGATGGCGCCGCAATTGACGGTGACGAAGGGCTTCGAACGGCGATCGCCGCTGCCCTGGATGGCGCGCGCCACCAGTTCCTTGCCGACGCCGGATTCGCCCTCGATCAGGATCGGGATGTTGGAGGCCGCCGCCTTTTGCCCGAGGCGTATCACCCGGTCCATTGCCGGGCTGCGCGTGATCATGTCCTTGAACGTGAGATGGCCGCCGCCGCGTCGCCGCGATGCGCGCTTCATCTCGTCCTCGACGGCTTCCACCTTGAGCGCGTTGGAGATCGCGGTCTGCAGCCTGTCGGGCGACGCAGGCTTGACGACGAAGTCGAAGGCGCCGTGCCGCATCGCCGAAACGACCGTCTCGATGCCCCCCTGGGCCGTCTGCACGATGACGGGAATGTTGATGCCGCGCTCGCGCATCGCCTTCAGCACACCGATGCCGCCTAGGCCGGGCATGACAAGGTCGAGAATGACGACGGAGACCTCGCGCGCGTTCGGCCCGTCGAGCACGTCGAGGCCAGCCTCGCCGCTATCGGTGACAATCGCGGTGTGCCCGAACTTGGTCAGCGCGGCCTCGATCAACCTGCGCTGCACCGGATCGTCATCGACTATGAGTATGGAACCTGTCATGACTGTTTGAGTTTTCCGCCCGAGACAATCCCCATGGATCATCTTGGCACAGGGTTCTAAATAAGGTTTCAAAAAACCCGGTGAACGAATTCCTTAGGATTTGACCGGCTTCCTCCTTCCCTCTGATTTGGCCCGATTCAAAGAAGGTATTGCTGATGCGCATTGAGTTTGGTCAGCGGCTTGCGGCGCCAGCGTCCGGACACGGCGCGGCCGAGCTTGGCGATCTGCCGGAGTGGAATCTCGCCGATCTCTATTCCGGCATGGAAGCGCCCGAGCTGAAGCGCGACATCGCCAAGGCGGCCAGCGACGCCATCGCCTTCGAGACCCGCTGGAAAGGCACGCTCGCCGCGGAAGCCGGGCGCGGAGCCGCCGGCCGGCTGGGCGAGGCGCTGCAAGCCTATGAGGCGCTCGAGGAGCTGATCGGCCGCATCGTCTCCTATGCCGGCCTCGTCTATGCCGGCAACACCGCCGATCCGCAGCGCGCCAAGCTCTATGGCGACGTCCAGGAAAAGATGACGGACGCGAGCGCCCATCTTCTGTTCTTCGCGCTCGAGCTCAACCTGATCGATGATGCGGCGATCGAGAGCGCTCTGGCCGCCGACAAGGCCTTCGGCCACTACCGGCCCTGGGTGCTCGACCTCAGGAAGGACAAACCCTACCAGCTCGAGGACCGTGTCGAGCAATTGTTCCACGAAAAGTCGGTCACCGGGCGCGGCGCCTGGAACCGCCTGTTTGACGAGACCATGACCGACCTGCGCTTCGACGTCGACGGCGAGGAGCTGACGCTTGAGCCGGCGCTGAACCGGCTCCAGGATACGAATGGCGAGGTGCGCCGCCGCGCTTCCGAGGCGCTGGCCGCCACGTTCCGCAAGAACCTGCGCACCTTCACGCTCATCACCAACACCTTGGCCAAGGACAAGGAAATCTCCGACCGCTGGCGCGGCTTCCAGGATATCGCTGACTCGCGCCACCTCGCCAACCGCGTCGAGCGCGACGTGGTCGACGCGCTGGCCGCGGCCGTGCGCGAGGCCTATCCCAGGCTGTCGCACCGCTATTACGCGATGAAGGCGCGCTGGCTTGGCATGGAGGTGATGAACCACTGGGATCGCAACGCGCCGCTGCCGGAGACGCCGAAGGCGGTGATCCGCTGGGACGACGCCAGGGATACGGTGCTCTCCGCCTACCAGCGCTTCTCGCCCGACATGGCCGAAATCGCGCGCGGCTTTTTCGATCGCAGATGGATCGACGCGCCGGTGCGGCCGGGCAAATCACCCGGCGCCTTCGCCCACCCGACAGTCCCGTCGGCGCATCCTTACGTGCTGCTCAACTACATGGGCAAGCCGCGCGACGTGATGACGCTGGCGCATGAGCTCGGCCATGGCGTGCACCAGGTGCTGGCCGCCGGCCAGGGCGCGCTTATGGCCTCGACGCCGCTGACGCTGGCCGAGACCGCCTCCGTCTTCGGCGAGATGCTGACCTTCCGCTCTCTGCTCGAACAGACCAGTGACAGACGCGAGCGCAAGGCCATGCTCGCTCAGAAGGTCGAGGACATGATCAACACGGTCGTGCGCCAGATCGCCTTCTATGAGTTCGAGCGCAAGGTGCATACCGAGCGCAAGAACGGCGAGCTGACCTCGGACAGGTTGGGCGAATTCTGGCTGGAGGTGCAGGCCGAAAGCCTGGGGCCGGCAATCAAGCTGCGCGACGGCTACGAGGTCTTCTGGACCTATATCCCGCACTTCATCCATTCGCCCTTCTATGTCTATGCCTATGCCTTCGGCGACTGCCTGGTGAACTCGCTTTACGCCGTCTACCAGAATGCCGAGCGGGGATTTCAGGAGAAGTATTTCGAGATGCTGCGCGCCGGCGGCACCAAGCATCACTCCGAACTCCTGGCGCCCTTCGGCCTCGACGCCACCGATCCCGCGTTCTGGCAGATCGGCCTCGGCGTGATCGGTTCGCTGATCGACGAGTTGGAAGCGCTGGACAAGTGAACAGCAACGAAGCGTGCATCGATAGCTATAGTTTAGCCGAGACGCATATTAGCCAGATTCTATTCTTGCCCTAAATAGCTGTTCTTGAATAACTCTCCGGCGCATTTTCAACTGGCTTTCGACAAGCCATATGATAGCGTCCGGCCTCAAGCTCAGCCGGACGCATCGCGCAGGCCAGAGATGCCTGCCGCTCCGCTACGGCGAATGCGATGATGGCCGTCGGTCCGGACAAGGCCGAACGCCGATGGCTCGATTGAAGCCGGCGGTTCCACCGAACACGGAACCTTTGACGATCCTTGACGGCAAGCGTGCCCTCCCAGCCGCGGCCGACGGATCGGACTGGAGAGGGAAATGAGCACTTTCTTCTACATGCTCCTGGCGTTCGTTATGGGTATCCTGGCTGGCTGGTTCATCTGGGGCCGCCTGCGCGGCGAGCTCGACAGTCTGCGTGGCGATCTTGATCGCACCCGAAGCGAACGCGACAGGCTGAAGGCCGACAGCGATCGGCTGAAGGGCGAGCTCGATGCCTGCGGCCGTGCCCGTGCCGATCTCGAAAGCCAGGTGCGTAACGCGCCTGCCGCCAAGGCCGGCGTCGCCAAGGCCGCCGCGCCGGCCCCGGCGGCGCTGGTCTCGACACCGACGGCCGCGACATCGGCAGCGGCAAAGGCCGCGCCGGCGAAGCCCGCCGCCGCGAAGAAGCCGGCGGTCACGAAAACTGCGGCAGCGAAGCCCGCGGCCAAGGCAGCCGCGCCGAAGAAGGCGGCGGCTCCCGCCAAGAAAGCTGCCGCGCCAAAAGCCGCGGCCGCCAAAGCCGACAATCTGCGCCGCCTCATCGGCATCGGCCCGGTCAACGAGAGGCTGCTCAAGGGCCTGGGCGTCACCACCTATGCCCAGATCGCCGCCTGGACCGACGCCGACGTCAAACGCATCGAGGAGGTGCTCAATTTCGACGGCCGCATCGCGCGCGAGAAATGGATCGAGCAGGCGAAATTGCTGGCCGCCGGCGACGAGGCCGGGTTCGCGCGCCAGTTCCCGACAGCCGGTACCGTAAGCAACACCTGAATATCCGTCTGGTTGGTACGAGGCGGCGCCGGCATGGGGCGCCGTCTTTATTTTGGCCAGCCGCCTTTGCGTCGCTCGACGCCGTTCCCTCGATTGCGCGTCCCCGGGCCCCCATATAGACCGGTCGACTGAATTGTCCGCTTCCGAGGCTCATGCCCCTGCCCGCAGCCATATTCCGCAATGACGAGAGCGCGCGTCAGCTGGTGTTCGACCGGCCGCACGAGGTCATTCTCGCGCGCACTGCGGAGGAGTTCGCGCCGGCGCTCGAGCGAGCCCAGGCTGCTTCCGACGCCGGCAAATGGCTGGCAGGCTATTTCTCCTACGAGGCCGGCTACCTGCTCGAGCCTAAACTGGTGCCGCTGCTGCCCGAAGGCCGCCGCGCGCCGCTGATCTGTCTCGGCGTCTTCGATGCGCCCGTCGAACAGGCCGTGCCGCAAAATGCCGGGCCCGCCAGCAACGGCCCGATTTTCGATGCGAGGGCGACATGGTCGGCCGAGGATTATGCCGGCCGTTTCGCGCGCCTTCACAGTCACATCCGCAAGGGTGACTGCTACCAGGGCAACCTTACCTTCCCGGTCCATGCGCAATGGTCCGGCGATCCGCTTGCCGCCTTCGACGCGCTGACCGAGCGCCAGCCGGTCAAATATGGCGCGCTGGTCTCGCTTGGCGATCCGGTCGTTCTGTCGCGCTCGCCCGAACTGTTTTTCGAGATCGACGCCGACGGCATGATCGAGACGCACCCGATGAAGGGCACGGCGCCGCGCGGCGCGACCAAGGCCGAGGACGCGCGGCTGAAGGCCTTCCTGCGCAACGACGAGAAGAACCAGGCCGAGAACCGCATGATCGTCGATCTTTTGCGCAACGACATCTCGCTGATCAGCGAGGTGGGTACGCTGGACGTGCCGGAACTGTTCCGTATCGAGTCCTATCCGACGGTGCACCAGATGGTGAGCCGCGTGCGGGCGAAGCTTCTGCCGGACATCGGCATCCGCCAGGTCTTCGCCGCGCTGTTTCCTTGCGGCTCGATCACCGGCGCGCCAAAAATCCGCGCCATGGAAATCCTGCACGAGCTGGAAGACGCGCCGCGCGACGTCTATTGCGGCGCCATCGGCTGGATCGCGCCGGGCGGCAGGATGCGTTTTTCGGTAGCGATCCGCACCATCTCGCTCTTTGCCGACGGCGAGGCCGTCTACAATGTCGGCGGCGGCGTCGTCTTCGATTCCACCGCCGAGGAGGAGTATCGGGAGTGTCTGTTGAAAGCGCGCTTCGCGACGGGAACGGTGCCGGCTTCGAGCTGATCGAGACCATGCGCTGGGAGCCGGGTTCAGGCTTCCTGCGGTTCGAGCGCCATCTCGCCAGGCTTTATGCGTCCGCCGCCGAGCTCGGCTTCGCCTGCGATCCCGAACGGATCGGCGAAGTGCTGTCGAACACCGTCAACGGACACGGGATTGCCTTGCGCGTGCGCCTTGCCTTGCGGCGCAATGGCGAAGTGACGGCTGCCGCTCAAGCCTATGAACCGCTGCCCGTGGACAAGGTCTGGCGGCTGCAGTTGGCGCGAATCCGTCTCGATTCCACCAACACGATGCTGCGCCACAAGATCAGCCTGCGTCAGGTCTACACGCATGCCCGCGCGGAATATCTCGCCACGCGCGCCGACGAAGTGCTTTTAGCCAACGAGCGCGGCGAGATCTGTGAGGGCACGATCACCAATCTCTTCGCCGATTTGGGCAACGGTCCGCTCGCCACGCCCCGCCTCGACTGCGGCCTTTTGCCTGGAATATTGCGCGGCGAGCTTCTGGACGAAGGCCGCGCCGAGGAAGCGATCTACAGCTTCGACGATCTGAAGGCGGCGAAGGCGATCTTCGTCGGCAACTCGCTGCGCGGGCTGATCCCGGCGCGGCTTGGCTGACCACGCTGGAGACACAAACTGGATAACACCCAAACAGGCATCCGCCGCCCGACCCATACGCCCTATGACGGGTCCTCGAAGCTCTTCAGCATCGGGCTGAAGCCGCTCGATTTCGACCGCTGGATCGAGGTCGACGAGTTCCTGCTGCCCCATCTCGCCGAAAAGCAGCGGCTCTACGCGGAAATCCCGGAAAGGGTCTTTGTCGAGGAAGACGGCACCCGTGACGCTCAGCGCGAAGTGCTCGACCTGCTCGTCGCCCATCTCGAAGCCGCGCATCCCGTAACCCACCACCGCAACGGAGCCGGTGTCGAGCCGGCCGGGTTCGAGGGTATAACCGACCGGCTGCCTCCTGCCTTGCGCGAGGCACCGCTGGCAAAGGCCTCGCTGCTCGTCCAGGAAGACCTGATCCTGATGCGCCGCGACGAGCGCGGCTGGCGGCTCGCTGCCGGCTCGCTATGCTTTCCTTCATCCTGGTCGCTGCGGGAAAAATTCGGCAAGCCGCTGCAGGAGATCCACGAACCGGTACCCGGCTTCGGACCAGGCACGCGGCCGGCTGAGCTCATCAACCGCATGTTCGACGGCCTGCAGGGCCAGGCGGTCGAGCGCTTCAACTGGTCGATCCAGGCCGATGACAGGCTGTACCATCCGCTTTCCAATGTCGAGCGCATCGACCGCGCCACGAACCGCCCGAGCCGCTTTCCGGACGGCGACGTCAACGCCCACGCCTTCATCCGCGTCGAACGCCAGACGCTGCGCAAGCTTCCAGTGTCGCGCGACATCCTCTTCACCATCCGCATCCACCTCGATCCGCTTAAGCTGCTCGCTGACCATCCGGACCGGGCGACATTGGCGGCCTCCTTCGCGGAGCAGCTCCTGGCCCTCGACCAGCAACAGCTCGACTATAAGGGGCTGACTGCCGACCGCGACCGGCTGGTTGCACTCCTCGGCCGCATGGCCGGATCGGCTTAACCACACGCCCAGAACGGCCTAGCCGGCGGTTGGCGCTTTTCGCTGGTTTATGACAATGATCTGTGGTGTAGCGCTTGGCCGTCGGGCCAAAGGCGCCCGGTTTTGCGCGTGTTTGAAGGAGTGTGCGAAAAAATGGCGAATGAAAACTGGCCCGTTTACGGTGAAATCACCGGTCCCGTCGTGATGATCGGCTTCGGCTCGATCGGGCGGGGAACGCTGCCGCTGATCGAACGCCATTTCAAGTTCGACAAGTCGCGCATGACGGTCATCGACCCTCTCGACACCGACCGCAAGCTGCTTGACGAGCGCGGCATCGCCTTCATGCAGGACGCTGTGACCGAGAAGAATTACAAGAAGCTGCTGACGCCGCTTCTGACCAATGGCGGCGGCCAGGGCTTTTGCGTCAACCTGTCGGTCGACACCGGTTCGGTCGACCTGATGAAATTGTGCCGCAAGCTCGGCGTGCTTTACATCGACACCGTCGTCGAGCCGTGGCTGGGGTTCTATTTCGACGCCGAGGCCGACAATGCCAGCCGCACCAACTACGCGCTGCGCGAGGCGATGATCAAGGAAAAGCAGGACAAGCCCGGCGGCCCGACGGCGGTCTCCACCTGCGGCGCCAATCCCGGCATGGTCTCGTGGTTCGTCAAGAAGGCGCTGGTTAACCTTGCCACCGATCTCGGGCTCGAGTTTTCGGAGCCCGCCCAGGAAGATCGCGAGGGCTGGGCCAGGCTGATGAAGAAGGCCGGCGTCAAGGGTATCCACATCGCCGAGCGCGACACCCAGCGCACCAAGAAGCCAAAGCCGATGAATGTGTTCTGGAACACCTGGTCGGTCGAAGGCTTCATCTCGGAAGGCCTGCAGCCGGCCGAGCTCGGCTGGGGCACGCATGAAAACTGGATGCCGAAGAATGGCAAGAAGCACAAGCATGGCTCCAAGGCGGCGATCTATCTGGAGCAGCCCGGCGCCAACACGCGCGTTCGCAGCTGGTGCCCGACGCCGGGCGCGCAATACGGCCTGCTGGTGACCCATAACGAGTCGATCTCGATCGCCGACTTCTTCACCGTGCGTTCGAAGAAGGGCAAGGTCCAATATCGTCCGACCTGCCATTACGCCTACCATCCCTGCAACGACGCCTTGCTGTCGCTGGACGAGATGTTCGGCGCCGCCGGCAAGCCGCAGCCGGTCCACCACGTGCTTGACGAGAACGAACTGGTCGACGGCGTCGACGAGCTCGGCGTGCTGCTCTACGGCCACGACAAGAACGCCTACTGGTACGGCTCGCAATTGTCGCTGGCCGAGGCGCGCAAGCTCGCCCCCTACCAGAACGCCACCGGCTTGCAGGTCACCTCGGCGGTGCTCGCCGGCATGGTCTGGGCGCTTGAGAACCCGGCGGCCGGCATCGTGGAAGCCGACGAGATGGACTACCGGCGCTGCCTCGAAGTGCAGTCGCCTTATCTCGGGCCGGTCAGGGGCTACTATACCGACTGGACTCCTCTGGACAACCGCCCGGGCCTCTTCCCAGAGGACCTGGACAAGGACGACCCGTGGCAGTTCCGCAACATTCTGGTCCGATAGAGCCGGGACTGACCAGTGGCAGCGCCTTGCAATCGCCCGGAAATCGGGCGATTGAGAGGGTGCGGACTGAGGAGAGGATTTTCAAGAATGACCATTGCGCGCAAACTGCTTTCGGCAGGCGCCGCGGCAAGCCTGCTGGCTGCGGCCGCCTGCACCACCACCGGCCCATCGGAACCACCGGGCGCAGCTGCGCCGAAGGGCGTCGAGGGCAACTGGATCGACGCCAAGGGCACCGGCCTGTCGACCTTCGCGGCTGGCAGCTTCACCACCGTTGCCACTGACACCGGCCAGAAGCTGTCGGAAGGCAGCTACACCTTGACCGGACCGACCTCGGTCGAGATCCACGGCACCTCGCTGATCCGCCAGACGCCGGTCAGCTTCAACTGCCTGATGGTCTCGATCAGCCAGCTCAACTGCACCAGCGCCAGCGGCCAGAATTTCGTGCTGACGCGCCGGGCCTGAGGCTCGCAGACATCCATCCAAAAAGGACGGCGGCGCAAACCGCCGTCCTTTTTTGTGCCGGCAAACATCTCCCCGATTTGTGCTTGCATCGGCCGGGACCCGATGTGAACATGACCCGAGGCTGACTGTTATTTTCCAGTCAAGCGAAGGCGTTAAGCACTGTCGAAGTCAGCTTATCCGGGAGACGAAGATGAAGAAGATTGCCGCCATCCTAGCCCTTTCCGCTTCGACGCTTGGCCTGTCGGCCGGCGTGTCCTTTGCCGACTACACGCTGAACATCCTGCATTTCAACGACTGGCACAGCCGCATCGAAGGCAACAACAAATACGAGTCGACCTGTTCCGCCGAAGAGGAGACCAAGGGCGAATGCATCGGCGGCGCCGGCCGGCTGATCACCGCGATCGCTGGGGAGCGCAAGAAGCTCGAAGGGCAGAACGTGCTGCTGCTCAATGCCGGCGACAGCTTCCAGGGCTCGCTCTTCTACACCACTTACAAGGGTGCAGTAGAGGAGGAGTTCCTCAATCAGATCAAGCCCGACGCGGTGACGCTCGGCAACCACGAATTCGACGACGGCGAGACAGCACTGGTGCCTTACCTCGACAAGGCTAAGTTTCCGATCGTCAGCGCGAATGTCATGCCCAACGACAAGTCCGGCGCGTCGGGCAAGATCAAGTCCTCGATCGTCGTCGAGGTCGGCGGCCAGAAGATCGGCATCATCGGCGCCGTCACCAACGACACGCCGGAACTCGCCTCGCCCGGCCCGAACATCGCCATCGCCGATGACGTCAAATCGATCACGGCCGACGTCGAGAAGCTCAAGGCGCAAGGCATCAACAAGATCATCGCGGTCACCCACATCGGCTACAGGCGAGAACGCGACGTGATCGCCAAGATCCCGGGGATCGACGTGGTGGTCGGCGGCCACAGCCACACGCTCCTGTCCAACACCGACCCGAAGGCCGAAGGCCCCTACCCGACCATGGCCGATAACCCGGACGGTTCCAAGGTGCCGGTGGTGCAGGCGGCGTCCTATTCGAAATATCTCGGCGAGTTCAAGGTCGTGTTCGACGACAATGGCAACGTCAAGGAGGCCAGCGGCGCGCCGATCTATCTCGACAAGTCGATCACGCCCGATCCCGCTGTCCTTGCCCGCATCAAGGAGCTCGGCGCGCCGATCGAGGCGCTGAAGAACAAGGAAGTGGCCGAGACCACCAAGGCGATCGATGGCAGCCGCGAGAATTGCCGCGCGCGCGAATGCGAGATGGGCAATCTTGTCTCCGACGCCATCCTCGACCGCACCAAAGGCCAGGGCGTCGAAATCGTCATCTCGAACGGCGGCGGCCTGCGCGCCTCGATCGACCAGGGCACGGTGACCATGGGCGAGGTGCTGACCGTGCTGCCGTTCCAGAACACGCTGGCCACCTTCAAGATCTCCGGCAAGGACCTTGTCGCGGGCCTCGAAAGCGGTCTCAGCCAGGTCGAGGACGGCGCTGGCCGCTTCCCGCAGGTCGCCGGGCTGAAATATTCCTTCGACAAGTCGGTCGCGCCCAACGCCGGCCGCGTCAAATCGGTCGAGGTGATGGAGAACGGCGCCTGGGCGCCGATCAATCCCGACAAGCAGTATCTGGTCGCCACCAACAACTATGTCCGGCAGGGCGGCGACGGCTACAAGGTTTTCGCCGAGAAGGCCACGGATGCCTATGACTACGGCCCAGGCCTCGAGCAAGTGGTGGCCGACTATCTGGGCGCGCATCGGCCTTACACGCCGAAGCTCGACGGCCGCATCACCGAGATTGCGGCAACGACGGCGGCCGAGCCGGCCAAGCCCGCGGAACCGGCAAAGCCTGCCGAAACCGCCCAGGCGCCTGCGGCCGAGGCGGCAAAGCCGGCCGAGACCGCTCCGGCGAACGCTGAGCCTGCCATGCCGGCTATGCCTTCCGGCTCCAGCGACATTGCCGGCACGGCGCCGGCGGTTCCCGCTGAGACGGCGCCGACCGCGGAACCGGCAAAGCCTGCCGAGGCTGCGCCGGCGACCCCTGCTCCCGCCGGCGAGCCGGCCAAACGCGCTGAAACCAAGCCGGCGGAAACCAGCCATACCATCGCCGCCGGCGATACCTATTGGGACCTGGCCAGGAAAGCCTATGGCGACGCCACCAAGTGGAAGCTCATCTCCGAGGCCAACAAGGACTTTAAGCCGCGTCGCCTGCCGCTTGGCGCGACGCTGACCATTCCGCCGGCGGCGAAGTAAGCGGCAGCCCGGAATTCATGGCACCCGCCCGGAAACGGGCGGGTGTTCCTTTTCCGGTGCCAAACACGGTAAGGTGCGGCCAGACGCGGCATTGAAAACCGGCAGGGCATCGCTAGTTTCCGCGGCGCTACCGGAGACCGTTGATGACGCTTGCAAGCCCCACCGATGTCAAGACCGCGAAGACCGCTGGTCCGCTGCCTGCCGGCCACCCGGCGGTGAAGCAGGGCAAGGTCGGCGTCATGCTGATCAATCTCGGCACACCCGACGGAATCGAATTCGCGCCGATGTGGCGGTATCTCAGGGAATTCCTCTCCGACCCGCGCGTCATCGAGCTCAACAAGGCGATCTGGTACCCGATCCTTTACGGCCTGGTTTTGACGACCCGGCCGAAAAAGTCCGGCGCCAACTATGCCCGAATCTGGAACCGGGAGAAGAACGAGTCGCCGCTGCGCACCTTCACCCGCTCCCAGGCAGAGAAGCTCGCCGGTGCCCTCGCCGATCAGTCGAACGTCGTGGTCGACTGGGCGATGCGCTACGGCAATCCTTCGACGGCAAGCGTCGCGCAAAAACTGGTCGAGCAGGGCTGCGACCGTATCCTGTCCTTCCCAGTATATCCGCAATATTCGGCAACGACGACGGCGACCGCCAACGACCAGTTGTTCCGCGCGCTGATGAAGATCAGAAACGCGCCGGCGATCCGCAGCGTGCCGCCCTATTACGATGAACCGGTCTACATCGAGGCTCTCGCTCACTCGATAGAGCGGCATCTCGAGGCGTTGGACTTCGAGCCCGAGGTGGTTATCGCGTCCTATCACGGCATCCCGAAGCCGTATTTCGAGAAGGGCGACCCCTACCATTGCCACTGTCTCAAGACGACGCGGCTGCTACGGGAAAGGCTCGGCTGGGACGAGAAGAAGCTCATCACCACCTTCCAATCGCGTTTCGGCGCGCAGGAATGGCTGCAGCCCTACACCGATGTCACGGTCGAGAAACTGGCCAAGGACGGCGTGAAATCGATCGCCGTCGTCAATCCGGGCTTCTCCGTCGACTGCATCGAGACCCTGGACGAGATCGGCCGCGAGGCAGCCGAGACCTTCCATCACGCCGGCGGCAGGAACTTCGCCCATATCCCCTGCCTCAATGACAGCGCCGAGGGCATGGCGGTCATCGAGGCGCTGGTCCGGTGCGAGCTTTCCGGCTGGGTGTGACCGGCTTCACCGACAGGCTGGAAACGGTGCGCAAAACCCGCCGCTAACCGGTATCAGAGCATGATGCCGAAAAGTGTGAGCGGTTTTCGGACCCCATCATGCTCTTTCTATTGACCCAGGGCCGGATGATTCAGGTCGATCCGGCCTGAAATCATCCGGCTCTGGCGATCACCTGATTGTAACGCTACGGAAACACACTTAAGTGATTCCGTGAGGTCGCCGCCTTTGAGGGAGAAGCGAAATGGGCTTTAGCGGTTTCGATATTGCCATCATTGTTCTTGTTTTCCTGGTCATCATTCTGCTTTTCAAGGGCATCAGGACGGTGCCGCAAGGCTACAACTACACGGTGGAGCGCTTCGGCCGTTACACAAAGACGCTGACCCCCGGCCTCAACATCATCAACCCGATCTTCGAGCGCGTCGGCGCCAAGATGAACATGATGGAGCAGGTGCTCGACGTCCCGACGCAGGAGATCATCACCCGCGACAATGCCATCGTCGGGGTCGACGGCGTAGCCTTCTACCAGGTGCTGAACGCCGCCCAGGCCGCTTACCAGGTGGCTGGGCTGCAGAACGCCATCCTCAACCTTACCATGACCAACATCCGCACCGTCATGGGTTCGATGGACCTCGACGAATTGCTTTCCAATCGCGACGCCATCAACGAGCGCCTCCTGCGCGTCGTGGACGAGGCGGCGCATCCGTGGGGCATCAAGATCACCCGCGTCGAGATCAAGGACATCAACCCGCCGGCCAATCTCGTGGAATCGATGGGCCGCCAGATGATGGCCGAGCGCGACAAGCGCGCCCAGATCCTGGCCGCCGAAGGCCTCAAGCAATCGCAGATCCTTGAAGCCGAGGGCCGCAGGGAAGCCGCTTTCCGCGACGCCGAGGCGCGCGAGCGCTCGGCCGAGGCGGAAGCGAAGGCGACGCAGGTCGTGTCGGAAGCCATCGCCAAGGGCGATGTGCAGGCCATCAACTACTTCGTCGCGCAGAAATACACCGAGGCCTTGGCCAAGATCGGCTCGTCGAGCAACAACAAGATCGTGCTGATGCCGTTCGAGGCCTCGTCGCTGATCGGTTCGCTCGGCGGCATCGGCGAGATCGCCCGCGAAGTCTTCAAGGGCGATACCCCATCGGGCACGCCGCGTCAGTGTTCGCGCCCGCCGATCGTGCGGCAGACCGACAGCTGATCATCTAACTCTGTGGGAGACCGTCAATGATCGACCGCATCGTTTCGGAACTCGGCCCGTGGAACTGGATGGTTCTCGGCATCGTGCTCCTGGTGATGGAAGTCGTGGCGCCCGGCGTGTTCATGCTGTGGATCGGCATCGCGGCGCTGATCGTCGGCGCGGTGTCGCTGGCGATCTGGGACGCGGCGTTCTGGACCTGGCAGGTCCAGGTCCTGGCCTTCCTCGTGCTGGCCGTGATCTCCGCCTATGTCGGTCGGCAGATCGCCGTCAGTCGGCAAGGCAGCGTCGACCAGCCGCTGCTCAACCGCCGCGGCGCGCAGATGGTCGGCCGCACGGCAACGTTGGCCGAGCCGATCAAGAACGGCCGCGGCCGCATCCGGCTCGGCGACACGCTGTGGCGCGTCTCCGGTCCCGACCTGCCGGTCGGCGCGCAGGTGCGCGTGACCGGGGCGGCGGATACCGATCTGGAGCTGACTGTCGAGGCAATCTGAGCCGAGACAGATCAAAATATCGGGCCGATTCGGCCTGAAATCTCACGCGTTAAGCTGCGCCGATGCGCAGCAGGTCGTGGAAGTGAACCACGCCCACCGGCATTTTGTTTTTGATCACGACCAGCGCGCCGATATTGTGCTCGTTGAGCATGGCGATCGCCGTGCCCGCCAGCGTCTGCGGATCGATCGTCTTGGGGGTGCGGGTCATCACCTCATCGACGGTGACGTCGGCGAGATTGCGATGCAGATTGCGTGCGACGTCGCCGTCGGTGACGATCCCGACCAGTTTGCCGCTGGCATCGACGATGCAGACACAGCCAACTTTCTTTTGCGAGAGCGTCATCACCGCTTCCGGCATCTTGGTGCCGAGCAAAGCAAGCGGCACCTGATCGCCGGTCCGCATGATCTCCGAAACCAGGGTCAGATTGGCGCCAAGCTGCCCGCCGGGGTGCAAGGTTCGGAAGTGATCGGATGTGAAGCCACGCGCCTCGAGCAGCGCGATCGCCAGCGCATCGCCCATGACGAGTTGCAGAAGCGTCGACGTCGTCGGCGCCAGCCCGTGCGGACAGGCCTCCGGCACGATCGGCAGCAGCAAGACCACGTCCGCCGCTCGCGCCAGTGCAGAGTTCTCCCCGGAAGTGATGGCGATCAGCGGGATCGAGAACCGCCTCGAATAAGCGACGATACCCATCAGTTCCTTGGTTTCGCCCGACCACGACATGGCGATGATGGCGTCGTCACGGGCGATCATGCCGAGATCGCCGTGATTGGCCTCCGCCGGATGGACGAAAAAGGCCGGCGTGCCGGTCGAGGCCAGCGTCGCGGCGATCTTGGAGCCGATATGGCCGCTCTTGCCGACGCCGGTGACGATGACGCGGCCCGCGATCCGCGAAATCAGGTCGATGGCCGCCGCGAAGGGCTCGGCTAGCCCATCTGCGAGTCCGGCGGCCAGGGCCGCCATGCCGGCCTGCTCCGTCGCCACCGTTCTCAGCGCCGATTCGATCGCAGCCTGCCTGTCCGGCTGCTTTCTTTCTGGGGACCCCGCATGCATGGCAGAAGCCATTAGCGCCATGTCGCCCGCCTGTCCAACGGAATTGCCGTTTGCCCTCGTTTGCGGGCAACCCAGGCAGTCAGTCTCAACCCTCCGTTAACCATCCGCATTTACGGTTCGGTAAGTATGGCGCAACCGCGCCGCGCAAGCAGTGGTGACGATGTCCGGGGGCCAGCCTGAAACGAAAATCGGTCGAAGGGGCATTGCCGTTGCAGCACTGCTGACGGCAAGCGCGCTTGCCTTGCTGCGCCCGGCGCTTGCATTTTCGCAGGAAACCGAACTGCGCGGCGAGGTTTCCGAATCGGCCATACTTGCCGACCAGCAGCGCAAGGCCAGGCAGTTGCGGGCGCAAGGATCGCAGGATCAGAACGCTCCCGCCGCCGTCCAGGACACGGCGCCGACAACCTATCAGCCGGCAAGCCCAGGCGCGGTTCCGGATGACGACCAGACGGCTGGTGCGTCGGACAGCATCTTCGACCAGCCGCCGGCAGCCAACGACCCGCTGGCCGACACGGCGCCGGCAAAGCCGCGCCGGCCCTCGACGGCAAGGCAGCGCACACAGGACGCCAAGGCCGACACGAAGGCCAGCAGCAAGACTGCCGATAAGAAAAAGACCAAGAAGAAGGCGGGCGAGGCAACCGACAACACGACCACCGCCGCAACCGCCGCCACCGGTGATCAGGCCGATGCTGCAGCGACTGCCGGCGACGGCGGCAACCGCCGCGCCGTCACCATCGACAGCGTCGACAAGCAGAAGCTCGACCCGGGCCAGGAGCGTACCGGATCGATCGATGGACAGAAGGTCAAGCCGGAGGAAGATCCCTTCGCCGCTCCCGGCGTAAGGATCGGCACCTTTGTCTTCCGTCCGACGCTGGAGCAAGGCTTCACCGCCACGTCGAACGCCGATTCCAGCAGCACTGGCAAATCGGCCGTCCTGTCGGAGACAGCGCTGCGTTTCACCGCGACCTCCGACTGGCGCGAGAATTCGGCTCTGATCACCGGTTACGGCCAGTTCCGCAACACCGTCTCGGGCCAAAAGATCAACGATGCGCAGGGCCGCATCGAGGGCCAGCTCAATGTCGATCTCGACAACGAGCTGCGCGCCATCGCCAAGCTCGGCTACGAGGCAGCGCCGGAATCGGCCTCCTCGCCAGATGCGATCGCCGGTGTCACCCAGCAGCCGCTGCGCCAGACCGTGGACGGCAGCCTCGGCATCGAAAAAAGTGTCGGCAAGATGCGTTACGCGCTGACCGGCGCGGTCTCGCATGATTTCTACGGCGATGCCGAGCTCTCCAACGGCACCACCGTGTCACAGAAGGATCGCAACTCCACGCTCTACACGGCGACTTTGCGCACCGGCTATCAGATTTCACCGGCGCTGACGCCCTTCACGGAAGTCGAGGCCGGGCGGCGCATCTATGACCTGCGCGTCGACACCGACGGCTTCGAGCGGTCCTCGACCAGGCTTGGCGCGCGTGCCGGCCTCGAGCTCGACATGGGCGAGAAGCTTTCAGGCGAATTCTCCGTCGGCTGGCTGCGCGAAGCGATCGACGACAGCCGCCTGCCGGCGGTGGCAGGGCCGAGCTTGAACGCCGACCTCAAATGGTCCCCCGAGCGCGGCACCACCATCGGCCTCACCGGCAAGACCAACGTCGAGACGACAACGACGGCGGGCGAGAGCGGCGATATCCTCTACTCCGGCCGTTTGACCGGCGAGCGCCAGATCCGCGCCAATCTGACGGCGAACTCGGCGCTTGGCCTCGATTGGCGCGACTATACCGGCTCCGACGGCCACGACCTGATCCTGAGCGCCGAAGCCGGACTGACCTGGTGGCTCAATCGCTATGCCGGCCTCACCACGAGAGTGCGGACGGAGAAGCTGACCAGCAACCTGCCTGGACGCGACTACACGGCCAACAGCGTCTATCTTGGTCTGAAGGTCCAGCGATAGCCTCGCCGACCACGAAGGCTAGGACCCCACGCCGCGGCGTTCCGCCGGCCGCACCTCGTCCAGCAGCGTGCGGATGACGCCGGCCATGCTTGCGTTCATGTCGCTGCGCCACAGCGCGAAGGCGACATTGGCCTCGACGAACCCTTCCGGCGAGCCGCAGTCGAAGGTGCGGCCCTTGTAGTGATAGCCGTAGAAGGGCTGCTTCTTCTCCAGCTTCAGCATCGCGTCAGTCAGCTGGATCTCGTTGCCGGCGCCGCGTTCCTGGCTTTCCAGGATGCCGAAGATTTCCGGCTGCAGGATGTAGCGGCCGTTGATGAAGAGATTGGAGGGAGCGGTGCCCTGCTTCGGCTTCTCCACCATGCCGGTGATGCGGAAGCCGTGATGCGCATCCTCGCCGCGGCCGACAATGCCGTATTTATGCGCTTCCGCTGGATCGCATTCCTGCACGGCGATGATGTTGTTGCCGGTCTCCTCATAAAGCTCGACCATGCCCTTCATGCAGCTCTTTTCCGACTGCATGATCATGTCCGGCAGCAGCAGCGCGAATGGCTCGTCGCCGACCAGCTCGCGAGCGCACCAGACGGCGTGGCCGAGGCCCATCGGCACCTGCTGGCGCGTGAAGCTCGTCTGTCCCGGCGCCGGCTGCAGCCGCTGCAGGCGGGCGAGCTGGTCGTCCTTGCCGCGCTGGGCGAGCGTGTCATAGAGCTCGAACTGGACGTCGAAATGGTCCTCGATGACCGCCTTGTTGCGCCCGGTCACGAAGATGAAATGCTCGATGCCGGCCTCGCGCGCCTCGTCGACCACATATTGGATGACCGGCCGGTCGACGACGGTCAGCATTTCCTTCGGGATGGCCTTGGTGGCCGGAAGGAACCGCGTGCCGAGGCCGGCGACCGGGAAAACTGCCTTGCGAACGCGCTTCATGCTGACACCCCTGCTTTTCGGCCAATTATCCGCTCGGCGGCACGCTCCGCAATCCCCCCAAACATTTTCACGCCGGAATGTTGGGCTATCGGACGTCCAGGTTGAATGTGAGAGCTAGAAGCCGCGACACCTCTTTTCGTTCCCGGCGGCGCCTATGGTAAACTAAATACTAACCCGGTTCGGCGTTGAATGATCCTTCCTGATTTGACGAAGGAGGAAATGATGTCCGTTCGCAACACCGCGAGGCGCCTGACGGCACTGGCGACCGCAGCCGGCCTGACCTTGGCCCTGCTGATGCCCGCCGGACCCGCTTTCGCCGATGCCGGGTTCCGCCAGTGGGTCGCGGGCTTCCGCGCCACCGCGGTGGCGGGCGGCGTTTCGGGCGCTGTCTACGATCAGTCCATGAGAGGCATCGAGCCCGACCCGGTCGTGCTGGAAAAAGCCCGCACCCAGCCCGAATTCACCGCGCCCGCCTGGGACTATTTCGACAACCGCGTGCACGACCAGGCGGTCGCCAACGGCCAGGCGATGGCACGCAAATGGAAGCCATGGCTCGACCGCATCGAGGCGCGGTTCGGCGTCGACCGCAACATCCTTCTGGCCATCTGGTCGATGGAATCGAATTATGGCGAGACGCTCAAGCGCGACGACATCATGCGCAACGTCATCCGTTCGCTGGCCACCCTTGCCTATGGCGATCCCAAGCGCTCGAAATATGCCAGCACCCAGCTGATCGCGGCGCTGAAAATCCTGCAGAGCGGCGACATCGACGAGAGCCATCTGATGGGCTCCTGGGCCGGCGCGATGGGCCAGACCCAGTTCATCCCGACCAGCTATCAGCGCTATGCGGTCGACATGGACGGCAACGGCAGGCGCGATATCTGGAATTCGATCCCCGACGCGCTGGCGACTTCCGCCAATCTGCTCAAGAAGAACGGCTGGCAAGCCGGCAAGACCTGGGGCTATGAGGTCACCATACCGGCCAGCAAGCTGCCCGGCGGCGCAAAGACGATCGCGCAGTGGCAGGCGCTCGGCGTCGTCAGGGCCAGCGGCAAGCCGTTCAAGAACCTGACCGACAAGGCGACGCTGAAAGTGCCGGACGGCCGGGGCGGCCCCGCCTTCCTGATGATCCGGAATTTCTCGGTGATCAAGGCCTACAACAATGCCGACAAATACGCTTTGGCCGTCGGGCTTCTGGCCGATGAGATCGCCGGCGGCACCGGCCTGGTGCAGGACTGGCAGCGGCCCTTCACCAAGCTCAGCTTCGAGGAGCGGCAGGAGCTGCAGAAGCGGCTTTCCGAGCACGGCTATTACGACGGCAAGTTCGACGGCAAGATCGGCGACGGCTCGAAGGCCGCCATCATGGCCTACCAGGCAAAGGTTGGCCTGACCCAGGATGGCTATCCGAGCCTGGAAGTGCTCAAATGGCTCCGCAAGCGGTAGCAGAGCCGCTCTAATGCATGTCGCCCAAAAGTGCGCAGCGGTTTTGGGGGAACGACATGCATCAAAACAAAGACTTAAAGCGCGTCGACTGAATCCATTTCAGCGCGACGCACTTTAGGGCGCCAGGCATCCTTTCAAAGACGGCAAGGATGCGGTAGCGCTTCGGCTTGCGCATGACTTTCCCGCGTTTGCCTGGTCATGCGCCAAGGGATGGAGAGGTGTTTGGTTTCGGTCGCGCGTATCAGGCAGGGTATTCGCCGGGCGCCGATCCTGATTCTCGCCCTTGCCGTGCTTGTCGTCACCGCCGCCGGCGTGTTCCACGCCCCTGCGTTCGCGCAGGAGGAAAGCCGCGGCTGGTCGCTGCGCGACCTTCTGTTTCCCCGCCGCAGCGAACGCATCGAGCCGCCCGTCGAAGTCCAGCCAAGGCCGAAACCCAAGAAGAAATCCAAGCCACGCCCGCCGGCGGAGCCCGAAACGCCGATCGTCGAGAAGACCAACGATGCTCGCGTCGTCCTGGTGGTCGGCGATTTTCTGGCGAGCGGGCTTGCGGAGGGGCTGGACACGGCCTTTGCCGACAATCCCGCCGTCAGGATCGTCGCCCGCTCCAACGGTTCCTCCGGCTTCGTTCGCGACGACGTCTACAATTGGCCGGCCCAGATAAAATCGCTGATCGAGACCGAGAAACCGGCGGTCGTGATCGTCATGCTGGGCTCCAACGACCGGCAGCAGATGAAGGTCGGCGAAGTGCGCGAGCAGCCGCGCTCGGAGAACTGGACCAAGGAATATGAGCGCCGCACCGATGCGCTGGGCAAGGCTCTTCAGGAGACCAAGGTGCCATTCCTGTGGGTCGGCATGCCGGCTTTCGGTGTGTCGAAGATGAATTCCGACATGCTCGCCTTCAACGACATCTATCACTCGGTCGCCCAAAGCAATGGCGGCGAGTTCGTCGATGTCTGGGACGGCTTCGTCGATGAGAACGGCGCTTTCGTCACCTCCGGCCCCGACATCAACGGCCAGCCGGTGCGCCTGCGCTCCGACGACGGCATCAACGTCACCAAGGCCGGCAAGCGCAAGCTCGCCTTCTACACGGAAAAGCCGCTGGCCAAGATCCTCGGACTGGCGGCGCCGGGAAGCATCACCACCGTGTCGGCGCCGGCCGGCGCTCCGGTCGAGGCGCCGAAGCCGGCCGCCGCGCCCATCATCGTCGACCGCACCGCGCCGATGCTGCTCGGCGATCCCGCGCTCGACGGCGGCACTGAACTGCTGGGTGCCGCGCAGCCTGCCAGGGCCGATCCGAACCTGCCCGGCGAAAAGCTGATCCTGGAAGGCAAGGCGCCGGCCGCCTCACCCGGCCGCGCCGACGATTTTTCCTGGCCGCCGAAGCCGACCGCCGCCGCTCAGCCCGATACGGCGGCGGGCGTCAATCAGTAGCTCATCGGCTCGGAGACCGTTTCAGAAATTCGCTCCTGCGAGTCAGATGGTGGTGTTTTCGAGAACCGGAGCGGAGCGTACGTTGCTGTACGTGCACCCGAAGCGCAGAAAACGCCAGCAGCTGGCCGCAGGAGTAGAATTTCTTTACGGTCTCAGCGCGGCAGCACCGTCGACCCCATCAACGCCTCGTCGATCGAGCGCGCCGCCTGGCGGCCCTCGCGGATCGCCCAGACCACCAGCGACTGGCCCCGGCGCACGTCGCCCGCGGCATAGAGCTTGTCGACGCTGGTCCTGTAGTCGCGATCATTGGCCTCGACATTCCGCGAGCGGCGGCTGTCGGTGACGATCTTGATCTTGCCGTCCAGTTCATTCATCAGGCTGTCGCCCGCCGGGCCGGCAAAGCCGATGGCGATGAAGGCGAGATCGGCGCGGATGACGAACTCTGTGCCAGCGATCGGCTTGCGCTTCTCGTCAACCTCGCAGCAGCGCACTCCGGTCAACTGGCTGTCCTCGCCGATGAATTCGAGCGTCGCCACCTGGAATTCGCGCTCGGCGCCCTCGGCCTGCGAGGAGGACGTGCGCATCTTGGTCGCCCAATAGGGCCACACGGAGAGCTTGTCTTCCTTCTCCGGCGGCTGCGGACGGATGTCGAGCTGCGTCACGCGCACCGCGCCCTGGCGGAAGGCGGTGCCGATGCAGTCGGACGCGGTGTCGCCGCCGCCGACCACCACGACATGCTGGCCGCCGGCGATGATCGGGTGTGAGGGCCAGGCAACCGACTGGATCGGCTCGCCGCCGACGCGGCGGTTCTGCTGCACCAGATAAGGCATGGCGTCGTAGACGCCGCTGAGATCGGCCCCTGGAATGCCGGCCGGACGCGGCGTTTCCGAGCCGCCGCAATAGAGCACGGCGTCATATTCCTCGAGCAGATCGGCCACCTTCGTGTCGACGCCGACATTGACGCCGCAATGGAAGGTCACGCCCTCGCCCTGCATCTGCTCGATGCGCCGGTCGATATAGTGCTTCTCGATCTTGAAGTCGGGGATGCCGTAGCGCATGAGGCCGCCGGGGCGGCTTTCGCGCTCATAGACATGCACGTCGTGCCCGGCGCGGCCGAGCTGCTGGGCGGCCGCCATGCCGGACGGGCCGGAGCCGATCACGGCGACACGCTTGCCGGTCTTCTTCTCGGGCGGATGGGGCCGGATATGGCCGGTCTCATAGGCCTTGTCGGCGATCGCCTGCTCGACCGTCTTGATGGCGACCGGAATGTCTTCGAGGTTCAGCGTGCAGGCTTCCTCGCAGGGCGCCGGGCAGATGCGGCCGGTGAATTCCGGGAAATTGTTGGTCGAATGCAGGTTGCGGATCGCGCTATCCCAGTCGCCATTGTAGACGAGATCGTTCCAGTCCGGGATCTGGTTGTGGATTGGGCAGCCGGTCGGCCCATGGCAGAACGGAATGCCGCAATCCATGCAGCGCGCGGCCTGTTTCTCGACCTCCTTGTCCGACATCGGCAGCGTGAATTCGCGGAAATGCCGGATGCGGTCGGAGGCCGGCTGGTACTTGTGCACCTGCCGGTCGATCTCGAGGAAGCCTGTTACCTTGCCCATAGTCCAGTCCCTGCTGTCCGAAGGCACGCTTTTGTCGCGCACCCGTTAACCCCATAAGGCCGCCATGGCAACCGCACCTTGCTGGAGCATGACCTTCGCCGAGTTCCCACTTTGCGGGATCATGCTCTCGGGGTCAGGATTGTTGGTGAGGATGCCGGCCGGAAAGTCATCTTTCCGGCCATGCCCGATGCCTATTCCGCCGCCACGCTCATGCGCATGCGTTCCATCTCGATCAGGGCGCGGCGATACTCCACCGGCATGATCTTGCGGAATTTCGGCCGGAAGTTCTGCCAGTCGTCCAGGATCTCGCGGCCGCGCACCGAGCCGGTGTAATGCACGTGGTTCGAGATCAGCTGGTAGAGCCGTTCCTCGTCATGGCTGGTCATGTCGCCCGACACGTCGACGCGGCCCTTGTGGTCGAGGTCGCCGCCGTGATGGAGCAGCTTCTCCATCAAATCGTCCTCTTCCGGGACCGGCTCCAGCTCGACCATCGCCATGTTGCAGCGTTCGGCGAAATCGCCCTTCTCGTCCAGCACATAGGCGACGCCGCCCGACATGCCGGCCGCGAAGTTGCGCCCGGTCTTGCCGAGCACGACCACGATGCCGCCGGTCATGTATTCGCAGCCATGGTCGCCGACGCCCTCGACGACAGCCGCCACGCCCGAATTGCGCACGGCGAAGCGCTCGCCGGCGACACCGGCGAAGTAAGCCTCGCCCTCGGTGGCGCCATAGAGCACCGTGTTGCCGACGATGATCGATTCCGCCGCGACGATCTTGGCTTCTTCCGGCGGGCGGATGACGATGCGGCCGCCCGACAGGCCCTTGCCGACATAGTCGTTGCCGGCGCCGACCAGCTCGAACGACACGCCGCGCGCGAGAAACGCGCCGAAGGACTGGCCGGCCGTGCCGGTGAGCTTCACCTGGATCGTGTCTTCCCGAAGGCCCTTGTGCTTGAAGCGTTTGGCGACCTCGCCCGACAGCATGGCGCCAGCGGAGCGGTCGACGTTGCGGATCGGCAGCTCGATGGTGACGGGCTGTCTGGCTTCGAGCGCCGGCTTAGCCAGCTCGATCAGCTTGCGGTCGAGCACGTCGTCGATCGGATGCTTCTGCCGCTCGGTCCAGTGCAGCGCCTCATGCGGCGCGTCGGGCTTGAAGAACATCTTCGAGAAGTCGAGCCCGCGCGCCTTCCAGTGCTGGATCACGTCGCGCTTTTCCAGGAGGTCGCTGTCGCCGATGATCTGGTCGAGATGGGTGAAGCCCATTTCGGCGAGCAGTGCACGCACCTCTTCCGCCACATAGAAGAAGAAGTTGATGACATGCTCGGGCGTGCCCTTGAAGCGCTTGCGCAGCACCGGATCCTGCGTCGCCACGCCGACCGGGCAGGTGTTGAGGTGGCACTTGCGCATCATGATGCAGCCCGCCGCGATCAGCGGCGCGGTCGAGAAGCCGAACTCGTCGGCGCCGAGCAGCGCGCCGATGATGACGTCGCGCCCGGTGCGCAACCCGCCATCGACCTGCAGCGCGACTCTGCTGCGCAAGCCGTTGAGCACCAGCGTCTGATGCGTCTCGGCAAGGCCCATTTCCCACGGGCTGCCGGCATGCTTGAGCGAGGTCAGCGGCGAAGCGCCGGTGCCGCCATCATAGCCGGAGATGGTGATGTGGTCGGCGCGCGCCTTGGCGACGCCCGCCGCGACCGTGCCGACGCCGACTTCCGACACCAGCTTGACCGAGACGTCGGCTGCCGGATTGACGTTCTTCAGGTCGTAGATCAGCTGCGCCAGGTCCTCGATCGAATAGATGTCGTGATGCGGCGGCGGCGAGATAAGGCCGACGCCCGGCGTCGAGTGCCTGACCTTGGCGATGGTGGCGTCGACCTTGTGACCAGGCAGCTGGCCGCCCTCGCCGGGCTTGGCGCCTTGCGCCACCTTGATCTGCATGACGTCGGAATTGACCAGATACTCCGCCGTGACGCCGAACCGTCCCGAAGCGACCTGCTTGATCGCCGAACGTTCCGGGTTCTTGCCGCCGCCGGGCAGCGGCAGATAGCGGTCGGCCTCTTCGCCACCTTCGCCGGTGTTCGACTTGCCGCCGATTTGGTTCATGGCGCGCGCCAGCGTAGTGTGCGCCTCGCGTGAGATCGAGCCGAAGGACATCGCCCCGGTCGAGAAGCGCTTGACGATCTCGGCCGCCGGCATGACGTCCTCGATCGCGACCTTCTTGCGGCCGGTTGCTTCGGCCAGCTTGATCTTGAACAGACCGCGGATGGTTTGCGCCCGCGCGGTCGCGCTGTCGATCTGCGCCGAATACTCCTTGAACGTGTCCCAGGAGCCCTGGCGCACGGCATGCTGCAAGGTAGCGACCGCATCAGGCGACCACATATGCGCCTCGCCGCGCATGCGGAACATGTATTCGCCGCCGACCTCCAGGCTGTTGCGCAGCACCGGATCGCTGCCGAAGGCGTCCGCATGGCGGCTGAGCGTCTCGGCGGCGACCTCGTCCAGGCCGACGCCTTCGATCAGCGTCGCGGTGCCGGTGAAATACTTCTCGACGAAATCGGACTTCAGCCCGATGGCGTCGAAGATCTGCGCGCCGCAATAGGACTGGTAGGTCGAGATGCCCATCTTGGACATCACCTTGAGGATGCCCTTGCCGATCGACTTGATGTAGCGCGAAACCACCTCGTATTCGTCGACCTCGGCCGGCAGTTCGCCGCGCTTGTGCATGTCGAGCAGCGTGTCGAAGGCAAGATAAGGGTTGATCGCCTCGGCGCCATAGCCGGCGAGGCAGCAGAAATGATGCACCTCGCGCGGCTCGCCGGATTCGACGACGAGGCCGACCGACGTCCGCAAGCCTTTGCGGATCAGGTGGTGGTGAACCGCCGCCGTGGCCAGAAGGGCTGGAATGGCAATGCGGTCAGGCCCGACCTGGCGGTCCGACAGGATGATGATGTTGTAGCCGCCGGCGACCGCCGCCTCGGCTCGCTCGCAAAGCCTATCGACGGCGCCGTGCATCCCGGCGGCGCCCTCATTTGAGCCATAGGTGATGTCGAGAGTCTTGGTGTCGAAACGGTCCTCCGTGTGGCCGATGGAGCGGATCTTTTCGAGATCGCCATTGGTCAGGATCGGCTGGCGCACCTCGAGCCGCTTGCGGCGCGACGTGCCGACCAAATCGAAGATGTTCGGCCGCGGCCCGATGAAGGACACCAGGCTCATCACCAGTTCCTCGCGGATCGGGTCGATCGGCGGGTTGGTGACCTGCGCGAAATTCTGCTTGAAATAGGTGTAGAGCAGCTTCGACTTGTCCGACATGGCCGAGATCGGCGTGTCGGTGCCCATCGAGCCCACAGCTTCCTGGCCGGTGGTAGCCATCGGCGCCATCAGAAGCTTGGTGTCTTCCTGCGTGTAGCCGAAGGACTGCTGGCGGTCGAGCAGGCTGACATCCTTGCGCAGCGCGCGCGGCTCGACCGGCTTGAGGTCTTCCAGGATCAACTGCGTGTTGGCGAGCCAGGTCTTGTAGGGATGCCTGGTCGCGATCTCCGACTTGATCTCCTCGTCGGAAACGATGCGGCCCTTGGCAAGATCGATCAGCAGCATGCGGCCGGGCTGCAGCCGCCACTTCTGCACGATCTTTTCCTCCGGCACCGGCAGCGCGCCGGCTTCCGACGCCATGATGACGCGGTCGTCGTCGGTGACGATGTAGCGCGCCGGGCGCAGGCCGTTGCGGTCGAGCGTGGCGCCGATCTGGCGACCGTCGGTGAACACCACCGCCGCCGGACCATCCCACGGCTCCATCAGCGCCGCATGATACTCGTAGAAAGCCTTGCGGTCGGCATCCATGAGCTTGTTGCCGGCCCAGGCTTCCGGTATCAGCATCATCATAGCGTGGGTGAGCGAATAGCCGCCCTGGAACAGGAACTCCAGCGCGTTGTCGAAGCACGCCGTGTCCGACTGGCCCTCATAGGAGATGGGCCACAGCTTCGAGATGTTGTTGCCGAACAGCTCGGAATCGACCGAGGCCTGGCGCGCCGCCATCCAGTTGTTGTTGCCGCGCACGGTGTTGATCTCGCCATTATGCGCGACCATGCGATAGGGATGCGCCAGCTTCCACGACGGGAAGGTGTTGGTCGAGAAGCGCTGGTGAACGAGGATCAGCGCCGTTTCGAAGCGCGGATCCTTGAGGTCCTTATAATAGGCGCCGACCTGGTAGGCCAGGAACATGCCCTTGTAGACGATGGTGCGCGCCGACAGCGACACGCAATAGGCGCCGATGTCCTTGTTGTCGTTCTCGGCATAGATGCGGCCCGAGATCACCTTGCGCAGCAAGTAGAGCCGCGCCTCGTACTCCTCGTCATCCGGAATGTCGGCCGTGCGGCCGATGAACACCTGCCGGTGGAAAGGCTCCGAGGCCACGATATCGGGCGCCTTCGACAGCGACGAATTGTCGACCGGCACGTCGCGGAAGCCGATGAGCGGCAGCCCTTCCGACTGCGCCGATTCGGCGATGATCTCCTCGATATGGGCGCGAAGCGCCGCGTCCTGCGGCATGAACCAATGGCCGACGCCATACTGGCCGGCCGGAGGCAGTTCGACGCCTTTGGCGGCCATTTCCTCACGGAAGAAAGCGTCCGGAATCTGCACCAGCACGCCGGCGCCGTCGCCGACCAGCGGATCAGCGCCGACGGCGCCGCGATGGGTGAGGTTTTCCAGCATCGCCAGACCGTCCTCGACGATCCGGTGCGACTTCACGCCCTTCATATTGGCGATGAAGCCGACGCCGCAGGCGTCATGCTCGTTGCGCGGATCGTAGAGGCCCTGCGCGGTCATGCCGGTGCCAGTTCGCAGCTCTTTGGCCAGGACGGTATTTTTAACGGCTGCCGCTTTCGTCTGCGCGGCCTGGCCGTAGATCGCAGATGGCGTCAGTTCCGTCATCGTCCTATCCTCCGTTCTCCACCTTGGCCCCGACTGTCTCAGGGCGCTGGTTTGCCTTGGGAAGCACAAGGCTTCCCCTTGATCCTTGCTGCACGTCTCGCGAAATCCATCGAACCATACGGCTATACGCCCGGTTCGCATCCGGTATCGTACAGGCCAGAGCCGGGCCGTCTACCCGCCGCTCGCGACAATGGCCGGAATGGCAGCAATGATACGCCAGTCCAGCCTGTTTTGTGCGACAAAATAAGACAGCACTACTGTCCTAAATTTTTTATGGCAGAAATCAGGGACCTATACAAGACCGGTTCACAAAAAACTTGGGCGCGACGCGACACAAAATTTCGTGACGAACACTGGAAACGCAAGCTTTGGTCCGGGCTTTCGAGGCGATGCGCTGGCTTCACCGCTTTGCCGGCGATTGGCCCTTGCGCTTCTCCCGCTGAAGCGGTCAAGTCCCGCCGCTTCTGCCAATCACGATACGGACCTCTCGATGTTCTTTGCTTCCGACAACTGGGCGGGCGTCCATCCCGACATTTCGGCCAACCTGGCGCGCCACGCCGACGGCGTTGCCACCGCCTATGGCGACGGCGATCTGGACCGCGCCGTCTATCGCCGCTTCAACGAGATTTTCGAGCGCGAGGTGGAAGTCTTCTTCGCCGCGACCGGCACCGCGGCAAACGCGCTTTCGATGGCCGCGTTGAACCGTATCGGCGGCATCGCGCTTTGCCACTCCGAAGCGCATATGAATGTCGACGAGTTCGGCGCGATGGGTTTCTACACGGGCGGCGCGCGCATGGCGCCGGTTCCCGGGCCGTTGGGGCGCATCAATCCGGAAGCGCTCGACCGGGCTATCAAGCGCTATTCGCAGGATCTGGCTCCCGCCGGTCAGCCGATGGCGGTCACCATCACCCAGGCGACCGAGGTTGGCACCGTCTACAGCGCCGACGACGTCAAGGCGGTCGCCGAGGTCAGCCGCCGCCACAAGCTGCCGGTGCACATGGACGGCGCGCGCTTCGCCAATGCGATTGCCGCGACCGGCGTCAGCCCGGCTGAAATGACCTGGAAGAGCGGCGTCGACCTCATCTCCTTCGGCGCCACCAAGAATGGCTGCTGGATGGCCGACGCCGTGGTGATCCTCAATCCGGACGTCGGTAAGGACCTGCGCCTGCAGCGTCAGCGCGCCGGGCAGACCTTCTCCAAGGCGCGATTCATCTCGGCCCAGTTCGAAGCCTATCTCACCGACGACCTGTGGCTGAGGATGGCCGGGCACGCCAATCAAATGGCAGCGCATCTGGCCGAGACGATCGAGGATGCACCGGCGGGCAGGCTCGCCTGGTTGCCGCAAGCCAACGAGGTCTTCGCGATCCTGGACCGCGCCACGGCTGAAAGGCTGCGGGCGGCCGGCGCCAAATTCCATGAATGGGGCGTGCCTTCAGGATTCGAGGGCCATCTCGGCGACAATGAAGCGATCTACCGCTTCGTCGCCAGCTTCGCGACCACGACCGAGGAGATCGACCGCCTCGGCCAGTTGCTCGGCTGAGCGTCCTGCCATGACCAAGCCGCCGCTCGGCTCGACGACGCGGCTGGTCCACCAGGAGAGTCCTTCACGCTCCGCCGCAGCTTCAAAAGGAAGGCCGGTAGCTGGCGCACCAATAAAAAGCGGCGCCTCGCGGCGCCGCTTTCGTCTCGGGATAGAGACGTCGTCTGGGAAAAGTCCGCGGATTACGCGGCCGCTTTCGCCTCGATCTGCTTGGCCTTGTCCGAGGACTGGGTAATCGCGATCTTGCGCGGCTTCAGCTCCTCGGGAATGTTGCGCTTGAGGTCGACGAAGAGCAGGCCGTTCTTCAGCGTGGCGCCCTCGACCTCGACATGGTCGGCGAGCTGGAAGCGGCGCTCGAAAGCGCGCGAGGCAATGCCTCGGTAGAGCAGCTCGGAACCCTCGCCATTGCCCTCTTCCTTGCGCTCGCCCTTGACGGTCAGCACGTTGCGGTGGGCTTCGATCGAGATTTCGTCTTCCGAGAAGCCGGCAACGGCCATCGAGATGCGATAGGCATTCTCGCCGGTGCGCTCGATGTTATAGGGCGGATAGGTCTGCGCGGTCTCGGGCTGGCCGAGCGAGTCGAGCATGGTGAACAACCGGTCGAAGCCGACGGTCGAACGATAAAGCGGGGAAAAATCAACGTGACGCATGAGGTGTTCTCCTGTTGAGCAACATGGTTTGCGTGTGACCCGGTGCGAAACCCTCGAAAGGCGTTCCGGATAGGCCAGCGACCCCGACAATCGGCGGCCGCAACCTTTATTTGGGAAGCTCAAAAAGCCATTTCAAGGTTTTTTCAGCGCCGCAATGCGGCCAAGTTGATGAACGGCGGATGAACCGCAGCTTCGGCATCCGTTCAGCCGCTCGGCGCTAGGCTTTGGTCAAGTTGGAGCAATTCCCAAGAGAAGCGCGAGGCGCTTTCCGACCGGAATTGCGTCAAGACAAAGAGACAAGCGGCGCCTTTTCCTGGCGCTGCGACGAGGCCGAACCGGGTGCAACGTCCCTTCCTCCCGGATCGACAGAGGCCGGAAGTGCGCCGCAGGCACTTCCGGCCTTCCCATTTCAGGGCGGTTGCGTAAATCCTCGCGGCGCCTTTGCTTTTGCCGCCTGGCCGTCTATCACCATGCCGACGCCTTGCCCGCTCGGGCAAAGAACAACCAGCGACTTGCCGAATGACGGATTTTTTCCATCTGACCGAGGACAATCCCGCGCCGCGGAACGCCGCGAGCGGCTTCTTCACCACGCCCGACGGCAAGAAGATCCGCTACGGCGTGTTTGCAGCCGTCGCTCGGCCGCTGCTGGGCACGGTGGTTCTGCTGACCGGACGCAACGAGTGCATCGAGAAATATTTTGAGACCATCCGCGACCTCGCCGATCGCGGCTTCGGCGTCGCGATCTTCGACTGGCGCGGCCAGGGCGATTCCAGCCGCCTGCTGCGCGACCGCCAGCGTGGCCATGTCCGCAGCTTCCGCGACTATGCGCGCGACCTCGAGCAATTCTTCGAGGAGATCGTGCTGCCCGACTGCCGCGGCCCCTATTATATCCTCGCCCATTCGACCGGGGCGGTGATTGCGCTGCTTGCCTCGCCGTCCATGGTCAATCGGGTGCGGCGCATGGTGCTGCTGGCGCCCTTTCTGGAGGTGCCGGACATGCCGGTCTCGATCGCCACCGTGCGGCGCGTGTGCGCAATCTTCTGCGCGCTTGGCCTCGGCTGGCTCTACGCGGCGATCGGTCCACGCCCGAAAGTGCCGCCGGCTTTCGAGGTGAACAAGGTGACTTCCGATCCCGAGCGCTACCGCCGCAATGTCGGGATCTACGAGGCCTGGCCGCAGCTCGCGCTCGGCGGCCCGACCATCCGCTGGCTGAAGGCCGCAGCCGCGGCCGCGGAAGCCGTCAGCGATCCGGATTTCATGGCAAGGGTCAAGGTTCCGATGCTGATCGTCGCCGCCGGCGCCGACCGGGTGGTCTCGACCAAGGCCGTGGAAGCCTATGCCAGGAAATTGCGCGTCGGCTCGCTGTTGATGATCGACGGCGCCGAGCACGAAATCCTGCAGGAGAGGGACATCTACCGCGAGCAGTTGCTCGCCGCCTTCGATGCCTTCATTCCAGGCACCGGCGACGCTCCCTGAACGCGCCCGATCAGCCGCGCAGCGCCGCCATTGCCGCGGCGTGCAGCTCCGGCGTCGCCGCAGCCAATATATCGCCGCCCTTCTCCGCCGGGGCCCCTTCGAAAGTGGTGACGACGCCGCCGGCCTTCTCGATGATCGGGATCAGCGCGACGATGTCGTAGGGCTTCAGGCCCGGATCGGCGACGATGTCGACACAGCCCGCCGCCACCATGGCGAAGGCGTAGCAGTCGGTTCCGTAGCGGGCGAGTTGGACTTTCGTTTCGAACTGGTCGTAGCGCTTGCGCGCTTCGCCCTTGAAAAGCGCCGGCGTGGTCGTGAACAGCGTCGCTTGCGCGAGGTCGGTGGTCTTGCGGGTCGAGAGCCTGCGCGGGCCGCCCGGTCCTTCATAGTGCGAGCCGGAGGCGTTGGCATAGAACAGCTCGCCGGTGAAGGGCTGCGACATCATGCCGGCAACCGCGTCGCCGTCGGCGGTCAACCCGACCAGCGTTCCCCAGACCGGAAGGCCGGAAATGAAGGCGCGGGTGCCGTCGATCGGGTCGATCACCCAGACATGCCGGCTGGTGATGTTCTGGCTGCCATGTTCTTCGCCGAGAATGCCGTGCTCGGGATATTCGGCGGAGATCAGCGCCCGGATCGCGCGCTCGGCTTCGCGATCGGCCTCCGTGACTGGGTCGAAGCTTCCCGCCTCCTTGTTGGCGACCACCCCCTGGCTGCGGAAGCGCGGCAAGGTTTCCGCTGCGGCGGCATGCGCTATGCGCCGCATGAAATCGGTGCTGATATCCAAGTCGCTCTCCCCATCGCGGCTCTTGCCAGCCGCTCTTTCTCGCAGAACAGGCGCGCTGAATACCGGTCAGGCGCCCGCTTTATGTTGCCTTAATGCCACAACTGAACCGCCGAAGCGGAATTTCCACATCATATTGAATTAAAAAATCCAGCTGTCGATTGACATTTGTGCGCCGCACAATAATTTTGTCGTCGGACAGGTTTTCCTGTCCATGCCCTCCTTGGGCGTTTCCTCCCTAGACTTCGACCGTGTCGTGAAAACGATGCGGTCTTTTTTTCGAGCAATTCGAGAAAAGCGCGAAGCGGTTTTTCCGTCCGGAATTGCGTTTATTAAGAACTCGGGCGCACCGTCATTCCGCCGCAAGCGGCAAATCGACGAAATGATGATCGGGCATCGACATCAGATCGGCCGAGAAGCGGGTCAGGTCGCAGGCCAGGGCGTCGAAACCGGCCGACTTCTGGAACGTCCGCTCGTCCAGGTAAAGCCCGCGATTGACCTCGATTTGCAGCGCATGCAGATGCCGCGCCGGTCGGCCGTAATGCTCGGTGATGAAGCCGCCGGCATAGGGCTTGTTGTGCGCGACCGTGTAGCCCATGCCGACAAGCAGGCTGATCGCCATCTCGGTGAGCGCCGGCGAGGCCGAGATGCCGAACCGGTCGCCGATGATGAAGTCGGGCCGAACGCCATTGTCGCTGACGCGGATCGAGGCCGGCATCGAGTGACAGTCGATCAGCACGGCATAGCCGAACCTGGCATGCGTCCTGGTCAAAAGCCACTTCAGCGTCTCGTGGTAAGGCTTGTACACCGTTTCGATGCGCGCGACGGCCTCGGCCAAAGGCAGCCGGCCGGGATAGATGTCGAGCCCCTCGCCGACCAGTTTCGGCACGGTGCCCAGCCCGCCGGCGACACGCGCCGAACGGATATTGCAGAAGGACGGCACCGGCTCCGCGAACATGCGCGGATCGAGTTCCCAAGGCTCGCGGTTGACGTCGAGATAAGCGCGCGGAAAGTTCGCCGCCAGCAACGGCGCGCCGAGCGGCACGGCGCCGCCGAAAAGCTCCTCGACATAGCAGTCTTCCGACCGGCGGATAGCATTGCGGTCGAGCCGCGCCATAGCCAGGAACCGCTCCGGATAGTGGCGGCCGCTATGCGGGGAGTTGAACAGAAAAGGGACGCGCTGCTCGGCGCCCGATCGGATTTCGAAGGGTGGAACGACCGAAAAATCCTCGGCTGCCGTCTTCAATTTTTATGAACCAGGATGAAGCACTGCGTCATGACGCAAAACTTGCCACCTTGCGCGCGGCATGTCCAGCATTTCAGGCGGCAAAACCGCGCCGCGAACCGCATCTGGCATGCCCTTCATTCACTTGATGTTTACCGGCTCCATCTCATATACAGGATGGTTAATGGCCTAGCCCGGCGGCAGGCTTGGGGCGGGTGATTCGGACGGGACATTATGGCACGCATTCTGCTGGCGGAAGACGATGACGATATGCGCCGCTTCCTCGTCAAGGCGCTGGAACGCGCCGGTTACCAGGTAAGCGATTTCGACAATGGCGCCAGCGCCTATGAGCGGCTGCGCGAAGAGCCCTTCTCGCTGCTCCTGACCGACATCGTCATGCCGGAGATGGACGGCATCGAGCTTGCCCGCCGCGCCACCGAGATCGACCCCGACCTCAAGGTGATGTTCATCACCGGCTTCGCCGCCGTCGCGCTTAATCCCGATTCCAAGGCGCCCAAGGACGCCAAGGTGCTGTCCAAGCCATTCCACCTGCGCGATCTCGTCAACGAGGTCGAGAAGATGCTGCAGGCGGCCTAGCCGCCTCCGGCCCGGATCGGGCCCTGCATCGGCAGGCGCTTCGCCGATGCGACAAACGGAAGCCGTCTTTCCACATTCCCGCTATTGACGTGCCGGATCAAAAGTGGTGTATGCGCGGCGTCGGATGGGCGTGTAGCTCAGCGGGAGAGCACTGCATTGACATTGCAGGGGTCACAAGTTCAATCCTTGTCACGCCCACCATCCTTTCAATAACTTAGCTAAGCCCTTGTGCCGTGTGGCACAGGAATGGCACAGAAACCTCCCGACGGGTGTGAAAAGCGCGCCGCCGGGCACGACAGCGGTGCGCACCGGGGTTTGGGGATGTGCTGTACCGGCCATGCGGGTTGGCTAGGTGGCAACCGTTTCCTCCCGCTCACGCAATCTAGAAGGGTATTAGCAATCGCTCAATTAGGCTGAGCGACCGCAGGCACCTGGGCCTAAGGCTCAATCACTTCGACTTGGCCCCTAACCAACGGATCCTAAGAAATTTCCTAGAGCAGGGCACTCAAGGAGCGATTCTCCAGATAGATAGCCACCCGTGTGGGGCGACCTCGTTGGAAATCGCCATGGGCAAGGAGTATCCGTTTTCAGAAGCCACGCTGGGCGGCAAACTGGCCGCCTGCACGGGCTTGTCGGTCCACTGCTTCGGCTGCCAGCGCCGCGCGGTTCTTGACGTCGCCGCGCTGGCCAGGCGGTTCGGCCCGGACCAGCCCTGTCTGCACTGGGATCTGCTGAAAATCATCTACTGCCACGAGTGCCGCGCCGCCGGCCGAGACGATCGGAACCTGCAGTTCACGAACCACGCCGTGATACTGGAACACCGGAATGGCTGGACGCCCTGTCCGTAAAGCCTAGGGCACCCTCACGGTGAGCCGGCGCCGTTAAGCGTCGTGGCAATCGACACAAACTGGGCATTTAGCGCGCCGCCCAGTGAGGTTGCCCCAACCATGATTCCCAAGGCGATAAGCGCTGCAATCAAACCATACTCGATGGCCGTCGCTCCGGAATCGTCACGTAGAAAACTCGCTACCCGTTGCATCTTTCATAAGCCCTGACTTCCGATCACGCACATATGAGGGCTATCTAATTTAGATAGGGTGAACGGACGCCCCAAATTTTTATCCATCGAGAAACTGGCCGAGGCGCCAGCTTAATGAGTGCCAGTTTCCCCTAGTGCCCAAGGGCCAGCTCCGTGGCCGCTGGTACATCCGCAGTCGGCGACGGAGGCCGGGAGCGGCCCGGCAGGCTGACGGGGTAGGCCAGCAATCACACCGGGCCTGACCAGTGAGGGCTCGGACTCAAAACAACTCACCGGCTAACGAAGATATACGGCCGTGCTGAACTGCATGGCATGTATCCATAAGGAGGAAGATGGGAGTAGGCTGGAGTTTCTGCAGTCTGCGGGCTGTTGCCTTGCTCCATTTTGGGACCGAAGTGGTGGCATCCGTCTTGCACCCGGTATCCTGCAACAGCAGAGGATGTCGTAAATGCGGCTATCTACTCAGCCCGCGCGAAGGCAAGGATCAGCGAAATGCATATACTCGGCGCCGCTGCGGCTCGACGATGTGTAGATTAGCGACAACGGCGATGTGACTGTCTCGATTGTTGCTGACGACATCTACTCGAACAGATCCAAACAGCGCTATCAGATCACACTGGCCGAAGCCGAAATCGGCATTCTGTTCCGTGGCGCCAGCGGCTAATCTTCCAGCACCGATCTTCTGATGCCGGTTCCCTCGCAAGGGGTGCACCTAACTGTGCGCCCCGGGCAACCTTGCTGGTGAGTGCCGGCCGGGCAGCAGGTTCCGCCCGTCGTCTTCCACCGGCTGCATGCAAACACCCTCCCGCCGCCCTTGGCAGACCGGGCATGTCAGTTTTCTGAAGTCCACCGGTCTGGCGAGCCTTGTTAGAGGCCGGTGAAGTAGGTCGATATGCTAGCGCCTATCACGGCGAGGCCGATCATGAAGACCATAAATGCCTCAAAACCATTGCCGCGGTTACCGATTCTGTGCATTGCGCGCTCTCCCCGACGATCAGCCGGGTTCTAACGTGCTTCGCGTAAGAAGGTTGCGCTTGATTGACTCAGGCTATTTCCCCTCGAATTGCGCTAGGAGTTTGCCACCACCGTGTCGCGGCACAGATATGTTCGAATGTTTTTGCTCGGTTCACGTTCTTTTGCGGCAGATTCTGCAATGAAATCCGAGAACGCACTCCATTGACATAGCCGCGGTCACAAGTTCAATCCTTGTCACGCCCACCATCCTTTCAATAACTTAGCCGTCTCCGCCACTTTCTGGCACAGGAACCCCGTTTTTCGTTGCGTCCGACGCTCACGGTGTCGGAAGCAATCTCTCGGGACGCATCCACCAGCGCCACTGTTGCCGCTGTGTTACAGCGCACCCCTGAAACCCGTGCTATCAACCCATGGATGCAATGGCGGACCGGAGCGATAGGCGGGTTATGAGGACGGCTCTACTCACATCGGCAATGCTTGTTGGGTTTTGTTCGTCAGCCTTTGCCGCCGACGCATTGTCAGTCGAGCCCTCGTCCTACAATTGGACAGGCGCGTATATTGGCGCAGTGGCCGGGGTCAATTTTCTCAAGGGTGATGTGAGGATTCCCAATGACGATCCCAGCGGATATGATGGCGACAGCACATCGGCATCGATTGGCGGCCAAGTAGGCTACCAGTACCAGTTCGACAACAATTTCGTTGTTGGAGCGGAGGCCCGTCTGGTTGCCGTGTTCAACAAGAAGACCGTGCCGACGATTGACAGTGAAACATTCGAGACCGCTGCCGATTGGCAGGGCGATATCGTCGCCAAGGCCGGATACGCGATGGGCAATTTCATGCCCTATGTTAAGGGCGGCGTGGCCTTCCTGCACCTGCACGAAACCGGATATAGCGTTCTCGGTTTTGGAGATACCAAGTTCGACCGGACTTATACCGGCTGGACGATCGGTGTTGGCGCAGACTACGCGCTCAATGACAAATGGGTTGTCGGCCTTGATTACGCCTACGCGCATTTCTCGGATCATAATTTCGAAGAAGACAGCGTGTTGGTTGGCCCAACATTCGTCAAGCCCAGCACCCATACGGTTTCGCTGAGCCTGAACTACCGCTTTTGACGTCACGTGAATCGTTGCGGGCCGCCCATCGGTCGGCATGGCTTTTTTGCCTCAGTGGGAAAAATTCTCTCGCCTGAGCAGCCCGTCGGTCTATCCGCTTTTCTACCCCAGATCCCCTTCGAACATCACCAGCGTACGATTCGACGCCTTCAGCGCGAAGCGCATGGCTTCCTCATAGGCCGGGTCGGCGTAGCAGGCCTTGGCAATGTCCAGCGACGGAAATTCCACAAGCACCATGCGCTTGGCGTCACGCGCCTCGACGAGCAGCGGCGGCTGCTTTGTCGTGTTGGTGCGTGCCTGGTATTTTTCGCCGATCGGCTTCCAGAGCCGGGCATATTCGGCCTGCGCTTCCTGGTCCGAAATCTCGGTTCCGACGATGAGCCAGTATCCCTTCACGCCGACGCGCCCCCTTGCCGATTGCGGTCCTACACCATGAACTCGCCGCCGTTGACGTGCAACAAATGTCCGGTGACGAACTTGCCCATGTCCGATGCGAGATAGAGGCAGGCATTGGCGACGTCCTCGGCGGTCCCCAACGTCCTGAGCGGCACCGTGGCTCTCACATGCTCGTAGGTCTTCTCAAGATCGGGATACCACGCCGCGTTTCGGTCGGTGTCCAGCCATCCAGGCGCGATGCTGTTGGCGGTCACCCCGTCCGGCCCACATTCCAGCGCCACGGCCTTCGCCAGGCCGTGCAGCCGTGCTTCGCGGCGACCACATGCGCCCTGTTTGCCAGCGGGAAAAGGGCGTCCGTGCCCGCCATGTAAAGCAGGCGGCCATACTTCCTCCTGCGCATGTGCGGAAGCACCGCCTGGGTCAGGATGAAAGCCGATCCGAGATTGGTGTTCATCACCTTCTGCCAGTCCTGAAGGGTGATCTCCGCGATCTGCTGATGCGGTCTTATCCCGACGCAGGATACCGCGATGTCGACGCCGCCGAGTTCCGCGACCGCCCATTCGATCAAGGCGTTCATGGCAGTCTCGTCGGTGCCGTCGCAGACGGAGGCCACCGCCTCGACGCCTAAGGATCGCGCCTCATCCGCCACGGCCTCGATCTTGGCCAGATCGCTGCCGCCGGTAATCACGATGTGCGCCCCCGCTCGAGCGAACGCCAGGGCGACGGCCTTGCCGATGTTCTGGCCGGCCGCGGTAATGACCGCCACCCGCCCCCTCAAGCCGGGAACTTCCATCTGCTCACCCGTAGTCCGCCTTGGTGCAACGCGATTTTGGCAAGCGAATACAGGTTTGCCGGCGGAACGCAAATCGCCGCGGGGCGATCGGTTCAGATGCCGGCCGTCGCCAGCAGGCTCTTCATCCTCGCGGAGGCAAGATCGGGATCGGCCAGCAGGCCGGCCTGGTCGGCTAGGCGGAACACGTCCGCATAGTGGCATATGCCGCGCGCCGACTGCATGCCGCCGATCATGGTGAAATGGTCCTGATGCCCGTTCAGCCAAGCCATGAAGACGATGCCGGCCTTGTAGTATTCGGTCGGCGCTTCGAAGATTTTTCGCGACAGCGGCACGGTCGGCGCCATCAGCGCGTCATAGCCGGCCTTGTCGCCTTCAGCCAGCTTCGCCAGCGCGGCATTGGCCACGGGCGCGATGGCGTCGAAGATGCCGAGCAGCGCGTGCGAATGCCGCCTGCCGTCGCCGGCGATCAGCTCCGGATAGTTGAAGTCGTCGCCGGTGAACATCACGACACCCTCGGGCAGCCGGTCGCGCAACTGCACTTCCTTCTCGGCATCGAGCAGCGATATCTTGATGCCCTCGACCTTGTCTGCATGCCGCTCGATGATGGCGACGACCGTATCCAGTGCCGCGTCGAAATCGCTGCTGCCCCAATAGCCCCTGAGCGCCGGATCGAACATGTCGCCGAGCCAGTGCAGGATGACCTTGCCGGAGGCCTGCGACAGGATGCGGTCGTAGACCCGGGTATAATCGTCCGGCCCTTTTGCCACCGCCGCCAGCGCGCGGCTCGCCATCATGATCGCCTTGCCGCCCTCGCCTTCGATGAAGCCGAACTGCTCCTCATAGGCGCCGATGACGTCGTCGAGCGTTTTGACCGCCGCCGGCGCCAGGTGATCGGTCCCCGCCCCTGAAGCAAGGTCGGCGCCCGGCACTGTTCTGGCCTCGGCGACCGAGCCGCGGATCAACTCCTTGGCGCTCGCCCAATCGAAACCCATGCCGCGCTGAGAGGTGTCCATGGCCTCGGCGATGCGGAAGCCGAGCCGCCACAGATGATGACGGAACGCCATGGTCTTGTCCCAGTCGACCGCTGGCCGCGACCACGGATTGGTCATGGCGATGGGGTCGGCGACGACATGGGCGGCGGCATAGGCGATGCGCGAAAAATGCGCGTTCTTGCTCGGCTCGACCGGCTTGCCGACGAGCCGGTAGCCGATCTGGTCGCCGTTTGCCGCAGGCAAGATGATGTCCATGGAACTCTCCCGTTGCGGCTCCTATAAATGGAACGTTCCAATAAATCAAGAAGCTTTATTCTTGGGATTCGAGCCGGCAGAGCATAGTCCTGCCGTGGAGAAATGCTTGCATTGACGGGAGTTCTGAGCCACATCGATCAATTTTTCAAATCTCGCGGGAATCACGATTGACTCTGATTTGTAACGGTGATTAGAACGTTCCAATAAAATTCGCTCAAAGCCGTGGAGGACGGAACGAGGATGGCCAGCCGGGCCAAGGCGACGATCCTGGACATTGCCCGCGAGGCCGGCGTGTCCAAATCGACGGTGTCGCTCGTGCTGCAGGGCAGCGGGCTGATCCGGCCTGAAACCGCGGTCAAAGTGCGCAAGGCGATCGAGGATGTCGGCTATGTCTACAACCGCGGCGCCGCCAATCTGCGCAAGGCCCATTCCAACGTCATCGGCATGGTGATCAACGACCTCACCAACCCCTTCTTCGCGGAGCTTGCGGTCGGCATGGAGCGCGTCTTCCAGGCGGCCGGCGTCGTGCCCTTCATCGCCAACACGGCGGAGAACCCGGTGCGCCAGGAAGAGGTGCTGAAATCGATGATGGAGCAGGGCGTCGCCGGCCTGATCGTCTCGCCGGCGCGCGGCACCACGTCTGGCGCTTTCCGGCGCATCGAAGCGGCGGGCGTGCCCGTGGTTTTCGCCATGCGCAGGCTGCCAGAGAGCCGCATACCGGCGATCGCGCCCGACAATCGTCGCGGCGCCTGCCTTGCCACCGAGCACCTGATCCGCAAGGGCCATCGTCGCCTCGCTTTCTTCGGCGGCTCGTCCGACCTCGTCGTCTATCAGGAGCGTCTGGGCGGTTTCCTCGAAGCCTGCGAGGCGTTCGCCATCCCTGTTGCCGACCGAACGATCGTCGAGGGCGAGACCAGCCGCAAAGGCGGCATGGCCTGCCTGGAGACGGCGCTGGCAATGCCTGAACCGCCGACGGCGGCCCTTTGCTTCAACGACGCGGTTGCCTTCGGCGTCATGCTGGCATTGCGCAAGCGCGGCCTCGAGGCGGGAGCGGACTTCGCCGTCGTCGGCTTCGACGACGTCGCCGAGGCCGAGCATTACAGCCCGGCGCTGACCAGCGTTGCCGTCGACACCGCGGGGCTGGGCGAGCGCGCCGCCCACGTGATGCTGAAGATGATCCAGTCGCGCACCACGCGCGCCGAGGACCATATCGGCGCCGTCAGCCTGGTCGTGCGGGAAAGCAGCGGGCCAAACCGCAACAGCCAGGTGGGAGACGCGGCATGAGCACGCGATGGGGACTGATCGGCGCCAGCACGATCGCCAAGCAGTTCATGATCAGCGCCATCCGCGCGCAGGCCAATGGCGAGATCGCAGCCGTGATGAGTTCGAACGCGGAGCGCGCGGAGGCCTACGCCCGCGAGAACGGCATTCCGGCCGCCGTCTCGACCCTCGACGCGCTGCTCAACTCGGACATCGACGCCGTCTACATCTCCACCACCAACGAATTGCATCTTGAGCAGGGCATGGCGGCGATCAAGGCGGGCAAGCATGTGCTGTGCGAAAAGCCGCTGGCGCTGACTAGCGCCGATGCGAAGACGATGGTTTCGGCAGCGAAGAACGCCGGCATCGTCTTCGGTACCAATCATCACCTGCGCAACGCCGGCGCTCATCGCGCCATGCGAGAGGCGATCGCCGCCGGCCGCATCGGCAAGCCGATCGCGGCGCGCGTCTTCCACTCGGTCTTTCTGCCGGAGAACCTGCAAGGCTGGCGTATCACCAGGCCCGAGGCCGGCGGCGGCGTGGTGCTCGACATCACGGTGCACGATGCCGACACGCTGCGCTTCGTGCTCGGCGACGATCCGGTCGAGGTTTCGGCCTTCACGCAATCGGCCGGCATGGCTGGAAGCGGGCTGGAGGACGGCGCCATGTGCATCTGGCGCTTCAAGTCCGGCGTCATCGCCCAATCGCACGAGGGCTTCACCACGAAATATGCCGGCACCGGCTTCGAGGTGCACGGGACGGAAGGCTCGCTGATCGCCGCCAATGTGATGACGCAGAAGCCAATCGGCTCGGTGCTGCTGCGCACCGCGAGCGGCGAAGAAGAACTGAGCTTCGACCGCGAGGACCTCTATACCCGCTCGGTCCGCCAGTTCCACGCCGCGATCCGCGGCGAAGGCCAGCCTTCCGCCACCGGCGAGGACGGCATCTGGTCGCTGGCTTCGGCCGAAGCCGCGCTGCAATCGTCGAAAACGGGCAAGGCTGTGACCATCGACCCGCAACTTGGGAGCCTCGATTGAGCAAGCTCGTCTCGGCGGCATACGCCGCCAGCCTGATCAAGGACGGCATGGTCGTCTCGGTATCGTCGTCGAGCGGCCTTGGCTGCCCCGACGCCGTGCTTGCCGCGATTGGCGAGCGCTTCGACGCGGAAGGCCATCCGAAGGCGATCACGACGCTGCATCCGATCGCCGCCGGCGACATGTATGGCATCAAGGGCATCGACCATCTCGCCAAGCCCGGCCTGTTGAAGCGCACGCTGTGCGGCTCCTATCCGTCCGGCCCCTCCTCCGCCGAGCCGCCACAGATCTGGAAGATGATCGGCGACAATTCAGTCGCGGCCTACAACGTGCCGTCGGGCATCCTGTTCGACATGCATCGCGAGGCTGCCGCCAAGCGCCCCGGCGTGCTGACCAAGGTCGGCCTCGATACGTTCGCCGATCCGCGCCACCAGGGCTGCGCCATGAACGCCGCCGCCAGCGAGCCGATCGTGTCGATTGAGCAGTTCGACGGCGAGGAATGGCTCTACTTCCGCTCGATCGTGCCGAATATCTCAATCATGCGCGCCACCTCCGCCGACGAGCGCGGCAACCTCACCTACGAGCATGAGGGTGCCTATCTCGGCGGGCTGGAGCAGGCGCTTGCCGCCCGCAACAATGGCGGCATTGTCATTGCGCAGGTGAAGCGCGTCGTCGAGAACGGCACGCTGAAGCCGCACGATGTCCGCGTTCCCGGCGTGCTGGTCGACCATATCGTGGTGGCGCCCGATCAGTTGCAGACGACGCAGACGCCTTACGACCCGGCGATCTCGGGCGAGATCTTCCGGCCACTGTCGAGTTTCCGCACGCCGGAGATGAACATCCAGAAGGTGATCGCCCGCCGCGTCGCCATGGAATTGCGCGACGGCATGGCCGTCAACATCGGCTTCGGCATCTCCGCCAACGTGCCGCGTATCCTCCTGGAGGAAGGCCAGCACGGCAAGGTCACCTGGGTGATCGAGCAGGGCGCGGTCGGCGGCGTGCCGCTGCTCGACTTCAAGTTCGGCTGCGCCTCGAACGCCGAGGCAATCATGCCCTCGCCGCACCAGTTCATCTATTTCCAGGCCGGCGGCTTCGATGCCTCGCTGCTCTCCTTCCTGCAGATCGACCGCCACGGCTCGGTCAATGTCTCGAAACTTTCGGCGCGGCCCCATGTCACCGCCGGCGCCGGTGGCTTCGTCGACATCACGGCGCGGGCGAGGAAGATCGTCTTCTCCGGCTTCTTCAATGCCGGCGCGAAACTCTCGCTGGCCAATGGCGCGATCCGCATCGACCAGGAAGGCAAGGTCAAGAAAGTGGTCGAGGAGGTCGAGCACATTTCCTTCTCCGGCAAGAGAGCCGTCGCGCAGGGACAGGACATCACCTATGTCACCGAGCGCTGCGTCATGAAGCTGACGCCCGACGGCTTGATGGTCACGGAGCTTGCCCCTGGCGTGGACCTCGAACGCGATGTGCTGGCGCAGGCCGAGATCCCGCTCTCCGTCGCCAACGACCTCAAGGTCACGCCTGCGGCGCTCTATCAGGACCGGCCGATCGGCCTGTCGCTCAACGGCGGTGCTTCGCTCGGAGGCGCGCATGGCTGAACTCGTAACTTTCGAGCAGGATGGCGCGATCGGCATCGTCACGCTGCGCCGGCCGGAAAAGTTCAACGCGCTCGACATCCCGATGCTGCGTGCCCTGGAAGCAGCGCTCGACGAGGCGGAGCAGGCCGAGGGCGTCCGCGCCGTTCTCATCCGTGGCGAAGGCAAGGGCTTTTGCGCAGGCGGCGACGTCGAAGCCTGGGGCGCGATGAGCGCCGCCGATTTTCAGGTGCAATGGGTGCGCTATGGCCACCGCGTCTTCGACCGGCTGGCACGGCTCCGGCAACCGACCATCGCGGTTCTGTCCGGCCATGCGCTGGGTGGCGGGCTGGAGCTGGCGGCCGCCTGCGATTTCCGCGTCGCCGAAACGCAGATAAAACTCGGCTTCCCCGAAACCTCTATCGGCGTCGTTCCTGGATGGTCGGGCACGCAACGCGCCGCGCGCCGTTTTGGCGCGCAGATCGTGCGCCGGATGGCGATTGGCGGCGAGATTTTCCTGGCGGCCGACGCGCTGGCGGACGGCATCGTCGACCGGCTGGTCGAAACAGGCAAGGCTTTCGACGAAGCCAGAAGCTGGGCCGAAAAGATCGCCGAGCGCGGCCCGCTGGCGACCGAGGCCGCCAAGCTGATGATCAGCGTTGCCGAGGGCGAGGAAGACGCAGCCGCGACCGAGGCGCTGGCCAGCGGCTTCATTGCGCTGACGAGCGACCTCAAAGCCGGCGTCGGCGCCTTCAAGGCCAGGCAGAAGCCGGCCTTTTCGAGATCCTAGAGAAGATATGATGAACGCACCGCTCAACATTGCCATGCCGGCCGAGGCAGCCCAGGCGCCGACGGCCTACAAGCTCTTGATCGACGGCAAGCATGTCGACGCCCGCGATGGCCGATCGATCGAGCGCGCCAGCCCCGGCCACGGCTTTGTCGTCTCGCGCTATGCCCAAGCCGGCGCCGCGGAGGTCGAGGCGGCGGTCCAGGCCGCGCACAAGGCGTTCGAGACCGGCCCATGGCCGCGCATGAAGGCCTCCGAGCGCGCCGCGGTGCTGCTCAGGGCCGCCGACCTGATCGAGACCCGCCTGGAGGAGATCGCCCGGCTCGATGCGCTGGAGTCCGGCAAGCCGATCGCCCAGGCGCGCGGCGAGATCGGCGGCGCTATCGACATCTGGCGCTATGCCGCCTCGCTCGCCCGCACGCTGCATGGCGAGAGCTACGCCAATCTCGGCGACGATATGCTGGGCGTCGTGCTGCGCGAACCGATCGGCGTGGTCTCGATCATCACGCCGTGGAACTTCCCCTTCCTGATCGTCAGCCAAAAGCTGCCCTTCGCGCTCGCCGCCGGCTGCACGGCGGTGGTGAAACCGAGCGAGATGACGTCGGCCTCGACCTTCGTGCTCGGCGACATCCTGCTCGAAGCCGGCCTGCCGGCCGGCGTCGTCAACATCCTCGCCGGCTACGGCGCCGATGTCGGCGCGCCGATGGTCAGCCATCCGCTGGTCGAGATGGTCTCCTTCACCGGCTCGACCCGCGTCGGCAAGATGACCATGGCCGCTGCCTCGAACTCCTTGAAGAAGGTCTCGATGGAGCTCGGCGGCAAGAACGGCCAGATCGTCTTCCCCGATGCCGACCTCGACGCGGCGGCCGATGCCGCGGTGTTCGGCGGCTTCTTCAACGCCGGCGAATGCTGCAATGCCGGCAGCCGCCTGATCGTGCATGCGACGATCGCGGACGACTTCCTCGGCGCAGTCAAGGCGCTGGCTAAAAAGGTCCGCGTCGGCGATCCGCTCGACGACCGCACCAAGGTCGGCGCCATGATCTCGGCCGACCATATGGAAAAGGTAGCCGGCTATGTAACGGCGGCGCAAACCGACGGCGGCAGCGTTTTCAGCGGCGGCACCCGGCTTCAATCCAACGCCGGCCAATACCTCGATCCGACCATCGTCCGTAACGTCACGGAAGACATGGCGATCGCGCGCGAGGAAGTGTTCGGTCCGGTGCTGTCCGTGCTCACTTTTGAAACGATTGAAAAGGCATTGCACATTGCCAACAACACGCCCTATGGTTTGTCTGCAGGGGTGTGGAGCGCCAGCATCGACACATGCATGTCGGTGGCGCGCGGTGTGCGTTCGGGGACGATCTGGGTGAACACGTTCATGGAAGGTTACCCAGAGCTGCCTTTCGGGGGTTACAAGCAGTCCGGTCTGGGACGCGAACTCGGCAAACGCGCTGTCGAGGATTATACCGAGGAAAAGACCATCCAGTTTCATCGCGGCCAGCGTACCGGTTGGTGGGTCGGCTGAGTTGGGAGACGCCGGCGGACACCCGCCGGTTATGTGTATGCAACAAGGGAGGTAGTACATGTTGCGCAAACTGCTTATCGGAACGGCTCTTGCGACGAGCTTTGCGTTCTCGGCGCATGCCGCGGACGTCAAGGAAGTGCAGATGCTGCATTGGTGGACCTCGGGCGGCGAAGCGGCAGCTCTGAACGTGCTGAAGCAGGATCTGGCCAAGGAAGGCTTTGCCTGGAAGGACGTGCCGGTGGCCGGCGGCGGCGGCGACGCTGCCATGACCGCGCTGAAGGCGATGGTCGCGGCCGGCAACTACCCGACCGCCTCGCAGATGCTGGGCTACACCGTGCTCGACTATGCCGCCGCCGGCGTCATGGGCGACCTGACCGAGACCGCCAAGAAGGAAGGCTGGGACAAGTCGGTTCCGGCCGCCCTGCAGAAATTCTCGGTCTATGACGGCAAGTGGGTGGCCGCACCGGTCAACGTCCACTCCGTCAACTGGCTGTGGATCAACAAGGCGGTGATGGACAAGATCGGCGGCACCGAGCCGAAGACCTTCGACGACTTCGTGGCGTTGCTCGACAAGGCCAAGGCTGCGGGCGTCACCCCGCTCGCCCTGGGCGGCCAGAACTGGCAGGAAGCCACCATGTTCGACTCGGTCGTGCTGTCGACCGGCGGGCCGGAGTTCTACAAGAAGGCGATGAACGACCTCGATGAGGACTCGCTCAAGTCCGACACGATGAAGAAGTCGTTCGACAACCTCGCCAAGCTCGTCAAATATGTCGATCCGAACTTCTCGGGCCGCGACTGGAACCTCGCCACCGCCATGGTCATCAAGGGCGACGCGCTGGTTCAGGTGATGGGCGACTGGGCCAAGGGCGAGTTCCACGCCGCCAACAAGACCCCGGGCACCGACTTCCTCTGCTACCGCTTCCCGGGCACCGACGGCTCGGTCGTCTATAACTCCGACATGTTCGGCATGTTCAACGTGCCGGAGGATCGCAAGGCCGCCCAGGTCGCGCTGGCCACCGCCACCTTGTCGAAAAGCTTCCAGTCGGCCTTCAACGTGGTGAAGGGTTCGGTCCCGGCCCGCACCGACGTGCCGGACACCGACTTCGACGCTTGCGGCAAGAAGGGCATCGCCGACCTGAAGAAGGCCAACGAAGGCGGCACGCTGTTCGGCTCGCTGGCGCAGGGCTACGGCGCTCCGCCCGCCGTCGCCAACGCCTACAAGGACGTCGTGTCGAAATTCGTCCATGGTCAGATCAAGAGCTCCGACGAGGCCGTGACCGAGCTGGTCAAGGCGATCGACGACGCCAAGTAAGGATCGCTTGAACTCAGGTCTCCCCCGCTTCGGCGGGGGAGGTCTCCTGTCGACAAAAGGTGTGGGACAACCCTGGTGCGTTTTCGCGCCGGGCGGTTTCCGACCAACCGGAACTGGACAAGCCGATGAGCACAGTTGCCGAAACTCAGATCAAGCTGACACCGGAGCACGACGCCCGTCCCGGCGCGTCGGTACGGTCGCGGCTGCAGGATTTGTTGCCGAAGATCGTTCTGGCGCCGAGCTTCGCGGCGACGATCGTCTTCGTCTACGGCTTCATCCTGTGGACGATCTATCTGTCCTTCACCAATTCCAAGACTTTCCCGTCCTACGCCATCACCGGTCCCCGCGCCTATCAGCGGCTGTGGCGCTGGACCTTCGAGAGCGATCCGCCGTCGAGCTGGTACACCTCGATCACCAATATGGGCATTTTCGGCTTCCTCTATATCCTGATCTGCCTGGCGCTCGGCCTGTTCCTGGCCATCCTTCTCGACCAGAAGATCCGCGGCGAAGGCATGCTGCGGCCGATCTATCTCTACCCGATGGCGCTCTCCTTCATCGTCACCGGCGTCGCCTGGAAATGGTTCCTCGATCCCGGCCTCGGGCTGGAGCAGACGCTGCACCAATGGGGCTGGACGAGCTTCCATTTCGACTGGATCAAGAACAAGGATTTCGTCATCTACACGGTCGTCATCGCCGGCGTCTGGCAGGCTTCCGGCTTCATCATGGCGATGTTCCTGGCTGGCCTGCGCGGCATCGACGGCGAGATCATGAAGGCGGCGCAGATCGACGGCGCATCCACCTTCCAGCTTTACCGCCGCATCGTCATTCCGCTGCTGCGGCCGGTGTTCCTGTCGGCCTTCATCGTGCTCGCGCATCTGGCCATCAAGTCCTATGACTTGGTCGTCGCGCTGACCAGCGGCGGCCCCGGCGGCTCGGCCTGGCTGCCGTCCAATTTCATGTATGAGTTCACCTTCAAGCGCAACGAGATGGCGGTCGGGTCGGCCAGCGCCGTGATCATGCTGATGACCATCACGGCCATCATTGTTCCGTATCTCTATTCCGAGCTCAGGGAGAAGTCGCGATGAGCGCCGTCACTTCACCCGCCCGCCAGGCTTCGAGCGGCCTGAGCACCAAGGCGATCAACCGCATCGTCATCTACGGCCTGCTGGCCCTGTTCGCGATCTTCTACCTGATGCCGCTCTTCGTCATGCTGGTGACCTCGTTCAAGACCATGGACGAGATCCAGAACGGCAACATGCTATCGCTGCCGCATGCGCCGACTTTCGCACCATGGATAAAGGCGTGGAGTGAAGTTTGCTCGGGTCTGACCTGCGTCGGCATGAAAGGCTATTTCTGGAACTCCATCAAGATGGTCGTGCCGGCAGTGCTGATCTCGACGCTGCTTGGCGCGCTGAATGGCTATGTGTTGACCAAATGGCGCTTCCGCGGCCACACGCTGGTCTTCGCGATGATGCTGTTTGCTTGTTTCATCCCGTTCCAGTCGGTGCTGTTGCCGATGGCGACGATCCTCGGCAGCCTCGGACGCTTCGGCGTCACGCTGCAGAACGCGACAGGGTTCAATTTCGGCCTCGGCAATTCGACGGTGAACCTGGTCTTCGTCCACGTCGTCTATGGACTGGGCTTCACCACGCTCTTCTTCCGCAACTATTACGAGGCCTTCCCGACCGAGTTGATCAAGGCGGCGCAGGTCGACGGCGCCTCCTTCTTCCAGATCTTCCGGCGCATCATGCTGCCCAATTCGCTGCCGATCATCGTTGTGACAGTGATCTACCAGTTCACCAACATCTGGAATGACTTCCTGTTCGCTTCCGCCTATGCCGGCTCCGGCGACGTGATGCCGATGACTGTGGCGTTGAACAATGTCGTCAACACCTCGACCGGCGTCGTCGAATACAATGTCAACATGGCGGCGGCGATGATCGCCGCGCTCCCCACCCTGATCGTCTATGTCGTCGCCGGCCGCTATTTCGTGCGCGGGCTGATGGCCGGCGCGGTCAAGGGCTGACCCTATTTCTGAAGGAACGACCATGGCTTTTCTGGAAATTGATGGGCTGAAGAAGCGCTTCGGGAGTGTCGAGATCCTGAAGGGCATCAATGTCGAGCTCGAAAAGGGCGGCTTCCTGGTGCTGGTCGGTCCGTCCGGCTGCGGCAAGTCAACGCTGCTCAACACCATCGCCGGGCTGGAGCAGATCACGGAGGGTGAGATCCGTGTCGATGGCCGCGCGATCAACGACCTCCATCCTTCGAAACGCGACATCGCCATGGTGTTCCAGAGCTACGCGCTCTACCCCAACATGACGGTTGCCGGAAACATCGCCTTCGGCATGGAGATGCGTGGCGTGCCTGCGGCGGAGCGCCAGGCGGCGATCGACAAGGTGGCCAAGATCCTGCAGATCGGTCATCTCCTCAACCGCAAGCCCAGCCAGCTTTCCGGCGGTCAGCGCCAGCGCGTCGCCATGGGCCGGGCGCTGGTGCGCGACCCGAAACTCTTCCTGTTCGACGAGCCGCTTTCGAACCTCGACGCCAAGCTGCGTGTCGACATGCGCATCGAGATCAAGCGCCTGCATGCCACCACCGGCACGACGATCGTCTATGTCACGCACGACCAGATCGAGGCGATGACGCTGGCGACCAAGATCGCCGTGATGCGCGACGGCGAGGTGCAGCAATTCGGCACGCCGGCCGAGATCTACAACAACCCGACCAACATCTTCGTCGCCGACTTCATGGGCTCGCCGGCGATGAACCTGATCCCGGCCAAGATCGACGGCAATGGCGCCGGCCTTTCGGTGGTGCTGGACCGCGAGTCGCGCCAGCCGATCGTGCTGCCGATGCCCGGCGCGCCCGCCGGTCTGTCGGCCTTCAAGGACAAGCAGGTCATTTTCGGTGTCCGTCCCGAAGCGCTGACCGATCCGGAAGGCGCGGAACGCAACGGGTCCGCCATCGCTACCGCCGACTGCCATATCGAGGTGGTGGAGCCGGCCGGCTCCGACACCTTCGCGGTCACCAATCTCGGCGGCAAGGGCGTGGTGGCGCGGCTGAGAGCCGATGCCAGGATCCAGCCCGGCACCAGCACGCCCTTGGCCTTCAACCTCAGCAAGGCGGTGTTCTTCGACCCGGCGACCGAGAAGCGCATACTTTAAAAGCTATGACAAACGCGGATATCGTCATCATCGGCTCCGGCATCGGCGGCGCCACGATCGCCTCCGGCTTGGCCGGCAGCGGCGCCTCGATCCTCATCCTGGAGCGCGGCGAGCCGCTGCCCGCGACACCGCATGCGCGCTTGACGCGATCGATTTTCCTGGACGAGCACTACCGGCCGAAGGAGATGTGGCGCGAGGCCGGAGGCGCGCCCTTCAACCCCGGCAATTACTACTATGTCGGCGGCAATTCGAAGTTCTTCGGCGCCGTCCTAATCCGCTACCGCGAGGAGGATTTCTCCGAGCTCGAGCATTTCGGCGGCGTCTCGCCGGCCTGGCCGTTTTCCTATGACGAGTTCGAGCCCTGGTATTCGAAGGCCGAGCAGCTCTTTCGCGTGCGCGGCGTGCTCGGCGAAGACCCGACCGAGCCGTTCCATTCAATCCCCTATCCCTTCAAGCCGGTGCCGGACGAACCGCCGATCGCGCGTGCCCGCGCTGAGCTGAAGAGCCTTGGACTGCATCCCGCTTCACTGCCGCTCGGCGTCGACATCGAGACCTGGCTGAAGGAAGGCAGGACCGGCTGGGACGCCTTCCCCAACACCGGCCAGGGCAAGATCGACGCGCAGACCGGGCCCCTGGCAGAAGCGCTGAGGGACCCGAACATCCGCCTCGAAACCGGTGCCCATGTCGACTGGCTCGAAGCCGCGCCGGACGGCAAGTCGATCGCCGCCATCCACTACACGCAGAACGGCGCGCAAAAGACGCTGTCGCCGAAACTCGTCATCCTGTCGGCCGGCGCGATCAACTCGGCCGCCATCCTGCTGCGCTCGCCCTCGGCGAAAGGCAAAGGCCTCGCCAACAGCTCCGACCAGGTCGGACGCAATTTCATGAACCACAATTCGAGCGCCATGCTGGCGATCGATCCGCGCCGCCGCAACGATAGCGTGTACCAGAAGACGCTGATGCTCAACGACTACTATCTGTCGGACGGCAAGGGCGGCAAGCCGCTCGGCAATGTGCAACTGCTCGGCAAGATCGACGGCAACATGCTCAAGGCCAATGTGAAGACGATGCCGAAATTCGTGCTCGACTTCATGGCCGGCCACGCCGTCGACTGGTACCTGATGTGCGAGGACCTGCCCGATCCCGAAAGCCGCATCATGGTCGAAGGTAAGGAGATCGTCATGCAGTGGCGGCGCTCCAACATGCAGTCGCTGGAAGGCCTGACCAAGGTGATGCACGAGAACCTGCGCGCCTGCGGCTATCCAATCGTGCTGTCGCGCCCCTTCGACAAGCGCACGCCCTCGCATCAATGCGGCACGGTGAAGATGGGCAACGACCCGGCCACCTCGCCGCTCGACCCCTTCTGCCGCGCCTGGGATCACCGGAACCTGTTCGTCGTCGACGGCGGGTTCCTGCCGACCTCCGCCGCGGTCAATCCGGCGCTGTCGATCGCGGCGCAGGCGCTGCGGGTTGCTGATTACCTTCGAAAGACGGAGCTTGCGGCATGACTCGCCCGGCAGCCATCGTCACCGGCGGCGCGCGCGGCATAGGGCTCGCCTGCGCCGAGGCATTGGCGGATGCCGGCTTCGACATTCTGGTGGCCGACCTTGCCGAGAGACCTGCCGACGGCCTTGCCGACACGATCGTGGGGCGGGGCGCGAATTTCACTTACGCCCAATGCGACATCGCGGATCTCGCCGGCCATTCGAAACTGGTCGAGGCAGCCATGCGCGCCTTCGGTCGCATCGATTGCCTGGTCAACAATGCCGGCATCGGCGCCGTTGTCCGCGGCGACCTGCTGGAGCTTAAGCCGGAGAATTTCGACCGCGCGCTGAATATCAATCTGCGCGGCACGGTGTTTCTCAGCCAGGCCATCGCCAAGGCTATGCTGGCGGCATCTGCCGGCTCAGCCAGATCGATCATCACCATCACTTCGGTCAGCGCCAACATGGCTTCGCCGGAACGAGCCGACTACTGCATTTCCAAAGCCGGCCTTTCAATGTGGGTGAAGAATCTGGCGCTGCGGCTCGCGCCCGAGAACATCGGCGTGTTCGAGGTACGGCCGGGCATCATCCGCACCGATATGACCGCTGGCGTCTCCGCCAAATATGACGCGCTGATCGAGGACGGCCTGGTGCCGGCAAAACGCTGGGGCGAAGCCGCCGACATCGGCGCCGTGGTTGCGGCGCTCGCCTCCGGCAAATTCGGCTTTTCGACCGGATCGGTCATCGATGTCGACGGCGCGCTCTCGGTGCCACGCTTGTGAGGAACAATGGCTGACTACATCATTGTTGGCGCCGGCCCGGCCGGCTGCGTTCTCGCCAACCGGCTGAGCGAGGATCCGGGCAATTCCGTCCTGCTCCTGGAAGCCGGCGGCAAGGATTGGCATCCGCTGATCCACATGCCGGCCGGCTTCGCCAAGATGACAAAGGGCATCGCCTCCTGGGGCTGGTCGACCGTGCCGCAGAGAAACATGAAGGACCGCGTCTTCTGGTACACGCAGGCCAAGGTCGTCGGCGGCGGCTCGTCGATCAACGCCCAGATCTACACGCGCGGCAACGCCCGCGACTACGACGCTTGGGAGAAGGAAGAGGGGCTCGCCGGCTGGGGCTATCGCGACGTGCTGCCCTATTTCAAGCGCGCCGAGAACAACCAGCGCTTCGCCAACGATTTCCATGGCGACCAGGGTCCGCTCGGCGTCTCCAATCCGATCTCGCCGCTGCCGATCTGCGAGGCCTATTTCCGCGCCGGACAGGAAATGGGCATACCCTTCAACCCGGACTTCAATGGCGCTGCCCAAGAAGGCGTCGGCTACTACCAGCTGACCCAAAAGAACGCGCGGCGCTCATCGGCCTCCGTCGCCTATCTGAAGCCGATCGGCGCCCGCAAGAACCTGACGGTCAGGACGGACGTTCTCGTCACCCGCGTCGTTGTCGAGAAAGGCCGCGCTATCGGCGTCGAGGTCGTCGACAGGCCAGGTGGCGAAAAGACCATCATGCGCGCCGAACGCGAGGTGATCGTCTCGTCGGGCGCGATCGGTTCGCCCAAGCTCCTCATGCAATCGGGCATCGGCCCGGCCGATCATCTGAAATCGGTCGGCGTCACGCCGGTGCATAACCTGCCCGGCGTCGGCTCCAACATGCAGGACCATCTCGATCTCTTCGTCATTGCCGAATGCACCGGCGACCACACCTATGACAATTATGCGAAGCTGCACCGCACCCTATGGGCCGGGCTGCAGTACCTCTTACTCAAGAAGGGTCCCGTTGCCTCGAGCCTGTTCGAGACCGGCGGCTTCTGGTACGCCGACCCGACGGCCGCCTCGCCCGACATCCAGTTCCATCTCGGTCTCGGCTCCGGCATCGAGGCCGGCGTCGAGAAGCTGAAGAACCCGGGCGTGACGCTGAACTCCGCCTTCCTGCGTCCCCGCTCGCGTGGCACGGTGCGGCTGAAGAGCGCCGACCCGGCCGACCACCCGCTGATCGATCCGAATTACTGGTCCGACCCGTATGACCGCGACATGTCGATCAAGGGCCTCAGGCTGGCGCGCGAGATCATGCGGCAGAAGGCGCTACAGCCCTATGTGTTGCGCGAGGTGCTTCCGGGTCCGAACCTGCAGAGCGACGCCGATCTCTTCGATTATGCCTGCCGCACCTCCAAGACCGATCATCATCCTGTCGGCACCTGCCGCATGGGCCATGACGCGATGGCGGTGGTGACACCCGATCTCAGGCTGCGCGGCATCGAGGGCTTGCGCGTCTGCGACGCCTCGGTGATGCCGCGCGTCCCCTCCTCCAACACCAATGCGCCGACCATCATGGTTGGCGAAAAAGGTGCCGACCTCATCCTTGGCCGCGAGCCGCTGCCGCCGGCCGTGTTCAAGGGCAACCAGGCGGCTTGAGGCATCAACGATGATCCGCCACTGCGTCTTTATCCGCTTTCGCGATGACGTTCCTGAAACCGAACGCGCGGCGATCCATGCCGACCTCGAAGCGCTGCGCGCCGTCATCGACGGCATGGGCAAGGTGCATTTCAGCGCCAATGTCAGTCCCGAGCCTTTCGCGCGCGGTCTAACGCACGGTTTCACCATCGACTTTCGCGATGCCGTCGCCCGTGACGCCTATCTCGTGCACGAGGCGCATCAGCGCGCCGGCGCGCGCCTTGTCGCCGCGCTTGAAGGCGGCACCGAGGGGCTGATGGTCATCGATCTCGAGGTGACGCAAATCTGACCGCTCGCCGGCTTAAAACCGGCAGCTGTCCCGTTCTCTTTTGCCCGCCGTGGAACATATCGCTCCTTTTGGGGACACAAAAGGAGGACCGCCTTGAACCTCACCAGCGAGCGCGGCCAGGTGATGACCGTGTTCGGGTGAATGGCAATCAACCCATTCTCAGCGCGACGACACCGGCGACGATGCCGAGCGCGGCCGTGGCGCGCCAGGCGGTCATCTTCTCGCCCAGCGCCAGCACCGAGATCAGCATGGCGAACAGGATCGAGGTTTCACGCAGCGACGCAACTGACGCGATCGGCGCTTTGGTCATCGCCCACATGACGATCCAGTAGGCCGCGCCGCTGAGCACGCCGGTGAACAGCCCAGCCTTCCAGTCGCGGGCCAGCACCGGAAGCGATTGCGATCCGCGAAAGGCAATGCACAGCACCAGCGCCCACGTCGCATCGCAGACGAACAGCCAGGCGGCGTAGCTCGTCGCGGTCGCCGCCAGCCGCGCGCCGCTGCCGTCGGAAAGCGTGTAGCTGGCGATGAAGATCGATGTGCCAAGCGCGAAGCCGACGGCGCGCAGATTGAGCCTTTCCAGATGCGCGCCGCCGCGAAACGACATGACCAGCGTGCCGATCGACAACAGCACGATGCCGAGGATGGCAAGCGGCGCAGGCACCTCCCCGACCAACACAATGCCGCCCAGCGCCGAGAGCAGCGGCGCGGTGCCGCGCGCCAGCGGATAGGTCTGGGCGAAATCACCGGCCTTGTAAGCGCCGATCAGGAATGTCCGGTAGCCCATGTGGAAGAAGACCGAGGCGAGGATGAATGGCCAGACCTCGGCCTTCGGCACCTCGACGAAGGGCAGCACCACAAGCGCCGCGGCGCCCATGCCGAGAGTCATCAGCGTGATCGACAGGAAGCGGTCGAGATGCACCTTGACCAGCGCGTTCCAGATCGCGTGCATGGCAGCCGCCGACAGCACAGCCAGGAAGACGAACAGCGTCATGCCCGCCTCACCTGCCTGCCAGACTAGAGCCGATGCCCGGCGTTTCCAGGTCGATCTCGACCCGTAGCGGAAAATGGTCGGATGCCACCTCGCCGACATCCGCTGTTATCGAACGGACGCGCCCGGCCAGCATGCCGCCGACGAAGCAATGGTCGAGCCGGCGTTTCGCCAGCCTGCCGTCGATGATCTTTTCATGCGTGTGGAAATCCGGCCCAGGCTCGCTGGCGACGGCGGCGGCATCGACGAAGCCGTCAATATAAGCGGCGCCGGGATGATACGGCATGCTGCCGGTAATACACCGGTATTCGGCGCTGCCTGGCTCCATGTTGAAATCGCCAAGCCAGATCGCCGCCTGGGGGTTTTCGGGCTCCGCCTGGCCGTTCGACCAGTTGCGCTGCGGCTCGTCGTCGGCGCCGCTCCACGGACCGCCATCGGATGGCGCGCGACGATGCTCGGCGTTGAGGTAATCGATCTGCTCCAGCCGCTCCTCGGCCGCAATATGCGCCAGATGCAAGGAAAGCACCCGCACCGGTCCGGCCGGCGTGCGGATCATGCATTCCAGCGCCGCGTTGCGGGTGTTGAGCGGTCTCAGCGTGCGGCGCATCGGCAGCGCATGCAGCCGCGACCAGACGATCGGCAGCTTCGACAGCACCATCGTGCCGAACTGCCGCCGGCGGTTGACGACGCGACCGTCGCGCTTCTCGCTGGCGTCCAGGTCGAAGGCGGGGCCATAGGCCCAGTAATAGCCGGGCAACAGCCTGGACAGGATCTCGGGCTGGTCGTCCTCATTGGTTCGCAGCCAATGCCGCTCGACCTCCTGCAGCGCGATGATGTCGGCGCCGTCCACCAGCCTGGCGGCGCGGGAAAGATCATAGCGCCCGTCGCTGCCGTAGCCATACTGGATGTTGTAGCTGATCAGCTTCATTGATTAACCGGCTCGCTTCTGAGGATCGCAGTAGCCCCTCGCCGTCAGCGTTTCAATGGACCGCGAGGACGAGCGGAATAGTCCAATGCTGCCCGCGAACCACGTTTGCCACACCGTTTCGCTTTCCCACGGAGGCGATCCTTTCTATCTCCCTGTGCTGATGCAATCCCGGGCAGGCGCTGCGGTGAATCGCCACCGCAAACGCCCACGCTTTCGCTGAAATCCGTCAGGTGGTGAGCGGCTGGAAGCTTCCGGCGGGAGCCGCCGCCAGTTCCGACCAGTCGATCTCCTCTTCCAGCCGGTGATAGGCCTCGTCGCCGATCGTGCCGTTGCTGCGCAGCTCCTCCAGCCTGTCACGCTGCCGCTTGATGGCGTAAAGACGCAATCGGTCGTATTCCGTCGCGGCTTGCGCATCGTCCGGATTTTCGGCGATCCGGCGTTGCGCCTCGTATTGTTCACGTACGACCGCGGCAGCGGACGAGGTCTTGCGGCTCAGCACATCAAGCGCCGCCTGCATGATGGCCACCCGCGCCTCGGCCACTTCGCGGTCGATCGAGGTATCCCGCTCGAAGTTGAGCCGGCGCAGCAGCGGCTTCAGGCTCATGCCCTGCAGCACAAGCGTTCCGAGCACGACGGCGAAGGCCGCCAGCACGATCGGGTCGCGGCCGGGAAAGTCGGCGGGCAAGGCGATGGCCACCACCAGCGTCACCAGCCCGCGCATGCCGCACCAGCCGACAAGCACCGCGCCGCGAAACGTCGGCGCATCCCGCTTCTGCCCTTCGCCGTCGAAACGCTTAAACTGCTTTATCACCGCAACGTAGCCCATCACCCATACGAGACGCGCCACGATGACGACGGCCAGCACGGTGGCAGCGAAGAGGAAGGCCTCGCCTTGCCCGTCGCCGGAGAGCCGGCCGACGATTGATCGAGCCTGAAGGCCCATCAGCACGAAAGCTAAGACATTGAGCACGAAGACGGCCGACTCCCAGACCGAATAGGTGCTGACGCGCCGCCTCGCGGACATCCGGCGTGGCGCGGTCCGCGCGATGGTGATCGCATAGACGACGATGGTGATGATGGCGGAGAGACCGAGCTTGTCGGCAATGATCCAGACGGCGAAGGTTCCGGCGAACTGCACCACGGTGCTGCTTGCCGCATCCTCGATGCGCGTCAGCGCGAGCAGCGACACTCGGCCGAACACATAGCCGGCGACGACGCTGCCGACCGTCGCAAGCAGGATGACGGGCACTGCGTCCTTAAGCATGACCGAGCCGATGGCCGCCGAAACCGATATCCGGTAGATCAGCAGCGCGGTGGCATCGTTGAGCAGGCTCTCGCCCTGCAGGATGGCTGTGATGCGGTGCGGCACCCTGAACTGGCCGAGCACGGCACTCGCCGCGACCGCGTCCGGCGGAGCGACGATGGCGCCTAGCGCGATCGCCGCCGCGATCGGAAGGCCGGCCATCTTCCAGCCTACGAAGGCAACCACCACGGTGGTGAACACGACGGCGCCGAGCGCCAGAAGCACCAGCGACAGCCGGTAGCGTTTCAGGTCGCGCAGCGAGGTGTCATAGGCGGCGTCGAGCAGCACCGGCGCGATGAACAGCGCCAGCGCCAGTTCCGGATCGATCTCGATCGTTGGTGCGCCCGGCACGAAGGCCAGCGCAACGCCTGCAAGCGCCAGCAGCGACGGATAGGGTATCTCGAGACGGCGCGACAGCGCCGTCAGCGCGACGGCGATCAGAAGCAGGATGAGGGTGAGCTCGAAGAGGGCCATGGCTCATCGTAACGATGAAACACGAGGCTTGGCAGTACCTTGAGCTAGGATACTGTTGATTTGTCAGGCCAGAAGCGCAGGAGACCGCCATTTGCAGGCCAGCCTCACCTGAATATCGACACAGCCTAGTGCAGAACCAGCATATCGCCCGATGAAAACGAAATGTCCGCCTTGTCGCCGACGACCGGCGGCGGCGTCGTGGAATTGTTGAAGGTGTCGAGCGACACCGTGTTGCCGCCGATGCCGACGCGTACGCGGATGACAGAACCGAGGAAATGCACTTCGGCGATCTCGCCTGACAGGCTGGTGTCATGGCCGGGCTGCCGCCCCAGCGAGATCGCTTCCGGCCGCAGGGCGAGCGACAGCGTGTCGCCGGACTTGGAGCCGTTGAGCTTGCCCTTGAGCGAGACTTCCTGACTGTTGACCTGCACCTTGCCCGAGGCGGCGTCGGTGACCTTGCCCTCCAGCACGTTGAGCGTGCCGACGAAATTGGCGACGAACTTGGTTGCCGGCCGGTTGTAGATCTCGAACGGCGTGCCGACCTGCTCGGCCCTGCCGCCATACATCACCGCGATGCGGTCTGAGATCGACAGCGCCTCTTCCTGGTCATGTGTGACGAAGATGGTGGTGATGCCGAGCTTCTTCTGGATGGAACGGATTTCCTCGCGCAGCGACACACGCACCTTGGCGTCGAGCGCCGACAGCGGCTCGTCGAGCAGCAACAGCTTCGGCTTCGGCGCGATGGCGCGGGCTAATGCGATGCGCTGCTGCTGGCCGCCGGAAAGCTGGTAGGGATAGCGATCGGCCATTTGCGGCAGCTTGATCATGTCGAGCATCTCGGCGACGCGCCTGTCCGCGTCCGATTTCGACATGCCGGCCACCTTCAGGCCGAAGGCGATGTTCTGCGCCACCGTCAGGTTCGGGAACAGCGCATAGGCCTGGAACACCATGCCGACATTGCGCTGGTTGGGCTTCAGCCTTGTGATGTCCTTGCCGCCGACGACGATCTTGCCGGCCGACGGCTCCTCGAAGCCGGCGACCATGCGCAACACCGTCGTCTTGCCGCAGCCCGACGGGCCAAGGAATGAGACGAACTCGCCGGGCGCGACATCTAGATTGAAATCCTCGACCACAGTCGTGGCGCCGAAGGATTTTCGCACATGCTGGATTGAGAGGAACGGCTCGGCCATGGCTTTTTCTTTCAGTGCTTTTCGCTCAATTGGGGCGGTTCGCCGATTTCGGCGCGAAGCGCGACAGTATCTGAATCAGTGACATGCAGCCCCATGTTATTACGAAGGCGATGATTGACAGCGCGGCCGGTTCATAGGCGCGGTTGGCGACCAAATTCTGCAGATAGGGGCCGAAAGCGGGGCGGTTGAGCAGGCTGGCCATCGTGAACTCGCCGATGACGATCGCAAAGGTGAGGAACGCGCCCGACAATACAGCAATCAGCACATTTGGCAGAATGACGCGGGCGATGATCGTGCCCCAGCCGGCCCCCAGGATCTGCGCTGCCTCGGTCAGCGTGCGCACGTCGATGGTGCGAAGACCGGTGTCGACGGCCCGGTACATGTAGGGCAACGCGAGCGCCGCGTAGCCAATCACCAGCAACGCGTTCGCTCCCAAATTAGACCCCAGGAACGGCAGCGGTGAATTCGAGCCGTACATCCGGATATAGCCGAAGACGATGACGATCGCCGGGATCACCAGCGGCAGCAGCGTGATGAATTCGACGATCGGCCTGAGCTGCGGCAGGCGCAGGCGGATCCAGTATGCCGTGGGCACCACGATCAGCACACCGAGCAGGATGGTGAAGACGGCAACGATCACCGAGAACATGAAGGTCGCCTGGAACTGGCTGTCGCCCAGCACGACCTTGTAGGCGTCGAACGAGTAGACGCCGCGCCGCATGCGCAGCGAGAACTCGATCGTCGCGATCAGCGGGATGAAGAAGTAGGCCGCGCCCAAAAGGAAGACGAACCAGGCCCAGAACCTGCCGGATTTCATTTCAGCCACCTCTCCGAGCGCGTCCGGAACCAGATGTAGAAGATGTTGGCAAGCCCGGTGATGAAGATCATGCCGAAGGCGATCGCATAGCCGAGATGGGCGTTATGCAGCACGTCGCCGCGGATCTGCGCATAGAGCAGGATCGGAACGATGTTCAGCGACGAGCCGGTCAGCGCGTAGGCGGTCGCGATCGCTCCGAAGGCGTTGGCGAAGAGCAGGATGACAGTGCCGAGGAAGCTTGGCCAGAGCACCGGAATGACCACCATGCGCCAATATTGCGCCTGGGTGGCGCCGAGCGTCGCGGCGGCCTCGCCCCATTCGCGTTTCAAGCCGTCGACGGCCGGCACAATGATGACCACCATCAATGGGATCTGGAAATAGACATATGTGATCGTCAATCCCCAGAATGACAGCAGGTTGAAGCCATGCGCGTAGAGGTTCAGGCCAACCAGCGTGTTGAGCAGGACGGTGACGAGACCGAGCCGCCCGAGCGTCGCGATGAAAGCGAAGGCGAGCGGCACGCCGGCGAAATTGGATGCGACGCCGGAGAAGGTGAGCGTCGCCGAACGTATCCAGTTGGGCAGCCCGCCGCGCACGATGGCGATGGCGATGGCGAGGCCCGCGAAGGCGCCGATCAGCGATGACGCCAGGCTAACCTTTATCGAGATCCAGTAGGCGGCAACGATGTTGGCCGAAAAGAGAGCGACGATGTTGGCGAAGGTGAATTCGCCCGCCTCGTTCTGGAAGGCGCCCAGCATCAGGTAGAGCGTGGGCAGGATCAGGAACATCACGGCGAAGACGAAGAAAGGCGTGACGCCAAGCCACTGCGTCGGCAGCCGCAGGCTTCGCGCCTCGGCTGGCGGCGCGGTGTTTCCCGCAATTGCCTTGTTGGATAGCGAGAGATCGGTCATGCGCCGGTTACCGTGCTGGAACGAGGCCGGGCGACCAGAGCCGCCCGGCCCGTATCACGCTGTTACTTCACATTGGCGCCGACGATGGCGTCCCAGTTCTTGGTGATGGTTTCCTTGGCCTTGCCCTGCTCATCGAGCGTCGGGAACACGGCGGAAGCATAGGATTCCGCCGGCGGCAGCTTGGCCAGCACGTCCGCCGGGATCTTGTCGTTCTTGGCGAGATCGTTGAAGCGGATTGGGTGGCAATAGCCCTTCAGCCAGCCGATCTGGCCTTCATCGGAATAGAGGTACTCCATCCACAGCTTGGCGGCGTTCGGATGCGGCGCGAAGGCGCTGATTGCCTGCACGTAGACGCCGGCGACGACGCCCGTCTTCGGCACGATGACGTCGACGGGCGGGTTGCCCTTCAGCGTGTCGCGGCCCGAAAGCGCGTTGTAGTCCCAAGTGACGAGGATCGGCGTCTGGCCCTGGGCGAGCGTCGCGGTCTTGCCGATGACCGGCACGAAATTGCCGGCTGCGTTGAGCTTCTTGAAGTAGTCCAGGCCGGCGGTGCCTGCGGCTTCGCCAGCGGCGGCGCCACCGGAAAGGCCGGCGGCGTAGACCGCCTGGATGGCCTGGTTCGAAGCGCGCGGATCACCGGCGAGCGCGACCGAGTTAGCAAATTCCGGCTTCAGGAGATCAGCCCAATCGGCCGGCGATTCCTTGACCAGATCCTTGTTCACCTCGAAGGAGAGCACGCCGTAATAGTCGCCGTACCAGGCGCCGTCGGCATCCTTGGCGCTGTCCGGGATCGAATCCCAAGTCGACACCTTGTAGGGCAAAAGCAGGCCGTCTTTCTTGGCGGTCGGACCGAAGGACAGGCCGACGTCGATGACGTCAGGCGCCTGCGGGCCCTTGTTGTCCTTGTTGGCCTTGATCGCCTCGACCTCATCGCCGGAGCCGGCGTCGGGGTTGAGCTCGTTGATGGTGATTTCCGGATACTTGGCCTTGAATGCGTCGATCACTGCCCCGTAGCCGCACCAGTCATGCGGGAGCGCAATCGTGGTGAGCTGGCCTTCCGCCTTCGCGGCCTTGACGAGATCGTCCAGCGAATCTGCGGACGAAATCATCGTCGACGCAAAGAGCGCCGCGGCCGAGAGGGAAAGCACTTTCCCCGTGAACTTGAACATGTGTTCTCTCCGTTGAACTGGCGCGCTAAGCGCCTGCGATGCGGGTATCGTTTTCGTGTGACAGCCAGATGAAGGCTTTTTGAAACCGGAGCCCCACAGCGAAAAAAGTTAACTCTTTTTAACGGACTGTAGCAATTAGCCCGCGCTTAATTTTCCGGCTAATGGTTAGCTGCCTTGATTTTGCCCCTCCTCCCTTTTTCTCGAGTGTTCCCTTATTCAACTCCTCGGCATCGAGGCCGGCTTCTCAGACGGAGCCGGCGATGGCATTTTCGAGCAGCGTCAGCGCTGCTTTCTTGGTGAGCTTCACGGGGTTGCCGCCGGCGGTCGGGTCGACCACCGCCATATCGGCGATCAGGGTCTTGCGCTTCTTGTCCATGTCGAGCCCCTTGATCAGGCCGGGCAGCGCGTGCGGCACCTTGAGCTCCTTGCGCAGCTTGATGATGGCCCTGGCAAAGCCGTCGAAGCCGCCCTTGATGCCGCAATAGGCGGCGAGCCGTGCGATGCGCTCCTCGATCGCCTCGCGGTTGAAGGCCAGCACATAGGGCATGAACACCGCGTTGGTCATGCCGTGATGGGTGTCGTAGAGAGCGCCGATCGGATGCGACAGCGAATGGATGGCCCCCAACCCCTTCTGGAAAGCGGTGGCGCCCATGGCCGCCGCGCTCATCATATGGGCGCGCGCGACCAGATCCTTGCCGTTGGCGAAAGCCTTCGGCAGGTTCTCGAACACTAGCCTTATGCCTTCCACGGCGATGCCGTCGGCCATCGGATGATAGCCCGGCGCGCAATAGGCCTCCAGGCAGTGCGCCAGCGCGTCCATGCCGGTGCCGGCGGTGATGAAGGGCGGCATGCCGACCGACAGTTCCGGATCGGCAATGACGATCGCCGGCAGAAGCTTCGGATGGAAGATGACCTTCTTGGTATGGGTCTCCTCATTGGTAATGACGCCGGCGCGGCCAACCTCGGACCCCGTGCCCGCCGTGGTCGGCACCGCGATGATCGGCGCAATCAAGTCCGAATTGGCCCGGGTCCACCAGTCGCCGATATCCTCGAAATCCCAAACGGGCCGTGTCTGCCCGGCCTGGAAGGCGATGAGCTTGCCGAGGTCGAGCGCGGAGCCGCCGCCGAAGGCGATGACGCCGTCATGCTTGCCCTTCTTGAACACCGCGATGCCGGCGGTGAGATTGGACTCCACCGGGTTGGGCCTCACCTCCGAGAAGACGCCGTATGGGATCTTGGCATCGTCGAGGATCTTCAGCGTCGAGGCGACGACGGGCAGTTTCGCAAGGCCCGGATCGGTGACGAAGAGCGGCCGCTTGATGCCCGTCGCATTGAGCACATCAGGCAATTCCTTGATGCGCCCGGCGCCAAAGCGGACGGTGGTGGGGTAGTTCCATTTGGAGATCAGCTTGGACATTTTTGTCTTTCGAAAGGTCAGATCGTTTCGCGCAGGTGATAGGATTTCGGCCGGGTCAGATTGTCGTAACCGATGGCCGAGAGCGCCGCGCCCTTGCCGGTGTCCTTGACGCCGGTCCAGACCAGCGCCGGGTCCAGATAGTCACAGCGGTTCATGAACACGGTGCCGGTCTCGACGCGGTCGCCGATGGCGATCGCGCGCTCGGTGTCGCGTGTCCAGATCGACGCGGTCAGCCCATAGGGGCTGTCGTTCATCAGCGCGATCGCCTCCTCGTCGTTGCGCACCTTCATGATGCCGACGATCGGCCCAAAACTTTCCTCGCGCATGACGCTCATCTGGTGGTCGACTTCTGTCAGCACTTCCGGCGCCAGATAGGGCGAGCCCGCCCTGTCGTTCTCGACCCTCATGTTGATATGTGCGGTCGCGCCTTTGCGCAGCGCCTCGGCCTTCTGCTCGCGGATCAGGTCGGCGAAGCGCGCCTGCGCCATCGGGCCCATCGTGGTCGCCTGTTCCAGCGGATTGCCGACGACATAGTTCTTCGTCTCGGCGACGAAACCTTCGACGAACTCGTCATAGACCTTCTCGTGCACATAGACGCGCTCTATGCCGCAACAGCACTGGCCGGAATTGTAGAAGGCGCCGTCGACAAGATTGGCGACCGCATGGTCCAGCTTGGCGTCGGGCAGCACATAGGCCGGATCCTTGCCGCCGAGTTCGAGGCCGAGCGTCATGAAGGTGCCGGCCGCCGCCTTCTCGATGGCGCGGCCGCCGCCGACCGATCCGGTGAAGTTGACATGGTCGATCTTGCCGGAGCCGAGCAGCTTCTCGGTCTGGGCATGGTTCATGACGAGGTTTTGGAACAGCCCCTTGGGCAGCCCCGCTCTGTCGAAAGCCTGCTGGAAGCGTTCGCCGACGAGCAACGTCTGTGCCGCGTGCTTGAGGATGACGGCGCTGCCGGCCATCAGCGCCGGCACGATGGTGTTGACGGCGGTGAGATAGGGATAGTTCCAAGGCGCGATCACCAGCACGACGCCGAGCGGCACCTTCTTCACATAGCGCCGAAAACCCTCCTTCGGGTTCGAGGCCATGACCGGCTTGAGCGCCTGTTCAGCGATCTCGACCATGTAGTTGGTGCGTTCCTTGACGCCGCCGAACTCGCCGCCGTAGCGCACCGGCCGCCCCATCTGCCAGGCGATCTCAGGCACGATCTCGTCGGTCATGGCGACCAGCGCCTCGAGCATCGCCAGCATGTATTTGCCGCGCTCGACGACCGGCGTCTCGGCCCATTTCTCCTGCGCCGCCCTGGCGCGCTCGACCGCCGCGTTGATCGCGTGGTCGGTCGCGACCGGCCGCTCGGCATAGATCGAGCCGTCGATGGGGGATTTCAGCTTGACCGTTTCGGTCATTTTATAAGTCCTCGCAGTTTTACAACAATCGATATGCGCATGGCCTGCCCTCATCCGCTTGCCGGCACCTTCTCCCGCATAGTGACGGGGAGAAGGGAAGCGTTCCGACGCCCGCTACCCCTCTCCTCGTCCTCACGGGAGAGGTTAAGGGTGATGGGCAGTGCCGACGCTGACGCGGCAGCTTAATACCGCTCGAAGCCCCGATGCAGTTCCCAATCCGTGATGCGGCGGTCGTATTCGAACTGCTCCCAGCGGGCGGTGTGCACATAGTGCTCGATCACCTCCTCGCCGAAGGCCTGCTTCAGCATCTTCGACTTGGCCAGCGTCTCGGTCGCGTCGCGCAGCGTCTTCGGGATCTCGGGAAGTCGCGAGGCCTGGTAGGCATCGCCGACGAAAGGCTTCTGCAGTTCCAGCTTCTCGTCAATGCCGGCGAGGCCCGACGCAATCAGCGCCGCGAAGGCGAGATAAGGATTGAGGTCGGCGCCGCCGATGCGGCATTCCATGCGGATGCCCTTGGTGCCCTCGCCGCAGAGCCGGAAGCCTGCGGTGCGGTTGTCCTCGCTCCACATGATCTTGGTCGGCGCGAAGGTGCCTGCCTGGAAGCGCTTGTAGGAATTGATGTAGGGCGCCAGGAACCAGGTGAACTCCTTGGCGTATTTGAGCTGGCCGGCCGCCCATTGCTGGCCGAGGCTAGACAGCGTCCACTCGGCCTTTTTGTCGAAGAACAGCGGCGTCTTGCCGTCGGCGCTCCACAGCGAATTGTGGATGTGGCTGGAATTGCCTGCGAGCCCGTAATTGTACTTGGCCATGAAGGAGATGGCCTTGCCTTCGGAATCGGCGATTTCCTTGGCGCCGTTCTTCAGGATGACGTGGCGGTCGGCCATGTCGAGCGCTTCGGCATAGCGCACATTGATCTCTTCCTGGCCGGGGCCCCACTCGCCCTTGGAATTCTCGATCGGAATGCCGGCCGCCTCCATCTCGTTGCGAAGCCGGCGCATGACGCCTTCTTCCTTGGTGGTGATGCCGATCTGGTAGTCGCCGATATAGGGCGAGGCGCTGTCGAGCCCCTGCCAGTGCTTCTTGCGGGCCGACTCGTAGGTTTCGCTGAACAGGTAGAATTCGAGCTCGGAGGCGAAATAGCCGATATAGCCGCGCTCCTGCAGGCGCTTGACTTGTTTCTTGAGGATCGCGCGGGGTGAGTGCCCAAGATCCTCATGCGTGTGATGGTCGAGCACGTCGCAAATAACCAGCGCCGTCTTCTCCAGCCACGGAATGCGCCGGAGCGTCGACAGGTCGGGCTTCATGACGAAGTCGCCATAGCCCTTCGACCAGCTCGCCGCCTTGTAGCCCGGTACCGGCTCCATATCGATGTCGCAGGCGAGCAGATAGTTGCAGCCATGCGTCTCGCCATGCGCGGAATCGACGAAATACTGGGCCAGGAAGCGTTTTCCCGAGAGCCGGCCCTGCATATCGACGATGCAGGCCAGCACCGTGTCGATCTCGCCGTTCGAGACCGCCTTCTTCAACTGATCGAACGAGAAATTCCCGGCCATTCCTTTGGCGCTCCAGTGCTGTCGATTTGAAAGGGAAAAAACGAGACCATGGCCGGCATTGCGCCGGCCATGGTCATGAAGCGAAGGTCAGTTGCCGGTCTCGCCGACCGCCTGCTCGGCCGCCTTGATCGCCGCCTGGCGCGCCGCGATCTGCTCACCGATCGGCGGACCCTGGAAGCGGCGGTTCTCGAAGCCGAACCAGAGCACGGCGGTCAAGATGATGAAGCCGATGGTGATGTAGAGCACCTTGTCGTTTGGCGGTTGAACCGCGATGTAGAAGATGATCGCCATGCCGATAATCGACAGAATGCAGAACAGCTTGAAAACGCCACCGCCGAGGTTCCACGGGCCCGGGTTCGGCCACTTCGAAGTTCCGAAAGCCATCATGCCGAGCACGATCGGAATGATGAAGGACAGGAACAGGAAGACCAGCGTCGAATTGACGACGATGGTGTAGATGTTGGTGCCGCCAATCGAGATGAACTGGGCAAGGAAGACATAGATGATCTCGAGGACCGCAGCGGTCCAGATCGCGTTGACCGGCGTGCGCCAGGCTGGGCTGACCTTGGCGAGCCCGGCCGACCCGACCGGCATGCCGCCGTCGCGAGAGAAGGCGAACAACATGCGCGAGGCCGAGGTCACCGTGGCGAGACCGCACAGAAACTGCGCGATCAGGATACCCAGATAGAGCAGCTCCTTCAGCCATACCGGCAGAATCGCGTCCATCGTGGCGAAAAAGACGTTCCAGCCCTGCTTTGCGCCCGCCGCCAGATCCGGGATCGCCAGAACGATGGCGCATAGCATCACCCAGCCAATCAGTGAGGACCAGACCACGGATGAAACAATCGCCCGCGGAACCGAGTGCGCGGCCTTCAGTGTCTCTTCCGATGTGTGTGCCGAAGCATCATATCCCGTGATGGTGTAGACCGGCAAAAGCAGGCAGAGCAGGAAGAGATAGCTCATAGAGTCGGTCTGCGGAAAAACGCCGCCGCCAGCGTCACCTGAATAGTTGGTGAAGGTCCAAAGCCGGGTGACGTCGATCGCCGGGGCAAACACCAGGCAGGCCACGATCAACACCGCAGTTGTGCCGAGAATGATGAAGCCGGAAGCATCGGTCAGCAGGGCTGTCAGCTTGATGCCAAAATGATTGAGCAAAGCCTGCAGCACGGTAATGAAAGCGACGAACCCGACAATTTCCCCCGGCGTTCCGGTCATCCCGAACCAGCTCCCGAATGTTCCGGTGAAGAAGAACGCTGTGCCGATGTTGATGGCGCCTAGCACGGTGATCAGGCCGAGCAGGTTGAGCCAGGCGGTGAGCCAGCCGGTGAACCGGTTGCCGAGGATCGAGGCCCAATGATAGAGACCGCCCGCTGTCGGGAACGCCGAGGCGATCTGCGCCATGGCAAGGGCGAAGAACCCGGAAACGGCGCAGCCGACGATCCAGCCTATGCCCGCGCCGGCGCCGCCGATCGAAGACGTCGCCTGGGCGAAGGAGTTGATGCCGCCTGAAAGAATGCAGATGATCGAGAAGGAGATCGCGAAGTTCGAGAAGCGGCTCATGCTTCGCGACAATTCTTGGGCATAGCCCATTCCGTGGAGGACCTTTAAGTCCTCGTGCTTGTCGTGTTCCGTATAGTCTTGCGCTGACATTTTAGTCCCCTGTTGGTTCTTAACTGGCCGACTGTACTGACTTTCCCATTGCGCGTTGTCGGGAGCCCCTGGCCTCCTCAGGCTCCAGATTCGAGAATATGCCTGTGAGCAGATCCGCCCATTTCCGCTGCCCGGTGTCGCCGGCGATTTCGTCGTTGCGGATTTCGATCATCGCGCAGGCAAGGCCGCGCGTGCGCGCATGCCGCTCCAGCGTGAAGTAGACGCGGTCGGCCGGCGAATAGGGTTCGTTGACGCCGACGGTGACGCCCGAAAGCCGCTGCAACGCCGATATCAGCGGCGCCGCCAACCTGCGGTCGTCATCATGGATGATGCCGATATGCCAGGGCCGGCTCTTGCCCTTGTAGACCGGCGTGAAGGAGTGCACCGAGACCAGCCGCGTCTCCTGTCCACGCGCCAGCCGCCGGTCGACGATCCCGGAGATGGCGTCATGAAACGGGCGCCAGGCAAGGTCGACCCGCGCGGCGCGCTGCTTATCGGACAGGCCGGAATTTCCCGGAATGACTGTCGTCTCGCTGACCGGCGGCACGAGGTCGGGCGCGTCGAGCGGCCGGTTGCAGTCGATGACGAGGCGCGACACACGGGTCTCGACCAAAGTGGCGTCGAGCGCCTCGGCCATGCGGCTGGCGACGGGCAGCGCGCCGGGATCCCAGGCGATGTGGCGGGAAAGGTCTTCAAGGGACAGCCCCAGCGTGCCGAATTCGGCTGGCAGGAAGTTCGAGGCGTGGTCGCAGGTGAAGACGAAGGGGCTCGAGCCGCCAGGGTTGGTCACCCTTACGGTCTCCGACGGTGCAAGGCTGGCGGGCCATGCTTTCTCCATACTGCCGTCCCCTCGGGAGCGCTGTATCTTATGTTACGTATTTTGCCTCATTGCGTCCCGGTGAATGATTTCATACAGTTTGACCGGCTTTGTCAAACGCGAATTCGGGAAAACGGCGGCGACGGGTCAACGGGTGGGGGAAAACCATGATTTCCAGCATTGCCGAACTGATCTCCGACCGCATCGGCGCGATGCCGGCCGGCGAGCGCCGCGCCGCCCAGACGCTGATTGCCAACTATCCTATGACCGGGCTGAAGACCGTCGCCGAATTCTCGGCCGCGGCCGGCGTGTCCTCGCCGACGATCCTGCGTTTCGTCGCCAGGCTGGGTTTCCAGAACTACCCCGAATTCCAGTCGGCGTTGCAGGATGAGCTGGCCGCGCAATTGCAGTCGCCCGCCTCGCGCACGCTCAATCCGGGCTCGGCCGGCGACGCCGTCTCGCCGATGCTGGAGGCGACGCTCGACAATTTGCGCGAGACCTTCCGCCACCTCACCGACAAACAGCTGGCCGACATCGCGGCGCGGCTTGCCGAGCGGCGCGGCAAGACCTTCCTCATCGGCGGCCGCTTCACCGATCCGCTGGCGCGCTACATGGCCGCCCATCTCGCCATCATCCAGCCGGATGTCTATCACCTCGCCGGCCAGGAGAGCATCTGGCGCGACCGCCTGATCGACATGGGCAAGCGCGACGTCCTGGTGATCTTCGACATCCGCCGCTACCAGGAAAGCCTCGTCCGCTTCGCCGAGAAGGCGCATCACCGCGGCGTGCAGATCATCCTCTTTACCGACCAATGGCTGTCGCCGATCGCCCGCTTCGCCCGCCATGTGATCGCCGGACGCACTGCCGTGCCTTCGGCCTGGGATTCGTCCGCCGCTCTGTTCGTCGTCGCCGAAACCCTGATTGGCGCTGTGACGAGGCAATTGGAAGCCGCCGGCGCCAAGCGCATCCGCGATCTGGAGAGCTTGCGCTAGCGCGTCGCGTCTGAACGGCCTCAGTGCTTCAGCTTGTTGTTTCTATGCATGTCGTGGTCCAAAACCGCTGCGCACTTTTGGGCGACATGCATTAGGCCTTCACGAAAGTGCGGCAGGGATCGGGACCGCGTCCGGCGCAGACAGATTAATGGATCGGGTCCCAACATCCAGCCGGCCGGGCAGCGAAGTCCTTGGACTCACCTCAACAACCGCCCCTCGATCGACCAGCGCGCGGCCAGGAAATTCAGCACGGCCGCCACCACGACGCCGATGATCTTGGCCGGCCACACGCCGATGGCTCCTGCCAGCGCCGCGATCGAGAGACTGGAAACGCCCAGCGAGATCAACGCGCCCAGCGACACGAAGCGCAGGAAGGAATGGTGCAGCCGTATGTCCGGGTCCCGCTCGAACGACCAGAAGCGGTTCGCAACGAAGGAAAAGAGAACCGCGACGAACCAGGCGCCGACATTGGCGGCCAAAGCCGGCGCCGTGAGCTTGAGCAGCAGGTAGAATGCGGTGAGGTCGATGCCGGTGTTGACCAGTCCGACAAGAGCGAAGCGGACGATCTTGTTGCCGGTCGAACGCTGCGGCTGGCCGGCATTGCTCATGCGCTACCATCCATGACGCGGGCTCCGGCCTTGTCGAGGATGTCGCCGAAATCCTGCGAGGAAAGAACCGCGTACTCAACCTCGCGCGCGGCCTGCATCGGGTCTCGCGCCCGCAAAATGTCATCGACATGGCCCGGATGGCACATGAACACCCCTTGTTCGGGCAAGGTCTTGATCGCGGCGCGCAGCGTTGAAGCGAACCTCTCCGGCTGCCGCCAGTCATAGATCCCGGAAAGCGGCGTCAAGACGCTAAAGCCGGCTCGGCGCATCGCTCCGTTGAACCCTGCGGCCAGAGCGGCGACCGCCGCGATCTTCGCCGCTGCAGCATCCATGCCCGGAAGTCCCGGCGCCCCTCGCAGCGCCGGTTTGCCCGCGCTTGCCCCGAACCGCGCGAGCAGCCAATTCCGCACCACGGGAAGAAAATGCACATGCTGGTGCCCGTCGATATAGTCGGGCGGGCCGCCCAGCGCTTCGACGAAGCGGTCGTACTGGGCGTCGAGCTCGGCATGAACGTCCGGCTCGTCGATACGCCCCCGCCGCACCGGCAGCGCGAGGGAGGCGAGCCCCGGCAGCCTGCCTTCCGGCGCCAGGCTCGACGAACCGGTCGCGGCGGCCTGATCGGTGAGGGTCAGATGCAGCCCGACGGCAGCCCGACGGCGGAACGGCCTGATGCGCGCCGCCGCCTCTTCCCATTCGGGAAAACCGGTCATGCATCCGGTTCCGGTCAGGCGGCCGCGCTCGATCAGGTCGAGGATCGCGCTCGAGACTCCCGGCGCCAGCCCATAATCGTCGGCGATCAGGCGGATCGACCTGGTCATCTGTCGGGAGCAACCTGCTCGGCGGCATTGCCATGCAGCACGTCGCGCACGATGTAGACGGGCCGGTCCTTGCTTTCACTGAGCGTGACCCAGACATATTCGCCGATCAGGCCGAGCAGCGCCAGGTTGAGGCCGCCCAGCAACACGACGGCGACCATGATGCTTGGATAGCCGGGCACGGCGATGCCATAGAACAGCACCTCGAAGACCACTTTCACGCCATAGGCGAGACCGGCAAATGCCGCCAGCAATCCGATGAGGCTGATGATGCGCAGCGGGATCACGGAAAACGAGGTGAACCCTTCGAGCGAGAACGCGATCAGGTTGAACCGGCTCCATTTCGATGTGCCGCTGGCGCGGCTTTCCGGCGAATAAAGCACCGCCTTCTGGCGAAAGCCCGCCCAGGCGAACAGGCCCTTGTTGAAACGACGCTTGTCGCGCACGCTGGTCAAGGCACGCGCCACCGCGCCGCGCATAACGCGGAAGTCCCCGGCATTCTCCGGGATATCGAAGCGCTGGCTGCTGTTGATCAGCTTGTAGAAAAGCCGAGCCAGCTGGCTGCGCCGCCAACTGCCCTCCCGCCGATCGTTCTGCGCATAAACGACATCGATCTCCGGATCGTCGACCAGCTCGCCGATCATCTTCAGGCTGATGTCCATGGAATGCTGGAGGTCGGAGTCCATGATCAGGACCAGGTCGCCGCGGGAATGGTCGAGCCCGGCGAGCACCGCGGCTTCCTTGCCGAAATTGCGGCTGAGCCGCACGATCTCCCAGGAACCTGACAGGGCCGCCGCGAATGTCTCGGCGCTGCCGTCGTGGCTGCCGTCATCGACGAGGATCTTGCGCACCGTCATGCCGAAGCGCTCCACCACGGCAGCCTCGAGCCTGTCGAGCAGCCCGACGAAGGCAATCGCGGATTCGGCCTCGTTGAAGAACGGCGCGATGACGTCGAGCCTCTCAGCCACGGGCGACGGCTCCCGCGGCTGGCGCCTTCTGTCTGCCTCGCGTCCAGAGCCAGCCGATGAGCACGCAGGCAATTATGCTGACGCTGAGCGGTCGGAACCACAGATGGAAAAGGTCGTGCAGTCGCAGATCGACACTGGTCAGTCCGGTGACGAAGAGGAGCGTTGCCAGGAACCAGCGCACGGCACCGGCTCCCTTTTCCCGCCAAAGCAAGGCGATGGAGAGACCCGCGGGCACTGCCGCCATGGCATAGGTGTTCTGCTCGACACGCGGATTGAAGACGCACATGTAGAATGCCGCGGCGAGGAAGATGGCGAGTCCGCCGAGGTTGGAGTCCAGCCTGCGATCGAACTGGAGCACCAGCCAAAGTGTGAGCAAACCGGCGACGACGCGCACGATCGTCGCCACGGATTCAGGGATCGGCATCCCAAACCGCGTGAACGGCGCCGTGAAGTCGGCCGGAACGAAGGGGCCGGTTGGATCGACCGTCATCGAAGTCAGCAGCCTGAAGAAATCGTGATATTGCGCGTTGATATAGTCCGTCGATGCAAAGCCATAGGGGATGACGAGAACGACAAGGACCGCCAGCACCAGCGCCGGTATCAATCTGGGGCGTAGCGCTCCCGCCAGCAGCAGCATGATGATCGCGGTCGGCTTGGCGATGATCGCAAGTATGGCCCAGAAGAAGCATTCGGCGCGGCGTCCCTCGAGTGCCGACAGCGTCAGAAACCAGCACGCCCCGGTAAGCAGGATCGTCGCCTGGCCATTGCGAAGCGCTGCCAGCGAAACCGGCAGGGCGAGGAAGAGACCGAAAGACAGGAGCCATGTCTGCTCCTCGCCGCCCACCTTGCGGACTTGGCGCATAGCGGCAAAGGTAAGCACCCCGAAGCCCAGCATGTGCCACAAAACATTGCCCAGATACGGCCCGAGCTTCAGCAGCGGAACATAGAGGACGGCGAAGGCGGGAGCATATAGGTACCCCATGGCGACTTCGACCTGATACAGCGGTTCTCCGGCGAGAAAAGCTTCACTGCCGTGTCTATAGATATGGACCACCGAACGCGGATTGGGCGACCACAGCGCCAAGCCAAGCACAATCAGAAACGACCCGACCCACAGCCAAAACCCCAAACGGTCGAAGACCGGCTTGGTCACCATCATAGCCCACCCCGCGTTCCGACCAGGGCGGCATTCCCATCGCCGCTTGGCCTCAGCGCCGGCCAGATATCACATCGAAATGAAATAGAACATCCGAGCGTGACCGTTGCCAGCGCGTGGCAACGGAAGGCGAGACAACGGCGTTTTTCGGCCGCTCCCTTGCCGATCACAGCTTTGTGTTCAAATCGGCGCCCGGCAGTTTAGGGCCTGATGAACACCTTTCCGTTGGGCTTGGCGAGCTCGGCCGGCAGCCGTGCCATCGCCTCGCCCAGCGGCACGACCGCCGTGACGTCGGTCGACCAGCGTCCGTCGGAAAAGCGCTTCTGCGCCTCCAGCACCGCCGGACCCAGCCTGTCGCGGAACTGGCGCATCCATTCGGCCAGCCAGAAGCCCTCGACGCGTTTGTGCTGGAAGATCAGTTGCCCCGGCTCGCGGATAACCGTCGGCTCGGCGTCGAGCCGGCCATAGATGATCCAACGCGCGCGTTTCGGCATGGCATTGAAGATAGTCGAAGCCAGCGGGCCGGTGACCGCGTCGAGGAAGATGCGTGGCTGCTCGGCCTTCATGGTTTCGCGCAGCACGGCCTGGAAATCCGCCGCCTTCTCATTGAGCACATGGGCGGCGCCGAGGTCCTTCAGCAGTTGGATCTGCTCGTCACGGCGCACGGTGACGATCGGCCGGAAACCCGCCTCTTTCGCCAGCCCGATGATCAGCTTGCAGAGCTGGCTGGCGCCTGCGGTCATGACGAAGGCCTTTTCGCCCTCCTCCCTGACGATGTCGAACATGGCCAAGGCGGTCAGCGGATTGACGATCATCGCGGCGCCATCCTCGTCGCGCACCGTGTCGATGAGCGGGATGCAGGACGCGGCCTCGGCAACCGCATACTCCGCCCACGCCCCCCAGTTCGACACGCCAGTGGCGAAGGCGACCCGCTTGCCCGCCAGGCTTTTTGCGTACGGGTCGTCGCCGGTGGCGACGACCATGCCGACGCCCTCGAAACCTGCCGGACGACCCTTCACCCGCGGCTGGCCGTACTGGCCCTTGATGAAGGCAATGTCGGAGGGGTTGATCGAGGCGAGGCTGACCTTGATCAGCGCCTGTGTCGGCCCCGGCTCCGGCACGGCTATGCTGCCAGGCTCAAGGTAAGGCTCCATCGCTTCCAGCGCGGCCGCCGAAGGCGTTCTGGTGTAACCGTCGCCGACAAGCAGCAAGCCTCGCATTTGCGATGGAAGCGTCATGGCTGTCAGACCTTTTCCTGCGTGTATTTTTTCAGTTCCGTGCGCGCCACCTGGCGCCGGTGCACGGCGTCCGGCCCGTCCGCCAGCCGCAGCGTCCGCAGATGCGTCCACGAGCGGGCGAGCGGCGTGTCCTGGCTGATGCCTTGCGCGCCGAACATCTGCACCGCCTCGTCGGTGACCTTCAGCGCGACGCGGGGCGCCACCACCTTGATCTGGCTGATCCAGGGGGCGGCCGCGCGCGCGTCTCCCTGGTCGATCATCCACGCCGCCTTCAGGCACAGGAGCCGCGCCATCTCGATCTCCATGCGGCATTCGGCGATGATGTCGAAATTGGCGCCGAGCTTGGCCAGCGACTGGCCGAAGGCCTCGCGCCGCACCGAGCGCTGGCACAGCATCTCCAGCGCCATCTCGGCCTGGCCGATGGCGCGCATGCAGTGATGGATGCGCCCAGGCCCGAGCCGCCCCTGCGCGATCTCGAAGCCCCTGCCCTCGCCGAGGATCAGGTTCGCTGCCGGCACTCGCACATTCTCGAATCTCAGATGCATATGGCCGTGCGGGGCGTCGTCGTCGCCATAGACCTGCATTGGCCGCAATTTGGTGACGCCCTTGCTGTCGGAAGGCACCAGGATCATCGAATGCCGGCGATGCTGCGGCTCCTCGTCCGATCCGGTCCTGACCATGACGATATAGATGGCGCAGCGCGGATCGCCGGCGCCGGACGCCCACCATTTCTCGCCGTTCAGCACATAATCGCCGCCCTGTCGCTCGCAGCGCATCGAGATGTTGGTCGCGTCCGAGGAGGCAACATCCGGCTCGGTCATCAGATAGGCAGAGCGGATCTTCCCCTCGAGCAGCGGCTCCAGCCAGTCCCGCTTGTGCGCCTCCGAGCCGTAGCGCTCCAGCACCTCCATGTTGCCGGTGTCGGGCGCCGAGCAGTTGAAGGTCTCGGCGCCGAGATGCGCCTTGCCCATCTCCTCCGCCAGATAGGCATATTCGACGGTGGAAAGACCGTAGCCGCGTTTGGAATCGGTCAGCCAGAAGTTCCACAACCCGCGCTCCCGCGCCGTCTTCTTCAAGCCTTCGAGGATCTCGGTCTGCCTGGCGGTGTAGGCCCAGCGGTCGCCCTCCTTGCCGATTTCGGCGAGAAACTCCTCCCCGAGTGGCGCGATCTCGTCGCGAACCATAGCCGCCACACGCTGGTGGATCGGCTTCAGCCGCTCGGTCATGCCGAGATTCATGTCCGCCATCGCTTCCGGTCCCTTTCGCAGATAAATCTTTACCCGTGGCAAGGATGACCGTACTTCGGCTAGCCTTGTCAACGCGAGTCCCCTCGCCCGTTTGATCGAGGGTGCGGAGGAATGCAATGAGCTATCTGGACAAGCTGTTCTCGGTCACCGGCAAGACCGCGCTGGTGACGGGCGCGGCGACCGGTATTGGCCGCATGGTGGCGACCGGCCTGATCCGCGCCGGCGCTCATGTGATGATCGCCTCGCGCAAGGGCGAGGATTGCGCAAAAGTCGCCAACGAATTGAACGCGCTCGGCGGCTCCGGCCAGGCCGAGGGCTTTGCCGGCGACGTGTCCAGCGAAGCTGGCATCGCCGCTCTTGTCACCGAGGTGAAGGCGCGCACGGAGCGCCTGCATATTCTGGTCAACAATGCCGGCATTTCCTGGGGCGCGCCGCTGCAGGATTTCCCCTATCACGCCTGGGCCAAGGTGTTCGGCGTCAATGTCACCGCGGTCTTCCACCTGACGCGGGAGCTTTTGCCGCTGCTTGACGCGGCGGCAAGCGACGAGGATCCGGCCCGCGTGATCAATCTCGGCTCGGTGATGGGCACCCAGCCGCTTGCCGACGACGCCTATTCCTACGCCGCCTCCAAGGCCGCCGTGCATCATCTGACGCGCACGCTGGCGATCGAATTCGCCGCCCGCCGCATCACCGTCAACGCCTTTGCCCCCGGTCCTTTCCAGAGCCGTATGACGGCCTTCGCCACAGCGACCGAGGAGCAGGCGAAACATGTTGGTAACCATGTTCCGCTCGGCCGCATCGGCGTGGCGGATGACATTGCCGGAGCAACGCTTTATTTGTGCAGCCGTGCCGGAAGCTATGTCACCGGCGCCATCCTGCCCATCGACGGCGGCCAGTCGGTGCAGCACGGAATGACGTTGTTCAAGGAGTAAGACGCCCGATTCAAGGAATCCGGGTGGGGTTCAAGGAATAAGACGCCCGGTCAAGGAATCCAGGCGGGGGTGCGGAGGACATGAGCGTGGAACCGATCAGTCTCGATACGCTTCTGGCAAGCGTCGGCAAGGAGGTCGGCGTCTCGCCCTGGCGAATGGTGACGCAGCGCATGATCGACCAGTTCGCGGATGCGACCGACGACCACCAGTTCATCCATTGCGATCCGGAGCGCGCCGAGCGCGAGACGCCGTTCGGCGGCACTATCGCGCATGGTTTCCTGTCGCTGTCGCTCTTGTCGGCGATGACCTTCGAGACCATGCCGCCGCTGGAAAACACCAAGATGGGCGTCAATCACGGCTTTGACACGCTGCGCTTCCTGGCGCCGGTGAAGACGGGCGCGCGCATCCGCACCCGTTTCGTGCTGGCCGACGTCAAGGTGAGGCCATCCGGCTGGGTGCAGACGGCGCATGACGTGACCATCGAGATCGAAGGCTCGAAGAAGCCGGCGCTGACGGCGCGCTGGCTGACGCTCACCCTGCTCGAGCGCCAGCCGGAAAACGCATGAGCGGCGACGCCGGCGCCTTAGACCAGGCGGCGCTTGCGCCCTATCTCGAGGCGTATATTCCGGGTTTTGCCGGCCTTGCTTCGATCGAGAAATTCAAGTCCGGACAGTCCAATCCGACCTATCTGCTGACCGCCGGCAGCGGCCGCTATGTGCTGCGCGCCAAGCCCCCGGGACAATTGCTGAAATCCGCGCACCAGGTCGACCGCGAATTCCGGGTTATGCAGGCGCTCGCCGGCACGGCTGTGCCGGTGCCGCGCATGCTGCATCTCTCGGGCGAGGAATCGCCGATCGGCCGCATGTTCTACGTCATGGAATATCTCGACGGCCGCATCTTCTGGGATCCGTCGCTGCCGGACGCTTCCGGAAATGACGAGCGGGCGGCGATCTACGATGCCATGAATGCCACGCTTGCAGCCCTGCACGATGTCGATGTTGGCGCCATCGGCCTTGGCGATTTCGGCAGGCCCGGCAGCTATTTCGTGCGCCAGCTCGCGCGCTGGGCTGGCCAGTATCGGGCCTCCGAAACCGAAACCATAACCGATATCGACAGGTTGGTCGCGTGGCTCGAGACCCATATGCCGGTCGATGACGGCCGCGTTTCGCTTGTCCATGGAGACTACCGGCTGGACAACATGATGTTCGCGCTCGATGCGCCGAAAGTCATCGCGGTGCTCGACTGGGAGCTGTCGACGCTCGGCCATCCCTTCGCCGACCTCGCCTATCAATGCATGCAGTGGCGGCTGCCGCATGCCTCGGGCTTTCGCGGCCTCGGCGGGATCGATCGCGCCGCGGCCGGCCTGCCGTCCGAAGAGGCCTATGTCGCAGCATATTGCCGCCGGCGCGGCCTTGACGAGATCGGCAACTGGACCTTCTTCCTGGCCTTCTCTTTCTTCCGGCTGGCGGCGATTTGCCAGGGTGTCTATCGCCGCGCGCTGGACGGCAATGCCTCCAATCCCGAGAGGGCCAAGACCTACGCAGAGGCCGTCAAACTGCTTGCCGCGCTGGCGGTGGAGCTGATCGACAGGAAGAGCTGAAGCGGAGGGCAGACAAATGGGCCGTTTCAACGGGGCGACAGTCCTCATCACCGGCGCGACCGGCGGTCTCGGCAGCGGCGCGGCCAAGGCCTTTGCCGCCGAAGGCGCGCGGCTGGTTCTTTCCGACCTCGACGAGGCCGCGCTTGCCGATTTCGCCGCAACCCTCGACGCCGAGACGGCTACCCTTGCCGGCAACATCGCCGATGAAGAGCTCTCGGAGGACCTTGTCAAACTGGCCGTCGAAAAATTCGGCCGGCTCGACATCGCCGTCAACAATGCCGGCATCGTGCACAGCTTCGTACGCCTGCCGCACGTCACATCCGAGGAAGCGCGCCGCGTGGTCGAGGTCGACCTGCTCGGTGTCTTCTATGCCATGAAGCACCAGATCCCTCGGATGGAGCGGCAGTTCAGGGAAAGCGGCAAGGGCGGCGTTATCGTCAACATCGCCTCCGTCGCCGGTCTCTCCGGCGCGCCCAAGCTTTCGGTCTATGCCGCCGCCAAGCATGGCGTCGTCGGCCTGACGCGCTCGGCGGCCGTGGAATATGCCAGCAAGGGCATTCGCATCAACGCCGTCTGCCCCGCCCACACCAGAACGGCGATGGTCGAAGGTTTCGTCCGCTTCACGGGAGCGCCCGAAGCCGAAGCGCTTGCCCAGCTCACCCGCGGCGTGCCGATGAAGCGTGTCGGCGAGGTCGACGAGATCACGACCGGCATCCTGTTCCTCGCTGACCCGGCCAATTCCTTCATGACCGGCCATGCGCTGGCGCTCGACGGCGGCATCGGGGCGATCTGAGCAATTCCAGGAAAAGTGTTTTGCGGTTTTCCGTCCGGAATTGCGTCTGACAAAGCGCAACTCCAGGAAAAGTGCCTCAGCGGTTTTCCGTCCGGAATTGCGTTCAACAGAGGTTGGAGCGTACGCAAGGGAACCAGCCTGCTCTCTTGTCCATTTCCGTACAGCGTATATAATTTCGTCAGGCAACCAACGACAAAAGGCAGCGCACATTGACGCTGAGCGTTCAGAAACGCCGCGAAAAGCAGAAGGCTGAGCTTCGCTCCGAGCTGGTCGCGGCAGCTCACAAGCTTGTTCAGGAGGAGGGCTACGAAGGCCTGACCATCCGCAAGCTTGCCAAGCGTGTCGGCTATGCGCCCATGTCGGTCTATTCCTATTTCGCCGACAAGCAGGACATCCTGTTCGCGCTCGCCGAGGACGCCTTCGAAACGCTCGCGCGCCGCATCGAGGCGCACCCAGCCGACGACCCGATCGAGGCGCTCAAGGCGGTGATGACCGAATATGCCGCCTTCGGCCTTGGCAACCCCAATGAGTACCGCACCGTCTTCATGACCGAGAAGACCAAGCTGCCGGAGGGGCGCAGCTACGAGGACATGGAAGAAGGCAACCCCGCCATGAAGGTGCTGATCAAACGTGTCGAGGCCTGCGTGGTCGCCGGCAAGCTCAAGGGCGATCCGCGCGCTATCGCCACCATGCTGTGGACCGTCGGCCACGGCACGATTTCGCTGCTGATCACCTTCCCCTTCTATCCGTTCGGTGATCCGCAGGCCTATGTGAAGCGGATGTGCGACTTCATGCTGGCCTCATTGTCGGCGCAGGATATCCCCTCGCTCACCGAAACACCCGTCAACTGCTGACCGGAGGTTGCGGCGCTTTTCCGTGATAGCCGATCGCCTGGATTCGCGCCGACGAATTCTTACGTTCAAGAAAATTTATCGTACGCGTACAAATTCCCTCTTGAATTCAGTTTCCGTTAACCGTATTTGTACGCTGTATCGTACATGTACGACTGGAGACGGAAAATGAAGAAGATCATCTTAACCCTGGCTGCCGTTCTGGCTTTCTCGGGCGCCGCCTTTGCCGGCGCGAGCCAGCCGGCCAAGCATGCCCCGGCTGCTTGCACCCAGACCAATGCCAATGTGACCCTCGATTGCACCGCCACCGGTTCGGTCGATAAGGCGGACACCGCCAAGACCCAGCCGAAGAGCCCGAAGCTTGGCATCGACGTAAACCCTTGGTTCGTGCCCGGCCTGTAAGCGCCACTGGTAAGATTTCATACGAAAACGGGCGGCACTTGGCCGCCCTTTTCGTTTTGCCTATAGCCTCGAGCGATCGGCCGAGGCTTATTTCTTGCGCGGTTTCGTTCCTGGCACCGCCTTGGCCGGCTTTGCCGGCCTGCCGGGGATGGAAGTGCTCGTGATCGACACCGGGTCGCTGGCCGGAAACGTGTCCTCGAGGCCTTCCTCAAGTTCTTCTTCCTCGATCTCGCGATGCTTTTCGTGCTCCAGCGAGCTGACGGCCGGAGTCTTCTTGGGCGATTTCGGCGCGGTTTTGGACGGCATCGGCAATCTCCTCGATAAGCAGTTCCAGGAAAAGTGCGCAGCGGTTTTCCGTCCGGAACTGCTTCAGAGCAATATTTTGAGCAATTGGGCGTCTTGCCAAACGCTCAATCGCTCGAACCGTGGAAACGAGGCGGCCCGGCGATGGTTCCTCGCACCAATTGCTGCGAGGATCAGTTCGCCGCGTCGCTCGCCGCTTCCGACAGCAAAGTAAAGACATAGTCCGAGAAGGAACGCCAGCATTCCACGCGGAACGCATCGGCTGCGGTGCGCAGCAGCACGATCTCGGATTTGCCGAGAATGGTGCGCGAGGCAGCACCCACCGGGAAAGCCTCGAGCGACAGGTCTTGCGGACAGCCCGAATTGACCGTCACCGCGGCAGCAGGCCCGGAAACCGAAATCCCGACATTGCGGTGCGAGATGCCGACCGCCGAATGCAGCGCCGTCACCTTAGCGCAATCGGCGAGCGGGTCATTGCCGGCCTCGTCGATGATCAGCCATTCGTCCGGGCCGAGCCACAGCGCCGTGCGCCCGTCCTTCGTCGCCGAGCTCTTCGGCTTGACCGGCAGCGTCACGCCGAGCGCCTTGGAGAGCGCGGCGAGCGAAGCCTGTGGCGCGCGCAGCGAGATGCGCTCGGCCGGCGGCAGCATCTCGACCTTCACGCCCGGCGCGGACTGCACGCGGCCGGCAAGCGCCGGACGCCGCTCGACCGAGGCGGAAGCAGCGGCGGCTTTTGTCTTGGCGGCGGCCTTAGCCATTGAGGCGTTCTCCCTTCTCGTCGACGAACACCATGCCGGTGACTTCCACCTCGATCATGCCGTTCGGCATCGGCACATAGAGCGTCTCACCCATGCGATCGCGGCCGCCGGCGACCAGCGCCAGCGCGATCGAACGGCCGCAATTCTCCGACCAATAGCTGGAGGTGACGTGGCCGATCATCTTCATCGGGATCGACTGCTTCGGATCGGCGACGATCTGCGCGCCTTCTTCCAGCACCACTTTCGGGTCCTTGGTCTTCAACCCGACGAGCTGCTTGCGGCCCTTGGCCACAAGGTCCGGCCGGGTCAGGCCTCGGATGCCGACGAAGTCGGTCTTCTTCTTGCCGACCGCCCAGTCGAGCCCGGCATCGTTCGGCGTCACCGTGCCGTCGGTGTCCTGGCCGACGATGATGTAGCCCTTCTCGGCGCGCAGCACGTGCATCGTTTCGGTGCCGTAGGCGGTCGCGCCATGCTTCTGGCCTCCGGCCCACAGCGCTTCCCAGACCGCCTCGCCGTAATCGGCCGGCACGTTGACCTCGAAGCCGCGCTCGCCGGTGAAGGACATGCGGAACAGCCTTGTCGGCACGCCACAGATCTTGCCCTCGCGCACCGACATATGCGGCATCGCCTCGTCCGACATGTCGATGCCTTCGACCAGCGGCGCGATGATGTCGCGCGACTTGGGCCCCTGAACCGCGATCACAGCCCACTGCTCGGTGATCGAGGTCAGCCAGACATTGAGATGCGGGAACTCGGTCTGGAGGTAATCCTCCATATGGTTCATGACGCGCGGCGCGCCACCGGTCGTCGTCGTCACATGGAAACGGTCCGGTGCCAGTCGACCGACGACACCGTCGTCATAGATGAAGCCGTCCTCGCGCAGCATGATGCCGTAGCGACAGCGGCCGGTTTCCAGCTTCTCCCACGGATTGGTGTAGAGCAGCTCCATGAATTTCGCCGCGTCCGGCCCGACCACTTCGATCTTGCCAAGCGTCGAGGCGTCGAACAGGCCGCCCACCTTGCGCACCGTCACGCATTCGCGGTTGACGGCGGCGTGCATGTCCTCGCCGGCCTTGGGGAAATACCAGGCGCGCTTCCAGTGGCCGACATCCTCGAACACGGCGCCTTGGCGTGCCGCCCAGCCATGCGTCGCCGTGCGCCGGGTCGGGTCGAACAGCGCGCCGCGCGCATGGCCGACGATCGAGCCGAAGGTCACCGGCGTATAGGGCGCGCGGAACGTGGTGAGGCCGACCTGCGGGATCGGCTTGCCGAGCTCCTCGGCGGCGATCGCCAGGCCATGCAAGTTGGATGTCTTGCCCTGGTCGGTCGCCATGCCGTTGGTGGTGAAGCGCTTGACGTGCTCGATCGAATGCATGCCTTCATGCACCGCCTGGCGGATGTCCTTGGCGGTGACGTCGTTCTGGAAATCGACGAAGGCCTTGACCGTGGTGCCCGGCCCGGCGCCGGGCGCCGCGCCCAGCATGCCGCGCGACCAGCTCTCGCCGGCATCGACCTTCGGCTTGGCGCCTTTTCCGACCTTGCCGCCGGCTTCCTTCGCCGCCTTGGCGCCGGCCGCATAGGCCTCGTCTACCGTCGCGTCCAGCCCATCCGTGCCGTTGCAGGCGCCGACCGAGACGCAATCCTGCGCGTAGGTGCCGGGCACGAAGCGCTTGGTCTCGTCGTTGAAGGCGACCTTGCCGCGCGACTGCGAGAACAGATGCACCGACGGCGTCCAGCCGGCCGACATCAGGATCGCGTCGACCGGAATGGTGCGTCCGCCGCCGCCATTCTTCGGCTGCACGGTCATGGACGACACGCGCAATTTGCCGCCGGCGCTCACCACCGCGCGACCGAAATTAATCTCGATGCCGAGCGCCCTCGCCTCGTCGATCACCGGCCCGGCTGGATTGTCGCGCAGGTCGACGATGGCCGCGATGTTGACGCCGGCCTTTTTGAGGTCGATCGCCGCTGCATAAGCGGAGTCATTCGCCGTATAGACGCCGACATTCTTGCCGACGGCCACGCCGTAGTGGTTGAGATAGGTGCGCGCCGCCGAGGCCAGCATGACGCCCGGACGGTCGTTGTTGGCGAACACCATGTGTCGCTCGATGGCGCCAGTGGCGATCACGACGCGGCCGGCGCGCACCTGCCACAGGCGTTCGCGCGCCAGGTCGTGGCCGGGATTCTTCAGGTGATCGCTGACCCGCTCGACAAGGCCGACGAAGTTTTGCGCGTAATAGCCGAAAGCCGTGGTGCGGGAGAGTACCCGCACATTGTCCATCGCCTTGAGCCTGGCGATCGCGGCTTGCGCCCAGGCATAGCCATTCTCGCCCTCGATTTTGGCGCCGCTCTCGAAGCGCAGGCTGCCGCCGAATTCGGCCTGCTCGTCGGCGAGGATCACCCGCACGCCCGTTTCGGCGGCGGCAAGGGCAGCTGCAATGCCGGCGGCGCCACCGCCCACAACCAGCACCTCGCAATGCGCGTAGCGCGCGGCATAGTGGTCCGGGTCCGGCTTGTCCGGAGAAACGCCAAGACCGGCGGCGGCGCGGATCTTCGGCTCGTAAAGGCTCTTCCAGGCCGACTTCGGCCACATGAAGGTCTTGTAGTAGAAGCCGGCCGAAAATAGCGGCGAGGCGATGTCATTGACGGCACCGACGTCGAAGGAAAGCGACGGCCATCGGTTCTGCGAATGGGCGGTCAGCCCGTCATAGAGCTCCTGGACGGTGGCGCGCACATTCGGCGTCTTGCGCGCATCGTCGCGCACGATCTGCACCAGCGCGTTGGGCTCTTCCGCGCCGGCCGACAGGACGCCGCGCGGCCGATGGTATTTGAACGATCGCCCGACCAGGTGCACGCCGTTGGCGAGCAGCCCCGAGGCGAGCGTGTCGCCCTCGATGCCGACATAGAACTTGTCGTCGAAGCTGAAGGAGGCTGTCTTCGCCTGGCTGAGGCGACCGGCGCCGGAAATGCGGAACATGGCGTTCATTTCGCGGCTCCGGGCAGCTTCGCGGGCTTCGGCTCGCCGGCCTTGTAGGTCATGACGAACTTGTCGGTGACGGTGTCGCGCACGGCGTTGAAGAAGCGCGCGCAGCCATGGATGTGCCGCCAGCGCTCATAGATGACGCCCTTCGGGTTGGCGCGGATGAAGAAGAATTTCTCGAAATCGTCGTCGCTCTCGGCGGCAATGTTGGTCGGGCGCGCGATATGCGCCTCGCCGGCATTGCGGAACTCGAGTTCCGGGCGCTCTTCCTCGCAATAGGGACAGCGGATGAGAAGCATCTGGGTGATCCTAAAACTTGCCGTGACCGACGCGCGCGTCGGCCTGTTGATCGCAAAGCGACTGAGCCATCATCAGTGCGCCACCGCCGCCGCCGCGGCCTCGTCGATGAGGCGTCCGGTGCGGAAGCGCTCGAGGGTGAAAGGCGCGTTGATCGGGTGCGGCTCGTCCTTCGCGATCGTGTGCGCGAAGACATTGCCCGAGCCGGGCGTCGCCTTGAAGCCGCCGGTGCCCCAGCCGCAATTGACGTAAAGCCCCTTGACCGGTGTTTTGGCCAGGATCGGCGAGCGGTCGGGCGTGACGTCGACGATGCCGCCCCAGGAGCGCAGCATCTTCATGCGCGTGAAGATCGGGAACATCTCGCAGATGGCGTCCAGCGTGTGCTGCAATATGTGCAGGCCGCCGGTCTGCGAATAGGAGACATACTGGTCGGTGCCGGCGCCGATGACGAGCTCGCCCTTGTCGGACTGGGAGATATAGGCATGCACGGTGTTGGACATCACCACGCAGGGCACCACCGGCTTGACCGGCTCCGACACCAGCGCTTGCAGCGGATAGCTTTCGAGCGGCATGCGCACGCCGGCCATGTTCATGATGACCGAGGAATGGCCGGCCGCCACCACGCCGACCTTCTTGGCGCCGATGAAGCCGCGCGTCGTCTCCACGCCGCTGACAGCGCCGTTCGCCGCCCGCTTGATGCCGGTGACCTCGCAGTTCTGGATGATGTGCACGCCGCGCGCCGAAGCGCCGCGCGCATAGCCCCACGCCACCGCGTCATGGCGCGCCGTGCCGCCGCGCCGCTGCAACGCGGCGCCCATTACCGGATAGCGCGCTTCCTTGGAGATGTTGAGCGGCGGGCAGAATGCCTTCGCCTCTTCCGGCGTCAGCCATTCATTGTCGATGCCGTTGAGGCGGTTGGCGTGGATATGGCGCTTGAACACCTGCACGTCATGCACGTTGTGCGCCAGCATCATGACGCCGCGCGCCGAATACATGACGTTGTAGTTGAGCTCTTGGCTCAATCCATCCCACAGCTTCAGCGCATGGTCGTAGATGCCGGCGCTTTCATCATAGAGATAGTTGGAGCGAATGATTGTGGTGTTTCGACCAGTGTTGCCGCCGCCGAGCCAGCCCTTTTCCAGCACCGCGATGTTGGTGATGCCGTGCTCGCTCGCCAGGTAATAGGCCGTCGCCAGGCCGTGCCCGCCGGCGCCGACGATGATGACGTCGTATTCCTTCTTCGGCTCGGGCGAGGTCCACTGCTCTTCCCAGCCCTTGTGGCCGCGCATCGCCTCGCGGGCGACGGCGAATACCGAATATTTCTTCACGTTATAGCCTCGCGCCAAAAATCGCGGATGTCGTCCGCCCGTCACGCGAGGAGTATCACTAGCGAAACCGCGATGTCATCCTTGCGCTGTTTGCGACGGCGCTTGCCGCTTTGCGCCATGCCGAAAGGATGGCGTCCGGGCTGGTAGCCGCGGCCGCGATCGGCCATACCGGCTGCTCCGAGACCTGGAGGATCAATATGGGCAACGCCTGGTGGAATCTGACCCTGCGCTTTCTGCTGGAACTTGCTGCGCTGCTCGGGCTCGGCATGGCAGGCTGGAGCCTGTCCGAGGGGTGGTGGCGCTGGCTCTTCGCCTTGGCCTTGCCGCTTGTTGCGGCTGCACTGTGGGGAACCTTCGCGGTCCCTGACGACCCAAGCCGGTCAGGCCGCGCGCCGTTTCCTGTGCCGGGCGCGGCGCGGTTGGCGCTGGAACTCGTCATACTGTTCGGCGGCGCCGCCGGATTCTATCTGGTCGGTCACGCGGCCGCGGGCATCGTCATGGCCCTGCTGATCGCCCTCAGCTACGCCTTCTCCCTGGACCGGCTGGGCTGGCTGTTGCGGCAGTAGGGGCAACAGCGGCCTATGCCGCGGCCGAAGCCGGACGCTTCGATCAACCGGACGTGATCCGTGAGGCGGACGGCGGGCACACTCATCCGCTGAAATATCGCGCTACGGCCTTGCATTTCGGCCCGTTTTGACGATTTTCGTTTTTCGTCGAAATCGGACCGGAACGATGCTGCTGATCAGGACCTATGTTGCGCAGAGCGCCATCGAGGGCGTCGGTGTCTTCGCTGCCGAGCCGATCCGCAAAGGTGCTTCGATCTGGCGGCTCGATCCCGATTTCGACCGCCTGATTCCGATGGAAAAATATGAAGCGGCATCCCCTCATCTGAGGGAACTGCTCGACCGCTATGCCTATCCGAGCCCGGACAAGCCCGGCTTCATGGTCTATGAGGTCGACAATGGCCGCTTCATGAACCACTCCGAGCGGCCGAACACGGATTTCTCGCAATATGGCGGCGCCACCGCCATTCGCGACATCGCCGCCGGCGAGGAAATCACCTGCGATTACGGCGAGTTTTTCGAGGATTTCGCACGCCTCCATCTGGCGGCGGTGGAAGACTGAATCGCGGCCTAGCGCACTGCTCCGGTTTTTGATCGCGCTTTCCCGCAATCAGCGGTGGACATCCCGGCCTGATTCTGCTATCAGCCGCCACAATTCGCGGTGCAACTCGCCGCGGAGGCATCTCGGCTATTGGCCGATTGCCTAACGATTTCAAACCCGAAGACAGGATTGCCCGTGCAGGTACTCGTCCGCGACAACAACGTTGATCAGGCGCTTCGCGCGCTGAAGAAGAAAATGCAGCGCGAAGGTATTTTCCGCGAAATGAAGATGCGCGGTCACTACGAGAAGCCGTCCGAGAAGCGTGCCCGCGAGAAGGCGGAAGCCGTGCGCCGCGCCCGCAAGCTGGCCCGCAAGCGCGCCCAGCGCGAAGGCCTGCTGCCGATGACCCCGCGTCCGGCTCCGGCCGGTGCTGGTGGCGCGCCGCGTTCGCCGCGCTCATAACGCCTATTTTTCGTCCTTTTCGAAGGATACCGAAGGTGGCGCGATGCGGAATCGCCGCCACCTTTTTGTTTATAGATTCGAGCCGGTTCGGAGAGGGAACGGACTGACGGCGCTGCGGCAGTGAGGACAAAGATGAACGCTATTACCGTGGAGCGTGGAACCGCTTTTCGCGGCTTCGCCCTGACGGCGGCCCTGCTTTCGGGTCTGATGCTTGCAGCATGCCAGACAGCCCCGACGGGTGAGTTCAACTCGATCGACAAGGCGCAAGGCTCAAGCGAGAACATCTCCTCGCTCTCGGCGGTCATCCAACGCAATCCGCAGGATCCCGAGGGCTACAATGTGCGCGGCTCGGCCTATGGCCGCGGCGGCCAGTACCAGGCGGCGCTCAAGGACTTCAATCAGGCCATCCAGCTCAATCCGAACTTCTACCAGGCCTATTCGAATCGCGCGCTGATCCAGCGCTTTCTCGGCAACCAGGAAGCCGCTCTGGCCGACTACAACCGCTCGATCCAGATCAACGCCAACTACGATGCCGCCTATATCGGCCGCGGCAATCTCTACCGTAAGGCGGGCCGCACCCAGGATGCCTTCAACGACTTCCAGAAGGCGATCCAGCTCGACACCACGGATGCGCGCGCCTACCACAATCGCGGTCTGATCTATCAGAGCCAGGGCCAGCACAAATTCGCCATCGAGGACTTCTCGACCGCCATCTCGCTGGCGCCGGACGCCGCCGAGCCCTACAACGGCCGCGGCCTCTCCTATCTTGCGACAGGCGACGAGGACAACGCCTTCTCCGACTTCAACATGGCCATCAAGCTCGACGGCAAGAATGCCGAGGCCTGGGCCAACCAGGCGCTGATCTACGAGCGCCGTGGCGACAAGGTCAGGGCCGCCAAGTCCTACCGCGAGGCGATCCACCTCGACCCGAACTACCAGCCGGCCAAGGACGGCCTGTCGCGCACCGGCGGCAACGCCAGCTGAAGCCTGTAACGGAAGGGCATCTCGCGCCAGGCGCGGTCGCCGCCGGCGGCCGCAGTGTTGCGCCGTGGCGACGCCGATAGCGATCCGTTAACCGCCCAGGGCAGTGCGTTAACCTTTGCCATGTTCGCGCCAAGTTTTCGGCGGAACGCTCCTTGCACCTCGACCGTTTAAGCCGGGGCCAAGATTTTCGCGAAAGGACCTTTCCAATGATCAAATCCCTTGCCTGTGCCGCTGCCGCGCTTGCCGCCACGGTCCTCGCTTCCCCAGTCAGCGCCGGCACGCTCCGGCTCGGCACGCTCGATTGCACGATCGACGGCGGCGTCGGCTATGTCATCACGTCCAACAAGGGCGTGTCCTGCACCTTCCGTCCCTATCATCACGGTCCGGCCGAGCAGTACACCGGCATGATCTCCAAGCTCGGCGTCGACATCGGCCAGACGCATCAGGGCCAGCTGGTCTGGGCGGTGCTCGGCGCCACGCGCCATCATGAGGCGGGCGACCTCGCCGGCAGCTATTACGGCGTCAACGCTGAGGCTTCCGTCGTGACCGGCGGCGGCGCCAATCTCCTGGTCGGCGGCCTCGACGGCGCCTTCATGCTGGAGCCGCTCAGCGTGCAGGCGCAGACCGGCGTCAACCTGGCCGTCGCGGTGGCGTCGCTGGACCTCGTCCACTCCTACAAATAGGCGCTCAGCCGCTAACGACATCCGCCTATACGCGCGGCCCGGAACAGGACATTGTAGCCGTTCCGGGCCGCATGCTTTTGAGCAATTCCAGGAAAAGTGAGACACGGTTTTCCGTCCGGAATTGCGTCAAAAAGAAGAGGGGGGACATATGTCGAGGATCATCGCCGCAGCCGCGATCGCGATCGTTGCACTGGCCGGGCAGGCCCGAGCGGAGACCGGCGGCGTTGAGCTCGGCGTCTTGGATTGCGCCATCTGCGGCGGCAGCGGCTTCGTCTTCGGCTCAAGCAAGGATCTGAGCTGCACCTTCATGCCGGCCGACAAGACCTTCGCGCCGGAAGCCTATTTCGGCGCCGTCAACAAGTATGGTCTCGACATCGGCACGACCAGCCAGAGCGTGATGCGCTGGCTGGTGCTGACGCCGATGAACAACATCTAAGCCCCGGGTGCGCTTGCCGGCGACTATGTCGGCGCCAGCGCCGAAGTGACCGCCGCGGTCGGCGCCGGCGCCAATCTCCTGGTCGGCGGCACCGGCAACGCCTTCACTCTGCAGCCGCTCAGCGTCCAGACCCAGACCGGTCCCAACATCGCCATCGGCGTCAGCCAGTTCCAGCTGCGCAGCACAGCGAACTGACTGACCACCAGGGCCGGTGGAGCCTTCCTTCCACGACAAGCGAAAAAGCCTCTTGAGCTCAACCGCGCTTGAGGTTCTACAAGCCCTGCCGAACTGGACCTGGCGCCCATTCGCAATGCGGATGAGGCTGCGGATCGCAAGCAGGAGATCGACGTGACGGCAGCAAGCGGCAACAAGGCAGGTGGCGACAAGATAGATTGGCCCGCGCTGTGGGCAAATGGCGACTTGGCACGCTTCTGCTTCATCAGCCTCGGCATCCTGCTCCATGCCACCAATGAGACGATGATCGCGACGGTCATGCCGGCGATGGTCGGCGATATTGCCGGCGTGCAGTTCGTCGGCTGGTCGCTGGCCGTATACGAACTCGGCGCCATCGTCGCGGGTGCCGCCGCCGGCCGGCTGGTCAGCTTCGTCGCCCTGCGCACCAACATGATGGCCGCGGCCCTTCTTTATGCTGCTGGCGCGCTGGTCTGCGCCACCGCGCCATCGATGCCGGTCTTCCTGGCCGGGCGGCTGGTCGAGGGCCTGGGCGGCGGCGCGCTCGTCTCGCTCGCCTTCGTCTCGGTCGAGCGCCTGTTCCCGCGCAATATCTGGCCGCAGCTTTTCGGCATCATCTCGGCGATTTGGGGTGTCGCCGCCTTCAGCGGCCCGATGCTCGGCGCAATCATAGTCGATTTCCTGTCCTGGCGCTGGGCCTTCGGTGTCTTCACGTTTGGCGGTGCGGCCATGGCGCTCGCAAGCTTCGCCGTGCTTGGCACGCCGCACGCGAAGCGGCCGCAGGCCGGCGCCGGCCCGACGCCCGCCTTTCCCTTCCTGGCGCTCGGCTGCCTTGCCGTCAGCGTCGTGCTGATCGCCGCCGCTGGCGTCGACATCGCCTTGCTGCGCTCGTCGCTGCTCATACTGCTCGGCCTGGCCGGCCTCGCGCTGTTCTTCCGCGTCGATGCGCTGAAGCCGCGCTCGCGCCTGTTTCCCTCGCAACTTTTTTCCTGGAATTCCGCGCTCGGCAGCGGCATGACCATGGTGGCCGCCTTCTCCGTGGCGACCTGCACCTTCGCCATTTACGGGCCGTTGCTGCTGACCACGCTGCACGGCATCCCGATCCTGACGACAGGCTATATCATCGCCGCCGAATCGATTGCCTGGTCGATCCTGTCGATCCTCGTCGCCAATGCGCGCTGCATCGCGAGCGGTCGATCATCGTCGTCGGCGCGCTGATGATCGCCTGCGGCATTGCCGGCTTCGCCTACACGATCCCGACCGGCTCGATCCCGCTGATCCTGCTTTGCGCCCTTCTGCAGGGCGGCGGCTTCGGCGTCGCCTGGCCGTTCCTGACCCGCGTCATCGTCGCCTCGGCACGCGAGGGCGAACAGACCATCGCCTCGGCCGCCGTGCCGACGATGCAGCGCATCGGCTATGCGGTAGGCGCCGCCCTTGCCGGCATTATCGCTAATGCCTGTGGGTTCTCCGATGGCCTGAGTCGCGAGGCGGCCGCGATCGTCGCCGGCTGGCTGTTCCTGGCTTTCGTGCCGCTCGGGATCGTCGGGTGCCTGGCCGCGCTCAGGATGTCGTTGACGGCGAACCGGCCGCAAATGGCCACGGGCTGACGTTCCAGACCACGAGCTGATCGAGAGGCTGCGAGGCGGCAGACCCTCAAAGCGACGGCAGAACCTTGCGGATGTGATCGGCAAAGGCCGTGGCCGCGGGCGATCGTTCCGCATCGGCGAAAACGATCACGATACCGAGCCCGGGCAGCGGAGGAAGCGGAGCGCCGAGAATATGGAGATCGGGCGGCACCGCCCCCTCCGCCATCACGCTGATCGCCAGCCCTGACCGCGCAACGGCGATCAGCCCGGCAAGGCTGTTGGAGGCATAGGCTATCTTGTAGCGCAGGCCGGCGCGGGTCATGGCCTCGCAGGCCCCCTTGTGGTCGATCGCGTTCGACGCAGCCAGGGCGAGCGGAACGGTGTCGCCGAAATCGTAGAGTTCCAGGGTTGGCCGGCTGCCGACCCAGACCAGCGATTCCCTGCGCACGACATCCGGCGCATCGCCTGGATTGGGTGTGGAAACGAGCGCCAGATCGACCTGACGCGCATTGATGAGCGTGCGCAGTTCGACCGTCGGCGCCGAGACCACCTTGATCTCGACATCGGGATACATGGTGCCGAAACTCTTCAAGAGCGCCGGGAAGAACGCGCTCAGATAGTCTTCGGGGCTGCCGAAGATGATCGACCCGTGCAAGCCCTTGTCGGAAAAGGCCGAGATCGCCTCATCATGGATTTTGAGGATGCGCTCGGCATAGGCAAGAAAACGTTCGCCGCTGCCGGTCAGCCGCACGCCGCTGCCGCTGCGATGGAACAGGCTCTGGCCAAGCGCTTCCTCCAGCCGTTGGATCTGCATGGTCACGGCCGATTGCGTACGCCCGACCTGTACCGCGACGGCGCTCAGGGTGCCGGAATGCGCCGCGCGCACGAATGTCGACAGGAGCTTGAGATCGAGTGGAGCCTGCATATCAAATCCATTGATATCCGGATCCGATTACTATCAATTTTACTGCACCAACGCTAACCGCTATCTAATGCATGTCGCCCAAAAGTGCACAGCGGTTTTGGGACAACGACATGCATAAAAACAATAACCTAAAGCGCGTCGCATCAGTGCGTTCAGAACGACGCGCTTTAGTCATCCGAACGCTTTGGTGGAGCTGGAACGATGTCGAAAAACCAGGATCGCGGGTTTTGGAATGCGGCGCAAAAGCATCTGATACGCTACGGCGGCAGCTTCGAACCGGCCATCATCGAGCGCGCCGCGGGATCCTTCGTCTACGATGCGGATGATAAGCCCATTCTCGATTTCACCTCCGGCCAGATGAGCGCGCTGCTCGGCCATTCCCATCCCCGCATCGTTTCCACGGTAAGCCGCCAGGTGGGTCAGGTCGCGCATCTGTTCAGCGGCATGCTCTCCCGTCCCGTGGTCGAGCTTGCCGTGCGCCTGGCGGCGCTGGCGCCTGGGCTCGACCGGGTTCTGCTTTTGTCGACCGGAGCGGAATCGAACGAAGCCGCGATCCGCATGGCCAAGCTGGTGACCGGCAAGCACGAGATCGTCGCCTTTTCGAAGAGCTGGCACGGCATGACCGGCGTGGCAGCGTCAGCAACCTACAGCGCCGGCCGCAAGGGCTATGGACCTGCCGCGGTCGGCTCGCTCGCGATCCCGGCGCCAAACAGTTTCCGGCCGCGTTTCAAGCATGCCGACGGCTCGCTGGATTGGCAGACCGAGCTCGACGATGCTTTCGATCTGGTCGACAGCCAGTCGACGGGCAACCTGGCGGCCTTCGTCGCCGAACCGATCCTGTCGAGCGGCGGCATATTGGAGCTGCCGCAAGGCTACCTGGCGGCGCTGCAGCAGAAATGCCGCGAACGCGGCATGCTGCTGATCCTGGACGAAGCGCAGACAGGCATCGGCCGCACCGGCCATATGTTCGCCTTCCAGAGGGACGGCGTCACGCCGGATATCCTGACGCTTTCCAAGACGATCGGCGCCGGCCTTCCGCTATCGGCCGTCATGACGACGGCCGAGATCGAGGAGGAAGCGCATGCGAAAGGTTTTCTCTTCTACACCACGCATGTTTCCGATCCGCTGCCGGCGGCCGTGGGCCTGGCGGTGCTCGATGTGGTGGAAGAAGAAAAGCTCGTTGAACGGGCGCGCAGCATGGGGGCGAAACTGTTCGCCGGCTTGTCCAGCCTGAAGCAACGTTATGAATGCGTCGGCGACGTGCGCGGGCGCGGTCTCCTGCTCGGCGTCGAGATCGTCAAGGACCGCAAGGACCGGGTTCCCGACCATCAGCTCGGCGCCGCGATCGCGGCTGAGGCGTTCCGGCGCGGTCTCAGCATGAACATCGTCAAGCTTCCCGGCATGGGCGGCGTCTTCCGTATCGCCCCGCCGCTGACGATCTCCGAGGAAGAGCTGGAGCTCGGCCTGAAGATCATCGCCGAGTCGATCGAGGCCGGGCTCGCCGCGAACACGAGCCGTCCCGGCATCGCCGCCGAGTGACGTCGAGGGCCGGCGACCCAAGCGCCGGCTTCGGCCTCACACCACGACGGTCTGCAGACGCTCCGCAATGAGCGCGGCAAGCCGCGCGGCCACCTCGTCCTTGCCCATCTCCGGCCACTCCTCGACGCCGGCCCTGGAGACGATGCGCACCTTGTTGCGGTCGCCGCCCATCACGCCCGACGGGCCGATGCCGCTTTCATGCGAGACGTCGTTGGCGACGATGAAGTCGGCGCCCTTTTTCTTGAGCTTGGCTTCGGCATTGGCGATCAGATCCTGCGTTTCGGCGGCGAAGCCGACGACAAGGCCAGGCCTCTGCGCATGATGGCCGATGCCGGCCAGGATGTCCGGGTTCTCGACCATCTGCAGCGAAGGCGGCCCTTTGCCCGCCACCTTCTTGATCTTCTCGCCGGCGGCATTGGCCGTGCGCCAATCGGCGACCGCCGCGACGAATATTGCGGCATCCGCCGGCAACAGGCTCTCGACCGCTTGATTCATCTGTGCGGCCGTTTCGACATGGGTGGTCGCGACGCCGACCGGGTCGGCGATGGTGACCGGACCGGAAACGAGCCGCACTTCGGCGCCAAGCTTCGCCAATGCCGCCGCGATGGCATGGCCCTGCTTGCCCGAAGAGCGGTTGGCGATGTAACGCACCGGATCGATCGGCTCATGCGTCGGCCCGGAGGTGACGATGATCCTGCGGCCGGCAAGCGGCTTCGGCCTCTCGTCAAGCATCGTCTCGATCGCGGCGACGATCTCCAGCGGTTCGGCCATGCGGCCCTCGCCCGCTTCGTTGCTTTCGGCCATCTCGCCTTTGGCGGGGCCGATAAAGGCGATGCCATCCTTCTGCAGCGTCGCCCGGTTGCGGCGTGTAGCGGCGTGCGCCCACATTTTCGGGTTCATCGCCGGCGCCATCAGCACCTTCTTGTCGGTGGCCAGAAGCACCGTCGAGGCGAGGTCGTTGGCATGGCCGTTGGCGAGCTTCGCCATCAGGTCGGCGGTGGCCGGCGCCACGACCAGCAGGTCGGCCTCGCGCGACAGCCTGATATGGCCGACATCGTGCTCGTCCTTGCGGTCGAACAGGTCGGTAAAGACGTGGTCGGCCGAAAGCGCGCCGACCGACAGCGTGGTGACGAATTCCTGCGCTGCCGAGGTCATCACCACCCGCACAGAAGCGGCGCGCTCGCGCAGCCGCCGTATCAGATCAAGCGATTTATAGGCGGCGATGCCGCCGCCGATGATCAGCAGGATGCGCTTGCCGGAGAGAGTCATGCGGCTTCCCACGGATTGGCCGCGCAGTGGCAGCTCAATATCAAAGCCGCCATGCGGCTCGACCAGACCGCGGATCGCCGCGTAAAGGCTCTCGCCCTCCGGCGCGGTCGCCGCTCCTGCGGACAGAACGCTTCTGCCCAGGATCTCGCGCGCCTGTTCTTCCATGGACACGCCGCGTGCTGCAGCACGTTCGCGCAATCTCTGCTTCACGTCGTCCGCTAGATTACGGACAGTAATCGTGCCCATGATCCCGTTCCAACCGTCAACTGCCTGCAACGCTAGCAAATTGGATGCTAGCATTGCAAGCACTCAGGGCAATTTCCACGCAATATAAATCAGCGTCAGCGCAATCACCCACAGCGCCACGCGGCCGGACCGGGTGTGGCGCGCTTCGGCCTTGCCGATGGCTTGAGCGGTCGCTTCGTCGAAGCGCAGGCCGTTCTCGGCCATCAGGTCGATCTCGCGCGACAGCCGGTCGGTGCGGGCTGCTAGGTCCGGCGCCTGCCTCGCCAGCGCCAGCAGCGCCTTGGCGCCGTCCCGCGCGTCGGTGAGCAGCCCGCGCGGGCCGAGATTGCCGGCGATCCAGTCGCCGACCACCGGTTCGGAGGTCTTCCACATGTTGAAGGCCGGATCGAGCGTGCGCGCGACACCTTCGACGACGACCATGGTCTTCTGCAGCAGGATCAGTTCCGGCCGCGTCGCCATGTCGAACAGCTCCGTGACCTCGAACAGCAAGGTCAGGAGCTTCGCCATTGAGATGGTGTCGGCCGACTGGCCGTGGATCGGCTCGCCGATGGCGCGGATCGCCTGCGCGAAGGCCGAGACATTGTGCTGGCGCGGCACATAGCCCGCCTCGAAATGCACCTCGGCGACGCGCTGATAGTCGCGCACGATGAAGCCGTAGAGGATCTCGGCGAGGAAACGCCGCTCCTTCTTGCCGAGCCGCCCGGCAATGCCGAGATCGACGGCGACGATGGTGCCGTCCGCCTCGACGAACAGGTTGCCCGGATGCATGTCGGCATGGAAGAAGCCGTCGCGCAGCGTGTGCCGCAGGAACGACTGGATGAGATTGGCGGCGATCGCCTTGAGGTCATGGCCGGCGGCGGCAAGGCCGGCGATGTCGTTCATCTTGACGCCGTCGATCCACTCCATGGTGAGCACGTCGCGGCCGGTCCGCTCCCAGTCGACCGCCGGCACGCGGAATGCCGGATCGTCCTTGGTGTTCTCGCCGAGCTCGGAAAGCGCAGCCGCCTCGAGCCGCAGGTCCATCTCGATCCTGGTGGTCTGCGCCAGCGTCTGCGTCACCTCGACCGGGCGCAGCCGGCGCGACGAGGGAATGTATTTTTCCTGCAGGCGGGCGGCGAGGAAATAGCTTTCGAGGTCCTGGAAGAAGCGGTGCCGCACGCCGGGCCGGATGACCTTCACCGCCACGCGCGAAGCAGTGCCCTCGCGCATGACCTCGGCCCTGTGCACCTGCGCGATCGAGGCCGCCGCCACCGGTTCGCCGAAGCCCAAATAGAGGTCGTCGATCCTGCGCCCGAGCGAGGCTTCGATCGCATGGACCGCTTCCGCCTTCGGGAAAGTATGCATTTTGTCCTGCAGCAGCGCGAGGTCGAGCGCCATGTCGTTGCCGACGACATCGGGCCGCGTTGCCAGGAACTGGCCGAGCTTGACATAGGAAGGCCCGAGCCGCACCACCGCGCGCGCCAGCCTGTCGCCGCGCTGATAGCTCAGCGCCCGCCGCCGGGTGAAAAGTCGCGCAACGCTCCAGCCGAATTTCGGCATGCCGGAGAGCTCCTCGCCCGGCAACGCCGCGACGACGCCCTCGCGGACCAGCACCCAGCCGGCCCGGGCGAGCCTGAAGGCGGCGCCGACGCTGCTCATTGGCCATCCCGATTCAAGAGGGCCTGTTTCAAGGGGGCCTGCTTCAAAGGTCCCGCCTCAAAGCTTCCAGCCGGAATGAAGGGCGGCGATGCCGCCCGAATAGTTGCGGAAGGTGACGCGATCGAAGCCGGCGCGGGCGATCATCGCCGCGAAATTCTGCTGGTTGGGGAACTTGCGGATGGATTCGACGAGGTAGGAATAGGGCTCGCCGTCGCCGGTCACCGCCTTGCCGATCCTGGGGATCGCGTTGAACGACCAGGCCTCATAGGCCTTGTCGAGCAGCGGCATCTCGACCTCCGAGAATTCAAGGCACAGAAACCGGCCGCCGCGCTTCAGCACGCGATAGGCTTCGGCAAGGGCGACCTCGATGCGCGGCACGTTGCGGATGCCGAAGGCGATCGTATAGGCGTCGAAGGTCTCGCTCTCGAACGGCAACTCCTCGGCATTGGCCTCGACGAAGTCGGTGTTTGCCGCAAGCCCCTGCTTCTCGGCGCGGTCGCGGCCGACGGAGAGCATGGAACCGTTGATGTCGAGCACGGTGGCATGGGCCTGGCGCTGGCTGGCTTCGACGATCCTGAAGGCGATGTCCCCGGTGCCGCCGGCGACATCGAGCACCTTCCAGCCCGGCCGTTTCGGCGGGTTCAGCCAGGCGACCATCGCGTCCTTCCACAACCGATGCAACCCGGCCGACATCAGATCGTTCATCAGGTCGTATCGATTGGCCACCTTATGGAAGACGTCATTGACCAGGGGCTGCTTCTCGCCTGCCCCGACCTTCCTGAAACCATAGGAGGTTTCCATGCCGCCCGCGGCCGTGGTTCTCTCAACTGACATTATTTTGATCCGTCATAAAACCGGCGGGACCATAGCCGATCGATGGTGCCGACGCTATTGTCCAAGGCGCGGTTTTCGGCCGCGCTTGCAAAACCCGGTCGAGAAAGGTCCCGCATGATTTTCCGGCCAGATTCCGTGCGAGAACAGCATGCTGGGCGCGATGACCGCATGATCTTGAAGGCCGAACTGCACTGCCACATCGAAGGCGCGGCGGCGCCCGAGCTTGTCGTTGCCCAGGCCCGCAAATATGGCAAGGATCCTTCGCCCTATATCCAAGATGGCTCCTTCGTCTGGCACGATTTCACCTCCTTTCTCGCCGCTTATGATTTCGCGTCCGACCTGTTTCGCACGGAAGACGATTATGCGCGTCTCGCCGACTATTATCTGACCAGCCTCGCTCGCGACGGCGCCATCTATTCCGAGGTCTTCACCTCGCCGGACCATGCGAAGAAGGCTGGCCTCTCGCCAAAAGCCTATACCGATGCGCTGGGCGAAGGCATGGCCCGCGCCAAGGCCAAGACAGGGATCGAAGGCCGCATGATCGTCACCGGCGTGCGCCATGTCGGGGTCGAGGCGATCGAGCAGGCCGCACGCTTCGCGGCGCGCTGCGGCCATCCGCTGGTGACCGGTTTCGGCGTGGCCGGCGACGAGCGCATTGGCGATTTCGAGGACTATGTGCGCGCCTTCGAGATCGCGCGTGAAGCCGGCCTCGGCATCACCATCCATGCCGGCGAGCTGATGGGTTGGGAAAGTGTTCATGCCGCCCTTGACCACATCCGCCCCTCCCGCATCGGCCATGGCGTGCGCGCCATCGAGAACCCGGACCTCGTGCGCCGCATCGCCGCCGAGGGGGTGGTGCTGGAATGCTGCCCGGGCTCCAACATCGCGCTGAAAGTCTTCGACAGCTTCGCCGACCATCCCTTTCCGGCGCTGCGCGCCGCCGGCTGCAAGGTGACGCTCAACTCCGACGACCCGCCCTATTTCTGGACTTCGCTGAAGCGCGAATACGATATCGCGGCCGAGCATTTCCGCATGGACGACAAGGCGCTTACCGCCGTGACGCGGACGGCCATCGAGGCGGCGTTCGTGGACAAGAAGACTAAGGCTATGCTGCTGAGCAGACTCGACGCTCGCGGCCGGTGAATGGTGAATGGTGAATGGTGAATGGTGAATGGTGAATGGTGAATGGTGAATGGTGAATGGTTGGTTTGCCGGCGCGCTTCGGCATGTCAAGGCAATCGTAGAACCATCAGGACTCGCAAACCCGCTTACTATTCACTATTCACTATTCACTATTCACCACTCACTGGAGCAGACCATGCAGGGCGTCACCGTCGTCGACCACCCCCTTGTCCAGCACAAGCTGACCATCATGCGCAAGAAGGAGACCTCGACGGCCGGCTTCCGGCGGCTGCTGCGCGAGATCTCGCTGCTGCTCGGCTATGAAGTGACCCGTAATCTCGAGCTGACCACGACCATGATCGAGACGCCGATCGAGGAGATGGAGGCGCCGACGCTGGAAGGCAAGAAACTGGTCTTCGCCTCGGTGCTGCGCGCCGGCAATGGCCTGCTCGAGGGCCTGCTCGATCTGGTGCCAGCCGCCCGCGTCGCCCATATCGGCCTCTACCGCGACCATGAGACCCTGGAAGCCGTCGAATATTTCTTCAAGGCGCCGAGCGACCTTGCCGACCGCCTGGTGATCGTCGTCGATCCGATGCTGGCGACCGCCAATTCGGCGATTGCCGCGATCGATAAGCTGAAGGGACGCGGCGCCACCAACATCCGCTTCCTCTGCCTGCTTGCCGCCCCCGAAGGCATCGAGCGCTTCACCAAGGCGCATCCGGACGTGCCGATCTTCACCGCCTCGATCGACCGCCAGCTGAACGACAAGGGCTATATCATGCCCGGCCTCGGCGACGCCGGCGATCGCATGTACGGGACAAAGTGAGCGCATCCGTTTACCGCGCGTTTACACAACCGCGCGGTTCCGGCGCACATTAAAGCGGCAAACACCATGCCAGCGTTAGGATGTTGCCTTGATCCAAGGGGCATCCATGCTGCGCAAGCTTCTCATCCTCGGTATTTTTGCCGGAACCTCGGCCTCGATTCCGATCGTCTTTCAGGCCAATCCGCATCTGGTGGACGGACTGCTCAAATCGACCGATGCCGCGCGGCCGGCGGCGCCGAAGTCCGAGCCCCAGGTCAATCTCGCCTCGGTCGCGGCCAAACCGGCCACGCCGATGCCGCTTGGCCGGCAGGTTCTGGTCAATGCCGATGCCCGCGGCCATTTCACGTCGCAGTTCAAGCTCAACGGCCGGCAGATCGACGGCATGATCGACACCGGCGCGACACTGGTCGCCATCAACGCCTCGACCGCGCGCAGGATCGGCATCTCGCTCAACCCGTCAGATTTCAATCAACAGGCGAACACCGCCAATGGGGCGATCAAGGCCGCTGTTGTGACAGTCGACCACCTGCAGATCGGCAAGATCTCGGTCGACAACGTCCAGGCGATGGTGCTTGACGACCGGGCGCTGCAGACCAACCTCATCGGCATGAGCTTCCTGCAGCGGTTGCAGAAATACCAGGTCCAGGACGGCGCGCTGCTGCTCGTCCAGTAAGTGTCATAAGCAATTCCAGGAAAAGTGTGCAGCGGTTTTCCGTCCGGAATTGCGTCAAAACAAAACAGATAAAGCAGGTCACCGTTTCCGCGAAACGGTGACCTGCTTTATCGCGCCAATATCCGCCTGAGCACGGTCTTCTCGGCGGGCGGCTTGGAACCTCCGATCGTATAAGCGGCACGCACGGCCGCCGCTGCCGCCTCGGCCTCCGCGTCTGTGCGGGCGTGCACCAGCGCCAGCGCCTCGCCTGAGCGCGCCTCGGCGCCGACCGGCAACAGCCGGGTCAAGCCGACCGCATGATCGATCTTGTCATCCGGACGGGAACGCCCGCCGCCGAGCGTGACAACGGCCAGCCCGATATCGCGCGTGGCAATGCCGGTCACGAACCCGTCCTGTTCCGCCGTCACGGCCAGTTCGACCGGCGCCGTCGGCAGATACTTTTCCGGCTTCTCGATGAAATCGCCGGGACCGCCAAGCACTGCCACCATCCGCGCGAAGACGGAAGCCGCCCGGCCGCCGGCGAGCGCTTCGGTCGCGCGCCTGAGACCATCTTGCTGCGACGAAACCAGCCCTGCCGACTGCAGCATCTCGGCCGCCAACGCCACCGTCACGTCCTCCAGCCGCTTGTCGCGAAAACGGCCGGTGAGGAAGTCGACGGCATTCTTTACCTCAACCGCGTTGCCGGCAGCGGAGGCCAGCGGTTCGTTCATGCCCGTCACCAGCGCCGATGCGCTCAGACCGGCGCCGTTGGCGACCTCCACCAGGCTGTTCGCCAGGGCCACCGCATCGCGCGACTTTTCCATGAAGGCGCCGTTGCCGAGCTTGACGTCGAGCACCAGCGAGCCCAGGCCCGCGGCAAGCTTCTTCGACAGGATCGAAGCGGTGATCAGCGGTATGGATTCGACCGTTCCCGTCACATCGCGGATCGCGTAGAGCCTGCGGTCGGCGGGCGCCAGATCGGCGGTCTGGCCGATGATGGCGCAGCCGGTCTCGAGCACCGTCTTGCGGAAAAGCGGTAAATCCGGCTGGCTGGCATAGCCGGGAATGGCATCCATCTTGTCCAGCGTGCCGCCGGTGTGGCCGAGGCCGCGGCCGGAGATCATCGGCACATAGGCGCCGCAGGCGGCGACGATCGGCGCCAGCATCAGCGAGACGTTGTCGCCGACGCCGCCCGTCGAATGCTTGTCGGTGACCGGGCCAGGCAGGTCGGACCAGTCGAGCACGTCGCCGGAATCGCGCATGGCAATCGTCAGCGCCACCGCTTCCTCGCGGCTCATGCCGTTGAGGAACACCGCCATGGCGAAAGCGCCGACCTGGCCTTCGGAAATGGTGCCGGCCGTCAGCCCGGCGACGAAGGCCGCGATCTCGTCGGACGAGAGCCTGTGGCCGTCGCGTTTGCGGCGAATGATCTCCTGCGGCAGCATCAGTCGGGCAAGCCGTCCTGGAAGACCCGCCGCAGGATCGTCGCCAGCCGCGCGCCGCCGATCGGCGCCATGTCCTTGGTTTCCTGGTGCGAGAGTTCCGCTCCGGTCATGCCGGCCGCCAGGTTGGTGATGACCGAGCAGGCGGCGACCTTGAGGCCGAGGAAACGCGCGAGAATGACCTCCGGCACGGTCGACATGCCGACAGCGTTGGCGCCCATGACGCGCGCCATGCGGATCTCGGCCGGCGTTTCGAAGCAGGGTCCGGAGAACCACATATAGACGCCTTTGTGCAGCGAAGTCCCGGTCGCCTTCGCCGCCTTTTCGATGGCGCCGCGCAGGCCGGCATCGTAGGCCTCGGTGAGGCCGACGAAGCGGCGGTCGCTCGGCTCGCCGATCAGCGGGTTGGAGCCGGAAAAATTGATGTGGTCGGTGAGCAGCATCACCGACCCAGGTCCCATCTCGGGATCGACCGAGCCGGCGGCGTTGGTGAGGATGAGGTGAGAAATGCCGATGCCGGTCAGCACCTCCAGCGCCGGGCGCATCGCGGCGGCGTTGCCATGCTCGTAGTAATGCGCGCGGCCGGACAGCATCAGCACCGGCGTGCCGGCGAAATGCCCGGCAACCACCTCGCCTGCATGGCCTGAAACACCGCTGCGCGGGAAGCCCGGCAACTCGGCATAAGAGACGCGCCTGGCATCCTTGACCTGGTCGACCAGCCCGCCAAGGCCCGAGCCCAGCACAAGCGCCGCCTTGGGCGCCAGCCCGTCCAGCTTCTCGACCAGATGATCCAGCGCTTCCTTCATTTCAGGATATCGCCCCTGAAGCCGTAAGGCAGCATCTCGCCCATGGTGACCGTCTCGGCCACGCCGGTGTCGTCGCAGAGATAGAGCTTTGTGTCCGGCCGGCAGAATTCCGCCAGCCGCTGCCGGCAGCCGCCGCAGGGCGAACATTTGGCCATGCGTTCGGCGATCACGGCGATCTCGACGATCCTGCCGCCGCCGCCCATGATGTAGTGGCCGAGCGCGGTCGTCTCGGCGCACCATCCTTCCGGATAGGACGCCACCTCGATATTGGCGCCGGTGAAGACACGCCCGTCCTCGGTGCGAAGCGCGGCGCCCACCGGGAATTTCGAATAGGGCGCATAGGCCTTGCCCATCGCCGTCTTCGCCGCTTCGAACAGATCATGCGACATCCGCTTCTTCTCTCCCACGATCTTGTTCAAATGCCGGTCGCCGAACCAAGATCCAGCCTCAGCGTTCCCGACCTCAGCGTTCCCGACCTTAGCGTTCCTTGACATAGGGCACACCGCCGGCGCGCGGCGGAATGGCCTTGCCGATAAAGCCCGCCAGCAGAATGACGGTCAGCACATAGGGCAGCGCCTGCATGAACTGCGCCGGCACCTTGCCGACAAGGGGAAGCGGCGACCCCTGCAGGCGGATCGAGGCCGCGTCGAGGAAGCCGAACAGCAGGCAGGCGAACATGGCGTTAACCGGCTTCCACTTGGCGAAGATCAACGCGGCCAGCGCGATATAGCCCTTGCCCGCCGTCATGTCCTTCACGAAGCCGCCATTCTGGACCATCGACAGGTAGGCGCCGGCAACGCCGGTGAGAATGCCGGTGCAGATCAGCGCGCGATAGCGCAGCCACGCGACCGAGATGCCCGCGGTGTCGACGGCGGCCGGGTTCTCGCCCACGGCGCGCATCCTGAGCCCGAAGCGGGTGCGAAACAGCACCCACCAGGTGAACGGCACCATGGCGAAGGCGAAATAGACCAGGATCGAATGGCCCGAGATCAGCTCGGCATAGATCGGTCCGATGATCGGCACATCCCTGATTGCCTCGGCGCCGGGCCAGATGATCGCCTCGAAGCGTTCGCCCGGCTGCAGCGCCGGCGTGCGCCCGCCCTGCTGGAACCAGGCCTGGCCAAGGATGATCGTCGAACCGGCGGCAACGAAATTGATCGCGACGCCCGAGACGATCTGGTTGCCGCGATGCGTGATCGAGGCAAAGCCGTGCGCCATGGCGAAGGCGACCGAGATCAGGATCGCCATGCCGAGGCCGATGAAGGCTGAGTGAAAGACGGCGGCAGCCGACGCGCCGGCAAAGGCGCCGACCAGCATCTTGCCTTCGAGCCCGATGTCGAAGATGCCGGCGCGCTCCGAATAAAGACCGGCAAGGCAGGCGAGCAGCAGCGGCACAGAAAGGCGGATGGTCGAGTCCAGCACCTGGACGATTGCATTGAACATGTCCATTTCAGGCCCCTGTCCCCTTGACCGCCTGCATGCCGACCGACTTCGGACTGACCGAGGCGAAAAGCGCCTGGATATAAGGCCTGAACATATGTTCCAGCGCGCCGGCGAACAGGATGACAAGGCCCTGGATGATGACGATCATGTCGCGGCTGATCGCCGGCATCTCGAAGGCAAGCTCGGCGCCGCCCTGGTAGAGCATGCCGAACAGGATCGCCGCCAGGACGATGCCGACCGGATGCAGCCGGCCCATCAGCGCCACCGCGATGCCGACATAGCCGGCGCCGGACACGAAATCGATCGCGACATTGTGCTGGTCGCCCATGACGGGGTTGAGCGCCATCATGCCGGCCAGCGCGCCTGAGATCATCATCGCGGTGATGATGATGCGGGTTTCCGAAATGCCGGCGTAGCGCGCGGCCTTCGGGCTGTGGCCATAGGTGCGCATCTCATAGCCGAGCCGGGTGCGCCAGATCAGCAGCCAGACCAGGAAGGCCATGACCAGAGCCAGCAGGAAGCAGATGTTGAGCGGCGCCGAGCGGATCTTGGCGCCGAACAATTCAATCACCCAGTTGAGTTTCGGCAGTTCCGCCCCGGCAAGGAAATTGCGCGTCTGCGGCGCCTGCGAGCCGGCCGGCTTCAGCGCGCCGACCAAGAGATAGACCATCACCGAGGCCGCGATGAAGTTGAACATGATGGTGGTGATGACGATGTGCGAGCCGCGCTTGGCCTGCAGATAGGCCGGGATCAGGCCCCAAAGCGCGCCGAACGCCGCGGCGGCCACGATCGCGATCGGAAAGATCACCCACCAGGGCATCACGCTGTCGAGGCTCAGGCAAACGAGCGCGATGCCCAGGCCGCCTATATAGGCCTGGCCCTCGGTGCCGATATTGAACAGGCTGCAATGCGCCGCCACCGCCACCGACAGTCCGGTGAAGATGAAGGTGGTGGCATAGAAGAGCGTGAAGGCGATGCCCGTGCCCCTGCCGAAGGCGCCTTCGACGAGGATGACGGCAGCGCGGAACGGGTTCTCGCCAACCAGCATGACGACGAAACCGGCGACGATGAAGGCGACCGACAGGTTGATCAGCGGGATCAGCCCGTAATCGGCCCAGGCCGGCAGCTTGGCATAGGGCGTGCTCATTCGGCGGCCTCCTGGTGCTCGACGCCGGCCATCAGCAAGCCGAGTTCGCCTTCGGTCGCCTCGGGGCCGCGCTCGCCGACGACACGGCCGGCGAACATCACCAGGATGCGGTCGGAAAGCGAGCGGATCTCGTCGAGCTCGACCGACACCACCAGCACGGCCTTGCCCTGGTCGCGCATGGCGATCAGCCGCTTGTGGATGAATTCGATGGCGCCGACATCGACGCCGCGCGTAGGCTGGCCGACGATCAGCACGCCGGGGTCCTGTTCCATTTCCCTGGCCAGCACGATCTTCTGCTGGTTGCCACCGGAGAAATTGGCCGTCTTCAGCCGCGGATTGGCGGGGCGGATGTCGTATTTCTCGATCTTGTCCTTGGCGTCGGCCATGATGACATCGACGTCGAGGAACGGCCCCTTCAGATAGCGCTCGTCATCGTGATAGCCGAGGATGGAATTCTCGTTTTCCTCGAAAGCGAGCACCAGCCCGACATGGTGGCGGTCCTCCGGCACATGGGCCAGCCCGCGGTCGCGCAATTCGCCGGGATCGGCCTTGCCGGTGAGGTCGATCGGCTTGCCGTCGAGCATCACCTCGCCGGAGACCGCATGCCTGATGCCGGAAATCGCCTCCAGCAGCTCGGACTGGCCGTTGCCGGCAACGCCGGCAATTCCGACGATCTCGCCGCCGCGCACGTCAAACGAAACGTCGTCGACCATGGTGACGCCGCGCTGGTCCTTCACCGTCAGGTTCTTCACCGACAGTTTCACCGCGCCGGCTTCCGACTGGCCCTTCTCGACCCTGAGCAGCACGCGCCGGCCGACCATCAGCTCGGCCAATTCGCCGACCGTGGTTTCCTTTGTCGTCCTGGTCGCGACCATCGTTCCCTGGCGCATGACCGAAACCGTGTCGGTGATCGCCATGATCTCGCGCAGCTTGTGCGTGATGAGCACGATCGTTTTGCCCTGGTCCTTCAATTGCTTGAGGATGCGGAAGAGGTGGTCGGCCTCAGCCGGCGTCAACACGCCCGTCGGCTCGTCGAGGATCAGGATCTCGGCGCCGCGATAGAGCGCCTTGAGGATCTCGACGCGCTGCTGCAGGCCGACCGGCAGCTCCTCGATGACGGCGTCGGGATCGACCTCGAGGCCGTATTCGCGTTCCAGTCGGTCAAGCTCCGAGCGCGCCTTGGTTATGCTGCTCTTCAGCAGCGCATCGCTTTCGGCACCGAGGATGACGTTTTCCAGCACCGTGAAATTGTCGACCAGCATGAAATGCTGGTGGACCATGCCGATGCCGAGCGCGATGGCATCGTTGGAGGTGTGGATCGAAACAGGCTTGCCGCCGACGCGGATTTCGCCGCTGTCGGCCTGGTAGAAGCCGTAGAGGATCGACATCAGCGTCGACTTGCCGGCGCCGTTCTCGCCGACAATGCCGTGGATGGTGCCGCGCGCGACCTCCAGGTTGATGTCGCGGTTGGCGCGCACCGCGCCAAAGCTCTTGTTGATGCCTATGAGCTCAATTGCGGCTTGCGCCATGCAGCCTGTCCCACTCAGTATTTTTATCGCTTGGTCAAAATGCCTAGCATGATGCCCCGCTTATGCCAATCGGCCGTTCACTCTCGACAAATCCCCGCGCCCTTGTCAATTTCGAACCTGAGCAGGTTCCGCAAAAGTGTCCCGCGGTTTTGCGATCGGAACCTGCGAGAACCAACTGAGCATAAGCGGGTACTCGTGGGCATCCCACCAATATCTGCTTGGGTGAAGGCTTCATATTCGCAAGGAACGGTTTTGCATGGCCACGCCTGACGATCGGCTGACGACGCTGGAAATCCGCGCCGCCGAGCAGGAAAAGACCATCGAGGAACTGTCCGGCCAGATCGCCGAACAGTGGAAGGTGATCGAGCGCATGGAGCGCAAGCTTGCAGCCCTGACCAACCGGTTCCTTGAACTGGAGGAGCAGACCGCCTCCGACGTGCCGGTGAGCAAGCCGCCGCATTGGTGAGGAGCCATGGGAAAAGACGGCCATGTCCAGTGAAAGCGACCGCGTCGCCCGGGCCGGCGACTATGTCTTCGGCTTGATGAACGACAGAGAACGCGCCCGCGCCGAGCGCGACCTCGAGATCGATCCCGCCTTTCGCGACACGGTGCTGCGGCTCGCCGAGCGCCTGCGCGCGCTTGATCCCGCGGCGCCCGGAGCGCGCGGCAATCGCTGGGAGCTGGTCACGCAACGCCTTGCCGAACTGCCGCAGATGCAGGCGCGGCTCGCCGGCATTGCCGCTCCCGAGGCCGAACCGCCGCCGGTGATGATCCACCGGGTCGAGCGCAAACCCTACGGCGTCGGCCTGCATTCGCTTGGCGGCAGGCTTGGTTTTGTCATTGCGCTCGCCCTGCTGGCAGCCTTCGCGCTCGGCTATCTCGTCGGGACGTTATAGGATGTCGCCTTCGGCCACGGCTTCGATCGTCGGCCGCATCACCCCCGGCCAAAAACGAAACCGCCGGGCGCTGGCCCGGCGGTTTCAACCCTGCTTCAGCTGCCGATCAATAGGGGCACTTGTTGTCAGCGGTATAGTCGTGCACCTCGATCTTGCCGGCGATGATGTCGGCCTTGGCCTTTTCGACCGCTGCCTTCATCTCGTCGGTCACCAGCGCCTTGTTGTTGTCGTCCATGGCGTAGTCAACGCCGCCTTCCTTGAGGCCGAGATTCTGGAGGCCGCCCTTGAAGGTGCCGTTCTTGCCGTCCATGAAGGCGTTGTAGACGGCGACGTCGACGCGCTTCATCATCGAGGTCAGCACCTTGCCCGGCTGCAGGCCGTTCTGGTTGGAATCGACGCCAACGCCGAGCTTGCCGGCATCCGCCGCCGCCTGCAGCACGCCGACGCCGGTGCCGCCAGCCGCCGCGTAGACCACGTCGGCGCCCTGGTCGATCTGCGTCTTGGCGATCTCACCGCCCTTGGCCGGGTCGTTCCAGGCGGCCGGCGTGTCGCCGGTCATGTTCTGGATGACGTCGGTCGCACCTGCCGACTTGGCGCCGCCGACATAGCCGCATTCGAACTTGCGGATCAGCGGGATATCCATGCCGCCGATGAAGCCGACCTTCTTCGACTTCGATGCCATCGCCGCCAGGATGCCGACGAGGTAGGAGCCTTCGTTCTCCTTAAAGACCAGCGAGCGCACATTGGGCAGGTCGACGGCATCGTCGATGATGGCGAAGTTCAGGTCAGGATAGTCTTTCGCGACCGCTTTCAGCGCGTCCTCCCAGGCAAAGCCGGCCATGACGATCGGGTTGCGGCCGTCCTCGGCGAAGCGGCGCAGCGCCTGCTCGCGCTGCGAGGCATTCGAGACTTCGAATTCGACATAGGCGACGCCGGTTTCGGTCTTGAACTTCTCGGCGCCGTGATAGGCGGCCTCGTTGAAGGATTTGTCGAACTTGCCGCCCAGATCATAGAGGATGGCCGGCTGCACGTCCGCGGCGAAAGCCGGAAGAACCATTGCGGTTGCGGCCAGAAGGCCGAGAACGATACGTTTCATGTGATCCACACCCTGTCGGTTATTTTTCCGTTTTGCGCCGCCTGCCTGCCCGGTTCTCCGGCAGGCTGGCGATGCCAGGCAGGAAGTGTTTGCCCTTCCCGCTCGCGGCCAATCTGGCACGGCGCGAAACAAAATTCACGTGGATTTTTGACCTGTTGGAAAAAGCGGTTACCGGCGGTCCGGCACGGCTCTTTGAGCAATTCCAGGAAAAGTGAAGCGGCAGGCTCGGCGGTTTCGCCGTAGCATTCCGCCCGGAATAGCGTCGCAACAAGAGCCTTCAGGAACTTGGAGCGAATTCCGCGCCCCGGCGCCTGCGCCGGTAGCCAATGGCGTAGAGCAGGAAAGCAAGCACCGCGAACACGGCGAAACCAGGCTGCGCGAGCACCCAGGCGAAGGCGCCGTCCCACACCAGCGGACTTGCCTTGGCGCGCACGAAGCTCTCGAAGGCGGCCCGGGTATCCGGCGAGACCGCCAGCCAGCTTGCGTTGAGCGGCGTCATCACCAGCGAGGAGGCGGCGACCGAGCGTGTAGTGTCGATCACCGCCATGATGACCGAAATCGACAGCGCTATCATGGCTGCCAGCCGAAAGATGAAACGCAACATCGACGCTCTCCCGGGAAGGCTCCCGTCTACCCCGCCATCGACATAGAGCGTGCGTGGTTCCCGCGCAATCGCGGCCCCCATGAAATTGACACCTTGAAATTACCGAGCCCGCGGCGGCCCGCGCCGGTTGACCCGCCAGATTGCGAAAATGCCGCCGGCGATCGCGCCGACGATCAGGCCGCCCAGCCCGATGAAAGCGGCGAAAAATCCGCAGGCGCCCTCGAAGCAGCTCATATGCGTCAGGTCCGCGATCAGCGAACCGGCGAAGAACCCACCAAATGCGCCGATCACGCCGCCAAGGATGATGCCGAGCAGCGCGGCGAAGATCGAGACGAAGACCGGCGGCCGCTCGGTCTCCAGGTTGGCGTAGACCGTCTCTGCGCCGGCCCCGTTGCGCAGGAGATAGATACAGAGCAGGCCGACGGCGATCTCGGCGACGGTGAAGCCCAGCCCCTCGGCCGAGAACACGAAGTCGGACACCAGCAGCACATAGGCCTGGCGGACCAGGATCCATATGATGATGGCGACCTGCCAGATCGTGTAGTGGCGCGGGAAACGGGCCGATCGGTTGAAGGCGAGACCAAGCAGGTACAGCCCCCACAGAATGGTGATGACGCCGCCGGCGAGGCCGCCATAGATCAGGAAGAGGACGTTATCCGGCAGGCTGAAGTCGCCGATCAGCCGCCAGTTCGAGATCAGGCCATAGGCCGACAGGCCCATGACGATGACGAGCCAGGCCACTGGGATGAAGGAAAGCCCGCTGTCCGGCCGCCCCGCGGGTTGCTGGTCGATCGATGCCATGTCAGGACAATGCCCCTCGCAAAGCCCAATGCAATTCTGCAAGCAGTCGACAGGCAGGCAAGGCCGAAGTCAAGCTCGCTTGCAGAGCACCGACCACTTCACGGCGACAGCCGCCTTTCCTCCTCGACCGCTTTCAAGCGCACGACCGACACCGAGCAAAGGGCCCGCGCCACGACCTTGGTCGACACGCTGCCGAGGTGGCGGCGAATTGCCGAAGAGGATCGGGCGCCGACAACGATGTGCCCGACATCATTGTGCTCGGCATAGTTGAGGATCGCGTCGGCCGGACTGACCGCCTCCAGCACGTGATAGCTTATGCGGTCCTCCGGCAGATGCAGCGGACGCGCCCAGTCCTTCAGCGCGACCAGCCGCTGCAGATAGACAAGGCGCCCTGATTCATCGACATCCGGTGTCTTGCCGACAATCTCGGTCTTCAACACCGTCACGCAGGCCAGCCAGGAATCCGGACGTGCCGCAAGGACACGCGCGGTTTCGTTGCGAACCTCGCCGGCCAGCGCATCGCTTCCATTGGCAAGGTCGACCGCGGCCAAGACGATCGGCGGTCCGGCGCGCACTGCCGAGCTCGCCGCCTTGCCAACCAGCGACTTCTCGTCCGTTCTGCGGAAAAGGTTCCTGATCGCGCCCCAGACCCGTTCGTTCGACAGCGCGCTCTTCCTGGCGACCACAACCTGATCGGGATTCCTGAGATCCGAAAGAACATGCGCCGCTTCGCCATAGCGCCTGGATCGGTCGACTTCCATGCAGCGCACAATGACGGCCTCCAGCCACCTAGGTATGGCCTTATCGATGTCTCGCGGCGGCTTGGGCGCATGGTAGAGCCTGCGCTTCATTCCCGCGAAAGTGGCCGGACGCCCGAATGGCTCCTCGCCGGTGGCGAGCTGATAGAGGATGCAGCCCAGCGCGAATATATCGCTTGCCGGATCGGACCTCTCGCCCAGCACCTGTTCCGGCGACATATAGGCTGCCGTGCCCATCGGCACGGAACTCTCTTCGCCGAGAAGGTCCGGAAGCTCCGCATGGCGGGCGAGGCCGAAGTCCAAGAGCACGGCGCCGCGCTCGGCCAGAATGATGTTTTCAGGCTTGAGATCGAGATGGACGACCTTCTGGCGGTGCAAGGCGGCGAGCGCCTTCGCGATTTCCGCGCCGATCCTTGTCACCTCGTCCGGCGGCTGTGGCGCGCGGTTCGTCAGCTCCGCCAGACCGATGCCGGCGACGAACTCCATGGCAATATAGGGAACCTTCGCCAGGCTTCCGGATGCCGCGAAGCGTGGCACATGCGGACCCGACAGGCGTTTGAGGATCAGTTCCTCGGCTTCGAAGCCGAGAATGACGGAAACGTCTCCGCCCGGGTCGAGAAACGGCATCTTCAGCAGAAGCGGGAAATCGAAATTCGGATTTCTCGCGCGCCATAGCGTTGCCATGGCGCCGGATTGAAGCCGCTCGACGAGCTCGAAACCATCGATGCTTGCCCCTGCCTCGAACTTCTGCATCCATCGCCTCCAGGTTGACTAGCGGCCGATCTTCAAGCGCATGCCGAGCCACCCGGGCAAGCCTGACGCCTGAATCTTGCGGGCGGTTTCTTCATGATCGTAAGGAACGCGCACCATCGTCACCTCGCGCCGTTCCGTGTCGAGAAGCGCGAAGCAGGCGGCCGGGTTGCCGTCACGCGGCTGGCCGACCGCCCCGACGATGACAAGATGCCGCCTAAGCTCGGACAAGGGCGCCCCTACATTGTCCAGCGGCCGAAAATGAACCGGCCGGCTGCCGGGCAAAGCGTAGTAGATGGCTGGAATGTGGGTATGGCCACAGAAGATGAAGCGGGCATCGCTTGACGACAGGCAGCGTTCTGCCGCGTCGACGTCCCGTATATACAGCCATTTTTCCGGCCGTTCCGCGCTGGCGTGCACATACAGCCGGTCTTCGGACCGGAGCGAAAGCGGCAGCTGCGCGAGAAAGTCGAGATGCTCCTGGGCGAGCCGTTCGCGGGTCCACTCGATGGCGGCCCGCGCGTTCTCCGTCATGTCGGTCCGGCCCAAGGCCGCCGCTTCATCGTGGTTGCCCTTGATGCAGAACGCGCCGCCCTCCACCAGATCGGCGGCTTTCTCGACCACATAGACAGGATCGGGCCCGTAGCCGACCAGATCGCCAAGCAGAACCAGCTGGTCCGGCGCCTGCTTCCGAACGACCTCGAGGACTGCGTCGAACGCCTCACGGTTGGCATGGATGTCAGACAGGATCGCGATGCGCATTCAACCTTGTCCCGGGAAGCGGGCAACATAGCAAGGCGACGGCTGCAAGGAATTTGATCCGGCTCAATGCCCCTGCGCGAGCTTACGGCGGAGATTCCCCCCAATGCGGTCACCTTGTCGACTTCCACGACATTGCCTGCAGATCGCTGTCCACCCTCTCACGCACGCTGAAACCAGGCTGCAGCTTAGGCGCGAACGGTCTTACGGGTCGGCCCGCATACATCACGCGAACGCGCGGCACGCCCTCGTTGCGGCGGCCTTCGAGGCCATCCACGGCCAAAAGCCTTTGCATCGCCATTATGGCTTGGCATTCGCTTTCGGATCGACTAGATGAGCCCCGCGCCTGTTTGCCTAGACGGCTAGCGGGTGCGGGGAAGGGTTGCCCGCCGGTTGAAGGCACACCACATATCCGTCAAGGACTTCCCATGGGAGCATCTCCCCAACCCGCGCGGCAAAACCGGCCGGCGCGAGATGTCAAGGACGGAGAGGTGGCCGAGTGGTTGAAGGCGCACGCCTGGAAAGTGTGTTTACGGGAAACCGTAACGCGGGTTCGAATCCCGCTCTCTCCGCCAGAATTTTCCTAATAAATCAATGATTTCATACACTTATATCATTATTGAAGTGCTTCAAGATCGAAGCGACCTTAATCTGCGTAACAAACCGCCAAGAATCCGCTCAGTCCGCCACAGCGTCGCTCAACGTCGAGGTGGTCAGCATCCTATTCGGGGCCGCAAGCAGACGTCAGCTTGCGGCCGCAGGCTTTCGAGGGCGGAAGCCGAAGAAGATCTTGTATATCGCACGGCCTCACGGCGTGCGGGCAACGTGCGAGCGCGGGCAGGGTTAGATCCTAACCAATGCGACGCGGCAGACCGCCTTTCGCACGAAAGAACGCCCCCTCATAGCGAGAACCGCTGAAGCCCAAGCGGAGAATCTGCGTCCGGCAATGCCGAGGAGCGCCGTACCTTCCAGCGCGCCGACATGGCTCGCTCCTTATCCCGCTCGTCCGAGGTCGGCGGCAGGTTCAGGGCCAGGAGACGGCGGACGGGGCTCCCAGACCCCGAGCTTGCGCAGGACACGCACCTCATCGCGGATGAGCGTCGTCAGCGCGCGTATGACCGTCGTGGTCGGCCGCTGGCTGGATGTCGCCAGAAGCAGTTCCCGCTCGATCGGCGGGTTGCGGATGCGCCAGTAGTTGATCCTGCCTTCGGCGACGAGGTTGTGGCAGCTCGAATAGGACAGGATAGTGTAGCCTATCCCCGCCTCGACCAGCCGCAAGGTCGAGGGCATGGCGTCGACCTCGACCTCGATGTTGGGCTCGATGCCGGCGGATCCGAGGATGTGATCCAGCACCACGCGCAGCCCATGCGGCCTCGCCGGCAGGATCATCGGCAGCCGGGACATCACGTCGGCGTCGACGGGACCGGGGCCGAGATTGTGCGGATCGTTCTTCGCGCCGAGCAGGAATAGCTCATCGCGCAGTATGGGTTCGGCCAGGAGATTGTTCATCCTCGGCGCGTTGTACAGGACAGCGACGTCGATCTTGCCCATCACCAGCCATTCGAGCAGATGGCCGCTGAAGCCTTCGATCACCCTCAGGCTTACCTGCGGGAACTGGGCGCGGAAATTCTGTACCAGGGGCGCCGTCAGCACGACGCCGACCGAGGGCGGCATTCCGAGCACGATCGTGCCACGCGGGTTCGATCGCAGCGCCGCCAGTTCCGTCTCGGCGCGCGCGGCCTGCTCAAGCAGGGCCACTGCGTAGCTTTGCAGAATCTTGCCGGCTTCCGTAAGCACGATGCCGCGGCCATTGCGATAAAGCAGCGCGACGCCGACCTTGTCCTCGAGCGCCTTGATCTGCCGGCTGAGCACCGGCTGGCTGATCGAAAGCGCCACCGCCGCGCGCGAGAAACTGCCGAACTCGGCCACGGCGGTGAACAGCTGCAGTTGCTTCAGATCGAACATTAAAGTGCGGCCTCTGGCTCGAATGCGGTAACCGCATTGTTGGAGCACGCGGCAAACGCCTGAGTTTGGGACACAGAGCGACGGTTGACAAGGGAGGCCCAGCCGGCGCCTTGCAAAGCTGTTATGCGGCGAGCGAAGCTTATGCTGCGCTCCGGAATTGGCTTATTTGCTAGCCCATGGCCGTCTGCACGAGGCGGCCTTCCCGGAGTAAAAACTTTGCAGACTCGAACGCTTGGGTTCGTTGGGCTCGGCCGCATGGGCGCGCCCATGGTAAGACGGCTTGCTGAAGCGGGCCACCATGTCATCGTCCATGACGCCAGGCCGGATGCCGCCGCGGACCTGCCGGGCAATTCTATAAGCGTGGCCGCCACGGCCGCCGCCGTCGCCGACGAGGCCGAGGTGGTGTTCTGCAGCCTGCCGACGCCGCCGATCGTCAAGGAGGTCGTGCTCGGCGCCGATGGCTTGATATCGGGCGCGAAAGCCAAAGTGGTAATCGACCTGTCAACGACCGGGCCCAGCATGGCCAAGACCATCGCGGCGGAGCTGGCCGGCCGCGGCATCGCCTGGGTCGACGCGCCGGTTTCTGGCGGCATCGCCGGAGCCAGCAGCGGCTCGCTCGCGGTAATGGTCTCTTGCAAGAAGTCGGTGTTCGATGAGATCGACCCTGTGCTGGCCAATTTCGGCAAGCGGTTCTATTGTGGCGAGAATGCGGGCACCGCGCAGGTCGCCAAGCTCGGCAACAACATGATCGCGGCGGCCGTCATCCTGCTCTCGGCCGAGGCGCTGGCGATGGGTGTGAAATCCGGGCTGGACCCGCGTATCATGTGCGACATTATCAATGCCTCGAGCGGCCGCAACAGCGCCACCCAGGACAAGTTTCCCCGCGCTGTGCTGCCGGGAACGTTCGATTTCGGCTTCGCCACCGCCCTCTCCTACAAAGACGTTCGCATGTGCGTCGACGAGGCGGAGAATCTCGGCGTGCCGATGGTCGCGGGCTCGCTGGTAAGACAGATGCTCGCCGCCACGAATGCCCGTTTCGGACCGGACTCGGACTTCACTTCGATGGTACGCATCGTCGAAGAATGGGCGGGAATAGAAATCCGCGCCTGAAGGTGGGAATCGCGGAGGACTGGGGAATGGCAAGCTTCACGAAGCAATTGGCCGACACGCTGGCCGGCCTGCCCTTGGAAGTGTTCAGTCCTGCCGTCACCGCCAAGGCAAAGCTTTGTCTGCTCGATTTCCTCGGCTGCGCCTTCGAGGCGTCCGCGCTCGATCCGAGCCAGCAAGCGCTGGCCGCGGTGACGCCGGCGCGCGGCGGCCACATCATTGGCGAAAGCCGGCAGGCCACGCCGGCGGACGCGGCCTTCGTCAATGCGGTCAAGGGGCATGGGCTGGTCCGCGAGGACATGCACGCCGGATCCGTATGCCATCACGGCGTTGTCGTCTGGCCGCTGCTGCTGGCGCTCGCCGAAACGAAGGCGGTTTCGGGGATCGACCTGCTGCGGGCGGCAATCGTCGCCTATGAGGTCGGCGGGCGGCTGGGCCGAATGCTGATCGACCGCGAGCTTTCGGGACTGTTCAGGCCGACGGGGCTGGTGGCTCCGATCGGCGCGGGATGTGGCGCCGCGCGGCTCATCGGCCTCGACAAGGAACAGACCGCGGCCACGATCGCCTTTGCCGCCAACACGTCGTCCGGCCTCAACCAGTGGCCGAAGAGCGGCGGATCGGACATGTTCTTTCATCCGGGCTTTGCCGCGCGCAACGCCTGGATGGCGGTCCAGCTTGCGGCCGCCGGTGCCTATGGCAGCCCGGACGTGCTTGAGGGAAAATCCGGTTACTTCGCCGCCTTCGCGCGCCGGCCGATGCGGGGGCCGGTGCAGCTCTTCCCCGACGGCGAGGCCGATATCCTGGCGGTCTACCACAAGGCCGCGCCTGCCTGTAATTTCGCCCAGACGGCCTGCCAGACCGCGCTCAAGCTCGTCGAGATGATCGGTCCCGGCGCAGCCCCCGTCGAGCGGATCCACATCCGTGTCCCCGCCGCCGCGGCGGCCTATCCGGGTTGTGACAACACCGGCCCCTTCGAGCGTTCACTCCAGGCCAAGATGAGCATTCCTTATGGCGTTGCAGCGGTGTTCGCCAGCGGCCGTCTCTCGGAAGACAACTACAGGGACCTGCGGGATAAGGAGACGCTGCGGCTGATCGATGCCAGCGACCTCTCGGCGAGCGACGAACTGACGGCACAGTTTCCGGCCAAGCAGGGCGCCAGCATCGATGTCGTGCTCGGGGACGGGCGGCAGCTGTCGATGGGGCTTCCGGATGTGATCCCGGCGACCGAAGCCGAAATCCGCGAGCGCTTCAGGTCGGCCGCCGCGCCGATCGTGGGCGGCGAGGCCGCAAGGTCGATCGAGGACTTCATCGACCGGCTGGAGTCCAAGAAGGATGCCGGCCGGCTGATGCCGCTCTGCGCCACCAAGGAAAAGGCCAGGCCGCGAAGAGCGGCTTGAGCGGGAAGGCGCATGGAGGAGGCTGAATGACAGTTCGGCGAAAGACAGCTTTCGTCACCGGCGCCGCGAGCGGCATCGGCCGAGCCATCGCGACAAGCCTCCAGGCCGACGGCACGCGCATCGTGCTTGCCGACCGGCAGGCCGAGGCGCTTCAGGCGTTGGCAAGCCAACTGGGCGGCGAGGTCTTTGCGCTCCCGCTGGACATCACCGACGCGTCGGCCGTCGACGCTTGCCTGGAACAGGTGCCGGCGGAATTCCGCGACATCGACATACTGGTCAATAATGCCGGCCACGATATCGGCGGCCGCATCCGTTTCGACCAGGGATCGGCGGATGATTGGTCTGCCATCATCGAGACCAATCTGATCGGCCTGATGCGCGTCACGCGCGCGATCCTGCCCGGCATGGTCGCGCGCGGCCGCGGCGACATCGTCAACATGAGCTCGATCAGCGCGCTCCGGATCGTGCCCGAGCAGGCGCCTTACTCAGCCAGCAAGGCCGGCGTGCACATGCTGAGCGACATCATCCGCGGTGAGCTCGCGGAGACGCCGCTGCGGGTCATCGAGATCATGCCCGGCCTGACGCGCACCAGCATCGTCACGACCCGCCACCGCGGCGACGAGGAAGCGGCGCGGCAATATTTCGAGCGCTTCGGCATGGCGCTTGACCCCGAGGACGTGGCGCGCTGCGTGATTTTCGCGCTGAGCCAACCGCCGCATGTCCAGATCGCGCAGATGTTCGTCCTGCCGACGAACAGGTGGTAGGTCCCGTCGCCCAGGCCTGCACTGAGCCGGGCGGCCGGGGCCGGCCTGTTCAGTGCACGGCCGCGTACATGATGCGGCTTTCGGTGGCCTCGGCGATGTCCATCTCCTCGACGACGCGCCCCTGCCGGGCAACGAGAATACGATCCGAGAGAGCCAGGATCTCAGGCAAATAGGACGAGATCACCACCACCGCCATGCCGCTGTCGGCAAGCTCGTTGATGAAGCTGTGGATCTCGACGATGGTGCCGACATCCACGCCGCGCGTCGGCTCGTCGAGGACGACCAGCTTCGGCTTCTGGATGAGCGCCTTGGACAGCACGACCTTCTGCTGGTTGCCGCCCGACAGCTCGATGACGCGCGCATCGGCATCGATCGCCTTGACGCCCAGTCGCTTGGTCCAGGCCGTGGCAAGCTCGCGCGCATTGCGCGGTGTGACCGCGGTCAGCGGATTGGTGCCGATCGCCAGCGCGCCGAGCTGGACGTTGCTGGCAATCGTCATGGTCTCGAAGAAGCCTTCGATCTTGCGGTCCTCGGTGACATAGACGATGCCGTCGCGCACAGCGGGCCGGGGCGTGCGGTAACGGACCGGCCGGTCCTCGAAGCGTACGGTGCCGCCGTGGAAATAGTCGCGCTTCAAGACGCCGGCGACGATCTTCATCGTCTCCGTCCGCCCCGCCCCGACCAGGCCGAACATGCCGGTGACCTGCCCCGCGAACACCGAGAAGGAGGTGTTTCGGACCGTATTGCCCATCGACAGGTTCTCGACGCTCAGGATCTTCTTACCCATCGGCCGCGCCTTGCGCTTCTCGCCGGCATAGAGCTCGCCGGACAGGATTCGTCCGACCATCGCCTGCACGATGCGATCGCGGTCGAAATTGCGCGTGTCGTCGGTGACGACGACCTTGGCGTCGCGCATCACCGTGATGCGGTCCGACAGGTAAAGCGCTTCCTCCAGCGCATGGCTGATGAAGATGATCGCGATGCCTTGCTCCTTCAGCCGGCGCGCCAGGTTGAAGAAGTGGAATTTCTCTTCCGGCGTCAGCGTCGCAGTCGGCTCGTCGAAGATGATGAGCCGGGCATGGTGATGCACGGCGCGCGCGATCTCGACCATCTGCTTCTTGCCGGCGCCCAGCGTGGAAACCTGCGACGTGGGGTCGACGTAGAAATTGAGCGACAAAAGATAGCGCTGCGCCTGGATGTTGAGGCCGCGCAGGCGGTTGAAGAGTTTTTCGTCGCCAAGATAGATGTTCTGCGCGACCGACATGGACGGAACCAGATTGGTCTCCTGGAAGACCATGGCGACGCCCTGCGCGAGCGCATCGGAAGGCGAGTTGAAAACCGTCGGCTTGCCATCCAGCACCATCTCGCCCGAGGACGGCTGATAGACGCCGGCCAGCACTTTCATCAGCGTCGATTTGCCGGCGCCGTTCTCGCCGAGGATGGCATGGATCTCGCCCCGACGGACGTCGAGGTTGACGTCCGAGATCGCGAGCACGCCGCGAAAGTCCTTGGACACCCCGCGCAGTTGAACCAGTGAATTCATGCCGCCGTCTCGTCGTCGATTGCCACGATCTTGCCCGAACCCTTGGCGCCGGCGATCAGCCTGCCACCTGTGTCGCAGAGCGACGTCACGCCATGGACATCGCCGTCGGCACGGCTCTGGTAGCTGCGCAGCATGGCCATGCGGTCGTCGCATCGCACCACCAGGCCGGTCGACCATGTCGGCGACCACGGCTTGAGCATATTGAGTTTCTTGCGCGCGCCGCCCTGGATCGGCTCGAGAAAGCTCTTTCCGGTCGCAAGCGCCGGCGCGATCCAGTAGGCCGGATCGATCGTGTCGACCATGCGGCGCCGGTATTCGTCCTCCTTGAGCACGAATTCGACCAGCGGATTGCGGGGCGCGAACATCGCCAGCCAGAAGCCGCCCGAGGCGGACGGCGTCATGCGACCCGGATAGGCGGGCAAGGCCGCAAGCGCGACGCGGGGCTGTGAGCCGACCGCCAGCGCAAGGACGCGATGCCGCCACGCTTCAGCGACAAAGATGTCCTCTCCCGAAAGCGCCAGGCCTGCCGCGAACTCCAGCCCGCCCAGAAGCCGTTCGGCGCGGCCGCTGCGGGTATTGATGCGCCACACCGAGCCGCTCGCCGACTTCGTCATTAGGTCGCGCTTCCATTCGCTCGCCGCGTGGCGATCCGATCCGACGGCGACGAACAATGTCGTCGGATCGGCGAAGACCATGGCCGTCACGCAAGAAGGATTGATGCCTTCGACCTTCAGCGGCCCTGAGGCGGCGCCGGGACCCTCCAGGAAAATTCCGCGCCCTTCGACGGCGATCGCCAGGCTTTCGCTCAAGGCGGCGATGCTGCTCACCGGTCCATCCATCGGACAGCGCGCGCTCAGCTCGAATTGCGAGGCATCGCCGGTGGCCGACAGCGTCAGCAGATCGTTGCCGGCAGAGCAGAGGATGCCGTCATGCGCGGCCGTGAGGTTGTCGACATCGTCGAGCTGCATCAGCATCGGCATCGCGTCCAGCTTCGCGTTCGGCCGCAAGGGCCCGTCCATCGGCGGCACGGTGCTGCCGGTGAGATCGAAGCCGCGAAAATTGGCCCAGGCTTTCCAGATGGCGATCATGAGCGGGCGCCCCAATAGGCGTCCTGCGCGCACCAGTTCGGGTCGGCATCGGGCAGGCGGTAGCGCCCGATGCGGTTGTTGGAGACGCCGCCGAGATAGAGCCAGCCGCGATGCTCGCGCATTGAGGTGATCATAGGATGGTTGAGGCCGCCAAGGTCCCAGAGATTGTCGAGGATCTCGCCCTTCTCGTTGAACTTCACCACGCAGCCGGTGTTGATGTTGGGATAGAGCCACTGGTCCGGCGCGACGCGACGGGCCATGCGCTTGCGGAAACCGGGCATGCGCAGGGCCAGATCGAGCGCGGGCCCGCGCATGCCGAGCAGCGCCAGCCAGTAATTGCCGTCGGAAGAGCGGTTGATGTTGTCCGGGTAGCCCGGCAGGTTTGAGATCACTTTCTCGGTCCTGCCCTTATTCGGCCCATAGAAATAATAGCGGCTGATCGAGCAGGTCCAGCTCTCGGCGAACATGAAGGATTGCCCGTCGGGGCACATGGCGACGCCGTTTGCGAACACCAGTTTCGGGATTTCCGTATGCGTCTTGCCGGTGCGCGGATCGTAGCAAATGATGCGCCCGCTGGCGCGGCTCTCGAGCGCATCGGTCGCCCAGTCCTCCTGCTCGTAGCGGATGGTCGCCTCGCTGAAATAGATGCGGCCGTCCGGCGCCACATCGACGTCGTCGGCCAGCCGAAGGCGCGAATCGTCCACCACCGAGAACCAGCTGCGGTTGGTCTCGTCGGTCAGCTTGGTGACTGTCTTGTCGGGCGCCACCTGGAAAAGCCCCATGCCGCCGATGCACACGAGCAGATTGCCGGCCTTGTCGAAGGCCATGCCGAGCGGATGGCCGCCGATATGCGCGAACACTTCCGAGCGTTTATGGTCGGGACCGAAGAAGCGCACGATGTCGCCATGGCGGGTGCCGCAATAGAGATTGTCGTCGCGATCGAGGATGACGTCCTCAGGCCCTTCGATCTCGCCGAGGCCGATGATCTCGACGGAACGCAGGCGATCGTTGAGCACATAAGGCGAGCCAGGCGCATCGACCTGCGGCGAAGGCGGCAGCGACAGATAGGCGGGCGAGACATAGACCTTGGCCAGGATGCGGTGGCGGTGCTTCTGCCAGCGCATGTCGACGAAGACGGCGAGCAGCAGGATCGCGCCGAGGATCGTCGAGGTTATCGGACCGCTGATGCCGAGATTGATCAGGCCGTTGGTCAGCATGAGCACGAGCAGGCTGCCGATGATGGCCTTGGCGACGGAGCCGCGGCCGCCGCCGATGGCGGTGCCGCCGAGCACAGCGGCGGTCAGCGCCTGGACTTCCAGGCCGACGCCAGTGTCGGACCCCGTGCTCCCGAGGCGGGCCGCGAACAGGAAGCCGGCGAGCGCGCACATGGTGCTCGACGCGACATAGGTTAGGAACACCATGAAGCGCACATTGATGCCGGCGTTGAAGGCCGAGCGCCGCGCCCCGCCGACGGCCGTCAGCCGCCAACCGGGCCGCATGCGTGACAGCACCAGATGCCAGGCGAGCGCGATGATCAGCGTGATCACCAGCGACACCGGAATGCCGAGCACCGTGCCTTCGCCGATGAACACCCACAGATCCGACATCGAGAACCCCGACATGATCGAGGTGGACATGCGCACGAAGACGATCTCGTAGAGCGAGCGGAAGATGATCAGGCTGACCAGCGTAGTCAGGAAGGCGCGCAGCCGCAGATAGCCGATCAGCACGCCGTTGATGGCGCCGCAGATCATTCCCATGCCGAGAATGCCGGCGAGAACAGCCGGCACGGGCAGCTCGTAGACATTCACGCCGATGAGCGAGAACAGAACGGCCAGCGAAAAGACCGAGGCCACTGAGAGATCTATGCCGCCCGAGATCATGACGACGGTGAGCGCCAGGACGACAAGCCCGAATTCGGCGAACTGCCGGGCGAGATCCGACAAGCTGGACAGCGACAGGAAGTCGGGAATGATCGATCCCATCACCAGCACGGTAAGCACCAGCGCGGTGAACGGGATGGCGTTGTCGATCCATCGCTTGGACATGATCTCCCCGATCAGATGATCGGGGAGATAGCGCGAGCGCAGAGACGCTAGAGTGTCGCTTGACATGATGCTGATTGACTTGCCCCGGCTCACTTCAACTGGTCGAGCGACCAGCAGGTGCGCGGACCGATATTGTCTTTCGTCAGCAGCGTCAGCGGCGTGTAGTAGGAGGTCTTCGATTCGCCTGCCTTGGCGGGCGACAGCAGCGTCTGGACGATCTGCTGGTTGATCGCGTTGCCCTGCAGCGGCACGTCATAGCTGATGATCAGGTCGAGAAGCCCCTTCTGGATGTTGTCGCAGCCGATCTGGTTGCCGCCGCCCGAGGTCACGACATAGACGTCGTTTGCCTTGCCCGCCGCCTGGATGGCAGCGCCCGCGCCGACATCCTGGTTGTCCCAGTTGCCGACCACGCCGCAGAGATCGGGATGCTGCTGCAGCACCGTCTCCATGATGGCGCGCGCCTTGGCCGGATCATACTGGGCGGCCTGCTCGGACACGATCTTGATCGCCGGGTCCTTGGCGAAGGTCTGCTTGTAGGCATAGAGCTCGTAGAGGTCCGACGCCGCTGTTGGCTGGCCGCGGATGATCGCGATCTTGCCGGACTTGCCCGATCCCGTGCCGCACTGCTTCACCAGCGCGTCCGCCTCGATATAGCCGACGCGCGACCAGTCGGCGCCGACATAGGCGTCGGTCGGCACTACCGATTCCAGGTTGAGCTGGACCACCTTGATGCCGGCGTCCATCGCACGCTTCAAAAGGCGCGCATAGGACTGGACGTCAGGATTGTGCGCGATGATCAGGTCTGGCTTTTCGGCGATGAGCGCCGTCAGCGCCCGCGTGCCGCCGTGCTCCAGTTCGGGTCGCGGATCTCGAGCGTGTAGCCGAGGTCGGCCGCCTGCTTGCGCATGATCGCCGCCCAGCCCTCCGTCAGGTCGAAGCCCATGGCCAGCGGAATGAAGACGACGCGCTTGCCCTTGAGGCCGTCGTAGAACGGATTGCGCGACGGATTGTCGAGGCCGTCATCGGCATGTGCGGCCCCCGCCAGGCCGAGTGCCATGAGCCCGGCCGCCAGGATAGTTCTGAATTTCATGATTTCCTCCCATTGGATTGCAAAGCTTGTCTTCAGATGTCGCCCTGGCTCTGTTGCGAAGTCTGCTCGTCCCTGGGGTTGATGAAGCTATCGACCGTGATGGCGAGCAGCAGGATCAGGCTCTTGATGAGGTTCTGCGTCGTGTAGGTGATGTCGAGGATGGTCATGCCGTTGAGGAGCACGCCGACCAGCAGCGTCCCCACCAGCACGTTGCGCACGCTGCCGCGGCCGCCGCTGAGGCTGATGCCGCCGAGCACGACGACCAGCAGCACGTCGTAGATCATCGTCGAGTTGTAGACCCGCGTGCTCATTCCCGAGACGGCGGCGGCCATCACCACGCCGGCGAGGAAAGCGATCAGAGCGCTGATCACATATTGCGCCACGATCAGCGGGCGCAGCGGCAGGCCGGTGATGCGCGCGGCGAGCGCATTGTCTCCGGCCGCGTAGACGAAGCGGCCGAAGCGCGTGCGCATCAACACCAGCGCGACCAGTGCGGCCAGCACGGCAAAGGCGACGATGGGCATCGGCAGGCCGAGGAAAGCCCCTCGTCCAAGGAAGTCGAACCAGTCGACGCCGGCAGGCGAGTTCTGAACGTCGATCTGGAACAGGAAGGCGCGTCCCGAGCCATACATCACGAGGCCCATCGCAAGCGTAGTGAAGATGGCGGGAATGTCTGCATAGGCGATCAGGATGCCGCTCGCCAAACCGATGACCAGTGCCAGCAGGGCGCCGTAGACCAGAGCCGTGTCGAAGGGCATACCGGCCTGCGCCATCGACAGCACCCAGGACAGCGACACCACCATGGTCGCCACCATGGCAAGGTCGATACCGCGGCCGATGACGACCAGCCCCATGCCGAGGCCCAATATGCCCAGGATGGAGACGCTGCGCACCAGAGCGATCAGATTTCCCGCGGTCAGGAAATTGTTCAGCGTGGCGGCGAAAACCACGAACAGCGCGACGGCGAGCGCGAACACCACGCCCTCCTGCGACAACCGCGCCTTGGCCATTGCGCCACCTCCCGAACCAGGCCTTGCCGGCCCGTCGCGAAGCCCTTCGCGACCTGCTTTTCCTCGCCGCGACCATCCCCTTTTTGGCTGGCTCAAGACATATCCGCCCAGGGAATATCAGTTATGTTTCATGCCGGGCGGGGCATCGGACGCCTGAGCTGTGCGGTGGGTTGAAAGCCGGACACTTTCGGCATCGTCGGCAAGGCCTGTCATGCGACAAGCGCCATAGCTGTTATCCTGATTCCGCACTGCCTCATCGCTTCACTCCGCCTTGCCAATCGCGCAAAACTGCTGAGCGACAAGAGGAGGCGCCAAAGGCGCCTGTCGCACCGGGAGGAAATGATGACGGACGAGCCGCGCAAACAGACGCCGGGGGTCTACAGACGCCGAGTGGGCGATGCCATGGTGACCGTCATCAATGACGGTTTCCTCGATATCAGCGTGGCCATCCTGCGCGGGACGGATCGCGGCGACATGGAGGGCCTGATGCGCGAGCAGTTCCGGCACACGGAACCGCGTCTCACCGTCAATGCCTTCGTGATCGAGACGGGCAAGAACACCGTCCTGGTCGACGCCGGAGGCGGGTCGACCACGGTCTATTCCATGGGGCTGCTGCCGCAGAATCTCGAAGCCGCCGGCTTCAAGCCCACGGACTTCGACACCGTCCTGCTCACCCATATCCATCCCGACCATTCGAGCGGCCTGATGGACACTTCGGGCAAGCCGCTCTTTCCACGGGCTGAAGTCATCGTTCACCGGGATGATCTCGACTTCTGGTCCAATCCCGAGAAGGCTGAAAAGTCCGCCGCGGCGCGGCCTTATACCGGTTCGGCCGATGCGTTGCTGTCCAGCTATCGGGGTCATTTCCATCCCGCCGAAGGCGGCGAGGTAGTGCCGGGCATCCGGCAGCTTCCGCTGCCTGGACACACGCCCGGCCATAGCGGCTATCAGCTCGACTCGGCCGGCGAAACGCTGGTGATGTGGGGCGACACGGTGCACGTGCCGGAGATCCAGATTCCGCGGCCGCAGGTCACCAGCGAGTTCGACGTTGATGAAGCGTTGGCGCATGAAAACCGCCGCAAGATCTTCGAGCATGTCGCCAACGAGCGGCTGCTCGTCACCGGCGGGCACCTGCATCTGCCCGGGTTCGCGCATCTGGTGAAGGCGGGGGATGGCTTCCGCCTCGTTCCTGAAAGCTGGATGGTTCAGCTCTAGAAAACGGACATCAAAAACGGCTCCGGGCCGGCCCGATGGACCGGCCCGTGTGTTTTTAAGCCAGACGTCAATCCGTGACTTCGACCCAGGTCTTGCTCTTGGCGTCGTATTTGACCAGCGTCACCTGCTCGGCGGTGATGGTGATGTGGCTCTTTTCGGAGAAGCCGATATTGCCGGTCATGCCCTTGAAGCCCTGGACCGCGTTGAAGCCTTTCTGCAGGTCTTTCGGATTCGTCGACTTCACGTCCTTGATGACCTGCGCCAGCATCTTGATGCTGTCATAGGCGCCCGCCGAGAAGGGCGTGGCATCGACGTTGAACTTCTTCTTGTAGGCGTCCTTGAACGCCAGAAGTTCCGGACCCGGATGCAGCTCGGTCGTCAGCATCGCGGTGATCGTTCCATCGGCAAGGTCGCCGGCGAGCTTCGAGTAGGTATCGTCGGCGTTGGTCTCGTCATTGCCGTAGACGATGGCGTCGTAACCAATCGAATGCAGGTCCTGCACGAAGGCAGCCTGGTCCTGCGGGGTGAGCCACACGTCGACGCATTTGATGCCTGCGGCCTTGATGGCGTTGACCTCCGGCATCAGGCCAGCGGTCGCGCCCGTCGACCAGTTCTCGGTGATGGTGTGATCCATGGCGATCTTCTTGCCGGCCTTGTCATAGGCAAGCTGGATGCCGAACAGACCGCCCTGCCCGTATGTGGATGGATCATGCAGCACCGCGAGGCCATCGGGGCAGTGCTTCAATGCATGCTGGCCGATCTTCTCGCCCCAGGCAAAGGTGTTGAGACCGAAGTCGAAGACCCACGGGTTCGGCGGGCTGGTCGGCCCGTCCGGATTGACGGTGAGGCCGCCATCGTCGACGACGCCGATGGTCGGGAACTTATGGCGCTCAGCCAGTTGCGCCGTGACCGGGCCGGTGTCGGGCGAGCCGGCAATAGCGATCGCGCCCTGCGACATCAGCTTCTCATAAAGCTGCCCGGACAGCGTGGCCGACGCATTGTCGTTATGCGGGTCGAGCTTGAAGGTGTGGCCATCGACACCGCCGGCGGCGTTGACCTCGTCGACCGCCATCTGCGAGCCGTTCACCGTGGCGACACCGGTCGAACCATAGGCGCCGGTCGTTCCCGCGATGAGGCCGATGAGATATTCGTCCGCCGCGCTGGCTTGAACGCAGAGCCCCCAGAACGCCGTCGTGGCCAGCAACATCGCGGAAGTCGTCGCGAGTTTTCTCATGTCTGATTTTCCTCCCTGCGATCGGTGGGCAGGAACCGACAACCCGATCGCTCAATTGCCCTGCGCTTCCCGCGCCCTCTCGGTGATGGATTTTGCTATCCCGTCGCCAGGCCTTGTCAACGCGAGCGCCAGCGCCCCGAAGCCGGTTCAGCGACCCTGTCAATGCCACTGGAGAAGCCGACCGGGCACGATCATCGGTATCGCAAAAAGGGAGCTCGGCATCTAGGATAACTTATTGCTCCCACTTGCTTTTATACCAAACCAACTTCCTAAAACCGCGCGCCGAAAGACGCCTTGGACCGCCTCGCCGCGCCCCGCGTTTCACCGTTCCGAAACGCCGTCCAATCGCTGCGCTCATAGCTGTTATGTCACTCGCATCAGCTATTTCCGGACGGTCATTTTCGACTAGGTTTTTGACACCGGCGCAGCAGGCCAGAGCTGGACAAATTGCGGCATGGAACCCCCGCCCGACGGTTCATCTTGAATTCGGGCGGCTATCCGACGGAAGCGTCTCCCGCGAGGCGGTCAAGCCGGCTGAGGAGGCGACGCCGGCCAGGGGAGAGGGGCAAGCCACCAGTGCTGCAATTCGTGTTGAGCGGGGTAGCGATAGGATCGATCTACGGTCTGATCGGCATGGCGCTCGCGATCTCGTTCTACGTCACCCGCATCATCAATTTCGCGCAGGGCCAGCTGATGATGGTGACCGTCATGGTCACCGCCGAGCTCGCCTCCTCCGGCTATCCGGTCTGGCTGGCCGCGCTTGCCGGCCTGGCGTGCTCGTGCATCGTCGGCATCCTGTCCTATGTCATCGCGGTGCGGCCGATCCTTTTGTCGAACCGCTTCAGCTTCGGCTGGCTGGTGTCGACGCTAGGCTTCGCAGTGATCGTCGAAAATGCGGCCGCCTATATCTGGGGCCCGACGTCGCAGGCTTTTCCGCCGATCCTCAACGGCATCAGCCTGCCGATCGGCGGCGCGGTGCTGACTGCCCAGCAGCTTCTCGCCATCGTCACCGCCGCGGTGCTTGCCGCCGGCTTCGAGATCGTGCGGCGCTATACGCTGTTCGGCAAGCTCGGCATGGCGACGGCAGCCGATCCCGAGATGGCATCGGCCATCGGCGCCAACACAGCAATCGTCGCGATCGTCGCCTTCACGGTCTCCGCCGTTTACGCGGGGATCGCGGGCCTGCTCATCGGACCTTCGACCTTCGCCAATCCCTATCTCGGCGATACGTTCGGGACCTACGGCTTCATAGCCATGATGATCGGAGGCGGCACCGAGCGGCCGATAGCGGCGATGTTCGGCGGCGTGCTGCTCGGCGTCTGCGCCGAAGGCGCCAACGCGCTGATCAATTCACAGGCCTCGGACTGGTTCCCCTTCATCGTGCTCGTGCTGATCCTGATCGTCTCGCCCAAAGGCCTGTTCAGCACCAGCAATCCACTGTTTCGCCCGCGCCGAGCGGCCATGACGCGCGGCTGAGGTGAGCATGGCCCCTGCATTCGATACTCAGTCGGGCGCCGCCGCTCCAAGGCTTCGCATCGGCCGCTGGCGCGCCGCCGGGCTGGCCGCTGCCCTGATCGCCTATCTAGCGGCCACCGCCTATGTCGCCCAAACCGACCTCGGCCTGCAGAGCCTACTGCTGGTGGCCGCTGTCTTCGGCATCCTTGCGATCAGCCTCGACCTCGTGGCCGGGATGCTCGGCCTCTATTCGCTGGGCCAAGGCGGCTTTTTCGGAATCGGCGCCTACGCGACGACGATCCTTGCCAACGACTATGGCTGGAACGTCTTCGGCCTGCTCATGCTGGTCCTGGCGGCAACGGGCTTGATCGGCATGGCCGTGGGCGCAATGTCGCTTAGGGTCAGCGGCCTCTACTTCGCCATCACCACCTTCATCTTCACGCTGGTGCTGACGGTCCTGGCGACCGACATGGTCACCGTCACCGGCGGCCTACAGGGACTGCTCGGCCCGGCCTTTCCGGATTTCCCGGCAAGCCTGGAATGGCTCGGCACACCTTTGGTGTGGTGCATCATGCTGGCGCTGCTCGCCTGCCTCGGCCTGGTCTGGAATATTCGCCATTCGCCGCTCTACCCGATCCTGCTTTCGATCCGCGACGCCGAGCCGTTCGCTGAGGCCGCCGGCGCGCGCACGGCGGCGATCAAGGTCGGCGTCTTCGGTGTCTCGGCCGCGATGGCCGGAGGGGCAGGCTGGCTCTTCTCGTTCCTCGGCGTCGTCTCTCCCAGCCAGTTCGACTGGTCGGTGTCGCTGAACGTGCTTGTGATGGTGCTGATCGGCGGCATCAACACAAGCATCGGTCCGGTCGTCGGCGCCATGTTCGTCTCGATGTTCCCGAATGTCGTCAACATCAATCCCTGGCTGCAGGAGATCGTCTACGGAGCGCTCTCGATCCTGGCGATCACGCTGTTGCCCGACGGTGTCGTCGGCATTGCGCGGCGCGCGCTTGCACGGCGCGCCGGCGGGACAGCCCAGGTGGCAGATGCCGCCGCGGCCGAAGCCTTGACTGCCCCGCCCGCTATTGCGCCCTCGTCCGCTTCGCCAAAAGACTCCGAGGTCATCGTGGAGTGCCGGGGCATCGAATTCGGCTACGGGCTCGGCCCGAAGGTCCTGCGCAATATCGACCTGGTCGTCCGCCGCGGCCATATCCATGGCCTGATCGGCCCGAACGGCTCGGGAAAGAGCACGCTGGCCAATGTGATATCTGGCCGCCTGACGCCGCATGCCGGAGAAGTCCTACTCAAGGGTACACGCGTCGACGGCATGCCGGCGAGCAGCCGCTCGCGGCTGGGACTGCGGCGCACCTTCCAGGCCGCGCAGTTGGTCAAGGAACTGACGCCGACGCAGAACGTCATGGTCGGGCTCTTCGATCGCGTGCCGCGCATCGTCCGCCGCGCGCCGCTCTGGCCGATGCTTGCCTCCGGCCGGCGCGATCTGGCGGCCATGCAACGCCGTGCCAGCGAGGCTCTCAGCCTCGTCGGCGCCGGCGACTGGACGGCGAGGCAGGTAGCAGACGTCCCGCACGGCATCGAGCAGCTGACGCAGCTCGCCTCGGTCTGCGTGGCCGGGCCGGACATCATCGTGCTCGACGAGCCGGCGACCGGACTGTCCGCCGAGGAGGTCAGGCATCTGGCCGCGATCCTAGCCAGTCTGAAGACTCAGGGCGTGACGATGATCATCATCGAGCACCAGACGCGCTTCCTGTTCCCGCTCTGCGACCGCGTGACCGTGCTCAACGCCGGCGAAGTGATCCTCACCGGCTCCGCCGATGAAGTGCGTGCCGACCCGGTGGTCAGACAGGTGTATCTCGGCGAATGAGCGAACAGCCCACCCTCGAAATCAACTCGTTAAGCGCCGGCTATGGCCGCTTCGACGTCGTGCGCGACGTGACGCTGAGCGTCAGCAAGGGCGAGGCCGTCGCCTTGCTAGGACCGAACGGCGCCGGCAAGACAACAGTGCTGCGCGCCATCATGGGCCTCGTCAAGCAGCGGCGCGGCCTGATCCGCATCGGCGGCACCGATGTCTCGGCGCTCCCCACCCACCGCATCGCCCGCGGGTTGGCCGCGATCGCGCCGGAGGGGCGCCGCCTGTTCCTCGACCAGTCAGTCGAGGACAATCTGCTACTCGGTGCCCTGCATCTGCGCCATGACCGGGCGCGCACCCAGACATTGCTCGCGTCTGTCTACGACCTCTTTCCTGTCCTCAAGGCCTATCGCCAGCGGCTGTCGTCATTCCTCAGCGGCGGCGAGCAGCAGATGGTCGCGATCGGCCGCATGCTGATGAGCGACCCCGAGATCATGCTGCTCGACGAACCGTCGGTGGCGCTTTCTCCCGTTGCCGTCGACATCGTGGTCAAGGCGATGCTGGAGTTGCGCCAACGCGGCGCCTCGCTGCTTCTTGTCGAGCAGCGCACCGACGTCGCAACCCGGGTCTGCGACCGGCTCTACGTCATGACGCATGGCGAGATCGTCGACGAGATGAAGCCGGAGACGATCCGCTCCGGCGGCATGTCGATCCTCAACAAATATCTCGGCTGACGCCTGAAACCGTCTCGAGCGGTGACGCCTCTCACGCCGAGGCGGCGTAGCGCCGCGCGAGCGCCGACATGCCGACGGCGAGAACCAGGATCCCGCCCTTGAAGATCGGCTGGAAATGGGTGGGCGCGCCGAAGATGCTGAGCCCGTTGAAGCCGACCGCCAGGATCAGCACGCCGACCAGCGTTCCGGTGATGTGGAACTCGCCCTCGCGCAAGGTGGCGGACCCGAGGAACACCGCGGCAAAGGCGTCGAGCAGGTAGCCGTCGGCGGCGGCCAGCGTGCCGCTGCCGAGCAGCGACGAGAGCAGCGTGCCGGTGAGTGCGGCGCAGAAGCCGGCGGTGGCGAAGGCGAAGATCTTGATGCGGTCGACGCGAATGCCGGACAGCCTCGCCGCCTCCATGTTGCTGCCCACGGCCTGCATCTTCTGGCCGATGTCGGTCTTGTTGAGCACGGTCCAGAGCGCCAGCAGCACCACGACCATGATGATCACCGGGTTGGGCAGACCGAAGACGATGCGGCCGAGCGAGATGTCGGTGAAGGCGCGCGGGATGCCGGTGGCGATCGGAAAGGCGCTGTAGGTGAAGCCGATGCCGGTCAGCATCGTGCCGATGCCAAGGGTCGAGATCACCGCGTTGATCCGGACCTTGGTCACCAGCAGGCCGTTGAGGATGCCGATGCCGGCGCCGAGGGCGAGCGCGCAGATGATGCTCAGCCAGATTGGAAAGCCTTCATAGGCCATCAGGCCGGTGACGATGAGGCCGACGAAGCTTGCCACATAGCCGATGCTGAGATCGAACTCGCCGACTACAAGCGTATAAGTCAAGCCGCTGGCAATGATCGCGGTGAGCGAAGCCTGGCTCAGGATGTTGAGGAAATTGGCGCGCGACAGGAAAACGCCAGGCGCGTTGATGGAGAAGAACAACACCATCAAGAGCAGCCCGATGATCGTTCCGTAGCGCGACAGGCCGATCAGTGCGGTCCGCTTCCACGAGGACCTGCGGGCCTGCGGCGCTTCCTTTGCCACGGGGACAGTCTCGGCCGTCATGCCGCTTCTCCTTGATCGTCATGCGCGTCGTGATAACTGAGCTCGATGATGTGCGCTTCGGTGATGTCGGCGCCGGTGAGTTCGCCGGTGATGCGGCCCTCGCGCATCACCAGGACGCGGTCGGCCAGCAAAGTGAGTTCCTCGACGTCGGAGGAGATCACCAGGATGCCGACGCCGGAGCGGGCAAGCGCGCGGATCGCGTCATGTATCTCCTCGCGCGCGCCGACATCGACGCCCCGCGACGGCTCATCGAGGATTAAAAGTCTGGTGCCGGCATTCAGCCAGCGCGCGATCAACGCCTTCTGCTGATTGCCGCCGGAAAGGCCGGCGATCCTGGCCGTCACGCTCGGCGTCTTGATGCCGAGATGGGCGACAAGGCTTTCCGCCTGCCGCCGGCCCTTGGCGTCGGAAAGGAACGGAAGACCGGGCACGCTGCGCAGCAGCTTCAGTGTTGAGATGTTGATGTTGAAAGCTACAGATTGCTGCAGCATCACCCCTTGCGAGCGGCGCTCCTCAGGCACCAGGGCGATTCCTGTCTCGACCGCCTCGGACGGGTTGGCGACATTGAGCCGCTTGCCGTCCAGTTCGAAATGGCCGGCCTCGGGGCGAGCGAGCCCGGCAACGAGATGAGCGAATTCGGTGCGGCCGGCCCCGACGAGCCCGCCGAGCGCCAGAACCTCCCCCTTGTAGAGATCGAGGCTCACATCCTTCACCGCCTGCTTCCAGGCAATGGAGCGTGCGGAAAAGACCGGCTGCCGGCTGCGGTCGGGGGCAAGGCGGTCGCGCTCATCCGGCGTGCGGATGGCATGGCCGATGATGGCGCGAACCAATCCCTTCTTATCCAGCGCGCCGCGCTCGGCCTGGCTGACGATGCGGCCGTCGCGGAGCACGGTGATCCTGTCGCAAAGCTGCAGCACTTCTTCCAGCCGATGCGACACGTAGAGGATGGCGACGCCCTGGGCGGCGAGATCGCGGATGATGGCGAAGAGCTGCTCGCTTTCCGGCTCGGAGAGCGAGGCTGTCGGCTCGTCCATCGCGATCATGCTGGCGTCGCGGGTAAGCGCCTTGCCGATCATGACCAGCCAGCGCTGGGCGACCGACAGCTCCGAGACTTTCGTGTCGAGCGGAAACCGGATGCCGACGCGCTCGGCCGCGGCGCGCGCGGCGACGCCCGAGCGCTTCCAGTCGATCATGCCGAACCGCGTCACCTTCGGCGCACCGAGCAGCATGTTCTGCAGGGCGCTGAAATGCGGGATCAGATTGAGTTCCTGATGGATGAAGGCGAGGCCCGCGCGCTCGGACGCCTTCGGCGAGCCCAGCTGAAGCTCATTGCCCGCGATGGTCACGCTGCCCTGGTCCGGACTGGTGACGCCGGCGAGACAGCGGATCAGCGTCGACTTGCCGGCGCCGTTAGCGCCGACAAGGCCGTGCACCCGGCCGCGCTCGATATCGAGATCGGCGCGGTCGAGCGCGAGTTCGCCCGCAAAGGATTTGGTCAGGCCGCGGATGCGCATCCATGCGCCGGCGGCCGAGACGGGCGCCGACACCTAGCCGCTCCGTTTCGCGGAGCGGCTCAGCCTGTATGTCTTACATGCCATTGGGGTGTTCGGCCATGAACTTGTCGACATTGTCCTTGGTCACCACCACGCCGGGGATCTCGATGGTCTTCGGCTGCCATGAATCGCCGGCTTTCATGGAGTCGAGAATGGCCTGGAACACTTCCTTGCCCTCCTGATAGGCGGGCTGCCAGACGGTGGCCGTCATGTCGCCTTCCTTGACCAGTTGCAGGGCCTGGGCGCTGCCGTTGATCGACACTGTCGTCACATCGGTGCGCCCGGCCTGGCGCAGCGCCGCCACGGCGCCCTGCATCGGCTCGTCCCAGCACGACCAGATGGCGAGCGGCGTGTCGCCGCCGGCCGGATGCGCGGTCAGCCAGGCCGCGGCCGTGGCGTTGCCGAACTGGACCTGCCCGGGCGCGACCACTTCGCTGTAATCCACCTTGACGCCCGACTTGCCCTTGACTCCTTCGTCGAAGGCCATGCCGCGGTCGATGCAAAGCTTGCCCGGATGGAAGGTCATGGCCAGGACATTGGCCTTATCGCCGGCCTTCTCCAGGAGATACTTGACCGAATCGTCGCCAACCTGCCGGCCGCTGGTCGTCGCCACGATGCCGGGGACGATCTCGCCACCCCAAGTGCCGACAGGGATATGCGCGTCGCGCGCCGCCGCCAGGCCGGAGCCGATCGAGCTGCTGGCGAAGGCCAGCACGAAGATGGCGTCGACATGCTGGGCCGCGAAGCTGTTCATCGCTGCGTTGGCCTGATCGGCGCTCGCCTGGGTGTCGGTCACCTTGACGTCCCAGCCGGCTGCCTTGGCTGCGTCCGTCGCCCCGCCGATGACCGCGATGTTGAGCGCGTCATTGGCGAGCAGCGCGACGATGCCGAGCGTCTTGTGGTCCTGCGCCTGCACAGCAGTTGAAACGATCATCGTTCCAGCGGTCAGTAAGGCAAGCAAAAGCCTTTTCATCTGGGAAATCCTCCTCTCCCGTTGGTGCCGGCCCATGGCGGACCGACCGTTCCCTCTCCTCGGACTCGACCAGGGGCGCCGGGACACCGGCTTCGCCGTGTCCGTCGGGCACCCCTGCCGGCCGCTTGCATGCACCCCTCCGCTGCGGCTCTCACGAGCCAACATGAGACAGAGGCGCCTGCCGCTTGATCTTGGTACCGGTACCATATGGCAGTTTTAGCAGACCGGCAATAGCCGCCGTCAACCCGCCCGAGAAATTCGCCGTTGCGACATCACATGCGATTTGAAATCGACGAGTTCACGTTGCCAAGCTGATTTTTCTTGTTATCGGTATCAGGCTAGGGCTATGGCTGAGGCGGTCTAAGTGGAGAGCGCCGCGAGCGCGTAACAGCTCGAGCGAGATGGGAGCAGACATGAAAGTGACCTATGACTTTTCCGGCAAGAACGTCATCCTGATCGGCGGGACGACCGGCATCGGGCGGGCAACGGCGCTGGCCTTCGCCAAGGCCGGAGCCAATCTCTACGTCTCCGGCATCGGCGCGGACTCCGGAGAAAGCCTCAAGACAGAGGTCAAGCCGCTTGGCGTCGAGATCGAATTCGAGGAAGTCGACGTTCGCGACAGCAAGGCGATGGCGGCCCTGCACAAGCATGCCTTCGAGCGGTTCGGGCGCATCGACATCGCCTTCAACAATGCCGGCGTCCCGGGCAAGACCGTGCCAGTGCACGAGCTCGATGACGAAGATTACGACCTGCTGATGGACGTCAATCTGCGCGGCATCTTCAACGGCCTCAGGCATCAGGTCCCGCACATGACCGCCAAGGGCGGCGGCGCGATCGTCAACACCTCGTCGCTGTTCGGCGTCATGGGCTTCGCCACGACCGCGGTCTATTGCGCCAGCAAGTGGGGCGTGATCGGCCTCACCAACTCGGTGGCGTTGGAAGTCGCGCGCAAGAACATCCGCGTCAACGCCATCGCGCCTGGCTCGGTGATGACGCCGCTGCTGCGCGGCATGTTCGGCAGCGAGCAGAGCGCCAAGGACACGGTGCTGCCGATGATCCCGATGGGCCGCATCAGCGACCCGTCCGAAATCGCGCAGCTGGTGCTTTTCCTGTCATCGGACGCCGCATCCTTCATCACCGGGCAGGCCGTGGTGATCGACGGCGGCGGCTTCGTCGCGGGCGCCGACAAGCTCTGACGCTTTCAAGGCTGGGGCACAGCCCCCAGCCTTGTTCCTCTTCATTCAGGCGACGCAGCTCTTCTCGCCCTTGGCGAGGGCGATCTCCACCACTTGGAGACCTTTGTCCGTCAGTCGCGACGGGAATGTCGTGCGTAGCCGGTCTTCATGCACCGGTATCACCCTGCGCACCTCGCCACCGACCGATTTCAGCATCTCGGCGCTGGAGAAGATCAGATTGTGCTGGCTGCCGACGGCAAGCCCGATGGGCACGATCTGCGGCGCTGCCGGATCGAGCCCGGTCAGGTTGTCGTAGGTGTAGATGAGATCGCCGGCGAAGATCCAGCGATCCTCGCCGGCGCTGGTGCCGTCGTTGCGGACAGTCACATACATGCTGCCATAAGTGTGGGTGTCGGCGGCGAGATGGACGTCGATCCCCGGCAGCACGTTCTCCTGGTCGCCATCGATGCAGATCATGCGACCTTCCTTCGCCGCCTCGACCGCTCGCACGATATCGGCCGGATCGCCGCCGCCGACGAGGAACCGGTATTCCGGCCCGAGCGTGAGCGCCCACACCCATTTGTCCAACTCGCTCTTCTGGACGTAGAATTTGGCGTTGGGGAACAGATGCATGGCGCCCATATGGTCGAAATGGGCATGGGTAATGAAGACGCTGGTCACGTCCTCCGGCTTCACGCCGCATTCGGCGAGGACCGCGCGCGGACCGTGATAGTTCGAGACGCCATAGGCGGTGGCCAGTTGCTCGCCGTAAGCGACATGGTCGTAGCCGGTATCGATCAGGATGGTTTCGCCACCGCCCTTCAGCAGCGCGTAGGCATAGGGAAGCTTGCGCGTGCCCTGGTGCTGCGGCCCGTACATCATGACGCTGAAGGGGAACTTCTCCACCGCCGCGTATTCGAGCACCCAGATCGAGTAGTGTGCCATTCAATCCTCCTGATTGATTAGATGCCTTGCCCGGACAGGCCCGGCGCGTGGACGGCGCAACAGGCCTGTCCGAAATCGATGAGCTCGAAGCCGGGCAACAGGCGCGACGTCGCCCGCAGATGGTCGCTCGTCGCGCGAAGTGCGCGTGTCAGCGTGTCGAACCGTTTGTCCGACCTGTCCTGCGCCCCGCGGCACGCCGTCGCCGCGGCGCAGGCTTCCATGAGCGTCTCGGCCGCACCGCGCATGTGATGGTAGTGGTGCGCGGCCGGCTCTGGCGCCTGCAGGCCGCGAACCGCTTCTGCCGCTTGCATGACGGCCTGTCTTGTTCCAGCCAAAGCGCCCTCGGCCAGCGCCGCCTGGCGGCGCGACGTCAGCAGGAACAGCGCGTAGCCGGACAGTTGGGTCATGGTCTGGCTGATCAATTGCTGCGCGTCACGCGCGGAATCGGCATAGCGCAGCAGCGACTGCTCCGTCACGCCGACGCAGGAATACACGCCCATTGCAATCCTCCACGCCGGCATCGCGGCGTCCTCCTCGCTTGGGCATTACCCGATTTTGATATCGGTAACAACAGAATTGCTGCAATCGGCGCCAACGGCTTGTTTGTTCGATAAGGGAATGATTTGATGCGCCCCGGCCGGACCGAGCGTAACCAAGATGCCCAGGCGATCCTCTCAGAACCAAGAAAGACGCAATGGCAGCGCCAGAATGCGCGACGTAGCGGTTCGCGCCGGTGTCTCCACCATGACCGTCTCGCGGGTCCTGAACGAGCCCGGCAAAGTGTCAGAGGAGATGCGCGAGCGTGTGCTGACGGCGGTCCGCGAGATCGGCTATCTGCCGAACCATCTGGCGGGCAGCTTGTCCTCGAATCGCTCAACGACCATCGGGCTGATCGTTCCAAGCATCGACAACTCGATCTACACGCAGACGATCAAGGGCCTGTCAGAGGTCCTGAAGCGCTCTGGTTTCCAGCTGATGATCGCGGAATCGGGCTATGATCCCAATGAGGAAGAGGAGCTCATCACCGTCTTCCTCAGCCACCGGGTCGGCGGGCTCGTCCTGCACAGCACCGAGCATACGCCACAGGCGATCGAGAAGATCCGCAAGTCGGGCATTCCGGTCGTCGAGAACGGCAACATCCCCAAAGAGCCGCTCGACATGGTCGTAAGCTATTCAAATCGCGATGCTTCTTACGCGATGACCATGCATCTGGGCAGGCTCGGCTATCGCAAGATCGCCTTCGCCAGCCTCTATACCGTGCATAATGACCGCTCGCAGGACCGCCTCAAGGGATACCTGGCGGCGCTCAAGCAATTGGGTCACGAACCTGATCCGCGCATGGTCCTGGAAACGGGACGCGGCCTTGCCGCTGGCGCCGAAGTAGTCGCGCGGGTAATGCAGAGCGTGCCGGAGGTCGACGCGCTTTTCTGCGCCGGCGAAGTCCTGGCCGTCGGCGCGCTGTTCGAGTGCCAGCGACGCGGCTGGTCAGTACCCGGCCGCATCGCGCTCGCCAGTTTCGACGACGTCGACCTGTTGCGGCATGTCAGCCCCTCCATCACCACCTTGCGGCTGCCGCGCTACGACATAGGCGAGCGGACGGCGCGGATCCTGCTCAGCCGCATCATCGACGGCGCCGATCACCTGCGCGGCAGCGTCGTCGACCTCAAGTTCGAAGTGATCCAGCGCGAGAGCACCTGACCCACCCCGAGCACCGGTATCGCAACACGGCTCCCCGCTTTTCTGCGATTGCATTCTGTTACCGGTACCAATATAAAGTCGAGACCTGCGCAGCAGTCGCCTGCCTGGCGGACTATCGTAGGAATGAGGGGCTTGGCAATGCTCGCAGAATGGCGGAACAGGATTTGAGCTTGTCGAAGGAAGCTGAGAGAGCAGCGCCCTCCACCCGGGCGAAGCCGCTCAACGAATGCACCGCCTTGATCACCGGCTCCACCGCGGGTCTCGGGCAGGCGATGGCTGCAAGGCTTGCAGAGGCCGGTTGCGGCGTAATACTGCACGGTCTGGAAGACGCCGAGCAGATCGAGGCGCAACGCGACGATCTCGCCCGTAAGACGGGCGCCCGTGTTGCCTACCACAAGGCCGATCTCTCGACGCTATCGGGCGTCGAAGGACTGATCAATGCTGCGATGTCGGTGCTCGGTCCGATCGACATCCTCGTCAACAATGCTGTCGTCCGGCACTTCGCTCCGGTCATAGAGTTCCCGACCGAGCAATGGGACCTGGCGCTGGCGGTCAACCTCTCCGCCGCGTTCCACGCCATCCGGCTTCTGCTCCCGAACATGCGCAGCCGGAATTTCGGCCGGATCTTCAACATTACCTCCGTCTACGGCATGCGCGGAACGACCGATCGCGTCGGCTATGTGACAACGAAGTCTGCTATCCTCGGCTTGACCCGCGCCGTGGCGTTGGAGAACCTGGATCGCGACGTGACCTGTCACAGCCTCTGCCCGGGTTCGGTGCTGACGCCCGGCACGGAAGAACGGGTGGAGAGGCTAATGGCCGAGCGCCGCATCGACCGGACGGCGGCCGAGCGGCTCTTCCTCGAGGGCAAGCAGCCGGGCGGCAACTTCGTCTCGGCCGGGAGCATCTCGGACCTGCTCGTCTTCCTGTGCGGGCCGATCGCCCGGGACATGACCGGATCGGTACTGCCGGTCGAAGCAGGCTGGCTGGCAAGTTGAGCTAGGGTCGAAGCAGACCGGCATCGCCTGCGCGGGAGTAATGTCTAGAGGAGCGATCCATGGACGAATTGTACGAAGTCTACGCCATCCGTTACGGCCACCACGACCGCAACGCGGCAGCGAATTTCATCGGCGGCGACCCGCATGACGGGCCGATGCCGCTCGACTATTTCGTCTGGGCGATCGTCGGCAAGTCGCGCACTTTCGTGTTCGATACGGGCTTCGACGCGAAAGTCGCGGACCGGCGCCAGCGAAATCTGCTGCGCCCGGTCGGCGATGGATTGAAGATGATCGGCATCGATCCGGACAAGGTCGAGGACGTCATTATCTCGCATATGCATTTCGACCATGCCGGCAATCACGAGCTGTTCCCGAAGGCTCGCTATCACGTCCAGGACGTGGAGATGGCCTACTGCACGGGACGCTGCATGTGCCACAGCTATCTCAGGCATCCGTTCGACTATGAGGACGTGGCCAGCATGATCGGCAAGCTCTATGCCGGGCGCGTGACCTTCCATGACGGCGTCTCCGAGGTCGCTCCGAACCTCACCGTGCATCGTGTCGGCGGCCACTCAAAGGGCCTGCAGGTGATCCGGGTGAAGACGCAGCGCGGGTGGGTGGTGCTGGGCTCCGACGCATCGCATTTCTACGCCAATTTCGAGCAGAACCGGCCCTTCCCGGTGCTGGAAAGCGCAACCGACATGCTGGACGGCTACGCCACCATGAAGAAGCTCGCCAGCACGCCGAACCACATCATCCCGGGCCACGATCCGCTGGTGCTCGCCCGCTATCCCGCGGCGCTGGCGGGCGTGGACGACATCGTGCGCCTCGACCTCGACCCGATCGCCGGAGCGCCGTGAGCGCCTTTTTGATCGGCGCCCCTGATGGTCGAAAGCCTTGGGGCGTTCGTCGCAAAATCGTATGGAGACGACAATGACTGATCTCAAGCTCGGGCTGGCTGGCGCCGGCAGGATGGGAACGCCGATGGCGAAGCGCCTGATGGCGGCAGGCTATAGCGTGAGCGTCTATGACACCAATGCGGCCGCCGTCGAGGCATTGGCCGCGCAGGGCGCCGGCAAGGCCGCGACACCCGCGGAGCTGGCGAAGCGCTGCGACGTGGTCCTGCTTTCGCTGCCGACGCCGGAGATCGTGCAGGCCGTCTGCCTTGGCCAAGACGGGCTCACCTCCGCCAAGGGCGCGAGCATCGTCATCGACCTCTCGACCACCGGTCCGCGGACGGAGCGCCTTGTCGCGCAAGGCCTCAAGGCGGCCGGCATCTCGCTGGCCGACTGTCCGGTGAGCGGCGGCGTGGGCGGCGCCGAGAAGGGCACGCTGGCGATGATGGCCGCCTGCGACGACGCGACGATGGAAACGATCCGCCCGGTGCTCGAAACGCTAGGCAAGCCGGTCCATGTCGGCCTGGAGCCCGGCATGGGCCAGATGATCAAAGTGATCAACAATTTGATGTCGGTGACGGCTTTGTCGATCGCTTCCGAGGCGCTCGTGCTCGGCACCAAGGCCGGGCTCGATCCGGACGTCATGCTTGAGGTCATCAATTCGGGCAGCGGCAGTTCCAACGCGACATTGACCAAGATCCCGAAATTCGTCCTTACCCGCGGCTTCGATTTCGGCTTCGCCATCGGGCTGTCGGCCAAGGACATTCGCCTTTGTCTCGAGGAGAGCGACGCGCTGGGCGTGCCGATGATCGTCGGCGGCGCGGTGCGGCAGTTGCTGACCGTGGCGAAGAGCGACCTCGGCGCCGATGCGGACCTGACCGAAATCATCAAGCCGATCGAGGGTTGGGCCGGCGTGACGGTCGCCAGCAAGAAGGCCCAGGCCTGACGCCGGCCGGAACGAGTCCGATGAGCGGCACTTCCCCTCAGGCGATTGCTCCGGGCCTGTCGCGCAGGCTTGCCGCGTTCGTGCGCAATTCGCAATGGAACGACGTGCCGGAGCCGGTGTGCGAGCATGCGCTGCGCGCCCTCTTCAACGGCTTCGGGACCGCGCTTGGAGGTTCGTCCGACCAGGCGATCCTGCGCCTTGCGGCGAGCCTCGCGCCCTTCTCGGCGGGGTCGGCGGCGACCGTTGTCGGTCATGGCGCGAAGCGGGATGCGCCGACCGCTGCCTTTCTCAACGCCGCGTCAATGAACGTGTTCGATTTCGACGACACCCATCAAGGCACGATCATCCATCCGACCGCGCCCGTGGCCCCCGTCGTCCTTGCCCTCGCCGAACTACGGCCGGTCAGCGGGACCGAGCTTCTGCATGCCTTCGTTCTCGGCGTGGAGGTGACCTGCCGGATCGGCAACGCGATCTCGCCGGGCCACTACAATCGCGGCTGGCACATCACGTCGACCTGCGGAATCTTCGGCGCCGCGGTAGCCGCGGCGAAGCTGCTCGATCTGACCGAGGAGGAAATCCTCTGGGCCTTCGGCAATGCGTCCGCCCAGGCTTCGGGTCTCGTCGAGACACTGGGCTTCATGGCGAAGAGCGTGGGCGTCGGCACCGCCGCGCGCGGAGGCCTGCTCGCGGCGCTGATGGCGAAGGGCGGGGTCGAAGGACCGCCGATGCCCCTCGAAGGCCCGCGCGGTTTCCTCAAGGTGTTGTGCCACGCGCCAAAGCCTGAGCTGATCGAGCGCGAACTCGGCAGCGACTGGGAAAACCTGCGCAACATGTTCAAGCCATATCCCTGCGGCGTGGTGCTCAACCCCGTTATCGACGCATGCCTTGACCTGCATCGGAAACCTGATTTCTCCGCCGATCTCGTCAGCGACATCACCGTGCGCGGCTGCCCTCTGCTCAAGGCCCGCGCCGACAGGCCCGATGTCACCACGGGCAGGGAAGCGCAGGTCAGCGCGCAGCATGCTGTCGCCGTCGCCCTGTTGCGCGGCACGGCCGGCGCCGCCGATTTCAGCGACGCGGCTGTGAACGATCCTGACGTGAAGGCATTGCGCGCCAAGGTGCGTCCGATCGAGACGGACGAAGCCATTCCGGTCGAGGCGGCCTATGTCTCCGTCCGCTGCAGCGATGGGGCGCATTTCGAGGTGCGCGAGCTGGCCGCCACGGGCAGTCCGGCACGGCCGATGACGGACGCCGCGCTGCGCGATAAGTTCGCCGCCCTCGCCGAGTACGGCAGCCCGGCGATCGATGCCGGCGCGCTTGCCGATAGCCTGTGGGCGCTTCGCGACGTCAGCGACGTCGGTTCGATCATGGCGCTGGCCCGGCCAAAGGCATAGGCCGCACGCCGTCGTGCCCGACCTCAGCGATTGTGCTGCGGCGGCTTCCAGACATGGGTGGAGATGATGTCCCTCAGTTCCGTGCGCACGGCACGGAACAGCGGCCGGAATGTCGAGGACATCGGTTTCTGCGACGAGGTCGCGAGGATCAGCTTGCGGGTGATCTGCGGGTCGAACGGCCAGACCTCGATACGGCCGGCTTCGGCAAGCAGGTGCACGGACGCATAGGGCAGGACCGTGTAGCCGCCGCCCTCCTCGACAAGCAGCAGCGTCGACGGCATCGCCTCCAATTCCATCTCGATGCGCGGGTAGATGCCGTGCTCGGCGACGATGTTGTCGATCAGCCGGCGCAGGCCATGCGGCCGGCTTGGCAGGATCATCGGCAGTTCCGCTAGCACGCCGAGGCCAACCGGACCGCGCGGCAGCAGAGGCTCGGGCAGCGCCGGGCCGATCAGGAAAAGCTCGTCATCGGCAAGCGGCTCGGTCAGCACCGAAGGGTGATTGGGCGAGTTGTAAAGCACCGCAGCGTCGATGCGGCCGGCGATCAGCCACTCCAGGATGTGGCCGCTGAAGCCTTCGATGACCTGCAGGGCGACGTTCGGGAACTCGTTCTTGATCTTCTTGACCAGCGGCACCGTCAGCACCGTCCCGACGGAGGGCGGAACGCCGAGCACCAACCTGCCGCGTGGCGAAGCCCTGAGATTGGATACGGCGTTCTGCGCGAGCCGCATGCGCTCGACGATCTCGTCGGCATGCGATTTCAGGAGCGCTCCGGCTTCGGTCAGCACCACGCCGCGACCGTTGCGGTGGAACAACTCGACGCCGAGCTCTTCCTCGAGCCCGCGGATATGGCGCGTGATCATCGGCTGGGTGACATTAAGGTCGAGGGCGGCCTTCGAGAAGCTGCCCGCCGAGCCGACGGCGATGAATACCTGAAGCTGCTTCGTGTCCAACTCAAACCACCCAACCCGCCGCCGGGCGGTGCCTGCCCGAAGCCTTTCTACGTGCGGAAAGGATATTTCACGCCGCGCACGTTCAGGAACACGGCATAGACCGAAGTCGTCGCCGTGATGAAGAGCCGATTGTGCCGCGCGCCGCCAAATGCCACATTCGCCACCATCTCCGGCACCAGGATCTTGCCGATCAATTCACCGGCCGGCGTGTGGCACTGGACGCCGTCCCAAGCGCTGATCCAGAGGTTGCCGGCGATATCAATCCGAAACCCGTCCGGAATGCCCGGCGATATTTCGGCGAACACACGCGAATTTACCAGCCTGTCGCCGGCAACGTCAAACGACCTGACGTGGTGCGGCGCGCTGCGGTCGGTCAGATAACCGGAATCGGCGATGTAGAGCGTCTTCTCGTCGGGCGAGAAGGCAAGGCCGTTGGGCATCGAAAAATCATCGGCGACGACAGCGATGCGGCCGGATTGCGGATCGATGCGGTAGACGCGGCAACCGGGCTGCTCCTGGTCGGCCCGGCGCCCGACATAATCGGAGATGATGCCGTAGTTGGGATCGGTGAACCAGATGCTGCCGTCCGACTTGACCACCACATCGTTCGGCGAGTTGAGCCGCCTTCCCTCGAAGGAGTCCGCGAGCACGGTGATCGAGCCGTCCCATTCGGTACGCACGACACGGCGCTCGCCCTGCATGCAGGTGACAAGCCTGCCTTCGCGGTCGCGGGTGCTGCCGTTCGGATTAGCGACATTGCCGCGGAACAGCGAAACCGCGCCGGTCTCCTCGTCCCAGCGCAGCATGCGGTCGTTGGGAATGTCGCTCCAGACCAACGTGCGCAGGTCGGCGAAATAGACCGGCCCTTCCGCCCAGCGGTTGCCGGTGTGCAGCGTCTCTAGGAAGGCGACCGGATCGATAAGGTCGCCGAAGCGCGGATCGATGATCTCGTAGCAGGACATCGGCTGTCTCGCTTATGGCAGGCGAATGGCGATGGTGTGGATTGGCGGACCGGACGGTGGACCGTGCGACCCGCCAATATTCAGCGCTGGACGAACGGGGCCGGAATGGAGTTCCCGGCATCGATCCAGACGCTCTTTTCCTGGAGATATTCGTAGATGGCGGTGCGGCCGTTCTCGCGGCCAAAGCCCGACTGCTTGTAGCCGCCAAAGGGCGAGAGATAGCTCGTCGCGCGGTACATGTTGACCCACACGATGCCGGCTTCCAGCCGGTCCGGCAGCCGGATGCCGCGTCCTATGTCCTGCGTCCACAATCCGGCGGCGAGGCCATAGATGCTGTCGTTGGCGATGGCAACGGCTTCGTCCTCATCCTCGAACGGAATGATCGAAAGAACCGGGCCGAACACCTCTTCCTGGGCGATGCGCATCGACTGGCTGACATAGCCGAAGATGGTCGGCTCGACGAACCAGCCATCGGCGATCGCCTTGTCCTCCGGCACCTTGCCGCCGAGAAGCTGCTGGGCGCCCTCGTCCCGGGCGATGCCGATATAGTCGAGGACCTTCTTGTGTTGCGGCAGCGTCGTGATTGGCCCGACCTGGGTATCGGGATCGAGCGGGTCGCCGATCCTGGCGGTTTTCGCGAACGCGACCAGCTTTTCGGCCACCTGATCGTAGACGGAGCGCTGCACCAGCGCCCGCGAGCCGGCAATGCAGGTCTGGCCGGTCGCGGCGAAGATGCCCGAGACCAGCCCGGGGATCGCGGCCTCCAGCTTGGCGTCGGCGAAGACGATGTTCGCCGACTTGCCGCCGAGCTCCAGCGTCACCTTCTTCAGCCCGCCGGCCGCGGCCTGGTAGACGCGCCGGCCGGTGGCGTCGCCGCCGGTGAAGGCGACCTTCGCCACGCCGGGATGCGTGACCATGCGGTCGCCGATCTCGTGGCCGAAGCCGGTGATGATGCTGACGACTCCCTTCGGGAAGCCGGCCTTCTCGAACAGCCTGCCGAAGAAGAGCGCCGAGACCGACGAGAATTCCGAAGGCTTCCATACGACGGTATTGCCCGCGGCCAGCGCCGGCGCCAGCTTCCAGGTCGCCAGCATCAGCGGCGAGTTCCACGGCGTGATCGCCGCCACGACGCCCAGAGGCTCGAGCTTGGTGTAGTTGAAAACGCCGGGCTTATCGATCGGGATGACGCGTCCCTCGATCTTGTCGGCCAGCCCGCCGAAGAAGCGGAACCATTGCGGGATGTATTTGCATTGCATCCGCATTTCGTTGATGAGCTTGCCGTTGTCCCGCGTCTCCAGAACGGCGAGATTTTCCGCCTCCTCGGCGACGAGGTCGGCAAAGCGCGCCATGATCTGGCCGCGCGCGCTCGCCGTCATCGACCGCCATTCCCCCCGGAAGGCTTGTGACGCGGCCTCCACGGCCGCATCGACATCGGCAACGCCGGCGCGCGGAACAAGCGCCCAGGCCTTGCCGGTGAAGGGATCGAAGGACTCGAAATACTCGCCCGACGCCGCGGCGGCCCAACGGCCGCCGATCAGCATGGCAAGCTTGTCCTCGGCGAGCGGCGGACGCTGGATCATGCGCCCATTTCCTGCAGGGCCTCGCGGGCATTGCGGAAGGCGTCGACGCCGGCTGGCACGCCGGCATAGATGGCTACCTGCAGCAGCACCTCGCGAATTTCGTCCTTGGTGACGCCGTTGCGGATCGCGCCCTTGACGTGCATCTTCAATTCATGCGGCCGGTTGAGCGAAGCGAGCATCGCAAGGTTCAGCATGCTGCGCGTCTTGCGGTCGAGCGTCTCGCGGCCCCATACGGCGCCCCAGCAATATTCGGTCACCAGCTCCTGCATCGGCCGGTTGAAATCGTCGGCGCTGGCGAAAGATTTCTCCACAAACTCGGCTCCGAGCACCGCCTTGCGGATTTCGAAGCCCTTGTCGAACATGTCCTTACCCATCGGGTTATTCCTTTCTGCTTAGGAGGAATCAGAGGCCGGGTGTCGGCCGGTATTTGCGACCGCGCGCCAGCACGTGGCCAAGCGAGCCGTCGGTGAGGTAGATCTGGGTGGCCTTGGAATCGTACTGCACGCTTTCCTGGCCGGGATAGCCGAGCAGCTCGCGCACGCGCGGGTTCATGTAGTAGGTGCAAATCGCGATCGTCGTGACGGCAGAGAAGGCGGCGCCGTCGTCCTTGTTGAGCCTTTCGAGATGCGCTTCCGCGCTCAATGCGGGATCGGCGTCGAGCGCACGATAAAATCCTTCCTTGAGATCGACGCGAAAATCGAGCGCCTGTTCGGCATCGGCGAAGCTGCAGACGGAACCGAACGCCGGCATTGTGCCGTGGGCCGGGATGAGGAAGTCCGCAAGAGCGAGGAAAGTCTTGTCTTTGCTCATCTCAGGCGACCTTCTGGTTGCGACGTTCCGCAATCATGCGACGCGTGTTGCGCAACGCCACCGCCATGATCGTCGCAGTCGGGTTTGTCGCCCCCGAGGTCGGGAAGGTCGAGGCGTCCATGATGTAGAGATTGGGCACGTCATGGCAGGCACCCCACTGGTCAACCACCGAGCGCTTGGGGTCGTCGCCCATGACGGTCGTGCCGATCAGGTGCCAGCCGGACTCGCGCACCGGCGTGGAAACGAGCGTCTCGATGGCGCCGGCGGCGCGCACCGATTCCAGGCAGCGGTCGATGTTGAACTGGAGTAGGCGGTTCGAGTTCTCGTTGACCTTGTAGATGATCTGCGGCGCCGGCAGGCCGTCGGAGTCGACGAGATCCTTCGACAGTACCACCTGGTTCTCCTCTTCCGGCAGGTCCTCGCCGACAATGCCCCAGATCAGCGAATGACCGAAGCGGCGGGCGACATTCTCGTGCAGGTTGGCGCCCCAGAAATCCTGGAAGCGGCCTTCCTCGGCGACATAGACCTTGGAGCCGATGGCGCCCGACACGCCGACCGGGCCGCCGGACGGCATGCAGTTCCATTTCGATCCGCGCACGAAGCCGCGCCGCTCGTCGGTCTCGTAGAATTCGAGCGAATAGACCTGCTGCCCGAACGGGCCGCGCCAGGAGTCCAGCGGATCCGCGTAGGAGGCAAGGATGCTGGCGAAGGGATGCATCATCAACCGTTTGCCGACCATGCCCGAAGAGTTGCCCAGCCCGTCCGGGTGCTTCGCCCCGCCCGACATCAGCAGCAGCCGCGGCGTGCCGACGCCATTGGCGCAGAGGATGACGACCTTGGCGCGCTGGCGCCGGTCGCGGCCATTGGCGTCGACATAGACGACGCCGGTGGCGAGCCCCTGCTCGTTGGTCTCGACCTCCTTGACGCGGGCACGCGTGACAAGCCGGGCGCCGGCCTTCAGCGCAAGCGGCCAGTGCGAACGGTCGGTGGTCGACTTCGCGCCTTCGGGGCAGCCAGTGAGACAGGTGCCGCGCCGCACGCAGGCGTTCAACTCGCCGAATTTTTCGGACGGTATCGCATTGCTGCCCGGCCACCAGTGCCAGCCCATGCGCTCCATGCCGAGCGCGCCGCGCAGACCGACGGAGCCGATCGGCAGCGCCGGGAAAGGATATGGTCCCCGTGGCGGAAATGCCGGGTCGCCGGCAAGGCCAGACACGCCGACCTCGCGCTCGATCTCGAGCTGGTAGGGCAGCAGATCCTCATAAGAGAAAGGCCAGTCCTCGGCCACGCCGTCGAGCGAGCGGACGCGGAAATCGGAGGGCAGGAAATGCATCCACTGCGCGCCGTAGAGCGTAGCGCTGCCGCCGACGCCGGCGAACATCAGCGGGTTTATGTCGGTGGTCGAGGTGTCGACCGGATAGTCGTTCGGGTTGTCGCGCACATTGGGGTTGGGGTGCCAGAGCTTGGTGCTGACGAGCTCGTGCTCGGGCCGCGCGCCGGTGTAGTCGTTGTATTCGGGCCATTCGCCCTGCTCCAGCACGACGACCGAGTGGCCAGCTCGCGCGAGATGAAGCGCCGCGACCGAGCCGGAAGGTCCGGCGCCGACGATGGCGACATCCACTTCCTCGTCGCGCCGTACGCGGGCGCCGCGTTCGCTCAGGCTCTCGACATTCATTTGCTACCTCCCTCGGTGGCTGGCGACCGGCTCATGCGAGCCTTGTGCGGTAGAAAGCAGCCGCGCCTATGATGATAATGCCCTTGATGATGAGCTGCATCTCGATCGGGAAGCCCAGCAAGAGCACCAGATTGTTGATGACGACCAGGACCGCGACGCCAAGCAAAGCGGCAAAGATGTTGCCGCGTCCGCCGGTGAGCGCCACGCCGCCCATGACCGCCGCGACGACCGAGTCGAGTTCGTAGCCCTGGCCGACCCAGTTGGAGACCGTCCCGACATAGCCGAGCAGGAACAGGCCTCCGATGCCGGCGCAGACCGAGCAGATGACGTAGCAGAAGATGATGACGCGATCGGGCGCGACACCGTTGAGGAACGCGGCCTTGGGATTGCTGCCCACCATGAATATTTCGCGCCCGAGACGTGAGCGGTGCAGCACGATGCCGAAGACGATAGCCAGCAGCGCCAGGGTGATGAGGTTGACCGGGATGCCAAGGATGCGGCCCGAGGCCAGAAAGCCCATGCCCGGCGGCAGCGTGCTGATCGGCGCGCCGCCCGTATAGGCAAAACGGACGCCCTGCAGGATGATCATCATGGCCAGCGTGGCAAGGAACGGGCTGACGTTGCGCTTGGCGACCAGCCAGCCGTTGACGAGGCCGACGACGGCGGAGAAGGCGATCGCCGCCATGAAGATCAGAGGGATCGCGTCATTGGTCGTCGCCTTGAAGGCGGTTGCAAGCACGGCCACCGTCGCCATCAGCGAGGCCACCGACAGGTCAAGCCCGCGCACCAGGATGACGAAGGTCTGACCGACCACCACCATGCCGAGCGGGGCCGCGATGGTGAGCACGTTAACCAGGTTGGCCGGCTGCAGGAAAGTGGGCGAGAGCGCTGCCGCGACCAGCAGCAGCGCGAGGAGGAAGACGATCAATCCATAGCGCTCGAAAACCGAGGCGACGGACATGCCTCGCGACCGGGGCAGCGGTGTCTCCAGCGGCGCCATCACTGCCTCCGCCTCGTGGTGTAGATGCTGACGGCGATGATGATGATCAGGCCCTGGATTACCCACTGGTAATAGGAAGACACGTTGAGGAAGTTCAGCAAATTGTTGAGCATCGTCACCAGGAGCACGCCGAGCAGCGTGCCGAGGACGCCGCCGCGCCCGCCGGCGAGAATGGTGCCGCCGACCACCACCGGCGTGATCGATTGCAGCGTCAAGGCGGTGCCGATGCGCGGATCGCCGACACCGGTGCGGGCGGTCAGGAAGATCGCCGCCAGCCCGGCGCACAGGCCGGACAGCGCATAGGCCATCACCACGATGCGGTTCACCGGCAGGCCGTTTAGCCGCGCTGCCTCGCGGTCGCCGCCGACGAAGTAGATGCTGCGGCCCGAGCGTGAGCGCTGAAGCCAGAGGCCGGCAAGCGCGAAGATCACGACCAGGACGATCGCCGTCACCGGGATGCCCCACAGCTTCGCGTAGGAGAAGTCGGCCAGGCCGCGCGGGACTGACCCGCCCGGCTCCTTGTTGTACATCAGCGTGCCGCCGAAGATGATCGACGACATCCCGAGCGTGACGATCAGCGGGTGGACGCGCAGCACGATGGTGAGAAGCCCGTTGAGTGCGCCGATCGCCGTCGCGGCGATCAGGGCGAGCGGCAGGGCCAGCCAGAACAGGTCCGGCCGCCATTCGAGGAAATGCGCGATGAAGACGGTCGAGGCGCTGACGAGCGAGCCGACCGCAAGGTCGATGCCGCCGAGTAGCACCACGAATGTCTGGCCAAGGCTGACCATGCCCAGCACGACGAGCTGCTGGAACAGGTTGCCGAAGTTGCGCCAGGTGAGGAACCGATCTGACAGGAAGCCGCCAGCCACAACGAGCAGGATGAGCAACGCCACAACGATCACATAGGACAATGAAAGCCGGTTGCGGCGAAATTCGGCAACGACGGCGCTCATGCGACCTGCTCCAGCCGCGCCTTGCCCTCGCGCCGGACGACCGAGCGCACGGCGAGATCCATGATCGTCTCTTCGGTGGCGGACGCGCCGTCGATCTCGCCCGCGCCATGGCCCTGCGACATCACGAAGATGCGGTCCGACAGGCCGATGATCTCCGGCAGCTCGGAGCTGATCATGAGAATGCCCACGCCCTGCTCTGCCAAATTGCGCACGATGCGGTAGATTTCGACCTTGGCGCCGATGTCGACGCCGCGCGTCGGCTCGTCGAGGATGAGCAGCTTGCGGGCGATGCGCGACCAGCGGCCGAAAAGCACCTTCTGCTGGTTGCCGCCGGAAAGATTGCCGACCTTGACCTCCGGCGAAGGCGCGGCGACGGCGAAGTTGCGCATCTGCTCGAGAGCGATGTCGCGTTCGCCACGCCGGTCGATCAGGCCTCGTCTGGTGACGCCGGCCAGATCGGGCGCCATGACATTCGCCGAGATCGGCAGGCCGAGGAAGAGCCCCTCATCCTTGCGGTTCTCGGTCAGAAAGCCGACGCCGTTGCGGATCGCCTCGCGCGGCATGCGCCGGTCTAGCGGCTTGCCCTCGAATTCGATCGTGCCGCCATCGAGGTCGCGCGTGCCGAAGATGACCTCCGCCACTTCGGTGCGGCCCGAGCCGACCATGCCGGCGATGCCGACGACCTCGCCTGGCCTGACGGAGAGGCTGACATCGCGCACGCGGTGGCCGGCTCGAAGGTTGCTGACCTTGAGGATGTCCGGCCCGCTGGCTGGCGCCTTGCGGCGTGCCGGATAGATCTGCTCGAGGCGGCGTCCGACCATCTTGGTGATCATCTCGTCGCGTGTCAGGTCGCCGACGGGACCAGTCCCCGCCACTTGTCCATCCTTCAGGATCGTTACGCGGTCGGCGATCTCGAAGATCTCTTCCAGGCGGTGCGAGACATAGACGATGCCGACGCCTTTGCCTTTCAGCCGCCGCATGTTGTCGAACAGGAGATCGACCTCGTGGCCGGAGATCACGGCCGTCGGCTCGTCGAGCACGAGGAGCCTCACCTCCCCGACCAGCGCCTTGGCGATCTCGACCATCTGCTGGTCGGCAAGCGGCAATTCGTCGATCTTGGCATGGGTAGAGATCTTCACGCCGAGCTGCGACAGGATCTCGGCTGCCCGCGCATGGCGGGCGCGGCTGGAGATCAGGCCCAGGCCGCTGCGCGGCTGCGCGTCGACCAGGATGTTCTCGGCGACCGAAAGCTCGGGAAACAGAGCGAGTTCCTGATGGATGACGTGGATACCCGCCGCGCGCGCCTGCTTGGGCGACTGCCAGGAAACCGGCTTGCCGAGATAGGTCATGCTGCCGCCATTCGGCTTGATGGCGCCGCCCATGACGCGGATGAGCGTTGATTTTCCCGCGCCGTTTTCGCCGAGAAGAGCATGGATCTCGCCAGGACGAACGGCAAAGTTCACCTTGTCCAGGGGTTTTACGCCCGGATACTCCTTCTCGATGCGACTGAGCTCGATGACGGGAGTGACCATTTATCCGATGCTCGAAATTCCGGTTACGCAAGGGTGTGCGTCCAAAGGAACGCACACCCTGTCAGGCTGGGAGGCTTACTTCGGATAATCGGGCTTGAACGTGCTCGGATTGTACCCCGCCGGCAAGCCATTGCTCGGCGACAGGTCGCCCGGGTCGCTCATGCTGACATGGTCGAGAAGGTGGCGGTCACCCTTGACCGAAACCGTGTCGGCTCCGGGCGAGGTCACCACATTGAAACTGACCTCGACCTTTTCCGGAACCGGTATGCCCTTCATGACATCGAGCACGGTCTCGACACCGGTGATACCCATCGAAGTCGGATAGTCGATACCGACCATCTTGATGTTGTGCTGGGAGGCCAGCTGATACATCAAGGCGATGTCGCCGCCGGTCATCGGCGGAATTTCACCGTCCTTGTAGCCGGCCGCGAGGAAGGCCTGGATGGCGCCCGAGCCCTGCAACGCGCTGTCGGCCAGCACGCCGTTGATCTCCTTGCCGTGCTTCTGGATGAGTGCGGCCATCACCGATTTGCCGGTCGCGGGATTCCAGTCGCAATACTGCTTCTCCAGCACCTTGATGCCGGGGAACTTGCCGAACACCTCTTCATTCGCCTTGATGCGGATTTCGGCGACGCTCGAGCCGGCAATACCGGGCAGCATGACGATGTTGCCCTTACCGCCAAGCGTTTCGCACAGCCACAGGGCTTCGAGGCGACCGAGCGCCCAGTCCGAAGCGGTGATGTAGGTGATGTAGTTGCTTGCCGTCTTGACCTTGCGGTCGACCATGATGACGGGAATTCCCTGCTCCATGGCGCGGCCGACGACGGAGTCCAACGCGTCTTCCGTGGCGGCGGCGATCAGCAAGACATCGACGCCCTGGCTGATCAGGTCCTGGATATCGGCGATCTGCTTCGAGGGATCGTCATTGGCGTCGGTCGCCAGAAGATGCGTGATCTCGTCGCGATGCTGGCCGGCCGCCCAGAACACGCCGTGCTGGAACGCCACGCGCCAGGCATTCGATATCGAGGCGTTGGAGAAGCCGATCGTATAGGGACCTTCCTTTTTCCACTTCGAGGTGTCGACCATGGAGTTGGCGTTCGGATTCCAGATCCAGGTCCGCGGCACGCCGTAATAGCCGGGCTTGGTTTCCTCCGCCGCGGCGGGCGCGGTCGCGCCGAGCCCCAGGGTCGAGACGGCGCCGGCAGCCGCCAGAGCGGCGGGCGCCTTGCGGATCAAGCTCGCACGAGATATTTTTTGATCGAAGATGCTCTTTATAGTCATATTTTCCTCCTCCTTGGTACCTTTTCGGATGCCGATTGTTCCTACCCCAAATAAAAATTGGAAAATTTATAGTCTATTTCGCAATTTATATCGAAAAATACAAAGCGCCCAGCGACAACCGATTGCCCAAGCCTCCCAACGCTTCGGATTAGCGGCTGCATCGCCGCGAAGGTCAATCACCTGAGTTGTAATAGCTGCTATTACGATTTTCTCGATTGGGCACGGCGGCGGTTGCGATCTAATAGGCCGCAGGTACCGGGAGCCTGAGGTACGCCCGGGGGAGGATCGACCCTTGAAAATTCTCGTTGTGCTGCGAATGATCCCGGATTCCGCGGGCGAGCTCGAACTGACGAGCGACGGACGCGGCATCGACCGCGAGTGGCTGGATTTCCAGCTCAACGATTTTGACGACCATGCGCTGGAAGAGGCGATCCTTTTGAAGGAAGCGTCCGGCGCGACGGTCGTGGCCGTCGCCATCGGCGAGGGAAGCACCCGTGTGCTGCAAATGGCGGTTGCCCGCGGCGCGGACGAAGCGGTCGCGCTCGAAGCCGAAGCGGATGGCATGATCGACTCGCGGGCGATTGCCAGCTCGATCGTTGCGCTCGCACGCTCCAAGGCCGCCGATCTTGTCCTTTGCGGCGTCCAGTCGACCGAGGATCTGTTCGGCCAGCTCGTGCCCTATGCCGGCGCCCTGCTCGGCTGGCCGCATGTCTCGGGGTCCAGCCGGGTCGACATCGAGGCCTCGGCCCTTCGCGTGACACAGGAGCGCGGCGGAGGCATCGCCGCGACCTACGAAATTGCGCTGCCGGCGGTGATCGGCGTGCAGACCGCATCCAAGGCGCCACGCTATGTTTCGGGCAGCAAGCTGAGAGAGGCGTCGAAGACGGCCATAGGCAAGGCGCCGTCCGTACCTGCCGGGTTCGAAAGATCAGCCGAGATCGTCGCGCTGAGATTGCCTGGACAGCGCGGCAGCGGCGAAAATCTCGGAGACAATCCCGAAAATGTCGCCGACAGGCTGGCCAGCATCCTGGCGGCCAAAGGCTTTGCAGGAGTTTAAGCGATGCGGATTGTCGCCTGCACGGAAGGCTCATTCGGCAAGATCGAGCCGTTTTCGCTGGAAATGATCACCGCGGCGCGCGCGGCCGGCGCGGCGGGTGACGAGGTCGTCGCTTTCTTCGCCGGCCAGGAGCTAGAGCCCGCCGCCGCGAACCTCGGCGCCGCCGACAGGCTCGTCGCGGCAAGCGCCGGCGGCTCCCAGCTCATCGCCGCCGAATCCTATGCCCGGCTGCTTAAGGATACCGTTGCAGCCGAGGAGCCCGGCCTGGTGCTGGTGCCCTACTCCGCCAACGGGCTCGACGTCGCCGGCGACCTCGCTGCACGCACGGGTTGGCCGCTGGTCTCCTATGTCAACGAAATTCACCGCGACGGCGACCGGTTGACCGTCGTCGCGCAGGTTTACGGCGGCAAGATCCTCGCCGAATGCAGCGTGCCGCTGCCGGCCATCCTGATGGTCAATCCCGGCGCCTTCGCCGAGGCGGAACGGCGCGCAGTCGATCCGTCCAAGCTGCAGCATTCCGACGCCACGTCCATCGTGGCCGAAGGCAAGGTGCGTCTCGTCGGCGTCGACGTTCCCAACTATGACAGCGTCGACCTCACGACGGCCGAGCGGATCGTCTGCGTCGGCCGCGGCATCGGCGACGAGGCCAGCATCGACATCGCGCGTGGGCTCGCGGATATCCTTGGCGCGGAGATCGCCGGCAGCCGCCCGGTGGTGGACAGCGGCTGGCTGCCCAAGGTGCGGCAGGTCGGCAAATCCGGCCAGAAGGTGAAGCCGAAGCTCTACCTGGCGCTCGGCGTCTCCGGCGCCCCGGAACATCTCGAAGGCATGTCGAAGTCGGACCTCATCATCGCCGTGAACACAGACCCCAAGGCGCCGATCTTCAATGTCGCGCATTTCGGCGCGACCTGCGACCTGTTCGATCTCGTCGCCAATCTGAGCGAGCGGCTGCAGCCCGGCCGCTGATATGAGCGAAACGCCTATACTGTGGATCGTCACGCTGGCGGCCGTCGCGCTGACGTTCTGGCGCTCCCGCCGCTACATCGCCGCGCTGGTGCAGGCGCCGGGCGCAAGCCGCTTCGACCAGCCCTGGCGCCGCCTGGAAGGTGTGGCCATCGCGCTTGGCCTGCATCGCAAGATGCTGCGCAAGCCGCTCTCCGGGATACTGCACGCGCTGATCTTCGTTTCGTTCTTTGTCCTGTTCACCGTCACGGTCGAGGCGTTCGGCTCACGCCTGTTTCCCGGCTTTTCACTCGCGCCAGTTGGCGGCGACAGCTGGATCGCCTTGCTCCAGGATTTGTTCGCGGTGCTGATGCTGCTGGGTCTCGGCCTGGCCGTCTACCAGCGCTATATCCTGAAGCCGGCGCGGTTCAGGGGTTCGAGCGGAACCGATGCGGCGATCATTTATGTGCTCATCCTGCTCATCGTCTCATCCCTGCTGATCGAGGCCGGCGCACGGATCCTCGGCGGTGCCGACGGCTCATGGCGGCCGGTCGCGTCGCTTATAGCCGATCTGCTCCGTGCGTTGAGCTTTCCCGCCGATCCGGCGGAGCGGATCGCCTATTGGGTCCATATCGGCGCCATCCTCGCCTTCCTGATCTATATTCCAGGCTCGAAGCATCGGCACATGTTCCTGGCCGCGCCGAACATCTATTTTCGCAACCTCGAAGCGGCCGGGACCGCGCCCGCCGTGCCTCCCGATCGCGAGAGTCCGGGCGTGGCTTCGCTCGCCCAGTTCGACTGGAAGCAGCAGCTCGACCTCTTGTCCTGCACCGAGTGCGGACGCTGCCAGGCGGTCTGCCCGGCCTATGCCTCGGGCTTGCCTCTCAGCCCGAAGATGCTGATCACCGATATGCGCGACGCGCTGGCGAACGACGCGTCGGTTCCTCTGGTCGGCGGAGTGATCGCCGAAGAGACGCTCTGGGCCTGCACGACCTGCCGCGCCTGCATGGAGGCCTGTCCGGTCGAGATCGAGCATCTGCCCAAGATCAACGACATGCGGCGCCATCTGGTCGATGAAGGTCATGTCAGCCCCATGCTCCAGGACGCGCTGTCGAACCTCACGCGCCTCGGGAACTCGATGGGCAAACCGTCGAAGATGCGGGCGCGCTGGACCAAGGAACTCGGCTTCCCGGTCAAGGACGCGCGCAGCGAACCGGTCGACGTGTTGTGGTTCGTCGGCGACTACGCATCCTACGACCCGCGCGTCCAGGACGTGACCCGCAAGGTCGCCGAGCTTTTCACGGCCGCCGGCGTCGATTTCGGCATTCTCTTCGATGCCGAGCGCAACAGCGGCAACGACGTGAGGCGCGCCGGCGAGGAAGGCCTGTTCGAAACACTTGCCCAATCCAACATCGACGCGATCCGCGCCTGCAGCTTCAACCGCATCGTCACCACGGATCCGCACAGCCTCAACGCGCTGAAGAACGACTACCGCCATTTTGGCGGCGCGTTCGAGGTGCTTCACTACACGGCGCTGCTTGCCGAACTGGTGGCGGCGGGCAGGCTTGATATTGCCCCGGCCGACGGCGCCACGGTGACCTATCACGATCCCTGCTATCTCGGTCGCTACAATGGCGGATTCGACGCGCCGCGTGACCTGATCAGAGCGGCGGGCTATACGCTGCACGACATGCCGCGCTGCCGCGAGAATTCCTTCTGCTGCGGCGCCGGCGGCGGTCGCATCTGGCAGGGCGACGACGGCGTCAAGGAACGCCCCAGCGAAAACCGCATCCGCGAGGCGCTTGGCCTGGGCGTCGGAATCTTCGTCGTCGCCTGCCCCAAGGACAAGGTCATGTACACCGCCGCCACCGACGCGCTTGGCGTGGCAAGCAGTTTGAGGATCCTCGACGTGGCCGAGTTGATCAACCTGCGCGAGGCATCTCGTGCCTGACGGTTTTCTGGATTGCTGGCGGAGCCGGCATTCCGGCACCGCTCGATGCCGGAGACGGGAAGTGCTGCGTAGTCGGGATGAACTTTGGGCAAGTCTGCTACCTGTGTGGCTCACAACGTCCGCTTTCAGGCTGCGGGGACTGCGCCTAACATCAGCAGGAGGCGCAAAGCGGTCATCCGTGGCTGTGTAACAAACTGGGTAACCAGCCATAAGAAAATTCCAATAATTTCAATGGTTTAAACAAGAACTCGAAAGAGGCTCTCTCCGCCATCGCTGTTGCTACGATGTTGAATCGCCTGCAGATTTCGCAACCCTAGTCTTCAAGGCCCGCATTTTACCCCACATTTTGAACAGGATGTGGCGGCTTATTGAGCGACCGAAGAGGACAAAGCATATGAGATCAAATCATCGCGGGACATGCCGGGCCCGAAACCCCGGAAGGACAAAGAGCGGGATACCCGGGAGGCGGAGGCCAAACGCCCGACAAGACCAATGACCGGGACCGCGACCTCGTCCACGGTGATGGTCAAACCTCCGGGATAAAGTCTGAGCAGGGCGTGGCCTCAAAATAGTCAAAGACAGCCACGGCAGGCTTGCCCGGGTAGAAAGCGTTGTTTGCCCGCTTTGAGGCCTTACCGCTCGCGGGCTAGACTGGCTCAATGATTTTCAAACTAACGTTTCTTGGCACCTCGGCCAGCGTACCCTCTGCCGAGCGAAATCACCCTGCCCTGCTCATCGAGGCCGGAGGCCACCGAATTCTGGTTGATTGCGGGGAAGGCACGCAGCGCCAGCTGCTGCGCAGCGGCGCCGGCTTCAGGCGGCTTCATCGCCTGTTGCTCACGCATGCCCATTTCGACCATATCCTTGGAATCCCCGGCCTGTTCTCGACACTCCGGTTGCGGCAAAGTGACGATCTCCTGACCGTCCACGGAGGCTCGGACACCCTGGACCTCGTTGTGCGCATGCTCGCTGGTCTGTGGGGTGAAGGACGAGCGCCGATCCCACTAAAGCTCGAGCCGCTGACGCCCGGCCGGTTTTTCGACGCGGACGAATTCATGATCGACTGCTTTCAGGTTCGTCACCGCGACACCGATAGCTACGGCTTCGTGCTCGAGACTCCACCGCGCCGCCACCTTCGCGCCGAGCACCTCACGTCTCTGGGCGTGCCAGACCGTCCAATCAGGAAAGAACTGGTAGAAGGCCGGTCTATAACCCTCGTCGATGGCCGAACAGTTGCTCCCGAAGATGTATTAGGCCCGCTGGAAGCAGGCAAGAAGCTGGTCATCATCGGCGATACGGAGTCGACCGATGATCTCGCGGACCATGTCCGCGGCGCCGACCTTCTGGTGATCGAGGCCACCTTCCTGGAACGGGATGCGACCATGGCCCGCGACTATGGTCATCTCACGGCCGCGCAGGCGTCATCCCTGGCAGCGATGAGCGACGTGAAGCAGCTCGTTCTTACGCATATCTCTGGTCGATATGCCGACGAAGAAATACTCGCGGAAGCCGTGCGGACATTTCCGAACAGCCGTATTGCGGCTGATCTCGATGTGCTCACCATATAATGGCCGACGATGAAATTCAGGTTAGGCATCATTTCTGACACGCACGGCCTATTGAGGCCTGAGGCGGAACGACGCTTGGCCGGGGTAAACCACATCATCCATGGCGGAGACATTGGCAGTCCTGACGTTATTTCCGGGCTTCAGCAGATCGCACCGGTTACCGCGATCAGAGGCAACGTGGATACGGCCCGGTGGGCTTCGACCTACGCCGATACGGCGTTAGTGCGGCTGGCAGGCCGAACCTTCTACGTCCTTCATGATCTCAAGGCGCTTCAGGTCTCACCAGCGGCACTCGGCATCGACATGGTCGTGTCGGGTCACTCCCATGTGCCAAAACTCAAAACCGTTGACGGTGTGCTCTACCTTAATCCGGGCAGCGCCGGTCACCGTCGTTTTAAGTTGCCGATCACGCTTGCGACGGTTGATATCACGCCTGACGGTCTACAGCCGGCTATTCACGATCTAAGTAGCGGCTAAGGCGCGGGCTCAAGGCGGTCGGGTGCCAAGCGGGACGCATCGGCCGAATGAACGCCCGCGCGCGATCAATCATGCGGCGCGGGCCAGATGCGGCCAATGCGTCACAGCCGATCGACGTGCTCGGGTTCGAAATCACCCGGCGGAACCTTTCCTGCCCAGCCTGACGGGGTTACGCTGGTTAGCAAATCAGCCTTCCTGAGAGGCTGCTGCCAAGCCGGCAGGTCATCCCAAAAGTGTCTTCACGTTGTAACCTCCCAATTGCAACCTGCATCGACGCGCTAGGGAATATGCGCCAACCGGGCGAGATTTGAGTTGGTAGGTCCCGCTGCCGGTTAAGAAGGCGTCCGGGAGTCTCGTTTGGAAGCAGCCAACGGTCTTGCCGCCTTAGGGACAACGCACAGGGTATTCACCTCAGTGACTCAGCCCCACCAGCGCGATGTCAGCTTTCGGGAACCAACGAACGCATTTGCTAATGGATCATCTTTTTACAGGCACTGCCGAATCGGCGCCCGCGGCTGTGATCTGCATGTGATGGCCCCGGCATCGCGGACGGTGCAAACAAGGTCCGTCGGCTCTACCTCGGCCATCAGTTTGCGGACTATATCGAACGCGCTTTTCATGGCCTCGCCTTGGCTCTTGAGAGAGGTTCCGTGCGCATCACGATAGACATCCCCGCCTTAGTAGTAGTCGGCCGGCGGAGCTTGCGATTCTTCTTAAAGGGATCGACTAAAGCGCTCCCGAGGCGTGTCCGGAGGCCTGCGCTCGCCGGCTGAAATCGGTCCGCCGAATGCTCCGGAAAAGCCTGGAACCCATAGGTCCTGGGCCATGTTGATCGATCTCGCGAATCTGCCTCCCGACGCGCAGCTTTTGCAGCGTCTCGAGCGCGACATGGCTGCAGCGGTCGAGAGCCGCGACGGCTGCGAGCGCAGAGCCCAATAGAGGCGCTTCATTGCCAAAATTGAATGGGAATACACACGGCAAGATCAGCCACCCAGCGATTGCAAAAGACGCCAGTTTACCATATCCATTGCGCCCGTTATGATGCCGGTGACCACGGGTTGCGCTGATGGGGACCTACCTTCGAACCAGGCGCGGGTAGACGGCGTGGTGCATAATCCTTTGGTTTCAATCGTGGTTGCCGCGCACAACGCCGAAGTGACGCTAGCGCGTGCACTCGATTGCCTTCTGAGTCAGAAAATAGAGAATTGGGAGGCGATCATCGTTGACGACGCCTCCACGGACCGCACCCCCGCGATCGCCGCCCGTTATGCGGAGCACGATAGCCGTTTTCGGGCATTGAGGTCTTGTGCGAATAGCGCCGCCGGCGCGCGCAATAGCGGGATTGCGACAGCGCGCGGAAACTGGCTCATGTTTCTTGATGCGGACGATTGGGTGGATGCCAGCTTCCTGTCGAAGATGCTGGCCGCACTGGAAACCGCCCCCGATGCAGTGGCCGGCTATTGCGGTTCCCAGCGCGTGATGCCCGATGGCGAACTCACCGCGTCTAACATCCCAACGGAGGTTGCGATCCAGCCCTTCGAAACATTCGCCCGACGGTGTGCCATACCAACCAACGCACTCCTGGTCGATCGGCAGACAATTGTCGAATTGGGCGGTTTCGATGTGTCGCTGCGTACCTGCGAGAACTGGGATCTGTGGCAGCGCGTCGCACGTCTAGGCAGAAATTGGGTGATGGTCGACGAGCCGCTGGCTTTCTATCAGGCCAGCCCCAACTCGCTCTCGGGTAATTCGAGGCAGGTGCTGGCAGATGCGGAAATCGTGATCGCCCGCGGTTTTTCTCCTGATCCCAGGGTCAAACATCCGGCATCGGCTCACGCCAATGGAGCGGTCGAGACGATCGGCCGCTCCGCATCTGAAGCCCTCGCGTGGTTCGCGTTGTGGAACGCCGCGTCGGATTGCGGCAGCGGCTCGCGTTCGATCGACCCGCAATCCCTGCGCGCGCTCCCCGCGCAACGCAAGTGGGCGCGACAGATCGCCGAGGTAGCCTTGGATGGCGTTATGGCAGGAAGCCTGTCGGCGCCGGCGCAATTGGCTGCCAGATGGGACAGGTTCGGCGGCGCCCTCACCGGGTTGATCACCAGGCTCGGAAAGGTTTGGGAAAATTCCGTCGCGGCTCGCCGCGTCCAGTATCACCTCGAACAGATGCTTCTCGACTTCGACGATCTCGCCGCGCCGCGACGGCTGGCGCTGACACTTGGACTTCGGGTCGATGCTCGAAATCCAGCCGCGACCGAACTTCCGGAAGGAATCGATCAAATCTATGCCTGGCTGATGCGGGATGCCCAGATCGAGGCTCGCGTGCAGTTTGGCGTGCTCGGGACCGTGGCAAGGCATCACTGGATTGAATTGACCGCAAATGTCGTGGCGCCGGACCAACTGACACGCGGGTCAGATCCGGACAGCCACTTCGGCAAACTCGAGCGATTGGCCGCGAAAGCGGTGGAGCTGGTACGGTGGAACGCCCAACCCACCGAGCCGCCTCCAGCGCCGCGCCATGCACGGGCCGCGGATGGGCGCGACAACGATCGCACGTCGTTCTGGAATGGCTATTTCGCGATCGAGGATCCCTGGAACTACGGTTCGTCCTATGAGCAGGAAAAATATGAGCGGCAGCTCGAAATTCTCCCTGCCGGCCACATCGACCGAGCGCTTGAACTGGCCTGCGCTGAGGGCCATTTCACGCGACAGCTCTCGCCGCGCGTGGGTCATCTGACCGCAACCGACATCTCCGCCATAGCCATCGAGCGAGCGCGCGAACGGTGCAGCGATCAGTCTAATGTTGAATTCGGCGTGCTGGATTTCGATGCGGACACGCTGCCGGGCGGGATGGATCTGATCTTTTGTTCGGAAGTGCTCTACTACCTGGATGATCTGGATGAGTTGCGGCGCATCGCTAACAAAATTGTCGAGGCGTTGGCGCCTGGCGGCAGTTTTGTCACCGCGCACGCATTCGTGCTGCGCGACGATCCGAAAAGGACGGGCTTCGACTGGAACACATTCGGTGCGCAAGCGATCTCGGAGACGCTGTCGGCAACCGAGGGCCTCGTCCTCGAGCAGTCAATCCAGACCGAACTCTATCGCATAGACCGTTTCCGCCGCCTGTCGCCGGGCGAGGTGGCGACCGAACCGAGGATTGACCATTTGCCGGTCCGCGCCCGAGTCGAAATCGGGGTCGCGCGAAAAGTCGTCTGGGGGGGGGCGCGGGCCTTGCGCCGCGACGTCGCCCGCAGCGAGCGGCGGCCGCATATCCCAGTCCTCATGTATCACAGCGTCGCCGATGATGGTCCGGCCGGGCTTGCCCGTTTTCGGCTCACGCCCGCCGCGTTCGCCAGTCAGATGGCATGGCTGCGCGCCAATGGCTTTCACGCGATTGGGTCCGAGCAGTTGGAACAGTCCATCGCCAACCGCCAGCCCTTTGTTGGCCGCCCGGTGCTCATCACCTTCGATGACGGCTTCCAGAACTTTGCCGACCATGCCTGGCCGATCTTGCGCGCGAACGACTTGACGGCAGAGGTGTTCCTGGTGACGGACTTGGTGGGTGAAAGTGCAAGATGGGACGCCGACAGCGGCCCGCCGACGCCGCTTATGGACGCCGCGACGGTGCGAAGCCTCGCCAGCGAAGGTGCGTTGTTCGGAAGCCATCTGGCGACGCATCGCGCGATCGACGGTCTGTCGAGCTCTGACCTTGCCGCCGAACTCCTGCGTTCTCGTATGTTCGTCGAACGGTGGACCGGTCGCAAAACCACGGCGTTCGCGGCACCCTACTCCGTCACCGACCGACGGCTTGGCCGGTTGGCCAGAGAGTGCGGCTATCGGATCGGCTTCGGCGGCAAACACGGGCCGGCGCACCTCGACTGCGATCCCATCGATCTTCCGCGCATCGAGATTCGCGGGGATCGCTCGCTCGATGACTTTGTTGCCGTTCTCGAGGCCGCGCTCGAATGAACAAATTGCTTCCGCTTTTTGTTTGGTGTCCCGCCCGACTGCCTCGTTCGCAAGTCTATTGGGCGACTTGGGACACGGCTGACATCAGCTCCCGCGGGCTTGGTGCCGCGAACATGTATCGCCCACCCTCCGGAACTTCCGTGAAGCTCCAGCGGACGATCCCCTGCCGGTCCAGTAGGAACTGGCCGATCAGTTGTCCGTGTCCCGTCGCCATCATCTGCTCGTCGGCTTCGGTCACTTCGTAGTGGTCTTTATTGTCGAGAAACTCGCTGGCCGCAAAAGGATCCATGGGACCGGGCAACTCGCCTGGTATGTTGACCCGCATATCCTTTGCCGCTGCCATCGAGACCTTGTACGGCCAGTTGGTCTCGTCTTGGGTGAATTCGAGATTGGGCAGTCCAAAGGCACGATGCGAAGCGCGTTCGGGGTCGGAAGCCGCAAGCAGATTCGGCATCGGGTGGTAACGGAAATAGAGACGTGCCCGCTCGATCGGCGTGTTGACCACCGTCAGGCTTCCCACGCCCTTTTCGCGCAGCTCCGGATCAAGCCGCGCCTGGGCGGCGATATGGCGCCGGCAGAACGCGCAATGCAGACCTCGGAAAAGGCCGACCAAGACCGGTTTTTGTCCGCGAAAATCGTCGAGCGCGATCTTGCCTTCCTGGGTTATGGCGTCGAGTACCACGTTCGGCGCACGATCGCCTGGTTGAAGCGGTATCAAGTCAATGCGCGCTGACATTGCCAACCTCCCAACCCGGCTAGTCGAGAAAAGGCAGCACCACAAGCCCTTCCGGGTCGAGCCCGTGCTGGGCGCATATACCCTGCGCCAGGGAAAAGTAGCGTTCGGCCTCGGCCAGATTGTCGAGGTCGAGATTGAGCGTTGCGAGACCATCATAGCACGGAAACAGCAGTTGCGGCTCGCCCGTTTCGCGAGCTACGTCCAGCGCTTCGTGGAATAAGCCAATCGCGAGTTCCGGACGGCCGTTGCACTGGTGGATCTGCCCAAGCACTATCAACGGTACGGACAGGTGCTCGCGCTGGTCGAGCGCCCGGTCGATCTCGATGGCCTTCTCGGCGGCCGGCACGCCCTCCGTCGGACAGCGATCCGTGAAAGTACAGCAAGCGACCGCCAGATTGGCGAGGAGGCGCGCCTGGTATCCCAAATCACCAATACGGCGCGCCACCTCAAGACCGCGCCGACAGACCTCCATCGCCTTTGCCGGGTCGATGGTCGTGTAAAGCACGCCGAGATTGGTGTAGCCGCGGCAAGCCGTGCCCATTAGACCGGCGGCTTCGGCCAATTCGATGCTGCGCTCGACCTGGCCAACGGCTTCGCGGTCTCGTCCAAGGCGTGCCAACGCGACAGCCTTCGTATTGAGCGCCTCGGCAGTCACAAGAGTGGCATCACGCCCAATCTCGGAGACATGTTCGGTTGTCAGCGTGCGTACGCAATCCAGCGCCGCGTCCGCCCATTTTGCCGCGAGAGCGTTGTCTCCGCTGCGGAACGCCTGTCGGCCACGTTCTTGCCAGAGATGCGCCTGCTCGACCGGGGCATCGGCGCCATCGAGCAGCGCTGCCGCTTCGGCGTAGCGCGATTCCGCGTTGTCCCGCTTGCCGACGTCCCAGAGCAGCCGACCGATCTTGCGCAAAACCCGCGCCGAAGCGACGCGATCGGCCGACGCGCGATATGCCTGCAGCACCGTCTCGTAGTGCTGGTGCGCGACGTCGCGGCGGCCTGCCGGGCCGCTCAAATCGGCAATGCGCTCTGCGATTGCCAGTTTGAGCGGTGTTTGCCCGGTCGCGCCCAACGCAGTCAGTGCTCGCTCGTAGAAACGAAGGGCGTCGTCGTTGGCATATATCATGCGGGCGCGATCGCCCGCCGCCTGCAGGTAACGCGCGCCCCTCTCCCGCTCGACACTCTGTGCGAAATGATGACCGAGCGCGGTCAAATCCTCGAGCCGTTCCGGCTTGTCGCCGCACAGTTGCTCCAAGGCGGCACCGACCCGCCCATGGATGTCGGACCGGCGTTGCAGGAGCAGATTCTGATAGATCACGTCCTGCAGCAATGTTTGTGTAAAGCGGTAGCTTTGCGACGAAACCGAACCTGATCCGGCTACCTCCTCTATGATTTCCGCATCGCAAAGCAGTTCGCAACCGGCTTCCAGACGGCCGGGGTCGGCTGTCACGGCTTTCAAAAGGGTCGCGTTGAAACGCGGGCCGATCACAGCGGCTTCCTGAGCCAACCGGCGCACCTCGTGCGGCAGCCGGTCGACGCGGGCAAGCAACATTGCCTGGATGGTGGCGGGAATGCCGGTTGCGACTTCGCCTGCCACTGTCCGCCATCGCTGGCCCTCGCGCATCAGTACACCGCGGTCGATAAGGCCGCGAACGATTTCCTCTACGAAAAGCGGATTGCCGCCCCCGCGCTCGAGGATCTGGTCGGGAAGCCCTCCTGCTGAGTTTACCCAACTCTCGCCGAAAAGCGCCGCCAGCAGTGCGCGTCCGTCATCATTGTTGAGCGGCGAAAGCCTGAGCGCTGTGTGACTGACCCGACTTGAGTCGAGCTGGTCGTTGTCCGGCGCCGGACGATGCGTGACCAGCAACATCAACCGCGTGCGTTCCAATCTGTCCATCACGAAACGCAGTGCCTCGAGCGACGCGGCGTCGGCCCAGTGCAGGTCTTCGACGACAATCAACAGCGGCGATAAAGCAAGCCGCCGTTCGATGATTGTGCGGACTGCGTAGAGAATTTGCCGACGCAACTGCTCGGGCTCGACATGCTGCAAGGTGGCATCGGGGTCGCCAAGGCCAAGCACATGGTAGATCAAAGGCATCAGCCGATCCGCCTCCTCGCCCTCCAGGCCGAGATCGGTTAGCAAGCCTGCGAGCTTGCCTCGCATCTCCTCCCCATTGTCGTTTTGCATCATCCCGGCAGCGCTGCGCACCACTGCGCCCAAGGCGCCAAATGATTGTTCCCCCAGCGGTGAGCACGTCGCCTGCCGCACGGCGACGTTGCGAAAACGATCCTCGTCGCCGACGCGGGCGACGAACTCCTTCACCAGCCGCGATTTCCCGATACCGGCTTCTCCGACAAGGCGGACAAGCTGGGCCGAGCCGCCGCACGCCTGGTCAAGGCTGGCCAGCATTCTATTGAGCTCCGCACCGCGGCCTATTATCGGCGCGCTCAGGCCGAGCGCCTCGAGCCCACGCGCTGCACGCGGCGTCGCAAGCGGTGCATCCAGTCGATGGACGAGCACGCTGCCAGCCTTGCCGCGAAGCGCGACATCGCCCAGCGACTCATATGAGAACGCATGGCGGGTCAGCCTGTGGGTGAGCTCGCCGACCAGCACCTCACCCGGTGCGGCTAGCGATTGTAGGCGTTGCGCCGTATTCACCGTGTCGCCGGTCACCGAATAGGATTTGGCGGTGCCGATGCCCAATCCTCCAGTAACGACCGGACCAGTGTTTATGCCGATGTGGAGTAACAGAGGCGAGCCGGAGTGGGAGGTGCTTTCGCCGAGCCGCGCCGTCCGGGCGATCATGTCGAGAGCGGCACGAAGCGCACGCTCCGGATCGTCTTCATGTGCGACCGGCGCACCGAACAAGGCGAGCAGCGCGTCGCCGATGAATTTGTCGACGAAACCACCAAAGTTTCGCACGGCCGCCGTCAATTCCTTAAACAAGTCGTTCTGCAGCGCTTGCATGACCTCTGGGTCGAGCTGCTCGCTGAGCGTCGTGAAGCCGCAAAGGTCCGCGAACAGGACCGTCACCGTTCGGCGATCGGCGTCGGAGGCGGGATGCAGCCCATCTTCGCTTTCGATGTTCCCAAGCAGCGACGGAGTTCGAGAAGGCGGCACAATGGTCCGGCTTGGTGTCGGAGCGGGACGCTCGACGACCTTTGCGGACGCACCGACACCAGCCCCGCATTTCGGACAGAACTCGAAATCAGGTGCGCAAAGGTAGCCGCAACTGGCGCATGGCACGGGCTGGCGCTTGCCACACTTCGGACAGAAGGCGAAACCGCGCTCAACCTCGAAACCGCAGCCCAAGCAGTCCATGCAACAAGACCTCACTTGCGGCCGTGACGGGCATGATCTCGCCACGTACTTCACGGCCAGGGTATTCACACAAGGATGAACCGATCGCCGTCGACCGGCAAGCGCCAGCGCAAATGGGCATGGAGCGACCAGTATGGGTTCAAGGAGGCAGCCGGATCAGAGGCCAAGTTCACCGATACGTCGCCGTCGGTTGGCGTTGCGCACTAGAAAATCAACCTGAATAGGGCCTGAAGCAAGGCTCAGGTCCCCTTGATCTCCGCCCGGCCGATCTTGCGCCATCGGGAGTCTTCGCGGACCAGTTTCAGGTCGTCGGTCGTGTCGGCAAGTGTCCGCAAACTATATTGCCGGAGCAGTTCCGGGAAGAGCGCCCCTTCCGGCAGGCCGGCAAGCTGCTCGCGGACCGATATCTTTTCATCGATGACTCGCATGCCCCAAGCATTTTCGCGCACCTGCAGCTCCGCAGCCAGATCGCGCTCTTCCGGCACGTTTTCATCCAGCGCGGCCAGCAGGATCGAGTGGAAAAGCGCTACGTAGCCAATCTGTCTCAGGCCGCCCACGGCCCGCACGCGCGGCAATATGGCAAGGACGAGGAACATCAGGAACAGGTTCGGCAGCAGCACGCCATCCAGCAGCGCCTGCCTGAGATGCGGCCGCTCGAACGGGATGGAAAGACCGTGCGGCCTGTCAGGCTCGATCAGGTGTCCGTTGTCGAGGGCGAGCTTGCGCACGCGCTGCTCGCGGATGCCCCAGAAATAGTCCGTCGCATTGGGCAGGAATCTGCCAAACGGGCCCGATGCGGCCTCTTGCAACGCATGGTCGAGACGCTGGCGCCTTGCGGGCTGGGTGAGCAGCCTGGAAAGAAGGCTGCCGTCATATTCCAGATGCCGTGCCATGGCAGAAGCGGGGAGCCGATCATCGATGAAGACGGGAGCGGCCATGCCGGAACGATCCCAATTGGCGACCAGATCCTCATTGAGGGCCGTCAGCGCATCGGCGGCGGTTCCAAACACCTTGTCCTGGCTGGAAAGCAGTGTGCCCCGCCAGCGGCTGCCATCCGTTTCATCGCCAACCGCTTCGAGCGCGCGCTTGTTGAGGGAGACAGGACCGGCCACGCAGACGCTCTTGCGGCACAGTTTGTGGCGCCCCAAGCCAAACAGGTTGACCTTGTCGTCGCCGACATCGAGCCATCCCGGCCCCTCCCGGCCAATGGTCTCCATGGTCATCGTCGTGCCCATGAAGCCGACGAAGGCCGACAGCCCGTTTTCTACCGCGCCGAGCCAGGCAAGCAGCAGGGCATCGAAGGTAATCCGATCCATCAGGAGGAGGCAGTGCAGGCCGGATTGAATCACCGGTCTGTGCTCGAACTCTTCGAGGACCTTAGCGACTTCCTCAGGCTGCATAATTACGTCGAGGCGCTGACGCAGGACGTCGCGCAGGATCGAGCGGGCGGCGATCGCCGGGCCCGATACAGGCCTTGCCACCGGCCGCCACAGATGGCGGGCGTAATCGGAAACCGGTGCATTCCAGTTCTGCTCGATGTCGCGCACGACTTCAGGGCAGAGCAGCGACAGTACAGCCAGAATTTCCACCGGAGGCGTAGGGGTTGGATCGAAGACGGCGGTCATTGATCCCGTCTAGCCGCATGTGGTGCAAACGCCAAGGGAAACAGCGAATCTTAGAACCGCAGTCGGGCCATGCTCAGGAGGTCGTGGTACTGCCCGTCAGTAAAGCCGGCCTTCACATGCCGACCTTCGACCTCGAAGCCGTGGCTTGTGTAGAGACGGATGGCCGGTTCGTTGTCGGCATAGACGGTCAATTCGACCCGCTTCAGGGCCCGCCAGTTATCGGCCACGTCGAGCAGCGCGCCGAGTATGGCAGAGCCGATGCCCTTGCCGACAAAGGCATCGTCAAGGCCGATGTTGATCTCGCCGACATGCGAGCGGCGCGAACCCTGCACGACAAGGTTGCCATGGCCGACGACCTTGCCTTCCAGCTCCGCCACGATCCAGGTGGTTTCCTGGCCGGACTTGGCAATGCGCCGCTCCACCTGCTCCACCCGCTCGAAAGGCATCCTGAGAGTGCCCTGGCGAAAGCCCGGCATGTTGAAGATAGCGCAAAGCGCCTCCGCATCGCTTGGCCGGACGGCTCGAAGCTGCGGTTCGATTTTCTCGGAGGATGGCGAGGTCGTGCTGGTCATGGCGTTCCCGGCTAGAGCAATTCTAGGAAAGGTGTAAGCGGTTTTCCGCCCGGAATTGCGTCAGAACAACGAGATAGAGCAGTTCGCCGTTTCCTTTGAAACGGTGAAATGCTCTAGGGCGATCGGCCCGGCACGATGCACCGGACTTCACTCGAAAATCCAGTCGTCTCCATAGTCTATGATGCCGATTGCGAGCTAAAATACCGGAAGGCAGCGTAGAATTTGAAGACGCCGCTGAGACCGATCCAGCCGAAAAGGGCGAGCCAGCATAATGTCTTTGTTGCCGTCCAGTCGATCCGGTGCACCGCAGCGTCGGTGATGACCAGGCCAAGGATGGCTAGCAGGCCAACCAGAAGCTGCGCCAGACCGAGCACCAGCAATTCCTCGCGCGGAGCGTTTTTCCATAGGAGATACACGCCGCCGGCGCCGGCGAGGAAGATGGCGCTGTAGACCTGGGCGTGGAAGGGATCGACCGGCCACGGCCAGCTGCTGCTGACAACCCGGGGGAACAGCAACATGCCGACGCCGTATAGCCCAAGGATCGCCGTTTCCGCTGACATGTAGCCGCGCCATGCGGGGGTTAAGGCCACGCCTTTTGCCGAAGGACGGGCCCTGGCCCGCCACAGGAACAGCCCGGATACCGCGGCCGAGGCAAGATAGACAAGGAACCAGAGCCAGGCCGCTTTTCGTTCGAAGTTGAAATAGCCGAGATTGATGAACGAAGCCGCCGACACGATGACGGTGAAAATGAAGGCCATGACGAGCACCAGCCTGCCGGGCGACCAGCGATTCCAGAACAAGAGCGCCGCCATCACCGCCATTTCGGCGGTGTAGAAGCCGCCGAGGAAGCGGGCGCTGAACGGCGTGACGGGCCACGGCCAGCGCGGCTTGACCAGCGTGGGCGCGAAAAACAGGCCGGCGCCCACGATCAGGACGACGATGACAGCCGCGGAGAAAAGGCGAAGGGCCCCTGGAAGCGGCGGATTGTCGGATTTCGGCATGAGAGAGAGCCCAAGATGAATGCCCATGGACCATCATAGTGCCGCTTGCAGCCGGTGAAAATCTGCCGAGTGGAATTGAACCGTCATCAGGCTTTGTTCTATTCGAATGGCCGTAGGGTCAATTTAGACGTAAAATGGAGCATTCGGACCAAAGCGCGGTCCAGTTAATACGCCTCGGGGCGGATTTTACGGAGCCTGCACGATGAACGAAGCTCAGGATCTGTTCTCGCTTCTGCGGCAAACGGCCGATGTCGATCCGCCGGCAGTTGACGCGATCAAGCGAGCCATTGCCGAGGGCGAGGACCGCGAACTTTGCCGCATCAATGTGCTCGCCTTCGCCAGCAAGCATGGCCTCGACGAGGAGCGCGCCATAGGCGCCTTTCTCCACGCCGCGCGGGTAGGCATCTTCGACATTTCCTGGAATGTTCTGTGCCCCGGCTGTGGTGGGGTGCTCGACACCAACGCCACGCTGAAAACCCTGCAGAAGGACGAATACACCTGCGCGCTGTGTTCCCAGGGCTATTCGCCGACGCTGGACGAGATGGTCGAGGTGACATTCACCGTCAGTCCCCGCACACGCAGGATTGCCGCCCACAATCCACACGAACTTCCTGCGGTGGAATATTTCCGCCAGATCTACTGGGCGTCCGGCGTCGACGTGCCGGAGGAGGGTTTCGCGCAAAAGATGGAAGAGTTCTCGCTGGAGGACATCGAGCTTGCGCCCGGTGAGAAGGCGGTTCTTCCGATACAGCTTCCGTCCGAATTCATCATTGTCTTCGAGCCGGTCACCCATTCAGCGCAGTTCATCGACGTGAAGGGCGAACCGACAAAGGAGCGCCGAAGCCTCTCTCTGGTCTTCGACCGCGACCATGTCCAGAGCCAGACGCTGGAGATGCAACCCGGCCCGTTGCGCATTTCGCTGGAAAATAGGACAGACACGCGTGTGTTGCCGGCAGTTTTCATCGCCGGCCATGAACTGCATGAATTTCTGGGGAAACGCCGACCCTTTCTCACCGCCAAGCGACTGCTGACCAACCAGACGTTCCGCGATCTCTATCGCACGGATACTTTGGCCGTCGACCAGCGCCTGAAGATCACCAGCCTGACTTTCCTGTTCACCGACCTGCGTGGATCGACCGCGCTCTACGAGCGTGTGGGCGACCTTTCGGCCTTCGATCTCGTGCGGGAGCATTTTCAGGTTCTGCAAGATATCGTCGCGGCGGAGGCGGGCGCGGTGGTGAAGACCATCGGCGATGCCGTGATGGCGACCTTCGCCACGCCAGATCGTGCGATTGCTGCGGCCCTCAGGATGCGCGATGCCATGCGCACGCTCAACGACAAGAGTGGGCGCGAGGATCTGCTGCTCAAGATCGGTGTCCATGCCGGCCCCTGCATCGCCGTGTCCTTGAACGAGCGGCAGGACTATTTCGGCCAGACAGTCAACATTGCTTCGCGGGTCCAGAACCTTGCCAACGCACAGGCAATCTTCGCCACCCGAGCGGTGGTCGACGACAATCTCACCGCCGATCTGTTGCGCAGCAAAGCGCTGAAGCCGGAGCCCCACGAGGTCTCGCTGCGCGGCATTGAGCGGGAGATAGCAGTCTATACGATCCCCTGAAGACGTCTCGACCTCTCACACCCGCCTATAGATAAAATAACGATCGGCGGGCACCGAAGGCGGCGGCGGGAGGCGTTCCAAGTGCGGGTGATCGAGCGGCGTGCCGCTGACGGCGATGCCGCCGACGCGAAGCAGGCGCGCGGTCAGGTCGGGAAGCCAGGTAGCGGTCACTGCGTCGCGATCTTCATAGCCGGTGCCGATGTCGGCATGAAGAAGAGCGGCGTCGATGCCAATGAACCTGATCGCCGTCTCGCGTATTTCGCCGAGCACGAGGTTTTCAGCTTCGGGAATTGAGCTGGCGTGGGCGGCCAGTGCGCGGTCGAACGCCACGATCCGGCGTCCGGGCAGGCGCTCGCGCAGATGATGAAACGTCCGGCCATTGCCGAGGCCGAGCTCGAGGACAGGGCCCTCGATGGTCGCCACCTGCGCGCAGACTTGATCGAGAATGTCGCGCTGCGCGGTCAGCCTGCGGATGAAACTCTCGAGGCGACTCATTTGCGTTTGTGTGTCCTGAACCAGCTCAAGAGATCGGCAATGCCCGGGACCGGAACGGTTCGCGGGTGAAACCCGAGGGCGATGTATTAAACCCCGATCGAGCCTCGCGGCATATAGAGGCGAACGATGAACACTGCAACAACCGAACAGGCTGCGGACAAGGCGGCCCGGCGTACAGCAGGGTAACGATGTCACTTGTAGGGGTCTGCAGCGTCCCGCAGGCCGTCACCGAGGAAGTTGAACGCCAGGATGACGAGAATGACGGGGAGGATCGGCAAAAGCAGCCATGGATAGAACGCGATCACGCTCACGCTGCGCGCCTCGGTGAGCAGGATGCCCCAGCTGGTTATCGGCGCCCGCAGACCGAGCCCCAGGAAGCTCAGCGCCGTCTCGCCCAGGATCATGCCGGGGATGGAGATCGTCGCCGTGGCGATCAGATGTGACATGAAGCCGGGAATGAGGTGCCGGCGGATAATGCGGCTGCTGCTGGCGCCCATCAATTGCGCGGCCAGAACGTAATCCTCTTCACGCAAGGCTAGAAGCTTTGAACGCACCGCCCGCGCCAGCCCGGTCCAGTGGAGCAGCCCGAGGATGACGGTAATGCCGAAATAGATCAGGATCGGACTCCAGGTTATCGGCATGATCGCCGCCAGAGCCAACCATAACGGAATGCTGGGAATCGATTGCAGAACTTCGATAATTCGTTGAACGATCAGGTCGAACATACCGCCATGATAGCCGGCCAGCCCCCCGATGACGATGCCAAGGACGAAGCTGAAAGCGATGCCTACGAGGCCGATCGTCAGTGAAATGCGTGCGCCGTAGATGATGCGCGAGAGCACGTCGCGCCCCAGCCTGTCGGTGCCGGCCAGAAAGAGCTGGCCGTTTTCGGCAGGGCAGACAAGATGCCTGTCACCTTCGATCAGGCCCCAGAATAGGTAACTGTCGCCCTTGCAGAAGAAACGGATCCGCTGAACATCATCCTGCTTGTCCATATAGTTCCGCTTGAGCGTGTCCATATCCAGCGTCATCTGGCGGCCATACACGAACGGTCCGACAAACTGGCCGTCGTGGAACAGATGCACCCACTGCGGCGGCGAATAGATGTAGTCCATGTTGCGCGTGTGCAGATTGTAGGGCGCCAGGAACTCGCAGATCAGTATCCCAAGATAAAGCGCTGCCAGGAATATGCCGGATATGAGGGCAAGCCGGTGCCGTCGGAATTTCCACCACATCAGCCGCAACTGCGACGCCTGGAAGACCTTCGACTGCTCAGGCGTCATCGCCTCGACCGACTGCAGGTCAAAGGGCGCAATGGAAACGTAGTGTTGTAGTGGAGCACCCGGAGCGGGCAGCGGCGATTGCGTATTCATTTGGTGCTCCCGCCCTGCAAACGAATTCGCGGATCAAGCAGCGCCAGCGCGAGGTCGGAAATCAGGACGCCGATGACCGTCAGGAAGGCGAGGAACATCAGGAATGACCCCGCCAGATACATGTCCTGGCTTTGCAGCGCCTTGATCAGCATCGGCCCGGTCGTTTCCAAAGACAGCACGATCGCCGTGATTTCGGCGCCGGAAATGATGGCAGGCAGGATAGAGCCGATGTCTGAAATGAAGAAATTGAGCGCCATGCGCAGCGGATATTTGACCAGCGCCTTGAAGGGATGAAGGCCTTTGGCGCGCGCGGTCACGACATATTGCTTGTGTAGCTCATCGAGCAGATTGGCGCGTAGCCGCCGGATCATGCTTGCCGTGCCACCGGTGCCGATGATCAAGACCGGGATCCAGAGATGGGCGAGGATCGATTTCGCCTTGGCCCAGCTCATCGGCTCGCCGAGATATTGCGGGTCCATGAGATGGCCGATGGACGTGCCGAACCAGATGTTGGCGAAATACATCAGGATCAGCGCCAGCATGAAATTCGGAATGGCAAGGCCGAGAAGACCGAAGAAAGTCAGGCCGTAGTCGCCCCAGCTGTATTGATGGGTGGCTGAGTACATGCCGATCGGAAAGGCGATGAGCCAGGTGAAGATGATCGTGACGAAGGAAACCAAAATGGTCAGCCACATTCGGTCACCGATGACATCGCGAACCGGCAGCTCATATTCGAAGGAATAGCCGAAATCGCCGTGCAGCATTCCGCCGACCCAGTAGAAGTAGCGAATGACCGGCGGCTTGTCGAAACCATACTCCTTGCGCATCATCTGGATGCGATCGGAATCCACTGCTTCGCCCTGAGCCCGAAGCTCTGCAACATAGCTGTCGAAATAGTCGCCCGGGGGAAGTTCGATGATCGTGAACACCAGCGCCGATATGATCAGCAGCGTTGGAACCATCACAGCAATGCGCCAGACAATATATCGAAGCACGCTCAGGACTCTCCAAGCCAGAATGTGTCCATCATATAGACACCGAAATAGGCGGTCGGATCGTAGCCGTAGAGCGCCTTGTCAGGCAGATTGCGCAGCCTCGAGGACGCCAGAACCGGCTGATGCGTTCCGTTCACCGTGCCGATCGAAAACACCTGATCGGTGTAGATCGACAGCATTGAATTCCAGATTTCGGCGCGCTCCGCGGCTTCGGTCGAAACGTTCCAGCGCTTGAGCAAAGCCATCAACTCGACGACAGGCGGAAGATCGGGCGCCTCGCCGACCGTGCCGTGAGACAGGTAGTGAGCACCCCAGAGCGGCCATTGCAGCTGGTCGTCCATGGTGGGGGCCAACTGGGACGGGTTCATGTCGGCGGTCGGCACACCATTGTCGATGCCCGACCAAATCGACATCATGATCTCGCCACCTAGCGCGCGGCTGCGGAAGATGTCTCGCTGCGAAGTCCGGACGAACAGGGCGATGCCGACCTGCCGCCAGTGATCGGTGATGAGTTCGAGCGCGTCCGTTTCCAGCGTGCTTTCGCCGGCCGTTTCCACGATGACCTGCGCCGGGCGTCCATCGGGGAGGATCCGCAGACCGTCATCGTCGCGCGCCTTAAGCCCGACCTCGTCGAGCAGCGCATTGGCCTTGTCGGGATCATGGGCAACCCAGGCTTTCGCGAATTCCGGCCGGTAGAGCGGGCTCTCCGGCAGGACCGTATCGGCACTTTCCTGCGCCAATCCGTAGAACACCGCCAAATTGATCTCGCGCCTATCCACTGCGAGCGAAAGCGCGCGGCGCACGCGCACGTCGCGGAGAAGGCCACGCCACACCGGGTCGGCACAATTGAGGTTGGGCAGGAGCGCCAGCCGCGAACCCTGTGTGCGTTTCCACAGATGCATCTTCACCGGGTAGCGCTTCTCCGCGTCCTTCAGGAAGGCGTAATCGGCAAAGTCGATTCCCATGCATTGCAGGTCGCTCTCGCCGGCACCGGTCTTGGCGGAAATAATTGCCGATGAGCTGACATTCATGACCACCCGGTCAACATAGGGCAGCTGCCGGCCATTCTCGTCTATTCGATGAAAGAACGGGTTCCGCTCGAAGACGAACTGCTCGGCCGGCGGCTTGGTCCGGTTCTGCCAGGGATCGAGCGTCGGCAGTTCCGGGTTCTCCGGGCGATACTGGCGCGACATGCGGATATGCAGGAGCGTCCATTTCTTGGCCCTGTTCTCCTCCATCAGGCCGGCAAGCCGGAATGGATCCTGGTATTTCTTGTGGAACTGCTTGAGATAGGTGGCCGGCAGAACAAGCGATAGCGGCGAAGCGGCAGCGAGCTTGGGCAGGAAGTCTGGATTAGGCGCATCCCAGCTATAGCGGACCGTCAACGGATCGACGATCTCGAAGCGTGGCGGCTTGCCTTCCACCAGCAGGGTCGGGGGGAGCCCGCCTTGCGTAAGCTCATCGTTCAGCCAGACATCTTCCCAGCAATAGCGAAAATCCTCCGGCGTCAGCAGGCTGCCGTTAGACCATTTATGTCCTTCCCGTATCTTGAAAGTGAAGACGCGATCGTCCGCCACGTCGAAACTTTCGAGAATGTCGGGTTGCAGGTTGAGCTTTTCGTCATAGCCGACCAGGCGAGCATATCCGTAGATGGTCATCATCCGGATATCTTTTTGGCTGCCGATGATCGTGCGCAGCGTGCCGCCGTACTGGCCGGGCTGCCGGCCCATCGCAGCGAGGTTCACCACGCGCGGGCTCTTGGGCAAGCGTTTGGCGAGTGCCGGCAGCGCCAGGGCCTTCAGCAGCGGCTGAAGAAATTCCGGCTCCAGATCGCCGGCGCGCAACGTGCTCGGCACAAATGCCGAAGCCATGAGTCCAAGGACGGTGCGCCGGCTGATCAATGGCGTAGCTCGCTGGCATCGGCCGAGCGTCGGGCCAGAACAAGGTGGCCGCCGCCAAGATCGAGCGGCGACAGCACGTCCTCTTCGCCCTCGTCGCGGAATTGCGGTCCCCATGCGCTGGTGTCGGAAGCGCCGCTGAGCTTCAGCGTCTTGAAATCCATCGGCCTGTCGAGATCGGGGAAAGGTACTGCGGCGACCAGTGAGCGCGTGTAGGGGTGGATCGGTTTCCTGAGCAGAATTTCGCGCGGCGCTAGCTCGACGATACGCCCGCCGCACATCACCGCGATGCGGTCTGCCATGTAGTCCACCACCGCCAGGTTATGGGATATGAACAGATAGGTCAGTCCCAGTTCCTTCTGCAGGTCCTTCAGAAGGTTCAGGATCTGCGCCTGGACGGAGACGTCGAGCGCTGAAACCGGCTCGTCGCAGATCAGCAGTTCAGGCCCCAGCGCCAACGCGCGCGCGATGCCGATCCGCTGACGCTGCCCGCCTGAGAAACTGTGCGGATAACGCTTGATGAAGCGCGGATCGAGCCCGATTGCCTGCATCAGGTTCTTGACCATGGCTAACCGGGACGCGGCATTGCCCCGCTGATGGATTTCCAGCGGCTCGCTCAAGATGTTCTCCACCGTCATGCGAGGTGAAAGCGACGAAACCGGGTCTTGGAAGACCATCTGGATTTTCGCGCGCAGCATGTGCAGGGCGTCTCCCTCGCCTGCTAGGACGTCGATCGGTCGATCGCGGCCGTTGAAGATCACAGAACCACCGCTAGGGGTGACAGCCCGCATGAGGATCTTGCTGACGGTGGTTTTGCCGGAACCGCTTTCGCCGACCAGACCCAGGCATTCACCCCGCTTGATGTCGAAACTCACGCCGTCGACGGCGCGAACAGAGGTTTGATGATCCCCACCGAACCATCCGGACTTGCGGATGGTGAAGGTCTTTGTCAGATCCCTGACCGACAGCAGGATGTCGTCCGGCCCCTTCGATGCCGGCGCGGTCTGCTTGCCGAGCAGGTTCCCGACATTCACCGGCACCTCGCGCAGCGCCTTTAGCCTTTCACCAGGCTTCAGGTCGAAATGCGGAACGGCTGCCATCAGGCCCTTAAGGTAAGGATGGCCTGGCCGGCGGAATATCGCCTCGACGGGTCCCGCCTCCATGATCTCGCCATGGTACATGACCACCACCTCGTCGGCGACATTGGCGACCACGCCGAGGTCGTGCGTGATCAGCAGCATCGCCATGTTCAGCTTGGTCTGAAGCCCGCGCAGCAATTGCAGGATTTGCGCTTGGATGGTGACGTCCAACGCCGTCGTCGGCTCATCGGCGATCAACAGGGCGGGCCGGCAGATAAGCGCCATGGCGATCATGGCGCGCTGACGCAATCCTCCGGAAAGTTCGAAGGGATACATGTCATAGGCGCGCTTGGGATTGGGAAAGCCGACAAGGCTGAGCATTTCCTCGGTCCGCGCCTTGCGCTGCGCCCGAGCCATGGGCGTATGAATCTGCAGGGATTCGCTGACCTGGTTGCCGATCGTGTGCAGCGGCGACAGCGATGTCATCGGCTCCTGAAAGATTTTGCCGATGCGGCTGCCTCTCAACGCCCGGATTTCGGGCCCATCACGCGACATCTTGAGGATATCCTGCGTCGTGCCGGGCTTTTCAGGATCGGAAAACAGGATCCGGCCGCGAACATGGGCTGTGTTCGGCAAAATGCCCATCACGGCCTGGCTGAGAACCGATTTTCCGGAACCGGACTCGCCCACAAGCGCGGTAACCTTACCGGGCAGGACGCGAAGATTTGCGCGCCTGACGGCATGCAACGGCCCCCCCATGATGGCAAAAGAGATGCCAACGTCTTCGATCCGCAGCAGATCGACACTCGAATTCATTCTCACACCAGCCCCACTCTGGTAGCTCTCCAGAAAGCGAGACTAGCGCATTGCCAGCGCAGAGCAACTTGGATTCGAAGCGGTGGTCAGTGGCGGAACCGACGACCGAACTGGCTACCAAAGGCGATCGGGCCAGATCGCGGCGGTTTACTGGAGCTTACTCGGGTCGCCCGCCGCCATCCGCGCGGCGTCGCGGTGAAGCAGCATGACCTGCTCGGCGTCCGATCTTCGGCCGTGAATCGGCTCCGGCGCACCGTCTTCATCGAGTGCGAGAGCTCCCGACAGATCTGGTGAAAGCACCGTCAGCTTCTGCTTGATGCCAGCCAGTTCCTCGTTGCCGAGCGTCAGCCATTTGTTGGCACCGCAATAGCCGGCGAAGTCTTTGCTGGCCAGAACGCTGTGCGGATATTTCTTGGTCAGGGTCTGGAGGCGCTGGACCTCGTTCACAGCCGAGCCGAAGACAGAGAATGTGAGCCGGTCGGTGAGCCCGACATTGCCAAACATCACATTGCCGACATGCAGGCCGATACCAAATTTGATGTCGGACAACCCCTGCTCTTTTCGGCGCAGGTTGAGATCCATCATGCGTGCGCTGGCCTTGTGGGCGGCCGCAAGCGCAGCCTGGCAGGCGATCTCGGACTGCGAACGATGCCTTTCGCAAGGGTAGACGGCAATGAAGCCATCACCGATGAAACTCATGATCTGCCCGCCGTTGCGATTGAAAGGTGCGGCAACGGCGTCGAAAAACTGGTTCAGCGTATCGATATAGACTTCGCGGCCTGAAGTTTCGGCAAGCCTCGACGACCCGCGCATATCTCCCATTACCAGTGCGGCCCGGATTGTATCGCCCTCGCCGCGCTTGATCTGGCCGTCAAGCACGCGCCTGCCAGCGTCGCCGCCGAGATAGGTCGTCATCATGTTGTCGGCGAGCTTGGTCAGCACCGCCATCTTGGTGGCAATAGCGAGATGGCTCTGGATGCGCAGCAGCGCCGAAATCATGCTGTCGCTGAAGCCCGCGGCGCTGTCGGTGGACCAAGACCCCATCATGCCCTGACTGGTGTTGCCGCTGAAGGGATGGACGAAAGCCATGTAATCGGTGATGCCCATAAGCCGGAGGTCATCGAAAACAGGAAACTCCGATAGCACCGACGGGTCGAGCCGGCGTCGCAGATGGTCGAGCTTATTGCTGAGCAGATGGTAGTATGGACTGGTCAGGAATCTTTCAGACGGCACACCGGCCTCCTTGCGGAAGCCTTCCACTTCCATGCCCTGGCCGCGAACCCAGGTGAAGCCAAGCGCGTCATAGAGCGGATGAAGCATCGAGAAGCTCAAATGCACCCGCTTCAGCGGCAGGCCGGCAGCAGCCAGCCGTTCGCAAAAGCCATTTACCAATGTTTCCAGGTCGTTGCCCGCCAGCGCCGATTCGTTCAGCCAATCGGCAACCTTATCCATGAGGATGGTGGAGATTTCTGCGTACGATGTGCTCATGCTATCTCGAAACCCGTCGGAAGACGGAACCATTATCTTCTGATCTGTCATAACACAGTCCGTCAACGACCCAACGATAAGACACCCGAAGTCAACAAGCCGGCCTCGGCGGCAAACGCGGCGAAGAATATCCCGGATGACTACCCTTGCGGCCAAGGGGAAGGCGTAAATGCATCTGTATTCCGTGGCGTTATGTGGCGAGTCAGCCGACGCAGTGCAACCACGATCCTGACACCGCGCAAGAAATTCGCCGGCTCAGATGCCGTCAGGCCTTCACCACCGTCTCTCGGTCCAGCCCGAGGCGGCCAAAAACATTGCGCGTGTCGACGATCAGAGGAGCGTGATCAGCGATCGTCTGATAGTCGATCGCGTCGTGGTCGGTTGCAACGACGACAGCATCGAAATCTTTCAGGGCCGCCTCGGTCAATTCGACCGAGCGGCGCCCCTTGATCGCCATATGCTCTCGTGTGGTCGGTATCTCGATAACATGCGGATCGTGGAATTCCGCCTTGCCGCCCCAATCCTCGATGAGTTCAATGAGCCGCAATGAAGGGCTTTCGCGGATATCGGGCACATTCTTCTTATAGGCGAGCCCGACGATGAGAATGCGCGAGCGGCTGAGCGCCTTGCCGCAGCGCTGGTCCAGCGCCTTCGCCAGCTCATCGACCACATGACGCGGCATGGCCGTGTTGATCTCTGCCGCGAGCTCGATGAAGCGGGTCGGCAATTCGTATTCGCGCGCCTTCCACGTAAGGTAGAAGGGATCGATCGGAACGCAGTGCCCGCCAAGTCCGGGGCCAGGATAGAACGGCATGTAGCCGAAGGGCTTGCTCTTTGCCGCCTCGATCACCTCCCAGATGTCGATGCCCATCGCACCGAGCACGACCTTCAACTCGTTGACGAGAGCTATGTTGACCGAGCGGAAGATGTTTTCCGTCAGCTTGACCGCTTCGGCGGTCGCGGTGGTCGAAACCGGAACGACGGTCTTGACCACGCCATGGTAGAAAGCCTGCACGAGCGTCGCCGCTTCAATGCCGTCGCCTGCCACGACCTTAGGAATCGTCGCGACTTCAAAGCTGCGGTTGCCGGGATCCTCGCGTTCGGGCGAGAAGCCGAGGAAGAAGTCTATCTTCGACCGCAAGCCGGTTTCTTCCAATATGGGCTTGATCACGTCGTCGGTGGTGCCGGGATAGGTGGTCGATTCCAGCACGACGAGCTGGCCTGGACGCAGATGCTTGGCGATGGTGCCTGCTGTGTTCCTGACAAAGGAGAGATCCGGCTCACGGTTTTTCGTCAGCGGTGTCGGAACGCAGATGATGATGACCTCGCAGACGGCCAGTTCCGCAAAATCCGCAGTGGCGCGGAACCGTCCGCTCGCCACCTGGCCGGCAAGGGCTGTCGACGTCACCGCCTCGATGTAGGATTGGCCGTTGTTCAGGCTCTGGACCTTGTGGGCTTCGATGTCGAAGCCCGAAACCGGGAAGCCCGCGCGTGCGACCGCAACCGCCAGCGGCAATCCGACATAGCCCAGTCCGATCACGCCGACTTGCGCGGCGCGCGTCGAAATCCGGTTTAGAAGATGGTCATATATCGATCGTGAGGCGTCCAAAAATCTGCTTTCCCGTCAATTCGGACAGGCTTGTCCGTTCCCGTGGCGAGGCTCACTTGGTCCCAGGACCATAGCGGAGGCATATTGCGGAAGATCGGTTTCCGCAAGCCGTCATCAAACCGGCACCTTCGCCTTCAGGCTTGCGGCAGCCATCGCATAGCCGCCGGCAGCGCCATCGATGAAATGAAGGTGATCGCGCTGCAGCGGCGAAGCGACGAGACATGTCATCAAGGCCGATTTCTGGCGGTGAAAGCCATAGGTGCAGATGCCCGCCTGTTCCGCCTGTTTCAGCCGGTTTTCGATCCGTTGCAAGACGTCGGCGTCAACATCGATGGTCATCTTCAAGCCGTCGTCGAACTTCCGGAAGTCCGAATTGCTGGCCACTTCACGTTTATAGACCTTCGGATCGAAACCGCCGATCGTCCAGCCACATCGATCGGTGACAGCCGTAAGCGTCATGAGGAACACAACCCACAGCTTCGTCAGCCACCGCCGTCCAGCCGGCCCGGTGGCCCGCGCCTCGAGATCGAGACCGGCGGGCAGTAAACTGTAGGCCGGCCCGTCCGCCGGTACGGGGTGGCCATCGCGCTCCTGCCTGCCGGCAAGGGCGATGATATCGGAAACCAGCAACTGAAAGCCGCGCAAGTCGCGCGACGCCCCTGGTATGGCTATGATCGAGACGATTTCGCCATGTCGGGCCTCGATCGGGTTCCAGCGGCAGGAGAGGCCGGTCAGGTCCGGCCGCGCGCCGGCCGGCGCGGGATCGATGCCGTAGCGCCCCGCTTTCATCTCGGCTTCCGCCCAACTGCCGCCACCGCCGGCGAACATGGCATAGAAGACCGCTTCGGAGGCCTGGAACCTCGCCACGCGAACGTCGAGCCCTTGCGCTCTTATATCCCTTATCGGCACGATTGCGGCACGCAGGGCTAGGTCCAGTTCTTCCGCCACCCATCTCTGGACAGCGGCAAGCGCGTTGCGGGCGATCTCCAGCGCCGAGCCGGGAAACGCCACGAGCGCGCCGTCGCCGCCAAAGACAAAGGGAAAATCTTGCCGACCCAGCGCATTGAGCAGCGCCGAAATGACGCTGGCGCCGGCCATATTGACCGTTTTATAGCCCCCAGCCTCGATCGCCTTGGTCGAGCCGACGATGTCGGCGGTGGCCAGCGCCCAGTCATCGGGGAGAGGCCGATAGTTGTCGATATCGGCAACGCTTTCGAACTTTGCGAAGACCGGCAGAGAAGCGACAAACGGGTCCGACGCGGCAGCTGTTTCCATGGGCATCAGATAGCATATTCCACTGCTTGAAGGGTGAAGTCGATCATGCTTCGAAATTGACTTGCGCCAGCTTTCTGATGATAGGGTCCGGCGATGCGAATTGCCTTCTACGCACCACTGAAGTCACCCAATGATCCCGTTGCCTCCGGCGATCGTCAGATGGCACGGACGCTGATCAAGGCGCTGGAGCACGTGGGGCATAACGTCGAACTGGCATCCGAATTGCGCTTCTATCTACGCGAACCAGAGCCGAAAAGTTTCGATGCGCGCAAGATCGAGGCCCGGGAAGAAGCCGCGCGGCTGACAAGGCTTTGGGCTCGTGACGGCAAGCCCGATCTCTGGTTCACTTATCATCCCTATTACAAGGCGCCCGACCTGATCGGGCCCGAGCTGACGGCGGCCTTTGCTGTCCCCTATGCGACAGCGGAAGCCTCCTATTCGAGGCGGCGCAACGCCGGTTTGTGGGCTGATGCACAAGCTTTGGTGGCGCGAGCCGTCGAACAGGCGGCGCTGAACATCTGCTTCACGCAAAGGGACCGCCAGGGACTGGCGGATGCGGTACCCGGCGCCACTTTCGGCATGCTTTCGCCCTTCATCGACACATCGGCATTCCGTGAAACGCCGGCACGGGGTTGTCCGACACGCCTCGTTACCGTCGCCATGATGCGCCCGGGCGACAAACTCGAAAGCTATCGCATGCTGGCGCAAGCGCTCGGCTCGATCGGTCACCTGCCCTGGACCATGTCGGTCGTCGGGGACGGGCCTGCCCGTGACGAGGTCAAAGCGCAATTTGCCGGCTTGCCCGCCAACCGTATCGAATGGCTTGGCGCGATTGAGCCGGCCGCCGTGCCGGATGTCCTCTACAGTGGCGGAATTTACGTCTGGCCGGGTTTCGGCGAGGCCTATGGCGTTGCCTATCTTGAAGCGCAGGCCGCCGGCCTGCCGGTGGTGGCTCAGGACATCGCCGGCGTGCCGGAGGTCGTGCGGGATGGCCGGACCGGGTTCCTGACCCCGCCGGGCGATTTGACGGCGTTCGCTTCAGCCATTGAAAGGCTTCTGGCCCGCAACGACGAAAGAACCGTCATGGCCGCAGAAGCCAGACGTTTCATCCTCGAAGAACGCTCCCTCGGTGCTGCGGCAGCGCGTCTCGCCGAACTTATTGCGAAGATCCCGGTTTCATGACGTCCGATCAGATCTGGCAACCCTTGGTGAAAGAACTGGCGCGCTGGCAGCGGGCGGACCGCAAGGCAGAGTTCTGGCTGCGCGACGATGACGCCGTGGATCCGACGCCTGCGCTTGATCGGCTGCTCGACCTCACCGGTCAATTCGCAATTCCGGTCACTCTGGCCGTCATTCCGGCCCTGACTGATGGGAAGCTGGTCGCCCGGCTTGACGAGGCGCCGCATGCCACAGTCGCCATCCATGGCTGGGCGCACCGAAATCATGCGTCGGAGGGCCAGAAAAAGCAGGAGCTCGGCCCGCAGCGGCCACGCGAGGCGGTGCTCGATGATCTGGCTCGCGGGCTGTCGCGCATAACCGGCCTGCACGGCGCACGTGCCGTTCCGATGCTGGTGCCGCCCTGGAACAGGATCGACGCCGGCTTGGTATCCGAGCTTGGATCGATGGGATTTGCGGCATTGTCGGTCTATGGGTCGCCGAAGCCGGCTTCGCTGGCGGTCGTCAACAGCAATGTCGACATCATGGATTGGCATGGCACGCGCGGTTGCCGCGATCACGGCATATTGGTTCAGGCCATCATCGCGCAATTGCGACAGGCATTCGACGGCGGCGAACCGGTCGGCGTGCTCGCCCACCATCTCGTACACGATGAATCGGCCTGGCTTTTCCTGGAACGGCTGTTCACGGTCACCGCACAGACTGAAGCCTGCGCATGGCTTCCGATCAGGACATTGATCGGGCGCGGCGCCGGCAAAGGAAAATAGCTCAGCGCGCTTGGTGCGATAAGACTGGAAATTCGAGCGTCTGGCCATCCCGCGCGGCAAAAGCGCCGGCAAACCTGTCCTTGGCCAGTTTCTCGATCTCGCCCAGTTCCTCGTCGGTGCGTGCCGGATCGTGGTGAACCAGCGCAAGCTCCCGCGCGCCGGCCGCCTCGCAGAGCTTGACCCCCTGTTGCCATGTCGAGTGCCCGTTGCCGCGGTAGCGCTCCATTTCCTCCTCGGTGTAGGTGCAATCGTAAATGACGAGGTCGGCATCTTCGATGAGGTCGAGGACCGCCTGATCAAGCTTGCCCGGCTCGTGTTCGGTGTCGGTGATCACCGCCACGACGCGGCCGCCCCATTCGACCCGATAGCCTATACAGCCACCGGGATGGGTTAGGCTGCCGGTTCGGATCACCACCCCTTCGCGCGGCCGAAGAATGTCTCCTGATACGAAATCGCGGTAGTCGAGGCTTGCCTTGCAGACGTCCAGTCTCACCGGAAACCAAGGCGGCCGCATGAACTCATCGACAATCTGCTGGGTCGTCATGCGTCCTGCAAGATGCCCGGACCAAAGCCTGACTTTGACGCTGCGGTCGTAGATCGGCTTAAAAGCCGGCAGTCCGATGATGTGGTCGTAATGGCAGTGGGTGAAAAACAGGTCGAAATCGGTTACGCCCGACGCCCGAAGCGCTCGGCCGGCAGGCGGCAGGCCGGAGCCCGCGTCGAAGAGAATCGTATGCTTACCGCATCGCATCTCGATGCAGATCGTGTTGCCGCCATAGCGGGAGAATTCTGGCCCCGATACCGAAATGCTGCCGCGCACCCCCCAAAACTTGACCAGGAAAACCTCGTCCTCCATGCTGCTCCTTCGCGGTCCAGTCGCCCATGCTAGCCGGAGCCATCACGACGGCGAGGATTAAGTGCGCGTCACTGGTTACTTGGCGCTCCGTGCGTCGATCAGATCCGCGGTCGTATGGCTTAGGCGATCGGCGAGGACCCGCACCATTTCGATGGTCATTTCCGGGAACTCCCTCATGAGCCTCAGGAAATGATCCTTGCGAATTCTCAAAGCTTCCACCGGACTTGCAGCTCTGACGGTGGCCGTGCGAGAGCTGTTGCACAATATGGCGATCTCGCCAACGATCGAATTTGGCAGCAGTTCGGCAACTTTTATCGGTCCGTTGTCGGAATCGACCAGAATATCCGCCTTGCCTGAAAGGATGACATAGGCGGCATCTCCCTCGTCGCCTTGCCGGAAAAGAATCTGGCCGGCGCTGTAGCTGACGCGATCGGATGTGAACGCAAGCAGCTTGAGCTTTGCCGACTCAATGCCGGAGAACAAGGGAACGCGTTGCAGCATTCCAACCTCATCCTTGAGCAGCATTGTCGCAAACCTCCCAAAATTCACGTCTGCCAGACTAGAACAACCGACGCCCAGATGAAATCAATTCCGTTTCCAGGTGGCAAGACGAACCGCTTGAGGTAGCGAGCCCAATCAGCCGGAACGCTCAATCCATTGACCTTGCAGCAAGTTTCCCAACGGCGGAATGATTCCATCTGAATGTCCAATGCTCTATGAGAGCAGTTCCTTGAAAATACCGCCCCCGGCCAAAAGTGTCTCGTGTGTTCCGTCTTCCACCAAACGACTCGAGTCGAAGACGACAACGCGATCGAACATCATCGCCATTGCCGGATTCGTCACGACGCACACAATTGCCGGCGAACGGCCGTCGCGCCTGGCTTCCTCGAGCACGTTTTGCGACACCTTGTCCTGTACGCGCTGGTCGAGCGCCGACAGCGGCCGGTTGAGAATGAGAAAATCGGGCCGCTTGAGCAGGGCTCGGGCAACATCGAGCTTCTGTCGCTGCCCAGCGGTCAACCGCCTGCCGCCGGCGCCGACATTGAAGTCCAAACCGACATCCAGCAGTTCGGCATAAAGCCCCAATTCATCAAGAATGTCATAGACGATGGAGCGTATGCGATCCGGCGCGTCGGGATGGTTGCTACCCAGACGCCCGAATAGGACATTGTCCATGACCGTAGCCGCGGCAATGTATATGGCGGGATCATAGCGTTCGACCGCATTTTGCAGCTCGGGCGGCAGGTTTTCATAGAATCGATTGCGTGCGGCAACGATCTTGTTCATCAGTTCGTCGCCCAGCAGGCCGAAGCGATGCCGGGGCTCGATATAAGCAAAGCTCAGGGTGACGATCATGGCGCGGTCGTTCTCGGAGACCGTCTCGTAGGGACGGTTCTTGAGCCGTTGCAGCAAGGTTTCGTAGGCGGGTATCTCCTCGGCGCTCATGAAGGCGAGCTGCTGGAAGAACTGGTGATCGGGCGGCAGATCGGCAAACAGCTCGATCGATTGTTCGGCGATATTCAGGCCCATTTCGTAGAGCGTGCGATCGAGGCCGGCTTGCCTCAGCACGGAAGCAAAATAGGAATTTGCCGCCAGAGCCTTGTCGGCAAGCTCCGGGCCGGCGGCAGCGCCGAAGAGCAGGTTCTGGCCGATCGTTGCTTCCTTGTTGTAGGCGCCCGGCTCGAAAGGAACCACCAGTTCGTTCAATCCTTCATTTTCCAACCGGGTTCGCAGCGCCGCACGCAGTTCGACGATCCGCCCGGCAAGCTTGGTGTGTCGCGTGAGGTCGGCCGAAGAACGCAAGCCAAGATCCAGAATGTCGCGCGACAGAAGAACTGCGTCGAGCACCTGGCGCACGGCTTCAAAGAGGTCGTGCGGGCCGGTAGCGCCGACGGAAGCATAGTCGATCCAGTCACTGTGGATATCAAGGTCCGGGTTGCCCGACCGGCGCGCCTCGTGAATGTTCCAGCGCTGCTGGTCCGCCGCGGCACCGTCATAAGTCACCGATGTCAGCGGCGCATGCTTCAATCCGTAGAGCAGATTGTCGCGGAGGCTTGCCTGGAACAGGAAAACATCGGACGAGGCATAGGACATGCGCCGGCCGGTCACTGCTTCAGGGAGTTCAAGCAGGTCGTCGGCACCCGAAGCGACCTTTCCGCTTTCCGGCCAGCTCAGCCGCGCGAAGGCCTCTGCAAGCGCCTCCGCTCCACCTGTTGAGGTGCTGACCAGCGCCACCGTCTCACCGGGATTCACCTGCAGAGAGACCCGGTCGAGGAGCATTGCACCGCCATCGTCTGCCATGGACAGACCGATCGCCGACAGGGGTTTGGTCATCGGACCGGGATCATCGATCGTCAGTGCGCCGATTTGCGGCGCAATGAGACCCTCGACGGTGAATTGTTCGACGACCTGCTGGTATTTGACCTGGACGTCCTGCCGATCCTGATCCCAGTCGATCAGTTCCTTCATCGGTCCGGGCAGGTCCTTGTAGGCGCCGATCACGGCCACGAGCTGGCCAACGTCCAGCCGGCCATGGATGACCAGGTAACCGCCGACCATGTAGAACAGAAAGGGCGTGATCTGCGCGAGAAAATTGTTGAGGAACTTCACCATGAATTTCCATTGGTAAAGATCGAAGCGGATCTTGAAGATGAGGCCGAGCCGGGCAGCTATGTCGGCGCGCTCGTAATTTGATGTATCGTGGACGTGAACCGCGCCGATGCCGTCGACGATTTCGCCGACGCGGCCCGATAGCGCGCGCGCCGTCAACTGCCGTTTACGCCCGAGCACGATCAGCCGCCGCCGCATTCGCGGGATGAGCACGATCTGGATCAAAACGATCACGGCGGCAATCATTCCGAGCCAGAAGTTCTGGACTACGATGAACAGCATGGCCGTCACGGCCTGGCCGCCGAGCAGCACCGGCTGCAGGAAAGCATCGCCGATGAAACCGCCCAGCGGCTCCACCTCGTCCTTCACCATGGTTGCCACCTCGGCGGATTTCACGCGCTTGAAATAACGCGGCGGAAACCGCAGCACACGATCGACCAATTCGAAGCGGATACGGCGCAGCATGCGTTCGCCGAGGCGGCCCTTGTAGGTGTTGATGTAGAATTTGAACAGGCCGTTGATGATGACCAGCAGGAGGAACACAAGGCTGAGGGCAAACAGCGTCGTCGTGCGGTCGAGCTGAAAGCCAGGAAAGAACTGGACCTCTCCGATGAACGGCAGGTTGTAGTGCAGCCTCATGAATGGCTGGGTCGCGCCCGGTTGCTCGAACCCCTTGCCTTGGATCGGGCCGTTGACGATCAGCTTCGGCAGGTCAAAGGACATGAAATACGGGATCATCGAAAGCAAGACGATAACCAATATCCAGAGCTGCTGCTTCTTGGTGTGCGTCCAGATATAGCGAGCTAGGCTGGGTTCCATATGCGACTGTGAACCTTCAGTTCAAAGAACAAAGTAAAAGCATCGGCTGGTGGACGGCGCATCGGCAATCATCGCCGGCGACGCGTTCGAAGCCTGCGAGGCGGCTTGGCGAGGCAAGATTGCGTTGTGTCGCCCGAAATCCCAACGTACAAGGCGAATATGATGGATGTCACGCAACCGCGCAATGCCGGCATGGACGGGCACGAGCAGGCCTTGGACCTCACGCGGGGAATTGCTGCCTATGTCAACCACCCTCTCGTGGCAGGGCTGGCGCGCGTCATCGCCAAACATCCGCAGGCCGACATCGCCAACGCCTTCAACCACAAGCAGGTGGCCTGCAAGATGTGGGCGCTCGACAGACTGTTCGAAAGCTGCGGCGGGCGCTTCGCGCGCATATGGGTTCTGGGCGGATGGTACGGCATCTTGCCGGCGATGCTTTTCAACGACCCTCGCTTCGACATCGCGACGATTGACAGCATCGACATCGATCCCGAAGTCGCGCCGGTTGCCCAGACCCTCAACCGGGAAGCCGGCGACCGGTTCCGGGCGCTGACGGCAGATATGTACGCACTCGACTATGCGGCCGGGCCGTCCGACCTGATAGTCAATACGAGCTGCGAGCACATCGCCGATCTGCGCGCCTGGCTTGCCCTGCTCCCGCGGGGCACGAATGTACTGCTGCAATCGAATGACTATTTCAGCGAGCCGACGCACATCAACTGCGTGGCTTCACTTGCAGCCTTCGAGGCAATGGCGGCGCTGCGGGAGATACGATTCTCCGGCGAACTACCGACAAAAAAATATACGCGCTTCATGCTGATTGGGACGGTTTAGTGCCTTTCGCCCAAAACCGCGTAGCGGTTTAGGACAACGACATGCATCAAGACTTAAAGCGCGTCGACTGAATCCGTTCAGCGCGACGCGCTTTAGGCCCCGCCGTTTGCTTGGTCATGTCCCGGGCCCCATTTTTAGCGACCGTGTTCGATGCCGCTCGCGCAGGATTTGCGCCGAGTGACGCGCCCCTTCCAGATCGAGACGATGCGCGGACGGCCTCGGCGCCACCAGCGCCTGTTCGATCGCCTGCGCCAAACCTTCAGGCGTCAGGTCCTTTTCCATCAGCACCGTTGCAAGACCGAGTTCTTCGAGCATCAGGGCGCGAACCGTTTGTTCGGTTTCCCCGCCGGCTGCAAACGGCACGAGCAGGGAGCGACAACCCGCGCGCAGGACATCGCAGACCGTGTTGTAACCCGCCTGCGAGACCGACAGGCGAGCGCCGGTCAGCAGGCTGGCAAAATCCTCGCGGAAGCGGAAGATGGACAGGCCCGGCGTGACATCGCGTGCGATGGCGTCAAACTCGTCTTTCGGCAAGTTTGGGCCGGTGATCAAACACCATTTCCAGCCATTGTTGGCATTCCGCGCCGCTGCGATGGTGGAACTGACAAGACCCCTTCCGGCAGCCCCGCCGCCAACCGAAACCAGAATGTCGAAGCGCTCGGTGGCCGCGGGCGATGGCGGCGCGGCAACGAGCCCTGTGTAGGTGACCTCGGCCCTGATTGCCCTGGCCAGCGGAAATGTCTTGTCGATGGTTGCGAAAGCCGGATCGCCGTGGACCATGACAAGGTCGAAGTGTCTGTTGATGAGATCGACCGTTTCCTCGTTTCGGCCCGACTTGACGCGCTCCTGAAGAATATCGCGGACGGACGTCGCCAGCAGCGGTCTGGGCGATGTCGCCTCGATGGCCTCGATCAGCGGCATGAGTTCGAAACGCATCTGCCGGCGTCCAAATGGAAAGGCCTCCACAATGACGATGTCAGGTCTGCAATCCCAGTAGGCCTGCAGCAGTGTCTCTGAACGTCGTTTCTTGAAATCATCGTCGATGGGTCTGCCCTGCAGATCGACAAGTCCGGAAAATCCTTCATCACCGGAGGTGACAGGCGGCAGGGTTACAGTTTTCACCCCTGGTCCCGGAAACCCCGCGATCGGCGCGCCGCCGGTCACGACGGTTACGTCAAACCCGTCATCGACCAGTGCCGCTGCGATGCGGCTGGAGCGAGCGAGATGGCCGATACCGAGCAGGTGCTGGACATAGAGGAAGACGCGCTTCAATCGGCGGCCCGCCACTCGCGCTCGAACAGTTCCTTGAGCTGTCCGATGCTTGCCGTATGATCGAAATTGCCGCGCACGCGCCGCTCGGCGGCGTCGCCGAGACGGGCGCGCAGCACGGGATCACGGATCAGGCGCTCCAGCGCCTTTGCTAGGGCAATTGGGTTTTCCGTCGGAACCAGCAGCCCGGTTTCATCCGGCGACAAAAGCTCCGGCACGCCGGAAACATCGGTCGACACGCAGGCAAGCCGCTGGCTGGCCGCCTCCACTAGGACATTCGGCAGACCGTCCCGGTCGCCATTTGCGGTGATCCTGCAGGCCAGGGCGAAGATGTCGGCGCACCGGTAGTGCTCAAGCACCTCCTCTTGCGCAAGCGCGCCCTTCCAGGACACGCGACCATCCAGTCCGAACTTTTGCGCCAGCGCCTTGAGCCGTTCCAGTTCCTCGCCGCCGCCGATATGCTCGAAATGCCACGCCAAATCGCCAGGCAAGAGGGCAAGCGCCTCCAGCAAGGTATCGTAACCTTTCTTTGCAACTGCGCGCCCGACACTGAGAATGATAACCGGGTCGTCCGCCGCCGAGCCGTCATGCTGTTTTCGCGCCTCGCCGAAACTGCCGAAGCGATCAAGGTCGAGCCCATGGTAGCTCAGATGCACGGACGAGTTGCCGTTTGCGAGTTCTTTAAGACGATCGAAGCCGGTTTTCGTGCAAGTGACCGTCCAGCGCGCCGAGGAAAGCTTGCCGGCCAGATCCCAGTCCGCAGAAGTCCAGATGTCCTTGGCATGGGCTGAGCAGCTCCAGGGCAGACTACGAAGCAAGCTGGCATAGCGCGTCACCGATGCCGGCGTGTGCGCGAAATGGGCATGCAACCATCCCGCGTCTTCCGGCCATTCGGCCGCCAGCACGAGCGCTTGCCCGAAGCGGCGCACGCGATTGCGCGTAAAGTCGCGGCGGATATCGGCAGCCAGCGATCCGAGCGCGCGCCAGAACCCCGGCCGCAGCAGATAGGCAAACAGCGAGCGAAGCACGCGCAGCGGCTCTTCATGCAGATATTCCGGCAGATAACGGACGGGCGCCTTGATCTCGTCATGCACAGGGTGGCGTTTTGCGTCGGTCGGCCGCCTGAGCGCGACGAGTATCAGGTCAAATCCCGCGCGCTCCAGACCGAGCAGTTCCTGCGCGATGAAGGTTTCCGACAACCGCGGATAGCCCTTTAGAACCACGACGATCTTGCGACGTTGCAACTCAGCTCATTCCCTCAATGACCGAAAGGTGAGGGCTGGCCCGCCGATCGAGCAGTTCTGCGACGATTTCGGAAATATGAGGCAGTCCTTCCAGCCTCAGATGGGGATTGCTCTGAGATGGGCGGGGCCGGTCCGGCAGCGCCACCAGTGCATCGGCAAACCGCTGGGAATCCTTGGCTTCGTCCGGCAAAAGCATCTCGATAAGGCCGAGTTCGGCTGCGCGCCGAGCGCGGATCAGTTGTTCCTCACGGGGCTCGACGCGCGGCACGATTAGCGCCGGCTTGTCGAAAGACAGTATCTCGCAATAGGTGTTGTAACCGCCCATCGCCACTACCGCCTTGGCCCCCGCAATCAGGTCTTCCATGCGGTTGTCGAACTCGATGATCTTGATGCAGGGGATCTTGGCCCCCTTCTTGAGCAGCTTGTTGCGCTTGCGCGCCGGCATGTAGGGCCCAAGCACGATCAGCGCCCTGTGCTGCAACTGCGGGTTCTGCTGATAGGCATCGATGACGTCGTGGATCAGTTCCGCGCCGTCACCGCCGCCCCCTGTGGTAACAAGGATATACTCACCCTCGGGCCGGTGGCCGGGCAACTCGTTCCGCTGCAGGCGCCGTTGCAGGAAACCGACGAACCTCATCTTTGCCCTGACGGCCGGCGGCACATCCAAGCCGGTCAACGGATCGTAGAAATCCGGCGGGCCATAGGCCCAGACCTTATCGTAGAACAGGCCTATTTTGCGCAGCACATCCCTGCGTGCCCACTCTGCTTCGAGCAGATGCGGCGCATCCATCACCTCGCGCAGGCCAAGCACGAGCGTGGTACCCCGCGTCTTGAGGTAGGACAGTGTGTCCTCGATCTCACCGCGCAGGCCGAGCGGTTCCTTGTCGACGATGAAGATATCCGGCCGGAAGGTCTCGGCCGTGTGGCGGATGATCGACTGGCGCATCCTGAGCGTCTCATGCAGATCGATATCCTTTTCCAGCGAGGTGTACTCGCCGTTGCGCAACTTGATGACGCTGGGGATCTTCACGAAGTCGACACGGGCGCGATAATCGAAGGCGCCGGCGATGGGCGCACCCGAAATGATCAGCACCTGAAGTCCGCGGAAATCCTCGACCAGCGAATGCGCGATGGTCCGACAGCGCTGCAGGTGGCCGAGCCCGAACGTATCGTGGCTGTACATGAGAATTCGAGCGTCTTGTACGTGCTGGATCATTTCTGAACGTCTTTTAGAATTCTCGCCTTGGGAACCGGGGCGGTTGGGGAAGCCATCCTGAGGCCTAACCGACCTGTTGTGAAACATGAGGGCGCAATTTTCAATTCGTATTACCCAAGAGGCCGCAGATCGCCCCTCACCGTCCGCGAATTCATAGTCTCCCATGCGACCGGCGCGATGCGAAAGATCAGATAGCGTTCTTCACTCTGGACCCCGCATTTCGTGATGTGATGGGCGCCAACAATAATCCGAAGCCTTTCATGGAGCTACATTCGCACGAAGCGCTCGGGTCTGTCTTCCCCGACCTGAACACGTGCGACTCCACTACACACTTCGTCGGTCAGCAGCATCGATAACTGTTCTCCATATGCTGGCCACCGGGGGTCAGCTCGTCGCCCCAGACGAATTCAGCGCGGATGCCTCCAGTCTGCTCCCCGGACGTAAGCCCATCAGTTGTTATGACTGCTGCGATCGATGCCGCGCGAAGGCCTCACGGACGTCACGAGCCTCACGGACGTCACGAGTAAGAGACGAAGGGCACGCCGGCCCATCGAATGGCGCGTGAGCGTCTCGCGCCAGTGCGGCGCCGCCACTGTTCAGAGCGATTGTCGCGTCATTTAAGACAAGCGTCGGCGGCCGAGGATTTCATTCGCACTCATCTCCGGGAAGACATACCCATTGTTCGACTGTGCAAGGAAATTGGTGTTAGCCGGACAACTGGATTACGCCTTTCGCCACTACCTTCGCCGTAACCCCGCTCGAATTCATCAGAGCGCTCCGTCTCAATGAAGCCAGACGGCTCCTTACTGCGGCACGTGCTGACGGCTTGAGCATAACTGCGGTCGCTATGGAGGTGGGGATCACCCATCTGGGCCGCTTCGCCGCGAATTATCGACTCTTCTTCGGCGAATCTCCCTACGAAACGCTGCAGCGCGCCGGAAGATCGTGACCGGGGCGCAACCCGCGCCGAGAAATGCCGGTCACCATCGCCAGCGGTTCGATGGAATTTGCGCAATCCGGATAGAAGTCGAATTTGAGAATTAGTACATTCTAAAATTCTAGCCTGCGTTGGGTGCTGCATAGTCCGGACATAAGAACGCGCGAAGCGGTGAGCTCTTGGGAGGATCAAAAATGACGAGACCTAGCTTGAGATTGACCGGCGCTGCCGGAATCGTCGTCGTCTTGATGTTTGCGGGGCTCATCGATGCCCTTGCGCCCTTCGCCCCTTTCGCTGGCGAAGCGCAGGCGCGAGTTGGCCATCCGCTCACGCCTGGCAGCGTCGCAGGCGTCGCAAGGCGCACCACACGCCGAACGATCCGCCGTTCGACTATCTACGTGAACAGGCTCCCGGCTGCGTGTGTGACGACTTCGATCAACGGCACCGTGCTTTGGCACTGCGGCAGCAGCTACTATCAACCCTACCAAGGGCGCTATGTCATCGTCTATATACATTGAATGGCAAGCTGCCCCGAATCAATGATACGTCGATTAGGAGCCGAGAATCTGGCGCGCCCGACACGACATCTCGGCTATCTGACCGCGATGTTTTTCCTGATCGCCAGGTCCCTCGTCTTTGGGATCGCCCTCTTGTTGACTGGTCCGTCACAGGCACAGGCGCCGGCGACCGTTCCGCCTGAAAAGGTCAAACAGTTATTCGATCTTCTCGACGATCCGTCGGTGAAGGCCTGGGTGGCCGAGCAACGAAAGCAGGACGCCGGGCCGACCGGAACGCCTGCCGCGGCAGGAGCTTCGCCGTCCGGCGCATCGTCCGATGCCGTGGCCGCGCCGGGCCGGATGAATACGATGGCATCCTCGACGCTCGATCGGATCAAGCATCATATCGAAAGAATCGTGGGGACCTTGCCCTCTCTGCCAGGCCAGTTCGCGCGCGTGCGGGCAGAGACCATGGAGGATATGTCCGGCAAGAGGCCTGCCGGCATGCTTTTGCTGATCGCGATTTTCATCGCTGCCGGCCTGGCGCTCACTTGGGCAACGTACAAGCTCACCCGCCCGTTCCGTTTGTGGATCATCGCGCAATCGAAGGATACGCCCATTGGGCGGGCCAGGAAGATTGGCGGCCGCACGCTTTATTCCAGCCTGCTGATCGTCTCGTTCGCGCTGGGCAGCGCCGGCGCGTTCATGTTGTTTGACTGGCCAATGCTTATCCGCGAGATCGTGCTGACCTTTCTGATGGCTGCGGTCGCCACAGCGGCTGTGCGCATGTACCTCGCAGCCCTGCTCGTCCCTTCCTTCATGCAGGTCGAGAACGCCGTCGAGGTTCGTGCTTTGCCGGTGACCAACGAAACGGCCGACCATTGGTTCTATTGGGTACCCAAGATCTCCGGCGTCTGCGCCTTCTTCGGCGCCGCGTTCATCCTCTTGCCGGGTCTCGGCATTGATCAGGACGGAATGCTGGTGCTGTCGGTAAGTGCCGATTTCGTGCTGCTGCTGCTCTTTCTGATTGCCGTTTGGCGTCGGCCGAGAACACAGCGGAACGATGGGCACGGTCACACGGCAGCGACATGGTTTTTGACTGCTTACTTCGTCGTCCTGTTCCTGCTGCGCATCGCCGGCCTTCCCATATTGTTCTGGTTTACCTTCGCCGCATTCTTCCTGCCTTTCGCAATCGTGCTGACGCAGCGCGGGGTCAATTTCGTCCTGCGGCCGGGTTCGGAAGATGCCGGCCGGCCTACGATCCCGGCGGTCACGATCGCTGTCATCGATCGCGCAGTCCGGATGATCTTGATCCTGGCGGCGGCTTACCTTCTTGCGCGTGCCTGGGGTCTGGACATGCAGTCGATGCAGGACAGCAACAAGACGACCACTCTCATATTGCGCGGCTTGATCAATGTCATTGTCATTGCGCTTGCCGCCGATTTCGGCTGGTCGATCATCAAGGCATTGATCGAGAGAAAGCTGGGCATCGAAGCGCACGCGGTAATCAGCGACGAGGAGATGCCGGTCGTCGATCCGCAGCAGGCGCGGCTGCGCACGCTCTTGCCCATCATCCAAAACATTCTACTGGCAGTGATCGTCGTCATGGCGGTGCTGATGATGCTCGCCTCGGTCGGTATCCAGATCGGCCCCCTGATCGCCGGCGCCGGCGTCGTTGGCGTCGCTGTGGGTTTTGGCGCCCAAACCCTCGTCAAGGACGTGATCTCGGGCGTGTTCTATCTGCTCGACGATGCATTTCGTGTCGGCGAATACATTTCATCGGGCAGCTACAGGGGTACGGTGGAGAGCTTTTCGTTGCGCTCCGTAAAGCTGCGTCACCATCGTGGCCCGCTGTTCACGATCCCGTTCGGTGAACTCGGAGCCGTCCAGAACCAGAGCCGTGACTGGGTTACCGACAAATTCAACATCACCGTCGGCTATGACACCGACATCGAGTTCGCTCGCAAGCTGATCAAGCGGATAGGCCTGGAACTGGCGGAAGATCCAGAATTCAAGAACTGGGTGATCGAACCGATCAAGATGCAGGGCGTACAGGAGTTCGGTGAGTATGGCATCGTATTGAGGGTCAAGGTCACAACCAGACCGGGAGGTGCCTTCGCTATGAAGGGGAGATTCTTTTTACGCCTCCGCCAGGCCTTCAAGGAGCAGGGCATCGAACTGCCATTCCCGACCGTTCACGTCGAGGGGCTGCAGAGCCCACATGGGGCAGAGAATGCGCCGTTGCAGATCACACCCGAGTTGAAACTGGCCGTCGCGCAGTCGCACACCAACCGGCGTAGGAAAAAAGCCGGCACAACGGAGTAGGAAAGCTATGATACCTAATGCCGGCGATCGATGATATCGTCGGCTACCTCAATTGTGGAGCCGGGGGGTGGACACGTCCCGCAGTTGCACTTCTTAGTGCGGTCAAGCCATCGGCGCCGCGCCGCGCCGCTCGAGCGCGGTCTTGCGGATGATTTCCGCGATCTCCGGGCTGCTGCTGCACAGCATCTGGAAATCCGACGAGTGCAGCGATAGCAGTGAGACCGCCGTTGCGGCGCTGACGGTCGCCATGCGCGGTTCGCCGCTGATCAGCGCCATCTCGCCGAAGAAGGCGCCAGGGCCAAGCTCCACCGGATTTGGCGTCGCGACGCTGACGCGCCCCTCCACGACGAAGAACATCTGGTCACCGATCTCGCCATTGCGGCAGATCACGGCGCCCGCCGGCACGGTGCGAGGTCTTAACGCGCGCACGATCTCGACCAGCACGGCCGGTCCGAGCTTCTGAAACAACGGCACGGCGGCGACCAGTTGCCAATTACGGACAAAGTCCCCGCGACGGACTTCCTGATAGAAGCCGGTGGCAAGAATGCCGGCCCAGAGGGCGAAGATGCCGATGCCACTCATCATGACGGCCCCGGACAGGACGCGGCCGGCGAAGCTTTGCGGAATAGCGTCACCATAGCCGGTGGTAGACAGCGTGACCACCGCCCACCACATTGCCTGGGGGATGCTGCCGAACTTTTCCGGCTGGATGCCGCGCTCGATGACATAGCCCGCGAGCGCGACGCCGAACAGAACGACGCCGAAGAGCGTGGTGACGCCGATCAGATTGCGCGCTTCGTTGGCCAGGACTCTGCCCAGCACTGGGAAGAAAGTCGAGTCGCGCAGCGGTTTCAGGAGCCAGACAGCACAGTAGAGGCTCCGGTCGGGCGTGCCAACGAGCAGAAATGCGGCGAGTGGAACCAAGACCGCGAGTACATCGATGGCGATTGCCGGCGTCCTGTCCCGAACGCCTCCCGCCTCACGCTTAAGCAGCGTCGCGGCCATTTGCAGGAGATAGGCGCCCCAAATGGCAGCGAGTACTGCAGCCAGAGCCAGCCTGCTTCGTCCGGACATGTCCGGTATCGTGAGCCCAGCCACCGCCAAAAGCCCAGGCGCAGCCAGCACCGCGTTGAGCGGCGCGTAAATTCTTAAGAAAGGCAGTACCGACATTTTCTATGCCCGCGAGTGGCTGCTGCCCTCCAAAATAGGATGCCTTTGAGGCAAGCGTAAAGGTGCCTAGAGCCGCCACATTCGCACGCGACCTGTGCCACGCAATTCCGTTTCCCCAAGCGGCTCGCAAGCAAAATCGGGTGTGAGCAATTGGTGGGTTGCATCCGAAATACGGATTTCATCGGGCTCAGCGGCCTTTTGGATGCGTGCGGCGAGATTGACGGTGTCGCCCCACAGGTCATAGACAAACCGTCTTTTGCCTATGACGCCCGCCACGATCGGTCCGGAGTGAATTCCAATCCTGAGGCTTAGCGGTTCGCCTGCGAAGCGCTCGCGCCTGGCTGCCGCCCGTAGCTCGAGCGCATAATGCGCCAAGGCTTGCGCATGATCGGATCGCGCGGTGGGCAGGCCAGAGACCGCCATTACGCAATCGCCGATGGTCTTAATCTTTTCGCATCCATATTCTTCCGAGAGCATATCCGCCGACTTGAAGAAGTAATTCAGAATAGCGAGCGTGGGCGCGGCTCCGACGCTCCGCGCCTTTTCCGTAAAACCTACGATGTCGGCGAAGAGCACACTGACTTCCGCATGGTTGTCCGCAATCTGCTCATCCGCTTTCAGCCGCTCCGCGATCGACGCTGGAAGAATGTTGAGGAGCAGGGATTCGGCGCGCCGGTATTCGCGCGACAAGCCCTCCTGGCTCTCCCTTAACGCCTCGTTCGTCGATTGCAGCTTGGCATTGAGCTGGCGCTCCCTCTCCTGCAGGAGGGTCATTTCATAAGCCTTCTGCTGAAGCCGCTGCTGGTGGTCGCGTTCGGGCGTGGCGTCGAGAAACACCAGCCACACCGAGCTGCTGTCACCAAAGAGATGAAGGTCGGCGACGTGGCCGCCGGGCAGTTCCATCATCGGCATATGGAATGGAAGCTCCGGGCAAGGCAGCAGCCCTTCCATGAATTCAAGCTGCTCGGCAACGGGCTCGCCGATGCGAAGCGACGAGAGCCCGTAAAAGTCGAGGTTGCCGCCCTTCTCTTCTATGCATTGCCGGGCGTCGATCTTCAGATACGCTGCGAAGCGCCCATTGGAAAAGAAGTCGTATATCCAGCTTCTGACTTCTTTCGGCAAACTGGACATAGTCTACTTGGCGACCATCGAAGCAAGCTGACGAAACGCATCGTCGACATGTTCGCCCGATAGCGCGCTCGTCAGATAGACCTGCCATCCACGTTGCTTGAGTTCGTCGATCTCGCCCTCCGGTATCGCCCACCGATCGGTCAGGTCGGATTTGTTGAACAGCAATATGAACGGCATGGCACCGAATTCGGCCTCGCACCGTTCACGCAGCGTGAGCGCCACGGCAAGAGTGGCTGGCCGGGTTCCATCGGCGACAAGCACGAGCCCGGTCGCGCCTCGCACATAGCTGACGCGGAACGAACCGATATCGTCTTCGCCGGCCAGGTCCCACAAGATCAAGTCCACGGTCTTGTCCGGAAACGCGACGCTTTTCTTGTCGATCTTGACGCCGACCGTGGTCAAGTAGTTTTCCGAGAAGATGCTTTGGACAAACCTGCGCACCAGGCTCGTCTTGCCGACGGCGAACCCGCCCAACATGCAGATCTTTTTTTGCAGCATCCCGGGCTCCGCACTACTCCAGGTTCACCGTAACCGAAACCCGGCGGTTGGTGGAGTTCCCAGTTCGGCTATTTTCGTTTTCGGGTACCGCCGGCTCAAAGGTGCCGGCGCCCCGAACCAAGAGCAGTTCCGGAGCGACGCCGCGCTTGTTGAGAAGCGCGCGAACTGTCTCGGCGCGGGCAGCGCTGATCGAGGCGTTGGCCGTCTCACGACCCGTTGTGTCCGAATGGCCGGTCAACATGAACCGCGCTGTCACGCCTGCCTTGCGGGCATTTTCGGCGAATTCCTTCAACTGATCAGCCAATCTGTCGAGCACCGGCGTCTGCTCCGGTCCCGGGACAACTCTGCCGGAAGAGAAGAAAATATCGGTCGTCTGGATGGCCTCTCTCAACTGATTAAGCTCTGCAAGGTTCAGCTCGCGCAACTGCGAGACATCCAGAACCACTCCGTCCGCCGAAAGTTGGTCGGCGGCGGCCTGCGCCCGGCTGATCCAGCCGGCAGGTGCCTCGCCCACGACAACGATGCGACTCTGGATGATCGAAAGCCGAACCGATTTCGGCGGGGACAGCGACGCCGTCAGCCGCTTCACGACGAACTTCGGATCAAGACTCTGATAGAATTGCCACTGCGAATGAACGCGGGCGGGATCAACCTTCGTTCCGGAAAGCAGAGCTTGCGGGTCGGCGGCCAGCGGGTCTCTCAGTCCGGAAATGTAGAAATCTCCGCCCCTCTCCGTTTGTTGGGCGACGATTATTCCCGGTTGGGCCTCAAGTCGCGACACATAATATTGCCAATGCTCGGCCGCGCGCGCATCGGGGCTCACATCACGAACCTTGGAGATGTCGAACTCCGGCCCGCCTTCTGAAAGCTGTCTTGCCGCTGCGCGCGCCCGATCTATCCAGGTGTCGGGAGCCTCACCCTCGGCAACGATGCGGCCATTGACGATCGAAAGTCGCACTTTATCCATCGGATACAGCGACGCCGTCAGCCGCTTCAACACGAACTGCGGCTCAAGGCTTTGATAGAATTGCCAGCTCGAATGAACGCGAGCGGGATCGACCTGCGTCCCGGACAGCAGTGACTGCGGGTCGACGGCAAGCGGGTCTCTCAGGCCGGTAATATAGAATTGGCCATCGCGCACATTCTGTTGGGCGACGATGATGCCGGGCTGCGTCTCCAGTCGCGACACGTAGGCCTCCCAACGCTCCTCGGGGCTCACATCACGTACCCCGGAGATGTCGAAGACCGGGCCGCCGGCTGAAAGCTGCCGGGCGGCCGCACGCGCCCGGTTGATCCACGCAGTGGTGGCCTCGCCTGCGGCAACGATGCGATCATTGACGACTGAAAGCCGCACCGAATCCGGCGGCGCGAGCGACGCCGTCAGCCGATTCAGCACGAACTGCGGCTCAAGGCTCTGGTAGAATTGCCAGCTTGCATGAACGCGAGCGGGATCGACCTGCGTCCCGGGCAGCAGCGACTGCGGGTCGGCGGCAAGCGGGTCTCTCAGACCGGTAATATAGAATTGGCCGTCGCGCACATTTTGATCGGCGACGATGATGCCAGGCTGGGCCTCCAGTCGCGACACATACACCTGCCAGCGCTCCTCGGCGCTCACATCGCGGACCCCGGAGATGTCGAAGACCGGCCCGCCTGCGGAAAGCTGCTGGGCAGCGGCCCGCGCCCGGTTGATCCACGTGGTGGTCGCCTCACCCTCGGCGACGATGCGACCATCGACGACCGAGAGTCGTACCGAATCCGGCGGCGCCAGCGACGCCGACAGCCGCTTCAGCACGAATTCCGGCTCGAGGCTCTGATAAAACTGCCAGTTTGAATGAACGCGGGCGGGATCGACCTCCGTTCCCGACAGCAGCGACTGCGGGTCCGCGGCGAGCGGGTCTCTCAGGCCGGCGACATAGAACTCGCCGCTACGGATTTTTTGGTCCGAAACGACTATGCCCGGTTGGGCCGCCAGCCGCGACAGGTAGGTCTGCCAGCGGTGTGCGGATTGCCAGGACAGAAAGAACCAACCGCCCGCCACGATCAATGCCAGCAGGACCGCCGTCACCACCAGCCACGGAAATCCCTCTTTCGAATCCATGTGCTGCAGCTCGACGCAGGTCTGCAACTGCGTCTCCACGCCGGGCAACTGGGAACTGTCGCCGTCGAACCGCTCCAGGGCCCGCGAGAATTCTTGATGGATGCGAAGCAGTACGTCGCGGATGACTTCATGCAGTTCCTCCGGAGGATTTCCCCGGATCACCGCAACCAGGGTCGCAAACTGTCCGACTTCCGACCAGAGGCGAAGTTCCCCAAACCGGATGGTGTCGAGGCCGCTGTTTTCCTTCTCCTTGAAAGAGTCCTTCACAAAATCCTGGATCGCGCTCAGCATCGAGGAAATCAGTTGAGGGTCTTCGCTGGTTGCGTCTTGGGAAGTTACATGCGCAATCAGGAGCCCGGAAGCGCGGCTGATGAGAAAGACATGTTCCACGCGATAGATAAGAGAATGCTTGAGAACAACTGCAGAGAAGCTTGTCCCCGTTCGCCAGGCTTCAAACCTCCACTTCAACCCATGCCATGTGAATATATGCCTTAGCGACTCATTCAACGACTGGAAGGTTTGGTCGATCTTTTCGCCGATCGACTTGCGAATGGCCGGCAGAAACACCGGATATAATATATCGGTGAGCGTGTTTGGGTTCTTTTGGATGGACCGCTGCGCCGCCCGTTCGACAGCCGGGGCAAGAGCCTCGCCGAGTTGCGTATGGGACGCGCGCGCAGTTGCTTCGGGCAGAACGTTGCCCACCGCGGCGGCAAGCTGCTCGGGTTCGTCGAGCAGGTGCGTAACGCGGGACAGCTCCGAGATTTCGCCGCCGACGAGCAGTTGGCGGAGCCTTTCCAGCCGATGGTCGGCGGCTGGAACACCTTCGTAAAGCGTATGGTTGTCCGGATCGACGTTCCGGGCAATTTCCACCAAAAGGCGGGCCAAAGCCTCGCGATCAATACCGGTATCGTTCGAAGCTTGTTTTTGAGAAAGGCTGATTGGTTCGACGCTCGACGTCAAGTTCCGATCAACTCACTTTCCAGCCACGCTCGGAATTGCCCTTGCTGCCGACGGGATCCTGGTTGAGACATTTCGCGACCTCGACGAACAGTCCGGCCAGAAGATTCCGGTCGGTCTTGACGTTGCTGAGATCGGAAAAGATCTTCTCCATGAGCATTTGGGCGCTTTCGTTCTTCTGCTTGATTTCCTCGCGCAGCAAATGGTCGCTTCTGCTCATGCGATCCGCGAATTCGCGCTCGAGCTCACTCAATTGATCCGATAAGGCGCGCACCTGCTTTTCGAGCGCCTGGTTTTGATCGCGAAGATTGCGGTCCATTTCCTTGTCGGCCTCGGCGCGTGCGTCCTTTTCGTTGCGCAACTGCGTCGCCAGCGAGTCAACCTGTTTCTTGGCATTCGACTCGTAGGTTTCAAGGTTGCGCTTGGTTTCGGATTCGACATCCTTGAATCGCTGCAGGAACCGTTCCTCAAGCTTGGAGAAGCGGCGATCATAGTCCTGCATCTGATTGCCGAACAAAAGATCGCGTATCTTGTCGACACCTGGAGCGTCACCGCCTGGCCCGCCCTCGCGAGCCTGGGAGGCCATGAAGTTCAGCCCGTTTCCCTCTGAATTACCTATCAGATTTGCATCCGCTTTATTTGCCGAAGAAGCGGCACTAGAAGGTTCCTTGGCCATCTCTAACCCCAATTGCCCACTTAAACATTAGGAGACGGTAAATTATGTCAGACAAATACCAGGCCCGCAAGGTGGAATCCTCTTGGGTTGAAACTGATTCGTCCGTCCCTTGTTCGCCTCTTGGACAGCAGAGCGCATCGAACGGTCCAACGGTCTGATCCATCAGAAGCGACTGGCACTGGTCTATATTGCCCTCGCCGGTTATGCAGACTCTCAGTACATTACCTTCGAAAGCGATGGCGCCGGCCGCCAAAATCAGCCCATATTCGCAGTGTAGAGCGGCTTGCGCCCATAAGGCGCGTGAATAGGCCCCCCATGCGCCGCCGGGTATCGATGCCTTTGCGGGGTCGAGGCAGATGCGGCGCGCAATGTGCTGCGTCGCAGGTCGGCGGGGTGTCGGCTGGCACGATTTAGCCGGACCATTCCAGGCCCGCTCGACGCAGGCCCTCGACCTATCTGGCGCGGTCCTCAGCCCGTATCAGCGGGTGGTATTTCTCGACCCAGTCGATGCTGAGATTCGGCGGTAGAGGTTTGCATTCGACGAGTCCTTGTCGGGCATTTCCAGATCGCCGGCTTGCCGCCGCTGTGAGTGTGCGCCAGGCGGTTCCAAAGTTTGGTCTCATCAGTACGGCCCGACGTTCAGCTCTTACCGCTTCGGAGTAGCGGCCGGCGATGAGATGGCAAAGACCTTCAACGGAATCAACCCTGACAGGGAACATGAGAGACTAGTCGTTCAGCTTTCCGCCACGGTGTCCCATCGTCATCTTGGATGCGTACATCGTCGGTGAACGCTTGCCTGGAAGGTTTGCCTCGAGGACGATCTGTTCGACAAAGCCTTGGTTCATCTCCAACTCCACGCATTCGTCGAGCTTATCAACGAGCCAAACCGCGTAGCCTTCAGGTTCCTTCGCGTCAAATTCCGAATCGTCCGCTGGTATCTTGGGCTCCGGAAACGCCGGGATGATCATTATCTTGGGCTTTGGCAAATCGTAGGTATGTCCCTCATAGGCATAACCGACAATAATCCCGCACGATGTTTTCTGTTCTGGAGATGATCCGAGCATGAACGTGCTTCCTACCGTTGAAATGAACGCAACGCCAAAATTCTTCAGGTCTATCTTGAAATGATAAGAGACTCTGATTGGTATTTTTGGAAATGAAATAATTCCATTTAATATATCTTGACGGCCTTTGTTGCTATTATATTTCTCCAACACTTCAAGTGCATTGGCACGTTGCTCGTCGGTGATGGGTGCCCCAGGCGCGGTTTCGACATACATGCCGGTGTCCCCAAAGGGTGCTGGCGCACCGGGCACGCTGAGTCCAATCTCCGCCCCCAAGCCATAGAGCCTGACCTGTGTTGCGTTGTAAGCGCCTGATGGAAACGTTAGTGTCGGTCGGTGATAGTCGTCGCTCATTTTCCTCGCTCCTTTTTGCTGCATCCTTCAGTTCACAAGATCTCCCGCCAGCTGAAGTTCTCATCGAATTTTTCCGCGAGCATCGGCGCGACGCGATCGCTGGCGTCCACCACCAACGCCGCGGCCTTTTCGAACGACAGGTCATCCGCATCGAGGCGTGGCCATGCCTGAGCAAGTGCGAGAGCCACCTCGTCCCTTGCTCTGATCAGCATGCTCTTGAACATGAAGGGCCGAGCGCGGAAGGCGCGGGACGTTAAATCCGAGATGCGCTGCATGTCGGATTGGTCGAGATCTTTGATATCGATCCCCACCAGCCTCTCGTCGGCCAACCCCTCGTGCACCAGTGCCGCGTGGTAGACGTCGACGATCGTGTCGAACACAGCCCCCGTGAATGGCCGTGACCTGTCATGGATTTCTGCCGTCACCTCCGACATGCGGCGTGCGTTGCTGGCGAGGCGAATCTGCCGATCGCCGGTCAGTTCGGCAATCCGGTTCAGTTCATTGAGAACAAGTAGGTTGCCGTCGCAGTGCCGCAGCAGCCGGTCCATGCCGCTGTCGAAATTCAGGAAGGATAAGAGCGAGACCAGATCCGAACTGGCTTCGTGGAACGGTCCGAAATCGCCTTGAGTCAGGCCGCCGGCTGGTGTCCCGAACAACGAAAACAAGATTGCGTGGCCGACCTCATGTGCGATCACATCGAAGTTGAGCGCGTAGGGATACTTGCCTCCGTCGATGCCGCGCTCTCGGCCGAGTTCCAGATAGCCATAGCCCGATTGCGCATTCTCCCAGTTGACGAAGGGGATGATTTCGAGCCGCTCGTACGTCTCGGCAAAATACCAGACAATCGGTTTGCCGAGGTAGCTTTCCCAGATGTCCAGCACGCGGCTGACCGAGGCGAAAGCGTGTGCAGCAAGGAACTGTCGCGAGGTTAGGGAAATCTGATCGAAATGGCCGTCAAAGCCAGCCTCTGCAGGCGGAAAGATCTCCCCGACAAACGGTGGCAGATAAGGGTAGTCGTAAGGCTCCTTGTCGAGGAGCGGATCGCGAACGTAAATGCGGTGATCTTCCGGGCCGGAGCGGATCAGATCGGGTGGAGTAGAAATCCATACTGTTTCGGGTGTTCCGTAACCCGAAAGATGAGGGACCTGCGGGTAGACCAGGAACCGCGTTCCCAGCAACCGATCTTGCGCAACGACACGATCGACCGCGTCCAATTGCTTGGCCCCCTCTGACGCTGCCACGCTATCACGGTGCTTAGGTTGCGTAAATCGTCGGCCGCCAAGAGGTCACGACCTATAGCGCCAGCCCCGCATCATCCATATCCTTGGAGAAGGCGGAGGTTAGCTGCAATTCCGGCATGGGGTGTGCTTTTTCAAATGCTTGGTCCCGCAAAAGTTCGAGTGCCCGCAGGGCATCTTGCTTTTTTTGCTGGACGAAAGCCGCGCCGAGCTCCCTGCACAATTTCTCGACGTCGTCGTTGCCGTGATGCGCATCCCGGACCATCCGTGCCAGGGTGCGCTCGCGAAAGTTGACGGCCTGTGCCGCACCCTCGAGCCTCGCCTGCTGTTCGGATGAAATCACGCCGCGCCGGCAAGCAGCGCGAAGGGTCCGGCGCAAGTCAATCAGCGCATGCGTCAATTGAGCGAAATTCACCTCGGCCGGTCCATGCAATACCGCTACAGCGTCGTCGGGTGCAAAGGCGAAGCGGCGATACCATCGGTAGATAAGCCCGACGCCTTGCATATAGGGGAACAGCTCGGCTGCTCGAAGGGCGCCCATGCTGGCCGCTCCGAAGACATGAATGCCGCGGCTGAGAGCCCAAAGGATTTCCTTGTGCCGAACCGCCGGCTCAGCCTGAAAACCGCCGTCTATGACAAGGATCGCGCTCGGGTCTAAATGCTGCACGGCTGAAACAATCGATCCTTGCACGGCGGGGGGAAGGCATACCGCATCGACGACCTTCAACGCGTCGGCATGGGACACGGTAGGGCCGGTGAAGACAAGTTTCGGGCGCATAAAATCTACCCCTGCAAAAGTGGCTGCAAGGCAGGGATGACGATCCTGACAACCGACAGGACGTCGAACGGTCGCGTTCTTACCCGGACTAGGTGGACCGCATCGAACCCTCCGTCTTCGAGAATTGCCAAGAGGACCGACAGCCCGTCCGACGCCGTGTTGAAATTCTGCTCGGCGAGCGCGCGGAAATCCACGCTGCGCGGTCCATCGCGGAGGAGCCGGCGATGCGCTGCAATCATCTGCCGATCGGGGTATTTCGGATAGGACGCGCGCGTCAGGTCATCGCGTGCCCCCGAGATCGCCGCCAGACGGGCCTGGGCCGCTTCGTAGATGGCGTCCGCCGCCGCGCCGGCAAAACTGAAACCCGCAGCCGAGCCATCAGCCGGATGATCCAAAAGGACCGTTTCCGTCGGTTCGTCTTCCAGCAGATGACACCACACCACCGGGATGCCCAACGGCGACAAAGCCTGCCAAAGGCCGACCAGCACGTTCTTGGCCGCCAAAGTTTCCAGGAGATCGCGGAGCGACGGATCATCGATCGTCTCGGGATCGATGCGTTGACGGTGGAAAAAACCGTGGGTCCGGTATGCCGTGGCGATCGCGTCCCGTTCGATGCATTCAAGCATGCCATGAACGATGGCATCCCGCTCCTCGAAGCCTGCGGCCAAACCGCTCGTCGATGCCGCGAAAATGCCGTCGTGGGGCAGGGACGGCAACACATACGCGGTGTGCGCGAGCTCGAACGGGACCAGGTCGCGGCTGCCGGTAAGAAGATTGTCCGCGGCTACCCACGCCGTGTCCTTACCGCGCCATCCGGGCGTGGCGCCCCCCCGGAGATGCCTTTCGAACCGACCGGGCGGGATGCGCAATTGATCGGCGGAACCGACGACTGTGTCGAAATTCGCCACCTGCTCTGCAAAGAAGGTCTCGGCCGATTCCAGCATGGCCGATATCGCGGCTTGCGCCAGCGTGGCGCCCTTGCCTTGCGCGACCGCGTTGGAGAGCGAGAAAGGTCTTGTCACCTGCACGACCGGGATGCCGAGTTGGTCGAGTCCGGTAATGTCGGCGATCCGCGTAATGCCAAGGCCTCCGCGCATCTTCATCAGCTTCGCCAGCGCCTCGTCGGGCGGCGGACCAAGGCGTTTGTATCGCTCCAGCATCGCGGATTGCTCTTGCAGGGTCGGCTAGTGCCGAACAGCCGATTCGGGATTGACGATCAGCGAGGCGCCCGGCTCGAGAGCGGATTTCGCACGTTCGACCCGATCGCGATAGCGCGCCGACAGTTCAGGTGACAGGCCTGATGATTGAAGGATTTCGTATGTACTGACGAGGAAAGGCACGGCGCCTTGCTCCGCGGCTATGGCGATGCTCTTTTCGAGGGCAGCGACTACGTCCGCCTTCGCATCGCCCTGGAGAAGAAGTAGCTCGGCCCTTCGCCTGTAGAGTTCTGCCAGCCAGAACCGGCTGCCGCCGGCCTCGGCCTGCGCCACAGCCGAGTCCAGCAGAGCGAGCGCCTCATCAACCTCGGCAGTTCTTGTCAAAAGCTCCGCCAGCATGCCGCAATAGACCGGTTCGTCCTCAGGCGTCTGGAACTCCCCATGGAGGCCAAGGCCTCGCCGCATTTTATCCCTGCCGCCCTCGACCTGGCCGGCGTTGCCGTCGCACCAGCCTTCGAAGATCTGCGCTGCGGCGGCGAGGGCGGGCATATGATGACGCTCGGTCAAGTGGCGCAGATCCGCTATCACGCTTCGCAGCATCGAAAAATCGCGGCGATAGCAGTGCAGCATCGCTTCGTTGAGGTAGGCATGCGCGATGCTGCCGGCATGTCCGGTTTGCTGCGCCCAGCTCCTAGCTTCCGACATCGAATGGAGCGCGCCTGCCGGCTTTCCGACGAACCACATTGACAAGGCGCGGTGGGCGAGCCCGCAGACCCTCGCGTCATGTCCGCCGAACAACGCAGCATGGGCTTTGCCGTGGCCGTGCTCATAGAGCGACAGTCCGGCGTCGACTGTCGCGATGCAGCGGTCGTGGCGGCCAAGATTGAAGTCGATTGCCCACACGCAATGCCTGGTCTGGAGTTGCACTTCGGCATCCTCGACATCCCTGAGATCGCTGAGCACGACCTCCGCGCGCTCGCCGTCCATGACGGTATCCGTAAACCACCAGCCCCAGTAGATCGGGAACCACTTGGCCCGCTCGGCCACCGGCCGCCGCCGGGCGATCACCACACCGTCCTCGTACAATTTGCGGGCGGGCGCCGAGTTCGGACCTTCGACAGCGGTCAGGATGGGACCGAGCACGATCATTGCCGATAGCCGCAGCGCGTCTCGCGTGTCGGCTGCCGCAACGCGCTCGCAGAGCGCCAATGCATGCTCGAGTATCTGCCTCGCTTCCGCCATCGCCGAGCGGGACGAGCTTTCCGTGCCTGCGATCACGAACTGAGCTATCGCGTCCTCCAGAAGGCCTGCGCGCTCTGCATGCTCGGCAACCTCGGCGGTGCCCAGCCACCCGGCCAGGTTTCGATTGCGGCTCACCGCGGCAAACAGGCGGCGATGCAAGGCCTGGCGTCTCTTGCGCAGCGTTGCGTTGTAGATCGTCTCCTGGATAAGCGCATGGCGCACGCCATAAACCGGAGCGCCGGAAGGCCGCACACGGATCAGGAACCCGGCCTCACTCAGCGTATCCAGCGCGTTTGCGATGATTTCGTCGTCGAGCTCCGGCAACAGCGCGCGCAGCAATTCCTGATTGAAACGGTTGCCCGCGACGGCCGCAGCGCGCGCGACTTCGCGTGCCGACCCCAGCGTTTCGAGCCTGGCCTCGATCACGCTTTCGAACACCGAGGCATGACTGCGCGTCGCGGTCTGCTCCAGCCGATCCGTTGCCGACGCCGCGTTCTCGGTCATCCACTGGCAGATTTCTTCGATGAACAGCGGGACGCCTCCGGTCACGCGTTCCACCACGTCGAGAAATTCCGGGGAAGTTGACGGCGTGCCTTGCGGCCACATGGCCGCGATCGCCAGCCGCGTTTGCTCGCGGTTGAGCGGCTTAAGCGAGATATGCCTTGGATTCGATGCTGCCAGCCAGCTCCCGGATTCAGGGCGCGTGGTCGCGATGACAAGCGCCCGGAAGTGACGGGCCGACTGTGCAAGTTCAGCCAACAATTGTCTCGACGTCAGATCGATCCAATGGATGTCCTCGACCACCAGAACAATCGGCCCGCTGGCGCACAGGGCTTCGAGCGCGTGGCGAACCGCCCAATTGGCTTTCGCGCGCATCGCCTCGGCGTCGATCTCCTTGAGCATCGGATCGCCCCCCGCAGCGCCGAGCAGGAACGAAAAGATGTCGATGATTTCAGGATCGTGGACGTCATGATCGCGGAAAGCTTCCGCCACGGCGGCAGCGCTCAGCGGCCCTTCATTGCCGGCGAGATCGCCGCGTACGTTCTGTAGCAGCGGATGGAGCGCCGAGCGCAAGCCGCCGGGCGTGCACTGGAAGAATAGGAGTTTCGCGCGCTGGTGACGCGTGCGCCGGCGCACTTCGTGAAGAATGCGCGACTTGCCGATCCCGGCCTCGCCCTCGATCACCACAACGCCGCCGTTTCCCGCAATGGCGCTGTCCCATGCTTCGGCGATTGTGGCGAGCTCGGCCTCGCGATCGACGAGCGGACTGCTCAGCCGCCCGAAGGCGAAGAAGCGGTCGACCTCGCGCTTGTGACTCAGCGCGCGCCAGACCAGCTCCGGCTCGGCAAACCCCTTGATCGCATGGGCGCCCCTAAAGCTGAACACATGCGACCGTCGCGCCAGGTTGCGTGTCGCGTCCGAGACCATCACCGTATCCGGCTGCGCGATGGCCTGGAGCCGCGTGGCCATCGCGAAGGCCGGGCCGGTGACATTGTCGTGACCGGTATCGGCGTCACCCTTGTGGATCAGGGTCATCGATGTCGCGATTCCGACTCGGACATGCAAATCGGCGCGGCCTTTGTCCGAGCCGACGCGCCTGCAGGCGTCGATGATTTCGAGCCCGGCTCGGATCGCCAGCGATGCCGCGTCCTTGGCGTCTATTTCGGCAGGAAACAAAGCAACGCCGCCATCACCGACCTCGACCTGGACGGCACCCGAGCATGACGCGACCGCCTGTTTCGTCGCCCGCTGGAAGGCTGATATAAGTTCCTCGAACTCTTCGATGTCCAGGATGGCAAGAAGGTCGGTCGATCCGACCAGGTCGTAGCAGAGCGCGGTCAGGATTCGACGCTCATGCCGGGCTTCGGACGGATTGTCGCCGATGCCGCCCAGAAAACCTGTTGCCACAGACGCCCCCGGCAACGCGACCGGACCCTTCTCCGACATGCTGCGATTTCCTCGCCGAGTGCAGTGGCGGCAACATTAGCAAAGTACGATGCTGTCCACAAAACACTTGATCGGTGGGCAGGGCAGGAAAAAGCCGATGCCGGGATCGTTATGGAGAGAAATCCTCAATGCGCAAACTCTCCTTGGCGTTGACACCAGCTGTAACCGCTTTCGTTCCGGGGCCCCTGCACAACGTCTCAAGCCGCAACCACTTCAGGACGCTCCGCCATGCGTCCGGGCCGCGCCGGATGATCGCTACCACATTTGCGAGCGTCTGATGACGGTTTACCGGACGATCACCCCCCACATGAGGTTTGAGCCTATCAGAGACGCGCCGGGAGCGCGAACCACTGAGTCGCAAGAGATGACACCTTCGCTCGAGTGGCGTTTCAATCGACAAGATCAGAGCGCAGCTGGCGCGGAAGCGTTCTCGATCGCTGTGCCAGGCGCGGGTGGAGGTCTTTGACCAATGCGCTATGTCTGCCTGCGCAACCTGCGCTCGCGAGCGACATCAGCCAAGTACACTGTCGGGTCCTGGTCGTTTCGCTGCGCAAGGGCGTTGGCGATGTCGAAGCTATTCAGGCCGATGTCCTGGAGTTCGCGTGCGCTCATCGACGCGAGGAAAGCGAGCTGCCTTCGTCGTGCCCAAAAGCGCGGCAGCCAAAGGACAGCAGCAACGGTTGCGTGCAGAAGTGCCAAAAGGCATCGGACAGTACGGCTCTCCTTGCGTCCCGCTGCCCTTTGGGGGAATTCGATGCTGGTCATGACCATCTCTCCTTCTGCGGCCGCCTTTCATGAGCGGCAGGTGGAGACTAGGCGAGCTTCCGGCGCCTGGCCTGATATCCAGCCGAAACATTTCCGAAATGGAGGTGAAATCGGGCCGTACCAAGATCCCAATGGCTCGTAGGTGCGAATTTCCTAGTATGCCGGGCTGCGCTATTGTAGGGCACCCTTCAAGGGAGAACGCCGTTGGCAGAAGCCGACCGTCCGGACAAGGCCCTCATCCGGCTTGGCGCATGCGCCCTCGACCGGGATCGAGGTCTCATTTTGAACAACGGCAGGCCTGTTGACGTTCGCGCGAGGACCTTTTCGCTGTTGGTCTTTCTCGTTGAGCACGCAAACCGCGTGGTGAGCCGAGATCAAATATTTGAGGTCGTGTGGAAGGGTCTTACCGTCACTGACGACGCATTGACACAAACGATCCGCGACCTTCGAAACGTTCTTGGCGACGAGGGGGCAGCCCAGATCAAGACGGTTGCGAAGCGCGGCTATATGCTCACGCTTCAATCGCAGGACGAACCGAGGGGTGACGGCAGTAATACAGCCAGTGAAGAACCTCAGGCAGAGCCACACCTAGGAGAGCGACATCCCCTATCCGAAGCTCAGCTCGATGTGCTTTTAGCGGCCCACGCCGACGCGGATCTGCCGGGCGAACGATCATTGCGGCGCGCGTTCGACGTGTTGGTCGATGAAAGCACGTCGACGGTGCCTCTTGTGGGGACGGCAGAATCGGCTGAGGCGCAGTCGGCTCGCGTCTCTGGGCGCGACAGGCCCGCGGTCGCGGTGCTGCCGTTCGCGCTCGAGGATGTCGCTTCCCGGCACCTCCGCATTTTGAGGGACGGGTTGCTGCGCGACATCATCCGCGACGTTGCCCGACTGCGAACTGTCTTCGTCATCGCGGCGAACTCGCTGCAGGCTTTGTCGTCAGTGGGATTGAGTAGGCTGGAAGCCGCCCGGCTGCTTCGCTGCGACTATGTCTGCGCCGGCAACATCACGCTGGACGGACCGACCCTTCGGGTCGATGCCGAATTGATCGCGGCAGACGGCGGCCATGTGCTCTTTTCGGATATATTCTCGAAGCCCCTCGCGTCCGTCCCGCAGGTCGGACAGTCCCTTGCCAGCGAGATTGCCACGCTGATCGCCGGCGAGGTAAATCTTGCGGAGCGCAACATCGCGGTCAGGCGGCCCCTTCACCAATTGGACGCATGGCAGGCCTATCATCGCGGCTTGGGGCACATGCACTTGTTCACCGGCCAGGACAATACGGTCGCCGAGAATCTGTTCAAGGCGGCGATCGACCTCGACACGCGCTTTGCAGGTCCTTATGCCAGCCTTTCATTCACACATTTCTTGAAAGCATATCTATTTGATCCGGCGCACCTCTCCGAGGAAGGGCGGCTCGCTCACGATCTTGCGGCCCGCGCAGTGGTGGTCGATCCGCACGACCCTGCGGCGCATTGCGCTCTTGGGCGCGCCCTCTGGATCATACCGAGGCTCTGGAGCGCGCGACGGTCCTCAGCCCTTCATATGCTTTTGGGCATTACTCGCGAGCCTTTATCGAAGCGCACTCCGGGGATGCCAAGTTGGCTATTCAGGCGGCCGACCATGCAAGAGAACTGTCGCCGTTCGATCCCTTCCTCGCTCCCAACCAAGCCGTGCGCGCCATTTCGCTGCTGCGACTCGGAAGAGCCGGCGAGGCTGCTGCGTGGGCCCTGCGTGCCACGCTCCATCGCAACGCTCATGCCCATGTGAGGCGTGTTGCGGCGTTGGCGCTGACTGCGGCCGGCCGGACCGACGAGGCCAAGCAATTGGTGCAACTGGTCAACGGTGAAAGCCCAGAAAACGGACACGAGCTGTTCCTTCGGGCAAACAGAATGCGGCCAGATGTCGAGAAGTTGCTGCGCGTCCTTGGCCAGCAAAGCGGGCTGCGCTGAAGCAACGAGCGAGGTCGACGTTTGAGTTCTGCAAACCAAATCATTCGACGGATGGACACGGCGCTGGATCAGCGTTTTGAACCAACTTTGGCGAACCGCTCTGTAGAAGTCTAAAGTGTCCCCCGCATCTTGCGGATTTGCACACGCACTCTGCGCTCCGCAACCTATGAGCCAGAACCGTCTGAATGAGTTTGAGCTCCGTGTCCGGTCGCAAGTTAGATAAAACGTTCGATGCCCCCAGCAAATCTCCCGTTTCAAAACCTCGGCGAAGGGTTTACAAGCGCGGATGTCACCAGGGCCGATCCCAAGAGCGATCCCGCGGTAGCAATCAGCCTTATAGTCGGACGAGGTTGTGCGTCAGGTGACGAGGGAGAAGCCATGCAGCAGGGCGTCCGCTGAGCCATATCTTTACGCCGTCGACTCCCGTCCTTGTTATCTGTCACACACTGAAGGCGAGACTGGGCGCGGCGATCGTCCCGGCGGATCTTGCCGCTGTCGCGAAGGCGCCGACGTGTCGAATACCCACAATCCGAGGAGTAGACCCCGGCGGTTGATCGTGGCTCAAAGGTTGCTCGGATTTTGCGTCGTTTCGTCCTCGCGATCGCTCGAATTGCGAAAATGGGTGAACTGGTAATCATACGCCTTGGTACACCAGCCGAGTGAAGAAGCCCGGATCGATGACGGAGTTACCCCACTTGGCGTCGAAGGTGGCGGTTGGCTTGGCGGCGACCGTCTCGTCGCGCGACCAGCCTTGCATTTTCAGCTTCGCGACGTTCTCGCGGACAGCCACGAGCATGTCGCGGAACTCTTGGAGTTCCGCCCGGTTGCTAGCAGGCTTGCCGTGGCCCGGAATGATGATCGTCTTGTCTGTCGTCGCGGCCAGATTGGCGTCCGACGCCGCGATCATGCCATCGATGCTGCCGCCGGTGGAATAGTCGATGAAGGGGTAAAGGCCATTCCAGTACGTGTCGCCGACGTGGACGATGTCTGCTTCGGCGAACGTGACGGATATGTCGCTGTCGGTGTGAGCAGAGCCATAATATTTCATGCCTACCGAGGCGCGGTTAACCTTGATGGCGTGCTCGTTTGCGAACACGTTGGATGGCAGCCCGTCTATCGGCAGCGGCAAGAAGTTGTAGTCGTAGTCTTCGACCCGCTGGACCTGCGAAAGGTATTTGCGCGTGTTTTCATGGGCCGTGATCTTTGCCCCGAGCGCGCCAAGCCACGCGTTGCCGTCGGCATGGTCGAAATGCCAATGCGTGTTAATCAAGTGTGTTACGGGATCGGCCGAGAGCTTATCCAAGGCTTCGGTCACGTGTGTCCGTGACACTCCGATGCCAGCGTCCACCAGAAGATTGCCGTCCGGCCCCGTGAGAACGGCGATGTTCCCGCCCGAACCCTCCAGCACGCTAATACTGCCGCGCAGTTGATGCGCGACGATCGGCGATACGGCAGCGCTATCCCTGACAAGACTGACAACACCGCGAGCCTCGGCATACGCTTCCCTGGGACTGAGCCATCCGCCGGTAGCCGCTGAAGCAGAGGCGGCTGCGCAACAGAGGCAGAAACTCCTTCGCGATATCTGATTGGTCTGAGACATCATTTCCACTCCGCTTGGAAAACAATAGCGCAAGCACGACTGACATTTGTCCGTGCTGACACCCGCGGGCTTTACGCAAGCTTCTTCAGGGCAGCGAGCAGGATGTTGAACACTTCCTGCCAGCCGGAGCCGTCCACGAAGGCGCCATGAACTAGAACGATCGAGACAGGTTTGTCGGCGGCGAAGGAAGCGACGGGGAGCCAAGGATCATGGCGGCGAGAAATCCCCTGATTGTTCGTTTCACAATGACCTCCAATGTATGTTGGCAACCGCCGCGACGGTATCGCATTCAGCCATGCCCTCTTTGGGGCCGGCTGCTGTCCGTCCGCTTGTGGGCACTACTCGAAACAGCCGCCGTCGCATGTTCAGCCGCTCAAGCATTGAACGGGGCCGACGCCAGCCATCCGGGAAGGCCGCGTCGGCAGTTCAGCATAGTTGACGGCCCTTATCCGCCGTTCGATGAAGAGAGACTGCCGCGGGGCGGCTCGCTGTCTCCAGCTGCGCCTGTATGGGTTAACCCGGCATTAATTCGTCTGGGCGGCCACGCCGGCAATGAAGTCGGCGACTTCTTGAGGATGCGAGAGCATCACCGCGTGGCTGGAGTCGATTTCCACCACTTTTGCTTTCGCGCGTGCCGCATTGGCGCGCTGCTGGCTGGGTGGGATCATGTGATCTTTGGTCGTCACCATGAAATAGGTCGGCTTCTCCTTCCAGGCGGGGGCGGTGATCTTTGTCTGCACGGCTTCCAGACCCCAGGGCACCTGCGCATCCGCCATGAAGCGAGCCGTCTTTGGATCGACATCGGCAGCGAAGGAAGTCGGGAACTTCTCCGAGTCGCAGAGCAGGAAGTTGTTACTTGGCGGGAGCAGCGGCGCCTTGTCCTCGCCGGGCGTGGGCGCCGTCGCGATGTCGAACACGGATTCTCCGGCCTGGGGTGCGTAGGCGGCGAGGTAGACCAGGCTCTGCACCTTGGGCAGATCGCCAGCCTCTGTAATGACCGCGCCGCCATAGGAATGACCCACAAGCACCACCGGCTTCTTGGCCCTGGCGATAACCTGGCGGGTCGCTTCAACGTCACCTTTAAGGGTGACAGTCGGGTTCTGCACCGCCAAGACCTGGTAACCTTTCGCGGACAGGATGTCATGGACGGCCTGCCACCCGGAGGCATCGACGAAGGCACCGTGAACGAGCACGATTGAGACGGCCTTTTCGGCAGCGGAGGCTGCGAGCGGGGAAGCGGTTGTGATCATGGCTGCGAGTAATCCTGTAATTGCACGTTTCATTGTCCTGTTCTCCTAGCGTTTCATGTGACGTCGACCGGATCGAGAACGATCGGTGTTCGTTCGGCCAGATCGCCGATCTTCTTTGCATAGTTCTTGAAGTGCGGCGTCTCGCGATGGACGTTAAGCGCGGTGTCGTCTGAGTAGAGCTCGTCAAGTATGAAGCGGTCCGGATTGGCACGGTCGCGCCAGATGTCCCATCTCATATTGCCGGGCTCCGTCCGACTGGATACTCGTGTGGCGCATAGGAGCCGCTGGAGCTCTGCGGCCTTGCCTGGCCAAGCGGTAAGGATTCCCACGATCTTGACACCGGTCGACATGATCCAGTTCTTTCTCCGAGAGGTTGGGTCGGCGCCGAGGCCGACCCGCAGGACCTCAGGCGGCGCGCTTGCCTTCGCACTGGCGGTCGAGCGCAGCGATCAGCGCTGCACCTATCGGATGATCCGAACGCGGGTTCTGGCCCGTGATCAGTTCGCGATCCTCGACCACATAGGGATCGAAATCGACCGGAGTTGTGGTCACGTTGGCGCCTGCAAGCGTCAGCGCGTAAGGCATGTGGAAATAGATTTTCGCGTGCAAGATGTTGTCCTCGATCACCTTCTCTTCGGTCGAAGAGAATATCGTCATCTTGTAGCCCGCATACTGCCAGCCTTTGGCCCACTCTGCCGCCTTGTCCGGATCTCCGGCAATCAAAGCCGCGCGAAACTCGCGTGCGTAGGGCATCGCGGCGACCGCTGATATGGGTCCGTGGCAAAGCAGGGCCGTGGGTTTCGCCTTCTCATGAAAATGGCGGAGCACATCGCCGACGTCCTGATCCTGCATGAGGTCGACGACCGGGGCCTGCCCACCCGGAGCGAACACACCGGCGTAGTTGTCCAGCCCTTCTTCGATTACCGACCGGAGCATTCGCGGCGTCATCGATGGATGGTCGGCGTAGAAGGCCTTGGCGCGATCGTACGCCGCCTTGTCGCCGCCGAAATGCGCCGGCGCATCAGAAGCCTTGTCGATTACCGGTTTTTCGCCATTCGGCGTCGCGAGCACGACCTCATAGCCGGCATCGATGACGGCCATTGCTGGAACGACCGTCTCATTGAGGTACTGTCCTGTAGCGCCCCACCGGCCGCCCTTGACCTCGATCCTGGTCGCATTGGACCCGAGAATAAGCACTTTTCCTTTGCTCACATTGTCCTCCATTGCGTGTCGTAGGTGGACTTGGCCTCCAGCGCTCGGTGGAGGGCACCGTTTCAGGTCGGTAAGTGGACGATAGGTTGGGCGGGCTAAGCCGGCGAGTGAATCGATGTGAAAAATTGCTGCGCTAGTTGCTTCGACGTTCACATCGATTCATTCGCTTAAAGGAGCGCCGTGCATCATCCTGGAGCGAGTCCGCGAGCCAACCAGCCCATGCCCCTCCGACCATCTCAGAGCAGTCTTCCCGATGTCGAGTATGCCAGGATCGGCATCATTGGCTGTGGGCGGCTCGGCTCAGCCATCGCGCGCCTCGCAGTGGGGGCCGGCATGGTGGCGGTTGTCAGCAACAAAGGAGGAAGGTCAACCCTTCAAGATTTTGCAAGGGAACTCGGGGACCTAGCCGTCGCCGCTAGCGTGACCGAGGCGGCGCAAGAAGAAATCGTCGTGCTCGCCGTACCATGGTCCCAGCTTGCCGTGGCGCTACTGGAAGTGCCCGATTGGGACGGCAGGATCGTGATCGATGCAACGAACCCCGACATGCCTACCGCCGCACTCCCCGATTTCCTGGCCAGGAACTCCAGCGAGATTGTATCCCACCTCGTCCCGGGCGCACGAGTGGTAAAGGCCTTCAACACGCTGCCGCCTCAGTTGCTGCTGATGTCCCCGGAGGCGGCGACTGGACGGCGTGTCATCTTCTTTTCTGGCGACCATGCGCGTGCCAAGGCGGTGATCGGCAGGATGATCGCGCATCTGGGCCTGGCCGGCATCGATCTCGGCCGACTCTCCGAAGGCGGCAGGTTACAGCAGTTTCCCTCGGGTGCTCTTGTCGGTCTCAATCTCATCAGTATCGGCCCGTCGACTGTCTTCTAGCCGCGTGAGCAGCTGTGCGGCTTCGACGAGATCGACCGTCTCGAATCCCTCCGTGAATTTTGCCCGCAACTCAGACAGGAACGCGTGCGCCACAGCGATCCTGCCCTGTTCCGCCAAAAGACGCGCCAGGCTGATGCCCGTGCGGAGCTCCCAGGCAAGCGCCCCTTGCCGCCGGGCCCAGTCCAGGGAAAGTAGAAAAGTCTCCTCGGCCGCATCGGGTGCCCGTCGTGCGGCCAAAAACTCGCCTTTGACGCGCAGCAACTCCGGAAAATACCAAACGTCCCCCGAGCGTTCGGCGAGTGCGAGTGCATGCTCGATCACTGTCGCCGCATCATCAGCCCGGCCCGCAGCGGCGAGACCCTGCGCCAGGGCGGCCCGAAGCGACGCGTAGTGAGCGTGAAAGGCCGCTTTCGGGAGCTCGGTGAGGGCCACCTCCAATAAACGCGAACCAGCTTCAGGATCGCCGTCGCGGATCATGATCTCGCCCCGGTAGGCTCGAATCCAGACGCCGTAGCTGACTTGCCGCGCTACCGCACCCTGCAGCAAGGCCAGCAGCCTATCGGCGGAAGGCCTGTCGCCCGCCAGGAGCGCGACCCGGCAACCCGACAATGCGGTCGCATGAAATATCGAAGGATCGTGGGCAAGGTTTTGTGCCAGTTGCGCACTGGTCTCGACTATTTTCATTGCCTGCTCGGGCAAACCCTGAAGCCAAAGCGTCAGAGACAATGCCGAATAGGCCGTGACCCGTTGATCGAATTGGAAGCGGATCAGGTGCGAACGATCGGACGGAGCCACATATGAGCGAAGGACCTGTTCCATCGTGCTGCGAGCGGCCTGCAGTTCTCCCTGAGCCCAGAGGACCGTTCCAATGATCCGATCGCCCACGACGGGATCGGCAACATCCGACGACAGCGCCGCGACGTCCCTGAACTTGCGCGCCGCCTCGAGGGCCCTAGCCTGGCTCTCGCCGGTGTGATGGCCAATCCAGGTGCCCCATAGTGCACGGAGCTGATAGTCGATGTCGCCGATCCGCTCAGCGATTTGGAGCGTCGCTGACCAGGCCAGTTCCGATTCCGGTCCCGGCCCCTTGGTAAGGGTCGAGGCCGCCGCAAATGCTGCGAAGAGCTGCATCTCGCGCTTGCCTCCGCGAGCGACATCGGGACTCAAGACTGAGAGAGCGCGTTCGACGCGAGTTCGGCATTCCTCGAGGAGGGTCAGGCGAGTCCACAGCGGAACGGCGTTGGCAGTGAGCGCCACGCCGACATCACCGTCGCCATCAGGCGATAGAGCCCAATCAATGGCAACGTGGACGTTGTCGATGCAGCTGCTGTACTCGGCCATCCACTCGGCTAGCGGCCTGCTGAAAAACTCGGAATGCGCCCGATCAAGAAGCGCGGCGTAGTAGGATGCGTGGCGACGCGCCGAGGCGGAGCTTTCGCCTGCCTCGGTCAACTTCTCGCGAGCGTAGCTTCGAGTCGATTCTAGCAACCTGTATTGGGTCACCGTACCGCTGGTGTCGGCTGCCACCAGCGACTTCGATACCAGGCCTGCAATCACAGCCGCCGTATCGGACGAGGAATGGTCGCTGCCGGCCGCAACGGCAACCGCCGGCGTCATCGTCACGGCTCCGACGAAGACCGACAGACGCCTCAGGACGGTTTGCTCGCTTTCCGACAGCAGTTCATAGCTCCAATCAAAAGTTGCGCTCAAGGTCTGCTGACGCGGTAGCGCCGTTCGCCTGCCGCGGTTCAGCACGCGAAATCGTTCGTCTAACAAAGATGCAAGTTCTCGCATGCCAAATGCATCGACTCGGCCAGCCGCGAGCTCGATAGCAAGCGGAATTCCGTCGAGGCGACGACATATGTCGGCGGCAAATGGCACCGTCGAATCATCGAGTTCGAAATCGCTTCGCGTCGCCTTCGCACGATCGACAAAGAGTTGCGTGGCCGGAAAGCTGAGCGCCTCGGCCGTCGTGAGGCCTTCCAGCCGGGTCGGGAACTCAAGCGACGGCAATCGTGCCACGGTCTCGCCGAGAGCGCGAAGGGGCTCGCGGCTCGTGGCCAGGACGCTGACTTGTGACGTGTGTTGGGTGATCCGTTCTGCCAGTTCAGCCGCCGCGTCGATAAGATGCTCACAATTATCGAGCACGATCAGCATGTGTTTGTTCTGGAGGAACTCGAGAAGCTCGGGGGTCGCGTCTTTGGAGCGGACCGGCTTGCCCAGTGCCGTGGCGAGCGCAGTAGGGACGAGTCGTGGGTCAACCAAGCGCGCGAGTTCGACAATATATGCCCCATCGGAGTAACGCGTCGCGACAGATTCCGTGACAGCCAGTGCGACGGACGTCTTCCCCATTCCTCCCGGACCGACCACGCTGACAAGGCGCCGTTCGCACAAAAGGGCGTTCAGCGAGGCCACGAAGTCGTCACGGCCGAAGATGCGAATTCCGGCGACCACTTTCCCGTCGCTTCGCGGTCGTGCGGCGGCGTCTATTTGGCGAGGCACCGGCTCTCCGGTTGTTGCGACTGGCGCGACGAAGCGATAGCCACGGCCGGGAATGGTGGCGATGTACCGGTTATCGCCTTCGCCGTCGCCAAGCGCTTTACGCAGGGCAGCGACATGGACCCTGAGACTACTCTCCTCGACAGCCGTGTTGGGCCAAACGATATCGAACAGCTCCCTCTTGCTGACGACTTCGCCAGCTCGTTCGGCCATCGCGACAAGGATCCCCAAGGCGCGGCTACCAATCCTCACAGGTTGATCCCCGCGTACCAGCAGCTCCCGCGCAGGAAGCAAGTTAAAGGGGCCAAATGACAGCGTCCTGCGATCTGAATCAGTGCCCAAGCGACTGCGCCTCGCGCTTCGACAGTCGTGCCGCAAGGTACAACCGCGACTGTCATTGCTAGCAACACTTTCAAATGAGCGCGTTTAGGCGTCGTGCGCAAGCCACTCGATCAGCAACGACGTCCTGAGAAGGGGGCCCTATGTCCCTTGCTCAAGTCGACGCGAGCATCGTCCGGGTCGATGTTCGATCCTGCATTTGCTAGGTCACGCGGTGAGGTGGTCAGCGTCCTGTTTGGCCGGAGAACGCTATCGCTGGTTGCCAATCTAACAAAACCCGCCGATTCACCTTTTGACTAAAGGCCGAGTTCCCCCGACTCCGTGCTGCTGGCCACCGCTCGTAGTCCACCGGGCCGCTGAACAACATCCGAGCCTCACCGCGTCCGACATCCCTGCCAAGTCTGAAGGCGGCATTCACCGCGCCGAGGGTGATCAGAAATCTAAGCGTGCACTCGTTCCCCCGGTTTCGGGCGAGAGGGACCGCCAACCGTGCCGGTTGGTTCCGGCGTGCCCTAAAAAAGGGGAAACCCGCGCCCCCTCGGCGAGGACGCGGGCCGGTGTTTCCACCATTCTGCGACCGCTTGAGGGGGACAGTCGCAGACCTTCTCAACATGGCAAACCGCAGCTTGTTCCGAGTTGCAAGAAGAAAGCCCGCCGAACAACGTCGACGGGCCCGGGCTCATGATCGCGCCACGCACGCGCTCACATACAGTGGCAAACCCTCACAAGGAAAAACACGCCCACTCCGTAAGGGATGACAAGAAGTCCGAGGGCAATCCAATAACCCGGCTGCGCCATTGCCGCGAAGTCTGAAAGAAGCTGTTTCATCGCCACCGAACGAAAGGTGATCATCATTGTTCCAAGGGGCAGCGGTCCGGGGGGCATTTCGCCTGCGATTTTTGGGGGCAAGGGAACATGTTCTTGAACTTTCAGTTCGAGACACGATCAAGAAGCAGTGGAGATGTCTGGTGGCTCCTCTAACGCCAGAGCAGGTAATGGCCGCCCGAACCTTGTTGAACTGGCCGCGGGTGCGGCTTGGAGCAAAATGCGACTTGAGCGAAGCGAGCATTCGCGAATTCGAGCGCGGAGGTCGGGTGCCCTCGGCGGAAAAACTGCTTGCCATGCGCCAGGTATTGCAGGCCGCCGGCGTCGCGTTCTTTGGACAGGACAGCTCCGGCAAGCCTGTCGTGCGCTTGCACACTTCGAAAGCTCCGCACGCCACCAATCTCGCCGGGGGCGAAGCCGGGATAATCGGCAACAGCGAAATGTGACCACAGGTCAAGGAAGCTGCGCCAGTTCTTCGCGTGACAAGCTGCGGTCGTTTGGTAGAAGCGGCGCCGTTGGACTGCCCAGATGACGCGACAATGCTTCGACAATTGGGGCATAGCGCTTTCTGAGCGATGCCAGTCGCTCCAAGCCATGCGGTTTTGGGGTTCCGTAGCCTGCCCTTGCCGCACGTTCCAGGACCAGCTGCAGCACCTCTCTATCGGTTGTCGGGCGGTCGATGTCGAGCCGAAGCAACTTGCTCAGCTCGTCTGCAAGGTGGGTGCCTTCCTCACGCAGCAGGACAGCCTTGCCGCGCAGTTTGGGCTCATCGATCGCCTCGATGACGGCAGCAAGGTCCAACAACGCCGCGAGAGTGGCAGGCCACCCCGCACCAGTTTCCAAAGACCGGAAATAGATCAGGAATGGGTGCGATGCATGGCTCTGCAGCACCTCTGCGCACCAATCTCTGCCCTTTACGAGCACCTGTTCCAGCTCATCCTTGCAACCGAGTGAAGCATAGCGCTCCAGCAGCGCCACCGCGGACGGCGGATCGCCTGAAGCGGTGGTGATCTTGAGGATGCCGGAGTCACGCCTGCCGATGCTGGTCTGCACCTGGAGCAGGTAGGTGACGGCCATCGTCATGACCGACAGACCGCAGAATCCCGCCGCGATGTTGACCCAACGGGCAGGACCGGTTGCGTCCGTCTCGCTCAGGCCAACCGTAACCAGGCTGCTTCCGGCAACGAACACCGACTGGGAGAAGGTCGGCACCGCGGGCCGGTACCAACCGCTCAGAGCAGCCACCATCAGCCCGAAACCGAAAATGAGAAGCAGCATCCAGCCGGTGAAGGACGCTACCAGCACGAAAGGCGCGAACGCCGCCGGAATGGCGGCGCCGGCCTTGCGCGTATGGCACAGCCCGAATAAACCGGCGAACACCATCCGGCTTGCGAGACGCAGGGACGCCCGGCTCTCGCCCGGTACAACGACGGTGTCAAAGACATCGCGAAGCGTGAACCAGACCACAAGGGCTCCGACGACGAATTGCAGGATATCGACGAACATCTCCTGTAACGCCCAGACCGGACTTGTGTTCAGAAACCCTGGCCTCCTGCTCCATCGGACTCGCAGGGAAGCCGGAAGGGGTAAAGCTCTCCGAGCCGCCGATCGGTCACCTCAGCCCCGGAGCCGGCAAGATCGCAAACCGGCGACAGTTATAAACGGGCGTGCGTATCAAACAGCCGTGATGGGACGAAGCGATCTGCTGCGGATTCGGCTCCGTCCGATCCTCTTCCGATCCGGCAGCCTCGGCCAGCAAACCTCGCCGGTGCAACCCTTCGCGATGTTCGAGGAACAAAGCAGCCGATTGCCAGTTCAGTAACATCAACAAGCGTTTTCTGATCATGTCTCATCGTCGGTTCTTGCCACTAGCTCTGGGCCTGCTTGTCTTGGCGTTTAGCTCGATGCAGCAAGGCACTGCTCGGGCCCAGGCGCCCTGCCCGGCCGATCACGACAAGCTGCTCTCGGCCTTGAAGGCCAATGTCAAGGCGAGCGGCGGCCCCGCGAATGGCGGCTTCGAGACCAATGAATGGGCAGCGATCGTAGCTCGCGACGGCACCGTCTGCGCGGTCGCCTTCAGTGGACCCACGGTTGATGCGCAGTGGCCGGGCAGCCGGTTAATCGCGGCCGAGAAAGCGAACACGGCCAATGGGCTTAGCCTTGCGAACATGGCGCTTTCGACAGCCAACCTCTTTGCCGGGGTGCAGCCCGGTGGGCCGCTGTTCGGCCTGCAGGCGACCAACCCCGTCAACGAAGCAGCGGCTTACGCAGGCGACCCCAAGACGTTTGGCAGCGCCAGTGACCCGCTGATCGGCAAGCCGATCGGAGGCGTCGTCGTGTTTGGCGGGGGCCTGGCACTTTACGACGGCAAAACAATTGTCGGCGGCCTCGGTGTCAGTGGCGATTCCTCCTGCGCCGATCACAATATCGCCTGGCGCGTGCGCGCAGCCCTTGGCTTCGACAAGGTCCCGGCGGGCGTCAATCCCAACCGAAAGGACGCCATCATCTACGATCTCGATCCCGGCGGGAAAAGCGCCTCCGGCTGGGGGCATCCGCTTTGTGCCGGCCACGAGGCCGACATCGCGGCGGAAATCGGTTCCGGCGTCGGAGGTTCGACGCCCAAATGAAGCAAGCGCACCCAGCACGATCCAGGGATCACGCCTCACTGGCCGGCTACCCGTCGGCACTCCGAAGATATTCTCCAAGCATCTTTCCGACCCTGCTGCTGGCCTGCGCTACGTCGCTGATGGCCGCTTCACAGCCTCCGCCGGCACCGGCGATTTCTCCGCCTGCCGCGGCCGCGCCGCCCGATGACGGGCAATGGACGATGCCGGCCAAGAACTACGCCTCGACGCGCTTTAGCGAGCTCGCGGAAATCAACGAAGGCAACGTCAAGAACCTGCAGGTCGCCTTCACCTTCTCGACCGGAGTGAACAAGGGCCAGGAAGCGGCGCCGCTGGTCGTCGGCAACACGATGTATATCGTCACGCCCTTTCCGAACATCGTCTACGCGCTCGACCTCTCCAAGCCCGGCGCGCCGATAAAATGGAAATACGAGCCCAACCCCGAGCCGGCCGCGCAAGGGGTCGCGTGCTGCGACGTCGTCAACCGCGGCGCAGCCTTCGCGGACGGGCGCGTCTTCTTCAACACGCTGGACGGCCACACCATCGCGCTCGACGCGAACAGCGGCCAGCCGATCTGGAACGCCCATATCGGCAACATCAATATCGGCGAGACCATCACCATGGCGCCGCTCGTGGTGAAAGGCAAAGTGCTGGTCGGCAATTCCGGCGGCGAGATGGGCGTGCGCGGCTGGGTCAAGGCGCTCGACGCCGGCGACGGTCATGTCGTGTGGACGGCTTACAACACCGGGCCCGACAAGGACGTGCTGATCGGCCCGGACTTCAAGCCGCATTACGACATGGACAAGGGCAAGGACCTCGGCGTCACGACATGGCCGCCCGAGGCGTGGAAGATCGGCGGCGGCAACATGTGGGGCTGGATTTCCTACGATCCCGACCTCAACCTGATCTTCCACGGCACCGGTAATCCCGGCCCGTGGAATCCCGACCTGCGGCCTGGCGACAACAAATGGACATCGGGAATCTTCGCGCGCGACCCCGACACCGGAGCGGCGAAATGGTTCTATCAATGGACCCCGCACGATCTCCACGATTATGACGGCATCAATGAGCAGGTCCTGCTCGACATGAACTGGCAGGGCAAGCCGCGCAAGGTGCTGGTCCGCCCGGAACGCAACGGCTATCTCTACGTGCTTGATCGCGCCACCGGCGAGGTCCTGTCTGCAAAACCTTATGGCCCCGTCAATTCCAGCAAGGGCGTCGATCTCAAGACTGGCAGATTGATGGAAAATCCGGACAAGCTGACGGGTACCGGCAAGGTCGTCCGCGACATCTGTCCGACCGCGTCGGGCCTCAAGGACTGGCAGCCTTCGGCCTTTTCGCCGAGGACTGGCCTGCTCTACATCCCGCACAACAATCTGTGCATGGACGAAGAAGGCGTCGAGGTGAACTACATCGCCGGCACGCCTTATGTCGGAATGAACGTGCGCATGATTCCCGGGCCGGGCGGCAACCGCGGCGCCTTCACCGCCTGGGATATCGCCGCCGAGAAACCAGCCTGGAGCCTCAAGGAGAATTTCCCGGTGTGGAGCGGTGCGGTCGTGACCGCTGGCGACGTGGTTTTCTATGGGACGATGGAAGGCTGGTTCAAGGCGGTGAGCGCCAAGACCGGCGACCTGCTCTGGCAGTTCAAGACCTCGTCCGGCATCATCGGCCAACCCATCACCTATCGTGGCCCGGATGGCCACCAATATGTCGCCGTTTTGTCCGGCGTCGGCGGCTGGGCCGGCGCCATCGTTTCGGGCGACCTCGACCCGCGCGATGCCACCGCCGCGCTCGGTTTCGTCAATGCGATGAAGGACCTGAAGAACGCGACCACGGCGGGAGGCACGCTTTATGTGTTCCGTCTGCCCTGATGCATTCGGCTTGATCCACGGCGCGGCCCAGAAGCTGCTCACGCGCATGGCGCTCGGCATCGCCGCGCTCGCCTTGCTGCTCTTGCCGGCGACGGCCGGCGCTCGTGAGCTCAGGGTCTGCGCCGACCCGAACAACCTGCCCTTTTCCAACGCGGCCGGCCAGGGCTTCGAAAACAGGATCGCGCAAATCATCGCCGACGATCTCGGGGCCAAGCTGACCTACACCTGGTGGGCGCAGCGCCGCGGCTTCGTGCGCAACACGCTGAAGGCGGGGCTGTGCGACCTCGTGCCCGGCACGCCTGCCAATCTCGAAATGCTGCGCACCACCACGCCCTATTATCGGTCGTCCTATGTCTTCGTGACCCGCCAGCACAGCCCGGATGTGACCTCCTTCAACGACCCGCGGCTGCGTGACTTGCGCATCGGCGTTCAGCTCATCGGCGACGACGGCGCCAACTCGCCTCCTGTCCAGGCGCTTGGCCGCCGCGGCATCGTCGGGCATCTCATCGGCTACCCCGTCTATGGCGATTACTCCGCTCCCAATCCGCCGGCGCGCATCGTCGACGCGGTGGCGAGCGGCGAGATCGACGTCGCCGTGGTATGGGGTCCGCTTGCCGGCTATTTCGCCCAGAAGCAGAGGGTGCCGCTACGCATCACGCCGGTCACGCCGCGCATAGACGGACCGCAACTGCCCATGATTTACGATATCTCCATGGGCGTTCGGCGTGAGGACGATGCGCTGCGTGGCGATGTGAACAGCGCTCTCGCCAGGCACAAGGCCGAGATAGACGCCTTGTTGGTTCAATATGCAGTGCCGCGTCTCGATGCCTCCGGGAGCCCTGTGCGATGAGACCGGTTGTCGCGCTGCTCCTGTTCGCGTCGCTGGCCCTTGCTGCCTGCCAGCGCGAGGAACGGGACACACGCCCGCAATCGGCGCTCGGCTCCGGCGAACAGCCGACTCCGGTTACAACGCTGGAACCCGGCGGGCAGCGCCCCTCGCCCACGGACAACAAGGCGGCGAGCTTCGAGGCCAACGCCTTTCATCTCAGCGAAGGCAAGCGCCTGTTCGGCTGGTTCAACTGTTCGGGATGCCATGCCAATGGCGGCGGCGGCATGGGCCCCGCGCTGATGGACGAAAAATGGATCTATGGCAGCTCGATGGAAAGCATCCATGCCACGATCCGCGACGGTCGCCCGAACGGCATGCCGAGCTTCCGCCACAAGATCCCGGACGACCAGATCTGGGAGCTTGCGGCCTTCGTTCGCTCGCTTAGCGGCAACGCGCCCTCCTCCGCCGCGCCGTCGCGCAACGACGACATGATGGCGCATCCGTCCGAAAACCGCATGCCGGATGCCGCCACGCTGGGGAAGTCGCCGTGAAACGCCTCGCCTCGATTGCGTTCGCCACGGCAATCACCCTGTTTCTTCAGGGATGCGCAGGCTGGCAATCGGCGCTTGACCCAAAAGGTCCGGCGGCGAGCGAGCTCGCATGGCTGATCTGGTTCTTCACCGGCCTGTGCGCGGTGGTGTGGGTGCTGGTGATGGCCGCCCTTGCCGTGCCGTTGCTGATGCGCTCGCGGCAACATGCCGAGCCGCTTGCGCTGGACGCCGGCGCCGACAGCCGCAAGCTGCGCGTGGTGATGGTCGCCGTCGGACTGACCGCCGTGATCCTGGTCGGGCTGACCTTGCTCAGCTTCTTCGCCAACAGGACGCTTGCCGCGATCGGCTCGGATGCCGCGCTGACCATTCGCGTCACCGGTCATCAATGGTGGTGGGAGGTGCGCTACGAAGACGCCACGCCGAGCCGCATCCTGACTACGGCCAACGAGATCCATATTCCCGCCGGCGAACCCGTGCGGCTTCTTCTCACCTCGACCGACGTTATCCACTCCTTCTGGGTGCCGAGCCTTTCCGGCAAGCTAGACCTCATTCCCGGCCGAATGAATGTGCTCGATATCAAGGCCGACAAGCCCGGCGTCTACCGAGGCCAATGCGCCGAGTTCTGCGGCGCGCAGCACGCGAATATGGGCACCTTCATCATCGCCGAGCCGCGCGCGAAGTTCGACGCCTGGTGGAACGACCAGTTGCAGCCGGCCGCCGCTCCAACGGGCGACGAGGCCAAGGCCGGCGAGAACCTCTTCCTGAAACGCCCCTGCGTGATGTGTCACAAGATCGGCGGCACGCCGGCAGGCGGAACGGTCGCGCCGGATCTCACCCATATCGCCAGCCGGCAGACGCTCGCGGCCGGAACATTGACGATGAGCCGCGGCAACCTCGCCGCCTGGATAGCCGACCCACAAGGCGTGAAGCCCGGCTCGCATATGCCGGTGGTCGATTTGAGCGGCGACGAGCTCAACGCCATCGTCGCCTATCTCGAGGGGCTGAAATGAGCAGCGCGGATCTCACCAGCGAACGCGATCTGCCGCCGCAGCGCGAAGCCTCCGCCAAAGGCGATATCGCACCCGAGCGTGACGGGCCGCGCGACACCGGCATGGACGATGCCAGCCTGCACCGCAGGCTGGCCCGGACATGGCGGACGCCTCCCGGCATCATCGGCGCCCTGTCGAGCGTCGATCACAAGGTCATCGCACGCCGCTACCTGATCACCGCCTTCCTTTTTCTCTGCCTGGGCGGGCTCAACGCCGTGGCCATGCGCATCCAGCTCTCGGGCCCACAGCGTGGCCTGATCGGCCCGGACCTTTACAACCAGCTGTTCACGATGCACGGCGTCACCATGATGTTCCTGTTCGCCGTGCCCATTGTGCAGGCGACCGGCATTTACTTGGTGCCGTTGATGGTCGGCACCCGCAACATCGCCTTCCCCCGCCTCAACGCCTTCAGCTATTGGGTCTATCTTTCGGGTGGCCTCTTTGCCTGGGTGTCGTTCGCCCTCGCGATGGCGCCGGATGTCGGCTGGTTCGCCTATGTGCCGCTGTCCGGACCGGAATACGGTCCGGGCAAGCGCGCCGACGTGTGGGCGCAGATGATCACCTATACCGAGGTATCCTCACTGGCCGTCGCCGTCGCGACCATCGTGACCGTGTTCAAGCAACGCGCGCCGGGCATGTCGTTGGACAAGATCCCGCTCTATGTCTGGGCCCTCCTGGTCACGTCCTTCCTCGTCGTCTTCGCCATGCCGGCGGTGATGATCACCTCGACCTTCCTGATCCTCGACCGGCTCGTCGGCACGCATATCTTCAACCCGGCCGAGGGCGGCGACGCGCTGCTGTTCCAGCACCTGTTCTGGTTCTTCGGCCATCCCGAAGTCTACATCATCTTCCTGCCGGCCACCGGCATGGTCTCCGCAATCATTCCGGTCTTCGCCCGGCGCCCGGCCTTCGGCCATCTCGGGCTGGTCCTGTCGCTGATCGCGGTCGGTTTCCTGTCGTTCGGCCTCTGGGTCCACCACATGTTCGCAACCGGGCTGCCGAAGCTCGGCGCGAGCTTCTTCACCGCATCCAGCATGTTGATCGCCATCCCCAACGGCGTTCAGATCTTCTGCTGGCTGGCCACTCTCTGGGACGGCAGGCCGATGATCCGTACACCGCTGCTGTTCGTCTTCGGCTTCTTCTTCACCTTCGTCATCGGCGGACTTACCGGCGTCATGCTCGCCTCGGTGCCGCTCGACCTGCAGGTGCACGACACCTATTTCGTCGTCGCCCATTTCCACTACGTGCTGATCGGGGGTTCGGTCTTCCCGCTGCTCGCGGCCGCCTATTTCTGGTTCCCCAAAATCACCGGCCGCATGATGAGCGAGCGCCTCGGACGCTGGCATTTCTGGCTGGCGATGATCGGCTTCAACGCGGCATTCTTCCCTATGCACATCGTCGGCCTGTGGGGCATGCCGCGCAGGGTCTACACCTATCCGGCCGAGCTCGGCTGGGGGAACATCAATCTCTTCATCAGCGCCGGCGCGGTGCTCTTCTTCCTGAGCTTCGTGCTGTTTGCGTTCAACTTGGTTCATGGCGCGCTAAGGGGCACGCCCGCAGGCGACAATCCCTGGGATGCCGGCACGCTTGAATGGGCGACGTCCTCGCCACCGCCCGGCTATAATTTCGCGCGCATTCCGATCGTGACGAATGTCGAGCCGCTCTGGGCCGAACGCGGGGCGCTTCCTGTCGCGACCGGGCTTCGGGTCGACGTTCGCGAATTGCTCGTCTCCACCGTGGCGGAAGCCCATCCCGACATCCGCGAAAAATCGGCGACGCCGTCGATCTGGCCGCTGTTGGCGGCCATCGCCGTCGGCGCCACCTTCCTGTACTCGATCTTCACGCCCTGGGCGATCATCTGGGGCGCCGCGCCGATCGCCGTCACCTTGGTCGGCTGGTTCTGGCCGAAGGCCGATCCGGAGGACGAGGAATGAACCAGCGTCCCGCCCTCGATCTTACCGGCCTCCCGACCTTTGGCCATGGCCCGCGCAGCCCGACCTGGTGGGGCACGCTTGGCTTCATGGCGCTGGAAGGCATGGGCTTCGCGCTAGCCGCCGGCGCTTACCTCTACCTCGTTACTTTGTGGCCCAACTGGCGCCTGAGCGCTCCGCAGCCCAACCATTGGCCGGGAACCATCGTGACGCTGCTTCTCATCGCCAGCCTGGTGCCCAACCACATCCTCAACGGCTATGCCAAGCGATGCGCCATGCGGCCCGTGCGGATCGGAATGGTGGTGATGTCGCTGCTCGGCCTCGCGCCTCTTGTCGTGCGCTGGTTCGAGTTTCCCGCCCTGAATATCTACTGGGACACGAATGCCTACGGCTCGATGCTCTGGGTGCTGCTTGGTCTCCACACCACGCATCTGATCACCGATGTCGGCGATACGATTGTCCTGACGGTGTTGATGTTCACGCACCATGGCTATAGCGGCCGGCGCTTCGGCGATGTCGGCGACAATGTCTTCTACTGGGACTTCGTGGTCCTCACCTGGATTCCGATCTACCTCCTCATCTACTGGCTACCGAGGTTAGGCTGAGATGCGCGCGCTGCGGCTGGGCACGTCCTGGGGAGGTTTGTTGTCGGGGCCTTTGGCCTGGGCAATCTCGACGCAGCTGAACTATTCGCTCGTGCATTGGCAATGCAATCGCCAGGTCCAGGTGGTGCTACCGGTGGCGCTGTTGCTCGCGGTGTTTTCGCTGCTTGGTGGCGCGCTGTCATGGCGGGCGAAGCGGCAGGGCGGCGCGGCATTCAAACCGGAGCGCACGCGCAGCACCGAACGTTTCGTCGCCGATCTCGGCATTCTCGCGGCATTGCTGTTCGCCCTCGTCATCATCATGCAGGGCAGCGCAGCGCTCATCCTCGACGAGTGCCTGCGATGAGCTTGGACGCCTTCTTCTCCACCTCGATATGCTACGGCGCCGGTGCGCCGGGGGCCGGATGGACGTTGGCGCTTCCCATCACGTCTCCCTTGGCTGCGATAGCACTAATCTATGCGCTCGGCGCGGGCCGTCTGTGGCGTCGCAGCGGCCGGGGCCGTCCCGAACGGCTACGGCAAGCTCTGTTGTTCGCGGCCGGCTGGAGCGTGCTGGCCGTTGCGCTGGTCAGCCCCATCCATGCGCTCGGCGAGCTGGTATTTTCCGCCCATATGATCGAGCATGAGTTGCTGATGGCCGTGGCGGCGCCGCTTCTTGTCGCCGCCTGTCCCGGCGCGGCCTTGATGTGGGCATTGCCAACCACACTCCGCCGAGGGACGGGAAACGTCACTCGTGGCAAGGTGCTGCAGGCGCTCTGGGCTTTCGCCGCTCGCCCGCTCAGCGCGACGATCCTTCATGGGATAGCGATCTGGATCTGGCATGTTCCGGTGCTCTTCGAGGCAGCGCTGCAGCAGGGTGTGCTGCATTACGCGCAGCATGCGAGCTTCCTCGGCACCGCCTTGCTGTTCTGGTGGGTGCTTCTGCCGCGCTCCGGCCGAGAACAGACCTATGGCATTTCCGTCATGCATCTTTTCTTCACCTCGCTTCACACCGGCTTGCTCGGTGTCCTGCTGCTGGTCTCGCCAAAACTCTGGTATCCGGAGAATGCCTCCGGCGCCGCGCTCTGGCGCCTGAGCCCGCTCGAGGATCAGCAACTCGCCGGGCTTGTGATGTGGGTGCCGGCCGGGCTGATCTACGGCGGAGCCGCTCTGCTGCTCGCCGGCCTTTGGATAAGCAACAGCGGAACCAGGGAGGCGGCCCATGCGCTCCGACCTGGTTAGGTTGCTCGGGGGCGTCCTCGTCGCGATCGTGCTTCTGGTGGTCGTAATCGCGGCGACGACCTTGTGGCTCGACCGCCGCGAGCGTGTCCAACACGAGTCGGACGTGGCGACCGGCGGCGTGGGCGCGCGCGCCATTCCTATCATGACAGCGAATGGCTGCTCAGGCTGCCATACGATTCCCGGGGTGCCGGGGGCGCAAGGCCAGGTCGGGCCGCGGCTGGACGGCAGCCTGGCCGGGCGCATCTACATCGGCGGTGTGCTGGCGAACAACCCGGAGAACCTGATCCGCTGGATCCGCTCGGCACGGGAAATCAATCCGCACACCGCCATGCCCTCGACAAGGATCACAGAGCAGCAGGCGCGCGACATCGCGGCCTATCTCTATGCCCTCAGATGATCAGCCCTCGCCGCCACGCCGGGACCACAGGCCGCGACCGGGATCATAACCGGCCACCGCCGCGAGGAAGAATGCCACGAGACAGGCGACAACAACGAGCATGGAACCCATGTCGAACCGCAGGTAGAGCGCAAAGCGGATCAACTCGACCGCCGAGCTGAATGGATTCCAGGCGGCGATCGTCGCCAGCACCGGACCGGCTTCAGCGAGGCGCCAGATCGGATAGAGCGCTGTCGAGGCGAAGAACATCGGGAAGATGACGAAATTCATCACGCCGGCGAAGTTTTCCATCTGAGTGGACATCGAGGAGACCAACAGACCGAACGCGCCGAGCATCAAGCCCGACAGCACGAGCGCCGGGAACACGGCGACATAGCCCAGGGCCGGCGGCCGCACGTCCCAGAAGCGCGCCACGAAAAGAAACAGATAGACGAGCGGCAGACCGACAATCACGCTTGCCAGCAGGCGCGCGGCAAGCAGGTACCAGCGCGGCAGCGGAGCCGTCAGCAACAGGCGCATGCTGCCCATCTCGCGGTCATAGACCATGGCCAACGAGCTCGCCATGGCATGGAACAGCAGCATCATGGCCGCCAGCCCAGGCACTACATAGACCTCGTAAAGAACATAGGTCTGGTAGGGCGGCGTGATCGACAGGCCGAGAACGGAGCGGAAGCCGGCCGCGAAAATCGCCAGCCAGACCAGCGGCCTCACCATTGCGGAGAAAAGGCGCGCGCGCTGCCGCAGCGAGCGCAGCATTTCCCGCCGCAAGATGCCGTCGAGTGCCCGTAATGCGTGATCGACTTTCATGGCGAACCCGTCAGCAAAGCGAATGCTTCAGCGACGCTTCCTACGCCGAGCTCGGGCGCGATGCGGTCCGCGGGGCCGGTCCAGCAAACCCTACCCCGATCCAGCACCACGACGTCATCTGCGGGCGCTACTTCTTCGAGAAAATGCGTCGCCCATAGGACGGCGATGCCACGTTCCCGGCAAAGATCCCTTACATGCTGCTCGAGCGCGCGCCGTCCCGGCACGTCAAGCCCGGTGGTCGGCTCGTCGAGCAGCAGCAGGCGCGGGCCGTGCATCAGCGCCCGCGCAATCTCCACGCGCCGGCGCTGGCCGCCGGATAGCGCGCGGGTCCGATCGTCGATCCTGTCCAGCACTTCGAGGCGGCTCAATTCCTCCCGTGAGCGCGCCTTGCTCAGTTCCGTCGGAAGTCCGTGCAGCGCGGCGTGGTAGCGCAGGTTCTCGCCCGCCGTCAGATCGAGATCGAGCGTCGGCAACTGGAAGACGACGCCCATTTGCGCGAGCGCGGCGGACGGGTTCGCCTGCATCGCCATATCGAAGACACGCACCAGCCCGGTGCGCGCGTAGTAGAGACCGGTGATCAGCGAGAACAATGTCGTCTTTCCGGCGCCGTTACGGCCAAGCAGGATGCACATTCTGCCTTCAGCAACAGTGAACGAGACATTCTGGAGAACCTGCCGGGTTCCGAAACTGTGGCTCAGATTCTCGACGGCCAGGGCGTTCATGGGCCGATCACGACGCCCCATGGACCGCGCCCAACCGGCAGCGATTTCACGACCTCCTGGTTCTCCAGGTCGATGAAGGAGATGTCGCCGGAGTTGCCGTTGGCGCTGATCAATTGCTTCTGGTCGTCGGAGAGCGCAACATGCCAGGGCCGCTGGCCGACGAGATAGAGGCGCCTGACCGTGAATGTCTTCGTGTCGACCTCGGCAATCCTGTTGGCTGGGCCGAGCGCGACATAGGCAGTCGCGCCGTCGCGTGACATCTCGATGCCGACCGCTTGCACGCCCTCACGCCGAATGCCCGGCACCTCGAACTCGATCTTGCCCGTTTGTGCGCGTGTCGCAGTGTCGAAGACCGTGACGGTGCCTCGGATTTCGGACGACACCCATAATTGCTTGCCGTCCACCGAGAACGCCGCAGCGCGCGGCCGCGTGTTGACGAGCAGATTGTCGATGAGTTCGAGCGTAGTGGCGTCGATGAGATGGACCATGCTCGTCGTCTCCGACGTGCAGGCGACGGTTCGGCCATCGGCGCTGACCGCCATTCCCTCCGGCTCGACGCCGACGTCGACTGTGCCGATGATTTTCGCGCCGGCTATATCCACCACCGAGACCTGATTGTCGTTCTCATTGGCGACGAAGAGCCGCTTGCCGTCCGGGTGCACGACAAAGAATTCCGGATCGGCGCCCGAAGGCAGTTGACCGACGACCTGCCGCTTGGCGAGATCGACCACGTCGATGCGGTTGTCGTCGCCTTCGGCAACGAACAGCGTCTTCTTGTCAACCGAAAGCGCCATGCCGCGCGGGCGCCGGCCGACATCGATCCCCGCCTGCAATGTCATGGTCGCCCCATCGACGACCGCCACGGTGTTGTCCTGCTCATTAGAGACGTAAATCGTCTCGGCCGCCGCGGGCGGGACAAGGACCAACACCAGCACGAGCGCGATCAGCGTTTGCATGTGCTCTCCTCCAGATCGATGCCCAGAGTGTCGAGCGGCGTGCGCTGATGCAGAAAACCCGGTTGTGGCGAACTGGAAACGAGCAGCCGGGGGCCCGCGATCAAGATGGGCTGGCGCATCTGCCCGTCCCACGGACGGAAACTCAGCCCTTGTCCTTTGAAGCCGGCGAGCAGGAAATCGTCGCTGCGCAGATACTTTGCTATCGCAGTCGGATCGAGGCTGTGCAGCCGCGTTGCCGCCTCGCCGACGCTTCTGACCGCCAGCCAGGCGGCGTAGTCGCTGGGCAGCATCCAGCGTCCGGCCAGCTTGTGAAAGCGGTCCTGGAGCTGCGTGGCGCCCCATTCTTCGTCGACCGCGCTCCAGCCGGTGGCGACCACCAGCCCTTGCGTCCCGGCCACCGTCCTCGGCAAGGCGGTGCGCCCCTCGAGATAAGCGCCGAACTCGTCGGCTTCATCGGCGACGACCAGAACATCATAGTCGCCGACCTGCGTTGCAGCAGGGATCTCCGTCTGGAGCGTGACATGTCCGGTGTCGGCGCGGCCGTTGGCGGGCCGGAACGTCCAAGGTTTGTCGATGGTGATCTGCGCCCCGAAACGCGTCGCTGCCCGCCGAAAGGCCGCCGCCATGGCCAGGTCGTCGGGATGCGGACCAGTCAGCAGGAACCAGTGCTGCCAGCCTTTCCAGACCAGGTATTGCGCCAGGGCGTCGGCCAGCATGGCGCGGCTCGGAATGGTGTGCAGAACGTTTCTTCGGCAGTCCTCCTGACGCAGGCTGTCATCAGGATCGCGGCTGTTGAAGAGCATCATACGCTCGGCACCGGGCGCTGCGCTCGCCTGCAGCAATTGCGCGGCATCGAGATCGGCAACGACGAAGCTGATGCCGGCGGCCGCGAACGCGTTGACAGCTTCGGCAGGTGCTTCGCCCGGCTTGAGAACCCTTTCTTGCAGCCGAAATTGCTGGCCGAGAAAGCGGCCGGTGCCGGCGTCGTCGGCAATGGCCAGTCTGGCGCCTTGCAGGCCATCGTCGGTGACAGCCTCGTCCAACGGCCCAAGGGGTAGAGGTAGTTTGCGTTGTTCGCCGAGATAGCCGATCACCATCGTCCGCGGCTCGGCAAGCGCGGGGACGGCGATGGCGAGCAGACCGACAAACACCAGCGCCAGCCGCATCAGGCTCATGTCGAGCAAGCCAAGTTGGATGTTCGAAATCGCCACGGGAACTCCAGGACCGCAGCGACCTAATGATTTTCAGCAAGGAATGTTCCTGGACGGCAAACCGAGTCGAGCCCGCCTGCTGCAAAGCAGGGCGGGCTTGGAGCCTAGACCGGTGGTGGGAGGACCGACCTGGGCTCCAACTTGTGGAACCTCCGATTGTTCCTGCTTCCAAAATCAGCGTTTCGCGCTGTCGCTGTCCATGTCTGCCCGCGCCAGAAATTGTTCTGTGACCTGCGGCAGGTTGCTCTTCAGCCACTCGGCCATCGCTTCCTCCTCACGCAGGTTCTGTTCGCACACGCGGGCAATCTCGGCCTCGCCCGCGGCATTGGCGGCGGAGATGAGGATCGTGTAGGAGGCGATTTCCATATGTTCGAAAGTGTAGCTCGCCAGTGAGCCTTTCATGACTTCGTCGCCGGCGAACACGCCGCTGATCGATTGTGCCGTGGCAGTCAGCTTGCCGCCTGCATCCTTCAGCATGGACGATCCTTCGTCGAGCCCGTCCAGGCAGCTCTTCAGCCGCCTTGCCTGCTCTTTCGTCTCTTCCAGATGAGAACGAATTCGCTCGCTGAGCTCAGGGTAACTCTCGATCCGGCTCAATTGCCCCGACAGCATTGTCTCTGCCTGTTCCTCCATGGCGTGAGCGTCCCTCAACCATTGGACAAGCCATTCGCGCGATTCAGCCATTGTAGTATCTCCATCGATCTGACGCCGCCCGAACCGCCGGCGGCGTGGATTGTTCCTTGAACGTGAGTTCCGGTTACGATTCCCGCGAGAACGGATCGGAATCGGAGAGCTTCTCGCGCACCGACTCGTCGGTCTTGTCGGCCGCGGCCTTGACGACACCGCCGACCTTATCGGCCAGCGTCCCCTCGCTTGACGCCAGCCGTCCGGCTTCGTCGCTCGCGGTCTGGTAGGCTTCGGCCGCAACTTGCTTTGCGGCGTCGAGGGCTTCTTTCAAAGTCTCTCCGGCAGTGTCCCGAAGCTTCTCGCGATAGCCGCCCAATTGCTCGTCCTCGAGTTCCGTGTGGGGCAGCATGGCGCCGATCGCAGCTCCGATGGCGAGGCCGACGGCGGCCGCAGCGAGAGGCTGATCCTGAAGCAGATTGTGCGCGGACCGGCCGGCGCTCGTCGCCATGTCGGCCGTAGCTGCCGCCGAGCTCGCAAGCGTGTCCGCAGCGCTGCTCGCCATGTCCGACACTGTGCCGGCTGCTTCGCTGGCCATTCCCGAGACAGTTGCGGCCGCTCCACTGGCCGCTTCGCCAACAGAGCCTGCCGCATTCGAGGCCGTCGAACTCATTCCAGCCCCAAATGCTCCCTGATCGAGCCCGGGACCGCGCCGCGTCACGCGATCGGTGCCAGTCGACGCGCTCGAAGCGCCACTGCCCAACATTAGCCAGGCCAGACCCGCGCCGATCATGGTCAGAGGTAACGGATTGTCCCGAACCTGGACCTTCAGGTTGTGGAGCATGTCGGAGCCCGTGCCATTCCTGAAAAGCCCCGTGAACTCGTCGAAGAGCTGGCCGGGAGTCATCTTGTCGCGAATGGAGTCGGCGGTCGCCACCACCCTTGCGCGCGTGGCTTCCGCCTCGCGTTCGAGCTCGGCTGCGGATTTCTCGGTCATCTCGCTTGTTCCTTGATCACTTTCACGTCACGCTTGAGCTGTTCTTGTGTACGGTCCGGCGCGAGCTCGGAGGGCGCCATGCTTGCCATGCCCGTCCGCAACAGGATCACGCCCAGAACGGCAACCACCACACCGACGAGCAAGGCGGACCACCCGGCGCCCAGACCAAGGCGAGCCAGGGCGATGACGAGCGCCTGCAACAGGACCAAAAGCGCCGCGAGCAGGCATATCGCGCCGCCCAGCACCTCGACGGCGCCTGCGCCGGCCTTGGTCGCGCTCTCCGAGATTTCCGCCCTTAGGAGCCTGGCCTCCGTTTGCACGAGCGTGCTCACCTGTTGCGCCAGATCGGCAACCAATGTGCCGAGACTTGGATTGTCCTGAATGCTCATTTCATCAGCTCCGCTGCCTTCCCCGGTATGCCGCCGTCGGAACCCCAGTTCGCTGGAGGGTCATCCCGGTCTGCGTCCGTTCCCATGCCGGTTTGGCTGGGATATTCAGGCGTGGCCGCGCCCTGCGTCGGGAGGCGCGTGCCGGGCGGCGAAGCCTTTATGAAACGGCCAAGCGCCAGTCCCGCCAGAACCGAACCGGCAAGAAGTGCTCCAGGATTCTGGCGGCCAAAGGACTGGACGTCTTCAAGCACCTGTCCGAACGGCTTCTCCTTCAACGAGGAGGACAGCTGTTCCAGCCCGCTCGCGGCCTCCTGCATGAATTTCGAGGCCGCGCCCTGGTCGCTCTCGGCCAGGTGATCGCTCGCGGCGCGCAGCGCGCCGCCGAAAGCGGACAGGCTCGATCCGATATCGCGCTGCGCCTGCTCGGCTTTTTCGGCGACGGCCTGCTGGGCTTCGGCCGCATACGCCCCCGCCCTGCGGGCGACCTCGTCGCGGGCATCGTGAAGCGCTTCACCCGCGCTTTGGGTTTCCTCCTGGATCCTGTCGGAAAGTTCGTCCTTTGCCTTGCCAAAGTCGGCGGGCTCGCGGCCCCGGTCGTTCTCGCGCTGCATGGTGCCTCCTAGTGAAAACCGAGGAAGGAAAGCACCGCTAGCACAACGACGATCAGACCGATGAGATAGATGACACTGTTCATGGCGCAGCCTCCTCCATGCGAATCCAACTTCGCGCAGGCTGCTATGTTCCCCCGCATGAGCAGCTTTTTAGCAAATCGTCATTTGCCCTCGGGCTGCGCCTTGAAAGCGGCAAGCTCCTCGTCGCGGCAGAGCAGCCTGGGGCGCGTCGGATCGGAAATATCGAGCTTGTCCCAGGGAATGCGATAAAGGCCTTCACGCCGCCGCAACGCGAAGAAGTCGAGCAAGGCGGTGCCGATGGTCGAAGCGGACAAGCGCTCGAGGGCGGCGAAGATCCCGACATGGAATTCGATGACGACAAGGTCGCTGCCGTCCCGCTCGGCGACGATCTCCTCGATATAGCCGATGCTCCTGCCGTGCTCCGAGAACACGCGCCTGCCGGCAAGGTGATCGAGGTGTACAGTCGCCATGCTCACGCTCCCGGTATTCGGCCGACCACATGTTCGCGCAGCCAGTCCTGCCAGGCGAAGATCCTGGTCCGGCGGACGTCGATGTCGAATTCTAAGTCGACGCCGATATCGCGCACTTTGTTCCAGGCGATCCGGTGCGGCCGTGCCTGCTGCTTGCCGCTCAGCCTTGCCGCGAGCTTCGCCGTCCATCTTGCGGGCGCCGAGCCAAGCCGTCGCGCCAGCGCGATCGAGCCGAGTTCAACGGCACTTACCCTGGGCTGCTTGCCCGGCGTCAGCTCGGCGACAATGCTGTCCACCTTGCCGATCTTGACCTGCTCGCGATCGACGACCTGCTTGTCCAGTATGTCGCGCAGCAACTGCATCACGTGCCTCCGAATATCTGCAGTGGAATGGACACCACCGCCAGCACGAAGCCGAGCGCGATGACGAAGATCACGGCCGCGTTCGAAACGACGCCATTGCGGTGCTCGCCGACATAGCGGTCGTCATTCAGCAGGAAAAGGAAGGGCACGACCGTCAGCGGCAGGCTCGCCGCGGTCAGCGCCATCGAGAAGATGGTGAGCTTCAGCGGGTCGAGACCGAGCGCTATCGGAACGGCGGCAAGGAAGAGCGTCAGCGTGTAGACCAGGCTGAAACCGGGATCGTCGCGCGGCTTGAGATCCTCGCCCCAGTTCCAGCCGAACCCCTGCGCGACGAGATAGGCCTGCTGCAGAGCCACTTCGAGGGCGGCGCCGAAGCAGGCGATGGCCAGAGAAGTAACGAAAAGGACGAAACCCCAGAAGCCGAATATCGGGATCAACATCAGCGGAAGCTGATTGTAGTCGTCCACCTCGTTAACGCCATGAGCGCCAAGCGCGAGCGCGGCCACGATGAGAACGCCGATGGAAATCGTCCCGCCGAAACTCATGCCGAGGCCGGCAATCGCCCGATTTGTGCCGAGATAGCTCTTGTCCCACTGGTCCTCGATCGCGCCCGAGGAATAGAACATGAAAAGGTAAGGCGAGATCGAGGCGCCGAGAATGCTGACGGCCATGAACCAGTATTTCGCCGTGTCGTGGTGCGGCAGGCTGGGCACGGCGCCGACAGCCACTTCTTTCCATTCAGGCCGAAGCATCGCGGCCGCGACGACGAAGCACACGGTGACGAGGCCAAGCATCGACACCCCTTTCTCAATGAGGCCAAACGTTCCTTTCCACAGCAGCAGCCACGCCAGGAAAGCCACCGGCAAGGCCCACCATTGGAAACGGATTCCCGTGGCAAGCTCGGCGGCAATGGCAACACCGCCGATCTCGGCGGAGAGCACCAGGAAGTTGACCAGCAAGACTGCAAGCAGCGGCCAGATGAACGCGTTGAAGCCGAACCTCTCGCGGATGCCGTCAGCGATGGTGTGATGACTGACCGCAGCGAAGCGGCCGGCCATCTCGACCAGGAAGATGATGCAGATGGTGCCGAGCACGACCGCCCAGATGAGCTGGAAGCCGAACAGCGCGCCGGCCTGTGCCGCCGTCGCCATCGACCCGACCTCCAGGAAGCCGCCGACGCTGGTGACGACACCAAGCGAGATCTCGAGCAGCTTCTTCATCGGCCCGGCGAGAAATATTGTCGATAGGCGGCGGCGAGGTCGCCTTGCGCGGCGCGAAGTTCCTGCTGCGCCTGGCTGGCCCCGGCGTACTGTCCGGCCTCGACCGCGTCCTTGGCCCGCCTTGCCGCGTTCGACAGCCGGCTGAGAACCTCTGCCAGCGCATCCCGCTTTGCCCGGTCGGACGGCGACGCCGATTGCACTTGCCGGCCGGCGTCGTCGAGTGTCTCGGCAAAGGATTGCAAGGCGGACGATGCGTAGCGGGACGGCGCGGCGCCGGCGAGCCAGGCATCACTTACCAGCACCGCCGACTGTGCCGTCGAGGCTGCAAGCTTCGATTGCTGGTCGACGGTTTCAGACGAGGAGCAGGAGGCAAGCGCCAGCGCCAGCAGAGGCAGGAGGGCCCGGCACGGCCGGGCAACGGTGCGCAACATCTTCCACTCGTTGCAATCGCTTGAAATTACGATGATAAAGCCGCACCCACGGGAAAGTTCCTCCGTGTTCGGGTTTTGCGCCACCGATTGCCTGCTGCAGCGCGCGCGGAGACAGGGTTCGGCTTTCCCACCCTGGCCGGGAATTGCAATTTCTTGTCGGTAAAAAAACGCGGCTGGTTCTCCGTTGGAAGCCCGCCGAACCTCGGCCGTATTACTTTATTCCGCGGGCCGCGCACTTAATCATGTCGTACGAGCCGGTGCTTCGCCATGTCACCAATATTGGCAAAAGCCGCAACCTTGTCGATCATCGCTAGGACCGCCTTCGGATTGCTTTGATGCACCATATGTCCGGCACCCGGGACGATATCCAGAAGTGAATGGCTTATCTCGTCTTGCAACCGCAGCGCCTCGGTCTTGGCATCGAACAGCTGGTCGCCCGCGCCGGCAATTATCCCGACAGGGACGGCGATTTCGGCATATCGGCGATTTGGGAAAAGTGCCGATGCCAGCATCAGGAAGGATTCAGCGGAGATGGATCGCAGTTGCGAGGGCCGGCTCGCCAACCCTCTTGTCGTTGTCGCGAAAGGGATCGCGATCGTTGCCGGATGAAAAATCTTCTTCATCGCCCAGCGCCAGTTCAGCCTGACCAGCGAAGGCAGCACCGCGTGGCGCAGCACCGTCCCGATCAGCGGAACCGCCGGCAGCGCGGAGATGGCAAGGGCAAGCCTTGGCGACGGGTAATGATAGCCGGCGACGACAACGGCGCCGGCAACCGACCGGGGATGCCGGCGCGCCATTTCGAGCGCCACCGCTGCCCCCCAGGAATGGCCGACAACCATGTAGCGCTCGATGCCGAGTTTCGCGACCGCGGCATCGATGAGGTCGGCCTGGGCAGCTGCTGTCCAAGGTCTGCCGGCCGGGCGTGGACTCATGCCGAAGCCGGGCCTGTCGAAGGCAAGTACGCGATGTCTGGCGGCGACCCTGCCGAAGATGCCGCTTGTCGTGAAGTCTTCCGCCGACGCGCCATTGCCGTGCAACAGCAGAAGCGGTTGCCCGTGGCCCGCCTCCAGGAAATGCAGCTTCGTTCCCCGGAGATGGATGAAGCGCCCGAGCGGACGTGCGGCCAACGCCCGTCTCGCCAGGAGATTGTTATAGAGCGCCAGCCCGAACGTTGCGGCCGCAAGCAACAGAAGCAGGTTCTTCCTGGACTTTGCCGTCATGGTTGGAATTTAGGCGGGGGTGCGAAAGCAGGGGACTTTTTGCAGTGGTGGGCTGCTTGCTATCAGGCCGACCCTTTCTGAGGCAGATCAGTCTCTTCCTCGGTTTGGTCGCGCAGGCTTTGCTCGGCCTCCTTCTTATCAGTCCCGCCCGACAGCTTTTGCCGGGCGAGCTCGCGATCCACAACCTTCCGCGAGCCTTCAACCGGATCTTCTTGCGGCGAATCCCTGTCCGCTCCTGCTTGCTGGACGGTCCTACCACTGCTTGGAGTGGATCGCACAGTATCGTCGTTTTGGCGCGACTTCGTCATTGAGCACCTTCTCCGCTTTGGTCGGATGTCTGCTAGCTTCCGGGCAGGTTGGAAGCAGGGTCCAAACCTCTGTGGCCGCCCTTTGTTCCGTGCGCGGCGCGACCGGCCTCGCCACCTTCCGCAACCGGGCAGAACCAACGGCTGCTTACTGCAACAAATGTGGTTGAGGCTGAACCGCTGCACTTCTACGACTGCGGCAAGCGTCCGGTTGCCTGCTGCGTCCGCCTCGCGATGGAGGAACCATGACGCGCCACTCTCCACTCAGCCTTTTGGAATTCGAAGCGCTCACGCAAGCAGCTTCGAAACTGTCGAAGGATCACGGCGAAACGCTGGAAAGCGTGGTGACCTCATTGTTCGAAGCGCTGCGCGAAGGAGAGACCTGCCCAAAGGCGGTTCTGGACGCGGTAATCGCGGCGCTTACCAAGGAGATCCGCTAGACTAGTCGGCCGGCCTGCCGGACCCCTCGGTATCACCCTGTTCATGCTCAACGGCTTCCAGGGCGTCGATCACAGGCACCAGCGAATTCTCTTCATCGGGACTGGATTCCGACCCTCTGTTTTCCTCGCCGATTTTGTCCAGCGCGCGTTGGATGGCGTCTTCAATATTGCCGACCTCCTGCTCCCGCACCTCGCGACCGTAACCGGCGGCGTCGGCGTCCTGTTCGAATTGCTGCGCCAGCATCGGAACGCTGATCTCAGTGTCGGTTGGCAAGTTGCCGACATTCTCCTCCAGCCAGCTGCGCAGGAATTCTTTCGTCGCGTTCATGAGCACCTCCTCCTTGACGCGAGATAACTGAACGATGACGCCGATGTTCCCGCAAATCCTAGACCGCGAGGAATGAACGGATCGCCGCACCGTGGGGAGCTTGAACACTCTGGCAATCTGCTCGATGGCTTTCCACGGCGAGAGCGATTGACACGAGGGGGACGTTGCCGCCTCGAGTTAGGTTGCAGCCCAACATATCCAGCGGGAACCCGGATTGCTCTCAGCCGTTCGCAGGCATGGCAACATTGCAGCTTCGAGAAGCGCTGACCAAAGTCGGCACACTGACGTCCCGACCGGCGGCCTTTTTGGTTTTGGGCGGCTACACTGTTGCTTGGTACTTCTTCGAGCGGGAGACGCTTGACTGGCATGGCGCCGCGACGCTGGTCACCTGGGCAATGACGCTGTTTATTCAAAGGGCCGAGCATCGCGACACCCAAGCGCTGCAGGCGAAGCTCGATGAGCTGATCAAGGCCAACGACAAGGCTCGCAACGAGATCGCCGGAATGGACGACAAAGAGCCGGAGGAAATCGAGCGAATGCGCGATGTCGGACAAGGCGGAAGTTAACTTCTTCATCGACCGGACTGCCTTCAGAGCCAAGTCGTTGAGAGTACGGCGCCAGCGATGATGACACTCTTGTCGGAACTTCGGGTCTCCGGGCGGATTAGGAAGAGTGCCGCAGGCACATCCCTACACCCAAGGAGGACCTAAGATGCCAAAAAAGCTTCGTCCGCGACCTCGAACGGCTTGGAAAGCCTGTTCTTGGACGGACTAAAAGACCTCTACTACGCGGAAAAGAAGATCCTGAAGGCTTTGCCAAAGCTGGCGAAAGCAGCACAGTCCGAAAAGATAAGCGCCGCTTTCGAAAAGCACCTCAAGGAAACCGAAGACCAGGTGGACCGCCTGGAGCAAGTCTTCGACATGCTCGGCAAGCCGGCCAGGGCCAAGACCTGCCCGGCCATTGACGGCATCATCGAGGAGGGCTCGGAAATCCTCGAAGAGTACAAGGACGAGCCGGCGCTTGACGCAGGGCTGGTTGGCGCCGCCCAAGCAGTCGAGCATTATGAAATCGCGCGCTACGGCACGCTGATCGCATGGGCCGAACAGCTCGGCCTCAAGGATGCTCTTCCGTTGCTCCGGCAGACTTTGAAGGAAGAATCGGCAACCGACGAGGCGCTCAACGCTCTTGGTGAGAGCGACGCCAATCAACGTGCCTTGCAGGCGGCCTAGCAACGCCCAACACTTTGCATTGGCGGCGCCGTCGCTCCGTGCGAGCTGCAGAAAGGAGAACTCGATGAAGAAGACCTGGAAGAAACCAACCATGTGTCAGGTGGCGGCGGGCTTCGAAATTTCGCGATATCTGCCTGCTGAAATCCGGCGGAAAAAGTAGCCCGTGAATTGCATGCCCTGCTCAACGGGGCATGCAATCCTTTGCGATATCAGAAGACGCGGACGCAAATCGACCGCAGCCGCAAAAGTGGCGCCGGTCAGTTGGCCCGCGGGGCATGCATTGCCATGCGCGTGAAGATCATCGGATCGGCGGCGGGAGGCGGCTTTCCGCAATGGAACTGCAATTATCGCCTGAGCCGCGCGGCCCGCGCCGGTGTGCCCGGTCTGCGCTCCCGAACCCAATCGTCCGTCGCCGTATCGGCGGACGGAACAGGTTGGGTTCTCTTCAACGCATCGCCCGACATCCGTCAGCAGATTGCGCAAACGCCCGAGCTGCAGCCCGCGGTCGACGCACCGCTGCGCTCGACGCCTATCCGCGCTGTGGTGCTGACCAATGCCGATGTGGACCATGTCGCCGGCTTGCTCAGCCTGCGTGAGCGAGAGCCTTTCGCGATCTATGCGACGGCGCAGGTGCTGGCGACGTTGGAGGCCAATTCGATCTTCAATGTCCTCGATCCGACGATCGTGCCCCGGCGCCTCCTGGCGCCGACGGAAGAGATGGCGATCTGCGGCGCGGACGGCCATGAGACCGGCGTTGTCATCGAGGCCTTTCCCGTGCCCGGCAAGGTCGCGCTCTATCTCGAGCAACGAGGCGATCCGGACGCCGATTTCAGCTCCGGCACGGGCGACACGATCGGCGTCCGCATCAGCGGGGCCGACGGTCGCGGCGCCGTCTTCTACGTTCCGGGCTGCGCGCGTATCGATGCCGCGCTGCGCGAGCGCCTCGCCGGAGCCGCCTGCCTTCTGTTCGACGGTACCGTCTACACGGACGACGAGATGATCACGGCCGGCGTCGGCCAGAAAACCGGTGCACGCATGGGCCATATCGCAATGTCGGGAGAAGCGGGTTCGATCGCTGGTCTGGCCGATGTGAAGATCGGTCGCCGTATCTTCATCCACGTCAACAACACCAATCCTGTTCTGGACGAGAGTTCCGCCGAGCACGCGGCGGTCAAGGCGGCTGACTGGGAAGTCGCCGCCGATGGCATGGAGATGGAATTTTGAGCGATTTCCACGACGCGGCGCGAGACGGACTGTCGAAGAGCGAGCTTGAGGCCGTGCTGCGGCGGATCGGCGAAGAGCGCTATCACAACCGCCATCCTTTCCATCACAGAATGACCGCAGGCGCCCTGTCGAAGGCCGAGATGCAGGCCTGGGCGCTGAACCGCTATTGTTACCAGGCCGTGATTCCGCGCAAGGACGCTATGATCGTCGCACGTGCGGCGGATCCGGCTTTTCGCGCCGCCTGGCGCAAGCGCATCGAGGACCATGACGGCGAGGACGGCTGGAGTGGCGGCATCGCGCGCTGGCTGCATCTGGCGACCTCGCTCGGGCTCGATGCCGAAGCGGTCAAAAGCGAAAGGCTGGCGCTGCCGGCGACCCGCTTCGCCGTCGGCGCCTATCTCTCCTTCTGCACCAACCGTACGCTGCTCGAGGCGGTCGCGTCGTCGCTGACCGAGATGTTCTCGCCGGCCATCATCGGCGAGCGCATGGCAGCGATGCTGGCCAGATACGATTACATCACCGAGGACACGCTGGCCTATTTCACGCAGCGACCGGAGCAGGCGAAGCGCGACGCCGACTTCGCCCTCGCCTATGTGCTGGTCCACGCCGACACGCCCCAACGCCAGCAGCAGGCGATCGATGCGCTGGTGTTCAAATGCGATATACTGTGGGCCATGCTCGATGCGCTCCAGCATGCCTATGGCGCGCCGGGGAACATACCGCCCGGCGCCTTCCGCCCGGAGACGGCTTCATGACGGCGCTGCGCGAAAGAGCCATCGCGTCGTTGCGCTCCGCGCCATCGCTGCCCAGGCATGTGCGCATCCAGCACGACCCCGTGCGACTGGCCTTCGCCGTGCTTGCGCCGGAGAAGGTGTTCTGGCCGAATGACATCAGTCTCGACATACTGCGCCGCTGCGACGGGCAATCAACCGTCGAGCGCATCATCGCCGATCTTGCGGCCGACTACGACGCGGATCCGCAGGACATGGCGGACGATGTCATCCGCTTCCTGCAGGAATGGTCGGACAAGCTTTTGGTGAAGCTGTGAGCGAGCCCATTCTGCCTCCGATCGGCATGCTGGCGGAACTGACGCATCGCTGCCCGCTTCAGTGCCCCTATTGCTCCAATCCGCTCGAACTGCTGAAGGCCAACCGCGAACTCGACACGCAGACCTGGCTCGATCTCTTCTCGCAGGCCGCCGATCTCGGCGTCCTGCAGGTGCATCTCTCCGGTGGCGAACCGACACTGCGCCGCGACCTCGAGCAACTGATCGCAGGATGTTCGGCGCGCGGCGTCTACACCAACCTCATCACCGCCGGCGTCGGCATTGCCGCAGGCCGCATCGAGGCCTTTGCCGAAGCCGGTCTCGACCACCTGCAACTGAGCTTCCAGGGCGCCCGCCCAGTGACCACCGATCGTATCGGCAACCACCGGGGCGGCCATGAGAAGAAGCTGGAGACGGCGCACCGCGCCCGCGCGGCCGGGCTGCCGCTCACCATCAACGCGCCGATCCATCGACAAAACAGCGAGGAAGTGCAGGGATTCATCGACCTAGCCCTATCCTTGGGTGCAGAGCGGCTTGAGATCGCCAATGTCCAATATGCCGGCTGGGCGCTAGCCAATCGCAGTTTGCTGATGCCCGACCGTGCCGCGGTCGACCGGCAGGCCGACATCGTCGCGGCTGCCCAGGAAGAGCTCGCCGGCATCATGACCATCGATTTCGTCACGCCGGATTACTTCGCCATCTACCCCAAGCCATGCATGGGCGGCTGGGCACGCGACGCCTTCATGGTGGCCCCCGACGGCACCGTGTTGCCGTGCCATGCAGCGCAGACGATTCCCTCGCTGCGCTTCGAGCGCTTCGGAGACCGCAGCCTCGCCGAAATCTGGACCGACTCACCGGCCTTCAACGCCTTCCGCGGCACCGAATGGATGCGGGAGCCGTGCCGAAGCTGCGAGCGTCGCGAGGTCGACTGGGGCGGCTGCCGGTGTCAGGCATTAGCGATTGTCGGCGATGCCGCTGCAACAGATCCAGCCTGCATCAAGTCGACAGCGCACGCCCGTATGGCCGCCTTGGTCGGTGAAACGCGGCGCAGCAATACCGCCGGAGACGATGCTTTCATGTATCGCCGGATAGGATCGTGATTTTGAGGGTAGCAACAACCGCCGCCGATAGGGGCCCGGCTTCGGCTAGAGCAATTCCAGGAAAAGTGTGAGCGGTTTTCCGTCCGGAATTGCGTAAAAAAAACAAATAGATAGGGCGTTTCGCCGTTTCTATGAAACGGTGAAACGCACTAGCAGCGACGGTCCATCTCGGCGATTGATATACTCTTCGCTTGGAAGCACGCCGGCGGGTAATTCCCTCAGCGCAAAAGGCCGTCCATATCGAAATCTTCCCAGCCTCTCAGGCGGGGCGCATCGTCCCGGCTCACGTCGGTGTGATTTGCGGCCCCAGCGCGATTCTTTTGGGAGCGCTTCAGAGCCGCCCTTGCGGCGGCGCGTCTCCGGTTCTCGGCAGCTGTCGCCGCGTCTACATCACGCCAGACGGTGACCAAATCGCGGTCAAGCACATCCTCGATGTGGCGAGGGTCGAACACGTGGAAGGTGATCTTCCTCGCCCGGCCGCGAAGTTTCACGGTTCGCGTCCCGGCGCTCTGAAGCCGACCGTCCTTCAGCCAGCGGTGCCGCTCGCCGGACGAGATCGTCAGGATATCCTCGACCTCGCGAGGGATGACCGGCAGGTCTGCGATGTCGCGCATGGCTTTGGATACGACCACCGCTGCCGCTTCAACATCGGCATCCGAGCCCTCCGGGAGGCGCAAGGTGAGCACCCGAGATTCAATGTGAAGCAGCTTTTTCAGGGGCGCAGGAAGGCGAGCGCGTATCTCGAGGAAGATGCCCCTCGCCCGCATCGACGATCCCAAGGTGGCCGCCGACGAAAGCGGCCACTCAGCTATCAACTTGGCGGTAGGTTCGGTTTTTCGGCGCCCTGGCATATCCGATAAATAGGTCGGGCTGATCCCAGAGCAAAGCCGGCTCAAGAGGCAACCCGTTGTGCCGCGACGCCAGTGATCGCAGACAAGCATTCTGCCACGTGTTGCCAGCTGAGAAGGTTCAATGGAGCGAATTGTCAATCGGCGAGTTAGGCTGGCTAGACCGAAGAGACTGGACTAGAACGGATGGCCGCGTCGAAAAGCAACAGATATTTCACGCCAACCAAGCCGGCGCCGGAAGGCCTCGCCCCTGCCCTGGCGCGAAACATTGAGGCGCTGATCGAGAGGCGAAAACGCGAAGCCAAGGCCGCGACGCTGGAGGAGCGCGCGGCCGCAGCGATCAGCGGCTTCGCCGGAAGCATGGTCTTCGTCTACTTACACGTTGCCTTCTTCGCCGGTTGGATCGCCCTCAATGTGGGCATCCTGAGCTCCGTCAGACCCTGGGACCCGTCACTGGTCATCCTGGCCATGTTCGCCTCGGTCGAGGCCATCTTCCTCTCGACCTTCGTGCTCATCAATCAGAACCGAATGGCCGCGGAGGATAATTCCAGGGCAGACCTCGATCTGCAGGTCAGCCTGCTTAACGAGCATGAAACCACCAAGCTCATCAAGCTGGTGGAGGAGATTGCCAAGCGTCTCAACATAGATACCGACGCGGATCACGAGATCAAGGAACTCAAGCGCGATGTGGCGCCGGAGGCAGTTTTGGACAAGATCGAAGAGGTGTCCGACCGTCAGCCGCCCGAGTGACAGATCACCAAAGCTAAGCGTTACTAAGTTGGGTCAATCAGAGGATAGGAGCATGTTCGACCACATCGGCTTCAATGTCGGGAACTTTGAGAAATCGCTCGCATTTTACAAAGCAGTGTTCGCACCTCTCGATCTTGGCGTGCTGGAATCTGGCGAGGGCTGGGCCATGTTGGGCGGCTACTCCGGTCGTCTCTGGATCGGGGCATTCGGGCCACCACCTGGACCCATCCACATGGCGTTCCGCGCCGGCTCCCGCGCGATGGTATACGCGTTCTACGAGGCAGGCCTTGCAGCCGGAGGTCGCGATAACGGCGCTCCTGGCATTCGCACCCAATACGCGCCGGATTACTTTGCAGCTTTCTTGCTTGACCCGGACGGGCACAATGTCGAGGCCGTAAGCTTCGCTCCGGAGAATTGAGCTGCGCGTTCTGCGCCCCGTCAGCGCAGGAGGCCGTGCATATCGAAATCTTCCCAGCCTCTAGGCCCGACGCAGCTGCGAAGCTCATCAGCGTACACCGAAATCGAGTTGGAGTTGGAACAAACGCGGCGGCCTTCTGTTTGCCTCTGAGCACAATTCAGTGCGTTAGAGGACATCATCTATGAAGTTGCGTTTGTTATCGGCCGCGCTCTGCACGGGCGTCGCCTTGGGTTTTGCCCATCCGGCGCTCAGTGCCGAAAAGGCGCAGGATTTCGTCAACAAGGCTGCCGAAGGCGGGATCTTCGAGGTCGAGTCCAGCAAGATCGTCCAGGGCAAGGCGAAGGACCAGGCTGTCAATGAGTTCGCCCAGAAAATGATAACTGATCACGGCGCGGCCAACGCCAAGCTGCAGTCGATCGCCGGCGAGCAGAAACTGCAGATTCCCGCCGAAACGGACGCGAAGCACAAGAGCGATCTTGAGGCGCTGAAATCGGCCAATGGTTCGGCCGACCAGTCCTACGTGAAGATGCAGCAGGACGCGCATGCCGACGCGGTCAAGCTATTCCAGGACTATGCGGCCGACGGCGACAACGCGGGACTGAAGGCATTTGCCCAGCAGACGCTGCCGACACTCAAGATGCACCAGGAGATGATCGAAAAGATCGCCTCAGGCAAAACCGACAGTACGGCAACGACCAGCACCGCACCTGCGGCGACAGACACAGACCAGAACGCATCCGCCCCGGTGCCTGGAGCAAACAGCTTTACCAAAGCGCAGGCGAAGTCGCGGATCCAGGACGCCGGCTTCTCGAAGGTCAGCGCCCTGACGAAGGATGACCAGGGCATCTGGCGCGGCACCGCCGAGAAAGACGGAAAGCAGGTTGCCGTCGCGCTCGATTTCAAAGGCAACGTTGTTGCCGGCGCTCAATAACCATTCAGAAATGGAGTGAAACATGACGACTGTCACCGGACTTTTCGATGACTATCAGGACGCCGCTGACGCCGTAAGCGAACTCGAAGCGATCGGCGTGCCGCGAGACGACATCAGCATTGTGGCCAACAATTCCGACAATCGGTATCGGCAGGACGAGACTTCAGACGCCGGTGAAGATGCCGCCGCCGGCGCCGGCCTTGGGGCGCTCGTCGGCGGCGCGGGCGGGCTCCTTACCGGGCTCGGGATCATGGCCATCCCGGGAGTGGGACCCGTCGTGGCGGCAGGTTGGCTCGCCGCTACGGCTGTAGGCGCGGTCGGCGGCGCTGTGGTGGGCGGAGCCGCCGGCGGCATCGTCGGGGCGCTCACGGAATCCGGTGTTTCGGAACGTGATGCACATGTCTATGCCGAGGGCGTGCGCCGCGGCGGCAGTCTGGTGACTGCCAGAGTGGATGATCGGCTAACCGGCGAAGCTGAACGGATCCTGCGTGGAGAGCGTGCCGTCAATCTTGACGAGCGGCGTAGCGCTTACGAGGCCGGGGGATGGACAGGATTTGATGCTGCCGCGGAGCCTTATGATGACATTGAGGCTGAACGAGATCGTGTTCGGCGAACCACACCGCTCTAAGAAATGCGGCCCCGTCGAACTCTCGGCGGGGCTTTTTCTTGCCGCGCGAGCGAGGCGTCCGGCATTTGGATTGCCCACGTCGGAGCCGAGGGGATGACCCGGATCGCGACCTTCAACGTCAATGGTGTGAACGGCCGACTCCCCGTGCTCCTGAAGTGGCTTGGCGAGACCGATTATGACGTTGTTTGCCTCCAGGAGCTGAAAACGTCCGACGAGAATTTTCCCATCGAGGCAATACGGGACGCCGGCTTCGACGCGATCTGGCACGGCCAGAAATCCTACAACGGGGTGGCGATATTGGTGCGCGGGAAGGATCCGGTCGAACGCCGCCGTGGCTTGCCTGGCGATCCCGATGACACGCACAGCCGCTATCTGGAGGCAGAGATCGACGGTCTCATCGTCGGCTGCATATATCTGCCCAATGGCAATCCCGCGCCAGGCCCCAAATTCGATTACAAGCTTCGCTGGTTCGACCGTCTCGTCGACTACAGCCGATCGCTGTTGGGCGAGCGCGCCGTGCTTTGTGGTGATTACAACGTCGTGCCCACTGAGATAGATGCTGCAGTACCCAGGCGTTGGCTGGGCGATGCTGTCTTCTTCCCCGAAAGCAGGAAAGCTTATGCGCACATGCTGAGCTTGGGCTGGGTGGATGCGATGCGCCATATCCATCCGGACAAGGGCATATACACCTATTGGAATTTTTCCTATCGCGGCGGCTACGACCGAAGCTCAGGCCTGCGGATGGACCATCTGCTCGTGAGCCCGTCACTTGCGGAAAGCCTTATGGCCGCAGGTGTCGATGTCGAGACTCGTGGGTGGGAAAAGCCAAGCGATCACGCCCCTGCCTGGGTCCACGTCGGTTAAAACCTTTTGCGCTATCGCAGTCGCAGAAAGCCTGCTTGGCAGCCGTCGCCCACGCTTCATGTCGAACCTCTGAAGGAGGCCTCAAGATGCCAAGGTTTGTTCCAGATATGACCGCACGCCTCAACCCGTCAGAGAATGCCGCTCACGAGCAGGACACGAAGTTGCGCTCCGAAGGCGACCTGATAGAGAGGGCGAGAACGCCGGTACAGCTGCGCAATCCGGATGCATCGGGAGTTGAAACTCGCGATGGTGCGTCATGTCATCAGATCTGCCGATCGCCGGATCGCGATCGAAGCTGCTGACCTCTCCGAAGCCATCGACAGAATCTCGCAGGGCCCCTGTGCTGTCGCGCACGGCGTCGTCGAGGAGGAAAAACGACCGCCGCCATGTCATCTTTTCTGCACGACTTGGGGTAGCGAACGCATAGGCGGACGGGAGGCATAGCGGTCATCCGCGGCTGTGTAACAAACTGGGTAACAAGCGATAAGAAAATGCCAATAGTTTCATCGCTTTAACTGATAGTTAGAAAGACGCTCTCTCAGCCAGAATTTTCCAAGTAAATCAATGATTTCAAATAGTCATCGAGGCGCTTCAAGGCCAAAGCGTCGTTGGTCTGTTTAAGGAACCCGCATAGTCCGCCATGACGTTGCTCAACACCGAGGGGGTCGGCGTCCTGTCCCACGCATGTTCGATTGCGGCACCTGTCCATTGCAACCGTCGCCGACGGCTTGGTAGGCATCAGTCGCCCGATACGGACAATCCCGCGAGAACCGGAGCGTAGGCGGCAAGCCTGCGGGATACGAATTCCGTGAAGAGCCGCACGCGCTTCGTCTTGCGTGCCTCTCCCTGTGTGAGAAGCCAGAGCGTTCCGTACATGTGCAGGTCGGTACCCGGCACCCTCGCCAGCAGGGGGTCGGCACCTCCCACGAAGCACGGCAGAGTCGTCATCCCGAGCCCCTGCCGCACCGCGACGATCTGCGCCTCGGCATCCGTGACCCTGAACGGAACCCCGGGCGATTGGACCGACGGTCGTCGCCAAGTCGCTGCGGGAAGCGCTCGAGGCCGACACCATCATCCTGGCGGTTCCGTTCGGGAATCATTGCGACGTTGCGAAGGCTCTGCCGAGCTGGGAAGGCAAGACAGTCATCGATGCCACGAACGCGTTTCCGGTCCCTGAAGAGCTGGACGGTCTCCCGTCCTCCGCTTTCGTCGCGAAGGCGTTCACCGGCGCCAAGCTCGCGAAAGGCTTCAATCACCTGGTTGCGGCCACCCTGGCTACCGATCCGGTCGTCGAGGGCGGCCACCGGGTCGTCTTTCTGTCGAGCGACGACGAGGACGCGGCCGCTCACGTCGCGGCCTTGGCCAGACAACTCGGGTTCGCGCCCGTCAAGCTGGGAAAGCTCAACGAGGGTGGCGCGCTGGTGCACGCGCGCGGCCGCACTTGGAGCCCGCTGATCTTCCAGGACCTGTTCAAGAAGGAGCAATAACGAATTTACTGTCCACTGTCAGAGGTGCAGCTTGCTCAGGCCGCCTCCATGAGAGATCCACGCGGGCTAAAGCATGTCTCCCGAAAGTGGGAACCGGTTTCGGGATAAAGACATGCGTAAAATCAAAAACCTAAAGCGCATGGAGCGAATCTGAAAGATCGCGACGCGCTTTAAATCAAATCCGAGGTCCGGCAGCGAAGACGGCTTACTGGTTCGTGGCGTTGCGATAGATATCGAGCACGCGCGTCACGCTGCCGAGCAGAAGCCCATGCGCGGTCGGTCTGATGCGGCCCGCGCCGACCTCGACATCGAGGTGGCCAATATATTGGCTGATCAGCGGGCGGGGAATCTCCCTGTCGCCAAGCGCGGCCAGCACCGCTGCGGTTGCGCGCTGCGCTTCCGGCGCCAGCCAGTAGTAACGGATGCGGTCGCTGAAGGAGAAATGCCGCCGCAGACGCTGCTCGTCGGGCGTGCCACAATAGTATTTCTGCCAGTTGCCGGGCGAGGCGAGCATCACGCGCTCCATGGCCGCCGGCAGGGTTTCACGCAACGGATCGGGCGCCAGTTCGTCGGCAATGTGGCTGAGGCCGTAGAGCGCCTCGCGCAGCGCGAATGTCAGCCATGGGCCGACTTTGAGGATGGCGAAACCGTCACGCACCAGCATGCCCAGCGCTTCCGCCGGCTGGTAGTCGGTCGAGTGCGCTTCGAAGACGAATTGCATGCGTTCCAGCACGGCGACCAGCTCGGTCGCTTTCTCCGTCGCATAGGTGACGATATCGGCGTTGCCGAATTCGACGCCGGGCTGGACGACGACGCCGACGACGCGGTCAAAGGCGCCATCGAGGCCGAGGCGAGAGAAAGCCTTGCGGTGGACCTCGACCGTGCGGAGCGCGTCGGTAGGCTCGGTCACATGCATGTGCTCGAGTGGTTCGAGCGCGCCGCCGGGCACCGGCACCTCGGTGCCGATGATGTAGACGGGTTTCTCACCGCCGGCGCGCGCGACCGCCGCCTCGGCGACCTTGGCAAGCTCAGCCGCGCGGGCGGCGATCGTCTCGTCGGGGAGCGGCACCGGATCGTCGGCGCAGGCCATGCTGGTGTCGAGATGCAGCTTGGTGAACCCGGCGGCCGCATAGGCGTCGATCATCGCGGCCGCTTTCCGCATCGCCCCGGCAGCGGAGTCGTGCTTCCAGGGATTGGGTCCAAGATGGTCGCCGCCGAGGATCAGACGATCGAGGGGAAGACCGGCCCTGCCGGCATACGTTTCGACGAGGCCGCGAAAGGCGGCCGGCGCCATGCCGGTGTAGCCGCCTTCGTGATTGACCTGGTTACAGGTCGCCTCGATGAGGACATCCGCGCCATGCAGCGCGCCGTGGCGGAGCGCCGCGTCGATCACCAGCGGATGCGCCGAGCAGATCGAGGTGATGCCTCCCTTGCCGCCCGCCGCCCGCCGCGCGCCGATGGCCGCGAATCTCTTGGTCGCGCAGCTCATGCGCGTGTACCGGCCCCGACTATGAAAGCCTCGACATCGGCGAGCCGGTGAATGCCTTCCATGGGTCCCTTCCGTGTTACGGCCAGCGCGCCGCAGGCATTGGCGATGCGCAGCGCCTCGGCAGGCGCGGCGCCGCGCAGCCAGAAGGATACGAAGGCGGCTCCGAAGCAGTCGCCGGCGCCAGTCGGGTCCACTTCCTCGACGGCGAATCCGGGCATTGCGACCGAGCGCTGGCGATCGTGATAGACGGCGCCGTCAGCGCCTCTCTTCAGCACGATGCAGGCTATGCCCCGACCAAGCAGCTCGGCGATCGCGCCCTGCTCGTCGCCCGCTGAAGAGAACAGGAGCAACTCGTTGCCGCTTGGCAGAAAGACGTCGGTCTGCGCCAACACGCTGTCGAGCGCCTCGCGCATGCCTGAGTCCTGCATGATCTCGCGCCGGACGTTGGGGTCGAAGGACACGGTGCCGCCCCTGGCCTTCACGGCCGCGGTCGCGGCGAGCACAACGTCGGTCGCCTTGTCCGAGAACAGCGACGAGCCCATGACATGAAAGTGGTCGGTATCGGCAAGCAAGTGTCTTGCGGCATCATCGATGTCCAACAGGCCCGCCGCGCTGTTGCGGATGTTGAAGACGAAATGCCTGGAAGCGTCGGCTCTATAGGTGACGAAGGCGGTGCCGGTGGCATAGCCCTTGTGGGACGTGATCGCCGATACGTCGGCGCCGAGCGCTCGCAGCCGGTCAATGTTCAACTGACCGAAATCGTCCTCGCCGACGGCCCCGATGAGTCCCGCTGGCTGGCCAAGCGCTGCCGCCTGGCCAATGAAGATCGCGGGCGCGCCGGACGGGAACGGCCCAACCAGTGGCCCGGGTTCGAGAAAGCTCTGGCCGATCCGATCCGCCATGATCTCGACGAGGATCTCGCCGGCGGAAACCAGCTTCTTCATCACGTCCTCCCGGCATGTGCCGCGTGTGGCGTAACCTTGAAGGCTGAATAGGGTCCGCTCTTCTTCACGTCAATTAATAAATTTACGCACGCAATAATTTCCATGAGCGAATTGAAAGTTGAGGCGCTTCCTGTAAAGTTTTGAACTTGCAGTCCGGGGTCGGCGCACCGTATGGAGGCGCCGGGACGGCGCATGGACCAAGCGGGAAATCCGTGGCGCGAGGGCTTTGAATGTCGATGACGCACAAGACCATGGAGGATTTCGCCCGCTCCTGCGGCGTCTCCAGACCGACACTGTCGAAATTCTTCGACGATCCGACCAGCGTCAAGCCGGCAACGCGTAAGCGTATCGAGGATGCGTTGCGCTCGTCCGACTACCAGCCGAACCTCTTCGCGCGCAATCTCAACCGCAAGCGCACGCGCAGCATCGGCATTGTCGTGCCGACGGTGACCGACCCGTTCTATTCAGAGATGGTCAGCCGCATCGAGCTCAGGCTGCGCGACGAAGGCTACTGGCCGGTCGTCATTTCCTCGCATGGCTCGACCGAACTCGAGATTGAAGCCACCCGAACCATCTTGTCGCTGAAGGTATCCGGCGCGCTGATCGCGCCGCTGGGCAAACGATCCGATCAGAGAACCCTGGAAAAGCTCACGCAGACCATTCCGATTGTCTATTTCGACACTTTCCTGGAAGGCGACACGCCATTTGTTGGCAATAACAACGCAAAAAGCGTCGCGACGATCGTGGATTACCTTTGCCGTTCCGGCGATGCCCCGGTCTATTTCGACATCCCGCACGTCAATCACAATTCGGCGGAACGATTGAGCAGCTATGTCGCCTCGATGCAGCGACTGGGATTCGAGCCGATCGTCTTCGGCGACACCGACTACTTGGGAGTTCGAGCGCATCGGCTACGAGCAGACGGAGAAGCTGCTCGGCAATGGCGGCCTGCCGGGCAAGACCATCCTGTGCGCCAACGACCGCCTGGCCTTCGGCGTCATGGCGGCGGCCTTCTCGAAAGGGTTGAAGGTGGGCCGTAAGCCGGGTTGCGACCTGCGCATCGCAGCCCATGATGATCATCCACTCAGCCGCTACACCTGCCCAGCGCTCACCACCATGGCGCAGGATTTCGCCGCCATGGCCGGCCGCAGTGTCGAGACGCTGCTTGCGATGCTCGACGAGGATGCGGCCGCCGTGACGCCAAAGGTCAGCCTCGACGCAACGCTTGTAATGCGCCAATCGGCCTAGACCCCTTCAAACGCCGGATCGAAATTGCGCCAGGCCGCAACAGCAGCCTCGACCGCCTGACGCGACGCCGGACCATGGCGGCCCATTGAGACGAACCCATGGATCTGCCCTGGCCAGCGTTTGACCACGATCGGGACGCCGTCCATCTCGAGCCGCCTTGCATAGGCCTCGCCCTCGTCGGCGAGGATGTCATGGCCGGCAATGGCGATGAAGGCCGGCGCCGCGCCGGCAAGGCTGTTGGCCTTTAGCGGCGAGACGCGCCAGTCATTGATGTCGACCGCGTCACGGACATAGTGGTCGCGGAACCAGGCCATGGTCGCGGCCGTCAGGCCGAAACCTTCGGCGAAGCGGCGATAGCTGTCCGCCGTTTGGGCGGCATCGGTGTTGGGATAGAACAGGAGCTGCGCGGTCGGACGGCATTTGTCATCGCGGGCAAGCAGCGCCAGCACCGCGGCGAGGTTGCCGCCGGCGCTGTCGCCGGCGACGGCGATGCGGCTGGCGTCGATGCCAAGCCCGCCGGGCATATCCTGCATGAAGGAGAGAAGGCACGGCAATCCTCGACCGCAGCCGGAAACTTGTGCTCCGGCGCCAGCCGGTAGTCCGGCGAAACGACAACACAGGCGGCGATGTTGGCGTACCAGCGGCAGATCTCGTCATGCGAATCGAGATTGCCAATCACCCAGCCGCCACCGTGCAGATGAGCAGCGCCGGCGCGTCGGCCGCCGCAGCGCGCTGCCCGCGATAAACCCGAACGTTGAGAGGGCCACCGGGCCCGACGATGGTTTGTTCGCGCACCGAAGCGACCGGCTCGCGCTCGCCTTGCAGGCTCGGAAAGCCTTCCTCGTAGGCGCGTCGCGCCTGCTCGGGTGTGCCGGTCTCGAAGGGCGGCTCATGCGCCTGTAGGCCAAGGTCGAGGACCTTCCGGGCCTGCGGGTCGAGCGATACGGGCGATGTCGGCATGGGACCGCCTTAGGCCAGCAGGCTCGCCGCCTCGTCCTCGCCAAGCAGCGGCGGCTGGTCGACAGTGCCGGCGATGGCGACCGAGTTGCGGCTCTCGCCCGAGGCGAGGATGGCCTCCATGATCTCCAGCACATGCAGTGCCAGTTCGCCGGACGCACGCGGCTTTCTCTTCTTCGACAACGAACGCGCCAGGTCGGCGACACCGAGCATGCGGTAATTGGCGCGATCCGGCGCCGCATAAGGCCAGTTGCGCGCGCCGTAGAGCTCGCTTTCGCCGGCGAAATCCGTCCACTCGGCACCACGCGCGGAAAGCGAGACCGTGCCGCCGAAGGTGTCGGGGTCTGGCAGCCTGAGCGACCCTTCGGTGCCGTGCAGCTCGATGGGGTGGTTGGAGTGCTTGAAGACATCCCAGGAGGCACCGAAAGTGAAGGTGGCGCCGGAGCGGAACTCGAGCAGCGACAGGATGTTGGTCGGCGTGCCGACCCTGAAGCTGGTGTTCTTGTAAGGGCCGTCGGCGGTGATCAGCCGCTCCTCCTGGCCGCGCGTGGCCATCGCCATGACACGCGTCACGGGGCCGAGCAGGTTGACGAGCATCGTCAGATAGTACGGCCCCATGTCGAAGACCGGGCCGCCGCCTGGCTGGTAGTAGAATTGCGGGTTGGGATGCCAGTGCTCCATGCCGCGCCCCATCATGAAGGCGGTGCCGGTCACGGCGCGGCCGATCGCGCCCTCGTCCATCAGGCGGCGCGCGCGGCGTCCGGCGGCGCCGAGGAACGTGTCGGGAGCCGAGCCCAGCAGCAATCCCCGTTTCGCCGCCTCCGCCACCAACTTGCGGCCGTCGCTGGCCGAGGTGGCGAGCGGCTTTTCGGTGAAGACATGCTTTCCCGCCGAGAGCGCCGAAAACGAGATGTCGAAATGCGCCGCGGGAATGGTGAGGTTGAGGACGAGATCGACCTCCGGGTCGGCGAGCAACGCATCGACGCCGAGCGCGCGGATGCCATATTCCTTCCCGCGCAAGACAGCCATCTCGGCGGAGATATCGGCGCAAGCGCGCAGTTCCACGCCGGCGAAAAGTGCCGCGTTGCGCAGATAGGTCATCGAGATGTTACCGCATCCGATGACGCCGATGCCGAGCTTCGCTCCTGAATTTGCTTGCATTTCCCTTTCGACCTCCCAATCGGCGACACCCGAGACAAGCCATCACGACGGCGACGGACAATTTTCGTGACTCGCTATAGCGCATTTTAAATCTTGACGCGCGTAAAATTTTTATACAGCATGTGAAAACGATGGCCAGTATCACAGGCCGCCGGCCTTGCAAATCAAGAGATTAGGGAATTATGAGCCTAGGGACCAAAGTGCGCCTCGCGCGCCTCTTTTCGCATCCATCGGGGAATCTATTTGGCGGCGCGGTCGACCACTTCGTCGGCTATGGCGACGTGCGCAAAGGCGGCCTTGCCGATCTGCCCGGCGCGCTGGCCCGCGTCATGGCGGGCAAGCCCGATTACGTCAGCATCCAGCCCGGCACCGCGCGCCATCTGTGGCCGCAATATGCGGGCAAGGCTGCCCTGGTGATCCAGGCCGGCTGCTTCACGCCGGACGACCGCATCAGCGAATTGATCGCGACGCCCGAAGATGCGGTGCGCGCTGGCGCCGATGCGTTGGCCGTGGCCATTCCGGTGCGAGGCGCGACCGAGGGCAAATACATACGCTGGCTGACCGATTCGGTGAATGCGGCGGCCCGCTACGGCATGCCGGTGGTGGCGCATATCTATCCGCGCGATTTCACCGACGGGGCAAAGATCATCTTCACCCCCGACGAGATCGCCTATGCGGCGCGCATCGGCTACGAGTCCGGCGTCGACGTCATCAAGATCGGCTACACGGGCGATTTCGAGTCGTTCCGGGAGACCGTCCGGACCTGCCCGGTGCCGGTCGTGATCGCCGGTGGCCCGAAGACCGACACGCTGCTCGGCGCGCTTCGGCAGACGGCGGACGCCATCCGCGCCGGCGCGCGCGGCGCCGTGGTGGGCCGCAATCTCTGGGGGCACGGCGATCCTCAGAAGGCAGCGCTTGCCTTTCGGGGCGTCATCCATGACGGGCTTTCGGCGCAAGAAGCGCTCGCGAAGGCGGGCGCCTGAACGATGCGCGCCGTCCCCTCGATCCTCGGCTTCGGCGCCATTGCGATCGACGACATCGTCTATGTCGATCAGCCGTTGTCGGCGGGCAAGGGAAAGGTTCTGCAAAGCACGCGCGCTTTCGGCGGAAATGTCGCGACGGCCCTTGCCGCCGTCGCGCGGCTTGGCGGAAGCGCCGGGTTTATCGGGTGGCTGGGCAGCGCCGATGACGATGCCGCCTTGTGCGACCTCGTCGCCAGCGGCGTCGAAACCGCATTCGCGCCACGCCATCCCGACGCGCGCCCGGTACGCTCGCGCATCACCGTCGGCTCGGACGGGGACCGGTTCATCGCCTATGACGACGACGCGATGCTGGGCACCGCACCGGACTTTCCGGACGATATCCTCAGCCGCGCGACTGTCCTGATCGTCGACAGCTACGCGATCCGCTCGCTGGATGCCGTGGCCCGGGCTCGTGATCTCGGCCTCGCGATCCTCGGCGATGTCGAATGGAGCGCCGGCCCAGCCACGGACAGGCTGATGGCGCTCTGCGACCATCTCATTCTTCCGCTCGGCTTTGCGCGGACCGCCACGGGCTGCCGAGCGCCCGCCGAGATGCTTGATGCCTTGTGGTCGCCATCCCGATCCGCAGTCGTTCTGACCGACGGCGGCCGAGGCGTCTATTACCGCGGGCGCGAGGAGACAACGCTCTGGCACCTGCCTCCGCACCGGGTTGCGATCGTCGACTCGACCGGTGCCGGCGACTGCTTTCATGGCGCCTATGCCCATGCATTGACGCGCGGAGCCGACACCGCGGGCCGGGTGGCACTCGCGGCCGCGGCGGCGGCGCTTTCGATAACCGGGCGCGGCGGACGCGAGGCGCTTCCGACCGACAACCAAGTCACGGAATTGCTGGCATCGGCGAGCGCGCCATCGGCGGTCGAAGTGAAATATGCGCGCCTCGATCCCGGAACATAGGCTGAAACTACCCGAGCAAATTCTCACAAGCAAAAAAGCCAAGGCGAAGAACAAAATCATCGGCTTTGACTTGTGGAGGGAGGAATATGGCGGAAGTCATTCTTGAGAATATCTGCAAAACCTACGGGAACAGTTTTCGTGCGATCGACCGATTGAACCTGTCGATCGAGGATGGCGAGTTCCTGATCCTGGTTGGACCGTCCGGCTGCGGCAAATCCACTGCCTTGCGAATGATCGCGGGATTGGAGGACATCACCAGCGGCAGCCTTTGCATCGGCGGCATAGACGTCGTCGACATGCCGCCCAAGGACCGGGACATCGCGATGGTCTTCCAGAGCTATGCGCTCTACCCGCATATGACGGTGTTCGAAAACATCGCCTTCTCGATGCGGCTGGCGGGCAAGCCGAAGGCCGAGCGCAAGAAGCGCGTGGACGAGATCGCCAAGACCCTTCAGCTGACGTCGCTGCTGGACAGCAAGCCCGCCAACCTTTCCGGCGGGCAGCGTCAGCGGGTCGCCATGGGCCGCGCCATGGTGCGCGAGCCGGCTGCTTTTCTCATGGACGAGCCGCTCTCCAATCTGGACGCAAAACTGCGCGTGCAAATGCGCGCCGAGATCACCAGCCTGCAGAAGCAGCTCGGCGTGACGACCATTTACGTCACCCACGACCAAACCGAAGCGATGACGATGGGGGACAGGGTCGCGGTGCTGAAAGGCGGCGTGCTGCAGCAGGTCGACACACCGAAGCGGCTCTATGAATCGCCGGTGAACGCCTTCGTCGCCGGTTTCATCGGCTCGCCTTCGATGAACCTTTTCGAAGGGACGCTGACGGGCGACGAACTGACGGCCGGCACCTTCGCCATCCAGCTGCGGGATGCAGCCTTCGAGCGAAGACCGGGCTTGAGGTCGTATGCGGGGCGCAAGATCGTGTTCGGGATCCGGCCCGAGCATCTCTATGACAGCAGCCTCGAATCCGGCCGCAAATACCAGACGATCCCTGCAAAGGTGACCTCGATCGAAGAGCTCGGGTCCGAACACATCGTCCATCTCAACATCGACGCGGTCCGGGTGGATTCAGGCGACCCGGACGCGGTGAGGGATTTCGGCCTGGCGTCGAATGCGGTGGCAAAATTCGAACCGGAAAGCGCAGTCCGCTCCGGCTCGGAAATCCGGCTGGCCCTGGATGATAACAAGCTCCATTTCTTCGATCCCGAAACGCATCTGGCGATCTGAAGATTTGCGGCAAGGCCAGCAGGCGGGAGCGAAGCGCCTGCGAATGAAGACTGCTGAATAAACCAGACGATCGCCCGCATTGTGCGGCCGATCTCAAAGAAGGAGGAGAAAATGACATTTCGGATAAAGCCCGCCATGCTGAAGATGGCCGCGGCCGCATGGCTGCTTGGCGCAACCAGCGCCATGGCGGACACGACCCTGGAATTCGCCCAATGGTGGGAGCCCGAATTGCCCGCAGGCTCGCTGCGGAAGATCATGGACGAATTCGAGGCCGCGAATCCCGGCATCAAGGTGACGCTGGTCAGTGGCCCCTATGCCGCCACGCGGGATCAGATCTCGGTCGGCGCGGCGACCGGAACGCTGAGCGATGTCGTCGGCCTCGATGGCGCCTGGGTGAACAATCTTAACGCGCAGAACGCGCTCGCCGACATGAACCCGATGATGGATGCGAGCAAGTTCGACAAGACGCAAGTCGCGGACATCATCAAGGTGGACGGCAAGGCCGTGATGTTCCCGGTCGCTTCCTTCGTCTATCCGGTATTCGTCAATCTGGATCTCGCCGCCCAGGCGGGCGTCACCAAGCTGCCATCGACCCGCGCGGAGTTCCTCGAGGCCGCCAAGAAGATGACCCGTGCCGACAAGAACCAGTATGGCTGGGTGCTGCCGCTGTCGCTGCAGTCGCCGTCCGGCGTCCAGAACGACATGATGTCGTGGGTCTGGGCGTCGGGCCAGTCGATGATGGCTGACGGCAAGCCCGCCCTCGAGGGCAAGCCGGTGGTGGACATGCTCACCTTCGTCAAATCGCTCAACGACGCGGGCACCATCTCGCCCGGCATCGCCACCAAGACCGAACAGGAAAAGGTCGAGGAATTCGTCAACGACCGGGTGGGGATGATGATCGACTCGCTCGCGCATGTGAACCTCATCCGCAAGCGCAATCCGAAGCTGAACTTCGACCTCATTCCGGTCCCGGTCGTGGAGAACTACAACGGCAAGCGCGGTCTTCCCTACGCCTCCTGGGGCATCGGCATCTCCGCCGGCTCGAAGCATCAGGAGGAGGCCTGGAAACTCGTCCAATATCTGATGAGCGAGAAGGTCAACGCCAAGCTGGTGTCGCTGGCCAACGCCTTCCCGGGCAATGTCAACGCCAAGCCCGATTTCGTGACCTCGGACAAGGCTTTCGGCAAGGCTTTCGAAATCTTCAAGACCGGTTACCTCGCCAATGAGTTCACGGGTCTGCCGGTGGCGGAAGACCTGATGACCCAGTTCGACGTCGAAGCCCAGAAGATGCTGGCCGGCGAGCAGTCTCCGGAACAAGCCGCGGCCAACGCTCAGAAAGGATGGACGGCTAAATTCTGATCGGCCTGTTTCACGATCTTCGACCGGGAGGCCTGACTTCGGGCAGGCCTCCCGGCAACAACGTACCGGCGACGCGAGTGTTCGCGAAGCTCGCCTTCTCTCGAAGGCGTACCCCAAGGTTGGCACATGACCCGGCAGAAGCGCTCCCGTCACAGACTGAAACGAACGGTCGCACCCTATCTCTATCTGTCGCCCTCGCTGGTGATCATCGGCCTGCTCATGCTGCTGCCGATGGTGACGGTGATTTCCTATTCGTTCCAGAACAGCGCGGTGCTGCGTCGCGACCCGTCCTTTGCCGGGCTGAAACACTACCAGGCGATCTTTGCCGATCCCGTGTTCTGGGCCTCGCTGTGGCACACGCTCTACTTCACCTGCATGAGCGTCGTTTTCCACATGACCATCGGCATGATCTTCGCGCTCATGCTGAACAGCGACCGCATCAATCCGACGCTGCGCAACATCCTGCGCGTGCTCTACATACTGCCCTGGCTCTTCACCGCGGTGATCATAGCGGTGATCTGGCGCCTGCTGCTCGAGCCCAACGGTGTCGTCAACAGCATTCTCATGCAGCTGGGTCTCATCGGCTCCAAGATCGAGTGGTTTTCCTCGCCCGAGACCGCGCTGCACGCCGTCACCTTCGCCAATATCTGGGCGGGCTACCCGCTCTTCATGGTCAGCCTGCTCGCGGGCCTGCAGGGCATCCCCAAGGATTTCTACGAGGCCGCCGATATCGACGGGGCGAAGGCCTACCAGAAGCTGATCTTCATCACCATTCCCCAGCTGATGCCGATCATCATCAGCATCTCGCTGCTCGATTTCATCTGGACGATGCAGGTCTTCCCGTTGATCTGGATCACGACGGGCGGCGGTCCGATCTACTCGACCGAGGTGCTCAGCACCTACACCTACAAGCTGGCGTTCTCGAGCTACAACCTGTCCCAGGCGTCGGCGAGCGCCGTGGTCATCCTGCTGATCTCGCTTGGCCTGACGCTGTTCTACATCCGTTATCAGAAGGCCCGGTAATCACCATGAGGAAAAGGCACACGACGAAGGACAGGCTGATCACCGTCGCGCTGCATATCGCGCTTGTCGCGGGGCTGTTTTTCGCGGCCTTCCCGATCTACTGGATGCTGAGCAGCTCGTTCAAATCGAACACCGAGATCTTCGCCCTGCCGCCGACCATCCTGCCGAAGGCCTTCACGCTGGAAGCCTATGCAGAGATCCTTGGCGACCCGGTCAAGCTGCGCTTCTTCTTCAACAGCTACTTCGTGGCCTTCGTGGTGACTGTGCTGACGGTGCTGATCGCCTTGCTGGCGGCCTACGGGTTCAGCCGCTTCAATTTCCGCGGCAAGGGCAGCCTGAACACCCTCATCATCAGCACGCAGACCATCCCGCCGATCACGCTTCTGATCCCCTTCTTCGGGCTCGTCGTCTCGTATCGCATCTTCGACACCTATATCGCGCTGATCCTGACCTATCTGGTCTTCACCCTGCCCTACGCGATCCTTTTGATGACGGGCTATCTGAACACCTTGCCCCGCGATCTCGACGAAGCTGTCGCCGTCGACGGCGGCACCAGTTGGACAGCGCTCTGGCGGGTGATCGTGCCGATCTCGTTGCCTGGTATCGTGGCGACGTCGGTCTATACTTTCCTGTTGTGCTGGAACGAATTCCTCTTCGCGCTGACGCTGACGAAGTCGACCTCCATGCGCACCGTCCCCATCGGCATCCAGCTTCTGATGGGGCAGCACGCTTTCGAATGGAACCAGATGATGGCGATGAGCGTGCTCGGCTCATTGCCGCTGTTGTTGATCTACCTCATTGCCCAGAGGTTCTTCCTCGCCGGCATGACCGCGGGCTCGGTCAAATAGGCACGTCCCGCGGAGAACCAAGGAATGAAAGGATGAACGTGAGAGACCTCAAAGTCGGCTGCCAGACCTTCACCTGGGAAATGCTGGGAGACCGGTTCACCGGCGGCCCCGATGATCTCATCAAGGCGATCGCCGACGGCGGCTATGCCGGCATCGAGATCACCGACACGATGATCGGCCGCTATGCCGACAAGCCGGCCGAATTCGCCGCCGCGCTGAAGGCGTCCGGCCTCACGCTCGTCTCCTTCGCCTTCGGCTCGAAAAGCGGCTTTACGCTCAAAGAGAAAATTGGCGAGGACCTCGACACAGCCAAGCGCTGGATCGACTTCGCCGCCCCCTTTCCGGGCACGCTGGTGTCGATGGGCTCGGCGACGGTCGTGTCGGACGGTCCGCGCGAGGACAAGTTTGCCATCGCGGCCGAAGTCTACAACCGTGCCGGCGAGCTCGGCCGCAAGGCCGGCGTCCAGGTCGCGGTGCATCCGAGCTCGCACCACAACACGCTGCTGTTTGACCGCGCCGACTATGACAGCATCTTTGGGTTGATCGACGCTTCGCTGGTCGGCTGGGTGCCGGACACGGGGCACATCTTGCGCGGCCACAAGGACATGGCCGACACGCTCACGACCTATCGCGACCGCATCCGCTACGTGCATCTGAAGGACGTCGATGCGAACGGCACCTGGGCGATGCTCGGCAAGGGCGTCTGCGACACGGCAAAGGTGATCGAGATCGCAAGTGCTGCCCCCAACTTCAACGGCTGGCTGGTGCTTGAGGAGGAATCCGAGACTGCCGCCGCCGATCCGGCCGGCGCGGTCAAGACCAACCGCCAGACCATGCGCGGCTACGGGGCGTGAGACGATGATCCACAAGCAAGACCGTCGCCTTCGTGTCGGTGTGCTCGGCTGCGGGCCGATCGCGCAGTTCGCGCATCTGGAATCCTGCGTGAAGGCAAGCAACGCCGATCTCTACGCGATCTGCGATGCGGCGCCCGATCTGCTGGCGCGGATGGGCGCCACCTACGAGCCGCGCAAGATGTATGGCGACTATGACGAAATGCTCGCCGATCCGGAGCTCGAGGCGGTGATTGTCGCCACATCGGACGCCTATCACGTGCCGATGTCGATCAAGGCGCTGCAAGCGGGCAAGCATGTGCTGTGCGAAAAGCCGATCGGCGTCTCGGTCGAGGAAGGCGAGAAGCTTGCCGAAGCGGTCAAGCGCTCGGGCAAGGTGCTGCAGGTCGGGCACATGAAGCGCTTCGACCCGGCGCTGGAAGCGGCGCGCGATTTCGTGCGCGACGAGATGGGCGAGATCCTGGCGCTCAAGGCCTGGTATTGCGATTCCACCCATCGCTACACCAACACCGACGCAGTGCAGCCGCTGCCCATCACAAGCAAGCTGGCGAAGAAGCCGGGCGGCAATCCGAAGGCGGACCTGCGGCAGTACTTCATGCTGGCGCATGGCTCGCATCTCGTCGACACGGCGCGCTTGCTGTGCGGCGAGATCACCGCCGTTCGTGCCCGCCTCAACGAGCGCTTCGGCGCCTATTGCTGGTTCGTCGAGACCGAATTCGCCAATGGCGCGCTCGGCCATCTCGACCTCACCGTCGCCGTGCGCATGGACTGGCACGAAGGCTTCCAGCTCTATGGCCAGAACGGCTCGGTGATCGCGAAGACTTTCAATCCCTGGTATTTCCGCGCCAGCGAGGTCGACATCTTCCACGAGAAGGACGCGACCTCGCGCAAGCCGCTCGGCGCCGACGGCCATTTCTTCCGTCGCCAGTTGGAGGGCCTCGCCGACACGGTGCTCAACGGCGCGCCGCAGCGCGGCGCCACGGTCGAGGACGGGCTCGCCTCGATCCGCGCCATGGTAGCGATCGCCCGCTCGGTTGAGAGCGGCGAGCGCGTCGCGCTCGCCAGCGTGACGGGAGCGGTCTGATGCAGGTCGGCGTGTTCGCCAAGACCTTCCCGGGCAGCGAGCCGACCGGCGTGCTTGCCGCTGTCCGTGATGCGGGCTTCGCGGCCACGCAGTTCAACCTCGCCTGCGCCGGCCTGCCGTCGATGCCGGACGCGGTTCCGGACGCGGCGATCGACACTGTCGGTGCCGCTGCCAAGGCGACCGGAATCAGTCTCGTCGCTCTCTCCGGCACATACAACATGGCGCATCCGGACAGCCGGATGCGCCAGGACGGACTGCGACGGCTGGCGGTTGTCATCGAAACCGCGGCCAGGCTTTCGATCCCGCTCGTCACGCTCTGCACCGGGACGCGCAACGCCGAGGATCAGTGGGCGTACCATCCCGACAATTCCGATCCCACGGCCTGGGCCGACATGGCGCGCGAGATGGAAAAGGCGCTTCGGCTTGCCGAGCGCCACGGCATCGATCTCGGCATCGAGCCGGAACAAGCCAACATCGTCACATCGGCTGAAGACGCGATACGACTGATCGGCGAGATGGGCTCGAAGCGGCTGCGCATCGTGCTCGATCCAGCCAATCTGTTCGAGCGAGCGAATGCCGAACAGGCACGCTCCATCGTTGCCGAAGCGGTCGAGTGCGTGGCTGGCCATGTCTCTTTGGCGCATGCCAAGGACCGCTTCGCCGACGGCCGCTTTGCCACGGCCGGACAGGGCGTGGTCGACTTCGCCGACTTCATCGCCCGGCTGAAAGCCACAGGCTTCGACGGGCCGCTGGTGACGCATGGGCTCTCTGCCAGGGAGGCGCCGGGCGTCGCGCGTTTTCTCAAGGAGCTGGTGTGATGGCGGGCCAGATTGCGCTTCTTCGCGACGGCGCGACGCTGCTCCGCACCGACACGGGCGAAGGCCCGGCGGTGGTGTTCCAGCACGGGCTCGGCGGCGGTGAGGCGCAGGTCGCCCAGACTTGCCCCACCGGCTTCCGCCGTATCACGCTGGAATGCCGCGGCCATGGCGGCTCAGGCTTCGGTGAACGGCGACCGTTCTCGTTCGAAATGTTCGCTGACGATGTGCTTGCCGCGGCCGACCGGGCCGGCCTCGACCGCTTCGTTGCCGGCGGCGTCTCGATGGGCGCAGGAATCGCGCTGCGCCTCGCCTGCCGCCATCCGGAGCGCGTCACAGGCCTTATCCTGCTGCGACCGGCATGGACGTTTTCGCCAGCGCCGCAGAACATGGAACCGATCGCCGAGGCCGCCGAGCTCATCCTCGAACATAGCGCCGACGAGGCAAGGAGGATCTTCGCGCAATCCGAGACCGCCACGCGGCTCTACCGCGACGCGCCTGACAATCTCGCTTCGCTGCATGGCTATTTCGACCGGCCCGACGCCAAAGCCTTCGCGCGGGTGCTTGCCGACATCGCCGGCGATGGACCCGGCGTTTCGGAACGCGACGCTGCCGCGCTCGACATTCCGGCGCTGGTCATCGGCAACGAAATCGATGCCGTGCACCCATTGTCGACCGCCTATGCATTGGCTGCGGCAATACCCGGCGCGACCTTCACGAAAGTAACGCCCAAGGCGCGCGACAGCGCGAAGCATTTCGCCGAGCTGCATGAGCAGATCAACTTCTTCCTTCATTCCCACTCGAAAGCCCGGAGCCTCATTCCGTCATGATCGCCAAACTTCTCTCCGGACCGGCGGCCATAGCCGCGCTGCCGCGCAACCGGCTCATCGGCGAATTCTCGCTTTGGTCGGCGGATCTCGCCAACATGGAGCGCGACCTGAAGCGGATCGAAGCCCATGCCGACCTGCACCACATCGACGTGGCGGACGCCCGCTTCACCCCCGGCTTCCTGTTCTTCCCGGATCTGGTGGCACGCATCGCCAGGCTGACCGCCAAACCGATCCATGTGCATCTGATGGTCGAGGCGGAAATCGTCGAGGCGCAGACGCGCCAGTTCATCGAGGCCGGCGCCGACCTCGTCACCATCCACGCCGAAAACGGCGAGGCCGGGTTGCGCGCGGTGAAACTGGCGCATGAGCTCGGCGCCGAGGCGGGCGTGGTGCTGCGGCTAGAAACGCCGGTCGACGCGATCGAGCCGTTCCTGCCTGACGTCGCCTTCGTGACGCTGCTCGGCACCGCGATCGGCGTCAAGGGGCAAAGCCTGTCCGAAAAGGCCTGCCCGCGACTGATCGAGGCGCGCGCGCTGATGCGACAGGCCGGGCGCGAGGCCGACATCATTTTGGCAGCCGATGGCGGCATTCGCCACGAGACGGTGCCGCTGCTGCGCGCCGCAGGCGCAGACACTGTGGTGCTGGGCTCGCTCGCCTTTGGCGATCCCGACCTCGCGCGGCGCATGGCCTGGCTGCACGGACTGAAGGCCGCCGCCTGATGAGCACGCTTGCGCTAGCCTTCGACCTCGGCGGCACGGAGCTGCGCGGCGCGCTGATCGGGCGCGGCGGCGAGGTTGTGGCGCGCGTCTCGGAACCGACGATGACCGAAGCAGGATCCGAGGCGGTCATCGGCCGGATCATCGCGCTCGCCGACAAGCTGCTGGACGACCACCCGCAGGCCAAAGTGATCGGTATCGGCGCCTGCGCGCCTGGTCCGCTCGATCCCAAGGCAGGCATCGTCATCGGACCGCCGACGCTCTCCGGCTGGCACAACGTGCCGATGATCGACATTTTGAGCCGGCAGTTCGGCCTGCCGGTGCGGTTGGAGAACGATGCCAATGCGGCAGCGCTCGGCGAATGGCGCTTCGGCGCCGGACGCGGCGCCGGCTCGCTGGTCTTCGTCACCGTGTCGACCGGCATCGGCGGCGGCGTGATCGCCGACGGCCACATCTATCACGGCAGGCGCGGCCTGGCGGCCGAGATCGGCCACATGACGATCACCGGAGAAGGCGATCGCTGCTTCTGCGGCAATGTCGGCTGCTTCGAGGCCGTCGCTTCGGGCACCGCTCTCGGGCGCCGGGCGACGCGGCTCACCGCGCCCGGCGACGGCTCGCAGTTGCGGCGGCTCTCCAATGACGGCGACGTCTCGGCCCGGCATGTCATCGAAGCCGCGCGGACAGGCGACGCGGCGGCGCGCGACCTGGTCGAGGCGGAGGCGAAATGGCTCGGCATCGGCTTTACCAACCTTCTGCATCTCTATTCGCCCGAGGTGATCGTCATGGGCGGCGGACTCGCCAACGGCTTCGACCTGCTGGCCCCGGGGATCAGGGCAACGATCGAGGAGCGGGCCATGCAGGCCTATCGCGACGTGCCGATCGTGCCGGCCGAGCTCGGCGACCGCGCCGGGCTGGTGGGTGCTGCCAGCCTTATCCTGTGGGAGGGCGAGCCGGGCACGGCGCTTTCGATGGTGCAGGACCAGGAGACAGGCGACGGGGCCGGCGGAGCGGCCGGCGCCAGAGCCGGATGATTTCAATTGAAATCGGGAAGGCGCTGACGCGACTTCAATCTGTCCGAGTTCCGTCCGGCTCGGCGGCTCAGGCCCGCCTCGGGATTTCCCTGTTCTCCAGCAGCAGCGTCAGCCCCATGGCGACGAAGTAGAGCGCCGCCACCCAGATGAACATCACGTTGAACCCGCTGGAATAATGATCGAGCACCACCTCGCGGATCGCGGCGGGCAGGCTCGAAGCGATGTGCGGGGTGAGCCCGTTCAAGCCCTGCGGCAGCAAGGCGGCGGCATCAGCGGGAAGCTCCGCGGTCTGCCGGTTCAAGGCCCAGATCATCACCGCGCCGTTCAGCGCAAGACCAAGCGATGCGCCAAGCGTGCGCGCCTGCGTGATCAGCGAGGTCACCGCGCCGATGTCCTGCAAGGGTGCGGCTGCCTGGATCGCCACGATCAGCACCTGGAACTGCAGGCCCATCGAGATGCCGAATGTAGCCATCATCGCCGCCAGCACCCAGATCGGCGTATGCTGGTTGATGAAGACAAAGCCTATCATCAGCAGGCCTCCCATCCCCATCGCCACCACCGGCATCCATTTGTAGCGTCCGGTTGCGGCAATGACCCGTCCGGCGACGATCGAGATGACCATCGACGTCAGCGAGGCCGGCAGGAACAGGAAGCCGACTTCGGCAGGGCTGAGACCCGTCAGCGTCTGCATATAGAGGGCGAAATAGAAGAACATGCCCAGCGTCACCGTTCCGGCAACCAGCGAGACGCCCGAGACGATGCTGACCGTCGAGATGGCGAACAGCCGCAAAGGCACAATCGGCTCCCCGGCCCGCCGTTCGACCATGATGAACAAGATGATTGCGACCAGCGCAAGCAGCGGCAGCACGAAGGTGAATGTGTCCGGCCCGGAGGGGTCAAGCACATGGTAGCCCCAATAGACGATGGCCGTCGTGCCGATGGCCAGCAGTGCGCCGCCGAGATAGTCGACATGGTGCTTCTTCTCGTTGAAGCGGCTGCGCATGGCGAATGCCAGCACCGCCATAACGATAATACCGATCGGCAGATTGACCAGGAAGACCCAACGCCAGCCGAACAGGCTGGTGATGTAGCCGCCGGCCAACGGGCCTAGGACCGAGGACAGCGCGAACACCGCCGAGCTGTAACCCTGGTACTTGGCGCGGTCGCGCGGCGAGAACAATTCGCCGATCATGGCGAAGGCGGAAACCATCAGGCCGCCGCCGCCGATGCCCTGGAGCACGCGCGCGGCGATCAGGCTTTCCATCGACCATGCCATGCCGCAGACCAGCGAGCCCAGCACGAACAGGCCGATGGCGGTCAGGACGACATTCTTGCGACCATACATATCGCCAAGCTTGCCGTAGAACGGCGAGACCGCGGCGGTAGAGAGCAGATAGGCGGCACCCACCCAGCCAAACAGATGCAGGTTGCCGAGCTCTCCGGCAATGGTGGGCAAGGCGGTGACGACGATCTGCATGTCGATCGTGGCCATGAACATGGCAACCAGCGCACCGCAATAGACGATCAATGTTGTAAGATCGGGCCTGGCTTCGGCCTCCACGGGCGGCGCATCCGGAAGAGTTGAGTCAAGGCTCATGGGGTACCTCCAACGCATGGGCGCGGTTTATGTGCTCACAGCAGATGTATGTCAACATCAAATATATGCTACTAGCATATAATTGACATCGGCATATATATTTGCTAGCGCGCTGCGGGATGAGCAGCAACGATGCCGAGCCGGGCAAGGCCGACCGATTTTCCAACCTGTGCCAGACGCGAGGCGATCAGGATCTCGCCGATCTGGCGCGCGGCCATGGCCTGTCCGAAGCGGCAGCCGGGGCTGTGGCGGCCATCGATGCGGTGATGAGCAAGATGCGCCGCTCGGTCCAGCGCCGGGACTTCGGCCGTTTGATCCTGGCCCGCATCGACCCCTCGCTGGAATTGAGTCATCTCGATGCGATCATCGCGCTCAGCGCGGTCGCCAGCGACACCCCGCAGGACGAGGTGACGGTCGGCGTCATCGCCGAGCGCATGGGAATCGATCCCTCCCGTGCCAGTCGCATCTCCGCGGATCTCGTCGAGCGTGGTTACGCCTTCCGCGTCGCGTCGCAGCTCGATGCCCGGCGAATATGCCTCAAGCTCACCGCCAAGAGCGAGCGCCTCGTGACGGCGGTGCGCCAGACCAAATGGCGGATTTTTGCAGGATCGCTGACGCAGTGGAATGAGCAGGACCTTGTGACGTTCGCCGCTCTGCTGGAACGCTTCGCCGGTTGGGCGATGGACGAGGCGGAGATGCGCAGGTCAGCCGATGCCGTCAAACAGATGATGGACGAGACGGAGCCGTCGCTCCCGCGGGCGAAATAGCCGGCGAGCCACGCGCAGCCATTTCCGAACAGCGGACCGTGCGGTTCCTCGATGATCGCCGGTTCGATCTTTTTGATAGAGCGCAAGCGTGGTCTTCGGAACTCCGTCTGCTAAAGACACAATGGCGGCACGTCACAGACGCCGACCACACTAAAAATGCACTGCGCTCCATTTTAATTCTTGACGTACGTAAAATTATTTCCAAACATGCGATAACGCTGATGTGATATCATCAGCGCTCTGGGAGGAGCAACGCCTGATATGAAAGAAACCCGAACCGGGCGCCTTGTGCGCGCACAAGCTTGTCTTTCCAACGCAAGCGCCGGGGTCGCGCGTGTTTCGTCAGCCATGCCGTTCGCAGAACAACGAGCCGACAACCAAAAATCCGGAGGAGGAAGATATATGCGCATGTTCAATTGCCTGGCCCTCGGCGCTGGCCTGCTTGCCACGCAGCTAGCCGCGCCCGCGCAAGCCGAAGACGCCAAGGTCGCGGCGATCGTCAAAGGCCTCGACAATCCGTTCTTCCAGACCATGCAGAAGGGCATAGAGGAACAGGCCAAGGCCGACGGCGTTGGTGTCACCGTGCAGGCCGCCGCCAATATGGGCGATGCGACGGGGCAGGCCGACAAGCTGACGGCCATGGCCCTGCAGGATTACGATTGCTACCTGGTCAATCCGATCAGCGTCTCCAACCTGGTGCAGGCGCTGGTGCCGGTCGCCCAGAAGAAGAAGCCGATCGTCAACATCGACTCGACCATCGATGCCGAACAGGCCAAGGCCGCGGGCTTCGCCGTCTCGACCTATATCGGCACCGACAACGTCGCTGCCGGCGCGCTGGCCGGCGAGGAGATGCTGAAGCTGGTGCCGAAAGGCTCCAAGGTGGCGCTGATTGCCGGTATCGTCGGCGACGTCGGCTCGAACGCCCGCATCAAGGGCTTCAAGCAGGCGGTCGAGGGCAAGCTGGAAGTGGTGGTTATGGTGAGCGCCGACTGGGATCGCGAGAAGGCGCTGACTGCTGCCACCGACATCCTGGCCGCGCATCCGGATCTCGCCGGCTTCTTTGCCGCCAACGACATCATGGCGCTCGGCGTCGAGCGAGCCGTGCAGACGTCCGGCAAGGACGTCAAGGTGATCGGCCTCGACGGCATTGTCGACGCTCTGAAATCGGTCGCCGCCGGCGAACTCACGGCCACCGTCGCGCAATACCCCTATGTGGTCGGCGCAATGGGCGTCGAGGCGTGCAAGCTTGCCGCAATGGGTAAGGAACTCCCCGCCAACGTGCCTGCGCCGGTGCTCCTCATCAACAAGGACAATGCGGAAGCCTCGCTGAAGAACTTCCCGCGTCCAGGCGGCGACTATCCGGATCCCTTGCGCGAGATGCTGAAGTGAGCCTTCCAGCCGACAACGCGCCCGCCTCCCGACAGGCGGGCGTCCACGAGGAGAGCCGTCCCTCCCTGGCGGCTCTCCTCATCGATCCTTCCTTCTGGGCCGACTGGGCATCCGTCGTCGGCCTGGTCGGTCTCGTCATCCTGTTCGGCGTCACCTCGCCAGTCTTCCTCAGCGTCGCCAACATGCAGGCGATCCTGCTTGCCGCCGCGATCCTGGTGGTGCTGTCGATCGGTCAGACCTTCGTTGTCGCCACGTCCGGCATTGACCTCTCGCTCGCAGCCTCCGTCATGCTCGGCGCGGTCATCCTCGGCCTGGTCAATGCGGCGGGTCTCGACATCTTCGCCGCCTGCGTGCTCGCGGCGCTCGCCACCAGCGCCATCGGCTTCATCAACGGCGTGCTGATCACCGCCGGGCGTATTCCCGATTTCGTCGTGACGCTCGGCACGCTCTCCGGCATCACTGGTCTTGGCCTCATCCTGTCAGGCGGCGAGCCGACCATGGTGGGCTCGACGTTCCTGCTCAAGCTCGCGTCAGGCTATCTCGGGCCGTTCGGCTATCCGGTCTGGGTGGCGATCGCGGCCGTCCTTGTCGCGCATGTTGCGCTCTACCACACGCGGTTCGGCGTGCATCTGCTTGCCACCGGCGGCCAGGCAGAGAGCGCCAACGCGCTCGGCATTCGCACGAACCGGGTCAAGATCGCCGCCTATACGATCTCCGGCTTCTGCGCCGGCATCGCGTCGATCCTTCTGGTGGCGCGCATCGGCTCGGCCGAGCCGCAGATCAACACAAGCCTGCTCCTGAACTCCGTGGCGGCCGTGGTGCTGGGCGGCGTCAGCCTGTTCGGCGGCCGCGCCAGCATCCTGGGACCGGCGATCGGCGCGCTGATGCTGACGGCCCTCGTCAACGGGCTGACGCTGCTCAGCGTCTCGGCCTTCTATCAACCACTTGCCGTGGGCGTGATCGTGGTCCTGGCGGCGCTGATCATGCGATATCAGAAATGAGCACCGTCAATCACATCGCGCCTTCCGAGGCGATCCTCGCCTGCCAGGGACTGAGCAAGCATTTCGGCGGCATCCGCGCCTTCACCGATGTCGGGTTTCAAGCCCGGCGAGGTGAGGTCACCGCGGTGATCGGCGACAATGGCGCCGGCAAGTCGACGCTCATCCGTTGCCTGGTCGGCGTGCATGTGCCCGACGGCGGCACGATCTATTTCGACGGCCGCCAGCACCCGTTCTCCAATCCGGACGAGGCGCGCAAATCGGGCATCGAGACCGTGCACCAGAACCTGGCGCTGATCGACGAATTGACGGTGGCGCAGAACCTTTTCCTCAACCGTGAGATCGTGCGCCGCATCGGCCCGTTCGCCCTGCTCGACCGCAAGGCGATGAAAGACCAGGCGCGCGCCATGCTGTCACGGCTGTCGATCAACGTGCCGTCCGTGACCCAGCGCGTCCGGCGTCTCTCGGGCGGCCAGAGGCAGGCGATCTCGATCTGCCGCGCGGCGGGGTCGGGCGCCAAGCTGGTGGTTATGGACGAGCCGACGGCGGCGCTTGGCGTGCAGGAAACGGCAAATGTCGAGGCCCTTATCCGCAAGCTGCGCGAGCAAGGCGTAAGCGTCATCCTGATCAGCCACAATTTTGATCAGGTGCGACGGCTCTCCGACCAGATCTGGGTGATGCGTGCCGGCAAGATGGTGGCGACGGTGCGCTCGTCCGAAACCACCGGCAACGAGCTCGTGGCGCTGGTGACCGGCGCGGCGTGACAGCCGCGCCGCGCATGGAATTTGAAACAAACTAGCGAAGGAGTTCGCCGTGGCGCTGATCCGTGTCGGGCTTGTGGGTCTTGGAGAGGTCGCGCAATCGATCCATCTGCCGGTGTTGGCCGACCAGCGCGACCGCTGGGTCATCGCCGGCGCCCATGACGTTTCACCGAGCCTGGTGAAACTCATCACCTCGCAATACCCAACCGCCAAGGCCTATGAAAGCGCCGAGGCGCTGATCAATTCGCCGGATATCGACGCGGTCTTCGTGCTCTCATCGGACGACACGCACAGCCGCTTCGTCCGCGCCGCGATTACAGCCAACAAGCATGTCCTGCTCGAAAAGCCCGCCTGTCTGACGGTGCGCGAGATCGACGAGCTGATGGCGCTGAGCAAGGACTACGAAAAGACGATCTTCGTCGGCTACATGCGCCGCTACGCGCCGGCCTATCTGGCGGCGCGAGACGAGTTGCCGGCGCACGAAGACATCACCCACGTGCGCATTTTCGACCTGATCTCGGAAGGCCGGCATTTCCTGAAGAACAGCCAGAACATCCTCTATCCGCGGGACATCGACCCGGCGATCCTTTCGCGCGGTGCCGAGGAGCGCGACGCGCTGATCCGCGAGGTGGTCGGAAAAGACGCCTCGGCCGAGCTCGTGCGCGCCTATCGAGGCCTGACCGCGCTCTCCTCGCACCACATCTCGGCCATGCGTGGCTTGATTGGCGAGCCGCGGCGGGTGGTGGCGGCGCACCACACCAATGGCGGCGCCAACACCAGCGTCACCTTCGATTACGGCCACTTCGCCTGCCTCTATGACGCGGTGGTCGACGATCTCGGCCTGTTCGATGCCATGATCGAGGTTCGCTCCAACACCAAACGGGTACGGATCATCTACGACACGCCCTATATCCGCAGCCTGCCGACGCGCCTGGAGGTGACGGAGGCCGGGCCGCTCGGCCCAGTGACGAAGGCCTTCGGACCGCTCTATGGCGATGCCTTCTCCAACGAGCTGGAGACATTCCATCGCCACATCATGGAGGGCACCAAGCCGCTCACCGACCTGGCGGACTCACGGCGCGACCTTGCGCTGATGGCCGAGATCATCGCGCGGATGAGAGAGAGCGGCGGGAAATAAGGTCGCCAGCCGCGACATGCAGGGCAGTCAGGTCCGACCAGCTTGTCAGTGCGACGGAGATAGCGAGGGCATCATGCGGCTGCCCCCGCCAGAAGCATCAGCGATCGGCGCTTCAAGTCACCCTGCGTTCCTGAATTGGAAGCCGCTGAGCACTTGCTCGTCGGGATCGATCGGACCCAGATTCTTGACGATCCGGAATCGACCGCTCTGTGCCTGCGGGATGTCCATGTTCATGCGAACATGGTGTTGTCCGGGAACCATCTCGGCCGGACCGCCCGGGCCTTCGCCGATCCGCACGTGATCGAGCGCCTGTATAACCGCATCTCGCTCGACACTGCCTGCTTCCTTTACCGCAGCTTCCCACATCTTGATTGCCCGGTAATGTCCGGTGCACCCGCTGCCCGCGGTCAAGGTGGCGCCGCCTGGGAACCGCTCGCTATAGCGGCGCAAGAGCGCGCGGCCGAACGGTTCGTCTTGTTCCTGATAGTAATCGAGGCAGCTGTAGAGGCCCTCGATCTGCTCGGACGGCACCAGATTGAAGAAGTTCTCGTCGAAGTAAGTGCAGACGATTCTGCCGCCGCGTTTGCCGAAACCGGCCTTGTGCAGTTCTTCGAGGAATGGCGTCAGGCCCGGCGGGACAATGGTGTTGAAAATCACGTCCGTGCCGCTTGCCATGATCTGCTGCACCGTACGTCGGAAATCGACGGTGTCGAGCGGGAAATACTCCTCGCCGACGATCTCGCCGCCATTGGCGTGCACCGCCCGACTGGCGGCCTTGTTGAGCAGATGCGGCCAGATGTAGTCAGCCGACGGCAGATAGAACCGCTTCGCTCCGGTGCTCTTCATCAGCCATGGGATCAGCGGATCGACCTGCTGCGCTGGCACGGGGCCCGTGCAGAAGATCAGGGGATCATTTTCCTGTCCCTCATACTGCTCGTATAGATGTAGAGCGTCCTGCCCCGCGTGACCGCCTCGCTTTTGATGGCCAGGCGGGTCGAACTGTAGATACCGCCGACGACCACATCGACCTTCTCGGCATCGACCAGTTTCGCGGCCTTTGCCTTGGCGACACTGTCGGTGGTCTCGCCATCCTCGATGACGAGTTCCACCGGCCGGCCGAGCAGGCCGCCTGTGGCATTGACATCGTCGACGAGCATCGTGGTGAGGTTCGCGTTTGCGATGCCCATGAAAGACAATGGGCCTGTCAGTTCGGCGATGAGGCCGATCTTGATGGGTTTCGGATCCATTTGAAATCTCCGATCACGGGTTTCGTGTTCTGGATTTTGCCGGACGCGCCGCCGCCGACGGCAGGCGACGCACGGCGCGGACCTCAGGCCTCGTAGTGGCCGAGCAGCAATGCCGCCTGCGGCTTGCCGACATGGCCGGCTTCCTGAAGGATCGCCGGCACCTCCGGATCCGACACGAAATTCTTCCAGCCCTCGGCGTCCCAGTCGAAGATCGCCCAGACGCGGTCCGGTTCGCTCGGGTCGCGGAACACGGTTGCGCCGTTCGAGCCGTGCAGCCGGCGCTTGTCGGCGCCCTTGGTTGAAAAGATGCGGATGAAGTGGTCGACGTCGGCCACCTTGGTCGTTGCGAGAAGCATCGGATTTCCTCCTGTCGGTCGCGGCCCCCATTGGTCCGTCGACAGGATCACGATGCGCGCCTCGCAGCGGGCGCACATGGGGTGAATTCCCTATGCCGGCATTTCACCCGGCCGGACAAGGCCGTGCTCGACCGCATAGAGCGCGGCCGCGCCACGGGTGCCCACGCCGATCTTGCCATAGACAGCCTGGATGTGATGGTCTGCGGTCTTGGGCGAGATATCCAGCTTCCGAGCCACTTCCTTCGCCGTAAGCCCGGCGGCGATCAGGCGCAGCACCTCGATTTCGCGCGGCGTCATGCCGGCCAACGCCTGCGGCAAGGCCCGGCGCGACTGCTGCCCGGCGAATGACAACACGGCTTCGGCGGCGTCGGGGCAGATACAGCCGTCACGAACAGCCGCGCGCAGCTGTGCCGCCGCCGCTTCGCTGGACAGCGCCTTGCGGTGCGCACGTTCCTCGCGTGACGTTTGGAAGGCTTCGGCAGCGGCCAATATCCTCGCCGCCGGGGAGAGGTCGGAGCCGCCGACCTTGCGGTGATATCCCGAACCATCCAGGCGTTCGTGATGACGCAGCACGAGCGCCCCCATCGCATCGCCGTCATGGCCGAAGGAAGCCAGAGCCCGCTCGCCGTAATAGGCATGCAGTTCCGCCGCGTCGCGCTCGCGCACCGACAGCGGACCGTTGCGCATCCAGGTCGCCACAGGCACTGCGAGCTCTCCGATGTCATGGATGCAGCCCGACCAGCGCAGCGCGCGAACATCGGCGGCGGGCAGACCGATCCTTGCTCCGGCGCCCGCGGCCAGCTCCGACACCATCCGCGAATGGCCCTGCGTAAATGGCATGCGCATGTCGATCATGTCGGCGATGGCGAGGAACGCCTCGTCGCAAGCCCCTTCGTCCAGCGTCACGGGCGGATCCGGCTCCAGCGCTAGAATTGTCTCGCGGTCGATCGTAGCGCCGATACCCCGCATCAGCATCGCGGCGTTGGCCGAGACGAGCCGCGCCAGATCGGCCTCGTACGGGCCGTCGGCACGACTGCCGATGGTCTCGGCCATCCCGTCGATGCCGACGGCATCGCTGAGCGCGATCGCATCCTGCGCCAGTGTGATCAGGCGCACGGCGGGCGGAACCTCCTCGCCGCTCAGTCCACGCGGCAGGCCCTTGCCGTCCCAGCGCTCGTAGATCTGTCCAAGGTTGCGCCGGATTTCGTCGGAGAGACCGAGGCGTTCGCCGATCCGCTGCGCCACCTCAGGCAGGACCTGGTTGAGGGTGTGCGATGACAGAAGTCTCGATACGCCGCGCAGACTTCATGATGGTCCTCGCTTATGCCTCGGATCTTACTCGGCGCACCAAATCGTCAAATGTCGACAGTGTCTCAGCTGAAATTTTCGACGTGGACAAACCAGCCTTGACGAAACCCTCTTATACCAGCAAGCCCTAATGTAGGTAAGCGTTTGATTTCCTCGCGGATATCAGCCGCTTCCGACTATCGCGATGGAACTGAAGCATGTCTCCCGAAAGTGGGAACTGGCTTCGGGATAAAGACATGCGCAAATCAAAGACCAAAGCGCATGGAGCGAATCCGAAGGATCGCGACGCGCTTTAAGTCGCGATTGAGGCGCATCGAACTGGTCGGGGATATAGATTTGTTCTTAAGCGAGCCCAGTCCAAGGAGCGTCTCGCGGTATTGCAACCGGCAATATCAGCCGTCCGATTCCGACCGACATCTCGGCTACGCTTGAAACCGGCGCGATAATCGTATCGCCTGCCGGCTGGCCCGATGGCGTATCGGCCATGCCTCACCCGTCGGGAAACGTCCCCGGCCAGAGGGCCTCGGCTATTCGGCCGCAACCCGCTGACCGCCAGCGCGGCGCAACAGCGCATAACCCGCCTCCTCGACCGCCTGCGCGGCGCGTTTGCGGATCGCTTCGGACACGAGAACGCCATCGGCGAAATCCTTGTCCGTCGCGTAAACCCCCGTCGGCAAGGCAAGCGCCTCGAAGAAGCCGAACAGCGGCCGAAGCTGGTGCTCGACGATCAGCGCGTGCCGCTCGCCGCCGCCGGTGGCAAGCAGCAGCACCGGCTTGCCCCTGAGCGCGGCTGGGTCGAGCAGGTCGAAGAAGTGCTTGAACAGGCCCGTATAGCTGCCCTTGTAGGTCGGTGATCCGACCACCAGCACATCGGCATTGACGACCTTGTCGAGGACGTCGCGGCCCTTTTGATCGAGATCTCGCGCCCATTTGGCGCTGCCGAGCGAGGCGCCGACATCCTCGATGTCATAGGTGCTCGCCGACAGATTGTTGCGGACCGCGATATCCCTGACGACGTGCTCGACGAAGCCGCGCGTCTTCGACGGCCGGGTGAAATTTCCGGAGAAACCGACAACGGTTGGATTGGGCATGCTGTGGCACTTTCTCGGTATGTCGACGACCAGGGTCCAATGTCTATATTTTTATAGACTCCGACCCGTCTTAGAAGGAACCGTCGACCCTTGGAGGGCTCGCCGCCGAACAATTTTTCCATGGATCGAACAGATTATGGATACCGACGGCGAGACGCGCATAGGCAGCTTGCCGATCAGCAGGGGAAAAGGACGCAAGACATCGGGCGCCATCCTCTCTTCAGCCCTGCGGATTAATCTGCGGCAGGGCGGCGGCGAGCGAACGCTCGAACGCATCGACCAGCGCGTCGACCTGGGTCTCGGTGATGATCAGCGGCGGACAGAAGGCGATGGCATCGCCCATGTTGCGCGAGATCACGCCATTCTGCTGCAGGAAGCCGTTGACCAGCGCGCCGAGCACCGCCGGCTTGCCCCAGGGCGCCTTCGTCGCCTTGTCGGCCACGAGCTCGACCGCGGCGATGAGGCCGACGCCGCGCACCTCGCCCACCAGCGGATGCGAGGCAAGCTTGCGCAGCCTTGCCTGCAGATGCGCGCCGACCTTGCGCACATTGCCGACGAGGTCGCGCTCCTCGATCAGCTTGATGTTCTCCAGCGCGACCGCCGCGGCGACCGGATGACCGCCGCCGGTGAAGCCGTGACCGAAAGTTCCGATGCGGTTGCTCTCGTCGGCGATCGGCTCGAACACCTTGTTGTTGATGAGCAGCGCCGAGATCGGCAGATAGGAGGACGAGATCTGCTTGGACAGCACCATGATGTCTGGCTTGATGCCGAAGGTCTGCGAGCCGAACATTTCGCCGGTGCGGCCGAAACCGCAAATCACCTCGTCGGCCACCAGCAGGATGTCGTATTTCGACAGCACCGCCTGGATCCTTTCCCAGTAGCCGGCGGGCGGGACGACGACGCCGCCGGCGCCCATGATCGGCTCGCCGATGAAGGCGGCGATCGTTTCAGGCCCCTCGGCGAGGATGAGCTTTTCCAGCTCGTCGGCGAGCCGGGCGGAAAACTGTTCCTCGCTTTCGCCGGGCTCCGCGTCGCGCCAGTGATGCGGCGTCGACGTGTGCAGGATGTTGGCGATCGGCAGATCGAAGGAGAGATGGTTGTTCGGCAGGCCGGTCAGGCTCGCCGAGGCGATGGTGACGCCATGATAGCCGCGCTTGCGGCTGATGATCTTCTTGCGCGCCGGCTGTCCGAGCGCGTTCGAGCGGTACCAGATCATCTTGATCGCGGTATCGTTGGCCTCGGAACCGGAATTGGTGAAATAGGCCTTGCTCATCGGCGCCGGCGCCATCTGCACCAGCTTCTCGGCCAGGTCGATCAGCGGCGCGTGCGCCTTCGAGCCGAAGTCGTGGTAAAAGGGCAGCTTCGACATCTGTCTTGTCGCCGCTTCGACCAGCCGCTTTTCCGAGAAACCGACGGCGACGCTCCACAAGCCCGCCATCGCCTCGATGTAGCGATTGCCGGCAATGTCCTCGACATAGACGCCGTCGCCCTTTTCGATCACCAGCGGACCGGTTTCCTGGTGCTTGCGCGCGTTGGTGTAGCCGTGCATGTGGTAGCGGATATCGCGGGCTTCGGGGGAATTCGGTCTGGCGTCCATCATGGTGGGGTCCTGTCTTGGGGTCCAAAGCGGAAATAGGACGAGCTTCCTCGTTGAGAAATCCGAAAGTTCCGCGTTGCATTGTCACGGCTGATGCCTCATCGCGAAGGCTGGTCGCAAGAGCCGCCAAGCCGGTTATCGATAGCGCCAACAAGCCGCGACAGTCGCGGAACTGATGGCGCAGCAGGGTTAGCACATGGAACAAGTCGACTGCATTATCGCGGGCGCAGGCGTGATTGGTCTGGCGGTCGCGCGCGCATTGGCCGCCAAAGGTCTCGACACGCTTGTCCTCGAAGCCGCGGATGCCATCGGCACCGAGACGAGTTCGCGCAATTCGGAAGTCATCCATGCCGGGATCTATTATCCGCAAGGGTCGCTGAAGGCCCGGCTCTGCGTCGCTGGCCGCAACATGCTGTATCGATACTGTGCGGAACGCGCGATCCCGCATCGCCGCGCAGGCAAGCTGATCGTCGCGAGCGACGAGGCCCAGGACCCCGTGCTCGCCACGATCCAGGCTGGTGCCGCTGCCTGCGGCGTCGACGATTTGCGCTTCGTCTCCGCCGCCGAAGCGCAAGCCCTGGAGCCGGCGCTTCACTGCACCATGGCGCTGCTTTCGCCGTCCACTGGCATCATCGACAGCCACGCGCTCATGCTCGGCCTGCTCGGCGACGCCGAGGACAACGGCGCGACGCTGTCGCTCAACACCCGCATCGTCTCGGGCCGCGTCGAGCCGGGCAGGATCGTGGTGCGGACGATGGACGCGGCGAGCGGCGAGCAGTTCGAGATCGCCGCGCCGCGCCTTATCAATGCGGCCGGCCTGGGCGCCGTCGCCTTGGCAGGCTCGCTCGAAGGATTTGGTCGGCAATTCCTGCCGGCGCTTCGCTACGCCAAGGGCAATTATTTCTCGGTTGCCGGGCGCGCACCCTTTTCACATCTTATTTATCCCGTGCCTGAGCCCGGCGGGCTCGGCGTCCATCTTACGCTCGATCTTGCAGGCGCCGCACGCTTCGGACCGGACGTCGAGTGGACGGACACGATCGACTATCGCGTCGATCCGGCGCGCGGTGAGCGCTTCTATGCCGCAATCCGCAAATACTGGCCCGATCTGCCCGATGGCAGCCTGCAGGCGGGCTATAGCGGCATCCGGCCGAAGCTCTCAGGCCCAGGCGACGCCAACAGCGATTTCGTCATCCAGGATGCCGCAACGCACGGCATCGACGGCCTCGTCAATTTGTTCGGCATCGAAAGCCCCGGCCTGACTGCCAGCCTGGCGATCGCCGAGCACGTGATGTGCATCGTCGCGCCCAAGACGGGCTGACGACGCCGCGGCGTCAAGACGCGGCGCCCTGGCACTCAATGCCGGCGCCCACGTCCAACGAGGCGGTATCTGAAGCGATCGCGCACGAACTCGTTGAAGAATTGGCCTTTTGAGAAAGCTGCCTTGAAGGCCATGTAGATCTCGGGTTCCACATCCTCATAGTCGTAGCGGTCGCCGCTCGGAACGAACCATACCGAAAGGACTCGCCGCGACGGATCGTAGTGAATGTTCTGGATTGCGGTGGAAGGCATGGCCGGCATCCTGCTTCCATCCTAACCCTTCACGCATCTTCCAGGTTCCGCGGGCCGTGAGCGGCCTTGCACACGTGCTCCGATCGCCTATCTGAGCCGCATGTCATCAGCCAAACGCCCGACCAGGGAGAGCGCCCGCCAGGGCGATCTCTTTGGTGCGCCCGCGCTGCCCGCAAACCTCCCCGAAGGCTTCTCCTACAAGCCGGAACTGATCACCCGTGACGAAGAGCACGCACTGGTCGGCCATATCCGCGGCCTGCCTTTCAAGCCGTTCGATTTTCACGGCCATCCAGCCAACAGGCAGGTCGTCGGCTTCGGCCTGCGCTATGACTATGAGCGTCGCCAGGTGCTCGAAGCGCCGCCCATTCCGGACTTCCTGCTGCCGCTGCGCGCCAAGGTCGCCGAATTCGCGGGCATCCCGGCGAGCGAATTCGCGCAGCTGCTCATCAACGAATATCGCCCGGGCGCCGGCATAGGCTGGCATCGCGACAAGCCTGCATTTCGAGCTGGTCGCCGGCGTCTCCCTGCTGGCGCCCTGCAGTTTCCGGCTGCGCCGCAAGAGCGGCGCGGCATGGGACCGTGAAACGATCGACGTCGAGCCCAGGTCGGTCTATCTCATGGCCGGCCCGTCGCGAAACGAGTGGGAACACTCCATCCCGCCTGTCGCGCAACACCGCTACTCCGTCACCTTCCGGACGATGCGCGTCTCTTAGAGCATTTCACCGTTTCACGGAAACACGAACCGCTCTATCTTTGTTTTTGAAGCAATTCCGGCCGCAAAACCGCTCACACTCTTCCTGGAATTGCTCTAAGTCGCCGCTGTCGCGGCTTTCCTGGAACCATCACCCGGCCCCGGGGGTTGTGTCGTCAGATTTCGAGATCGAAAGGAAAGACGATGCGCACCTTGACCATGGTCCTGACGCTGTCGGCAATGGCATTGGCGCAGCCCGCTTCTGCTCAACGCGCCGATCCGCAGCCGCCGCAAGCCCCGCCTCCTGCTCAAGAACCCATTCCAGACCAGCCGCAGCCCGGCCAGCCGCAGCCCGGCCAGGACCATGCCGCCCAGAACGTCACCAACATCATCGTGGTGGCGATGGAGGACCTGCCTTCGGAAGTGAAGGCGCAGGCGGAGGCCATAGTCACCAGGACGACGGCCAAGGAGCTGGCCAAGCTGCAGAACTCGGTCGATGCCTCGCCCGAGGCGACGTCGGTCCTGCATGCGAACGGACTGAATTCCTCGCAGGTCGTCGCAGCCAACATCGACGGTGACGGCACGCTGACGCTGGTCATCCAGACGACGGCCTGACCTAAAGCATGTCTCCCGAAAGTGGGAACCGGTTTCGGGACAAAGGACATGCGCAGAATCAAGAACCTAAAGCGCAGGGAGCGAACCTGAAAGATCGCGACGCGCTTTAGAGGCATGACCCGGCCGAACGGCCACAGTCGCCTTCGATCCTCAATCTTGCGGAGGTCGCCATGACCGAAGCCGCAGTCCGCAACTTCACCCTGAATTTCGGGCCGCAGCACCCGTCCGCGCATGGCGTGCTGCGGCTGGTGCTTGAATTGGACGGCGAGATCGTCGAACGCGCCGACCCGCATATCGGCCTGCTCCATCGCGGCACCGAGAAGCTGATCGAATACAAGAACTACCTGCAGGCGCTGCCCTATTTCGACCGGCTCGACTATGTCGCGCCGATGAACCAGGAGCATGCCTTCTGCCTTGCCGCCGAAAAGCTGCTGGAAATATCGGTTCCGCGACGCGGGCAACTCATCCGCGTATTGTTCTGCGAGATCGGGCGGCTGCTGTCGCATCTTCTCAACGTCACCACGCAAGCCATGGATATCGGCGCCCTGACCCCGCCGCTCTGGGGCTTCGCCGAGCGCGAGAAGCTGATGGTGTTTTATGAACGCGCGTCCGGCGCCCGCATGCACGCCAATTATTTCCGCGTCGGCGGCGTGCACCAGGATCTGCCGGGAGAGCTGCTCGACGACATCTGGAATTTCTGCGATCCGTTCCTGAAGGTCTGCGACAATCTCGAAGGCCTGCTCACCGACAACCGCATCTTCAAGCAGCGCAACGTCGATGTCGGCGCGATCTCGCTCGATGACGCATGGGCCTTGGGTTTCTCCGGGCCCATGGTGCGTGGCTCGGGCGCCGCCTGGGACCTGCGCAAGGCACAGCCCTATGAATGCTATCCCGAGATGGAGTTCGATATCCCGGTCGGCAAGAACGGCGACTGCTACGACCGCTATCTGGTACGCATGGAAGAGATGCGCCAGTCGGTGCGCATCATGCGGCAGTGCCTGCAGAAGCTGCGCTCAGCCGATGGCCAGGGTCCAGTCGCGGTGGCCAATCAGAAGATCACGCCGCCGCCGCGCGCCATCATGAAGCGCTCCATGGAAGCGACCATCCATCATTTCAAGCTTTATACCGAAGGCCACCGCGTGCCGCGTGGCGAGGTCTACGCCGCGGTTGAGGCGCCGAAGGGCGAGTTCGGCGTCTATCTCGTCTCCGACGGCGGCAACATTCCCTATCGCTGCAAGATACGGGCGCCATCCTTCGCCCATCTGCAGGCGATGGATTTTCTGTCTCGCGGGCACATGGTGGCGGATGTCGCGGCGATCATCGGTTCGCTCGACATCGTCTTCGGCGAGATCGACCGCTAACGCAAGGAGGGCGGAGAACTCGCCAGGTCTCCGTTACTCCTATCAAGATCTCGAACCAACGCCCCGGTGCGCAGGTGCACGCCTAGTGCATGAACACAGCTCTCAGCCACGCAAGGATGCCTGCACCCGGAGAGACCGCCGCGCGCACGCGCGATGCCGCCCAGCCTGCCGGCATGTTGGCGCCGACATGGCAATGGCAGACAACCTCATGCAGTTGCCAGTCGCTCATCTCGAAGAAGCGCTTGGCTTCGCCGTAGGTGTCATCCTGCAGTCCCTGCGCACGGAAGATCGGATCTTCGAATGCGACGGTGATCGCCGATCCGTCGGTGCGCATTCTTTCACGCACGTCGGGTGGAGCGTATTCGGTACCCGCCAACGCCGTGAGGCGGCGGCTGGGGCTTTGTTCGAGAAGTTGCGCCCAGCGCTCAAGGCGCTGGCCCCGATTGGCGATGAGAGCCGGTGCTTCGGCGTGAACGTCGGCAACGGCGTTGATTTGGTCAAGGGTTTGGTGCTTCACGGCCGTCTCCTGTATCGACAGATGATCACCCGCCCACACTGGGAACTAAGGCGCCGCCCAACGCCGGCAAGGGCCGAAACGGACCCGCGGAATCATTTGATCGTCACCTGTCGCAATCTCGCGGCGCGATCGTGTGGGAACCATCCGCTGGCGCGGCCGTTCTGCCAGCTTGCGCCGCCGATCGCTCCTGACGAAACCGTCTGAATGCGGCGATCGCCTCATTTCAGGTCGGGCAGGACATCCCGCTTGTCGGGATCGCGCAGAGCCTGCCAAGGCGCCGAGCGGAAGGAAAAAGCGATGGCCATTCTCCCCAATCCGGACCCGTCTCCAACGCCGGTGCCCACGCCTCCGCCCATCCCGGAACCCAAGCCGATGCGCGAGCCGGATCCGGATCGGCTTCCCGATGAGGCGCCGATCCCCAATCCCGATGAGAATGACGCGCCGCCCAAGCATTCCACGCCCAGGCGGCCCCGACCTTGACCGGCTCACGGGAGGCGCGCCGGACGCACCTCGCGATCAAGGGCTAGTTTGCGGGAGTCGCTTAGCCAGCCTCATCGACGTTCGGCAATTCAAGCGCTGAACGCAGTAAACCGCGATCGCGCTGGTAGAGGGTAGAATATGTGCCCGGCTCCAACAAATCGGCGTAGGGCCGGAAATCCGCGATGCGCTTGTTGAAGGGTATCGCCCCGCAGCCGGGAACCAGACAATCCCGATTTCCCTTCGGACAGCGGTTGAAGGAGCAAAGCCGGCCAAGGTAGTGGTCGCTGCCGGGCTCGAACAGGAAAACGTCGAGTTGATGGTCGGCGACACTGATGCCAAGCCCGGCCTCGAACGCCTGCCGCAGCGCCGCGGCTCCCTTACGGCGCAACTCGCCAAGCCGGTGTTGCGAGTCGACCCAGACAGCCAGGTCGAGGTCGCTGCATTCATGCCAAACTTCGATACCCGCGCGGCGGAAGTCGCTGAACCTCGGAATCTCCTTCCAGAGCGGTTTCGCCACCGAGCCGATGACAGCGATCGCCTCGATCTCGGGGAACGCCATCCAGGACTGCGTGACGACATCGGCGGCCTGGCGGAATTCGCGCTGGCGCCGCAGGAGGTAACGGTTCTGCTCTTCGATCTGCGCGCGCTTCATGGTTCGCCGAGGCGGCTTTATCAAACTGCGTTTGCGGCCATCGGAGGCTGAGTTTGGCAAGCCGTCAAGAGTGCGATTGCCCTCACTCAAATTTCGCAGTCGTCCAAGCACCTCCAGCCGCGTTCGACTCCACGGCCGCTGCGACGAACTTCACGCCGCGCGCGCCGTCGACCACATCGGGCACCTGCGCTGCCCGCACGGCATCGACCGCGCTACCAGAACGATGCGCGCGGATGATGTCGGTGGCGTCGCGGTAGAAATTGGCGAAGGCCTCGATGTAGCCTTCCGGGTGCGCTGCCGGCATGCGCGAAACGCGCCTCGCTTCCGCCGTCGATCCATGGCCGCCGCGCATCATCGTGCGCGTCTCCTCGCCATAGGGCGAGAAACGCAGTTCCTCTGGGCGCGATCCAGACCATTCGAGCCCGGCCTTCTCCCCATAGATGCGCACCGAGAGGTCGTTGTAATGCCCGGGCGAGGTCTGGCTGGCGAGGATCGTGCCGCGCGCCCCACCTGTCCAGCGCATCAGCACATGCGCGTTATCGTCGAGCCGCCGTCCGGGCACGGCGGTGAAGAGGTCGGCCGAAACCGCCTCCGCCTCGAAACCGGAAACGAAGCTTGCCAGGTTGAAGGCATGCACGCCGATATCGGCAAGCACGGCAGACTGGCCCGCGCGCGCCGGATCGGTACGCCATTCGGCCTGCTTCTGGCCCTCGGCGTCGATCGGCTTGGTCAGCCAGTCCTGGATATAGGCGCCGTGCACCGACACGATGCGGCCGAGCTCGCCCGCCGCCACCATTTCGCGCGCCTGGCGCACCATGGCATAGCCCGTGTTGTTGAGCGTGACGACAAATCGGCGCTGCTTCGCTTTCGTCAGCGCCACCAGGGCTTCGGCCTCGCCAAGCGTCGTCGAAAGCGGCTTGTCGCAGATGACATCTATGCCGGCCTCGAGGAAGGCCGTCGCGATCGGTGCGTGCAGATGGTTGGGCGTGACGATGACCACCGCCTCGATGCCGTCCGGCCGTGCCGCTTCGGCCTTGGCCATGGCATGGTAGTCGGCATAGCTGCGCTCCGGCGCGATGCCAATCTCGACGGCGGAGGCCGCGGCATTCTCCGGATCCGAGGACAGCGCGCCCGCGACCAGCGCGATCTGGTCGTCAAGCCGCATGGCCAGGCGATGCACGGCGCCGATGAAGGCGTTGCGGCCGCCTCCGACCATGCCGACCCGCAGGCGTTGACGCGACGTACCATCGGCGGTTGCATAGACCATGATTGCGATTATCCTCCCCAAGGTTCGATATGCCGGTCGGTGCGGATGTTGTGACCGGCGACGATTGTTTTCGAATGATATTTCTATTTTTTGTTTTGTAAAACGATTGTACCGCGTTAGCTTTTTTACCTCGGTCCAGGTGACGGACCGCATCCGGTGGGCAGGGATCGGATAATGCATCCGATGGTTGGGGTCACGATGAGGCATAACCTATGAGCGGCCGCGGCAGGGCGGCCGACGAGCCGTCCTCGCACAGCCTGGAGACGGCAGCGAGGAAGAGGAGCCGATCACTGGCAGCACTTGGCTACACCAAGCCGCAAACCTATGAAGAGCTGCGTGCAGTGCTTTCGTCAGGCACCGTGCATTTCCCGAAACGGCTTCGCCAGGTGGCGATCTTCCTCTGGCAGCATCCGAGCGAGGTTGCGTTGGGCACGATCGCGCAAGTGGCGGAGCAGGCCGGCGTGCAGCCCTCGACCCTGGTGCGCTTCGCCCAGATCTTCGGCTATTCCGGCTTTTCCGATTTCCAGCTCCTGTTCAAGGATCGCATGAAGGGCTCCTGGCCGGATGCGCAAGGCAGCCCGGACAGGGCCGAGGAGCCGAATGCCGACCTGCATTTCCTCAACGGCATGGTCGGCGCCTGCCAGGCCTCGCTCGGCCGCATCGGCGCTGATTTCGATATCGCCGCTTTCGAGACGATGATCGATCATCTGGCGGCGGCCGATCTGATCTATGTCATCGGCAGCAAGCGCGCCTTTCCCGTCACCACCTATCTGTCGCTGACGCTGTCGCAGCAGGGCGTGCGCAATGTGCTGGTCGACAATGTCGGCTCGACCGCGCTGGACCAGGTCGGCTGCATCACGCCGCGCGATGCGGTGCTCGCCGTCTCCTTCAGCCCCTACAATTCGATCACGCCCGACCTCGTCGCCGTCGCGCATGAGCGCAAGGCGCGCATCCTCGCCATCACCGACAGCACATTTTCGCCGCTGGCAAAACTCTCCGACACCTGGCTGGAAGTGGTCGAGCAGGATTTTGGCGGCTTCCGTTCGCTAGCCGCCTCGCTCGCGGTCGGCATGGCCCTGGTCCATGGCGTCGTCGCGCGCCGGACAGATTGACAAGAGCAATTCCAGGAAAAGTGTCAGCGGTTTTCCGTCCGGAATTGCGAAAGACAAGGAGATAGAGCGGTTCACCGGTTCCATGGAACGGTGAACCGCCCTAGCACGATTGACGAACGGGAATTATCGTTCCATATTTGTAAAAATGGAAACTTTGTTCCGGGAGGAGGAATGGAGGTTCGTCTCGACGGCAAGGTGGTGCTGGTCACCGGCGCGACGCAAGGCATCGGCCGCGCGACCGCCGAGACGCTTGCGCGCTCCGGCGCCGCCGGCCTGCTGATCACCGGCCGGGACCAGAAGCGCGGCGATGCTGTCGCCGCCGAGCTCACGGCCATGGGCGCTGCTGCCGCCTTCGCTGCGGCCGATCTTGGCGATCCCGAGGCCCCGGCGCGGTTGGCCGGGGCCTGCATTGAACGCTTCGGCCGCATCGACGGTCTCGTCAACGCCGCCGGCCTCACCGATCGCGCGTCCTTCACCGACGCCACGCTCGACGATTGGGCGTCGCTGTTTGCGGTCAACGCCCGCGCGCCCTTCTTCCTCATGCAGGCGGCGATCGCCGACATGAAGAAGCGCGGACAGGGCGGCGCTATCGTCAACATCCTGTCGATCAACGCGCATTGCGGCACGCCGGAGCTTGCCGTCTATTCCGCCACCAAGGGCGCTCTGGCGACGCTGACCAAGAACGCCGCCAACGCCCACCGCTTCGACAGCATCCGCGTCAACGGCATCAATGTCGGCTGGACCGACACTCCGGCCGAACGGATCATGCAGGCCGACACGCTCGGCCAGGGTTCGGGCTGGCTCGACGCCGCCAATGCGACGCAGCCCTTCGGCCGGCTGTTCTCCGTGACCGACATAGCCAATCTTGCCGTGTTCCTGCTCTCCGACGCCGCCGGTCCGATGACCGGCACGCTGGTCGACCAGGAGCAATGGGTGATCGGAGCCAACCGGTGAGCGCGTCATCGCCCGAAAGCCTCAGCCCTGCCCTGCTCGGCCGCTTGCCATCCGAAGTCCGCAAGCCGGCTTACGATCGCGCAGCACTCAAGCCTGGCATCGCCCATCTCGGCGTCGGCGCCTTCCACCGCTGCCACCAGGCCGAATACACCGACGACCTTCTGGCGAAGGATTTCGGCCGCTGGGGACTGATCGGCATCAACATCCGCCCGCCCCTTCTTGCCGACACGCTGGGGCGGCAGGACGGTCTCTACACGCGGCTGATCCGCCAGAACGACGAGGTCGAGGCGCGCGTCATCGGCAGCATCATGCGCGTCGTCGACAGCCAGGACAATGCCGCGCCGGCGCTGGACGTGCTCGCCTCGCGCGAGATCGAGATGGTCACCATGACGGTGACCGAGAAAGGCTATTGCCACATCCCGTCGAGCGGCGCGCTCGACCTTGAGCATCCCGATGTCGCGCACGATCTCGCCAATCCGGAAGCGCCACGCAGCGTGCCCGGCATCCTGGCACAGGCGCTGGAACTGCGCATAGCCACGCATGGCCGCCCGGTGACGCTGCTGTCCTGCGACAACATCCCCACCAACGGCACCATTCTTGGCAATGTCGTGCGTGCGTTCGCAGAGCGGCGCGGCGGCAAGCTGGCGGACTGGATCGAAGCCAATGTCGCCTTCCCTTCGGCCATGGTCGACCGCATCGCGCCGGCGACGACCGCGGCCGATATCGATACGGTCGAGCAGCGCTATGGCTACCATGACAGCGCCCTCGTGGTCGGCGAGCGTTTCCGCCAATGGGTGATCGAGAACCGCTTCGCCGGACGCGTGCCGCGCTGGGACCTTGTCGGCGCGGCCTTCGTCGACGATGTCACGCCGTTCGAGCATCTCAAGATGCGGGTGCTGAACGGCGCCCAGACGACGCTCAGCTATCTCGGGGTTTTGGGCGGTTTCGAACATACGTTCGAGGCGATAGCCAACCCGCTTCTGGCAGGCTTCGTCCGCCGCATGCTGACCGAGGAAACACTGCCGACGCTGATGCCGGTCTCCGGCATTGCGCCGGCGGCCTATGTCGAGCAGAGCCTGTCGCGCCTCACCAACTCGGCGATTCGCCACCGCAATCACCAGATCGCCACCGACGGCTCGCAGAAGATCGTGCAGCGCCTGCTCAACCCGATCCGCGACCGCCTGGTGAAGGGTGGGAGCATCGAGCTTCTTTCGGTTCCCGTGGCAGGCTGGATGGCCTATCTGATCAAGGCATCGGCGCGCTTCGGCCGCGCCTGGCAGGTGTCCGACCCCTTCGCCGGCAGGATCGCGGCGATCGCCGACCGCGTTGGTTCGGACAGCAAACTGCTCGCCGACGCGATCTTGGCAATCGACGCTATCTTCGACCCGTCCTTGGCCGCCAACGCGACTTTCCGCGCGCATGTCGTCGCCGGCCTCGACGGCCTGCTCTCGAACGATCCGATGGGCTTCGTCAGACAAGTCTGCTCTGGGCCAACAGAGGCGCCATTGAACCAGCCGGCTCGATCTGCATAGTTTGGTATTGGGAGGCATCATGAAACTTGGACTGCTCACGGCACCATTTCCGGATACTGCTCTCGGCGACGTCGCCGATTGGGCGCGTTCGGCCGGTTTCGAGGCGCTGGAAATCGCCTGCTGGCCGAAGACTTCCGGGGCCAGCCGCCGCTATGCCGGCACCAGCCATATCGATGTGGACATCTCGGCCGCTGAAGCCAAGGATATTGCCGCCGGGCTTGCCGGCAAGGGCCTGGCCATCTCGGGCCTCGGCTTCTATCCCAACCCGCTCCATCCCGACCGGGCGCATCGCGAGGCGGTGATCGGTCACCTGAAGAAGGTGATCGTGCTGGCGAGCCGCATGGGGGTCTCGCTGGTCAACACCTTCTGCGGCGGCGACGCCTCGAAGACTGTCGACGCCAATTGGGAGGACGCGCAAAAGGTCTGGCCGGCGATCATCGCCCACGCCCGCGAACACGGTGTGAAACTCGCTTTCGAGAATTGCCCGATGATCTTCAGCTATGACGAATGGCCGGGCGGGCACAACATCGCCTACTCGCCTTACGTCTGGCGCCGCATCCTCGAAGCCTGGGGCGGCGATGTCGGCATGAATTTCGACCCCTCGCATCTCGTCTGGCAGATGATCGACAAGGAGCGCTTCATCCGCGAGTTCGGCAAGAACATGCTGCACGTGCATGCCAAGGACCTGATGATTGATCATGATGGTTTGTACGAGCGCGGAATCCTCTCGGCTGGCATAGGCTGGCAGGTGCCGCGCATGCCGGGGCTTGGGGACATCGACTGGAGCAGGATTTTTTCGGGCCTCTACCGGGCCGGATATGACGGCCCGGTCATCATCGAGCATGAGGACCGGCGCTTCGAGGGGACGGATGAAAAGGTCAAGCGCGGCTTCCTGCTTGCCCGCGACGTGCTGCACCCCTTCGTCAAATGACGAAAAGCTTGGCGCCGACCATGTCGGCGCCCTGGAACTGAGCTGAACAATCGACCGAACTGAAAAGATCAATGTGGAGGAGTACTGACATGAAAAGACATCTGACCGTGGCCTCGCTACTTGCCGGCGCCGCCTTGCTCGCCTCGGTAGGCGCCTCGGCCGCCGCCGGCAAATACACGATCGGCATTTCCAACACAGTGCAGGGCAATGGCTGGCGCGAGGAGATGATCTGCGCGATGAAGGCGCAGGCGCTCGCTTCCGGTGAAGTGGCGAAGCTCAACATCGCTCACCGCAACACCGACGCCGCCGGCCAGCTCGAGGACATCCGCAACCTGATCAGCGCCAAGGTCGACGCCATCGTCGTCAACCCGGCCGATCCGGCCGGCATCAAGGCAGGCCTCGAGGAAGCCACCAAGGCCGGCATCGTCGTCGTCGCTGTCGACCAGGCGGTGACCGAACCGTCCGCCTACATCATCTCCAACAACCAGGAACAGTATGCCTATCTCGGCGCCAAGTGGCTGTTCCAGCAGATGGGCGGCAAGGGCGAGGTGTTCTATATGCGCGGCGCCGCCGGCGCTTCGGCCGACTCTGACCGCGACAAAGGTTTCAAGAAGGCACTCGCCGAATTCCCCGATGTGAAGGTCGCGCAGGAAGTCTTCACCGGCTGGCAGCAGGACCAGGCCAAGCAGCAGATCCTGTCCTTCCTCGCCACCGGCACGCCGATCAACGGCATCTGGACCTCCGGCATCGACAACGTAATCGTCGACGCGCTGGTCGAGCAGCAGGCGCCGATGGTGCCGGTCGTGGGCGCCGACAATGCCGGCTTCGTCGGCCAGTTGAGCTCGGTCAAGGACCTGGTCGGCGCGGCCGTCACCAATCCCGGCTCGATCGGCGGCGCGGGCGTGACGCTCGCGCTGCAGATCCTCGACGGCAAGAAGCCGGCGCAGCAGACCGTCCTGGTCGAGCCGCAGCTCTGGGAGAACGCCACCGAGGAAGGCAAGGCCAAGCTGAAGAGCGTCGTCGACCCCTCGCTCAGCCCCGAATGGCCGGTCTCGATCTCCATCCCGGACTGGACGACCTACACCAAGGACCAGATCGTGGCCTGCAAGGGCCCGGGCGAGTAAGGGCCTGATCCGAACGCAAGCGCAGGGCGCCGGACCAAGGTCTGGCGTCCTTGCCATTTGATCTGGCACGCATAGTTTGAGCCTTCGAGCAATTCCAGGAAAAGTGTGAGCGGTTTTCCGTCCGGAATTGCGTAAAAACAAAAGGATAGAGCGGTTCGCCGTTTCCGTGAAACGGTGAAACGCTCCAGATCGAGAACGCTTTGACCACCAGCCCTCTCCTCGACGCCACCGGCGTGGCTAAGAATTACGGCGCGGTTGCCGCGCTACGCAACGCTTCGCTGTCCGTGCTGCCGGGTGAGGTCCACGCGCTGATGGGCGCCAACGGCGCCGGCAAGTCGACGCTGGTGAAGATCCTGACCGGGGCGATAAAGGCGGATGCAGGGCGCATCCTGATCCGCGGCCAGCAGCTCGATGTCCGCTCCCCCGCGGCCGCCCGCCGCGCCGGGCTGCTGCCGGTCTATCAGGAACCGTCGCTGATTCCGGATCTCGACGTCCTCTCCAATCTCAGGCTCACCGGCACGCCGGTCGAGCCCTTCCGCGCATGGGTGCGCGAGCTCGGCATTCCCGACCTCGACATCCGCGAGACGGCCCGCCATATCCCTCTGGCCATCCTGCGCGTGCTCGACCTGGCGCGCGCTCTGGCCGTCGAGCCCGACGTGCTGCTGCTCGACGAGATGACCGCGGCGCTGCCGGCGAACCTCGCCGAGAAAGTGCTGGAAGTCGTGCGCCGCCAGGGTGACGCCGGCCGCTCGGTCATCTTCATCTCGCACCGTTTCGTCGAGATCTCCGCGCTCTGCGACCGCGCCACCGTGCTGCGCGACGGCTCCACTGTCGGCGTCGTCGACATCGAGCCGGGCGTCGAGGAAGGAATAGTCGAGATGATGCTCGGCACCCGCATCGAGAAGACGCGCGTCGCCGCGCGAGCGGCGAATGATGTGGCGGTTGCGGCCGGCGGCCGTCCGCGCCTGTCCGTCCGCAACCTGCAGCTCGGCACCAAGCTCAACGATGTCTCCTTCGATCTCGCCAATGGCGAGGTCGTCGGCGTCTTCGCGCTCGAGGGCCAGGGCCAGGACGAGCTCTTCGCAGCGCTTGCCGGCTCGATCCGCCCGACCGGCGGCACGATCGACGTCGACGGCGCGCCGGTGAAATTCTCGCATCCGAGCGACGCCATCCAGGCCGGCATCGCCTATGTGCCCGGCGACCGCACCGAGGCCTTGGCCATGCAGCGTTCGGTGCGCGAGAACATCGCGCTGCCCTTCAGCGCCGGGCTGCGCAAATGGGGGCCGATCCGCATGCGGCGCGAGGAGTTTGTGATTTCCGGCGCCATCGGCAGATTGCAGATCGACACCCGCGCCCAGGGCGAGGTGCAGCGCCTTTCCGGCGGCAACCAGCAGAAGGTAACCATCGCCCGCTGGATCGCGGCCAACGCCCGCACCATCCTCTGCTTCGACCCGACGCGCGGCATCGATGTCGGCACCAAGCAGGAAATCTACAAGCTGCTGCGCGAGCTCGCCGGCCAGGGCAAGTCGGTGCTGTTCTACACATCCGAAATGGAGGAGGTGCAGCGCGTCTGCGACCGTGTCATCGTGATCTTCGGCGGCCGTGTCGTCGACACCTTCCCGGTGGAAGAGGCCGATGAAGCGGCATTGATGCGCGCAGCTTACGGCCTGCCGCGCGGCGCCAGGGCCGATGTCGGCATCCTTGCCGAGGTCAAACCCGCTTCCGATGCGGAGGTCGCGCCATGAGCCGCTTCCTCCGCAACCAGGGCTGGGTCGCCGGCCTCTTTGCCCTGCTGATCTTCCTCTTCGTCGTCACCAAGCTGATCCAGCCCGGCTATGGCAGCGGCGACTTCGGCTCGCTGGCGCGGGCGGTCCTGCCTTACGCCTTCGCCGTCGCCGCTCAGACCGTCGTCGTCATCGCCGGCGGCATCGACCTTTCGGTCGCCGCCATGATGGCGCTGACCAGCGTCACCGCAGCCTCGATGATGAACGGCGCCAGCGAGGAATATGCGCTCTTCGTCGTGCCCTTCGTGCTGGCCATGGGGCTGGTCCTCGGCGCGCTGAACGGTATCCTCATTGTCGTCACCCGGGTGCCCGACATCGTCGTCACGCTTGCCATGCTGTTCGTGCTGCAGGGCGCGGCGCTCCTCGTGCTCGGCGCTCCCGGAGGCGCGGCCGCCGAATGGCTGAAGGCCAGCGTCATCGGCACGGTGCCGGTCCCCGGTCTGCCCGATTGGGCCGACGCCTGGGTCCCGAAGGCGCTGGTGCTGCTCGTCGTCTGTCTCTGCATCGTGTGGATTCCGCTCAGGCGCTCGCGCCTCGGCCTCTCCATCTACGCCATCGGCAGCAACGAGCTCGCTGCCTTTCGCAGCGGCGTGCCGGTGGCCCGCACCAGGATCATCGCCTATGCGCTCTCCGGTCTGTTTGCGGCGCTCGGCGGCCTGTCGCTCACCATCAGCACCGGCATCGGCGCGCCGATACCCGGGCCTTATCTGCTCGCCAGCGTCGCCGCGGTGGTGCTGGGCGGCGTCGCGCTCGGCGGCGGCAAGGGCGGCCTGCTCGGGCCGATCATCGCCGTCTTCGTGCTGCGGCTGGTGCGCACCGACCTGACGCTTCTGGCCATCGATCCGAACGTCACCGCCATCATCGAAGGTTTGATCATGGTCGCGGTCGTGATGTTCGGCGCCTTCATCACCATGCGGAGCCGTCCGGCAGGAGCAACGCCATGACCGACATCGCGACCATGCCCCGGCCCGTCTCGTTCGGCCGCCGCCTGAAGCGCTTCATGGCGGACCGGCCGCTGATCCCTTTGATCATCCTCTTGATCATTCTCGTGGTGATCCTGCAGATCCTGCGCCCCGGCATCGTCAACGAGCGCTGGCTCGCCAACACGGCGAAGTTCGCCATTCCGCTGGCGATCCTCGCCGGCTGCCAGACCATGACCATGCTGACCGGCGGCATCGACCTTTCCGTCGGCACGGTGGCGACGATGAGCGCCTTCATCATGGCCACCCAGATCGTCAACCAGGATCCGGCTGTGGCTTTCCTGCTGGCCATGCTGCCCGCCGTGCTGATCGGCCTCGTCAACGGCATCGGCGTCGGCGTGTTCCGGGTGCATCCGCTGATCATGACGCTCGGCACCAGCCTGATCGGCACCGGCTTCCTGCAGGTCTACCAGCGCACCGTGATCGCGTCGGGCGCGAAAATCCCGGATTTCCTCAACTGGCTGGGCACCGGCCTCACCTACGGTTTTCCCAATGCGCTTCTCCTGTTCGTGCCGGTGGCCGTGCTGATCGTCTTCATGCTGAACCGTACCGGCTTCGGCCGCCTGCTCTATTCCGTCGGCGACAATGAGCGCGCCGCGCGCCTGTCCGGCGTCCGCTACTGGCAGGTGATCACGGCGCTCTACGTCCTTTCCAGCCTGCTCGCCGGCATCACCGGCCTGCTCTATATCGGCCTGATCAAGGCGCCTTCGCTGTCGCTCGCCGAGCCGCTGGTGCTGCCTTCGGTGGCCGCCGCCGTCATCGGCGGCACCTCGATCTTCGGCGGTCGCGGCGGCTATACCGGCACCATCATCGGCGCGCTGATCCTGACCGTGCTGACGACGCTGCTCACCATTCTGCAGATGCCCGAAGGCGGCCGCCGCATCCTGTTCGGCTTCATCGTGCTGTTCGTGACGGCGGCCTATCTGCGGATCGTCGAAGACCGGTAGCGCCGGCGCACGGCTCACTCCGCCGCTTGCACCTGGCGGGCGCCGATGATCGCCCGGATCTCGGAGCGGCAGGAGCCGCAATTGGTGCCGGCGCGTAGCATCGAACCGATCGCTTCGAGGCTGTCGCATCCGGTGGCGACCGCGGACGCGATTTGGTTGGCGCCGACATGGAAGCATGCGCACACGACCCGCCCAATGGCAGGCATGGGCACGGGCGAGCGGCCGGATAGAAGCGCATGGCGATCTGTTGTCGACAGCTTCTGGCGCGTGGCGAGCAGGGACACCAGCCAGTCGCGCGCCGGCAGTTGGTCTGGAGCGGCGACCAGCAAGGCCTCGGCCATGGCGCCGCCATCGTCGATGGCCGCCGCGCGATAGGCGAGCCCGCGGCGATCGGTGTATTCGAGCAACTGGTCCCGCCGTTTGACGCCCAGCAGCTTGCGCGCCAGGAGGATCCCCTGGTCCGGCGGCTCGGTTCCAGTCAGTTCATAGACCCAGCCGCCATCGACCGCATGCCGGCTCCAGTGGACGAAACCTGTCGGCCGCAGATCACGGCGTGTGATGAGCACGCCGGCCCAGCCGGTCTCTTCCCGCACGATCCTGACTGGAACATGCTTGAGCTCCGGTTGGCCGGAATGCGGATCGGTGACCGGCGAGGACAGCAGACCGGCCGCGGCCCTGGCCGCGAACTGTCCGCTCCAGTGCATGGGCAGGAAAGCATGGCCACGCCGCTGCGAGTCGGCCACGCGTACTCTCGCCCGAACGAAGCCGAAGCGGGTTGAAAGCTGGGCGAGGTCGCCATCCTTTAGGTGTCGCGCGGCCGCATCGGCCGGATGAAGATCGACCGCCGGCTCCGGCACGTTAGCCATCAAACGCGGCACATTCCCGGTGCGCGTCATGGTGTGCCACTGATCGCGAACCCGGCCGGTGTTCAGGGCAAGTGGATAGTCGGCATCGACGCTGAAGGCCGTTGCCTCCTGCCGCACCGCCACGAAGCGCGCGCGGCCGTCGGGCGTCGGAAAACGACCGTCGCCAAACAATCTCGTCTGGTGCTCGCCTCGATCCGACGTGGGCCAAAGACGCGGCGCGAAGGTTGAATAGTCTTCATCGGTAAGATCAGCAAAGCCGCCGAGATCGAACAGGCGCTCGCCCCCGTTCTCGAAGGCGGAGAGCGCCGCATGCTCGCGGAAAATCTCGGCCGGCGCCCGGAAGGCGAAGGCATCGCCAAAGCCCATGCGGGCGGCGACATCGCAGACGATGCGCCAGTCGGCTCTCGCCTCGCCCGCCGGCGGCAGGAACGGTCGCTGGCGCGAGATACGCCGCTCCGAATTGGTGACCGTGCCGTCCTTCTCGCCCCAACCAGCGGCCGGCAGCAGAACGTCGGCACAGCGCGTGGTGTCGGTGCGGGTGACATCCGAAACGACGACGAAATCGCATTTAGCGAGCGCGGCACGCACGCGTGAAGCATCCGGCATGGAGACCGCCGGATTGGTGCCCATGACCCACAGCGCCTTGATGCGGCCGTCGGCGACCGCCTGGAACATGTCCACCGCCTTCAGGCCGACGCGGCGGGCGATGTCGGGCGCCTTCCAGAAGCGGGAGACACGATCGATGTTGGCTTCATCCGCGAAGTCCATATGCGCGGCGAGCTGATTGGCCAGGCCACCCACCTCGCGGCCGCCCATGGCGTTCGGCTGCCCGGTGACCGAGAACGGTCCCATGCCGGGCTTGCCGATGCGGCCGGTGGCGAGATGGCAATTGATGATGGCGTTGACCTTGTCGGTTCCATGCGCCGACTGGTTCACACCCTGGCTGTAGACGGTGACGGTCCGGTCAGTGTCGGCGAAGAGATCGTAGAAGGCCTGGACATCGGCGGCCGCCAATCCGCAGCCCTTCGCAATACGTGCGATCGACGGCGCATCGGCGCTGGCCAGCGCGGCCGCGGCGTCGAAGCCCGACGTGTTGTCGCGGATGAAATCGGTATCGCTCTTCCCGCTCTGGACGAGATACGCGAGCAATCCGTTGAACAACAGCACGTCCGTGCCAGGGTCCAGCGCCAGATGCAGGTCGCACTCGTCGGCCGTGGCGGTGCGGCGCGGATCGATGACGACGATTTTCGTCCCACGCTCTCTGCGCGCGGTGAGCATGCGCTGGTAGAGCACCGGATGACACCATGCGGTGTTGGAGCCGGTGAGCACGATGAGATCGGCGTGCTCGAAATCCTCATAGACGCCGGGAACGATGTCCTCGCCAAAGGCGCGGCGGTGACCGGCGACGGACGACGCCATGCAAAGCCGCGAATTGGTGTCGATATTGGCCGAACCGACAAAACCCTTCATCAGCTTGTTGGCGACGTAATAGTCCTCGGTGAGCAATTGGCCGGACACATAGAAGGCGACCGAATCCGGCCCATGCTCGGCGATCGCCCGCGAGAATTTTTCGGCCACGAGGTCGAGCGCTTCGTCCCAACCGGCCTGCCTGCCGCCGATCTCCGGCTGAAGCAGACGGCCTTCGAGGCCGAGTGTCTCGGCGAGGGCGGAACCCTTGGAGCAGAGCCGGCCGAAATTGGCCGGGTGCTCGGGATCGCCGCGGACGGTCGTCGTACCGTCCGCGGCGACCTTGGCCAGCACGCCGCAGCCCACCCCGCAATAGGGGCAGGTGGTCCTCACCTCGCGCGCTTCCTCCATGCCTCAGGCCGCTTTTGAGGCCAGCGCTTCGAGCGCGATGAAGAGCATTTCGCCCTCGACCCTCACCGGGATCGTTCGCACCGCGCCCTCGTCGGCGCCGAGCGCCTTGCCGGTCCCCAGCGAGATCACCCAATTGTGCAACGGGCAGGTCACCGCCGCGCCGTGGACGATGCCTTGGCTGAGCGGCCCGCCCCTGTGCGGGCAGTGGTCGTCGATCGCAAAGACCTGGTCGTCCGCCGTGCGGAAGACCGCGATCTTGCCTTGCGGCGTTGCAACGCAGCGCGCGCCACGCGGCGGAATGTCGGCGATGGAGCCGATGGCGATCCAGTTCATGCGGTCTCTTTCCTGTCGACTCATTCCGCCGCCTCCGCGTACCCGACCGAAGCCATCGGCCGGAACTCATGCTTGTCCTTGCCGGAGACGCGCTCGGACCATGGATCGACCTGGGCGAATTTCTGGCTGAAGACGAAGCGCTCGTAATAGGCTTTGCGCTTCTCGCCATCATCCAGGATCTGTTTTTTGATCTCGGCGGTGCCGATGCGCTTCGCCCATTTGTAGATGCGCTCGAGATAGCGCGCCTGCTCGCGATACATCTGGACGAGCGCCACGATCACCTCCAGCGCCTCGTCCTCGGTCTTCACCAGCCCGAGCACTTCCGTGCCCTTGATGTCGAGGCCAGCAGCGCCCGCGAAATGGATCTCGTAGCCGGAGTCGACACAGACCACGCCGACATCCTTGCAGGTCGCCTCCGCGCAGTTGCGCGGGCATCCCGATACCGCCATCTTCACCTTGGCCGGCGTCCACGAGCCCCACATGAATTTCTCGATGCGGATGCCGAGCCCGGTCGAATCCTGCGTGCCGAAACGGCACCAGTCGGTACCGACGCAGGTCTTCACCGTGCGCAGACCCTTGGCATAGGCATGGCCGGAGACGAAGCCGGCCTTGCCGAGATCGGACCACACCGCCGGCAGGTCTTCCTTGCGGATACCCAGCATGTCGATACGCTGGCCGCCGGTCACCTTGACCATCGGGATCTCGAACTTGTCGACGACATCGGCAATGGCGCGCAATTCGTTTGCGCTGGTCACCCCGCCCCACATGCGCGGCACCACCGAATAGGTGCCGTCCTTCTGGATGTTGGCGTGCACGCGCTCGTTGATGAAGCGCGACTGGTAGTCGTCGGCATATTGGTCGGGCCAGTCGCAGACCAGATAATAGTTCAGCGCCGGACGGCATTTGGCGCAGCCGCAGGAGGTCTTCCATTCAAGCTCCTGCATGACGGCCGGAATTGTCTTCAGGCCCTTCGCCTTGATCAGGCGCCGCACATCGTCATGACCGAGGCTCGTGCAGCTGCACATGGGCTGCACCGCCGCCGGATTGTACGCTTCGCCGAGCGTCAGCTTCAGCAGCTGTTCGACCAGACCCGTGCACGAGCCGCAGGAGGCCGAAGCTTTCGTATGCGCGCGCACATCGTCGAGGCCGGTCAGCCCCTTGGCCGAGATCGCGCCGGTGATCTTGCCCTTGCAGACGCCGTTGCAGCCGCAGATTTCCGCATCATCCGCCAGTGCCGCAACGGCCGCCAAAGGGTCCGAGGAAACGCCTCCCTGGAACGCCTGGCCGAAGATCAGCGTGTCGCGCATCTCGGAGATATCTGTCGCCTTCTTCTTGAGGTCGTTGAACCAGGCGCCGTCACCCGTCTCGCCGAACAGCACCGTGCCGATGATGCGGTTGTCCTGCAGCACGAGGCGCTTGTAGATGCCAGCGGATGCGTCGCGCAGGATGATCTCCTCGCGGTCCTCGCCATCGGCGAAGTCGCCCAGCGAATAGAGGTCGATGCCGGTGACCTTGAGCTTGGTCGGCGTGTCGGAATGGACGAAGCGCCTGTCCTCGCTGTCCGCCAGCGCGGCCGCAGCGACCCGCGCCATCTCGTAGAGCGGGGCGACCAGTCCGTAGACGTGGCCGCCGACCTCGGCGCATTCGCCGAGCGCCATGATGGCAGGATCGGAGGTCCGCATGCGGTCGTCGACGACTATGCCGCGATTGACCTCGAGCCCGGCCTCCTTGGCCAGAGCGGTGCTCGGGCGGATGCCGACCGCCATCACCACCAGCGTCGCCGGGATGATCGTGCCGTCCATCAGCTCGACACCCTCAACCTTGCCGTCGCCGACAATGGCCTTGGTGTTGGCCTTGGTCATGACCTTGATGCCGCGCGCCTCGACGGCCTTCTGCAGCAGATAGCCGGCGGCCGGGTCGAGCTGGCGCTCCATCAGCGTCGGCATGACGTGCAGCACGGTGACGTCCATGCCGCGTTCCTTGAGCCCGGCAGCGGCTTCCAACCCGAGCAGGCCGCCGCCGATGACGACCGCCTTGGCGCGCGACTGCGCCGCAAGCAGCATGGCGTTGACGTCGTCGACGTCGCGATAGCTGAGCACGCCGGGCAAGTCCTTGCCCGGCACCGGAATGATGAAGGGCACCGAGCCGGTGGCGATGACCAGCCGGTCGTAGCTCTCGGTCACGCCGTGGTCCGAGGTGACGGTCTTGGCCTCGCGGTCGATGACGACGATCCGGTGGCCCTTGTAGAGGGTGATGTCGTGCTTGATGTACCAGCCGTCGCCATGGATGACGATTTCCTCGAACGCCTTCTCGCCCGACAGGACCGGCGACAGCATGATGCGGTCGTAATTCACGCGCGGCTCGGCGTTGAAGATGGTGACAGCGTAGCGGTCGGGCGCCGCTTCCAGCAGGTGCTCCAGCATCCTGCCGGGCGCCATGCCGTTGCCGATGATGACAAGTTTTTCGCTCATGTCGCTCTCCGGTTATTCGGCGGCATAGGAAAGGGACAGTGTCTTGACGGCCGCCCGGCGCTCCATGCGGCGGATGCTGAAGTGCATCCAGACCAGGCAGGACAAGACGATCACGAAGAGCAGCATGAAGCAGCTCGACCAGACGCCGGTGAGGTCGTTCAGCACGCCGAAGGCGATCGGCAGGATGAAGCCGCCGAGGCCGCCGATCATGCCGACGACGCCGCCGACCGCGCCGACGCTCTGCGGATAATAGGCAGGGATATGCTTGTAGACGGCGGCCTTGCCGAGGCTCATGAAGAAGCCGAGCACGGAGGCTATGGCGATGAAGGCGAGCGGGCCGATCTCGAAGTGGAACGGGATCGGCCCGCTGATGCCGCGCACCACGTAATCTGCCGAGGGGAGAGACAGAACGAGGGTCGCGACGGCAGAAACGCTGAAGGTCCAATAGAGCACGGTGCGGGCACCGACGCGGTCGGACAACACGCCGCCATAGGCGCGGAAGATGCTTGCGGGGATCGAATAGGCGGCGCCGATCATGCCGGCGGTGGCGATGCCGAAGCCGTAGACGCCGATCAGGTAGCGCGGCAGCCAGAGCGACAGCGCCACGAACGCGCCGAAGGCGAAGAAATAGTAAAAGGCGAAGCGCCAGACCTGCAGGTTCTTCAGCGGCGCGAATTCCTGCCAGAAGCTCCTCGTCGGCGCCGCCTTGCCGGCACGGCGTTCGCGGATGACAGGATCTTCGTTGGTAGTGAACCAGAAGACGATCGCCATGACGACCAGCGCCGCGGCCCAGATCAGCGCCACCGACTGCCAGCCCCAGGCAAGCAGCACGAGCGGCGCCAGGAACTTGGTGACCGCCGCACCGACATTGCCGACGCCGAAAATGCCGAGCGCCGTGCCTTGTCTGCCGGCGGGGAAGAAGCGCGACACATAGGCGACGCCGACGGCGAAGGAGCCGCCAGCGAGACCGACGCCGAGGGCGGCAAGCAGCATCTGCTGATAGGTGTGGGCGAAAGCGAGCAGGAAGGTCGCGACCGCCGCCGCGAGCATGGTGAGCGTGTAGACCAGGCGGCCGCCATAGCGGTCGGTCCAGACGCCGAGCACCATGCGCACCAGCGATCCGGTCAGGATCGGCGTGCCGACCAGCAGGCCGAACTCGGTCTCGTTCAGCCCGAGCTCCTGCTTGATGCGCACGCCGATGATGGAAAAGATCGTCCACACCGCGAAGCAGACGGTGAAGGCGATGGTGGACATGACGAGCGCCTGCCGGGGAGCACTGTCCTGGCTTTGCGCGGCTGGGAGGTTTGCGGTCATGGTTGGCTCCGGTTTGCGGCGGCAGGCGCCGCGTGTGGTGTTGATCAGGCGTGCGGCATCGGTCAGCGCGCCGGGGCTTGCGCGGTCACATGCGAACCGTTGCCCTCGGCTTCGTGGCTGGCGGGAAACAAGAACAGCGCGGCAACGAACAGCACCGCCGTCAGCGCGCTGCTCGCCAGGACATCGCGGCGGGTGAAATCCTTGAGCGAGGGTCCGATCCGTCTGGTCATCGTCATCTCCGGTCCAAAACGAAAAAAGCTGCCGTCCAGGCCCCCTCGCGTCCGTACATCCGGGATTCGCGTGGTGACCTGAGCGGCAGCTTTGCCTGTGGCGCCCGCCATTGGACGCCTGTTCTGTTGCCCACGAGGGGCTCGGTCTATTTCAAAGCACGAAGCGTGCCAGTTTTACGAGAGATCAGAATTTCATTTAAAATCAGCATGCTGCACAATGGGCCTGCGGCGGAGCCAAGCTGCAACGCGGTCAAACATTGATCAATGGCATGGACATGCCGCACAAATTTTGTGCATCGCACAAGACTGGCGCGCGAATGATCAGGCGCGTTTCTGGCCGGCAATGTAGGCGTCGATCCGGTCCGGATCGAAGATCTGGCCGTCGAAAAATCCGTCGGGACCAAGCACCAGGCTCGCCCCCGCCGAGCCGACTGGCGTCGCAACCTTCAGCGCGCCCTCGACCTTGGCATTGGCGCCGGGCAGCGCCACGCCGAGCGGCTTCAGCGCCGAGCGGTAGAGGTCGGGCCGATAGCAGTCGCGGGCGATGGCGAGGTTCTGCGGTGTGTGCGGCAATTGCCCCCAGCGCACCATCTGCGTGTAGAACCACAGCGCATGGCTTTTCCAGGGGAAGTTCGCCGCCTTGTCGAAGGGCAGGAAGAAATCCTCGACGCGCCGCTCCACGCCGCCGCCAAGTTGAAGGCGTCCAGTGAGCGCCGGCATCTGGATTGCCTCCGGCTGCCCAAGGAAGGCCGGCTTCGCCATCAGCGCGGCCAGTTCGCCGCGGTTCGCCGGGTCCTGGCACCAGCGGGCGGCGTGATGCAACGCCCTGAGAAGTGCTGCAAGCGCCTCCGGGTTCTCCTCGGCCCACACCTTACGCGCGCCGATCACCTTTTCCGGACTGTTGCGCCAGAGCAGCGCCTTGACGGTGACGATGCGGCCGGTTCCGGCCGCGACAGCGGCGCTGTTCCAAGGCTCGCCGACGCAATAGCCGTCGATGCGGCCGGCAGCCAGCGCATCGGCCATGAAGGGCGGCGGCACGATGACGATCTCGATGTCGCGGTCGGGATCGATGCCGCAGGCGGCCAGCCAGTAGCGCAGCTCGTAATTATGCCCGGAATGCGGATGCACGACGGCGAAGCGCAGCGGCTCGCGGCCGGCACCCGCCCGCTCGCGGATCAGAGCGCCAAGCGCCGACCCCGCCCGCGCCGGATCGAGGTCGGGCGCGGCACCTTGCGTCGCCATGCCGTCCCAAACCGCGTTGGACACGGTGATGCAGTTGCCGCCGAGCCCGAGCGAGAAGGGCACGATGGTCTCCGAGGCAAGCGGCGTGAGGCCGAGGCTGCAGGCGAGCGGCATCGGCCCCAGCATATGGGCGACGTCGAAATGGCCGATGGCGATGCGGTCGCGGATGTTGGCCCAGGAGGTCTCACGCTGCAGCTTGAGCTCGATGCCCTCGCGGGCGGCAAAGCCCATCTCGCCGGCCACGACCAGAACGGCGCTGTCGAAGAGCGGCATGAAGCCGGCGGTGATTTCGTGCGCCATGCTCATTCGCCCTCCAGCGGTCCCAGCAAGCCCGCCGCGGTCACCAGGCTCTGGGCGATCTCGGCGATCTTGCGGTTCTGGTTCATGGCGGTCTTGCGCAGAAGCGTGTAGGCAGCCTCCTCGCTCAAGCCCCGCGACTTCATCAATATGCCCTTGGCCCGGTCGATGACCTTGCGGTTCTCCAGCTCGCTGCGCGCCTCCTCCAATTCGCGCGCCATGCGCGAGAAGGCGTTGAAGCGGCTGATCGCCATGTCGAGGATCGGCTTGATGCGTTCCTTCTTCAGCCCGTCGACGACATAGGCGGACACGCCCGCATCGACCGCAGCCTCGATCGAGGCCTGGTCGGAGCGGTCGACGAACATGGCGATCGGCCGCTTCACCGCGCGCGACAGCTGGAACATGTTCTCCAGCATGTCGCGGTTGGGATTTTCCAGATCGATGACGATGACGTCCGGCTCGATCTCGGCGATGCGCCGGGCAATGCCGGCCACGTCATGGATCACCGTGACATGGCGATGGCCTGCGTCCCGCAACCCGGCCTCGATGATCGAGGCGCGGATGCGGTTCTCGTCGATAACAAGGATGGTCAACGAACCGGTGGACATGCGCCTATTGTGCAGGCGGCCCGCAATTGTGCAATGCGGCGATCGACGGATTGGTTTCCATCCGATCCTCGAGGCACGGGCTGCGACGCTTTCGCGTTTCGGCCTGCGTTGCCGGTGAAGGGCGGGAACACTATAGATGTTCCATCGTGCGCGAAGATATTCACACGACAGGCGTCCCGGTACTCTGCGTTTCATGCGAGGCGCGGCATCGTGGCATATGTGGCGCGCTCAACGCCGGGCAGCTCGTCGATCTTGCCAAATCGACGAAGCGGCACAAGGCCGAGGCCGGCAAGGAACTGGTCGGCGATTCCAGGAGCGTCGAGCGTTTCTCGAACGTGCTTTCAGGCGTCGTGAAGCTGACCAAGACGCTTTCCGACGGCCGCCAGCAGATTGTCGGCCTGCAATTCGCTCCCGATTTCCTCGGCAGGCCGTTCCAGAGCGAGAGCACTCTCAGCGCCGAGGCGGCGACAGACGTCGAACTATGCTCGTTCCCGCGCCAGGCGCTGGAGCGCATGATAAAGGAGCAGCCCAACCTTGAGCATCGCCTGCTCGAACAGAAGCTGCGCGAGCTTGACCAGGCGCGCGACTGGATGGTGGCGCTCGGCCGCAAGACGGCCTCCGAGAAGATATCGAGCTTCCTTCTGATGATCGCGCGCAACATCGACCCCGCCGCCGGGCCGGAGCGGCGCGGCGCCGCTTTCGATCTGCCGTTGTCGCGCGCGGAGATCGCGGATTTCCTGGGTCTCACCGTCGAGACGGTAAGCCGGCAGATCACCCGGCTGCGGGGCGAGGGCGTCATCCGCGTCGAAAACAACCGCTACGTCATCGTCGACGACATCGGGCGCCTGGCCGCGCGGGCCGGAGACTGATCCCCGGGGCGTTCGTTTAGAGCAATTCCAGGAAAAGTGCATAGCGGTTTTCCGTCCGGAATTGCGTAAAGACAAATACTTACTGATTGCGGAGAACCTTCGGCAGCACGTGGTCGCGCTCAAAGGCAATGTGGCGGCGCAACGATTCGAAGAAGGCGCGCAGCATATAGCCGAACGCCTCGGGATTTTCGATCTGCCGCCCGTGGCCATAGGCCAGCAGCGCCTCGCTGAGATCCGCCGCCGCGCTTTCATCCTCCAGGTGCTCGAGCTTCAGTCGCGCGACAGTGTCTTCCTCGCCCGTCTGCCGCACGAAGGCAGGGAAGACGACCTCTTCCTCGAAGCGTTGGCACTCGCGCAGCAGCGGCAAGAGGTCGGCCGCCACGGCCAGGCACTGGAGCCGATCGACGCGCGACGGCAGGTCGTCGGCGATGCCTTCGAGCATGTGGCAGAGCGCGAGCTTCTGCATATGCGCCCGCCGCATATCTGCCGGGCTGTGCAGCGGCTCCGGCTCGGCGCTCGTCATGACAGCTTCCTCCGTCACGCCCGGGCTCAAGGCGGGTTGCTGCTCGACGGCAACAGGATCGGGAACATCGCCAGCCCACCGTGGCGATTACCGTCGCGACGCCGAGGAAGAAAGTCGGACATGGAGCATCCTTTCTGGACATCGCCTCATAGCGCGACACGAATGCTGGGGACTTGACCTGAATCAACTCATGTCCTCCTCGCCTGTGCGAGAAGCGGGCCATGAAAACGCAGGTCGTTCCCGCACCGGTTCCTGATTCCGCCGCCGCGACGCCCGGTACCTTTCAGTCGCTTTCCGCCGCCGAGGGATTGGCAAGGCGTGGATTGCGCGGTCTTCTCGCCTTGCAGGCGGTCCGCACCGTGCTCAGGCTCGGCTTCGCCGCGACGGCGGCGATGGCCGCCGGCCGGCTCGTGATGGGCGAGACGGTCGATCCATGGCTCGTCGCCGGGATGATCGCGCTGCTCGCGGCCACATGCCTCGCCGGATTCGCCGCCGAAAGGATGCAGGCTTCCGCGGAAAACGCCATGTCGACGCGACTGCGGGCGCTCGCGAGCGAGCGACTGGGCAAGATGCCGGCGCGGCAGCTGCAGTCGCTCTCGACAGGGGCCTTGATCGTCTCGATGCAGCGCCATCCGGAGGCGATCGCCGCACTGGTGGTGGGCCATCGTGCCGCCACGGCCATGATGGCGGCCGGGCCATTGCTCGCTGCCATCGCGCTTTGCTTCGTCTCCTGGCAGGCCGCGCTGCTGGTCATCTGCCTGACGCCGGTCATGATCCTGTTCTTCGCGCTGGTGGGCAATGCGATCCGCCGGCGCGCCGACGCCCAGGAGTGTGCCTTCGGCCGGCTGGCGGGCCAGTTCGCCGACCGCGTCCGCACGCTGCCCACAATTCTTGCCAACCACGCGACGGCAAGCGAGGAGGCAAAACTCGGCCATCGCCTGGAGGGCTACGCGGGCGAGACGATCGGTCTGCTGCGTATAGCCTTTGCCAATGCCGGGATCATCGACTTCTTCGCCTCGCTCTCGATTGCGATCCTCGCCATCCTCCTCGGCCTGGGGCACCTGAAGCTTGCGACGATCCCCGGCTTCTCCAATCTCGAGCTCTGGCAGAGCCTGTTCATCCTGATGATCGCGCCGGAATATTTCGCACCATTCCGCCGCTTCTCGGAGCAGTACCATGCCAAGGCGGAAGGGTTGGCGGCTGCCACCGCGCTGGACCGGCTGCTCGGCGCCGAACCGATCGCGTCGACGACCTTGCCGGTGCTCGACCGGTTGCGCCTGACATTGCCTGCACATGGCCTCGTCGCCATCGTCGGTCCGAGCGGATCGGGCAAATCGAAGCTTCTGCGCCGTCTCGCCGGGCTCGAGCCGGGCGCCATGCCGACGCCGGGAACCCGTCCGCTGGCCGCTGGGGAGATCGCCTGGGTTTCGACGGATGCCTACGTGCCCGAAGGAACGTTGTCGGAGGCTATTTCGTGGAATGGCGGCGCGCTGGATCGGAGCCGGCTGGAAAATGCCGCGCGCGCGATCGGGCTGCTCGACGACGCCCTGCTGCCGGGCGGTCTCGATGCAAGGCTGGACAAGGGCGGCGCCAATCTTTCGGGCGGCCAGCGGCTTCGCATCGCCATCGCCCGCGCGCAACTTTTCGGACGGACCGTGCTGGCCGACGAGCCGACGGCAAAACTCGACCGCGCGACCGCCGAGGCCGTGCGGCGCATGCTGATCGGGATTTCAGAGGCGCGGCTGGTCGTTGTGGCGACGCATGACCGGGAGCTTGCCGCCGCCGCCGACCTGGTTGTGGATCTCACCCGTGACGATACCGTCGAGGTGGCGGCATGAGCACAGCGTTTCAGTCATCGAACCGGAAGTCGTGGCGGCTGGCGACGGGCTTCGCCTTCACCGCGCTGGCCTGCGCCATATTGCTGGGCGGCGTGTCCGCCTGGCTGCTCGGCTCGGTGGCGATCGCCGGCCTTTCCGCCACCGCTTTCACTTTCAACTTTCACACCCCCGCGGCTTTCATCAGGCTGTTCGCGGTTGGCCGCACCGCCGCCCGCTATGGCGAGCGCCTGACCGGCCACAAGGCCGCGCTCACCGATCAGATATCGCGTCGCGTCGAGCTGTTCGCCGCGATGGCGGCGGCGCCGGCGGTGCGCCGGGCCGGATGGCAGCTGGGCGACGATTCGCGCCTTGCCGACTATCTGGACGATGTCGAGGACCTCGACTTCGCCAGGCTGCGCGCCGGCCTGCCGGCTCTGACGCTTGCCTGCGGCCTCGCGGTCCTGGTTGCCGGCTCGGCAGTGCTGGCGCCTTTGTCCCTCCTGCCCATCATAGTCTTGCTGCTTGCCATCCTGTTCGCGGGGAACCGGGTGGCCAGAGCTGGCGCCATGGCATGGCGTGAGACCAGGTCGCTGCGCCGCGGGGGCGCGAGCCGGCTTGGCGCGGCCATGGCGTCAGCGGTACCCCTGAAGGCGGAGGGCGCCTGGAACCGCGAATGCACTGAGGCCCTTGCCGCGCTCTCTCGCGCCGACGCCGCGCAGCTTGCCCTTCGCCGGCTGCAGGCCATGCTGGACATGATCGGCGCGGCTTTCGGTCCGGTTGCCGGCGTCAGTGTGATGGCGGCTGCCTGGTATGCGGGCAGACAAGGCACGGAGCTTCTCGCGCCGATGCTGCTCGCCTTCTCCTGGCTGGCGCTGGGCGAAACCATGAATGGCGCATCGCGCATGCTGGTTGCCGTGCTCCGCCGCAACGCGGCTCGCGCCGAAATCGGCCAATGGACACGCGGCACCGCCGCCGGCAGGCGCGAATTCGCCCTGGATGACATCAAGCCCGGCCTGCTGCTTCATGGCGGCCTGCACCGCCGTGCGCCCGACGGCCGGTCGATCGGAACGCCCATCTCTCTGCTCCTCGCGCGGGGCCAGCCGACACTGCTCGTCGGCGCAAGCGGCTCGGGCAAGACGAGCCTGCTCAAGCAGATCGCCGGCTGGATCGGCGACGATGCCTTCGCCACCGACGACCGCATCCTGTCGGCAGGCGAGCGGCGGGCGCTCGTATCCCTCGTCCTGCACGACGCGGTCGTGCTCGAGGACACCGTCCGCGCCAATCTCTTTGCCGGCGATGCTCCGGATGCCGTACTCTGGCGGGCGCTGGAAGCCGTCGAGATGGACGGCCGCATCCGCGACGCGGGCGGGCTGGACAGCTGGGTCAGGCAGGACAGGTTCTCGCTCGGCGAAGCCCAGCGTATCAACCTCGCGCGCGCCTGGCTGTCATCCCGACCCGTTATGCTGCTTGACGAACCGACCGAACACCTCGACGAGGCACAAGGAGAGCGTATCCTCGAGCGACTGCTCGCCCGCTTCAGCGATAGGATCGTCGTCGTCTCTACCCATCGCGCGCCGCCGCTCCGCGATGTCCGCACGATCGAGTTGCAGCCGTAATCACGCCGCCGAGCTGTCCTGCTCTGCGGCATTGGGATCGCCCGGCGCCGTCGCCCAGGCGAGCTCGACCAGCGTCACAGTGCGTCGCCCTGTGCCGTCGACCTGGCAGACAATGAGGCCCTGCTCCTCGATATAATCGAGCAGCCGCCGCGCCCGCCGCAGCGAATGCGAGCCGTAGGCCCGCGCAATCGCCGCGTCGCTCGGGCAAGGCCAGCCCTCTTTGGCGGCGCGGGCGATCATCATGAACACGCCCTGCATGTCCTCGGGCAGCAGCGAGGCGCGCACGGAGACGTCCCGCCAGGCATCGTCCTCGGCCATGTCGGAGCCGACGCCGGCACGCGCCCTGGTCAGCATGCGGCGGAATTCCGGAAGATCGGGCACCACCGAGGCAAGCCCTTCGATGCGGCAGCGGACCACGAACTCCTGATAGAGCACGCCGATGACGCGGAAACCCGCATCGGGCTCGGCCAGAATGGCGCGCAGGATGCGGTCCATGCGCTCGCGCCGTTCGGCCAGGTCCTCGGCGCTGGGCTGCGGCTCGGCCGGCTCAGGGCGTATCTCCAGCGGCGCGGCCTTGGCTGCCATCAGCTGGTCGAGGAGATCCGGCGAAGGCCGGCGCTGCGGCCTGACCGTCTCCGGCGGCGGCGCGGCAAGGATGATCGAGCGCGCATCCTCCAACGCCGCTTCCGGCAGCGGCATCAGCCGCGGCGTGCCGTTGCGCGGGCTGGTCTCGGTCTGGCCGATGCGCACGCCGAGCGGGCGGCGCGACAAAGCGGGCCCAAGCGCCATGAAATGCCCGCGCTCCAGGTCGCGGAAGGCTTCGGCCTGGCGCCGCTCCATGCCGAGCAGGTCGGCCGCGCGCGCCATGTCGATGTCGAGGAAAGTGCGGCCCATCAGGAAGTTGGAGGCTTCCGCCGCGACGTTCTTGGCGAGCTTCGCTAGCCGCTGCGTGGCGATGATGCCGGCCAGCCCGCGCTTGCGGCCGCGGCACATCAGATTGGTCATGGCGCCGAGCGAGAGCTTGCGCGCCTCGTCCGAAACCTCGCCGGCGGCGGCGGGCGCGAAGAGCTGCGCCTCGTCGACGACCACCAGCATCGGGTACCAGTGGTCGCGCGCGACCTCGAACAGACCGCCGAGGAAAGCCGCTGCGCGCCGCATCTGGTTCTCGGCGTCGAGCCCCTCGAGATTGAGCACCGTCGAGACGCGGTGGATGCGCGCGCGCTCGCCCGCCGCCTGCAGACCGCGCTCGGTATGCTCCTCGGCGTCGATCACCAGATGTCCAAAGCGTTCACCCAGCGACACGAAATCGCCTTCGGGGTCGATGATGGTCTGCTGCACCCAGGGCGCGCTCTGTTCGAGCAGCCGGCGCAGCAGATGCGACTTGCCGGAACCCGAATTGCCCTGCACCAGCAGGCGGGTCGCCAGCAATTCCTCAAGGTCGAGGGCCGCCGGCGCGCCTGCGCTCGTCTGCCCCATCTCGATTGCAACCGTCATATTTCGACTCAGAACGCCTCCATGCGCGCAAGCGGGCTTATCAACCGAAGCTGGGCACGTCGAGCATGGCCGCGCACCGCCGGGCGGTGTTCCACATCTAAGGGCGAGCGTGCTCGTCCCCATGGGCGAGCGTCGGCTCGCCCCCATGCGCGAGCGTGAGCTCGTCCCTACACGGCGGATGGCGGCAGGCTGTCGCCATCGGCACTGGTCGGACCACCATTTCGCTGGCGCAATCCAGCCATTGGCGTATCATCTTTCCAGGGAGGGTTCATGGCAGGAGGAGGCCAATGAACGTCGCTGCGGAAGTGCCCGTCATGGATCCGACGGTGCAAGACCTTGTTTCGTCTGCCCTTTCGAAGTTTCGCGCCGGCGACACCGTTTCCACACGCGCCATGCTCGTGGCCATACGCCATGCCGATCCATCGTGCGAGGACAGCGATGACCATCTGGTCGAGCTGATCGTGATGGCCGCCGTTGGTAAGACCATGGGGGTCGTGTTCGACCACCGCTCGCCCGATGAGCGGTTGCCGCGGCTGTCATAGGCTCTGAAGCGTTTGCCTGCGTATGTGAGCACCGGAAGCGCGGGAACCCGCCGTTTGCAGGCCGGCCTCACGGCACGCTTTAGCCCAGCGGATGCGGCATGTAACCGACGAAGCCGGCGATCTTCCAGCGGCCGCCCACCTTGCGGCAGAAATAGAGCGTCTGCCATTTCAGCCGGTCGACGCCGCCATCGGCCTTGGCGACGGAACCATCGAACTTCTTGTGCAGCACCGCGCGATCACCGTCGACATCGATGTCGCGCATGTTGGTGACGCGAAACAGCGCCTCGCGCAGCGGTTCGGCGAATTTCGTCGCCGCAGTTTCCTTGGCCTGACGCAGCCATTCGTCACGATAGACTTCGAGCCTTGGGAACTGCAGCCGCCAAGCGTCGGCATTGCTGAGGAAATGCGCGTGCATGCCGAAGAAGCTCTCGGCGATAAAATCGTCCTCGACCATCGACCAGTCTTGGCCGAGGAAGGCATCGATATCGCGCCGCACCAGCATTTCCCAAAGCGCGTGGCGGTCGGCATCGCCTTCCGGGAAGGGGTTCTTATCGAAGGTCATGCTGGATCTCCCCTCATGTCGCGCGGCCGTCGAAAATGGCGTGAAGCGCAAGATGCTCAGGCTTCTGTAATAAAGCAACATGGATTTCGAAAAAATGTTGCTTTCCGACATTGCCTCTATGAGGATCGTGCCGACAGGCGTAGACGGCTATGCGACCGGTTACGCTCAAACGCCAAGAGGAGACTCACTTGCCCAAGCAATGCTTTGGAAAATCGCATGTCCCGCTCTCGCCCGCCGTGCGCGCCGGCGATTTCGTCTATGTCTCCGGCCAGGTGCCGGTGGGCAGCGACGGGCTGGTGGTGAAGGGCGGCATCGCCGAGCAGACCGAGCAGGTGCTGCAGAACGTCAAGGCGGCGCTTGCGCTGGCCGGCTGCGGCATGGACGATGTGGTCAAGACCACCGTCTGGCTGGAGGACGCGCGCGATTTCGGCACCTTCAACACCGTCTATGCGAAGCATTTCCCAAACGACCCGCCGGCGCGCACCACGGTCGAGTCGCGCCTGATGATCGACATCAAGATCGAGGTCGAGGCCGTCGCCTACCGGCCGGTCTGATCGCGCTACAAAACCGGAGGTACCGATGCAGTTCGATCTCCTGATCAAGGGCGGGCGCGTGATCGATCCCGCATCGGGCCTGGACGCGCAGCGCGACGTCGCCATTGCCGATGGCCGCGTCGCCGCGATCGAGGCCGCCATCGATGCCGAACATGCCGCGCAGGTGGTCGACGCCAGGGACTGCATCGTCACGCCCGGCCTCGTCGACCTGCACAGCCATGTCTATTGGGGCGGCACCTCGCTCGGTGTCGATGCCGACCGGCTGGCCGCCAAGAGCGGCACCACCACCTTCGTCGATGCCGGCAGCGCCGGCGCCGGCAATTTCCTCGGCTTTCGCCGCCATGTCATCGAGCGCTCGAAGGTCCGCATCCTCGCTTACGTCAACATTTCCTTTGCCGGCATATTCGGCTTCGCCAAGACCGTATCGGTCGGCGAATGCAGCGACCTCAGGCTCTGCGAGCCGCGCGAGACGGTGGCCGCGGTGCGCGAGCACACCGATCTCGTCGTCGGCGTGAAAGTCCGCTCCGGCAAGCATGCCGGCGGTACCAGCGGCATCGCCCCGGTCGATCTCGCGCTCGAAGCCGCTGACAAGGTCGGCTTGCCGCTGATGGCGCATATCGACGAACCGCCGCCGGGCCGTTCGGAAGTGCTGCCCAGGCTGCGCCGCGGCGACATCCTCACCCACTGCTTCCGGCCATTCCCCAACGCCCCGGTCTTCGCCTCGGGCACGGTGCGGCCCGACATGCGGCTCGCGCGCGAGCGCGGCGTCATCTTCGACATCGGCCACGGCATGGGCTCCTTCGACTTCGAGGTGGCGAAGGCGATGCTCGCCGAGGGTCTCGCGCCCGACGTCATATCGAGCGACGTTCACCTCTACTGCGTCGACGGCCCGGCCTTCGACATGCTGGTCTGCATGTCGAAGCTCATGGCGCTCGGCATGCCGCTGGTCGAGGTGCTGCGCGCCGCGACGGTGAATCCCGCGCAGGCGATCGCCCGACCCGAGCTCGGTGCGCTGAAGGTCGGCGGCATCGGCGACGTCGCGGTGCTGCGGCTCCAGCCCGGCCGCTTCACCTTCGTCGATGCTGTCGGGGCATCATTGATCGCGGACCAGCGCCTGGTGTCCAACGGCATTGCCATCGGCGGCAAATGGTGGCCAAACGAAGCGCCCGACCACGACGAGACCGAACGCTTCGAAGCGCATGCGCATCACACGCATGTGGATGTGGCGGCCAGGCATCTTGGCCCCTCAAAATCGTCGTTCTAGGGTCTACGTACCGCCTCGCGTCGCACCGCCCCAGGATAACAAACGCTAGGTTCGCGAATTACTCGGCTCGCCATAAACAGGCGTCGCAATTCCTTCCATCCGCGCCTTCAGCTGCAGCGCCACATATTTCGAATAGAAGCGCGACAGCGCCAGATTGCCACCGTGGAACCACAGCGCCTCCTGCGCCGTCGGCTTCCACATGTTGCGCAACTCGCCCTGCCAGGGACCGGGGTCGCCCTTCACGCCGGAGCCGAGGCCCCAGCACGGACCGACCTTGTCGGCGACCTCGCGTGACACGATAGCGGCAACCGTCTCGTTCATCGACTGATAACCGGTGCAGCAGACGATCGCATCGACTTCCAATTCGCTGCCGTCCTCGAACAGGATGCCGTTCGGCGTCAGCGACTTGATGCCGACGCCGCTTTTGACTTTGATCTCGCCGTTCAGGATCAGCTCGCAGGCGCCGACATCGATGTAATAGCCCGAGCCGGTGCGATAGGCCTTCATCAAGAGCCCGGTCTCGTCTTCGCCGAAATCGATGGCGAAGCCGCTGTCGCTGAGACGCGTGTAGAAATCCGCGTCTCGCGCCCTGATCACGTCATAGAGCGCGCGCTGGCCCTTGGGCACCAAAGCGAAGGGCGTGGAAGCCACGATCATGTCGGCCTTGTCGGTGGTGATGCCGCGCGCCAGCGCCTTCTCGGAAAAGATCTCGAAGCCGACATCCATCAGCGTGTCGGACTTCACCACGGTCGTCGGCGAGCGCTGCACCATGGTGACCTTGGCGCCTGCTTCCCACAGGTCGACGCTGACATCGTGGCCGGAGCTTGCAGCACCGATCACCGCGACGCGCTTGCCGCGGAACTTCTCGCCGGTGGGATACTGGCTGGAATGCAAAAGCTCGCCCTTGAAGCTGTCGACGCCCGGCAATTCGATCCGCCGCGGCGGCCCGTAGGCGCCGGTGGCGAAGACGATGTGCTTCGGCTTCAGCGTGACGCGCTGGCCGACGCGGTCGACCACCACGGTCCAGACCTTTTCGGCCTCGTCATAGGCAGCGCTGATGCATTTGGCGGCCACCCAATAGTTCAGCTCCATGACGCGCGTGTACATTTCCAGCCAGTCGCCCATCTTGTCCTTGGGCGTGAAGACCGGCCAGTTTTCCGGGAACGGAATGTAGGGCAGATGGTCATACCAGACCGGGTCGTGCAGCACGAGCGAGCGGTAGCGGTTGCGCCAGGAATCGCCGGCGCGCGCATTCTTCTCGATGATGAGCGTCGGAACGCCGAGCTGCCGCAGCCGGGCGCCGAGCATGATGCCGCCCTGCCCGCCGCCGATCACCAGGCAATAGGGCTGCTCGTGCACGCCGAGATCGCGCGCCTCACGCGCTCTCGCTTCGGCCCAGGTCTCGCGCTTGGGGTCGGCCTTGTGGCGGATGCCGAGCGGCCGCGCCGGGCCCTTTTGCTCCTCGAAACCCTTGAGCTCGCTCATCGCCGTGAACAGCGTACGGCAGCGGCCATCCTTGAGCCGCAGGATCCCCTCGCCCCGCGCCACCCCAGTCTCGAATGTGAACCAAGCCTCGACGATGCCGTCGTCGACGCTCGGCTCGCCGGTCAGGTGCCAATGTGATGGCTGCGCCAGCGACAGCGTGGCCTTCAGCATCTCGCGGATCGCGGCCTGCCCCTCCATGGTCTTTATGTTCCATGTGAAGGTCAAAAGATCGCGCCAGTAGCAATCCTCCGCAAAGAGGTTCGTCGCCGCCTCGATATCGCCCGCCTCCAGCGCCCGGCCGAATGAGCCGAGCCAGGTCGCCGCCTGTTGCGATGGTGCGATGTCGAGCATTTTTCTTCGTTCCCTTTTTCAGTTCGAAATCCGGCGGCGCCTTCCCCTTCTCCCCCTTGTGGGAGAAGGTGTCGCCGAAGGCGACGGATGAGGGGTGCTCCAGGGAAAGCCAAGGCCTCACTCCGCTGGAACACCCCTCATCCGTCTCGGCGCTAACGCGCCGATCCACCTTCTCCCACAAGGGAGAAGGGTAGTCGCTAATCCCCCAGCGGCTCCATCTCCTTGCCCGTCCGATGGATCTGCGCGTTGTATTTGATCCTGCGCACCGTCTCGCGCGCCGGACCGTCAATCTTGTAGGCTGCCGCCACCGCCAGCAGATCGATGGCCGCCAGGAATGCGTAGCGCGACGCGGTCGGCTTCAGCGTGTCGGGATATTCGGGCACGGCAACCGTCAGCCGCACGTCGCAGACCCGTGTCAGCTCGGTGTCGGGCGCCGTCACGCAGATCGCGTTGGCGCGGTAATGCTTGGCGAGCTCCACCGCCTCGATCACCTCGCGCGTGCGCCCTGTGGCCGAGATCGCGATCACCAAATCGCCCGGCTTCAGCGTCGAGGCGGTCATGCGCATCAAATAAGGATCGCATTGCGCGCTTATGGTGATGCCATAGCGGAACAGGCGGTATTGCGTCTCCTGCGCCAGCGCCGACGAACTGCCGCCGAGGCCGAACACCGTCACCTGCCGTGCCTTCGCGATCAGTTCCGCCGCCTTCTGCAGCTGTCCCGGATCGATCTGCCGCTCCGCCTCCTGCAGCGCGCGTCGCGCCTCCCCGAACACGGCGTTCCAGAACGGCATGCCGCTGTCGCTGTTCGCGGGCTGGGGCTTGGTGGCGAGATAGAGCGCGCCGACGACGAGGCTCTGCGCCAGCTTCAGCTTGAAATCGCGCACGCCCTCGCAGCCGATGGCGCGGCAGAACCGTGTCACCGTCGGCTCGCTGACCCGGGCACGTTGAGCCAGCGCCGCATTGGAAGCATCGACCGCATATTTGACGTCGTCGAGCACGACATCGGCGACGCGGCGCTCGGCCGGCCGCAGCTCCGCATAGCTGTCCTTCACCTGCGAGATGATATCGGGAAAGCGCCTGACATGGTCGTGCCGGTCGCCGTCTTCGTCCGCAATTCGCAATGCCTGGCTGTCAGCTTCGGTCATTCGCCAGTCCTCCCCAGCCCGCTTCTGGATCCGTCATCTTCGCGATTATCCGCCCGCTGGCCATAGGCAATCAACCGCGATGAGTATGTAGGAAAGTAACACGCACCGCAAGAGGCGATAAAATCGTTTCAAATCAGCATATTAGATAATATGTGATTGAACCTGATTGCTTCCGCCGTCTGTCGCTGCTTGACAGTAAAGTAGGATAGTTACAGACTGATTTTGCGGACAGATGGGGCCTTGGGCAACTCATCGCGCAGTCTCCGAGGGGGAGCATGAGTACGGCAAGCGCAAGAACGCCGAAGCTCGGCGTGCAGGCAGCGACCAAGGTCTATCAGACAGGTTCCGGCGATCTTCTGGCGCTGGACCGCTGCAGCCTCGATGTTCAACCCAACGAGATCGTTTCGATCGTCGGCCCCTCCGGCTGCGGCAAGACCACGCTGTTGTGGTCTATGTCGGGCCTGCATCGGCTGACCGCCGGCGCGATCCTGCTCGACGGCAAGGAAATCACCGGACCGCGCCCCGAGATCGGCATCGTCTTCCAGGAAGCGAATCTTTTGCCCTGGCGCAATCTCGACGCCAACATAAACTTCCCGTTCGAGATCAAGGGCGAGAAGCCCGACCGCGCCTGGATCGCCCATCTCCTGCACCGCGTCGGGCTCGATGGCTTCGGCGGTAAATTCCCGCGCGAGCTTTCCGGCGGCATGCAGCAGCGCGCCGCGATCGTTCGCGCCCTGGCATTGAAGCCCTCCGTGCTTTTGATGGACGAGCCCTTCGGCGCGCTCGACAGCTTCACCCGCGAGGAGATGAACCGCCTCGTCGAGGAGATCTGGCTCGACACCAAGACGACCATCGTCTTCATCACCCACTCGATCGAGGAAGCGATCTTCCTCTCCGACCGCGTCGTGGTGCTGACCACGCGGCCGGGCCGCGTCGCCAAGATCTACGACGTGCCGTTCGCGCGCCCGCGCTCGCTGGAGATCATGGCGACGAAAGAGGTCTTCGACCTCACCAACAAGATCAAGATGGACATTGTCGGCGAGCGGAGGCCGCAGGCCCAGGACCAGCCGGAGCACAAGAGCGCTGAAATCGTTAGGATCAGGCCGTGAGCGGGGGCGACGCCATTCCGGAATTCTCGAAGGCGAAATCGGGAGACGGCCAGGATGTCAGCCTGACCAATCTTTCGGCCTTCGCCAGCGGCCCCGGCATCAAATCCGGCGCAGAGGTGGCAGCGATCCTTGCGGTCGCCGTGGTGATCATCGGCGGCATCGAGCTGGCGCTGCGCATCTTCCACGTGCCGCAATACATTATGCCGCCGCCGAGCTCGATCGTTTACGCGCTGTTCGACGAGTTCCCGCTGATCGCCCCGCATCTCGGCTACACGCTGGTGGAGCTCGTCTCGGGCTTCGCCATCGGCGCCATCGTCGGCCTTGTGATGGCGGCGATGATCACGCAGTTCCCCTTCGCCGAGAAGATCGTGGCGCCCTACATCCTGATCCTGGTCACCACACCGATGCTGGCGCTGGTGCCGCTTTTGATCCTGCGCTTCGGCTTCGGCTACACGCCGCGCATCATCGCGGTCGCTCTGGCTGCCGGCCCGATGGTGATGATCAATGCCGCGACCGGCTTCCGCCGCGTCGACAGCGCCAAGATCGCCCTGGCCCGCTCCTATGGCGCAAGCACCCTGCAGATCTTCTGGAAGATCCGCGCGCCGATGGCGCTGCCGATGATCCTGGTCGGGCTGATGATCGGCGCCATCTTCGGCCTGCTCACCGCTGTCGGCGCCGAGATGGTCGGCGGCGGCTTCGGCCTCGGCAACCGGCTCACCTCCTACTCCTCGATGATCCAGATGCCGCAATTCTTCGCGGTGGTGCTGATCCTGTCGACGCTCGGCATCCTGATCTACGTGCTGTTCTTCCTGATCGGCAAGAAATGGGCGAGCTGGGAGACCTGACCGACGGACAAAAATCACGCCCGGGAGGCGGGCGGAGGCAAGGCAAGCGATCAATAAGGGCAATCAACAAAAGGGGAATGCCATGACCAACGATAATCCGATCCATTCCAGTGCTCCGGCCGGCATCAGCCGCCGCTACTTCCTGCAGGTGACGGCGGCCGGCGTCGTGACCACCACCGCGCTCGGCGCGTCCGGCCTGAAGGCCCGGGCGGCGGCCTATGAGAAATTCACCTGGATCTCGCCGCGCGGCACGCTCGAAGTGCTGGACGACTATCCCTACTGGTCGGCGAAGAAGGCCGGCTATTTCGGCGACCTCGCCACCGACATGCAGCCCGGCCCTTCGGATGGCACCGCGACGGTGAAATTCGTCGATGTCGGCCAGGCCGACATGGGCTTCCCCTCGCCCGGCGTCTTCTCCTTCGCCATTCAAAACGGCATGAAGCTGAAGTCCGTCTTCCACATGGGCGCGCGCGATACTTTCAGCCTCGCCTTCCGCAAGGGCCAGGGCACCAACAACCTGAAGGACCTCGAAGGCAAGACCATTCTGCTCGGCTCCGCCGCCTGGCAGGCGATCGTCGATCCGCTGCTGGCGGCCCAGGGCGTCGACATCAAGAAGGTGAAATATGTCGAGGCCGGCTGGCCGACCTGGGGCACCGCGCTGGCCGGCGGCCAGGGCGATGCGGCGCTTTCCTGGGAAGGCTTGCGCGCCGAATGGATCGCCAAGGGACTCGACTTCGAGTACTGGCTCGGCGTCAAGAACTCCAAGCTGCCGGCCAACACCTTCGTCGTGCGCGCCGCCGACCTCGAGGATGCCGATAAGAAGGCCTTCCTGGAGAAGTATCTGCGCGGCTGGGCGATGGGCCTCGAATTCGGCTACCAGAATCCGCGCGCCGCGGTCGAAGCCGTGTTCGAGCAGTTCCCGACCTTGGCCAAGAACCTCGGTCCCGAGCTCGGCACCACCTCGATCCTGCAGCAGATCAACGTCTTCCGCGGCGACATGGAGAAGCGCGGCGGCTGGGGCTCGCACGACATGGCGAGCTGGCAGGGCTTCTTCGACGAGATCCTCAAGATCGGCCAGATCAGCGCGCCGGTGAAGGCCGAGGATGTCTGCACCAACGATCTGATCCCGGCCGCCAACGACTTCGACAAGGCCAAGGTCAAGGCCGATGCCGAGGGCGTGAAACTGTCGGAAGGCTTTGCCGCCCTCGACGTCGACAAGATCAAGGCGCACCTGTTCGATTCCGCCGTCAAGTAACGCGACTGCCATGACCAACGGGCGGCGGGAGGCGCCGCCCGCCATTCCATTCAAAGAGCATTGGGGAGGCTTCGATGGCCGACAAGGTGAAAATACTGGTGGTTGGTCTGGGCAATATGGGCGCATCGCATGCCAGCGCCTATCACCGCTCCGACGGCTTCGAGATCGTCGGCATCATGAGCCGCAACATCAAAAGCAACAAGAAGATCCCCAAGGAACTCGCCGGCTACCCGCTCTATGAGGATTTCGACCTGGCGCTGAAGGAGACGAAGCCGGATGCGGTCTCGATCAACAGCTGGCCTAACACGCACGCCGAATACGCGCTGAAGGCGATCGCCGCCAACTGCCATGTCTTCATGGAAAAGCCTCTCGCCACCAACATCGAGGACGCCGAAAAGGTGGTGGCAGCGGCGCGGGCGAAGAACCGCAAGCTGGTGCTGGGCTATATCCTGCGGGTACACCCGTCCTGGATCAAATTCATCGAGGTCGGCAAGACGCTCGGCAAGCCGCTGGTGATGCGTCTGAACCTCAACCAGCAGAGCAGCGGCGCCGCCTGGCACTGGCACAAGAACCTGATCGACTCGCTGATCCCGATTGTCGACTGCGGCGTGCATTATGTCGACGTCATGTGCCAGCTGACCGGCGCCAAGCCGGTGCGCGTGCACGGCATCGGCGCAAAACTCTGGGCCGAGGCCGACAAGCAGAATTACGGCCATTTGCACGTCACCTTCGACGACGGCTCAGTCGGCTGGTACGAGGCCGGCTGGGGCCCGATGATGAGCGAGACGGCCTATTTCGTGAAGGACGTGGTCGGCCCGAAGGGCGCGGTCTCGATCGTCGCCGGCCAGTCGGGCAGCAGCGCCAAGGATGCCGAGGAAGTGTCCGATTCCGCCGACATCGACCGCCACACCAAGACCGACGCGCTGAAGATCCACTATGCCCAGGTCGACGGCGACAAGAATTTTGCCAAGCCCGACGAGATCGTCAGCATGGAGGACGAGCCCGGGCACCAGGAACTCTGCGACCGCGAGCAGGGCTTCTTCCTGCGCGCAATCCGCGAGGACCTCGATCTGACCGAGCAGATGGACGCGGCCGTCAACAGCCTGCGCATCGTGCTGGCGGCCGAGCAGAGCATCGCGGAGAAGCGGACCGTCGAGCTGGCCTGAGCCTTCTCTGGCACAAGTCGCGGCACTCCCCCTCATCCGGCCGCTTCGCGGCCACCTTCTCCCCGAGGGGAGAAGAGGGAAGCGCCGGCGCTGACAATCTCCTCTCCCCGCCGGGGAGAGGTCAGCCGAGCGAAGCGGAGGCTGGGTGAGGGTGAGTCTGGGCCAGTTCGCAACTGACGGCACTTGTAAGTGGGAGGAACACATGGCCGCGATCTCGAAGAGCTTGCTGGAAACCTATGCCGAATCCGACGCGCTGGCGCTCGCCGACCTGGTGAAGCGCGGCGAGGTTTCGCCGGCTGAGCTCGTTGAAGCGGCGATCACCATGATCGAACGCCTCAACCCATCGCTCAATGCGGTCATCCACCGCCTCTACGACATGGCGCGCGCCCAGGCGGCGACGGTGGACAAGAACGCACCCTTCGCCGGCGTACCCTATCTGCTCAAGGAGCTCGCCTCGTCCTGGAAAGGCGCGCCCCTTACCAACTCCTGCCGCTACCTAAAGGACTTCGTCCCCGATTCCGACAGCGAGGTGGTGCGCCGCATCAAGGCCGCCGGGCTCGTCCTCGTCGGCAAATCCAACGCGCCGGAGAACGGCTGGTCGATCACCACCGAGCCAAAACTCTACGGCACGACGAAGAACCCGTGGAAGCAAGGCATCACGCCGGGCGGCTCCAGCGGCGGCGCTGCCGCCGCGATCGCTTCGCGCATGGTGCCGATCGCGGAGGCCAGCGACGGCGCCGGCTCGATCCGCGTGCCGGCGTCCTGCTGCGGCATTGTCGGCCTGAAACCGTCGCGCGGTCGCGTCAGCCTCGCGCCCTACGGCGACTATTGGTATGGCGGCGCCTATTTCCTCTGCTGCTCGCGCACCGTGCGCGACACCGCCGCCTATCTCGACGCGGTGGCCGGCGCCCTGCCCGGCGACGCCTACACGCCGCCGGCGCCGGCGGAAAGCTGGCTCAACCTCTCCGCCCGTGCCCCAAAGAAATTGCGCATCGGCTTTACCGTCACGCCGCCGAACGGCGCCGCGATAGATCCTGAAGTCAAGCAGACGGTGCTTTCCACGGTCGCCGCGCTCGAACGTCTCGGCCACGACGTCGAGGAGCACGACATGCCGCTCGACACCGACGCGGCGTGGAAAACCTACACCGACATGACCAACGTGCAGACGGCCGCCACCTTCGGCTTCCTCGAAACGCTGGTCGGCCGCCCCGTGACACCGAAGGATGTCGAGCCGGTGACCTGGGCGGTCATCGAGCGCGGCCGTGCGACCAGCGGCATCAAGCATGTTTCCGACGTCGAGCAACTGAGGCTGATCGGCCGCGATATCGTCGGCGACCTCAACCCCTATGACATCTTCATCACCCCGACACTGACTCAGCTGCCGCGTCCGCTCGGCTACTACGACATGTCGGAGACCGATCTCGACAGCTACAACGCCAAATGGGGCGACGCGGTCTTCAACTTCCCCTTCAACATCTCCGGCCTGCCGGCGATCTCGCTGCCGCTCGGGCAATCGGCGGGCGGCGTGCCGATCGGCGTGCAGCTCGTCGGCCGTTACGGCGACGAGGCGACGGTGCTGGCGCTGTCCACGCAGTTGGAAAGCGAGATTCCGTGGAAAGGCCGACGGCCGGCGCTGTAGGCGATCACCTTGTCGGGCAAGGCTATCGATGTCTGGTGGGGTAGTCATCGTAAACGCTGGTGATGAGCTGAAGGCCCCCTGAACCTCGTCATTCTAGGGCAGAGCAAGGAGCGTAGCGACGCGCGCAGACCCTAGAATCCATTCCGTCACCGAGACCGAAGCGTGCAACGGTGCAGAATTCTGGACCGCCGCGGCGCTTCCAAGTTACGGCATGGATCCTCGGGTCTGCGCGCGTCGCTACGCTCCTTGCTCCGCCCGTGGATGACGACCGCGGCAGGCGGCTCCGCCAACCGCCAAAGGCATGGATCTGCCAACGCACATTAGCCAACCGGAGCTGCAGGCCGGGTCGGCCAAAACCCCTATAAAATTCCTATATCTTTCCCGCCCGCTCCGTCTCGAACCTTTATGGCGATCGGGTCCATATCTCCTTCGAAGAAACGCTTTGATCGCCGTTGCCGCCCAGGTGTCGAGCGTCCGCGTGCAGTTTTGAGCCCGCCACCGCGAGCCCGCAAACACAAAGTGGAAAAGGAAGACCTGCAATGGACCTGATAGTTCTCGGGATCGGGATTTTGTTCTTCGCCCTGTCCTTAGCCTACGTCAAAGCCTGCGACAGAATCTAAGCGGAAGGGTCGGATCATGCTTCTCGATTACATTCTCGGCGGCGCGGTGACCTTGTTCCTGCTCGCCTATCTCACCTACGCCCTCATCCGCCCCGAGCGTTTCTGAACGTTCCGGCGCCAGGCACGGAAAGCCATCACAATGACAATCTACGGCTGGATACAAATCCTTCTCTATTGCGGCATCCTCGTCGCGCTCGTTAAGCCGGTCGGCTTCTATATGCACCGCGTGTTCAACGGCGATCGCACTGTTCTTTCACCGGTTCTGGTTCCGATTGAACGCGGCCTTTATCGCCTGGCTGGCACCAACGAGCGAGAGGAACAACACTGGGCCGTCTACACGACAGGCATGCTGCTCTTCAATCTCGCCGGCTTCCTCGTTCTTTATGCGCTGCAGCGGCTGCAGGGCGTGCTGCCCTACAACCCCGCAGGCATGACCGCGGTCGACCCGCAGCTCGCCTTCAACACCGCCGCGAGCTTCGTCACCAACACCAACTGGCAGAATTACGGCGGCGAAAGCACGATGTCCTACCTCGTGCAGATGGCGGGCTTCACCGTCCAGAATTTCGTCTCGGCCGCCACCGGCATCGCCATCGCGATCGCGCTGATCCGCGGCTTCGCTCGTGCCTCGGGCAAGTCGATCGGCAATTTCTGGGTCGATCTGACGCGCTGCACGCTCTACGTGCTCCTGCCGATGTGTATCGTGCTGACGCTGGTCTATGTCTGGCTCGGCATTCCGCAGACGCTTGGGCCTTATGTCGACGCCACCACGCTGGAAGGCGCCAAGCAGACCATCGCGCTCGGACCGGTCGCCTCGCAGGTCGCCATCAAGATGCTCGGAACCAATGGCGGCGGCTTCTTCAACGCCAATGCCGCGCATCCGTTCGAGAATCCGGACGCGATCTCGAACATGGTCCAGATGCTGACCATCTTCGTGCTCGGCGCCGGCCTCACCAACGTCTTCGGCCGCATGGTCGGCAACCAGCGCCAGGGCTGGGCGATCCTCGCTTCGATGGGCGTGCTGTTCATCGCCGGCGTCATCGTCTGCTATTGGGCCGAGGCCGCCGGCAATCCGCTGGTGCATGCGCTCGGCATCGACGGCGGCAACATGGAAGGCAAGGAGACACGCTTCGGCATCGCCCTGTCGGCCTTGTTCGCGGTCATCACCACCTCAGCCTCCTGCGGCGCCGTCAACGCGATGCATGATAGTTTCACCGCGCTCGGCGGCATGATCCCAATCATCAACATGCAGCTCGGCGAAGTCATCGTCGGCGGCGTCGGCGCCGGTTTCTACGGCATCCTGATGTTCGTCGTCATCGCCGTCTTCGTCGCCGGTCTGATGGTCGGCCGTACGCCGGAATATCTCGGCAAGAAGATCGAGGCCAGGGAGGTCAAGATGGCAATGCTCGCCATCCTGTGCCTGCCGCTGGCCATGCTGATCTTCACGGCGATCGCCGTGGTCCTGCCGAGCGCCGTGGCCTCGATGGCCAATGGCGGCCCGCACGGCTTCTCCGAGGTGCTCTATGCCTACACGTCGTCAGCCGCGAACAACGGCTCGGCCTTCGGCGGCCTCACCGGCAACACACCCTGGTTCAACCTCACGGGTGCAATCGGCATGCTGATGGGCCGCTTCCTGGTCATCATCCCGGCTCTGGCCATTGCCGGCTCGCTGGCGGCGAAGAAGACCGTGCCCGCTTCGGCCGGCACCTTCCCGACCGACGGCACGCTGTTCGTCGGCCTGCTGGTCGGCGTCATCATCATCGTCGGCGGCCTCACCTTCTTCCCGTCGCTCGCCGTCGGCCCGATCGTCGAGCATTTGGCGATGATCCATGGACAGACCTTCTGAGATGACCATGCCACGCCTCAACGACATACGTCGGCACGACGGTCACCAGACCGGTGACGGAGCGCCTGACAACGGAAGGGACGAGAAGCCTCGTCCTTTCCCGACGCTTTCAACCTTTCTCGGCATGGCGGCCGTGCTGTTCGTGCTGTGGCTGCTGGCTTCCGGTCTTCCGCACCTCTTCCCGAAGACCGAACGCCCGGCGCCGTCCAACATAACCGATACTGGAGCCCAAAAATGAGCCAGTCCAAATCCGCGAGCATTCTGGATGCCCGCATCCTGGTGCCCGCTATCGGCGGCGCCTTCCGCAAGCTCGATCCGCGCACGCTGGTCAAGAACCCGGTGATGTTCGTCGTCGCCGTCGTCTCAGCTCTCACCACCGTTCTGTTCGTCAAGGATCTCATCGCCGGGGGCGGCGATCTCGGCTTCACCCTGCAGATCATCATCTGGCTGTGGTTCACCGTGCTGTTCGCGAATTTCGCCGAGGCAGTCGCCGAAGGCCGCGGCAAGGCGCAGGCCGACTCGCTGCGCAAGGCGCGCACCGAGACCCAGGCCAAGCTGCTCAGCAATGGCGACCGCACGAAATTCAAGCTGGTGCCGGGCACCAGCCTGAAGGTCGGCGATGTCGTGCTGGTCGAGGCCGGCGACATCATCCCGTCCGACGGCGAGGTGATCGAAGGCGTGGCCTCCGTCAACGAGGCGGCGATCACCGGCGAATCCGCGCCCGTCATCCGCGAATCCGGCGGCGACCGTTCGGCTGTCACCGGCGGCACCCAGGTGCTTTCCGACTGGATCCGCGTGCGCATCTCCGCCGCCTCCGGCCAGACCTTCCTCGACCGCATGATCTCGCTGGTCGAGGGCGCCGAGCGCCAGAAGACGCCGAACGAGATCGCGCTCAACATCCTGCTCGTCGGCATGACGCTGATCTTCGTGCTGGCGACCGCGACCATCCCGAGCTTCGCCTCCTATTCGGGCGGCTATATCCCGGTGACGATCCTGGTTGCTCTGTTCGTGACGCTGATCCCGACCACGATCGGCGCATTGCTGTCGGCCATCGGCATCGCCGGCATGGACCGGCTGGTGCGCTTCAACGTGCTTGCCATGTCCGGCCGCGCCGTCGAGGCCGCCGGCGACGTCGACACGCTGCTGCTCGACAAGACCGGCACCATCACGCTCGGCAACCGCCAGGCGACCGAGTTTCGTCCGGTCAAGGGCGTCACCGAACAGGAGCTGGCCGACGCCGCCCAGCTCGCCTCGCTCGCCGACGAGACGCCGGAAGGCCGTTCGATCGTCGTGCTGGCCAAGGAGAAATACGGCATCCGCGCCCGCGACATGGCGACCCTGCACGCAGCCTTCGTGCCCTTCACCGCGCAGACCCGCATGAGCGGCGTCGACATCGACGGCTCGTCGGTGCGCAAGGGCGCCGTCGATGCGGTGCTCAATCACGTCAACCAGGCGACGGTCGCAGCCCACGGCACGCGCCCGACAAGCGACACCATCCGCGATCTCCAGGCCGTTGCCGACGAGATCGCCAAAGCCGGCGGCACGCCGCTGGCTGTCGAGCGAGACGGACGCCTGCTCGGCGTCGTCCACCTCAAGGATATCGTCAAGGGCGGCATAGCCGAGCGTTTCGCCGAGCTGCGCAAGATGGGCATCCGCACGGTGATGATCACCGGCGACAACCCGCTCACCGCGGCCGCGATCGCCGCTGAAGCCGGCGTCGACGACTTCCTTGCCCAGGCGACGCCTGAGAACAAGCTGTCGCTGATCCGCGAGGAGCAGGCCAAGGGCAAGCTGGTCGCGATGTGCGGCGACGGCACCAATGACGCGCCGGCGCTCGCCCAGGCCGATGTCGGCGTCGCCATGAACACCGGCACGGTCGCCGCGCGCGAGGCCGGCAACATGGTCGACCTCGACAGCGACCCGACCAAGCTGATCGAGATCGTCGAGATCGGCAAGGCGCTGTTGATGACGCGCGGCTCACTGACGACCTTCTCGATCGCCAACGACGTGGCCAAGTACTTCGCCATCATCCCGGCGATGTTCGCGGTCTTCTATGTCGCGCCCGGCCAGTCCACCGGTCCGCTGCAGGCGCTCAACATCATGCATCTGGCGACGCCGCAGAGCGCCATCCTGTCGGCCATCATCTTCAACGCGCTGATCATCATCGCGCTGATCCCGCTGTCGCTGAAGGGCGTGAAATATCGTGCCATCGGCGCCGGCTCGCTGCTCACCCGCAACCTGCTCGTCTACGGCCTCGGCGGCATCATCGTGCCTTTCGTCGGCATCAAGGCGATCGACCTGATCGTCACGGCCCTCGGCCTCGCATAAGGATTTATCCCGATGTTCAAGCAACTCAGACCCGCTTTTGTCATGATCGTCTTCTTCACGGTGCTGACCGGCCTGATCTATCCGATCGGCATGACCGGCATCGCCCAGGCGCTGTTCCCGAGCCGGGCCAATGGCAGCCTGATCGAGAAGGACGGAAAGGTCATCGGCTCCAGCCTGATCGGCCAGGCCTTTGCCGGCGACCGCTATTTCCACGGCCGGCCGTCGGCCGCCGGCGACGGCTACAATGCGACGGCCTCCAGCGGCTCGAATCTCGGCCCGACAAACGCGAAACTGATCGACCGCATCAAGGGTGACGCCGAGAAGCTGAAGGCCGAGAACCCGAACGCGCCGGTGCCGATGGACCTGGTCACGACCTCCGGCAGCGGCCTCGATCCCGACATCAGCCCCGAGGCCGCCTATTTCCAGGTGCCGCGCGTCGCCAAGGCCCGCGGTGTTGACGAGGCCAAGGTCAAGGCGCTCGTCGACGGCCATGTCGAAGCTCGCGAGCTTGGCGTCCTCGGCGAGCCAGTGGTCAATGTGCTGGCGCTGAACCTGGCGCTGGACGAGCTGAAGTGATCCACGCGCGCCGGGGATCGACACGGTCCCCGGCGCAATCCATGATTGGACTGATGCCCGACGACCGGACCGACTCCGAGAACCGCCCCTCCCCCGACGCGCTGCTGGAGCATGCCGAGCGCGAGGGCCGCGGCCGCCTGCGCATATTCCTTGGCGCGGCACCCGGCGTCGGCAAGACCTACGAGATGCTGATGGCGGGCCGCGCCCGCCGCGCCGACGGCGTCGATGTCGTCATCGGCATCGTCGAGACGCATGGCCGCAAGGAAACCCAGGCGCTGGTCGACGGCTACGAGGTGATCCCGCGCCGACTGGTCGACTATCGCGGCCAGACCTTGGACGAGATGGATATCGACGCCATCCTGAAGCGCCGCCCCGACCTCGTCCTGGTCGACGAGCTTGCCCACACCAACGCGCCAGGCAGCCGGCATCCCAAGCGCTATCTCGACGTCCAGGAGATCCTGGCTCAGGGCATCGACGTCTACACCACGCTGAACATCCAGCATGTCGAGAGCCTGAACGACGTCGTCGCCCAGATCACGCGCGTCAGGGTGCGCGAGACGGTCCCCGATTCCATCATCGACGAGGCCGACGACATCGAGGTCATCGATCTCACCCCCGACGACCTCATCAAGCGGCTGCATGACGGCAAGGTCTATTTCCCCAACACCGCGCAGCGCGCCATCGAGAATTATTTCTCACCGGGCAATCTGACGGCGCTGCGCGAGCTGGCGCTGCGCCGCACCGCCCAGCGCGTCGACGAACAGTTGCTCAACCACATGCAGTCGCACGCCATTCCCGGTCCCTGGGCGGCCGGCGAGCGGGTGCTCGTCTGCGTCGACTCGCAACCTGGCGGCGCGGCCCGCATCCGCTATGCGCGCCGGCTCGCCGACCGGCTGCGCGCGCCCTGGACGGCGCTTCACATCGACACGCCGCGTTTGGCCGGCATGTCCGAGGAAGACAAGGATCGCCTGGCCAGGAACCTGCGCCTTGCCGAGCAGCTCGGCGCCGAGATCACCACCCTCCCCGGCCAGAACGTCGCCCAGGACATCGTGCGCCACGCGACCGCCAACAATTTTACCCATATCGTCATCGGCCGGCCTACCCGTTCGCGCTGGCGCGAGCTGATCGAGGGCTCGCTCACCTATGATCTGATCCGCAATGCCGGCGACATCAGCGTCCATGTCATTTCCGGCGCCGAGCGTGATACCGATACGCCCTCGACGCGGCTCAAGGCCGCGCCCGAGCAAAAGCCTTTCCAGATCTGGCCCTATCTGATCTCGACCGTCTATGTCGCCGGCGCGCTGGCCGTCAGCTCGATCCTCGACCAGTTCCTCGACGTCCGCAATCTCGCCAGCGTCCTGCTTCTGGCGGTGCTGACGTCGGCGGTCACCTTCGGGCTCTGGCCGGCGCTCTATGCCTGTTTCGTGAGCGCGCTTGCCTTCAACTTCTTCTTCCTCGAGCCGCGGTACACGCTGACGATCCGGGACCCGGAAAGCATCGTTGCCTTTGTGGTCTTCCTCGTCGTCGCCGTGATCGCCAGCAATCTGACGGCGCGCGTGCAGCGCCAGGCTGTCGCCGCGCGCTCGCGGGCGCGCGCCACCGAGGATATCTATTCCTTTTCCAAGAAGCTCGCCGGCGCCGGCACGCTCGACGACGTGCTGTGGGCCACCGCCTTCCAGATCGCCTCGATGTTGAAGGTCCGCGTCGTGCTGCTTTTGCCGGAAAACGGCACCATCACCGTCAAGGCCGGCTATCCGCCGGACGATACCCTGGCCGAGGCCGATATCGCGGCCGCCCGCTGGGCCTGGGAGCACAACCGCGCAGCCGGCCGCGGCGCCGACACCTTGCCCGGCGCAAAACGGCTCTATCTGCCTTTGCGGACTGGGCGGACAGCGATCGGCGTGGTCGGCCTCGACAATGACAAGCAGGGACCGCTGCTGACGCCCGAGCAGCAGCGCCTGCTCGACGCCTTGGTCGACCAGGCAGCGGTGGCCATCGAGCGGGTCCAGCTCGTCGCCGATGTCGACCGCGCCCGGCTTGCGGCCGAAGCGGACCGGTTGCGCTCGGCGCTGCTCACCTCGATCTCCCACGACCTGAAGACGCCGCTCGCCGCGATCATGGGCGCGGCCGGCACGCTGAAGGAATTCGCGCCGGCGCTGCCGGAAAAGGATCGCGCGGAGCTTCTGTCGACGGTCGTCAGCGAGTCGGAGCGGCTGAACCGCTTCATCGCCAACCTGCTCGACATGACCAGGATCGAGTCGGGCGCGATGGAGCCGAATTACGCGCTCCATTATGTCGGCGATGTCGTCGGCTCGGCGCTGAACCGGGCGCAGAAGATCACCGCCGAGCACACAATAGAGACCGACATTCCGGCCGACCTGCCGATGCTGCGGCTCGATCCCGTGCTGTTCGAGCAGGCGCTGTTTAACCTCCTCGACAATGCCGCCAAATATGCCTCGCCCGGCTCGATCATCCGGCTGCAGGCCTGGGTCGACAATGGCGCCATCATCCTGCAGGTGATGGATGAGGGGCCGGGCATCCCACCGGGCGACCTGGAGCGGATATTCGACACCTTCTACCGCGTGCGCAAACGCGACCAGGTGCGTGCAGGCACGGGCCTCGGCCTGTCGATCAGCCGCGGCTTCATCGAGGCGATGAGCGGCACGATCGCGGCGGCCAACCGCACCGACCGTCCAGGCGCGATCTTCACCATCCGCATGCCGGTGCCGGCTGACTTGCCGGCGCTCGGCGCGCCCCTTACGGATGATGCGGCATGACAAATCAGACCGTGTCCATACTGGTTGTCGACGACGAGCCGCCGATCCGCAAATTGCTGCGCGTCGGCTTGGGCAGCCAGGGCTATACGGTCTGCGAGGCGCCGAACGCCAAGGCGGCGATCGAGCTCCTGCAGACCGAACGGCCGGACCTGATCCTGCTCGATCTCGGCCTGCCCGGCGTGACCGGCCTGGAGCTGCTCGGCAAATGGCGCGGCGACGGGCTCGACATTCCGGTCGTGATCCTGTCCAGCCGCACCGACGAGGCCGGCATCGTCTCGGCGCTCGAGCTTGGCGCCGACGACTATGTGACCAAGCCTTTCGGCATGAACGAGCTGGTCGCGCGCATCCGCGTGGCGCTGCGCCATAAGTTCCAGCAGCAGGGAGAGAAGCCGGTGTTCCACACCGGCGATCTCTCCGTCGACCTAGTGAAGCGCATCGTCAAGGTCGAGGGCAAGGAAGTGAAGCTGTCGCCCAAGGAATACGACATCCTGCGCATGTTAGTGCAGTACGCCGGCAAGGTGCTGACGCATCAGTTCCTGATGAAGCAGATCTGGAACGACTCGACCGACGTGCAATATCTGAGGGTCTATGTCCGCCAGCTGCGGCAGAAGATCGAGAAAACCCCGGACCAGCCGCGCTACATCATCACCGAGACGGGCGTGGGATACCGTTTGCGCGAGGTGGACGGAAACGAATAAGGCGACCGGCTTTCGCCAATCGCCCCAAAATGAATACCCTCGTTGTGGATCAATCCGCCGACAGATCCGCCGTCCGCGCCAGCGCGCTTCCAAAACCGTTGAGCGAGATGGTGAAGGAAATCGGCTGCATAGTATCCGCGGCGATAGCGTTGATCTTCAGCGTGGTGGCGTTCTGCAGCAGCGGCGTGGTGTCGGCGTCGAACGTCACCGGCACCAGACAACCCACCGCCTGGCAGGTGTTGAACTGCAGCGTGCCGTCGAGCTTTTTGTCGTCGATTTCGAGCGCGACGCCGTTGGCCAGCGCAAGTCCGAAAGGCAGCGCCAGCGTGCCCGCGGCGTCCTTACCCGTCTTGGTCGTCAATTCGATCGCCAGCAGCCGCTGGCCGCTCTGCTTGTTGAACTGCTGATGCGACAGGCTGCAGACCTTGTTGGTGCCGGTGACCTGGCAGTTCACCGTCCAGTCGCCATGCGTTTCCGAAAGCGCCGACGCGCCGCCCGGCAGTTGCGGCTTGGCCGCCGCGCCGGCGGGCTGAGCGGCCACCTTGTCGCCCTTGTTCTGCGCGGCGAATGCCGGCGGACCGACGATGCCCGCGACGGCCAGCATCGCTATGGCATACCTGATTTTCATCGAATCCCTCTTTGCCAACCGGCCAGTCGCGTGGACGGGCGAAGCCGCTGTTAGAGCCGCCAGCAGCCGCCGCCGTCAAGTGCAATGCTGAGGCACGGGCCGGATCTCCTTTGGCATGACAATCGATCAGCTGACCATGGCGCCGCCGGTCGAATACCCTATATTAGGCTGAGGTTCTGTTTTTCATGCGGACAAGGAAGCCATGTCGTCCCGCCGCCTATCGACGTTTCTGATTTCAGCTGCCCTGGCGGCCACCGGCTTGCTGGGCATGGCTTCCGGCGTATCGGCCCAGGTCGTCATCCCGACGAACCGCAACGCATTGGTGCAGCAGAACCAGCTGCAGCAGTTGCAGAACCAATTGCAGCGGCAGCAATACCAGCAGCAGCAGCAGATCTATCGTGAGCTCGACCGGCCGACCGTACGCCAGCCTCAGCCCAACGTGCCGGTATATGATCAGACATGTCGCATGGAAGCGGTCGGCAACACGATTTCGCGGGTTTGCCGCTGACATTTTGTTTTTTTCGGTTTATTAGCCGACTTACTTACCGGCAAGATACCGGATTGCAAGGGCGGTGGTTTTAGAGCAATTCCAGGAAAAGTGTGACACGGTTTTCCGTCAGGAATTGCGTCAAGACAGAAAGATAGAGCGGCTCGCCGTTTCCACGAAACGGTGAGACGCTCTAGGGTTTGCAGGAAGGGACGGGTTTTGCCGCGCGGATAGCTTGCGGCGGGACGCTGCTCCTACCGGAATTTGGGATGGCAACAACCAAGAAGAAAGCAGTTCGCCGGGCCAAGAAAGGGCAACGGATCCGCCAGGTGGCGGCCATTCCGTTTCGGTTGCGGGAAGACGGTGGCCTCGAAGTGCTGCTGGTCACCTCACGCACCACGCGGCGCTTCATCGTGCCCAAGGGTTGGCCGATGAAAGGCAAGAGCGGACGCAGGGCGGCAACGATCGAAGCCCAGGAAGAGGCCGGTGTTCTCGGCAAGTCGCTGAAGCAGCCTGCCGGTACCTATTCCTATTGGAAACGCATGACCGAGGGCTTCATTCGGGTGGACGTTTCGGTCTATCTCCTCCAAGTCACGGAGGAACTTGCCGATTGGCGGGAGGCCGCGAACCGGCAACGCGCATGGCTGCCGCCGGCAGACGCTGCCCTGCTCATCGACGAGCCTGAGCTTTCGACGCTGCTCCGGGATCTGACCATTCCGGCGGCCGATCCGGCTTAAACCGTCCTATTCGGTGTCGGGAAAAGGCCGTACCGGCATGCCGGTATAGGCCCACAGCCATTCCCGGGGCAGCGGCCCCTTGTTGCGGTCGCCTTGTTGCGACTGTTCCCATGCATGCGCCAGAATGCCGACCGACCGTGACAAAACGAAAAGGCCGCGCGTCAGCGCAGGGGGGAACCCGAGCTCGCCATAGATGACGGCCGTCGTGCCGTCGATGTTGAGCGGGATCGTCTTGCCCTTGCGCGCGGCGACTTCCGCCTCGATTGCACCGGCAATGTCGGCAAAACGCCCACTGACCACGCCGCGCGCGGCGAATTCCCGTGTCAGCTCGATGAGGCGCGGCGCGCGCGGATCGACCGGGTGGAAGCGGTGGCCAAGCCCCGGCACATAGCCTTTCTCCTCGGCGAAGAAACGATCGAGCCGCGTCTTCACTGCCTGGGCAAGAGGCGTGCCGCCATCCATCGCCGCGGCGATATCGCCATAGAAGGAAAGCGCCTGCTCGCCGGCGCCCCCATGCACGTCGCCAAGCACGTTGATGGCCGACGCCATCGCGTTGTTGATGCCGACGCCGCAAGTGGCGGCCATGCGGGCGATCGCGATCGACGGGGCCTGCGGACCGTGGTCGACGGCCGCGCCCAGCGCAATGCCGAGCAGTGCCGCCTGCTCTTCGCTTGGCAATTCGCCGCGCAGCATCAGCCAGATCATCGCCGGGAAGCTGACGCGGCCGATCAGATCCTGGATCTCGTAGCCGCGCAGCCGGATGACGCCCGGCCGCATCTCGATGATGGACGTTTGCCACCATTCCTCCGCGCGCTCGCGGCCGGTCTTTTTATCTTCGCTCATGCCTGCGCCCTCGACGTACCGCGCCCGGGCAAGGCGGCGAACACCTCGTCCGTATGCTCGCCAAGGCGCGGCGGCGGTGCCGTTGGCGTGGGCGCCACGCCGTCGACCATGAAGCCGCCGCGCACCACCGTCAGCGGCCGATCCATGCCGGACATGCCCTCGAACGAGGTCGCCATGCCGCGCTCGGTGACCTGAGGCTCCTCGAGCACCTGCGGGATCGTCAGCACCCGCCCTGCCGGCACGCCGGCACGGTTGAGTTTCTCTTCCCACGTCGCCGCCGAAGCGCTGCCAAGCGCGTCCTCGATCAGCACCTTCAGCGCTGCCCGGTTCTGCTTGCGCGTCTCGCGCTCGGCAAAGCGTGTATCCGACGCCAACTCCGGCCGCCCGATCAACCCGCAAAGGGTCACGAATTGCTCCTGCTTGTTGGCCGCGATGTTGAGCAACCCCTCGTCGGTGCGGAACGCGCCGGAAGGTGCGGCCGTCATGTTCTCATTGCCCATCGGCTTTGGCTCGACGCCGGCCGTCAGATAGTTCGACACCGGCCAGCCCAGCGCCGACAGCGTGCATTCGAGCATCGAGACGTCGAGAAAGGCGCCCTCGCCTTTTGTCTTCTGCTTCACCAGCGCCGCGGCGATGGCGAAGGCGCCGACCAGCCCGCCCAGCGTGTCGGCCACTGGATAGCCGACGCGCAGCGGCGCCGTTTCCGGCGTGCCGGTAATGCTCATGATCCCCGACAGGCCCTGGATGATCTGGTCGTAGGCGGGATTGCCGCGCATCGGCCCGGTCTGGCCGAAACCGGATATCGCGCAATAGACGAGGCCCGGTCGGACTTCCTTCAGCTTTTCATGGCCGAGGCCGAGGCGATTCATCACCCCCGGCCGGAAATTCTCGACCAGCGCGTCGGCCGTCGCCACCAGGTCGAGGAAACGCTCGCGATCGTCGGGCTTCTTCAGGTCGAGCACAACAGATCGTTTGCCGGCGTTCTGCGCCAGGAACGAGGCCCCCATACCGGCCTGGTTGAGTTCAGGCGAGGCGCCGAGCTGGCGCGCCAGATCCCCGCCCGGCGGTGCCTCAACCTTTATGACGTCGGCGCCGAGCAGCGCCAGCTGATAGGCGCAGTAGGGACCCGCCAGCACATTGGTGAGGTCGAGGACGCGGATGCCGGAAAGCAGGTCTGTCATGATAAATCAGGCATCGCCCGGCACGTGCTCCGGCCCGCGCCTGCGCCGGTGCTCGATCCAGGCCCAGATATGCGGTCCGACAAGGCCGATGAAGGCGAGCGTCAAAAGCGTCAGTGACAGCGGATGCCGGAAGAACACCGTCCAGTCGCCGTTTTCTATCGTCATCGCGCGGCGGAACTGCGTTTCGGCAAGCGGTCCCAGGATCATGCCGATGATCACCGGCGCTGTCGGGAAATCGAAGCGCCGCATCAGGAAGCCTGCCGCGCCCAAGAGATAGAGGATCGCGAGATCGATCGGCGACTGCGAGATGCCGTAGGTGCCGACCGTGGCGAACACCAGGATGCCGGCATAGAGCTGCGGCGCCGGGATCTTCAGGAGCCGCACCCAAAGGCCGATCAGCGGCAGGTTGAGGACGACCAGGATGACGTTGGCGATGAACAGGCTGGCGATCAGGCCCCAGACCAGATTGGCCTGCGTCGTCAAAAGCAGCGGCCCCGGATTGATGCCGTAGCTCTGGAAGGCCGACAGCATGATCGCCGCGGTCGCCGAGGTCGGCAGGCCGAGGGTCAGCATCGGCACCAGGACGCCGGCGGCCGATGCATTGTTGGCGGCTTCCGGCCCCGCGACGCCTTCGATGGCGCCGACCGTGCCGAACTCGTCCTTATGCTTCGAAAGCTTCTTCTCGATCGCATAGGACAGGAAGGTCGGGATCTCGGCGCCTCCGGCCGGCATGGCGCCGATCGGAAAGCCGATCGCGGCACCCCTGAGCCAAGGCTTCCACGAGCGGGCCCATTCGGCCGCCGTCATGTAGAGCGAACCTTTCAGCGGCACGATCTCGTCCTTGCCGGCATAGCGGCGCGAGGCCATGTAGAGCGTCTCGCCGACGGCGAACAGGCCGACCGCGACGATGATGACGTCGACACCGTCGAGCAATTCGGCCGTGCCGAAGGTGAAGCGCGGCTGTCCGGTCTGCAGGTCGACGCCGATCATGCCGACGACAAAGCCGGCGAACAGGCTGGTCAGTCCTCGCACCGACGACGAACCGAGCACCGCCGAGACGGTGATGAAGGCCAGCACCATCAGCGAGAAATATTCGGCCGGCCCGAACTTCAGCGCGTATTTGACCACGGTCGGAGCCAGGAAGGCGACACCCAGCGTGCCGAGCGTGCCGGCAACGAAGGAGCCGATCGCCGAGGTGGCGAGCGCCGCCCCGCCGCGCCCCGAACGCGCCATGCGGTTGCCCTCGAGCGCGGTGACGATCGTGGCGCTTTCGCCAGGCGTGTTGAGCAGGATCGACGTCGTCGAGCCGCCATACATCGCGCCGTAATAGATGCCGGCAAACAAAATGAACGAGGCCTCCGGCGCCACCTGGTAGGTGATCGGCAACAAGAGCGCGATGGTCAGCGCCGGCCCGAGCCCGGGCAGCACGCCGATTGCCGTTCCGAGCGTCGTGCCGACCAGGCACCATAACAGGTTGGTCGGCGTGAAGGCGACAGCGAACCCGTGCGCGAGATGGCTGAGCGTGTCCATGATCTCAGCCCCCCTTGCCGCCGAGCATGGCGCCCATCAGCGCGTTGAGCTGGTTCTCGATCAGGCCGGCACCGATGTTGACGCCGAGCGCCTTGGCGAAGCCGAAATAGGCGGCAAGCGCCAACACGAGGCCGAGCAGCGCGTCACGCAGCGGGTGCCGGCTGCCGAAGCCGAAACAGACCAGCACGAACATGATGACCGAGGCCGCGGTGAAGCCGAGCGGCTGGATGAGCACGAGGTTGGCAACGAGACCCGCCGCCACCAGGCCCATCGCCTTCCAATCGGTCGGCGTTTCCTTTTCCTCCTCCGGCTGCCAGCCGCCGCGAATGGCGGCGAGGATGAGCAGCAGCGACAGCAAGATCATCCCGGCCATGGTGATATAGGGGAAGACCGTCGGGCCGACCTTGGAGTAGAGCGGCGAGACCGGGATCGCCAGCGTCTGCCAGGCGACGGCGCAGGCGCAGGCGAGAAGCCCGACGCCGATCAGTAATTCAGGTAAGGCAAGACCCGGCGGTGACGCCTGATGGTCGCTGGTGCTCATGATCTCCTCGCCGGATGGCCGGCACGCGGCTGCCGGCATCGCCGCAGTCCATTTCCTGCTTGCATGCTGTCACGGAGGCGGTGCCGCCTCCGTGATCCGGTGGAGGCCTCAGGCGAGACCGAGATCCTTCAAAATGGCGCCGATGCGGGCGGTGTCCTCGGTGACGAACTTGGCGTAGTCGTCGCCAGTGAGCAGGATCGGCGTCCAGTTGCGGTTCTTGCACTCTGTCGCCCAGGCGTCGCTCTTGGCCATGGTCTCGATCAGCTTGATCATCGCCGCCTTGTCGTCGTCGGACACGCCGGGCGGCGCGAAAACGCCGCGCCAGTTGAACAGCTCGACATCGAAACCGGCCTCCTTCAGCGTCGGCGCATCGATGCCGTCCTGGCGCTTGTCGGCCGAGATGGCGAGCAGCCGGAGCGCGCCGGCCTTGATCTGCTCGGAGAATTCGCCGTAGCCGGAAATGCCGGCCGCGACCTGGTTGCCGAGCAGCGCCGACAGCGCCTCGCCGCCACCGGCGAACGGCACATAGGAGAGGTTCGCCGCCGGCACGCCGGCCGTCTTGGCGATCAGGCCGAACAGGATGTGGTCGGAACCGCCTGCCGAGCCGCCGGCGACCGGAACCTTGGTCGGATCGGCTTTCAGCGCGGCGACGAAATCGCCGGCCGTCTTGAACGGCGATTCCGCAGGCACCACCAGCGCCTCGAACTCACCCGTAAGGCGAGCGATCGGTGTCACCTCGGTAAGATTGTTGGCTGCCTGGTTGGCGATGATGGCGCCGACCATGACCATGCCGGCGACCATCAGCGAATTGCCCTTGCCTTTCCACTGATTAACGAATTGCGGCAGGCCGACCGTGCCACCGGCGCCGCCGACATTGGTGATCTGCGAGCCGGATATGAGCTTCTCGGAGCGCAGCACCTGGTCGATCGTGCGCGCCGTCTGGTCCCAGCCGCCACCGGGCGCCGCCGGAACAAAAATCTGGATCTGCGGCACGTCCTGCGCCAAGGCGGGGGTAAAATGCAGCGCGGTGAAACCAGCGGCGCCGACGGCTGCCGTGCTCGTCAGGAATTTGCGTCTGTTCAGCATGGGGATTTCCTCCAAATCACGACACCTCTCCTCCAGGTGCCCTGCCAAGACGAGGCCCGACACAGGCCTTCACTTCGATTTCAAGCAAATGTTATCTCGTTCTGTCAATAGGAATACCATTCTGCTAGACAGAACGGCGGCGTCGGGATTAAATCTCGTGTCTGGATCAGTTCCGGATGGGCGACTGCGATGAAATCACCGTTGCAATGACAGACACGCCTCCCAGCTCGGCACGGGCCGACGGCGTCGCCGCGCTTGAACGCGCTATCGCCATTCTCGATGCCTTCACCGCTGCCGACCGCTCGCTCGGTCTGGCCGAAATCGCCGCCCGTACCGGCCTTTACAAGAGCACGATCCTGCGGCTGGCAAATTCCCTGATACGCGGGCAATTGCTGGAGCGCCTGGATGATGGGCGCTATCGCATCGGGCCTGCCGCATTCCGGCTTGGCGCGCTCTACCAGCGGTCCGTCGTGGCGATGGACGTCCTGCTGCCAATCATGCGCGATCTTTCCGAGCAGAGCTGGGAAAGCGTCGCTTTCTACGTGCGCTCCGGTGATCTGCGCACTTGCCTTTACCGTGTCGAATCCAAGCATCCGATCCGCTACACGATCCGCGAAGGCGATGTGCTGCCTCTGCTTGTCGGCTCCGGCGGCCGGGTGCTTGCCGCCTTTTCGGGCCAGGAGGGCGAGCCCTACGAAACGATCCGCAACACCTACAACTACATCTCGATCGGCGACCGCGACCCGCAGACCGCCGGCATATCCGCGCCCGTCTTCGGACCAGGACGCACACTGCTCGGCGCGCTGACGCTCGCAGGGCCGAGCACGCGCGTCGACGCGGCCTTTCTCGAGCGCATGAAACGCCCGCTGCTGGAAGCCGCCGCGCGCGCTACCCGCGCCTTCGGCGAGGATGCCTTCATGCTGGACGTGGCAGCCCTCAACGCGGGCGCCGGCAACTAGCGCCGTCCAGGTTTCTGCTTGACTCACATATATCCCGATGGTTATACGTCAATCAATAGCCAACGGGTTATCGATCTGAGATGCCGGCCACGCACGATATGCTGTTCAGGACGCTTGCCGATCCGACGCGGCGCGCCATCTTCGAACGTCTCTGTCGCCAGGGCGAGCAGACGGTCGGAGCCCTCACCGCGCAGGCCGGTGTGTCGCAGCCGGCGGTGTCGAAGCATCTGGGCGTGCTCAAGGAAGCGGGGCTGGTGCGCGACCGCCATGAAGGGCGCCAGACCCATTACAGCGCGCAGCTCAAGGCGCTTGCGCCGTTGATGGATTGGACGCGCGACATGGCGGGGTTTTGGGAAAGCCGGTTCGACGATCTCGAAGACCTGCTCAAAAGGATGGATCAATGAACGAAGCCGCAACGCGCTCCGTCATCGTCGAGCGCGAGATACCTTTTGCGCCGGAAAAGATTTGGCGCGCGCTCACCCAACCGCATCTCATCGAGGAGTGGCTGATGAAGAACAACTTCAAGCCGGTCGTGGACCATCGCTTCAATCTGAGCGCGGAATGGGGCGGCGTCGACTGCCAGGTGCGGACGGTCGAACCGAACCGGACGCTGTCCTACAGTTGGGACACCAAGGACCTCGAGAGCGTGGTCACCTGGACGCTGACCCCGACGGGCACGGGCACGCATCTGCGTATGGAGCAGGTCGGCTTCCGCACGGATCAGGAGCCGTATTACCGCGGCGCCACCGTCGGCTGGAAGAGATACCTGGCGACCTTGGAAGAGGTCCTTTCGCGGCTCGACTGAAGGTCGCCGCCAACAGCAGGACTGCTCGGAACAACACACTGTTTGGCGGGGCGGCACACCGCAGGCGTAAGCCATGGAGATATCGAAATGAAGATCAAGTTGACCAGCATCTATGTCGACGACCAGGAGAAGGCCCTCGCCTTCTACACCGGCGTTCTGGGCTTCACCAGGAAGGCGGATTTCACCAACGGTCCATTCCGCTGGCTGACCGTCACCTCGCCCGACGATCCGGATGGCACCGAACTGCAGCTGGCACTCAACGACAATCCGGCGGCAAAGACCTGTCAGCAGGCCATCTTCAAGCAGGGCCAGCCGGCGCTGATGCTGTTCGGCGACGACATCAAGGCCGACCACGAGCGCATTAAGGCCAAGGGCGGCAATTTTGCCATGGCGCCGACGGCGGTGACCGGCGCCACCATCGCGCAGCTCAACGACACCTGCGGCAACCTCGTCCAGCTTTCGCAGCTGGCGCGCTGGTAGGCGCCTCGATCCGTCTCGTCATTTGCAAGGGAGGTTACATTGAGCTGGAGCAAGTGGATCAGGCAGCTTCATCGCTGGCTGTCGATCATCTTCACCGTCACCGTCATTGCCAATTTCGCCGCCATGGCCATGGGCCCGCCGCCCGCCTGGATCGTCTATTCGCCGTTGATCCCGCTTTTCCTACTTTTGTTCAGCGGACTCTACATGTTCGTGCTGCCCTATGCCGCCAGAAGGCGCGGCGAGCCGTCGCCCGAGCGCACGGGATCGGCCTGATGGCGAAGGCGAAATCGAAAGCCGACGCATCTCCGCACGAGAAGCCGGTCCTGCTTTCAGGCGGCAATCCGCAGATCGCCAAGGGCCATGGCGACGCTCCCGTGCAGGCCTATATCGCGGCGATGCCGGGCTGGAAGAGCGAGGTCGGGCGCCGGCTCGACCAGCTCATCGTGCAAGCCATTCCCAACGTGCAGAAGGCCGTCAAATGGAATTCGCCACTCTACGGCATGAAGGACGAAGGCTGGTTTCTCGGCATCCATTGCTTCGCCAGCTACATCAAGGTGGCGTTCTTCCGCGGCCTGTCGCTGGACCCCGTGCCTCCGGTCGAATCCAAGAGCGGGGACACGCGCTATTTGCATATCCATGAGGACGATCGGCTCGACGAGAAGCGGTTCGTTTCCTGGGTGAAACAGGCGAGCCGGCTGCCCGGCGAACGGATGTAAGCGCAAGGAAGGATCAAGCGCCGCCCTCCCGAAGGACCACGGCGGCGAGTGATATCCGGCATTGAGGAGAAACCAGACATGCAAAAAGACGGCGAGCAGGACGGCAGGTCTGCGTCCGAGCTGATCGATAGAAGGATCGAGGAACTGGGCGACTGGCGCGGCGAGATGCTTGCCCGGCTCCGCGCCCTGATCCGCCAGGCCGCGCCGGAAGCCGTCGAGACATGGAAATGGCGCGGCGTGCCGGTTTGGGAGGATGCCGGCATCATCTGCACCGGCGAGACCTACAAGGCCGTCGTCAAGCTGACCTTCGCCAGAGGCGCGGCGCTGCCCGACCCCAAGAAGCTCTTCAACTCCAGCCTCGAAGGCAACACGAGGCGCGCCATCGATTTCAAGCAAGGCGACACGATCGACGCCGATGCGCTGAAGGCGCTCGTACGCGAAGCCGTGACCCTCAACAGATCGAGGGCCAAGCGCTGAGAGAGGACTGCGGTATAACGCTATCGGGTTGATTTGCCGGCTTTTTCTTCCGCGCACCGGCAACACGGATCAATACATCGCATCACCCGGCGTAAGCGTCTGCCAGGCAACAATTCATGAAACAAGTACCGGACAAGTTTATCGGCCGTTAAGCCAGGCGCGCTATCTGGATCGATGTCGCCGGCAACGGGGCGACATGCGGAGAAAAATATCGTCTCAACCGACGGATGAGCTAGTCGGACAGACGCCGGGGGAGCAGAACGAGCTCCATGGGAATGGGATGAAGTTCTCGTCGACCGATGCCGGTCCGCGTCTGATAGGGCTGGTCTGGCCCTTCGTCGCGGTGGTCCTGACCCAGGCGCTGGTCGCAACCCTCAGCCTCCACACATTATCGGCGGTCCGCGCCTATGTCGGCGGCGAAAGCCAATGGTCGAAAGGCCAGAAGCACGCCATCTACTTCCTGAACCTCTATGCCGATACCGGCCGGCAGGAATATTTCAACGAACATCGTCAAGCCATCGCCGTGCCGCTCGCCGATCGCGCCGCGCGGCTGGCGCTCGAACAGGCCGAGCCCGACACGAATGCGGCCCGGCTTGGCTTTCTCGGCGGCAACAACCATCCCGACGATGTTGACGGCCTGATCTGGCTGTTCCGGAATTTCCGCGGCGTCAGCTATCTCGACACCGCGATCCGCCACTGGAGGGATGCCGACGAGATGATCCTCGCCATCGAGGGACTTGGCGACAAGATGAATCGAAGGCTGGAAAAAGAGCCGGCAACGCCAGCCGAGATCAGCCTCTGGAAGGCGAAAATCCACCAGCTCGACCGCCAGATCGGGCCGCTGGCCAAGGCCTTTTCCGACAGCCTCGGCGAGGGATCGCGCTTCATCAAGATGGCGCTGACGGCGGCCAATCTCGCCACCGCCGCCCTGCTTATCCTGCTCGTCGTCTGGCGCACGCGCAAGCTGATGATACAGCGCCAGGCGTTTCAGAGCGCCCTCAACGCCGAGCGCGAGCGTGCCCAGATCACGCTGGCCTCGATCGGCCAGGCCGTCATCAGCACCGATGCCGAGGGGCGGCTTGACTATATGAATGCCGGGGCGGAGCGGCTGCTTGCCTGCTCGCTGGCCGCAGCCAGGGGCAGGCCCATCGCCTCGTTGTTCCGGCTTGTCGACAAGGACAGCGGCGTCGAGGAGACCGATCTGATCGCGCGCCTGCTGGCAGGCGAGCCACGCCGCTCCAATGTGCGCCCGCAGCTCCTGGAGCGTCCCGACAGCTCGGTCGTGCCGGTGGCGCTGAACGGCGCGCCGCTGATCGTCTCAGGCCAGATCCTCGGCTGTGTCCTGGCCCTGCACGACATGACGCGCGAGCAGGATTATATCGAGCGCCTGTCGTGGCAGGCATCGCATGATGCGCTGACCGGTCTCGTCAACCGCCGCGACTTCGAGAACCGGCTGGCGGGCGCGATCTCCGAAGCGCCGGAAAGGTCGCGCAGGCATGCGCTGATGTATCTCGACCTCGACCAGTTCAAGCTGGTCAACGACACATGCGGCCATGCCGCCGGCGACCAGCTGCTGCGCCAGATCTCGGTGCTGCTCGCCAACGAGCTGCCGCCCGGCGACATCCTGGCCAGGCTCGGCGGCGACGAGTTCGGCGTGCTGCTCTTCGATTGCGATGCCGACTGTGCCGCCGCAACCGCCGAACGGCTGCGCGCCACGGTCCAGGACCTGCATTTCTCCTGGGACGGGCGTCCCTTCAACATCAGCGTCAGCATCGGCATGGTCGAAGTCGCCAACGTCGGCATGACGCTGGAGGAGGTGCTGCGCGCAGCCGACGTCGCCTGCTACATGGCGAAGGAAAAGGGCCGCAATCGCATCCATTTCCACAGCGAGGGCGACACCGCGCTGCGCGAGCGCTTCGGCGAGATGGCCTGGGTGCAGCGTCTGCACGCCGCGCTGGATCAGAACCGCTTCAGGCTGCATGCGCAAGAGATCGCGCCCCTGCGCGACGATATCCCGGAGCAGGGCGCGCATATCGAAATCCTGCTCAGGCTGACCGACGAGGACGGCAGCTTCGTCACGCCGCAGAGCTTCATCCCGGCGGCGGAGCGCTACGGATTGATGCCGGCGATCGACCGCTGGGTGGTGCGCAACACCTTCGCCACCTTGGCGGCCAGGCGCGCCGACCCGCACGCGACGCCGATATCCACCTGCGCGATCAATCTCTCCGGCGCCACCTTCGGCGACGAGACCTTCCTCGGCTTCATGCGCGAGCAGTTCGCCGCGCACGCCATCGTCCCCGAAACGATCTGTCTGGAGATCACCGAGACCAGCGCCATTGCAAATCTTTCCGAAGCCATGCGCTTCATCGCCGATCTGCGCGGGCTTGGCTGCCGCTTCGCGCTCGACGATTTCGGCTCCGGCATGTCGTCCTTCGCCTATCTGAAGCATTTGCCGGTCGACTACCTCAAGATCGACGGCAGCTTCGTCAAGGACATGCTCGACGACCGCATCGACCGCGCGATGGTCGAGATGATCCATCACATCGGCAAGGTGACGGGAAAACGCACCATCGCCGAATTCGTCGAAAGCGAAGGCATCCTCGACGCCTTGAAAGCGATCGGCGTCGACTACGCGCAGGGCTATGCGATCGCGCTGCCCCAGCCATTCGACGCAACCACGGTGCTGCGCGGCAATCGCAGCGAGCGCGATGCAACGGCGGATGGATGGGAGACTTTGGCGCGGACGCTGCGCCGCAAAGCCAGCTAATCTAGGCGACAACCCCTCCGGCCCGCCGTTCCAGCAGGATCGTCGGCTTCTCGTGATAGGTGGTCCGCAAAATCTCTCCATAACCGTTCTTTTCGGCGACCTTCAGCGAAGCGCCGTTTTCCGGATCGATGATGCAGACGGTTCTCGCTTGTCCCAACGCCTCGTCGCTCCAGGCGACGATCCGCCCGACGACCTCGCTCGCAAGCCCCCGGCCGTGCGCCTCCGAAGCCAGGGCCCAGCCGGCTTCCGGCACGCCTTCGATCGAAGGTTCGATCTCGCGCTTCAGATCATGGAAGCCGGCCTCGCCGATGAAGCGCCCCGTCGCCTTGTCCTCGATCGCCCAGAAACCGTAGCCGATCAACGACCACAGCCCGGCATGGCACAGGAAGCGCATCCAGCTTTCCTCGCGCGTGCGCGGCTTGCCGCCGATGAAACGGGTGACGGCAGGTTCCGTCCACATGGCGGCATAGGTCTCGAAATCGCCCGGACGATGGGGCCGCAGGATGGTCCGCGCCGTCTCGAGGATCGGCACGCCAGCTTCCGTCTTGATGCTCATGGCACTCCTCTCGTTGAGGCGGCAGCGCTTAGTGTGTTTCACCGTTTCGCGAAATGGTGAAACACACTAACTCTTTGTTTTCACGAAATTCCGGACGGAAAACCGCTCACACTTTTCCTGGAATTGCTCTAGCAAACCGGCGTCTCTGGCAAGGGCCAGGACTGGCCGGGATCATCCTCCAGCGCAACGATTTCGCCGTCTGGGAATCTTGACCGATGATGCTACTCTTCTGACACAGTATCCAGCCGCGTCGCGGCCGCCAGGCGCAGGGAAGAACATGGACACCACTGACCTTGTATTGGCCATTCTCCATCACCTGCTGGTGTTCTCGCTGGCCGGCATCATCGGGGCCGAGTTCGTGCTGGTGCGCGACGATCTGGGTGCGGCGACGCTGAAGCGCCTTGCCGGCATCGACCGCCATTACGGCATCATCGCCGCGCTGATCATCATCGTCGGCATCTGCCGGGTGTTCTTCGGCCTGAAGGGTTGGGAATTCTATGTCTACAATTGGGTGTTCTGGGCAAAGATGGCGGCCTTCGCCATCGTCGGCCTGCTGTCGATCGTGCCGACCACGCGCTTCCTCTCCTGGAACAGGCAGGCGAACGGCAATCCGTCTTTCGCCGTGCCGGCGGCGGAACTGGCCTCGGTGAAGAACTATGTCCGCGCCGAAGGCTTCATCTTCCTGCTCATTCCGGTCTTTGCCGCGGCCATGGCGCGCGGCTACGGCTATTAGAGCCAGACCCGCTCTAAAGCATGTCTCCCGAAAGTGGTTACCGGTTTCGGGGTAAAGACATGCGCAAAATAAAAAACCTAAAGCGCATGGAGCGAGACTGAAAGATCGCGACGCGCTTTAGGCCTCGGCCGGAAACGTCTCATCCAGCGGCGCGATCGGCATCAGCGGCGCCGGAATGTCGGTGGTCTTTTCCTTCGACTTGCAGATATCGGCGATCACGCAGGCCGGGCAATCGGGCTTGCGCGCCTTGCAGACATAGCGGCCATGCAGGATCAGCCAGTGATGCGCATGTCGCATGAACTCGGCCGGGATGACCTTGAGCAGCCCCTGCTCGACCTGTTCCGGCGTCTTGCCGGGAGCCAGCCCAATCCGATTGCCGATGCGGAAGATATGCGTGTCGACCGCCATCGTGTGCTGGCCGAAGGCGACGTTGAGCACGACATTGGCGGTCTTGCGCCCGACGCCCGGCAGCTTCACCAGCTCGTCTCGATCCTGCGGCACCTGGCCCGCATAATCATCGATCAGCGCCTTCGACAGCGCGATCACGTTCTTCGCTTTGTTCCGCCACAGCCCTATCGTGCGGATGTAGTCGCCGACCTTGGCCTCGCCCAGCGCCAGCATCCTGGCTGGCGTGTCGGCAGCCGCGAACAATGCCTTGGTCGCCTTGTTGACGCCCGCGTCGGTTGCCTGCGCTGACAGCACCACCGCGACCAGCAGGGTGAAGGCGTTGACATAGTCGAGCTCGCCTTTCGGCTCAGGCCGCTGCACGGAAAAGCGCCTGAAGATCTCATGCACCTCGGCGGCACTGTAGAGCGACCGGGAAGCCGCTTTTCGCGGCCGTGTACCAGCCGCCGGGCCGCCGCCGGCAGGGGCGGGTTGAGGCTTTTTGACAGCGATGGATTTTTTGGACTTGGGAGGCGCCATGTCCCTTCCTATAATATCCCCTCATGAGCGACACAAACGCGTCATTCGAAGCCGACCAGCCATTTTTCCAGGCCCTGCTGACGCCGCACCGCTCGCTCGGCCGCACCGGTTTCCTGATCCTGATGGGGGCGCTTGTCTTCGGCTGGGCGGTCACCGGCGCCTTTTTCCTGGCGCATGGCGCCTGGCCGGTGTTCGGCTTCTTCGGCCTCGATGTGATCGCCGTCTATATCGCTTTCCGCGCCAACTATCGCGCCGCGCGCGCCCGCGAGGAAATCTCGGTATCGCGCACCAGCCTCGACATCCGCAAGACAGCACCTTCCGGACGCTCGGAGGCGCATCATTTCAACCCGTTCTGGACGCGGTTCTCGATCGCCCGCCACAGCGAAATCGGCATCACCAGGATGGCCGTCGAAGCGCAGGGCAAGAGCGTGGCGATCGGCGGCTTCCTCAATCCCGACGACCGCGAAAGCTTCGCCACCGCCTTTTCGCGCGCGCTGGCGACCGCCAAGACGCGCTGAGCATGATCCCGAACCGAAGTCCGCGTCAGCGAAAAGTGGACGCCGGTTTTGCTTTCGCTGAGCTGCGGTTCGGACAAGATCATGCTCCGAGCAAGTCAAGCAAATCAGAAGCGGTAGCGCAGCAGCCTGCCGACCTTGCGCATGGCGGGGATAAGCCTCCAGAGGCCGACGAACAAGCATGCGGACCAGCCCAGCGCCCCTTGTTCCGGTTTCTAGGATGGTCTGGGTGCCTGCGTCAGGAAGGCAAGTTTCGGGTGGTTGCAAAGCTCTGGAAGACCGATATTCGCGGCCAAGGAGACATTGCCATGAACGCGCAGATGACCATGAATACGCAGATGAAGCCGATCGCGATCCTTGAGAACGATATCACCCCGGAAGGCAGCGACTATGATGTCGTGCGCCGCGCCATCGAGAAGATCAGCCTCGACTATCGCGACCAGCCCTCGCTGGAGGTGCTGGCCGAGGAAGTCGGCGAGACGCCGACCGGCCTGCAGAAGCTGTTCACCCGCTGGGCCGGCCTGTCACCGAAAGCCTTTCTGCAGGCGGTGACGCTCGACCACGCGCGCAAGCTGCTCGATTCCGGCATGCCGCTGCTGGAAACCTCGTTCGAGCTCGGCATGTCCGGCCCCGGCCGGCTGCACGACCTCTTCATCACCCATGAGGCGATGTCGCCCGGCGACTACAAGACGCGAGGCGCGGGGCTCACCATCCGCTACGGCTACCACATCTCGCCTTTCGGCATCGCGCTGATCATGGTCACCGACCGCGGCCTCGCCGGCCTCGCCTTCTGCGATGCCGGCGGCGAGCGGGCTGCCTTCGCCGACATGTCCGGCCGCTGGCCGAACGCGACCTATGTCGAGGACATGTCGGCCACCCAGGCTTACGCCGCGCGGGTCTTCGACCCGACCAAGTGGCGCGCCGACCAGCCGCTGCGCGTGGTGATGATCGGCACCGATTTCCAGCTGCGCGTCTGGGAAGCCTTGCTGCGCATCCCGATGGGCAGGGCCTGCACCTATTCCTCGATCGCGGCGAGCATCGGCGCGCCAAGCGCCAGCCGGGCCGTCGGTGCGGCGGTAGGCGCAAACCCGATGTCCTTCGTGGTGCCTTGCCATCGGGCGCTGGGCAAGTCCGGCGCGCTCACCGGCTATCACTGGGGTCTGACGCGCAAGCGCGCCATCCTCGGTTGGGAAGCGGGACAAGTGACGTCCTGAAACATTCGATTTTTTCGTATGCCGTTGCGAAAAAACCGCTTATCGTAATATAAATCGGTACATTCTAAATAATTGATCGATTCATTTGCGAAATGCAACCGGCGACAACCTATGGTTACAGTCGGTTTTCTTGTAAGTTGCTTCCCCGCGTTATTTCACTTAACGCTAAATTAACCACGATAAAGGGAAGATGACCCGACGTTGAGCCGGCACCATCCGGCTCGAAGGAGGGATCTCAATGAAAATCGCTCGGGCCGCAATGGCAGCAGGCCTGCTGGCCGCCTGCGCCTGCCAGACGGCATCGGCCGCTACCGGAAACGTGCTTTTCAACGGCACGATCACCGCGACCTGCACCATCACGATCAACTCCAACGGCACGATGACCGTGAGCAGCAATCTTCAGTCGCTGAGCTCGCACAATGCCGGCGGCTCGGCAGGCAGCGCTCAGGTCGATACGACGGGCGGCGTCTCGCTCAGCGTGGACCCGGTGACAACGACGACCGTGCCGGCCTCGGACACGACGGCGACGACATGGACTCCGACCTTCGCCACTTCAGGCGCGCAGACGATTGCCGAAACCGGCACCGCGACCGCGCTGACGGTGCCCGGCACATCGACGGTGGCGGTCAATCTCGCCGGCACCAAGAGCGGCACGAACCGGTTCTCCGCCGGCAACTACCAGGCAACGGTGACGCTGCGCTGCGAATAGTCCTCACGCGAAAGGAGCGGTCCTTGAGAAGAATCGCATTGAGAAGAATTGCAATCCTGGCGGCAGGCCTGATCGCCGCGCTGCCTCCCGTAGCGGCGACCGGCCAGTCGATGACGCCGATGCGGGGCGAGGTGCGATCCTTCACCGATGCCTTTGCTGTCCGTGTCTTTCCGGGCAACCCGTACAACCAGCGCATCCGCGTCGAGGTCCATGTCTACGACCAGGATTTCCAGCCTGTCGCGGCCAGGATCACGCCGAGCGCGTTCCTTCTGGCCGGCCAAGCGTCGCGCCCGGTCCTGGTGGTCGTCCCGTTCGACGGCGCGAACGAGCGTAAAGTGCGTATCTGTACCGAGAGTATCCCCTTTCCAAGCGAGCAGACCCAGATAAGGGCACAGATATGCGGAAAGTTCTTCGGGCATCGCAGGTTCTGACCTTGTCCTTGCTGCCCGCCCTGGCTGTCGTCGGTCGGGGACTTGCCGAGGATATCCTGAACCTGAATCAGAACCAGACCGGTTTCAGCCTGCCCGGCGTCACCTTGCCCCAGGGCCAGGACGAAGTTCATGCCAGCGACGGCACGACCTGCCGCTCAGCCGTTTCCGGCAGCGGCGCCTATCTCGACCTCGGCGTCATCCGCGGCAACAACTCAAGCAACCAGACCAACAGCGACATCGCCACCTATGGCCGCGTGGTGATTCCGATCGGGCGGACGCCCAAACGCGTCGATTGCAGCCGCCTCTACGAGCTGGAAGTCGAGCGCCTGCAGATGGAATTGAAGCTGCTCAAAATGGGCCTCGGCGCCGACGGCCAGACGACGGGAAGTGTGCCCGCCTCGCCACCCCAGGACGCTGCGTCCCAAGCCAGCGCGGCCCAAGTCAAATCAGCGGGATGGGCCAATGAAGGCTGGACCATCAGAGGCACGACCGGCAATGAGAAGAAGAAGCGGAAATAGAAGCGCGCTGTTGGCGATAGCGGCGCTTGCCGGTCTCTGCCTTCCGGCGCAGGCGGCGATCATCGGCACCTGCACGATCATGATCGGCGCCTCGGGGACGATGAAATCGAACCCCGCCATCAACATCTTCGGCTCAAAGCAGGCAGGCGGGTCGAGCGCCGGCGCCACCATCACAGCGAACTCGACGCTGTGTTCCATCCTAAACCTGCTGGACTGCTATACCATTTCCGCGCCGGCGCCGATCGCCTTCACCTCGGCACCGAGCGGCGGCGACACCAATGTCTCCTTCGCCTCCGTCTTCCGCCTCGACGGCTCAGGCGTGGACATACCGGGCAGCTCGCCGCAGCGGGTGACCAACGGCACCCACACCATCCAGGTCGATCTCACCGCCACCAAGTCGCCCGGCATCTTCCCGGCGGGCAACTATCAAGGCACGGTTACGGTGCGCTGCGAATGATGCCTGTGGGCCGAGAGCCTGCGCAACCAGCGTGATCTGGCAACTGGCGGTCTTTGCGGCTAGCTTCGCGCCCAGCATGCAATTCCAGGACTGGCGCTTCGCCGCCCATTTCGCCAGGAATTGTAACAAGCAGAATCTTGGAGCGGGCCCGCTTATCAAGCACGGGCCGGGCCGCTTCAACGGGAGGCAGTTCTTGTGATTATCGTTGTCGGCTCGATCAACCTCGATCTCATCGCCAATGTCGACCGCCTGCCGGAACCCGGCGAGACGGTGCGCGGCTCGAGCTTCGCCACCGCCCCCGGCGGCAAGGGCGCCAACCAGGCACTGGCCGCGGCGCGCGCGGGAGCCCAGGTGCGCATGGTGGGCGCGGTCGGCAAGGATAGCTTTGCCCCCGAAGCGCTCGCCCTTCTCAAGGCCGGCAATGTCGATCTCTCCGGTGTCGGCCAAAGCTTCGCCTCCACCGGCACGGCGCTGATCCTGGTCGGCGCCGACGGCGAAAACGTCATCGCCGTCGTGCCGGGCGCCAATGATTCGGTGGTGCCGGGCGATGTCACCAAGGCCTATCTAAAAAAGGGCGATGTTGTGCTCTTGCAGCATGAGATCCCGCTGCAGACGGTAGAAGCCACGCTTGACGCGGCGCGCGCGGCGGGCGCCGTCAGCGTGCTCAACACCGCACCCTTCCGTGCCGAGGCAGCCGGCTTCGTCGCCAAAGCCGACTATGCCGTCGCCAACGAGACCGAATTCGATCTCTATGGCGAGGCGCTGGCGCTTTCGGGGCGCGACCGCCCGGCCCGCATGCGCGACTATGCCCAAAAGACCAGCCGCGCCATCGTCGTCACGCTGGGCGGCGACGGCGTGCTGGCCGCAACGCCGGACGATTTCCTCACAATCCCGGCGCTGAAGATCACGCCGGTCGACACCGTCGGCGCCGGCGACACTTTTTGCGGCTATTTCGGCGCCGGCCTCTCGTCCGGCTTGTCGCTTGGGGATGCGCTGACCCGCGCCGCCGCGGCCGGCTCGCTTGCCTGCCTGAAGCCAGGCGCGCAGCCGGCGATCCCATTGGCCAAGGATGTCGACGCTGCCCTGGCGGGAACGCATTAAGCATGCGTCCCGTCACCAAGCATGCCCTGCCGCCGGCCGGCGATATCTGCCGTCTCTCCGCCGTCGCGCTCGCCGACAGGATCAGGCAACGGCAATTGTCGGTGCGTGAAGTCGTCAGGGCTTTCCTTGACCGCATCGAGGCCGTCAACCCGCTGGTCAATGCGATCGTGTCGCTGCGCGAGCGCGCCGACATCCTGGCCGAAGCCGACAACGCCGATGCTCATCTGGCCCGCGGCGGCGAGGCCGGATCGCTGTTCGGCCTGCCGATCGCCATCAAGGACCTCGCCCTGACCAAGGGGCTGAGGACCACCTTCGGCTCGCCGATCTTCGCCGATTTCATCCCTGACACGGACGACTTCTTCGTCGAGCGCATCCGCAAGGCCGGCGCCATCATCATCGGCAAGACCAATGTTCCGGAATTCGGCCTTGGCTCCAACACCTACAATCCGGTCTTCGGACCCACTCTCAACGCCTTCGACCCGGCGCTGACCGCCGGCGGCTCGAGCGGCGGCGCGGCGGTGGCACTGGCGCTAGACATGCTGCCGGTCGCCGACGGCAGCGACTTCGGCGGCTCGCTGCGCAATCCGGCCGCCTACAACAATGTCTACGGCTTCCGTCCCTCGCAGGGGCTTGTGCCCGCCGGCCCCGACATCGACGTCTTCTATTCGCAAATGGCCGTCGAGGGACCGATGGGCCGCAGCGTGCGCGACATCGCGCTGCTGCTCGACGAACAGGCGGGCTACCATCCGCAGGCACCCTTGTCCTATGCCAAGGAGGGCTCGTTCCTCGGCGGCTTGGGGACGAAAGCCTCCGGCGGCCGCGTCGCCTGGCTGGGCGATCTCGGCGGCCATCTGCCGACGGAACCGGGCGTGCTCGACCTCTGCGAGACCGCGCTTGCCCGCTTTGCGGACGCGTCGTTCCCCAGCGAAGCGCTGGTGCCGGATGTCGATTTCGAGGCGTTGTGGCAGGCTTTCGTCACCTTGCGCCAGGCAAGCAGCGGCTGCGGGTTGAAAGCGCATTACGATGACCCGGAAAAGCGCAGGCTTCTGAAGCCTGAGGCCGTCTGGGAAGTGGAACAGGCGATACGCCTTACCGCGCCGCAGATCCATGCCGCCAGCGTCCAGCGCACCGCGTGGCATCGCACGCTGCTGTCGCTGTTCGAGCGCTTCGACCTCATCGCTCTGCCGACCGCGCAGGTCTTCCCGTTCGACGTAACCACCCACTGGCCGCGCGAGGTCGCGGGGCGGACCATGGACAGCTATCATCGGTGGATGCAGGTCTCCGCCTTTGCAACGCTGGGCGGCTGCCCGGCGCTCAACGTGCCGGCCGGCTTCGACGCAAAAGGCCGGCCGATGGGCATGCAATTGATCGGCCGCCCGCGCGGCGACCTCGCCGTGCTCAAGGCCGGCGCCGCCTACGAGGCGACGCTGCCCTGGCCGGTGGGGGCCGCGTGACGGGCCGCTCTGTCCGGCCAGCTTGCGCCAGCGCCAATCTCGTGCATTGATCGCGCTCCGCCCAAGTCGGCGCCGTCCTGTTCGAGGGAAATCATGTCGCTGGAACTCTACGCAACCTATGTCGTCGCCTGCATCGTCATCATCCTGGTGCCGGGTCCCACGGTCACGCTGATCATCGCCAACAGCATCCGCCACGGCTCGCGCGCGGGCTTGGCCAATGTCGCCGGCACGCAGGCCGGGCTCGCCATCATGATCGCCATCGTCGGCATCGGCCTCAACACGCTGATCGCCGGCATGGGCCACTGGTTCGAATGGGTGCGGCTGCTCGGCGCCGCCTACCTGATCTGGATGGGCATCCAGATGTTTCGCGCAAAAGGCGCGCTGAACCCGGACGGGTCGGCGAAGAAGCCGCGCGGCGGCTTCTTCCTGCAGGGTTTTCTGGTGGCGATCAGCAATCCGAAGACCTTGGTGTTCTTCGGCGCCTTCTTCCCGCAGTTCATCGCGCCGCAGGGCAATTACACGCTGCAGATCGTGGTCATGGGCCTGACGGCGATGATCTTCGCCGCCATGTCGGACTCGACCTACGCCCTTGCCGCCGGCCGCGCCGGCCGGCTGCTGTCGGCCAGCCGCGTCAGGCTGATGTCACGCATCAGCGGCAGTTTTCTCGTCGGCGGCGGGCTCTGGCTGGCGTTTACGAAAGCGAAGTGAGCAGTCTTCCTCGCCCCGTTCACGGGGAGAGGGTGGTCGCGAAGCGACCGGGTGATGGGCAGCGCCGGGGTTGCAGGCAAAACACCAACATTCGCGCCGCCCCTCATCCGCCTGCCGGCACCTTCTTCCCGTAGACGGGGAGAAGGAAGCTTTCAGAGCCGCCCCAGCCGCTCCACCAACAGCGCGAAGAAGCCGTCATGGTCGATGTCGCGCATCACGGTGGCGTTCTTTTCCCGCTTGGTGACGCCCCACCAGTCGATCACCGTCATGCCCATGGTGAGCTCCGACGCGGTCTCCACGCTGACATTGCAGCGGCGACCCTTGAACAGTTCCGGCTTCAGGAGATAGGCGATCACGCACGGATCGTGCAGTGGCCCGCCATCGGTGCCGTATTTCTCCTCGTCATAGCGTTCGAAGAACTCCAGCATCTCGGCGGTCGCGGTGCCGACCTTGGTGCCGAGCTGGCGGAAAGCCTGTATGCGCTTTGACGAGGTCAGCGCCTTGTGGGTGACGTCGAGCGGCATCATCACGATCGGGATGCCCGATTTGAACACCAGATCGGCGGCCTGCGGGTCGACATAGATGTTGAATTCGGCGGCCGGGGTGACATTGCCGCCCTCGAAGAAGCCACCGCCCATCAGGACGATTTCCTTGATGCGGGGCGCGATCCTGGGCTCGCGGATCAGCGCCAGCGCGATGTTGGTCAGCGGTCCGAGCGGGCACAGCGTGATCGTGCCGCTTTCTTCGCGCATCAGCGTCTCGACGATGAAATCGACCGCGTATTGTTCCTGCAACGGCATGGTCGGCTCGGGCAGCTGGGGGCCGTTCAGCCCGGTCTTGCCATGCACTTCCTCGGCGGTGACCAACTCGCGCGTCAGCGGCCGGATGGCGCCTGCATAGACCTTCACGTCTGGCCTGCCGGCCAGCTCGCAGATCTTGCGGGCGTTGTTCTGGGTCAGTTTCAGCGGCACGTTGCCGGCAACGGCGGTGATGCCGACGATCTCCAGCTCGGAACTGCCGAGCGCCAGCAATATGGCGACGGCGTCGTCCTGGCCGGGATCCGTGTCGATGATGATCTTTCTGGACTGGGGCATTTCAATTCCTTTTTGGGGAGTCTTTTTGGGCGGGGTTTAATGGCTTGAACTTGATCGCGCGGCGGACCATATCAAGACCATCGAGAAAAATGCCATCCGGGTTTTTCCAGTTTGTGTCGCTCTTCAGAGGACAGTGTAACAATGAGTCGAATGACGCCCTTCTCCAGCCCGCTTCTTTTGGGTTTCGATGCCATGGAAAAGACGCTGGAGCGTCTGGCGAAGACCGGCGACAGCTATCCGCCATACAACATCGAACGCCTCAGCGCCGCTGACGGCGAGGCCGAAAGGCTGCGCATCACATTGGCCGTTGCCGGTTTCGCCGAGAGCGATCTCGATGTCACCACGGAGGAAAACCAGCTGATCGTGCGCGGTCGCCAGACCGACGACACCGAGCGCGAATTCCTCCACCGCGGCATCGCCGCGCGCCAGTTCCAGCGCTGTTTCGTGCTGGCCGACGGCATGCGGGTGATAGCGGCCGAGTTGAAGAACGGCCTGCTGTCGATCGATCTCGACCGGCCGGAGGCCGAGCGGCTGGTACGGAAAATAAACATATCGGTGAAAGACTGATCTTTGCCGATGGCTCTATGCGAGGCGGCCAATCCTGGCGTCCTCGCGCCAAGGAGGCTTGAAATGACCAGAACTGACGAAATGATCACCATGACCAGCGGCGAACTCGCCCATCTCGGCGAAGGCTCTGTCGCTTATCTGCGGAAAGTGTCGAGCGACGACCTGCGCGGCCGCTTCCCCGGCCTCGGCGAAATCGCGCCCGGCCTGGAGCTGTGGGCTTTGTTTGCCGCCAACGGCCAGCCGATCCTGCTTTCCGATGCCCGTGACCGGGCGCTGGCGGGTGCGTTGGAGAACGACCTGACCACTGTCGCCATCCACTAAGGCATGTCTCCCGAAAGTGGGAACCGGTTTCGGGATAAAGACATGCGTAAAATCAAAACCTAAAGCGCATGGAGCGAATCTGAAAGATCGCGACGCGCTTTAGGGCGATTGCTGGCAGTTCGAAATGGAAAGGGCCGCTCCCGGCGGTCCCTCTAGGGTTTCTTCTCAAACTAGAGTTCTATCCCAAAACTTCAGGCTGCGTGCGAGGCCTGCGTGTCGGACAGCAGGGCGTGGATCGCCACCGCGTCGCGCGTACCCCTGATCTTGGCCACCGTGTCGGCATCGCGCAGCACGCGCGCGATGCGCGACAGCGCCTTGAGATGGTCGGCGCCTGCGCCTTCGGGCGCCAGCAGCAGAAAGACGAGGTCGACCGGCTGGTCGTCCAATGCCTCGAAATCGACGGGCGTTTCCAGCCGCGCGAAGACACCGGCGATCCGCTTCACGCCGGCGAGCTTGCCGTGCGGAATGGCGATGCCGTTGCCGACGCCGGTCGATCCCAGCCGTTCGCGCTGCAGGATGGTGTCGAACACCTCCCGCTCCGGAATTCCCGAAATCGCCGCCGCCCTCTCCGACAGCAATTGCAGAAGCTGCTTTTTGGAATTCGCCTTCAACGCCGGCATGATCGCCGGGACGCTGATGAGATCGCTGAGATCCATGCTTGAAAAATCCCTTGCTCGCCTGCCGCGCCAGTCGTCGCCCCCTCGCGCGGCCGGCTTTTTATGCCTGTGCGACTTTGGTCGTCGACGGATCGATCCAGCCGATATTGCCATCCGGCCGGCGGTAGACGATGTTGAGATGGTCGGTCCCGGCGTTGCGGAACAGGAATACCGGGCTGTCGCTGTTGTCGAGCTCTATGACAGCCGACGCCACCGACATGGTCCGCAGCGTCATGCTTGATTCGGCGACGATGGCCGGAGCGAAGTCCTCCGGAATGTCTTCCTCCTCATCTGTGAGGGGAGCCATCACCGTGTAGGCGATGTCGGTCGGCTCTTCGCCATTGCCGTTGCCGGTGTTGCGCGATTTCAGCCGGCGCTTGTAGCGGCGCAGCCGTGTTTCCAGGCGATCGGCGGCCGCCTCGAAGGCAAGCGTCGGGTCCTGGGCGTCGCCGGTCGCCTGCAAGGAAGCGCCGGAATCGAGCCGGATCATGCAGTCGGCGGAGAAACGCGACCCCGATTTGATGACCGTGACATGTCCTGAAAAACCCCGATCGAAATATTTCTCGATCGCCTCGCCGACCCGGTCGTTGATGCGCGTGCGGAACGCATCGCCGATGTCCATGTGTTTTCCCGAAATGCGTAGATTCATCTGAAAACTGACCTTCCTTGCCCAGGCTTCAAACTGGTCCCGAGTTTATACCCGTGGTGCGCGCGCACAAGCTTCGCAGCGGCATGCGCGCCGATTTTAGACCCGAACTTTCCGGTTGATCACAAGTCGCCTTCTTGGCCGTCCATGGCCTTGTCTGACGGACCCATTTGCAAGCGGGCATTACCGCCCTGCTCATGCGGGCGGGCTTCTAGACACTTCATTGCGGCTTGTCAATCAAGCTTGGGGATTGCGGGAAATCATCGGGATTCGGGTCGGGCCGGCATCGCCCGAATACCGGCGGGCCTAGCGGCCGGCGTTCGCGAGCGCCCGCTTCTCCCGCCGCCTTTGCACAGACGATGGGATATTCATGCCTTCGCGGTATTTCGCGACGGTGCGGCGCGCGATATCGACACCACTTTCCTTGAGCATGTCGACGATGGCGTCGTCGGAAAGCACGTCGGCGGGCTTTTCCTCGTCGATCATCTGCTTGATGCGGTCGCGCACGGCCTCGGAAGAGTGCGCTTCGCCGCCTTCGGCCGAGGCGATCGACGCCGTGAAGAAATAGCGCAGCTCGAAAACCCCGCGCGGCGTCAGCATGTATTTGTTGGCGGTGACGCGGCTGACGGTCGATTCATGCATGCCGATGGCATCGGCCACCGTGCGCAGGTTGAGCGGCTTGAGGTGGCGCACGCCATGGACGAGAAAGGCGTCCTGCTGCCGCACGATTTCCGACGCCACCTTGAGAATAGTCTTGGCCCGCTGGTCGAGGCTGCGCGTCAGCCAGTTGGCGTTCTGCAGGCATTCGGCGAGAAAATCCTTTTCCGCCTGGTCCTTGGCGTGGCTCGAGACACGGGCGAAGTAGACATTGTCCACCAGCACGCGCGGCAGCGTGTCGGCATTGAGCTCAACTGCCCAGCTGCCGTCATTGGCCGCGCGGACCTCGACATCGGCGACGATTGCGTCGCTTGCGCCGCCCGAAAACGCCAGGCCGGGGCGCGGATCGAGAGCGCGGATCTCGGCAAGCATGTCGAGGAGGTCCTCCTCGTCGACGCCGCAGATGCGTTTCAGCGTCTGGAAATCGCGCCGCGCCAGAAGCTCGAGGTTGGCGACCAGCGCTTTCATTGCCGGATCGAGCCTGTCGCGCGCCTGAAGCTGCAGCGACAGGCACTCGGCAAGGTCGCGCGCGAAGAGCCCTGCCGGCTCGAAGCTCTGGCAGGAGCCAAGCACACGCGCCACCGCCGCTTCATCCGTGCCGAGCCGGACCGCGATCTCCATCAGGTCGGTGCGCAGATAACCGGCCTCGTCGAGCCCATCGGCAAGCTCGCCCGCGATGAGACGTTCGCCGGGGCTCAGCGAAGCAAGTGCGATCTGCTCGCCGACATGTTCGCGCAATGTGACTGCGGCCGCGGCCATGTCGCCGACGTCGAATCCCTCGGATGAGGCTGTGCCGGCGCTGCCCGCTGCAGACTTCCACTGAGCCGTGAGATCCGGCCCCAGCCGCTCGCTGGTGCCGGGATCGTCGGGGAACAGGTTTTCCAGGGAAGAGTCGAGCTTTTGCGAGATCGCTTCCGCGCTCCACTCCGTCTCGCCCTCGAACCAGTCGCCGGCGCTATCCAGCTCCGGCGCGGCCTCGCTTTTCTGGGCCTGGTCGCTGGCGGCGTCATCCTGCGGTTCGGCGCGCTCCAGGAGAGGGTTGCGCTCGATCTCCTCGTCGATGAAGCGTTCGAGCTCGACATGGGTGAGCTGCAGCAGCCGGATCGACTGCATCAGCTGCGGCGTCATCACCAGCGACTGGGATTGTCTGAGCTGCAGTTTGGCTGCCAGCGCCATGGTGGGATTCAAACGCCTCGTCTACGCGTCGCACTCTTGCATTCCGGTCGGGCATAGAAACTGGCCCGGCTTTTGCTTGTCAAGGAAAACGCTAGCAGGATCGGCTTACCGGAGCGTTATTGGGCCGAAAAATCGCGGCAAACCAGTCGAATTGGGCTCAAATTCACTCTGGAGAAAGGTATTTTACGCTCAGAGCGTGAAACCCTCGCCGAGATAGAGACGCCGCACATCGGCGTTGGCGACGATTTCGTCGGCCCGGCCATGCGTCAGCACCTGACCGGCATGGATGATATAGGCGCGATCGATCAGGCCGAGCGTCTCGCGCACATTGTGGTCGGTGATCAAGACGCCGATGCCGCGCGCCGTGAGGTGGCGGACGAGCTGCTGGATGTCGGCGACGGCAATCGGGTCGATGCCGGCAAAGGGCTCGTCGAGCAGCATATAGGCAGGCCGCGTCGCCAGGGCCCGCGCGATTTCAAGGCGACGCCGTTCGCCGCCCGACAGCGACATCGAGGGCGCCTTGCGCAGATGGCTGATATGGAACTCCTCGAGCAGCTCGTCGAGGTTGCGTTCGCGCACCTTGCGATCCTTTTCGACCACTTCCAGCACGGCGCGGATATTCTGCTCGACGTTCAGCCCGCGGAAGATTGACGCTTCCTGCGGCAGATAGCCGATACCAAGGCGGGCGCGCCGGTACATCGGCATCGACGTGACATCGAAGCCGTCGATCTCGATCGAGCCCTCATCGACGGGAACAAGGCCGGTGACCATGTAGAAACACGTGGTCTTGCCGGCGCCGTTGGGGCCAAGCAGGCCGACGGCCTCGCCGGCGCGCACGCCGAGCGTCACCCCACTCACCACCTTACGGCCCTTGTAGCTTTTGGTCAGGCCCTTGGCGATCAGGGTGCCCTTGAACTTCGCCTTGTCGGTGCCGACCGTCGCCGGGGCAGCCGGCTTTGCGGCCGCCCGTCCCGGAAGACGGGCAAGCAGCGAGGATACGCCGGCCATTAGTTGCCCGACGCTCCCTGTTGCTGCGCGCCCTGCTTCTGGGGCGTGAACGACATCATCACGCGGCCACCGCAGCCGTCGACATTGGCGAGGCCGCTCTTCATCTGCACGGTGAGCTTGCAGCCCTTGAGCACATTGTCGCCTTGCGAAAGCACCACTTCCTTGCCCTTGAGCACCAGCACCTGTGTCTTCATGTCGAACGTGCCGCTGTCGCCGGTGGCGACCTGGTCGTTCGATTTGACGTAGACCTTGTTCTCGACCTCCAGGTGATCGATATTGGCGGCGCCCGTCATTGCCGACGCGCCGGCAGCCGCGCTTTTGTCAGCCTTGGGGTCCTTGACATAGTAGACCGTCATCTTGCCGGCCTTTAGCAGGGTCGGCCCCTGATTGACGGTCACATTGCCGCTGAATATGGCCATGCTCTCGGCTTGGCGGACCTCCAGCTTGTCGCTCTCGATCTGGATCGGCTGGTCGCCGGACAGCTTGAGCCCGGACATCTGGCTGGTCGCGCTCGACTGCGCGAAGGAATGCGCCGTCCCCAGAAACAGCAATGCGGAGGCTGCGCCCAGAGCCCACGCGGATTTACTGCGACGCATTCTGTTCTCCACTGTTTACCCCTGCCGCCTTCAGCGCAGTCGGATCGATGTTGACGCGAACCCGGTTCTCGAAGACCACGAGCCTGCCATTATCCTCGACCGACATCGAGTCCGCCGTGATGCGCGACCCGCCGCGGCTGACGTCGACCGGATTGCTCGTCTTCATAGAGCCTTTCCCCATGTCTAGGAAGATCGATTTGAATTTCGCCGCAAGGCCGTCCGTAGTCGTCACGCTGACGTCGCTGGTGAGGTCCATCGTATTGGCGTCGCGATTGTAGATACCGTGCTCGGCATCGACCGACACGATATTGTCGGTGGCGACGGGCAGTTTGGCGTTGATGCCTTCGAGGTCGATCACGGCCTGCTGGCCGACATCCTGCGTGGCCCTGCTCGCCGTCAGCGAATAGGGCAGCTTCTGCTTGGTGAAGCCGTTGAGCTTCGGATTGGCCATCACCAGCTTGCCGTTCGAAAACGCCGTGCCGTCGGCCTGCACGGAAATGGAGACTGGCGCTTTGAGGTAGGAATAGACTGGAAAGGCGATCGCAATCGCGGCCGCGAGCAGCGGCACCGCGAATTTCAGCACGCGCACGCGGCGCGAGTGCCGTTGCGCGCGGTTGAACGCCTCGCCGCGCGTGCCCTCTTGGATCGCGGGAGCCGGTGCCGCAGCGGCATCGCTCGTTTCGTCAGATCGCGCCAACATGACTTTTCTAATGGACCTTTGTCCGCCCAAACATCGCCTATAGGTGGTATGCCGGCACCTACACGCAAGCACAAGGGGACGAAAACTGCAAAAATGTGACGGCTGCCGCCCACAAAATCGGGAGGAATTCGGGGAGACGACCCGCACTTCATAGCAGATACAGAAGGGGACTGGGTTAATTTTTCGTGAGGTCGCCATCAACGCCGAGCTCGAAGCCGGCGTTCAGGAAACGGTAGCCGTGCGCCGAGGCTTGCTTTAAAAGCTTGCTTTCCCGCCGACCCATGAGGCTGACGATGGCAATGAGAGCCGACGACCTGATCGACCGCCGCCGCTTGCGTCGCAAGCTGACTTTCTGGCGCGTGGCTGCTTTTGTGGTTCTGGCGGCAGCGGTGATCGCCTTCTCGGCATGGGTCTATGACGACAATTTCACCGGCCAGGCGGTCCCCCATATCGCCAAGGTGAAGATCGAAGGCACCATCACCGAGGACGAGGAACTGCTCAAAAGGCTGGAAACGATCCGCAAGTCGCCGGAGGTGAAGGGCGTCATCCTGTCGATCGATTCGCCCGGAGGCACCACGGTCGGCGGCGAGTCGACATTCGAAGCCGTGCGCAAGCTTGCCGGCGACAAGCCCGTGGTGGCCGAGGTCGGCACTCTGGCGGCGTCGGCCGGCTATATGATCGCAAGTGCTGCCGACCATATCGTTGCCCGGAAGACCTCGATCGTCGGCTCGATCGGCGTGCTGATCCAATATCCTGACGTCAGCGGTCTCATGGACAAGCTCGGCATCAAGCTGGAGGAAGTGAAATCCTCGCCGCTCAAGGCTTCGCCCTCGCCCTTCAAGCCGACCAATGACGATGAGCGTGCCATGGTGCGCAAGCTGATCCTCGACAGTTACGACTGGTTCGTCGGCATCGTCGCGGACCGCCGCAAGATGACGCATGAGCAGGCGCTGGCGCTGGCCGACGGTTCGATCTTCACCGGCCGCCAGGCCTTGGCCAATCATCTGGTCGACGCTGTCGGCGGCGAGCAGGAGGCGATCGACTGGCTGGCGACGAAGGGCGTGGATGCCAAGCTCAAGGTCGTCGAGTGGAAGGACAAGGACAGGCGTGGCGGCTTCCTGTTCTCGCAGTCGATGGCAAAACTGGCCGCCAAGGCGCTTGGCCTGCCGGATGCCGGTGGCGATATCATTCACGAGCTCGGCGCCGACCGCTTGTTTCTTGACGGTCTCGTTTCGGTCTGGCACCCTTGACATGCCGTTGGCGCGAGCCAAAAAAGCAATAAAAATCATCCTGATAATCGTCTGCAGTGGTTTCACGGGGAACGTTCCATGATCAAATCCGAGCTTGTGCAGATCATTGCTGCACGCAACCCGCACCTTTTCCTGCGCGACGTCGAAAACATCGTCGGTGCGATCTTTGACGAAATCACCGACGCGCTTGCCGAGGGCAACCGGGTCGAGTTGCGCGGTTTCGGCGCCTTTTCGGTGAAAAACCGTCCCGCCCGCACCGGCCGCAACCCGCGCACCGGCGAGTCGGTCGAGGTCGAGGAAAAGTGGGTGCCGTTCTTCAAGACCGGCAAGGAGTTGCGCGAAAGGCTGAACGGCGGCAAATAGGCGCCGCGCCGGCGGGTCGAGACGGCATCTTGGCGCTTAAAGCATGTCTCCCGAAAGGGAAGGCCGGTTTCGGGACAAAGACATGCGCGCTTAGGAAGCTTCTCTATACGGAGATCTGATGTTCAATCGCTTCATCCTCGTCGTGGTCTTCGTGCCGCTGGCCATCATCCTGATCGCGCTCGCCGTTGCCAATCGCGGCGCCGTCGCCTTCACGCTCGATCCGTTCCATCCCGGCAATCCCGCGCTGACGCTGAACCTGCCGCTTTTCATCTTCCTGTTCCTGGCCCTGGCCATCGGCATGGTCGTCGGCAGCATGGCGACCTGGGTGAAGCAGGGCCGCTACCGCAAGCTCGCGCGCCAGCGCGGCCTGGAGGCTGAAAACCTGCGCCAGGCGGTGAGCCGCGCGCCGGCCGCGCCGAATGGACCGGCGCTGCCCAAGCCGACCAATTAAAGGAATCCGGAGCCTTCGATGCTGACCATTTCGGCCGCCGAGGTCGATCGCGCGCTGACCTTTCCCGGCCTGGTCGAGACATTGCGCACCGCCTTTCGCGAGGGCGCCGTGCAGCCGGTTCGTCACCATCATGGCGTGGAGCGGCCGGACGGCGCGGCCTCGACCCTGCTTTTGATGCCGGCCTGGACCGACTTCAACGCCGCAGGCACCTCGGCGGGAGGTCATATCGGCGTCAAGATTGTCACCGTGTCGCCGGACAACAACGCAAAAGGCAAGCCGGCGGTGATGGGCCTCTATCTTTTGCTCGACGGCGTCACCGGCGAGCCGCAGGCGATGATCGACGGGCAGCGGCTGACGCAGTGGCGCACGACCTGCGCCTCCGCGCTCGCCGCTTCCTATCTCGCCCGCAAGGACGCCTCGCGGCTTCTGGTGATCGGCGCCGGCGCGCTGTCGCCATTCCTTGCCAAGGCGCATTCGGCGGTCAGGCCGATCACCTCCATCCGCATCTGGAACCGCACGCCGGCCAATGCCGAAAAGGTGGCGGCCGCCTTGCGCGCCGAAGGCTTTCCGGCCAATGCCGCCGGCGATCTCGACGCGGAGCTTGCCGAGGCCGACATCATCGCCTCCGCGACCATCTCCAACACGCCGCTGGTCAAGGGCGCGCTGCTCAAGCCGGGCGCCCATGTCGACCTCGTCGGCGGCTTCACGCCCGACATGCGCGAGGCTGATGACGATGCGATCAAGCGCGCCCGCGTCTATGTCGACACCCGCGGCGGCGCCACCAAGGAGGCCGGCGACATCGTCCAGCCTCTGACCTCGGGCCTGCTGAAACCGGAAGCGATCATCGCCGATCTGCATGAGCTCGCGCGCGGCGAGAAACAGGGCCGGCAAACCGACAGCGAGATCACGCTGTTCAAGTCGGTTGGCGCGGCCCTTGAAGACCTCGCCGCCGGCATCGCCGTCTACGAGGCGCTCAAATAGCAGCGCTCTCCAGCCTGGCTCCCATCGCCTCACCGATCAGCTGGAAATCGTCTTCGCTGATCTCGAATAGGCCGAAGCGAAGCTGGTAGCCCCAGTTGGGCTTGCCGGCGGTGAAGTCCAACTTGGCCAGCAGCGGCTTGATCGGCGCTTGCATGGCCTCACGCCAGTGGACGTCGCGCCGCGTCGGCGTGAAACCGCCGCCCATGACACCCTCATAAACCTCTCCTTGCCGGACCGTGCCGATGGCCGTGAAGGATTGCAGCCCGTCCTTCTCGCCGAGCACGGTGCTCGGCGAGTAGTAGGCGATGCCGTCGCCCGGCTTGATGCGGCGCAGCGGTGCTGCCTTGCCGTGGTTGACCTGCATGAAGCCGTCCTTGCGGCCGATCCGCACATGCTCGGCCGACGCCACCGCAACCCAGAAGGCGCTCATCCCTGCGCTCCTGCGAAAGGCCAGTACACGCGCAGGCGATGATTGTCGGGATCGAGCGCAACGAAGGTGCGGCCGAAATCGAGATCGGTTGGGGCCTGCAGGACCTTCAGGCCGAGATCGACCCAATCGGCATGGGTTGCATCGACGGCGCTCGCATCCGCCACCCCGATCACAAGCTCGCCGCCACCGCCCGCCGCCGCGGCCGCCGGTTCCACGGTATGGCGCGACCAGAGGCCGAGCTTGAAGCCCTGGTCGAGCACGAACATGACGAAGGTCGGCGAGGACTCGACCGGCTCGCGCCCGAGCAGCGAAGCGTAGAACGCACTGCTCTTTTCGGGGCTGTCGACATAGAGGATGACGAAATTCGGCGTGGTCATGTCTGATCTCCAAAGCATCTGAACCTTGGGGACCATATGCGGACCTACTGTCAGATTCTGGCAGCAGCGATCAGGCGGAATCGCCCTTCCTGGCGTTTGAGCGGGGCGCGTCCAGCGTCGCCCGCCACTCCTTCAGCATCGCCTGGCGGCGGCGTGGGTAACGGACGCCGGTCGGAGTCAGGTCGGACATCCGGTCGGCGCGGAAATGACGGAAATCCTGGCGCGTTTCGCACCACGCCGCCATCACCCGCACCTTGTCGAAGAAAGCGAGCGCGAAGGGCCAGACCAGCCGCTCGGAGGCCGCACCCTCGGCGTCGCGATAGAGGAAGCCCAGCTTGCGTTCCTCGCGGATCGCCTGCCGCACAACGCCGAGGTCGATCGCTTCGAGATTGTCCGAGCGCGGCCCGACAAGCAGCGTCGTGGCATCGAGGTCCTCGCGCAGATCATCCGGCAGCACCGCCGCGATCTTGGCCAGCGCATCGGTCGCGGCGGCGGCCAGCTTTTTGTCCGGCTGCTTTGCCACCCAGCGCGAGCCGAGCACGATGGCCTCGATCTCCTCGTCTGAGAACATCAGCGGCGGCAGCATGAAGCCTGGCTTCAGCACATAGCCAAGCCCCGCCTCGCCTTCGATCGGCGCGCCCTGCCCCTGCAGCGACACGATATCGCGATAGAGCGTGCGGATCGACACACCCATCTCGTCCGCAAGCGTGCGGCCGCTCACCGGCCGGCGGTGGCGGCGCAGGATCTGGATAAGGTCGAGCAGGCGTTCAGAACGGGACATGGTCGGTTTGCGTGTCTCCAGAGCTGGGTGCATCATAGATGCGGGACCATTTTGTTGCGCGGCCCGAATCCCTATGTCAAAAGCGGCCTGCCGTTCCGGAGACCGTTCTTGAAATCCTTTCGCGATCGAAACCGCGACAACCGCCTGCGTCAGCCCGTAAAAGCCAGCAGTGTCCAACCGCGTCCAGACGAACGGCGCGAAGCGAGGCCGGAACACAGGCAGGACGCCAAACCGGCGCCGCGCGTGCTTGCGCGTCGCGAGGGCTCCTTGCCCGCCGAGCGCCTGCCGCTGATCCTTGAAGTCGCGCCCAACGCCGACTACGCGCTGCTGGACAGCGGCGCGGGCGAAAAGCTCGAGCAATACGGTCCCTACCGCATCGTGCGCCCCGAGGGCCAGGCGATCTGGCAGCGCGCCCTTCCGGCGAAGGAATGGGAGCGCGCCGACGCCGTCTTCACCGGCGACACCGACGAGGAAGGCATCGGCCGCTGGCGCTTCCCGAAGGCGCCGCTCGGCGAGACCTGGCCGATGAAGCATGACGGCATCGACTATCTCGGCCGCTTCACCTCGTTTCGCCATGTCGGCGTCTTTCCGGAACAGGCTTCGCATTGGGACCACATGGCGGGGCTGATCGCGGCGGCGAAGCGCCCTGTCAAGGTACTGAACCTCTTCGGCTATACCGGCTTGGCCTCGCTGGTGGCGGCCCGCGCGGGCGCCGAGATCACCCATGTCGATGCCTCGAAGAAGGCGATCGGCTGGGCGCGCGAGAACCAGGAAATGGCCGGACTTGGCGACAAGCCGATCCGCTGGATCGTCGAGGACGCGGTGAAATTCGCCGAGCGCGAGGAACGCCGCGGCAGCCGCTACGACATCGTGCTGTTCGACCCGCCGGCCTATGGCCGCGGTCCCAAGGGCGAGGTCTGGCAATTGTTCGAGGACCTGCCGGGCCTCACCGACCTCTGCCGCTCGATCCTGACGCCGAAGCCGCTGGCCGTCGTCCTCACCGCCTATTCGATCCGCGCCTCCTTCTTCGCCATCCATGCGCTGATGCGCGATACCTTCGCCGGCATGGGCGGCACGGTCGAATCCGGCGAATTGATCATTCGCGAGAAATCCGCCGGCCGCGCGCTGTCGACCTCGCTGTTCTCGCGCTGGGTGGCTTGAAATGAACGCACATGACGGCGCTCGCCCTGTCGGGCAGGTCAAGGAAGTCACCAGCCTTGCCAATCCTCTGGTCAAGGACATCAAGGCGCTGGCGCTGAAGAAATTTCGCGACCAGCAGAACGCCTTCATGGCCGAGGGCCTGAAGCTGGTCATCGATGCCCTCGACCTCGGCTGGTCGATAAAGACTCTGGTCTTCGCCAAGGCCGGACGCGGCAACGCCGCCGTCGAAAAGGTCGCCGCGCGGACCATCGCCGCCGGCGGCACAGTGCTGGAGGTCTCCGAAAAGGTGCTGGCCGCCATCACCCGGCGCGAAAACCCGCAAATGGTGGTCGGCGTCTTCGCCCAGCAGACCGTGCCGTTGAAGGACATCCGCGCCAGGGACGGCGACGTCTGGGTAGCGCTTGACCGGGTCCGCGACCCGGGCAATCTCGGCACCGTGATCCGCACGATCGACGCCGTCGGCGCCAAGGGCGTCATTCTGGTCGGCGACACCACAGATCCCTTCTCGCTGGAGACGGTGCGCGCCACCATGGGCTCGATCTTCGCCGTGCCGGTCGCGAGAGCAACCAAGCAGGCTTTCCTCGCCTGGCGGCGCGATTTTTCGGGACTGGTCGTTGGAACGCACCTCAAGGGCGCCGTCGACTATCGGTCCGTCGATTTTTCCAGAGGGCCGGTTCTGCTGCTGATGGGCAACGAGCAGCAGGGGCTGCCCGACAGCCTCGCCGAGAGCTGCGACCGGCTGCTCCGGATCCCCCAGGCCGGCCGCGCCGATTCCCTCAATCTGGCGGTCGCCACCGGCGTGATGCTGTTCGAGATAAGGCGTGGCGCCTTGAAGCTCGACACGATCGAGACGCGATGAGGACTGCCCATGAGGACTGATAAGTGAAATCCTGGTCCCCTTATGCCCTGCTGGTCATCATCGCCATTGCGCTCGACCAGTGGATCAAGCAGCTGGTCGAGAACGGTCTCGCCTTTCAAGAAAAGGTCGATCTCCTGCCCTTTCTGGCGCTGTTCCGCACCTACAACACCGGCATCGCCTTCTCGATGTTCCAGTCCTTCGGCGATACCGGCCTTGTGCTGATCGCCGTGCTGGTCGTCGCCTTCGTGCTCTATCTCGCCACGCGCACCCCGGCCGGCCATGTCGTCGCCCGCATCGGCTTTGCGCTCATCATCGGCGGCGCGCTCGGCAACCTCATCGATCGCGCTATTTTCGGCCACGTCATCGACTACATCCTGCTCCATACGCCGGTCTGGTCCTTCGCTGTGTTCAATCTCGCCGACGCCTTCATTTCGGTCGGCGCGGCGCTTGTGGTCTTCGACGAGCTGATCGGCTGGGGGCGCGAGCCTAAACCTTCGCAAGATTGACGGCGCGCGGCTGCCGCCCCACAGTCAGCTCCATCGCCGGAACCAGAGGAGAAAAAAGTGTCCGACACCTTCAAAGCCATCCTCGTTTCGCGCGATGCCGAAAAGAAGCAGTCGGTCGAGGTCGTCGACCTCACCGAGGCCGACCTGATGGAGGGCGATGTCACCGTCGCAGTCGAGGCGACGACGGTCAACTACAAGGACGGGCTCGCCATCACCGGCAAGGCGCCGGTCGTGCGCCGCTGGCCGCTGGTTCCGGGCATCGATTTCGCCGGCACCGTGATCGACTCTTCCCATGCCGATTGGCGCAAGGGCGACAAGGTAATCTTGAACGGCTGGGGCGTCGGCGAGACGCATTACGGCGCCTATGCCGGCCGGGCCCGCGTCAAGGGCGACTGGCTGGTGCCGCTGCCCGAGGGCATGAGCGCGCACGATGCGATGGCCGTCGGCACGGCTGGCTACACGGCCATGCTCTCCGTCATGGCGCTGGAGCGTCACGGCATCGTGCCGGATCGCGGTCCGGTGGTGGTGACGGGCGCGGCCGGCGGCGTCGGCTCGGTCGCCATCTCGATCCTCTCCAGCCTGGGCTACCACGTCATCGCCTCGACCGGCCGCAACGCCGAGAGCCCCTATCTGATCGACCTCGGCGCGGCCGAGGTGATCTCGCGCGAGGAGCTCAGCCAGCCGGCGAAGCCGCTCGCCAAGGAACGCTGGGCAGGTGGCGTCGATTCGGTCGGCAGCCATACCTTGGCCAATGTCCTGTCGATGACCTCCTACGGTGGCGCAATCGCCGCCTGCGGCCTGGCCGGCGGCATGGACCTGCCGGGAAGCGTCGCGCCCTTCATCCTGCGCGGCGTCTCGCTGCTGGGCATCGATTCTGTGATGGCGCCGAAGCCGGTACGCCTCGAGGCATGGCGACGCATCGGCGCCGACCTTGACTTGAAGAAGCTGTCGACATTGTCGCGCACCATCGGTTTCGACGGCATTGTCGCCGCCGCACGCGACATCGTCGAAGGCAAGATCAGGGGCCGCGTCGTCGTCGACATGTAGCCGGAGGTCGCGGTTCCGCCTGCGCCCGCAGCGCGGCCGGAATCCGCCCGATCGCTAAAATTCGAACGATCCGCCCCAATCTTCCATAATTTCTGTCTGGCATGGTTCCGCGCATGGTCGCGGACTCCCACATCAGGCAGGACAGCAAAGCCGCGGGCGCTGACAGGCCCGACGCGCCGAAGCGGCAGGTGCTCGTCGCGCCGCCGCTGGCTCCCGACTTGCCTGCCGCCAGCCACGAAGGCCTGCCTTTCCTGACGATCGTCGGCATCGTCGTCCTGGCCGGGCTGGCGCATCTCACCGGGGCGCCGATCATCGTCACCATCGGGCTCGCCGCCGTGGCCTTCGCCGGCCTTGCCATGCATCTGCGCAACCGCCGCGACGAGCGGCGCACCGCGGCGCTTCTCGACGAGACCGCCGCCCGCAGCCGCGCCGAGATCGAGACCCTCGCCGATCGCATGTGGGAGATGCAGGAGAGCGAGGAGCGCTTCCGCGGCCTGATCGACGCGCTCGGCGACCTCGTCGTCCATCGCGATCGCGACGGCCATATCGTCTATGCCAACAGCGTCTTTGCCTCGCTTGTCGAGGTCGACCCTCGCAATCTCGCCGGCAAGACCCTGTCGGAGCTTGGCATCGACGTCGGCATCGTTCCCGACGCCGCCTTCTCCGACCATGAATGCCTGAGCTCCACCGATGTCGCGATCCGCACGCCGAATGGCCCGCGCTGGTTCTCCTGGATCGAATTGTCGGTGCGCGACAAGGATACCGGCGCCGTCTCGCATCGGGCGATCGCGCGCGACATCACCGCCCGCAAGCGCGCCGAATCCTCACTGATCACCGCGCGCGAGCGGGCCGAATATGCGAGCCAGGCCAAGTCGCGCTTCCTCGCCACTGTCAGCCACGAGATCCGCACGCCGATGAACGGCATCATGGGCATGGCGAAGCTGCTTGCCGACACCGATCTGTCGCCGGAACAGCGGACCTATGTCGGCGCTGTTTCGACCTCTGCCAGCGCGCTGCTCGCGCTTATCGAGGACCTGCTCGACTATTCCAAGATCGAGGCCGGCCGCTTCGAGCCCGAGCCGCAGCCGACTTCGCTGCGCGAAATCGCCGACAACATCATCGAACTTCTGGCCGCGAAGGCCTTCGCCAAGAATATCGGTCTCGGCTGCCATGTCGAACCCGACGTGCCGCAGATGATCACCGCCGACCCCGGCCGCCTGCGCCAGGTGCTGCTCAACCTCATCGGCAACGCGGTGAAGTTCACCGACACGGGCGGCGTGCTGCTCACTGTGGCGCGCGCCCGCACCGAAACCAGCGACTGCATCTGCTTCACCGTCGCCGACACCGGCCCCGGACTGCGTGAAGAGGACATGGAGCGCATCTTCGAGGAGTTCGAGCAATCCGACGGCACCTCGACCAGGGTGCATGGCGGCGCCGGCCTTGGCCTTGCCATCTCGAAGCGGCTGGTGACGGCGATGGGCGGCACGATTTCCGTTTCGAGCCGGCTCGGCGAAGGCTCGGAATTTATCCTCGAGATCCCGGCGGTTGCCGCGACCGAGCCGCCGCCGCACCGCAACAACATCCTCGCCGACCGGCGGGCGGTAATCGTTTCGAAGAACGCCATCGAGGCCGATGCCATCGCCCGCGCCATCAGGGCCTATGGCGGCATCGTCGAGGTTGCGGCGACGCCAGGCCAGGCCGCTCCATTCGCTGCCGGCTGCAACGTGCTGCTGGTCGACGCCGCGCTCGAAAACAGTGACGGCAGGTTGCTCAAGCGGTTGCGCGACTCAGGCTTCGCCGATTGTGAAGCCATCACCCTGATCGCGCCGACGGACCGGGGCATGCTCGGCGAATTCCGCGCCAGCGGCTACGCCACCTTTCTCGCGAGACCCGTGCGCGGCGAGACCCTTTTGCGGGTGCTGTTGACCAGCCATGGCTCCGCGCTCACCCAGCCGCGGCCGGAGCCGCGCGGCGCCGCCTCGGTGCGCAAGCGCGACCAGGGCCTGTCGGTGCTGATCGCCGAGGACAATGACATCAACGCCATGCTCGCCCGCGCCACGCTGCTCAAGGCAGGGCATCGCGTCAAGGTTGTCGGCAACGGCAAGGCCGCGGTCGATGCCGTTACCGACGCCGGCCTCAAGTTCCGCTTCGATGTGGTGCTGATGGACCTGCATATGCCTGTCATGGATGGCCTGGATGCGATCGCCGCCATCCGCCGCCATGAAGAGTCCCTGGCCATGCCGCCGATCCCGATCATGGTGCTTTCGGCCGACAGCCAGGAAAAGACCCGGCATGCCGTGCTCGCCCATGGCGCCAGCGGCTTCGTGACCAAGCCGCTCGACCCGGACGCGCTCGTCCAGGCGGTTGAGGGCCAGGTCGCCGCCTGACGAAATTTTGAGCCCTTGAAAGCCATGAATTGCCTGGCTTTCGCGACCGTAAGATAGCCGGTTGAGGGTATTGTCCAGCCGACAAAGTATTGCCCGCCACGCCGTATCACGGTACTGTCACAATCCTGTTGCACCTACACCGTATCCCCGTGCCAAGAGGGATGGCTCGAAGGAGAATCACTCGTGCATACAGTCATGCCTGAATGTGACACTCGGCCGAATGCCGGCGGCGCCCTGCTCGCTGCCCGTACCGCCGACGCCGTCGCAAGCGGCGCTCCGCTGGGCCGGATCGGCAACCTCGAGGTGCGGCTCGCCCGCAACGAGGCTGAGATCGCCGCCGCCCAGGAAGTCCGCTATCGGGTATTTTATGACGAGCTTGGCGCGAGGAAGGACCTGTTCCAGGCGCAGGACCGGCGCGATGCCGACCGTTTCGACCCGCTCTGCGATCACCTTCTCGTGTTGGACACGTCCCTTCCCGGCCCCGAGCACCGCCGCATCGTCGGCACCTATCGCCTGCTGCGGCAGGAGATCGCCGCGACCGCCGGCGGCTTCTATTCCGAGGGCGAGTTCGAGCTCACCAAGCTGATCGCGCGCCACCCCGGCCAGCGCTTCCTGGAGCTCGGCCGCTCCTGCGTTCTGCCCGAATACCGTTCCAAGCGCACCATCGAGGCGCTGTGGCAGGGCATCTGGGCCTATATCAACCATTACGGCATCGGCGTGATGACCGGCTGCGCCTCTTTCCACGGCATCGTGCCGGCGGCGCATGCCGAGGCGCTGACCTATCTTGCCCATCATTGCCGCACCAACTCCGCCTGGGATGTCCGCGCGGTACCGGGGCGCTACTGCTCGATGGACCTGATGCCGATCGAGGCGGTGAACACCAAGGCGGCGATCGCCGCCATGCCGCCGCTGGTCAAGGGTTACCTGCGCGTCGGTGCCCGCATAGGCGACGGTTGCGTCATCGACCACGAATTCTCGACCGTCGACGTCTTCGTCGTCATGCCGGTCAAGGAGATCGGCGCCCGCTATGTCAACTATTATGGCGGCGAAGGGCAGCGCTTCGCGGCATAGCGAATAGCGAATAGCGAATAGAACGCCATCTCGGGTAATCTCTACTCGCTACTCCCTATTCGCTACTCGCTCACGGAATGTCTTCCGGCCTTCGCCCCGGCCGACTCCGATAGGCCGCAAACGACCAGCCGAATTTAAGCGCCCCGCCGCGCACGACGAACGCGCCCGCGAAGCCGAGCAGGCTGGACGCCAGCGTCGGCAGGCCGGCAAGATCGCCAAGGGTGAAGATGGCGGCGCCCGCCAGGGCGGCCGTGACATAGATTTCGGGCCTGAGCAGCACCGAAGGCTCGCCGGCAAGCAGGTCGCGCAAGATGCCGCCGGAGGTCGCCGTCAGCACGCCCGTGATGACGGACACGACAGGCGAACCGGTGATGGCCAGCCCCTTTGCCGCGCCCATCACCGAGAACGCGGCAAGGCCGACGGCATCGAGCCAGAGCAGCAGCTTGTAGCGGGATTCGAAGCGGTGGGCGCTGAAGAAGACCAGCACCGCGACGACCGCGCAGATCAGCACATAGCCGCTGTTGGCGACCCAGAATACGGGCAGGTTGAGGATGACGTCGCGTAGCGTCCCCCCGCCGATGCCGGTGATGCTGGCCAGGAACAGGAAGCCGATAATATCAAGCTGCTTGCGCGATGCGGCAAGCGCGCCCGTCGCCGCGAAGACGGCGACGCCGGCATAGTCGAGCAAGGCGATGGGGTTCAAGGACATAGGGGAGTAGGGCAGTAAGGGAGTAGGGCAATAGGGAAAGTTGAATAGCATAGAACCGCGTCAAAGTACGGTTCCGCTTCCCCTACTCCCTTAGTGCCCTACTCCCTTACTCCCCTATTCACGCATCCTTCTCGGCCTGCTCGTTCACCGGGCCGGGCTCGACCTTCGCCTCGGCGGTTGCCTTCGGGCCACCCTTGGCAACACCGACCATCGCCGGCCGCAACACGCGCTCGCCGATCGAATAGCCGGGCTGCACCACCTGCACGACGGTGCCGGCCGGGACCTCCGGATTGGGCACTTCGAACATCGCTTGGTGGAAGTTCGGATCGAACTTCTCGCCTTCGGGCGCGAGTTTCTTCACGCCGTGGCGCTCCAGCGCCGAAAGCATGGCGCGTTCGGTGAGGTCGACACCCTCGATAAGCGCCTTGAAGCCGGCATCGCCGGAAGCCTTGGCCTCGGCCGGAATGGCATCGAGCGCGCGGCGCAGATTGTCCGATACAGACAGCATGTCGCGCGCGAAATTGGCCACCGCGTAAGTGCGCGCGTCATGCACGTCGCGCGCGGTGCGCCGCCGCAAATTCTCCATTTCGGCCGCGACGCGCAACGCGCGGTCCTTCAGTTCCTCGTTTTCCTTCAGCAGCCGCACGAGCGCTTCATAGTCGCCGTCGACGCCACCTTCCGCGCGCTCGCCGGAAGCCTGGGTGGCTTCCATATCTTCGGGCGTGCGTTCGTCTTTTGCCTGGTCGCTCATCGCCGTTTCCCGTCATTCGGATTGGTCTGGATTTGCGCCCGATATCGAGGTTTGGAGGCCAAAAATCAAGGGGTAAGCGCTCGCCGCCGATGCCGAACCTTCGTTCCAAATTAATTCAAATTTTACCGTATCACGCGGCTTTGCTTGCCCTCGAATGCCGTTGCGGGAACCATAAACGGGCTGGAGGAGTTTCGAAGCCGACACAGGATTTTGGGACGATGAACGGCAACAACGGCAACCGGCGCGCCGAATTGGCCAACGATATCAGGCGGCAGGCGGGCAGCGAAACGACGAAGCGCTTTCTGCGCACCTTGCCGGCGTTTCGCCTGGAAAAAGAGGTGCCTCGGCGACTGAGCGACCTGCTTGACCGCCTGGACGCCGCGAATGCCAGGAAAGCAGGTGGCGAGCGGCGTCGATAGCCGCGCGCGCGGTTAGAGCAATTCCGGGAAAAGTGTGTAGCGGTTTTCCGTCCGGAATTGCGCAATGAACAAGTTCAGGCCGCCTTTCGGTCGTCGCGCATCAGCGCTTCGCCATGCCGGATCTCCGTGCCGAGCACCTTCAGGCATTCCCGCATGAAAGCGGCAAGGCCCGGCCAGCCTTTCGCCGACACCAGATTGCCGTCGACATGCGCGCCGGTCGGGGCGACGTCGACATAGATACCGCCGGCAAGCGTCACTTCCGGCTCGCAATACTGCAGCGCCGCCACTTTCTTGCCGCGCACCACGCCGTCGACCGCGATCAGGATCTGCACACCGTGGCAAATGGTGAAGATCGGCTTGCCGGTCTCGTGGAAATGCCTGACCAGCGCCTGCACGCGCTTGTCGATGCGGATATATTCCGGTCCGCGCCCGCCCGCCGCGTAAACCGCGTCATAGTCGGCCGGGTTCACCTCGGCGAAGGTCTTGTTGAGGATGTAGTCGTGGCCGAGTTTTTCGGTATAGGTCTGGTGGCCTTCGAAGTCGTGCAACGAGGTCTTAAGCACGTCGCCCGCCTTCTTGTCGGGGCATACGACATGGACGGTGTGCCCCACCGCGTGCATGGCCTGTTCAAAGACGAAAATCTCGTATTCCTCGCTGAACTCGCCAACGAGCATCAATATCTTCTTGCCGGCCATGCCGTTCCTCCCTTAGCTGGCTATTTATTTCGGGGTGAAAATAATAGCCCTATCCTAAGGTGAGGACGACAAAAGGGGAAGCGCAAATCGCCAAATTGGTCTGACCAGATGGATTCGATCCTATCGGAAGGCGTGCAAAGGCGAGATCATCGCGACAGAACCGAAGATGGCTGGTCCGACCAAGACCGACGATCAGACCGCAGCCCGGATCATGTCCGCGGCCTTCTCCGCGATCATGATCGTCGGCGCATTGGTGTTGCCGCCGATCAGGGTCGGCATCACCGAGGCATCGACCACACGCAACCCTTCCAGCCCGCGCACCTTGAGCTGCGGGTCGACCACGGCCATGTCGTCGACGCCCATCTTGCAGGTGCCGGCCGGGTGGTAGATCGTGTCGGCGCGCGCCCTGATATGCGCCATCAGCTCGGCATCGCTCGACGCGCCTGCAGTGTAGATTTCCCTGGCGCGATATTTCGCCAGCGCCGGCGCCTCCAATATGGCGCGCATCATTCGCACGCCCTTGAGCAGAAGCTCGGCGTCGCGCTCGTCCTCGAGGAAGTGCGGATCGATGCGCGGCGCCGCCAGCGGATCCCGGCTCATCAGACCCACCTCGCCGCGCGAATGCGGCCGCAGCACGCAGACATGGCAGGAAAACCCATAGCCCATATGCAGCTTGCGGCCATGGTCGTCGACGATGGCGATGCAGAAATGCAATTGCAGGTCGGGCCGCTCGATCGCCGGGTCGGATTTCAGAAAAGCGCCGCCTTCGGCATAGGGGGTGGCGATCATGCCGGTTCCGTCCCTGCGCCAGCGCAGCATGTGCCGGATCAGGCCCGGCATGCCGCTGGGGCCGATGCCCATCAAATCCGTCTGCCTGGACTTCCAGGCGAGGATGAAATCGAGATGATCCTGCAGGTTCCTGCCGACGCCCGGCAATTCGTGGACAAGCGGAATGCCGTGCGCCGCAAGCTCGACCGCCGGTCCGATGCCCGAGAGCAGGAGCATTTGCGGCGAACCGAACGCCCCGCCGCAAAGAATGACCTCGCGCCTGGCTTCCGCCACGTCTTCCCTTTTACCGCTACGGTAGCGCACGCCAGTGGCGCGCCTGCCGTTCAGCACCACGCCCGTCGCATGCGCGCCGGTGACCACGGTGAGGTTCGGCCGGTTCATCGCCGGATGCAGATAGGCCGCCGCCGCCGAGCAGCGCTCGCCATTGCGGCGCTCACCCCAGAACTGCGTCACCTGATAGAGGCCGGCCCCTTCCTGCTCCGGCCCGTTGAAATCGTCGTTCAGCCTGATCTGGATTTCGCCGCAGGCCTCGACGAAAGCCCTGGAGATCGCGCGCGGCTCCTGCTGCTCGCAGACCCTGAGCGGCCCGTCGCCGCCATGCAGCGTGTCGGCCCCTCGCTGATTGCCTTCGGCGCGCCGGAAATAGGGCAGCACCTCGTCCCACGACCAGCCGTCGCAGCCAAGCTCGGCCCATTCGTCATAGTCGCGGCGATTGCCCCGCGTGTAAAGCATGGCGTTGATGGCGCTGGAGCCACCCAAGCCCTTCCCGCGCGGCTGATAGCCCCTGCGGCCGTTGAGACCTTCCTGCGGTACCGTCTGGAAGCCCCAATTGTTGATCTTCGGCCGTCCAGGCAGCAGCGCGATGATGCCGGCCGGCGCGCGGACCAAGAGATCCTTGCCGGCGCCTCCCGCCTCGAGCAGGCAGACCGTCTTCGATGGGTCCTCGGAAAGTCTCGCGGCAAGCGTCGAGCCGGCGGAGCCGCCGCCGGCAATCACATAGTCGTAACGCATGGTTCCCTCCCGGCGGATCTTTCCGTCCGTTGTCTGGAGAGAATGCCTGCTTGCGCTGCTTGTAAAGATGCCGCTGCGTCAGCCGGAGCATGATCCCGAACCGAGGGTTCGGAAAAGTTCATGCCCCAGAAAGGACTGGACCAGGATGACGGTCAACCAAACGTCATTCTGATCCAGCGCGTTTGCGCCGCCAGGAATATTTCGGACCCTTAGGCTCATGCTCCACGGCCGGCTGGTAATAGACCGGCAGCCCGCCGGTCCGCCCTTCCTCCAGCCGCTTCAACAGCACCGGGTTGGAAACTTCGAACTCATCGAAGCCGAGCCGCATCATATGCGGCAGCTGGTCGACCAGCACCTGGCCGGTGGCGCGCACCGCGCCCTTGAAATGATGCCGGGCGCGCAGCAACTCGCCCTTCGAGAAGGAGCGGCCGTCATTGAAGGCTGGGAAGGCGAGCGCCACCAGCGACAGCTGGTCCAGCAGGCCGGTTATCTTGTCGAGCTCGTCGCCGGGCTGCAGCAGCACGCCAAGGCGCTCTTTGGCTGACTTGCGGATTTCTTCATCGAGCCCGAGAAAAGCCTGCAACGGCAGGATGAAGCGGCCATTGCCGGCAAGCGCCTCGGCGCTTTCGGCATGCGTCCACTCGTCCTCGCGAAAACCATCCGGGGTCCAGAGGCGGGTCCCCGCTGAAGTCGATCCAGTCATCAAAAATCCTAAAGTCCTAACGATTGCAAGGATATGCCGAGATTCAGGTCAGGCCGAGCCGAAAATGGTGGTCTCCGAGAACCGGAGCGGAGCGTACTTGAAGTACGTGAGCACCGGAAGCGCAGGAAGTCGCCATTTGCAGGCCGGCCTCACCTGAATATCGGCGTATCCTAAAGAGAGGCGTCGGTCAGCGATTTCTCCAGGCCCGACAAGTGAATGCCGCACTCGGTCTTGGCGTGGCCTGCCCAGCGGCCGCTGCGCGCGTCCTCGCCGGGCTGCACCGGCTGTGTGCACGGGAAGCAGCCGATCGAGAGATAACCATAGGCGACCAGCGGATTTTCGCGCAACGCGTGCGCGCGCATATAGTCGGCCTGATCCGACGTCGTCCAATGCGCCAGCGGATTGATGCGGATGCGCGAGCCGACCGCCTCGAAGACGGGCAGCGCCGCGCGCGTCGACGCCTGGAAGCGCTTGCGCCCGGTGAACCAGGCCCGAAACGGCTCGACGCCGCGCGCCAGCGGCTCCACCTTGCGCACATTGCAGCAGGCGTCCGTGTCGGTCTCGTTGAGCTGGCCGGTCGGATCGACGCGTTCGAGCGCCGCCTCGTCCGGCTTGATCACCCTTACATCCGTCAGGCCGAAATCGGCGACCAGCGCGTCGCGATAGCCGAGCGTCTCCTCGAAATGCTTGCCGGTGTCGAGGAAGATCACCGGCAGCGTGCGGTCGATCTCCGAGATCATGTGCAGCAGCACCGCCGAATCCGCGCCGAAGGACGAGACCGCCGCGACCTCGCCGCGGAAGGATTCGCGCGCCGCGCGCTCGATGATCTCGATCGGCTTCAGATGGCCGAGCAGCGCGTCGAGCCCCGCCGCTTCGGCGGCGATGCCGGCCTCGACGTCGACAATACGGTCAAGCGGCCTTGGTTTCGCCAGCATAGAGCGCCTCCTTGAACGGCGCGGGACCGACTCTGCGGTAGGCGTCGATAAAACGTTCGTCGGGACTGAGCCGAAGGCCGAGATAGGTATCGACGATCTGCTCGATGGCATCGGTGATCTCTTCCGATGAGAAGCCGCGGCCGATGATCTCGCCCACGGAGGTGTTCTCGTCGGCCGAGCCGCCGAGCGTCACCTGGTAGAGCTCGGAGCCCTTCTTCTCGACGCCGAGAATGCCGATATGGCCGACATGGTGGTGGCCGCAGGCATTGATGCAGCCGGAGATCTTCAGCTTCAATTCGCCGATCTCGCGCTGCCGCTCCAGCGAGGCGAAGCGCTGCGAGATTTCCTGCGCGATCGGTATCGAGCGCGCCGTGGCCAGCGCGCAATAGTCGAGGCCGGGGCAGGAGATGATGTCGCTGATCAAGTTGGAATTGGCGGTCGCGAGGCCGATCTCGACCAGTGCGTCATAGACCGCCTTGAGATCGGCGCGCGCCACATGCGGCAGGATGAGGTTCTGCTCATGGCTGACGCGCAGCTCGTCGAAGGCGTATCTCTCGGCGATGTCGGCCACCGCTTCCATCTGGCTGTCGCTGGCGTCGCCGGGCACCTCGCCGATGCCCTTGAGCGAGATCGTCACCGCCGCGTAGTCGGGATGGCGATGCGTCACGACATTCTGGTCGAGCCATTCCGAGAAGCTCTTGGAGTCGAGCCGCGCCTGTTTCACCGCATCGTCGCCCTCGGGCCGGGCGGTCAGCGCCGGCGGCGCGAAATAGGCGTTGATGGCCTGGATGTCGGCCTCCGGCAGCTTCAGCTCGGCGTCCTTGAGCTCCTGCCATTCCGCCTCGATCTGGCGGGTGATCTCCTCGACACCGGTCTCGTGCACCAGGATCTTGATGCGCGCCTTGTACTTGTTGTCGCGGCGGCCGTAGAGATTGTAAACGCGCAGGATCGCCGTGCAGTAGGACAGAAGATCGGCTTCCGGCAGGAAGTCGCGGATCTTCTTTGCCACCATCGGCGTGCGGCCCTGGCCGCCGCCGACATAGACGGCGAAGCCAAGCTCGCCGACCGCGTTCTTCTTCAGGTGCAGGCCGATGTCATGGGTCTGGATGGCGGCGCGATCGCGCTCGGCACCCGTCACCGCGATCTTGAACTTGCGCGGCAGGAACGAAAACTCAGGATGCACCGAAGACCATTGGCGCAGGATTTCCGCATAGGGGCGCGGATCGGCGACCTCGTCGGCGGCGGCGCCCGCGAAATGATCGGCGGTGACGTTGCGGATGCAGTTGCCGCTGGTCTGGATGGCATGCATCTCGACGCTGGCGAGATCAGCCAGGATCGCCGGAATGTCCGACAGCGCCGGCCAGTTGAACTGGATGTTCTGGCGCGTGGTGAAATGGCCGTAGCCCTTGTCGTATTTGCGCGCGATGTGGCCGAGCATGCGCAACTGCCTGCTGTTCAGCGTGCCATACGGCACGGCGATGCGCAGCATATAGGCGTGCAGTTGCAGATAGACGCCGTTCATCAGCCTGAGCGGCCGGAACTGGTCTTCGGTGATCTCGCCGGCAAGCCGGCGCTGCACCTGGTCGCTGAACTCGGCGACGCGGGCGTGAACAAAATCCTGATCGAACTCGTCGTAACGGTACATGCTTTGTCTTTCCGGGCGCGTCCGCCCGCTGCTTTCTAAAACTCTACGCCCCGATGGCTTCCGGGGCGGCCTGCTTGCCGAGATCGGTGCGGATGGTCGGGCCAGCGGCGCGGATCTTTTCGCGCAGCCGCACCGGCTCGGCCAAACCGTCGACCACTTCGACGTCGATCAGGTTGACGTCGACCACCTCATTGTTGGCGTAGGCTGCGGCGCCGATCGCTTCCAGCCGGTCCTCCGCCGCCTTGTCATGCGCGATATCGGCATGACCGACCGTCTCCGCCCAGCCGCCATCGGCGTACCAGACGGCGATGCCGTCGGAGAGCCTGTTCGCGGTCAGAACCTTCATGATTGAACTCCTTCGGCGACGGCTGAAGCCGCGCCCTCACGCTTATGTGCCGCGAGCGGCTCCGATCGTTCGAAATTGGCGCCAGCGACCGCATCGCCGATGATCGTCATGACCGGACCGGTGAGGTCGGCGCGCTCTTCCAGCGACGGCAGGTCGGCGAGTGTGCCGTGGAAACGGCGCCGGCTGCCGAGACTGGCATTCTCGACCACCGCGACGGCCGTGTCCGACGACAACCCCGCTTCGATCAGCCGGCCAGCGACTTCCGCCGCGACCGAGCGACCCATATAGACGGCGACCGTCGCGCCCGAGATGGCGAGCTTGGCCCAGTCGGGCAGCGAGTTGCCCTTGAGGTCGTGGCCGGTGGTGAACACCATCGAGGACGAGACACCGCGCAACGTCAGCGGCAACTCGAAATCGGCAGCGGCGGCGAAGGCGGCGGTGACGCCCGGAACCACCTCATAGGCGATGCCGGCCTCGCGCAGCGCCGCCATCTCCTCGCCGGCCCGGCCGAACACCAGCGGATCGCCTGACTTCAGCCGCACCACGCGCTTGCCGGCTTGGCCGAGTTCGATCAGCAGCGCGTTGATTTCTTCCTGGCTCTTGGAATGGCAGCCCTTGCGCTTGCCGACCGGTAGGCGCTCCGCATCGCGGCGGCCCATGGCGACGATCGCCTCCGGCACCAGCGCATCATAGACGATGGCATCGGCTTCCATCAGCAGGCGGTGCGCGCGCAGCGTCAACAGGTCCTCCGCGCCCGGACCGGCGCCGACCAGCGCGATATGGCCCCCGGCCGGCGCATCCGCGCTCAGGAGTTCGAGCGCCGCGCCATGCGCCTGGGCGTGGTCACCGGTTTCGATGGCCTTGGCCGGCGCGCCGGCGAAGAAATCGCTCCAGAAGCGGCGACGGCGGTTGCCCTTCGGCAGTTTCTCCGCGGCGGCGCGGAACGACGCGGCAAGCGCCGCCAGCCGGCCGAGCGAAGGCGACAACATGCGGTCGATGCGGACGCGCAGCATCTGCGCCAGAACCGGTCCGGCGCCCTCGGTGCCGATGGCGATCGCAACCGGCGCGCGGTTGACCAACGCCGGAGTGAAGAAATCGCACACGTCCGGCTGGTCTACCGCATTGACCGGAATGCCCAATCGGCGCGCGTCCTCGGCGACGCGGCGGTCGAGCGCCTTGTCGCCACTGGCTGCGAACACCAGGGCGACATCCTGGAGATGCGCCGCCTCATAGGCGGCATCGACGTGAACGGCACCGGACACGGCGACGAAGGCGAGCAGGTCGGGATCGGCGTCGTCGGCAATGATGCGCAGCGCCGCGCTCGACTGGGCGAGCAGCCGGGCCTTGGCAAGCGCCTCTTCGCGATTGCCGACGATGGCCACGGCTTCGCCGTCGATCCGCATGAAGACCGGGAAGGCATTGAGCTTGGCGTTGGCTGGCGACATGGCGACGAGCAATAGTGAAACAGTTTGGCAGTTTTACGCGGACTGGCCAAAAACCAGAAGGCAATCACTCGCGCGTCGCCGAACGGCAGGCAATCGCTTTTTCGCAGCCGCGAAGAGCAAGAGAAAAAAATTCTACTTTGAGAATGAGAGAGCCGGAACGGCGTGAGAAACCACCTTGATCTACCGCCGTTTTTAGCACCGGCTCTGGAATGCGGCAAAACAGTTTTTTCTAAATTCTACTAACTTGGTAGATTAAAGCCGACCTTGTCGCTCGACGACCAGTCTCGTCAGGCGGGAGCAGATGAGAGCGCCACCGGCAGCTCGGAACAATCCTGCTGCGCGGCTCGTTTGGCTAGCAATCCGTTCTGTCGATCCTGGGCTCGACCGGTCGGCAACCCGCAAGCAAAGGAGGAACACCATGAACATCAAGCTGAAGCACGGATTGTGGGTCGTCGTGGCCGATGGTGAAAAGGCGCTTTTCCTGCGCAACCAGGGCGACAACAAGTTCCCGAACCTGGAGGTGGTGCACGAGATGGAGCAGGAGAACCCCGCGACGCGCGAGCAAGGCACGGACAAACCGGGCCGCCAGAGCAACGAAGGCCCCCGCAGCGCCGTCGAGGAAACCGATTGGCACCGTCTCGGCAAGGAACGTTTCGCTGTCGAGATCGCCGACCGGCTTTACAAGCTCGCGCATCGCGGCGCATTCGACGCGGTCGTGCTGGTCGCGCCGCCGCAGGTGCTTGGCGAGATGCGCCAGAAACTGCACAAGGAAGTGAGCGAGAAGGTGCAGGCCGAAATTCCCAAGACGCTCACCAACCACACGATTCCCGATATCGAGACCCTCTTGCAAGCGGCATAAGCGGCCGAGGCAAAGCAGCTTCGGGACCAAATGCGTTCCGCGACCGTCTCTTTGTCGGCGCGTCGCCGATTTTCCGGTTTGCACCCTGTTTCTAGGTCGATTTCTGCGCGGCGGCGGTTGCATGATCGCCGCTCCGTCCACCATATTGCCGAAGGCGACGGCCTCGGCGGGCGCCCATCCGAAATCGTGAATTTTCGAAAGGCGCGCAAAAAGACAATGCCGCATGACACGCCCCTTATCGCCACCATCGTCGCCGGTCTGGGGCTGGCATTCGTCTTCGGGGCTTTGGCCAACCGTTTCCGCATCCCGCCGCTTGTCGGTTACCTCGTCGCCGGCGTCCTGGTCGGGCCGAACACGCCGGGCTTCGTCGCCGACGCCAGCCTTGCCAACGAGCTCGCTGAAATCGGCGTCATCCTTTTGATGTTCGGCGTCGGCCTGCATTTTTCGCTGAAGGACCTTCTGTCCGTCCGCGCCATCGCGGTGCCGGGCGCGATCGTGCAGATCGGCTTCGCGACCCTGCTTGGCGTCGGGCTTGCCTGGCTGCTCGGCTGGCCGCTGGGCGCCGGCCTGGTCTTCGGACTGGCGCTTTCGGTCGCCTCGACCGTGGTGCTTTTGCGCGCTCTGCAGGAACAGCGGCTGATCGAGACCGAACGCGGCCGCATCGCGGTCGGCTGGCTGATCGTCGAAGATCTCGCCATGGTGCTGGCGCTGGTGCTATTGCCCGCGCTAGCCGGCGTGCTCGGCGGCCAGCCGCAGGTCGATGATCATACGAGCCTGCTCTCGCTGCCCGCCAGCTACGGCATATGGGGCGTTGTCGGCATCACGCTGGCCAAGGTCGCAGCCTTCGTCGTCGTCATGCTGGTCGTCGGGCGCCGGGTCATTCCCTGGATCCTGCATTATGTCGCCCACACTGGCTCGCGGGAACTGTTCCGGCTGTCGGTGCTGGCTATCGCGCTCGGCGTCGCCTTCGGCGCGGCGAAGCTGTTCGGCGTCTCGCTGGCGCTCGGCGCTTTCTTCGCCGGCATGATCATGAGCGAGTCCGAGCTCAGCCACCGCGCGGCGGAAGAATCATTGCCGCTGCGCGACGCCTTCTCGGTGCTGTTCTTCGTCTCGGTCGGCATGCTGTTCGACCCGCTCAGCCTGATCAGCAACGGCCTGCCGATCCTCGCCACCTTGGCCATCATCGTCGTCGGCAAGTCGCTCGCCGCCTTCGTCATCGTCATCGCCTTCCGCTATCCGATCGCCACCGCGCTGATGATTTCGGCGAGCCTTGCCCAGATCGGCGAGTTCTCCTTCATCCTGGCCGAGCTGGGCGTCGGCCTGAAACTGCTGCCCGAGCAGGGCCGCGACTTGATCCTGGCCGGCGCGATCCTCTCGATCCTGCTCAATCCGCTGATGTTCCTCCTTGTCGACTGGATGAAGCCGTGGCTGGAAAAGCGCGCCGGCAAGACGGCACCTGTCGAAGAGCAAAGGCCGATCGGCCCGGCCACCGAGCCCGGCCAGGTTGCTTCGGTCCAGGCAACGCCGGGAAAGGAAGACGGCCCGCCGCCCAAGACCGCGCTTGCCGGCCATTCCATCCTGATCGGTTACGGCCGCGTCGGCAGCCTCGTCGGCGTAGCGCTGAAGGAAGCCGCCCTGCCCTTCCTGGTGATCGAGGATGCCGACAAGACGCTGGCCAAGCTGCGTGACGACGGCATCGAGACGGTGGCCGGCAATGCCGCCAATGCGGATGTCTTCGCGGCCGCCAATCCGGAAGGCGCGAAGCGGCTGATCCTCGCCATCCCCAATGCCTTCGAGTCCGGCCAGATCGTGCTTCGAGCCCGCGCCGCCAATCCTGCGAGCAATATCATCGCCCGCGCGCACTCCGACGCCGAGGTCGAGCATCTGAAAAGCCTCGGCGCCGACACGGTGATCATGGGCGAGCGCCAGATCGCGCGCGGCATCCTCGAGGTGGTAACCGGCAAAAACACCGGTGCGTCCGGGCCCGCCATGGCGATCAATCCGCAGCCCGCTTGATGCCTTTCAGGCGTTGAACGCGGAACCGCCATTCTGCGCGATATCGCTGAGATATTTCGCCGGCGGCTTGCCCAGCGCCTTCTTGAACATGGTGATGAAGGCGGTGACGGATTCATAGCCGAGATCGCCCGACACCCGCTGCACGCTGGCGCCGGCGGACAGTTCCCTGAGCGCCACGATCAGGTGCAACTGCTGGCGCCAGCGGCCGAAACTCAGGCCCGTCTCCTTGACGACGAGGCGCGCCAGGCTGCTTTCGCTGAGCGCCACCCGGTTGGCCCATTCCGCCAGCGTGCTGCGATCTGCAGGGTTGTCGGCCAATGCTTCCGCGATCCGGCGCAGCCGCGGCTCGGCCGAGATCGGCAAATGCAATTGCTGCACCGGCATGAGCGGCAGCTCGGCGAGCAGGACCTTTCCCAGGAAGTCGCAGCGCGGGTCGTCCGGCGCGCATTCCGACAGCTCGATGATCACTTCGCGCAGCAGCGGCGAGATCGAAAGCGTGCAGCACCGATCCGGCAGGTCGGCGGCGCCTGGCTCGATATAGACGAAGAAAATCCGCGCATTCGCCGTCGCGATGTTGCTGTGTTCTATGCGGCTCGGCACCCACACGCCGCAATGCGGCGGCACCATCCAGAGCCCGGTCGGAACCCGACAGGTGACGGCGCCGCCGAGCGCGAAGACGAGCTGCCCCTTGCGATGCCAATGCGCGCGCACCTCGGCCCTGGTCTCGGTGACATCGACGCCAACGGCGATCGCCGGCACGGCCACGTCGTCGACATCGAAATCCAGCCAGGGCCAGCGGAGTGGCTGTCTCATGATTGAATGTTTTTAGCGATCATTTGGCTTTACCTCTAGATTCTCCAGTCACGAAAGTCGATAGGTTCGCGACGATATCCTCGCAATCGATCGCGTCTCAGACGTCAATTCAAAGGTGGGCCATGCTCGCTCTCGCCATTTCTTCCGACAGCCCCAGCCGGCTGAACCTCACCGAGGCCGACGAGCCAAACTGCAATGCGAACGAAGCATTGGTCGCAATTCATGCAACATCATTGAATCGTGGCGAGCTGCGCCTGCTCGCCATCCGCCCCGACGGCTGGATCCCCGGCCAGGATATCGTCGGCATCGTGGAACGCGCGGCGGCCGACGGCTCAGGCCCGGCCGCGGGCACGCGCGTCGCGGCCTTGGTCGACCAGGCCGGCTGGGCCGAACACGTCGCTGTTCCGACCGACCGCCTCGCCGTCATACCTGACGGGGTCGGCTTCGCCTCGGCCGCCACGCTTCCGGTCGCGGGCACGACGGCGCTGAGGACTTTGCGCCATGGTGGCGATCTCGCCGGCCAGCGGATCCTGATCACCGGCGCAAGCGGCGCTGTCGGCCGTTTCCAGATCCAGATCGCCCGCGAGCAAGGCGCTTCCGTGGCGGCGATCGCCTCAACCCGGCATCACGATGACCTTCGCAATCTGGGCGCCGGGCAGGTCGTCGAGTCGATCGAACTGGCCGAGGGGCCGTTTTCGCTGATCACCGAGTCGGTCGGCGGCAAGAGCCTCGCCGCCGCGATCGAACATGTCGCCCCGGGTGGAACGATCGTCATGTTCGGCTCGAGCAGCGGCGAGCTCACGCCTGTAGGGTTTCGCCAGTTCGTTCCTGGCCAGCGAAGGCGCCAAGCTGCAGACCTTCGCCTATTACTCATCCGGTTCAGCCATCGGCGCCGACATCGCCGCCCTGCTCGATCTCGTCGCGGCCGGCAGGCTGGAAACCCGCGTGGCCATGACCGTGCCGTGGACGGACATCGGCCAGGCCCTGGACGCGCTCAGACAGCGCAGCTTCAGCGGCAAGGCCGTCCTCACTGTGGCTTGAAATCAGCCAGGTCAGACGTGCTGGCCGCCATTGATGTGGATTTCCGAGCCGGTCACGTAAGACGACTGGCCGGAGCACAGGAAGTAGATGATGTCGGCCACTTCCGAGGTGCCGCCCAGCCTTCTCAGCGGGATCGTCTCGACTATTCTGTCCGTGCCTGGCGACAGGATCGCCGTGTCGATCTCGCCCGGCGCGATCGCGTTGACGCGGATGCCATGCGGACCGAAATCATGCGCCATCTCGCGCGTCAGCGAGCCGAGCGCCGCCTTCGACGTCGCATAGGCCGTGCCGGCAAAAGGATGCACCCTCGTGCCGGCGATCGAGGTGACGTTGACGATCGAGCCCTTGGCGGCGGCGAGCTCTTTGAACAGGCCCCTCGCCAGCATGATCGGCGCGAAGAAATTGACCTGGAAGACGTCGCGCCAAACATGCATCGGCGTCTCGATCGAGTTCATCCGGCTGCCGTCCTTCAGCTTCGGTGAGATGCCGGCATTGTTGACCAGCGCGTGCAGCTGTCCGCCATGCGCCTCGAGCCGGTGGCGGATCTCCGACACGGCGATGCCGACATCTTCCTGGTCGGCGAGGTCGACCTTGATGTGATCCTCGGGGCCGGCCGGCCACGGGCAATCCTCGGCGAAGGCCTGGCGCGAGCAGGTGATGACGCGCCAGCCCTCGCGCGAGAAACGCTTCACCGTCGCATGGCCGATGCCACGGCTGGCGCCGGTAAGCACGATGGTTTTTCTGCTGTCGGTTTCGGCCATGAACTTTGTCTCCGGCCGGACATGTAGCCGAAGGCGGCAATCATTGCGAGAGGGCGAGTTGCCGCCGCAGCGATGATCCCGGAAAGGGGCTTCCGGTTTTCGGGATCGTGACGGAAAAAAACTGGAGCCGTCCGATCTGGCGAACGGGCTTCAACCCCCGCCCAAAATATCGAGGATCGAGGTCTGTCGCCTTTTCTTCGGTCCGCCGACATCGCCGGGCGGCACCGGATGCTTGATCGAGGCGGTCGACTCACTGTCGCTGGGCATGTCGAAGCCATCTGCATCGACCGTCTGGGCTGGACGCGGCTGCCGCGCGGGCGCCTGGGCAACGGGTTGCGGGGCGGCGGGCTGCGACTGGCCGACGGCCGCGGGCGGCGCGGACGGCTGCGAGGCATCCGCCGAGGGGATCTCGTCCGGCACGATCGTATCGGACGGCGTCGACTTCCAGGTGCCAGGCAGCGGCCTGACCGGCACGCCTTCATGCGCGGCCACCATGAATTCGTGCCAGGCCTGCGCCGGAAGCACGCCGCCGGTAACCTTCTTCATCGGGCTGCCGTCGTCATTGCCGAACCACACGCCGGTGGTGAGATTGGCGGTGTAGCCGACGAACCAGGCGTCGCGCGAGTTCTGGCTGGTGCCGGTCTTGCCGGCCGACGGCCAGTTGAACGCCGCCTTCTTGGCGGTGCCGGCCTCGACGGTACCGGTCATCATCGAGTTCATCATGCCCACGATATCGGCCTTGATGACGCGCGGCGCGCTGCCGGTGCTGCCCGCGTAGAGCACCTTGCCGTTTGCTGTCGTGATGCGCTGGATGAAGTGGATGTCCGGCTTGTAGCCGCCATTGGCGAAAGGAACATAGGCCGAGGTCAGTTCAAGCGGCGTCACTTCCGAGGTGCCCAGCGCGATCGAGGTGTTGGCCTGCAGGTCGGACTGGATGCCCATGCGATGCGCGGCCTCGACCACGGCGTCGGGGCCGACTTCCATGGTGAGCTGCGCCGCTACCGAGTTGAGTGACTTGGCGAGCGCCGTCGCCAGCGTGACCTTGCCGTAATATTTGCCGCCGTAATTGTCGGGCGTCCATTTGCCTATCTTGATCGGCGCATCGTTGCGGATGCTGTCCGGCGTGCGGCCGGCCTCCAACGCCGCCATATAGACGAAGGGCTTGAAGGCGGAGCCTGGCTGCCGGCGCGCTTCCGAGGCGCGGTCGAACTGGCTGGTCGAATAATCATAGCCGCCGACCATGGCGCGCACCGCGCCAGAATCGTCGATCGACACCAACGCCCCTTGGGTGACGTTGAGCTTCTTGCCGCTCTCGTCAATCAGCCGGCGGATCGATCGTTCGGCAAGCTTCTGCAGGTTGAGGTCGACCGTGGTAGTGATGACGATGTCGCCGCGCACGTCGCCGATCAGGTCGGGAAGCTCGTCCATCACCGTGTCGGCGACGTAGTTCTCCGAGCCGGTCCAGTAGGACGGCGCGCGCGTCGCCGGCGCGCTCAGCGCCGTCTTGTATTCCTTGTCGCCGATCTTGCCGGTCTCGCGCATGGCCGCGAGCACGAGCTGCGCCCGCTCTTCGGCCGCCTTCGGGTCGCGCGCCGGCGAAAGCTTCGACGGCGCCTTCAGCAGCCCCGCCAGCAGGGCTGCCTCCGAAAGCGACACGTCGCGCGCGCTCTTGCCAAAATAGCGTCGCGAGGCCGCCTCGACGCCATAGGCGCCCGAACCGAAATAGACCCGGTTGAGGTACATTTCGAGGATCTGGTCTTTCGTGTGCTTGTGCTCGAGCCACAGCGCCAAAAGCACTTCCTGGACCTTGCGCTCCAGCGTGCGGTCCGGCGTCAGGAACAGGTTCTTGGCCAGCTGCTGCGTCAGCGTCGAGCCGCCCTGCGAGAAATGCCCTCCGAGCAGGTTGGTGACCATGGCGCGCGACAGGCCGATGGGGTCGATGCCGAAATGCGAATAGAAGCGCCGATCCTCGATGGCCACGACCGCTTCGGGGATATAGGGCGACATTTCGTCCAGGCCGACGGCCTCGCCGCCCGACGCGCCGCGATTTGCGATCAGCGCGCCATCGACCGAGACGATCTTAATGTTGGGCGCGCGGTCGGGGACCGACCACGTCGTCGCCGCCGGCATCTTGGCGCCGTAATAGACGACGACGCCGGCCGCCGCGATGCCGCCCCAGATGCACAGCACGAAGCACCAGTAGGCAAGCCGCGTGGCGATGCCGAGCAGTCCGCGCCGTTTGCGGTCGCGGCCACGTCCGCGTGATTTCGCCTTGGCGGATTTGCCCTTTGCAGCGGATTTGCGGGTGCGCGGCACGACGCGATCCTCCTCGCTCACCGAAAAGCCCTCGGAGGATTTCGCGCGCGGCGATCCCTCGAAGCTCGGTTCGATGCGACTGTCCCTGCGGTTCGCCATGCGCTCTAGTCTGTCTGTCCCCGGTACCGATGGCGTTCGGGTTGAAGAGTAGATGCGGCGGTTTAAAGGCGCGTTAAAGCAGGGTTTATGCAGGATTTTGAAAACCGTTAGGGTTTTCTGAATCCAGCTTCTAACCGATCGCCGCGGGCAGCAGCCGCCTCATCCGGCGCACTCTGGCTCCTGACGGCGCCGGCGGCTGGCCACCGTGATCAATTCTGCTGGATCGAAATTCCTTTGTCGTCGATCTTGAGCTCGACGCCTTTCGGCCTGGTCTGCTCGCGATAGACATAGACGCCGAGCGCAATGACCACGACCACGAGAGCGCCGATGATGACATAGAGCATGTTCTGCTTCATGGCGCGTCCCCGATGCCTGCTGGAAGATCAGGCCTGTTTCACCAGCTTGATCAGCACCAGCAGGACCACCGCGCCGATCGTGGCGTGGATGATCGCGGCAAGGATCCCGCCGCCCACGGCAAAGCCAAGCCTTGGGAATATCCAGCCGGCAATCAGGGCGCCGACGATGCCGACGACGATGTTGCCGACCAGTCCGAAGCCGAAACCCTTGACGATCAGGCCGGCAAGCCAGCCGGCGATCGCGCCGATGATGATGAAAACGAGCAGGCTTTCAATTCCCATTGCCAATCCCTCAGTGAGCGGAGGACCAACGAAGCCACGCCCCCCGAATCGGCCATCCGACTGTGACGGATGGAACCTATTGGAAAGCGGCCGGCCTCGCCAGCGCCAGCTTCATTCGTCGTCGTCACCCGATGCCGGACGCCAGCTCGTCGGATCGACCTTCTTTTGCGTGTCGCTGTCGGTGTAGACCCACCAGCCGCCATCGCGATACTGGCCGACGGATTCATTGACGACGCCGTCGCCGTCCTTCCACAGAATGGTGACTTTCGACCCGTCCTTCGGCGCGCTTTCTATCGGTTTGCGCTCTGCCATCTCACTCCCTCCACGAACCGGCCCGCTCCGTGAACCGGCCGAACCGGCAAGAACGCCCGCCGCCGCGCCGGGTTCCGTCAGCTATGCGCGAAAATGTCTTCCTCCGCCCAGCCCATAAGGTCGAGCTTGGCGCGCGTAGGCAGGAAACGGAAGCAGGCGTCGGCCTCCTTGGTGCGGTTTTCGCGCGCCAGGCGCGCCGCCAGAACCTCGCGCAGACGGTGCAGATAGAGCACGTCGGAGGCGGCATAGTCGAGCTGTTCGGGCGAGAGCGTTTCCGCTGCCCAGTCCGAGGATTGCTGCGCCTTGGACAGGCCGATGCCGAGCAATTCGTTGCACAGATCCTTCAGCCCGTGGCGGTCGGTGTAGGTGCGGACGAGCCGCGAGGCGATCTTGGTGCAGAACACCGGCTCCGCCATGACACCGAAGGCATTGTAGAGCACGGCGATGTCGAAGCGGCCGTAATGGAACAGCTTGGTGACCGCGCGGTTGCGAAGCAGGCTGACGAGATTCGGCGCTTTCTTCTGGCCAGGCGCGATCTGGATGACGTCGGCGCTGCCGTCGCCGGGCGAGATCTGCACAACGCAGAGCCGGTCGCGATGCGGGTTCAAACCCAGCGTTTCCGTGTCGATGGCAACCGCCCCGACATTGTAGCGGGTGAGGTCGGGCAGGTCGTTCTTGTGGAAACGGATATCGGTCATTCTCTTCTCCGGATCGCGGCCCGCGGCGCCGCGCATCGCCTGGGATGCGTCAGCAGCAGCAGCGCGTTGCGCTGGTCATTCGTCCTCGCCGCGATCCGGAGAAAAATCAACAGAAAGTTGAATCTCACATCTTGCGCGATTTCCGCCTCACCGGGTCAGAGCATCGAGGATGCGCGCCCAGGACCGCTGTCCCTTGTGGAAGGAGGTCAGCTCGTATTTCTCGTTCGGCGAGTGGATGCGGTCGTCGTCGAGGCCGAAACCGACCAGTAGCGATTCCATGCCGAGATAAATCTGGAAATCGCCGACCACGGGGATGGAGCCGCCACCGCCGGTGGTGATAGCCTGCTTGTCCCATTCGTCGGACAGCGCGTCCTTGGCCTTGGCCAGGAACGGCGAGTCGTAGGAAAGCTGGATCGCCGGCGAGCCGCCATGCGGATGGAATTCGACCGAGCAGTCGCCGGGGATGCGCTCGCGCACGAAGGCCTGGAAGGCGGCGCGGATCTTCTTCGGGTCCTGCTTGTGGACCAGCCGGAACGACACTTTCGCCGAAGCTTCCGCCGCGATCACCGTCTTGAACCCCTTGCCGGTATAGCCGCCTATGATGCCGTTGAATTCCGCCGTCGGCCTTGCCCAGGTCATTTCGAGCACCGAGCGCCCCTTTTCGCCGGCCGGAATGGAAAGACCGACCGGTCCGAGGAAGGTCTCGGCCGTCTCGCCGAGGCCTTCCCAGGATTTCAGTACTTGGCTGGGCGTCTCCTCGACCCCGTCATAGAAGCCTGGAATGGTGACGTGGCCATCCTTGTCGTGGATGTCGGCAAGCACCTTGGCCAGGATGCGGATCGGGTTGGCGGCCGGGCCGCCATAGAGGCCCGAATGCAGGTCGCGGCTGGCCGCCTTGACGGTGACCTCCTCGCCGACCATGCCGCGCAGCGACACGCAGATCGACGGCGTCTCGCGGTTCCACATGCTGGTGTCGCAGACCAGCGCGAAATCCGCCTTCAGCTCGGCGGCGTTGGCTTCCAGGAACGGCTTCAGCGACGGCGAGCCGGATTCCTCCTCGCCCTCGAACAGGATGGTGACGCGGCACGGCAGATTGCCGTGCACCTGCTTCCATGCGCGGCAGGCCTCGACGAAGGTCATCAACTGTCCCTTGTCATCGGCCGAGCCGCGGCCGGTGATCACCTTGCGTCCAGGCTCGATCTCCTTGATCGAAGGCGCGAACGGGTCGGTGTCCCATAATTCGATCGGATCGACCGGCTGGACGTCGTAGTGGCCGTAGAACAGCACATGCGGCGCGCCTGCCGGTCCCTCGTGATGCGCCACCACCATCGGATGTCCGGGCGTGTCGCGCACACTCGCGTCGAACCCGATCAGCTTGAGCTCGGCAACCAGCCATTCCGCGCCCTTGCGGCAGTCGGCGGCGAAGGCCGGATCGGTGGAGATCGACTTGATGCCGAGCAGGCCGAACAGCCGCTCCAGGCTCCGATCGAGATTCTGGTCGAGACGCTCAAGGACGGGGGAGATTCTGGACATGCTTTTGCCTTTCGATTTTGGCCAGACCCTAAAGGGCCACGCCGAAAACGAAAAGCCGTGATTGTTGGACCAACCCGGGCAATCGCTGCCGCACCACAAAAGAAGACCGCCGTGGTGGAGGGGGAACCACGGCGGTCTTTACTCGAAACGTTGCGGCAGCCCGGAGAGGGGGGATAGGCTGCCGCAGTTTGCCCGGGATAGGCGGGGGACGGGCCTTGCTCCGGACTTCGGCGAAAACTGCCGATAACGTGTATTTGGGTCTGTGAACGTGGCGATTCAAGGGCATGAAACTTACACTTTTGTAACATGCCCGTGAGCGCCCGAATTCCGGCCGGACAGGATCTGTCAGGGGTGTTGCCCGAACCGGTGGGTTCCGAAGCCTTTGGCATGGACCGCGAAGGCTGGCCGCGCTATCCCTGCCGGCATGAAAAAAGGCGACCACCTCTTCCTCGTCGACGGCTCCGGCTACATTTTCCGCGCCTACCACGCGCTGCCGCCGCTCAACCGCAAATCCGACGGCCTGCCGACCAGCGCCGTGCTTGGCTTCTGCAACATGGTTTGGAAGCTGATGCAGGACGCCCGCAACACCAATGTAGGCATCGTGCCGACGCATTTCGCCGTCATCTTCGACTATTCCTCGAAGACGTTCCGCAGCGATCTCTACCCGGAATACAAGGCGAACCGCTCGGCGCCCCCGGAAGACCTGATCCCGCAATTCGGACTGATCCGCCAGGCGACCGTGGCCTTCAACCTGCCCTGCATCGAGATGGAGGGTTTCGAGGCCGACGACATCATCGCAACCTATTGCCGGCTCGCATGCGAGGTCGGCGCCGACACCACCATCATTTCCTCCGACAAGGACCTGATGCAGTTGGTCGGCCCGACGGTGGGCATGTACGACCCGATGAAGGACCGCCAGATCGGCATCCCCGAGGTGATCGAGAAATGGGGCGTGCCGCCGGAAAAGATGATCGACCTGCAGGCGCTCACCGGCGACTCGGTCGACAACGTGCCGGGCGTGCCCGGCATCGGGCCGAAGACCGCGGCGCAGCTTCTGGAACAGTTCGGCGACCTTGACGGACTGCTGGCGCGTGCCTCCGAGATCAAGCAGGACAAGCGGCGCGAGACCATCATAGCCAATGCCGACAAGGCGCGCATCTCGCGTCAGCTGGTGAAGCTGAAGAACGATGTGCCGCTGAAGGAGGAACTGGACGACCTGGTGCTGCACGCGCCGGACGGCCCGAAGCTGATCGGCTTCCTGAAGACCATGGAATTCACCACGCTGACGCGACGCGTCGCCGAGGCGACCGCGACCGAGATCGGCGACGTCCAGGCTTCCGCCGTCATCGTCGAACGAGCCGATGCCGCGCATGGCCCCGATATCGGCGCCGGAGCGCCACCGCGACAGCCGGCGCCTCAATCAAACGGCAACGCAAAATCCGCCGCGCCTGTCACAAGAGGCGAGGACGCGCCGCCGCAAGGCGACACCCCATCGCTCCTCTCCGCGCTGCGGCTGGAACAGGCGACGGCGCGCAAGATAGACCCTTCGGCCTATGGCGCCATCCGCGACGCGGCCGCGCTGAAAGCCTGGATCGGCGAAGCCCGCGACGCTGGCATCCTCGCCTTCGACGCCGAGACCAGCTCGTCCGACCCGATGCAGGCGGATCTCATCGGCCTGTCCATGGCGATCGCGCCCGGTCGCGCCGTCTACGTGCCGCTTGCCCACAGAAACGGCAACGGCGACCTGCTTGGCGGCGGGGTGCTGGAGAACCAGATCCCGGTCCGCGAGGCGCTGGCGCTGCTCAAGCCGCCGCTCGAGGACCGGTCGGTCCTGAAGATCGTGCAGGACATGAAATATGACATCGTCGTGATGAGCCGGCACGGCATCGAGGTCGGACCATTCGACGACACGATGCTGATCTCCTACGTGCTCGATGCAGGCACGTCCGGCGGTCACGACCTCGCCTCGCTGTCGGAGAAGTGGCTGGGCCACGCGCCGGCCTCGAAGAAGGAGCTCGCCGGCTCGGGCAAGAGCGCCATCGGCTTCGACCAGGTCGATATCGAGCGCGCGACCGCCTATGCCGGCGAGCAGGCCGATCTGGCTCTGCGGCTGTGGCAATTGCTGAAGCCCCGGCTCGCCGCCAAGGGCCTCGTTTCCGTCTACGAGCGGCTGGAACGGCCGCTCGTGCCGGTGCTTGCCCGCATGGAGCAGCGCGGCATCTCGGTCGACCGCCAGATCCTGTCGCGGCTGTCGGGCGAACTGGCGCAGGGCGCCGCCCGCGTCGAGGAAGAGATCTACGGCATCGTCGGCGAGCGCATCAACATCGGCTCGCCGAAGCAGCTCGGCGACATCTTGTTCGGCAGGATGGGCCTGCCAGGCGGCTCGAAGACCAAGACCGGCCAGTGGTCGACCTCGGCGCAGCTTCTTGAGGACCTGGCCGCCGAAGGCCATGAGCTGCCGCGCAAGATCGTCGACTGGCGTCAGCTCACCAAGCTGAAGTCGACCTATACCGACGCGCTGCCCGGCTTCATCAACCCCGGCACCAATCGCGTGCATACCTCCTACTCGCTCGCCGCGACGACCACGGGCCGCTTGTCATCCTCCGATCCCAACCTCCAGAACATTCCGGTGCGCACGGCCGAGGGCCGCAAGATCAGGACCGCCTTCATCGCCGAGAAGGGCCACAAGCTGGTCTCGGCCGACTATAGCCAGATCGAGCTGCGCGTGCTTGCCCATGTCGCCGAGATCCCGCAGCTCAAGCAGGCCTTCGCCGACGGCGCCGACATCCATGCCATCACCGCGTCGGAAATGTTCAACGTGCCGGTCGAGGGCATGCCTTCGGAGGTGCGCCGGCGCGCCAAGGCGATCAATTTCGGCATCATCTACGGCATTTCGGCCTTTGGCCTCGCCAACCAGCTGTCGATCCCGCGCGACGAGGCCGGCGCCTATATCAAGCGCTATTTCGAGCGCTTCCCCGGCATCCGCGACTATATCGAGGAAACCAAGGCCTACGCGCGGGAAAACGGCTTCGTGGAAACCATCTTCGGCCGGCGCATCCACTATCCGGAGATACGATCCTCCAACCCGTCGGTCCGCGCCTTCAACGAGCGCGCCTCGATCAACGCCAGGCTCCAGGGCACCGCAGCCGACATCATCCGCCGCGCCATGGTGCATATGGAAGAGGCGCTGGAGAAAGCGAAACTCTCGGCCCGCATGCTGCTGCAGGTGCATGACGAACTGATCTTCGAAACGGTGGAAGCGGAAGTCGAAGCGACTATTCCCGTCGTGCGCCGGGTCATGGAAAACGCGCCGATGCCGGCGGTCTCAATGTCGGTGCCGCTGCATGTCGACGCCCGGGCGGCGGATAACTGGGACGAGGCGCATTAGGCGGCATGCCGAGAGGCGCCGCGATCCGTCGCCCCCCTCTCTGTGCTGCCGGACATCTCCCCCTCAAGGGGGGAGATTGGCGGTTCCGGCGCCGGCGCTCGTCTTGCAACGTTTGAAGATTGGCGAAAGCCGTGACTACGGCTGATCTCCCCCCTTGAGGGGGAGATGTCCGGCAGGACAGAGAGGGGGGCTCCGCGCCGGCGTCAACCGGCTAGCTGATACTTACGCAGCCTCGGCCCTGCACTTCGCGCACACGCCGCGAAACTCGATCACCGCCTTCTTGGCCGCGAAGCCCGTCGAGCGCACCCATTCGTCCAGCCGGTGGCCGACGTCGTGGTCGGACATCTCGGTGACCTGGCCGCAATTGTCGCAGATGGCGAAGGCGGTCATCGAATGGCTGTGGTCGTGCGGCTCGGCGCAGGCGACGAAGGAATTGAGGCTTTCCAGCCGATGCACGAAACCGGACTTCACCAGCGTGTCGAGCGCCCGGTAGACCTGCAGCGGGGCGCGGAAACCGCGCTCGCGCAGCTGGTCGAGCAGCGTATAGGCGCTGAGCGGCCCGCTGGACGCCTCGAGCTTCTCGAGCACGCAGAGCTGGTTCTTGGTCAGCGCATCTCTTGCCGTCATCTTGTTCGCCCAATCGACGCTTGCACGCGCGACCGCATGCCAAGGACTTCAATTTCCCCTGAGATAGCGACGAACGAGCGATTTTGCCACTGTTTCCGCAGCGCGTCTCCTCAGGCACAGGTCGGGCGAGACGGTTCGCCGGCTAACCGCTACTTGCGCGGCGGCCCTTTGCGTTCGGCCGAAGCCGCCCAGAGGTTGATGTCGGACTCACGCGCGTAAGTATCGATCTCGGCAAGCTCGGCATCGGAGAACTCGAGCGCCTTGAGCGCGCCGACGCAATCCTCGACCTGTTCCGGCCGGCTGGCGCCGATCAGGGCCGTGGTCACGCGGCCCTTGCGCAGCACCCAGGCCAGCGCCATCTGCGCCAGCGTCTGGCCGCGGCGAGTGGCAATGGCGTTGAGCGCCTTGATGTTGGCGATCGACTTGTCGTTGATGAAGGCCGGCCTGAGCGACTTGCCCTGGGATGCGCGGCTGCCCTCGGGGAGGCCGCCGAGATATTTGTCGGTCAGCATGCCTTGCGCCAACGGCGAGAAGACGATCGAGCCGATGCCCAGCCCCTCCAGCGTGTCGAGCAGCCCGTCCTCCTCGACCCAGCGGTTGAGCATCGAATAGCTCGGCTGGTGGATCAGGCAAGGGGTGCCGAGCTGCCGCAGAATATCGGCCGCCTCGCGCGTGCGCTGCGAGTTGTAGGACGAGATGCCGGCATAAAGCGCCTTGCCCGAGCGCACCGCGTGGTCGAGCGCGCCCATGGTTTCCTCGAGCGGCGTTTCCGGGTCGAAGCGGTGCGAATAGAAGATATCGACATAGTCGAGCCCCATCCGCTTGAGGCTCTGGTCGAGGCTCGCCAGCACATATTTGCGGCTGCCCCATTCGCCATAGGGACCCGCCCACATCTCGTAGCCCGCCTTGGTCGAGATGATCATCTCGTCGCGATAGGCGGCGAAATCGGTGCGCAGGATCTCGCCGAACGCGGTCTCCGCCGAGCCGGGCGGCGGACCGTAATTGTTGGCGAGATCGAAATGCGTGATGCCGAGGTCGAAGGCCTTGCGCACGATCGCCTGCTTGGTCCGGTGCGGCGTATCGTTGCCGAAATTGTGCCACAGCCCGAGCGAGATCGCCGGCAGCTTGAGGCCGGAGCGGCCGCAGCGGTTATAGATCATCTTTTCGTAGCGGTTCTCGGCGGCGACATAGGGCATGGGAAAAATCCTCGGGATCGAAGCGGCGCCGCGAGCGCCGCTAGAGCATGAAGCCGAAAAGTGCGGAGCGGTTTTCGGGCGACTTCATGCTCGGCTCAGGGGTCAATTGAATCGATGCTTGCCCCTACCCTTACCCCCTCCCCGCCGAAACGGGGAGGGGTTGCCACCTAGTTTTTCTTGGCCAGCAGCGCCTTCGCGTCCTTGACGCCGAGCGCGGCCGGCCGCTCGCAGGTCGTCTGCATGGTGACGTATTTGCCGCTTTCGCCGGAACGCAGGATGCCGGTCATCACGTCGACGGCGTGCAGCGCCAGCTCCATCGAGCAGCGGTGCGGCCGCCCTTCGGCGATTGCGATCGCCATGTCGGCAAGACCGGCGGTGCGGTAATTGGCCATCATGCCCTGGCCGTGCATCTCGTTCGGCACGCCGAACGGGTGGTTCCATTTCGGCAGCTTCTTCACCGGCTTGGCCGCGTCGGTGAAGCGTACCTCGCCGCCGAAGAAATTCGGGTCCGGCACGAAGGCGGTGCCCAATTCGCCATAGAGCTCCATCGGCGCGTGGCCATGACTCCAGACGTCCCAGGAGGTGTTGAGCGTTATCACCGCGCCGTTGGCGAATTCGAGCAGCGCATGGATCGTGGTCGGCGTGTTGACCGGGATTTTTTCGCCCGCGCGCGGTTTGGAGCTGATCGTCCGCACCTTCGCCGGGGTCGTTGCGAAGGCCGCCACCTGTTTCACCGGCCCGATCAGCTGGATCAGGTTGGTGACGTAGTAAGGTCCGATGTCGAGCACCGGGCCGGCGCCCGGCTGGAAAAAGAAGTCCGGATTGGGATGCCAGTGCTCCATGCCGTGGCCCATCACATGACAGGTGCCGCTGGTGATCTTGCCGAGCTTGCCGCTGTCGATCAGCTCGCGCGCCAGCTGGTGCGCGCCGCCGAGGAACGTATCCGGCGCCGAACCGATGCGCAGGCCCTTCTTCTCGGCCCGTTTCTTGAGGTCGAGTCCTTCCTCGATCGACAGAACGAAAGGTTTTTCCGAATAGACATGCTTGCCGGCGTCGAGCGCCTGCCTCGACACTTCGTAATGCACCGCCGGAATGGTGAGATTGACGATGATGTCGATCTCGTCGTCCTTGAGCAGATCGTCGACCGTCTCGGCACGGAGCTTGAATTCCTTCGCCCGTGCCTTGGCCGCATCCATGTTGATGTCCGCGCAGGCGCGCATCTTGATGCCACGGAACAGCGGCGCCAGCGAGAAATATGCCTTCGATATGTTGCCGCAGCCGATGACGCCAACGCCAAGCTTGTCTGCCATTTCGATTACTCCTGCCAGCTCTTGGCTGCCGCGATCGAGCGACGGGCATAGCGCTCGATGTCGTTGGGGTTGTCCTGTTCCATGATGAAATACTGCGCCGCGCTTTTTGCGCGCAATGTCTTGAAAAGGCTCGCCCAGTCGATCGTGCCGTGGCCGACGTCGGACCAGCCGTCCTCGTCCAGTCCCTCGCCCGGCTTGGCGATATCCTTGACGTGCACCGCGACGATGCGCTTGCCGTGTTTTTCGATCCAGGGCAGCGGATCGGCGCCGCCGCGCACCACCCAGGCGACGTCCATTTCCCAACCGATGTCGGGTGCGGCGGACAGGATGTGGTCCTGCGGCAGCGAGCCGTCGGCAAGCGCCTTGAACTCGAAATCATGGTTGTGCCAGGCAAAGCCGTAGCCGGCCTTTTTCGCCGTCTCGCCCACCTTGGCCAGGCGCTCGCCGAAGCCGCGCCAGCCGGCGGCGTCGGAAGGACGCTGGTCGGGCATCAGATAGGGGCAGACCAGCAGCGTGATGCCGAGCGCGTCGGCGATCTTGCGCACGCCGCCGAAGTCGTTTTCCAGCGCGTCGATCGACAAATGCCCGGTCGGCATCGCCAGCCCGTTCTTGTCGAGCTCGGCGCGGAAGGCTTTCGGGTCGTCATAGACGCCGCCGAAACCCTCCACTTGCTTGTAGCCGAGCTCGCCGAGCATTCTCACCACGCTGTCCCATGGCTGGAAATTGCGGGCGCTGTAGAGTTGGAATGACCAGTTCATCTGTCCTGTCCGTTCGGTTGGTCCTGGGAGATTAAATTCGGTTGCCTGTTTGAGCGTCGAAGAGCGAGGCGCGCATCGGATCGAAGCCGACGCTGATCGGATCCCCGTTCTTCGGCGTGCGTTCGGAGGTGACGCGCACGGTGAAGTTCTGCCCGCCGAGTTTCAGCCACACCAGCGTATCGGAACCCATGGGCTCCACGACCTCGACATTAGCCGTCGCGGCGAAGGGCCAGCCCGTGCCGCTGTTGAAGGCGACATGCTCGGGCCGGATGCCGAACACTGCGGGGCCTGGCGCCGGCTCCTTCTCGAAGGCATAGGTCGCAAGCGGGATGCGTACATCCTCCACGGCAAAGTGCCAGTCGCCGCCGTCCTTCTCCAGCCTGCCGTCGATGAAATTCATCGCCGGCGAACCGAGGAAGCCGGCGACGAAGCGGTTGACGGGGCGGTTGTAGATCGTCTGCGGCGCATCGAGCTGCTGGATCACGCCGCCCTTCATCACCGCGATGCGATCGGCCAGCGTCATCGCCTCGATCTGATCGTGGGTGACGTAGATCATCGTGTTCTGCAGGCGGCGGTGCAACAGCTTGATCTCGACGCGCAATTCCGAACGCAGCTTGGCGTCGAGATTGGAGAGCGGCTCGTCGAACAGGAAGACATCGACGTCGCGCACCAGCGCCCGCCCGATCGCAACGCGCTGGCGCTGGCCGCCCGAAAGCGCCGAGGGCTTTCTCTGCAAAAGCGGCTCGATCTGCAGGATCTCGGCGGCGCGAGCGATGCGTTTGGCGATCTCGTCCTTCGGCACGCCGGCGACACGCAGGCCGAAGGAAAGGTTCCTTTCCACCGTCATCTGCGGATAGAGCGCGTAGGACTGGAACACCATGCCGATGCCGCGATCCTTCGGTTCTTCCCAGGTGACGTTCTTGCCCTTGATGAAGATGCGGCCGTCCGAAATGTCGAGCAGACCGGCGATGCAGTTGAGCAAGGTCGACTTGCCGCAGCCGGACGGTCCGAGCAGCACGATGAACTCGCCCTCGGCGACATCCAGGTTGAGCGTCTGCAGCACCGAGACGGCGCCGAAATTGAGCGACAAGTCCTGGATCGAAACGCTGGGATTGGCGATGTCCATCATCATCCTTTCACCGCGCCGGCGGCAATGCCGCGCACGAAGAGCTTGCCGGAAACGAAGTAGACGATGAGCGGAACCAGCCCGGTCAGGATGGTTGCGGCCATGTTGACGTTGTATTCCTTCACGCCTTGCACCGAATTGACGATGTTGTTGAGCTGCACCGTCATCGGATAGGTGTCGGGGCGCGTGTAGACGACGCCGAACAGGAAGTCGTTCCAGATGCCGGTCACCTGCAGGATGATGGCGACGACGAAGATCGGCAGTGACATCGGCAGCATGATGCGCAGGTAGATGCCCCAGAAGCCGGCGCCGTCGACGCGCGCGGCGCGGAACAGCTCCTCCGGCATCGAGGTGAAATAGTTGCGGAAGAGCAGCGTCAGGATCGGCATGCCGAAGATCGAATGCACGATCACCAGCCCGGTCAGCGAGCCGTAGATGCCGATCTCGCGCAGGATGATGACGATCGGATAGATCATCACCTGATAGGGAATGAAGGCGCCGACGATCAAGATGATGAAGAAGGTGTCGGCGCCCTTGAAGCGCCAGTTGGCCAGGGCATAGCCGTTCACCGAGGCGATCGCGATCGAGAGCAGCACCGACGGCACGGTGATGCGCACCGAATTCCAGAAGCCGCGCGACAGCCCGTCGCAATTGAGCCCGGTGCAGGCGGTGGCCCAGGCCTTCACCCAGGGCTCGAAGGTGATCTCCATCGGCGGCGAGAAGATGTTGCCGAGGCGGATCTCGGGCATGCCCTTCAGCGACGTGACGATCATCACGTAGAGCGGCAGAAGATAGTAGAGCGCCACCACGATCAGCGTGCCGTAGAGGAAGATGTTGCGGCGCGACAGCACATGCCGCGGCTTCGGGCCGCTGGGGCCGGCGGCATCGCGCCTGAGCGCTTCGGCGCCGGGGGATAGGGAGGCGACGTCAGCCACGTTTCTTGCCTCCGAATTCGAGATAGGCCCAGGGCACGATGACGATCACCACCGAAAGCAGCATCATGGTCGAGGCGGCGAAACCCTGGCCGAGATTCTGGGCGAAAAACATGTAGTCATAGACATATTTGGCCGGCACTTCCGAGGCGATGCCGGGGCCGCCGCTGGTCTGCGCCACGACGAGGTCATAGACCTTGACGATGCCCGCGGCGATGATCACCAGCGTGGTGATGAAGACCGGCCGCATCATCGGGATGATGATGAAGAGATAGGTCTTCCAGGCGGGGATGCCGTCCACCCTCGCCGCCTTCCAGATATCCTCGTCGATGCCGCGCAGGCCGGCGAGCATCAGGCACATGATGAGCCCCGTGCCCTGCCAGAGCGCCGCGATCGAAATGCCGTAGATGACGATGCTGGAATTGTAGAGCGGGTCGAAGCTGAAGCTTGTCCAGCCGAGGTCGCGCACCACGCGCTGCACGCCGAAATCCGGATTGAGCAGCCATTGCCAGACCAGCCCGGTGACGATGAAGGACAGCGCGAAGGGATAGAGGAAGATGGTGCGGAACGTGTCCTCGAAGCGGATCTTCTGGTCGAGAAGCGCCGCCAGCAGAAAGCCGATGACCAGCGAGAACACCAGCGAGATCGCGCCATAGATCAAGAGGTTCTCGATCGAGACCAGCCAGCGCGATGTCGACCAGAGCCGGTGGTACTGGTCGAGCCCGACGAAGTTGAGCCGAGGCAGGAGCTTCGAATTGGTGAAGGAATAGAGCACCGTCCAGGCCGTACCGCCGACGAACACCACCAGAGCCGTCAGGATCATCGGGATCGACGCGATCTTGGCGTTCAGGTTGCGGAAAAGCTGATTCGGGCGTTCGCTGTTGCTCATCTCGGCAGCCGGGCAATGAGACGTCAGGCTCCCGGCCCCGGATAGGCTGGGGTCGGGAGTTGGCGGGGGCGCCGTCGATCAGTCGGCCGACGCGATGATGTCGGCGAAGCGCTTCTGCGCGTCTTCGAGCGTCATGTCGGGCTTGGCGAAGAATTCGGAGAACAGGTCCTCCTTCTGCTTCTGGCTGTCCTGCGAGAGCAGCTGGTCCGTCCACGGCATGACGGCGCCCTTGGCGAGAATGGCGAGGCCCTTCTTCATGCAGTCGTTCGCCGTGTTGAGGTCGACGTCGCCGCGCACCGGCAGCGAGCCCTTCTTGAGGTTGAAGGCGACCTGGGTCTTGGGATCGAGCAGCGTTTCGGCCAACACTTCCTGCGCCTTGGACTTGTCGGCGTCCTTGAGCAGCGGGAAGTAGAAGGCGTCGCCGCCGGTGGCGATCACCTCATTCAGGCCGAGGCCGGGCAGGCAGGTATAGTCCTTGCCGGCGGTCTTGTCGGCGACCTGGAACTCGCCCTGCGCCCAGTCGCCCATGATCTGGCCGCCGGCCTTGCCGGTGATGACGAGATTGGTCGCCTGGTTCCAGTCCTGCACATTGGTGTTCTTGGCCATCTTGCGGGCGTCGTCCGCCGCCTTGAACACCTTGGCGATTTCGGGACCGGCGGCGAATTTGGCGTCCTTGTCCTTATACACTTTCAGGAAGGCGTCGGTGCCGCCAACCGCGGCCAGCAGCACGTCGAAGGCGCCCGATGCCTGCCAGGGCTGCCCGCCGACCGCGAGCGGGATGATACCGGCTTTCTCGAGCGCCGGAGCGGCGGCCACGAATTCATTCCAGTCCTTCGGCGTCGGCACGCCGGCCTTCTGGAAGGCGTCATTCGACAGCCACAGCCATTGCCAGGAATGGATGTTGACCGGCACGCAATAGATCTTGCCCTCGATGGTGCACGAGTCGAGCAGGCTCTTTGGCCGCACGATCTCGGTCCATTTGTCCTTGGTGGCGATGTCGGTGAGGTCGCGCATCAGCCCGGCCTGGACCAGTTCCTCGGCCTGGCGGCCGTGGTTGAACTGAGTGGCGCCCATCGGGTCGCCGCCGGTGATGCGGCTGATCATGATCGGCCGCGCCGTGCCGCCGGAGCCTGCGATGGCACCGTCGACCCAGTGATTGCCCGTGGCATCGAATGCCTTGGCAAGCTCGGCCACCGCCGCCGCTTCACCGCCCGAAGTCCACCAATGGGTGACTTCGAGGTCGGTCGCGGCCGCCTGACCGGCAAAGTTGAGCGCAACCGTCGCGGCAAAGGCGGCAGTCAGGAATTTGTATCGCATTTCGGCTTCCTCCCAGAATCTGAAACGTTACAGATTTTCGATACGGCAAATGGCCGGCATAGGCAACCCCTTGTCTTAAAGCGGCCTAAGATTTTTTCGAGGCGCGAACAAAATCCTTCTCTCAAAGCGCCAAAGCTGGTGCCAAAGTGATTGATCGTGGCTAAAACTGGTCCCAGATCGATATTTCTTTTTGATTCCAGGGACTTTGGGTTCATCTCCGCCCGCGGACTGCAAAGGTCGTGACCTTGCCGGCCAATCACGAAGATTGGCAATCTGTAACGTTTCAGTATACTGGCGCTCGCCGCGGGCAGAAGTCGCGCAGTCGTCAACGCCGCACGATTGCCGGCTGGCCCCGCGGCTGCTATGCGCCTGGCGGGCGGGACGAATGGATAGACGGGTAACGAAGAAGGGCGACGACGCGTCAGGCAAGGAGCGGCCGACGCTGAAGACGCTTGCCTTCATGACCGGGCTTGGCGTCACGACGGTGTCGCGTGCGCTGAAGGATGCGCCCGAGATCGGCGCTGAGACCAGGCGCCGCGTCCAGCTCGTCGCCAAACAGATCGGCTATCGTCCGAACCGCGCCGGCGTGCGCTTGAGGACCGGCAAGACCAACGTCATCTCGCTTGTGCTGAACACCGAGCACGAGCTGATGAGCTTCGTCTCGGACATCATCTACGGCGTCACCGAGGTCATCGCCGACACGCCCTATCACCTGATCGTCACGCCCTATTCGCGCTCGCAGGATCCGCTCGTCCCGGTGCGCTATCTGGTCGAGACGGGCTCGGCCGACGGCGTCATCATATCGCGCACGCAGCCCAACGATCCGCGGGCGCGCTACATGCTGGAGCACGGCGTTCCCTTCGCCACGCATGGCCGCACCGACATGGGGCTGGTGCATCCCTATCACGACTTCGACAATTACGCCTTTGCCGGCGAAGCCGTCCGCGCGCTGGCCGCCAAAGGCCGCAACCGGCTTGCCCTCGTGACGCCCCCGGTTGGCCTCACCTATTTCCGCTATACGGTGAACGGCTTTGCCGATGCGCTGAGCGAGGTCGGCGCCTCGGAGGTGCCCTTCAACACCGTCTCGATCGACCATACGATCGAGCAGATCAGGATGCGCACCGCCCAGCTCATGCGCCGAGACGACCGCCCGGACGGCATCATCAGCAGCGCCGCCGCGGCAACGCTCGCCGTCGTCGCTGGCATCGAGGATGCCGGCCTGAAGCTCGGCCGCGATGTCGACGTGGTGTCGAAACAGTCCTCGGAGGTGCTGCACCTATTTCGGCGGGAGCTGCTCGTCGTCAACGAGGATTTCCGGCTGGCCGGCTACGAGCTCGCCCGCGCCGTGCTTGGCTGGATTGCAGGCAAGGAACCCGGCTCGCTGCAGTCGCTGAGCAAGCCGAGTGAGGTCATGCCCTATCGGGGCTAGTGCCCCGCGCCGCTCCCCCACGGGCCATGGAAGGCGCCCTGCTCGCCGATGCGCTCAAAACCATGCGCGCCGAAGAAGTCGCGTTGCGCCTGGATGAGGTTCGACGTGCCGCGTCCTTGGCGATAGCTGTCGAAATAGGCCAGCGCCGAAGACAGCGCCGGCACCGGCGAGCCGGCCTCGGACGCCCTTGCCACGATACGCCGAAGCGACGGATGCGCTTCCTTCATCATCGCGATGAAGGCCGGCGCCATCAGGAGGTTGGTGGACGCGCTGCCCGAGCCGAAAGCCTCGGCCATCGTGTCCAGCATCTGCGAGCGGATGATGCAGCCGGCGCGCCAGATCTTGGCAATGGTCGGCATCGGCAGGTTCCAGTTGAACTCCTTGGATGCGCCGCTCATCACCGCGAACCCTTGCGCGTAAGCCGCGATCTTGCCGGCGAACAATGCCAGCTCCAGATCCTTGAGCAGCGCGGCCTTGTCGCCGGCAATCTTCTCGACGCCGATATCGCCATAAGCCTTTTCAGCCGCCTGCCGCTCGTCCTTGATCGAGGACAGCACGCGCGCCGCGACCGCCGCCTCGATGGCGGTGGCCGGAATGCCGAGCTGCTGCGCCTCGATGACCGACCATTTACCGGTGCCCTTCTGCCCGGCGCGGTCGAGGATGATATCGACCACCGGCTTGCCGGTCTTGGGATCGTCGGCGGCCAGCACCTTGGCGGTGATCTCGATCAGGTAGGAGTTGAGCCGGCCCTTGTTCCATTCCTCGAACACCCTGCCGATCTCCTTGGGCGCCATGCCGAGCCCGTCGCGCAATATGCCGTAGATCTCGGCGATCATCTGCATGTCGGCATATTCGATGCCGTTGTGGATGGTCTTCACGAAATGGCCGGCGCCGTCGTGCCCGAGCCAAGCCGCGCAAGGCTCGTCCTTGAACTTGGCCGAAATTGCGGTCAGCACCTTCTCGACGCGCTTCCAGGATTCTTCAGTGCCGCCGACCATAATCGAGGGCCCATGGCGGGCGCCTTCCTCGCCACCGGACACACCCATGCCGATGAAGGTCAGGCCCGAGCCGGAGAGTTCCGAGAAGCGGCGCATTGTGTCGCGGAAGTTGGCGTTGCCGGCATCGATGACGATGTCGTTGTCGGAGAGCACGCCGCGCAGTGCCGCGATCTGCTCGTCGACCGGCTTGCCGGCCAGCACCATGATGATGATCGGCCGCGGCGGCCGGATCGCCGCGGCAAGCTCCTCCAGGCTGTAGCAGGGAACGACCATGTCCTTCAGCGGACCGGCGCTCTCGACAAAGGCGTCGGTGCGCGACGGCGTGCGGTTGAAGACGGCGATGCGGTGCCCGTGCTCGGCGATGTTGAGCGCCAGGTTGGAGCCCATCGTGCCAAGGCCGATTAGGCCGATTTCGGCTTTTTCCATCGTTTCTTCCCTGCTTTCGAATGCTTGTTGTGGCCGCGTTCCGGGCGATGCCCACTGTTTCGCAAGATGAATGACGGGCCTTGGCGGCGCCGTCAACCGCCTCGCCGTATTCTATATGGACTGGATCTCAATCGGATCGGATGTCGATCGGCGCCTCGATCTTTACCGCCTCGAAATCCGAAACGAGGATATCGAGCCGGGCGTTCCATCGGCCGGGCAGCGGAATGACGAGATTATCGACGCGCCAGGTGCCGTCGCCGGGTTTCCTCGCCGGCCGCTTGATCGGCTCGATGCCGGAATCCGGCTTCGACAGCACCAGCGTCACCTGCTTGGCGTCGAGCGGTCCGAAATCACCCGTCATAATCACCATCGACGCAGCGACCGCGCCCGCATGTCCAGGCGTGATGCTGAGATCGGCCATAGCTTCCAGCGTGTGGATATGGATCGACACCGGCTGCGCCGCGGCGATCGCCAGCGCGCGCGGCGGCGGGGTGAAGCGCCAGCCGGCGGCGACGCCGAAGATCGCGAGCACAATCACCACCTCGATGCCGATCGAGCGCACCAGCCGTCGCTGCACTTCCGTGTCACCGGCCTCGGCGGGCGCCGTCAACGTCCAGCGATTGACCGCGGCTAGCGTGAACAGGAAGAGCAGCAGCGCCAGCTTGAGCAGCAGCAGGCGGCCATAGGCGGTGTGGACCAGCGCAGCCGGCTCTTGCACCTGGATGACTCCAAGCACGATGCCGCTTGCGGCAAGCAGGATGACGACCGGCAGGATCGCCCGGGAGAAGCGCCGCAGAAAGACTTTTGCTTCCGCCGGCTCCCGCCGCAATGCCAGGCCGAGCGGTGCCAGCGCGCCGGCCCAGAAGGCGATTGCCGTGCCATGCAGGAACACCAGCGGCCGCGTCAGCCATTGCGGTTCGGCGGCGCTGGCGTGGCCGCTGGCGGCAAGAGCGCCGCCGACACAAAGCAGTGCTGCGCCTGCCGACGGCTTGCGAAGACCCGACGGCCCGGCAAGCGACAGCAAAGCGAGACCAAGAGCGATCAGGCCGATCAGCACGGTCCAGACATAGTTCGTCTCCAGCGCGGTCTTCCAGACGGCCGGCGCTGCAAAGCGCGCGAGCGGGGCGCCAAGCCCATCCAGTCCTTGCAGCCCAAGCGACACCGGCGCGCCGGCGAGGCCGAAAATGAGGGCCACGGCGACAAAGCGCCGGCCGCGGGGCCCGTCCCCAGCCAGCAAGGCGAGAGCGAACGCGCCGCCGACGCCGAGGAAGAGGCCGGCATAGAAAAACAACCTGGCGATCCAGATCGCCGCGCGCAGCGTCCAGTCCACGGCTTCGCCCGCGGTCGGTGCCGCGCTTGGCGCGCCGATGGAAAACAGCGCCGAACCGCCGACCGGATGGCCGTCGACCGACACCACCCGCCAACTCAGAACATGCGTGCCGGATTTAAGCGTTTCGGGATTGTCGATCTCAACCGTCTGGTCGTTGAGACGGAAGGATGTCAAAGCAAGCTGCGAGCCGTCCGGCCGCACAAGAGTGAGCACCAGCGGCGAGACGGGCTCGCTGAAGATCAGCGAAAACTGCGCCGGGCTTTGCTCCAGCAAGGCGCCGTCGGCAGGATCTGTCGCGACCAGCGCAGCATGCGCGAAGGCTCGCCCGGGCATGGCCAACACCGCCATCGCCACGAGCAGTGCCACCAGCCAGGCAATCGGGCCGGTATGCAGGCGCATCGTCGGGGAAGATTGTGCTGCGTTCATGCCGTCTTACAGGAGATGGTGGCGCGCCCCGATGGAGCGCGCCAACAAAGATCATTTCTTCGGCAGTAGTTTGATGCCGGGCGCCGGACTTTCCAAGGCGTCCTCATCCTGGCCCGCCGCCGGGATCTCGATCCAGCGGTCGGTGGCGTCGCCGCATTCCTGCACCACCGGGAAATAGAGCATCTGGCCGGCCGGCAGGTCGGCCGCCAGCGAGGCGCGGAAGACGAATTCGTCATAGAATTCGTCCGGCAAATTGCCGCCGCTCCAGTCCACTTCCTTCACGCCGGTGGTCAGCGTCTCGCCATAGAGCTGGTAGGATTTCTCGTATTTGCCCTTCTTGATCTGCAGCGTCCAGCCGGGCTTGGGCATCGGCTTCACCGCGATGACGCCTTCGGGGATCTGCACGCGCACGGCCGTCGTCGCCTTGCCCTCGCAGCCATGCGGCACGCGCAGGACCGCCTTGTAGGTGGAGCCGACAGCCGCTTCCTGCGTTTCCAGCGTGATATGGGCGAGCGCGGCATTGGTTCCGAGCGCGCAAAGCACGCCCGCCGCCAGAAGATACTTCATCATGAATTGTCCCTCTGATTTCGATTTGGCGGATTATTCGGCGTGGTCCATGTCCATGTCGCCACTGCCGGTCTCGCCCATGCCTTCGACGGCAAACTCGACCTTGACGCTGCCGGCCTTCTCGAAGGTCAGCGTCGCCGGGAATTTCTCGCCCTGCTTCGGCTGCCGCTTCAAGCCGGTGAACATCAGATGGTGGGCGCCGGGCTTCAGCGCGACCTTGCCGCCGGCCGGGATCTCCAGCCCGCCCTCGACCGGCCGCATGGTCATAACGCCGTCCTTGACGCCCATCTCATGCAGCTCGGCCTTGTCGGAGATGTCGGAGGAAATCGACAGCAGCCGGTCGGGCGCGCTGCCCTTGTTGACCACGGTGAAATAGCCGCCGGCCACCTTGGCGCCGGGCGGCGTCGCCCGCGACCAGGGATGCTCGATCTCGAGGTCGCCGACCTTGAACTCATGCGCGAGGGCACCGGGAATGCACGCCAGGAGAAGAACAACGAAAAGCGCGGCGAAGGCGAGACGCCGCTGGAAGTCGAGCTGCCGCGTGCCGCGAAGGACGAAGGCTTGCGCCCGGGGTAGAAGATTGGACATGGGTGCTCCATGAATATGAGGATCGCGCCGCCTTTGCGGCCGCGAACAGTCTGGTCTTTGGATGAATGGGTCCGCGGATGGTTCCGCGGATCAGACCATTGCCGGCGGCGCGCGCGGATTGGCCGGAGAACGGTCGCGGGCGAAATCCTGGTGCCGGAAGGCCGGAAGCTGGAAGGTGACCGCCTCTAAAAGCCGGGTTCCGGCCAGCGCGCCTGCTTCCGGCGGCGGCAGATGCGCTGGCGAAACCATGCTGCAGCCGAGCGAGCAACAGGCCGGCATATGCTGCTGGTGCGGATCCCCTCCGGGGAGTTTTACGGCCCCTTCATGCGTGCAGATGACATTGCCGAAGGCATCGAGCTGCGACGGCGCGCCGAAGGCGAAGGCGCCGAGGGAGGACTGAAGCAACAGGAGCAGCGCCGCGACGAACGCGGCCGGCATGCTCCATCGTCTCAGCCGGATATGCAACGCAAAGCCTCTCCCGGAAATTCGATCGACCGTAACACGGACGATAAGGCGGGAAAATCGGCAAAACCGCGCTGCGGCAACGCGGCGCGATACCCGTTCATGCCCGGGAAAATGTGCCTGACAACGTACCGTCGGCGGGCTGCGCCTGCCGTCCCTCGGGAATCGAGCTCAGCAGCGTCTGGCGCGCCGACTTCAGGTGCTTGCGGCAGGCGACGTCTACCTTGGCGGGATCGCGCGACTTCAGCGCCGCGATATAGGCGAGATGCTCCTGGATCGCGACTTCGTTGCGCTGGCGCTCCTCGGCCTTGTTCCACTGATAATGGTAGTGGAAGATCATCGCGATCACGTCATAGAAGTCGACGATGAAGCGGTTGTGCGAGGCGCGGTGGATCAGCCGGTGGAGACGCTCGTCGAGCTCCGAGAATTCGTTGAAGCGCGTGGCTATGTCGCTGGCAAGCTGGCGATGTTCGACCTCCAGCCGGTCGAGATCGGCCCACACCGCGCTGTCCACCGGCAGGGCGGCGAAGGCCGCCGCCGAGCGCAGCTCGAACATCTCGCGGATCTCGGTCAGCTCCAGCGCGAAGGCGCGCGTGAAACCCTTCAGCACCCAGTGGCTGTTGCGCCGCTTCTCGATGAGCCCGAAGCGTGAGAAGCGGATCAGGAATTCGCGCACGCTGGTGGTGCCCACCCCGATCTCGCGCGCCAGTTCCAGCTCGTTGATCTGCATGCCGGCCTCGGCGCCGCCGGCAAGCAGCCTGCGCATGAAGGAGCGCTCGATGATCTCGGCCAGCGAATCTGTCTCTTCCTCGGGGAAGAAATCCTCCGGCAGCGGTCCCCTGAGCACTGTCTTGTTACGCTTGTTCCAGGCAATCAGCCCGGTCTCTTCCATGCGCGAAAGGATGCTGCGCACAGTGGTCCGGCTCACACCGAGCAGCGTGCCGAGTTCCGGCTCGGACGGCAGGCTTTGGGTCTCGTCGAGCAGCCGCAGGCAGCGGTTGAACGCGTCCTTGTAGACGTTGTTGCTCTTCGACATGCCTGTATCCCCCAACGCTCGCAGCGGAAAGCCGAAAGCGCGATATGATCGGTGTCTCCTAGCGCACGGCCCCGAAAAGCGGAATCGTTTTTCGCCGGCTTGCCAAACGGGCGGTCGCGCATCGAACAAGGGGCGCCAGCCGCCGCTGATGAAAAAACAATTGACGCAAAAATGTTTTTTCACGATAAAAGACATTACCCCCAAACGGGCGCATGTCAATCCGCCCGCATTCCCAGGATGACCCAGGACAGCCGCTCGTGAACCCCGCAAACACCATTCTTCTTTCCCCCGCCGACAATGTCGCGGTCGCCAACGGCCGCATCGAGATCGGCACGGCGCTGCCGGGTGGCGCCACCGCGATCGCGGTGATCGAGCCTGGCCACAAGGTTGCGATCAGGCCGATCACGGCGGGCGAAGCCGTGGTGAAATACGCGCAGGCGATCGGCCGCGCCACCCAGGACATCGCGCCCGGCGAGCATGTCCATTCGCACAATCTGGTGTTCGAGAGCGGCCGCCTGCCGGTGGTTCCGCCGAGCGAGGCCGAGCACGCCACCGAAGCCGACCGCAAGCGCACCTTCATGGGCTACCGCCGTGCCGACGGGCGCGCCGGCACGCGCAACTTCATCGGCATCATCGCCAGCGTGAATTGTTCGGCCACCGTCTGCCACGCCATCGCCGACGAGGCCAACCGCACGATTCTGCCAAAATATCCCGGCATCGACGGTTTCGTTCCGATCGTCCATGGCCAGGGCTGCGGCATGAGCGGCACCGGTGACGGCATGATGGTTCTGCACCGCACGCTTGCGGGCTATGCCCGCCATCCGAATTTCGGCGGCGTGATGATGGTCGGGCTGGGCTGCGAGGTCAATCAGCTCACCCTCTACGGCCAGAAGGGTGTCGCGGCGGGAAAACGCCATTTCAACATCCAGGAGGCCGGCGGCTCGCGCAAATCGGTCGAGAAGGCGATGGGCGTGCTCACCGAGATCGCCGAGGAAGTCGGCCACCTCAAGCGCGAGCCCATCCCGGTCAGCGAGATCGTCGTCGGCCTGCAATGCGGCGGCTCGGACGGCATGTCGGGCATCACCGCCAACCCGGCATTGGGCGCCGCTGTCGACATCCTGGCCGGCGTCGGTGGCATCGGCATCCTGTCGGAGACGACCGAGATCTACGGCGCCGAGCACCTGCTCGCCTATCGCGCCGCCTCGCCCGAGATCGCCGCCAAGCTCGATGGCTTCGTGAAATGGTGGGAGGACCATACCGCCAAGCACGGCGCTTCGATCGACAACAACCCCTCGCCCGGCAACAAGCGCGGCGGCCTGACCACGATCCTCGAGAAGTCGCTGGGCGCCGTCGCCAAGGGCGGCCAGACCCCGCTCAACGGCGTCTTCGGCTATGCTGAGAAGGTTTCGGGCCACGGCCTGGTGTTCATGGACACGCCCGGCTACGACCCGGTCTCGGCCACCGGCCAGGTGGCGGGCGGCGCCAATGTCATCGTCTTCACCACCGGCCGCGGCTCCTGCTTCGGCTGCCGGCCGACGCCGTCGATCAAGGTCGCCACCAACTCGACCATGTACCACCAGATGGAAGAGGACATGGACGTCAATTGCGGCGTCATCGCCTCGGGTGAGAAGACCATTGCCGGCATGGGCCGCGAGATCTTCGAGCTGATCATCGAGACGGCGTCCGGCCGCAAGACCAAGAGCGAGGCGTTCGGCTACGGCGACAACGAGTTCGTGCCCTGGCATCTCGGCGCGACGCTTTAGTCCGAAAGTCAATATTGCGGCGGAAGCCGGGAACCCGGCCTTCCATCTGCGACCTTGTGAGGGAATAAATATTCCATATTGACATAATAATGGAATTATTGTTCCATGTCGATAAGGAGGAACGGGAAGCATCCATCTGCCGCCAAGGTGGAGCCGGTATGGCAGAACAGACCTCACCCGCATCAAACAAACGGCAGCAGACACCGCTTGCATCGGCCATGGCAATGCTCTATCAAAAAATGGTATCTGTTTTTTATTGATAAAGTTCTGTTTGGGCCGCGCCTATCCAGATGGAGCTTCCGAAACCTTCACCAGGCGACTTAGGGAGGAACCTAATGAAATTCGTGACCAGCCTTCTCAACCGCCGTGCTTTCGTGGCCCTGGCCGCGGCGTCGATGCTTGCCGGCGCCATGCATTCCGCACCCGCCTCGGCGGCCGACGTGACCATTCCGATCATCGTCAAGGACACCACCTCCTTCTACTGGCAGATCGTGCTGGCCGGCGCCCGCAAGGCCGGCAAGGACCTCGGCATCAACGTGCCGGAGCTCGGCGCCCAGGCCGAGACCGACATCAATGGCCAAGTCTCGATCCTCGAAAACGCCGTCGCCAGCAACCCGGCGGCGATCGTGATCTCGCCAACCGAGTTCAAGGCGCTTGGCAAGCCGATCGATGAGGCGGCATCCAAGGTCAAGGTCATCGGCATCGACTCCGGCGCCGACTCCAAGGCCTTCACCTCCTTCCTCACCACCGACAACGTCCAGGGCGGCCGCGTCGCCGCTGACGGTCTCGCCGCCGCGATCGGCGCCGCCAATGGCGGCAAGGTTGAAGGCAAGGTCGCGCTGATCACGGCCCTTCCCGGCGCCGGCTCGCTCGAGCAGCGCAAGCAGGGCTTCATCGAACAGATCAAGGCCAAATATCCGGGCCTCGAGCTCGTCGCCGACAAATACGCCGACGGCCAGGCCACCACCGGCCTCAACATCGCCACCGACCTGATCACCGCCAATCCGGACCTCAAGGGCATCTTCGCCTCGAACTTGATCATGGCGCAGGGCGTCGGCCAGGCCATCGCCGAGAACAACCTTGGCGGCAAGGTGGCGCTGATCGGCTTCGACAGCGACGAGAAGCTGATCAAGTTCCTCAATGACGGCGTCATCTCCGGCCTTGTCGTCCAGGACCCGTACCGGATGGGCTATGACGGCATCAAGACCGCTCTGGCTGCCTCGAAGGGCGAGAAGGTCGAGGCCAATGTCGACACCGGCGCCAACCTCGTCACCAAGGACAACATGAAGGATCCCAAGATCGACGCGCTGCTCAACCCGAAGCTCAACTGAGCAGTGTCGCTTGCACTCGTTTCCGGGGCCTCGCGCCCCGGAAACATCCGTCAGGCGATTTGGAAATCCGCGGGCCTGATCTAGGTTTTGACTCCAAGATGCGCGTCAGACGCATCGCTGCATACCCAATGGTTGAGACCAATCTGGGAGGATTGTCATGACGTCGACGGCGCAGGAACTGCACCCCGCCCCCACGCTGGCCCCGGGCAGGACGATCCTCGAGCTCAACGGGCTGGAAAAGCGCTATCCCGGCACGCATGCGCTGAAGCCGGTGCATCTCGCCTTCAAGGCCGGCGAGATCCACGCCATCGTCGGCGAGAACGGCGCCGGCAAGTCGACCCTGATAAAACTTCTGACCGGCGTCATGCCGCGCACCTCGGGCGAGGTGATCTGGGAGGGCAAGCCGGCGGCCTTGGCCACACCGCATGAGGCGATGGCGCTGGGCATCAACGCCGTCCACCAGGAGGTGGTGCTTTGCCGCCATCTCACCGTCGCCGCCAACATGTTCCTCGGCGAGGAGGAGTCCCGCTTCGGCCTGCTGCAGCAACGCGCCATGGTCAAGGAAGCGCAGAAGATCATCGACGGGCTGGGCTTCGACCTGCCGGCGCATGTCGTTCTCGGCGACCTAACCATCGGCCAGCAGCAGTTGATCGCCGCAGCTAGGGCTACCGTGCGCGGCACCAAATTCCTGATCTTTGACGAACCGACCGCCTATCTCACCCGCAAGGAGGCCGACCAGCTGTTCAAGCTGATCCGAAGGCTCAAGGGCGAAGGTGTCACCATCATCTACATCAGCCACCGCATGGAGGAAGTGTTCGAGCTTGCCGACCGCGTTTCCGTACTGCGCGACGGCACGTTGGTCGGCACCCGCAACATCGCCGAGACCGACGAGGCCGAGCTGGTCAAGCTGATGATCAACCGCTCGATCGAGCAGATCTACCACAAGGAGCATTTCACGCCCGGCGCCACGATCGTCGAGACGAAGAACCTTTCCGGCAAAGGTTTCGAGAATGTCTCGGTGACCGTCCGCGCCGGCGAGATCGTTGGCCTTTACGGCCTGATCGGCGCAGGCCGCAGCGAGTTCGTCACCACGCTTTACGGCCGCCACAGGAAATCGGCCGGCCAGATCCTGTGGGAGGGCAAGGAGGTCCAGGTCAATTCCGAGCATGACGCCATAAGGCTCGGCATGGCCCTTGCCCCGGAAAGCCGCCGCGACCAAGGCCTGTGCCTCAACCTGTCGGTCGGCATGAACCTCAACCTGCCGATCTACAAGCGCATTTCCAGCAACGCCTTGATCTCGGGCGCCAAGGAGAAGGCCGAAGCCGATCGCCAGATCGCGGACCTGCGCATCAAGACGCCGACACGCAGCGCGCTCGCCTCCAGCCTCTCAGGCGGCAACCAGCAGAAGATCGTCATCGGCAAATGGCTGGCGCATGGCGCCAAGCTGTTCATCTTCGACGAGCCGACGGTGGGCGTCGATGTCGGCACCAAGGCCGAGATCTACCGCCTGTTCTCGACGCTGTTGTCGAAGGGGGCCGGCATCATCCTGATCTCGTCCTATCTGCCGGAGGTCTATGAGCTTGCCGACACGCTGCATGTGTTCCGGCGCGGCAAACTGGTCGCCACGCATGGGTTCCGCACGGCAAGCCACGAGGACATTCTGGGTCAGGCGCTGGCCGAGAAACAAGAAAAAACGGGAGGACAAAAATGAGCACCGAGGCGATCCCCGCCGAAAAAACCAAGCGCAATTTCAACGCGCTCTTCGGCCTGACCCTGCTTGGCCTTCTGCTGCTGATGTGGATCGTACTGGCCGTCGCCACGCCCTCCTTCGCCACGGCCCTCAACATCACCAATCTTCTGCGCCAGGGCTCACTGATCGCCATCCTCGCAGTCGGCCAAACCTTCGTTATCATCACCGGCGGCATCGACTTGTCGGTCGGCGCGGTGGTCGGCTTCACGACTGTTGTGGTGGCGCTTCTGATCAATGCCGGCTGGCCGATCTGGGCGGCGGTGCTGATCACCTTGCTAGTCGGCGTCGCCATCGGCCTCTTCCACGGCTTCGGCATCGTCAAAATGGGCCTGCCGCCCTTCATCATCACCTTGGCCACCATGACCTCGCTACGCGGGATTGGCCTTCTGATGACCAACGGCAACTCGATCTCGATCAACAGCGACCCGTTCCAGGCCTTCTCCCGCGGCTCGCTGTTCGGCATCCCCTATCTGTTCTGGATGGTGATCCTCGTCGCCATTCCGTCCTACATCTTCCTGCACCACACGCGCTGGGGCCGCTATCTGTTCTCGGTCGGCTCCAACGCCGAAGCCGCGCGCCTGTCTGGCGTCAACGTGCCACGCACCATCTTCATGGCCTATATCCTCTCCGGTCTGCTCGCCGCCTTCGTCGGCGTGCTCTTGGCCTCGCGCATCGGCATCGGCAACCCGACGCAGGGCGACACCTATGAACTGCAGGCCATCGCCTCGTCGGTGATCGGCGGCACCTCGCTGTTCGGCGCCATCGGCTCCGTGCACGGGCCGCTGATCGGCTCCTTCATCCTGTCGACGATCAACAACGGCGCCAACCTGCTCAACGTCAACACCTTCTGGCAACGCGTCATCACCGGAGCACTGATCATCGTCATCGTCTACTTCGACGGCTTGCGCCGTCGCGGCAAGTGACTCCTCCCAGAAACTAACGCGCCGGCCCGGCCGGACCGAGGCCGGCGCCCTTTTTGGATCTGTTCAATGAAAGCCGTCGTTTGCCGCTCGCCCGGCGACCTTGTCCTCGAAGACCGCGCAGCGCCCGGGGCGCCACCACCCGGCTGGGCGCGCGTCGCCGTCAGCCATGTCGGCATCTGCGGCACCGACTATCACATCTTCGAAGGCAAGCATCCCTTCCTCGCCTATCCGCGCATCATGGGCCATGAGGTTTCCGGCATCATCGTCGAGAAGGGAGAAGGCATCGATCTTGCCGTCGGCGAGGCGGTCATCATCAACCCCTATCTTTCATGCGGCCAATGCATCGCCTGCCGGCATGGCAAGCCGAATTGCTGCGTGAGGATCGAGGTGCTGGGCGTCCATCGCGACGGCGCCATGTGCGACGAGATCCTGGTGCCGGCGCAGAACCTTTACCCGACGAATGGCCTGTCGCTGGCCGACGCCGCTGCGGTGGAATTCCTGGCTATCGGCGCGCATGCGGTGCGCCGATCGCTCGGGCAGCCCGGCCAGCGTACACTGGTCATCGGCGCCGGCCCTATCGGGCTCGGCACGGCGATATTCGCCCGCATCGCCGGCCTGGATGTCAGCCTGCTCGACATGAGCAGTGAGCGCCTTGGCTTCGCTGAAAAGGAACTCGGCTTTGCCCCGCTCGACACCTCCAAGGCATCGGCCGCCGACCTGGTGCGGCAGGCGACCTTCGGCGAAGGGTTCGACCTCGTCTTCGACGCGACCGGCAACACGACGTCGGTGCAGTCCGCCTTCGCCCATGTCGCGCATGGCGGCACATTGGTGCTGGTCAGCGTAGTCAAGGACGACATCGCCTTCTCCGACCCCGAATTCCACAAGCGCGAGATGACTTTGGTCGGCAGCCGCAATGCGCTCAAGGCCGACTTCGAGCATGTCGCGGCCTCGATCCGCAACGGCGCCGTGCCGTTGGGCAAGCTCGTCACCCATCGCACCACGCTCGCCGCAACGCCGCGCGATCTGGCGCGATGGACGCATGAGAAGTCGGGGCTGATCAAGGCGGTTATCGAGGTGGGGTGAGAGACGCCGGCATAGAGATTTCCGGCCCTGGATATCTGGCAATCACAGCCTTGGTGATTGGCCGAAGCGCCTACCCCTTCGTCATCCCAGGGCGAAGCAGGAGCGCAGCTCCGTCGCGGAGACCCTGGGATCCTGTGTGTTGGTTCTGGTGTATGGTTGAGGTGGGAAGGAGACCGAGTGGATCGTGGTCGTCCTTTCGGCATGGCCCGGTCCCTTCCCACCGGTGAACCATCAACCTGAACAGTTGCACGGGGCTGTTCGAAGCAGACCCCGCACCACAGGAAGAGGCGTGGACATGATAGCCCAGAACTATGTCGGCTGCGACATCTCCAAGCAGTGGCTCGACTTTTTTGATGAGACAAGCGGCCGTCTTCGGCGCATCGACAACCAGGCCGATGCGATCGCCGCCTATGTGGCAGGCCTTGATCCCAGTCGGGACTTCGTCGTCATGGAGGCGACAGGTGTCCATGACCGGCTGCTGCGCCATGCGCTGGCCAAGGCCGGCGTGCCGTTCTCGCGGCACAACCCGGCGCACACCCACCACTATTCGAAGTCGACGCGCCGGCGCGCCAAGACCGATCCTCTCGATGCCAGGATGCTGAGCGACTATGGCCGCCGCTATAACCCTGAGGCCGAGCCGGCGCCGAGCGAAGAAGTCGAGCGGCTTCAATCGCTTGCCGGCCACCGCGACCATTTGGTCGAGATGCGGGCAGCGCTGAACAAGCACCTCGCCGAGGCTTTCGAGGAGGCCGTCATTGCCGATCTGGAAGAGACGATCGCCTTCCTCGACACGCGTATCAAGGCGTTCGAGAGCCAGATTGCCGAAGTCATTCGTCAAAACCAGGACACCGCTCGCGACCATGCGCTGATGGTCTCCGTGCCCGGTGTCTCCAATGTCGGCGCGCTCTCTTTGCTGGCGCTCCTGCCCGAGCTCGGCCAGCGCTCACCCAAGGCGAATCGCCGCGCTCGCCGGCCTTGCCCCGTTCGACAACAAGAGCGGCAAGCTCAGCCGCAGGAGCCAGATCCAGGGCGGGCGATCACGCGTGCGTCGCGCCCTCTATATGGCTGCCCTCACCGCCATCAGAACCTGTGAGCGCTTCAAGACCTTCTATACCGCACTTGCTGCCCGCTCAGGGTCCAAGAAACTCGCCATCATCGCCGTCGCAAGGAAGCTCCTGGTCGTCCTCAACGCCATCATGCGCGACAAAACCGCATTCGCGTGAACACAGTTGCCATGCCGTGACCTTCGAAGCTCTGCGACGATCCAGAATTCTGCTCTGTCGCATTCCACGGTCGAGGTAACGGAATGGATCCTCGGGTCTGCGCTCCGCTTCGCGTCGCTCCGCCCGTGGATGACGACCCCGAGATTATCGCACTGGAGTGATGATGGGCGGGACTAATCGCCAGCCGACAGCCTCAGTTCCACCCGCTCCGCCGGGAACCTCGACTCCGCGAACTGGATCGGCTCACCGCCGAGTGTGACGTTGACGGCGACGGTGACCAGCAAGATGGCGCCCGGCTGCAGATCGAGCGCTGCGAGGTCGTCGGCGTCGGCATGGCGTGCCGACAGCACCGTCGAGTGCCGCAGATAATCATTGACGCCGAAGCGCTTCAGCGAGGCGGTGATCGATCCCGTTTCCGCCATTGCCGCCTCGATGCCGGCGAAGCGCTTGGCGTCGAACCAGGTCGTCGCGCGCGACACCGCGTGACCGTCGGCCTCGCCGCGCGTCTCCAGCCGGATGACGGCCGCGCCCTTGGCAAGGCCCAGCGCCTCGGCGATGCGCCGGCTGGCCGGCTCCGTCGAGGACGACAACAGCGCAATATGCCGCTCGCTCGTCTGCCCCTGCAGCCCGGTCGAGAAGCGCGTGCGCGCGCCGATCGGATAGGACAGCCGCTTGCGCGACAGGACGAAGGTGCCGCGGCCCTGCTCGGCCTTCAGCACGCCTTCCTGCACCAATGCTGCAATGGCGCTACGCACCGTGTGGCGGTTGACGCCGTATCGTTCCGCCAACGCGACTTCGGGCGGCAGCGCCGCGTTCTCGGCGAAATCGCCGCTCGCGATCCCCTGCAGGATCCGGTCGGCGATCTGCCGCCACAGCGACACGCCGTTGCGCCTTTCGATGCTGCTCGCCAGTCCGGTCACCCATCGCCCCCAAGCATTTTTCCGGGTTGTCATCCACCCGTCATGGACTCCCGTTACCAGATAAGTATAATTTGTATAGTTGTCTATATCAATAGACAAATTTTACGCATGCAGGGAGCAATGCCATGCGAGGACAGGAAGCGCGCGAGCAGGCCGGGCGGAAAGCCTTGATGGAGACGCTGGCGCATGCCGAAGCCGATGAGATCGCGCGCCTGTGGAACGAAGCGGGCCTGCCTTCCGAGGCCGAGCTCTTGCGCGGCCCCGAGACCGGACTGGTGACGGTACGCGGGCGCATCGGCGGCGGTGGCGCGCCGTTCAATGTCGGCGAGGCGACCGTCACCCGCGCCACGGTGCGGCTGCACTCCGGCCAGGTCGGCCATTCCTACGCGCTCGGCCGCGACAAGGACAAGGCCAGGCTCGCCGCAATCGCCGACGCGCTGTGGCAGGACCCGCCGCAGCGTGAAGCAGTCGAGACGAAGCTCGCCGCGCCTTTGCGCGCGGCGCTCGATGCGGCGCGCGAGACGCGGCGCGTCGAGACGGCGGCCACGAAAGTGGATTTCTTCACCATGGTGCGCGGAGAGGACTGATGGATATCGCCACGCAATCGATCGACGGCGGCTTCGCCGAGCCAGTCTTCAACGCGCAAACCGTCTTCCGCGCCATCATGGACGCGATGGCGCGCCCAGGCTCCGTGCAGGCCCTGCCGCAACTCACCCGCCCGCCGGCGCCATTGTCGGCGACGGCCGGGGCCGTGGCGCTCTCGCTCTGCGACAATGACACCCCGCTCTGGCTCGATCCGCCGCTGCAGGCGGAAGCTTCGGTCAAGGCCTGGCTCGGCTTCCACACCGGCGCGCCCTTGGCCAACACGCCGGCCGACGCGCATTTCGCCCTGATCGCCAATCCGAAGGAGATGGCCGCGCTAGACGGTTTTGCGCAAGGCACGCAGGAATACCCCGACCGCTCGACGACGCTGATCCTCCTGGTCGACGACCTCGCTTCGGGCCCGTCGCTGCTGCTTGAGGGCCCCGGGATCGAAAAAACGTCGATGATCGCGCCTCCGGGCATGCCGCGCCATTTCGTCGAGCAGTGGAAGCAGAACAACCAGCGTTTCCCGCGCGGCGTCGACATCATCCTGGCAGCGCCAGGCAGCCTCGCCTGCCTGCCGCGCACCACCCGCATCAAGTCGATGGAGGCATGACATGTATGTCGCGGTGAAAGGTGGCGAAGCCGCCATTGCCAATGCCCACCGCCTGCTGGCCGACCGCCGCCGCGGCGACCGCTCGGTGCCGGCGCTGCGCCTCGACCAGATCGTCGAGCAGCTGGCGCTCGGCGTCGACCGGGTGATGAGCGAAGGCTCGCTCTATGATCGCGAGTTGGCGGCTCTGGCCATCGTCCAGGCACGCGGCGACATGATCGAGGCGATCTTCCTGGTGCGCGCTTACCGCACCACGCTGCCACGCTTCGGCTACGCCAATCCGGTCGATACCGGCGCGATGCAGGTCGAGCGTCGTATCTCGGCCACCTACAAGGACCTGCCGGGCGGCCAGGTGCTCGGCCCGACCTTCGACTACACCCACCGCCTGCTCGATCCGGAGCTCGCCGCCGGCGCTGAGGTCGAGACGCCGGCGCAGCGCCCGGTCGAGCCGGAGGCCATGCCGCGCGTCTCGGCGATCCTCGCCCATGAAGGCCTGATCGAGGCCGATGGCGAGATGCCGTTGGACCATGTGCCGGGCGATATCACCCGCGAGCCGCTGCAATTCCCGATGGCGCGCGACATCCGCCTGCAGGCGCTGTCGCGCGGCGACGAGGGCTTTTTGCTGGCGCTCGGCTATTCGACGCAGCGCGGCTATGCGCGCAACCACCCCTTTGTCGGCGAGATCCGCATCGGCGAGGTCGAGCTGGAGCTGGATGTGCCGGAGCTGCCCTTCGCCGTGCCGCTGGGCTCCATCCGCGTCACCGAATGCCAGATGGTCAACCAGTTCAAGGGCTCGGCCAAGGCGCCGCCGCAGTTCACCCGCGGCTATGGCCTGGTGTTCGGCCAGAGCGAGCGCAAGGCGATGGCGATGGCGTTGTGCGACCGGGCGCTGCGCGCGGGCGAACTCGGCGAGGATGTCGTCGCAGCCGCGCAGGACGAGGAATTCGTCATCTCGCATTCCGACAATGTGCAGGCGACCGGCTTCGTCGAGCATCTGAAGCTGCCGCATTATGTCGACTTCCAGGCCGAACTCGGCCTCGTGCGCCGCATGCGCGCCGAATACGAAGCGCGGGAAAATGAGGACAAGGCTGAAGAGAAAAGGGAGGCCGCCGAATGAACGCCCAATCGACCGACATAGCCACCTACAACTTCGCCTATCTCGATGAGCAGACCAAGCGGATGATTCGCCGCGCCATTTTGAAGGGCATCGCCATCCCCGGCTACCAGGTGCCTTTCGCCTCGCGCGAGATGCCGATGCCTTATGGTTGGGGCACTGGCGGCGTGCAGGTCACCGCCTCGATCATCGGTCCCGACGACGTGTTGAAAGTCATCGACCAGGGCGCCGACGACACCACCAACGCCGTGTCGATCCGCGCCTTCTTCAAGAAGGTCGCCAAGGTCGACGTCACCACCGAGACCGCTAAGGCGACCATCATCCAGACTCGCCACCGCATCCCTGAGCAGCCACTGACTGCCGGCCAGGTGCTGGTCTTCCAGGTGCCGATCCCCGAGCCGCTGCGCTTCCTCGAGCCACGCGAGACCGAGACGCGAAAAATGCATGCGCTGGAGGAATACGGCCTCATGCATGTGAAGCTCTACGAGGACATCGCCAAGCATGGCCGCATCGCCACCACCTATGCCTATCCGGTCAAGGTCGAAGGCCGCTATGTGATGGACCCTTCGCCGACGCCGAAATTCGACAATCCGAAGATGCATCGTTCGCCGGCCTTGCAATTGTTCGGCGCCGGCCGCGAGAAGCGCATCTATGCGGTGCCGCCCTTCACCGACGTCGTCAGCCTCGACTTCGAGGATCATCCCTTCGAGGTGCAGACCTTCGACCAGCCCTGCGCGCTCTGCGGCGCCGAGAATGTCTATCTCGACGAGGTCATCCTCGACGACCATGGCGGCCACATGTTCGTCTGCTCGGACACCGACCATTGCGAGAAGCGGCGGGCCGACTCTACCTCCCCCTCGTGGGGAGGTCGCGCCGAAGGCGCGGGTGGGGGGAACGGCCAATCTTCTCTTTCTTCAACCCCCACCCCGGCGCTGCGCGCCGACCCTCCCCACAAGGGGGAGGGTAAGGAGGCGAAATGACCGACGAACCGCTGCTGCGCGTTTCAGCGCTCTCCAAATTCTACGGCTCGCGCGTCGGCTGCGAGAACGTCACCTTCGATCTCTGGCCGGGCGAGGTGCTGGCTGTCGTCGGCGAGTCCGGCTCCGGCAAGACGACGTTGCTCAACTGCCTGTCGACCCGGCTGCTGCCTTCTTCCGGCACCGCGAGCTACCGGATGCGCGACGGCCAGTGGCGCGAGCTCTACCGCATGAGCGAGGCCGAGCGCCGCTTCCTGATGCGCACCGACTGGGGCTTCGTCCACCAGAACCCGGCCGACGGGCTGCGCATGACGGTCTCCGCCGGAGCCAATGTCGGCGAGCGGCTGATGGCGGTCGGCGACCGCCACTATGGCAGGATCCGCGCCACCGCCGTTGACTGGCTGTCGCGCGTCGAGATCGACGAGGACCGCATCGACGACGAGCCCCGCGCCTTTTCCGGCGGCATGCGCCAGCGCCTGCAGATCGCCCGCAACTTGGTGACCGGGCCGCAGCTCGTCTTCATGGACGAGCCTACCGGCGGTCTCGACGTCTCGGTGCAGGCGCGCCTGCTCGACCTGTTGCGCGGTCTGGTCACCGATCTGGGGCTGGCGGCGATTGTCGTCACTCACGACCTCGCGGTGGCGCGGCTTCTGTCGCAGCGCATGATGGTGATGAAGGACGGCCGCGTCGTCGAGAGCGGCCTCACCGACCGCGTGCTCGACGATCCGCGCGCGCCTTACACCCAGCTTCTCGTTTCTTCGATTTTGCAGGTCTAGCCGCATGGTCCCGAAAAGTGGAAGCCGGTTTTCGGACCAGACCATGCGGCAAAATAAAGGACTCTAATCATGGCCACGCCGCTTGTTGTTTCCGATGTCGCGAAAAGCTTCACCATGCATCTGCGCGATGGCGTCACGCTGCCGGTGGTGGCGGGCGTCTCTTTCGCGATCCGCGCAGGCGAATGCGCCGTGCTCGGCGGTCCGTCGGGCGCCGGAAAAAGCTCGATCCTTAAGATGCTCTACGGCAACTACGCCGTAGACGAAGGCCAGATCATCGTCCAGCATGGGGGCGGGTTGATCGACCTCGCCTCCGCCAGCCCGCGCACCGTGCTTTCCGTGCGCCGCCACACCATAGGCTATGTCAGCCAGTTCCTGCGCACCGTGCCGCGCGTCTCGGCGCTCGACGTCGTCGCCGAGCCGCTGGTCGAGCGCGGCGGGGATCGCGAGACCGCGCGGGCGAAGGCTCGCTCCTTGCTTGCGCAGCTCAACCTGCCCGAAAAGCTCTGGGCGCTGCCGCCGGCGACCTTCTCCGGCGGCGAGCAGCAGCGCGTCAACATCGCGCGCGGCTTCATCACCGAGCATCCGATCCTGCTGCTCGACGAGCCGACCGCTTCGCTCGACGCCCGGAATCGCGATGTTGTGGTCGAACTCATCGCCGCCAAGAAAGCGGCCGGCGTTGCGCTGCTCGGCATCTTCCATGACCTCGACGTGCGCGGCGCGGTCGCCGATCGCGTCATCGACGTCACCGCCTTCGCCCCTGGAAAGATCGCCGCATGAGCAAAAAACTCTCGGAGGCGCCGCTGATCCATCCGACGGCGCAGGTCGAAAACTCGACGCTCGGCCGCTGGACCGAGATCGCCGAGCGCAGCCGCGTCGCCGAATGCGAGCTCGGCGACTATTCCTACATGATGCAGGATTGCGCGGTCTGGTGCGCCACCATCGGCAAGTTCTCCAACATCGCGGCAAGCGTGCGCATCAACGCCACAAACCATCCGACCTGGCGGCCGACGCTGCACCATTTCACCTACCGCGCGTCGGATTATTGGGACGACGCCGAGCATGAAAGCGAGTTTTTCGCTCAGCGCCGCGCCAAACGCGTCACCATCGGCCACGACACCTGGCTCGGCCACGGCTCGACCATCCTGCCCGGCGTCACCGTCGGCGACGGCGCGGCGGTCGGCGCCGGGGCGGTGGTGTCGAAGGACGTCGCGCCCTACACCATCGTCGGCGGCGTGCCGGCGAAACCGATCCGCGAGCGCTTCGACCGCCGCACCGCCGAGCGGTACCAGGCCTTAGCCTGGTGGGACTGGGACCATGCAACACTGCGCGCCGCGCTCGACGATTTCCGAGAGCTGTCGGCCGAGGCGTTTTTGGAGAAATACGGCGGCTGATTTCGGTGAATGGTGAATGGTCAATAGCGAATGGTAACGACGCCCTTCTTTCTCACCATTCACCATTCACCATTCACCATTCACCATTCACATCCTTGACACATGACTCGGACAAGAGCCGATCTCCCCAGGAGATCGCCATGCTCGACACAGTCAGACCTTCGCTCGCCGGATTTTTCGAAGGTACCGACCCGGCTCTGCCCACGCATCTCGGTACCCGTTACGACACAGCCGGCAACTTCCTCCCTGAACCGGGCAACACGGTCGTCTGCCATCTGGTCAAGGGCTCGCCTTCCGAAGCGGCGATCATCGAGGTACGCGAGCGCATGCTTGCCATGCCGGATGCCGATCGGCTCGCCTTCACCCCCATCTCCAGCCTGCATATGACGCTCTTCCAGGGCATCATCGAATACCGGCGTCGCCTTCCCTACTGGCGGTCGGACGTGCCGCTCGACACCAGCATCGACGATATGACCCGCCTCTATCTCGAGCGCCTGCAAGGCTTCGAGGGCCACGGTCCCTTCAAGGTCAAGATTGTCGAAGTCGTGCCGACGGGCCTCACCGTCGCCGGCGCCACTGAGGAGGATCGCCGGATCCTGAAAGCCTGGCGCGATGCGCTTTCGGTGCCGTTCGGTTACCGCCATCCGGACCACGACACCTATGTCTTCCACATCACCTTCGCCTACCAGATCCGCCGCCTCGCCGACCAGCGGGCCGCGGCCTGGCAGGAATTGTTCGACGACTGCTTGTCATTCCTCAAGCGCGAAGCTCAGGTGATCGAGCTGAAGGCTCCGGCCTTTTGCAGCTTCAAGGACATGAAGCATTTCGAGGAATTGCTGGTGCTTGGCTAGTGGTTCTGCGCAGGGATTGTGGAAGTTGCCGCTTGTCGGCGGGCAAGGTTTCACCGTTCCTTTGCGTGAAATCAGCACAAACGCCGGGGATTGGCTGAAGCCCTCCAACCTCGTCATCCCTGGGCGAAGCAGCCGCGAAGCGGCGTCGCGGAGACCCTGGGATCCATTCCGTGACCCTGATCGAAGCGTGCAGCGGAGCAGAATTCTGCTCCGCGGCAGCGCTCATGCGTCACGGAATGGATCCTCGGGTCTGCGCGCGTTGCTGCGCTCCTTGCTCCGCCCGTGGATGACGACGGGAATGGGCGTTTCAGCCAATCTCCAAGGTATGCCGCTGCCCAACAGAAACATAGCCGGCCCGATCAAAATCCCTGTGCCGGGAATTAACCCCGTCAAGCCTGTGACTCGTAACAAAACTGACATCAATCCGACACCCCAGCTTCATCGGGCTGCGCTAGCGAAGGTTAACGGACCCTCGAAACCGCGACGTACCGGAGTTTTGCCATGTCAGCATCATCGGCCACGCTCGAAATCCGCGGCGTAACCCGACGATTTGGCAAGAACACCGCTGTCAGCGACATCAACATCTCGATCCCGCGCGGTCAGATGGTCGGTATCATCGGCCGCTCCGGCGCCGGGAAGTCCACGCTGCTGCGCATGATCAATCGTCTCATCGATCCCAGCCAGGGATCGATTTTTTTTGACGGCGCCGAGGTCTCCTCCCTGCAGGGCTCGCCGCTGCGCCGCTGGCAGCGCGACTGCGCCATGATCTTCCAGCAGTTCAACCTCGTGCCGCGCCTCGACGTCTTGACCAATGTCCTGCTCGGCCGCCTCAACCACCGCTCGACGGTTTCTAACCTGCTCGGCATGTTCACGCGCACCGAATGCGCCGAGGCGGTCGCCGCGCTCGAGCGCCTCGACATCGCCCGCATCGCGCTTCAGCCGGCCGGCACGCTGTCCGGCGGCCAGCAGCAGCGCGTCGCGATCGCCCGCGCCATGATGCAGCAGCCGAAGGTGCTTCTGGCCGACGAGCCGATCGCCTCGCTCGACCCGCTCAACGCCAAGATGGTGATGGATTCGCTGCGCGACATCAATCTGCGCGAAGGCATCACCGTCGTCACCAATCTGCACACGCTGGACACCGCCCGCGCCTATTGCAGCCGCATCATCGGCATGGCCGCCGGCAAGGTCGTCTTCGATGGCGCCCCGCAAGACCTCGATCGCGACGCCGTGCGCATGGTCTACGGCGCCGATGCCAGCGGCGCCGAGATCTCCGAGGCCATCACGTCGACCAGCGTGACCATCAAGCCGAAGATCATCGCATCCGCCGGACCGCTCGAACCCGCCTTCCCTGGCTACTGAGTCCATTGCCCCGCCCCCAGTCGGTCCGGGCAAATCGTGGATTTCGGCAGAGCAACCCGGATCGCCCGCCAGCGTCAAAGGCAAGACTTGAAAAATCAGAACGCCGCCGGCGCGCAGCCGGAACAACAGGAGAGAGAGCAAATGTTCAGGAAGATGGTTTTTGGAGCGGTTTCGCTGCTCGCCATGGCCGCAAGCGCCGCGCACGCCGCCGATATCAAGGAATTCCGCGTCGGCATCCTCGGCGGCGAGAATGAGACCGACCGTCTGCGCAACTATCAGTGCCTCGCCGACCACCTGAAGTCGGAATTCGGCTTCGAGAAGGTTTCGCTTTTCCCGGCCGCCGACTATGACGGCGTCATCCAGGGCCTGCTCGGCGGCACGCTCGATTTCGCCGAGCTCGGCGCGTCCGGCTACGCCAGCATCTATCTCAAGGACCCGAAGGCGGTCACCCCGATCCTCACCACCAAGCAGACCGACGGCTCGACCGGCTATTATTCGGTTGGCCTGGCGCTGAAGACCTCCGGCATCACCGACATCAAGTCGGCCAAGGGCAAGAAGCTCGGCTATGCCGATCCGGATTCGACCTCGGGCTACCTGATCCCGCTGACCCAGATTCCGAAGGACACTGGCGCTTCCAACGAGACCTACTTCGCCTCGACCCAGTTCAACGGCGGCCACGAGAACAACATCCTGGCCGTGCGCGACGGCAAGGTCGACGTGGCGGTGGACGACTCCTCGGGCATCGGCGACTTCAAGAACGGCTACACCTCGGGCACCTTCCACAAGGAAGTCGCCAAGGGCGCGGTCGACCCGAACGACTTCGTCGAAGTGTGGCGCTCGGGCCTGATCCCGAACGGTCCGCTGGTTGTCCGCACCGCGCTCGGCGACGACATGACCGCCAAGCTCACCGCCTTCTTCACCGCCCTGCCGGCCAAGGACAAGGCCTGCTTCGAAGGCATCGAAGGCGGCGATTTCACCGGCTACGTCCCGGTGAAGCCTGACTTCTACAACGTCATCGTCGAAGCCCGCAAAGCCGCTATCGGCGGCTGAAGGCATCAGGAAAAGGGCGGCGTCGCAAAAAACGCCGCCCTTTTTGCATTCACAATCATGACCCTTTCGACAACGATCCATTCCGATGCGACCCGCCAGCAGGCCGACGCCTGGCGGCGCCAGACCTCGCTGCGCCGCTTCTACACCGCGCTTGGCGTCGGCCTGCTGCTTGTCGCCATGTTCGCGACCATGTGGTTCGCCGACGAGGCCAATGCCGGCCACTTCTTCGACCGCCTGCCGCATATCCTCGATTTCCTGAGCTGGCTGATCCCGAAGGACTGGAACGATGTTTGGCGTGCGCTGTTCGACATCGCCTCGCCCAGCGACAAGGGCACGCAGGAGTTCAACTTCCCGCTCGGCCGGGTCTACATCTGGGGCGGCTTCTACATCCCCGAATATTTCGAGCTGATGCTGACGACGGTGAACGTGGCGTTGGTCTCGACCTTCATCGGCTTCGTCTTCGCCGTACCTTTCTCCTTCATCGCCGCGCGCAACCTGACGCCGAGCCCTATCCTGCGGCTCGTCGTCAAGCGCTTCATGGAACTGCTGCGCGCCTTTCCGGAGATCGTCATTGCCGGCCTGTTCGCGGCGATCGTCTCGATTGGCCCCGTCGCGGCAATCATCGCCATTGGCCTGCATTCGATCGGCGCGCTGGGCAAGCTCTTCTACGAGATCAACGAGAACATCGACATGCGCCCGGAAGAGGGCCTGCGCGCGGTCGGCGCCAATTGGTTCGAGCGCGTGCGCTTCGCCGACCTGCCGCAGGTGCTGCCCAACTTCATGTCCTACACGCTGCTCCGGATCGAGATCAATGTGCGCATCTCGACCATCATGGGCGCGGTCGGCGGCGGCGGTATCGGCGAGGAGCTGAAGCTTGCCATCTCGCGCGGCTTCGGCGCCAAGACGCTGGCGCTGGTGCTCCTGCTCTTCGTCACCATCATCATCGTCGACCAGTTCTCCGCCTGGCTGCGCCGCAAGCTCGTCGGCGAGCAGGCTTTCCTGATGAGCGCTTGACATGGCTGCTATGACCGCCGACGAACTAAGCGCCATCGAAGATCGCCACCCGCAGATCTTCCAGCGGCCGGCCTACAAGCGCTTCTGGCCGCTGCTGCTGGTTGCGGGCACGGTGCTCTATCTTGGCTACGCCCTGTGGTTCTTCAGCTTGCCGCAGGTGCTGCGCGAGTCGCACTGGGAGCGCCTGCCGCTCTTCCTGTCGCAATGGATCAGCTACGATCTGCAGCCGGAATTCCGCCTCGACCAGCCCGAGATCACGCCGAAATATCCGCGCTTCTCGGCGCTCGGCGAAAACCCCGAACCCGATTGGGTGATCAAGAATCCCGACGGCACTTACACCGTCCAGATCGACGGCAACGCCAAATCCGTCACCTTCGACAAGACCAAAGCGACGATCACGGCCAACGGCCTGACCGTGCCCATAGCGCTGACCGGCGGCAAGCCGATAGTCACTGGTCCGATGCCCGACTGGATCACCGTCCATGATGACGAGATCGTCGCCAAGCTGGGCTTTGCCGGCGAGGTGCGCGTCACCGTCGACCGCGTCAAGGTGCGCAAGCGCTTCCTCGGTTGGGCGAATTTCGTCTTCGATACGCGCTCGCCGTTCTTCGGCAAACCCTATAGCGAAGTCATCTCGCTGATCGTCTCCGGGCCGGAACTCAAGCCGGGCACGTCGAACCTCGCTTTGGCCGCCGACAATTTCTGGAACAACGCCCAATGGCAGCACGGTGATGTCTGGACGAAGCTGCTGCAGACCATCGTCATGGCGTTCCTCGGCACGCTGCTCGGCGGCATCGTCGCTTTCCCGCTCGCCTTCTTCGCCGCCCGCAACATCACGCCGAGCGGCGTTCTGAGCCAGGTGCTGAAACGCTTCTTCGATTTCATGCGCTCGGTCGACATGTTGATCTGGGCGCTGTTCTTCACCCGCGCCTTCGGCCCGGGACCGCTGGCCGGCAGCGCCGCGATCTTCTTCACCGAGATCGGCACGCTCGGCAAAACCTATTCCGAGGCGCTGGAGAACATCGACGACAAGCCGCGCGAAGGCGTGCTCTCGACCGGCGCCAACGAGATATTGGTGCAGCGCTACGGCGTGCTGCCTGAGGTGGTGCCGGTCTTCATCAGCCAGACCCTCTACCAGTGGGAATCGAACACCCGCGGCGCCACCATCATCGGTGCCGTCGGCGCCGGCGGCATTGGCCTGAAATTGTGGGAAGCGATGCGCACCAATTCGAACTGGGCCAACGTCTTCTACATGGTGCTTTTGACCCTGCTCGTCGTCTTCATCTTCGACAACATCTCGAATTTCCTGCGCCGAAGGCTCAGCCGCACGCTGCATGATTACAACCGGCTGCAGGCCGAGCAGGGGTAGTTGGACTGCTGCCTTTTAAGGAGAGGTCGGCGGGACAGCGCCCCCCTCTGCCCTGCCGGGCATCTCCCCCACTTGGGGGGAGATCAGCCGTCATCGCGGCTTTCGCCAATCGTCGACGCTGCAAGGTTCAGCGGAGCGAACGGAGCTGCCAATCTCCCCTCGTGGGGGAGATGTCCGGCAGGACAGAGGGGGGCGCGAAGGATCGCGACGCCGATCGGACGGTGCACCTAAGCCGCCCCCTTCCACCCGTCCCTGATATGCCTATGCCCCTCGCGATAAACCGCCTCCGGGCTCTCCGCGAAATCCCGCCACACCTTCGTCGCCGCAGCCAGATGCTTCAGCGAGCGGCCGAAGGACTCGATCGTCAGCCAGTCGTCATAACCGCTTTTGCGGATGGCGGAGAAAGTCTCCTTCCATGGAATGTTGCCGCGCCCCGGCACCCCGCGGTCGTTCTCCGAAATGTGGACATGGACGATATTGCGGCGATGCTTCGTATAGGCGCCGATCGGATCGGCCTCCTCGATATTGGCATGGAACGTGTCGTACATCGCCTTGATGTGCGGCCGGTCGATCGCATCGATATGCTCGCACAGATCGGCCATGGTGTTGACCAGATAGCATTCGAAGCGGTTGAGCGCCTCCAATCCGATGGTCACGCCCTTCTTGCCGGCATGGTCACCGATGGCGCGCTGCGAGGCGATCGAGCGCTTCTTCTCGGCAGAAGTCGGCCCGCTGCCGGAAAAGGCGCCGAGCGTCGAATGCAGCGGCCCGCTCAGCGTGTTGGAGCCAAGCGCCGCGCTGCAGTCGATCGCCCATTTCATGTAATCGATACCGGCCTTGCGCGCGGCGGCATCCGGCGAGATCAGGTTCATCGCCGGATCGCCCATCGCCGAGACCGCGGTGCGCTCCAGACCGATGCGGTCGAGCATCTCGCCCAACCTTTTGTAGTCGTCAGGCGCGCCGGCAAAGACCGGTATCTCGACGCCGTCGAAACCCGTCGCCTTGATGTCCTTCAACAGCGTCACATCCTTCTTCGAGACGCTGGTGGTCCACAAGAACATGCACATGCCGATTTTCATCGACACCCCTCCCCGCTTGCGGCCAGCCATTTGCGTTGGCGGGCCGCACTCCCCCTCATCCGGCCGCTTTCGCTGCCACCTTCTCCCCGGCGGGGAGAAAGAGGTTGTCGTCGGCGCCGGCGCCCTCCTCTCCCCTCGGGGAGAGGTCGGATTGCCCCGAATTGCGTTTGCAATTCGGCTGGCAATCCGGGTGAGGGGGACTCCCCCTCAGACGACGCAGCCGTCCCTAGAGCTTCGTCCACGCCCCATTTTTCTTCGACGACTTCACGCAGGCCTCGATGAAGGCCATGCCTTCGACGCCGTCCTCGATCGTCGGGAAAATCACATCCTTGCCCGGCTTGCCGCCCCTTCTGCGTGCCGCCCGGATTGCGCGGGCGGCCTCCTGGTAGATGTTGGCAAAACCTTCGAGATAGCCTTCCGGATGTCCGGATGGCACACGGGTCACACGCGCCGCGACCGGCATCGCGCCGGCGCCGGCCCGGGTGAGCAGCTGCTTCGGCTGGCCGAAAGGCGTGTACCAGAGATAGTTCGGGTCGGCCTGCACCCATACCAGCCCGCCCTTCGAGCCATAGATGCGCAGCTTCAGCCCGTTCTCATGGCCGGGCGCCACCTGGCTTGCCCAGATCATGCCCTTGGCCGGATGCTTGTTGCCGACTGGCTTGAAGCGCAGCATGACATTGACATTGTCGTCGAGCTGGCGCCCAGGCACGAAGGCATCGAGGTCGGCCGACAGAGAATCCAGCTCCAGCCCGGACACGAAGCGGGCAAGATTGTAGGCATGCGTGCCGATGTCGCCAAGCGCGCCGCCGGCGCCCGCCTGCTTGGGATCGGAGCGCCACGAGGCCTGCTTCTGGCCGGTGGCGGCGAGATCCTCGGTCAGCCAGTCCTGCGGATATTCCGACTGCACGATGCGGATGTCGCCGAGCTGGCCCTTGGCCACCATCTCGCGCGCCTGCCGGATCATCGGATAGGCGGTGTAATTGTGGGTAAGCACGAACACCTTGCCGGTCTTCTCGACCAGCGCGGCAAGCTTCTTCGCCTCGGCGAGCGACGTTGCCAGCGGCTTGTCGCAGATGACATGGATGCCGGCCTCGAGGAAGGCCTTGGCCGCGGGCACATGCACGTTGTTGGGGGTGACGATCGCCACCGCCTCGATGCCGTCGGGACGCTTGGCCTCGGCCTTGGCCATCTCGGCGTAGGAGCTGTAGCTGCGCGCTGGATCGAGCCCGAGCTCGGCGGCGGAAGCCTTGGCACGCGCCGGGTCCGACGACAGCGCGCCGGCCACCAGCACGAAATCATTGTCCATGCGCGCCGCGATGCGATGCACCGCGCCGATGAAGGCACCCTGCCCGCCGCCAACCATGCCGTAGCGGATCGGGCCGCCTCCCGTTTCCGACTTCGATGCGCCGACCATTTTTCGTCCTCTCCTCTTGGCTGCTCACCCTCCCCCTGCGGAGGGCCGACGCACGGCGTCGGGCGGGGTATAAGGGTCCGCCGCGGCTTTGAATTCAACCCCGCCCGGACCCGCTGTCGATCTTCCAGGGAAGTTCGCGGGTCAAATCCCCATCATCGCCCGCAGCAGCTTTTTGTCGGTCGTGCCGGCGGCGAAATCGTCGAAAGCCTTCTCGGTCACCCGGATGATGTGGTGCTGGATGAAGGGCGCGCCTTCGGCTGCGCCGTCCTCGGGATGCTTCAGGCAGCATTCCCATTCCAGCACCGCCCAGGAATCGTAATTGTACTGGGTGAGCTTGGAGAAGATGCCGCTGAAATCGACCTGGCCGTCGCCAAGCGAGCGGAAGCGGCCTGCCCGGTTCACCCAGCCCTGATAGCCGGAATAGACGCCCTGCCGTCCGGTCGGATTGAACTCGGCGTCCTTGACGTGGAAGGCCTTGATCCGCTCGTGATAGATGTCGATGAATTCCAGATAGTCGAGCTGCTGCAGCAGGAAATGCGACGGATCGTAATTGATGTTGCAGCGCTTGTGGCCGCCGACCGCGTCGAGGAACATCTCGAAGGTCGCGCCGTCGAACACGTCCTCGGAAGGGTGGATCTCGTAGCCGACATCGACGCCATTGTCCTCATAGACGTCGAGGATCGGCTTCCAGCGTTTGCCGAGCTCGCCGAAGGCTTCCTCGATCAGTCCGGCCGGCCGCTGCGGGAACGGATAGAGGTAGGGGAAGGCCAGCGAGCCGGTGAACGACACCGAGGCGTTCAGCCCGAGATTGCGCGACGCCTTGGCGCCGAACTTCATCTGTTCGACGGCCCATTGCTGGCGCGCCTTGGGATTGTTGTGCACCGATGGCGGCGCGAAGCCGTCCATCTGCGCGTCATAGGCAGGATGCACCGCCACCAGTTGCCCTTGCAGGTGCGTCGACAGTTCCGTGATCTCGACGCCCGCGTCGGCGCAGATGCCTTTCACCTCGTCGCAATAGGCTTTCGACGAGGCCGCCTTCGCGAGGTCGAACAGGCGTCCGTCCCAGGTCGGGATCTGCACGCCCTTGTAGCCGAGCCCGGCCGCCCATTTGGTGATCGAAGCCAGCGAATTGAACGGTGCGGCATCGCCCGCGAACTGCGCCAGAAACAGGCCGGGACCCTTCATCGTCGTCGGCATCGGCATCCTCCCTCTCTTGTTTTCGTGACCAAGCATAGCGCCAATTGGAGCGAGGGCCAGCCTGTTTGGTCAGTCCTGACGGCATCTGAACGCCATGTCATTCTGGTATTACCAAATCCCGTAGTTCGGTCAAGCGCCTGAAAAGCTGGAAGAAGCCGCGGACCCGCAATTGGAAATGCGAAATTACCTTATTAAATCATAGCATTGTCCGGCGCGGTCGCCTTCCTCTGCCCACTTCTTGCCGCGCGCGAAAATTTGCTGTAGACGTCATGACAGGCCCAATTGGTCGAACCAGTTTCGAGGAAAACCTGGCAACGCCTTGGGGAGGAAACGTGCGGCCGCCTCTGTTCGAGGCGTCGCGGGTAAAATGTGACAGGCGAATTCTGGGAAGGATAGACCATGCATCTTTCGACGCACAATTGGATGCGGGCGGAGCCGCTGGAGGTGACGCTGAAGCGCATCAAGAAGTTCGGCTACGAATCGATCGAGATTTCCGGCGAGCCCGAGCAGTACAAGACCAAGGAGACGCGCGCGCTGCTCAAGGAGTATGGCATCCGCTGCTGGGGTTCGGTGACGCTGATGCTCGGCGAACGCAACCTCGCCGCCAAGAACCAGGGCCAGCGCGAGCGGTCCGTCCAATATGTCAAGGACGTGCTCACCATGGTGAGCGAGCTCGACGGCGAGATCATCACGCTGGTGCCCGCGACCGTCGGCAAGGTGGTGCCGGACGGCACCGAGGCGGAGGAATGGGGCTGGGTGGTCGATGCCACGCGCGAATGCTTCACCCATGCCAAGAAGGTCGGCGTCCGGATCGCCATCGAACCGCTCAACCGCTTCGAGACCTATCTCTTCAATCGCGGCGCCCAGGCGCTCGCGCTCGCCGACGCGGTGAGCCCCGAATGCGGCGTCTGCCTCGACGCCTACCACATCCACATGGAGGAATTTAACGTCTATGACGCGATCCGCCAGGTCGGAAAGCGCCTGTTCGATTTCCATGTCGCCGACAACAACCGCTTCGCCGCCGGCCTTGGCCAGATCGACTGGCCGAAGATCGTGCGCACGCTGAAGGAAGTCGGCTATGACGGCGCGCTGACCAACGAGTTCGTCGCCCCCGTCGACCGCACGCCCGCCGCGCCTTATCCGGAGATGGTCGAACGCAATCCGGTCGACATCTCGCCCGAGCAGCTCAAATTCATCCAGGACCACGGCTCCAGCGTGCTTACGGAGAAATTCTACACCGACCAGATGCGCATAACCGCCGAAACGCTGCTGCCGCTGATCAAGTAGACCTCCGATCAAAGCTTGTCCCTTCCGCCTGGCGGGCGGAGGGGCCGAAGGGAAAATATGCGCATCAAAAGCGTTCAGGCCTGGTGGGTCCGTGTCCCGATCGAAGTCGCGAGGCAGCATCGCAGCGACTTCGGGCAGGTGACGACGTTCGACGCCGCCATTCTGCGCATCGAGACCGACGACGGCCTGGTCGGCTGGGGCGAAGGCAAGAACGCCGCCGGCAGCGCCGGCAGCTATGGCGCGCTCGTCCATATGCTCAATCACGAGATCGGTCCGCAACTCATCGGCCGCGATCCGGCCGACATCGGCATCATCTGGGAAATGCTCTATAACGGCGTGCGGCACGAGACGGCGGCACATGCCGGCCATGCGATGCCGCAGCTGGCGCGGCGCGGCATGAGCGTGGCGGCGATCAGCGCCGTCGACATCGCGCTGTGGGACATCCTCGGCAAGTCGCTCGGGCAGCCCGTATGGCGGCTGCTCGGCGGCCGCAAGGTCGAGCGCATGCAGGCCTACGCTTCGGGCGGCTGGGCCTCCCCCGACGCCATCGGCGAGCAGTTGCAATCCTACATCGCCAAGGGCGGCTTCAAGGCGCTGAAGATGCGCGTCGGCGCCATGGACGGCGCGCCCCATCTTTCGGCCGCGCGCGTGCGCGCCGCAAGGCAGGCGATCGGTCCGGAGGTCGACCTGATGGTCGACGCGCACGGCACCTACACCGTCGCCGAGGCCAAGCGCTTCATCCAGCTCACCGCCGATCTCGACCTCGCCTGGTTCGAGGAGCCTGTGATCGCCGACGACAAGCCGGGCATGGCCGAGGTACGAGCCTCGGGCTCAACGCCGATCGCCACGGGCGAAAGCGAGGCGACGCGCTACGCCTTCCGCGACCTGGCGGTGTTGAAATCGGCCGACATCTTCCAGCCGGATCCCGCTTTCTGCGGCGGCATCAGCGAGGCGATGAAGATCGGCACCATCGCCAGCGCCTTCAACCTGCGTTTCGCGCCGCATCTGTGGGCCGGCGCGCCCTGCTTCTTCGCCGGGCTGCATGTGTGCGCCGCCTCGCCCGCCTCCTTCATCATCGAATATTCGCTCGGCGCCAACCCGATGATCCACGACCTGGTCGAGGAGACTGTCGAAGCGGAGGACGGTATGATAGCGATCCCTGAAAAGCCTGGATTGGGTTTCACCATCTCCGAGCGATTCCTGGAGGCGCACGCGCAACGTATTTGACGATGAAAGAAAAGAACCTTCTCGCGGAACTCGCCGCCTATCTCTTCTCCAACTCGGACAAGGAGTCCGGCCGCACGCCTTCGGAACGCGAGCTGGCTGAACATTTCGCCGTCAGCCGCGGCCAGATCCGCGAGGCGCTTGCCATCCTGGAAGCCATGCGCATCGTCGAGCGGCGCGCCAAGTCCGGCATCTATATCGACACCAAGCAGGCGAGCGTGGAAGCGCTGGCGCTGTTCGCCCGCGCCGGCCTGCCGCTCGATCCGGTGCAGATTTATGAGACGGTAGAACTGCGCAAGATCCACGAGATCAAGGCAGCCGAGCTTGCCTGCTCGCGCGCAACGGAAGAAAACTTCGAACGCCTGCGCGAGATCCTGAAAGCCTCCGAAGAACGCATCGCCGCCGGTGAAGGCCTCGCCAAGGAGGACCGCGAATTCCACCTCGAGATCGTGCGCGCCACCAAGAACAGCGTCTTCCACAACATCTGCAGCGTCTATTACCTGATGGGCGAGCAGCGCCTGCCGATCTATTTCAACGATCCCGAACGCAGCGTGCGCTCGCATGCCGAGCATATCCAGATCTACGAAGCGCTGCTGCGCCGCGACGGCAACCTCGCCCAGGCTCTGATGAGCGCCCATTTGCAGGGCGCCGAGAGCTACTGGAAAGGGATCATCGAAGGCCACGCAACAGAACCGAAAAGCGCGGCGCTCGAGAAGGTCTGAGTGCAATGCGCAAGATCCTGGCGACGCATCCGCTGCACCCCCGCGCCACGGCCATGCTGGCCGGAGCAGGGCGGCTGGCCGTCGCTTCCGCGCTCGATCCAAAGACATTGACCACTGAGGCCCGCGACGCCGACATCGTCATCGTGCGCGCGCCGCTGCCGCCGGAACTGTTTCAAGGCGCGGCGAATTTGCGAGCCGCTATCCGCCACGGCGCCGGGCTGGACATGATCCCGGTCGAGGCGGCGACCGCCGCCGGCGTGCTTGTCGCGAACGTACCCGCCGTCAACGCTCGCTCGGTCGCCGAGCATGTGATGTTCGCAGCGCTCGCCCTATTGCGGCGCTTCCGCGTGATGGACCGCGACCTGCGCGCCAAGGGCTGGCTTGCCGGGCGCGAGCATGCCAATTCGACCAGCGAGCTTGCCGGCAAGACGATCGGCATTGTCGGCCTCGGCGCGGTCGGCCAGGCCGTCGGGCATATCGCCGCGCACGGTTTCGACCTCAATGTCGTGGCAACGACGCGCAGCCTGCGCCCGGCGCCCGAGCGCGTCGGCTTCCTGTCGATCGACGCGCTGGTCGAGCAGAGCGACGTCATCGTGCTCTGCTGCCCGCTGACGGCGGAGACGCGCGGCCTGATCAGCCGCGAGCGCATCGCCCGTATGAAGCCCGGCGCACTGCTGATCAACGTCTCGCGCGGCCCGGTGGTCGACGACGAGGCGCTGATCGAAGCCTTGCGAGAAGGCCGCATCGGCGGCGCCGCGCTCGACGTCTTTTCCGTGCAGCCGCTGCCGCCCAACCATCCCTATTTCGGCTTCGACAATGTCATCGTCACCCCGCACATGGCCGGCATCACCGAGGAATCGATGATGCGCATGGGTGTCGGCGCCGCCGGCGAGGCGCTGCTGGTGCTCGCCGGCAAGCTGCCCGTCAACCTGCGCAATCCGGAAGTGATCGAGCACTACCGGCGACGCTTTCCAGCTGGCGATTAATTCGCCGAGACCATTGCGACGATGCAGACCGGAGACGCCGGCGGGACAGAGGGGGGCGCGAAGGAACTCGGGGCAAATCCTCTCTGACGACAAATTTGCCTTGGTTCGCCGCGTCCCTGTCAACGGCCGAGCAAAGCCTCAACGACCGCCGCGATGGCGAGCAGCCGGCGATCATGCCCATGCTTGCCCACCAGCATCAACCCGGCCGGCAACTTGGTGCCCGGCATCGGCAGCGAGATGGCGCAGAGGTCGAACTGGTTGGCGACCTGCGTGTTGCGCAAGAGCAGCCCTTCCGTCCTGTCGCGCAACGCTTCGTCGCCGGCCATGGCGGCAATGGAAGGCGCGACGATCGGAACGGTCGGCAACGCCAGCACGTCGACCGCCTCCAGCCGTTCCGCCATCGCCGTCGCAAGCTCGCCGCGACGGCGGATCGTGCGGATGTAGGCCGAGGCGGGAACCGACAGCGCGCGCGACAACGGCCCGGTGACATGCGGATCGACCGGCACGGAGGCGCCGCTCGCCAGCCAGTCGGCATGCACTTCGGCGCCCTCCATTGAGGCGATCGTGCCGCGTCTGGTCGCGGCGCGCATTTCGGCGATGAGATCGTCGATGGGCAAATCGACGGCGCCGGCGCCAGCCTGCCCGATCCTGTCGATGCAGGCCTCGAAAGCTTCCGCGACCTCGGCTTGCGTCTCGCCGAACAAGACGCCGCGCGGAATGCCGATGCGCAAGGTCGCAAGCGGGACCGGCTGAAGGGCCGCCGGCTCATCTGCGGCCATGATCGCATCGGCAATCGCGCAATCGGCGACGCTGCGGGCAAGCGGGCCAATCGAATCCAGCGTCATCGACAGCGGAAAGGCGCCCGTCAAAGGCACGCGCCCCGCCGTCGGCTTGAAGCCGACGATGCCGTTGAGCGAGGCCGGGATGCGCACCGAGCCGCCGGTGTCCGAACCGATCGAGATGTCGCTTGTGCCCTCGCCGACCGCAACGCCCGCCCCCGATGACGAGCCGCCCGGGATCAGGCTGGCGTCGGCGGCATTGCCCGGCGTGCCATAGTGAAGGTTGTCGCCGATCGCGGTGAAGGCGAATTCGGTCATGTTGGTCTTGCCGACGATCACGGCGCCCGCCCGCCGGAGCCGCGCCACGATGGCCGCGTCCCGCGTCGCCGGCGCGGTGCCGGCGAGGATCAGCGACCCGGCCGTGGTCGGCTCGCCGGCAACGTCGAACAGATCCTTGATCGAGACGATGCGCCCGTCGAGCGGGCCAAGGCTGACGCCGGCCTTGCGGCGAGCGTCGGACGCATCGGCGGCTGCCCGCGCGGCCGCGGCATAGAGCTTGGTGTAGACCCGCTCCTCGGCCGCGCGATTGGCAAGACGTGACAGGATGGTTTCGAGACGATCGCGGACGGATTGCATTTTCGATGTCGGACCTTGCAAATTTGCAACGTCTTTTAGACGCGCGGCCTGATGTTGGGCCCGGCAAAGAGATAACCCGGCAAGCGTGCCTTTGCACCCTGCCAGCGATGGGAAGATGCTGATGCTGTACAAAGGCAGTTGCCACTGCGGCAAGGTGGCATTCGAGGTCAAGGGTGAGATCGGCGGCGCGGTGCGCTGCAACTGCTCGATCTGCGCGCGCAAGGGCGCGCTGCTGTGGGCGGTGCCGCATGAGAAGCTCAGTCTGGTCGCCTGGGGCGACGACCTCGGCCGCTACACCTTCGGCAAGGCTCAAATCGCGCATCGCTTCTGCCGGACCTGCGGAATCCACCCCTTCGCCGAGGATGTCGGCGAAAGCGGCGAACGCACGGCCTATATCAACATCAACTGCCTCGACGACGTCGACGTCGCCGGCATCGAAGTGTTCGAGTTCGACGGTCGCGCCGCCTAGGCGGCGGGTCGATCAAAGGCCTTGATTGAGATCAAGGGCTATTCCCGAGCCGCCGCTATCTTGCCTGCAAGTTTATTCGAGAGGGCACGATGAACAGGCGAACGATGCTCGTGGGCGCAGGCGCCGCGCTTGTCGCGGCGGGCACCGGTGTTGCCGGTTGGCGATCGGCGGTCGGGTCCATGGCCCAGTATGAGGTCTTCGCCGCCGGATTGCGTGACCGCCTGACGCCCGATCTTGGGGCCATCGTCCGTTACGCAACCTTGGCGGCCAATAGCCATAATACGCAGCCCTGGCGGTTCCAGCTTGAAGGGCATGCAATCGAGATCCGGCCTGACCTTCAGAGGCGGACTCCGATCGTCGACCCTGACGATCATCATCTCTATGTCAGCCTGGGATGCGCCGCGGCCAATCTCATGCTCGCCGCGGCGGCGACTGGCCGAACCGGCGAGGCTTCGCTTACGGCCGACGGCAACGGAATCCGTTACGACTACCTCATGGGCGAGGCGAAAGCGGACCCGTTGGCCAACGCCATTCCGAAACGCCAATCGACGCGTGCCGAATATGATGGCCGCGCCACCCCTGCCGCGGATCTCGTCGAGCTTGAGCGCGCAGCCGCGATACCGGGTGTGAGCCTGGCGCTTGTCACCGATCAGGGGCGGATGAAGCAGGTGCGGGATCTCGTCCTCGCCGGCAATGAAGACCAGATGAATGACCCCGCATTCATGCATGAGCTGAAGCAGTGGATCCGCTTCAACCCGCGCAGCGCAATGGCTCGAGGCGATGGGCTCTTCTCAGCCGCGAGCGGCAGCCCGGTGCTGCCGAGCGGCCTTGGCCGGATCGCCTTGGACCGGTTGTTCAGCGCCGCCCAGGAGAATGAGAAATACGCCCGTCAGATCGACTCATCGGCAGGGGTGGCGATCTTCTTTGCCGAGCGGCCGGACCACGACCACTGGGTCAGGGTCGGTCAGGCGTGCCAGCGCTTCGCTTTGGCCGCGACGAGCTTGGGACTTAAGCTCGCCTTCATCAACCAGCCTGTCGAGGTCGCCCGCCTGCGCGCCGACCTGGCGGGGATTGTCGGCGAGACCCGCAGGCCGGATATTGTGATGCGCTTCGGATATGGACCGGCCTTGCCGTTTTCGCCAAGGAGGCCGGTGGCTTCGGTCGTCCTATGATGGTCGAGATGGTCAGAGGCGGTTGACCCGTCAGCCAGGCTGCCCGCCGGCTCTCGGCCTGGTCGGGCGCGGTGCGATAAGGCGGCAGGCGAAGCCGCTATCCCGCATGCCGCAGGCTGACGCCACTGCCCTTGTCGAACAGCACCACCTTGTCGGGGTTCCAGGCAAAGCGCACGGCCTGTTCGATCGCGATATCGGTCCTGGCCGGGACGGTGGCGCGCAGCATCGTGTCGCCGACCCTGAGCGTCAGGATCTTTTCCACGCCATGGTTCTCGACATCGTGGACGCGCGCCTCGACCGGTGCGCCGCTCTCCAGATGGACATCCTCCGGACGAATGCCGAAGACGAGCGGCCGACCGTCGGTCGCGCCGCTCGTCCTGCCCCCGCCAAAACTCTTTGCCCCAGTTGAAAGCGGCAGCTCGAAATTCACCGGCGCCATCACCGCGCGGTCGTTGACCAGCTTGCCGTCGATGAGGTTCATCGGCGGAGAGCCGACGAAGCTCGCGACATAGGTGTCGCGCGGATTGTTGTAGATCTCATGCGGCGTGCCGGCCTGGACGATGCGGCCGTGATTGAGCACGCCGACCTTGTCGCCCATCGACATGGCCTCGATCTGGTCATGCGTGACGAACAGGAACGTTGCGCCAAGCTGCATCTGCAGGTTCTTCAGCTCCGTGCGCAGCGCCTCGCGCAGCTTGGCGTCGAGCGCCGACAGCGGCTCGTCCATCAGGAACACGCGCGGCTTGCGCACGATGGCACGGCCGATCGAGACGCGCTGCATCTCGCCGCCGGAAAGCCGGTCGGTCTTGCGGTCGAGCAGATGTTCGATACGAAGCGTGCGGGCGGCGCGCGCGACGCGGTCCTTGATCTCGGCATCCGGCAGCCGGCGGATCTTCGGCTTCAGCGGGAATTCGAGGTTCTGCCGCACCGTGTAGCGCGGATAGAGCGAATATTGCTGCAGCACCAGCGCGATGTCGCGTTCGGCCGCGCCCCAGTCGGCGACGTCGACGCCGTCGATGAAGACCTGGCCCTCGGTCGGCTTTTCAAGACCGGCGACCATCCTGAGCGTCGTCGTCTTGCCAGCCCCGGTCTCGCCGAGCAGCACGAAGAATTCGCCGTCGGCGATGTCGAGATTGAGATTGGACAGCGCGGTGTGGTTGCCGAATGTCTTGGAGATGTTCTTAAGCTGGATATGGGCCATTACAGTCTCACTCCGAGCGCCTTGCCGCTCGCCGCGTCGAAGAAATGCGTCTGCGAAGGATCGATCCGCACATAGACCTTCTCGCCGGCACCGCTGACGAAACCGCTTTTGGTGCGGGCGCGCAGCATGCTGGAGCCGACCTTTAGGTCGACGATATCGAAGGAGCCGAGCGGCTCGACGATTTGCGTTTCGACCGGCAGGAAGCCCTCCGCCGCCTCGCGGCGCACCAGCACGCCTTCCGGCCGGACGCCCAAGGTGAACTGGTCGCCGGCATGGCCGTTGAGCTGGGAAAGCAGCGCGCGTGGAAACTCGAAGCCGGCCGCCGCATCTCCGACCGTGACCGACACAGCCGAGGCATTCTCGGAGACCTTTGCTTCGGCGACGTTCATCACGGGGCTGCCGACGAACTGCGCGACGAAGAGGTTGGCCGGATGCGAATAGACCTCGTCAGGTGTGCCGACCTGCTGCAGCACGCCTTCATGCATGATGACGATGCGGTCGGCGAGGCTCATCGCCTCGATCTGGTCATGCGTCACATAGATGCTGGTCGAGCCCTGCTTGATATGCAGCCGCTTGATCTCGGCGCGCATTTCCTCACGCAGCTTGGCATCGAGCGCGCCGATCGGCTCGTCCATCAGCATCGCCTTCGGGCGCCGAACCAGCGCCCGGCCGATGGCCACGCGCTGCATGTCGCCGCCCGACAGCGCCGAGGGCTTCTTGTTGATGAGATCGGTGATCTGCAGCGTCTTGGCCACCGAGCGCACCTCGGTGTCAATCTCGCTCCTGCTCTTGCGCGTCGCGCGCAGCGGGAAGGCGATGTTCTCGTAGACATTCATGTGCGGATAGAGCGAGAACGACTGGAACACCATGGCGATGTCGCGGTCGGCTGCCTTGAGGTGCTGCACCGGCTTGCCGTCGATCAATATGTCGCCCTGGTCGATGGTCTCCAGCCCGGCGATGGCGCGAAGCGTCGTCGTCTTGCCGCAGCCGGACTGCCCGAGCAGCACGATGAACTCGTTGTCGTCGATCTTGAGGTTCAGGTCCTTGATGACCTGGACGGCGCCAAAGAATTTCTGGACGCCGCGAAGCTCGATCTGGGTCAATGCTGCGCCCCCGCATTATGCGCCTGCTGGTCGGCCCCATGCCCGGTGCCGGCCTGCTCCTCGCGCGGAATCTTGGAGGTGACGTTGAAGCCGATCAGCCCGATCAGGATGATCGTCACGCCATAGGTATGAAGCGGCATGTTCCACGGCTGGCAGAGCGCGACGATGCCCAGCACCATCAGGATCTGCGAGCCCGGCTCCAGATATTTCTCGTTGATCGCGCGAAAGCTCATTTGCGGATCGCTCCGAAGGACATGCCGCGCAACAGATGGTTGCGGAGCAGGAAGGTGAAGATCGCGACCGGCAGCAGGAACAGGAACGTTCCGGCGGCAATCACGGTCCAGTCGGGCAGGCCGGCGCCGACCTGGCTCGGGATGAAGGGCGGCGCGGTCTGGGCGCGGCGGTTGGTCATGATCAGCGCGAAGGCATATTCGTTCCACGCCGTGATGAAGCAGAACACGGCCGTCGCGGCGATGCCGGTCGCGGCCTCAGGCAGAACGATCTTGAAGAAGGCTTCCATGCGCGTGTAGCCGTCGACGAGCGCCGCCTCCTCATATTCCTTCGGGATCTCGTCGATGAAGCCCTTCATCAGCCAGACCGAGAAGGACAGGTTGAAAGCGGTATAGAGGATGATCAGGCCGAGATGGGAATCGTTCAGCCCCACCGCCCGGTACATCAGGAACATGGGAATCGCGACCACCACCGGCGGCAGCATGCGCGTCGACAGGATGAAGAAGAGCAGGTCCGCCTCGCCCTTCACCCTGAAGCGCGAGAAACCGTAGGCGGTGAACGTGCCCATGCCGACGGCAAGCACGGTCGAGGTGATCGCCACGATCAGCGAATTCATGAACCGGTTCGGATAGCCCGACCACTGCACGGCGCCCTTGCCGTCGCGCACGATCTTCTCGCCGCCGTCGAAGACGACGCGTTCCCACCATGGGGCGGCCGCGTATTCTTCAGGCGTCGGCGGGCTGCGCAGCTGCGAGCGCTTGGTGAACAGCTTCACGAAGGGCGAAATCTCCGGCTGGAACACGATCGTCGGCGGGATCGTCGTGGCGAGGTTGCGCGGCTTGAAGGCCGTCGAGGCGATCCAATAGATCGGCGCCAGGAAGATGATCGTCACCACCAGCACACCAACGATGGCGATGCGGTTGAAGGCGACCTCGGAAGAAGTGCGGACGGCAGCCATCTTAGCGCTCCTTCACCTTGTTGAGATACTTGACGTAGATATTGGTGATCGCCAGCACCATGATGAGCACGATGTAGGCCATGGCGCAGGAACGCCCGGTCTGCCATTCCTGGAAGGCCATCTTGTAGAGCCTGATCGAGATCAGCTCCGCCGTCGGCTGGCTGGTCAGGATGTAGGCGAGATCAAAGGTCTTGAAGGCTTCCATGGTGCGGAAGATGACCGCGATCATCAGGATCGGCGCGACCAGCGGCAGCGTGATGCGGAAGAAGGTGTAGAAAGACCCGGCCCGGTCGATCGCGGCGGCCTCGTAAAGATGCTTCGGCACCGCCGAGAGGCCGGCAAGCGACAAGAGCATGACGAAGGGCGACCACATCCAGATGTCGGTGAGCGCGACCGCGTAGAGCGCCATCTTGGGATCGGCCAGCCACTCGAAAGTGCCGAGTCCCAGCGCATAATTGATGATACCGAAGGACGGATCGTAGAGCAGCTTCCAGAACAGGCCCACCACCGCCATGGAAAGCATCATTGGCAGAAGCAGCAGCGTCGTCAGCAGTCCCTTCATCGGTATGTCGCGGTTGAGCAGCATCGCCACGCCGAAGCCGACGAAGAGCTGTCCGGCGACCGAGATGATGACGTATTTCGCCGTGATGGCGAAGTTCGACCAGACATAGGGATCGTTGAGCAGGTCGCGGTAATTTTGCAATCCGACGAAATTAGCCGGCGCATTGGTCGAGGCCCGGAAGTCCGTGAACGAGTAGCCCAGCGAATAGATCAGCGGGAAGATGTTGAAGACGATCAGGAACAGGATCGTTGGGATGATGAATAGATTGCGGATCGAAATGTCGCTGAGGCCGCGCGCCGCGGCCCGCGAGGACCTGTCGAGCGTGGTGATCATCGTGGTCGCCAAAACCCTGCTCCGGATGCTTGAAAAACAGACGGAGGAGGCCCTTGAAGCCTCCTCCGCGAGGCATGTCGATTACTTCACGCGGCCGTATTTCTTGAAGGTCGCGTTCCAGTCGGCGGCAAGTGCGTCCAGCGTTTCCTTGGCGGTGCCCTGACCGCCGATCATGTAGGGATAGACGCGCTGGTTGAGCTGCTGCAGCAGTTCGGCATATTCCGGCACCGCCCAGAAATCCTTCACCTTGAACATGGTCTCGTAGAAGGCCTTGTTATAGGGCGTGGCGTTCTGGAATTCGGCCGACTTCAGTACCGCGGCGCTGCAGGTATAGCCGCCGAGCGCCGCCCATTTCTTCTGGGTCTCATCCTTGATGAACCACTCCAGGAACTTCATCGCCTCGTCCTGCTTCTGCGAATAGGAGACGATCGAGATGCCCTGGCCGCCAAGCGCCGCGAACTGGTCGCCATTGGGGCCTGGAGGATTGGCGAAGAACCCGGTGTTCTTGGCGTTCGGGTTCGAGGCCTCGTTGATCAGCGAGGGGAAGAAGGCGAAGTAGTTCATGCTCATCGCCGCCAGGTTCTCCGTGATCGCCTGGTTGTCCTCGACGAAGAAGGACTTGGCCCAGCCCGGAGGCGTGAACTTGTACAATTCCTTGTAGGCATCCAGTGCCGCGACCGCCTTGTCGGAGTTGACGATACCATCGACCTTGTAGGTCGTGTAGTCGCCGAGTTCGCCGCCATAGGAGAACAGCGCATTCTCGAAGCCCATCGCCATCGCGTCATAAGAATTGTCGGTGTAGATGGCGATACCGTATTTCTTCTGGTCCGGCCGGTAGAAGAATTCGGCGATGTCGCGCAGCGCCTTGAAATCCTTTGGCACGTCGAGGTCGTAGCCATACTTGGCCTTGAAGGCTTCCTTCTCCTTCGGGTCCTCGAACCAGTCCTTGCGGTAGGACCAGCCGACGGCGTCGCCCTCGAGCGGGATTGCCCAATACTTGCCGCTGTTGCCGGGATATTCGGCGTAGTACTTGACCGTCGCCGGCGCCATCACGTCGTTGAGCTTATGCTTGTTGAAGAAGTCGCTGAGGTCGACATAGTGACCGCCGGTCGAACCCGCGCCGAGCCACTGCGAGTCGCCCACCACCAGATCGTAAGCGTCGCCATGGGCGTTGAATTCGGTGAAGGCCTTGGTCTGGAAGTCGGACCACGGCGTGGTCTCGACCGTGATCTTGACGCCGGTTTCCTTCTCATACTCGTTGCCGAGTTCCTGCAGGTAGTTGGCCGGATCCCATTCCGCCCAAAAGATGGTGAGCGATTTTTCCTGCGCGTGGACAGACGTCCCGCAGGCAAGCGCCAGTCCGACACCAGCAAGCACGCTGGTCACTATCTTGCGCATAGTTTTCCTCCCTTGTGCGCATTCTACCGTGTCATACGAACCGGCAGCGAAGCCGGCTGCGGTAGTTCCTCCTGTGACGGCACCCTCGCCGGTTCCGGGCCTCCTCACCCTGCCGGAAATGGAACGCGGCCGTCACTTTTGATCCGCTTTATTTGACTATAATCTGGTATTACCAATTTCAGCTTGGCGTCAAGCGCTTTCTTGAGTGACGGAAAGCAGCCGAATGAACCGATCCTTGCGATATCTGGCTGTTTTCCCTTGTTTTTCCTACTCCTTGATATGCAAGACCCTTGTCACGAGCTGCCTACGACACTTAGCATTCACACCTGATCCTACAATCTGGTCGAACCAGATTTAGACGGCTGATGCCTTCGGCGGCGCCGACTTTACTGCTCATTTCGGCCCTGATTCCGCCATTGCCGCCCGCACCAGCGCGCCCGCCGCCCATTGCGCCACGGACATCATCTCGGCGCTGTCCAGTCCCCAGATGTCCTTCAGCACCGTGACCACTTCGACGCCGAACACCAGCGACAGCGCCTGCGCCAGGCGCCGGAACTGACGCGGCTTCAAGCGGCCTTTGAGCGGCGCGATCGCATCCTTCAGCAGGTCAACGCGATGGCCGCGCGTGAAAGCGGGCTCCGATCCGAGCGTGCCGGCCTGGCGCCGCGCCCATTGGTCGAGGGACAGCTTCAGCGCCGCCTTGAACGTCGCCTCGAAGGCTTCGATGCGCGGCATCGCGGTGGCGAACAGATCCGCCACGCGCCGTTCGGCATCATCGGAGGCCGACTTCCAGGTGAGGATCGGGCCGAGCCCTTCATCGACCACGGCCTGCACCAGCGCCGCCTGGCTCGGGAAATACCGGTAGGCGGTTGCGCGCGACACCTCCGCCGCCTCCGCGACCTCGCTGACCGAGGGTGTCATGCCGGACTGCATCAGCCGCGTCGCCGTCTCCAGCATCAGCCGCCTGGTGCGGGCGCGCGCCCCCTTCTCGACGGCAGGCGCCTGGGCGACCTCATCCTTGGCGACGGCTTGTTGACGTGAGACATCCATATCAATACGATACGCGCGTCTCAAAAATTTGCAATGGCGCAACGCCGGGCAAATGACGGAGTCCCCACCAGCGACGAGGCTTTGCCGAGGAGCTTACGGGTGGGGCAAAAAATTAGGTCCCCACCAGCGACGAGGCCTTTGCCGAGGAGCTTAAGGGTGGGGCAAGAAGGCAGGCGGCAAAGCCGACCATGCCGGACGACGGGGAAACGCGCATGAAGCGCATCTATGTGGTCGGCACCGCCGATACCAAAGGCGAGGAGCTTGCCTTCCTGGCCGATGCCGTCGCTGCTGCGGGCGGCGCCGTCGTGCGTGTCGATATCGGCACGCGGGGCGCGACCGTCCCGGTCGATATCCCGGCCAGCGAGGTCGCCGCGCATCATCCCAAGGGAGCCGGTGCGGTTCTCGGCATCGATGACCGCGGTGCCGCCGTTGCCGGCATGGGCGTCGCCTTCGCCGGTTTCATCCGCTCGCGCGACGACATCGCCGGGATGATCGGCATCGGCGGCGGCGGCGGCACCTCGATCGTCACCGCCGGCATGCGCGCGCTGCCGCTCGGCCTGCCGAAGATCATGGTCTCGACGCTGGCCTCCGGCGACACCGCGCCTTATGTCGACGTGTCCGACATCATCATGATGCCGTCGGTCACCGACATGGCGGGACTGAACAGGCTCTCCCGCGTCGTGTTGCACAATGCCGCCCAGGCGATCGCCGGCATGGCGGCAAAACCGGCGCCGATCGCGGCCGGCAAGCCGGCGCTCGGGCTCACAATGTTCGGCGTCACCACGCCTTGCGTGACGGCGATCGTCGAGCGCCTGCGCGCCGACTATGACTGCATGGTCTTCCACGCCACCGGCACCGGCGGCCGCTCGATGGAGAAGCTCGCCGACAGCGGCCTGCTGGCCGGCGTCCTCGACATCACCACGACCGAGGTCTGCGATTTGCTGTTCGGCGGCGTGCTGCCGGCGACCGAGGATCGCTTCGGCGCCATCGCCCGCACCAAACTGCCCTATGTCGGCTCGGTCGGCGCGCTCGACATGGTGAACTTCTGGGCGCCACCGACCATCCCGGACAAATATCGTGGGCGACTGTTCTACGAGCACAATCCCAATGTCACGCTGATGCGCACCACGGCCGATGAATGCCGCCGGATCGGTGAATGGATCGGCGACCGCCTCGCCCGCTGCGACGGCCCGGTCCGTTTCCTGATCCCGGAAAAGGGCGTCTCGGCGCTCGATATAGAAGGCCGCGCCTTCTTCGACGCGGAGGCCGACGCGGCGCTGTTCGATGCGATCGAGCGCACGATCGAGCCGACGAAAGACCGCACCGTCACGCGCCTGCCGCTGCACATCAACGATCCCGCCTTCGCCAAGGCTGCGGCCGAGGCGTTCCTCGACATCGCCAGGAAGTGAGACAGACAAGCATGGCCGCCATCCCGCGCAAAACAATCCTGGAGAAATTCCGCAGGATGATCGCCGACGGCGTGCCGATCGTCGGCGGTGGTGCCGGCACCGGCCTGTCGGCCAAGGCCGAGGAAGCCGGCGGCATCGACCTGATCATCATCTACAATTCTGGCCGCTATCGCATGGCCGGGCGCGGCTCGGCCGCCGGCCTGCTCGCCTATGGCAACGCCAACGAGATCGTCAAGGAGATGGCCTATGAGGTGCTGCCGGTGGTGAAGAAGACGCCGGTGCTGGCCGGCGTCAACGGCACCGATCCCTTCGTCATCATGCCGCTGCTGCTTTCCGAGCTGAAGACGATGGGCTTTTCCGGCGTGCAGAATTTTCCGACCGTCGGCCTGTTCGACGGCACCATGCGCCAGAGCTTCGAGGAGACCAGCATGGGTTTTGGTCTCGAGGTCGACATGATCGCCGAGGCGCATCAGCTCGATCTGCTCACCACGCCCTACGTCTTCAATCCCGATGAGGCGCGCGCCATGACCAGGGCCGGCGCCGACATCGTCGTCGCCCATATGGGTGTGACGACCGGCGGCTCGATCGGCGCCACCTCGGCGAAGACGCTCGACGCCTGCGTCAAGGAGATCGACGCCATCGCCGATGCCGCGCGCTCGGTGCGCGAGGATGTCATCCTGCTGTGCCACGGCGGGCCGATCTCGATGCCCGACGACGCGCGCTACATCCTCGAGCGCTGCGAGGGGCTGCACGGCTTCTATGGCGCAAGCTCGATGGAACGGCTGCCGGCCGAAGCGGCGATCGCCAGGCAGACGGCGGATTTCAAGGCGATCATGAAAAGGAAGGGATGAGGCGATGGCCGACAAAAGCAAAGTGTTCGTCTACCCGAAGGATGTCAGCGCCTTCGGCTTCGACTGGGGCAAGCTCTCGCTGACCGTCGCGCCGGAAGTGAACGGCGCCGAACGCTTTTCAGGCGGCGTCGTCGATCTGCCGTCGGGCAAAGGGCATACCCGCCACAACCACCCCGGCGCCGAGGAGATCATCTTCGTCATCTCCGGTCATGGCGAGCAGATGGTGGAGGACGCGAAGGGCAATCCGGTCGTCGCCAAGGTCGGTCCCGGCTGCACCATCTACGTGCCGGAAAGCCGCTTCCACTCGACGCTCAACACCGGCGACCAGCCGATGCAGCTGTTTGTTGTCTATTCGCCAACTGGGCCTGAGCTGGTGTTGCGGGAGCTGCCGGATTTCAAGCTGCTGCCGGCGGGCACATAATTTTCAGCGTCGCAGCCCCTCATCCGGCCGCTGCGCGGCCACCTTCTCCCCGGCGGGGAGAAGAGGTGGCGCTGGCGCCGGCAGGCTCCTCTCCCCTCGGGGAGAGGTCGGATTGCCCCGAATTGCTCTTCGCAATTCGGCTGGCAATCCGGGTGAGGGGGAGCGCCGTCGAAGCTAAGCTGCCGCCCCACCCCTATTCCATCCGCGCCCGCGGTCGCCGAACATCACATATCCGCTGTCGGTCACCGCGACCGTATCCTCCAGCTTGATGAAGCCGCGCGTCGGGTGAAGCATGGTCGTCTCGACCGACAGCACCATGTTCTTTTCCAGCGGCTTTGCCGCGTAGGTGCCCTCATAGGCGACCGGATGGTTGGTCATCAGGAACGGCGCCTCATGCGTGATCAGGCCCATGCCGTGGGCGAAGAAATCCGTATAGGCCGCAACCTTGGATGCCTTCAGCACGCCTTCCGCATGCGCGATCATGTCGCCGCCGAGCGTGCCGGCCTTGACCTTGGAAAAGGCAGCTTGCTGCACCGCTTCGACTTCGGCCAGCAGATCCTCCAACTCGGCATCCGGCTCGCCGAGCACGCCCATGCGGCAAAGGTCGCCGATATAGCCGTGATAGTTGCCGCCGGAATCGATCGACATAACCTCGCCCTTCTTCCACGCCTGACTTGAGGCAGCGCGGTTGTGGCTGGAGCCCAGCGTCAGCAGGCAATATTCGAAATGCGCGCCGCGATTGGTCTCCTCGCGCCTCAGCCGTTCGATGATATCGGTCTTGCTCGTGCCCTCGCGCGCCCAGGCGATCGTCGCCAGCATGGAATCGGTAATCAGTTCGGAAGCGATGCGCAGCTGTTCCAGCTCCGCCTCGGTCTTGGTGGCGCGCATGGTCTCGAGCATGCCGGTCGCATCGATCAGCTTGGCATCCGGCAGCGCCTTGCGGATCAGCATATAGGCGTCGGACGGCAGGAAGCCGGGCTCGATGCCGATGCGCGCCGCAGACTTCCCGATCTGGCGCAGATGCTCCACCGCCAGATTTGCGGCATCGAGCGTGCCCCAGCAGGCGGCGTGCAAGGTCGGCGTCCAGAACGGATGGTTCTGGTGTTCGCCCCCTTCCATCTTGTTGCCGATATAGGCTGCGTGTTCCGGCCCGCCCTTCTCGTAAAGCACGATCGGCAGGTAACGGCTGTGGCCGATCGCATCCATCGCCGCGAAGAAGATGAACTTGTAGCCGCCGAGCAGATATTGCGTGTTGTGCTTGGAGGTGGCGAAGAGCACGTCGATGCCGGCCTCTTCCATCAGCCGGTCCACCCGCGCCTGGTCGAAGGGAATACTGCTGACCTCGGTCTTGCCCGGAGCGATGTTCATCTGCCTCTCCCTGTTTTTCATCGGTCGCAGGAGCACCGAACGTTATGATTTATGGCTGTCGGCCAAATCTGCATCATTTTGGCCGCTCTGGTCCAGCCAGAACTGATCACTTTCGCGCCAAAGGCGGTTTATGTCCGAATCCCTATCCCGCTTCGCTATAATCTGGTCCTACCAGATAAAGGTATGAGAGCTTCTTTCGGCCGGCTGGTCCAGCGGACGGAAATTTCAAAGCCAAGCCATGCTGCGCCAAAACCGTCTCTGGCGAAACCTTTGCCAAGGCCCATAATCACGCGATTGGCGCGCCTGCCACGGTGCGAAGAGGGGAGTTTGAACGATGTCCGAATTGACGATTTCACGCCGCGGCCTGCTGGCCGGTTCGGCGCTGCTGCTGGCCTCGAACGCGCTGCCGACCATCGGCTTCGCGCAGACGCCGAAGAAGGGCGGCCGCCTCGTGCTGGCCGCCGATTCCGAACCGCGCAACCTCAACCCGGCAATCGTTGCATCGAACGGCGTCTTCTTCATTTCCAGCAAGATCGTCGAGACGCTGGCCGAAGCCTCCTTCGACGCCAAGGACGGGCTTCAACCGCGGCTCGCGCTTTCCTGGGAAGGTGCGGCCGACGGCCTGTCGGTGAGCTTCAAGCTGCGCGACGGCGTCAGATGGCATGACGGCAAGCCCTTCACTTCCGCCGACGTCGCCTTCTCGGCGCTGCAGATCTGGAAGCCGCTGCAGAATCTCGGCCGCACCGTGTTCAAGGACCTGGAGGCTGTCGACACGCCGGACGAGCTGACGGCCGTCTTCAAATTCGCCAAGCCGACGCCGTTCCAGCTCATCCGCAACGCGCTGCCGGCGCTGTCGAGCGTCGTGCCGAAGCACGTTTATGAAAACGGCAAGATCGAGGACAACCCGGCCAACAATGCGCCGGTCGGCACCGGTCCATTCAAATTCGCCGAATACAAGGCCGGCCAATATTACCGGCTGACGAGGAACGACGCCTATTGGGGCAAGGACGAGCCCTATCTCGACGAGATCGTCTACCAGGTGCTTCCCGATCGCACGTCCGCCGCCGCTGCGCTGGAAGCCGAAGAGATCCAGCTCGCCGCCTTCTCCGCCGTGCCGCTCGCCGACCTCAACCGCATCTCCAAAGTGCCGGGCCTGAAGGTCATCACCAAGGGCTATGAGGGGTTGACCTACCAGCTCGTCGTCGAGATCAACCACCGCCGCAAGGAGCTGGCCGACCTCAAGGCGCGGCAGGCGATCGCCCATGCAATCGACAAGGATTTCGTCGTCAAGACGATCTTCCTCGGCTACGCCGCGACCGCCACTGGCCCTGTGCCGAAGAACGATCCGCAATTCTACACCGCCGACGTGCCGACCTATCCTTTCGACGTCGCCAAGGCCAACGCTCTGCTGGACGAAGCCGGCTACAAGCGCGCCGACGACGGCAAGCGCTTTGCGTTGAAGCTTTTGCCGGCACCCTATTTCAACGAGACGAAGCAGTTCGGCGATTATTTGCGCCAGGCGCTGGCGGCGATCGGCATCGACGCCCAGATCGTCAACAACGACTCGGCAGCCCACATCAAAGCCGTCTACACCGACCATGCCTTCGACCTCGCCGTCGGCCCGCCCGTGTTCCGCGGCGACCCGGCGATCTCGACCACCATCCTGGTGCAGAGCGGCATTCCCGACGGCGTGCCCTTCTCCAACCAGGGCGGCTATAAGAACGCCGAGCTCGATGCGCTCATCGTCAAGGCGTCCGAGACGCTCGACACCTCGGCTCGCACCGAGCTCTACAAGGAGTTCCAGAAGAAGGTCGCTGCCGATCTGCCGCTGATCAACGTTGCGGAGTGGAGTTTCATTAGCGTGGCTCGCGATACGGTGGGCAACATCGCCAACAACCCGCGCTGGGCTGTGTCGAACTGGGCGGACACTTATTTGGAATCGTGACACATTCGCGCGGATGAAAATTCGCGAACAAATCGGAATTTGGTCGGAGGCCGCGTTCCGTCACCCCCGGCCTGGGCTCGGCTTTTTCAATAGCCAGCGTATCGCCAACCCTTCGAGGCGCGCATGACCCGCGCCCTCACCCTCCTGCGTCGCCGTCTTGTCGGCAGCCTCTTCGTGCTGCTCATCGTCGTCATCGGCAGCTTCCTCCTCCTCGAAGCCGCTCCGGGCGACGCGGTCGACGCCTACATCGTCTCGACCGGCGGCGACGCCGGCATGATCGAACTGCTGCGCCATCGTTGGGGCCTCGACCAGTCGGAGCTCACCCGTCTCGCCAACTACCTCTGGGCCTTGCTGCATCTCGACCTCGGCCAATCCGTTACCTTCTCGCGGCCGATCCGTGACGTGATCCTCGAACGCCTGCCGACCACGCTGGTCCTTATGGGCAGCGCCACCGCGCTCTCCTTCGGCCTCGGCTCGGCGCTCGGCATCTATGCCGGCGCTGCGCCCGGCAGCTTCCGCGACCGCTTCCTGTCGATCGGCTCGCTGGCGCTCTATGCCGTGCCGGGCTTCTGGCTCGGCCTCGTGCTGATCGTCGTCTTCGCCGTCGACCTGCGCTGGCTGCCGATCGGCGGCATCGAGACCATAGCCTCCGGCAAAACCGGATTTTCCCGCGCCGCCGACATCGCCACCCATCTGGTGCTGCCGGTCTCGGCGCTCGGCTTCATCTATCTCGCGCTCTATCTGCGCATGATGCGCGCCGGCATGGCCGAAGCCTGGCGGCAGGATTTTGTCCTCGCCGCCCGCGCCAGGGGCCTGCCCCGCCGCCGCGTCGTGCTTGCCCATGTCGCCCGCAACGCGCTTTTGCCATTGGTCACCATGCTCGGCCTGCAATCGGCGCAAATGCTTGGCGGCAGCGTCGTCATCGAAAGCGTCTTTGCCGTGCCCGGCCTCGGCCGGCTGGCGCAGGAGGCCGTCGCCGGACGCGACACGCCGCTGCTGCTCGGCATCATCCTGGTCAGCGCCGTCCTGGTCGTCGTCATCAATCTCCTGGTCGACCTCGCCTATGCTGTCCTCGATCCACGCGTCGGCGCCGGCGAGGCAAGCGCATGAACCGCCTGCGCCGTTTCTTGCGCACCCCGGAAGCGATCGCCGGTGCCTCGATCCTCGCCTTGCTCGTCGTCATGGCACTGGCGGCGCCGATGCTCTTTCCCGGCGACCCGCAGGCGATCGCTGGCCCAGCGCTGTTGCCGCCGTTCCAGGACTGGCGGCTGCCGCTCGGCACCGACCGGCTCGGCCGCGACGTGCTGGCGGAGCTGTTCCACGGCGCCCGTACCTCATTGGCGGTCGGCCTGGCGGCGGCTGCCGCCGCGCTCCTGATCGGCGCCGTGGTCGGCACCTTGGCCGGCTTCGCCGGCGGCCTGATCGATGAGGTGCTGATGCGCATCACCGACGCCTTCCAGACCGTGCCGAGCTTCCTGCTGGCGCTCGCCTTCGTAAGCATCGTCGGGCCTTCGCTGGGCGCGGTCGTCGCGGCGATCGCGCTCAGCGCCTGGACCGGACCCGCGCGCGTCGCCCGCGCGGAAGTGCTGTCGATCCGCGAGCGCGACTACGTCGCCGGCGCCCGCGTCATCGGCATGCACCCGCTTGAGATCGCTTTTCGCGAGGTGCTGCCCAATGCCTTGCCGCCGGTGCTGGCGCTATCCTCGGTGATCGTCGCGGCTGCGATCCTCACCGAGGCCGCGCTTTCCTTCCTCGGCCTCGGCGATCCCAACCGCGTCACCTGGGGCGGCATGATCGCCGAAGGCCGCACGGTGCTGCGCACCGCGCCGTTCCTGTCGATCGTTCCGGGCGTAGCGCTCGTGCTGACGGTGCTCGGCGTCCATCTCGCCGGCGAAGGTGTGGTGGAAAGCACCGCGGTGCGCAGGAGCCTGTCGTGACGGCGTTGCTTTCCATTCGCGATCTGAGAGTTGCCTATCGGCGCGACGGCGCCGAGGTGGTGGCGCTGAAAGGTGTGAGCCTGGACGTTCTCGAAGGCGAGCGCCTGGCGATCATCGGTGAAAGCGGTTCGGGCAAGAGCACGCTAGCGCTGGCGGTTGCGGGGTTGTTGGCGCGGGGTGCCGAGATTGGCGGGCGCATGGATTGGTCCCTGCCGGCTAGGGTTGGCGCCAAGGCCCCCCTCTCTGGCCTGCCGGCCATCTCCCCCTCAAGGGGGGAGATTGGCAGCTCCGTCGCCGGCTCTCATCTTGCGACCTTGAAAATTGGCGAAGGCGGAGATCACGACCTAATCTCCTCCCCGGGGGAGATGTCCGGCAGGACAAAGAGGGGGGCGAAGGATCGCCAACCGTCCGCACCTGCCACAAGCCACCCCCTCCTCGGCCGTGACATCGGCTTTGTCTTCCAGGACCCCTCCTCCAGTCTCGACCCGGTCATGCCAGTCGGCAAGCAGATCGCCGAGGTGGCGCGCACCCATCTCGACCTCACTTGGCGCGAAGCCATCGCCAAGGCCAAAACCCTGCTCGAACGCGTCCGCCTCCCCAATCCCGACGCCACTCTCCACGCCTACCCCCACCAGCTCTCCGGCGGGCAGAAGCAGCGAGTGGCCATCGCTGCGGCAATCGCCGCCGGACCGAAACTCCTGATCGCCGACGAAGCGACCAGCGCGCTCGACACCATCGTCCAGGCCGAGATCGTCGCCCTGATCCGCAGGCTGGTCACGGAGGACGGCATGACGCTCATCTTCGTCAGTCACGACATCGCGCTCGCCGCCTCGCTCGCCAATCGCATCGCGGCGCTGCGCCATGGCGAACTGGTCGAGCTCGGCGAGACCAGTCAAATCGTCAACGCGCCTCAGCATGCCTATACGCGCGCCCTGCTCGACGCTCATCTTGGCCTCGACGCCGAGCCTCCGCTTGACCGACAGGGCATCTCGGCATGATCCTGCTTGCCGTCTCCAATCTCACCAAGCGCTACCATCGCGGCGGCAAGGCTTTCGCGGCGGTCGATGACGTATCCTTCGAGATCGGCCCGGCGGAGACGCTGGCGCTTGCCGGCCCGTCCGGCAGCGGCAAATCGACCCTCGCACGGTTGGTGCTGCGGCTGGTCGAGCCCGATACCGGCCGCGTCGACTTCGAAGGCGGCGACTTCCTCGCTTTGTCGGGCGCCGCTTTGCGCGCCCGCCGTGCCCGCCTGCAAATGGTATTCCAGGACCCGCTCGCGGCCTTCAACCCGCGCGCAACTGTGGCTCGCGTGCTGGACGATCCTTTGCGCATCCACAACATCGCCCCGCGTGCCGCGCGTCCGCGCCGCATCGCGGCGCTTTTGGAGCGCGTCGGCCTCGATACCGGCCTCGCCGCGCGCGCCATCCACGAGATTTCCGGCGGCCAGCGACAGCGCGTCGCGATCGCTCGCGCCATCGCCACGCGGCCGTCGCTGATCGTCCTCGACGAGGCAGTGTCGGCACTCGACGTCTCGGTGCGCGGACAGATCCTGGAATTGCTGCTCGACCTGCAACGGCGGGAACGGATCGCCTATCTGTTCATTTCGCATGACCTCGGCGTGATCCGCGCCGTGGCGCATCGCGTCATCATCCTCGACGCCGGCCGGATCGCCGAGAGCGGCGATGCCCGCGCCGTCATCGCCAACCCGCAATCGCCGGTCGGCAAGGCCCTTGTCGAGGCGGCACCGAGATTGAACAGGAACCGGCCATGATCCCGCAAAGTGGCAACCGATTTGCGGACAAGATCATGGTCAAACAACAAGATCAGGACGCACGATGACCGATCCCGAAGCAGCCAGAGCCGAGAAACTGTCGCGCGAGCTCGATTCCGCCTTCCGCAACCGCGCCGACCTCTACCGCCTCTTCCTCGACGAACTGACCGCCGAGCTCGGCGCCGAGCAGGCCGAGGCGGTGATGATCCGCAGCATCGAGAAGCGCGGCCGGGAAGTCGCGGCGGCGGCCTTCGCCGGCTTCGGTCCAAACGACGCGCCGGCGATCGGCGAGGCGTTCCTCGCCGTCAGTCCGGATGGTGGGCGCATGTATCCGACCGACATCGAGCGCGGTCCGGACCACATCGCCTTCAAGGTGAAGCGCTGCCCGTTGAAGGATGCGTGGGTGGAAGCAGGCGTCGGCGAGGAGAAACTCGCCACGCTCTGCCGCATCGCCGGCGCCTTCGACCGCGGCCTGTTCGAGGCGACCGGCGTTCGCTTCGCCAATGTCACATGGACGCCGGGCCACGGCTCCGGCTGCTGCCACATCGCGCTGACCAATCGCGACGCCTAAGCAATTCCAGGAAAAGTGCGCAGCGGTTTTCCGTCCGGAATTGCGCAAAAACAAAGAGACTAGCCGGTACAGCCTAACCTTCGGCAAAGACGTGCAGCTCGCCGCCTGCTTCGTCGATCGCGGCGCGCAGTTCCGCTGCCGGCTCGCTGTCGGTGACGATGTCCGAGATCTCGCTCAGCGCGCAGACGCGCTCCAGGCCGCTGCGGCCGAACTTGTCGTTGGTGACGACCAGCATCGTCGACAGTGACCGCCTCATCATCGCCCGCTTCACCGCCGCCGCGCCCGAGATCATGTCGCTTGGCCCTTCGGCGTTCAGCGCCGAGGCGCCGATGATGGCGACGTCGGCATTGTAGCGGCGCACGAATTCGACCGTGTCCTCGCCGAGCACCGCGGCCTCGCGGCTGTCATAGGTGCCGGGGCAGAGGATGACGCGGAAGCCGGGATTGGCGCCGGCCACAGAGGCGACGCCGATGGAGTTGGTGATGATCGTCAGGTCCCGGCCGTGCTGCGAGAGGCTGCGCGCCACCTCGTAGGTGGTCGATCCACCGTCGATCATCACGATCGAGCCTTTCTCCACCAGTCCGGCCGCACCACGCCCGATGCGGGCCCGCTCCTCGACCATTGTGAGGCCGCGCTCGGCAATCACCGGTTCCGACGTCACCAGCGAAATGGTGGCGCCGCCATAGGTGCGGTTGAGCAGCCCCGCCTCGCCGAGCTCGATGAGATCTCGGCGGATGGTCTCGCCGGCCACGCCGATGCGGCGCGCAAGCTTCGAGATGCGGATCGAGGCGGAGCGCCGGACCTCCGACAGGATCAGCTCATGGCGCTCCTTCTTCGTCAGTCGGCCCGGCTCGATGTTCATCCGCTTTTCCTTCTCGGGATTTCCTTCCCGTCGCAGAGACATTAGCTACGCCAGGGAAAGGAAACCAGCGTCAGTGACGCAGCCGATCGCGCATCGCATACCACAACATGCCAAGCACGTAGAGCGGGCCGCGCAGCGCCGTGCCTCCGGGAAACGGCAGCGGCGTCAGCATCGAGAACAGGTCGAGCCGCGAGGCATCGCCCGTGATCGCTTCCGCCAGGAGCTTGCCCGACAGCGTCGACAGGATGACGCCCTTGCCGGAATAGCCATGCGCGAAATAGACCTCGCCATAGTGCCCGATGTGCGGCAGGCGCGACGTCGTCACCGACACAAGCCCGCCCCAGGCGTGGTCGATGCGGCAGCCCTTGAGCTGCGGAAAGGTCTTTTCCATATGCGGCCGCACGAAGCCGGCAATGTCGGCCGGCGGCGACGGCGTGTAGCGCTCGCCGCCGCCGAACAGCAGGCGGCCGTCCGCCGACATGCGGTAGTAGTTGACGACAAACAGCGTGTCCGAGACCGCGACATTGGCCGGGATGACATTGCGCTCGCCCAGCGGCTCGGTGGCGACGATGTAGTTGCCGACCGGCATGATGCGGCTATTGACGCGCGGCTCCAGTCCCTTGAGCAGCGCATCGCCGGCCAGCACCACATGCCTGGCGCGGACCGCCCCGTTGTCGGTGAACACCCGGATCGACGGCTCCCGCTCCAGCCGCACCGCAACCGAGTTCTCATGGATGACGACGCCGGCGCCAACCGCGGCGCGCGCAAGCCCCAGCGTGTAGTTGAGCGGATGCATGTGTCCGCCGAGCCTTTCATAGACCGCGCCCTGATAGGGCGTGTCGACCATCTGCCGCGCCTCGGCCGCCGACAGGATCTCGACATCGGTGAACTTCATCACCTTGGCGAGGCATTCGGCCTCTTCCTCGAAGTCGCGCACATCCGAAGCGCTGACCGCGCCGACCAGGTGGCCGGTAAGGCGCAAGTCGCATTCGATGCCGTGGCGCTCGATGATGTCGAGCACCAGCCCGCGCGCCTCGAAGGCGAGGTCGAACAGCGCCTTCGCCCGTTCCGGCCCGAAGGACTTGACCAGCCCCTTGGCGCCCTTGCGCAGGCCGGGGATCATCTGGCCGCCATTGCGGCCCGAGGCGCCCCAGCCGATCTTGCCGCCTTCGAGCAGCACCACTTTAAGACCGCGCTCGGCGGCATGCAGCGCCGTCGAAAGGCCGGTGCAGCCGCCGCCCACCACCACCAGATCGGCCTCGACATCGCCGGCAAGTGCCGGATGGTCGGGCTCCGAATTGGCGGTGGCGACGTAATAGGATTTGCCGATACCGAGACCGGAATTGAAACCTGTCGAACGCAAAGTCATGGTCACACCTTGAGCAGCAGGTGGTCGCGTTCCCAGGACGTCACGACGCTCTGGAACAGGTCTAGCTCGACGCTCTTCACGCGCAGATAGGTCTGGAAGAAATCCTCGCCGAGCAGCGCCCGCACGGGCTCGCAGGCGGCGAAACGATCGAGCGCTTCCTCCATCGTCTTCGGCAGCGTGCTCTTGTTTTTATAGGCATTGCCGAAGGCCTCATCCGAGCGCGCAAGCTTCTCCTCGATGCCGAGATAGCCGGCGATCAGCGAGCCGGCCATCGCTAGATAGGGATTGGCGTCGGCACCAGGCAGACGGTTCTCGATGCGGCGCGCGGCGCGCCCGCCCAGCGGCACGCGCAGGCCGCAGGAGCGGTTGTCATGCGCCCACTCGATGTTGGCCGGAGCGCTGTGGCCGGGGCGGATGCGGCGGTACGAATTCGCATGCGGCGCGAACAGCGGCATGATTTCGGGGATGTATTTCTGCAGCCCACCGATGAAATGCGAGAACATCGCGCTGTCCTCGCCGTCTTCGCCGGCAAACAGGGGCTCGCCCTTCCGGTCGACGATCGACATGTGCAGATGCATGGCGCTGCCGGCCTGCGCGGCGATCGGCTTGGCCATGAAGGTCGCGTGCATGCCGTTCGCCTGCGCGATCTGCCGCGCCAGGCGCTTGAACAGAAGCACCTGGTCGGCGAGCGTCAGCGGATCGCCATGCAGCAGATTGATCTCGAGCTGCGCCGTGCCGGATTCATGGATCAGCGTCTCCACCGGCAAGCCCACGACGGCGGCATGTTCATAGAGCCGCCGCGTCACCGCTTCGAACTCCTCCATCGCCTGCATGTCGTAGGGATGCTGCACGTTTTCCGGCCGGCCGTTGCGCCCGACCGGCGCAGTGATGGGACGATCCGGGTCGGGATTCGGCGCCGTGAGGTAGAATTCGAGCTCCGGCGCCACCACCGCGCGCCAGCCGCGCTGCTCATAAAGCCCGAGCACGGCTTTCAGCACATGGCGCGGCGAGGCCATCCACGGCCGGTCGTCCATGTGGAACGTATCGGCAAAAACATAGGCTCGGCCGGCGCTGCCTGGCGCAAGGCACAGGCTCGAAACGTCGGGCACCATGCGCATGTCCGGGTCGGAATAGGCAAAGGCCTCATCGATGGAGCCGGAATAGCGGCCGTCGATCGCCACCAGGAAGGCGCTGCTCGGTAAATACAGCGCTCGGTCGTCGAGCGACTTGAGGAACTTGGCTACCGGCAAGGTCTTGCCGCGCAACACGCCGTTGACGTCGGGCACGAAGCATTCGACTTCGTTGATCGCGTGCGTCTTCAGCCAGCTTTGCGTGTCCGCGCCGGGGAATGAGGTGTTCAGATTGTCAGGCATTGGTCATGTCCGTACGAAGGAGAAATCGCTTCGGCGGGCATGTCCGTTCCCGGTAGGGCGTTATCTAAGCTGCTTATCCGAGGACGGACGCCCGCCTGATGGCCGGCCGAAAGGCCGGGTGCAGCGTCCCTTGCACCCCTTCGGTCCAGCCGTCGCGAACGACATGCGAGCCGACCTTGGTCTCCTCCGCGCGCTGCAGGTTCTCGTGGCGGCAGCAGCGCATGATCAGTGATATCCGGCGCGCGCAAAAGAAATACCGCAGGCGACAAAATGCCTGGCGCGGTATTGCTGTTTTGCAGCTTGCATGACTGATCCTGTCAAAGTGAGCTTATGATTTGACCGATCATCGCCGCCGGCGCAAGTCCGCTTTGCTGGACCAGATCAGCCGATGCTCTCGCCGCCGTCAACCACCAGCGCCTGTCTGGTCGAGATCATCGACGCGCGGATCGGCTGAGCCTCGACTCCATTGGATCGACGGTCGCGAACACCGCGCTCGCCTCGCTGACGATCGAGACATGATCCCGGGCCGCCTTGCCCGCGGCCGCCGCGTCACCGCGCATGATCGCGGTGACGATCACATCATGCTCCTGCCAGGACTTGGCCAGCCGGCCCGGCAGCATGAATTGCGCGCGCCGGAACGGCGCCAGCCGGCTGCGGGTCGCCACCGTCAGCTCGTGGATATGCGTGTTGTGGGCGCCGCGATAAAGCCTGCTGTGGAACTCGGTGTTGAAATACTCGTAGTCCTCCTCGGCGCCGAGCTGCACCATGCGCGCCGACGCCTGATGCTCCATCTCCAGCGAGCGGCGCTCGGCGCCGGTCATGCGCTCGGCGGAGAAGCGCGCGCAGATCGCCTCCAGCTCGGCCATGCTCTCGAACATCGAGGCCAGATGCTCCTGCGTGACCACGGCGACGATGGCGCCTCGGTTGGGCCGCCTCTCGACCAGCCCAATGGCGCTCAACTGGCTGAGCGCCTCCCGGACCGGCGTGCGCGAAACGTCGAAGCGGGCGGCGAGCGAGCCCTCGTCGAGCTTTTCGCCGGGACGCAGATAGCCGGTGACGATGCGGTCCGCGATCGCCCGCACCATCTGATCCACGGTCGTGCCCGACCTGACCAAGCCACGCTTTCCCGACACGTCTCCTCCGCCCAGTTTATTGTCGACGGCCCGCGAGGTGGACGGTCCACGGGCTGTTTCGACTCAAGGCCGCATCCCTGTATGCCTAGATTTTGACCTCAATGTCAAATTGATCATTTATCAGGCAAAAAGTGCATGCACTTGCCTTTAGTTTATGCATGCCCTCTAAATTCATTTATTGATTTTATTACGGAAAATCAAAAAAAGGAACTGGCACAGCGATTGCATGCACTTTCTTGACGAGGTGTTAACCGACCCCATCAGGGTCCAAGAAAGGGGAGCATTCGATATGACCGGAAAATTCATGCTTAGCCGCCGCAATCTGCTCAAGACCTCCGCCGCCGGGGCGGCGCTCGGTCTGGCCTCGGCGGCCTTTCCGATCCGCGCGGCGCGCGCCGCCGCCGCCACCGTCGGCTTCATCTATGTCGGTCCGAAGGACGACTATGGCTACAACCAGGCGCATGCCGAAGGCGCGGCGTCGCTGAAGGGGGTCGAAGGCATCTCCATTGTCGAGGAAGAGAACGTCCCCGAGACGGTCGACGTCCAGAAGACGATGGAATCGATGATCAATCTCGACGGCGCCTCGCTGATCTTCCCGACCTCCTTCGGCTATTTCGATCCGCATATGCTGGCCATGTGCGCCAAGTTCCCCGACGTGCAGTTCCGCCATTGCGGCGGCATGTGGAACAAGGACAAGCACCCGATGAACGCCGGCTCCTATTTCGGCTATATCGGCATGGGCCAGTATCTGAACGGCGTCGTCGCCGGCCACACCAGCAAGTCGAAGAAGCTCGGCTTCGTCGCCGCCAAGCCGATCCCGCAGGTCCTGCTCAACATCAACTCCTTCCTGCTCGGCGCCCGCTCAGTCGATCCGGCGATCACTTGCCAGGTGATCTTCACCGGCGAGTGGTCGCTGGCGGTGAAGGAGGCCGAGGCCACCAATGCGCTGATCGATCAGGGCGCCGACGTCGTCACCTGCCATGTCGACAGCCCCAAGGTGGTGGTCGAGACAGCCGCCGGTCGCGGCGCTTTCATCTGCGGCTACCACGCCAACCAGAGCCCGCTGGCGCCGGAAAAATACCTGACCGGCGCGGAATGGAACTGGGCCAAGGTCTACAAGATGTTCGTCGACGACCTGATCGCCGGCAAGCCGCTGCCCAATTTCACGCGTGGCGGACTGGCCGACGGCTTCGTCAAGATGAGCCCGCTCGGCCCCGCCGTCGGCGAAGCGGCACGCAAGCAGTTCGACGCCACGCTGGCCGAAATGATGAAGGGCGGCTTCTCCGTCATCAAGGGACCGTTGAAGAGCAACAAGGGCGCCGTCGTCGCGACCGAAGGCCAGGCCTTCGTCGAGACCGCCATCGAGCTCGAAAGCATGGACTATCTCGTCGAGGGCATCGTCGGCTCGACGGCCTGAGGCATTGCGTGTCGCCCAAAACTGCGCGGCGGTTTTGGGATGACGACATGCATCCGAGCAAGAGCTTGAGGCACGCTTCAAGCAGGCCGAGGGAGACGGGATATGGCGGACACTGTGAGCAGCCCGGACGTGCGGACCATCCTCGACGCCGGAGGATACCGGGCGGCGCTCGAATGGACCGCGAGGCGGGCGGAGGCCTTCGTCATTCCGCTCGCGGCGCTGGTCGTCGGCATGGTGCTGTTCAGCCTGTTCATCCTGGCTGTCGGCAAGTCGCCGGTGCAGCTTTATGAGACGATGTGGCGGGGCGGCTTCGGCTCCTGGTTCTCGATCCAGAACTCGCTGTCGCGCGGCGCGCCGCTCCTGCTTGCGGCGCTGTGCGTGGCGCTGCCGGCGCGCCTTGGTCTGGTCGTGATCGGCGGCGAAGGCGCGATCGTGCTGGGCGGCGTCGCCGCGGCCGCCATCGGCGTCGCGCTGAACGGCGCGCCGTCCTTCCTCGTAATCCTCCTCATGGGCGTGGGGGGCGCAGCCGCCGGCGGCATCTGGATAGGTGTCGTCGGCGCGCTCCGCCATTACCGAGCCGTCAACGAGACCATCTCCAGCCTGCTGATGGCCTATATAGCCATCGCGCTGATGAACCATCTGGTGGAAGGGCCGCTGCGCGACCCGGCCTCGCTGAATAAACCCTCGACCCAGCCGCTGGCCGACATCTACCGCATCGGCAACATACCGGGCATGGAGGTGCATTGGGGTCTCGTGGTCGGCATCCTCGCCTGCGTGCTCTCCTGGCTGCTGATCGAGAAGACCCGCTGGGGTTTTGCCGCCCGCATCGCCGGCGGCAATGTCAGGGCCGCGCAGGTCCAGGGCCTTGCCGTCGGACCGCTGATCGTCGGCTTCACCGCGCTGGCGGGCGGTTTCGCCGGCCTCGCCGGCATGCTGGAGGTCGCGGCGGTGCAGGGCAGCGCCAACGGCTCGCTTGCCGCCGGCTACGGCTATACCGGCATCCTCGTCGCCTTCCTCGCCCGCCACAACCCGCTTGCCATCATCCCTGTCGCCATCCTGCTTGGCGGCATCGACGCGTCCGGCGGACTGATCCAGCGCCGCATGGACCTGCCCGACGCAACTGTCCTGGTGCTGCAGGGCATGCTGTTCATCGTCATCCTTTTCAGCGAGACCTTCTACGGCCGCTTCAAGCTCTTCAACCCGGACCTCTGGCAGAGGCCCCATTTTTTGAAGGGAAATGTCTGATGGAAACGACCGACATCGGACTGTGGGGCGTGCCGCTCGCCATGCTGGGCGGGGCTATCCGCGTCTCCACCCCCTTCATCTTCGTCTCGCTCGGCGAGGCCATCACCGAGCGTTCCGGCCGCATCAATCTCGGCCTCGAAGGCACGCTGGTGTTCGGCGCCATGAGCGCCTACGCGATCGCGGTAATGACCGGCTCGCCATGGCTCGGCCTTCTGGCCGCGGCGCTCGCCGGCCTCTGCTTCGGCCTCTTCCACGGCTGGATCTGCAAATTCCCGAAGGTCAACGACATCGCCATCGGCATCGCCCTGATGCTGTTCGGCACCGGGCTCGCCTTCTTCTTCGGCAAGCCGTTCATCCAGCCTTCGGCGCCCGACCTGCCGGCGATCCGGTTCGGCAACTGGTCCGACATCCCGCAGGTGCAGGCGGCGCTCAACGTCAACGTGCTGTTCCTGATCGGTGCCGCACTTGCCGTCTTCCTCTGGTGGGCCTTCCGCAACACGCGCGTCGGCCTGATCGTGCGCGTGGTCGGCGACAGCGCCGACGCGGCGCGCGCCATGGGCCTCAATCCCAACACGGTGCGGCTGCTCGCCACAGGCGTCGGCGGCGCGCTGGCCGGCATCGGCGGCGCCTACCTGTCGCTCTACTATCCCGGCAGCTGGACCGAGCGCATCTCGTCGGGCCAAGGACTGATGGCGGTGGCGCTGGTCATCTTCGCGCGCTGGAATCCGCTTGGCTGCTTTGCCGCAGCGCTCCTGTTCGGCGGCGCCGGCGCGCTCGGCCCGGCGCTGCAGTCGGTGGGCGTCACGCAGGGCTACTACCTTTTCTACGCCGCGCCCTACATCCTCACCCTCATCATCATGATCGCCACCTCGTCGCCGAGCCGCACGCTCGCCGGCGCGCCCGGCGAACTGTCGATCACCAAATGACCGCGCACCACGCACCGCTCGCGAGACCGGAGTTTTCGCCATGAACGCCAGAGCCGAGATCACCCAGCGCTACATCGACGCCGATCCCTATCCCTGGCCCTACAATGGCGATCTCAGGCCCGACAACACGGCGCTGATCATCATCGACATGCAGACCGACTTCTGCGGGCCTGGCGGCTATGTCGACCATATGGGCTACGACCTGTCGCTGGTCCGCGCGCCGATCGAGCCGATCAAATCGGTGCTCTCCGCCATGCGGGCCAAGGGCTACACCATCATCCACACGCGCGAGGGCCACCGCCCTGACCTCGCAGACCTGCCGGCCAACAAGCGCTGGCGCTCGCGCCGCATCAATGCCGGCATCGGCGATCCGGGTCCGTGCGGGCGTATCCTGGTACGCGGCGAGCCGGGCTGGGACATCATCCCCGACCTCTATCCGACCGAGGGCGAGCCGATCATCGACAAGCCCGGCAAGGGCTCCTTCTGCGCCACCGACCTCGAGCTGATCCTCAACCAGCGCGGCATCGAGAACATCGTGCTCACCGGCATCACCACCGATGTCTGCGTGCACACCACCATGCGCGAGGCCAACGACCGCGGCTTCGAATGCGTGATGCTGGAGGATTGCTGCGGGGCGACCGACTACGGCAACCATTTGGCGGCGATCAAGATGATCAAGATGCAGGGCGGCGTGTTCGGCGCGGTGTCGAATTCGGCCGCGCTCGTCGCGCAGCTGCCGTGAGGAGCCGGCGATGAGCGGAACGCAAGGAAAGGCGACCGGCGTCGAGACCATCGGCATGACGATGCGCTTCGGCGCCTTCACCGCGCTGGACGATGTCTCCATCAAGGTGCCGGAAGGCTCCTTCCACGCGCTGCTCGGCGAGAACGGCGCCGGCAAGTCGACGCTGGTCAAATGCATGATGGGTTTCTACCACCCGACATCGGGCGACATGCTGGTCGATGGACGCCAAGTCGCGATCGCCAGCCCCAGGGATGCCTCGGCGCTCGGCCTCGGCATGGTCTACCAGCATTTCACGCTGGTGCCATCGCTGACGGGCGCCGAGAACCTGGTCATCTCGCGCGAAAAAGTGCCGGGCGTCATCGACTGGCGCAAGGAGCGCACGGCGCTTGCCCAATTCATGGAGCGCATGCCCTTCAAGCTGCCGCTCGACGTCAAGGTGGCCGAGCTAGCCGCCGGCGAGAAGCAGAAGCTGGAGATCATCAAGCAGCTTTATCTCGGCCGCAATTTCCTGGTGCTGGACGAGCCGACGTCCGTGCTCACTCCGGGCGAGGCGCAGGAAGTGCTTGGCCTGGTGCGCGGCATGACCAAGGCCGGCGATCTCACCGTGCTGATGATCTCGCACAAATTCCACGAGGTCACCGCATTCGCCGACGACATCACCGTGCTGCGCAAGGGCAGGCTCACCGGAACCGGCAAGGTCTCCGATCTCACCCACAAGGCCATGGCCGCGATGATGATCGGCGACCAGCCGATCGCCGCGCTCGACAGCCGCGCGGCGCAGAAGCAGGACGCCGAGATCGTGCTCAAAGTGAAGGCGCTGAAGGCGCCGGACCGCACCGGGCTCAAGTCGATCGACATCGCCGATCTCGGCGTGCGCTCCGGTGAGATCGTCGGCATCGCCGGCATTTCGGGCAACGGCCAGAAGGAGTTCCTGGAAGTGCTGGCCGGGCAGCGCCCGCGCAATGGCGGCGAGGTGATGGTGCGCGGCGCCGCCTACGCGGCGACGCGCGCCGAAGCGCGCACGTTCAATGTCCGCCTCATCCCGGAGGAGCCGCTGAAGAATGCTTGTGCACCGAGGATGACAGTGGCCGAGAACATCGCTTTCCGCACCTTCGACGTGGACGGCAACGGCAAGCCGGTGAGCTGGATCAGCGCCGGTGCCATCAAATCCTTCAGCGCCCGGCTGGTCGAGCAGTTCAAGGTAAAGACCGCATCGCTGTCTTCGCCGATCGCTTCGCTGTCGGGCGGCAATGTGCAGCGCGCCGTGCTCGCCCGCGAGCTCACCGGCGAGGTCGACCTTTTGATCGTCTCCAACCCGTGCTTCGGCCTCGATTTCTCCGCCGTCGCCGAGATCCGCGCCCGTATCATGAAGGCGCGCAACGCAGGTGCCGCGGTGCTGTTGATGTCGGAAGACCTGGACGAGCTACTGGAACTCTCGGACCGCATCCTCGTCATGTCCGACGGCGCGCTGGTCTATGAGACGCCGATTGCGCAGGCGAGCGTGCAGACCATCGGCGAGCACATGGCGGGGCATCACTGATGGCGGAAATCGCAGCGCAGCCCTTCGCCTTTGCCTTCAGGCCCGAGACGACGGCGCTCATCGTCATCGACATGCAGCGCGACTTTGCCGAGCCGGGCGGGTTCGGAGCGAGTCTCGGCAACGACGTCAGCCGGGTCACGGCGATCGTGCCGACGGTGAAGCGGCTGATCGAAGGCTTTCGCGCCGCGGGCCTGCCGGTGATCCATACCATGGAGTGCCACAAGCCCGACCTTTCAGACCTGCCTCCCGCCAAGCGCGACCGCGGCAATCCCTCGATCCGGATCGGCGATGTCGGCCCGATGGGCCGCGTCCTGATCGCCGGCGAGCCGGGCACCGCGATCCTCGACGAGCTCGCGCCCCTGCCCTGCGAGATTGTCATCGAGAAGCCCGGCAAGGGCGCCTTCTACGCGACCGGCCTCGGCGACGACCTGAAACGGCTCGGCGCGCGGCAACTGGTGTTCGCCGGCGTGACGACCGAGGTCTGCGTGCAGACGACGATGCGCGAGGCCAACGACCGCGGCTACGAATGCCTGGTCGCCGAGGATGCGACGGAAAGCTACTTTCCCGAATTCAAGGCGGCCGCGCTCGCGATGATCCGGGCGCAGGGCGCCATCGTCGGCTGGACGGCGACCACCGATCAGGTCCTCGAGGGAATTGCGAATGCCTAATCTTGCCTTTGCCGGCCTCCTTGACGGCGGCTGGCGCGATCTGGCGTTCGAGCCTTTCCGCGACGGCGTCACCGTGCATTGGCTGCTCAAGGGCGGCCCGGTCGAACCGTCGGTCGCGCTGCTCAAATATCAGCCGGGCGCCGGCGTGCCGCGCCACCGTCATGCCGGGCTGGAAACCATCGTCGTGCTGGAAGGCACCCAGAGCGACGAGAACGGCGACTATCCAGCGGGCAGCGTGATCCTCAATCCGGTCGGCACGGAGCATTCTGTGTGGACGAAGGACGGCTGCGTGGTGCTGATCCAGTGGGACCTGCCGGTGATCATCCTGGGGGAGACGAAATGAACGACATCCGCTTCGACATCGGCAGCCTGCGCGCGGCCTACCAAAGCGGGCTTGGCATCGCCGAGGTGATCGATACGGTCCTTGCCCGCATCGATGCGGCCGGCGACCCCGGCATCTTCATCCACCTAGCGACGAAAGCGGAGTTGCTGGCCGAGGCCGAGGCGCTCGGCTCGTTTGACCCCGTGGCGAAGCCGCTCTGGGGCATCCCCTTCGCCGTCAAGGACAACATCGATGTCGCCGGCATGCCGACCACGGCGGCTTGCGCGGAATATGCCTACACGCCGGACAAAGACGCGACGGTCGTGGCGAGGCTCAGGGCCGCCGGCGCGTTTGTCGTCGGCAAGACCAATCTCGACCAGTTCGCCACCGGCCTTGTCGGCGTGCGCACACCCTGGCCGATCCCAAGGAACGCGATCGATCCGAAACTCGTGCCCGGCGGCTCCTCCTCCGGCTCGGCGGTTGCGACGGCGCGCGGCATCGTCTCCTTCGCGCTCGGCACCGACACCGCCGGCTCTGGCCGCATTCCGGCCGGCCTTAACAACATTGTCGGGCTGAAGCCGACGGTCGGAGCGCTGTCGACGACGGGCGTTGTTCCGGCCTGCCGGACCCTCGACTGCGTCTCGGTCTTCGCGCTGACGGTCGATGACGCCTATGCGGTGTTCTCGGTCGCTGCCGCGCATGACGCCGCCGATCCCTATTCGCGCGCCATCGCCGTCCAGCCCCTCGCCGCCCGACCGCCGGTGCTGACCATCGGCATCCCGGCAAAGGCCGATCTGAAGTTCTTCGGCGACGCATCGATGCAGGCAGGCTTCGAGGCAGCTCTCGCATCCCTGGAAACGCTCGGCGCCCGGCTTGTCGAAATCCCGTTCGGCGACTTCTACGCCACCGCCGACCTGCTCTACGAAGGCGCCTGGGTGGCGGAGCGCTATGCGGCGATCCGCGATTTCTTCGAAGCGAATGAAGCAGCCCTCCATCCGGTGACGCGCAAGATCATCGGTGGCGCCAGGAACCTGTCGGCCGCCGATGCTTTCCGCGGCCTCTACGCCTTGCAGGCCTACAAGGCCCGCCTGGCCCCCGTCATCGCCTCCGTCGACCTTTTCTGCATGCCGACGGCGCCGACCCACTACAGCGTCGATGCCGTGCTCGCCGATCCGATCGTCACCAACAGCCGGCTGGGCACCTACACCAATTTCGTCAATCTGCTCGACATGTGCGGCATCGCCGTGCCGACCGGCACGCGCGACGACGGCCTGCCGATGAGCGTGACCCTGCTTGCCGCCGCAGGACGCGACGGCCTCGTCGCAGCGGTGGCACGCGATCTCCATGCCGCGAGCGGCCTCGCTCTCGGCGCGACCGGATGGCCGCAGTCGAGCGCGCAGCCTGTCGGCGCGCCGGCCGATGATGGCACGATCGAACTGGTGGTGGTCGGCGCCCATCTTTCGGGAATGCCGCTCAACGGCCAATTGAAGGAGGCCGGCGCAAGCTTCAGCAGGTCGGCGCGGACGACGCCGTCCTACAAGCTCTATGAGCTCGCCGGCCAGACCCCGCCCAAGCCCGGGCTTGTCCGGGTCGGCCACGGCGGCACCGCCATCGAGATCGAGGTCTGGCGCCTTTGCGCCGATGCCTTCGGCCGTTTCGTCGCCGCCATCCCGCCGCCGCTCGGCATCGGCACCATCGAGCTCGACGACGGCACCTCGGCCAAGGGTTTCCTGGCGGAGAGCGTCGGCCTGTTGGCGGCGACGGACATCTCGGCCTATGGCGGCTGGCGCAGCTACGTCGCCAGGACGAACGAGACTCAACGCAGATTGGAGAGCGTTCCCTCCAACTGAGCGGCGGCCCGGTTCAGCGGCGACCTCGTCGGGTCAGGCCGCCATGCCAAGCGCTTCGGCGTCCGCCTCTCAGGCCAGCTCGAACCGCTCCACGGCGCGCATGATGCCGCGCAGCTCGGCAAGGCCTTTCAGCCTGCCGATCAGCGAATAGCCGGGATTGATCTTCGTCTTGCCGATATCGTCGGCGAGCAGATGGCCATGGTCCGGCCGCATCGGGATGCGCCAGTCGGACCGGCCTTCCTTGCGCCGGCGCGCCTCCTCCTTCATCAGCGCCAGGATGACTTCGGCCATGTCGGTCGAGCCTTCCAGATGCTCGGCCTCGTAGAACGAGCCATCCGCCTCGCGCGTCACGTTGCGCAGATGCGCGAAATGGATCTTCGGTCCGAACTCCTCGATCATCGCGACCAGGTCGTTGTCGGCGCGCACGCCGTAGGAGCCGGTGCAGAAGGTCAGTCCGTTCGACGGGCTGTCGACCGTTCCCACGATGAAGCGCGCGTCGTCCGCCGTGGAAACCACGCGCGGCAAACCGTAGAGCGAGAAGGGCGGATCGTCGGGATGGATGCACATGCGCGCGCCGACTTCCTCGGCGACCGGAATGATCTCCTTCAGGAACCAGGCGAGGTTGGCGCGCAGTTCGGCCGGGCCGATCGCGGCGTAATCGGCAAGCGCCTGACGCATCGTCTCGCGATTGTAGGTGCGCTCGGTGGCCGGCAGGCCGGCGATCAGATTGCGCTCTATTTTCTCGATGTCGTCGTTGCTCAGAGTCTTCAGTCGTGCTTCCGCCTCCTTAAGGCGCTCCGGACCGTAGCTCGCCTCGGCATTCGGCCGCTTCAGCACGAAGACGTCGTAGGCGGCGAAGTCGAGCGCATCGAAGCGCAACGCGTAGCCGGTGGTCGGCAACCGGTACATGAGGTCGGTGCGCGTCCAGTCCACCACCGGCATGAAGTTGTAGCAGATCGTCGAAATGCCGGCCTTCGCCAGCGCCCGGATCGTATCCCTGTACCAGCCGGCGTAGCGCTCCCGCTCGGGCGTCCCCGTCTTGATCGAATTGTGGACCGGAATGCTCTCCACCACCGACCATGTCAGCCCCGCCGCCTCGATGATGCGCTTGCGTTCGAGAATGGCGTCGAGCGGCCAGGCGTTGCCGTCATAGATGTCGTGCAGCGCCGTGACGATACCAGTCGCCCCGGCCTGCTTGATGTGGTCGAGTGTGACCGGGTCGTTCGGGCCGTACCAGCGCCAGCATTGTTCCATGACTGCCTCCCAAAGCATGCGTTTTCATCCGTGTCGTATCTGAACGGCCGCCATGCATCAAAACAAAGACGTAAAGCCGCATCGGACCGAACCCATTTCGGCGCGAGCGCTTCAGCGTGGTTGCGATCGACCATATTGTCGGATGACAATGGCCGTCAAATCAGGGGATCGCGGCGCCTTCCGACGAACCACCGACAGGCGCTTTCGTTCATCATTGCAGGAGTTTTGTCCATGAACGATTTCGACGGCAAGGTTGCCCTGGTGACGGGAACGACCGGGATCGCCGAGGCAACCGCGCGCCGTCTTGCCGAGGGCGGCGCCGCGATCATCGCGCTGGGCATCGACCAAGCCGCCAACGCGATGCTGCAGGCCGAGCTCAACCGCGCGGGCGCCGCCGCCCTCGTGCTCGCCACGGACGTTGCCGTGCCCGACCAGGTCGAGAGGGCGATCGCTTCCGGCGTCGAGAAATTCGGCGGGCTGGACGTCATCGTCAATTCGGCCGCCGTGCATCCCTACGGCACGGCCACGACGACGGATTTCGAGACCTGGAACCGGGCGATGTCGGTCAATGTCGGATCGATCTACCTCACCGCCCGTTTCGGCATACCGGAGATGATCAAGCGCGGCGGCGGCGCCATCGTAAACGTCGCCTCGGTGCAGGGCACCGCCTGCCAGGAGAATGTCGCAGCCTACGCCACCACCAAGGGCGCGATCCACACGCTGACGCGCTCGCTGGCGCTCGACTATGCCCGAAAAGGCATCCGCGTGAACTCCGTCAGCCCGGGGTCCGTGCGTACCCCGATCCTCGAACGCGCCGCCCGCGCCGAAGATCGCAATGCGGATGTCGAGGCGGCCTTCAAACGCTTCGGCGAAGCGCATCCGCTCGGCCGCATCGGCGAGCCGGAGGAAGTGGCGGACCTGATCGCGTTCCTATGCTCGTCCAAGGCAAGCTTCTGCACCGGGGCCGACTACAGGATAGATGGCGGCCTTTTGGCGGGCATCGGGGTTCGATAACGTCGCAGTCGCAATGACGCGGTTGGGCGACGGGCGCGCGCTCCCTTGCGGCAGCGCGCGTTAACCGTCTATCGTGCGTCCCAATGCCATCGGAACCTGTCCCCGCGGCAGCGACGAAGCAGCTTTCAGGACGACGAGTAACGCAGAGCCAATGGCCGACAAATCGCGAATCGGACTGACCGCTGTCGATACCGTTCCCCTGCATGAGAAAGTCTATCTGGAGCTCGTTCGGGCCCTTATGTCCGGACAGTTGCAGCCTGGCCAGAAGCTGACCTCGCGCAAGCTTGCCAAGGAACTCGGCACCAGCGACATGCCGGTGCGCAGCGCTTTCACCCGACTGCAAGCGCTGCGGGCGCTGAGCCCGATGCCGAACGGCAGCGTCGAGGTGCCTCTGATCTCCGCCGATCGCTTCTCGCAATTGACCGCGGTGCGCACCATCCTCGAGGGCACCGCGACCGAGCTCGCGACGAAACGCATCAACGGCAACAATCTGCGCGCGATCCGGCGCCACTGCGCCGAACTCACCGAGGCCGCCCGCAATGGCGGCATCGAAAACTATCTGCGCAAGAACCACGACTTCAAATTCGGGGTCTATCGCCATTGCGGCAACGAACAGATGATCTTCCTCATCGAGACGGTGTGGATGCAGGTTGGGCCTTTCCTGCGAAACCTGCATATCGGTTTCGAGGATGATCTCGCCGGCATTCTGGGTATCGACTACCATGAGGAGGTCGTGGCGGCGATCGAGGCCGGCGACGGCGAGCGGGCGCGTCGGGCGATCGTGCGTGACATCGAGGAGGGCGCCACGCATATCCTCGGGCAGGTGAAGTTTCCGGAGATGCGCCACTAGAGTAAGCAGGCGGGTTGTTCGATGATTCTCGGCACTTCCTCAACTCGGCCGATTTGCTCGACCTCGCCGTAAAGTCGTCGCAGCAAACTTCTTAGGTCCGAAGCCCTCAGTCGTCATACGTGGACGCGAGCCTTTGGTCGCGACTGCCATACGCCTGATGACCTCGTGATCGAGATGAGCATAAAGGTACTAATCCGCCTGCAATGCACGCAGTCTATTCAGCCTATCTACGCCTCGCCTACCCGCGAAGGCATTGGCGCCTTCGTCCTCCCAGCTCATTGCCAGCATGACCTTCGGTGTGAGTGGAAAGGTCACAACGGCTGTCTTGTTCAGATAGCCGTGGTCGCCGTAAATCGGGTGCCAAGTCTTAGGTTCTACCCAACGAACAACCGGGTCGTCGCTGGTGATAAAGAAACCCTGAGCGGCCCCAATGGTCCGCCAACGCATCTGGAAAAGTACGGGTGTCAGCTTGTCGGCAGCAGTGAGGTGCTGCAACGCCCACTCCTTCCCCAGTTCGAGCCGGTAGCCGCTAGGGTCAATCAGGCTCCTCCGAAGGGAAGTTCTGCTCTCTTCGGTAAGCTGCCTGCCTTCGCCCTGCTCGATCCGATGCACCAGCGAATTGAAGGCCCGGTCGTGTACACCAGTCGCATAGTTCCGAATCTGAATCATGCGGCCAACCATCTCGGCCGCGTCTTTCCTGGAACCAGGTGTACGCACCACCATCACGGCTAGGAACTGCGCCATGTCCATCTTGTCCTGGTGCTCCGGAATCTTGCCGTTGATCAGCCGCATGTAGATTGGAGCGCACGTGCTTTCGATCCGAGCCAGCATTTCTTCGATGCGAAGGTCATAACTGCCATCCGGCGCTTCAACGGAATAGAAATGAGTTTGCTTGGCCGTCTCTTCGGGCATGCGGGAAAATTTCTTGCCGTCGGCCTTCGTATATGTCCAGACGTGACCTTTCGGCTGCACCCCAGCAAAGTGCTGGAGATGCAAGCGCGGAATAAAGTGTTGACCTTTTGGATTACTCATTGTGAACGAAAATCACGCGAGGCAGAACCATTATTTCAGACCGAGTATACCATGAGCGCTCTATTAACCAGCGATCAAGACTAGACCCAGGTGCTCACGGGGACCCGGGGGCAGTGGAATATTGAGCCCATTTGCTCGATAGCATGAGGACGCTTTATCAGCGTAACTGCGCGATCAATCGCGGGTAGCTAAGATGACGACACGCCGAATCCGGCTTGGCTTTCGCTGACCATATCGCTATGCTGCGATCGCAGATCGCGAAAATGAACCGGAAAATGCCGCCCGATATCCCAGCTAGTGACTTGAAAAGATGAAGAAAAGCCTTTCGGCGCCAGCCGATGCGGCCTTCGTAAACTCACAAGCTGAAAATTGGATATCGTAGCCTGCAAGGGCTACAGCACCTAAAAAGGGGCTGGAAATTGAGCGACGCAATCACGGACGTTTTGAACTGGCTTGAAAGCAGGAAGGACATCCAGAGCCTGCGGGCGGCGGTGTGCGACCTGAACGGCATCATGCGCGGCAAGCGCATTCCGGTCGAGCAGGCGCGCAAGGCGCTCAAAGGCAAGCTGCGCATGCCCTATTCGGCCATCGGCCTCGACATCTGGGGCGAGGACATCGAAGGCAACGCCCAGGTCTTCTCGACCGGCGACGCCGACGGGCTTTGCCACTGGACCGGACGCGGCATACTGCCGGTCAACTGGACGGCCCATCCGACCGCGCTTCTGCCGCTCTGGCTGGCGGATGACGGCGGCGCGCCCTATCTCGGCGATCCGCGCCGCGCGCTGGCCCGCATCCTCGACCGCTACGCCGCGCTCGGCCTGACGCCCGTCACCGCGACCGAGCTCGAATTCTATCTTGTCGATCCGACCTCGCAGCGGCCAGTCGGCCCCGTCTCGCCGGTCACCGGCAGGCGCCTCGATTCCGACGCCGCGCTCTCGATCGACGAGGTCGACGATTTCGAAGCCTTCATCCACGATATCTACGAAGCCTGCCGCATGCAGGACATTCCGGTCGACACTGCGATTGCCGAGAACGGCGTCGGCCAGTTCGAGATCAATTTGAACCATGTGCCCGACGCCTTGCGCGCAGCCGACGATGCGGTGCTTTTCAAGCGTACCGTGAAGGGCATCGCCCGCAAGCATGGCTTCGCCGCCTGCTTCATGGCCAAGCCCTATGGCGAGCGCGCCGGCAACGGTTTCCATGTCCATTTCAGCGTGCTCGACAGGCAGGGCCGCAACATCTTCGACGACGGTTCCGACCAGGGCTCCGAAACAATGCGCCACGCGGTCGGTGGCCTGCTTGACGCGATGGCGCAAAGCACGCTGGTATTCGCGCCGCATTTCAATTCCTACCGCCGGCTGCGGCCGAGATCCTACGCGCCGACCGCCGTCGCCTGGGGCTACGAGAACCGCATGGTGGCGATCCGCATTCCAGGCGGACCTTCGGCTGCGCGCCGCATCGAGCATCGCGTCTCCGGCGCCGATGCCAATCCCTATCTGGTGCTGGCGGCGATCCTCGGCGCGGCGTTGATCGGCATCGAGCGCCAGCTCTCGCCCGGCGAGCCGACCGGCGGCGAAGGCCAGGGGCTGACGCTCGCTAAGCTGCCGCCGGACTGGGCTTCGGCGATCGCCGCCTTCGAGGCTGGCCCGCGTGTCGCCGAGATCTTCCCGGACGTGCTGCGCGACGCCTTTGTCGCCTGCAAGCGCCAGGAACTGAACACGTTCGCGCTGAATGTCAGCGACTTCGAGATCGAGACCTATCTCGAGAGCGTTTGACGCCGGCAAGCTGAAGTGCGGGCAGGAGAGCGGCCGGTACTCTATGGGAACTGCAAGATCCTCGGTTGGATCAAGCAGCGAACGGCTGGAAGGGCGATAAAAGGGAAATCTCCGAGTTGGGCTCGCGGGGTGCTCGTATCAGTGACTGCGGAACAGGATTTGCCTTCTGCTCCAATCCGGCGACGGGCACCAAAAAGCAAAACGCCCGCTTTCGCGGGCGTTTGTTTGGTTGCGGGGACAGGATTTGAACCTGTGACCTTCAGGTTATGAGCCTGACGAGCTACCGGGCTGCTCCACCCCGCGTCACCTACGAGCAAGCGTTTGCTTGCGACTACGAGCAAGCGTTTGCTTGCGTTGTTGGACGTAAGCGCAAGCCTGGGAATAGGCTGGCCTACAGATAGGTAGATGGCTCACCAAATGAAAGGGCCGCTTTCGCGGCCCGTGGTCCCGTTGGCGGGCCTTTATCGTAGAGAGAAGATTTAGCTCGATCCGGGTTTTTGATCCGGATGTGAGGGTGAACATGCGCTTGGCAGACCTGGCAGCGACCTACTCTCCCGCGTCTTGAGACGAAGTACCATCAGCGCTGGAGCGTTTCACGGCCGAGTTCGGAATGGGATCGGGTGCAGCCGCTCCGCCATAACCACCAGGTCGGCAAAACGCATGTTCAAATCGAGAAGCTTTTTTTGAGCGAATAGCCGATAGTGAGTAGCCAATAGGGGACCCTATTTGCTGCTTTCCAAGCTATTCGCTGGTCTTTGTTGTGCCCTGGATGTTCATTTCAGCCCGGCGCCTTTCGAAGCGAAGCTTCGCAAGGTCGACCGACCGTCGGCGCCGATGCGCCGCACCCACGTAGCGCCGCCCGAAGGGCGGAACAAGCGTGAGTGAGAATGGCGACAATCCTTCGGATTGCGCCTTGATGGATATAAGTAATGAGAACGATCAAGCCTATCGAACTATTAGTACCGGTAAGCTTCAAGCGTTGCCGCTCTTCCACACCCGGCCTATCAACGTGGTCGTCTTCCACGGTTCTCAGGGAATACTCGTTTCAAGGTGGGTTTCCCGCTTAGATGCCTTCAGCGGTTATCCCGTCCGGATATAGCTACCCTGCGATGCGGCTGGCGCCACAACAGGTCCACCAGAGATCCGTCCATCCCGGTCCTCTCGTACTAGGGACAGATCCTTTCAATATTCCTACACCCACGGCAGATAGGGACCGAACTGTCTCACGACGTTCTGAACCCAACTCACGTACCGCTTTAAATGGCGAACAGCCATACCCTTGGGACCTGCTCCAGCCCCAGGATGCGATGAGTCGACATCGAGGTGCCAAACAACCCCGTCGATATGGACTCTTGGGGGTCATCAGCCTGTTATCCCCGGCGTACCTTTTATCCGTTGAGCGATGGCCCTTCCACGCGGGACCACCGGATCACTATGACCGACTTTCGTCTCTGCTCGACTTGTCAGTCTCGCAGTCAGGCAGGCTTATGCCATTGCACTCAGCGAACGATTTCCGACCGTTCTGAGCCCACCATCGCGCGCCTCCGTTACTCTTTAGGAGGCGACCGCCCCAGTCAAACTACCCACCATACATTGTCCCGGACCCGGATAACGGGCCGCGGTTAGACATCCATAGTAATAAGGGTGGTATTTCAAGGGTGGCTCCACCTGAGCTGGCGCCCAGGCTTCAAAGCCTACCACCTATCCTACACATGCCACTACGAATGCCAATGTAAAGCTATAGTAAAGGTGCACGGGGTCTTTCCGTCTAACCGCAGGAACCCCGCATCTTCACGGGGAATTCAATTTCACTGAGTCTATGCTGGAGACAGCGGGGAAGTCGTTACGCCATTCGTGCAGGTCGGAACTTACCCGACAAGGAATTTCGCTACCTTAGGACCGTTATAGTTACGGCCGCCGTTTACTGGGGCTTCGATTCAGAGCTTGCACCCCTCCTCTTAACCTTCCAGCACCGGGCAGGCGTCAGACCCTATACGTCGCCTTGCGGCTTCGCAGAGCCCTGTGTTTTTGATAAACAGTCGCTACCCCCTGGTCTGTGCCACCCTCCCCTGCTTGCGCAGAAAAGGGTCACGCTTCTTCCGAAGTTACGCGTGCAATTTGCCGAGTTCCTTCAGCATAGTTCTCTCAAGCGCCTTGGTATACTCTACCTGACCACCAGTGTCGGTTTCGGGTACGGTCTATAAGGAGGAGCTATTTCCTGGAACCACTCCGCTGCCCGTTCAATCCGATAAGATTGGACAACTTGTGTGATCCGTCACTACCTCCAGGCCCACGAATATTAACGTGGTTCCCATCGACTACGCGTTTCCGCCTCGTCTTAGGGGCCGGCTAACCCTGCTCAGATTAACTTTAAGCAGGAACCCTTGGTCTTTCGGCGGGGGAGTCTCTCACTCCCCTTACGTTACTCATGTCAGCATTCGCACTTCTGATACCTCCACCGCCCCTCACGGGTACGGCTTCATCAGCTTACAGAACGCTCCGCTACCGCTCGTGATTGCTCACGAACCCTAAGCTTCGGTGTATGGCTTTAGCCCCGTTACATTTTCGGCGCAAAGACCCTTATTTAGACCAGTGAGCTGTTACGCTTTCTTTAAATGATGGCTGCTTCTAAGCCAACATCCTGGTTGTTTTGGGATCCTCACATCCTTTCCCACTTAGCCATAACTTGGGGACCTTAGCTGTAGGTCAGGGTTGTTTCCCTTTTCACGACGGACGTTAGCACCCGCCGTGTGTCTGCCGACTAGTACTCCCAGGTATTCGGAGTTTGGTTAGGTTTGGTAATCCGGTGAGGACCCCTAGCCCATCCAGTGCTCTACCCCCTGGGGTATTCGGTCGACGCTCTACCTAAATAGATTTCGCGGAGAACCAGCTATTTCCGAGTTTGATTGGCCTTTCACCCCTAGCCACAAGTCATCCCGAACTATTGCAACAGTTATGGGTTCGGCCCTCCAGTAAGTGTTACCTTACCTTCAGCCTGCTCATGGCTAGATCACTCGGTTTCGGGTCTAATGCGACGAACTGAACGCCCTGTTCAGACTCGCTTTCGCTGCGCCTACACCTACCGGTTTAAGCTTGCTCGTCACACTAAGTCGCTGACCCATTATACAAAAGGTACGTGGTCACCCTTGCGGGCTCCCACTGTTTGTAGGCAATCGGTTTCAGGTACTCTTTCACTCCCCTTGTCGGGGTGCTTTTCACCTTTCCCTCACGGTACTAGTTCGCTATCGGTCATGCACGAGTACTTAGGCTTGGAAGGTGGTCCTCCCAATTTCAGACAGGATTTCACGTGTCCCGCCTTACTCGAGGACGATTGATCGCATTACGCGTACGGGGCTGTCACCCGCTATGGCCCTACTTTCCAGAAGGTTCCGCTTGTCTCTCAATCGCCACTGGCCTGGTCCGGGTTCGCTCGCCACTACTTCCGGAGTCTCGGTTGATGTCCTTTCCTACGGGTACTTAGATGTTTCAGTTCCCCGCGTTCGCCACTTTATCCCTATGGATTCAGGATAAGTTACCTATTAGCGATACTTGGAAACCACAGCGGCAAACAGCGCGACCTCAAAGAGATCGTCGCAACCTGCCGCTCTGATTTTCCAAGTACCTTAGGTGGGTTTC
>NZ_CP034445.1:2022500-2025000 GCF_003952405.1 Mesorhizobium sp. M2A.F.Ca.ET.043.02.1.1
GCGGTCACGGCGCAACCGAAGTCGCCATCGGCGACCTGCGCGATCGCGCGGCTTTAGACGCAGCACTCAAGGACGTCGGCGCCGTCTTCTATATCGCCCCGGCCTTCATTCCCGCCGAGGCGAACGTGGGAAAAACTGTCGTGAAGGCTGCCATCGACGCGGGTGTGCGCCGATTGGTGTTTTCGGCCGTGATCCATCCGGCGCTTTCGGACCTCGTCAATCATGTCGCCAAGGCGCCGGTCGAGGAGGCGGTTCTCAACTCCGGCCTGGAATATACGTTCCTCCATCCGGCGCGCTACTTTCAGAACTACGCGGCATTCTGGCCCAAAATCGTGAAGGAGGGCGTGCTCGCGGAGCCTTGGTCGTCCGAGACCCGTTTCTCGCTGGTCGACTATCGCGATGTCGCCGAGGTCGCGGCGATAGCCCTGACGGAAGACCGGCTGCTTTTTGGCACGTTCGAACTTTGCGCACGCGGGCAACTCGATCGACACGACGTCGGCGCGCTGATGAGCGATGTGCTGGGCCGCAAAATCGGGGAGCGCCGCGATCCCGGTGTCCTCGGTGTCGTTTCCCAGGACTTGAAGGCGATGTTCGATCACTACGATCACCACGGGCTGCTCGGCAACCCGCTGACGCTGCGTGCGATCCTGGGTCGTGAGCCGCGGTCGCTGCGTGCATATCTGAAGGAATTGGCGCGCGGCGATCCTGCTGGATTCGGTAAGCAAGGATGAACTACCGGCCCTGGCGGCCAAAAAGCAAAACGCCCGCTTTCGCGGGCGTTTGTTTGGTTGCGGGGACAGGATTTGAACCTGTGACCTTCAGGTTATGAGCCTGACGAGCTACCGGGCTGCTCCACCCCGCGTCACCTACGAGCAAGCGTTTGCTTGCGACTACGAGCAAGCGTTTGCTTGCGTTGTTGGACGTAAGCGCAAGCCTGGGAATAGGCTGGCCTACAGATAGGTAGATGGCTCACCAAATGAAAGGGCCGCTTTCGCGGCCCGTGGTCCCGTTGGCGGGCCTTTATCGTAGAGAGAAGATTTAGCTCGATCCGGGTTTTTGATCCGGATGTGAGGGTGAACATGCGCTTGGCAGACCTGGCAGCGACCTACTCTCCCGCGTCTTGAGACGAAGTACCATCAGCGCTGGAGCGTTTCACGGCCGAGTTCGGAATGGGATCGGGTGCAGCCGCTCCGCCATAACCACCAGGTCGGCAAAACGCATGTTCAAATCGAGAAGCTTTTTTTGAGCGAATAGCCGATAGTGAGTAGCCAATAGGGGACCCTATTTGCTGCTTTCCAAGCTATTCGCTGGTCTTTGTTGTGCCCTGGATGTTCATTTCAGCCCGGCGCCTTTCGAAGCGAAGCTTCGCAAGGTCGACCGACCGTCGGCGCCGATGCGCCGCACCCACGTAGCGCCGCCCGAAGGGCGGAACAAGCGTGAGTGAGAATGGCGACAATCCTTCGGATTGCGCCTTGATGGATATAAGTAATGAGAACGATCAAGCCTATCGAACTATTAGTACCGGTAAGCTTCAAGCGTTGCCGCTCTTCCACACCCGGCCTATCAACGTGGTCGTCTTCCACGGTTCTCAGGGAATACTCGTTTCAAGGTGGGTTTCCCGCTTAGATGCCTTCAGCGGTTATCCCGTCCGGATATAGCTACCCTGCGATGCGGCTGGCGCCACAACAGGTCCACCAGAGATCCGTCCATCCCGGTCCTCTCGTACTAGGGACAGATCCTTTCAATATTCCTACACCCACGGCAGATAGGGACCGAACTGTCTCACGACGTTCTGAACCCAACTCACGTACCGCTTTAAATGGCGAACAGCCATACCCTTGGGACCTGCTCCAGCCCCAGGATGCGATGAGTCGACATCGAGGTGCCAAACAACCCCGTCGATATGGACTCTTGGGGGTCATCAGCCTGTTATCCCCGGCGTACCTTTTATCCGTTGAGCGATGGCCCTTCCACGCGGGACCACCGGATCACTATGACCGACTTTCGTCTCTGCTCGACTTGTCAGTCTCGCAGTCAGGCAGGCTTATGCCATTGCACTCAGCGAACGATTTCCGACCGTTCTGAGCCCACCATCGCGCGCCTCCGTTACTCTTTAGGAGGCGACCGCCCCAGTCAAACTACCCACCATACATTGTCCCGGACCCGGATAACGGGCCGCGGTTAGACATCCATAGTAATAAGGGTGGTATTTCAAGGGTGGCTCCACCTGAGCTGGCGCCCAGGCTTCAAAGCCTACCACCTATCCTACACATGCCACTACGAATGCCAATGTAAAGCTATAGTAAAGGTGCACGGGGTCTTTCCGTCTAACCGCAGGAACCCCGCATCTTCACGGGGAATTCAATTTCACTGAGTCTATGCTGGAGACAGCGGGGAAGTCGTTACGCCATTCGTGCAGGTCGGAACTTACCCGACAAGGAATTTCGCTACCTTAGGACCGTTATAGTTACGGCCGCCGTTTACTGGGGCTTCGATTCAG
>NZ_CP034445.1:2030000-6700763 GCF_003952405.1 Mesorhizobium sp. M2A.F.Ca.ET.043.02.1.1
GAGAACGACAAGCCGTTTCGCCTGGGGAAGAAGCAGCCTTTCTGGATGCCGGACACCGAAGAGGTCATAGCCGAACTCGGCAACGAGCCGCCGCTGATCGCGGACGGCCGCAGCGGTCCGCCTGACCGCCGCGAGGTCTCGGCGCGCTGGCTGTCGGGCACGTTCCTCACCGGTGTGACCTCGAGCGTGTTGATGGGCGTGGCCTTGTTCGCCGCCCTTGATGGCCGCCAGCAATTGGCGACTCCGCCGGAAATCGCCGAGCTCATCGGTCTTGCCGGCGGCGGCGATGATTCCGGCGAGCAAGCAAAGACCACCAGGCTCGTAGCACCCCGCCAGATCGCCCGGGCAAAAGACCGGCGGCGCATGGAAGTGTCGATGGTCACCAAGGTCGGCGACCGCGACGTTATCCACACCATGCCTTTCGTGCAGATCAAGATGGCCTTGGCCGCCGGCCACACCACCAACCGCCCCTATCCGCCCTTCGACCCGTTGCAGGTGTTCGGCGACGACAGCGACGACAACGCCCAGCCGGCAACGGCCACCGCGGCCGCCGCGCAGATCTACGGCGCCAAGGTCGAGAGCGAAATGAGCCTCAAGACGGTCGATTTCCCGATCGAGACGGCTTCATTCGACGAAAAGAGCGACCTGTCGGCCGACGAGGTGGAAAAGGTGGTTCGCGACGCCAGCAACGGCTTGAGCGACGGCGCCGTCCAGGTGGCGGCGCTGCATTATGTCGATCCGCAGCGATTCGGCGACGCCTTCGCCGAATCGATGGCCGGTTCCTACGACGTGAAGATCACCCAGGAAAACGTTTCGGTGGCGCCGCGCGCCACCCTGGAAGATCAGACGCCGGCCTTCGCCGAGGAAATCATCCCCTTCACCGAGGATACCGATATCGCCGAGGCCTATGCCGATTCGGGCTACACCGGCGCTGACGCCACCGGCATGGCGGAAGCGATCGGCAAGTTGTTGAACGCCACGGCGCTCAAGGCCGGGACGGTGCTGCGTGTCGGCCTCGAAGTGCGCGGCGACATCGCCAAGGTCGTGCGCACCAGCGTCTATGACAAGACCACGCACATCGTCACCATCGCGCTCGACGACCGCGGCCAGTTTGTGCCGGCCCAGGAGCCGGAGCCAAATCCCGAGCTTTTGACGGCGTTCGATGATTCGCAGCCGGTGGTGGTGCGCGGCAACCTGCCCAATGTCTATGACGGCATCTATCGCACCGCCTATTCCTACGGCATGTCGAAAGCGATGACGCAGAAGCTGATCAAGCTTCTCGCTTCCGACGTCGATTTCCAGTCGCGGCTTTCGCCGGCCGACCGGCTGGAGGTGCTGTTCTCGCAGCCCGACGGCGACGACCAGACCTCCGACAATTCCGAGCTTCTCTACGTGTCGGCGACCTTCGGCGGGCAGACGCGGAATTTCTATCGCTTCCAGATGCAGGACGGCAGCACCGACTATTTCGACGAGAACGGTTCGAGCGCCAAGCAGTTCCTGCTGCGCAACCCGCTCCCCAACGGGCGCTTCACCTCCGGCTTCGGCGCGCGCCGTCACCCGATTCTGGGCTATGTGCGCATGCACACCGGCACGGACTGGGCTGCCCCCATCGGATCGCCCATCATCGCGGCCGGCAATGGCGTCGTGGAAAAGGCCGGCTGGGCCGGCGGCTATGGCAAGCAGATCATCATCCGCCATGCCAATGGCTACGAGACGTCCTACAACCACCAGAGCGCTTTTGCCAAAGGCATCGAGCCCGGCCTCCATGTCCGCCAGGGTCAAGTCATCGGCTATCTCGGCCAGACCGGCCTGTCGACGGGCCCGCATCTTCACTACGAACTCATCGTCAATGGCACCAAGGTCGATTCAATGCGCGTGCGCCTGCCGGTCGGCAAGGTGCTGAAGGGTGACGATCTCGTGGCCTTCAAGAAAGAGCGCGAGCGCATCGACGATCTTCTGAAGCAGGAAGACGGCAACTCGCTGAAGGTCGCCAGCGCCAAGACTGATTCGCAGCTTCCGAACTAAGCAGTTCCAGGAACCGCTCCACCTGTTTCGACGCAATTCCAGACGGAAGGCTACGGCGAAGTCGACGGGCCTAACCGCTCACACTTTTCCTGGAATTGCTCTAATCGCGCGATTCGTCTGTCTGCCGCGGCCAGGGCGATGCCTGTCCGGGAACCGTGAACCAGGCGATAAGGGAAGAAAGCACGCAAAGCAACGCCGTGACCGCCGCGACCGCGGTGAAAGCCGAATCGCTTGCCGCCACTCTGGCCGCGTCGAGATTGGCCGCAAGCCCGGAAGCGGGCGGCTCGCCGAAACCTGGCACCCCGGAAGCATTGCCGATGATCCGCGCGTAAACCCAGGCCGCCAGCGAACCCATCGCCGCCACCGCGATCAGGCCGCCGACGCGCGAGACCGCATTGTTGATGCCGGACGCGGCGCCGGTATCCTTGTCCTCGACGGACGTCATGACCGCGGTCGACAACGGTGACACGACTTGCGCCATGCCTAGGCCCATCAGCGCCATCAGCGGAAATGTCCCGGTCCAGAAATTGTGGATGCCGAAATGCGTGAGCAAAGCGAGGCCGGCGAAGGCGATGGCGACGAACATGCTGCCGCAGGCGATCGGAAAGCGCGGACCGATCCGGTCCGACCACTGGCCGACCGGCCCGGACAGGAGCGCGATCAATGCCGACAAGGGCAGGAAGATGAAGCCGACCTCGGCCTCGCTCAACCTCCAGCCGGCGATCAGAAGCATCGGCAGGTAGAACAGATTGGCCGACAGCGCGAAATAGAGGAAGAATGTCGCCAGGTTGGCGCCGGCAAAGGCGCGGATGCGGAACAGGCCGAGATCGATCATCGGATCGCGCTGCCAGCGCTCATAAGCGATGAAGACAAAGAGCAGGACCACACCGGCAACGATCGCGGGCGTTGACAGCATTCCGCCGCCTTCGGCATTCATGGCCGTCAGCCCGTAGGCGAGCAGGCCGAAGGCAAGCGTCGCCAGCGCGGCGCCCCCAAGGTCGAGGCTGCGTTTTTCGGTCGGTTTGTCGGCCGGCAACTTGGCCAAAAGCAGATAGATAGAGATCAGCCCAAGCGGCAGGTTGATGGCGAAGATCGCGCGCCAGACCCCGTTGCCGAACGTCGTCAAAACGAAGCCGCCCAGAACGGGGCCGAGCGCCGTGGTCAGCGCCGAAGCGGCGGCCCAGATGCCGATCGCCCGGCCGCGCTCCTTCTTCGGATAGGCTTTGGCGATGATGGCGAGGCTGCCCGGCACCATGATCGCCGCGCCGATGCCCTGGATGGCGCGGAAGGCGATCAAAATGGCCGGGTCGGGAGCCACCGCGCAGGCGAGCGAGGCGGCGATGAACAGTGCGATGCCTGTCACGAAGGCGCGCCGCAGCCCGAACCGGTCGCCTGCGGCGCCGCCCGCCAGGATGAGCGCCGACAGCGTCAGCGCATAGGCGTTGGAAATCCACTGCGCCTCCGCCAGGCTGGCGCCGAGGTCGGCGCGCAGCGCCGGCATGGCGATCGCAAGGATCGAGCCGTCGATGAAGCCGAGTGCCGAGGCGAGGATTGCCGACACCAGCACGAATTTGCGCTGCGTCTGGGGACAGAACGTGCCGTTCGCGCGCGCGGGCGAATGCGAATCGGCCGTGGTTTCGCTCGCGGATGACATGGGATCCCTGCTTAGCCCTCTTGCGTGGGCGCAACAACAAGCCAGAGCATCGCTGTTCTTGAAACCAGATGGCACTGGTCGGGTGGCGAGGTGAACGGCAATCTTGAAGGCAAACCGCCGATCGCGTGCTAGGTTCCAACATTACGTATGGAGGGGGAAGCCATGAAGCGGCCGCTCGAACCGTCGGCGGAAGGACGCGGGCGCATCGTCGGCATCACCGACGGCGTCTTCGCCATCGCGCTGACCCTGATCGTGCTGGAGATCAGGGTGCCGGCGCATGAGGCGGTGCACTCGGAAGGCGAGTTGCTCGGAGCGATCCTCGCGCTCGCGCCACGCTTTCTGACCTATGCGCTGAGCTTCCTGACGCTCACCATCTTCTGGTTCGGCCAGCAGGCGCAGCATGGCCTGATCGCGAAGTCGGACCGCAGGCTGGCGACGCTCAACCTGTGCTTTCTTGCCTTTATAGCGCTATTGCCCTTCTCGACCGACCTGCTGGCCGATTTCCTCGAGTTCAGGATCGCGGTGCTGGTCTACTGGCTGAACCTGCTGATGCTGGGCGCGACGCTGTTCGCCAGTTGGTGGTATGCCGACAGGAACGGCATGATCGCCGAGGACGTCGACGCTGAAACGCGGCGCACCGTCTACAATCGCATCGTCAAGGCGCAGGCCCTATGGGCGGTCGGCGCAGCGCTGTGTCTGATCACGCCGCTGCTCAGCATCGGCTTCATCCTGCTGGTGCAGCTCATCTATGCCGCGGCGCCGCGCGCCTCACTGCTGCGTAAACTCATCGGTTGAGGTCCCGCCGACCTCCGCGATTGTCGGTCCGCCGACGAACTCCACCGTGACGCCCGGCGACACCAGCTTGGCAAGCTCGCGTGCATCCCAGTTGGTCAGGCGCACGCAGCCATGGCTCTCCGTCTTGCCGATCTTGGAGGGATCGGGCGTGCCGTGGATGCCGTAGGTCGGCTTGTCTAGCGCGATCCACACCGAGCCGACCGGACCGTTCGGTCCCGGCGGGAGAGTCAGGATCTTGTCGTTCTGGCCCTGCTTGAAATTGATGTTGGGGTTGTAGGTGTAGTTCGGGTCGAGCGCGATGCGCGAGACGGCATGGATGCCGGTCGGCGACGGCGTGTCAGCCGAGCCGATGGTGGCCGGATAGGCCGCGACCAGCTTGCCGCTGCCATCATAGGCGTAGACTTCCTTCTTGGTCTTGTCGGCGACGATGCGCGTCACCGGCGTCGAGACCAGCTTGCCGAAATTGGCGACCTCGATCATCGTGCCGGGGCGATTGAAGTCCACCCCCTTGTTGATCGACTTCAGATAGGTCTCGTCCATGTGGAAGCGCTCGGCCAGCGCCTCGGTGACCGAGGTGTAGCACATGCAGTCGAGCTTGGCCTTCTGGCTGTAGTCCTCGGGGATCGAGGCGACATACGGGCCGGCAACATCTTCCGGCGTGATCGTGTAGGAAGCGAAGGCGTCGCCGCCCGACTGGGCGAGCGCCGCCTGGATGCCGACCGCATCGGTCGATTTGAGATTGGTGCCGTTTATTTCGTTATAGGCGGCCAGCGCCTTGTCGACATTGGAGCCGAAGCGCCCATCGATCACGCCCGGCGAGGCGCCGCCGCGATCGAGCAGCACCTGCAGCGCGGCGACATCCTGACGCACCCCGAGCGACAGCGACGGATCGACACTGGCCTTGCCGCCCGTGTTCGGCGGCAACGAGGCCTCCGGATTGGTCTGCAGCACCTCGCCCTGGCCCGGCTGCTCCGGGTCGATCGACGCCTCGTTCAGCGGCTGGCGCTTGATCGTGTTGGACTTCGGCTCTTCCGGATAGGTGGTGGCGTAGCCTTCGTCATTGTTGGGCGCCGGCGGATAGGCATCGACGGAATTGTCGCCGCTATTGGGATCGTATTCGTCGGCCGGCGGCGGGATGACCCGGCCATTCTCCTCCAGCTGCCGCCGGCGAAAGCGGGCCATGTCCTCGGGGTTGTCGAGATAGTAGCGGTCGTCGTCCTCGGCCGGCGCGCGGCCGAGCTCCTGCGTGCGCATCTGCCGGCGAAGCGCGCGGCGGTCGAGCCTGCTGCCCGGCGGCTGGATGGCGATGACCTTGCCGGTGTCGGCATCGACCAGCACCCGATTGCCCCTGGCGTCGTAATAGATGTCGATATTGCCTTCCTGGGCCAGCATCAGCACGCCGCGTTCAGCCGGGCGCACGCCTTGCGGGCCATCCGCGCTCGGCGCGGCGAACGCGCCGGAAGACGCCAGCCCGGCCGCGAGTGCCGATAGGGAAAAGATCAAGCGCAGCATGGGGGTCAAGCTCTCCGGTCGACTCTGGCTTCTGACGGGCGAATCTTCGCCAGCAAACCAGTTACCCAAGTTAAGGTTCCAACATGAACCGGGCATGAAGATGGCGGATTTCCAGTGCCTTGAGGAACATCAGCCAGTTTGCGCGAGCCCCAATTGCTTGCGTGCCTGTCTGGTCAGCTTCAGCACGACCAGGCGGTGGCTTTCGCGCAGATAGTCCTTGAGCGCCGCATCATCCATGCTTTGGCTTGTCTGACGCTGGATCCATTTCATGCCGCGCGAAGCGAGATAGGGCGCCGGCCGGCAGCCCGGCTGATCCTTTAGCACGTCATAGGCCATCTCGGAACATTTGAAGGTGACGAAAAGCTCGCCGCCGTCGTTCCAGCCGCCGATGGCGAACACCTTGCCGCCGACCTTCCAGACATGGGCGCCGCCCCATTGGACGATATGCGTCGTGGCGGGCAATGAAGCGCAAAAGCCGTTGTAATCGTCGAGCTTCATCGAGTCCTTCCCGGTTATCCGAATCGGCAGCCGATTATGCGCAGTCACCGGGAATAACAAAGCGCGCCGCACCGGTGCGACGCGCTTCGCGTTCATTCAAGCTCGACCCGGATCAGGCGGCGGCTTCCGTCGCCACCACGGTCGGCTTTGAGCGGAAGTTCAGCCGATCGGAACCCGCCGTGACCTTGACGGTCGAACCGTCGAGGATCTCACCGAGCAGGATCTTCTCGGCCAGCGGGTCCTGCAACTCCTTCTGCATCACCCGCTTCAGGGGCCTGGCGCCATAGGCCGGGTCGTAGCCTTTCGAGGCCAGCCACTCGATCGCGTCATGATCGAGCGACAGCGTGATCTTGCGGTCGACGAGCAGGTTCTCCAGCCGCTTGAGCTGGATCTCGACGATGCGGTCCATGTCCTGCCGGCGCAGCCGGTGGAACAGGATCACCTCGTCGACGCGGTTGAGGAACTCCGGCCGGAACGAGGCTTTCACCACGCTCATCACCTCGTCGCGCACGGCATCGACATCCTGGTCGTCGCTGAGGCTGACCAGGTATTCGGCGCCGAGGTTCGACGTCATGATGATCAGCGTGTTGCGGAAGTCGACCGTGCGGCCCTGGCCGTCGGTCAGCCGGCCGTCATCGAGCACCTGCAGGAGCACGTTGAACACGTCCGGATGCGCCTTCTCGATCTCGTCGAACAGCACCACTTGGTAAGGCCGGCGCCGCACCGCTTCGGTCAGCGCGCCGCCTTCCTCATAGCCGACATAGCCGGGAGGCGCGCCGATCAGCCGGGCGACGGAGTGCTTCTCCATGAACTCCGACATGTCGATGCGCACCAGCGCCGTCTCGTCGTCGAACAGGAAGCTGGCCAGCGCCTTGGTGAGCTCGGTCTTGCCGACGCCGGTGGGCCCGAGGAACATGAACGAGCCGATCGGCCGGTTTGGATCCTGCAGGCCGGCGCGGGCGCGCCGAACAGCCTTGGCCACCGCCTGCACGGCCTCGCCCTGGCCGACGACCCGCTTGCCGATCTCGTCTTCCATGCGCAACAGCTTCTCGCGCTGCCCTTCGAGCATCTTGTCGACCGGAATGCCGGTCCAGCGCGACACGACATGCGCGACGTGGTCAGGGGTGACCACCTCTTCCACCATGCCGGTCTTGCCGTCCTGGGCCTCGGCTTCCTTGAGCTTCTTCTCCAGTTCCGGGATCTTGCCATAGGCAAGCTCGCCGGCGCGCTGGAACTCGCCCTTGCGCTGCGCGATCGCCAGTTCGTTGCGCATCTCGTCGAGCTGCTTCTTCAGGTCGGCAGCGAGGCCGAGCTTCTGCTTTTCGGCCTGCCACTTCGTGGTCAGCGCGGTCGATTCCTCCTCGAGGCCGGCGAGTTCCTTCTCCAGCCGGGCAAGCCGGTCCTTCGAAGCCTCGTCCTTCTCGACCTTCAGCGCCTCGCGCTCGATCTTCAGTTGCATGATGCGGCGGTCGACCTCGTCCAGCGCCTCGGGCTTGGAATCGACCTGCATGCGAAGCCGCGACGCCGCCTCGTCTACCAGGTCGATCGCCTTGTCCGGCAGGAAGCGGTCGGCGATATAGCGGTTGGAAAGCGTCGCTGCCGACACCAGTGCAGAATCGGAAATGCGCACCTTGTGGTGCTGCTCGTATTTCTCCTTCAGGCCGCGCAGGATCGAGACCGTGTCCTCCACCGTCGGCTCGTCGACGAAGACGGGCTGGAACCGGCGGGCAAGGGCGGCGTCCTTCTCGACATGCTTGCGGTATTCGTCGAGCGTGGTCGCGCCGACGCAGTGCAACTCGCCGCGCGCCAGCGCGGGCTTCAACAGGTTGGACGCGTCCATAGCGCCGTCGGCCTTGCCGGCGCCGACCAGCGTGTGCATCTCGTCGATGAACAGGATGATGTTGCCGCTGGCCGAGGTGACCTCGTTGAGCACGGCCTTCAGCCGCTCCTCGAACTCGCCGCGATATTTGGCGCCGGCAATCAGCGCGCCCATGTCGAGCGCCATCAACTGCTTGTCCTTCAGCGATTCCGGCACGTCGCCATTGACGATGCGCAGCGCCAGGCCCTCGGCGATCGCCGTCTTGCCGACGCCCGGCTCGCCGATCAGCACGGGGTTGTTCTTGGTGCGCCGCGACAGCACCTGGATAGTGCGGCGGATCTCGTCGTCGCGGCCGATGACCGGATCGAGCTTGCCCGCGCGGGCGTCGGCCGTCAGGTCGCGCGCGTATTTCTTCAGCGCGTCATAGCCTTGCTCGGCGCTGGCCGAGTCGGCGGTGCGGCCCTTGCGGATATCATTGATAGCCTGGTTGAGCGCCTGCGCGGTGACGCCCGCCTTGGACAGGATGTCGGCGGTCTTGGCCGACTTCTCCATGACGAGCGCCTGCAGCAGCCGCTCGACGGTGACGAAGCTGTCGCCGGCCTTCTTGGCCAGGTCCTCGGCGGTCGAGAACACCTTGGCGAGCGGCTGGGCCAGATAGAGCTGGCCATTGCCGCCTTCGACCTTGGGCATGGCCTCGAGCGCCGTCTCGACGCCGAGCTTGACGTCGCGGGCATTGCCGCCGGCGCGCTCGATCAGGGACACGGCAAGGCCCTCGTCATCGTCGACGAGCACCTTAAGCATATGTTCAGGTGTGAATTGCTGATGGTTGCGCGAAAGCGCCATGGTCTGCGCGGACTGGATGAAGCCGCGCACGCGCTCCGAGTATTTTTCAAGATTCATATCTGTCTCCTTCCGTCACCGGCCCGCTTTGCGGCACCGGATCAGATTGCGGTGACGGACCCGCTCATAGGAGCCGAGCCCTGTTCAGCCGAGATATGGTGTATGGGGTGCGGTCCCTCAAGACGCCTTGATGTCGATCAAAGCAGAATATTCCACCGCATGTCGCCCCAAAAATGCGCGGCGGTTTTGGGGCAAGCGACATGCATCGAGCAAAGAGACCTAAAGCGCGCCGTGACGCGCTTTAGCCGCGCGCGAACGAAAACGGCGGAGAAAGATCCCCGCCGTTTGCAATGCCTGAAATGGCGTTTGTGTCAGTTGTTCGCGTCGGCGGTCACAGGCTCGCCGGGAGCTTCGCCGGCGACCGGCGCCGGCTCGCTGGCGACAGGCTCGCTTGCCGGCCTTGCCTCTTCGGCGGGCTTGGCGCCGGCCTCGCCGCCATTGTTCGTCGCATTGTGTGCTTCGCCTGAATTTTCGGGGCTTGCGCCCTGCGGCTGGTCGCCCTGCTCGCCATTGCCGGCATGGTCGGCATAGGTGCCGCGCGGGCGGCGCGGACGCCGCGGCCGGCGACCGCCACCATTGTCCATGGCGGCTTCGTTGAGCTCGGCCTGTGCGGCGAGCGCTGCCGGCGAGAAACTGTCGAACTGCGGTGTCTGCTCGGCCTGGGTTCCGGCCTCTCCAGCGGCCTCGGGCTGCGCCGGGGTCTCATTGCGCCGGTTCTGGTCGAGCTGCTGGCCGCCATGCTCGCCGCGCTGGCCGTTGTCGCCACGCTGACCGTTCTGGCCGTAGCCGCCGTTGCGGCGGTCACGATGCCGGTCGCGGCCATTGTTGTCGCGGTTGTCGCGCTGGTTGTTGTCGCGCCGGTTGTTGTCGCGGCCGTTTTCCTGGTTGTAGGCGAGCTCCGCCGGCGTGCCTTCGATCACAGGCTGCGGCCCCGAGCCGTTCGCCGCGGCCGGCGCCTCGGCTCCACCGCCGTTGCTGTTGCCGACAGAATCGAACTCGTCACGATCCTCATCGAGATCGTCGTCGAAGTCGTCGCGGTTTTGCTGGGCGTTCTGGATCGGCATCTGCGCCTGCGCGGCGGCAATGATGCGATTGTAGTGCTCGGCGTGCTGGAGATAGTTCTCCGCCATCACCCGGTCGCCGGAGCTCTGCGCGTCACGGGCGAGTGTGGCGTATTTTTCGGCGATCTGTTGAGCCGATCCGCGGATCTTCACGTCCGGGCCGTTGCTCTCGTAGGTGCGGGTCAGGGGATTTGGCCCCTTGCGGTTGTTGTTGTTGCCACCGCCGCCATTGTTGTTGCGACCGCGCATGCGCCTGTTCTGCTGTTGTGGCCTCATTAGACTCTCTTCATAGTGGATTTTCGAAAAACTCTTCACGAACGGAGGCGCTCATGCAGCCAGCCGTTTCGTTTCTTCACCGGCGTTCGCCCGCATCAATTGCGTTGGCGCCACGTGCCATCCTGTTCCGGTTACATCACTTGCCGGACGATTCCCGCACGAAGCTTGGGCGTCGTTTGCGCAAGAAGGCAGCTATTTCCAAGGAAAACCGAATCGCTGGGAGCACTGCCTGCTTCGTCTCATCCGGTTGAGCCGGACCCTAACTGCATTCCCTTATATTGCCAAGCGGTTTTTTCGCGCTGTATCAGGGCTTTCGCCGCTCAAACACCAGAACTCTGTCATTGCCGCCGAGGTCGCGATGTGTTCCGGTTAACACATAGCCCGCTGCCGCGAATATTCCGCTGACCTCGTTTTTCTGCGTGTGGCCGATCTCGACCGCTACCCTGCCTTGCGTTTCCAGAAATCCTGCCGCTTCGGCGGCGATGACCCGGTAGGGGTCCAAACCATCCGCACCACCATCCAAGGCCCGGTGCGGGTCGAAATCGCGGACCTCGTCCTGCAGATTTCCAATCTCTCGACTGGGTATATAGGGAGGGTTCGAGGCAATTACATGGTAGGAGCCCGAAACTTTTTCGAACCAGTTGGAATGCAAGGCTTTGAAGCGCCCGCCGAGCCCCAGATCCCGGGCATTTCCGGCCGCAGTCGCCAATGCGTCTGGTGAAATGTCGACGCCCGTCGCGGTGGCAACCGGAACGGCGTTGAGCAGGGCCAGCGCGATGGCGCCGGTTCCGGTGCCGAGGTCGAGAATGCGGCATTCGCCGAGCCTTTCCGCCGTTGTCCTGGCGAAAGGCAGAATGGCGTCTACCAGCGTCTCGGTGTCCGGCCGCGGCTCAAGCGTCTCCGGTGAGAGCGACAGGCGCAAGCCGTAGAATTCGCGATAACCGAGGATGCGGTGCGCCGGCTCGCCTGCGACGCGACGCCTCAGGGCCGATTCGATGGCCGAAAGCGCCGCCGAACCCACCTTTTGCCCTGGGTCGGCAATTGCCTGGGTGCGGGTCGTGCCGGAAAAATGTTCGACGATCAGCCGGGAATCGAGCCCTGGATCGTCAATGCCGGCGGTGGCCAGACGTTCGCGCGCCGCCCTGAGCAGCGGGCCAAGCGCGGCGGGCAGTCGATCAGCCATCGAGGCTCATATCGGCAAGCAGCTTCGACTGATGGTCGGCGATCAGCGCGTCGATGACCTCGTCGAGCTCGCCCATCATCACCCGGTCGAGCTTGTAGAGCGTGAGGTTAATGCGATGGTCGGTGACGCGCCCTTGCGGGAAGTTGTAGGTGCGGATGCGCTCCGACCGGTCGCCGGACCCGACCTGCGATTTGCGTGACTCAGAGCGCTCCTCATCCGCGCGGCTGCGCTCGAGGTCGTAGAGCCGCGCGCGCAGGATCTGCATGGCGCGCGCCCGGTTCTGGTGCTGCGACTTCTCCGCCTGCACCACCATGATGCCGGTTGGCAGGTGGGTGATGCGAACCGCCGAGTCGGTGGTGTTGACGTGCTGACCGCCGGACCCCGAGGCGCGCATCGTATCGATGCGGATATCCTCCGGCCGGACGTCGATATCGACCTCCTCGGCCTCGGGCAGCACGGCGACCGTCGCCGCCGAGGTATGGATGCGCCCGCCGGCTTCGGTTTCCGGCACGCGCTGGACGCGGTGAACGCCGGATTCGAACTTCAGATGCGCGAACACGCCCTTGCCCGACACCGAGGCGATGATTTCCTTGTAGCCGCCGACCTCGCCGTCGCTGGCCGAAACGACCTCGAAGCGCCAGCCGCGCGAGGCGGCATAGCGCTCATACATGCGGAAGAGATCGCCTGCGAACAGTGCTGCCTCGTCGCCGCCGGTGCCCGCGCGGATTTCGAGGATGGCGTTCCTTTCGTCGGCCGCATCCTTGGGCAGGAGCAGGATTTGGATGTCCTTCTGCAGCGCCTCGATGCGGCTCTCGACCTCCGGCAGGTCCGCCTCGGCCAGGGCCCGCATCTCGGCATCGGTTGCCTTGTCGGCGAGCATCGCCTCGAGATCCGCCTGCTCCTGCTCGGCGGCTCGCAACGACCGGATCTTGCCCACCATCTCCTGGATGTCGGCATATTCGGAAGCCATTTTGACATATTGATCGGCGGCAGGCCCGGCCGCCATCTGCGCTTCGAGCATGTCGAAACGCTTGACGACTTGATCCATACGGTCGCGAGGCAGGTTGATCATGGTCTTCGAACTTCGATGGAATTCACGTCAGGGCGAGTCGAAAATGGCGAGTTTCGAGAACTGGAGCCGAATGTACATTTAGGTACATGAGCACCGGGAGCGCAGAAAATCGCCATTTGCAGACCGCCCTCACGTGAATCTATAGCGGAATAGAACGGTCGTCGGCAAACGCCTGCAGCAGCGCCCGCATCGGCGTTCCCAGGCTGGGCGCCATCAGATTGTCCTTGAAGAAGTCTTTCAGCTCCTGCAGCGGCAGCTCTGTCAGCATCGCCTTGACCGGGCCGATCGAGGCCGGCGACATCGAGATCGAGCGGAAGCCGAGGCCGATCAGCGCCATTGCCGAGATCGGCTTGCCGGCAAGCTCGCCGCACAGCGTCACCGGCGTGTTGTTGCGCACGCCGGCATCGGCAATCGTCTTCAACACCCGCAGGAACGGCGCCGAAAGCGTGTCGAAACGGTCGGCAAGCTGCGTGTTGCCGCGGTCGACCGCCATCATGAACTGGAAGAGGTCGTTGGAGCCGACCGAAACGAAATCCACCGCCTTCATAAGTTCGTCGAGCTGGAACAAGAGCGAGGGCACTTCCAGCATCGCGCCGAGCTTGAGGCTGGTGGGCAGGTGATGGGCAAAGCGCGACAGGTGCCGGACCTCCCGGTCGATGATCTCGCGCGCCTGCGCGATCTCCGACAGCTCGGTCACCATAGGCAGCATCAGCTTCAGCTCGCGGCCGCCGCTGGCTTTCAGCAGCGCCCGGATCTGCGTTCTGAGCAGGCCGGGACGATCGAGCGTCAGCCGGATCGCGCGCCAGCCGAGCGCCGGGTTTTCCTCCTGGATCGCGCCCTTGAAATAAGGCAGCACCTTGTCTCCCCCGATATCGATGGTGCGGAAGGTGACCGGCTTGCCGCGCGCGGCATCGAGGACGTCGCGGTAGAGCCGCTCCTGCGCCTCGGCGCGCGGGAAGGTCGAGGCGACCATGAACTGCAATTCGGTGCGGAAGAGTCCGATGCCGGCGGCGCCCGATTCGGTCAGCTGCGGCAGATCGACGGCAAGACCCGCATTCATCAGGAGATCGACCGGAACGCCATCCTTGGTCAGCGACGGCTTCTTGCGCAGTTCCCGGTACACTTCCTGCCGTCGGGCCCGGAACCGGACCTTTTCGGCATAGGCGGCCTCGAGATCCGACTGCGGCCGCAGGTGGATGGTCCCTTCCTCGCCGTCCACAATGATGGCGTCGCCGTTTTCCGCCATGGAAACGGCGCCCTTCATCTGGCCGGCGACGGGAATGCCCATGGCGCGGGCGACGATGACGACATGGCTGGTCGCGGCGCCATCCTCCAGCACCAGGCCGCGCAGCTTGTCGCGCGGATAGTCGAGCAGTTCGGCCGCGCCCATCGAACGGGCGACGATGATGGCGTCCTTGGGCAGCGCGGCCGCGACATCCTCGGGGCCGCGCCCCATCAACTGGCGCAGGAGCCGGTTGGCAAGGTCGTCGAAATCGCTCATCCGCTCGCGCAGATAAGGGTCTGTCATGTGCAGCATGCGGGCGCGCATGTCGCTCTGCACCTTCTCGACCGCCGCTTCCGCGGTCAGGCCGTTGCGGATCGCCTCTTCCAGCCGGCGCACCCAACCGCTGTCATTGGCGAACATGCGATAGGCCTCGAGCACCTCGCGGTGCTCGCCCTCGAAGGCGACTTCGCGCCGCTCCAGCATGTCGTCGATGGACAGCCTGAGTGAGCCGAGCGAGGACTGCAGCCGGCGCACCTCCTCCTCGCTGTCCTCGTTGAACAGGTTGGTGACGACGATGCGCGGCTCGTGCAGCACGACATGGCCGAGGCCGACGCCCTCGTTGAAGGAAAGGCCGGTGAAGCTCACCGGGCGGCGCAGGTCGAGCTCCAGCCCGGGCCGGGTCAGGCGCGCGAGATCGCCGGTGGCGATCATCTCGGCGATCACCATCGCCGTGGTTTCCAGCGCCTCGACCTCGTCGTCTCGATAATGGCGCATGGTCTTGTTCTGCACCACCAGCACGCCCAGCGTGCGCCCCGCCCTCAGCACCGGCACGCCGAGGAAGGAGTTGTAGATCTCTTCGCCGGTCTCCGGCAGATAGGCGAAGGCCGGGTGCTCCTGCGCGTTGGACAGGTTGAGCGGCCGCGCGCTGGCGGCAATCGTGCCGACCAGGCCCTGCCCCAGCCGCAACTGCGACAGGTGGACGGCGTTGGGGTTCAGACCTTCGGTGGCGTAGAGCTCGAGCACGGAGTCGGCGCGCAGCACATAGAGCGAGCAGACTTCCGCCACCATGTTGGAGGCGATGTCGCGCACGATACGGTCGAGCCGCTCCTGCGGCTCCAGCGGCTCCTGCATGAGCTCGCGAAGCCGTTTGAGCAGAACGCGCGGGCCACCGGCCGTATCACGCATCGCGGCTTGTTCTCCAATGGGCATTTCGCCCGCCGCAGTTTCTCCCGCGGCCGGCGTTCACGCAACAACTGACTCAGTTCTTGCTATTGCTTATCCAGACCGTAGACGGAATGCAAAGTACGAACTGCAAGTTCCGTATAGGGACCATCGATCAGTATCGAGATTTTGATCTCGGAAGTGGTGATGGCGCGGATGTTGATCGCCTTGTCGGCCAGCGCCTTGAAGGCGGTGGCGGCGACGCCGGCATGGCTCCTCATGCCGATGCCGATGACCGAGACCTTCGACATGCCGGCTTCCGACTGCACGACATCGTAACCGACTTCGGCTTTCAGCTTGTCCAGCACGGCAAGCGCCTTGTCGACATCGCCCGACGGCACCGTGAAGGTCATGTCGGTGAACTTGCCGTCCTCGGAAATGTTCTGGACGATCATGTCGACATTGATGTTGGCCTCGGCCAACGGGCCGAAAATGCCGGCGGCGACGCCTGGACGGTCGCCGACGCGGCGCAGCGAAATCTGCGCTTCGTCCTTGGCGTAGGCAATTCCGGTGACGACCTGCTGTTCCACGATCTCTTCCTCGTCGCAAATAAGCGTTCCGGGCGGATTGAGTAAATCCCCCATTCCGGGCGCATCGGGATCGTCGAAGGACGACCGCACGAAGGTACGCACCCTGTGTACCATGGCAAGCTCCACCGAGCGCACCTGCAGAACCTTGGCGCCAAGCGAAGCCATTTCGAGCATTTCCTCGAAGGAAATCTTGGCCAGACGCCGGGCTTTCGGCTCGATGCGCGGATCGGTGGTGTAGACGCCGTCGACATCGGTATAGATGTCGCAGCGGTCGGCCTTCACCGCCGCCGCGATCGCGACGGCGCTTGTATCGGAGCCGCCGCGGCCGAGGGTGGCGATGCGGTTGTCCGGCCCGATGCCCTGGAAACCGGCGATGACCGCCACCTGGCCCTCGCCGAAGCGCTTGATCAGGAAGGCGCCGTCGATGTCGAGGATGCGCGCCGCGCCATGCGCATTGTCGGTCTTGATCGGGATCTGCCAGCCCTGCCACGAGCGGGCGTGCACCCCCATGCTCTGCAGCGTGATCGCCAACAGGCCGGCGGTGACCTGTTCGCCCGAGGCGACGACCGCGTCATATTCGCGCGCGTCATGCATCGGCGAGGCCTCGCGGGTCCAGGCGACCAGTTCGTTGGTCTTGCCGGCCATGGCCGAAACCACGACCGCCACCTCATGGCCGGCATCGACCTCGCGTTTGACATGGCGCGCCACATTGCGGATGCGGGCGATGTCGGCGACCGAGGTTCCGCCGAATTTCATCACGATACGCGCCATGGAAGCGAAATGCCTTTGACTGAAGCCGGCGCACGGCCGGAACCGAAGGAAACGCCAGGGGTTAAGCCAGGCGCGGAAATGCGCGGCCTCCTTAGCCAAAACAACAAGGCTTCGCAAGCGAGCGAGCCTATAGCCGCCCCGACGACGCTCATCCTGACGGATTTCTGTCGCCGATCATGCCATAGACTGCCGAAACCCGGCCTTTGGAGCTTCTCATGACCGAAACCCTGGAAATCGTCACCTTCCGCCTCAAGCCCGGCACCGAAGCCGGCTTTGTCGCCAACAACCGGGTCATGACCGACTGGCTCGCCCGGCAGCCGGGCTTTCTTGCCCGTCACCTAGGGAAGCGTGAGGATGGCACCTGGGTGGATGTCGTGCGCTGGCAGAGCCTGGATCAGGCCCAGGCGGCGGCAGACCGCATTATAGCCGAGATCGGCGACAGCGAGGCCATGCAGGCGATCGAGCCCGCCAGCGTTGTCATGAGCCATGCCGAGATTGCGCTGTCGCGCTGATCGCGCAACTTGCTCAGGCAGCGCTTCGCCACAGGCTTGGATAATCGACAACGAAGCCGGCCAACGAAACCGTCAGCACGCCCTCATAACCGAACATGGGCGCGGCGTAGGCGTAGCGGCTTTCGTCGAGCCGACGATAGGTCTGATCGAGGCGCACAAGCTCGAGCTGGGGAAAAGCCAGATAGGCGGCTGGGGCGGGCGTCGTCTTGCCGGGGCCAAGATCGAGGCGGCGGATCGGCAGAAGATTGGTGGCGGGTGTGAAACCGAGGTCGATGTCGACAAGGCCGGCTGCCTCCGCCTGGCCCTTGCCGTTGAGCAGCCATTGGCCGTCGGCCCGGCGCTCGATCTCAAAGCGCAACTCCTGCAGCGCGACAAAGCCGTCGACCCGCGCCGCGCGCGTGCGCCAGCCGGAATCACAACTCACCTCATAGGCAAGGCTGGACGACTTGCCGTCATGGACGAAGAGGGCATGTCCCTTGAGACACCAACCATCATCCGTCTCGCCGAGCAGGCAGGCATCGTGGCCTTCCTGGTCGAGCCGGCGCCAAAGGATCGAAGTCTCGATGCGCATTTTTGATCCTCCTGCCGGTGCCGGCTGTCCTGTATTCGTTCTTCATTCCGCTTTGTTTCGACGCGCGGCAAGTCAGCTGCCATGTGCTGACAGAACGCCGGGCCGCGCCGCAGGGTTGCCGGGGCGCGCATGGCGGCAGCCGAAAAACCCTGCCTTGACTTTTGGCGCCAAGGGCCCGACTTCCTAACGCTCTACAGCGCCGCGCGTCCTCTCGGACGCGCAAAGGACGCTGTAGCAGTTTGACTTTGCGCATGATCCTTTTCCGAAAATCGATTCCGATTTTCGGGGTCATGCGCTGGAGACCCGCCTATGCCAGAGCCCCGCCGATCGACCATCGATGCCGGAGAAGTCGAACGCTTTTCCGCCCTTGCCGCCGAATGGTGGAACCCGAACGGCAAGTTCCGTCCGCTGCACAAGTTCAATCCGGTTCGGCTTGCCTATATCCGCGACCAGGTAGCGGCGCGTTTCGGCCGCGATCCGCGCGCGGCGCGGCCTTTCGAGGGCCTGCGCTTCCTGGACATCGGCTGCGGCGGCGGCTTGCTGTGCGAGCCGATGGCCCGGCTTGGCGCCGAAGTGGTCGGCGCCGACGCTTCGGCGACGAACATCGAAGTGGCCAAGCTGCATGCGGCGGAAGCCGGTGTCGGCATCGACTATCGCGCCGCGACGGCCGAGGAACTGGCGGACGCCGGCGAGACCTTCGATGTCATCCTCAACATGGAAGTGGTCGAGCATGTCGCCGATGTCGACCTGTTCGTCGCCAAATGCGGCCAGATGGTCCGCCCGGGCGGCATCATGTTCGTCGCCACGATCAACCGCACGCTGAAGGCGCTCGGCCTTGCCATCATCGGCGCAGAATATGTGCTGCGCTGGCTGCCGCGCGGCACGCATCAGTTCGGCAAGCTCGTGCGGCCGGACGAATTGGAAAAGGCGCTGGGCGCCGCCGGGCTCACGGTGATCGACCGCACCGGCGTCATCTATCATCCGCTGGCCGACCGCTGGCAGCGCTCGAAGGACATGGACGTCAACTACATGGTGCTGGCAGAGAAAGCCTCGGTCTGATCGCGTCAGACCTCAGGCTTCCAACGGCCGATAGCCGCCCCGCCAGTAGATCAGAGCCTGCCCAGCGTCCTGGATTCTGACAGCTTCGACCGAGCCGATGACGATCGAATGCGCGCCGCGGTCGATCATCTCGTCGAGGCTGCAGTCGAACGCGGCCACCGCATCGGTGAGCAACGATGCGCCGGTCTTCAGCGTCGTCCATTCGGCACCCTCATAGCGGTCCTTGCCCTTGATGCCGCCGAAGCCGGAGAAGCGCTCGGCCACCCGCTGGTGCTGAGGCCCGAGCGAGTTGACGCCGAAATGCCGGTAGCGCTCGACGACCGGCCAGGTCGACGAGGAGCGGTTGACGCAGGCGATCACCTTCGGCGGTTCCGCCGACAGCGACACCACCGAGATGACGACAAGGCCGGTACGGTCGTCGCCGACGCCGGCGGTGATGACGCTGACATTGCCGACGATGAGCCGCATGGCGGCGCGGAAATCCGCGACGCTGACCGGACCTTCCGCGTTGGCCATGGCTTTCTCCTTTTTCGCCGAAAGCAATCTCACGAAAGATGCGTAGTTGTTCTCTGTCTGGAACAGCGTCAAGGCGAGCTTAAAGCATGTCTCCCGAAAATGGGAACCGGTTTCGGGATAAGGACATGCGCCGCGAGCAAAGAGGATTAGCTGCGGGACGACGCCGGCTCGATCCGGACCGACGCAGGCGCGCCGTTTTGGCTTTGCGCCTTCGTGGTGATGAACACACCGGCGGTGATGATGGCCGCACCCAGCCAGGTCAGAAGCTGGTAGTGCTCGCCGAGAAGGATCGTCCCGGCGAACAGGCCGACGGCCGCTGCCACATAGCCGATCTGGCTGAGATAGACCGGGCCGCCGACGGCCTGCAGGCGGAAGAAGAAGACGAACATTGCCGAGGCCGAGGCGACCTGCCCGACGATCACCAGCGGCACTCCGGCGAGCGGTGCGAAGGCCTGCCAGCCCAAAAGCGTCAGTATGCCGATGAGGAGCAGCGTGGCCGAGGCCAGATGGCTGCCGACGGCGAGCTCGATCGGGCCGGTGCCTTCCGGCCAGTCGACGGTACGATAAATGTTGCCGGCGGCAAGGCTGACCGGGATGAGCAGCCCGATCGCCACCCAGAAATAATCCGCCGCTTGGCCGGCCTCGCCGCGCGTCAGCGCGACCATCACCGCGCCGACGAAGCCGACGGCGATGCCGATGACGCCGAGCAGGTTCGGACGCCTGACGCCGAGCAGGATCGAGAACACCAGCGTGATCACCGGCGACAGCGTGAACATGATGCCGGTGTAGCCTGCGCCGAGATGCGGGATGGCGGAAAACATCAATAGATTGGGGATGGCATAGGAAATCGCCGCGGTGACGAAGAAATAGCGCAGCTTGTGCGGCGTCAGCCGGATGCGCTCGCCGCGCAGCAGAAGCGCAAGCAACAGCACTCCGCCTGCGCCGACCGAGATAATGAAAGCCCAGACCATGGCCGGCACTCCGGCGGCGGTGGCGAGCTTGCCGAAGGGCAGCGTCATGCCGAGCAGGCCGCCGGTCACGACCAGAAGGCCGATAGCCGAATCCCAGAGAAATTTCATCGGGCTGTCCTGTCGCTGCGTGACCGCTTGGCGGCCGGTTCTTCATGCGATAAGATAGCGTAAAGATTCTTTACGTCAAGATACTTTGTGGTGAGCGATATGGATCGGGCGGGCAGGGCTATGGAACAGTGGCGGGGGGAGCGGCCGGATCTTGACGTGTCGCCGATGGGGGTGATCGGACGGCTGAACGAGGCCTCGGCGCTCATTGCCCGCGACCGGCTCGCGCCGGTCTTCGCCCGGTTTGGATTGCAGGCCGGCGAGTTCGACGTGCTGGCGACATTGCGCCGCTCAGGCTCACCCTACGCGCTGACGCCGACCGAACTTTATGAGGCGACGATGGTGACGTCCGGCGCCATGACCGCCCGCCTCGATCGCCTGGAAAAGGCCGGTCTGATCCAGCGCGCCCCGCACCCAAGCGATCGGCGCGGCGTGGTTGTCCAACTCACCGCGAAAGGCCGCGAGCTCACCGACACCGCACTTGCCGCCCATGTCGCCAACGAGCATGAAATCCTCGCCGGCCTGACGCAAGAGGACCGCGAAATGCTGGCGAAACTGCTGGAAAAACTCATCGGAAGCTTGAGTTCGCCGCCCTAATTTCGATCGTCCGGAAAGCTCGGGATCGGCATGAACTCGACGCCATCCTCGATCAGGCTTTGCGCCTCCTCCGGCGTCGCCTCGCCGTAGATGCCGCGCGGATCGGTCTCACCGAAATGGATCTTGCGCGCTTCCTCGGCGAACTTGTCGCCGACATAGTCGGCATTCTCGCGCACCTTCTCGGCCAGCGCCTTCAACTGCGCCAGCGCCTGTTTCTGCGCTTCGCCCATGGCCAAAGCCATCTTCTCCTGCTTGCGCGACGTCGAGACGGCCGGCGCCATCAGCGCCTTCTCTATCTTTTGCGAGCCGCAGGTCGGGCAATCGACAAAGCCGCGCTTCTTCTGGGTGTCGAAGTCGTCATTGCTGCGAAACCAGGCTTCGAATTCGTGCTCGTGCTCGCAGATCAGGGAAAAGCGGATCAAGAGGCAGCACCCCTGAGACGCGGCGCTTCGCCTGCGCCGGCATTGACGATGAAATCCCGCGCATTCCTGAGATTGGGGATCTTGCGGCGCGCCGCAAGCGACTGCGCCGGATCGATCTCGGCAAGGATCACGCCCGGCTCGTTATGCGCGGCCTCGGCGATGACGCGCCCCCACGGATCGACGATCAGCGAATGGCCATAGGTCTCGCGCCCGTCCTCATGCAGGCCGCCCTGCGCGGCGGCGATGACATAGGCGCCGTTCTCGATGGCGCGGGCGCGCAAAAGCACATGCCAATGCGCCTCGCCGGTCTGGCGCGTGAAGGCGGCGGGCACCGTCAGCACCTCGGCCCCGGCCATCGCCTCGGCGCGGAACAGCTGCGGGAAGCGCAGGTCGTAGCAGACGGCAAAGCCCAGCTTCGTCCCTTTGACGTCGGTCACGACCGCTTCCGTTCCCGGCTCGTAGGATGCGGATTCGCGCCAGCTCTCGCCATTGTCGAGGTCGACATCGAACATGTGGATCTTGTCGTAGCCGGCAATCAGCGTGCCGTCGGGTGAAAACAGGAAGGCGCGGTTGGCGAGCTTGCCGTCTGCGCGACGGATCGCCGTCGAGCCGATATGCAGGTGGATGCCGAGCTCCTTAGCCAACCTGCGCGCGGTGGCGACGACAATGTCCTTGTCTTCGGTGGTGAAGGCGGCCGCGCCGGCTTCCTTGTCGCGCACCAGCGCACCCGTCATTTCCGGCGTCTGGACATAGGTGGCGCCCTGGCCGGCGGCCTGGCGGACCAGGATTTCCATGTCGGCGGCGTTGCGTTCGGGGCTCGTGCCCGAACGCATCTGCACGGCTGCGGCCTTGAAACTACCCATGATCATCTCCCGTTGGCGAGCATCACATCCAGCCGGCCCTGCGACTCCAGATCATGGAGATCGTCACAGCCGCCGACATGCGTGTCGCCGATGAAAATCTGCGGAAAGGTGGTTCGCCCATGCGCCTTGGAAATCATTTCCTGGCGCAGTTCCGGCGAGAACGAGGCGTCGTGCTCAGTATAGGCCACGCCCTTGCGGTCGAGCAGCCGCTTGGCGGCGCTGCAGTAGCCGCACATCATCCTTGTATAGATCGTCACATCGACCATCGATCACAATCCTGCCAATGCATGTCGCCCAATGGTTGTATGGAAGCGACCTGCACCAAAAACAACGTTTGAGTTTCTATATAGTCGCGGACTCATCCGCCCGAAAGTCCCCCGGCAGGACTCGGGCGAACGTCAGCACGTCGACCGCCCCGGCGCCGCCCCGCTTCAGCGCCTTGGCGACCGCCCTCACCGTGGCGCCGGTGGTGTAGACATCGTCGACGACCAGCACCCGGCGGCCCGCGATTTCGATCTCGGCCTCCGGTGGAACGCGGAAGGCGGCGCGCACATTCTCCTCGCGCTCATGCCGTTCGAGCCCGACCTGCTGGCGCGTCAGCTTCACGCGTTTGATCGCGGATGGCGAGAATGGCAGTCCGCTGAGCTTTGCAACGGCGCGTCCAAGCTCCGCAGACTGGTTGAACTGGCGCCGGAAGAAGCGCCGCCAGTGCAACGGAACCGGCACGACCAGATCGGCCTCGGCAATCAGCTCCGCGCCGGCGCGGACCATCCAGTTCGCCATCCAGGGCGCCAGGTCCGTCCGGTCCTGGTATTTCAGCCCCTGGACCATCTGCCGGGCGACGCCCGAATAGATGACAGCGGCCCGCGCCCGCTCGAAGGGCGGCGGATCGGCGATCGCTTCCGCCGACAGAAACCCCTCGCCCATGTCGTGGGTGAAGGGCGTGCCCATCACCGGGCACCAGGGCTTTTCCAGCAGCCTGAGCTTCGGCCAGCAGGCGCCGCACAAGACGCCGGGCTGCGACACATGGCGACGGCAGCCGGCGCAAACCGGCGGAAACAACAGACGCGCCGGCCAGGCCAGTGCCTGCCGCGTCATGTCCTGAACCGCGCTGGTCTTGATCTTGTGCACCGGATCGGCCACGTGAAAGGAAACCCCTCGCCACATTAACACCACTCCGGCGGGCGCGGACAACAGGAAGCTTTTGATTGCAGCCTTTGATTGACACTGAGCTCTGGCTCGCGCGCAAGCGCCGGGCCCTCGCCCGCCCCGTCGAGGGTGCCGATTTCCTGATGCGGCGAGCGGCCGAAGACCTTGCCGATCGGCTGGGTGCCGTCGAGCGCCGCTTCGGCAAGGCGGCCGCGCTGTTCTGCCAGACGTCGGCGGCGTTCGAGGTGCTCGCAGCCAGCGGCAAGGTCGGCGAGATCGTGCGCGTCGAGATGGACGAAGCGCTTCTCGCCGGCGGCCCGGGCCTGGTGGCGCCGCCGGAAACCGTGCCGTTCGAGGACGGCAGCCTCGATCTCGTCGTCTCCCTGCTCTCGCTGCACGCGATGAACGACATTCCTGGCGTGCTGGCGCAAATCCGCCGGGCGCTGAAACCGGATGGGCTTTTCCTTGGCGCTCTCGCCGGCGCGGGTACGCTCGCCGAGTTGCGCGAAAGCATGCTGACGGCCGAGACCGAGCTTTACGGCGGCGCGAGCCCGCGCATCCTTCCCTTCACCGACGTGCGCGATGCGGGCGCGCTGTTGCAGCGCGCCGGCCTGGCATTGCCTGTCGCCGATGTCGAATCGGTCGCCGTGCGCTACGACACGCTGTTCGATCTCGCCGCCGACCTGCGCGCCGTGGGCGAAACCAGCCCGCTCATCGACCGCAGCCGGCGACCCGGCAGCAGGCGTTTGTTTGCCCGCGCGGCCGAAATCTATGCCGAACGGTTCTCGGACCCGGACGGCCGCATCCGCGCAAGCTTTCCGGTTGTCTGGATGTCCGGCTGGGCGCCCGACGCCTCGCAGCAAAAGCCGCTCAAGCCTGGATCAGCCAAGCTATCGCTGAAGGCGATCCTGGAGAACCCGCCGAAGAGCTGACTGCGTCTCTGATTGCCCGACCGGTTTCGTCAGTGGGAGAAGGCCTGGACCAGCCTGCTGCTGTTGTCGCTGAACAGCCATTGGAGCGCATCCGCCGCCCTGCTTACGCCGCCGATGATGGTAAGCGACAGCACGGTAACGATCAGGCCATATTCGATGGCCGTGGCGCCGGTCTCATCCCTTACGAATTGCTGCAGCAGGTTTTTCATGGCCATCAATCCCTTATGCAGAAATTCTAATGTCCTACCCGTTAAGAAAGGTTAACGGCGAAAGCTTAACAGCGAGTGAAATGCCGGTGTCTCAAAAAATCATTAACCACGTCAGCACTCGCCGCTGCGGCTGCCGTCATTGCGGATGACGCAGATTGAACTGGGCATCGGCTGCAGCACACTGCGGCGCACCGTGTATGTATTGGTGCGATGGCCGATCGATCCGGTCGCTGTCATGTCGAGCCCAACAGCCAAGCCGTCGCGGGTGCCCTGCGATCGCGTCTGGCTGTCCAGGAAGGGCGTTGCGATCAGCGCCAGCGCCACGGCGGCCGAGCCGAAGAGAAGCGTTACTCGCAGGATGCTCATGCCGGCATCCGCGGCGCGGAAGCCTCGGTCAGGCCGGATCGAGTCCCACTCTCTTTCAAGGCTCATTGCCGTTGTTCCCGGTCATCAACGATGTGCCGCGCGAAACGGCCCCGAGCAATTTTTCACGTCGAGATAAATCTTCCATTAACGCTGGCTAAAGCAGCTCGGAAAACGACGCTTTCGGCAAACGGTAAACGGCCGCGAAGACAGTTCGCGAAATTACAGCAGGTCGATGAGGAACTGGATCAGCGGCGCGTCGGCCGGCGGCATCGGGTAGTCGCGCATCTGCCTCGGCCTGACCCATTTCAGCCCCTGCCCTTCCCTGGGTTGCGCGATCCCGCGAAAGCGGCGGCAGACATAAAGCGGCATCAGCAGATGGAAATCGTCATAGGAATGGCTGGCGAAGGTGAGCGGCGCCAGGCACGGAATCTCGGTCTCGATGCCGAGTTCCTCATGCAGCTCGCGGACCAGGCACTCCTCAGGCGTCTCGCCGGGCTCGACCTTGCCGCCAGGAAACTCCCACAGGCCGGCAAGCTGCTTGCCCTCGGGGCGCTGCGCCAGAAGCACGCGCCGGTCGGCATCAACCAGCGCGCAGGCGGCGACCAGCAACAGGCGCTTTCCGGCTGGCTTCACCTCGCTCATGCGCCCGGCGGCCGCCGATAGTGGTAGCGGTAGACTTCCTCGAAGCCGAGCGACCGGTAGAGCGAGAGCGCCGGTAGATTGCCGGCCTCGACCTGCAGCCAGGCCTCGCGCGCGCCGCGCAGCCGCGCCCATTTCAGCGCCGACAGGATGAGATTGCGGCCATGGCCCTGTTTGCGCGCCGATTTTTCGGTGGCGACCTCGAACAGGCCGGCGAGGTCGCCATCATGGACGCAGATCAGCGTCGCCAGCGGCTCATTGCCGTCCTCCAGCGCGAACAGCCCAGCTTCGGGCTGAATGGCGCCGATGACCTCCGACAGGCCGGGCCGCAGCGAGGCGTCCGAGCCGCTGGTCCTCAGCGACGCGCCGATGAAGCGGCTGATGTCCTTGAGCGGTATCTGGTCCATGGCCGCGCCGAGCTCGAGGTCCTTGAGCGGTAGCCGCATCACCATGGATTCGTCGAACCTGTTCCAGCCGGCCTTGTCGAGATGGGTGGACAGCACCTGTCCCGACAGCGGCGACATGCGAAAGGTCAGCGGCCTGCCATAGGCATCGAAGCGGCGCGCGGCGCGGCCGATGCGCTCCTCGATGGCGTGCGTGTCGCCCGGATCGAGCGGATTGACCGAGTTCAAGCGCTTGGCCGGATGCCCGGCGGTCAGCCGCACCACCCAGGTCCCGTCATAATGGACGGCCGCCGCCGGCCAGGCGCGAAAGCCCGCCGCCTCGTAGCGGCGCACGACCGCCAGCACGCTTGCCGGATGCCTGGACACCGGCGCCATCAGCTCCGGTAGTCGCCGTTGATGGCGACATATTCCTTGGTGAGGTCGCAGGTCCACACCGTCGCCTTGCCGCGGCCGATGCCGAGATCGGCGCGGATGCGGATGTCGTCGCGCTTCATGTAGGCAGACGTCGCTTCCTCCGAATAGGCCGGATCGCGCTCGCCCTCATGCGCCAGGCGATTGTCGCCGAACCAGATCGACAGCCGGTCGCGGTCGGCTGGCTCGCCGGCCTTGCCGACGGCCATGACGACGCGGCCCCAATTGGCGTCCTCGCCGGCGACGGCCGTCTTGACCAGCGGCGAATTGGCGATCGAAAGCGCGATGCGCTTGGCCGAACGCGCCGATTTGGCGCCGGTCACCGTGACCTCGACCTGCTTGCGTGCGCCCTCGCCGTCGCGCACCACTTGCAGCGCCAGCGACTTCAGCACCTTGCCGAGCGCCCGACGGAACGCGCCGAGCCGCGCGTCCTTGGCATCGCTGATCGCCGGCGCGCCGCGGGCAGCCGCCTTGCCGGTGGCGAAGATGAGCAGCGTGTCGCTGGTCGAGGTGTCGCTGTCGACGGTTACCGCGTTGAAGGTCTTGGCCGTGCTGCGCGACAACAGGTTCTGCAGCACGGGCGCGGCGATCGGCGCGTCGGTGGCGATGAAGGAAAGCATCGTCGCCATGTCGGGTGCGATCATGCCGGCGCCCTTGGCGATGCCGTTGATGGTGACGTCGGCGTCGCCGAGCTTGACCGTCGCCGTCGCCACCTTCGGATAGGTGTCGGTGGTCATGATGGCCTTTGCCGCCTCGGTCCACAGATTGGGCTTGCCGTCCTTGACCAGGCCGGCGAGCAGATGGCTGAACTTGGTGGTGTCGAGCGGCTCGCCGATGACGCCGGTCGAGGCCAGGAACACCTCGCTCTCGGAACAGCCGGCGGCCTTCGCCGCCGCGTCGCCGGTCAGCGCGGTCGAGACCTTGCCCTTCTTGCCGGTGAAGGCATTGGCATTGCCGGAATTGACCACCAGCACGCGCGCCTTGCCCGCGGGCAGGTTCTGGCGGCAGAAGTCGACCGGCGCCGACGGACATTTCGACCTGGTGAACACGCCGGCGACAGCCGTGCCCGGATCGAAGACCATGGCGAGCAGGTCGGTTCTATTCCGGTATTTGATGCCCGCTTCCGCGGTCGCGATGCGCACACCTTCGATGACCGGCATCTTGGGATATTTCTTCGGTGCGAGCGGCGAGATCGTAGCGGACATCGGAACCCCGGAACGGCAATGAAGCGAAAGGAAGGCCGGTTTGCCCGATAGCGCGTCCCGGCGCAAGGGCGTTCTGGCCGCGCCTGATCGCCCCGGCCGAAGGGCTCGCGGTCTGAAACGGGTCGTTTCGTTTCGCCCGCGATGCCAATATGATCGGCACTAGATTCACCGGCTAAGGAAGACTGGAATGGGCGAAGCCGCCGCTCGCGGGCGCAAGTCGATCGGCGCGAAACGCAATCCAGAAAGCGCCGATGCCATCATCGAGGCGGCCGAGGCCGTGTTGCGCGAAGCGGGCTATGCCGGCTTCTCGATCGAGGCCGTCGCCCGGCGGGCGCGGGCGGGAAAGCCGACCATCTATCGCTGGTGGCCAAGCAAGGCGGCGCTGCTGATCGAGATCTACCAGAGGCAGAAGCATGTCGAGACACCCGACACCGGAAACGTCGAGGACGACCTGGCGGGCTTTCTCGAAAATCTCTTCGCCCATTGGCGCGACACCCCGTCGGGCAACATCTACCGCTCGCTGATCGCGGAGGCGCAGTCGGACGAGGCAGCCGCGGCCGTGCTTGCCGAGTATTCGAAGGAACGCCGCAGCCATACCGGCCGGATCATCGAGCGCGCCAAGGCGCGGGGCGAGGTGGCGGCCGATGTCGATGCCGGGATCGTCGCCGATCTGATTGCGTCCTACGCCTGGCGGCATCTGCTGACCGGACGGCTCGACGAGGACGTGGCGGCGATCCGCGCGGCCGTTGGCTACATCACGCGGGGGATACTGACCGCCTGAGCCAAAAGCAAAGGGCGCCGCATGGCGCCCTTTTCAGGATAATCAGGCCGACAGCGGATTACTTGCCCGCTTCCAGCGTGTCGACGTCCTTCTTGAGCTTCTCGTCCGAGATCTCGACCTTGGCGGCGGCGCGCAGGTCCTTCACCATGGCGAAATACTTGTCGCGGATTACCGCCTGCTTGGCCTGGTCCTTGACGTCGTCGAAGGCCGGCGGCTGCTTGGCGCGCTTGTCCTCGAGCTTGATGACGTGCCAGCCGAACTGCGTCTGCACCGGCTCCTTGGTGTACTTGCCGACGTCGAGCGCGAAGGCCGCCTTGTCGAATTCCGGCACCATCTGGCCCGGTCCGAACCAGCCGAGATCGCCGCCACTGGTTTTGCCCGAGGGGTCGTTGGTGTGTTCGTTGGCGAGCTTCTGGAAGTCGGCGCCGCCGTCGAGCTGCTTGATGATCGCCTCGGCCTCTTCCTTCGTCTTCACGAGGATGTGACGCGCATGCACTTCGTTGACTGGCGGCGTGTTGGCGATCTCCTGGTCGTAGCGGGCGCGGACTTCGGCGTCCGTGACCTTGTCGACCACTTCCTTCTCGACGACCTCGCCATGCAGCGCGCGCGCCTGCAGGAAAGCCATGCGGCGCTGGAAGTCGGCGTCCTTGTCAAGGCCGCTGTCGACCGCCTTCTTGGCCATGACGCGGATTTCGATCGCCGCCGAAAGGGCGGCCGCGCGGCGCTGATCGGGCGGCAGCTGCGCGAACTGCTGCGAGAGTTCGCCTTCGGCGAGCTGAAGATCGGCCTCGGTCAGCTTCTCGCCATTGATGGTGGCGACCACGGCATTGGGATCGACCGGCGCGGCGGGAGCGGTGGCAGGCGCGGTGGCATCCGCGGGCTTGGTCTCCTGCGCCATCAGCGGCGACAGGCTAAGAGCCGAGAGCCCGAAGGCCAGACCGAGGCTGGCGAGCGAGGCGCGGCGGAACGACAGGGGCATCAAGATAACTCCAATGGGATTGCCAATGAGGATCGCGTGAGCGGAAGGGTTCCAGATCAGTCGAATTGTGGCGGAATTTGGCGCTGCCCATAGGGCTAACGCGGCGTTGACATCGATTGAGCCCCCTCTTATCTGTCCAACGACTTGGCGTCCAGAACCGTTTTCCGGGCGCTTTTTGCGTTTGTCCGCATTCACGCGGATTTGATGGGCCCGCCAGGCGCCTGTCGCAAACGGCCAAAATTGCTATCGAAAGGACCATTGGATGGTCAGTCTCGGCGGTCTCGCCCGTAAGGTTTTCGGTTCTTCCAACGACCGGCGCGTCAAGTCGACCCGACCTAGGGTCGAGGCCATCAACGCCATGGAAAACGAGATGCGGGCGCTTTCCGACGCCGAGCTTGCCGGGCGCACGGAGAAATTCCGCCAGGATCTCGCTAACGGCGCTTCGCTCGACGACCTGCTGGTCCCGGCCTTCGCCACGGTGCGCGAGGCGGCCCGCCGCGTGCTCGGCATGCGGCCTTTCGACGTCCAGTTGATCGGCGGCATGGTGCTGCACAATGGCGGCATCGCCGAGATGCGCACCGGCGAGGGCAAGACCCTGGTCGCCACCTTGCCGGTCTATCTCAACGCGCTCGCCGGCAAGGGCGTGCATGTCGTCACCGTCAACGACTACCTCGCCAAGCGCGACGCCGAATGGATGGGCCGCGTCTACAAATTCCTCGGCCTGACCGTCGGCATCATCGTCCACGGCCTTTCCGACGACGAGCGCCGCGAGGCCTACGCCTGCGACGTCACCTACGCCACCAACAACGAGCTCGGCTTCGACTATCTGCGCGACAATATGAAGTATGAGCGCTCGCAGATGGTGCAGCGCGGCCACTCCTACGCCATCGTCGACGAGGTCGATTCCATCCTGGTGGACGAGGCGCGCACGCCGCTGATCATTTCCGGTCCGCTTGAGGACCGCTCGGAAATGTACAACACCATCGACGCCTTCATGCTGAAGCTCGGCCCGGCCGACTACGAGGTCGACGAGAAGCAGAAGACGACGATCTTCACCGAGGAAGGAACCGAGAAGCTCGAAAACATGCTGACAGCGGCGGGCTTGCTCAAAGGTGAGTCGCTCTATGACGTCGAGAATGTCGCCATCGTCCACCACGTCAACAACGCGCTGAAGGCGCATCTGCTCTTCCAGAAGGATCGCGATTACATCGTGCGCAACGGCGAGATCGTCATCATCGACGAGTTCACCGGCCGCATGATGCCAGGACGCCGCTATTCGGAAGGCCTGCACCAGGCGCTCGAGGCCAAGGAGCATGTGCAGATCCAGCCGGAGAACCAGACGCTGGCCTCCGTCACCTTCCAGAACTATTTCCGCCTCTACAAGAAGCTCGCCGGCATGACCGGCACGGCGCTGACCGAGGCCGAGGAATTCGCCAACATCTACAATCTCGAAGTCACCGAGATCCCGACCAACCTGCCGGTCGCCCGCAAGGACGAGGACGACGAGGTCTACCGTACGGTCGACGAGAAATACAAGGCGATCGTCAAGGAAATCAAGGACGCGCGCGACCGCGGCCAGCCGATCCTGGTCGGCACCACCTCGATCGAGAAATCCGAGCAACTGGCCGAGCGCCTGCGCAAGGAAGGCATCAAGGACTTCGAAGTGCTGAACGCTCGCCACCATGAGCGCGAGGCGTCCATCGTCGCCCAGGCCGGCAAGCCCGGCGCCATCACCATCGCCACCAACATGGCCGGCCGCGGCACCGACATCAAGCTCGGCGGCAATGCCGAGATGCGCATCGCCGAGGAGCTTGGCGACATGCCGGCCGGCCCCGAGCGCGAGGCGCGGGAAAAGGCCATCATCGACGATGTCGAACGCCTGAAGGAAAAGGCGCTGGCCGCCGGCGGCCTTTACGTTCTGGCCACCGAGCGCCACGAATCGCGCCGCATCGACAACCAGTTGCGCGGCCGCTCCGGCCGTCAGGGCGATCCGGGCCGCTCGAAATTCTTCCTGTCGCTGCAGGATGACCTGATGCGCATCTTCGGCTCCGAGCGCATGGACGGCATGCTGCAGAAGCTCGGCCTCAAGGAAGACGAGGCGATCATCCATCCCTGGATCAACAAGGCGCTGGAGAAGGCGCAGAAGAAGGTCGAGGCGCGCAACTTCGACATCCGCAAGAATCTGTTGAAGTATGACGACGTCTCGAACGACCAGCGCAAGGTGGTGTTCGAGCAGCGCATCGAGCTGATGGACGGCGAAGGCCTGTCGGAGACGATCACCGAGATGCGTGAAGGCGTCATCGAGGAGATCGTCGCCAAGAACATCCCCGAAAACGCCTATGCCGAGCAATGGAACGTCGCCGGCCTCAAGGAAGAGGTGGGGCAATACCTCAACCTCGACCTGCCGATCGAGGAATGGGTCAAGGAAGAGGGCATCGCCGAGGACGACATCCGCGAGCGCATCACGGCCGCGGCCGATGCCGCCGCCAAGGAGCGCGCCGATCGCTTCGGCCCCGACGTGATGAATTATGTCGAGCGTTCGGTGGTGTTGCAGACGCTCGATCATCTGTGGCGCGAGCATATCGTCAATCTCGATCATCTGCGCTCGGTCGTCGGCTTCCGCGGCTACGCCCAGCGCGACCCGCTGCAGGAATACAAGGGCGAAGCCTTTGAGCTGTTCCAGGGCATGCTGGGCAATTTGCGCCAAGCTGTCACCGCGCAGCTGATGCGCGTCGAGCTGGTGCGCGAGGCTGCGGACGCGCCGCCGCCCGAGGCGCCCGAGATGTTCGGCAGCCATATCGACGGCTCCACCGGCGAGGACGATTTCCAGGGCGGCGAAACCGCGCTTCTCCTGCGCCAGGATTCGAATACCGTTGTCGCTCCGGAAAACCGCGACCCGAAGAACCCCGCGACCTGGGGCAAGGTCGGCCGCAACGAAGCCTGCCCCTGCGGCTCCGGCAAGAAATACAAGCACTGCCACGGCGCCTTCGCCTGACGCAGTCTTCCTTCTCCCCGTCACTATACGGGGAGAAGGTGCCCGAAGGGCGGATGAGGGGCAGCGCCGGCGCTGGCGATTACCGCAGATCGCCTGACTTGTTCGAGCTTCCCGTCAGCTGAACCTTACACCAGCCCCGACGCGCGCGCCGCGGCCGCTGCTTCGCCGCGCGAGACGGCTTCCAGTTTCCCGAGCACCGCCGAAACGTGGTGATCGACCGTCTTCGGCGAGATCGCCATATGCGCGGCGATCTTCTTGTTGGAGAAGCCTCGTTCGATCAACTGCAGGACCTCCATCTGGCGCTGCGTAAGGCCGGCCTGGTTGGCGCGCGTCGCCTGCCTTGGACCTCTGGCAATACGGCCCACGCCGCTCTGCCGCAGCAGGCCGCGCACATGCTGCGCTACTGGTCTTGCGCCGAGCGCCTCGAAAATATCCAGCGCTTCACGCTGCGCGGCCTCGTCGCCCTGCAGCAAGGCGAGCGCCCGTTCGAAAGGGGCGCCCATCCTCGCCCAAAGCGCAGCGGCGGCGCGCCAGTCGCCGATCAATTGCAGGCGATGCGGCTCGGCCATGCTGTCGGTCTCGCCGGGATCGCTTTCCGGCAACAAAAGCCGCCGCCAGGCCGCCAGCCCGCCGAACACCGCCCGCGTCGGCGCGAGGCCTTCGGCAAGGGCGATCAGATGCAGCGCTTCATCCCTGTCGCCCTCGCCCAGCCACGCCAGCTCGGCCATCACCTCGGCAAAAGGCACAAGCCGTTGCAGTTCCATGCCCTTGTCCAGGAACCGCCTCATCTCTTCCACGATCGGCTCGGCCGACGGGTCGCCGCGGCGGATGCGCAAGCGTGCCAGCGCGACGAGCGATGGATAGCGTACCAACGGCGTCGTTGCTTCATCATCGACAACCTCATGCGCCACCGCCGCGGCGTCGTCCCAGAGGCCGAGCCTCAGCAGCAGCTGCGCCTGCACGCCGCGCATGTAGTCGCGCCATGTCGCGAGATCGTTCTCGACGCAGTAGCCGATGCCGCGCTCCAGCAACGAGGACGCCTCCTTGAAGTTGAGCCTGTTCATCTCGACGCAGGCGCAGTTGGTGAAGGCGCGCGCCGCATGTTCCTGGAAGTTTCCCGACAATGCGATTCCCAGGCTGCGGGCGAGATCGCGCCGCCCCTTGGCGAAGTCCAGCCATTGCCCGGCGGCGCCGACATTGTTCAGCGCATGACACAGAATATCCGGCCGGTTGAGCCGCTCCGCCAGCTCCACGGCCTTGCCGCCGAGCATGAGCGTGTCCTCGAGCCGTTCGGCGAGCATCGCCAGCTGCGAGAGGTTGGAATAAGCCATGGCGAGTTCAGGGCCGTCAGGCGCTGTCTCCAGAAGCTCCACGGCCTGCGCTCCGAACCGGTCCGCGGCCTCGCGATCGCCGAGCAGGTAGGCAAAGCGCGACAGGCAGCGTAGACCGTCGCCCTCCTTGACCCGATCGCCCTGCGCCTGGCGCAACTGGCGCGCCTGGCCCTGCGCTTCCATCGCCGCCTCGACGCGGCCGATCAGGTGGCACTCGAAAGCATGGCCCTCATAGAGCTCGGCTCGCTTGTCGACCGGCAGCATATCCGCATAGCGCAGGGCAACCTCGTAATAGCCCACCGCGTCGCGATGCGCGCCGACCCGCGAAGCCTCGCGCGCCGCCGCCGGCGCGAGCTCGCGCACCACCTCCAGGTTCTGCGCTTCCACGGCATGATGCACCAGCCTTGCGGTGGCCACTTGCGGGTTTTCGCGCAAGGCTGCCAGGGCGCGTTCATTGTATTCGCGCCGTTTGCTTGGCGTCAGCGCCATCTCGATGGCCGTGCGGGCGATCTCGTGCCGGAAGGCATAGCCGTCGCCGAAATCCTCGAGCAGGCCGTTGGCGACGCATTCGGCGAGCTGGCCGGCGGCGGCAATCCCGCAAAGGCCGCTCAGCGCCCAGGCGTCGGCGCGGCGCGGAAACACCGAGACGGCGTCGAGCATCGAGCGCGCGCCCGGTGACAGTTTTTCGGCGCGCGCCAGCACGGCGTCGCGCACGCTTGCCGGCAAGGCGCCATCGCCTTCGGCGGCGAGCAGCTCGGTGACGAAGAAGGCGTTACCGGCGCTTGCCCGGTAGATCGCCTCGCCGTCGCGCTCGGCGGTTGCGGCCAGCGACAGCACGGCGCTTTCGCTGAGCAGCGGCACGTCGATACGCACGACATTGCCGGCCGGGATCTCGCCGAGCGCCCGGCGCACGCGCATCTGCCCTTCGCTGCGATCGGTCCGCGCAGTGATCAGGAGCAGGATGCGGGTGTTTGCGATGCGCCGGCCGAGGAAGCGCACGAAATCGAGTGTCGCGTCGTCGGCCCAGTGCAGATCCTCGATGACGAGCAGGCACGGGCCTTTCGCCTCGAAGACGTCGAGCGCCTCGGAAAACAACGGCAGCCGCTGCACCTGGCGGTCGTCCATCGCCCGCGGCAGTTCCCACCGCGCGTCGCGGGCCAGATCATAAAGCGGCCCCAGCGGATCCGGGATGGACAGGTCCTCGCAGGCGCTGCGAAGCATTGTCAGGCCATCATCCAGTCGGCTCGCGAACGCCTCGACCAGCGCCGTCTTGCCGGCGCCCGCCTCGCCCAAGACGACCACGACGCGGCCGCGGCCCCCCATTGCGTCCGCCAACAGGGCATCCATCTGCTGCAGCTGCGGCTGCCGTTCCAGAAGCATCATCGCTCTCTCGCGAAATTGGAATTCCATCGTGGCGGATCGCCGCCGCGATAGCGTGGGAGACAGTCCTAAAATGTGACTTTCCACACATTCAAGTGCCATCTTCCACATAAAACGTCCCAAAGATAGGGAATCGTCCGGAGCAATATGGGGAATGGCTCCGATGCGCAGTCTTTGCCGAAATGGTGGGATCCGCCTTGCTCGAAACGAGCACGGAGCAATTCCGGGAAAACTGCGTAGCGGTTGGGCTCGGCGACTTCGCCGTGGCCTTCCGTCCGGAATTGCGTGGAAACTTGCAATCCAATCACGAAAGGAAAGACGATCGTGCCACGTTATCTCGTTGAACGCACCTTCCCGGAAGGCCTGAACGTGCCGATGAACGATGCCGGCGCCACCGCGATGGGCGGCGTCATCGCCCGCAACGCCGAGAAAGGCGTCACCTGGGTGCAATCCTTCGTCTCGCCCGACAAGGGCAAGAGTTTCTGCATCTACGACGCGCCCTCGCCGGAGGCGATCCGCAGCACCGCGCAAAAGAATGCGCTTCCCGTCGACAAGATCACGGAGGTGCGGGTCCTCGACCCCTACTTTTATCGCTGACGGGGAAGACCGTGTCGGGCAGACCATACCCGTCGCCGGCGGACCTGACGCCGTGCCGGACAGCGAGAGTGTATCCGCCGCGGCGGATTACCTCCCGCCACGGCGCGGCTACATGCGACGGGCTTTGTCGGCGCTGCTTTCGCCGTTGCGAAATCGGCGCCGCCTTCTGCCGCCTCAGAACGATTACCTGAGACGCGATATCGGCCTCGATGAGCGGGAAATGCCGCGCGAATACTGGGAATATTGGTGACATCACCACTGATCCCGCAGCGTCCGGACCGGCGAACATCCCATTTACCGACAGGAGCCGCCAGGGCGCGGAGTTGGCCTTGACCGGCCGACCCACTGCCCGCTCGCCTCAACTGAATTGGAGAGACAAATGAGCATTCAGACCTTAGCCAGATGCGCCATCGGCGCCTCCGCCTCGACCATCCTGCTGATAGCGGGCGCCGCTACCGCGCAAACCGTCAACCCGCTCGCCGAAAAGGTGCGGGCGCTCGACAGCCGCTTCGAGGACGTGGCGGTGGCGAAGGCCGAAGGCTACGCGCCGATCCCCTGCGCCAGCGGCCTCACCGGCGGCGCCATGGGCATTCACTACGTCAACGCCGCCTATCTGAAGGACGACGCCGTCGACGTCGCCAAACCGGAAGCCGTCATGTACGAGCCGATGGCCGACGGCACGCTGAAGCTGATCGCCGTCGAATACATCACGTCGAAAGGACCGGCCTCGCTCGAAGGCCATCTCTTCAACTTCAACACCGCGCCCAACCGCTACGGCCTCGGCCCGTTCTACGAGCTGCATGTCTGGGCTTGGAAGCAGAACCCGACCGGCGCCTTCGCCGACATGAACCCGAACGTCTCGTGCGACGCGATGAAGGGGATGTGAGCGCCTTTTCCTTCTCCCCGTTTCTATACGGGGAGAAGGTGGCCCGAAGGGCCGGACGAGGGGCAGCGCCAACGATTGCGATTGGCCGCCCTTCGTAATCCAACAGAGGATAATCACCCTGTAGGACACTCCCGCAAAGAACCTCTTCGACACGCAGTTCATCCCAAATTTCCGAGGCCAGCGATGCCCCTCATCCGCCTGCCGGCGTTCGTCGTTCGAAAAGCCAAGCAATTGGCTTTTCGTCCGCTGCGCGGACCACTCCTCACCTCCCCGTATAGTGACGGGAGAAGGAAGCTCCCCACCCACCCTTTCTTAAGGTGTTTCGGATAGACCCGAACCCTGGAAAAAGGCGGAAAACGGAGAGTTTTGGGTGCGCTTTTCCGCGGCAACGACTGCCGGGCGGTTCCTGCCGCAGCGCTGGGCGCTGCGCATGCGGCCGCTGCTTGGCCGCATCGATGCCATCCTCTTCACCGCCGATGCGCGCGGCGAAGCCGGGCGCATGTCGCTGATCGCCTTTTCCATCCGCATCATCAGCGCCTTGATCGCCTTTGTCAGCCAGGTGCTGATGGCGCGCTGGATGGGGTCATTCGAGTACGGCATCTCGGTGCTGGTCTGGGTGACGATGGTCATCGTCGGCAATCTCGCCTGCCTTGGCTTCCACACCTCCGTCATCCGCTTCATTCCGGAGTATCGCGAGCGCGGCATGCTGGCCGAGCTGCGCGGCATCGTGCTTGCCAGCCGCCTGTTCGTGCTCGTCGCCTCGACGCTGATCGCCGGCCTCGGCGCCCTTGGCGTGTGGCTGGCCTCGGACTGGATCGAGAACTACTACGTCATCCCATTCATCCTCGGCGTCATCTGCCTGCCGATGATCGGGCTCGGCGACCTCCTGCAAGGGCTGGCGCGCGCCAATTCCTGGGCGCTGCTGGCGCTCTCGCCGACCTATCTGGTGCGGCCGGTGCTGATCCTGGTGTTCATGGCGCTGATGCTTGGCCTGCACTATGTGCCCGACGCCAAGACCGCGATCTTCGCCTCGATCGCCGCCACCTATGTCACGACGCTCGGCCAGCTGATGGCCGTCACCTCTCGCATGGACCAGAAGGTCCCGCCCGGGCCGATGACGGTGCATTTCGGCCAATGGATCCTCGTCTCGCTGCCGATCTTCCTGGTCGAGAGCTTCTTCTTCCTGCTCACCAATGCCGATGTATTGATGGTGGGCGCCTACCTCCCGCCCAACGATGTCGCCGTCTATTTCGCGACCGTGAAGACGCTGGCGCTGGTGCATTTCGTTTATTTCGCGGTCAAGGCCGGCGTTGCCCAGCGCTATGCGCAATTCACCCATGGCGAGCCGGACAGGCTTGCCGCCTTCGCCCGCGAGACCGTCTCCTGGACCTTCTGGCCTTCGCTTTTGATGGCGCTGCTGGTGCTGGCGCTGGGCGAGCCGATGCTGGTGCTGTTCGGCCCCGAATTCACCGCCGGCTATCCGCTGCTCTTCCTGCTGGTGCTGGGCGTCGTGGCGCGCGCCGCCGTCGGACCGTGCGAGAGCCTGCTCACCATGAGCGGCAACCAGAACATCTGCGCCGCCGTCTATGCCATGACGCTCGCCCTCAACATCGGCCTCAACGTGCTGCTGATCCCGCTCTTCGGCCTCTGGGGCGCGGCGATGGCCACAAGCCTCGCCATGGTCTTCGAGGCCAGCGCGCTCTCCTTCACCGTCTGGCGCAAGCTTGGCATCGTGATGGCGATCTTCGTGCCCGCAAGAAAGGAAGTCGCCTGATGGCCGCTGTCCCGTTGCTTGAAGAGACGAGCGGCGGCCCCGCCGGCGCCATGGTCTCCAATCTTGCCGGCCTGGCGCGCGAGGTCGACCCCGCCCATATCGAGCTCTTCGCCAGCAACAGGCCGGAACGCAAGCTCGCCATCTACCCGGCCTCGGCCGGTTTCGACCTTGTCGAGGAACTCGACTATCTCAGCGCCCGCACGGTCGAGCCCAATGTCTTCTTCAACCCGCGCTTCCTGGCCCCGGCGATGCCCCGGCTGGAGGACCGCGAGGTGCGGCTGGCCGTCATCCGCGACGGCGACGAATACCGCAACCGGTTGCGTCTTCTGGTGCCCTTCTCGGTCGAGCGGCCGGCGATCCCGCTTGGCGTTCCGGTGATGCGCACATGGTCGAGCCCGTTCGGCCCGCTCGGCACGCCGCTGGTCGACCGCGACGATCCGATCGGCGTCATCGAGGATTTCTTCTCGATGCTGTCGCGGCCGCATCTCAAGCTGCCAAAAGTCTTCGTGCTGCCCGACATGCGCCTCGACGGTCCGGTCGCGAGCCTGCTCACCTCCTTTGCCGACAGCCGCGGCCTGACCCTGGTGACCACCGGCAAGCTCGAGCGCCCGGTGCTTGAAAGCGACGCCGACGGCGAGGACTACCTCAAGGCATCGCTGCGCGCGCACCATTACCGCGAATTCCGCCGGCTGAAGCGGCGCCTCGCCGACCTCGGCAAGCTCGAGCACGTCGTTGCGCGCGGGCCGGACGAGATCCGCCATGCCATCGAAAGCTTTCTGACGCTGGAGGCCGCCGGCTGGAAGGGTCGCGAGCGCACCGCCATGGCGATCGACCGCTATCGCGCCGCCTTCGCCCGCGAGGCCGTGCACCGGCTGGCCGAGCAGGATATGTGCCGCATCCATGTCTTGACGCTCGACGGCCGCGCCATCGCCTGCCTGGTTGTCTTCGTCGAGGCCGGCGTCGCCTACACCTGGAAGACGGCCTATGACGAGACGCTCTCCGCCTATTCGCCGGGCACGCTGCTGATGATCGAGGTGACCAAGCAGCATCTCGACGATCCCAACATCGTCATGACCGATTCCTGCGCGGTTCCGGACCATCCTGTGATGAGCCGCCTGTGGAGCGAGCGCAAGCCGATGGGCACGCTGGTGATCGGGCTGACGCCGGATGCCGACCGGCTGGCCCGCCAGGCGGCCTCGCAACTGCACCTCTACCGCGAGACCCGCAACATGGCGCGCCTGCTGCGCAACCGCATGCGGAGCTTCCTGAAAAGGCGCTAGATCGACGGCGGGACACAAGCTATGGGTCCGGGCGGGAACTCGGGCCGGGCCTTCACGAAACCATCCAGATGATCAGAAGCCTTTTGCGTCACACCAGTCTTCGTGCGGCCCTGCTGCTGATTGCGCTCCTGCCTGCTCGAGCTTGGGCCGATACGTGCCCCGAGGGCTGCAGCGAACCGCCGCCGCCCGCCGTCAACATCTACAAACACACCGCTGCCGGTCATCTGAGCCCCGTGACGACCGGGTCGCTGCCGCGCGTCTATGTGCCCAACCGCTCCTCCAACAGCGTCTCGGTGATCGACAGCGTGACGCTCAAGGAAGTCGATCGCTTCAATGTCGGCAGCAAGCCGCAGCACGTCGTGCCATCCTGGGATTTGAAGACGCTGTGGGTTGCCAACAACGGCACCGGCAAAAACGGCAGCCTGACGCCGATCGACCCGATGACGGCCAAGCCCGGCCAGCAGGTCTCGGTCGACGATCCCTACAACCTCTATTTCATGCCGGACGGCAGCGCGGCAATCGTCGTCGACGAGGCATTGCAGCAGCTCGATTTCCGCGACCCGCACACCATGGCGCTGAAATCGAGCCTGCCGACGCCGACCTGCCTTGGCATCAACCATGCCGATTTCTCGGTCGACGGCTCCTATGCGATCTTCACCTGCGAATATGGCGATGGCGGCCTGGCCAAGATCGACCTGAAGAACCAGAAGGTGCTCGGCCATCTCGACCTCTCCAGGATGGGCATGCCGCAGGACATCCGCCTGTCGCCCGACGGCAAGGTCTTTTACGTCGCCGACATGATGAATGACGGCGTGTTCCTGGTCGACGGCGACAGTTTCAAGGAAATCGGCTTCATCCCCACCGGCATCGGCACGCATGGTTTCGTCGTCAGCCGCGACGGAAAGCGGCTCTATGTCTCCAATCGCGGCTCGCACAAGATGGAGCAGGGCAAGGCCAAGGGTCCGGGCAGCGTGACCGTGATCGACTTCGCCACCCGCGCCGTGGTCGCGCAATGGCCGATCCCCGGCGGCGGCAGCCCCGACATGGGCAATGTCAGCGCCGACGGCAAGCAGCTATGGCTCTCCGGCCGCTTCGACAGCGACGTCTATATGATCGACACGACGAGCGGCGCCGTGACGAAAATCCGCGTCGGCCTAGAGCCGCATGGGCTCACCGTATGGCCGCAGCCGGGGCGCTACTCGCAAGGGCATACGGGCAATATGCGGTAGGAGGCTGGACGCCGCTAATAGACTCAACGCAGCCGGCATTGTGTAGTCGACCTGCACGATCCTTTGAACGTCACGCCTGCCATTTTGCAGAGCGTCTGAATGTCCGGGAGCGGAATTGCAGCTTATGATGTGCGCGCCAAATGCCTGCCACGCTCGCGCCGATCGTTCCAAGCCTGAAACGCATACTTCAAAATATCGACACGGACGGCTCGGAGTTCTCCAGCGTATCTATCGCGCAGCCTGCCTGGTTCAGCTCGGATCGTAAATTCCCCTGGCCTTGATGCCGATCAAAGGGGCTCGCGGCCTTGTTCGCTATCAAACCGTGAAGATAGAGAACTCAGCCTCCTCATGTGGCGTGGGCTGGCAAAAGGCATGACCGGGCGGCAGTCCCGGCCCTGACAGAGGCTGCCTGTTCAGCAGGTCACCGACAGGGTGCGTTGCTCTGATCGGTTGGACCGGAAATGGATACGACGGAGGCGCACCGAAGGTGAGCGGAATTTTCGCGACAATTGCGCGGCGCTTCGCCCCGTTTGAGCCGATGGCCGACGCGATGCGCCCTGGCGAGAAGTTTCCCAGTTTTGTCCGGCGCGCCAGCGGCATGCAACAGGTCTATGTCAGCGTGATCGCGACTTCGGTTGCATTGGCCAACTTTCTACCCATCGACCTGCAGAGACGGGTCGTCGATGTGGCAATTGCCGACAAGGACGTTCGGGGGCTGCTGATGCTCGGCGGCCTTTATCTTGGGGCTATACTCCTGCATGCGGGCCTGAAATACGCACTGATCGTCTATCAAGGCTGGGTCGGAGAGAGCGTGGTGAAGACGGCCCGCGACCAACTCGCTCTCGTCGCCACGCAAAGGTCCGCGCGCGAGCACGCAAGGAGTGGTCAGACCGCCGGCATCATCGGCAACGAGATCGACTATGTTGGCGGATTTGTCGGCACCAGCATCTCTGATTGCGTGGTCAACGTCACGCTGATGGTCTCCGTCGCATCTTACATGACCTACATGCAGCCGGTGATCGCTCTGGTCAGCGGCGTGTCACTCCTGCCGCAAATCCTGCTTGCGCTTTACATGCAGAAGGACCTGAACACACTCGTGGAACGGCAGGTCGCGCTGGTCCGAAAGCTTGGCAACCAAGCAGTCAATTCCTTCGCCAGCCACTCGACGAAGCGCCGAGCCGCCTTTCGCACCATACGCACGATCTTCAGCACCCGCATCGAATTCTATTTGTTGAAATTCGGGCTGAAGACGTTGCTGAATATAGCCAACGCGGCGGGGTCCCTGATGGTCCTGATCGTTGGCGGCTATCTTGTGATCCGCGGGCAGACGACGATCGGCACGGTCGTCGCCTTTATTTCGGGCTTCCAACGCTTGTCGGAACCCACAGGGGAACTTCTCGACTTCTATCGCTCCTATTCGCAAGCGAAAGTGCAATTCCGGATGATCGTCCAGTGGGTTGACGGCGATCATCCCGCGCAAACCGGACATTCCGCGCACAGAATAGATCGATGATCTTGCCAGCCTGTTGCCGGAACCGGTGCTCCGCAAGCGCAAGCCGATGGTTGGTGTTGGCGCCCGTGGGTGACGGTCTTGCTTTTGTTAAGCGCCCTGCGCCGGTCGACCCGACGGTAAAATACGTCAACACCTGCATGAAGGTGGTGGTGCCCCTAGCCGGGATCGAACCAGCACTCCTTGCGGAACTCGATTTTGAGTCGAGCGCGTCTACCAATTCCGCCATAGGGGCTCAGGCCGGGCGGCCTGGATGGGCGCGGACTATACGGGCGGATGGGTGTTCGTCAACTGGCCTGTTGCGGATTTGCCCGCGCAACCGGCGGCATCGCCCACCCTTCGGCCTCGTGGCGACGCAGACATTGTGCGGCGCGGAAAATCTTTCTAGACAGGCGAAGCATTGAGCGCCTCGCATCCGGAAGCTGGATGCGGCGCTTTGGGTCCTTGTCTTCCTGCCTGCCGTTGCCCAAAACCGCCAAGCGTCCCGGGTGACTTTGATCAGAGCAATTCCAGGAAAAGCGCGCTGCGGTTTTCCGTCGGGAATTGCGTCGACTGCATTAGGAGAGCCGATGCTTCGCGGACTTTACGACTGGACCCTGTCGCTGGCGGCGCGCAAATCCGCCGAATGGTGGCTGGCCTTCATCGCCTTCGTCGAAAGCTCCGTGTTCTTCATACCGGCCGACGTGCTGTTCCTGCCCATGGCGTTGGCGCGGCCCGACCGCGCCTATCGCTATGCGCTGACCGCCACTGTTGCCTCCGTGCTGGGCGGCATTGCCGGCTGGCTGATCGGCTACTATGCCTACGACACGATAGCGCGGCCGATCCTGGAGCATTTCGGCGGCCTCGACACCTTCGAGAGGTGGCAGTCCTCCGGCACCGGGCTGATGCTCGTGCTGCTCGTCACATCCGGCGCTGCGCACCTGCCGCCGATCAAGGTGGTCACCATTCTGGCCGGCGCGCTTCACGTCAACATTCTTGTCTTCGTCGTCTCGGCCATCGTGGCGCGCGGCGCGCGTTTCCTGCTGCTGGCCTGGCTGTTGCGCCGCTATGGTGAATCGATCCGGGAGTTCATCGAAAAGCGCTTGGGATTGATCGTCGGCGCCGGCGCGGCTGCCCTGATTTTGCTCTATATCCTCGTCAGATACGCCCACGGATAGCGACGCAACAAACGGATCCGATTAGATGACAGCGACCATGAATGCCGACACCGGACGCCAGCGCACGCGCGCGGCGCTTTTTCTCGCCGTCGCCATGGCCGCGACCGTCGGCTCGGCGCTGGCTTTCCAATATATCGGCGGCTACATCCCCTGCCATCTCTGCCTCGAGCAGCGCACGCCCTATTATGTCGGCGCGCCGCTGATGCTGCTGGCGGTAATCGCCTCGATGCTTCATGCGCCGGCCTGGGCTACGCGCGGCCTGCTGGGGATCGGCGGCTTGCTGATGCTCTACGGCCTCTATCTCGGCGTCTACCACTCCGGCGTCGAATGGCATTGGTGGGCCGGCCCGACCGACTGCACGGCGGGCGCCGGCCCGGTCGACACCGGCGGCAAGGGCGTGCTCGACGCGCTCGACAAATTCGTGCCGCCCTCCTGCGACAAGGCGGCGCTCCGCATCCTCGGTCTCTCGCTCGCCGGCTGGAACGCTATCGCCAGCCTCGTGCTGGCCGCCGTCGCCTTCCGCAGCGCGCTCGCGCGGGATTGAGCCGGCACCAAAGCGCCGACGCGAGATCGTTCAAAGAATTCGTCAGGCTGAGTCGTATGAAGTGATTGTCGAGAACCGAAGCGCAGCGGACATTCAGGTCCATGAGCATCGGAAGCGCAGACAATCGCTTCAGACGGCCTGCCTCACGAATTCTCGAACGATCTCAAGGTTCCAGCTCGACATCCCAGTAGAGATAATCCATCCAGCTTTCATGCAGATGGTTGGGCGGGAACAGGCGGCCGTTGTTGTGCAGGTCGTGCACCGTCGGCTGGTAGGGCTTCTGCAGCGGCCACATCTTGGCCTGCGCCGGCATCATGCCGCCCTTGCGAAGATTGCAGGGCGAGCAGGCGGCGACGACATTCTCCCAGGTCGTCGCCCCGCCGCGATGGCGCGGGATGACATGGTCGAAGGTCAGATCCTCCGGCGTGCCGCAATACTGGCACTGGAAACGGTCGCGCAGGAACACGTTGAAGCGGGTGAAGGCGGGATGCCGGGACGGCTTCACATAGGCCTTGAGGCTGACCACGCTCGGCAGCTTCATCGAGAAGGTCGGCGAGGAGACGGCGTGCTCGTATTCTGCGACGATGTTGACCCGGTCGAGGAAGACAGCCTTGATGGCGTCCTGCCACGACCAGAGCGACAGGGGGTAATAGCTGAGCGGGCGGTAGTCCGCATTCAGCACCAGCGCGGGAAGCCCATCCGGAGATACGGCAACCGTCACGTCCTTCGCCTCCTACATTCCAAACCGAACGGCGCGAATACTGTAAGCCCGACATGACAGGGATGTGAAGCGGATTGTCTCTCGCCGAAACTCTCAAAAACGCATGATTTTCATGCTTTATTGGCCATTTCGACGGGAGGGGCCGCGTCCCTGCCCTTCAGTTCACGATAGTAGGCCCAAAAAAGCCGCGACGCGACACCCCGCCAGGGGCTCCATGATTCGGCCAGCCGGATCAGCATTTTCTCCGGCGGACGCGGGTCGATGCCGAGCGCATGGCCGACCGCCGTCTGCAGCGCGACATCGCGCGCGGGGAAGACGTCCGGATGGCCGGCGGCGAACAACAGATAGCATTCGGCCGTCCATGGGCCGATGCCGGGCACGGCCGTCATCGCGGCGATCGCCTCGCCGGCGTCCAGGGTGCACAGGTGATCGAGATCGAGCCCGCCGGCAACGGCTTCGGCCACGGCGAGCAGACCACGCTGCTTCGGCCGCGACAGCCCGGCCTCGCGAAACACGTCTTCGCCCGCGGCCAGGATTGCCTGTGGCGTCAGCGGATCGACCAGCTTGACCAGCCGCCCGAAGATCGCATCGGCGCTGGCGCGGGAAACCTGCTGCGAAACGATGATCGACGCCAGGCTTCGAAACCCCGGTTCCGACAGCCGAAGCGGCACGTCGCCCGCCTTGCCGCGCACTGTCTCCAACCGCGGATCGATCCGGCAGAGCGCGTCGAGCCCAGTCGCAATGTCGTCGAGCGAGGCGATGCGTTGCACGTTCTTGTTCCCAGGACGCCCGCGAAATGGCAATGGAGGCTAAATACCAACCGGCGAAAGCACCTTTCAACCCGAACGCCGCCCGAGAGATGACGCTCCTGACATTCCGCTTCGCGCCGAGCCCGAATGGCGAACTGCATCTCGGCCATGCCTATTCGGCCCTGCTGAACCAGCAGATGGCGACGCAGGTGGGCGGACGGCTGCTGCTGCGCATCGAGGATATCGACATCGCCCGCTGCACGCCGCAATTCGAGACCGGCATTTTCCGCGACCTCGAATGGCTGGGATTGCGCTGGGAACAGCCGGTGCGTCGCCAGTCGGAACATTTTGCCGAATACCAGGCGGTGCTCGACCGATTGGTCGCCGAGGAACTGGTCTATCCGGCCTTCATGAGCCGGGGCGAGATCCGCGCCTTCATCGCCGAGAGAGGCGGCCGCGACTGGCCGCGCGATCCTGACGGCGTGCCGCTCTACCCGCCGCTCGACAAGGCCCTGCCAGCCAGGGAGCGCAAGCGACGGATCGCCGAGAACATGCCCTTCGCCTGGCGGCTCGACGTCGAAGCGGCAAGGATGCGCGTCACCGCCGACCTGTCATGGACCGAATTCACCGATGAGACGATGTCGGCGACACGAGCGATCGAAGCGCAACCGCAGGCCTGGGGCGACGTCATCGTCGCCCGCCGCGACATCCCGACCAGCTATCATCTTGCCGTCGTCCTCGACGACGCGCTGCAGGGCGTCAGCCATGTCGTGCGCGGCCAGGACCTCTATGCGGCGGCCGGCGTGCAGCGCCTGCTGCAGGAACTGCTCGGCCTGCCGCAGCCGCGCTATTTCCACCACCGCCTGATCCTTGGTCCGGACGGCAGGAAACTGTCCAAGAGCTTCAAGGACACCGGTCTTGCCGCGCTTCGCGAGGCGGGCATGTCGTCGCAGGACGTCAGGCGGCTTGTCGAGTTTGATTAAAGTCGCGCCATCCCGGCCTTGATCAGCGCCAGCACGCTGATGAAGGCAAAGGCGCCGCCGAGCCCACAGGCAACCGCCAGCCTGAGGTCGCTCAGGCTGATGCCATGCTTGCCGGCGACCGTCACCGCGGCAAAGAAGCCGAAGATGAACAGCAGCGTGTTGCCGGTCGGGCCAAACCCGCTCTCCTTCATGATCGCGTCGAGCGCCGTGCCGAAGAAGAAACCGAAGCCGGCAATGATCAGGAAGGCGAACAACAGCCAGGTCGTGTCGAGATGCAAAAACATGCCCACCCATGGCGCGCCGACGCGCCATGCCCCTCTTGGCACGGTTTGTTGAATTCGACTTAGCTTATGGATCAACCGTTTCGTTTTGCTTGCCGGATTGAACGGCATTAGAGCAATTGCCGTCATCAACCGTTCACCCCGGCAGCCTCCCACCCATGCAGAGCATCAAGCGGCTCATTCCCGCCTCCTTCGTCGTTCTGTGGGCGACAGGCTTCATCGGCGCGCGCTACGCCATGCCCTGGGCCGAGCCCTTTACGTTCCTTGCCATCCGCTTCGTCATAGCGGCGATCCTGTTTGCCGGCCTCGCCGTGCTGCTTGGCTCGCGCACGGCGACGCGCGACGAGGCGTTGCATGCGACGATGGCCGGCGTCCTCATGCATGGCGTCTATCTCGGCGCCGTCTTCTGGGCGATCCACCGGGGCATGCCGGCAGGGTTTTCCGCATTGATCGTCGGCCTGCAGCCGCTGATCACCGCCGTGCTCGCGGGCAGGTTCCTCGGCGAGGCGATCCTGCCCCGCCATTGGGCCGGGCTCGCTGTCGGGCTTGTGGGCGTCGTCATTGTGCTGTGGCCGAAGCTCGGAGCGGTCGGCGGCGGCGTGACCGCGGCAACATTGACCGCCTCGCTCGTCTCGGTGCTCGGCATGAGCGCCGGCACCATCTGGCAGAAACGCTATGCTTCCGGCGGCGACCTGGTGTCGGCGACGATGTGGCAGTATGTCGGCGGCTCCGCCGTGATGATCCTGGGCTCGCTCGCCTTCGAGACGCGCGCCGTCACCGTCAATGGCGAGCTGATCTTTGCCATGGCCTGGCTGGTCCTGGTGCTGTCGGTCGGCGCCATCTTCCTGTTGATGGTGATGATCAGGGACGGCGAGATGTCGAAGGTCGCTTCGCTGTTCTACCTCGTGCCCGCCGTGACCGCGGTCATCGCCTGGATGCTTTTCGACGAGCAGCTCAATCTGCTGCAGATCGCCGGCATGGCGATCGCGACCCTTGGCGTAGGCCTGGCGACGGCGGGCAGGCAAGGGAAGGGAAGGGGAATTGAGGAATTGAAGAATTGAAGAACGGAGAACTGAAGAACTGAAGAACTGAAGAGCTGAAGAAGAAGCCGGCAGCGCCGGATCGCTTTTTCTTCAATTCCTCAATTCTTCATTTCTTCAATTCCTCTACCGACGCAACTCACCCGACGCGCGCACGCGCCTCCAGATAGCGGCTGATCGCGGCGTTGAGCTCGCCGCCGAGGATGAAGATCGCCGAGATGATGTAGAGGAAAACCACCGCGATCATGATCGAGGCGAGCCCCGCATAGGTAGTCACGTAGGACGAGAAATGATCGAGATAGGTGGCGAAGATGGTCGAGCCGGCGAGCCAGGCGATCAGCGTGAAGACGATGCCAGGTATGATCGAGACAAAGCGGCGCTTGCCGGCCGGCAGCCAGATATGCACGGAGAACAGCCCGATGACGATGACGGTGGAGGCGACGACGTAACGCCACAGCGTGATGGTGCCCATATAGGGCTTGATCCATTCGAGATGGGCCTCCGCCAGCCTGGCCAGCAGAGGGGCGAACACCAGAAGCACGCTGACGGCCAGGAAGCAGGCCGTGGCGATCAGTACGAAAATGATGCTCTGCACCCTGCGGTGGATGATGCCGCGCGTTTCGGTGACACGATAGGCCCGGTTGAGCGAGGTGCGCAGCGCCTCGATGCCGTTCGACGCGAAATAGGCGGCAAGCACGACGCCGTAGGTCAAAAGGTCGGTTCGCCTGACGGTGAGAACGTTCTGCACCTCGCGCGCGATCGGCTTGGCGATCTGCTCCGGCCAGGTGTCGAAGACGAGATGCACCGCCGTGTCCGAGAACGCCTGCGCGCCGAGGAAGCTGGCCAGTGTCGTGGCGAAGATCAGGAACGGAAACAACGCCATCAGCGAAGTGATGGCGAGGTGGCTGGCCATCGCCCAGCCGTCGTCATTGTTGAAATGGCCGATCGCATCGTAGAGCACGCGCTTGACGGCGACGATATTCCTGAGCAAGGACCCGCGCTCCGCTCGATTGTGTCGACGCCGCGAATATGGGAAGTGATTGCGGCAAATGGCAACCCCAGGTCAGACAACGTCCACCGTCGCGAAAGAATTGCGCACCGTCATCGTCACCGGGGCCTCCTCCGGCATCGGCGCGTATTGCGCGCGGGCGCTGAAGGCGGAGGGCTGGCGGGTCTTCGCAACGGCGCGCAAGCCGGCCGACATAGCCGTGCTCGAGGCCGACGGCCTGGAGGCCTTCTATCTCGATTATCGTGAGCCGGAATCCATCGCCGCGCTAGTCGAGGGGGTGCTTGAACGCACCGGCGGCACGCTTGACGCGCTGTTCAACAACGGCGCCTACGCTCAGCCCGGCGCCGTCGAGGACCTGCCGGTCGCAGCGCTGCGCGAGCAGTTCGAGGCCAATTTCTTCGGCTGGCATGATCTCACCCGGCGCGTCATGCCGGTCATGCGTCGCCAGGGGCACGGCCGTCTCGTCCATTGCTCCTCGATCCTCGGACTGGCGCCTGTCCGCTTCCGCGGCGCCTATTCGGCATCCAAGCACGCCATCGAAGGCCTGATGCTGTGCATGCGCCAGGAACTCGACGGCAGCGGCATCCACCTTTCCCTCATCGAACCGGGACCGGTGACGTCGAAGATCGCCAGCAATGGCCTGCCCTGGTTCCTGAAGAACATCGATGTCGAAAAGTCCGTCCACCGCGCCGATTATCAGGCGCAGCTCGCCCGGCTCCAGGCCGGCGGCAGCGTGTCGAAGCTGAAGCCCGGGCCGGAGGTCGTGCACAACGCGCTCCGCCACGCGCTTCTGTCACAGCGCCCGCGCCCGCACTATGTGGTAACGGTGCCGGCCAGGATCGGCGCGGCACTCAAACGCATCCTGCCGGCGTCAATGCTGTACCGCGTGCTCGCCAGGCGCGCCTGACCGAAACTGAACCGGAGCCAGCCAGATGGTCATCGTCTTGAAGATTCTCGCCGTCATCGCGATGGCGGCCGTGCTGATCGTGCTGGTTCGCGGCCTGATCAACATGATGCGCGGCGGCTCCGGCGTCACCTCGAACAAGCTGATGCAAGCCCGTGTGATGCTGCAGGCCGTGGCGTTGGCGCTGCTGTTGCTGGTGGTCTATTTCACGCGCAAATAGAGGTCTTTTGGGGACGTTATGGTCAAGCTCAACAAGATCTACACCCGCACCGGCGATGACGGCACCACCGGGCTCGGCACCGGCGAGCGGCGGCTGAAATCCGACCTGCGCGTCGACGCCTATGGCACGGTCGACGAGGCCAATGCCTGCATCGGCATGGCCCGCATCCATACCGCCGGCCAACATCCCGCGATCGACGCCATGCTGTCGCGCATTCAGAACGATCTGTTCGATCTGGGAGCCGACCTCGCCGTGCCCGACGGCGGCAAGCCCCTGGAATACGAGCCGCTGCGTATCGTCGCCGCCCAGACCGGCCGCGTCGAACAGGACATCGACCTCCTCAACAAGGACCTGCAGCCGCTGAAATCCTTCGTGCTGAACGGCGGCACGCCGGCCGCGGCCGCGCTCCATCTGGCCCGCACCGTGGCGCGCAGGGCCGAGCGCCTGATGGTGGCGCTGGCCCAGGATCCGACCGAGCATGTCAACCGCGAGGCGCTCAAATACGTCAATCGCGTCTCGGATTTCCTGTTCGTTGCCGCCCGTGCGGTCAATGACAATGGAAAGGCCGACGTGCTATGGGTTCCCGGCAAGAACCGCTGAATCCAGGGGCGGGAGGGTCCGATGTTCATCCCGCTTTACGACACCAACAGGCTGCGCCACATCCGTCTGCAATATGTGACGATCGGTCTGATCGTGGTGAATGCGCTGGTCTATCTGGCGACCACGCTTGGCGGTGAGAACTTCACCAATGCCGCGGTTCTCGGCCTCGGCTTCATTCCCTCGGTGGTCCACGACAAGGTCGAGCTGTCGCCTGAATTCGTCGTCATCCCCGAAAGCCTCAGCTATCTCACCTATTCCTTCCTGCACGCCGACATTTTCCATCTAGGCGGCAACATGCTGTTCCTGTGGGTGTTCGGCGACAATGTCGAGGATGCGCTCGGCCACATACGCTACCTGATCTTCTACTTGGCCTGCGCTGTCGCCGGCGCTTTCTTCCAGGGGCTGGTGGCCTGGGATTCGCAGGTGCCGCTGATCGGCGCGTCCGGCGCCATTGCCGGCGTCGTCACCGCCTATCTGATTCTCTACCCTCGCGTGAAAGTCTGGGTGCTGGCCTTTGCCCGCATCCCCTTGCGCATTCCGGCCTTCATCCCGCTGATCCTCTGGATCCTGTTCCAGATCGTGATGTTCGCCGCCGGCGGAGAGGACCGGATTTCCTGGGCCTGCCATATCGGCGGCATCCTCGCCGGATTCGTGCTGGTGCTGGTGCTGCGCAGCCGCGGCGTGCCGCTGCTGGCCGGCGCCGACGGCGAGCCGGACCCGACGCCGAACATCCAGCAGCCGCCTGTCCCCGTCGAGCCCGCCGCGAGCGACGGCACCCCGGCGCAGCCGGGGTCGCAATGGGGCCGTGGAGCAGCGACGCCTCGGGACTGAACCGATTTGGGTGCCTCGTGGGATATTGACGCGCGGATTTGCCGCCACTACGGAAACGGCACCGCTGGGCGGATATTCCGCCCGTAATGTCGGCTTTCGACAACTCTGACAGGGCGTACGCTGCTATAGCGCCCCGACTATCTCAGGAGAGGTGACAGGAAAATGAAGATCCTTGTGCCCGTGAAGCGGGTTGTGGATGCCAACGTCAAGGTCCGGGTGAAAGCCGACGGACTCGGCGTCGAGCTCGCCAATGTCAAGATGGCGATGAACCCGTTCGACGAGATCGCGGTCGAGGAAGCGATCCGCATCAAGGAAGCCGGCAAGGCGGAAGAGATCATCGTCGTCTCGGTCGGCCCGCAGCAGGCGCAGGAAACGCTGCGCACCGCGCTCGCCATGGGCGCCGACCGGGCCATTCTGGTTAAGACTGACGAGCAGACCGAGCCGCTCGGCGTCGCCAAGGTGCTGAAGGGCGTAGTCGAGGCGGAGAAGCCCGGCCTCGTCATCCTCGGCAAGCAGGCGATCGATGACGATTCGAACCAGACCGGCCAGATGCTGGCGGCGCTGCTTGGCTGGTCGCAGGGCACCTTCGCCTCCAAGGTCGAGCTTGCCGGCGATCATGCCAAGGTGACGCGCGAGGTCGACGGCGGCCTGCAGACGGTCGAACTGAAGATGCCGGCGATCGTCACCGCCGACCTTCGCCTCAACCAGCCGCGCTATGCATCGCTGCCCAACATCATGAAGGCGAAGAAGAAGCCGCTCGACGAGAAGAGCCCGGCCGACTTCGGCGCCGACGTCAAGCCGCGCCTCAAGGTGATCAAGACCGAGGAGCCGGGCGGCCGCAAGGCGGGCGTCAAGGTGAAGTCGGTGGCCGAGCTGGTCGAGAAGCTGAAGAACGAAGCCGGCGTGCTCTAAGCGATCGGGAAAGGATAAAGACAATGGCAATTCTCCTCATCGCCGAACACGACAACGCAAGCCTTTCCGACCAGACCGCCAAGGCGCTGTCGGCGGCGCTCCAGATCGGCGCGGAAGTCGACGTGCTGGTGGCCGGCAAGGGCGCCAAGGGCGCGGCCGACGCCGCCGCCAAGCTGAAGGGCGTTCGGAAAGTGCTGCTGGCCGAAGCGGACGAGCTTTCGGAACGCCTCGCCGAGCCGACTGCGGCTCTCGTCGTCTCGCTTGCGGGCGGCTACGACACGATCATCGCGCCGGCCACTTCCGCCGGCAAGAACATCGCGCCGCGCGTCGCCGCCCTGCTCGACGTCGCCCAGGTGTCGGAAATCATCGAAGTGGTCTCGCCTGACACCTTCAAGCGGCCGATCTATGCCGGCAACGCCATCCAGACCGTCCAGTCGACCGACGCCAAGAAGGTCATCACGGTGCGCACCGCCTCCTTCGCGGCAGCGCCGGAAGGTGGTTCTGCCGCGGTCGAGACGGTCGGCGCCGCCGCCAACCCCGGCCTGTCGTCCTTCGTCGAGAACAAGCTCTCGGAGAACGATCGTCCGGAACTGACCTCGGCCAAGATCATCATCTCCGGCGGCCGCGCGCTCGGCTCCTCGGAGAAGTTCCAGGAAGTCATCCTGCCGGTCGCCGACAAGCTCGGCGCCGCGGTCGGCGCGTCCCGCGCCGCGGTCGACGCGGGCTATGCCCCGAACGACTGGCAGGTCGGCCAGACCGGCAAGGTGGTCGCGCCCGACCTCTACATTGCCGTCGGCATCTCCGGCGCCATCCAGCACCTGGCCGGCATGAAGGACTCCAAGGTGATCGTCGCCATCAACAAGGACGAGGAGGCGCCGATCTTCCAGGTTGCCGATTACGGCTTGGTCGGCGATCTCTTCGTCATTTTGCCGGAGCTGCAAAAGGCGCTTTGACGCCGTCCGTTCTGGCATATTAAAATCCAAAGGGTGGGGTAGACGAAGTCGCCCCGCCCTTTTAGTTTGCACTGCACAAAAAGCGGGCCATCAAGGTCCGGAGCCAATCCGGCGGTTCGCCTCCGGATTGCGGGAAACAAACAAGCAGGAGCGTCTTTGTACTTCAAGGAAGTGCGGACGTTCCGGACGGGATCGGGGTTCATGAGCAAGATCGAGACGATCGGCATTGTCGGCGCGGGTCAGATGGGTGGCGGTATCGCCCATGTCTCTGCGCTGGGCGGCTACAAGGTCCTGATCCACGACATATCGGCCGACCGGATCGAGAAGGGCATCGCCACCATCAGTGGCAACATGGCCCGCCAAGTCGGTTCCGGCAAGCTTGAGGAAAAGGCGCGCAACGAAGCGATGGCGCGCATCTCCGCCGCTCCGGCCATGGCCGACCTCGCCGCCGCCGACCTCGTGATCGAGGCGGCGACCGAGGACGAGACGGTCAAGCGCAAGATCTACGCGCAGCTCTGCCCGCAGCTCAATCCGGAAGCGATTCTGGCGACCAACACCTCGTCCATCTCGATCACCCGGCTTGCCGCCCAGACCGACCGTCCCGAGCGCTTCATCGGCATACATTTCATGAATCCTGTGCCGGTGATGAAGCTGGTCGAGCTAGTGCGCGGCATCGCCACCGAGGACCAGACCTTCGAGGCGGCCAAGACCTATGTGAAGCACCTCGACAAGACGATCACCGTCTCCGAGGATTTCCCGGCCTTCATCGTCAACCGCATCCTTTTGCCGATGATCAACGAGGCGATCTACACGCTCTATGAGGGCGTCGGCACGGTCGACGCCATCGATACCGCCATGCGGCTCGGCGCCAACCATCCGATGGGCCCGCTGCAGCTCGCCGACTTCATCGGCCTCGACACCTGCCTGTCGATCATGCAGGTGCTGCATGAGGGCCTGTCGGACTCGAAATACCGCCCTTGTCCGCTGCTGGTGAAATATGTCGAGGCCGGCTGGCTCGGCCGCAAGACTGGTCGCGGCTTCTACGACTATCGCGGCGACCATCCGGTGCCGACGCGCTGATCTTCCGCGGCTGAACCCTTCCGACGCCGTTCAGGACGCCGCGGCGAGCGGCATGGGCGGCACATCTCTCGAAGCTTCGTCCGGCGCGGCGGAAACGCAGCCGCGGCCTGCCGCCTTGGCATCGTAGCAGGCGGCATCGGCGCGGGCGATGATCTCATCCACCTCGCCGCAACCGGCGCGGATCGGCGCGAGCCCGATGCTGGCGCCGATCAAATGCGGGCGGCCGTCCCAGCTGAAATTGAGGTTGCAGATGGCATCGATGATCGAGCGCGCCGCGATCGGCCCGCGCGCCGCGTCGCCCGATTTGAGGATGACGGCGAACTCGTCGCCGCCGAGCCGCGCGACGATCTCTTCCGGGCCAAGCACATTGCGCAGGGTGTCGGCCACGCGCCTGAGCAGCGCATCGCCCGCGGCATGGCCGCCGGTGTCGTTGACGGCCTTGAAGTGGTCGAGGTCGACGAACATGAACTGATGCTCGCCGCCATTGAGGCGGCACTGGTCGACCAGTTCCTCCATGGTGCGCATGAAGCTCGAGCGGTTGGCGAGCCCGGTCAGCGCGTCATGGGCGGCGGCGTAGGCCAGTTGTCGCTGCAGGGCGCGCGCGTCGGTGAAGTCCTGGAAGACGATGACCAGGCCGCAGAACTGCTTGCGGTCGTTCATGATCGGCGACACCACCTGGCGGATGCTGCAGCGCGTGTCGTCGCGCCGCACGAGAACCGCGCGCGTGTTCTGGTCGCAACGAGGCTGTTCGCACGCCGAAGGACGCGTCAGGCCGATTCTCTGCCCGCTTTCCTCGTCGACCGCCCAATAGACATGGCCGAGCACCTTTCCAAGGGCTTCGCAGACGTCAACGCCGGTGAGCTTTTCCGCGACGGGGTTCATGAAGGTGATGCGGTTGGCGGCATCGGTGCAAATCACCGCGTCGCCGATCGACTGCAGCGTGACCCTCAGACGCTCCTTCTCGTCGGCCAGCATCGCCGCCGAAACCATCAGCCGCGTCTCGGCCTCCTTGCGCTGCGTGATATCGGTCAGGCTGCCGATGGCGCGGATCACCCGGCCCTCGGCGTCGCGCTCGATCGTCTTGCCACGGTCGAGGATCCAGACCCAGTGGCCGTCCTTGTGGCGCATCCGGAACTCGGCTTCGAAAAAGGGCGTCTCGCCGGCAAGGTGCGCGCGATCCGCCTCGGCGACGCGTGCCTGATCGTCGGGATGGATCATGGTCAGCCAGCGGTCCGGGTCTCCGTCGAGCTCGCCAGCGGCATAGCCCAGCATCTTCGCCCAGGTTTCGGAATAGGTTGTGCCACCCTTGCGCATATCGAGGCTCCAGACTCCCTGTCCGGTGCTGGTGAGCGCGAAATTCCAACGGGTCTCGGCCTCGGCGATGCGCGCCTCGGCCTGCTTGCGGGCGTCGATGTCCTCGATCTGCGACACCAGATAGAGCGGGCGGCCTGTCCCCTCTTCGCGGATGACCGAGCCCGCAAGCTGCGCCCAGACCGGAGTACCGTCCTTGTGCAGATACCGCTTCTCGAAATGGAAGGAGTGGATCTTGCCTTCCTTCAGGCTCATCATCGTCTCGCGGCCGATCTGCAGGTCGTCGGGATGGGTGATCTGGAGGAACGTCAGCGCCTCGATTTCCGATCGGGTATAGCCGAGCATGTCGGCGAAGGCCGGATTGGCCTGAACGATGCGCCCGTCGAGCCCGACAATGGCGACGCCGATCGCCGAATCCTCCATGGCCCGGCGGAAGCGCTGTTCGCTCTCGGCGATCTGCCGGCGATCGTCGACGATGCGTTGGATGAACATGGCCGACAGAAACAGCGTCGCGGCTGTGATGGCGATGGAAATCTGCAGGCAGAGCCTCAGCGCGTCGGCGCCAAATTCGAGGCGTGGCAGCAGGATCGATGCGGCGGCGGCAACCAGGCCGATTGCGAGCAAACCCTGCGCGGCGTGCCTGTCGGCACGAAGCCCTTTCCAGTTCAACCACGCCACGATGCGACCCACCCCAACACGCAACTGCACGTTGCCGCAACCCTGGCGGATCGGTTTTAAGGAATGGTTGCGCAGATGATGGCGATCGCTCCGCTAACCGGCAAACAATTGCCGGCATGATTAAGGGACTGTTTCGAAACAGCCCCGGCGGGCTACCAGCGCACGAAAAGCCGCCCGCCGATAGCCCCGAGCAGCGTCAGGAAGGCGATGGCGATCGTATACCAGGTGGCGACGAAGAGCGGCGAATCGTCGAAACAATGCGCGGCGTAGAAGGTTGCCGCGAGCCCGCCCGCGAGCAGCCCGGCCACCGCGCCAGCAAGCACCGGCCTGGTCGGCGCGCCGTAGCGCAGCATGCCGAGGAAGACCGCCAGCGGGCCGATGCCGATCAGCGGGATGAAAGTCATGCAGATCATCATGTTCGAGCCGACGAGCCGCTTGCCCCAATCGGCCTGGGGTACGACGAAAAGCTCCAGGACCACCGCCAGCACGACCAAAAGCGGCGCGGCGAGCATCCAGGCCATCTTCTGCCTTGTCGAAGCGCCCGGCACCGACAGCGCGCGGATCAGCGCGAAGGCGCTGACCGCAAGCACCAGCGTGAACACGAATTTCGACATGAAGCGCATCGTGTGCATGGCCGGCATGATGTCGGGACGCGGCCCGATGGTCGTGAAGAACACGGCTGCCGCGATCGCCACGGCAACGGAGACCGCCAGCCACCAGGCCTTGCCCATCGGCATGGCCTTCTTGCCGGCATCCGCGTCGAGCGCTTTGATCAGATCCTCCGTCCTCATGTCACTGTCGCCCGAATCTTTTAGCGATCGCGGCGAGGCCGCGATGCAGCGACACGCGCACAGCCGTTTCACTGACGCCGAGCTTGGCGGCGGTTTCGCCGATCGAATGGCCGTCGACCGAGATTGACGAGACGACCGAACGTTGCGTTGGCGGCAGTCCCTCGAGCGCCCGGTTTATGTCGCGCTCGCTGACCGTTTCTGTCTCCGGCTCGGCGAAGGTCTCGGCGATCTCGTCGATCTCGACCTCGATGCGGCGCCCTCGCCGGCGAAACGCGTCGATAAGCTTGAAGCGGGCGATCGCGTAAACCCAGGGCAACACCGGCGCATCCGGCCGCCAGGTGTGGCGTTTCACATGAATGGCAAGCAAGGTTTCCTGCACGACATCCTCGGGGTCGACTCCGCCCTGAACGATCTTGCGCCGGACAAAGCCGCGAACGAGGGCGGCGATGCGATGCAGAAAGTTGGCATAAGCCCTTTCGTCTCCCGCGATCGCGGCCCTGAGCAGCCCGGAGAGCTCTGCCTCGTCCTTGCCGGTCACAAGAGTTTACCCCCGAAGTTCGCGTCTCGGCCCTGGTTTGTTACGTGGCCAGCGAAATAATGTCCAAGCCAAACTGCCGCAGAATCACGAAAGTTTGCGGCATGGCGACGGATTGAAGCAGGGTCACAATCTTGACTACAATAATCAGGTATTGATAGGTGAGCCGAGCCTGAACCCCTGTCTCCAAATTCGAGGACGATGCCCCATGAAGATTGCCCTTTCCACGCTCGCCGGCGCTGCGATGGCGCTCGGCCTGATCGCCGGCCCGGCCATGGCGGAGGATCAAGGCATCGTCGTCTACAATGCCCAGCATGAGAGCCTCGCCAAGGAATGGGCTGCCGGCTTCACTAAGGAGACCGGCATCAAGGTCACGCTGCGCAATGGCGGCGACAGCGATTTCTCCAACCAGATCGTCGCCGAGGGCGCGGCCTCGCCGGCCGACGTCTTCCTGACCGAGAATTCGCCGGCCATGGCGCTGGTCGAGGCGGCCGGTCTGTTCGCCCCGGTCGACGCCGACACCCTCGCCCAGGTTCCCCAGGAATACCAGCCGTCGAGCGGCAAGTGGGTCGGCGTCGCGGCCCGCAGCACCGTCTTTGCCTACAACAAGGACAAGCTGAAGGAAGACCAGCTCCCCGAGTCGCTGCTGGACCTCGCCGATCCGAGCTGGAAAGGCCGCTGGGCCGCCTCGCCGTCGGGCCCCGACTTCCAGGCCATCGTCAGCGCCCTGCTCCAGCTGAAGGGCGAGGCCGCGACCGCCGACTGGCTGAAGGCGATGAAGGAGAATTTCACGGCCTACAAAGGCAACAGCACTGTCATGAAGGCGGTCAATGTCGGCGAGATCGATGGTGGCGTGATCTACCACTATTACTGGTTCGGCGATCAGGCCAAGACCGGCGAGAACAGCAAGAATGTCGGCCTGCATTATTTCAAGAACCAGGACCCGGGCGCCTTCGTTTCGGTATCGGGCGGCGGCGTGCTGGCCTCCAGCAAGCATCAGAAGGAAGCCCAGGCGTTCCTGAAGTGGGTGACAGGCAAGGGCGGCCAGGACGTGCTGAAAACGGGCACGTCGTATGAATATGCGGTCGGCAAGGATGCCCAGTCCAACCCGAAGCTGGTGCCGCTGGCCGACCTGCAGGCGCCGAAAATCGATCCGGCGACGCTGAATTCCAAGAAGGTCATCGACCTGATGACGCAAGCCGGCTTGCTTTAGTTCGCGTTCGTCCTAAAAGGGCAAGCGACCGTGCTCCCGCGGGAACTCGCTTCCGTGGGAGCGCTTTTGTTTTGGAGATGGCCTCGTCGATGACGATCATCTGCGTTTGCGGCCGCGGCCGCGGTTCATCACGTCGCTTCCGGGCGGCCTATTCCGACTGATGGCGTCCGCGATCCACCTCACGGCTTCCGCGCTGCCGGCGGCCGGAATGAAGAAGCGCCGGGCCATGTCGTGGATCACGCTCGCCGCGGCTTTGATCTCGCTCATCGCGCTGCTGCCTCTCGGCTTCATCGTCTGGATCGCGATCCAGACCGGCTGGGATACGGTGGTGGCGCTGATCTTCCGCCCGCGCGTCGGCGAGTTGCTGATCAACACGGTGCTCCTCGTCATCGTCACCGTGCCGATCGCCATCGCGCTGTCGGTGGCGCTGGCTTGGCTGACCGAACGCAGCGACCTGCCGGGCAATCGGCTGTGGTCGTGGCTGTCGGTGGCGCCGCTCGCCATCCCTGCTTTCGTGCACTCCTATTCATGGATCAGCTTTGTCCCTGGCCTGCACGGGCTCTGGGCCGGCCTGCTGGTCTCCGTCATCGCCTATTTCCCGTTCCTCTATCTGCCGATCTCCGCCGCGTTGCGCCGTCTCGACCCGGCGCTGGAGGATGCGGCGGCGGCGCTTGGCCTTGGCCCGTGGCGGGTTTTCGCGCGCGTCGTGCTGCCGCAGTTGAGGCTTGCCATCTGCGGCGGCTCGCTGCTGGTCGGCCTGCATCTTCTGGCCGAATATGGCCTCTATGTCTTCATTCGCTTCGACACCTTCACCACCGCGATCGTCGACCAGTTCCAGTCGACCTTCAACGGCCCGGCCGCCAACATGCTGGCCGCCGTGCTTGTGGCTTGCTGCCTTTTCCTGCTCGCCCTCGAGGTGATGATACGTGGCGAGGAGCGCTATGCGCGTGTCGGTTCCGGCGCCGCGCGCAAGCAGCAGCGTGCCCGCCTCGGCCGCGCCGCCCTGCCTTGCCTGCTTTTGCCGGCCGGTGTCGCACTGCTGTCGCTCGGCGTGCCCTTCGTCACTGTCGGCCGCTGGCTGCTCGCCGGCGGCGCGGATGTCTGGCGCTGGGACGAGATCGGCCTGGCGCTCGGCCAGACGCTGTTCCTCGCCATCGTCGGCGCTGTGCTCGCGACGGTTGCCGCCATGCCGATGGCCTGGATCTCGATCCGCGCGCCAGGCCGGCTGCAGCGCCTGCTCGAGGGCTGCAACTACATCGTCGGCGCGTTGCCGGGCGTGGTCATTGCGCTGGCGCTGGTGACGATCACCGTACGCGTCGCGCTGCCGCTCTACCAGACGCTGTTCACCATCCTGTTCGGCTATGCGCTGATGTTCCTGCCGCGCGCGCTGATAAGCCTGCGCGCTTCGATCGCGCAGGCTCCGGTGGAGTTGGAGCGTGCCGCTTCCAGCCTCGGCCGGCCGCCAGTCAAGGCACTGTGGGCGACAACCATCCGCCTGTCGGCGCCCGGCGCCGCGGCCGGCATGGCGATGGTGGCGCTCGGCATCACCAACGAGCTCACCGCCACCCAGATGCTGGCGCCCAACGGCACCCGCACCCTGGCGATGGCCTTCTGGTCCTACAGCAGCGAGATCGACTACGCCTCCGCCGCTCCTTACGCGCTGATCATGGTGGCGATGTCGCTGCCGATGACCTGGTGGCTCTACGTCCAGTCGAAGCGGATGGCCGGACGATGAGCTTTCTCGAACTGAGCGATGTCGCCAAGAACTATGGTCCGGTGACGGCGCTGGCCGGTGTCGACCTTCAGGTCGAAAGCGGCAGCCGCACCGCGATCGTCGGGCCGTCCGGCTGCGGCAAGACCACCTTGCTCAGGCTGATCGCCGGCTTCGAGGCGCCGGACCGCGGCCGCATCGCGCTTGACGGCAAGGTGCTCGCCAATGGCGACGCGGCCGTGCCGGCGCATCGCCGTGGGATCGGCGTGGTGGCCCAGGACGGTGCCCTGTTCCCGCATCTCAGCATCGCCGACAATATCGGTTTCGGCATCGCGCGGAATGCCGACAAGCGGGCCGAGCATATCGTCGAGCTTGCCTATATCGTCGGGCTGGACAAGGCGGTCCTGAAACGCCGGCCGCATGAGCTTTCCGGCGGCCAGCAGCAGCGCGTCGCGCTTGCCCGCGCCATGGCGATGAAGCCGCGGCTGATGCTGCTCGACGAACCCTTCTCGGCGCTCGACACCGGGCTTCGCGCTTCGATGCGCAAAGCGGTGGCAGAGCTTCTGGAAGAGGCGGGCATCACTACCATCCTGGTCACGCACGACCAGGCCGAAGCGCTGTCCTTCGCCAGCCAGGTGGCGGTGATGCGCGACGGCCTGTTCTCGCAGGTCGGGACGCCGCGCGAGCTCTATTTCCAGCCCAAGGACAGGATGGTCGCCGAATTCCTTGGCGACGCCATCATCGTGCCCGCCAGGATCGCGGATGGCTTCGCAGTGTCGCGGCTCGGCCGCATCGCCGTCGATACGAAGGAACGGCGCGATGTCGCGCGCATCATGCTGCGGCCCGAGCAGATCCTGCTCAAGCTCACCTCCCGCGAAGGCATGTCGGGCACGCCGGACATGCTGTTCGGCGAGGTGACGGACTGCGAATTCGCGGGCGCCGTCTGCACCGTGGCGGTACGGCTGCTCAACAGCCCGGATCCGCCGGACGCGGCCGCCATCGGCAACACGCCGCTCGTCTTGCGCAGGACAGGCATGGACGCGCCGTCCATCGGCGAGATCGTGCGGCTGACCGTCACCGGCAAGGCGCACGTATTCGCTTAATGTCCGCCTTGAGATAATGCAATTCTGCATTATCTTCAGCAGCCGGAGGCTACACCATGACGACATTGACAGTTACAGCGCGTGGCCAAGTCACGTTCCGGAAGGATGTGCTCAAGCACCTCGGCATCCAGCCCGGCGACAAGATCAGGCTTGATCTTCTACCTGGTGGCCGGGCGGAGCTGAAAGCCGACCAGGGCAAGGGCTCCTGGCAAGAGCTGAGCGGGATGCTCAAGGGCAAAACCAACGGCGCCCGGCTTTCGATCGAGGAGATCAACGATGCGATCGCCGACGCCGGCGCTTCGAGCGGGATGCGCGGAATCGAGCGCGAGTGAAGGTCAGCCTCGACACCAACGTGCTGTTGTGGCTCATTGTCGGGGACGACGAAGCGCAGCAGCAGACCGCAGCCGAGACCCTGGAAAGGGCCGAACTGGTCGCGATCAGCGTTCAAGCGCTCTGCGAGTTCGTTTGGGTGCTGGACAGAAGCTACCGGGTCGCGCGGCCCGACATATCAGCCTCGATCCGTCGCATCCTCGATATGCGCAACGTCGTAGCCAACCGACCAACGATCGAGGCTGGCCTGGCCGTGCTCGACGCCGGCGGAGATTTCGCCGACGGCGTGATAGCGTTCGACGGTCAGTGGCTCGGCGGCAAAACCTTCGTGTCCTTCGATAGGAAAGCGGTAAAGCTGGTCGAAGGACAGGGAACGCCCACACTGCTGCTCGAGTGATCTACCGCACGCGTTGTCCCGTCGCCGGCGACCAGAGCGGCCATTGCTCGAGAAAGTCGTGGCTGTGGATAACGACGCGCTGCCCGTCGATCAGGATGATCGAATAGGCGGGCGGCGCCTGCTCGACCATCTCGTCGCCGACCACGTCCAGCATGAAGCGGGCATGCAGGCCCCGTTGCACCGAGAACGGAATGCCGGCGACGGTGCCGGCTATGTCGCGGTGGACATGGCCGAAGAAGATATAGCGGACATTGCCGTGGCGCGTCAGCACGTCGATGAGCCGCTGCGGCTGCTCGAGCCCGAGCGGGTCGAGCAGCGTAAGCCCGAGCTCGACCGGCGGATGGTGCAGGAAGATATAGGCCGCCTTCCCCGCCACCTCGGCGAGCCTGGCATCGAGCCAGCCGAGCCGGTCGTCGCACAACTCGCCTGTGACGCGGCCTTCCGCCAGGCTGTCGAGGAAAATAAGCCGCCCTTCCGGCGTGTCGAAAACCGACTGCACGAAACCGTTTCCGTCGGTCCCGTTTTCCGGGAAGGCGGCGATGAGGTTGGCGCGCCGGTCGTGGTTTCCAGGCAGCAGCCGGTAAGGCACGGCAAGCCGGCTCAGCGCCGCCTTCAGGTCAGCATAGCTGTCGGCCTCGCCGTCGTCGGTCAGGTCGCCGGTGAAGATGCAGAGCGCCCCATCGCTGTGGCGCTGATTGATATGGTCGATGCAACGATCGAGCCGCTCATTCAGGTTCGCGCCATATCGTATCTCGCGCAGACGACCGAGATGGACGTCCGTAACCTGGATGACCTTCATGCCCCGAACCCTCAATCAAAATGTTCGCAAAGCCGACGGAAAGGGATCACCCTTGGAGCGCCGGCTCCGGCACAGAAGCCTTGAACACCTCCAGCCTACCGCCTGTCTCCGAGGAGAAGAAGTGCAGGTCCGATTCGGCGAACTGCAGGCCGATCGTGCTGCCCGGTTCGGGGTGGACGGCCTCAGACGTCACGACGGAGAACGGCGCGCCGTCGAGATCGACATAGATGACACGTCCGGCGCCCAATTCCTCGATGAGGTCGACCGTCGCCGCGAGCGCTCCGGGCGTCCCCGGCGCCACCATGCGCACCGCCTCCGGCCGGACGCCGACCGCGACCTTCGAGCCCACCGCTAGCCCGGCTCGCGATACGTTGAGCTTGCGGCTGCCGCCGAGCAGCGAAATGCCGTCGAGCGCCACCGTGCCTTCGAGCATGTTCATCGCCGGCGCGCCGACGAAGGTGGCGACGAAGCGGCTTGCCGGCCGGCCGTAGACTTCCGCCGGGGTGCCGACCTGCTCGACGCGGCCGCCATTCATCACCACCAGCCGGTCGGCCAGCGTCATCGCCTCGACCTGATCATGCGTGACGAAGACGGAGGTGGCATTGAGCCGCCGGTGCAGCTTGCGGATTTCCGAACGCATCTGCACGCGCAGCTTGGCGTCGAGGTTGGAGAGCGGCTCGTCGAACAGGAACACCTTCGGCTCGCGGATCATGGCGCGGCCCATGGCGACGCGCTGGCGCTGGCCGCCGGACAGCGCCATCGGCTTGCGGTCGAGCAGGTGCTCCAGTTCCAGGACGCGCGCCACTGCCTGGATGCGCTGCGTCCGCTCGGCGGCGGGAACGCCTGCCACCTTCAGCGAATAGCCGATGTTCTGCGCCACGCTCATATGCGGGTAGAGCGCGTAATTCTGAAACACCATGGCGCAGCCGCGCTCGCGCGGCTCGAGCTTGTTGACGACCGTGCCGTCGATGGCGATCGTGCCGCCGGATATCTCTTCCAGCCCTGCGATCATCCTGAGCAGCGTGGACTTGCCGCAGCCGGAGGGTCCCAGGATGACGACGAATTCGCCCGAGGCGAAATCGAGGTCGACGCCGTGCACGACCTGCGTCTTGGCATAGTTCTTCTTGACGCCGCGAATGGTGATGGAGGCCATTTCCTGTCTCCTTATTTTTCGGTGGCGATCAGGCCGCGCACGAACCAGCGCTGCATCAGCACCACGACGATCATAGGCGGCAGCATGATGATCAGTGTGCCAGCCATGGCGATATGCCATTCCGGCGCGCCGCCGACATTGGGGATGAGCTGCTTCAACTCGGTCACCGCCATCGCATGCGACTGGTCGGTGGTGATGAGCAATGGCCACAGATACTGGTTCCAGGCCCACAGGAACATGATGGTGCCGAGCGCCGCCATGTTGTTGCGCGACAGCGGCAGAAGGATATCGACGAAGAAGCGCAGCGCGCCGGCCCCGTCCATGCGCGCCGCCTCGGTCAATTCGTCCGGCACGGTCAGGAAGAACTGGCGGTAAAGGAACGTGCCGGTGGCGGTCGCGACCAGCGGCAGGATCAGGCCGCTATAGGAATTGAGCAGCCCCAGGCTGAGCTGGACTTGAACCCCCGATATCTTCTCGATCAGCCAGGACAGCCCTGTCAGGTCCATGATCGTCTGATAGGGCTCGAGCACGTTGGCGACCACCGCATAGGTCGGCACGATGCGCACTTCGAGCGGCAGCATCAGCGTGATGAAGATCAACCAGAAGATCAGCATGCGGCCGGGATAGCGGAAATAGACGATCGAGAAGGCGGTGAGCGCCGAGATGATCACTTTGCCGGCGGCAACGCCAAACGCCATGATGAAGGAATTGAGCAGCTTCGGGCCGAGATCGGCCGTCGTCCATGCCGTCTTGATGTTGACCCAGAAGTCGCTGCCCGGCAGCAGCGACATCGGCACGTCGTTGACGTCCTTCAGATTGTGCGAGGCGGCGATCGCCACGATGACGAACGGCGCCACGCAGAAGACGAAGCCGGCGAACAGGATGAGATGCGTGAAGAAATTGAGGATCGGAGTGCGCTCGACCATGACCCGCCTCAACGATAATGCACGCGCCGCTCGATGAAGCGGAACTGGACGATGGTGAGCGCGATGATCAAGAGCATCAGGATGATGCTCTGCGCGGCCGCGCCGGAGTAATCCAGGCCTTTGAAGCCGTCGGAATAGATCTTGTAGACCATCAGATTGGTGGCGTTGGCCGGCCCGCCGGCGGTCATGATGTCGACGATGCCGAAGGAATCCTGGAAACTCTCGGTGATGTTGATGACCAGCAGGAAGAAGATCGTCGGCGTGATCAGCGGGAACTGGATGTCCCAGAAGCGCCGGATGACGCCGGAGCCGTCCATCGCCGCCGCCTCGATCAGCGAACGCGGGATCGCCTGCAAGGCAGCGAGGAAGAAGATGAAGTTGTAGCCGACATATTTCCAGGAAAAGGCGATGATGACGGATGCCATCGCGTCGGCGCCGTCGAGGCCGGGGTCCCAGAAGCCGGGCCAAACCTTGTTGACGACGGCCATGAAGCCGGCCTCCGGCGCCAGGATGAAACGAAATGCCAGCGCCAGCGCCGGCGCGGCGATGCCGTAAGGCCAGATCAGCACCACGCGATAGAGCCACGAGCCGGCAAGCTGCCGGTCGGTCAGGGCGGCGAGCACCAGCGCGATGACCATCGCAAGGCCCGTGCTGATGCCGGCAAAGATCATGCTGGCGGTGATGGAATTCCAGTAGTCGGCACTGGCCAGGATCGAGCGGAAATTGTCGAGCCCGACCCAGATGTTGCCGCCGCCCCAGGGCTGCTGCAGCGTCAGCGACCAGTAGACCGCCTGGCCGGCAGGCCAATAGAAGAAGGTGAAGATCAGGATAAGCTGCGGCACCGCGAACAGGATGCCGATCGTCCATCTGCCGAAAGTGACGCGTTTTTCCATAGATCCGCCGATGCAGTGGAACCCATCAGCCCGCCTTCGCGGGACAAACTAGATATGAAATGGCCGCCCGTCGAATCTCGACGGGCGGCCGTTGCGCTATCCGGGGTCAGGGCAGGGTCTTACCCGGATAGGTCTGCTGGAAGCGCTCGAGGATGGCGTCGCCATTCTTGACCAGCGCGTCGAGGCCTTCCTGCACGCTGACCTTGTTGGCGAAGATCGCCTGCATCTGCGTGCCGAACTCGGCGCGGATCTGGGTGAAGTTGCCGAGGCGGATGCCGCGGGTGATCTCGGTCGGCTCCGACGCGGTCAGGCTGGCGATGGCCACCTCGCGGCCCTTATAAGGCGCCTTGTCGTAGAAGCCGTTGGATTGCATGAAATCGAAGCCCGATTTCGTCACCGGGATATAGCCGGTGTTGGTCGACCAGAACAAAGCGGTCTTGGGGTCGTGGATGAAGTTGAGGAAGGCGGCCGCGCCCTTGTATTCGGCGTCCGACTTGCCGGACAGCACCCACAGCGAGGCGCCGCCGACCAAAGAGTTCTTGCGCTCGGTGCCGGCATAGACCGGCAGCTCGGCGACATCCCAGCTCATGCCTTCCTTCTGGGTGCGGCCGACAGTGCCGTGGTCGCCGACCGAAGTCAGGATGACCTGGCAGGTGCCGGTGGCGAAGGCCTGCACCATGTCCTGGCCGAGATCCTTGGACTTGATCTTGATGAGACCCGCGTCATACCACTTCTTCAAGTCGGTGACGTACTGGACGAACTTGGTCTTGTTGACTTCCAGACGCGCGTCGAGGCCGTCATAACCGTTGTTCTTGGTGGCGATCGGCTGGTTGTGCAGCGCCGAGAACTGCTCCATCAGCTGCCAGCTTTCGTTGGCCGAGATGTTGATCGCCATCGGGCAGTCATAGCCGGCGTCTTTCAGCGCCTTGAGATCGGCGCCGACATCTTCCCAGGTCTTCGGCGCCTCGGTCTTGCCGATCTTGGCGAAGGCGTCCTTGTTCCAGTACATCAGCGCCGTCGACGAGTTGAACGGGAAGGACAGCATCTCGCCCTTCGACGTCGCGTAGTAGCGGGCGATGCCGGGAAAATAGTCGTTGTAGTCGATCTTGTAGCCGTTCTCCTCCATCAGCTTGTCGGCGGGCTTGTAGGCGCCCGACAGCATCATGGTGGCGGTGCCGACGTCATAGACCTGGACGACGGTAGGCTGCTTGCCGGCGCGGAACGCGGCGATCGTGTTCTGCAGCGTGGCGTCGTAATTGCCCAGGCTGGTGCAGACGACCTCGTAGTCCTTCTGGGAGGCGTTGAAGTTCTTGCACAGCGTGTCGACGACGCGGGCGAGGTCGCCCGAAAGACCGAACCAGAAGTCGAATTTGACCGGTTCGGCAATAGCAGGAACCGCAAGCGCGGTGCTGAGCGCGCTGGCGGCAAGGGCAGCAAAGCCCCGCTTGATGATCGTCATGGTTTTCCCTCTTGAGTGGCAGTGTGACAAGGGTTTTGCGCAAGTCCTTGCCCGCTCTCATAGAGAAGGTATGTGACAGTTCTGTTGTGGGCCCGAAGCCCCTGTGGACAGCCAGTCTCTCCTCCCCTGGCAGCGGCAGCGCCGGCATGAAAACGTCACATCGGCGCTCTAGAGAGCTAGGGCGCCGCCAAGCCGTGAAAAGACCTCTTTGATTAACCGGCTAACTGAATGAGACAAGACATGCTGGTTCCGCAGCTCACGCACGTGCCCGTCGCCGTCCGCAACGCCATGCGGGACGGGCCGCGCGACAGCGCCACCCATCTGCGCCACGCCGCCGCCGTTCCCGCCCTCGGCGAGATTGAGATCGGCGGCAAGGCTTCGCGTGAAAGCGCCGGTGAGAGCCTGACCGTCATGGCCTGGAATGTCGAGCGGCTGCGCCACGTCGATGCCATCGCCGAAACCATCGCCGGCCAGGCGCCACACGTCGTGCTGCTGTCCGAGGTCGACAAGGGCATGGCGCGCTCCGGCAACGGCCATCTGCTGAGCCGGCTTGCCGATCGCCTGGGCCATTCCTACGCCTATGGCGTCGAGTTCCTCGAGCTCGGCACCGGCAATGAGACGGAGCAGGTGGCAAATGGCGGCGCCGAGAATGTGGAGGGCTTCCACGGCAACGCCATAACCAGCACCGTTCCGCTGCTGCGGCCTTTTCTCGTTCGCTTCGACGCCGCTGGCGCCTGGTTCCTGCCGGAGCACGGCCAGCCACGCATCGGCGGCCGCATGGCGCTCGGCGGCCAGATGATGGTCGGCGACCGCCGTGTGACCGTCGTTTCCGTGCATCTCGAGAACCGCACCACGCCGGCCGGCCGGGCCGACCAGACGCGCCATCTGCTCGATGCCATCGACAGATATGATGCGGAAACGCCTGTTCTCATCGGCGGCGACTTCAACACGCTCACCGCCACCTATCCCGAACGCAATGACGACCCAGCCGCGTGGCGAAAGCGCATCGCCGCCGAACCGGACCGGCTGATGTGCCCGGAGCGTCATGAGCCCCTGTTCGCGGTGTTTGCCGAGCGTGGCTACGACTGGCGCGAGGCCAACGCCTTCGACAAGCCGACGCAGCGGCGCGCGGCCGGCGACCTGACGCCCGCCGGCCATATCGACTGGTTCTTCACCCGCGGCCTTTCGGCAAGCGCACCCGCGACGCTGCCGGCGGTCTTGCCGGACGGCAGCCCGAGCGCCGACCACGAGGCGCTGGTGGTCACGGTGCGGGTGAAGTGACGGCCTTCAGGATCGACCAATTCCCGCTGGCTCGGCCCAATGATTCCAGGCATGGCCTCCCTGACAGATACAACCTGGGACGCACGCAGTGGTTGCGGGCGGCATAACCGATTCTTCAGCTGCCGGGCCCTAATCAATTCCGTTGCCTTGATTGATGTGGGAAGATCAGGTGAAGCAAGATGTTGACCGTCTATAATTGTATCGTAAACGAGCACGATCTGAGACTGGTCGCACTGGCCGCGCTGATTTGTGGAATTTCTTGTTTCACCGCTGTCAATCTGCTCCGCCATGTCGTGCAATCGACCAGCCGGAACCGTTATGCCTGGCTGCTGATTGCCGCCGCTTCGACCGGATTTGGCATCTGGGCGACGCATTTCATCGCCATGATCGCCTTCACGCCGGGAATACCCAACGCCTACAACGCCGAGCTTTCGGTCGCTTCGCTGGCGGTTTCCGTTCTTCTGACGGCCGCTGGGATATGGATCGCAACCGTGCGCAGCGGCATCGACCACTATCTCGTCGGTGGCGCCGTGCTCGGCATCGGCATCGCGGCGATGCACTATACCGGCATGGCGGCTTTCGAGGTCGAAGGTCGGATCGTCTGGAACCAGCTGCTGGTCGCGGCATCGCTGGTCTCGGGTATATCACTTGCCGCGCTTTCGCTGTTTATCGTGCTGCGTCGCCCGTCGACCCTAGCGACAGTCGCCGGTGCCGTCCTGCTGACGCTGGCGATCTGCACGCTGCATTTCATCGCCATGGCCGCCGTCTCGATCTATCCGGATTCCTCGATCGAGATCTCGAAATTCACGATCGCTCCGATGTCGCAGGCTTTCGCAGCCGCGACGGCAAGCCTCGTCATTCTGGTGCTGGCGGCCACCGCGCTGTGGATCGATCTGCGCTTCCGCCGTCACAGGATCGAGGCGGAGCGCATGCACGGCCTCGCCAATGCTGCCGTCGAAGGCCTCATCGTCTGCGACGGCAACCGCATCGTCAGCGCCAACGACAGCATCGCGGCGCTGAGCGGCATCGCCGCCGGCACGCTGAACACGATGAGGCTGGGCGAGCTGTTCGGCGAACGAATTGCGTCGGCCGTTGGCACCGGCAACGGACAGGCGCAGGAAGCCGACCTCCGCGGTCAGGACGACAGCCGGATACCGGTGGAGCTGATCGCCAGGAGAATCGATTATTGCGGCAAGCCGCATCTGGTCGTGGCCGTGCGCGACATACGCGAACGCAGGAAGGCCGAACAGGAGATCATGCGGCTTGCGAATTACGACCCGCTCACCGGCCTTGCCAACCGCCGTAGCTTCACCAGCCGCCTGGAAGCCGAGATCGCCGCATCCGCGCCAGATGGCAAAAGCAGTGGCAAAGGTAGCCAGCTGGCGCTCATGCTGCTCGACCTCGACCGGTTCAAGGAAGTGAATGACCTCTTCGGCCACGCCGCTGGCGACGCCGTGCTGCAAAAGGTGGCTCACTGCGCTTCCAGCGTGCTGCGCCACGGACAGATGTTGGCCCGGCTTGGCGGCGACGAATTCGCCATCATCGCCCCCAATCTTCCTGACCCGCAGGCGGCGGGCCGCATAGCCGAGGCGGTGCTTTCGGCGCTGCGCCAGGAAAAACCGGCTGTCGCCCGGCGGCATGGTGTCGGCCAGCATCGGCATCGCGCTTTACCCGCTCGATGCCGACGAACAGGCGGCGCTGGTCAGCCATGCCGACACCGCGCTTTATCGCGCCAAGGCCGAAGGCAAGGACACCTTCCGCTATTTCGAGGCCTCCATGGGTGCCGAGGCGCGCGACCGGCGCAGCCTGGAGCAGGATCTGCGCCAGGCAGTGGCGCGCGGCGAATTCCGGCTCGTCTATCAGCCGCAGAAGGAAATCAGCAGCGGCAGGATGATCGGCTTCGAAGCCCTGCTCCGCTGGCAGCATCCCGACCGCGGCGAGGTTCCGCCGTCGGTGTTCATCCCGGTGGCCGAGGATAGCGGTTCGATTGCCCAGATCGGCGAGTGGGTGCTGTCGACCGCCTGCGAGGAGGCCGCGACGTGGAAGAACCCGCTGACGGTCGCTGTCAACGTCTCGGCGGTGCAGCTTCACAATCCCGATTTCAGCCGCAAGGTGCATGAGGTGCTGCTTCGCACCGGCCTGGCGGCAGGCCGGCTCGAGCTCGAGATCACCGAGACGGCGTTGGTGAAGGACATGCCGCGCGCGCTGGCCACCTTGCGTCAGATCAAGGCGCTGGGCGTACGCGTGGCGATGGATGATTTCGGCACCGGCTATTCCTCGCTGTCCAACCTGCGCGCCTTCCCCTTCGACAAGATCAAGATCGACGGGTCCTTCATCAAGTCGGTCGACCGTAACGGCCAGGTCGCAACCATCGTGCGCGCCGTGCTCGGCCTGGGGCGCGGCCTCGGCCTGCCGGTCTTGGCCGAAGGCGTCGAGACGCTCGACGAATTGCGCTTCCTCGATGCCGAGGATTGCGACATCGGCCAGGGATATTTTCTGGGCAGGCCCGGCCCGATCGAGGCGTTCAGCGAGCTCACGGGTGTTCCGGCGGCCGATGACGGCGTCAAGGAAGACGCGGCAACCGCCAAGGTCGAAAATGTCCGGGGCGGCAGCATCCTGATGCTGCAGCCGGCAGCGGCCGCGCGTTCAGTCTAAGCAATTCCAGGAAAAGTGTGTAGCGGTTTTCCGTCCGGAATTGCGTCAATCCAAAAGATCACACGATCACGGCGCGAGCGCCGCTTCCACTAGGCGCTTGGCGTCGGGGCTCGACCATTCGGCCGGGCCGTTCATATGCGCGATCAAGCAGCCGTCCGCGTCGATCAGCATGGTGACCGGAAGCCCGAGCGCCAGGCCGCGCGTCTTCGCCTCGTTGAACAGGGCGATCGTCGGATCGCGGTAGAAGCCGAGCGTCTCGACGCCGATTTCCTTGAGGAACTTCTTCGGCTTGGTATCGTCGCCCGTATCGACATTGACCGCGACGACCTCGAAGTCCTTGCTGCCCTTCTCCTTCTGCAGTGCATCGAGCGCCGGCATCTCGGCTCGGCACGGCGCGCACCATGTCGCCCACAGATTGAGCAGCACCGTCTTGCCGGCATGGTCGGCGATCGTCATCGGCTTGCCATCGGGACCGTTGAAGGCGAGGCTTTTCAGCGATTGCGGCGGATCGGCTGGCTGCAGCGCCGCGACCTGGCCAACCGCTTTTGCGGCGACGGTCTTGGCCCGGGTTGCCTTGGCCGCACAGGCGGCGTCGTCTTTGCCGGCGGCCGCGGCGACCTTCTCCGGAGCGTTGTTGCCAGAACCGCTCTCGCTGACATATACCGCGACCGCGCCGGCCAGCACGCCCGCCACCAAAGCGGCAAGGATGAGGCGCGTAGCCGGAAAAAAGAATTTCTTGCCGTCTGCCATTTTCAAAACTGCTCCGGAGCACGGGTTATAGCGATGAGCGACAAGAAGGCCAGCAACCAGATGTGGGGCGGACGTTTTGCCTCGGGTCCGGCCGCGATCATGGAAGCGATCAACGCGTCGATCGGCTTCGACCGCAAGCTCTATGCGCAGGACATAAGCGGATCGATCGCCCATAGCGAGATGTTGGCTGAAACGGGCATTATTTCGGCGGCCGATCAAGAAAAAATCGCTCACGGGCTGAACACGATCCTGAAAGAGATCGAGGCCGGCACCTTCGAATTCTCCACCAGGCTGGAAGACATCCACATGAATGTCGAGGCCCGCCTTGCCGACCTGATCGGCCCTGCGGCCGGACGTCTGCACACCGCCCGCTCGCGCAACGACCAGGTGGCGGTCGATCTGAGGCTCTGGGTCAAGCAGGAATGCCAGCGCGTCGCCGAGGCATTGAAGGACTTGATCGCCGCATTCCTCGAACGCGCCGAGGAGCATGCGGCGACCGTCATGCCCGGCTTCACCCATATGCAGGCCGCGCAGCCGGTGACTTTCGGCCACCATTGCATGGCCTATGTCGAGATGTTCGGCCGCGACCTCTCGCGCGTCCACGACGCCATCGAGCGCATGGACGAAAGCCCACTTGGCGCGGCGGCGCTTGCCGGCACCAGCTTTTCCATCGACCGCCACATGACGGCCAAGGCGCTGGGTTTCCGCGAGCCGACGCGCAATTCGCTGGACAGCGTTTCGGACCGCGACTTCGCGCTGGAATTCCTGAGCCTCGCCGCGATCTGCGCGACGCACCTCTCCCGGCTCGCCGAGGAGATCATCATCTGGTCGACCCCGCAATTCGGCTTCATCCGCCTGTCGGATTCCTTCTCCACCGGCTCCTCGATCATGCCGCAGAAGAAGAACCCGGACGCCGCCGAGCTGGTGCGCGGCAAGACCGGCCGCGTCAACGGCCATCTCGTCGGCCTGCTGACCGTGATGAAGGGCATGCCGCTGACCTATGGCAAGGACATGCAGGAGGACAAGGAAGCGGTCTTTGACGCCGCCGAGACGCTCGACCTGATGCTGGCGGCGACCACCGGCATGGTGCGCGACATGACCGTCAACGCCGCCGCCATGAAGAAGGCCGCCGGCGCCGGTCACGCCACCGCGACCGACCTCGCCGACTGGCTGGTTCGCAATCTCGGCCTGCCCTTCCGCGAGGCACATCATGTCACCGGCCGCGCCGTGGCGCTCGCCGAGGAGAAGAAGGTCGGCCTGGAGAAGCTCTCGCTGGAGGACCTGCGCTCGATCCATCCCGGCATCACCGACGACATCTTCTCGGTGCTTGCCGTGCAGAATTCGGTGAAGAGCCGGGTGAGCTTCGGCGGCACCGCGCCGTCGGAGGTGCGGAAGCAGATCCGCTACTGGAAAAAGCGGCTCGCCAAGGCTTAATGCCTGTCGCCCAGAAGTGCATAGCGGTTCTGGGACAACGACATGCATCAAAACAAATGCATGTCGCCCGGACGTGTGCAGCGGTTCTGGGACACGATATGCATCAAAACAATTGCCCGGATGCAAAGTGCCGAAAACTCGGCTAAAAGCGGCGGCACAGGAAACAATTTCAAACGGATGGATCGATGACCCGTAGCAGGATTTTGGTGACGCTGGCGCTGCTGGCGGCGGTTGTCACCGTCACGGCCTGCGGCAGGAAGACCGGCCTCGACACGCCCTATGAGGCGGCGGAGCAGGCGCGCAAGGATGCGGAAAAAGCCAAGCAGCCGGTGCCGCCCGAGCCGGAGAAACCGGTCAAGGACAGGAAGTTCATCCTCGATCCACTGCTCTAGAGCCGACGGGATCGCTCGATCTCACCACGCTCCAACTTTTCGGGACCAACCCTCGTGAACCATTTCGACTACCGCGACGGCGTGCTCCATGCCGAGGACGTCGCCATCCCCGATATAGCAGCCGAGGTCGGCACGCCTTTCTACTGCTATTCGACGGCGACGCTGACCCGGCATTTCCGCGTTTTCAGAGAAGCCTTCGCCGGCCTCGACGCGCTGGTCTGCTACGCCATGAAGGCGAACTCCAACCAGGCCGTGCTGAGGACGCTGGCCAGGCAAGGTGCTGGCGCCGACGTGGTCTCGGAAGGCGAATTGCGCCGTGCCCTGGCCGCCGGCATCCCGGCCAGCAAGATCCTGTTTTCCGGCGTCGGCAAGACCGCGCGCGAGATGGATTTCGCGCTCTCCGCCGGCATTCTTTGCTTCAATGTCGAATCCGAGCCTGAACTCGAACTGCTGTCGGCGCGCGCCGTGGCGCTCGGCAAGGTGGCGCCCATCTCGCTGCGCATCAATCCGGATGTCGATGCCAGGACACACAAGAAGATCTCGACCGGCAAGGCCGAGAACAAGTTCGGCATCCCGTGGCAGCGCGTGCGGCAGGTCTATGCCCGCGCGGCCGAATTGCCCGGCATCAAGGTGACCGGCATCGACACCCATATCGGCAGCCAGATCACCGAATTGCAGCCCTTCGACGACGCCTTCGCGCTGCTGGTCGAGCTGGTCGGCGCGCTGCGCGCCGACGGACATGCGATCGAGCATGTCGATCTCGGCGGCGGCCTCGGCATCCCCTACCGCGTCGACAACAGCCCGCCGCCGCTGCCCGACGCCTATGCCGAGATCGTCAGGAAGCATGTCACCAGGCTCGGTCTCAAGGTGATGTTCGAGCCCGGGCGCCTGATCGTCGGCAATGCCGGCATCCTGGTGTCCGAGGTCATCTATGTGAAGGAAGGCGACGCCAGGAATTTCCTTATCGTCGACGCCGCCATGAACGACCTGATCCGGCCGACGCTCTATGACGCTTTCCACGACATCCGGCCGGTGGTGCAGCCGCCCGCCTCCACACCGCGCATGAAGGTCGACGTCGTCGGCCCGGTCTGCGAGACCGGCGACTTCCTCGGCCACGACCGCGACCTGCCCAGGCTGAAGGCCGGCGACCTGATCGCTGTTTCGACCGCCGGCGCTTATGGCGCGGTGCAGGCCGGCACCTACAACACCAGGCTTCTGGTGCCGGAGGTTCTGGTGGACGGCGACCGCTTCCATGTCGTGCGCCCCCGCCAGACCTATGAGAACCTGATCGGGCTGGATTCGGTCCCCGACTGGCTGAGGTAGCGCGCTCGAAGCGTTAGATTCTTTGCTGGATGAGCGCCTTGGCTTCGGCGATCCGCCCTTCGTCGCGGCGATAGAAGATCCATTGCTTCACCCGCTTTGTGCTGAGCAGGCCGGCCTGGGTGAGCACACGCATATGCTCGCTGAGCGTCGCCTGTGTGATGCCGAGCTTCTCAGCGATCAGCAGCGCGCAAACGCCGTCCTCGACCAGATCGCCATCTGCTTGGCGCGGGAAATGCGCGCGAGGATCCTTGAGCCAATCGAGGATCTGCAGCCTGCGCTCATTGGCGAATGCCTTGAAGATGTCGACCTCTTGCATTTAGCTATTTTGCTAAGTTACTAATTGAAGTCAATCCCGAGGAGCAGGTTATGCTGAACACCAGAACGATCACGCGCGAGCGCATCGCCGCAGTCGAACCGCGCATCCGCCCCTATGTCCGCCATACGCCGGTCATGCGCGTCGACATGGCGGATTTCGGCCGTCCCGCCTTTCCGGTCGACCTGAAACTCGAATCCCTGCAGCATTCCGGTTCCTTCAAGGTGCGCGGCGCCTTCACCAACCTGCTCGAACGCCAGGTGCCCGAGGCCGGCGTGGTGGCCGCGTCCGGCGGCAACCACGGTGCGGCCGTCGCTTATGCCACCATGAAGCTTGGCCACAAGGCCACGATCTTCGTGCCCGAGGTCAGCCCCCCGGCCAAGCTCGCGCGCATCCGTAGCTACGGCGCGGATCTGGTCGTCGGCGGCGCGCGCTATGCCGAGGCCCTAGCCGCCAGCGAGGACTTCGCGGCCCGGACCGGCGCCCTGCAGATCCACGCCTTCAACCAGGAGGAAACGCTGCTCGGCCAGGGCACGCTCGGCCTGGAGATCGAGGCCGACCTGCCCGCGATCGACACGCTGCTGGTTGCCGTTGGCGGCGGCGGCCTGATCGGCGGCATCGCAGCGTGGTTTTCGGGGCGCATCCGCATCGTCGCCATCGAGCCCGAGGGCGCGCCGACGCTTTATCGCGCTCTGGAGGCCGGTGAGCCGGTCGATGCCCCGGCAGAAGGCATTGCCGCCGATTCGCTGGCGCCGAAGCGCGTCGGCGAGATGATGTTTCCGATCGCGGAAGCCTTCGTCGAGCGCTCTATCCTGGTCAGCGACGACGACATCATAGCTGCGCAGAAGGCGCTGTGGGACCGCGTGCGAATCATCGCCGAGCCGGGTGGCGCAGCGGCCTTCGCCGCCATGCTTTCCGGGCGCTATGTGCCGGCGGAGGGCGAGCGCGTGGCGGTCCTGGTCTGCGGTTCCAACACGAATCCTGGCAATTTCTGATCATAACCCGGCAAAACCGCTTCACGTTTTTGGAACCCGCCTCGCCTTTGCCGTGTTTGCTGGTATCCTTCTGGTGATGACGTCCGGGCTGTTACGCCCGGGCAGGAAGGGCCGATGACGGAACGACCCATTTCCAGCGGCGAACGCGGCCTGGCCTTGCGCTTGGCGCTCAGCCGGTTGGCGACGCGGGCCTCGATGGTCTTCGAGCGCGGCTGGCCGCTCGTGCTGCCGCTGTTGATCGCCATCAGCCTGTTTCTCAGCTTTTCGTGGTTCGGCCTGTTCCCGCGTCTGCCCGACGTCGCGCGCATCGGCCTCTTGATCCTGTTCGCCCTGTCCGGGGTCGCGGCGCTCTATCCGCTGCGTTTCTTCCGCATGCCCTCTGCCGCCGAGATCGACAGGCGTATCGAGGCGGCAAACCAATTGCTGCACAGCCCGGTCCAGGTGCAGACCGATCGTCCCAGCGGCGCCGAGAGCATCTTCTCGCAGGCCTTGTGGCGCGAGCACCAGAAGCGGATGGCCGAGCGGCTGTCGAGCCTCGGCGCCGACCGGCCGCGCAGCCGCGTCCCGGACTACGATCGCTGGGGCCTGCGCGCAGTGGCGGGGCTGCTGTTCGTCACCGCTTTGGCCTTCTCCTTCGGGCCCTTCGGCGGCAGGGTCAGCGACGGCTTCGTTGCCCGCGCCGCGCGCGATACCGTGCCGCCGCGCATCGACGCCTGGGTGACGCCGCCCGCCTATACCGGCAAGGCGCCGCTGTTCCTGACCGCCGACGCCAACCAGGCGGTCCAGACCTTCTCGGTGCCGCAAGGCAGCGACGTTTCGCTGCGCGTCACCGGCGGTTCCGGCGAGGAAACGCTGAGCTACGCCGATCAAGGCGGCAATGCGCGCGCCATCGAGCCCGCGGCGCCCAAAGGCCCCGCGCCTGCCAGCCAGGCCGCGCCCAAAGTGCGCCAGTTCTCCGGCACGCTGGATACCAACGGCACGCTGACGCTGAAATCCGCCGAAAGCGATCTCGGCCACTGGGCCTTTGCCGTCATTCCCGACAAGCCGCCGGCGATCCGCTTCGTCGGCGAGCCGAAGCGCGCCGTCAACGGCTCCATGGAGCTGAACTACGAGATCGATGACGATTACGGCGCAGCCTCGGCCAGGGCCGTTTTCGAGCTGTCGGACCCGCCGGCCGCCAATGCGCATCCGCTCTACGGCCCGCCGGACCTGCCGCTGACCCTGCCGCGCCGCGGCGGCAAGACGAACGCGGCCAAGACGACCAAGGACCTGACCGAGCATGTCTGGGCCGGCAGCGGCATCAAGCTGACGCTGAGCGTCACCGACGATGCCGGCCACACCGCGACCAGCGAAACCAAGACGCTTGTGATGCCGGAGCGGCCCTTCGCCAACCCGCTGGCCCGCGCGGTGATCGAGCAGCGCCGGCTGTTGGCGCTGGATACCAACGCCAAGCCGCGCGTTCTCGACCTGATGGACGCGATCACGCTGCGGCCCGAGGACACGTTCGACAACATGTCGAACTATCTCGCCATCATGAGCGCAAGGAGCCGTCTGAAGCTCGCCGAGAGCGACGACCAGTTGCGCAACATCGTCTCCTATCTCTGGGAGATCGCGCTCGGCATCGAGGAAGGCAATCTCTCGGCCGCCGAGCGGCGGCTGCGCCAGGCGCAGCAGGCCTTGCAGGACGCCATCAAGAACGGCGCCAGCGATCAGGAGATCGAGAAGGCGATGAAGGAACTGCGCGAGGCGATGAACCAGTTCCTGCAGGAATTCGCCCAGCGCGCGCAGCAGAACCCGAACGCGCCGCAGATGCAGCAGAACGGCCGCGAGCTGCGCCAGAGCGACATCGACCGCATGATGGACCAGATCGAGAACCTGGCCAAATCCGGCGATCGCGACAAGGCGCAGCAGCTTCTCTCCGAACTGCAGGACATGATGAACAACCTGCAGGCCGGCCGCCAGCAGCAGGGCGGCGAACAGGATAGCGAGCTGCGCCAGCAGATGGACAAGCTCGGCGACATCATGCGCCGCCAGCAGGAGATGATGAACGACACCTTCCGCCTGGACCAGATGCAGCGCGGTTCGCGCGACAATGGCGAACAACAGTTCGGCGAGGACGGCGAGCAGCAGCAGGGCCAGGACGAGCAGAGGCCCGGCCCCGGCCAGGACCGCGATCCGCTGGGACGGCCGAAAATGTCGCCGAAGGATTTCGCCGATGCGCTAAAGCAATTGCAGGAAGGCCAGGGCCAGTTGCAGAGCGAGCTCGACCAGCTGAAGAAAGGGCTCGAAGGCATGGGCATGGAGCCCAATGAGGGTTTTGGCGAAGCCGGCAAGTCGATGGGCGACGCCGAGCAATCGCTCGGCCAGGGCGACGGCGACCAGGCCGTTGGCCACCAGGGCCGCGCGTTGGAAGCGCTGCGCCGCGGCGCCAAGGACATGATGAAGCAGATGCAGGCCATGCAGGGTGACCAGGGCGGCAGCGAGCAGGGCGGTCGCGAGCAGAATGCCGACCGTGACCCGCTGGGACGGCCGCGCGCCACCAATGGCCCCGATGACGGCACTTCGGTCAAGGTTCCCGACGAGATCGACGTCCAGCGCGCCCGCCAGATCCTCGACGCGATCCGCAAGCGGCTCGGCAATGCGCTCAGCCCCGACATCGAGCGCAGCTATCTCGAACGGCTGCTGGAGCTGAAGTAGCTTCTGCCTCACAGCTGTTAGACTGGATGTGACGGCCCTTGCCCACTTTTGGGATGCTGGCGGGACAGCGCCCCCCTCTGTCCTGCCGGACATCTCCCCCACTTGGGGGAGATCGGATGTCGTCACCGCTTTCGCCAATCGCCAGCGCCGCAATCACCAACACCGCAGGAAAAGGGCGGTCGCGGGAACTGGCAATCTCCCCCCTTGTGGGGGAGATGTCCGGTAGGACAGAGGGGGGCGCGAAGGATCGCTGTGCGTCGGTATCTATGCCGCAGGCGCGACCTGCCTTGTCAGCATGAAGGCGTCGCGGATCGCGTTTTCCATGCCGTCGATCGCCTCGCCGGTCGCGAGCGGATTGCGATGCAGGACGACGTTTGACGAATCGATGTCGCCAAAGCCGTCGGCGGCCGTCAGTTCCCGGCAATCGGGCGGAATGTTGCTGCGCGAGATGGGCGCGATCGCCAGGCCGGAAGTCACCGCGAGCGTCAGGCCGCCATTGGTGTCGCTGGTGTAAGCGACGCGGTAATCGAGGCCGCGCTGCTGAAGCGACTTGATGGCGAAGTCGCGGCACCAGCCGTTGCGGCTGTAGAGCGCGATCGGCACCGGCCGCTCCTCATGCATGCGGTGCAGCGTCGAGGTCACCCAGACCGTCGGGTCGTGCATCAGCACCTCGCCGCCGGAAGAGCCCTCCCATTCGAACACCACGGCGAGATCGAGCTCGCCGGCCGCGAGCGCCCTCACCTGCGAATCCGAATGCGCGTAGCGCACCGTGACCTCGACGCGCGGATGGCGCTTGGCGAATTCGCCCAGCGCCCGCGACAGGATCGAGCGGCCATATTCGGCCGGGATGCCGATGCGCACCAGCCCGCCAAGCGGCGGCGCCACCAGCGAGGCAGCCGTTTCGTCGAGCAGCGAGACGATCCGGCGCGCATTGGCGATCAACTCGCCGCCGCGGCGCGTCAGCGCCACGCCGCGCGAGCCGCGCTCGAACAGATTGTCGCCGACCATGTCCTCCAGCTTCTTCATCTGCATGGACACGGCCGATTGCGTGCGCCCGGCTTTCTCCGCCGCGCGCGTGAAATTGCCGGTTTCGGCCACCGCCACGAAGGTGCGCAGGAGGTCGCTGTCGAGGACTGGTCTCATCGAAAACCGCCATAAGCAAATCTGATTGCTGGCATCATTTCAATTCGCTTGCAACATGTCAAACGCCGCAGGATAGTTCCCATACCCATTGTATATGCGGTCGCGAGTCGGCCGCGGACAATCGAAGAGTCCTCACTCGTACCCGCTGCCCGAAACGGTAGCGGGTTCTTTTTAAGAGCATGATCCCGAGCCGAAGGACCGCGTCAGCGGAAAGTGGGAACCGGTTTTCGGGCGAGATCATGCTCAAACAACAAGAGTTGGAGCAGAATGACGGTTCAACGAAGCGTCATCCTGCTCTAGGAGCAATTCCAGGAAAAGTGCTTGCGGTTTTCCGTCCGGAATTGCGTGAAATGAATATCGATGCGGCTCGCGGGGGGGGCCGAGACTGATGCGGAACCGGTTGGTGCTTGGCATTCTGAGCCTCTGCCTCGGCGTGCTGGTCTTTTCTCTGCAGGATCCGCTGGTGAAGGCGGTGTCGGGCGGCTATCCGGTGACCGAGGTGATGGCGATCCGCGCCATCGTCGCGCTGCCGATCCTGATCGTCATCGTCCAGGCCGATGTCGGCCTGAAGGCGGTGCTGTCCAAGCGCTTCGGCCTGCTGACGCTGCGCGCCTTCATCCAGTTCTCGTCCTATACGGTCTATTATCTCGCGATCGCTGCCTTGCCCCTGGCAGACGCGGTGGCGCTCTATTTCATGGCGCCGCTGTTCATCATGGCGATGGCCGGCCCCTATCTCGGCGAGCGCGTCTCGTGGAAGACGCTGGCGACGGTGCTGATCGGCCTTGTCGGCGTGCTGGTGATGGTGCGTCCGGGCGCCGGCGTGTTCGACTGGGCGGCGCTGCTGTCGCTGGGCTCGGCCTTCCTATACGGCTTTTCGCAGTTGATGGCGCGCCGCATCGGCGACACCGAATCATCGACCGTGATGGCCTTCTACCAGAACGGCGCCTATCTCAGCGGCGCCGTCGCGGTTGCGACCGTCTTCCATCTCGCCGGCATCACCCATGCGGCGCATCCGAGCGTCGAATTCCTGGTGCGGCCGTGGGTGTGGCCGACGATGCCTGATTTCCTGAAGATGGCCGCTTGCGGCTTCGTCGCTTCCGCCGGCATGATCCTGCTGTCGCAGGCCTACCGCATGGCGCCGGCCAACCGCGTCGCCACCTTCGAATACACCGGCATCCTGTGGTCGCCGCTGTGGGGTTTCCTGTTCTTCGCCGAAGTGCCGCGCGAGACGACCGTGCTCGGCGCGGCGCTGATCATCGGCGCCGGCCTGCTTGCGCTCAACGGCGAGCGCCGGCGAAGCGCAGCACCCGCGGCCGGTGCGGTCTCAAGCGAAGCAGCTTAACGCCTTGCCGACGCGGGCGCGGATCTCGGCAAGCGTGAACGGCTTCTGCACGACGTCGAGGATGATGCCGTTGAGCTCCTCGGCGCGCTCGCGCTGGTCGGCATAGCCGGTCATCAGCATGATCCGCAGCGTCGGGAACTCTCTTGCGGCGGCAGTCGCCATCTCGATGCCGTCCATCTCCGGCATACGGATGTCGGACACCACCAGATCGTAGCCGCCGCGGGCCTGCCGGATCGCGTCCAGCCCTTGCGACCCATCGGGGGCGACGGTGACATCATGGCCGTCGCGCTCCAGCGCGCGGGCGGCGAGGGTGCGGACGGACTCATCGTCCTCGACGATCAGAAGCTTTGCCATGCCGAGATAGATGCCGCCGAAACGTTGACGTTTTCTGAAAATTCTAACGATCAGCGGCTTTTCGGGGCGAAACGGGGGCTCTTCAGGCGTCGCCCTTCACCACCCCGACAAACGGCAGTTCGCGAAACGCGTGGGCGACATCCATGCCGTAGCCGACCACGAAATAGTCCGGGCAGTCGAAGCCGACATAGTCGGCGTTGAGCGCGGTCTGACGGCGCATGCGCTTGTCGAGCAGCACCGCGATGGCGCAGCTCTTGGCGCCGCGCGAAAGCATCAGGTCGCGGGTGTAGGAAAGCGTCTTGCCGGATTCCAGTATGTCGTCGATCAGAAGCACGTCGCGGCCGGCGACCTCGTTGTCGATGTCGCGCAGCACCCTGACCTCGCCGCTCGTGGTGCCGGCGCCATAGCTCGAGATGAAGATGAACTCGACTTCCGGCGACAGGCCGACATCATGCATGGCGCGGATGAGATCGGCGGCGAAGACGAACGAGCCCTTGAGGATCGAGATCACCAAGAGGTCGTGATAGTCGCGCCCGGCGATTTCCTTGGCGAGCTCGAGATTGCGGCGGGCGATCGCCGACGCCGAAAACAGGACCTCGATGTCCTTGCCGCGCACAACTGGCATTCTTTCGTCCTTCAAAATCACCTGAAAGCGCAGGAAACCGCTATTTGCAGGCCGGCCTCACCTGAATATAGACCCGTCTAGCCGGCGAAGACGACTGCAACGGCCTTCACGCCGTCTTTAGGCACATCGAGGCGGCTGGAAAAGCCGAATCTTTCGCCGGGTGCCAGTGCGCGATTGGATGTCCCCAGCCTGTAGCGGATGATATTGCTGTCGTTGTCGGTGACGCGGATTTCGAGCGGCGGCAGTTCCTCCGACCTGGTCCCGTCATTGGCCGCTTCGCCATCCACGAACAGCACCGGCTTCAATCCCGACGCATCGATGCGCGACGTCACGCCCGAAATGGTGAGCGCGCTCGCCGGCCCGGCGGTCGTCCAAAAGGGGCTTTGCCGCACCAGCGCATGACCGCCCGACACCCAGAAAGAGGCAAGTGCTATGCCGACGCCGGCGATCCAGAACATTGGGCCGCCCCGCGACGGCCGCGACGGCGCGGCATCCGGCTTGCGCAGCATGCCCATGCCTTCGATCGGCGGCGGCGGGATCTGCGGCTGGGGCGGCGACCGCTCCGGATGCGCGGCAAAACGCGGCAGCACCACATAGTCGGCATCGACGATGTCGGCCGCATTGGACATGGCGCGCTCCGGCGCGGCATGTGTTGCCGGGCCGGTCATGATTTCGCCGGAAACGGGGCGCGCGGTTCTATTCTCAGCCATTACGGCACCAGTGCAGTCTTCGTTTCTTTTGCGTAAACGGAATTGGTTAACGCTTCCCCACCGGAATGGCCTTGACGAGTACCGATCGTTGAAAAATTAACCGCCGGTTAACCATGCCGGCCGATGGTCTGTTAATGTAGATCGTGGCGCGTCGCCGCCGAAAGTTTCAGGTCGCCGAACGTGATCCGCTTCGAAAATGTCGGCCTCCGCTATGGCATGGGTCCGGAGATCCTCCGCGACATCTCCCTGCACATTCCGGAGCGCTCCTTTCAGTTCCTGAGCGGCCCCTCGGGCGCCGGCAAGACGACGTTGCTGCGCCTTTTGTTCATGTCGCTGAAGCCGACGCGCGGCCTGATCACCATCTTCGGCAAGGACCGGTCGCGCATCTCGCGCAGCGAATTGCCGCTGCTGCGCCGCCGCATTGGCGTGGTGTTCCAGGATTTCCGCCTGCTCGACCATATGACGACCTACGAGAATGTCGCGCTGCCCTTGCGCGTGCGCGGGCGCGAGGAGGCGAGCTACCGCACCGACGTCACCGAGCTACTGAAATGGGTCGGCCTTGGCGACCGCATGCATGTGCTGCCGCCGGTGCTGTCGGGCGGCGAGAAGCAGCGCGCCGCGATCGCGCGCGCGCTGATCGAGCAGCCGGAGATCCTTTTGGCCGACGAGCCCACAGGCAATGTCGATCCGCCGCTGGCGCGCCGGCTGCTGAGACTCTTCATCGAGCTCAACCGGCTGGGCACCGCAGTCGTCATCGCCACCCATGACCTCGGCCTGATGGAGCAGGTCGATGCGCGTCGTATGATTCTGGCCGGTGGAAGGTTGGACGTCTATGACTGACTTTCCGGCCGATCACCTCCAGGATGAAGCCGAGGCGCCGGTGACGGTCCGGCGCGTCCAGCGCAAGACGGCGCCGATCGTGCCGGCGCAGAACATCGCCGGGCGGGCGCTGGTGCTGGTCATCGCCATCATGACCTTCCTGTCCTGTCTCACCTTCGGCGCGGTGACGCTGGTGCGCGACACCGCCTCGGTCTGGGAGAACCAGATCTCGCGCGAGGCGACGATCCAGATCAAGCCGGCCGACGGCCTCGACATGGAGGCGGCGCTTGCGCAGGCCTCGCAGATCGCCAGCGAGTTCCCCGGTGTGAAGGGCACCAAGATCATCGACCGCGACGCGACGGCGCGCCTTTTGGAACCATGGCTGGGCAGCGGCCTCAACATCGACGAGCTGCCGGTGCCGCGCCTCATTATCGTCACCATCGACGAGGCCAGCCCGCCTGACTTTGCCGCCATGCGCGCCGCCATCACGCCCAAGATCCCGACCGCCGCGCTCGACGACCACCGCACCTGGGTGGACCGCCTCGTCGCCATGGCGCACACCACGGTGACGATCGGCATCGCCGTTCTGGCGCTGATGCTCTCGGCGACGGTGCTGACGGTGGTGTTCGCCACGCGCGGCGCCATGGCCGGTAACGGCCATATCATCGAGGTGCTGCATTTCGTCGGCGCCGAGGCGCGTTTCATCGCGCGCGAATTCCGCTGGCATTTCCTGGTCACCGGCATGAAGGGCGCGGCAGCCGGCGGAGCGCTCGCGATCGTCGTCTTCATCGTCTTTTCTTGGTGGTCGTCGCGCAACATGGCGACGCCCGAGGCCGACCAGGCGACCGCCTTATTCGGCAATTTCGCCATTGGCTCCGCCGGCTATTTCGGCGTCGGCCTGATGGTGCTTGTGATCGGCGCGCTGACCGCGGCCACCTCGCACGCGACCGTCGTCGCCTATCTCAGCGACATCGACGTTCGCCAGCCGGACGCGGGCTGATCCATGAGCTCCAGCCGAAAGCCCGTGGAAGGCGTTGCATACAAACAAGGCAACGATCACGGCTTGGGCAGATGCCGTAACGCAAAGTGCGCCGCCTCACCTATCAAAGGCCGCATTTCGGAGTTAACCATTAGAAGCTTTCAGGATTAACCTGGGGATGATGGAAGCGCGGGAGCAGATCGAGACGGCTGGACGGATGCCGGCAGTGCCTGCGCGCGCCGCCGCCCCCGCCGGTCGTCTGCGGCTCGCCCTGCGCGTCTGCGCTTTCGTCGCTCTCGCCGCGCTGGTGCTTTTTGCCGGCGGCTTCGGCTGGTTCGCCGACAAGGTCAGCCATATGACGACCCCGCTCGATCCGGCCAGGGCGGATGCCATAATCGTGCTCACCGGCGGGCAGTCGCGGCTCGACGCCGCCATGGACCTGCTGGCGTCCGGCAAAGGGGAACGGCTGCTGATCAGCGGCGTCCATCCGTCGGCCACCAAACGCCAGTTGCAGGCGGCGATGGGTGGTGACAAGCGGCTCTTCTCTTGCTGTGTCGACATCGACCGTGCCGCGCTCGACACCATCGGCAACGCCGAAGAAAGCGCCAAATGGGTGGAAAACCACGCCTATGGCAGCATCATCATCGTCACCAACAATTACCACATGCCGCGCAGCCTGCTCGAGATGGGCCGGCTGCTGCATGGCGCGCGCCTTGAGCCCTATCCGGTGGTCAACACCAATCTCGGCAATGGCGGCTGGCTGACCAAGCCGGAAGCGCTGCGCGTGCTGCTGACCGAATACAGCAAATATGTGCTCTCGCTGGCGCGCGGCTTCCTGCCGCTTCGCACGACGCCCGAGGGCATGACGCTTGCCCAAGCATCGACCGCGGTGAAGAACTAGACCTTAGCCTCCAAATTATCTCGCAAGCGGGCAATCTCCTGCTCCAGGCCGGCGATGCGCCGATCGCGCTCGGCGAGCGCCGCCGCGACATCCGCCGCCTCGAAACGCTGCGGTATGTGCTGCGGACAATTGGCATCCCACGCCGTGACCGTGAACAGGATCGCCTGCTCCGGCTTTGCCTTGTAGTCCGCCGGCATCAGCTTCGCCGTCAGCTCCGGGTCGTTTTCGACGACCCGCGCCCTGCCCCAGACCTTGATGCGCTGCCTGAGCATATAGTCGATCAGGAACAGGAAGGCCTGGTCGTTGTCCTGCAGGTTGCCCTGGGTGATGAACTGGCGGTTGCCGGAGAAATCCGCGAAGCCGATCGTGTGCTCGTCCAGCACCTTGAGGAAGCCGGCCGGCCCGCCACGATGCTGGATGTAAGGCTGGCCTTCGGCATTGGCCGTCGCAAGGAACACGCTGGACTGCGCTTCGATGAAGGCGGCAAGGTCCGGCGTGATCGTGGCCCGCCAGCCGCCGCGCTGCTCGACGCGCGCATAGGAATCGCGCGATCCCTTGCGCGACTGGATCGCCTTGACGGTCGGTGTGAAGGCGACGTCGCTGGTGAATTCGTTCATGCCGGCGCTCCTCGGACAGGATGGCATGTCATTACCCTCTTCCGAAAATCGGATGTAGAGAGCATATTTGCAATTCACCCTTCCAGATTTCGGAAGAATAATGGATCGCCTCGACGCCATGTCCCTGTTCGTCGCTACGGTGGAGGCAGGCAGCCTTTCCGCCGCTGCCAGGCGTGCCGGCGTGCCGTTGGCGACGGTGAGCCGCAAGCTCTCCGACCTGGAGAAGCATTTGAAGACGCGTCTGCTCAACCGCTCGACGCGGCGCCTGGTGCTGACGGATGCCGGCCAATCCTACCTCGCCGCCTGCCGCCGCATTCTCGATGAGGTGAATGAGGCCGAGCGTACCGCTGCGGGCGAATATTCGAGCCCGACAGGCGAGCTGGTCATCACGGCACCGGTCGTCTTCGGCCGCCTGCATGTGCTGCCCGTGATCACCGACTTTCTCGCCATCTATCCGCAGGTGGACGTCCGCCTGACCTTGTCGGACCGGATCACCCAACTGGTCGAGGAGCATATCGATTTGGCCCTGCGCATCGGCGAGCTGCCGGATTCGGCCATGGTCGCGATCCGCGTCGGCTCGATCCGCCGCATCGTCTGCGCAAGCCCGGCTTACCTTGCCTCGCAGGGCACGCCGGAGAAACCATCTGAGCTTGCGGGTCACAGCTGCGTCACCTTCGAGGGCCTTGCCTCTCCCGCGACATGGAGTTTCGGAGCGGGCAAGACGGAAACCACGATCCCGGTCCGCTCGCGCCTGCAAGTCAACACCGCCGAAGCGGCGATCGATGCCGCCATCGCCGGGCTTGGCCTGACGAAAGTGCTCTCCTACCAGGCGGACGCCGGCGTGCGCGCCGGCACGCTGCGGGTGGTGCTGGAGCCATTCGAGTCGCCGCCCTGGCCGGTAAGCCTCGTCCATGCCGGCCAGGGCCGGCTGCCGGTGAAATTGCGCGCCTTCCTCGATTTTGCAGCGCCGCGCCTCAAGGAGCGGCTGGCGCGGTCATTGTAAGCAATTCCAGGAAAAGTGCATCGCGGTTTTCCGTCCGGAATTGCGGCAAACCAAGAGTGGCCGGCATTTCGACCGTGGCGGCGTTTCCTTTTTGCCGCCGCTTGGTGTAACCAACGCACACTTCCTCACGGGCCCCTTGCATGCTCATCATCCGCTCGCTGGCGTTCAACCTCGTCTTCTATCTCAGCCTGATCGTCCAGATGATCTTCTGGACCCCTTTCTATTTCCTGGCGCCGCGCCACCGTGCCTGGTTCGTGCCGAAATTCTGGTCACGGACCTCAATGTGGCTCTATAACAAGATCGCCGCGACGAAGAGCGAGATCACCGGTGTCGAGAACCTGCCCGAAGGGTCCTTCATCCTGGCGCCGAAGCATCAGTCCTTCTGGGATGCGATCGCCTTCTTCCCCTATCTCGACGACGCGCTCTACATCCTGAAACGCGAGCTGACCTGGATCCCTTTCTTCGGCTGGTACATCATGAAGATGCGCATGATCCCGGTCGACCGCGGCAGCCGTTCGAAAGCGCTGAAAGCGGTCGTCGTCGCGACCAGACAGGAGATGGACCGCAACCCGCGCCAACTGATCATCTATCCCGAAGGCACGCGCCGCGCGCCGGGCGCCGAGCCGTCCTACAAATACGGCATCGTCGAGATCTACACGCAGCTGGGCGTGCCCGTGGTGCCGGTCGCCCATGTCGCCGGCCTCTATTGGCCGCGCCGCAAGTTCCTGCGCTATCCGGGCACCATCAAGGCCCGCTTCCTGCCGCCTATCCCGCCAGGGCTCGGCAAGGAGGAATTCATGCAGCGGCTGATCGGCGAGACGGAAGCCGCCTGCGACCAGATGCTTGTCGAGGCCGCGCAGGCGCCGAACCCGCCGCCCATGCCGCCGACGGCGGTCAAGCGCCTAGCGGAACTCGGCGTAACGGCCAGGACCTGATCCGCTACCGCAGCACCGCCAGCAAGGTCGTCAGCACCAGCGTCGCGGCAAACACCAGGTTGATGACCCGCGACGCCAGCGGATGGCGCAGGAACCGTGCGAAGGCCGTTCCTGCGAGCAGCCACACGACGTGGATGGCGACGATCATCGCGGCTAGCACAAGCAGCCTGGTTGAAGCGCCCAGCGCATCGGTTTGCGACCGGGCGCCGGCGAAAACCGCGGCGATCGCCACATAGGCCTTCGGATTGGCGACGGCGAGCGTGAAGCCGCCGAGAAAATCGGGCTTCGTCGCCGTGCTCCCGCGCTCGGCCAATGGCGGCGCGGTCGCTATTTTGAAGGCGAGATAAAGGATGTATGCGGCCGAGAGGATCGCCAGCACCGGCGCCACTCCCGGCACCGAGGTCAGTAGGCCGAGAATCCCGGCCGCCACCGCCAAAAGCACGGCCATCGTGCCGAGCACGACGCCCGCGGTGTAACTCAGGGAAGGACTCAGACCGAAAGCCGCGCCGACGGCGGTGACGCTGATCGTCGCCGGTCCCGGACTGCCCATGACGACCGTCGCGGCCAAGACAAGCGCCAGCACTTGCTGCCAGGATTGTGGATCGCCCAGAACACCACCAGCCATGCCGAACCTCCTCCTGTCGCGATGCGCAGGATTTAGGAGGGACCGTCATGGCCGTCTTGGATGATCGTGCGAGTATCGACTCCGCTAAGGCGTGTTGAGATTCGGGTGAGGCCGAGTCGAAAATGGTAGGTTCCGAGAACCGGAGCGGAGCTGCGTAAAGTAGCACCGGAAGCGCAGGAAACTGCCATTTGCAGACCGGCCTCACCCGAAGATCAACACGCCTTACGAGCTGGCCCGGTCCAGCGCCGCGACATCGTCCGCCGAAAGCTTGAGCGATGCGGCGCGGATCAGGCTGTCCATCTGGGCCGGCGTCGTGGCGCTGGCGATCGGCGCGGTGATGCCTGGACGCGCGATGATCCAGGCCAGCGCCACTTCCGCCTGCTTGGCCGAATGGCGTTCGGCCACTGCATCGAGCGCGGACAGGATGCGCATGCCGCGCTCGTTGAGGTAGCCGGCCACGCCCTCGCCGCGCGCGCTTTGCCCGAGATCGGGCTTGCTGCGGTATTTCCCGCTCAAAAATCCCTTGGCCAGGCTGAAATAGGTGATGACGCCGATATCCTCAGCCTTGCAGAGATCGAGCAGCGGTCCGTCGAGCGATGAGCGATCGTACAAATTGTATTCAGGCTGCAGCACCTCGTAACGCGGCAGGCTGCGCAGGCTGGCCACGTCGAGTGCCGCGCGCAACTGGCCGGCATCGAGATTGGAGCAGCCGGGATAGCGGATCTTGCCTTTTTCGAGCAGGCGCTGATAGGCGCCGAGCGTTTCCTCGTAAGGCGTGGCCGGGTCCGGCCAGTGCGACAGATAGAGGTCGATGACATCGACCTGCAGCCGTTTGAGCGATGCCTCGACCGCCTTTTCGATATAAGCGGCGGAGAGGTCGCGTTTACCCTGGCCCATATCCGAGCCGACCTTGGTGATGATGACCACCTTGTCGCGGTTGCCGCGGCTCTTCATCCAATTGCCGATGATGGTTTCCGACTCGCCGCCCTTGTTGCCGGGAACCCAGCGCGAATAGGCATCGGCCGTATCGATGGCGTTCAGGCCGGCTCCGGCGAACCGGTCAAGCAGATCGAAGGAGGTCTTCTCGTCGGCGGTCCAGCCGAAGACGTTGCCGCCCAGGACCAGCGGCGCGATTAAAAGGTCGGTGCGACCGAGACGGCGTTTCTGCAAGACTGATCTCCGTGATGCTGGAACGGGCCTGACGCCCAGGGATGGGATGCCGCTAAGCTAGGTCGTGGCCGGACGAGGTCAAAGGCATGGTTTTGCTTTTTGATCGGACCAGCACTTCACGAAGACGAGACCTGACGGCCCACCTCTTCCAGCCAGTGATCGCGGATGCCGAGCGCCTCGAGATGCTCGAGCGTGCTCAGCACATAATCCTCATTCCGGCCCGACTGGCCGACGGCGCCGCGAACGATCCTTGCCGCGTGATCGGCATCGAGCGCGCCAGCATATTGTTCATGCCGCCGGTCGACGATGTAGGCGACCGCCTCGACCGAAACGCCCTCTCCTTTCCCGTCCCTGCCCAGTCGGACATCGAGCATGCGTTCGAGATAGACGCTGGTCACCAGCTCTCGCTCGCGCAGGTAGGAAAGCACCTCGTCGCGCAGATTGCCGGGGACGCGGTAGGCGAGGCCGATGCAGGAGCCGCCCCGGTCGAGGCCGAGCACCAGACCCGGCCGTGCGCGCGTGCCGCGATGCACGAAGGAATAGACGCAAAGCGAGCGGCGGTAGCCGTAAAGCCGGGCGCGGCGCGTCTCGACATGGGCGAATCCGGGCCGCCAGATCAGCGAGCCATAGCCAAAAACCCAAAAATCGCCCATATCGCCAAGCCTGATCGCATTCGAGTGAACGACACCGCACCGGAGAGTGCTTCTTCTGTCCCCCGCTTGTTTGCGTGAAGCAAACGCCTGCACGCCGGGGTTAACGAGAGCCGCAGCATGACGTCAAGTGACGAGCGATCGCCCAAACCCCGCCGCCGGCTGCTTTGGCTCGCGGCGTTCATCGCCGTGCTGTTCGCCTTCTACAGCGGCGGCTGGTTCTATCTCGCCGAAAGGCTCAAGACCGAAGCCGACCAGGCGGTGGCGCGGCTGGGCAGCAAGGGGATCGCCGCCGGCTGCGCCAACCTCACCGTCAGCGGTTATCCGATGAGCTTCACGGTCTCCTGCGACAACATCGCGTATGAGGACGACGCCCGGAAAGTCGCTGCGTCTACCGGGAGCTTCAACGCCGTCGCTGGCATCACCGGTCTCTTGTCGCCGGTCGCCGACCTGCGCGGGCCGCTGCGCACGATGGCCCCCGGCATGCCGCCGCTCTGGATCGACTGGGACCAGTTGCAGGCCAATGTCAAAGTGTGGTGGCCGCTGCCGCGCAGTGTCTCGCTGCAGGCCGAAGGCCTGAACGGTCAGACCGACCCGCAGGACGACACGGATCCGATGCAGCTGTTCAGCGCCGGCAAGGCGGCCGGGCAATTGCAGCCGGCCGGCCAGGACATCAACTATGTCGGCAGCTTCGGCGATCTGGAGATCAATGCCGACGCTATCGAGGGACGCGTGCTGCCGGCGCTGGACGGCAGCGGCGACGTGACGCTGAAGAACGGCGTGGCGCTGATCGCGGCCCCCCCGAAAAGCCTGCGCGGCCAGTCGATCGAGATCGCCAGGCTCGACCTGTCGTCGGGTACGGCGCGCATCACCGTATCAGGACCGGTCTCCGTCGATGCGGAAGGACTGGTCGACGGGGACCTGATGATCAAGCTCAGGGACCCGAAAGCGGTGGCGGCCATCCTTGCCGGGGCGGTTCCCGAGCATAAAAGCGAAATCGAGCAGGGTTTTGCCGCCCTGGCCATGCTCGGGAAGGAACCGTCGATGCCGCTGAAGATCGTCAAGGGTAAGGCTTCGCTCGGCTTCATTCCGCTCGGCAAGATCAAGCCGCTCGAGTAACACGATGATGGCGAAGCCGGTCAGACTGCTCAGCGTCGGCGCCTTCACCCTCGACACCATTCTCCGAGTCGAGACGCTGCCCGCGCATCAGGGCAAGTTCATCGCCAGCGACGGCGTCCAGATCGCTTCCGGCATGGCGACGAGCGCCGCCTGCGCCGCGCATCGCCTCGGCGCCGAGGTCTCGCTATGGGCAAGCGCGGGCGACGATCCGGTCGGCGACCAGCTGATTGCCGACATCAAGGCCGAAGGCATCGACTGCAGCCTTATCCGCCGGGTTCCCGGCGCGCGTTCGGCGCTGGCCGCGATCATGGTCGATGCGCATGGCGAGCGCATCATCGCCCCCTTCTACGACAAGAAGGCGCAGGCCGATCCTGAAATGCTGCCGCTCGCCGACCTCTCCGGCTTCGACGCCGTTCTGGTCGATGTCCGCTGGCCGGGCGCCGCGGCGCTCGCCTTGAGCGCGGCCAGATCGATCGGCCGTCCGGCGATCCTGGATGCCGATACAGCACCCGTCGAGGTGCTGGAGCAGCTTCTGCCGTTGGCCTCCCATATCGTCGCATCCGAGCCTGCGGCGCGCATCGTCTGCGGCCATGCGCTCGACCCGGAAAGCGCTTGCGCCGACCTCGGCTCGCGCACCGATGCCTTTGTCGCGGTGACCGGCGGCGCCGCTGGAACCTGGTGGCACGACCGGGCGACCGGACGCGTGCGCCATGTCGAGGCACCGAAGGTCAAGGCGGTGGATACGCTCGCCGCCGGCGACGTTTTCCACGGCGCCTTTGCCGTCGGCCTCGCCGAGGCCATGCCAATGGAAAAGGCCCTGCGCTTCGCCAGCGCCGCAGCCGCGCTCAAATGCCTGCGCTTCGGCGGCAGGCTGGGCGCGCCGGACAGAGCCGAGACGCTCGCCATGATTGCGGCGCACTGGCCGCCAGTCCGAGGAGGCAAAGGGAGCTGAGATCAGGTCAGGCCGAGTCGAGAATGGTGGCTTCCGAGAACCGGAGCGGAGCGTACTGCACCGGAAGCGCAGGAAGCCGGCATTCGCAGGCCGGCCTCACCTGAATATCAGTTCCCTTTGGGATGCTCGACCGCCTGCCGGCCAAAATCCGGCACATCGATATCCTGGCCGGCCTCGATGATCGAGCGGCGGATGGCGCGCGTGCGGGTGAAGAGATCGAACAGCTTCTCGCCGTCGCCCCAGCGGATCGCCCGCTGCAGCGAGGCCAGATCTTCCGAGAAACGCGCCAGCATCTCCAGGATCGCGTCCTTGTTGTGCAGGCACACGTCCCGCCACATCGTCGGATCGGAGGCAGCAAGGCGGGTGAAATCGCGGAAACCGGAGGCGGAATATTTGATGACCTCGCTCTTGGTCACCGCTTCCAGATCGTCCGCCGTGCCGACGATGTTGTAGGCGATGATATGCGGCAGGTGCGACACGATCGCCAAGGTCATGTCGTGATGCTGCGGGTCCATCGTATCGATGTTGGAGCCGCAGCGCCGCCAGAATTCCGAGAGCGTCTCGAGCGCGGCGGGATCGGTGCCCGGCAGCGGCGTGAAGATGCACCAGCGGTTCTCGAAGAGATCGGCAAAGCCCGCATCGGGTCCGGACTTTTCCGTGCCGGCCAGCGGATGTCCGGGAATGAAGTGCACGCCTTCCGGCACGTGCGGCTCGATCTGCGCGATGACGGAAGCCTTGGTCGAGCCGACATCGGTGAGGATGGCGCCCTTCTTCAGCGCCGGCGCGATCTCGGCCGCGACCTCGCCGGACGAGCCGACCGGGACCGAGACGATGATGAGATCGGCATCGCGCACCGCTTCTTTTGCCTCCGTCGTGTAGGAATCGCCAAGGCCCAACTCCTCGGCGCGCTTCAGCGTCGATGCGCTGCGCGTCGCGATGGCGATATGACGCGCCAGGCCTTCACGGCGGATGACGCGGGCGAGCGACGAGCCGATCAGGCCGATGCCGACCAGCGCTATTTTCTCGAACATCGGTGATGCCATGGCGTTCTAGCTTTTCAGGAAGGTCTTGAGCGCATCGATCACGCCGCGGTTGGCTTCCTCGGTGCCGACGCTCATGCGCAGCGCGTTGGGGAAGCCGTAGCCGGTGACGCGGCGCAGGATATAGCCGCGCGCGCTCAGGTAATCGTCCGCGGCCGCAGCCGAATGCTTCTTGTCGTCGGGAAAATGGATCAGCACGAAATTGCCGACGCTGGGCGTGACGCGCAGGCCGAGCCCGGTCAGCTCCGCGCTGAGCCATGTCAGCCATTTCTCGTTATGCGTCACGCTGCGCTCGATATGGGCGCGGTCGCGAATCGAGGCGATGCCGGCCTCTATCGCGGTGGCATTGACGTTGAAGGGGCCGCGAATACGGTTGATGGCATCGACGATATGCGCCGGCCCGTACATCCAGCCCACGCGCGCGCCGCCAAGGCCGAACTTGGAGAAGGTGCGTGTCATCACCACGTTCTCGGCGCTGCCGGCAAGCTCGATGCCGGCTTCGTAGTCGTTGCGCCGCACATATTCGGCGTAAGCCGCATCAAGCACCAGAAGCACGTTCTTCGGCAGGCCGGCATGCAGCCGCCGCACCTCGCTGAACGGCAGGTAGGTGCCGGTCGGATTGTTCGGATTGGCAAGGAACACGATACGCGTCTTGGGCGTAACCGCGGCGAGGATCGCGTCGACATCGGCGCGCTCGTCGGTTTCCTTCACCGCCACCGGCTTGGCGCCCGTCGCCTGGATGTAGATCTTGTAGACCATGAAGGCGTGTTCGGTGAACACGGCCTCGTCGCCCGGCGCGAGATAGGTCTGCGCCAGAAGCCCCAGGATCTCGTCCGAGCCGTTGGAGCAGATGATGTTCGCAGGGTTCAGCCCATGCACCTCGCCGATCGCCTCGCGCAGCCGCCGCGCCGTGCCGTCGGGATAGACGTCGAGCTTCGCCGCCACCTCGCGCGCGGCCTCGATCGCCTTCGGCGAAGGCCCCAGGGGATTTTCGTTCGACGACAGCTTGTAGACTTTCGTCACGCCGGCCGGCGCGGTGCTTTTTCCCGGCACATAGGCCTCGATGTCCATGATGCCCGCGCGGGGCGTCGGACGGGGCTGATCCTGCTTCATGTCACAAATCCGTCGAGAAGGCCTCAAGGCCGCAGCGGAAATACAGGCCACGGGCTGCAATGTCGAGTGCTGGCGCTTGCGGCAGCCCCTGTCGGCATGGAGGCTACCCCCGTTGACGAACAGCGGCTCCGGTCCTAGAAGGTCAGCCAGACTTCCGTGGTGATTTGGCCGGTCGGCTTGCAGCCACGTTAAACAACTCGCTAAAGGGCCGTTTGCAACCTGTAACCGGCTTTGCGACGGCAAGCCGGTTTTTTGTTGTCCGCCGCCGGCCGGACACCGCGTGGTGTCGAGACCGATGCGGGACAGGATCGAGGACGGGCATGGCCGCTCAGCGCGCTGCAAGAACCAACGACGAGGCCGACCATCCGTCGAGCCCGGTGCTGCAGTTCGGCCCCGACAAGCCGCTGAAGCTCGACGCCGGCACGCTGCTCTCGCCTTTCCAGATCGCCTACCAGACCTACGGCAGCTTGAACGACGCGCGCTCCAACGCCATTCTCGTCTGCCATGCCCTGACTGGCGACCAGCACGTCGCCAACACCAATCCGGTGACCGGCAAGCCGGGCTGGTGGGAAGTGCTGATCGGTCCCGGCAGGATCATCGACACCAACCGCTTCTTCGTCATCTGCGCAAACGTGATCGGCGGCTGCCTCGGCTCGACCGGCCCGGCCTCGACCAATCCGGCGACCGGCAAGCCTTACGGCCTCGACCTGCCGATCATCACCATACGCGACATGGTGCGCGCGCAGGCGATGCTGGTCGATCATTTCGGCATCGAAAAGCTGTTTTGCGTGCTCGGCGGCTCGATGGGCGGCATGCAGGTGCTGGAATGGGCGGCGAGCTATCCGGAGCGGGTCTTCTCGGCGCTGCCGATCGCCACCGGCGCCCGCCATTCCTCGCAGAACATCGCCTTCCACGAGGTCGGCCGGCAGGCGGTCATGGCCGATCCGGACTGGCATGGCGGCAAATATCTCGAGTTCGGCAAGCGCCCGGAAAAGGGGCTTGCCGTCGCGCGCATGGCCGCCCACATCACCTATCTTTCGGAAGCCGCGCTCCACCGCAAGTTCGGCCGCAACCTGCAGGACCGCGAGGCGCTCACCTTCGGCTTCGACGCCGATTTCCAGATCGAAAGCTATCTGCGCCACCAGGGCATGACCTTCGTCGACCGCTTCGACGCCAATTCCTATCTCTATCTGACCCGCGCGATGGACTATTTCGACCTTGCCGCCGATCACGGCGGGCGCCTCGCCGATGCCTTCGCCGGCACCAGGACGCGCTTCTGCCTGGTTTCCTTCACCAGCGACTGGCTGTTCCCGACCGAGGAGAGCCGCTCGATCGTGCATGCCTTGAACGCGGCGGGCGCTTCCGTCTCCTTCGTCGAGATCGAGACGGATCGCGGCCACGATGCCTTCCTGCTCGACGAGCCGGAGCTGTTCGCGGCCATCAACGGCTTCATCGGTTCGGCAGCACGCGCAAGGGGGCTCAGCCTATGAGCGTCAACCGCGCCCAGCGTGTCGACCTCGAAGTCGTCACCGATCTCATTCCGGCCAAGTCGCGCGTCCTCGACGTCGGCTCGGGCGACGGCGTCCTTCTGGAATTGTTGCAGGAGACCAAGCAGGTCGATGGCCGCGGGCTGGAACTGTCGCAGCGTGGCGTCAACGAATGCGTGGCGCGCGGGCTCTCGGTCATCCAGGGCGACGCCGACACGGATCTGAAATTCTATGCCGACAAGGGCTTCGACTTCGTCGTGCTGTCGCAGACGCTGCAGGCGACGCGCAACCCGAAGGTCGTGCTTGACGAGCTGCTTCGGATCGGCAACCGCGCCATCGTCTCCTTCCCCAATTTCGGCCATTGGCGCGTGCGCTTCTCGCTGCTGATCAAAGGCAGGATGCCGGTCACCAAGGATCTGCCCTATTCCTGGTACGACACGCCCAATATCCACTTTTGCACCATCCGCGACTTCGTCAACCTGTGCGAAGAGCTCGGCGCGACCGTCGAGAAGGCGACCGCGCTCGACGCCAACGGCCAGAAGATCGGCCTGTCGATGCCGTGGTGGTTCTGGAACTTCTTCGGCCAGCAAGCGGTGTTTCTGCTCAGGCGCTGACGCCGCGCGATCAGTTCGATGAGCGCATGATTCTCACCGCCGGCTCTTGCCGGCGGACGGCCTCCGCGGATTGGAAGGCCGATTGTGTTGCCATCAAACCGCAACGTTGCGGAAAAGCCCCTGTTTCGCATTTCTCGGCCGACTCGGCGTGACACACAGGTGGCTTTTTTGTAGCTTCGACCGCAAATCACAGGTGGGATAAGAACATAGCCATCAAACCCATCCGACACGCGCCAGATCCGACCGGTCGCAGCCCGATGTCGAACCAGGACGTTCCGCTGATCTCAGTGATCACGCCGACCCACAACCGGCGCAGTCAGGTCGTACGTGCGGTGAAAAGCGTTCTGGCGCAGACACTTACCCGCTTCGAGCACATCGTGGTCGACGACGGTTCGACCGACGGGACGGCCGCCGCGCTGGCCGAGATCCGCGACCCGAGGCTGATCTATGTCGGCGCCAAATGGCGCGGCGCCAATGCCGCCCGCAACGCGGGCATCGAGCGCGCGCGGGCGCCCGTGGTGACCTTCCTCGATTCGGACGACGTCTATCTGCCGGACCGGCTAGAGCGGACGCTGGCGCGCTTTGACCAGAGTCCCTCGCTCGAAGTCCTGATCAGCTCGTTCCTGTCGCTGAAGGGCAGCCGCAGCACCAAATGCATCAACCGCGAAGCCTTTCTTGATAAAAGCGCGCTGCAGCGCGCCCTGGTCTCGCAGACTATTTTCATCGCCGGCTCGGCAATCACCGCCAGGCACGAATCGCTGCTGGCGATCGGCGGCTATGACAGCGATATCACGCGCATGCAGGATCTCGACCTTCTGCTGCGCTTTGCCCGCCGCGGCGGCGCCCAGCTGTCCGAAGACATCGACTGGAAGAAGTACAATTCGGAGAACTCGATCTCCCGCCGGCGCGACGGCTATGTCGCGGCCTATGCCAACCTGATCGACAAGCATCCCTATATCGCCGACCGCTATCCCGATGTCCCGCCCTTTATGATCGCTCGCCAGATCATCGCCGACACATTGAAGGGCCGGCTGCAGCAGGCCTTTTCCGGCTACCTCGCCAATCGTTCGTCCAAGGCGCTCGGCTATTCGCTGCCGAAGCTCCTGCGCGGCTATGTCGTCGGCCGGCGCTGGCGCCGCGACTGCTATGACGAGTTCCGCGCCAAATATGGCGCCCGGGCGGTCTGATGTGGCCGCAAGACCGCTATCGGTCGAGTTCCGGAAAATAGGGATCGGAGAACCGCTGCCGCAGGCGCTCGCCCAGTAGGCAATCGACGGGCGCCGCATCCTGGACGCGAATGGATCTGGCGTCGGTGACGCCGCTCACCTCCTGGATCAGCTTGCGGCGGATGGCGGTCGAGAATTCGGACGCCGCATAGATCGGCAGCACGAAGGAACCGTCTCCTCCGGTCACGCAATCGGCATAGTATCGGTCGAGGCGGCTGACGCTCGGCGACGGCCTGATGAGTATGGGCAGGCCGTTGATGACGATACCCTCGGCAACGGCGGCATCGCGGATCGCGGCGACAGGCCGTCCGGTATTGTTGGGGCCGTCGCCCGATATGTCGATGACCCGGCGGGGTGCCGAAAAGGCGCTTTTCTCAAGGAGCCCGGTGCCGAAGCCCAGCGCGCCCGAGATCGAGGTGCCGCGAAAGCTCCGGAACGGCCGGGAGGCGATCTTGTCGGCGAAGGCGTTGGCGCTGTCCTCGCCGTCAATGACCTGCCAGGCGATGACGCCGTCGTCGCGCACCACCCCTGCCCATTCGAAATAGGCAAGCGCGATGCGCCCGTTCGTCCCCGAACGCACCGTGTTGATGAAATCGCGATGGCGCAGCGCCTCGACATAACCGGCGCGCTGCAGCGCGAACTCGTCCTCATCCATCGATTGCGAGATGTCGACGGCGAGCACGAGCTCCACATCGACCGGCGTGCCGACGTCAGGCACGGGCAACGAAGCCGCCTCGGCGCAGGCGAAACAGGCAAGCAGGCTGAGCATCTCGAGCATGGCTGCAGGCGTTCTGTCGACGCCGGCGATTCTTCCCGGCGATCGCGGCAAAATAAAGCTATTTCTTGCGGCGCGCCGCCTGGGGCGGCGGCTCGATCGCTCCGGCGCGGACGCGCGCCGGCTTGAGCGCTGGGCCGCAGACGTCCTTGACGATGGTGAGGGCCCGCGGGAAGAACTGGTTGTTGTGCAGGCCGCGCCCGATATTGAGGATTGCTGCATCCGGGAGCCTGGCCTGCAGCATCGCCAGCACGCGCCGCAGCGTCGCGCCGTCCAACGTGTCCAGCGCCTCGTCGATGATGACCCATTTCGGCTTCCGCAGCGCCAGCCGGGCAAACGCCAGCAGGCGCTGCTCGTCGTCCGCCAGCTCACGCTCCCAGCGCGCCGAGCGGTCGAGCTGGGACGACAGGCGCTCCAGCCCGACCTCGCCGAGCACGGCCTTGATCTCGGCGTCGTCGATCTTGACGCCCTCGGCGTGGTTCAGCACATCGCGCAGCGAACCGAGCGGGAAATAGGGCGTGCGCGGTACGAAGAACGGCTTCTCCCCGTCGGGCATGCCGATGCGGCCCCCTCCCCAGGGCCACAGGCCGGCAAGGGCGCGGAAGAACAGCGTCTTGCCGGCGCGCGGATCGCCGGTGATCATGACATGCTCGCCCGGATGGATCTCGACGCTCGTCTCGGCAAGCCTGGTGCAGCCGTCGGGCGAGGCGACTTCGAGCTCGTCGAATGTCAGCTTGCCGTCCGGATTCTCGCCGACCTCGATTCGCTTTTCCTTGTCGTGCAGGATGTCCGTTTCGCCAAGCGCGATGCGGAAGTCGGCGACGCGCATCAGCGTTGCCCGCCAGTCGGCGATGGCGCCGATATTGTTGATGAACCAGCGCAGCGAGGAATTCACCTGGTTGAAGGCGCCCACCGCCATCATCAACCCGCCGAAGCTGATGTCGCCCGCGAAATAGACGGGCGCGGCCACCAGGATCGGGGCTACCACGGTGATCCAGCCATAGGCATCGGTGACCCAGGAAAGGTTGATCTGGGCGCTGTAGATACGCCGCATGGCGCCAAGCACGGTGCCGAGGTCGAGCTCCAGCTGGCGCCTGGCATCGGCCTCGCCATGGGCGAGCGCGATCGCATCGACATTCTCGTTGACCCGGACCATCGAGGAGCGCAGCTGCGCCTCGCGGGTGTAGCGGTCGCTGTTGAAGCGTATCAGCGGCCGGCCCACCAGCCAGCTCAGCCAGGACGCGATGCCGGCATAGAGGACCGCAGCCCAGACCATGTAGCCCGGTATGGTGAGCGAATGGCCGCCGATATGGAAGACGAAGCCGGAAGAGAGCTGCCAGAGCACGCCGATGAAGGACGCCAGCAGGATGAAGGATTGCAATAGGCCGACGCCAAGGTCGGTCGACAGATCCGACAGATGGGCGGCATCCTGCTGCATGCGCTGATCGGGATTGACGCCGATGGCGCCGGCATGGGCGAGCCGGAAGGCCCGGGCCGGCGCCATCCATTCATCGATGAGGTCGAGCGTCAGCGCCTCGCGCAGCCTCAGCCGGATCATCTGGTTGAGCCACGTCTGGCCGATATTGAGCACCAGCAGGCTGCCGGCGATTTCCACAAAGATCATCAGTTGGTGCAGGAAGCCCCCGAGGTCGCGCCGCGCCAGCGCATCGTAGAAAGGCTGGTTCCATCGGTTGAGCAGAACCTGCCCGATCGAGGTCGCGATGATGACGGCGACGATGCCGATGCTGACCCAGGCAAGCGGCCGGCGCACCGGCGAGGTCTTCAGCGCCATGCGTATCGTGGCCAGCTGGTCGGAAAGGCTGCTGGTCTCGATCGAGAACGCAGCCTGCTCGGCGCCTGGCTTGTAGTCCATTTGGTCAGCCATAAAGGACATCCCTGATTTCGGGCGCGATCAACGGAGCCGCGCCGCGAAGCTTTCCCTCAGATAGGGTGGCGATGGCGGTAAAGGACAAGGCGCGACACCGATCACGAACGCGTCACCCGTCGGGCGGCGACGTCCGCCGCCTTGCGTCCGAGCCGCGTCGCGCCCTGTGGCGAGAAGACTGGCACGAAGACGCGGCGCGAGGCGCGCTGGGCGACCGGCACGCCCTGGTAGAGCCGCTTCTGCGCCTCAACGACGATGACGCCCGAAAAGATCGGCCAGAACCGGCGGCCGGCCCGCTCCAGCACATTGTGGAACCGCATCATGAAACGCCGCGGCGACGGCGGGAAGAACAGCGCATCGCTCCACGTCGCCGGGGTGAAGTTCGCCTCGCGCAGCAACTCGGTCAGCTGGCCGCGCGAGAACGGCCGGCCGTTGCCGAAGGGCGTGTGCTCGAAGCGCGCCCAGACGCCGCGCCGGTTGGGCACGACGATGACGACCCTGCCCGCAGGCGACAGCACGCGCCAGATCTCGTTCAGCGTCTCGCGCGGGTTTTCGGCGTGCTCGAGCGAATGCACCAGGAGCACGCGATCGATGCAGGAATCGACCAGCGGCAGTTCCTCGTCGAAGACCAGCGCCGTTGCCGTCGGTCCCGACGCCGGCCATACCACAGCGCCCTGCGTTGCCGGCATAAAAGCGAAGACACGCTCGGCATCGGTGCCGAAGCGTTCCAGCCATGGCAGCGCGTAGCCGAGGCCGACCAGCCGCTCGTTGGGGACAGTTGCCCAGATGGACGACAGCGCCATGGTGATCGAGCGCTCGGCGAGACGCCCGAGCGTGGACGAGTAGAAGGAACGCAGGTCGACGATGTCCGAATGCATGCGCGGGACGGTAGCCGTGAAGCCTGCCAAGTTCAACAAAGGCGGCAAGTTCGACGAACGCGGATGACATCGGCGGCCGGTCGCCCTATGTCTGCGGCGATAGATGGAGAAAGATGCCTATGGCCGTAGAGATCGAGCAGTTCATGTGCCGCACGGACAATTTTGGCGTGCTGGTTCACGATCCCAAAAGCGGCGAGACGGCGATCATCGACGCGCCGGAAGAAGCGCCGATCCTTGCGGCGATCAAGCGCACCGGCTGGACGCCGACATTGATCCTCACCACGCACCATCATGCCGATCACGTCGAGGCCAATCTGGCGCTCAAGGAGCGCTTCAAGCTGCGCATCATCGGCCCGGAAGCCGAGAAGGCAAAGATTCCCGGCATAGACGAGACGGTCGGCCAAGGCTCGGTCGTGCGCCTTGGCGAGGAACGGATCGAGGTCATCGAGACGCCCGGTCATACCGCCGGCCACGTCTCCTACCACCTGCCAGCCTCGAAAGTGGCCTTCACCGCCGACACATTGTTCGCGCTGGGTTGCGGCCGCCTGTTCGAATGCAAGCCGCCGGTTATGTATGAATCGCTGAAGAAGCTGGCGGCGCTGCCGGCGGAAACCGCCATCTATTGCGGCCACGAATACACACTTGCCAATGCCCGCTTCGCGGTGACGGTCGACCCGGGCAATCCGCTGCTGAGGCAGCGCGCGGCCAGGATCGAGGCGCTGCGCGCCGACAACAAGCCGACGCTGCCGACGACCATCGGCGAGGAACTGTCGACCAACCCGTTCCTGCGCTGGCACGACCCGGCGATCCGCAAGCATCTCGGCATGGAGAAAGCCGGCGACGCCGAGGTGTTTGCCGAGATCCGCAAGCGCAAGGACAATTTCTAACTCCACCGCATAAAGCGACATGCATCGAACCAAAGACCGCCAATGACCAGCGCCGCCGAGATCATCGCCACCCTTGGCCTTAAGCCGCATCCCGAGGGCGGCTGGTATGCCGAGACGTTTCGCGACGCCGCGGGCGGCCCGCGCGGTCATTCCACCGCGATCTACTTCCTCCTCGAGCAAGGTCAGCTTTCGGCATGGCACCGGGTGAAGGACGCGGCCGAGGTCTGGCACTTCTATGCCGGCGCGCCGCTGGCGCTGTCGATGCATGAGGAGGAAGGCGCAGGCCTGGTCATCGAGCAGGTTCTGGGCACGGCCCTTGCCACGGGCGAGCGGCCGCAGGTCGTCGTACCGGCCGGCTGGTGGCAGTCGGCGCGCAGCTTAGGTGAATGGACGCTGGTCGGCTGCACCGTGGCGCCGGGCTTCGATTTCGCCGCTTTCGAGCTGGCTGAGCCCGGCTGGCGGCCGGTCTAGGCCAGCAGAAACCCCAGCGTGATCGCCAGCTGGGCGGCGTAATAAAGCACCCAGACCGCGTAGCGCATCCACAGGCGCTGTGGCGAGATCGCCGCGAACAGGAAGCGCTCGGTCGCCAGCAACCCGTCCGAAGCGATGAACAGCACCGCGCCGGCGATGACCCATGCGCTGCCGGTGGTGAGCGCCGAAATGCCCATGGCGAGGATCGCCGCGACATAGACGGCGATCGGGATGCGCAGTTGCGGGCCGACGCGGCGCCAGAGCGCGGCAAGCATGACGATGCTGAATGCGGCCATGACCAGCGCGATCGCGCCCCGCCAGGATTCGGCGCTCAACAGTCGGAGCCCGCCACCCGCCTGCGAGAACAGCGCGACATAGGCGACATGGCCGGCGAGGAAGCTCGCCAGCCCGCCGAGGAAGGCCTTTTCGCCGTCGCGCGACAGGAAGGCGTCGCCGATGGCGCTCAAGCCCAGCGCGGCGACGAGCAGCAGCGGACCGCCCTGCATCACGGCAAGCACGGCCAGCAAAGCGACTGCAAGCGTCTTTGCCGCCGTGCGCGTCCATTTCGCCGGCATGTCGAGCGCAAAGGCGTAGATCACGGCCGCGACGAACGAGAACAGAAGCGTCGCGTTGGCGTTGGCCTCGATGCCGCCGGGAAACGGCATCATGCGTTCACCTCTTTGACCGCCGGCTTGCGCATCAGCAGAGACTTCGCGGCCAGCGCAGCACCCCCGGTGATGAGCACGCAGGCCGCGAGGATGCGCAGCGACGGCTCGGCGACGCCGGCGGCGATCAGCACCAGCGTCGACAACAGCGGCGCGGCATAGCTCGCGGCGCCCAGGACCTGGATGTTGCCGCGTTTGACGCCGGTGTCCCAGGCATAGAAGGCCGCGCCGACCGGCATCAGGCCGAGCCCGATGACCGCCAGCCACTGTCCGGGGCCGTCGGGCAGCACGGTCTTCTCAAGCAGAAAATGGCAGACCAGCGAAAGCACCGACGTCGCCGCGCAGAACCAGGTGACGATCGAGGTCGGCACCGACGGGGAAACGCCTCGACAGAAGTGAATAGGACGACCACAAAAGCGCGCAGACGGCGGCCATCGCGTAGCCGAAGGCATAACGCGCGTCGAAGGCCAGCCCGCCGCCCTTGGTGACGATCAGGAAGGTACCGGCAAGGCCGAGCAGCGCGCCGACGACATGGTTCCAGGCCAGCCGCTCGCCCGGCATCAGCGCGGAACCCAGCACGATCAGCAGCGGCCACAGATAGGCGATCAGGCTCGCCTCGACTGCCGGCGCGTTGCGCAGCGCCGTAAAGTAGAAGAAATGGTAGCCGAACAGGCCGGCTATGCCGATCACCCAGACCTGTGGCGGGATCTTCTCACTGCGGTCGGGCGCCGGCATCACCAGCCGGGCCGCCAGCCCGACGCAGGTGCCGATGGCGAAGGTGATGGCCGACAGCAGGAATGGCGGCACCTGCCCCGAGGCGTCGGTGAGCAGCGCCAGCAGCGCCCACATGGCGACCGCCGAAAATCCGATCAATGTTGCGCGCCCCATATCTCCCCCGCCGGCGCGCGGCGGCGCCTCTAGCAATCCAGGAAAAGTGCCTTGCGGTTTTCCGTCCGGAATTAGTTAATTTACCGCTTCGAACCGTCCGGCGCTGATGGTCAGCGGACCGATCTGGGTCCCGACCGTGGCGCGGATCGGGGCATATACGCCGGATTGACCGACCGGTGCAAACGTCACCAGCATGCGGCTCTTGTTCTTGAGGTAGTTCAGCGCCTTGCGTCCCTTGCGATAGCCCGCCACCGGCTCGAATCCCATCTTGCAGGTCACCGTGTCGCCCTTGTAGCCCGGCACCGCGATCGAGCCCTTGGAGGCATAGGTCAGTGTCAGGTCGGCGCGCATCTCGCCATCATAGAACTTGACCGTGCGTCCGCAGACCTTGTCCAGGCTGTCGGCATGGATCACGGTCGCGGCCATCGGATCGAGCACCGATTTCAGGTCTCCGTCGCCGATCGGCACCCAGCTCTTCGGATCGCGCTTGCCTGGAGCGGGAACGACTTGCGTGGAGGAGACCGCCCCGTTGCTGAAGCGGATGTCGACCCTGGAGGACTTCTTACCGGACGTATAATCGGCCCTGAACACCTGCGGCGTCATCCGCTTGTCGGAAATGATGCCTTTCGACGAAATCGTGCCTTTCGTGTCGTCGAACAGCCTGCCGAGCCCGGCGGCGGAGACGGTGCCGTTGATGGCGTAGGTATCGCCCACATAGCGGCTGGAAAAGGTGGCCCTGGCGATCGAAAGGCCGAGGTAGGACACCGTATATTCGCCCTTGAAGGACTGTGGCGAGGGGGCGGCGAAGCTTGTTGCCGGCACGGCAAGGGCAAGAAGGGTGGCGAATGCATGAGATGGACGGAGCATGGCGGCTGGCGAATCCCTGGCGGTTCGGCCAGAACGCAACGGCTCCAGCCTGGCGTGTCCCTTCGCGAACGGCTTATAGTATGAAATCCGGCCTTTATATGGAGCGCGCCCGACGGCAGGCGACGTGCCGGAGCTTGACGCAATGGCGAAATGCCACTATGGAACGCCAACTTTTCCAAAGGCCGCCTGACTGAGACCGCGCGCCGCCTGGCGCGGGCAGAATGGTTTGGCAGGTTTAGAAACTGAAGGTTAGACAAATGTCCCGCACCTGCGAACTCACTGCCAAGGCAGTCCAGACCGGCAACAATGTGAGCCACGCCAACAACAAGACCAAGCGTCGCTTCCTGCCGAACCTGGTCAATGTGACGCTGATTTCCGAAGCGCTGAACCAGAACGTTCGGCTGCGCATTTCGGCCAACGCGCTGCGTTCGGTCGAGCATCGCGGTGGCCTCGACGCCTTCCTGGTCAAGGCGGACGTCAAGGAATTGTCGCAGCGCGCTCGTCTGCTGAAGAAGCAGATCGCCAAGAAGCTTGCCGAGCAGTCCGCCGCTTAAGTAGCTTTCGGGCACGACGACCGCCTCGGGCACCGGCCAGACCGGTGCTCGGATATGAGCGAGCGTCGCCTTGACGCTCGGCTGGTTCCATTACCCAGGATAAAAAAATGAATTTCCTGACGCGATACCTGCCCTTCGTGGCCGCCATGGCGCTTGTCGTCGTGGCGTCGAATATCCTCGTGCAGTTCCCGATGCAGGGCCAGGTCGGCGGCCTGTCGCTGGCAGACCTGCTGACCTGGGGCGCCTTCACCTATCCCTTCTCCTTCCTGGTCACCGACCTAGCCAACCGCCGCTACGGCCCGGCCGTGGCGCGCAAGGTGGTGTTCGTGGGTTTCATGACTGCGGTGACCTGCTCGATCCTGGTCCCGCCCTTCCTGTTCCGTCATGGCCTGATCGAGTTCGAGACCGCCGCCGATCGGTTGGTGCGCATCGCGGCCGCTTCCGGCGCCGCCTTCCTCACCGCGCAATTGCTCGACGTCACCGTCTTCAACCGGCTGCGCCGGCAGAGCTGGTGGCGCGCGCCGATCGTCGGCACGCTGGTCGGCTCGGTGTTCGACACGCTCGTCTTCTTCGGCGTCGCCTTTTCCGCCGCCTTCGCCTTTGCCGGCCCCAATGACAGTTTCGCGCTGGAGGCCGCGCCGCTAATGGGCATGCTGCCGGTCGAGACGATGCGCTGGGTCTCCTGGGCGCTTGGCGACCTTTCGGTCAAGCTCATCATCGCCGTCGTGGCGCTGATCCCCTACCGGCTGCTCGCCGCGCGCTGGAGCCAGCCGGCGGTCGCCGTCGGAGCATGATCCCAAAAAGTGGGACTCGGTTTTTGGAAAAGATCATGCTCAAGCCAAAAGACAGGCCGTGATCCCCTGGGTTCAGCTTGATTCCGCCCGCACGCCCGATGGCGGCCAGGAACTGCGCCTGAAGCAGCGCGGCACTGAATTCTCGATCATGCTCGGCACCAACGAGCTGATGAACAGCCGCCTCAGCGGCTCCGAGGAGGCGCTCGCCAGGCTTTCCTGCGAGCGGATCGCCGGCCGCAAGCGGCCGGAGATCCTCATCGGCGGGCTCGGCATGGGCTTCACCTTGCGCGCCGCTCTCGCCGCGCTCGATGGCGATGCCGCCGTCACTGTCGCCGAGCTTGTCCCCGCGGTCGTTGGCTGGGCGCGTGGGCCGATGTCGACGATCTTCGGCGGCTGCCTCGAGGATCCTCGAGTCAGCATTCGCGAGGCTGATGTCGGTCAGCTGATAAGGGTGCGGAAAGCCGCTTGGGACGCCATCCTGCTCGACGTCGACAATGGTCCCGAGGGCATCGTCTACAAGGGCAATGACTCGCTCTATGACGCGGCCGGGCTGGCTGCCGCTAGCGCCGCCTTGAAGCCAGGCGGCGTGCTGGCGGTCTGGTCGCAGGGACCGGACGGCGGCTTCACCTGGCGGCTGAAGCAGGCAGGCTTCGCGGTCGAAGAGGTCAACACGCGCGCCCACGGCAAGCGCGGCGCCCGCCATGTTATCTGGGTTGCGACCAACCGGCCCTGACGCTTTCCGTCACAGCTGCGGCGGATTTACGCTTTGTTACGGCCGATCGTGCAGGATCGCGAAAATTCTCCAAGGCTTCGCAACCACCATGACCGTGCAAGGCACCGGTTGGAAAAATCATCTCCTGCTTGCGGCATGCGCCACGCTGGTGGTGTTGACCGTCAACGCGGTTTCCGGCTTCCCAACCCTTGCGAATAATGGCGCGGACAATGACAGCATGCTGCGGCTGGTCGAGGTCCGCGACCTGCTCGCCGGGCAGGGCTGGTTCGATCTCCATCAATACAGGATGGGCACGGCAGGCGGTTTCGTCATGCACTGGTCCCGGCTGGTGGACGCGCCGCTCGCATTGCTTGTCATGGTCTTCGACGCGCTGGGCGCCGGCGCCGCCACCGCCGAACGGGCAGCGCGGATCATCTGGCCGACCACGCTCTACGGACTGACCATATTCGTGCTCATGCGCGCCTCGCGGCGCTTCGCCGGCGCCGACGTCGCGATGCCATCGCTCATCCTGTCGACGGCCGCGCTTTTCTTCCTGATGGTCTACAGCCCCGGCGTGATCGATCACCACAATGTCCAGCTGCTGCTGACGGCGGCCAGCCTTTGGCTTCTGATGGAAGCGCCCTTCTGGCGGCCTGCCGCCCTGCTGTCGGGCATTTGCGCCGGCCTGACGCTCGCTGTCGGCATGGAAACCGCTCCCTATGTGGCGACGCTCGGCATCTGCGCTGCGGTCCTGTTCATCCTCGACGATAAGGAGCACGCCACCGCGCGAGGCTTCGGCCTTGGATTTGCCGGTGTCGCCTTGCTGGTCTTCGTGGCGACCATCCGGCCTTCCAACTGGACCGTTGCCCAATGCGACGCCTTCTCGTTTTTCCAGTTCGCCGTAGCGGCGCTTTCCGGATTTGGCCTCGCGATCGCCTCGACATTGACCGCATCGACGGTTCGGGCACGGTTCGTTTCGATGCTGGCGCTGGCCGCGGTGGTCGCGGTGACTGTGATAGCGGCCTTCCCGCAGTGCCTGGCGTCGCCCTATGCGGGCATGGACGAGCGCATCCGCACCTTTTGGCTGGCCGACGTGGTCGAAGCGCAGCCCTTCTGGAGCGTCGCCATCCACCAGCCCAAGCTGATGGCGGCGCGCTATGTGACGCCCTTCATCGCGATCCTTCTGATCGGCTTTCAGCTGCGAAGCCGTCGCCTGCGCCGCGAGGAGATGCTTGCCGCCATCCTGCTTGTCGTCGCCTTCGGCGTCAGCCTCTGGCAGGTGCGCGGCTCGACCTTTTCCGTCGCTTTCGCGGTGCTGCCGCTCTCGGCCTGGATCGCGCAAATCCGCCTCAGGGCCAGCGCCGCGCCCTCTTGGCGGATCTCCACCGCCATCGTCATGGCGTGGCTGGTCTCGCTCAATGCGACCTGGGCCGGGGTAGCGGTGGCGGCGCAATCCGTGGTCCAGAAGGCGCCGCAGGAGATCAATTCAGATCCCGATCATGCCGTGACCTGCGGCAAGCCGGACGACTTCCGCGATCTGGCCGCCTTGCCGGCGACGACGGTGCTTGCTTCGTCCAATCTCGGCTCGGGGATATTGATGTTCACCGGCCACCGGGTGCTGGCCGGCCCTTACCACCGCAATGTCGCTGGCAATCTCGCCATGCTCGACGCTTTCATGGGAACGCCGGAGGCAGCCCGCGCCGTCATCCATCGCGAGCAAGTGGGATTGATCGCGATCTGCCGCGGCAACACGGAAGAGATATCGTTGGGCTTGGACGCGCCCAAGGGCCTTGCCGCGGCATTGCTGCAGGGCGACCTGCCGGCATGGCTTGAACTGGACCAGTCGACCGCGGGCAAGCCGATCGAGATCTACAAGGTCCGTTGAATATCGGCTTGCGGCCAAATCAGCATCGCCGGGTGCCTTGCAACGCCCTTGCTTTGCGCCGATGCAACATCACCTCGTGATTGGAAACCGCGATTGAAGTCAGTCCGTGGATCATTGCAATCCAGCCTGTGCTTTGGTTAGCATTCCGCACGGTCGGCGATATATCTATTCAAGAAATTTGGGTTCGGGGTTCTTTGGATTGGGGAAGGGTTATCCATGTCGGTCATAGACGGCGCGGCGGCGCCAGCATCAGCCAGACAAACGCTGCAGCATGTTGTCTCCCACATGGTGGAGGCGGTGAACCGCGCCACCTTCGTGGAAAAGCCGTTCTGGCATCTTGAGATGACGGATATCTTTCCGGCGGACCTCTACCAGCGCATGCGCGCAGCCATGCCGGAGGCGCGCGAATATCGCGCGCTCAAGGGCCGCCACAATGTGAACATCAAGGCCGACGGCACCGCGACGCGGATCAAGATCGACCTCTATCCCGAATATATCCGCCATCTGCCAGCTGAGAAACGGGCCGTCTGGGCCCTGGTCGGCAAGGCATTGCACGCGCCGGAACTGAAGGAAGCCTTTATGCGCCGCCTTGCCCCGGGCCTGGAGCGCCGGTTCGGCTCGGATTTCATGAAGGTCGGCATGTATCCGGTGCCGATGCTGACGCGCGACGTGGCGGGCTACAAGATTGGCTTCCACACCGACACGAAATGGAAGGGGATCACGGTCCAGTTCTATTTGCCGGAGGACGACTCGATCAACCATATCGGCACCCGCTTCGCCGAGCGCATGCCGGACGGGCGTTTCGAGAATTCGCGCCGGATGTCGTTTTCGCCGAACACGGGCTACGCCTTTGCGGTCGGTGCCGACACCTGGCACGCGGTCGATACTGTCGGGCCGGAAGTCCGCACCCGCGACAGCATCCTTCACACCTATTTCGTCGACAACACAGCGACACTCAAGATCCGCAACCGGAGCAAGCGCGCCGCCAATTTCGTGATGAACGAAGTCCGCCACGTCGGCCGGTAATCTCCCGGCGCTCGTGTCTTGTTCAGTCCTGATGCAGGATGAATTCCAAATAGAGGTTGCGCTGCAGGATCGAATGGTTGTCGTCGGATACCAGCGACACCATCAGCGCGCCATCGTCGCGGGTCCAGACGTCGAGCCCTTCCATATTGTCGATCTGGTAGCCCAGATCGGCCTCCATCAGCACCGGCCCGTCGGCGACCGCGCCCTTCTCGACGCTCTCACCATAGATGCGCCGCAGCCGCATCTTCACCCCGCGCGCGATCGAGAAACTGCGTTCCAGAAGCAGCAGGTCGCCGTCCGGCCGGAAGGCTCCGTCGGTGATGTCGAAATCGCCATTGCGCTTGATGGTGAAGACGCCTTTGTGCGGCCCTTCGATAATGGCGGCGTAGACGTTGCCCGCCTTGTCGAGGCTCCTCTCCGAAACCACGACCAGCCCGCCCGCATGCTGACCGTAAGGGTTGGCATGGGCGACGGTCTCGAAGCCGCGGTTCTGGCGCAACTCGTGGGCGGGAACCAGATAGTCGAGCTGCCGGATCGGCGCTTTCACATTGTCGGGGTCGATCTTGAACTGGGCGACGCGCTGGTCGCGCTCAAAGCCGACGGTTGCGATGCCGTCCTTCACCGCGAGCCCTTCCGCGTCGACCTTCCATTTCCGGTCGATCGGCCGCCCCGAAGCGTCGACCATCTGCTGCATGCGGAAATTCTTGACACCCGAGGGTCGCTTGCCGGCGTCATGCGCGATCGTGCCGAAGAACCAGAAGCCGGTGTCGGCGACCCCGATGAAGTCGCTGCCCGGCTTCAAGAAACGAAGCGCCGACAGCGCGCCGAAATCGCGCGCCGGCGAGGTCATCTCCAGCCCGCCGACGAATTCGAACGGCCCGAACCGCGTCTCGTCATGGCCGATTTGGAACTGGGTGATCGGCCGCGCTGAAATCTCGACGGTCTCGACGGGAGCTCTCTGGGCGGCAATGGCCGGCGAGGCGCAGATCAGCACGCAGGCGAAGAGCGTCCGCCGCGCACGCCGCCCCGAAAACATCATCCGGCGCGCCGCAACCCGCCGCGGCGCGTGTCGCGCGCGCTTTCCTCGCCGAACAGCGAGGCGAGTTGCTCGGTCATGGCCCCGGCCAGTTCCTCGGCGTCGACGATGGTGACGGCGCGGCGGTAGTAGCGCGTGACGTCGTGGCCGATGCCGATGGCCAAAAGCTCGACCGGCGAACGCGTCTCGATCAGCTCGATGACCGCCCGCAGATGCCGCTCCAGATAATTGCCCGGATTGACCGAGAGGGTGGAATCGTCGACCGGCGCGCCGTCCGAGATCATCATCAGGATCTTGCGCTGCTCGGGCCGGCCGATCAGCCGGTTATGCGCCCAAAGCAGCGCCTCGCCGTCGATGTTTTCCTTGAGCAGGCCCTCACGCATCATCAGCCCGAGATTGCGCCGGGCGCGCCGCCATGGATGATCGGCGGACTTGTAGATGATGTGGCGCAGGTCGTTGAGCCGGCCGGGATTCGGCGGCTTGCCGTCCTTCAGCCATTTCTCGCGCGCTTGCCCGCCCTTCCAAGCGCGGGTGGTGAAGCCGAGGATCTCGACCGAAACGCCGCAGCGCTCCAGCGTGCGCGCCAGGATGTCGGCGCAGGTCGCCGCGACGGTGATCGGCCGGCCGCGCATCGAACCCGAATTGTCGAGCACCAGCGACACCACCGTGTCACGGAACTTGGTGTCGCGCTCCTGCTTGAAGGACAGCGGCTGCATCGGATCGATGACGACACGCACGAGGCGCGCCGGATCGAGATAGCCTTCCTCAAGATCGAAATCCCAGGAGCGGTTCTGCTGCGCCATCAGCCGGCGCTGCAGCCGGTTGGCCAACCGCCCGACAACGCCGGACAGGTTGGCAAGCTGCTTGTCAAGAAAGGCGCGCAGCCGGTCGAGCTCCTCTTCCTCGCAAAGGTCCTCGGCCCCCACCGTCTCGTCGAAGGCGGTGGTGAAGACCTTGTAGTCGATCTCCTTCGGCAGGTTGAGGAACGGGTTGTCGTTGCGCTTGGCCTCGCCGGGCGTCTCAGCGTCGGAATCGTCCTCGTCCGAGAGGTCGTCCGATGTGGCGTCGGTCGCTTCCGTCTCGGCCGACTCTTCCTCGTCGGCTGAAGCTTCGGCCTCTTCCGACTGCGACTGCTCGGAGCCTGAATCCTCCTCGCCGCCTTCCTCGCTCTGTTCGTCTCCCTGCTGCTCGTTCTCTTCGTTTTCCTCGGAGTCGTCGGTTTCCTGGTCGTCGCCGAGTTCCTCGGCCATCTCCATGGAAACCAGCATGTCGCGCACGACGCGGGCAAAGGCCTGCTGGTCCTCCAGCTTGGCCGACAGGCCGTCGAGGTCGCCGCCCGCCTTTTCCTCGACCCAGGGGCGCCAGAGATCGACGAGCCGCTCGGCGCTCTTTGGGATCGCGCGGCCGGTGAGTTTTTCGCGCACGATCAGCGCGATCGCTTCTTCCAGCGGCGCGTCGGCCTTGTCCCTGACGTCGACGAGATTCGCCTTGGCGTATTTGTCCTCGAGCATCGAGCCGATATTGTCGGCCACGCCCTGCATGGCGCGGCTGCCGATCGCCTCGACGCGCGCCTGCTCGACGGCGTCAAAGATGGATCGCGCGAGCTTGCCTTCCGGCGCCAGCTTGTTGTGGATGCGCTGATCGTGGCAGGCGCGCTTCAGCGCCATGGAATCGCCGATGCCGCGGGTGATCGCGATGTCGTTGCGGGAGGCCTTCTTCGGCAGCTCGGGCAGCCGGGCGCGGTTGCCAGCCAGCGCCGGCCGGTCCTTGGCGAAGCCGACCTCGAGGTCCTTGTCGCCCGCGACGGCGCGCATGCACACGGTGACGGCGCGCTTGAAGCTGTCCGCTTCAGACCCGTTCTTCGGCTTGTTGCGCGTGTTGTCGCCCGGACCCGCCATTGATCATTCCCTGCGCATTTTCATGCTGAACGGCCGGAGGCCATTCAGCTGCGCCTAGCCCAGCACCACGTTGGCGGCGCTCTCCGGCAGATCCTCGCCGAAGGCGCGCTGGTAGAACTCGGCCACCACTGAACGCTCCAGCTCGTCGCATTTGTTGAGGAAGGTCAGCCGGAACGCCATGCCGATATCGCCGAAGATCTCGGCATTCTCGGCCCAGGTGATGACGGTGCGCGGGCTCATCACGGTCGACAGGTCGCCGTTGATGAAGGCCGAGCGCGTCATGTCGGCGACGCGCACCATCTTGTTGACGATGTCCCTGCCCTTGTTGTCGCGATAGTGCTTGGCCTTGGCCAGCACGATGTTCACTTCATTGTCGTGCGGCAGGTAGTTGAGCGTGGTGACGATCGACCAGCGGTCCATCTGCGCTTGGTTGATCTGCTGCGTGCCGTGATAGAGGCCGGTGGTGTCGCCGAGGCCGACCGTGTTGGCGGTGGCAAACAGCCGGAAAGCCGGATGCGGGCGGATGACGCGGCTCTGGTCGAGCAGCGTGAGCCGGCCCGAGGATTCCAGCACGCGCTGGATGACGAACATCACGTCCGGCCGGCCGGCATCATACTCGTCGAAGCACAGCGCCACATTATGCTGATAGGCCCAGGGCAGGATGCCGTCACGGAACTCGGTGACCTGCAGGCCTTCCTTGACGACGATGGCGTCCTTGCCGACGAGGTCGATACGGCTGACATGGCTGTCGAGGTTGACGCGCACGCAAGGCCAGTTGAGCCGCGCCGCGACCTGCTCGATATGCGTCGACTTGCCGGTGCCGTGATAGCCCGACACCATCACGCGGCGGTTGTAGGCAAAGCCGGCGAGGATCGCCAATGTCGTCGCCTTGTCGAACAGATAATCCGGGTCGATGTCCGGGACATGCTCTGTCGCCGCCGAATAGGCGGGAACGACCATCTTGGAGTCGAAACCGAATTTCTCCTTCACCGACACCGTCGTGTCGGGCAGGTTGGCGATGTCGCGATCGACCTTGTTCATCTCTATCAACGTCTCCACGGGCGAAACGCCGCGTTTCGCCGGCAATCGATTTTGTCCGGGGGCGGTCTTAGAGCCTTTTCCAACCTTATGAAAGTTGGAAAAGACTTGGGACCGAAGGGCCGCTCAGCACAATCCTGCCTGCTTGAGCACGCGATAGGCCTGCAGCACATCGCGGAACCGGTCTTCCGAACCTCTGTCGCCGCCATTCGCATCCGGATGGTGGCGCTTAACCAGTTCCTTATAACGCGCCTTGATGTCCTGACCAGTCGCCTTTGTATCAAGACCAAGCGTTTCCAGCGCCTTGGCCTCAAGCGGCTTGGCCTTGCGTTCGCGCGGCTCCCGCGCTCCGCCGCTGAACAGATTGAACGGATCGCGCATGCGGTTGTAGTAGCCGGCGCGCCCCGAGCGCTGCTGCGCGAAATCCGGCGCCGAGCGCGTCCCGCCGCCATTGGCGCCCATGCGCCAGGTCGGCCTGTGGCCGGTCAGCGCCTCTTTCTGGAAGCGGGCGATCTCGCTGTCCGACACGCCGGAGAAGTAGTTGAAGCCCTTGTTGTATTCGCGCACATGATCGAAGCAGAAGCGGAAATACTCGCCCTCCTTGAGCCGCCCGACCGGCGCCCGGTGCGTGCCGGCCTCGTTGCAGCCGTCCCACTGGCAGACCGGCGCGCGCGACTTCAGCTCCGCATCCTTCTCCGGCCGGATCCGGATCTTCTCGAAATATTTGGGATACGCTTTCATCTCACCCATTTATGGGCTGTTCGCATGTGCGAAACAAGAATTGACATTTCGCCGATGATCGCCCTAACCGCTGAATCGCGGCTTAAAAGCGGTCGAAATACAAGATTTTGCGGCTGTGCCGCATATGTGGTGAAGGGAAGCCCTGATGTCCATACAGGCCAAGATGGAAGACAAGCTGAAAGCGGCATTTTCGCCCGAACGGCTCGCCGTCATCAATGAAAGCCACCTTCATGCAGGCCATCACCATATCGAGTCCGGCCATCACGCGACGTTCGACGGCACCGGCGAGACACATTTCCGCGTCCGCATTGTCTCGCCGAGTTTTGCCGGTATGAGCCGCATCGACCGCCACCGCGCCGTCAACCAACTGCTTGCCGACGAACTGAAGGCAGGCGTGCACGCGCTGGCGATCGAGCCGGCCGCACCCGGCGAGAAGACGCGCTGGTAATCAGGCCACCGTCGCCTTCAGGAAGGCCAGCACCGCCGCGGTCAAGGCGTCGCCAGCCTCGCCGAAATCGCCATTGATCGACATATGCGTATAGGCGCTGCCGTCGAACAGCGTGACCTCGGTGCCAGTGGCGCGCAGGCGCTCGGCGAACTTTCGACTCCTCGCCTCGCCCGGGCGCGCGCGAATAGGCGATGAAGGTCGGCGGATGCTTCCTGCCGTCGACATAGCTCGACGGCGACAGCGCCGCCCATTGTTTCGGGTCGGAGAAGACACGCGCATAGGCGCGCACCATGCCGCCATACCTCGAAAGCGCGGCAAGATCGTAGGCCCTTGTGTCGTCCAGGATCAGCGCGGCGACGCCCGGCAACCCTCCGCGCATGCCGGTCAGCGCAACCAGATGGCAGCCGGCCGAATGGCCCATGCCGACGATGCGGTCCGGATCGCCGCCATATCGGGCGATGTTCGCGCGCACATAGGCATAGGCCTTTTCGACATCGCCGGCCTGGGTGGCGACATCCGCTTCCGGCAGCATGCGGTAGTCGATCGAGACGAACAAGAAGCCATTGGCGAGCAGGAAGTCCGGCTTTGAGCCGACCTGGCTGCGCTTGCCGAACCGCCAAGCGCCGCCATGGACGAAGAAGACCACCGGCAGGTTCTTCGCGCCGGCCGGCGCGTAGATGTCGAGCTTGGCCGGACCGTAATCGAGGGTTTGCGGTTCCGGCTGGCCCGGACGCCCAGCGGCTGACGCACCCGGCGGCAACAGCGCCGCCAGGGCTGCCACGATGAAGCTGCGTCGATCGATCATCGCCATCTCCGGCCAGATTGTGTCGCGGCGGGCACGGATGCTCGCCACACGCCTCGTTTACGAACCAAAAATGACAACTTTCGGTGCGAAACCAAATCCACTCCTTGACCGTCCGCTGGCAATCACCACGTATGTTCATAGGCGAGCATTTAAGGCCGAATCGGGGTGTCCCGAAGGCTAATGTCGGGGTGCATTGTGCGCTCTTCCTTCACGTGAAGGGAACCACAATGCTTTCCGGTGGTTGATGAAGCGATGAGCCGATTGGCAGCCTATCGGCTCCGAGGCAAAGCATCATGCGCGAGAACCAATCCGACGTCTTCGATCTGTTTTCGGAGATCTATTCCAATGCGGCACAGGAAGAGATCAGCCTTCAGCAATATCTGCTGGCCTGCCGCGAGGACAAATCCATGTACGCCTCGGCGCCGGAGCGCATGGTCGAGGCGATCGGCGAGCCGAATCTGGTCGACACCAGCAAGGACGAGCGGCTCGGCCGCATTTTCTCCAACCGCACCATCAAGATCTATCCTTCCTTTTCCGACTTCTACGGAATGGAGGATACGATCGAGCGCATCGCCGGATATTTCCGCTACGCCTCGCAAGGCCTCGAGGAGCGCAAGCAGATCCTCTATCTTCTCGGCCCGGTCGGCGGCGGCAAATCCTCGCTAGCCGAACGGCTGAAGAAGCTGATGGAAGAGCGGCCGATCTACACGCTCAAGGTCGGCAACCAGATCAGCCCGATCTTCGAATCGCCGCTCGGCCTCTTTCATCCCGACCGGATGGGCGATCTGCTGGAGGACAAATACGGCATCGCCCGCCGCCGCCTGAACGGACTGATCTCGCCCTGGGCGGCCAAGCGCCTGGATGAGCTGAAGGGCGACATCTCGAAATTCAGCGTCGTCAAGCTGATGCCGTCGCGGCTGCGCCAGATCTCCATCGCCAAGACCGAGCCCGGCGACGAGAACAATCAGGATGTCTCGGCGCTGGTCGGCAAGGTCGACATCAGGCAGTTGGAGCACTTCAGCCAGTCCGACCCGGACGCTTATTCCTACAGCGGCGGCCTGAACCGGACGACGCAAGGCCTGCTCGAATTCGTCGAGATGTTCAAGGCGCCGATCAAGGTCCTGCACCCGCTGCTGACCGCCACCCAGGAAGGCAGCTACAACGGCACCGAGAATTTCGGCGCCTTCCCCTATCAGGGCATCGTCGTCGCCCATTCCAATGAATCGGAATGGCAGCAGTTCAAGAACAACAAGAACAATGAGGCGTTCCTCGACCGCATCCTCGTGGTCAAGGTGCCCTATTGCCTGCGCATCACAGAGGAGCGGCAGATCTACGAGAAGCTGCTGCGCGAAAGCGAGCTGGCGAACAGTCCTTGCGCGCCCGAGGTGCTGGACATCCTCAGCCGCTTCACCGTCTCGACCCGCCTTGCCGAGCACGAGAACTCGCCGCTCTACACCAAGATGCGCGCCTATGACGGCGAGAACCTCAAGGAGATCGACCCGAAGGCGAAGTCCGTCCAGGAATATCGCGATGCCGCCGGCGTCGACGAGGGCATGACCGGGGTCAGCACGCGTTTCGCCTTCAAGATCCTGTCGCAGACCTTCAACTACGACACCAAGGAAGTGGCCGCCGATCCCGTGCACCTGATGTACATCCTCGAAGAGGCCATCAAGCGCGAGCAATTCCCGAAGGAAACGGAGGCTGCCTATCTCGAGTTCATCAAGTCGGAACTCGCCAGCCGCTATGCCGAGTTCATCGGCCACGAGATCCAGAAAGCCTATCTGGAATCCTACAGCGAGTATGGCCAGAACCTCTTCGACCGCTACATCGCTTATGCCGATGCCTGGATCGAGGATCAGGACTACAAGGACCCCGACACCGGCCAGATCCTCAACCGCGAGGTTCTGGAAAAGGAGTTGTCGCAGGTCGAAAAGCCGGCCGGCATCGCCAACCCCAAGGACTTCCGCAACGAAGTGGTCAAATTCACCTTGCGCGCCCGGGCGCGCAACCATGGCCGCAATCCTTCCTGGACGAGTTATGAAAAGCTTCGCGAGGTTATCGAGAAGCGCATGTTCGGCCAGGTCGAGGACCTGTTGCCGGTGATCAGCTTCGGTTCCAAGCAGGACAGCGTCACGGAGAAGCGGCACAATGAATTCGTGCAGCGCATGGTGGAGCGCGGCTATACCCAGCGGCAGGTGCGCCGATTGGTCGACTGGTACATGCGCGTGAACAAGGCGGGTTGAGGGACGCCCGAACGGTGCCATGCCGATCTTCATCGACCGCCGTCTGAACCCGAAAGACAAGAGCCTTGGCAATCGCCAGCGCTTCCTCAGGCGCGCCCGCGAGGATCTCAAGCGCAGCATCCGCGACAAGGTCCGCACCGGCGGCATCGCCGACCTCGACCGCGAACACGCCGTGCCGATGCCGCGCAAGGGCACCGACGAACCGAGCTTCGGCGACGACAAGCAAAGCGGCCGGCGCCAGCACATCCTGCCCGGCAACAAGACGTTCAGCCCTGGCGATCTCATCGACAAGCCTGGCGGCGGCGGAGGCTACGGATCGGCTCCGGGGACCACGGAATCCGAAGACGACTTCCGCTTCGTGCTGTCGCGCGAGGAGGTGCTCGACCTTTTCTTCGAGGACCTCGAACTGCCGGATCTGGTCAAGCTCAACCTCAAGCAGATACTGAGCTTCAAGCCGAGGCGGGCAGGCTTCGCCGCAAGCGGAGCGCCGACCAACATCAATGTCGGACGCACGATGCGCAACAGCCACGGCCGCCGCATCGCGCTGAGGCGCCCCAAGCAGGCCGAGCTGGACGAAATCGCCAGGCAGATCGCCGAGCTGGAAGCGAAGCCGGCAAGCGCTGCTGTGCGCGAAGGCATCACGGCGCTGCGCGAAGAGCTTGAGCGGCTCGAGGGCCGGCGCAGGCGGATTGCCTATGTCGACCCGGTCGACATCCGGTTCAACCGCTTCGATCCCCAGCCCGTGCCCAATGCGAACGCGGTCATGTTCTGCCTGATGGACGTCTCAGGCTCGATGGGAGAGCGCGAGAAGGACCTGGCCAAACGCTTCTTCGTGCTGCTGCATCTCTTCCTGACGCGCCGCTACGACCGCATCGAGGTCGTCTTCATCCGCCATACCCACCAAGCCAAGGAGGTAGACGAGCAGACGTTCTTCTACCACACCGAAAGCGGCGGCACTGTCGTCTCCACCGCGCTCGAGGAAATGCACCGCATCATCGAAGAACGCTATCCGGTCGCCGAGTGGAACATCTACGCCGCCCAGGCCTCAGACGGCGACAACTTCGCCACCGACTCCGAGCGCTGCATCGAACTGCTCGACCGCAAGCTCATGCGGCTTTGCCAGTATTTCGCCTATGTGGAGATCATCGACGAGCGGGAAAGTCATATCTTCGGCTCGACCGAGAACGGCACGTCGCTCTGGCGCGCCTACAACGCCGTCGACGGCAAATGGCCGAACTTCCAGATGAGGCGCATTGCCGCGCCGGCCGACATCTACCCGGTCTTCCGCGAGCTCTTCGCCAGGCAACCCGCCCTGCGCAAGAGCGCTTGAGGGGCTTCTGCAATGGTCAGTCAGGCGGGCAAATCCGAACTGCTGTTTTCCGGCTCGGACTGGAATTTTGCGAAGCTGTCCCGCGTCTATGACGAGATCGAGGCGCTCGGGACCGAAGAGCTGGGCCTCGACATCTATCCTGTGCAGATGGAGGTCATCTCTTCCGAGCAGATGCTCGACGCCTATTCCTCGGTCGGCATGCCGCTGATGTACCGGCATTGGTCGTTCGGCAAGCGTTTCCTCTACGACGAGTTTCTCTACCGCAAGGGCGCACGCGGCCTGGCCTATGAGCTGGTCATCAACTCCAACCCCTGCATCGTCTATCTGATGGAAGAGAACACCATGGCCCTGCAGGCCCTGGTGACCGCGCATGCCGCGCTCGGGCACAACCATTTCTTCAAGAACAATCATCTCTTCCGGCAATGGACCGATGCCGGCGGCATTCTGAGTTATCTGGATTTTGCCAAGGGCTACATCGCCCGATGCGAGGAACGGCATGGCCTGGCGGCCGTGGAAGCGATCCTGGATTCCGCGCACGCGCTGATGGAGCAGGGCGTGTTCCGCTACCATCGGCCGCCGAAACTGTCGTCCGAGCAGCAGCGCGAGGGGCTGCGCGAACGTCTCGAATACGAGGAGCGCTCCTTCAACGATCTGTGGCGAACGCTGCCGCCCTCGCAGGGAAAGAGCAAGCCGGAAGCGGGGGACGAAATGCTTGCCGAGCGGAAGAAATCGCTCAAGCTGCCGGAGGAGAACCTGCTCTATTTCCTCGAGAAGAACAGCCTCGTCCTTGAGCCCTGGCAACGCGAGATCGTCAGGATCGTGCGCGTCATCGCGCAATATTTCTACCCGCAGCGGCAAACCCAGGTGATGAACGAAGGCTGCGCCACCTTCGTGCACTACACGATCATGAACACGCTGTTCGATCGCGGCCGCATCAGCGAAGGCGCCATGCTCGAGATCCTGCGCAACCACTCCAACGTGGTCTTCCAGCCGGCCTATGACGATCCGCGCTACTCCGGCATCAATCCCTACGCGCTTGGCCTCGACATGATGCAGGATATCCAGCGCATCTCGACCGTGCCCACCGCCGAGGACCGCGACTGGTTCCCGGACATCGCCGGCCGCGGCGACTGGCGCGACACCCTGCTCGACGCCTGGGCCAACCACCGCGACGAATCCTTCATCCGCCAGTATCTGAGCCCGGCGCTGATCCGCAAATGGCGGCTCTTCGCGCTGGCCGACGGCGCCGACGAGCCGCATTACGAGGTGGCCTCGATCCACAATGAGCGCGGCTATGCCAGGATACGGTCGGCGCTGGCGCAAAGCTACGATATCGGTGCCAGCCGCCCCGACATCCAGGTGGTCGACGTGGACCTGCTGGGCGACCGGCATCTGCGGCTGCAGCACAAGGTCAAGGACGGCATCATGCTCGAGGGCCAGAGCCGCGACGCAACCCTGCGCCATATCCGCAACCTCTGGGGCTACGAGGTCAGCCTGGCGGCAATCGACGCCGGGACCGGCGCGACGCTCAGCGAGCGCTGGACGAAGGAACTCTGAGCGACATGGCTTGAATCGCGGAGCGCGTCAGCTCTCCCCGGCGGGCCTGATCCTCAACCTCGCAATGCGGTTCTTGTCGCGCTTCATCACCACGAAACGCTTGCCGTGGAAGGTGAAGGCCTGCTTCTCCTCCGGGATCGACTGCGTCTCATGGATGACGAGACCGGCGATCGTCGTCGCCTCCTCGTCGGGCAGGTCCCAGTCGAGAGCGCGGTTCAAGTCGCGGATCGGCACGGTGCCGTCGACGACGACCGAGCCATCGGCTTCTTTCTTGACGCCCTGCATGTCGACATCGTGCTCGTCGGCGATCTCGCCGACGATCTCCTCGATGATGTCTTCCAGCGTCACCAGCCCTTCGACCTCGCCATACTCGTCGACGACGATGGCGAAATGCGTCTTGCGCCGCAGGAAGGCGTTGAGCTGTTCCTGCAAGGTGGTGGTGTCCGGCACGAACCAGGGCTTCGCCGCGATCTTCATCACGTCGATCCGCGAAAAATCGTTGCCGACCTCGTTGAGGGCCCTCAGCAGGTCTTTCGCGTGCAGGACGCCGACGATGTTGTCGAGCGAGCCCTTCCACAGCGGCATGCGGGTGTGCGGACTCGTGAGGATCTCGCGCACCACCGCCTCCGGCGCATTGTCAGCATTGACGGAGCGCATATTGGTGCGGTGGACCATGACGTCCGACACTTCGAGCTCATCAAGCTCGAAGAGGCCCTCGAGCCGGTTGCGCTCCTCGCGGCCGGCTTCGCCATCGCGACGGGAATCGTCGCTGTCATGATCCTTGCCGTTGCGCTCGGATCGCGGCGGCGGCTCTATCGGCCACAGCGCGTAACCGAAAGCGGCAAGCAAGGGGGCGCGGAACAGGAGCGCCACGATCATGATGGCGGCGAGGACGGCTGCGACGATCCAGCCGGCGTCGATCATCCGGAACGGCTCCTCTTGGACCGTTCGGGATGGCTCGTCTTGAGCGCCGCTGGATGGCTCATCTTGAGGAAGGAAAGCACTTCCGAGTGCGGCACGTCCTTGGCGATGAACGACTGGCCGATGCCGCGCGTCAAGATGAAGGTCAGCGCGCCGCGCGAGACCTTCTTGTCCTGAGTGATGAAGGAAAGCAGCGCCTCGGCGTCCGGCAACTCGCCAGGAATATCGGCCATGCGCCAGGGGAGGCCGACGGCGCTGAGATGCGCCTCGACGCGTTCGGCGTCGTCCGGGCTCGCCAGGTTGAGCCGCGCCGAAAAGCGATGCGCCAGCGCCATGCCGATGGCAACGCCCTCGCCATGGACGAGGCGCGCGCCGTCATAGTGCGTGGCGGCTTCCAGCGCATGGCCGAATGTGTGGCCGAGATTGAGCAGGGCGCGGTCGCCGGTCTCGAACTCGTCCCGGGCGACAACGTCGGCCTTGGCGCGGCAGGCCTCGGCGATCGCCTCGACGCGCGCCGGGCCGCCGGCAAAGACCTGCCCCCAGTTCTGTTCCAGCCAGGCGAAGAAGGCCGGGCGATCGATCAGCCCGTATTTGGCAAGCTCGGCATAGCCGGCGCGGAACTCGCGGACGGGCAGCGTGTCGAGCACTTGAGTGTCGGCGAGCACCAGCCTGGGCTGGTGGAAGACGCCGACCAGGTTCTTGCCGCGCGGGCTGTTGATGCCGGTCTTGCCGCCGACGGAGGAATCGACCTGCGCCAAGAGCGAGGTCGGGATCTGCACGAAATTCATGCCGCGCCGCACGATGCCGGACGCAAAGCCGGCGAGGTCGCCGATGACGCCGCCGCCGAGCGCGATCACCACGTCGCGGCGTTCGAGCTTGGCGGCGAGCACGCCGTCGACCACCTCCTCGAGATGGGCGAAGCTCTTGGTCTTCTCCCCGGCCGGCAATGTGATGACGGCGGACTGGATGCCGCCTTTCTCCAATCCCGCCTTCAGCGTGTCGAGATGCGCGGCGGCGACGTTCTCGTCGGTGACGATGGCCGCGCGGGTGCCAGGAAGCCGGCGCGCGACCTCCTCGCCGGAGCGCGCCAGCAATCCGGAACCGATAAGGATGTCATAGGCGCGGTCGCCGAGCCCGACCTCGACCTTTACCGGTTCGGCATGGCTCACGGCTGCACCTCGTCATTTGTGGCGCCTGTAGCGCCCGTCGCGATCGCCTCGACGCCGAGATGGGCGCAGAGCGCCGCGACGACTTCGCCGGCGATGATCTCCTTGCGGTCGTCGCGCGTCGGCACGGTCAGGTCGGCGGCGGCATAGACCGGATAACGCTCGCCCATCAGCTTTTCCAGCACGGCGCGCGGATCGGGGTTCTTCAACAGCGGCCGGTTCTGCTTCTTGGAGACGCGCTCCATCAAGAGGTCCAGATCGGCCTTCAGCCAGACCGACACGCCATGCGCCGATATAGCCTCGCGCGTCTGCGCGTTCATGAAGGCGCCGCCGCCGGTCGACAGCACCTGCGGGCCGTTTTCCAGCAGGCGCAGGATCACGCGCTGCTCCAGCGCACGGAATTCCGGCTCGCCATAGCGCTCGAACAGTTCCGGCACCGTCATGCGCGAGACGCTTTCGATCTCCTGGTCGCTGTCCATGAAGGGCAGCGACAGCATCGTCGCCACCTTGCGGCCGATCGCCGTCTTGCCAGCCCCCATCAGCCCGACGAAGACGATCGAACGGCTGCCGAGCCGTTCGACCAGCGCGGCACAGCCTTCGTCCGTCGGATTTGGTGGCACAGCGTTCATCGGGGCCTCTTTGCGCCGTATCGACATCAAAAGCCTGTTTGCGTCAAGCGCGGGTGCACGAACGGGTCCGAAGCCTTTCCGGCAAAAACCTGCGGCGACCGGAATCCTTCGTCCTTGAATTGCCCGGTTTGGCGTCCCATAAGGGCACAGGGCTTTGGAAACGCAGAACAACAAGACGGGCGAAATTTGAATGCCGACTTTGTTTCGCTTCGTCGTGACGCTGGCGGTTCTTGCGGGTATTGCCTATGGCGCGATGTTCGCGCTGGCGATGTTCGTGGAGCCCAAAAAAGCGGAAATGAGCATCCGCATTCCCGCCGAAAAGCTCAACCCCAAGAAGAACTGACAAACCCGGCCCGATGAACAGCGCCGCCCGCATCGAAGCCTTCCTCGAAATGATGAGCGCCGAACGGGGGGCGGCCGAGAACACGCTTGCCTCCTACCGCCGCGATCTCGAGGACGCTTCCGAAGCGATCAAGGGCGGACTTGCGGGCGCCGGATCGGCCGACATCCGCGCCTATCTCGACGACATTGCCGCGCGTGGCTTCGCGCCGACCTCGCAGGCGCGCAAATTGTCGGCGATCCGCCAGTTCTTCAAATTCCTCTACGCCGAGGGCCTGCGCGGCGACGACCCGACCGGCACGCTGGACAGCCCGCGCAAGGGCCGGCCGCTGCCGAAGACGATGAGCGAGGCCGAGACCGGCCGCCTGCTCGACCGGGCGGCGCAGGAAGCCGGCGAAGCTGGTCCGGATGGCGACCGGATGGCCGCCTTGCGCCTGCACGCGCTGGTCGAGGTGCTCTACGCCACGGGCCTGCGCGTGTCGGAGCTGGTCGGCCTCCCGGTGACGGTGGCGCTGCGTGACGACCGCTTCTTCATGGTGCGCGGCAAGGGCGACAAGGAACGCATGGTGCCGCTGTCGGCCAAGGCGCGCACGGCCATGCGCGCCTGGCTTGCCGCAAGGGCCGAGCGCCCGGCCTTTGCCGAGAGCCCGTTCCTGTTTCCCGCCTCCTCCGACAGCGGCCATCTTTCCCGGCAGGTTTTCGCCCGCGATCTCAAGGACTTGGCGGCTCGGTCGGGGATAGCTGCGGCGAAAATCTCGCCGCATGTGCTTCGCCATGCTTTTGCCAGCCATCTCCTGCAGAACGGCGCCGATCTCAGAGCCGTTCAGCAACTCCTTGGCCATGCCGACATCTCGACCACGCAGATCTACACCCATGTGCTGGAGGAGCGGCTGGTGCGGCTGGTCAACGATCATCATCCGCTTGCCGACTAGGCCTCATATCGCTATGTGAGGGCGACGTTCCACCGCCCGGAGCCGGCATTTCAGCGGTTCCGCCAGCCATTTCGCCTTCCGACGGATCGGTCCGCGCAAGCATGTACAACTACCTCGACTTCGAAAAGCCGGTGCAGGATCTGGAGCTCAAGATCCTCGAACTGAAGAAGCTTGCCGAGAACGGCGAGGCGGTCGATGTCGCCGAAGAGATCAGCCGGCTGGAAAAGCGTTCGCGCGACGCGTTGCGCGACCTCTACAAGGCGCTCACCCCCTGGCAGAAGGTGCAGGTCGCGCGCCATCCCGACCGCCCGCATTGCGTCGACTACATCAAAGGGCTGTTCACCGATTTCACGCCCTTGGCCGGCGACCGCAATTTCGGCGACGACCAGGCGATCGTCGGCGGCTTCGCCCGCTTCCGCGGCGAGCCGGTGGCGGTGATCGGTCAGGAAAAGGGTTCGGACACGGCAAGCCGTATCAAGCACAATTTCGGCTCGGTGCGGCCGGAGGGCTACCGCAAGGCGGTGCGCCTCATGGAACTGGCCGACCGTTTCAAGATCCCGCTTCTGACGCTGGTCGACACCGCCGGCGCCTATCCCGGCGTCGGCGCTGAGGAGCGCGGCCAGGCCGAAGCGATCGCACGTTCGACTTCCGCCTGCCTTTCGCTGAAAGTGCCGTCGATCTCGGTGGTCATCGGCGAAGGCGGGTCCGGCGGGGCCATCGCGATCGCCACCGCCAACCGGGTCTATATGCTCGAGCACGCCATCTATTCGGTGATCTCGCCGGAGGGTGCCGCTTCGATCCTGTGGCGTGACACCACCCGCTCCAAGGACGCGGCGACCAACATGAAGATCACGGCGCAGGATCTGCTCGAGATGAAGATCATCGACGCCATCATTCCCGAGCCGATGGGCGGCGCCCAGCGCGCGCCGGAAACGGTGATTGCCTCCACCGGTGACCTCATCGCCAGGACGATGAAGGACTTTGCCGGCGCCAACACCGATTTCCGCGAGCAGCGCCGCGAGAAATATCTGGCGATGGGCCGCAGCCTCTGACCCGCTAACCGTTCAACTGTGGCCAAGATGAGCAATTTCGCCACAAAAATGCCGCCGGATTCGGCTCAATGGGATTTGCCGTGAGGGGTTTGCCCAGATTTGTGACGAAGGCTTGCGGTAAGGAATTTTCAAGGTTAACGGGCTTACGGTCCACTGGTGTTCAGCCTGCGGGCCCGGCCATGCCGAGAGTCGTTGGCCCGAGAGAAGAGACGTAGCCGCACCGATGTTTGCCAAGCTTGCCCGCACCGGAGTCCTGATCGCCGCCATCGGCGTCGCCGGCTGCAATGATTCGTCGATGAAGGATTTCGCGCCGGAGGCCAACAAGCCGCTGCCGGACAAGATCCTTGCCGACATGAAGGCCAAGGGCATGGTGCGCACCTCCTCGGTGATGGCGCGCATCTTCAAGGAAGAAGGCAAGCTCGAGATTTGGAAGGCCAAGACCAACGGCCGCTACGATCTCGTCGCCAGCTACGACATCTGCAAATGGTCGGGGAAGCTCGGCCCCAAATACACCGAGGGCGACCGCCAGGCGCCGGAAGGCTTCTACACGGTGCGCCCGTCGCAGATGAACCCGCGCTCGAATTACCATCTGTCCTTCAACATCGGCTTCCCCAACGCCTATGACCGCGCCAATGGCCGCACCGGGCAGAACCTGATGGTGCACGGCGCCTGCTCGTCGTCCGGCTGCTATTCGATGACCGACGCGCAGATCGAGCAGATCTATGCCTTCGGCCGCGACGCCTTCCAGGGCGGCCAGACCGAATTCCAGATCCAGGCCTTCCCCTTCCGCATGACCGCCGCCAACATGGCGCGCTACCGCAACGACCCGAACTACGAGTTCTGGAAGATGCTGAAGGTCGGATACGACAATTTCGAGATCACCAAGGTGCCGCCGAAGGTCGACGTCTGCGAGAAGCGCTACGTCTTCAATCAGGTCGCGCCGGAAGGCACGACCTTCGACCCGACTGGCCCCTGCCCCCCGACGACGCAGCCGGATTCGCTGAAGACCGCCTTCGCCAGTTACGAGAAGAGCTACGACGCGGCCTTCAATTCGGCGGTGAATTCCAGCAACCCGCCGCCGAAGCCGACCATTGCCGGCATCAAGGAAGCCAGCATCGTCTCTGACTGGTCGAAGCGCCGCGCCCGCGGCGAGCGCGTGCCGATCGAGCCGCCGTCGATGAATGCGGATGGCTCGGTGACGGAAACGACCCGCATGGGCCGTATCGATTCGCCGGCCGGCCGCAAGATGGCCGCGCTCGACGCGGAAAAGGAAGCCAAGCGCAAGGCGGAAGAGCAGCGCCTGGCGGCGATCGAGGCGGCCAAGGCCGCCAAGGAACAGGCCAAGGCGCAAGCGCTGGCCGAGAAGGAAGCCGCCAAGCAGGCCGCGCAGCAGCCGGTCGTCACCGCCGGCGTCGAGCCAGCGGCCGCGCAGGAAACCCAGCAGGCCGCCGACGCCGACCAGGGCACCGTGTCGAAGCTGAAGAAGAAGCTGCTCGGCATGTTCGGCGGCTGAGACCCAATGCATGTCGCCCGAAAGTGTAAGGCGGTTTTGGGATAACGACATGCATGAACAAAGGGCAAAGCCGCCCGCCATCTACGATCTCAAGGGACTGAACTGTCCGTTGCCGGTGCTGAAAGCCCGCAAGCGGTTGGCGGCCATGCGGCCGGGCAGCCGGCTTTGGCTGGAAACCACCGATCCGCTCGCGGTCATCGATATCCCGGCCTTCTGCGCCGATGCCGGCCACCAATTGGTCGAAACGGCCGCGGTCACTGGCGGTCATCGTTTCCTGGTCGAGCGCGGCAGCGCGGCCTGAGCCGGCGTCGTTTTTTTGCTATAACCCTGCAATCGCCAGCGGATTGGACTCGAGCGCGGCCCGGTCCGGCGTGTCGATCGACGGTTTGTTGGTGAAGGCCGCGAACAGGCGCTGGATATAATCTTCCGGCATGTCCAGCGTGATCAGCACCAGCCTGGTGCCGCGCTGACCGTCGGGCCAGGCCGGCAGCCTTGCCGGTGGATGCAGGATCTTCTGCACGCCGTGAATGACAAGCGGTCGCGACGGATCCTCCGCGAGCTCGATGACGCCCTTCATGCGCAGCAGCTTCTCGCCATGTGTCGAGCGCAGAAGGTCGAGGAACATCTCGATCGCCGAGTACGGCACCGGACCGTCATGGACGAGCGAGTGCGTGCGCACGCGCCTATCGTGGCGATGCTCATGATGGTGGTGATCATGATCGCCGTCATGGTGATGATGGCGATGATCTTGGTGATGATCCTGATCATGGTGATGATCTTGATCATGCGCAGCCTCTTCGCCAAGCCAGCGCCGCACGTCGGCGGACTTGGTTTCGGGATCATAAAGCCCGCAATTGAACAGCGCCGCGGCGCCGGCCTCGTTGACGTCGAGCACGACGGCGCCCGGATTGACCTGCTTCAGCCTTGCCAGCAACGCCTCGACCTCGGCCGCATCGGCAAGGTCCGTCTTGGTCAGCACGATGCGATCGGCCACCGCCGCCTGTTTCACCGCCTCGACATGGGCGTCGAGCGTCGCCTCGCTATTGACGGCGTCGACCAGCGTGATGACGCCGTCGAGCCGGAAGGCCTGCACCAGCGCAGGATGCGCCATGATCGACTGCAGCACCGGCGCCGGATCGGCGAGACCCGTCGTCTCGACGACGACGCGGGCGAGTTTCGCGATGCGGCCGGTCTGCAGCCGGTCGACGAGATCGGCAAGCGTGTCGACCAGGTCGCCGCGCACCGTGCAGCAGAGGCAGCCGTCGGAGAGCTGGATGATGCCGTCGGATGCCTGCTCGACCAAAAGGTGGTCGACCGCCACCTCGCCGAACTCGTTGATGATCACCGCCGTATCGGCAAGCGCCGGATCCTTGAGCAGCCGATTGAGCAGCGTCGTCTTGCCGGCGCCGAGAAAGCCGGTGAGAACGGAGACGGGGATGGGAAAGCCGCCCTTCATGATGGCTAGTTCGCCTTGGCGGGCTGGTCGCCTTGCGCCGCGGCGGCTGCCGTTCCGGTCGCCGCCGGCTCGGCGCCGGCCGGCGCCGGCCTGTCGGGCCGCCAGCTCGGCACCGGCACATCGGCATAGTTCTGATCGGCCTGGTCGACGAATGCCTTGGGCGCCGGTCCGGTTGCGCCCCCGAGGCCGACCGCGATCAGCGTCGGGTGGTCGAGCTTCACCTGATAGGGCGACTTGGGCTTATCCTTGGCAGCGACCTCGGGGGCCGCCTCGGATTGCTCTTCCTTCGGCTTCTTCTTGCAGATCTCGTCATGCATGTCGTTGGGCGACAGCGTATCACCATAGGGCTTGAGAGCGGCCAGCGTCGTCGTACCCGCCGCCGGCATATCGAAACCCTGGTCGAGCAGCTTTGCCGCCGCCTCGGCGCGGCTGACCGCCGATTTTTCGCCAAGCACCACGGCGACCAGCGTGCGGCCGTTGCGCGTCGCCGAGCCGATCATGTTGAAGCCGGAAGAGCAGACGAAGCCGGTCTTCATGCCGTCGGCGCCGGGATAGCGGCCGATGAGCAGATTATAGTTCGGGAGCGCCTTCTTGCCGACGGCAAGGCCTTCGATTGAGAACCAGGGCGCATACTGTGGAAAATCATTGCGCAGCGCCGTCACCAGCACGGCGAGGTCGCGCGCTGTGGTGTATTGTTCCGGCGAATAGAGCCCGTTCGGGTTGACGAAATGCGTTCCGACCATGCCGAGCCGGGCCGCCTCGGCGTTCATGCGGTCGGCGAAGGCCGCCTGCGACCCGCCGATATTCTCGCCCACGGCCATGGCGATGTCGTTGGCCGATTTGACCAGCATCATCTTCAGCGCATTGTCGAGACGCATCACCGAGCCGGGCTTGAAGCCCATCTTGCTCGGCGGCTCGCCGGCCGAATGCTTGGTCACCTTGATCGGCGAATCGAGCGCCACCTCGCCGGCCTGAATGGCGCGGAAGGCGACATAGGCCGTCATCAGCTTGCTGAGCGAGGCCGGATACCAGCGCTTGAACGCGTCCTGATGCTCCAGAATGGAGCCGCTCTTGAGATCGAACAGGACCACCGGATTGGCGCGCGCAACGCCGGCAAACGCCGGAAGCGCCAGCGCGCCCGCCAGCAACAGGTTGAGGAAATGCCTCTGCCGCATGATCAAATCCGAAATCGCCTCTTGCCGTAATCGCCACTGGGTCCGTAAGATTTCGTTACCCATCGCCAGCATAAATGCGGCCCGGCCCCTCGACCCGGACCCCATTGTTGCGGTGCTATTTACCCTATGTGACGCCAAAATGGCAAAGTTCAACACAATCACAATTGCTGAGCATCGGTTCTGAACGGACCGCCGCCAATCAACCGAGAGATGGACCGATCATGCCGATTCTCAACCGCGCCGCACAAATGCAGGAAGAAGTCGCCGGCTGGCGACGACATCTCCACCAGACGCCGGAACTGAATTTCGACGTCTTCCAGACTGCCGGCTTCGTCACCGAGAAGCTGAAGGCCTTCGGCTGTGACGAAGTGGTGACGGGATTGGGCAAGACCGGCGTCGTCGGCATCATCCGCGGCCGCAAGGGCGATGGCCCGACGATCGGACTGCGCGCCGACATGGACGCGCTGCCGATCGACGAGATCACCGGCAAGCCATGGGCCTCGACCGTGCGCGGCAAGATGCATGCCTGCGGCCATGATGGCCATACCGCGATGCTCTTGGGCGCCGCCAAATATCTTGCCGAGACGCGCAATTTCGCCGGCACCGTGGCGGTGATCTTCCAGCCGGCCGAGGAAGGCGGCGGCGGCGGCAACGAGATGGTCAAGGACGGCATGATGGAACGCTTCGATATCGAGAAGGTGTTCGGCATGCACAATATGCCGGGCCTGCCGGTCGGCCAGTTCGCCATCAAGCCCGGTCCGATCATGGCCGCGACGGCCGAGTTCACCATCACCGTCAAGGGCCGCGGCGGCCATGCCGCGATGCCGCACGGCACGATCGATCCCATCGTCATCGCCAGCCAGCTGGTCGGCGCGCTGCAGACCATCGCCTCGCGCAGCACCGATCCGGTCGAGGCCGTGGTGGTGTCGGTCACGAAGTTCCACGCCGGCGACGCCTATAACGTCATCCCCGAAAGCGCCGAGATCGCCGGCACGGTCCGCACGCTGAAGAAGGAAGTGGCCAAGAAATCGGAAGAGCGCATGCGCGCCATCTGCGCCGGCATCGCGACCGCCTTCGGCGCCACCATCGAGGTCGATTACGACGCCAACTACCCCGTCACCTTCAATCATGCGCAAGAGACGGTCTTCGCCAGCGATGTCGCCGCCGACGTCGCCGGCGACGCGCATGTCCATCGCGCCATACAGCCGGTGATGGGCGGCGAGGATTTCTCCTATATGCTGGAAGCCCGCCCCGGCGCCTTCATCTTCATCGGCAACGGCGACTCGGCCGGCCTGCATCACCCGGCCTACGACTTCAACGACGAGGTCATCCCGCACGGCATGAGCTACTGGGTGAAGCTGGCCGAGACGGCCTTGGCCGCTTGACGCGCAGGCTTGGCAAGAGGAGGCGGCCGCCTATCGCAAGACGGCCGCCTGATCGGCTTTCAGACTCCTCTTGGCGAACCGGCCCGAAGCGTTTATGTGTCGGGCCGCGTGGTCCCGTAGCTCAGTAGGATAGAGCGGCAGATTCCTAATCTGTAGGTCACAGGTTCGATTCCTGTCGGGATCACCATGAATTTCAATGGCTTGGCTCTGAAGTCGCCGTACTATTTTTGCTCGAAAAGTACGGCAAATTATGCAGACCTGCAAACTTTAGGCCATGAGCGACCTTACTATCGGTGTCGGTGAACGGCTGAAATGGGCCGAAGCCGGACCGTCAGGTCTCGCCTGTCGTTGCTTCAATAGCGGCCCTTCTGCAGTCGACCCGATTCCGGCAATAGCGATCTGCTTAGTCGAAAGCGGCCTTTGACGCTGTCGCGACGTCTCGGCCGACTTGGGTCATCAGTTCCGGTTCCGGAAGGACATTCTTGCGCCGCCACTTCCAGACATTTCTGGTCCTATTAAGGGGACCTTCAGGCTGAGGCCGAATCGACTCTCTCGGACCCGTTTTCACGCATCCATGAGGGCCTTTTGGTGTATTATTGTACTTTCATACAGGAGGGGGAGGTGAACGTCGCCACCTGGCTTCGCGGTATCGGCCTGGGACAATACGAGAAGGCCTTTCGCGACAACGATGTTAGTGGAGAGGTTCTTGCCCACCTGAGGGCCGAGGATCTGACGAGACTCGGCGTGACCTCCGTCGGACACCGGCGCAAGCTGCTCGATGCGATTGCCTCACTGGCCCCTGTTTCGAGGTCGGCGCCCGTTGGCGCATCCGCATCGCTGACGACGGCGCTGCCTTTATCTGCCCCGCCAGCGGCGGAGCGGCGGCAGCTCACGGTGATGTTCGTCGACCTCGTCGGGTCGACCGAGCTAAGCCGACAGCTCGACCCCGAAGAACTGCGGGCGGTGATGCGGCGTTACCGAAGCGCGGTAACCGAAGAAGTGGAGTGTTTGGGAGGGCACGTCGCCAAGTTCTTGGGCGATGGCATTCTTGCATATTTCGGCTGGCCGAAGGCACAGGAGGACGCGGCTGAACGGGCTGTCAAGGCTGCCCTTCGCATTGTGGCAGCAGCCGGTGGAATCAAGACGCAAGAGGTTCCTCACCTTCGTGCACGCATCGGGATTGCCACAGGGTTGGTGGTCATCGGAAGCCTAGGGGAAGGGGAGGCAGAGCGCCCGGACGAGATCGTCGGGGTGACGCCGAACCTCGCAGCACGGCTGCAGCAGGCGGCAGGACCGGACCAGGTTGTGATTTCCGAAACCACCCGGCACCTCGTCGGAGGGATTTTTGACCTGGAGGACCTGGGAAGGCAGCCGATCAAAGGGATAGGCCCCTCGGTAGCTCTCTGGCGGGTCCACGGCATCGGGCGCAGTGAAAGTCGGTTCGAGGGACTTCACGGCACGATGCTCACGCCGTTCGTCGGCCGAGGCCGCGAGATTGATCTGCTGCTCGAGCGCTGGGGGCGGGTCAGGCGAACGATGGGCCAGGTTGTCCTCGTAACCGGGGAACCCGGGATCGGAAAATCGAGACTGGTGCGCTTTTTCGTGGATCGACTGAGAGGGGACCGGCTCCAGGCAATCCATTTCGACGCCTCGCCGTACTACACGAACTCGGCGCTACGGCCCGTCATCTCGGAAATCCGGCGCTCTGCGGAGTTTGCAAACATTGACCCGGACAAAACACCGTTCAGGAAGCTCGAGCTTCTTCTCGGAAGGGCTTTGCCCGATACCACCGGCGCCATCCCTGTCATCGCCGATCTGCTCGGCGTTCGCACCGGCGAGCAGCATTCGTTACGTGATCTGACCCCTCAGCAGAGGAAGACCATAACTTTTGAAGTGCTGCTGAACTGGGTTGAGGGGCTCGCGACGCGGCATCCGCTGCTCATGGTCGTCGAAGATGCACAATGGCTCGACCCGACGACGCTGGAACTGGTCGATCGGATCAACAATCGGATCGCCCAATTGCCCGTGCTGCTGCTCGTCACTTTTCGGCCGGAGTTCAAGCCGACCTGGAGCGGCGCACACGTTGACTGTATCGTGCTCGAACGGCTCGATCCGATTGAGGCGGCCGCAGTGGCCGAGGCCGTTGCGGGCAAGCGTCTTCCGCAGGAAGTCTTGAACGAGATCGTCGCGCACACCGACGGCGTTCCGCTGTTCATCGAGGAATTGACCAAGGCGATGCGCGATCTCAACGTCCTTGTCGACGCAGGGGATCATTTCGACCTTTTGGGATCTCTGCCTGCAGTCACGGTTCCCGTGACACCTCAGGACGCGCTGATGGCTCGGCTCGACAGCCTGCCACCCTCCGCAAGGCATGCCGCGCAAGTCGGTGCCGTGATTGGGCGGGAGTTCGATCGTGCGCTGCTGGCGAGCGTGAGCGACATGCCTGCCGATGAATTGGAGACGGCGCTCTCGGAACTGATCGGAGCCGAGCTAATCTTGAGCGGCGGCACCACGGCCAGCCCGGCAAATATCTTCAAGCACGCTCTCATTCAGGACGCCGCCTACGAATCGCTCCTCAAAAGGCGCCGCCGGGAACTGCACGGCGCGATTGCCGACGCGCTGGTCAACAGATTCAAGGACACGGCCACAGCCCATCCCGAACTCGTCGCTGGCCACTACGGCAGGGCCGGGCTCGTCGAGCAGGCAGTGCCATATTATCAGGCTGCGGCACGCACGGCGATCATGCGCTCGGCGACAAGAGAAGCGTTGGGCCAGCTCAATAACGGTCTCTCGCTTCTCGAAAAGCTGCCGGAAGGCTTGGAGCGCAACCGACTTGAACTCGGGCTCCGCCTTGCGCTCGGCGATGCGCTCCGGGCGGCTAGAGGCACGGCGGCGGTCGAAACGGGCACCGCTTATGCCCGCGCCAGATTCTTGGCAGGGCAAACGGGAGCGGAGCACGAGAACCTCCGTGCCTGCTATGGCGAGTTTCTCTGTTACTACAATCGCGCGGAGCTCGACCGCGCGCGCGAAGTCGAAAACGAGCTGATGCGCGCGGCGGCGCGCGCATACGGCGAGGGTGGCCCAATCGGAGCGGACGCAGCCGGATTCGTTGCCCTTTGGATGGGCGATTTTGCCACCGCACGCTCTTTCCTGGAACAGCGGGTCTCGACAAGAGCACCTGACCTGGACCCTCTGCTCGGTGCGGACATCGCCGACGCCGGACCGAACCTCTACCTTGCCCGGACGCTGCTCATTCTGGGCTACCCCGAGCAGGGGTACCGGCGGTGTCGGCAGGGTCTGGAAACTGCGGAGAAAACGCGCCAGCCCTTCGCGATCGCGTTGGCTCTCGCCAACGCGTGCGTCTACTACCACTTGTGCAAAGACTGGCTCGCCCTTCGGCGCGACAGCGAGCGCCTGATTGCTCTCGCGTCCGAAAAGGCCATGCCTGCAATGTTGAACAAGGGACGGGGCTTTCGAGCTGCCGCACTCATCGCTGAAGGAAATGCAACCGAAGGCCTCGAGACCCTCAAATCCTGCTACGAGCACGACGTGAACGCCGATTACCTGGTGATGATGCCGTACTACGGATCTATTCTGGCTGAGGCTTACCTTAGTAGTGGCAACGTTGAAGATGCGCGACGCGTGCTCGACGACGCGTTCGAGCGTGCGACTTCGACCGGCGAGCGTTGGTTTGATGCCGAGCTGTACCGACTGAAAGGGGAGTTTGCTTTGCGCGAGCCTGGTCGCGATGGCGACTTGGCGGCGGAATCTTTCGGCAAATCGGTAGAGACTGCCGGGGCGCAGGCCGCCAAATGGTGGGAGTTGCGAACTGCGACGCAACTCGCACGCCAGTGGGCGGAGCGAGGCGCCGGGGAGAAGGCCCACGATTTTCTGACACACGTTCGCGACTGGTTCACCGAGGGTTTCGAAACTGCCGACGTCAGAGAGGCCGAGGCCCTGCTCAGCGAGTTGGAGCGTGCTACGCTATTTGGCTCGCCTTCGGCTCGGCGTGAATAGCCCTGGCCGTTTGTTGGTGGAAGGGGCAGCGCGTTCAACGGGCGCGGTCGCGCCAATTGCAGTCGTTCCAGTCTTTCACGATCAGAAAAAAGCGAATTGCCCAGATTTGCTTCTGAGTGAGGCGGTCGCTTGGTGCCGACTTTTTTCCGGCGTTCCAAGCTAAGCGCTCGCGTCTAGCATCATCGAATTGAGAATGGCCCATGTGAGTTCTCCGCGGCCGGGATTGGCCGAAGTATTCGACTCACTTTTGCTGCAATGTGGCTCACCAGATGGTCCGCCTCCTCTGCAACGGCCGGAATGGTGCCTGATTTCCGCGTTACCCCAAAGTCGAGGCCGGCGAAATAGAGCCCGGGAATGGTGCCTATACCGTCCTCGTGCTTCGGCTGGCCGGCCTGGTCGAGAGCCCCGGGAACCTTCACCCATGAAAAGTCGCCCGAGAATCCGGTGCACCAGATGATCGAGGAGATGCCGCTTGCGGCCAAGCCGATCGATCGGATCGGCGGGCTCGGCACGCTCGACGCAACCGTTTCGGCAGGATCATCCTCAGCCGGCGGCGCATCGATGCCGGCGCGCTCGATGTACTCGTCGATAACCCGCTTCGCGTAGGCCGAGGTTTCGTCTGCGAAGCGCATGTGGTCGTCGACGTCATCCCCGAAGGCCAGGCTGCCATTCACGATGCCATTGAAACGCCCGAGCAATACGACCCCTTGGGCGCTAAGCGACTGCAAGCTGATTGTGTGGGTCGCGCCGAGCAGCGGGCGCGCCGGAGGCCTGCCGCCGTTTTCCACGATGAGCTGACAGCGCGGCACGTCGGCAAAGCCGGAGATGGTGAGCCAGTTGAACGAGTCGCCACCCCTGTAGCGGCGCACTAGGCGGCCAGTGCGGCTGGTCGCCAGAAATACCCGACGTCCGGCTTGCACCAGATCCTCGGCGATCTGTCCACCCGATTGACCACTCCCGACGACGAGCACGGCGCCCTCAACAAGCTCGGCCGGGTTGCGGTAGGCTGAGGAATCGACCTGGCGAAAAATGGTCGGCAGGTCTGACCACCAGGGTGGCCGGACCTGGCGGCACTGGTTGCCCGTTGCAATCACGATCGAATGGGCCACAAGCGTCTCGCAATCAGTCGTGACCCGGTAGGTGCCGCTCTCGGAATCCAGCCGCTCGACCGCCACCCTGGTGCGCACCGGCAAGTGGTACCGGTCAACATAGCCTTCCAGATAGGCGACGAATTCGTGGTGCGTTATCGCGCCCCAGGGGTCCGGCCCGTCGTAGGAGTCGCCGGGCAGCATGGTGCGTAAATTCGTCGAGTTCAGACGGAAAGAGTCCCAGCGCTGAGTTCGCCACGTCTCGCCTATGCAGCCTCGCTCGAGAACCTGGTGCGTGCAGCCACGTTGTTGCAGGAAATAGCTGACGCCAAGCCCGGCCGAGCCAGCGCCTATGACGATCGCATCAAGAATCCCCCTCATGGTCCCCGCCAAAATCGTGCCGCCGACAACGACTGCATGTGAGGGCGAACGACACCAGGCTCACCCTGGAAATGCGGCAGCATACTGCAAACAGCTGTTTCCGGGAATTGCAAAGGACGAAAGCATCCCCGCCCCGAACCTCTGTCGACTATCGACTGCCATCTCTTCTAATCACGATATCGTCTTCCGCTGACAGTCACTCACGGGTGCGGTGCCAAGGGCTGATCCGAAGCGCAAGGCCGACGTTCGGCAGACCGGAGCGCTTCTGATCCTGTCGTGGCGGGAAAGCATCGGTTGGTCCAGGCTCACCGACGGAACAGTGACACTTATGGACTTGTCTGCACGCCGTGACTATCCTGATGCAGCAGTCACGATCGTTCTGGTGCCGGATGGCCAAGCAAAGCGCGCCGCGACGTCTCGCCGCGATAATGAGCGCGGACGTCGTGGGGTATTCGCGCCTGATGGGGCTCGACGAAGTGGGAACTCTCAAAGCGCTCAAGCAGCGGCGCAGCGAAGTCCTGGCACCTCTCATCGCCAAATACCATGGGCGTCTCGTAAAGGTAATGGGCGATGGGGTTCTGGTGGAGTTCGCAAGCGCGGTGAACGCCGCCCAATGCGCGCTTGATCTGCAGCACGAAACAGCAAAGGCGAATGGGTCACTGCCTGAGCCCAAGCGCATAACTTTGCGCATTGGGGTCAACCTCGGTGACGTCATCGTCGAGGGGAGTGAATATCTATGGCGATGGTGTCAATGTTGCGGTGCGGCTCGAAACCGTCGCGGAGCCTGGCGAAGTGTGCATTTCCGCGAGCGTGTTCGACCAGGTAAAGCGCAAGCTCGACGCCACCTTTGACGATTTGGGAGAGCAAGCACTAAAGAATATTGCTGAACCCGTGCGCGTGTATCGTCTGCGGCCGCCGCCGGGCGGTCATATCGAAAGTGTCATCGAACCGACCCCGCCGAGGCTTCCCGCCAAGCCTTCCTTGGGGGTTCTTCCGTTCACCAACATGAGCGGCGATCGCGAGCAGGACGTCTTCGCGGATGGGCTGACTGAAGACCTAATCACCGACCTGTCTAGAAATGAGGGGTTGTTCGTCATCGCGCGACACTCCACGTTTGCTTACAAAGCCAAGGCGATAGACGTCCGCCAGATCGCCCGCGAGCTTGGCGTCCGTTATGTGTTGGAAGGCAGTGCGCGCCGCCTCGACGGACGCGTTCGGATTAACGTCCAGCTTATCGACGCGACCGGCGGCGATCACCTCTGGGCTGAGCGGTTCGACCGCAGCGTCGAAGACATATTCTCGGTGCAGGACGAGGTAACGGGCAAGATTGTCGAGGCCCTTGTCGGCCGACTTACCACTTTGCCTGCGCGCAGCCGCCCGAAAAATCTCGAGGCCTATGAACTCTGCTTGCGAGCGCGTCCACTCATCGCCCACCTTGCCGGATCCGCCGAAGCAATCCGCGAGTGCGAGATCCTGCTGAGAGAAGCGGTTACGATCGAGCCGGATTATGCTGAAGCCATGCGCTGGCTGGCCTTCACGCTTTGGTCGTATTGGGCTCACAGCATAGGCTCGCCGGAAACCAAGAGGCCGGAGTCGATCGAGTTTGCGCTTCGTTCCGTAGAACTCGACCCGAACGACGCTGGCAATCACTGGGTGGTTGGCTACCTGCAGGCCTATGAGCGTCGTTGGGCAGAGTCGGAAGCCGCTTTCGCCGCCGCTCTGGCGCTCGATCCCAACCACGCGGATACCCTTGTTATGAGTGCCGAAATGCTGATGTGGGACGGCCGTATCGTTGAGGCCAGGGACATGATCCTCAGAGCTTTTCGGCTTAATCCGCACCCAGCCGGCTGGTATTTCTGGATCTTGGGAATGGTCCATTACGCTGCCGGCCGATATGATGCGGCAATCGACACCCTGCGCAATGAGGCGACCTATCGCTCGGGATCAAGGAAGGTGCTTGCAGCCGCGCTTGCAATGGTGGACCGCGACCGCGAAACTCGTCGAGAAGCGAACATCTTTATAGCCAATAACCCCCAGTTTTCCCTGGGACGGTGGGCTGCCTCCCAGCCGGCGCGCCATTTGGTCGTGGTCCAATACTTCGTCGAGGGGATGCGCAAGGCCGGGCTGACTGACAAGTGTGCCGTTGGTAGCGCTGTAGCGAGTGAGCGGCCTGCCGGTGGTCATCGGCGCTTTCCGGCAGGGTCTGGATTATTGACGCGCGACAGGGCGGAGATCGTGTTCCACTAACGCAGACCGCCGTCTCAAGAATTGCGCCGTTTGCGGCATTGCTCCAGCTGTGGCCTACGGACGCTATTTGGTTGAACCTGCAAGCAGGCCGGAAATGAGGTATCGATTGAGGAAGATCACCAGCAGGCAGGGCACCGCAATGGCGATAGAACCGCCGGCCATGATAAGCCCGTAGTCGACGAAGTTCTTCCCTGCGAATTCCGGGATCAGAACCGTCAGCGGCTTTGTGTCCTTGGGTGAGAAGACGAGCGGCACAACATATTGCCCCCAGGCACCGAGAAAGGTGAGAATGGCAGCCGCCGTAAGTCCTGGTGCCGCGATCGGCGCGATGATGGAAAAAAGAATGCGCATATGGCTTGCCCCATCGATGCGCGCCGCCTCTTCCAACGATCGCGGCAGCGTGTCCATGACGCCTTTCAGGAGCCAAAGGCAAAGCGGTAGGAACGCCGAGACGTAGATGAGCGTCACGCCGAGATAGGCGTCGATCTGCCGGATCGACACCATCAGCCGGAAGAGCGGGATGAGAACCGCATATCCCGGCACCGCCATGGTCCCTACCACAGCATAGAAGAGCACCTCACGTCCGGGAAAGTTCAGGCGCGCGAAGGCATAGGCCGCAAGCAGCGACATCAGCACGCAAAGCACGGTGGCGGCACCCGAAGTGAGTATGCTGTTGAAAAGCGCAAGCCGAAACTCGCCAGCCACGTCGACGCCGCCCATATGCCCGTCAAGCACGCCAAGAAGCCTCAGATAGTGCTCGCCGGTGGGATGCTCGGGAAAAAGATGAAGCGGCCGCGCATTGAACTCGACCGTCGGCGTCAGGCTGGAGGCGAGTGTCCAGTAGATCGGAAGAAGCGACCAGGCGAGCAGCAGCGCAACGCCGGCCCAGATTCCAAGACGGATGTGCCAAGGTTCCTTCATCAGTCAAGCCTCGTGCTGCGGTGGATGCGCAGCACATAGCCAAGCGATATGGCGAGCGAAATGAAGGTGACCATCAGCGACAATGCCATGCCGTACGAGAAATTGAGTTTCTTGAAGGCCTCAAGATAGATCTGCAGCAGGATCGGCCTCGTCTCCAGACTGTTGCGGGCAAGCACGATCGCTTCGTCGAACAGGTTGAAGGCCGACACTGTGGCATTGGTCATCGCCACCGCGATCGCGCCGCGCGTCAGCGGCAAGGTAATATTGCGGAACATCACCAGGCGACTGGCACCGTCCATGCGCGCGGCCTCATAGAGGTCGCCCGGAATACTTTGCATCGCCGCCAGCACGATAACGATGGTCAGCGGCAACATGCGCCAGATATGCACCACCGAGACTGCAAGCATCGCGCTGGTGCTGTTGTTGAACCAGAGATGACCCTCGTAGTCCAAACCGATCATCACCAGCAGCCCGTTAAGGAGGCCGGGGCCGGGCGAATAGATCCATTGCCATATGACCCCGCTGACCACGCCGGGCAGCGCCCACGGCAGGACCACCGCTGCCAACACCCACTGACGCCCGCTCTTCAACTGATTGATGAGTGAAGCCGCAAGGACCCCCAGCACCGTCTCGGCGAAAACGGCGATTACGACATATTTGAAGGTGTTCAGCCAAGCCTGCCCCACCTCTACGTCGCTGAAGACGCGCGTATAATTGGAGATGCCGACGAACGGGGTCCCTGCTTGCATCGGGTTGACGCGGTGCAAGCTGTCCCATGCGGTGCTCAGCAGTGGGTAGAAAACGAGCCCGCCCATGGTGAGCAGGATCGGCAGCACCATCAAAAAGGCGGTCGTGGCGTCCCCAACTTTGCGGGCGCCACGACCTTGTCGCGGGAGGACGGTTACCGTTTGCGACGTCACTGCTTGACGGCTTCAGCCGCGGCCTCGGCGATACGCTGAACGGCCTGCTCCACACTGATCTCACCTTTTGCGGCGCTGTTGATCGAGGTGTTTACGGCCAGCGAGAATTGCGGATACCAGGCGGGCGCGCCAGATGGGAACAACGCCTCCACGGTTGGCGCCTGTTCGACAATCGCCTCGCCGCTGACCAGTTTGCCCTGTTGCTGCAGCTCTGCGAGCGCGGACGTGCGCGTCGGCAATACCCCGTTTCCGTAGTTGTGGATCTGATAGTCCTTGGATGTCATCCATTTGATGAATTCCTTGGCCGCTTCCGGGTTCTGGGCATTCCTTGGGATGCCGAGGCCCTCCAGCAACCCGAATGAGCGCGTCTTGCCGCTTTCGGTGGCCACCGGAATTGCCTGAACCTGCCCGGCAACGACAGACTGTGCGGGATCATTGTAAGCGCCAAGACGGCCCGGTTCGCCGCTGATCATGATGCTGGTCAGGCCCTTGGCGAAAAGTGTCTCATTGATCTCACTGTCTTTAAGACCGGTGGAGGCGGGGTCAACCAAGCCCTCCTTCAAGAGCATCATCTCGAAGGCCATCGCTTTGTAGCCGGCCGAGTCCGGCGCCGTGAACAGAGGTTTCATATCCTTGTCGAAAAGATCTCCGCCGAACGCCTTGGTCAGAAGGTACCAGCTTGTCGATGCGCCTTCGGTCGCGGAAAGCGGCAGGCCGATCGGATACTTTACGATTCCCTTGGCCTTGACGGCCTTCGCCGCCGCTACAAGCTCGTCGAGCGTCTTTGGCATGACGGTCACGCCGGCGTCGGCGAACTGCTTCTTGTTCACCAGCATGACGCGAAAGTCGTTCGTGTAAGGAATGGCCAGAACCTTGCCGTTCACGTTGAAGATCGTCGACCCCTTGATGTCATCCAGGGTCGCGGCGTCAACGGTGTCGTTGAGCGGCGTATACCAGTCTGCCGCAGCGAACTGGCCGGTCCAGGACCAGTCAAACTCGGTCACATCGGCCGGCGCCGTGCCAGCCAGCAACGCCGTCGAAATCTTCACCGACACGTCGTCCCATGACGCTGTCTGCATATCGAGCTTGATGCCGGTGGCTTTCTCGAAATCGGCCGCCATGTTTGCATCCTGAGGCGAGGGTAGGAGCACCGAAACTGTTTGTCCCGCAAAGGGCTTGGCATCATCGGCCAGCGCAATTCCGCTGGTAGTGGCCATCAAAACGACGCTGAAGGCGAAGACCAGATCAGACTTCGGCAAACGCATGATTATCTCCCGTGACGTCGCGAGCGGGCAGCATTGTTCCCACTATGCTTTTTGGCCGCTGCCCGCACCAATAGACGGTAAAGCTATCGCTGGAAATTCTGATATTCTTGCCGGTTTCGACCCAAATTTTCAGGTTTTTCAGCCCTTCGGTCTGTCGCAGGAGCAAAAAACGGGCGCTGGTAGTGAAGCGTCGACATCCGGGTTACGTTCAGGGGCGGAAGCGGCGGCGGTAGTCCTTCGGCGTACAGCCAACCTGCCGCTGGAAGGCATCGTAAAAGCGGCTGAGAGAGCCGTGGCCGCTTTCGAAAGCCACTTCGATAATTGCCATATCGCTGTCGGCCAAAAGCTTCAGTGCATGGTTGAGCCGCCGGCGGCGCAGATATTGCGCGATGGATTGTCCCAGGACCTTCTGAAAGGTCGCGGTTGCGTTCGTCGGATGGAGTCCGCCGACAAGCGCTACGTCCGCAACGTTGATCGGCCTGGCGAATTCGTTGTTGATGAAGGTCGTCATCTGCTGCACCCGCGCAACCACCCGCCGGTCGGCGACATGCATCGCCTGGCGCCGATGTTCAGCTTCGAGGGCGCCCAAGCCTATCTCGGCGATGCGCGGGTCGGCCGCCAGCCGGCGAAGGCGAAGGCGAACCTCGTCGCGTAATATGTCGGCGGCCAGTTCGCTGTTGGTGTCCCACTCTCGCGCCCAGCGCGTCACCAATAATGTGTCGGCAGCGTCGATGGACGAGCCCGTGACGACGTGACCCGCCATGAGGTCGTTCTTGAAATCACTTGAGACCGCAAGCGACAGAAGATCGGCGAATGGCACGTAGATGCAGACAAGCTCCGTTCCGTCACCAGCAGATATCACCTGGTGAGGAACAGCGGCCCAGAAGCAGTAGATGGCGCCTTCGCGCAGGCTGACCTGCTTGCCATTGATGAGATAGGTCATGCCGCCGCGCGTGATGACGTTGAGTTCCACATGGTCGTGCCAGTGGGCTTCCGGCATAGGCTCCACGATATGCGTCTCAGCCAGGAATTCGTCCGGCTTGAGAAAACGGTTGCCGGTCTGGCGCGGGTCAAGCTGACGCATTCGCTCCCTCCGTTCTTCGCGCCCCGGCTAGCGCGGTTCCACTTAAAAACCGGAAATATCAATTGCATTCAAGCAAGCATTTTCCGGTTTCCAATGGCAATAGGGAAGCTGCGTCGAAAGCGCATAGCAAGGACTGGATACCCGCAATGCCCAAGATCTGTCTCGTCGGCGCCGGAAGTACGGTGTTCGCCCGCAACATCCTCAGCGACGTGCTGAGCAATGAAGCTCTCTCGCGTTGCGAAATCGCGCTTCACGATCTCGATCGGGACCGCCTTGCCACCTCCGAGATCATGACACGCCGCATCTGCCGCGCGCTTGGGATCGAGGACGAGGTAAGGCTCGTCGCGACAGTCGATCGGGCAATCGCCCTCAAGGACGCCGACTTCGTCATCCTGATGATGCAGGTGGGCGGCTATAAGCCGGCCACTGTCACCGATTTCGAAGTCCCGAAGAGGTTCGGCCTGAGGCAGACCATCGCCGACACTCTGGGCATCGGCGGCATCTTCCGGGCTCTGCGTACAATTCCCGTCGTGTTTGCCATCGCCGACGACATGCGCAAGCACTGCCCGCAGGCGCTGATGATGAACTATGTGAACCCGATGGCCATGATCAGCTGGGCCATGGCCGAGGGCTACCCGGACATTCGCTATGTCGGCCTGTGTCACTCCGTTCAGGAAACATCGCAATTCCTGGCCCGCACTCTCGGCGAGGATATTGCCGACATCGACTATCTGTGTGCCGGCCTTAATCATGTGGCCTTTTTCCTCAAGTTCGAAAAACGCCTGCCGGGCGGCGGCCGTGTAGACCTTTATCCGCGGCTTCGGCAGATTGCCCGCGATGGGACTTTTCCCGTCGATGATGCAGTTCGTTTCGCGGTCATGAAGCACTCCGGCCATTTCGTTACCGAGAGTTCCATCCACTTTTCGGAATACACGCCCTGGTTCATCAAGCGCGGGCGCGAGGACTTGCTGGAAGAATTCAGGTTGCCGCTCGACGAATACATCACCCGTTGCGAAAGACAGGTCGCGCAATGGCATGAACTGCGCCACGAACTGGAAGACGAGAGTCGGCCGATCGAAGTCTCGCGCAGCAAGGAGTATGCTGCCGCCATCATTCATGCCTGCGTGACGGGTGAGCCAAGCCTGATCTACGGCAATGTCGCCAACCGGGGCCTAATCGAAAATCTGCCATCGAACGCTGCGGTTGAAGTTCCTTGCCATGTCGATCGCAACGGCATTCAGCCTATCCGCATCGGACGCATCCCGGTTCAGCTTGCCGCCATCATGCGGAGCAACATCAATGTGCAGGAGCTGGCCGTGACGGCCGCCCTCACGGGGAAGCGCGAGCACATCTACCACGCAGCCGCCATGGACCCTCACACGGCAGCGGAGCTTTCGCTTGCCGAAATCGATGCCCTGGTGGATGCGCTGATCGAAGCTCATGGCAGCTTGTTGCCCGCTTTTGCTCGGGCTGCCCAATGAGTGGCTTCGACCTGTTGGGAAAGGTTGCCATCGTCACCGGCGCACAACGCGGGATCGGACTGGGTGTTGCTACTGAACTGGCGCGCGCCGGAGCGCAAGTCGTCCTGACGGGCATAAAGGACGTCGACGGCTATCGCGCCGCCGCCAACATTTGCGCAATGGGTCTGGCAGCAACTTATCGCCGCATGGATACAAGCGATGAGTCGGAGGTCACGCACGTGATCGATGATATCTTTGCCGAGATGGGTCGACTTGATATTGCCGTTGCCAATGCTGCGATCTATCCGAACACCAATATCGCATCGATTACGCCCGACGAGTGGGACAGCGTCATGGCGGTCAACCTGCGAGGGCCCTTCCTGCTGGCGAAGGCTTGCCTGCCCTATTTTCAGCGGCAGCGCCACGGCAGGGTGGTCTTTTTGTCCTCAATAACGGGTGCGCGCGTATCTTCTCCTGGGTATTCTCACTATGCGGCTAGCAAGGCAGGAATTCTGGGCTTCATGCGCACGGCGGCCCTCGAATTTGCGCCTTGGAACGTTACGCTGAATGCCGTTGAGCCGGGCAACATCCTGACGGAGGGCGTGATGGAGCATCAGTCACAAAGCTTCGTGGATGCACAATGCGCCGCCGTGCCGCTTCGCCGTCTCGGCACACCGCAGGACGTTGCCCACGCGGTGCGTTTTCTCGCTTCCGATGAAGCGGCTTACATCACCGGCCAAAGTATCATCGTAGACGGCGGGCAGACCTTGCCCGAAATGTCGACCGCGATCCTGCCGGAAGCGGCGCGTTGAAGGTGACTATCAAGCGGCTGATGAAACTTGGCCTGCCGCTCATCGCAGCATCCGACAGGACAATTCCGGCCGAGATCTAGAGCCGGCGGTGCGGCGATCCCGCCCAACCGGCCAGGTCAGCCTGAGACAACTTCGTAGTGCAGGACCTGGGCGTCGCGGAGGGACGATCTGCGTCCGGGCGAGATGACGCCGGAGCCGAAGAGCAGGATATCCTCGCGGCGTACGAATACTTCTTCCTGGCCGGGTCCCATCGACACAAATGTGCCTGACGAGCTCCGCTCGACAAGCCGTGCCTTGCCATTCGAAATGGTGAAGGTCGCGTGGTGCCTCGAGACCCAGGGCCGCTGGACGACGATATCGCATTCCGGAGATCGGCCGATCGTCACGAATTCATTGTTTCGGCAGGACCCCAACTGATCTCCATAGCGGATGACCAGATTGATCTGCCGCGGCGGCGCGGAGCGCCTTTCGATAATGGTGCCCCGGCTGGCGATCTGCGTACTGAGCGCCCCATCGTCGCTCCGCAGGGTATAGACATCGAAGAGTCCCTGCTTGCCCTTGAACCCCATTTGGTCGAGGAGCCGCAAGGCACTGCGGCTGCCCGCCGAAAGCGCTTCGAAGAAGCTCTGGCTGATCAGCACCTCCCCCGGATTGGCCGTGGTGGACAGCCTTGCGGTGACATTGACAACATCGCCGAATACCGCGCCGCGCGCGCGAATGACCGCCCCGAAATGCAATCCGATCCGGGCGCTTAACGGCCCCCTCGTCAGTTGGGTGTTGATTTGGCAGACGGCCCTCAGCGCCGCCTCCGAGCTCTCGAACAGACTGAGCACGTCATCGCCCTTCGAGTAAATGAAGTCACCGCCGTGCTGGGCGACGATCGCGCGTATCGCGTCGAGGCAATCCGAGACCTGCCGCAGGGCGGCATCGTCGCCAATGCGCTCATAGAGCGGCGTGCTGCCCACGACATCAGCTAGGAGGACTGCGGCTAGAAGTCTTTCCTGATCCATTGCCCCGTATCCGCCCCGAGAACGGAGCGTTTATAACATACCAAAGTCGACCTTGAGCTATCTACTTGCGCGTCTTGGGGCCGGCGCAACGGGGCAAGTGCTTTGGCGCGATCATCTTGGACGGACAGGCACCTGCCTTCGCTCATCCAGCCAAACGGATTATCGGCCTCAGAAATAGCGGCGATAAAAGGTTTCGTTTCCCTACCCCGGACTGCCCGCGGTCGGATTGGCGATGATCGCCGCCCGGAAGCGGGCGACGAAATCGTCGAGCGCCGGGCGTTCGGCATCCGAGATCGCCCAGTAGGAGAAGGCATCGTCGGTCCAGTGAACCAGGAGGAAGCCCCCCGCCGAGAGGTCGTCCGCCACCGGCATCGATTTGGCCTCGTTCTGCCGGGGTGCGGCGACCAGCGTGATCAGGTGCTCGTGATGGCGATAAACCAGCGCCGGCATCGGTCTGTCGCCTATCACCTCGACGCGGCCGCCGAGCAGCGCGTAGCCGTCCTTGGCCAGGTCCGGCGCCGCCGGCGACACGCCGATACGGCCGTCGAGCCATGGCTTCACCGTATGGCGGTCGGACGACACGATGTCGACCGGATTCGCCGCGAGCAGGCTGCGGCGATGGCCGTTGGCGACGGCCACGGCGAAACTTTCGGCCCCGTTATCCGCCGTCGCCAGCCACTGCGTCGCGCCGCTGGCGAGGAACGCCGTCAGTACGATTGAGGCCGCCATCTGGCGCCAGTCGAAGGAGTTGAACCAGCGCGACGCGCGCGGCTGCATCGCGACGACATTGCCTTGCTGCTGTTGCGGCAGCGGCTCAGCCTTCGCGGAAGAGACGTTTGGCGCCTCCGCTTCTTCCGGGCTTTTCACCTCGGCAATGGCGGCGATACGCGCCAGGAAATCGTCGCTGACGGTCGGGCGCGGCACGCTGGCGACAGCGCCACGCAGCGCCACAAGGCGCGCATGCTCGGCGGCCAGTTCCGGATCGGCGGCCATGCGCCGCTCGACGGCAAGTGCGGCGGCGGCATCGAGCTCGCCATCGACAAGGGCGTGGATCATCAGCTTCATATCCTGCGGGTCTTGCGGCAATCCATCCTCACGGGGGCCATCCTCACGCGGGCGATTTTCATGCGGGCTCATGGCGCCCTCCAAGTTCCGTCATCAACAGGCCGCGAGCCCTTGCCAGTCGCGACATCACCGTGCCTTGCGGCACGCCGAGCATGGCGGCGATCTCGCGGTAGCTGAGACCGTTTATGTCGCGCAGCACCAGCGTTTCGCGGAAGGCTTGCGGCAGCCTCGCGATCGCCGCTTCCACCGCCGCCGAATTTGCCTTGGCGATCAGCGCCGCCTCCGGGCTGTCGGCATCATTGTCGGGCGGCGGCGAGACGTCGTCGAGATCGGCGAGGTCGCCGACCGCCACCACGCTGCGCGGCCGGTTCTTCGCCATCCATGTATAGGAGGCGTTGCGCACGATGGTGAGCAGCCACGCGCGGGGATTTCCCCCAGCGAATCCGGCGATGCCCGCATGCGCCTTGAGGCAGGCCTCCTGCACCACGTCCTCGGCATCGGCGGTGTTGCCGGTCAGCCAGCGGGCGAGCGACAGCGCATCGCCAAGATGCGGTAGCACCACCTCGGCAAAACGCGCGGCCAGCATCTTTTCGCTCAACACCGTTCCGCCGTCGGGCGCTCCCGCCATGGGTCTGCCGCTTCCCTCAGCGGGAGGCGACGATCTGTCCCTGCTCGTGCGGGTGAAGATCGCGACCGCAGGCGATGGCGCCTGCTTCGAGGGAGGAGAAGGCATTGGTGTCACCGGAGTCAAGAGTCTCGGAAGCAAGGGGCGCCTCACAAGGGGACGGCGCATCGCTGGCTGCAACGGGGTGCTCGCCGTCATGGTCGTGGGTTTCGATGGTTGCGATCGGCACGGATCAGGGCCGGCGGCGTGGCGGGATCGCCCGGAACAGATGCGCCCGGCGCCAACGCTCCAAAGGTCGACGCCGGCTGACGCCTTCGCCCTCTCCGACCCGTGCGTATCTGTCTTCGTGCCGCTTCATGATGGTCTCCTGCCGTTGCGCAAAAAGGCGCATGCCTTGGAGACCGGCGGACCGGGCCGTTTATTCCCGGCCGCTCCGCTTTTTCATTCACGCTGATGTGATCGGAACTGCGCGCGGCCTATAGCGCCGACAGGAAAAGTCCCGCCAGCGCCGATGCCGCCAGCGTCGGCAGCATGCCGAGTTTCAGCCTGAACATGGCAACCATCGCCGCAACCGACAGCAGCGCGGCGCGCCAGTCGAGCGAGGACAGGACCGGCACCTCCACGCCCCAACCGACGCTTGCGACCTTGCCGAAGACGACATGCAGCGCGAACCACAGCGCCAGGTTCATGATCACGCCGACCACCGCCGCGGTGATCGCGCCGAGCGCCGCTGCCAGCGCTCGGTTCTGCCTCAGCTGCTCGATGTAGGGGGCGCCCAGAAATATCCAGAAGAAGCAGGGCACGAAGGTCGCCCAGAGCGTCAGCAGCGATCCGAGCGACCCGGCGAGCAGCGGGCTGGCAAGGCCGGCATGGCGATAGGCGGCGGCGAAGCCAACGAATTGCAGCACCAGGATCAGCGGTCCGGGCGTTGTCTCGGCGAGGCCCAGCCCGTCGACCATCTGGCCGGGTGACAGCCAGCCGAAAGAGGTGACCGCCGCCTGCGCGACATAGGCCAGAACCGCATAGGCGCCGCCGAAGGTGACGACGGCCATCAGGCTGAAGAAGCCGCCGATCTGCGCCCACACGCTGCCTGGCCCCACCAGCACGGCGATCAGCGCCACCGGTCCGAGCCAGAGCGGCAGCCAGATGGCGATGGTGCGGACCGCGTGCCATTTGGTGGGCACGGTGTGGGCCAGCTCGCCGCGTTCGAACATCAGGTCGACCACGCCGATTCTGTCGACGGTAGCCCCACCCTTGCCATGGGCCGAGCCGGAAAACAGGCCTGGCGCGAAGCGGTTGCCGATCCAACCGATGAGGCCAGCCGCAAGCACGATCAGCGGGAACGGCAGCTTGGCGATGTAGATCGCCAGGAAGGCCGCCACCGCGATCGCCACCATTACGCGGTTCTTCAGCGCCCGCTTGCCGATGCGGATCACCGCCTCGACGACGACGGCCAGCACCGCCGCCTTGACCCCGAAGAACAGCGCCTCGACCACCGGCGCGTCGTTGTAGAGCATGTAGAAGCTGCTCAGACAAAGCATCACCAGCGCGCCGGGCAGCACGAACAGTGTGCCGGCGACGAGGCCGCCGGCGGTCCGGTGCAGGAGCCAGCCGATATAGACGGCAAGCTGCTGCGCCTCAGGTCCAGGCAGGAGCATGCAATAGTTGAGCGCGTGCAGAAAACGCTCCTCGCCGATCCAGCGGCGCTCCTCGACCAGCTCTTTGTGCATCAGCGCGATCTGCCCGGCCGGCCCGCCGAAGGACAGCAGGCCGATCTTGGCCCAGAGCCGCGTCGCCTCACGGAAGCTCGGCATGGCGGGGGTATCCACCGGCGGCGCGGCGTCGTCCTTGGCGAGCGCGGTCATGGCGCCTTGCCTCCGGCCGGCCAGTTATGCGTCTCGTCCGCGGCGTCGCGGCACCAGCGGAAGAAGGCGTCGTAGAGCAGCATGCCGGCTTCCAACTGCTCGAGATCGTCGCGAAACATGCGCGACAGGCCGAGCGAGGCGGCGAGGAACCCGGCCGCCTGCGGGACGAGGTCGAGGCGCGCCGTATCGGCGGCCCGCACGATCAGCGCCAGTCGGTCGAGCGCGTCGACGCGCAGGCCGAATTCCTCGATCATCGTGTCGAAGCTGCAGCGATCGCCCCGATGGCTCCAGAACACGCCTTCGATGTCGAAGGGAACCGCGCCGAAGCGATCGGCCACCAGGGGCACCTCGGCCGGATCGACGAACAGGAACACCGCCTCGGGATCGACGAAGCGGCGGATCAGCCAGGGGCAGGCGATGCGGTCGACCTTCGGCCGCGAACGCGTGACCCAGACCGTGCGCCCCTTTTCGTCGCGCGGCGGGATCGCGCTGGCGCTGACCAATGGCGCCTTGGCGGCGACCCAGGCCTCGAAGCCGCCTTCCAGCGACTCCGCCGGAATGCCTTCATGACGCAGCCATGCGGCAACGCCTTGCGAGAGTTTCTGCCCCCTCTGGCAGATGACGGCGACTTTTGCTCCGGAGAACTCGGCCGCCCAGGTCGACACAGTCCGGAAATCGCGCCGGCATGACGCCGGCAGCAGGCGCGGGTCGGCTTCATAGTCCTCGTCGGTGCGCACATCGACCAGGCAAGGCGCGTCGGGCAGGCCGACGATACGGGCAAGCTGCGGAACGGTGATTGCGGTTGTTGATGGCATGGCGTCCACCTCCTGAACAGAGAGAGTCTGGACGCGATCGTTGGGCTGACGCCTCACGGGGTCATCGCGGGGAACCCCTTACGGGAATGCTGGAACGGTCCCCTGCGATTGTCAAGAAATCAAATTGCCTAGAGCAATTCCAGGAAAAGTGTGAGCGGTTTTCCGTCCGGAATTGCGCAAAAACAGAGAGATAGAGCGGTTCACTGTTTCCGTGAAACGGTGAACTGCTCTATGAGGACGCGAGCTCCGCTCCGCCCTTCCCTGAAACGACCTTTGCCCTACTGCGCGGTCCAGCCGCCATCCATCGGCAGGGTCGCGCCGGTGATCTGCTTGGCGGCGTCCGAGCACAGGAAAAGCGTCAGCGCGGCAAGCTCCTCGACGGTGACGAATTCCTTGGTCGGCTGCGCTGCCAGCAGCACATCGTGCTTGACCTGTTCCTCGGTCATGCCGCGCGCCTTCATCGTGTCGGGGATCTGCTTCTCGACCAGCGGCGTCCAGACATAGCCGGGCGCGATCGCATTGACGGTGATGCCGTCCTGCGCCACTTCCAGCGCCACCGTCTTGGTCAGGCCGGCAATGCCATGCTTGGCCGAGACATAGGCCGACTTGAACGGCGAAGCGACCAGCGCATGCGCCGAGGCCGTGTTGATGATGCGGCCCCATGTGCGGCGCTTCATGCCCGGCACCGCCGCCTTGATGGCGTAGAAGGCGGCAAGCAGATTGATGCGGATGATGGCCTCCCACTTGTCGTCGGGAAATTCCTCGATCGGCGCGACATGCTGGATGCCGGCATTGTTGACCAGGATGTCGAGGCTGCCGAACGCCTCCTCGGCCTCATGGATCATGGCGGTGACGGCTGCGCCATCGATCATGTTGGCGTCCGAGTAACGGCACTTGACGCCGAAATCCCTTTCGATGCCGGCCCGCTCCTGCTCGATCACCGCGTCATCGCCCAGGCCGTTGATGGTGACGTTGGCGCCCTCGGCGGCGAAGGCGCGGGCGATTGCAAGGCCGATGCCGCTGGTCGAGCCGGTGACGAGCGCATTCTTCGAAGACAGGGAACCCATGGGAGATCTCGCGACAGGAGGGAAGGGAACTACAAGGGCACATAGTTTGTGCGCCGCAGCATGACAACGCCATGACCATATGTCGTAGCGATTACAATGTTGTGATGCTGTCCGATGCCCGCCAAGCTGGCGCTCGATGCGGCTGACATGGCACTGTCATGGTGCCGTGCAACATATCCTGCCGCGCGTCCAGCGCGTGTCGTTCCTGAACCGATGGGTGAATAGCTTGGAAATCGACGATGTCGTGAAGCGCGCCTACGCGATGCCCCTCACCAACCCTTCCTTCCCGCCCGGACCCTACCGTTTCTTCGACCGCGAATACATCATCATCACCTACCGCACCACGCGTGAGGCGTTGGAGGCGGTCGTGCCCGCGCCGCTCGAGATTGACGAGCCGCTGGTCAAATACGAGTTCATCCGCATGCCGGACTCGACCGGCTTCGGCGACTACACCGAGACCGGCCAGGTCATCCCGGTGCGCTATAAGGGCCAGCATGGCGGCTATGTGCATTCCATGTATCTCGACGACGACGCGCCGATCGCCGGCGGCCGCGAGCTCTGGGGCTTCCCCAAGAAGCTCGCCAGCCCCAAGATCGTGCATGAGGGCGAGGTGGTGGTCGGCACGCTGCATTATGGCAGCGTTCTGTGCGCCACCGGCACCATGGGCTACAAGCATCGCGAGGCCGACCACGACCAGGTGCTGGCAGCGCTCGCCGCGCCCAATTTCCTGATCAAGATCATTCCGCATGTCGACGGCAGCCCGCGCATCTGCGAGCTGGTGCGTTACTATCTCACCGACGTCACACTGAAGGAGGCCTGGACGGCGCCCGCCGCGCTCGACCTGCGCCCCCATGTCATGGCCGATGTGGCCAAGCTGCCTGTGCTCGACATCGTCTCGGCCGTTCACTTCACCGCCGACCTGACGCTCGGCCTCGGCGAAGTCGTGCATGATTATCTCGCCGACCACGGCCGATCGGCTGCCGGCGTGAAGGCGCTGGAGAAAGCCGGTGCTTGAGCGTAACCGCAACAGGGCGGCCGCCGCCACCATCGCTGAAATCACCGCGCAATACGACCGCATCGCCCTGGTCTTCCAGGGCGGCGGCGCGCTCGGCGCCTATCAGGCCGGCGTCTATCAGGCGCTAGCCGACGCCGGCTGCGAGCCGACCTGGCTGTCCGGCGTCTCGATCGGTGCCATCAATGCCTCGATCATCGCCGGCAACGAGCCGAGCCGCCGCCTGCAGCGGCTGGAGCAGTTCTGGCAGACCGTCTCGGGCCGCAAGATCTGGGCCTATACGCCGGAAGGCGACATCTATCGCGATATCCGCAACCAGACCTCGTCATTCATGACCATGGCCATGGGCCAACCAGGCTTCTTCAAGCCGCGCAGCCCCAACCCCTGGTTCCAGCTGGCCGGGGCAGACGGCGCCACCAGCTTCTACGACACCGCCGAGCTCAAGGACACGCTGGAAAGCCTGATCGATTTCGACGTGCTGAACGACGGCAGGAAGCGGTTGAGCGTCGGTGCGGTCAATGTCCGGACCGGCAATTTCGTTTATTTCGACACCGACAAGGTGCGCATCGGGCCGGAGCACATCATGGCGAGCGGCGCGCTGCCGCCGGCCTTTCCCTCGATCCGCATCGAGGGCGAGTATTACTGGGATGGCGGCATCGTCTCCAACACGCCGCTGCAATATCTGCTCGACCAGGAGGAGGACCGCTCCTCGCTGGTTTTCCAGGTCGATCTGTTCAGCGCCCGCGGCGTGCTGCCGCGCGGCATGGCCGACGTCCTGTCGCGCCACAAGGACATCATGTATTCCAGCCGCACGCGCCAGAACACCGACAATTTCCAGCGCATCCACGCGCTCAAGATGAAGCTGCTTGACGCGCTGAAGCGCGTGCCGCCGGAGCAGTTGAAGGACGGCGAGAGGGAATTGATCGCCGACTATTCCGACGCCGGCGTGGTCAACATCGTCCACCTGATCTACCAGCACAAAGGCTATGAAGGCCACGCCAAGGACTATGAGTTCTCCGGCACCTCGATGCGCGAGCACTGGGAGATGGGCCTGGAAGACACCGAGCGCACGCTGCGCCACAAGAAATGGCTGATGCTGCCCGACAATGCCGATGGCGTCACCATCCACGACCTGCATCGCGAAGACCCGACCTGATCAGCCCTGCGCTGCGGCTTTCAGCGGCATCGTATCTGTTGGCCGCGAGAACCCAGTCGTTCGATCGAGCGGATCGGCCCTACGGCTTGTCGAAACCCTGCCTCGCGTCGTCATCCACGGGCGGAGCAGCCGCGAAGCGGCGTCGCGAAGACCCGAGGATCCATTCCGTGGCTTGGCGCGAAGGGTAAAGACGGCGCAGAACAAAGATCTTTCTGACCGCCGTGACGCTCATAGGTAACGGAATGGATTCTATGGTCTGCGCCGCGTCTTTCGCTCCTTGCTCCGCCATGGAATGACGACATGAGGGGCGCTCGGCTATCTCCGAGCGCTATTTCGACGCAGCAAATACATCCCTCGCGACTCGTGTCCCGAACATGGGTTTGCCCAAACAAAAAAGGCAGCGCCGGCGACCGGCGCTGCCTTTTTGAACTCTTTGCGCCAGACTCAGAAAACCTGGCGGAAGATCACGAACAGCACGAAGGCGAGCGCGATCGAGCAGGGCAGCGTGAGCACCCAGGCCAGCAGAAGATTGCGCACGGTCGACCACTGCAGGCCGGAGCCGTTGGCCGCCATCGTGCCGGCGACGCCGGACGACAGCACATGGGTGGTCGACACCGGCAGGCCGAGACGGTCGGCCATGCCGATGGTGACCATCGCGACCAGCTCGGCGGCGGCGCCCTGGCCATAGGTCAGGTGGCTCTTGCCGATCTTCTCGCCGACGGTGACGACTATGCGCTTCCAGCCGACCATGGTGCCGAGCCCAAGCGCCAGCGCCACGGCGATCTTCACCCACAGCGGGATGAATTTCGTCGCGTTGTCGACCGCCTTGTGATAGTCGGTGACCGCCTTCAGGTCGGCGCGCTGCATCGGCAGCAGCTTCTTCTTGTCGATCAGCTTCAGCGCCTCGCCGATCAGGTAGATGTCGTTGCGCGCGTTGCTGACCAGGTCGGTCGGAACGTTGTCGACGGTGGCGTAGGGCTGCAGCCCGGCGGTCGTGCTGTGGATGTAGGTCTGCAGCGCGAGCGTCGTCTGATCGTTCCACGACTTGCTGCGCACGGCTTCCTGCACGGCGGCCTTTGCGGCATTGTCATCCGCGACGGTGACCCCCGGCTTGACATATTTGCCCAGCGCCTGCTCGACGGCGACGGATGCCGACTTATAGGCGTCGAGATAGTTGATGTCGGGCGTGCGGTTGAGCGCATAGGCGGTCGGCACCACGCCGATCAGGATCAGCATGATCAAGCCCATGCCCTTCTGGCCGTCATTGGAGCCATGCGCGAAGCTGACGCCGGTGCAGGTGAAGATCAGCAGCGCGCGGATCCACCATGGCGGCGGCGTTTTGCCCTTCGGCGCTTCGTAGAGGGCAGGATTACGCACCAGGAGCTTCATCGCATAGAGCAGCACCGCGGCGGCGAAGAACCCAACGATCGGCGAGACCAGCAGGGTGGTGCCGACATTGGTCGCCTGCCCCCAATCGACGCCGCTGGTGGCGCTTCCTGCCGGAGCCATGAACTGGTTGGCGAGGCCGACGCCGATGATCGAACCGACCATGGTGTGCGAGCTCGAAGCCGGCAGGCCGAGGAACCACGTGCCCAGGTTCCACAGGATGGCGGCGACCAGAAGGGCGAACACCATAGCGAAGCCGGATGACGAGCCGACCTGCAGGATGAGCTCGACCGGCAGCAGCGACAGGATGCCGAACGCCACGGCGCCGCTCGAGGTCAAGACGCCGAGGAAGTTGAAGACGCCGGACCACATGACGGCGAATTCGGCCGGCAGCGACCGCGTGTAGATGACGGTGGCGACGGCGTTGGCGGTGTCGTGGAAGCCGTTGACGAATTCGAAGCCCAGCGCAATCAGAAGCGCTATGCCGAGCAGGATCCACGGTACCGTCTTGGCGATCGCCAGATCCTGGCTGAGCGCGTAGCCGACATAGATGATGCCGACGAGCACCAGCACGCCGAAAGCCGGCAGAAACCATTTCGCCCCGCCCGATTGCTCCAAGGGATGATCCGGTCTCGGGATCCCCGCCTCACTTGAAACTACGTCCACCATTGTCCCACTCCATTTGCATTGCAGCAAAGAACCGGGAAGGACGCTATGTCCCTAGGATGAAGCTGGTGTGACGCCTTGGCCGGCAGGCCACCTATCCGGCTATCTTCAGGAGCGAGGCCACCAGAAGCTTATGCTCGTCTTCGGAAAGCACATCGGAATCGAAAAGGTTCATGCTGCGCATCCCCTCGATGGCGAGAAAGCAGACCAGCAGCGAGCCGAGATCGCTGGTCTCTTCCTTCAACCGTTCGAGCAGTTGGTGCTTGAAGGCCTTTATCGGCGCCAGGAAATCGGGATCTTCGGCGATCGCCGAGAAAATCCAGGAGGCCGAGGGTTTCGGTCGCTCGCAGTCGTCGGCCGACAGCTTGATATAGGCCGAGAGGGCGCTTTCGTGCCTGGCCTCGGCGGTGCGTGCTTCCAACGCCGTCTGGAAGTCGCGGAGATAGCTTTCGACAAGGCCCTGCATCAGCTTGGCCTTGGTCGGGAAGTTGTAAAGCAAGCCGCCCTTCGACACCCCGGCGCGGCTGGCGACTGCCTCGAGCGACAAGCTTCCCGGGCCTGCTTCGCGCGCCACGTCGGCGGCGGCGGCAAGTATCTTTTCGCGTGAGTTTGCCCTGGGTGCTCTCATCACGCCTCCCCTATATTAGCTTAGGCGGAATTGACAAGACCGTCCAGCCGGTACAGTAAGGCGCCGTTTGAAGTCGGGACCTGTTGTCGATATGTGTCCCGGCATCGATTGTTTGCCGGTTGCCGGCTCGAGGGACTGTCCGTGAAGCGCTTTTTCACCATCGCTGTGTTCCTGATTCTGCTCGCTCTCGTCTGCGTCGGCATCGTTGGTTTCAACTTCATGCGCGATGCCGGCATCAAGCAGTATTTCGCCACCATGAAGCCGCCGGCCGCCACGGTCTCGACAGTGGTCGTCAAGCCTTCGGAATGGACGCCGGGCGTCGAGGCCATCGGCACCGTCAATGCCGTGCGCGGCGTCGACCTTACCGTCGAAACGAGCGGCATCGTCAAGAACATCCTCTTCCACGCCAACCAGAAGGTCGCCACCGACGCGGTGCTCCTGCAGCTGGACGACGCGGTCGAGAAGGCTGATCTGGTGGCGCAGAAGGCGCAGGCCGCCTCCGACCAGGCGGCGCTGACCCGCGCGATCGAATTGCAGCGGCGCGGCGTCGGCACGGACGCGACGCTCGACGCCGCGCGCGCCGCCGCGGATGCCTCGGCGGCACAGGTGAACAAGCTGCAGGCGGTGCTCGACCAGAAGCAATTGTCCGCGCCCTTCGGCGGCACGGTCGGCATCCCGAAGATCGATATCGGCCAATATCTGGCCCCCGGCAATTCGGTGGTGACGATCCAGGATCTGGACACGATGCGGGTCGACTTCACGGTTCCCGAACAGCAGCTGCCGCTGCTCAAGATCGGCCAGACCGTCAAGCTCGGCAGCAGCCTTGCGGACATGTCGTTTGCCGGCTCCATCCGCGGCATCGATCCCAAGATCGATCCGGCAAGCCGGCTGGTTTCGATCCGCGGCGAGGTCGCCAATCCGGAAGGCAAGCTGACGCCTGGCCAGTTCGTCCAGATCCGTGTCGAGCTGCCGCAGGAAGACAATGTCATCTCCGTGCCGCAAACCGCGGTGACGACGAGCCTCTACGGCGATTATGTCTTCGTGGTTGTGCCGGCAAAGCCGGCGGAGGGCGCCGCTGCCGCGCCGGCAAAGCCGGACGAGCAGAAGGCCACCGCCGATGCCGCCAAGCCGCAGGCGGACGCGTCCAAACCCGCCGACAACGCCACGAAGCCGGCTGACGCCAAGCCGGCCGATGCCGCGCAGCAGCAGGCGTTCACCATCTCGCAGATCTTCGTGAAGCTCGGCCGCCGCAACAACGGCATGGTCGAGATCGTCGAGGGCCTCAAGGACGGCGACCAGGTCGTCACCGCCGGCCAGAACCGGCTCTTCAACGGCATGTCGGTTGCTGTCGACAACACTATCGACCCCAGCAAATCGGCGAACAAAGAGGTTCAGCAATGAGCTTTTCCGACCTCTTCATTCGCCGGCCCGTCTTGTCGACGGTGCTGGCCTGCATGATCCTGCTGCTGGGCTTCCAGGGCATCTTCGGCCTGTCGATCCGCCAGTATCCCAAGGTTGACGAGACGGCGATCACGATCACCACGGCCTATCCGGGCGCCAGCGCCGACCTCATCCAGGGCTTCATCTCGGCGCCGATCGCGCGCGCCGTCGCCTCGACCGAAAACATCGACTACGTCACCTCGTCCAGCCGTCCGTCCTCGAGCACGGTCACGGTGCAGATGAAGCTCGGCTCCAATCCGGACGTCGCGCTCGCCGAGGTGCTGTCCAAGGTCCAGGGCGTGCGCGGCACCTTGCCGGACGCCTCCAAGGATCCGGTCATCGTCAAGGGCACCGGGCAGCAGTTCGCGATGATGTACATCTCGATGCAGAACCCGAACATGACGAAGGAGCAGCTCACTGAGTATATCGAGCGCGTCATTCGGCCCCGCATTTCGACCGTGGAAGGCGTCGCCGACGTCCAGATCTTCGGCGCCCAGGAATATTCCATGCGCATCTGGATCGACCCGATCCGGCTCGCCGCGCGCGGCGCCACGGCGGTTGACGTGCTGACCGCCATCAACAACTCGAATTTCCTGTCGGCGCCCGGCAACACCCAGAACGAGTATGTGGTCTCCTCGATCACCGTGCATTCGACCCTGCAGACGCCGGAGGCCTTCGCCCAGCTCCCGATCCGCTCGACGAACGGCGAGGTTGTGCGCCTGCGCGATGTCGCGCGTGTCGAGCTCGGCGCGGCCAGCACCGACACCAGGGTGAGCTTCAACGGCAAGCCGGGAACCTTCCTCGCCATCTTCCCGACGCCGGCCGCCAACCCGCTGACGACTGCGGCCGCGGTCACCAAGCTCGTGCCGGTGATTCAGGAAACGCTGCCGAAAGGCATGACGATCGAGGTCGTCTACGACGCCACCGGCCAGATCAGCGCCTCGATCGAGGAAGTGTTCAAGACCATCGGCGAGGCCGTCGCCATCGTCATCGTGGTGATCCTTCTGTTCCTCGGCTCGTTCCGCTCGGTGATGATGCCGATCGTGACCATCCCCCTGTCGCTGATCGGCGTCTGCTTCATCCTGTTTGCGGTCGGCTACTCGATCAACCTTCTGTCGCTGCTTGCCATGGTGCTGGCGATCGGCCTCGTCGTCGACGACGCCATCGTGGTGGTGGAAAACATCCACCGCCACATGGAAGAGGACCACATGTCGCCGATGCAGGCGGCCTTCAACGGCATGCGCGAGATCGCGACGGCCATCGTGGCGATGACCATCACGCTGGCCGCCGTGTTCGCCCCACTTGCCTTCACCGGAGGCCTGACCGGCGCGCTGTTCCGCGAATTCGCGGTGACGCTGGCCGGCTCTGTGGTGCTGTCGGGCCTGATCGCCATGACGATCACGCCGATGATGTCGGCGCGTTTGCTGAAGGCTGGCCAGCACGGACGCTTCCAGCGCATCGTCGATGGTACATTCAGCCGCGTCGAGCGCTTCTATGAACGGGCCGTCACCGCCTCGCTCCGGAACCGGCCGGTGACGCTGATCATCGTCGTGGCGCTTGTCGCCCTCACCGGCTTCATGTTCACCAAGACCTCGACCGAACTGGCGCCCGAAGAAGACCAGGGCTTCCTGCTCTCTCTGGTGACCGCGCCGCGCTATGCGACGTCGGACTACACCGAGACCTATGTCAACCAGATGCTCGGCCTGGTGAGGGACATCCCCGAGACCCGGGCGCAGTTCTCGGCCGTTGCCTTCGGCGGCGCCACCAACAGCGCCTTCGTCGGCTTCGCCTTCAAGGATTGGGCGGACCGCAAGCGCAATTCGAAGGAACTGCAGGCCGACATCACCGCACGGCTCGCCAAGGTCGCCGGCGTTCAGGCCTTCGTCTTCGCGCCGCCGACGCTGCCGGGTTCCGGCGGCGGCCTGCCGATCTCCATGGTCGTGCGCTCCACCGGCGACCCCTCGGAGGTCTTCGATCAGGCCGAGAAAATCAAGAACAAGGCGCAGGCCTCGGGCCGCTTCATCGTCGTGCAGAACTCGATGGCCTACGACGCGCCGCAGGTGACGGTCACCATCGACCGCGAGCGCGCGGCGGCGTTGAACCTGCCGATCGCCGATATCGGCAATACGTTGACGCTGCTGGTCGGCGGCGCCGAGGTGGCGCAGTTCGACCGCGATTCCAACAGCTACGACATCATCCCGCAGGTGCCGCAGGAATTCCGCGACAACCCCGAGAAGCTTGGCGAGTATTTCATTCGCAGCGTCGACGGCAAGATGGTGCCGCTGTCGGCGGTGGTGAAGATCTCGACCAACGCCTCGCCGGCGGCCATCGAGCAGTTCAACCAGCTGAACTCCTCGACGATTTCGGCCTTGCCTTTGCCCGGCGTGACCACCGGCGACGGCTTGAAGGTGCTGGAGGATATCGCCAATGAGACCCTGCCCGACACCTTCTTCATCGACTATTCCGGCCAGTCGCGGCAGGAGAAGGAGCAGGGCAACACCATCCTGATCGCCTTCGCCGCGGCGGTGGTCGTGATCTATCTGGTGCTGGCGGCCCAGTTCGAGAGCTTCCGCGACCCGCTGATCATCATGATGGCCGTGCCGCTGTCGATCTTCGGCGCCATCGTGCCGCTCAACATCGGGCTCGGGACGCTCAACATCTACACCCAGGTCGGCCTGATCACGCTGATCGGCCTGATCACCAAGCACGGCATTCTGCTGGTGGAGTTCGCCAACCAGCAGCGCGAGGTGCACGGCATGCGCCGCCGCGACGCCATCATCGCATCGGCCAAGGTGCGCCTGCGGCCGATCCTGATGACGACGGCGGCGATGGCGCTGGGCGTCGTGCCGCTTATCATCTCCAGCGGCGCCGGCGCGGCCGCCCGCTATTCGATGGGCCTGGTCATCTTCACCGGCATCCTGGTCGGCACGATGTTCACGCTCTTCGTCGTGCCGATGTTCTACACCTTCATTGCCAGCAAGGACCTGCCGCATCTCGCCGAGAAGCCCGATCCGAAGCTGATGCCGGCACTGCCGAGCTGATCGGCACGACAGCTAAAAACAAAAGAGGCCGGAAATTCCGGCCTCTTTTTTGGCGGCTGCCTCACGGCTTCAGTTTGGTCCCGAAGGCGGCAACGGCCTGCTACCCGATCCGGCTATTTGACGATGACGATGCTGGTGTTGGCGGGGCCGAAGGCCTCGACGAGCTGATAGAAGTCGGCTGCCGCGTCGGGATGCAGCCGCACGCAACCATGCGAAGCGGGACGGCCGAGACGGCTGATGGCGTAAGTGGCGTGGACGGCGTAGCCGCCGCTGAAGAACACCGAATGCGGCATTGGCGCGTTGTCGTATTTCTTCGAGTACCACATCTCATGCATGCGCGTCGGCTTGAACGAACCGGTCGGCGTGATGTGCCCCCTCGCGCCGGTCGAGACCTTCCAGGTGTAGGTCGGGCGACCGTCGACGGTGACTTCCATGATCTGCTGCGACAGCGAGACCTTGGCGACGATCTGGTTGGCGTGAGCGGCATTGCCGGCGCCGAAGAGCAGCGCGGCACCGCTGAGCGCGGCGGCGGCGACATGGATGAGCTTGGCGGAAATGGCGGTATGCATGACGGATCCCTCTGTTTTTTGCCGTTGTGTCCGGCTTCAATTTCGATGGGCTCTTATCGTGCTCGTCCGTTTCCGAGCTATTTCGCTTGATGCTCGTTTCTGTTTCGAATTCGTTTCCATAAGTTAACAAAAAGCTCCGGCCAGCCATTACATCGGACCTCTTCCGGGGCGCGGCAGGTCGGCGCTACACAATGAGCTTAGTCCCGCAAACGAAAGTTCATTTCATTTCTAATATTAAATACTTTACGCCCGGCTCGAAACCAAACTGCAACAAAGTGCAGCCACGGCGGCATGATCTGGATACAGGCCGGCGGCAGATTTGACGCAACGGGAACAGACAACTGCAAACGAAAATGGGCAGGAAATCGAAACTCCCTCCTGGCTTCTCAGGATCAGCGTCGCGGCAATCGCGCTCGGCGGCGCAGGCTCTGTGGCCGGCAGCCCGGTGACGGCGCTGGCGGCGATGACGTCCAGCGAGGTTTCGACACTGCACATGGCTCTGTTCATCGCCACGGTCTGGATTGTCTCCAGCCTGCGCGTCCACCGGCTGAAGGCCCTCTGGCGGGTCGGCCTCCGGCTGCTGAGGACGCGCGGCCCCTCCGGCTACTTGCTGCCGAGAGGACCGAAGGCCCGCGCCGCAGCGGGGGGCTCCGTCAGCGGCGCGGGCGCTTCGGGAGTTTCCTGAAGCACCGACGACATCGAGATTGAGGATAGGGACATGAAGACGAAATTTGCCGCCTCCGTGCTTTCCGCGCTGCTTTACGCGCAGGGCCTGCTCGGCTTTGCCGCGCTGGCGACGGTGCTGCTCAAGGAGCGCGCCCACGCCGAGACAACCGCCGGCGCCGACATTTTATCCGGCCCCTCGATCATTGTGGTGCGCTGAGCGCCAGGCGCCGGACCCAAGATGACCACCGCTTTGGGGAATCCGATGCTTGATAGACTCGTCGACCCGAATTCACTCGTTGCGCGAGGCTGGTGGATCGAAACGATAGCCGGCGCCGCGGATGGTGATGATGGTCTCGGTGTCGAGCTTTCGGCGCAGCCGCACGATGCGCGAATCGATCGAACGGTCGAAAGCGTCAGCATTCTCGGCCGGGGCCGCGGCAATGATGTCGTCGCGGGTCAGCACCTTGCGCGGGCTCGCCAGGAACAGCTTCAGCAACGCCACCTGCCCCGGGGAAAGCTGATCCTCCGCACCCGAGCGATGCATGACCATGGCCGATCGCAGGTCGACAGTGGCGTTCTCCAGCACGATCAGCTCCCCGGCGGCCCTGCCGCGTCTCATCAGCAGGCCGCCGATGCGCGCGGCAAGCTCGCGCACGTTGAGCGGGCTTTCGACCACATCGGCGGCGCCGAGCTCGAGCGCCAGCACCTTGTCGACAAGGTCGCGCGGCCGGCAGATCAGGATGAAATCGGGGCCGCCCTCGCCACCCGCGCCCTGGCTGCTGTAGCGCTTGAGCAGTTCGCGGCTCTCGGCCTGGGTGACCTCGTCGCCGACCACCACGACATCGATACCGCCGGCCGAAAGCAGCGTCTCCGCCTCCCAGGGCTGGCGCGCCTGGCGCACGTCGTGCCCACGCCGCTCGAGATGGTCGGCGAGATCGCCCGCCACCACCTCGGCGACGGACACAAGCGCAATGACGGATCGTGCGGCCATTTTCTCCACCCCGCCACAGACAACTCGAGATGAGTGCTGGACATCATGTTTATACCCAATCTACTTTCCGCTGAAAGCGGGAGCGAGCGCGTCGTGAAGGCACGCATCATCGTCGTCGAGGACGAACCGGATCTGAGGGAGGCCGTGGCCGAGTATCTCGGCGCCAGCGGCTATGACGTCGTGACGGCCGAGAATGCCGTGGCGGCACGCGCGCTGTTCGAAACGCAGCCCTTTCACCTTGCCATCCTCGACATCGCCATGCCCGGTGAGGACGGGCTGTCGCTCGGCCGCTGGCTGCGCTCGAAGACGCCGATCGGCATCATCTATGCCACCGCAGCCGGCACCGCGCTCGACCGCATCGTCGGGCTGGAGCTCGGCGCCGACGATTACATCGTCAAGCCGTACGAATTGCGCGAGGTGCTGGCGCGGGTGCGCAGCGTTTTGCGCCGCGTGCCGCAGCCGGCCGAGCCGCAAGCCGCGAAGGCCGAGACCGGTAATCGGCGTTTCATGAATTTCGGCGGCTTTCAGGCCGATTTCGACGGTCGCATGGTCACCGCCGCCAATGGCGCGGTGATCGAGATGGCCAAGAGCGAGTTCGACGTGCTCGAGGTTTTCCTCACCCGCGCCAACCGGCTCCTGACGCGCGCGGCGATTTCGGAAGCCATCGGCTTCGTCGAGGACCCGGAATCCTCGCGCGCGGTCGACATCCGCATCATGCGGTTGCGAAAGAAGATCGAGGCCGACCCAGCCAATCCGAAATTCCTGCGCACGGTGCGCGGCGAAGGCTATATCTTCTCGCTGCCGAATGGCGACGCCAACTAAAGCAATTCCAGGAAAAGTGTGAGTGGTAGGCTCGGCGGTTTCGCCGTAGCCTTCCGTCCGGAATTGCGTCAACAAGCGAACGATAGAGCGGTTCGCCGTTTCTGCGGGAACGAAGGGTGCTCTGAACGACCGACGTCCGGGCCTGGAATTGACCATGACTGCCGATGCAGCACGCACCGATACGCATGCCTCGCGCCCGGGCGGCGCAGCGATGGCGGCCGTGCATGTCGTGCGCCGCCTGCGCGAGGCGGGCGACTGGCAGCGCGAGATGGACGGCATACTGGAGACGGTGTGCCGCAAGATGGATTGCCAGCGCGGCATTCTCTTCCGGCTGCGTGAATTGCCGGGCGAAGGTTTCGCCCAGTCGGTCGCCGCCTACTGGATCGACCCCGACTCCGGCGGCGACCTGGCCTCGCCCACGGTGATCATGCAGTCGATCATCAACTCGGATACCTTGCTGGAGCGCCTGCAGGAAGACGAGCGGCAGGGCAAGATCTTCTCCGGCCACACACGCAACTTGGACGGTTTCCTGCGGGACGACTTCGAGAAGCAGAGCATCAAGTCGTTCCTGTCCGTCTCCGTTTTCGCGCATGGCCACCTCTGGGGCACGCTGGCGGTCAACGACTGCGTCGCCGAGCGCGAATGGACGGATGAGGAAGAGGCGACGCTGCACATCATCGCTCTGGCCATCGGCGACGCCATCGAGCGCTCGCCATCCGAGGCGCATGCCAGCGAGGTGATCCGCCGCACCATGCTGCAGGCCTCGCTCGACGCCATCATCGTCATCGACGAGACGGGCTCGATCATCGAGTTCAATCCGGCCGCCGAGAAGATGTTCGGCTTCCAGCGCAGCTCCATCCTCGGCAAGGACCTGCTCGATACCATCGTTCCGATATATTACCGCAAGGGCTACGCCTCGGGTGCCGAATACATGGCGGGCCGCGGCGCGCCGATGGTCGGCCAGCGCCTGGAGACCGTCACCCAGAACGCCGCCGGCGAGATTTTCCCGATCGAGCTGACGGCGACGGAGATGCGCGTTGCCGACCGCCGCCTGATCTTCGGCTCGATCCGCGACCTGCGCGAGAAGCTGCAGGCCGAGGAGGAAATCAACCGCCAGCGCGAGAAGCTGCACCAGAACGAGAAGATGGCGGCGATGGGCTCGCTGCTCGCCGGGGTCTCGCACGAGCTCAACAACCCGCTGGCGGTGGTGGTGGCGCAGTCGACGCTGCTGCACGAATTCGCCGGCGACCCGCAGACCAAGGTGCGCGCCGAGAAGGTGCGCGCGGCCGCCGAGCGCTGCGGCCGCATCGTCAAGAGCTTCCTGTCGATGGTGCGGCTGCACCCGACCGAGCAGGCCGAGACCGATCTCAACCAGGTGATGCGCTCGGCGCTCGAAGTCACCGCCTATGGTGCCCGCTCCAGCGGCATCATCATCGACACCGATTTCGCCACCGGGCCGCTGCTTGCCATGGCCGACGCCGACCATATCACCCAGGTGGCGGCGAACTTCCTCATCAACAGCCAGCATGCGCTGGCCGGCATCACCGGCGAGCGGATCATCAAGGTGCGGACATTCCGCAACGAGCACGGCAATCCGGGCTTCTCCGTCGAGGACAACGGCCCGGGCATTCCCGAGGCGATCCGCGCGCGCATCTTCGAATCCTATTTCACCACCAAGCCGGTCGGGGTTGGCACCGGCATCGGCCTGTCGATCTCGAAGTCGATCGTCGAGCGCCACAACGGCAACATCTGGTTCGAGGAAGTGCAACCGACCGGCGCGCGCTTCGTCGTGCAATTGCCGGCGATTGCCGGCGGTGCCGCAAGCGCGGGTGAAGGGCCGGCGCGCTCGAGCGGATTGCGCCATGCGTTGATCATCGACGACGAGCCCGACGTCGCGGGCTCGCTTTCGGATATACTGGAGCTGATGGGGCTCAAGTCGCGCGTTGTGGCAAGCTGGACCTCCGCCGCCGACGTGCTCACGGGCCATATGCCGCCGGACATCGTCTTTTCCGACCTGCGCATGCCGGGCACTAGCGGCATCGCGATCTACCGCGAGCTGCTCTCGCAGCAGCCCGCTCTGGCCAAGCGCTTCGTGCTGGTGACCGGCGACCTCATCGGCGCCAAGGCGGAGATCGAAGCGCTGCCACCGCCGCAGCGCCCGCACATTCTGGAAAAGCCCTTCTCGACCCTCGACGTCCGCGGCATCCTGTCGGCGGTAGCCGACGAAGCCGCAGCCGCGGCCGACAACAGCGTCCACTTCTGAGCTAAGATTGCAACCGAAGAGGCGTGGCCGAGCTTGAGCTAGCACCGCCGCAGGATCTGCCGAGATTCAGGTCAAGCCGAGCCGAGAATGGTGGTTCGCGAGAACCGGAGCGGAGCGTACTTATAGTACGCGAGCACCGGAAGCGCAGGGAACCGCCATTCGCAGGCCGGCTTCACCTGAATACCGGCAGATCCGGAAAAAAGAGGCTCCCGACCGATTTTCGCGGCGGGAGCCTGACTTGAGCGCAGGAGGGAGCGCTCTGGGGAGGTCTTAAAAAATGTTCGGCGTGTTGGTGACCGGGGCGGCGTTGGCGATCATGCGCACAGCGCGCTCGCGGTGCTGGCCGGACTGCTCGGCGATGGCGCGCAGGCACTCGACGCTCTCGGCGCCCCAGTTCTGGCCCTTACAGGCAAAGTCGATCGCAGATTCCGGCAGGCGGGCGGTCTTGAGCGTGGTCTGCGCGCCTTCAACGACATTGGCCGGCGGGTTGATCGAAGCGAAGGCCGGACCGGAGGCGGGCGCGGCCAGCATGCCGACGAAGGCGCAGGCGCCGATCAGCATGAACATCGCCATCGGATGGTCGCTGGCGCGCTGGCGCAGCGCAAGTTTCGGCCGGCGGTCATTGCGCTCCGGGCCATGCTGGCGGCGATTGGTATCGGCGGCATGAACTTTCGCAAACATCGGCTGTTCCCTTCGTTATCTTTCTTTTTGCTGTGAAACGAACTTAGTCGCACCACGTAACAGTCGGATGATTGGCGGCGATTGCCTGTGTAACAGGATTGAAACAGACGCTGAGCGGTGCGGCCTTCCGATCCACGGCAACCATTCGACCGACTATCGAAGCTGGTTGGCGCAGCTATGCGCCTGTCGCGCCTGCCCGACTGTAAACAGCCTCACACAGCAATGTTTGTATCGAGCGCGTCGCTGTCGTCTGCCGCAGCTCGGCATCAATCGAAACATGCCCTTTCCGACGCGGGCACCGGCGCTCACAACCGCCGTTCCGCTTCCTCGATTAAGGCCCGGATTCTACGGGATTTTTCCGGCCCAGACGAGGTCGAACTTACAGCCTTGGCATTTTCATATTCCTACAAGCCGTTGCATTTCAATGGAAAATATGTCTATATTGAATGAGTATTCAACAAAAAGAAGAGCATTCCGATGAACCCGCACCTCCGTGACGTGGCGATCCCCAACGATTGGGACCGGCGGGGTTTGCCGGGGTGGAGCTACCATTCCAACGCCCTTCTCGAGCTCGAGAAGGAATATGTCTTCCGCAATCACTGGCAGATCGCCGGCCATGTCTCCGACGTGCCGAATCCGGGCGACTATCTGACCATGGACGTCATCGGCGAGCGCGCGCTGATCGTGCGCGGCAAGGACGGCGTCGTGCGCGCCTTCAACAACATGTGCCGCCACCGCGGCAGCCGCGTCGTCGCCGACAGCCAGGGCAGCTGCATGAACGCGCTGGTCTGCCCGTTCCACGGCTGGGTCTACAATCTCGACGGCACGCTGCGCGGCGCTGCCCGTCCGCGCTCCTTCCCCGAGCTCGACAAGACCGAGTTCGGCCTGATGCCGCTCGACCTCGAAATCTGGATGGGGTTCATCTTCATCCGCTTCCGCAAGGGCGGCCCGCAGCCCTCCGTCGCCGCACTCCTGAAGCCGATCGAAGCCGAGATGGCGCATTACAACGTCGCCGACATGGTGCCGTCCTGGGGCATCTGGACGCAGAAATCGCCGGTCAACTGGAAGTCGGTGCGCGACGTCGACAATGAAGGCTATCACGTCGCCGTGGCGCATCCGGCGCTGCAGGACCTCTACGGCGCCACCTATTTCGACGAGCCTTTCATCAATGGCGTGTCGCGCTCCTTCGCCACCTACAATCCACATGCCGGCCGGCGCTGGAGCGTGCGCGAATACATCAAGCTCGCGCCCGAGGCCACGCATCTGCCGGAGCATCTGCGCAAGGCCTGGATCTATTACGGCATCTTCCCCAACAACGCGCTGTCGATCATGCCGGAATCCGTCCAATTCTATCAGGAGTTCCCGCTGTCGACCGGCGAGACGCTGCTGCGCGGCGCCATCTACCGCCACAAGGACGAGACCCGCGAACAGGCGGCCGCGCGCTACCTTGCGTACCGCATCGATCGCGACACCATGAACGAGGACGTGCAGCTCTCGGTCTGGTCGAACGAATCCATGCTGTCGGAGGCTTTTGAAGGCTTCTACTTGTCGGATTTGGAGTACGGCGTGCGCACCCACCACGACCATCTGCGCAGGCAGGTCCCGGTGCTGAACCTGGAGACGGCGCCCGAGGAAAAGGACATGTGGGGCCTGAACGACGCGCTGCGGTCGAGGGGGTAGGGCGAGGCGGCCGAAGCTGCTGATCTCCCCCCTTGTGGGGGAGATCGGCTAATCACCCCCGCCAGACGCCTTCCTTCCGCAAATCATCCATGGTCCGCGAAATCCCTTCGCGCAGGATCGCAACCATGTCGTCGATCTGCTCTTTGGTGATGATCAGCGGCGGCGACATCACGCACATGTTGATCAGCGGCCGCACCAGAAGGCCGAGCTCGTGGCAATGCGCGTCGATGCGTTTGCCGACATTCTTGTCGAGCTGCAGCGGATCCTTGCTTTCGCGATCGGCCACGCATTCGACGCAAGCCATCAGGCCGACGCCGCGCACCTCGCCGACCAGCGGCAGCTCTTCAAGCGTCTTCAACTGCGCCTGGAAATAGGGCGCGATCTCGCGGGTGTGTTGAAGGACGCCCTCTTCCAGCAGGTCGAGATTCTTCAGCGCGACAGCGCAGCCGATCGGATGGCTGGTGTAGGTGAGGCCGTGTCCGAACAATGCATCCGGGTGATTGGAGCGGCGCAGCTCTTCCAGCAGCCGCTCGGAGATGATCACGCCGCCGAGCGGGAAATAGCCCGAGGTGATCCCCTTGGCGAAGGTGATCATGTCCGGGTCGATGCCGAACACGTCGCCCGAGGCGAAGACATGGCCAAGCCGGCAGAAGCCGGTCACCACCTCGTCCGAGACATAGAGGATATCGTTCTCGCGGCAGATCTCGCGGATGCGCTTCAGATACCCGTCCGGCGGCACGATGACGCCGCCCGAGGCCTGCACCGGCTCGCCGACAAAAGCGCCGATGCGGTCGGCGCCGACGCGCGCGATCGTGTCGCGGAACTGGTCGACCAGGAAATCGGTGAAGGCGGCAACGCTCATGCCCTTCGGCCGGCGGAACGGATCGGGCGAGGAAAGCTTGATCACCAGATCGTCGGCGCCGTCCATCCAGTCGTGATCGCGCGGGCGGCCGTTGAGCGAGGCCGACAGATAGGTCGAGCCGTGATAGGCGCCGCCGCGGCTGAGGATCAGCTTCTTCTCCGGTCGCCCGCGCACATTGTTGTAGAACTGCATGAAGCGCAGCGCCGTCTCCACCGCCGACGAGCCGCCGGTGGTGAAGAAGGTGTGGCTGAGGTCGCCCGGAGCGACATCCGCGATGCGCCGCGCAAGCTCCGCCGAGGGCGCGTTCATCGTGTACCAGGGCGTGTTGTAGGAGAGCGCCATCGCCTGGTCGTACATGACCTTGGCCAGCTCCTCGCGACGATGGCCGACATTGATGCACCACATGCCGGCCGGCCCGTCGATCAGCCGCTTGCCGGAGGCGTCGGTGATGTAGATGCCGTCGCCCTCGCCGATCAGCGTGCGCGCCTCGGCGCCGACCGAGCCGGCATAGGGCCAGGGCTGGACGAGATGGCGCCTGGCAAGCTCGACCGCATCGTCATCGCCAGGGCCGATCAGTTCGCTTGCCTTGACCTTGCTTTGAGCCGCCATCTTCGCCTCGTATCGCCAGAGTTGCCGAAATCTCACCGGACATCAAACAACGCGGAAAACCATGGAAACTCGGCTTTCTGTCGCTATATTTTGAATATCCGTTCAATCAATATCGCAGAAATAGCGCTTGATTTCAATCGGCGGATGCGCTCATGATGAAAGAAAGCCGGCAAGCCAGGAGCGATCGCGCTCTAAGCATAATTCGGGAACAGGCGGCCGGCGCCAAGGCATGATCCCGAAAAGTGGGAACCGGTTTTCGGATAAGATCATGCTTCAACGAGGAGTTAGGCCGGGATAACGATCCAGCGGAACGTTATCCTGGTCTAGCGAATGGGAAGGCCGCATGGCGGGACAGTCCGAGCCAGCTACCGAAATCACCCCCGGAGCGCTGCAATGACGGTTGCCGCGGAAGGGTCGCCCCCGTTGCGCATGGCAGGGGCCAGACGAAATCCCCTTCTGCAATCGGAAGCCGTCCAGGGCTTTGCCCTGATCAGTCCCACCTTCGTCTACGCCCTTGTTCTTCTCGTCCTGCCGATCCTGGTCGTTATCGCCCATTCCTTCTGGACGCAGAACTATCTCACCATCGACCACACCTTCACATTGGAGAACTACCGGATCGCGCTGGCCGAGCCGATCTACCGCGACCTGCTCTGGCGCTCGCTCTACATCTCGCTGACGGTCAGCCTGCTGACGGTGGCGCTCGCCTACCCGATCGCCTACTTCATTTCCTTTCATGGCGGCCGCCACAAAAGCCTGTGGCTGTTCCTCATCACCATCCCGTTCTGGACGAGCTACCTGCTGCGCGTGATGTCGTGGAAGGTGATCCTCGGCCACAATGGCGTCTTGAATTCCGGCCTGATGGGCCTTGGCATCATCAGCGAGCCGTCGGACGCGCTGCTCTACAATTCCACCGCCGTCATCATCACGCTCACCCATGCCTGGGCGACCTTCGCCATCCTCCCGATCTTCGTTTCGCTGGAGAAGGTCGACCGCACCCTGATCGAAGCGGCGACCGATCTCGGCGACGGGCCGCTGCGCTCCTTCCTGCGCGTCACCCTCCCGCTGTCGGCGCCCGGCGTCATCTCGGCGGCGCTCATCGTCATGATCCCGACCGTCGGCGACTATGTCACGCCGAAGCTCGTCGGCGGCAAGGACGGCGTCATGATCGCCAACGCCATCCAGGCGCAGTTCGGCAAGGCGTCGAACTGGCCGCTGGGTGCTGCGCTCTCGGTCACCACGATGGTCATCGTCTCGCTGATGGCAGGCGCCACCGTGCTGATCATTCGCGCTTTACAAAGGTTGGCGCGATGACGGCGACAAGACGTTTCCGGCCGGGATGGCTGTCGAGCTACGCCACGCTCTACGTCCTGTTCCTCTATCTGCCGGTGATCTTCCTGCCGATCTTCTCGATCAACACGGCGGCGACACCGAAATTCCCGCTCTCTGGCGTCACGCTGCACTGGTACGAGGACCTGCCGAAAACGCCGGCGCTGATCGACGCGACCTGGAACAGCCTGATCGTCGGCGTCTCCGCCTCGATCCTGTCGACGGTGCTGGGCATCCTCGCCGCCCGCTCGATCACCCGCTACCGCTACCCCGGCTGCCGCGCCATCAACGGCCTGATCATGGCGCCGCTGGTGCTGCCCGAGGTGATCGTCGCCATCTCCATGCTGCTGGTCATGCTGCAGCTAGGCCTGAGCCTATCGCTCTACACCGTCGTGCTCGGCCATGTGCTGGTCTGCATTCCCTACTCCATGACCGTCCTGACCTCCGGCTTCGAGGGTTTCGACCGCAGCCTGGAGGAGGCCTCCGCCGATCTCGGCGAGAGCGCCTTCGGCACTTTCCGGCGGGTGACGCTGCCCATGGTCGCGCCGGCGATCATCTCCAGCCTGCTCGTCTGCTTCACCATCTCGCTTGACGAATTCATCATCGCCTTCTTCCTTACCGGCACCGAGGCGACGCTGCCGATCTACATCTGGGGCCAGTTGCGTTTCGCGGCCAAGCTTCCTGGCGTGCTGGCGCTCGGCACCTTGTTGCTGTTGGCATCCTTCGTGCTGATGACAATTGCCGAAATCCTGCGCCGCCGCGCGGCGAGACGCACCCAGCACGAGGGAGGCCTCCATGCTTGAGCGGCTCCAGTCCGAGCGCATCCAATCCGACCGCACGATGATCGACATCCGCGACGTCACCCGCAGCTACGGATCGTTCAAGGCGCTGGACAACGCCTCGCTGGCGATCCGCGAAGGTGAGTTCTTTTCGCTGCTCGGGCCCTCAGGCTGCGGCAAGACCACGCTGTTGCGCATGATCGCCGGTTTCGACACGCCGAGCAGCGGCTCGATCGCCGTCGACGGCCAGCCGATGGACGGCATTCCCGCCAACCGCCGGCCCACCAACATGGTCTTCCAGAGCTATGCGATCTTCCCACATCTCAATGTCGAGCAGAACGTCGCCTACGGGCTGAAGCGGCTTAAGCTGCGGGGCGGCGAAGAAGAACGCCGCGTCGAGGAGGCGCTGGCCCAGGTCTCGCTCACCGGCCTCGGCAAGCGCCGCGCCACCGAGCTTTCCGGCGGCCAGCGCCAGCGCGTGGCTTTGGCCCGGGCGCTGGTCATGCGGCCGAAGGTGCTGCTGCTCGACGAACCGCTCTCGGCCCTCGACAAGAAGCTGCGCGAGCAGATGCAGGTCGAATTGCGCCGCCTGCAGCAGGCGGTCGGCATCACCTTCGTGCTGGTCACCCACGACCAGTACGAGGCCTTGGCTATGTCTGACCGCATCGCCGTGATGTTCGGCGGCCGCATCGCGCAGGTCGCCTCGCCGAAGGAGATCTACCAGCGCCCGGTCAACCGCCAGGTCGCCGACTTCCTAGGCGGCATGAACTTCGTCAAGGCCGAGATCGTCGAGGAGAACGGCGCTTCGCTGCTGCTCGACACGCTGGGCTTCGGCCGCGTCAGGACCGACAAGCCGAAGGCTTTCATGCGCAATGGCGGCGCGGCGACGCTTGGCATCCGGCCCGAACGGCTGCGCGTTCTGTGGGACAATGCGTCGGCAAAATTCGAGGTCGCCGGCAAGGTCGTCGAGCGGCATTATTTCGGCGAGATCACCCATCTGATCGTCGAGATACCGGGGCTCGAAAAACCGCTCTCGGTGACCGAGACCAATGATTTCGGCGCCGACGATATTCCGGTCGGCGCCCCGATCCGCCTCGCCTACGACCCCGAGGCCTTGGTGGCGATGGCCGACTGAATCCTTGCGGCAGCGATGCGGCCGGCGACGATCGCGCCCTCGACATAACCCGGGAAGGACGGCGAGACTTCCGAAGCGGCGAAATGGACATGCGGCACGCCAGCAAGGATCACGCGCTCGGCATCGCGCGCGGTCACATCGATGATGAGGTCGCTATAGGCGCCGCCGCTCCAGCGGTCATGCGTCCAGTCGCGCGCGCTGAAATCGATGAAGTCGGCGGCCTGAGCGCCAAGCGCCTGGACAAGTCTGGCGGTGATTTCCGCCTGCAGCGCCGCCTCGCCGAGCGGATGCCAGCGCAGCGCGAGCGGCCCGCCGACAAAGACGATAAGCGCGGCGTGACCGGCATCCTGGCTGGCGTCGCAGGCAAACAGCCCCGGCTGATCGCGCCACATCACCATGCCGCACAGGCCCCGCTCGCGCCAGAACGGCTTTGCGTAGCGCACCAGGATCTTGATCACCGCGCCGCTTTCCCAGACGCCGAGCGCGCCTGCGAGTTCCGCCGGCAAGGCTGGTGCGAAGTCGAGCTTGGCGGCCGTCGCCGGCGGCAGCGCGATCAGAACCTCGCGCGCTTCAATCGTGGCCGCGCCGGTGCTGACGCGAACGCCTTGCTGGGCGCGCTCGACACGCGTCGCCGCCTGGTTCAGGCGCAGCCGGTCGCCGAGCTCGGCGGCCAGATCCTCGGCTAGCGATTGCATGGTGTCGCCCAGAAAATACTGCAGCTCGAACACCTCGTTGGTGATGCGGCGATCATTGTCGATCAGATACCAGAGCGGCACTTTGTCCAGCGCCAGGCACCACAGGCCCTCGATCATCGAACGGAAGGTCGCCTTGGCGTCGGCCGTGTCCTTCTGGCGCTCGAGCCATGTCGCCACGGTCAGTCCGGCGATCGAGGCATCGTCCGGCTCGATCCTGTTCATGCGCTCGCGGATCGCCATCGCGACCTGATAGGTCCGCTCGGCTTCCTCGACCGACATCGACGGATGGGTGATGAACTCGCCTTCGATATAGGTCTCGACGAAGCTCTTGCCCCGCGCCTTGGCCAGCGCCATCAGCTCGGGCATGTCCTGGCATAGGAACTGCCCGCCGCTGTCGATCAGCTCGCCGAGTCCGTTGCGGACAGCCTCCACCCTGCCGCCGACACGATGGCGTGCTTCAAGGACAAGGAAATCGATACCCGCCCGCTTCAGCTCGAGCGCGGCGCATAAGCCGGTGAAACCGGCGCCGACGATGACGACGTCGGTTCTTTCAATGATGCTCTTCAATAGCCGGCCTTGATCTTCTCGAATTCGGCGACCATGCGCTGCTTGAGGTCCGGCGCCACCGGCTGCTGGAACAGCGTCTTGTCGAGGAACTTGTCGAGATTGTCGAAGCCGCGCTCGGTGAGCAGCTTCTGGTCCATCGCCGCCATGCCGGCGCTGTTGCCGTGACCGTAGCCGAAGGTCTTCACCATATATACTCCGAAACGCCCGGCGCGTTGACCGCGCTCAGGAAATCATAGGCCTGGTCGAGCTTGCCCGGTGCATCCTTGAGCAGCACATAGCCGCACACCCAGGTCGAAATGCCTTCCTTGGTGTCACGGTTCATGGCGATCGGCATCCCCTGGCCTTTCAGCGTCACATAGGTCTCATTCCAACCCCAGACCAGGTCGACCTCATTGCCCGTGAAGGCCTGGTTGAGATCGGTGTCGTCGGTCCAGTAGAAGCGGACATTCTTGTGCACGTCGCGCAGGAAGGCGGAAGCCTCGCTGAACTGCTCGTCCGTCATCTTGGTCCAGTCCTTCAGGCCGATGACCAGGCTCGCCAGCGCATAGGCGTCGTCGACATTGTCACCGATGGTGACGCGGCCCTTGAACTTCGGATCGGCGAAGATCTTCAGCGATTGCGCCTCGTCCGCCGTCACCTTGTCAGTGCGGTAGAACAGTGAGGTGTTGCCCCAGTCGAACGGCATGAACCAAGCCTTGCCGTCGGCGGTGGTGGCCAGATCCTTCATCGCCATGATGCCGGGATTGAGATCTTTCCAGCCGGCGATCTTCGAAGGTCGAGCGGCTGCAGCAATCCCGCCTCGCGCCACTTCACCACGCTTTGCGAGCAGGGATGCGCGATATCGGCCTTGAAGCCGGCGCGCATCTTCTCGAAGGCCTCGTCCTCGTCGCCGAAGAAGGAGAAGGTCGGCTCGGCATTGTATTTGGCTGTGTAGGCCGGATGCAGCAGCGGATCCTCGTAACCGGACCAGTCGAAGACGACGAGGTCGCCGCCGCCTTCCGCCAGCGCATAGGCGGTGCCCGCGCCGACTGTGACGAGCGCGGCCAAGGCAAGGCGGCGAAGCATGGTCTTCATGGCGCGAAAAACTCCCCCATCGCGAATATATCGGGAGAGGTTAGGAGAATTCCCGGACTTTGGCGAGCCTGCTGGCTCCGTTTCGAATTTGCGGCAGAGATCGCTAAACTGTCAAAATCAGCGCTGCCCCTCATTGCCCTGCCAGGCATTTCTCCCCGTATAGTGACGGGGAGAAAGAGGCTGTTGTCCGAACCGGATAGATAGGTAACAGAATGGACCGATTAGATGGGTGACAGTTTTCTTGCCAGCCGGGAGGACCGGCGATGGTTTGGCGAGAGACTGGCATCATGGATGAGCGGCTTCGTTTTGTTGTTGAATGCCTAGCTGGCGAGGAGACGATGACGCAGCTTTGCGCGGCCTTCGAGATCTCACGCAAGACCGGCTACAAATGGCTTGGGCGTTACCGGGAGACCGGGCCGGAAGGCCTGCACGACCGGCCGCGGGCGCCGCTCGATCACGGCCGAGCAACGGCAGCCGAGCTGGTGGAGCGGATCGTGGCGGAGAAGGAAGCGCATCCGCTGTGGGGGCCGAAGAAGATCATGGCGCGGCTGAAGCGGGCGGAGCCCAGTTGTGGCTGGCCGGCAGTCTCGACAGCTGGCGAGATCCTGAAGCGGCATGGTCTTGTGGGACGCCGGCGCTGGCGGGCTGTGGGCAATGGGCCATGGCCGGAGCCTGCGGCGCCGAATGCGGTGTGGACGGTAGACCACAAGGGCTGGTTCCGGACCCGTGACGGCTGGCGCTGCGAGCCATTGACGGTGATGGATGCATTGAGCCGCTACCTGCTGGGGCTCGAGGCGACGGGCTCGACGGCCGACGAGGAGGCGTGGCCGGTGTTTGAGCGATTGTTTGAGGAAAACGGTCTGCCGGATCGCATTCGAAGCGACAATGGCCCACCCTTTGCGTCGGCCGGCGTCACAGGGCTGACGCCGCTGGCAGTGCGCTTCATTAAGCTCGGCATCGCCCTGGAGCGCATCCAGCCAGGCAAGCCGCAGCAGAACGGGCGCCATGAGCGTTTCCATCTGACCATGCTGCCGATGGCCGATGCACCGAAGGCTGACAAAGCGGCTCAAGCCAGGGCCTTCGAGGACTTCCGGCGCAGCTACAATGAGGAGCGTCCGCACGAGGCGCTGGGCATGGACACCCCGGCACAGCATTACCGCCCCTCGACCCGACCGATGCCGAAGACAGCCCCTGAACCCGATTATCCGACCGAGGCAGCGGTGCGCGGCGTGCGCCAGAACGGCGCGGTCAAATGGCGGGGCACCGAGATCTATGTCTCGGCCACGTTGGCCGGCGAACCGATTGCCATTGAAGAGACTGAGGATGGCGAGTGGACGATGCGCTTCCACACCCATCCGCTCGGCTTCATCGATGAGAAGCACATGAAACTGGTTCGCCGCAGCGCCGCGCCAAGCCGACCGCTTGGCGCTGCGGCGACCGCATCATAGGGAGAGAAAACTGTTACCTATGTATCCGGTTCAAAGTGTTACCCATCTATCCGCTGGACAGCTGCCGTCGGCGGTTTCGCCAATCGCCAACGCTGCAGAACGAGCGCCAAGGCCGCGGCCAGTTCCCTTCTCCCCGTCACTATACGGGGAGAAGGTCCCGGCAGGGGGATGAGGGGCAGCGCCGACTTCGGCGATTACCTGCCAAACAACCGTAAGCCGCATTGGGACGATTGCACTACGCCGTTTCAGTGCAAGAGCGACAGGTCGTTTCCGCAGCACTCAATAGCCGGCTTTGATCTTCTCGAATTCGGCGATCATCTTGAGCTTGAGCTCCGAGGGCAGCGGCTGCTGGAACAGCGTCTTGTCGACCCATTTTTGCACATTGTCGTAGCCCTTTTCCTTCAGGATCGCCGGGTCGACGCCCGCCATGCCCTTGGCGTTGGCCTGGCCGTAGCCCCAGTCCTTGACCAGCACCTTGGCGACTTCCGGATCGTTTACGGCGTTGAGATAGTCATAGGCCTTGTCGATGTTGCCGGGCGCGTCCTTGAACAGCACGTAGCCGCATACCCAGGTCGAGATGCCTTCGTCAGTGTCCTTCTTGGATTTGATCGGCACGCCCGCTGCGGCCGACTGCACGGTGGCGTCGTTCCAGGCCCAGGCGAGATCGACTTCGCCGCCCGAGAGAAGTTGCACGATGTCGGTCGTGTCGGTCCAGTAGGAGCGCACATTCTTGTGCACCTGGCGCAGGAAATCGGACGCCTGTTTGAACTGGTCGTCCGTTATCTTGGTCCAGTCCTTGAGCCCGATGGCGAGGCTGGCCAGGGCATAGGCGTCGTCGACATTGTCGCCGATCGAGACACGGCCCTTGTATTTCGGATCGGCGAACACCTTCAGCGACTGCACGTCCTTTTCGGCGATCTTGTCGGAATTGTAGGTCAGCTGGGTATCGCCCCAGTCCCAGGGCATGAACCAGGCCTTGCCGTCGGGCGTGGTGGCGAGGTCCTTCATCGCCATGATGCCGGGATTGAGGTCCTTCCAGCCGGTGATCTTCGAGGTGTCGAGCGGCTGCAAGAGCCCGGCTTCGCGCCACTTCACCACGCTTTGCGAGCAGGGATGGCCAAGATCGGACTTGAAGCCGGAGCGGATCTTTTCGAAGGCCTCGTCCTCGTCGCCGAAGAAGGCGAAGGTCGGCGAGTCGCCGTTCTTCTCGACATATTTGCCGTGGAAGCTCGGATCCTCGTAGCCGGACCAGTCGAACACGATCAGGTCCTTGTCGGCGGCGACGGCGAACGCCGCCGCCGAAGCCGCGAGCGCGCTCCCAAGCGCCAGGGTCAGTGTCAGGCGTCGGCTGAGTTTCTTCATGCTGTTCCATCCTCTTTTGGTTTGCCGGTCTTGTTTGGCCGGCTATTGCTAACCCCGGTTTTTGCTAGCCCAGTTCCCGCTAGCCATAATGTTTGGGGAAGGCGGCGGCCAAAAACGCGTTCGCAGCCTGCAATGCCGTCTCACGCGTGGTGTCCTCCGTCCCCATCATCAGCCGCAGCCACAGGCCCTCGAGCATGGCGCTGAGCGCGAGCGCGATGGCCTGGGGGTCATAGCTGTATCCGCCGCTTTCCTTGAGCGTCGCGCAGAGATCGATGAAGACCTGCTGGTAGTAATTGTCGCGCGAGCTGCTCAGCGCCTGGTAGGTCGGCCGCGACTTGGCCTCGCCCCAGAAGGCGAGCCAGGCGGCGAGCTTGCGCTTGTTGCAGATCGAGCGGTCGAAATCGGCCCACACCAGCTGCTGCAATTGTCTCGCCGGATCGTCGCCCGCCTTCTGGAGGGCAGTGCGCCAATGCGCCGAATACTCGTCATACATGTGCTGCAGCGTGGCGATGAGCAGCTTTTCCTTGCTCTCGAAATGGAAGTTGACGATGCCGCGCGACAGGCCTGCGCCGTCCGCGACATCGGCCATCGTCGTTTCGGCATAACCGCGCTTGGCGAGCGAATCGATCGTCGCCTCGATCAGCTGCAACCGGCGGACCTCTTTCGAGGCCTTGCGGCCGCGCTTTTCGGCATCGCCTTTGGGTGCCGATTGAGCCTCATTGTCGGTAGCCTCTACGGTCTTCATATGGGTGACGGTCTCCAGCATCGCCGGCTATCCGACCGGCTTCCAACCGCGCAGATGAGTGGGGCGGTGCTCGCCACTGTCAAGCACCTTCTGCATCGCCTCCCAGGTCCTGATGTTCTTGTCGACATAGGCCGCGCCGACCGCTGCCGCGGCCTGCGCGTAGAGCGGCCCCTTGAGCCGCGAAAGCTCTTCGCGCGCGACCTCGCGGTACCATGGATTGCGGTCGCGGATGGTGATGTCGGTGAAGCCGGCGCGCCGCATCGCTTCGGCATAGCGCGCCGGTGAGGCCATGGCGAAGGACAGCCCTTCGGCCGCTATATAGGTCTTCATCTGAGGCGACGGCTCGCCGTCATGCCCGATCATCCAGTTCGACGCCGCGAAGACCCCGCCCGGCTTCAGCACACGGAAGATTTCAGCGAACAGCGCATCCTTGTCCGGCACATGCAGCAGCGCGTCCTTGGAGAAGACGAGGTCGAAGCAGGCGTCGGCGAAAGGCAGCGGCCCCGGCGGCGCCTGGACGAAGCTGACGCGGTCCTCCAGGCCCTGCCTTATCGCCCCTCGCCTTGCCGCCTGGATCACCGGCTTCTCGACGTCGAAGCCGGTGGCGCGAGCCGCGCCGTGCTTTGCCACCAGATGCAGCGTGATGCCGCCGGCTCCGCAGCCGATATCGACGATCGTCTTGCCCTTGAGCGACAGGCCTTCGATGACGCGGTCGACCTCTTCGGGGCCGCCCGGCGAAAGGTAGCCCTCGCCCCACAACGCTTCGAGAAAGCGGATGGCGGTGTCGTCATATTCCGGCTCGGCGTCAGCCGTTTCGATCATCGGATCTTCAACCCCAAATGCCGATGTGGATCAGTCCAGAATGCTGCCAAAGCCTAGCGCATCAACAGGAAAACGCAACATCATTTGTTGAACATTCATTCAAGATGGCTGGACAAAAAACCGTGAACCGTGCCAAATTTGGGCAATCGGGGAACAAAGGCACGGGCAATTCCAGGAAAAGCGTGAAGCGGTTTTCCGTCAGGAGTTGCGCAAAAACAGGAAGATAGGGCTACCGGATGGAGCTTCTGCGCGCTTGAAGGCCTGGGACGCGATCGTCATCGGCGGCGGACATAACGGACTGGTCAACGCCTGCTATCTGCAGCGCGCCGGCCTGGACGTGCTGGTGGTCGAGAAGAACGACTGGGTCGGCGGCGCGGCCACCAGCCGGGAGCTGACGCCGGGCTTCCTCTATTCCAACTGCTCCTATGTCTGCTCGCTGTTCCGACCCGAGATCATGCGCGATCTCGAGCTGCCGCGCTTCGGTCTGCAGGTGATCTCCTATGAAGGCGGCGCCGTGTTCACGCGCGACGGCGATTATCTCGCCAATTACCGCGACCACGATGCCCATCGTCGCGAGTTCGCGCGCTTCTCGAAGCGCGACGCCGAGGCCTATGATCGCTATTCGCGCGACGTCACGCGGCAGTGCCGCTTCATCCAGCCGCTCTTGATGCGCACCGCGCCAGACCCGACGAGCTTCAAGCCGCGCGACCTCGGCGAGCTGCTCTATCTCGGCAAGAAGTTCGCCGGGCTCTCGGCCGAGGAGATGGCGCTGACCCTGCGCTTCTGGACGATGTCGATCTCGGACTTCCTGGACGAGTATTTCGAGACCGAGATCATCAAGGCGAATTTCGCGCTGTCCGCCATCATCGGCACGGCGCTCGGGCCAATGTCGCCGGGCTCGGCTTATGTGCTGCTCCACCACTATATGGGCGAGGTCGACGGCTCGATCGGCGCCTGGGGCTATGCGCGCGGCGGCATGGGCGCCGTCACCAGGGCGCTGGCCGCCTCCTTCAAGGCTTCCGGCGGCACCATCCGCACGGGCGCCGAGGTCGATCATGTGCTGATCAGGAACGGCAAGGCCAAGGGCGTGGTGCTCGCCAGCGGCGAGGAAATTTTTGGCAAGCTCGTCATCTCCAACGCCGACGTCAAGCGCACCTTCCTGAAACTGGTCGAGGAGAAGGAACTGCCCGACATCTTCCTGCGCCGTATCAGGAACTTCAAGATCCGCGGCTCGTCCGGCAAGGTCAACATCGCGCTGGATTCGCTGCCCGAGTTTCCGGCCCTGCCGAAGGATTCGCCGGTCTACCGCGCCGACATGCACTTCACCGATTCCATCGAACGCATGGAGCGCGCCTATGACGACTGGAAGGCCGGGCGCTGGTCTGCCGACCCCTTCCTCGACATGATGATCCCGACCACGCTCGACCCGACCATGGCGCCGCCGGGCAAGCACTTCATGAGCTGCTTCGTCCAATACGCGCCGCCCAAGATAGACGGGCGCGACTGGACCGACGCCGACCGCGACGGCTTCGCCGAAAGCGTGATTTCCCAGATCGCGCAATATTCGCCCGGCTTCCGCGATCGCATCGTCCATATGGAGGTGCGCACGCCGCGCGAGATCGAGGCCGAGGTCGGCCTCACCGAAGGCAATATCTTCCAGGGCGAGCTGACCTTCGACCAGCTGCTCTTCAACCGCCCGGTGCCGGGCTACGCGCAATACCGTTCGCCGATCGGCGGGCTCTATATGTGCGGCTCCTCCACCCATCCCGGCGGCGGCGTCATGGGCGCACCGGGACGCAACGCCGCCGCCGAGATCCTGCGCGATCTCGCCAAGCCGACCCTGCATATGAGCCCGGCCCATGACGTCATCTGAAATGAATTGGGACGCCATCGTCATCGGCGGCGGCCATAACGGCCTCGTCGCCGCCGCCACGCTGGCGAAGTCGGGCCGCAAGGTGCTGCTGCTCGAAGCCGGCAACGAGGTCGGCGGCGCGGCACGCACCGAGGAATTCGCGCCGGGCTTTCGAGTCTCCGCGGTCGCCCATCTGCTCAACCGCCTGCATCCCGATGTGGTGAAGACGCTGGAGCTGGAACGCCACGGGCTGAAAGTCGAACGCGGCGATTTCGTGCCCTCGGTCGCGCTGTCCAAGGACGGCCCGCTTACGCTGCACGGCGCCTATGGCGAAGTGCTGACCGGCGCGAGCCCTTCGGAGCAAGCCGCCTGGAAGGAATTGCGTTCACAATTGCTGCGCTATGCCGGCGTGCTGAAGCCGTTCCTGTCGCGCCGGCCGCCGGACCTCGGCAACATGTCGCTCACGGAAATGACCGGGCTTGGCCAGACGGCGCTGGCGTTGAAGCGGCTCGGCAAGGAAGACATGCGCGACTTCCTGCGCGTGCTTCTGATGAATGTCTGCGACCTGCTCGACGAGCAGCTTTCGGACGACCGACTGAAGGGTCTGCTTGCCTTCGACGCGACGCTCGGCTCGCATCTGGGGCCGCGCTCGCCGACCTCCCTGCTCGGTCTCTATTATCGGCTTGCCGGCGAGATCGGCGGCCTTGCGGGCGCGCAAGTCCAGCCGAAAGGCGGCATGGGCGCCGTCGTTGCCGCCATTCGCGCCGCGGCGGAGAAGGCCGGCGTCTCCATCCGTCGCGCTTCGCCGGTCGCCAAGGTGATCGTCGAGAAGGGCCGCGCCGTGGGGGTCGTTACGCAGAGCCGCGAGACGCTGCGCGCAAAGACCGTCGTCTCGGCCATCAATCCCGCAGCCACGATCCTCGATCTCGTCGGCCCGCGCGAGGTCGACACCGGCTTCGTGCGCAAGGTCCGGAATATCCGCATGAAGGGCGATGCGGCGAAGCTCCATCTGGCGCTCGACCGACCGCCGCAATTCTCAGGCATCGATGCCGCCGGCCATAAGGGTCGCCTCGTCATCGCGCCTTCGCCCGACCATGTCGAGCGCGCCTTCAACCCGTCGAAATATGGCGCGTTCTCGCCCGAGCCGGTGATGGAGATTACCTTGCCCAGCCTGGTCGATCCATCGCTCGCACCGTCCAGCGCCTGCGTGCTCTCGGCCGTGGTGCAATACGCGCCCTATGTGTTGAAAGAAGGCTGGACCGCCGGCAAGCCGCAATTCCTCAAGGCGGTCATGGGTCAACTCGAGACCTATGCGCCCGGCATCGGCGCGACGGTCCGCCACGCCGAGCTTCTGACGCCCGCCGACATCGAGGCGCGCTACCGCATGCCCGGCGGCCACTGGCACAACGGCGAAATGCAGGCCGACCAGATGCTGATGTCGCGGCCGGTCTCCGGCTGGTCGGGCTACGACACGCCGCTCGAAGGGCTGTTCCTTGCCGGCGCCGGCTCGCATCCGGGCGGCGGCATCTCCGGCGCGCCCGGCCTCAACGCCGCGCGCCGCATCATCGCGATGAGGGCATGAGAATGAAATTCGTCGAAGTAGCGCTCTACGGCGAAGGAACGCCGTCATGAACCATCATCCCACGACCAAGCCCTCGGCCGACACTCGTACAACCGCCCAATCCCACTTCCGCACGCTGCGGCTCGGCACGCCTTTCCAGCCGCGCATCGACGCGCTGGGGCTGAAGGAGGACTGGTACAATTGGGCCGGCTATCGCGCGCCGCATTCCCTGTGGGACGAGGAGCTCGAATATTTCGCCATCCGCAGCCAGGCGGCGCTGTTCGACATCTCGCCGATGACCAAATACCGGATCGAAGGCCCAGACGCCGAAGCCTATCTTGACCGCGTCACGCTGCGCGACGTGACAAAACTGAAACCCGGCCGCGTCCACTACACCGCCTGGTGCGACGACGACGGTTTCGTGCTCGACGACGGAACGCTGTTCCGGCTCTCGCCGACGCGCTTCCGCCTGGGTTCGCAGGAGCGGCATCTGCCCTGGCTGCTCGACAGCGCGATTGGCTACGAGGTCAGCGTCGAGGAAGAGACCGAAGCCGTCGCCGGCCTCGCGCTGCAGGGCCCGACCTCCTTCGCCATCCTGCGCGACGCGGGCTTCGCCGGCATCCAGCGGCTGAAAATCTTCGACCTTGCCGAATTCGCGCATGACGGTGGCACCGTCACCATCTCGCGCACCGGCTTCACCGGCGATCTCGGCTACGAATTGTTCGTGTCGGCCGACAAGGCGCTGAGCCTTTGGGACCGGCTGATGGCGGCGGGCGAGCTGCGCGGCATCCGCGCCATCGGCTACACCGCGCTGAACCGCGCCAGGCTGGAAGCCGGGCTGATCGTCGCCAATGCCGACTTCACAGCTGCCGAGCACGCCATTCGCGCCGACCGCCTGCGCATGCCCGACGAGATCGGCCTCGGCTTCATGATCGATTCGGACAAGGGCCACTTCAACGGCCGCCGCGCCATCCTCGAAGCGCGCGGCAGGAAGAAGCTGCGCCATGTGCTGGTTGGGCTGGAGATCGAAGGCAACATCCCGGCCGAGCATGCCATCGTTTACTACAGGAAGAGCCAGGAGGTCGGGCTGGTCAGCGCGGCGATGTGGTCGCCCATGGCCAAGCGCAACATCGCGCTCGCCTCCCTGCAGCGGCCCTATGGCGACACGATCGTCGACGATCTCTGGGTCGAGATCTACGCCATGCGCGAGCTGCAGTACCAGAAGCTGATGAAGAAGGCGAAGGTGGTGCCGCGGCCCTTCATCAAGCTCGACCGCCGCACCGCCAACCCGCCGGCGGACTTCTGACGATGGCAAGCGAAGCGGAAGACCTCGAGGCGGAAGCCGCCGAGCAGTGGCAGCTGGTCAACACGCCGCTCGGCGAGATGTGGTCCGGCCGCACCCGCTACGCGGCGGCGATGTATTTCTTCAAGCGCGGCGAGATGAATGCCGAGACGCTGGAGGTCTACCGCATCTGCGCCCGGCTCGATCAGGAGGACCCTCTGCCGGTCATCCGCGACCGCGGCGTTGGCAAAGACTGGCTGAAGCGAATGGGTTACGCGCAGTAGGCACGCTTCACCCTATGGTTCTTTCCAACACACTCAGCCAGTTGCGATAAGCGATCTTCTCGATCAGCGCGCGGCCGAAACCGCGCGTGGCGAGCGCATCGATGAGCTTCGGCAGGCCAGCGACGTCGCCGATCGGGGCCGGGATCATGGCGCCGTCGAAATCGGAGCCGAGACCCACGCCGTCCTCGCCCAGCGCCTGCAACAGCGAATCGATGTGGCGCACCATGATGTCGATGCTGGTGTCGGCGTTCATGCGGCCATCCTCGCGCAGGAAGCCGGTGGCGAAGTTAAGGCCCACCATGCCGCCCGATTCGCGGATCGCGCCGAGCTGCCAGTCGGTCAGGTTGCGCGAATGGCCGCAGATCGCATGCACGTTGGAATGAGTCGCGACCAGCGGCGCGTCGCTAAGCTCGGCCACGTCGCGAAAACCCTTCTCGTTGAGATGCGACAGGTCGATCATGATCCTGAGCTGGTTGCATGCCTTGACCAGCGCCTTGCCGGCATCGGTGAGGCCAGGCCCGGTATCGGGCGAGGATGGGAAGCGGAACGGCACGCCATTGCCGAAGGCGTTCGGGCGGCTCCAGACGATGCCCAGCGAGCGCAGCCCGGCGGCGTGCAGCACGTCGAGCATGGCGAGTCCGGGATCGATCGCCTCGACGCCTTCGATATGGAAAATCGCCGCGATCGAGCCTTTCGCCATCGCGTCGCGCACATCGCCGGCGCTGCGGCAGACGGTCAGCGCGCCGGCGCGCTCCAGCCTGAACAGGATCGAAGCCATCCCTATGGTTGAGGTGATCGCTTCTGCCTGCGGCAGCTCGGGCGGCAACGGCTCGTTGTCGCTCGGCGCCGGCGGCACGGCGCTGCGCTTCGACTTTTCGACCGGCGGCGGAAAGATCGCGAACATGCCGCCGGCAAAGCCGCCCTTTCTGGCGCGCGGCAGGTCGATATGGCCACCCGGCGTTCCCTCGATGAACAGCTTTTCGACATCGGCTTCCTTCGACTGGTAGAGTCGCAGCAGCGTGTCGTTGTGTCCGTCGAAAACGGGGATCAGGTCGGTATCGGTCATCAGGGGAGCCATTCAAATCGGGGACAGGCGGGACGACAGGTTTCGTCCGAACGAACCGTCAACTTAGGCAAGATGGCCGGCCGGTGCAAATGGCAAGACTAGGCCTCTTCCTTCTCCCCTTGTGGGGTCGAAGGACGGGGCGAGACCCGTGGCTCGCCCCTGGGCGGTGGATCGGCGCGCCAGCGTCGAGACGGATGAGGAGTGTTCCAGCGGAGTGAGACGCTGGCTTTCCCCGGAGCACCCCTCATCCGGCCGCTGCGCGGCCACCTTCCCCGCAAGGGGGGAAGGAAGAAATTCTCTACTGCTTCAGCACATCCGCCCATTCCGGGTGGCGGCGGAACTGGGCGTTGGCGAAGGGGCAGAGCGGGATGATCTTCTTGCCTGTGGCACGGGCATCCTCCACGGCGCGGGTGACGAGCCGAAGCCCGGCGCCCTGGCCGCGAAAGACGTCCGGCACCTCTGTGTGATCGATGATGAGCTGGTGCTCGCCGATCTTGGTGAAGGTCATCTCGGCCTCGGCGCCGCCGGGGCCGCGCAGCACGTAGCGCCCCTTGGAGCCGCGGTCTTCCAGCTCGATCTCGGGCAATTCGTCAGCCATTTATTTGCCTCCTTCAGCGGGCGCGAGCGCGAAAAGCCGCCGCGCCGCTTCGATTTCATTCGGCCGAACCTCATGCCCGCCGTCGTGCCATTCCACTGTGACATCGGCGCCGTCGGCACGCAAATAGGCCTCGAGCCGCGACGTCAGGTTAGGCGGGCAGATCGGGTCGCGCCTGCCGGCCGTGATCAGGATATGGCGGCCGGCAAGACTGCCCTGCACCTTCGGCTCGAACGGGATCAGCGGATGCATGAGTTCCGAGGCATCGAACAGCGTCGGCTCGGCGAACACCATCGAAGCCAGGATGTTGGCACCGTTGGAGTAGCCGAGGCCGAACACGGCCGATGGTTTCACCGCTTCGACATGCGCCTTGACGAAGCCCGCCATCTTCGATGTTGCGCGCGCCAGGTCGTTCATGTCGTAGACGCCCTCGCCAGTGCGGCGGAAGAAGCGCGCGGCGCCATGCTCCGACACATCGCCGCGCGGCGAGACGATCGTCGCCGAAGGCACCAGATCGCGGCCGAAGCCAAGCAGCTGGTTCTCGTCCGCGCCGGTGCCGTGGAAGACAAAGAGGAGCGGGCTGCCCGGCGAACCGGGCAGCATTTTGTGGATGTAAGCGTCCTTGCTCATGGCTTCAGCCTTCCAGCTTCTGCAGGTGCTCTTCGAGATAGGGCCTAAGATGCTGATGCTGCGTCGGCAGCTTCAGCGCCTCGCCAAGATGGGCGGTATCCTCGTCGCGGTCGAAGCCCGGTTCGTTGGTTGCCACCTCGAACAGAACACCGCCCGGCGTGCGGAAATAGATCGCCCAGAAATAGTCGCGATCGATGACCGGCGTCACGCCATAGCCCGTGTCGATCAGCGCCTTGCGCACCTCGAGCTGCTTGGCGCGATCCTCGACCGCGAAGGCGACATGGTGCACCGAGCCGGCGCCGAGATTGGCGAAGCCGGCGCCCGGCAGCGATTCAATGTCGACGACATCGGCGCCATTGCCGTTCTTGATCGCCAGCCGGCGGATATTGCCGGACTTGTCGACCTCCTCATAGCCCATGAACTTCAAGAGCTCCTCGGTGGCGCCGCCGTCCTTCAGCCGGAGCGAGACCGAGTGAAAGCCGCGGATCGCCTCGTCGCCGGGAACGCCGCCCTTGACCCAGGGCGCTCTGCTGTCGGCCTTGTCCTCGACAAGCGCGAAGCTGTCGCCGTCCGGGCCGGTGAAGGTAAGCCGCTTTTCGCCAAAGCTTTCGGTGCGGGCGACATTGCCCACGCCCTCATCGGCGAAGCGCTTTTCCCAGTAGGCGAGCGTGCCTTCCGGCACCGAGAACACGGTCGTGCCGACCTCGCCGACGCCGTGCCGGCCCTTGCCGATATCGGGGAACGGAAAATACGTCATCACCGAACCCGGCGTGCCGACCTCATCGGCATAGTAGAGGTGATAGACGTCCGGCGCGTCGAAATTGACGGTTTTCTTCACCCGGCGCAGGCCGAGCTTTTTCGTGAAGAACTCATTGTTGCGGCGTGCGTCGCTCGCCATCGAGGTGACGTGATGCAGGCCTTGGATCTGATTGAGCATGATTGTGCTCCTTCCCTTGTTCTTGCGCGGCCCTCGCCGCAGTCCACGCCAATATGAGGAGGGGCGGCTCTGCGGCAAAGCGGGCAAACACAGGATGGACTGTATCATAAACGTGAACGACCGTTCAAAATATGTTCACCAATCCATCACCAGCATCGGCTTGCAACCCAGGTGATTTCCGTTCCATCTGAGCGCTTCCACAAGGAGACGATCTTGGACAATCCGACGAGCCGCCCGAATGTTCTCCTCATCACTTGCGACCAATGGCGTGGCGATTGCCTCTCGGCCGCCGGCCATCCGGTGGTGAAGACGCCAAATGCGGATGCGCTCGCCGCCGAGGGCGTGCTTTTCCGCCGCCACTATGGCGGGGCAGCGCCTTGTTCTCCGGCCCGCGCCTGTCTCTATACAGGCCTCTACCAGATGAACAATCGCGTCTGCCGCAACGGCACGCCGCTCGACGCGCGCCATGGCAACATCGCGCTTTCGGCGCGCGCGGCGGGCTACGATCCAACCCTGTTCGGCTACACCGATGTCTCGCTCGACCCGCGCCAGCTTGCGGCGGGGGATCCGCGCCTGCGCAGTTATGAAGGCGTGCTGCCTGGCTTCACCGTCCGACAGGCTTTGCCCGAGCATCAGAAGCAGTGGCTGTCATGGCTGCGCGCGCAAGGCATAGACACGAGCTCCGGCAGCCCTGGCATCCACCGTCCGGCCGGAGGGCAGGCGGAATGCGACGTGACCAACGCGCCGCCGGTCTATTCGAAGGACCAGACGCCGAGCGCTTTCCTGGCCGGCGAATTCATCCGCTGGCTTGGCGAGCAGGAGAAGGGCGCGCCATGGTTCGCGCACATCTCCTTCATCAGCCCGCACCCGCCCTTCATCGTGCCGGAGCCTTACAATACGATGTACGATCCGGCTGAAGGCCCCGCTTTCAAGCGGGCGGCAAATTGGCAAGCCGAAGCCGCAAGCCACCCCTATCTCGCCTATGATCTCGCCCTCCAGAAGAGAACGAAATTCGTTCCAGGCATGAAGGGCAACGTGCCGGACTGGAGCGAGGAGAATTTCCGCCGCATCCGCGCCATCTATTACGGCATGATTTCGGAGGTCGATGCGCAGCTCGGCCGTATCTGGCAGGCGATCAAATCGGCCGGCGCCTGGGACGACACCATCGTCGTCCTTACATCCGACCATGCCGAGATGATGGGCGACCATTTCATGCTGGGCAAAGGCGGCTTCTTCGATGCCAGCTACCACATTCCGCTGATCGTCCGCGACCCGCGCCGGAAAGCAGCGGCCGGTTCATCCGTGGATCATTTCACCGAAGCCGTCGACGTCTTTCCGACCTTGCTCGACCTGATCGGCGCCGCGCCGCAGCGCCATCTCGACGGCTGCCCGCTGACCCCGTGGCTTGACGGCGACCGCCCCGGGAACTGGCGCGACGCCGCGCATTGGGAATTCGACTTCCGCACGATCGCGGCAGGCGACGCCGAACGCCATTTCGGCATGGAGTCGCGCGACTGCAATCTCGCCGTCATCCGCTCGGCCGGCTTCAAATATGTCCATTTCGGCGGCGGCCTGCCGGCGCTTCTGTTCGACCTGTCGCAAGACCCGGGAGAACTGAACAATGTGGCGAACGACCCCGCCTATCTGCCGGTGCGACTCGAGTTCGCGGAGAAGATGCTAGCCTGGCGCGCTACTCACCTCGACCAGTCGCTGGCCTTGGCGGAACTGACGGAGGATGGAGTGGCTGGGTGCGTCAGTAGGGCAGTAAGGCAATAGGGCAGTATGGGAATCGCTCCCTACTGCCCTACTGCCCTACTGCCCTATTCCCTTACTTCAGCATCATCCGCTGCTGGTCGCGATTGGCGGCATAACTGCTCTTGTCATAGGCCGTCTGCGCCTGCAGCTGTTCCTTGGTGAAGTTGGTGTAGAGATATTTCTTGCCGTTTTTGTCGGTCATGAATTTGAGCTTGTCCATGCCGACCGCCACCTCCTTGGCGCCGATGCCGAGGAAGCCGCCGACCTCGACGATGACCGCGTCCGGCTTGTTTTCGGGCGTCAGCACGACGTCGCCGATGGAACCGATCTCGGCGTCGTTGGCGCCATAGACCGTCGTACCCTTCAGATCATCGACCCTGATATTGCCCATGGGCATTTCGGTCAGCGTCGACTTGTCGATGGACGAGGTCTTGGTCTGGTCGGTTGCGGCGGTGCCATTGTCGGCGGGCTTGTTCTCAGCAGTGCTCTGGGCCGCCGGCGCCGCGGGCTTGTTCTCTGCCGTCGACTGGGCGGGCTCTGCCGGCTTGGCCCCCTTGTCGGAGGTCGTGTCCGAAGACACCACCGCGGGCGTGGTCGCCGCGGGAGCGTTGTTCGCGGCCGTGGTCGTGCCCGGCGCCGGGTCATAGGCCTTGCGGTTGAAGTCGGGCTGCGCCTGCAACTCCTCCTTGGTGGTCTCGGCCACCAGCCAGCGGTCGCCATTTTTCTCGGCCCATTTTGCCTTGGCGAAGTCATAGGCGACGTTCTTCTCACCAATGCCGAGGAAGCCCCCCACGCCGATCACGAGGGATTCAGCCTTGCCGTCCTTGGCAAGAACGATGTCGTTGACGTCGCCGATCTTCTGGGCGTCGTCCGCGGTGCCGTTATAGACCGACTCGCCCATGATGTTGGACGCGATGTTGCCCTCGGCCTTCTTCACCGGCTCGGCCGGTGCGGCCGCCGGAGCCTGTGCTGTCGTGTTGTTGGCGGGCTGCGTGGCATCGGTCGTCTGCGCCGGCGCCGGGTCATAAGGCTTGCGATCGAATGCCGGCAGCGCGTTCAACTCATCCTTGGTCGATTTGGCGACCAGCCAGCGGTCGCCATTCTTCTCGGCCCATTCCAGCTTCGCGTAGTCGAAGGCGACGTCTTTCTTGCCGACGCCGAGAAAACCGCCGACCCCGATGATGGCGGATTTGGCCTTGCCGCTGGAATCGAAGACGACATCATCGACCTTGCCGATGTTCTGGGCGTCGTCGCCGGTGCCATTGTAGACAGACTCGCCGATGATATTGGACATCAGCGCGCCGTCGGCGCGCGGCACCGGAGCCGTGGTTTCGGCGGCAGGGGCCTGTTGCGCCGGAGCGGTTGTCGTCTGCGCAAGGGCGCCGGTTGCGAGCAGTGTAGCGATCGCGGTGGTCGCAAAAAGAGTGCGGATCATGATGGTCTCTCCTCGTGCCTGATTTGTGCATGCTGCTCACCCGGTCAGCCTCTGGACGGCGGGTCGGGAGCGGCAGTGTCGACAGGTTCACAACGTTGTGACCGGGGTGTTGTTCCAAGACACGTTCACGAGCGTCTGGGTTGCCAAACCTACGCTGGAACCTTTGCGGCCGCATCCTCGTTCCAGCCTTCGGCTGAGGTCTGACGGCTCAAGGCGGCTTGAACCGAATACGGAGCGGATATGCGGTTTGCTGCGGTGCTTAATCATGACGGCGGCGCGCTCCGCACCGTCGACATGGAAGCTTTCTCCGGACAGTTGCGTCAGACGCTTGAAGCGGCGGGACATTCGGTCGAGATCGACATCGTCGCCGGCCGGGATGTCGCTACCGCGCTGGAGAAGGCCATCGCCAGGCGCAACATCGACGTGATCCTCGCCGGTGGCGGCGACGGCACGATCTCGACCGCGGCGTCCCTTCTCATGAACAAGAAGAAGGCGCTGGCTATTTTACCTGCGGGGACGATGAACCTCTTCGCGCGCGGCCTGGGCATTCCGCAGACACTGGAGGCAGCGCTGCGGTCCTTTGCCGATGGCGAGGTGATCGCCGTCGACATGGCGAGCGCCAATGGCCAGCCTTTCGTGCATCAGTTCTCGATTGGCATGCATGCCAAGATGGTCCAGTTGCGCGAGAAAATGGATTTCGGCTCGCGCCTTGGAAAGATGCAGGCCTCCGTGCGCGCCGCCTGGGCGGCGATCAAGAATCCACCGGCGCTGAAAGTGAGCCTGAGCATCGGCAAGGCGGAGATCGTGACGCGCACGACCGGCATCGGCATTTCCAACAACCTGTTCGGCGAGGGCCACCTGCCTTATGCCGACAACCCGGCCGGCGGCGTGCTCGGCATCTATGTCAGCGTCGCGCGCCGGCGTCACCATCTGGCAAAGCTGCTGCTGGACATGCTGCGCGGCCGGCTGCGCCAAAGTGCCCATGTCGAAGTTCATCAGGCCGGCAAGGTTGTCCTGAAGGTCCTCTCGCCCGCCAGGAAATTCAGCGCCGTCCTCGACGGCGAACTGATCAGGCTCGAGCGCGAAACCACGATCGAGATCCACCCCGGCGCGTTGAACGTGCTTGTTCCGTCGAGCGGCGTCAGCGCAAAGGCAGCTTGAAGACGGCGCTGCTTCAAGGTTTTGCGGTCGATTGGCCTGGAGCGGCGCCCTGCTCGGTGCCAGGCGGCTGCGGCACATGCTGCTCGCCGGAAGCCGGCGACTTTATCAATTCCCCGTAAATCTCCACCGCGCCCCACGCAATGAAGGCCAGCAACAGGCCGCCTACGAGAATCCTTAAAGCGTGCCAACCCCAGCGCCCCTGGCGGGCTTTGTCTTCAGGAACGATCTTGGTCATGATTGGCCTCCATGTTGCGTGTCTGGCCAAGCGTTTCGGGCACGGCACGATCGGGTAACGAGACCTTGCCGTGAAGGTTCCGAGCGGGAGATCATTGGACGAATGAGCCTGCGGCAGGCGTTCGAAGCTCGCCAGCAAGCCAGCCGCGATAGTCATGCCCAAGCAGCCCGCCACGCTGGAGACCTCGACAGCCTAATGCAGATCGTCCGGACCTTGCCTGGGCGGCGGGGGCCTGGTGTTCTCCCGATAGATGGCGTAGGCGACGACCGCCAGGGCGGGCGCCGCAATGGCTGCCAGCCCGCCCTTGCTCCTGGCAAGCGCCGGAAGCAGGGCAAGCGCGGCGGTAACACCCACCGCCGTCATGTCGGCCTGTCGCCGTCGCGCGCGGCGTTTGCCGCGCGCGCTGGCGGTCAGCTTGTGGATGACGATGATCAGCCCGGCAATCACCAGGAACCCGATGCCGAACCCCAGGCTGGTCGCCAACGGCCCGTAGCGCGCCGCCAGCCAGATATAGACGGCGCCGATGAGGAAGCCGACGCCGCAGAGGGCGAAGATGGCGGCAAGCCCATAAAGGATGGCGGTTATCCGCGCCCTTTGCAAAGCAGCCATTGCCTCGCCCGAGGCAAGGGCTGAGATCAGCGAGACAAGCGTCCCCATCTGAGGCTAGCGGCGGGAAAGAAGAGCGAAGAGGAAACCGACGCCCGCGGCGATCGCCAGCGACGTCACCGGCTTCTCACGGACTTTGGCGATCAGTTGTGCCTCAATGTCCTCGGCGCTTCCTCGCATGCTCTCGAACGCGGCTTCGCCTTGCGCGCGCAGCTGTTCGACGCCGTCCGCGGCGGCGCGCCGCGCGGCGCCGTAGCCGTGCTGGCCCGTCCTGGCCAGTTGCTCGGTGAGTTTCTGAATATCCGCCTTCAACTGCTCGATATCGGCTTCGAGATCGGCGGTGGTTGCTTGGTCCGTTGCGGATTTGCCTGCGGCGCTTGCCATTCTCTAACTCCTTGCGTTTGCGTTGGTTTCAACGCCCGTTCTGCACCATGGTTCCGGGTCTGGCCTCTCACAGCACCCTAGGGCGTCTTCAGATTCAGGTCAGGCCGAGTCGAAAATGGTGGCTTCCGAGAACCGGAGCGGAGCGTACTTAAAGTACGTGAGCACCGGAAGCGCAGGAAGCTACCATTTGCAGGCCGGCCTCACCTGAATCTGAACACGCCCTAGATCAGCGGCCTGCGGTCCTCCCCCAGCCCTTCCCAGCGGGCCAGCTTCTTCAGCCCATCATAGTCGATCACTTCACAGCCACCATCCCGCCACAGGACCAATTCGCGGTCCATCAGCTTGCGGATCGTCTTGTTGGTGTGAACAAGCGAGAGGCCAAGCGTGTCGGCGACGTGCTGTTGCGTGATCGGGATCTGCACCGGCGTCTTGCCGTTGAGGCCGGCGCCACGAGCCCGACTGGCGATGAAGGCGATAAGATAGGCGGCGCGCTCGAGCGCGGTGCGACGGCCGATGCTGAGCAGGTTCTCGTCCAGCATTCGCTCCTCGCGCGAAGCGATCCAGGTTATGTCGTAGGCAAGGCCGGGGTGATTGCGGTAGAGTTCCTGCAACTGCTCGCGTTCGAAGACGCAAAGCAGCATCGGCGACAGGGCTTCGACGGAATGCTGCATCTCGCCCATCAGGCTGCCCTGCAGGCCGATGAGGTCCCCGGGCATGGAAAAATTGAGGATCTGCCGCCGCCCGTCGGGCAACAGCTTGTAGCGGAAAGCCCAACCCGACAGCACCGTGTAGAGATGGGCGCTGTGGCTGCCTTCGACCAGCACCGTCGCCCCCTTGTCGACGGCAAGCTCACCGCGCTTGAAGGTGTTGATGAATGACAGTTCCTGCTTGTCGAACTCGCGGAATGCAGGCAGAGGCCGCAATGGGCACTTTTCGCAACGATATTGACGGCTGGCGATCGGACGTGCGCTTTGGCTGGACATTTCGACCCCTCTTCGAAATCCCTGCCCTTGCGGGCGCAGAAAAACGCCTGAGACCGGCAGGGGTTCCGCAGGCTTCCACGCCTGTGCTTTTAGCCATGTCTTTTTTAAATGACATGCCAACAAATTCCGCGCATCAGTGCGGTCCTGCCAGGAGAAACCGATAAGTGCCAGCACTGCTTGACGGACTGCGTATCCTCGTCCTGGAAGACGAGTTCCTGATCGCGATGGATGTCGAGCAGCTTTGCCGCGACCATGGCGCGGCGGAGGTGACGATCGCCCGGGAGATCGTCGAGATCGACGGGCAAGCGCTGTCCGCGCGATTCGACGCGGCGGTTGTCGACCTTATGCTCGGCGGCGTCTCGACCTTGGATTTCGCCGCCCGGCTGCGCAGCGAGGGCGTGCCGTTCGTATTCGCCTCCGGCTATTCGGATCCGGAGGAAATCCGGGGTTCGTTCCCCGACATCCGCCTGGTGACCAAGCCTTACTCGGGCGAGGATCTGATCGAAGCCGTGGCCATGGCCTGCGGCCGGGTCCCCTCGGCCTGACGCAGGGTTCGCCGAAGCCGCCCTACAGGCTGCCCGTTCACCTTCGCTACGGCTTGCGCGAACCGGGGATCCTTCCGCAGCTTCCGGATGCGCCAAGCGCCCCGATGACGATCAGCACGGCGCCGGCGGCAACCCAATAAGAAACATCACCGACGCCGAGCAGCGCGAGCAGGGACAACGCGGCCAACGGCGTCGCATAGGCGATTGCCGAGATCAGCGCGGTATGGCCTGTCCTGGTCGCCCGATCCCAAAGCGCGTTGGAAAGCGTCAACGGAACGATCCCTATGGCTGCGATCGCCAGCAGCTGGGATGGGGAAAGGCTGATCGGCGCCTCGAAACCGAAGTGCAAGGCCAGCGCAAGCACCGCCAGAATTCCCATTGACGGCCCGATGACGTCCTCGGCCTCCCGACCATCCGAGCGGACCGCGGCATAGATGGCGAAGGTAAGGCCGCTCAAAAATGCCAGGAACACGCCAAAAAGGTCGAAGCCGAGCGCAAAGCTGGGGCCGATCGCAACCACCGCGCCGACGAAGCCGAGGACAATGCTGCCCAGGCGCGACGGGCCGAGCCGTTCACGCCGCTTCCGGGCCATGATGAGCACCAGCATCACCGGCCACAGATAAGCGACGACATTCGCCTCCGCCGGCCCGATCCTGGGCATGGCGAAGAGATAAAGGACATTGTTGACGAGCAGGCCGACGCTGACCAGAAGGACCGTGCGGAACGGCGTGGCGACGAAGGAGGCGGTGCGCCTACGTATGAACGCCATGAAAAGCGCGGCGACAAAGCCTACGGCCGCAGCCAGCCCAAAGACCAGGAACGGAGGCGCGGGGCTCGCCAGCGTGGCCAGTGTCGGCCATGTCGCCCAGAAAAGCACGGCCCCCACGGCAAGGGCGGCCGCCCTGGCTCGCGGACCGAGCGGCCGCAGCCCGTCCAAGGGCAGTTGGAGGCGGAAGACCGATGCTGCAGATACTGTTTCCATACCGCCGAATAGAATAGAACTGCGGCCTGACCTGACAAGCAAGTCCTCGTGAATACCGAGCTCGGCGAGCCGATCACGCCCGCCGAAATGGCCGGTATCGCACTTAGGGACGCCAGGCGGCGCTCCGCGCCCCGAAAATCAGGCCGCGTTCGAGCCTGTCACTTGCGCCGAGATCGCGTCGGGTCCGAACTCGTCCTCGCCGGAAATCTTGAGGATCTCCTGCAGCCTGGTGCGCGCCCGGCTGACCCGGCTCTTGATCGTGCCGACCGCGCAGCCGCAGATTTCGGCGGCTTCCTCGTAGGAAAAGCCGGAAGCGCCGATCAGGATGATGGCTTCGCGCTGGTCCTCGGGCAGTTGCTCGAGCGCGCCGCGGAAATCCTTGAGGTCGAGCTGACCGTGCTGGGCCGGATGGACGGCAAGCCTGGCGGTCATGATGCCGTCGCTGTCCTGCACTTCGCGGCCGCGCTTGCGCATCTGCGAATAGAATTCGTTGCGCAGGATGGTGAACAGCCAGGCCTTGAGATTGGTGCCCGGCTGGAAACTCTCATGCTTGTCCCACGCCTTGACCAGCGTCTCCTGGACGAGGTCGTCGGCCCGGTCGGCATTCTGCGTCAGCGACACCGCAAAAGCACGCAAGCTCGGGATCGCACCGAGCAGCTCGGTCTTGAAGCTCTGGGATACCGCCGCCATGCCTCAGTCCTTTTTCTGGGCAGGTTCGGTCTGTTCCAGCTGGCTGAGCAACTGAGCGAAACGGTCCGGCACATGATCCGAGACCAGCTCGTCGTAATATTGCTTGAGCTTGCGGGCAATTTCGGAGTTTGCTCCAAGCGGGTTGCCATCCCCGTTCCGATGCCTGCTCTTGGCATCAGCCATCTGTTTTTTTGACATTTCTTTCATGTTAGCCCTAGTTTCCAGCACCGGAACCGCTCTTCGACTTCAAACCACAACGCAAGCGGAACCCTCGTCTGGTTGCCCAACCCGAGACCCCGAAACGCAGGCCTGCTAATTTAGTTCCATGGCCGGCGGAACTTTTTCCGGAAGCCGGCGTTGGTTTTCCAGGGGCTGGCAACAGCATGGCCTTGAACGTGCAACGTCATCTGAGGGAGACGTAAATAATGAGTTTGTCCGCAACCATCGCTCCGCATCTTCCGTTCCTGCGCCGCTTCTCGCGCGCGGTGTCCGGATCGCAGGAAAGCGGTGACGCGCTGGTCGCCGCGATGCTGGAAGCCATCATCGCCGACACCAATATCTTCCCCGAAGCCTCCAGCGACCGTATTGCGATATATAAGGTCTTTGCCAGGCTCTTCACCTCAGTTGCCATCCGCGTGCCGCAGGAGCAGGCCCAGACAGCCTGGGAGCAGCGGGCGGCCGCCAATCTGAACGCGATCGCGCCCTTGCCGAGGCAGGCTTTCCTTCTTGTCGCCGTGGAGGGTTTCAGCGAGGACGAGGCCGCGGAGGTTCTCGACGTCGACGACGACGAGTTCTCGGAGTTGCTTGCGCAGGCAAGCAGCGAGATTTCGCGACAGGTCGCGACCGATGTGCTGATCATCGAGGACGAGCCGCTGATTGCCATGGACATCGAGGAGATGGTCGAAAGCCTCGGCCACCGGGTCGTCGGCACGGCACGTACACATGCCGAGGCAGTGGCCATGTTCGGCAAGACGCGGCCGAAAATGGTACTGGCCGACATACAGCTCGCCGACGGCAGCTCTGGCATCGAGGCCGTCAACGAGATCTTGTCGTCGACACCGGTGCCGGTGATCTTCATCACCGCCTTCCCGGAACGCCTGCTGACCGGCGAACGCCCTGAGCCGGCCTTCCTGGTCACGAAGCCTTTCAATCCCGACATGGTCAAGGCTCTGATCAGCCAGGCCCTGTTCTTCGACCGGCAGGCCAAGGCCGCCGCCTGATCCGCTCCGAATGCTGGACCGTTTTGAGCGTCATGCGGGGCCTTCGCGCCTCGCATGACGCTCATCTTTTTGCGATCTGAAAAGTCCCTTCAAAGGGGATCGTCTTTTTCAGCAAATGGTGGAACAAACGGCACCGACCCACGTTCTTTTCCCGACATAACAAGGAGACGCATCATGCTGTACTGGGCGCTCGTATTTCTCGTAGTTGCGATCATCGCCGGCGCGCTTGGGTTCGGCGGCATCGCCGGCACGTCGGCTGGCATCGCGCAAATCCTGTTCTTCATCTTCCTCGCCTTCCTGGTGATTTCGCTCATCGCGGGCCTCTTCAGGAGAGCCTGACGCGACACTGGAAGCCGCACCCCTCAAACGGTTTCCAGCCACCGCCGGGCGGCGTCTCGAAAGAGCGCCGTCCGGCGGACCGTTTTGGAGAGCCTGCGGCGTCGGAACCAGTTGCGGATTGAAACCGTTCAAGGACCGAGTGCGGGGATGTTCCGATGCCTCCCGAGGATCCCACCAAGGACAGGACTGAAAGGCGTGACGGCGAGGTGATCGCGATGCATCCCGCCGAAAGCGGGATGCAGGTGGGGCGAGCCTTGCTTCATGCCCTGCACAATGCCGGAATCTCGGTTCTTTATCAGGATCGGCAGATGAAAACGGTCTGGGCGCGCAACATGGGCGCGCCGTGGGCCTCCGAAACCGCCGACGGCAAGGACCAGCTTTCGCCGACGCAGGCCGAACGTATAAGCGCCGTCAAGCTCAAGGTGATCGAATCCGGCAACGCCGACCAGCTCGAGCTCAGCATTCCAGGAAGCCAGGGCGTCCGTTGGTTCCAGCTTTGGGTCGATGCCGACCGCGGCGACGCCGGCGAAGTCCTCGGCGTCGTCACCACCATGGTGGAAACGACGGAGCAGAAACGTCGCGAGCAGACGCTGAAGGCATTGCTGCGCGAAGTCAGTCACCGATCGAAAAACCTCCTGGCCATCATCCAGAGCATCGCCACACAGACAGGACGCTACGCGGAGACGCTCGGTGAGTTCCTGGCGCGGTTTCGCGGCCGGCTGCAATCGCTCGCGTCCTCGCAGGATCTGGTCACATCCTCCAACTGGCGGGGAGCGGCGCTGCAGGAACTCGTATCCGGCCAGGTCGGCCGCTACAGCGCCGATCTGGCCCGGAGCCTGCGGTTCGCGGGCGACAATCCCTATCTTAACCCCAATGCCGCCCTGCATATCGGCTTGGCGATGCACGAATTGGCTGTGAACTCGGTGAGCTACGGCGCGCTGTCGCGAGCTGACGGCCATGTCGAAGTGAGCGCAAGGCTTGAACCCGAAAGCGGAAGCTCGCCCAGCCTTTTGCTGACCTGGACGGAGGCGGTCGGCGACGCGCCGCGCAATGAGAAGCGCTTCGGCAGCGTGGCGCTGGAGCGCGTCGTGCCGATGTCGCTGAACGGCTCCGCGACGCTCGAAATCGGCAAGGACCGTATGGAATACCGCCTCACCGTCCCGCATGGAAATTTCGAGACGGATTGATTGCGCCCTATGGCGCCAGGCTTCGCAGGCGAAGGCGCTTAACCCCCCCTGTTCACCATAAAGTCCGATCCTGAGTCGCCGGCTGGCGATGCGCCGGAAACCCATCCGCGCCTCCCGGCGCGCGATCTGGGAGACTGAAAAGATTGTTGCCGATATGAACAAGCTGGAGCAGGCCGCCCGTGTCTCGATGAGCGGCTTCCAGGAGGCCGAGCCTCAGCCGGCGCCGCGATCATCCCGTCTTTCGCTCCGGCTTGGCGCGGTCGCGCTTCTCGCCGCCGTGGCCCTGACTGCCGTCTGGCAATTGTTCTGATCCCTGCATGCGGCAGCTGGCATGTCGATCAGAGCTGCGCGGCGGCTTTGGGTAAACGTCCATAAGGAACAGGACTTGTTGCGCGTCGTCTGATTCCCTTCGACACTACGCTTTGAACCCGGCCCCGGAACTTTCGCTCGCCGAGAATCGTTGTTTGCGGCGAGAGGTTTGGAGCCATGGAACACATCGCCGCACTGCTCTTCGTCGTCGGTTGCTCGAGCACAATGACCGATTGTCGCGAACTCCAGGTGCCAGTCAGCGTCTTCGAGACCGAGCAGGCCTGTACGGCCGAACGGCCCTTCGCCCTCGGCGACCTGCAGGGCCAGGCCCCGCACATCGTCGGCAAGTGCCTTACCGTCGATCCGGCCCTGGAAGATGATTACGATCAGATCGCCTGGAACGTGCGGCCCGACGGCACGCTGGTCGCGTCTTTGGAGGTTTCCGGCATGCTTGTCGCGTCGAACAGCGCGCGCCCCGAAAAAGACTATCTTAAACAACAGTAAGATCGGGCAGGCAAAGCCCGTTTTTTCATGCTAAATGGCGGCTGGCACTGCCGAAAAGTGAGGACAAAAGTGAGGAGCATTTCAATGCGGAAGATGATTATTGCCATGGTTGCCGTTGTCGCTGTCAGCGGCTGCACCACGACCGAGCAGGATGTCGTGGGCGGTGGCCTGATTGGCGCCGGCGTGGGTGGCCTGGTCGGCGGCGGCAAGGGTGCGCTGATCGGCGCGGCGGTCGGTGCCGGGTCGGGCCTCCTGGTTCGTAACCTGCGCAACGGCTATTGCCAGTACCGCGATCATCGCGGCCGGATCTACACGGCTCGCTGCAACTGATACCGGAAAGGGACCGGAGGCCGCTGGCCGGCCTCGGTTCCGACCCGCTGATTCGTACACCAGCGCGGGGCCATTTTGGCCGCTCACTCCGCCAGCGGTATCCTGATTTCCACCTTCAATCCGTCGTCCCGATAGTCGCGCGCGATCGTGCCGCGCAACTCGCGCGTGACATTGAGGTCTATCAGCTTGGTGCCGAAGCCGGTCTTAGCCGGCGCCTCCAGTTTCTTCTGACCCGCTTCGCGCCAATTCAGGGTAAGCGTCCGCTCGCGGCCGCGCCCTTTCACGTTCCAGTCGACCTTGAGGGCGCCCACCGAGTTGCCGGCCTCGCCATATTTCAGCGCGTTGGTGGCGAGTTCGTGGAAGGTCAGCCCCAGCGCCTGAGTCGTCGTCTCGTCGAGCAACACTTGCGGCCCGGACAGCACACCTTCCGGGAGGTCTTTGCCGAATACCTGCCCCAGCTCGATACGCAGCAGGTCGCCGAGATCGGCCTTCTGCCAGCGCGAGCGGGTGAGCATATCCTGCGATGCGGCCATGGCCTGGAGGCGCGCCGAGAACGATGCCGAGAACTCCTTGACGTCGGTGGCTTGCGAAGCCGTCTGCCGCGCGATCGCCAGCACACGGGTGATCGAATTCTTGATGCGATGCTTCATCTCCTGAAGGATCAGGTCCTTCTCCAGCAGGCTCTTTTCCGTCGCCTCGTGCAGCGCCGATTTGGCGTCATAGGCACGCTCCTGATAGCGCGCCACCAGGGCGATGGCACCTGCAAGCAGCAGGCCGAACAGCCCGAGCATAACCGGAATGGCGCGCGAGGATGGTAGCTCGAAGGCGCTTGTCGGCCTGAACAGCAGCGTCCAGGGCCGACCGGCAACAACGATATCGCGGCGCGCCAGAAGCTTCGCCCCGATGCGTTCCGCCGGCGGCGCTTCCGACCGGAACAAAAGATTGCCGGCCTCGGGCTTGCCGTCATAGACCTCGACATTGACGGGCAGCAGCGGCGCGCGGCTGAGCGCGACCTGGAACAGGTCCTGCGCGCGGAAGGCAGCGTAGAGAAGGCCGGCCGTCGAGGAGCGGCTTGCATTGATCACGTCCGGGGCGGTTTCGACGTTCAGCCGCACGAAAACCAGGAAACCCGTGAACGTCTGCGCCACGCCGGCGCCCTGGCCGAGCTGGACCAGGCCGCTCGCATGCTGCTGGTCGTCGGCCATCGCCTTTTCGATCGCCTCGCGCCGCACCGGCTCGCTGAACATGTCGAATCCGATGATCGACTGGTTGGACGTGTCGAGCGGCTCGAACAGCACGATCGGCGTGCGCCACTGCTGGGTCGTCGCAGGGTAGATCGGGTGGGCCGACCCATGGTCGCGCAGGATATCGCGTTCGACCGCGGCCTCGTCGCCGGCTTTGGCGAGCCTGAGGAAGCCTATGCCGCGCAGGCCCGCGAAGTTGTCATCGATGTTCAGCGCGGTGAAGAAGGCGTTGAATTCGCCGCGCGTGATGTCGCCGTTGCGGGCATCGAACAGCGCCTGCGTCGAACGCAGCAGCGACAGATGCAGGTCGATCCGGCTCTCGATGCGGCTCAGCGCGTCGTCGGCAGTGCCCTCGAACTTGATCCGCGCCGCCTCCTGCGTCGCGAAATAGGCGAACCCGGCCATCGTCAGGCTGATCAGCGCGACGGCGACAAAGGCAACGATCGGAAAGAGCTTCTTCAAATCAACGATGTGGCCCGTGGACGGTCTACGATCCTTATGGGCAAGTCTCCGCGTCAACACAATGGCGCGGTCAAATCATCACCGTGGCTGGTACATCACGCAGCCAGCAATTAGCCGGCTATATGCCTGGGCTTAGGCCGCGATCTTCAGCGCGCCAGGGCCTGGAATGGCGCCGGGCGGACATTTGCCCAAAATGATCATGCCGAGCACTTCGTCCTGGGTGACATCGGTGGTGCGCGCGGTGCCGACCACCTGGCCGTTCTTCATCACGCAGACCCGGTCGGCGAGCTCGAAGACGTCGTGGATGTCGTGGCTGATCAGGAAGATGCCGATGCCGTCGGCCTTGAGCTGCTTGACCAACTCCCCGACCTGCGCCGTCTCCTGCGGCCCGAGCGCCGCCGTCGGCTCGTCCATGATCAGGATGCGGGCATTGAACAGGATCGCGCGCGCGATCGCCACGGACTGCCGCTGTCCGCCCGACAGCTTGACGACCGGCTCCTTGAAGCGCTGGAAGCGCGGATTGAGCCGGCCCATCACCTTGCGCGCCTCGGCTTCCATTGCGACGTCGTCCAGCGTGCCCCAGGCGGTCATCCGCTCGCGCCCGAGGAAGAGATTGGCGGCGGCATCGACATTGTCGGCCAGCGCCAGCGTCTGGTAGATCGTCTCGACGCCGTATTTCTTGGCGTCGCGCGGGTTGGAGATCGAAGCCTCCTCGCCATTGATGAAGATCTGCCCGCTGTCGCGCTTGTAGGCGCCGGACAGGATCTTGATCAGCGTCGACTTGCCGGCGCCGTTGTGGCCGAGCAGCGCCATCACTTCGCCGGGGAAAAGATCGACGGACGCGTCGTCGACTGCGCGGATGCCGCCGAAGGCGATCGAGATGTTGCGCATGTCGACCAGTGAAACGCCGGCGGGAGCGGATTTGTCAGCCATGTTGTTTCTCCTCCCTGATCAGGCCCGCTTGCGATAGAGGGTGTCGAGCCACACCGCCACGACCAGCACGGCGCCCACGACGATGCTTTGCAGCGGCGAATCGACGCCGAGCAGCACCATGCCGGACTGCAGCGACTGCATCAGCAGCGCACCAAGCATGGCGCCGAGCACGGTTCCGGAACCACCGGCGAGCGACGTGCCGCCGATGACGGCCGCGGCGATGACCAGCAACTCGTCCAGCGTTCCGAGCGCATTGGTGGATGAATTCTGCCTGGCCGACGAGATCGCCGCCGCGATTGTCGCCAGCACGCCCATGATCATGAACACCTTCATGGTGATCCAGCGCGTGTTGATGCCGGCGAGATTGGCCGCTTCCGGATTGCCGCCGATGGCGAAGACATAGCGGCCGAAGCGCGTGCGCTTGGTGACGAAGGTCATGATCAGGCCGACGGCGACCGCCATCAGCACCGGAATGGCTATGCCATGCGCGATGAACAGTCCGCCTTCGGGAACGGTGATGTTGTTGGCGGCGGCATAGCGGTTCACGATGCCGACCGGCCACGGATAGGAATTGGCGAGCCACACAGCGCCCAGGATGATCGCGCAGGTGACCGTAGCGAGCAGCGTCTCGGCCCAGACCGGACGCAGCGGGAAGCGGAAGCGCTTGCGCTGCACGCGACCGTTATAATGCATGAAAATGACCGCCAGGCAGGCGACGATGCCGACGACCCAACTCCATTTGGCGCCGATCGAGCCCGCCGGGCCGCCGCCCATCAGCTGGAAGGTGGCGTCAAGCGGCGCGACGGTCTGGCCGCTGGTGACCCACCAGGCAGCGCCACGCCACACCAGCAATCCGCCCAGCGTGACGATGAAGGCCGGCACTTCGAGATAGGCGATGACGAAGCCCTGGAAGGCACCGATGAGGAGGCCGAGCGCCAGGCCGATCAGCAGTGCCAGCACCCAGATCCACGGGTTGCCGAGCTCGAGCCCGACGAAGCGAACCAGGAAATGCACCTGGGCAAAACCCATGACCATGCCGATCACCCCTTCGGCCGATCCGACCGACAGGTCGATGTTGCGCATGACGATGACCAGCACCATGCCAGAGGCCATGATCGCCACGGCCGAAGTCTGCACCGACAGGTTCCAGAGGTTGCGCGGCGTCAGGAAAGTGCGGCTGTCGAAGTCGAGCGGATTGACGCCAAGCCGCAGGCTGGAGATCACATGCAGTCCGCCCCAGATCAGCAGCAGCGCGCCGATCATGCCGAGCATGCGGGTGTCCAGCTCGGTTGCCTTCAGGAACCGGGCGACGGTGCCCAGCTCCGAGGCACGCGCGGTGTCTGCCGGTTGGGTGGACGTCGTGTCGGTCATGAAATTCCTCCTGCCGGCCTGCCGTCTGACGCGGATGCCGGAGCAAGCCTAGAAGCTATCCGCTCGAGGCGGGACGGTAAATCTTCGAGAAAACGCCGCGGCTTTCCGGCCGCGGCGCGAAGTTTTTGGTTTAAGTCGGCGAGCTTAGTTGCAGACCTTGACGCTGCCGGCGGCAACGCCAGCGCAGACTTCGTCCTTCTTGATCCAGCCGGCGTCGATGACGAGGTTGAGATTGTCCTTGGTGATCGCGATCGGGGTCAGGAACAGCGACTTGACGGTGTTGCCGCCAGGCGTTGTGAAGTCCTTGGCGCCGGCGATGTCGCCCATCTTCTTGCCGTCGGCGAGCTGCGAGGCGATCTCGGCGGCGTTCTTGCCGAGCTCGCGCGCATCCTTCCACACCGACACGGTCTGCGTGCCGAGCGCGATGCGGTTCAGCGCCGCGTGGTCGCCGTCCTGGCCCGAGACCGGAACGGTGCCGGCCAGGCCTTGCGCCGTCAGCGCCGCGACGACGCCGCCGGCGGTGCCGTCATTGGCGGCCACGACCGCGTCGACCTTGTTGTCGTTGGCGGTCAGGAACTGCTCCATATTCTTCTGCGCGTTGGCGGGCAGCCAGCCGTCGGTATAGGCCTCGCCGACATTCTTGATCTTGCCGCTGTCGATCGCCTCCTTCAGCACTTCCATGGAACCCGAGAACAGGAAGTCGGCGTTCGGATCGGAACCCGAGCCCTTGATAAAGACGTAGTTGCCTTCGGGCTTGGCCTTGAACACCTCACGGGCCTGCATGCGGCCGACTTCCTTGTTGTCGAAGGTCAGGTAGAAAACGTCCTTGTTCTCGATCAGGCGGTCGTAGCCGACGACCGGGATGCCTTCATCGAGCGCCTTCTGCACCGCCGGGCCGATCGCCGAGGCGTCCTGCGCCAGGATGATCAGCGAATTGGCGCCCTGCGAGATCAGGCTTTCGACGTCGGTCAGCTGCTTGCCCGGATTGGACTGCGCGTCGGCGGAAATATACTTGTCGCCGGCGGCCTCGATGGCGGCCTTCATCGCCGCTTCGTCGGTCTTCCAGCGCTCTTCCTGGAAATTCGACCACGAGACGCCGATCACCTTGTCCTTCGCCTCGGCGACCGAAGGCAGCGTCAGCGACATGGCTACGCCCGCCAGAATGGCGGCTGCGAATTTCTTCATGATATCCTCCCTGCGCCTTGTGCGGCGCGACCCAGACTGGCCCGAAGGCCGGCATAGAGGCTTTTTTTCGAGCCTCAAAAAAATAGTGATCCAGCGAAATGAAGCTGTCAACCGAGATTCTGATGGCATTTGATGGGCCCAGGGATTTTTTTCGGAGTCCGCAATAAATAATGACATCGGCTTTGGCTTCTGCCACTATCCCTAGCGTGTCAGCGACAGGCCATGGCATCATCACAAGGCCGCGATGACCGGGAGGACGTGCGAGACGATGTCGGTCGGAATCCGTCACGACGATTTGCGCCGGCGCAACCGCGCCATGGTGATTTCGGCCGTGCGCCGCGCCGGCCAGCCATCGCGGACGGAAATTGCCGCCACCACCGGCCTCAGCCACTCGACCATTTCAGCGATCTCCGCCGATCTGATCCAGGAGGGCATCCTCACCGAGAGCAAGGCCAGCGAGCCGACGGCGTTGAAGCGCGGCCGGCCGCAGATCGGCCTGGCGCTGAATCCCGAGGCCGCCGCGGTGTTGACGGTGGTGCTGTCGCTGAACTTCCTGTCCGTCGCCGTCATCGACTATGCCGGCCAGGTGATCGCCGAGGAGCAGCGGCGCCTGGACACGCTCGTCATGCCGCGCGACGAGCTGATCGGCGAATGCCTGGCGATCGTCCGGCGCCGGCTGCAGGACCCCGATCTCGACGTGGGCAGCGTCGCCCGCATCGCCATGGGCATTCAAGGCATCACCGATTCCCACGCACGCGCCATGCTATGGTCGCCGATCACGCCGCTGACCGACATTCCGTTCGCCGACATCCTGGAGAGGGAATTCGGCATCCCTGCCACCATGGAGAACGACTGCAACATGATGGCGGTGGCGCTGCGATGGCGCGATCCCGAGCGCTATCGTGACAATTTCATCGCCATCCTGCTCTCGCACGGCATCGGCATGGGCCTGGTGCTGAAGGGCGAATTGTTCACCGGCTCGCATTCCTCCGGCGGCGAGTTCGGCCACATGATCCATCGTCCGGGCGGCGCGCTTTGCCGCTGCGGCCGCCGCGGCTGCGTCGAGGCCTATGCCGGCAACTACGCGATCTGGCGCAGCGCCATGGGGATAAGCGAGGACGCCGCACCGACCGATGTCGGTGACGCCGACATGCGCGCGCTGGCCGCAAAGGCCCGACAGGCGGACGGCCCCGAACGGGAAGCCTATCGTCGGGCCGGCGAGGCGCTGGGCTTCGGTCTTGGCAGCCTGTTCGCCCTCATCGACCCGGCGCCGGTCGCCATGGTCGGCGTCAGCGCGGCCGCCTTCGACCTGATCGAGCCGGCGCTGAGGGAGGCGATCGCCCAGACCGCCGGCGGCCAGCACTCGAGCTCGATCTCCTTCGACACCGAGCCGAACGAGCTGCCGCTGATCCGCGAAGGCTGCGCCACCCGCGCGCTGACCTTCGTCGACCAGGAGATTTTCGCGCCGGGTGTCCAGGCAAGAGCGGGCAAGCACGTCGCATAAGCCGCAAGCTCAAGCGCCGGGATATGCTGAGATTCCGGTCAGGCCGAGTCGAAAATGGTGGATTCCGAGAACCGGAGCGGAGCGTACTTTTTGGTACGTGAGTACCGGAAGCGCAGGAAGCCGCCATTCGCAGGCCGGCCTCACCTGAATATCAGCATATCCCTAGTCTTCCCGGATTGCATAACCCGCCCCGCGGATGGTGCGGATGACGTCGGGCATGCGGCCGTTGTTGACGGCCTTGCGCAGGCGGCCGACATGCACGTCCACGGTGCGCTCGTCGATATAGATCGTCTCGCCCCAGACATTGTCGAGCAGCTGGCTGCGCGAGAACACGCGGCCGGGATGCCGCATCATGAATTCGAGCAGGCGGAACTCGGTCGGGCCGAGCCTGATCTCGCTCTTCTTGCGATAGACGCGGTGCGATTCGCGGTCGAGCACGATGTCGCCGACCTTGAGCACGCTGGACAGCACCTCGGGCTTGGCGCGGCGCAGCAGCGCCTTGACGCGCGCCATGAACTCCGGCGTCGAGAACGGCTTGACCAGATAGTCGTCGGCGCCGGTGGACAAACCTCGAACCCGATCGCTTTCTTCACCGCGCGCGGTCAGCATGATGATCGGCAGCCGCTCGGTCTCGGGCCGCATCCTGAGACGCCGGCAGAGCTCGATGCCGGAGACCGCCGGCACCATCCAGTCGAGCACGAGCAGGTCGGGAACATTTTCCTGAAGGCGGATTTCGGCCTCGTCGCCGCGGGTCACCACTTCCACCTGGTAACCCTCGGATTCGAGGTTGTAGCGGAGCAGCACCCCCAGCGGCTCCTCGTCCTCCACCACCATGATGCGTGGCGCGATCATCGGGGTAACCTTTTCCGTCAGGCGGCCGGCGCCGACATTGCCGTCTCGTCCTGCTTGGGACGGTTGGCGGGCAATTGCGTGCCGGTCAGCACATAATAGGCGTTCTCGGCGATGTTGGTCACATGGTCACCGATGCGCTCGAGGTTCTTGGCGCAGAACAGAAGATGCGTGCAAGCGGTGATGTTGCGTGGATCTTCCATCATGTAGGTCAACAGCTCGCGGAAGACGGAGGTGTATTTGACGTCGATGCGTTCGTCGTCGTTGCGAAGCTTGGCCAGCGCCGTGGCATCACCCACCGTATATTCCTGAATCACGCCCTGGACCTGGATCAGCACCAGTTGCGCCATGGAATCGATCGAATGCGTGAGGTCGCGCGGGGCAGTGCTGACGCCGACTGACCCGACGCGCTTGGCGATGTTCTTGGCGAGATCGCCGATGCGTTCGAGGTCGCCCGCCATGCGTATCGAGCCGACCACGTGGCGAAGATCGTCCGCCATCGGCTGGCGCTTGGCGATCAGCGTGATGGCGCGGTCGTCAAGCTCGCGCTGACGCGCGTCCATGATGGCATCGTCGGAGACGACGCGCTGCGCCAGCGCATTGTCGCTTTCGAGCAGGGCCCTGGTCGAGCCGCCGACCATGGAGCCGGCGAGATCGCCCATGTCGTTGATGAGCCGGCTGATCTGCCTCAGATCCTCGTCGAACGAGGCGACGGTATGTTCGGCCATGATGTTGTCCTCGTATGAGCTCAGCCGAAGCGGCCGGTGATGTAGTCCTGGGTGCGCTTCTCGCGGGGCGAGGTGAATATCTTCTCGGTCCGGTCGAATTCCACCAGCTCGCCCAGATACATGAACGCCGTCTGCCGCGACACGCGCGCCGCCTGCTGCATGTTGTGGGTGACGATGACGATCGTGTAGTCGGCCTGCAATTCGTCGATCAGCTCCTCGATCTTGGCGGTCGAGAGCGGATCGAGCGCCGAGGCCGGTTCGTCGAGCAGGATGACCTCCGGCTTCACCGCGACGGTGCGGGCGATGCAAAGGCGCTGCTGCTGGCCGCCCGAGAGGCTCTGGCCGCTGGCGTTGAGCTTGTCCTTGACCTCGTTCCACAGCGCCGCGCGCTTCAGCGCCGACTCGACGCGGCTGTCCATCTCGGCCTTGCTGATCTTCTCATAGAGCCTGACGCCGAAGGCGATGTTCTCGTAGATCGACATCGGGAACGGCGTCGGCTTCTGGAACACCATGCCGATCTTGGTCCTGAGCAGGTTGAGGTCCTGCGAGCGATCGAGGATGTTCTTGCCGTCGAGCAGCACCTGGCCCTCGGCGCTCTGCTTCGGATAAAGCTCGTAGATGCGGTTCAAGACGCGCAGCAGCGTCGACTTCCCGCAGCCCGACGGCCCGATGAAGGCGGTCACGCTGCGCTCGGGCAGCGACAGGTTGATGTCCTTCAGCGCCTTCGACTGGCCATAGTAGAAGTTGAGGTTCTTGACCTCGATCTTGGCCTTCTCGACGGTCGTGTCGGCTACGTTCAGGTCGGTGGACAACATCGGTTTCATCTGTCCTCTCTGCGTCCGGTTAGGCTGCGGGCGATGATGCTCAGCCCGAGAACCGTCAAGGTGATTATGAGTGCGCCCGTCCAGGCCAGCTGCTGCCATTCCTCGTAAGGGCTGAGAGCGAACTGGAAGATGGTCACCGGCAGGCTGGCCATCGGGGCATTGAGATTGCTCGACCAGAACTGGTTGTTGAGCGCGGTGAAGAGCAGCGGCGCCGTCTCGCCGGAGATGCGGGCGATCGCCAGCAATATGCCGGTCACGATGCCGGACAGCGCCGCGCGGTAGGCGACGGAGCGGATCACCACCCAGCGCGGCGCGCCGATGGCGGTGCCTGCCTCGCGCAGCGCGTTGGGCACGAGGTTCAGCATGTCCTCGGTGGTGCGCACCACGACGGGGATCACCAGGATGGACAGCGCGACGGCGCCGGCGATGGCCGAGAAGTGCCCCATCGGCCGCACCATCAGCTCATAGACGAACAGGCCGACGATGATCGAAGGGGCCGACAACAGGATGTCGTTGATGAAGCGCACCACCGTGGTCAGCTTCGAGAAGCGGCCGTACTCGGCCATGTAGGTGCCGGCCAGCACGCCGATCGGCGTGCCGACGACGATGCCGATGATCGTCATCACGATGCTGCCGTAGATGGCGTTGAGCAGGCCGCCGGCATCGCCGGGCGGTGGCGTCATTTCCGTGAACACGGCAAGGTTCACCCCCGAAAGGCCCTTGTAGAGCAGAGCGCCAAGGATCAGCGCCAGCCAGGCCAGCCCGATGCCGGCGGCTATGACGCACAGCGCCATCATCACGGCATTCTTGCGCTTGCGGCTCTGGTGAAGCGATTGGGCAGTCGCCATCGGTCAGGCTCCCGTGCGGCTATCGATGCGCAGCAGCATGTAGCGTGCGAGCGCCAGGATGATGAAGGTTATGATGAACAGGATCAGGCCGAGAGCCACCAGCGAGGAGGTGTAGATCGCGCCATCGGCCTCGGTGAACTCGTTGGCGATCGTCGCCGAGATCGTCGTGCCCGGCGCGAACAGCGAGGCGCTGATGCGATGCGCGTTGCCGATGACGAAGGTGACGGCCATCGTCTCGCCGAGCGCGCGGCCGAGGCCGAGCATGACGCCGCCCATGATGCCGACGCGGGTGTAGGGAATGGTCACGCGCCGCGTCACCTCCCAGGTCGTGCAGCCGATGCCGTATGCCGATTCCTTCAACACCGCCGGCACCGTGTCGAACACGTCCTTGGTGATCGAGGTGATGAAGGGCAGCACCATGATGGCCAGGATCAGCGAGGAGGTCAGCAGGCCGATGCCGTAGGGCGGGCCGGCAAACAGGCTGTTGAGGCCGGGGACGCCTTTGAAGAGCCAGATGATGAAGGGCTGGATCGTCGTCTGCAGGAACGGCGCGAAGACGAACAGGCCCCAGATGCCGTAGATGATCGAGGGGATGCCGGCCAGAAGCTCGACGGCGATGCCGATAGGGCGCCGCAGCGGACGCGGGCAGAGCTCGGTCAGGAAGACGCCGATGCCGATGCCGATCGGCACGGCGATGATGATGGCGATGGCCGAGGTGACGATGGTGCCGTAGATGGGCGCCAGCGCGCCGAAATTCTCGGTGACCGGGTTCCAGGATTCGGTCGAAAGGAAGGATATGCCGAATTTCGACAGCGCTTCCCACGATCCGGCGATCAGCGAGATGGCGACCCCGCCGAGCAGAACCAGCACGAGGATGGCGGAAGCGCGCGTGGCCGCCCGGAAGACCATGTCGGTGAAGGCAAAGCGGCGCACTGTCGCTTCCCTGGTCCGCATGGCGGACGATGTCGCGGCTTCGGAAACGGCACTCATCTAGCCCCTCGCATTTCGAAAGAGACGGGAGGGCGCCGGAAGCGCCCTCCCTTGTTCGTCAGAATTACATGCCGGAATAGAGCGGCTTGCCATTCGCGTCGACGATGTCCTTGCCCCACATTTCCTCGACGCTCTTCACGACCGCGTCGGGCATCGGAACATAGTCCAGGCTGGCGGCCAGCTCGTCGCCCTTGGCGTAGGACCAGGCGAAGAACTTGAGCGCCTCGCCGGTGGCGGCGGCATCGTCGGGCTTCTTGTAGACGAGGATCCAGGTGGCGGACGTCATCGGCCAGGTTTCGGCGCCGGTCTGGTTGGCCAGGATGACGCCGTAGCCCGGCTGCGAGTTCCAGTCGGCATTGGCAGCGGCGGCCGAGAAGGCGGCGGCGGTCGGCTCGACCTTCTTGCCGTCCTTGTTGATCAGGTCGGTGTAGGTCAGCTTGTTCTGCTTGGCATAGGCATATTCGACATAGCCGATCGCGCCGCCGGTCTGCGAGACGTTGTTGGCGACGCCCTCATTGCCCTTGGCGCCGATGCCCACCGGCCACTCGAGCGCGGTGTTGACGCCGACTTTCGACTTCCAGTCGGCGCTGACGTCGGCCAGATAGTAGCTGAAGTTGAAGGTGGTGCCCGAGCCGTCCGAACGGTGCACGACCGCGATCGCCTGGTCGGGCAGCTTAACGTCCGGGTTGAGCTTCTTGATCGCTTCGTCGTTCCAGTTGGTGATCTTGCCGGAGAAGATGTCGGCCAGCGTCGGGCCGTCGAGCACCAGCTCGCCCGGCTTGACGCCTTCGAGGTTGACGACCGGAACGATGCCGCCCATCACCATCGGGAACTGCGCGAGCCCGGTGGAGTTGAGATCCTCGCCCTTCAGCGGCGCGTCGGAAGCGCCGAAGGTCACCGTCTTGGCCTTGATCTGCTTGATGCCGCCGCCGGAGCCGATCGACTGGTAGTTGAGACCGATGCCGGTCTCCTTCTTGTAGGCGTCGGCCCACTTCGCATAGATCGGATAGGGGAAGGTGGCGCCGGCGCCGGAGATATCGGCTGCCATCGCGGCGGAGATGCTAAGGGTTGATGCCGCAGCCATTGCAATCGCAACGGCCGCAGAGCGGATGAAATGTCTCATGTGGCCTGCTCCTGTTCGGAAGATGGTCTTTCGGCACCCGTTCTATCGGCGCCCGGTGAGCGCAATAGACTTCGATTATTACAGTCGCATGACAGTTTCGTGTCAGCCCGGTAACGCCTGAACGGGGATGCTCGGAAGGGCTTCCGGCGGTCTCTGCGGGCCGGCCGGAGTTTGCCGCGGGAATCAGCGACTTGTCTGACTTTTGAATCAAAAATTATCCCGGCGGCCGGATCGCGGCCGCCGGGAAATAAAATCCGGACGAGAGCGCGTTGCCTGCATGCCAGAGCGGATCATGGCGTGGCCATCGCCGAAAACAGGTCCGTTGGGGTAGAGTCGACGCTGTTTCTTGTTGGCGGTCGCTGCTCCCGCCCGTAACCGAAGAGCGGAATCAATGCTACGATTGTCAGAGCTTGGCGTTGGCTTTGATATGGTGCGATCGCACCATACGCATACGTCAACGCCTTGCGCCCGCCTGCCGGCTAAATTCGCTTTAACCCGCGCTGCGCCGGGTCTCGATATCCGAACCCAGCCAGCGCTCGAGCTTTTCGAGCAGCGCCCGCGGGCTGATCGGCTTCGGCAGGTAATCGTCCATGCCGGCCTCGAGGCAGCGTTCGCGGTCGCCCTTCAGCGCATGCGCCGTGACGCCCACGATCGGCACATGCGTGCCCATGTCCTGCTCGAGCTTGCGAATGGCGCCTGTTGCTTCCAGCCCGTTCATTTCCGGCATCGACACGTCCATCAGGATCATGCGCGGATTGAGCTTGCCGAAAGCATCGAGCGCCGTGCGGCCGTTGCCGACGATCTCGAAGCGGTAGCCGGTCTCGCCAAGGATCTGGGTGAACACCATCTGGTTCACCTCATTGTCCTCGGCGACGAGGATGTCGAGCCCGCGCTCGGCTTCGGCCGGTCGTTGGCGCGCTCGCACGGGCGGCGGCTGCAGCATGGCGCGGTCCGACGTCGCCGTCTGCGCCGGCGCGGCTTGCGATAGGCTGCCGCCAACGGCGGGTTGCGCCGCGGCGCTGCTGTGGCGATGACGCTGGATGGTCGCGACCAGCGTTTCCAGAAGGACGGAGGAGCGCGCCGGCTTGATAAGCTGCGCATCGATGCCGAGGTCGCGATACGCAGTGTTGGCAAGTGACTGGTCGACCGAGGTCAGCATGATGATGGGCGTATGCGCCAGGCCCGCCGTGTTGCGCACGATGCGCGCCATCTCGGCGCCGGTCATGCCCGGCATCTGGTAGTCGAGCACGACGCAGTCGACCGGCACGCCATAGGCAGCGGCTGCAATCAGCACCTTAAGCCCTTCGGCGCCGCTTTCGGCAGCGCAGGCATCGAACGTCCACGACGCCATCTGCTCGCTCAGGATCGAGCGGTTGACCGCGTTGTCGTCGACGATGAGCACGCGCGCGCCGGTGACGTCGACCGGTGTGATGCGCTGCCCGCCCTGCTCGGCCCGGGGCAGCGTGACCGTGAACCAGAAGGTCGAGCCCTTGCCCTCGGCGCTGTCGACGCCGATCTCGCCGCCCATCATCGAGACCAGCCGCGAGGTGATGGCGAGGCCGAGGCCGGTGCCTTCGTGCCGCCTGGTCGAGGAGGTATCGACCTGGCTGAACTTCTCGAACACCAGCTTCATCTTGTCCTCGGGAATGCCGATGCCGGTATCCGTCACGGAAATGGTGAGCTTCGTTCCCGCGGGAACCCGCTCGCCCGTCACATCGACCAACACATGGCCCTCGTCGGTGAACTTCACCGCGTTGCCGAGCAGGTTGGTGACGATCTGCCTGACGCGGCCGACATCGCCGACGAACTGGCCGTCGAGCCCCGGCTGGACGCGCACGATGAGCTCGAGGTCCTTCTCCTTGGCGCGCGTCGAGACCAGCGTCGCCACATCCTCGATCGCCTCGGCAAGATTGAATGGCGCCGGGTCGAGCACCAGCTGGCCGGCGTCGATCTTGGAGAAGTCGAGGATGTCGTTGATGATGGTGAGCAGCGCGTTGCCGGATTTGACGATGATGTCGGTGAACGTCTTCTGCTTCGGATCGAGGTCCGACTTTGCCAAAAGCTCTGCCATTCCAAGGACCCCGTTCATCGGCGTGCGGATCTCGTGGCTCATATTGGCGAGGAATTCCGACTTGGCCCGGTCGGCGAGCACGGCGCGCCGCTGTGCTTCGCTGAGCTCGGCCTCGCGCTGCTTGAGCTCGGTGATGTCGGTGGTGGAGCCGATGAGATAGAGCGAGCCGTCGGAGGCGATCATCGCGCCCTTGCGCGCGAACTGGTGCCTGACGCTGCCGTCCGGCAGCACCACCGTCTCTTCGATCTCCTGAGTTTCGCCGGTGCGCAGCACGGCAAGGTCGCCGGCGACGAAGGCTTCGCCGTCGGCGCCGAATATCTCGACGCCGGTCTTGCCGATCGCCTCTTCCTTGCTGAAGCCGGTGAGATCGCACCAGCCCTTGTTGACATAGAATTGCCTGAGGTCCGAACGCTTGGCGTAGATCGACACCGGCACATTGTCGATCAGGCTGCGGAACACCTCGTTCTCGCTCATGCTCTGCCGAAGCGCCTGCTCGCGCGCCTTGACGTCGGTGATGTCGGTGCTGGAACCGACCAGATGCACCGACCCGTCAATGGCCACCAGCCGGCTCTTGCGCGTCATCAGCTGCCGCACGGTGCCGTCGCGATGGGTGACAGCCTCCTCGACCTCGCGCCCCGCGCCAGTTGCCACGACTTCGGTATCGTCATTGCTGAAGCCGTCCGCCTCTTCCGACGCGAAAAGCTCGCGATCCGTCTTGCCGAGCACCTCGTCCTTGGCGAATCCGGTCAGCGCGCACCAGGCCTTGTTGACGAATTCCATGCTGAGATCGTCGGCCTTGATGAAGGCCGCCACCGGCAGCTCATCCATCACGTGCCGGTAGAGGTCGATCTGGCGCATGGAGTCGCGCAGCGCCTTTTCGCGGACCCTGATGTCGGTGATATCGACACGCACGCCGATGAACGTCCCGTCATCGGTGCGCATGTCATAGACCTGGTACCAGCGCCCGTCGGCGTTGAGGCGCTCGTAGGCGGAATTTGGCAAACGGTACCGCCTGAGCATGGCGTCGAGCCAGCGCTCGGTGTCGACGCCGTACAGACCGTCGATTTCAGTGTCGCCGCTCGAGCGGAAATAGCCGACCGAATGGCCGAGAGACAATGCCTCGCGGAATGTGCGGCCCGGCTGCCAGGCCGGCTTCAGCGCCGGCAGCGTGTCCTGCAGCTTGCGGTTGGCGAAGACGAAGCGGTCGTCGCGGTCGTAGATGATGACGCCCGCCGGCAGCGACTCCAGGACGGTGGTGAGGTTCCTGCGCGCGTCCTCGGCCTCGGTCTCGCGCTGCTTCATGTCGGTGATGTCGACATAGGAGATCAGCCGCTTGCCGCCCGGAAGCGGCGCCAGCGAGGCGATCAGCGTACGGCCGTCGCTGCGCGGCAAATGCCTGGAGCCTGCGGCGCCGGCCCGGATTTCGGATTCCCGCTCGGCCACATGGCTTTGCCAGTTCCGCTCCTCGCCGCCGAACGGATCGGCGGCACGAGTGGCTTCCATTAGGTCGCGAAAAGAGATGCCGGCTGGAGCGCGCCGCGGATCGACCTCCCAGAAGTCGTAGAAGGCCCGGTTGATCACCTCGACCTGCAATTCGGCATCGACAACGATGACGCCGATCGGCATCGAATCGACCATCAGGCTGAGATTGCTGAACGTCTCGGCCGTCCTGGCATTGGCTCTTTCGATCTCGGCGTCTCGGCGCTTGACCTCGGTGACATCATAGTAGGTCAACAGGCGCTTGCCGCCGGACAACGCCGTCACCGAGAATATCATCGTGCGGCCGTCGGCATGGACGAACTCGCGCGGCGCGACGGAACCGGCACGAATTTCCGCGATTCGGCTGGCAAGGTAGCGCTGCCACTCCTGTTCGTCGATCTCGCCATAGATGCCGTTGCGGCGATTGAGATCCATGAGGCGGCTGAATGGCGCGCCGATGGTCACCACCCCGTCGGGGATCCTGGAAAACTCCCGGTAGGCTTTGTTGATGATCAGCGTGTCGAGCCGGGCGTCCAGAAGCACGACGCCCATGCGCATGGCGTCCATCGTTCGTTCGAGATCGGCAAGATGCTGCTCGCCGCCCTCGTCGGCGGGCGTGTCGTCGTCATGCGCAACCGTTGCGTCGAGGGGGTCGCGCATGCCGCCAGTCCCACTCGTCTTGTCCACGTCCGCCATGCTGTTGCCACCCCAACCGAACCCCCCTTCGCGGTTCGTCGCGGAAATGTGCCTGACAAGCATTAACGATCCGCTAACCATAATGGATCGCAACCACCTGCCGTTCGATGCCGTTGAGAAAACCAGCATCATGGCACCGGTTGCGGTAATCCGACTGTTGGCGATTGAGGCGACGACACACTATAAAGCACCTGAGGTGTTGCTAATGTTCAATCGAATCGCCGCTTTCGTCCTGTGCCCGGCGCTGCTTGCAGCGGGCGCCTGCACGCGAAGCGACGACGGCACGGTGATCGTTCCAAGCCGGATGGATGTCAGGCGTGTCTGGGACGAGGCGCCGCCGGGAACGACCGCCTCGCGGCAGATCGTGTCGGATGTGTTTCCGCCGCCGCCGAGCGCGCCGGCAAGCCTGCCGGCGAGCCCGACCGTCCGGCGCCATTCCAGGCCCGCTTCGACGAAACCGTCCTTCGGGCGGGATCTGCCCGACCCGACATCCGGCGAGCAGAGCCCCCTCACCTGCAGGAATGTCGGCGAAGACGGCAAGCGCTATCGCGTCATCTGCGAATAACCTTCAATCCGTGGGCCCAGTGCCGGCCGGACAGCGTCGAACAACAGCCGGCGTAAAAAACCGAGCCGCCGTCGCGATCACCGATTGCTGGTGAAACCTTTGACCGGTGGTGGACGTTTCCCGGCACTAAAGCATGTCTCCCGAAAGTGGGAACCGGTTTCGGGATAAAGACATGCGTAAAATAGAGACCCAAAGCGCATGAGCGAATCGGAAGGATCGCGACGCGCTTTGGTGATCCGCGCTGCACCCAGGAGACTGAAGATGTCCATTCACTTCACCGTCTCTGGCCTGACCAGGAACCTGATCCATTCGCTTGGGTTGGATCATGAGCAGGCGCCGAGGCCCCTTACCCCGGAGCAGAACCTTCTGCTGGATTGTTATCTGGCCGGGCAGATCCCGGACTCGGCCTGGAGCGACTATGTCTTCGAGATGCCGGAGTTGGAAAAACATGCCCAACTCAGGCGCGCCAGGTCAGGCGCGGGCGGCCTGACCTGAAACGGTGAGCCTGCCGCTCATTTCTTCGGTGAGTTGAACTGCAGCGTGAAGACGTTGCCGGGAATGCCTTGCGCCAGCGCCGGCGAAAGGCTGAGCGGCAGGCAGTCATTCAGCGCCTTTATCGCCGCATCGACATAGGCCTTGCGCGCCTTGTCGTCGCCGCCGACATGGATGGCGGTTGTGTTAGGCGGCCCGATCAGCGTGCCGTCGCGCTTGAAGCTGAAGCTGAGCGTGACCGAGGAATTGTCGGAGTTGGCCGGCGGCGTCCAGCAGGCGAGCAGGGCGGCGCCGACCTCGTTCATGCCGTTGAGCGGTGCGGTGGCGGCCGCTGGAAAGGGCACAACCGACAGCGCCCCCGACATCATCAGAAATCTTGCCGTGTTCGTCGCAGGTCCTCGTCGCCGTCGCTCTGCCCCGGACGGTATCGTACGATCCGTGACGAGGATGACAATAGGCTTTCAGTCCACCCGTCGGGGTGCAATCATACTGTCGTGATTTCGGCGATGGCAGCGAAAAAGCAAAAGGCCGGCACTGAGCCGACCTTTCCCTTGCCTCGTCATGGCGCCAGTACATCCGTGGTCGCAGCGAGGTCTCAACCCAGTAGACAGGTCTTAGGTAAACGAAACCTTAACGCCGGGGACCGCTACGCCCTGGCCTGCGATTTCACATGCGCGATGTAGCCGCGCACGTCGCCGGCCGGCTCGGCATAAGCCTTGCCGAGCTTCTTCTCCAGGGCCGCCATGTACTCCTTCGCCCATTTGGGCAGCGCATAGTCGACGACCGCCAGGAATTCGAGCGTTGCCCCCAGCCTTATGTCGGCGATCGAGGGGTTGTTGCCGCCGATGAACGGTTTGCCGTTGCGGAAGAAAGAGTGAAACACCTCGAGCGGCTCGGCGATCGCGGCCATCGCCGCCTTCTGCGCTTCCGATTTTTTGTCGGGATGGGCGTCGCTGTGGCCGACCTCGCCGGCATATTGCGGGAAGCCGAGCGCCGGATAGGTGGCGCGCGCGACATAGGGATAAAGCGTTCCGATCAGATAGAACATGGCGCTGTCGATCATTGCCCGCTTGGCCGGCGCCTTCGGATAGAACTTCTCCAGCCCGTGCTTGTTGGCGAGATACTGCATGATGGCGCAGCTTTCCCACAGCACCCCGCGCGGCAGGCCCTTGTCCTCGATCATCGGCGTCAGATGCGCCGGATTGCGCGCCAGGAACTCAGGCGAGCGCGTATGGCCCCAGGCATCGGTCTCGGCGGGATCGAGCCCTGCCGCGCGCACGAACACCCTGACCGTCAGGTTGTTGACGCTCGGCCTCAGCATGCTGAGTTTTATGCCGGGCTTCTTGGCCGGTTTGGCCTTGGCTTTAGGTGCGGCTTTTGCCGTCGCTTTAGGCGCGGACTTAGTTGTCGCCTTGGGCGCGGCCTTTGCCGTCGCAGCTTTTGCCGCCGCCTTCGCGGTCGGCTTTGCCGCGGCCTTGGCCGCGGGTTTCTTCACGCTCTTCGCTGCAGCCTTTGCCATCTGTTCCTCCCCTTATGGCTTGCTCAATATGGATTCTTCGCCGTCCGCTCGTCCGACAGGGTTTCGCGCGACCGCTCGACCAGCGCCTGAATGGCGTCGGCCAGATGGAGTTCGGCGATATTGTAGTCGCCGCGTGCCACGCGGATCTTGTGCGCCTCCATCAGCACGTCTGCATGGGTGAAGCCGGCCGGCGGCTCGAAACGGTAGGAAGCAAGCTCGATCAGCAGCCCCAGCGGGTCCTCGAAATAGATCGAATCCATGAAACCGCGGTCCTTGACGCCGCTGTGCTTGATGCCGCGCTCGTCGAGTCGCGCAACCGCCTGCAGGAAGGTGACCCGCGACACCGCGAAGGCGATGTGATGGACGCAACCGATATCGGTCGGCGTCCGCCGCTTGACCGGGATGCGGCTCTCGTCAGTGAAGACCGTGATCAGGCGACCGTCGCCCGGATCGAAATAGAGATGGCTCTCGCTCGCCTTGTCGAGATTGGGCTGCTCGAAGATGAAGGGCATGCCGAGCACCCCTTCCCAGAAGTCGATCGAGGTCTGGCGTCCGGCGCCGACCAGCGTGATGTGATGAACGCCTTGCGACTGCAGCTTCCGCATTGGTTCCTCCCCGCGTTCCGCTCGCCTCTTCCGCCGGGCAAGTTCGAAACGTATCCCCTGGTGCCTTCCGCCAGGAAGCATGATGCAATGCTAATTCAATCCGCGACACCACGCCAGAAGGGACATGTGCCGCTAGATCTGAACCTGGACCGAGAGACCTTGTATGACTGGGGAATAAACCCCTATTCCCGCCGTGACAGTTGCGCCTCGCGAGGCAAGGCTCCTCGAAACGCGTACATCATTCGAGGCCGGCGGTCCGCAGCCCCTCGATATAGGCGGCGCGATCCTGTTCCCTGACCATCGGGTAATATTTCTCCACCCATTGGACCGACAGCGTTGGATGGAGTCGCTTCGCCTCTGAAAGGGCATGCGTCGCCTCATCGAGATCCCCTGCCATTCCTGCCGCGGCGGCCAGCGTACGCCACGCAGCGCCAAAATGTGGCCGAAGCTGCACTGCTCGGTGCTCGAAACTCGCTGCGTCGACGTATCGTTGGGCAACGAAGTGACACATCCCGGTCACGGTCAATACTCCCGGCTGCTGCGTGGAATCGCGCGGACTAAGTCGCTCGGCGATCGCGAGATGGTGCAGGCCGTCCTCCGGCATTCCTCCAAAGCCGTACGCGGCGCCCAGAATGACATGAGCGATGGCCAGATTTGGATTGAGCGTGATCGCATCGGTTAGTGCGGTGACGGCCGCCTGCGTTCGGCGTGCCATCATGTGCACGTAACCGGCAGCGAAATGCGTCCAAGGATCGTCAGCATCATGCGCAATGGCTCGCTGAGCCATCTCATTCGCCTTCGGAAGAACCTCGGCCGGCTGCGCCAATCCGAGCAGCACCCGGGAAGCCATCGTCCAGGCGAACAGGCTATTGGCACGCGGGTAGTCCGGGTCAGCGTCTAGAGCCCTGCGTAGCAGTTGCTCGGCGACCGCGAGCTCGCTTTCCGAGCTCCAGCTCCATATGTGAGGCATCGCCTTCATTACGAAGCCCCAGGCGTCCAGGCTGGCGGGAGGCCGGCTGATGTAACGCTGATGCTCTGCCGCATAGAGTTTAGGTTCGACGGCACCGATGACGCTATCGGCGATCTGATCCTGTAGCGTGAAGAAATCAGCCAGTTGGACGTCGTATCGCTCTGTCCATACTTGGCGCCCACTGGAGGTGTCACTCGCCTCGGCGCTGATCCTGAGCCGCTGACCCGAGCGGCGGACACTGCCGCCCAGCACGTAGCGGACTCCGAGTTCACGCCCGACCTGTTTCACGTCGATGGCTTTGTTCCTGTAGCTGAAGGACGAGTTGCGGGCGCAGACGAACAGCCACCGCAGCCGCGCCAGCCGCACGATGATATCTTCAGCGAGACCGTCGGCAAAATATTGCTGCTCGGCATCGTCGCTCAGGTTGACGAAAGGGAGCACGGCAATCGAAGGCTCAGGCTCCGCAGAATTTCGCGCGACTGCTGCCTCGTCGAGCCTCTCGATCGCGCCGGTGAAACGGTAACCAACCCGCGGAACGGTTGCGATCCACTCTGTTCCGTCTGCCATGGAGCCGAGAAGGCGCCGAAGGGACGCGACCTGGACCGAGAGATTGCTTTCCTCGACTGCGGTCCCCGGCCAAGCGGCGTCCAGTAGTTCGGACTTGGTCAGGACCTCACCGGCGTTCCTTGCCATCGCCGATAGGAGCAGCAGCCCCCGGTAGCTGATCGCGACAGGCAGGCCCTGCCTCAGAAGCGTTCCCGCCTCGGGGCTGAGCACAAAAGGACCAAATGCGAGCCGCTGCTCCGGCATTGCGAGACATTATGTGTTTTCGGCGATTTTCGGAACTGTTCGGCCGCGCTTCGATACGTTTTGCAGGCGGCCCGACATCTTGGCTCCAGCTCAGCCACAGGAGAGCGTGCAATGCCTGGGAGCCGCGATTACCCGACGATAACAACTGAAGCCCCAACTATACGGCCGGCTCAAAGCCCTCCCGGACGTGTGGAGGAGTTCCGTGCCGCGCTCGATCGCTACATGGCCTTCTATGCCGAACAACAAAGACACTATACAGAGTCCGTCGAGCGGTCTGGCGAACCCGCAGGCTCGTGGCTGCGCATGCGGAAACGTTCAAAGTCCTGGTGGGACCTTTCGCCGGTGAAATAATCATCGTCTGCGCGATCATAGTGTCGGATGTGACGCGCCTGCAGGTGGTGACGCGTATGGTCGAGCTCGTTCCCGACTTCGAGAGGCGATTTCCGGCAGGCCGTACAACGCTCTCATGAACAAGATCGATCTCGCCGAAGCTGCCGGCACGCCGGGATCGTGGAAGCCTTTGGGGAGCTAGCCGAACTATCCGCCGCCGGCAACTATAGCTGGGGCTCCAATCACGGGCTGCGTTTTAAGACAGCGGTTTCCCTTACGGAACTCTTTGCCCGCAGTGACCGTTTAGCGGTTGATGGCACTGGCTGACGACATCCAAATGGCGGAACGGCACGTTCTGCAAGCGGAGCGGCACATCAGGTGCCAGCGGGCGCGCATCGCCGCGCTGAAGCGCCGCCGGTTGCCGCGGGGCAACGCATCCAACTTTCTGCAATTGCTTGAGGATGCGCAATCGATGCACCTCCAGCACCTGTCGAGGTTGTTGGAACAGGCATCACGCGAAAGAACCAAGGCCGGTTTCGCTGCCGCCGTCGCCCTTGCTGCGGAGTGATCCGCCTGCTGGAGTCTTTTCGAACGTCGGGTTTTCGGAAGCTTGGTACGCCCAAGGGGAATCGAACCCCTGTTCCCGCCGTGAGAGGGCGGTGTCCTGACCGCTAGACGATGGGCGCGCTCAAGAACCGGCTACATAGGCTGGCGGCCGGGAAAAAGCAACTGGGGTTTCTGACGCCTGAACCACTTTACGGATTGGCTGTGTCAGGACTGCCGTTTCGGCTCGATCAGGTCCCAGAGATTGCCATGAAGATCGGAGAACACCGCCACCGTGCCATAGGGTTCGTGGCGCGGCGCCTCGCGGAACTCGACGTCTTTCGCCAGCATCGCCTGGTGGTCGCGGGAAAAATCGTCGGTCTCGAGAAAGAGAAAAACCCGGCCGCCGGTCTGGTTGCCGATGCGGCTGGCCTGCTCCTCGCCGGAAGCTTCAGCCAGGAGCAGCCGCGCGCCCTGGCCCTTGGCCGGCGCGACGGTGACCCAGCGCTTGCCGCCGCCAAGGTCGACATCCTCGATGAGCACGAAGCCGAGCCGCTCGACATACCAGCGAACCGCCTCGTCGTAATTGCCGACGACGAGCGCGACGGTCGCAACGCTGCGGCGTTCGGCAAAGCCGCTCATTTGTTGCGAATCGCGAACTGGCCGATGATGCGGCGCTCGGCGATGTCGTAGACGAAGATCGACCGGCTGCCGTCGGCAAGCTCGGTGTCGATCGACAGGCGGTTGCCGGAGAGCGACTGGCTGACCACCTTGGCGCCGACGGGAAGCACGATGTCGCCGGAGAGCGACGCGCCGGCCGGAACCTGGACATCGCCGGCAGGCGCTGATCCGGCCACCGGTGCGTTGCGGGCTTTGTAGACAAGCGCGCCGATCACCACCATAAGGGCGAGGAACAGAAGGCCGAGATTGACGATCATGAAGCGGACGAGCTTGCGGCGCACATTCTCGGCCGCGGGGTCGAGCGGCTTTTCCTCATCTTCTTCGGCGACCGGCCGGGCCATGGCTAAACAATCCGCAACGGGTTTCGATGAGCGCTCATAACGAAGAGACCCCGATATTGATAGAGGACGAATCGGCGGACGAGGAATCCGGCGAAGCCGTCGCGCTGGAGGCCGGCGCCGACGCCGCCGGGCAGCGCCTCGACCAGTGGCTCGCCGCCAGGCTCGGGCCGGAGCTTTCGCGCAGCCGCGTGCAGGCGCTGATCAAACAGGGGGCCGTCTCCATCGCCGGCAAGCCGGTGCTGGAAACCAAGCGCAAGCTGATCGCCGGTGAGCGGATCGAGATTCTGGTGCCCGCGCCCGAGCCGGCCGAACCGCAAGGCGAGGACATTCCCCTCGACATCCTCTACGAGGACGACGAGCTGATCGTGATCAACAAGCCGGCGGGGCTGGTCGTGCATCCCGGCGCCGGCAACTGGACCGGCACGCTGGTCAATGCGCTGATCCATCATTGCGGCGACAGCCTGTCCGGCATCGGCGGCGTCAAACGGCCTGGTATCGTCCACCGGTTGGACAGGGAAACCAGCGGCGTCATGGTGGTGGCCAAGACCGACCGGGCGCATAAGGCCCTGTCGGAAGCCTTTGCCGATCACGGCCGCACCGGCGATCTCGAACGCGCCTATCTGGCGCTGGTCTGGGGCATTCCGCAGCGGCCGACCGGCACGATCGACGCCCATCTCGGCCGAGCCGCCGACCGCGTCCGCCGTGCCGTCGTTCCCGAGGGCCGCGACGATGCCCGCCATGCCGTCACTCATTTCAGCGTCGTCGAGCGCTTCGGCGAAGGACAGCAGGCTTTCGCCACCGCGAGCCTCGTCGAATGCCGGCTGGAGACCGGCCGCACCCACCAGATCCGCGTCCACATGGCCCATATCGGCCATCCGGTTGTCGGCGATCCGGACTACGGCCAGGCGTTCCGCACCAAAGCCAACCGGCTGCCGGAACCCTTGAAAACCAAGGTCAAAGCCTTTCCACGGCAGGCCCTGCATGCCTGGCTCCTTGAATTCGAGCACCCGACCACCCATCTAACGATGAGGTTCGAAGCGCCGATACCGGGAGACATGGAGGAACTCGTCGTCGACTTCCGAAAACTTTGAACCGACCCGCCAACAAGCTGCAAACCAGCCATCAAAAAACCTGACCGGCGTTGTTCACTTCAACGTGACAGACTGTTTAGCGTTGAACAAATGCCTGTCTTTTCTGGTTTTGTTCCTATATACAGAAGTTGTCGCGGATGAGCCTTTGGCATCCGTGACGTGTGCCCGCCGCGTTTCGGGGGCATCCACTCCAAAGAGAGAGGGGGCGCTATCATGGCCCAATCATTACCCAGTATTGTTTCCGGTGAAGGCGGTCTCGCCCGTTACCTGGAAGAAATCCGCCGCTTTCCGATGCTTCAGCCGCAGGAAGAGTACATGCTCGCGAAACGCTACGCCGAGCATCAGGACACCACGGCTGCGCACAAGCTCGTCACCAGCCATTTGCGGCTCGTCGCCAAGATTGCCATGGGCTATCGCGGCTACGGCCTGCCGATCGGCGAGGTGATCTCGGAAGGCAATGTCGGCCTCATGCAGGCCGTTAAGAAATTCGAACCGGAGCGTGGTTTCCGGCTCGCCACCTATGCCATGTGGTGGATCAAGGCCTCGATCCAGGAATACATCCTGCGCTCGTGGAGCCTGGTCAAGATGGGCACCACCGCCAACCAGAAGCGTCTGTTCTTCAACCTGCGCAAGGTGAAGGGCAAGATCCAGGCGCTCGATGATGGCGACCTGAAGCCCGACCAGATTGCCGAGATCGCCACCCGCCTCAACGTTTCCGAGGCGGAAGTGGTGTCGATGAACCGCCGCCTGTCGGGCGACGCTTCGCTCAACGCCCCGATCCGGGCGAGCGAGGGCGAGTCCGGCGAATGGCAGGACTGGCTGGTCGACGACCACGAAAGCCAGGAAGAGATGCTGATCGAGCAGGACGAGCTGGAAAGCCGGCGCGCCATGCTGTCGGGCGCTCTGTCGGTGCTCAACGACCGCGAGCGGCGCATCTTCGAGGCGCGCCGCCTTGCCGAAGAGCCGCTGACCCTGGAAGAGCTCTCGGCCGAGTTCGACATCAGCCGCGAGCGCGTGCGCCAGATCGAGGTGCGCGCCTTCGAGAAGGTGCAGGACGCGGTCAAGGCCGCCGCCAAGCGTCAGATGCAGGCGCTACGCACCATCGAAGCGCAGCCGGCGGCTTAAAGCTCAAGGCACGAAATGAAAAAGGCGGCGCTTCGGCGCTGCCTTTTTTTGTTTGGCGAAAGCGGGGAACCAGCCCTTTCTCCCCGTCACTATACGGGGAGAAATGTCCGGCAGGACAATGAGGGCCAGCGCCGACGCTGCGACATTGTCGTTCGAGCAGCGGTTGAGTTTGAATATTGGCGCCATCGCCTCGAATGCCGCGCCGCCCCTCATCCGCCCTTCGGGCACCTTCTCCCCGTGAACGGGGAGAAGGAAAAATCATGCCGTCGGCTGCTTGGTCTTCCTGAGATAAGGCAGCACCGTCTCATACGCCCCAAAACGCTTGACCGCATCCTCGTTGGAGACGGCGGCGGTGATGATCACGTCGTCGCCCTGCTTCCAGTTGGCCGGCGTCGCCACCTGGTGCTTGGCGGTCAGCTGGATGGAATCGATGACGCGCAGGATCTCGTCGAAGTTGCGCCCCGTGGTCATCGGATAGGTCAGCACCAGCTTGATCTTCTTGTCGGGGCCGATGACATAGACCGAGCGCACGGTGGCGTTGTCGGCCGGCGTGCGGCCTTCCGAGCTCTCGCCGGCGCCCGCCGGCAGCATTTCATAGAGCTTGGCGACGTGAAGGTCTTTGTCGCCGATCAGCGGATAGTGCACCGTATGACCGGTGGCGGTCTTAATGTCGGCCTGCCACTTCTCGTGGCTCGACACCGGATCGACCGAGATGCCGATGATCTTGACGTTGCGCTTTTTGAAATCGTCCTCGAGACCCGCCATGGTGCCGAGCTCGGTCGTGCAGACCGGCGTGAAATTCTTCGGATGGCTGAACAGCACCGCCCAGCCGTCGCCGATCCAGTCGTGGAACTTGATGGTGCCCTGCGTGGTCTCGGCCGTGAAATCCGGCGCGACATCGTTGATACGAAGACTCATGACCTGTCCCTACCCTTTTTGAAAACCGTAGCCGGCCTGCGGCTGGCCGTTGCCGGCTGCAAAAGCGTAGCACCATCGCGACGCCGATTAAACGCTCGCGATGATGGTCATGGCCCGCGCGAGGCGAATTTTTTGCGTGACCGCCGGCAATTCGCGGTTGGATTTTCCGTCGGAACGGGTATCAGAGCCGCTCAGGCCTTCTTCACCGCGAGCGTCACCGCGAGATCTTCCATGCGCTGCGCAAGCGCGCCGAGCGCGGTTGTCAGCACGCTGTCGCTCTTGTCGGCCTTGGTCAGCGCCTCGTCGCGCGTCTTGCGCAAGGTCAGCACTTCGCTCTCCATGCCCTTGACGCGCTTGGTAAGCTCCGAGAGTTCGTCCATCACCATGATGCCGGCCATGACGGTAAGCCGCTGGTCGCCGATTTCGCCAAAGGAATCCTTCAGATGCGAGACGTAGCGGTCGAAGCGCTCGGCAAGGTCGATCAGGTGCTCTTCCTGGCCCTCGTCGCAGGCCATGCGATACTGCTTGCCGTCGATGGAAACCGTGACCTGTGCCATTGCCCTACCTGTCCAGAACCGCGCGGATGGTTTCCATGGCGGTCACCAGCCGCCGCGACACTTCCTTGTTGGCGTCTTCCAGACGCTCGGCGCGCGCTTCGGAATTGTCGAGCTCCTGCGCCAGGCGCGAACGGTCGGCGTTCATGCGCTGCACCTCTGCCTCGGCTTCCGAATAATCACGCTCGTGCTCGAGCTTCGCCGCCACGGCGTTTTCCAGCCCTTCCATGGCCTTGCCCAGCCTCGCGATGACTTCCTTGAGGGTCGTTTCCCCGGTCATGGCCTTCGTCCTATGCCCTGCCCATCACCGAATCGCGCGCATTCAGAACGCGTTACCTCGGAAAGATTAGGCGCCGGGTGAAGGGCGCGTCAACAAAGCTCTCGCGACTGTCCCCCGCTATCGCTAATGTAAGGCGCTCGATGCCATCACAAGCCCGGCAAAATCCATCCCGATTTGTTGACTAAAAGGCCGCGCCTGCTATGTGTCGCGGCATCCTTTTCCAAGGGCTCTCCCCAGGCTCCAACCCACTTCCGGAGGAAGCATGACGTCGCGTGAACAACATGATCGGATGGCCAACGCGATCCGTTTCCTTTCCATGGACGCCGTCGAGAAGGCGAACTCCGGTCACCCCGGCCTGCCGATGGGCTGCGCCGACATCGCCACGGTTCTGTTCAGCCGTTTCCTGAAATTCGACGCCAAGGCCCCGCACTGGGCCGACCGCGACCGCTTCATCCTGTCGGCCGGCCACGGCTCGATGCTGCTCTATTCGCTCCTCTACCTCACCGGCTACGAGGACATGACGATTGACCAGATCAAGAACTTCCGCCAGCTCGGCTCCAAGACCGCCGGCCATCCCGAATACGGCCATGCCGCTGGCATCGAGACCACCACCGGTCCGCTCGGCCAGGGCCTTGCCAATTCGGTCGGCTTCGCGCTCGGCGAGCGCATCATGAACGCCGCCTTCGGCAACGACCTCGTCAACCACTACACCTATGTGCTGGCCGGCGACGGCTGCCTGATGGAAGGCGTCTCCCAGGAAGCCATCGCGCTGGCCGGCCATCTGAAGCTCAACAAGCTGATCGTCTTCTGGGACAACAACAACATCTCGATCGACGGCCCGGTCTCACTGGCCGACAACACCGACCAGGTCGCCCGCTTCCAGGCCTCCGGCTGGAACGCCAGCCATATCGACGGCACCGATCCGGAAGCGATCGCCTATGCCATCGAGGCGGCGCGCCATTCCGACAAGCCGACGATGATCGCCTGCAAGACCACCATCGGCTTCGGCGCCCCGACCAAGGCCGGCACCAACAAGGCGCATGGCTCGCCGCTCGGCGCCGAGGAAATCGCCGGCGCCCGCAAATTCTTCAACTGGGAGTCGCCGCCCTTCGAGATTCCGGCCGACATCCTCGACGCCTGGCGCGCCGTCGGCGCCGGCGGCGCCAAGGCGCGCGCCGACTGGGAAGGCCGCCTCGCCAAGGCCGAGCCGAAGCTCAAGGCCGAGTTCGAGCGCCGGATCGCCGGCAAGCTGCCGTCCAACTTCGACGCCGTCATCGCCGACTACAAGAAGAAGCTCTCGGCCGACAAACCGAAGGTCGCCACTCGCAAATCCTCCGAAATGGCGCTGGAAGTCATCAACGGCGCGGTGCCGGAGACTATCGGCGGCTCGGCCGACCTCACCGGCTCCAACAACACCAAGACCAGCCAGACCAAGAACATCACGCCGGACGATTACGGCCAGCGCTATGTCCATTACGGCATCCGCGAGCACGGCATGGCGGCGGCGATCAACGGCCTCACGCTGCATGGCGGCCTGATCGCCTATGGCGGCACGTTCATGTGCTTCTCGGACTATGCCCGTCCTTCGATGCGCCTGGCCTCGCTGATGGGCATCCGCTCCATCTTCGTCATGACGCATGACTCGATCGGCCTCGGCGAGGACGGCCCGACCCACCAGCCGGTCGAGCATCTGGCGGCATTGCGCGCCATCCCGAACCACAATGTCTTCCGTCCGGCCGACGCGGTCGAGACCGCCGAATGTTGGCAAATCGCGATGGAATCCGAAAAGACGCCGTCGACCCTGGCGCTGACCCGCCAGAACCTGCCGACCGTGCGCACCGAGCATTCGGCGAAGAACCTCTCCAGCCAGGGCGCCTATGAGCTCGCCGCGGCAAACGGCGAGGCCGTGGTGACGATCTTCGCCACCGGCTCCGAGGTCGAGATCGCGCTCGGCGCGCGCGACCTGCTCGAAAAGCACGGCCATCCCACCCGCGTCGTCTCGGTGCCCTGTTTCGAGCTGTTCGACCAGCAGAGCGATGACTACCGCAAGGAGACCATCGGCAACGCCAAGGTGAAGGTCGCGATCGAGGCCGGCATCCGCCAGGGCTGGGACCACCTGATCGGCACCGACGGCGTCTTCATCGGCATGCACGGTTTTGGCGCCTCCGGCTCGATCGAGCAACTCTATCCGCATTTCGGCATCACCGCCGAGGCCGCGGCGAAAGCGGTCGAGACTCGTCTGCACGGCTGACCGGCTGCGTCAATTCGCGGGGCCGCAAATAGGCGGCTCCGCCATGCTGGACTAACCTAATCGATTTAAGTTCGACCTTCTGCGGCTGGATTCTTTGGCTCATGGCCGCTATGAAGCAGCGGACCCAATCGCCCCCAGTCCCTAGGGAGAAAACAATGACCGTCAGAGTTGCCATCAACGGATTTGGCCGCATCGGCCGCAACATCCTGCGCGCCATCCATGAATCCGGCCGCAAGGATATCGACGTGGTCGCCGTCAACGACCTCGGCCCGGTCGAGACCAACGCGCATCTGCTTCGCTACGACAGCGTGCATGGCCGCTTCCCGCATGAGGTGACCGTCGACGGCGACCAGATCTCGGTCGGCAAGGAGAAGTTCAAGGTCACCGCGATCAAGGATCCGACCCAGCTGCCGTGGAAGGAACTCGGCGTCGACATCGCGCTCGAATGCACCGGCATCTTCACGGCCCGCGACAAGGCGGCCGCGCACCTCGCCGCCGGCGCCAAGCGCGTCATCGTCTCAGCCCCGGCCGAAGGCGCCGACCTCACCGTCGTCTACGGCATCAACCACGACAAGCTGACCAAGGACCACATCGTCATCTCGAACGCGTCCTGCACCACCAACTGCCTGGCGCCGCTGGCGGCGGTGCTGCATGAGACCGTCGGCATCGAGAAGGGCATGATGACGACGATCCACTCCTACACCGGCGACCAGCCGACGCTCGACACCATGCACAAGGACCTCTACCGCGCCCGCGCCGCGGCGCTGTCGCAGATCCCGACCTCGACCGGTGCCGCCAAGGCGATCGGCCTGGTCCTGCCCGACCTCAAGGGCAAGCTCGACGGCATCTCGATCCGCGTGCCGACCCCGAACGTCTCGGTGGTCGACTTGAAGTTCGTCGCCAAGCGTTCGACCACGCCGCAGGAGATCAACGAAGCGCTGATCGCCGCCTCCAAGGGCAAGCTCAAGGGCGTGCTCTCGGTCACCCATCACCCGAACGTCTCGATCGACTTCAACCACGATCCGCACTCCTCGATCGTGGCCCTCGACCAGACCAAGGTCATGGACGGAAACTTCGTTTCGGTGCTGTCCTGGTACGACAATGAATGGGGCTTCTCGAACCGCATGGGCGACACTGCCGTCGCCTTCGGCAAAACCATCGCCTGATCCAGGCTCGCTAAGCAGTTTCGAACGCCCGGCCCCGGCCGGGCGTTTTCGTTTTAGTCTCGGCGGTTCCGCATGTCGTGGAGATTAGCCGCAACATCAGTCGCTCCGCCCGTGGATGACGAGAGGAAAGCGGCTCCTCCATTTCCCCACGCCAGCAGAATCCAAAAAACCACGCTGTTGCCTTGCACTGGTCATGTCTTCGCCCCACTCTCCCTTAAATCGACAAATGAGAGGGACTTGAGGGGCACTGGCGGATGGAGCATGCGATCTATCTCGTGACGCTGGTCGGCACGGCGCTCATTGTTGCCGCCGCGTTTTCGAGCCTGATCGCCTTCCGCTTCGGCGCTCCTTTGCTGCTCCTCTTTCTCTGCATCGGGCTTGCCACCGGCGTCGACGGCCTCGGCATCGAATTCGACAACGCGCGGCTGGCTTATTTTGCCGGCTCACTGGCTTTGGCCATCATCCTGTTCGACTCTGGTTTCGGCACCCCGCTCAACGCGCTGAAGCAAGCGGCCGGGCCGGCACTGTCGCTGGCCACGATAGGCGTCATCCTGACCACCGGCATCTTTGCCGTCGCCGCCTCCTATTTTCTCAAGCTCAGCTGGCTGGAATCCTCGCTGCTCGGCGCCGCCGTCGCCTCGACCGACGCGGCCGCCGTGTTCTTCCTGCTCCGCGCCGGCGAGATCCATCTGCGCGAGCGCGTGCGATCGACGCTCGAAGTGGAATCCGGCACCAACGACCCGATCGCCATCTTCCTCACCATCACCCTGGTCGAGATCATCGCCGCGCATGCAAACCCCGAGGCCAATGTGCTGGCCGCCAATCTCTTGCTCGGCTTCCTCGCCAATATGGGGCTCGGCGCCGTGATCGGCGTCCTCGGCGGCTTCGGCATCGTGCGTCTGGTCGAGCGGCTCAACCTGGATCACGGCCTGCTGCCGATCTTCGTGCTGACGCTGTCGCTGATGGTGTTTGCCGCCGCCGGCGCGGTCGGCGGCTCAGGCTTCCTCGCCGTCTACCTTGCCGGGCTGATCGCCGGCAATTCCGACATCCGCGCCGTCACCATCCTGAGGCGTTTCCAGGACGGCATGTCGTGGCTGGCGCAGATCATCATGTTCCTGATCCTCGGCCTGTTCGCCACACCCTCGCAGTTCCCGGCGATCCTGGTGCCGGCGGTGCTGCTCGGCCTGTTCCTGATCTTCGTCGCGCGGCCTTTGGCCGTCTGGCTCTGCCTGATCCCCTTCCGCCTGCCGCGTCCCGAGGTCGCCTTCGTGTCCTGGGTCGGCCTGCGCGGCGCGGTCTCGATCCTGCTTGCCATCACGCCGCTGCTCGGCGGCCTCGAGCATGGCCGCCTGATCTTCAACGCTGCCTTCATCATCGTGCTTGTGTCGCTGGTGGTGCAGGGCTGGACGGTCGGTCCCCTGGCGCGCCGCCTCGGCCTGATCGTGCCGGCCCGTCTCGGGCCCCTGGACAAGGTGGAGCTCGAATTGCCGGGCTCAGCCCATCACGAGCTGCTCGCCTATCGCGTGGCGCCCGGCAGCCCGGTTGCGCGCGGCGAGCGCATCCCGCGCTGGGCAAGGCCCTCGCTGGTGCTGCGCGACGGCCGCTCGATGCGCTTTCAGGACATGGGCCGTCTCACCGCTGGCGACCAGGTCTATATCTTCGTGCCGGATCGCTATCCGCGCCTGCTCGACAAGCTTTTCGCCAGCCGCGCCGTGGTCGACCCCGAGGACGCCGACTTCTTCGGCGCCTTTGCCGTCGATCCGGCCCGCTCCGCGGCGGAGCTGGAAGCGGCCTATGGGCCCGGCCTTACCGAGGCCGAACAGAAGCTCACCGTCGCGGCGCTCGTTACCGAGCGGCTCGGCGGCCATGCCGAATATGCCGACCGCGTGATGATCGGGCCGATCGAGCTGATCGTGCGCGACGTCGACGAGAAAGGCCGGATCACCGGGCTCGGCCTGTCCTTCGAGCCGACCGCGCCGGTGGCGCGCGTGCCGGTGTTCATGAGCGCCGGCGAGATCGGCGATCGCATAGCGGCCCTGATTCGCAACTGGCGCAGGCCGGTGGAAAAGCAGCCGGTCGAGGACGTACCGATCGATCCCGTGGCGCCGGCACTGGGCGAGCAAAAGGCAACCGGCGAAGGCTGATGTCTCATGGCGACATCATTTTTGCGCGCGCGCTTTAACGCGGCTCTTGCATCGCCGCCGCTGCCGGGTAAGGTCCCCGCGTTTTCGCTAGAGCAATTCCATGAAAAGTGTGGGCGGCTTTCCGTCCGGAATTGCCTCACGCACCAGGAAGGAACGACCATGGCCCGCTTCAAGACACTCGATGACATCGGCGCCGTCAGCGGCAAGCGCGTCCTGGTGCGCATCGACCTCAACGTTCCTGTCGCCGACGGCAAGGTGACCGACGCCACTCGCATCGAGCGCATCGCGCCGACCATCGCCGAGCTCTCGAAAAAAGGCGCCAAGGTCATCCTGCTTGCGCACTTCGGCCGTCCGAAGGACGGTCCGTCGGCCGAATTCTCGCTGGAGCCGATCGCCAGGGCCACGGCCGAGGTTCTCGGCCTCCCCGTCCGCTTCGCCGCCGACTGTATCGGCGACAAAGCCGCCGAAGGCGTTGCCGCCATGAAGGACGGCGACGTGCTGCTGCTCGAAAACACCCGCTTCTACAAGGCCGAGGAGAAGAATGACCCGGCCTTCACGGAAAAGCTCGCCGCCAATGGCGACATCTATGTCAACGACGCCTTCTCCGCCGCGCACCGCGCGCATGCGTCGACCGAAGGCCTGGCGCACCGGCTGCCGGCCTATGCCGGCCGCACCATGCAGGCCGAGCTCGACGCGCTGGAAAAGGGTCTCGGCAACCCGGTACGGCCGGTGGTCGCCATTGTCGGCGGCGCCAAGGTCTCGACCAAGATCGACCTTTTGATGAACCTGGTGAAGAAGGTCGACGCGCTGGTGATCGGCGGCGGCATGGCTAACACCTTCCTGGCCGCGCGTGGCACCGATGTCGGCAAGTCGCTTTGCGAGCACGACCTTGCCGGCACCGCCAAGCAGATCATGATCGAGGCGGCGGAAGCTGGCTGCGCCATCATCCTGCCCGCCGACGGCGTGGTGGCCAAGGAATTCAAGGCGGGTGCCGCGAGCGAGACCGTTGCCATCGATGCCGTGCCGGCGGACGGCATGATCCTCGATGTCGGCGCAAAGACCGTGCAGAGCGTTACCGACTGGATCGACCGCGCCGCGACCTTGGTGTGGAATGGCCCGCTCGGCGCCTTCGAGATAGAGCCCTTCGATCGCGCCACGGTGGCGGCGGCAAAGCACGCGGCCGCCCGCACCAAGGCAGGCAAGCTGGTCTCGGTCGCCGGCGGCGGCGACACGGTGGCCGCCCTCAACCATGCCGGCGTCGCCGACGACTTCACTTATGTCTCGACCGCCGGCGGTGCCTTCCTCGAATGGATGGAAGGCAAGCCGCTGCCCGGCGTCGAAGTGCTGAAGCGGTAAACAGTCCGAGACAAGGCAAAGCCAGCGCGGCTTTCAATCGATTCGCGCTTTCCGGGGTCATTCCTTTGGCGATAATGTTCTGCTAGCGCGGAACAAACGCAGCGTAGGAGAGCACCCATGAGCGAACGTCTCGAAGATATCGCCACCGCGATGGTGAGCGGCGGCAAGGGCCTTTTGGCCGCCGATGAGAGCTCCGGCACCATCAAGAAACGTTTCGACGTCATCGGCGTCGAGTCGACCGCCGACAACCGGCGCGACTATCGCGAGATGATGTTCCGCGCCAAGGAAGCGATGTCCAAATACATCTCCGGCGTCATCCTCTACGATGAGACCATCCGCCAGAAGGCCGCCGACGGCACGCCGCTGGTCGACATCATCAAGGCGGCAGGTTCCATTCCGGGCATCAAGGTCGATCTCGGCGCCAAGCCCCTGGCGGGCTTTCCCGGCGACACCATCACCGAGGGCCTCGACGGCCTGCGCGAGCGGCTTGCCGACTACTACAAGCTCGGCGCCCGTTTCGCCAAATGGCGCGCGGTGATCGATATCGACACCGGCAAGGGCGTACCCTCGGCCAACTCGATCGCCTCGAACAGCCATGCGCTGGCCCGCTATGCCGCGCTCTGCCAGGAGGCGGGCATCGTGCCGATCGTAGAGCCGGAAGTGCTGATGGACGGCGCGCATTCGATCGACACCTGCTACGACGTCACCAAGGCGACGCTGGTCAAGCTCTATGACGAGCTCTATGCGGCGCGCGTCGTGCTGGAAGGCTCGATCCTGAAGCCCAACATGGTCATCTCCGGCAAGAAGTCGGGCAGGACCGACAGCCCCGAGGAAATCGCCGAAAAGACGATAAAACTGTTCCGCGAAGTGGTGCCGGCGGCAGTGCCGGGCATCGCCTTCCTGTCCGGCGGCCAGGAGGACGAGGAAGCGACGGCCAACCTCAACGCCATCAACGCCATCGGCCCGCATCCGTGGAAGCTGACCTTCTCCTATGGCCGCGCGCTGCAGGCCGCGCCGCAAAAGGCATGGAGCGGCAAGGCCTCGAACGTCGCCGCCGGCCAGGCCGCCTTCACCCACCGCGCCCATATGAACCATCTGGCGGCGCTCGGGAAATGGCAGCCGGCGCTTGAGAAAGCCGCCTGACGCCATCTCTTCCAATTCCAACAGAAGCCCGGGCTCATGGCCCGGGTTTTGTTTTTTGCGGGCCGCGTTCCTACCTGAGCAGCGAAACAACGGCGACTGTGTCGGGTTGAGCCGATGTCGAACGTCCTTGGCGGGAGAGGACAGGAGATGGTCATGCAACGCAATGCCGTGGTTTCACGCGAGGACTGGTTCGAGGCACATCGCAATCATTTGGAACGCGAGAAGGAGCTGACACGCTTCCGCGACCTTGTCGCCGCCGAGCGGCGGCAGCTGCCCTGGTTCAAGCTGCGCAAGGATTATGTCTTCGAGAGCGAAGCGGGACCGAAGCGTCTTGGCGATCTCTTTGCCGGCAAGAGCCAGCTCATCGTCTATCATTTCATGATGACGCCGGGTTGCGACCACCGTTGCCAGGGCTGCTCGTTCCTCGCCGACCATATCGACGGCGCCAACCAGCATCTCAAGCACCACGACGTATCCCTGGTCGTCGTCTCGCGCGCGGCGCTGACCGAGATCCTGCCTTACAAGCAGCGCATGGGCTGGAAGTTCGACTGGGTATCGTCCTATGCATCGGACTTCAACTTCGACCTGCAGGTCTCCTTCACCGACAGGCAGATCGCGGCCGGCGACACGACCTACAATTTCGAGAAGCGACCGTTGCGGTCGAAAGACCTGCCCGGCACCAGCGTCTTCTACCGCGACGGCAATGGCGACATCTTCCTCACCTTCCTGTCGCGCGCCCGCGGCGGCGACGCGCTGATCGGCGCCTATCATTATCTCGACATGACGCCGAAGGGCCGCGGCGAGACCGGCCCCTATCACAACCTGATGGATTGGGTGCGCCTCCACGACGAATACCAGGACGAGGACCGGCCGGACTGCTGCGCGTGATCATCTCGTTCACCTGGGCCTGAAGATGCGCTAAGGCTTCCCGCTGTTTTCAACGGATTTGCCATGCAGCGCCTGCTTGCCCTCCTCACCTGGCTCGCTTTCCCGGTCTATGTATGGCAGGGGTTCGGCGTGCGCCGCCGGACTTCGCGCATGCTGCCGGCGCGAGGTCCGGTCCTGCACGAAATACCGGGCAAGGCGCCGCCCGTGGCGTTGCTGGTCCTAGGCGATTCCTCGGCAGCATCGGTCGGCATCGAGCAATCCGAACACGGGCTTGCGGCGCAGCTTGCGGGGCTGATCGCCGAGCGAACCGGCCGAGCCGTGCGCTGGCGCGCCGCCGGCTTCAATTCGGCGACATCCGGCCAGATCCGCGACCATGTCCTGCCCAATCTGTCGGCCGACCCATGGACGCATATCGTGCTCGCCATCGGCACCAACGACACCAAGAACTTTCACTCCGTGCCGCGCTTCAAGAAGGAGTTCGGCGGGCTGCTCTACGCGCTACGCGCCAAATGGCCGGAGCGCGCGTGGTCTGGTCGCCGGTGCTGGAATTCACCCGCGCACCGGCAATGCCGCCATTGCTGGGCCGGATCCTCGAGATCCGCGCCACGGAAATGAACCGCATGGGCGTGCGCCTCTGCAACGAACGCGGCGCCGTGCCCGCCTCGCGCCTGCCGATCACCAATCCCGAAGCCGGCTTCGCGTCCGACGGCTTCCACGCCTCGGAAGCAGGTTATCGCGCCTGGGCCGAGCATCTGCTGGATTTCGTCATGGGTAACTGCGCTGAGGTACGTTGAGATTCAGGTCAGGGCGAGCCGAGAATTGCGACTTCCGAGATCGCAGGCTTGTCGGGCAAGGCTATCAGCGTCCATTTGGGGTAGTCAGCGCAAACGCTGGCGATGAGCTGGAGGCTCCCGAACCTCGTCATTCCAGGGCGGAGCAAGGAGCGAAGCGACGCGCGCAGACCCTGGAATCCATGCCGTTACCTGGACCGAAATGTGCAACGGTGCAGAGTTCTGGACCGCCGCGGCGCTTCCAAGTCACGGCAGGGATCCTCGGGTCTGCGCGCGTCGCTTCGCCCGTGGATGACGACCGCGATAAGCGTCTCAGCTAATCGCCGAGGCGTGGGACCTGCCAACGCACACTAACCAGGTCAAAACTTCTGCGTTAAGGAACTAAGCCCAATGACCCAAGACAGCGGCAAGCGAGATGGCCGCCATCGCAAGCAGCGCCAGCTTCCAGAAATCGCCGCGCCGCTTCAGCCCCGGCCAGCCCAGCGGCCTGATGACCTGGATCAGCATGATGCCGCAGATGACTAGGGCGAGCAGTTTCGTCATTCCGCCTTTGACCAGTAACGATGGCGGCTGTCAAAGCTGTTCTTGAGACCCCACCGGGCCGAGCACTCCTGACAGGAATCGGCTTCATCCAGGCCCTGCGGGGGGCACCGTGCCGCCTTCTTCCGCACCCTGCCCACCTCCTGACAGACTGCTGTCAGGAGGGGTGTGAGATACTCCTCTCATCGAAAAGAGAGGAGTGAGGTCATGAACGGTTTTACCATCCTGCGCAGCGTGCAGCACTATGTCGGCCGGATCCGCACCGTGCGCAACGAGATCCGCACCCAGCGTTTCCTGAACACCTTGCCGGCGGACATCCGCAAGGACATTGGCTGGCCGGACCTTTACACGGGCCGCGTGCGGGAAAACTGAAATTTTGCCGCCACGACTTGGATTGTGGCGACACCGCGCCCAGATGTATTGGCGGCCAGTGATGTTGAGTACAGGGAAGAAGCCTTTGCTTGGTAGCTTGCCGCAGCCTCCTGACAGTATGTTGTCAGGAGGAATGCGGTATTTGGAGCGGCTTCGATCCTGACAACAACGAACATGATCCGACGATCCGGAGTAATCCGCGTATGGTGAAAAGCTGGAACGACAGGCTTAACACGCCAGGCATCAACGGCATCAAACCGTCGCCGCGCACGGTCGGCGATGTCGTCGAAGGCCAGTCGATGCTGGTGCCGACCGCGCGCAAGCGCGAAGGGCTAAAGCCATAAACCCCGGGGGAGAAACCGATGCGCCGCGCCGACAGGCTTTTCCAGATCGTGCAGCATTTGCGGGGTGGCCGGCTGGTCACCGCGCAGAAGCTCGGCACGTGGCTCGAGGTTTCCGAGCGCACCATTTACCGCGACATAGCCGACCTGCAGTCGACCGGCGTGCCGATCGACGGCGAAGCGGGCGTCGGCTACATGATGAGGGAAGGTTTCGACCTTCCGCCGCTGATGTTCACACGTGACGAGATCGTGGCGCTGGTTGCCGGCGCCCGCATGGTGCGCGCCTTTGGCGGCGCCGCGATGGCAAGGGCCGCCGACGAGGCGCTGGTCAAGATCGGCGCGGTGCTTCCCGATACCGAGAAGGACCGCATCGCCCGCACCGAGATCCACACGCCGATGTGGGTGGTGAGCGACGCCGCGCGCGAGGCGATCGACCTGATCGAGCGCGCGGTCGAGAAACGCCAGGTGCTGACCATCGACTATTCCGACGAGGCCGGGCGCGGCACCGCGCGCGACATCAGGCCGCTCGGCCTGTGGTTCTGGGGCAAGGTCTGGACCCTGGTTGCCTGGTGCGAGATGCGCGACGATTTCCGCGCCTTCCGCATCGACCGCATCGCTTCGGTCGTCATCGCCGGCCGCACCTTCAAGCCGGAGCGCGGCAAGCAGCTCGCCGATTTCTACCGAGCTGTCGAGCGCTCGGAGGATTACGGCATGGCGCCCGACCGCGCCGCGCGGACGTGACTTCCTCCCAAGCCATTGTCCAACAAAAAAGCCCGCTCGAAGCGGGCTTTTTTGTTGAGCGCTCCGGAAGGCTCACTCCTCGCCTTCATCCTTGTCCTTCGACTTGAGCGCCGAGAGCTTGGCGAACACCGCGTTGGCATCGAGCTCCTGGTCTTCATCCTTCGGCTTCTCCGGCGCCGGCACCAGCCGTTCGGTGAGGGCGGCGGGCAGCAGCGTGTCGCCGACGGGCTGCGGCTGCTCGCGGCCGCGCGAGGCGCGGTTGACCTCGAGGTCGAGGTCGATCTGCGAGGTGAGGCCGAGCGTCACCGGATCCATCGGCTGCAGATTGGCCGAGTTCCAGTGCTTGCGCTCGCGGATCTGCTCGATGGTCGACTTGGTGGTGCCTACGAGACGGGCAATCTGCGCATCCTTGAGCTCGGGGTGGTTGCGCACCAGCCAAAGGATGGCGTTCGGCCGGTCCTGGCGCTTCGACAGCGGCGTGTAGCGCGGGCCCTTGCGCTTCGATTCCGGCACCCGAACCTTCGGCTCCGACAGCTTCAGCCGGTAGTTGATGTCCTTCTCGCCGCGCGCAATCTCGTCGCGCGTCAGCTGGCCGGTGATGATCGGGTCCATGCCCTTGATGCCCTGCGCCGACTCGCCGTCCGCGATCGCTTTGACCTCGAGCGGATGCAACCCGCAGAACTGCGCGATCTGCTCGAAGGAGAGCGCGGTGTTGTCGACCAGCCAGACGGCGGTCGCCTTGGGCATCAGCAGCGTATTGGCCATGTCAAAAATCCTTCTCGTTCGCCCGCGTTCCCGCGCGGGCGGTGGTTTTAGAGCCACCAAAATGGGAAATTCGCGGCCTGTATAAACGCTCCCTCGAATTTTCGCAATGTTTTTGGAAAAGGGCTGATTCACAGCCATTAAAAGACAAAACCCGCTGGACGAGGTCCAGCGGGCTTGGAACCGGAAACGAAGCAAGCGTCTCGACGGCTCTTGCTTGCCTGTCCAGCCTGGCCCTGTGGCCGGGCTGGTTTTGATTACACCGCCTGACGGGCAATGCGCTCGATGTCGGCGCGGTTGATGCCGAGGTCGCTGAGCTGGCGGGCATTGAGCTTGTTCAATTCGCGCACGGTCTCGTTGTACATGCGCCACTTACGGAAAGCACGGATCGGGTTCATTTCAGTTTCTCCAGTCGTTTGATGAAATCGTTTGATGCCGCGTAAATAGGCATGCCTGCCCAAGAAATGAACGGACGCTTTTGCATGGCCGCAATGCGTTTTGTGCATTGCACCATTAACGATGCGTTCAGCTTGGAACAGGGGACAAGCGCGGACCCAGGATGGGTCGAGATTCAGGTCAGGCCGAGCCGAAAATGGTGGCGCTCGAGAACCGGAGCGGAGCGTACTTCCGCATGTCCCGGAAAAGTGGTTCCGGTTTTCCGATAAGGGACATGCGGCTCCAAAAATACGTGAGCACCGGAAGCGCAGGAAGCCGCCGTTCGCAGGCCGGCCTCACCTGAAAATCGGCCAATCCTACCCGACGTCGAGGACGATCTTGCCTATATGCTCGCCCTCTTCCATCCGCTCATGCGCCCGCCAGGCTTCGGTCAGGGGAAAGATCATGTCCATGACCGGAGCCACCTTGCGCGTGCCGAGCAGCGGCCATACCTGGGCCTCCAGCGCGGCGGCGATCGCCGCCTTGAACTCGACGGTGCGCGGACGAAGCGTCGAGCCGGTATGGGTCAGGCGCTTGACCATCAGCGTCGCGAAATTGGTGGTTGCGACAGCGCCGGCCTGCACGGCGATCTGGACGATCCGCCCCTCGACGGCCGCGGCCTCGTAGTTGCGCGCGACATAGTCGCCGCCGACCATGTCGAGGATGACGTCGGCGCCCTTGCCGCCGGTCGCATCCTTGACCGCGGCGACGAAATCCTCCTCGCGATAATTGATCGCCCGGTCGGCGCCGAGCTTGAGGCAGGCGTCGCATTTGTCCTTGCTGCCGGCGGTGGTGAAAACAGTGGCGCCGAAGGCCGAAGCAAGTTGGATGGCGGTGGTGCCGATGCCGGACGAGCCGCCATGGACAAGCAGCGTCTCGCCCTTCTTGAGCCCGCCGCGCTCGAACACATTGTGCCAGACGGTAAAGTAGTTCTCCGGCACGGCCGCGGCTTCCGAATAGGTGAAGCCGGCCGGGATCGGCAGCACGCTGCCGGCATGGACCTTGACATATTCGGCATAGCCGCCGCCCGGCGTCAGCGCGCAGACCCGGTCGCCGATGCGCCAGCGCGATATGTCGTCGCCGAGCGCCGCGATCTCGCCGGCGACCTCGAGTCCAGGCAGGTCCGAGGCGCCAGGCGGCGGCGGATAGACACCCTTGCGCTGCTGCACGTCGGGTCGGTTGACCCCGGCTGCGTGCACCCGGATCAGCACTTCGCCGGGGCCGGGGACCGGCACGTCGCGGGTTTCCGGCTTGAGCACCCTGGGACCGCCGGGTTGCGAGATCGCGATGGCTGTCATCTTCTCCGGGATCCTGTCCTTGTTCGCCATCGCTGTCCCGTCTCCTCGAATCCTGTCTTGTCACAGTGGTTTGCATCGGCGCCCCTGCCCTATGTATGCTGATTGCCAAATCAGGCAAATGGCCAAGTAAGGGAGAAGCGACGATGGCGATCTTCGACGACGAACCCCGGAAGAAGGCGCGCCCGCACGAGATCGGGCAGGACCTCTCGCTGCTTTCCGTCGACGAATTGTCGGAGCGCATCGCCCTGCTGCGCGACGAGATCGCCAGGCTCGAGGCAGAGCGGGCCGCCAAGAGCGCCACCAAATCCGCCGCCGACGCATTGTTCCGGCGCGGATAATTTTGTCGGCGCGCAAGACCGCCGCCGAAAAGCCCCAATACGCCTGTTTTCAGACCCCGGCGCCCGAACCAGGATCAAGCGATGTTTGCAACCTACCGACCGATCCTCTCGCTGCTGCGCGGTACCGCCTTCCTGCTCGCGGCATCCGGCCTGCACGGCCTGCTGTTGCCGCTGCGCGGCCAGATCGAGGGCTTTTCGACCGCATCGCTCGGCCTGATGGGCACGGCCTGGGCAGGCGGCTTCGTCACCGGCTGTTTCTTCGCCCCGCGCCTTGTGCGCCGCGCCGGCCATGTCCGGGCCTTCGGCGCCTTCGCCGCGTCGGGCGCCATCATCGCGCTGCTCACCGGCCTCATCATCGATGAATATTTCTGGATTCTTTTGCGCGCCTTCACCGGCTTCACCATGGCCGGCGCCTTCATGGTGATCGAAAGCTGGCTGAACGAGAAGGCCACCAACGAGAACCGCGGCACCGTCTTCGGCCTCTACATGATGGTCACCTATGCCTCGATCATGGGGGGCCAGATGATCGTCGCCGGCGGCGACGTACGATCGGCCTCGCTGTTCATGATCACCGGCATCCTGTTTTGCCTTTCGCTCATTCCGACGGCGGTTTCTACCCAATCGACCCCGAAGCCGCTGCAGGACGTCAAGCTCGACGTCAAAGGCCTGTACGCCAATTCGCCGGTGTCGGCGGTGGCCTGCCTCTTGATCGGCATAGCCAACGGCGCCTGGGGCACGCTCGGCGCCGTCTATGGGGCGCGCATCGGCATCTCCACCGCCGAGATCGCGCTGATGATGAGCCTTGTCGTCGTTTCCGGCGCCGCCATGCAGCTTCCAGCCGGGCGCCTTTCCGACACAACCGACCGCCGCTTCGTGCTGGCGGGTGCTGCCTTCGGCGCGGCTCTGGTCGCGGTGTTGATCTTCCTGATCGCGCCGCGTTCAGGTATCTTCGTCATCGTGCTGACCGCCGCCTATGGCGGTTTCGCCTACACGCTCTATTCGATCGCCGTCGCGCACGCCAACGACCACGCCCGCGCCGAGGACTTCGTCAAGGTTTCCGGCGGCCTGCTTCTGCTCTACGGCTTCGGCACGATGATCGGCCCGCTTTTGGCCGCGGCCTTGATGGGTTCGGTGCGTCCGGAGGGGCTGTTTCTTGCAACCGCGCTCGCTCATCTCAGCCTCGCCGGCTACACGCTGCTGCGTATCCGCGCCCGCGCGCCGGTGCCGATCGAAAACCGCGATGCGTTCAAGACGCAGCCCGCGGACCGCGCGGTCACGCCCGAAGCAACCCGGCTCGATCCGCGCAGAAAGATTGAAACCAATAGTTGAGATTCCGAAAACTTTGCCCCACAAATAACGGCATGATGTTTTCTGACGCCTTTGTGGCGATAGCCGACCCCAATCGGCGCTATCTCTTGGAAGAACTCCGGCGCGGCCCGAAGACGGTGAACGAACTGGCGGCCGGATTGCCCGTCTCGCGCCCGGCTGTTTCCCAGCATCTGAAGGTTCTGCTCGATGCCGGCCTTGTCAATGCCAAGGCTGAAGGCACCAGGCGCGTCTATACTGTCAGCAGCGCCGGCTTCCTTAGGCTGAACATCTGGCTCGACCAGTTCTGGGAAACGGCGCCGGGGGAATGATCTAAACCGCGTCGCGATCTTTCAGATTCGCTCCACGCTTAGGTTTTTGATTTCACGCATGTCTTTGTCCTCGATACCGGTTCCCACTTTCGGGAGACATGCTTTAGCCGTTGTTGTAGGGGAAGAACTTGAAATAGGGCTGCGCTTCCTCGACCACGCGGGCAAAGGATGGGCGCGCCAGCAGACGATCGTGATAGCGTTTCAGCGTCGGAAACCTGTCGCCGAACGGTTCAACCTTGTTGGCATAGAACAAGGCGGGTGAGGCCGAGCAGTCGGCCATGGTGAAGGTGTCGCCGACCGCCCAGATTTTTTCCTGCATCTCCATTTCGACGATGCCATAGGCGTTGCGCAACTGCGCGCGGCTTTCCTCGACGCCGAATGGATCGGTCTGCTTCTTTGGCCGCAGCCGGTCGCCGACGATCTTCTGCATCGGCGCCTGCACGTAGAAATCATAGAAGCGGTCGGCCTGACGGACCTGAAGGGCAAAGTCGATGTCGGTGGGCACCAGCGTGACAGGCCCGGGATAATGCGCAGCCAGATATTCAATGATGATGGTCGATTCCAGCAGCGTTCGCTCGCGCGCATCGTCGCGCAGCGCCGGCATCTTGCCAGTCGGCGACACTTTCAGGAACGCCGCGCGCGAGGCCTGGTCGCCGAGATCGACGATGACCGGATTGAATGGCGTGTCGTTCTCGTAGAACGCGATCAGTGGCTTCCAGCAAAACGAAGCCAGCGGGTGGAAATGGAAAGTCAGGGACATGCTTGGCCTCTTTGTCGCCTTCAATCACGGTTGAAGAATTCACATGTCGCATGCCGGCCGCGTCAAGTTCCGGCCGTTCGGCGCGATAGCGTCGATGATCTGCGGCCAGTCGTTGCGGTGCAGCTCATGGCCGCCGCCTTCGATCTTGACCAGCCTTGCGCCGGGAACCACCTTTGCCAACGCCTCGCCATGTTCGATCGGAAAGAGCGGATCGGCGGTGCCGTGGATGACGAGCAGCGGTGCCATCAGGTCTCGCACCGTCCGTTTCGGGCCGCCGCCCTTGAGCAGGAAATGGTTGGTCGCGCTGGCGAGGCCGCCGGAACGATCATAGTCCGCCTCGATCATCGCGTGCGTGCGTTCCTCGTCGAATGGATGGCGCGTGCTGGCGATCGCGCGGGCGTCCTTGACCATGAAGTCGAGCACCTGCTTCCTGTTCGACCAGTCGACGTCGCCGCCTTGCGCCGAATGCTCCTTGTAGGCTTCGGTCGGTCCGGGCAGGCCGGACGTATCGACGCCGAGCGGCGAAGATGAGATCACGGTGAGCGCGCTGACGCGTTCAGGATATTTCAGCGCCACGTTCTGCGCGAGCATGCCGCCCATCGACAGGCCGACGACATGCCCCTTGCCGACGCCGTGGTCGTCGAGCACGCGGATGGCATCGTCCACCATATCCCCGAAATTGTAGGGCGGCGTGCCCGGCGGGTATTTCGTCGACAGTCCAGTGTCGCGGTTGTCGTAGCGGATGACAAAGCGGCCGCGCCTGGCGAGTTGCCGGCAGAAGGGTTCCGGCCACCACAGCATCGAGGCCATGGCGCCCATGATCAGAAGGATCGGCGGATCTTTCGGACTGCCGAAGCTTTCCGAAACGATGTCGGGGCGCTGCGCCGCGTAGGTCATCTGCTCCTCCAATCCGATTGCATTTTGCAATCAGTTGCACGATAGTGAAACCGATATCATAATGCAACTGGTTTTTCTGGAGACTGCCATGAACATCGACCGCCGGTCCGGTTGCCCGATCAATCTGTCGCTCGAAGTGTTCGGCGACCGTTGGAGCCTGATCATCCTGCGCGACGTGATCTTTGGCGGCCGGCGCCATTTTCGCGAGCTGCTCAATGGCTCGCTGGAGGGCATCGCCTCCAACATCCTGGCCGACCGGCTGAAGCGGCTGATGGCGCTCGGCCTGCTGACCAAGGCCGACGATCCCAGCCACAAGCAGAAGGCGATCTACAGCCTGACCGAGATGGCGATCACGCTGGTGCCGATCATGGCGCAGCTCGGCGCCTGGGGCCGGGTCTGGCTGCCGGTAAGCGAAGAATTGTCGATCCGCGCCGAGCTGCTCGAAAAGGGCGGCCCGCCGCTATGGGAGCAGTTCATGGACGAGTTGCGCCATGAGCATCTCGGCGCGCCTTCGAGGCCGCCGCCCGGCGCGCCGAGCGTGCGCCAGCAGTTGCGGACTGCTTATGAGGCCGTCGTCGAGCGTAAGGCCGAGGAACTTCGCCACATCAAGACAGAGGCCTCAAGCCCGTTGCGCGCATCCGGTTAGAGCAATTCCAGGAAAAGTGTTCGCGGTTTTCCGTCCGGAATTGCGTCAAAACAAAGAGATAGAGCGGTTCGCCGTTTCCGTGAAACGGTGAACCGCTCTAGCGCGACGCGCTTTAAGATGAAGAAACGCACGTAAGCGCGTCAGATGCCCTCGCCGGCGAGCTCTTCCGAAAGCGTTGAAACCTGGTCCTGGGCGCTGCGCATCATCGGATAGATCGCCAGCACCTTTTGCCAGGCCTCCAGCGCCGACTGTTTGTGGCCGGTCTCGGACATGATCTGGGCCAGGCCCGAGAGCGCGCCGAAATGGCGCGGCTCGAGCTGCAGGGTGCGGTCGATGTCGGCCATCGACTTCCCGTAATTCTTCATCAGGAAATGCACGGTGGCGCGCCGGTTCCAGCCTTCGGCATAGTCGGGCTGCAAGGTCACGACCTGGTCGAGGAAATCGAGCGCGACGTCGAATTTCTGGTCTTCCGTCGCCTTTTGCACCCATTGCATCATCAGGTCGATCGAGGCGCTGCCCGACTGGTTCCATCCGTTCCAGATGCGGCCGGCGATGCGCTCGGCGGCCTTCTCGTTGCGCTCGCGCTTTAACTCGGTGAACAGCTGGTCGAGGCGACCCTGCCTGGTTGGAGCGGCCGGCGGAGGTGTCGCGGCGGGCGGCGCGGCATCTGGAGGCAACGCGCCCGGAACCGTTTCTGCTCCTGCAGGCAAAGCTGCGCCGGAAAGCAAAAAGGCGGCGAAAAATGCAAAACGAATCCCCATCGCCGGAATCTAATCCCGGACGGCGGATCGTCCAAATGATTTTAGCGTGCGATAGCCGGCGAACCGGCAATCAACAACAAACGGGCGCGGCGTAGTCTCTTTGCGCATGTCGTTGCCCCAAAACCGCTTGGCGCGTTTGGGCGACATGCACTAAGCCGCGCGCAAGCGTCAGCCCTGGCGCGCCTTGTAGCGCGGAGCGGTCTTGTTGATGATGTAGATGCGTCCCTTGCGGCGAACCAGCCGGTTGTCGCGGTGACGCGCCTTGAGCGCCTTGAGCGAATTCTTGATCTTCATGGTCTTGCCTGTTCGGTCAGGGCCCGTCCCGGGCCGAATTTTAAAGGCGCGCCCGAAAAAAGCGCGCCTTTGAACTTGGCGAGGCTCATAAACGAGGAGTCTCGTCCGTGTCAACCACGTGACGGTGTCCGAACAAGGGCAATTGGCGCGATCCGTCAAATATTCGCCATCCCTACCGGCCACGGCATTGCGCGACTCGAGGTCGACTGGAATGGTGTCCACACCCAAGCGACTGGAGATTCCCATGCGCGGTCTTTTTCTGCCCGCCTGTCTTGTTCTCCTGGCGACCGCCCCGGCAGCGTTTGCCGAGGACTGCGACCGCAGCGACGACAGCCAGTCGATGCTGAACATCTGCGCCGATGCCGACTACCAGGCGGCCGATGCCAGGCTCAATGCCGCCTATAAGAACATCGTCAGCAGCAACGATCAGGCCTCGAATAGGCTGCTGCAGACGGCGCAGCGGGCCTGGATCGCCTTTCGTGACGCCGAATGCGCTTATTCGACCGCCGACAGCGAGGGTGGCTCCATCCATCCGATGGAGGTGTCGCAGTGCCTGACCAAGCTCACCAACGAGCGCTTGAAGCAGCTCACCTCCTCCGCCAACTGCAAGCTGAGCGATCCGAGTTGCGCCGGCTCCGACGCGGGCGGCGACGAGGATATGCAATAGAGCGTTATGGCTGCCTGATAAGGCGCGTGAAATGGCCCATCTTGCGGCCGGGGCGCGACTCGGCCTTGCCGTAGAGATGCAGCATCAGGTCGGGTTCGGCGAGCAGCGCCGGCACTTTCAGCATGTCGTCGCCGATCAGGTTTTCCATCACGCAATCGGAATGCCGGGCGGGCGAGCCCAGCGGCAGGCCGGCGACGGCGCGTATATGCTGCTCGAACTGCGAGATGACGCAGGCAGCCTCCGTCCAGTGGCCGGAATTGTGCACGCGCGGCGCCAGCTCGTTGGCCAGTAGCGAGCCGTCGGCAAGCACGAAGAACTCGACGCCGATGACGCCGACATAGTCGAGCGCGGACAGGATTTTTGCGGCCGCATCCTTGGCGGCCGCTGCCGTTTGCGGACCGATGGCGGCCGGCAAGGTCGAGCTGCGCAATATGCCTTCGCGATGGACGTTTTCGGCCGGATCGTAAGCGGCGATCGCTCCTTCGAGACCGCGCGCGGCGATCACCGAAATCTCACGCTCGAAAGCGACGAGCGATTCCAGGATCAGCGGCACATTGCCCATCGCCTCGCAGGTGCCTGCAAAGCCGCCTGTTTCCATGTTGCGGAAGACGCGCTGGCCCTTGCCGTCATAGCCCATGCGGCGGGTTTTCAGCACGCCGCTGCCGTCGAATTTCCTCAAAGCTTCGGTCAAATGGTCGTCATTGTCGACCGGACAGAACTCGGCCGTCGGGATGCCGATGCCGTTCAGGAAGGTTTTCTCGGTGAGGCGATCCTGCGCGACTTCGAGCGCGCGCGCCGGCGGGTAGACCGGGACCGTTGCCGAGAGCGTTTTGGCCGCGGCGACCGGAACATTCTCGAATTCATAGGTGACGACGGCGCTGGCGGCGGCGAGCTCGGCGAGCGCTTTCGGATCGTCATAGGCGGCGACGATCTGCCGGTTGGCGACCTGAGCCGCCGGGCAGTCGGCCTGCGGCTCCAGGACGACGATGCGGTAGCCGAGGCGGGCAGCAGCCATCGCCAGCATGCGGCCGAGCTGGCCGCCGCCGATGATGCCGATGGTCGATCCGGGCGCCAGGCTCACGGCGCGTCCGTCGGTTCGGCGGCGACCTTGGCGGTCTGCGCCGCGCGCCAGGCATCGAGCCGGGCGGCGAGCTTGTCGTCGTTGAGCGCCAGCACCGCCGCGGCAAGCAGCGCGGCATTGGCCGCCCCCGCCTTGCCGATGGCCAGCGTGCCGACCGGGATGCCGGCCGGCATCTGCACGATGGAGAGCAGCGAATCCTGGCCGGACAGCGCCTTGGATTCGACCGGGACGCCGAAGACGGGCAGCGGCGTCATCGCCGCCGTCATCCCGGGCAAATGCGCGGCGCCGCCGGCGCCGGCGATGATCACCTTGTAACCGGCGGCCTTGGCCCCCTTGGCGAACTCATAGAGGCGGTCGGGGGTGCGGTGGGCGGAGACGATCAGCCTTTTGTGCGGGATGCCCAGCGCATCCAGGGTTTCGGCCGCCTGGCGCATCGTCGCCCAGTCGGACTGGCTGCCCATGATGATGGCGACGTCGGCACGCTGATCGGTCAAGGTTTCGCTCCCGGCGGCAAAGGCGCGCCTTAGCGGAATTCGCCGATAGCCGCAAGGATTGTCGCGATGACAGCCAGCTAGTCCGGCCAGCGCAACGATTCGGTCGAATCCTTGCGCGCCACTTTCATCGCGTCAGCCGGCCGGTCCTTCGCCGTCAGCACGGCGCGCAGTTGCTCGGCCACGATCTCCGCTTCGCCGGGATGCAGGTTGCAAGGATCGAGGAAGAAATGGCCTCGCTCGACCTCGTGGTTGCGCACGATGATCGGCGGCGAGCCAGCGGCGAGCGCGGAGGCAAGTCCGGCAGCCGTGAAGCGGCTCGCCGGGCGCACATAGACCTGCAGGCGATCGAGAGGGTTGTTGGTCGGATCGGGAATGATCTGCGCATTGATACCCGGAATGCCCTGCAGCGCGTCCTTCCACAGATTGAGCGCCGCCTCCTCGCGCCGGCGGATGCCGGCATGGTCGCGCTTTTCCCAGGCCTCGAGCGCCGCCATGGTGCCGGCGATGCTTTCCTTGCCGACCTTCATGGCGCGCGCCACGCCGCGGTTCTGCAGATAGGCGGCGCGGACCAGGTCCTTGCGGCCGGTGACGATGCCGCTGGTCGGCCCTGAAAGGAATTTGTGGCCGCTGTAGACGACGATGTCGGCGCCGCGCGCCAGGAAGCTGCGAAGGTCGTATTCCGAGGCGGCGTCGACGATCACCGGGACGCCCTTGGCGTGGCAGATCTCGCAAAACTCCTCCAGCGAAAGCATGCCGTATTGCACGGTGTGGTGGGCGACGACGTAGAGAGCCGCCGCCGTGCGCTCGTTGATCGCCTCGCGCACATGGTAGTCCTGGGTGACGCTAACGGTGCCCGCCGGAATGACTTTGGCGCCGGCCACCCGGATCGACTGGTCGATCGGCGCGCCGTAATTGACGATATGGCCGAGCTGGATGACGACTTCAGACTTCAGCCCTTCGGTGTCGTCCGGCAGCCGCTCGATCGCCAGAAGATTGGTGCCGGTCATCGCGCCGGCGACCGCCATGGTGATGCCTGAGGCGCAACAAGCGGTGATGAAGCCGGCCTCGCCGCCGGTGAGTCGGGCGACGACTGCGCTTGCTGAGCGCTGCAGATCGTCCATCTCCACCCATTGTGAGGCCATCTCGGCCATGGCGCTGATCGCCTCGGGTACGATGATCGAAGCACCCAATGCCGTCATCGTGCCGGAGACGTTGATGATGGGTCTCAGCCCCAGGCGCTCGCGAATTGTGGTGTTGGAGCCGGCGTCGGAATAGGTTTTCATGAGGGCGAACTCCTAAAATCAGGCGGTGATCTCGACGACCGCTTCGATCTCGACGGTGATGTTGCCAGGCAACGAGCCGACGCCGATAGCCGAGCGGGCATGGCCGCCGATCTTGTCGAAGACATCGGCGAAAAGGTCCGAGCAGCCGTTGACCACCTTGGGGTGGTCGCTGAAGGTCGGGGTTGCGTTGACGAAGCCGAGCAGTTTTACCACGCGCACGATGCGGCCGAGGTCGCCCGCCGCCGCGTGCATGACGGCAAGCAGATTGAGGCCCGTGAGGCGGGCATGCTCATAGGCCTGCTCGACGGTGACGTTGTCGCCGACCTTGCCGGTGCACAGCGTGCCGTCAGCGCGCAGCGGCCCCTGGCCCGAAAGGAAGATCAGACGGCCGCTCTCGGCATGGGTTACGAAATTGGCGATAGGTGTCGGCGGCTCGGGCAGGGTCAGGCCGAGTTCAGCGAGCCGTTCGTAAGGCGACATGGAAGGGTACTCCTTGGATGGCGAAAGCCATCCGCTTTCAGAAATGCGAGGCACGGAAACGCGCCAGGAAGGTGCGCAGCCGCTCATTGGTGGTCTCGGCAGCGAGAACCTCCTTCGGCGGCCCCACGGCCGAGACGTCGCCATCGGCCATGAAGACGATGCGGCTGGAGGCGTCGCGGGCGAAGGCCATTTCATGCGTCACCATCACCATGGTCATGCCGTCCTCGGCGAGGCTTTTCACCACGGCCAGCACCTCGCCGACGAGTTCGGGGTCGAGCGCCGAGGTGATCTCGTCGAGCAGCAGGATCTTCGGCTCCATGGCGACGGCGCGGGCAATCCCGACCCGCTGCTGCTGGCCGCCTGAAAGCTCCGCCGGCAGGCTGTCGGCCTTGTGAGCGAGGCCGACGCGGCCGAGCCAATGCTCGGCGATCGAGCGGGCTTCGACATTGCTCTTGCCGCGCACCTTGGTGAGGCCGAGCATGATGTTGCCGGCCGCGGTCAGATGCGGGAAGAGGTTGAAGCTCTGAAACACCATGCCGGTTTCGGCGCGCATGGCGGCCAAATCGCGTTCGCTGCGGCGCTGCCGCGTCCCGGAATCACGGTATCCGACTTCCTTGCCGTCGATGCGGATCGAGCCCGAATCATAGCTCTCGAGGAAGTTCACGCAGCGCAGCAGCGTGGTCTTGCCGCTGCCGGAAGGGCCGATGATGGTGACCACCTCGCCCTTGGTGACCTGCAGGCTGACCGAGCGCAGCACCGCGACCGGGCCGAAGGATTTGGAGACCTCGGCGATCTCGAGAAGCGCTGGGCTGTTGCTGGAGCTGGTGGCCATGGTTAGTCCCGGATGAAGGCGAAGCGCCGTTCCAGCCTGCGGCTGGCGTAGGAAAGCGCGTAGTTGACGGCGAAATAGATCAGGGCGCCGAGGATGTAGAGCGGCATCGCCTCATAGGTGCGGCCGATGACCTGGTTGATGGCCTGCATCAGATCGGTGATGCCGAGCAGCGAGACCAGGGCGCTGCCCTTCACGGCGTCGGTGACGCCGTTGATCCAGGGCGGCAGGAAGCGGCGGAAGGCCTGCGGGAAGATGACCGAGGTGAGGCGCTGCCGGAAGGTCAGGCCGATCGCCATCGCCGCCTCTGACTGGCCCTTCGGTATCGAGGCCACGGCGCCGCGCACATATTCGACGACCTGCGCCGTCTTGAACAGCGTGAGCGCCAGCACCGCCGCCCAAAAGGACTGCAGATGCAGTCCGACCGCGGGCAGGCCGTAATAGACGAAGAACATCAGCACCAGGATCGGGATGCCGCGGATGGTGTCCGAGAAAATGCGCACCGACCAACGCAGCGGCGCCGGCCCATAGACGAGGCCGACACCCAGCAGCACCCCTGCGATCAAAGACAGGACCACGACCAGCAGCGAGACCCACAAGGTCAAGGCGAAGCCCTCGGCGAGGAACGGCAGGGCGTAGAGGATCTGACTCAGCATCTCAGCGCGCCGCCCTGAAACGGCGTTCGACCAGCCTGAGCGCGAACAGCAGGGCGTAACCGGTCACCAGATACATCGCCGTCGTCACCAGATAGACCTCGACGATGCGGAATGTGTTGAAGTTGATCCACTGGGCGCCATAGGTCAGCTCGGGCACGGAGATGACCGAAGCGATCGAGGTGTCCTTGAACAGCGAGATGAAGGTGTTGGACAGCGCCGGCAGCGTGATGCGCAGCATCGTCGGCAGGCGCACATGGATCAGGCGCTGCCATGGGGTGAGGCCGATCGCCTTGCCGGCGTCGAGTTGGCCGCGCGGCACGGCTTCCAGGCCGGAGCGGAACACTTCGACCAGATAGGCGCCGCTATAGACCGACAGCGTCACGACAAAAGAGGTGGGCGCGCTGTAAGCGAGGTCTATGACGGTCGGCACACCGTAAAAGACGAGGTAGACGAGCAGGATCAATGGCACGTTGCGGATGAATTCGACATAGGCCGCGATGATCGTGCGCACGACGCGCCCGGCCGAGACGTACCAGACCCCCAGCACCAGGCCGATGACGATGCCGATGGCGATCGAGATCACGGCGAGTTCGAGGCTGAGCAGCAGGCCACCCCAAAGCTTGTCGAAATGCCGCCAGATCAGGTTGAAATTGAGCGTGTAGCCCATGCATCCGTCTCAATGGCTCGCGGTGACAAACAATCTCTTGTTTTGGCGCAATTTCGGACGGAAAACCGCTTCACACTTTTCCTGAAATTGCTCAAGGATTCGTCACCCGCACGGCCCGTGTCGAGGAGGCGGAAGAGCGCCTGTCGCGCTCCTCCGCCGGCTTGGCGTAGGCTTGGTCAGATGACCGGGAAGCCTGGATGGCGCGGCGGCGGCTCCTGGCCGAAATATTCCTTGAAGGCGGCGTCATAGAGCGCCGTCTCGTGGCCGAACATGGCAATGGTGAAGGTCTGGTTGACGAAGGTCAGCCAATCCAGGTCGCCTTGCCGGACGGCAGCGCCGTAAAGCATCGAATACCAGCTCTTGCCGGCGTCAAAATATTTGTCCGGGTTGCGCGAGGCGAGCCAGCGCACCGTCGACAGATCGACGGCCGCGGCGTCGGCTCTTTTGGATTCCAGCGCTTGCAGCACGTTCGCCTGGGTGTCGATCTGCAGCACCTGAGCCTGCGGCAAGGCAAAATGCACCGAGCTTTCGGCATCGACATTCTGGAGGATCGAGATGCGGGTGTTGGCGCCATTCGCCAGGAGCTTGTCGAAGGTCTTGTTTTCGGAGCCGGGCAGCGTCAGCAGCGCCACGCCCTCGACATAGTAGGGCCGCGAGAAATGGATCAGCTGCGAGCGCTGCGCGGTCATGGTCATGAACTGGATGGTGATGTCGACCTTGTTGGTCGTCACGTTGGGGATGCGCTGCGCCGGGTCCTGGGTGACGAACTCGACCTTGGTCGGGTCGTCGAAGAGGCCCTTGGCGAGGATGCGGCCCATGGTGATGTCCATACCGACCAATTCACCGGCGTCGTTCTCGAAATGCCATGGCGCATTGGTGCTGCCGGTGCCGACGATCAGTTTGCCACGATCAAGCGCGGTGCGCAGCACGCTATCGGATGCGGCCTGCGCGGCTGCCTTCTCGGCGCTGATGGCGGTAAGCGCGCCGGCGGTGGCCAGCCCCGCCATTCCAAGTTTCAGAAAATCACGTCTGCCGGATGTGTCGTTCACGGCGACCTCCTTTGATGGTGTGTTCCCCAATGCAGCAGAAATACACGCCGCAATCAGCGATTGTCTCTTACAAGAGACGTGTGTATCCTGTACAAGACAGATACTAGCACCAGGAATCGACAATGCAAGAGAGTGAAATGCTGACCGGGTGGCCGAGCGAAGGCACGGGCGAAGAGCGGCCAGCTGGCTCGCGCGAGAAAGGTCTCAACAGGGTCCTGAACATCCTGGAGTTCCTGCACGCCAACCAGCGAGCGATCGGCATCGGCGAGCTGGCAAAGGGGCTCAACGCGCCGCGCTCGACCACCTACACGCTGGTGCGCGAGCTGGTCGAAGCCGGTCTCCTGGAAATGGCCGGCGACGGCAATCGCGTCTATTTCGGCAAGAAGCTCTATCTCTACGGGATGGCCTATATGCGCGGCAACGACCTGCTGAGGCGCGGCCGCCAGGAGGTCGATACGCTGTCGCGCGAGACCGGGGAGACGTCCGAGCTCTGCATGCTGCAGAGCGGTCGCTACACCATCATCCATTCAAGCCCGGGCACGAGGCCGTTCCGCATCAGCTCGGCCACCGGCCTGCAGATTCCGCTGCCATGGACTGCTTCGGGCCGGTTGCTGCTGGCCGGTCTTGATCGCAGCCGGATCGAGGCGATGGTCACGGAAGACGATCTCGTGCTGCCGGACGGCCGCAAGATAGAGATCGATGACTTCATCGATGACATCGCTCGGGCGCGCGTCACCGGCTATTGCGTCACGTCAGGCCTTGTCGACGCCTATACCAAATGCCTGGCGGCGCCCGTGTTCTCGGCGCCTGGCAAGGTCGAGGCAACGATGTGCCTTGTGGTGCCGATCGACACGTCGGAAGCGCGGACTGGCGAATTGGTCGCGTTGCTGCGCGAGCGCGCCGCCCGGCTTTCGATCTCGTAGACTGTGGAGCGCGGGAAACTGCCCGCTCAGGCGATGATGTCGGGAATGATGCGGTCTTCCAGCGCCGACAGCCGGTCTTTCAGGATCAGCTTCTTCTTTTTCATGCGCTGAATCTGAAGCGGGTCGCAGCCCGTGGCGATCATCGCGTTGATGGCGGCGTCGAAATCGGCGTGTTCTTGTTTGAGCCGGGAATATTCGAGGCGTATTTCAGCCTGTTCCTGTTCGGACATTATCTACCGTCTGCGTATGCATCGCCCAATCGGGCTGTTTGGGCGGGACCGGCTGGGTTTGTGACTTTTCGTCTGAGGCCGGCGCGCAGCCCTTATCACATTTCACTTTGTCGTGGAATGCTACCACGTGTCATTCGACATCGAGATCGGTTGGTGGCAGACTGTCACGGTGCCGTCACAGTCTCAACCTGCGGTGGACGTGCCTGCGACGGCTGCAATCGAGGAAACCATGAAAGGGAGAACCAATCATGTCTCTTGCATCCCATCTTGATGAGTTGCAGCGGAAACACGGTGATATCGAGCGCGAGCTCACCGACGCCATGAACCATCCTTCGGTGGACGACCTCGAAATCGTGAATCTCAAGCGACGCAAGCTGGCAATCAAGGACGAGATTGAAAAGCTGAAGGCTAGCCCGACGACACACTGAAGCTCCTCCAGGCACCATCGCCGCAACCCGCCGCGGTGAAACGTCCGGTGGCAGGAAATGCCACCGGCATGGTGTTTTTTAACTGAAATCGATGGAACGTTCGGTCGCGGATGCCGCGATCGGCAGAGCTGGCGTTTTTCGCGTGGCGGCTGCTGATTTGCCAACCTCGCCTGGCGCTTGCCATTGACAAGCCATCTTTGCTCCGCCACCTCATGCCGGGAACTTTCAGATGAAGGCGACCGGCATGACCGGATATTTCTCTTCTCCCTTCCCACGGCGCAGGTCGGTCGGCGTTTCGGTCGGCGGCGTGATGGTCGGCGGCGGCGCGCCCGTCGTCGTGCAGTCGATGACCAACACCGACACCGCCGATGTCGACCAGACTGTCGCCCAGGTCGCGGCGCTGCATCGTGCCGGGTCGGAAATCGTGCGCATCACCGTTGACCGCGACGAGAGCGCGGCGGCGGTTCCGCGCATCCACGAGAGGCTGCTCAGGCTCGGCATCGATGTGCCGCTGGTCGGCGACTTCCACTATATCGGCCACAAGCTCTTGGCCGATCATCCGGCTTGCGCCGAGGCGCTGGCGAAATATCGCATCAATCCCGGCAATGTCGGCTTCAAGGACAAGAAGGACCGCCAGTTCGCGGCGATCGTCGAAATGGCGATTAGACATGACAAGCCGGTGCGCATCGGCGTCAACTGGGGTTCGCTCGACCAGGAGCTGTTGACCCGGCTGATGGACCAGAACCAGGCTCAGGGCTCGCCGCTCACCGCGCAGGAAGTCACGCGCGAGGCGATCGTCCAGTCGGCCATCCTGTCGGCCGAGATGGCGGAAGAGATCGGGCTTGGCCGCGACAAGATCATCCTGTCGGCCAAGGTCAGCGGCGTGCAGGACCTGATCGCCGTCTATACCGAGCTTGCCACACGCTCCGACCATGCGCTGCATCTCGGCCTCACCGAGGCCGGCATGGGCACCAAGGGCATCGTCGCCTCTTCGGCCGCCATGGGAATCCTGCTGCAGCAGGGCATCGGCGACACGATCCGCATCTCGCTGACGCCGGAGCCCAACGGCGACCGCACGCGCGAGGTGCAGGTGTCGCAGGAATTGCTGCAGACCATGGGCTTCCGGCAGTTCGTGCCGATCGTCGCCGCCTGCCCAGGCTGCGGCCGCACGACATCCACCGTCTTCCAGGAACTCGCCCAGAGCATCCAGGCCGATATCCGCAAGAACATGCCGGTGTGGCGCGAGAAATATCCGGGCGTCGAGAACCTCAAGGTCGCGGTGATGGGCTGCATCGTCAATGGTCCCGGCGAATCCAAGCATGCCGACATCGGCATATCCTTGCCTGGCACCGGCGAGACGCCGACGGCGCCTGTCTTCATCGACGGCAAGAAGGCGGCGACGCTGCGCGGTCCGTCCATCGCGCAGGATTTCGAGAAGATGGTCGGCGACTATATCGAGCAGCGCTACGGACACGGCAAAGCCGCGGCCGAGTAGGCCTATGCACCGTTTCCTCACGGTGGCCCTGGCCTTGCTGTGCAGCTTGAGTTGGGTGGCGGGCGCGTCCGCCGACCCGCCGCAGTCGAAATCGGCCGGCAAACGGCTGATCAACCGAGTCTGCGATCTGATCGAAGCCCAAGCCCAACAGAACGGGCTGCCCAAGGATTTCTTCGCCCGGCTGATCTGGAAGGAAAGCCGCTTCGATCCGAACGCGGTGAGCCCGGTCGGCGCCGAAGGCATCGCGCAGTTCATGCCGGGAACCGCCAAGATGCGCGGCCTGGCCAATTCCTTCGACATCGAGCAGGCCATTCCGGCTTCCGCGAAATATCTAGCCGAGATGAAGGCGGGCTATGGCAATCTCGGCCTCGCGGCCGCGGCCTACAATGCCGGCGAGAACCGCGTGTCGCGCTGGCTGGCCTCCGGCGGCTTCCTGCCGATGGAGACGGAAAGCTATGTCTTCGACATCATGGGCGAACCCGTCGACAAGTTTTCCGACAAATCCTATGCCGGCACCGTCGAGCCGCTCGACCCCAAGATGAGCTTCGCGGTCGCCTGCCGCCGGCTGCCGGTGATCATGTCGCGGACGGTCGCCATGGCCTCGATCAACGTCAAGCCGTGGGGCGTGCAGGTGGCGGGCAATTTCCGCCGTTCCGCGGCGATCGGCCAATGGCTGAGGGTCAAGAGCCGGTTCCCGGCGCTGCTCGCCAGCCATGATCCGGTGGTGAGCCGGGTGCGCACGCCGATCGGGCGGCGCGGCATCTACGCGGTCAGGATCGGCGCGGACTTGCGCGGCGAGGCCAACGGCATCTGCGACAAGCTGCAAAGCGTCGGCGGCGCCTGCGTGGTGATGCGCAACCGGTAGCTATGCCGTCTTAGCCGTCACCGTCTCGCTGAGCCAGGTGCCGATCTTGGCGCCAAGGCGGTCGGGCGATACCGGCTTCGGCAGATAATCGTCCATGCCGGCCTCGATGCATTTCTCGCGGTCGCCCTTCAGCGCATGCGCGGTGACGCCGATGATCGGCGTGCGCTCACCGTTCTGCGCTTCCATCGCACGGATGGCGCGGGTCGCCTCATAGCCGTTCATTTCCGGCATAGAGACGTCCATCAGCACCAGGCGGGGGCGCAGCGCGCGGTACATTTCGACAGCCGTGCGGCCATTGCCGGCGATGCGGTAGCTGAGACCGAAGCCATTGAGGATCTGGCCGAAGACCAGCTGGTTCACGTCATTGTCCTCGGCGATCAGGATATCGATCGGGCCGCTCGGCGCTGCGGTCGATTCCGGTGCCGCCGGCACGGGCGCCGCCGGGCCGCGAATGACGGTGAAGGACGGCGCCGCCGCGACCGGCTCGCGCACGAAATGAGCCTTGGTGCCCTGCATGCGCGCCTTCTGTATGGCGGAGATCACCGTGCCCAGCAGCACCGCCGAACGCGCCGGCTTGGTGAGATGCGCGACGATGCCGAAATCGATAACCATCCTGCCGAAATCCACCTGGTCGACCGAGGTGAGCAGCACGACCGGGATGGACGAAAGCCGGCTGTCGGCGGCAATCGCCTTGGCGACATCGGCGCCGTTCATGCCGGGCATCTGGTAGTCGAGGATGATGCAGTCGACAGAGGCGCCGAGCTGGCAGGCGCGGTCGAGGAAGGCAAGGCCGACAGCGCCGCTTTCGGCGGCCGCACAGTCGAAGCTCCAGCTTCTGAGCTGCTCCAGCAGAATCTCCCGGTTGACCGGATTGTCGTCGATGACCAGCACCCGGGCGCCGGTGACATCGACCGGCACCAGCTTGTCGGCCGCCGCCTGGTTGTGCGCCGGCAGCGGCACGGCGAACCAGAAGACGGAGCCGCGGCCGATCTCGCTTTCGACGCCGATCTTGCCGCCCATCAGGTCGACAAGCCGGGCGCCGATCGCAAGGCCAAGCCCGGTGCCTTCGTGGCGACGGGTCGAGGAGCCGTCGACCTGGGCGAATTTCTCGAACACGCTTTGCAGCTTTTCGGCCGGGATGCCGATGCCGGTGTCCTCGACGCGGACCTTGAGCTGGACGACGCCGTCGACGACATCGCCGCCGACATCGACCAGCACATGGCCCTTCTCGGTGAACTTCACGGCGTTGCCAAGCAGATTGGTGACGATCTGGCGGAAGCGTCCGGCATCGCCGACGACAAAGGCCGGCAGGCGCGGGTCGACGCGCACGATGAGCTCGAGGTTCTTTTCGGCAACGCGCGCCGACACCAGCGTCGCCACATCCTCGACCGCTTCCGCCAGGCGGAAGGGAGCGGGGTCGAGGGTGAGCTGGCCGGCATTGATCTTCGAGAAATCGAGGATGTCGTTGATGATGGTGAGCAGCGCGTTGCCGGATTTGACGATGACATCGGTGAAGGTCTTCTGGCGGGGCGTAAGCTCCGTCTTGGCCAGCAGCTCGGCCATGCCGAGCACGCCGTTCATCGGCGTGCGGATCTCATGGCTCATATTGGCCAGGAATTCCGACTTAGCGCGATCGGCCGCCTCGGCCTTGAACAGCGACGCGGCGCTCTCGGCGAAGGCGCGGCGGATGGCGTTCTCCATCGGCCGGAAGATCAGAACCGCGGCGATGGCCAGCACGGCAAACAGCAGACCGCTCGCCCACAGCAGCAGCCGGTCGTTGGCAGCGTCGGCGAGGCGACGCTCCTCGTCGAGCGCGGTGCGCACCTTGACCAGCATCGGCTGGGCGAACAGGTCGTTCTGGTTGCGGATCTCGCGGTAGCTCCATTCATCGACCTTCTGCGCCGTCGACATCAAATTGAAGTTACGCACCATGTCGCGTGCCGACCAGAACAGGTCGTCGTTGACCGAAGCGGTGTCCAACGCGTTGATGGTGTTCCTGGACAGGCGCGGCCTGATCGCGGCCAACTGCGCGTTGAGTATCCCGATCTCGCTGGTCAGCCGCTCGGAGTGGCCGCGCGCGGCAGCGGCCAGCGCATCGCGCGTCTCGCTGCGCCAGGCGGTGCCGGTCGTCTCGGCGAAATTGGTGGCGTTGCGCAGGTCGCGAGCAAAGATGACGAAATTGCCGCTGAGGGCATCGACTTCGTGGCGGTACGAATTCACACGGTTGAGCGCGAACATCACGGCGGCCGAGGCCAGCGCGAAGACAAGCAGCCCCGAAATGTAGCGGATCCGGATCGACCGGAGGAAGGAAGAATATTCCGGCATGCGCCACCCCAACACATACGCATAATTTTAATGGCCGGGATTACGCTTGATTTACATTAAGATTTCGTTGGTGGCGGGGGCGGTCCGATACCAGCAGCAGCCTTGCGCGGTGTCCCGTTCCGGGCTGCAACGACCGGGCTTCGGCCCGAGCGACGTCTTCTCGCCGCCGCAACCGTGCCGAAGAGGGCTACGAGCTGGCGACGAGAGTGCGGTACCGCGCGGTCACCAACGCAATGATTGCCAGGTGAAGCAGGACCGCGAGAGCTGCGCCGATCAAGTGCGGGAGAAGACCTGCTGTCCGGCCGATCGTCCAGATCGTAACGACGCTCAGCGGCAAAAACAAAAGGACGCTGGTGACGAGGCCGGGATTGTATTTGCGCAATCGCGCCGACGTGACGAGATGCGCGAGCGCATTGACGATCATGACATAGGGAGCAACCAGGCCCCAAGCCGGTCCCCACAGCAAGGCCGCGTAAAGGGCCAGCAGGTTGATGCCCCAGACAAACGGGAGGTTGATGACGAGAACCGAGGCGACGGTAAGGGCGTCGCGGCCGCCGAAGACATGCTCGTTGGCGAATTTGCGGAACCGGTCGCCAGTGTGCTCCTCGACCTGATGGACCATGTAGACCGGGCTGTGCAGGAAGATCAGGAACACCGGCAGCGGAAGCGGGACCACCGGCGCAACCGCAACAAGCGATGCTGCCATGAACCCTGCGCCGACGACCCAATAGTCCGCTAGCCAGCGTTGCAGTTTAAGCATTGATTCCCGCCCTCCTCGGTCAGTGATCCTGACGCACATCGCCAGAGCTATTCAAGTGCGTGGACGCCTTGGCGCTCCGTGACCATGTCGGACATTGACTGCCGCGAGTGCCCCTGAGACAGTCAATGGAAGATGCGCGTCTCCGAAATTTGGGACTCCGTCGGCTCGGACACCCGTTGCGCCGTCGGGCCTTCCCTTCATCAGAGGTGGAAACGCGCGCCCGAGAGGCGGCCGTGAGCGAACCTACACAGCGAATAGTTGCGACCAACGGCATCCGCCTTAACATCGCGGAGCACGGAGACGGGCCCCCGGTGCTGTTGTGCCACGGCTTTCCCGAATCCTGGTATTCCTGGCGCCATCAGTTGAGCGCGCTTGCGGCGGCGGGCTTTCACGCCGTCGCCCCCGACATGCGGGGCTATGGCAAGAGCGATCGGCCGGAGGCGATCGACCAATACACGCTCTTTCATCTGGTCGGCGACATGGTGGGCCTTCTCGACGCCCTTGAAGCTCCCAGCTCCGTCATCGTCGGCCACGACTGGGGCGCGGTCGTCGCCTGGCATGCGGCGCTGCTGCGACCGGACCGCTTCCATGCCGTCATCGGCCTCAGTGTGCCGTTCCGGCCGCGCGCCAACGCGCGCCCGACCAGCCTCATGCCGCGAACGGCGGAGTCCCAGTTCTACCAGCTCTATTTCCAGCAACCCGGCATTGCCGAGGCGGAGCTGGAACGAGACCCGCGGGCCACGGTGCGCGCCATGCTTTACGCGGTGTCGGGAGACGCTTCGGACGGCGGCGCCGGAATCGCCATGGTCCCGCGCGGCGGAAGCCTCCTGCAAGCAGCCGAGGTTCCTGCAAGCCTGCCGCACTGGCTCAGCGAAAGCGACATCGATTTCTACGCCGGCGAGTTCCAGCGCGCCGGCTTCGCCGGAGGTCTCAACTGGTACCGCAACATCGACCGGAACTGGGAACTGATGGCGCCCTTTGCGGGCGCGCGGATCAAGGTTCCCGCGCTCTACATGGCAGGCAATCGCGACCTGGTGGTCGCCTTCCCCGGCATGGATCAACTGTTGGCCAATCTCAGGAACTTCATCCCGCAAATCCGCGATACGCTGATGCTGCCCGGCTGCGGGCATTGGACCCAGCAGGAGCGCCCGGACGAGGTCAACGCCGCGATGATCGAATTCCTGCGGAGCTTGCCGAACCGGGGCTGATCCAAGCGAAGCGAGTATCGGCTCCGACACGGAAGGTCGGGCGTGCCGCTCGGCAAGCGACTCGCCCGGTTCAAGTCAGGCACTATCCTTAGCCCGGTAGGCGTCGGGAATGACGAAGACCTCGTCGGCGCGGCCATAGCCCCCATCGGGAACCTCCTCGATCAGCACCATGGTGTGGGGACGCACACCTTCGCCGAAATAGTCGACGAACATCTGCGTGGTCTTGTGGATCAGGTCCTCCTTCTGCGCCTTCGTGAGGGCCGCCTCGGGCATCTTGAAGTTGGCAAAGGGCATTTCCAGGTTCCTTTCGGGTTGGGTTCAGGGCTTTGGATGAAGGAGGTCAGCAAGGCCGATGCGCTCCAGAAGCTGGGCGCGGACGCGGTCGGCGACACCGTTGACGATGGCCGCGCCGTCGTCGGACGGATCGATATGGACGCGGAACGGCCGGCGGCCATGCGGCATCGCCACGAGATCGACGATGGCCTCTGCGACCTTCGAGGGATCGGCGTCGGCAGGCTCCAGGCCGGCAAGACCCTTCAACGCCTGGTCGTCGACGCCGGCGTAAGGTCCCGACCAATAGGCGGCGGCGCGTTCGGTATCGGCGGGCTTGCCGGAATGGGCGAAATGCTCCGTGCCCTTGGTGAAGGCGCCCGGCACCACGATGCTCGTCTCGATGCCGAAACGGGCAAGCTCCAGCGCGTAGCTCTGCGCCAGCGCATCCATGCCCGCCTTGGCGGCGAAATACGGCGCGAGGAATGGCGGCGTGCCGCCGCGCGTGCTGCTCGATCCGACCCATATCATCAAGGCCCGGCCAAGCGAGCGCATGGCGGGAAGGACTGCCCGGTTGACGCGCTGGGTCCCCAGCACATTGACGTCATAGAGCTGCGCCAGTTGCTCCGGTGTGAAGGCCTCGGTCGGTCCGAACACCATATGGCCGGCATTGTGGATGACGACATCGATCCTGCCGGCTTCCGCGAGGATGGTTTCCACGGCCGCTTCGATCGACGGTTCCGACAACACGTCGAGCGCGATGGCGCGGATCGCCAGGTTCTCCTCGCGGGCCAGTCTTTCGACCTCGGCCGCCGGGGCGCCGCCCCGCCCCTGCGGATCGCGCATCGAGGCATAGACCCGGTGGCCGGCCCTGGCGAGAGCCTTCGCGGTCATGGCGCCGAAGCCGCTCGATGCGCCGGTGATGAGAATTGTCTGCTGCATGGTAGCCTCAATCCTTCAGATCGCGCCGCCATTGGCGCGGATGATCTGGCCATTGACCCACTGGCTGTCCGGGCCGGCAAGGAAGGCGACGAGCCCGGCGATGTCGTCGGGCTGGCCGAGGCGGCCGAGCGGGATGAGCCTGGTGATTGCCTCGATCTGCGCGGCGCTCTTGCCGTCGGTGAAGAGTTCGGTGTCGACCGGGCCGGGCGCGACGGCGTTGACCGTGATGCCGCGCGGGCCGAGCTCCTTGGCAAGGATATGCGTCATCGCTTCGACGCCGGCCTTGGTCGCGGCATAGACGCCGTAGGCCGGCTGGTAGAAGCCCACGACACTTGAAGAAAAGTTGATGATACGGCCACCATCGTTCAAGCGCGTTGCAGCTTCGCGCATGCCGCGGAACGTGCCGCCGAGATTGATGGCGAGCTGCCGTTCGAATGCAGCGTCGTCGGTGTCGGCGATGGGCGACAGCCGCATCATACCGGCATTGTTGACGAGGATGTCGGCCTTGCCAAAGGCCTTTTCAGCCGCGTCGAACAAGGCGGCCATGCCGGTCGGTTCGCCGATGTCGGCCTGGACCGCGAGAGCGGTGCCGCCGGCAGCCTCGATGGCCGAGACGACCTCGCCGGCCGCGTCCTTGCCGCGCGTATAATTGACGATAACGGCGATGTCGTCCTGGGCGAGCCGCTTGGCGATCGCGGCGCCGATGCCTCTCGATGCGCCTGTCACGATCGCGGTTCTTGTCTTTTGCATGATCGGTCTCCGTTCGTTTGTTTGGTGTGGAGCCCATATAGATCGCCCTGTCTTCCGGATAATCGGCCGGCTATTGACAGCAGTATTCGAATAGAGCGAACAATTGGCCATGGATCGATTGGACAGGATGCGGCTGTTCGTGCGCGTGGTGGAGCGGCACAATTTCACCGCGGCCGCAGCCGATCTCGGCCTGCCACGCTCGACCGCGACCGAAGCGATCCAGCAACTGGAGGAGCATCTGGGGGCAAGGCTGCTGGACCGCACCACGCGCCATGTCGCCACGACGCTCGACGGGCAGGCCTATTACGAACGCTGCCTGTCGATCCTTGGCGAGGTGGAGGATGCCGAGGCCGGGTTCCGCAGCGCCGAGCCGCGCGGCCTGTTGCGCATCGATGCGCATCCGCTGCTCACGCAGCGCTTCCTGCTGCCGCAACTGCCGGCCTTCCTCGAACGCCATCCCGGCATCGATCTGCATATCGGCCAGGGCGACCGGCTGGTCGACCTGGTGCGCGAAGGCGTCGACTGTGTCATTCGCGCCGGTGAACCGCAGGACAGCGGCATGATCATGCGGCGGCTGGCGATGATCGAAGAAATCACCTGCGCCAGTCCCGCTTACTTGAAGCGCCACGGAACGCCGACATCGCCTGACGCGCTGGAAGGCCACCAGGCCGCGGGTTTCGTCTCCTCGCGCACAGGCGAGGTGCTGCCGCTGGAATTCACGATGGGCGCCGGCCTGCGCCAGGTAACATTGCCGGGCCGGGTCCGTGTCAACAACTCCGACACCGCGGCCGATCTGGCGCGCCTGGGCTTCGGGCTTCTGCAGGCGCCACGCTACCGGCTCGAAAAAGACCTGGCTGACGGGACGCTGGTGGAGGTTCTCAAGGATTTCCCGCCGACGCCGACGCCGTTGTTCGCGCTCTATCCGCAGAACCGCCAGCTCGCGCCGCGGCTGCGCGTCTTCCTGGAATGGGCGTCCCGCATCTTTGCCGAGGCAAGAGTGTAAACATCGGCGGCGTCACCGCTGAAAACCGTGGCGGCTTTGAGCGAGCCGGTCGCTTGATGGGCAAACCACCAAGCCATTGTACCCATTCGCGCGCAGGACCGTTGACAAGCCTGCGTCCACTCGTGTTCTATTTCGCAAGCGCACAATTCCCGCGTAACACATCGCGTCCGGCATTGCCGGGCAAGGGCAACATGGCCTCGCCGCGTCTCGTGAAAGCATGGGATGCGTGTGGGGCCTTTATTTTTTGAGGTCCGGGTGAAGACGTTCAGGGTCGGCATCCTCTATTCGACCACCGGTCCCTACGGGGCGATCGGCCGCGACTGCCGCGCCGGCGCCGAATTTGCCATCGAGGAGCTGGAGAAGGCCGGCAGCGCCGTGCGCATCGAGCCGGTCTTCGGCGATCCGGGCGGCCAGCCGGAGCGTTACCTCGATCTGATCCGCGCCATGCTGCGCGACGACCAATGCCGCAATGTGATCGGCACCATCACCTCCCTGTCGCGCAAGGACGTCATCCCGCTGGTGGAGAAATATGACGGGCTGCTCTGGTACATCTGCCCCTACGAAGGCTTCGAGGCCAACGAGAACGTCATCTACACCGGCGCCTGTCCCAACCAGCATCTGATACCGCTGTTCGACCACATGCTGCCCCGCTACGGCAAGCGCGTCTATCTCGCCGGCGCCAATTATGTCTGGGGCTGGGAGATGAACCGGCTGGCGCGCGAGCTTCTCACGCGCGCCGGCGGCGAGGTGCTCGGCGAGCGCTATTTGCCGATCGAGGAGACCGATGTCAGCCTGCTGATCGCCGATCTGGAGCGCCACCGGCCCGACTTCATCTTGAACAACATGATCGGCCCGTCGAGCTACGCCTTCCTGGCCGCTGTGCGCCGGTTGGCGGATCGCGATCCTGCCTTCGCGCCGGAACGCTGCCCGGTGCTGAGCTGCGACCTGACGGAATGCGAGCTCGGCGAGATCGAGCCGGGCACAGCCGTCGGCCAGCTCTCGACAGCCTCTTACTTCGAAAGCCTGGCGTCGCTCGAAAACCGGATTTTCAAGCAGCGCGTCGCCGCCCGTTTCGGCACCGGACGCCGCGTCTCCAGCTTCTTCGCCGGCGCTTATGCGGCGGTGAAGCTCTGCGCCGAGGCGATCACCGAGGCCAATCGCGATGACCCCGCCAGCGTGCGCGGCTTCCTGCACGCCGGGCCGCGACAGACTGTGCTCGGACCCCTCGCAATCGACCCGCGCACCAATCATGCGGCCCTGCCTTTCCATCTCGGTCGCATCAACGAACAGTCCGGCTTCGACGTCATCGCCTCGCATGGCGCGATCGTCGCCGATCCCTATCTTGTCGGCACGCTGGCCAGCCAGCCCGTCCCGCATCTGAGGGTCGTGCAATGACGCGGACGCCCAATTTCGTTTCCTGGCGCGCCGCGATCCTGCATCGCGCCGACGACAATATCGAGCGCCTGAAGCGTCAGCTCGAACGTCTCGGCGTGACCGTCCTGGTGCAGTGGAAGCCGCTCGATCTCACCGAAACGCCAGCTGACATCGTCCTGGTCGACGCCGACCAGGGGTGGAATGATCTCTTGCCATGGGACGGGGACGAGGCGCCCGTTCCGGTGGTCGCGCTGCTCGGTTCCGAAGCGCCCGGCCGCATCGCCTGGGCGCTGGGCAAGGGCGCCGGCGCGCTCATCGCCAAGCCGGTCACCGCCTCCTCGGTTTATCCGGCGCTGGTGCTTGCCACGCACGCCCACCATGAGCGAACCGCCGTCAAGGCGCGCATCGCCGGCCTGGAGGAGCGTCTGCGGCTGAGACCGATTGTCTACGACGCGATGCGCTCGATCATGGCCGCGCAAGGCGGCGATGAGACCGGCGCCTATCGCACGCTCTGCCGCCTTGCCATGCAGCGCCGGCTTGCCGTCGAGCACGTCGCCGCTTCCATAGTTGCCGGGCATGAGCCCGTGCCGCGCGCGATGTAGGCCGCTGGCATGCGGGTTCTGCACGAACTGACAAGACGGCCTTCCGCCCTTTTCGGGCTGATCGTGGTCGTGCTCGTCCTGCTGGCGGCAATCTTCGCGCCATGGATCGCGCATTTCTCGCCGGACGACCAGCTTGCCGACGGCCTGTCGCTCGAAGGCGCGCCGCTGCCGCCTGGCGGCGACCATCTGTTCGGCACCGACACGCTCGGCCGCGACCTCTTCGCCCGCGTGCTGTTCGGCGCCCGCACGTCGCTGATCATCGGTCTCGTCGCCAACGGCGTCGCCGTCGCGATCGGATTGCTTGTCGGGCTGCTCGCCGGCTATTTGCGCGGCGCCGCCGGCAACCTGCTGATGCGCTTCACCGACCTGATGATGGCCTTTCCGGCGCTGCTGCTCGCCATCGCGCTCGCGGCGCTGCTGAGACCCAGCCTGTGGATCGTCGCCATGGTGATCGCCCTGGTGAACTGGGTGCAGGTCGCCCGCATCGTCTACACCGAAACGCGCGGCCTGGTGGAACGCGACTTCATCGTCGCCGAGCGTTCGCTGGGCGCCGGCAATGGCCGCATCATCCTTCTGCACATCCTTCCCCACCTGATGCCGACCGCGATCGTCTGGGGCACGCTCGGCATCGCCACCACGGTGCTGCTCGAGGCGACGCTGTCCTTCCTCGGCATTGGCGTGCAGCCGCCGCAGCCTTCCTGGGGCAACATCATCTTCGAGAGCCAGAGCTATTTCCAGGATGCGCCCTGGCTGGTGTTCATCCCCGGCGCGATCATCCTCGCCACGGCGCTGTCCTTCAACCTGATCGGCGACGCGCTGCGCGACATCCTCGACCCGACCCAGCGCGGGAGGCTGTGACGATGGCCTTCTTCCTTGCCCGCCGTCTCGTCCAGGCCGTGCTGATCCTGCTCGGCGTCGCCGCCATCACCTTCCTTCTGCTCTATTTCCTGCCGGCGGACCCCGCCGTGCTGATCGCCGGGCGCTCCGCGACGCCGCAGATGGTGGCCGCCATCCGGCATGAGCTTGGCCTCGACCAGCCTCTGGTCATGCAGTTCCTGCATTATGTCGGCAACCTGCTGCATGGCGATCTCGGCCGCTCCTATACGCAGAAGACCGAGGTGCTGCCGCTGATCCTGGCGCGGCTGCCGGCGACGCTCATCCTCATGGCCGCCGGCATCGTCGTCGAGGTCGCGCTCGGCCTTACCTTCGGCATCATCGCAGCGGTCCGGCGCGGCGGCTTCGTCGACCGCTCGGTGATGATGCTGTCCTTCGTCGGCGTCTCGTCGCCGCAATTCGTCGTGGCGCTGCTGCTTCTCTATGTCTTTGCCGCCACGCTCGGCTGGTTCCCGATGTCCGGCTTCGGCACGGCGCGGCATGTCGTGCTGCCGGCGCTCACGCTCGGCGTGCTCGGCGCCGGCTGGTATGCGCGCATGGTGCGTTCCGCCATGATCGAGGTGCTGCGCCAGGATTATGTGCGCACCGCGCATGCCAAGGGGCTCAGCGGCCGTCGCGTCGTGCTCGGCCACGCGCTGCCCAACGCGCTGTTGCCGATCATCGCCATGGTCGGCATCGACATCGGCCAGTTCATGAGCGGCGTGGTCGTGGTCGAGGCCGTCTATGGCTGGCCCGGCATCGGCCAGCTCGCCTGGCAGGCCATCCAGCAGGTCGACGTGCCGATCATCATGGGCGTCACATTGGTCTCGGCCCTGGCCATCGTGCTCGGCAATTTGCTCGCCGACTTCGTCGCCCCGTTCGTCGACCCCCGCATCCGCAGCCAATAACCAACAAGACCAACAGAGGAGTGAACTCAATGAACAAATTCGTCAGAAAGATGGGCCTGGCGGCCTTGCTCGCCACCTCGGCCCTGGTGCCCGTCGCCTTCGCCGACACGCCGACCAATGGCGGCGACATCATCGTCACCTACAAGGACGACATCGCCACGCTTGATCCAGCCATCGGCTATGACTGGCAGAACTGGTCGATGATCAACGCCCTGTTCTCGCGCCTGGTCGACTACAAGCCGGGCACGACGGAACTGGGGCCGTCGCTCGCCGACAGCTACGACGTCTCCGACGACGGCAAGGTCTATACGTTCAAGCTGCATCCCGGCGTCAAGTTCACCAACGGCCGCGCGGTGACGGCGGCGAACGTCAAATGGTCGATCGAGCGCGCCGTCAACCCGAAGACGCAAGGCCCGGGCGCCGGCTTCTTCCACTCGATCGTCGGCGCCGACAAGATGACCGCCGGCACCGCCGAGACGATGGAGGGCATCACGGCGATAGACGACCATACAGTGAAGTTCACGCTGTCGCAGCCCGACGCCACCTTCCTCAACGTGCTGGCGCTCAACTTCGCTTCCGTCGTGCCGAAAGAGGCGGTGGAAGCCGCCGGCGGCGACTTCGGCAAGCATCCGGTCGGCTCCGGCGCCTTCACGCTGAAGGAATGGACGATCGGCCAGCGCCTCGTCTTCCAGAAGAACCCCGATTATTTCATCAAGGACCGGCCGCATGTCGACTCTTTCACGATCGAGATCGGCCAGGAACCGCTGGTGGCGCTTTTGCGCCTGCAGAAGGGCGAGGTCGACATTGCCGGCGACGGCATTCCGCCGGCGAAATATCTGGAAATGAAGAAGTCGCCCGAGTTCGAGGGCATGATCGTCGACCGCCAACAGCTGGAAACCAGCTACGTCACTTTGAACACGCAGGTAAAACCCTTCGACAACGCCAAGGTGCGGCAGGCCATCAACATGGCCATCAACAAGGACCGCATCGTGCGCATCATCAACGGCCGCGCCACGCCGGCAAGCCAGGTGCTGCCGCCGCTGATGCCGGGCTACGACCAGAACTACAAGGGCTATGCCTACGATCCCGAAAAGGCCAAGGCGCTGCTTGCCGAGGCCGGGTTGAAGGACGGCTTCTCGACGCAGATCTACACCTCCAACACCGATCCGCAGCCACGCATCACGCAGGCGATCCAGCAGGATCTGGCGGCGATCGGCGTCAAGGCCGAGATCAAGGCGGTGGCCAATCCGAACGTGATTGCCGCCGGCGGCACGCAGAGCCAGGCGCCGATGGTCTGGTCCGGCGGGCTCGGCTGGATCGCCGACTTCCCGGATCCGTCCGACTTCTACGGGCCGATCCTCGGCTGCGGCAGCGCGGTTGCCGGCGGCTGGAACTGGTCGTGGTACTGCAACAAGGACATCGACGCCCGCGGCCAGGCGGCGGACGCCCTGCCGGTGCCGGCCAAGGCCGAGGAGCGCAACAAGGCCTGGGCGCAGATCTTCACCGACATCCAGACCAATGACGCGCCCTGGATTCCGGTCTTCAACGAACGCCGCGTGGTGGCCAAGGCCAAGCGCATGGGCGGCCCGGATGAGATCTATATCGATCCGACCCGCGTCATCAATTACGAAGCGATCTATGTGAACAAATAGGCCGTCTCATTTGCCGGTGGCGGACGTCCAGCCCGCCGCCGGCCGCCTTTCAATGATGCCGCCGAAACGGGAGGGCGGCTTGCCAAAAACAAACGAGAAGCAACAACCATGTGCGTGAAGTGCGACTACACCATTCATCGCGCCAGCCACCATTTCGGCTGGAACTGCGATTTCGAGCCGGCGCTGACGGCCAGGCCGGGTTCGACCATCCATTTCGAGTGCCTCGATTCCGGCGGCGGACAGTTCGACGCGAACTCCACGGTCGAGCATGTCAAGACGTTGGATTTCGGCAAGGTCAATCCGGTGACCGGACCGGTCTATGTCGAGGGCGCAAGGCCCGGCGATGCGCTGAAGATCACGCTGCGCCATTTCGAACCGTCGGGCCTCGGCTGGACCGCCAACATTCCGGGCTTCGGGCTGCTCGCCGACCAGTTCAAGGAGCCGGCGCTGCACATCTGGAAATATGATGCCGCCTCGATGGCGCCGGCGCTCTATGGCCCGGGCGGGCGCGTGCCGCTGAAACCTTTTGCCGGCACCATCGGCGTGGCACCGGCCGAACCCGGCCTGCATTCTGTGGTGCCGCCACGCCGGGTCGGCGGCAATCTCGACATCCGCGATCTCGCCGCCGGCACCACGCTCTATCTGCCGGTCGAGGTCGAAGGCGCGCTGCTCTCGATCGGCGACACCCACGCCGCTCAAGGCGATGGCGAGGTCTGCGGCACAGCGATCGAGAGCCGCATGGACGTCGAGGCGACGATCGAGCTGGTCAAAGATGCGCGGCTGGAAAGCCCGCGCTTCACCACGCCGGGACCGGTGACCCGCCATCTCGACGAGGCGGGCTACGAGGTCACCACCGGCGTCGGACCGGACCTGATGACCGCGGCGCGCGAAAGCGTGATGCGCATGGTCGACCTGCTCGCCGCCGACCATGGGCTGAAGCCGGTCGACGCCTACATGCTCTGCTCGGTCTGCGGTGACTTGCGCATCAGCGAGATCGTCGACATGCCGAACTGGGTCGTCTCGTTCTATTTTCCGAGGATCGTCTTCAATTGATGGCGGATGGTTCCGGGCGAGGAAGAGATGCTGTCCTGACCGTCGAGAACCTGTCGGTGGACGCGCTGACGCCGCAAGGCGCAAGGCGCGTCATCGACGGCATCAGCTTTGCGCTGGCGCCGGGCGAGACGCTCTGCCTTGCCGGCGAGTCCGGCTCGGGCAAGTCGGTGACGGCGCTTTCGATCATGCGCCTGTTGCCGCGTGCCTCGCTGCGCATCGCCGGCGGCGACATCAGGCTCGAACGCCAGTCGCTTCCGCGCCTGCCGGAGCGCGCCATGCGCGACGTGCGCGGCGGCGAGATCGCGATGATCTTCCAGGAGCCGATGACGTCGCTCAACCCGGTACACTCAATCGGTGCGCAACTGACCGAGGCGATCCGCATCCACCAGGGCGCGGAAGCTTCAAGCGTCGAGCAGCGCGCTCGCGACATGCTGGATGTCGTGCATATCAGCGACCCGGCGCGACGCATGAAACAATATCCGCACGAGCTCTCCGGCGGCATGCGCCAGCGCGTCATGATCGCCATGGCGCTGTCCTGCCGGCCGAAAGTGCTTCTGGCCGACGAGCCGACGACGGCGCTCGACGTGACGGTGCAGGCGCAGATCCTGAAGCTGATGCGGGAACTGAAACGGGAGTTCGGCACCGCCATCATCCTCATCACCCACGACATGGGCGTCGTCGCCGAGATGGCCGACCGGGTGGCCGTCATGCGCGATGGACGGATCGTCGAGGCGGGCCCCGTGCTCGACATCTTCGAGCGGCCGCAAGCCGACTACACCCGCGAACTGCTCGCCGCCGTGCCGCGCCTCGGCGCCTTCGCGGGAACCGACGCACCGCCCCGGGTCACGGCCACCTCCCGACCGCCGGTCCCAGACGGGGAAGCGCCCGTGCTTTCGGTGAAGAAGCTTGTCGTCGATTACGGCGCCTCCTCCAGCCTGTTCCGCCGCCGCGCCTCGGAAGCGCCGGCGGTGCAGGATGTCTCCTTCGAGATAAGGCCGGGCCGCACGCTCGGCCTCGTCGGCGAGAGCGGCTCCGGCAAGTCCACCACCGGCAAGGCCGTGCTCGGCCTTGTTCCTTTCGCCGGCTCGGTGATCATCGGCGGCACGTCCATTCACGGCCTCTCCGCGGCCGCGATGCGGCCGGTGCGCCGCGCCGCGCAGATGATCTTCCAGGATCCCTACGCCTCGCTCGACCCGCGCATGACAGTGGGAGCCGCCATCGCCGAGCCGCTCGTCATCCACGGCATCGGCAGCAGGGACGATCGGCGCGAACGAGTGGCCTCGCTTCTTGCGCGGGTCGGACTCGAAGCCGATCACGCCTCGCGCTATCCGCACGAATTTTCAGGCGGCCAGCGCCAGCGCATTTGCATCGCACGCGCCCTGGCGCTGGAACCGAAGCTGATCGTCGCCGACGAAAGCGTCGCCGCGCTCGACGTGTCAGTGCGCGCTCGCGTGCTCGACCTGATGCTGGAGCTGCAGGAGACGCTGGGCCTAGCCTATCTCTTCATCTCGCATGACATGGCGGTGGTCGAGCGCATGAGCCACGACGTCGCCGTCATGCGCGCCGGCCGCATCGTCGAAGCCGGCCCGCGCCGCGCGGTGCTGTCGTCGCCGCGGGAGGATTACACGCGCGAACTGATCGCCGCCGTGCCCATTCCCGATCCACGCGCCGCGAACGTGCAGAACTGACGTCGTCCCGACGCGTCGCCGCGCTCATACCGCCGCCCGTTCCGCGGCTGGACGGCGGCGGAGGCTGGCGGTGGTCAGAGCCGGTGGATTGTATGCGGCCTCGTTCAGGCCGACATCGGTGCCGGGCGGAACGATCCGGTCGATGCGGTCGAGGACGTCGTCGGCCAGGGGGATGTTGGCGCCGGCAAGCAGGTCGTCGAGATGCTGCATGGTGCGCGGGCCGAGGATCGCCGATGTCACGCCGGGATGCGCCATGACGAACGCCATCGCCATGTGAGTGAGGGACATGCCGGCTTCGGCCGCCAGCGGAATCAGCTGCTCGACCACATCGAGGCTCCGCTCATCGGACATTTGCCTCGGCATGAATTTCGCTCGTATGCCGCCCTCGGGCAGCGGCTGCCCCTTGCGGTAGCGGCCGGTAAGCAGGCCTTTGGACAGCGGGCTCCAGACCAGCACGCCCATTCCGTAGCGCTGACAGGTCGGCAGCGTGTCGCGTTCGATGCCCCGGTCGAGGATCGAATAGGGCGGCTGCTCGGCGCGGAAGCGCGCGAGGCCGCGCCGCTCCGCGACCCACTGCGCCTCGACGATTTCGGAAACCGGGAAGGTCGAGGAGCCGATGGCACGCACCTTTCCCGCCCGCACCAGGTCGGTAAGCACCGAAAGCGTCTCTTCGATGTCGGTGTCCGGCGAAGGACGGTGGATCTGGTAGAGGTCGATGTAGTCCGTCTGCAGGCGCTTGAGCGAGTCCTCCACCGCATGGGTGATCCAGCGCCGCGAATTGCCCTGCCTGTTGGGATCATCGCCCATCGGGCCGTGGACCTTGGTGGCAAGCACGATGCTGTCGCGGCGCCCCTTCAGGGCCTTGCCGACGATCTGCTCGGATTCGCCGGCGCTGTAGCGATCGGCGGTGTCGACAAAGTTGATGCCGAAATCCAGCGCCTTGTGGATGATGCGGATCGCATCGTCATGATCGGCATTGGCTATGCCGCCGAACATCATTGCGCCCAGGCAATAGGGGCTGACCTTGATGCCGGTTCGTCCGAGCGTACGGTACTGCATGGCTATTCTCCTTGAATTCGACGCGCCGCCAAGCGGCCTGCGGCAGAAGCTGCGCTGCCGACCATGTTCGATCTGCCGTCACCAAGGGATCGTCACATTTTCCCATCTTGTGAACGTCCCCGAGGGACCCTCCGGACCGAGCAGGGCGACACGGACCACCTCGCGCGAACCGTCCTCGACCGACTCCGTTCCGCCGTAGTTGTTGAGGTGGGTGCGGGTGTAGGCCGGCGAGACCAGGTTGACCTTGATGCCTGTCGACTCGAGCTCAATCATCATCGCGAGCGTTATGGCGTTGAGCGCCGTCTTGGAGGCCGGATAGACCGGGCCGAACAACGCGCGATAGCCGAAGGCAGGGTCGGCGTTGGAGGTCAGCGAGCCGACGCCGCTCGACACGTTGACGATGCGGGCATCCGCCGACCGGCGCAGCAGCGGCAGCATTGCCTGGTAAACGGCAAGCACGCCGAAGACGTTGGTCTCCCACACGGCGCGTACTTCATCGAGGGAGACGTTGCTCGGGCGGGTCAATCTGGCATGGTCCTCGACCGTCGCGTCCGGCCGGCGTCCGGTGTTCGAAATCGCGGCATTCTGCACGAGCAGGTCGAGCCGGCCGAATTCGTCGCCGATACGCGCCGCCGCGGCGGTGATCGAGTCCTGGTCCGTCACGTCGAGCTGCAGCGCAATGGCGCCCGGTCCGATCTCGCTCGCCGCCGCCTCGCCGCGCTCGAGATTGCGCGATCCGACAAGCACGGTGACCCCGTTTGCCGCGAGTTCCTTTGCGACCTGCAGGCCGACTCCTTGATTTGCTCCAGTCACCAGCGCGATACGAGTGTCCGGCATGATCGTCTCCTGTCGTCCGATTGATTGTCACAGCCGCCGCATTGCACTATGTTGGCGGATACGGAACAGTGTTCCGATTCACAAATACGGAACATTGTTCCGTTTTTCAAGAGGTATTTGGTGAGCGGGAAACGGCACAATGAGGTGGCGGAGGGCGTTGACCGGCGCGTGCGGGTCGACGTCCAGCGCAACCTCGACGCGCTGCTGCAGGCGGCCAAGGCGGTGTTCGCGACCTCAGGCGTCGATGCGCCGGTGCGCGAGATCGCCGAGAAGGCGGGGGTCGGGGTCGGTACGGTCTATCGGCACTTCCCGCGGCGCTCCGATTTCGTGGCTGCGGTGTTTCGTCGTGAAATCGATGCCTGCGCCGCCGCCGCGCCTCTCCTCGCGGCCAGCTATGAGCCTGGCGAGGCTTTGTTGAAATGGATTGAGCGCTACGTGGCCTTTATCGCGACCAAGCGCGGGTTGGCCGAAGCGCTGCATTCGGGAGATTCCGTCTTCGAACCGCTGCCGCTGTACTTCCAGCAGAATCTGGAGCCCGCCCTCGGCCAACTGCTTCATGCCGCGGCGACCGCGGGGGAAATCCGGGGCGATGTCGATGCAGGGGACCTGCTCAACGCCATCGCGAGGCTGAGCGGCGCCGATCAAGCCCAGCGCATGGTCGCCCTGCTGGTCGACGGCCTCCGCTATGGCAAGAAAGCATCTTCAGGCGTCCGATAGCCTGTCGTCAGCTGTTGCGCGTGGCGACAAAAGTCGCGGCCTCCTTGAGCAACCCTGCCTGCTCGCCATAGGGATCGAGCAGCGCATGCGCCTGGTCGATCAGGCCGTGGAGCTGGCCACGCACCCAGTCGGGGCCGTGCAGCGAAGCGAGCGTCGCCTTTCCGGCGGCGGCGTCCTTGTTCGTCGCCTTGCCCATCTGCTTGGCGTCGGCGGTCAGGTCGAGCAGGTCGTCGGCGAGCTGGAAGGCAAGGCCGATCGCGGAGCCGAATTCGGCCAGCCGCTCGCGGTCGGCCGCCGGCGCGCCGGCGACGATCGCGCCGGCCTCGCAGGCGAAGCGGATCAGCGCGCCGGTCTTCATCGCCTGCAACGTGATGATGCCGGCCTCGTCCGGCCGGTTGCGCTCAGCTTCTAGGTCGAACATTTGGCCGCCGACCATGCCGCCGGCGCCGGCCGCGCGCGAGAGCGCCAGCACGAGCGCCACCCGACGGTCGGCAGGCAAGGCTGTCGCCTCGTCGGCAATGATGTCGAAAGCCAAAGTCAGCAACGCGTCGCCGGCGAGGATGGCGGTGGCCTCGTCGAAGGCCTTGTGCACGGTCGGCTGGCCGCGCCGCAGATCGTCGTCGTCCATGGAAGGCAGGTCGTCATGGATCAGCGAATAGCAATGCACGCATTCGAGCGCCGCGGCGACGCGCAACGCCGCGTCATTGTCGGCCGAAAACAGCGCGGCACTTTCCATGACCAGGAAAGGCCGCAGCCGCTTGCCGCCGTTGAGCACGCCATGCCGCATCGCCGCCATCAGGCGCTCGGGCCGCGCGATCTCACCGGTGAGCGGACGCACGTCGAGAATCCGGCGCAGCTCGGTCTCGACGGCAGCGGCGCGCAGGAAAAGCGCGGTTTCGAAGGCGATCTGGTCGTCTTTGCTCATGGCCGGGACCGGTAGCCGACACTCAGACATTGCGCAAGCAGGCGCGCGCCTTTATGCCGGAGGGGGCGAGGCACGGGTGGGACGGCTTGACGGAACCGATCGTCGAACATGGAAGCGAAGGGCTGGACATGGCGCGCTCGCGGCGCCTGAGCCGCGCCAGTCTGAGGCGCATCGGCCGGCGCTGCCTGGTCGTCGCGCTCGTGCTGGCGGCCATTCCGGTCGTGCTCACCTTCCTCTACCTGCCGTCCTTCGTGCATCCGGTCTCGACCCTGATGCTGAAGGACCTCGCGACCTTCTCCGGCTACGACCGGCGCTGGGTGTCGATCGATGACGTGGCGCCCGTGCTGGCGCATTCGGTGATCATGTCGGAAGACGGGCAGTTCTGCTTCCATCGCGGCGTCGATCTGGGCGAATTGCGCGGCGTGGTCGATGACGCGCTAGCCGGCGAGGCGACGCGCGGCGCCTCCACCATCACCATGCAGACGGTGAAGAACCTTTTCCTGTGGTCGCGGCCGCTTGGCAGCGTGCGCAAGGTCGTCGAGCTGCCTTTGGCCGTCTATTTCGATGCGGTGATGTCGAAGCGGCGGATCATGGAGATTTATCTCAACATCGCCGAATGGGGGCCGGGCATCTACGGCATCGAGGCTGCCGCCCGGCATCATTTCGGCGTCTCGGCCAAGCAGTTGTCGCGCAGGCAGGCGGCCCTGCTCGCCGTCAGCCTGCCCAACCCGATCGCGCGCAATCCGGCGAAGCCCGGGCCGGGACTGAGGCGGCTGGCCTCGCTGATCGAGCGGCGCGCCAGCCGGTCCGGCGCCTATGTCGGATGCCTGGATTAGGGCGTGATCCCGAAAAGTGGGACCCGGTTTTCGGAAAAGATCACGCTCCAACGAAGACTTGGACCAGGACGGCGTTTCGACGAAACGGCATCCTGATCCAAGCGAAGCGGCGCCGGCTCAAAAAAATTCGCGGCCAGCGCTGGCCAAAACGGCGCAAGGCGTGTATAGGCACCCGACTTTCTCAGATTATGGCCTCGATGCGGCCCTTTCGCGAGGGTTGCCGGGGCATTTTGACCATGTAGTGGAGCATATCCATGGCCGTTCCAAAAAGAAAAACCTCTCCGTCGAAGCGCGGCATGCGCCGCTCGGCCGACGCCCTCAAGGCCCCGACCTATGTCGAGGACAAGAACTCCGGCGAGATGCGCCGCCCGCACCACATCGACCTGAAGACCGGCATGTATCGCGGCCGCCAGGTTCTGGAGCCGAAGGAAAGCTGAGAGGCTTCCAAGGTTTGCGACTTTCAAAAGACCGGCCCCTGGCCGGTCTTTTTGTTTTGGCGCCCTGCCGGTCCGCCGACTGGTGCCGAAGTCGGCATGAGGTGGCTCCTCCAGAGATCGCGCCTGGAGGGGACGTAATGTCAGCCGGCAACCGGCTGACATCGTTATTTCATTAGGTCTTACAGCGTGTTCGTCGCCGCGGCGAAAAACCTTGACGGCGCGCTTGCCGCGGATTTTACAAAAGGGGGTGCCCTGATTGGAGTCGCCCAGATGTTCGGTGCCATCCCGCTGCTGATCATGCCTTTTGTCCTCTACAATCTCGGCCTGCTCGGATTGTTCGGCGGCGGCGACGACCCCTGGATGACCGAGATGTTCTCCTTCCGCATGATGTCGGGCGGCGTCTTCTCCATGACGCTCGGCGACCTGATGGTGCTGATCGGGCTGATCTTTCTGTTCGTCGAGATCTCGAAATCGGTGCGCACGACCAATGCCTCGATCCTGGATCACCTTCTGTCGACGCTGGTCTTCATCGCCTTTCTCGTCGAGTTCCTGCTGGTGAAGGGCGCGGCGCACTCAGTCTTCTTCACGCTGATGATCATCGCGCTGTTCGACGTGCTGGCCGGCTTCTCCGTGTCGATGCGATCGGCAAGCCGCGACATCAATCTGAACTAGCCCCGGCACGGAAGTTCAGACGGGCTGCTCCCGTTGCCGGATGGCATGCGTTGACGATTGGCGGAGACCTCCGGCTCGCGCGCACCACGGCAGCGTGACAGATTCCGGCTGCCAACGCGGCCTCAACCTGTCAAGATCGCCTGACCGCTGAACCAGATCTTCACCTGCCCTCGTATCTCACCGCATGAACCTCATCGGCGCCGCGCTCCTCTTCCTCATCGCACTCCTCTTTGCCCTGGCCGGCATCACCCGCGCCGGCGTCTGGCTGATCGAGCGGCGCAGTCCGCCGGCCGGCGAGTTCGCCGAGGTCAACGGCGCGCGCATCCATTATGCCCATATCCCGGCACCTGCCGGCGCCGACCTGACGCCGCTCGTCTTCATCCATGGCGCCAGCGCCAACCTCAAGGACCAGATGCTGCCGCTGAAGCCGCTGCTCGAGGGCCGCGCCGAGATGCTGTTCCTCGACCGCCCGGGCCTCGGCTGGTCGCGGCGCGGCAACAACGAAACTCTGGCCGCGCAGGCCGATACGATCGCGGCGCTGATAGACCGCCTCGGCATTGCAAAGGCCATTGTCGTTGCGCATTCCTTCGGCGGCGCGATCACCACGGCTTTCGCCCGCCAGCATCCAGAAAAAACAGCGGGTCTCGTCTTCGTGTCACCGGCCACGCATCCCTGGCCGGGCGGCGCGACCGCCTGGTACTACAAGCTCACCGCCATGCCGGTGGTCGGCTGGCTGTTTTCCGAAACGCTCGCCTATCCGGCCGGCATGCTGCGGATCGGCGATGCGACGGCTTGCGTCTTCTCCCCCAACACCCTGCCGGACTTCTACCTCCAGAACGCCTCGATCCCGCTGGTGCTCAGGCCATCCGCCTTTCGCGCCAACGCCCGCGATGTCGCCCAGCTCCACGACTATGTCCGGGCCGCCTCTCCCGCTTACCGGGAGATCAAGGCGCCGACCGTCGTCATCTCGGGCGACCGCGACAAGGTGGTCTACGCGACGATCCACTCCGTCGGCCTCGAGCGCGACATTCCCGGCGCCGAACTGGTTTGGGTCCGCAATCTCGGCCACAAGCCGGACTGGATCGCACCCGATCTCGTGGTCGGCGCGATCCGGAAGGTCGCGGGCGAAGATGTCGATCTACAAGCGCTGGCCAAGGCCGTGGAGGGCCGGATTGCCGGCGACCCCTACAAAGACGGCAAGTGCCCCGACATCAAGGTGCCCGACGCCGAGCTCGCGCCGGGCCGATGAGTTGCGTTGCTGTCGCCAAGCAGCCTTAGACTAGGTCAGCGCCGACTTCGCAGACCAAGCCTCAGCGGTTAGTGAGTCTCAGACCCGATATACGCAATCCGCAGCATATTGGTCGATCCGGGTGTCCTGAGCGGGACGCCGGCCGTGATGATGACGCGGTCGCCAGGCTTGCCGAAACCTTCTTCCAGCGCGATCCGGCAGGCCCGGTCGACCATGTCGTCGAGGTCGGTAGCATCCTCCGAAACCACGCAATGCGTGCCCCACAGCAGCGACAGGCGGCGCGCCGTGCTGAGGATCGGCGACAGCGCCACGATCGGCACCTGTGGGCGCTCGCGCGCGGCGCGCAGCCCGGTCGTGCCGGACGCGGTGTAGGAAATGATCGCCGATAGTTTCAGCGTCTCGGCGATCTCGCGAGCGGCCAGCGAAATGGCGTCGGCCCCGGTCGCCTCGGGTTCCGAACGCTGCGCGTTGATGATGCCGGCATAGGTCGGGTCGGTTTCGACCTTGGTGGCGATGCGGTTCATCATGCCGACAGCTTCGACCGGATAGGCGCCGGCCGCGGATTCGGCCGAAAGCATGATCGCGTCGGCGCCCTCGAACACGGCGATCGACACGTCGGAGACCTCGGCGCGGGTCGGCACCGGCGCGGTGATCATCGATTCCAGCATCTGTGTGGCAATCACCACCGGCTTGCCGGCGCGGCGCGCGGCGCGCGTGATCTGCTTCTGAATGCCGGGCACGGCTTCGATCGGCATCTCGACGCCGAGATCGCCGCGGGCGACCATCAGCGCATCGGAGAGATCGATGATTTCGGGAAGCCTGGCCACCGCCTGCGGCTTCTCGATCTTGGCCATGATCAGCGCCCGCCCGCGCGCGATCTTGCGCGCTTCCGCCAGATCCTCCGGCCGCTGCACGAAGGACAGCGCCACCCAGTCGACGCCCGTGGCAAGCACCGCGTCGAGATCGGCGCGGTCCTTGTCGGTCAGCGCGCCGACCGGCAGGTCGGTGTCGGGCAGGCTGACGCCCTTCTTGTCGGAGATTCCGCTACCGGCAACGACGGTGCAGGTGATCGACTTGCCGTCGGCCTTCACCGCCTTCAGCTCCAGCTTGCCGTCATCGATCAAAAGTCTGTGACCGGCCTCGACCGAGCTCAGGATTTCGGGATGCGGCAGGTACACGCGCTTCGACGTGCCGGGCTCGGGATTGTCGTCGAGCGTAAAGGTCTGGCCGACAGTCAGCGCTTCCTTGCCGTTGGAGAACTTGCCCACCCTGAGCTTCGGACCCTGCAAATCGGCGAGGATGCCGATCGGCCGGCCTACGGCGGCCTCGACGGCGCGGATGCGCCCGACCAGCGTGCGCATCAACTCGTGGTCGGTATGGCTCATATTGATGCGGAAGACATCGGCGCCCGCTTCGAAGAGCTTCTTCAGCATTTCCTCGGAGGAGGAAGCCGGACCGATGGTGGCGAGGATCTTGACCTTGCGGTTGCGTCTCATTGACTGTTTGTTCCCGGAGCGGGGGTCGCTGGCGCGCCTCCCGTTGCGGGCTCGTCGGTCAGCTGGACCATCCAGCTGGCCTGCTCGCCCGTGTCATATTCTTGGAATCCGGCGCGTTGGAAGCCCCGAGCGACGCAATCATTCACGCCGGCGATCTTGAACTCTTTTTCGGCGACGCACATGTTGATCGGGCCATCCCAGCGCCCGCCACGCTCGGCGTCTTCTGCATAAAGATAGTAAAACCTTGATGACAGCGGACCCTCGATCAGCGTCTTGCAGGTCGATCCTTCGATGTGCCACCAGCCCTCGGTGATCCAGCCGGCCTTGGCGCGATAGCCGATGCCGACGCCCACCAGATTTTGCGTTGCGTTGCAAACGCGGAAGTCGGCCCGGGCCGGCGAGGTCGCGGCTATCGCGAAAAATCCCGCGCCGACGATCAGCAACGGCAGGGCCAGGCGCTTGCGCAGCCGGCCGGCAAAACCCATCGCAGATCCCCTTGCGAACCACATTTGCATCTCTCGAAGCCCCTTTTCAGCAAACTCCGGTCGCATGTCAACGCGCCGTTTTGTTCAATTCCAATCGATTTAGAAGGGCCCGTCGCGCAAATTCTCCCCGCGCTGGGGATTTTTTGCGGAAACCTTGGCCAAACAACGGCATTGCGCCGGCGTCTTCTTCGTGGAATGACGATACCACATCGCAGCCGCCATCTCCTTTTCAGCCGATGACCCGATCCACAGTTTTCACGCCGTTCGACATTGTCGAGGGCGACCGCAAGAAGGGCGTCGTGCTTCTGGCCGACCACGCCCGCCGCGACCTGCCGGAGGAATATGGCAGCCTCGGTTTGCCGGCATCCGAATTCGACCGTCACATCGCCTATGACATCGGCGTCGAGACGGTGACGCGCGAGCTCGCGACCGCGCTCGACGCGCCGGCGGTGCTGGCCGGCTTCTCGCGGCTGTTGATCGACCCCAACCGGGGCGAGGGCGACCCGACCATGATCCGTCAGCTCTATGACGGCACCGTGGTGCCGGGTAACTATCCGATAGCTCCGGAAGAGCGCGAACGGCGGCTCGACCGCTTCTACAGGCCCTATCACGACGCCGTCGGCGCGATGATCGCCTCCGTGGCGCATGCGTCGGGCAAGGCGCCGTTCATCTTCTCCGTCCATTCCTTCACGCCGGTGATGCAGGGCTTCGTCCGCCCCTGGCATGTCGGCGTGCTGTGGGACCGCGACGACCGCGTGGCGCGGCCGCTGATCGACATGTTGGCGCAGGACAGGTCCCTCGTCGTCGGCGACAACGAGCCCTATGACGGCGCGCTGCGCGGCGACACCATGTTCCGCCACGCCATCGTCAACGGCTACGCGCATGCGCTGATCGAGATCCGCCAGGACCTGATCGCCGACCGCGCCGGGGCGCTTGCCTGGGCCGAGCGGCTGGCGCCCATCGTTGACGCCATCGACCGCCGTGCCGATATACATCAGGTGAAGATGTTCGGCTCGCGCACCGGGCCGGTGTGAGCAGACGACAGTCTAGGAGTTTTCCGAGATGACCGACCTCAGCGACGACCAGAAGCGCGACTTCGAGGCCGCGGCTTTCCGCCGGCTGGTGGCGCATCTGCGCGAGCGCGGCGATGTCCAGAACATCGACCTGATGAACCTCGCCGGCTTCTGCCGCAACTGCCTTTCTAATTGGTATCGCGAGGCCGCCGAAGCCGAGGGCGTGGCGCTGTCGAAGGATGCATCGCGCGAGATCATCTACGGCATGCCCTATGCCGAATGGCAGGCGCTCAACCAGACCGAGGCTTCAGAAGCCAAGAAGGCAGAGTTCGAGGCCAAGCGGCCGAAGGATCACTGAGCCTGCCGAACGCCTTCGCGACTTCGTCATTCCAGGGCGGAGCAAGGAGCGAAGCGACGCGCGCAGACCCTGGAATCCATGCCGTTACGACTATCGAAGAGTGCAGCGGTCCAGAATATGATCGTAGTGCACCCCGGGGATGGTTTGCGTCGTAGCGGCGCTTCCAGGTCACGGAATGGATCCTCGGGTCTGCGCGCGTCGCTTCGCTCCTTGCTCCGCCCGTGGATGACGAATGGAGGGGCGATTCTACTAATCTCCAAAGCGGCAGTATGCCTAGAACAGAACCAATCCTCGGTCGCTCCCTTGGTCCAAGCACTTTCTTTGTTCAGTTCTTGACTACAAATTGAATCGATCTAATTTGCCGCTCGAAATCCACCGGCGCACCAGGTTCGAAGAATGACCTTGCAAACCACGATGCAGGCCGCAACACGCGGCCGCTGGGCCGTCGCCGGTATCTTCCTCGCCAATGGTTTTCTGACCGGCAGTTGGGCGCCGCAGATCCCGGTGTTCCTCACCCGGCTCGACATCAATCGGTTCACGCTCGGCCTGCTGATCCTTTTGTTCGGCGTCGGCGCGGTCATTGCCATGACATGCTGCGTCCATCTCATTTCCAGGCATGGCTCGCGCAGCGTGACGCGTTGGTTCGGCCTCTGCGGCAGCTTCGGCCTGCTGATCGTGGCGCTCGCGCCCAACGTGCCGCTGGCGGCGGTCGCCATGCTCATCTTCGGCGGTTCGATCGGCGGCATGGATGTCGCCATGAACTCGAATGCCGTAGTGGTGGAAAGAAGGCTTTCCCGGGCGATCATGTCCTCCTCGCACGGCTTCTGGAGCCTCGGCGGCTTCGCCGGCGGCGCGCTCGGCGGCTATTCGATCCAGAACTACGGCTATCTTTCCCATGCCGTCGCGGTCACGGTGATCGCCTTCGCCGTGATCGCCTTCGCCATTCGCTATCTCATCGCGGAAGACCGGCCGCAGGCTGTCGAGCATCAGAAATTCACGCTGCCGCGGCACACCGCCGTCTATCTGGTCGGGCTGATGGCGCTGCTCACTATGATCTCCGAAGGCGCGGTGCTCGACTGGGCGGCGCTCTTCCTGCATCAGGAACTGGGCGCCGATCTCGCGGTCGCCGGCCTCGCCTATGCCGCCTTCTCCGGCGTCATGGCGCTGATGCGCTTCCTGGGCGATGGCGTGCGCAACCGCTTCGGCGCCGTGTCGACGCTGCGCGGCTCGGCCCTGGTCGCTGCTGCCGGCATGCTGGTCGCCGGCCTCTCGTCCTCGCCTTACCTCGCCATCGCCGCCTTCGCCTTTTGCGGCTTCGGCATCGCCAACATGGTGCCGATCCTGTTCTCGGCTGGCGGCAACCAGGAAGGCATGTCGTCCGGCACCGGCATGAGCGTCGTCACCACCATGGGCTATTCCGGTATATTGGTGGCGCCGTCGGCGATCGGCTTCGTCGCGGAGCATTCGAGCTTCGGACCGATCTTCATTGCGCTTTCCGGGCTGCTGGTCGTCGTGCTCCTGATGGCAGGGCTCGCTCACCGCGCCGAATTCGCTCCCGAACCCGTGCCGGCCGAATAAAGCTTCAGCCCCTCATGCAGGAAATCCGCCACGCGGCGGATGCGCATGCTGGTGCGCACGTCGCGATGCATCGTGAGCCAGACAGGCAGGACCGGCAGCGGCACATCGGGCAACAGCTTTTCCAGGTCCGGATCGCGGTCGGCCAGCGGCTCCTGGCCGAGGCCGATGCCGTTGCCGGTCCGCACGGCTTCCCACAGCACGATCTGGTTGTCGGTCCTAAAGCGGAAATGGCTGCGGCCGACCGGAATGCCGAACGACGTGAAGCCGCGAATGATCTCGTCGCTGCGGTCGAAGCCGACCAAGGCGTGATCGGCGAGGTCGGCGGGTTTTTGCGGCCGGCCGCACCGGTCGAGATAAACGCTCGCCGCGCATAGGCAGAGCGGAATGTCGGTGACCTTGCGCGCCACCAGCTCGTTCTGCGCCGGCCGCACCATGCGGATGGCGATGTCGGCATCGCGACGCAAGAGATTCTCGACCTGGTTGGAGGCGACGATCTCGACCTCGATGCCGGGCTCCTCTTCGCCGAGGCGCGCCATCATGTCCGGCAGAACGAAGGCGGCGACCACTTCCGAAGCGGCGATGCGCACCGTGCCCTCGATCGCCTCGACAGAGCCCAGCGCCAGCAGCGAGAACGCATTGGCCTCAGCGCTGACCACCCGTCCGCGCTCGTAGAGCGTGCTGCCCGCCTCGGTCAGCTCGTAGCCGCGACGCCCACGCCGGAACAGCGTGACGCCGAGCGCGGCCTCCAGCTCGGCGATGTGGCGGCCGAGCGTCGGCTGGCTGGCCGCGAGCCGGCGCGCGGCGCCCGACAGACTGCCGGTCTCGGCGACTGCGACCAAACTCTTGATCAGGTTCCAGTCGAATTCCTTCATTCATTTTTGAATAACAGAACGCCGACTTCAGTCAATTTCAATTCGTCGATGAAGGCATCAGATTGCAGGGACAAACGCAAACCACGGAGAGAACAGATGACCAAGATCGCAATCCTCGGCGCCAACGGCCGGCTCGGCCGCGTGGTCGGCAAGGCCTTCATCGACGCCGGCTTCGACGTCCGCGCCGTCACCCGTACCGGCAAGGTTCCGGCCGAACTCAAGGACGCCACCGCGGTTGCCGGCGACGCACTGGATCGCCAGTCCCTGATCCGCGCCACCCAAGGCGTCGACATCATCTTCAACGGCCTGAACCCGATCTACACCGATTGGGGCAAGTGCATGCCGATGGCCGAGAACGTCATGACCGCCTGCCGTGAAAACGGCGCCCTGCATCTCTTCCCGGGCACCGTCTACAATTACGGCTCGCCGATGCCGCAGGTGATCACCGAAGCGACGCCGTTCCATCCGACCACCGAGAAGGGCCGTATCCGCTGCGCCATGGAAGACCTGTTTCGCGGCGAGGCCGAAGCCGGCCGGGTCCGCACCATCGTCCTCAGAGCCGGCGACTTCTTCGGCGGCACCGGCAGCGGCTCCTGGTTCGACCTTGTCGTCGCCGCCAAGATGGAGAAGGGCGTCTACACCGCGCCCGGCCCGGCCGACCTGACCCATGAATGGGCCTACCTGCCGGACTTCGCCGTCGCCTTCGTCGGCCTGGCGAAGAACCTCGACAAAACGGGCTTCTTCGAAGCCATCAACTTCCCCGGCCACGCCATCACCGACCTCGACATGAAAGCGGCAGCCGAGAAGGCGCTGAACCGCAAGCTGAAGCTCTCCTTCATGCCCTGGTGGGTGCTGCGCGCCGGCAGCCCGTTCGTCGCCATGTGGCGCGAGATCGTCTCAATGTCCTATCTGCGCTACGAGCCGCACCGGCTGGTTTCGACGCGGCTGGAAGAGATCATCGGCGAAATCCCGCATACCCCGCTCGATGAGGCGGTGAAGGAGGCCTTGCAGGATATCGGCATCGCCGTGCAGCCCTCGCGCCTGGCCGCTTGATCAAAAGCTCCAACGAAAGATGAAACGGCCGGGTTTCAAAGCCCGGCCGCAATTCATTGAAGATCAGAGTCTGCCCATCAGCAGCAGGATGAGCAGCACGACCAAAATGACGCCGACGATGCCAGAAGGGCCGTAGCCCCAGGAGCGCGAATGCGGCCATGCCGGCACGGCGCCGATCAGGATCAGGATCAGGATTATTACGAGAATTGTGCCGATCGTCATGAAAAATCCTCGCCGTCTGGTTGAACTTCGAGGGAACAATGCAAATAGCCGCCCGGTTGTTCCGGGCGGCTTCTCGTCTTGGCGTTGCGAACCGCTCTATTCCGCCGCTTTCGGAAAGGCAACCGCCGGCTCTGTGCCAGTTTCTCCAGCGGGCGCGCCCGTCGTGACCTCGCCCTTGCCACTGCGGAACAGGCGTCCGAACCAGCCGCGTCGCTGGCCGGGCTTCACCTTGGCGCGAGTGAACACCATCAGCATAGACGGCGTCACCACCAGCGTCAGCAGCGTGGCGAAGGACAGGCCGAAGACGATCGCCGAGGACAGCGATATCCACCATTGCGTCGACGGCGCGTTGATCGTCGTCTCGTGATGGAAGATTTCGAGACCGAGACCGAAGGCGATCGGCAGCACGCCGAGGATGGCCGACACCGCCGTCAGCACCACCGGGCGGGCGCGCTCGCGGCAGGTCTGCAGCACCGCGTCCATCTTGTCCCAGCCTTCCTCGCGCAGCCGGTCATAGGTGTCGATCAAAACGATGTTGTTGTTCACCACCACGCCGGCCAGCGCGATGACGCCGATGCCCGACATGACGATGCCGAAGGCCTCGCCTGTCAGAAGCAAGCCTAAGAACACGCCGATCGTCGCCATGACCACGCAGGACAAGACAAGCCACACGCTGGTGAACTTGTTGAACTGCGCCAAGAGCACCAGGAAGATCAGGAAGATCGCAGCGCCAAAAGCCTTGCCGAGGAAGGCGCTGGCTTCGGCGCTGTCCTCGTTGGAGCCGGCGAGCTTCCAGCGGATGCCGCTGCCGAGATCCATGTCGGTGACGGCCTTGGTGACCTGCTCTTGCACGGCGGCGACCTGCGCGCCGGCGCTGACATTGGCCTGCACGACCACGGTGCGCGCGCCGTCGATGCGGTTGAGGATGCCGACAGTCGGCTCGGGCTTGCGCACGACGAAGTTGGAGATCGGCACCGAGCCTTGCGAGGTCTGCACGCGAAGCTCGTCGAGTGTCGACAGAGTGCGCCGGTCCTCCGGCAGGCGCAGCCTTATGTCGACCGCGTCGTCGGCGCCGGCTGGCCTGTATTCCGAGAGCTTGAGGCCGTTGGTGACCAGCTGCACCACCGTGCCGACAGAGGTCGGGCTGATGCCGTATTGCGCCGCCTTGGCGCGGTCGACCTCGAGCGCCCAGTCGACGCCGGGCGGCGGCAGGCCGTCCGAAATGTCGATGACGTTGGGGATCTTGGCGATGCGCGCCGCCACCGCGCGCGCCTTGTCGTCCAGCCCGGCCGGGTCGGCGGCCGACAGCCGGATCTGGATCGGCTTGCCGGTCGGCGGGCCGGCTTCTGGAACGCGCACTTCGACATCGACGCCGGGAATGCCGGCCATCACGCCGCGCAGGTCATCGAGGATCTGGTTGGCGGACTTGCGCTGGCGCCAGTCGACGAATTCATACTGGATGACCCCGACCACGTCTTCGGGAATGTCCTGGCCGCCGCCCTGGGTCTTGCCGACGCGCGTATAGACCGACTTCACGCCGGGCCAGCCGAGCAGCCGGTTTTCCGCCGTCTTGGTGGCGGCGTCCATTTCCGCCAGCGAAAGATTGCCGCGGGCATGGACATAGAGCAGGCCGTAATCCGGCTCGACGCTCGGGAAGAACTCGACGCCCGCGCCATATTTCGAATAGGCGAAGCCGACGCCGACCAGAAGCCCGACGGTGAGCAGGATGACGGTGATCGGGAAGCGGACAGCCTGCTTGACCACGGCCATGTACCAGCCGTCGCGATTGCCTTCCTCGTGATGCTCCGGCGCCTTGGCGAAGATCGCGCCCAAAGTCGGCGCGAAGACCAGCGCGTAGAGCATCGAGGCCGACAGCGTCACGATCAGCGTGATCGGCATGTATTTCATGAAATCGCCGATGATGCCGGGCCAGAACAAGAGCGGCGAGAAGGCGGCGATGCGCGTCATCGTCGCCGCGATGACCGGGCCGGCCATGCGCTTGGCGGCCAGCGCGAAGGCGTCGGCCTTCGGCATGCCCTCGCTCATGCGCCGTTCGGCGAATTCGGTGACGATGATGGCGTCGTCCACCAGCATGCCGACAGCCAGGATGAGGCTGAACAGCACGATCATGTTGATCGTGTAGCCCATCATGGCGAGCAGCAGGATGCCCATCAGGAAGGACGACGGGATGGCAAGGCCGATGAGCAGCGAGGCACGTCCGGACAGGGCGTAGAGGATGACGATGAACACCAGGATGACGGCGATCATCACATGGTTCTGCAGGTCGCCGAGCAGCTGGTTGACGAAGACGGACTTGTCCTGCGTGTAGGTGACATGCATGCCCTCGGGCATCGTCTTGATGAAATTGTCCGACACTTCCCGGACATGGGTCAGAGTGTCGATCAGGTTGGCGCCGATGCGCTTCTTCACTTCGATGGCGATGGCCGGCCTGCCGTCGAGCCGGGTCACCGTCTCGGCATCCTTGAAGGTCGAGCGGATGGTGGCGACATCCTTGGCCTGGACCACGGCGTTCGGTGTGGCGACCACCGGCAGGTTGGCGACGTCTTCCGGCGTCTCGATCAGCGACGGCACCTTGACCGCATATTTGCCTTCCGAGCCCTCGAGGTTGCCGGCCGCGACCAGGCTGTTGGAAGAAGCGACGCCCTGGATCACCTGGTCGAGCTGCAACCCGTAGGAGGACAGCTTGACCGGGTCGATGACGACCTCGACGAGGTCGTCGCGCGCGCCCTGCAGCGAACCTTCGAGCACGCCGGGCACTTCCTCGATGCGGTCGCGCAGCTCGCGCGCGGCGGCCGTCAGCACGCGCTCCGGCACATCGCCGGAAAGCGTCACGACCAGGACCGGGAATTCCGAGACGTTGACCTCGTTGACCGTCGGCTCCTCGGCCGCCTGCGGCAGGTCGGCCTGGGCGTCCTGCACCTTGCTGCGCGTATCCTGCAGCGCCGTCGCGAGATCGGTCTGCGGCTGGAATTCGACCAGCACGTAGCCTCCGCCCTGGAAGGCGGCAGAGCGCATCTCCTTCAGCCCCTTGAGGCTCTTGAGCTTGCTTTCCATCGGCCTGAGCAGCAGGCGCTCGGAATCCTCCGGCGAGATGCCCTGATAGATCAGGCTGACATACATCATCGGAATCGGAACGTCGGGCTCCGCTTCCTTCGGCGTCGACTGATAGGCGACCCAGCCCGCGACGAGCAGGAACAGCAGCGCCGATATTGTGAGGCGGGCATTGTTGATGGCGAGTCTGACGATATCCATGACTTCGGCCTGTTATGCTTCCAAGGCTGCGGACCGCCGTCGCGGGATTGGCCCGGCGACGGACGCGTCGTGCTTTACTGCGTGCCGGCGGCGGCTTCGCCGATCAGCTTGCTGATGGTCGCCTGATCGGCCTCGACGGGCTTCACCAAGTCGCCTTCCTTCACCAGCTCCTGGCCGGCGACGATGATGCGCGCATCTTCCGGAATGCCGCCCAGCACCAGGCCGTGCGGCGTGTCGTCGACGAGATCGATCGGGAAGAAGGCCACCTTGTCGTCCTTGCCCACGGCGCGGATGCCGAGGTCGCCCTTGTCGCCGAGCGTCACCACCGAACGCGGCAGCATGACCGCATTGGTCGGCTCGGCGCTGAGCGTGATCTCGGCCGTCATGCCGGCGGGGATGGAGCCGTCGCCATTGGGGATCGCCACCTCGACGCGGAAGGTGCGGGTCTGCGCCGAGGCATCGCGGCTGATGTAGCGAACCGTGCCGGTGACCTTCTGGTCGTTGACCAGACGCACATCGGCCTGGTCGCCGATCTTGACATAGCGCAGGTCACGCTCGCTGATCTCGCCGCGCGCGATGACCGGATCAAGCTTCAGGATCGTCGCCACCTCGCCGCCCTGCATCACCGAGCTGCCGAGCTCCACCGGGATGCGGTCGATGACGCCGTCGAACGGCGCCTTCACCTCATTGCGGTCGAGCTCCGCCTGCGCGGCATCGAGCTGCGATTGCGCGAGCGTCAGGTTGGAACGGGCAGTGTCGAGCTGCAGCTTCGGCAGATTGCCGGTCTTGGCCAGCCGCTCGGCGGCGTCGAGCTCGGCCTTGCGCTGCACAAGCAGCTGCCTGGCGTTGTCGACATTGGAGATCTTCTCCTCGGCCGCGAGCATCAGCACGAGATCGCCTGTCTTGACATGGTCGCCCTGCTTGACCGGCAGCTTTTCGATGACGCCGGCGACGCGCGTCGCCAGCACGGCGCGCTTGTCGGCCTCGGTCAGGCCGGAGATGCGGATGGCGCGCGCGAAGGTCTTGCGCGGCGGCGTCACCACCGCCACGGTGCGCGACGCGGCCTTTGGCTCAGCCTCGGCTGTCTTCGCCTTGGCGGCCTCCGGCTGGCCGGCGCCGGCCTGTTTGTCGGTCGTAGCCGACTTGTCGGTAGTAACCGACTTCTCGGTGGTGACAGACTTGTCCGCGGCGCTGCCGACAGAGGAAAACTCGCCCGTTCCCATCCAGGCCGCGAAACCGATGAGCACGGCAACGGCTGCAAGCTTGTGAAACCTGATTTTTGGCATCGTCATTTTTCCGTAGCAGGACCTGGCTAGGTCGGCGCTTCCGACTTGGGCGCGCGGCCGATATGGGTGTGCGCGGGGCCTAGTTCAATTTGCCGTGATCGGCGGACGCCGCTTCTACCTGAAAGTTGCGGCGCAATATAGTCGGAAAAGTTGCCGGAACATTGCGGCGGGGAACGCTGTACCTCGACAAACACGGGCTTTTCTGCCAGCCGGCTGGCGCTTTTGCCGGCGCGCCGGCAGGTTTCCCCAAGGTTACTGGCAGCAGCCGTCAGCATGATGCGAAAAATCGTCCACGGGCCGCGGCAGCCGTCCGGTCGGAGCGCGCTAGCGCCCCGCTATCCTCGGTTGAAGCTGTCAAGTGATGAGATTGAGCAGCCGGAAGATCCGCTCGAATGTCCTGCCGTAAGGCGGGCGCAGCAGGCCGCCCGCGCTGAGCTTCGACTGGATGAAGATCGGCTTTTCCTTGCTGAAGGTGCGGAATCCCCATTCGCCGTGATAGGCGCCGGTGCCGCTCTCGCCGACGCCGCCGAAGGGCTGCCGCTCCTGCACCAGATGCAGCATGCAGTCGTTGATCGTGACGCCGCCAGCCACCGTCTCGCGCATCACCCTTTGGCGGTTGGCGCTGTCGCTGCCGAACCAGTAGAGCGCCAGCGGCCGCTCACCCCGGTTCACATGGTCGATGGCTTCGTCGACCGTGCCATATTCGACGATCGGCAGCACCGGCCCGAAAATCTCCTCGCGCGTCAGCCGCAGATTGTCGCCGGCATTGCGCACCAGCACCGGCGCCATCTTGCGGTCGCTGACGCCGAGCGTCTCGTTGGCCGGGTTGATCTCGGTGATGTCGGCGCCGCTGTCGCGCGCCTCCGCGACCATGTCGCTCAGCCGCCGGTGATGCCGCTCGCTGACGATCGCCGTATAGTCGGGATTGTCGCCGAGGCGCGGATAGAGCTTGGCCATGGCGACCGCGAACTTGGCCGCGACCGCCGCGCCCTGGCCTCGCGGCACCATCAGATAGTCCGGCGCGATGCAGGTCTGTCCGGCGTTGAGCAGCTTGCCATAGGCGACGCTGGCGACCGCCGCGTCGAGGTCGCAGGACGGATCGAAGATTGCCGGCGACTTGCCGCCGAGTTCCAGCGTCACCGGCGTCAGGTTGGCGGCGGCGGCCAGCGCCACCTGGCGGCCGACGGCGGTCGAGCCGGTGAACAGGAGGTGGTCGAAAGGCAGCGACACGAACGCCTTGCCGACATCGGCGTCGCCCACCATCACGGCGACCTCGTCGGCGGCGAAATATTTCTCGACCAGGCTGGCGAGCAGGTCCGAAAACTTCGGCGTGAGCTCAGACGGCTTGATCATGACGCGGTTGCCGGCAGCGAGCGCCGCGGTCGCCGGCGCGACGGCGAGCTGGAACGGATAGTTCCAGGGCGAGACGATGCCGACCACGCCGAGCGGCTGCGGGAGCAGACGGTTGCGGCCAGGCAGGAACGGCAGACTGGTGGCGACGCGGCGCTCGCGCATCCAGGCGCCGAGATGCGACAGCGCATGCCTGATGCCGGCGCGTACGACGAACAGTTCGGCAAGCCGCGTCTCCTCAGCCGAGCGGGCGGAGAAATCGCTGTCGATCGCAGCACAGATCTCGGCCTCATGCTTTTCGGTGAGCGCCAGCAGGCGGTTCAGCCGGTCCTTGCGCACATCCAGCGTCGGGAACGGCTCCTTCTCGAAGGCCCTGCATTGCGCTTCAAACCGGACGCCAAGAGCGTTCTGCCTCGTCTGCAGCATCGCAACCTCCCTTTACGTTCAGGTAAGACTACATCGCGCCGCGGGCATGATCCAGCGCCCCGCCGGTTCCGTTGCGGAAGATGCTGACAGCCGGGACGGACTTGCTGACAGGCATGGAAGACCTTAAGCCCGCCGCCGCGCCGACTCCGGCTTGATATGCGCGGCGAGGAACTCCTTCACCCGGCGCCCCGGCGCCGGGCCGCGCAACGGCTTGAAGCCGTCGTCGAGCTCGCCTGAAAGATCGAGTGTCGGCCGCTGACCGACGGCGTCGTAATTCTCTTCCAGCCAGTCGCTGGCAGCACTTCGGCCGAGGTCGCGCAGATAGGCGATGAAAGCCCATTCGGCATTGACCTTGGAAGACGCCGAGAGGTCCTTGAAAGCCTCGTCGGCATCGATGCGGTGCATGCGGATGTCGCGATATTCGCCATGCGGCAGGCGTCCGGCCGAGATCAGCTCCTTGACGAAGGCGATCGAACGGAATTCGCGCAGGAGTCCCGCGTTGAAGGTGATCTCGTCGATGCGGTTCTGGATCTCATTGGCGCTTTTGGGCGTGCCTTCGCGCACGACCGGATTGATCTGCACCAGGAGCACATCCTCGGTGGCCGCCGCCTTGAAGAACGGAAAGAGCGCCGGATTGCCGCCGTAGCCGCCATCCCAATAGGGCACGCCCTTGATCTCGACGGCGCGGAACAATTGCGGCAGGCAGGCGGACGCCATCACCGTGTCGAGGTCGATCTCGCCGTCGGAGAAGACGCGCAGCTGTCCGGTCTCGACATTGGTCGCCGAGATGAACAGCTCCATCGACTTGCAGGCGCGCACATTGCCGAAGTCGATCTCCTTCTCCACCACATCGCGCAGTGGATTGAGGCCGAGCGGATTGGCGACATAGGGCGAGAACACCCGCGACATCGTGTCGAAGAAAAAATAGCCCGGCGTGTTCTCGATCGACCAGTTGCCCCACGCGACGTCCCACGGCATGCGCTGCACCGGGCTGAAACGGCCCTTCGAGGCCACCGCCCGCCAGAAATCGTCGAGCTTCTTTCGCGCGCCTTCCACGCCGCCCCGGACAAAACCGTCGGCCAGCGCCACCGCGTTCATAGCGCCGGCGCTGGTGCCGGACACCGCCGCGATCTCCAGCCGCCCATCCTCCAGCAGCCGGTCGAGCACACCCCAGGAAAAGGCCCCATGCGAGCCGCCGCCCTGCAGCGCGATGTTGATCTTCTTCTTTTCCTCCGCCTTGCCGTTCTTCGCCATGGCGTTCCTTGTCTTGATGCGCTGGCCTGCCCCTGCGTCATGGGGCGAAGCAGCTGCGATCAGTCTATGTTGCAGTGCAGCATATAAGGGCTGACCAAGGCAAGAACACGAACACACAGGCGTGATCACATGAAATTTCGGTCATGAAAGGCTCTCGTCTGATGCCTGACAGATGCTTCCGTTGGCAGATCTCGCAGATTGGAGATTGGCCGAAACGACGATCGCGTCGTCATCCTAGGGCGAAGCAAGGAGCGAAGCGACGCGGCGCAGACCCTAGGATCCATGCCATGACTTTGAAGCGTTGCAACGGTGCAGAATTCTGCTCCGCTGCGCTCTTCGACTGAGGTTACGGCATGGCAACTGTGTTCACGCGAATGCGGTTTTGTCGCGCATGATGGCGTTGAGGACGACCAGGAGCTTCCTTGCGACGGCGATGATGGCGAGTTTCTTGGACCCTGAGCGGGCAGCAAGTGCGGTATAGAAGGTCTTGAAGCGCTCACAGGTTCTGATGGCGGTGAGGGCAGCCATATAGAGGGCGCGGCGCACGCGTGATCGCCCGCCCTGGATCTGGCTCCTGCGGCTGAGCTTGCCGCTCTTGTTGTCGAACGGGGCAAGGCCGGCGAGCGCGGCGATCGCCTTGGGTGAGCGCTGGCCGAGCTCGGGCAGGAGCGCCAGCAAAGAGAGCGCGCCGACATTGGAGACACCGGGCACGGAGACCATCAGCGCGTGGTCGCGAGCGGTGTCCTGGTTTTGACGAATGACTTCGGCAATCTGGCTCTCGAACGCCTTGATACGCGTGTCGAGGAAGGCGATCGTCTCTTCCAGATCGGCAATGACGGCCTCCTCGAAAGCCTCGGCGAGGTGCTTCTTCAGCGCTGCCCGCATCTCGACCAAATGATCGCGGTGGCCGGCAAGCGATTGAAGCCGCTCGACTTCTTCGCTCGGCGCCGGCTCGGCCTCAGGGTTATAGCGACGGCCATAGTCGCTCAGCATCCTGGCATCGAGAGGATCGGTCTTGGCGCGCCGGCGCGTCGACTTCGAATAGTGGTGGGTGTGCGCCGGGTTGTGCCGCGAGAACGGCACGCCGGCCTTGGCCAGCGCATGGCGCAGCAGCCGGTCATGGACACCTGTCGCCTCCATGACGACGAAGTCCCGACTGGGATCAAGGCCTGCCACATAGGCGGCGATCGCATCGGCCTGGTTGTCGATGCGCCGAAGACGGCCGCTTGTCTCATCAAAAAAGTCGAGCCACTGCTTGGAGATGTCGCAGCCGACATAGTTCTGGGCTATCATGTCCACGCCTCTTCCTGTGGTGCGGGGTCTGCTTCGAACAGCCCCGTGCAACTGTTCAGGTTGATGGTTCACCGGTGGGAAGGGACCGGGCCATGCCACGGCCTGTCCGAAAGGACGACCACGATCCACTCGGTCTCCTTCCCACCTCAACCATACACCAGAACCAACACACAGGATCCTAGGGTCTTCGCGACGGAGCTTCGCTCCTGTTACGCCCTAGGATGACGACGTTCGATAGGCTTCGGCCAATTGCGAACTTGCGAGTGGTCACCGAACGAACGGCGAAATTCAGCATTCCGGCAGGAAACAGAGAAGGCTGTCGCGGAACTGAGCAGCCGCAAGCTCAAGCCACCAGATCCGGCACCGGCCCGACATAGCGCGACTGCGGTCTGATCAGCCGTCCGGTAGCCTGCTGCTCGCGGGCATGTGCGATCCAGCCGGCGACGCGGCCGGCGGCGAAGACGTTGGAGAACGCCTCTTTCGGGAAGCCGACCGCTTCGAGCAGAAGCGCGGTGTAGAATTCGACATTGGTCTGGATCGAGCGCTGCGGCTTGGCGATCCTGAGCACTTCGAGCGCGGCCTGCTCCACCGTCTCGGCAAAGGCCAGCCGGCTGCCCATCTTCTTGCTGCTTGCTTCGTTGCGGGAACCAAGCTGCCGCACCACCGCCTTCAGCGCGTCGGCGCGCGGATCGCGCACGCGGTAGATACGGTGGCCGAAGCCCATGATGCGCTCGCCATGCGCTATCTCGGCGCTGAGCCAGCCGGTTGCATCGCCGCTGGCCTCGATGGCGTCCAGCATCTCGATCACCGGCCCCGGCGCGCCGCCATGCAGCGGGCCCTTCAGCGCGCCGAGCCCGGCCAGGATCGCCGAGGTCAGCCCGGCCTGTGTCGACGCCACGACGCGGGTCGCGAAGGTCGAGGCGTTGAGCCCGTGGTCGCAGACCGTCACCAGATAGCTGTCGAGCGCCTTGGCAAGCGCCGGCGAGGCGGCGCCGGCGAGCATCCGCAGCATATCGCCGGCATGATCGGCTTTTGCGTCGGGAGCGACCGGAGTCTCGCCCCGGCCAAGGCGCAGCAGGGCCGGCGTCAGCACCGCCGCCGCCCCGATCAAGCGCAGCGCGTCGGCAAGTCCGTCGCCGTCCGGCAGGACGGCCATGCCCGCTCGCATGCTGCTGTAGATGTCGAGCGGCGCGAGCTGCGCAAGCAACGGTTTCACACGATCGAATACCTCCACCCGCGCCTTGCCGATCGCCTTCTCCAGTTCGGCGTCGCCGGGGAGATCGTCGAAGAAGCCGTCGAACAGCAGCCGCACCACTTGCGCGTAGCGCCAGCGGCCGGCGAGTTCCGTCAGCGAATGTCCGCGGATGGTGAGGTGCCCGCCTGCACCGTCGACATCGGAAAGCACCGTGTCGGCCGCCACAACATCATCGAGCCCATTCGCCATGATCGTCTCCTTGACCTTTTGCGCTTTGCAATTAATGCTGCGCAATCAATGCATCAATCTTGATCAAGATAATCAATATAAGGCGGCAAATGACAGAGTGGCTGACGCGGGAGCAAGCGCTGGAGCGGCTGAACGTCCGGCCGCAGACGCTTTATGCCTATGTCAGCCGTGGTCGCGTCGGCATGAGGCCGGACGACGCCGACCCGCGCCGCAGCCAGTACCGCGCCGACGACATCGCAGCTCTTGCCACACGACGCGACCGAGGCAGGAGCCCGCAGGCGATCGCCGAAAGCGCCATCGCCTGGGGCGAGCCGGCCATCGCCACCTCGATCTCGACGGTGCTGCATGGCCGCCTCATCTACCGCGGCAAGGACGCGGTGGAGTTTTCGGCGACGGCGACGCTCGAGGAGACCGCCGGACTGCTGTGGGCCTCCGGCCGTCCGGTGTCATTTGCCTCGCTGACTCCTTCGGCCGCCCGGCAAAGCGGCACGCCGACCGCCTTCGCCCGGCTCTCGGCGCTTGCGGCCGAAGGCTGGCCCTCACTCGGCCGCAGGCCGGCCATGCTGCAGCAGGACGGCGCCGCCGCGACCAGCGCGCTGGCCACCGCGCTCGGCGCGACGCCAGGCTCTGAACCCGTGCATGCAAGGCTGGCGCAAGGCTGGTCGGTGGAAGCCGATGGCGCCGACCTCATCCGCAAGGCGCTGGTGCTTTTGGCCGACCACGAGCTCAACGCGTCGACCTTCGCCGCCCGCGTCGCGGCCTCCACCGGCGCGCCGATCGCCGCCTGCCTGCTCGCAGGTCTTGCGACGCTTACCGGCCCGCGTCACGGCGGCGCGGGTGCCGCGGCGGTCGCGCTGGTCGAGGATGCGGAGCGGCTGGGCGCGGACGAAGCGATCGCCCGCTGGCTGGCGCATGACCGGCCGCTGCCCGGCTTCGGCCACCCGCTCTATCCGGAAGGCGACCCGCGCGCCGAGGGCGTCTTCTCCGGCCTCGAGATCGACGAAGGGCTGTCGCGCCTTCGCAAGGCGGTCCTAGCCGCCACAGGCCTGCACCCCAACATCGATTTCGCCCTGGCTGCTATAACGCGCAGCCTGCGCCTGCCCGCCGATGCGCCGTTCCGCCTGTTCGCCCTCGGCCGCAGCATCGGCTGGACGGCGCATGCAATCGAGCAGGTGACCAGCAACAGGCTGATCCGGCCCCGCGCCCGCTATGACGGGCCTGTTGGCGCAGGATAATGGCCTTGCAGATTAGCCGAAATGCGTTGAGGTCGTCATTCTAGGGCGGAGCAAGGAGCGAAGCGACGCGCGCAGACCCTAGAATCCATTCCGTGACGCTAAGGCGTTGCGACGATTAAAGAATTCTGCGCCGCTGCACCCTACGGCATCGGTCACGGAATGGATCCTCGGGTCAAGCCCGAGAATGACGAAGGGATAGGCCTTTGCGCCAATCTCCAGCGTTCGCGATCGCCGCCAAACGGCGACGCGCTCGTCAAGACATCGTGTCGAGCTTGCGCTGCATCGCCGCGATCTGCGCCTTCAATTCCTGCAGATCGTCGGACTTCTCTTCCTTCTTCGGCGGCTCGGCCGGGGCCGCGGCATTGCTGCCGGCGGGCGGGAACGGCGTGAACATGCGCATGGCGTTCTGGAACATCTCGACATTGCGGCGCGTCTGTTCCTCGAGCGCCTTGATCGGCGTCTTCATCATGTCCATCGGCGTCTTGCCGAAGGCGCCCTTCATCTGCTCGCGAAACCGCTCCTGCTCCTTGGAGAAGGCGATCATCGACTGTTCGAGGAAGCTCGGCACGATCATCTGCATCTGATCGCCGTAGAAGGAGATGAGCTGGCGCAGGAACGGGATCGGCAGCATGTTCTGCCCGTCCTTGTTCTCCAGCTCGAAAATGATCTGCGTCAGCACCGGATGCGTGATGTCGTCGCCGGTCTTGGCGTCCTGCACCGTGAACTCCTCGCCCTTCTTGACCATCTCGGCCAGGTCCTCGAGCGTCACATAGGTGCTCGTGCCGGTGTTGTAGAGCCGGCGATTGGCATACTTCTTGATGACGATCGGGTCGTCTTTAGCGGCCATCCGGATCCTCCCCAGGACACCGGCACCTCTAGGAGTAAGCGGCCGGTAACGATTGCGCCTTCTGTTAAGGATACGCGCAAAAGCGTCACAATTCCAAGTGGTTTGTGCACTGCGGCATCAATTAATGCTGCACAGCCATTGCAAAATCCGCCGCGCGGCCAACGTCACGTTACCGCGACTGGCGTGCGCTCTGCTTGCCGCGCATGGAGGCCATGCCCATTTCCGGTTTGACTCAGATCATTGAACGAGCAAGAAAAGTCTTCAACGATAGCCTAAAATACGACACCTCGAAGTCTGGAGAAGAAAATGGCCGCTTCCAATTCAATCGTCGTCGCCAGCGCCGCCCGCACAGCGGTCGGCTCCTTCAACGGCAGCTTCGCCGCCACGCCGGCGCATGAGCTAGGCGCCGTGGTCATCAAGGAACTGCTCGCCCGCGCGAGCGTCGAAGCCGCGGAGGTCGACGAGGTCATCCTCGGCCAGGTGCTGACCGCCGCTCAAGGACAGAACCCGGCCCGTCAGGCCTCGATCAATGCCGGCCTGCCGAAGGAAACGACGGCCTGGGGCCTCAACCAGGTTTGCGGCTCGGGCCTGCGCGCCATCGCGCTCGGCATGCAGCAGATCGCCGCCGGCGACGCCAAGGTGATCATCGCCGGCGGCCAGGAATCGATGTCGTTGTCGCCGCACGCCGAGCATCTTCGCGCAGGTGTGAAGATGGGCGACTACAAGATGATCGACACCATGATCAAGGACGGCCTGTGGGACGCTTTCAACGGCTACCACATGGGCAACACCGCCGAGAACGTCGCCCGCCAGTTCCAGATCACCCGCGAAACCCAGGACGAGTTCGCGCTTGCCTCGCAGAACAAGGCCGAGGCCGCGCAGAAGGCCGGCAGGTTCAAGGACGAGATCGTCGCCTTCACCATCAAGGGCAAGAAGGGCGACACCATCGTCGACCAGGACGAATATATCCGTCATGGCGCCACGATCGACGCCATGACCAAGCTGAGGCCCGCTTTCGACAAGGACGGCACGGTCACAGCCGCGAACGCGTCCGGCATCAATGACGGCGCCGCCGGCGCGCTGCTGATGACCGAGGCCGAGGCCGCCCGCCGCGGCATCACCCCGCTGGCGCGCATTGCTTCCTGGGCGACCGCCGGCGTCGACCCGGCGATCATGGGCACCGGTCCGATTCCCGCCTCGAAGCGGGCGCTGGAGAAGGCCGGCTGGTCGGTCAAGGACCTCGATCTCGTCGAGGCCAACGAGGCCTTCGCCGCGCAGGCCTGCGCCGTCAACCAGGGCATGGGCTGGGACCCCTCGATCGTCAACGTCAATGGCGGCGCCATCGCCATTGGCCATCCGATCGGCGCGTCCGGCGCCCGCATCTTCAACACGCTGGTCTACGAGATGCGCCGCCGCGGCGCTAAGAAAGGCCTTGCCACGCTGTGCATCGGCGGCGGCATGGGCGTCGCCATGTGCGTGGAAGCGATCTGAACAGCCAATTGCGAATAGAGAGTAGCGAATAGGGAAGAAAAAGCGTCGCGGCGGGACATCAGACCCCTACTCGCTATTCGCTACTCCCTATTCGCTCAGTCGATTTCTAAAGGGAGGACCACATGAGCAAGGTAGCAATTGTCACCGGCGGAACGCGCGGCATTGGTGCTGCGATATCGGCCGCCTTGAAGAACGCCGGCTATTCGGTCGCCGCCAACTATGCCGGCAATGACGAAGCGGCTCAGAAATTCAAGGCCGAGACCGGCATCCCGGTCTACAAATGGTCCGTCGCGGACTACGATGCCTGCGCCGCCGGCATCAAGCAGATCGAAGCCGATCTCGGTCCGGTCTCGGTGCTGGTCAACAACGCCGGCATCACCCGCGACGCCATGTTCCACAAGATGACGCCGGCACAGTGGAAGGAAGTGATCGACACCAACCTTTCCGGCGTCTTCAACATGACGCACCCGCTGTGGAGCGGCATGCGCGACCGCAAGTTCGGCCGCGTCATCACCATTTCCTCGATCAACGGCCAGAAGGGCCAGGCCGGCCAGGCCAATTATTCGGCGTCGAAGGCCGGCGACATCGGCTTCTCCAAGGCGCTTGCCCAGGAAGGCGCCCGCGCCGGCATAACCGTCAACGTGATCTGCCCCGGCTATATCGCGACCGAGATGGTCAAGGCGATCGACGAGAAGGTGCTCAACGAGCGCATCATCCCGCAGATCCCGGTCGGTCGCCTCGGCGAGCCGGAAGAGATCGCGCGCTGCGTCGTCTTCCTGGCTTCCGACGAGGCCGGCTTCATCACCGGCTCGACCATCACCGCCAATGGCGGCCAGTACTTTGCCTGACGGCATTTGTCGCCACGGCGGCTCCTGTTAGCGAATAGGGAGTAGCGAATAGGGAAGAACGGCGGCGTCAGCGCGGCGGTTATCAGATCCCTATCCCCTATTCCCTATTCGCTACTCTCTATTCGCTCCAACTTGCCTCAATTCGGGACGCAAAAGTTAACGGCCCGGCCGCTCTCTGTGCACAACCCTTCTGACAAACTGTGAATCCTCGGTGGGCAAGCTGTGGATAACACCATATTTAGGGGTGAACAAACCGGGAAACTTCTTGCATCTCTGATTCGTCGCCGATTCGTTCTGGCTTTGGTCGAAAAGTTAACCGCAGAAGCGGAAAACGTTACCCAAATCGTTAAAAGCGATTAAGAAAATTCAACAAATTCATAACCTTGACGACACCTCTCCAATCGACCGCGACCGTTCACCGGCAAAGGTTAACGGCGACGCGATCCCGGCGGTGGCAAAGCATGAATCGGGCCAGTTTCCCGATTCAGCATGTGGTGAGACTCACCGTCAAAAAATCCACATATAGCCGTGAACAAAACCTGAATCAGAACGAGTCAGCGATTCGTCGCTGATTCGTTCCAGACTCGTTCCAGCCGTTAACGGCAGGCGGTTTTGACCGAGTCCGTCGATTCCCGCCTGCCCAAAAGAACATTCCGCTTTCGCTCGGCGTCCTAAATCCCTATGTGTCGGCTGTCACACGCGGCGGCGTCGCCGCGCTTCCGACCAAAAGCATGATCCCGAAAAGTGGGAACCGGTTTTCGGAGAAAGATCATGCTCAAAGAATCGAAGCGGCAGAAACACTCATTTCCGAGCCGATGAATATCCAGCCGAAACACTCTCAGCCGCTTATCCTTTCGGGCCGCGACGTGACGGCCGTGCTTGGCCCCACCAACACCGGCAAGACCCATCTCGCCATCGAGCGCATGGTCGCGCATGAGACCGGCATCATCGGCCTGCCGCTGAGGCTGCTTGCCCGCGAAGTCTATGCGCGCGTCTGCGAGAAGGTCGGCGCCCACAAGGTGGCGCTGATCACCGGCGAGGAAAAGATCGTGCCTGCGGGCGCGCGATACTCGGTCTGCACCGTCGAGGCGATGCCGCGCGAGACCGACGCCGCCTTCGTCGCCATCGACGAAGTGCAGCTCGCCGGCGATCTCGAGCGCGGCCATATCTTCACCGACCGCATCCTGCATCTGCGCGGCCGGCAGGAGACGCTGCTGCTGGGCGCCGCCACCATGCATGGCATCCTGCAGCGCCTGCTGAAGGGCGTGTCGGTGGTGACGCGGCCGCGCCTGTCGCACCTTGCCTATGCCGGCTCGAAGAAGCTGACCCGGCTGCCGCGGCGCACGGCGATCGTCGCCTTCTCGGCCGACGAGGTCTATGCCATCGCCGAACTGATCCGCCGTCAGCAGGGCGGCGCCGCCGTCGTGCTCGGCGCGCTGTCGCCGCGCACCCGAAACGCCCAGGTGGAGATCTTCCAGTCCGGCGACGTCGACTATCTCGTCGCGACCGACGCCATCGGCATGGGGCTGAACCTCGACCTCGAGCACGTCGCCTTCGCCCAGAACCGCAAGTTCGACGGCTACCAATACCGCAACCTGAGCGCGGCCGAGCTCGGCCAGATCGCAGGACGCGCCGGCCGGCATCTGCGCGACGGCACGTTCGGCGTCACCGGGCAGGTCGACCCGTTCGACGAGGATCTGGTCGCCAAGATCGAGGCCCATGATTTCGACCCGGTGAAGGTGCTGCAATGGCGCACCGCCGATTTCGATTTTTCCAGCCTCGACGCGCTCAAGCGCTCGACCGAGACCAATGCGCCGGTCGAGGGGCTGACCCGCGCGCTGCCGGCTGTCGACGCGCAGGCGCTGGAGCATCTGTCGAAGGACGGCGACATCCGCGCCTTGGCCACCGGCAAGGATCGTGTCGCGCTGCTCTGGGAAGCCTGCGCGCTCCCCGACTACCGCAAGATCGCGCCGGCCCAGCACGCCGATCTTATCGCCTCCATCTATATGGACCTTGCGCGCCATGGCCATGTCGATGAGAATTACATGGCCGAGCAGGTGCGGCGCGCCGACACGACGGAAGGCGATATCGACACGCTCTCGCACCGGATCGCGCAGATCCGCACCTGGACTTTCGTCTCCAACCGCCCTGGATGGCTGGCCGATCAGCTACACTGGCAGGAAAAGACGCGCGAAATCGAAGACAGATTGTCGGATGCGTTGCATGAGCGGTTGACGAAACGCTTCATAGACCGCAGGACTTCCGTCCTCATGCGGCGCCTTAGAGAAAATACCATGCCTGAAGCCGAAATCAGCCCAACCGGAACCGTCCTCGTCGAAGGCCATCATGTCGGCGAGTTGCAGGGGTTCCGCTTCACCGCCGACCAAAGCGCCGGCGGCGAGGACGCCAAGGCGGTGCGGATCGCCGCTCAGAAGGCGCTCGCGGCCGAGTTCGACGCGCGCGCCGAACGCTTTGCCGCCTGCGCCAATGGCGACCTGGCCTTGGGCTCCGACGGCGTCCTGCGCTGGATCGGCGCGCCGATCGGCACGCTGGTCGGCGGCGACGAGGCGCTGAAGCCGCGCCTTGTCCTGCTTGCCGACGAGCAGCTGACCGGCCCTGCGCGCGACAAGGTTGCGTCCCGCGCCGAGCGTTTCGTCAATTTCCAGATCGAGTCGCTGCTGAAGCCCCTGGTCGATTTGAAGAATGCCGACCAGCTCACCGGCATCGCGCGCGGCATCGCCTTCCAGCTCGTCGAGCATTTCGGCCTGATCAATCGCCGCGACATCGCCGAAGAGATGAAGTCGCTCGATCAGGAAGGCCGCGCGGCGCTCCGCCGGCTCGGGGTGCGCTTCGGCGCTTATCATGTCTTCGTGCCGGCGCTGATCAAGCCGGCTCCGGCCGGTCTGGTGACCTTGCTCTGGGCGCTGAAGAACGACGGCAAGGACAAGCCGGGCTTCGGCGACGTGGTGCATGCGCTCGCATCGGGCCGCACCTCGGTCGTCATCGACCCGGCCTTCGACAAGACCTTCTACAAGCTCGCCGGCTATCGCAATCTCGGCCGCCGCGCCGTGCGCGTCGACATCCTCGAGCGGCTTGCCGACCTCATCCGCCCGGCGACCAACTGGAAGCCCAGTCTCGGCCAGCGTCCGGACGGCGCCTATGACGGCCACGCCTTCATGGTGACGCCGCCGATGATGTCGATCCTCGGCGCCACCGCCGACGACATGGAAGAGATCCTGAAAGGTCTCGGCTATCGCTCCGAGGCGAAGCCGGCCGCCGAAGTGAAGGCGAAGCTCGAAGCCCAGGACAATGCCGCGCGTGAGGCGGCGGCGGCGAAGCTGGCGGCGGAAGAAGCGGCGCGTGCCGCGCAGGCGGCAGAGACGCAAGCCGCGGTCGCAGAGGCAACAGCCGAAGGCTCGGAGCCGGCAGTCGTCGAAGCTCCGACTGAAGCCGTCGCGGAAGCGGCGGAACCTGTCGCTGAAGTTCCGGCCGAAGCCAGCTCGGAAGCAGCAGCGGAACCTGCCGTTGAAGAGCCGGCAGAAGTTGCAGCCGAGGTCGCGGAAGAGGTTCCCACTGTGGAAGCCCCCGCTGCAGTGCTTGAGTCGGCCGAAGGCGCCGACGCCTTTACCTCCCCCTCGATGGGGGAGGTCGCGGCGCGAAGCGACGCGGGTGGAGGTGATGGCGCCGACGATGCAGATGCTGGGACGGCCGGCGCTCCCCACGAGGGGGAAGGCAAGGCCGACGAAACGCCAGCCGAAGCTGAAGAACCGAAGCCTGTCCTTCTGTGGCGCCTGGCGCGTTTCGACCATCAGCGCCCGCGCCAGCGTCACGACAACCGTCGCGACAATCGCCAGCGCGGTGACCAGCCGGCGCGCGACGGCCAGACGGGCGCCGCGGGCGGCCAGCCCGGCGACCGGCCGGCCCATGAAGGCCGCCGCGACCAGCGCGACGGCGTCGGCAAGCCGCGCTTCGACCGGTCGAAATTCAAGCCGAGGCCGGATGCAGGCGACCGCCGCGAGGGCGGTGAACGCCGCGAAGGGCGGCCGCAGGGCGATCGTCGGGAGGGCCGGCCTGACTGGAAGGGCAACAGGCAGGAAGGCAAAGGCAACGCTCCGGGCGGCAAGCCGGCCTTCCAGGGCAAGCCGCGCGAGGAACGCCCGCAGCGCTTCGATCCGGATTCGCCCTTCGCCAAGCTCGCCGCCTTGCGCGACCAGCTGAAGAAATAACCTCGGTCGGTTGCAATGGTTGGAGAAGGCCGCCAGCGCATCGACAAGTGGCTGTTCTTCTCGCGCGCGGTGAAGTCGCGGTCCCTTGCCGCGAAGGTCGTCGTCGCCGGACGCGTTCGCATCAATCGCGACAAAGCAGCGCAGGCCTCCGATCTGGTGAAGCCCGGCGACGTGCTGACCATCACGCTCGAGGGCCGTATCCTGGTCTGGAAGGTGCTTGATTGCGGCACGCGGCGCGGGCCTGCCGATGAAGCGCGCCTGCTTTACCAGGACATGTCGCCGGCGCCGACGCCCAAAGGCGGGGCCGTTGCGGACGCCATTCCAGCGCTGCGCGAAGCCGGCAGCGGCCGCCCGACCAAACGCGAGCGCCGCCAGACCGACCGTCTGCTCGGCGACGATTGAGACATAGCCGGCCCGGGGCGCGGCCCGAGCAAATTCCGCGAACCCTGCGCGGCGATCCAGGCTCGGTGACCTCGATCCGCTCTTCCGGCCGGAATTCCTTTCCGGCCCTCGGGCTCCGCCGGCAATCCCTACCCTTGCATGCGGCGGGCAAAGGCGTTACCTCAGCCAAAAAGCCCAACAAAATGGGACGTTCCGGAGCCTGCAATGACCTATGTCGTGACCGACAATTGCATCAAATGCAAATATATGGACTGCATCGAGGTCTGTCCGGTCGACTGTTTCTACGAGGGCGAGAACATGCTCGTCATCCATCCCGACGAGTGCATCGACTGCGGCGTGTGCGAGCCCGAATGCCCGGCGGACGCGATCAAGCCGGACACCGAGGGCGGTCTCGACAAATGGTTGCAGATCAACGCCGAATACGCGGACAAATGGCCCAACATCACGGCCAAGAAAGAACCGCCCGCCGACGCCAAGACCTTCGACGGCGAGACCGGGAAGTTCGAGAAATATTTCTCGGCCGAACCCGGCGAGGGCGATTGAGAAAGAGGCCGATAGCGCTGGCATGACGCCGCGTAACGGGGCCGATACAAATACTGTCTTGACAGGCAGCACTGCCGCTTGGCGTTAGCGAACGCGGCAAAACCTTGATTCTTCCGACTTTTTGTGTTACATAAGCAAAACATGCCGGTGACACGACGTCGATTTATGGCGCTAACGCCCCAAATCACTGAAAGGTGAGCTTTTAATTCCGGACCAGAGCGATCTGGGGCAGGCGGTCGCATTCGTGCGATATGCCGGTCCCCTGCTTTTCCGGTGGGTTCATCCTGTTGCGCGGCTAACGGTCGGCTGTCGCCGGCCCCATGGGTTCGCGCCGGCATGATGCCGGCGGCACAACTAAGGAGTTCAGGGCGTAATGGCAACGATCACCCCGCAGAAGAAGTCCACCGCGGCCCGCCACGGGTTCAAGACCGGCGAGTTCATCGTCTATCCGGCGCATGGCGTCGGCCAGATCGTGGCGATCGACGAGCAGGAAGTTGCGGGTCACAAGCTGGAACTGTTCGTCATCGATTTCCAGAAGGACAAGATGCGGCTGAAGGTGCCGGTCGCCAAGGCGACCTCGATCGGCATGCGCAAGCTGTCGGAAGAGGATTATGTCGACCGCGCGCTGAAGGTCGTGCAAGGCCGCGCCCGCATCAAGCGCACCATGTGGTCGCGCCGCGCGCAGGAATATGATGCCAAGATCAATTCCGGCGACCTGATCTCGATCTCGGAAGTCGTCCGCGATCTCTACCGCGCCGACAACCAGCCGGAGCAGTCCTATTCCGAGCGTCAGCTCTATGAAGCCGCGCTTGACCGCATGGCTCGTGAGATCGCCGCGGTGAACCGCATGTCGGAGACCGAGGCGGTGCGTCTCATCGAGGTCAACCTCAACAAGGGCCCGAAGCGCGGCGCCAAGGCCGACAACGAAGAATCCGAACAGGAAGAAGCTGCCTGAGCTTTTCCCCTTTAAGTTACGAAGAACCCGGCCTCGTGCCGGGTTTTTTGTTTCTGAAAGGCCTATCGAAGGTTACGCGCCTCCCCCTTCCTTCTGCGCCTCTTCCTGGCGCAGCGAGGCGATGAAGCGTTTCGTCCGCTCGCGCTCCGGATTGTCGAACACGACCGAGGCCGGACCCTTCTCGACGATCGCGCCGGCATCGAGGAAGACGACCTCCTCAGCGATCTTGGAGGCGAGCCTGAGATCATGCGTGGCCATCACCATGGTCGTGCCCTCGCGGGCCAGTTGCCCGAGCACGTCGACCACTTCCTGAGCCAGCTCCGGATCGAGCGCCGAGGTCGGCTCGTCGCACAGCAGCACGCGCGGCGACGGCGCAAGCGCCCGGGCGATCGCCACGCGCTGCTGCTGGCCGCCCGACAGCGTCGCCGGCCAGGCATCGGCCTTGTGCGCCATCCCGACCTTTTCGAGCAGCGCCATCGCCCGCTCGCGCGCCCTCGGCTCGGGCCATTTCAGCACCGTCACCAGCCCTTCCATCACATTCTCGATGGCCGTGCGATGCGGGAAGAGCTGGAAGTTCTGGAACACCATGCCGGTCTGCAGGCGGATGCGCTGGATATCCTTTGCCGGCACCTTGCCGCCCGGATGGAACGCAAGCGTCTCCTCGCCGATGCGCAAGGAACCGGACGTCGGGATCTCCAGCAGGTTGATGCAGCGCAGAAGCGTGCTCTTGCCCCCGCCGGAAGGGCCGACCAGCGCCGTGACGCTGCCTTCGTCGATGCTGACGGTGACGCCCTTCAGGACAAGATTGTCGCCGAAACGCTTCTCGATGTTCGTGAGGCCGATCATGAATTGGCCTCCAGGAAGCCGCCATAGCGGTTGAGCCGCACCTCCAGCCGTGCCTGCAGCGCCGACAGCACCGAGCTCAGCACGAGATAGAGCGCCGCCGCCTCGACATAGAGGATCAACGGCTCGTAGGTGGTGGCAACGATGCGCTGCGCGGCCTGGAACATCTCCGGCACGGTGATGGCTGCCGCCAGCGAGGTGTCCTTGACCAGCGAGATGAAGGTGTTGGAGAGCGGCGGCACCGCGACGCGGCCCGCTTGTGGAAGTATGGTGCGACGCATCGCCTGGCTCCAGGTCATGCCGATCGAATAGGACGCCTCCCACTGGCCCTTCGGCACCGAGCCGATGACCGCGCGGATGATCTCGGAGGTGTAGGCGCCGATGTTGAGCGTGAAGCCGATCAGCGCCGCGGGAAAGGCATCGAGCAGGATGCCGACCGACGGCAGGCCATAGAAGATCAGGAAGAGCTGCACCAGCAGTGGCGTGCCGCGAAAGATCCAGACATAGAAGCGCACCAGCGCGACCAGCGGCTTCGGGCCGAACAGCCGGATCAGCGCCGTCACCAGCCCGGCGATGAGCCCGAGCGCGAAGGACAGAAGAGTGAGCGGCACGGTGAAGATCAGCGCCGCCCATAACAGCGTCGGCAGCGATTCCAGCATCAATTGCAGCCAGTGCGGCACGGGGCGCTTCTCCCTTCCAGATACGGCGGCGCGTTGCCCCGTGTGGACTGACTATCATGCAAAAACCGGCGAGCCGTCAAAGACGGCCCCAATGAGTGTCCTGTTAAAAACGGCGGGCCGTCGAAGACGGCCCGCCGGAATTCAGGCAACAGACTGTTCGGCTTACTGGGAAACGTCCTGGCCGAAATACTTGTCGGCAATCTTCTTGTAGGTGCCGTCGGCCTTGATGTCGGCCAGCGCCTTGTTGATGGCCGCGACCAGTTCCGGATCGCCCTTGCGCACGATGACGCCGGAATAGTCGGCATTCTCTTCCTCCGCGGCGATCTTCACATTGGCGTCCGGCTTGTGCTTCTTGAAATCCAGGAAGGACAGGCTGTCGTTGATGGTGGCGTCGGCGCGGCCGGTGAGCAGAAGCTGGATCGACTGGTCGAAGCCGTCGGTGCCGACGAGTTCCGCGCCGTTCTTCTCGGCAAGCTTGCCGAAATTCGAGGTCAGCGACTGCGCCGACTTCTTGCCCTTGAGATCGGCGAAGGTCTTGATGTCGGTATTGTCGCCGCGCACGATCAGCACCGCCTTCGAGGCGATGTAGGGATCCGAGAAATCATACTTGGCCTTGCGCGCGTCGGTGATGCCGACCTCGTTGATGACGGCGTCGTAGCGGTTGGCGTCGAGGCCGGCGATCAGCCCATCCCACTTGCCTTCCAGGAACTCGACCTTGACGCCGAGCTTGTCGCCGATGGCCTTGGCGATCTCGACGTCGAAGCCGACCAGCGCGTTGGATTCGTCATGATAGGTGAAGGGCGCATAGGTGCCTTCCGTGCCGACCTTGAGCACGCCGGCCTGCTTGATCTGGTCGAGATTGGCGCCGGCATGGCCGGCGGTGACCGCCAGAACCTGCAGCGTTCCGGCGATGAGAAGCGATTTAAGCCATTTCATTTTTCTGTGATCCCGTTTTGACCGGTGTGCCGGTCCGATTGTGAGAGCCGGAAACTGACAGATAGAAGGTCGCGAAATAAGGAACCACATTTCAAAAATCGACTTTCCCGGAAATCCGATTCTCAAAATCGCCCGATAATCCGCCAAGCGGCATATCGGAGCCCGCTAACAGAATGTTCCCGCCGGCAACATTTGCCCCCTCGGGCGGCGGAACCATCCATGCGCCTGACACGTTGCATGGCTGTTGTAGGGCGCGGCGGCGTCTTTTCAACCGTCATGAGCGTAATGACCGCCAACAGGAGCCGGCATGATTGAGGACGCGGCAGGACGGACACTGGTCCGGGCGGCAATGAAAGCTCCCTATCTCGAACGCGACGAGGAGCATGTCCTTGCGCTCCGCTGGAAGGAAGAGAACGACCAGCACGCGCTGCATCGGATCACCGTCGCACACATGCGGCTGGTCATCTCCATGGCCTCGAAATTCCGCCATTACGGCCTGCCGCTCGGCGACCTCATCCAGGAGGGGCATGTCGGCCTGCTTGAGGCGGCGGCCCGTTTCGAGCCCGCGCGCGAAGTGCGCTTCTCGACCTACGCCACCTGGTGGATCCGCGCCTCGATGCAGGATTACATCCTGCGCAACTGGTCGATCGTGCGCGGCGGCACCAGCTCTGCGCAGAAGGCGCTGTTCTTCAATCTCAGGCGCTTGCGCGCACGGCTGGCCAACGGCGCCGAGCCGCTCTCCAATGCCACGCTCTACCGTGAGGTCTCGGCGGCGCTCGGCGTTCCCGAAGCGGACGTGGCGATGATGGATTCACGCCTGTCCTCCCCAGACAGCTCGCTCAACGCACCGCTTGCCGACGAAAACGGCGCTGCCGAGCGGATGGATTTCCTGGTCTCCGAAGACCCGCTGCCTGACGAGATCGTCGGCGAAAGAATCGACGTCCAGCGCCGCGCCCTCTGGCTGAAGAGCGCGCTCGGCGCGCTCAACGCCCGCGAGCTTCGCATCATCGAGGAGCGCAGGCTGAGCGACGACGGCGCCACGCTGGAATCGCTTGGCGAACAGCTCGGCATCTCCAAGGAGCGTGTCCGCCAGATCGAGGCGCGTGCCATGGAAAAGCTGAAGCTGGCGCTGGTGAAGCAGAATCCGGAATTTCTGGCAGAGGCCGCCTGAGCAGCAACTTGAAGTTGTTGGCACGTCGTATTCATTGAACAAAAATATATCGCCGTTGCGGCAAAAACTTTCCTTCTTACTGTATCAGCGTATTGTGAATTCTTTAACAGACCCGCGCGCTCAACTGGTCTTTGGTGAATCCGACAGACCACAGCGGATGGGGGACTTGCCATGCTGCGATGCTGCGCCTTCCTTGCAGCCTTGATCCTCGTGGGCTTCGCGACGTTCGAAGCGCACGCTGACCGAAGGGTTGCCTTTGTGATCGGCAATTCGCAATACCGCAATATTCCGGCGCTCAAGAACCCGGACACCGACGCCAAGGACGTCTCGAAGACGTTCCGGCTGGCCGGTTTCGATGTATTCGTCGCCAAGGACGTCACCAAGCTGCAGTTCGAGGAGCAGTTCCGCAACTATCTCGCGGCCGCGGATGGCGCCGATCTCGCTGTCGTCTATTATTCGGGCCACGGGTTTCAGATCGGTGGCGTGAATTTCTTGATCCCTGTCGACGCTTCGCTCAAGCAGGCCGCCGACATCGAGGTTCAGGCGATCAAGCTCGATGACATGCTGGAGCAATTGCGCTCGAAGTCGAAAATCCAGATCATCATCCTCGATGCCTGCCGCAACAATCCGTTTCCGCGCAAGGACTACTGGCTGCGGGACCAGCTGATCACCGCTAGCGGCACCGGTCTTGCCGAGGTGAAAAGCTCGCAGAACGCGCTGATTGCCTTTGCCACCGGTCCCGATGCGATCGCCTATGACGGGACGGGCAACGCCAGTCCATTCTCATCCGCTTTTTCGCGCCGCGCGCTGGCGCCGAACCAGGAGATACGCGCGGTCATGGCCGCGGTGCGCCGCGACGTGGTCGCCGTCACCAAAGGCAAGCAGGTTCCTTGGGAGAACTCCTCGCTGATCGACGAAGTCGTGCTCATGCACCGTGCGAACAAGCCGGCGCTGCCGCCGGTGCTGGAGAGAGTCGTGCCGTCGGGGATCGGGCCGGTCGCGCTTGACCTGCCGACGCCTGTCACTGTCGACGGCAGCGCGGTCACCGTAAGCATTGAAACGCTTCCCGCGCTCGCAGGCCTGGTGCTGGACGGCAAACCCGTCGCCACAGGCGACCAGATTGCGGGCAACGACCTGCCGCGTCTGCTGATCGACCTGCCCAAGGCGTCCGACACGCAGGAACAGGTCGAAACGCTGGCCTATGCCACACATGACGAGTGGGGTGGCGTATCTCAGGGCATCCTGGTCTTGCGCCTCAAGAGTGGCGATGGCGCTGAGGGCCAGCAGAGCGCAGCGTCCCTGAAGGCCTTGCAGAAGCAACTGATGGTGGAGCGTAGCCTCCACATCACCGGTGCCGCCGAGACGATCCAGAAGAGCGACCTCAGCGTCCCGGTCGGCGTCGGCCCGGTTCCGTTGAACCTGGATTTTCCGACCGGAGACCCCGGCATCAGCCTGAAGCTCGCGAGTTACCCGGCAACAGGAACGCTGTCGCTGCCGGATCGGACGTTGTCGCCGGATTCGACCATTCTGGCCAACGAGATCCACCATTTGCGTTACGAGCCGCAGATCGGCGCCGCCGCTCCCCTCGAGGTCGGCTTCCAGATCCGCGCTGGCAAGGCGTCAAAGCCGGCCACGATGAAGCTGTCGCCAAGTGTCGACCCTTGCGACCGGGCGGCAGGCGCGCCGCTCGACCTGCAGGGCGTCGCCCCCGGCCGCCAGTCGAACGAGATCGGCGGCGGAGCGATCGAAGCCTGCGAAGCGGCGGTTAAAGCCTACCCCAATGTCGTCCGCTTCCGCTATGAGCTCGGACGGGCGTTGCTGGCGGCCGGCAAGGTCGACGAGGCCACGAAGGCCATTCAGGAGGCCGCCGACAAGGGCCATGCCCGAGCCGTTTTCGAGCTCGCCTATATGGCGGCGTCCGCAACAGGCACGGCCGCGGATGTTACGAAAGCGAATGGCCTCTATGCCCAGGCGGCCGACCAGGGCGATCCAGCCGCCATGGCTGCCTGGGGACGCGCTTTGTTCAACGGCGTCGGCGTCGAGCCGAACCCCCGAAAGGGATTGGACCTGCTGCTCAAGGCTGCGGCGATGGGGCACATCAACGCCATGAACGATCTCGCGTTGATCTTCCAGGAAGGCCGCAATGACGTGCCCGCCGATCCGGCCCGCGCTCTGGCGTTCCTCAAGGCCAGCATGGAACGGCAGGAAGTCTATTCGATGAGCATTCTCGGTCTTGCCGGGCGCCGCTTCCAGACAGCCGCTGTATGCAAGCCCAAGGTAATCACGAAGATCAGGGTGATCCGCGCGCCTGCGCCGATGATCACCCCACCTCCGGTAAAACCGGTGCCGCCCGTAATCGAGCCGGCGCCTTGGCGGGGCGGCAGTAGCGGCGATCGCCCGTCTCCTTCCAGGCAGAGCAGTACTGACGACAGCACCCCGGACAGCGGCACTCCGGATACCTCCGACAGCCCCAGCACGGGCGAACCTCCCGGCACCGACGCCAGCACCACAGGCTTTGGTGGCATCTCCACCGTCAGAGGTGGATAGCAGCCGCGACGCGTGGCCGGACCAGCCGGGACAACGCATGTCGCCATGTCGAGTGCGCGGCTTAAAGCATGTATCCCGAAAGTGTGAATCGGTTTCGGGACAAAGAAACGCGTGACCAAAAACCTACGCGCATGGAGCGAATCTGAAAGGTCGCAACGCGCTTTAGGGATTGCGCATCGCGGCAAGCTCTCAAAGCGCCGGGCCGCACGAACGCGAATGCGGAGCCCTACTTGTCCGTAACGATCTTGACCTTGTCGCCGGCCGATACGCTGGCGCCCGGCGACATGGCGTTGAGCACACGGAACAGATCGAGCTTGCGGTCGACGCCGACCATTTGCGCGGCGAGCGAGCCCATGGTCTGGCCGGCCTGAACGGTGACGACCCGGATGTGCAGCGGCTTCAGCGCCGCCTTCTCGGCCGGGGTGAGCACTCGGAAGGAGCCGCTGACCGAGCGCGCGACTGGATCCAGTGCAGCGCTGGCCGAGGGCGCCGCCGTCAGCAGCCGGTAGACCTGCCCGCCGGCGCGGATCACCGCGATGTCGAACTGCCAGCCCTGAGCGTTGGCATGCGCCATCGCCGCCTCGTTGCCGTTGATCGTCTCCTGGCGCACGCTGGCGTCTTCGAGCCCCGCCACCCAGCCGCTGCGGATGTAATCCGTGAGCGACACCGACTTGTCGATCGCCACGCCGTCGAAACGGATGGCGATGTCGCCCGGCCCGGTCGCGGTGACGGCGGCCGCCGAATTGTCGATGACGAAACCGTCCGGCACGGTGAAGGAGACCCCGAGATTGGGGTGCATGAAGGTTTGGCCGCGCACATAGCCTTCTTCCGGCGTGTCGCCGTAAAGCAGACCGTCAATGCCCGCGAGGAATGCGTCGCGGTCGCGCGTGCCGACGCCGGGGGGGCCGAAATTGCGCGCAAGGCGCTGCGCCAGTTCGATGCGTTGCGGCGTGTTGGGGTGCGTCGCCAGGAAGTCGAGGCTGGCGTCGGTGGCGCCGCTGACCGAGCGGAAATCGGTATAGGCCGACATCGACTGCAGGAAGCGGCCAGCCGCGTAAGGATCGTAGCCCGCCTCGCCGATCGACTTGATGCCGATGGCGTCGGCCTGCAGTTCCTGGTTGCGCGAGAACTGCGCCAGCCGAAGCTTGCCGCGGATCAGGGCCGCCTTGGCGGTCGGGCTGTCGCCAAGCACGTCCGACACCACCTTGGTCGCCAGGCCTTCCTCGGCCTCGAGCTGCTGCCGTTGCAGCCCGTGATTCGCCGTGACGTGGCCCATCTCATGGGCGATGACGGCGGCAAGCTCGGAGGAATCATTGGCCAGCGCCAGCAGGCCGCGCGTCACATAGAGATAGCCGCCCGGCAGCGCGAAGGCGTTGACGTTGGGCGAGTTGAGGATGGTGATGCGATAGGTCTGGGTCGGGTTGGCCGACACCACGGTCAGATTGCCGACGACCTTGGCCACCATGCGTTCGAGCTTCGGGTCGGAATATTCGCCGCCATAGGTGGCGAGAATGCGCGGATGCTGCGCCTTGGCCATTTCGGCGAGTTTGGCGTTGGCGACGACATTGTCGACGGTAATCGGCTTGTCAGAGGGCTGGAAGCCGCTCTCCTGCACGTCCGGCGGCGTGAACATCTGACAACTCGCCAGCACGGCAACGCCCGCCAGCGCGAAAAATCGTGCCAGTGGCCTCATCCACACTTTCTCAGCGCCGGTCGACAGATCGGCTTCCTTTCGAAATCTTTCGGCAAATCACGGCCCCGCCGGACCAGCATGGCGGACCTAGCCATACTCCCCCGGACAAGGCAAGCAAACGCCGGATCACCCGTTGCCGGTTTGACCGTAAATTATGTCCGCTTCCGGGCAATATGTTGTGATCCGGCAACGGTGCCGCCTCGATCGCCGATATAGCGTCGGAACGCATCCGGTCCAGACTGATCGAAGAAATCGTCAGCCGGCCCGGTCGCCGCGATCCTGCCCTCATCGAGAAAGGCCACGTCCTGGCCGATGCGGCGCGCATCTTCCGGCTGATGGGTGACGAACAGCACCGTCATTTTGCGCTCGGCATGGATGCCGGCGAGAAGGTCGAGCATGTCCTCGCGCAGCGCCGGGCCGAGCGACGCGAAAGGTTCGTCGAGCAGCAAGACGGGCCGGTCACGCAGCAGCACCCGCGCCAGCGCGACGCGCTGCCTTTCGCCGCCGGAAAGCTCGCGCGGCAGCCGCTTTTCCTTGCCGGCCAGGCCGACGCGCGCCAGCGCCTCGGCGACGGCGGCGCGATCGCCATCGCCGAGCTTCAGCGACGGCGAGCGGCCGAGCCCGACATTGGCCTCGACCGTAAGATGCGCGAACAGATTGTTTTCCTGGAACACCATCGACACCGGTCGCGCCGAGGGCGGCGTGGCGCCGATATCGATGCCGCCGATCAGCACCTTGCCGCTATTAGGTGTTTCGAAGCCGGCTATCAGATTGAGCAGCGTCGACTTGCCGGAGCCGCTCGGCCCCATGATGGCGGTGATCCTGCCCGCCGCGAACTCGGCATTGAAGCGGAAGGACGATTCGCCATAGCTGAACGACACGTCTTCGAGTGTGACGGTCAGCGCCTTCCCTGCCGCGATGCCGTTATCCGTCGATGTCATGCCCTTGCTTCCCGCCCCAGCCCATCGGCGACGACGACCAGCATCAGGCAAACCAGGCCGAGCAGCAAGGCGAGCCCCGCCGCGTCGGCGGTCCGGTAGCTGCCCATGCGCGCAAGCAGAAGATAGGGCAAGGTCTGCACGGAATCGCTGCCGAACAGCGCGATCACGCCGAGATCGCCGAGCGACAGCGCCATGGCGAAAGCGAAGCCGGTGGCCAAGGGCCGCCTGAGCGACGGCCAGTCGATCAGGCTGAGCCGGGTCCAGCCGGATATGCCAAGCGCCAGGCAAAGCCGCTCATGGCGTTCGCTCGCCGCGTCATAGGCTGGGCGAATGGCACGGATGGCGAAGGGCATCGCCATCACCGCGTTGACGGCGACGACCATCACCGGCGCGACGGCAAAGACATCGGTGATGTTGCGCAGCGCCAGGAACCAGCCGGCGCCAAGAACTATCGGCGGCACGACGAGCACGAAGCCGGCGCCGGTGTCGGCGGCATGCTCGAGCAGCGACATGGCGCTGCCGGCACGGCGACGCAAAGCCAATGCGCGCCGCGCCGCGATCAATACCAGCGACAGCGACACGCTGAGCAGCGCCGCGATCAAGGCGAGCCCGGCGCTAGTAAGCGTCGCGCGGCGCACCGCTTCCTCGCCCGCCAATCGGCCGAGATCGGCCTGAAGGCCCGAAACCACCGTCGCCGCCATCGGTCCGGCGACGAACAGCAGGGCGAGCGCGATGAGGCCGGCATTCAGTAGGCTTTCGATCCGGCCCGCCGAAAGGTAGCGGCGGGGCGCGACCGGCAGATTGGCGTCGCCGACCGTGTTGGCGCCAAGCCGCGTGAGCGCTGCGACCACGACGAAGGTGAGCGCGATCTGTAGCAGCGTCAGCACCACCGCACGGGCCGGATCGAAGTCGAAGCGCAGCGCCTGGTAGATGGCGACCTCGAGCGTCGTCGCGGCCGGCCCGCCGCCCAGCGTCAGCACGATGGTGAAGGACGTGATGCAGAGCATGAAGACCAGCCCGGCGACGCCCGGCAAGGCCGCGCGCAGCACCGGCCATTCGATCAGCCGGAAGGCCGGCCGGGCGCCCATGCCGAGCTGGCTCGCCAGCCGCCACTGGTCGGCGGGAATGGTGCCCAGCGCCTCCAGGAACAAGCGCGTCGCCAGAGGCAGGTTGAAGAAGACATGCGCGACCAGGATGCCGGAGAGGCCGTAGATGCCGGGCCACTCTCCGCCGCCGAACCGGGCGAAGACGCCGGCAAAGTACCCGGCGCGGCCGTAAAGCGCCAATATGCCGAGCGCCGCGACGATCGCCGGCAACGCCAGCGGCACGGTGAAGAGCTGCAGGATCAGGCGACGCCCGGGAAAGGCCGGATGCCTTGAAAGCGCGCGTGCCACCAGCAGCGCCGGCGCGACCGACAGCAGCGTCGAGAGCAATGCTTGCCACAGCGTGAAGCGGGCCACGCGCAGGAGGTAGCCGTCGAAGGCGGCGGCAGCGCCGGAGAGGTCGTGCGCGCCTTCGAGGATGAGGCCAGCGAAGGCGCCGCCGATGAGCGCGGCGATGGCCGCGAGCGCGACGACACTGGCGGTGACGCGGGAGTCACGCGCGGAGTGCACGCCGCACCATGCGAGCTTCAGCTAGGCAACGCCGCGTTCCTTCGCGCCTCCCTCTGTCCTGCCGGCCATCTCCCCCTCTAGGGGGGAGATTGGCAGCGTCGACGCCCCGCTCGATCCTGCAACGTCGGAGATGGGCGAAAGCCGGCGTGACAGCCAATCTCCCCCCTTGAGGGGGGTGAGGAGTGGTCCGCGAAGCGGACGGAAAGCCAACTGCTTGGCTTTCCGAATGACGAACGCCCGGAGCGACAGCGAAGGGCCGGGTCCGGCAGGACAGAGAGGGGGGCCTTGGCGCAAGCATCGCAGCCTACTTGCTCATCACCGCCAGCCACTCATCCGCCCACGCCTTGCGGTTGGCGGCAACCTCCTCCGGGCTGAACAGCAGGGTCTTGGTCGGCTTGACCAGTTTGTCGAAGGCCGGGTTGAGCGGCTTGTCGGTCTTGCCGGCCGGGAACATCCAGTTGGTTTCCGGGATGACGTCCTGGAATTTCGGCCCGGTCATGAAGGCGATGAACTTTTGCGTCAGCGGGTTCTTGGCACCCGTCGTGGTGATGCCGGCAACCTCGATCTGCAGGTATTCGCCTTCCTCGAAGGACGCCGCCTGATAGCGCTCGGTGTTCTCGGCCACCATGTGATAGGCCGGCGAGGTGGTGTAGGAGAGCACCATCGGCGCCTCGCCCTTGGTGAACAGGCCATAGGCCTCGCTCCAACCCGGCGTCACCGTCAGCACTTTCGTCTTGAGCTTGGCCCAGGCCTCCGGCGCCTTGTCGCCATAGACAGACTTCACCCACAAGAGCAGGCCGAGGCCGGGCGTCGAGGTGCGCGGATCCTGGATGACGATCTTGTCGGTGCCGCTACCCTCGATCAGGTCCTTCAGGCTCTTCGGCGGGACTTTTAGCTTCTGCGTGTCATAGACGACGGCGAAATAGCCATAGTCGAACGGCACGAAAGTGTCGTCGCTCCAGCCGCCCGGCACGTTGATACCCGAGACGTCGCCATGCGGCGCGAACAGCCCGCTCGCCTTGGCGTCCGCGGTCAGGTTGGTGTCGAGGCCGAGGACGATGTCGGCCTTGGTGCCGGCGCCCTCGAGCTTGACGCGGTTGAGCAGCGCGACGCCATCGGCGACCGAGACGAATTCGAGATCGCAGCCACATTCGGCTTCGAATTCCTTCTTCACCGCCGGTCCGGGCCCCCAATCGGCAGTGAAGCTTTCATAGGTATAGACGGTGAGCTTGTCCTTGGCGACGGCAGGCGCAACACCGGCCAGAAGCGACAAAAGACCGGCTGCGAGAATAAGCTTGGACAATATCGCGCGCATCGGCGCCTCCTTCGTTCGAGTGACAAGGAATTGAGGCGCCGGATGGTCCGAAACGTCTAATCCCTCCGCCGGTACAAACCGGATCAGGTTCAGCGGGTTGGCTCGATTGCCTCTCAGCCGGATCACGTCCGGCACCCCGTTAGAGCGTTTCGACAGATAGGCCCGGCCGAAGCGGCGTGCAAGCGGAAGTTTGCCGGGCAGCTAATGTTCCGAGGCAGGAACCGAAGCGCGGCGCTTCCGGCTTCCGTTTCCCCCGGCGGGCTGGTAAGGGCGACGGCCATGGGCACATTCACCATCCTGCTTGGCGGCGAGCTTATCCGCACGCCCCGGCTCGAACGCCAGATCGCTGGTTCGCGCGTCATCGCCGCCGACGCCGGCATCGGCCATGCCCGCATGCTGGGCCTTGTCCCCGAGCTCTGGGTCGGCGATTTCGACTCGGTGCCGGCCAACCTGCCCGAAGATCTGGCTTCCGTCCCACAAAAAATCTTCCCGGCCGAGAAGGACATGACCGATGGCGAGCTTGCAATAGCGGAAGCGCTCCAGCGCGGCGCCACCAGCCTCGTGCTTGCCGGCGCCTTCGGCGGCAAGCGCGCCGACCATGCCTCCCTGCATCTGGCGCTCGCCGTGCGGCTGGCAGAAGCGGGCACGACCGTGTTGCTGACGAGCGGCGCACAGGAAGGCGTTCCCATCCTGCCTGGCAAAGCCAGTTTCGACTATGCGGACAGCACCCTGTTTTCGGTGCTCGGCTTCTCCGACCTGTCCGGCCTGACGGTCACCGGCGCCAAATGGCCGCTCGACCGCGTCGAGTTGGCGTTCGGCTCCTCGCTCACTATATCAAACGAGGTCAAAGGGCGGCTTGGCATCGCGCTGGAGCGCGGCCGGGCGCTGCTTCTGGCCCACCCCTATCCTCTTCCCGAAAGCTGACATTCCAGATATGGCGCCGCCACTTCTCAACCTCGACGGCATTAAACTGACCTTCGGCGGCACCCCGCTGCTCGACGGTGCTGCGCTCAGCGCTTCCGCCAGCGAAAAGATCGCGCTGGTCGGCCGCAACGGCTCGGGCAAGTCGACCCTGCTCAAGATCGCCGCCGGCATGATCGAGCCGCAGGACGGCGAAGTGTTCCGCCAACCCTCGGCGACCGTTCGTTATCTGCCGCAGATGCCGGATATGGATGGCTTCGCCACCGTGCGCGCCTATGTCGAGGCCGGCCTCGGCCCGGCCGACGATCCGCATCGCGCCACCTATCTGATGGAGCATCTCGGCCTCACCGGCGAGGAGAAGCCGGGCGACCTGTCTGGCGGCGAGGCGCGCCGCGCCGCGCTTGCGCGCGTCATGGCGCCGGAACCCGACATCCTTCTGCTCGACGAGCCCACCAACCATCTCGACCTTTCCGTGATCGAATGGCTGGAAGAGGAGCTTGCCCGCACCTCTTCGGCGGTGATCCTGATCTCGCACGACCGCCGCTTTCTCGAACGCGTCACCCGCGCCACCGTCTGGCTCGATCGCGGCCAGACGCGACGGCTGGACAAGGGCTTTGCCCATTTCGAGGAATGGCGCGACCAGGTGTTGGAGGAGGAAGAGCGCGAGCAGCACAAGCTCGGCCGCCAGATCGTGCGCGAGGAGCATTGGTTGCGCTACGGCGTGACCGCCAGACGCAAGCGCAACATGCGCCGCCTCGGCGAATTGCAGACGATGCGCCAGCGCTTCCGCAGCCACCGCGGCGCCGAAGGCATCGCCACCATGGTGGCGAGCGACGCCGCCGAATCCGGCAAGCTGGTGATCGAGGCCAAGGGCATCGACAAGAGCTTTGGCGACCTCACCGTGGTCAAGGGTTTCTCGACCCGCATCCAGCGCGGCGACCGCGTCGGCCTGGTCGGCCCCAACGGCGCCGGCAAGACGACGCTTTTGAAGATGCTGACCGGCGAGCTCGCGCCGGATGCCGGCAGCGTGCGGCTCGGCGTCAACCTGGAGATCGCCACACTCGACCAGAAGCGCGAGGCCGTCGACCCGGCCGAAACCCTGGCGCATTACCTTACCGATGGGCGCGGCGAGAACCTGCTGGTCAATGGCGAGCAGCGCCACGTCGTCTCCTACATGAAGGATTTCCTGTTCAAGCCGGAGCAGGCGCGCACGCCGGTGCGCGAGCTTTCCGGCGGCGAGCGCGCGCGCCTTCTTCTGGCCCGCGTGCTGGCGCGCCCGGCGAACCTTCTGGTGCTCGACGAGCCGACCAACGACCTCGACATGGAGACGCTGGAGTTGCTGCAGGAACTGGTCGCGGGCTTTTCCGGAACTGTCATCCTGGTCAGCCACGACCGCGATTTCCTAGACCGCACCGTCACCAGCGTGATCGCGCCGGAGGGCAACGGCCGCTGGATCGAATATGCCGGCGGCTATTCAGATATGCTGGCGCAGCGCGGCGGCTCGAAGCTGGAAGACCGCAAGGCAAGATCGAAAGCCGAGGCCGCCGAGGCTTCGCCGAAGGCCGAACAAGCCGCACCCAAAGGCCCGGCGAAAAAGCTCTCGTTCAAGCAGAAGTTCGCGCTGGATTCCCTGCCCAAGAAGATCGAAGCGGTGACAGCCTCAATCGCCAGGCTGGAGAACAACATCGCCGACCCCGCCTTCTACGAACGCGATCCCGTCTCGTTCCAGAAGACCATCGCCGCGCTCGACAAGGAGCGCACGACGCTCGCCGCGCTCGAGGAGGAGTGGCTGGAGCTGGAGATACTGCGTGAGGAGATGGAGGGATAGCACCCTCATTGCGCTGACGCACCGATGCGCATAAAGTATGCGCATGTCGAGGTGACTGTCATGCGCAAGATTGCAACGAACGCAAATCGCCAGCCAGCTAATCTGTCGATCGATTCGCAGCTCATGGCGGAAGCCAAGGGGCTCAACGTGAATGTATCACGGGCTGCGGAGGCCGGTATATCGGAAGCGGTTGCTGCGGAAAAAACGCGGCTATGGAAGCTTGAGAACCGTGCGACGATAGACGCTTGGAACGACTATGTCGACAAGCACGGCATCCCACTCGCCGAACATCGGCAATTCTGATGGCGCGCTATGACGTCTTCGCCAGCGGCATCGAAGGCGGCTATCTGCTCGACGTTCAGTCCGACCTGCTCGACCACTTCAAGACGCGGGTGGTCGTTCCGCTTCTGCCACTGACCTCGGCGCCTTCGCCAATGCGCAAGCTGCATCCGGTCTTTGAGATCAACGGCCGGAAGATGGTGATGGCCACCCACCTAATCGCGACGGTTGCCGCAACCGAACTCGGCGAAAATCGAACCAATCTCATGAGCCGCCACGACGATATCGTGGCGGCGCTCGATATGCTCTTTCAAGGCTTTTAAGGGCCTGCCTTACGCAATTCCGGACGGAAAACGGCTCACACTTTTCCTGGAATTGCTCCTCACCCCGACGTCTTCGCCGCCCAGGCCTTCAGCGCCTCGTCGAAGACCTTCTCGCCGGGGATGCCCTTTTCCATGGTGAGCAGCGCGCGGCGCCCGGTCTTGTAGACCACCGGCACGTCGATCCAGGACTGTCCCCGAAGCAGCGTCAGATTGGCGTCCTCGTCGGCCTTGGTGTCGTTGAGCGCGACGAGGAAGAAGCCGTCGGCGATCTTGGCCGGGATGCCGATCAGCGGGCTGCCGGCATCCTGTTCCGAGCTCTTCATGGCAATGCGCAGGATGTTGTCGACGCCGCCGCCGTCAAACCCTTCCGGCGTCAGGAAGATCATCTCGATGATGTGGCTGGCCGGCAGGGTCTGGTCGGTGTTGCGCCGGATCGTCATGCGCAGCTGGATGTTCTTGCCGGGGATCGTCGCTTCGGCGCGGATCGCCGGTTCCGGCGGCAGGTCGCCGCCGGGCGATTCCTGGACCAGCGACCAGACGATGCTGCCGGGCTCGGCCGTGCCCTGCTGGGTGCTGGTGCGCTCCTCATAGAAGATCGCCTTCTGTCCGACCGGCACGGTCGCCTCGGCGGTCGCCGGCGCGGGCGTGGCCGGCGCGGTGCCTGCGGCCGGCGGCGTTGCCGCCGCCGCTGGTGGCGTGGCGCCGGCCGCGGGGGGCGTCGTTGCCGCATCAGCCGTTGGCGGTGCGGTTCCAGCCGCCGGCGGCGTCGGATTGGCCGCGTCGGTCGTCGGCGCCGCGGCCGGAGGCGTTTGCGTGGCGGGCGCAGGCGCGGCACCGGTCGGCGCAGGCGCCGTTGCCGGGGCGGGCGGCGGCCGCGAGGTCAGCGCCGCGACGGATTCGCCTTCGCCGATCGTGGCCTGTCCGCCAGCCGGACCGGGATCGGTCTCCTTGCCCTCGGGCGTCAGGCGCTGCGTGAACTTGGTCGTGTCGGCGGGCTCGCCTGTAGCGGCCGGAGCTGGGCTCGGCGCGGCCGCCGTCTCGGTCGCAGGCTTGGCCGGAGCAGGCTTGACCAGCGGCTCGGTCGAGACCGTCTTGTTGCCGCTGCCGCCAAGGCCAAAGAGGGAGCCGAACGCAGTCTTGTTCAGCCATATGCCGTAGCCGCCGCCGGCCAGCACCAAAAGCGCGATGACGGCAGCGATCAGGCCGCCATAGCCGCGCCTGCGCTGCGGCTGCTGAGGCCGCAGCCGTTGGAAAGTATCGGCCGCCGGCTGCTCGTCATTGGCAAAGACATCGCTGCCGTCCTCGGCGTCGGCGGCATCCATGCCCGCCAGGCCGACATCGTCCTCGCGCGGCGACGGCATCGGCGGTGGTGGCGCCTTCTGCCAGGCAGGCTCCGCCTCTGGCGCGGCCTGCCAACTCGGCTCCGTCCTTGCCGTGCTTTGCCAGGCCGGCTCGGTCTTCACGGGGTTTTGCGGCGCCGGCTCCGCCTTCGGCGCGCTTTGCCAGGACGGTTCGGCCCTGGCGGGCGCCGGTGTCGGCTTGAGGGGTTCTGATTTGAACGGGTCCGGCTTAGCCGGCGCCGGCACAGCCGCGGGCGGCGCCGGCTGGCGGGAGTGGGTCGGCTGGTTCCTGTTGCGGTCGATGGAGGAGAAGATATGCTCCAACTCCGCCAGCGGATCGGCGGCGGGAACGCTTTTGGCATAACTGCGCTCGACGCTGGAGATGGCGTCCTCAAGCGTGCGCTTCTGCTGATCGACGACCGAAGGCGCCAATGGCGGAACGCGATCGGCAAGCTTCTTGGCGATTGTCGCCCGCGCCTTGTCATAGACCTTCGACCGCATCTCCGGCGTGTTCTCGCTGAGATTGTCGATCGTCTTTTTCAGAACGGCGATGAAATCTGCCATGCGTCAGGTGACCTGCATTCTTCTCCCGCCGGCCGCAAATCAGCCATAGCGCCGGGAAGGGCTGTGAAACTAGTCTTGAAACGGGTCGGTCACAAGTATCGTGTCGTCCCGTTCGGGGCTGGTGGAAAGCAGCGCCACCGGGGCGCCGATCAGCTCCTCGATATAGCGGACATATTTGACGGCTTGCGCCGGCAAATCGTTCCAGCTCCTGGCGCCGGCGGTGGTTCCCTTCCAGCCTTCGAGCGTCTCGTAGATGGGCTCGACCCGCGCTTGCGCGCCCTGGCTGGCCGGCAGGTAATCGATCGTCTCGCCGTCGAGGCGATAGCCCGTGCAGACCTTGATCTCGTCCAGCCCGTCGAGCACGTCGAGCTTGGTGAGAGCGATGCCCTTGATGCCGTTGACGGCCACGGCCTGGCGCACCAGCACGGCGTCGAACCAGCCGCAGCGGCGCTTGCGGCCGGTGACGACGCCGAACTCGTGGCCGCGCGTGCCGAGAAACTCGCCGATCTCGTTCTTCTGCTCGGTCGGGAACGGCCCCTCGCCGACGCGCGTCGTGTAAGCCTTGGTGATGCCGAGCACATAGCCGATGACGCCGGGACCGACGCCGGAACCGGCGGCTGCCTGCCCCGCGACCGTGTTGGACGAGGTGACGAAGGGATAGGTGCCGTGGTCGATGTCGAGCAGCGTGCCCTGCGCGCCCTCGAACAGGATGCGCTCGCCGGCGCGGCGTTTGTCGTCGAGCACTTTCCAGACACGGTCCATGTAAGGCAGGATCTCGCCGGCCACCGAGGTCAGCTCCTGCATGATCGCCTCATGCGTCGCCTCCGGATGGCCGAGCCCGCGACGCAGAGCATTGTGGTGCGTCAGCAGCCTGTCGACCTTCAAAGGAAGCGTTTCCAAATCCGCCAAATCCATCACCCGCACCGCGCGCCGGCCCACCTTGTCCTCATAGGCGGGACCGATGCCGCGGCGGGTCGTGCCGATCTTGGTCCCGGAATTCGAGGCGGCATCTTCGCGGAATCCATCCAGCTCCCGGTGCAGCGACAGGATAAGCGCGGTGTTTTCGGCTATTTTCAGGCGCTCCGGCGTGACCTCCACGCCCTGGTCCTTGAGCTTCTTCGCTTCGGCCACGAAAGCATGCGGATCGAACACCACGCCATTACCGATGATCGAGAGCTTGCCTTGCCTGACCACGCCGGAGGGCAGCAGCGACAGCTTGTAGACCTTGCCGTCGACGACCAACGTATGGCCGGCATTGTGGCCGCCCTGGAAGCGCACGACCACGTCGGCCCGTTCCGACAGCCAGTCGACGATCTTGCCCTTGCCTTCGTCGCCCCACTGCGAGCCGACGACCACCACATTGGCCATGTTCTTTTCCCTTGAAATGCCGCGCGGGCGGCCTGAAACGACAGCCTCTATAGCGTCAAGCGCCAGCCGGCGCGACCCTTTCTTTGCCGCTGAAACCTTCCCGGAACATGATTTGAAAAGCGGGAGCCGACTTTCGGAACCCGATCGTGCTCCAGGAGTTGGATCGGCATGACGATGCCGGCGAGGCCTCGTCCCGATCAGGCATAACAAATTCCAGCTTTCGCATCATTTACTTGCCGCCGCCGCCACTCTAGGCCGGCCTGAACCCGCGAACATCCCTGCAGGCCGATCCCTCATGCACCGAGCCGCCTATCTGTTCCTGCTGTCGACCATGCTGTTGTGGGGCGGCAATTCGGTCGCGGGCAAGCTTGCCGTGGGCCATGTTTCGCCGATGACGCTGGTGTTCCTGCGCTGGGTCATGGCGGTGCTGATCCTGCTGCCCGTCGGCTGGCGGACACTGCGCGAGGACTGGCCCGAAGTGCGCAGCCACTGGAAACTGCTTGCCGGCCTCGGCGCGTGCGGCTTCACCATCTTCAACGTCATCTTCTACACCGCGCTCAACTACACGACCGCCATCAACGTCTCGATCGAGCAGGCCGCCATCCCGATCGTCATCATCCTTGCCAATTTCATGTTCTTCCGGCTGCGCGTGCGGCCTCTGCAGATCGTCGGCGTCGTGCTCACCATCGTCGGCGTCGCGCTGACCGCAAGCCATGGCGACCTCGGCCAGCTCTTGAAGCTCGACCTCAACTTCGGCGACGCCATCATGCTTGTGGCGGTGCTTTGCTACAGCCTCTATTCGGTGGGGCTGCGCCTCAGGCCCGCAATCCGCTGGCAGAGTTTCATGCTGGCGCTGTCGATCGCCGCGCTGCTGATTTCCCTGCCCTTCGTCATCTGGGAGGTCGCGGCCGGCCGCGCCGTCATGCCGGACGCAAGCGGATGGGCGCTCACCCTCTATACGGCCCTCGGCGCCTCGGTCGTCTCGCAGGTTCTCTACATCAAGGGCAACGAGCTGATCGGCGCCAACCGCGCCGGGCTGTTCATCAACCTGGTGCCGATCTTCGGCACGCTGCTTTCGGTGCTGATCGTCGGCGAGCAGTTTCAGCCCTATCAGGCCTTCGCGCTGGCTCTTGTCCTCGGCGGCATTGCCCTTGCCGAATACAGCGGCAGCAGAGCGGCACTGCAGGCGGGATGATATCTCCCGCCACGCGTCAAGCAGCCGTTGGCGATGGCTGTACTATCAACGCCTCGCCTGACGATGCAGGCGGGGCGTCTTCATTTTCAACGTTCACTCGGCGCCGACGTCGAAGCGCAGCCGCTTGGCCGAGTCGATCGACTTGTGCGCGCGCACCTGCTCCAGCACCTTTTCCGGGAACGGCGCGTCGAGATAAAGCAGCGCGATGGCATCGCCGCCCGGCCGGTTGCGGCCGAGCTGGAAATTGGCGATGTTGACGCCGTTCTCGCCGCACACCGTGCCGAGCAGGCCGATGATGCCGGGCGCATCGGCATTGGTCGTGTAGAGCATGTGCTGGCCGACTTCGGCGTCGAGATTGATGCCCTTGATCTGGATGAAGCGCGGCTTGCCGTCGGAGAAGCAGGTGCCGGCGATCGAGCGCGTCATGTGCTCGGTCTTGACCGTCAGCTTGATATAGCCGTCGAACACGCCCGACTTGTCGCGCTTGACCTCGGCGACGATGATGCCGCGCTCCTTCACCATGATCGGCGCCGACACCATGTTGACGTCGGAGACCTGCGGCCGGATCAGGCCGGCAAGGGCGGCGCTCACCAGCGCGCGGGTGTTCATCGTCGCGGTCGAGCCATCGAACAGGATCTCGACCTCCTTGATCGGATCCTCGGTGACCTGGCCGACGAAGGCGCCGAGCACCTCGGCAAGCTTGACGAACGGTTTCAGCCGCGGCGCCTCCTCCGCGGTGATCGAAGGCATGTTGATGGCGTTGGAGACGGCGCCATTGATGAGATAGTCGCTCATCTGCTCGGCGACCTGCAGCGCGACATTCTCCTGAGCCTCGGTGGTCGAGGCGCCGAGATGCGGTGTCGCCACGACATTCTCCATGCCGAACAGCGGGTTGTTCTCCGCCGGCTCGACCTCGAATACGTCGATGCCCGCGCCCGCCACCTTGCCGCTCTTCAGCGCCGCGATCAGATCGGCCTCGACGACCAGGCCGCCTCGCGCGCAATTGATGATGCGCACGCCGTCCTTCATCTTGGCGATCGCGGCCGCGTCGATGATGTTGCGCGTCTTCTCGGTCAGCGGCGTGTGCAGCGTGATGAAGTCGGCGCGGGCGAAGAGCTCGTCGAGCTCGACCTTCTGGACGCCGAGCTCCTCGGCGCGGCTGTCCGACAGGAACGGGTCGAAGGCGATCACATGCATCTTCAATCCGACGCCGCGCGTGGCGACGATCGAGCCGATATTGCCGCACCCGATCACGCCCAGCGTCTTGCTGGTGATCTCGACGCCCATGAAGCGGTTCTTTTCCCATTTTCCGGCATGGGTCGAGGCATTGGCTTCCGGGATCTGCCGCGCCAGCGCGAAGATCATCGCCACCGCATGCTCGGCCGTGGTGATCGAATTGCCGAAGGGCGTGTTCATCACGATGATGCCCTTGCGGCTGGCGGCCGGGATATCGACATTGTCGACGCCGATGCCGGCGCGGCCCACGACCTTGAGCCTGGTTGCCGCATTGATCAGCTTCTCGGTGACCTTGGTCGCCGAGCGGATGGCGAGGCCGTCATACTGGTCGATCACCTCGAGCAGCTTTTCCTTGTCCTTGCCGAGGTCGGGCAGGTAGTCGACCTCGATGCCGCGATCCTTGAAGATCTGCACGGCGGTGGTTGAAAGTTTATCCGAAACGAGAACGCGGGGCGCCATCACGGCCTCCTTGAAGGGGATTGGATGTGTCGGGAAATGGTGGCGGCCCGCAGGCCGCCACGGATTTCAGGCCGCCGCCTTGAGCGACGCCTTCTGCGCGGCGAAGGCCCAGTCGAGCCAGGGCAGCAGCGCTTCGAGATCGGCGGTCTCGACGGTGGCGCCACACCAGATGCGCAGCCCGGGCGGCGCGTCGCGATAGGAGCCGATGTCGTAGGCGACACCTTCCTTGTCGAGCGCCGAGACGAGGCCCTTGGCGAAAGCCGCCTGACCGTCGGCATCGAGCGCCGCGATATCCGGATCGGTGAAGGACAGGCACACGGATGTGTTTGAGCGCGTTGCCGGGTCGACGGCCAGATGGCCGAGCCACGACGACTTGCCAACGAACCGGTCGAGCACCGCGGCATTGGCGTCGGCGCGGGCAATGAGCGCTTCCAGACCGCCGATCGACTTCGCCCAGTGCAGCGCATCGAGATAATCCTCGACGCACAGCATCGACGGCGTGTTGATAGTCTCGCCCTTGAAGATGCCCTCGATCAGCTTGCCGCCCGAGGTCAGGCGGAAGATCTTCGGCAGCGGCCAGGCCGGCTTGTAGGTCTCCAGCCGCTCGACGGCGCGGGGCGACAGGATCAGCATGCCGTGCGCGCCTTCGCCGCCCAGCACCTTCTGCCAGGAGAAGGTGACGACATCGAGTTTGTCAAAGTCGAGCCTTTGCGCGAAGGCGGCCGACGTCGCGTCGCAGATGGTCAAGCCCTTGCGGTCCGCGGGAATGAATTCGCCATTCGGCACGCGCACGCCCGAGGTCGTGCCGTTCCAGGTGAAGACCACGTCGCGATCGAAATCGATCTGCTTGAGGTCGGGCAGCTGGCCGTAGCCGGCCTCGAACTTGCGCGCGTCGGCGAGCTTGAGCTGCTTGACGACATCCGTCACCCAGCCGGAGCCGAAGCTCTCCCAGGCGACCATGTCGACGCCGCGCTCGCCGAGCAGCGACCACAGCGCCATCTCGACCGCGCCGGTGTCCGACGCCGGCACGATGCCGATGCGATAGTTCGCGGGAACCTTGAGGATTTCGCGCGTCAGCTCGATCGCCTGTTCGAGCTTGCTCTTGCCGATCTTGGCGCGGTGGGAGCGTCCGAGCGCGGCCTTAGAGAGCGCCTCGGCCGACCAGCCGGGGCGTTTTGCGCAGGGACCTGAGGAGAAATTGGGGTTTGCCGGACGGAGTCCGGGCTTGGTAGGTGTCGTCATCGTGGTCTACCCTTCCAGATAGTGGCCCCTCGTTGGGGAGGGGTGGCCCGCGGACGGCGATATGCTTTCAGCCTTTCGGCGTCAAGAGCAAAGTTTTTGTCGTTGTCGGGATATTCCCTTCCACCCGGCGCGCCCCGAAATGAAAACGGCGAGCCGTTGGACCCGCCGTGGCATTTCGTGACCCGCTTCGCTTTACCAGAGGTCGTAGCGCAGGCCGAATTTGATCTGGTGGTTGCTGATCCCCTTACGGGTGGGATAGGAGGTCAGGCTCTCGGCGGCCACATATTCCGCATTGGGGGCGGAGAAATACTGGTAGCCGAGGTCGACAAGAACATTCTTGGTCACTTGGTATGCAAGGCCCGCATTGAGCGTATAGGCGAGCGAGTATTGGTTTTTGTTGCTGCTCAGGACGAAATCGTTGGAGGAGTCGGCGCTGTCTGTGTATGAGGCCGAAAGCTTGCTTGTCGTCCGAACCAAACCAATGCCGGCGCCGACATAGGGCGTGATCCCGACATAGGTGCCCAGATCGACATAACCATTGAGGATACCGGAGAACGCGTAGTTCTTCACATTTCCCGAGCCCTGGATCGCCGTTCCCGCCGGTGCGACCGCTGAATCGTCATAGCTTACGCTGACGTGATTGCCGGGCAGATAGCCCAGGTTGAGATCGGCGCGAAGGTAGTCGTTGAAATGATAGCCGAAGCCGATGCTCGCGAAATACGCGTCCTCGCCCTCGCTGAAGCTTTCGTTGTCGATCGCTGACGGCAAGGTGAAATCCCCGTTGTCGAAGGTCTTCTGCGGCAGATAGGCGACGTCGCCGCGCAGATACCAGCCCGAGCCGACCTCGACCGGCTGGTAGTCCGGCGCCTGGTCGACATAGATCGGCGGATCGTAGTCGGCCGCGAGCGCCGGCGTCATCGGCAACAGGATGGTTGCGGCAAGCGCTGACGCGATACGCGATCTGGATGTCATGGTCCCCGGCTCCCGAGATTGGCGCCAGCCGCAAACGCGGGCGCCGTTTCAAGCAGCCATTGTTAACCATAGTGGTTAAGTGCCGGTTAAGGCTAACAGAGAGTTACCGAATTGATTTCAATGAAATTTCACCCGCCGCGCACAAACGAAAACCGCCCGGCTGATGCCGGGCGGTCGAACTGTCGGATGCGCCAGTTCTACTTGGTGTAGATCGGTTCCGGCTCAGGCTGATAGGCGACCACCGGCGCGGCGCAGCCATTATTGCCGCCGAACTGATAGCGCAGACCGCCGCGCACTTCATGCGTGTTGATGCCGTGGTCGAAACCCGGTCCGGAGCTGGTCGTATCGAATTCGAACATGCGCCCACCCTCGATGTGAGTGAAGCGGTAGCCGGCATCGAGGATGACCTTGTCCGTGAGGCAGTAGGAAGCGCCGGCCATAAGCGCGTAGGCGAAGCGCCAGTTGGACGACCCGGGGTTGGTTTCGGTGGTGTTCGGGTCATGGACCGTGTCCCACTTGACATGCGCACCACCGATGCCAGCGCCGACATAAGGGGTGACGCCGTTCCACGTGCCGATATCCACATAGGCATTTGCAAGCAGAAGCAGAGCGCTCATGCTCGACTCTTCGGTCGATGTCGTGATCAGATCCGAGGTCTGGCCGTTGAAGTCCGACTTGAACCAGTAGTCGGCAGTCAGATCCGTACGCAAGTAATCGTTGATCTTGTAGCCGACGCCGGCGCCGAGCGAGAACCCGCCCTTTAGGTCGCCGAAATCGAAATCGTTGGTGCCGGGCGGTGGGCCGTAGGTGATGTAATCGATGCTGTCCAAATTCGACCAGTGGTAGTCGATATCGCCGCGGATGTACCAACCGCCGACATCGACCGGTTGAGCCTCGACAACCGGCGGCGGCGCCTCCTCGACCGGAGGCGGCTCCGCGAAGTCGGCGGCGAGCGCCGGTCCGGCCACTCCCGCGAGCAACGCGGCAAACAAAGCCATTCTTGCTGTATTGAACATGCTGTCACCCCTAAGAGACCTCGGGACGACACCGCCCGAAGATGAACCTCGGCGTGGATAATGAATTGCAAAGGTTAAAGGCCGTTTAACCGTACCGATTAACCACGAATCTATGCAATTTTAGAGGGTATGCCGTTGTCCGGCCGTTGGGGGCGCGCACAAAAAAGCCCGCCGGGCGGCGGGCTTCCAAGCGCGAAGAGCTTTGGCCCGATCTCTCTGTCAGGCGGCGCTGCGCGTTTCCTGGAGGATGCCCACGATGTCGTTGACAACCGCCTCGACCAGCTGCGGATCGTCGCCCTCGGCCATGACGCGGATCAGCGGCTCGGTGCCGGATGGCCGGATGACGAGGCGGCCGGACGTGCCGAGCCGGTTGCGCCCTTCTTCGATCGCCGCCTTGACCGGCGCTTCCTCCAGCGGCTTGCCGCCGGAGATGCGGACGTTCTTGAGAAGCTGCGGCACCGGCTCGAACTTCTTCGACAATTCGCTGACCGGGCGGTTCTGCCGCTTGATGCAGGCGAGCACCTGCAGCGCCGAGACCAGACCGTCTCCCGTGGTCGAGAAGTCGGAAAGCACGATGTGGCCGGACTGCTCGCCGCCGACATTCAAGCCATGCGCGCGCATATGCTCCACGACATAGCGGTCGCCCACCTTGGTGCGATGCAGCTGCAGCTTCATATCGCCGAGGAAGCGCTCCAGGCCGAGATTGGACATCACGGTGGAAACGACGCCGCCGCCGGCCAGCCTTCCGCTCTGGTGCCAGGATTCGGCGATCAGCGCCATGATCTGGTCGCCGTCGACGATCGCTCCGTTCTCGTCGACGATGACCACGCGGTCGGCATCGCCGTCGAGCGCGATGCCGATGTCGGCGCGCACCTCATGCACCTTCTTCTGCAGGCCGGCCGGATGGGTCGAGCCGCATTCCTTGTTGATGTTGAAGCCGTTCGGCTCGACATTGATCGCCACCACCTCGGCGCCGAGCTCCCACAGCGCCTCCGGAGCCACCTTGTAGGAGGCGCCGTTCGCGCAATCGACGACGATCCGCAGGCCCGAGAGCGACATCGAGCGGGGCAGCGTGCGCTTGGCGAATTCGATATAGCGGTCATGCACGCCATCGACGCGCTTGGCGCGGCCGAGCCCGTCGGAATCGGCGAGCGCCAGCTCGATGTCCTTGTCGAGCATGCCTTCGATGCGCTCCTCGATCTCGTCGGAGAGCTTGTAGCCGTCGGGACCGAACAGCTTGATGCCATTGTCGTAATAAGGGTTGTGCGAGGCCGAGATCATCACGCCGATGTCGGCGCGCAGCGAGCGCACCAGCATGGCGACGGCAGGCGTCGGTATCGGGCCGAGCAGGAAGACGTCCATGCCGGCGGCGCACAGACCGGCAACCATGGCGTTCTCGATCATGTAGCCGGAAAGCCGCGTATCCTTGCCGAGCACGACGCGGTGACGATGATTGCCACGCTGGAACGAAAGCCCGGCGGCCATGCCGACGCGCATGGCGACCTCGGCCGTCATCGGAAATTTGTTGGCGCGTCCGCGAATACCGTCCGTGCCGAAATACTGACCTGCCATATCCTTACAGTCCCCGTCGGTTTTCAGCGGGCCCGTATTGCCACAATTGGGCCGCATCCGATCATCAAATTTCGTGATTGTATATTACCAATCTTTAGAAAAACATTGTCGCGGTCGGTGCAAGTGGTTCGACAGCCTATCACCACCTTTGACTTGGCGGCGCTACACCTGCCGACACGAGGCTTTTCGGAGCCTGGAAAAGCTTGGCTGGCGGCGAACCCGCAAGCAATTCATCACCTTATCAGGAGCAACACACTTTGTGACGGGTCCCGCGCCGGATGCATCTGGCGCAACCGGACATTGAGAGCTATTGATTTGGCATAGGGACACCTATTGGCGGCAGCAAGGGAGAAACGCCATGCTTATTCATAGACTTGCAGCTTTGACGGGTCTCGCCGTCGCAACCTTGTTCATCGCGGCGCCGGCCAACGCGCTGACCATGGCCGAGTGCAGCACCAAGTATAATGCGGCCAAGGATGCGGGAACGCTTGCCGGCCAGACCTGGAACCAATTCCGCAAGGCGCAGTGCGGCAGCGATGCTTCCGCCGCGACCGACACCAAGGCGGCCACCGACACCAAGGCTGCGACCGACACGAAGGCCGCCGACACCAAGACGACTAAGAAGGCAAAGGCAGCCGCCGCTGCCGACGACACGGCCAAGGGCCTGAGTTCCAAGGAATGCAGCGCCAAGTACCAGGCTGCAAAATCCGCCGGCACGCTCAACGGCATGAAGTGGAATGACTTCCGCAAGGCCGAGTGCGGCCCTGGCGCAACCGCTGCGGCTGCCACCGCGCCCGCAGCCGAAACCAAGCCGGCCAAGACCTCGACCGCGGCTGCCGCCGGCGGCAAGGGCCTGACCATGGCGGAATGCAGCACCAAGTACCAGGCCGCGAAGACCGCCAGCAAGCTCAACGGCATGAAGTGGAACGACTTCCGCAAGGCCGAGTGCGGTGCCGGCGCCGATGACGACGACACCGTGCCGGCTCCGACCGAAGCCACATACACCAGCGAGCCGGCGAAGCCGACGGTCGCAGCGCCGAAGGGCGTGAGCTTCCCGAAGGCGATTTCGCCGAAATTCGCCACCGAAAATCCGGGCAAGGGCCGCATGCACACCTGCCTCGAGCAGTACTACGCCAACAAGGACGCCAACACGCTGAACGGCCTGAAGTGGATCCAGAAGGGTGGCGGCTTCTACAGCCTCTGCAATGCCAAGCTGAAGAGCTGATCGCCTAGTTATTCAAGAGAAAAGGCCCGCGCATCGCAAGATGCGTGGGCTTTTTTTGTACAGGCGAAGACGCCCGCGGCCTTGCTCTATCTGCATATGGCGGGACTGCCGGCATCGTCGATTTGCCCACACTGCCCACCGCCAGGCTTATGGGTAGCTCGCAAAATTCAGGTTGAACATACAGGGAACAAACAGTATACAAAAGACGTCTAACTTATCATCAATCAGGAGGGTCTTATGTTCAATTTGAAATTAGCGGCATTGGCTGTGACGGCATTCGTCGCTTGGAACGTCGCACCGGCAAGCGCACTGACGATGAAGGAATGTGGCGAGACCTATCGGGCAGCCAAGGATGGCGGCACTCTGAACGGCATGGACTGGGCCGCTTTCCGCAAGGAGAAATGCGCCACGTCCGCCGCGGAGAGTGTCAGCGCGGATTCGGTCAAAACCGCGGAGCCAGCAGAAAAAGACACCAGCGCGGCGGTCACTCCCACTGTGGCACCGGCGGGCGTGACATTCCCGGCCACCCTCGCCGCCGAGTTCAAGACCGAAACGCCCGCGAAGGCCAGGATGAAGACCTGCCTGCAGGGTTACCACGACAACAAGGAGGCGGGTACGTTGAACGGCCTTCGTTGGATCCAGAAGGGCGGCGGCTACTACAGCCTCTGCAATGCCAAGCTGAAGAGCTGATCGCTTAGCCTCTTCCTTTTTGTTGGATAGCTTCAAAAGTCACGTCCTCGGCTCCTTTAAAACGCTCAAAGATCGGCAGCTTCGGAGTCTTCCTTCTTTCGACGCTTGCGATTGGCGAAAGCCGGCGTGACGGCCAATCTCCCCCCTGTGGGGAAGATGTCCGGCAGGACAGAGGGGGGCGCGAAGGAACTCGACGCTCACAGGACGAAGGTTCCTCGCCCCACGAAAGTGGGGAGAGGTGGCTCGGCGAAGCCGAGGCGGAGAGGGAAGCGCCCTGCGAAGGCCCCCTCTCCGTCCGCTTCGCGGCCACCCCTCCCCCGCCTTGGCGGGGGCGAGGAACCCAAGCTTTGATACGCCCGCGGGACAGCGCCCCTCTGCCTGCCGGGTATTTCTCCCACAAAGAGGGAGATTGGCTGTCCCACCGCTTTCGCCAATCACCAGCGCACGCCAGCCAAACTCCCGGCGCGCCCAAAAATGCAAAACGCCGCGGTTTGATCCGCGGCGTTCGTTGTGAGCATTCGCTGTCCTCAGCTTGACGGCTGCGGTTCCATGCCGCCTTCGGGCTCAGGACCCTTCTTGCGGCGACCGCCCGTGCCGGCCTTCGGCACCGCAGAACCCCGGCTGGGCGGGGTGTCGTCGCCGAGGTCGCGGGCGGGCTTGTGGCCTGCGATCAACTGCTTGATCTCGTCGCCGGACAGCGTCTCGTATTCGAGCAGCCCTTCGGCGAGCGCGATCCATTCCTTCTTCTTCTTGGTCAGGATGGCCTTGGCGGTCGAGTAGGCGTCGTCGATCAGCCGCCGCACTTCGGCATCGATGATCTGCGCCGTCTCTTCCGAGATGTTTTGCGTGCGGGCCACCGAGTGTCCGAGGAAGACCTCTTCCTGGTTGTCGCCATAGGCGACATGGCCGAGCTTGTCGGAGAAGCCCCAGCGCGTGACCATGGCACGCGCCAGCTTGGTTGCCTGCTCGATGTCGGAGGAGGCGCCGGAGGTGATGTTCTCCTTGCCGAACTTGAACTCCTCGGCGACGCGGCCACCCATCATGATAGCCAGCCTGGAGATCATGTATTTGTAGCTCATCGAATAGCGGTCGCCTTCCGGCAGTTGCATGACCATGCCGAGCGCGCGACCGCGCGGGATGATGGTCGCCTTGTGCAGCGGGTCCGCCGTCGGCACGTTGAGCGCCAGGATGGCGTGGCCGGCCTCGTGATAGGCGGTCAGCTCCTTCTCGGCTTGCGTCATCGCCGACGAACGGCGCTCCGCGCCCATCATGATCTTGTCCTTGGCGTCCTCGAACTCGGCCATGGTGACCAGCCGCTTGTTGCGGCGCGCCGCCATCAGCGCGGATTCGTTGACGAGGTTCATCAGGTCGGCGCCGGAGAAGCCCGGCGTGCCGCGCGCGATGACCTTGAGGTCGACATTGGGCGCCAGCGGCACGTTGCGCACATGCACCTTGAGGATCTTCTCGCGGCCGACGATGTCGGGATTCGGCACCACGACCTGGCGGTCGAAGCGGCCGGGCCTCAGCAGCGCCGGGTCCAGCACGTCGGGCCGGTTGGTGGCGGCGATCAGGATGATCGACTCGTTCGATTCAAAGCCGTCCATCTCGACCAGCAGCTGGTTCAGCGTCTGCTCGCGCTCGTCATTGCCGCCGCCAAGACCGGCGCCGCGATGACGGCCGACCGCGTCGATCTCGTCGATGAAGATGATGCAGGGCGCGTTCTTCTTGGCCTGGTCGAACATGTCGCGCACCCGGCTCGCGCCGACGCCGACGAACATCTCGACGAAGTCCGAGCCGGAGATGGTGAAGAACGGCACATTGGCCTCGCCGGCGACCGAGCGCGCGAGCAGCGTCTTGCCGGTGCCGGGCGGGCCGACCAGCAGCACGCCGCGCGGGATCTTGCCGCCGAGGCGCTGGAACTTCTGCGGATCGCGCAGGAACTCGACGATCTCTTCGAGGTCTTCCTTGGCTTCGTCGACGCCGGCGACATCCTGGAAGGTGACGCGGCCATGCGCCTCCGTCAGAAGCTTGGCCTTCGACTTGCCGAAGCCCATCGCTCTTCCGGAGCCGGACTGCATCTGGCGCATGAAGAATATCCACACGCCGAGGATCAGGATCATCGGCAGCCACGAAATCAGGTAGCCGAACAGCGAGTTGGAGCCGTCGGTCTCAGGCTTGGCGGTGATGGTGACGTTCTTGTCCTGCAGCCTGGAAACCAGCGACGGGTCGCCCGGCGAATAAGTCTGGAAGCCGTTGGCGTTGTCCGTGTAGTTGCCGAAGACGCGGGCACCCGCGATGGTCACGCTCTTGACCCGGCCGGAGGCGACGTCCTGCAGGAACTGCGAATAGGGAATATCCGTCGTTGCACCGCGCGTCTGGGGCGTCTGGAACAGATTGAACAGGGCGATGAGCAGGACCGCTATGATCGCCCAGAGCGCGAGGTTGCGATAGTTCGGATTCATCTATTGTCCCGTTGGAGCCCGCCTGCGGGCCCGCGATGATGGAGAAGCTTGGGCCTAACATAGGGAGAGCGCCTCCCCTTGCCAAGCAGAACAGCACGTATCGGTTAAGCTTTCGCCCACCCTCGCCCACCATCATGGCCATGGAATGGCGGCGCCGGCACCGGCGGCGCTCCGACAAGCATCGCGACGGCGGTGGCGGGTTCGATGTCGAAGCACGGCAGGAAGCGCGCGAAAGGGGCAACCGCCGGAACGATCGACACCGATTGCGGGCCGGCATCGCCGCCAGCGAAATCAAGGTGTTTGCCGCCGGACCATAGCGCCGGCTCCGCGGCAAGCGCCGCGCGTGAAAGGCTTTGTGGAACATCCTCGCTGAAGGGCGCTTTACCGGCGGCGGCAGGGCCCAGCGGCGCGATCACCAAATCGCCCGACCCGTCTTTCAAAGTGATGCGCCGGCGGTTGTCCCAAAGCCAATTATCCGCCGGCGGCGCGGGGGCGGGCAGATTGCGGCTTTCGCGGCGAAGGAAAATGCCTGTACGGCGCGCATCGACCACCGTCCGCGACAATGTAGCGCAAAGCGATCCCAGCTGCAGGCGGGAAAGCAGCTCAGCACAGCGCACCTCGTCGGCGAGAAAGGACATGCCGCCAACCGTGGCCAGCAGGATGCGCAGCACGTAAACGGCCGCTTGGCCGTCCTCATGCCCAGCGAAATCGCGATCGAGGCGGATGAGACCCGGAACCGGCCTGCTGGCGAACGCGTCGATGAGCATGGCGGCGCGGCGGCCGATGTCGTGGCGCTCACGTGCCGCCTGGGCCGACCGCGCCAGCGCCTCGGCAATGCGCCGTTCGCCTTCGCCCTGCGCGAGCGACGCCCGCATGCGCGGCCGCTCGAAGCGGACATCCACATTGGTCGGGTCCTCGATCCAGCCGACGTCGCGATGCCGCAGCATGTCGCGCAGTGCCGCACGCCTTGTGCCGAGCAGCGGCCGGACGATCCAGGTGCGCCAGTCATGCAGCGTGGCGGGCGCCATGCCGGCAAGCCCGCGGCCGTCATCGTCGCGTGCCTGCCGCATCAGCACCGTCTCGGCCTGGTCGTCGGCGGTGTGCCCGGTCAGGATCAGCTTGATGCCTTCGGCGTCGGCTGCTTGCGCCAGCAGCCTGTAGCGCGCCGCGCGTGCCGCGGCCGGCAGACCGGTCAGGGGCTTGTCGCCGCGCCAGGCGAGAATGCGATGCGCGACGCCGCGCTCGGCGCAGAAATCGGCAACCTGCCGTGCCTCGGTGGCCGAATCCGGCCGCAAGCCATGATCGATCGTCACCGCGAGCAGCCTGGCGCCCGGTGCGGTCCGGTCGAGATGATCTTTGAGAAGGAGGAGCAGGGCGGTCGAGTCGCTGCCGCCGGACACGGCTGCAACGGCGCCGGTCGAAAGGTCCAGGTCGGAGAAAAGGTCGTCTGAGAGGTCGGCTTTGGTATCGGGCGTCAGCACGCCGCCAGCGCCTTTTCCTGCTTGATGCGCTCCTTGAGCGTGGCGGAGACGTCGGGATAGCGCTTGCCGATCTCGTTGAAAGTGGCGCAGGCGACGTCATTCTGCTTCAGTCCGACCAGCGAAACCCCGAGCTTGAGCAGCATGTCGGGGGCTTTCTTGGCCTTCGGGTACTCCTTGCTGGCGGCGAGGAAGACTTCGGCCGCGTCACGGTATTTCTGCTCACCCAGCAGAGACTCGCCCAGCCAGTAATGCGCGTCCGCCGCCTTGGCGTCCTTGGGGAAGCGCGAGATATGGTCGCGAAAGCCCTGCTCGGCGGTTGGATAGTCGCCCGACAAGATGAACTGGTAGGAATTGCGGTAGAGCTCGTCGGGATCGTTGGTCGACGGCAGGGCCGCGACTTGCGTGTCGCCGGACTTGTTCTTCTTGGCCGGCGTCTCGGCGGAAGGAGCGCTTGCCGTGGCCGCGGGAGCCTGCACCGGCGCGCTGGCTTGCGGGCCGGTCTCGGCATTGACGACATTGCCGTTCTTGTCGACGGTGATGGTGCCGAAATTCTTCGGCGGCGCGCCGGTGATCAGCTTGCCGGGGTCGCCGGTCTGCGATTCCACAATGACGTCGCCGACCGTCTTGCCGCCGCCATTTTGCCCGCCGGTGTCAGCAGGCGCCTGCGTCGCCGGGGCCTGGGCGACGCTGTTGTCCGCACCGGCGTCGCCGGTGCCGGAATCCCCGGTGCCGGCATCTCCGAGGTTGGTGTTGCCGCCGGTTCCGTCCTGAGGCGCGGCCTCCGACTTCTTCTGCCCGGTCGGCTTGGCGCCGCCTTGCGAACCGCCCTCGAGCTGCTGGAAGCGGAATTCATTGTCTTCCTGCTGCTTTCGGATCTGTTCCTGCATCTGCAGGATCTGGAAATTCATCTCCTCGATCTTGCCGTTCAGCTGGCGCAGTTGGTCTTCCAGACCGGTCACGCCGCCGCCACTATCCTGCGCGATCTGCGCCTGTTCAGGCTTCTTCTTGTCGCCGAAGATGCCGAGCGTCGGCAGGTGAAAGGTAAAGCCGCTGCCGGAGGCCTGCCCGGCGCTGTCGGCCGAAGCGGCAAGGCTCGGGAGGCTTGATACGAGCAGCAGCGCAAGCGTGCCGCTCAGGACCGTTCTGAAATGCATTCTGTCTCTCGCGGTGGATGTGTTGGCCTGATGCGCCTTTCCAAATCAGACAATGGGAGCAAGCGCCCTCGCGCTCATAGCAGGACGCGAGACTTCGGCCAAATTTTGTTTCAAGCCGTTGCAAATGAAAAAGGCGGCCCCTGAGGCCGCCTTTGAATTTGCAATGTTGTATTTTTGCCGCCTGTGGCGTCGCGCCAGGCGGCGGCCACGGGGCCTGGTTATCAGGAACCGGCGCCCGACAGCGTGGTGACGGCGCGGCGGTTCTGCGACCAGCAGGAGATGTCGTCGCAGACCGCGACCGGACGCTCCTTGCCGTACGAGATGGTCTTCAGGCGGCCGGCGGAGACGCCCTTGGAAACCAGGAAGTCGCGGGTGGCGGCGGCGCGGCGGGCGCCCAGCGCCAGATTGTACTCACGCGTGCCGCGCTCGTCGGCATGGCCTTCGATGACGATCGCGTATTGGCGATACTGGTTGAGCCACTGCGCCTGGCGCGCCAGCGTGGTCTGCGCGTCAGCGCGGATCGACGAGGAGTCGGTGTCGAAGAAGATGCGGTCGCCGATGTTGACGGTGAAGTCCTGCGCGGAACCCGGCGTGGCGGCGCCGGCGCCGTTGAGCCCGAGATCGGCCGCGCTGTTCGGGGTCTTTTTCGACGCGCAACCGGTGATGGCGAGAGCCGCCACCAACGCGATCATCGCCGGGTTTCGGGTAAGTGCTGCGATACGGCCCATGCCGCCCTCTCCTTAGCATTCGAGTGATTTCGTTGATCACCCAGTAACCACGTTTGGGTTAACCGGCATTCAAGAAACACGGTTAATTTTTGGTTTCGGCCGCCGTCCGCGGCCGTTACGCATCCACGCATTTACCAAGATCGACAATGCGCGCGGACCGTAGGCGGAAATGCGGCCAAAACGCGACCAAGCCGTGGAAAATGGCACTAAGAAATTGAGAGCCGGGGCTTCTCGATTCCTCAGTTCTTCAATTCCTCAGTTCTTCAGTTCCTTATTCCAGCAACGGCGACCAAGCCGGATCCGACGCGTAGTTCGCGGTCGGGATCGGCTGCTCGTTGCGGCCGGTAAGATCGACCGAGACCAGCTTGGGTCCGCCGCCCGAGTCGCGGAAGAACATCAACACGCGGCCGTTCGGCGCCCAGGTCGGGCCCTCCTGCTGGAAGCCGGAGGACAGGATGCGCTCACCCGAGCCGTCGGTCTTCATGACGCCGATCTGGAATTCACCGCCGCTCTGCTTGGTGAAGGCGATCAGGTCGCCGCGCGGCGACCAGACCGGCGTCGAATAAACGCCGTCGCCAAAGGAGATGCGGTGCGGGTTCGAGCCGTCGCCACCCATGACGTAGATCTGCGAGCGGCCACTGCCGCCGCCGCGGTCTGAGGTGAAGACGACCTGCGAGCCATCCGGCGAATAGGACGGCGAGGTGTCGATCGCGGTCGAATCGGTGAGCCGCGTGGTCGAGCGGCTTCTCAGATCCATGGCGAAGATGTTGGAATTGCCGTCATCGCGCAGCAGGCTCATGATCACCTTCTGGCCGTCGGGCGAGAAGCGCGGCGCAAATGTCATGCCGGGGAAGTTGCCGACCAACTCGCGCTGTCCGGTTTCGATCTGCAGCAGATACACCTTCGGCTGTCCGCTCTCATAGGACATGTAGGTGATTTCCTGCCGGTTCGGCGAGAAGCGCGGCGTCAGCACGATGGCGCGGCCGTCGGACAGATAGCGCACATTGGCGCCGTCCTGGTCCATGATGGCGAGCCGCTTCTTGCGCGCGTTCTTGGCGCCGGATTCGTCGACGAAGACGACGCGTGTATCGAAATAGCCTTTCTCGCCGGTGATCTTCTCGTAGATCGCATCGGCGATGATGTGCGCGACACGGCGTTGATTGGCGTCGTTCGCGAAAAACTGCTCACCGGCCATCTGCTGATTGCCGAAGATATCCCACAGCCGGTACTGGGCGCGGATGCGTCCGTCGGCCTCCTTGCTCACGCTGCCGGTCACCAGCGCTTGCGCGTTGATGACTTTCCAATCATCGAAACGCGGCTGCGCATCCGGATTGGTGATCTTTTCGACAAAGGCGGCCTTGTCGATCGGCGCGAACAGCCCCGACCGTTTCAGATCGGATGTGACGATCTCCGATATCTGTGGCCCAAGCCCTCCTTGAAAGTCGGGGATGGCGATCGGCAGCGGCTCAACATTGCCCTGGGTGACCTTCAGCTCAACCTTAGCCAATGCCGGCAAGGCAGAGCCCAAGGTCGTGCCCAGTGCCATCGCTGCGATCACTAGGAGCGGATTGAGGAAAGATCTCATGTCTTCTCGCTTTTCTTCTTCGATTGTTCAGACACTCGGCCTAGAGGCCAAACATCGATCGTGGATCGAACGTGACTTCGACATCGTTCCAGATGTCTTGCTTGCCGGCGGGAACCTGCAGGCCGGCCACGTCGCATTTCTGGACGGCCCGCACCGCGCTGGCGTCGAATTGGGGGTTGCCGCTCGACTTTTCGACATTTGGGCGGCCCTCGAGCTTCCCGGACGCATTCAGATTGAACTGGATGACTGCCACGAAGTTCTCGGCACCCTCCAGACCGGCTGGAATAGACCAACAGCCCTTGAGCTGATCCTCCAACGCCCCTTGTTCCGACTTGGAGAGCTTCTGGCCCTGATCCTTCTCGCCGCCCAGCGAAGCCTGCTGTGTCGAGCGTTTGGCGCCGCCGCCGGATGGCTTCTGCTTATCGAGCAGCGCCGTTATCTCGTCGGCGTTGAACTGCTTCTCGTCCGACTTCTTCTTGGAAGACGCTTCCTTCACCGGCTTTTCCGCGTCCTTGCGATCCGGCGCCTTGGCGCTCTCGGCCTGGGCCGGCTGCGGCTGCGGCTGCGGCTTCGGCCGTGCTTCCGGCGCGGGCGCTGAATCCGGCAGCTTCGCCTCATCCGTCGGCTGATCCTGCGAGATCGCCTCGGCCACCGCGTCCGGCTTGACCTCTTCCTTCTGGATGGCGGCGGTCTTGTCGGGCGTTGGCGTCGGTTCCTTGGCCGGCGTCGGCTTGGGCTCCGTCTGCTTGACCGGCTCGGGCTTGACCTCTTCCTTCGGCGTCGGCGTCGGCGCGACTTCCGTCGCGGGCGTCGGCTTCGGCTTCTCCTGCGGCTTCGGCACGTCCTCGACCGCAGGCTTCTCGGTTGGCGTCGGTGCGGGCGGCGGCGCCGCAGTCTTCTCGACCGGCTTCGGCTTGGCTTCGTCCGTCACTGCCTTATCGGTGTCGACCGTATTCTCGCCGACCTTCTGGGCATTGGGAACGACATCCGGCCGCTTCGTCGGAACCGGCGCCGGCTTGTCATGCATAACCGCCTTCTTGTCGCCCTGCAGTGTTTGGGCGATGGCCTCCATCGGCACGATGTCGACCGCCACCGACTCCACGTCGGCGGCCGGCATGGCCGGCGGGGAGGACAGCGTGAACAGCCCGAAGGCCAGCGCCACCGCATGCAAGATCACCGATGAGGTGAGGCCCGTGCGCATCTGGCGTCTACTGATCCTGTTCCTGCAGCGAGACCAAGCCGATATTCTTGTAGCCGGCGGCTGAAATGCGGGCCATGACCTTCATCGCCGTGCCGTAGTCGGTCGACTTGTCGCCGCGGATGAAGATGCGCTCGTCATAGCCGGTCTTCGAGATCGCCTGCAGCTTGGCCACCAGTTCCTCGATGGGGATCTCGGTTTCCTGCAGGAAAATCTTGCCGGCGGCGTCGATCGAGACGGTGATCGGCTGCGTATCGACATTCATCGCCTTGGCTTGCGTGTCCGGCAGATCGATCGGAACTCCGACGGTGAGCAGCGGCGCCGCGACCATGAAGATGATCAACAGCACCAGCATCACGTCGACCATCGGCGTGACGTTGATTTCCGACATCAGGCCATGGTGACGGCCACGGCGCCTATGGCCGCGTCCGCCTCGCCCCGAGCCACCTGCGCCAGCAGCAGACATCCCCATGATCGTTCCTCAGGCCTTCTGCGCTACTTTTTCATCGATTTGGCGCGAGAGTATGGCGGAGAACTCGTCCGAGAATCCTTCCATGCGCACGGCGAGCTTGTTCGCGTCCGATGACAGTTTGTTGTAGGCGATGACGGCGGGGATGGCCGCGAGCAGGCCGATCGCGGTCGCCAGCAGCGCCTCCGCGATGCCGGGCGCCACCACCGAAAGGCTGGTGTTCTTCGACGCGGCGATCGCCTGGAACGAGGTCATGATGCCGATGACGGTGCCGAACAGGCCGATGAAGGGCGCGGCCGAGCCGGTGGTGGCGAGGAAGCCGAGGCGTCCCTCCAGCCTTTCCATCTCGCGAGTCAATGCCAGGTCCATGGCCTTGTCAATGCGGGTTTGCAGCGCCAGCGGCGACTTCGCGCCCTTTTCGAAGCTCTTCTTCCATTCGCGCATGGCGGCGACGAAGATCGCGCCCATGCCGGTGGTCTTGCGGTCGGCCAGCGTGCGGTAGAGGTCTTCGAGCGACTGCCCGGACCAGAAGACCTGCTCGAAGCGATTGAGGGCGAGGCGCATGCGGCTATAGGCGACGAGCTTGTCGATGATGATCGCCCAGGTCCAGATCGAGGCGCAGAGCAGGCCGATCATCACCAGCTTGACCACCCAGCCGGCCTGCATGAACAGGGCCCAGATCGACAAATGCGCTGCCGGATCGGCGAGTGCGATATTTTCCATCACTTAAGTCCTTAAGATTTTCCGGGCATCGCTGGCGGCTGGCCCATGGGCATCCCTTTGGTCCGATCGCGCGAAGCGTGAAGCTTGCGGGACACGCCCCGAATGCACCGTTTCGCGGCCTTTTCGAGGCAAATATTGGTGAAAGGAAGGCGCACGAATTGCGCCAATCTTCACCAATTCCTTCATGAACCGTTATGGTTAAGGATGGGTTAGGATGTCAGGCGCGGCGCATTGCCGCGCTTGGCAGGCGACCAATCAACAAGCGCCGCCGCAAGGGTATGCTGAGATTCAGGTCAGGCCGAGCCGAGAACGATGGCTTCCGAGAACCGGAGCGGAGCGTACTTCGGCATGTCCCGGAAAAGTGGTCTCCGGTTTTCCGATAAGGACGTGCGGCAGTTAGAAACTACGTGAGCACCGGAAGCGCAGGAAGCCATCATTCGCAGGCCGGCATCACCTGAATATCAGCGTACCCGAGGCATGAAGGCGGCAATCCACTCCCTTGGAAACCGTTTCGGGCGCCCGCTTTCGCCGACGATCGCCGCCTCGACTTTCGCCTCGACCAGCACCTCGCCGCCGCGCTTCAGTTGCTGGCCCATGAAGATGCGGGCGCCGGAGATGTCGTCGGTGCGCGTGTCGATGGTCAGGATGTCGTCCATGCGGGCCGGCGAGCGGAAGTCGATTTCCATGCGCCGCACCACCCAGACGATCCGCTCGCCATGCTTGCCGTCGAGAAGCTCGGTGTGGTGGACGCCGGTCAGCCGCAGATAGTCGGAGCGGCCGCGTTCGAGGAACTCGAGATAGCGCGCATGATAGACGACGCCGGAGAAATCGGTGTCGGCGTAGTAGACCCTGGCCATCAGCCGGTGGCCGAAATCCGTCAGCGCACCGGAAAGCCCGGCGCTGAGCGCCGCCGATTCACCATGATCGTCCATCGCGCTTTCCTTTTTCGGCCCGAACAGGCAGCTAAAGCCCTCGGGCTTTAGGCGGGATGGCACTGTTGGGCACGATGATCAAGGGCTTGATGGCGGCGCTGCTTGCGCTCGGCGCGCTGGCTTTGCCGGCCGGGGCGGCGACGTTCTCGATGAAACGCGGCCTCAATCTCGATCAGTGGGTCACCTGGCCCAGCGAGGACAAATGGGGCGATCGCCGGGCGATCCTGCCTTATCCGGAGTGGCGCAAATTTCTCAAGCAGGACGACCTCAAGGCGCTCAAGGATGCCGGTCTCGATTTCCTGCGCATGCCGGTCGATCCCTCCCCCTTTCTCTCGGATCGGACCGCGGCGCTTCGCGACGACCTCTATGCCAGCGTGCTCGACTCGGCGCGCATGATCAACCGCGCCGGCCTGAAGGTGATCGTCGACCTGCATCTGATCCCCGCTGGCGGCAACCGCAAGATCGGCATGGGGCAAGTGATGGACGACCCGGCCGTCTTCGACGCCTATGCCGAGGTCGTGCGCAACATGGCAAAGACGCTGGCCCGGGAAGATCCGAAGCAGGTCGCGCTGGAGCTGATGAACGAGCCGATCGTCGATTGCGACGCGAACGGCACCAACCTTTGGCCTGACCGCCAGAAAAAGCTGTTCGCGGCCGCGCGAGCTTCCGCCACCAGGCTCACGCTGATCCTGACCGGCGGCTGCTATTCAAACGCGGAGTCCCTGGCCAGGATCGACCCCGGGACGATCCCCGACGACAACATCATCTGGACCTTCCATTCCTACGACCCGTTCCTTCTGACACACCAGGGCGCGACCTGGGCCGGCGATTTCATCCAATACGTCACCGGCCTGCCCTATCCGCTCACAGCCGTTCCGAAGGCGCAGTTGGACCTGACGCTGGACACGATCCGCGACCGGATCAGGGCCGAGGCGCCCTGGGCGCGGCAGAGCGGCATGCTCGCCTATCTCGACGAACAGGTGGCAGCGATGGACAGTCCCGAAAAGCTGGCCGCCGTCATGGATGCGCCGTTCAGGACGGTCGATGCCTGGGCGAAGGCCAACGGCGTCAGGCCGCAGGATATCACGCTCGGCGAATTCGGCATGATCCGCAAGGAATATGGCAACGGCTTCGTCATGCCGGCGGCGTACCGCGCCGCCTATGTGCGCGACATGATCGGCCGCGCCGAGGCGCATGGGTTCTCCTGGTCGGTGTGGAGCTATGGCGGCGCCTTCGGCGTCGTCGACGCGTTCGACGGCGAGAAGGCGGAACCCAATGTGATGGATGTGATCAGGTCGCCTCGCTGAACGCGCGGGAAGCGAACTATCCTAGGTCGATCTGCAATATCTCCGGCCGCACGCCGAAACGGATCGGCGCAATGCTGAAGCCGAGACCGCCCGAGACAATCAGGTTGCGGTCGTTCTCGACGACATGGCCGTAGGCATAGCGATTGCCATAGGCCGAAGGCACGACCGGCGAATAGCCCAACAGCCGCACCTGTCCGCCATGCGTGTGTCCGGACAGCGTCAGCGAAACCCGCCAGGGCACCTTTGGAAAAATGTCCGGCTCATGCGCGAGCAGGATGATCGGATCCCTGTCGCCGACCTTGGCCAGCGTGCCGGGAAGATCGTCGAGGCCGGTAAGCCCCTCGCGGCCCTTTGCCCTGTCCGGCAAGAGCGCAATCTGGTCGGCCAGCCCGGCAATCCAGAAGCCTTTGCCGTCCTTTTCCAGGCGCACGGCGTCGTTCTCCAGCACCGGAATACCGACGGCCTCCAGCGCCTTACGGGAAATTGTCGGCCCTGCCCCAGCCGCCTGGGCCGAGCGATCCTCCCACCAGTCGTGATTGCCGAGGATCGAGAACACGCCGAGCGGCGCCTTCAGCGCGGAGAGCGCCGGCGCCCATTCGGATGCCTTCACCCAGCCGGTCACCATGCGGGTTCCGGCAGGGTAATCGCCAAGCATGACGATGACGTCCGGCTGCAGCGCATTGGCCTGCTCGGCAAGCCCTGCGATCCGCTCCGGCGTCATCCAGGGCCGGCAGGCATGGATGTCGGCGAGCGCCACGACGCGCAGCTTGAGGCCGACTGGCCAATGCGGCGGCGTCAGCGCGTAGCGCTTCACATGGGTGAGCAGCATCGGCTCTATGCCGACCGCGTAGGCGCCGAGCGACACCATGGCGAAGGCCGAGCCGCCGACAAGGCGCAGGAAACCGCGTCTGGTGATCATGGATCGGCCCGAGCCCCTTGGGATTTGTCAGGAAGCTGCCTTAGAGCCGGCAATTGCGCCCTCAGCTGGGCCAAGGCGCGCAGATTATGCGCAGATCGGCCCTTGCTTGGCCGAGCGGCGAACAAATCTGCGTTACTCTTCCTGGAACAGGCCGATCTGCTGCTGCGCGATATCCTTTGGCGGGTCGAGCCCCAGATGCCGCCAGGCATTGGCGGTCAGCACGCGCCCGCGCGGCGTGCGCTGGATGAAACCCTGCTGGATGAGATAGGGCTCGATGATGTCCTCGATCGCGTCGCGCGGCTCGGAGAGCCCGGCCGCGATCGTCTCGATGCCGACCGGCCCGCCGCCGAAATTGCGCGCGATCATCGACAGATAGCGGCGGTCGAGCGCGTCGAGGCCGAGCGCGTCGACTTCCAGCCTGGTCAACGCCTCGTCCGCGATCTTCCTGTCGACATGCGCGGCGCCCGCGACGCTGGCGAAGTCACGCACCCGGCGCAAGAGCCGGCCGGCGATGCGAGGCGTGCCGCGCGCGCGACGCGCGATCTCCACCGCCCCGTCGTCGCCGAGTGGCATCGAGAGTATCCGGGCGCCGCGGCGCACGATCTGCTCCAGCTCCTCGACCGTGTAGAAATTGAGCCGCACCGGAATGCCGAAGCGGTCGCGCAGTGGATTGGTCAAGAGCCCGAGCCGGGTTGTCGCCGCGACCAAGGTGAAGCGGGCAAGGTCGATCTTGACCGAGCGCGCCGCCGGCCCCTCGCCGATGATCAGGTCGAGCTGGAAATCCTCCATCGCCGGATAGAGGATTTCCTCGACCGCCGGATTGAGGCGGTGGATCTCGTCAATGAAGAGGACGTCGCGTTCCTCGAGATTGGTGAGCAGCGCGGCAAGGTCGCCGGCCTTGGCGATGACCGGGCCGGAGGTCGAGCGGAAATTGACGCCGAGCTCGCGCGCCATGATCTGCGCCAGCGTCGTCTTGCCGAGCCCCGGAGGGCCGACGAAAAGCACATGGTCGAGCGCCTCGCCGCGACCCTTGGCGGCGTCGACGAAGACCTTGAGATTGGCGCGCACCGCAGCCTGGCCGACGAACTCGTCGAGCGACTGCGGCCGCAGCGTCTGGTCGGCATCCTCGCCGCGCTTGTCGGGGGCAATGAGGCGGGGCGAAAGGCTCATGCCGCCTTCCTGGCATAGGACCGCTGGCGGGACAAGCGCTGCATCACCGCGCCAGTTCCTTGAGCCCGAAACGGATCAACTTCGAGGCATCCGCTCCGTCGCCGGCCGATTTCAGCGCCGCCGCGACCGCGTTTGCCGCTATGTCGCGCGAATAGCCGAGATTGACGAGCGCCGAGACCGCATCCGTGATCGGCGCGGCCGCGACGCCTTCGCCGAGTTCCTGCTTGAGGCCGATCGTGCCGGTCGCCGCGCCAGCATAGGCCGGCGCCTTGGTGCGCAATTCGGTGACGATGCGCTCGGCCACCTTCTTGCCCACGCCGGGCGCGCGGGAAACCATGGCGATGTCGCGCAGCGCGATGGCGTTGGCTAGGTCGGCCGGCGCCAGCGTCGACAGCACCGCCAACGCCACCTTGGCGCCGACGCCCTGCACATTGTTCATCAAAAGCCGGAACCACTCGCGCTCCAGCCCCGTCTGGAAGCCGTAGAGCCGGATCATGTCCTCGCGCACATAGGTCTCGATGAAAAGCACCACCGCCTCCCCGGGTGATGGCAGTGATGCCAGCGTGCGCGCCGAGCAATGGGCGACATAGCCGACGCCATGCACGTCGATGACGCAGCTATCTTCGTCGATCTCGTCCAGCGTGCCTTTCAGCTTGCCGATCATGATTTTCCCCTCACCCCGCAACCGCCATCCGATAGGCGACACTCGGGCGGTGATGCGCATGGCAGATGGCGATGGCAAGGGCGTCGGCGGCGTCGTCGGTGTCGAAGACCGCCTTCGGCATCAGCACCTTGACCATCATATGGATCTGCTTCTTCTCGCCATGGCCGACGCCGATCACCGCCTTCTTGACCGCATTGGGCGCGTATTCGGCGACCACCAGCCCGGCGCGCGCCGGCACCAGCATGGCGATGCCGCGCGCCTGGCCGAGCTTCAGCGTCGCCGTCGCATCCTTGTTGACGAAGGTCTGTTCGACCGCGGCCTCATGCGGCATGGCCTGATGCAGCACCTCGGCCAGCCCGTCATGCAATTGGCAGAGCCGCGTCGCGAGCGGCGCCTTGTCATCCGAGCGCACGGTGCCGGACGCGACGAAGCGCAGCGAATTGCCCACGCTGTCGACAATACCCCAACCGGTGCGCCTCAGGCCCGGATCGATGCCGATGATGCGAATCGCTTCCCCCATGCGCCAAGTTTAACCTCGGCGGCAAGCGATGCCAGCGAAATGTGAACAAACCGGAAACAGTCGCGATCCCAAGATCCCGCCTGACCGGTGTCGCAGGCCGTAAGGGGATTTGGCCGGTCGGCTCTGTTGGCGTTGGCAGGCGGAATGCGTTGGAGATTGGCCGAAACGCCCTTTGCGATCGTCATTCCAGGGCGGAGCAGGAGCGAAGCTCCGTCGCGAAGACCCTGGAATCCATGCCTTTACCTTCGCCAAGGCGTGCAACGGAGCAGAATTCTGCACCGTGGCGCCGCGTTCAAGTCACGGCATCGATTCTATGGTCTGCGCCGCGTCGCTTCGCTCCTTGCTCCGCCATAGAATGACGAGGTTGGGGCGGCTTCAACCAATCTCCAGCGTTTGCGCTGATTTCACGCAAATGAATGGAAAATCCTGCGCCAAGACAAACAGCAACCTTTCAAAATCCCTGTGTCGCGAACCTAGTTCGTCATGCGACGGATAGTTTTCGACAGCCGCGTCAGGACCGCCGGCCGGGACGACGCGACCAGCTTCCATGCCAGCACCGCATTGCCCATGCGCCGCGGCAGGATTCCGATGCTGAGGAACCAGGCCGCCAGGGCAGCCCGCCGCCGCCAGGATGCGTTCATTTCCAGGCTGGCCGCGGCGCCCGCTCTTGCCAGGCCCAGCCGGGAGTCGGTTTCAACCGGATGCTGGGGCTCGTCGACGCAGAGCGAAGCCAGCCGCTCTTCCAGGTGAACCGGATCGTGAAGACCGGCATCCGGCGGCATGGTCAAGCCGATCTCGGCCGCCCGGTCGGACAGGGCTTCGAGGCGCCGGAAGTCATGCTGCATGCGCCAGCGCGCCCGCTCGGCAAGCTTCTCGTCGAAGACCGAATGGTTGGAGCCGTGGATGCGGTAGGCGCCAAGGCAGGTGTCGATGGATTTCACTTCTCCGTGAAGCGGCGCCAGTGTCGCCAGATAGCCATCGGCGCCTTGCCGGAAATCGCTTTCAGGCATGGGCATTATCAGTTCCAGCGCCTCGCGGTCGAACGCCAGCCCGCTTGTCACCGTCGTACGGTAGCGCCCCTTGCGCAACAATTCCGACACGACGTCGCCTGAATCGAACGGCTGTTCGGGAGGGGGAAAGACATCCTTGATCTGCTGGTCCTCATCAACGAGATGCAGCCGGAATTGCGCCTGGGCGACATCCGCATCCCACTCGTCCAGGACCTCGGAGACGGCGTTCGGATAGAGATAATCGTCGGCGTCCAGGAAAAGGATGATCTCCCCGGTGCTCGCCTCGAATCCGGTGTTGAATGCTGCGCCATGCCCGCCATTCCTGCGCCTCAGGCACGGGCGGATCTTGTCGCCATAGGATTCGATGACGGCCACCGACGCATCGGTCGAAGCGTCGTCGACGACCACGACCTCGACATTTCGGTGGTCCTGCTCCAACGCGCTGTCGATGGCGCGCCCGAGAAACTGTTCGTAATTGTAGTTGGGGATGATGATCGATACCGGAATGCGGTCCAATGGCGAATGCACGGGATCAAGCCTCGCAATCTGCTTTGGTCACAGTGACGGTGATTTTCTTGCAAATCCGGCTCGGGTCGACCCGGCTGCGGCGAACGGCTCCAACTAGAGGCCTATCGCTTCCAGGCAAGGGTGATCTTTCTCGCGAAGGTCGGCACGGCCTTCAATGCGCCGAAGGCTGCTGCCGCAATATCGAAAAGTGGCTGGAGGCCAGAGGCGCTTGATTTGCGCCGATCACGGCTCGAAGGGGGAAGCCGCCGGCGCTATCTCAGCGTTTGTTGCAAACGCGGTGTCAGCCGCGCGCGAACGCCGTGTTCAAAAGGCTGATCTGGTCGGAAACCGGATTGGCCCGGCGACCGGGGGCGTGCGTCTCGGCCACGACACCGCCATAGATTTCCTCGTCCATGCGCCGCACCAGCGCCTGCAGGCGCAGCGAGCGCGTCACCAGATCGAGAAATTCCTTCGGCAACTCGTTCCAGCCAAGCGCCTCGTCATGCGCCGACGCGGTATCCAGCCGCACCTTGGATTTCTCCGAGGCCACCTGGTCGCGCGTCATCTCGCCGGAATTCGCCGCGCGCTGCAGCAGCAGCCAGGAGGCGACCTGCATCAGCCTGGTGGTCAGCCGCATCGATTCCGCCGCATAGAGGGTCGCGGCCGTGCGCGACAATTTCTTGGCCTCGAGCCTGCCCTTGCCATCGAGATATTCGGCGGCCTGCTCGACCAGCCCCATGCCTTCCTGGTAGAGCGGCTTGAAGGATTGGGAGAAAACCCGGCGCTCTGCCAGCTTGATGGTTTTCGCGCTGCCCTTCGAAGGCTCGTTCATCGATACGCCCCTGCACTGCCGCCAGCCGATTCGACTATCCTTGCCGACGTGGCCAGCACCCTTAAATGACCGAGGCTTGAAAATGCGCTTCGACGCCCATGAAGGCAAGCGCATGTTTAACAAACGGTTAACGCCGGCTGCTTTGGAGCCAGCCGCCTGCGGACAAAAAAAGAGCCGCGGATAAGGCGGCTCTCAGGAGTTTAACAGGGAGGCGTCAAACAAAGTGGCTCCAACCACTCGGTAAGAATCCAGCAAAACTGGATGCGCATAGTAAACGCCTGTAAAGCTTAACGAACCCTTAACGAGGCGGCGATTTTTTAAGCGAACGCGCTTCCCTGTGCCGGAACAGGACAGCGGCTCCGCCGCTGGGGATCGTCTAAAACCGGATTTTCGAATGCCGATCGTGGCCGCCTGTAACATGCCCGCCGCTGCCGCGGCATCGTTCCGAAACACGCGCCACGCAAAAGGCCGCTCCTCTGAAGCGGCGCGCAAATCCTCGCCGCTTGAAATCAGGCACGCTATCCGGGAGCAAACCATGGATTGGTATTCGATCGTCAAATTCCTTCACGTTGTTTCGGCCATCTTGTGGGTCGGCGGCGGCTTCGTGCTGTTCCTGCTCGGCGTGCTGGCCGAGCGCGCCGGCAACATCGAGGACAAGCTGCAGGCAATGCGCGCCAGCGGACAGCTCGGCGGCAGGTTCTTCGCGCCGATGTCGATGCTGACGCTGATCTTCGGCCTCGTCATGTGCGGTTTCTGGGTCGGCTTCACCGAACTGTGGATCGTCATCGGCCTCGTCGGCTATGCCACGACCTTCTCGATCGGCATGCTGATCTTCAAGCCGACCGGCGAGCGCATGGGCGCCATGGTCGCCGAGCAGGGTGTGACGCCCGCCGTCCTTGCCATCGGCCAGCGCATGATGAGATGGGCGCGCCTCGATTATGCGGTGATGCTGGTGATCATCGCCGACATGGTGCTGAAGCCCACTCTGCACGACATCGGCATTCTTGCCGGCATGGCAATGGTGATTGCGCTCGGCGCCGCCCTCGGCTTCGGCGGCAGCCGGCAGCTGGTGCCGAGCGCCGCCTGACATCAAGGCGACCGCCCGAGGCGCGTTGAGATTCAGGTCAGGCCGAGTCGGAGTCGAAGACGGGCGCGAAGCGACCAAACTGGGCGGTTTCCGAGAACCGGAGCGGAGCGTACTTAAAGTACGTGAGCACCGGAAGCGCAGGAAACCGCCATTTGCAGGCCGGCCTCACCTGAATATCTGCACGCCTCACATCAGGCCCGCAATGCCGTCCCAAAGCAGCTTGACGGCGGCCACCGCGACGGTGGCGTAGGTGAACGGATAGAAGATCTCCGGCCGCATGCGGCGCACCAGCCAGGCGCCGGCGATGGTAGACAGCGGCGCCAGCGGCATCAGCACCGCCGAGGCCGTGAGGTTGGCGGTGTCGAACTGGCCGAGCGCGAAATAGGGGATGAGCTTCAGCGCGTTTGTGGTGGCAAAGAAGATCGCGGCCGTTCCCGACAGCACTTTGGGATCAAGCCGGATCGGCAGCGCATAGACCTGGAAGGGCGGACCGCCGACATGGGCGACGAAGCTGGTGAAGCCGGCGACCGTGCCCCAGAAGGCGGCGGCGATGCGGTTCGGCTCGGCCGCATGATCGGCGCCATGGCGGAACTGCAGGTAGAGCCAGCGCAGCACGAACACCAGTGCGACGGCGCCGACGATCAGCCGCACCATCTCCTCGGTCACCAAGGCGGCGGTCAGCCAGCCGAGGCCGATGCCGATGACGGCGCCGGGCATCATGTCGACCAGCATCTTGCGGTCATAGACGCCCCACCACGTCCACACCGAAACGATATCCATCAGGCACAGGATCGGCAGCAGGATGGCCGCTGCCTGGACCGGCGGGATGGTCAGCGCCATCAACGGCACGCCGACGAAGCCGACGGCGCCGCCGAAGCCGCCTTTCGACAGGCCGACAAGGATCACCGCCGGGATGGCGGCGGCATAGAACCAGGGATCGCTGAGCAAGCCTGACATCGGCAAGAGAAGGTTGGAGGAGGCGGGGAACCAAGCCATAGCGCAGAACGGCGCCGCCGGGATAGTCATTAATGCCGGCATCCGCTATTGCCGCCCAATCAGCACGACCATCCGCCCCGCCAGGGTCCGCCGGTCGGTCGGCCCGCCATTTCGGAGAGTGGAAATGAACGCCATCAGCATTCGCCGTGCACGTGAAGCGGACGTTGCGGTCATCGTCGCAATGCTTGCCGACGATGCGCTGGGCCGGGCCCGTGAAGACGCAAGCCTGCCGCTGGCGCAACCCTATCTGGACGCCTTCGCGGCGATAGACGGCGATCCGAACCAGTTGCTCGCGGTGATGACCGATGGCAACGACGGTCATCGGCACGCTCCAGATCACCTTTCTCGCCGGCCTATCGCGGCGCGGCGAGGGGCTGGGACAGCGCCTGTTGGAATGGGCGATCGACAAATGCCGCGAGCGCGGCTGCCGGGTCGTGCAGCTGACGACGAACAAGAGCCGGACGGACGCGCACCGCTTCTATGAGCGGCTTGGCTTCAAAGCCAGCCATATCGGCTACAAGCTTGAACTCTAGAGCAATTCCAGGAGAGGTGTGAGCGGTTTTCCGTCCGGAATTGCGTAAAAACAAGAAGATAGCGCGTTTCGCCGTTTCCGTGAAACGGTGAAACACACTAGCGATTGGCCGCTGGCTGTCGGCAATTGCGGCCGCTGCCCTACATTTTGTCCGGTCCCGGGTCGCCACCGGCGGCGGTGATTGCGAGCCGATCCAGATAGTGCGTCCAGCCCTTCTCGTGGCTGTCGCAAATCTCTCGGTCGGCAAGGCCGCTATGGGTGAGCTTGACCCGCGTCCCGCCCGGCTCTTCGACCAGATCGATTTCGACGAGGCTCGAACCGGGTGGCGTCCGATCGTTGCCCTCCCAGCCGAAGCTGTAGGCAAGGCGGTGGACGGGTATGACCTCGGTGAATTGGCCGCGAGCCGTGGCTCTTCCTCCCAAATTCAGCAGATAGAGACCGCCAGGGTTGGGTTCCGCCGTTGCCTCCGTTCCCATCCAGCGCACAATCTTGTCCGGATCTGTCAGGAAGGCGAAGACTGTCGCCGGCGGCGCCGCGATCTGTACCTCGCGACGAACGATCAAGGGTTCAGCCATCGAAACCTCCCGGGTTTGCGCGCCAACACGGCTCGCCTGGCAGGTGGCGCCGGGCCAGCGCTTTCGATTCGAAGCCAAATCGCCCTGCCGTTCAACTAAAATCTCGTTGGCTCGATTCGCGCTGGTGACAGCGACGGAACGCCGAAGCATGATCATATCGATGCGGCTTTCTTCAACTTTCGCCTGGCTGGTCGACAGCGCCGGCGGCGCCGTCCAGCCGGATGATTTTCTGGCCACGCTCGGCGCGCGGCTGGTTGACGACGGGTTGCCGCTCGTCGGTGGAGCCCTGACGCTCGCCGCGCCGCATCCGATCATAACGCGCCGCGCCTGGCTGTGGCGGGCGGAGACAGGCGTCGTCATGGAGGCGCTGGGTTTTGGCGCCGGCATGATGCCTGGAACCGGAGAGGCAGATCTCGGACGCGAATGGCTGGCGGGACTGGGAACCGGTGTCGTGCACGATTACACGGTTGGTCCCAAGCGCGAGGATGCGCAATCGGGGAATCCAAAACTGAACTGGGCCGCGGCACGCCCTCTCGCGGAGCACGAATCGAAAACACTGGACCAGGTGGCGCGCTTCGCCGTGGCGCCGCTTGCCGCTCTCGCCGCCAGGTCGACGCTGTCGGCCCTGCTTGAGGCCTATCTTGGGCAACGCAGCGCGGCGCAGGTGTTGGCCGGCCGTTCGCGGCGCGAGGTTGGCGAGACAATCCGCGCGGTCCTGCTCTACAGCGATTTGCGCGACTTTACCGCCCTGTCGGAAGAGACGGACGCCGAGCAGGTCGTGGCGGCGCTCAACGCCAGCTTCGATCGCATCGCCGGCGCCGTTCACGCTTTTGGCGGCGAGGTGCTGAAATTCATCGGCGACGGCGTGCTGGCGATCTTTCCTGTCGGCGAGCGCTCGGTCTCAGAGGCTTGCGAGACGGCGTTGCGCGCGGTCGCAGCGGCGCGGGCGGGGATGGCGCAGCTCAATCAGGTTCGTGCCGGACAGGGCATGCCCGAGCTGCAATTCGGCATGGCGCTGCACATCGGCGACATGGTGTGGGGCAATGTCGGCACCGCCGACCGTCTGGATTTCACGGCAATCGGCCCGGCCGTGAACCTCGTCAGCAGGCTCGAAGGCCTGTGTCGGCCGCTTGGATGGAGCGTCCTGATCTCCGGTGCTGTCGCGGCGGAAACCTCGACGCCCTTGGTCCCGCTGGGCGAACACCAATTGCGTGGAATTGTCAGACCGTGCGCCGTCTTCAGCCTGCCGGACGGGTGATCCCTGGAGCGGTTCGGCGTTTCCGCGAACCGGCTCTGTAAACGACGGAGCGCGGCGATCCGGCGGCGTCCCCGCGCACGACGATCCTGCTTCGCCCTCCTGTTCAAGCTGGCCGCTTTGCTCTATGCCGCAATGCAACCATCTTCGCCCGGCATAGGCGAAACCGGGATCGAAGGCCAATGAACGATTTAACCCCGCCCAATCGCTGCCGCATCGTGCTGATCGCGCCGCCGCTCGTGCCGGCCGAGCATATCTGCGCGGCCTTCGAGGGCGGCGACGTCGCTTCGCTTATCCTGCCCGACAACGGCATGGACGATGCTTCCTTCCAGGCCTTTGCCGAACGGATCGTGCCGATCGCTCAAGGCGCCGGCATCGCCGTCATCATCGCCGGCGACAGCCGCATCGCCGGGCGCGTCCAGGCCGACGGCATCCATGTCGAGGCAAAGCCGCGGGAGCTCGCCGAGACGATCGAGCGACTGGCCGGCAAGATGATGGTCGGCGCCGGCGGCGCCAAGACGCGCGACGAGGCGCTGGAGCTCGGCGAGGAACGGCCCGACTACATGTTCTTCGGCCGCTTCGGCTACGACAACAAGCCGGAGCCGCATCACCGCAACCTCGCCCTCGGCGAATGGTGGGCTGAGATGATCTCGATTCCCTGCATCGTCATGGGCGGCTCCGAGCTTGCTTCCGTCGAGGCGGTGGCCGCGACCGGCGCCGAATTCGTGGCGCTGTCCAGCGCCGTTTTCGCCGATGGGCGCGATCCCGCGGCGGCGATCGCCGCCGCCAACGCGCTGCTCGATGAAACCGCGCCGCGTTTCGAGGACTGACATGCGCTTGCGTGTGCTTCCTCTGGCCGTCCTGGCCGGCTTGCTGGTTCCGGCTTGCTGGCTGGGCGAAACGGCGAGCGCGACCGAGACCGTGCCTCTGCCCCAGCCCCGGCCGGAGACGAGTGCGCCGGACAAGGGCGCGCCAGACGCAGCCAAGCCGGATGCAGGCTCGCTGGCCACGGGCACGCCGGATAAGGGCAAGCCGGACACAGCCACGCCGGACACCGCGCCGGATGCGAGCCGGTTCGGCGGCGATCCGCATATCGACAAGCCGATCCAGAACACCTTGCCGCAGCCGGCCACCATGACTCCGCCATCGGCCGACACCGTCAATCCCGACCGTTTCGGCGCCAAGCAGCCGGACGCCGCCTATGGCGCCTTCCAGCGCGGCCTCTACAAGACCGCATACAATCTCGCCATGGAGCGCGCCAAGAACGGCGATCCGGCCGCCGAGACGCTGGTGGCCGAAATCCTGTCGCGCGGGCTGGGCGTGCCGCTCAATCCCGCCGAGGCCGCAAAATGGTATGGGCTGGCCGCGGAACAGGGCGTGCCGGAGGCGCAGTTCCAATATGCGCTGATGCTGCTCGACGGCCGCTATGTGAAGAAGGACGAAAAGGGCGCCTTCGCGCTGATGCAGGCCTCGGCCGAGGCCGGCAACCGGCTTGCGCAGTTCAACTTCGCGCAGTTGCTTGTCCAGCAGGATCCCGGCGATGACGGGCTTGTGAAAGCCGCCGTCTACTACGAGCGCGCGGCCGCCACCGGCCTTGCCGACGCGCAATACGCGATGGCGCAACTCTATGCCAACGGCGCCGGCGGCAAGCCGCATGACGACGCCCAGGCGCGTATCCTCCTGACGCAAGCCGCGCGCCAAAACTACGACACGGCGCAGATCGACCTCGCCGCCTGGATGATCGAGGGGCGCGGTGGCGAGCGCGACCTGAAATCGGGCTTTGCCTGGATAAGACGGGCGGCGCAAGGCGGCAATGTCGCCGCCCAGAACCGCCTCGCCAAGCTCTATATGGGCGGCATCGGCACCGACCCGGACCTGATCCTCGCCGGCGCCTGGTATATCGTCGCTCGTCGCGCCGGACTGATCGACCCGCAGATGGACGATTTCCTGCAGGGCCTCGACGACGACCAGACCAAGCAGGCGCTGCAAAAGGCAAATCGCCTGCCTTGAGGCGCGTCGCCGCGGCAACCGCTCGGGTTCCCTCCCTTGCCTACCTTGGCAATTTGTGGTCTTGGAGGCGCCAAAGCGCGACCCGCGCCAGAAAATCTCATTCCGGATCAGTTCATCATGGCCAAGATCAGTGGCAGCGAAATCCGTCCCGGCTATGTCATCGAGCACGATGGCGGGCTGTGGGTGGCGGTCAAGACCAACACCGTCAAGCCCGGCAAGGGCGGCGCCTACAACCAGGTCGAGCTGAAGAACCTGATCAACGGCACCAAGCTCAACGAGCGCTTCCGCTCGGCCGAGACCGTCGAGCAGATAAGGCTCGACCTCAAGGATTTCTCGTTCCTCTACGAGCAGGGCGATGCGCTGGTGTTCATGGACACTGAAAGCTACGAGCAGCTCGAGCTGGCGAAGGACTTCGTCGGCGAGCGCGCCGCCTTCCTGCAGGACGGCATGATGGTGACGGTGCAGCTCTACGAGGAGCGGCCGATCGGCATCTCGCTGCCCGACCAGGTGACGCTGACCGTCACCGAGGCCGATCCGGTGGTGCGCGGCCAGACGGCCGCCTCCTCCTACAAGCCGGCGGTGCTGGAAAACGGCATCCGCGTTCTGGTGCCGCCCTTCATCTCGGCCGGCGAGCGCATCATCGTCGACACCAACGAAATCACCTATATGCGCCGCGCCGATTGAGCGCCGGCCGGTAGGAAGAAAAAGCCAGGAAGAAAAAATGGCGCGTTCCGCTCTCCTCAACGTCATGGTGCAGGCCGCGATGAAGGCCGGCCGCTCGCTGTCGCGCGACTTCGGCGAGGTGCAGAACCTGCAGGTCTCGATGAAGGGACCGGGCGACTATGTCAGCCAGGCCGACCGCAAGGCCGAAGAGATCGTCTACGCCGAGCTGTCGAAGGCGCGGCCGGGCTATGCCTTCCTGATGGAGGAGCGCGGCGCCGTGGAGGGCGAGGACGCCCAGCACCGCTGGATCGTCGATCCGCTCGACGGCACCACCAACTTCCTGCACGGCATCCCGCTCTTCTCGGTGTCGATCGCGCTCGAGCGCCAGGGCCAGGTCGTCGCCGGCGTCGTCTACAATCCGGCCATGGACGAGCTCTACACGGCCGAGCGCGGCGGCGGCGCCTTCATGAACGACCGCCGGCTGCGCGTTGCCGGCCGCTCCAAGCTCACCGACGCGGTGATCGGCTGCGGCGTGCCGCATCTCGGCCGCGGCCAGCACGGCAACTTCCTGATCGAGCTGCGCAACGTCATGGCCGAAGTCTCGGGTGTTCGCCGCCTCGGTTCCGCGGCGCTCGACCTTGCCTATGTCGCGGCCGGACGCATGGACGGCTTCTGGGAAACCGGCCTGTCGTCCTGGGATATCGCCGCCGGCATCCTTCTGGTGCGCGAAGCCGGCGGCTTCGTCTCCGACATGGATGGCGCGCAGGACATGCTGGACAATGGCGAGGTCGTCGCCGGCAACGAGCTCATCCAGCGCGCGCTGCTCAAGACCGTGAAGAAGCCGTTGGCGCCTCGCTGAGCGCGGCGTCGCGGTCAGCGCCCTACCGCGAAAGTCGGAATCGATTTTCGCAAGGGATCATGCGCAAATCAACGCGCCACAGCGCTCTTTGCGCGTCGAAAGGACGCGCGGCGCCGCAGTCGCAAAACCGCAACCGAAGCTTGAAATACTGGTCCGCGACTGCCCAGATTAGGGTTGCAGGATCATGTGATGAGCGACGCGCGACCAGATACGCAGCTTGAGATCCCCTTCGTGGGACGCTGGCATTATTCGCGCGCCGAAATGATCGCCGACGGCATCGTCCACGCGGTGGGCATCGTGCTGGCGATCGCGGCGGGCTCCGCCTTCCTGGCGCTCGCGGCTTTCCATGCCGGCCCCGGCGAGTATGCCGCCGCTGTGTTCTATGTCGTCTCGCTGCTCACCGTGCTGTCGGTGTCGCTGGCCTACAATCTGTGGCCGGTATCCTGGCCGGCGAAATGGATCCTGCGCCGCTTCGACCACGCCGCGATCTATCTCCTGATCGCCGCCACCTACACGCCCTTCCTAGCCCAACTCGACAACTCGCCGCTGGCATTGCCCATGATCGTCGTCGTGTGGGGTGCCGCGCTGGCCGGCATCGCCATCAAGATGTTCCTGCCCGGCCGCTACGACCGGCTGGCCATCCTCTTCTACCTCGCCATCGGCTGGAGCGGCGTGGTGCTCGCCGGACCGCTGATCGAGACGCTGCCGCCGACCTCGGTCGCGCTGCTCGTCGCCGGCGGCATCGTCTATTCCCTGGGCGTCGTCTTCTTCGCCTGGAAAGGCCTGCGCTTCCACAATGCCGTCTGGCACGGCTTCGTCGTCACCGGCGCCGGGCTGCATCTGGCCGCCATGGTCGACTGCCTGGTCGTCAACCGGTTCTAATCCATGACATAGGCCATATTGCCAAGCACCATTCAATTTGGTCACAATTCCGTTTAGAGTCGCGGCAATTCTGCGGCGGGTGGCATCGGAAACGGGGCACGGATGGCTTTTCTCAGATCCTTCGGCAGGCGATCGGACGTCCTTGTCTACGATCCGCACAAGCTGTCGAGCCCGCAGGTCTTCCTGCTCACCATGGTGATCTTCCTGATCATCGTCGCTTTCATCGCCGCCATCCTCACCCGCCAGATCTCCACCGCCTTCTCCAGCAATCCGGGCCTCAACGGGCTGATCGTCGGCGTGCTGGCGGTCGGCATCCTGCTTGCCTTCGTCCAGGTCGGGCGGCTGTTCCGCGAGGTGCGCTGGGTCAATTCCTTCCGCGCCGGCTCCGAAACCACCGAGCCGGTGCTGTTGGCGCCAATGAAGGCGATGATCGGCCGCTCGTCGACGATCGCCTTCTCGACCTCGTCGATGCGCACGATGCTGGATTCCATCGCAACCCGCCTCGACGAGAGCCGCGACACCTCACGCTACCTGGTCGGCCTGCTTGTGTTCCTCGGCCTGCTCGGCACCTTCTGGGGCCTGCTCAACACCATCGCCTCGATCCGCGAGACGATCGAAGCGCTGGATCCCGGCACCGGCGATGCCGCCGCCGTGCTTGATGCGCTGAAGCAGGGTCTGTCGGCGCCGCTCGCCGGCATGGGCACCGCCTTTTCGTCCTCGCTGTTCGGCCTTTCCGGCTCGCTTGTGCTCGGCTTCCTCGACCTGCAGGCCGGCCGCGCCCAGACCCGTTTCTACACCGAGCTTGAGAACTGGCTGTCCTCGGTCACCGACCTGTCGTCCGACATCGTCGTCTCCGACACCGCCAAGACCGAATCCTCCGAGGACATCCGCCTACTGTCGGAGCGGTTGCGCAGCCTGCAGGAGAATGGCGGCGGCTCCAATCCGCGCGTCGCCACCGCCATGGCCAACCTCGCCGACGGCATCTCGGGGCTGGTGAAGAACATGCGCTCCGAGCAGCAGATCATGCGCGACTGGGTCGAGGCCCAGTCGGACGAGCAGAAGGCCATGCGCAACACGCTGGAGAAGATCGCCGACGCGCTGAAGAAGCAAGGGGTCCACTGACGTGGCGCTGGCAAGACGGCGCGCCGACCGCCGCATCGACTACTGGCCGGGTTTCGTCGACGCCTTGTCGACGCTGCTTCTGGCGATCATGTTCCTGCTCACCGTCTTCGTGCTGGCGCAGTTCCTGCTCAGCCGCGAGATCTCCGGCAAGGACACCGTGCTCAACCGTCTCAACTCGCAGATCAACGAGCTGACCCAGTTGCTCGCGCTGGAGCGCTCGAACAGCCAGGACAAGGAGGATACGCTCGCCAACCTGCAGGCATCGCTGTCGGCGGCGCAGGCCGAAAAGAGCCGCCTCGAGCAATTGCTGGCGCAGGGCGCCGGCGCCGGCGACGCGGCCAACAAGCGGGCGGACCAGCTTTCCGGCGAGCTCAGCAACCAGCGCCAGATCAGCCAGCAGGCGCTGAGCCAGGTCGAGATCCTCAACCAGCAGATCGCGGCGCTGCGCAAGCAGATCGGCGCGCTCGAAGACGCTCTTAACGTCTCCGAGCAGCGCGACCGCGACTCCAACACCAAGATCGCCGATCTCGGCCGCCGTCTGAACGTGGCGCTGGCGCAGCGCGTCCAGGAGCTCAACCGCTACCGCTCCGACTTCTTCGGTCGGTTGCGCGAGATCCTCGCCGACCGTGAGAACATCCGCATCGTCGGCGACCGTTTCGTCTTCCAGTCGGAGGTGCTGTTTCCGACCGGCTCCGACGAAATCAACGACGCCGGCAAGGTCGAGATGAAGAAGCTCGCCGACGCCATCATCGAATTGCAGAAGGAAATCCCGCCGGAGATCAGCTGGGTGCTGCGCGTCGACGGCCACACCGACAACAAGCCGCTGTCCGGCACCGGCCGCTATCGCGACAACTGGGAACTGTCGACCGCGCGCGCCACCTCGGTGGTGAAGTTTCTGATCGAGAACGGCGTGCCGGCCAACCGGCTGGTGGCCGCCGGCTTCGGCGAGTTCCAGCCACTCGACCCCGCCGACACCGACGAGGCGCGCAGCAAGAACCGCCGCATTGAACTGAAGCTCACCGAACGGTGATCCATTATCACACCAAGTCACGGGAAGTTGTTTGTCGGCTGAATACTTAGAGTACCAAGTCCCGCCGGCAAGTCCTGAAAACATTACCATCGGCAATCGACGCACCTAATTTGCCGCGCAGGGCCGGGGACCGCCGGCGATGCCTCCCATCGCGACGCGACGGAACCGGACGGCCCGCAAAGGTCGGAAGGCAATGCGGCAGGGCCGCAGCCTTCCCTATCGGAGGATGCGCCGCCATGCGCGCTTCAACATCTCTCAAGACTATGACTCTGGCTGCCGCGTTGATCGCGGCCCCGCTCGCCGGCGCCTATGCGGCCGGACACCACAAGGGGGCTCTCGACGCGACCCCTACGGCCGATTTCGTCGGCCCCCGCGCGGCCGGTCTTATCGATCAGGTCCAAGGCGTGGATCAGGGCATCACCGATGCCCGGCAGGCAAACAACATTTCGGCTTCCGAGGCGCAGCAACTGCACATGCGCGCCGCTCGCATCAGCCAGGCCGCGGAGCATGTCGCGGCTTCTGATCACGGCCGGATCCCGTCCGCGCAATACCATGAACTGCTGCGCCGCCTCGACAATGTCGACCAGAGGCTGATGAACGACACCGGCAGCGGCTTCATGATAGGCGACGGCGACGACGGCGGGAATTACCCGAACGGTTGACCACCAGGGAAGGGACCACCTGGCGCCCGCGGGACCTGGCCCAGAGGGCGTCCTTTTTCGATCGCGTATCGCTTTGGTTATAGGCCGAGCCAAAGCGCGAGGATCGCAAGCACTGCCGGAACCGTCTGAACAAAGAGAATCTTGCGGCCGACAGTTGCCGCGCCGTAGAGGCCGGCTGTCGCGACGCACAGCAGGAAGAACATCTTGACCTGAAAGCCCGCAGTGCCGAGGTAGAGACCCCATATCAGGCCCGCGGCGAGAAAGCCGTTATAGAGCCCCTGATTGGCGGCGAGCACCTTCGAGGCGCTAGCGAATTCCGGCGTCAGTCCGAACGCCTTGCGACCGCGCGGCGTGTCCCAAAGCACCATCTCCAGATAGACGATGTAGCAATGGATCAGCGCCACCAGCCCGACCAGGATATTGCCGATCATCGTCCCCTCCAGCGGCTTGTTCCCGGCATTGATCACGCAGCCGCCCCACAAGGCAAGACCACTGGTTCCATCCCGGCCGATCAGGGTTGCCAAGCGCGGTGCGTTGGTATCTTTTCGCGCCAGCCACATTGAAGCTGGGTATCCATCATGTCCTTCCAGAAACTCGACGACCTCGGCCACAAGCTCGAAGCGCTGGAGCATGCTTTGGCCATACTCGGCGCCGACGAGGCGACGCATATGGCGGTTGGCGGCGGCGAGAAACGCGCCGAGGCGATGTCCTCGCTGGCCGGCATGTTGCATCGCCAGGCGACCGCGCCGGAGATCGGCGACTGGATTTCGGCCGCCGAAGCCGAGCCGCTCAGCGAGGAACAGCAGGCGGCGGTCAGGGAACTGCGCCGGCAATACACCAACCTCACCTGCCTGCCGGCCGAGTTTGTCGAACGCCAGACGGTAGCGCGCATGCGCTCCGAGCAGCTCTGGCGGAGCTTGCGCGCCAGGAACGACTGGGCGGGCTTCCTGCCGGCACTGGAAGGCGTCGTGGCCCTGGTGCGGGAAGAGGCGGCGCTGCGCGCCGACGCGCTCGGCCTCGCCCCCTATGACGCGCTGATGGAGCAGTATGATCCCGGCAACCGCGCCGCCGACATCACGCCGGTGTTTGCCGAGCTGAAGGTCTTTCTCAAGGACTTCCTGCCGCATGCGCTGGCCGTGCAGGATGCGCGATTGGCGAAGCACCCATTGAAGCCGCTGTCAGGCAGCTATGCCGTCGACCGCCAGCGCGAGCTCGGCCTTGCCATGATGGCGGCCGTCGGCTTCGACCTCACCCATGGCTCGCTGTCGGTATCGCACCATCCCTTCTGCGGCGGCGTGCCGACCGATGTGCGCATCACCACCCGCTACAAGACCTCCGATTTCCTGTCGGCGCTGATGGGCGTGCTGCACGAGACCGGTCATGCGCTCTACGAGCAGAACCTGCCGAAGGCCTGGTCGCATTGGCCGCTCGGCAAGGCGCGCGGCATGGCCGTGCATGAGAGCCAGAGCCTGTTCGTCGAAAAGCAGGTCGGCCGCAACCCCGCCTTCTGGCGCTGGGCTTTGCCGATGGTCGAAAGACATCTCGGCGAAGCCTGGTCGCTCGTCGACATCCTGCCGCATGTCCACCATGTCGAGCGCGGCCTGATCCGCGTCGACGCCGACGAGGTCACCTATCCGCTGCATGTCATCCTGCGCTACGAACTCGAGCAGGAGCTGGTGTCCGGCCGGCTGGAAGCCGCCGACCTCCCCGAGGCATGGGACGTCAAGATGCGCGACTATCTCGGCCTCTCGACCATCGACAACCCGGCCGAGGGGCCGATGCAGGACGTGCACTGGCCGGGCGCCGCTTTCGGCTATTTCCCCTCCTACACGTTGGGCGCCATGATGGCGGCGCAGCAATGGGCGGCTTTGACCAGGGAGCACCCGTCCGCCGACGAGGACCTTGCCAAGGGCGATTTCAGCGCCATCAACGAGTGGCGTCGCGCAAAGATCTGGTCGCAGGGCTCGCGCTGGTCGACGCCCGAGCTGCTCGAGCGCGCCACTGGCGAGAAGCTGAACGCCGCTTACTTCACGGAGCATCTGCGCTGGCGGTACGGAGCCTCATAGACCGACCCCGGCGGCAATGGCCGCTCATTTGCGTACCATTTCGTACTACTGTATGTTATGATTGGGAGGTGCGCAGATGAACGCTTCAGGTCCCAAGGAACGCGCAACGTTTTCGATCGACAGCACGATCAAGGAGACGCTTGAAAGCCAGATTCCGAAAAGCAAGCGATCCCGCTTTGTCGAAGAGGCGATCGCGAAGGCATTGAAGGACGCCGCGAAAGAACGCGCTCTGAAAATGATCCGGGAATTCAAGTCGACCTCGACCGGCGGCGAAGACTCCACCGACGTGCTGCGCAGAATTCGCCAGGAAATGGACGGCCGGCCGGTGGATATCCTCGAAGGCCGCAAAAAGTGATCATCGTCGACGCGTCGATCTTCATCAAACTCTTTCGGGATGAGGATGACAGCGAACAGGCTCGAAATCTGTTCGCGAAGAACATTGCAGATGGCCGCGCCATAGCCGCTCCCGGCATCCTGCTTTACGAGGCGCTATCGACTGCGCTCCATTATGAGCAATCCTTTGTCATGGTCGCAAAGCTCATCGCCGGATTGCGCGAAGGCGGTTTCGAGCTTCTGGAGCCGGATATGGACGAACTGGCCAAAACACAGGAGATGGCGACGCAGCTCAGTCCGGCTGGCGGCTATCCGACGCTCAACGATTGCGTTTACCACGCCATCGCCATCAATCGCGCTGCAACGTTGGTAACAGCCGACCGGCGGCATTTTGCCAAAACAAAACACTTGGGCCGCATCACTCTACTCGCCGACTGGCGACCAGGCTGACACATTTCTACTCCGCCGCGCCTTTGAACGCGTCGGCGCCTGCCTCGAACTGCAGCTTGGCGAGCCGCGCGTAGATGCCGCCCTTGGCGACAAGGCTCTGATGCGTGCCTTCCTCGACGATGCGGCCGCCCTCCATGACCAGGATGCGGTCGGCCTTGAGCACCGTCGCCAGTCGGTGCGCGATGACGATGGTGGTGCGCCCGCGCATCAGCCGCTCCAGCGCCCGTTGCACCAGGGTCTCGCTTTCGGCGTCGAGCGCCGAGGTCGCCTCGTCGAGCAGGAGGATCGGCGCGTCGCGCAAGATGGCGCGGGCAGTCGCGATGCGCTGGCGCTGGCCGCCCGACAGTGTCACGCCGCGCTCCCCGACCTGGCTGTCATAGCTGTTGCCCAGTCTGGCGATGAATTCATCGGCAAGCGCGGCCTTGGCGGCGGCCTCGATCTCGGCGTCGCCGGCGCCCTGCCGGCCGAAGCCGATATTGTCGCGCACGCTTGCCGCGAAGATGGTGACGTCCTGTGGCACGATCGCGATGCGTTGACGGATGGCGGCCGGGTCGGCCTCGCGCAGATTGACGCCGTCGATGGCGACGCGCCCGGTCTCGGGATCGTAGAAGCGCAGGATCAGCGAGAAGACAGTGCTTTTGCCGGCGCCCGAAGGCCCGACGATCGCCACCGTCTCGCCGGGCTTAACCTGGAAGCTCAGGCCATGCACGGCGGCGCGGTCCGGCCGCGCCGGATAGGAGAAGGAGACGTCGTCGAAGCTGATCGCGCCCTTGGCCGTGGCCGGCAGCGCGACGGGATCGACCGGCCGTTGGATCGTCGGCGTCTCGGCCAGGATCTCGGTCAGCCGCTCGGCGGCGCCCGCCGCCTGCGACAGCTCGCTCCACACTTCCGACAAGGCGCCGAGCGCGCCGGCGGCGAACACCGAATAGAGCAGAAACTGGCTGAGCGTGCCGGGCGACAGCGTGCCGGCAAGCACGTCGCGCGAGCCGAACCACAGCACCGCCACCACCGAGGAAAATATCATGAAGATGGCGAAGAAGGTCAGGAAGGAGCGCGCGAACACCGAGGCCCGCGCCGCTTCGAAGGCCGCGTCGACGGCGGCCGCGAAGCGGCCGGTGACCAGCTTCTCGTTGGTGAAGGCCTGCAGCGTGCGCACAGCGCCGATCTGCTCGCTGGCGTAGGCGGTGGCCTCCGCGAGCGTATCCTGCGCTTGCCGGGACTTGCGCCGCACCGAGCGGCCGAAAGCGACCAGCGGCAGCACGATCAGCGGAATGGCCGCGATCACCAGGCCGGAAAGCTTCGGGCTGGTGACGACCATCATCGCCACCGCGCCGAGGCCCAGGATGACATTGCGCAGCGCGACCGAGGCGGTGGCGCCGACCGCCGACTTCACCTGCGTGGTGTCGGCGGCGAGCCGCGATACGATCTCGCCCGAATGCGTGCGATCGAAAAAGGCGGGCGACAGCGTCGTGACATGGGCAAAAACGTCGCGGCGGATGTCGGCGACGACGCGCTCGCCGAGCGTGATCACAAAATAGTAGCGGCTGGCAGAGGCGGCGGCGAGCAGCGCCGCCATCGCCACCAGCGCGGCGAAATATTCAGCGATGAAGGTGGAGCCCGAGGCCTGGAAACCGTGATCGATCATGCGCCGCACGGCCATCGGCAGGGCAAGCGTCGTCACCGCCGCCACGACCAGCGAGATGATCGCGCCGACCGCCAGTTTCCGGTAGCGCGTGATATAGGGGAAAAGGTTTCTCAGCGGCCGGACCGAGCGCCTGCGCTGGTCTCCACTGGCACCGATATCCGCCATGAGCGTTTCCTCTGGCCGCTGGTCAACACCGCGCTTCAATATGCGCTTGCCGCGGCCTTGTGATTCAATTCCGGCTGATGTATAGGCTCGCCGACCGTTTTAGAAGCCGTGGCTTTTCATTAGCTGCGGCTTCGAGTTTTAAAAAGGGGCGCATCGACGCAGGCCATTGGCCCGTCACCGGCGCCGGCAAGCCAGGACATAAGACAATGAAGGCCGATATCCATCCCGACTACCACACCATCAAGGTCGTCATGACCGACGGCACCGAATACCTGACCCGTTCGACCTGGGGCAAGGAAGGCGACACGATGAACCTCGACATCGACCCGACCACGCACCCGGCATGGACGGGCGGCCAGCAGACCCTGCTCGACCGCGGCGGCCGCCTGTCGAAGTTCAAGAAGCGCTTCGAGGGTTTCGGCCTCTAACCCGGATACGCCCGCAGGATTTGAAAAACCCGCCTTCGAGGCGGGTTTTTTGTTTTCTTCCTTCTCCCCGTTCAACGGGGAGAAGGTGCCCGAAGGGCGGATGAGGGGCAGCGCCGGCGTCGGCAAGCTGACCATCAGCAACAACAGAAATACATCAGAGAAATTCGGTGACAGTGCACTTTTCATAGGCCGGCGCTGCCCCTCACCTGCCTGCCGGCATCCTCTCCCCGTATAGTGACGGGGAGAGGGGACGCTCTCGCCGGCGATTTCGCCAATCGCGTACGCTGCGAGGAGGAAGGCCGCTACTCCCCCACCAACTCCCGCAGCGCCATGCGCCTGTAGGCCTCAACCAACCTGTCACCCTCCTCCCGATCGACCGAGATCGCCAGTCGCACGGCCGCCTCGCCCATCTGCCAGACGAGGAAGGCCGTCGTCTCCAGTTCGACCGGATCGGCATCGGACCTCAGCCGCTTCAGCACCGCGACCAAAAATTCGGCATTGGCTCGGCTGTCGGCGAGCTCGAGCGAGCGCAGGGCCTTGTCGACCTGCGTGCCCGACCAGACGTCGCGTATAACCGGCTCGGCCAGGAACAGCTGATAGTAGATGTCGACCAGCTCTGAAAACGCCTGCTTCAGTCCTTCGGCGTCCCTGACATCTTTCAGCGCCGCCGAGATGCAGGCCTGGCTCTCGGCGGTGTAGCGCTCGGCCAGCGCCCAGACGATCGCCCGCTTGTCCGGAAAGAACTGGTAGAGCGAGCCGATCGACACCCCTGCCCGCTCCGCCACCTCGCCCATCCGCATCGCATCGCTGCCCTGCTCGGCAATCAGCGCCGAGGCGGCGGCAAGCATGCGCTCGACCCGCTCGCGGCTGCGCTGCTGGCTCGGCGACCGGCGCGGCGAGCCGATGATGGCCTGATCCGGCTTGGCGGTGACTTTCTCGTCCATGGCTTCCTCCAGGCGATTCTCCAACACCAGCTTGACTTACAAAATACGAGGGTTTATCACGTTTTGCAAATGTGAGGATTTATCACATTTGCAGACCAACCGACATCTGGAGCCAACTGAGATGATGAAACTTCTCCCCACCCTCACCTTCATCGCCGCGATCGGCTCCGGCGTGGTCGGCGGCGTGTTCTTCGCCTTTTCCAATTTCGTCATGGCGGCACTCGCGCGGCTGCCCGTCCCAAGCGGCATCGCGGCGATGAATTCGATCAATGTCACGGTGATCACGCCGACCTTCATGACGGCGCTGTTCGGCACCGGCGTCATCTGCCTGGTGTTGATTGCCGCCGCTCTCTTCGGCTGGAGCCAGTCGGGCTCATACTGGCTGCTTGCCGGCGCGGTGATCTATTTCGTCGGCAACCCGATCGTGACCATGGTCATCAACGTTCCGCTCAACGACGCTTTAGCCGCCGTCGATCCGCAGAGCGCCAACGGCGCCGCCGTCTGGGCGAACCATCTGAGCCAATGGGTGATGTGGAACCACGTCCGCACCGTCACCGCTATCGTGTCGATGGCCTGCTTCATCATGGCTTTGATCTGAGATACGCGGCCGCAATGCTAAAGACCCCGCCTCAGGCGGGGTCGGTCTTCTTGTGGGTTTTGCGGTCAGCATGGCCGAGATCCCGATCCGGATCGATGACGTCGCGGACCAGCTGCTTCAGCTTCGCCGCATCCGGAAAGCCGCCGTCGCGCTTACGGTCCCAGATCAGCTGATCGTTGCAGGAAATGGTGAAGATGCCGCCGGTGCCCGGCACCAGCGTCACCTCGCCGAGATCGGTGCCGAAGGTGGAAAGCAGCTCCTGCGCCATCCAGCCGGCACGCAACAGCCATTGGCATTGCGTGCAATAGGTGATGCGGATGACGGGAAGCGGCTTGTCGGTCATACGAGATTGAGCTTCGCTCATATCGGATCGCGTTGCCGGTCAGGCCGCGCTGAGCTTGGCCATCGTCTCGTCGTCGACCTCGAAATTGGCGTAGACGCTCTGCACGTCGTCGTCATCCTCGAGGGTGGCGACCAGCTTCATCAGCGACTGCGCCCGCTCTTCGTCGACCGGGACGTTGTTCTGCGGCTGCCAGATCGCCTTGACCGATTCAGCCTCGCCGAGCGCCGCTTCTAGCGATTTCGACACGTCGCCGAGACTTTCGAAGCTGCAATAGATGGTGTGGCCTTCCTCGTCGGACTCGACATCGTCGGCGCCGGCCTCGATCGCGGCTTCCATCACCTTGTCGGCGCTGCCGGCCGAAGCCGGATAGTAGATTTCGCCGACGCGGTTCCACATGAAGGACACCGAGCCGGTTTCGCCGAGCGCCCCGCCGGCCTTGGTGAAGGCGGCGCGCACATTGGATGCCGAGCGATTGCGGTTGTCGGTCAGCGCCTCGACGATCAGCGCCACGCCGCCCGGGCCATAGCCCTCGTAGCGCACGGCTTCGTAGTTCTCGCCGTCGCCCGCGGAAGCCTTGTTGATGGCGCGCTGGATGTTGTCCTTCGGCATCGACACGGCCTTGGCGTTCTGCACCGCAAGGCGAAGCCTCGGGTTCATCGCCGGGTCCGGCGTGCCGGTCTTGGCCGCGACAGTGATTTCGCGCGCCAGCTTGGAAAACATTTTCGACCGCACCGCGTCCTGACGGCCCTTGCGGTGCATGATGTTCTTAAATTGCGAATGGCCAGCCATGGCACCCCTGTCGTGTTCGGCTAGAGCACCGCGGAGCGAAATGGGATCACCTCGCCATCCGCAAATTGCTCGAATTCAAATTTTCAGAACGCTCCAGGCATGCCTGCGAAGGCACACGGCGCTCTCTGTCGGAATGGCCGGCTTATAGATAAATCGGCTCAATTCGTCCAGACGCGCCGTAACTCCGGCGCCGGAGAGGCCGCTCAGCTCTCAAGGTCGGACTTCAGCCGGTCGAGAATGCTGATCGCATGGCCGGCATACTGGCTGATCCAGCGATCGTGGATCTGCTTGATCGGCAAGGCATTGAGATGGTTCCAACGCTCGCGTCCCTCGCGCCTCGCAATCACCAGGTCGGCCTCCTCCAGCACTTTCAGATGCATCATCACCGTGCAGCGGTCCATGTCCGGGAACGCCTCGCAAAGCGCGCCGGTGGTCTGCGGCTGATCCTTCAGGCGATCCAGCAATTCGCGCCGGCGCGGATGCGCCAAGGCCTTGAAAACATGGTCGTCCGCGGTTTGGCTTGACATGTTATGTTTTTATAACATATTGTTCCACTGAGCAAGGAAGGAGCTGTGGATATGTCCCTTGGATTCAGGATTTCCGGGCGCATCGGCAAACCGGTCGCCGAGGTCTTCGACGCCGTCGTCAACCCGACGAAGCTCAGCGGGTATTTTACGACGCTTGGCGGCGCCGCGGCGCCGCTGGTCCCCGGCACCACGGTCACATGGTGGAAGACCGTGCCCGTCGAGGTCGATGAAGTGGTGCCCAACGAGCGCATCGTGCTGCGCTGGGATGGCGGCGGCCCCGGCGTTGTACCGGCTTACAAGACCACGATCGAAATGAGCTTCGAAGCCCTGGATGACGGTGGCACCTTCGTCACCATTGCCGAAAGCGGATGGCGCGAGGACGAGGCCGGCCGCAAATCATCCTACGGCAATTGCGAGGGCTGGTCGCAGATGCTGTCATGCATGAAAGCTTACGTGGAGTACGGCATCAATCTGCGTGAAGGGTTCTACCCCAGCGAAATGCGCGGTGAACTGCCGACGTCGGAAAGCAAATGATCCTGCGGCGGGAGCGACAGCCGCACGCTGCCGCCCTCGTTGCCACCATCAATGCCCGCCGCCCGACCCCTGCTTCTTGCGATTCCGCGCCAGCATGTTGAGACCCTCGACCAGCGCCGAAAAGCCCATGGCGGCGTAGATGTAGCCCTTCGGCACGTGATAGCCCATGCCGTCGGCGATCAGCGTCATGCCGATCATCAGCAGGAAGCCCAGCGCCAGCATGACGATGGAGGGGTTCCTGGCGATGAAATTGGCAAGCGGCGTCGCCGCCAGCATCATGACGCTCACCGCCACGATCACGGCGATATACATGATGGCGATCTCGTCGGTCATGCCGACGGCGGTGATGATGGAATCGATCGAGAAGACGAGGTCCAGCAGCAGGATCTGGAAGATGGCGCCGGCAAGGCTCAGCTGCAGCGTACCCACCATCGTGTCCTGATGATCCTGCGGGTCGACAGTGTGATGGATTTCCCTGGTCGCCTTCCAGACCAGGAACAGGCCGCCGGCGATCAGGATCAGGTCGCGCCAGGAAAATCCGTGGCCGAAGGCGGTGAACACCGGCGTCGTCAGCTGCACGATGATCGAGATCGTGGCGAGCAGGATGAGGCGCATGACCAGCGCCGCCGAGATGCCCAGCCGGCGGGCGCGGGCGCGCTGCGCTTCCGGCAGCTTGTTGGTAAGGATCGAGATGAAGATCAGATTGTCGATGCCGAGCACGATCTCGAGCACCACCAGTGTCAAAAGCGCAACCCAGGCGGTCGGGTCGGAAACAAAGGCAAAGTGCGGCGCCAGGAATTCGACAAGCTGCATGGAGGTCGTCCCCTCTACGATCTAGAGCAGTTTCGTCGCCAGTTAGGCACTGACCTCGCCTATATCAATGTCACGACCAGAAAGACGGCGCCGTTTCTTCCAGCCGAGGCCCGCGACGAAACGGCGCGATCCTTTCCGCAAGCCCGGTGCGGTCGGAAATATCGACGCCGACGCCGCAGAGAGTCGCCGGTCCAGTCGCCGCTTCGAAGCGCCCCTTCGGCACCTTGGAAAGAAACCGGTTGAGCGGCTCTTCCTTGTCCATGCCCAGCGAGGAATCGTAATCGCCGCACATGCCGGCGTCCGAGATATAGGCGGTGCCACCGTTGAGGATCTGATGATCGGCGGTCGGCTGATGCGTATGCGTTCCGACCACGAGGCTGGCGCGGCCGTCGACGAAATGCGCGAAGCACATCTTCTCCGAGGTCGCCTCGGCATGGAAATCGACGATCGCCGCATCGGCCTGCTCGCCGAGCGGACAGGCGGCCAACTCCCGCTCGCCGGCCTGGAACGGATCGTCCAGCTCCGGATGCATGAAGACGCGGCCCATGATGTTGGCGACCAGCACGCGCGCGCCGTTGCGGGCGATATAGACGCCAGAGCCGCGCCCGGGCGTGCCCTTGGGAAAATTGGAGGGCCGCAGGAAGCGCTCCTCGCGCGGCGCGAAGATCAACGCGTCGCGCTGGTCCCAGACATGGTTGCCGGTGGTGACGACATCCGCGCCGGCAGCGAGCGTCTCGCGAAAGATCTCCTCGGTGATGCCGAAGCCGCCGGCGGCATTCTCGCCATTGACGATGACGAAGTCGAGCCTGAAGTCGGAGATCAGCCCCGGCAGCTGTTCCCATACCGCCGTGCGTCCTGTTTTGCCAACCATGTCGCCAAGAAAGAGAAGTCTCATGCGGCGCTACGCGTACCGAGCGCCCGCGACACCGTTTCCGGCTCCTTGGCGATGACCTGCAAATAGGCCTGTGCCGCCTGATCCGGCTCGGTCCTGCCCTGCTCCCAGTCTCTAAGCGTGCCGAGCGGAATGCGATAGCGGATGGAAAATTCCTCCTGGGTAAGATGCAAAGCCCGACGGATCACCTTGACGCGCGCGACAGATGCCACTCCCGGCCGATCCGTGTCGAGCGGAGGATTGTCCTTGTCCGCCAAGGCGCCAGCCTCCGCCTCCGCGTCGCTCATGGCGCGCAGACGATCCCAATCGGATTCAGTCCCGGCGTGCTTGGTCATATGCTTTCTGCTCATGGCGCGTCGCCTTTCTGGCGGAGATCAGTCTTATTCGGTCGCCGCGCTCGGTGTAAACCACTGTCAGCACCAATCCATTGACGATACCGATGCCGATGAAGCGCTCCTCTTCGTAGTCCATGGAACGATCCGAATAATACTGGGCATGGATGTCGTCGAACAGGCGCTTGGCATCCGCAAATGCCACACCGTGCTTGGCAAGATTGCTTGCTGCTTTGTCGTCATCCCACTCGAACTCAAGCATTGCGGACTACTGGATTTCAGTAGTATTCGCCAGACGAACGCCAACGTCAAGCCGCACCATGGCGTCCTCGCAACCAGAAGAACCAGATGTAGAACAAGGTGAACCCACCGGTGACGGCGAGCAGCAGCAGCCCGCCGCGCCAGCCTTTCATCGCGGCCGTGTCGAGGCTCGATGGATCGGCAGGGTCATAGTAAAATTCTATCCTGTCGCCCTTGGCCGCCTTGTAGAGACCGATGTCCTTGTCCTTGCCGGACCATGTCATCGGCGCGTCATTGGCAACATAGCTGACGGCGACATTGATGCCATCCGTGGTGAGACCGTTCGCCCGCGTTTCGCTGTAGGCGCTGACATCCGTTACGGTGGCGAGTGTCCGCTGCCAGGCAGCCTGGTGATGCAAGGTAGTTCCTATGATGTGCAACGACATCGAGAACAGTATCGCCGCGATCAGCGCGAAGGGCATCAGCAAATAGCGTGCAAGAAGGAACACCACGATCCCCGTCAGCTCGATTATAGCTGCAGGAACATAATCCGACGTGTCTTTGAAACGCGTTAAGCGGGTCGCGATAGCTTAAGCGACATCGAAGCGGCGCAACCCGCTCTCGGTCAGTATTTCCGGAATGATGACGTCATGGTTCTCTTCCGGCACCCGCTCGACTTCCTGGCAATCGAACGCGATGCCGATCAGCCTGGGCATGATGCCCTTTTCGGCCAGCCTGGCGATGGCGCGGTCGTAATAGCCGGCGCCGTAGCCGATGCGGTGGCCGCGGCCGTCGAAGGCGGCGAGCGGCACCAGCATGAGCGTCGGGTCGAGCACTTCCGCCTCTTCATGCGGCCCGACCGTGCCGAAGCCCATCTCGACCATCGGCGCGCCGCGCACCAGCTCGCGAAAGACGATCGTGGTCTTGTCCAGGATCGCCGGCAGGCAGAGCCTGGCGCCCTTCTCGCGCAGCGCGAACATCAGCGGCCGCACATCGACCTCCGAGCGCATCGGCCAGAAGCCGGAGACGATGCGGCCGGGCTCGAAGTCGATTTTCTCCTTTGCCGTCTCGGCCATTTCGAGCGCGATCTCGACGCGCCAGAATTCGTCCAGCGCATCGCGGCGCGCCAGCGCTTCCTTGCGAAGCTGTTTCTTCAGGTCTTTCGGTGAGGTCATGCTCAGACGCTAGAAAGGGCCGGGATTCTATGGAGTCTTAGGAACGACGTTTTCTAGCGCATGTCTCCCGAAATCGGGAGAGTGACGATCCACACAACCGGTGGAGAGGTCGATCCCGGGTGCCTACAAAGTAGGTGGGCGCCGTGTGAGAAAACCCACGGGTCTTCCCAGGGACAGCTCCCTAAGGATCGATAAGGCCCCGGGGATAAGTTTCTCCTGCCGGGAAGCGCAGACCGCCGAAAGCAAATATAGGCCGGTGGGTGGCCGAGCGCCAGAGAAACGGATGGGCGTTTGAGCGTTATTTGCTTGGTCGGCTATCGCCAAGGCGGACCACTTTGGCTTCGAAGCTTGCGCGCATGCGCGTGGCTCCTTAGGGTCGCCGCAAATCGCCAGGAGAGAAGATGCGTTTCGAAGGCACCGCGGCTTACGTCGCCGACAAGGATCTGATGGTGGCGGTCAATGCGGCAATCGCGCTGGAACGGCCCTTGCTGGTCAAGGGCGAGCCCGGCACCGGCAAGACCGAGCTCGCCCGCCAGGTGGCGTCGGCGCTCGGACTCGAGTTCATCGAATGGAACGTCAAGTCGACCACCAAGGCCCAGCAGGGCCTTTACGAATATGACGCCGTGTCGCGGCTGCGCGACAGCCAGCTCGGCGACGAACGTTTCAACGACATCGCCAACTACATCAAGCGCGGCAAGCTGTGGGACGCCTTCGCGGCGCGAAAGAAAGTCGTGCTTTTGATCGACGAGATCGACAAGGCCGACATCGAATTCCCCAACGACCTCCTGCAGGAGCTCGACCGGATGGAGTTCTTCGTCTACGAGACCGGCGAGACGATCCGCGCCGAGTTCAGGCCGATCGTCATCATCACGTCGAACAATGAGAAGGAACTGCCCGACGCCTTCCTGCGCCGCTGCTTTTTCCACTATATCCGCTTCCCCGACGTCGACACGCTGCACCGCATCGTCGAGGTGCATTACCCCGGCATCAAGCAGAACCTGGTGCGGGCGGCCCTCACCCAGTTCTACGAGATCCGCGAGGTGCCGGGCCTGAAGAAGAAGCCCTCGACCTCCGAAGCGCTCGATTGGATCCGCCTGCTGGTCGCCGACGACATCGCACCAGAGGATTTGCGCGCCGAGCCGAAGAGCATGTTGCCGAAACTGCACGGCGCGTTGCTCAAGAACGAGCAGGACGTGCATTTGTTCGAGCGGCTGGCCTTCATGGCCAGACGGCAGCAATAACGCATGTCGCCCAGAAGTGTGGAGCGGTTCTGGGACAACGACATGCGTAAAAACAAGGAGCTGAAGCGCGTCGCGCTTTAGCCGCCAGCAATAGCGCTTTCCCCTTCTGTGGACCGTTGCCGGCAAGCGGCCGCAGCGGCAGCTTCGAGTCAAATTCAAATATCGGAGGAAAAATGTCCGAGATCACCATCCGCCCGCTCGCACAGTCCGATCACGCCGACTGGCGCCGGTTGTGGACGGCCTATCTCACCTTCTATGAAACCAAGCTGCCGGAAGAGGTCTACGCCATCACCTGGAAGCGGCTGTTCACCGACGGTGAGTTCGAGCCGAAAGGTTTCATCGCCACGCTCGACGGCAAGGCCGTTGGGTTGACCCATTACCTCTACCACCGCTCCGGCTGGTCGGAGAAAAACAACTGCTATCTGCAGGACCTGTTCGCCGACCCGGAGGTGCGCGGCAAAGGCGTGGGCGCCGCGCTGATCAAAGCGGTGCAGGACGAGGCCGGCAAGATCGGCGTGAAGAACGTCTACTGGATGACGCACGAGACCAACGCCACCGCGCGCCGGCTCTATGATCATGTCGCGCGCCGCACGGGTTTTATTGAATACGATCTGCTGTAATCATGGTCAGTGGTTGAAATGATAGAAATTGCGCAATATATTGCGCATATAATAGGGAGCGCGATGCCGCTGATAGAGACCAATACGCGCAAGATTGTTGCGAGACTTCTGCACGAAGGTTGGTTGAATGTCGGTGGCGGCAAGCATGAAAAGTGTGAGCATCCGGAAAGGCCGGACGCTATGATCATCGTGCCCCGTCATCGCGAACAGTCTCCGGGTGTGGCGCGTTCGATCGCTCGACTTGCCGGATGGATTTGAGGACGATCCACATGACGCACTATGTCGGAGTACTCGACGGAGCCGACGATGTCTGGGGCGTGCGGGTGCCCGATCTTCCCGGTTGCCACGGCGGCGGGGCAAATCCCGAGGAAGCAATCGCCGACGCGACGTCGGCCATGCGTGAATGGGCTGAGGCCCGGATAGCAAAGCAGCTGCCGATGCCTGCCCCTCGCACGATGACGCAATTGCTGCGGTCAGGCGAGATCGATAGCACCGCCGGCGAATCCGCGGTGATGATCCCCGTGCTGATCGATTCAGGAAGACCTGTCCGAGCCAATCTGTCCCTCGATGCTGGTCTGTTGGCAGCAATAGACGAAGAAGCCGGCCGGCGCGGCCTTACCCGCTCCGCGTTCATTGCAAGCGCGGCACGCGAGAAGATCGAGGGGCACAGATAGCAGCCCAACCATGTTCATCCCCTTCTTCCTCGAACTGAAGGCAGCGCGGGTTCCCGTTTCGCTCAGGGAATATCTGTCGCTGCTGGAAGGGCTGGAAGCCGGGCTGGTCGATTATGACGTCGAGGCTTTTTATTACCTCGCCCGCGCGGCCCTGGTGAAGGACGAGCGCCATATCGACCGTTTCGACCAGGTCTTCGCGCATGTCTTCAAGGGCGTCGAGGCGCTTGGCGGATCCGACGCCGTCGATGTCGCCAACATCCCCGAGGAATGGCTGCGCCGGCTGGCCGAAAAGCACCTGACCGAGGAGGAGAAAAAACTGGTCGAGGCTTTGGGCGGCTTCGATAAGTTGATGGAAACCTTGAAGCAGCGGCTCGAGGAGCAAAAAGGCCGGCACCAGGGCGGCTCGAAATGGATCGGCACCGGCGGCACCTCGCCCTTCGGCGCCTATGGCTACAATCCGGAAGGGGTGCGCATCGGCCAGCATGAAAGCCGGCATCGCCGCGCGGTGAAAGTCTGGGACAAGCGTGAATTCCAGAATTTCGACGACACCGTCGAGCTCGGCACCCGCAACATCAAGGTGGCGCTGAAGCGGCTGCGCCGCTGGGTGCGCGAGGGCGCCGAGGAGGAGTTCGACCTGCCCGGCACCATCCATGCCACCGCCGAGCACGGTTATCTCGACGTCAAGACACGGCCCGAGCGGCGCAATGCCGTGAAGCTTTTGATGTTTTTCGACGTCGGCGGCTCGATGGACGACCACATCCGCGGTGTCGAGGAGCTGTTCTCGGCCGCCCGTGCCGAGTTCCGCCAGCTCGAATATTTCTACTTCCACAACTGCCTCTACGAGCGCGTCTGGAAGGACAACCGGCGGCGGCTGGCCGAGACGATCCCGACCTTCGACCTGATCCACAAATACGGGCCGGACTATAAGGTGATCGTCGTCGGCGACGCCTCGATGAGCCCCTACGAGATCGCCCATCCGGGCGGCTCGGTCGAGCACTGGAACCCGGAGGCCGGCAGCGTGTGGCTGGTGCGCTTGTTGCAGCAATGGCCGAACGCGATCTGGCTGAACCCGGAAGCCGAGAAGAACTGGCGCTACACGCACTCGATCGCCATGATCAGCGAGATCTTCGGCGGCCGCATGTTCCCGCTGACACTGGCCGGGCTGGAAGCCGCGACCAGGCAGTTGTCGCGCAAGCATTAGTTCCCCGGCACAGGGATGTTGACCGGTCGGCTCCGTTCGCATTGGCAGGCGGCATGCTTTGGAGATTGGCCGAAACGCCCATCGCGATCGTCATTCCAGGGCGGAGCAAGGAGCGAAGCGACGCGCGCAGACCCTGGAATCCATGCCGTTACCTTCGCCGAGGCCTGCAACGGAGCAGAATTCTGCACCGTGGCGGCGCTTCCAAGTCACGGAATGGATTCTATGGTCTGCGCCGCGTCGCTTCGCTCCTTGCTCCGCCATAGAATGACGAAGTTGGGGCGGCCTCGACCAATCCCCGGCGCTTGCGCCGATTTCACGGGCCTGAGCAGAAAGTCTTGCGCCAAGACAAACGGCAATCTTTCAAAATCCGTGTATCAGGGATTAGCCCGCTTTCGCTGGCGGCACGTGTAACAAACGCCTATGTTCCGACGAATACCCGTTGCAAGCAACAACGAGCCGCCAAGGCGAGGAGATTTCATGGACGCCCACGCCTGTCCCGTCACCCGCACCGATGCCGAGTGGCGCGCCCGGCTGACGCCGGAGCAGTATGCCGTCATGCGCAATCACGGCACCGAGCGCCCCGGCAGCTGCGCCCTGCTCTATGAGAAGCGCGCCGGCACTTTCTATTGCGTCGGCTGCGACCAGCCGCTGTTCGAATCCAAGCTGAAGTTCGAGAGCGGCACCGGCTGGCCGAGCTTCAACGATCCGGTCCCGGGCTCGATCGAGACCACTGTCGACCGCAGCTACGGCATGGTCCGCACAGAATGCCACTGCTCGCGCTGCGGCAGCCATCTCGGCCATGTCTTCGAGGACGGCCCGCCGCCGACCGGCCTGCGCTATTGCATCAACGGCGTGGCGCTGCGCTTCGAACCGGCGACCTGATATCCCGGAAACAACTCCCAAAGGGCGGCTTCGGCCGCCCTTTTTCGTCTGGAGCGATTCCAGGTAAAGTGCGACGCGGTTAGGTTCGGCGCCTTCGCCGTAGCCTTCCGCCCGGAATTGCTCCGGGAAAGATCATCATGCCACGACCGTCGCGATCAGCCAGAGCGCCGAACCCAGCATCATCAGCTGCGCCTTGAACCCGCCGCTCTTCTCCGCCGTGCGCCAGACGGCGATGGTCAGGAAGATGTTGTAGGGAACAGGCAGTAAATGCACCGCCAGCACCAGCCAGAGCGGCAGCTTCAATCCAAGCAGGATCAGCGCAAGCGCCGACGAGGCGATGCTCAGGATCGTCGCGACGAGCAGCATGTCGCGCCAGAACAGCCGGTCGAGCGGCGCTTCACCCCTCCAGCGCGTGCGGAAAAAATCCGTCATCCCGGCGGCCTATCTCCGCCCCAGGACGTCGGTCACGGCTTCTTCGAAGCGCGAGCACTCTGTCACCAGCCAGTCGGTCATGGCCGGCCAGTTGTCCTCGGCATAGCAGTTCACATGCCATAGCGAGTTGATGCCGAGACCTTGCGAGCTCTGCTCGGGCTTGAGCTTCAGCTTCGCCTCGATCGCCGGCTGGAACGGCTTCAGCCGCGACCATGAGTCCGTTGCCCCGAACTTCTCATTGCGCCCGAAGAAGACGCCGACATGGTTTTGCGCCGGCGCGACATACATCGAAAGCACCAGGGCGAAATCCGGCAGCCCGCGCTGCCAGAACCAGGGCCCGCGCCTTGCAAGCGTGGCTCTTTCCTGCGGATGCCGCTCGGCGAACAGGGCCCAGAAGCCGCGATGGCGGAACTCCGAGGCGCGGCGGCCGCCGAAGTCGAATTCGGTCATGACCGGCTGCCGGCCATGAGGGCTTACACCATGCCGAGAGCGGCCTTGTAGAGGTCGAGGATCGACTCCTCTTCCTGCCGCTCCGCCTGGTCCTTCTTGCGCAGCCGCACGATGGTGCGGATCGCCTTGGTGTCGAAGCCGGTGCCCTTGGCCTCGGCATAGACATCCTTGATGTCGTCGGAGATCGTCTTCTTCTCTTCCTCGAGTCGCTCGATGCGCTCGATGATGGTGCGCAGCTGGCCGGCGGCTACAGTCTGGCTGGTCTCGGTGATTTCGTCGGCCATTTTCTCTCCGCGTCTTCTGAAGCCAGGGCGATTCCCGCCACGGCGAATTGGAGCGGGTTCCCTGCCCGACCGGGCGCGGCGGGTCAAGACACTTGTCGAGCGGCTGTGGACGGCTGCTGTCAGCCGCCCGCCAGGCATGACGATCCGACCGTCATTTAAAGGCTATGAGCAGATCCTTCGCGTCGATCTGGTCGCCGGCCTTGACCAGCACTTCGGCGATCTCGCCGTCGCGTTCGGCGTGCAGCGCGGTTTCCATCTTCATCGCCTCGATCGACAAGAGCACGTCGCCCGCCTTGACCGCCTGTCCAGGCGCCACGGCAAGCGCCGAGACCACGCCCGGCATCGGCGCGCCGACATGCCCCTCATTGCCGGGCTCGGCCTTGCGGCGCGCCTTGGCGGCGGAAGCGCCATGCGCGCGGTCAGGCACCTTGACGCGGCGCGGCTGGCCGTTGAGCTCGAAGAAGACCGTGACCATGCCCTTGTCGTCGACATCGCCGAACGCCTGGCAGCGGACCACCAGCGTCTTGCCCTTCTCGATGTCGAGGAAGATCTCGTCTTCCGACTTCATGCCGTAGAAATAGGTCGGTGTCGGCAGGACGCTCACCGGCCCGTAGGTCTCCTGCGCGGCAGCGAAATCGGTGAACACCTTCGGATACATCAGCCAGGAAGCGAACTCATACTCCGAGAGCTTGCGCTCGAGCTTCGTCTCGATGTCCTTGCGGCTGGCCTTGAGGTCGGCGGGCTTCAGCAGCGAGCCGGGCCTGACCGTGATCGGCTTGTCGCCCTTCAACGCCTTCTTCTGCAGCGCCGCTGGCCAGCCGCCGGGCGACTGGCCAAGATCGCCGCGCAGCATCGACACGACCGAATCCGGGAAGGCGATGTCCTTGGCCGGGTTCTCGACATCGGCGACGGTGAGATCCTGGCTGACCATCATCAGCGCCATGTCGCCGACCACCTTGGATGACGGCGTCACCTTGACGATGTCGCCGAACATCAGGTTGACGTCGTGATAGGCCTGCGCCACCTCATGCCAGCGTGTCTCCAGCCCGAGCGAGCGCGCCTGTTCCTTGAGGTTGGTGAACTGGCCGCCCGGCATCTCGTGCAGATAGACTTCCGAGGCGGGCCCCTTGAGGTCGCTCTCGAAAGCCGCGTACTGGTTGCGCACCGCCTCCCAGTAGAAGGAGATGTGGCGGATCCATTGCGGGTCGAGACCGGGATCGCGTTCGGTCCCCTTCAGCGCCTCGACGATCGAGCCGAGGCAGGGCTGCGAGGTGTTGCCGGAGAAGGAATCCATCGCCGCGTCGATGGCGTCGGCGCCGCTCTCCACCGCCGCCAGCACCGTCGCCGCCGAAAGGCCCGACGTGTCATGCGTGTGGAAATGGATCGGTAGGTCGGTCGCCTCGCGCAGCGCCTTGAACAGAACGCGCGCCGCGGCCGGCTTGAGCAACCCGGCCATGTCCTTGACGGCAATGATGTGGGCGCCGGCCGCTTCCAGCTCCTTGGCCAGCCCGACATAATATTTGAGGTCGTATTTCGCCCGCGCCGGATCGAGGATGTCCCCGGTGTAGCATATCGCCGCTTCGACCAGCTTGCCCTCGGCGCCGACCGCGTCCATGGCGACGCGCATGTTCTCGACCCAGTTCAGGCAGTCGAAGACGCGGAACAGGTCGACGCCGCCGCTTGCCGCCTGTTTGACGAAATGCTGCACGACATTGTCGGGATAGTTGGTGTAGCCGACGCCGTTGGCGCCGCGCAAAAGCATCTGCAGCAGCAGATTGGGCGCCGCCTCGCGCACTTTGCCCAGCCGCTCCCAAGGGTCCTCGGTGAGGAAGCGCATGGCGACGTCGAACGTCGCGCCGCCCCAGCATTCCAGCGACAAGAGTTGCGGCAGGGCGCGCGCATAGGTGCCGGCGATGCCGACAATGTCATAGGTGCGCATGCGCGTGGCGAGCAGCGACTGGTGGCCGTCGCGCATCGTCGTGTCGGTGACCAGCACCTGGCGCTGCGCCCGCATCCAGGCGGCGAATTTCTCCGGGCCGAGCGCATCGAGCCTCTGCTTGCTGCCGTCTGGGATATGGCCGTTGAGATAGGGCACCACGGGTGCGGCCGCATTCGCCTTCGGCGCCGGCCGGCCGCGCGTCTCGGGGTGGCCGTTGACGCTGACATCGGCCAGATAGGTGAGCAGCTTGGTGGCGCGGTCCTGCCGCTTCACCTGCTCGAACAGTTCCGGCGTCGTGTCGATGAACTTGGTCGTGTAGGAATTGTCGGCGAAGCGCGGGTGGTTGATGATCGCTTCGAGGAAGGTGAGGTTGGTGGCCACACCCCGGATGCGGAACTCGCGCAGCGCCCGGTTCATGCGCGAAATCGCCTCGCCGGGCGTCGGCGCCCAGGCCGTCACCTTTTCGAGCAGCGGATCGTAGAACCGGGTGATGACCGCGCCCGAATAGGCGGTGCCGCCGTCGAGCCGGATGCCGAAGCCGGCCGCCTCGCGATAGGCGGTGATGCGGCCGTAGTCCGGGATGAAATTGTGCTCCGGATCCTCGGTGGTGATGCGGCACTGCAGCGCGTGGCCGTTGAGCCTGATGTCCTTCTGCGCCGGCACGCCTGATTGCTTGGTGCCGATGGCGAAGCCGTCGAGGATATGGATCTGCGCCTTGACGATGTCGATGCCGGTCACCTGCTCGGTGACGGTGTGCTCGACCTGGATGCGCGGATTGACTTCGATGAAGTAGAACTTGCCGGTGTCGGCGTCCTGCAGGAACTCGACCGTGCCGGCGCCGATATAGCTCGTTTCGCGCGCGATCTTGAGCGCATAGCCGCAAAGCTCCTGGCGCAGCTCTTCGCTCAAGTAAGGCGCCGGCGCGCGCTCAACGACCTTCTGGTTGCGGCGCTGGATCGAACAGTCGCGCTCGAACAGATGCACCGCATTGCCGTGGGTGTCGCCCAGCACCTGGACCTCGACATGGCGGGCGCGCTCGATCAGCTTTTCGAGATAGACCTCGTCCTTGCCGAAGGCGGCCTTGGCCTCGCGCTTGCCTTCCATCACCTCGCGCGCGAGGTCTGCCTCGGCACGGATGGCGCGCATGCCGCGGCCGCCGCCGCCCCATGAGGCCTTCAGCATCACCGGATAGCCGATCTGAGCGGCGAGCTTCTTGACCTCGTCCATGTCGTCGGGCAGCGGATCGGTTGCCGGCACGACCGGCACGCCGACCTCGATCGCCAGGTTGCGCGCGGCGACCTTGTTGCCCAGCCGGCGCATCGTTTCCGGCTTCGGGCCGATGAAGGTGATGCCGGCTTCGGCGCAGGCCTCGGCGAATTCCGGGCTTTCCGACAGCAGGCCGTAACCGGGATGGATGGCATCGGCGCCCGACAGCCTGGCGACCCGGATCACCTCCTCGATCGACAGGTAGCTCTCGATCGGCCCCATGTCCTTGGCGAGATGCGGCCCGCGTCCGACTTGGTAGCTTTCATCGGCCTTGAAGCGATGCAGCGAATATTTGTCCTCCTCCGCCCAGATCGCCACGGTTTTGAGACCGAGCTCATTGGCCGCGCGGAACACGCGGATGGCGATTTCGGACCGGTTGGCGACGAGGATCTTCGTGATGGCCAAGGACTGGGCTCCAGCAGCGTAAAGGAGGTGAACGGCGCAATGATTAACGTGAAAATGCTGCAGCGCAAACAAATTTGCGCGACACCTAAAACGGTTTAACTCGCTTGTTTGCGGCAGGCGCGCCGTTGTTGCTCCTCCGCCGGTCTGTCGCGGGCGGCGAGGGCGCGTTCCGAGCCCGCCGGGCGAGGCTTCCGGCCGGCTGCGGCCGCACAAAAAAATGCCCGGCGCAAGCGCCGGGCATTCGTTGCAAGTCGGCTTCTATTTGCCGACTTATTTCTCGAAGTAGCTATACTTGCCGTCGTCACCCTTCTTCCATTCGTAGATGACGTAGTCGGGACGGGTGATATCGCCCTTGGCGTCATAGCCGATCTCACCAATAACCGTCTTCCACGGACCGCCGGACTTGATCACTTCGGCAACCTTCTGCGCATCGTCGGCCGAACCGACCTTGGCGATGGCCTGGGCAATGATCTGCACGGCGGCATAGGAGTAGAGCGTGTAGGCTTCCGGCTCGAAGCCGGCGGCGCGGAACTTCTCCACCACTTCCTTGGCGTCCGGGTTCTTGCGCGGATCCGGAGCGAAGGTGTTGAGCGTGCCAGCAACCGCGTCACCCGCGATCGAGGCCAGTTCATTGGAGACGATGCCATCGCCCGAGAACATCGGCGCCTTCAGGCCCTGGTCGGCTGTCTGGCGGATGATCAGGCCGGCTTCGGTGTGCAGGCCACCCCAGTAGATCAGGTTGACATTGTTTTCCTTCATCTTGGCGATGAGGGCCGAGAAGTCCTTGTCGCCGACATTGATGCCTTCATACATCACTTCCTTGATGCCGTTGGCGTTGAGGTTCTTCTTGGTCTCGTCGGCAAGGCCCTGGCCGTATGGCGTCTTGTCATGGACGATGGCGATCTTGGCGTCCTTGAAGTTCTTGGCGATGTAGTCGCCGGCCACCTTGCCCTGCTGGTCGTCGCGACCGCAGGTGCGGAAGGTGTTCCACAGGCCGCGCTCGGTAAGCTTAGGATTGGTTGCCGACGGCGTCATGACGAGGATGCCGTTTTCGGCATAGACTTCCGATGCCGGAATGGTCACGCCCGAGTTGAAGTGGCCGTCGACGAACTTGACGCCGTCGGCGACGAACTTGTTGGCGACCGAGATGCCTTGCTTGGGATCGGAGACGTCGTCACCGATCTCGATCTTGAGCTGCTGGCCATTGACGCCGCCCGCCGCGTTGATGTCGGCGACAGCCTGTTCCGCGCCCTTCTGCAGCTGTGCGCCGAAGGCCGCGTTCGGGCCGGTGATCGGACCGGCGACGCCGATCAGGATATCGGCCCACGCGCTGCCGCTGAACGCGATGAACGCGGTCAGCGCAACGGCGGACAAGAGTGATTTTTTCATTGAAACGCTCCCATTTACGGAGTGGGCGTGGATGATGCTTTCATGCGATGCCCACCCTTATCGCAGAAAGCATAGAATGCCGATTTTCAGGCACTTGTCACGCCAATTCATCCCCGAAAAGGCGTTAATCATAAACGTCAAACCTTCGGCTTCCAGCTTAATAAGGAAGCTCTTTCATAGAGCCAGTTATACTGCGTCACCATCTGGTTGGTGCGCGTGTATTGATAGCCGAGGAAGCCCAGTACCATCAGCACGATGGTGTCGACGATATAGTAATGCAGCGAGAACATCGTGCCGCCGAACAGCGCGTGATGGATGAACCGGATGCCGATACCGAGACCGAGCATGTAGAAGAACAGCTGAACGTGGCTGCTCCAGGTCTGCGCCGCCGCCTTGCCGGTCATCCATGCCGCCCAGCCGCCGAGCAGGCAGGTGACGAACAGGAACTGCCAGATCGAGGCTTCTTCGTAGAGAATACCTTGCATGATGAAGACCTCTCTTAGTGATGACCGCCTTCGAGATAGGCGGCGCGCACTTCCGGATTGGCGAGCAGTTCCTTGCCGGAGCCGCTCATGGTCACATTGCCGTTGACCATGACATAGCCGCGGTCGGCGAGCTTCAGGGCGCCGAAGGCATTCTGCTCGACCAGGAACACGGTCAGCCCCTGCGTCTTGTTGAGCTCGCGGATGGCGTCGAAGATCTGCTTGACGATCAACGGCGCGAGACCCAGCGACGGCTCGTCGAGCAGCAGGAGCTTCGGCCGCGCCATCAGCGCGCGACCGATCGACAGCATCTGCTGCTCGCCGCCTGAAAGCGTGCCGCCGCGCTGGCCGATGCGCTCCTTCAGGCGCGGGAACAGCGTGAACACCTTCTCGACGTCCTCGTCGTAATGCTTGAGATTGTCGAGGCTGGCGCCCATCTGCAGATTTTCCATCACCGTCATGCGCGGGAAGATGCGTCTGCCTTCCGGGGATTGCGCGATGCGCAGCCGCGCGATTTCATGCGTCGGCATCTTGGTGATGTCGGTGCCGGCGAAGGTGATGGTGCCGGCGCGGGCGCGCGGGGCCCCGAAGATGGTCATCATCAGCGTCGACTTGCCGGCGCCGTTGGCGCCGATCAGCGCCACGATCTCACCCTGGTTGACGCTGACATCGACGCCGTTCAGCGCCCGGATGTTGCCGTAGTAGGTCTCGATCCCCTTGATGTCGAGCAGCGTTGTGCCGGCCATCATTTGCGCCCTCCAGGCTTGCCCGCTGTGGGCTTGGCCGCGGTTTCCTTGCCCTTCGAAGCGCTGCCGGCTTTCGCGGCTGAAGCCTTGGCGGCCGGCTTTTTAGGCGCTGTTTTCGCTGCGCCGGATTTCGCGGCCGGCTTGGCTGCCGATTGGGGCTTGCTGGCGATCGAAGCGGCGCGGGCGTCGACTTGCGCCGCTTTCGACGCGCCCTTGGACACGGTGACCCGCTCGCCCTCGTCCGCGTGCTCGACACTGTCGGAAACCGGTCCCGCCATCATCGAAGCGGAGTTGCCCGGGCCGTGCGCGGAGTCGGGGCCCGTATCGAGCTGCTCGATGACATCCTCGTCGCCGACTTCGGTCAGCACCGTCTCGACCTCTTCGTCGTCGACGCCGAGATAGGCGGCGATGACGCGCGGATCGGTACGGACCGATTGCGGATTGCCGTCGGAAATCTTGCGGCCGTATTCGAGCACCACGACGTGATCGGAAATCTGCATGACCACCGACATGTCGTGCTCGATGAGCAGGATAGACGTGCCGGTGTTGTTCTTGATGTCCATCAGCAGATCGTTCAGTGCCGCCGATTCCTTCGGGTTGAGGCCGGCGGCCGGCTCGTCCAGGCACAAAAGCTCCGGCCCGGTGCACATGGCACGCGCGATCTCCAGGCGCCGCTGCGCGCCATAGGGCAGATCGCCGGCCGGATCGTCGGCGCGATCGACGAGGTCGGCCTTTTCCAGCCAGTGCCTGGCAAGGTCGATCGACTCGGCGGACGCCTGTCGATAGCTCGGGAAGCCGAACAGGCCAAGGAAAGTGTAGCCCGAAGCCTTCATCAGCTTGTTGTGCTGCGCCACCAGAAGGTTTTCCAAGAGCGTCATGCCGGAGAACAGGCGGATGTTCTGGAAAGTGCGCGCCACCTTGGCGCGCGCCGGGATCTCGTGGTTGGGCAGGCGCTCAAGCAGGTAGGTCGAGCCGTCGCGCCGGTTCAGCGTCAGCATGCCTTCCGACGGCTTGTAGAAACCGGTGATGCAGTTGAACACCGTCGTCTTGCCGGCGCCGTTCGGCCCGATCAGCGCGGTGATCTCGCCGCGCCTGGCCTGGAAGGACAGGTCGCCGATGGCGACCAGGCCTCCGAACTTCATCGACAAATGCTCGACCTGCAGGATGAAGTCGTTTGCGGAAGCTTGCGCGTTCATCAGCCGTGCCCCTCCTTGGTGAAGGACGCTGAGACCGCTCTTCGTTCTTTCAGGAAGGCCGTGGGTTCGCGACTGCCGACGAAGCCGCGCGGCTTCCACAGCATGACGATGACCATGGCCATGCCGAACAGCAGCATGCGGTAGAGTTCCGGTGTGAAGTCGGGTCCGAACACGGCCTTGAGGAAGTCGAGTTCGCGCAGGATCTCGGTGCCGCCGATCATCACCAGCGCCGCCACGGCAATGCCGCCCAGCGAACCCATGCCGCCGAGAACGACGATGGCAAGGATGATCGCCGATTCGAGGAAGACGAAGGATTCAGGGCTGACGAAGCCTTGGCGGGCTGCGAAGAACGAGCCGGCAAAGCCGCCGAACATGGCGCCCGTGGCGAACGCCGTCAGCTTGGTGGTGGTGGTGTTGATGCCGAGAGAGCGACAGGCGATCTCGTCCTCGCGCAACGCTTCCCAGGCGCGTCCCACCGGCAGGCGACGAAGCCTTATGGTGACGAAGGCGGTGAGCAGGCAGAGCGCCAGGGCGAGATAGTAGAGGAAGATCTTGTAGTAGGCCCCTGATTGGGCAATGTGCAGAACCTTGGCGATGTAGTTCGGGTCGGAGACGTTGAAAGACATCAGGCCGAAGAACGACACTTTCGGAATGCCCGAGATGCCTGCCGAACCATTGGTGACTTCACGCCAGTTGATGAGCACCAGGCGGATGATCTCACCGAAGGCAAGGGTCACGATCGCCAGATAGTCGCCGCGCAATCTGAGCACCGGGAAGCCGAGCATGACGCCCCAGAAGGCCGCCATGCAGCCCGCGGCCGGCAAAAGGATCCAGAACGACAGGCCGAAATGCGTGCCAAGCAACGCGTAGGCATAGGCGCCGACGGCATAGAAGGCGACGTAGCCGAGATCGAGCAGGCCGGCCAACCCGATGACGATGTTGAGGCCCCAGGCCAGCATCACATAGATCAGGATTTGGATGCCGAAATTGTCGACCCATTTGAGCGACCCCTGGAAGCCGAACAGGAGCACCATCGCGATTGGATAGAGCAGTAGGACGACAAGGCCGATCCTGTTGAAGTTCCGCTTCAGGAAGCCGGGTTCGGCGACGACGGCGGCGGGCGCCTGCGCCCTTTCGGCTTTCGACCGCTCCATCGCCGGAACCGCATAGGCCACATAGACAAAGCGGCCGAGCGTGACGGCAATGACCACGATGGCGAGCAAGACCCAGCGCTGCACCAGGATCAGTTCGTTGCTGATGTTCTGGTCTGTCCTGAGACCGATGAACAGCACGAACAGGCCGAGCGAAATGGCGCCGGCATAGAACGCTTCGCGAAAAGCGCGCTGGATGGGAGTGGCGACGGCGTCGCGCTCCGAGGACACGGTAACGGCCATGAGGATCAGACCTTTTCGACTTCAGGCCGGCCGAGGATGCCGGAGGGCAGGAAGATGAGCACGATCGCCAGGATCGAAAATGCGGCCACGTCCTTGTAGTCGATGGAGAAATAGGCCGACCACATGCTCTCGATGAAGCCGATCAAGAGCCCGCCGAGCACCGCGCCCGGCAGCGAGCCGATGCCGCCGAGCACGGCCGCGGTGAAGGCCTTAACGCCCGGCACGAAGCCGTCGGAGAACACCACGACGCCGTAATACATCAGGAACAGCGTGCCCGCGACGGCGGCAAGGGCGGCGCCCATGATGAAGGTGATGGAGATGGTGCGGTCGACGTCGATGCCGAGCAGCGCCGCCATCTTGCGATCCTGCTCGCAGGCGCGCTGGGCGCGACCGAGCGCCGTCCTGTTGACCAGGTACCAGAAGACGGCGAGCAGCGCGATGGTGACGATCACGATGATGATCTGCTTCAGCGAGATGCTGATGCCGTCGATCGTGTAGACCTGGCTGACCAGCGGCGGGATCGGCTTGTTGCGCGGACCTTGCGTGACCTGCACGAAGTTGGAGAGCGCGATCGACATGCCGATGGCGGTGATCAGCGGCGCCAGCCGGAACGAACCGCGCAGCGGCCGGTAGGCCACCTTCTCGATCGTCCAGTTGTAGAGGCTGGTCAGAAGCATCGCCACGATCATCATGATCAGAAGCGCCACCACGACCGGCACTGAATAGAACAACGCGCCGAGGATCAGGAAGACGATGAGCGCGGTGAAGGCACCGACCATGAAAATGTCACCATGGGCGAAATTGATCATGCCGATGATGCCGTAGACCATCGTATAGCCGATCGCGATCAGCCCATAGATAGATCCCAGCGTCAGCCCATTGATAAGCTGCTGGACGAAGTACTGCATATTTACGCGGCTCCCCTGGAATGTCGCCCGTTTTCGGATCGCACTCCTTGTCGTATTTCCCCTAGTCGTAAAGTTTCGAGCCCGGATTGCAACGTGATTTTTCAATCGCTCTGCGTGGTTTGGAAGCACGCGGTCCGATTGCCCGTTTTTTCACACCCGACCCCTGGACTATCGCGGACCCTAGCATTGGCACAACGCAATGTCTTTGACGATTCAACCCTATGATGGGCCTCGTGTCGAAGAAACCAGCGTCAAAATATGTTGATGAGAAGAATCCTTGCGCCAACCGAAGCGCCCGGTTTCCCGTCACCGCACCTTCCGCTAGGTCAGGATTCCGTCATCTGTGACGGGCATGTGACGGTGCGGCGCCCTTCGGCCGAAGGCGCCGCGCCACAACAGAATGCTCGAAGCGACGTCTCAGTAAGCAGAGCCTCCCTCGCCATTGAGATTGTGCTTTTCAGTGCCTTTGAGCGGCGGATTGAAGACGCTCACCAGCACCATGTCGCCGGCGCTGTCGGCGCGCAGGAAATGGTCGTCATGGGCATCAAGCACATAGACCGTGCCCGGCTCGACGCGATGGACGGTGCCGGTCATGTCCTCGACCTCGCCGGTGCCGGAGATGCAGTAGCAGGCCTCCAGGTGCCGCCGATACTGCAGTCGCGATTCGCTGCCGGCGCGCACCACCGTGTGACATATGGTGAAGCCCATGCCGTCGTGGCTTGTCAGCAGCCGATGGCTGGTGCCGTTGCCCCAATCGACAAAGAAGTCAGTTTTTTCTACATCAGCCAATTGTCTGGTGAACATCGTCGTCTTTCCATGAAACCAGGTTTGAGAAGCGGCGGCGCGCCTCGAATTCGGCGGCAGGCATTCGACTTTTTGGTCTCGCCCGGTTAGATTTTGCGCCGTCAGTCCAGATCAATGACTCAGGTTGTATCGTGCTTCAAATGATGGATTTTGGCACTTTCTGTTAGAGAATTTTACAGATGGATTATCTGCCGCTGAATGCGATCCGGGCCTTCGAGGCGACCGCTCGCCATCTCAGTTTCTCCGCGGCCGGCGAGGAACTGCATGTCACTCACCCTGCCATCAGTCACCAGATCAGACGGCTGGAGGAGTGGCTTGGCGTCGCATTGTTTCATCGCGACGCCCGCAAGGTGCGCCTGACGGAGGCCGGGCTGATCCTGCAGGCGTCCGCGAGCGCGGCGCTGGCGGAGCTGGGCGCGACCTGTCGCCGCATTCGCAGAAGCGCCGCCCAGGCATCGCTGTCGGTGGGTTGCATTCCCTCGATCGCCAGCCGCTGGCTGGTGCCGCGCCTGTCGGATTTCACGGCGCGCCATCCCGAGATCGCGATCCGTGTAGCCTACGCCAAGGCCGAGGATCGGCTCGAGGACGACCACGACATCCTGATCACGCTGGGCGCCGATCCCTCGCCGCATGTCACGAGCCTCAAGCTGTTTTCCCGCATAAGCCGACCCGCCTGCAGTCCGCACTATCTTGCGCGCAAGGGGCGGCTGGAAACAGCGGCGGCCATCGCGGCGGCGGACCTGTTGCATGACGAGACGCGCCAGGGCTGGCAGGAATGGTTTTCCAAGTCCGGGGTCGAAGAGCGCGATGTCGGGAGCGGCCCGGTTTTTGCCGATTTCAACATACTGGCGACGGCGGTCATTGCCGGCCACGGCGTGGCCTTGTGCCCGGTCGAGGTTTTTCGCGAGGAGCTCAGGCGCGGCGACCTCGTCGTCCTCTCCGATGTTTCGACCGACGACGACAAGGGTTATTTCCTGACCATGTCGGCGCAGCCCTCGTCTGCCGAGGCCAGGTTCGCCGAATGGTTCCGCGATCAGGTTTCGGTCAAGGCCGAGGCCTGACCGCAAGCCGGATGGATATTCCGGCTGACGGTCACGTCACGATGAAGCCGTGCGCGAACGGATCGCGGTCGTCGATGAAGATGGTGTTCAACCCCGTCATCCGTGCCCAGCCGCCGATCGAAGGGATGATCGCCGGCTTGCCGGCAACGCTGACCTCCTTTTCGACCCTGCCCTTGAACAGCGAGCCGATGATCGATTCGTGGACAAAACTGTCGCCTTCCTTGAGCTTGCCCTTGGCGTGGAGCTGCGCCATCCGCGCCGAGGTGCCGGTGCCGCAGGGCGAGCGGTCGATCGCCTTGTCGCCATAGAACACGGCGTTGCGCGCATCGGCCTCCGCGTTCCTCGGCTTGCCCGTCCATAGCATGTGCGACAGCCGGTTGATGCCGGGATTCTCCGGATGCACGAAGGAATATTTCTCGTTGAGACGCTGCCGCACCACCGGGCTCCAGGCGATGAGGTCGCCCGCCGTGTAGTCGGCCATGTCCCGGTAGTTCTTCTGCGGCTCGACGATGGCGTAGAAATTGCCACCATAGGCGACATCGACGCTGATCTCGCCGAGCACCGGGCATTCGACGGTCAGGCCTTCGGCATAGAGGAAGGAGGGCACGTTGGTGATGCGCACTTCCTCGACATATTCGCCGACCTGCTTGTATTCGGCGATGACGAGGCCGGCCGGCGTGTCGAGCCTGAGCACGCCCGGCGTCTTCGGCTTCACCAGCCCATGCTCGATTGCCATCGTGACCGTGCCGATCGTGCCGTGGCCGCACATCGGCAGGCAGCCCGACGTCTCGATGAACAGGATGGCGATATCACAATCATCGCGCGTCGGCGGATAGAGGATCGAGCCCGACATCACGTCATGGCCGCGCGGCTCGAACATCAGCCCGGTGCGGATCCAGTCATATTCGGCGAGGAAGTGCGCCCGCCGCTCCATCATTGTCGAGCCCTGGAGCAAAGGCCCGCCGCCAGCGACCAGACGCACCGGATTGCCGCAGGTGTGGCCGTCGATGCAGAAGAAGGATTTCTTAGCCATGGTTGCTCTCCTAGAGCAATTTCGGGAAAAGTGTGAAGCGGTTTTCCGTCCGGAATTGCGTCAAAACAAAGAGACTCAGAACCGTTGCGCACGGAAAGGGGTGAGGTCGAGCGGCGGAGTCTGCCCGAGGATGAGATCGCGGATCAAGCGGCCGGTGGCCGCCGATTGGGTCAGGCCAAGATGGCCGTGGCCGAAAGCATAATAGACATTTGGCGCGCGCGCCGCGCCGATCACCGGCAATGAGTCCGGCAGCGACGGGCGATAACCCATCCACTCGCGGCCGCCTGACGGGTCGAGCCCAGGCAGGAAACGCTTCGCCTTCTCCAGCATCGCCTTGGAACGGGCGAAGTTGGGCGGCCGGTCGATCCCGCCGAGCTCGACGGCGCCGCCGACGCGCAGGCCCGTTTGCAGCGGCGTGATGACGAAGCCGTGCCCGGAAAAGATCAGCTGCCGCTTCACGTCGAAAGCCGACGCCGGCAGCGTCGTGTTGTAGCCGCGCTCGGTTTCGAGCGGGATCCGCTCGCCGAGATTTTTCGCCAGCAGATGCGACCAGGCGCCGGCGGCGATCACAAGCTTGCTTGCCGTTCGCCTTGTGCCATCGGCCAGCACGATCGTCGGGCCGTTCGCGCCTGACTCCACGCGTTCGACCCGCGCATGCTCGAAACGGGCGCCAAGCTTTTCCGCATAGGTCCAGACCGCCTTGCCGAGCAGCTTCGGATCGGCGACCGTCTTCCAGCCCGGCACGAAGGTGCCCTTGACGAAGCGCGGCGAAAGACCAGGCTGCAGCGCCGCCATCTCTTCGCCCTCGACGTGGCGGAAGCCGATGCCGAAACGCTGCCGCTCGGCCCAGCCGCGCAGCGAGGCGCGGAACTCCGCCTCGCTCTCATAGAACTCCAGCGAGCCGTCCTCGCGCAGCATCGGCCGCGTGCCGGAGCGGTCGAGCAGGCCCATCCACTCGGCCTCGGCAAGCTTCATCATGCCGGCCTGCGTGGCGAGGCTCGTCTCGTAATGCTTCGCCGCGCCCGCCCGCCAGAAGCGGATCAGCCAAGGCAGAAGTTTCGGCAGATAGGCCGGCGGAATGGCCAACGGCCCGAGCGGATCGGCGAGCCATTTCGGCAATTGCCGGATCATCCCCTTATGCGCCAGCGGCAGCACGTCGGAGAAGGCGAAAGCGGCGGCATTGCCGGAACTCGTCTCCTCGCACACGCCGGTCCGGTCGAAGACGATGACGCTGCGCCCCGCTTCCGCGAGCAGGGTCGCGGCGCAGATGCCGATGATGCCGCCGCCGATAATGGCGATGTCTTCCGCTTCTCCCCGTGAACGGGAGGAAGATGCCCGAAGGGCGGATGACGGGCCGCCCCCCTCTTTGGAATTTTGCTGCACGTGAAAGGCTGTCCCTTATTCGGCCGCCACCAGCCTGTCAGTCGATCGAGGAGACGTCTGGAGCGACGGCAGCGTCGGCCGCACCGCCAGCGCGTCCCGGACGACCTTCTCGACCGCCTTGCGGCGTTCGCCCGACAGCGGCTGGCGCGGCATGCGCATGCGGTCATTCGTACCGATCGCCAGCACTTCGGCAAGCTTGATGTTTTGGACCAGATAGGTCGAGACATCGAGGTCGAGCAGGGGCCGGAACCAGCGGTAGATCGCCAGCGCCTCCTCGCGGCGGCCCTGCCGCATCAGCTGGTAGATCGCGACGGTCTCGCGCGGGAAGGCGGTGACCAGGCCGGCGACCCAGCCGATGGCGCCAACCGAGAGCGCCTCGAAGGCGAGATTGTCGACGCCGGTGAATAGGTCGTAGCGATCGCCGAAGCGATTGATGATCTCGGTCGATCGGCGGATGTCGTCGGACGATTCCTTGATGGCTACGAAGCGCTTGTCGGTCGCCAGCTCCTCCATCAGGTCGACGGTGACGTCGACGCGATAGGCGAGCCGGTTGGAATAGATCATCACTGGCAGGTCGCCGGCTTCCGCTACGGCACGAAGGGCGGCGACGGTCTCTTCCGGATTGGTGTGGTAGATCGGGCTCGGTACCACCATAAGGCCGTCGGCGCCTTCCCTGGCGGCGCGCTTCGCGATGCTCGCCGCCTCGCGGGTACCCGGCTCGTTGACGGTCAAGAGCACCGGCTTCTTGCCGGCGACCTTCTGCGCCGTCTTCAGCACTTCGATCTTCTCGTCAGGCGACAGCATCGGCCCTTCCCCCAGCGAACCGCAGACGATGATGCCGTCGCAGCCGGCCTCCATCTGCAGGGAGTAGCAGCGCTCCATCTCGGCATGGTCGAGGCGGTCGTCGGCGGTGAATTTGGTCGTGACCGCTGGGAAAACTCCGGTCCACATGGCAACTTCTCCTCTGATATATCAGTCGTATATCTATTAAGAATTGGCGTGTCAACGCTGAATCCGTTATGATATATGAAAAATATATCAGGAGCCTGCTATTGATCTCCCCGCTGATATCCGCTGATGCGAACGCCCCCTTCGAGCCGGCGGCGACCAAGGCCTATCGCGCGCTGGAGCACATGATCGTCACGCTCGAGCTGGCGCCGTCGAGCTTCGTCACCGAAGGCGCGCTGATCGATCGCCTGGGTCTCGGACGCACGCCGGTGCGAGAGGCGATCCAGCGGCTGGCCTGGGAAGGGCTTCTCGACATAAGACCCCGCGCCGGCATCGCAGTCGCGCCGCTTCACGCCGGCGACTGGCTGCGGGTGCTCGATGCCAGGCGCGGCATCGAGGTCGTGCTCGCCCGCTCGGCCGCTCGCTTCGTCACCCGCGAGGCCGCCGACCTGTTTCACGAGGCGGCGCTCGCGATGCAGAAGGCGGTGATCTCGGGCAACGTGCTTGCCTTCATCCAGGCCGACAAGGCGCTCGACGAAGCGCTGGCGATCGCCGCCGACAACCCCTTCGCGGCGCGAGTGGCCGCCCCCCTGCAGAGCCACAGCCGCCGCTTCTGGTTCCGCTACAAGGCCGACACCGGTCTTGCCGAATCAGCCGAGCACCACGTCGCGCTGATCCGCTCGATCCTCGACGGCGACGAGGAAGGCGCCGCCAAGGACGCCAAGAAACTGATGGCGCTGCTGCGCGGCCACGCCGAGGTCGCCGCGACGCGTTGAGCAGGACAGCACCTGCTCGAGGCGTCCTCAGCCGCCCGGCTGCCCGACCGCGGTCGCCAGCGTATCCTCCCATCCCTCGCCGGCTGCCAGGATGCAGCTCTGGCCTTTGACGTCGGTCATCAGGATGGTCCAGGTTCCGCTTGCCGAGACGAACACCTCGAAAATGGCGACTTGGCCGGCCACGCCATAGCCCAGCCGCTTCTCCTCGAACGCCTCCGCCAGCCTCGCGACCAGATAGTTGTGGCCGCCGCAGATGATTTGCGCCCGCGCCGGAACTGCCGATATCGCCATCAGGGCGCCAACGGCTACAAGCATGATCCATTTAAACGAAAAATCGCGTGCCATGGGGCACCTCCTTCGCCTTCGCATTCCGGCAAGGGAGGCACATTCGGCCGCCTCAGTGTGCCGGAAGGCTCCAGGCCGGATCAGACGTCTTCATCACGTCGCTCCTTCTGGTTTCCGGTCTGTCGTCGGGAGATCATCACTCCCTGGATTCGATATGGTGAAGCTCCGCCTCGTAAACAAGGCGCTCTATGAAGCGCTGGCCATCGCCGCCGACAACCCCTTCGCGGCGCGTGTCGCCGCGGCCAAGTCGCGGTGAGGCGATCGATCAGCCTTCGGCAGGCTCCTTCCGAGCCGCCCACTTCAACAGGGCATCGAGAGCCGGGCACAGCGCCTGACCCCAGTCGGTCAGACAGTATTCGACCTTCGGCGGCACCTGGTGATGGACGATGCGGCGCACGATGCCGTCGGCTTCCATCTGCCTGAGTTGCTGGATCAGCATCTTTTGCGAGATCGCGGGAATGGCCCGCTCGAGATCGGAGAAGCGCAGCACCTTGCCGCCGAACAGGTGAAACAGGATCACCAGCTTCCACCGGCCTTCGAGAATGCGCAGCACGTTCTCGACGCCGATCGCCCCGGACGAAGGCGTCAGAAGCTCGGGCTCACTTTCAGGTAAGTACCTTACTTTTTTGTCGGTTCTTGTCATTTCCACAGCATACCTCATCTTAACGGCCGAGCAAGCGCCACGCGCCTCGAACGGCGCCGGCAACACACACGGAGACAAGCCATGGCCATAGACCTTCCCAGGCCGCTGACGATCTATTTAGCCGCCAAGAACCGTCACGACATCGACGGCATGCTGCTCCCGTTCTCGACGGATGCCACGGTCCGGGACGAAGGCGAGGTACATCGCGGATCGGCCGCTATCCTGGCCTGGATGGAAAGGACTACGCGCAAATACCGGGTGACGGTCGAAGTCGCCGACGCGACGGCCAATGGCAACGCATGGCGGGTAGCGGGCATAGTCTCAGGCAATTACTGGGCGGCATCCCGATCGGCCGGCCGGCATGGCCGCGGGAGATCGCCGAGCTGGTCGCCTTCCTGGTTTCGGATCGCGCATCGGCGATCCACGGCGCCGAATATGTCATTGACGGCGGTACGATACCGACGGTCTGAGCGGCATCCCGCCGCCAGGCTCGCTGCGGCACAGCCTTCGTTCAGGCGCCCGGCATCGCCGCCCTGATCGTCGGGCTGTCCCAGCCCTCGCCGACCGAGAGAACGCAACTTTGCCCCTTGGTGTCGGAGGCAAGAACCGTCCAGCTGCCCTGATCGGAAACGAAGATCTCCAGCACGACGTTCGGATTGATCAGGCCGCGCCCGGCCTCGGTTTCGTGGAACTTGTCGCCCAGCGCCTTGATGATGTCGGCGCGGGCCGCGCATTGCGCCGCCGCGCTTGCCGGGGCGGCTCCAAGGGTGATCGCCGCCGTCGCCAACATTGCCGCCACAACAAATCGTGTCATCTGACACCTCCTCGCGCCAGACGAGAACCCCGGCTGCCACCGGCGCTGTTCGGTTGCCTGCACGCATGGCAGGAATACAGCCTAAGGCGGATACCGGTCTGTTGGTTCCATCACACGGCGATGGAATTTTGGAAGGCGCGGATACGCTCTCGACGTGCCGTTCTTGGAATAATGCCCTGGATTGGACATGGAACCGAGAAGCGAGAGGGTCGACGCAGCATAAAAAGAAAGCGCGGTTGGCGCCGCGCTTCATTGAAGTCTCTTAGAAGACCGTTCGGCTAGTTCATCGTCGGAATGACGAACTCCGCGCCGTCCTTGATGCCTGCCGCGCGCCGCAGCCGAAGGCGAGGACGCGCAATCAGGAAACCGTCCGCTCAGTTCATCGTTGGAATGACGAACTCCGCGCCGTCCTTGATGCCCGCCAGCGCGCCCGCAGCCGAAGGCGAGGACGCGCAAGCAGGAAACCGTCCGGCTAGTTCATCGTCGGGATGACGAACTCGGCGCCGTCCTTGATGCCGGACGGCCAGCGCGAGGTGACCGTCTTGGTCTTGGTGTAGAAGCGGAACGCGTCCGGGCCGTGCTGGTTGAGGTCGCCGAAGGAAGACGCCTTCCAGCCGCCGAACGTGTAATAGGCGATCGGAACCGGGATAGGCACATTGACGCCGACCATGCCGACCTGAACGCGGCTGGCGAAGTCACGCGCCGCGTCGCCATCGCGGGTGAAGATGGCAACGCCGTTGCCCATCTCGTGGTCGTTGGCGAGCTTGATGGCATCCTCGTAGCGCGGCGCGCGCACCACCGAGAGCACCGGCCCGAAAATTTCTTCCTTGTAGATGCGCATGTCGGCGGTGACGTTGTCGAACAGGCAGCCGCCCATATAGTAGCCGTTCTCATAGCCCTGCATCTTGAAGCCGCGGCCGTCGACGACGAGGTTGGCGCCTTCCTTGACGCCGATATCGACGTAACCCTTCACGCGCTCCAGCGCCTGGGCCGTCACCAGCGGGCCGAAATCGGCGGAAGAATCCGTCGAGGGGCCGACCTTCAGGCTTTCGACGCGCGGCACCAGCTTTTCCATGAGCCGGTTGGCGGTGTCGTTGCCAACCGGGACCGCCACCGAGATCGCCATGCAGCGCTCGCCGGCCGAGCCGTAGCCGGCGCCGATGAGCGCGTCGACCGTCTGGTCCATGTCGGCGTCGGGCATGATGATCATGTGGTTCTTGGCGCCGCCGAAGCACTGCACGCGTTTGCCCGATGCGGTGCCGCGCGAATAGATGTAGTGGGCGATCGGTGTCGAGCCGACGAAGCCGATGGCCTTGATGTCTGGATCGTCGAGGATGGCGTCGACCACTTCCTTGTCGCCGTTGACGACGTTGAGGACGCCCTCGGGCAGGCCGGCCTCGATGAAGAGCTCGGCGATACGCAGCGGCACGCCCGGGTCGCGCTCGGACGGCTTCAGGATGAAGGCGTTGCCGCAGGCGATGGCCGGCGCGATCTTCCACAACGGGATCATGGCCGGGAAGTTGAACGGGGTGATGCCGGCGACGACGCCGAGCGGCTGGCGCATCGAATAGACGTCGATGCCGGGGCCGGCGCCGTCGGTGTACTCGCCCTTCATCATGTGCGGCGCGCCGATGCAGACCTCGACCACTTCGAGGCCGCGCTGGATGTCGCCGCGCGCGTCGGCGATGGTCTTGCCGTGCTCGCGCGCCAGGATGTCGGCCAATTCGTCATAGTCGCGGGCGACCAGCTCGAGGAATTTCATCAGCACGCGCACGCGGCGCTGCGGGTTGGTGGCTGCCCACTTCGGCTGCGCCGCCTTGGCGTTCTCGACCGCGGCGCGCAATTCCGCCTGCGAGGCCAGCGCCACCGTGCCGCGCACGGAGCCGTCCATCGGCTGCATCACATCCTGCTTGCGGCCGCTGGTGCCGGCGACACGCTTGCCGCCGATGAAATGACCGTATTCGATCATGTTTCTCTCCCTGGATTTGGTGATGGTTCCATTGTCTGCCTTTGCGGCGGCGATGGCAACGCGAGGAAGATCGCAACCGTTGTGCGGAAAATAGACAGCGGCAGTGAAGTGTGCATTAATTGTCGCAAATGACAGCACCGCAAGATATCCGCGCAAGGACGACAGATTGAGTTCCTTCGCGCCCCCCTCTGTCCTGCCGGACATCTCCCCCACTTGGGGGGAGATCAGCAGCTTTGCCGCCGGCACCATCTCCTGCAACGCTGGTGATTGGCGAAAGCCGGCGCGGCATCCAATCTCCCCCCTCGTGGGGGAGATGTCCGGCAGGACAGAGGGGGGCGCGACAGAACGCGGCCTTGGTTGTTATCACCAGGACCACCCCCATGAACTGGGATGACGTCCGCATTTTCCTCGCCGTGGCGCGAGCCGGCCAGATCCTTGGCGCAGCGAAACGCCTGGAGCTCAACCACGCCACCGTCTCGCGCCGCATCGCCGCGCTCGAGGAGGCGCTTCGCACAAAGCTCTTCCGCCGCCTGACCACCGGCAGCGAGCTGACGCCGGCCGGCGAACGCTTCCTCGACATCGCCGAGCGCATGGAAGGAGATATGATCGCCGCGCGCTCGACCATTGCCGGCGAGGGCGACGACGTTTCGGGAACCGTGCGCATCGGCGCGCCCGACGGATTTGGCGTCGCCTTCCTGGCAAAGCGGCTGGGCGAACTGACCGCGCAGCACCGTGAGCTCACCATCCAGCTTGTGCCGGTGCCGCGCTCCTTCTCGCTGTCCAGGCGCGAAGCCGATATCGCGATCACCGTCGAGCGGCCGACAGAAGGCCGGCTGGTGGCTGGCAAGCTGGTCGATTACACGCTCGGCCTCTTCGCCTCCCGCGCCTATGCCGAGGCCAATGGCCTGCCCAAAACGCCGGCCGAGCTCGCCCGGCACACACTGATCGGCTATGTGCCGGACCTCATCGTCAGCCCTTCGCTCGACTATGCCGCCGAATTCAGCCCCGAATGGCGCACCAGCTTCGCCATCTCCTCGGCGCTCGGCCAGGCCGAAGCGGTGCGCTCCGGCGCCGGCATCGGCATCCTGCACACATTCGTCGCCCGTTCGATGCCGGAGCTGGTACCGGTCGACATCGTCGCGCCGATCCGCCGCGCCTACTGGCTGGTCTATCATGAATCGGTGCGACCGCTGCGCCGCGTCCAGCTCGTCGCCAACTTCATCACCAAGGCGGTGGAACGCGAACGCGGCCTGTTCGCCTAATCCGCGTCGAGCACGAACGAGCTCACGATCTTGTCGGCCTGATCCGCAAGCGGCGCCCATTTGCGCGTCGCCTCATCGGCGCTGTCGCCGGTGACCCCGCAATCGATGAAGCCGTAATGCGAGCTGCGCAACGTCAGCGCGATGCGGGAATGGCCGTAGAAGCTGACATTGTCATCGGCATAGTGGAAATCCATATCGGCGATCCGCACCGGATAGCCGTCCGCGAAATGCGCCAGCCTGTCCTGGCTGAAGCTGGCAGACTGATAGGCGACGCCGACCGTGGTCTGCCAGTTGCTCATCTGCCAGTCTTTCTCCATGAACGCCCTGACATCAGGCGGATTGTCCGGAGCGGTCGGATCGTAGGCATTTTGCGAAACCCTGCAGGTCAGGCCTTTTTCGCCGGATTTGAGCTTGAGCCGGATGGTGTTGTCAAAGGCGGTTTCACTCGCCCATTCCTCGGGATAGGTCAGCGAAAAGCCGTGTTCCCTATCATGAAAGGTCTTGTCCGCGGCAAGCGCCGCCGCGGCGCAGGCCAGATATGCGGTCGCCGCCACTGGAAAAAGACGCATTGCAAAGTCCCCTCGCTGCCGCCGATCTTATCACAGGCAGTTGGTCGTTGCCGCCTTGCCTGCGCCACAAATTCAGCCACTGTGGCACCTGCGCGCCTGGTCATGCCGTGACCGGGCGCCAAAGCAATTCTAGGAATTGCGTCAGAACAAAAAGATAGAGCGGTTCGCCGTTTCCGTGAAACGGTGAAACGGTGAAACGCTCTGGGGATAATCTTCGAAACGCCGGCGGGGAAATGCGAGCCGTTCTTGCCATTCTGCCGCTGCTTTTTCTGTCGGACTGCGCCAATCCCTGGGCGAAGGTTCCGGAGGCGGAGCTGCCGAAGCCGGTCCGCTATGCCATGTCGCGGCCCTCGCCTTTCGTCATCGGCAATTATTGCGGCCCGGGCACGCGCACCGGCGATCTGTCGGCAAGGCCCGTCGACCGCCTCGATGCCGCGTGCCGGGTCCATGACGCCTGCTACATTGCAAGACACAATCATTGCGACTGCGACGGCGAGCTGGTCGCTTCAGCGCGGAAAATTCGAGACGACAGGACGGCGCCGCGCAAGATGCGCAACGAGGCCGAACTTCTGATCGCCACCTTCGCCTTTCCCGTCTGCCGGATCTTTCCGCAAGGCTTCCTGCCGCCGCGCGACCCCGCCGAGCTCAAAGCCGTGAGCGGAGCAGCCGGATGAGCCTCGGGTCTGCCGTCGCCAAGGCATTGCTTGGACTGGCGCTGACGGTGCTGGCCGGCTGCGCCGGCATGCCCGGACATTCGGCCTGCGCCTTCTTTCCGGGCGACGACGCCTGCGACCGCCTGCCCGTCTCGGCGGACAGCACCGGCGCCGGGATCGCTACAGCGCATTATTTCGCCAGCGACGGCAACAGCGCCTACGAGAAACGGTTCCAGGCGCTGCTCGCCCAGAGCCGTCTCGATGCGCTCGACCGCGCCAACGGCACTGGCCGCTTCGGCCGCGACTGGCGCGATGTCCAGAACAGCGGCTTCCATGCGACCTATCCGGCGCTGCAAGGGTTAGCGAGGCCGCTCGACGACACGGAACTCGCGCCCACCCCAGGCAAGCCGGGCCAAGCCCATTTCGCGGGGCGCTGGCGCATGTCTCGCCAGACCCTCTATCTCGATGCCGCCGCGCGGCCCTCGGCGCCCAAGACCTTCAGCTTCTCCGGCCTGCAGGCGCGCTCGGTCGAGATCGTGCTGCGCCAGGCAGGCCAGCAGCCTGTCGACATCGGCGGCACCTGCAACGGCCGGCTCGCGATCCGCGCACCAGGCCGATCCATGACCGTCGCCGCGGCCGCGCCATTCCATTTGAGCCTCCCGGTCGCCGAAACCTCCGTCAGCCTGTTTCCGGACCAGGCACTGACCCGCTGCGATCTGCGCGTCGGCTCCGCCCTGGCGCCGGCGGGCGCGCCGCTGACCTTGCTGCGCGAGGAGACCGCCGATCCCTGGATCACGGCTCTGGACAGCCGCTACGACCGCTGCCCGGTGCCCGATCCGGCGGGGATGGAAGAACTCGACCGTGTCTTTTATGCGAGCCGCTGGCTGTCGCAGACCTGCGCGCTGCCGCTGGGATCGCCGACCCTGCTGCGCAAGTCGCGCGACGGCTTCAATGCCAAGGTCGAGGCCCTGCTCGGCAAGAGGCTGCCGGACAGCGCCTTCGACAAAGCCGACCCAGAGCTGCCGCTCGATTTCTCCCACGCCCCGAAACTCAGGCTGATCTATCTGTCGTCACTGGAATTCAAGGCGGATTTCTCCGGCCGCGTGATGGAGCGGCTGATCCGCCATCACGCAGCGCTCGGCACCAAGGTGCGCATCCTGGTGACCGACGTGCTCGAGCGGGAGAAGGACGACGCCATGCTCCACCGCCTGGCATCGGAGTTTCCCAATGTCGAATTGCAGGAATATCGCTGGCAGGCCGATCACGGCGCGCCGTTCGACGAGCAGATTTCACAGCTGCACAAGACCCATCACGTCAAGATGCTGGCGACGCTGGCCGAACAGCCCGGGCGCTCGCGCGTCATCATCGGCGGCCGCAACATCCATGACGGCTTCCTGTTCCATCGGCCGGTCGACCTGACCCGCTATCCGGACCTCGAGCAATACGGCAAGACCGACGGCTTCTCGCTGAATTACTATTCCAACTGGAGCGACTTCGATATGGAGATCGCCGACCCGGCGACGGTCGAGACGCTGGCCGCGCATCTGTCGACCATCTGGCTGCGCGACGCCGACACCAACCTGTCGCGGCCGTTCTCCATTCCGGTCCGTTCCCGGGCGGCCCCGCGCGGCGTGGCGCGGCATTTCATTTCCGTGCCCTATGAGGATGGGCACGCGCTGGAGGCCTATTTCGTCGAGCTGATCGACACCGCCGAGCATCGCATCGAGATCGTCAATCCCTACCTCAACCTGACGCCCGATATCGCCCGCGCCTTCGACGGGGCGCTGGCCAGGGGCGTGAAGATCGACGTCGTCGGCCGCATCGACCTCAAGGGCGATATCGGTGGCCGCTTCCTCACTGCGCTCAACAAGCTGTTCGTCGAGAAATATGGCGATCGCATCGACATCCGCGAGTTCAAGGCGCCCGACGTCGTGCTGCATTCCAAGATCATGATGATCGACGAAAGGCTGGTCGCCATCTCATCGGTCAACCTCAACAACCGCAGCTTCTTCCATGACTCGGAGAACGGCATGGTCGTGCTCGATCCGGCCTTCTACGCCAGGATGAAGCCGATCTACCAGGATTACGTTGCGCATTCACGGCCGGTCGCCACCAATGTCACGATCGGCTGGGCCTACCGCCTGCTGTTCAGCGACAATTGGGTCAGAGAGGCGTTCTGAGGGATTGAAGCGCGCCGTCTCGATTCCATACCGAGCAGCGCGCTTAAATAGGTTTCAGATACCGCTCCGGGCTCAGATCGCGCGCGTTGATCTCCGGGACCCGGTTGGACATGATGTCGGCCAGCACCTTGGCCGAGCCGCAGGCCATGGTCCAGCCGAGCGTGCCGTGGCCGGTGTTGAGATAGAGATTGGCGACCTCGCTCAGTCCGACCAAGGGCGGTCCGTCCGGCGTCATCGGCCGCAAGCCGCACCAGAAGCTCGCCGCCTTGAGATCGCCGCCGCCGGGGAAAAGATCGCCGACCGAGTGTTCGAGCGTGCGGCGGCGCGATTCATGCAGGCGAAGATCATAGCCCGAAATCTCCGCCGTACCGCCGACGCGGATGCGGTCGCCGAGCCGGGTGATCGCCACCTTGTAGGTCTCGTCCATCACGGTCGACACCGGCGCGGCCTCGGCATTGGTGATCGGCACGGTGATCGAATAGCCCTTGACCGGATAGACCGGAATGGGTCGTCCCAGCTTGCGCATGAATTGCGCCGAATAGCTGCCCAGCGCCATCACGAAGGCGTCGGCGGATTTCCATCCGCTGTCGGTGAGCACATTGGTGAGGCGGTTCCGGTTCCTGACGACTTTCCGGATGGTCGAGCCGTATTCGAAGGTCACGCCCCGCGCCACGCAGAGCTCAGCAAGCTTGTCGGTGAACATCTTGCAATCGCCGGTCTCGTCGCCCGGAAGCCTGAGGCCGCCGACGAGTTTGTCGCGCACGGCGGCGAGCGCCGGTTCGGCGGCGACACAGCCGTCGCGGTCGAGGATCTCGTAGGGCACGCCGTATTTCTTCAGCACCTCGACGTCGCCGCCGGTGCCGTCGAGCTGCTTCTGCTTGCGGAAGAGCTGCAGCGTGCCTTTGGCCCGTTCGTCGTAGGTGATGCCGGTCGCCTCGCGCAGTGCCTTCAGCGTGTCGCGACTGTATTCGGCAAGCGGCACCATGCGCGACTTGTTGAGCGCATAGCGCTCGGCCGTGCAGTTGCGCAGCATCTTCAGCAGCCAGGTCCACATATTCGGGTCGAACGCCGGCCGCACCACCAGCGGGCCGTATTTCGTCAACAGCCATTTGACGGCTTTGATCGGAACGCCCGGCCCGGCCCAGGGCGAGGCATAGCCCGGCGACACTTCGCCGGCATTGGCGAAGCTGGTTTCGAGCGCCGGCCCCGGCTGGCGATCGTAGACGGTCACTTCATGACCGGCCTCGGTGAGGAAGTAGGCGGTGGTGACCCCGATCACGCCGCCGCCCAGCACGATGACTTTCATTCTATCTCCCTCAAGGGCCGTGCACGCGGAGGCGCTGTGGCTCGTTCATCTGTGTGCCGGATTTTGCGGCGCCCGCCAAGGGGCGCGGTCAGGCGCCGACGTAGCGGCGGTGGAAGCGCGTGCCCAGGCTGGTCAGTATCTCGTAGCCGATGGTGCCGGCGTGGCCGGCCGCGTCGTCGACGCTTTGCGAGGGGCCGATGAGCTCGACGAGGTCGCCCTCGCCGAGCCTGCCTGCCGGAAGCGCCGAAATGTCGAGGATGATCGAATCCATCGACACGCGCCCGACGAAGGGCAAACGCACGCCCTCGAACCAGGCGGCCGAGGCGGCGCGCCGGTGCCAGCCGTCGCCATAGCCCAGCGAAATGGTCGCCAGCCTGAGCGGCCCGTCCGCCTGGTGGGTGTGGCCATAGCCGATGCCTGTGCCGGCGCCGATCTCACGCGTTTGCGCCACCTTGGCTTCCAGCCTTATCACCGGCAGCATCGGATTGGCTTCGTGGGGTGTCGGGTTGACGCCGTAGAGCGCGGCTCCGGGACGGGCGAGATCGTAATGATAGGCAGGTCCGAGAAAGATGCCCGACGAGTTGGCCAGGGAGGCGGGCGCCGCGGGCAGCATCTTGCGCAATCGGTCGAATTCGTGCCGCTGCTTCTCGTTGGCCGCCTGTTGGGGCTCGTCGGCGCGGGCGAGATGGCTCATCACGAAACGGATGTCGATGCCGTCGAAGGCGCCGGCCTCGCCCGCGACCGCCTCGACGTCCGTCGGCGCCATGCCGAGCCGGGCCATGCCGCTATCGACCTGGATGGCGGCAGGCAGGCTCCGGCCCGCGCTCCGCGCGGCCTGGCGCCAGGCCTTCAGCTGGACGGCGCTGTTGACGACCGGGCAAAGTCCGGCCGCTTGCGCTTCCGGTTCCGAACCCGGAGGCAGTCCGTTCAGCACGAAGATGTCAGGTCCGGGCCCGATCGCGTTGCGCAGCGCGATGCCCTCGTCGGGCAGCGCGACGAAGAAGATGTCGCAGCCCTCTTTCGCCAGCGCCGAGGCCACTTGGGCGGCGCCAAGTCCATAGCCGTCTGCCTTGAGCACGCCGGCGCAGCGAACGCCGCCCAGCCGCGCCTTCAACCGGCGATAGTTTTCCCGGATGGCGCCAAGATCGATCGTCAGGATCGCGCCGGCGGCCGCCTCGCTGACCGTCGAACCATTGGCAGCGACTGTTTGCAGCGAAGTCACTTCGGCATCACTCATCAAGGCAATCGTCGCAGGCGGTTTGCAATTGTTGCGGCGACGCACGACTTTGGACGCTGGCGCCGCCCCTCACCTGCCTGCCGGCATCCTCTCCCCGTATAGTGACGGGGAGAGGGGCGCTGTCGCCGCCGATTTCGCCAATCACCAACGTCGCAAGAAGCGCGCCGAGGCTGCGGCCAGCCCCTTCTCCCCGTCACCATACGGGGAGAAGTGCCCGGCAGGGCGATGAGGGGCAGCGCCGACGCTCCGCTAAAGTGCGCTTGCCGCGCGTGGTTCATGTTTGCCTCTTTGCCTGCGGCGCATCCGCATTAACAAAGCATGATCTCGACTACGGTGCCAACCTCTTCGCTTGCCGAACGTAGTTGGAAGCAAGCCTGCCACGTCTAGCGAGTCAAATGCTGGAACGCTGCCACCACCTGCTCATAAACCTTGCGCTTGAACGGCACGATCAGCTCGGGCAGCTCGCGCATCGGCCGCCAGGCCCATTCGTCGAATTCGGCCGTGTGGCCGCCGGGCGGCGGATTGATCGCGATCTCACTCTCATCGCCCTCGAAGCGGTAGGCGAACCATTTCTGCGTCTGGCCGCGATAGCGGCCCTTGAAGGCGACGCCGACCAGATGCGGCGGCAGGTCGTAATTGATCCAGCGCGGCGCCTCGGCAAGCAGCGACACGCTGCGCATGCCGGTTTCCTCATAGAGCTCGCGGCCCGCGGCCTCGATCGGCTCCTCGCCCTTGTCGATGCCGCCTTGCGGCATCTGCCAGAGCTGCGTGGTGCCTGCGAACTCGCTGTCCGGCTCGGCGATGCGGTGTCCGACCCAGACCAGGCCGGCTCTGTTGAGGATCATCAGCCCGACGCAGGGACGGTAAGGCAGCGTTTCGGGATCGATCGTCTTGGCCATGGGTCAGCGTTCCAGGATTGAATGCAGCGAGGCGGGTAGCGTTAGCCCTTTTGCGGATCTATGGCCACAGCCGAGATCGGCACGATCTCGATGCCGCGCTTCTTCGCCTCAGCGATCCAGGACGTCACAGTGTCGACGGTGATGTCGAAGGCCGAACCGATGCCGACTGCGCTGCCCTTGGCCCGCGCCGTGGCTTCGAGGCTGTCCAGCTTCTTGAGGATTTCGCCGCGGTCCTGCACGGCGTCGATCGCCATGTCGCCGGCGACGAACGGCATGCCGTCCTTCAGCGCCAGGTCAGGCGCGACGCTGCGCGAAGACGAGCCGTCATCGATATAGGCAAGGCCGCGCTTGCCGAGCTCAGCCATGAAAGGCTCCATCGCCGAGGCATCGGCCGAGAAGCGCGCCCCCATATAGTTCATGACCCCGGTATAGTTCGTGGTCCTGGACAGCGCCCAATGCAGGCTCTTCAGGTTTTCGTCCGCGCTGGCCGACACCGTCAGCGTGTTGCGGCCGGGATTGACGTTGGGATAATCGAACGGCTCGAGCGGCACCTGCATGACGATCTCATGCCCGCTCTGCCTGGCCGCCTGCATCCAGCGGCCGATGCTGTTGCCTTGCGGCGCAAAGGCCAGCGTCACCTCGGCCGGCAGCTTGGCGATCGCGGCCTGCGTGCCGGTCTGCGAGACGGCGAGCCCGCCGATCACGATCGCCACCCGTGCGCCGCGCGCGCCCGACCACGGCCGGGCATAGACGTCGAAGGGCCGCCTGCCATCGGCGGAGCGCATCGGCAGCGGACCGGTCTCGCTGGCCTCGATCAGCGCCCCGTCCGGGATATGCGCGACCTTGAGGTTCTGGCCGAGCGTCGACGGATCGCGGATGACGATCGCCGCTTTCGGCGGACTGTCGCCTTCCTCGGTCTGGACGTGGATGATCTGCGGCCCGCCGCTCTTCATCGGGGTGCTGGCCTGCGGCGTCGCGGCCGCAACCGGAGCCGGTGCGGCAGGCGGCGCGGGTGTGGTGGGGGCCGCGACAACCTTCGGCGTGGAAACCGCCACGTCTTGCGGTTTACGGAACGGCTTGTCGCGCAACGCGATCGCGCCGGAAACGCCGATCACGGCAAGCACGGCCAGCACAGCGGCAAGCGTGCCGCCGCTGATGCCGCGAGAAGCACGCCGCTTGGGCTGGAGCTTCTGTCCAAGCGGGCGTTCGATATCCTTGCCGATGTCTGCCAAGTTAAGTTCCCAACACGCCCGTGAATGTCACGTTAAACGTGAAATCCTGCGCAATCCTCGGCGCGATACCCCAGACGCGTGGCGCCCCAGCCGCGGTCCCCGAATCAAACTGCCGGGACCTCGCGGTCCCGGCAGCATCGCATTGCTTCGCTTGGCGGGCCAGAGCCTTGCTCCGGCCGTGACGGCCTTACTGGTTCAGCACGGCCTTGTCAGGGTTCGGAGGGAAGGCCGGATCGGTCTTCTCGCCGCGCAGCAGCTGCTCGGCATAGATCAGCTGCAGATCGTCCTTCGGATCTGGCGGCACATAGGCGGCCGAGCCAGAGCCGGTCGAGCTCTCGTCGGCGCCCTTGATGTGGCCCTTGAGGTCGGATTCGCCACGAGTCAGGTCGCGGCCCTGCAGATCCGGCGGCAGCGGCTGGTCGACCTTTATGTCGGGCGTGATGCCCTTGCCCTGGATCGACTTGCCCGACGGCGTGTAATAGAGCGCGGTCGTCAGCCGGAGCGCGCCATTCTCGCCGAGCGGGATGATGGTCTGCACCGAGCCCTTGCCGAAGGATTGCGTGCCGACCACCGTGACGCGGCGCAGATCCTGCAGCGCGCCGGCGACGATTTCCGAGGCGCTTGCCGAACCGCCATTGACCAGCACGATCATCGGCTTGCCGTTGATGTCGTCGACCTGTTTCGGCTTGGCGTCGAAGCGGGTGACGTCCTTCGGATCGCGGCCGCGCGTCGAAACGATCTCGCCGCGCTTGAGGAATGCGTCCGACACGCTCACCGCCTGGTCGAGCAGGCCGCCCGGGTTGAGGCGCAGGTCGAGCACATAGCCCTTCAGCTTGTCGTTCGGCACCTGCTTCTTGATGTTCTCGATGGCGTTCTCGAGATCGTCATAGGTCTTTTCGGTGAAGGAGGTGATCTTCATGTAGCCGATGTCGTTCTCGACCCGGTACTTCACCGCCTTGACCTTGATGATGTCGCGCACCACCGTCAGCTCGATCGGCTTGTCGGCACCCTGGCGCAGGATGGTGAGCTTGATCGGCGTGTTGACCGGCCCGCGCATCTTCTCGACCGCGTCATTGAGGGTCAGGCCGCGAACCTCTTCGCCGTCGATCTTGGCGATATAGTCGCCGGCAAGCACGCCCGCCTTGGCGGCCGGCGTATCGTCGATCGGCGTGATCACCTTGACCAGGTCGTTCTCCATGGTGACCTCGATGCCGAGGCCGCCGAACTCGCCCTTGGTCTGCACGCGCATGTCCTGCGCCTGCTCGGCATTCATGTAGGAGGAGTGCGGGTCAAGCGAGGCCAGCATGCCGTTGATGGCATTCTCGACCAGCGATTTGTCGTCCGGCGGCGTCACATAATTCGCGCGCACGCGCTCGAAGATGTCGCCGAAGATCGCCAGCTGCTTGTAGGTTTCCGAACCCGCAGCATTCGCCGCCGAACCCGGTGTGCCGTAGACCAGGCTCATTGCCGATGCGCCCATCAGCGCGCCGGCAAACAGAAGCGACAGTTTCCGCATCATTTCACGTCCTTCCAGAGAATCGATCCGCCCACCATGGGGCCGGATCGACGGGTTTTCCATCCTTGCGGAACTCGACATAGAGTTCCGACGCCGAATTTTCATTCCGCGAGGCCGAGGTGCTTGCCACCCGGGCCTCTCCCATCGCGCCGATCGGCTCTCCTGCGAGCACCGACTGTCCGGTCGCGACGCTGATTCTGCTCATCCCCGCCAGGACGACATGATACCCATCGCCCGCATTGAGGATCAAGAGTTGACCGTAGCTGCGAAACGGCCCCGCATAAAGCACGTTTCCATCCGCCGGTGCGGTGACGATGGCCCCCGATTGTGTCGCAACCATGTCGCCCTGCATCGCCGCGCCATTGCCATCGTCGGTGCCGAAACGCCGCTTGATCTTGCCGATGACCGGCAGCGCGATCTGGCCTTGCAAGGCCGAAAACGGCGCCGACCCCGTGAGGCGGTTGGCCTCCGGCACCGGCAACGCGGCGAGCTCGGTCGTCGAGGCCATCGTGTCGCTGTCGGTCGATTTCCGCTCGCCCGCCTTGGCCTGGTCCTGCGCCTTGTCGGCTTCGAGCGAAGCGATCAGGTCCTTGAGGCTGCTCGCCTTCGCCGCCAGCTCCTGCGAGTGCCGTTGCTCGGCCGCCATCGCGGTCTGGGTATCGGCCTGCAGCTTCTTCTTGGCCTCGAGCAGCATGGTGAGCCGCTTCTTCTCCGCCGTCTGGTCCGTGACGGCGGCGGTGAGCCGCGCCCGTTCCGCCTCGATCGAGGCCGTCACCCGCGTCTGCTCCTTGAGATCGGCCATCAGCCGGTCGGTCTGCTGGCGCAGTTCCGGCACCACGGCGCCGAGCAGGATGGCGCTGCGCACCGACGACAGCGCGTCTTCCGGCTTGACCAGGATCGCCGGCGGCGGATTGAGCCCCATGCGCTGCAGCGCGCCGAGCACTTCGGCCAGCACGTCGCGCCGCGCCATGAGTGAAGCGCGCAGCTTCTGTTCCTCGTCCTTCAGCCCTTCGAGCTTGGCGCCGATGTCCTCGATGTCCTGGCCAAGCTTCTGCTCCGTCATAGCCGACTGAATCAGCGCCGCGGTGATCGAGGCATAATCCTTGCGCACCGAGGCGATGTCGGCGGCGAGCTTGGCCAGCCGCTCCGATGACAGCGTGATCTCCTTGGAGACCTGCTCGTATTCGGTCCGGCTCTGATCGGGATCCGGCGCCGCGTCCAGCGTGTTCTCGGTCGCCCGGACCGGCCCGAGCGCGACCACGGCGGCGACAAGGGTCAAGCCGCAGCGGCTGCGCCAGGCGCGTATGATCGGGTACCAGCCTTCAGACATCAGGCCCCTAACCTATCCGCCGCTTCGTTAACGAACCATCAACCATGTTGGAAGCGCCCTACTCCAGCAGTGATGTTCAGCCTTTGAGGCGAAAATCCGAGCCGGGATAAGCAATCCCCAGCTTTTGGAGATGGCAAGCGCCATTCACGACCGATGATAGGGATGACCCGCCAGGATCGTCCCGATCCGGTAGAGCTGCTCGCCCAGCATCACGCGCACCAACTGATGCGGCCAGGTCAGCGCGCCGAACGACAGCACCAGGTCCGCCTGCTCGCGTAAGGATTTGTCATGGCCATCGGCGCCGCCAATGGCGACGACCAGCGACTTGCGGCCGCCGTCGCGCAACTGGCCGATGCGGGCGGCAAGGTCCTCCGACGAAAGCGACTTGCCGCGCTCATCAAGCAGGATGAGGACGGTTCCGGCCTGCAACAGGCCCTGAAGCTTCTGGGCTTCCTCGCGGCGGCGCTCGTCGGCGCTCTGTCCGCGGCTTTCGGGGACCTCGACAATGCCGGCAAATTCCAGCCCGACCGCGGGCCCGCTCTTGGCGAAGCGCTCGAAATAGCGGTCGGCGAGTTCTCTCTCGGGGCCGGTCTTCATCCGGCCCACGGCATGAACGGTGATCTTCATCCTCGCCCCGGCGAGCTTGTCTCAGCGCATACCGTGATGGTTCACGGCACGCGGATCAAGGCTCAGTGCAAGGTCTCTTCCTCGAGGTCCGGCGCCTGCCACATCTTTTCGAGATTGTAGAATTCGCGGACTTCGGGGCGGAAGACATGGACGATGATGTCGCCCGAATCGATCAGGACCCAGTCGGCGCTGGCCAACCCCTCGACGCGCGCATTGCCGAGACCGGCATCTTTCAGCGCCTTGAGGAGATGATCGGCGACAGCCGAGACATGACGGTGCGATCGGCCCGAGGCGATGACCATATAGTCGCCGAGGCTCGATTTTCCCTGGATGTCGATTGAGACGATGTTTTCGGCCTTGGAGTCTTCCAGACTGGCAAGGACTGTGTCGATGGCGAGGCTAGCGGCGGCGTTGCCGCTGATCCCGGCCGGCGAAGGCATGATATCAGCCTTCTTCCGCAGTGCTGTTCTCAGTGTGTTTCCTTTCCCAACAAGAACAACCAAATCACCATGCAAATCAGGTGACACCACTTAGATAGGCAGAGTTCCATTGCAGTTTCAAGACGACGGCCGCTTTTGCTCGGCCGCGCCTGGTCCGGACCGCTGTTTTAGCAGTGCCTGAAAAGCGGGAACTGATCCGGAATGCGCGGGTTATCGGCGCACCGACCAACGGGATCCCCGCCATGCCCACCGACCCGCAAAGCGCCCTCATCACCATCCAGGCCGGGCTCGCGCAGCTCAGCACCTTGATCGTTTCCTATTCCTTCTCGGCCATCGGCGCCGTGATCCTGCTGGTTCTCGGCTACCTCGTCGCCGGGCTTGCCGAACGGTCGATCTATGCCGGCCTCGGCCACATCCACGGCTTCGACGAGACCTTGCGGCATTTCTTCTCCCAGGTCGTGCGCTACGCTATCCTGATCCTTGTCGTCATCATGGTGCTTGGCCAGTTCGGCGTGCAGACGGCCTCCATCATCGCCGCGATCGGCGCCGCCGGCCTGGCCATCGGACTGGCATTACAGGGCACGCTGCAGAACATCGCCGCCGGCATCATGCTTCTGGCGCTCAGGCCCTTCCGCATCGGCGAGAATGTCGAGGTCGGCGCGATTGCGGGCACTGTCGAGGAGATCGGCCTCTTCGCCACCAAGCTGCGCACCGCCGAGGGCGTCTACATACTGGCGCCCAATTCGACTTTGTGGAACCAGCCGGTGCGCAACTTCACCCGCAACGGCGTGCGCCGCACAGACGTGACCTTGAGCATCGGTTCGTGGAACGATATCGACCGCGGGCAGAAGACGCTGCTTGCCATCGCCGGCGCCGAAAGGCGCATCCGGCGCGAACCGCCTCCGATCGCCTTCATCGCCAGTGTCGGCGACGCGACGGTTTCGCTCACCTTGCGCTACTGGACATCGGCCGCCGACTATTTCTCGACACAGATCGACATGACCAAGCGCGCCAAGCAGGCCTTCGACAGGGAAGGCATCTCGATCCCGCTGCCGCCGCCGGAAGTGCCGGCGCCGGAAGCGCGCAAGCAGTAGCGGCTCAATCCTGGCGGGGCTTATCGTCCGGCGCGAAGGCGAGTTCCACCGGCAGCGGCGTCTGCGCCGACATCGGCGCGAAACTGCCGCTTGTGGCCGCGGGTGTCGGCCGGCCCGCCGCCACGCGCCACAGCACGAACAGGCAGAAGGCCGACGCAATCACGATCCCGACATAGATGAAGGTCGCGGTGCCGAAGACGGCGGAAAGCGCCGTCACGATGCCGGGCACGATGAAGCCGGCCAGCGACCAGGCAAACAGCATCGAGCTCGACAGCGCCAGAAGCTCGTCCTTGGCGGCCCGGTCGGCGGCATGCGCGCTGGACAGCGCGTAGATCGATTCCGACGCCCCGTCCCAGATCAGATAGATCACCACCAGCGCCACCAGCGCGCCGCCGTCGAAGACGATGGCCAAGGTGCTGGCGACGACCGCCAGCGCCGCCGCCCCGGCCAGCACGTAGCGCCGGTCGGTGCGGTCCGAAATCCAGCCGAGCGGAATCTGCAGGATCAGCGTGCCGACCGGCATGGCCGACAACAGCAGCGCCACATCGGCCTGGTTGTAGCCCTTGGCGGTGGCGTGGATCGGCGCGAAGCCGGAAACGATCATCGACAGGCCGCCAACCGCCAGCATGCCGGCGACGCCGACCGGCGAGATGCGCCAGGCGCGGCGCAGCGCGACCGACGCCGCCTGCGGCGCCGGCGGCTGCGCAAGCCTGGTCATGCCGACCGGCAGGATGGAGAGCGCGGTGAAGGTGATGCCGATCAGCGACGCGGCGGCCGAGTGGATGTCGACCAAGGCGAGCGTCGCGTAACCCACGCCCAGCCCGGCAATATAAGCGACATAGAACACTGCCATCACCCGGCCGCGGATCGAATTCGGCAAGGCATCGTTCAGCCAGCTCTGCGCGACGATGAACAGCCCGCAGATGGCGAAGCCGTAAAGCGCCCGCGCGGCGATCCACAAAAGCGGGATCGGCCCGGCGCCGATCGCCGCGTTGGAAAGCGCGATCAGCGCCGAAAGCACCATGAAGGCGCGGGCGTGGCCGACGCGCCGCACCAGCGGCCCGGTCAGGATGCAGCCGGCCAGTCCGCCCGCCGAAAGCCCGGTGACGATCAGCCCGGCCCAGGTCGGGTCGAAGCCATCGGCGCCGAGCCGCACCGGGATGTAGGCGAACATCAGCCCATTGCCGATCGCGATCAGCGCCATCGACACGATGACGCTGGCAATCGCGATCAGCGGCGCCGGTTGTTCGGCGCGGACGGCGTCGGTCGTGGTGGGGGTTTTCTCCAGCATCGCTTGTCAGCATCGCTTACCGGAGAGCTAAGGGCCGCCGCAAAAGCGACATCGCACGCCTCCCTCCCCCCTTGTGGGGGAAGGTGGATTGCCGCGAAGCGGCAAGACGGATGAGGGTGTTCCAGCGCAGCGATACGCCGGCGTTTATGGCTTTGGACGGGCGCGTTGGCCAAGCTGGAGCACCCCTCATCCGTCTCGGCGCTACGCGCCGATCCACCTTCTCCCACAAGGGGAGAAGGAGGGCGCTCAGCCCTTCGCGGCCTTGCGGATCGCCGTGGAGGACAGCGACGAGCGCGGCCCGTGGATGAAGGTCCAGGCCGGCGCCTGCATGCGGGCAAGCAGCGGCGCGTCGCCCTCGTCGATGCGGGCATAGTCGAAGGTCTTGGCGACGACCGACGACAGGAAGGAGAGCGTCGCGCCCGGGCGATCGATGACCGCGATCGGGAAGGTCAGCACGATCTCGCGCCAGCGCTGCCAGCGGTGGAAATCCCGCAACGAGTCCGCGCCCATGATCCAGACGAAATCGACACCCGGATTGCGCGCCTTGACCAGAGCCAGCGTGTCGGCGGTATAGCGCACATGCTGCGCTGCCTCGAAGGCGGTGACCTTCATCCTGGGATTCCTGGCGATTTTTTCGGAGAGCTCGATGCGCTCGGCGAGCGGCGCGAGTTCCCGCGCGCTTTTCAGCGGATTGCCAGGCGTCACCATCCACCACAGCTGGTCGAGCGCCAGCCTTCTCAGCGCGATCTCGGCGACCAGCGCATGGCCGGCATGCGGCGGATTGAACGATCCGCCGAACAGCCCGACCGTCAGGCCCCTGGCGGCGTGCGGCATGCGAAAGTAACGGGCCGGGACAGTCTGCTCGGCTTGCGAAAGCATTCGCCTTGGCCTCCCTCAGGCCTGCCGGGCGAAAAAGGTCAAGGCCTCACCTGTCCCGATCCGCGCACGCGGTATTTGAACGAGGTCAGCTGCTCGACGCCGACCGGCCCGCGCGCATGCATCTTGCCGGTGGCGATACCGATCTCGGCGCCCATGCCGAACTCGCCGCCATCGGCGAACTGTGTCGAGGCATTGTGCAGGAGGATCGCCGAGTCGATCTCGTTGAAGAATTTTTCCACCGCCTGCGCGTCCTCGGCAATGATCGCCTCGGTATGGTGCGAGGAGAAGGTCTCGATATGCTCGATGGCCTCGCCGACGCCGTCGACCAGCTTCACCGCGATGATGGCGTCGAGATATTCCGTCACCCAGTCGGCATCGGTCGCCGGACTGGCGCCGGCGAAGGCTTTCATCACCTCGGTATCGGCATGGATCTCGCAGCCGGCGGCCCGCAGCGCTTCGAGGATGGGCACCAGATGCTTGGAGGCCACAGCGCGGTCGACCAGAAGCGTCTCGGCCGCGCCGCAGACGCCGGTGCGCCGCATCTTGGCGTTGACGGCGATCTTCACTGCCATGTCGAGATCGGCCGAGCGGTCGATATAGAGGTGGCAGATGCCTTCGAGATGCGCGAAGACCGGCACCCGCGCCTCGGTCTGCACGCGCCCGACCAGGCTCTTGCCGCCGCGCGGGATGATGACGTCGAGATTGCCGCTCAAGCCCTTCAGCATCTCGCCGACGGCGGCACGGTCGGTGGTCGGCACCAGCTGGATGGCATCCTGCGGCAGGCCGGCCGCCTTCAGCCCCTCGACCATGCAGGCATGGATAGCTGACGACGAATTGAGCGAATCCGAGCCGCCGCGCAGGATCACCGGATTGCCGGCCTTGAGGCAAAGCGCGCCGGCATCCGCCGTCACATTCGGCCGGCTCTCATAGATGACGCCGATAACGCCGAGCGGCGTGCGCACGCGCTCGATATGCAGCCCGTTCGGCCGGTCCCATTCAGCGATGACGTCGCCGACAGGATCCTTGAGCGCGGCAATCTCGCGAATGCCGTCGGCCATCGCCTTGATGCGCGAGGGGGTAAGCTTCAGCCGGTCCATGAAGGAGCCGGACAGCCCCGCCTCCTCGCCATTCGACATGTCGATGGCGTTGGCGTCGAGGATCGCCCGCTCGTTGCGCAGGATGGCATCAGCCATGGCGGCGAGCGCGGCATTCTTGGCCTTGGTGGAGGCGATAGCCAACGGTCGGGCGGCGGCGCGGGCGCGACGGCCGATATCGGCCATCAGCACAATCGTGTCTTCGCCGGATTTTTCATGCAGCTTCAGCATGGTCATCCTCCGCCTCGTCGTCAGTCAATACTTAGTCGTCGGCCAATACGTGGTCGCCGGCGACGCTTACCACAAGGTCGTCGCGATGGATCATCGCCGAACGCGCCTCGTAGCCGAGCACGTTTTCGATCTCGGCCGTCTTCAGACCCGCGATCCTTACGGCATCGGCGGCGTCATACGCAACCAGCCCGCGCGCGATCTCGCGACCCTCCGGCGACAGGATCGCCACCGTGTCGCCGCGCGAGAAATTGCCGCTGACCAGTTTCACGCCGGCCGGCAGCAGCGACTTGCCGGACTTCAGCGCGCCGATGGCGCCGGTATCGACGGTGAGCCGGCCGGCCGGCTCGAGCTGCCCGGCGATCCAGCTCTTGTAGCCCTTCACCGGATTGGCGCTCGGCTTGAAGAAGGTCGCGCGCTCGCCGCGCTCGATCGCCATCAGCGGCGAGAGCCTGGTGCCCGAGGTGATGATCATCGCCGTGCCGGCGGCATTGGCGATCTTGCCGGCGTCGAGTTTTGTCCGCATGCCGCCGCGCGATAATTCGGACGCGGCAGCGCCCGCCATCGCCTCGATGTCGGGCGTGATGCGATCGACCACCGGAATGAATTTGGCCCTGGGGTCCTTGGCCGGCGGCGCCGTGTAGAGCCCGTCAATGTCGGAGAGCAGCACCAAAAGGTCTGCGCCCATCATGGTCGCAACGCGAGCCGCCAGCCGGTCATTGTCGCCATAGCGGATTTCCGAGGTCGCAACCGTGTCGTTCTCGTTGATGACCGGCACCGCCTTCATCTTGAGCAGCGTCGAGATCGTCGCGCGCGCGTTTAGATAGCGGCGGCGCTCCTCGGTGTCGCCAAGCGTCAGGAGGATCTGGCCGGATTTCAGCCCATCCTTGCCGAGCGCGTCCGACCAGGCGCCGGCAAGCGCGATTTGGCCGACGGCGGCGGCGGCCTGGCTCTCCTCGAGCTTCAGCGCGCGCTTGCCTAGGCCGAGAAGGGTGCGCCCCAGCGCGATCGCACCTGAAGAAACGACCAGCACTTCCGCGCCGGCCTCGGCAAGCACAGCGATGTCGCCGGCAAGCGAGGTCAGCCAGTCGCGCTTCAAGCCCGTCGCTCGGTCGACGAGCAGCGCCGAGCCGATCTTCACCGTGATGCGTTTGTAGGATTTGAGCGACTTCATCGTTATGGCTGCCAGCGCGTCTCGACGGGAGCCGGCACGGCGTCGCGAGATTCGGCAACCACCGCCATCAGCGCCCGCAAAACCGCCTCGACGCCTTCGCCGGTGACGGCCGACAGAAGCAGCGGCGCGCGGCCGGCGGCGCGCTTCAGCGAGGCCGCCTTCTTCTTGCGAGCCTCCGCTTCGAGAATATCGACCTGGGAAAGCGCAACGATCTCGACCTTGTCGGTCAACCCATGGCCATAGGCCTCGATCTCGGCGCGCACCGTCTTGTAGGCCTTGCCGGGATTTTCCTCCTGCGCCGACACCAGGTGCAGCAGCACGCGCGTGCGCTCGACATGGCCGAGGAAGCGGTCGCCGATGCCGACGCCCTCATGCGCGCCCTCGATCAGGCCTGGAATGTCGGCCAGCACGAATTCGCGGCCGTCGATGCGGGCGACGCCAAGGCCGGGATAGAGCGTGGTGAACGGATAGTCGGCGATCTTCGGCTTGGCCGCGGTGACGGCGGCCAGGAAAGTCGACTTGCCGGCATTGGGCAGCCCGACCAGGCCGGCATCGGCGATCAGCTTGAGTCTGAGCCAGATGCTGAGCTCCTCGCCAGGCAGGCCGGGATTGGCGCGGCGCGGCGCCTGGTTGGTCGAAGTCTTGAAATGCTGGTTGCCGAAGCCGCCATTGCCGCCCTTGGCCAGCAGGAAGCGCTGGCCGACCACGGTCAGGTCGCAGATCAGCGTCTCATTGTCCTCGGCGAAGATCTGGGTGCCGGCCGGCACTTTCAGCGTGATGTCGGCGCCCTTGGCGCCGGTCATGTTGCGGCCCATGCCGTGCATGCCGGTCTTGGCCTTGAAATGCTGCTGGTAGCGATAGTCGATCAGCGTGTTCAGCCCGTCGACCGCTTCCGCCCAGACATCGCCCCCGCGGCCGCCATCGCCGCCGTCCGGACCGCCGAACTCGATGAATTTCTCGCGCCGGAACGACACCGATCCGGCGCCGCCGTCGCCGGAACGTATGTGAACCTTGGCCTGGTCGAGGAATTTCATCGGATTTTCAAGTTTCTGCTGATGTCCATGAGCGATTGCTCTAAGGCATGCCTTAAACCAAGGCGGAGCTAAGGGCGAGGCCCGTTTTGCGACTAAAGCGCCTGATGCCCTTTAGCCGGGGACGCGATAGCACTGTTGCGGGGACGTGATTGGAGGGGCGCGGAAATGAAGATCGTCACCTACAACATCCAGTACGGCATCGGCCTCGACGGTAGATACGATGTCGGGCGCATCGCCGACGCGGTGCGCGGCGCCGATGTCATCGCGCTGCAGGAAGTGACCCGCAACAACCCGCGCAACGGCGACCGCGACATGGTGGCCGAGATCAGCGAGGCGCTGCCCGATTATTTTGCCGCCTATGGCAGCAATTTCGAGGTCAATGTCGGCTCGCGCGTGGACGCCGGCCGCGCCGTCACCCGGACCTTCCAACTCGGCAACATGGTGCTGTCGAAGACGCCCATTCATCTGTCGCGCAATCTCCTTCTGCCGCGCAGCCGCAGCCTCGAGACCATGAACTTCCAGCGTGGCGCATTGGAAGCGCTGATCGAGACGCCGCTTGGCTTCATCCGCTTCTATTCCACCCATCTCGACCACCGCAGCCCGGTCGAGCGCCAGGGCCAGATCCGTTTCCTGCGCCAGCGCCTCCTGAACTATGCGCTGGAAGGCGGCGGCCTGTCGGGCATCCCCGAGATCGGCCTGCCGGACCTGCCCTACCCGGAAGCCTTCATCGTCATGGGCGACTTCAACATGCTGCCGGGCTCGCCCGAATATGTCGAGCTTGCCGGCCGGCCGGATCATGAGTTCGGCATGCCGCTGACCGCCGATCTCGCCGTCGACGTCGCCCAGCGTCTGGCGGTCGCCGACCTCATCACCTGGGTCGATCCTGAGCGGCCCGACGACAAGAGCCGCCACAAATGCATCGACTACATCTTTACCAGCGCCTCGCTCGCCAGATCGCTGCAGCGCCTGTGGTCCGACCGGGACGCCGTCGGCTCCGACCACCTCCCGCTCTGGGCCGAACTGGGCTGAGTCGCGGGACTCCCCCTCATCCGGCCGCTACGCGGCCACCTTCTCCCCGAGGGGAGAAGAGGTTGGCGCCGGCGCTTACCTGCTCCTCTCCCCCTTGGAGACCGGTCGGATTGACCCGAATTGCCCTTCGCAATTCGGTTGGCAATCCGGTGAGGCGCGCCGCTCAACCTTCCGAAGCACCCATCAATAATGGATCCAGTTGCGAAGACTGTTCCACGTCTTGCGATCCAAGCGGTAACGCTCGACCGGCACCTGGCCGGCGACGATTGAGTTCAGCATGCCCTGGCCAGCATACTGGAAGCCGCATTTGTGGATCACCCGCCGCGAGGCCGGATTGATCACCCGGGTCGAGGCATGCAGCACCTGAATAGAGGTCCGCTGGAAGGCGAGGTCGACCAGTGCATGCGCGGCTTCGGTGGCGTAGCCGCGCTTCCAATAGGGCTCGCCGATCCAGTAGCCGAGCTCCAGGCCGCGGTCGGTCGTGTTCAGGCCGGCGCAGCCGACGAAAGTGTCGCTCTCCCTGAGCGTCAGCGCATAGACGATGCCGGCGCGCCGCGACGCCGCCATGGCAAGGAAGGTGCGGCCCTCGGCCTCGCCATAGGGGTGCGGCATGCGGGCCAGCATTTCGGCGACATGTCGGTTGTCGGCTAGCGTGACGAGTTGCTCGAGATCGCTCTCGCGCGGGGCGCGCATGACCAGCCGCTCTGTGGCCAGCGCCGGGCAATCGATCGCATAACTTTCGTCTTCGGTGTCTTCCGCTTCGGCAACCATTTTAGTCCTCCAGGGCAAGAAAAAATGAAAAAGGAGAGAGGGCGAGCCCATCTCTCCTGATCCTTTTCCTGGCCTAGCCGGACACCGGTTCCCGAGATGGGCGCCGGTGTTATGGTGCGGAACCGGCTACTCCGCTGCTTTGGTAATCGGGTTCACCGATACGTAGGTTCGGCCGTTGGCTTTCTTGTTGAAGGTGACTGCGCCGGCTTCGAGCGCAAAAAGGGTGTGGTCCGTGCCCATGCCAACATTGGTGCCCGGATGCCATTGCGTGCCGCGCTGACGAATGATGATGTTGCCGGCGACGACGGCTTCGCCGCCGAACTTCTTCACGCCCAGACGCTTGGAGTGCGAATCGCGACCATTGCGCGACGAACCGCCAGCTTTCTTGTGTGCCATTTGACTAACTCCGATGCGCCCTGAGGCGCTTGAATGGTCTTATGAACGCGTTCGCGTTCCGTTTCAAGTCCGTACCGGCGACGATCGTCGCCGGAAAAATTACTTCTTCGCCAGTTCCTTGGCCTGCTCGCGCCAGTCCTTGATCTGGTCGGCGCTGAACGGCATGTGCTCGTCGATCTTGGCGACATCCTTGTCGGTGAGCTTGGCGAGCTGCGCGAAGGTGATGATGCCCTGTTCGGCGAGGTCCTTCGCCGCCACCGGGCCGATGCCCTTGATCACGGTCAGGTCGTCCGGCTCGCCCTTCGGCGCCTTGAACAGCGGCGCGGCCTTGGCCTCTTCGCCGGCAGCGGCCTCGGCCTTGGTTTCCTTCTTGGCCTTCGGCTCCTTCACAGCCACCTCGGCCTTCGCCTCGGCGGCGACTTCAGCCTTCGCCTCTGCCTTGGCTTCCGGCTTCGCGGCAGCCTTCTTCGACGGCTTGGCGCCACCCAGCAGGATCTCGGCGATCCGGACGGTGGTCAGCAGCTGGCGATGGCCGATCTTGCGGCGCGAATTCTGGCGGCGGCGCTTCTTGAAAGCGATGACGGTGCGGTTCTTGCCCTGCTCGACGACTTCCGCCGTGACCATGGCTCCATCGACGAACGGCGCGCCGAAGGTGACATTCTCGCCCTCGCCATGCGCGAGCACATTGCCGATCTCGACGATATCGCCGACCTTGGCTTCGAGTTTCTCGATCTTCAGGAGATCGTTGGCGGCGACGCGATACTGCTTGCCGCCCGTTTTGATGACTGCGAACATTTTTTGCCTTTCGCTGTTCGGTCGGCCTCGATGAACCGCCTCTGGCGGTTCGGCCGTCTTTTTGTCAGTCTGCGGGTTCAAAAAACAAGCGGCGCGGAAGAGCCTCCACGCCGAATGCGGGCTGTCCCTAACCGAAGGTTGCGATGGAGTCAAGGCAAACAGGCCTGCCCCGGACGACACGCCGAGCAAAGGAGGCGGGTGTGCCGTCGCCTCTGCTTTTCGCGGAAGCTGGAATTCGCTCGAATAGGGCCTTGTAACTCCAGCAGTCAGCCGTTATCTAGTGCGCCGCGCCGGCAACGGCCGACCATGACCTCGCGGAGAGGTGGCAGAGTGGTCGAATGCACCGCACTCGAAATGCGGCATACTCGCAAGGGTATCGGGGGTTCGAATCCCTCCCTCTCCGCCATTTAGCTTCCATAATAATCGTTTCCTTTCAAAAGCTTCCTTGTTGCGCTTGACCAGCGCGAAGCGAAACTTATCTTAGACTGTGTAACAAACTGTGTAACATTAGAGAAAGATAATGCGACGTTCCGCAGCGCCAAAGCCGCATAAACGTGAAGGCATCTGGTATCTCGTCCGCAGGGTGCCGAAGGAATTCGCGGCGTTTGATCGCCGCTGCCTAGTACGCATTTCCACGGGCGTCGCCGTGGCTGACGATCCCCGCGGTGTACGGGCGCGAGATGCAGTGCAAAGCCTCGGCGCGGGGCTGGAGGCGTATTGGCGTAGACTGCGGGAAGGCCAATCCGCCGAGGCGGGGCTGCGTTTCGAAGCCGCGAGGAAGCGCGCGCGGTCATTTGGATTGGCCTATCGCTCTAACGAGGAACTAGCAGCGGGGCCGCTCGACGAACTCATGGCCCGTATCAAGCTGCTCCTCGACAAAAAATCGATCGAGGACGCGCAGGACGTCTCGGCCGTCATGGGTGGGGAGAAGCGGCCAGCGGTCCGCCTGAGCGGTCTTATCAAGGAATTCGAGACGATCGAGCAACAGAACTTGCTGACCATGTCGCCTAACCAAATCAAGAAATGGCGTAACCCCAAAAAGCGCGCAGTTGCCAATCTGGTTGGAGTCATTGGCGACAAGGAGATCGCAAGCCTCACTCGGGACGACGCAATCGCGTTCCGCGAGTGGTGGCAAAAGCGGATCGTTGAGGATGGACTTGATATCGGTACGGCCAACAAGGACATCGGCCATGTTTCGAAAATGCTGCGCGTCGTCGATCTGACTCACCAGCTCAAGCTGGAGCCGGTTTTTCGAAACCTGCGTCTTTCCGGCGCCGTCCCCGGGCAACGCGCTGCGTTCACAGCGGAGTTCATTCAGGAGAAGATACTCGCTGAAGGCGCGCTCGACGGACTCAATGACGAAGCCCGCCATCTAATCTATGTGATTGCCGATACCGGACTCAGGCTTTCTGAAGCGGCAAACCTCACCACCGAAACAATCCACCTCGATCAAGAAATCCCGCATGTGCGGGTGCGCCCCAATGGCCGTCGCTTGAAGACCGGTCATTCAGCCCGTGACATTCCCTTGGTTGGCGGCGCACTTGCAGCCATCAAGCTCCATCCGGACGGCTTTCCTCGTTATCGCGACAAGGCCGCGTCACTTTCAGCGCTCGTCAACAAGGTGCTCGCCAGCAAGGAACTTCTGCCGACTTCCGAGCATAGTCTTTATAGCCTGCGACACACTTTCGAGGACCGGCTGACGGCAGTTGAGGCGCCGGAGAAGGTAATTGCTTCTCTGATGGGCCACAAATGGATCCGGCCCAAATACGGCGCGGGACCTTCGTTAGCGCAAAAGCGCGAGTGGCTTCAAAAAATCGCTTTTACCCCGCCCGGGCGAATGTGATTGCGGCGCCATCCAGGCCTTGAGAACCAACCTCACGGCTCCAGCTGTCCGAGCCATTTAGGTTGAGCGTGGCCAGCACGCGCTGCGCTCGCTCGCGATTTCCGAGCTTCCGCCGCATTTGTTCGACCTCGTATTCCAGCCTTTCGAAGGTCGGTATATAGGCATCTCCATGCCGGATGACCAAGTAGGCGGCAACAGCTAGACAGCATTCTAGCTCCGTGGCCGATGGATCGGAAAAAGGGGCGACGCCATACCAAGACGAGCAACGCCTCTCGAGGGCTTCCGAACTAGGCAAACGGCCAGCATGTGGCATGGGATACAAACCTATGCCTGATCGACGAACCTAAAGTGCTCACGAAGCTTGACCGGTACGCGGGCCATCGGAGGGTTCTGCCTAAAACCGCCAAAAATTTTGAAACACCCATTCATCCGGCTCGAATTCAAAGGGATCGGCGATTTTTGGGTTATGGCTTGCAAGCATAGTTCAGCCCAGACAAGAACGCCTGATATCTTGTCGTTCACTGTCACCCTGCCAAATATGGTGCCGGTGACAACGGCAGTTTGGCGAGCAGAAGAATTCCCGAGACTGAGACGTTCTACGGCTTGGCCCATGTTCGCGCTCCTCCTCGATTGGAGACAGGATGGGCCATATGGAAGCGAATAAAAGGAGGTTGGTGACGAGTCTCGGTAGTGGAGTAGAAACGGGTGGAAAAGCTTGCGCTATTCGCCGTCGGCGCCGCTAAGCGCATTTGAGAGAAGGGGCAACGATCGCCAAGAGATGACGTCCGATCGCAAGCCGGCTAGAAATGCGACAGTGACGCGCCTTTTTTGGCACGACCTTAGCACCCGATCGGGCCTCAGCTGGTCGTCGTTGCGCAGCCGATCGGGTGCGATTTTTATAAAGCTCTCTTGGCTTTAGCTTTGAGAGCCCGTCATCGAGACAAATGCAAGGGAACGGTCCCGCCCCCTGGGGACATTCGACATGCCGTGGCAGCTTCCTATGGTGAGCCAGCGCATTCCGATACACGTTTTCCGCGCTCTACCGTTGCTCCAGCACCTGTGCTGAGGCTGAGCGCTTGATCAGGACCCGACCGCTGCTGTTGCGGGATGGTGACTGGGTTGAGGTCGCGAAAACCTTGACCGCGGGTACGTTGTTCATCCAGATGAGCGCTGAGCCGAGAAGCAGCCAAGAACGCTTCCCGTAATCGAATCCTACGGGAACCGCGAAACCAGCGTCCAAGGGACGCAATTCTCCGACGTCGTTCACTCAAGCTCATCTCGCAACTTGAACGCTTGTATGAAGCCGCTGCATGTGCGCCGGTGGACCGGATTGCTGCTATCCAAACCACGTGCTCAGTTTCGCCCCCGTAATAACTCTACCGTCCGAAACGGCTTTCGCGCGTCAGGTCCACCCCACATGAAAGTTCCGCGAGCAGCACGGACGGAGAGGCCGGTCACAACTCCTTCGCGTGCTCTTTTACTACCGAATCAAGTGCCAAATGGAGAGGCACTGCCTTAGAGAACAGGAAGCCCTGCGCGGTTCTGCAGCCAAGCTTGTACAGAGTTTGCCGATCTGCCTCTGTTTCAACGCCCTCGGCCATGACCTCGATCCCGAGCGTCCTACCAAGGTCAATCACCGCTTTGACAAGCAGCCGATTCTCCCGGGACTTGGCTAAGCCGCGAATGAAGCCCTGATCTATTTTCACTTTCCTGATCCGACTGTCCTTGAGCGATGCCAACGTCGAAAAACCGGTGCCGAAGTCCTCGAGCGCGATAGAAATGCCAGCATGTGAAAGCTGGCCGAGCTTTTCATCCACTCTGTCCGGATCCACTGGGGCTTCTTCGGTAATCTCGATGTCGAACATCGTTGCAGGGAGGTCTTTTGCCGCCAGACCATTAAGAATCATCTCGTCAATATCGCCAGCTTCCAACTCGCGCGGTGAAACATTCATCGCCACACGAACATCACGACGGTCAGCTTTGACCAAGCCCTCGATAAGAGCGCAACAGTCGGCGAATACCGTTTGAGTTAGCAGCTGAAGCATTCCAGTTTCGCGTGCCGCTGTCATGATCTCGGGCGGAGAAATGGGACCGTGAAGCGGGTGAGACCATCTTAGCAAGGCTTCAAAACCGACGACGCTTCAGTTTCGAGTCTTACGATTGGCTGAAACCAAGCGACCAAGCTTCTCATCGTTATCGCCGAATGAAGATCGCGTTCGATTGACTGGCGGCGTTGCAGTTCCCGGGCTAGCTCGGCACCGAACAGACAAAATTCATTCCTGCCGCGGCGCTTAGCTGTGTAAAGGGCGATGTCGGCCCGCAACAACATTTCCGTCAGTCCGGGGTTTTCAGCCAAGTAGATTCCTATAGACGCTCCAATGCGGACGGATGCGATCCCAGGATAGGGGCGAGCAAGCTTGGCTATGAGATTGGACGCGAGATTGGTGGGAGAAGGAGAATTCTTTCGCGAAGAAAAAACCAGCACGAATTCATCCCCACCGATGCGGGCGAGCGTTGAGCCCTCCGGTGCTTCTTCCTCTATTCGGCGGGCGATCCTGGCAAGCAGCTCGTCACCCGTTCTGTGACCGTAGGTACCGTTGACAGATTTGAACCCGTCCAGATCAATCAGCATGGCCACAAAGGGTCCATCGGTGTTCTCAAACTGATCGATTGCATGTTCGAGGCCCCGCCTGTTGAGGAGCGCGGTAAGATGGTCCTCCCTGGAATTGCGCTCCATTTCCGCGGCAAGCCGCTCGGCTTGATGTCTCAGGCGGCTCGCGTCACGGAAGCGCGCTTGTCCAACGAACGAGGATCGAACCAGGCCGCCCTCGAAAAGCAGGACGGCAAAAGCCAGAATGTAGTTTTCCGGGGCTCCCTTCGTCAGCAAACATGCGGCGGCAATGAGGAGTGGCGGTGTGATGAAGCATATCGCTGCCGCAGCATATGAGCTGCCGTACGTGACCGCGCCAGCTGAAATGCCCGCCAGAATTATTAGATGCAGCGATGCTTGAGACGTCGTGTATCCAGCCGTTAGGATGGCAAGGAATGACCAGGTGAATCCCGCCAGAAGAGCAAGCCTGCCAAACCAGCGAAGCCGCAGCCAAACCCGTGTCAGATCATCCTGGACTCCGGGTTCCTTCAGCTGATGACGGGCGAGTGCAAGGCGGGCGGCATTTATCGCATTAACGACCGAAAACCAGGCCGCGCCAGCAAGACCGTTCCCGGAAAGGGCCTGCACGGTCAAAATCAGCCCGGACAGCACAATGCTTATCGGCATTGAGACGAAAAGGCCTGCCCTCAGATCAGCGAGCTGGTCCTGAAGGATTCTCGCCTCCAGCGGATCTTCTTTTCCAAGGCTGGACGGGTCAGCTTGCTTACTCCTGCTTGTCCGCAGCCTATGCAGCCCCCTGAAGGACGGGTTAATTCTTCAATCGGAGATCAGCGTCGGGGAGCAGGATTACTCCGGTGCATCATGCACTCTCTCCCATCGCTCGCCCAGCACGCGCAAAAATGCGACTGCTGGTGCAGTATCACCGCTGGAGCTCCGCCGATATCCCATGCCGGACAAGGGGAACATGTTGGGCAAAGCGAAGCCCCAGATGCCTTGCAAGCCGTGCCGCCAGGTGGTCTCTGGAGTAGAGTCCAATCAATATGTTCGTTGCATGGTAGAGCGGCGCCGCCGACAGGCGCAGCCGCCTTTCGTATATATGCAGCATGTCGGGGTCGCCAACATTGCGGCCGTCGCGGCACGCAGTCATGATTCCACGGGCGAGTTGCTTCTGGCTGCTGAGACCGATGTTGAATCCGTGAGCGGTCACCGGGTGCATGCCGATGGCAGCGTCGCCGATGAGTGCGGCGCTCGGCGCCCGGAATTTGTGCGCCCAGGTCGTGACCAGCGGATAGGTGTGGCGCTTGCTTGCCAAGGTCATTTTTCCAAGGCGCCCTCGACACCGTTTCGTCAACTCCGACAGGAACAAATCATCATCGAAGGCAAGCAGTCTATAGGCCTCGTTTGAGCGCAATGTGAGCAGCAGCGACGACATGCCCTCCGCGAGGGGCAACATCGCTATCGTCTGATGGTGATCGAACCATTCGATGGCGATCTGGTGGTGGGCGCGCTCGTGCCTCACTCGGCAAATCAGCATCGAGTGGCCAAGCCGGTTGATATCGGCGCCGATGCCTAGCAGATCACGCGTGGCGGACAAACGCGAATCCGCGGCAACAACCAGCCGAGCAGTTAAACGCGCGCCATTAGAGAGCGTTACGACTGCTCCTTCTTGGCTGTTTGTTGCATCGACGACCGAGTGGCCGCACAACAGCCGGGCGCGATCCTGCAAGCGGACGATTTTGAACAGCGCCTCGCGGATCCGGCAATTTGGAACCAAAACCCCCAGCGGTTCTCCAGAGTTGCTGGGAGGATCGAAACGAAGAGCGAATGCGCTCGAGCCGTTGAGCACGCGCGCGCCTTGAAGTGCTGATTTGTCCGAAGCCGGGATGACATCCCAGGCGCCGAGCTCGCGAAGGGTTCTGATCGAAGCGTTGGTCAGCGCGATTTCGCGACCATCGAAAGCCGGATTCGCCAGACTATCGAATGTGTTCTGTTCAACAACTGCCACCTTGAGTTCGCTTTGGGCAAGCGACGCAGCGAACGAAAGGCCGACCGGGCCGGCTCCAACGACAACGATGTCAAAATTATCGTCAGAGCCCATCAGCGTGCCGCCATCCGGTCGCCTATCCTCGTGTAACGGTGGAACTGAGCCGAGTGACATGAGCTCCGTGGCCGCCGCATTGCCTAAAGGCGCTGGGCCGGGAGATTCGCATCGATCGGCAACGAAGCACTCAAAGCGCTCAGAGGTGGATGCGGCTAACCGATCCCGCCCTTTGGCCGCGCAGCCGCGCAGATCGCCGCCAGCAAGCGAGACACTCGCGACGCTGGTCAGCCACGGCCGCGCCGCATCGATCGCCACATTCCACCTGGAACCCTTGCGCATACTACTCACGCTCCACGACGTCGAAGCGGGCTCTCTTGCGAGGGTATCGAACGTAGCGCTCTCTCTCGTCATCCCAGCCAAGGTAGCGGAAACTTTTATCCACGACCGCGCATATCTCATCAAGAACCTGCTGCATGGCTTCGATGTCGATGTCCTTGCAATTCAGTCGCCGATAGAGCAAAGCCCACGCGGCGACATAGTCGTCGAAATAGCGCGCGTCACTCGAACCAATGATCAACTTCGGACGGTTGATCGATCTCGAAAACGCACGTCCCAACCCCGATGATGCTCCGCAGCACGTTGACATCACGAGGATCTTCGGCGCTGGATGCGAGCCCTGGAACATTTCTACGAAGTCAGCCCAAAGAAGGCCACTTTCGACGCACACAACCCATCAAAGGCGAAAGCTGTTGATCGGCCCCCGTGTCCGCGCAGCCACGCGGATGGTCAGCCAGCAAGCGAGATACACACGACGCCGGTCAGCTAATGGCTGCGCCGTAAGCACAAGGCATGGCCGACCACACGACAGAAAACCCAGAACCGTGAAGGTGCTGATAATGACGACCAATCTTTCCGTAAGTCATGCATTTCTCCGTCGAAGACTGGTCAATAGAACACACCGATGAGTATGACCCTGATCTGGATCAGCCAGACATGACCAATCGGCACTGGCGGTTCACGGTCAGGTGATCGACCGTGACGTTCCACTTTGGAACCCGTGCGCACATGGCCAAGCTCTCGTCCGGCCACGCGAGGTACTCTCGTGGCATCAGCCGCCTCATACTGGGTGCAATGGGAGGCAGTCCTTCGCACGACAGAGGCTTTTCACAAATGTAGTGTGCAGCTTAGGTCAAGATGGTCATGGAGCATGGAGCATGGAGCATGGACAGCTTGTTCCCGACCGAGCCGGCTCGACTGACGAGCGCGATCCGCGCATCTTATGCACAGCGGATTGAAATCAGCGTTCCGGTTTGTCGTCCCGATCAATTAGTATCCGCTCGGCGGCTCCGTCGAGATCTTCGTATTGACCGCTTCGCAATGCCCAGACGAAGCCGGACACACCCAGTGCACCCAGAAAAAGGGCCACTGGTATGAGATAGAGCAACGTCGTCACGAGGATTATGCCGAATAGCTGACTGCGGAGCGTCCGACTTTTTGAATAACTTGCAGCGTCGCATTCGCCCCGAAGCCGTGCAAGCGCAATGCGTTTCCAATAACAAGCACCGATGAGGCAGACATGGCAATCGCCGCTAACAAAGGCGTGGCGTGCCCGAGGATGGCGATTGGTACTGCCACCGCATTGTAGACGATCGCAATCGCGATGTTCTGGCGGATCAGGTGTCCCGCCTTGCGCGAGACGTCCAGCGCGAGAGGCACTGCCAGAAGGCTTTCGCGCAGGAATACGAAGTCGGCGGCATTGCGGCCAATGTCGGCGGCGGTAGCTGGAGCGATCGAGACATGCGCCGCGCTGAGCGCCGGCGTGTCGTTGAGGCCGTCGCCAACCATCAGAACCTTGTGTCCGTCTTTCGCCAGGGTCTCGATGCGCTCGACCTTGCCGGATGGCAGCAGGCACGGAACGAAGTCCTTGACACCCAGCATTTCTGCGACTTCACCGCAGGCACCCGCAGTATCGCCCGACAGCATTTCCACTGACACCCCGGCATGGCTCAATTGCCCGATCGCCGCCTTGGCGTCTGCGCGCAGCGCGTCCTCAAAATCGAAGGTCGCGACAATGAACCCGTCTTTTGTCAGCACGGTTCCGCCATGTTTGCCTTCACCACCGGTCCGGGCTCTCCATCCAGCCCATCCGCGTCGGCCTAGCCGCCAGGTGCTTCCGGCTCCAGTGGCTTCGATTCCAAACCCTGGATGCTCGGTGACGGCATCAAATTTGTACTGCCCGCCGGGATGGGCAAAACCGGCTATGGCCTTTGAAAAAGGATGGCGGGAATGCGTAGCCATGTCTCCCGCGACTGCCAGCATGGCCGGATCGATCGACGATGCATTGACCAGCCGGGGCTGGCCGAGCGTGAGCGTTCCGGTCTTGTCGAACACCGCTGTATCAATCGTCGCCAGGCGCTCCATGGCAGAACCGTCCTTTACCATGATGCCGTTCTCAAACAGGCGCCGCGCGGCGACCACCTGAACGATCGGTACGGCGAGGCCGAGCGCGCACGGGCAGGTGATGATCAGAACGGCAATGGCGATGGTTATCGCCCGGTGCCAGTCGCCGGTCACCGCCATCCAGCCAAGGAACGTCGCGAAGGCTGTGAGATGAACCACCGGGGCATAGAGCGCTGAAACGCGATCGGCGATCCGGCGATAATGCGCGCGGCCGCCCTCTGCGGCTTCCATAAGACGAACCATTTCCGCCAGAAACGAATCCTTCGCGGCGGCTGTCGCCTCAATCGTCAGCGGGCCGGTAAGATTGAGCACGCCGGCCTGAACTGCTTCGCCCGGCGCCACGTTTTTCGGCGTGCTTTCGCCTGAGGCCAGCGAGCAGTCGAGATCCGACGTTCCCTGGATGATCTTGCCGTCGACGGGGATCCTCTCACCGGCTGCGATCAACAACCGCATGCCTGGTTCGATCTCGCCGACCGGCAAATAGTCGCGCGCGCCGTCGCTGCGCAGCACCATGGCGCCATGTGCGGCCAACTGGGACAGGCCTTTCACAGCGGTCCGGGCACGTTCGCGCATCACGTGATCCAACGTGCGGCCGATCAACAGGAAGAACAGCAGCGATACCGACGCGTCAAAATAGGCGTGATCGCCATGGTTGATCGTCTCGTAGAGGCTCATGGCGTAGGCGAGCGAAACACCGACCGCGATCGGCACGTCCATATTCATGCGGCCATGGCGCAAAGCATTCCAGGCCGAACGGAAGAAGATGCCGCCGGCGAAGGCGAGGGCAGGAATGGCGATCAGCGCCGAGACCCAGTGAAACAGGTCGCGGGTAGCACCTTCGGCGCCGGACCAGACCGAGACCGAAAGCAGCATGATGTTGCCCGCCGCAAAGCCGGCAACCGCGACCGCGCGGATCAAATCCGATAACGTCCTGTCCTTGTCGCCGACCTCGGAAGGGAAGAGATGCGCCTGGTAGCCTAGCCGCCCAAGCGCGACGACGAACGGTGGGACCTCGTCACCACGCCACCGGACAGAGACCCGTTTCGTCGACAGGTTGACGCGGGCGCTCTCGACGCGATCGAGCTTTCCCAGCGCCGTCTCGATCGTCTGGATGCAGCCTGCGCAATGAACCGTCGGTACTGAAAGATCGGTCTGGTGAAGATCATCGCCAAGCGATCGGCTCGCCAGCCTGATCTCCTGGCTGGACGGCAGGACCGATCCGGTGTTGACCAGATCAAGCGCCATTTCGGCGCCCGGTGCACAACAACTCATTGCAGCGCTCCATTGGAAATCATGATCCGGCGGACGTCGCGATACGGTTTGTCCAGACCGGCGTCGGCGTCGACTTCGACAATCCAGACGCCGTCCTTCGGCATGTGCTGGGCTGCGAATTCCTGGCCCGAGGCGGGTGCGAGGGTGACCGACTTGTCCTCCTTCTCGTACGCGGGATGGCGAAACAGCACCTTGACGCCGTGCAAGGGAACCGGCTTGCCGGCGACGTCGGCGAGGCCATAGCGAACTTCGCCCCATGCGATGGTCAGCTTGCCGGTCCAGCCAAGTGCTGCCTGCGCCCGTCCTTCCTCGGCCTTCTTGTTGAATTGCTGGCTCGCCACATAGGTGTTTTCGACGACGAGGCCAGTCCAGCTTGTGCTGGCGAGCGTTGCCATGGTCAGATTGACTGCGATGACCACGCCGAAAAAGGCCAGGATGATGACCAGCATGTGCCTGCCGGTGAATTCACGAGGCTTTTGTACATTGGCAGTCATCTGAGGGGCTCCGGCGCGTTGAAGGTGGCGGTGTACTCGTTCGACTCAAAGCTGGCTCTGTCCTCGACGCGGAACTTGAAGGTCTGTGCCGGAGCGCGGATCTGGTCCGCCGGCTGGCGAACGAAGACCCTCAGCATTTTCAGGCGGTCGGGTTCGACCGGAATGGCGAAGGAACGGCCTGCGGGGATGTCGTCGCCGACGACGACCATGTCAGCGCCTTCAAGGCCCTGCATGGTTACGACGATCGTCCTCGGCTCGGGGATCATGTTGAGCAGCTTGACGGTATAGCCATTGCGGATGGATCCGTCGGTCAGCGTGACGAACTGGGGATTGCGATCATGCAATACGTTCAGTTCGAGCCGATCGCGCGTCAGCAGCGAATAGAGCAGGCCGAGGCCGATCAGCGACCACAAGCCCATGTAGACGTAGGTGCGCGGCCGAAAGATCTTGCGGATGTGAAAATGCGCCACCTTGTCGGAGAACAGGCCATCAGCGGTCCTGATCAGCGATGGATTGACTGAGCTGGACCCGCCTGCAGTCGCCAGCATCATGTTGGCGTTGTAGTCGGAGAGCGTCGCATAGGCGATCAGCCCACGCTCCTTGCCGAGCTTGTCCATGACGCCGTCACAGGCGTCGATGCAGAGCGCGCAAGTGATGCATTCGAGCTGCTGGCCGTCGCGAATGTCTATCCCCATCGGGCAGACCGCGACACAGGCATTGCAGTCGACGCAGTCGCCCACGGGCTGGCCTGCGGCCAGCACCTTCTTGGCGTGGCGCGAACGCGGTTCGCCGCGCCAGTCATTGTAGGTGACAGTGAGGGAATTTTCATCGAGCATGGCCGCCTGGATGCGGGGCCACGGGCACATATAGGTGCAGACCTGTTCGCGCATCAGACCGCCGAACGTGTAGGTGGTAGCCGTCAGGACGGCGACAGTGATGTAGGCGACGGGCGCCGCAGTGCCGGTGAAGAGCTCGCCGAGCAGCGTCGGTGCATCGGCAAAGTAGAAGATCCAGGCGCCGCCAGTCGCCGCCCCTATGACCAGCCAGATGGTGTGCTTGGACACACGCAGCATGAGCTTGCGCGCGGTCCAGGGACCTGCGTCAAGTTTCATGCGGGCGTTGCGGTCCCCCTCGATCGCACGTTCGACGACGAGGAACAGATCGACCCACACCGTCTGAGGGCATGCATAGCCGCACCAGGCACGGCCGACAGTCGAGGTGATCAGGAAAAGACCGACGCCCGCCATGACCAGGAGGCCGGCCACATAGAAGAATTCCTGGGGCCATATCTCGATGAAGAAGAAGTAGAAGCGCCGGTTCGCGAGATCGAGCAGGACTGCCTGGTCCGGGGCAAATGGACCGCGAGCCCAAGGCAGCCACGCAGCCAGGTAGTAGATGCCAAGTGTGATCGTCATCACCAGCCATTTGAAGCGACGAAAGTTGCCCGAGGCGCGCTTCGGAAAGATCTTTTGACGCGCGGCATAAAGCGGCTTGCGGGTTTTGGCGGAATTGACAGTTTCTGTTTCGAGCCGTGTCAACTGCGTCTTATCACGCATGTGCAACTCCACTTTCCCAGCCAATGTCAGGGGCACCTGTCGTAAAGCCTCGCGGTAGGATAGCCTTGCCGGGTTGTGCAGATCGCATTAGGGATGGTGTCGAGGCCCGGCTCACGCCGGGCCTCGTCCGCTTGGCAGGGGGGACCGAAGAATAGGACTTCCATTCCTATTCTCCGCCGCCAAGCGAATGGACATAAACTGCAAGTTCCTTGACCTTGATCTCGCCGAGACGGCCAACCCAGGCCGGCATGACGCCCTGTTTTGGCGCACGGACCTGTGCGGCGATGGCTGTCTCACCGGATCCATAGAGCCAGATCGCATCGGTCAGGTCGGGGGCGCCGAATTCCCTGTTGCCTTTTGCATTGTCGCCGTGACAGGCGACGCAGTTCTCGGCAAAGACCTTGGCGCCGGGTTGGATCAGACTTGCATCGCGGACCTTGCCGGAAAGGCTGGCCACGTAGGCGCTGACTTGTGCGATCTGGTCGGCGGTAATGATGTCGCCGAAGGCCGGCATTTCCGACAGGCGCGTGTCCGGATCGGATGCGAAGCGGATGCCGTGCGTAATCGTCTGCTGGATCTGCTCGGCCTTGCCGCCCCATAGCCAGTCGTCGTCGTTGAGATTGGGAAAGCCCTTGGAACCTTGGGCGCCGGAGCCGTGACATTGTACGCAATTGACCTTGAAAGCGGCGCCACCGGCGGCGATTGCGAATTCGCGCAGGCCGTCGTCCGCGGAGATCTCCGAGACGCTCTTGGACTCCACCGCCGAGATATATTTGCCCTTGGCGGCCTCAGCCGCAGTCAGCTCGTTCCTGACCTCGTTGCGGCTGGAATAGCCGAGCACACCCTTCGTCGCCGAGTGCAACAGAGGCCATGCTGGATAGGCGATGGTGTAGCCTATCGCCCAGACAATGGTGACGTAAAAGGTGATAACCCACCATCTGGGAAGCGGGTTGTTCAGCTCCCGGATGCCATCCCATTCGTGGCCGGTGGTCGAGACGCCAGAGATTTCATCGATATGCTCGTCGCTCATGATCACTCGTCCTCGAGCGGAATGCGGGCCGCTTCGTCGGCCAGCCTTCGGCTGCCGGGGCGTAGGGCAAAGGCGATGCACCCCACGAAGAACAGCGCCATCGCAACCAGGCCCCAGCTGTCGGCAAACGCCCGCATCAAATTGTAGGTCATCAGCGTTCTCCTCAGCGGTAGCCGGCGGCTTCGTCGTAATTTTTGAAGTCGACCAGTGTGCCAAGCATCTGCAGGTAGGCGAGCAGGGCATCCATTTCGGTGACCTGTTGCGGGTTGCCGTCGAAGTCGCCGATCTTGGCTTTTGGGTAACGCGCCTCAAGGCCTGATGTGTCGGCATTGGGATCGGCCTGCGCCGCCAGATCCGCATTGGCGTGGACGATCATGTCATCGGTGTAAGGGACGGCTACAAGCCTGTTGGCGACCAGATGCGTTGAGAAATCCTTCACGTCGATCGGCGTGTCTTTCAGGAACCCATAGCTCGGCATGATCGATTCCGGCACCACCGAGCGCGGGTCGGTAAGATGCGCGACATGCCATGCATTCGAGTAGCGGTCGCCAACTCTGGCGAGATCCGGCCCGGTGCGCTTCGATCCCCACTGGAAGGGGTGATCGTACATGGACTCGGCAGCTAGGCTGTAGTGGCCATAGCGCTCAACTTCGTCGCGGAACGGCCTGATCATCTGGCTATGACAGAGGTAGCAGCCCTCGCGCATATAGATGTTGCGCCCGACAAGTTCGAGCGGCGAATAGGGGCGCATGCCTTCCACCTTCTCGATCGTATTGTCGAGATAGAAGAGAGGCGCGATCTCGACGATGCCGCCGACCGTCACCACGAGCAGCGAGCCAACGAGAAGAAGCGTGGCGTTCTTCTCGATGATTGCGTGTTTGTCCATCAAGCCCATTACCTGGCTCCTGATCGCGCAGGTCGGATGGCGACGGGGCTCGGCATCGGCTCCTCCTCGCGCTGGTGGCCGAGGATGGTCCTGGTGATGTTCCAGGCCATGATCAGCGCGCCGGAGAGGTACATGGCCCCACCGATGGCGCGCATGACATAGTAGGGGTGCATGGCGGCGACGGTCTCGGCGAAGGAGTAGACCAGGAAGCCCTGCTCGTCGTATTCGCGCCACATCAGGCCCTGCATGACGCCGGATACCCACATCACCGCGGCGTAGACAACGATACCAAGTGTCGCCAGCCAGAAATGCCAGGTGACCAGCCGCAACGAGTAGAGCCGTTGCCGGTTCCAGAGCTTCGGCACCATGTAGTAGATTGCGCCGAACGAGATCATGCCAACCCAGCCGAGCGCGCCCGAATGGACGTGGCCGATCGTCCAGTCGGTATAATGCGACAGCGAATTGACCGCCCGGATCGCCATGATGGGGCCTTCGAAGGTCGACATGCCATAGAAGGCGACGGCCATCACCATCATGCGTATGATCGGATCGGTGCGCAGCTTGTCCCAGGCGCCGGACAGCGTCATCAGGCCGTTGATCATGCCGCCCCAGGACGGCATCCACAGCATGATCGAGAACACCATGCCGAGCGTCTGCGCCCAATCGGGCAAGGCGGTGTAGTGCAGGTGATGCGGCCCGGCCCAGATGTAGAGAAAGATGATCGCCCAGAAATGGACGATCGACAGCCGGTACGAATAGACTGGCCGGTTCGCCTGCTTGGGCACGAAATAATACATCATGCCGAGGAAGCCGGCGGTGAGAAAGAAGCCGACCGCGTTGTGGCCGTACCACCATTGCGTCAAGGCGTCCTGGACCCCTGAAAAGGCGGAGTAGCTCTTGGAGCCCAGGAACGAGACTGGTATGGACAGGTTGTTGACCACATGCAGCATCGCGATGGTGACGATGAACGACAGGTAGAACCAGTTGGCCACGTAGATATGCGGTTCCTTGCGCTTCAGGATCGTGCCAAGGAACAGAATGAGGTAGGCGACCCAGACGATGGTCAGCCAGACATCCACATACCATTCGGGTTCGGCGTACTCGCGGCCCTCGGTGATGCCGAGCAGGTAGCCGGTCGCGGCCATGACGATGAACAGCTGGTAGCCCCAGAAGACGAACCAGGCCAGATCACGGCCGAAGAGGCGGGCGCGGCAGGTGCGCTGCACGACATACAGAGACGTGCAAAGCAGCGCGTTGCCGCCGAAGGCGAAGACGACACCGGATGTGTGCAACGGCCGCAAACGACCGAAATTGAACCAGGGCTGGATGTTGAGATCGGGGTAGGCGAGCTGCAGCGCGATCACCACGCCGACCAGCATGCCGACGACACCCCAGAACACGGTGGCGATCGCGCCGTAGCGGATCGGACCATCCATGTAAGCGGATGGGTCAATCGGAGCTGCTGGCTTGAACTCCGTGTTGCGCAACAGGATCGCAGTGAAACCAGCCACTGCGAAGAACAACACCCACATGTGTCGGCGGAAAGGTTCATCCACGCCGAAGCCGGCGGCCACCAGGGCCGCAAAAGCGAACACGCTTAGAAGGACGATCTCTGTGCCGAATTTCATTGCAGATCCCGATCTCGAATCTGGTGGATGCCAAATCCGCAGCGCACTAATCGCGCAGCCGCCGCCCCCTCGCCCTGATCTATGTCAGGCCGCAAGATTTTGTGTCGGCGGCGCAATCAGCAGGTGGCGAATGAACGAGGAACGCAGCGCGGGCTCACCCCCCTCATGGAAGGCGTTCCCTGGGTTGGGCGGGCGCAGACGCGATCGCTGAGGCGAAAGCTGAGGCCCTGCGCGCGTTGGATGCTATTGCCGATGCCCTGCCAAACGTTGTTCGGATCCCATTGGAAACGAACGCGATCGTTCCGCCGAGCCGTGGCAGATTAAGGACCATGCTTCGCCGGTATGTGCCGAAACACACCTGGCGATTGGTCACGTTCCTATCAAAGCCCGAAAGCTGTTTGTCTCGACCGTGACGCCGCTTCGTCGAAGGCGCGGCAACATCGCATTAAAAGGCAAACACGGCCCGCCCCGGAGTCATGCGACATGGCCTCGCCGCTTAGGGCCGCTCGCGTCCGCCGCCACAGCGCTTCTCCAGACGGCTTATGCTGTCCACCGTCACATGGCGTGCGTTCTCAATCCGAATCACCCCGTCAGCCCGCAATCGCGTCAGTTGGCGGCTCACGGTCTCGTTGGTGATTCCAAGGAAATCAGACATTTCGACACGCGTCAGCGGCAGATCGAAGGACGCCGACCCGGAAGCCGCATCGAGACTGGAATCGATATTCCGGGCCATCATGAGGAGAAAAGTCGCTACCTTTTCCGGAGCTGTCTTGCGCCCCAGCGTCACCATCCACTCGCGCGCCTCATCGAGTTCATTCAGCGTCTGTTTGAGCAGGCGATGCTCGAATTCCCGTGACGCCTTCATCATCCGTTCGACGGCCGCTCGCGGAAACGAACACAGCGTGACTGCTGTTGCCGCTTCCGCATTGATCGAGCTTTCCACCTTGAAAGGACGTCCCAGAAAATCCGGTGCAAACTGGAGACCGACGATCTGCTGGCGCCCATCCGACAGGCTCTTTGATAGCTTTACAACGCCTGAAAGCACGTTGGAGTAGCTGTCGACGTTCTGTGCCTCGCCGGTCAACTCCATTCCTGACTCGATCCGGCGACGCGAGCAAGTCTTGGCGAGCCCAACCAAATTGTCTGGATCGAGCGCACCGCAGACACCGCGACGCCGTGCCTCGCAAGGGAAGCAAAGAACAGGAATGCCGGAACTATGAATGTCTTGCCGAAAGGTCATGCGTTCGCCTTACCCGATCCTAACTGCCGGCAGGATACCCATCCAGGGTAGAGAAATCCTGCGGCGGTTTGTCCATGAGCGCGGCTGATCGAGATCAGGGTCTGCTTCAGCGATGCGTGCAGTGTTCCGGCGGGCAACACGGTGAACGCGAGATGCAATCGGAAATAGCTGTCAAACTCAGCGAGAACGTCCCACGCTACACCAGCTATCCGACGGCGCCGCATTTCCATTCGGGGATCGATGCTGCCATTTACCGTGGCTGGTTGGAGACGCTGGAAAGCGGCGACGAAATCTCGCTGTACCTGCACATTCCTTACTGCGACAAGCTCTGCTGGTTCTGCGCCTGCCACACCAAGCAGACGCACCAATATGAGCCGGTGGCCGCTTATCTGCGCTCGCTGAATGCCGAAATCGTCACGATTGCCGGTCTGCTGAGCGGCAAGGCACATGTCCGTGCAATCCACTTCGGTGGCGGTTCGCCAACTATTCTGAGGCCCGATGATATGGTTGCTCTTGGAGCGGCCTTGCGGGACAGCTTCGACTTTCTCCCGGATGCTACGGTCAGCATCGAAATCGAAACCAACGACATGGACAAGGCGCGCCTTGATGCACTTGCTCAAATCGGCGTAACCCGGGCGAGCCTCGGCGTGCAGGATTTCGATCCGCAAGTGCAAAAAGCAATTAATCGTGAGCAGAGTTTTTTGCAGACCAAGGCAGTCGTCGACGGGGTTCGTTCGCGGGGCGTCGAATCGGTCAATCTGGACCTGCTCTACGGGCTCCCGAATCAGACACGCGAGACGATCTGTTCCACGGTGGCGCAGGCACTGACCTTGGAGCCAGACCGGATGGCCCTGTTCGGCTACGCACATGTGCCCTGGTTCAAGAAGCATCAGACGATGATCGACGAGGCATGGCTGCCGAGTCCCACTGAGCGTTTCGCCCAATCTCAACTCGCGGCGCGGGCAATTGTCGCCAAGGGATATGAGGCAATAGGACTCGATCATTTCGCGAAGCCCGACGATGCGCTGGCCATAGCGGCCCGCGCAGGGGTTTTGCATCGCAATTTTCAGGGCTACACTGAGGATCGCTGCCCGACACTGATCGGACTTGGCCCTTCGTCCATCGGTCGTTTTCGCCAAGGCTACGTGCAAAACATGGCTTCGACTGCCGGGTACGGGCGCATGGTTGCGGATGGCGGGTTGGCTGCCGTCCGCGGCGTTGCCCTTTCCGACGACGATCGCGTCCGTGGCTGGATCATCGAGCGGCTGATGTGTGATTTTGCCTTCTCGGCAGTCGATCTGGTGGAGCGGTTCGGCAAAGCCGGCGAGCAGCTCCTTCATCGCTCGAGGTCCATCGCACTCCACGATCCTGCCCGAGCGCTTGAATTCGATGGTGACAGTTTCCTCGTACGGACTGAAAGTCGCCCCTTCATTCGAACCATCGCGGCCAAGTTCGATACATATTTCAAAGGGGGAACGGCGAGGCACTCGGTGGCGGTCTGAGCAAAGCACAGTGCGCTCGCCGTTTGGTCGATCGGCGAACCAGCTGCGTTCGTTTTGACCGCTCATAGGCGACTACCGCATCAAATCGAAAATGCAAACTTAGGCTGTTGCGCGGTATCTCCTTCCACATCCTCTCTTGCGCATACCTACATTCCAAGGGGTTTGATCCTATGCTTCGCGAGGAGCAGGTAGGTCGCGACAGCTAGGCAATGTTCCAGCTGCCCTAGCGGAGGAGTCACGATTTTCCGGCAAGCTCCGTCGGCAGACGTTCTTTTCTGGCCCTGGCAAAGGCTCGGTCGCCTTCCAGAAACGCCGCCAGCATGAAAGGGATGAGTTCTGCCACGGTTTCAGACTGACCATAGGTCTGACGGTAAAGTGCAGCATACTCCTTGAGTGTTTGGCTCAGCTCCGCGCTGACGGTAATGGTGATCTTCGAAGCTGTTCGGTCCGGAAGTTTTCCAAGTTTCAGGTCAGCCATGATAACTCCTGCTCAACTGGCGTATGGCCGCAGCACGATGTCCTTGTGCACGATGACGCGCAGTGGCCAACCTGGGCGGACGACGATGGTGGGCTGGATATTGAGGTTTTTTTCGGTGATGCGCTGGCCGGCTCGACTGGCGTTCTGCTGGGCTGATTCCCGGATCGCCTTGACCAGATCGCTCTCGTTTTCGCCGAGGCTGAATTCTGTGCCGACACCGAGCAATGTGGCAAGCGCCACTCCCTTGATCATCTGCCAAGTGTGGAAATCGACTTTGTCTTCCAGCCCTGCGTAGCCGGCGGTGTCGCTCGCGGGCAGATTGTCGATTTCGGCCGACGAGCCGTCGGGCAGCAGAATGCGCTGCCAGACCAGCAGCGCTCGCTTTTGCCCGAACGCGACGACGCTGTCGTAGACGCCGATAAGACGTGAGCCCTGCGGAATCAGCAATATGTTGCCCGTGACCGTGTCGTGCACATTTTCGGTGACTTGCGCGACGACAAGGCCCGGCAAATCGGAATTGATGCCGGTGATCAGGCTGGCGGCAATCACGCTGCCAGCCATCAGTTGATATGGCGAGATCGGCGTCTGAAGCGCATGCGGATTGTAGATCCCGCCAGTGCTCCGCTGGCTGAGAAAATCAAGCTTTCGCTGCTGATTGTTCTGGTCGCCTTCCGCCGCCGCCACCGAGGCTGACGCGCGTCCTGCTTCGGATTGGGGAAGCGCCTCAAATGGATGCTGAGCAGTTTGCACGCTCTCTCCGACATCTGTCTGTTGAGCTCGATTTTCGACGCGGAAAAGCACCCGCGATTCACGCGCTTCGATCGCCTGCTGCGCTAGACGCTGCTCCTCGGCCGAGATGTCTTGGCCCGGCACGATGCCGAGCTGGCGCTGCCGCTCGAGGATGGGGCGGCCGAGGTCGCCCGGCAAAGGTAGCCCAAGGACGGGAGGCTTTGGCTTCATGCCGGAATAGTCATGGGGAAGCGTATCGAGTCCCTCGGCGGTTGGTTTGCGCTCAGTGTTGTAGAGATCTTCCGCCTGATCCCTGATGCGAAGGGCCGGCCCCTGGAGGGCGATCATGGTAACGCCGAAGACAGCGCCGGATCCGAGCGCTGCGATAGCGATGATCACACCGCGCCTGAACCGCACCACGCGGCGGGGAGAGGCCCGAAGCTGCAGTTCCTCGGGATCCAGTTTCGGCGGGATGCCAGAGCGGGAATTTTCGATCATGAGCCCTCACCTCGCCGGCTGCCGCGAAAGAGCGAGATCCGCCGTTGCGGTTGCCTGCCGTCAATCCTGCTGATGCGGATCACCTGCTGCCGCTTGGTGCCGAGGCGAAGTTCGGCCGCGGCGAAGAGCCGATCGACGATGTAATAGTTGCCGCGCACGCGATAGTTGACGAGCTCGCTGCTCCCATCTGCGCCGACGATGAAGAGTGGTGGCGCCTCGCCCTGATCTATGCGACGAGGGAACTCAATATAGACCTTGCTGCCGTCGTCGAAGGCTCGCGTCGGTCTCCAGGGCGGTGTGTCGCCACTGATTGAGTAGCGAAAGCGAAGGTTTTCGAGCGCGATGTTCGACGCGACCGGTGTAACTGCCTCGGCTTGAGCATTGCGCTGGCGAAGCGCGATGATCTGGTCTTGGCTGTAGGTCCAGGAGATTGCCGCCATTGCGGTCTTCTCGGTGCTTTGAAGCTGCAAATGATAGGTCCGCCGGTCCGTCGTAATGACGACATTGGTGGCAAGACCCGGCGCGAAGGGTTTTACCAGAACATGGGTGCGCTGATTGTCACCGGTGCCGCTTGCGGTATCGCCAATGACCCAGCGCACGGTGTCGCCAGCCGACACGGCGGTTAGTTTCTCGCCCGGCTGCAGAGCGATGTCGGTCACGCGCTCCGGCGCGGCATAGAGTTGATAAAGCGCGCCATCGGTGAAGGGGTAGACTTGCACTGCATTAACATACCCGTACTTGGTGGGTTGCTGGGTCGCGGCTTTGTTGGCATCAGCGACGCGTTCTTCAGGAGGGCGCTTGTCCTCGGCCTTGCCGGGCTCGGGCTGCATTTGGCCAGGCAGCGGCAGTGGTTTTGGCACCTCGACAATTCTAATCGGCCTCTCCGGCGCTTTTTCGATCGCGGCCGGTTTGAAGTCGGCAGCGTCATAGGAAATCTCAGGCGGCGGCACCTTCTTCGATGCACAAGCGGAAACGACCGCTGCCGACACCGATAGGATCAGCACGGCACGAATCGGTGACATTTTACCTTTCATTGGTGGACTCCGTCGGAGAAAGGGGGGCTGGGACGGCGCTGTCGAGCTCGCGTGACCAGTCAATGGCATTGATGAAGACGCCGAGCGGATTCTTGCGCAGCTGATCCGTATTGCTTGGCGAGCGGATCACGATCGTGAGGATCGCAGTCCAGCGCATCGTGCTGGCAAGGCTTCCGCGCTCAAACACCTGCTCGGTCCATTTGACCTGGAATGAACTTTCGGAGGCTCTGACCACGCTGGTGACCTGTACCGAAACACTGCGCGTTCCGATCTGACCGAAGGGGTCGTTCGCCTTGGCGTATTCGTTGAGGAAGAGCGCTGCGCGATCGCTAGCAAAGTCGTACGCTGCCAACCAGTTCTGCCGAACCAAAACCGGATCGGTGGAAACGGAACGGACATTCTGGATGAAGCGGCCGAGATGCCAGGCGATCTGAGCATCCGAGGGCTCATAATTCCGGACCGCCGGCGCGACGGCGCGCGTCTCGCCGAAGCCATCGACCTCGACGACATAAGGCACGACACGGCTTTGCATCGACTGCCATACGAGTCCGCCGGAAAGCCCGGTCGCCAAGGCCAGGCAGCCAAGGGCCATGATCCGCCAGTTCCTGGCCTGCAGTCGAGATGAGCCGATGCGCTCGTCCCACAGTTGGGCGGCTTTTTGATACGGCGTGACCGGTTCGGGTGTTTTGCCGTAACGGTGCACGGGTCGCTTGAAGAGCATCTAGTCATCCTTGTCGTTGAGAGAGGGGTTGGCGCTGCCTCCCGGCCGGTCTCCGTCTCGGACAGCTTGCATGGCAGCGTGGCGATTTGCCCGGGCGGTCTGTTCAGAACGTAGGCGCCTTGCCCACGTCGGCGCCGAAACAGTGGCCGAACCGGCAGAGCGTTCGGTCATTGACGCTGTCGGCGCGCCGCCGGTCGCGGTCCACGCGGCATCGCGCCCGGCATCGGCGTTGCGCCCAACACTTGCAGTGGCGGATCGCGCTATGCGTATAGCGGCGCCGCCAGCTGCACTGGTTACACCATGCATTCCAGCAGCCACACCGGAGAGGCCAGCGTCGGGCGAGGTTGCGCGCCCGATCTGCCATGACGTGGAAGCAGCCGATCCCATTGTTGTGCCGGCTCGGATGGCGGCGAGACCGCCGCTGGTTGCCATACGCGCGCCAGCAAATGCTGTGCCTCCAGCAACGAGTGATACACCCGCTGCCGCCGCGGTCGTGCCGAGGGCGGCGCCCGCCCCAAGCTGCGGTGCGCCTGAGACAAGACCCGACGCGATCCCCGGCCCAAAAATGCCAAGGCCAAGCAGTGCCAGTGCGCCCAGTACCTGGGACATGGCACCGGCAAGATCCGGCTCCTTGCCTTGCAATGCGGAAGCGAACTCCCCGAAGAGCGTGGAGCCGATACCGACAATGACGGCGAGCACCATCACCTTGATGCCTGACGAGATAACATGGCCGAGCACGCGTTCGGCCAGGAACGCTGAACGGTTCCAAAGTGCGAATGGAACCAAAACAAAACCTGCCAGCGTGGTGAGCTTGAACTCTAGGATGGTGATGAAAAGCTGGATGGAAAGGATGAAGAAGGCGATGATAACCAGGAACCAGGCCATCAGCAGCACGAAGATGGTCAGTGCGTTGCCGAAGATTTCCGGGAAGCCCAGGAGCTGACTGGCTTGGTCAAGCATTGGCCAAGCACCTTCGAAACCGGTCGCGGCAATGCGGCCCGGGCGCAAGAGATTGTCTGCCGACAGATTGCCGGCCGACGCCTTAATCCCGAGACCGGCAAAAGAACGATAAACGATATCGGCGAGGTTCTTGAAATTGTTCAGAATGAAGGCGAAGACGCCAACATAGAGCACCTTGCGGACAAGCCGGCCGAGAACGCTGGTTTCGTCGCCGAGCGCCCACGCCAGGCCGGCAAGTGTGATGTCAATGCCGATCAGAATGGTAGTGAGGAAGGCGAGGTCGCCCGATAGCAGACCGAACCCGCTGTCGATGTAGCGGATGAAGGTCTCCATGAAGCGATCGATGACGCCAAGGTCGTTCATGCCGCTGCCTTTCTCGTCGTGATGAACTCGTGATTAATTGCCGGGATAAGCCGAGCCGGTACCCAAGAACCGCTTCGTCATCTCGCGGGCGGCTTCGTCTGACTGGGCCTTGCGGGCGGCATCCTCGGCCTCAGCTCGAAACTGCGTTGCGAGCAGCGTCTGGATCTGCATCTGCTGTTTTGTCGAAAGCGCCATCAGCTGGTTGGTGGCCTGGCTTGCCTGAAGCGCACCGGCCGCCCCTTGGCTGCGGTTGACGAGATCGGCGAGCAGATCGCCGTCGGCGCGGACGTTCTCGACGATTTGCGACTGGACACCCATGGTCTGGCGGAACGCCTGCATGGCGGTTTGCCAACGCTCCCGCGCAGCACTCGCCACATCGCTGACTTTGATCGTGGCGTCGTAGCTTTCCGGATATTGGCTGCGCCACTGGTCTTGAAGCTTGCCCAGATCAAAGCTGAGGCCACTCGCCTGGTCCATCAAGCCGTCGATGCGATGGAGCGAACCGGTGAGTTGGCCAACGGAAGAGAAATCCAGACGCTGAAGATTGCGCGCCATGTTCTGCAGCATGGTCGCCTGATTCTGCAGCGACTGGATTTGGTTGTTGATCTGCTCCAATGCGCGCGCGGCCGTCAGCACGTTCTGCGCATAATTGGACGGATCGAACACGATAAGGGCGTACGCGGGCTGCACATAGTCGGCCATAGGCTTGGCGATCAGGGAAACGGTGATCAGGCCGGAGAGAAGGCGTCGCCGCATCATGAGAATTGCTCCTTGTCTGGTTGAGGGAATTGCTTGAGAAGTTCGCCGGCCCAATCGAGGCCGCGCGCGATCAGGAACTGCGAGGCAAAGCTGCCTTGCCCGTCTTCGGACATGATCCTGTCGATCAGAGTCTGCGTGGCCGGATCGGAAGCACCGCAAAGCGCAAGAGCGATGGGGCCAAGCTCGAGCTCGAACAGACGGTTGCCGCGGCGCGATTGCAGATAATACTGACGCTTCGGCGTGGCGCGGGCGATCAATTCGATCTGCCGCTCGCTTAAACCGAAGCGCTCGTAGGCTGTGCGCGCCTGGGGTTCCACGGCACGATCATTGGGAAGGAAAATGCGCTGCGGGCAGCTTTCGATGATTGCCGGCGCTATGCCAGAGCCCGCGATATCAGCCAGCGACTGCGTAGCGAAGACAACCGACACGTTCTTCTTTCGCAGCACCTTCAGCCATTCGCGGATGCGGGCGGCGAACAGCGGATTGTCGAGATAGACCCACGCCTCGTCGAGCATGATCAGCGTGGGCCGTCCGTCGAACCGTTCCTCAAGTCGCTGGAACAGATAGGTAAGCACCGGCAGCAAAGCGCCTTGGCTGTGCATTAACTCCTCGGTCTCGAAACACTGCACATCCGACAAGGCCAGCCCATCATGATCGGCATCGAGCAGGCGGCCGAAGGGACCGTCGAGCGTGTAGGGCATCAATGCGGTCTTCAGCGCATTGGATTGAAGCAGGACCGAAAGACCGGTCAGTGTGCGTTCCTGCGCCGGCGCGGTGGCAAGGCTGGCCAGCGCTGACCAAATAGCCTCCTTCACCTCCGGCGTGACGGTGACGTTCTCGTGGGCAACAAGGCTGGCGATCCATTCGGCCGCCCAGCTTCGGCTAGCCTGGTCGTTGATGCTGCGCAGTGGCTGAAAGGCAAGGGAACCGTCCGCTCCTAGCGCGTGGTGTTCTCCACCCATGGCAAGTGTTGCAGCACGGGCCGAATTGCCTTTGTCGAAGACATAAACCTGGGCGCCGGCATAGCGCCTGAACTGCAGAGCAATCAGAGCAAGCAGAACCGACTTGCCGGCGCCGGTCGGACCAACAACCAGCATGTGGCCGACATCTTCGACGTGGGTGGAAAGCCGAAACGGTGTCGACCCACTGGTCTCGGCAACGAAAAGCGGTGGCGCTTCGGTTTGGGTGACTTTCGCGAGATGCTCGTTTGTCGCAGGACCGGCCCAAACCGACGACAGCGGCATGAGATGGGCAAGGTTCAATGTATGAACGAGCGGTTGGCGAACGTTAGCGTAGACATGGCCAGGCAATGAGCCGAGCCAAGCCTCGACCGCATTGACGCCTTCTCGGATCGTGGTGAAGCCGAGCCCATTGATGATGCGCTCGACCGCGCGAAGCTTCTCTGCAGCGGCTTGGCGATCCTCGCCCCACACCGTCACGGTGGTGGTGAGATAGCCGAAACTCACATGATCACCGCCCAATGCCTGAAGGGCTTCGTCGGCATCGAGCGCCTTGTTGTCGGCATCGTTATCGACAAGCGGGACCGGCTCGTTGGTAATGACCTCGCGTAGGATTGCCACGATCGATTTGCGCTTGGCAAACCACTGCCGGCGCAATCGCGTCAGCGTCTTCGTGGCTTCCGTTTTCTCGAGCGGAATGAAGCGCGTCATCCAGCGATAGGCGAAATCCTGATGATTGAGGGTATCGAGGATTCCGGGCCGGGTGAGGTTCGGAAAGCCGAGGATGGTCAGTGTGCGAAGATGCTGCTCACCCAGCATCGGCTCCAGGCCACCGGTAAGCGGCGCATCGACCAGGATTGCATCCAGATATATCGGCGTTTCCGGGGCCATGATAGGATGGCGACGAGGCGAAATCGTGCCGTGGAGGTAGGTCAACGTCTGAGCATCATCGAGGACGCGTACTTCGGACATGAAACCCGAGAAGAGATCGAGCACGCGGTTGGTCTCGTCACGGAACCTCGCCAGATCCTGGCGCCAGTCTCTTTCTCCTCGGGAATAATGAGAGTCGACGAGCGCGCTTTCTGCGCGCGCCTGGGCGTCCGGCGGTGGCATAAACACCAAGGTCAGATGATAGCGGCTCTCGTAGTGCGCTACCTTCCCCTCGAAAGCAGCGCGGCGTTCTTCGTCGACCAGCCACGACGCGGCGTCAGGAAAATGCGAGTTCGGATAGCCCAGCGCTTCTGTGCGCTCGGCCTCAAAGAACAATGCCCAGCCAGAGCCAAGGCGTCTGAGAGCATTGTTCGCCCGGGCGCAAATGCCGACGAGTTCAGCCTCCGTCGCACTTTCGAGATCCGGGCCGCGGAACCGCAACGTCCGCTGAAAGCTGCCGTCCTTGTTGAGCACGATGCCGGGCGCCACCAAGGCAGCCCAGGGTAGATGGTCGGCAAGCCGGTCGGCTTTGCTTCGATATTCCGAAAGGTTCAGCATGCAAGCCACCCCTTCAGACGTAGGTGGCGCACAAGCACGCTGGCGAAGTCCGGATCGCGTCTTGCGGCAAACACCGCTAACGAGTGGCCTGCGATCCAAAGCACCAGACCAGCAATCCATTGCTGCAAGCCGAAGCCAATGGCCGCGGCCACTGTACCGTTGAGGATCGCCACCGCGCGCGGAGCCCCGCCGAGCAGGATCGGCTCGGTCAGCGCCCGGTGGACCGGTACTGCGAAGCCCTCGATATGCTGCTCCCCGGCGGCCATCAGACGAGCGCCCCACCACCGAAGGAGAAGAAGGAGAGGAAGAAGCTCGATGCCGCGAAGGCGATTGACAGACCGAAGACGATCTGAATCAGGCGCCGAAAACCACCGGCGGTGTCGCCGAAGGCAAGCGTCAGGCCGGTGGTGATAATGATGATCACCGCAACGATCTTGGCGACCGGTCCCTGCACGGACTCCAGGATCTGCTGCAGCGGCTGCTCCCACGGCATGCCGGAGCCGGCGGCATAAACCGGGGCCGTGTTAAGAAACGCGAGCGCTGTGGACGAAAGAAAGCGAAGCTTCTTGCGCATGAGGAAGGCCTTTCAAAGCTGCTGGAGTTGCGAAAGCGTGAGCGGGGCAACGGCGTAATCGCCGCTGCCGTCGAGACCGGTGACCTCGGCGATTGCGTCGATGTGGCGCGACGAGCCGCGTCCCGCTATGAAGACGATCAGATCTATCGCCTCAGCGATGAGCCGGCGGGGAACGGTGACCACCGCTTCCTGGGCGAGTTGCTCAATGCGATAGAGAGCCGAGCGCGCGGAATTGGCGTGTACGGTAGCGATGCCGCCTGGGTGCCCGGTGTTCCATGCCTTCAGCATGTCGAGCGCTTCCGCGCCCCTCACCTCGCCCACGATGATGCGGTCCGGCCTGAGCCTCAGCGTCGAGCGCACGAGATCGGCAAGGGTGACCGAGCCCCGCCTTGTTCTCAGGGCAACGCAGTCCCTGGCCGCGCACTGCAGTTCGCGTGTGTCCTCGATCAGGATCACCCGATCGTCGCATTCGGCGACTTCAGCCAGCAGAGCGTTGGCGAGTGTTGTCTTCCCCGAGGAAGTGCCGCCGGCGATCAGCATGTTGCGCCGCTCGCGGACGGCCTTTTTCAGCGCATCGGCCTGCAGCGGCAGCATGATGCGTTCGGCAACATAGTCGGCCAGGGTGTAGACTTTCGCGGCGGGCTTGCGGATGGCAAAACATGGCGCCAACACCACAGGTGGCAGCAGGCCTTCGAAGCGTTCGCCAGACGGCAATTCGGCACTGACGATCGGGTTGTCGGCGTGCGCCTCGGCGCGCACGTGCGAAGCAACCAGGCGGATGATACGTTCTGCCTCGGACGGGTGCATGTGAACGTCGGTATCGACCCGACCTTCGCCTAACCGGTCGAGTCGCAGCGCGCCGTCGGGATTGACCATCACCTCGATGACGGACGGATCGGCCAGGGCTTCGGTGATTGCCGGACCCATGGCGGTGCGCAGCATGACACGCCGCCGGTGGTCGGCCTCGGGATGAGAGCTCATCCTTCCCCTCCCCCACCATTGTCTTTGCTAAGCGACTTTTTGCCGGAAGCGATCTGGCGGCCGACCTTCTCAACGAATTTCTCGAAACGCTCTTGGGCAATAGCCTGCGTTGCCCGATCCGGGACCGGCGTGTGGGCGTGAAGGGTGATCGAAAAGCGGATGAAGAGCGCCAGGCTCTCCAGGATCACCTCGGAATCGCGCCTGACGTGGGCAAGATCGCGGGAGAGCCGGTCAAGCCTTACGCCGTAGCGCCGATCGAACTCGCTCTCGCCACGCCGCTCGATGAACGCCTCGATCGCCTTCGCCACGATCGCTGATTTGGTCGTTGACGGATCGCGACTGAGGTTGTCCAGTTTCTCGCTGAGCTCCGGCTCAAGCAGAAACTGATGGCGAATGCGGTGCGGCTTCATGCGGCTCGTTCCGACGGCCCGGCGTTGCGCCGGCGACGGGAGAAGCATCGGCCAGACGCTCAAAATTGCTTATGGCCGTTATCTACGCTGAGGTGCGCTCTGCAACTCAGCGGACTTCAGAAGCCGGGAATGACATCGTCGCCCCTGCCCTCGTTGATACCGTAGGCGCGGGCCGCAGTGGAAATCCGATCCATGACACGCTTGTCCGCGAGCGCTTCGCTGTCATCGTCTGCGGGCTTGTACAGATCGGCCTGATCGGGCTCTTGAGAGACAACAACGTCTTCTTCGGGCAGGCTTGGATGGCGTTGCTGCTGAACGCCTCCCTCGTCTTCAACTGGCGCGTCGGCGCTTTCCTCGTCCGCAGCAAGTCGGCTATCGACGCTGCACACTTGTCCAGTCCAGCCGTCCGGGCGTGATGCAGGGCAGTCCGCATAGGGTCCGTCGTGCAGCACCGGCGCAGGCAGCACCCGATCTGTGAAATTCTGATCCTGATAATAGCGCAGCTTCTTGGCGCGGATCGGCGGCAACCCAGAAACCAGGACCAATTCGTCTGACGGCGGCAATTGCATCACCTCGCCTGGCGTCAGGAGCGGGCGCGCGGTTTCCTGGCGGCTCACCATGACATGTGAAAGCCAGGGCGCAAGCCGATGGCCCGCATAGTTGCGCATCGACCTAAGTTCGGTTGCGGTGCCGAGGGCATCCGAGATGCGCTTGGCCGTGCGTTCGTCATTGGAGGAAAAGGCAATTCGCACGTGGCAATTGTCGAGAATAGCATTGTTCTCGCCATAGGCCTTTGAAACCTGGTTCAAAGATTGTGCGATCAGATAGGAGCGAATGCCATAACCTGCCATGAAGGCGAGCGCCGTTTCGAAGAAGTCGAGGCGACCGAGCGCCGGAAACTCGTCCAGCATCATGAGCAGCTGATGCTTACGGCTCTTCTTCGGGTCCCCTCCAGACGCTCCGTCAACCGCCTGCCGATCTGGTTCAAGATCAGTCGCACCAAAGGCTTGGTGCGCGAGATATCCGAAGGCGGCACGACCAGATAGAGCGACAGCGGTCGCTCTCCATCCACTAGGTCAGCGATGCGCCAGTCGCAGGACGAAGTGGCCGCCGCGACCGTTGGATCACGATAAAGCCCAAGAAAGGACATGGCGGTCGAGAGGACGCCTGAGCGCTCGTTTTCCGACTTGTTCAGGAGTTCGCGAGCCGCCGAGGCCACTACGGGATGGACCTGAGGGTTATGCCCCGTCCCGAGATGGTTTGTCGTCATCATCCGCCGTAGCGTTGCGGCAAACGAGCGTTGCGGGTCCGACAGGAAGGTGGCGACGCGGGCTAGCGTCTTGTCCTCTTCAGCGTAGAGCACGTGCAAAATGGCGCCAACTAGGAGTGAATGGCTGGTCTTCTCCCAGTGATTCCGTCGCTCCAGCGCGCCCTCGGGATCGACGAGGATGTCGGCGATGTTTTGAACGTCCCGGATCTCATCTGGGCCTTTGCGCACCTCCAGCAGCGGGTTGTAGCGTGCCGATCTCGGGTCGGTCGGATTGAACAGAAGGCAGTACGAGAATTTCGACCGCCAGCCGGAGGTCAACTGCCAATTTTCGCCTTTTATATCATGAATGATGGCAGACCCGGTCCAGGAAAGTAGCGTTGGAACAACCAGCCCCACGCCCTTGCCCGAACGCGTCGGCGCAAATGCCATGACGTGCTCCGGGCCGTCATGGCGCAGATAGCGATCGTTCAGCCTACCGAGGAAAACGCCCGCCGGCCGTAACAACCCTGCCGTCTCGACCTCATGAGTCGTGGCCCACCGTGAAGACCCATAGGTCGTAACCGACCCGCGCTGTCGCGCGCGCAAAAGCGAGCCTGCGATTGCGGCGGCACAGCCCAGGAATCCGCTGGCGCCTGCAAGCGTACCGGCTTTGTCGAAGACCTCCGGCGCATAAGCATCGAAGTGGAACCACCATTCAAACAGCTTCCACGGCTTGTAGATTGGCCAGCCGGCGAAGAGAAACCATGGTGCGCCGAGAGGCGTCTGGTAGGTCAGCATTTGAGCGCACCATTGGGTTGCCGTCCATACGCCGATAATGACAATTGCGCACACAACGGCGATCTGCCCGATCAGTAGCTTCGTAGGTGTCATCGGCTTGGCCCGCTGAACAACGCGACCTAGCATCGCGCGGTGCAGCCGGGACAGGAATGTTCCTCACATACGATTTGGGAGCAATGAACGACTTCCTACTATGCAGGTCGGTCAGCACGCGTGTTGCGCCTTCACGCGACACCATCCTCTCCATTCACCCTGAGGCCCGGCGCCGCCGACAGTTGCGTGACCGCTCCTCCGCAAAGTTATCTTCTGCGTTCAGGGAGCCAGGGCGCCTGGGCTGGCTGATGAACACCGTCCGCTCGCGCATGTGGGGTCGAATTGATTTGTGCCCAAGTGGAGGCAGGCTCATCATTCAACAGTTGCCGCAGTTCCCCTGGCTCGAACGCCATCATTGGTGGGGAGGCAGGCTCGTCTTCCAACAGTTGCCGCAGTTCCCCTGGCTCGAACGCCATCATCGGTGGGGAAGCGGGTTCATCCTCCAACAGCTGCCGCAGTTCCCCTGGCTCGAACGCCATCATCGGTGGGGAAGCGGGTTCATCCTCCAACAGCTGCCGCAGTTCCCCTGGCTCGAACGCCATCATTGGTGGGGAGGCAGGCTCGTCCTCCAACAGTTGCCGCAGTTCCCCTGACTCGAACGCCATCATTGGTGGGGAGGCAGGCTCGTCTTCCAACAGTTGCCGCAGTTCCCCTGACTCGAACGCCATCATTGGTGGGGAGTCAGGCTCGTCTTCCAACAGTTGCCGCAGTTCCCCTGGCTCGAATGCCATCATCGGTGGGGAGGCGGGTTCATCCTCCAGCAGCTGCCGCGGCTCTTCCTCGTGCGGCAAGCGCCTCCTTAGCCGGTCTTGCAGCGCCTGCCGATCGGCAACGAGGTTGTCGAGGGGCAGCGGCTCGTGGTCTGGCCGCTGCCCTTTCACCAATCGTTCAACCAGCGCCCACGTGCCCTCCAGGACAAATACGCCGCAATCATAATGGTTCGTCTGTCTGGCCATGGGGGCTGGCGCCAAGGTAGCATTCAGCAGTCCTGCGAGCTGTTTTGCAGGCACGTCGTTATATCCCTCTCGCTGGAGGGAGTCGTAGTGATAGGCGAACCGCCTTTCGGGGTCGCGGCGATCAACGAGCAGCAGCGACCAATGGGTGCCGGGGCTAGTAGCCGTGCCATTATTCACTGGCAAGAACAGGAAGTCGGCTGTGGCGTTGTTTTGATTATAGATGGACTGCAATATGCCTCGAGCGTCTTGCGGCGACGTGTGTCGCAGTAGATGGGATACGGAAGGATCCACCAGCCGAGTCCGGGCAGCGAGCGCCGGATTGATCCCCTGCAGTTGCCGCTCCAGCAAATTGTAATCTCTCTGGACATGGGCGTCGCTCAGCCATTCGGCGGCGCCGAGCACCCGCCCCGTTGCAACGTTGGACGGGGCTGTCGGATCGAGCGCCCCGATCTGAGCCCCAGAGGAACTGGTCGTCAGTGTGGTCACATCAACCAGTGGAAGGCCGCGGTAGGTGCCTGGCAGCTTAGCGGTTGCTGGCGAGGCGGGTTGGGGAGCTCTTGCCGGTGCCGCTGGCCCAGCTTCAGCAGCGGCCCCAACGCGCCTGGTGACTGCGTCTGCCGGATGAGCAGCAAGGACAGTTTCGCGCCCGAGCACAATGCGCGGCAGGATATCCCGGAGGTGAGCCAATGCAGAACCGATACTTAGTCTATTACCATAGGAGACAGCCTTGAAGCTCTCAACATCTTTATCCAGCGATTTGTCGTGAATCCGAGCGGCAATCCCAGGCTTGTTATTTTGACGCAGATACTGGCTAAAATGTCTAAGAAAATTTGTATAGCCGCCCACGGTATCTGGATTCCGTCCGGTCGCAGGCGCTGCCAGGTACTCCTTGGTCGAAGCGGCTCTGTAATCTCTAATGAGCTCGGCATCGTCAGGATAGGGGATCACGAGAGGGCGACCCATAATCGGGGCTCCGCTTGTCGACTTCTTGAGGTAACGCAGTGCGCCAGCCACGGTGGAGGAACCACCCGTACTCTCGTACTCCTTGAGATCCTGATCCAGCGACGAATGGTAAAGCCGAGCAGCAAACCCTGGCTTGTTGTTTTGAAGGAGCCACCGACTAAAGCCGAAAAGAGAATTTACATTGAAAGTGACCGTGTTCGCGCTGGCCTTACCCGCGTGGAATGCTGCCCTCAGCCCTTCGATAGCGGTCGCATCGTTGGAATAGACAGGACGCTTGTCGGAACCGTTGGGGACTACAATTGGACGATCCGGCTGCACTGTCGAGGACATCGAACCACCACCTCCGGGATGCGGTGCTGGGGTGGATTCGTGTTCATCCCTCTGCCTGACGAGCTGCGCCTCAGATTCCGGTGTAGCCACCTTATGAGGATCCTGCATCGGTTCGATCCCCTCCATCTCCTGCTGCAACCAAGCCAAAGCTTGGCGAGCGGCGGCTTCATCAACCGCGGAGGATGTCTCCACACCTCTGGCGGACGCCGGCAGAGCCTGCTCCGCCCGCCGTCGAAAGAGCTCTGGCGAGGCGGATTTCTCCGCCCACAATCTGGGCTGCGTAGCGAGTCCCCGTCCAGATTTATGTGGCACCGCCTCGCTTGGCAGCGGGCTGCTCCTGTCCCGTGCAGCTACCAGCCCCTCCGGGGCGCCCTGGTCGCCGTGGCGCCAGTTCAAGTGAGGGACGGCCTCTCCAAAGTCGGGTGCTTGGTGTTGGTGCGCGGTTGGGGCGAGAGACAATGGTAGATCGGTGCCCTCCTTATAACCTACCGGCAGGAGCTCCTCTGGCCAATCGAATCCCTGCTGTGGTGCGGTATGCTGAGCAGCGTCGCCACGGGGACGAGCCTCCATGCTGACCGCGTTTTCCAGATGACTCCCGAGTATAACGCGCGGCGGGTGCTTGCGGATATAAACCAGTGCAGATTCGATCGGAGCTCCACGAGTAGAGGAGGCGGCCTTGTAGCTCTCAACATCTTTATCCAGCGATTCATCGTAAATCCGGCCCGCAATCCCGAGCTTGTCATTTTGACGTAGGTAATGACTGAAATGGTTAAGAGCAGTTGCGTAGCCGCTCGCGGATCTGAAATGTCTAGTGAGCGCGGCGTCGTCAGGATGGGGGTTCAGGACAGCGCGACCCACAATCGGGGCGGCTCCGCCTATCGGCTTCATCAGTTGACGCAGTGCGCCAGCCACTGTGGAGGAACCACCCCTACTCTCGTACTCCTCGAGATCCTGGCTCAGCGACGGATGGTAAAGCCGAGCAGCAAACCCTGGCTTTTTGTTTTGAAAGAGCCAACGACTAAAGCCGAAAAGAGAATTTGCGCTGCGAGTGACCGTGTCCGGCCTGGCTTTACCCGCAAGGAGTGCAGACTTCAGCCCTTCGATGGCGGTGGCATCGTTGGAATAAACAGGACGCTTGTCGGCACCGTCGGGGGCCACAATTGGACGATCCGGCTGCACTGTCGAGGGCATCGACCCATCGAGATGCGGCGCTGGGGTGTATTCGTGCTCATCCCCCTGCATCGCGAGCTGCGCCTCCCGTTCCGATGTACCCACCTGATGGGCAGGGAGTTGCATCATCGCGCGAGCGCCTGAGTCACCAACCTGACCTGGTTGCCGCTCAGTGACAGCATGCTGCAGATTGCTTTGGATCCTCTGCCTCTTCGTTGGTCTCAACTCACCTTTGCCATGCGAGCCATTGACGAGGACATCCTCGCCTGGTGCACTCATCAACTCATCCGCCGCCTGCAATTCGCCCAAGTGCTGCTCAAAACCGGCTTGGCCGGCTTGTCCGCTTGCTCGTGCGGTACGGCGTGCTGCACCTGCAGCCAAGCTGCTACGATGAATGTCCAGTTTGTACGGGTGCACGCTAGCCTCACTTCCACAGATCACATGAGCAACCTACTCAGGCAAGCTTTCGAAAGGCTGACGAGGTCCGCCGCCGCGGAAGGCGAAGGCTGGTTTTCTGCTCAGCGGTTGACGGCCTAGCGTGTTGCGGCCGCGCCGGGTATCACGCCAATCAATCTGAATAGTCGATGCGTCAAACGAACCAGGATAGGATTTTCGTAGCGGGGCTGCTCTACTCACTCTTGTCCTGAGGTAGAATTCAACCATATCGCCGAGCAACTGGATGCCGATTGGATACCCGATCCGGAAAGCTTCAGCTCATATGTGACGCGAGGATGAGAATCGTGGCAGCTCCAGACCGACGGGCTGCCACCCACAGCGGCGATGACCGACGAGGGTCTTCTATTGCCAAGGTAATCGTCCGTTCGGGGACCTATGTGTTCCTATGCTCGTCGAGCGGATCGGGTGGGCCGCACCGCCGTAGCGTTACGGCGAGCGGAAGCGGCGTTGGGTGCGGCTTTTCCCCTGAACGCTTCACACCAGGCTGATAGGGGATCTTGCAATCGCACACACGCGGTCTGCAGGCGTGCCTATCAAGCAGTTTGCTCAGACCAACGTCGCGGCGAGCCTATCCTCAATACGCAGCGCAAGTCCTAGACTCCACGATCGTCCTTCGGTGCAGATTTGCTCGCGCCTCGCCCTGATTACAGCCGATAAGGCGAGCTAACAATTGCAAGAGCCACAAGCTACTCCAGCTCGATCGGTTTGCTGTTCCAGTCGGGCGGGGTCTGACCGAGAATGTTGCGAACGAAGAAGTCTAGGAGTTTGCGCTCGGTGTAGGTGCCTAGAGTATGGTGATTGGCACCAGGAACGTAGACAATGTCAAAATCTTTTCCTGCCTTGATGAGTCGATCGGCAAGCTGGAACGAGCAAAACGGATCGACATTATCATCCATTTCGCCGACCGCGATCATCAGCTTGCCCTGCAGCCTGTGAGCATTGTCAACGGCGGAGGATTGCGAATATTCAATGCCGACCGGCCACCCCATCCACAGTTCATTCCACCAGGTCTTGTCTATCCTGTTGTCGAAGCAGCCGTTTTTGGCGACGGCGACCTTGTAGAAATCGGGGTGAAAGAGCAGCGCGCTGACTGCACTCTGGCCGCCGGCGGATGCGCCAAAAATGCCGACGTTGGATATGTCGTACCATGGATATTGCGCGGCCGCCGCCTTGTGCCACAGAATGCGATCGGGAAATCCTGCGTCCTTCAGATTCTTCCAAGCAACATCATGGAAGGCGCGGGAGCGGTTGTTGGTGCCCATGCCGTCGATCTGAGCAACGACGAAGCCCAGCTGCGTGAGCGGCTCTGTCCACCGCGAGAAGGATTTTGGGACGAAGGAGCCGTGGGGTCCAGCATAGATATTCTCCACAACCGGGTATTTCTTCGTCGGGTCGAAGTTGGCTGGCAGGTGGAGCACACCCCAGATGTCAGTTTTGCCGTCGCGCCCCTTGGAATGGAAACTGAGCGGCGGCTGCCAGCCTGCGGCGACGAGCTCGGAAATGTCGGCCGTCTCGATCTGCTGGAGCTTGGCATTGTCGCTGGCGCGGTAGAGTGCCATGCGCGGGGGCAGATCGATGCGTGACCAGAGATCGACATAATAGCGCCTGTCAGGCGAGAACTCGATATGGTGGTTGGCCGGTTCGGGCGTCAGTGCAGTCAGTCCCTTGCCGTCAAAGCCGATGCGGTAAGCATGGACCCAATAGGGGTCCTCCTGCGAGTTCATCCCGCTCGCCTCGAACCAGATCTGACGCTTCACCGGATCGACATGGTTGACCCTCCGGACGACCCACTCACCTCGGGTGATCTGGTTTTCGAGCGCGCCTGTCCGGCCGTTGAAAAGATACAAATGCTCATACCCGTCGCGCTCTGATGCCCAGATGATCTCCTTCCCGTCATCGACATCGTAACGGAAGATTTTTCCGGCATCCTCCTGGCCATGCCCCAGCGGCAAATAATCCACGAATGTCTCGCTGGTCTCATCGATCAGGGAGCGCCCGCGGCCCGAGGCGGCGTCTACCTCGACCAAGCGATAGAGCTGATGCCCGCGCTGGTTATATTCGAAAGTGAAGCCGCGGCTGTCCGCCCACCACCGGAGAGGGGAAAGTTCGAAGACGTTCGAGAAGAGGGCACCGTCAATCACGATCTGGCGCCGGCCGGCAATGTCGAACAGGACTGGTTGGGGCAGCGGAAGGACATCGCCCGGCCTGGGATAGAATATTGTTGAATATTCCCGCTCCAACTGGTCCGTCGATGAATTGAGGTAGCGGACCTCTCGCCTATAGCCGGGGCGAACAAGGTAAGCGGCGAGGTGGCGCGAGTCCGGCGACCAGCTCAGCGTCGAAAAGACGTAGCAATTGCCTTCGGCTCCGTCCCGGCTCAGAGGAACATCCTGCAATCCGTCCTCGCTGCGCAGGAAAACGTTGCAGTTCTTGATATAGGCGATCCATTTGCCGTCGGGCGACGCGTTGCTCTTGTCGGGGTTGTTCTCCGCTGGCGGCGTGTAGCGGTGGCTGAGCTCCCTACGGTCCCCTTTCCTTGCATCGAATGTGGTGCTGGTACAGTCATAGCTTGCAAGGTCGCAGCTCCACCGGGTGTCTTCAATCTGGAAGTCGAGCCTGCGACCATCCTCACTCAGTTCGAAACGGTCGAACGGAAGATTGCCGGCTTGATAGCTCTCATGGCTCACCTTGTTTAGCGCTGCCGCCAGACGCGCCTGATCGAAAGCGGGCCGCTTGAAACCCGTGGCAGCATCGACCTGCATGAACTGCTGCTCGCCGTGGCTAGTCCGGCGGTAGACGAAGGCTTCACCCCCGGTCAGCCAGAAAGGCATTTTGGGGACATTGACAGTGAGCCCGCCATATCGATCGTTGATCGTAAGTGCGCGCTTGAAATCGGCCGGCGCTAGCGTCGGGTGTAAACTTTTCGAACCCTTGGCCAGCGTCTGAGTTGCCGATCGCCATGCCGCGCGCGTCAAAGCGCCGATCCTGGACATACCTGTTCACTTCTTTCGGTTTTCGGAATGCTAATTTTGAAGTTGGGTTCTCGTCGCCGGTCTGCAGCAGCGCCGAGCGTCGCCTTGGAGGAGAGCCAGCACGCGGGTGCAGCCAGGCACGCGCAACAGGGGCGCTCCTTGGACATCCAGGCACTGGTTCGGGTGCCGATTGAAGAGTTGGCGTCCGTCGCCGAAACAACCAGGAAAGAGCGTCCATGCAGCCCTGACGCGACTATTTCCCCGCGAGTATGGCCGCTTGCTTTTCTGCATCATCTGAAAGGTCCTGCTCTAGTCGGGCCGGATGTCACCCCGGCAGATTGTGCTATTTCGACAATCTCCGAGCGATTGCCGCCGGCCCATGACGAGGTTTACCGATAGGGCGCAATATGCGTGCCAAAGGAAAAGCGGTTTAATACACGGCAATCCGCCTATGTCGCATCCCCAACATCGTCGCACACCGGACAATGCCGGACGATATTGTCCCGGGGCGTCAAATTGGTTTGATGGTGACCCAACAACTGGCGGATGACGATCTCGAAATGCGCGACAACGGCCTCGGTGGACACTGTCGCCGCGCCCAGCACGCTGGCCGCCTGCCCGGCGATGTCCGCGCCCAGGCGGATGGCCTTGGCCACGTCGACGCCATCGCGGATCCCGCCCGACGCGATCAGCTTCACCGTTGGCAGCGCCCGACGCACCGCCTGCACGCTGGTCAGGGTGGGAATCCCCCAATTGGCGAATGACATCGCCACTGCACGGTCGGCGGCATTGCGGGCGCGCTCGCCCTCCACTGCGGCCCAACTGGTGCCGCCGGCGCCGGCGACATCGATTACCGCCACGCCCGCCTCGACGAGCGCACAGGCCACCGAGGCGGACAGGCCGCCCCCACTTCCTTGGCCACGATCGGCACGCCCACGATGCGCGCGGCGCCAGCGATCAGCGCCAGGACGCCGCGCCAGTCGCGGTCGCCCTCCCGGCTGTACCGCTTCCTGCAGCGGATTGAGATGGACGATGAGCCCATCGGCCTCCAGCGCGTCCACCGCGCGACGCGCCAGGTCCAGGCCGTCGGCCTCCCGCAGTTGCGCGGCGCCGATATTGGCCAGCAAGGGAATGTCTGGCGCCAGGCGGCGCAGCGCGCGCGTTAGCCCCTGGGAGTTACGGGATTGCAGGCTCACACGCTGCGAACCGCACATGGCGATCCGCAAGGCTTGCGCTGCCTCGCTCAAATGCCGGTTGATGGCCTCGGCCCGTGGCATGCCGCCGGCCATAGAGCTGATCAGCAGCGGCGCGCGCATAGCCTTGCCCAGCAGCGAGGCGCGCAGGTCGATCTGCGTCAGGTCCAACTCGGGCAGTGCGCAGTGTTCGAAATGGATGTACTCCCAGCCAGCGGCCACCGTGGCCGGCGCCGTTCGCCGATCCAGCACCAGCGAAGCGCGCAGCTGAGCGCAGCCCTCGAATCCGGAGAGAACGCACGGTACGCCGTGCCCCAGCGCCTGCTCCACGGCGGCGAGCTGCTCCGGCGCGATCAGGCCAACGTCGTTGCAATCGTCTAGCCAGAACAGCAGCGCCAGTTCGCGATAGAACGCCACGATCAGCGTTTCGTTCTGCGGATCACGGCCGGTGCGGGCGCTGGTGTCGCGCAGGCTCGGGTGAATGCGTTGCAGGATTGGGGGACGCGTGACGCAGTCAAAGCTCCCCTTGCCAAGCACGGAGCAGGCGAGTGAGAGAGCAGATGAATAGGCGTGTCGCCAATATTTTCGCATTGCTATAATCGATTATAGTTGTGAGGAGCAATTTGAGACCATTTACTTGCGGCTCAAGTCACCCATAAAAGAAGGCAAGCACCGATTCGGTAGCTTATCCCCTGTCTTTCGCGTACTCGCGGCCGTGGCGCCGGGTGAACGATTGAAGACCGCCGGTCTCACTCGCAGGTGGGCGCCAGGGCGTGGGACGGTTGGCAAGCCACAGGAGTAGGACAATGTCGAAGGATTCGGGTAAGGGCGATAATCACGGCGGCGGGCCGGGCAAGATCGAGATCACGATGGTGGTGAACGGCCAGCCCACGCAGGTCGAAGCCAATCCCAACCAGCCGCTTCACGTCATTCGTACCAAAGCCCTTGAGAACACGCAGAATGTCGCCCAACCAGCCGAGAATTGGGAATTGAAGGATGAGGCCGGCAACTTGCTCGACGTCGACAAGAAGCTTGGCGATTTCGGTTTCCCGAATACTGTGACCCTGTTCCTCAGCCTGAAGGCGGGCGTCGCAGGTGCCTAAACCCCAAAGTGTGGATCCGGAGGTCTCCCGAGCGAAGTTTGATCGGGAGATCGGCCGGTTCCGGCCATATGCTGATGTCTATCGGGCTCAGGGCTGCTTCTTGATCGAGGCGACCTTTCCGCGCGCTTTCTTCATTTTCGCAAGCCTCAAGTTAAAACCACGGGTGATCAGCGCAGCGAGCGAGGTCGACTTCACCGACTACGACTTAAGACCACCGTCCGTGGTCTTCGTCGATCCGTTTACGCGTCATCCGATTGCCCGGAAAGATCTATACCTGAAAATGCTTAGACGTCCGCCGCTGCCCGGAACGCCGCCGGAGATGATAGGAGCTCTCATCCAGCAGAACGCCGTGCCGCTGACGGACTTCATCCAGGCCAACAGTCCCGAGGACGAACCATTCCTGTGCATGGCGGGCGTCCGGGAATACCACGACAATCCAGCCCATTCAGGTGATCCATGGCTACTTCATCGGGGTTCTGGCGAAGGCTGTTTGGCCTTCATCCTGGACAAGATCATCAAGTACGGAATCATTCCTATAGAGCAGTTGCAGATTCAACTCCCACCGGCAATCGTAGGAATGGTGGTATCCCCTCAGGCGATACAAGAATGACTGGTTTGAGAGATGTAACGATCGTGACTCTCCCGCGCGGCTGCATCTCGACCACGCATGGGCATCTGCGCTCAGTTGGTCGCGAAGGCAATGAGGGGATGGCGCTCTGGGTCGGCGTTCAGCAAGACCGGCACTTTGCCGTAACAGAGACGGTTATCCCGGCGCAGCGTCACATTCGGACAAACGATGGCGTTTGCGTGATCGTTGCGGCCGAAGAACTGCACCGGCTCAATGTCTGGCTCTACAAAAGCGGCCTGAAACTCTTGGCCCAGATTCACAGCCATCCGGGCCGCGCCTACCATTCGACGACGGACGACGCTTATGCGGTTGCTACCACGGTTGGGTGTCTGTCGCTGGTAGTGCCGAATTTCGCCCGCGAGCCTTTCGATTTTGCTCGGGTCGCCGCCTATCGGCTTGACGAAAAGGCCAAATGGAATGCGCTCCCTCCCGCGGCACTGTCGCGAATGATCATGATATCGAGTTGAACAATGGCATTCGCTAACTTCATCGATCGTGCCGCCACGGCGGCATCTCAGGTCCTGGCCGATTTTCATCTGGGAGACTTCAAAGCAGCTCTTGAAAAGCAGGTCGTGGCAGTCGCCTTCGACCATCAGGCCGCTTCCTGCGCCGAAGGCCAGGCGACACTAGATCTTGCGGTGAGATTGCTCGCTAGGCTCTACCCGGTTCTGGCGATACTCCCGCTGGACAGCGCGGCGAGCTCTCAAGCCCAAGCGCTGGAGCGCTTGGCAAAGTCGATCAATCCAAAAGTCGGCATCCGGCGTTCCGGCAAGTCTGCCACCGTCTGCGTCGTTGCAGGGGTAACGCGCCCATCACTCCGGTGCCCGATCTTTTTCGTGGGATCGGACGGTTGGGCGGCAAAGCTGTCGCGTACGGACCCGGTGGGCTCTGGCCCAAGTCTGCTGCCTTTTGGAGCTGGCGCCGCCAGTTGCTTCGGCGCCGCCAACGTCTTTCGAACTATCTTCGCCGCCCAGTTGACCGGCGCCGAGTTGGACGAAACCATCGACCTCTCGCTATGCAGCTACGACAAGACCAAAGCCGGGGAGGCTGGCCCGATCGACTTCCCAGTCGACCTTGGCGAAACCCACCTCGTTGGGCTCGGTGCGATAGGCCATGGCTCGCTTTGGGCGCTAGCGAGACAACCCGATCTCAAGGGTCGTCTGCATGTAATCGATCACGAAGCGATCGAACTCTCAAACCTGCAGCGCTACGCATTGGCCGGCCAGGCGGAGATTGGTATGTCCAAGGCGGTTCTTGCAGCCACCGCCCTTAGATCGACTGGCCTTGAGGTCGAGGCGCACCCTCTGACGTGGGCAGAATATGTTGCGCGCCGGGGCAATTGGGTCTTAGACCAAGTGGGTGTGGCGCTTGACACCGCCGCCGACCGTCTGGCTGTCCAAGGTGCACTGCCGCGATGGATCGCAAACGCTTGGATGCAGGAGCACGATCTCGGTATCTCCCGGCATGGTTTCGATGACGGCCAGGCTTGCCTTTGTTGCATGTACCTGCCATCCGGAAAATCCAAGGACGAGCACCAGCTGATTGCCGAGGAACTCGGAATACCGGAAGCACACGAGCAGGTGAAAACGCTCCTGCAGACAAATGCCGGAGTTCCCAACGACTTTGTAGTTCGCGTGGCTACAGCGATGGCTGTGCCGTTTGAACCGCTAGCCCCGTTTGTCGGCCAGCCCCTGCGCTCCTTTTATCAGCAGGCTATCTGCGGCGGTCTGGTGTTCCAGCTTAGCGAAGGAAGTCGCCGCGTTCGAACTGTGGTTCCGATGGCCTTTCAGTCGGTGCTTGCCGGGATTATGCTTGCCGCGGATTTGGTCAAGCATAGTGCGGGGTTTCCCATGAGCCCGACGACGAGCACTCGGGTGAATCTTCTGCGCCCCCTTGGCTCTCACTTGCACGATCCGAAGGCCAAGGACTCCAGCGGCCGCTGCATCTGTAGCGACGACGATTTCATTGCCGCTTACAGGCGCAAATACGGAGCGCGTTGATCAGGTAAGCGATGTCTCGGCCGCCTAAGCAGACGCGCACCTCTCCGTAGACGCAGGGGGCGCGGCTTGTGGGCGTGACCATGGGCGCCATTATGACACGCTTGGCCCGCTCCTTTGCCGGCCTATCGTCCTCCGCGCATGATCCCGTGCCGACGTGATGATCCAGCACCAGCCGCCATGGCACCAGAGGCTGGTCAAACCTCCGTTGTTGGCCGGTTTGGACAGTGCTGCATCAGGTCTCGACCGACGTCTCGACAGTCAGGGCTGCTTCGACGGGTGTGAAGATGTCAACATCGACCCCAGGCGCCCGAATCGTCACAATCAGGGCGTACCGAGCCAGAGCGTCGACGCGTTCCAGGTAAGGCTTCTCCTTCCACCAGCCCCCGACCGGGAACACGCCGATCGCGTCACGCTCGGCGAGATCGGCGGCGCTGCCCGACCAGAAATCGGCGTGCAACGAGCCGCGATCGCGGAAGGTGCCGAGCAGCCACTCTTCTCCGCCTCCAGCAGGCGCCCCTTCCTCCTCGTCCCGAGCGGCCTGATTGATGCGGGCTCGGAATTCGTCGACTGTCTCGGTCGCTGACTTTACTCTGAACCGAAGACCATGGGACGCGTAACGATGCCGGCGGGTCCATCCGCGTTCACCGGGGTTGGGTTCGATGAAATAGGACAGCGTGACGCGGAGCTCGACCTGGGCAGCGCCGAGCGCCGCGAGCTGCTCCTTCGGCCAAGGCAGGCGATGCAGCTTCATGTCACGCGTTTTGGCAGCCGCGCCGCCCTCGCGCTGGAAAGGCTGAAGCTCATCTTCAACGATAAGCGTGAGGTCGTTCACCGTTGACAGAAGCGCGCGCCCAAGATCTGGCACGCCGTAACCATAGCGCCGCACGAGCGCCTGGATCTCGCCCTTCGCTCCGTTGCACGCATCGATGCGTGCGCGCATCGCCGGAGTCCATTCGGCCGAGTGGACGATCAGGGCGCGAACCGATTCAGGCCACAGCTCGGGGCGCGCTGATAGAATTAGTCCCGCCATCCGTGCGGCATGGGCCGTTGCCGCGCTCGTATCTCCGAGGGTGGTGAAGTGGCGCAGTTCGGGTCGACAGAAAGTGGTCAATATCTGCAGATCGTCGATCGGCTCGCCGGGCAACACACCGTCATGGGCGAGATTGCCGCCTTCGAAGACGACCTCGGGCTTCACCGGCCACTGCCTGTCCCAAACGACCGAAGTGCGACTGCGCGGCGAGAGCTCGCCGACCGGCGCGATCGGAGCGTAGCCCGAAAAGTCGGTGTCAATGATATCGACCTTTTCTGTGAAAGCGCCGACCGTCAGCGCATTCCAGGCCTGAGAAGGATCATCGACTGCTTCCAGATCGTTGCGCGTCAAATGCTCGGCCGGCATGAGGTCATCGCCGATGTTGCCGGCAGAGAGAACGATCAAGCGTCGCTGTTCCTCTTCGAAACAGAGTTGGTCGATAGCGGCAGACCACGATGTGGGCCTTCCACGCGCCGGACTGGCGCTTGTCACAGCCATTGCGATCGCGCGGCGGCGCTCCGGCGCCTGCACCTCGGCGCGGGCGATCGCTTCCGCGGTGATCGCGCCATAGAGTTCTGGATCGTTTGCCTCGTCTTCTGGCGGAAGGATACGAACACTCTCCAGCCGAAAGGGCAATGGAACTGGATCGCCTCCGACCAGGAGCGGGACCAGATCACCGTACAGGCCGACACCTGCCATTCGCGTCCCGTGGCCGCTCCACGCAGGTGTGTCGTCGCTGCCCCATGCCGGTTTGACGGTGTGCCAGTCTTAAACGGCAAGTGCGGGTTCGATCAACGGGTGGGTGCGACGCACGCCGCTGTCGAGAATGCAGACCGCAATATCGGATTGAGGCGGTCTGACGCGCCCGAGAAGCTCGTCGCTCCAGTCCCTTTGCTCCGCGCCGCCAAGGCCCAGGAAGAAGGACGGCGTATCCTTCGCGCGCCGCAGCTCGGCGACGACATCGCTGTGCGCAATCATGCGGTCGAGCATTGCCGTGCTGGCGAGGGCCAGCATGACCACCCGCTCCGGAAACCTAACCGCATGCGTGCGCAAAGTGATGTTCAGGGCTTCGGCAATGTGCTCGAAGTTCTCGCGGCGACCGTCGCGCAGCCAGACTTCCCACCACACCTGCTCGTCAGCGGCCTGGGGGAAGAGGTCGTCGTGGTCGGTAAACAACGATCGTGCAGTCGCCAGCCTGACTGTCTCCATGCGGGAGACGAGCGGCTCGTTGCGCGGTCTGCCGCGGTCAGTATCAACGTCTCGATACGCCTCGACTTACCGCAAATAATAGGCTTGCGCGCTTTGCGGCAGGAACACCGACGCTGTGATGGGAGCACCGGGTTGAGTTGGCTCATGGACGGCGACCAGCTCCATGTGCTGGCGACGATCGGCCAACTGGTCGAGGGCCGCCCGTCCGGACATGGGCAGATCGATCGCGAGGTAAAAGCCAGGCGTGCCGACCGACAGCTGGGGGTCACGCGCCGCAATCTGCTGGCGTGCACTTTCGACCGCTTGTTCGATGGATTGCGTCAAGGCCGCAGCATGCGACGCCCGATCACGCGCCGGCAGCGGCGGTGCATGTATAAGTTGGTTGGGCCGCCGATAGGCTTCCCGAATGCCGTTGTTGCGAAGGTGGATATGGGCGCGGTCGCGCGGAAAATCGTCTGCCATTATGATCTGTGCTGTCGCTACTCAAACAGCGACGCCTGCCGGCGTTCCTTCAGAGCGTCGATGAGCGCTTCCGAGGTGATCCGCTTCCCCCCCCGCAATATGATGGTTTTTGCAGCGTCGTCGGCCGCGCGCGTGATCTCGGCCTGCGACAGTCTCTCTGCCTGAGAGATCGCCTCGTTCCAGGCAAGCCCTCTGGTGTCGAAGCGGTCGAGTCGAGCCCGAAGCAGCGCCTCTATAATCGGCCGATCGGGCACGGCGTATTCGATGACATCGTCGAAACGGCGGAACAAAGCTCTGTCGAGCAGCTCGGGATGATTTGTTGCCGCAATAATCAGGCTGTGGCTGTCGTCTTGCTCGAGAAACTGCAGAAACGAATTCAGCACGCGCCGAATCTCGCCAACATCCTGGCGTTCGCCTCGACGCGCGCCGATGGCATCGAATTCGTCAAAGAAGTAGACGCCCCGCGTCGCCTGCATTGCATCAAAAACAAGCCGCAGCTTTCCGGCAGTCTCTCCCATGAACTTGGTGATCAAACCATCGAGGACGATCGTGAAAAGGGGCAGATGAAGCTCCCCGGCCAATGCCGATGCGGTCATCGTCTTGCCTGATCCTGGCGGGCCGACCAGAAGCAGTTTGCGACGGGGAACAAGCCCGTGCTCGCGCAAGCTTGCTTGTTGGCGCTGCTCTCCCAGCACGCGGTGCAGGCGCGAGCGCAGACTGTCCGGCAAAATCATGTCGGTCAGTCGCAGGTCCGGATAGCGCACATGCAGGAGCCCTGCGAGCTCGCCCTTTGGCTGAAAAAGGGGAACCGGCCGACTGCTCTTGACAATCCGGGCGTCCCTGCTCTTGGCTGCGTCGACCAGATCCTTGAGCTCCTGAGCAAGCTTACCATGGCCTTGACGTGCCTCATGCGCAGCAAGCTGCATCGCGATAGAGAGGAAACGATCCTCGTCGCCGGCAATGTGGCTTTTAAGCAGCGTCACGATATGGCGGGCCGTGGTCATGGCTCTCTTCTGGGGTATCCGTTTACTTGGCGAAGCGCATGCAACCTAAACGCTTTCAACGGCGATTTGTATCGCGCAATGGTGTTTTTTCTCTTGTCGATGTTCGCCCGTGGCAACTTCAGCGGTGAACTGTTGCGCCGCGGTCATAGGCCAGCCGGAATAACGCCGGCCAGCAGACAACAGTCCGCATCTTCGAGCGCTCGAAGTCTGGCCACTCACGCAGCGTGTCGGGTCCGAACGCTCCAAAGCCGCCCCGCCTGGCAGGTCCATGCGACCGATTGCGGGCGTGCGGCCATAAGGTCTACGCGGGCTCGCATGGCTGCCCGCGCCGCTGGCTAAAAAGCTGTACACCATCTCACGAAACACCAGGTCCGCTCCTTTGCCGGCCGACGGTCCATGAAATCCCCTCCCCACTTACGACACCGGAGACCTCCTTGCCCACATGGCGCTCAAGCACCGGCCGCCATGGCACCAGCGTGAACTCGCGCGACTTTTCAACGACGGCATATTTTCCGCTGGCAAGCTCGACGGAGCGGCGGAGCGTACCCTCTACTCGTCCTCCGGATCGCGCTTCGGCATAGGGCAGGCCAAGTTCCTCCGACAGTTGGCCAGCAACACGGTTCAGTTCTCGCTGGCGCAGGATCGAAAGCATGTTGGCTCGATAGACGATCCCATCCTGTTCTTTATGCGCGAGGCCTTGCGCGATCAGCCACTGCCGCCGGCGAGCTTGCGCCTCTCTCACGTCGCGGCCGAAGCCGGATCCGTGCAAAGGCTCGGGTCTATCGGCAACCAGCTCCCGGTCGAGCCAGGTGGCGCCGTTGAAGCTGACCTGTCGCTCCAGCGCCATTGAGGAGAGCTTGTCGGCAACGACAGGCTCGGCCCTGGCCCGCTGGCCCTCATAATTCGCGACGCGATCGAGATGGTCCGGCGCGATGAGCCAGGTGCCGTTCGGCTCTCGCTCGACGCCGCCGGTCGCGCGGCGGATCGCCTCCAGCCGCCGCACATGCGTTCGCGCAAAGCTCTCGGTGGCGGATGGGTCATGCTTCAGGTGCATATCGACGTCGTAACGGCCGCCATGCGCGGCGGCGATTTCGGCGATGGTACGATCGACCTGCCTCGGCTCGGTGTTCCTTGGCGCGACACGCACGATGCAGCCATTAGGCATCGTTTCCATCGCCTCGCCTCTACCGATGTTGATCCAATGGCTCTTACCGTCGACGGCGTCGACGATCATGTAATGGCGGTCATTGATCTCGTCGGCCAGTCCACGCGCGACAACGCGACCGACGAGAGACTGGACGGGCTCGCCGGATCGATCGTGGATCACCCAGTCGGCGGCCCTGCGGGCAAGCCCCTTGCCGGTCAGTTCGCGGTGCATGGTCTTGATGATGTCGCCGCGTTCGCCGGTGCGGCGCAGCGTGGCTTCGAGCTCATCGTCGAGGCGCCAGGAGCCAGCGCCGACCTCCGCGGCCAGACCCATCCGCTCGAGCTTGCGCAGCCGTCCCTGGTGCAGCGTCTGGCGAATGGCGTCGGGACCGCCCGGCGAGACCAGGCCGTCATCATCACGCATGCTGAGCAGCCGACGGTCGATGCTGGTGAAGCGTTCCTGCTCCATTTCCCGGCGCAGGCGAAGCTCAATCTCGCGGTCGGTTCGCGGACCGAGATCGAGGCTGACCAGCTCGGCCGCCCGCTCGCGGATGCCAGATGAGATATATTCGCGCGCGATGACCAGGTTCTCGCCACGGTCGTCCCTGCCACGGACGATGATGTGGCTGTGCGGGTGGCCGGTGTTGAAATGATCGACCGCGACCCAGTCGAGCTTCGTGCCGAGGTCTTCCTGCATCTGCGCCATGAGCCGCCGCGTCAGCGCCTTGAGGTCGTCGTACTCGATGCCGTCTTCGGCAGCGACGATGAAGCGGAACTGATGGCGGTCGCCGTCCGCGCGATCGATGAACGCCTTGCCGTCGACGCGGCCGCTGTCGGCGCCGTAGAGCTCGCCAGGTTCACCTTCGCGGGTGACCCCGTCGCGCTGAAGATAGCGTAGATGGGCACGCGCCCCGTCCGCGCCCTTGCCGGCGAGCTTGACGACCCGCGCCTTGACGATCACCCGGCGCTGGCGGAAGGCGGCATACCGGTCGCGCGATTTCAGCAGTGCGGCGGCCGCCCCGCCGCGCCCTGTCCGGCTTCCTGTGAAGCGACCACCGCGTTGCGGCCGGCCGCCAGCCCGGTTGATCGCCGCACGAACCTGGCCGGCATAGCGTTTGCCGGCCTTCGAGCCGCGCGACCCGATTTTGCCGAGCTTCGGCCTGAACTCGTCATCCTTAATGCGAGCCTCCCAGACATATCAAGCAAAATCAGACACTTACACGTCAAACCCTCTTGGCACCGGCGGCAGCCTCCCGGAAAAACGATGTGCAGACAAAGATTTAACCGCCTCCTGGAGGCGGTACCTTTATCTTGCCTTCCGCGCCCAGCCCCGCCAGACGCGCCCCCGTCCGCCATGGCTAACGCACCGGCTCCTTCGGCTGCGCGCCGTCCTTGCCGAGCGGCACGAAGAGATCGCCGTTTCGCACGCCTGAGTGAACACCGTCATGAATGAAGAACAGCGACCGTCCGAGAGGAGCGATTTGCGCCTTTGGAGCGACAGATTGGCTTTCGAACGCCTCGATGTCGGCCGCCGAAACTCCGGCCGCCTTGAGTTGGTCGAGGTACTCGACGGTCTCTTCTGGCAGCGGTTTGCCACGCTTCAAATGCTCGTCGTAGCGCTCGGGACCGGCATTGTAGGCGCCAAACAGGCCAGGAAATCCGAAGCGGTCATACATGGCACTGAGATAGGCCGTGCCGGCCAGGATATTGTCGCGCGGATCGTGGGGGTTAGGCCCAAGGCCGTGTTCGACCCGCATCTCTTCATAGGTGCCGGGCATCACCTGCATGAGGCCCATGGCGCCAGCGGGGGAGGTGATGGGGCGGCCGCCGCGCATTGTCTTGCCGCCGCTTTCGGCAGCCATGACGGCATAGATCCAGGCTTGGGGAATATGGAAGCGCCGGCTTGCTTCCGATACCAACGTCTGCCACTTTCGCAGCTGCGGACTTTGGGAGATGGCGACCGGCTCAGCGCCGGTCGAGGCGGAACAGGCGCATGGCGCAATGGCGATCATGCCCAACAAGAGGAGGGTCACTCGGTCCATAGTGGTACGAGCCTCCCGATGACATTTTGAGTGGGAACAGGCCCGAAATAGCGGCTGTCGAAGGAGCGGTTTTTGTCGCTGCCGAGCAGGAAAACCTCGTTATCCCCGAGCGCTCGGCAGCCGTTCCACCATGGCAAAGGTCGGCCTTCGGCGTCGATTTTGAGCCGGCGCGCGACGATGTCGCCGCCGATGATGATGGCGTCATTGAAGGCGCAGACATTATCGTCCGGCAGCGCTGCAAGACGTTTTGCCAGCGGCACATTGCGAGGCAGATAGCTGCGCTCGGCGGCGAGATACGCCGCGTATTCAGGCGGGCGCACGAGCACGAGATCGCCACGCGCCAGCGCTCCCGCAGCGATGCGGTAAAGGCCGATCGGCGCGCTGGCCGAGGCGTTCCAGACCAGCCAAGGGGCGGGCTTTCCCAGCGCCGTGAAGCCCAAAAGACCGAGACCGGCCGCGGCCAAGGCGACCGTCTTACGGGCTCGAACACGCCTCAGGCGGCTGCCGATCAGATGGATGGAAGGGCGCCGCCTCATGAACGGCCTCCCGTGCCGCCCTGGCCGGAACCGGCCTTGCCATCGCCGGCGATGGAGTGCTGCGGGTGTCCTTTCGACCAATGGTCGAGTTCGTCGATGTGATAGCGGACATAGCGGCCGTGCTTGCGGAATTTCGGGCCGCCGCCCTTGAGCCGCATCTTTTCGAGCGTGCGCTGGGAGAGCCCGATATAGAAGGCGGCTTGGGCTGTGCTGAGAAACGGGCTGCCCTTTTTCGCGCGGGCCGCGCGTTCGTTTTCGTCGTCCATGATGATCCTCGTTTCGCTTCGGACAAGCGAGGGCGAGGATGGGCGAGGGAGATCGTCTCGGGGACGGGCGAAGAGTCGGGGGAGAGTTTTCGCCGCCCTTTAGGGCGGACGGGGTTTGGGTGGAACTCCTGGGAATGAGCCCCGCGCCGGGGCTGCGGCGCGAGGCTCTTATCTCGGCCGGTCAGTCGGCCGGGTTCCAGATGATGGCGTAGGTGTCGTGATCGTCCTGGCCGGCGGCTCGGCCGAGATTGGCGTAGAGCTTGCGCGGTCCGAACTCCGGCGCTGCAATCGACAGGCTCACATAATCCTTGCCGGAAGTCTCGCCGGTGCGGATCCAGCCAGCGCCGACTTCGACCCCTTGCGTAAGCACCCGGAAGTCGGGATGGTTATCGGCGCTCTTGGCCTGGTTGGGGACGATATCGATGTCGGCGCGGACGCTGAGCGTCTTGAACTGGCCCTTGTAGGCGCCGTTTTCCTGCTTGTTGACGTAACCGATCGCGGTCATTTCGAAGTCTCCTTTTGTGGTTTCGCCGGGGACCATCCCCTGCGATGGCGCACCGTAATGGGCGCGTCAGGACCGCCTGAATCCGACAGGGCCGCAGCGACAGTGAAGGACCCGAGCGGGCAGCTTTTTTGTGAGCGAAGCGGCGCGAGGAAGCCGCCGCAGGCGGCGGGGAAAAAAGCTGATGGCGCGAGGGTTTCGGGCGGCCGGACCCGCCCATAGGTCGACAAGCCAGCCGCAGGGATGGTCCTTGGAGAGAGCATGGAGACCGCTCGCCAAGTGCGGTCTGTCAGCCAAGCAGGACGCCGGGATGAAACGGCCTGCAAAGATGCTGCGCCCTTATGCCGGATCGAGATCGTGCCAGCGGGTCGGGCGCCAGAGCAGACATCCGGCATGGTGCGATCTATGAAAGCAGGGCTCGCCAGCGGGAATTTGATACGCGAGGGGGCCAAAGTAAGGCTGGATGAGAAGCCGGTGCTACCTGCAGGTCCAGTGTCATGTGGCGGCGCTCGGGAAACCGCTACGCAATGTAACGCGCTCTTATGAGGCGAACAGACCGGCCCCAAAACCGATCGACCGGTGGTCGGCGCGAAACGCGTCATGCCTGTCCGAAAGCTGACAGTGGCAGAAGACGCATGTCGGGTTCCGCACAATTGACCATGCTGGATTTGTGAGGTTTTCAGGGAGAGCCATGCGTTCACTTCCCAGTGAGCTTTGGCACGGCATTTGCTCTTGATGTGGCAACACGGATCGAAGGTTGACTGCATGCACAAGCGCGAGATGAGCAATGCTCTCCTTTCCTGGAGGCTTGGCAGCAGATTCGATTTGACGTTGCGAGGAGCTTCAGCCGCTCGCGGCGGAAGTGATCTCAAATCTGAAGGCACCGTTGGGGCCGCAGCCATCAAACACATCTTTCTCTTTTTCGCAGCTCGTCTTCAACGCGATGCGGACTTCTTCGCGTCGACGGCGGCCGAAGGTGGAGAAGGGGCTCGACTTGCAAAAAGGAGTTGTCAATGACGTCTTACGTTCGCACCAACAGCCCGGCGCAGGTGCGCTCACTGTCCACCTTTGGCAAGCATCTGCAAAGGAGCGTGCTGACGGCGACGCTGCTTGCCGCGGCTTCGACGGGAAGTGAAGCGCAGCCCTATGTTCGTGCTGACGGCAGCACGACTGACGACTTGGAAGCGGCGCGAGCAAGTTGGCGTCATGACGCCGAATTCAATGGAAATGTGGGGCTCGCAGCCATCAACGCGGATGCCGCGTATGCGTTGGGTTCCACCGGGGAGGGGGCCAGAGCTCCTCGCCTGCCCTCGTCCGTCTTGACGAGTGCCCGCTTACAGCCTACCTCACTATCGCGTTAGCACTCGTCCATCGCGAGTGCTAACAAAAACCCCTCAACAGCGCACCAGGGAAAAATCCGAAAATGGCAAAGTCGAAGTTCCGCCCGCTGCATGACCGCGTGGTCGTTCGCCGGGTCGAATCCGAATCCAAGACCGCTGGCGGGATCATCATCCCCGACACGGCAAAGGAAAAGCCGCAGGAAGGCGAGATCATCGCTGTCGGCTTCGGCGCTCGTGACGAAGCTGGCAAGCTGGTCCCGCTGGACGTCAAGGCCGGCGACCGCATCCTGTTCAGCAAGTGGTCGGGCACGGAAGTCAAGCTCAATGGCGAAGACCTTCTGATCATGAAGGAATCCGACATCATGGGCATCATCGGCTCATATCAGGCCCTTTCGTCAACTGAATTCCCGGGCTCGATTGAAGCCCCTGCCAGGAGCTAAAAATGGCTGCCAAAGACGTAAAATTCTCCCGCGATGCCCGCGAGCGCATGCTGCGCGGTGTCAACATCCTCGCTGACGCGGTGAAGGTCACGCTCGGCCCCAAGGGCCGCAACGTGGTCATCGACAAGTCGTTCGGCGCCCCGCGCATCACCAAGGACGGCGTCACCGTCGCCAAGGAAATCGAGCTTGAGGACAAGTTCGAAAACATGGGCGCGCAGATGGTCCGCGAAGTTGCTTCGAAGACCAACGACATCGCTGGCGACGGCACCACGACCGCGACCGTTCTGGCGCAGTCGATCGTCCAGGAAGGCCACAAGGCCGTTGCCGCCGGCATGAACCCGATGGACCTGAAGCGCGGCATCGACCTCGCGGTAACCGACGTCGTTGCGACCCTGATCAAGAACGCCAAGAAGATCAAGACCTCCGAAGAGGTTGCCCAGGTCGGCACCATCGCCGGCAACGGCGATGCTTCGGTCGGCAAGATGATCGCCGAAGCGATGCAGAAGGTCGGCAACGAAGGCGTCATCACGGTTGAGGAAGCCAAGACCGCCGAGACCGAACTCGAAGTCGTCGAAGGCATGCAGTTCGACCGCGGCTACCTCTCGCCCTACTTCGTCACCAACGCCGACAAGATGGTTGCCGAGCTCGAGGACGTCTACATCCTCCTGCACGAGAAGAAGCTGTCCAACCTCCAGGCCATGCTGCCGGTTCTCGAAGCCGTCGTGCAGACCTCGAAGCCGCTGCTCATCATCTCGGAAGACGTCGAAGGCGAGGCTCTGGCCACGCTGGTCGTCAACAAGCTGCGTGGCGGCCTGAAGATCGCCGCCGTCAAGGCGCCGGGCTTCGGTGATCGCCGCAAGGCCATGCTGGAAGACATCGCCATCCTCACCGGTGGCCAGGTCATCTCGGAAGACCTCGGCATCAAGCTCGAGAACGTCGGCCTCAACATGCTCGGCCGCGCCAAGAAGGTGTCGATCTCCAAGGAGAACACCACCATCGTCGACGGCGCCGGCAAGAAGGCCGAGATCCAGGGCCGCGTTGCCCAGATCAAGCAGCAGATCGAAGAGACCACTTCGGACTACGACAAGGAGAAGCTGCAGGAACGTCTGGCGAAGCTCGCCGGCGGCGTTGCGGTGATCCGCGTCGGCGGTGCGACGGAAGTCGAAGTCAAGGAAAAGAAGGACCGCGTCGATGACGCCCTCAACGCGACCCGCGCGGCCGTCGAAGAAGGCATCGTTGCTGGTGGTGGCGTCGCGCTGCTGCGCGCTTCGGCCAACATCAAGGCCACCGGCGTCAATGCCGACCAGGCCGCCGGCATCAACATCGTGCGTCGTGCGCTTCAGGCTCCGGCCCGCCAGATCGCGGCCAACGCCGGTGCGGAAGCATCGATCGTTGCCGGCAAGATCCTTGAGAACAAGGGCGCGACCTTCGGCTACAACGCCCAGACCGGCGAGTATGGCGACATGATCGCCATGGGTATCGTCGATCCGGTCAAGGTTGTCCGTACGGCTCTTCAGGACGCGGCCTCGGTCGCCGGCCTGCTGGTCACCACCGAAGCCATGATCGCGGAGGCTCCGAAGAAGGAGTCGGCTGGCGGCGGCATGCCTGGCGGCATGGGCGGCGGCGGCATGGGCGGCATGGGCGGCATGGATTTCTAATCCAGCTCTGGCAGCTTTCGCAACGAGAGGGCGGCATCAATGCCGCCCTCTTTTTTTGCGAACCTCGGTCCGATGAACGATCGACGCCAACGCCGGCCATCGGCGTTAGGGCAACCTCAAAAGAACTGTCGAGTTGGTTGCGCGCGGCTTTGCGTCATCAGAGGCGCAAGGCGGTCGCGTGTGAGGATTGCGCGCTCCCATAGGCGGTTTCGGCATGTGCCTCGCCTTCGACATCGACATTGCGGCCAAGCAGGAAATCGGCGGCTTTCGAGGCATGGCTTGCGGCGCGGAAGATGGCGCGGTTGTCCTCGCGCAAAACCGTCAGCCATGAGCCGATGTAGTCGGCATGGCGCACGCTCGGCTCGATGCCGAGACTGCTGCAGATGAAGGCTGATGCGATTTCGGCGACCAGTTCCTCGCGCGCATAGGTGTTGGACCCGAAGGAGCCGGACAGGTCGCGCGCGAGTCGCCTCGGGTGGCCGGTCCAGTGTCCAAGCTCGTGAAAGCAGGTCCGGTAATAGTCGATCTGGTGGAAGAAAGCCGGCTGCGGCGGCACCTGTATGGTGTCGCTGCCGGGCATGTAGAAGGCGCGCTCGCCGCCGATGCGAAAATCAGCGCCGGTTGCATGAATGAGCGCCTCGGCCTGCGGGACCATCTCGCGCTCAGGCAGAGGCTCGCCGGCGGCGTAAAGATGTTCGGGCAGATTATCGCACTGCGCGACATCGAAGACGGTGAAGCGCTTCAGGAAGGGCACCGCCTGCGGTTCGTCGCCATCGGTGTCGGCGCGTTGCTTTTCGTTCTTGGGAACAAAGCGGTCAGCGTGAACGATGGTGGTGCCGTGCTCGCCCTTCCTGACATTGCCGCCAAGCGAAAGCGCCTGCCGGAAGGTGAGCCAGTTCTGGCTGGGGAAACCGCGCTCGATGACCGCGCCCCACAGGATCAGGATATTGATGCCGGAATATCGGCGCTGGGTGGCCGCATTCCGCGGCAGGCCGAGGCCTGTCCTTGCCCTGCCCCACGGCTTGACCCATGGCACGGTGCCGCGCTCCAGTTCGGCAATGATGCGGTCGGTGATTTCCTGATAAAGGCTGGCGCCGGTGCGCCCGCCACTGTCTGCGCCAGCCTGTCGGCTGCCGCAACGTTTGTTGTTTGCACGCATCGTGATGTCCTCCGCTCTACAATCGCGCGCCCTCCCCGGAAGCGGGGTGGGCGGCAAAAGCGACCGGAAAGGCCCGCCGTCGGAGGCGGACTGCATCAGCAGGACCGGAACGGAGTGGAGGACCCGAAAGCGACAAGCGAAGGGTTGCGGGACGCCGCGGCGGGCCTAGAAGGGAGTGCTGCCCACCCTGCGCCAGGGGGAAGGCCACAATAGAAAGACGCCGGCCGACAGGCCGGCGACCGTCAGCAGCCGAAGGCTGCCCCGCGCCAGGGGGCGATGCCGCAGGGCCAAGACCGCCTGAGCTTGCCGAAGAAAAGCGGGCTCGGTTCACGAGCACCCGGCCAGCGACTTCAGGCGCGGGCGCTCAGGATTGTTGTTGGCGCCCACGGCAGCTGGATGACCGCAACAAGATTACGAGGAGCGACAGCAAAGCCAGCTGCCACAAACGGCACGCTCCGGCAACAACAGCGTGGCCGGTCTACAGATGCTGCCCCGCACGAGAGCCAGCACGCTTTGAGCGCGCATCGGCGATGCAAGCGTTGCAAGCTGGCCATGTCCACAAGGTCGGCGACCACTATATCGCCGACCACCAACGCGGGCGTACCGTCTAAGTGCAGACCTTTCGCGAGTGCGCGGACCGCGCATTTCATCTGCGATGGCCGGATCTTGCATTCCCGCTTGAGCTGCTCAACGTCAAGGCCTACACGCGCTGCGATCTTGAGAGTGACCCTTCAACTGGGGGAAATCATAAGGGCGCGGTGGAATTCGTCGAACTTTCCCTGTTTTCTCGAGGCGAGTGCGGCGAAGGCTGGGAATTGGGAATCCGGTCCCAGGACCGGGAACTGTTTGATCACAAGCTTCAGATTGGGTTCATGCTTGAAGGCTTTTTGGTAGTTGATATCAGCCAGTCTGCAATGCGGACAGTTGTGGTAGTCATTGAATATGACCAGAACGGCATCGCCTTGCGGGTTGCCGGCGATTGGCGAAGGAGATCGTTGTCGAATGCGCCGCTCCACTTTTGCCTGTCGGTCGACCACGCCTGCCGGTGCAGGTTCGCGCTATATTGGCTCGCCAGCAAGGCGAGGAGTAAAAGAAGAGCTGCGACAGTGATGGCAGTCGGCTTAGACATGAGTCTCCAATCCATGGACGGCGTGGCAGCAACGGCCGCCTTTTTGGTGTAAAATGGGTCAGTTTTGATCGTGCCCCGCAGTTGCTACAGGCGCACAGGTGCCGGTGCGATCTGGCGGTTTCTCAAATACGGCTTTGCGCCATCGGGTCCACCCCAATAGCTGAGCGTCGTTCGCACGGGGAATTGTGTTCACCACGCCGGGCGACTTGACCGTCCACCGCCGGAGCGCTGAACGGTCCGCTAGTGAGGCGCTCCCCGAATCGTCGTTTATCCCGCTCGCCCCGGACCGGGTGACAGCCAGCGTTGCCGCTACGCTGCGGAGAAAAACCGTCAGCGCGTGGCATTCGGACATAAGCTGATCGACGCCAAGAATAAGCCCCACGGAGGTGACCGGTGCGGCCGGAACAAGAAAGAGCGTTGCAGCCATTGTGACGAGGCCTGCACCGGTAATGCGGGTTGTTCCGTTCGAAGGGAACAATGCGACAAACAGCATGAGGATCCGGCAGCCGATCGGGAGATCAGTTTTCGTCGCTTGGGCGATGAAAAGGGCGGCGAGCATCATATTCGTGCCGTCCAGATTGAATGGAATGAGACCCACGACCGAATGCGTGGCGCCGGCCCTTTCCATCTTCTCCATGAGCGAGGCCAGCGCGGCCTCTGAGGAGGACATTGCGAGCAGCAGCTCGTCCTTGATGTATCGGACGAGAGAGAAGAGCGAGCGGCCGTTGTAGCGGCAGACCGCGCCGAACAGGACCGAGAGGAACAAGACTTGCAGGATGTCGCCTTCCGCGAAGGCATTGGCAATCGTTGACGGGATGATGTTCATCAGGAAGCTGGTCACGGACTGCTCGTGAGCCGTGGCCACATAGCCCTTAACGGCTTGGACATCGAGCGAGGCCGGATCGATGTTGAGGCCGGCGCCAGGCTGAACGATATTCGCGACAATCAGCCCGACAACAAAAGCGAGCGTCGAAAAGGTGAGAAAATAGACCATCGCCTTGGCGGCAACTCGGCCGACCTTCTGCAGATCGCTCATGCCGGCAATGCCGGTCGCCATTGTCAGGAAGATGACAGGTACGGTGATTATCTTGACGACATCGACGAAGGCATCGCCGAGCGGCTTCAGGCTGTGGCCGGTCTCCAAATGGAAATAGCCGATTGCGGCACCCAGGATTATGGCGGCAAGTACCTGCACGTAGGTCCGGGCAAAATGGCGCTTGCGGGGCGCTGCGATCGCGCGGGGAACTCTTGGAACCAACACCGTCTCTCTCCTTGACCGGATCGGGGTGGGGCTCCTCCCTCTCCCATGCAGTGCTCCGGTCGAACGCTGCGCCCACTTCGGCGCAAACGATGTGCCAAATAGCAAAGAGGGGAAAACGCGCAGGACCTCACGCAATGCTTGCGATTCGCTCTCCCACACTCGTGCAGTGGTTGCCTGTCGCAACTATGGAAGGGTCGATTCTTGGGAACTCCAAAGGCCGCTCTTTGCGTCGAGCAGCTTGGCTGCCTGGAAGGTTCCCTCTTTGCCTTGCGGTCTGCGAGCTGAGTCCAGATCGTCATCATTTGGCTGCGCGCCGCACGGGGCTCGAAAGATTCAATCGAGGACGGGTCCTCTTGGAAAACGGGGGCAGCGTTGGTCAAGCCCTTCCACCCTGCTGTCCCAATGGTGTTCAGAAGCTCAGTTCACGATCAAGCGATGGATCAGCGTCATCTGGCGTTTGCGCCATCGCGGCGGCGTTGCAACGGGTCTGCCAAAGATGAGAAGGCCGCGAGGCAGGGTCCGAGACCTAGACTCCAACCTCATAGCGCGCTCGGCTCGCGTTCGGAAGGTTCGAACCGCAGCACGATCAGGTGGCGACACCGTTGGTCGGAACCGGAACCCGACGAATGATCGTTCGTGACCGACATCTGTGAACAAGCAGTATGTGTCATTGCAATCACCACCCGTTGCGCGGAAATGCCCATATGGCCGTGAATGAACTGGATTTGGTGATTTTCCAGATGGCGGTGGAAAGCGTCCGCTTGCTCTCTTCAAGCTTTGATGAGAAGGCGGCTGAGATAGCCACGAGGAGCCGTGGTAGCCTTCTTTTTGACGTGCGGGTGGACGGTGACCTGGAGGTCCAGCGAGTCGCAGCCATTGGATATCCAGGCGACAAGATCGGTGTGGTGGCATTGGACCGAGAGGGCCTTGTTAGCTGTTGTTGCCTAGTCAATGGCACCTTCTCACCTTTCATTGCACCGTTGGAGAACTGGACCAGCATGCCCCTTTCGATGCAGGCCCAGATCGATGTCACAGGCTATGCGAGGCTCCTTCTGGCCGCCTTGCGAAATGCTGGACATATGCTGGACAGGTAGCATCGCGATGATGTCTGTGATGAGATGGTGCAAACGGCTGGATGAGGCGATCGCTTGCTGGCAGCTTTGGCAACAAAGCGATCGGTGAGTTCGCAATGCTGGAACACGTCCTTTAGACTCTGCAGTTAAGTTAGCGGACTACCATCTGACGAATGCCCTCTGACAGTCTGCATGGCGCGGCATGCCCTCTTAGGAATGCAGCCGTGGTTCTACACCATCGGCTGTTTTTGTGTCGAAGGCGACGGGCACGCCATGAACGAAGGAAGCGGCCGCCAACAGTTCCTCCAACTCGCGGTCGGTGGCCTTGCATGCCGGCATTAGTGTTCGGATGGCGCGGATCGCCTGCGCCATGGAGAGAAAGCGGACCCTTCCCCTGGAAAGGACATAGGCTTCTGCGGCTTTTTCGACGGTGACGGTGTGAAACGAATTGGTCATGACGAATTCCTCCCTGAACCCTGACCAACCCGACTTATGGCACGAATTCGACCGCCTTCAAGCCTATGTCCGATTGCGGACAATAGCTGCGATTCGTTCAAAACCGCTGATGCTTTTGGGCGACCTGGTGAGGGGCAAGGAGACGTCGGCTGAACCCGTTTCAACCGACATGCTTCAGGCAGCGGCCAGGCCGAAATAACGCTGCTCCTCCTTGTCATAAGCGCCATGTGTGAGCTTTATCAATCCGGCACGGTCGATGATCGTGATCTCGCCGCGCTTGGCGTGCACCAGTCCTCGATACTCAAGCATTTGCAGGGCCGTGGTGACCCCGGGCGGTGGGCGCGAGCATGGTCGCCAGAAATTCATGCGTCGGGAGGATCTTATCTCCTTCCGCACGGTCGTGGACCATCAGCTGCCAGCGGGCCAGCCGTTCTTCGATCTTGGAGTGGCCATTGACCAGTGCCGTCCGGCATGATTGGACGAGGAACGCGTGGGCATAATCCAGCACTGAGGTGCGAAGCGACGGGCTAATCGCAGGGCGAAGGTTTTCAACCGGCAGGCGCCAGGTAGTGCTTTCCTTTCCGAGAATGACGGCAATTCCTTTCATCCCGTCATAGCCGACAATGCCGACTTCACCTTGCCGCCCGCCGGTCATGGTGGCGACCACCGACGCGATGCCCCTCTCGGGAAAATATACGTTCTTGATCGGCTGATGCGCGACCTCCAACTGGTCCTTGATGCCCGGTTCGACGTGATGCAGCGATGGTCGCAAAAGCGCGAAGTCCTGCGGGGTGAGGGCTTCAGCACCTGGTCGCGAAAGAGGGATCGGGCAAGGCTCTCTTCCAACGGGGCAAGAGCGCGTACGTCTTACTGTCGGCTGCACCGAAGTAAATGCCGGCCGATGCCAAAGCATAGGCTTCGAAACGCGCGATTGCAAAGCCCTGTCGGGGCAGTGCAGTCATGCTAGAAGTCGCGCCGCCTACGATAGGCAGCGGATGACATGATTCCCTTCTGCGGCGGCCACCAAGAACGGCTCGGGCACGCTTTAATCGTTCATACACAAGCTCGCAGGAATGTAAGCAGCGGAACAATCGGGTGATTCGTACCGCCCTGCCCTTTCAGAGATCAAGTCATTGGACGTCAATTCGGCTGGAACGCCTCGTCGAACGGCCCAGGAAAATGCAGCCGGATGAGCAATGGTGGTTCACCTTATGTGCGGTCCCGGATATGCGGTCCGGCGGCTCATCTCCCAATAGCTTGTCGATGGGGAAGTGGAACTCGTCATGTCGCCGCGAACCGTCACCGCGCTAGCGGGGCTCTTTTGAAGACGCCGGTGTTTTTCTTTGTGGAACTGAATCTGTGAGGTGATTGATGCATGAATCAAACATTTGCGTATTTCCGCTGCATCGGCGACGTATATTGGTCGAAAGTATCGCCCAGGCCCTCGAGACCAAGAACGGCGAGGCGGCGAGTGCGTTCTGGCGCTGTGCTGCCAAGAAAATGCTCATTCAATTGTCCGATGTAGGAATTGCGCCAGAGCTCGCTGCGCAGGAGGTTGGAAGCCTTCTTCATGCGGTCTTGGACGACATGGCCAACCGAACGGTAATGCACAAAGCATAGGCTCGGGCGCTGTTGGACCGCGCGTCAGCTCGGGTCCTTATCAGGGGACTGCTCCGACTGGCCGACGGTCCGGCCAAACCGGCATACCGGCAAAGGTTTGAGGTTGCGATCGCTCACGGCGGCCGGTCCAATATTCTAAGACGACCTCAGAAGCCACGTTGGCTTCTTTGGACGAAGCGGAGGGGCGCCATTTTGGCGTGCTCACGCTGGACTGCGGGTTGCGCCTACGGAAATCCAAAGTCCGGCCGCGCGAGCCAATCGACCGGAACAGTCGAAAGCTCGTGGGGGCGGGTCCGCTCACCCTCACGGCGGCGGTGGCGGCCGTGAGCAGACTTAACTCAAGTCACGGCTGAGCATCCGCAGGCGCTATGCCGATTGGATGAGAACTGGTTGCCACAACACCGGCCCGTTGAGGCGTCCCCTCCAGCGGATGCGCAAGAGACTGGCGTAGGAAATATCGAGGAAGCCGGCGACTGCCTCGGTGTTGCCGACCTGCTTGGGCTGTCCGATACGTGACAACGGCCAGGTGGCGAGACGAAGGATCCTTTCGATGCGCGTATCTGTCACCGTTACGATCCCGGAGAGATTGTTGGCCAAGCCGAATTCGATGATCCCCGCGAAGAGCTCGTAGGTTGCTTGGGCCAGGCCGCCAGCTGCCTTCGGCGCTGTCGCAGGGAGATCGAGCGCGAAACGACTACTCTCCCAGATATCGGCACTCGCAGGGACCACCATCTCATCCAGCAGCGTCGGAAACGTATCGCGCAACATTGTCGGTCCGGTGGTCGGCAAAAGGCGGACGCAGCCGCAAGTTCGCCAATCGGACCCCTTGAGAAGCAGGTAGACGGGGTTCAGGCTGTCAAACGGGTCCGTTTCCATTTCGCCTTCGGTCTGCACTTCCCAATCGAGCCGCTTCTTGAAAACCCGATACCTAAGTCCGTGCATTTCCTTGAGTTCGCTCGCAAACTCGGCGTAGCAGTCGGGTGTTATCAGCTGCATCATTGTCGTCTCCGTGCGGGATGTGTCCACGCAATCGAAGGGCAAAGCCGTCATGAATGCAGCCTGTAGACCTTTACAGCTAGACTTGGAGAGGATCAGGATCTCGCCCGAGCAGCCATCCGCACTACGGCCTGGTTGATGGTTCGCACGCCAAGCTTCGCCTTGGCGTTTTCCTGATGGAAGGTCACGGTGCGTTTCGAGACACCGAGAATCTGGCTGATATCCCAGGCCGACTTGCCGCACGCCGCCCATTTCAGGCACTCGAACTCCCGCCGGGTGAGCGTTATGCCATCTACCACGCAATCTTCGGCGAGCCTGCGCCGGGCATGGATATGAACGTTGATCGCAACCAGTTGCATTGCTTTTTCGTAGCGCGTCAGCGACCTCAGAAATGGCGGATGCGCCTCGTTGGAGGCGAAGGTCAGTGCGGCGAACCGGCCGCGATGATCATGCATCGACATGGTCAGTCCGCCGCGAATGCCGAACTCAGCTGCTTTTTCCAGGACTTCCTGCTGAGAGGTCGGCAAATAACGGTGATCGCGGTCCACACCCCAGTCGAAGGTATCCCAGCCCCGCAGTCCCCGCAGGATCACGGGATCCACGCTGTGGTAGCGCTGTTGCAGGTAATGTGATGTCCATGATGATGGATAATTCGAGATCAATCGCGGCCTGTCGCCGGAAGCGGATGGGTAGGTGAAATAAGCGAAGAGCGGAAAGTCGAACCCGGCTGCGGCGGACGCCATTGCCTCATGGAGATCGACGGCATCGACGCTTGCAGAGAGTTGCTCGACCAAGGTTTCAAATACGCGATGCATCTGCGCTTAGCGTACCTCGCGGAGGTTGCTGGAAGCCGACGGAGACGTGGTTCTAAATGATGGCCTGTCCCTGCAGGGCATACGACGCGCCGCCGTCATCACCGCAATTGCTGTGCTGCTTCCGATTGGAGAGAGCTCCGCCCACCTGACCAACTACCGATGGGTGATATTGCGACGTTATCGATGAGCCGCGTGTCGCCAAGCCAAGCCGCAGCAAGCAAGCGTGCCGGTCGGTCAAGGCTTGCTAACGATTGCAGGTCTGTTTCTCCGCGCAGCTCCAGGTATTCGAGCTCGCGATAGCCGGCAGCCAGAATTGCTGCACGCGCTTCATCAAGCGTAGGCAGGATGGGGGAGCCGCGTGCAAGCCGCTCGGCCGTATCGAGCAGGACCGATGCTAGTTTTGGGGCAATGGCGCGTTGGGCTGGGGAGAGCCGCACGTTACGCGACGATAGCGCAAGACCATCGGCTTCGCGGACTGTCGGACAGGGCACAATAGTGATCGGAATGTCGAGATCCCGGACCAAGCGCCTGACAAGCTGAAGTTGCTGAAAATCCTTTTCGCCAAAAAAGGCGAAGTCAGCGCCGGCCTGCAGGAAGAGCTTGGCCACGACCGTCGCCACGCCATTGAAATGGCCGGGCCGGAATGCGCCGCAAAGGCATTCGCTGATGCCGGACACTGAAACGGCCGTGGCGAAGCCCACCTGGTACATTTCCTCTGTGTCCGGCACATAGAGCAGATGCGTGCCCAGCAGAGCGAGCTTGGCAGCATCGTCGCTTTCCGTCCGAGGGTAGGCAATCAGGTCGGCGGGGCTGTTGAACTGCTTGGGGTTTACGAACAGCGTCACGATCACCCGCTCGGCCCTTTCGAGCGCCTTCCGCACGAGGCTCAGATGCCCGTCGTGCAAGGCTCCCATGGTCGGCACAATACCGATCGTGGCACCCGAGCGACGCCATTGCGCAACGACGCCGCGCAGCTCGCTCACGGTTCGAGCGATCGGCACGCTCATGTGAAGTCACCGGCCTTCAAGGCGTTGACATAGAGATGTTCGACCGCCGGAAAGTGCCGGTTCCGCACATCGGTGGCGTAAGCGGCGATTGCCGCCTCAGCCTGCTCACCGAGCTCGGCATAGCGTTTGACGAACTTCGGCCGAAATGAGGTGAAGAGCCCGAGCATATCGTGGCTCACCAGAATCTGGCCGTCGCAAGCTGGCGAGGCACCGATGCCGATTGTGGGTATGTCGATATCGGCGGTTATCTGCCGTGCAAGCTGCTCCGGTATCTTTTCCAGCACCAAGGAGAAGGCGCCCGCTTCGGTTACCGCCCTGGCGTCGCGCCTGATCCGCTCTGCATCGGCTCCCCGGCCCTGCACACGATAGCCTCCAAACGTGTTTACCGCCTGCGGCGTCAGGCCCACATGGGCCATGACAGGTACGCCGCGCGCGGTAAGGAAGCGGATGGTTTCCGAGATGGTCTCGCCGCCCTCGATCTTTACCGCTGAACAACCGGTCTCACCCATCACGCGCGCAGCGTTGCCGAAAGCGTGCTCTGGGCTTTCCTCGTAGGAACCGAAGGGCAGGTCGACGACCATCAGCGCGTGTTCAAGGCCGCGGCGAACGGCCTGTCCGTGCATGATCATCATGTCGAGCGTGACCCCCAGCGTCGACGACAGGCCGTGCAGCACCATGCCGACGCTGTCGCCGACAAGAACGATGTCGCAGTGGCGATCGAGCAGCCTCGCGACCGGCGTGGTGTAGGCCGTCAAGCATACAAGTGGCGTCTGGCCTTTTCGCGATCGAATATCTGGAGGAGTCATCCCTTTTATCTCACCAGCCGCGCTCAACCGAGGCCCCTTCCCTTACGTTACCAACAGCGGGTGTCGCGTTTGGCATATTTTTGTGCGACTGCGAAGAGCTAAAAACAGCGCTTGAGTACTCTGGTGTTGACGTGCTGGCTTCCAAGGTTACATTCAATCGATTAAGGCGCTCCGTTGGGCCAACCCGCTTTCGCAAACATGGATCCTCAGACAAGAAGAACCAAGAAAGGCAAAGCCGCCGTCAAAGCTGACGAAGCCAAAGTGGACCTGACTGCCGTCGTGGTCGCCGTAAACGACAGTGAGCCCTGTGTCCTCACAGTCGGTCATGCGGACACCCTCCCTTCTGGACCTTTTGCCCTTGAGCATCGATCACTGCAGTCGGGTTTGAGGGGGTGGGTGGAGCAGCAGACCGGCCATGCACTTGGATACATCGAGCAACTCTACACCTTCGCCGATCGCGATCGCATCGGCACTGAGCGCCACCAGCGCGTCATCTCAATCAGCTATCTCGCATTGACCAGGAAGGAACAGGCAACGAACTCGGCCGCGTGCGGCTGGCAAAGTTGGTACGAATATTTTCCCTGGGAGGACCACCGCTTCGGCACGCCGCCTGTGCTGCTCGATAGATTGCGGCCCCGCCTGATTGAGTGGGCCGGCGGCGCCAGCGAGCCGACCACTCAACGCGAGCGCCGGCAGCGCGCTGCGATAGCCTTCGGCTTCGACGACCGCCATTGGAACGAGGAACTCACGCTCCAACGCTACGAGTTGCTCTATGAAGCTGGTCTGATTGAGGAGGCCGGTGGCGGCAGGGACGCGATTGCGGCCGCGGCTGGCAAACCAATGGTCGCTGACCACCGTCGTATTCTGGCAACCGGGATCGCGCGGCTGCGTTCGAAGATCAAATACCGGCCGGTCGTGTTCGAGCTTATGCGGCCTTCCTTCACGCTGCTGCAACTGCAGCGAACCGTGGAAGCTTTGGCTGGCAGGCTGATCAACAAGCCGAACTTCCGGAGATTGGTCGAGCAGCAGGAACTTGTTGAGGAGACCGGGGAGACCTCCCTCGACACGGGCGGCCGACCGGCGAAGCTTTATCGCTTCCGGCATGCCGTCCTCGACGACAGGGCTATCGCCGGGACAAAATTACCGCTGGCGCGGGCTTGACATACTTATAGTCAAGGTAGATATATTCCCTTATTGTCAAACCGAATATAATCGAGGCGCCAATGACTGGGGCGTTACCTATGGCTGCGTCCCTGTATGAGCGTGTCCGGCGGGTGATCCCACCCGTTGAATGGCTCGCGTTCGCCGGCGATATTGAAGCCATCTTAGCGCTGAAGCGTGAGCGCAATGCGGTGGTGCTGGCGCACAATTACCAGACGCCCGAAATTTTTCATTGCGTGGCAGACATCGTCGGCGACAGCCTGGCGTTGGCCCACAAGGCGGTGACGGTCGACGCCGACATCATCGTGGTTGCCGGCGTTCATTTCATGGCCGAGACGGCAAAACTGCTCAATCCGAACAAGACCGTGCTCATCCCGGATCTCCGCGCCGGCTGCTCGCTGGCCGAATCGATCACGGCAAACGACGTGCGGCTAATGCGGCTGCGGTATCCGGGGGTCCCCGTTGTTACTTACGTCAACACTTCCGCCGCCGTAAAAGCGGAGTCCGACATCTGCTGCACGTCCGGCAACGCCAAGGCGGTGGTGGAATCGCTTGGCGTGGCGCGTGTGCTGATGCTCCCGGACGAATATCTGGCGAGGAACGTGGCAGCCGATACAGACGTCGAGATCATCGCCTGGAAAGGCCATTGCGAGGTGCATGAGCGCTTCACCGCAGCAGACATCCGGGAACTGCGCGATGCCCATCCAGGCGTCATCGTGCTGGCCCATCCAGAATGCCCACCAGACGTTGTCGCGGAGGCGGAGTTCTCCGGCTCGACCGCGGCGATGTCGGATTATGTCGAGCGTGAGAAACCGACGCGTGTCGTCCTTCTGACCGAATGTTCGATGAGCGACAACGTCGCGGTCGCGCATCCCGACGTCGAGTTCGTTCGCCCATGCAATCTGTGCCCGCACATGAAGCGCATCAACCTGGCCAACATTCGCGCCGCACTCGAGCAGAACCGGCATGAGGTCCGGATTGATCCCGAAATTGCCGGCCCCGCCCGCCGCGCGGTCGAGCGCATGCTTTCCCTATGAGTCTGGAGGTTCGCGACATCGCCGGGGCGCCGGTCGTCATCGGCGGCGGCATTGCCGGCCTGATGACGGCGCTTCATCTGGCGCCGGAACCGGTCGTGCTTTTGACCAACGCGCCGCTTGGAACCGGAGCCTGCAGTGAACTTGCCCAGGGCGGTCTTGCGGCAAGTCTCGGGGGCGACGACGGCCCAGATTTTCACCTTTGCGACACGATAGCTGCCGGCGACGGACTCTGCGATGAGGCCACGGTGCGGCGAGTGGTACGAGCTGCACCCGAAGCGATTAGGACGATCCAAAGGTTCGGCGTCGACTTCGACCAGCACCCTGACCGCGCGTTGCGACTTGGGCTCGAGGCGGCACACTCGCGACGGCGAATTGTGCATGCAGCCGGCGACGCCACCGGTCGCGAGTTGGTGCGCGCGCTCGTCGCCGCGGTTCGGCGTACAGCCTCGATCACCATTATCGAAAATGTGGAGGTCCGCCGGCTGGTCGTGCAGGACGGGTCGGTCATCGCCGTGGTCGCAGCAGGACGAGCCGGCGCGCTCGCTCTGCCCACGCGTCGCGCGGTGCTGGCGACCGGCGGCGTCGGCGGGCTGTTTTGCGACACGACAAACCCCGCTGGCTCATGGGGTCACGGGCTGGCGCTCGCCGCATGGGCGGGGGCGGAACTCGCCGACTTGGAATTCATACAGTTCCATCCAACTGCGCTCGACGGTCCGCGCCGGCCGATGCCGCTGGTGAGCGAAGCCGTGCGTGGCGAAGGCGCGGTGCTCATCGATGAGCGAGGAGAGCGCTTCCTCGCCGACACACCTGGCGGTGAACTTGCGCCTCGCGACGTCGTAGCGCGCGCCATTTGGCACCAGCTTGCCGTTGGACGCCGCGTATTCCTGGACGCACGGCAAAGTCTCGGCCCGAGATTTGGCAAGCGTTTTCCAGGCATCGCCGAATTGTGCCGGAGCGCAGGAATCGACCCCGCGACCGACCTGATCCCGGTGCGCCCGGCGGCACATTATCACATGGGCGGCGTCGCCGTAGACAGCGCCGGCCGCAGCTCCATCGAGGGATTGTGGGCCTGCGGTGAGGTGGCCTGTACCGGCCTGCACGGCGCCAACCGCCTGGCCAGCAACTCGCTCACCGAAGCGGCGGTCACCGCGAGCTGGGTTGCCGAAAGCGTTGCCGGCACGTCGTATACCCGGCGACCGCGCAGATGCTCCACATTCGTCCCTCCACGACCAGACGCTTCCGTGGTCCGCCCGATTGTCTCCGCCGCCCTGGGTATCATCCGCGACGGCGAGGCAATGCGCGAAGCGGTGGCGACCCTGCTGCCGATCGCAGCCAATAGTGTCGCTGCCTCTGGTCCGGCTTTGGTCTCACTGATGATCGCCGCGGCGGCCCTGAGGCGGGAAGAGAGTCGAGGCGCGCACTGTCGGTCCGATTTCCCGCTCCACGATGCCAACGTGCGCCCATCACGGCTGACACTGCACAGCGCAATGCGGGCCGCGGCCGCACTCGATTGCCGGGCTACCATACGGAGCACTTGATATGACTTCATTCTCCCCCCTCCCCGCGACCCTGATCGAACCGATTGTGCGCGTTGCGCTCCTCGAAGACCTGGGCAGATCCGGCGACCTGACCACCGATGCGGTTATCCCGTATGATTGCACTGCCACGTTGGTGCTCAAAGCGAGGCAGGCGGGCGTCGTTGCCGGGCTCGATCTGGTCTCGTATGCCTTCCTTCTCGTGGAACCGGCGATCAACATCCAGATCTGGCGCCCTGATGGCAGCGAGGTTGGGGCCGGGGAAACCATTGCAAGATTGTCCGGACCCGCACGAGGCCTGCTCACGGCCGAACGCACGGCCCTCAATTTCTTATGCCGGCTGAGCGGCATTGCCACTGCCACAGCGGCCATGGTTGAGGCCGTGCGCGGTCACAAGGCGAGGATTGTATCGACGCGAAAGACGACGCCCGGGCTGCGGGCATTGGAGAAATACGCCGTGCGCGTCGGCGGCGGTGCCAATCACCGGTTCGGCCTCGATGACGGCGTGCTCATAAAGGACAACCACATCGCGATCGCCGGCGATATCCGCACAGCAATAGAGCGGGCGCGCGCCGCAGCAGGGCATATGGTGAAGGTCGAGGTCGAGGTCGACACGCTGAAGCAGCTCGATGCAGCGCTCGCGATTGGTGTTGACGCGGTGCTGCTCGACAATATGTCGGTCGAGGATCTTGCCCGCGCGGTTTCTATAGTGGATGGCCGTACGATCACCGAGGCGTCCGGTCGGGTGATGCCGAAAACGGCGGCGGCGATTGCGGCGACCGGTGTCGATCTCATCTCCATGGGTTGGCTGACGCACAGCGCCCCGATCCTCGACATCGGCCTGGACATGCCGGACCACCAGAACATCTGCAAGCACTTGAACTGAGGATTACGGCGTGAGGAGCAACATCAGCTCGGCAGGCGTAGGAGGTGCTGGAAAGACGTGCCGCAGCTCGCCTTTAGCGAGTGCGCCCCAAAGCCAAGAAGGCGTACCGGACTAGCAAACAAAGGTTTGACGATGACGATTGGAATGAACTCGGAGTTCGACGTGAACCAGACCATGCAATCGGTCGATGGAACGCCTCCGCGATGGAACCGCAAAGAGGCCGAGGCCATCTACGGCATGCCATTCAACGATCTGCTGTTCCTAGCTCAGACGATCCACCGCCAGAACTTCGATCGAAACCGAGTGCAGCTGTCGCGGCTCCTTAGCATCAAGACCGGCGGGTGCCCCGAAGATTGCGGCTATTGCAGCCAGTCTGCGCATTACGAAACCGGTGTGAAGGCGTCGAAGCTGGTGGACGTCAAGCATGTCATCGACGAAGCGGCCATGGCGCGTGATGGCGGCGCAACGCGCTATTGCATGGGCGCGGCGTGGCGAAGTCCCAAGGAGCGCGACATGGAGGTTGTGGTCGCCATGATTGAGGGCGTCAAGGCCCTCGGCATGGAGACCTGCATGACGCTCGGCATGCTCGATCTTGAGCAAGCTGCTCGCCTGAAGCAGGCCGGTCTCGACTACTATAACCACAACATCGATACCTCTGAGCGCTACTATGGCGAGGTTATTTCAACCAGGACTTTTGCCGACCGGCTGGAAACGCTTGGGCACGTGCGCGCGGTTGGGATGAAAGTCTGCTGCGGCGGCATTGTCGGGATGGGAGAAGAAAAGACCGATCGCATCGACATGCTGGTCACGCTCGCGAACCTGCCCGAGCCGCCGGAAAGCGTGCCGATCAACATGCTTATTCCCATCGAAGGCACGCCGCTTGCCGCGGCCGACGCCATCGATCCGATCGATTTCGTCCGCATCGTTGCGCTCGCGCGGGTGATGATGCCGAAATCCTATGTAAGGCTGTCCGCCGGCAGGACGGCGATGAGCGACGAAACGCAGGCGCTGTGCTTCTTTGCCGGGGCCAATTCGATCTTTGTCGGCGACACGCTGCTGACGGCGGGAAATCCCGGCGAGGACAAGGATACCCTTCTGTTCCGGCGCCTCGGCATTGAGCCTATGGAACTCGCCACGCAATGAAGGAGGCAATTCTTGCCCGCTATGACGCAACCTTGCGGGGACTGGGGCGCAAGGACCGGTTGCGGACGCTCGCACCGCGCGCCGGGCTCGACTTCTCGTCGAACGACTATATCGGACTTGCCGCCTCCAAAAGACTGGGCGATGCGGTTTCGACGGCGATTGCGCGGGGCACGCCAGTGGGCGCCACCGGATCGCGGCTGTTGCGCGGCAATGCACCGGAACATGAGCAACTGGAGGCGGACGCAGCGGCATTTTTCGGAGCCGAGCGTGCACTGTTCTTCGGCAGCGGCTATATCGCCAACTTCGCTCTGCTGACGGCCCTGCCGCAGAAAGGCGACCTGCTGGTCCTCGACGAGCTCGCTCATGCCAGCATGCATGAGGGTGCCCAGGCCGGGCGCGCTGAGTTCAAGCTGGCCGCGCACAACGACGTCGACGCTGTCGAGGACGCAATCACCCGCTGGCGCGCCGAAGGCGGCATGGGGCGGGTGTGGATCGCCTTCGAAAGCCTTTACAGCATGGATGGCGACCGTGCGCCGATGGAGAGCCTGGTCGCGCTGGCTGATCGGTACCAGGCATTCATCGTCGTCGATGAAGCGCATGCCACCGGCGTCTGGGGACCGGACGGCCGGGGACTGGCCGCCGCGTATGAAGGCCGCGACAACATCGTCACGCTCCACACATGCGGCAAGGCGCTTGGCGCATCCGGCGCGCTCGTTACCGGACCGCGAACACTGTGCGACTATCTTATCAACCGGTGCCGGCCATTCATCTATGCGACCGCACCATCGCCGCTGATGGCAGTCGCGGCACGTGAGGCGCTGACTATTCTGTCTGACGAGCCTATGCGTCGTGCTCAGTTGCACGAGCGTGTCGCTTTCGCGAGCCGGCAATTGGCCGAACGCTGCGGCGTGATGCCCAGCGGTTCGCAGATCCAGCCGCTTGTGATCGGCGATAACAGCCGCACCATGGCGGTGGCGGCAGGACTGCAGGCACGCGGCTTCGACATACGCGGCATTCGCCCGCCGACAGTGCCTGAGGGTACGTCGCGCCTGCGCATTTCGCTGACTCTCAACGTCGACGAAGCCGACATTTCCGCCATGGTCGAGGCTCTCGTCGGAGTGTTGGCCACAGCATGACCAAACGCATCGTCGTCACCGGAACAGACACTGGAATTGGCAAGACAGTGTTTTCGGCCGGACTTGCCGGGCTGCTCGACGGCTTCTACTGGAAGCCGGTGCAATCGGGCCTCAACGAGGAGACCGACAGCGAGGTCGTCGCCCGGCTTTCCGGCTTGCCCGACGGACGCGTGCTGCCCGAAGTCTATCGACTGACGATGCCGCTGTCGCCGCATCGATCAGCCGAAATCGACGGCGTCGCGATCGAGGCCGACGATCTTTCATTTCCGGTCCTGCCGACACCGCTCGTCATCGAAGGCGCCGGCGGGCTGATGGTGCCGCTCAATCGACAGACAAGGTTCATTGACATATTCGAACAATGGCGGCTGCCGGTCATACTGTGCGCCCGCACCGCGCTTGGCACCATCAATCATACGCTGTTGTCGATCGAGGCCCTGAGAGCCCGCTCCATCCCGCTCATCGGCATTGCCTTCATTGGCGAAGAGGTGGCCGATACACAAAGGACAATCGTGGAATTCGGCGGCGTGCCGCAGCTGGGCAGGCTGCCGCACCTCGGTCCGCTGACGGGTGAAACGTTGAGAGATGCAATGATTTCCGGCTTCGACCTGGCCATGATTGCCGGAGGCGACTGATGGCGGAGTCTCGAGTCTGGCATCCGTTCACGCAGCACGCGCTAGAGCCCTCGGTCCCTGAAATCGTGCTGACTGAAGGCGCCTATCTCCACAAGGCCGACGGCTTCCGCATCCTCGATGCGATTTCTTCCTGGTGGGTCGTCACCCATGGCCATCGCCACCCCCGCATCATGAAGGCCATCGAGACGACCGCGTCGAGCCTCGACCAGATCATCTTCGCGGGCTTCACCCACGAGCCGGCCGAACGGCTGGCCGAGGCGCTTATCGGCATCGCACCCGCCGGCCTCGACCGGGTGTTCTATTCCGACAGTGGCTCCACCTCAGTCGAAGTCGCGCTGAAGATGGCGCTCGGCTATTTCCGCAACATCGGCGCGCCGCGTTCGCGCATCGCCGTCATGGAGCACAGCTATCATGGCGACACGATCGGGGCGATGAGCGTCGGCGCCCGCGGCGTCTTCAACGCCGCCTATGATCCTTTGCTGTTCGAGGTCGACGCCATCCCCTTCCCGGCCGCCGGGCGCGAGCAGGAAACGCTGGATCGGTTCGAGGCCGTTAGCCGCGACCGGCGCGCAGCCGCGCTGATCGTCGAGCCGCTGGTGCTTGGCGCCGGCGGCATGCTGATGTATCCGGCCTGGGTTCTTGCCGAATTGAAGAGGATCGCCGAAGCCTCCGGCACGCTGCTGATCGCCGATGAAGTGATGACCGGCTGGGGGCGCACCGGAACCATGTTTGCCTGCGAACAGGCGTCCGTCTCGCCCGACATCTTGTGCACCTCGAAAGGTCTGACCGGTGGTACCATCCCGCTGGCCGCCACGATCGCCACCGATGCCATCTTCCACGCTCACTTTTCGGAGGATCGCAAGAAGACGTTTTTCCATTCGAGCTCCTACACCGCCAATCCGATCGCCTGCGCGGCAGCACTTGCCAATGTCGAGATCTGGCGTGACGAGCCGGTGGCCGAGCGGATCGCGGTCTTGAGCGCGAGGCAGGCCGCCGGGCTGCAACGCTTCCGGGTCAATCCATATTTCACCGACTGCCGGACAACCGGCACCATCGCGGCACTCGACCTACGCACCGGCTCAGCCGGTTATCTGGCCGAGATCGGGCCAAAACTGCGCGCTTTTTTCCTTGAGCGGGGGCTACTTGTGCGCCCGCTCGGCAATGTCCTCTATCTTCTACCGCCCTATTGCATCACCAGCGACGAATTGGGCGGGCTCTATGACGCGATAGAGGAGGCCGGCGAACGCTTCGGCTCGCGGCCATGAACCTATCGTCGCGCGTTCTCGGCTTCGGCCATCATGCGCCGGCGCGCAAGGTCGAGAACCCGGAAATCGAAGACCGGCTCGGGCTTGAGCCCGGCTGGATCGAGCGGCGCACCGGAATTCGCTCGCGCTTCTGGGCAACAGACGAAGACACGCTGTCGGGCCTTGCCGCCTCTGCCGGCGACATGGCGCTGACCAATGCCGGTATCGACCGCGGCGACGTCGGTCTACTCTTGCTCGCCACGTCGACGCCCGATCACCTTCTGCCGCCAAGCGCGCCGCTGGTCGCACATCGGCTGGGGCTAGGCCGCGCCGGAGCGATCGACCTGACCGGCGCCTGCGCCGGCTTCATCTATGCGCTGATGTTCGCCGACGGGTTCACCCGCCTGCACGGCAAAGCGAGCCTTGTCATCGCCGCCAACATCCTCAGCCACCGCATCAATTTGGCCGAGCGCGCCAGCGCCGTGCTGTTTGCCGATGCCGCCGGCGCCATGGTGATCAGTCCTTGCGATGACCCGGATCGAGGCATTCTCGGCGCTTCGGTGGATTCCGACGGCTCGCGCTACGGGCTAATCCAGATTCCCGCCGGGGGAAGCAACACTCCGTTCCATGCCGACCTCGACCTCGCGCAGACACGGATGACGATCACTGACGGCCGTGAAGTATTCAGCAAGGCCGTGGAGATGATGACCGCCTGCTCGAGAGATGCGCTCACTGCTGCCCGACTGAGGCCGCAAGACCTCGATCGTTTCGTGCCGCATCAGGCCAATGCGCGCATTTTCGACGCGGTCGGCAGGAACCTCGGCATCGCTGATCACTCGATCGTCAAGACGATCGCCGAATATGGCAACTCTTCCGCCGCGACGATCCCGCTCTCATTGTCGCTGGCCCATCGGGCGCAGCCGTTTCGGCCTGGCGAGAAAGTCCTCTTGGCGGCAGCGGGTGCGGGTCTCAGCGGCGGCGCGCTTGTGGTGGGAATTTAGCAAAGCAATGCTTGCGCACAGGACTGCTCATGAATGAGACTATGAGAATGGCTCAATACGTAAATAGTCGCCGGCAAGCTCCATAGAGCTGGGTTCCGTGCGGTGCTCCGCGATGTCTAAGTATCGACCCGCTTGCTCAAATCGCAGCGCTCATCGAAGGCCAGCAATACCTCATGCAGAGCGAAAATCCTCAACCGCCCGTTTCAAAGACGCTCGCCCCATTTCGAAACAAGGTGTTTCGCTCAATTTGGGCGGCCACCCAGATTTCCAGCCTCGGTTGGCTAGTGCAAACGGTCGCCATCAGTTGGCTTATGGCAACGATTTCAGCGTCCGACCTCATGGTGGCACTCGTCCAGGCCGCATCCACATTGCCGGTGTTCTTCCTCTCAGTTTTCGCCGGAGCCATTGCCGACAACTTCAGCCGCCGGTGGGTGATGTTTGCGGGACACTGCCTGATAGCATCGGCGTCGACGACGCTGATGATTTCTGTGGGTCTGGGATTTGTCAGTCCTTGGCTGATTCTCGGGTTAGGTTTCCTGGCCGGCTGCGGCTTTGCCTTGAATGATCCGGCTTGGCACGCTTCGGTCGGCGATATCCTTCACAAACGCGACATTCCGGCCGCAGTGACGCTTATGTCCGTCGGATACAACATTGTGCGCAGCGTTGGTCCGGCCTTGGGGGGCGTGATCCTGGCCGTCTTTGGGCCGCTGGCCGCTTTCGCCTTGGCTGCGGTGAGTGATCTGGCGCCCATAAGCGCGATATGGCGCACCAAATGGGAGGTCCGCTCTTCGCCTCTCCCTCGTGAGAGAATGACGACGGCAATTCATGACGGAGTGCGCTTTACTGCGATGTCTTTGGAGATCAGGGCAGCGACCGCCCGAGCCGCTCTTTTCGGATTGGCAAGCATCTCCATTCTGGCGTTGCTCCCCCTCGTCGTCCGGGATCAGTTGAAGAGTGGGCCAATTGTCTACGGTATCTTATTGGCCGGCTTCGGCATGGGTGCTTTCATCGCGGGCATGGGCAACGGCTTCTTGAGGAAGGTCACGTCTCAAAACAGGCTGGTGGCCTTCGCCTCTGTGGCTTGTGCAGTCTGTTGCCTCTCCCTTGCCCTTACATCGTCGATTCCTGTGGCGGCCATTTCGCTGGCGCTCGGCGGAGCGGGTTGGCTTATCACCTGGACGGGCATTGACGTGTCGGTGCAGTTGGCAAGCCCAAGGTGGGTTGTAGGCCGCACGCTCTCCATTTACTACGCCTTGAGCGCAGGCGGTATGGCTGCTGGCAGCTGGATCTGGGGTTCTGTCGCGCAAAACTATTCCTTGACCTTAGCATTGGAGGGCGCCGCAGGCGCTCTGTTGCTGGTTGCAGCAGCGGGGATCGTGTTGCCGGTCCGTCCCTGGGAAGAAACCGATCAAGAAAGTTCAGTTTTTCATCCGCCGGACGTGGCTCTCGATCTGAAACCCAGAAGTGGCCCTATCGTGGCCAAGGTCGAGTATTTGATATCGGAGGAAAATATCGAGGCCTTTCTGGGCTCCATGCGCACGCGGCGACACGTCCAGAGCCGTGCCGGTGCACGAAACTGGACGCTCCAGCGAAATCTGCAAACACCGTCACTTTGGACGGAGACATTCCGCACCCCCACCTGGATGGACTTTCTCCGCCTAAATCATCGACTCACCGCAGCAGATAAGGAAGTCGCCCAGCATCTCCTGTCACTGCATGAAGGAGAGGTGCCTCCGCAGACAGTGCTTTCGATTGAACGGACGACCGAGGCAATTCGTACCCGTACCTCGACAATCTTTTCTCGTCCTCCAAGATGACGCCATCAAGCTGCTGTCCAGGGACAGGGTGGATCACCGGTGCTTTGCAGAGCACAGCCTCACACCGAGAGCAGCGTGCTCCGGGTTGTGCGCTTTCGCGCGCACCCAGGCGAGATGATGGTGAACGCGGCGTCAAGTGGAAGTCCCCTGCATACGCTTGCGGAGTCTTCTGCGAGAGCCCATGCCGACGAGCGCCAAACAAGGTTTGATGCCTTTCGGCGTCGTGGCCTCAACTCATCGATTCGCGAGAAAAGCATCGAATGCAGCAGCAACGGCGCGAACAACAAAGCGGTGCTCCGGCCGCACGCGGATGAAGCCGTTTTCGACGTCCAGGATCCCCTCCTCAGCCAGCGTCACCAAACTCTCAACTGAATCGAGAAAACGAGCTGGTTCGATTTCGTGGGCGGCACAGATGGTCGGCACGTCGGCCTCCAAATCGCACATCAGTCGCTCGATGATCGCTGCGCGCACCCGGTCATCGTCGGTCAGACGGTGACCCTTTGATGTCGCCAGACGTCCACTTGCGATGTGCCGGGCGTAAGAATCCCGTGTTACTTCGTTCTGAACATACCCCTCGCGGACTCGGCCAATAGCCGACGCGCCTGAGCCGATCACGTTTTGCAAGTATCGGCCGAGTATCCCAGCGAATTACGCCGTAGGCGCGCCCGGTCTTCTGCGCTAGCGCGAGTTCGTCGTCCGGCGGAGCGAAATGATCGAGCCCGATCTCCCGGTAGCCAGCGCCAACCAGTGTCTCGGCGACAGCTGCAGCCTGTTCGGCGCGAAGATCGCCGTCCGGTAGACCTGCCTGCTCGATAGGCGCTGGTTCTTTATCACGGAAGGAATATGCGCGTATCCGAACACCGCAAGCCGGTTGGGGCGCATGGCGACCGCAGCCATCGCGGTCTGGATGCAGGACTGCACAGTCTGTTTCGGTAGACCGAAGATGAGGTCGAAGTTGATATGGCCAACGCCATGCCGGCGGAGATTTTGGACTGCAGCGGCCGTCTGCACCTTACTCTGGATCCGATTGATCGCCTTTGCACATCGGGATCAAAGCTCTGCACGCCGATGCTCGCGCGGTTGACACCGTTAGCTGCCAAGGCTTCGGCCATTTCCGGTGTGAACGTTCGGGGATCGATCTCCACGGTGATCGCAGCAGTTTTGCTGAAAGCGAAGTGGCGGCGTAGAAATTCCATCAGCGCCAAGTGCTCGGCTGGCCCGATAAGGTGAGGCGTTCCGCGCCGAAATGCACATCGCTCACCGGCAGCCCTTGCCGCACTTGCTCCGACACCAAACTGATCTCCTGACGCAGCACCGCTAAATAATTAAGGATCGGGCCGTTGCGACGGATGACCGCGGTAGGGAAGCCGCAATACCAGCACATGGATCGGCAAAACGGAATGTGGAAATAGAGCGACACCGATTCGTCGGCCGGGAGGCCCCCCAGCCATTCCTCATAATCGTCAGCACCAACTGCCGCAGAGAAGTCTGGCACAGTCGGATAGATGGTATACCAAGGCGGCCGGGGGTCCCGGTACTTTGTCAGGATTGAGGTGTGCAAGGAGCTGTCATCCCACGTCGCTGATCCATCATTCTTTCGTTGCGCGCTCGTCCTGGTCTCTGACCTAAGTCAGTGCGTCCCGCTTATGTCGCAGTCTCGTTTGGACAGGATGGGGTCAACCACGCCGGGGAGCGCGCGTGCCATGGTTGCGCCTGAGGTGATGGTGCGGTGCCGCATTCAACGTCTGAGTAGTACGTGACGCCAGTGCAGTGTGCTTGAGGCGTCTGCGGAAGAACTTTGCAATGCGAAATTCATGTCCGACGCAACGGACCTGTCAAGCCTCGTTCAGACGCCATCCAGGTCCAGCCAGCGGCCTTCCCTGCCGGCCGAAAAACCATACCGGCTTTAGCCACCGAGACGCTCTAAAGCTGACGTCGGCTCATTTGATGAAAGGAGGACGCCGCTAGGGGGTGCACAAGGTTCCCCGGCTTGACGTCGCTTCGAGCGAAGAGCGGCGGTGTGGCTTGTCGTCAAGCGCCGGGCAGCGTGCCCCCTACCGATATCCCGAAAAGATCGACCAAGATGGCCATGCCGACGCCACACGCGGTCTGGATGAGGCCGACCATGAAAATGCGATTGGCGCGTTCGTAGATGGGGCGCCGCAAGGAACTCATGTCGAGCAGCATGGACAGCGCTCTCATCTGCAGTGCGATGCCGAGCAGGATCGGCACTACGGCGAACAGATCGTAGAGTTGCCATGGCAAGGGGTTCGCGGCCCAATGAGTGAGGAAGCCGAGCGAAAAGGCAAGCAGGATACCCACGGCAGTGATTGTGCCGTTGCGGAAAATGGTCTCGATCGGTTCTTCCTTCGGATCGTGCTCGTCCAAGCGGCTTCCTTTCGTTGCTCTTTCCGTCGAGACTAAGTTCTCGAGAATGCTGTTCATCGCCAATTACTCGAGGCGAGCCGTAGGCAGCCGTTTCAGGGTGCGCTCCCTCTCGCTTCCGGCCGCGCAATGTACCTGCACGGCGAACTTACAGCGGCGAAAAGGTGCTGCGGCCACCATGCGACGCCTCGGACGCGCACGCCCTCTGTTCCTGGCGCAGCCCTTGCGGAGCGTACGCGCAGTGATCCTTCTCGGTAGCGCATGGCGCGGCCTCCGTTGCGGTCAGACGGGAAGCCGTCGCTGTTAAACGAGACTGTCACATATCGAACATGGCGAACCGTGTCGCACATTGCTTTTCGCAGTGACCCTCAAAAAAAGTGATTCCAGCGAGACGAAGGCGCGTCGGCCCGATTTTGGTGTCGGCCGCATTTACGCTTCAGGTTGGCATGTCGCTTGCTGCTCTATTTCGGAGAGCTGCAGCGGTCCGACCGGAGTGTTTCACATGTAAACGATAATGAATCTCCTAACAGAAAACACTATTATAAGTACATGTGGCTTTTACGCTGGCTCACCTCTCGTGTCAAGCGCTTTGGCGTCCACATATTGGAGACAACACGCACAAAATTTAGAGGAAAAGCTTGCTCTTTCGCCTCTATCCTTTTTATTCCTTCATGGAGATCTAGACATGTACATCAAGAGTCCTCTTCTCGGCTTAACTGCTCTGATGACCGTTTCCGTCGGTCGAGCAGCTGGCGCCGAGCGGGAACCGGCCGAGTACATCAAGATCTGCGACGTCCTCGGCTCGGGATATTCCTATATTCCCAACACCGAGACCTGCCTGCGCATCGGCGGCTATGTCCGTTACGATATCGGCCTGGGTGACGTCCGATCGTATGACAGCGCAAGAACCTCGGACGTGAGAACTGGCGAGGACCAAGGCACTTGGCGAAACAGCACACGCTTCACGTTCAAAACTTGGACCGGCCAGCAGACCGAGCTCGGCGCGTTGACGACCTATACCGAAACCCACGTGAATTTTGGCAACAGCGCTAACTCGCATGACAGTCCTCAGAACTATGATTTCAACAGCGGCCTCGCACTGGCTTCTGCCTGGGTCGAGCTGGGAGGCCTGCGAGTTGGCAAGGAGGGGTCGGCCTTCGATACGTTTGTAAGCTACGCTGGCGACGTTCTCGATAGTATGCTCGTTCCGTCGGCCGGCTTCGACACCAACGTGGCTCAGTACCACTTCGACGCCGGCAACGGCATTTCGACTGTGATTTCGCTCGAACAAGGATCGGGCTCAGCCGGTACTATCGACAGCTATATTCCGCACGTTGTCGCCGGCTTGAAATACACGCAAGGCTGGGGCTCGATCACCGGCGTCGCGGCTTATGACAGCAATTACGAAGCTTTTGCCGGCAAGATCCGCGTCGACGTCGCTGTCACAAACCAGCTGTCGCTGTTTGGACTCTTCGGCTACGGTTCCAATGCCAGTCTCAACGAGGACTCAAACGGCGCAATTGCCAATCATGGGCGCGGCTCGTACAAAATCTGGAACGGCCAGTGGGCTTTCTGGGCGGGCGCCACCTACGAGTTTGACGAGAAAACTTCGTTCAACCTTCAGGTCTCGGGTGATCAGCTCAAGGATGCTGGTGTGGCTGCAAACGTCGCCTACATGGTCGTTCCCGGCTTCACGGTCACAGCCGAGGTCGATTACGACCACTACGGCAACTCTGGCCTCGGCCCTGCCGAGCCTACCGCCGTCAAGGGCACGAGCAAGCCGAACAGCGTCGGCGGCATTCTCCGCTTACAAGGCTCATTTTGAAATCTCTCCAGTCGCGAGCATGGCAAAGGCACTTGCCTCGACAACGCACGCATGGAGAGCTTCGTTCGCCATCTTGAAGTCTGCATCGACCGTCCACGGCCCATCGTACCAACTAGAAACTGAAAGTTATGAGCCCTGTGTACTACACCTAGCCCTTGACCTGCCCGATGAACCGGCCAGGGGCCGTCAGTTCAAATTCGGGGCCGCTTAGAGGGCAGTGTGAGGCCGTGTTAGGTAAGCGCCACTGCAATGTCGAGGCCGCGACACGCCTGTCGCTTTGGACGGCTGGAATTGCCCTTCGCGGCGCCATTCATTCTCTCAACATTTACGTGATAATGCACGCTGAGTCCGAGCCGCGTGGCAGCACCCATCCTAGGTCACTATCGGGGGGCCTTAAACCTGAACAGCTCCATCGTCGCGGCTGCTGCGGAAGCAGGAGCTATCACTGGGACCCGTACTGGTGCTTGTCAGCCGCTGAGCCGCTACTTCGTCTTAGGAAGAGCATTGTCCTTGCCAAAAGCCGGCCAGTATTTCGAGATTGCCAGTGTGGCGCCGGCTGAAGAGAAATGACCATAGTCGAAATATAAAAACTCTCCTCTATCGGAATAGGCGCAGCGTCCTGCGCTGCACAGGAATTTCAGCGGATCGATGAATGTGGCGCCTTTGGTAAATGAGCGCACACGTTCGTTGATGTCGGGGTCCATCGCGATCGGCCAGGACGTATCGTCCAGATTTTGGCGCTTGGCGAAGAACGCAATTTTCCGGACGTCAGTTGGGAACTGCGGAGACTGGCCGATGACAAACACGCGCACGCCCAGGGCACGAAGCGTAGCGATTGTTTGCTGAAGACCGTCGAAACCTCTGACCTCATAGTCACTCCATCTACCGCTGAGGATAACCGTCTTGATGTCCGCTTCCAAGATGACGTCCAAGGCCTTGCGATTGAACCGGACACAATCAAGACGATCGTAAGGGTAGTAATAGAGTATCGGCGCGCAGCTGGCGTACGTATATTCAACGATGTTCGCCTGCAATCGATTTATGTTAGCACCCAAGCCGGAAACATAGTGCGCGGCGAAGGAGTCGCCCCACAAAAAAACCGTTGTTGGAAAACCGCTGGTGCGCGTGCAATCCTCCATATTCCAGCTTTCGATCCGGCTGGTGCCCTCGTTGAAACAGATGCCATTCCTCCAGTCCCCGACGGAAATGCGCCGCTGGACATAGTCCGGAAACCGTTGCGGAAAGCCATTGCCGAGCGCCCCCGCCGCTCCGCCGGCACAAAGGACAACGATCGCGAGCGCTGAAAAGGCGAAGATAGGCCCCGGGGAGGTGAAGGCCCTCTTCTGTCGAAACGGCTGCTCTACAAACTTCCAGGAGAATGCAGCCAATGCGAGGCTTGCCACCAACATCGCACCGGTCATCAACGGATCGAGTTTTTGGAACGAAAGATAGTGCGCGAACGCATTGAGAGGCCAGTGAACAAGATACAACGAATACGAGATGAGCCCAATCCAGACCAGCGGCCGGACTTCGAGCATGCGGGTGGCGACCGTCGAGGGGGTATTTTGGCCAACATAGATCAGAAGGGCCGTTCCGATGCATGGATACAAGGCGTTGTAGCCTGGGAACGGATCACTCGCCGAAATCGCGAAGAACCCGATGGCGAGAAGGCCAAATCCGGCCACCCCCACCGACTCCATCAGGAATCGGTTGCCCAGCGGCGAGGGGCATTTGAGCATGAGCAGGGCGCCCAACATGAGTTCCCAGATTCGGGTCGGCAGCAGATAGAATCCGGCGGTGGGTGCCAGCGATGTCGCCATCACCGCCACTACGAAGCTGCAGAGAATTATCGGAAGAAGTGTCGTCAGCCAGCGCTTCCCGATGTAGCGATAGATTAGGAACATCAGGATTGGTGCGAAGATGTAGTACTGCTCCGCTACGGAAAGCGGCCAAGTGTGCAACAGTGGTAGAAGCGCGGCATCGATAGAGAAGTAACTTGACGTTTTCCAGAAGAAAACGTTCGACCAGAAGGTCGAGGTAGCTATGATGCTAAGACTGAATCCGCGCAGATCCGGTGGCAGAAGAATGAACAATGCTGCAATGCAGGTGAGAAGCATCACAAAGACGAGCGCCGGCAGAATGCGCCGGGCACGGCGCCAGTAGAAGTTGACGATGGAAAATTGGCCGCGTTCAAGGTCATCCAGGAGGCTTCCGCTGGTTAGGTAGCCGGAGATGACGAAGAAGATATCGACCCCGCTAAAGCCACCCGGGATCGCCGAAATTCCGAAATGAAAGAGTACGACCGGAAGTACAGCAACGGCCCTAAGGCCCTCGATATAGCGCCTATATTGCATCCAGCGGTTCCTTTTATTTTAGATCAGGACGCGATTGGAAGCTTTCAATCTCCGGTAGGAGTGCTGCCGAGATAAGGGCGGTATCAGCCACCTTTATCCGTCCCGAATGTTCTGTAAGTTGCAACTGGTACAGAAGCACGATCGCCATCGCCGGCCTTGACGGCCTGATTGTCGAGCAGATCGCGCGGATCGTTGACCATCACGGCCAGGTTATGTCCTGTCGAACAACCAAGCGGCTGTTTGAAGGATTCTTCATTGGGTAAGGCACCATATGAGGGACAGACCGGCGGACGGGCGTGATAGACAATCGCCTCAATTCGCACTGAGCCGGCGTCGTGTTGATCGCGCAATTGAATGTTGTCTTCTTCGATTGCCAACTGCCTGGCCTGATGGGCTACCCCTGCGCTGAGCTGGGGCGAACCGCTGATGAGGAGGTGGATGGCATCGAACCGGCCGCGACTGGCCTTGTCTAGGAAAACACGCAAACGCTGCCGTTCGGAAGCGCGCAGGCTTTGCAACGTCAGGACGGTGGTCTCCTCTCGGACAAGCATTGGTGCCGATGGTTCGACATCAACTGGCGTAGTGCTTGTGCAGCCACTTACGCTTGGTGCCAGAGCGACAAAGAGGATTATAAAACGCAACATCTTTGGATGACACTATTCGATGATGAAGCCGAGACCGCCCTGGGCGCTTGGCGCGCCCGCACGGATAGCAGCGCGGTCTCGCGGGGGACTTGTCACGGAATTCGTCGGAGCGCCCCCTCCGTTCAAAGCCGGTGCCGCCCGCTCGGTCGGTGCGCTCATCTGGTTTGGGTTGGAGCCTGGTCTTACAATGTAAGGCGTAACTAGAATGACCAGTTCTGACTCCTCTTTTTGAAACGAGGTCGAGCGAAAAAGCGGTCCCAGGATCGGCAGTTCTCCGAGCCAGGGAAAGGCCCTGACATCATTGTTGACGTTCCGCCTGATTAGACCGCCGATTGCGAAGCTCTGGCCGCTGGCGAGTTCGACGACCGTATCGGCTCGGCGCGTGGAAACTGCCGGCACGGAAATTCCGTTGATTTGCACGGCACCTTGCGTCGACAGTTCACTGACTTCGGGCGTTACGTGAATGTTGATTTGATTGTTGCTGAGAACTGTCGGCACAAATTCCAGACTGACGCCGAAGTGACGGAATTCAACCGATACCTGCCTGTTTTCCTGCAGGACAGGAATGGGAAATTCGCCGCCCGCGAGAAAGCTGGCCTTTTCACCCGACATAGCGGTGAGGTTCGGCTCAGCCAGGACGGAAGCTATATGCTCCTTGGCGAGCGCGTCGAGAACCGCGCTGACGTTGACGGCACCGTTGTCGAATCCGATTTCTGCTGTACCGCCACCCTGGGTTGAACCAGACCCAGCGCTTGCAGCGCTTCCGCTTAGAACGCCCACTTTGAAATTGCCGATTTGACCGAAGGCGGACAAGTTGACGCCGAGTGACTTCATGGCGCTGCGTGAGACTTCGGCTACGCGCACGCTGAGGTTAACTTGCAGGGATCCAGCGACCTTGATGTTGTTGACGACTTGCGCTCCGTCGCCCAGATATTGCTCAGTGACTCTTTTTGCGGTGTCGGCGACCTCTGCGTCGGGCGCCGTCCCGCTAAGGATTGCGCCGCGCGGCGTATAGTTGACGCGGATGGGATAGTCGCCGACCTGCTCCCGCAACATGGCGCGTAAATCCCCGATCGGTTGCGTGACAACGATACGCAATTCGGCGAGAGGCTCGCCATTGCCATCCAAGGCGAATAGGCTGGTCCGCCCCGATTTCTTGCCAAAGACGAAGATTGTTTTGCTCGATGGCGCCTGAAAATCCGCGATCGTGGGGTCAGCAACAAAGATGGTCGTGGCTGGCGCGGGCAGATGAACGGTCTCCCCGAGCGAAGAGGAAAGGGTCAGCGTGGCGTTGATGCTATTCGAAGCCGCATGCGGCGGGCCTTTGTCCTGCTTGTTTTGCGCCGCGACACCAAGTGGGAAAGTCACAATAAGCGCGCAGAGGAGATGGCCCAGGTAACGGGGAACTGCAGGTCTTGTAACCTTGTTGGCGATCGCCCGCCAATTGAGCGCATGGCAAGGATGTTGAAGGATCAGCAAAATAGATCTTCTTTCGATTCGACAAACTATGCGGACGAGGCGTCAGTCAATTCTAGGATGTAACCAATGCCTCGGATGGTCTTGATCCGTGGCGTTGCACCTGATCTGGTCAGATGTCCCCGTAAACGATAAATTCCGACTTCAAGCGCGTTGGCAGACACGTCGTCGTTGAATGAATAGAGGTGATCTTCCAATTGCGCACGGGGCACGATGCGGCCTGCCCGGTTAAGCAGGTGCTCTAGAATACAGAGTTCGCGACGTGCGATCATCATTGGGTGCCCATCAACGAAAACCTGGCGGGCGACCGGATCAAAGTCGAGATTGCCAAATACGAGCCTCAGGTCGGTCATCTGTGTCGCCCGGCGCAGAATGGCTCTCATTCTGGCAATAAGCTCATCGGTAGAGATGGGTTTGAGCAGAAAGTCGTCCGCACCACCGTTGAAGATCGCAATTCGCTTATCGAGATCGTTAAGGCTGCTCATAATGACGGCAGGAACTGAATGCCCGTGGGTCCTCAACTGCCTCAGCCAACCCAAGCCATCGCCATCTGGCAGAGCCAATTCCAGCAGGAGAATTTCATAGCTGGCGCAAGAAAATGCACTCGAAGCCAGTTCCAGAGTACCAACGACATCAACGACGAAGCCGCCATCCCCGAGCGCAAGTCGCATGGCGCGCGCAAGATCCGCATGATGATCCACGAGCAGCGTTCGCATTTCATCTCCTCTCGAAGAGGGACGGCCCATCGAACGCGTCACCGGCGGCCATCTGATCGGAGCACACGGCGCGCAACTCGTCGCAGCTCTCGGAACTGGTCCGAGTCGGAGGGACATGCAAGTCGCTCGGTGGCAATAGGCGCGGGTGAGGACCAACTGACGGGCTCAAATACGCCGGTCGGCGAACCCACGAGGCCAGCAACCCGCGTGCGATTTCTCGTTGCATCATCTCTCCTACGTGCAGCCCCTGCGCTCGCAAGGCAGCGTCGCGGCTCAGAGCCCGATTCCCACAGAGGGTAGGGTTAGCTTTCGAGAAACTGATTGAACAAATCGATTATTTGGATCGAATGCATCCACGGTATGGATGCAGCGCACCATCTTCAACGACTGCGGCGTCCTGATGCACTGTTGTGTCTGTCGTGCTCTGCTTTTTTCGCTGTCCTTCAAGGCTGGCGAGCCTGGTGGAACCTGCGCGTCATTGGCTTGGTAGCTTGAATGCTCAACAACGGAGCGCCCTGCGCAAAGCCGCTCTCATTTCCAAAAAGCCTTGCAATCTGGTTGGAGCACTTCGCGCTCGACACCAAAATAGGCGAGGAAAACTGACGTCTGACAGGGATGTACATGCAACAGCCGATTTGCGGCACCAGCAAACGACCGCGTTCAGGCTGAAGATCGACGACCAACGGCTCCTCGATTTCCGCACCGACCGCTTTTACAAGCTCTTCCTGTGCGGGCGGATGCCGGCAAACAGCAGCACAGGGTCAGCGAAACCGGGAGCGGGCCTGCTTGATCGCCATGATCACATTGCCGCTGTCGCGCGTGCGGAGCGGAATGCAATCGGTCCAGCCGGCGGCAATCCGGTCAGCACCATCGTCTGCACGAAGCTCCCTGACGAAGACGTGCCCGAATGCGCTCAACAAAGCCGGGCGGCGGATCTTTCCAATCGCCGAAGGTGCGGGCTGGCACCGAGCGGCGAACTGCGAACTCATTCCTGCCCGGCGGCGCTGGCCGCCGCGAGCGTCGATGCGGACCCAGCCGCTCCGAATCCTCCCACAACACGATGAGCGCGTCGCGGACATCGCTGCCGTAACAGCGGCTGCGGCTCTTGCCCGCAGACGGCCTCTGCTCACGACGGTTCATAAGACGGATCGCGCGCTTGCGAATAATAGCCGGTTACCGCCTCGAACTCATCCAGAATGCGCCGCTTGTCAACGCCGCAATAAAGCTCCACGATCGCCGCTTCACCGTGTCGCCATGCTGAGCCGCGCCATCCTTCCCCCGAACCGGAATGGCACGACCTGTCCATCCCCTTTGGAACAGGACACTATTGGTAACATTTTGCTTGAGGCAATGCGGCTCGTTGCCTTCCTTTTCGCTGACCGGAAGGGTACCGGAAGTCGTCTATCGCATTTTACCCGCTGAAAGCGGCAACACCTCGACCTCAATCGCAGATCATAGGAAATAGACGATCGCGTCGGGGCCTCAGCATCGGTTCACCGGGTTTCCGTCATCGACTGAAGCGAATTGCCCCATCGACCGTCACCGGGTGGGCCGCGATACGTCGCCGTGTATGATTAGCGAGCGCACGTAGCGGAGCCATAGCTCTCCACCCAGCCATGTTCCCCTAGTTGGAAAATGTCCGGCGGACCAGAGGTGCTGTCGTCAGCTTTTCCTGAATAGCGGCCAAGGCAATCCCTACCAGTCCATCACCACCTTGCCGGAACTGCCGCTCTTCATCGCATCGAAACCGATCTGAAAATCGTCGATGCCGATGCGGTGGGTGATCAGGCCGGAGACATCCAGCGGACCCTGCACAAGCGCGATCATCTTGTACCAGGTTTCGAACATCTCGCGGCCGTAGATGCCTTTGAGATGCAGCATCTTGAAGATGACCTTGTTCCAGTCGATCTCGAAGCCGGTCGGCGCGATGCCCAGAATGGCGATCTTGCCGCCATTGTTCATGGTGTCGATCATGTCGCGGAAAGCGGGGGCGGCGCCTGACATTTCGAGCCCGACGTCGAACCCCTCGGTCATGCCGAGCACCGGCATGACGTCGCGCAGCTTCTCCTTCGAGGCGTCGACGACATGCTGGACGCCGAGTTTCTTGGCTAGCGCCAGCCGCACCGGGTTGATGTCAGTGATGACCACTTTGCGCGCGCCGACGCATTGGGCGACGAGCGCGCCCATGATGCCGATCGGCCCGGCGCCAGTCACCAGCACGTCCTCGCCGACCAGATCGAAGGACAATGCGGTGTGGACGGCATTGCCCAAGGGATCGAAGATCGCGGCAATCTCATCGGGCACATCGTCGGGGATCGGCACGACATTGTGCTGCGGGATCGCCAGATACTCGCCGAAGGCGCCTGGACGGTTGACGCCGACGCCGAGTGTGTTGCGGCACAGATGCCCTCGCCCGGCGCGACAGTTGCGGCAATGGCCGCAGACGATGTGGCCTTCGCCCAATACACGCTGGCCGACCTTGTATTCGGTGACCGCTGCGCCGAAATCGGCAACGGTGCCGACGAATTCATGGCCCGTCACCATCGGCACCGGCACCGTCTTCTGCGCCCACTGGTCCCAATTGTAGATGTGCACGTCGGTGCCGCAGATCGCCGTCTTCTTGATCTTGATCAGCACGTCGTTGGGGCCGATTTCCGGCACCGGCACCTCTTCCATCCAGATGCCCGGTTCGGCCTTGGCCTTCACAAGCGCCTTCATCATGTTCGACATCAGGATTTCCCTATTCCGTGATTGCGCTTCTGGCGAGATAGCCTGCACAACGGGAAGGTAGGCCACTAACTCGTTTGAACGTCCGGAATGGTCAGCCCCGCCTGCTCGGCCTCGCGGCGCAAATTCTGACGGGGCCTGGGGCCGATCTGCTGGATCACCAATCCGGCTGCCAGTGAGCCAAGGTCGCCGCAAGTCTGCAGGTCGCGGCCTTGCGTGTAGCCATGCAGGAAGCCGGCGGCATAGAGATCGCCGGCGCCCGTCGTGTCGACCAGTTCCTTGATGGCGGTCGCCTTGATCACCACGGTCTCGTCGCCGCGCACGATCACCGAGCCTTTTTCCGAGCGGGTGACGGCGGCGATCCGGCAATCCTTGCGGATCTGGGCCAGCGCCTCGTCGAACGACGATGTCTGGTAGAGCGACTTGATCTCGTGGCTGTTGGCAAAGACGATGTCGACCGTGCCCGAGCGCATCAGGTCGAGGAATTCGTCGCGGTAGCGGTCGACGCAGAACGAATCCGATAGCGTCATCGACACTTCTCGGCCTGCCGCGTGCGCCAGCTTCGCCGTCTGGCGGATTGCCTCCTTGGCGCGCGGCGGGTCCCACAGATAGCCTTCGAAATAGGTGACCTTGGCGCCGGACGCCTTGTCGGCTTCGACATCCTCAGGGCCAAGCTCGACGCAGGCGCCGAGATAGGTGTTCATCGAGCGCTCGCCGTCGGGCGTGACGAAGATCATCGAGCGCGCCGTCGGCGGCTCACCCTTGAGCGGCGTGGTGCCGAAGGCGACGCCCTGCGCATGGATGTCGTGGGCGTAGATTTCGCCCAGCGCATCGTTGGAGACCTTGCCGAAGAAGGCCGCGCGGCCGCCAAAGCTGGCGACGCCGGCCGCCGTGTTGCCGGCGCTGCCGCCGGACGCTTCGATCGCCGGACCCATGCGGCTGTAGAGCAGTTCGGCGCGTTGTGTGTCGATGAGGTTCATCGCGCCCTTGATGATGCCGTTGGTCTCGAGGAATTCCTCGTCGCACTGGGCGATGATGTCGACAATGGCATTGCCGATGCAAAGCACGTCATAATCCGGCATCAAAATCTCCGCCAAAACCCGAGCCGGCTTCTTGCCACGCCGGCCGGGCGTGGTCTCGCGAGTTGAAATGGGTTGCCGCATGCGCTTGATCCAGCCGCCCTCACGCAGCTGCCGGTCCGGCTTCACGCAGCAAATCGTCAGCTTTGTCCGTCTTCTCCCAAGTGAACTCAGGCTCTTCACGCCCGAAGTGTCCGTATGTCGCCGTCTTGCGGTATATCGGCCGTAAGAGATCAAGCATCTTGATGATGCCTTTCGGTCGGAGATTGAAAACCTCGAGAACAAGGCGCTCGATCCTTTTTTCCTCGATCCTTGCGGTTCCGAAGGTATTGACCATGACAGAAACCGGACTGGCCACGCCGATCGCGTAGGCAAGCTGAACCTCGCAGACCTCTGCAAGGCCGCTGGCAACGATGTTCTTCGCGACATACCGGGCGGCATAGGCCGCCGAGCGGTCAACCTTGGATGGGTCCTTGCCCGAAAAGGCACCGCCGCCGTGACGCCCGGTCCCACCGTAGGAATCGACGATGATCTTCCGTCCTGTGAGGCCGCAGTCGCCGGCAGGCCCACCGACCACGAACCGCCCTGTTGGGTTGACCAGAAATCTGATCCCCGAAGTATCCAGGTGGGCCGGCAGGACCGGTTTTATGATCTCCTCAATGACGCCTTCGCGGACCGTGGCTTGTGAGACCGCTTCGTCATGCTGCGTTGACAGGACTATGGTATCCAGCGCCACCGGGCGGAGCCCTTCGTAGCGTACCGACACTTGAGATTTCACGTCCGGACGCAGCCAGCCAAGCTGTCCCGCTTTCCGGACCTCGGCCTGTCTTTTCGTCAAATGGTGAGCGAGTTGGATCGGCAGGGGCATCAATGTATCCGTCTCGTTGCATGCGAATCCAAACATGATGCCCTGATCCCCTGCCCCTTGCCCGAGATCCTGCCCTCGTCCTTCATCAACGCCCTGGCTTATGTCGGGCGACTGCTCGGTGAGGGCCAGAACGACGGCGCAACGTCGACCATCAAAGCCAATCGCATCATCGTCGTAGCCAATATCGAGTATCGTATCGCGGGCGACTTGGCTGTAATCGATGTGGGCATGGCTGGTGATCTCGCCAGCCACAACGACCATCCCCGTCTTCACCAACACTTCACAGGCGACGCGCGCCTTCGGATCGGTGCGCAGGACCGCATCGAGAATGGCATCGGAGATGTTGTCTGCCATCTTGTCGGGGTGTCCCGCGCCGACGGATTCGGAAGAGAACACGAACTGCCTGGTCATAAAAATGCCCTCGCTTCAAGTGCTGGAGTTAGTGAGGAGTTTCTGGATTGGGGTGGCTTATCGGTCGCGGATGCCGGGAACATCGAACGCAGTGCAGAAGTCGGCAACGTCTCTTCGTACGCTCGCATGAACTTCCTGGTCATCGGGCTGGCGGCAGACCGAGTCGATGAAAGCGGCGATCTGCACCATCTCCGTTTCGCGCATGCCCATGGACGTCACCGCTGGTGTCCCTAAGCGGATGCCGCTTGTCAGCGCCGGATGCCGCCGGTCGCCCGGGACCATATTGAAATTCGCAATGATGCCTGCACGCGATAAGCGCTCCGCATAGGCTTTGCCTGACAGCGGCCGGTCCCGAAGATCAAGGATCAGCATGTGATTGTCAGTGCCCCCAGTGACGAGTTCATAACCTCGCTCCAGAAGCGCCTGGGCCAGAGCCTTGGCGTTGTGGACGATCTGCTGACCGTAGACACGAAAGGACGAGTTCGCTGCTTCCTGCAAAGCGACGGCAAGCGCGGCGATAGTATTCATATGCGGTCCGCCTTGCAGAAGAGGGAACACGGCGCAGATTGTGTTTGCTCTTCGGATGATGGAGGGGCTGATAACGGTCTTCATTCCTTGATAAAATGAAGCCACCCCGGGGACCGCGGATCGACTTGTGAGAGGTGCTGGTGACCACATCGCAATGGGACACGGGGTTCGGATGCACTCCTGCGACAACCAGGCCGCAGATGTGGGCGATGTCAGCCACCAGATACGAGTTCACCTCCGAAGCAATTTCGGCCATTGCCGCGTAGTCAAAAATACGCGGATAAGCAGTTCCGCCGACCCAAATTAGCTTCGGGCGTTCCCGCTTGGCGGTCTCGCGCAAGTGGTCATAGTCAATTTGCTGTGTCTTTTCGTGCAGCCTGTACGGGACGCGCTGATAATCGCTGCCGGAAAAATTGACGGACCAACCGTGAGTCAGATGGCCGCCTTCGGGTAAAGGCAAGCCCATGACTTTGTCACGGGGGCTCAAAAGCGCGCGATAGACAGCCTGGTTGGCTGGCGAGCCTGAATAAGGCTGGACGTTGGCGTGTTCACTGCCAAATAGCGCTTTCAGGCGCTCGATCGCGAGGGTCTCAAGCTCATCGACGATCTCGTTTCCGGCGTAGTAGCGCGCACCGGGGTATCCCTCGGCATACTTGTTGGTGAAAATCGACCCGGTCGCTTCCAACACCGCCGAGGAGGCAAAGTTCTCGGAGGCGATCAGTTTGAGAGTTGTCCGCTCCTGACGCTCCTGTCTTAGAAGCAGTTCGTGAACGCGGGAGTCGACGGCGGCTAAGTGAGGCCGCCCGTAAGTGTCGGGCTGCGCGATGGCGCCGCCGGCGGAGTTATCCATGGTAGTCGCGCTCCATTTGGACTGATCTATTTCACGATCAAGCAGGCGGTCCCTTCAACCGCGCGTCTTGTATTGCTTCCAGGCGTTGTAGGTCTCTTTTATGATGGCCATCATCGTGGGGCAGGAGATCGACCACCAATTGAGCCAGCCCGCCATCCTTGCCTCCTGCTTGCATATGGTACGAAGACTGCGGACGTTGTTCGTTGCAGCAAAGAAAGTTGGCTCTGCCCAGCCGCCGAACGTGGCGTCGAACCTGCTCGCGAGGCAGACTGGTAATATCGGCCAGCTCGCCGACGGTTAGATCCGCATGCGCGCAAAGGCCCAGGATTCGAAGGCGATCAAGATGCGCTGCCGTCCTTAGGCGATTTACCAGTGTCAACATTGGTTGGCATCAACCCGGACGGGATGCAGCAAGCCGCTAGCCCTTCTATCCCCATCAATCCGCATGAGACCTCTCTCGTCATTTGCTGTAAATCCGCTGGTATGGATGCTAATGGAAGATGGATCACAGTCCTTTCTACGACTAAGACGCCAGATATTGGGGCTAATGTACCACCTGACAGGAGACTACACTCACGAACATTATGTGAATTTTTTTTAACGTTGCTGAGAATCAAGGGTGAGGTTTGGCGAATGTCTCGCCGTCGACTGTCGAATCCTGCCCGACGGGATTATGGGGTGCGTAGCCTGCTTGTCCTTTCCACATGACCAGCGACGATGGGGCGGAGGCGGCAGACATAGCTCTGGAGCATGCTGCGGTATCTTTGGCCTGAAGCCGAGGAAGGCGGACCGTGGCTTCCGCGCCGCTGCCGGGAGCCCGCGAACAGGCCAAGTTGATCAGCCGGGTGTTGCCGTCATAGAGCGTGAGACCCAAAGCTGGCCAGCCGCGCCCTGAGGCTGACGCACCGCTCAGCGTCCACCTTGCTCTCGAAGCCCATCGGCATAGCGCCGATAACGACTTGACCGCGTGCGTGTCGACGAGCGATCGGTGAGCGCAAGGATCGAGGGTGCAGTGCAGGATAATGCTGTTTTAAATCAGCGCTGTTTTCAGCCGACTGCCTTGAGCGTGGGCACAAGGATATAGGCCCAAGGCAGGAGATCATCGTCTGCTGTTCGGGAGGCCGCCCTGGGCGCGCGACAGCCGTTCCTTCGGCTGCGCCGCTCCGCCACCATCCGCGCCGTGCCTTCCGGAGACCATTCCCGCTGCCGGCCGGCGCCCGTGAAAACCTCGACCCGGCGCACCGGCTCGAGATGGCTGGGCTCAGCGTAACTCTGAAGTCGTCATATACCGAAGCCTTCACAGACTTCGGACATCCCCCTCACAGTCCGATCCAGATGGCGTCAGGAACACCGCTGCGTTGATGCGGATGAACCCCTGCTTGTGCCACAATGACCCTTATGTCAGCGCGCGAGCCAAAGCTTCCGCGCAAGGCGACGGCTAGGATAAGGCAATGCCGACGAAGGGCACATTGCTTGCCACACTCTGGAATGATGGCATGCTCGGAAGGCCTAGGCTTTGCTCAGGGCCGCCTGCAAGGCGCGCTTTGAGGTTATTCACATAGCCTTCTGCGTAGTCCTGCGCCGTCGAGACCGAAAGATCAATGCCTGCCGCCAAGGCCTCTTCCATCAGGTGCTTTACGAGCCCATTTCGAATGGCCAGCTTGACCTCGGGGCCTGCGATAAGGCCGATCGCCTGCGCGGCCATATTGAGGCCAGCTTCCTCCAGCGCTCGCTTCATATCGCCTCCGTTAATGGCCGTACGCAGGAGATTGGCTGCTTGCGACTCAGCCTCGAGAACCATCGAGGCAAGATCGGCTACTTGTCCGAGGCCCGGAATGAAGCTGAGCAGTCCCACCGCCGTTGCCGCCAAGTCGAGCACTTTCGTCTCGATTTTGAGCACGGAGTCGACGACGTGCATGACGGCCCCGCCGTTCTTTTTGGCTGACTTAATGTCAGGCTGGTCCATCAGGCCCATCTTCATGTCCGCGACGGCATTCTGCTCTTCTGCGGTTTGGGCGCCGTGGGTGATTGGCTGCTGAACGTTGCGGTTCGCAGACGACATGTTTGTGCAAAAATGGGCAAAGTCTTTTTTGCTGATATTGCCGGAATCAACCGTATGCCCGCCGCCAAAGTCGAAGAATTTATGATGGGTCTTATAGCCCGTGATCGAATTGTTCAGGAGGCCAAACAGAAGAGGATCTGAAAGGAGCTGAGAGGCTGCTTCCCGCACTTTCGGATCAAGGCTCTTGTCGTCTTTCATTTTCGCCAGTTTGTCGCGAGTCAGAACACCGCTTCCAAAGAACGTGTCCTGATGGTCCTTGATCATCTCGACCGTATTCAGCTCAGTTTGCGTGAGGCTCATCGACGATGAGGCGACTTGCAGGAAATCCTCTTTGTGCATCTTCCCTTTCGAGCCACCGCACAACTGGTTCCAAGCATCGGGGTGATCGAGGAAATATTGCGCCGCCGCAATGACCTGGGGCGGAAATTTGCCGTTTTTCGATTCGCCGCCGACCATTTTCTTGAACTCATCCAGACTCAGGTCCTTGGACAGATTTTCGGAGTACCGGTAAAACTCCCGCAAGGCATCGCTCAAAGTCATGACCGAAGGCTGCAAACCTCCGCTGCCGTCGGATGGTATGTAGTTCTGCTCGTAGCTTTGCGCTTGGGCTTCCTGAAATGCAGCAACTTGTGGGTGGTGGTTTGAAAATCCGGCCAAGTCCTTGGCGTTGATCTTGCCTCCACAGCGGCCGTCGCCCTGCGAGCCAATCGCATAAAAAAGTCCCGAATCCTGCTGCAGTCCCTGGATCGCCGCTTTCAGATCCGGTGGCGTAGAGGGATCATTGGCTTTGTCGGTCAACGACTTCCAAGTAAGCGGGCATTGGTCCTTGTGACGGTTGAGTACCGCAACAATCTGCAACTCAGCCGTGGTCAGCGACCCACCGTTCCACGTGATTCCGGGGCTCGGCCTGGGAGCCGGCTCGATCTTCGGGGTGACGCGGAGCAGATGTTGGGCTTCAGTCGCCTTGGAGCGTTGCGATTGGTCCTCCTTGAGAGCCGCCCTCATATTTGGCGGCAGCAGATCCAGTGGGTGTTGCTCCAAGCCCTTCAATGTCAATTCGACATCCGGTGCCAGATGGCCCAAAGGGTCCTGCCGCAAGTTATCCATTGTCGAATCAAGATTCGACGCTGGCAGATCCCCTTGCGCGAAAGAGCCGGGCTTGTCTGCCAGCACACAAGTGGACAGCATCGCTTCGAAGCACGATGCACTTTGCTGATGCTGGGTCGCAAAATGGGAAACTTTCAGGCCCGGCCAACCCCTTGCGGACTGTAGCGAATTTGAGCGGTAGAAAGTTGAAAGATTGCTGGCCGACATTATGCATCCTCAGACGTGACGTTGAAATCCCCACAAGAGACCCCGACAGAAGATCCCTTGCGTTTCACAAAATTCGACAATTCCAAGCGTCGGCAGGTCACGAATGCGCCTGCCCTGCCTTCAATTGCTGTGTTCCGGGCCGGCTCCAAGGTTCGGTCCAACACAATGGCCGGAGTCACCGCGAGAGCTGCCGGGACTCATCATGAGCGGATTAGCTTTCGAGAAACTGACGAGTTTGCGAAGAGTTCACAAAGGGGTAGCCGCAGTCATGTTCTTCAGAGCTGCGGGAAATCCTCAATGTTCATTTCTTGCCCAGCTCAGGCTTCCCGCCAACGCTATCCTGTTGTGGGATGTCAGAAGAATAAGAAGCATCCGGTCGTCCGTCGCGAACGACCGTAGTGGAGGAGCCACGAAACAAGATCAGCACTGATTCCTTTGGCGTGGCCGCTATGTGAGTCTGCGCCTGCGCCTCCGCCACCAAGCCGTTAAAGGTCTGCTCCACGAGTGCGACGAAGCGCGGTGGACCGGAAACGAAGACGAGGCCATTGCCTGGCACGGGTTTGACCACATAGCGCTCGTCGGAGATATCAAGCTTGTCGAGAGCCCCCTTGAACGCATCGAAGCGAATCGACGTCATCAAAAGCATTCGAGTTTGCGATTCTTGTGCAGCAGACACATAGAGTACAAGGCCGTCATAGTACCATTGGAGACCGTAAAGGTTCGTCAAGCGGTCGAGGAACGCGCGCGGTGGCAAATCAGGCATACGTCCGCGAATTCGCCCCTTCACCGCAGGACTGATGTTGACCCTGATATTCAGGTTGTTGCCGAATTCCTGCAACGCTGCAGCGAGTTCCTGATCCAGAACCGTGTATCTATAGGGTGTCGCCGGAAGGGACAGCGGGACTGCGTGCGCCGGTTGAATCCCGGTGGACAGAAAAAACCCGGCACAAAGAAGTCTCAAAACATGCAGGGTGACGGGTTGGATAAGCGTTCTCGGCATGTCGCACTGATAAACCAAACGCTGAAATCATCACAAGTGACTAAATTGCCGAAGAGATTTTAGATTGTCGAAATGACGCCGCCGTTAGTCAGCTTGTTGTCAGCTTGCCCCCCTAGGAGTGTTGCGCCGACACCGGGTGATGAATGGGCGGGGCTCGCCCGGTCAGAGAGAGCAACCGAGTCCTTACATGATGATGCCTGTCACGTCGATCTCTGCCACTCTAACGGCTGGCCTCCCCAGGGTCGGATCACCGTCGATTGTCGAGCAGGCCCAGTTTGAGCGCGCCTTAGGGCATGCAGCCGACTCGCTGAAAAACGATGCCGCCGCGGGGCCAGCGAGTGCGGCGCCAGTTGCTGCGGCGATGGATGTTCAGCGCGCGGCTGCGCCGACGAGCGGCATGGGCGATCGCGTGTTGCAGACGATTTCCTCCCTATATCCACACAATACTGTTTCCTTCCCCGCGCTCGACCATGACATAGCCCTTTCGAAGGGCGCTCTACCGGGACCGGCGCAGAAGCTTCCCGTCCCAGGTGAGGCGGGAACCGGAATCTCGGGCATTCCTCAACAAGGGCAAGACTTCGAAATGATGATGGCTGGTCTTCGGGATGTTTACAACGGCGTCACCCAGGTGGCGCTTATCTCCAAAGGCGTCAGCGGCGTCACATCATCCGTGAATAAACTTTTGAAGGAAGGCTGAACCGCGCGCATGATTGGCTTGGCCGAGGGCGAAATCATGCGTGGCCTGTCAGGGTGGCGGTCGGTTAGACTTGTCATGCTGCCAGTTCTCGTCGCCCTCACTGCTTGCAAAGCCGACCTCTACACGCAATTGCAAGAGCGTGAGGCAAATGAAATGCTCGCACTTCTTGAAGACAACGGGGTCGCCGCGATCCGGGTGGTCGCCAAGGATGGAACCAGCACGATCCAGGTTGACGAAAAGCTGCTCGCCTTCTCAATCAACCTTCTGAACGCCAAGGGGTTGCCGCGCCAATCCTTCAAGAACCTCGGTGAGATATTCCAAGGATCAGGCCTGATTGCCTCGCCGACCGAGGAGCGTGCCCGTTACGTGTATGCCCTGAGCGAAGAGTTGTCGCGGACGATCAGCGATATCGATGGCGTTTTTTCTGTACGTGTTCACGTCGTGCTGCCGCATAACGACCTTGTGCGAGCCGGCGCCACGCCATCCTCGGCCGCGGTGTTTATCAGGCACGACGCCAAAACAAATGTCGCGGCTCTGCTGCCAAAGATAAAGATGCTGGTAGCCGACAGCATCGAAGGCTTGTCCTACGATAAGGTGGAAGTGGTTTTGGTGCCGGTAGAACGGTCCGCACACGAGCAACGGCCCGATCCGACTGCTGTTTTGCCACAAGCATCAACACCTCTTCCTGCGCCAATTCTGGCGACCGTGACAGGTTTTGCCGCAGCCGTATTCGCAGTGGCCTGTTATCTCTTGGGCAGCGTTGCTACGCGTCGGCGCAAGCAATCAACCGGCGTTTCCAAGGTCGAGGGGCGCCGGGATGCTTCTGCTGTCGAGGCCATTCGCAAAAGAATGCCTGCAATTGGACGTGGGTGACATCTCATTGCCAATGCCTATACAGACCGCCCGACCTGATGGTCCGCACCAATTGCGTTTTCCGGGCGCGAGCGAGCTTGCGGCTTCGGCCCATCCGACCCGTCTAGCGGCGCGTCTTGATCCAGCGTTATCGGCAGAAACGTTAGTGAAGTTGCAGAAGTGTTCCAGACTGCATCCAAGGCTGGCAGAATTGCTGGGCAACTATGACGTGGATCTGAACCACATCGGCTGCAGGCCGGACCTTCTACGCGGGCACGATCCATATCGAGCTGCCCTTCTTGCTGGTAGTATCTGGCATGCCCGTTCGCTGGTCGCGTTTGTCTCTCAGCCTGAGCTTGCCATCCTTGTTAAACGCATCGGCGTGGATGCACACGCATTCGGAATCCGACACCTGCTGCATGCCGTTGAGAACAGACTGATCGCGGACCCAGAAAAACTCGCTCAGCAAATCGAATACGATGGACATGCATGTCTTGGGGCTTGGCTCCAGGACAGTTCAGCGACCGAGCGTAACCGCGTGCTTCTTCGGTTGCCCGAGGGGACTGCCGCGGAGACTCCAGCACCTGAGCATTGGACCGCCGCCGGCCAATTGCTTTCACTTGTACTAGCTCATTTTGAGACAGAGACCCCGGTGAAATGACAGCCGAACTTTCCGAGGGGCCAATAGCGCCGCAGATGCGTCCAATCGGACCACTGATACCCGCGAGCGAGCTCGAAACCTGGCACAGCGCCGCGCAAGCGCTTGCCGCGGCAGAACGGCATCGGCAGCGCGTTCGAAACTGGGCACGCGCCGTTTACCAGCGGGCGTGGGTGCGCGGCCACATGGAGGGCTCGAATGCAGGCACCGAGGAGATGGCAGGGCTGATTGCGGAGACAATCTCCGAAATCGCGCGACGAAAGGCGGCTCTGGAGCAGGAATTGCCGCAGCTCGTGATGGAAATATTGAGCGATCTTATCGGCGCTTTCGATCCGGGCGAGCTACTGGTGAGGGCTGTTCGTCACGCCATAGAGTGTCAATACAGCGGCGCCGAAGTTTGCCTTCATGTTTCTCCCATGCAAGTCGACATGCTTGCACGAGAGTTTGCTCGATGCGACGGCCAGGATGGTCGACCAAGGGTGCGGATCGAGCCCGACCCGACGTTGTCGCCGCAACGGTGCGTGCTGTGGAGCGAGTACGGCAATGTCGACCTGGGACTTGACGCCCAGATGCGCGCGCTGCGCCTTGGTTTCGGGACGCTATGTGAAAAAGGCGAGCTATGAGAAAGCCCGTCCCAGAACATAACGCTGACGCCGACACTCGAGCTCTCGTTCCAGCAATCTCGTCTTTGAGGGCTGCGGCCAAGCGAATTGACACGCGTGCGGTGCGCGGTCGGATCACGCGGGCTATCGGCACACTGGTTCATGCCGTCTTGCCAGATACTCGTATTGGGGAACTTTGCCTCCTAGAGGACCCGCGAACCGGGCTGTCGCTCGAGGCCGAGGTGATCGGCCTGTCGGGTGATGGTGTATTGCTGACACCGATCGGGGACTTGGTGGGCCTATCCAGCCGCGCAGAGGTCGTGGCCACTGGCCGAATGCGTGAGGTGCCCGTCGGCGGCGATTTGCTCGGTCGCGTGATCGACAGTCGTTGCCGCCCATTGGACGGCAAAGGCGAAATCAAGACCGTCGAAACTCGGCCCCTGCATGGCAGAGCCCCCAATCCGATGACGAGGCGCATGATTGAGCGGCCATTCCCGCTTGGGGTCCGTGTCCTCGATGGTCTGCTGACGTGCGGCGAGGGCCAGCGGATCGGGATTTATGGCGAGCCAGGTGGTGGCAAGTCGACGCTGTTGTCACAGATCGTAAAGGGTGCCGCCGCTGACGTCGTCATAGTGGCGCTCATAGGCGAACGTGGACGGGAAGTTCGTGAATTCATCGAAAGGAATCTTGGTGAAGAGGGCCTTCTCCGTACGGTCGTCGTGGTTGAAACCTCCGACCGCTCGGCGGTGGAGCGTGCGCAATGCGCTCCAATGGCGACTGCGCTCGCGGAATATTTTCGCGATCAGGGCCTACGCGTTGCTCTCATGCTGGATTCGCTGACGCGCTTCTGCCGCGCTATGCGCGAAATAGGCCTTGCTGCGGGTGAGCCGCCGACGCGACGGGGCTTTCCTCCTTCCGTTTTTGGCATGCTGCCAGGCCTGCTCGAGCGCGCCGGCATGGGTGAGCGGGGCTCAATCACGGCCTTCTATACGGTGCTTGTAGAGGGTGATGGCACGGGTGATCCAATCGCCGAGGAATCGCGTGGTATTCTCGATGGCCATGTCATCCTCTCACGCGCTATTGCGGCGCGATCGCATTTCCCCGCTATTGATGTGCTGCAGAGTCGCAGCCGCGTCATGGATGCAGTCGTTTCGGGGACACATCGCAAGGCAGCATCCATTTTCCGCGAGCTCCTATCGCGCTATGCCGAGACCGAGTTCTTGATCAATGTTGGCGAATACAAGCCAGGTGGAGATCCCCTGACTGACCGGGCCGTCGCGTCAATCGACGAACTGAGGGAGTTTCTGCGCCAGAGCGAAGATGACGCGTCAGATTTCGAGGAGACGGTCGCATGGATGTCGCGTCTGACCGCGTGAACTGGGTTCAGTCTTCGAGGTTACGGCTTCTGAAGGAAATGCAAGAGCGTCGTGCACTTGGCGAGCTGTCCAAGAAGGAAGCCCAGCGCGATGTGGCCGCCTCAGCCGTACAAAATGCCGCTAGGGAGCTTGCAATGATACAGCAACATTGTTCAAGAACAGAAGCAGCGCTCTATCAGCATCTGATGTCACTCGACAACTTGTCTAGCGCAGCGCTCGACCGTCACCGCCTTCACACTGAACAGCTTGCCGCTGAGATCAATTCCAGACGGCAGATGCTTGATGATACCCAAATCGCTCAAGAGGAGGCTGAGATGGCGGCGTCCAGGACGAGGGAGCTATGGGTCATATGTTCGGCGGCAAGGGACAAATGGCAACAAATCGAGGACGACGTGCGGCGCGCCGTCGAGACTCATTCGGAGGCCGCAGCCGAGATCGAGGCCGACGATGAGATACTGCTGAAATATGCGAGGGGGTCGCTTGCCTAAATGCCGCGCAACCGGATCCGACGGTCGCAAGAGGTCGTCCGAATGACACGACCGTGCAGTCTTTGATAGGCGCTGCGGTCACACCCGCCATGTTCGAACCAGTTCTGAAACTGTCCCGCACGGTTGTCTCGTGGCTCAATGATACAGGAGCGCCGCGCACGCCGTTTCAAAGCCGGATCAACGAGGTGCCGCTATCGGTGCGAACGGCAGGGCTTGTCTGGCAGCAGGAACCTGCTGCCATTCCGATGCTTGACTGCGTCTGGAGAGTGGGAGCCGAAACGGTCATCTTGTCACTGTCGCGCCCGCTCGTAGAGGAGTTCATCACGACAGTGCAGAACGGCTTGGCCTTCCCTTCCGAGCCAACTGCTTCGCTAATTCTCGAACTCGCTCTGGAGCCGCTTGTCACTCGACTGGAGGAGACGACGCGGCTGAACGTGCAACTCGTGCGGGTATGCGAAGCCACGATGCTGGCTCCTCATCTTGAACTCGACATCATTTTCGGCGCGGTCAAGGGCAAGGGCCGTCTATTCCTGTTCACGCCTCTTGACGGCTTAGTACCGCCTGCGTTTCGCGCGCTAGGCGAACTGCTTGCCCAGTTGCCGCGGCAGCTGGGCGGGCTGCCTCCAGAGCTCCCGCTCATTGTTGCAGGAGAGGTCGGCACGCTTCGCCTTCCTGCGGCGCTTCTTCGAAGCGCATGTGTCGGTGATGCATTGTTGCCCGATATTGCGCCGTTCGGCCGCGGCCAGATCACCCTAGCTGTCGGCCAGTTGTGCGCCGAGGCGGATCTTGACGGCGATGAATTAATCTTGCGGGGGCCTTTCCGCCCGCGACCGTGTCCTTTGGAGAGTGCGCATATGACACAACCCGGATCGCAACTGGAGCTTACTAAGGATCTCGACGATGTCGAGATCGTGCTTGTCTTTGAATGCGGCCGCTGGCCTATTTCTCTTGGGGAATTAAGAAGTGCCGGCGAAGGGCATATTTTTGAACTTGGATGGCCGATCGACGGCCCGGTCGACATAGTGGCCAATGGTCAGCGTATCGGGCGTGGCGACATTGTCCGCATCGGAGAAGAGCTGGGCATCAGGCTCCGTGGCGGGTTTGCATGCAATGAGTGAAGCTCAGCCGACAATCCTGGCGCTTCTTGCGGTTACCGCCGGACTCGGTCTGCTGGTTTTAGCAGTTGCCACGACAACGGCCTTTGTAAAGGTATCAATTGTTCTTTTCCTCGTCCGCAATGCGCTCGGGACCCAGACCATACCACCCAATGTGGTGCTGTACGCCGCGGCGATGATCCTCACTATGTTCGTTAGTGCGCCCGTTGCTGAGCAGACCTATGACCGCATGTCGGATCCCAAGCTCCACTATCAGACATTCGACGACTGGGTAAGCGCCGCTAAAGCCGGAAGTGAGCCCTTGCGCGAGCATCTCAAGAAATTCACAAATGAAGAGCAGCGGCGATTTTTCCTATCTTCGACAGAAAAGGTCTGGCCAGAGGAAATGCACGCTGCAGCCACGCCCGATGACTTTGCAATACTTGTACCATCTTTCTTGCTATCAGAATTGAAGCGCGGATTTGAGATAGGATTTCTACTTTATCTGCCTTTTATTGTTATAGATCTGATAGTGACAACTATCTTGATGGCAATGGGTATGTCGATGGTCTCACCAACTGTTATATCTGTCCCGTTCAAGATCTTTTTGTTTGTTGCCATTGATGGTTGGTCAAAATTGATGCATGGGCTTGTGCTGAGTTATACGTTACCGGGAGGCTGATCATCACTGAATACAGCATCATTACTCTTATGAGCCAATCACTGGTGGTTTTCATGATCTGGATTCTACCGCCGCTCATTGCATCAGTGGTTGTCGGCCTCGTCATCGGCATCCTCCAGGCGGCGACGCAGATCCAGGATGAAAGCTTGCCGCTCACCGTGAAGCTTCTGGTCGTTGTCGCGGTGATTGGGCTGTTTGCTCCTGTGCTAAGCGCCCCGCTCATAGAGCTAGCCGATCAGATCTTCACCGAGTTTCCCGCAATGACACTTAGCTACTAGTCCGCCCCATGGACGCGCCATCGGCCGATATTCAAATTCTGATCCAGACGGCTCTCGAACTCGTCGTTGCGGCAGGTCTTGGGGCAGCCCGCGCGATGGGCATCATGCTGATCTTTCCCGTATTCACACGCTCGCAGATCAGTGGGCTGATCCGGGGCTGTTTGGCTGTTGGCTTCGCACTACCATGCCTGGCACACGTCAGCGGCGGATTGCCGGCGCTGGATTCTGATACACGCCTGATCCAGCTAACCCTGCTCGGATTCAAGGAAGTTTTTGTCGGTGTACTCCTTGGCACTTTTCTTGGCATTCCGCTTTGGGGCCTTCAGGCTGCCGGGGAGCTTATCGACAACCAACGCGGCATCAGCAGCCCGACCGCTTCGGCCGATCCCGCGACGAACAGTCAGGCTTCCGCGATGGGCGTTTTTCTGGGGATCACTGCGATTGCCATATTCGTCGGATCAGGAGGCCTGGAAACTTTGATCAGTGTCCTGTACCGCAGCTACTTGATCTGGCCGGTGTATCAGTTTCACCCGACACTGAGCGGGCCAGGAGCAATGGAGTTGTTGGGGCTTCTCGACCGCATAATGCGCACGGCATTATTGGTATCGGGGCCTGTCGTGTTCTTCCTGATACTGATTGATATATCGATGATGCTGCTGCGTCGCTTTGCCCCGCAATTTAAGGCGAGCCAACTGTCTCCGGCAATCAAGAACATTGTCTTTCCAGTTCTCATGGTCACCTACGCTGCCTATCTGGTGGAGAGCATGAAACTGGAGGTCACACAAGCCAACGGCGCGCTGGAGTGGTTCGACAAATTGCTGCCATGAGCGACACAAGTGAAGAGAAGACACACGCCGCCAGCCCGAAGAAGTTAAGTGAAGCGCGCAAAAAAGGACAGCTGCCACGTAGCTCCGATTTCGTCCGCGCGGTCGGGACTTGCGCTGGGCTCGGCTACCTTTGGCTAAGAGGCAGCGTGATCGAGGACAAATGCCGGGAAGCGCTCCTATTAGCCACCAAGTTGCAGAGCCTACCTTTCGATACCGCGGTGCCGCAGGCATTGGTTGTGCTCGTCCAACTCACCGTCGCGGCTGTTGGCCCGCTGCTTGGAACCCTCGTCGCCGCGGTGATTTTGGCCAGCCTGCTAGCCAATGGTGGATTTGTCTTCTCTCTGGAGCCGATGAAGCTCAGCTTTAAGAAAATTGACCCCTTTGAAGGGCTGAAGCGCTTGGGGTCTGCTCGTTCCATGGTCGAAGTCTGCAAGACCATGTTCAAGGTATTGGTTCTCAGCGCAACCTTTTCCATTGTCCTTCTCGGGATGTGGAAGACAATGGTCCCTCTGCCGATCTGCGGCATGGGCTGTGTTGGCCTCATCTTTATGGAGACAAAATTGCTGATGGGAATTGGCGCCGGCGCACTGCTGGTCGGCGGACTGATCGATCTCCTGCTCCAGCGCGCGTTGTATCTGCGCGAAATGCGCATGACCAATACCGAAGTGACGCGCGAGTCGAAGGATCAGCAAGGAGCGCCAGAGTTGAAAGGTGAACAGCGTCGCATCCGCGAGGAGGCGGCCGACGAGCCTGCGCTTGGCGTGCATCGCGCCACGCTGGTCTTAACAGGAAGGGCGGTCCTGATCGGTCTGCGTTACGTTCGCGGTGAAACCGGGGTGCCGTTCTTAGTTTGCCGTGCCGAAGGTGAGCGCGTTTCACATGTGTTGAGTGAGGCGCGGGCACTACGCCTGACGATCGTCCATGACCATGTCTTAGCGCGTCAGCTGATAAGCACTACAAAACTCGGCCACGCGGTTCCTATGCAATATTTCCAGCCTGTCGCGAAAGCATTCTTTGCCGCAGGCTTGGCCTAGTCATTGGAAGTCCACGACTGCCCAGTTCAAAACTGACCTGGTTCCATGCTAGTGGCAAATGTCGGCTGGCCATCCGTGCCCCAGTGTCTCTGTCAGGCCAACCGCGCAACCGCGGGCCTGGGGCAATCACTCCCCTCGGATCTGCCACCCAGCAACTACGGCAAGTCCTCCGGGCATGACCTTTCAGCCTCTGCTGGCCGGTGCGTGGCGCAGTCCGAGGTTTTGAGGCCGGCAGTGCGGATTTGATTGGTGCAGCCGTTGGAATGCCCTCGTCAGCTAGTCGTCAACTAAGCGCCCTATGTTGAACAGCCGTGCTAACTTGAGCTCGGTTGCGAAACATAGGAGTACGAATCGTCATGTATGGTCGAATTGGTGGCTCATCCGATAGTTACCGCGCGCATAATGCCGGCGAGCAATCGGATGCAGGAAGCGAAGGGTTCGCGGACACATTTGCCCGAATGCACTTATCCGGATCGGAAGGTAGCGGCGCCTCATCATCGGCGGCTCCCCAAGCATACTCCCTCAATTCCCGACCTCCTGTGGTGGAGATCAACAGGACTTCCTTCAGGAGACAGGTGAGGCAATTTCATGGTGATGAAATCACGCACATCGCCGACAATCCTCAAGAGTATTCGGAGTTCGTATCGTCACGAGCCAGGCGCACCGCGGACGTTGCTCAGCAATATGGCATCCGTCGAGATACGGAGCACGCGCGATATTTCAGTTACCAATTGGGAGACCGGAGTGCCGGACTGCTGAGAATGGAAGGCGGATTCAGCATGAACGAGTTCGAATCGGAAAGTTGGCGGGAACAATTTCCTGGTCGAACTGAGGTCACTTCCATAGTGGATCTTCAAGTCGCCCATCCGCTCGTCGAAAATGCGGGCGATATTCTGCTGGAGCATCAACTTCGGATAGACGGCGACCGACCGTTGCTGAATTGGCGTGCGGCTAATCCGGAAGCACAAGCGCGCGCGCAGACGATGGGGTTTGTTGAAGTGGATCATGGCGACCTGGTGCTTGACCCTACGCAGCATCCCGACAAATGGACGAAGAACAGTGCCGGTGAGTGGCAGCGTGCAGGCAAACCTCCACTCTATCTCCACAAAACCGAGGACAGCGACAGCAGCGATAGCGGGTCCGACGACGATTTCATGTGATTTGTCGACCCGCCGCCGAGCCTTGCAACTGGTGACGGTTGCAAGGCTGTTGGCAGTGAATGCTAATTGTCCGGCGACAGCCCCGCCTTAGCGCCAGCGCCGCCGAGCAATCCAGCCCATCTCCCAGACAATAAACTGCGGATGCGCATCGTGGGTGCTTGCGAGCGGATTGTATTCGGGCCGGAACTCCGCCTCTTGGATACGAGCTCTCCCGAATCCAATTTTCTCCACCACACCGTTGGGTCGTTGCGATGCGCCGATCCCGATCGGATCGGCTATGCCTGCTCCGCGCTCGCAGGAAGACCTTCCGCCTCGATCTTGGCGGCGCGATCTCGGCGATAAGTTGGATGGGAGGCAAGATACGCCGCCACGTCAACAGCAGGTAACGCGACATCGCAAATCGGCCCTGACGGTAGCCGATCGACTCCAATCGCCGGACCGCAACTCGCGCAGCGGCATTCGCGGTTTGGCCAGGAGAAATGCTCGCTGACTCACAGCGTGGCCGGCCGCATTCTGCCCTAGACCCCAAAGTACGTGCCCTGTCATGCAGCCTGCGCCGACGGGAGCTCGGCACGCGAATGGCGTGGTTGGCGGCCAAGCCCCGAGGTCAACAAGGACTTACAGAAAGCGGGGGTGAGTTTGCCGCGATGAATTATGACCTTCTCGCGACCGGACCTAGCATCGGCTTCCTCTCGCTCTCGATTGTAGCCGCGCTGTTCGTTGGATTTAACGTGGCAAGCGGTGAATTCGGAATCAGCCAGCCCTTCCAAGTTTCTGGCCATGACGGGGCGACTCGTGTGGATGTGCACCCACATCGGGCTCGGCATCGCACCATTGACCAGCATCTTGGGCTGCAGCTTCATCTCAAACAGCTTTCCTGGCTCGCCACGCAGCGCGATCGGTGCCTCCGGCGGCATCAATTCGTCGGCATTGCACAAATGTTCCAGGTATTTTTGCGCCGGAAATGCGTAGGTCTTCATGCAATCAGTCGTAATGCCGGCTTTTCCTTCATTCAATGCGTTGGCCTGTCCCAGCACCATGTTCAGCAACCCTTTGAGCTGGTCTGTGCGTTCGTGCACTTTGGGTAGCTGGGTGGAGGTGAGTAGCAGGCGTACATTACGCCCCTGCAACCCGGCGAGACAGGTTTGCATCTCAATGGCCTGGGCTCGCAGGTACTGGGCCACATCGTCCACGACCTTACCGGCCTCCTCAGGCTTCATCTGGCGCACTTGGGAGACGACGCTTTGCTGACCGGCCAGATCGAACTGCAAAAGTTCGTCCAATCGTTTGAGCCGCTCCGTCAATACCTCCATTGACAACGCGGCGCCCCCGATTGTCGAGCCTGCCCCCGACGAACTCGCAGCCACCTCTTGCGCTCTCACCTGTGTACTCGCAACTTGATCCGAGCGCGCGAGAACCTTGGCTGCTGGCACTGTGCCGGCGTTCGCAGCGACTGGTGTTGATGGCTGCCCGGCGGCAGAAGTCCCGGCGCGAGCTGCCGACTTATGCTTTGACTTCCCTTTCCTTCGCGCTGTAGTGCCTTCTGACACTGCAGCCGTACCAGCAGTGTCAGCCGGTATCGCAGCGCCTGCCCTGGCCGGCATCGCAGCGCCCGCCTGGGCCTGTGGCGCCATGATGGCTGACGGCGGAGACTGCAGGTTCAACAAGTGCATGGCATCGTGCGCAGTGATCCATGCATCGTCCACGATCCGTTCGAACAGTTTCAATGGGAGGCCGGCATCTGGGTAGGTATGGCTTAGCTTGGTATGCACCTCGTGCAACGCCAATCCAAAATCCGAAAGCCGCTCCATGATTTTTTCTACAACCGCGCAATCATGAGCGTTGAGTGCTTTGCCATCATCCATTATGCCCTTCGCCAAAGAGAGGGCGCGAAGAGCTTCTTGACCGGCGCTTGCCATCAGCTGCACCACTCCATTTCGACCGACGAGGAGTTCCTTCAAATCTGGCTCGAACCTGCTCGCCCGCAGTTCAATCTTGGCCCGCGCAAGACCGATCCGCTCACGGACCAGCCAGATCCTGACACTCAGTACCGAGCCGGCACGCAGCCGCAGTGCGCACCGCTCGGCTTCCCGCATCACGGGCGTTCCACTGGATAGGCTAGCGGTGGCAGCGCAGGCGGATCGCTGCCGTTCGGAGCGCCATGCCTTTTTTTCCCACCACTTAATTGCCGCCGTATGGTGGTTCTCCACATTTAAAATCAACAGCTCCTGCCGGTCCGCCTGGGAGTAGGAGTAGAGTTTATCGACCATACCTGCCGCTTTCTTGGTCTTTTTGTCCAATTTCGTGATCGTCGACAGGCCAAGTTTGTCTACTTCATTCGCGGCGTCGCACACGATCTGGCAACATCTACGCACCTTGTCGTCTGGCATAATTGTCTGCGCCTCAGCCGCAGGCAGGCTAGCGCGGTACTCCAGAATTGCTGAGGCTGCATCGACGACCCGACTGATCAGCTCCACCGCCTCCTCGGGGACGTCGGTTTTCCTGGCCGCAGCCTCGCAATCAGTCAGTTGTTGAACAAGACTGTTCATTCTGAGCTGTGTCGGACTGATATCTTCATTTGACGATGAGCTGGTGCCTTCCACCTGCGCGGTTGATAGTTGGCTACCGACCGGCGCCATGGCTTCGCCCTCAGACATGGAGGGAGAACCGCGCCGCCTTGCGGCTGCGCCACGTGGCGCTACGGTTCCGCGTGGTGGCGCAGCGGCTCCACGTGGCGGTGCGTTCAGGATTTGATCTTCGCCAATCGAGGCGCCTGGCAGACTTTCGCGGGCATCGCCTGGACCGCGCGCAACTGGAAGGGAGGAGGGCCTCCTATCGGCGTCCCCAGAGCGCATCTGCTCCACAACGGAATCGAATGACTGTCCACCTTCTCCCGCAGCAAGACTTGATTGCGGAAGGGAACTGCTCGCCCGCCCCGCGCGGCTGGCTCCAGTTTCAGCCTGCGATTTCCGTGGTCGGCCAATGCCCTTCATATTGCGTCTCCGTAGTAGGCGAGAATGTGCTGCTATTGTGCTGGCGGCTGACGAGACCAGCGGCATCTTTCGGTTAACGTCACGGTCAGCCAGACCCGCGACGGCGTAATGTTCCCGCCAAAGTGCTTCTCAGTAGCAGGCCAAGATTGGCCCGAGCTCACAGGACTTTCGCAACGTTGCCATCGATGTCCTGAGATTATCAGCGCTTCAGTCCGCCGATTTCCAGGAACAGCGAATGAAATCAGACCAACTCGGCTAGCTCCCCTTCCTAGACACGTGCCTGACGATTTTATTGAGGCGTCACTCCTCTCGTTCGCCACCGACAAAGTCACACATTTGCTTCAGAGAAGCGTGTGCGTTGCGTATCGCGCGGGAAACCATTTCGATCTATAGTTACAAAAAGTGTCGAGACGGGACCTTTGGATCCGAAGGTCAGGCACGGCCGGCCTAGATAGACCGCTTGGCTGACGATTAGCTGACGATGGGAGTTCTCACGAACAGGGCAAGAAAATCCGACCGCTTCAAGCTTTCGATATGGTGAGAAGAGGATCCGCACCGGCCTCCCAAAGCCGGCAGACCATCCCATGTTCGTACGGTCGCCGACCTTCTCGAAGCCAATGAGCTCACCGCGCCGGGCCGTGATGTGCAGGCGAGAGAATGGTGATGCAAAGACCGAGTTCCTGCTCGTTGCGTGCGCCCGTGGAGCCAGCAAGAATACGGTCATTGCGGTCATGCAGCACGTGGACCGTGTCTCCTGTTCGACACCACAGCATCGAGGATGCAAACGAGCTGCTGCGGCTGCCATTCGGTCGCGGCATGCGTGGACGGCGGGATTGGCCGAACAGCCGAGATCGTGGTCGACTGTTCGATGCGAGAGCAACATCCTGCAGAGCATACGTTTTTGCGCTGGCCGGTTTTTGTCAAAAGCCGTCAGGTTCTCGAAAGCTCCCGCCCTTAGCTTGATCGAGGTTAACCTTTAACACGTCGCCGCCAATGGCAAATGCCGGAGTACCTGATGATAGCAGCAATTGGGAGTGGAGTTGGCAACCTCGGGACTTCCTTGATCCGAAAGGGCCATGGGGATTCGAAATCCGAGCATTCTGGTGATGGCAAGCCGGCTGGTGGCAATGATGGCAAGCCGGCTGGTGGCAATGATGGCAAGCCAGCTGGTGGGAATGATGGCAAGCCAGCTGGCGGGAACGATCGGGCGGATAACCGGACCGTTTCAAATGATCAACTTCAAGACAACTCACAGTCTGCAGCACAAAGTGAAGCCTTCCAAAGTATCCTGCGATCGTTCGCGTTCCAATTCGCGAACAATGCGATGGCTGAGGCCGATGAAGCTTTGGATGACACAGAAGATGCCTGACGCGGGAAAATCCGGCGTGAGGTCATACAGGCCGTTATTGACGGCACAACTCCAACAGAAAAAGGAATGATCATGGCTGCAGTTGATAATAATAAAAAATCAGGCAATACCAATACCAGTAGCGCCGGCAATACCGATAAAACTAACAGTGGCACTCCCGGCAATACAAGCGGAGCTGATGCTACTGCTTTTCAGGCGCAAGTGCAGGAACTAACCAATGTTAGCTTGGAGGCGACGAAAAGGAGTGTCCAGTTGCGCACTCTAACGACCAATCTCCAGACCATCAAGAAGGCCGCCGACGAACGCGTTTCGTAATGTCGGAAGCGGGTTTTAGACTGCCCCCTAGCGCGTCTCCTTATTGACGCGACGTAGTCCCGAAATGAGCCGCATGGCAATTGCCATGCGGCTTCTATCCTGTTTGAGAGATGCTCTGTGGATGACGCCGTTTCCCTCCGTTTCGAAGTGCGTTCGGGGCACTATTGCGGTCTGACCGGCAAGACGGATCTTCAAAAGTGTTTAATCGGCAGCGGCTTCGATGCCGATTTGGTCTTTGTCGAGCAGGGACTGGCACCGCATCACCTTCGTGTAACTCTTCTTGGCAAGTCGATCGAACTGGAGGCGCTTGCACCCGGACTCAGTATCGAGGGCAACCGGAATATCGCCGCAGGCCAGTCCGTTGTTGTGCCCCTTCCTGTCGTCCTGCTCGTAGGCGAGATGTCCATTGCTTTGTCCGTGCAGGATGCAGAGCCGCCTGGTTCGACCGGCATACCGCGCCTACCGATCGGTGTGCTCGCCATGGTCATAATCAGCTCACTCGGGATCGGCGCGCTTTCAGGCACGATCTCCTATCTTGGCAATGCAAGTGGATCGAGCCCCAATTCACTTCGGGCTGAAGTCGCGTCCAGAACGATCAGTCACCGCGCTGACAATGAACTTACGGAGGCAGCGGCCCAAGAGCTGCAGGAGGAAGTCGATCGAGCGGGTCTTCTCGACGTCAAGATTGGGTCGGCAAAGGGTGTTGTGACCGCCGAAGGCACCGTCACGTCTGAATCGGTCATCAGCTGGCAGAAGCTTCAGCAATCGTTCGATCGTCGCACCAAGGGTACTCTAACACTGGTGAACGGAGTGCTCATCAAAGAGGAGAAGGCGCCATCCGCAATCGCGGTCGAAGCTGTGTGGCATGGGGTCCAACCATATATTGTCATCGACAGCGAGAAGTATTTTGTCGGCGCCATTTTGGCTGATGGATGGGTGGTCGATCGTATTGAGGACAGCCGTGTGCTGCTGAGCAGGAATGGCCGCATTGCTGCTCTCCAATATTGAAAGCTCGCAGGCCCCATCAAGCAGCACTCTATGGCCAGCCAAACATCCTGTCGCGCTCGGTGCTGACAAGCTGGCTGCGTTGGAAACATTTGCTGCCCAGCCATTTCGCGCCTGCTTGTGGCTCTCATGCAGGGTCACGCGCTGGCCAAGGCTGAGGCGCCTTCGGAGTTCGAAAGCCACGTTTCATGGCGTAACAGCAGAGTAAGTCTCAACCGATTGCAAAGGTGTCTCGATGGCCAACGTCCTGCGTGACTTCATCAAGCGTGCGCCGGCCAGCCCGGATTTAATGGTTGCGTTGATGCTGCTTCTGGCTGTCGCGATGATGGTCATGCCTATCCCGGTCGTGGTGGTCGACGCCCTGATAGGATTCAATATGGGGTTGGCCATACTGCTGATGATGGTTGCCCTGTATGTCAGTACTCCACTTGATTTTTCCTCTTTGCCCGGCGTTATTTTGATTTCCACTGTATTCCGTCTCGCGCTCACGGTCGCAACGACGCGACTGATCCTGGCCGAGGGGGAGGCCGGCAGCATTATTCATACTTTTGGCGATTTCGTCATTTCAGGCAATATCGTGGTGGGTTTCGTCATATTTCTGGTCGTCACCATGGTGCAATTCATGGTCCTCGCGAAGGGTGCCGAACGGGTGGCAGAAGTGGCGGCGCGTTTCACGCTGGATGCTCTGCCGGGCAAGCAAATGGCGGTCGACGCAGAGCTACGCAACGGCCACATCGATGCCAACGAATCCCGCCGGCGGCGCGCCGAATTAGAGAAGGAAAGCCAACTCTATGGTGCGATGGACGGCGCGATGAAATTTGTGAAGGGCGATTCCATCGCCGGGCTGGTGGTTATCTGCATCAACATGCTGGGTGGAATTTCGATCGGCCTGCTCTCCAAGGGCATGTCCTTCGGCGAGGTACTGCATCACTATACTCTGCTGACGATAGGCGATGCATTGATATCGCAGATTCCGGCCCTTCTGCTCTCCATTACTGCGGCGACCATCGTCACCCGTGTGACTGGGACGGCGAGGATCAACCTCGGTACCGAAATGGTCAGTCAGCTCACGGCCAGCACTCGAGCCTTGCGACTGGCGGCCGGCGTCCTGGTTGTAATGGGGTTCGTTCCTGGGTTTCCCCTCCCCGTCTTTCTGATGCTGGCCGCAGTGTTCGCTGCGGCAAGCATTGTCAAGGCTGATGTGCTGGGCGCCGGCACTGCCGATGCGAAAGGTGGAACTGCAGCGGAGCCTAAGCAAGCCGCGCCTGCGAAGGAATTCCCGATCGCATTTTTTCTAGCGCCAGATCTTATGCAGGCGGTCGATCAAGCCGAATTGCAAAAACATATTGGGCGCGTTTCGCTCCTGGTCACAGCCGATCTGGGCATTATCGTTCCTCGCATCCCTGTCTTGGTTGACGAGCAGCTGCCTGCATCGCAATTCCGGATTGATGTCGAGGGCGTGCCAGTCGAACAGGACGCCTTAGATCCAAACCAGATGACGCTCCGAGCCGATGTAGCGCACGTCGACTCGAGCGGTGTCCCCCTTAGACGTGAGCCGAAAACGGACAGACTCCCGGTTGAACATACCCCTGCAAAGGCCCTTACGGGCGCCGGCACGGAGCATAGGGCTCCCGGCGAACTCCTCGCCTTGCGCGTCCATGCAGCGTTGACCCGCTACGCACCGCGATTGGTGGGCATCCAAGAGACCCGACATTTCCTGGGCCGAATGGAGCAGGAATATTCTGAGCTTGTGAAAGAGGTGCTACGCACGACGCCGATTCCTCGGATTGCCGATGTTCTGCGCCGCCTCCTGGAGGAAGGTATCCCAATCCGCCACACCCGTCTCGTGTTGGAGGCATTGGCCGAATGGAGCGAGCGTGAGCAAAACGTTGCCCTGCTGACGGAATATGTCCGTTCTGGTTTGAAGCGACAGATCTGCCACCGCCATGCCAACACGGAGGGCATCGTGTCCGCCTTGGTCGTCGAGCGCGAGAGCGAGGATGTGATGCGTGGCGCGGTTCGAGATTCGGATGCAGGCCCCTATCTCGCACTGGAGGATCGGCAAAGCGAAGCGATGCTATCACAGATACGTCAGGTCCTTTCGAACGCAGAACCGGGTCAAACCCGCCCTATTCTGTTGACGTCGATGGATGTCCGACGTTTCGTCCGCGGCTTTCTGACGCGAAACGGGATTGATCTCGCCGTGCTGTCTTATCAAGACCTCGCCTCCGACTTTACAATTCGCCCCGCAGGATCCGTCACACTCCCGCACGGATCGAACAGCGGATTGTTAGAGTAGTCCCACCTTTCCTAACTGAACGCCACGCGCCTCCCCGATAACTGAGAGATAATATGAATAGTAATACAGTTTCTCCATCGCCTATGTTTCTGCGCCGGAACTCACTTCTTTTTGCCCTACTCGCCATTCTGCCTTTGGGCGGTTGCGCCAGCTGGCAAAAGCCGGCTCTTTCCGTGCAGGAGACATCTTCCCCCGAGTTGCTCAGCGCCGATCAAATCGATCCGGCTATGCGCGAACGCATTTTGCGCGAAGTTGGTCAGGATGTTCAAGAGCGGGCTTTGCGGGATGAGGTGAAGCAGCACCCGGACAATGTTGATGCGGCGATACGACTTACAAATGCCTTGGTGGGCCAGAAGCGCCCGCACGAAGCGGTTGAGGTGCTCGACAGCGTCTTGGTTGCAGCCCCAGGAAACGTACGTGCATTGAATGCGAAGGGCGTGATTTTGGACATTGAGGGGCGGCATGACGCGGCACAGGCCCTGTATCGGCGAGCTCTCGAAAACGAGCCAGGCAATCAGATGGTGCAGCATAACTTCAATCTGTCGCTTGCCTTTAACGGCAAGTCCGAACAACCAAGGTTAGCACGATCGCAATAGGTGGGCACAGCGCATGTGCAGCCTGTTCCCCCGCTCGAACACGCGCTCGGCTCCCATCATAGATGGCCCCCTGAAGAGAGCCATATCTATGCAAAACAGTTGCTCCAGATCTGGCCGGCAGAGATCGGCAGGAGAGCCGGATGACATCACGCGGCCACCCGCAAGGCCACCCGCCTCGCTTCGTTGCCAGAGCGCCCTCTCCCTCGCCGGTCACCGTCTCGCAATGCGGCGACCTGGCTTAAGGCGGTCGACCGAGCGCCCGATGCAGTAGCCATGAATACGTAACGCAGCGATGGACCCGCCGGATCGTGTCGCGCTTGTGCTGGCCGTCCCTGCCATTACAGCACGGTGATTGTAGCTGGATCCTATTCTAGAGGCATCGATGGTGCGGATGCCTTCGATCCAAACAATCGATTTGTTGAATTCGTCCGCCTGAGGAAATTAGCTGCGGCGATCCGACTTCCGACGCCTGCAGGCGCAAAACCAACAGCGTGAGCGCTGCGGGTCCGGAGGCAGGCTGCAAAGTGCAATCACCAGCGCTGATAAGCGGCAAGTGAAGAATGTATCGCTCGGGCGACTCCTGTGTTGTGCACGGTTGCCCCGCGAGGTGAACTGTAGCAGCTTGGCAGCTCAGCGTTCACGAAAGGAGAAAAGATTTGGGGCCAAGCAAAGACCGGCTTTTTTGATTGTCTTGCTGTATCGCTATGGTGGGGCGGGCGCGACCGCTCCCATAATTCAATACGCTGCCTTTAGCGATGGACGATGACGGGATGCGTCGCCGAGACTTCAATGGTGGAGGAGCAGCGCACCCGTCGATCCATTTGCTTTCAGCGGCAACCGCCACTATGTAGCGACACTTCGCCCAACTGTGTTTCAAGCTGCCCGGAGAAGTTTATGACAGAAGAACCCCACAAGACCGACATCCTCATCGAGCTCACTGCCGATGTTGTATCAGCCTACGTCTCCAACAACCCCGTCCCGGCGGGGGAGCTTCCTGCCCTGATCGCCCAAGTGCACGGGGCTCTAAACGGCACGGCTGGACTCATACCGGCAGAAGAGCCTGTGCCTGTAAAAAAACCTGCTGTCCCGATCAAAAAGTCGATCGAACCGGACTACATCATTAGCCTTGAAGACGGCAAGAAATTCAAATCGCTAAAGCGCCATCTGGCGACGCACTATGGTCTGACCCCAGACGAATATCGCGCCAAATGGGGTCTGCCGTCGGATTATCCCATGGTGGCGCCGAATTACGCCGCTGCGCGCTCCGCCTTGGCCAAGACCATGGGACTCGGCCGCAAACCGAAAGAGCCGGAAGCCCCCGCCCCGGCGCCGGCGAAACGGACCCGCAAGAAGGTCGCAGCCTAAATCCGTATCAACAGTCGTTCCGGACGCGCAGCAGCCGTAGGCCCAATCTGCGCGGAATCAAAGGGCGGGGATGAGCCCCGCCTTTCCCGTCCAAGAGCCTCATTTCCAGAGTAATTAATGATGGCTCCAGCAATCCCTGCCGCGGCATTAACTTGCATGCTCCGGCCCGGGTTTCGAGCCGTCAATGCGTTCCGGCGATGACGAAACCTTGCCAAGGCTTTCCCGGACCGTTAGCCAGCCTTGCTGAGGCTGCCTGCAGAGGACTTTCCCGTGCGGCGATCCTGTTCCACCTCGTAGTTGATCTTCTGGCCCTCATTAAGGGTCGACAGGCCCGCTCGTTCAACAGCGGAAATGTGGACAAAGACATCCTGACCGCCGTTGTCAGGCTGAATAAAACCAAAACCCTTCGTGCTGTTGAACCACTTCACCGTTCCAGTCGCCATATCCATTCCTTTGTAATAAGTCGCACTTAGGCAGGCCATTCACGCCAGCCTGATTTGTACACGAGACTTTAGGCGCAGCAAAATCGGAAAATTGCAAGGCCCACTCGATCGCCTGATCTCCAGCAGCAACTGCAACATATGCGAGGCTCGTGCCAGACGAGGCGTATGCCAGACGTTTCGTCGTGCGCTGTCGCTCGAACGTTGACAGAAACAATGACACACCTTGCAAACTCGGCACATCTTGTGGACGTGCTCGGGTCGCTTCTCGACTGCGATACCCGCTCCTGACCGGGTATCGTCGGCCAAAATGAGGGTTTTTGTCATGTGCCGCCAGACCGAAAGATCAGGCGCGCAGCGACCTGCACACTCAAACCGGAACCCGCGAACCTCGATTAGCTTTTGCCTGCTCCGAAGGGCGGTAGCCTGCTCTGAGGCGGGCCACTGTCGGGTTGAAAACCAACTGTCGGGTTCGGAACCCCAGATTGTCGGCAAGGTACGCGCCGCCCACTGGTTGGCCAAAGGGGCACTGGCTCCTGATCCTGCCGCCATGCTCGCCCGATCTCAACCCGATCAAGACAGGTCTGCTCAAAACTCAAGGCGCGGCTGCGGAAGAAGGCGGCCAAAACTTTCGACGCTCTCTGCGGAACTCTCGGCGATATCTGCCAGCTGTTGGAGCCAAATCAAAAACCATTAATTGCGACAGGTGATTTTATGACATTCATTGCGAAGAGGCCAGAATGAACAGCGGAAGAGAGTAGCAGCTCTCTGGTCGCGGCGAGGTGGATCGTCGACACGATCGGCACCTGGCCCGTGCGGGGATCGCACCGCAGCCAGCACCAGAGCCAGACCTTGACCGCTTGCCTTGCTCAGGCGCCACAACAACGAGTGGCTGGAGCAGATCCACGTGAACTCAGCGATATCGATCAGACGATGCTTACCCTCATGAAAGCCGATCCCGACGCTGTCCAGCGCCGCGAAATCCTGACCAGCATATGGCGCCTCGGATGCCACCGCCTGCACACTCACCATCGACATGCCGGAACTCGGAACCAAAGGCCGCAAGCCTCGCCGGCCTCGGCAAAATGGAGCGGCCGCGCCTTCATCCGGGGCGGCCGGGCCAATGTTCGCCAGGCCCTCTACATGCCCGGCCTTCGCCCTGCGCTTCAACCCCGACCTCAAGGCAAAATACCAGGCGCTAAAGGCGGCAGGCAAACCCGCAAAGGTCATCATCTTGTTGCGAAAGCTCCTCATCCTAGCAAACGCTCTCCTCAAGGCGCAGCGAAAATGGCCCCTAAAACCCTTGACCGAAACGGATACCTTAGCCTTTCAGGTGAGGCGGGCCGACATAGACCAACCGCGGGTTTAACTTCGCGAGTTTAAGCTGATTATGCCGATGCCAACTCTAGCGCCTGCGCGACCGTTTTAGCTTCCATCAACAAGGCGGCAGGGTGGGAGGAAGTACCCTCCCCTGCCGCGAACAAGCTTTGGACAAAACCCCACCTTTTTTGTCCGTAATGTGATCGGGAGGCCGGGGCGCGGCGGTGCTCAGCGGATGTGACGCGCGAGATCTGCGACCCTACCCATCAGCACTTCCATCGGTCCTCGCTGGAAGACGCGCAGCCAAAGCACCGCAAAAGTGCTGATAACCACAACGAAGCCAAAGAGCGTGGACAGGCTCTCGTCTTTGAAAATGTTTATCTTCATAAGATAGGCTATTCCCGCAATGTGCAGCACATAGGCCGTCAAAGACATCGAGCCGACTGCGATTATTGGCCAGACCAGCTTTCGCAGACGCGGGAGCGCATCCACAGCGAGCATGCAAGCCGCCAAGATGATCATTGCGCAACCGGTGCTGCCCACGATCGAAAGCGTCGTTTCGCTATGAGGTGCGGCTATCCATGACGACTTGACTATCAATGACGACTTGGAAGGCTCAAAAAAGCCGTCAACGTCAGACCACCACAAGGAGGTTTCAGTCAAAGCGCGGGAACTCAGCGCGAGCAAGGATCCCCCATGGCCCAACACGGCCAGCGCGACCCCCGCCAGACCAAGGCGCCAATGCGCTGCTAGCGTATTAAGATTAAGGCGCGCGATGGCCATGCCAGCGATGAGGAAAGGAACCCAGGTCACCGCGGGATAGTAGCCGTTGACCATGAGGTTGAAGACCGGGTCGAGGAGGTTGGGGGCAACCGACAGAAGGGAGGAACGGACTTGCGGGAGAACTAATGCCGTAGCGGCAGCGATCAAGCCCAGCTGATATGCGCTGAGCCGATGGAGCGGCAATACCAACAAGAAGCAAATTCCGTAGTATTCTAGGATGACTTCGACCTGGGTACCGAGGCAGCCCAGGATTGAGCCAAGCGCGAGCAAAACAAGGGCACGAATTGCGACTCTGGCGATGGCCTGTCTACCGGCTATCCCCGACTTCGGCGCCTTGCGACCTGTAATCAGGAGGATTGAAAAACCGGCCAATACGGCAAACAGGGCCGACGGCCGCCCATGGGTTAGTTCCATCAGAAACCCGACTAGTCCTCCTTCGCCGGGGTCGGGACCGAGATGGGCGGCATACATCCCGAAGACAGCCAGGCCCCGAGCGAGGTCGATGCCGACCAGCCGATCTACTACCGACCCATTCCTAGCGTCGGCAACCGGTGCCTTCATTACCATGGTAGATTCCCTTGTTGGGTGTGTGGATCGCGGGAGCCGCGATAGGAGAGCCGGTCGGCTGCTGCCGTCGCCTCGTGAAAGGGTTCAAAACATCGCGCCATCTGGCGCATCGAGCCGGCGACAGAGCTGTTCAGCCATTAGCCTGGGGTAAGAACAACAGATCGGCTCACAAAGCCTGTGTCACGGACCTGAAAAGTGGTGTCGCGGAACCGTCGTTTTTTGCATGATGGCTAAGCCGAGAGATCCACTGCACCGACGAGAGACTCAGCGACGTTGGATATCCGATCAGTACGCCGCGGCTCCGCCGGTGACGATCACCCCGGGTGTCAAGGCCAGGGCGTAAACCTGCCATAATCTGTGGTGGTGCGCCCGCGACCAATCCGTTCGACAAAGCTCGGCGCATGGTCGAGCCAATCATATTCTTCCATGTGGCTGTTGCCTGAAAAACCGAAGACGCCGTTCGCTGGTCCAGCTGTTCCAGACCTCGGCCTGCGTCGGTCGTTAGAACCGGCGCGCCTGTTTCCCAAATCAATTTGCTGATGCAGCCGCCGGGGGTCACATTGAGCAAAAGTGCCGAGGTCAGGACGGGTTTCATAGGGGCTCTTCGTTTGGCTTTGTTAACGACCCCTTTCTTGCAAGTTGTAGCTGACAGCAGCCTGAAAGCTCCCCAAATAATTCGCTGCCGCCGGTTCAGCCTATTGTCAGCTTCGACCAATAAGATGGGAGCCTTGCCCTCATACCGGAGCTCGGCAGCATGATGCGAATACTGCTCACTGAAGACGATAAGGACCTTGGAAGTGCTATGCACGATCATTTGGTGGCTGGTGGCCACGCGGTCGACTGGGCCAAGAACCTGTCCGAAGCGCGCGATTATGCAGCTGTGGTCGGCTACGACCTTATTTTGCTCGACGTTCACCTGCCGGACGGCAATGGGATCGACTATCTGCGGGAGCTGATCAAGGAACTTGAATCGGCACCGGTCATCATTCTGACAGCCTGCGATCGGATTTCGCATCGCATCGAGGGCTTCAACGCTGGAGCCGACGACTATTTGGTCAAGCCGTTCGATCTGGGGGAACTCTCAGCGCGTATCCATGCAGTGGCACGTCGCCATGGGCATTTTCCGGAGCCGCAATTTTCGGTTGGGACGCTTTCCATACAGGCAGCCGAGCGACGCCTCTTCCGCGACGGGCAGGAGGTCTACCTGACTTGACGCGGATGGGCGGTGCTCGACTACCGTCTGCCCCAGCCCTGCACGGTCGTTTCAAAAGGGAAGATCGTGGACGCGCTTTTCGGCAGACGGCGCTGATTCATACTCTAAAAGAAAATTCGGCTTCCAGTTGCCTTGGCCATGACTGCCCTTCCCGAGAGATGGGTGACATTTCATTCCGGATAGATGGGTTACACTTTCGGCCCTTTGCAAGGAGAGCAAGGTGCCTTGGAAGGAGTGTAACGTCATGGAAGAGCGGCTGAAGTTCGTCGCCCGGCTGCTGGACGGCGAGAAGATGGCGGTGCTTTGCCGGGAGTTCGATATCTCGCGCAAGACCGGCTACAAGATCCTCACGCGCTACAATGATAGCGGCCTGGAGGGGCTGACGGACCGATCGCGGCGGCCCTATCGCCACGCCAATCAGCTTCCGTTTCAAATCGAGAAGCTGATTGTGCGCCTCAAGCAAGACAAGCCGACATGGGGTGCGCCGAAGATACGCGAGCGGCTGGCCCGGCTGTATCCGGATGTGCACCGGCCCGCGATCTCGACGGTGCATATGCCGTGCTCGACCGCCACGGCATGGTCGAGCGCCGCAAGCGCAGGCGCAACAGGGCGACGGGGACACCACTTTCAAACGGCTGTCGCCCTAACGATCTTTGGTGTGCCGACTACAAGGGCGAGTTCGGCAGAGAACACGGCCGGGACAGGGGATCACAAACACTTGACCGTTCCAGACCCTGGCAGTGGCGCATCGATTGACCGTTGGCTCTGTTCGTGGGCACCGAAAATAGGGCCTTCTTGGTCCTCGGCAGAGAATATGGCCCGGACGGGGGATAACAAACACTTGACCGTTCCAGACTCTGGCAGTGGCGCATCGATTGACCGTCGACTCTGTTCGCGAGCGCCGAAAATACGGACGACCCCTATGGTCAAAGTGCACTTCTGACCTGCTAGGCACTGTTCGATAACTGGAGGCACCCGCTACGGTGCCCTCGTATTTAAGACACCTGTCAGTTTCAAGCCTGGACATTGACGCGTGGCGCGGCTGCCATTCGTTGACCGCCACGTCGAATTGCCCGCCAACCAGTGTACAGCCGCCGGTGGTCACATTGAGCAAAAGTGCCGAGATCAGGAGGGGTTTCATAAGGCCTCTTCGTTTGGCTTTGTTAACGACCCCTTTCTTGCAATTGTAGCTGACAGCAGCCTGAAAGCCCCCAGATATTCGCTGGCGCCGGTTCAGCCTACTGTCAGCTTCGATCAATAAGGCAGGAGCCTTGCCCTCATACCGGAGCTCGGCAGCCTGATGCGAATACTGCTCATTGAAGACGACGACGACCTTAGAAGTGCTGTGCACGATCATTTGGTGGCTGGTGGCCACGCGGTCGACTGGGCCGAGGACCTGTCCAGAGCGCGCGTTCATGCAGCTGTGGCCGGCTACGACGTTATTTTGCTCGACGTTCACCTGCCGGACGGCAATGGCATCGACTATCTGCGGGAGCTGATCAAGGGGCTTGATACAACGCCGGTCATCATTCTGACAGCCCGCGATCGGATTTCGCATCGCATCGAGGGGCTCAACGCTGGCGCCGACGACTATTTGGTCAAGCCGTTCGATCTGGGGGAACTCTCGGCACGCATCCGTGCAGTGGCACGTCGCCAAGGGCATTTTCCGGAGCCGCAATTTTCGGTTGGGACGCTTTCCATACAGGCAGCCGAGCGACGCCTCTTCCGCGACGGGCAGGAGGTCCACCTGTCTGGACGCGAATGGGCGGTGCTCGACTGCCTTCTACGCCAGCCCGGTTCGGTCGTTTCAAAGGGGAAGATCGAGCACGCGCTTTATTCATTCAATTCGGAGTTCGAGAGCAACACAGTGGAGGTTTATGTCAGCCGGCTCCGCAAGAAGATCGGCGGGGATAGAATAGCAACCGTGCGTGGCTTCGGATACAGGCTCGTGGTCACATGACGAACTCGAACAGCATGACGAGAAAGCTGATATCGTGGTTAGGCGGGGCAACGCTCCTGGTTTGGATCGCCGCCCCAACCATTGCTGCGTTCATTTTTTGCAATAATGTAAACGAAAGTTCGGATGACTTGCTCCAGGCGAGCGCAAAGTACAGACAACCAGAGCTGATCAAGGTCTTGAATGGAAAACACGTTGATCAATACAATAACCACTTGCAAACTTATGAAAAGTACTGGACCTATCGTGAGCAGGTTATTAATAAGTACGGGGTAGTGCTTATTTCTGAACCGGAAGAGGGTCAGCAGCCCTTCCCTGATGCTCCCCTGAGTAACGGCTTTTGGGGAAACGCTGATTACCGCGTCTACACAGAGCAGATCCAAGACGGCGTGTATCATCAGTTGGCCGAACCGCTTGATGGCCGCCGTACCACAATCGCGAAGGGCGCACTTTTTGTCTTCCTTCCGACACTCGTGCTCCTGCCCTTTAGCTTAGCTGTTTGGTGGATCGTGATCCGGCGCTCGCTGCGGCCAATCGAGGTACTGCGACAGCAGATCGGATCGCGCGACGGCGGCAATCTGTCACCAATGGACTTGAGCGATTTCCCGGCAGAGTTGGCTCCAATCGCGGCATCCGTCAATCGGCTTCTCGATCGTCTGCGGGCGGCTCTCGAGGCCGAACGCGAGTTCGCCGCAAACAGTGCGCATGAACTGCGCACGCCGATCGCAGGTTCAATCGCTCAGATGCAGAGATTAGTGGCCGAGCTCCCCAATGGGTCGGCCAAAATGCGTGCGCGCGGCATCGAGCAAGCGCTGTCGAGCCTTGGCCGCCTTGTCGAAAAAGTGCTTCAGCTCGCTCAAGCTGAATCGGGGGTTGGCATGGCGGATCACGCGATCGATCTTGTCCGATCGGTTCGGCTGGAAATCGACGACCTGAGGAAAAAGCCGCAATATGCCGGACGCCTGCATCTTAACGTCGACGGCTGCCCCACTTTGATGCGCAAAGTGGATGTCGATGCGTTTGGGATCCTCCTTCGTAACCTGATCGAGAATGCGCTGATACATGGACTGGCCACTGTTCCGACAACAGTTTCCGTCCAAACTGATGGAACCATCGCTATTGCAAACGCCGGACCGGTGGTGCCCCTCCCCGACCTCGAAGGGCTTACAAAGCGATTTAGTCGTGGTGCTACTCCTGCTGCGGGCTCAGGCCTTGGTCTACATATCGCTAACATGGTTATCCAGCGGATCGGTGGCAGTCTAGAGCTTGCGTCGCCCGCCCGCGGTCGCAATGATGGTTTCGAGGCGATCATACGAATTCCTCAATGACACCGGTGAATTCGACGACAGTTGGACACAGGGCGGATTGCTGGCAAGGCTGCTGACATGGCGAACTGTACGGCAGTATGTATACGGCGTAGAAATCGTACTTCACACAACGCATTTCGGCCGCGGCAATCAATGCCGCTATCATCGTCTGAGCAGTTCGATCGAAGCGACACGACATGATCGGCAAAATCGAAGGCTCCGCCTCACCGCTCGCTCGATTTCGCCCGGGGAGAAAAAAGGCCATCCGAGAAAGTGCAAGCCGCCGCGCAAAGGCGACGTGTCCAATTGTCTGGGTGCCCCTGTGCGCCGGCCCGATCGGGTTGGCGCAGGTCCAGTAAGGACCCGGACCAACCATTCCATTTAGACGACCGGCAGGTTTTAATCGGCGTCCGGATCGCCGTCCCAAAATGCCCCAAGTATACGGCTAGAAAGGCTGCCAACGATCGAGCTTTGGTCGGAGGCGTGCTTGTCAGCGTCTTGGGTGCTTGACCGGCCCTTGCAATGGCCATCGCCATCGCAAGTATCGTGCGTGGCAAGTGAGACCGCAATTTCATCAGCCTGGAGCCGACCGTATCGGTGCTTTTTTCTGATTTAGGGATTTTTCGTTTTCCTCTTGGATCATCACGGGTTTGGAGAGGATCTGGTGTTAAGTGCCATTCGGAGCGCCGGCGAACCGCCCGAAATTAATGTGGTCGAGTCATGAAGCCTCCCGAATGCGTTAAACGAGACCCTTTATGGCGGCCCTGGCTGACAACAGTCTGAAAGCTGCAAGCGGCATGCGAAAATGGGGCGATCCTGAATGACGACAGATGCTATCAACATGAAAGAGGCTCGCCCTGAAAGCTGAGCACGCTTTATGCTCAGGCTGCTGACAAGGCCGAAGCAGCGTAAGTGCGTAGTGAAATCCAAGGTCCACATGGGTCGTCGCGCGTCCCGTGCGCCTGGGAAGGCGCCGGCCCGGCCAAGCTTTCCCAGCTCGTCCGCATGATGCTTCGCTGAGCGTCAATGGACGTTGGCGCGAGACCAAGGCGTCGTGCGTTGCAATCCGGACGGTCCAGGGTATCAGGAGTTTCACGGCCTCGGCCCGCTTGGCTGGCCACAGTTGAAGCTCCAACGTACCGGCTGGCACCGGGAAATTGGGCTCTGCGCTGCCTCAACGCTGATGGCACGGTCAATGCTTGCCTACCGATGGGGCCGCCCATGCCGTGATGCTGTCGGTCGACGTTCGCAAACCAGACCCTCGCGAGACCCAGCGAAGGGGCTCGCCGGTACGACGAGGGACCTTACCTCTTTATGCGCGGCATCATTATCGAGGATGACATGTTGCCTTACACGTCGTCCCTCGCGCTCGGGTCTTTGTGGGGCGGATGAAGTCCTGATCGCGGTGGCACTGCTGCATGTTTGCGTAAGACCCATCCAGTCACGATCGCGCTGTCCTTCGATGTCGCGGTGCTGATAGGCGGGCAGATCGGTGTGCGCGGCGCCCGCCAAAGGATCGTCGTCACGCCGGAGGAGGCGAGCGTCATAGCCGGCGCGCCGGCGAAAGGCGCTTTCTGTCGGATGCCCGACAATGTCGGATATCGCAAGTATCAAGGTTGGATCAAACCTTGCGAATCGGGGCTTTCTTACTTGGCACGGGGCATGCTCAGGTATCCGCAAACACCCAATGGATAACGAGCAGACTTCCCATGGCCTCACCATGCCGAAAGTTTCCCGGACGCATCCAAAGATGAGGCTCGCGTCAGGCCCAGCAACACGCTGACGGCTCACGTGGCTCGGCGTCGCGTGCCGATCCACTTTCTCCCAATAGGCGTTCGGGAGACATAGATCCTTCAAAATGAGGAACAGATCACTTTGCCGGGAACGCAGCCCATAACCCCACTCTCCCTATCAGAACTACCAAGCAAGCCCCGCACTCATGGGCTTCGCAGGACGTCCGTTGCGTCCGAGTTGGTCGGCGCGGGGACGGCTCCGATCCCCGTCGCATGGGAGGACGGCAAGGCGAGGGATTTCGTGCTCGACAACGGCATGGAGGTGGTCGTCATTCCCAACCACCGGGCGCCGATCGTCACCCACATGGTGTGGTACAAGATCGGCAGCGCCGACGAGCCGCCGGGCAAATCCGGCATTGCCCATTTTTTCGAGCATCTGATGTTCAAGGCGACGACCAACCATGCGGCCGGCGAATTCGACCGCGCAGTGTTCGAGATCGGCGGCTCGCAAAATGCCTTCACCTCCTCCGACTACACCGCCTTCTATCAGACAGTGGCGCCGTCGGCGCTCGAGCTGATGATGAGCTTCGAGGCCGACCGAATGCGAAACCTCATCCTGACCGACGATGTCGTCAAGACCGAGCGCGACGTGGTCATCGAGGAGCGCCGCTCAAGCACCGACACTAACCCGCAGGACGTGCTCCATGAGGAGATCGACGCGACGCTGTGGCAGAACCAGCCCTATCGCATCCCGATCATCGGCTGGATGCAGGAGATCGAGCAGCTGAACCGCGTCGACGCCAAGGCCTTTTACGACAAATATTACACGCCCAACAACTCCGTGCTGATCGTGGCCGGCGATGTCGAGCCGGAGACGGTGAAGGTGCTGACCGAGAAGACCTATGGCAAGGTGGCGCGCGGACCTGACCTGCCGCCGCGCATCCGGCCGGTTGAGCCCGAGCAGAACACCAGGCGCACCGTCACGCTCTCAGACGCCCGCGTCAGCGTGCCCAGTTTTTCGACGCAGTGGGTGGTGCCGTCCTACCACACCGCCAAGCCGGGCGAGGCCGAAGCGCTCGACCTGCTGGCCGAAATTCTCGGCGGCGGTAACCGCGGCCGGCTCTACCAGGCGCTCGCTGTCCAGCAAGGTATCGCTTCCAGCGCCCGCGTCTATTTCCAGGGCACTATGCTCGACGACACCAAGTTCGCCATCTATGGCGCACCGCGCGGCGATGCCAAGCTGGCTGATCTCGAAGCGGCGGCCGCTGCCGAAGTCGCCCGCATTGCCGAGGATGGTGTCAGCAACGAGGAACTAGGCAAGGCCAAGGACCACTACTTGCGCAATATGATCTTTGCGGAAGACAACCTGGACTGGCTCGCCAGCATCTACGGCTCGACGCTGGCCACCGGCGGTACCGTGAAGGATGTCGAGGAACGGCCGAATCGATTTCCACTGTGTGGTCCTCCACCAGCCAGGCGATGATGCCCTTTTCGGACTTCACCTCCTGGATGTTCATCGCAGCATGGGGCCGAGCGCCGAGCGCATCCGCAAGGTTACCCCCGAGCAAATCAAAGCAGTTGCCGCCCGCTATCTCGCGTTCGACCGTTCGACCACGGGCTATCTCTTGCCCAAGACGGAGAATCAAGAGATGACGGTCAACATCGGCTTTGCCTTCAAGGGCGGCACCAAGCAGGACCCGGTCGGGAAGGAGGGGATGGCCAAACTGATGGCCGGCCTGTTCATCGAAGGCGCTGGCCATTACGACAGCGATGCCTTCCAGGTGAAGCTCGACCATGCCGGCGCCGAAATGAGTTTGGACGCGCAAAGCGACGACATCTACGGATCGATGTGCATGCTTTCCAAAAAGCAGGACGCGGCGTTCGGCCTGCTTCGGCTCGCGCTGAACGCGCCGCGCTTCGAGCAGGGGCCGATCGATCGCGTCCGCGCCGAGATTGTCTCCCGCATCGTCGGCAGCGAGCGAGACCCTAACGCCATCGCTCAGCGCAAATGGCTGCGCGCGATCTATGGCGCGCATCCTTGTTCAAGGCCGGGAAAAGGCACAAAAGAGAGCCTCCCCGGCATCACGCCGTCCGACCTCCGCGCCTTCCACCAGGCCATTTTCGCTCGCGACGGGCTCCATATTGCCGTGGTGGGTGACATTGACGCGAACACGTTGAGGGAAAGGCTTGACCAGCTGTTTGGTGATTTGCCTGAGCAACAAACCCTCGTCCCCGTCTACGATGTCGCGCCGAAACTCGGTCAACTGGTGGAGGAGAACTACGACCTGCCGCAGACTTCGCTGACGTTGGCCTGGCCTGGCGTGAAGCCTAGCGCGCCGGATTTCTACGCGGCCGTGCTGCTGAACGACATCCTTGGCGGCTCATACTTGACTTCCCGCCTTTACGAGGAGGTACGTCAAAAACGCGGCCTTGCCTATCACGTCAGCTCTGAACTAACCCTTGACTCGCTTCTGGTTACGACAGAGACACGCTCGGACTGCGCTGCCCAAACACTGAGCATCGTGCGAGATGTGGTAAAGCAGATGGCGCAGCAAGGACCGACCGGGGCCGAGCTCAAGGCGGCGAAGAAGCACCTGATCGGCGCCTATGCCATCGACCAACTGGGCTCGACCCGCTCGATTGCAGACCGGCTCCTGGATTTGCAGATTCACAAGGCCGACGTCGACTACAACCAGCGTCGCGCCCGCAGCATCGGTCGGGTGACGCTCAAACAGGTCAAGGCGGCGGCCAAAAAGCTGCTTTCGGCCGAGCCCGCCATTTTGGTGGTCGGCCCGCCGCTGGGCGGCAAGGATGAGTAAAGAAACTCATCTCACCTTCCTTCTTCATCGGGGCTTCTCGTGGGAAGAGCGAATGTGGAGGCCCGTGGGCCAAGCAGATCATGCAGACGCGCGGAGTCGTTTTCGCCGACCTTGCGCGGCATTGGCGGTCCGGCGGCCTCTCGCCGAAATGGCGCTCCTCAGCATGTATGCCGCCTTTTTGCAGAATTCAGTCGCATGCCACCAGCAGGCATGGTGGATGAAGCAAACATCCGACTGCTCAATCCATCAATTGATGAACCGCGGGCACTCAAACTAACGAAACTGCTGTCTTTTCATCGGGCTAGCGTGGTCTACCAGCTGCTTTGCCGAGGCCCTACGACGAACCCACTGGTGCAGAATACACACTGACGGCCTGTCGACCTGGATGTTCGCTGCGTTGAGGAGGAATCCGGTATTGCCCCTGTGCCTGCCGATGATCCGCCGTCTGAAATCCCCGCACCTGTTTGGAGCCATCGACCGCCTGCCGGCACTCGGCAGACCAGTTGGCAATAAGACGTTCGAGGTCGTCAATCCGTCGACCGGCGAAGTTTTGGCAGAGCTTCCCGATATGGGCGTGGAGGAGACACGTGCTGCGGTAGACAAGGCCTATGTTGCGCAGTCGGGATGGGCCGCGTTGACGGCCCGAGAACGTAGCGACGTTCTTTGGCGATGGCATCAGCTGATCATCGACCATGCAGGCGATCTCGCCGCGATTCTGACTGCGGAAATGGGCAAGCCGCTTGCCGAAGCCATTTCAGAGGTATCGCATGCGGCGGCGTATCTGCAATGGTATGCCGAGGAGGCCAATCGCGTCTATGGCGAGACGATCTCGGCACCCTCGACAGACCGCCGAATGCTAGTGATCAAGCAGCCCATCGGCGTTGTTGGCACGATCACGCCATGGAATTTCCCGGCCTCCATGGTGGCGCGCAAAATCTCGCCGGCCTTGGCTGCGGGCTGCACAATCGTGCTCAAGCCCGCTGAACAGACGCCGCTCGTGGCTGGCGCAATGTTCGCCCTCGCCCATCAGGCCGGCTTTCCCGATGGCGTGGTCAACCTGATCTATGCGTCCGAAGGTGATCGCGTGGGCCGTGAACTCTGCACCAATTCCAAGATTCGAAAGATCAGCTTCACCGGTTCGACCGAGGTCGGACGGCTGCTGATGCGTCAGTGCTCTGACCAGATCAAGAAGGTCAGCCTTGAACTCGGCGGCAATGCACCTTTCATCATCTTCGATGATGCCGACATTGACGGTGCTGTTGACGGTGCGGTCCAGGCGAAGTTCCGCAATGCCGGCCAGACCTGCGTTTCCGCGAACCGCATTTACGTCCAATCGAGCGTTCACGATGAGTTCGTCAAGAAATTCGTGGAAAGAATCCGGCACTTGTCGGTTGGCGACGGATTCGATGCCGGAGTGGACATCGGACCGCTCATCGACAAGCATGCTCTGGCCAAGATCGAGTCTCACATCGCAGATGCCATTGCGAAAGGCGGCACAATACGATGCGGGGGCCAGCGTATCGGCAAGAATGGCACGTTTTTCGAACCCACGGTCCTCACCGAGATTTCCAGCGTCATGGCAGTCGCGCAAGAGGAGACATTCGGGCCGCTCGCGCCGATCATTCGCTTCAACGATGCGGATCAGGTCGTGCGCGAGGCCAATGACACGATCTACGGCCTCGCCGCATACTTCTATGCCTCAAACCTGAAGCGGGTCTGGCGTGTGGCAGAGGCTCTGGAATATGGCATGGTTGGCATCAACACGGGACGCATGTCCTCGGAGGCGGCACCGTTTGGCGGGATCAAACAATCCGGCATCGGGCGGGAGGGTTCCCGTCATGGCCTCGAGGACTATCTGGAAATGAAATATCTTTGCATGGGCGGGATTTGAAACCTGCTGCACTGTCTCTCCGCCCCACCGGGGGGCGGCCTGCGGTCAATGCCGCCACCTAATTGGAAGTTCCAAACGCCGTTGACCTGAAACACGGATGCCCGGCAGGCGACTGAGCTCGCTGCCGGGCCGGACATGCCTTGGGAGGGCATAAGTCAGCGCTCCTAGGGCCGATGGGCCACTCAGTTCGTGCGCCTTTTGCCGATTGCGTTGCATGGGCCGTGCCAAGCCAAAAAGCATTGATAAACCGCCGATGGATCAGCTTTTGCCCTGTTGCGCATTCTACATTGTGGGATATGCGACAATGCCCAAGCGGTTGAATCGTCGTGTTGGAGACGCCCAGACGGGTCATGACTGCTATTCTTAGGACAGTGCGCAGCAAGCCGCTACTCGCTGCACTCCAGGCACACCATTTCCATAATCAAGCGGTGGGTGCTATGTTGACCGAGCTGTCGACCAGGGAACGGTGTGAGGCCTCAAATCCCTCCATATTGTTGCACCCGCCGGTCCAACAGGACTGCAGGTCCGGACTCAAAGGATCTTGGCTGCTATGGCGACATTGCGGTGCACGCCGCTTTCCGACCAATGATGTGCGTCCAGGTCGAGGCCGGCCCTAATGAACCACCGCCTTGGCACCCTCGCCCATCTCATTTCGGCATCGACAAGCTAGACCAGAGCGCACCTTGCAAGGCGCCATGCAGTCCTGTCGGCGGGCGAACTGTTGGTGACGGGTACAGCTGCGAGCGAACGTTCATCCACCGACGCACAGCGCGGACTGTCGCTTTTCAAATTAGGAAATCTCTGTAGCCACCATTCATGAGCGCGCGGCCACGCGAGACGGCCCGACGGATGCGGTCGCGCAGATGATCGCGAGGATCCGCCCAGTCGGCATGGACGCGCCGTTGACCGATGAGAACTTCGGCGAGCTCGCGATGAGGTGCTCCGGCGAGCGAACCGTCGAGCGCACGAAGAACGAAGGACAAACGGACGCCGCGCTTTTCCGGCGCAAACAAGCGGGGGGGCAACTGTTGCCCTAGACTGAGAGCATTGAGGCACTCCAGTCCCCTCAGTCGATGCTTTAAAAGCACCGCGGGCCAGATGGCTTGCGTATGCAGGCAAACAGGGTGGAGGATATTCGCGCCCGAGACGGCGAGCTGCAGCGCGTGGTCCGCATTGCGAAGAAGAACATGCTGGCTCTTGTCGGGCGCCAGCAGGACGGTTGCACGACAGGGCAATGCCGAGAGTTCGAACGGCGGTGTCGGCGACGAGGCAGGCAACCGTTCCGCAATGACCGGCAGCACATGGACGCACCAGAGCGGACACCAGAATACGACCGAAGCGCGGCCACAAGACTCCGCGAAACAGAACACCCCAGCGTGACAGGTCGCCGGCCGACGCGACCATATCGAGAAAGGATTGGAGAGACCAAGTCTTGCAATGCTGGCGCGCAGCGGTCAGATCGCGCTGGAACGCTGGATTGCGGCGTAAGAACTCCCAAGCCCATTCCCGCAGCGTCAGGCCAGCGGTGTAGTCGTATGATCTTTCATCCCGCCAATCGGCCTGATCCGCGCCAGTCAGGAGATTCATGACTGACATCCCCTGCCCGCGCCTGCGTGCGTCGAAACATTATGCCACTTCGCAAAGCATCGGCGAAGGCAGCAGACGTCGAAGACCCCGTTTCGTTGAAGCGTCAGCCATCGCCACTGTCGGCGACAGAAGATGTGCCCAAATTGCCACCAGACCGTCGAACGGGCACAGCGACGGCCAGCGCGACCTGGAATTGATTCCGTAACGGTCATCGGCTCCTGCGTCGCGATCCAGACGTCCCTTGAAGGCGCAGTAGCGCGGCAGTGGATCGCACGCTGCTTGTCGGCAAGTTGTCGTAGCGGCGGCGCCATAGGCACGGTCATCGGAGGGTCTCCTGCGGCAAGTTTTCGCCATTGGAGGCCAATCTCCCCGCTAGGGCAGCCTGTGCAGTTGCACAGGTGAAGCGGATCAATCAGGGGGAGCCATGGCGGAAACTGGATGATGACGGCTTGAGGAGAGCGGCGTATCGAGGCGGGTGATGAAGCCTGCCAGTACCTCTCAAGGAGAGTGATATGCCATGAACGAGACTATCAACACATTGTTCGCCTTCGTCAGCCCGACGAAATCGATGATACCCCGACGGATGTACTTCGCAGCGGCGCGCGCAAATTGCTTGCGCATGCGATCGAGATGGAGGCCGAAGCGTATGCCAAGGCGGTCGACTGACTGACGAAAGATCAGAATGCGTCGCTGGCGCTCTACGATTTCCCCGCCGAACACTGGGATCATCTGCGATCGTCCAATCCCATCGAAAGCGTCTTTGCAACCGTTCGCCATCGCACGGTGCGTAGCAAGGGCTCGCTATCCTGGAAAATCGCCCAGCTGATGGTCTTCAAGCTGGTCATTGCCGCGGCCAGGAGGTGGCACGATTGAAAGGACAAAATCAGTTGCCGAAACTCATCGCAGGTGCCAGGTTCCTGGACGGAATCGAGGTCATCGAAACGAAGCCGCAGAGCGCCGCTTGATCAGCCTCGTCACCCAAATTCCAGCATAGCTCCATCGGAACTGCCAGCCTTCCTTGCCGATCAGGCGCATATCAGCGCTGACGATACCGAGGACGGCGATGGCGGTCACCTCCAGGCCGCCGAGTAACGACCCTCAAAACACCGCACTGGTCGAGGCCAGCCTGAACCGGTATCTTGTGCCTGCCCTCGGGAGTCGCTCTATCCACCATGTGATCGACACCGACATTGCTAACATCACCAAGAAGATCGTCGCCGGGGGTCACCCGCAAGCGGCTAACACGGCCTTCTGGTGTATGCGGGCATTTTTCAACTGGTGTCGCAAACCGCCGCAACGGCTCATCGCGGTTTCCCCGCGAGGGATTGGAAAATCCGGATCCGGCCCCGATCGTCAAGCGCAAGCGAGTGGTGAACGATGCCGAACTGGCGGCTATATGGACGGGCTGTGAGCCCGAACCGGGCGATATCGGCTATTCGTTCGGCTCCATCGTCAAGCTGCTCATTCTGACCGGACAGAGGCGTACGGAAGTTGCCGCGATGCGTTGGTCCTCAACCTTGAAGCCGGAACATGGAACTATCGGGTGACCGCACGAAGAACGAAGAGCCTACGCTTATTCCGCTGTCCACACTGGCGGTGTCGGTCCCCCAGTCGGTACCGAAGACCAATGACACGTTTTTTTCCCTGCGAGGGGCAACGAAAGAAGCCACTTCTCAGGCTACGCGAAGGGCAAGAAGGCTCTAGACGGCAAGGTCAATACTGACGGGGTGGCTTTGGAGAACTGGACCCTTCACGATCTGCGCAGGACGCTCGCGACAAATCTCGGCAGGCGGCAGGTATTGCCACACGTCATCGAGCACATAGTGAACACAAGGCGGCGTCCTTGACAGACATTGGCGAAATCTACAATCTCTATAGCAACGTCAAGGAGAAGCGCGAGGTGTTGCAGATGTGGTCAAATCACATCGAATGGCTGATCAAGCAGGCTGCGGATGACGCTCTGGCGGCGTAGCTGCTGGCATGGGCGGAAGATGCGGCGCAACAATCGTCAGAGCCTCATCGAATTGGAGATCATACTTGACCAGCAAATGCGCGGCCAATGCTTCGATGGCCGACCAGTGATCGAGTACTAGCCGGGCCGTGCAATCTTCGATCCGCCCCCAATCGGGGCGGCGCGGCATCAGGAACCGCAACTCACCATAGATTCGCTTGGCATCCGCGTAGTCGCTGCTCCCCTCATTCCCATCGGACGCATTCATCGCCATATCGCGCGGGTCCAGATAGCCTTCGAATGCGGATTCTGCAAAAGGACCTGCCAGACACGCAACTATCTCCCGGATCGCATCATCGCGTTCCAAACATCGATCCATATCGTCCTCGAAAATCGGCTTTCGCTTCGAGGTGAATCCTTGCGCTAAATAAAAACCCGCGCCTTCGACAACACCACCGCACTCTCCGTCACCGGCGTGGGGGTAAATACTAACACTTGAGAAAGCAGGGAGTTCACGGTCGTCGTCGAACATCTGACGGTGCAAAACGATGGCGGCCACCGCGTGCCCGGCTTCGTGATGCGCCACAAGCGGCAGATATTGGGAGGCTACATTCATGCGGTGCGGCTCTCAGGTCTAGTTTGCTTTTGCGCATAGGACCGCAATTGTCGTGCCAACTGGGAAAATCATTTCGGGCAATGCGATCGCTCCGATAGCGTTGTGTCTCCTGTCTGACATTGTTGGGAAGTCGACACGCGCCCGTCACAATGCGGTCGACCTTCCGCGCGAGTTGGGTGACCCGTGAAGGCGGCCGACCAGGACGGTGTTGCGCTGATCGGCGACGAAGGCGCCGCCGGGCGAGATCGCGCATCAGGGGGTGACCGGCGTGTCGGCGAAGTCGAAGTCGTCGATGTCCTTGGCCAGCGGCAACTTGGCGACAGCGAACTGGTATTTGATGGAGCGGGCCTGCTTCTCCGATATCTCGGCCTGCAAGAGATCACCGACAATCCTGGGCGGCTCGTGCCGTCGCTTGATGGCGACGCGCCCATGATCTCGTCATAGGCTCTGCGCATTCCGTAGAGCTTCAGCGCTCCCATCAGTTCCAGTACCTCGGTGCGTTCCATGGCTGTTTGTCCTCCTGAGACTGTCATAGCGGGCGCAGTCGGCGACCGCTCGTGAGCTAGCTCCAGCGCCTGGGGAATGGAAAGGATCGTGCCCGGCGCCGGATCGCGGCTGCGGGCCAGGATGTTGAGGATCACCGGCGCCGACGATGCACCGTGCTCGATGGCTTCCTGACAGGCGGCCTCGACCGCGCTCAATCCGTCGGTCAGCACCCAGGTGAGGATCAACACCATCTGCCGGTCGACGTCATCAACCGCCTTGAGCTGCGCCGCACCTTCTCCATTGCCGACCGCAGGACCCAGCCAAGGAACGGCGCGCGCCGTGTGCCAGGGATCGTAGACGGCCTCGTTGCGGCCAAAGGAGCGAACGTGTTCTCCCACGACCACGCCATCCTCTGGCGGATGCGATCCGATCGACACAAGCATGGATCTCGACGGGCCGACCGACGGCACTCGACAGCACCGAGTATTTGTTGTTGTCGAAGCGCACCGTGCAGGTCTTCGACACCGACGGGGGAATGCAATGGAAGCCGTCGAAGCGACCGGCAGCCGCTGCCGCTGCGGCTTGGCCGCATTCGCCGACAGAAGCCGGTCCAGCGTCTCACGCCGAGCTCCCATGCGGGGATAGGGCTGGTGCTTGCGCTCGTAGCGGAACTGCGTCTCCTCAGAACGCAGGACCTTGCGCACCACCTTGCGCGAGATCTTCAGCTCACGGCAGATCGCTTTGATCGACTTCCGCTGGACCAGCGACAGCCGACGTATCTTTGCAATCGTCTCTAAAACCAACATCCAAAACACAAATGCCTCCGATCAAGCCGGAGGCATCTTGATGACCCCATCGTTAAAGGGTCCCGTTTGGACGAAAATCACCCTTTAAACAGGGTCCCCATTCCACGAAAAATCAATGCACTACCTTCCGCAGCTGCGAGAGATCGCCACCGACCGCTTTGAAGGGGCTTTCGGCGGTCTCGTCAGCGAGGTTGTGGCATGAAGAAACATCAATCCACAGCATTGGGCCGAAGCATGCCACGGGCTCATGCCGCGGGAGAGCGGGAATATATTCTTGAAAGAAGCGGTCTCCGACATCAATACCGACAGGATGGGCAGCTTTCTCACATCACTTGAGGTCGAGCGTGGCAGTTGCGACCCGCAATGCAAGGCTGGCGGCGATGCATGCCTTTGCGCGGTTCCTGATTTCGGAGCACCCCGAATATATGGATACGCTGCAACTGGTGGTGACACTTCCCTTCAAGAGGGCGCGTGGGTGGCACCTGTCGAACATCTCGATGAGCCCGGAAATCAAGAGCGTCCTGGCGCGTATCGACCGCCGCACGCCTTCTGGACAGCGGGATTACGCTCTGTTTTCGCTGATGTTCAATACGGATGCACGAGTTCAGGGATCCTGAATCTTCTATTGTGACCTTCGTCTGGTATCGCCCTGTCCCGCCGAGCAAAGCAACGACCGCCCCACACTGCTCACCCGGTTCGGTGTTCGATACTTGCTGCGCACACATGGCTGCGGGCGAAGGAACCACCCTGGCTGAAAAAAGCATCCATCATCGCCCTTTGCGGGACACGACGGCATCCACCTCGTTAAGGCGGGTGTTGACATCGCCACCATCAGTCGATGGCCAGGCCACTCGGGCTGAACTAACGATGCGCTACGCCCAGGCCGGTATCGATATGAATCGGCAAGCGCTCGAACAAGTCTTCCCCGACGTGATGTCATCGGCAAAAGATCAGACGATCATCGCTTTGATGGCTGGATGTTTGGCTGGCTGCACCGCTTGTAGACGCTCAGTTATGTGGAGTTGTATCGCGGGAAGTCGCGCGTCTTGGGCTTTTGCGGTGTCAGCTCCACATCTCTCCGCAGTGCACGTTGTCACTGTTGAAGAGCCGTTTGTTCAATCTTCGTCCTGGCACGGCAAGGGTTGTCCATATTGTGGGCGTCTTGCGCTTGCCGAGCTTGTCCGAAATCCAGCGCCGGATCAGGCGTGAACACTGTTGCGTAGTTCGTCAGCCAGAGCGCGGAGAACGTCGGCGCTTCCTTCCAGCGCCGTAAAAGCGTAGGGATTGAGGAACTGTCGGCCCCAGAACAGATTGCGATCTATGCCGGATAGCGTAGCTTCCTCGCTGACACGCGGCCAATTCTCGGCAATGCATCGGAGCTGGCCTTCAACAATCGCAAGAGCTTCCGGCGCGCTGAGCAGGAAGTGATGCGCGGCTTCAAGGCAGGACGCTATCCGGCTCATGCGGTTATTGCCGCTGATGAGCATGGCCTGGCTGGCCTCCTGGCCACTGCGGGCCTGCGGACAAATATCGTACGCAGGCGTGAGGGTGAGCCTAGCCCCGTCCCAGAATGCCGCATGGTTGCGGGCATGATCGTCGGTGTTGCCGCAAAGTATGTTGAAGACAATGCGGCTGAACAACTCGCGCAGAGTTTCCGACGGCGCGGTGAATCGGTGGCGAATGATCTCCGCCAAATCCTGGTAGCTGGCGTAACGCGCCATCATCTCATCGAGCGCGAGCATCGTCAGCGCTGAGACCATGGATTTGCGTTGCCAGCCGCCCGTGACCTTGATCCGGTCGAATCGCTCGACGAGCAACACGTCGTTGCCTGCGGCGCGAACGAGCGAGACGGATGCCGCTCTGATGCCGCACAAGGCGGCAAGCCGCATGGCTATGAATTCTCCTTTGACGACGCTGTAAAGGTCGGCAGACGAGGAAAATTTCGCGACATGCTTGACGGCGTCATCCTCGATCAGCGCCTTTGGCCTTGCGCCGCCGATCGAGCTGCCGTGATGCAGCGCCTGATCTAATTCGGGGGTGAGCGGAAAACCTTTCTCTACCCGCTCCGCCGATTGGACAAGCTCTTCGAGAGTGGCATTGGCCAGTGCGCGCGGCTCGTAATGCATGGGCGAAAACTGAAAATCGAGCGCGCCGATGCGGTCCGAGCCTGATTCCAGCAAGAACGTCAGTTCTGAAATATCGAGCCGCGCGATTTCATCGCCCTTCACACCGAATTTGCGGTTTAGGATAACCCGTCGTCCCCAGGCATCAGGGGCAGCATCGCGGATGCATCCCGGCATGGTTAGGCCAGGAAGCAAAGGCAATTCGCCTGCCTTCAGGGGCAGTTCCGGGAGATAAAGCGGGATCGCGCTGCCCAGTTCACGAAAGCTCCTGCCATAGTTGAAGCTGACGAGTCCGTCATGGGCATATAGCCGCCCGGCGACAACCGGCGCGGTCTCGCCCGGCAGCCAGACCCAGACATAGGCTTCGTCGTACTTAGGGACCTTAGAACTCATCGACGATCTGCTTGCCGGCCTTGTAGACGTGCTTCGGCAGCAGCGCGATGCGATCGTCCATGCGGCCTGTGAGGGCTGTGATGCCATTGCCGTCGGCATCGAACAGCTTCACACCGACAATGGCAGCAGCTTCGAACATCAGTCCGATTTCGACTTTGGGATCGCCCTTCTCGATGCGCTGCAGGGTGCTGCGTGAAACACCGATTCTCTCGGCTAACTCCTGTGCGGTTAACCGGTGCTGCATCCGGCCAAGCCGGACGGTCTTACCGAAAAGGCCAAGCGCTTCCATCGCGTAGCGCGAATAGGTGCGTTTATGCGTTGCCGTCATTCGGGTCTCTGTGACCTATACATGATCCATATCGCCTTCTTTCGGCCCTTATATAGGTAATGTCACAGAGCGACTGCCAAAGTCAAGACTCCGTATCGTATGACCCTAATCCCCCTGATTCGACTTTATATGCAGCAAGAGTTCGCATCACGGCTACGTTCGGAAAGCGAGATAGAATGCGACGGGAGACGCCAGCGTTACCCATCCGAACGAGGAAGGCGGATATTGCCGACGGCTCCTGCACAACCGGCCAGCTCTGCGCGCCTCGGGCCAGGCAGAGATCTGGCGCTGGATCGCGGACAGCCTTGAGACGCCTCGCATGAGTCATTCCATGGGCGGTCCCAGTGCCACTACGCCAAGCGCGATGAAGCGTTGCGGTCTTCGTCGCGCGCAACGGCGACAGCGTGCAGGAGGATGGCTCGGGTCAGGGTGGACAAGCATCTGCGTAACATTTTGCTTCTGGAGGACGGGACGAGTCCAGGTTGGCCGCTGCTCAAGGCGCTGGCTCCGCAGCAGAGCGGAGGGAACTGGAGGGTCTGGTCCGGCGTCGAGGCACGGCGCAAGGCCTGCCGCGAGGGCGCGGATAGTGCTACTGGCCAGCGAGAGGATTTAGAACAAGGAATTGCCTTACCTTGGTGCAACGCCCAACACGGGGCACATTGCGTCGGCGCTTTGCCGAAAAGTTGTCGCGGTGCTGGGCGCCTCCAATCTGACCTTCGCCTTTGCCAGGTCCAGCCAGAAGCTGCCGGACTGGATCGAGGGCCAGGTGCGGGCGCTCGCCTTCTTCGGCGGCGTCACCAGGGCGATCGTCTGCGACGCCCTTTGGCAGGCGCACGTGGGCTTCAGCTGAACCGCCTCCGAGATGCGCAAGCCGGCAGCATAGCAAGTCGGCCGTGAACAATGAGAGGGATCAGGCTTCGAGCTCTTTCGGCTGACTTTGTAGGGCTGCGATGAGAAGCCACAAAAATCCCTTCAGCCACCTGAGCAGGAGGGAGAAGCTGTATCCGACGGCGGCCAGAATGGCGTTGAGGGCGTCGCCCTGCTGGCCGGCGAGGTAGTTGCGGCCCATGCGGTGTTCGCTCTTGATGTGGCCGATGACGGGCTCGACCGCCGAGCGCCGCCGCATCTGGCGCTTTGGCTGGGGTGACGCGGCGTTTCTGGCCGGCGGTGAAGACCCTGAGCTTGTGGCTCTGCGGTGCGTTATGGCCGCGATAGCCGGCGTCGGCGAGGATGCGGCCGATCTCGTTGCCGATGGTCTTTTCCATGTCGGGGATGACGCTTGCCAGCGTGTGGCCGTCATAGGGATTGCCGGGCAGTGCTTTGCATGCAGGGCGAACTGGCCACCCCTGGAGCGCTTCAGCGTGGTGGCCACCGACACCTTTACCCCGAACTCGTAGGGCATATGTGCCTTGCCCTTGCCGATGCATTCCACCTCGTGCGCGTGCAGGCTGTAGATCTTGCGGCCGCGCTGGCGCTGACGTTGCTCGAGAACGGTGGCAGGCTGGTACAGCGGCCATTTGAAGAGCGCGTCCAGCCCCGCATCGCCGGCGATCTGGCGACCAATGTCGCGAATGGTCCGGCCGAGATAGGTCTTGAGCTTGCGTAGCGCCTTGTTGGCCCGCTTGAACTGCTTGGCGTGGGCATAGCGCTGGTGGCTGATCAGCGCCAGCTTGCCGACCCGCACATAACTCTGGCGCAAATGGAGCCCCGTCCTCTTGGCCAGCCGCACCAGCCGTTCGCGTGCCCGATGGATGAGCTTGGCGTCGGTCGGGAACATGACGTTCTTCGGCTGCACGGTGGTGTCGACGATCACCTGGCGCGTGTCGGCCGGTTTCATCGCCCGGTCTTGACCGCGAGGCTGAGGCTCTCCTGCAACAGCACCATGATCCGCTCCTCGCCCATACGGCTGCGCCAACGCGTCATCGAGGAGCGGTCGAACGGCAGCGTATGGCAAAAGAACGTCTCGCCGGTGAGATACTGGAAGTAAGGGTTCTCCACCCAGCGCTCGCACAGCACCTCATCCGACAGGTTGAAGGTGTGCTTGAGGATCGCCAGCCCCGCCATCAGCCGGGTCGGCAGCGGCGGCATGCCGGGGCCGTCCGAATAGACGGCGCCGAAACGCTCCTCCAGCACCGGCCAGTCGATCGCCTGCGCCAGCCGCACCAGTTCGTGCTTCATGTTGATGATCTGATCGAGCCTGGAGCGGAACAGGTCCTGCTCTCCCGTCTCGCGCTTCTCGCGTGGCCTGGACATTCGCCGTCCCCTCGATTCGCCGCCGCCGAACCGAGTGAATCACGCTCCGCAGCACAAGGGAATCGAAAACCGAATTGCAGGAAAACAGCGTCCAAATACCGCTAATCCTGCAATTCAAAAGACGCTATCCGCTTCCCAGGCCAGATCAATGGCTTGCGGATTAGTTCACGGTCGACTAGCAAGTGGGTTCTTCAGGGACGACTACTAGGGCGTGTCCTCAGTTGAGGAGGAAAGTTATGGCGACGAGTTGGACGACGGCAAGGAAATTGCGCGCGGTCTTGTCATAACGCGTGGCGATGGCGCGGAAGTGTTGAGCTTGTTGAAGAACCGCTCGACGAGATTGCGCTCGCGGTAGAGTGCGAAATCGGTCTGGTGCGGGATGAGGCGGTTGGCCTTGGGTGGGATGACCGGGGTGATTCGGCGGTCCTTGTGGGTCTGGATGAGGGCGTCGGCGTCGTAGGCCTTGTCCCCAAGAAGGGCTTGCGGGTCGACTTGGTCGAGCAGCGGCCCAGTTGGCTAAGATCGGAGGCTTGGCCGGGGGTCAAAGAGAAGCCGACGGGGTTGCCCAAGGCGTCGACCACGGCGTGGATCTTGGTGATCAGTCCGCCTCGGGAGCGTCCGATGGCTTGGTTTTCGCCCGCTTTTTTTGGGCGCCGGCGCTGTGTTGGTGAGCCCGCACGATGGTTGCGTCCAGCGACATGTACTCGTTGTCGTGATCACTGGCCAAAGTCTTGAAGATCGGTCAAAAACGCCACTCTTGGCCCACCGGTCGAAGCGTTGCCAGACAATCTTCCAGTCCCCGAAACGTGGTGGCAGGTCGCGCCAGGGAATACCCGCCCGGTAGCGGTAGAGCACCGCTTCGACAAACAGCCGGTTGTCCTGCGCCGTTCCGCCCACATGGCCCTCACGGCCGGGCAGGAAATCCTTGACCCGATCCCACTGGTCGTCGCGAAGTCCGTATCGCCGCATCGGTCGGTTCCCCAAATCAAACCGACCACCTATGAAGCACTCAAACACTGATTTGGGAATCCCCTAACTGAAGACACGCTCTAGTTCGTCTTCGGGCTCCATCATGTCGCCGACATCCAAGTGAAATTTTTTGGTCTGCGCCCCCCTCCGCGGCGAAGGGCCTCAAGTTGTTCCTGTTTCGCCGCGGGTCGAAAATGGTGTGATCGACCAATCGATCAAGCTGACGGCACCCTCAAGTATCTCCTCCGTCCGCGCAAGGCTAGGTGAAGCGGCTATGACATAGCCAATCCAGTCTCGGGAATCGCCTTTCCTGAGAATCGGCGTCTTGGGTTCAACGCGGAAATTTACCTCGGCGACACCGGATAGTGCGACCGCCCGACTCTCGCCAACGATCGAATCAATTATGCCATCGCGGTCTGGAACAAGTAGCCGCGCGGCTGCAGTGTGGGATTGCCTTTTTTGCAAATCCCATGCCTCGCCGATCGCCAGCTTGATGTGCTCGGTGACAAGATCGATGCCGTAAGCCAGCCGAATCAGTTGGGGAGTTGGTGTGCAAGGAAGACGTGGATTGACTTCGATGACGACTGGGCCACGCATCGTCCACCGGAACTCAATGCCTGTTGGCCCCCAGCCAAGGCCGAGAGCTCGCAAACAGTTCAGCGAAACTTCGGCGATGCACTTACGCTGGTCATAGGCCAGCGCGGCCGGGAAGGCGCACTCTCGAAATACGAAGTATGGAAGATCGCCCAAGTCAGCGGTCCCGATCCCAATGATGTCATTCCCCATTATCTCCGCACTAAAATACGGGCCTTGTGCGAATTCTTCGACCAGTATCCTCGGCGAAGACTGCCATTTATGCTTCCCGCCCAACAGATAGGTCGAATGTTCGAATAACTCATCGACGGTGCGGCACAAGCGGACTCCGCAGCTAAAACTCCCTTCGGCCGGCTTAAGAATCACTGGTAGGCCAATCTCTGTGGCAGAGCGTTCTATGTCCGTCGCGTTCGCTGCTAAACGATAAGCAGGTATTGGGACGCCCGCCTCCGCGAGGAGTTGACGTTGAACTAATTTGTCGCAGCACCGTTCAACGGATTCGGGGTCGGGTCCGGGTAAATCGAAATGCCGGCAGAGCTTTCCAACTGTCGCATAGAATGAGTCACCGGTGCTTGTAATCCCAGCAATGTCATAGTTCGCACGTAGCTGAAGACATTCGTGGATCAGCGCGTCGAGGTTGTCTGTATCGACACGAATGACGATGCTTTGCGGCGTCAGACGGTTGTACCGAGCTGGATCAGCCGAAAGGATAATTGGGTGAAGACCAAGACGCAGGGCCGCTTGGACGTAGAGCGGACCAACGTCCCATGGATAGATTTCGATTAATATGAGCGCTCTTCTTGTCATGGCTGCTGCCCTCATGTCGCTTGCTATTCGGCCGTCTGAGCATACATCAGTTTGCATAGGCATTGATTTTCGGACTGACCTCCTATCATTGTCGTGAACGTACCATTTTCAGCGATTTGCGGTCGTAAAGATTGTGCAAAGTTACTTGAAAGATCTGTTGCAATGTCCGCGCGCGAATTGGCGAGTGGTGGTCAGGCAGTGAGACTGACGAATTGGCCGGGGTAGGATCAGCCTAAGGCCGTAAAATCGTTAAGACTACGTTCTGATTCGAAGCTTCTTTTGGAAGCTTGAAAGCGTGGATACGACCTTTGGCTGCTGGCGCGCTTTCGACGGAGAGATTGTCAGGATCGGAAGTTCCTGGTCTCCCACGGTTCCGTAACGCCCACCAACGCGAATTTCCACGGGTTCCGCGCATTCCGTCTTTTGTCGAACAGCTCTCGATTGTATTCGAGTTTTTTAGAGCTAATTATAAAGTCGCCTTACAGAATTCACATACTTTTTTAACATATTTTAGCTTGTCGTCAGGACGAGTTTGGTCCCTATTCTGACGTCAAATATGGGGAAGAGAAACATAACCTTTCGAAGCAAATTAATGCTTTCGGAAGTCTAATGTAGCGACTTTAAGAGCGGGCTGTTTCCGTAGCGCCGAACGCGTAGGATTCATTGGTACGGGCAGCATGGGGCGACCAATGATCGCAAGGTTCGCGGCAATTGCGCCGCCGATGAGAACTGTACCGCACCTAATTTGCCCCTATACGGAGGAATTGACATGAATACCCTCGATCAGGGGACCGCACTGGAGCAAGCCGCACGCAAACGCATCAAGGATTCCCATGCGCTCGACGGCGACGTCGATCGCTTGGCACGCTTTTATCGTGAATGGGCAAGTTCCTACGAGTTGGATGTCGGCCGGGATGAATACTGCGGGCCGGCGATTGTTGCGGAACTGGCGGGCACGGTGCAGACAGCCTATTTGGCCAATAAGCGAGCAGCCATCGCAATCCTGGACGCCGGCTGCGGAACGGGCCTCGTCGGCGTGGAACTGGAACGCCTCGGCTTCCGGTTGATCGACGGGATCGACCTCTCCGAGGAGATGGCCGAACAGGCCCGGAAAACCCGCGCATACCGGCATGTCCGAGGCGATGTCGACCTTAACGGGCCGCTCTCCGGCTACTCCACCGCGAGCTATGACATTACGGTCTGCTGCGGCGTCTTCACGCTCGGGCACATCCGACCGGACGCACTGCGCGAACTGGCTCGCGTGACGCGCCCCAACGGATTCATCATCGCAAGCACCCGCAAGAGCTATGCGGAGACCACATCCTTTGGGGATGAAGTGCGGCGTCTACAGGATACGGGCGTGCTTGTGACGGCCCAATGTCTCAACGACGGAAAATACATCGCGGAGGAGGGCGCGCATTACTGGGTTTTCCAGGTGACCGATAAAGCCAACGCACCAATGAAGGAGCAACAATGATCACGCTACCGCAAATCTCACTGGCGAAACTGTCATCCGATGCAACGCGACACGAAGAGCGCGATCGCCTTCGCCTGGCCTGCGAGGTGTACGGGTTCTTCTACCTTGAGCACGGAATCCCGAAAGAACAGATCTCCGAAGCGATCAAGGCTTGCCGGCGGTTCTTCGCGTTGCCACAGTCGGCAAAGGAACGCTTCGGTCACTCCGCACAAAACGTGTACCCTGCTACCGCTCGTGGGTACAGTCCATTGCACGGGGAGGTGCTACATCCCGACGCCGGCCCCGATCCGAAGGAAATGTTCGACCTCGGTATCGAGAATGAAGGTGACCGGCGTCCGTTTGCTGGTCGCACACGCCTTCCGGATGACGCGTTAGCTCCTGGTTTCGCTCGAAGCCTGCTTGCTCTGCAGGCTACCGTGGTCAACGAGGTTGTGCCGCAGCTCGGGACCGCGCTGGCCGACCTGCTCGATATGGAAGAGGGCTGGTTCCCACGCCATTTCAGCCCGCCGACGGTCCTCCAACGCGTGATCCGATATCCATCTACTGGCGGCACAGCTGGAAAGCATACCGACAACGGGTTCTTCACGCTGCTGCTGCAGGAGGAACTCCCCACGCGCTCCTTGCAGGTGTGGTTCGGCGGGCGTTGGATGCCGGCGCCGAGCCTCCCCGACAGTCTCGTGGTCAATCTGGGCGACATGCTTCAGGCCCTAAGCGACGACCGCTTCAGGAGCACGCCGCATCGGGTCGTACACAGTGGTCCGGCCGAACGAATTTCCCTTCCTTTCTTTATCTATCCTGACATCGACGCTCGCCTAACTTCCCGGCAAGGAAAGCACACCTTCAGCGTCGCGGAAGTGATGCTACGCAACTTCGAGTCAATCTGGGAAACCAGGAATGGCGCCGGACGCGCGCGAGAGTTGCAGTAAGCCGTTCGGTTTTCTCGATGACGCATATCAGGAGATCCTAGGGCGAGCGATTTCCGCAACGAGGCGGGAACGCGGATTAGGACGGTTTCAATAACAATCGCCGGAGGCAGCACTCTGGATCGGCAAAATGGATTCTGACGCAATTAGGTTCATGCTGAATTGTACCGCCTCGACAACACCGACCGGGTTGGCCATGCGAAACGTCACAAAAGAAGTGGCCCTGCAGCTAGCATGATTGGACCGAATCTGGCGAAAGAATTTGTCCGTCGCGAGGGGCCGACGCTGTCGGCGCGGTTGTTTTCCGTCCCCAACTGCGGGCGACCGGCGTTCTTAACGAACCAGTCGAACTAGTCATCGCTAGGGTAACCTGCACCCGCGGCCACTATTGGGGCGCGACACCGGCAAGTTCGCCCACTCGGCCCGCCTGAATCCAGCGCCTTATGGACCGCCAAAGGGAGGATTCTTCGAAAGAAATCACCGTCACGCAAAACGGTAAGCATCACTACGAACTTTAACATGAGGCCGACCATTGCGCGCCAGCCAGCGGTGCGATCCGGATCCGGTTAGCAGACACATATGCAATTATTCGAGAGCATCGCAAACGAAGGAGCGGCGACAGCAATGAGAATTACACGACTAGTAGTTTGGCAAGTGCCATTGACCAGCTATGTTCCTTATCACATGGCAGATAGAAAAACCTGCGATACTGTCACCTCAATATTGCTCCGCGTAGATACGTCGGAAGGTATCTCTGGCTGGGGTGAGGTTTGTCCGATTCCCCACTATCTACCTGCCTATGCTGAAGGCGTGCGCCCCGCGCTGGAATATCTTGCGCCTGTCATCATCGGAGCTGATCCGATCGGCCCGGAAGCGTTAATGAGCCGGGTTGACAGTTGGCTACAGGGGCATGCCTACGCAAAATCCGCCCTTGACCTGGCTCTTTGGGACATCACAGGCAAAGTCGCGAAGCTACCTCTTTATGCGCTTCTCGGTGGACGCCAGATGGCTCGCATACCGCTCTACCACTCGATCACCTGTATCGCGCCCGATGAAATGGCCGTCATCGCTAGAGAGGCACAGGCAGACGGTATGACGCAGTTTCAGGTCAAGTTAGGTGCCGATATCAACTGGGAAGCCGACGTCGCTCGGCTACGTCTTGTACGAGAGGCTGTTGGCATGGGTCCCCTCGTCTATGGCGACTGGAACTGCGCGGCTTCTCGCTTGGATGCGACACGCGTTGGCAAGGCTGTCGCAGCATACGACATCATGCTGGAGCAACCCTGTGCAACTCTTGAGGAGTGTGCCGCTGTTCGCGCGGCAACCGGGCTGCCGATGAAGATCGATGAAAACGCGCACGATACGGCTTCGCTGCTTCGGGCTTATGATCTTGGCTGTATGGATGCCGTAGCCCTAAAGCTCTCCAAATCGGGAGGGCTTAGTGCCGTTCGGCGACTTCGCGATCTGTGTCTGCACCTCGGCCCCCAGATGTGCATCGAGGACACTTGGGGATCGGATGTTACCACGGGCGCAATCCTCCACTTGGCGGCGTCGACCCCGTCAAGCCGGATCATGAATACGTGCGATCTATCGGGCTACGTTACTCCGCGGCTCGATACACACGCCCCAAATCGCAACAGTGGCCATATCGCGCCGCCGGAAGCCCCAGGCATCGGCGTAAATCCAGATGCTGAAAGGCTTGGCCAGCCGGCTGCCATTATAAGTTAGAGCAGCTTTAAAGTTAGAGTAGCGTTTGAAGCGACATGAGGTTGCAGCCGTGCTCGACAAGCTGGAGGACAGGCTCGGTCGCAGGACGCCTTTACCATCTGACGGCAGACCGTTTTCCTGACCCGGGCTCTTGATACCGAGATGAGATTGCAGGCGCTCACCTACGACTGAAGCAAGGACGGCATGATTATAGCCGTGCCGTCCTTTCCGCGTCGAGATGGTTCACATGATGCGCAAACGGCAGGCGAGGTTCGCCTACAATCCACTCGTTGCATTCCAGCTTTTTGTAACAAAAAAGCAAATCGAGTTAACAGAAAATTCGCAGCCGCCAATCCGAACACGAGGTATGTTCCGCCTGGGATCTGATAAGGCATGTTTGAAAAAATTGATGCCAATGCTTGGAGCCCCGCCGGAGCACAGAACGCAGCAGAAATCTTTTCTATAGCGCCTGCCTCAACCGGATTGGAATTGGAAGGAGACTGACCTCTCTAGCTGCAGCCCCACGGCTCCAGCGACAACTCACGGACCGGGGCTATTTCGCATCAGTGACCTCGTGTTCTCCTCCCTGCTCAGCGGCGGCTCGGCGTATTGTCTGACACTGGAACCGACACCCCCGAGCCAGACCGCTACACAAAGTGCCACACTAAAACGGTGCGTACGGAATGACAGCGGATTGGATAGCAGCGTGGCCGAAGACTGCAAAGGTAGTTTCAACGATGAACATCGGTGTTTTGAAGGAAATCAAAGAAGACGAGCGACGTGTCGCACTCCAGCCGATCCAGGCGCAAGCTCTTTCGCGCCTCGGTCACCACATTTATGTTGAAATCGGTGCCGGGGAAGGGGCCGGATTCTCGGACGCGGATTATCAGGTCTGCGGAGGGAAGCTTGCGATGAAAGATGAGGTCCTCGCCCGGGCGCGGCTCCTCCTCAAGGTTAAGGAACCGCTGCGCTCAGAATATTCTGACTATGCTCCGCATCACATCTTATTCACGTATCTGCATTTTGATGAGAACAACGTTGATCCTCGGGACGTCTCTGAACTCATCAGTAGAGGCTTTCTGGGAATCGCTTACGAGTGGGTGGGAAAAGCTAGCCGGTATCCATTGCTTGAGCCGATGAGCCAACTGACTGGCTATCTCTTCGCTCAGCGGGCGTTGGAGTTGTGCTCCAAGGAAAAAGGAGTGTTCTGCCCGCGAAATGAGAGCGGTCTTCCCGGAGGGCGGGCTCTGATCATCGGATGCGGCAATATCGGTCTGTCCGCATTCAAATACTTGTCGGACCTAGGGATTGCCTTGACCGTAGTTGTCACTCGAGGGCGTGAGGATTTCAATTGCAAAGCCAACGCGCGCTTCGAAACCGAAGGCGTCGACTACATCGGCGCAACCGACACCAACCTGATCGTCATGAATAACAAAGATCCTTCACGCACTCAGGACACGATTGCGGCGGCACTGTCGGACATGGACATCGTCCTCAACTGTGCGGTGCGTCGCTCCGATCTTCCGAAGCGAAAAATGGAGTACCTGATCGACCGCAGCATGGTTGGAGCCATGCAGAGAGGCAGCATACTGTGCGACTGTACAGCCTGTGATCGCGAATTGATCGAAACCTGTACTTCTTCTGCATCGCTCTACCACTCGTATCGCGAAGAAAATGTCGTGCATTACAACTGCGATCACATTCCATCAATGGTGGCCAACACCGCTACGCGGCTGCTCACAGCGCGAACTTTCCCTTACATCCGTTACATCGCCAGTCTCAAATCCGTGCAGACCATTACTGACGATGAAAGCCTGTGTGACGGAGTCTGTTGCTATGGTGGCCACCTGACCCATGCTCTGTCGGCAGAAAAAAAAGGCTTGCCATATCGGCCGCTGAGCGACGTTATTAAAACGATTTCACTTCCCATGTAGGCGCTGAGAATAGTCCAAATTGACGGGGGTAAAGTGCGCAACAGTTTACATGGTTCTGTCGCAAATCGTGCTTTTGGTCACAAGGGGACGCTTTCGCGCCGATGATCATGCTGCAAGGATTTCGAACTGCTCGGCGATCGAGGGGCGTGAATAGGCGAACCGCGCCTGCCGTTTGCGCATCATGTGAACTATCTCGACGCGGAAAGGACGGCATCGGCACCGGCCATCGACTTGAAGCCGAGCATTGACACAGCGCGGCGCTGATGTGCCGATGGTCTGCTCGGTCTCGATTGTTGAGGTACTTGCTGTTGCGGAGCGGATCGGCTTCAGCGCTCGTCGCGATGGATTTCGCAGACGGTAGTTCGGCGTCGCAGGAAATGATCGCCTCATGATTGGTCGGGCTACCGTCGATGAAGATGCGATCCGGTCTGCCGTGGCGCTCCAGGGCTTTCTGGAAGAAGCGGCACGATAGAGATACATCCGTTGGCCGCGTATCTTGATGCATGTCTCGTCCATGTGCCACTTGCCGGTGAGGGCGCGCTTGCGCCCGTTGAAGCGCTCCAGAAGCTGGGGCGAGAAGTGAACGACCAGCGGTGCACGGTCGAATGGTCGACGTTCAGGCCACGTTCGGCCATCATCTCCTTCAGATCGCGCAGGCTCGGTCGAAATGACGGCCTTTGAACATAGCAAGCGAGCTCCCCGAAAAAAGAGAGGCCTTCGTGCCAGATATGGGTTGCCATTCCGTTTTGCGACAGAACCCTCAGCTGTGGTTGCCATCAACAATTGAAGTCTTTGGACGCGACCGCACTCTCAATTTCAGCTTGTTTGTCACATTACTCCAGCAACCGTTACCGAAGTGAACGCTTAGTCGAAGGCAGTCAGACATCATGCAGCGCGAAGATCACCAGCTGCCTATTTCAGCAACGCTCGCTCCATTTCGGAACCCGGTGTTTCGCACGATCTGGACGGCCACACAAATATCCAGCCTGGGTTGGCTCGTGCAAACGGTTGCCGTCAGCTGGCTGATGGCAACTACTTCGGCTTCCGATCTGATGGTTGCGATTGTTCAGGCTGCCTCGACATTGCCGGTGTTCTTCCTCTCGATCCTTGCCGGAGCCATCGCCGACAATTTCAGCCGCGGTGGGTGATGTTTGCGGGCCACTGCCTCATAGCATCGGCATCGACGACGCTGATGATTTCTGTCGGGCTGGGGTTTGTCAGCCCCTGGTTCATACTCGGACTGAGTTTCCTGGCCGGCTGCGGCTTTGCGCTAACCGATCCGGCTTGGCATGCTTCCGTCGGCGATATCCTCGATAAGCGCGACATTCCCGCCGCGGTGACGCTTGTGTCGGTCGGGTACAACATCGTGCGCAGCATCGCACCGGCTTTGGCGGCGTGATCATGGCCTTCTTCGGACCTCTGGCCGCTTTCGCCTTGGCTGCGCTCAGTGATCTAATCCCTCTAAGCGCAATATGGCGCACCAAATGGCAAGTCCGCTCCTCTCCTCTCCCTCGCGAGAGGATGACGACGGCAATTCATGACGGCGTGCGCTTCACGGCGATGTCCTTGGAGATCAGGGCGGCGATCGCCCGAGCAGCTCTTTTCGGGGTGACCAGTATAGCGATCTTTGCGCTGCTCCCTCTCGTCGTCCGGGATCAGTTGAAGTGCGGCCCAATCGCCTATGGCGTCCTATTAGCCAGTTTCGGCATGGGTGCTTTCATCGCTGGCATGAGCAACAGCTACCTAAGGCGTATCACGTCTCAAAACAGGCTGGTGGCGTTCGCGTCCGTCGCTTGTGCAGCATGTTGCCTTTGCCTTGCAGTTACTTCTTCGATTGCCGCGGCGGCCATTTCGTTAGCGCTCGGTGGGGCGGGTTGGCTAGTCACTTGGACGGGCATTGACTTGTCGGTGCAGCTGGCAAGCCCTAGGTGGGTTGTTGGCCGCACGCTCTCGATCTACTACGCCTTGAGCGCCGGCGGTATGGCAGCCGGCAGCTGGATCTGGGGTTCTGTCGCGCAGAATTACTCGTTGACATGGGCTTTGGAGGGCGCCGCACTAGCCCTGTTGCTGGTGGCAGTTGCGGGAATAGTGTTGCCGGTGGGACCCCGGGAAGAAACGGATCAAGAGAGTTCCGGCTTCCATCCGCCGGAACTGGCACTCGATCTGAAACCGAGAAGTGGCCCTATCGTTGCCAAAACCGAGTATTCCATACCTGAGGAGAACATTGACGCCTTTCTGGGCTACATGCGGACCCGGCGTCATGTTCAGAGCCGTGCCGGTGCTCGAAACTGGACGCTTCAGCGAAACCTTCAAACGCCCTCGCTTTGGACGGAGACATTCCGCACGCCGACATGGATGGATTTTCTCCGCCTAAATCATCGGCTCACGTCGGCGGACAAGGAGGTCGGCGATCATCTTCTGGCCCTGCATGATGGAGATGTGCCTCCGCAGACAGTTCTTTCCATTCAGCGAACGACAGACGCAACGTACGCATCCGCTGAAGACCGCAGACGTGCGTATCCGGCGGCCATGAGGACCTGAGCACCGGAGTGCTGGGGTCAAGCTTTCGATGGGGAGACGCGATGATATTCTTCGAGGAGGAGTTTGAGCTCCTCGATGCCTTCATCGGTGAAGGCCAAGATCCCGTTGTCATCATTGGCGCCGTACACCCAGATGACGCCGTCCTCGGGCTCGGCAGCGAGGGGCAGTTCGTGGATGAGCGCTTCGCTGACGCCGAGTTCCCAGGCGATACGTTCGACGGTGTAGACGTGATGCACCTTATTGCGCTGCATGATCAGGCCGCAGCTGGTTGGGTCGCAGTTTTGCGGATCTCCAATTCCACGGCAACAAATCATCGATCCGATGTACCGGATAGGCGGGCAGTCGGGCGAGGACGTCGGCGAGCCAGGCCTGCGGGGATATCGTTCATCTTGGCGCTGACGATCAGGCTGTAGAGAACGGCAGCGCGCTGTCCGCCGCGATCGGAACCGCAGAACAGCCAGGACTTTCTTCCGAGAGCGAAAACTGATCCATTATGCACCCCCTCTTCAAATGGCGGAAAACAGCGATTCCTGGTTGTCGTAGTCGATGCGACGCGGAGTATTGCGCGCCAAATCGGCCTTGATCCGTTCGTCTTCGAGGTCGCTGGCGCGGATCTGGTAGGGCGCGCCGCGTTTGACCTGCTCGGCCGGCAAGAGGCCATCCCTGATGAACGGCGGATTTTCACGTGCGACACGCCGAGCTTCCCGGCCGCATCCGACATGGTGAGCCACCCGCCATTCTTGCCGGAAGATCGGTAGCCGCTGATCTTGTGCACCGTGCGCAAGCGACCGGACGCGGCCGGCGGTCCAGGTCTTTCCCTGGCCCGTCTGCATGCCCATGCGGTTGAGGGTGCGGCAATATCGGCGTCGGACCATCGCGTTGCCATGGTTCGCATGATCGCCAGGGCTTCTTCGGGCGTATGCTGCCCATGCTCGCCGGATTTGGGCTTGCGCACACGCACCTGCAAGTGCTGGGCTCCATGCCAGTAGATGGTCAGTATCACATCGCGCGCTTCGTCATCGACGTCCGCCACGACGTCCTTGATGAGCGCGCGCAGGAGTTGCTGACGGCATCGCGAGGCATGTCGATGTCGATCAATCGCGCCGCGCCGCCTTTGTCCTTGGGCAGGATCAGCGCCCGGTCGACTAGATAGATCGCTTCTTCCAGGTCATGGGTGACCATCACCATGGTGACGTTCTCCTCTCTCCAGATGCGCGCCAGTTCCTCCTGCATGCGATCTTGGTCATGGCGTCCAGCGCCCCCCAGCGGCTCGTCGAGCACAAGGATTTCGGGCTGGACGGTGAGTGCCCGGGCAATGCCGACGCGATGCGCCATGCCGCCGGAAAGCTGCCTCGGAAAAGCATCGGCGAATTCGGCAAGGCTGGGTTCGGGCAATCGGCGACGGGGCGTTCTACACCTGGCGATCGCTCACGTCGATCCGTGCGAAGATCGCCATCGCCCGATCGGCATCAAGCTCGCCGCCGGCCATCTGCTTGCGCCATGCATAGAGCTGTGACGGAGCTACGCCGAATGCTTCCGCGACCTCGGTCACCGATGACCCCGCCGCATCCGCCATGTCGACCAACGAGCGCTTCTCGGTGCAACTCCACAGCCTTCGTTGCCGCGCGCGCCCGGGCACCGCTGCAAGATCTTCGGCCGCCGCGGCGCCGCTTAACTCGGCGACGATATCGCCCCTTGCCTGCCGTTTGCGCATCATGTGAACCATCTCGAGACGCGGAAAGGACGGCATAGGCACCGGCCATCGACTTGAAGCCGAGCGTTGACCCAGCGCGGCGCTGATGTGCCGATGGTCTGCTCGGTCTCGATTGTTGAGGTACTTGCTGTTGCGGAGCGGATCGGCTTCAGCGCTCGTCGCGATCGATTCCGCAGACGGTAGTTCGGCGTCGCAGGAAATGATCGCCTCATGATTGGTCGGGCTACCGTCGATGAAGATGCGATCCGGTCTGCCGTGGCGCTCCAGGGCTTTCTGGAAGAAGCGGCACGATAGAGATACATCCGTTCGCCGCTTATCTTGATGCATGTCTCGTCCATGTGCCACTTGCCGGTGAGGGCGCGCTTGCGCCCGTTGAAGCGCTCCAGAAGCTAGGGCGAGAAGTGAACGACCAGCGGTGCACGGTCGAATGGTCGACGTTCAGGCCGCGTTCGGCCATCATCTCCTCCAGATCGCGCAGGCTCGGTCGAAATGACGGCCTTTGAAAGATCTTTTGCTCGGCAGTGTCGCTTCATCTTTTCGGCGCGACGCACAGAAGCGCCGGAAATGTCGTAGAACAAATTGCAACTTTGATCGTTCCCTCCTTGAGGCCTCCTCCGTATTGCGTCGTTAGAGTTCTGCTTCTGCAAGATGAAGCAGCCCGTTTCTGCGCGAGCACCTTCCCGATTTTATGTCTTCCCTTCAAACGCCCGTTAGCGGTCTCACACGCGTCCCATCGGTAAACCGAGAAAAACGAAAGTCCGTGGGATCAACGACGGGGGGAGTGCCTCTGACGAGATCAGCAGCCAAGCGCCCCGCGCCCGGAGCTATGCCGAAACCATGGCCAGAAAATCCTGTCGCGACTATGAGACCCGGGACAGCATCAACCTGTGAGATGACTGGGATTGCGTCAGGGGTCACATCAATCAACCCCGCCCATTGCTGAACAACCGTGGCTGAAGCAAAGACCGGAAACGCCTTCTTCAATCGCTCGAACGTTCTACGCAGACTTGCTTTATCTGGCGCTGGATCGAGGACGCGGGTCCTCTCATATGGCGAAATTCGGTCGGGCGGTGTATGGTGCGATTCCGAACATTCCTTTATGAATCGATCATCGACGCGCAACCTCAAGTTCTTAAAATCCGATCGCAAGGCTGGCCAGAAGTTGGCGAAGAATCTAAAACTGTCGGGGACAATCGAGACGACGCTGGCGTGTCCATTGGCAATAGTGTAGCCGCCGTCAATGCGTTTGCGCAACGCAAACTCGGTGCTCCAGAGCGCCGCTTCAGGGCCGCCCTCGACCGGAGATGTGCGCATCACACTTCCTAAGACTTTCAACTGAGGCAACGTTATATCGAGATCCTTGAGAAAGCGACGAGACCACGCACCCGCCGCTACTACGACAGTTGAGCAACAAATTCGGCCATGTTCGGTGATGACGGCAGACACACTGCCGGCGCTCAACTCCAATCCACGCACAGCACAATTAGTGAGCACCGAAGCTCCACTGCGGCGGGCAGCTAATGCGATCGCGGTCGTAGCCAGGTGCGGTTCGGCCCGCCCATCGGTTGCGCAAAAAAGCCCGGCTTTCCAGCGTTTGTCCGCTCCGGGTGTAAGTCGCTGAAGCTCTGAGCCAGAAACCATACGAGCGTCGATTTGATGCTGACGCGCCTCATCGAGCCATGCCTCATTTTGGGCAATGTTCTCATCGCTATCGGACGCGAATAGAATACCGGCTCGGCGGAATCCCGACTCAGACTCCAGATCTTCATTCATGCGTTCCCAGAGACGCAGACTTTCGATCATCAGAGGGAATTCTCGAGGGTCACGCTGACCCTGCCTTACCCAGCCCCAGTTGCGACTGGACTGCTCCCCTGCAATATTCCCTTTCTCGCATAACGCCACCTTAACGCCACGCTTCGCCAGAAAGAGCGCCGCACTCGCGCCAACGATCCCGCCACCGACAACAACTACGTCAACTTTCGACGGCAGCCGGTTTTCGCTTGGAAGCGGTTCGACAAACAGGCCCATCTCAATTACTCTCCCATCCTCGGTACCAACGCCTCCATGAATTTGACCAGCTCACAACATCGAAGCCTAATCGCCGAATCTTGCTCGACTGAGCCAAGTTGCCGGCGTACAGATACAGCCCTACCGATGTTCGTTTTTTGTGCATTGGGGCAAATCCGCCCAGTTTTGAACACACTCTCGGTTTTCCTACGTCCGCCGCTGAATCCCGCGAAGGTTATTCCGTTGGGCGTCGAACGTGAAACCTCCGCCCTTCAGTGCGAGATGCCGAGCAGCTCACAACTCTGCAGCAAGATCAGCCATCATTGCCGTGAGCTGGTCAGCGAAGTTGCAGTCCCAGGCGCTCCAGTTCTCGAGCACACTTAAGTAGACAACGGCAGTTCCGGTATCTGGATTCGCAACCATGTACTGACCGCCCCAACCGCCGTGGCCGAGCCAGGTGCCGTCGGTTACCATTTGGCGACTATAGCGAAGTGACTTCTGTCCGTAAGAAGGCCCAGGATTGTGACGGGTGTCTTCAATGAAGTCGGCATTGCCTACGCGGCGACCGTCAACACCCTCGCCTTTGCGGGCGAAGAGCAGACCATGGCGCGCCAGATCGCGAGCAGAGAGACAAGCACCGCCGTCGAGCAGCGGCACGCCCTCGCGATCGCAGGTAATGTGCAAGCATCCCTCAAGACCGGCTGCCTCGACGTTTTCGATCAACCACTCGCGCAGCGGCCGGCCGCTAGCACGCTCAATTACCCAGCCGATGATCTCACTGTTGGTCGACTTGTAGAGCGACTGTCCGGTGCGGTTCACAACATCGTCGCTGGTGATCCCACAGAGGAAGGAGCGGATTGTACCCTCCTTCTCGCCCTCCGGCGGCAGTCGCCAGCCCATGGCGCGTTCCATGGACCACCACTTCGTATTGGGATCGCTGAGGTCCTCGGTAAAGTCATTGACGACATTCATATCGGCTGTTGCCCTGACAGTCGCCTCCGCGTAGCCCGTGCCGATCTCCGGCAAGTAAGTGCCAATCCGCTCGTCGAGATCCACCAAGCCATCGGCGACTGCGCGGCCGAGCATAAGGTTCAGCGTGGTCTTCGTCACTGACTGAATGCTTTGCGTCCTATCGGGACCAAAGTCGGGGGCATAGGCCTCATATAGGACGTGGTTGCCCTTGACCACGACGAAGGCGGAGAAATGCTGCATCGCGAGGAAACGCGCGACCTCGGGCCGAGCCCCGATCGCCCAATCAAGCTGCTTTAACAATGGAAAGACCGATGGTGCGCGGAAGGAAAGACTGTAGCGGGCGAGCCTGTGGAGGTTGTGCCAGCCATGGCGGCGGTGGTCGGGCGAGGCCCAACGTGGCTTGTTGTCGCTACCAGTAAAGAGGTCGGGATTTGGGATTGACGCAAGCAACATTCAGTCGGCCTTTCAGTTGGTGTAAGTTCGCGGGAGGGCCTTGGAAGTGTACGAGTCACTTCGTCAGCGTTCTGGTTGCTATCTTCAGATCACCGATGGCAGAGACAAATGGGCGCGCTAGCGGAAGCGCGTTTTGCCTATAGAGAGCTTGGGACGTTCCGAGGTCGGGAGGATGTCCCCCGCAATCGGAAAATGACATCTGAAGCTGTGCTTCTTATCCTCTTGGCCCGCTGAAGGTTCGGGGAAGACGCGGCTGCAGATATCCTGCGCGTAACGACAACGGGTGTGGAACTCGCAGCCGGATGGCCGCCTCATGAGGCTCGGCACCTCACCTTTGAGCTCGATCCTGTTGAGCACCGCATCTGGGTCAGGCTCAGGATTGGCCGCAAGCAGCGCCTCGGTGTAGGGATGTCGCGGATGATCGAAAATACGCTCGGTCGCGCCGACCTCAATAAAGCGGCCGAGATACATGATCGCCATGCGATCGGTCATGTGGCGTACGACATTGAGATTGTGAGTGATGATCAGGATCGCCATGCCAAGTTCGGTTTGAAGCCTCGCGAGAAGATTGAGCACCTCGCCCTGCACCGAAACATCGAGGCCTGCGGTCGGCTCATCGGCAATAAGCAAGTCCGGACTTAGCGCAAGAGCACGCGCGATACCAACGCGCCTGGCCTGACCACCGGAAAGCTGATGGGGGTAGCGACGAGCAAATTCCGCCGACAAGCCGACCATTCGAAGCAGTCGCTCCGCTTCGCCTTCGGCATCGCGATCCTTTAGCCCATGGATGCGAAAGGGCTCTGTGAGAAGCGATCGCACTGTCAGCCTCGGCGAGAGTGAGCCGATAGGATCCTGGAACATCATCGCCATGCGCCGCAAATAGGGCTTGCGTTCTGCCGCGGTGAGTTTCTCAATTTCCTGTCCATCGAAGTAGATCCTGCCGCTCACAGCCCGCTGCAGGCCGATGATCGTGCGCGCGATAGTGGATTTGCCCGAGCCGCTTTCACCGACAAGGGCCAGCGTCTCGCCCTTGCGGATTTCAAGGGACACACCACATACCGCGTCAATGAAAGGGGCTCTCGTCCCGGTTGCGAGCGCCTTAAGCGGACCCATAGTGCGGAAACGTACCCGCAGGTCCTCAACCCGGAGCAGCGCGCTCATACCGAAACCAACAGTTCTTTGTCGAGGAGATGGCATCGGGCGACTTGGTCTACGCCGATGCGGTACTCGACCGGGTTCTCTTGCCCACAGCGATCGAACGCTTGCCGGCAACGTGTGCGAAAGATACATCCTACCTTGGTGCCCAGGAGACTGGGCACCTCGCCCGGAATGGTCGGCAAAGTGCGCGTGCTTTTTTTGATACGCCCGGGATCGCACTCAAGCAGCGCGCGCGTGTATGGGTGAGCAGGATTGTGGAAGATGTCCCGGACAGCTCCCTGCTCCACCACTTCCCCAGCATACATCACGGCGACCCGGTCGCACAGCTCAGCGACCGCGCCGAGATGATGGGAAACGAACAGCACAGAGCAACCGATCTCTTTTTGCAAATCCTTGAGCAAATGAATGATCTGCACTTCCAGTGTTGCATCGAGCGCAGTGGTTGGCTCGTCGGCGACGAGGAGCGTCGGTTTCACAAGAAGCGCCATGGCAATGCAAACGCGCTGACGCATGCCACCTGAGAAGTGGTGCGGATAGGCGCCGATAAGGCTTTGCGGATCGGGAATTCCGACCCGTTGAAGCATGTTGATGGCACGAGCGCGTTTCTCGCGCCGGCTTCCGTGTTCTTGGTGCTGGATATCGATCATCTGGCTCTCGATGGTCCGCACGGGATTGAGTGCGGTCATCGGGTCTTGGAAAACCATCGAAAGATGATCGCCAAGCAGTCCCCGACGCGCCTGAGCGGGCATTTTGAGCAGGTCTTTACCCTCGAACAGGATACTGCCGGATGTCACATCTGCATTCTCTGGGAGTAGGCCCATTACTGTATAAGCGAGTGTCGACTTTCCAGATCCACTTTCTCCGACGATGCCAACCACCTGTCCGGTTGGCACATCGAGCGACACACTGCGCAGGGCATGGACGCGCCCCCGCGGTGTGCCGAAATCGAGATTTAGATCACGGATCTCAAGAAGCGGGCGGCTTGACGAGAGCGGCGTTTTCGGATCTTCGCGTCTCATATGTCTTTCCGCAACTTCGGATCGAATATATCGCGCAACGCTTCGCCCAGAAACGTGAAACCAAGCGTCGCGAGGACGATCGGGATGCCGCTAGCTATCACCAGCCAAGGGGTCTGGTTGATGTAGCTATAACCGTCGTTGAGGATGGCTCCCCAATCGGGCGTCGGTGGCCGCACGCCCATGCCGAGAAAGCTGAGACCCGCCTCTACGGCGATAACGGCCGGCACGTCCATACTCACCAAAATGAGGAGCGGGCCGAGGACATTGGGCAGTACGTGCACGAAGAGAATGCGCGTTGTGCCGGCCCCCATGCTGCGCGCTGCCGCAATATGTTCACTGTTACGCAGCGCTTCTGCCTGGGTCCGCACTACACGCGCGTAAATGGGCATGGACGTTATCGCGATGACGAAGATGACACTCGCTAAGCTTGGTCCCAGAAGGGCGATCATCGCTAACGCGAAAATGATACTAGGGAAGGAACGTATCGTATCAAAGCAAAGCAGAAGCAAATTGTCGAGCCATCGGGGCCCAAACCCTGCGATGAGACCAAGGACCAAGCCCACCGCCAGTGAACTGCCCAGTGAGGCGAAGGCAACGAGGAGCGGGATGCGGCCGCCCATAATTACGCGGGAGAATGTATCACGGCCCAGTTGATCTGTGCCCAGCAGAAAATCGAGTGAAGGGCCCCCAAGACGCGGCCCAACCATGATTCTGATCGGATCATGCGTGATCATAAGCGGAGCGAAGATCACAGTTGCTGCGATAAATATGACAAGCACTGCTCCGAGCATGCCAAGTCGGTTTTTTCGAAACTGCCGCAAAAAGGTGCGAGAGCTTTCGGCAGCCATTGCATCGTTGGTTTCGGGAAGAATGCTTTCAACAATCGCCATGTCAGAGCTTTTCCCGGGTTCGCGGATCGAGGAACGCGTTGACTACATCCGAGAGCGTCGTAGCGGAAACAATAAGGAACGTGCTGACCAGCACGACGCCCATCACAATCGGGTAGTTGCGCGTATTGACCGCGTTCACAATCAAAGCCCCGATGCCAGGTCTCGCGAAAACCACCTCGATGAAAACAGCCGACGAAAGAAGCCACGCTATCCCTACCCCGAGTATGGTCACGGTCGGCAGGATCGCGAGAGGCAGCGCGTAGCGCGCGACGATGCGCCATTCCGAAATTCCGAAAGAGCGAGCCATGCGCACATGGTTTTCCCCGAGAACCTCAAGCATGGATGCGCGTACCAGCCGGGAAATGTAGCCGACCCAGCCTATTCCGATGGCGAAGCCCGGAAGGATGAGATGGATGAGTCCATTCCATAAGCCGCTACCGGCTCCGATCGCCGGCAACCAGCGCAGCGTTACCGAAAAAATCAACATCGCGTAAACCGCCATCACGAAGGAAGGAATGGCGATCGTGGCGACCGTCACGACGCCGGTCACCTGGTCGAACAGGGAGTTGCGCCGCAGGGCCGAGTAGCAACCGAGCGGGACGGCTATCGCAACCGCCCATGAGATCGAGACTAGGATCAGTTGGATCGTATAAGGCAGTTGCTCGAAGACAATGTCGGCAACAGGCCTCTGGCTGAATACGTCGAAGCCGAGATCGCCATGAAGCAGCCCGCCGAAGAAGGTAGCGATCTGCACGACAAGCGGCTTGTCGAGCCCCATCTGCTGATGCAACAGCGCCTTCATCTCGGGCGTCGCCCGCGGGCCGAGTAGAACCGCGGCAGGATCGCCGGGCACCGCTCGGATCATCAAGAACAATAGCGTCACCGCGATCGCAATGATTGCGATCGCCAGGACCAGCCTCCGACAGAGATAAAACCACATACCTACGCCCGACCCGCAACTCAAGCCGAAACTGGTTTGAAATTGATGTATAGCGGGTTCCCATCAGGGGTGGTTGCAGCCTGCATTTGTGTGATGCGGAACATGACTGGATTGGCCCCATGGGTCAGGAACCGGTAGGCGCCGGAGTCTTCCATGAGATCCTGCATCTCATAGTAAAGCTTCGCCCGCTCGTTGGGGTCGCTGATGGTGACCGCCTTACCGCTAAGCTCGTCAAAACGCACGCTTCGGAAGCGCTCCCAATTCCACACACCTACTTGACTTTGCACAAACCAGGACGCCGGGTAATACGGGTCTGGTAAACTGTAGAAACCATTGACTATGAGTTGTACGTCCTTCCACCGCGCACCTTCCGATTCCATGCCGAGTGTCCAGAACGAGCCAGAATCCTGCGCATTGACCTCAACCGTGATACCGATCTGCGACAGTTGCGCTTGTACCGTTTGGGCTATGGTCGACTGAGTGCTATTGTTTAAATAGTCGATTGTCAGTGTAAGGTCACTGATACCCGCCTTTTCCAGGAACGCCTTGGCCTTGGCGAGGTCCCCTTCCGGTGGGACGAGGGCCTTGTCGCGGTTCCCAACGATACCTGGAGGAACGACGCCTGTCGCGACCGCCGCCTGTCCTGCGTACGCGGCTTCTAGAATCTGTGGCACATTGATTGCCCATTGGATTGCTTTGCGGACATTAATGTCCTTCAGCTTAGGGTGATCCATGTTCATGCCGATCCAGGCGTAGTAGAGCGAAGTATGATCTTCGATCTCGGTGTCGGCGGGCGGATTGTTTTTGAACGTCGCAAGTGAATCCAGACTGACACGCGTGAAATCGATGTCACCAGCCTGATAGGCTCGTTCCGCCGACTTGTCGTCATCAATCGGAATGATTCGGATTTCGTCAAATCCGGGCTTTGCGCCTGACCAATCCGGATTGCGGGTCAGAAGCAGATACTGGTTCGGCTTCCAGTCGGCGAGCACATAGGGACCGGAGAAAGCCGGCGGCTTCATGCCGAAATCACCGCCGTCCTTCGTTGCTTTCATCACGGCTTCTTCGGATACGATGGCACCAACTCCAAAGGGCAGCGCGGTGTACCAGAGCGGCACAAAGGGGGATTTGAGCACGATCACGCCAGTATAGTCATCCTCGATCTCAACATGGTCAAAGGAACCCCAATCAGTCTTGACCGGTGAATCGTGCTTGATCACGCGCTCGAAAGAGAACTTGACATCCTTAGTGGTCAGCTCACCGTAGCCGCCGGTGAATTTGATGCCTTTTTTCAACGTGAAGCGGATATGCGTGGGATCGACCTGCTCAATCTTTTCAGCCGCTTCTAGTTCCCAGCCCCATTCAGAGCCCGGCTTGTAACATGTGAGCTTTGAATAAATGCAGTTCGCCACGTTCACGTCGCCTGGACCCGTGTAGAAAGCCGGATCTAGCTTGCTGATATCACCAGGGTAACGCACCTTGAGCACTTTGCCCTCGGCCGCCCAGATGGCTTGCGACAAAGACATCCCGCCGATAACTCCGCCGCCGAGGGCCGCGCCGGTCTTGAGAAAGGCCCTTCGGCTCACATTGGCTGTGGTATCATTCATGATCTGTTCCTCCCTTTCCTTTGAGCGGTTTCCCTTTGCAGCGGGGCCGCTTTCCCCTTGGTTGATCCGGCACGTCGGCGCGAGCCGCACTTTCGACACGGACCGCCATCTGCTCTCTCGCCGCCGAGCAGGCAGGCACCGAAAACAAGGAATATCGCACCAGCGGATCATTAACTAACGAATATAATTACGGTCTAACATCGGCTTTCTCGATGATGCACCTTCACAGACGAGACCAGGATCCAGAGGAACGATCGTGCGATGTAAACTAATCGTGAAGAATCCAACGCGATCCGGGAATTGCTAGCTCGCCAGAGCGGGTTTGCCCGGGCAACACCTGTCCTGCGAAACCGCTGTCTGCTAGATGTGGCGTGGGCTGAGCGATCCGGCGCTCTCAGGCTCGTTTGCCGACGCGCATCAGCCGTGCCGGGCTGCCCGCCTCAGCCAGGATTTCCGCCACCGCAATGGATATGATCGAGCAAGCGAATCTGGTGCGGACGGGACATATCAGGCTCAACCGAGCTGGTCGAGCCGCAATCGCCTGCATAAAAGGCCATCAATCTCGATCTCAATGCGGTGATCCTTGATGTGTCAGACGATGCGCGTCGCGAGGTTTTGTCGACGACTATCCCTTAGGCTCATACCCCTTGTCACAAGCAAGTCCCGATCTGTGACGCCTTCGATGCTATCCCAATCGGCGATGCCTAGCAGATGTCCTGGGATAACGCCGATACGCCATTCCCGGACCGGAAATCTTGAGGCGTCTTGTGGTAGTAACTGCGAAATACCCGGCTAAGGTGCGACCCATCACAGAAGCCGCACTCCACTGCGATAATGGAAATCGACTTGGGCGTTCTCTGCAAAAGATGACGTGCATGATCGAGCCGTATTTGCGTGTAGATCGCCTGTGGAGAGGTACGGAGTTCTGACCGGAAGCGGCGCTCGATCAGCCGTCTGCTGAGCTTGAGCTTGCCGGCGAGGCGAGCGATGGTCAGGGGGACCTCCAGGTGGTGTTGCATCAGCAGCACAGCCCGTTTCAGGACTTCGTCACGAACGACAACCTCAAGGCGTCCGGTCGGTTGCGCCGTCTCACCCTTGGCCGCCTCGTTGAACATCATAATTCGCAAGCTTTTGGCGGCCAGGGCTTTGCCGAGATGCCTCTCGACGAGAAAGGCGGCGAGATGCGCGGCGCTCGCGCCGCCCGAACAGGTCAGCCGGTCTCGATCAACGACGTAGATTTGGTCGGAAACGGCCTGTAGGCCATCAAAAAGTCGCAGGAAATCTGAGTTGTGGAACCAGCTAACGCAACACTTGTAACCGTTCATCAGGCCGGCGCGGCGCAAAACGAATGAGCCCGTACACAGCCCTACGAGTGGTATGCCTGCCTCGGCAGCGTGTCGAAGATGGTCGTCGAAGCGCGTGTCGACCAGGAGGGTTTCTTCTTCGAGAACCCCGCCGACAACCACCAGGTAGTCGAAGCGGCGAAGGTCTCCAATCCTTTCATGGGGTGAGATTGCAACGCCGCAGCTGGACAGGATCGGCGACATGTCGGGTGAAATGATGCGCCACTGGCAGCGGATTGGGCGGCTCCGGTCTCCGTCGTCTGCAGCCAAGCGTAGCACATCGACGAAGTTGGCAAATGCGCCGAGGGTAAACCGATGGAGCAGGAGGAACCCGACAGACAAGGGGGCAGAGTCCCGTGCAAGCCTTGATGCCTGATTCGTGGGTGAACCGGGGCCTTGTCGCAACTCTACTGTCATGCCGACGCAAACGTCCTTTCGCTGATGTTCCCAATCGCTCAAATAGGGCGCGAGCCGGTTATGCCGTGTCGCTGATAGAACATGGCGGAGAGTCTGACATGGTCCACCACTGGTCCCGCGATGCTTGGGCGTCCGTTCGCGCCAATGAGCCAGTTACCGTCGCCGTTTACTTGGCGCACGGGTTCGAACTGCTCGCTCTGTCGTCTGCTCTGGACGTCTTTCGCCTCGCCAACAAAGCGGCCGCACGGGAAGCCTTTCGATGGCGTACGGTTTCCCACTGGGGCGAAGCCGTGCGGGCCAGTTGCGGTATTGTTGTCGCGGCTGACGCCGACCTGGCCCAAGAACGCAGATATCTGCAGCAGCTTGAACGACCCGCACTGGCACTGGTCTGCGGGGATGAGCCTGATGAAGGTCGTGAAACCAAAGTGCTGAGCGCATGGCTGCGCGAATGCAGGCAGCGCAGGATCGCCATAGGCGGGTTTGGAAGCGGTGTCGCTGCTTTGGCGAAAGCTGGTATGCTTAATGACCGCAAATGCGCCATCCATTGGGAGGAATTGCCGGCCTTCAAGGAGCGGTTCATGCGCGTAGAGGCGGCGGCGACCGTCTATGAGGTCGACAATGATATCTGGACCTGTGCTGGCGGCACGGCAGCCTTCGATATGTTGGTCGAGCTTGTAAAACTGAATTGCGGTGAGCCTGTCGCAGTCAATGTTGGGGAGCTTGCTGTGGCTGGGCGTGTCCGAACTGGCGATGAACGTCAGCGACTGCCGCTGCTGCGTCAGCATGGCAGGATCAACCCCACGGTCGTGAAACTCATCGAATTGATGCAGAGAAACTTGGCTACCCCGCTTACCATGGCTGACCTCGCGGCGGCTGCGGGGCTGTCGCGGCGCCAGGTTGAACGTCTGTTCCGCAATGACCTCGGTCGCTCGCCCTGCCGCTACTTTCGGGAATTGCGGTTGGAACACGCGAAGCTCCTGCTTGCCCAGTCGTCGATGCCGGTTTTGGAAATTGCGGTGTCTTGCGGTTTCGTGTCTGCCTCCCATTTTTCGAGGTGTTTCCGCGAGACGCATCAGATAGCGCCTCATGAAGCGCGCAATCTTTCGGCCGGAAGGTATCTCGGTGTATAAACGCCACGACCTAACGCCGGCGACACACGCCCTGACACGGTTTCGCTCCTAAACAAGGGCATGGCGTTATTCCGATAGTATTAATAGCCGGCCTCCCGGTTGAACAGCGGAACGACGTCAAGACCGCGCTCAAGACGGCGCACGTTGTTGGCGATTACATCAACTGCGCTCGATGCAAATGTGGCCCCCGACACATGCGGCGTGATGTACACTTGCGGGTGAGTCCAATAGCGATGCTCCAGAGGAAGCGGTTCCTGGGCGAATGCATCTAACGCGGCGCCGGCGAGATGGCCGCGGTCGAGAGCGTCAAGCAGGGACTCGTCATAGACGACCGCGCCGCGGCTGATGTTAACAAAAAAGCTGCCCGGGGGCATGGCCGAGAATATTTTCTCATCGAGAAAGTGCCGCGTCTTCGGGGACAGTGGGAGGGCGTTGATAACGATATCGATGCGGCTCAGGAACTCTGGGAGGGAATCCGTTCCGAAATAGCAGTTGACCCCTTCGATCTGTCGCGCGCTGCGGTCCCACCCGCTGACAGCGTATCCAAAATCGCGAATGCGGCTAGCGACTTCCGTGCCGATGCGACCCAAACCGAACACGCCCGCCCGGAACTCTCTCGTGGGGACGATCTGCTTACGATGCCAGATCCGGTCCTTCTGCTGTGATCGATAGTCCGCATAACGCCTGTGAAATGTCAGTACCCAATAGAGGGCGTGTGCCGCCATGTCGCGGGCGACGGCCGGATCCGCGAGCAAGATCACGGGAACGTCGGGTAGGGTAGGATCTGCCACGAAGTGCTCCGCCCCGGCGCCGAGTGAGAAAATTGCCTTGAGATTCGGATACCGGTTAAGGTCACCTGCGGGGTGGTTCCAGACCATCGCATAGACGACCTCATTGGGATCAATCGGTTCACCGAACACTTTGACAGGCAATTCAGGAAGCTGGCGGCAAAGTTCCCTTCGCCAGCTTTCATTGTCGTAGCCATGGTTGTTTAACAGGATGGTCATGGTTTTGGCGCCCCTGGGAGGAGAATAGGCTCGCGCGGATGCAAGGGCTGGCCATGCGACCTCCGTGCAAGGCTTCTGCAGACGAGTAGGCGCTGGAAACCCCGGCCAGTGCCTGCCGGGGATTCAAGCTGTTCGATTAATAACGGTACGAGGGATCAACCCGGTCGCACTGGCGCAACAGGGCGGGCCATTCATATTTGCCGAGCGGGAAATCGTCATATTGGCGGTGCGCCAGGCGCCAGATGTCCTCACGGCTCTTGTCGAGCTTGAGCCCCGTAGAATAGGCATCAATTAACACGCGGCAGGCACGGACCGTGTAATAAAGATTCATGAAGGCTTCACCGGCGGTAGCACCCACCGCGAGGAATCCATGGTTCTTCATGATCAGGCATTTTTTGCCCTCGATGTTCTTAGCGAGGCGGTCCCGCTCCTCGAGTGTGAGGGACAGTCCTTCCCAATCATGATAACCGATGTCGCCCCAAAGCATCGAGCCATCCTGGGTAAGGAACTCAAGGCCATCCTGCAGCGCAGTGATGGCGAGGCCGGCCGGCGCGTGGCTGTGGAACACCACCTTCATGTCGTGATGGGTGTTGTGAATTGCTGAATGGATGACGAAACCGGCGGTATTGACGTCTGGCGGGCCGTATAGAACCTTACCCTGCTCGTCGACCTTGATCAGGTTCGACGCCGTGACCTCGTTGTAAAGCAGGCCGAAGCGGTTCAGCAGGAACTGGTGATCGGTGCCTGGCACCCGCATCGTGATGTGATTCCAGATCAGGTCGTCATAGCCGTAAATATTCGCCAGACGGTACAGGGCAGCGAGGTCGACTCGCGCTTCCCACTCTTCCTTGGAGATGTTCGCATGGCCGCCCTGGACGCTGAAGTCCTCGGCTTTCATCTCATGTGCCATTGGTTTTCCTTTCGATCGGTTATTGTCAAATGGAGCGGAGAAATGTGCCATTCTGCTCTTCCAAGAGCTTCACCGCCATGAGGTGGTTCTGGTCAAAACCGTACTGATCGACGGCTTTTTTGTAGATCGCCTCAACCTGTTCGCACATGGGCAACGTGGCGCCGACAGTTCGTGCCAGCTCCAGGGTCAGGACCAAATCTTTGTGTGCAAGGCCGAGCGCGAAGCCGGGATCGTAACTTCCGTCAAGAATAGCCGGGCCGTAGCGGTCCGCGACATAGCTCGCTCCGGTGCTGCCTTGGATGATTCCGAGCATGGTCGCAGCAGGAACCCCACCCATTACTCCTAGCATCAGCGCCTCACTCAGCGCCACCGAGTTTAGGTAGCAAAGCACGACCTGCGAAATCTTGGCCACGTAGCCAGCTCCGTGAGGGCCAAGATGCATGATCCGGTTCCCAATCTTTTCCAGAACCGGCTTGCACCGCGCAAACACATGCTTGTCGCCGCCGACCATGATCATCAGGGTTCCGGCAGCTGCTCCTTCAATCCCGCCAGTAACCGGTGCATCGAGAAACGCAATCTCCCGGTCGGTGGCAGCGGCGCGGATGCGTCGCTCGCACTCCAAGTTGTTGGTCGAAAGGTCGATCCAGACGGAGGCTTTCGGCAGCCCGGCGAGAATGCCTTGTTCGGACAGCGCCACGGCCTCGATGATCTTCGGGTTTGGCAGCGATGTGAACGCGATATCGGCGCCGGAGGCCGCCTCGGCAGCGGTGGTGGCCGACGAGATTGCATGGTTGCCGGCCGCTGCTCCCGTCGCCCGCACGGCATCAACCTTATTTGAATCGAGGTCGAACAGGGCAAGCTCGTAACCGGCGCGTGCCAGGTTGCTGGCCATTGGCCCGCCCATATTGCCCAACCCAATGAATGCAATCCGCATAGATATCTCCGTTGTGGCCAGCCAGCCCGTTTTTGGCATGTCTGAGCAGGCGCTGTTGTGACTGGTTTCGGCCAGGCAGTCTTTCTCACCCTGATTGACGTGGCAAACGAATATAATTACGGAGTCACATCGAAGAATTCGATTTGAAAGTCATTTTCTTGAACATCGAGCACATCAGGGCTTTCCTAGAAGTCGGCGCGGCCGGTAGCTTCCAGCATGCTGCCGACCAGCTTAACGTCACCCAGTCGACCATTAGTGCGAGGATAAAGGCGCTCGAACGCAGGCTGAACCGCCAACTGTTTCACCGTAAGCGCAACGGAGTGGCGCTTACGACGGGCGGTCATCAGTTCCATGCGAGCGCCGTGAATATCGTACGCGCTTGGGAGCGCGGGCAGCAGGTGGCCACCCTGCCGGAAGGCCTTAATGCCTTCGTCACCTTGGGCGTCGAGGATAACCATTGGCCCCGCGTCGTGCCGGGCTGGTTGGAATGCATGGCCAAGGCATTGCCGGACGGCGTCGCAAGCGCGATCAGCGAGCGCTCGGATATTCTTATGGAGAGACTGCGAGCCGGACTGCTCGACATTGCTGTGCTTTACGACCCACGTCATTGCGCGGAGGCACGGATCGAGCCACTCATCAGCGAAGAACTCGTGATGGTTTCGACCAAGCCACGTGCGGTTCAAAGCGGCGTTGTTCCTGGCTACGTCTTCGTGGATTGGGGTGAAACGTTCCGAGCCCAGCACAGCATGCATTTTCCTGGCGTGTTTAGCCACAAGCTTACTATCCGCAGTTCAGCGGTAGCAATGGATCATATCCTGGCTAACGGCGGCTCCGGGTATTTCCTGGCCGAGTCCGTGACCCAGCACGTCAAATGTGGCCGCCTGCATCTGGTCGAGGGAGCTCCGCGCTTTCAACGAACAGTCTTCGTCGCCGTTCGTATTGACGTCATTGCGCCCGAATTTATCGAAACCGCTGTGCAAGCCTTGCGCGATACGATCGCCTGAATTCCGGTCCAAAGCCAGAGAGATGACATGAAAATCACCACGTTGAAGACCCGACTGACGGACGTGCCTTTTGCCAATCCGATCACCACGGCCATTCATAATATGCGCTCCGTCGGGTGCCTGCTCGTGTATCTAGAAACCGATGTAGGGCTGGTGGGCCAGAGTTATATCTTCACATTGAATGCCGTCCGGCTTAAAGCCTTCGACGAGATGGTGCGCGGCTTCTCGCATCGCATCGTGGGCCAGGATCCTCACTATGTGACGGCGATCAATTCTGCGATCTGGTCCGAAATTAACGCGACCGGTTATGCAGGCGTCACGATCTCGGCGCTCTCCGCACTTGACACGGCCTGCTGGGATCTGATCGGCAAAAGTGCGGACCGGCCGCTCCATCATCTGTTCGGGGCCTGCAGGGATCGCATTCGCACATATGCCAGCGGCGGCCTCTGGCTTTCCCAGAACATCGACGAACTGGTTAATGAGGCAGCGATCTTTCTGGACCAGGGTTTCCGTGCGATGAAGGTGCGCGTCGGCAATCCGGACCCACGAAAAGATTTCGAGCGTGTCAGGGCAGTCCGGGAGGCGGTCGGGCCCTCTATCGAACTCCTGACGGACGCCAACCAAGCGCTCACGCCAAAGCAGGCCATCCGTCTTGGCAGGATGCTTGAGGAGCTCGACATCGGCTGGCTTGAAGAGCCGGTCACAGTCCATGACCTCGTTGGTCAGGCCGAGGTCCGGAATGCGCTCGACATGGCGATTGCTTCAGGTGAGACCGAGTGGACACGCTTCGGCATTCGCAACACAATCGAGGCGCGCGCGGCGGACGTATTGATGCCGGATCTCCAGAGGATCGGCGGCCTCACCGAAATGCGCCGTGTTGCGGCCTTGGCGGAAGCTTACTCACTGCCGATTTCTACCCATATTTTTACCGAGCACAGCTTGAGTATCGCCGGCTCTGCAGCCAATTGCATCTCCGTGGAACACATGCCCTGGTATGCCCCGCTGTTTCATGAAGAAATGGAGATCGTCGACGGCGACATCCTCATTCCTGGCCGTCCAGGCACCGGTTTCACGTTCAATGAGGCTGCGGTGAAACGTTTTGCCATAGACTGACGAATTTTTGCATCGAACAACTCGATGTTAGGGTCGAATTATATTCATTAGTTAATTGTCGAATGTTTCGATAATTTCTGATGCGGGGAACCGCTGGTAGACTCTGACTACCGGGGACATCGCCTGGAATTGGAACACCAACAGGAGAAAACAATGCTCTCGCGCACGGTTAAATTTACTGCTGCTGCCTTCGTCGCCACCCTTGCCGCCACGGCGGCCGAAGCAAAATGCGGCGACGTCACCATTACAGAAATGAACTGGGCCTCGGGCTCGATCGTCACGGCAGTCTCCAAATTCCTGATGGAGCAGGGCTACGGCTGCAAGGTCACGGTTGTCCCTTCGGCTACGGCTACCGCGGTCACCTCGGTCGCAGAGACCGGCCGTCCCGACATCGTCACTGAGCTCTGGCTCAACGGTGCGCCGGCATATCCAGACCTGGTGGCCGCCGGCAAGGTCAAAACATTGGGCCATGTCCTGACACCCGGCGGCATCGATGCATGGTGGGTCCCGCAGTACCTGGTTGACGAGCATCCCGAGCTTGCGAAAATCGACGGTATCCTGGCTCATCCCGACTGGGTCGGCGGCAAATTCCATAACTGCCCGGAAGGCTGGGGCTGCAAGATCACGAACGACCATCTGGCCGAAGCTTTTGATTTCAAGGGCAATGGCATCGAAGTCTTCAACCACGGTTCCGGCGAGACCCTGGCCGCGGCCATCGCCGCAGCCAACGAGAACAAGCAGCCCTGGTTTGGGTATTATTGGGGCCCGACGTCTGTTCTCGGCAAGTACAAGATGGTCAAGGTCGATATCGGGCCGTACGTGGCTGATATCCACGCCTGTAATGCTGTCGAGACATGCAAGACCCCGGGCAAGTCAGATTATCCGCCGGCAGAGGTCGTTACCGCGGCCACGACGGATTTCGAGAAGCGCGAGCCGGAGATTGCAGCGCTTATGTCCAAGGTGAACTTCACAAATGAGCAGATGAGCGAAACCCTGGCTTGGCAGGATAGCAAGAAGGCTTCGGCCGATGAGTCTGCGGTTCACTTTCTGACCACCTACAAAACGATTTGGGCGGACTGGCTCAGCCCCGAAGCCAAGGAAAAGCTTGCGGCAGTCCTGAAGTGAGATCCATCATTTCACTTGGACTCCGCACCTAATGGACGTGACGGGCTGTTCACTGATTTGGCAACCTCAAGCACGTCGACAAGCACCTCTCGTCCAATTCCGGTGCCACGCGCTGATGAGCCCGGCTGCCGGAGTACCGCGATTTAAGGCGACACATGGCAGCGTACGAAAGAGCTTTTGACTCGCTGGGACTGCGGTCGTGGTGCGACGTCGGCGCCATCGGTGGTCCCATGTCGATGGACGATCTACTTGCAAAGACTGGCGCCGCGGGGACCGACCGAACCGAATCTTTCCCGTTTCCATCCCTGGACGCCCTTCACAAGGCCTGCGGCGCCATCCCTCGCACCCGCGACATGACTGCCGGGTTGGAACGCCTGTTCCTGAATGTGAAAGATCCCATCAAAGTCGTTCTGGATCCGGTTACGCAGCCATTGAGTTGGGCCTTGCGTAACGCCATCGACATCATGCAAATGCTTCCGTGGTGGGCCGCGATCCTGATCCTGGTCGCCATCGCCCATTTTGCCGGGCGTCGCATCGGCGTGACGATGTTCGTGCTGGTGGCGTTCCTTGGGTTGGCGTTCATTGACCATTTTGGCTACGCGATGCAGACGCTCGCCATCATAATGGTCTGTACGTTCATCTGCGTCCTGTTCGGTGTGCCTATCGGCATTGCGATGTCACGCAGTAATCGGTTGGAGCGTTGGCTGACGCCTTTTCTAGACCTGCTGCAGACGTTGCCCACCTTCGTCTATCTTATCCCGCTAATATTTCTGTTCAGTGTCACGGAGCCGAAGCTCTACGGCATAGCAATCATTCTCTACGCCGTGGTGCCATCTATCAGGCTCACTAACCTGGGCATTCGGCTGGTGGACAAGGACGTTCTGGAAGCGGGGGAGGCGTTTGGCATGACCTCTTGGCAAAAGCTCTATCGCGTCCAGTTGCCGCTCGCGTTGCCGAACATCATGGCGGGGATCAACCAGACCATCATGCTATCTTTATCCATGGTCGTGATCGCTTCGCTGGTGTCTGCGCCTGGCTTGGGAACCCTTGTCCTGCGAGGTATCAACAAACTTGAACTCGGCGTCGGCCTCGTCGCAGGCCTCGGCATTGTTCTCCTCGCCATTGTGCTCGACCGGGTCAGCCGGGCTGCCCTCCAGCGCGTCAACAAGATGCACCAGTCGCGGACATGAGTATGACCGAGAGTTTCGTATCAATCCGCAACCTCTATAAGATCTTCGGCAACAATGCGCCGGCCATGGTGTCTTACGCGAAGTCGGGGATGCATAAGAAAGACATGCTGCAGGCCCACGGCCATGTGCTCGGGCTGCGCGACATTAATGTTGAGATCAAAAAAGGCGAGATCACGGTGATCATGGGCCTCTCGGGCTCTGGAAAATCGACCCTGATCCGTCACCTCAACCGCCTTATCGACCCCACGGCGGGTGAGGTCATAGTCAACGGGACGGACATCATGAAACTCGATCGGGCGAGGCTCCGGCAGCTGCGCCGCACTCAGATGTCGATGGTCTTTCAGAAGTTTGCGCTGCTGCCGCATGAGACAGTCCTAAGGAATGCCGGTATGCCGTGCTCGGTGCGCGGCGACGGACGGGCAAAGACCGACGAGACGGCCCGCAAGTGGCTCAACAGGGTCGGTCTGGCGGGCTCGGAGGCGCTGTATCCCCACCAACTCTCGGGGGGCATGCAGCAGCGCGTCGGCCTCGCCCGGGCTCTGACGTCGAACTCCGAGCTCATGCTCATGGATGAAGCCTATTCAGCGCTGGACCCACTCATCCGGTCGAGCATGCAGGACCTTCTCCTCGAACTGCAGAAGGACCTCCAGAAGACCGTCGTATTCATCACACATGACCTCGATGAGGCTCTCAAGCTTGCGGACCACCTGGTGATCTTAAAGGACGGCGAGATCGTGCAGCAGGGGGAGCCGCAATACATTCTCCTCAACCCCGCCGACTCTTACATTGAAGACTTCGTCAGCGATATCAACCGCGCACGCGTCCTTCGCGTCCGATCGGTAATGGAGAAGACGATCACCGAGGACGACGGCTATGAAGTCCTGGACGGGGACGAGACCTTGGAGCGGGCGATCCTGCGATCCCATGGCGTCGCCGACAAATCCTTCGCGGTACACTCGGACGGAGTTCGGGTGGGTACGCTCAACATGACTGATGTTCTGAAGGCGCTTGTACCCGCGGTGGCGACCGGGCGGAGCCATAGCGACTTGTGAGTTAGGACCACGACAATGGGATTCCCATGGCGCTCCCCAATCGAATGGACCTCGCTGTTGCCGAGAAAATGCCGTACCCCATGGCTGCACATCTTTGTGCTAAGGCTTTTCAGGCGTCGCCCGGGAAAATGACTGTATGAACCCTCTGGTCACAGCTTACGGCGCCCTAGTATTGGGCATTGTGTCGGAAATCATCGGTTCATCGCTGTTGCCCAGAACACAGCAGTTCACGAAGCTTGGACCTACTGCAGCTGCCATCGCCAGCTTTATTGTCGCGTTGTTCTTTCTCTCCCACGCCCTCAAATTGATCCCCCTGGGTGTCACGTACGCAATCTGGTGCGGTGTCGGCATGGTGCTGACGGCTATGGTGAGCGTTCACGTCTATAGGTCGCCGCTTGACCTGCCTGCGATATTGGGGATCATTCTGATTATTTGCGGTGTCGTGGTGATCAACATTTTCTCCAAGACTGTTGCTCACTGATAGCGAGTTTCGTTGATCGCCCTGGCGGTCGAGCGTGCGAAGGTTTGGAAATCGGCCGACCTCACGGTCACGGTGCGAAGGCGTCGGAGAATGCGCGCTGATTGGCCGGCAGATACGAATTGCTAAGTTCGAACGCCAGATCCACTGCCGACGGTTCGGAGCGTTCATCGCGGTAGATCGACCAGTTGGCGGTGGCGTTCGAGGATCTGAAAGACGACGCCCACAGAAGACGGACTGCCAGCCGAACGGGCCGAAGCCACCGACGATGGCGTGGGATTTACGCGCAGCACGCTAGTCTAGCTCGCACAGCGTGGATCTACCGATCAGGCTTACGCCGCGAGATTCGGGAGCGGTGTTTTCCGCTGCCGAACCTGAGCGGTGCGTCCTCACCATATTTGCGCAAGCTCGAGAAAACCGAACGGCTTACTGCAACTCTCGCGCGCGTCCGGCGCCATTCCTGGTTTCCCAGATTGACTCGAAGTTGCGTAGCATCACTTCCGCGACGCTGAAGGTGTGCTTTCCTTGCCGGGAAGTTAGGCGAGCGTCGATGTCAGGATAGATAAAGAAAGGAAGGGAAATTCGTTCGGCCGGACCACTGTGTACGACCCGATGCGGCGTGCTCCTGAAGCGGTCGTCGCTTAGGGCCTGAAGCATGTCGCCCAGATTGACCACGAGACTGTCGGGGAGGCTCGGCGCCGGCATCCAACGCCCGCCGAACCACACCTGCAAGGAGCGCGTGGGGAGTTCCTCCTGCAGCAGCAGCGTGAAGAACCCGTTGTCGGTATGCTTTCCAGCTGTGCCGCCAGTAGATGGATATCGGATCACGCGTTGAAGGACCGTCGGCGGGCTGAAATGGCGTGGGAACCAGCCCTCTTCCATATCGAGCAGGTCGGCCAGCGCGGTCCCGAGCTGCGGCACAACCTCGTTGACCACGGTAGCCTGCAGAGCAAGCAGGCTTCGAGCGAAACCAGGAGCTAACGCGTCATCCGGAAGGCGTGTGCGACCAGCAAACGGACGCCGGTCACCTTCATTCTCGATACCGAGGTCGAACATTTCCTTCGGATCGGGGCCGGCGTCGGGATGTAGCACCTCCCCGTGCAATGGACTGTACCCACGAGCGGTAGCAGGGTACACGTTTTGTGCGGAGTGACCGAAGCGTTCCTTTGCCGACTGTGGCAACGCGAAGAACCGCCGGCAAGCCTTGATCGCTTCGGAGATCTGTTCTTTCGGGATTCCGTGCTCAAGGTAGAAGAACCCGTACACCTCGCAGGCCAGGCGAAGGCGATCGCGCTCTTCGTGTCGCGTTGCATCGGATGACAGTTTCGCCAGTGAGATTTGCGGTAGCGTGATCATTGTTGCTCCTTCATTGGTGCGTTGGCTTTATCGGTCACCTGGAAAACCCAGTAATGCGCGCCCTCCTCCGCGATGTATTTTCCGTCGTTGAGACATTGGGCCGTCACAAGCACGCCCGTATCCTGTAGACGCCGCACTTCATCCCCAAAGGATGTGGTCTCCGCATAGCTCTTGCGGGTGCTTGCGATGATGAATCCGTTGGGGCGCGTCACGCGAGCCAGTTCGCGCAGTGCGTCCGGTCGGATGTGCCCGAGCGTGAAGACGCCGCAGCAGACCGTAATGTCATAGCTCGCGGTGGAGTAGCCGGAGAGCGGCCCGTTAAGGTCGACATCGCCTCGGACATGCCGGTATGCGCGGGTTTTCCGGGCCTGTTCGGCCATCTCCTCGGAGAGGTCGATCCCGTCGATCAACCGGAAGCCGAGGCGTTCCAGTTCCACGCCGACGAGGCCCGTTCCGCAGCCGGCGTCCAGGATTGCGATGGCTGCTCGCTTATTGGCCAAATAGGCTGTCTGCACCGTGCCCGCCAGTTCCGCAACAATCGCCGGCCCGCAGTATTCATCCCGGCCGACATCCAACTCGTAGGAACTTGCCCATTCACGATAAAAGCGTGCCAAGCGATCGACGTCGCCGTCGAGCGCATGGGAATCCTTGATGCGTTTGCGTGCGGCTTGCTCCAGTGCGGTCCCCTGATCGAGGGTATTCATGTCAATTCCTCCGTATAGGGGCAAATTAGGTGCGGTACAGTTCTCATCGGCGGCGCAATTGCCGCGGCTGGTTTTATAAGCGGTTCGTTGCTGTATTGCTGAGCATGGGTATCCGACAATGCGGAGGCGCCTACGCTCCAGGTAATAACGTCGCAGATCAGAGCATCGCTCAGGCCCATGCCGCGCCCAAGATCAAACGCCTCGTCAAGGATCAGGCGATTGACGTGGGTGAGTTCGCCGACCAGCGACCTGAGCAAACGAATCTGGATGTCACTGAGTGGGACGTCGCCGAGCGGAAACACGTGCTCACGCTTCGGTTTGATCCGTCCGACGGGATCGGTAAGGAATTCCTGGTCCGGCGGATGCGCGGAGTCGGCACCGTATTTGGATGGCGCGCGGTAGCCCGGCACTTTTAGTCGAACGCCGAAGACCACCTCCGCCAGTTCCACGACACGCAGATGGCTGTCGTATCGGTCGAACTTCCGTCCCGCCTCGCAATAGCGCCTTTCGACCGCGCGCCCGATCGGCAATCCCACGCCGAGTTCGTCCGCCAGCTGGACGGTCAAGCCCATGTCCTTCACCGTGATCTTCAAAGTGCAAGAGCGATCGTAGCTGCCATCCAGGAGAAATGGGACGAACTGCTCGACTGCAACGGAGTTTGCGGGCGACGCGACAAACTTACGCCACGCCTGCTGCGCTGGAACGCCCTCGCGCACACTTCGGCAGAGCGCATGGCCGCTTGCAACAGCCGCAGCGTAAAAGAGTAGATTCGTCAGTAATTTGACTGATTGGCCCTGACCGATGTCTCCGACATGGAAGGAGATGGCTCCCATGATTTGCAACACCTTCCCGCAACGCTCATAGGCCTCCGGTGGCCCGCCGACGAAGAAGCTGACATTGGCGAAATCGACTCCCATGTGGGACAGGTTGCTCACGGGCGCTTCCAGCGAATGCACGCCAATTGCTGCCGCCCGGCGGGCGATCTCGATCGTATTGTGGTAGTCGGTAGTGGACGTATCGATCCATACGCTCCCCGGTGCCATTCCGGCCAAAGCGCCTTGCTCGCCAGTCATGTTGTCAAAGACGTCGTGTGGCAGCGGCAGGCAGGTAATGACGATCTCGCAATCGCGCGCCGCGTCGCGTGGTGCGTCATGCCACCGTGCTCCCTTTTCGACCACGTCTTTCGCAGCCGCGGGATCGATGTCGTAGACGTCCACCTGATAGCCCGCATGCAGGAGCTTTGCGATCATTGGTCGCCCCATGCTGCCCGTACCAATGAATCCTACGCGTTCAACGTTGCGGAAATGAGCGGCCTTTACAGCCTCTGCGGCACACACTTGGGTTCCTTTCATAAGTACAGTCGCGCTATTTTATTGGTTTGCGTGCCAAAAGCGGACCTTATCAAGGCAATAAAACACCGGGCTTACGGTAGAAGCAAGGGGAAGATATGTGAAAACAATTTACATTTTTATTTCGCCGTTACTTCACTTTGTTGGCGGAACGTTCGCAATTGTGTATCGTATAAGCGTACGGGAAGGGCAACGGATCGCTCGCATCTTGCGCACCGAGCCATGACGTGAGTCTGGTGGGCGTCCAAGCGCCGGTTTGGCCCTTAAAGGTCGCCAAGAGTGATGAAATTCACGCTGAGTCGGCGCTCCGATGTGATTCGACAGCGCTGGGTACATCGCTTCTCAAATGTGTGGAACTTCTGCAAGCTGGGGCGGGCGTCCTTCGACCTCCTTAATGATGCCCCGTCCAAGCGGTGAAACGTCGTGACGCGGGACTCCAGCGCGCTTTCCTCGATGTAGCTGTCGTGCGATCCTGGTCTTGAGTTCATCTGCTGCGCTCTTATTGAAGGCCAGAAGCAGGATCTCATCGGGCCGGTAGAGCTGCCTTTCCAGGACATTGGCCACCTTGCAGACCCTGGTCGCGGATTTGCCCGACCCGGCCGAGGCGACGAGCAGATTGTTGTCCTCCAGGCGGATACATGCCTCGCGTTGCTGATCGAAAAAGGAGTCGAAAAATGGCTGGATTTTGCGCACCTCCGCGGCAACGAACGCTTCATTGTAGGCGTGGCGAACGCCCGGGTCAGTCAGCATGGCGAACGAAGCCGGAAGGGACGCCTTGAGCCCGGCCGGCGATGCCGGCGACGGTCCATTTGGCGACCGGATCGTAGGCGGTGAAGTGCTTGACGGCCTTGCCGGGGGCGAGATTGACGAAGACGGTATCGATCTGGACGATCTGGCCGGGCCATTTCGGCTTGAGGCCCTTGGGCAGGCGTCTGGCGTAGCGCTTGCCGACAAGGCGGAAGCGACGGCCACCGGGCTTGCGGCGCAAGGTCGGGACCGGCATGACCAGACCGCGCCGCATCAGGCTGGTGAGGATGCGGCCGATGGTGGAGATTGAGACCGCAACGCCTTCGCGGCGGATCAGCCAGGCCAGCTTTCGCTTGCCCCACATCGGGTTGTCGCCGCGCAACTCCTCGACGGCTTGCACCAGCGCCGGGCTCCATTGCGGCCGGCGAACCCGGCGCGGCCGCCGCGACCTGAGTTCGGGCTGTTTGGCCCAGCGGTAGAGGGAGGCGCGCGAGGCACCAACGGCTTTGGCCGCGTCACCGGCCGACAGGCCGGCGGCGCGTGCGCTTTGCCAGCGCCTGACGGCGTCCACACGGATCGCGGCTTCATTCGATAGGGATTTCGCCGCGATCCGTGACGCCAGAGCACCGGCTCTGATAACATGACGCGGCAGGCCAAAAACCTGCATCGGGGGTTCTCCTGAAGTTTGATCTTCGCAACTTCAGCTTCGGAGACCCCCGAACTTTTCTCAAGCCATCCGTCTCACATCTGTCTGGACCTGCACACCCAGCCTACGCCAGTCAGTGAGCTGCTTCCATTGTGTCTCAGAACATCGTCAGGCTGCGGTCCTACATGTCATATTGGTTGTGAGTTGATAGACACCGCTTGGAGGTGAGCAAGTGGTTCGAGAGTGTTCACAACCCCTTGCGAGCCTTAGTGTGTTATGCGTGGTAGGCTGGCTGAACGAGATCACCGCCGAGAAGGTGGGCGCCGGGACCACTTCGAGGTTTACATCGCCGTTTCGTCGACGCTGGGGTGAAACGGCCTCCCGGCCAACGGCCGCCGGCCCCGAGGCAGCGCTCATCGAGATGATCCGACCGCCTTGGAACAAAGATGGGGTAGAGCAGATGAAGCGTTGGCAGCGTGTCTCCATTCGACGCCAGCGCTGAGGATGGGATCACGATCATTCGCATCACGCGCAGCCGCAAGGGCGACGCCATGGCTACTTTGGAATCGTTGAAGTGGTTTGAGCCGGACAGTCACAAATACACCCGTTACGCCGCGGCTCAGGAAACGGGGCGGCATCCGGCGGTGGAGGTGCTCGCTGACTTAAAAAGGTGCGGGCAGTCGTTGCGCTTGAGAGCGACGACGTTTGGGATCCGGCACGGGGTGACCTGCTGCCAATCGGCAGTTAACAGGGCCCGACAAAAGTGTGCACAACATGCTGCTGAAGTGGCCTCCGGAAGCGCTACCAGAAGTTACGCGTCTTGAACTTGATAGGGTCGATATGGTCATACTGCATCGACGATGTCGCGCCCCTTCGGCATGCCGCGAGGATCGATGCCCGATCCGCCGTGATGAGCCTCGTCCCTCGGCCGTGCGGCAACGGAAACTGCGTCTTGCGGTTTCCCACGCTGGCCAGCCCAGCCGACAGATCGGTCAGCTCGTGGGCGACGAGGTGCACCACCTCCTCTTCCCGCCGGACGCGTCCGCGGACGCCGAGCATGGCCGACGCAAGAAGCACGCGCCGGAATTTCTCGAAGATCTTGACCCAGACGACGACGTTTGCCGCACCCCGTCTCATCCTCCAGAGGAACATGAAGCCTTTGGCCGAGCCCGGCCGCTGCCGGACCAGCACCAGGCCGGCGGCCTCGAGCCAGCTTCTGCCTCGCGCCTGCATAGCATCCTGACAGGTCACGGTGCGGCGCCGGTTAGGCGGCACGCCGATTTTGGCAACGCTAGCCTGTGAACTGAAAGAATGAAGGTCGGACTTGCGGCACATCGATTACGTTCAAATGATAAGTTGCTGCCCGGCGAGGTCGTTTCAGCGCATCTCGACTGGTGGGTCGGCGAGACAATGCGGAAAGCTTCGGGCCTGGAACCGGACCCCAGTTTGGCGCCAGCATCGTGGCCTCCGCCCGGTTAGGCATTCACCGGCTCGCGAAATGCCAATTGATTCTGCTTGAGCGGGCATGCCTAAACGGCCACTTGCGTTCCGATCTCGACCACACGTCCGGTCGGGATCTGGAAATACTCCGTCGCGTCGGCGGCCGTGCGCGCCAAGCCGATGAACAGCTTGTCCTGCCACACCGGCATGCCGGAGTTGGGTGACGCCTTGAGCGAGCGACGCGACAGGAAGAAGGACGTCGTCATGATGTCGAACCTCCAACCCTGCTTGCGGCAGATCGCGAGCGCACGCGGAATGTTAGGTTGTTCCATGTAGCCGAAGGTCAGTGTCACCCGCATGAACAGCTCGTTGATCGTTTCCATCTTGATCCGCTCGCTGTCGGGCACCAGGGGCTGCTGCGCCGTCACCACAGAGAGGATGACGTTCTGTTCGTGCAGCGCCTTGTAGTGCTTCAGGCTGTGCATCAACGCGGTCGGCGCACTGGCGGGATCGCTGGTCAGGAACACGGCCGTACCGGACACCAGCTGCGGTTTCTTCTTCAACAGATTGCCCGCAAGGAAATCGAGCGGAATCTCGTTCCTGCGCGTCTTGTCGAATAGATACCTGCTGCCTCTTATCCAAGTCCACATGGTCATCACGATCACTGCGGCAATGGCAAGCGAGGCCCAGCCGCCTTCGAATACCTTGACGATATTAGCTGCAAAGAAGCCGGTATCGATCAAGACGAACACCGCCATTAAGGCGATCGCGACGCCGAGCGGCCATTTCCAGATGCGCGTCATGACGACATAAAGCAGTATGTTCGTCACCAGCATGTTGCCTGTCACCGAAACGCCGTAGGCCGAGGCAAGCTTGCTGGATTCGCCAAAGCCGACCACCAGCAGCATCACCACGAGCGCCAGTAGCATGTTGACGCGCGGCATATAGATCTGGCCGGATTGTCTTTCCGACGTATGCAGGATTTCCAGGCGCGGCAGCATGTTGAGCTGTACCGCTTGCCTGGTCAGCGAATAGGCGCCGGAGATCACCGCCTGGCAGGCGATCACGGTCGCCGCCGTGGCAAGCACGACCATCGGAATAAGGGTCCAGCCCTGGTTCATCTCGAAGAACGGATGACCGACAACGCCGCCATTTGCCAGCACGAAGGCGCCTTGCCCGACATAATTGAGCAACAGACAAGGGAACACGATCGCCAGCCAGGCGAGCACGATCGGCTTGCGGCCGAAATGGCCGAGGTCGGCGTAGAGCGCCTCGGCTCCGGTGACGGCGAGGAAGACTGCACCAACCGTAACGAAGGCAACGTCAGGCGAGTTGACCAGGAACGACACGATGTAATGCGGGCTGATTGCCAGCAGGATTTCCGGGTCGTCCATGATGTGGTTGAGCCCGAAAAGGCCGATGGCCAGGAACCACAGCGCGGTAACGGGTCCGAACACCAATCCTACGCCGCCGGTGCCAAACCGCTGTACCGCAAACACGATCGCCAGGATGGCCAGTGTCAGCGGCACCACATAGGGCTGGAACGTCGGCGTGACGACATTCATACCTTCGACCGCCGACAGTACCGAGATTGCCGGCGTAATGACGGCGTCGCCAAAAAAAAGCGCCGCGCCGACGATGCCGATGCCGAGGATCACCGCCGAGCGGGTCGGGAAACTGTTGCGCGCCAACGCCATCAGCGACAGCACCCCGCCCTCGCCGCGATTGTCGGCACGGAGCACGAACATGATGTATTTGATGGTGACGGTGATCGTCAGCGACCAGATGATCAGCGAGAGTACGCCGAGGATGTCGCCACGGTTGGCGACGTTGCCACCGGCCGATGCGTGCAACGCCTCGCGAAATGCATAGATCGGGCTGGTGCCGATATCGCCATAAACGACACCTAGTGCGCCCAACATCAGCGCCTTGGTGCTGTGCTGCTCGACCTCAGAATGGCTCGATTGTTGGACAGGTTCTGCCTCGTTACCAGCATTGGTAAGGGCCATGGACGACACTCCGATAAGCGCGCGGTGCTCTACGCTTGCTGCACTGCAATATCAAGTTCCGTCACGTAATGTCTGCCGTCTCGCCTGTCGTTGCTCGCCTTGGTAGACTCGCCAGCCCGCAGCCCTACCCAGCAGCAATAGCCCCGGCAGAACCCTCAATCGCCCAGATCAATGAATGGTTATCGCCCACAGTGCCCCCCGCGATGCGGCCGATGGCGACCAGGGTCTCGTGGGCGCACAAGGATGGCGCTTTCCTGATGACGCCGTGCTCCAGGTGTGATCGCACCATTGCTGCGCAAGCCATTTACTTGCTCGTCCCAGCGAGGACCGTGGCCAACTGGAACGCAGGGCCACGCCGCTCACCGGCCGCACTTTGCGGCGCAGATAACGATTCGATCTCCGCGGCGAGATTCTGGTTGAAGAAGCCACCAAGCTTGTCGAAGGACACACGGTCGTAATATCGACATGCCAGTATCCGCAACCCAGAAAAGCTCCTTCGGCTCCGCTGCGCGCGCCACGAACAACCCGGTCTTCTCTGCGAAGAGGACGCCGTAATCCTTCAGGTTGAAGCCAAACCGGGGGGCGGCCGTGACGTATGGGCGAAGGGCTAGGAGGCGGGTTCGGTGAGGAACGGCATTGATGTCCACGCCGTCTCCTGGAAAGACAGAGGAATGCGGTGTCACCGACTGGCGCCGGAGGTTGATCCGGTGATTAGGAGGAGCACTCGTTGTCGGATTCTCGACGATGTCGGACATCTGACACAACGCTGCCAGAGCGATCGCATTGTTCCGAAACGATTTTCCCAGTTGGCACGACAATTGCGGTCCTATGCGCAAAAGCACTGCGATGCCGCACCGACTGGAAGAACTCATCAATGATCACGCTTTTCGAACATGTGGGCGCCGCTACCAACACTAAGCGTTCCCGATCAAACGGAAGCCTCTATCCCTTCTTTCTGAAGGCTGTCCGGACATGAACGCATTTGATGTCCGTCCAACGCTGGATGCTCCCGACGACGATCTCTATCTTTGGCTTGAAGATGTGGAAGGCGAGCGGGCACTTGCCTGGGCCGCCGGCCAGTCGGCAAAGACCCTGAAGCACTTCAGTGGAACGCAGTTCGAGCGCGACCGCGCGACTCTGAAGGCAGGCCTGTTCCCTAAGCGGCGTCGCATCTCCCCCGGCCGAGTCGCATGTCTTGAATCCGATATCAGGGCTTGGATGGAAACTAGATCTGAGAGCCGCACCGCATGGTAGCCTCCCAATATCTGCCGCTTGTGGCGCATCACGAAGCCGGGCACGCGGTGGCCGCCATCGTTTTGCACCGTCAGATGTTCGACGACGACCGTGAACTCCCTGCTTTCTCAAGTGTTAGTATTTACCCCGACGCCGGTGACGGAGAGTGCGGTGGTTTTGTCGAAGGCACGGTTTTCTATTCAGCGCAAGGATTCACCTCGGAGCGAAAGCCGATTTTCGAGAACGATATGGATCGACATTTCCAACGCGATGAAGCGATCCAAGAGATAGTTGCGTGTCTGGCAGGTCCTTTTGCAGAATCCGCATTCGAAGGCTATCTGGACCCGCGCGATATGGCGATGAATGCGTCCGATGGGAATGAGGGGAGCAGCGACTACGCGGATGCCAAGCGAATCTATGGTGAGTTGCGGTTCCTGATGCCGCGCCGCCCCGATTGGGGGCGGATCGAAGATCGCACGGCGCGGCTAGTACTCGATCACTGGTCAGCCATCGAAGCATTGGCCGCGCATTTGCTGGTCAAGCATGATCTCCAATTCGATGAGGCTCTGACGATTGTTGCGCCGCATCTTCCGCCCATGCCAGCAGCTACGCCGCCAGAGCGTCATCCGCAGCCTGCTTGATCAGCCATTCGATGTGATTTGACCACATCTGCAACACCTCGCGCTTCTCCTTGACGTTGCTATAGAGATTGTAGATTTCGCCAATGTCTCCGGTTCGGGCTCACAGCCCGTCCATATAGCCGCCAGTCTGCTGCCTTCGAGTGGCCCATGTTGGCCGCGGCCAGGAAGTGGCGACGATTGAAAGGACAAAATCAGTTGCCGAAACTCATCGCAGGTGACGGTCTGGTGGCAATTTGGGCACATCTTGTGTCTCGTCGCCAGTAAACACGGATGCCCGGCAGGAGACTGAGCTCGCTGCCGGCGGAAATCGTAGAGCGCCAGCGACGCATTCTGATCTTTCTCAGGCAGTCGACCGCCTTGGCATACGCCTCGGCCTCCATCTCGATCGACCTGAACCGGTATCTTGTGCGCCATCCGGACGATCTGGGAAAGCTTGGCCGGGCCGGCGCCTTCCCAGGCGCACGGGAAGCGCGACGACCCATGTGGACCCTGGATTTCACTCCGCACTTACGCTGCTTTGGCCTTGTCAGCAGCCTGAGCATAACGCGTGCTCAGCTTTCAGGCCGAGCACTCATCCATTGTTGACAGCATCTGTCGTCATTCAGGATCGCCCCATTCTCGCAGGCCGCTTGCAGCTTTCAGGCTGTTGTCAGCCAGGGCCGCCATAAAGGGTCTCGTTAAACAACATTCAGGAGGCCGTTCCAATGATCAATCAGTTTGCGAGACTTTTTCGAGGACCAGGTATGCAGGCTTGTTTCAGGACAAAGAACTTTCTGGCGGCAACCACCGCGATGACGACGGTATTCCTGCCGGCTGTGTCTCTCGGGGTGGGTCTGGTAGCATTTCCAACTGGAGAAGCGTTGGCCGACGACCCGATTTCGATCCCGCTGGAGTATGTCGGGGAAGGCCATGACCGCCTGGGCATCTGGGCCAAGATCAACAATGGCAACGCGCAGCGATACGTATTCGACACGGGCTCGGACCAGCTCAACACGCAGATCGGGTCAGAGGTGACCGGGGTCCGCCCGATTGCCGACACGCCTTACGTATATACGTACGGGGACGGAACGTATGGTAATAAGCTTCAGAACGTGGAAATTGATAAATTTACATATGTCGATCCAGATCAAAAGATAACGATCGACGGGCCGTCTGTAAGCGATAAGAAATACCGGGCTGCTCGCATTCTCGATTTTGTCTATACGCATGCGTATTGCGAGTACAACAATCTTAAGTGCACGCCGGAATCCGTGACGGATGGACTTAAAGATATGTATGGTCAGGATCTCCAAGAACCTTATCACGCCGATAAGGAGCAGCGGGCGAAAATGACCGCTGGCAAGATGGCAGACGAAGGCGGCGATTTCGCAGGTACATTCGGGGCCGGCGATTTTCTTGGCAAGACAAGTGTCTGGGGCATGATGGGCAGTGTCACCAGGTCTGGCTACGTGGTCTCCGCCAATGTGAATCCGGATTCCGAGAGCGATCAAACGCCTGGCTGTTCCCCCTGCACGATTGTCAACCTCAATCCAAGCCTCCGGGCCCAATATACTAATGCCATGCCATGGGGAGAACCCGAGGAAAAAGATCAGGATTCTTATCAGAATTTTCCTGGCTCTGGCGCCAATGCCTCGACCGAATACGAAGGCAGCTACAATCTGCAGTACACGGTTAAGGATGGAGCCCCACCAATCACCGACCCCAACAAGACCGCGGTATTGCTCGACACCGGCACACCGGGCGGTGGCAGTCTGGAGATCAGTGATGCGATGCTGAAGCAATTTCAGGATGCGGGCGTCGAACTTAAAAATGTTCGGAGAAATGAGCAGCGCGAGATCGTAAGCGCATCGGGCAACATCCCGAGCGTTACAATCGCAGGAACGGATGGCGATCCGGTAAGGCTGGACAATATCGACTTCACCTACACCAGCGGCACGACGGAACAACCCAACGACCAGACCAGTTTTGTTGCCGGTCTTGACTTCTTCAAAAACAGATCGGTCATTTTCGATCTGGAGAAGAAGTATACCGCTTATACGTCACATTTCGTCACTGCCAGCAACTTCTCTACCGATTCATCCGCACCCGAAGGGACCGGTCTGAGCAGGATCACGACGAGCATGGGGAATGAGGGCGGGTTCGGCATAGCGGGTGTCGTCTCCGGCTCCGGATCGCTGACGCTTGATACAAAGACGGTGGTCCGGATGACGAATGTCAACACCTACACCGGCGAGACGAATATTGCTCAGGATGCCTATCTCTCGCTTGCGGGGCTCGGCAACATCCAACGGTCAGCGAAAGTCGTTGCAGACGGCACGCTCGATATCTCCGAACATGGAAATGGCAGCGACTATTGGGGAATCTCCGACGCCTACAACGATGCCCGTATTCGTAGCCTGAGTGGCAGCGGAACGGTCGAACTGGGCAAGCGTACCCTGGTGCTAACGGCTTCGAACGACACTTTCGCCGGCAGCATCAACGACCTCGACGTTGATAACAATAATATGGGCGGCAAACTATTCGTTGCCGGTGGCGTGCAAACGCTGAGCGGAAAGAACAATTTTTCCGGCATGACGACGGTCGGTTCCGGCGCGGGATTGCTGCTTGCCGATACAGGTGTGCTTTCCCATGATGCGACCACGTCCGGCTTTCTCGGGAATGACGGGCAGATCGGGGGCACGGCTATCGCAAACAGCGGCGGTGTCGTCGCAGGCGGCGGCACCTACGGTGCGGTCACCATTTCCGAGGGCGGCACGGTCGCTCCTGGCAGTGCGACCGATCCGAGCAGGATCGTCACCACACTGACTGTCACGGGCGATTTCGCGCAGCAGTCCGGATCGATCTATCAGGTCGACCTCGCAAGGTCGTCCGATCTCATCGATGTTGGCGGAGCAGCGGCGATCGACAGCGGCGCGCAGATCGAGCTCCTGCGGCAGGGAACGCTATCGGTCGATGCCCGATATACTCTGCTCTCCGCAGCAGGGGGCGTAAGCGGCACCTATGGCGGGCTGACGGGGGCTCTGGCGACAGACGCGACGCCCTTCGTCGATTTCCAGCTCGTCTACGATGCCAACAATGTCTATCTCGATATCAGCCGCACATCGACGGCGTTTGCCGATGTAGCCAGCACCTTCAATCAACGCTCGGTCGCCGCAGCGGCTCAGGCGCTTGGAAGCGGTAATCCGATCCAGGACAACATCCTGTTCCTGACGGCGCCGGAAGCCCGCAACGCTTTCGATATGCTATCAGGCGAGGTTCATGCTTCCATTCATAGCGGCCTCATCGAGGACAGTCATTCTGTACGCGATGCCGCGAGCGAACGGATCCGTGCGGCGTTCGACGGCGTCGGTGCCTCCAGCGTTCCGGTGATGACTTATGGGCTGGGTGGTCTGGAACTGGCCCCGGCAACGAGTGAGAATTTCGCCGTATGGGGCCGTGGCTTCGGCGCCTGGGGTCATCTCGACAGCGACGGCAATGCCGCCGGTCTCGATCACTCGACAGGCGGCTTTCTGGCTGGCGGTGACGCGGCTGTCGGCGAAAGCTGGCGGCTCGGCCTCATCAGCGGCTACAGCCATACCTCCTTGGAGGCGGACGATCGCGCTTCGTCGGGCTCGAGCGAGAATTACCATCTCGGTCTTTTTGCCGGCACGCAGAACGGCAATCTCGGTTTTCGTTCCGGCCTTGCCTATACCTGGCACAGCATCGAGACCGGCAGGTCCGTGGTCTTTCCAGGCTTCGCCGACAGCCTTTCGGCCGATTACGACGCCGGCACGTTCCAGGCCTTTGGCGAGCTCGGCTACCGTATCAATACGGCTTCGGCTTCCTTCGAGCCCTACGCTAATCTCGCTTATGTGAATTTTGACGCCGATGGCTTCACCGAGAAGGGCGGCGCAGCCGCCTTGTCGAGCGGGGATCGCTCGAGCGACACGGCGTTTACCACGCTAGGTCTGCGTGCGTCGACGGTACTGACCCTCGGCACCGTGACTGCTACCGCGCGCGGCGGTCTTGGCTGGCGCCACGCCTTCGGCGACGTCAGGCCGGATACCGCTCTTGCCTTTGCTGGCGGTTCCTCCTTCGCCATCAAGGGCGTGCCGATCGCAAAGAACGCAGCTCTGCTCGAAGCTGGGCTGGACGTAAACATCACCGAGAACGCGACGTTCGGCATCGCCTATCAGGGACAGATCGCCTCGGATGCCCAGACACACGGGTTCAGCGCCAAGCTCGGCGTCCGTTTCTAAATCACCCGCAAAAGAGATTGGTTATGAAGTCAGTGAGTGCATTTTCTTTTACCGTCGTTCTCGGCTCAGCGACGGTGATGTCTGTGTCCGCCGCGCGAACGGACGATGCCTGCTACAACAAGGCACAAAGCCTATGATGACGCAATGTTCAATCGACGACCTGAAGCCAGTCGATGGCGAGCTTGACAAGCTCTACAAGGAGATGGAGACCCGGCTCAAAGAGTCCCGGCGCATGTCCAGGAACTGGTCGAGACCGCGAGGGGCTACAACGCCACCTCGGAGAACACGCGCGACGCCTACCCCAAGGATTGGCGGCATTTTTCCTCCTGGTGCCGGCGCGCTGGCTTCGATCCCCTGCCTCCGGGCTCGAAGGTGATCGGGCTCAATATCAGCGCCTGTGCCTCGGGCACCGCCGCCGGCGATCCGAAGCGTGGCGCCCCTGCCCTTTCGGTTGCGACCATCGAGCGGCGGCTTTCCGGCCTCGCCTGGAACTTTACCCAGCGCGGCCGGCCGTTGGACCGCGCGGAGCGGCATATCTATACGGTTCTTGCCGGCATTCGCCGCAAGCACGCAAAGCCACCGCGGCAGAAAGAGGCGGTCCTGGCGACGATCTGCTGGCGATGATCGCCACGCTCGGCCACGACCTCAGGGCCTGCGCGACCGCGCTATTTTGCTCCTGGGCTGTGGCGGCGGCCTGCGGCGCTCCGAGATCGTCGGTCTCGACGTCATGCGCGACGACAACAGCGATGGCGCCGGCTGGATCGAGATTTTTGACGGCAAGGGCTGCTGGTCACCCTGCGCGGCAAGACCGGCTGGCGCGAGGTCGAGGTCGGCTGCGGCTCCAGCGACCACACCTACCCCGTAGTCGCGCTCGAGAGCTGGATCCGCTTTGGCCGCATCGCACGTGGACCCCTGTTCGCCGCATCTTCAAGGACAACAAGACCGTCGACGTCGAACGGCTCTCCGACAAGCACGTCGCCCGCCTGGTCAAGCAGGTGACGATCGCCGCCGGCGTCCCCTCCGATCTCCCGGAAGGGTAACGGGCGCTGCTGTTCTCGGGCCACTCGCTGCGCGCCGGACTTGCCTCGTCGGCCGACGTCGAGGAGCGTTACGTGCAGAAGCAGCTCGGCCATGCCTCGGCCGAGATGACCCGCAAATATCAGCGGAGGCGCGGCAGATACCGGACCAACCTCACCAAGGCGTCCGGGCTCTGAGAAACCCCTCCCCTCCCTCGGTTGGGCGCTAGGTCGTGGGGGTCAGGTTCTTTGAGTGATGACAACACCTCGTCGAGCGCAGCGAACGCTGCGTCCAGACTGTCGGCGGCCGACGCTTCGTAGTCAGGGCATGATCATCAGCTGTGCAATGGCGCGGCCGAGGAATTCATTGTTGAGTTTTTCCATCCGCTGTCTGGTTCGAGCGACCTGTTCTGGGAGCGCACGCAGAGCGTTGACGACCTCGTCCAATTGCGACCGGGCTGCGGCGGCGATGTCGAAGATGTCGCGCGGGTTGGCTTCCGAAATCCCCGGTAATAGACCTTCTTGGCGATGATTTCCGGGATGGTCTCGAGCCGCACGGTCCTGCCTTCCACCACGCGGGTCTAGAACGGCTTCGTTGTTAGCGCTCCGGCAACGATGAAGTCGATTTCGCCAACGTCTTCGAAGGCGAATTTCTGGAACCGAAGCCCGTCCCCCAAATAGTCGGACGGCATCGTTTCAAAGTGCAGGTGGCTTTTGGATGGTCGATGACCGAGCAATTGAGGGTCGTCGAGGAAAATATCGATGTCGTGGCTTTCGCGATGGCCGATCTGGATCATCATAGCCGTTCCGCCGCCAAATGACCATTCAAAGTCGTAGCCCCGGCATTCCCGCGAAGCTGGTCGATAAGGTCGATATAATACGAAAAAGCCGCCGCCATTCGGACGGGCGTCGGCTATCATGTCCAGCCATTACGGGGCGAGCGGATAGCTTTCGCCGGACCAGGCAGAGAACTTGGCGGCAAAAGCCTTCATCTCGTCGACCGCGAATGTGGTGCGCGGTTGCGAACTCGACTTGCTGGGCGAGAGGGACCTCGCCGAGAAAGGCGCTGACATGAGCGGGATGCTGCTTGGCCAAATCGAGATCCGCAAAGCAATCGGCCAGCGCCGCGTCGTCCAGCTGTACGCTGCAGGGCGCGTTCACGGTCGTCAAGACGGATGCCAAATGCTTGCTCATAATGGCCGCAAGGTAATCGTTTCGGGTCGGAGACACAAGTTGCCGCCTCCTTCGCCGTAGAGTGGCCCGATACAATCACGATCGATATTGCCACCTCTTATCGATAGTGATCGCATAGTTCCCTGATTCGACTCTCAACCGCTCATATCAAGCGATTACTTCCATGTATCTGCTGCGCTAGCCCGTCCTGGCCTTGGAGTGTCGCTCCTCACCTCCTCCACCACTCACCAGCCCGATGGGAGTATCGCCCGCCAGCAGCTTCTCCTTGCTGAGCAGCGCGGCAACCTCAATCGCCTCGAAATCGGGCAAATCCCGCAGTGTGTCGAGGCCGAAGTGCAACAGGAAGGTCTTGGTCGTGACGTAGGTGTAAGGCGTGCCAGATTCAGCGGGCAGGCAGACGTTGACCCACACTTAGAGCATTGAGGCACTCGAGCCGCCCTCAGGCGGTGCCTCAAAAGCTCGCGGGCCAGATCGCCTCGGTTCGGAGACAGACAGGCTCAAGATATCCACGCCAGAGACGGCGAGCTGGAGCGTATGCTCGGCATTGCGAAGAAGAACATGTTGGCCTTTGCCGGGCGCCAGGCAGGACCGTCGCACGACATGGCAATGCCAAGAGTTCGCACGGCGTTGTCTCCGACGATGCTGGCAGATGTTCTGCAATGACTGGCAACACATGGACGCACCAGAGCGGAACCAGAAACGATCGAATTTAGCCCATAAGACTCGGCGAAACAGAACACCCCAGCGTAACAGGTCGCCGGCCGACGCGACCAGGTCAAGCAAGGGTTGGTAAGACCAGCTATTGGCCTGCTGGCTTGCAGCGGTCACCTCACGCTGGAATGCTGGATTGCGGCGCAAAAACTCCCATGCCCTTTCGCGCGGCGTCATACCAGTGGTGCAGTCATATGATCGTTCATCCCGCCAATCAGCCTCGACCGCGCCAGTCACGAGAACTGCAGGCACGACTGTGCCCCCTTGCCCGCCCCCACGGACGTCCAAACATCATGCAATTTTGCAAAGCACCGGCGCCGAAGCCACCCGACCTCGACGACACCATTTCGTCGAAGCATGTGTCGTCGGCACTGTGCAGGGCAGAAGCAGGCTGTCGGTCCCGCGCAGCGACAGCAAGCGCGGCCTGAGCATGCGAAGGGAGTCGCTTTGATAGGAGTGCCCGGCTGGGTTCCGTTCAGGACGTTCCCTGAAGACCTGGTGGCGTGGCGGTGGCTTCGACGCTGGTTGTGGGCAGGTTGTCGTAGCCCGGGTGCTATAAGCTTAGTCATCTAGGTCTCCTGGGGGAAATTTCCGCCATTGGAGGCTAAGTTTCACGCTATGCCAGCCCGTATTGTACAGGTGAAGCCGACTGGTCAGTGGACCGCAAAACGAACGGCGCGCCGCTTCTCTTTGGTGATGCTCGCGCCGCGCTTTCTTCGCGGACGGTATGGAGATGAAGCGCGGCATGCCCCTGTAGCAGCCGATTTCACGACCAGACTTGCGCCCGCACTGCCCCTGTTGCTGCGGCATACCAATGCGTGGCGTCAGGAAGACTTCGTCGACCATTAGCCGTCTCGCTGAGATACTACCGAGCCCGAGCTCCCCTATCCTAGACCCTCGTATCGCATATCGGACGGCCCCACATCAGCCCAAGTTGCCATGGGGACCAGCCCCATGCGTTCGCCCGAATGCAGCTTCCTGGCTTGATCGACAGCAATCAAGGGGACGGTGCAGGCCAAGATTGCGGCAGGGCTTGGGCCCCCCACCCTTCTCCTCAGAACTCCGCTGCTTCCAGCTGGCGGCTGAAACTCACAGGCGCAGCCAGCTTGGTCTCTAACCGCATCGATCGCATCATGGTGTCTGCCATGAATCCGTGTGCGTGAAGCGCTCCAGAGCGAAGATGTTGGGCGTCAACCAGGTTCACTCCAATGAGCTTCACTTCTCGAGTTCTGCACAGTGTCCACGACTGGCGCCGGAGGTTGATCCGGTGATTAGGAGGAGCACTCGTTGTCGGATTCTCGACGATGTCGGACATGTGACACAACGCTTCCAGAGCGATCGCATTGTTCCGAAACGATTTTCCCAGTTGGCACGAAGGTTGCGGCCCTATGCGCAAAAGCACTGCGATGCCGCACCGACTGGAAGAACTCATCAATGATCACGCTTTTCGAACATGTGGGCGCCGCTACCGACACTGAGCGTTCCCGAGCCGACGGAAGCCTCTATCCCTTCTTTCTGAAGGCTGTCCGGACATGAACGCATTTGATGTCCGTCCAACGCTTGATGCTCCCGACGACGATCCCTATGTCTGGCTTGAAGATGTAGAGGGCGAGCGGGCACTTGCCTGGGCCGCCGGCCAATCGGCAAGGACTCTGAAGCACTTCGGTGGAACGCAGTTCGAGCGCGACCGCGCGGCTCTGACAGCCATTTTCGACAATCGCGACAATCTTCCCCTGATCGCGCGCCGTAGTCAGTACCTCTACAATTACTGGCGAGATGACGGTAATCCACGCGGACTGTGGCGCCGGACCACCCTTGCCGCCTACATGAAGGCGGACCCCCAATGGGAGCTACTGCTCGATCTGGATGCTCTCGCGGCTAGCGACGGAGAGGACTGGATCTGGGACGGCGCGTCCATCGAGCCGGAGAGACGGGAAAGAGCCGTTCTGCGCCTGTCGCGCGGCGGCAGCGACGCGGTCGTGCATCGCGAATTCGACCTGATCTCTCTGAGCTTTGTCGCCGACGGCTTCAACCTCCCCGAGGCCAAAGGCTACGTTAATTGGCTGGACCCTGACACGCTTCTGCTTTCCAGTGCGCTTGGTAATGGCATGGCCACCCGCTCCGGCTATGCGCGCACCGTTCGACTGTGGAAGCGTGACGCGGATCCCCTCACCACGCCGGCAATCTTCGAGGCCGGGTTCGAAAGCTTCCAAGTGTCTGGTCATTCGGACCGCACCGGCCGCAGCGAGCGCCTTTGGTTCATCGAGCAGCCGGCCTTCTTCGAGAAGATCAGCTGGATCGGCGATAGGAGCGGGCCGAGGAGGCAGATCGATCTTCCTCGCGACGCGTCGTGGCGGGTCTTCGGCGACTGGCTGGCGGTAAGGCCGCGCAAGCCCTGGACGATGGGAGGCACCACCCATCCCGCCGACGCGCTGATCGTCATCTCGCTTTCCTCTTTCCTCGCCGGCGGACGCCGTTTTGAGACCCTGTTTCAACCAGGGGAAAGGCGCTCCATGCAGTCATTTTTCTGGAATGACGGGAAGCTCATTATCTCTTACCTCGTCAATCTCGCACCGCGTTTCGAGATGTTCACTCCCGGCCACCAGGAATGGACGCGCCGAGTCCTGAACACCCTGCCCGCCGAAGGTACTGTCGACGTCTGGTCATTCGATGCGGCAGTTCACGAGACCAATGGAGAGGTCCTGATCTGTGCTCAGGATCCGATCACGCCGCCGCAGCTCTTGCTGTTCGATCTGAATGCCGCGCCGTCTCTCAGCGCTTCAGCAATCCTGAAGCGCAGCCCGGAGAATTTCGATGCATCCGGACTGGTGGTCACGCGCCACGAGGCAGTCTCTATCGATCATGAGCTGATCCCCTATACGCAGGTTGGTCCGGCGAACGGGAACGGAGATGCTCCGATTCACCTTTCCGCTTATGGCGGGTTCGGCGTATCACGCCTGCCCTACTACAACTCCCCGCTGGGCAAGCTGTGGCTCGAGCGCGGCGGCACGTGTGTCGAGGCGAACATCCGCGGCGGCGGCGAGTTCGGCACCCGCTGGCACGAAGCCGGGCGCAGGGAGGGCAAGCGTCTCGCCCATGACGATTTCGCCGCCGTTGCCGCCGACCTCGTGCGAAGGGGCATCACCCTGCCGAGGCGGATTGCCGCCGAGGGTGGCTCAAATGGCGGCCTGCTGATCGCAAACATGCTGACCCGCTATCCTGAGCATTTCGGGGCTCTGTTCTGCACAGCACCGCTTATCGACATGCGTCGCTACACCAAGCTCTTGGCGGGCGCGAGCTGGATCGACGAATATGGCGATCCGGACAAGGTTCACGATTGGGCTTTCCTGAAGGAAATCTCCGCCTATCACGCCGCAGCGCCGGGACAGCCCTATCCGCCTATCCTGATCGCCACCACGAAACGCGACGACCGCGTCCATCCGGGCCATGCGCGCAAGATGGCCGCAAAACTGCAGGCTCTTGGCTATCCCGCTTACTTCTACGAGGCCAGCGCAGGCGGGCACGGCTGCGGCGAGGACAATCGGGAGCAAGCCGCATTCATCAGTCTAGGCACCAATTTTCTCCGCAGCGCAATCGGCTTCAACGATCACCTTCCGGAGACGGCGGAACGCGTTGCAACGCAAGTGGGGTATTTGAGGTCCATCAACAATTCATTCGAGCAGGAGACGAAATAGTGCAGTGCATCCTTTCTGAACATCAAGGAGTGAATCTCATGGCGAGAACGCGAATGGGCGTTGCGCGGGCAACAGCAGCGGCGGTGGCCCTGATCATGGTGGGACAGCAGGCCGTCGCCGCGGAGCCTGCGCAAGCAGAGACCGTCCTGGCGAAGACGGGAGCCTCGGTCACCGAAGCGCCAATCCCTTGGCAGGTCCGCCTGCGGGCGTTGGGCGTCGTTACGAAAGATCTGGGCTACGTTGATACGCTTCCCGGCTCCGGTCTTTCGTATTCGGACACGGTGACGCCGGAACTCGATATCTCGTATTTCTTCACCGACAACATCGCCGCCGAACTCATACTCGGTACCACTTATGCCAACATCGCGGGCCAAGGGACGATCGGAGGGTTGGGCAACATCGGCAAAGTTTGGCTGCTGCCGCCGACGCTCACGTTGCAGTACCATTTTACCGATCTCGGCGCGTTCAAGCCTTATGTCGGCGCCGGCGTGAACTACACGATCTTCTACAACCAGGACACTGGCAGCGCTGATGCTCTCAAGGTGAAGAACACGTTCGGCACGGCGCTGCAGGTCGGATTCGACTACATGGTGGACCAGCACTGGGGCCTCAACTTCGACGTGAAGAAGCTTTTCCTGAAGCCGGACTTCGACGTCACGGTGGCCGGCGCGAAGCTGACGGGGAAGGCGGAGCTCGATCCCTGGCTGATAGGCGCAGGTGTCACCTACCGCTTTTGACAACGCAAGGCGAAGATGGCTTCTGAGAGCCGAGTCGAATGGAAGGGCGCCTCGTGCGTCCTTTTGGCGCATGGCACGGCGCTGCTCGGCCGAACGTCCACGGATGTCGTCCTCTATTCTGTAGAGTTCCGCGATTCGTTGGAGCGCTTGGCTGACGACCGGCGTGGAACCGGCCGCCGCGAGTTCGAAGAAGCGCGGGCGCACGTGCGTCAGCAGAAGGCGAGCACGACGCCGCTCTCGTGGGCCAGCATAGCCGCCATAGTCGTCGACCTGCAGGGTAGCCGACAGGATGGGATCGGTCGCTCGGCCTTTCGGTCCGGCGCATAGACATAGGCGACGCCAGGTGGTCGTTTCCCTGCCAGGGGCCGGTCATCGCACGCACAGGCCCAGAATGGCCTGTCTTCGTCTTGCCGCGGCCCCGGAAAACCTTGTAAGGCGCCACCGCGTTGATCTAATCCAGTGTATCGCCGGTCGCTCAGCCGACCATAGCGCTCAATGTCGCTGCGCATCCAACGGCTCCGTGCAAATCACCAGGCGAAGTGAATCAATACGTTCTAGATCGCCAGGTTTTTCGAAGTGTCCAGAGACCCGAACATTGCAACAAACTCTTTAAATAACTTCACCAAAATTTCGCACCGCAAGCCAGAAATGACGCTACGTTCAGCGTACTCCTTCAGTCGGGGCCTTGCTAGAAGGCCGTTATGACTATGTGCAAGTGACCGTACAGTACGCAACGATGGAGATTAACCGTCATGTCAAAAAGAGTTCTCATTCTGATTGAAGGCGATTCAACTTGCAATGGGCCACAATATGTCCAAGCGGCCCAGCACCTTGGTCTTCGTCCTGTTACGCTCTCAACTAATCCAACTCGCCATGCCTATCTGGAGGTGCAAGGCACTCAGGCCATCACTGTCGACACAGACGATCTCGATGCACTGGTTGCCGAATGTTCTCGTTTGCGCGAGGCTTATGACGTCGCCGGCATTACTACCTCCTTAGAGGCCGTCTATGCAACTGTTGGCAAGCTCTGTCAGCATTTTCATCTGCCGGGACCGAATCCGACATCGATTGGACAATGTTGCGACAAGTTTACTCAACGTGAACTCCTTGCGCGGGCCGGCATGCCCATACCTGCTTATCACTCAGCAGAGAATGCGGCAGCCGTGAAACAAGCGGCCGCGGATATCGGTCTCCCCGTGATTCTCAAGCCAGCCGTGGGTAGCGGCAGCAGCGGTGTCCGACTGTGCCGCAATGCAGATGAGCTAGCTGAACATACGACCTATTTGCTTGATGGTGGGCACATTTGGCCATGTCCGCCCAGGATACTTGTGGAGGAATTCGCACAGGGTCCTTACTACTGCGCACATGTAATGGGAAAAGAGGTGATTGGGATTGGAGCTTCTGAGTTCTGCCCACCACCGCATTTTGTTTTTATTCAGAGCGTCTTTCCGGCAACGCTGACGGATGGCGAGCATAGGCGAATTGCCGATGTCTCTCTGGGTTGCTTGCAAGCTCTGGGCCTTGGTTGGGGACCCACGAACGTCGAGCTCCGGTGGACGAAGCGCGGGCCGGTCGTGGTTGAAGTCAATCCGCGCCTCAGTGCCGGTGCTTCATTAGTTAAGGCGGCTCACGGAATCGATCTCGCTGCTGAGCACATCAAGGTTGTTATAGGCAAGCAATGCGACCTGAGCAGAAGGCATTCACAGACTGCAGTCTCGCGGTGCCTAATTCCTGATCGCGACGGCATCCTGCAATGGATCTCTGGCCACAGTCAGGCGGCCGCCCTACCAGGTGTCGCCGAGATCGAATTGTATGCTGAACCCAAGATGCATATCGTCAGGAAAGGCGACTATAGGGACTGGATCGGATACGTTATCGCCGTTTCATCGAACTTAGATCAGGCAAAGGATATACTCCAGTCCGCCGTCAAATTGATCGACTGGTCAATTAAACCTTTTCCGACCAAAGGCGAACGGTTCATACCAAGTCAGCACCATCCGTAAAGTCGTCCGTTTCAACGCATGTGAATACCGGATTTCGAGAGATACAAATGTAAAACGCGCGTTGGATAACATAACCCCGTGCTAAAACCAGGCACGTTGTTCACCGGCCCGGCCGCCGGGACCGACACTATTTGTCGGATTTGTCGAGTCAGCGACGTGGCGGCGTTAGGCTCGTCTGCGGCTCTCTGAGCAACTTATTGCGTCTCAGACGAAACCTTTTTTGATGCGCAGCTGCACATTGGCATGAGTTTTGTATCTTCAATCGGAGATCGCTGCCAGTGGAGCATGACAATGAGAGGAACTATAATGGACGACCGCATACCTGCCCCGGCAGATGGCGAGACCCAATTGCGCGACGCGCAGCTCTGGGAGAATGCATCAGCGAACTCTCTCAACCGAGTGGTACGCTGCCTGTTTGCCGAAGGTCTTCTTGAACGAGACGGGATCTTATGGCCACATTTTGGAACCCATGCTTGGCTTCCGCTTTGGGTATCTCGCCAGGTTTTGTGTTTTACTGACCTGCGCCGTGCCCCGGCCGGAACATTCCAAAATCGGGGTTTCATAGAAGTGCTGGAGGAAACCGGAGCGCGCCATCGAATCAATGATGCCGCCAGCCTCATAAGACAGATTGCGCCCGCGCTGGCGCTTTCTCCTACGGCTGAGGACTTGGAAAATCTTCTCCGGGACATCGAGAACAGCGTGTATAACGATGTCCTGGCTCGTCGCCACCGACATCACTGGAGTGCAGAACTGCGGGGGAAAGTAGCTGAAGAAGGTATGCGAGGTTTTCTCGCTTATCTTTTTAAGAACTTGCCGCCGCATTTGGCAGCAATGGCTGTGGATCAGTGGGGGCCTTGGAAGGGCACCCCTTTTACCCGACATGGAAAGCAAAGCCGGGCCTATCGCCCGAGGACGTGAGTGCGTTCTCCCCTGAATTCGGTGCTCGCGTACGCGTGCACCTCACAAGCCTTCGCAAAGAATGGGTTTACGTGGAGAGGATGCCGCATGTAGGCAGCTATACGGAATGGTTCTCCAAAAACTTTCCCGACCTTTGGCGCGACTGGGTTGAAAGTCTCAAGGAACGTGGAAAATCGCCTGCGGACTGGCTGCCTATGCCTGTCCATAGCTGGCACCTTGAGAATTTCGTCCGCCGTGAATTCGCCTCCGAAATTTCTTCCGATGTTTTCGACCCTGATGGCCCGGAACTCCTGACTATACCGTCTATATCCTTCCGTACGATGCTGCCGGAAGAAAAAGAGCCGATGCCGTTTATCAAGCTTCCGGTGGCAATCTGGATGACTAGCGAACACCGCGCCCTGCACGCTCAATCTATTCATATGGGTCCCCGACTTAGCACTCTCATTTCCGATATTCTGACAAATGAGCAGATTTTGCAGGAGGGACTAGAGATTTTTAGCGAAGAGTTGGGCGCAATCTTCCGTCACATCGAGACGGGCGACGAGCATCCGGGGCGCTTTTTATCGGTCCTGTATCGAAGCGCAAATGCTTTGGCACGTCATGACGGCCTTATACCCGTTACCGTTGCTGCGCTGTTGACGGCCAGCCCGATCGATGGTCGTCCTCTCATTTGCGAGCTAATCGCTAGGACCGGCAATGAAACCGACCTGACCGTCTCTGCGTTTTTCCGCGCGTATGCGGCCACCGTCATCCGGCCGACACTTAGCATGTATCTGCTTTACGGAATTGCCCTTGAGGCGCATCAGCAAAACAGCACCATCCTGTTCGATGAGAATGGCAGCCCACGAAAACTGTTGATCCGCGATTTTGGTGACGGCTACCGCTTTGCGCCACTCTTCGAGGAACGCGGTCACAGTCTGAATCCCTTTGACGGCAAGGAGACCTCACCCGCCACATTCGAGGGAGATATCAGTCTCACGCGCTCACTGTTGATCGACTCCTGTTTCGTCTGCCATCTCCATGAGATCGCGTTGTGCTTATGTGAACAGTATGCTCAATTGGGCACCAGCCCTTGGCGCATCCTGCGGGAAGAAACCGAAGCCGCCCTTGACGCGCTACGGCCGCGAATGCTCTCCGACGCGTTCTGGCTGCGGGAACGCAATGCGTTTCTTGAGGACCCTTGGCCGACTCGCTCTGTGCTCCGAATGCATCTACAGCGCTACAGACTGGGGCGGGTGGAGCATCAACTGCCAAATCCGTTGGCGGAGGTGCAGTAACCAGGACCAAGAATGACATGCGCCGCTCGGAGAGAGCTCCGAACGCCTAAGATAGACCTCGCCCCGTTCGATCATGTAGGGCAAGTCGGCTGTCCGGCCACTGCCCTCGATCGATAGTACCGTTGTTGCCGCGAGATTTCGCTTTGACGCGGGTGATCAGTTTTTCGTCGTCGGCAATGCTGTCGAGGAACTCGTTCCATTCTTCCGTCGATCGGGCTTGTCACGCGCACGCGGAAGAAGCTGGGTGAACGGCGCCTTGGCGAGCACCATGTGTTTAACGTTCTACCAGCTACAATAATGCTAACGACTGTCGACCTTGGAATGCAGTATGTCCAATGTCCACCAGAATGGATGACGGTATCCCATGGACATGTATGAAGCTTCGCGGTGCCGGCAACGATCTTGCGTCCTATGCTTTATTTGCTTCCGCTGGGTGGCATAGAGTCTCGATCACCATTTCACTTAAGGCTAGGATCACACTCCTTTCCAGCCAGCGGGTGGACCCCTAGAAAAAGTCCGCAAAGTCCTTTTGTCTCGAACAAGAATGTCGGAAGCTCAACCAAGGCGAGGTGCGGAGCTCCGTACCGGCATCGATGCCGTAGCGACGCTGTCGCGACCCATACGAAGGGAGGAGCCGCGGCAGTTAGCCATTGGTGGCAGCTCGCTTTGGCTCGCGATGCATCAAAACGAATGATCGGGACGTTCAGCAGCGCACACCGTGCCCACTTGCCTTAAGCGCGCCTAAGTATGGCGACCGCGATGATGCCGGTTGCGGAGACGGCAAAACCACCGGTGATCCTTCTGCAACCGGTAGACCTGCGGAAGGACCCTGGAACAGCCTCCAGGTGGCACTTAGAATCGGCTAGGGGTCCGAAAAAAGAGAGAGCTCTCAGCCAGGCAGTATGATTAGCGGACAGGGTTCAAACTCGCGCCGCAACGGCCGGTCACCGCAGTCAGCATTGTACTGACCAACCTCTCTCCTAGACCACGCAGGCGAAGATTGTATAGCCCAGGCTGGCTCACGCGAAAGCAGTGTCCCCGCATGGTCCAAGGACGTCCTTTGACCACCCGAATTCTCTGGAGTTCGTAGCTCTGGGCCAAACAGCCGGCCCAAAATGTTACACCGTTCTTTCAAGTATATTTACAAAAAGTTGGCGAACCTCGGTCGCCGCCGATGATAGTATCACCTGAGCTTGAGTTCGCGGGCTGGACGACAAGGCGATGCCGGTTTTTCTCAGGCCGCGGCACAACCCGAAAAGTCGGAGTTAACAGCCAATGGCAGGCTTGCGGTCGATGACGGCATTACCTGGCGACAGGTACGGGCGAGCGGGCTTGCCGTGGTGGAGCGCCGGTCGTCGCGGCGGCGCATTATACTGGGCACCCCCAAAGGCCTACGACGCAGCTCATCTTCTTGAACGAGATGGATCGTTGTGGGCGCGCGATAAACAGGACCCAGTCAGGCTACTAGTTGGACGGCCTAGGGCGATGACCATCGCTTTGCCACATTAAAAACTTCGCACACCAAGACTAAATCCTGCGTTTTCCCTCTCAGCCGCGGGGAACAGCGGCCCACCCAGGAGTCCTGCAACAATGTCCTCGTTTTCGATCGTGAACCCCAAAATTGATCCAACGCGAGTGGCAAAGGCACTTAAACCGGACGGGAGCATAGATGACGATGATCGGGTTGAAATTGGGCCGACGGACGTCGCCTTTGCGGAGTGGGCAGCCTTGGGCCTGACCACGCCCAACCTAGATCGTATGCGCAAGACCCGTCTTGATCGGATTGTTCTGCAACTCCGCCAAAGAGACTATGCGGGCGTGCTCTGCTTCGATCCGCTGAACATACGATACGCTTCAGATTCCTCGAACATGCACATATGGATCATGCACAATCCGTCACGAGCTGTGTTCGTATCGGCCGACGGCTATGTCGTTCTCTGGGATTTCCATCGTTGCGGCCACCTGTCAAACTACCTGCCGCTCATTAATGAAATCCGGGATGGCGGCGCCGGCTTCTACTATTTTGTTGCCGGCGATGAAGAGGAAGCAATCGCCAGGGACTTTGCCGGACAAATTGACGAACTGTTGCGCCGCTCTGGTGGCAAAAACCGTCGTCTTGCCGTCGACAAGATCGAAATCCCCGGCCTTCGTGCGCTAGATGCAGTTGGCATCGAGGTTTGCAACGGCATGCAGCTCATGGAGCACGCCAGGGCCATTAAGGGAATCGACGAGATCAACGCCATGCGCTGCTCTCTCGCGACCTGCGAGATTGCCGTTGCCAAAATGCGAGAACGTTTGCAGCCCGGCATAGCCGAAACGGAACTTTGGTCGGTTCTTCATGCCGAAAACATCGCACGTGGTGGCGAGTGGATCGAAACGCGCATTTTAACTTCCGGCCCGCGTACGAACCCCTGGATGCAGGAGGCCGGCCCCCGTCGCATTGTCTCAGGAGACCTCGTCGCCTTCGACACCGATATGGTGGGCCCGTACGGCATGTGTGCCGACTTCTCCCGCACTTGGCACTGCGGTGATGGCTGTCCCACCGACGAACAGCGAAGGCTGCACGCCATCGCATACGAGCACGTGGCCGCAAATATGGCCATGCTAAAGCCGGGCGTCTCTTTCACCGAGCTCACGCAGCGCAGCCACAAGCTTCCCGCGGAGTTCGTCAAGCAGCGATATGGCGTCATGATGCATGGCATCGGTCTATGCGACGAATATCCCGCGATTCTCTATCCTGAAGACTTCATCCCGGGAGCATTCGACTATGTTCTCGAGCCCGGAATGACCTTGTGCGTCGAGGCTTATATCGGTGCCGTCGGTGGGCGGGAAGGCGTGAAACTGGAAGAGCAGGTGCTCGTGACCGAGAGCGGAGTTGAAAATCTCACGAGATGCCCGTTTGATGAGACTTTGATAACTGGATCTTTCAGGCCGGGTTCTTAAAGTTGTCCGTTGTGCGACTTTGAGAGATCCACACGTCTGGCGCCTCTTCGGCCTTGAGCATGGCTGCCGCAATCAGGCTCGATGACAGTCCCTTTCCAGAAGTTCCTGAAAGCTCGACGCCGGGCGTCCTCCTCGATCAGAAAGGCCGGGTAGATCGTGCTCGCGGCATCATCGTCAGCGTCCAATCGAGTATCTGCTGGCTTGCCGTACTCCTCCGGCGAAGATTCCGATTACCCACATCGTCGGCTTTGTCCAATGGAGATGCCGAAGGCGATCTCGTGCAAGCGGATCATGCCGCGCCAGACGACCGTGTTGCCGGGAGGCGGATCATGGTTGCGGGCGAGATAGCCGCCCAAGCCTGGCGATTTGCAGCAGGTAAGCGGCGAGCGTGGGCAGTTGGAGGCGCGGTCGCGTTCGGGACGCGTCGATCCGGTCGAGCGCAGTGTCGGCGGCGGTCTCGGCGGTGATCGAGCTTGAGATCGCCGGCAACTGCATGTGCGGCCGGCCCCTATCACCGGCCAGCGCGGAAGCGTTCTCGCGATTATCGCCCTGCAATGGCTTTTCGACCATTCGTGGAGCTCGTCGATGTGACAGACATAGCGGCCGTGCTCGCGGAATTGCGGCCGCCGCGCTTGAGCCGCTTTTCCAGCATGCGCGGGAAGAGCAGTCCATGGTGATCCTCGTGTCGCTCGAAGAGGTGGTCGGGCAGGTTGTCGCACTGCACAACATTGAAGACGGCGAAGCGCTTTAAGAGAGGGAACGGCTTGCGGCTCATTGCCATCGGCCTTTCAGCCAGTTCTGACAGGCAGAGCTGCGTTCGAAGACCGTGCCCCAAAGGATCAGAATATTGATGCCGGAACAGAGCCGGCCGGTGGCCGCGTTCTTTGGCAGGTGAAGGCCGGCTTTTGCCCTGCCCAAGGCTTGACCCGAGGCGCGGTGCCGCGCTCCAGCTGGCGACGATACGTTCAGTAGTGTCCTCGTAAAGGCTGGCGCCGGTACGCCGCCCTTGCCTGCGCCAGCCCTGGCCCTGCCGGAACGCTTTCGTTTGCACGCCTCGTCCTCCGCTCTTCAATCCCGCGCCTTTTCCCGCAACCGGGTGGCCGCGAAACCAACCGGAAGGGCCTGCCGTGGAAGGCGGATCGCATCCGAAGGACCGGAACGCGGACCCGGTCCGCAAGCGATGGGTTGCGGGATGCGCGGCGGGCCAAGAAGGAAACGCGTCCACCGCACGCCACCGGGACGGCCCACACGGACGACGCCGGCCGATCGGCCGGCGACGATCAGCAGCCGAAAGGCTGCATGCGCCAGGGGCCAAATGGCCGAGACCGCCTGAGCCTACCGAAGAAAAGCGGGCTCGATTCACGAGCACCCAGCGCACGCCACAAGGCGCGCGGGCGCATAGCTGGTTTTCTCGCTTAAGCTGGTCGTGAATGCCGGGCCTTGCGCGGCGGTTTTATGAGCTCGCAGGGATCAACACTGAATGCCTGCGCCAGTCGTCCGAGCACGCTGACGCTCGCGGAAACGCGGGCACGCTCGATCGAGCCCACGTAGCGCATGCTAAGATCCGCCCGTGCAGCCAACTCTTCCTGCGTCAGATCCTGTTCATGGCGCAAACGACGCATATTGATTGCCATGACCTCTTTGAGATCCACGCATGAGATAGGCGCTGAAAAGGAATTATCGCTCTAGGAATGATCGTTCCTATTCCTTATAAAGGCCCATCGGTGAAGGCCTAGCCAGGCCACAACAAACTCGCCAATGGACCGAGATCAAACCAGCCATAAAGCGCATGAAGCCAAACATTGCTGACGACGTGCCCTGGTCAGACAGCCTAACGAGTTATGACAGGGAGCATTTCACGATCTACCTACGGATCCTGGACGCCTGTGCAGACAATGCCAGTGAAGAGGATATGGCCGCTCTCATTCTCGGCATCGATCCGGCTCTTGATCCGGTCCGCGCCTGCAAGGCGCTCCGCAGCCATATCGACCGGGCAAACTGGATCGTGACGACGGGCTACAAGGAACTGTTTGCCGGTTGACGCACACTGCGCAGGGGCACGCTTTCAGGCAAGAAAGTCCCAATAGCCGCCATTCATGAGCGTGTGACCGCCGTTTACGGCCCGACGGATTCTGTCGCGCAGGTGATCGCCAGGGTCGGTCCAGTCGGCGTAGACGCGCCCCCGGCCGATCAGTGCTTCAGCGATCTCGAGATGTGATGCTCCGGCGAGTGAGCCATCAAGCGCACGAAAATAACGAAGGTCAATCGGGACCAGCGCTTTTCAGGTGGAAACAGACGTCCAGGCAATTGTCCGTAAGCATAAAGATTATTGAGGCACTCCAGCACCCATAGGCGATGCTTCAAATGCGCTGCGGGCCAGATCGCGTCGGCAGAGAGGCAGGCAGGTTGAAGGATGTCGGCGCCCGAAATGGCGAGTTGAAGGCTGCGCTGCGCGTTGCGCAGAAGAACATACTGGCTCTTGTCGTGCGCGAGCAGGACCGTCGCGCGACATGGCAGTGGCCTCAGATGGAACGATGGTATCGTCAGCGACCCAGAAGCCCGTTCCGCGATCACAGGCATTACATGTGCGCAGCGGCGCGGATCCCAGAACACGGCCGCATCGCGCCAGTGGAATTCCGCGAAACAAAACACCCCAGCGCGACAGGTCTGCGGCCGACGCGATCACCTCGACGGAGGTTCGGCGCGACGCGACCTGCAGTTCATGCTGGAATGCCGGGTTGCACCGCAGGAACTCCCAGCCCCATCCCCGCGACATCAGATGAGCGGTGTAGTCGTACGCCCGCTCCTCCCACCAGGTAGGTGGATCAGCATGTGTCGGTTGGGTCGTTGGCATGAAGGGGTCAACTTTCTCACGCCACTCACGCGACCTGACGAAGCACCGGCGCCCAAAGCCTGGACCGTGCAGGCCGCCGTTTTGGCGGACCGTGTGCAGCCTTTCTTCCGAGACATCCAAATAGCCGGCAAGCGCGCTGATGACGCCGAACGTGTGCGGCTCTCCGATCCGCTCGAGTGGCCAGCCTACCCGGCGAAGGATGCGTTCGATGCGCAAATTGGTGACCGTGACGATGTGGCTGGAGCCGGCGCGACAAGCCGAACTCGATCATGCCGGCGAACAGTCCATAGATACCTATTGACACACCACCCACTCCCTTCGGTGCGGATGACGAAATGTCGAGTGCGAATCGGCTGCTTTCTCAGACGCTCGGGTTCTCAGGCGCGGTCTTCCCCCCAACAGGACGGAAAAGGTGTCGCGAAGTATTGTCGGACCTGTGGACGGCAGAAGACGAACGCAACCTTCGACAAAACCCACGCATCCGCGCAGCAACAGGTAGTATGGGGCGCAGCGCATCGAAAGAATGGACTTCGTACCGCCGTACTCTCGGACCTCCCAATCGAGACATTCGCTGAAAAGGCGGTAGCATTGCATGCAGCTCGTCGGCAAAATAATCATAGCAATCGGAAGCAATCAGCTGGATCATCAAAGACCTCGTGTTCGGAGAATTTCCCCACCATAGGCGGCGATGCTTCAGGCGATTGCGCCATTCTGTGCAGTTGCACAGATATGGCACACTAATGCGTGGCGCGAAGACTGGAAGCGGCGAGACGCGCAACTGCCTGTTTGGTGGTGCTCACGCCAAGTTTTCTGCGGGTGTTGGCCAGATGAAACGCTACCGCATGCCGCGTGATCCCCAGGATGCAGCCGATGTCGGGGGCAGACTTGCCTTTCTCGGCCCATTGGAGGCACTCGTATTCACGGGCGGTCAGCAAAATTCCGTCCACCACGCGGTCTGGCGAAAGTTTGCGGCGCACGAACATATGAAAGCAGGTGGCGATCAACGAAAGGCCCTGTTCATAGCGTTCCGCCACGCGAAAAAATGCAGGATCTGGGCGGTCGACTGCAAAGGTCATTGCGGCAAAATTTCCCCGAAGATCGACAATCGGGATCGTCACGCCGCAGCGGATGCCGAACTGCGCCGCTTCCTCGAAAAACCTGCGCTGAGCCATCGATGGCTCAACGCCATGTAGATCAAATCCCCATCGAAACAGGCATCCGCCACAGCGTGCACGAACAAACACGGGGTCGATGCTCTGATATTGGTTTTCAAAATAGCGTTCTGTCCAGGGCGCCGGATAATTGGAGATCAGCGTAGGGTTGCCATCAGACCCGATTGGCTGGGAGAGATAGGCGAAGGTAAGCAGATCGAGCCTTGAGGCGATATCAGTCATGGCACCGAGTAGATCGGTCTCATCGACGCTTTCTGACAGCCGTTCCAAAAATCTCTCGAACGCGGTCTGCATGATTGTCCTTCCAATCGCTTTCCTTCCAACTCACGGATCCGCTTACCTAGAAATCACGCAGGAACGGGGGAGACAATGCTCGCCTTCTCCAAAAACACCGCAGCGCATGTGCTGCATCATTGACAGCGTAATATCCTCGCATTCTGCTCCAGACCTCAGGCGTGCCTCGAGTTCGCGAGTTCGTCAGCGCTCGCGATCAAACTGCCCGCCCCAGTCGCTGGCGCGGATTGGAAGGCTGAACATTTTTCAACTTTTTGTTTGCTAATTGAATAGCTTCACTGGACGCTCACTGGGATGATAGGCAGAGATTGGCGCCCATGTTCATAGCCCGCGCGATGACATTTTTACACTCCAAAAGAGTGCGCGCTCTATAGATTTAGTTCATGTCAGTGCTTCTCGATGTAGTATGCTCCACGCGCCAGCCGGTAAGGACGCTTTGTGTTAACGACAGGCGTGCGATTTGTTCGAGAAATAAAGCCCTTTTTCACCAACCAATGGGACGTTGTCGTATGGACGTTGGAGGCTCTGAATCCTTGACATATCATGAATTAAATGCAAACTTCCTGGCGTTGTGAACTCAACTGGACGGAGAGGAAGGTAAAGTGGAGCAGAATTCCCCTCGCATGGGAAATATAGATTTACAGTTTGAACGCATCCCAGCGGGAAAATGTGTTGCCATTACAACTCTCCTGATCACAGCCCCGCTATTTGGTCTGTTTCTTGGCTTTTCGTTACGGGGTACGGGTCATTTCGATTCATCAACTGCGGAAAAGACCGTGCCCCAGAGCGCTTCAATGGCGGCCTCGCTTCCGCCGCGCTAAGCATCAGGCATTCAGACCTTCAGTGAACTGGCCCGCCACACGCCAAAGTAGCCGTAGAGCCGCTTCGATCGAGGACTTTGCGACTACCGCAATGTGGATGACTCATAGCTTAACGCAAATCGCTCAGCAGTTGTCCTCTCAGTAGTGAGGCCGCCGTTGGGGCCATGGCATCTCTAACCATCAGCACGCTGTTGAGGCGGGTGCCAGGACCGGGTCGAACTGCACAAAAGCCGCTTGTCGAGGACAGCGCCGGCCTTGTTCACAATTCGAGCGCGCTGAACTGGTTACAGAACGTGATCCTGGTCGCCGGTGCACCAACCGAAAGCCGGCGCATGTGTGACATACCCCGGCTTTGAAGTGGGGGCTTCCAAGAGCCGACCCGGGCGTCGAAGCCGCTTGTCTATCTGTTTAGATGGGGTACTCGGCTTTGCCCCACGTTTTGAACGGGTTTTTGAGGTGCTGCGCTTCGAGCTGATGATAAAACGTGGTTTGCGTGAACAGCCACAAGCATGAGGAAAGGAAGCGCAACATGAAGCATTATGCCGGACTGGACGCCTCCGTCAAAGAGACGACCTTTTGCATCGTGGATGAAGGAGGCCGAATTTGCCGAGAGATGAAGGTTGCGAGCCATCCGGACGATCTTGTTGAGGCGTTGAAGAACCCCGTCTGGAATCTGGCCCGGATCGGGCTTGAAGCCGGTCCCTTATCACAATGGTTGTTCAGTGGTCTGGCGGGAGCCGGACTACCTGCAATCTGCATCGAAACCCGTCATGCAAAGGCCTTTCTCAAGGGGCAGGTCAACAAGACCGACCGCAATGATGCGCGCGGCATCGCGCAGATGATGCGGGTTAATTTGTTCCGGCCGGTGCACGTCAAGACGCTGATAAGCCAGAAACGCCGGGCGCTGTTAACAGCCCGCAAGTTGCTGCTGCAGGAAAAAGCCATCGCAATTGAGAACCACATTCGAGGCCTGTTGCGTGTCCCGATGCGAATCCGCAATTTGGCAGCGCCGACAATGCCAACCTTGAGACCGAACCTTTCCGGCGACATCCCGGAGCTACGTGACATCATGGAGGTGTTGCTCGCCGTCCCTGGTGTCGGACCTGTCGTTGCGCTGGCTTTTGAGGCTTCAACATGCCGAATAAAGAAGTCCCGGCATTTGCCTGGAGCGGATTAAGCTTGGAGCGTTCGGCCTGTGCAGCCCAAGCCTTGCAGATGAACTCAAGGGCGTGATGACGCACGCTATGCCGCTACGCAGGCGTAACGGAAAAAACGGCTGAGGCTGCGGCCCAGAATCGAGGTGACAATGACGTGATGGGAACAGACGAAGACATATCCCGAAAGACTGCAACGTAGTCGGAGCTTTGAGTTCGTTCTCTTGATCAGGCCAAAGGACCAGCGGACACCATCATGGCCAACGGTCACAGTACTGCAACAACATGCCAGAGACATGACCGCACCCGCGAACGTCCCATTGCCAAAACAAACCCTTGATCGGCGGTCGTCCAGACATATATCGCTCGACGGATCGCCTCTGTCGTCGTGGCGCTCCCATGAAGAACCTGGCCTAGTGCATCCTTTGATTCGGAGGATAAGGATGCCCCATCAAAACCTGGGATCGAACATTTAGCCCCCGGACGAGACGGTGCGAAAAATCTATGCAGTCCTGCTCTCCCTATGCCCACTGAATGAGTATTCCTCGTGATCATGCCTCTGCTTCGCTGACGCTTGTCTCCTTTTGTTCGAGCTTGGGACTGAGCTTTATTACCGGTTCCATTGCCGCAAGGAACGCATCCGGAAGGTGGCACCTGATGTCATGGCCACTATGCATTCTCCTGGTTGGCGGTACCTCCCGCTCACAGAGCCCTCCCAGAACTAGCCTCTTGTAACCGCAGCGTGACTGGAAGGGGCAGCCCGGCGGTGGATTCATCGCCGACGGGATGTCGCCCTCGAGCACGATGTGCTTCTTTACCACGCTGGTGTCGGCGATCGGGATCGCCGACAGCAACGCCTCTGTATAGGGATGATAGGGCGGCGAGAAGATCTGGTCGGTCGTGCCTTGCTCGACGATATAGCCGAGATACATGACCACCACGCGGTCGGCGATGTAGCGCACAACCGACAGGTCGTGGCTGATGAACAGCATCGTCGTCTTGTTCTTGCGCTGGATGTCCATCAACAGTTCGATGACCGCCGCCTGCACCGAGACGTCGAGCGCCGAGACCGGCTCGTCCGCCACCACCACCTTGGCGTCACCGGCAAAGGCACGCGCCACGCCGATGCGCTGCTTCTGGCCACCGGAAAGCTGGCGCGGCTTGCGCGTCTCAAAGGCACGCGGCAGCTTGACCAGGTCGAGCAGTTCCAGCATGCGCTTGCGGCGGTCGGCAACCGTTTTGCCGACGTTGAATTTTTCCAGTGTGCGGATGATCTGCGCACCGACTGAATGGCTGGGGTTCAGCGTATCGAACGGATTCTGGAACACCATCTGGATCGAGGACACCGTATCGACGCCGCGCTTCTCGATGCCGGTCGACTGGATTTCCTTGTTGCCCAGCGTGACCTTGCCCGAGCTTGCCGTCTCGAGCCCGAGCAGCACCTTGGCCAATGTCGACTTTCCGCAGCCGGATTCGCCGACGATGGCGACGGTTTCGGATTCGCGCGCCATGAACGAGATCGTCTCGTTGGCCTTGACGACACGGCCCTCGCTCGAGCCGAACACCTCGCTACCGGCAACCTTGTAGTATTTTCTCAGGTCCTCGATCTTGAGCACCGGTGCGCCAGGCACGACCTTCTCATTGACCTTCTTGGCGCCGGGCGGCAGGGCCTCCCAGTCGATCTCGTTGAAGCGCACGCAGCGCGAGAAATGGCCTTCGTGTCCTTCGACTTCGATCATCGGGATTTCGGCGGCGTTGCAGACACCCTCGACGAAATGGTGGCAACGCGGGCCGAAATTGCAGCCCTTCGGCCGTTCATGCGGCAGCGGCAATTGCCCGGGGATCGAAATCAGCGGCCGCGAGTTCTTGTCGGCGCCCGGCAGCGGGATCGAGCGGAACAGCCCTTGCGTATAGGGGTGGCGCATCCGGTCGAAGACGTCCTTGATCTTGCCGGTCTCCACCGCCTCGCCCGAATACATCACCGTGATGCGGTCGCAGGTTTCCAGGATGAGGCCGAGATTGTGCGACACGAAGATCATCGAGGTGCCGAACTTCTCGCCGAGCCCCTTGACCAGGTCGACGATGCCGGCCTCCACCGTCACGTCGAGCGCCGTCGTCGGTTCGTCGAGCAAAAGCAGCGCCGGCTTCGACAGCAGCGCCATGGCGATGACGATACGTTGTTGCTGGCCACCGGAGAGCTGGTGCGGATAGGAACGCATCATGCGCTCGGGATCGGGCAGCTTGACCGCGCGCACCATTTCGATCGCGCGCTTATAGGCCTCTTCCTTCGACACCTTGTCGTGGATCAGCGGCACTTCCATCAGCTGCTGGCCGACCTTCATCGCCGGGTTGAGGCTCGCCATCGGCTCCTGGTAGATCATCGCGATCTTGTTGCCGCGAATGGAGCGCAACTCCTCGTCGGAGAGCTCGCCCATGTCCTTGCCCTGGAACTTGATCTTGCCGCCGACGATCTTCCCGATGTTGGAGAGGTCGCGCATGATGCCGAGCGACACGGTCGACTTGCCGCAGCCGGATTCACCGACGAGGCCCATTGCCTCGCCGGGCATGACGGTGCAGGAAAAATCCATCACCGCCGGTATCTCGCCGCTGCGGGTGAAGAACGAGATCGACAGGTTTTCGATCTGGATGATCGGTTGGGCACTTGCGACGGTGGTGCGTTTGACTGGTTCCTTCATGGTCACCTCTCAGTCTTTCAGCGACTGTTCGCGTAACGCGTCGGCAAGGAGATTGAGGCCAAGAACGAATGACAAAAGCGCGAGAGCCGGCGGCAGAGCGGGATGAATGTAGGCACGCAGGAGACGACTCGCGTCTTTGATCGCCGTGCCCCAGTCTGGACTTTCAGGCGGAACACCCAAACCGAAGTAACCCAAGGCACCGAGCAGGATCGTGGTATAGCCAATGCGCAGGCAGGTATCAACAATCAGCGGCCCGCGAGCATTGGGCAGGATTTCCCAGAGCATGATATACCAGGGTGACTCACCGCGCGTCTGGGCCGCAGCGACGTAGTCTCGCGTCTTGATGTCCACCGCAAGCCCACGCACAATGCGGAACAAGCCGGGCGACGACCCGAGCACCACGGCGACGAAGATGTTGAGTTCGTTTGGATCGAGATGAACGATGCCAAACGGATCTGCGTCGAAGATAAGGCCCAAAATCATCCAACAGAACATCAGGATCGTCGCTCCCATCAGCAAGTAATACCGATCAGGTCGGTTCTTGAATCGTGTGTGAAAGAGCGTCAGAAAGAAGATCATCGTGAAGAGAAAAATCAATGTCGCGAGTGATCGCGGGATCGACAGGCCGACCTCAGTCATCTCGCTGAACCAGTTATCAAACGAAAGCTGACGGATTTCAGGTGTTACAAGCAAGTATAGCATCAGGATGACGGGAAAGGCCAAGACGAGATTGGCGAAGAACGACAGCGCGGCATCTGTCTTTCCGCCATAGTAGCCGGCTGGCAAACCAAGCCCGATTCCCACAACCAGCGAGAAAGCAGTGGCGAACGGCGCGATCACCATCACGATTTGACTTCCAAAGATCATGCGCGAGAACACGTCTCGAGCGAGCGTGTCGCCGCCGAAATAGTAGATACCGTTGCGATCGGGCAAGGCGCTCCCTGGCAGCGCGTCCTTCATCGCTGCCACTTGGTTGAGGGGATCGAACGGCGCGATGACGGGTGCGAACATTGAGGTGAACGCCCAGAAGAGACAGATGGTGACCCCCGCGATACCAATGCCGGTGTTGAACAGTTCGCCGTAGAGACCAAGCTTGTTGCGGAAACGGAAACTGAACGCCAGGCACATTGCCATCGCAACCCACACTGGCCAGAACCGGCCGAGGACGTCGAAGGTAATTGCAGACCACCCGATTGTCTCGAATTGCATGCTGCGACTCCTATCCCACACGGATACGCGGATTAAGAAGAGCGTAGCCGATGTCTGAGATTAATTGCGTGACCAGCACGACGACGACCGATACGAGAGAGCAACCAAGTAGGAGATCAATGTCGTTGTTGCTGGCCGCTTCATTCAACGTGAATCCGAAACCTTGGTATCGGAACATCGTCTCAACGATTACCACCCCGGTAAGCAGCCATGGTACTTGCAGCATAATCACCGTGAATGGGGTGATCAACGCATTGCGCAGCGCGTGCTTGATGACTACGTGGGAGAAGGGCAAACCTTTTAATCGCGCAGTGCGAATATACTGCTGCGTCATCACTTCGGCCATCGAGGCGCGCGTCATTCGGGCGATGTAGCCGATGGCAGAGATGGCCATCGTCATCACCGGGAGCGTGAAGTTGTACACTGTTAGGCCTTGTTCGGCTGTGGATGCCGCCGAGCCGTTCAGCCATCCCAGCCAGGAGGCGAAGATGACTGTGAAGATAACGCCTGAAACATATTCAGGCGTTGCAGTCGTAGCGATCGAGACAACTGACAGCACACGATCCGTTCGCGAGCCTTCGCGCATCCCAGCAAGAATGCCTATCAAAAGGGATGTCGGCACTACTAGCGCCAGCACCCAGAACATCAACCTAACAGTAGCCGCCAGCGCCGGTACAATCTTTTCGGAAACGGCGGTCCTGAATTTGGTCGAGCAACCGAACTCCCCCTGCAATATTCCGCCGTAATACGGTTTGGCAGGTTCGCCACAATAACTGAAGCGAGGCACTGGTTTGTGGGTCGCAGGATCGATGATCGGTTGCTTTCGAATGACGCCCAACCACTGTGCGTAGCGCACGAGAATATTCTGCCGGTAGCCCTGCCTGGACAGCCAGCTTTCAATCTGTTCATCTGACGAGCGCATTTCGATTTGGTTGAGCGCCAGCTTGCGCAGGTTTGGCTCAAGATTGACCATGTAGAAGACGATCATCGTCAGGCTCAACATGGTCAAAACCATGACGCCGAAACGGCGCAAAACAAATCTCAGCATGGCTTCTCCCCAATCATGCTACGCCTCGGTTGTGTGGGACTGGCAGGTTCAATGATCGGTAGGGCTTCCTGCTCCGCGACCTAATTGATCCAGCCGCGAACTGCAGTTCGAGACGATGACTATTCTTCCGCGCTCCGGGTGTCCGACCCGGTTGACAGGGAAACTGACCTTGTCAACCGCACAGCATTCGGCCAAGTGCCAGCATCTGCGGCGCTCGGATATGGTCAATACGGGAGAAGGACTCCGGATGTGATGCAAAAATCGCAATGACCATCTCGGCCTTTGGAGAGATATAAAGAACCTGACCATAGAGACCGTGAGCTTCTAGAGAATCAAGCTCGTTGTGAGACACCCACCATTGGCTCCGGTAGGTGTAACCTGAGCGCGGCACGGGCTTAGCGGGATGATCGCCGAAATGTAGGTCGTGGACTACCGACGCTGGAATCAGTTGTTGTCCCTTCCATGTGCCCTCGCACCGCATCAGTTCGCCGAAGCGCGCGAGATCGCGCAGAGTCGCATTGAGACCACAATGCGCCCTCGGCATGCCAGTCGTGGAATCAATGTCTACGTAGGCGTCCTCTTCGCAACCTAGGGGGGTCCAAAGGCGCGTCTGCAGAAGCTCAGCGAATGAGCGGCCTATAACGCGCGACATAACCCAAGCCATTACATTGGTGTTGACGCTCCTGTAGGAAAACTCGCCATGCTTTCCTTGCTTCCGTATTGCTGACAGGTAGTCGCATCTAAACGACGCGTCCTCCTTTGTGTAGTCCTCAGTACAATCTAAGTTGGTCTGCATGTCCATTACTTGCCGCAGAGTGGCATCCTCCCATCCCGTGCCTCGTAACTCCGGCAAATAATGCGATATGGTTTTTGACTCGTCGAGTACTCCCTCGTGCACATACGAAGCGGCTAGCGTTCCTGCGTAGGACTTGGTGATTGATTGGCACGAATGTGGCACATGTCGCTCAAGTGCGCCGAAGTACCGCTCATATACGATGTGCCCTCGATGTAGGACCAGGCACCCGTCGGTGAAAGTGTCAAGGAGCGCCTCATCGAAGCGGCGAGGGCGACCATCCGCGTCGGTGAATGTGAGCGCGTCGATGTCAGAAAAGTTTTTGTACGGTTCAGGCTTCGAAGGGCCTCCTTGCCCCCGCCATACTCTTACCGTCGGCCTAAGCTCATTTATATGCGACAACGACCAGCGAAGCTCCGGAAAGCTCCAAACATTGCCGTTCTCGAACGTTATGCGCCTGTTTGGGGGCGGCGGCGCGCCGCGCATCCAGCCCAATTTCGTTGGGTCCGATGCCCGACCGTCGAGGTACCGCTGTCCGTCGAATTCAAGAATGTCCTCCGTTACGCTACCATAACGTGCGTCCAACTTGCATTGTGTCATTAATGCTCTAGCTTTCCCGATCATTTCCAAAAGGCTTGGTTGGCCATTGGAGCAGGCGACCGCCAGGAGGAGGCGATTGCATCCTCATCAGTAGCAACTACGCACTCGGGTCGAGCCAGACCTTGGTGAGTTCTGTTTCCCCTACCGGATGCATGTAGTAGTTCTTCACTTTCCTGGTCGAGTGATGAAAAGCCGTAATCCAATAAGGCTGAATGATGATGCCGGATTCCTGCAGAAGCGCTTCGATGTCATGCATAAGCGTCTTGCGCTTCTGCGGGTCGGGAACCGTCAACGCCTCGTCGAGCTTTTTGTCGAATTCCGGATTTGACCACGCCGTCTCATTCCACGCTGCACCACTGCGGTAGGCAAGCACCAAAGTCTGGACACCCAACGGCCGCATATTCCAGTTTGTTATCGAGAGGGGATATTTCAACCAACCATTCCAGAAACTCGACTCGGGAATAATCGAACGCTTCACCCTGAATCCAGCTTCGCGCAGCTGCGCGGCGATCGCATCGCCAGTTGCCTTGAGCCATTCCGTGTCGCTACTGATGATCTCGTGCTCGTAATCAGCCTTGCCAGCTTCAGCCATAAGCCTCTTGGCCGCTTCGACATCCCGTTTCTGTTCAGGAAGCGGATAAAATTCAGGATGCAATGGGGCGACATGATAGTTTGCAGCCACCGTGCCGTAACCATTATAGGCAATCTGCAGCACAGCGTTATTGTCGACCGCTAGTTGTAGTGCTTTGCGCACCCGGTGATCGTCATACGGCTTAGTAGCGACGTGGGTGCGGCACATAATAGTAGTTGCCGTTCTCGCTTCCGATTTGACAAGCCCCATCTTATCTAAGATGCCGACGAAACCGGTATCCGTCCCATCATTGGCATCTATCTCGCCGGATTCGAAGGCGCTCAGTAGAGTGGATGGATCACTGCCATAGTCAATGAATTGCACTTCGTCCAAGTATACTTCACCGCCCCACCAGCTTCCTTCTGGGCGGCGCCTCACAACCGCCTTCTTTGCGACATCCCAAGACACTAGTTCAAATGGCCCCGTCCCCACCGGATGCGCAACGATATCCGACCCGTTCTTTTCGAAGTCACGGTGAACAATCAGTGCCGGATAGTCCGCAAAGCCAGGGATGATCGTAATGTCGGGCTTTGGCAGCTTGAGTTTGATGGTAAAATCGTCAACTCTTAAGATAGCGCCTTCTCTCGCTTTACCTGTCTTTTCGCCAACGAGCGTAGCCATGCGCGCCGCCATCGAGTTCCCGGGCACGTCCCTTTCACACCAGCGCAGCAGATTGAACATCACGTCATCGGCAGTGAAGTCGTCCCCATTGTTCCACTTGACGCCCTTTCGCAGGCGCAGGATATACTCAGTCGCGTCTTCATTCGTGTCCCAACTTTCAAGAAGGCTGGGTTCGAAAGTGTAATCCTTAGTATACTTGACGAGAGGATCGAGGAACTGTCGGTAGACGTTAGCCATTCCTGGATAGTCATTTACGCGCGGATCTTTTGGACCGTAAACTTGCGTAGAAATTCGCAGCGCTCCGCCCTTAATAGGTAATTCTTCAGCATGCGCCGGTGGTGTTGCATTCAGCATCGAGTACGCCACGGCTGTAGACGCCCCGAAGATGGTGGCGAGCGCCAGGAACTCGCGGCGATCGATCTTCTCTCTTCTTGCTTCCGCCGCCAGCCCTTCGAGCGCCCTCGGCATGGGCTCGCCATGCCTAGAAAAATATTTCATTTCAGTCTCCCACATGTGCTGTCCGGCGCCAGTCTTACTTAATATTGAGCTGATCATACGGAGCAGCGCAGGGTATGAGAATTGAGAAAACTTTTCGTTTGGCTTAAACCTGATTTATCTCCAGTGATGTCTGGCGGTGAGCGCAAGGGTGGAAAGCCTTTGTGGCTTAAGGGCTTTGACACATGGGGGCTTTAGAGCGTGTCGCTGAGCCGAACGATTTTGAAGCGATCCAAGGCTTGGCCCCGGGCAGCGAGGCCAGTGGGCTTCCGAGAAGGGTCCATGAACTGAATCATCCGGAGAGCCCGCGGCGTCATCTCCTTCTATGTTCGCCCGAGAATGGAATAAACTAGACTACTGAGGAGCTTCGTCAGGGAGGAACAATCGTTCTCTAGTACCTCCGACAACCGCTCCTGTGCGAGCTTATGTTGTCGAATTCACAAGCTTCGCGCTCATCGAAAGGCGGTTGCAAGGGGCATCTACATGTGCAGTGGATTTGGCTATCCGCTTGGCAAAGGCGCGGCTGAGGGCAGCAGGAATGGTGCCGGATCGCGGAAGCGTTCAAGAACGTTTCGCGTCACCCGCGACACGTCATTGTCGTAACCATTTATGGGCAAGCTCATGCACCAAGAGATCGACCCGACCGAAAAAACCGCTCCGCCGCCCGCAGTCTCGAAAAACACTATATCTGACCGAACGTTTCTGTTTTCACTTCCGCCAATCATCCAATGCATGGCGCCGATTTCTTCCTTGGCCAGGACCATGTAATCGGTGTGGTTCGTGGAGGAAGCAATCACCACGGCGTGTTGCGGCGATCTCAACTGCGGGTCGTACCGATCGAGTTCTTGTCCGGCCGCCCCGTTGCCGGCCAGCCCATAGTTTCCGAACAAGCAATCTCGGCTGATATCCTTGGATATGAATTCCACGCGGGGATCACTGCTCTTTGGGGACCACTGGTAATAGGAACCTGACTGGAAGCCTTGCGCACAGAAGCCCACTCCCAACAGTTGGTTGGGAATGCGGTCCTGTCGACGCCAGAGTCCCCCATATTCCCCTGTCGTGCTCATAAAATATTCACCGGGTTCCGCGGACCATGCACGGGACCCATCTTCGGCCCGCCGAACCTCGATCAATCCAGGGAGTGTCGGATGGAACGCGGTCCTCCAATAGAACCCGTTGCCCCCCAGATACATCAAGCGCCCGCCTCGGCTCAGGTGCGTCTTCAAAGCTTCCCAGATTGCCAGAGAGACATATTCTGGATGGCATCCGGTCAGGACAACGCGGTAGTGAGCGAGAAGGCTTTCACCTTCGTTATGGAGGTCCTCGTCCGTGATGACGTCTGCATTGATGCCGAGCGCGTCCAGCCAGCCGGTCAGGTATCCGTCGCCACCGAATGCCCAATATTTTGCATTGGGAGACATGTTCAGGATCGGCCGCAAGCGTGACGAATAACAGACTCCGCTACCGTCCGTGTGGAGATCGTAGACCGACTTCCCATACTCGAGATTCTCGTCGAGAAAGATGTCATCCTCTCCGAAAATCGGTAGCCCACCCATGATCATCTCGTCGAGCGGGTCTCGTGCAATGAGTCTCTGGTTGGCATAGGCTGTGTAAGTCGCCGTTGAAGCGAGGTATACTGTTTCGGACGTGGCTTGACCCTTCGGCGGACGAACGAAGAAAATCACGTAGGCCGGGCTGGCATTGCGAGCGTCAAGGCGAGCAGCATAAACCCCACTTTCTAGCCCATCTGGCACTTTGAAGGTGAAGTCGGTGGACCAGCCGGCGTCGTAAAGATCGTCATCGTGGAAATGGATCGCGCCATACTCCTTCGGCGCGCATCGCCAGTCGTGAAACTTCCCGGTCCAATTGTAACCTTTCATGGCGCGGGCAGGCATGTTTATGAGGTTACCGTCGAACCCGTTGCCCGAAACATCCCTGAAAACATTCGACCCCTGATCGATGCTGAAATCCCAATCGGCAACGGCCTTTCCAGCCAACCGGCTGATTTCGGCGCTGTCGCGGAACGAGGAGATCTCTTCAACGGTCAAAGCGCAGGCGTAAAGTTTGGGAGAATCGATCTTCCCGTTGTAGTGGCCACCGGCAATCAGGATCCCGTCTTGGCAGGACACCTTATGGGCGGCGATAAGGAACGTTTTTTGCCGAACATTTCCCTGGCCCGCGGCAACGTTGAATAGCCGGGTTTCGGGGGAGTCGAGATCGCCGATGTCGCAAAGGGGCCGCTGGTGGAGGACCGCTGTGCCCTCGCGGCCACTGAAGCTGGCCGCAATGAATACCCATCTGCGCTCGCGAAACCCGTTTTCCAGGTTAACAGCCGATACGGCCCCTTCCCCATCGCCGACCATAAACATCAATCGGCCCTTTTCATCGATCTTGATCGCAAAGCCATGGCCGCGCTGCTCGTCCCACGTACCAGCGATTGTCTGGACTCTTGAGCCCAGCAGCGTCGGCCAGAGCCACGCTTGAAACGTGAAATCGTCCAATTCACAAAATGCAGTATCATGCTTCACGCAGCCATAAGAGCCTATATAGATCGGCTGCCGCCGAGCGGGGTAAACGCCATTAAAGGCAGCGTCGACATGGCGCTCGACAAGGCCCGCTGTGCTGGGATGCTCCTCGGTGGTTATGAGCCTCACCAATCGAGCCGAAAACTTGGCGGCATCACCCAGCGAACTCACCTTGAACTCAATCGTGTCGTCCGGCTTAGCGCTCAAGAGGTTGGTGTAACCAGATAGCGTCCTCACGATTGATCTCCGTCTGGAATTTCTGTTCCGAAATGTTGTCGCCAGCGTCGCCGGAACACGTACCACTCCGCATCTGCCAGATCTTCGAAGGTGACGCCTTCATGTCTTGTGAGGGGATTGCCTGGAACTCCCGTCAGACTCACGAGCATCCAAACCCGGTTGGGCTGAATGGTGAGCAAGGCATGTTTCCCGGCGATCGGAAGACTCCGGAACGTTCGGAGAAGCTTCTGCAGGTTCGGGCTGTGATGCCCGAAAGGCGCACGACGGAATTCAGCTGCCAGTTCAAGTAGCTCTGAGGGGTGTTCAACGTGCATGGCTTCTCACTTAATCTGCGCTTATGCCGGATCTCCGGGAATCAGGTCATTATCGATCGCAGCATCGATGGAATCTTCGATGATAGGTCAGTGACTCGTCGATGATCGCGTCCGATGTCGTCAATGGGACGAGGAATCGCAGGACGTTGAAGTGCCGGCCGGCTGAAGCAAGCAGCAAACCGCGGTCAGCAGCTTCCTTGATCATTTTTAAGGTAAGAGATCGCGCAGGCTTGCGCGTCTCTTCGTCCTCGACCAGTTCGACACCGATCATTGCTCCCAGCCCGCGGATGTCACCAATCACCGAGCGGTTTTTCTTCTTCTGAATTCGCCGCAAGCCAGCCTTAAGGCGCTCGCCGACCTCCTGGGCGCGGTTGAGCAGGTTCTCCTTGTCGATGATATCCAGCACGGCCAATGCTGCCGCACATGCCAGCGGATTGCCCGCGTATGTTCCGCCCAGGCCGCCGACGCCAACGCAATCCATGATCTCTGCCTTGCCGACCACGGCTGCAATCGGAAGGCCTGCCGCCAGACTCTTGGCCATCAGGATCAGGTCAGGTTCGACGCCTGTGTGTTCGATTGCAAAAAGGCGCCCGCTTCTGCCCATCCCACACTGAACCTCGTCGGCTACAAGGACAATCCCATGGCGGTCGCAGAGACGCCGGATACCTGCCATGAACTCATCAGGCGCGGGGATGTAACCGCCTTCGCCGATAAGCGGCTCGATGACAATCGCCGCGACCGCGCTGGGCTCAATTTCGGTTTCGAATAGCGTTTCGAGGGCCGAAAGGCAGTACTCGACGCCGACCCCCCGATAAAGATCCGGATAGGGTGCGCGATAGATGCTACCTGGAAATGGCCCGAATGACTGTTTGTAAGGGTTGACCTTACCCGTCATCGCCATTGTCAAGAGGGTGCGACCGTGAAATGCGCCGCCAAACACGATGATTCCGCGGCGCTTTGTGTAAGCACGCGAAATCTTGACCGCATTCTCGACCGCCTCAGCACCGGTCGTGAGGAGCAAGGTCTTGGCCGGTCCGCCAACCTTGCATCGCTCGTTCAGCCGCTCGGCAAGCTGGATATAGCTTTCATAAGGAGCGGAGCCGAAGAAAGTATGGCTGAACCGGTTCAGTTGAGCCTGTACCGCAGCGACGACCTCAGCATGCGAGTGTCCTACCGCGAGGGCGCCCATTCCGCCTATGAAGTCAATGTAACGCCTTCCCTCTACGTCCCAGAGCTCGGCATTTTGCGCCCGGTCCACATATATCGGGAAAGACATGGAGGCGCCTGCGGAAACGGCGGCCTTGCGACGCTCGTCGAGAGCAGCATTCAATGACATTGTAGACCCCTATTGTTTCAATGATGGTTTCGGCATCTCAAGGCTTGATTGCAAAAGAAGGACTCCCGGGCTGCCGTCGCCGTCTCAAGGCAGGCTGAGCTTGGCCATTCGGCCGCCGTCTATCGTCCAGACCTGCCCTGTGACAAAAGACGCTTCGTGCGAAGCCAGCCAGGCAACCAGGCTCGCCACTTCTTCTGGCTTGCCTGTGCGCCCCACCGGATGGATTCTGCCGATTTGCTCACGGAATGATTTGGGCTCAGTCATATTTTCAATGAAATCCACGTTCAAATCGGTATCGATCCAACCCGGCGCGACGGCGTTGCAACGCACGCCTTCTCCACTGTGATCGATCGCTACCGCCCGCGTCAGGCCGTGAAGTCCGGCCTTGGAGGCGCAATAGGCAGCATGTTTGGGATTGGACCCTAGTCCCTCGATCGAGCCAATATTCACGATCGTGCCGGCGGCCGACCGCAGGTGGGGCATGGCAGTTTTGATCAGCATAAACGGAGTCGTCAGATTGACAGCGATGGTTCGCTCCCAATCCGCCAGGCTCATGTCTTCGACGAGCGCCTCTTGCATCATTCCGGCGTTGTTCACCAGAACGTCGAGCCGTCCAGCCCGCTCAACAACCGTCTTTATGAGGTAACCCGCCTGTTCTGGGGTGGTGAAATCGACGCCGATGGCTTCGAATTCCCGGTCCTCACCACGTTGCGCCGTGAACACGCGGGCACCCTCCTGCTTAAGACGTCGCGCAGTCGCGAGGCCGATGCCGCTACGCCCTCCCGTCACGAGAGCCACCTTCCTTGCAAATCTTTTATCCAATTTCTTCGACCCTTAACCTCTACGAGCGATCTGCAGGGGATTCGGGACATCAGAGGTGTGAAGGACGATGATCTTATAGATGCCATCGGCTCCGCGATCTGCCGAGCGGACCATTTTGCCAAGGCTCGCACCCATGTCCACAGGATCGACGGCGAAACGGTGAAGGCGCCCTTGCTGTGCAGAGACATCAGGGCGTCGGACGCGATCTCGAGGGGGAGATCCGTGACTTCTTCCACCCGCCCGCCGCAGCCCCCGCCCACCACCGGCGGTGGTGAAAGTATTAACATCTTTCATTGCGTCATCCTGCAGCCGAATCTCATCGTCCCGCATCCAAGAAGGCGCTTCGCGCCCGATTAAGGCCAGTTTGCTTACTACTGAGGTGATGGTAGGCGCCAGCATTTGCCCTGAGAAGGCGCAAAAGGTTTTACTAGACTTAAATACATTTTATAGCTCGGTGGTCCTGCCCAAGCTGGGCTCGGATCTGCGACATCGCCTCCCGGCATTTGATGGAATGGATCTAGCCTGAACTTTTCTGGCTCGATGGTCCATTGTTTGCAGATGAACTCGTAGGGCGTGAGGCCCTTCAGGGTCTTCAGCCGGCGCCCAAAGTTGTAAGCTGCGACGAAGTCGGCGAGGTGGCGCTGGAACTGGTCGTGGGTTTCGTAGTGGTAGCGCTTGACGGTGGCGTCCTTGATCGTGCGGTTCATCCGCTCGACCTGTCCGTTGGTCCGGGGGTGCTTCGGCTTTGTGAGGCGATGCTCGATACCGAGCTGCGCGCAGGCGTATTCGAAGGCATGCGCCCAGACGGTTTCTCCCTTGGCCAGCGCCTCGACGATTAGAGGCTCGGCCGATCCCCCGGCGCCCGGCGTCGTGAAGTGCGTGCCGTTGTCGGTCAGGACTTTGGTGATCCTGTAAGGGACCGCTTCGACGAGATGGCGCAGGAAATCGCCGGCGGTGCGCCGTTTGGCTTCTCGGTGAAGCTCGACGAAGGCGAACTTGCTGGTCCGATCGATGGCGACGAACATGTAAAGCTTGCCCTGCGCGGTCTGCACCTCGGCGATATCGATATGGAAGAAGCCGATCGGGTAGCTCTTGAACTTCGTTTTGACTGGCTTCTCGCCTTCGACTTCTGGCAGGCGGCTGATCCCGTGACGCTGCAGGCAACGATGCAGGGATGAACGCGTCAGCGCCGGGATTGTCGGGCAATCATCGAGCGGCAGCAGGGTGTACTGCCGAAAGGCGACGATTACGGCCTCTTCCTCGATCGTCAACACCGTCGAGGCGGGGCTCTTTGGCCCTGTCGGCACATCGGCGACCGAAGTCCGCTTCTTCCATTTCGCAACCGTCCCTGATTGATCCCGTAGCGCTTCGCGAGCGCCCTCAGGCTCTCTTGACTATGCTGTATCGCTCGACGACCGCCTCTGTCGTCGTGGCGATCCCATGAAGAACCTGGCCCATAGTGCCTCCTTCGATTCGTGCGACAATTGTGCACCATCAAAGCCCGGGATCAAACATCCGTCCTTGGCAAACACCTCATTCGGATCGCGGCCGGCAAGCAGTTGGTCCAGAAGTTCCTTCTCGATAGCCATGTGATGATTCTCTCCTTTCCATCATCATGGCCTCGCGCACAGAATTCCTGATAGTCCCGGTCCAGCTTGGCCATTAGCCGAAGCTGATTGCAGCTCGGTATGTCAAGGCGTTCATCAATCGGGAGAAGAACGACGCAGCGGCTGCCTCGACGATCGCCTCCGCATCCGCAACGGCCAACGATGCGCTTCGTCGAAATGAAAACCGAGGAGCAGCAGTCTCGGTCCATAATGTTTCGCGCGCGAGAACAGCTGGTCAATCACCGCACTGAGTTGGTCAACGCATTGCGTGCGCACCACCTGTGGGGACGCGACCCTTCGGCGCCAGTACCTTTCGAGACTGAGCCCTGCTTGGCAACTGAGTCACCACAGGGCAGGAATGTCAGATGACTTAGTCTTATATCGGGCAATATTTTTTCCGCCTTCAGAACCCGGGAAATCAGTCTTAAATCCCTGCACGAATAACCAACCCGGGAAACGCCTTGCATGTCCTCGTTTTCGATCGTGAACCCCAAAATTGATCCAACGCGAGTGGCAAAGGCACTTAAACCGGACGGGAGCATAGATGACGATGATCGGGTTGAAATTGGGCCGACGGACGTCGCCTTTGCGGAGTGGGCAGCCTTGGGCCTGACCACGCCCAACCTAGATCGTATGCGCAAGACCCGTCTTGATCGGATTGTTCTGCAACTCCGCCAAAGAGACTATGCGGGCGTGCTCTGCTTCGATCCGCTGAACATACGATACGCTTCAGATTCCTCGAACATGCACATATGGATCATGCACAATCCGTCACGAGCTGTGTTCGTATCGGCCGACGGCTATGTCGTTCTCTGGGATTTCCATCGTTGCGGCCACCTGTCAAACTACCTGCCGCTCATTAATGAAATCCGGGATGGCGGCGCCGGCTTCTACTATTTTGTTGCCGGCGATGAAGAGGAAGCAATCGCCAGGGACTTTGCCGGACAAATTGACGAACTGTTGCGCCGCTCTGGTGGCAAAAACCGTCGTCTTGCCGTCGACAAGATCGAAATCCCCGGCCTTCGTGCGCTAGATGCAGTTGGCATCGAGGTTTGCAACGGCATGCAGCTCATGGAGCACGCCAGGGCCATTAAGGGAATCGACGAGATCAACGCCATGCGCTGCTCTCTCGCGACCTGCGAGATTGCCGTTGCCAAAATGCGAGAACGTTTGCAGCCCGGCATAGCCGAAACGGAACTTTGGTCGGTTCTTCATGCCGAAAACATCGCACGTGGTGGCGAGTGGATCGAAACGCGCATTTTAACTTCCGGCCCGCGTACGAACCCCTGGATGCAGGAGGCCGGCCCCCGTCGCATTGTCTCAGGAGACCTCGTCGCCTTCGACACCGATATGGTGGGCCCGTACGGCATGTGTGCCGACTTCTCCCGCACTTGGCACTGCGGTGATGGCTGTCCCACCGACGAACAGCGAAGGCTGCACGCCATCGCATACGAGCACGTGGCCGCAAATATGGCCATGCTAAAGCCGGGCGTCTCTTTCACCGAGCTCACGCAGCGCAGCCACAAGCTTCCCGCGGAGTTCGTCAAGCAGCGATATGGCGTCATGATGCATGGCATCGGTCTATGCGACGAATATCCCGCGATTCTCTATCCTGAAGACTTCATCCCGGGAGCATTCGACTATGTTCTCGAGCCCGGAATGACCTTGTGCGTCGAGGCTTATATCGGTGCCGTCGGTGGGCGGGAAGGCGTGAAACTGGAAGAGCAGGTGCTCGTGACCGAGAGCGGAGTTGAAAATCTCACGAGATGCCCGTTTGATGAGACTTTGATGGAATAGCACAAGACAAATCGGTGAGTTTTCTGCTCAGATGCTTTGGGCTGTTTCCCTCCGTCCGCGCGATGCCAATTCCGGTGCGCCGATCGGTGCGCAACGAGATTCCGAGTAGTGAAAGATATGTAGAACGACCGGATCAGCCACCCCACATCGATGTGGGTTGAGCCCAGCTCGGCGAACTGACGCGTTAATGAGGCAAGCTGGACATGAATGGTAAATCGCCTTGCAAACAGGCGCTCCTCATCCCGGAACCATGACGAGGCGATCCTGTCAGACTTGCGCATATGATCCCTACCCGCGAAATCTCGGCTGTCGAGGCAATGACCGCCTTTCTGGACCATATCGAACAGGTGAACGGGCTGGTCCCCGCGATCATCTCGCTTCGTTCCCCACGGGATCTACTAAACGAGGCAGCCGCGGCGGACATGGCCGTACCTCGCGGGGAGTGGGCTGGCCTTCTTCACGGCGTGCCTCACGCGATTAAGGATAGCGCGAAAACCAAGGGGCTGCAAACTACCTATGGCTCGCCCATGCTCCGGGATTTCATTCCTGAGAATGACGCCATCTTTGTCTCGCGGATGCGCGCTGCGGGAGCGATTATCACAGGCAAGACCAACGCCCCGAATTGGGCTTGGGCGAACAGCTACAATCCGATTTTCGGGACCACCCTTAATACGTACGATTTGACCCGTATCGGCAGCAGGTCTAGCGGCGGGGTGGCCGTTGCGCTCGCCCTGCGGATGCGGCCGGTTGCCGACGGCAGCGACATGGGTGGCTCGTTGCGCATAATGTCATAGGCTTTCGAGTTTCGGCCGGGCGGGTGCCAACCCTGGCGCTTGACTCGGTCCGGATGACAGTGGTGGACCCGATGGGCCGAACAGTGGAGGACGTGGCCCTGCTGCTGTCGGTGCAGGCCGGATAACGACCGGATACAGCAATCGCTCGACTCGCCATCCGGTTGGCTGGACAACCTCAAGCCAATCGATCCGCGCAAGGCGCGATTTGGATGGCTTGTCGATTGGACAAGCCAGCTTGCTGTCGAGCCCGGGCTGGTCAATTTGGTCCGCGGGGCGGCAAGCAAATTTGCACAGGCCGGAGCAATGGTCGAAGTGTTTCGGACTTAGATCTAGCTGCGAGCGAGCGAAGACAGGGTGGACCGTGTTCTCGAATCAGTTTCGGACAGATCGCGGTGACTATACGAGGCGCACTGCCTAGTCATCTGACGGTACAGTTCGATCGGAATGGATGGGCAGACGCATATTATCGCTGAAGTCGCGAATCCCACAATCTTGGCGATCCGAAGAAGGAAATGGGGCCGGTGGAGAAAAACCTCACATAAGCTGGACGAAGCGGCATGGGGATACCTGCTCGTCCACGGCTGCCAGGCTTCTGGCCTGGCCCATCGGTCGCGAAGTCATGTAATCCAATGAAATTCGCAGTGTACTGCGCTATTCGAGAGTCTTAGCTTTTGTGGGAGACAGCGAAATCCGATAGTGGCTTTCGCGATCTATCAACTGTTGCGAATACAGTAGTGGTTTGTAGTCCCCGTTCTGCCAGGCAGAGACCAGATCATGATAATGCTCTGACAGAGGCACACCGGATTGACCAGGATTGTTAATAAATACACTATTGTCCCAAGCTCCAACGTCTATAATCATCCGTACCGACGGTCCGGTCGTGACCAAGCAGTTGTCCTGGCGATAAGTTGAATAATTCAGTGTCGAACCGCTGCCGCCAAGAGCAATTGGCCCTAAAGACCATTCTTCAGTTGTTAAGCCTTGCAACGGGTGGAGCAGTTCAAGTTTATGAATTCTCCCCCACGACCATTTCGCGGAGTCATGCCCCATGACTTTGATGCATTCGGCCCAAGCAGAAGCCAATGATGCTGTTATAGAGTCGGCGAGGATTTCATTTGGCCGCGCTTGTTCTAGCCAAGAGGCTATAGCTGAAGGGTCTAGCGGCATAAGGAGCCCCAACATCTGTTCGTCGGCCCCTTCCAGTCGAGCTATTCTCGGACCAAGATGCTTGGTGAGCCAGATCTCGAAAAGCGCCGCAGCCGCGGAACTCGCATCCAAATGCGCGTCCCAATTGAAAAGCAGTCGGACCTCCGGTGTGGCCGGATTCAGGTGTTGAAAGCCTCGCAGTCGCTTGAGAATACGATATGCGATTGGCGAGTAAACTGAACACTGCAGCGACATGCAGTCTTTGAGCGAGATCTTTTTTAGACGCGAAAGTTTTGAATGAAGGGTTTCATGCCGGCTACTCTCCGACCACTCGTGTCCAAACGCGGGATTGGCTCTGCTCCATTCTTGCGGCACATTCATTGCGTTGGCGGTAGCAACGAAGCCCTTTACTGGATTTAGCTCGGACGGCCCGTCATCCGACGACAAGTATCCATCCCACTCAAACCGGCCGTCTCCGGGAACCGGAAGCAGGCCGTCCCAATTTCTTCGAATCGGGGCCGCACCTGACGGGTTCCAAGCGATCGTATTCGAAATGTCCGCATAGATATGATTGACAGAGGGACAGCCCCAACATGCCAGAGCGGAAACGTATTCTGCATGGGTCTTTGCGCGCATAACGGCCAAGCTCGCCATGTAGGGAGCCATGCCGGAATCCATCCATACTGTTCTCAACGCAAAAGCGCGCTTGTTTTCAGCATCTTTGTAAAGAACGGGGCCATGGCGTGTAAAGCGAAGCTCGACCTGCTGGTCCTCGTGGCCGCAAACTGGTATACTCTCCTTAATAGTCACTACCTGCTCCCAGGCCCCTTTGTAGGAATATTCATCCTCCTCGTCTGGCTTCAGATCATAGACGTATATATCTTCCTGATCAGTGCCGAAAATCGTAATCGCAAAAGAAGCCGTGCCGTTATGACCCATCGATATCCCTGGCACCATAGGCTCGCCGGCCCCGATTACATTCAGCCCCGGCATGCTCAGATGTACAACATATCTGACCGACGGCAGAACATGGTTCCGATGGGGGTCCAGCGCGAGCATCGGGCGTCCAGTTGTGGTTTTGCTCGCGGCTACGGCCCAGCTATTTGAGCCCTCTTCAAACGGCGTCCGCACAACCTCGTCCGATTTGGTCACGTTGGTCCAGAGACCAGCTTCGTCAAGCTTGGCTGCTAGTCGTGCCCTTGAAAATGAAACTGGACTGGTTGCAAGGTGAAAATCGCGCAGCACTCGGTCAGTCATGACAGCCGGGTCAAAGCCTTCCACCGGCCGGGGGACTATCGCCGGTGACAATACTTGTCTTAGCCCGTCTAGACGAGCGCCGTCCTGCGCACCTGCGAGTGCCATCACCTTAGAACGTAATAGTTCCGAGGTCGCGTTCCGGGTTAGCGAATGCGTTCTTACTCGGACGACGTCTTCCGGTTTCCAGCGATCAGGTGCGTGGCCGAGGAGCACGAACTCAGGGGGCAACGCGATCAAGCCCTCATTGCAGCTATCCACATACGAATTTATACCCTCCGCAAACGCAGAGCATATTTCCTCTGAATCAGGACCGTACGCTACCCATTCTGGACTCATATTTCCGCGATATAGCAAAAGACGCGCTGCTCGGTCTTGCTCCAGATAACCTGGACCAAAATCGCGTGACAGGAGACCGAGACCTCGTTTTCGCGCGATATCGATCTGCCATAGACGGTCGCGAGCCGCATTCCACCCTTGCGCGAAGAACAAGTCATGTAAATTTTCCGCCCTGATGTGGGCAACTCCCCATCTATCAACGTTGATCGTGACCTCGTTCTTAAGCCTGGTGACACTGCGGCGATCGATAGTGATGTTTGTAGACATTTCCTTGTCCATGTTAGCCGCCCGTGACGGCTCTTGCCGACATAAATCGGCAGCCACCCTGCAGATTGCCCTTACATTCCCAGCGCCGGGTGTGATGCAAACCCGGAAGCAGTGTTCATCGAAGTGACCGTCAGTATCCTTGGTCGTCCAGCGGCGACCTTCTTGTTTTTGGGTGCAAGCGGAAGCAGCCGAGAAGATTTTGTCCTCTGGCGTTGCCCAAGCTGACTAAGCTCAACTGCGACTTGCTCAAGACCTGGCAATGATAGATATCCTCATGTCGAATAGACCATGTGTTGTTGGTCTCGTAGACGGAAAATATAGCATCTGATATAGACCTGCTTCATGTCCAAGCTTCGCAATCTTGTCCCCTCGACGCATTCGCTTTTCGTCTTCGAAGCGGCGGCCCGAACGCTGAGTTTCAAGAACGCGGCCAGCGAACTCAACGTGACGCAGCCAAGTATCTCGCATTCGATCAAAATGTTCGAAAAGCATTGCGGGACGGCACTCTTTGTCCGAGACAATCGGGGAGTGCAGCTGACCGAGCCCGGCAGGCAGCTCTACGATGAGGTGCGCACCAGCTTCCGCCGTCTGGAACAGCGGCTTGAGACCATCACTGATCGCGGAACGAAGTACATAACTTTCGCAGCTTCGACATCTCTGGCGGCACATTGGCTCGCGCCTCAACTCTATCATTTCCAGGAAGAGCATCCGGACGTCAGGATCAAGGTGGTCGCCACCGATCGCGATGTCGAGCCAGATCATGAGATCGACGTGACGGTGTGGGTGCGGCCCCGGAATTTTGAAAGGGCCAACAGCTGGTTCGTTTGCGACGAGATCATCTTTCCCGTCTGCTCACCGGCTTATCTTCTGTCGCACCCCGCTCCCCAAGCCGTCGAAGATCTGATCCACCATCAGCTGATTCATTCGTCCGATGCTTTTCGCAAGCGCCTGGATTGGCCCGAATGGGTCGAGTTGGCAGGCGGCGATGCCGGCGACATCAAACCCAATATCGTGTTCAACGACTACCAGCTGACGCTTCAAGCGGCTCTGGCTGGTGAAGGAATAGCACTGGGGTGGTCCCTTACCGCCCAGCAGTTGCTCAACAACCGCCTTTTGGTCAAGCCATTGCCAACCCAAATCCAGACCGACAGGGCCTTCTTTCTGTTGGCCAGCGAGGATGCCAGCAAGAACAAGAGATGCAAGGTTTTGGTTGACTGGTTTCTCGTCCAGTCTGAAGAACTCCGCCCGTGACCTGAATTGCCCCTCACCCTATCCGCCTCTGGATATAAACTGGATTTAAGACCAGCGAAAGCTTTTGCGCATTCTCAGGACAATCGCAGGCGCCTATCATCGGCGCGAGATAAGCTAGGGTCCGCCCCTATTACACGACCGAGCCACGGATGTTTAACGCGGGATGCCGGTCATTCCGCTGCAGGATGACGCGATGATGGACACTGATATTCCCGCAATCCGGCGCCGCACAGGCCGGTCTTCGGTGGTTGCGGCACGGGAGGCTGAAAGAAGGCCGCGTGTCTCGACTATCAAGTACGGAATCCGACCTGTGGAGGCCGTCAACGCCGAACAGCTTGAGCGCATTCATCAGGCTTCGCTGGCGATCCTACGCGAGATCGGGATCGAATTCAGAGATGAGACAGCGATCAGGCAGTGGAAAGAGGCGGGGGCGGATGTCCGTGAACACCGCGTTCGCCTCGAGGGCGACATGGTCATGGATCTCATCTCCAAGGCCCCTTCCCGTTTTGAAATGACGTCTCGCGATCCGTCACAGCGTTTCGAGATCGCGCCAGATACAATGACTTTCGGCGTCATGCAGGGTGCGCCAAACATCCGCGATCTTCAGGGCGTGCGGCGCGCATCCACGATCGAGGATCTCCGGAACATGAACCGGCTGACCCAGATGCTGCCCGGTTTCCATATCGCGGGCGGGTTCACCTGCGAGCCGACCGACATCGCCGTGCCATGGCGCCATCTGCACATCAATCATTCGAGCCTGGTGGAAACCAACATGCCTTTCTTCGGTCTGACGACCGGAAAGCAGCGTGCCGACGACTCGATCGCAATGGGCCAGATCGTGCACGGCAAGGCATTTATGGATCAGAACGCGGTGATGATAGGTCACGTGTCGGGCAACTCGCCGCTTGTCTGGGATTCGACCATGCTGGAAGGGCTTCGCGCCTTCGTCGACGCGAACCAGGTCGTGCTGCTGTCTCCATTCGTGCTCGGCGCCGCCAACACTCCCGCCGACATCCCCGCCACGATCGCCCAGTTGAATGCGGAGGCGCTCGCCGCGCTTGCCTATACTCAGCTTGCCGCGCCAGGCGCCAAGATGATCTACGGTCAATATTCCGTCTCGGTGTCGATGCGCAGCGGCGCCCCCATGTCCGGCATGCCGGAAGTTACTCTGATCAACGCCGTCATCGGACAACTGGCAAGGCGCTACAACGTGCCGTGGCGAACCACTGCGTCTCAATCCTCCGCCAAAACCTTCGATGCCCAGTCCGGTTATGAATCAGCCATCGCCTACATGTCCGGCGCCAGCGCCTGCTCCAACCTTATGATGCATGCCGGCGGCTGGGATGAAGCCGGTCTGGTGTGCTGCATGGCGAAGTTCATCGCCGATGCTGAACAGAACCTGCTCATCGAGAAATACGCGCGGGGCATATCATTCGAATATTTCGAGGATGCGCTCGAAGCCGTCCGCCGCATCGGCCCCGGCGGCCACTATCTCGGAGATTCCTTCACGCTCAAGCGCTTCAAGGACGCGTTCATCGCGCCGGAGATCCTCGACTACCTAAGCTACGAGCAGTGGAAGGTCAAAGGTTCCAAGGACATGGCACAGCGCTGCAGGGAGAAGGCGACAGCAATCATCGCGAGCTACGAGCAGCCGCCGATGGACCCTGCCGTCCGCGAGGAACTCGATGCGTTTGTGGCGAAACGCCAGGAGGATATTTCCCCAAGCCTCGCCTAAGCCTCCAGCCATGAGCCCATGAAACCGATGAACCGGAACACTAACAATGGTGAGGAAAATGGGATTTTTCAAAAGCAATAGGGATCGCGTTCCGGCTTTCATCGAAAACATGGCGAGCGACGTCAAAGCGGGACAAATGGATAGGCGCGAATTCCTCGCATTCGCAAGCACCTTTGGAGCTTCTGCCGCAATGGCCTATGCTCTGATCGGTGCAGCACTGCCTGAGCCTGCACGCGCCGCTGAACCGAAGAAAGGCGGGATCTTGCGCGTGGCGATGGCTGTGCAGGCGCAGAAGGATCCCCGTACCGGTGATTGGGTTCAAGCTGCCAACATCGCTCGTTGCTGGCTGGAGCCGCTCATTCGTTACACTCACGAGTTTACCTTCGAACCTGTCCTGCTTGAAAGCTGGGAGGTCAGTGATGACGCCACCGAATACGTCTTGCATATTAGGAAAGACGTTATCTGGAACAACGGCGATGAATTTAACGCCGTTGATGTGGTGTTCAACATCAACCGCTGGTGCGAGAAGAGTGTCCCGGGCAATTCGATGGCCACGCGCGTTGGCGGGCTGACTGACGCCAAAACCGGAAAGGCCAGAGACGGAGCGATACTGAAAGTCGATGACCACACCGTGAAGCTAACGCTCAGCGACCCTGACATCGCCATCATCGCCAATTTCACGGACTACCCAGGGCTAATCGTGCATCACAGCTTCGACAGTACGGGCGCCGACCCGATCGCATCGCCGATCGGAACAGGAGCGTTCGAATTGGTGTCTTATGTGGTAGGCAGCAAGGCCGAGGTCAAGCGTCGGGAGAATGGCAAGTGGTGGGGTGGCGAGGCGCTGCTCGATGGGGTGCAGTTCATCGACTATGGCACCGAATTCCTGGCAACTGTGTCGGCATTCGATTCTGGCGAAGTCGATCTCAACCTAGAGACGCCGGGCGATTTCATCGACATTCTGAACAAAATGGATCTCATCAAGACGGAGGTGGCTACCGCGACGACGGCGGTCATCCGCACGAACGTCGCGAACAAACCATATGACGATAAGCGGGTTCGAAACGCCCTGCAGATGGCGGTCGACAACAATGTCGTGCTCCAGCTCGGATTCAACGGCCGTGGCACGGTCGCCGAAAATCATCACGTTAGCCCGATCCACCCAGAATATTACCCGTTACCTAAGAAGACGCGCGATCTTGCGGGTGCAAAGAAGCTCATATCGGCGTCGGGGCATGCCGACTTCGAACACGAGCTGATTTCGATTGACGCCGATTGGCAGAAAAACACCGGAGATGCGATTGCAGCACAGTTGCGTGAGGCTGGCTTTAAGGTCAAGCGCACGGTGCTACCGGGCTCGACTTACTGGAACGACTGGTCCAAGTACCCCTATTCGCTGACGCTATGGTACATGCGGCCGCTCGGCATTCAGGTCCTTGCGCTGGCTTATCGGACTGGTGAGGCTTGGAATGAGACCGCCTACTCCAATCCCGACTTCGACGCAAAGGTCAAAGAGGCGTTCTCGGTCAGCGATGCCAACAAACGCCGCGAGTTGATGAAAGACCTTGAAGAAATCATGCAAGACTCCGGGATTCTTATCCAGCCATTCTGGCAAAGCTTGATTGGCCACATGAACCCAAAGGTGCAGAACTACGCAATTCACCCGACGTTCCAAATGGATCTGCAAAAAGTCTGGCTCGCCGCGTGAAGCGTGTGCACGCTGACTACAGGGCAGGTCTGACCTCGCTGGACGTAGCGAAAAGGGTCGGAGCAGACTGGCAATATAAGACCAAGTGAATCGTAGGACAATGGCAACATAAAGCGGGCATAAGTGCACACATGCTGCTTAGGAGTAGAGGCGTGGCTTTATTTCCTAAAGGTGTTTCGGTATTAACTCTAGTGCTTATCCTGTCTACCACTACCTTTTAGTGCGAGCCTATCGACCAAGCACTCTGCCGGCGTATCGCAGCATAGCCTGCTCAAAGTTCGATCAGGAAAGCTTCCGGAGAACAGCAACATGGGTACGTGCGGGCTATTAGATCCTTTTGAATGCGGGGCGATCCCTGTTGCTGATTGGATGACTATCGGGCTGCGTTGGATCGTTGATCACTACAGGCCCTTGTTCCAATCGATCAAGGTGCCCTTCGACCTGCTGCTGCAGTGGTTCGGCTTGGCGCTCCATTCGGTCCCACCGGTGGTGATGATCATCGTCGCGGGTCTGGCGGCTTGGCAGTTCGGCGGGCGGAACGTCGCCGGGGTTATCGTCGGCGCTCTCATCTTTATGGGTCTCATCGGCGTCTGGCAGGACGCCATGACGACGCTTTCAATTGTGCTGACTTCGCTCGTCGTCGCAGTGATGCTTGGTATTCCGCTCGGGATCTGGGCGGCGCGAAGCGAGCGGATGTTTGTGGTCATGCGCCCGATCCTAGATGGAATGCAGACTATTCCGGCATTCGTCTATCTGGTTCCCATCGTGATGCTCTTCGGCATCGGTAACGTTCCGGGCGTGATCGTTACGGTAATTTTTGCGGTCGCCCCGCTGATCCGCCTCACGAACCTCGGCATACGGCAGGTACCGGAAGAGGTGATCGAAGCCATGCGCGCGTTCGGCGCTACCGAGCGTCAGCTGCTTTGGAAGGCTCAGTTGCCGCTTGCGCTACCCACCATCATGGCCGGCATCAACCAGACGCTGATGATGTCGCTATCGATGGTGGTTATCGGCTCGATGATCGCTGTTGGGGGACTGGGCCAGACGGTGCTGCGCGGCATCGGCCGCCTTGATGTAGGCTTAGCGACGGTCGGAGGCCTCGGCATCGTCGCGCTCGCCATCGTGCTCGATCGCTTGACGCACGCGCTGGCGACACAGAAGCGGAGGCCAGGCGAACTCTGGCATCAGGGTCCGGTGGGACTCGTCAGAGCTCTCACCGGCAATAAGCAAAGATAAAAGCTGCGCAATTTGCTCACACAGAAAGGGAGGAACCGATGACGATCAAATTTATGATGCTGGCCATAGCCGTGATGGCTGGCTATTCCTTGCCTGCAATGGCAGATCAGGTCAAGCCGGCCTGGGGCGGAGAAACAGAAGAGCTGTTTCAGACCTTCATCGTGGATGAGGGCCTTAGGGAACTCGGCTATGAAGTTGCCGAACTCTCACAGGTTGGTGTGCAACTGGCGCACACCGCTGTGGCCAACGGCGATCTCACCTTCTACGCTGCGCACTGGGTTCCGCTTCACGATGCGTACTGGAAGGAGTCTGGCGGCGACGAGAAGCTGGTCCGCTTAGGAACGCTTATCAAGAACTGTCTGCAGGGCTATCTGATCGACAAAAAAACGGCCGACGCCACTGGCGTCAAGTATCTCGAGGATCTTAGGGACCCTGAGAAGGCCAAGCTCTTCGACATCGACGGGAATGGAAAGGCAGACCTCTACGGTTGCGACCCAGGTTGGGGCTGCGAACGCGTGATCGAGCATCAGCTCGACGCCTATGGCCTGCGTGGCACGGTGGAACACAGGCAGGGCGGCTATTTTGCTATCATTCCTGACGCGATCGAACGCATCAAGACTGGCAAGCCGACACTGTACTACACTTATACACCGCTATGGGTCTCGAGGATTCTCCGTCCCGGCAAGGAAGTTGTCTGGCTCAACGTCAAGAACACCTCTCTTCCCGATGGGCAGACGGGCAATACAGATGTCCAGGGCCTCGGGAATCTCGGCTTCCCGGTCAACGATCAGAAGATTATCGCCAACACCACTTGGCTGAACGCCAACCCAAAGGCCAAGAAGTTCTTTGAACTCGTGCAGATTCCGGTCGAAGACGTCAACGCGGAAAACACGCAGGTTGCCAATGGTGAAAAGAGCAACGAGCAGATCATGAAACACGCAACCGACTGGATCGCCGCTCACCACGCTGATTGGGAAAAGTGGATCGCTGAAGCCAAGGCCGCCAAGTGAGGCTCTGAGGTTTAAATCGGCCGGCGGCATCCGCCGGCCGATTACGGTCTGAAGATAGGCACAACATACTATCGAGAGTTCCGCACATGACTGTACCCGCCATCGTCTGTTCCGGCTTGTGGAAAATTTTCGGGACGCGCAAAGGGGAAGCCCTCGCGGCGGCCCGCGATCGCGGGTTCAGCAAGAGGCAAGTCCTTGAAGAATTCGATTGCGTTCTGGGTGTGGCCGATGTGTCCTTCTCGGTTGAGCCCGGCGAGATCTTTTGCATCATGGGGCTGTCCGGCTCAGGGAAATCGACGCTTGTCCGCCATCTCAATCGGCTGATCGAACCAACCGCAGGCGAGGTTCGGATCGGCGGAAATGCCATCAACAAACTTTCGCCGTCTGAACTCCGGACCCTTCGGTCAGAGACGGTCGGCATGGTCTTCCAGCACATGGCGCTGCTGCCGCACCGCAACGTCTACGACAATGTTTCCCTCAGTCTCGAACTCCGAGGCAAATCACGCAAGGAGTGCCGCCGCGTGGCGGAAGAAAACCTCAAGCTCGTTGAGTTGAGTGGTTGGGGCGAGCGTTACCCGGACGAGCTCTCGGGCGGGATGAAGCAGCGGGTGGGGCTTGCCCGTGCCATGGCGGCAGACCCGCAGATCCTGTTACTGGACGAGCCGTTCTCAGCGCTCGACCCGTTGATCCGCCGCCAACTCCAACAGCAGTTCCTAGACCTCGCGGAGGTCGTCCAGAAAACAACGGTGTTTATCACACACGACCTCGACGAAGCCATTCGCCTGGGCGATCGTATTGCGATCATGAAGGATGGTAAGTTCGTTCAAGTGGGAACGCCGGAAGACATCGTAACCGCGCCCAAGGACCGCTATGTCGCTGATTTCGTCTCAGGCATTTCGCTGCTCAATCTTGTCACTGCCAGGAAGATCATGCAGCCGCGGGACAGCATAGCGACGCTTTCTGAAAAGAAATTCCAGGCGCTCCCCCGCGTGCAAACCACTGACAAGCTCTCCGCTGTGATCAGCACCGCTGCGGATGGCGGCGATCTGATCGCAGTCTACGACGGCGGCGAGCCGGCGGGCATCGTCACCCGGCGCGCCCTGTTTTCAGGAATTCAAGGCGTGATATCGAGCCCCGATGCCGTGAGTGGTTTGAAATCGGGAAAAGTTTGCCAGTACGGGCGCAGCTCTGCCCCCTCAATCCGCCCAACAAGGCCTGGAAGATCAATCGATATGGACACAGCTGCGCTCTCTGCTCACAGCGACGAAGGCAAGAAATGAGCGAACCGACCTTTGTCCCGTGCTTAGTAGAAGTGCTCGCGCAGTGCCCCGGCGCCCTGCATGCTGAACGGTCTGAAACTACTTTCGTGAAGGACCCCGCCGTCGCCCTTTCGCGGCGATGACTTGCGTTCCGCCCGGGCGATCCACGCGCGGTGGACGCAACGGGCTTTGAATCCGCACGCCCATTTTGCCACCGCCGATCTGACACATTTAAATTGGTCCTATTGAAGACTTGCCACCCCACCCACGGCTGTGGTCGATCGTAGGGACGGGTACTGAGGACGTCTGCCTACAAGACCTTGAGCCGCTCCACCGCGGTTAAGGGCTGATATCTCTCGGGCCTTGGCCAGAATCACTACTTTCAAGGTCTCCCAACAAGAGACGACATTGGGGATACGGACACCTAGACGCTTGACGTATAATTGCTCGCGTTACGTATCGAAGCTGCATCCCTTGCGAAGACGCGTTGCGCAGCTATCCACTCATTCCTATAGGTGTTTGTAGCTCAGGCCCGCACCTTTTCAGCCTTCGGATCATACATCGGCTTCAACGATGCTTCCGCAGCAAAGCGCTCGCCGGCGATCTCGATTTCGTAGGACGAGGCCAGCACATCCGCCTCGCTCTCGCCCTGGCAAGGCACATAGCCCAAGCCGAGGGCGCCGCCGAGGTGATGGCCGTAATTGCCTGATGTGATCGGGCCGACGATCTTGCCGTCGCGCAGGATCGCCTCGTTGTGGAAGAGCAGGGGCTCTGGATCCTTCAGCCGGAACTGGACCAGCCGGCGTGACAGGCCGGCTTCCTTCTTGCGCAGCACGGCATCGCGGCCGATGAAGTCGCCCTTGGCGGTCCTGACCGCGAAGCCGAGGCCGGCCTCCAGCACATTGTCCTCGTCGGTGATGTCGTGGCCGAAATGCCGGAAGGCTTTTTCGATGCGGCAGGAATCCAGCGTGTGCAGGCCGCAGAGCTTCAGGCCGACATCGGCGCCGGCCTCGTCGATCGCTTCAAAGACATGGGCTGCCTGATCGGTCGAGACATAGAGTTCCCAGCCGAGTTCGCCGACATAGGTGACGCGGTGGGCGCGGGCCAGGCCCATGCCGATCTCGATCTCCTGGAACGTGCCGAACGGATTTTTCTCATTGGAGAAATCGTTGGGGCTGACCTTCTGGATCAGCTTTCTTGCGTCCGGGCCCATCAGGCAGAGCACGCTTTCGGCCGCCGTCACGTCGGTGACGACGACGAACTCATCGGCGACGTGCTTGCGCAGCCAAGCCAGATCGCGCTGCAGCGTGGCGCCGGGGACGACGAGGAAGAACGCCGTCTCGGAAAACCGCGAGACGGTCAGGTCGCTCTCGATGCCGCCGCGCTGGTTGAGCATCTGGGTGTAGACGATCTTGCCCGGCGCGACGTCCATGTCGTTGGCGCACAGTTTTTGCAGGAAGGCACAGGCATCACGGCCCTCGACCCGGATCTTGCCGAACGAGGTCATGTCGAACAGGCCGACCTTGTTTCGGACCGCGAGGTGTTCCTCGCGCTGGTTGTCGAACCAGTTCTGCCGCTTCCAGGAATAGCGGTATTCGCGTTCCTGGCCGGGCCTAGCGAACCAGTTGGCGCGCTCCCAGCCGGCCACCTCGCCGAAGACCGCGCCGCGCGCCTTCAGATGCTCGTGCAGCGGCGAGCGGCGGACATTCCTCGAGGTCGCCATCTGCCGATAGGGGAAATGGTCGGCATAGAGCAGGCCGAGCGTTTCCGAGACGCGCTCCTTGAGGTAGCGGCGGTTCTTCTGGAACGGCTGGGCACGGCGGATGTCGACTTCCCACAGGTCGAAGGGAGCTTCGCCGTCATTGATCCACTGCGCCAGCGCCATGCCGGCGCCGCCGGAGGAGACGATGCCGATCGAATTGTAGCCGGTCGCCATCCAGTAGCCGGACAGTTCCGGCGCCTCGCCGAGATAATAGCGGTCGTCGGGCGTAAAGCTCTCCGGGCCGTTGAAGAAGGTGTGAATGCCGGCGGTCGCCAGCATCGGCATGCGGTTGACGCCCATTTCCAGGATAGGCTCGAAATGCTCCATGTCCTCGGGCAGTTGATCGAAGCAGAAATCCTCACTTATGCCGTCCATGCCCCACGGCTTTGCCACCGGCTCGAAGGCGCCGAGCATCATCTTGCCGGCGTCCTCCTTGTAGTAGGCGCACTCGTCGGGCACGCGCAGCACCGGCAGGCGGGCGAGGCCGGGGATTGGCTCGGTGACGAGATAAAAATGCTCGCAGGCGTGCAGCGGGATGGTGACGCCGTTCTGCGCGCCCAGTTCGCGCGCCCACATGCCGGCGCAGTTGACGACAACGTCGGCTTCGATCGTGCCTTGTTCTTCGCCTTGTGCCCAGGACACGCCGGTGACGCGGCCGGCCTTGGTGTGGACCTTGGTGACCTTCACATTCTCGACTACGGTGGCGCCGCGCTGGCGCGCCCCCTTGGCCAGGGCCATGGCGATGTTGGCGGGGTCGCATTGGCCGTCGAGCGGCAGATGCACGGCGCCGACGACATCGGAGACATTGAGATGCGGGTACATCTCGCTGACTTCCCTGGGTGAAATCTCGCGGACATCGACATCGAAGGCGCGCGCCAACGACGCTTGCCGATAGATCTCGTGCTTGCGTTCCTCGGTCAGCGCCACGGTGATCGAGCCGACCTGGCGCATGCCGGTGCCGACTTCGGTCTCGGCTTCCAGCTTGACGTAGAGGTCGGCGGAATATTTCGCCAGCCGCGTCATGTTCTGCGAACCGCGCAGCTGGCCGATCAGGCCGGCGGCGTGCCAGGTCGTGCCCGAGGTCAGTTGCTTGCGTTCGAGCAGAACGATGTCGGTCCAGCCGAGCTTGGCCAGATGATAGGCGACCGAACAGCCGGAAACGCCGCCACCGATGATGACGGCGCGTGCTTTGGCGGGGATGGCCTTGGTGGGGATAGGCTTGGTCATGCGGCCTCGCGGCGATAGCTGGAGGCGAAGCGGCGCAGGCGCTGCGCGGCTTCCTGAAGCACTGGCTCAGGCTGGCAGAGGCTGATGCGGATATGGCCTTCTGGCACGGGGGTGAAGTGGCGCCCTGCGTCACATTCACTTGTCGCCTGCAACGACGATAGTGCGACTTGATGGGCATTTTCTAAGCCGACCACCCGCCGCCTATTCATGGAGCGACATCCACAAGTTGATGCCCCCCTCCGCAGAACGATGCGCAGGGTTTGTCACATCGAAATTGGGCCGCTCTACCACCGAGTTCCCACCTACCTCCGATGCAGAGTTGCCTGGGCATGCTTGTCCTCCGTTAGCGCGACGTCATTGTTGGTCAGATTAGGCGTCTCTGACCCAACCCATGCGATAAACTCGACCCGTTTGACTGCCCTCTGCGCTCTTGACGTAGCCGAGCGCCACCTCGCTCGCCGGCACCGCCGCGGTGCCAGGAAAGAAGTCGCCGTAGAGCTGAACCGACTCCTGTACGAGAGTCGGACTGACCAGATTGATCCGCAGCCCCCGCCCAAGCTCGATTGCCGCGCTGCGTACAAAACCGTCTAACGCGCCATTGACCAGGGCGGACGAGCTTCCCTGCCGGATGGGATCTTCGTTGGTTAGACCGGACGTCAAGGTAAATGATCCGTGATCGCGGATACGCTTGAGACCCCTCGCTACGAGATTGACCTGCCCCATCAACTTACTGCGCAGCCCGATTTCGAACTGTTCATTCGTGAATTGGTTCAGCGGGGCGTAGTGCACGGCCCCTGCCGTGCAGATCAACGCGTCAAATGCACCGATCTTGTCGAATAATTGGTCGATAGAGTTCGGCTCGGCGATGTCGACGTTGAATAAGCCGCTAGTTCGCCCGACTCCTATAATGTTATGCCGCTTGCCAAGTTCGGCCGCTACGGCCGACCCGACAATCCCAGTCGAACCAACCAGGACAATTCGCATAGAGACTCCCCTGGATAACCTGACGCCTAGGAGGCGACCTCAAACAGCGGGGCAAGTGCGGTGCGAAGCGCCATGTCCTGGTCCGCCGAGAGTTTTGCCAGTGGCTTGCGGACATTCCCGGTTCCGAGGCCGCGCAGTTGCGCGGCTCTCAGGACAGAAGGCGTATAGGGTGCCCGCCAGATAAAAAGCAACGAGGGCAGCATCCGCTGCCAAAGTGCCAGAGCCCTCTCCAAATCCTTCGCTGCCACAAGGTTGTACAATTCGACAGCCTCAAGAGGCATGTAGTTTGCTGCGCCCCAGATAACACCGCGCGCGCCTGCCATCAGCGCATAGAGGGTTGTTGTATCGCAACCATTTAGCACCTTGCCTCCCGTCTGCAGATACTCCTGATGCACGGTGAAGTCGCCGGCACTATCTTTGATGTAATTGAAATGCTTGAGACCGCTCAGTCGATCAAAAAGGCGCGGCGAAACCGCGATCCCGGTAGCCTGCGGGATGTTGTAGCCCACAATATCCACGCCAACCGCCGCGTCGATTTCCCTGTAGAAATTGAAAATTCCATCCTCTTCTGACGGACCTTCGAGATACGGCGGCAAAATCATCAGCGCGTCCGCGCCGACCGATTCAGCTTTCTGTGACCGCCGTATGACTTCGTCCATATTCAGGGCCGAGGTCTGGCAGACAACATTGCAGCGTCCTGCGATGCGCTTCGCCCCGAGCTCGTAGAGCCGATTGCATTCGGACTCGGTCAGGTAAGGGTGCTGGCCTGTACCTGCCCCAAGAACCAAGCCGTGAACTCCCGCCGATACGTATTTTTCGATCAACTCTTCGAAGAGGCCGTAATCGATCGCACCGTTAGGTTCGAACGGTGTCTGCATTGCAAGATTGATGCCCTTCAGGTCCGCCATTGCCGTTCCTCTTATTGCTAGACTTCCGCGCCTGCCTGCCTGAAACGAAGAGCCGTGACGAACCGGACGCCCATTGATGTGACAAGTCTCGGATAAGTCCTGCTCGGAGCGGCCCGCGTCTTCAGGATATCGATCACAGCCGAAGATTGCCCCGTGGCCAGTTCGGCGACAGCCTTGCCAAAGGCAGCCCCTCTAGCGACGCCGGTTCCATTACAGAAGGCGGCACCATAGACGTCGTGCGCCAACTCGCCGAAGACCATGCCGCCATTTTGCGCGAGCGTAAGCAGACCACCCCAGCTGGCCTCAAAGCCGATTGACGAAAGCCCGGGCCATCGGCGGTCAAATGCTACCTGCTGCTGGGTCCGCGCCCTAAGGACATCTTGTTTGGTTGTTTTGAAATTAGTCGCATACGAGTAAACGTTTCTAAGGAAAAGACGGTTGTCGATAGTACGTCGCACCGTCGTCCCAAAGCTATCGGCCGGAATAAGCCCATAGGTTCGCTTGTTGCCCACGTTGGAAAGCTCGCTCTCAGTGAGCTGTCTGGTCATGCTCGCGAACGTGTAGAGCGGTATGGCTCGGTTTTCAAAGAAGCCAAATCTCGTCAGATAACCCGATGCGCAGATGATGACCTTCGAAGCCCTGATTGTTCCAGCAGGCGTCTCGCAGATGTGCTTCGGCGCACCGAACTGGACCGCCACAATGGCGGTGTTTTCATGGATGGTAGCGTTCTCGGGGAGGCTGTTTACGGCGTTCTTGAGATACTTCGCAGGCTGGACCAGAATCGTGCCAGGGTGATGCAAAGCTTTGACGTAGTGCTTACTGCCGGTGATCGACTGAATTTCAGGGGCTTCAACCCAGCTGTACTTTTGTCCGAGCTTATCGAGCGCCTCCGAAAAGCGGTGTAGATCGGCAACGCCGTGAGACGTGGCCGCGCTGTGGTATTTCCCCTGCGGGTCCCAATCACAGTCTACCCCATGCTCCTCGACGGCGGCTCGAATGTAGGCGATGCCCTCAAGGTTGACGTACAGCTCTTCCTTGTTTCCCCTAATGTCTTCAACGAAGTCGCGTTTTCGGGGATTGTGCGCGAGATCGATGACGAAGCCCATGCACCGCCCCGATGCATTGTCCCCAATACGTCCGGCGTCGACGAGGATTACCGAAGACTGGGGGTTGAGTTCAGCAAATCGGCGGGCCGCGTGAAGCCCCATCCAGCCGCCGCCAATGACCAGGCAATCGCATGTGACATCGCCTTGCTGCGGCACCAAGGGTAGCTCCGGTCCCGACGTGCGGTACCACCCTGAGACTGTTGGCTCCGGATGCGGTGCTTGGACGACAATACGCTCTCTTGTCTTTGTTTGATTCAAAGAGTTCACTGCCAACTCGCTCGGTGAAGGCGGCCGGTGGGTAGTGCACCGCTCGCTCTGCCTTGTTCCAGCTTCGAATAGACCATGTGTTGTTGGTCTCGTAGACGGAAAATATAGCATCTGATATAGACCTGCTTCATGTCCAAGCTTCGCAATCTTGTCCCCTCGACGCATTCGCTTTTCGTCTTCGAAGCGGCGGCCCGAACGCTGAGTTTCAAGAACGCGGCCAGCGAACTCAACGTGACGCAGCCAAGTATCTCGCATTCGATCAAAATGTTCGAAAAGCATTGCGGGACGGCACTCTTTGTCCGAGACAATCGGGGAGTGCAGCTGACCGAGCCCGGCAGGCAGCTCTACGATGAGGTGCGCACCAGCTTCCGCCGTCTGGAACAGCGGCTTGAGACCATCACTGATCGCGGAACGAAGTACATAACTTTCGCAGCTTCGACATCTCTGGCGGCACATTGGCTCGCGCCTCAACTCTATCATTTCCAGGAAGAGCATCCGGACGTCAGGATCAAGGTGGTCGCCACCGATCGCGATGTCGAGCCAGATCATGAGATCGACGTGACGGTGTGGGTGCGGCCCCGGAATTTTGAAAGGGCCAACAGCTGGTTCGTTTGCGACGAGATCATCTTTCCCGTCTGCTCACCGGCATATCTTCTGTCGCACCCCGCTCCCCAAGCCGTCGAAGATCTGATCCACCATCAGCTGATTCATTCGTCCGATGCTTTTCGCAAGCGCCTGGATTGGCCCGAATGGGTCGAGTTGGCAGGCGGCGATGCCGGCGACATCAAACCCAATATCGTGTTCAACGACTACCAGCTGACGCTTCAAGCGGCTCTGGCTGGTGAAGGAATAGCACTGGGGTGGTCCCTTACCGCCCAGCAGTTGCTCAACAACCGCCTTTTGGTCAAGCCATTGCCAACCCAAATCCAGACCGACAGGGCCTTCTTTCTGTTGGCCAGCGAGGATGCCAGCAAGAACAAGAGATGCAAGGTTTTGGTTGACTGGTTTCTCGTCCAGTCTGAAGAACTCCGCCCGTGACCTGAATTGCCCCTCACCCTATCCGCCTCTGGATATAAACTGGATTTAAGACCAGCGAAAGCTTTTGCGCATTCTCAGGACAATCGCAGGCGCCTATCATCGGCGCGAGATAAGCTAGGGTCCGCCCCTATTACACGACCGAGCCACGGATGTTTAACGCGGGATGCCGGTCATTCCGCTGCAGGATGACGCGATGATGGACACTGATATTCCCGCAATCCGGCGCCGCACAGGCCGGTCTTCCGGTTTCCAGATTCACCTGCGGGAATTGTGGCTGGCAGCCTGAAAATCAACTCCCAAGGCTTCGAACCGGAAGCCTGGTCGGTGTCCCATCGAGATGGGGCGCCGACCTCCTTTGAATGAGCATCAGGTGAATCAACATGGCTGACGAAGAGATCATCCTTTCCGAGCTGTCCGACGAGGAACTCGTGCAGCAGATGCACGACGACCTTTATGACGGGCTGAAGGAAGAAATTGAGGAAGGCACGCGCATCCTGCTGGAGCGCGGCTGGGCGCCCTACAAGGTGCTCACCGAGGCGCTGGTCGAAGGCATGCGCATCGTCGGCGAGGATTTTCGCGACGGCATCCTGTTTGTTCCGGAAGTGCTGCTTTCGGCCAACGCGATGAAGGCCGGCATGTTCATCCTACGACCGCTGCTTATCGCCACCGGCGCGCCCAAGCAGGGCAAGATGGTCATCGGCACCGTCAAGGGCGACATCCACGACATCGGCAAGAACCTTGTCGGCATGATGATGGAGGGCGCCGGCTTCGACGTCATCGACCTCGGCATCAACAATGCGGTCGAGAAGTATATGGCGGCGATTGAAGAGCATAAGCCTGACATCATCGGCATGTCGGCGCTGCTGACAACGACCATGCCCTACATGAAGGTCGTCATCGACACGATGAAGGAAAAGGGCATCCGCGACGACTATGTCGTGCTGGTCGGCGGCGCGCCGCTCAACGAGGAGTTCGGCAAGGCTGTCGGCGCCGACGCCTATTGCCGCGACGCCGCCGTGGCGGTCGAGACCGCCAAGGACTTCATGAAGCGCAAGCATAACACCCGTAGTTGAATGGCTGCGGTGCCAACCCTGAAGGCGCCGGTGTCGTTTGCGGCCGCTCGATGTTGATCACCATCAACCAGGATGTATGACCTTATGAATGCGCCATTTTCAACAAGAGATCATTCGCGGATCGTGGGATGGAACCCCAGCCGGCAGGTGATCGACACGCAGGACGTATACCGACTGGTTATCCTAGCACTTCCCGGATTTTCGCTACTCAGCCTTTCGTCATTTGTAGATCCCCTTCGCATCGCGAATTCTGTGTCCGGTCGATCATTCTTCGAGTGGACGATTGCAAGCCTGGATGGCCAGCCGGTTGAATGCGCCAGCGGGTTCGTCCTGTCGGTCGGCAGCGACTTCGCTAGCACCGGCGAATGCGTTCCGGCTGGCAAAGGTACGAACATGGTCATTGTCTGTGCAGGCGAACGGGTCGAAAGGCAGACGTCTGCTGCTCTCAGCAAGATTCTTCGGCTTTGCAAGCGGCATGGCGTTCCAATCACAGCGTTGGGTACGGCGACATGGCTGTTGGCGGACAGCGGGTTGCTGGACGGCACCGCGTGCACAATCCATTGGGACAAGAGAGCCGCCCTCTCTGAAAAATTTGGCCGGCTTCAGGTCACTGACCGGCTATTCGTTCGTGATAGTCACCTCCTCACTTGCGCAGGAGAATTTGCGTCGTTCGACCTCGTTATGGAGCTGATCAGCGAACGCCTCGGCAGAGACATTGCATTGACCGTCTGCCGACATACGACTGCCGGGCATTGGCGCCCTGCCTCTGATAGACAATGGACCATGAATGGCGGCGAAGCCCGCATCTGCAAGCCGGTCGCCGAAGTGATTCGCATTATGGAGGAGCATATTGAGGACCCGCTGCCCTTACGCGACATTGCAAGATGTGTCGGCCGCTCACAGCGTCAGATTGAACGGCTTTTCCAGCGATCGGTTTCGTTGTCTCCCATGCGCTTTTACCTGCATTTGAGACTTAGCCGCGCGAAGCGTCTCATTGCACAAACAGAGTTGCCGATTATTGACGTCGCGGTCGCCTGCGGTTTCGTGTCGGCCTCACATTTCTCGAAGTGCTTCCGCGAAGCCTTCGGCGCCAACCCCAGTACCTGTCGCGGCTGACCTATACTCGGTGACGCCCCCTTACGAGGCCCCGCAAAATCCCCGTGCCATCAATTGGCAAGCACCTCGGCAGCCTGGCTTTCGCAAGGAGCGCTCGGAACCTACGACGGCCGATGCTCCGGTGGGAGCCGAGGCGTCGAAGAGCACCGTGCCTGACGTCGACCGAAGAAGCCATCGTCGTCTGCCGCTGGATGACGTCATGGTTTGTCCGAGAGACACCATCCAACCCCCAGCTTAGCGCCTCATCACAGACTCCAGCGCGCCAGGGCAATCCCGACCTGCCCAAAACCGCGATGGTTCCAGCCGACGCCTCCGTCGGCCGCACCCTTCGACTGCATCTACATTGCCAATGGCATCGAGCACTGGGCTGATCAACCCGTACCAGCTCATTCCGGGTCCACCACACATAGCAGGCCACTGGAATGTTAGAGCTGACAACATAGGAGGCGTGCGGGATTTTCCTGAATTTCGCGGGCGGCGCTGTACGCTGGGTCGTAAGTTCACAACCCGACACTTTGTCAGTTTTGTCGTCTGCGTACGGGCGTAGTTGGAGCAATGTTGTGTTGTTGTGCCTCAGCCCAATAGCCGAATTCATCAAAAATTGTCTTTCTTCCCGCCTTTGGCCAATTGGCACGAGCTTTGATGCTCACATTGAGAGTTGGGATCAGGAGCCGAATAGCCGCTGCCGATCATACTTAACGGAGGAGCTGCCATGAATACCGTCGATCACCAGACGACACTGGAACAAGTCGCACGACAGCGCATCAGGGACGCCCTTGTACTCGAGGGCGACGCCGATCGCCTAACCCAATTCTATCGGGGATGGGCTGGTGCCTACGATGTGGATGTTGGGTGCGAGGGGTACTGCGGCCCGATGATCGTGGCGGGACTAGCAGGCGCCGTGCAGGCAGCATATTTGAGCAGCGAGCGAACTGCCATCACAATCCTGGATGCTGGCTGCGGAACAGGCCTTGTCGGCGTGCAACTGGAACGCCTCGGCTTCGGGCTGATCGATGGGTTCGATCTTTCCAAAGAGATGGCCGAAAAGGCGCGGCAAACCCGAGTCTACCGTCATGTCCAAGACTGTGTCGACCTTAACGGGGTACTCTCTGAGTACGCCGACGCCGGCTATGATATCACGGTTTGCTGCGGTGTCTTTACACTTGGGCACGTTAGACCAGACGGGCTGCGCGAGCTGGCTCGCGTCACGCGCCCGAAAGGATTCATCATCACAAGCATCCGCAAGAGCTACGCCGAGGCCGCATTCTTCGAGGACCAGGCGCGGCGTCTGCAGGATGAGGGCGTTCTTTTACTGGCGCAGTGTCTAAGCAACGGCAGATACGTCGCCGAGGAGCGTGCGGACTATTGGGTCTTTCAAGTGCCCGAGAAGGTCAGCGCGGCAGAGCGACAGGGGTTGTGATCATGCTCTGCCTCGGGAGCGAAACCCTGTTGTGGATGACCTAAAGACGAGTAGGGGTTTTCCCAGCACGGTGGCGCGTTTCAGTCCTAATTCGCGTCACGATAAATCCAAATGGCCGGCAGCTATGCGCCGGCTTCAATCGGCAAAACAAAGGTGTACTAATGTCCAAAGGTTTAGAAGCCAGACTAGACGATAAGCTGCGCGCAAAACGCGAAAACTTTGACAAAATACCGGTGGTTGATATCGGACCGCTCCTCAATGGTACGAACAAACAGGTGGTGGCCAGGGAGATACGGTGGGCGCTTTCCAATACTGGATTCATGTATGTGAAGAACCACGGAGTCCCGCAGGATTTCATACGCTCGGTGTTTGATGTGAGCCGCAGGTTTTTTGATTTGCCATTGTCGCAGAAGTCTTCACTGCATATTGGCAATTCCGATTCGGCCTTTCGCGGTTACATTGAGCTGTTCGGCGAGAACACCGATCCGGGCAAGACCAAAGACCTCAAGGAGTGCTTCGACTTCGGACCTGAACGTTCGACCTTAGAAGGTCCCTTTTTTGGTCCTAACCAGTGGCCCTCAGGTTGGCCCGAGTTTCGGGAGCTGACATACAGATACCATCAAGAGATGGTGGGCCTCTCGAAAAAACTTTTGCAGGGAATTGCGCTCAGTCTGGACCTGGCGGAAAGCTATTTCGAGGACCTCATGCGGAACCCGATCAGCATTCAGCGGCTGCTTCACTACCCGCCGCAGAGTGGTTATATCAGCGAAGACATGATCGGAATCGGCGCCCACACTGACTACGGCAATTTGACCATCCTTGCACAGGACGACGTGGGCGGTCTTCAGGTCATGAACCGAGACGGCGATTGGGTACAAGGCACGCCAATCCACGGTACTTTCATAATCAACGTCGGGGACCTGCTTCAGCGGCTCACCAACGGTGTCTATCTGGCCAACCTACATCGCGTAGTGAATAGCTCAGGGCGTGAGCGATACTCAATCCCCTTCTTTATCGATGCTGATTTCGATGCGATCATTGAGCCATTGGCCTCATGTGTCACCGACAGCAACCCTCTGCGCTACCGGCCGGTGACTTGCGGCGAACACAAACTCGGGCGTTTCGCAGCAAGTTATGCTCATTTGGCCAAAGCATGAGAGAGCGGGCGGCCGCCTACTCGCGTGACAATACTCTGCGGGGTCGAACCGGCCCAGTCGAACTCAGAAAACGCCATAGGTGGGACAGTATTGTCACGCATTAGTCCCTTGACCGCGCCTTTGAAGCTCAATGTGCGCGGCATCTGGCGGCAACAGGGGTTTCGCAGCCACTTCCTGCGGGTATGCTAACACTTTCGAGACCTGGACCCTCGGCTGGCGTGCCACGCGCACCATCCGCAGCAGGATGAACTGCTCGCTTGCAGACGCGTTGTCACCACTCCGCCTGCCAGATCGATGCACAGGACGTTCAGCAGCGCCATTCGAAGATATCTGGTCTGTCGGATTCGCTACACACGCGTGGTAGGCAATCTCTTCGTTAGCCTCAGTCAAATAGCCGAGAGAAATCAGAATCCTCGGTTGCCGGGCGGGTGAATCGGCACGATTTTTGAGTGTTTCCTGGGAGAGACAGTAGGCGCCGCTGACTGGAACCTAAGGCGCAAAACATGGACAAGCCCCCAACTTCGTAAATTACTTGGAAACATCGGGACTTTAGGAGGACGTTCCGAAAACAGCGAAATTCCAAGCGACCTCTGGCGAAAAGTACTCATCCCTCAATCGAGCAGGCGAAAGAAACAGTATGTCTGATACTCACATAAACCAAGATCTGTCTATTTTGACGGATGACGTCGCGTGCGCAAAGCAGCTCAATGCCCGCAACGTAAAAATCCTCAGCACGGGAGGAGAAAGGGGGCGCGGGGTATTCGCTGCTCGCGACTTCCTGCCGGGGGAAATTGTCGTCATCGGGCTAATTGACCGTATGGAAACGGTTCGAACGACAAACTCCTTTCAACTGGACTGGAATGTCCATGCTCTCTTTCATAAGCCGGCTGTCATTGTGAATCATTGTTGTGATCCAAACTTAGCGATTGTGCCCAATCGCTTCGGGGCCTACGACTTCGTCGCCATTCAGCATATCTCTTCTGGCGCCGAAGTGACGTGGAACTACGCTACATCGGAATTCGAGTGCATTGGGGTATCGGTATGTCTTTGTTCGTCTAGAAATTGCCGAGGCTCAGCCGGAGGCTTCTCCACATTGCCTCGCGATCATCCTCTGCTCGTATCGGGTTTTTACGCACCGTACCTCAAGAAAACCCAGGGCACCTTCCAAGAGAGAGATAGGGTTGCTTAGCCCCCGGGAACGCAACATGCGTCGGATGACCTGCTCGTTGGCAGTGACCGCCCTGACAGTCTTGCGCGCCGCGGTGAGCGTGCGCGGCCTCTGGCCAGTAGCGGACTTCAGATGAACTGCCTTGAACCAACGTGTGCGCACAATCTGTGCAATCCCCTGCGCGTCACCTGTCAATGCCACTCGTCCCCAAAAGTGCCGAAGTAAAATTCCCCAGTTTCGCCGCTCAGGCTGTCCCGGTGGGGTGTCCATTTTTCGGTGGCCGGCCGCGCGGCCGCGATGGTGAATTTAATGTCGGCGGCGTGATGGAGGTTTTGATCGCAAGTGTTCGGGCATGAGCTCGGCGTGCTGGCGGAGCCGATAACTCGATCCTTCGATCTGGACGACGACCGCATGGTGAAGCAGGCGATCGAGAAGTGCGGTTGCGACGACAGGGTCGCCGAAGACCTCGCCCCATTCGGCGAAGCCGCGATTTGAGGTGACAATCATTGCGCCCTTCTCGTAGCGGGCGTTGGCGAGTTGGAAGAACAGATTGCCGCCACCGTGGACGACGGGCAGGTAACCGAAGCGTCGGCGCTCCTGCGCGAGGTCGCGCAGCCGACCACGCAGCTGTGTCTCTGGCGGTCGGCGAGACTGGTATCGAATCATCTTGCGATCGGCGCCGACGAAGGAACAGGCCCGACGCTCCGATAGGCCCATAACGGCCTGCAGATGCGCTACGGATTCGCGCTTGGCGGCGGGTCCTAACATTTTTTCGACAGAAGCTCGCGCAATGCCGAGGCTTCGAGCGTCGGCGAGCAGCTTCTTTAGCTTGGCGTTCTCGTCTTCCAATGCCTCGGGCGCTTGGCGTCGGAGACGTCCATCCCGCCATACTTGGCCTTCCAGCTATACAGCGTCGCCTCGGAGATCCCGTGCTTGCGGGCAAGATCGCCAGCCTTCGCACCCTCTTCATGCTCGCGCATAACCGCGATGATCTGCTCTTCCGTAAATCGCTTTGTCTTCATCAGTCCGTAATCAAGGACCCTGACTCTAATCTCAGATGGAGGAAATTCTCAGTGGCAGGTCTGTATTCAGGTGCTGCTGCGCCATCGCAGTCTGGCGCGAGGACTCTAAATGCCCAGACCGACAGCAACTGACAAAATGGCGGATTCGAAACAAACACTGACAAAAATGTCCGCATCATTACACATGGATGTTTTCAAAGGTAAATTAATGCCGTCAGCGGGCGTTCAGCGCGCTGGCACGGCGTTTGCTGGTTGAAATGCGGCAAAACTGATTGACGGCTGACTGCATCGAAGCCCGCCTGACGATAGAGGCCTCCTTTCAGTCGACTCGGTGCACCGTCTCTCAGGGAACAGCTTGCCATAAAGCCGCGCAGCTTTGGGATGGCGTTGGAGAGCAATATGGTTTTGCAGATGGGGTCGTCGGCTCCTTCGATCAATGTGGAGACTTGGGTGCGCGGCGAGCCCATCGCACATTTCCAGCCCGGCAAAGTATACGTCGTCGAATTTTGGGCAACTGGGAGTGAACCATGTGCGGCGGCGATGCACCATCTGATGCAGTTGCAGGAAAGGTTCAAGGACAGTGGGCTCGAGGTCATCGTAGTCGCGGCTCATGAAGGCGCGCTATCGACGGTTGAGGCGCGAGTCAAGCTGGACGCGTGGTTGACCGAAAAGTGCTCGAACCTGAATTTTCCGATCGCGTTCGACCATACAGGCCAAATGAAAAAGCGTTGGGTGGAAGCAAGCTTTTCTGGCGAATTTCCGACCTTGTTTGTAATCGATGTAGACGGTCGTATCGCCTATATCGGTCACGCGACTCGACTTAACGAGGTCTTGGCGAGAGTGCTCAACGGCAGCTGGCGCACCAGCGACGCAGCGAAAGTCGCCGACTCGAAGCGGATCGCCGATAGAGAACTCAATAAGCGCGAACAAGCGTTGACCAAGTCAATTAATAGGAGATTTTGGGCCGCAGTGAGAAAAGAGGACTGGGAGACGGCACTCTCAGCAGTCGAAGAGGGCAGCGCCTTGATGCCCGACGACATCAACTTCCGCTTGGCTCAGGCGCATCTATTGCTTCACAGAATGCAGGACATGCCGACCGGGTTGCCTGTCATACGCCAATTGGCTCGCGACGCGATCGAAAGGAACTCCGAGCATTGGCTGCTGGCAACATTAGACCAACTTTTCGGTCCGGCGCACGACCACTCGCACTTTCCGTCTCATGAGCGCTTCGCGCTCGGCAAAGAGTTGGCGGAGCATATCCTGGCACGCAATCCACTCCAAGGCGACGGCCACAAGTTCCGGACTTATCCGGCGGTGGCTCGATACTATCACGAGAGCGGCAACCAAGATCGTGCGATCGAGCTAATCGAGTTCGCACTGAAGTCGCTGGACAGTGCGGAACCTATGCTGGACGAGCTGAAACAGCACCTTCTACCGGACTTGCTGCAGGCCTTAGCCAACTACAAGGGTGAGGAGGTTTGTTACGGCGCCCTCTGTGCGGCTCCGCAAAGCAATGTCCTGAAGGCACGATCGCAGGGCGGGCCGAGGAGAAAGCATAAAAGGGTTTGATAGCAAGAAGGGCTTACGGGCCAATTCGTTCAGGCATATGCGTCCATCGAAGCTGAATGGCATCAATATACAGGATGTTACTACACATGTTCTGCGGATGCCTTTGAAACCCATAAAATCATGGTGGTATGGGACAAAGCCCGGGCACCTAACGAAGAAAGAAGCGTCAGCGCAGATGCTCGCATTTCAGTTCAAATCGACTAAGAGCAACGAATCGCGGCGCCGGACCGGGCTCGTGCGTCGCGCGCACGGCCATCAGGTTGGGCCTTCGGAGGCAGAGATGCCTATTCATCTTGCGGCCGCTTAATGGTCGCATCGCCGACCGGGTGGATAGGCCTTGACCACGCGGGAGAAGGTGTCCGGATTAAACCGGCCTGCGTGCGTCTCGCGTCGGCATGCTTGTAACGGTGAATGGCGAAAGGGCAGCCGAATGAAGCGTTTTATGGGGAAGGTCGCCTTAGTGACCGGGGCTAGCCGCGGCATTGGGGCGGCAATCGCCGACAGACTTGTCAGCGACGGGGCCAGAGTATTTGCGGTTCAGCTCGAGGCGACCGGTCATAGAGAAGGGATAGTCGCGGACCTTTGCGACCCCGGCGTTCCGAACATGGTAATTGACCATGTCGTCCGACAGGCTGGCCGCCTCGATATCCTGGTCAACAACGCTGGGTGCATGGTTGAAGCAAGGGTAGATGATACCGGGCTGGACGAGTGGCGACGCACAATGGCGCTGAATCTTGATGCTCCTTTCCTGCTGATCCGTCGCGCCATGCCTCATCTTCGAAGAAGTCGTGGCTCAATCGTCAATGTTGGCTCGATAGAGGGATTGGCCTCTAACCCAGGGCACGCGGCATATTGTGCCTCGAAGGCTGGGCTGCATGGCCTTACACGCGCCGTGGCAGTGGACGGCGGGCAAGACGGGGTGCGCTGCAATGGCGTAGCGCCTGGTTGGATCGATACGGATCTCAATGTCCATTTCGTCGCCGCTTTGCCCGAGAAGGCACTGGAACGGCTTGGTACCATTCATCCGTTGGGCCGAACAGGCCGCGTTGAGGAAGTCGCCGCCATGGTCGCATGGATTGCCTCCGACGAAGCTGCATTCGTCACCGGCCAGATTTTTGTCGTAGACGGTGGCCGAACTGCCAAGTTAAGTCTTCCATGACGGTTAGTCGTATTTCGAACTGGGGCCGGCCGCCTGGAACGCCATCCTCCCGCTGGCACCTGCCTTGTCGCTATCAGCCGCGACGTCGAGAACCGGGTCCGTCTGATGCTAAAGGAATATGGCCCCAGTTCCATTGCTCGGCAACGTCAGAGAATAATTGCCTACGGACATCTGCTGGGGCCAATCTCCGAGGCTGCTGTGCATTTAGGGTGAGATTTGCCGTGAACAGGAGAAGGCTCGATGGCAGATCTGGTCCTTCTACGAGGAGACGAGCGCCCCCGCCGCGGCGTGTTCGAGCGAGAGAGCATGCACTGTTCGCGTGCCTTGGCGATGTATTTTTTTAGCGGCGCTTGCACGCCTCCGGCGCTGAGCTTGCTGCCATGCCTTCACCGCTAGGACTGAACCAGGCATGATGTCTGCTTCCGCTCCTAGCTGCCGCAACAGCACGCAACGAAGGAGTCTAAAGCTCGTGGGAAGAAAAGCACTCATCTTGGTTGAAGGTGATAGGGGTAATGGTCCGCGCCACATCCAAGCGGCTAAACGTCTCGGCTTTCATCCAATTACGCTGGCAACGGATCCGGCCCAGTACAAATATCTCGTAGCGGAAAACGTCGACGCTGTTCGTGCTGACACCGGTAATATCGATGCTCTGATCAGTGAATGTTACCGGCTGCGTTTAATGTATGAAATTGCCGGAATTACTGGCTTTGTGAGCGATGACGTATCGCTTTCCGCCATAGTTGGTAAGCTCTCTCGGCACTTCGGTCTACCTGGGCCGAACCCCGCGTCGGTGGAACGATGCCGCGACAAATTCGCTCAACGTAAGCTTCTCGAGGAGGCTGGCGTGTCAGTACCTGCATATCACCGAGCAGCGAACGCGAAGGAGGTGGAAAGCTTTGCCACCCACATCGGATTGCCGGTAGTTGTCAAGCCAGTCCGGGGCAGCGGAAGCATGGGTGTTAGGTTGTGCAGCAATGTCGAAGAGTTAGCAGCACACTCGGCTAGTCTGTTGGGCAGGAAGAACATACGACCTGATTCGCAAGGGATACTGGTCGAAGAATTCGTACAAGGCCCTCATTACGGCATTGACATACTAGGATATGAGGTAATTGCCATTGCCGCCCTAGACTTTGGTGTACAACCGTATTTCATCTGCCGCGAGTGCACCTATCCCGCCGTGCTTAATGATGACGAACGTGCCAGCGTTGACGAAATTTCGCTCAGCTGTTTGCGAACTCTCGGCCTTGGCTGGGGGCCAACGAATATTGAACTCCGGTGGACGAAGCGTGGTCCAGTTGTCATTGGAGTCAGTCCACATCTTCCAAGCTCGCCCGCTCCTGAACTGGTTTGGCTAGCTTACGGAGTGGATCTCATAGCCGAGCACATTAAACTTGTGACCGGTGTCCAAAAGAGGTTGCGCAGAAGCCCCACGGATACCGCGGCCGCGCGGTTCCTGGTTCCTGATCGCGATGGCAATCTCGATTGGACCGATGGCGACGATCGGTCGGCTGAAGGCGTGGCCGAGGTCGAGTGGTATATCCCACCCAAGACGCCGATCGTCAGGAAAGGAGATTATCGAGACCGCATCGGACATGTCATCGCCGTTTCAACCAATCGCGCTCAAACCCAGACGATGCTTCAGCGTGCCGCCGATTCAATCAATTGGTCGATCACACCATCTGCGAACCTTGGCGAATAGAGGCAACCTGGGACCCTTACTTCCATGCAAGAACCGAGATCGGGACTCAGGACGGACAGGTTGCGAGAGGATCGAGGCCACGGCGTGCGCGGGTGTTTTCGCCTTTCGTCCCACACTCCGATTCGTCGCCACCGGTTAGGCGTGCACTTTGCGGAGCGGTGCGCATGTCGAGTTGATCGGAGGAAGGGCCGCCGCATGAGGCGGTTTGTCGCGAAAGTCACGGACCCGCAGCGCATCTTGGTCGGGCTTCCGACATTCTTGCTCAACTTCGGACAGAAGAAGGATTGCGGGTTCGAATCGGCAACGCCTCTCGCTGCAAGAGCGATGTGATTGCATAGGGTTAAGTAAATGGCGCGGCGCTTGCTTCAGCCCTCTAGGCGCGGAGAAAAGCGCGTCACAAGTAACCTAGCATGATCCGAGGGGGCCGAAGGGCAATTTTTTAGGACGAATTGAAGTTCTTTCGGATGCCTTGACGCAGTTATAGTCATCAACAGGAGTGTAGTCGAATGACATCTAATATTGATCTGGATGAGCGCCGGAAGGCCGCTGTCTCGGCGGGGGCCTCTTGCTCGTTTCCAATATACGTGGACCGCGGTCGAAATGCAGAGCTTTGGGATATCGAGGGACGGCGATACATTGATTTCGTAGGTGGAATGGGTGCTCTGGCGGTCGGACACTCGCATCCCGACATTGTTCTTGCCGTACAGGCTCAACTTAATAGGTTCAGCCACACGTTCTTCGGCACCGCTCCTTATGAAAGCTACATTGCTCTGGCTGAGCGTTTGAACGAGCGTTGCAAGGTGGGCGGATCGGCCAAGACATTGCTCCTCACGACTGGTGCAGAGGCGGTTGAAAACGCTGTCAAGCTTGCCCGCGTCTACACAAAACGGCGTGGAATCATTGTCTTCGGCGGGGCATTTCATGGTCGTACGCTCTTGACGATGGCGATGACGGGCAAGGTAAACCCATACAAACAGGCGTTCGGGCCATTCCCTGGGAGCATCTATCGCGCGCCCTTCCCCAATCCATATCGGGGTGTCAGCGTGGAGCACTGCCTTTCGGCGTTGGACACGCTCTTCGAAACTGAGATTGAGCCAAGTGCGGTCGCGGCCCTCGTCATCGAGCCGCTTCTCGGTGAAGGTGGCTACATCCCCGCGCCCCTAGCATTCATGGAAGGCATTCGGCGGCTTTGCGATCGGCATGGGATCGTCCTCGTAGCCGATGAGGTTCAATCCGGCCTAGGGAGAACCGGCCGCCTGTTTGCCATAGAACATACCGGCATCGAGCCTGACTTGATTCTGATGGCCAAGAGCTTGGCAGCCGGGCTCCCGATTGCGGCAGTGGTCGGCAAGGCGGAGATCATGGATTGCGTTGGCGTCGGCGGCGTGGGCGGAACATATGCGGGGAATCCGTTGGCATGTGCGGCTGCATTGGCAGTGCTGGATGTCCTCGACCGAGAGAATCTGCTGGTGCGGGCTCGTGAGATTGGTGCGCGCCTCACCGCTGGTTTGCAACAAATTCAGAAGAAGAGAAACCGCTCGGTGATTGGCGACATTCGTGGATTGGGCGCGATGATCGGCGTCGAACTCGTCGAAGATGAAGAAACCCGCAAGCCCGCGCGTTCCCTCACCGCCAAAGTGATCAAGGAAGCAGCCAATCGAGGTTTGCTGCTCTCAGAGGCCGGCCGACACTTCAACGTGATCCGATTCCTTGTTCCATTGACCCTGTCGGATGCAATCATCGAGGAGGCTTTGAATATCATCGAAGCTTCCATCGATGCAGTCGTCGGTAATGACCTTGCTCCCGACGGCCCCGCGGTCGCTCAGGCCTCGTGACAATGTCTTGACCTTTCGAAACGCCCCTTGTCTAGCGGCCAACGATCGCCGGCGCCGCAGCAGCTGACCTTGTGGCCTTCCGCTGTATCCGGCCACCCGGTCTCGCATGTATCTACATGCACCCGGCAGGCGAGCCTTGCCGGGTGTCGTAATACCTGTATCTGCCGGCGCGATGCCGAAGCGCTCAAGCTTTGCCGTCGCCCGATTGGTATTTGCGTCCTCATCAAAATCGGCGCGGGTCGTCTAGAGACGTAAATCCGCTTACGCCTGCGACATCCTGCCTCGGCCAGCCTATCCTGCGCGCATCGTCCTCGATCACACCCACGGCTCATGACATAGCCGACTGTGCCGACGCCCGAAAAACAAACCCGCCAAACCCCAATCCCCACCTCCGCTCCGAACTCAACGGCCGCCGCCGACGCTCGGACTTTGGTAAAAGCACTGCCACGGCAACCAGCCGCGCCATCAGGCTATCGAAAAACTCATCGCTGTTCTTTAAGGCCGTTAAATGCAGTCGACCATGTAATAGCCTTTCTTCTCTACCTGCGATCGTGTTGTCGGATTCGGAACAATTATGTTGGTTCCCAACCTGCCATATCCCGTTAAGTTATTGAATAGGTGTAAAACTATTTCTTGAGGCTCTTTCCGCTCAGTTGGCACGACTTTTGAACATCACCGTCGTGAGGCGGCAGGAGCTGCCCGCCAAAATTGATGCTGTTATGGGGGAGGTCGAAAATTCCAGTTTTGTCTTTTAACGTCTTTGGGACCGAGCGTGTTGATGCGCCCGCTTGGAAACTATGAAACGTTTCCCCGTCTATGGGCGCGGCGCCACTTGTCGCGACGTTTTCGCCTTCACTGTCCGCCACTGGAGCCGGCAGCCGGCCCGGCTCGCGATCATCATGACCGCTATGCTCGCCTCCACGCTGGCTGACGTGCTGATGCCGGTCTATTCAGGTCGTCTCATCGATGCTGTTGCAGGTGGCGCTGCTGCAGCACCGGCCTGGCATTCGGCCCTTGCAGCCTTCTCTGTACCGATTGCGCTTGCGCTCGCTGCCATTGCCATGCGCCACATCGCCGTCATTCGCCTGAACGATCTTTTGCTGAAGATGATGTCCGATGTCGCGAACGAAGCATTCTATCATGTCCAGCGCTTTTCGACGGACTGGCATGCGAACAGCTTCGCGGGCTCGACAGTGCGCAAGATAACGCGCGGCATGTGGGCGCTCGACCCTCTAAACAGCACAATATTGGTCGCGCTGTTCCCGTCCTTTATCATCTTGGTAGGTTCGACGGCGCTGCTCGGCTGGCATTGGCTGGTCATGGGGCTGATCTTTGCTTGCGGCTCTGTGATCTATCTTGCGTTTTCGATTTCGCTGTCGCTCAGCTATGTCGCGCCGGCGGCAAGCCTTGCCAACCAATGGGACACAAAGCTCGGCGGCGCGCTTGCGGACGCGGTCAGTTGCAACGCTGTGGTCAAAGGCTTCGGCGCCGAGGTTCGCGAAGACGAGCGGCTTGCAAATATCATGACCAGATGGCGGCACCGCGCGCGCCGGAGTTGGGTGCGCGGAACGATCATCGACTCTACCCAAGGCGTAACTTTGGTTGCGCTCAGGGTGGCGGTGGTCGGATATGCCCTGCTTCTGTGGTCGCATGGACAGGCAACGGCGGGCGAGATAGCATATGTTCTCACGTCCTTCATCGTCCTGCAGGGCTATCTACGTGATGCCGGCATGCATGTACGCAACGTGCAGCACTCGGTTAATGATATGGAAGAACTGGTGGCCATCCACAATCAGCAGCTGGATGTTGCGGATGGTCCAGAGGCCAAGCCGATCCGGATCACGACGGGCCGCATCGATTTCCAGAACGTCCACTTCCGCTACGCCAACCATCCCCTGCCGATCTATAGCCAATGTTCGCTGTCGATTGAGGCTGGCGAAAGGGTTGGGTTGGTTGGACCCTCCGGTTCCGGCAAGTCAACATTCGTGAAGCTCATCCAGAGACTCTACGACCTGAGCGGCGGCCGGATCCTGATAGACGGCCAGGACGTCTCCGAGGTGACCCAAGAGTCGCTCCGTTCGCAGATCGCGATCGTGCAGCAGGAGCCAATCCTGTTTCACAGGTCGCTTGCCGAGAACATCGCCTATGGCCGGCCTGGCGCGAGCCAGGCCGAGATCGAGCAAGCGGCACGGCTGGCAAGTGCCCACGACTTCATCGCGCCCCTGCCGAAGGGCTATGGGACATTGGTCGGCGAAAGGGGTTTGAAGCTCTCCGGCGGCGAGCGCCAGCGCGTGGCGATCGCGCGCGCCTTCCTCGCGAACGCGCCGATCCTTATTCTGGACGAGGCCACATCGAGCCTCGATTCGGAATCCGAGGTGCTCATTCAACAAGCGGTGGATCGGTTGATGGTAGGCCGAACCACACTCGTCATCGCACACCGGCTGTCGACAGTCCGCTCGCTCGATCGGCTGCTCGTATTCGATCGTGGCCGCATCATGGAGGACGGCGATCATGCCGCGCTGATCAATCTCGATGGTGGCATTTACCGCCGCCTGTTCGAACGGCAGGCGTTGGAGCTAGCGAAGGGCCTGGCCTGAGCGCCAACCGGATTGCGCGACGCGCCGAGCCGTTGCCGGAGAGGCGTGTGGCAGTGAGGCCTTACCGACGAGCGGCGGGCGTTACGGCCGGCAAAACCAGCACGGCCGGAACTATCCGCCAAGCGGGCGAGCGGGAATGCACCACGTCTAAGCTTCGGCGAATGCGCGCAGTTACACGCGGGCACCGAATTGTCGCGCCTCACGGCGCACGCACCAAAAGGGCGGGAATGTCGACGGCCCGGGAAGAGTGCGGCCCTCGCCGTTACCCACATCTCGCCAAAGGAAGCGAAGTCAACGCACATTGAGAGGGCGGTGCTTCCCGGCCGGCTGGGATCCCTGTCGCTGGCCCAACCTACCGCACGCCGGCCACCTCAACGCTTCAAAGTCCCTTCGGTTCGCAAAGTCGTCCCCTTGGAGACCCGGAAGCGCAGGAGCTCCGACCGCAGTCTTCGCTCAACTCTCGCCATCTGCTCCGGGGGATTGGATTCCGTTCCCTTGCTAGCACAGTGGCAGCTGAGCACGAACTCGCCGGCCTCGTGTCTTTCGATTACGGCCAACGGGCTTAGGAAGCGATTGGTTTCGCCGGCCCTCTGCGGAGCGAATGAACAGTTCTACAGATCATCGACGTCCGCGAAAAAGAGCACGCTGCCGAAATAGCAGGCCTGAAGCAGCAGCGAACAGGCCAGGCGTCGTGACGACTGCCACTCGGAGAGTCCAAAGCGAAGTAAACCGTCGACGCATTGCTGCACAGGACCAGCCACACGAGCCGACAAAAAGATATAAAGTGCAACGCCGTTCTCCTGGTTTTTGCCAGATCATGTTGCGAGCTCGTCGGCCGCAACATGCGTCTGGCAGTTCTTGGGGCAGACGCGGCCGCAGGCTCCGCAGCCGATGCAGCGGCTGGCATCATCGACAACCATGATCATGCGATTGAGCTTGCCGTCGAAATCATCGTCCTCGTCATCGCAGGGGCCGAGGATTTCACCCGCATCATCAACGCCGTGAAGATGCATGACATCGCGCGAGCAGACCTTGAAACAACGGCAGCAGCCGATGCAGGTCTTGCTGTCGATGGAGGTCAGGTACGACGGCATCCAAATGGAGCCGTCACGGGTGGTGAATGTGCGCATCATCCTAAATTCTTCATTGAAGCGAGTTCTCTCTTGGCAACATCCAACTCGGCATAAACGGCTTGGGTTTTCTCGGCGACTTCCTGTATGTCGGCCCACTTGCCCGGCAGACCCTCGACAAGGTCCTGCAATGCCATCTTGGCAATAGCTGCACGCAACTGGAGCTTTCGGACTTTCTTGCTCATCTTATCTAGGTCTGACATAGATCCTTCCTGGAACAATGGTTTTGTTGATGCGCTCCATCTCGGGCTAGGCTTCAATGGCTGCAGTCGCATCGTCGACCAGTTTCGTACCGGCCTCAGCAAGTTTGCGGAAAGTCTCGAAGCCGAACCGGTGGACGTCTCGACAGAACGCCCAACCGCTGGAAGCCCGCAGGGGCTTCATTCCAATTATTCGTCGACACGCCGGAGCGCTCCTCGATCGCAAGCGCTACGGCGGTGTAAAACATGTCGAGCCTCCACAGCGCGTCAGGATCGGGATCGCCGCCAAAGGGTACCGCACGTTGCTGTTGCTTGGTGATGATGAACTCGGCCAGCAGCTCGGCATCCGAATGGCCTTCCCATAAGCCGAAGGAATCCTGAGTACGAATGAGCCGCAGGAGGCATTTGACGAACGGGGAAGCAAGGGCCTCGTCGTCCTTGTGGACAGCAGGGCCAACCGGTTCATGAGGAATTTCGTTGTTCGTCATTTCAGTCTTCGTCTTCGAGGTACGATTTCCTTTTCCTGCGATGCCCACTCCGGGTCGGCTTGCGTGGCCGACGAATGGCTTGGGCGGGCCAACCCCAAGAGTGCCCCGTGGCCGACCTCGACATGTCCACGAGTGCGAGACCTGCGGCGCGAATTCGCGGCGCACATCGTCTGCGCCGCGATCCGACCGGTGGTCAACGCAATTGAAATCCAACCTGCCGCAAGCCGCCGCCCTGCTGCATCGACATACTTGCTGCGAAGAGAGCCTCGATGGGCGGATTGGCCAGTGTTCAATTCCAATTGTCAGTCCCTTCGCGATTCTTGCTCAGGAAGTGACTGCGTTTTGAGTTTCGGGTGCCTTCTTTTGCGGAGCCACACAAAGATCCGCGTGACAGGCAGGCTCACCCGTGTAGTTGGCCAGTGCTTCGAGCAATGGGGTAAGATAGTACTGTTTGGTGTGGTCCGGAATTGGCCCCAGCCGGTCCACCGATTTCAGTGCCACCTCGATCAACTCGATTGCGCGATCTTTGTTGCCGCTCTCGTAATAATACTGAGCTACCGGGAGGTACCGGAGGTATTTAAACGGGCCATCGCCGTTCGGGGGATTGAGTGCCAGTATCTGTTCCGAGAGCTCGTTGCCCATCGCAAAGCGCTCCGCGCGCGGAAGATGGGAATTGTCCATCGTGGGATCGAAGAGTTGGTTGAGGGCCAAGGCCATCCACGACACCGCGTCGGACGTTTTGTCGATCGCGTCCTCGACCAATTCTCGCATGACCGGCATGCCGGTCTTGATGTCGCGCAGCTTGTGAAGCAGAAGATCCGCATGAATCTGCCGGAACTCACAAGAGTCTGGCATCAAGGCGAGGCCTTCTTCGATGGCCAAGAGCGCCGCCGTCCAATCCTCGGCCTGCATCGCCGGCTCAAGTTTGGCGTATATCGGCCCGGTAAGCGACATTTCGCGCGCTGCAAGTTGGTTATGCGCGATGCGCTTTGCATCGGCGGCTTTCGCTTCATAGCTGCTGCGCCAGCTGCCGTTAAGGACTTTCGGCAAAACGTCATCGAGTTCCGCCGGGTGGCCGATAAAAGCGATGTGGCCGTCGCGGTCGACCACGAACGAGGTGGGAATCCCAATCGAAGAGCTGGGATCCATCCAGAGCTTGTTCATTTCGCCAATGTAATCGAACCCGATACGATAATTCAGATTCGGGAACTTCTCGGTCAGCCAGGCATCCACGTTGGTCCGCGCCTCGTCTGCGGTAGGACCCTGTTCGCAGGCGGCAACTCCGACCGCCTCAAATCCGCTGCCTTCATATTTCTCCTGCAGTTCGATCAAATGGGGCATGGCGTCGACACATGGTCCGCACCAAGTCGCCCAAAACTCAACGAGGTAGACCTTGCCGGGCCGAAAGTTCGTGAGGGGCTCGCCACGCAGCCAGTTCTCCACTTTGATCGCAGGAGCCGGGGACCCCATACGCAGTTCCATCTTGGTGTCCAAAGTCATTCCACACCTTTCGTCTCTTTTGTCGCGGAATATTTTCCAGTCAAAATCGGACACGGTCTCGAGGGCATCGCTCCCTCTGGCTTGCTTCAGCGAAGCTCTCACCGTGTTGCCGCACATCAAGCTGCAACGGAGGTGCCAATTCCCTCAGCTCCGGTAAGCGGCGGGAAATGCTTTGAAATTCTCCACGAGCCCAAATGCGGCCGATTGTCGTGAACCCGACATGTCTTCTGCCGCTGTCGGGTTTCGCCCTATCACTCTTGAGAGCTTGGACGGCTCGCCTGTGATTAGACTGGCCTCGGTCCTCGAGCAGTGGCAGTTTGGCGCCAGTTCGAAAGCGCGAACTCGCCGGCTTGGTCCTCGTGCCGCCACCGCCGCGTGTGGATTCTTGCCCCGGAGTCAAAATTCGCCTCGCGGTTGCCAACGGCGGCATGCGCTCAATCCGCGTGGCGTTGAGCCCCGACAGCACGTAATGGTACCAATTAGTGGATGCCCGTCGCTGCCTCCACTTCTCCAGCCAAGCGCTCGAACGACGCTCCCTACCCACGTTCGAGCGCGACCGCGGAATCGCAGACTGCCGAACGTCAGCCGTTGCGAAAGGTGTAGCCGTACCCGTTGATCGCCGGCGCGCCGCCTAGATGTGCGTAGAGGACCCTCGATCCCTGTGGAAAGAAGCCCCTCTGGACGAGGTCGATCATCCCTTGCATCGATTTGCCCTCGTAAACGGGGTCGGTAATCATGCCCTCGAGCCGCGCGCACAAACGGATTGCCTCTTTGGTTTCCTCCGATGGAACGCCATAACCCGGGTACGCGTAGTCCATGAACAACACCACGTCTGCCTCGACAATTTCCGCTCCGAGGTGGACGAGCTTCGCTGTATTTTGGGCGATGCCAAGCACCTGCGCCTTGGTCTTGGCGGGCATGGCGGAGGCATCGATACCGATCACGTTGCGCTGTCGACCATCCTTGGCGAACCCGACGAGCATGCCGCCGTGGGTTGAACCAGTCACCGTACAGACGACGATATAGTCGAAGGCAAACCCAAGCTGCTCTTCCTGGGCACGCACCTCCTCAGCGAACCCCACATAGCCCAGGCCGCCGTATTTGTGGACAGAGGCGCCGGCAGGTATCGCATATGGCCTGCCGCCCCTTGCCTTGACTTCATAAAGTGCCTTTTCCCAGCTGCGGCGGATGCCGATGTCAAAGCCCTCGTCAACCAGGCGCACCTCTGCCCCCATGATGCGGCTCAAGAGGATATTGCCGACCCGGTCGTAGACAGCATCATCATGTGGGACCCAGCTCTCCTGGACCAGGAGGCATTTCATGCCGATCTTGGCGGCGACCGCAGCGACCATGCGCGTATGGTTGGACTGCACGCCACCGATTGTGACGAGCGTATCGGCATCTGACGCGATCGCGTCGGGCACAATGTATTCGAGCTTGCGCAGCTTGTTTCCGCCGAACGCGAGACCGGAGTTGCAGTCCTCGCGTTTGACGTAGATTTCCACCTTGTCGCCCAGATGCTTGCCGAGGCGGTCGAGCCTCTCGATCGGCGTGGGTCCAAAGGTGAGCGGATAACGTTCGAATTTTTCCAGCATGCTATCTCCAGCAAAAAAGTACCTGAACCGGCTACGCACCGGTCAGCCCAGGGGTATGTGTGATCAAAGACACCCGTCTTTCGAAGCGGGTGCAGAAGTCCGGTAGTGCAGCACCGAGTTTGTCATTGCGACAAGCACACCGCATCCAGCGTGCTGCGATGACTTTTATGTGCCTAATCGACCAACCACCCGCATCTCCCGGCCTAAGGACACCGAATGTGGTCGCGTGTTAGCCGAACACAGATTCCCTATACGATCAGCTCAGTCATCAGAGGGTGACCAAAATTGGTGTGGGTCTGAGCACTGATCCTGTCATCCGCGCATCAAAGCAGCAGCACATGCTGGGCATTCGACCAAGCCGGGACACAGCTGAAAATTGCATTCCGCAGTTGATCAGAGTCAGACGACTGGTACCCGAGCTTTCCTGTAACCATCGGCATGCTGGCCCCTGTGGCGAGTTCCACGAGCGCGGCTAGAGGACTGCCAGATCAGCGGCCGAAGTAGCCGGCCTGAAGCAGCAGCGAACAGGCCAGCGTCGTGACGACTGCCACACGGAGCGAATCCAAAGCGAAGTAAACCATCGACGCATTGCTGCACAGGACCAGCCCCACGAGCCGACAAAAAGATGAAGTGCACGCCGCTCCCCTGGTTTTCGCCAGATCATGTTGCGAGCCCGTCGGCCGCAACATGCGTCTGGCAGTTCTTGGGGCAGACGCGGCCGCAGGCTCCGCAGCCGATGCAGCGGCCGGCATCATCGACAACCATGATCATGCGATTGAGCTTGCCGTCATCATCGTCCTCGTCATCGCAGGGGCCGAGGATTTCACCCGCATCATCAACGCCGTGAAGATGCATGACATCGCGCGAGCAGACCTTGAAACAACGGCAGCAGCCGATGCAGGTCTTGCTGTCGATGGAGGTCAGGTACGACGGCATCCAAATGGAGCCGTCACGGGTGGTGAATGTGCGCATCATCCTAAATTCTTCATTGAAGCGAGTTCTCTCTTGGCAACATCCAACTCGGCATAAACGGCTTGGGTTTTCTCGGCGACTTCCTGTATGTCGGCCCACTTGCCCGGCAGACCCTCGACGAGGTCCTGCAATGCCATCTTGGCAATAGCTGCACGCAACTGGAGCTTTCAGACTTTTTTCCTCATCCTATCTAGGTCTGACATAGATCCTTCCTGGAACAATGGTTTCTTGATGCGCTCCATCTCGGGCTAGGCTTCAATGGCTGCAGTCGCATCGTCGACCAGTTTCGTACCGGCCTCAGCAAGTTTGCGGAAAGTCTCGAAGCCGAACCGGTGGACGTCTCGACAGAACGCCCAACCGCCGGAAGCCCCCACGGGTTTCATTTCTATTGTCGGCGACGTCGACACGCCGGAGCGCTCCTCGATCGCAAGCGCTACGGCGGTGTAAAACATGTCGAGCCTCCACAGCGCGTCAGGATCGGGATCGCCGCCAAAGGGTACCGCACGTTGCTGTTGCTTGGTGATGATGAACTCGGCCAGCAGCTCGGCATCCGAATGGCCTTCCCATAAGCCGAAGGAATCCTGAGTACGAATGAGCCGCAGGAGGCATTTGACGAACGGGGAAGCAAGGGCCTCGCCGTCCCCGTGGACAGCAGGGCCAACCGGTTCATGAGGAATTTCGCTTTTCCCCAATTTCAGTACTCCTCTTGAAGGACGATCTCTTTTTCTGCGATGTGTGGTTCGGGCGCTTGCGTGGGCGGGGAATGGCTTGGGCGAGCCGATCCCACGCAACAGTGTCCCGTGGCCGACCTCGAGCACGTCCACCAATGCGAGACCTTTCACCGCGGCGCGAACGCCTGCGCCGCGGTTCGACCCGAGGTAAACGCAATGGAAATTCCACCTGCCGCAAGCCGCGCACTTTTGCGGCATCGACGTTATTGCTGCGAAGTGCGCCTGGGCGGGCGGATTTGCCGGTGTTCAATTCCAATTGTCATGCCCTTCGCGATCCTTGCTCAGGAAGTGACAGCGTTTTGAGTTTCGGAAGTCTTGTTTTGCGGAGCCACACAGAGACCCGCGTGACAGGCAGGCTCACCCGTGTAGTTGGCCAGGGCTTGGAGCAACGAGGTGAGGTAGCGCTGTTTGGTTTGGTCCGGCACTGGCTCCGAATGGTCCAGCGATTTGATTGCCACCTCGATCAACTCGATCGCCCGGTCCTTGTTGCCGCTCTCGTAATAATACTGAGCGACCGGAAAGTAACACCCGAATTTAAAGTCTCCATCGCCTTGCGGAGGATTAAGTTCCAGGATCTGTTCGGAGAGCTCCTTGCCCATCGCAAAGCGATCATCATGCGGAAGATGGGAGTTGTCGATCGTGGGATGGAAGAGTTGGTTCAGCGCCATCACCACCCAAGACATCGCTTCGAACTTTTTGTTGATCGCGTCCTCGACCAATTCGCGCATAAGCGGCAAGCCGGTTTTGATGTCGCGCAGCTTGTGAAGCAGAATATCCGCATGAACCCGCCGAAAATCAAAAGAGTCTGGCATCACGGCGAGGCCTTCTTCGATGGCCAATAGTGCCGCTGCCCAATCCTCGTCCTGCATCGCCGGCCCAAGTTTGGCGTATATCGGCTGACTCAGCGACGATTCGCGCACACGCGAGATTCGCTTTGCATCGACGGCTTTCGCTTCATAGCTGCTGCGCCAGCTGCCGTTAAGGACTTTCGGCAAAACGTCATCGAGAGGTGCCGGGTGGCCGATATAAGCGATGTGGCCGTCGCGGTCGACCACGAACGAGGTGGGAATCCCGAACGAAGAGCTGGGTTCCAGCCAGAGCTTTTTCATTTCGCCAGTGCAATCGAACGCTGTCCGATAATTCAGATTCGGGAACTTCTCGGTCAGCCAGGCATCCACGTTGGTCCGCGCTTCGTCCGCGGTTGCAGCCTTTTCGCAAGCTGCGACTCCGATAATCTCAAATCCGCTGTCTTTATATTTCTCCTGCAGTTCGATCAAATGGGGCATGGCGTGGACACATGGTCGGCACCAAGTCGCCCAAAATTCAACGAGGTAGACCTTGCCGGGCCGAAGGCTCGTGAGGGGCTCGCCACGCAGCCAGTTCTCCACTTTCAGCGCAGGAGCCGGGGACCCCATACGCAGTTCCATCTTGGTGTCCAAAGTCATTCCACACCTTTCGTCTCTTTTGTCGCGGAATATTTTCCAGTCAAAATCGGACACGGTCTCGAGGGCATTGCTCCCTCTCGCTTGCTTCAGCGGAGCTCTCACCGTGTTGCCGCACATCAAGCACGGCAAAGGGCATGCCAACCCTTCTTAGCTTCGGCAAGCGCCGGTACCGCCTTGAATAAGCGAGCCCTAACACGGCCAGCTGACGTTAACCTGAATGTCGGCTTTCGACGGCTCACCTTAGCGGCTGCCGTTTAGGAAGGTGAGAGTTTGGCTGGCCCGCTGGCGATAAGACCGGCTTCGGCGTCCTGGAGTAGTCGCACTTCGGCGATGGGGTCGAAAGTGCGGGAGAGGCTCGGTACCCTTGCAGCCACCGCCGCATGTGGCCCGGCGTCATAATTCGCGTCGCGGTTGCCAACGGCGGCGTTGGGCTCGATCCACGTGGCGTTGAGCCCGACAGCACGTAAAGCTGCATCGTGATTGAATGCCCTTTGCTGTTTCACGCCAAGCAGGAGTCGCGCGACGCTACCTTGCTCAAGCGCGAGCAGAGCGATCTGACGCCGTAGGAATATTGCTCGTCCCGCTTTTGCCGCCAGAGGCGGAAATCTTTCCTGAATGCCACCGCCGATCATCAATATCGACGAATCATATCCCGCTGCCCATTTGTTCGACTCCGAGGTCGGGCCAGCACTCCGTCAAGGGACGGTTGATGAACCCTAGATGCTCGGGATTGGCGCATGGCGCGCGCCGCAGAAGGCTGTCAAGGATGCGGCGCGCTCGCCAGGCCAGCAGCCCAAAGTTCGGATCAGCCAGCCCGCGCTGTCCAAGGCAGGCGTTCTGAACGAAAAGGCGTCGGTCTCGCGGTCCGTCCCAGTACACCGAAAAATCCTCGCCGATGGCGAGCTCATTGCCGATCTGTTCGAGGCGATCTGCGATCGGTTCTAGGAAACCCGGCAGCGGTTTCTCGTACCCGGTGGCCAGGATGACGATATCGGCGGTTACTTCTCCGATGTTGTCCAAGCCGCGTTGCAGCGTGAGCCTGTGCCCTGCTCCGGCATTGATGCAGCGCGACACGTTGCAACTTGGCCGCAATGTGATCTCGCATTGGTGTGGCTCGAGAAAGGCGTGGTGGTAGAGCGCCTGATAGACCGCGCGCAACTTGCTTTCTGAAATGCCCTCGGAGGCAAGCGCGAAACGCCGCAGGAACAGCTGTCGATGCACCTCGCTCATCGCAGCAAAACGATCCGAGAAGCATGGCGTGAACAGCCCGTTTGTGAACGCGTGGTCGTCGAAAGGCATCTCGCGCGTCAAGACCCATGTGATCGCCGCGGGCCGCCGTTCTTTCGGCCGGCCGACAAGGTGCAGTAGCAGCTCGGCTCCCGACTGTCCGCCGCCAACAACGCAGACATGCTTTTTTTGCACCTCAGGATTGATGTGGGCCAACTCAGATGAGTGGAACAGGTTGGGTCCAGTCCAGCCATGAAACTGAGGCGGAATTTGCGCCTGCTTGCCTATGTCGATGACGAGGTTTCTTGCATCAAGGACCGCGTTGTCCGTCCGCACGCGAAACTCGCCGTCAAAGCGGATTTCGCGAACGGCCTCGCCGCCACGGACAAGCGGATTCTTCTGGAACGCCCAGTTGAGATATTGGGCGAACTCGGCTCTAAGCACCCCGTGAAATTGCGCATTGAGGAAATTGTAAAGACGCCCGTTCTCGTGGAGGTAGTTTACGAATGTGTAGGCTGATCGCGGATTGACCAGAGTAACCAGATCCTGGAAGTGGCCGACCTGGAGCTCCGCGCAATCGAAAGCGCTGCCTGGATGTCCTCGGAAATCGACCTCCCGGTCCAGGAACAGTGCCCCTTGCGCAATCTCTTCCTGTATCTGACACGCAAGGCTCAAATTAGATGGTCCAGCACCCACACCAATACAAAAGAGGTCCACTTATCCTTACTCCTCTAGGAGTGTTTTCCAACTCAGCGGCATGTTGACGTCGATTGCCGGGCATTGAGCAATGCGAACCTCACAGGCATGCTTGAGCCGCGGTCCCGACTGAGAGGACAGCAAAAGCGTGTGCCGCCTTCCAGGTCTTGGGCTCAATGTCGGCGGCATCGACAGCGGCGCGGCGTGATCCGAACCCAAGAGCAGAAGGAAAGTGTGTGATGCTGTCGCGCGGCTCTTCCGGATCTTACGGCGGCTTCTAGCGCCGGCCTCCACCCCAGGAGTGGCTGTTTCCCTGCCACGACGGAAGCGGCTCTTTCTTTCGAGGGGCGTAACCATGGATAACGGCTCTTAATGCTTTCGGAGACTCCCATGCATGCGGCGTGCCGGATAAAGACCTGTCAAACCAACGAGTTCGCGCAGTTCCAGCTCGTCTGGAATCCGACATTGTCGCACGCCCGACGATCGGGCAGGGGAAGCTCCGCGGCAGCGGCCCTTGCACACCGCAGGCTGACAGGGACAGCCGCCGATTTGACGCGCGTCCGGGTACTGATAAGGGGCCTTCCAACAGGGTTCGCGCACGAGGCGGGGTCTCCTGGTACACCCGCCCTGTGGCTTGGCTGCGGTCTGCTGCAGCCGTTCGTCTTTACTGCCCGTTGCGGACGATCTCGCACGAGTTGGTTCACGAGAGCGTCGTGAAGCAGTCGAGGCGTCCGGTTTGGCTCTGACAAGCGTCGCAAGATGTTCGCGGATCCAGCCATGTCTCCGCAATCCGACCGGTAACCGACGACGACTTCGGACTGGTTGGCGGTCCTACGACCTGATCGGTGTTCCTACGGAGCTGATCAGCGAGCCAAAAACAGCGGCAATGTGGTCTTCCCAAAGCTCCAGCTCGGCGGACCGCCGAAAATCCGCTCACGCAGCCCACGGCTGCCATAAGCACCCATAACCATCATGTCAGCACAGATGTCGTTCGCGTGCTGGGTCAGCACTGTGCCCGCCGATTTGCCGGCGCTCTTAAGCAGGTCAACGGAGACCCGAGCACCGTGCCGAGTAAGATAGGCAGCGATGTCAGCTCCAGACTGCGCGCCTTTCCCGTTGTTTTGCGCCTTTGGATCGACCATAGCGACACAGACTTCCTTGGCAGCGGATAGGATACTAAGAGCTTCCCGAACCGCACGCGAGGCCTCTACACGCGAATCCCAGCCGACCAGCACGCGTCGAGGCGACAGCGTCGCCTTAACGCCCTTCGGCACGATGAGCACCGGCTTTCCGCTATCGAACAAGCAGCCGTTGACAACAGGAGGTCCGAGAGTCTCATCGTTGAGGAGGTCTCCTCCAACGATCGTCAGGTCAGCGCAGAGCGCCCGCTGTCGTGCCACTTCACCGAGGCTAGCCGGATCGCAATAGTCGGTGTCAACGTCACAGGAAAGCGACATAGCTTTCAGCCTTTTGAGGATATCCGCGGACCGTCTTTCCATTCTGGTCACGTCCTGTGAAAATTTCTCGATTTGCTGAAATCGATAGTTCGGTACTGCAATTGCCTGTGCACGTCCTGTATTCCATTCGGGGGGCGGAGACAACATCAAGAGCAATGGAGGCGGTATAATGAGTACCGATAGGTGCGCGCCGACCTCGGCACACAGTCCGGCAGCTGTTGTGAGGTCCTCATCAGAATGATCAGCACCCGTCACACTGAATATGCTTTTAAATTCCATTTGCCTGCTTCTCCTGGTCTTCGTTAGGAGCGCCTCAAAGCGGCAACACCGCTCTCAGGAGGAAGAGAGAGCGGCACCACGTTCGATCACCGATTTCAGTCGTCCGGCTTCTCGAGCGAGTAGCCGGCCGACCTGACGGTGCGAATGACGCTGCCGGGCAAGGCCGTTTTCAGCGCCCTCCTGATTCGGCTGATATGGACATCGACGGTGCGTGCACCGACATGAATGTTGGGCAGCCAGGCCGCCCCGATAAGCTCGTCCCGGCTGAAGACCTTGCCGGGGGCCTCAATCATAAGCCGCAGCACGTTGAAATCGATCCGTCCGAGATGGATGTCGTGGCCATTACCGCGAACCCGATGGGCATCGAGCTTCATCTCCAGGCCTCCACAACAAATCCAACTGTCGTTTTCAACCCCGTTCGGACCACGCTTGGTCAGCCCGAGCCTCGCCCGCAGGCAGTCGAGCAGCTTGGCCGGAGCCACCGGCCGCACAAAGCTCTCAACGCCTGCCTTCAAGAGATCGAGGTGCTGGTGCTCGGCGCCAGGCGCGATCAGGGCGATGATAGGCAGGTCGGTGGTGCGCGGTTCCCGCTTGAGGTGGGCGCAAATTGCGGACCCGTTTATGCTGGCTGGGTCGCAATCCAGCACTACGGCCTGAAGCTCCCGTTGTTCGGCCAAGGCCAGCGCAGCCTTCGCGCCGTCTGCCGTCTCACTGCTGAAACCGTCAACCTCCAGTATGTGGCTGTAGAGCAGATAGAACTCGGCATCTTGCGAGCAGATCAGGACCAGCGGCTTCTTCATCGGCGATACCCCAACAACCTGGTCGGCCTCGAGTCCCTGGATCGAGGGGACTGGCCAACATAGTTTCTCGGGTCCGTCATGATGGCCTTTCTCGAAAATCGCGCCCATCATGCCAGCGCCACGTGGGGAAAGGTTTCGATGACTGAAATCGCATCGTCGACCAGCTTCGTACCGGCCGTGGCGAGCTTCAGGAGCGTCTCGAAGCCAAACCGGTGGACATCGCGCAGCGTTTTGGACAAAACGACCAGCCGTCCGGTCGTGAAAAGCACCCGACCAAAACCCTCATGGCTCACCTGGATCATCGGCGATGCCATAAGGCCGCAGCGCTCCTCGATCGCAAGCCCGATGGCGGCGTAGTACTTGTCGAGCCTCCACAGCACGTCGGGATCGGGATCTCCGATGATTGGGATCCCTCGGCGCTGTTCCTTGGTAATGATGAAGTCGCCCAGCAGCTCAGCGTCCGCTTTGCGTTCCCACGAGCCATAGGAATCCTGAGAACGGATCAGCCGCACGAGGCATTTGACGAACGGGGTGCAAAGAGCCGCCTCGTCTTCGGCGACAGCTGGGGGGATTGCGGGGTCAGGCATTGGCGTCCTCCTCTTTTCAGTCCTCGTCCTCGAAGGACGGTTTCTTTTCGGCAATGCCCGCTCGCGCCAGCACCTTGCGCAGCCAAGGCGGAGGACACGTCCTGAGCATCATCTGCGTGCGCAAGAGCACCTGTGGGATCGATTGGGGCTCCGCCACTTTGATCGGGTGGATTTTTGCCGCGACAAGCTTGGCTGCCGAAGGGCCGCCAATTGCCAGACAAAACAGGATCTGACAGCCCTTGAGCGCATCCACCTTTGGCGTGATGCGATCATCGCGCTCGGCCCGATGCTCCCCGCTTTCATCGGACACGTCATCGAAGGCCACGGCTTCTACGAGATTCCATTCCTCGCGCGTCACGTCGTAGACAGCAAAGCGCCTGGCCGACCCGAAATGGGCGTTGAGGTCCTGCATGTCCTGAGTGGCGATCGCAACGCGCAATGCGCCCTTACGTCGTTCAGGCATCGGGGCGAAAACCTCACTACTGACCAGCGAGAGGCGGCGAACAGCGTTCATCGTGATATTTCTCGATTACGGAGTGGATCAAGCGCCTCAGGAGTGGGCGCGTGTTGGTTGGCCTGGAAGATGCTGGCGACCTCGAAGATCATGTCGCGGGTGCCCTGATAGAGAATTGCGAGCTTGTGCTGGCTGCCTAGTCGATCGAAGACCGGGAACCCGATGCGCATGAGCGGAATTCGGAGCCGCTCCGATGCTTGGCGCCCGTGCGAATGCGTGACAAGCAGGTCAGCACCGACGGCAAGACTTTCCAGATCGCCGAGATCGCCGATCTGAACCGAAACCGCCGGGACTTTCTCGAGAATTTTAGACCTGTCGGTCGTTGTGACGGCCGCGGCTATCTCGGAGCCGAGGCCAGCAAAGAAGGTCGCAAGTTGGAACAGCTGGTCTGGTTCGGCAGCGATGGCAATTTTCTTGCCGCCGAAATGGAAATGTCCGTCGAGCATCGCGTCCTGCAATTGCGCCCGGCGCCGGCGCACGCGGGCCGGTACCGCCGCGCCCGAAATCGCAGACAGCAGCGACACGAAGCGGTCCGTGTCCTGCAGCCCAGTCAGTGACTGGAACAACACGTAAGGCACGCCGGTCAACCCGTGCAGCGCTTTCGCCGGGCGGCGCATGTGCTCACCGATGGCGATGCATTGCATGGCCGTGCCCAACTCGCGAATGTCTTCGACGCTGGTGCCGCCGTATGTGGTCGCTACCCAGCGGTCAGGAACCGTACCGTCGAGCGAGCCTGAAATGTCGGGCAGAATAACCGGCTTGAGCCCAAAGCTTTCAACCATGTCCCGCATATGCTCGATGTCGGCGATAGAGAGGTTGCATCCGGGCAGGATTGCGATCTTCTTCGGGTGCCGCGCCCGTTCGCCCGAGCGCGTAATCCCTTCGATCATTGCGGTGACTGCCTTGGCCCAGCCCTCTTCGATCGCGCCGTCAAAATCCGGCGTGTTGGCCAGCACGACCTCCGTACCCGCAAGCTGTTGCGTGTGCTTCCGCATGATGTTGGCAATATCACCCGCGCAATCTTCGCCACGCGTCTCCACCAGCGCGGTCGTGCACACCCCGATCAGCGTTGGCTTCGTGCGGTTCTTGAGGTTGAGGATCGCCTCTTCCAGATGGTCGGCTGCGCCGAGGATGGTCGCCACCTCATCCATCGCCGTAGTCTGCAAGGGAATCGCTTCTTTGAAGTGCCGCACGAAGAGAACGAGCGCAAAGCTTGTGCAGCCTTGGCTGCCGTGGAACAGCGGCATCGCACCGTCGACGCCAAGAAAGGCAAAGGCGGCACCCAGCGGCTGCGACGACTTCAGCGGGTTGACTGCCGCCGATTTGCTCTGGGGAAGGATGCGGGCCATCGGTCGCCTCAACACTCGTGTGCCGTCGCGCAGGCGAATTCATCAAACAGGTACGCGGTCTCGTTCCTCGTGCACGGCAATTCGCCTATCAGCTCAGGCTGGCAATCCCACGGGGCCGGCTGGCGCACCTGAGACCAGATCGGATTGTGAATGGCGAGGTCGATCTGGCGTACGAGTTCCACCATGCCGTCATAGCCGGCATAAGGATGCTGGCGCTCCTGGTTGATATCGAGCCAGGGCGTCTTGGCCTTGAGCGCAATGAATTGCGTGCGACCGCCCGACAGCATGATATCGGCCCTGTGTTCAGAGAGCATGGCGTACAGCTCGCTCGCAGCCATGGATTCGAACATGTGCTTGTCGTGCTTGAGAACTTGTTTGATGCGCTCCTTGTCCTGCACCGTAGATTTCTTGATCGAGGTGCCGACGATCTCGATTCCGATCTCCATCAGCGCATGGACAACCGACCAGGACTTCACACCGCCTGTGTTGAGCAGCACGCGCTTGCCTTGGAGCCTTTGCCGGTAGGATTCGAGTTTCTTCCACGCGATCGCCTCCTGCTGCGCGATCAGCGTCTCTGTGCGCTCGAGGATCTCCGGATCGGCGCCCTTCCTCACCAGCAGCCTGACAAGGTTTCGAAGAGCTTGCGATGTGTCGGAGATGCCATAGAAGGAGCCCTCGAAGAACGGGATGTCCCAGCGCTCCTCCATCTTGCGGGCAAGACTGATCAGCGCGGTCGAGCACACCATCATTGCCGCCCGGGCGCGGTGCGCGGAAGCAATGTCGCGGTAACGCGCATCGCCGGGAATGCAGGCGCGCACCCGGATCCCGAGCCGATCGAGGAGCGGCTTTACAAGCCAGAATTCGCCCGAGAGGTTGAATTCGCCAAGGATGTTGATGTCGTAGGGTCCGGGGTCGTCGGGTTCGACCGTGCCGATGACATGATCGAGCAACGCCTCGGCGGCGAGCTTATTGCCGAGGTTCTTGGAGCCTGCCAGGCCAGGCGCATTGATCGGCACCACGGCCAAACCGAACTTTTCCGTGGCGCGTTTGCACACGGCCTCGATGTCGTCACCGATCAGCGCCGTTACGCAAGTCGAGTAGACGAAGATCGCCGGCGGCGCGTATGTGTGCTTGATCTCGCGGATCGCCTTGAAGAGTTTCCGCTCGCCCTGCCCCATCACAAGGTCGAGTTCGGTGAGGTCGGTCGTGAAGCTTGTCCGCCACAAGGTCGGCCCTGACGAAACCGCACCACGGTTGTCCCAAGAATTGCCCTCGCAGGCGAGCGGCGCATGGACCAGATGCGCAACGTCGGTGATCGGCTGCAGGACGATCTTGGCTCCGTCAAAGGCGCAGCCGCCGGCTGCCGCCCCTGGTGTCAGCGACTTCGAGCAGCCCTCCTTGCGCGCCTTGGCATCTTTGCCACGGTTCTTATCGCAGGCGGGCTCATCGAAGGCGTCCTTGATTTTGGCGCTGAGGGAGGACATTGCTCAGCCTCCCCAGTCCATTGGGCAAGGAATGGCCTCGGCGAAAAGCCGGCCACGGCTCTTAGCGCGTGAGGTCATAGGAATAATCCGTCACACCCGTCTCGCTCGTCTCGCGATCGAGTTTGTCGAAGATCTTGTCGAGGATCGTCGTCAGCACGCGCAACGCTCCCTGGTAGCCAAAGAGCGCAAAGCGGTGATGATGGTGCCGATCGAAGATCGGAAACATCAGCCGGATCAGCGGTGTTCCGGTGTCGCGCTCCAGGTACTTGCCGTAGGAATTGCCGATCAAAAGGTCCACCGGCTCGGTAAAGAGCAGTGAGCGCAGCGCCCACAGGTCCTTGCCCGCCCAAACCTGGGCAGCCTTGCCGAAAGGCGAGGATGCTAGCAGCTTCTTCAAATCGGCTTCCCATGCCGAGGTGCCATTGGTGGCGAGGCAATGGGTTGGCTCGCCGCCGGTCTCCATGACAAAGCGGGCCATTGCGTGAACGAAGTCGGGATCACCGTAGATGGCGTATTTCTTACCATGCAACCAGGATTGGCTGTCCGCCATGGCGTCTACCAGTCGGCCGCGCTCGAGGCGAATTGCCTCGGGAATCTCCTTGCCGGAAATCGCCGCGACCTCCATCAGGAATTCGTCCGTCGCCTGAACGCCGAGCGGATAGTGGAACGAGGCCGTCGCCTGCCCGACCTCCTCGCAATAGCCCAGTGTCTTTCGGGTGTTGTGATGCTGCAGCGAAAGCGTTGCCTCGGCGTTGAGGGCCTTCTTCACCTCGTTGATCTTCGTGCCCCCGTCATACATGCGGTATTCACCGTCCGAAGGCGTATCGAACTGGTCAGAGGCATCCTGGATCAATGTATAGGACACGCCCATTACATCGAGCAGGCGCTTGAGCTCCCGGTTGTTGCCGACGCAGAAGCCGTCGAAGCCCGGAATGATGTTGATGGTTCCTTCGATTTGCGTACGCTCCTGACCTTTCCAGAAGTGCTCCAAAATGCCTTTGACCATGTTGTCATAGCCGTCGACATGACTGCCAACGAAGGCCGGGGTGTGGGCAAAGGGCACGTCGAAGTCGCGCGGGACTGAATCTTCGTCCTTGGCGTTCTGGATGAAGCTGTGCAGGTCGTCGCCAATGACCTCTGCCATACAGGTCGTCGACACGGCAATCATCTTGGGGTCGTAGAGCTGGTAGGTGTTGGCGAGCCCGTCGACCATGTTCTTCAGGCCGCCAAACACCGCCGCATCCTCGGTCATTGAGGAGGAGACCGCCGCGGCAGGCTCCTTGAAATGGCGCGACAGGTGCGAGCGGTAATAGGCGACGCAACCTTGGCTGCCGTGGACGAAGGACATGGTTCGCTCGAAGCCGGCGGCAGCGAATACCGCACCCAGCGGCTGGCAGGCCTTGGCCGGGTTCACGACAAGCGCTTTGCGGGCGAGGTTCTTTTCGCGGTATTCCCACGTCTGGGTGAAATCGCGCTGATCGGAAATGATTTCATCGGGGTGCGGACATTCGAAGTTTAGCTTCTTCTCAGCGAGCATCTTTCTGTATTCCGGCTCGCGGAACAGGGGAGCGTGATCGAGAATTTTTTCAGCCGACTGCGGCATGATGATTACCTCTTTTGCATCTGGCTGCGCGGGACGGCAGCTCAGGACGTCAAGACGTTCCAGGCTCCGGCGGATCAGAGGCCGCGGGAGTTCACCGTCTCAGTGGGAGACTGGGGCTGAAGCAAATGTTTATTCGGCAGCCATCGCCCGCTCATCGCCCCGGCTTCTTTTCCAAGGCGCGTGGAATAGGTCCCAGACCGGGTTGTTAATGGCGAGATCCACATCACGTGCGAAAATGGCAAAGCCATCGTAGCCGTGATACGGGCCTGAATAATCCCAGGAATGCATCTGGCGGAACGGTATGCCCATCTTCTGCACCGGGTATTTTTCTTTGATTCCCGAGCCGACCAGATTTGGGCGAATCCCTTCGATGAATTTCTCCAACTCATAGCCGGTCACGTCATCGTAGATCAGCGTGCCGTTCTTCACGTAGTGGCCGGTGCGCTGATAGTCGTCGCTGTGGGCGAATTCATAGCCGGTGCCCACGATGACCATGCCGAGGTCCTCGTAGGCCGTGACGACGTGGCGGGGGCGCAGGCCGCCCACATAGAGCATCACGGTATTTCCTTCCAGGCGCGACAGGTACTTGGCGATGACCGCATCAACAAGCGGCCTGTACTTGGCAATGACCTTTTCGGTCTTCTCCTCGATTTCCGGCCCAAAATGCTTGGCTATGTTGCGCAGAGAGGCTTCGATCTGGGAGGGACCGAAGAAATTGTACTCCATCCAGGCGACGCCATACTTTTCCTCCATATGCCGACAGATGTAATTCATCGACCGGTAGCAGTGGATAAGATTGAGCTTAGCCTTCGGGGCGCGCTCGATCTCTGCGAGTGTGGCGTCACCCGACCAGTTGCCAACCACGCGCAGCCCTATCTCCTCAAGCAGTATGCGCGAGGCCCAGGCATCGCCGCCGATATTGTAGTCGCCGATGACGTTGACGTCGTAGGGGCCGGCCTCGAACTTGACATCCTTTTTGTCGAAGACCCAATCCCGGATTGCATCATTGGCGATGTGGTGGCCAAGCGACTGCGAGACGCCGCGGAAGCCCTCGCAGCGTACCGGCACGATCGTCTTGTCATACTCCTTGGTCTTTTTGCGAGAAACGGCCTCGGTGTCATCGCCAATCAGGCCGATAGGGCATTCGGACTGCACGGTGATGCCGTTGTTGAGCGGAAACAAGACTTCAATCTCGTCAATGATCTGTTCCAGCTTCTTGTCGCCGCCGAAGACGATGTCCTTCTCCTGGAAATCGGAGGTGAACTGCATTGTCCCGAACGTGTCGACGCCCGTTGTACCGACGTAGTAGTTGCGGCGCTGCGACCAAGAATATTGGCCGCAGCCGACCGGGCCGTGCGAGATATGGACCATATCCTTGACTGGCCCCCACACCACGCCTTTCGAACCAGCATATGCACAGCCGCGAATCGTCATCACCCCGGGAATGGACTTGATGTTCGATTTGACGTCGCATTCGGAAAGGACCTCGCTTTCCCCGCCAGCCTCGTTGCCGCTCTTTGCGACGTTGAGGTGCTTCTTGCGGCGCTTCGCCGCCTTGTCGGGATAATGCGACAGCACCTCTTCGATAAGCTTCGCATGAAGAGCACCGTCATTCTCGTATTCCCGGCTCATGAGTCCCCCTTTCAAGGTTGGGTGACGCCTCAAAGAATAGGCGCCGTTCTCTGCAAGGCGCGCCGATTCATGGCAGCGCTAATGTCACTACTGGGCCGCCGCCTTCGCCGCTTCCTTGGAGTGAAGCTCGGCAAGCATCTGCTCGTCGGTCTTCATGATGCCGAAGTCGAGCAGCATCTCCTCCAGCTCCTCCATGGTGATCGGCGTCGGGATCGTACCCTGGCCCGAATTGGCGTGGATCTTCTCGGCCAGAGCGCGGTATTCCCCTGCCTGCTTTGAGTCCGGCGCGTACTGGATCACCGACATCTTCCTGAGTTCGGCATGTTGGACGATGTTGTCGCGGGGCACGAAGTGGATGAGCTTGGAATTCAATCGGCCAGCCAGTGCTTCGGCCAGATCGAGTTCGCGGTCGGTTTGACGTTCATTGCAGATCAGCCCGCCCAGCCGCACACCGCCCGAATGGGCATATTTGAGGATGCCCTTGGCGATGTTGTTGGCGGCATAGAGCGCCATCATCTCGCCGGACATGACGATATAGATCTCCTGGGCCTTGCCTTCGCGGATCGGCATGGCGAAGCCGCCGCATACCACGTCGCCGAGGACGTCATAGGAGACATAATCGACATCGTCATAAGCGCCATTCTCCTCGAGGAAATTGATCGAGGTGATGACGCCGCGGCCGGCGCAACCGACACCCGGCTCGGGGCCGCCGGACTCCACGCACTTGATGCCTCTGTAGCCCACCTTGAGCACGTCCTGGAGTTCGAGGTCTTCCACCGAACCTTCCTGTGCGGCGAGATCCAGGACGGTATCCTGAGCTTTCGAATTCAGGATCAAGCGTGTGGAATCGGCTTTGGGGTCGCATCCTACGATGAGGATTCTCTGCCCGAGGTCGACAAGGGCAGCGAGCGTATTTTGGGACGTGGTGGACTTGCCGATGCCGCCTTTTCCGTAAAAGGCGATCTGACGCAGACCTGACATAATAGCTTTCCTTCCTTCGTTCTAATCATCGCGACTGCCCGCGACACAAGTGCCGATAGGCAGCTCGTGCCGCCTCACACCAAGCATCGCAAAAAGCGTACCAGCGTGATCGGCCGATCCCAGAAAAAACTTTGTCATTAAATTCCAGCCGCTTAGACGGCGGCAAAACGCGCGAACGGGCCTTTCAGGCGTCTGTCACGGACACGACAAAGCCGACACAGATTGTCGTGCGCCATCCAAACCGCCGTGTGTCGAGCTCGAAGCGGGAGAATGGGGAAGTTAGCCCAAAGCTGATGGCGAGACCATCGGAAGACATCGGCTCTTGTCTTTCCAGCCTGCCATTGATCGGGCGGTCGCTGGATGAGCAGGAGCCTGGGGCTTGACCGCGGCGCGGGTAGTTCAGGCAGGCTTACAGAGCGGGAACGCCGGCGGCCGATAGACATCCGCGCTTAACCTTTCATAGCCCGTCTACAAGTTGGTTCCGCCGACGCGCTATATGGAAGCCAAATAATTCAGTAGCTTAGCCGAGAGCATTGATTTTTTCAGAAAGATACGTGTTATACGCGTACGAACCGCCGAACCCATGGTCGGCGCCCTCATGCGCGTGAGACCCCGTTGTGGGCGAGGCTCGCGACTGGCTGCACGATCCTAGCCGGCCTGCTTGCCATTGAGTTTGGTCCCGCCGCGGTAGGCTGCGGCATCAAGGGCAACATCAGCTACAACACTGGCAAGAAGATTATCACGTTCTTGGACAGGAATCTTACTGGGAGACACGCATCAACAGGCGGGCGGGCGGGCTTCGAGAGGTTAGTGTCGCGGCAGCTTGCAGATCTGCCCACGGGGCCGCCACGATCGCAAAGTGTGTACAAAAGCGCCCTCTCTGCCGAACTGAACAGTGCTCACGGCCATAGCCTCGGATGAGCCCGACTGGCTTGACCTCTGCATGATGAGAGCAGCTTTTACACCAGGTGCGCAGCACATGTCTTTAACGAACGCATCGTCTTCAAGAATATAGAGAGCAATTCGGAAAACCGAGTAGTTGGCGGCGAAGCTAGGAGAAGGTATACACCACCCTCTTGTTACCCCAGAGTAGAACGTGCAGCTGCGGCAAGACGCGGGCTTCGAACCACCTGTCGCTGGTCACCTTTTCTACCAGCGATTCCATGCGCATCATATTCCGTCGGACTCGACAGAGACGTCTTCATTACCACGGCGGGGCGGCGTGTGATTGCCGGGTTGCAGACAAACCTCGCCGCGACGTCTTTGGGACGAGTGGTGTCGGCACCGAATCCCTATCATTTAGACTAGCCAGCTTGGGGAGCGCCGTCAGACCGCCAGACCGGAAGAGGAGGCTTCGCGCCAACTTGTGCCAAGAATGTTGGACCGTGCGGAACCGCTGGGGCGGCGCTCAACTCTGGCGCAGGATGAAGCGTCGATTGGGTGAATGAATAGGGCGCGCGTTCGACGGGTAGAGGGAGGCAAATCGCTGGATGTCTGCCGGATCAACGTCAACCGGTTCCATCGCCACCATCCACTCGACGTTTTCGGTGCACGGCGGCGTCGTCAGTGAGCCCTCATAAGTCCAATAGCCAAGCGAGGCTGGCAGAAGCCAGTTGGGATTCACCTCGTCGATCGTCACCTCCCCATTCGGCAGTTCGGGAAAGGCCGCAGCAAGGGCAGCAAAGCTGGCATTTGTCGCGCCGGGCGTTAAAAAGACGCCCAGCACGCCCAGAGTACCACTTTGCGTGTCCTTGTGAACGAAATGCACCTCCATCGGGAAGCTCTTGCCCGCCACGTGATGTTCGCTTGGCGCATGGAAATGGAACTGTACCAGTTCGTAGACACGATCGCTGCGGGTCAGCGTGCTGCCTTGTGGCATATTGATTTGAATGGTGTGGCCGTTGTTCACCATATTGCCGCCGCCCTTGTGCCAGCCGATGGCGATATGCGGGATATCCGCCTTGACCGCGCTGTTGATATTGATCGGCGATTGCTGCGTGCCGGCAGAGCATACGAAATTTTCCTTATCCAGATCAGCCCAGTGCTCCGGTCCGACCGGACCGGTGTACCCCCAATGGGCACTGGTCGCTTGGGCGGCTTGAACGCAAATCCGGCATGCGCCGAGCGCAACCAACCCTTTGATCAGGTGACGACGATACATATTACTTTTGCTCCTCTTGCGAACTGATGTTGGTGGCTGCCCTAATGGACGCGTGATGGCCAATCGGCGCGGCCAGTATTGTCCTTTGCAACTGATAGATGCCCGCATGCCTTGGCGTGCTTTCATAAGTGCGGCTGCCGTTTCTCGGCTGGCCGGCTTCTGCAGCCCGCAACGGGAGCAGTTTCAACCAGCTAAACGATAAAAAATTTGAGCAGACCAGCGCTTGACCCCCGCCGCAAAGGCACAGGCGAAGGTGATCACTGCGCGGCTGCCGTTCGCGCCGGAGGCCGCATCGCTATACTTTACACTCGCTGCCCAAGGAGACGCAGGCGACCCTAATACGTTTTCATCGCTACTCCCGACGCAGCCGACCCACGCCACGAAAACGTTGCTATATTTCACGTTGGGCCAGTGAGGAAATCGATCTTCTTTATGGAAGGCATTTGCGCAATGGATGCATTCCCATGCTGACAGTCGTGCGTCAGGCCGGACAATGAGATACATCGATAAGAGCTGGACAAGGATGAGGGGATGACGTGCTTGCGACGGAGCAGGTGGGGCGAGAAGGCCAGTTCTTGCGGATTTCAACTTTGCGTGACGACAGCTCATCGGAGTCAAGGTGACACACGCCGGCAGCGGGGTGTCCGGGCGGTTTCCAGCCGCACAATCGCGAGACCGCTGACGCGAACAAAGCTCGGCTGTACTCGGCACGCGAAGAGAGCCTGCCAAGCCGTTGGAGCCCGGCCTTCCGGTGCGACGCAAGCCGCAGACTAGACCGCCCTCTTGTTACCCCAAAGCAGAACGTGCAGCTGCGGCAACACGCGGGCTTCGAACCACCTGTCGCTAGTCACCCTTTCGACAAGCCATTCCATTCGCATCATTATTCCGTCCAAGTCGACAGAGGCGTCTTCACTGCCAGGGCGCGGCGGCGTGTGATTGCCGGGTTGCAGATAGATCGGAAGGTGCGGATATCTCGCCGCGACTTCTTTGGCGTAGGCATAGTCACTCTCGTCGAAAACGACGAGCTTGAGCACGATTTGCGGCTTCTCTTGCGCCGCTTCGAGGCATGCATCAAACGCAGCCCAACGGGTGGTCATCTCGCTGGACGGCGGCTTTGGGCTAAGGGTCAGCACGTCAAGATCCGCAAACCACTCCCTCACCACGGAACCCTGCGTTTCCAGTGCAAAACGATAGCCCTCGCGATGGCCGCGTTCTATGAGGGGACCGAACGGCTGAATGGCCGGGTTGCCGCCTGACAAGGAGACCATAACCGGCCTGCCGCCGGAAAGCGCATGGACGGTTTGCCACACGGCATCGATCGGCATCGGTAGCCATTCATGGCGATACTGATTGTCCACCGCGTGAAGGCTGTCGCACCATGAACAGCGATAATCACATCCGCCGGTTCTGATGAACACCGTCGGCAAGCCGATGAGCACGCCCTCGCCCTGGATAGTCGGCCCGAATATCTCGCTCACACGGATTGCGGGATGCATGTCGGTCACGGACGGTATTCCGCCCAAGTTTTCGGTGTTTCGCTAACGCGCACGGCCGCGGTCTGCGGCAGACGTGCCTTGCACCATTCATAGAAATGTCTGGCCAGGCATTCCGCCGTGACCTTCTCATGTCCCAGCACGTCGTTGAGGTGCCGATGGTCGAAGCTCTCGTCAATGTAGCGTTTGAGCGGCGCCAGATCGTGATAGTCGCGCACGAAGCCGTGGGCGTCCAGTTCCTTGGCCGACAGCTCCACTACGACGACATAGTTATGCCCGTGCAGGCGCGCGCATTGATGGTTGGGAGGCAAGGAGGTGAGCTGATGCGAGGCCGAGAAGTGGAATTCCTTGGTGATGTGGAACATTACGCGCGCCTCCTGCGCAGCGCCTCAAGCCAGAAATCGGCGTCCTCGTAGTCGGTGGGATCAGCGTGCCCGGCGAGATGGAACGCTTCGCGCCGCTCGACGCAGGTCCCGCATCGTCCGCAGTGACGCACGCCGCCCTTGTAACAGGACCAGGTCTCAGCAAACGGGGTGCCGTATCTTGCGCCATCCGCAACAATGTCAGCTTTTCCGAGATTCACATACGGTGCATAGAGGCGTATCTGCGCATAGCCGTCGAGCGCGCGGTCTTGCATTGTCTGGAAAGCTTCAATGAAGGCCGGACGGCAATCGGGATAGATGAAATGGTCCCCACCATGCACGGCCGCCGCCACCGCTTCGGCGCTGTGGGCGGCGGCGAGACCGAAGGCGATTGCCAACATGATGGCATTGCGGTTCGGCACCACCGTAATCTTCATCGTGTCTTCGGCGTAGTGGCCGTCCGGCACGTCGATACTGCTAGTCAGCGCTGAGCCGGAAAGGCCACGGCCAATTTCGCCGATGTCGATGATCTGGTGCGGGACCTTCAGTCGCTGCGCGCAAAGAGCGGCGAAGCCCAATTCCTTCCTGTGCCGTTGGCCATAGTCGAAAGATAGAAGGCCGGTGAGTTCGTGCTCCGCTGCCACCATGTGAGCAAGGGAAACGGAGTCCAATCCGCCAGAGCAGACGGCGAGAGTCTTCATCATTGGTATCCTTGTTTTGACCGGGTAAGGCTGCGACCGGAGATTTCTCTGCGCCCCCACTACTCCAGCGACTCAGTTTTGTGAACCGGGAGAATTTGCGCTCAGCCCGATTGGAACGGGAGTGCGTCGCGTCCAACACGCGTGATCAATAAAAGTTGAGCGCTTCAGCAGTTTGTTTCGCATCGCGCCAACTTTCGCAATCTGCTGTCGGATCGTCGACTTCGAGACAAGGTGATGTTCGGCCGACATCGGCTGACTCTTAATTAAGCCGCAGAACACATGTTGGCTTTCTGGCCTTCGCTTGTGCGGTTGGCACGACAATTGACATTCTAATTGTGGGGCGGCACACCCCGCCAGCCGAAAGTGGCAGTGAGCTCCTTCAGGCGCAGGTTGATGTGCTGATTATTCGGCGATTTTCCGATCTCGAACCAGAAAGCGAGGGCGACATGGATGCCAGCAAATTTGACATTGGCGACATCCGCCTGGAGAACCCTGCGCGGCGCGATTGAGGCCGCAGGCGAGCCTGCTCTACCTGCCGCCCTACAGTCCCGACTTCAATCCGATTGAGAACGCCTTCGCCCAACCTAAGGCGCTGCTGCGAGCAAAGGCCGACCATCAAGGCTCTATGGGACTGACGTTGCCCCAGCAGTTTTGAGTTCGTTTCCGGCGTGGGTTGTGCCCTGCTGGGCGGGTGAAGCGACGGGCGCTGGCGCGGAGCCTTTGGCATAGCGCAGCGCGAGCGACCGTCGCGGATTGAAGGTGCTGGCGAACTTGGCCGGGGTCTGCCAGGCGATTTGGGAGTGCGGCCGCGCGGTGTTGTAGTCGGCGTGCCACAGGGCGATGGCTACGCGCGCCTGAGCCAGCGAGGTGAACAGCGTCTCGTTGAGCAGTTCATCGCGCAGTCGGCCGTTGAAGCTCTCGATGAAGCCATTCTGCATCGGCTTGCCGGGCGCAATGTAATGCCATTCGACGCGGTTCTGATCCGCCCAGGAGAGGATGGCGTTCGAGGTGAACTCGCTGCCATTGTCGCTGACGATCATCCTGGGCCGGCCGCGCTAGTGATGAGCCGGTCCAATTCGCGGGCAACCCGCATGCCCGAGAGAGACGTATCAACGATGAGTGCCAGGCACTGTCTCGTGCAGTCGTCGACGACGGCCAGGATGCGGAAGCGGCGCCCGTCGGTGAGCTGGTCCGATACGAAGTCGAGCGACCAGCACTCGTCGGGCCTCAGCGGCACCAGCATTGGCGCCCTGGTCCCGATCGCCCGCTTGCGGCCGCCACGGCGGCGAACGGCGAGCTTCTCCTCCCGATAGAGCCGGAACAGCTTCTTGTGGTTCACGACCAGGCCCTCCCGCCTCAGCATCACGAGAAGACGCCGGTAGCCGAACCGGCGACGCTCCTGCGCGATCGCCTTCATCCGCTCGCGAACCTCCCGGTCGTCCGGCCTGCTGGTCTGGTAGCGAACCGTCATGCGGCAACAGCCGATGGCTTTACACGCCCGCCGTTTGCTCATCCCGAAGCCTTCCTTCAGGCGAGCGACAGCTTTCCGCTTGGCGGCGGGCGTCACCATTTCTTTCCCACAAGGTCCTTCAACGCGGCATTGTCGAGCATGGCGTCGGCCAGAAGCCGCTTCAGGCGCGTGTTCTCGTCCTCCAGCCCTTCAGGTCGCCGAGCCTCGGTGACATCCATCCCGCCGAAGCGGGCCTTCCAATTGTAGATCGAGGCGTCGCTGACCCCGTGCTTGCGGCACAGATCGCCAACCGATACCCCGGCCTCGTGTTTCTTCAAAATTCCGATGATCTGCTCTTCAGAGAAGCGGCTGCGTTTCATGTCCTGATCCTCTGGATGGGCCAGAACGAACTTCAAACCGGATTAGATCAGAGGGGCAAGGCCTCGGCGCGGTCGTCGACCTCTTCACCCCAGCCGAATGTGCCAACTACTTCAAAGCCGCAGGATATGACCTGGATCAGATAGGACGTGCTCCAATGGTTTACACCTGACAGGAGTCCGGCCCCCACAACCGTTTCGCAATGAGGAGCAGCGCTGCCGCTGCTCCTCCAATCACACGACGGATTCACGATGCGGCAACTCGAGCCATGATTTCGGATCGAATGGCCGATGCGGTGTATAGTGAGGCATCCAGCGGCAAATCCCCAAATGCCAGTTGACACAGAAGATAATTAGCACCTGCCTCTTCCAGCTGATCAAGGAGAGCTTTTCGGACAGAATCTGCCGTTCCCACGACGCACAATTCACTTTCAATTGCTGCATCGAAGTTCAAAGGCAAGTTTGGTGGAGTGGAAATGGCATTTAGTTCGTATAGAAATTTGAAGCTATTGAGCCATCGTTCATAGGCAGGTGCTGCGAGCAAATACGCATCTGTTTCAGAACGCCCTATCACCACCATTCGGAGCAATCCAAGAAATGGCGCTTGCTGGCCAATGTCAGCATCGTGAATTCGGGCGGCGCGGAACGCGTCGGTAACGCTGCGAACAGAAGTGGAAGGTCCGACGCAGGCGATGTTTGCCCCATTCGCAGCGGCCCAGCTAGCCGGCTCGGGTCGATTGGTGGCGATCCATGTCGGCGGATGGGGATATTGGTGAGGTCTCAACGTCAGCGGAACATCTTTCAACTCAAAGTGGCGGCCCTGATAAGAAAGCGTCCCGCCTTTCATCGCATTGATGAGAATCTCACTGGCCTCCGCATACTGTTCTGGTGCTGCTTCTACAGCAACCCCGAAGTATCCCAATTCAGTGGGAGCAGAGCCGCGCCCTATGCCGAGTTCAAGCCTGCCGCCGCTCAACTGATCAAGCATGCAGATCTCCTCGAAGGCACGCAGCGGATGATAGAGCGCAAGTAGCATTACCATGGGACCAACACGAAGACTGCGGGTTCGCTGGGCGACGCTCGCTAAGAACAAATTCGGTGATGGACCTCTGCCATGCGGCGTACAGTGGTGCTCGGCGAGATGATACGCATAAAAGCCATAGCCATCGCACGCTTCTGCTAGGCTCAGCCGATCTGCATATTGTTGTGCGATGTCATCGCCGTTTTCGTCCAGATGATCGAAGATGCCGAAGGTCAGGCCCGAAGCGGAAATTTTCTTCAATTAATTGTTCTCCAAATTACCTATTATTTATTCGCTAATCATCATAGCTGGCGACATATCAGCACCTATTACTTGGCGCTTAATGTGAATTGACTTAATGCTTGTGCACACCGCGATTCTTCTTAAAGCTCATACAGACGCGTTTGGCGGCAGCAAGGAATTTGTCCATCTGCTCTGTGGTGCCAATGCTGACGCGAATACAGTTCTTCAAATCTACGTCAGGAAAGCTGGCGATGAGGATCGCCTGCTCTTTCAACGCGGCTTGCCAGCATGAGCCCTCCTGTCCCGCCGGCACACGGGCCAGCAAAAAGTTTGCGTGGGAGGGTGTTACGGAAAAGCCAAGTTGCAACAGCGCCAGGGTCACTCGCTGTCGTTCATGCTTGATGTGCCTGTGGTTCTCTTCGTAGGCGTGGCGATGCGCAAGAATGCTTTTCCCGACCGCCTGCCCGATCACGTTCATGTTGAAGACATTCTGGATGTTGCGCAGCCTGCCAATGATTTCTGGGTGACCGAAACCGAAGCCGACTCGCACGCCAGCAGCAGCATAGCTCTTTGAAAAAGTCCTCAAGATCAAAAGATTCGGATGTCTATTGACGAGGCGCAGGGCATTGTCGGGTGCGAAGTCAACGTAGGCCTCATCCAAGACGACCAAGCGATCTGCTTGCTCCACAAGGCGTTCGATTTCGGCCACCGGCACGAATGTTCCGGTCGGATTGTTCGGATTAGCCAACAGAATGAACTTCGCGTCTTTTGCGGGGCCGGACAGCAGTTTTTCTATCGGCAGGGGATGAGCTTCGCTCGATGCGATTTCGAGAAACTCGGCACCCTGCAACATGGCAAGTTTACGGTTGAACGAAAATCCGGGCGACAGCATCGCCACTCTATCTCCTGGGGCGAGGAAAGCTCTGTAGATGAGTCCGAGCAGCTCCGACGAACCGTTGCCGGCAATCACCTGATCTTTGGAAAATCCGTAAGCATCGGAGGCAGCTGCCCTTAAGCTGAGATTGTCGTCTTCCGGATAAAGATACTGGTGTTCGATCGCAGCAATTGCACTTTGCATTACGCTCTTCGGCAACGGAAACGGGTTCTCGTTCGTATTTAGCTTAACGCAATTTGCATCCGTCGCTGGTCCGTTGGACGAGAGAGCATCTAATTTGCTGGCCACCGGCGAAAAAAGCGAAAGCACGGTCTTCAGTTTTGCATCGCACATGTTCTTCTCCGTTTTTCAGTCCCGCAGGGCATGTGACATGAGGCAATAGTTGATCGTGACTTGATCGACGTTCGGCTATATCAGCGCTGCCTTCCCACCCTGGTGGGGATCGCCGACCACGGTTTGGATTTGACACCGGCAAGCTGTCGAGAACCTGATGACGACCCAACGTGTGGCCGACGGCCGATTCGGCGCAACAGACGGTGTTTCAACATCGCATCGTCCTCAAAGCCGCATGCAGGGCCTGCACGACAGCCCGTCTCCAGCGCCCGCAGATAGGTGGAAGCCGAAGTCTTGCCGAACCTCAGTTGCTCTGCCACCTGGCCCACCGGACTGCCCTGTTTATGGGTCAGGCGCAGGATATCTCTGACGCTCGTTCGTCTTGCTTGCTTCCGTCTTGGCATGGGCTCTCTCGGTTTGCTGATGAGAGAGCCAAATACCGGCTCATCTGAGCATGAGACGCAGGCCTGACGATATGGAGCGTCGCTGTGGCGCGCGTAGCCAAGAGGGTTCGCCTCGGTGGCGGGGCATGCAAGACGGCGCACCTCCTTAGCCATCCTGTCCCATCGTCTCAGATCGTGAGGCGCACCTTATAGTCGGTGAGGAGATCTTGCAGGGTCAGGTTACGCCCTAGCGCTTAAGGTTGTTGGTCGCACCGAGCAAGCGCGGGACCTGTCGACGGACAACAGCGGTGCCACTGCCGGCACTAGGTCGTCCAGCATCGCAGTGAACCGCGTACGTAGTATTTTGTCGTAGGCGGCATTCTGGATAGCCGGATACGGGCTCTTCACCCGCTGCACCACCGATTGCGGGATGATGTCGCGAGAAACATTCACGGATTTCGTGAAAAAAGTGTACCCGCCGAAGAGCCCCACTCGCGGGGGCGGTGCAGCACCACCTCGGTGTCACTGCTCGTGTTCATGCGATGGACTAGGCCGGCCAGCTGTTGACGCAGCTCGCGGTAGTTGTAAGTCTCACCCGTGTAGACGAGCACCAAGTCAGGTCGGCCATCCTCCTGGAGCATCCTCGGCTGACGGCCGCCCTGGATATCGATGATTGCCAGGCGGTGGTGTCCCAGCGCCGCAGGCCCGCCGATCCAAGTCCCCTCGTCGTCCGGACCGTGGTTCGCTATGGTGGCCGTCATATCGGCAAGCTCCCTTCGCGCATCGGGACCTCCGAGGTCTCGATTGAAGTCGATCCATTCACAGATGCCGCACAGGTTATGTCGCCGCATTTGGGGCGAAGCAGATATAAGGCCAGTGGGAAACCATCGAGGCAAAGTGACGGATCTAGCCCAGCTACGATCCGCATCCGACATTGTCGGACATCGGACAGCACCGCGATTCGCTGCATAGGAAGCCTGGAGTCGCGATTTCCCTTGGGGGAATCAGCGCATGAAAGGAGAGCTGGGTCGTGTCTGCCGAAATGAGAAATTGCTCCCCCTTATTGCCTCACCGAGGAATGTTACCCAGCGCGATAGACGGACATGCCCTACCTCCCCCGTTGCAGCTGAGGGAGATAGGGGCCAGCTCTTCATTCAACCCTCATGGAGGATGATCAGCCCAGCCATTTCCATGCGCCGGCCTTCACAAGCCGTGCACCATTCAGGTTCTTTTCCTTGAAGCGCGACGATCCTTGTCAGACGTCGCAACACTTGCTGCCGAGAGCACGAGCTCTTCCTCGAGCATGCCTTGATCTGCGCCTCGAACGGCTCGCACATGCTGGGTTTCAACGACTTCGCAGAGGTTGATATTCTGCAGTGACTTCGTCTCGCTGCTGCACGGCATTGACGCTGGGAGCCATGCTCGCGTGGCGCAATTGTGCTGAAGCCGGTGCCCACGGCAACGTTTCTTAACCCGCCCCAGATCCTGGCGTTTGGCTATTTCCGACATTCGTGTCCGGCTTCGGACAAAGGCCGGGTTTGCCGAACGGAGTCGCACCCAATTTCCAGTGCTGCTTGAGCAATAATATCGACCGGCATTACTGCACAACACGAAAGTTGCTGCAAAAACCGAAGTGAACCCAAGGCATCGGGTCAATTGGCATGGCGCTTGCGACTCGGTCGATAGAACGCAGTCAAAATCACGGTTGCAGACCATGCCTACCTCTCAAAGCTCGATAAAGCACGCGAGCGAAATTCCCCGTCTCCGCGGAAGCTCGTCGCCTTTAAACGTGCCTGCTCGGGGGCGGTCTTGCACAAGACCGGTCCGAGGCAACCACGCCAAGGCGCGAGGCTGCCGGAACTGTCGACCGAAGTCGATGCCGCTTCAGTTTAACCGAAAAATGCACCGTACCACTTTGGCCTGGGAGCAAATCAATGACCGACAGAAAGAACGTTCCTCTCGTGACCTTTCGCACGCGTGTTCGCGATGAGTCGATCGGGGGGCCAAATCCTTATCGGTGGGAGAACAAGACCTCCGACGATTATTTCGGGGGCAAGCGCGTCATCCTGTTCTCGCTGCCTGGCGCCTTCACCCCGACCTGCTCGACCTTCCAACTGCCCGATTTCGAAAAACTCTATGATCAATTTCTGGAACTGCGAATTGACGCGATCTACTGCGTCTCGGTCAACGATGCTTTCGTCATGAATGCGTGGGGAAAGTCCTTGGGGCTGCAGAAGATCGAGCTGATCCCAGACGGGTCGGGCGAGTTCACGCGCAAAATGGGCATGCTGGTCGCGAAGGACAATCTGGGCTTTGGCATGCGCTCCTGGCGATACGCCGCTCTGATCGACGATGGCGTGGTGGAGCAGTGGTTCGAGGAGGAAGGCTTCTGTGACAACTGCGAGACGGACCCCTATGGCGTTTCATCCCCGCAAAACGTTCTCGACAAACTGAAGGCGGCGGCATGACCCAGAAGTGGCAAGTCTCACACAACCCAAGCACACACTAGAGCATCCTCGGCAGATTACGGTTCAACATGCATCTCTCAGCAAGCCTGCTTCAACGCCAGAAGCAACGTATGGTCTTATCGCCTCAAGCCATTGAAGCTATTCGCTTGCTGCGATTGACGCATACTGAACTCCATCAGCTCGTGCAGCAGGCACTCGAGAGGAACCCCGTTTTGAAGCCTGACCCGTTTGACGACGATTCGCCGCTGTCAGGGGTGGATCAGCGGAGCAGTCAAAGCAGAAGCGAAATCGGCGAATCGCCCATTGGCGGGCCGTCTGGCGGGCGCGGGCAATGGAAGTCGCAACGCAGTAGCGGCAACGATCGACCTGCCGTCGAGGAGTTTACCGCCCACACCGAAACATTGCACGACCATGTCGCCCGCCAGGTCGCCCTCACCCCGTTCACCCCCCAGGAGCGGCTGATTGCCGGACAGCTCGCCGCCCATCTGGAGGACACTGGCTATCTTCAGGTAAACCTTTTCGATCTGGCCAGGAGGTTAAACGTTCGGCAAGCTGATGTGGAACGGGTCATCGGAATCTTGCAGCAATTTGATCCGCCGGGGATTTTTGCGCGAACTCTCAGCGAATGCCTGGAGATTCAGCTGCGCCAGCAAGACCGGTTCGACCCGGCTATGGCAGCTTTGGTCGCCAATCTCGAGATGCTTGCACGGGGGGATTTTCAGGGATTGAAGCAGCGTTGCGGAGTCGACGAGGAGGATCTCCTCGACATGAGGAACGAAATCCGCGCGCTCGATCCCAAGCCTGGAGACCGGTTCCAGTCCGGGACGCCGGAAACCATCGTACCGGACGTCTGGGTAATGCCCAAGTCCGAAGGTGGATGGCGGGTGGAGCTTGATCCGGCCACGCTGCCCAAAGTGTTGATCAACCACACCTATGTCGCCGAAATCTCGCAGCTGACCAATCAAAATCCGGAAGGCAAAGCGTTTCTCGACCATTGCCAGGAAAAAGGGAACTGGCTGATCAGCTGCCTCGAGCAGCGCGCTAAGACGATCCTTAAGGTTGCGACCGAAATAGTGCGCCAGCAGGATGCCTTTTTTACACACGGCGTCGCCCATCTGCGGCCTCTCTGTCTCAAAAATGTCGCTGACGGGATCAAAATGCACCAGTCGACGGTAAGCCGGGTGGCTTCGAACAGGTACATGTTAACTCCGCGCGGGGTGTTCGAGCTGAAGTATTTTTTCACAGCGACAATCGCATCCTGCGAGGGCGGCGACGCGCACTCCGCCAAATCTGTCCGCCATCGGATCAAGGCAATCATCGCCGAAGAATCGCTCGACAAGGTACTTTCCGACGAAGACATCGTTGCTCAGCTCAAGCAGACCGGCATCAATGTCGCTCGCCGTACCGTCACCAAATATCGCGAGGCGATGAACATCCCTTCCTCCATACTACGGCGCCGCGATAAGCGTTTGTCCGCAGCTGCGATCAAGCGAAGTGACTAACCGGCATTCCTGGTCGGCGAGAGGCGACTCTCAACTTCCTCCGGGCCGAAGCAGCTTTCGAAGTCCTGGCATTCCCGACAACTGGGTGCAGTGCATGACGAAAAGCCTTCGGCCTCACACAGCTTGCGGTAAAAGTACTTTTTCCATTTCATGTTTTCTGTGTTGCCTGCCGCCAGCGCGGGAAAATGTCTGGCAAGCAGGCGGCTGAGCTCAGCGCGATTTGAGAGGCCAAGATCCCGCCAAAGATGGTCCGTGCGCATCGCACGCCGGGCGATGATCTTGGCCAAGCGGCCGCTCGCCGGGTCGGCCGGCGCAGCATGCGCTAGCAGCAGCCGGCGTAGCAGCTCCTCTTCCAGTTCCGGCTCGGGCTCGCTCAACTCCTCCAAAGCGAATACGCTGCTGGAGGTAGACGGGAAAGTTGCGGCCAAGACATCACGCAATTCGACAGACGAAAGGCCTGTCCCCTCCGTCGCCAACACCTCGCCCGCCTGGACCTCCTCAAGCGAACGTGAATGTACGCAGGGCAGCACATGCTGATCGAAGCTCCTCCCTAGCTCGGACCCACGCCATTGCGCGCTGGATAGGCAGCCATCATCGTAACGGCCGGCTTCAGCTTCCGGCATGACAAAGCGCCTTGTTGACCGCAGGGATGATCTTGTCGCCCCAGAGCTCGATCTGGCGCAGCATCGTCTTTTGGTCGAAGTCGCCCAATTGAGTCTGAACTGCGATCTGGTCCGGTTTCAAGATATCGATCTCTTCCAGCAGGCGATCAATCACGCGATTTACGCTGCCAATCGGCAAATTTTTGCGCATGGTCTCGAAGGACAGATCCTGCTGGGTCGGTGTCTCCTGCAGCAGGTAGCCATCGTGGCTCTGTTGGCGGCGCTGATGCAGGGCTTCAGAAAGCCGGCGCTGGAAGCGGGCATTGTCGAGATAGCTGTTGATCTCCAACTCGTCGTGGCTGGCATAGCAGCAGCGCAGCAGCGATATCTTGACGTCGGTGACGTTCTTTTCCTCGGATGCCGCCGCCCTCTCGACTGATTCACGCAGTGTGGTCAAAGTCTCTAAGCCGTCGTGGAAGGCTGTGACAAAAAAATTGTGCCCCTCGCGGTAGGCCCGAGCCATCCGTGCGGCTCCGCCAGCGATCCAGATAGGCGGCGTCGGCTGCTGGACTGTGCGGACCGAAATCGCTGTTGGGGGATCTTCTCATACTGGCCGTCGTGTTCGAAGACGTTTTGGTTGAGGCCCTTGAGAATGATGTCCAGGTATTCCGAAAAGACGGCCGGCGCCTCATCGATGTCCACGCCGAACCGTTCGAACTCGAACTGCTGGTATCCCAAGCCTACGCCGAGCTCGAGACGGCCGTTCGCAACGATGTCGGCGAAGCCGATCTCGGACAGCAGGCGCTGCGGTTGGTAAAGCGGCAGCACGCAGACGGCAGTGCCCAGGCGAATCGTGCTTGTCAAGCCGGCGCAGTGCGCCACCATCATCAGCGGGGATGGTATGAGGCTGTAATTGTTGAAGTGGTGCTCAGCAAACCACGCGGTGTTGAACCCAGCCTGCTCCGAAGCGACGGCCTGTTCGATGGAGTTGCGGATGACGCTTTCTGAGGATTGGTGATAGCCACGCTGGGCGGCCAGAATGAAAGTGGCAAATTCCATGATTTCTCCTCGTTATAGACACGTCAGCCGACCGGGAATGTGCTCGGCATGCACATGCTTGGATCTCAAGCACCTCAGGTGCGTCGTGGAGCCGAGGCTTCATAATGCTCGGCCGGTCGCCCTGCGAAGGCCTGGCAATTAACCTGCGGCCTCCGCAAAACATTCGTCATAGAGTTCGCTGGCGTTTCCCGCATCACCGAACGAGGTCCAGCCGCCGTCCACGTAGAGGATCGAGCCGTTGATGTATGAGGCGTCAGACGAAGCAAGGAAGAACGATGCATCTGCGACGTCTTCTGGCCGTCCCATCCTGCCCATGGGGATGCGTCGTCCGATTGCTGTCAGGTCGATGCGGCCGGCTTTGGCCAACTGAGCAAGTGCGGGCGTGCGGATGTGGCCAGGAGCGACGGTGGCTGTCCGAATTCCGACCGGCCCGAGTTCGGCCGCCATGCAACGGGTCAGCATATCCATCCCCGCCTTGGAGGCGCCGTAGGCATGGCGCGGCGCGAACGGCAGAAAGCTGTCGATCGACCCGAGATTGAGGATCACGCCGCCCGGGCGCATAGCCTTGATCGCTTCGCGCGCGCAGGTGAAGGCGCCGGTAAGGTTGACATCCAGGACGTGTTCGAGCTGTTTCGACAGTTGCTCGATCGCAGGCACAATCCTGTCGGCGGTATCAGCACTATTGACCAGAACATCGATATACCCGAAGCGTCCCCTCAGTTCTTCGAACATCGACACCACATCGCTCTCGACGGCCACGTCCAGCGATTTCGCCAGATGCTTGCCGGGGAGCGATGTAGCCAGCTCTGCCGCTGCAGTGCCATCTTTATCAGCAATCACGACGGTGTCGCCGTTCGCGGCAAAGCGGCGAGCGACGGCCGCGCCAATGCTTTTTGCGCCACCGGTGACGAGCACGATTCGCGCATCTGTGCATTCGGCCGGACAGGAGAGCTCGGCTTGGAGCGCACCATCCACCGGCGGGTGAGCATCCCCCGGCTGGTTGAATGACATCCAGCCTCCGTCGACTGCCAGCACCGAGCCGGTGATGTAGCGCGCCTGCGTGCTGCTCAGAAAACGCACGACCCTGGCGATCTCGTCGGGGCGAGCCAAGCGCCCCATCGGCACGCGGCGGCGTATCGCCGCGAGGTCCATTTTGCCAGCGCGTGCCAGTTCTGTGACCATTGGGGTGCGGACGGAGCCCGGCGCCACCGCCGTGACGCGGATTCCTCGCATAGCCCACTCGCATGCAAGGGACTTTGTCAACGAGATCACGCCAGCTTTCGAGGCTGCGTAGGCGTTGCGCCTGGGATTGCCGACCACGCCCGCCATCGAAGCCACATTGACGATCGCACCGCCCGGCTTCATGCGCCGCGCCGCTTCCCGGGCCATAACGAATGGCCCAATAAGGTTCACTGTCACGCCGCGTCGGAAGGTATCGACAGCGGTGTCGATGATCCTATCCATCGTGGGTCCAACCGCCGCATTGTTGATGAGGACATCGATTTGCGCGAACCGTGCTTCGACCTGGCCGAAAAGTGAGAGCATGTCCTTCTCTCGCGACACATCGCACTCCAGACCGACGTGCGGCGACCCGAGATCCCGAGCCAGTTCAACCACACCACTGCCCGGAAGGTCCACCGCAACTACAGTGTCTCCGTCCGCGGCAAGGATATCGACCAGGGCACGGCCGATCCCGCCCGCAGCGCCTGTGATGATTACGGTGCGTGCTGCCAGTTTCACGAGAGCTTCTCCACGATGACCGCTTGTGATCTCAGCCCATCAACCTTGGGCGGAATGAAGGGCCGAGCCAAATCGTTGCAGTGACCGCCAGTTGCGGCCCCACACAGATGTCGTTCCCGTAGGGCGCTCATCCTCCATTTCTACCCACTTATGCAGCTCCCAGTTGGGGACCCTCGACGCCATCTTGGTCGGTGGGGATGTGACCCTTGAGCAACTGGTAGATGGGATCGTCTGGATGTTGTGCTCCAATCGGCTGTCGCCGGCCGAACCTATCTGCCTCAAGAATCGCTGGCGGGATTTGCTCCTCAACCCAATCGTAGACGACTGTCCGTTCCGCAATTCGCCACTCGTCCTGCCTCTTCTGAAACAGATCGCAGTAACGGCCGCAAAGCAGCGTCTGACGTATTTCTTGGTCTGTATCCGGTCCGCGTTGCAGCGCGGTGAAATAGCTCTCGACCGCGGCCTCTGCTGAACTGATGAAGTCGATCAGGCTGTTCGTGATTTGATGGATGTTACGGTGCCCCGGCAGACCGAGAGCAAATTGGATGAAGTCCTCTGCCGGTCCGCAATAGGGACCGTGCCTGTCATACGCTTCGGGCCAGTATGCGCTACGCAGCGCCGCCTCATCGGCGCGGTCTATCCCGCGGCAGTACCGATACAGGCAGTTGCGGATCGCCTCTCGGTCACGCAGTTCGGTAATTTTCGCGTGGTCGACAGGGTCTGTCGCGAATTGTATGATTGTTTTATCCTTCCCGATGCCAGTCTGCACTTTGCGTGTGTCTCTCTCTACAACTGAGTTAGCGGGGGGCTCGTCAACTTCCAGAGCTTGTTCGGGGCAGGCTCGTACCCCTTTTGAGGCAAGCAGTTGCTCCCCATCGGCAACATCAATATCACCGGGCAAGATGTAGCCGGCGTCATCAAGCTTGAAGACTCTCGGCGCCCGCGCCCAGCAGCGCGCATGACCCTGGCATCTGGCTTTATGTACGACGACACGCATAGCGAACTCCAATGTCGTTGGCTGAAACTTCAGGACCAGTCCAGGATCAGATTCTCGATCCCGAACACATGGCCGCCGAAGGTGATAGGTTCAGTCCCTGTCTTGATCCGAAAGGCTGGGATGCGCGCCAGCCACTCCTCCAGGCCAATGACAATCTCCCGCCGGGCAAGGTGTGAGCCAAGACAACGATGGGGACCATAGCCAAAGGCAGCGTGCCGGTTGTCCTCGCGCGCCAGATCGATCTCATTCGGGCATTCGAATTCCGCCGGGTCACGATTGGCAATCATCGTGGCACAGGAAACATAGTCTCCCTTGCGGATCGGCGCGCCTTTGAAGTCGACATCCTTCGTTGCCACTCGGATCATCTGAATGGTCGAATAGGCGCGCAGCAATTCTTCCGCAGCGACGGCAATCCGGTCCGGTTCGCTTCGTAGCAATTCCTGATCTTTGGGGTTGCGCGCGAGATGGGCCAAGTCGAAGCATATGGCTGCTGAGACCGTGTCGAGTCCCGCGACGAACACAAGCACGCCGATGCCACGGACTTCTTCGTCACTGAGCAGACGACCCTCGACCTTTGCCTTCACGATGAAGGTCATGAAATCATCGACCGGCTCCTTGCGGCGCTCGGTGGCAAGTTCGTCGATGAAGGCCACGATCGTCCGGGCTGCGGGTGGTCGTTGCTCCTTATCGCCGTGGAGCAGATCTCTAGCCCAGCCGACAAATGTTTCTAGTCCGTTGTCCGAAAGCCCAATAAAGCGAAGGAAGATATTGACCGCGAACGGAACTGCAAAATCCTTCATGATGTCGCAGCTCGTGCCTGATGCGGCGATCCTGTCGATCAGCTTGATCGCTCGTTCCCGGACAGCCGGCTCCAATGCCATTACCCGCTTTGGCGAAAGCAGCGGATTGAGCAGTGAGCGAAAAACACCGTGGAATGGCGGATCGAGCTCAAGCGGGATCATCGGCCAGCTCTCGCCGAGCACAGAGGCGAAGATGCTGCGATGGCTGGAAAACGTTTCGGTGTCCTGCAGCACCCGGCGCTGGTCGCTCGCGCGAGTGATGACCCAGGTACCCCGACCGTCGCGCGTGTTGCTGGTTGAATAAAAGATCGGAGGCCCGGCATGAACGCAAGCAACCGCTGCATGCGGATCCCCGTTAGCGGTCGGCAACATGCCGGGCGACGTAAACAGGCTGAAGTCCCTCACCATTTCGGGCGGGACATGATCTGGAACCGGCCGCGATTTAACCGCGCCAGAATCGAGAGACCGTTCATGAGATGCTGTCGGCATTTGCATGCAATCGTTGGTGCAAGCTCCGTGCCGAATTCGTCTTTCGATAATCCTTGCCGTTTGCTGGGCAACAGGTGGCGCCTGCGCTGACTTGCTGGTCGGGATTGCAACATTCTTGTCCAGCGTCGGACACAGAATGTAGAAAGCTAGACACCGACTTGGAGCAACTCAACTGGTGGGATCGCTAGCTGTGGAGCCTCAACAGGTTGTCCTCGGTTAGAGCGAGGCGACTGATAGGTGTTTTGGACTTTAGGCTCCCGTGGGGACGGTGCCAATTGTATCTGTGCAGCCAGACCGGCAACTCTGCGGCGCGGTGATCTGAAGTCGGATAAGCGATGGCATAAGCCCATTCGCGCAGTGCTGTCTGGATGAAGCGCTCGGCCTTGCCATTGGTCTTGGGTGTATAGGGTCTTGTCCTGACGTGCTTGAGGCCGAGATCGCGGCAGGCCTTGGCGAAGGCCTTTGATCTGTAGCAGGAGCCGTTGTCGGTCATGACGCGGGCTATCGTGACGCCGAGGCTGGCGTAGTAGGCCACCGCCGCCTTGAGGAAGGCGATGGCGCTTTCTTTTTTCTCGTCGGGCAGGATCTGCGAGAAGGCGATGCGGGAGGCGTCGTCGATGCAGACATGGACGAACTCCCAACTGCTGCCGCGCGAGCTGGCATTGCCGGTGCGCTTGCCGGTAATGCGATGACCGATGCGCTCGAAACGACCGAGCTTCTTGATATCGATATGGATCATCTCGCCAGGATGCTCGCGCTCGTAGCGTCGGATCGGCTCGGCCGGTTCGATATCCCGCAACCGCGACAGTCCGGCACGCTTGAGAACCCGGCTAACGGTGGCGGGCGAGACGCCGACCTCATGGGCGATGTGCTTGCCGGTCCAACGTTGCCGCCGCAGCGCCATGATGCGCTCGGCGATCAACGCAGCGGTGGCCTGCGGCATATGGGCGGGCCGCGAGGAACGGTCGATCATGCCGGCCCGCCCTTCGGACTTGTAGCGCTCGACCCAGCGCGCCACGATCTTGGCCGACACGCCGTAGACACGCGCCGCATGGGCTTTGGAGAAAGCGCCTTCTATCACCGACAGCGCCATCTCCTCTCGACGCAGCGGTGTGAGACGGGCATTCTTATGGATGTTCATTCGGATCCTCCGATGGATGCTGAAGCGTGGTAACTCCAGTCTCCTCGGTCCGGTCCGAATGGACAACCTCCCGAAAGCTCACAGCTAGCCGATCATGTGCCCGGGGAGCATCCAGTTCGAAAGCTTGCTCTAAGCGGCTTGGTGACTTGGCCGAGGTCACCCAGGTGGAAATGACCAACACTTGGGGTAAGCCTAGTGGCGCTCCCCTCGATGATGTCTGGCGGGGTGGTTAGCCGCCTCCGTGGGACAAGATCAGTCTACACGAATGGGCTATAGCCTCTCCTCGCCTGCCTCACTGGCCGTCCTTCAGAGCCGGCCACACGAGCTTTTGTCTTTCAGCAGGGCGTTTTTCTCGCCAGCTACAGAGCCACACCGACGCCATTAATGAGCGTCCAGTCGACGGGTTGGATGGCCCTGTCCATCTTGCCCAGCACCTTGGCTTAGCATTTGCCGGTGCGGCGGAAGCCTTCAAGACGCAGTTCTTGACCTTCTCCAGATCAGCCTCGGATGGATATCGGCAAGGGTTCAGCTCGTCCTTTTGAACTTGCGCATCTTCGTGTTGGCCAACCCCAGGCCGCCCGACATATTTGCGGTCTATCCGGCACCTCAACTTCGAACAACCTTGCGGCAAGCTCTTGGGATAGCCCACGCTCGTGCCTCCACCACCCGCTCAGCAGAGCCAGATTTGTCGTTGATGGCACGGAACTTGCGGAGTCATTCGCAGATGCGTCACGGACCGAGAGTGTCGTCCCATGAATTCGATCACCAAAAAGGCCGCCCGACGTTGCTGGGACCGCCTGCAATTACCTTATCCCAGAATTGGGAGCAACGGCTTCAAAAGGGATAACTCATCACCTCAATTTTGTCGATCGCGCGGCCATCGAACCGCAGCCATCGATCAGACTTCCGCCTCGTTGCACTCATTGCGACCGCCTTGGTGCTTGCGACAACCGCTCAATTCTGGCTGCCAGGATAACCACATATGGCGACGGAACTTCCTGCTTCAAAGCAATATAGAGATCGTCGATCATCCCCCCATCAAGGCCTCGATCGAGGACACCGCGTTCGGCTTGCTTGGTTCGCAGTGAACAGACCGCACTTCGACGAATGCGATCGATGCGACCGCGCCGAGAACTCTCCCGCATTGTCGACGGTTGGGTCCGTCGGCCCTCCGATGAGGCCTCGGATGCGTCGGGCGCCGAGGCCTCGACTGATGCCGACTGGCCGCCGCCGGAAGGTCTCGCGGCTTTGATCCCCGGCGATGTAGCCACCCCTGCTGCAACAGCTCCTAGCCGGAGAACTCATTCATGACCGAATCGGCGACAGATTTAGTGGACGCGGCTTTGTTCGACCGAGATCGGCTTGACCCAGAAAGTCCCTATCAACGTTCTGGCCCTGCATGGGGTGCCATCATTTCGCTTTCCTTCGGCACCTTCGGGCTTGTGACGGCAGAGTTTCTGCCCGCCAGCGTTCTGACACCGCTCGCGCATGATCTCCGTATCACCACGGGCACGGCTGGACAGGCGCTAACAGCGACCGCAATCGTCGCGGCGATCTCGGCACCGATAATCGCCATCGTGACAAAGCGTCTGGACCGCAGGGTCGTCATCTGGGCGATGACGCTCCTGCTGATCCTGTCGAACGTTCTGGCAGAGGTTGCGGGGTCGCTGCCGGTTTTGCTGGCGGCACGCGTCGTCCTTGGCATATCGCTTGGTGGTTTTTGGTCTATTTCGGCAGCGTTGGCGATGCGGCTGGTTCCAAGTCACCTCATGCCGCGCGCCATGTCGATCATCCTCACCGGCGTTTCTGTCGCCTCCGTCTGCGCGGCTCCAATCGGCGCTTATGTCGGTGACATTTGGGGATGGCGAGCCTCGTTCAAGGTCGCCGCAATCGTGAGTGCCGTTGCGCTGCTCGTGCAACTCGTAACCATTCCGCCACTGCCTCCGATCGAAGTGCGCAGATTCCGCAGTCCGCTGGATGTCGCGAAGAATCCGGCGATGAAGGTTGCGGTGCTAGTCGTGCTATTGGTCGCTTCCGGCCATTTTGCCAGCTTCGCCTACATCCGCGCCTTTCTCGAGAGCGTTCCTGCGCTCGAAAAGAAGTCAATCCCGCTCGTGTTCCTTGCTTTTGGCACGGCCGGCGTCTTCGGCAATTTAGCCGGCGCATTCCTCACCAAACACAGTCTCAAGGCGGTCGCGGCCCTGCCGCCCCTGCTCATTGCCGTAGCCGCTGTCTCGCTCCTGACTATGGGAGCATCGGCCTTGACCTCGGCAATTGCAGTTGCCGTATGGGGCTTTGCTTTTGGCGCGGTCCCGGTCGGATTGCAGACATGGATGGTGCTACGCGCCGCTCCGAAACAGGCCGAGAGCGCTGGTGTACTGATGGTCATAACCTTCCAAGTGGCCATCGCAGCCGGCACAACTTTCGGTGGCCTATTGGTGGATCACACGGGTATTGCCAGTGTCTTTGTCTACAGCGCGGTTGCCACGTTCCTCGCTGTCTTGACAGTATTTTTGCTCGGCCCGAACCGCAAAACCTGACCGCCTGGTGGGGAGTGACGGTCGGCGGCGTTCACGCTATTGCCACCTCTGAGCTCGGCCCAAAGGCCGCGGCTTCGTCGTAACCATGCGGTCGATGGGGCAGCGCCAAATTGCTTCCTGCTCATCGCGTTGCGATAATACAGCGCGCTTATTGCGTCATCGTGTCCCCGGTCTCGGCTTCAATGCCCGGCTACTGGCTGCGGAGGCAGATGGGCGCCGGCGTCCCACCGACGACGATCGGTCTTTTCTCATGTAGCTGTCGGGGAAACGAGGCAGGTTTTCCGCCAGAACCCGCCAGTCGTCGCGCTCGCGTTCGCCTTCCTTGCGCGCACCGAACAACTGGATGATGATCTTGCCGTCGGACCCATATGCTTCGAGCGAGGTGACGTGACTGTCATTGGTCGGCTTGCGCACGGCCCAAACCTCACGGATTTGGTGGGTCCTGAGATGCAGCCGGAACGTTTCGTCCAGCACATGGATGCACGGCCCGATCTGCTTGACCGACTTGATTAAGCCGGAATGGGTCTGGATAGAACCTCGGTTGCCGACGAAGCACATGATCGGCAATTCGTCTTCGGCCGCACGCTGGAGCACGGCGCCAACTGCGGCATTGTCGAGCAGCCAAGCGTAATCCTGGCCGACCATGCGCAAAGCCTGGCAGCGGCTGAGCTTGAGCGTCTTTAGAAGGTTGACGTCAGTCAGCCGGCTCCAGTGCTCGCGTAGGTCGTCCACCGTGCCGGCCCAGTCCGCAGTCCTCGCGCCCAGGTCGGCTACTCTCGCCTTAAGCGACATGGTCGGCTCCTGGTTGGCGGATACGAGCTCGGCCACCAGCTTTCGATAGGCATGAAGGTTGGAGACCGGCCTGAGATGCACCTTATGCACTGCTGCGCCGGTGGCGTCGAAGAATTGCAAACTGCGCTGGATTCCGCCGCGATGGCGCCTTTCAACAGCGAAACCATACCTCCAAGCTTGCGGGAAGACGCGAAGGTCGAATTCGTCACCAAGGACCATGGCGTGATTGTTGCCGGTTATCACTCTGTTGAAGACGCCAATCTTTTCGTGCACGGCACCTTGATTGCGGGTCAGCGCCGTCACTTCGCCCACGAATTCGAGGCCCGTCAGAACGTGATTGACGCGCGGGTCGATGCGTGCCGCGCCGAAACCGCAATGGGCCGCGACCAGTTCCGCTTCCGAAATGGCCAATTGGGCTGCGAAATCACGCGCGGGAATGTTCGGACAGACTTCCCACGCACGCCGGATTTCGTTGGGCGACCGCTTCTTGCGCTGATCCATGTTTTTACCCCTGCCCCGTTCTTCTTTTGACGATCGATCGAAAAACGGGCCTCAGGGGTGTGCACGGCGGACGCGATCGATCGTCAGGCACATGCCAGTCGAATCCTGTCTCCGGGCGGTCAGCGGCCAATCGCCGGTAGAGAGCGATTGTTGGGTGGTCGGCGCCAATCGGCCGATCGAGCATTCGGGTACCACCGGCGGTGCTGCTTTCCCACTCAAGGCGGGTCTGATGGATCATATTGCTCTCCTTCGTTCTTCGATTGCGAGGGCAACCCAAAGGTGAATCGGCCGGCAATTTTGCCGCCGCAACGAAGGCTTCACAAAAATCGTGCCAGTTGCTCCGCGGCAAGCTCTGAACATCTTTGGCTCTGTTCATTGCTTTACGCGTGAGTGCATCGCGAACTCAGGCGCCCTTCCTGTGACGCGGACGCGACAAATCCGACAGTAAGTGTCGGTTGTCGGACGTCTCCCCAGCAATCGAGCATAAGAGACGTCGGGATGTCCTACGGTTTTTGACACGTCTTCCCTTTGGCACGGTCCATGCGAGATGATCCGCGAAAACGTCGGACCGAGGAGAAATCGAGCCATGATTACGCTCACCGACAACGCTGTTGCCGCCATCAAGGCCGCTCTTTACCGCGCCAGCGAGCCGGCGGAAGGATTTCGCATCATGGTCCATGCCGGCGGCTGCGCCGGCTTCCAATACTCAATGGGCCTGGAGAGCGTCTCACGTGAGGGCGATGCGATCATCGAGCGAGATGGGCTCAAGGTGTTCATGGATAGAGGCTCCCAACCCCATGCAGCCGGCATGACCGTGGACTTCGTCACTGGGCTCGAAACATCCGGCTTTGTTTTCGATAACCCCAATGCGCGTGAGACGTGCGGCTGCGGCAAGTCCTGCAAATGATTGCGAGGGAACAGGCTATGTTCGACTATAGCGACGCCAAGGAATACTGCGTCGAACCGGCACCGCCGGCGCTCTGGAACCGGCCGACACGCACTGTCGGCCCGGAACAATTGCGTTCGGTGATGCGCCAAATCGCGATCATCGATCGTTGCCGTGGGCAAGCAAACAAAATTGCCCGAAACAGCTGAATTCCCGGCAGATGCCGCCACCAAAGGGCAATGTCGACAGCGACCGGTCAGCCAAGCCATCGCTCGCCCGGCCGCCCACCTTACCAGATACGATATGCGCCAGAGGTTCAATGGCCCGCCTACCCTTGAATCATTTCAGCAGTTGAAGGATCACTCCCATGAACCCTGTCTATCTCGACAACAACGCAACGACGCGGGTTGATCCTGCAGTCGTTGGAGCGATGTTGCCTTTCTTTACGGAGCAATTTGGCAATCATTCGTCCATGCACGCCTATGGCGCATCGGTTGCTGAAGCCGTGAGAAAGGCGAGGCAACAGTTGCAAGCCCTCATCGGCGCGGGATTCGAGGACGAGATCATCTTCACCTCGGGCGGGACTGAAAGCGACAGTACAGCCATCCTTTCGGCGCTGGAGGTGATGCCCGACCGAACGGAAATAGTGACTTCCGCGGTTGAACATCCGGCCGTTCTGAAGTTGTGCGCGCACCTTGAAAAGACGCGCGGCGTCAAGGTGCACATTATCCCAGTCGATCACCACGGCCGGCTCGACCTGGACGCCTACAGAACCGCTCTCACTCCACAAGTGGCAATCGTCTCGATAATGTGGGCGAACAATGAGACCGGTACGATCTTTCCCGTGGTTAAGCTTGCCGATCTAGCCAGGGAAGTCGGCGCGCTTTTCCACACTGATGCAGTGCAGGCGGTCGGAAGGCTTCCGATTGAGCTGAAATCGACCGCGATCGACATGCTGTCGCTCTCCGCCCACAAGCTGCATGGTCCAAAGGGGATAGGCGCGCTTTATGTAAGACGTGGCGTGCGCTTCTCCTCCATGATCAAGGGTGGGCACCAAGAGCGCGACCGGCGTGCAGGCACTGAAAACACACCCGGCATAGTCGGACTGGGCATGGCGGCCGAACTCGCCTTGAAATTCATGGACGAGACAAAACGAATAAAATGGTTGCGCGACCGCCTTGAGAACGGGATCATCCAGCGCATCCCAAACACATCCATCAACGGCGATCCGCAAGAGCGATTGCCAAACACTGCAAACATTGGATTCGAAGGTATCGAAGGCGATGCAATTCCAATTGTCCTGAGCCGGCTGGGAATCGCCTGTTCCGCCGGGTCCGCCTGTGCCTCTGGCTCACTGGAACCGAGCCATGTTCTGATCGCTATGAACGCGGCATGTGGGGCAGTCCGCTTCTCCTTGTCGCGTGACAACGGCGAAGATGACGTAGACCGCGTGCTTGAGGTCCTGCCTGCGATCACCGAGAAGCTACGGGCCGTTCCCAGTGCTGGACTGTGCGGGCGAGGTGCAGAACAGCTTCATTCCGGCCCGGGTCCGAGCGGCACAATAGCCGACGAGCCGTGAGGTCTTCCTCAACGTGACGACCCTGCGCAATGGAGAGCAGTCAAACTCGGGGTCGCCTTCACCACTTCAGAAAAGCTTGAGATCGCCAAGTCTCTTGCCCAGCCGCCGTGCCAGAGGTCGGCACGCCGTCAGCAATGTCACCAATGCATCGACACCACAATTACGCGCCGGGAGAATACAATGAACTGCTCCGCTGATAGCCGCCCGATCGATCGCACCGATATCCTAGCGCGACTGAAGGGCCTGTCGGCCGCGGAGGACTTCTTCGCCTGCCTTGGCGTCTCCTACGACCCGAAAGTGATGAATGTCTCGCGGCTCCATATCATGAAGCGCGTGGGCCAATACCTTGCCGAAGAAGATTTCTCCGGTCTGCCTAACCAGGTAATCGCCGCGCGGGTGCGCGCCAAGCTGGAACGCGCCTACGAAGATTTCGCGACTTCCTCGCCGCTCACGCAACGTGTGTTCAAGGTGCTAAGGGACCACGATCCAAACATATGTCCCGCACCTGGCCGCGCCTTCGTCCCGCTCGACTCTGCACTGAAGCGGTTCGGAAAGTAATGAGCCCGACACGGCTGCGACGCGACAATGTCGAGAAGTCGACAAATCCAGTCCTCATGACGCCTCCTCGGAAGCAAACGAAGCCACCTTCTGGAATAGAGGCAGGAAGACGACTTGGCATGAACGATGCAGGCAATGAGGCGAACCGCCAAGCACGAATCCGGACTGGGAGCTTAGAGAAACCGCCAATGCATATCGTAATCTGCATCAAGCAGGTGCCGGATTCGGCACAGATCCGCGTGCACCCGGTGACGAACACGATCATGCGTCAGGGTGTTCCGACCATCATCAATCCTTACGACCTGTTCGCCCTCGAAGAAGCGCTCAAACTGCGCGACGTTCATGGTGGCGAGGTTACTGTGCTCACAATGGGTCCGCCCATGGCGGAGGACTCGCTGCGAAAGGCGCTCGGTTACGGTGCTGACCGAGCAGTTCTCTTGACGGACCGCTATTTTGCCGGATCCGATACGCTGGCGACTTCCTTTGCTCTTTCGCAAGCAATCGCAAAAATTGGGGAGACTTTCGGCAGGCCGGACATCGTCTTCACCGGCAAGCAGACGATTGACGGCGATACCGCCCAGGTCGGACCGGGCATAGCCAAGCGCCTAGATTTATCGCAACTTACCTATGTCGCGAAGATTGCCTCCATCGATCTCGATACGCGAGAGATCGAAGTCGCGCGTCGCGCCGAAGGCGGCACCCAGTTGCTGAAGAGCAGACTCCCTTGCCTCATTACCATGCTGGAAGACACCAACGAAATCCGCCGGGGCTCGCTCCAGCAGGCTCTGTGCGCGGCGCGCAGGCAAGTCGTGAAGTGGACTGCAGCCGACGCCGGCATTGACGATCTCACCCGGTGCGGTCTGCGTGGCTCGCCTACAGTCGTCAAGCGTGTTTTCGCCCCCACCGCACGGGCAGAAAGGGCGGCGCAGATCGACACCGCGGAAAGGGGCTTGCAGGACATAGCCGATGAACTCATCGCCGATATCTTAACCCGCCGGCCGGCGCTGGAACATGAGCTGGCCTTCAACAGCGGCACGTGACGGCCAGGAGCAGAAAATGTCGACCGCAAGCCAAACCACCCCTCGCATTGCCCCCGGCCGTGCCGGTGTAAAGAAAGAACTTCCCGACCATTTCAAAGACTACCGGCACGTGTGGGTCTTCCTCGAGCTCGAACGCGGCAATGTGCATCCTGTATCATTCGAACTGCTGGGCGAAGGCCGCAAATTGGCCGACAAGCTTGAAGTCCAGCTCGCGGGCGTCGTGCTGGGACCGCCGGGCGAGATGGTCGAGGACGCTGTTGCCGAGGCCTTCGCTTACGGGGCGGATCTTGTCTACATCGTCGATGCGCCGCCGCTCGCCGACTACCGGAACGAGCCGTTCGCCAAGGCGCTCACGGATCTGGTCAATACCCATAAACCCGAAATCCTCCTTCTCGGCGCGACCACACTGGGCAGGGATCTTGCAGGCTCGGTAGCGACGACCCTGCAGACGGGGCTCACGGCCGACTGCACCGAACTTGATGTAGATTCCGACGGTTCACTCGCCGCGACCCGTCCGACTTTTGGTGGCTCATTGTTGTGTACGATCTATACACTAAATTACCGGCCGCAAATGGCGACGGTGCGACCAAGGGTCATGCCTATGCCGCAACGGGTGGATAAGCCGGTCGGGCGTGTCATGCGGCACAAGCTGTCGCTCGTTGAGGACGATATCGTCACCAAAGTCCTCGGCTTCCTACCGGATAACCAGTCGGCAATGGCAAATCTTGCCTATGCGGATGTCGTGGTTGCGGGAGGCCTCGGTCTCGGAGCGGCGGAGAACCTTCAGCTTGTGAAGAATCTTGCCCGAGCGATCGGCGCCGAGCATGGCTGTTCGCGCCCCTTGGTCCAGAAGGGCTGGATGCCGGCTGATCGACAGATTGGACAAACTGGCAAGACCATTCGACCGAAGCTTTACATCGCGGCCGGAATTTCCGGCGCCATCCAGCACCGAGTTGGGGTCGAGGGGGCCGATCTCATCGTCGCGATCAACACCGATCCGAACGCGCCGATTTTCGAGTTCGCCCACCTCGGGATCGTCACGGATGCAATCCGCTTCCTGCCCGCACTGACGGAAGCCTTCACCCGGCGGCTGTCGCCGCACAGTCGAGACAAGCTTGCGAGTTGAGGGAGAGGACATGATTGAACAATTCGATGCCATAGTGGTCGGAGCCGGCATGTCTGGAAACGCAGCTGCTTACACTTTGGCAAGCCAGGGGCTGAAGGTACTGCAGTTGGAGCGCGGGGAATATCCGGGCTCTAAGAACGTCCAGGGTGCCATAATGTACGCGAACATGCTGGAGAAGATCATCCCGGACTTCCGGGATGATGCGCCCCTCGAGCGGCACCTGGTCGAACAGCGACTTTGGGTGTTGGACGACACGTCTCACACCGGAATTCATTACCGGTCGGACGACTTCAATGAGGCGAAACCCAACCGCTACACGATCATTCGCGCCCAGTTCGACAAATGGTTTTCCCGCAAGGTGCGCGAGGCTGGCGCGACGGTCCTGTGTGAGACGACCGCGACGGAACTCGTCCGTGATGGCAATGGCAAGGTGATCGGCGTCCGCACAGACCGGGCTGGCGGAGTGGTCTTCGCGAATGTGGTCGTTCTCGCAGAAGGGGTGTCGGGATTGCTTGGCACTCGCGCAGGCCTGCGCGAGATGCCGAAGCCGGAGACCGTGGCGCTTGCCGTCAAGGAAATGCATTTCTTGCCCGAAGAGGTCATTGGCCAGCGGTTCGGGGTCAAGGGCGATGAAGGCTGCGTAATCGAGGCCGTGGGCACGATCTCTCGCAGCATGGCCGGGCTCGGCTTCCTTTACACCAACAAGGAGTCGATATCACTCGGCATCGGCTGCCTGGTCTCGGATTTCGCCGCGACGATGGAGAGCCCGTCCGCCCTCCTGGATGCGATGAAAAACCATCCTTCGATCCGGCCGCTGATCGCTGGCTCGGAGGTGAAAGAATATGCCGCCCATCTTATCCCCGAAGGTGGTTACAAGGCCATTCCGCAGCTCTTCGGCGACGGTTGGGTCATCGTCGGCGACGCAGCGCAACTGAACAATGCCATTCACCGTGAGGGTTCGAACCTTGCCATGACCTCGGGTCGTGTCGCGGCTGAGGCGATCATCAAAGTCAAAAGCCGCAACGGTCCTATGACCAAAGCGAACCTTGCGCTCTACAAGACGATGCTGGATGACTCCTTTGTGATCAAGGATCTTAAGAAATACAAGGACATGCCAGCCTTGCTCCACACCAATTCCAGCAACTTTTTTGACAGCTATCCGCGGCTGATGTCGCATGCCGCTCAGAACTTCATGCGTGTCGACGGCACGCCGAAGATCGAGAAGGAAAAGAACACCACGGCCGCCTTCATCAACGCGCGCTCGCGCTGGGGGTTGGTCAGCGACGCGGTCCGCCTGGCATTGGCATGGCGCTGAAGAGGGTACAAGATGACGATCGCAGTGACGAAGGTTCGTGTCGAGGACAAACTTTACCAGAACCGCTATCTGGTCGATTCCGGCCGCCCCCATATTATAGTGCGACCGCACGACAAGCCAAGCGCGAACTTGCTTGCGTTGACCTACGTCTGTCCGGCGAAATGCTATGAGTTGAATGACAAGGGTCAAGTCGAGATCACCGCCGACGGCTGCATGGAATGCGGCACCTGCCGGATATTGTGCGAGAAAGGCGGCGACATCGAGTGGAACTATCCGCGCGGCGGCTTTGGTGTCCTGTTCAAGTTCGGATGATCAGCCGGGACCGTGCCAAGAGCATGCCGGCAGCGAGCAACTGCGGCACACCATGAGCCTCTCCATCCACTTGCAAAGAGCTAGTGAATATTGGCCTTTCGCAATTCAAATTTCCTTGACTCGTTAGCGGTGTCCTCAGGCCACGGCGCTGCCCTGTGCGCCGGACTTACCACCGGTCACGTGGTCGAGCCCCTTTGGGACAACGCCCGGCCATCGTGCCGGATGGCAGCCACAACGGCCGGTGAGCAAGTGGAACGGCACAACCCATGGCAAAGACGTATGTGCTAGTGCATGGTGCCTGGCATGGCGGATGGTGTTGGCGGGACGTGGCTGCCAATCTTCGCAAGATGGGATGCCACGTGACCACGCCGACCAGGTGTCGGCGAACGCGCACGTTTGCTGTGCAAGGACATCACGCCCGACACATTCGTGACCGACATCGTCAACCACATTGTGACGGAAGAGCTGAGCGATGTGATCCTTGTCGGTCACAGTCTAGGCGGCATCAGCATCACCGGCGCCGCCGACCGGATACCCGACCATATCAGCCATCTCGTTTATCTCGACAGCGCCATCGTCGAGAGCGGTCAAAGTGTATTCAGCACCATGCCCCCCGACATCGTCGCGGCCCGTCGAAAATTGGTTGCGGAGGAAGGACGGGGTATCTTCATGCCGACTCCGCCGCCAACAGCATTCGGCATTCCCGAGGGACACTCGCTCACGGACTGGGTGCGGCGCCGGATAACACCGCATCCGGCAGGCACCTACGAAAGCGGACTTAAGCTCGAGCACCCGCTCGGCAACGGCAGACCCCGAACCTATGTCGTCTGCACTAATCCACTCCACCCGCCGATGGCGGGAGCGCGAGAATGGGTCGCGAAGCAGGATGGCTGGGCGTGGCAGGAACTCGCCACTGGCCACGACGCAATGATCCTCGCGCCGACGGAAGTTGCTCTCCTTCTTAGCGCAGTCGGCTGAGGAACCAAGTAGGGTGAGCGGCGGCCGATTCTCAGGCCGTGGCCTTGAGCTCTGGTGCACGGATAGGCCCAACGGGTCGTTCCGGTGGCGCCACCGAAACCACTAGGCGGGAGTGGCCTGTCCTGCCGACGTCGCAAGCTTGCGAGCGTTCCGCCGCGGCCGCAGCCCGTAGCGCCGGGCAACCTCCGAGATCACCGCGTCGGCTCCAGGGTCTCGGAATGACTCCGTGCCTTGTCGTCCATCGACCAATGCCGCCGACCAACAGCGCCGTTGATCACCCTCGAAAACGCCGAGGCTGCCGCTCAGGGTCAATCGTAAGTTCAAGTTCAGACACAAGCCGATCTCCGATCCACCTCAGAATCGGCAGGCCCACAGATCGCGGGTCCTCCTGGAAGGACACAGCGCTTACCCTTGAAATATGGAGAACCATGGCTTTGCGCCGTCGGCAGTTGAGCTGATCTCGCAATGCTATTTCCCCGGCAACGTCCGAGCCGGAGAACTGCGTGCTTGGCGTTCTCCTCTGGAAGGAACCAATCTTTCGGAACGTGGCAATGTCATCGACGAGCTCTCACGGGCCAGCACGATGCCGGTTCGGCGCATCGGCGCCCCCTGAACACGAGATAGCCACTTGCGATTCTAACGATACGGCCGGACGGGGGCTGAGACCGCGGCGGACGGAGCGTGACGGCTGATCGACACAATGGAGAAGGCCGGCTGGGTTCAGGCTAATGCGGCTCGAATTCTCGGCCTCAAGCTGCGACAAGTCGGCTAGGCGATACGCCGGCATAGTATCGAGGTGAAGGAAATTCTAAGAGCCTGATGAGCCAATCGTCAGGCCAGTGGTCTTGCGCGCCCTGTGCGCGACAAGGAGTGCTTCGTGCTTCTGAACGGATTTGGACTTGCACTGTCGCAAGCAGGACAAAATTGTGTCGCGCCGGCCTGACACAATGCGATATCGACCCGAATAGTGAACTGAAGCCGCTTTTTTCAGTTGGTATGGCTCTTGCACCTTGAACCGCGACGTTACCAGCAACGGAGCCGTTTGATGTCCTCACCGACAGTTTCGATTGAGGGGCCGACTAGCACGACATCCGAGGGTTTTCTGGCAGCCGCGAAATCCGGTGGCTGCGCATCGTCCTCCTACGGCTCGTCGCCGACCAGCCCGGGCGAAGGGGATCCGGCTATTTGGGAAAGGATCAAGGATCACCCCTGCTTTTCGGAGGAAGCGCATCATTATTTCGCGCGTATGCATGTGGCGGTCGCGCCGGCTTGCAATGTCCAGTGCAACTATTGCAATCGCAAATACGATTGCGCCAACGAGAGCCGGCCTGGTGTTGTGTCTGAGAAGTTGACGCCCGACCAAGCGCTACGCAAGGTCATCGCCGTTGCCAACAAAGTTCCGCAGCTTTCGGTTCTTGGCATCGCTGGGCCGGGGGATGCCTGTTACGATTGGGAGAAAACGAAGGCAACGCTCGACCGCGTCATCAGGGAAATCCCCGACATAAAGCTGTGCGTCTCCACTAATGGGCTCGTGCTGCCGGACCATGTCGCCGAGCTTGCCGAAATGAATGTTGATCACGTGACGGTCACCATCAACATGGTCGACCCGGAAGTCGGCGCGAAGATCTATCCATGGATCTTTTATGAAAATCGCCGCTACTTCGGCATCGAAGCCGCTCGAATCTTGCACGCGCGGCAGATGCTGGGCCTGGAGATGCTGAGCGCGCGCGGCATCCTCACCAAAATCAACTCGGTGATGATTCCTGGAGTGAACGACCAGCACCTGTTTGAGGTGAACAAAATGGTCAGGGAGCGGGGCGCGTTTCTGCACAACGTGATGCCTCTGATTTCGGACCCGGCGCACGGTACCCACTACGGACTCATCGGGCAGCGCGGCCCAACGGCAATGGAGATGATGGCTCTTCAGGATCGACTTGAAGGTGGCGCCAAGTTGATGCGCCACTGCCGGCAGTGCCGGGCAGATGCTGTCGGCCTGCTCGGTGAAGATCGTGGCCAGGAATTCACGCTGGACGGGATTCCCGACGATGTCGCCTACGATGCTGGCAAGCGTCAGGCCTATCGGCAGGTGGTCGCACACGAGCGCCGTGATCATGAGGCGGCGAGGAGCGAGGCCATCGGTATGGTCAAGGCAACAGACTCCGAAAAGTCGCTTCTGGTTGCGGTGGCCACTAAGGGAGGTGGACGGGTCAACGAACACTTCGGCCACGCGAAGGAATTCCAGGTTTATGAAGTCTCGCCTAGAGGGATCAGCTTGGTCGGGCATCGGAAGGTCGAGCGGTATTGCCTCGGAGGCGGGGGCGAAGACGCCATCCTCGAGGGCGTCATCGCAGCGCTCGAAGGCATACACATAGTGCTATGCGCCAAGATCGGAAATCGCCCGAAGGAACAACTCTCGCGAGCTGGACTGCGCGTAACCGACGCCTATGGCCATGACTACATCGAGACCGCAGTCAGCGCACTTTACGCGGCAGAGTTTGGGATCAGACCACTAGCGGCGACGGCCTGAGCCGTCTCGTCCGATAACCAGGAGTTAGAATGGCTTTAAAGATCATCGCATCCCAATGTACCCAATGCGGGGCCTGCGAGTTCGAATGTCCTTCGGAAGCGATCAAGTTCAAGGGCGACGCCTATGTGATCGATCCAAACAAGTGCACCGAATGCAAGGAGGCCTTCGATACGCAGCAATGCGTGTCGGTCTGTCCGGTACCGAAAACCTGCGTTCCCGCTTGATTCCTACCGAAACGGTCGGGTTCGCCGCACGACGACGCCTGCAACCCGCGACCACAACAAAAGCCTCGAGAAAGGAATGGACAGCATGTGGTCCAGACGCGAACAGGAGGTCGAAATCGGCAGACCGCCACGGTTCATGCAGGGTGAGCGGGTCCGTGCGATACGCCACATAAAAAACGACGGCACCTATCCCGGCAAGGAGATCGGCGAAAACCTCGTGCGGAAGGGCGACGAAGGCTACGTGCGCGACATTGGAACCTTTCTCCAGCAATTCTTCATCTATGCGGTCGAATGGATCGATCGTGGCACGGTCGTCGGCATGCGAGCGCGCGAACTCATTAGCCTCGACAAAGTCGAGGTTCCCTGCGGAGCTGAAGGCATTTCCAACGGGGGAACAGCCGGATGAAAGTAATGATTCGCAGGACCGCTACTGGCTTGTCGGCTTATGTCCCCAAGAAGGATCTCGAAGAGCCGATCACCGAGATTGAGAACGCTGACTTATGGGGCGGGACCGTGACGCTCAGGAACGGTTGGCGGCTCATGCTGCCCGACCTTCCGCGCGACACGCGTTTGCCGATCACCGTCGAGGCGATGAAGATTTCCGACGGGGCCTGATGCCGGTGGGTTCAGTGGCGGAGAGGAAACGCGTATGAACACGATGCTGAGCTGGGACCATCTCGTCGTCGTCCGGGGCAGTTTTGCCAAAAAACTGATTGACCTGCTGAACGGCGCTCTCAAGGCCGATCGAGTGATCCCCTATCTCGGTCCTGGTCTTCTGCAGCTTAACCCACCGGAATCACCTGTACCTTGCACCCCTGAAGATGTCGCCGCGGCCCTCAACAAGCGGGCGCCTGCCCCTTCCAGGATTCGCACCAATATGTGGTCGGTCGCGCAGTTTATCGAGCAGCGCCGACATCGTCGGACTCTCCAAGCGTGGATGGCGGAGATATTCGCAGCCCCCGCCGAGCCGACCGTTCTTCACGCCTGGCTCGCAACCCTTCAACTGTCTGTCATCATCGACAGCTGGTACGATGGCGCCATGCGAGCAGCCCTTGCAGAGGCCGGCCAAACAGACGTTGTCGAGATACAAGGAACGACGCGCGCGACCGGAATCGGTAACATCTGGACGAGAACTTACGATTTGTCAGGAACAGAACTCGAGGCCGAACAAGTGGCTAGGACGGTGCTCTATGCGCCGCACGGCAGCGTCAGGCCGGCGGCAAACTTCCTCGTGGCTGATTCCGATTACGTCGAAGTCCTAACCGAAATTGATATCCAGACGCCGATCCCGGACGCGGTGAAGCAACGGCGCGTCAACCGGGGTTTTTTCTTCGTGGGCTGCCGCTTCAACGATCAGATGCTGCGCACATATGCCAGACAGCTGATGAAGCGCTCCACTGGCCCACATTTTGCGGTGATCGATTCGGCTACGCTGACCAGAAACGAACGTCGTTTCCTTGCCGAAGGCGCAATCACGGTCATCGACATGCCGATCCGCAACGCCGCGGCTCGCCTCGTCGGGGTCGATGCTAGCCAGGATTAATGGCCGGCGATTGCTGGTGAGTCGCTGCTTGCCTCCAAGGGCGAAAACTCAGTTGGGAATACATTCGTGAGTAGTAATGCTAGTGGCAGCACAACGTAGGCTCTGAATTCGTTGGGCGATGTGAAAGGGTCCGCTGCTGCGGGACGTGAGCACGTTGCGGCGGCATTACGCACATGATCTTGTGACCCCCGTGGCAAAAGAACTGAAGCGCCCGAGTCGCGACAACATATGCAGCGCTCAATGGCTTCGACAAAAATTCGGCACAGTTTCGACAGTTCGCATGCACCTCCAGGGTCAACGAGGTTGATTATGCCTGTTTATGTGGGTCGGCCACGCGAGCAGGAATTCCCACTACCTTTGCCCCGGCGGGAACATCTCGTGTGACCACGCAGCCAGCGCCTACCACTGCATTATCACCAATCGTGACGCCAGGCAGAATGATTGCTCCACCGCCGATCCAGACACGGCTGCCAATGTGAACAGGACGCCCGACCTGCAGGCCGGCCTGCCGCTGCTCGGCATCATGTGGATGATCGGCGGTATAAATCTGCACAGCAGGCCCAATTGCCGTTCCTTGCCCGATTTTGACCTCTACCACGTCAAGAATAACGCAGTTGAAGTTGATGTAGGCATTGGCTCCAATGCGGATATTGAATCCGTAGTCGCAAAAAAAGGGCGGACGGATGACCGTTCCGCGCCCAACCTCTCCCAGCCGCTCGGACAAAAGCTCATGCCAATGCCCCGTGGTCTGCCCCAGCGTATCATTGTACCGCTTGAGCCAAGCCCCGGTGGCCAACAGGTCAGCTTGGATCTCCGGATCCGCCGCATTGTAAAACTCGCCTGCGAGCATCTTTTCTTTTTGGCTACGCATCATAGTCTCCCGTCAGGTCGTGTCCCGTACAGTGATGCAGGAACGCACATCAAACTGCCTCGGCAACTTTGTAACTCGGTCTTGCCGGGCGCGCGGTCGGTCACGAGCCGGGGCGACAGTTTCGTCTCGACCAACTTCCGCGAATTTGGATATCGCAGATCAACCGGTCGCAGGGGCCAATACCTGACGAGGTCGGCAACTGTCCAGCGGTCGAACTCACTTTCATGCCCATCTCAGATTGCGTGATATCGAGCGGTAAGCCATCAGCTAATGTATCGACCAGGTCCCGCCAGCGGAGATCTGCGCGTCGCCTCTACGCATGCTGGCGTGTCACCAATAATACATCGATTATTTCTGGATCCAGGCACGTCGAATTGATTTGCCTTGCGGTGTAGAGCGAAGTTACTAGCCATAGGATTACTCCTTTTTAGTTTGTCAGTCGCAGAGCCCCAGTATGACTACGTGGTAGAAAGCACACGGCCGGAATCTTGGCAGCGCTGTTCACACCCACTTCGTAAGCCTGGCCGATGGGCTCGCCAGAGCACCAATGCTTGACCTGCTCCAGCTCTTGCTCGGCGGGTTGTTTCAGAGACGCTTGATCTCGATACCGCGTTTTCTCAGCACGTAGCCGATCTGGCGCGGGGTCAAACCGAGCAGGCGCGCCGCCTTTGCCTGCACCCAGCCACACTTTTCCATGGCAGCAATGACCGTATCGGCATCGGGCACCCTACCACGACTCGTGGCAGGGCCTATCGGCGCTTGCCCGTCGCCGACGGGCGGGGCGGCACAGGCGGCGGAAGGCTGGATCGTAGTCGACTTCTCTGACGTCGGCGGTCCGTTCTTCCACAGCGCCGCGGCCAAGCACTGATCCGCGTAACAGGCAAAGTCAGTTCTGAGGATTGATGGACCCGTCGCCAGAACTGCCGTCCGTTGAACGCAGTTTTCGAGCTCTCGGATGTTGCCTGGAAATTCGCAGTTCATTAGCACCTCAATCGCTTCGGGAGCGAAGGTCAGCGTGTGATCATTCTCAGTATTGAAATTCTTGAGAAACTGAGCGGCCAAGAGCGGAATATCACCTCGCCTTTCGCGCAATGCCGGCACGCGTAAAGTGACGACGTTGATGCGATAATAGAGGTCTTGCCGGAACTCCTTGCGTTGAACTGCCGTTTCCAAGTCCCTGTTCGTTGCGGCAATCACGCGAACATCAACTTTAATGGTGTGGTTGCTGCCGACGCGCTCAAACTCCTGCTCCTGCAGGACACGCAGCAGCTTAGCCTGGAACGAACCTGATATTTCGCCAATCTCGTCCAGAAACAATGTGCCTTTGTCGGCAGCCTCAAAGCGCCCCTTGCGCAAACTGCTCGCGTCGGTGAAGGCACCCTTCTCATGACCGAACAAGTCAGATTCCAGAAGCGTCTCGGTGAGCGCCGCGCAATTGACCTTGATGAAGGGCTGCTTGGCGCGAGGCGAGAGCTCGTGAATGGCTTTGGCAACCAGCTCCTTACCGGTTCCGGATTCACCTCGCAACAGGACCGTAGTCTTCGCCTTGGCCACCTTGACAAGGTGCTCACGCAGCTTGCGCAGCGCCTGACTATCGCCAAGCATCTCCTTGCTGATCTTTTTACGTTCCATTTGGCAGCCCATCCCACTCCGCCACCCGCCGGTAGAACTGCACTGGACGGTGAGCTGTGTTGTATTTCGTCATCATCATTCTCGATCTCACCTTTGTTGCTTCGAAATTTTCGGCGCGCGGACGCCCTCGGCAAATGGCAATGGCGCCTGAGCATCGTTGCCTTTCACCAGGACGAGCGTCTTCCTCCGCGCGGGCGCTCGCAATATGCGGTTTGCGCAGGCCTTTACTCGACCGGTCGCTGTTCTGTCCGGCTTCTGCCGCACCGCAGCCTGCAAACTCATCCTTGACAAGAAAGGAGGGGAGTCAACCGAGCTCTCCTTGCATTTATGCAAGGAAAATTGTCAGTTTGATAGAATTCTATCAAAACGGCAGAAACGCCCCGCCCCAGTTTGGCTGTACCTGCGGCGTTCAGCGTACGTGACGACATGTGCGGACTTGTCCCAATTGCCATCCGAGTTGTGCGGAACAGTAGCTGCTGCGCTGTTCGCTTCAACCGCGTGAGGCCGGAGACAGTAGAGACGGCGGCTCGTCGAGCGAGGTTTCATTGTTCGGCTACTAAACCGGCTGTCCTTTGGTGGGAGTTGGTTTCGCCCAAGTTCTGGGCCTGGGGGCGTCTAGCCCGTTTCGCCGCACAGGCTCCTTCCACATCGTCGAGGCCGAGAAGGAGGGACCCCACAGCTCTCCCTGTATCACAATGCCCCGCCCCTCAAGCAGCTAGATACGACAGGTGACCTCAAATGAGGCGTCTTGCATGGCTTCTACACCTGCCTGAATGCCAGAACTGCGTTCGTACCGCCCATGGCGAAGGCGTTGCTCATGGCGACGCGCACCTTGCGCTCGCGCGGCACATTGGGTGTGATGTCGAGGTCGCAAGCGGGATCTGGCTCGCGATAGTTGGCGGTCGGCGGCACGACGTCCTCTTGGATTGCCATCACGCAGGCGATCATTTCAAGCGCGCTCGCTGCGCCGAGGCAATGCGCGTGCGTGGACTTGGTGGAAGAGATGGACATCGAATAAGCGTGGTTTCCAAACACACGCTTGATCGCCGCCGTTTCAGTCTGATCATTGCTTTTGGTACCGGTGCCGTGCGCGTTGAGGTAGTCGACGTCCTCGGCATTCAGCCCGGCATCGGCAAGGCAGGCGCGCATCGCCGACGCTGGCCCCTCGACAGATGGCGCGGCAATGTGGAAGGCATCGGCGGAAAGGCCGACGCCGGCGATCTCGGCAAGAATTGTGGCACCACGCCTCGTGGCATGCTCGTAGCTTTCCAGCACGGCCATGCCCGCACCCTCGCCCAGCACCAGGCCCTTCCTATCGGCGGAGAAGGGCCGGCAGGTATCGGGTGAAAGCACGCGCATTGCTTCCCATGCTTTCAGCACGCCCCATGCGAAGGGTGCGTCGCTGCCTCCGGAAACCATTACGTCGGCCCGGCCCAGCTTGATCTGGTCCACCGCCGAGGCGATCGCATGGTTGGCCGAGGCACATGCGGAGGTCACCCCGAAGACCGGCCCGCGCAAGCCGAGGCTCAAGCTCACCTGGCCGGCGGCGGCGCTTGGCATCGTTTTGGGTACAGCGAGGATGCCAACTCGCCTCGCGCCGTCCAAAAGGAGGGCCCGGTAAGTTTCCTCCATCACATCCCAGCCCAAGCCGCCGACGCCCACTGTCGCGCCGAAGCGATGGGCATTCCCCTCGTCGCAGGAAAGTCCGGCCTGCCGCATGGCTTCGCGCGCTGCAAGCACGGCGAGCAAGCTGAAGCGGGCCATGGAGACGAACTGCTTGCGATTGATGTCGTGCTGGGGCAGCGCCTTGATCTCAGCGCCGGTCATGCCCTCCAGGTCATGAAGCTCGGAATTGGCGATCGGGCCGATGGCGGAGCGGCCTTCGCGCATCTCTTTCCACATAGAGGCGGCGTCGGTGCCCAGTCCGCACAGGCCGCCCACTCCGGTGATAACGACGCGCCTGTCCATTCAAGCCTCCTTCGCAAGCAAGCCGCGGACGGCTTCCACGACGTCGCCGACATTCTTGAGATTGGACCAGGCATCGGCCGTGTTCATGTCGATCTTGATGCCGTAGGCCTGCTCCACATCCCAGAGGACGTCCGCCAAACCCAGCGAATCAAACCCGAGCGCGTCCAGTTCCGTGGCGATTGTTATCTCGCCGACGAATGACGTAGGCATTCCCTCACCGCTCTCCGACTCGGCGCGTTTCTTGATCAGGGCAATGACGTCCGTTGCGAATTGATCGGCCATTCTGTTTCCTGTCTTTCTTTCCCGCGTTTCGACCTGGACGCGGCTCAGTTCCTGAGGCGCGCCGCGTCGCGAAAGCCATCACGCTTGGGCAACTGACAAAGCCCAATGCTCATAAAGCCGGATCAGGTCCGGCCGGTGTGTGGCGTAGGTGCAGTATGACGATGTGAGCCGCTACACCGTGCGCGTCTCCCAGTCTGTCCATAGGCTCGGAAGAAGTCGGACCCGGTCAGTTGCAACTCCCTTTCCCAGCACTCCACTGCCCGGTAGAGCGCATGAAAAATCTCCTTTCGGGCGGTTTCTTAAGACGCTCGCCACGCCATGAGGCAGTGGGGGCATCGGTGTGCGTCAGGTGCTTCTGCCCATGCAGGATTCCAGAACATTGATGAAATCGTTTGTTTCGATGAAAGGCATCCACACTTTGGATAGTTGACCACGCGTTTCAAAGATCGTGAACTACATCTCGTCGTTGTGCTCGACGCACTCCCGACAGAGCGCAACCTCATGGGCGCGGCATGCAGGATTAACCGAGCCCAGCCGGTCATGAGTGCGGCCGGCGCTCGGCTGCTCGATTATTTGCGCGATAAGCTCGCGACCATGTCCGCGGAGGTATTCAAACTTAACGCTGCGTCCGGGAGCTCTTGCCCTCCAGTTCGCGACGCTCTCCCGCCCATCCAGTGCTCGTTTATTTCGTCGGATAGTTTGACCCGGCTCTACCGAATCGCCGCTTCAGGATCATTCTTCCCGATTTCGTCACGCTCGTATTTTCTGCCGCGTCCTACACCGATTGGGCGCGAACAAAACTGAGCGCCTTGGAACCCGAACCCGTGCGTCGTGACCGGGAGCATCCGGGGCGAACTCATCCGCTCGGGGGCATCGCATCACCGGACGGCGACAGGCACGGTCGACCGGCATCTCGGCATCGGCTGGGAATTCGTCCATGGTCTGCATTGGCGACGACGCTTCCTGAGGCCACGTAGCCCTTATGCCAAGCTGGGCGCCCGGTTTGCGGCATCCGTGCCTACCCTCTTCGGACCTCGTGGGTTCCAACCGGCGACGAGGCGTGCATAGGCGCCCTCGGCCTGCTCCACCCAGCGGCGCTCTTCTTCCCGGTGGCTCTTTATGTTGTAGGCGTGCGCTCCCTTTTGGCCGCGCACAGCCTTGCTCCCGGCCTTGAGTTCCACATCGCGCAAGCTTCTTGGCATGCAGGGAGGGTCGAGCCTACGCGTAACTCTCGCCCTTCTCAACAGATGACAGATCACGACAGAGAGTTTGCGTGCGGTTGCCACGGCCGCGACATGCTGTCCGCGCCGGGCTCGCACGCCGCAGGGAGAAGGCTCGCAACGGTCCGGGAGCACGAGCGGCCGCCCAGGCCGCCTCGACGAGCATGCCGCGCGCATGACCACGGCCCTGCTTGGTGATCCGCCCATGGTAGGCCGGACCTGGCCGGACTGCTGGACGCTTGGGTTCAACCCGAGATAGGTCACGAGCTTCTGCGGATCGTCGAAGCGCGACACGTCGCCGATCGCCGCCCTTCATCGCCAGCGCGACGGTGATGTCGACGCCGGGAATGGTCATCAGCCGCTTCACGCCTTCATCCTCGAGAGCCGAGCGGACAAGATCGCGTTCGATGACCTGGAGGTCTTCGCCCAATCGGTCGAACTCGCGCAGATGCCCATCGATCGCGAGGCGCTCGTCCTGCGGTACGACCTGCTCGATTACCAGGTCCGACCCTTGGCGCCGCACAGGTCGGCATGCGGGCAGGACGGATCAGGTGGCTATGAAGGATCGACTGGATGACGCTCTTCAATCGAGATCTCTGTCGGACAATCTGATTGCGCCGTGTCACCTGTCGACGCAGAGCCTGCGTCGGCTCGTCCGCAATCCAGACTTCTGGCAAGAAGCCGCTGGCATAGAGCTGCGCAAGAACGTCGGCGTCGATCGTCGTTTTGATCTTGGCATAGGCAACGATAAACACCTGTTTCGGCTTGGCGATCCCCACCTTCTTCACATGCGGCGCAATCACAGCTGCAGCGGACGTCGCGCTGCCGGTGGCCTCGATCACCCCGACATCGTTCGGCGACAGCTTCGCGGCGAACGCCGCCAGCAGATCGCGCCGCATGTCGACGCGGCCGAGTCGCCTGAGCCTGCCCTCCTCCCATGCCACTGCTTCGGCGAAGGCGCGGTGAATATCCAGTCCGATGATAAGCATGCCCGTTCCTCCTTCTTGGCTCGGTCAAAGACGGGAGCTGGCGGGCAACACGACATCTACTGATCCGCGCTCGCAGCGCATCCGGGAAAGTCGCCAGGGGCGGCCATGTAACGAGCTCGGGCTCTCAGCCCACGGTCTATTGACGGCCTGCCTGCACCTTTGTGCTCCCGGTGCCCCACGTCCCGGATGGGCTCACCATAAGGGCGTTCCAAAACAAGAACAGCAGGACGAGAAGACACCACAGATCACATACCGGATAGCGGCAAGGCCAAGCGCTTCGTTCAGATAGGCTTGCGCCAATGGGCTTAGGCCGAGCCTACAACAGCTCTCAAAAACGCTGCCGGACTGCTGCATTGGCTCGCCGATACAATTGGCACAGGCCTCACGGCAGCTTAGGATCAAACCGCCCATCAGTCGCCTCGGACTGGAAAGGTGCACCCTATTAGATTCCACGCCCAGCTAGGTCGGGGCCGCCGAAGACGCTGGTTGATAGCCCGGCGCCATCGGCCCGGCGTTTCAAACTGCCAATCTCTGACCTGCACAGTACGAACGATTGCTCGCTTCGGCAGATCACGCGGCTCATATGTCGGACCTTAACGTCATCCATCATAAACTTTTTGCGACAAAAGATTGCAAGAATGCTAAATTGTTAAAGTCGTTTGTTTCGGTTAAAGGCATCCATCCCATGGATGGCTGATGACATGCGTTTCAAAGGACTTGATCTAAATCTCCTCGTTGTGCTCGACGCACTCCTGACGGAGCGTAATCTCTCGGCGGCGGCACGCAGGATCAACCTGAGTCAGCCCGCCATGAGTGCGGCCGTCGCCCGACTGCGCGATTATTTCCGCGATGAACTGTTTACGATAAGAGGTCGCGAACGATTTCTAACCCCGCGTGCGGCAGCATTTGCCCCCGCAGTTCGCGACGCTCTCCAGCACATCCAGTGCTCGATTATTTCTTCGGATCCGTTTGACCCAGCTCGAGCCGATCGCCTCTTCAGGATCATTCTTTCCGATTTCGTCACGCTCGTGTTTTTCGAAAAGCTTGTGGAGCGTATTTCACGGGAAGCCCCCGCCGTCAGCTTCGAACTGCTGCCTGTCGACGATAGCCCCGATGAGCTTCTCCGGCGCGGTGACGTCGATTTTCTAATTCTACCGGATATGTTCACGTCGAGTGTGCATTCAAGCATTGCGCTGTTTGACGAGAAGCTCGTGTGCGTAGGCTGTCCCACAAACAAGCAGCTGCCACAGCAGCTTACATTCGAGAGATACATGTCGATGAGGCACGTCGCGGTCAGGTTCGGGCGTACGATGAAGCCGTCTATCGAGGAATGGTTTTTGCTTGAGCATGGCCTTAAGAGACGTGTCGAGGTCGCCGTGCAGGGCTTCAGCATGATTCCACCTATGGTGTCCGGCACAGCTCGTATAGCGACCATGCCCTTACGGCTGGTCAGGCATTTCGAAAAAACGTTCCCCCTGCGGGTTATCGAACTTCCGCTGCCATTTCCCACATTCACCGAGACCCTCCAATGGCCGGCCCTCCACAATAGCGATCCGGCAAGCATCTGGATGCGGGAGATAATGATACAGGAGGCATCTCGGATGGCTGCCCCGCTGTGAACCCTCGGAAAATTCAGGCGCACCTATAGTCACTACACCTGTCACCATCTACTTTGACGACAATAGCCCTCGCCGGATAAAGTCGATGCTGGCGGCAAGTGCGCCTGCGAGATCGTCCAGAGAATGGACTTCCTCGATCAGCTCGAACGAGAAAGGTCCCGCGTAGCCGCCATCCAGCAGCGCCTGAATCTGGCTGCCATTGTCGGAACCTGCAAGAAAGCGATCGGGGTAAATCCAGAAGGTCGGGTCGTTTACGCTTGAAATGTGCACCAGGCCGGTAAGCTCGCAGAACAGGCATGTCTCCCCGGCCAGGGTGTGGTGGAACGTGTCGTGCACGAGGCGAAAGACGGACTGGCCATCAACCGCGGCAACGGCCTCGGCCGCTTCCTTCTTTGATCGAAGCGAGCAGGTTCGGAAACCCAGCGGCTCGATGAGACCGATCAGACCCCGCGACTGGAGGATTGGCTTGATCTCGTTTAGAGCGAAACGAAGATTGTCCTGGCGCTCGCTATTGGTGGGCCACGAGCTGCGGTTGGCCGGCACCAACACGAGCGTCTCTGCCCCGCACGCCGTCGCATAATCGGCGAGGTTGCTTGCCTCGGCCTGACGCGTTGGAGTCCAGTCGTTGAACCGCTGCAAGGCGTTGACAGAGATGATCGTGACGCCCGCTTCGGTAGCGGCAAACCGAACGTCCGCAGCCGGAATGCCGCGTGCGACAGGATTGCTGAAATGAGGGTAACGGATTTGGACGTCGGTCAGGCCTTGGTCACGGGCAAGCGCGAAAAGCGCACTGACGTCAAGGCGGGGCGCCGCCATGTGATCGAGTGCAAAGCGGGGCGATACCTGGCGCATTGCTTGACTTTCCTTCCATGAAGCGCGGCTGCCATTTCGGCATCCGGCTTCTTTCAAGACGGAACCACGCCGGTTCACAGATCGGACAGAGACGGCCGAGTCAATCGAGCTTTCCTTTCATCGGTGAAAGGAAAATGGGCGCTCATGATAGAAATCCATCAAGGTCAAATATTTTCCGGAAGATAAATGTCGAACGGCAGAAATGTCTGCCCCGGGCTCTCCGCGACGCCGGCTTTGATGGCCCGCTCCATTGCCATTATCAGCTCCTGGCAAAGTCGGCGCATTGGCGTGCCGACCGCCATCGTCAAGATGTCATCCGCAAGCGCCCCACGTGACTGCGGCGTCATTTCACTCACGATCGCGACGAGATCCTGACCGCTCCCCTCTTCTCGGAGCGCGGAAATTGCTCCCTCTATACCCCCGCCGGCCATATAGAAGCCGACGAGCTCTGGTTCCCGCTGCATAAGATCCAGCAATTTTTCGTAAGTGAGCTGCCGTTCATCAAGGTTCACGAGCGGATCAAGCACCTCGAATTTGGGCGCGTTCTCACGAAAATAGGCACGAAAGGCCGTTTCCCGCGTCGCATGCGCCTGGAAGCGATGGCTTCCGACAAACACCGCCACCTTGCCGGGCCGTTTTGCGGCCTTGGAAAACACCCAAGCGGCAGTCCGTCCGACCTTGCTGTTGTTGAGGCCGATGTAGCCCTCGCGCACGCCATCGGCGAAGTCGGATAACAGCGAAAATACCGGGATACCTTTCGCCTTGAGCTCCTCGACTGATGCTGTGATTTTCGGGTGATCGGCCGCCACCATGGCGATCGCCTGGCAGCGGCTTCCAAGGTCCTTAAGAAGCGGGAGCAGGTCACGCGGCAAATGTGACTGCGCGAACTCGATGATCGGAAGGCCGTGGAAGGATTTAGCCATACTGACCGACTCTTCAATATTGCGAGCGAAATCTTGGTAAAAATCGTGGGCAGGTTTTCTCAAGATGAAGCCCAGCTTGTAGTGCGGCAGGTGCTGCTGCAAGCGCTGTTTGATGAGACCGGCAGCATGATAGCCGATCGCGTGCGCGGCCGCATGGACCCGCTGGGCGGTCTCCTCTCGCACCGGAAGGCGGACGTTCAGAACCCGATCGACTGTTGCTACGCTGACTCCGGCTTCGCGGGCGAGATCGGCAATTGTGACGCGCTTTCCCCTAGCGATTCTGATCGGCCGGTCCTCCGTCATCCGGTGCGATCCCGCGACGGCTTGGGGCGGCAAGCTGAAATAGTTACCACACCCCACGGTTGATAACGCATTCGACGAACAGCGCTCCATGCGGACCCAGATGAGTTTCCGTGAACCGTTCGTTTGCTTAGGGGCTTCATGGTGTTGTATTACTCTCCGCGTTAGTACACTATTTCCAGCGCTCTTTGGAGGCCGGCAATTCGACTGCTGTGAAGGCCGTGACTTACACGTCGCGCTATTGCTTGCTTGCGGGGAGCCCGTTTGATGTAACCCTAACCGCGGAAAGCGGCTTCCATCCGGGACTGGTCCAATTCGCCTTCCCAGCGAGCGACAACGAGCGATGCCACCGCATTACCGACTAAATTCGTCAGCGCGCGGCATTCCGACATGAAGCGGTCCACGCCAAGAATTAGAGCCATTCCGGCAACGGGAACACTCGGCACGACAGACAGAGTAGCGGCCAATGTGATGAAGCCGGCGCCGGTGACGCCTGCCGCACCCTTCGAGGAAAGCATCGCAATTAGCAGCAGGAGGATCTGATCGGCAATTGACAAATCTGTGTTCGTCGCCTGCGCGATGAAGAGGGCGGCGATCGTCATGTAGATATTGGTGCCGTCCAGATTGAATGAGTATCCAGTAGGGATGACGAGACTTACGACCGAACGCGCGGCGCCGGCCTTCTCCATCTTCTCCATGAGCGAGGGCAGCGCGGCCTCCGAGGAGGACGTTGCCAGGACAAGCAGCAGCTCGTCCTTGATGTAGCGGACAAGAGAAAAGATCGAGAAGCCGTTGCAGCGGCAGACCACGCCGAGAACCCCGAACACGAAGAGGAAGGCGGTCAGATAGAACGTCGCGACCAGTATCGCGAGGTTGGCCACCGAACCGATTCCGTATTTGCCGATCGTAAAGGCCATAGCGCCGAAGGCGCCGATGGGTGCAGCCTTCATCAGAATGCCGACGAGCTTAAAAATGGGGGCGGTGAGCGCCTGGAGAAAGGTAACGACCGGCCTGCTCGTCTCTCCGGTCATCGCCAGAGCAATGCCGAACAAGACCGAGAAGAACAAGACTTGCAGGATGTCGCCTTCCGCGAAGGCACTGGCAATCGTTGACGGGATGATGTTCATCAGGAAGCTGGTCACGGACTGCTCGTGAGCCGTGGCCACATAGCCCTTAACGGCTTCGACATCGAGCGAGGCCGGATCGATGTTGAGGCCGGCGCCAGGCTGAACGATATTCGCGACAATCAGCCCGACAACGAGTGCAAGCGTCGAGAAGGTAAGGAAATAAACCATCGCCTTGGCGGCAACTCGGCCGACCTTCTGCAGATCGCTCATGCCGGCAATGCCGGTCGCAATTGTCAGGAAGATGACAGGTGCGATAATCATCTTGATGACTTTGATGAAGGCATCGCCGAGCGGCTTCAGGCTTTGGCCGGTTTCCGGATAGAGGTAGCCAATTGCGGCTCCAAGGACCATGGCGGCAAGTACCTGCACGTAGGTCCGGGCAAAATGGCGCTTGCGGGGCGCTGCGATCGCGCGGGGGACTCTTGGAACCAACATCGTTTCTCTCTCCCTGACCGGATCGGGGTGGGGGCTCCTCCTTCTCCCATGCTGCGCTCCGGTCGAGCGCTGCTGTCATCTCGGAGCAAGCGCCGTGCCAACTGGACGCCTGTCCCGTCCAGCGAGATTGGTGCAGTTGCGCACTGGAACCCTCCACCTTGCCGGAATTCTGCACTCGAGGCTCGCCAAAGATCGCGTCTGAGGAAGTGCTTCATCAGAGAGGGAATTGACCAGGTCGCCTTGCGCCCGTGCCCTTTGATGTTCGCCGCAGATCGACTGCCGGTTGCCTTGGTGACTTTGGTTTGTCAGTTTTGGAACGGAATGCGCGCAAACTGCAGGATATCCTACACGCCCATCAGAGCACGCGGTACAAGCGATTAAGCGTAGGAGCGCATTGAATCTCCGAGGTCAAAAAATCTTGAATAAGGTCCGCGTGCGAAGTGAATCCGCAACTCGTCAAAGTTCTCCACCGTTTGATCAAGCGGTCGCGTTTCCTGGCGCTGCAAGATGGCGTTATCTGATGGCTCAAGCGCTGGAACGCCCAGGAAATCCCAAACCGCTCCCAAGCATTGGGCAGGTTCGTGAAGTAGGCTCTCGTATTCCATTACAAGCAGGTTGGTCGACGTGAAGGAGTCCATAACGCGAGCGTGAAAATCGTCGGCGGCTTTGAAATAAGCCTCACAGTCGGCGATTGACAACCTGACGCTCGGTGGCCGAGCGGTATCGTTGTCCGAGCTGAACTTCAGCCACTGACCGCTTTCCCTGGCCTGCACAAAGGATCGGAGCGATTCCAATACGTTTCGGCGAACAACGAGGATGACCTTGAGTGCTGGCCAACGAGCTAATTCCGCAAAGAATGCTGGACGCTCGCGAAACTGAGGTTCATTGATCTTGCAGCCAAGATGCGTCACATTCTTGTAGTCGCGCATAGGGCAGCGCACATAGGCAAGCTCAAGAAGCTCGCGATCCGTGCCTAGCAGGCGATCCGTGCTGGGCCAATTGGGATCATATTCGTTTAGCAACTCACCGTTACTCAGAACGGTCGGATGCTCGTTTAGCAATTCTTCTAAATAGTGTGTTCCGGTCCTTGGCATAGCAAGGATCACAAAAGGCTCAGGAGTTGGTTCGTTGTGGGTCATTGCATGTGTATCCAACTAAATAATGGCCGCGACGGTCTGGGGACGCGCACAAGAAGCTTGGCTGCTATCGCTTGAACGCTCCGGGTGGGTCCGCGCGCCTCACCACCCAGCCTGTACTCCGAGGTGTGGTCGCGAAGATGGGCGCGTGCCTGCAGCGGCTGGGTGGCGCCCGGCTTCGGCGTTGTTGTACCACTCGCGATTCCTGGCACACGCATGCCTCCGGGCCGCTGGGGGCAGTTTGCAATCCGGCATTGCGGACCTCCTTCTCGTTGATGGGCGTAGGTAAGCGTCAACGCATTAGTCGTCGATGAAACAGTCCAGCCGACAGAAAAAAAGGCAATACAGCGAACATGCAAAGTGCGCCTATATGCAGCCCTACATTGTCGCCCAGGCGGCCGAGCATCACCGGACGGATTAGATCGATAGAATTCGCCAGCGGCGAGAAGGCCGCAATCTGCTGAAACACTCCTGGCAATTGGCCGACTGGAAAAACCGCGCCCGAAAGGAACAGCATGGGTGTGATGACAAGCGTCTGATAGAAAATAAAATAGTGATAACTGGGCGCGAGCGCGATGACGAGCATGGCCAGGCTCGCAAAGGCGAACCCGGTGAGAGCGATGACCGGCAGCACGTAGAGAACCGACGTCCACGCGGCATAACCTAGCGCGGCGGCAACAATCGCAATTGTCGTACCGGCCAGAAAGGCCTTTGTGGCTGCCCAGGTCAATTCACCGAGAACGATGTCGCCGAGGGTAAGTTGTGTGTGCAGGATTGCTTCCCAAGTGCCCTGATCGCGCATTCGACCGAAAACCGCGTAAATTGTTTCGAAGGTTGATGCTGTCATCGCGCTCGTCGCAACCATGCCGGCTGCCAGAAAGGCGATGTAGGATGCACCTTCGATGCGGCCTACCAACAGTCCAAGGCCAGTGCCGAGCCCGAAAAGGTAAATCATCGGATCAGCAAGGGTGCCGAGCATTGAAGCAAATGCCACCTTCTTCCATGCCAGATGATTGCGGCGCCACACCGCGATCCAGTTCCAGGCGTTGGCGGGTAGAGCGGCCGCAAAACGTTCACCCATTGCTCACTTCTCCATCTCACGTCCGGTTAACCTCAAGAAAACGTCCTCCAGACTGGGTGGACGCTCTAGAATACGCAGACCCGCTCGACCGCGAAGCTGGATGCGCACATCCTCCGGCTCAGGCGCATAGCAAAAGAGCGTCTCGCCGCTTACCTCGACACGCTGAACGTACGGTCTGATCAGCGAAATCAGCTCCTGTGGATTGCCGCCGAAGATCTCGATCACGTTGCACCCAATGTACTCGTCGATCAGCGCATGAGGACTGCCCTCGGCGATCTTGCGTCCCCGCTCGAGAACACACAGCCGATCACAAAGCCGCTCAGCCTCTTCCATGAAATGGGTGGTCAAAATGATCGTTTTTCCGCTCGCCAGCAGGAAACGAAGTCGCTCCCAGATCAGATGGCGGGCATGCGGGTCGAGGCCGGTCGTGGGCTCATCCATCACAAGCAACTGGGGGTCGTTGATCAGAGCACGTGCCAGCGTCAGGCGCCGCTTCATCCCGCCGGATAGCAGGCCGACACGTGAATCCGCCTTGCTCTCAAGGCGAGCGAACTCGAGGAGCCGTGGGATGACGGCGTTGATCTCTCTTGTACTCATGCCGAAGTAGCGCCCGAACACCAACAGGTTCTCGCGTACCGTAAATTCCAGGTCGAGATTGTCGAACTGCGGGACCACGCCTATGCCCTTGCGGGCCAAGCGGCTGCGTGCCGGCACTGGTAGACCGAGGACTGTTATATCACCCGCGTCAGGCCGGGTCATACCGAGGAGCATACGCGCAATCGTGCTCTTGCCTGCGCCGTTCGGCCCCAGCAGACCGAAGCACTCTCCCGATGCAACGGTGAAGGACAGCCCGTCCACAACGAGCTTGTTTCCGAATAATTTGGTTACGCCGGTAAGGTCGATTGCTACATTGGACATGCGTCTATCTCAAGCGGAATGAGTCCGATTGGCCACCGGCAGCTTACTTGCGAATTCTGGTTCAGAGCAGGCCACCGCCTTGAGATGGCACCTTTGGAAAGTCGCGGCCGGAGCGACGCGTGTATCGCTTCCGCCAAAGAATAACGTCAAGATGCCACGTGTCGCTTCCAGATAGTTCCCGTTCTGACCATAGGTAACTCGAAAGCTTCACCCCGTGTCGACTGACACAACTTACTCGGTCACTCGGCGCTGCAAGGCCGTCAGACTTCACCAGCTGTGAGCGAAAGATCTGCAGTATGAAGTGACTCCGCAATTCCAGAATTGCCCGCAGCATTTGCTCCGGCAAGCGGCATCGCGCTTGTGATTTCCTTTGTGCTCCTGTTGGGCAGGGGAACACTTTTACGCGACAGCCAATCGCTATTGCTCAATGTACACAGGGCGTAAGCCTTCAAGGGGATCAACAGGAATATCCTGATTAACGCGTGCATTGAATAGCCGATGAATCGAAGCTGCCGAGTGCGGAAAGATAACACCGTAGATCTGATTATGGTCATCGTGACAATAGCCAGCACCGTCCACCAATTTACTGTATGTGAAAATAGTAGCTCACCGAGCGCCGTTACTACCGCGATGCCGAGCAACAATGGGCCGAGATTCTCTCCCATCACATCCAAAGTTAGATAGCGATCCAGGCCACGCAGTAGACCTCGCGCAAGCATCGTGTCCCGGAAGGTGCTTCGTGCCCAGCGGAGTTGTTGGCGCAAATAAGGTCCCATCTTGTCCGGAACGACTGTCGCCGCGACGGCACCTGGAACGTACTCGGTTCGAAAGCCTGCTTTCAGCATGAGGATCGTAAGATGACGGTCTTCACCGAAGTCGCTTGGTTTCCCCCTGAACAGCTGCGTCTCGTATTGATCCAGCAGAGAAAGGAGACAAGACCGGCGGTACATTGCACATGGGCCGCAGCAGCACATGACCGCACCAAAGCGACCTTGCGCCGCGCGCTCCTCATTGCAAGCCAGCCAGTATTCCATATCGATCAATCGGGTCAACCAAGTGTCGCTGCGGTTGTATGCCGTCAGCTGGCCCATGGCCGCTCCGACCATGGAATCCCGCATTTTTACTGCAAGCTTTGTGATGACGTCGGACGCAAGTGTCGTGTCAGAGTCGACGCTGAGCACGAAATCTCCAGATGAGCGGCGGATGGCGGCGATCTGCGCCTTGCGTTTGCCAACATTCTCGCGGAGCAGAATGAAATTGAATCTCGGGTCGCCCTCGTAGGCGTGATGTACCGGGATGACGGCATTACGATTTCCAGAACCGTCGTCAACCAGATAGACCTGAAATGTTCCGGCGTAATCTTGATTTGCAATGGAAGCTAAACACGCCGCGAGTGTGCGCGGGTCCTCATTGTAGCAGGGGATAATGACATCCACGCTCGGCCAACGGTCGGATCCGAACAAGCTTTCCGACGGCGGCGTAACATTTTCCGGTTGGGAGTAGACCGCTTGCATGCCTCTGTAAACAGTCGAGAGCACCGCATAAGACGAAACGGCAACAGTACTGGCTGTGGTGAGAAGGTCCATAGGATCTCTGTTTGTTCAGGGGTGTTGAGGAAGTGATCGGATTACAAATCCGCGGCCGTGCAATTCTGGAATTAGGCGTGACAACGCTGTCACCGTCTGGTCGCGCAGACTGGCTTGATTGCCTGGTTGCAATTCGTCGGGAGCGCACCCGTCGTGCAACAGCACGATTGCGCCCGGCCGGATATCGGCGAGCACTCTGTCGACGATGGCGTCAACGCCGGGGCGAGACCAGTCGCGTGGATCAATGGACCAATGGACGGGCGCCAATGCCGCACCCGCTGATGCAGCGATTACTTCTTCGGTCCAGATGCCATACGGTGCACGAAAGTACCGAACCATGGCCTGCGGGCAAGCCATCCCTATGACTCTGTTTGCCTCAACTATCTGGCAGTCGACTTCGACGGACCCGCATTTGGCCAGGTCCGGATGAGTCATCGTGTGGTTGGCTATACCGTGCCCGTCTGTAATAATTCGGCGAACGAGTTCCGGCTCGTCGGCCGCGTAGGCCCCAACAACGAAGAAGGTCGCCGTCACCTGATGTTGCGCCAGCACATTGAGTATCTGCGGTGTGAAAAATGAATTGGGACCATCGTCAAACGTCAGATAGACGCTGCGCTCTGCAGTGCCATCGGCATTGTCACTCTGCCCTTCGCATATGTAGTCCAGAGGCTTCATAGTTCCGGACCGTTCCGGTCGATCAGGGTACCGGACGGCCACTCGTCCATCGAGCGTCCGATCGGCGAAACCAACACGAGTACGTCTTCCAGGCGCGTGGGCGGCAGGTCGGGATGCACATCTGGACGGGTCGATCGTACGCGAACGCCCGACACAATGTTCGCGAGGCCGGCTCTGCAGAATCTTTCGACATGGTTTCGCAGCGCGTGCCGAACCGTGCCGAAAGCGAATGGAACACCCAACTGATGGAGCACTGGGTACGCCACGCGCATCGAAAAACCGATTCCGAGCCCTTCAAGATCCGGACGAACCGCGTACAGGCCCAATTCAGCGACGATCAAGTCGACCTCGCCAACTTTGATGAAGCGCCGCAGCATGCCGATGTGAGCCGCTACCCCATGCGCGTCGTAGCCGATTGCGCGGAATTCCGGCCTCGCGCCGGCCCAACTGCGGCCGCCTTCGAATGGCTCCGCGTTGAAGGCGCCAGTCCGTCCATAGGTCTTTCGAAAAAAGTCGGAGAGTTCGACATGGTCGGCCAGTTGCAGCTCATTTTCCCAGCACAACTTCCAATCGACATTCGGGCGCATGGAAGACCTCACCTTGGAGCTGTCTGGTTGAGATAAATGTCCAAGCATTGGTTAAATAATTGGCATCGCACCAACGGGGCGTAACTTGTGGAGACCGCCGAAAGACCAAGCCGTAATGCAGATGCGACTGACTTTGTGCGCCCCGCACACCAGATGATGCTCCTCGGATCCAACGCAACCATGGGAACTACCTATCTTTCCAACTTGAAGCGCCTCTATGGGACCTGCAGCAAAAACGGTAAAATCCTTTGTTTAGATGAAAGGTATCCACGCTTTGGATAACTGGGCGAATGCGTTCCATATGGCTGGTCAATTATCGTCGTCACGCTCGAGGCACTTCTGACGAAGCGCAAAGCTCACGCCCGCGGCACGCGCGGCCGTTGCCGGGCCGCGCGATTATCTCCGTAAGAGCCGAGCGGAGCTCAGACACGACGATTGATCAGAATCTGATTCGCGGGTTCAGTATCTCTTTCGTGTATCCAGCTCTGGGCTGTCCTTTGGCGGGAGTTAGGTTCGCCCAGGTTCTGAGCCTGGGGCGTCGGCCCGTTCGCCGCACAGGCTCCTTCGCACATCGTCGAGGCCGAGAAAGAGGGGGCCACACAGCTCCCCCTGTACTTTCCACCACCCGACACCAGCGCTCACCCAGGGCGCCGGCCTTGCTCACCTCAACGGATAGCGCACTCGCGCCGCTTCACGATTAAAAGAATTCTACAAGCAGATGCCTGTTTGATCGTGAGACGTCCGCTGCCAATTCCCGCATCGCAGAGGCAGCCAATAGCGCTCGCTTCACATAGTGGTCCGGCAAGCAGCTAGATACGACAGGTGACCTCAAATGAGGCGTCTTGCATGGCTTCTACACCTGCCTGAATGCCAGAACTGCGTTCGTACCGCCCATGGCGAAGGCGTTGCTCATGGCGACGCGCACCTTGCGCTCGCGCGGCACATTGGGTGTGATGTCGAGGTCGCAAGCGGGATCTGGCTCGCGATAGTTGGCGGTCGGCGGCACGACGTCCTCTTGGATTGCCATCACGCAGGCGATCATTTCAAGCGCGCTCGCTGCGCCGAGGCAATGCGCGTGCGTGGACTTGGTGGAAGAGATGGACATCAAATAAGCGTGGTTTCCAAACACACGCTTGATCGCCGCCGTTTCAGTCTGATCATTGCTTTTGGTACCGGTGCCGTGCGCGTTGAGGTAGTCGACGTCCTCGGCATTCAGCCCGGCATCGGCAAGGCAGGCGCGCATCGCCGACGCTGGCCCCTCGACAGATGGCGCGGCAATGTGGAAGGCATCGGCGGAAAGGCCGACGCCGGCGATCTCGGCAAGAATTGTGGCACCACGCCTCGTGGCATGCTCGTAGCTTTCCAGCACGGCCATGCCCGCACCCTCGCCCAGCACCAGGCCCTTCCTATCGGCGGAGAAGGGCCGGCAGGTATCGGGTGAAAGCACGCGCATTGCTTCCCATGCTTTCAGCACGCCCCATGCGAAGGGTGCGTCGCTGCCTCCGGAAACCATTACGTCGGCCCGGCCCAGCTTGATCTGGTCCACCGCCGAGGCGATCGCATGGTTGGCCGAGGCACATGCGGAGGTCACCCCGAAGACCGGCCCGCGCAAGCCGAGGCTCAAGCTAAGATGGACGGAAGCGGCGCTGGGCATCACCTTTACTCCAGTGAAGAGTTCAGCACGGATTGCGCTACCCAAAAGCAGTGAGCGGTAAGTTTGTTCTGTTGCGTATGAACCGGTAAATCCGACGCCCACTGTCGCGCCGAAGCGATGGGCATTCCCCTCGTCCCAGGAAAGTCCGGCCTGCCGCATGGCTTCGCGCGCTGCAAGCACGGCGAGCAAGCTGAAGCGGTCCATGGAGATGAGATGCCCCCGGTTGATGTCGTGCTGGGGCAGCGCCTTGATCTCAGCGCCGGTCATGCCCTCCAGGTCATGAAGCTCGGAATTGGCGATCGGGCCGATGGCGGAGCGGCCTTCGCGCATCTCTTTCCACATAGAGGCGGCGTCGGTGCCCAGTCCGCACAGGCCGCCCACTCCGGTGATAACGACGCGCCTGTCCATTCAAGCCTCCTTCGCAAGCAAGCCGCGGACGGCTTCCACGACGTCGCCGACATTCTTGAGATTGGACCAGGCATCGGCCGTGTTCATGTCGATCTTGATGCCGTAGGCCTGCTCCACATCCCAGAGGACGTCCGCCAAACCCAGCGAATCAAACCCGAGCGCGTCCAGTTCCGTGGCGATTGTTATCTCGCCGACGAATGACGCAGGCATTCCCTCACCGCTCTCCGACTCGGCGCGTTTCTTGATCAGGGCAATGACGTCCGTTGCGAATTGATCGGCCATTCTGTTTCCTGTCTTTCTTTCCCGCGTTTCGACCTGGACGCGGCTCAGTTCCTGAGGCGCGCCGCGTCGCGAAAGCCATCACGCTTGGGCAACTGACAAAGCCCAATGCTCATAAAGCCGGATCAGGTCCGGCCGGTGTGTGGCGTAGGTGCAGTATGACGATGTGAGCCGCTACACCGTGCGCGTCTCCCAGTCTGTCCATAGACTCGGAAGAAGTCGGACCCGGTCAGTTGCAACTCCCTTTCCCAGCACTCCACTGCCCGGTAGAGCGCATGAAAAATCTCCTTTCGGGCGGTTTCTGTTCTGCCCATGCAGGATTCCAGAACATTGATGAAATCGTTTGTTTCGATGAAAGGCATCCACACTTTGGATGGTTGACACGCGTTTCAAAGATCGTGAACTACATCTCGTCGTTGTGCTCGACGCACTCCCGACAGAGCGCAACCTCATGGGCGCGGCATGCAGGATTAACCGAGCCCAGCCGGTCATGAGTGCGGCCGGCCGGGTCGGGCGATAGGCAGTCATGCCCTGCCCTTCCTGCGGGTCAAGCACTCCGAAAAAACATTTCCCCCATAAATGCTAGATCTTCCGTTGCCTTTTCGCGGGCTTCTGCGTGAGGTGAGGCACGCCATCCATGGCATGTGGCACACGCACGCGATGCCAGTGCACGGTCGTTTTCTCGGCAAGGCCGTTCTCTACCTCGACCCGCACGCGCTCGCCCTGACGGACCCGGATTTCCGGGCCTGGAACGGGCCTTCGGCGCGCAATCGAGCCCGGTTCACCCGGCCCAATGGCGTCCACTTTGGGGGCGCATGCACTGCAGACCCGCTGGACCTGATCCGGGAGAGGATGGGCGCGGCGATTGGAATAGCTATGAAAGCGCATCGGACCGTGGAACTGCGCGCGCAGACTTTCGGAGGAAGGCTCGCTTTTAAACGTTATCGTGCAACTCTGACCGTTCTTCGCCTTGGCGGGTGCCGCGGAAGAATCCCGGGTTCTGCGAGCGCTGCGAGAACACCTGCGGTCGATCCTGTACCACAATCTCGCGAAGCTCGATGCTCTCTACAAACGATGTCTTGGATTCTCACGCCCTTATTTCAGCACTTCGCTCGCTTGCCCGACTCGGCCGCGGTCAGCCTTCACCGCCAATTTTATTGGCGCAGCGACGTTCCTATCGGTTCAGGCGAAGCTTCTTGAACCTGCCGCTCTCTCGTTGCCCTGGCACGATTAATCGTCCTCTCAGTCTGTCATTGGCGGAGTCGCTCCTGAGGCGCGCGCCGGCGAGTTCGAGGAGCGCGTGGCTATCTCCTCGGTCCAGCCGGATTCCGCTGCGCGCTCAGCCAATTCCTGGAAGGCCGATTCCAAGGCGAGCTGGCATTGAAGGCCGCGGTCCGGATGGTCGACTAGCTTGGTTCCACGATCGCAATGCTTGATCGCTTCATTGCAGGCCATGGGCTCTCGCCCTCTCCTTTTGCCACACGAGGCGCCAGCTCACGTGTTGTGCGCCCCGGCAACCGCTTTCACCAGCCGCTCCAGCGATCCCGCGCGCTCCAGCTCCGCAAAGAATGATGCGGCGTGACGCTACCCAGCCGGTGCTTCTCGGCCATTTGCACACATAGGGATAGTCGACCATGAAATCGGACCGAGGCGAGGCGTTGGACGTTTCAGTCTTGGTCTGAATGCGCCGCCCACGAGCCGATCGGCCTTCTCGATGATTTGGCGCACCCTCGTTGTCGACAAGCCATGTTCCTGAGCCAGGTCGGCGAAACTCTTGCCCTTCAGAAAGCCGTCGACCAGGGCTATGTTCCTATCGACGGTCGGCTAAATCCCAGCAGGCGCGCGCAGTTTTCCGGCATCATTCCGTTTGTTCATCCGCTTGTCCGCGCCCCCTGCAAATCCTACCGGGCCAAATCGGTGCTTGGAAGACCCACTCATGTCATGGCCTCGGGAAAGTACAAGGCCGACGGTTATGTGAATACGAAAGATGCTGGCGATCACCATGATCGTTGGTGACCGCTGACCTCCCCAATGTCGGCTTCGACGGCACACCGGGAGCTCTCGGCAATGTTGAATAATTCCGTTTGAAGATGGTTGACTTCGTCGTCGAGGCTCGATCCATCAGGATCGGTATCGACGATTCTATATTTGAGAAACCCAAATTCGTTTGACTCGCGCAATTCGCTGTACGGCGTATCATCGCAAGCGCGGGATTCCGACATCCTGCGAAGTGCCCGCGTTGCTGGAATCGATTTTGCGGAAGTAAAAAGGCCCCGGCGCTGGGTCGGCGCGCAGGGCCTTCAGGCATGTACGAGCTACCAGCATGTCCAGTTATGATCGTGCGCTATCATAATGAACAAACGGTGAATGATCGCTATCCGAGGTGCAGGGCGGGCGAGATGGTGGGGCGGTGGGGGACCTGTACCGCTGCAGCGGGGCCACGAGCAGCGACTCGAGCCATGCGCCACGCTGCAGGACCTCGATTTCGGGCCAAGCCTCGAGCCCGCAACTCGCCTTGCTTCTCGGAAATCATAAGGCTTTGTGGGGCGGTTAAGCAGCGCGATATGGCCGCGGCGATACGAAGTTTTCATCTTTACCCTGTTCAGACGGTCAGGCTGCCTTCGCCGCCGGCTTGGCTGCCTTGACATGGGTTATACTGCGGCGACCGTCGACGCCGATCGGAACGTCACCGTCAACCGTAGCGCGACGCACAACCCGGTGCTGGTCGCCATAGTCGTTGACCGCATAATGCTGGTTAGCACGGTTGTCCCAGATAGCGACGTCGCCTACTTGCCAGCGCCACCGCACGGTATTTTCCGGGGCAGTGACGTAGGACTGGAACACCTCGTAGAGTTTGGCGGAATCGCTCTTGGAAAGGCCGACGAGGCGCTGCACGAAATTGCCGAGCAGCAGCGACTTCTCCCCGGTTTCCGGATGGACGCGCACGACCGGATGCTCGGTCTCGTAGATCGTCGATGTGAAAACTTCCTCGAAGTGCTTCTTCTCTTCGGCTGTGGCGCGCGGGCGCACGGCTGCGTAGTCGTAGGCATTGCTATGAATAGCCCACAGATTGTCCGCCAATATTTTGAGCGGCGCCGGCAGATTCTCGTACGCGGCGTGCGTGTTGGACCAGATCGTGTCGCCCCCCGCCGCCGGAATGACGACGCCACGTAGGACCGAGAATTTCGGATAGGCATCGACGAAAGTCACATCGGTATGCCACTGGTCTGCCCTGCCACCGCCACGGCCGGAATCGAGATTGAGGATTGAGGCCGTGCCGGCTGCCGGCCCCTGCGTGGGATGAGGTACAAGGTTACCCAGACGCCGCGCGAACAATTCCTGCTCCGCATCGTCGAGATGCTCCTGGCCGCGGAAGAAGATCACCTTGTGTTTTAGAAGAAGCTGGTTGATGGCTGCTATCGCTGCGTCCGAAAGGTCTCCACCAAGGCGAACTCCTCTGATTTCAGCTCCAACACGGCTGGTCAGCGGTACAACGTCGGAGTCAGGAATTCTCTTCGTCAAGCTCGAAAGCCAAAATCCCGGCGGATCGATCAAGGATCGCATTGCGTTGTCGATGATCGTTAATGCCGAACAGCGTGGCCAGCTCGCGCCGGGCGGTACAATCATCGAAGCGACCGCTGGCAACACAGGGCTCGGCCTGGCCTGGCGGCACGAAGCGCGTGATCGCGTGTCCAAAAGCTGACAGCGTCAGACAAATGTCAGGTTCATTACAACCAACATCTGGGCACTGACGAGGTTTTTCGAAGCAATGGGCGCTAACTGCGCGCTGAGCGCGTTGGCATGGCTTTTGAGACTGAGTGACTGTGACTGCACTTAATGGGGCAAGACGAGCGATGCGCTCCTCCCTGAACCCGTGTGCCGTCTCTGAGAGGAAACCAGCTCGTGCAGAAACCTTTGGAAATAGCTTTGGACCGCAACGTGGTATTGCAGATGGAGTCCCCGGCTCCTTCGATTAGAGTCGAGAACTGGCTGCATGGCGAGCCCCTCACGAGCTTTGAGCCCGGCAAGTGTACATAGTCGAATTTTGGGCAACTTGGTGCGGCCCATGTGTGGACGGGATGCCCCATCTGATCCAGCTGCAGGGCGTCGCCAGGCGCGCCATCTGGACAGCAGGAGCTGGACTATGGGCAAGGTAACAGGCTTTCTCGAAATCGACCGGCAGGTGCACAAGTACCAGCCGGCCTCCGACCGCATCCGGCATTTCCGTGAATTCACGCTGCCGATGTCGGACAAGGAGGTCGAGAAACAGGCCGCGCGCTGCATGGATTGCGGCATTCCGTTCTGCCACGGGCCAACGGGCTGTCCCATCCACAACCAGATCCCGGACTGGAACGACCTCGTCTACAATGGCGACTGGGACAATGCGATCCGCAACCTGCATTCGACCAACAATTTCCCGGAATTCACCGGCCGCATCTGCCCCGCACCTTGCGAGGAAGCCTGCACGCTGAACCTCGAGGACATTCCCGTCGCCATCAAGACGGTCGAGCAGGCGATCGCCGACAAGGCTTACGAGACCGGCCATATCAGGCCCTATCCGCCGGAGAAGAAGACCGGCAAGCGCGTCGCCGTCATCGGCTCCGGCCCGGCCGGCATGTCGGCTGCCCAGCAGCTCGGCCGCGCCGGCCACGACGTCCATGTCTATGAGCGCGAGAGCCGGCCCGGCGGGCTGATGCGTTACGGCATTCCCGACTTCAAGATCGAGAAGCACTATATCGACCGGCGCATCGAGCAGATGCAGGGCGAGGGCGTCACCTTCCATTGCGGCGTCAATGTCGGCGTCGACAAGCCGGTTGCCGAGCTGCTCGCCGAACATGACGCGGTGCTTTATTGCGGCGGTTCCGAAACGCCGCGCGCGGCCGGCATTCCCGGCGACGATCTCGGCGGCGTGCATGACGCGATGCCCTATCTGGTGCAGCAGAACAGGCGTGTCGGCGGCGAACCGATCCAGTCGGTGGCGTGGCCGTCGCATCCGATCCTCGCCGGCGGCCAGCATGTGGTCGTCGTCGGCGGCGGCGATACCGCGTCCGACTGCGTCGGCACCGCCTTCCGCCAGGGCGCGGTCCGCGTCACCCAGCTCGACATCCGTCCGCAGCCGCCGGAAAAGGAAGACAAGCTTTCGGTCTGGCCCTACTGGGCGACCAAGATGCGCACCTCGTCCTCGCAGGCCGAAGGCGCCGAGCGCGAGTTTCAGGTGGCGACGCTCGAGTTCATCGGCGAAGACGGCCAGCTGACCGGGGTCAAATGCTGCGAGGTCGACGAAAAGCGCAAGCCGATCGCCGGCAGCGAATTCGTCATTCGTGCCGATCTCGCGTTCATCGCCATCGGCTTTGCCGGGCCAGCCGCTCGCGGGCCGGTGTCGGAACTGGCCGGCCAGATGAAGATCGCCATTGACAGCCGCCGCTCGAAGAATGTCGAGGCCAATGACCGGGACTACAGGACCAGCGTCGAAAAGCTCTATGCGGCGGGCGACGTGCGGCGCGGCCAGTCGCTGGTCGTCTGGGCGATCCGCGAGGGCCGCCAGGCGGCGCGCGCCATCGATGAGGCGCTGATGGGATCGAGCGTGCTGCCGCGCTGAGTCCGTCTCGAGACCCTACTTGTGCGGCCACCTGAAGGCGCTTTCCGCCCTTCCGCTGCCCCGGGCAGCTTACGGACTGATCGCCGTGGTCGTTTCGGTTGTGGCCCCGGCCGCAGGCTGCCGCCTTGGCGGCCAAGAAAAATCGTCGGCGCGGCCGGGCGAAGCAGCGCTGGGTTTAAGTGCTTGGGGTGACACGGCGTGATCTCCGCCGTTGGCGGGAACAGGGCAGTGCAATAGTACTGCCCTGTTCCTTTTGATCAGAGGCCAGTGCGGATTTCTTCGGCAAGCGCCCTCAACGTCGTCTCGACGTCATCGCCGTTTGCCATCTTCTGCATCGCCACGGCCCATGCGTTCATGGCTTCGCCGAAGCCGACACGCGGTGTGAAAGCCAGCGCGGCTTGATCCTGTATCTTTTTGAAGCTGTCAACGAAGTTGTTGAACTCGGGCTGCGAAGCGTACTTAGTCTAGGTATCGTCCTGCCAGGTCGACGTGCGCGGCGGATTGACGAGCTGGCCAGCAAGGGCACCCTTGAGCGCCACCTGCTTGGAGGTGGCCCACGGGATGAACAGCCAGGCCGTGCCCTTCTTTTCGGAAGCCGCGTTCATGGCGAGAGCCCAGATCCAGATGTCAGAATCCAAGCTCGTGGCGCTCGGTGCGTGCAGCGGCGGAGCGAAGGCGATCTTGCCGGATGCCGGCTTCCCCGCAACATCGTTCCAGAAGCCGAACATTTTTGAGTCGATCGTCATCGCGGTGCGGCCGGACGAGATGCCGTCCACGACCTGGTTCCAGTTATCATTGGCGAAGGAAGGAGCCGCGCACTTCTTGATCATGTCCGAATGTAGTCGTATCCAGCATCGGTAAGCTTCGGATCACTCAGGTATTTGTCCAGCAGGCGCCACTCGGAGCGAGGTCCTACGCGGGCTGAATGCCAGTGCCGAACACATCCCATGCTGGCGACTTCGTCGTCAGTTGGATCGTCATCTTGTTCCAGTAAGAATCGTCTGGGTAGAGTTCCGGCGTGACCTTGATGCCGGGTCAGCTTCTCGAACTCCGGAAAGTTGCGCAGCGAGAGCATCCGCATAGGGGTGGATGTCGTAGGCCCAAGTTATGCTGGTCCCTTCGAATTGACGCCAGTTCACGGTGTCGGCAGCGGCCGAATTAGTGAGCGATGCCGAAACGGCAAGAAACGCCAAGTCAAAAGCAAGCTGTTTGCGTAGCGACGCGCACCTGTAACGAGTACGGGGAATGAGCGACCCATGTAATCCTCCCTGGGGCATTTTGCCAATTTTTGGGTCCACTCCTCCATCCCGAGTTTGCTCATAGCCACAATAAGCGGTTTCCAACGACCTCGCTCTGAATGCACCAGGCCAACTGGGTAAAAACGGGTAACCGGCACTTAAAGGCGATGTAGTATCGCCACCAGAAATACTGCTCCGTGGTGCTGGCCTTTGCCTGGGGGCGCAACACGGCAACTACCCGCTCAAAACGGTTGGTCCTCTACCTCTTATTCACCGTCGCTTTCCTCGCGGCCTAACCCGGCCGGAATATCCGTTGCCAGAAAAAGGCCTCGCGGCCGGTTCGAGGCGCATCCCTCCTCCGAAGCAGCACGCTCAAGTATCGTCACAAGCCCCGAGCGCTTCGCGTTCGGCGATGTCCAAATTCCGACAATGTCGGATACAGTCAGATCTACTGGATTGCGTTTGAATGGTTTTCTCATTTGGCACAGTACATGCGGGTCATCCGCAAAACACGTGACCGACCAACAAGAGTTCGCATGATCACCTTACCACAACATACAGCCGCCGCGGAACAATCACTTGGCCCCTGATCGCCCGCCCCGGCACCACAACCGGAGTCATCGATGTTCTGACAGGCTGCCCAAGGATACCTGCTGCAACAGGGCTTGCCCTGGTGACGACCACTCCGGCTCCGCCGGTTACCGACGAGGGCAAAGTGACGGATTTCCTGCTTTTCAACGGCATGGAGGTGGCTGTCATTCCCGACCACCGCGCCGCTCGTCACCGATATGGTCTGGTGCAGGATCGGCAGCGCGGATGAGCCGCCGGGGATATCTGCATGTCTTCGAGCATCTGATGCTCAAGGCGCCTCATGACGAGCACGGCTCCGTCGCCTGGAGAGATTGAACCCAAAGGGAGATTCAGATGTCTGAAGCGAATCAGGAAAAGTTGGACGCATTCTTGGGGAAAATGGTCGGCGATCTCGGTGCGATCGCAACGGGCGCGGGAGTCCTGCTGGGGGACAGACTCGGCCTGTTTAAGGCATTGCGCGAAGGCGGCAAGATGACGGCCGCCGAACTTTCGACACGCACCGGCACCCAGGAACGCCTCGTAAGGGAATGGCTTTCCGGGCAGGCGGCGGCGGGTTACGTCGACTACGATGAAGCGAGCGACAAATTCTATCTCAACGCCGAGCAAGAGCTGGTGTTCGCTGATGAAGACAGCCCGGCCTTCATGGCAGGCGCATTCGAGTTCCTGTCCGCGCTGTGGCTCGATGAAGAAAAGGTGAGGCAGGCATTCCAGTCCGGCAAGGGCGTCGGGTGGCACGATCATAGCGCGTGTCTGTTTCGCGGTACGGAACGGTTCTTCCGTCCAGGCTACAATGCCAATCTGATCGACTCCTGGCTGCCGGCCTTGGAGGGCGTCGTCGAGAAGCTCGAACGCGGCGTGGACGTCGCGGATGTTGGATGCGGTCATGGTGCATCGACCGTGCTCATGGCACAGGCCTTCCCCAATTCGCGCTTCGTCGGCTTCGACTATCATGCCCCCTCGATTGAGCGCGCCCGCAAGGCGGCCGAGGTAGCCGGCGTCGGCGTTAACACGCGGTTCGACGTGGCGGCCGCCAAGAGCTATCCCGGAACGTATGACCTCGTCACATTCTTCGATTGCCTTCACGACATGGGCGACCCGACGGGCGCCGCCACCCATGTCCACGGATCGCTCAAGCCGGACGGCACGTGGATGATCGTCGAGCCGTTCGCGCATGATCATCTGGCGGCGAACCTCAATCCCGTCGGCCGCGTTTACTATGCCGCTTCCACTTTCGTGTGCACGCCCGCATCCGTGTCGCAGGAAGTCGGGCTCGCGCTTGGAGCCCAGGCCGGTGAGGCGAGGCTGCGCAAGGTTGTGACCGGCGGCGGCTTCAAGCGATTGCGTCGCGCCGCGGAGACACCGTTCAACATGGTGCTGGAGGCCCGCCCTTAGCGTGGCCGTCGCCAGAAATTGCAGCTCATCGCATTTGATTGAAGATCACCGCCAAAAATCCGGACGCATCGGGGACATTTTCAAGGCGCCTGGGTTCACGCAGAGGTCGCTGCCGAGTTGTGTGCCAAGAGTCCCATACGTTGCGGCTCAGAAAGGACCCGACGCACGGCTACGAACATGCCCATAGTGATGGCCGCTATAATCACATATGCCCACCATGGCGCGTTCACAAAGCTGGTAAGCCACGTCGCACCGAACGCGCTTACGACAAAAACGAGAGCCTCGATAAAATGACTGAGCCTGTACACATTCAGTCGTCTCATCCTCATACCACCCATCCAAAGACTGAGCTTGTTGCGCTACTGCGACAGAGCCTAACATATTGGAGAGCGCTCACTATTTCTATGCTAAACAGTCTCGCCTGAGTATATGTTTTGAGTCGCTAATTATGGAATTCTGCCAGTCTGCATTTCCCCTGATCTGATGTAGAGCAGCTTCTAAGTGGGAATTAGTCCCCCATCGACCGGATCGGGCGACACGAACATGCGCTGAAGGCTTGGCGGAACGGCTACTGGGACCATGATGCTACTCGAATGCAAGATCGTGTCAGAACGTCCCGGGAAGGCTGCAGGCAGGGGATGTCAGGTCAATCAGCCTATAGATATGATACCGCCCATTCGCTGAGACTTCACGATGGGCATAGGAGGTGGGAATTCGTGCCTTGAGATGGACGCGGCTGTCGGAGCAGGCGAGCACGGCAGCAGCGATGGCCTGAACCTTCGGGCCGCTGACAAAAACGTTCACCACCGCACGCGAGCCGAACCCGTCGAGATACGTCTCGAAAGCATCGAGGTGGGCCATCAGCCCGAAAGCCTGGATGTCGCGAACTTCGCCATCTTCGAGCCGGTGGGTTTCACGTACCTTGGCCACCTGTTGATCGAGCAAAGCATCGATATGCGCATTCTTCTCGCTTCTTGGGACGAGGAGCGAGATCCGTTCCGGACTGACGATATCGATCAATCCGTAGAATACGTCGGCATCTCCTCCGATCCCCACGAGCAGGACTTTCTCTTCGCCCATTCCTCCGCTGCCTTGAAGATGAGGGACGGTGACGTATCGGTCCAAGCCGCTGGAAAAATCCTCTTTGCCGATCGCGTTCCCGTAGATACCTTCGGCGTACCCGAATTCGAGAGACTGAATCGACATTTTCTTGAATGCCACCGCAATCAGCCATTGGATGTAGATTCGCGGCATCGTCGAGCACTCGACGAAAACCTTCCGCAGGCTTCCTTCGTATGAGCCACATGAAGCGGCCATCTGAGTGAGCAGGTGATCGAGGAGATTGATGTTCTTCTGATACTCGATGGAAGGCTCGAGGGTGATCGCAGTCACTTCGACGCCCCATCGGGTACCCATAGCGATGAGCTTTCGCCGGTTTTCTTCGACGGCTGGGACGTTCGCTTCCTTCAGAGCAAAGTCCAGAACCACGATTTTGCCGACCTTCAGGTCAAGATGGTTTTCGAACGCGGCGAAACGCGTTTCCCATCCAAGCGCGACGATCGCGATATCTGCCTCCATCGTTTCGCAGGTACCTGCATCTCTCGCCTTCTCAGTGACGGCCAGATGGCCGAAGACTCGATACTCGACAGTTGAAGCGGTCATTCGAGATCGCTCTCGAAAAGCGAGTGCTGGAATTCGGTCTTGAGTGCGGGCCGCGCGACGAGCTCCTTAAACACCGAGTCGGCCCAGTCTTCTGGGAGCCGATGCCTGGTAAAAAGCAGGTCGACCATCTGCGCCGCAGGGATTGTGTTGATTTCGTACGGGCCGCGATAGGAGAACCCGAAGTAAGGTGCAAATCGCCGATGCAATCTGATCAGCATCTCCTTCGATGCGGGGTCGGCGCGGTCCACCTCAAAGTTGCCGGCGGCGGAGACCTCCCGGATAAACCCATCCCTTTCCGCCCGACGCAGGACCTCGTCCAGTTTTCCGCTGGGTTGCTCCAGTCGGTTCACCAGCGAGCGCATTTCCTTTAGATCAACCCTGAAAATGCCTCTCTCTGTCGTTCCTAGAGCATTTTCTTCGGCAAACTCTGTCTGGAGGCGAGCGGTCAGGTAACCCAACGCCCGCACCATGCGCACGCTCTCTTCTTCGTACGGATGTGAAAGCGCCTGAAGTCCATCAAGCTTCCGTTGAGAGGCGGCGTTCACAGCCTGTCTCTGCTGTTCGAGATGAATCTGTAAATCCGAGTTGATGAATTCCACCAGTTTTCGTGGATCACTGGAACTCGGAACACTGCGGCGGAAGATCTCTCCCATTATATCAAGGAAATCGCGTATACAGACGTCGCTCAATGATGTGATGATCTGGTGCCCTACGTACGGGTAGTCATGCAGACGCAGCATCTGGCACGCTTTCAGAAAAGCCCATCCCTGTTTCCGGGCGATCGACCTCTTCAGATTTGAAGCATCCGCCTTGCTCATGGGCCGGCGCTTGATTTCCGGGTTCATGAGCGCGAGCGCCAGCCCTTCGGCATAAGGGCGCGCTTTTCGATCAAGAAGGAATTGCTGCTGATCCGCCGTCCTCAAATTCACGGAGAGGAATTCACGTGCTGCATCAGCGAGTGCCACAAGCTCTTCTCTGCCCTCGGAATGACCCGATATGATAACCCGCTCGATGATGTCATTGACGGAAAGCCGCCCCAGCCGGTTTTTGAGCGAAAACGCGCTGAGCGCATCGTTGCGCTTGAGATCACTCCGCAGATGGTCAGGAAGCGCATAGTAGAGCCGAAGCGACGACACGTTCTCGCACAGCGTGGCGAACTCCCTCGGATCGACTGAATCAAGATTCTCGACGTCCCGGTCAGCATTCGAGAGCGACTGGCCGGGTATGATCGTCCGGATCGTGTCGTAAAGGCCGCCGATGTAGGCGAGGACCCATTTCACATTGCCGCGCGTCTTCCTCACCAAGGTGTTCAGGAACTGCTGTTGGAGCGGTGTCAGTGCCTCACAGTCGTCAATCAGGATCTTGAAGAAGGGCGCCCTGTCACCGGCGAAAGATGGGCCATTTAAAAGTGGGGTGATCGCGGTCGCGACCTTGTTAATGATCGCGCCAGGGTCTGTCGCTCTGAAGCCGGTCGCTCCCTCATCGGCGGCAAAGAAGAACGCGTTGAAGCATTCGTCGACGTACCGGGTTATCCCACCCCGCAGCTCATCTATGCTGAAGAAGTCGAGACGGGCAGGTTGGGGTATGAAGTGCAGCACTTCGCGATGCAGTGCCAAGGCGACGTCCCTATCTTCAGAGGCCCGGTATTTCAAGTGGCTGTCGCGTCTGAGCTGGCTGATGCTCTCGAGCAGGCGTTCGACTATCTTCAGCTCCAGATAGTGAGAGAAGATTACGAATTGCCGCGGGATCACGGCGGCCGTGTCGAAGCGTATCCGCTCCGGAATGAGGTTCAGAACCGCGTTGTCGATTAGGGGCGAAAATGTCTCATTGAGCTGGAAGAAGACGCCATACCAGCCGAGCTTGCCGACTTGGTCCGCGAGACTTTTGTCTTCGAGGATATGAACTGTGGAAAGCGAGCGAAGAATACTGGTCTTGCCGCTGCCTCTCGTCCCTGCGACGAAGACCGGCTTGGCGGCGGCAGAAATCAAGGCCGACTTCTGACTGAACCACAGTATCGGGCGACTTTCGTACTCGATCCTGTTGGGGCCGAACGGATTCTCCATCTCTATTCGTCCCTTACCTTAATGCGCCAAGCCGAGTTTGCCTTCGTGAGGCCGTCTATCTCGACGAAGCGCGCCGCTTGGAGCATCAGAAGAGAGTCTTCCAAATCTAGCCCGAGCTCGGCGGAGGCGGCAATCTCAGTGATCTCGTCCCAGAAGAGTAACCCATTCCCGCGCCTGGTGGCATGGTCGCGCAGTCGGCGCATCAGGTCAAACGTGTCGTTGTTCAGAAAGGCCTTGCCGTTGGACATAGTCGAGATGAAGCAATGTTCGCCTTCCATGACCGTCCCGTCGGCGACATTGGTGCGGTAGGGTATAAGTCGGATGCCGACGAGCTCTCCCTGATCGGTCGTGAAGAAGACGAGCTCATTGAAACCTGACTGTATCTCTGGTGCTGAGATGCAGATCAATTTGCCGTCCGGAAACCTTGGATCGTTGACGATCTCGACCGGATCGGCATGTATGTGTCCATGCAGGTAGACGATAGGCTTGTTGCCCTGCAGCAGCTGAGTTCTGACAAATCCGCTGTTGAGCATCTCCGCGTATGGCGTAATGCGCGGAGTCTTTTGTGGCAGCAGATTGTGATGGCCGATCATGATGCCGTAACGCATGTCGGGCTGCTGGAGCAATTCCTGTAGGCCTGCAAGCATCTCACGCGAGATGTATGGCGTGTCCATCTGACCGTAATACTCGTCGTCGGACGCCTCCTTGTCTGGATCGCTGGGAGGTGTCGCGGGCGAATGTCCCGAGGTGTCCGGCGAGCCGAGATCTACAGGTTCTGTAGAAGGACCGAGTGCCTCGAGACGATCACGAAGGAACGCGGGAAGGTTCTGAAGCTCCCAACTGCCTATCGCTGTGTTGACGAGGATGAAGTTTGCGCCTGCGGATCCTGTCGGAAGTCTGAAGTGCACGGGTTGGTCCACGGGAACGGTCTGCCAACCCAAGCGGGCGGCTAAACTCGCCATTTCGCTGAATTTCTCAGTCGGTCCAAGTTCGCGCGCGTCATCACGGTTCACATCGTGATTTCCCGGTACGAATATCAACGGAAGCGCCTTTGAACTGCGCCCCTGTGCGCGGCAGAGCAACGTGAAATGCTGGAATGCCGAAGCAATGAAAGTCTTGTCGCCACGGCTCGTGAAATCCCCCATGAAGGCGATCGAATCCAAGGGCTTCGAAGTCGTCAGCCGCCGAAGCTTCGTCAAGACGGCACGCAGCGAAGACGCGCGTAGCTTCTGCGTTATTTTCGGAGCGAACTTGCTATCCTTGGCATCGATGTTGCTAGAGGAAGGATGCCAATCCGGATAGTGAATATCGCCTACTTGAAGGATTCGCACCCGTCGCATAACTCGCCCCCCCGCCGAGAGCCATAGACTAATCCGTTCGCTTTTGCCAAGCGCGAAACGATCATCCGACCGCATCGCCTGGAAAGCGCGTTTATCTTTTTGTTGGTAATGGAGAGGCACGACGCAATTGTGCCCCCGGTTGCTTGTCTGCCCACCAAATGGGCACTCAATCTGGGCGCATGGCTTATGATTTCTCGAGTTTGTCCCATAACGAGTTTGAGGATTTGGCCCGCGACCTCGTAGGTCGCGAGATCGACAAGCGTTTCGAGGCCTTTCCCGAGGGACCGGACGACGCGATGGATGGTCGACATGCCCTTGCCGGCGGCGACATTGTGCAGGCGAAGCACTACCAGCGGTCAGGCTTCTCGGCGCTGAAATCCAAGATGAAGAGCGAGCGCACAGCCATTGATGGCTTGGCGCCCTCGCGATACTTCCTCGTCACGTCGGCTTCGCCCGCGGCAGGCGGACACCGGCATGCGCAGCAGGATGAAGCCAGTGAGGGCCAGTAATACACGACAATAGTCATTAGGCTAGAGTACAGTCGCCTTGGGAGGCTGTTCGAATTCAATCCGGCGCTTTTCGGCATCCTTTTTTCGTTTGGTGGTGTCGATACGATATTGGTCAATTCCATCAAGATCGCTCTTCATATCGTTTGGTGTTGGAACTGGAATGGCCTTGGCGGACGCCATGTCATGTCCAGAACGCTCCGAAACTCGCTTCATGGCCCAATAGATTCGCTTGTGGTCTTCGTCCTCGACCACCACACCCTTCAGGCTCTGTGTCTTGACATCGCTGTTAAATCGCTCGACGACTTTACCGAGCAGGATTTCTTCAACGAGCCTCTCCCAGGTTTCCCGAAGATCGCTGTAGAAATCCTTCGCTGACCTTCGCCAAGCATCGGTGGTGAAATCAGTGGCGCCGTCGAAGCTCTTCAGGCGCGTCTTGAGAGTCTCGATGCGCTTCGTGACAGACTGTGCGATCCACGGCTCGTCAGTTTCGCTAATCAAGCCAAAACCGGCAGATTCGGACTTGTTGATGTAGTTTCGAACAAGGGGAATCGGCGGATTGGCCTGCGCAGCTGCGTCAACCACCTCGTTGAAGAACAGAAGATTATGGGTGAAAATAATAATCTGACGTCCTGTGGCCGCTTCTTTTACGAGCCTTGCCGCGACCCGCCTGATCCGAACATGGTCGAGAGATGACACGGGGTCGTCGATGATCATGCCTTGACGCGATGTGTCTCCTCCGACCTCGGCTAAGAAACAGGCCAGGGCAAGCGCGCGCTGCTCTCCTTCGCTTAAGACCTTGCTGTTTGAGATCGCTTTTGCCGCGTTGAGCCCGACCTCGAAATAGCTCTGCCCATCTTGACTACGATCATTAACTGCGAACGGGATGTGCGTTAACGCCAGAGTCTCAATCTCGGCGACGACGCGCTTTTCGAGATCCTGCATGACGAGGCTTCGTCGAAGCGACGTCATCTGCCGTGACACCGAGCCTGTTTCGACAGCATCGCAGCATGAGAGAAGCTTGCGCCGCTCTTCGAGATTCGCCAAGCGCGCGAGAACGATGGTGAGATCGTCGCCCAGTTTTTTCCGATCCTTGAGTGTATCGCGACGAGCTCGATCGGTAGCGCGGTTCCCGTCGTCGGCCGCTGCCTTGTCGTCCGTCAGCGCTTCGGCCTCTAGCGCCTCCGCCTCCGTTCGGAGTTTCGATGCAACTGGCGCCGCAAGTTGCGGGAACGCAGCGTACTCGGACAGCGCAGCCGCAACGACAATTGCATCACGCCTTTTACCTGCCTCGACATAATATGCCGAGATCAGGGCCACCATCGCCTTGCGTGCGGCGGACAGATCGCCAAACTCTCCGAGAGCCGCCTCAACCGCCTCCCCGGTCGCAATGGTGAGTCCTTTGATTTGGCGCAGGGCCTCTTCATGGGCAATAGATGCGACTTGCGCCGCCTTATTTGCGGCGCCCGTTACGAAGTCATTGAAGGATTGGATCCGCCCCGCGGCGTCCGCCGTCATCGGCTCCTGGCAGAGCATGCAACGATCGCCTTCCTGATCTGGCAAGTGCTGATGATCGATGCCAGTGACGCTCGCTAAATAGGCTCGTGCATGGTCGAACATATACCGCCAGGGAGAAAGCCCAACGCCGCTCAACGGCATAGTCGCGAACGCTCCTGAGGCGGCAAGTTGTGCAGCCTGCGCTGTAGAATCGGCTGTTGCATATAGATTGCGATAAATCTCGAGGGCCGCCGCTGAGAGAGCCGCGTCGATCTGTTCAGATGCAGTCAGCAGTTTTTCCAAGGCCGCCTTGGCACGCCGACGCTTTGTCGCCATCGTTGAAGGGTCGCTTGCCAGAGCCTGTTCGAGGCCAGCGAGATCAGCCATGTCCTGCTCTGAGAGGGCAGCGAGGTTTTTGATTTCGGCTGCGGAAGGCATCACGTCCTTTGACTTGATTTCGAGACGAGCCAGCAGCTTTACGACCGCGCCGGCAGCTGTGTACCCACTCGGCAATGGTGTCTTTAGGTTCTTTTCGATCGCTTTGATTTCTTCCCGGAAGTCGGCTTCGAGCTCGGTGCGGTGACGTCCATGGCTTTCGAGAAGCGCGATGGCTGCGGGCAGAAAACCGATACGGTTTTGCTTATCGACGTAGAGGCGAGCGTTCGCGGAGTCGAAAACGGAGATCCGTGCAATTGACGCGGGGGGCAGCGTTCCGTCCTTCCAGGTTATGGGGGTCGGTTCCGTAGCACCCTCTTCGAGAAACCGGACAAGCACTTCGGCTGGCGGTTTGGTGCCGATCTCGAACACGTTGCCAAGAAGATCATCCGCCGTCAGACTACGGCAAAGCTTCTTCGCGATCCGGCAATAGCCGCTCTTTCCGCTTCCATTGTCGCCGTAGATAATGGTGATGCCATCGGTGGCGAAACGCAGTTGCTGCTCTTCGGCGAGGCGGTTCAAATGCTTGACGGGGCCGAGTGAGCAAAGCACCGCGCGCGGCTCGTTCGAACTGTTGGCCCTCAAATGCTCCGCCGAGAGCGGAGAGCATTCGGGCAGATCAGCGGTAAATCCACCGACGTGGCGGACCCGAGCTGTTACACCGGCCTTATCCTCCTGCTCGAGGTTGAAGCCCGGCCGCGCGGCGTGTCTTCTTAAGGCATCCCTAATCCAGTCGGGCTGCTTATCCGCCCATTCCAAAAGTCCAACCTCGGCCATTCCTGCCCCCCGAATCTTACCATCATTATACTTATTGATTAGTCCAGATTCGATGAATTCGCTTGTCTGGACAAATTTTCCTCGCGATCGCACATAGAGTGCTGGAGATGTACCCAATAAATGACCTCCCCCCGCGCCGCTAGGTCAGCAAACAAATGCTTCAGCGATCAAACGTCTCCACAACGACATCAGCAATCAAAGGCATTGGACCGCGCGCACGAATTTAGGTAGCCGGCAACGCGTACGAGGAGATAGAGCTGGAAGTGCGTGCCTTTCGATAGTCTATGGGCGGAATTCGACCGCCTCACCGATAGGCCGATCGAGGTTCGCCGTCACTGTCGGGCTGGGTCCGAGTCCGCGATAGGCGCCACGACAGCGCTCGCGATAGGCGCGCAACGCTTGGTCCATGGCGCCCGGACCGCCACACATTTGCGGATGACGTCCTGCCCGTCTTGGGTTTCAGCAGCGTGCGCCGGCGCTCCGATTTCCGCGACTTTTGGATCCCCTCCAATCGTGACGACCGATTATCGCCTGTCTCCATTTCGACCGTTATCTGGGCGGTAACACTTTTAGAAATCTATGCTGCTGGACATAAGCGGCGACCATACCGAGAATTTACTTTCAAATTCTGGCGGCAAAGTTCTATCGTAAATGAAAATAGGGGATGGGGTATGGAAACGAGTTCGGAGACTGGCGATGCTGCCGGTATATCAGCCGCGCCCGTAATAGAAGTCGTGGCGGACATCGCCGCCAGCTTTACATATGCGTCCTTCCAAAATGCTATTCCGGTGATCCGGTCTATCGCGCTCAACAACCCGACCCAGCAGGGTTTCGAAAAATGCACTCTCGAGCTGACATCGAACCCCCCTTTTTTGCGCGCCAAAAGCTGGACAATTGATCGGATCGTTGCTGGCGACCGGCTTCCCTTAAGCGATCGAAAAATCGATCTCGACGCCGGCTATCTGGCCGGTCTCAACGAGGCTGAGCGCGGGGAGATAACGTTGCGCCTAACCTCAGGAGGCGCAGTGCTGGCCGAGCAGCGCGTTGCGGTGCGCCTGCTTGCCCGCGACGAATGGGGTGGCGTCGTCGATATGGCGCAATTGCTCGCCGCATTCGTCATGCCGAACGACCCGGCGATCGCAGGACTGCTGCGTTCCGCAGCGGAGCTGCTCGCAGCGCATGGTCATCCTTCCAGCCTCGATGGCTATCAAAGCGGCAATCCGCAACGCGCATTCATGCTGGCGGCCGCAATTTATTCGGCCATTGCTGGCCTATCGCTGCATTATGCAGAGCCACCTGCGAGCTTCGAAAGCCGCGGCCAAAAAATTCGACGTCCCTCAATTATTACGGCAGAAAAGCTGGCAACCTGTCTCGATACCAGTCTGTTATTCGCGTCCGCCCTGGAGGCGACGGGCTTGCATCCCGTCGTTTTGATGTTTCAGGGACACGCGGCCGTCGGCGTCTGGATGACACAAAGGACGCTCGCCAACGCCATTGAACCCGATGCCATGGAGGTCCGCAAGGCGCTGGCATCGCGCGAACTCATCGTGTTTGAGACGACAGGCGTGACGCATCGGCCGGCGATGACGTTGGAGGCTGCCCAACACGCAATCGAACAGCGGCTCGACGAAACGCAGGTAGCCACCTTTGTCGCAGCCATCGATATACGCCGCTCGCGCAGCGGCGGCATCACACCGCTTGCTTCGCACGAACCGACGCGCCGCAGCGTGGATGCAGAGGCGGCAACCGAAATCGCGTTGCCGTTGCCAGCCGCACCGGCCGTGGTAGCCCTGCCGGTCGAGATCGTCGAGGTAAAGCCGACGACAGCGGCCGGACGGATCGACCGCTGGCAGAAAAAGCTCCTCGATTTGACACTGCGGAACCGCCTGCTCAATTTTCCGGACTCCAAGAAGACAATTCCGTTTCTTTGTACTGACGTCGGCTACCTCGAGGACCGTCTGATGGCAGGCGCTTCGATCCGGCTGATTTCGCTCCCCGAACAGAATCCACTGGGCGAGCGGGATGCTGTCCTCTATCGCGAGGTGCACGGACGTGACCTCCAGCGTGGCTTTGCCGCGGAAGCGCTTCTGCGCGACGAGCTCCCGTCGACGCTCGATGGGCGTCAATTGGAATCCCGGCTGATCGATCTTTACCGGCAAGTGCGCAACGATTTTGCCGAGGGCGGCGCGAATACGCTCTTCCTGGCGGTCGGCTTCCTGCGCTGGAAGAAGAAGGCCGAGGACGAGCGCAGCTATCGCGCGCCATTGCTGCTCGTACCGGTCAAAATCGAGCGCCGCAGCGCAACATCGCATTTTACCTTGCGCTTCCATGAAGATGAACCGCGATTCAACGCAACCTTGTTGCAGTTTCTCGAACGCGACTTCGAGCTCAAACTGCCACAGTTTTCCGGTGAGCTGCCCGAGGACGAAAGCGGCGTTGATGTGCCGAGGCTGCTCGGTCTTATGCGCCAGGCAGTGCGCGACGTCCCCGGCATGGAGGTGGTGGACGAGACGGCGCTGTCGACCTTTTCCTTCGCCAAGTTTCTCATGTGGAAGGATCTGGTCGAGCGTACCGATGCGCTGCGCGAAAACCGTGTCGTGCGCCATCTGATCGACACGCCGGAGATAGCTTTCGAGGGCAATGGCGCATCATTCCGCGACGAGCGCGAACTCGACCGGCACTATGCCCCGTCCGACATGGTTTTGCTGCTGCCGGCCGACTCCTCACAGACCGCCGCAAGTCTTGCCGCCGCTGAGGGTCGCGATTTTGTCATCATCGGTCCTCCCGGCACTGGCAAGAGCCAGACCATTGCCAACATGATTGCCAACTGTCTTTCAGTTGGCAAAACCGTGCTGTTTGTGGCCGAGAAGACGGCGGCGCTCGATGTGGTGTATCGCCGCCTGCGCGAACATGGCCTGGGCGCGCATTGTCTCGAACTCCATTCCAGCAAGGCGGACCGACGCAACTTTCTCACCCAGCTCAGGATCAGCTGGGAAAGCGGCGTGCGCGTGGACGCAGCGGAGTGGATTGCGATCAACGAGCGGCTTCGCGTCCGTCGCGACGAACTGAATGCCTATGTCGAAGCGCTGCATCGGCACCATGTCAATGGTCTGACGCCTTATCTGGCGCTCGGCATCGCTCTCAAGAACAAGCGGCAGCACGCTCCGAGATTGTCCTGGCCATCGCGCGATTCCCATGACGAGGCAAACCGGCTGGCGCTGGAGCATATTGCCGCCGAAACAGGTCTCGCATTTCAGTCGGTGGAGATGCGGTCGGTCTTGCGTCTTATAGATGTCACCGAGTGGACGTCAGGCTGGCAGGACAATTTGCTCGAAGGGGCAAAGACCCTCAAGAATGCGTCCGAGGTTCTAGCGACCGCACTCGACGCCTTCCTGGTGAGCATCGGCCTGCGCGCCAAAGGCGACGCGTCAAAAGCGGAGCTCGAAGCGCTGCGAAAACTAGCAGCGGCACTCCAGGACAGTGCCGGCTATGACGTCAGCATTGTCTTTGATCGAGATTTCGCCCAGTTGCGGGGAGCCCTCGCCACTCTCAATGAGGCAATCGGAGACTATCGCAAGTCTCGCAAGGACCTGTCGGCCCGCTATGACGAGGCTGCCGTTGCGCGCATACGGGTGGAGGACATAGAGCAGCAATGGCAGCAGGCCGCTTCTGCATTCTGGCCAAACAGTCAGTTGGGCAAACGCAAAGTCCAGAAGCTGCTTCAAGGCTATGTCACAGAGGGGGTAGCCGATCCTCAGCACGACTTGCTGCTGTTGCGCCTGATGCAGGACCGCCGGGCCACTGTCGAAGCCAACATCCTATCTGGGAAGCCGATCGGATTTGCCGCACTTGATACCGACACCCACCGTATCGATCAGATACTCTCGATGGCCGAAAGGCTTCGACAGACGCTACGCCTGCCCGGCCTCGGCACGGAGGATTTCAAAGCGCTCCTGCAAGCAACCGCCCCGAGCCTGCGAAGCGGTGCAGCAGATAGCACGATGCGCTATGGGGCAGCCCGCTTCCTTGCGGCTTCTGCAGCATTCGAGGCTGCCAAGACCCAATTTGCGATCCCTGCTGGAAAGACGCCTTCTTGGGCAGAACATGATAACCCGCTGACCGAATTGACGACTGCGATGGGAGACTTGCTCGACGCCCGTCATCTTCTCCGGGACTGGACTTCGTGGTGCGGCATTCGTCGCAGGGCTGTCAGTCACAATCTGGGAGCGTTGGTCGACGATATCGAGGCGGGTCTAGTGCGACCAGCTGAAGCTCAATCCGCGTTCCGCCTGGCCTATGTACGCTGGTGGCTGCCGGCCACGCTGGATGCCGATCCGGTGCTGCGGAATTTCCGTCGCTTCCAGCACGAGCACGCCATCGAAGATTTCCGGGAAATCGACGATCTTGTCCGCGCTCAAGCAAGCCTTCGCGTCATCAGTGCCATCGCTCATGGTTTGCCGGCTGTGCAAGGCGTCCCGCGCAATTCCGAGTTGGGCCTGTTGCGCCATCAGATGGAATTGCAGCGGCCCAGCCGGTCAATCCGCGAGATGATTGGCGCGATGCCGACGAGCTTTGCCAAGCTCGCGCCGTGCATGCTGATGTCCCCTCTTTCAATCGCTCAATATCTACCGCCCGACCAAGCCCTGTTCGACGTGGTGATTTTCGACGAAGCATCGCAGATCACCACCTGGGACGCCGTCGGTGCCATCGCGCGAGCCCATCAAACCATAATCGTAGGCGATCCCAAGCAGTTGCCGCCCACCAATTTCTTTGGCCGCAACGAGGAGGACGAGGAAGTCGTCGAACACGAAAAGGATCTTGAGAGCATTCTCGACGAAGCCAAAGCGGCCGGCATCCCGGTACGTGACCTGCGCTGGCATTATCGTAGCCGCAATGAGTCGCTGATCGCCTTTTCCAACCATCACTACTATCAGAACCGGCTCATCACATTCCCTTCGCCAACGGTGGAAGATCGGGCAGTTCAGCTGCGAAAAATCACGACCGGCATCTATGACCGTGGCAAAAGCCGCACCAATCGAATCGAAGCCCAAGCGGTAACCGACGAGGCGGTCAGCAGGATGCGGCGTTGGCTGGCCCTACCGGAAAAGGACCGACCCACGCTCGGAGTCATCACTTTCAACGCGCAACAGCAGTCGCTCATCCTCGACCTTTTCGACAAGGCACGCCAGACAGAGCCGGAGCTTGAATGGTTCTTTGCCGACGAGCGTATTGAGCCCGCCATCGTCAAGAATCTGGAAAATGTCCAAGGGGACGAGCGTGACATAATCCTGTTTTCGATCACCTTTTCGCAAGATAATGCCGGCAAGCGCAGCATGGATTTCGGCGCGCTGAATCGGGACGGCGGCGAACGCCGGCTGAATGTCGCGGTGACGCGTGCGCGGCAGGAACTGATCGTATTTTCAGGTTTTGCCGCCGACCAGATCGACCCCAACCGAACCAAAGCGATCGGCGTACAGCATCTCAAAGCCTTTCTCGATTTTGCCGAACGCGGCGCTGTGGCATTGCCAGCGCAGGAACGCGGATCGGTCGGAGCCCTGGAATCCCCTTTCGAGGAGGCCGTCGCTGCCGAGCTTGAGAAGCGCGGATGGACCATCGTTCCTCAAGTCGGCATTTCGGGCTTTCGAGTGGATATAGGGATCCGGCATCCCGATCTCGCCGGCGCCTATCTGGCTGGGGTCGAATGCGACGGCGCGACCTATCACAGTTCTGCCACGGCGCGAGATCGAGACAAGGTCCGCGAGCAGGTCCTGCGCGGCCTCGGGTGGAACATTGTCCGGGTATGGTCAACCGATTGGTGGTTTGATCTCGAAGGTTGCACCGAGAGGCTTCATGCCAGCCTGGCCGCGCTGCTCGAGGAAAGCCGTCGCAAACAGGCTGAACAACAGGAAAGTGAAGCCGCGATCCATTGGGACATGGGACATAAGGTCGACCCCATGGACCCATTGCCAGCCGAAGACCTAGCATCGGCCGGCGAACCGGAACATCCGTCGATAAAATCAGAGCCAGAACTTGTCGCCGCTCCCCTCGCGACGGGAGAGCGCCCATCGGCATCTGCAGGAATTTTGCCTGCGGCCGCGCATTCGACGCATGATACCGTACCGACGGGCGGCCGTTATCGCCTGACTGATCTAACCGGATTTTCCACCAGCCCGGATCAGTTTTATGACTTCGTCTACCGAGGCACGCTGCGGTCCATGGTCGACGCGGTGATCGAGCAGGAAGGACCTCTGCGAGATGACGTCCTTGCGCAGCGCATCGCACGGGCGCATGGCTGGCTCAGAACGGGCAACAAGATTCGGGAGCGGATCGACCTGCATCTGCGCGAGTTCGATAGAACTGAAGAATCCAGCGGCAGCTTCCTATGGAAGAGAGGGACGGTGGTCGACCTGCTTGATTATCGCATGCCGTTCGATGCCGATGCCCGCCGGTCCATTGCCGACATTCCAATCGCCGAGCTGGCCGCTGTCGTCGTTGCGAACGAGGACATTCTGGAACAGTCCGACCCCGCTCTCGACCTTGCACGTCTGCTCGGTGTCGAGCGACTTGCGGCGATTTCACGCTCCCGGCTGGATGAAGCCATCGATCGCGCCCAGCGCAACCTGGCATCGACATAGTCTCGGAGACTCCATGTTTCGATTCATCCACAGCTCCGATCTTCATATCGGCAAGCGGTTCGGCAACATGCCAGAGGATCTGCGCGGGCGGCTCCGTGAAGCGCGCCATGGCGCGATCAGCCGGCTGGCAGAGCAGGCACGCGTCCATGGTGCATCCACCATACTTCTGGCCGGCGATACGTTCGATACCGAAACGCCCACTCCAGCGATGTTGCGGCAGGCCATGGCCGAGATGAGCCAGAGCGCGCCTCTGCGCTGGATATTGCTGCCTGGCAACCATGATTCCCTGTTGGCTGATCAATTGTGGAGTGCAGCGGACAGCGTTGTGCCGGACAATGTCCTGCTGGCGACGCGGCCCGAAACCCTGACCATTGGCGCGGACGTGGCGCTGCTGCCTGCACCTTGCACCACCCGCAGACCCGGTCGCGACCTTACCGAGTGGATGAACAGCGCCGCGACGCCGCAAGGCGCCATCCGGCTCGGCCTTGCTCATGGCGCTATTCAGAACTTTTCCGAAGATTCAGCAGCGTCCGATGTCATTGCACCAGATCGCGCGACTAAGGCCGGCCTCGATTATCTGGCACTTGGCGACTGGCACGGACCCGTCACCATCAATGAGCGCAGCCGTTATAGCGGTGCGCCCGAACCTGACCGTTTCAAGCATGATACACCCGGTCAGGCCCTTGTCGTTTCCATTGCCGGGCCTGGCGCCGTGCCCGAGATCGTGGCCGTTGAAACAGCTAGCTTTTCCTGGAAAACCGCTCCCCTGCATCTGCTGTCTGGCGACGACAGCGCCGCGGCATTTGAAGCGTTGCTTCCACCGGCTCATCTGCGGCGTCAGACTTTGCTGCGAATTGCCGCGTCTGGCCGGGTGCGGTTAAGTGGGCGAACGATCCTTCAAGCGGCGATCGCGGTAGCCGCGCCCGACTTCGCCTATCTGGAACTGGACGGGGACGGGCTCGCGACCGACTGCGAAAGTGGCGATTTGGATCGGATCGACCGCTCTGGTGCCCTTCGCGAGGCAGCGCAGGCACTGTTGGATGAAAGCAGCGACGAAACCCGGTCGGCTGTCGAACGCGACATATCGCGAGAAGCACTGGTTCGGTTGTTCAGCTATTGCGAGGCGATGGGATCATGAAACTTACGGCCCTTCGGCTCCACAACGTCAAACGGTTCGCCGGGCAAGGCGTCGCCATCGAAAACATCGGCGACGGCGTCAACGTGCTTTGCGCGGTCAATGAGTTCGGCAAATCAACCTTCTTCGAAGCGCTGCACGCACTCTTTTTCCAGCCTCACACGGGCACACCCGAAGGCGTGCGACTGTTGCGGCCTTACAGTGGGGGCAATCCGGTGGTGGAGGCCGACATCACCACTTCAGAAGGACGCTATCGACTTGCCAAGCAGTTTTATGGCGGCAGGCTGGCCAGCGTTATTGACCTCGACGGCGGGCGACTGTTGGCTCAAGCCGATGAGGCCGAAGCCTTTATCGGCAAACTAATCCATGGCGGAAGCGCAGGACCGGCAGGATTGCTCTGGGTTCGCCAAGGGGTCACCGGCATCGAAAGGCGCAGCAAAAGCGAGGAGGACGGCGAAAAACGCGTGCGCGAAAGCCTACTGTCCTCGGTTCAGGGGGAAGTTGAAGCCCTGACCGGCGGGCGACGCATGGCCGAAATCGCCGCGGCATGTGAAGAAGAACTCTATAGCCTGGTTACGTCAACGCTGCGTCCCAAGAGCGGCGGTCTCTATGCGGCAGCGCTCGACGAGCGTGACAAGCTGGTGAAAGACGAGCAGCGTCTCAGCGCCGAAGTCACCGGTCTGCGCGATTCGCTCGACAAGCGGCGCATGGCGTTGGCGCGTCTGTCTGAGCTTGAAAACCCCGAAGAAGGCGCCACTCGGCGGGAAGCCATCTCGGCCGCGGAAGCCGCAGTCGAGGCCGCCAAATCGCACAGCGAAGCCTTGAAAGCCGCCGAGGCGGAAGCTGCCCTTGCCGCAATTCACCACGACGCGGCGCAGCAGGCCCTCGATAGTTTTCGGACCGCGCTCAAACGAGCCACGGATTTGCGCCAGCAGTCGACGATTGCGCAGCTTCGCCGCAGTGAGGTTCTCGATCGGCGCGCTTCTGCCATTGCCGAAAACGAACAAGCGATGGGCGAAGTTCAAGCAGCCGAACTGGAAGAGCGCGAAGCACGCGAATTGCTCGCGCGGCTGGATGCGACTCTTTTGGCGCGTGACGCTGCCGAACAACTGGCCGGCTCGGACAACCGGTTGAAACAAGCCGAAGTCGCCAGAACCCAGATCGAAGATGGAGAGGCAGCACTGGCGATGCTGGCGGTGCCGGAACAAGCTGTCGAGCAACTCCAGGCGCTCGAAATCGAGATCGCCAGCCTTCGTGCAGCTCACCTGGCAACCCTGCCGACGCTATGCATGGAATACCGGGACGGCGCCGCCGATTTGGTGACCATCGATGCCAAGCCCTTGCCCCATGCAGAAGACCAAAGCTTTGCTGGCACCGTACGCCTGGATATTGCCGGCATCGGAGCCTTGACCCTGCGATCGAATCGGCCGCAGCAGGCCGACCGGACCATCGAAGACGCCGAAGCGAAGCACCGCAGCCTGCTTGCGTCCCTCGGTGTCGATAGCCTCAGGACGGCACGCCAGCGCCTAGTGGAAGCGCGCGACAAAGCTACCGAACTGGGCTTGGCGCGTCAGCGACTTGCCGATCTCGCGCCCAAGGGGATACAGCAATTACACGAGGAGCTTGCTCGTCTGAGTGCCCTCGGGGCCGGGGACCTCGAACTCAAAGTCGATCCAGAACAGATCCGGCAACATCATGCCGCAGCCGAGCAGCGTGTGGCGACAACACGCAACAGCGTGCGCGAGGCCTTGCCTTTGCGCAGCCATGCCGACGAGGCTGTCATGGCTGCGGAGACGGCTTATGTCACCATCCAGGCGGAACTGACCAGCCTCGAGGTCATATTGGGACCCGATGCAGCGCGCGAGGAAAAGGGGCGCTTGCTGCTCACCGAGGCCACCGCACGACAAAAGCTGCGCGAAGCGGCCGAAATGCGCGCTGCTCCCCTGCGCGACGGCGCTCGCGATCTCACCAGCGCTGAAGCCGTTCTGCGCCGCGCCCGTTCGGTTCAGGATGCCGCCACACAGGAAGCAAGTCAGTTGCGTGTAACCCTGGCCGATCTCAATGGCCATATTCGCACTCGGTCCGACGACGCGGTGGAAGAAGCTTTGCGCGAGGCCACAGAAAAATTGGAAATCGCTGGAGAGCGAGCGAGACGCTTCGAATTCGAAAAAGCCGTCCTCGACCGGCTGCGCACGACGCTGGTCGCTGCGCGCTCGACGGCACGCGATCTTTATCTGAAGCCGGTCATGTCCGAGCTGCGACCGCTGCTTGGATTGCTATTCGATGACATCTCCATAGTGTTCGACGAGAACACACTGTTGCCACAGACCGTTCGCCGCAATGGTCAGGATGAGGATGTCGATAGGTTGAGTGGCGGCATGCGAGAACAGCTTTCGGTTCTGACACGTCTGGCCTTCGCCCGTTTGCTTGCCCGCGACGGCCGACCCACACCGGTTATCCTGGATGACGCTTTGGTTTATTCCGATGACGACCGCATCGAGCGCATGTTCGACGCTTTGCATCGTCAATCACACGATCAGCAGATTCTCGTTTTCTCCTGCCGCCAACGCGCGTTTGCAAAACTCGGCGGTAACATTTTGCAGATGAGCGACTGGCAACCGGGTCGGTCATAAGCGGAGATCGCGCAGCCTCAGCTAGGGCGACGGCAGATCGTATCGTGTTACGATTGCAATGCCGTTTTCGATCTCGATTTCGATAACTTCATTAATCAGGAATTCCTCTGGGCCAAGATCCTCGAGGAGAGCATCGAAGAGCTCTCTCTGTTTTTCAGGCCCGACCTGAGGGACGACGATAATCAGGCCGGCGTGAACCGGTTCTTTGGCATAGAGCTTCCTGAAGTCCTTAGCATTGTTGGTGACGAAGGTGAAATCCTCATCGATAATGAGCGGCATGAGGTCCCAGTCGGTTTCGCCGCTTAGCCCAAGCCAGTTGACGTGGTTTGCTTCATGTCCGCGTTCTTGGGCTACCGCAACCAGAGACGTGTGCAGGCACTCATCGATCAGAAACCTCACGAGGTCACACGCGTCTCGACCTGGCCGACGGACCTGGGTCGCCCTTCAAAACCACGCGCTTCGACGACTTTATTTTCACGCCCTGCTCGACCAGCTTCTTAGGCCGCCCACGAACCGGGTGCGCGGCGACCCACATTCTGGCGAGCTCAATCACGCGCGGCGTTAGCTTCGGATATCCCTCCAGAACCTCCGCTTCATCTGCGCCCTGCGCTAGCATCGTCGTGATCATACGAACAGGGATGCGGGTTCCTTTGAAGACAGGCTCTCCGCCCATCACCCCTTTAACGCGGCCGATGGCGGCCTCCGCTTCATCAAGATCCACGATGCGCGCTTTGAGCTGTTTACGTGCCTCGGCGACGTCGACGATCAGCAGGTCGTCGGCCCTTACGGTCTTGGCCCTTGGGGCAGCTTTGATTTCCTCGAACAGGCGGTAGCGACGATCAGCGGGCAATGTCGCACCCACGCCATACCAAAGCTTGAGCCGCAGCAAATCCTCGCCGGTCAATGCCCGTCGGACGACCCCACCGATGCGCCGAGCAGTGCTTGGCACAGTATCGACAATGCGTTTGTCGATCGCATTGTGCACGGCCTTGATTCCTATCCCGCTGACGGCGGCTGCCTCTGCGGGGGTGTAGATGCGAGCAAGTGTGCCCATTATTCTTCTCCTTATAAAGAATAATATAGGCCGTTTGACCCCCTCCGTAAAGGCACGCGTCTTTGGAATCACGGCGGTTAGCAAAGGCGGTGGTGAGCCGAGAGGCCTCACAAACCCTTGGGGCTCGAGATGGCAGACTCGGCGCAGTATAATTGCGCTAACTATCGAATTTGCAGTTGGCGACAAACGACACACGAGTTCGTCGCGGACTTTTAACTCTGCGAAGGCGCGTCTTCGAGCGCTTTGAAACCCTACACCCATCTGCAGGCCATCTGTATCAAGCTTTGGACCAAAACCGTTTCCATCGCTCACGAGCGTTCTCTCTGGGGGTCTCAAGTGGGGCTTGCCCATGGCCACGAATTTTTGGGCGACAGCGGTGCAGAGGCCGCATACCGCTGCCTGCTTGACGTCGCTGACCGTGTCCATGTCCGAAATTTGCCTACAAATTTCGGACGCCCTTGGGCGCGCTAGATTCGCTATGGAAAGCTGGAAGCACTCGCAAGCCCGGTGGCCACAGCGTCTGCAGCGCCAAGCTATTCCTCCGTATCCAAACCCGCATCCTCATGGCCACTAGCCAACTCTGGCATAATTTCACCAGCAAGCAGCTCATCTCTGCTCAGCAGCCCGGCATCCTCGAGCGCCTCGCAGTCCGGGAGATCGCGAAGCGTGTCGAGGCCGAACTCGAGCAGGACGCTTTTGTCGTCACATAGGTGTAGGGAGCGCCGGGCGTCGGACTGCGCGGGTTCGACGCGATCAGGCCGGTGCCGCAGATGGCCGATCAGGTCGCGACTGATTACTTCCCGAAAACCGACGACAATTCGGCGCGGGTAATCGGCTGGAAGTGCCGATGCACATCAGCATCAGCACGTCCGACCACGTCAGGTCCACGGCACGCCCGCTGCTTCCGCAGGCGCGGATGGCATCGGCATAGGCCGGCCGTGTCAGGTGCTTCCAGCCGCCGGCGACAGCGACGAGGTCATAGGGCCGTCCGCGCAGCTCTCGGATGTCGTCGATGAGAAGGTCACGGGCGAGCTCGCGGGAGAGACTGCACCGCAAGCGCGTCCCGCGCGCGCGAACTGCTCGATCAACTGATCTCAGACGACGACGAATCTCGTCCAGATTCCAAAAGCGGTGGCCGCAGCGGCGCTTTGCGGGCTCGCGTTACCACAGATCGCAGAACTGTGATCTCGCCTTGTGCCCGAGACCGCAATCTGGGCTCGCGACGAAGCATATCGCTTGCGATCATCAAAGGACGCGTCGACGCCGTCGGTTGCCTTTTCCACCGCCGCCTCACACATCGTGTTGGGGCTGAAGAGCTACCTGCAAATCCTCGCAACGGGCGCGGCCGCATCCTTGATTTTACAAATTGACACGTCTTGGTTTTTAGAAAATGCCACGTGCGATGATGGCGCCAAAAAAAAATGTCACGCGAGATGATCATGCCTGAGGTAAATGGTCCGCCAAAGTTGGGAAAGGTATACCGGTTGAATGGTGGATAGGTACGCCGGATAAAAAGGGCTTCGGGTTCCGGAAGACGAACTAATCGACGGATAGGCGCTGCTCGTGAGGGAAACTGCATGCGCATTACGGTTATGACCATCCAGGGATGTCGGATATGATCTTGAATAGTGACATTGCAGGCCAAAGAGCGGCCGAGAAGCTAGCAGAGGGCCTGAAATCGCAGGGCAAGCAGCAATACGAAGAAAGGTCGAGGGAACGCGAACGAGATGTGTCTCGTTAGGTCGCACGTTGCACCAGGGGTGCGTCGGAAGGCACTCCGCCGTGTCCTGAAGAGGTAGCCTGCACTTGAGAATAGCCACGGTGGTACCTTATTTTCGGCTGTGAAGCACACGAGACCCGCGACGTGAGACCCAGTTGCTCAATACCCAGTTGCTGGGTGAGCGTGCATGACTGCCAACGGAAGGTCTTGCACGCACCCTCGCGATCTTGAGCAATGGTCGCCATGACTTTCTTCTTGCAGGCTTTTGAGTGGCCCAGCCTGCAATCACCAGACCCCACCGACTCTAAAGAGCGTGGCAGACGGGATAGTCGAGGTTGCCCGGCACAATTACGCTCAAGGCTTGCGCCGCCCAGAGGACACGCTGAAAAGGCAGCATGGGCGCGCAAGCACGCCATTCACGAGAGGTTCGACATGAAGACTATGCAAGAAAAAGACATTCCGGCATTCGTGCAAGCAGTTGTGGAGGCCGGCTGCAACATTTGCGCGATTGGCAACTTGGGATATGTCTTTGGCGATGCTGATTTGACGCCGGCGCAACGGAGGTCCGTCGAGCCACAGCTGCGCAGGATTGCTGAGATCTACGGCGAACGCGATCATCTCATGGACGAGATAGCTGTATATCTGCGGTCGATCGGACGCCATGTCGAGGTTGAGCCGAAGACAGGTGTTTCCTGATGGCCGCGATCGATCGCGTTCCGTAGTCGCCATTTCTATTGGGTAACGAGCAGCCGTCTTCCAACCTCTGAAACAAAAAAGAGGTGACCCCCAAAGGCCGCTCTCGAGACCGCAAGTCTGAGCCGCTAACGCATTGCGATAACCAGGCTGTCCGAACTGGGCGTCGATGCCTTCCTCGACCAGGTCGCGGTAGGCGGCGATCTCATCTACCGCATGCATAGCCAAGCCAGAGAAGTTTTCGGCAGCGGAATTCTCGGTCGCTTCCCCTTTTATGACTAGAGGGTGCGGCCGATCCGGCCGCGACGATCTCGCAGGGATTGCCATATACGGCAACACGAACACCGGCGGATCAATACTCGGATAATGGCGGCCGGCTATGTAGCGATCGATCGCGCACCAACATATCAATGCAATAGCTTAGTTGCTTTCAAAGGCGGGTCTCTACGAACTGCAAGCAAGCTAAACGATTGCGTCAACTCTTCCTCGCAGAGCGAAAACTCCGCGCCCACGCGATTTCTCTGCTGGAACAGCGGCACATCCTCAGCGCCAGGACACGGCCGCCGCCGTCGGGTTTTACGAAGCCGGTGATTGCATAAGTTGCCCGCAAGATATCATTGGTATCGGGAACGCCGCCGATGCCGCATCCTGAATAGAGCGGCCGCTTGCACCTGCCAGCCCGACGACCAGATCATATCTGCAACTCCATCTACCTGGACGTGGTGCAAATCACCTCGCTGAAGCCGCAAATCGTCGCCTTCGACCAGGATAACCACATCCGTGACCGCCTGAGCTACTCGGTCGATCTCGACGCACATGGCCGATACAGTTTTTCCATCCTTCACGAAGCGAATGAGACTTTGGCCATTCCAGCCCTGGTCTACGGGGCGTGACTTGTCCCCGATGCATGCGCGAGCTCTCCGCTCGGCCGGCCGCCGGACGTCGCCACCGGCCGAAGGCGCCCGAAGGCGCCCGAAGGCGCTTGACAAAGCAGCACCGGCCCATTCAACTTGAGGCATTCACCAGGGGAGTCCCGGTAAGGGGCTGAGATACTGCTGGCTTTCGCGGCGCAGTGACCCGTTGAACCTGATCCAGTTCATACTGGCGTAGGGACGGTGCAAGCGCTTTGCGGGAGTTTACGCCCGAGGTCCTGCTGCAGCAGGTCTACAGAAGCGTCTTTTCATCCTTCCGGCACAGAACTGGGTCTCCAATGCATGAGCAAAGGAGCCTCACGATGAATGCCCTCACCCCCGCCGTGTCGACGGGACCACTGCCCGCCTCGCGGAAAATCCACAAGCCCGGCGTCCTCTACCCGCAGATCAGGGTGCCGATGCGCGAGATTTCCGTCCATCCGACGGCCGGCGAACCGCCCGTCACCGTCTACGATCCGTCCGGCCCCTACACCGATCCATCAGTCCAAACCAGCATCGAAAAAGGCCTTGCCCGGCTTCGCCACGAATGGGTCACGGCGCGTTGCGATGTCGAAGCCTATGACGGCCGCCACGTCCGGCCGGAAGACAATGGATTCGCCACCGGCGAGCGCCTGACACCGGAATTTCCGATACGCAATCGGCCGCTCAAGGCCAAGCAGGGCAAGGCGGTGACCCAACTTGCCTATGCGCGCGCCGGCATCATCACGCCAGAAATGGAGTTCGTAGCCATCCGCGAGAATCTCGGCCGCGAGGTGATGCGCGGCAAGCTGCAACGCGACGGCGAAGCCTTCGGCGCGGCGATCCCAGATTTCGTCACACCCGAATTCGTGCGCGACGAGGTGGCGCGCGGACGCGCAATCATTCCCGCCAACATCAATCATCCCGAGAGCGAACCGATGATCATCGGGCGAAATTTCCTGGTGAAGATCAACGCCAACATCGGTAACTCGGCTGTCACATCGTCGATGGCCGAAGAGGTCGAAAAGATGGTGTGGGCGATCCGCTGGGGCGCCGATACGGTGATGGACCTGTCGACCGGCCGCAACATCCACAACATCCGCGACTGGATCGTGCGCAATGCACCGGTGCCGATCGGCACGGTGCCGCTCTATCAGGCGCTCGAAAAGGTCGGCGGCATCGCCGAGGACCTCAACTGGGAGGTCTATCGCGACACGCTGATCGAGCAGGCCGAGCAAGGCGTCGACTATTTCACCATCCACGCCGGCGTGCGGCTGCACTACATACCGCTGACCGTCGACCGGGTCACGGGCATCGTCTCGCGCGGCGGCTCGATCATGGCCAAATGGTGCCTGCACCATCACCGGGAGAGCTTCCTCTACGAGCATTTCGAGGAGATCTGCGACATCGCCAGAGCCTATGACGTTTCCTTCTCGCTCGGCGACGGCCTTCGTCCCGGTTCAATCGCCGATGCGAACGACGCGGCGCAATTCGCCGAACTGGAAACACTTGGAGAACTCACCAAGATTGCCTGGGCAAAGGACTGCCAGGTGATGATCGAAGGCCCGGGCCATGTCCCCATGCACAAGATCAGGCAGAACATGGACAAGCAGCTCGCAGTGTGCGGTGAGGCGCCGTTCTACACGTTGGGGCCGCTGACGACCGACATCGCGCCGGGCTATGACCACATCACCTCAGGGATAGGTGCCGCCATGATAGGCTGGTTCGGCACCGCAATGCTTTGCTACGTCACGCCGAAAGAGCATCTCGGCCTTCCCGACCGCAACGACGTCAAGATTGGGGTGATCACTTACAAGATAGCCGCCCATGCAGCCGATCTGGCGAAGGGCCATCCGGCAGCGAAAACCAGGGATGATGCCCTTTCGCGCGCGCGCTTCGAGTTCCGCTGGGAGGACCAGTTCAACCTGTCGCTCGACCCCGAAACCGCACGGTCCTTCCACGACCAGACCTTGCCCAAGGAGGCGCACAAGCTGGCACATTTCTGTTCGATGTGCGGGCCGAAATTCTGCTCCATGCGCATTTCCCACGACATCCGTGCCGAGGCTCAGAAGGAAGGCATGGCGGCAATGGCGGCAAAATACCGGGAGGGCGGCGATCTCTACATGCCGGCGGACGAGACTGGCGTACCGGTCGTGCCGGAGGCTCCCAAACCATCATGAGGGTGCTCGTCAAAGGGGCCGGCGTTGCCGGCCTCACCGTCGCTTTCGAACTCGCCGCCCGCGGCGCGACGGTCACAGTCGCCGAGATGCGGCATGGCCTTGGCGGCAACGCGTCGTGGTTCGCCGGCGGCATGCTGGCGCCATGGTGCGAGCGCGAAAGCGCGGAGCAGCCGGTGCTGGATCTCGGACGCGACGCTGCCGACTGGTGGGATGCGGTGCTGTCGGGTCAGGTGACACGGGCCGGGACATTGGTCGTGGCCGCGCCGCGTGATGCCGGTGAGCTTGACCGGTTCGCCAGTCGCACGTCAGGGCATAGGCGCGTCGATGAAAACGAAATTGCGCTCCTGGAACCCGACCTCGCCGGCCGCTTCCGGCGTGGATTGCTCTTCCCCAACGAGGCTCACCTCGACCCACGCCAGGCGATGGCGGCACTTCATGACAACCTTGCGACCATGGGTGTCAAATTCCACTTCGGCTGCGACGCCCGGCCTGTTTCGGGTTTCGCCCGTCAGATAGACTGCATGGGAATGGCAGCGGCCGATGACAGGCTGCGCGGTGTTCGCGGCGAAATGCTGATCCTTCGCACGCCTGATGTCTCGCTGTCGCGGCCGGTCCGTTTGCTTCATCCACGCTTTCCGCTTTATGCCGTGCCGCGCACCGATCACCGTTTCATGATCGGAGCGACGATGATTGAAAGCCAGAGCGCCGGACCGGTGACGGCGCGTTCCATGATGGAGCTGCTGGGCGCCGCCCATGCCCTCCATCCGGCCTTTGGTGAGGCCGAGATCGTTGAAACCGGTGTGGGTGTCCGTCCGGCATTTCCCGACAATTTGCCACGCGTCGAAACAGACGGTGAGATCATCGCGATCAACGGTCTTTATCGTCACGGTTTTCTCCTCGCCCCCGCCATGGCGCGCCAGGCTGCCGGCCTGGTTTTCAGTCAAGACAGAACCAAGGAGCATGCTCATGAAACTGATGGTCAACGGCGAGGCGCGTGAGATTGCCGCCACCACGCTGGCCGAGTTGCTTGCCGCGCTCGACTATGAGGGCGATTGGCTCGCCACCGCCGTCAACGGCGACCTCGTGCACAAAGCCAACCGCACGGAGTTCCAGTTGAGCGACGGCGACCGGATCGAAATCCTCTCGCCCATGCAGGGCGGCTAGCATGTTGGAGCTTTATGGAACCGAGCTTTCGTCGCGCCTGCTTCTCGGCACCGCTCAATATCCTTCGCCGGCCATCCTTGCCGATGCAGTCAAGGCGTCGGGCACGTCGGTGGTGACCGTCTCGTTGCGGCGTGAGATGGCGGGCGGTAGAGCCGGCGAACAATTCTGGTCGTTGATCCGCTCGCTGGGCGCCAGAATCCTGCCCAATACCGCCGGCTGCCTCTCCGTCAAGGAAGCCGTCACCACCGCGAAAATGGCGCGCGAGGTCTTCGGCACCAACTGGATCAAGCTCGAAGTGATCGGCAATCACGACACGCTACAGCCGGATGTGTTCGGTCTGGTTGAAGCCGCCCGCATCCTGTGCGAGGACGGCTTTGCGGTATTCCCCTATACCACCGACGATCTCGTTGTCGCCGAGCGGCTGCTGGAAACGGGCTGCAAGGTCCTGATGCCGTGGTGCGCACCGATCGGTTCCGCCTTGGGACCGGTCAACATGACGGCGCTGCGCTCGATGCGCGGATATTTCCCTGGCGTCCCGCTGATTGTGGATGCGGGGCTCGGACGGCCGTCGCACGCGGCCACCGTCATGGAACTCGGCTTTGACGCCGTGCTCCTGAACACAGCGGTCGCCAAGGCGGCATATCCGGTCGGCATGGCGCGTGCTTTCGGTAAGGCGGTCGACGCCGGTCGTGAGGCGTTCAGTTCGGGAATGCTCGAACCGCGCGACGTCGCCGTGCCATCGACACCGATGGTCGGCAGGGCCGTTTTTTCATGAAGCTCGATCCCTTTTATCTGATCGTCGACAGCGCTGCCTGGATCGAACGGCTGGTCCCACTCGGAGTCCGGCTTCTGCAACTGCGCATCAAGACCGTGGATGAGGCTGGGTTGCGCGCGGAGATCCGCACCGCGAAGGCCTTGTGTGCTCGATACCAGTGCCAACTCATCGTCAACGACCACTGGCGCCTGGCAATCGAGGAAGGCTGCGACTTCATACATCTCGGCCAGGAGGATTTGCAGACCGCTGACCTCTTGGCGATACGGGCAGCCGGCGTAAGGCTCGGACTGAGCACACATGATCATCAGGAGCTGGAAACGGCGATGGCCGCCGAGCCTGACTACATAGCGCTTGGACCCATCTATCCGACCATCCTGAAGAAGATGAAATGGGCGCCGCAAGGGGTCGAACGGATCAGCGAATGGAAGCGCCAGGTCGCGCCGTTTCAATTGGTCGCCATTGGTGGCCTCAACCCTGAGCGGCTCGACGGTGTCTTTGCGGCTGGCGCGGACAGCGCGGCGGTGGTGACCGACATCACGCTCAACGACGACCCCGAGGCGCGCACGCGAGAATGGATCGAAAAGACGGACCAATGGCGCTGAGGCGAGAACCACATGTGCTTGTCGTCGGTGGATCGGACTCCAGTGGCGGTGCTGGAATTGCACGCGATATCGAGACGATCTCTGCCATTGGCGTGCGCACCTGTCTCGCCGTCACAGCGCTAACGGTGCAAACGCATGACGCCGTGATCGAAATCTATTATTCGCCACCTAGCCTGGTGGCCAATCAGATGTGCGCCGCGCTGCAGGCCAACGACGTGGCCACAATCAAGATCGGCATGCTGGCGACTGCCAAGATCATTGTTGCCGTTGCCGCAGTGCTGCGCAAATTTCCGCATGTCCCCGCAGTACTCGACCCTGTGCTGGCCTCCACCTCAGGCCGCGCACTTCTGCAAGCAGGCGCTATCGCTGCCATGAAGCGCGATCTTATGCCGCTTTGCTGCATTGTCACGCCCAACCTCCCTGAACTGGCGCTCCTTAGTGGCTCCGAACTGGCAGTGGATGAGGACGGAGCGCTCCAACAAGGAAAAAGACTGCTGGCCGCCGGCCCTCAAGCCCTGCTGATCAAGGGTGGGCATGCGTCGGGAACCCGGTCGACCGATATTCTGTTACGAACCCATCCGCTTCGATGCACCGCGCCTTGCCACATCGATGCGCGGGACAGGTTGCATGCTGGCCAGCGCGATTGCGGCGCATCTGGCGAAGCCGAAGCCGCTCGAAGACAGCGTGCGCGAAGGCAAGCTGTTTGTCTTGGAGAGGCTTCAGAAATGCCGGCTGAATAACCACAGCGTTCTGCGTCCAGCCAAGCAGACCCATTTTCCAGAATTTTTCCCGTAGCGAGACTAGAGAAGGGGCTACTGCTTCTCTATGCCATCCTCACAACGCGTTGAGTTTCTCACTGCCAATTATGCGACTTTCGAGGTGCAAATAGCGAATATCGAGTTCTTAGTGACAGAAACGACCGGAATTGGTTGCGTGGATCACCAGGTCGCTACCGATTGGGTCAGCGACTCAATAGAACGTCACATCTCTGTCCACACTCGAGCTTATTTGCCGCAAACGCGTCGAGCCCCGCGTCAATCGGTCTTATAATAGTATCCGGGGCAGCTCCAAAGCTGTGGCATCGGCTACCCGCCGGCCGTGGCGCTTGCTGTTCGAGCGTCGGACGCCGCCTGCCATTGAACATCTGATGGGCTATTGGGTGGCGGCGACACACTCATCCAGGTGCAACTGGCTTTTTCAACTCGGGAACCAGCAGAAGCCTTCGCTGCGTCGCAACATTTGGATTATGTCGTACAGCCCGATCTTCCAGAGAAAACAAGACCTAACGTTCGAAACCTGTCACGCAACCAACCACCGAATGAAAGATCCAGCGTGCGATCGCAGGGAGGTAAGAATAACCGGTCTGGCTTTCCTATCGCCGGTCCAGGTTAAGACCAACGACGTCGTCACGACATCAACACAGTGCGCGAAGCGCTCGTATTCCTGAATCAGTGGCCAAAAGCGCGTCGGGGACCGGTATTCAGTTGCGCGGTGAGAAGCAGCAACGCAGCGATCGCCGGACAGATGACACCCGAGCAGGCGCGGCAAGCATTGTGGGATTTGCCAGGATTGCCGGCGTGCTGGCCAAATCTGATTTCGTCGTTGGTGGCGACTGATTTAAAGCTGCAGGAAGATCACCGCCGGTAACGCGTTGGCCCGCTGCTCGCCAAGACGGAAAGAACGCCGCCTTGTGAGTTCCAATAATGGGCGATGCGGGAATTGCACATGTCTGTGCCCATCTGTCCGGCCGAAATGCAAATGGCGTCACTGGCGAAGGTCAGCGAACGCGGCACGCAGGGCTGGATTCTTTTGACTTGCGGCAAGCCGACATAGGTGCTGGCTTGATGTCTCGGTCACTGCGACGTGTCATGCCGATTCATTCGTCAGCTACCATGACGATGCGGCGCGTCGCCTGCGATCAGTTGATCGAACCGCGGTGCAATTCGGGACGCTTCGTCGATCCCGACAGTTGCGCAAAGGGAAGCCAAATCAGCGACTAGAGGCAACGTGGCTACGGATTCGAAGGGACCCCGCTGTTGCCGAAGAGGTGACTGGTGGAATGTCAAAGATCACCTCGTGAAAGGCCATTTGGGGCCACCTAATGATAAAGCCGGATGCCGCTATCGGGTCCTGGCACGGGAATGACGGTCCGGCCCTACGGTGGATCGAGTTCGGTTCATGTCGCTTCGCAAGGAGGATGTGTTCCGGCGTCTGCCCGAACCCCTCTTTCTCGCATTCTGCGAGGTTGCGCGATCGGGCCGCTCGGTCTCTGTGCTGATCGCCCCTCCTGTTGCCATCGATCGATTCCGCTTCCGGTGCGCACGCACGTGTCGCGCGTGGCAATCATGCAAGGTCGTGAATCATAGGAGGATGTACATGCTTTTGTCGGATTTCGGCCGCATCGGGTTCGATCCGTTTGTGGAAATGCGGCGCATGCAACAGGAAGTAAACCAGCGTTTGGCCGGGCTGACCGCCAGCGCCGCTCAGGAGTTTCCGCCGATCAATCTTTGGACTGGCGAGGACAGCGTGGCGGTGGCCGCGGAACTGCCGGGGATATCACCTGACGAAATCGGCCTCACGGTGCGCGAGAACATTCTGACATTGAAGGGAACGCGCGAGCCTCGAACGGAGGACGAGAAATCCGTCTGGCACCGCCGTGAGCGCGCCTATGGGACCTTCTCCCGGACAGTGCAATTGCCATTCCGCGTCGACCCGGAACGGGTCGAGGCGCGTTTCGCCAACGGGCTGCTCGAAGTCGAGTTGCACCGGCCGGAGGCGGATCGGCCGAAGAAGATCCAGATCAAGGGATAGAGGGAGGCAAGCATGGCTCAGGAACGCGGATCGGCCGTCGCACCATGCTGCTCAATGCCCGCAAGGTGCTTTACGACCATAGTTCGGCCATCACCATCCTTCTCGCCTTCAATGACATAACGGCCCGTCGTATCATCGAGCGGGAGAAGGAAGAACTGCTCGGTCGCACCGAAGACCTGCTTCGGCAGAAAGACGTCCTGCTGCGCGAGATGGAGCATCGGGTTGCCAACAGCCTGCAGATCATTGCCTCGATCCTGTTGCTGAAGGCACGCTCGGTGACGTCGGAAGAGACGCGCCAGCATCTCAAGGACGCCCATCAGCGCGTTCTGTCCGTGGCCGAGGTGCAACGCCATCTCCACACCTCCGCCGGCGTCGACGAGATCGATGTCGGCTCTTACCTACCGAAATTGTGCAGCAGCCTCGCCTCGTCGATGGTCGGCGAAGCCCAGCCGATCACGGTCACCGTAATGGCCGAAGGCGGCAGGATAGATTCGCAAAGGGCAGTCAGTCTGGGACTAATTGTCACCGAACTCGTGCTCAACGCCATCAAATATGCTTTCCCCAAGAAGAGAACCGGCGCTCGCATCCAGGTGAGCTACGAGACCGCGGGCAGTGACTGGAAACTGACGGTTTCGGACAATGGCGTCGGCAAGATCGCCAACGACGTACCGGCTACCGGACTTGGAACAGCCATCGTCGAAGCACTGGTGAAACAACTGGAGGCCAGGGTGGAGATTATCAGCGATATTGACGGCACCAGCGTGTCGGTCACCCGGGCGACGTTCACCTCGCGCGTGCCGCGAGCGGCGTAAAAACCGTTACTACGATGCTGCCTTCCGGACATCGCCTGATGTCCAGGGGATCTTCTGCCGCCACGGCCTTGTCCCCGGAGCGCAGGACTGCCAGTCGCATCGCATAAGCCGAAACCTCTCAGTCGGTTGAGGGCGCTTCCGATGGCCAAGATCCGCTTTTTTGGCGTTCAGCCGGTGGGACCAAGCTCTGAAGCTGACGCTGCGCAGGTCTTTGCGTGGATGACTCGGTGCGGTCGGTAAACTCGAAGTGGCGGTTGTGTGCGTCAAGTTCTGCAAAATGGGGCGGCCACGATGCTGGTCATGCGGCTTGGCGTAGAGCGAGCTTCTTGTGCTCGCGCAGGTCGTCAATGTTGATGTAGGGCCTCCATCCAGTTTTCGTTGGTTTCGACAGCCGGCGCCCTGACGAGGCGCAGGCAGCTTTCGGCGTTGGGGAAGATGCGCACGACATAGGTGCGCCGGCGGATTTCCTCATTGAGCCGTTCAAGCATGTTGGTGCTCTTGAGATGCTTGTGATGCTGGCGCGGCAGGCAAAAGAAGGTCAGCGTGCGCTCGATGGTCTCCTCCACCGTCGTCCATCTCGGCCTCGAGCACCTCCTGCATCACCGCACGGATCATTTCGTGAAGTCCGTCCGGGTCTGAAAGCAGAATGTCTTTGACGGCAGCGCTGGCGGTCTTACTTTCAATCTTGGTCATGGTGGCGTTCCTTCGCGGGAATCGGCGACATGAACAATCACCAGATCCCATGGCGACGGATGGATAGCGGCGCGTGCTCTGGCAGAGTGACGCTGCTAACAAACACCCCGCGGAGGAACACCATGCATGTAGTGGCCGACCGATCCGAAACTCTGACTGCTATCCGGACTGGTCTGGGCGCAATCTTCGTATCGCTGGAGCTCAGCCGTTCAACCTGGCTGATCTCGTCGTTGTCGCCAGGTGGCGGCGAGAAGTTGTCGAAACACAGTGTCCCCAGTGGTGATTTATCCGCCTTGTTCCGTCGCTTCGATAGCGTGCGAGAGAAGGCAAGAGCACGCATGGGGCCAGACTTCCCCGTCGTCGCTATCCAGGAAGCCGGGCTCGATGGCTCCTGGATCCATCGGGTTCTGAGCAAGGCGGGGATCGAGAGCTACGTCGTTGATCCCGCTTCTATCGCAGTGTCTCGTCGCAGTCGCCGAGCCAAAACCGATAAGATCGATGGTGAAACGCTCGTCTCTCCTTGCCTTCAAGCGAGGCGAACCGCGCATATGTGCAATGGTCAAAGAGCCAACACCGGAGCAGGAGGATCGCCGGCGTATCTGTCGTGAACGCAAGGTACTGACGACCGAACGGGTATATAAAACGCCGCTCACTCAGAATGGTCTCGTCGCCCGAGCCCAGCGGCCGTAGGCGGGATGTTGGTGCAGCCGTGAAGAGCAGCGACCGAATGTGAGGTTGATCTGCTCGGTTACGAGCAGAGTCCTGCAAGTCGGGTTCAACCTGGATCCCATAATCGATATGACAAGCTAATCCCACTTTGACCGGCGCTCAGCACACCTAATTTCGAGCCGCGCCGACCTACACACCCGCTATCGACATGATCCGAGTGGCGGCCTGAACTAGGCCGGCAAACTCATGTTCGTTGGCACTGTTTTTCGCTTGCATCCCGGTTAGGCGGGGACAGACGCCCTACTGCGACGCCTGCCCGGCTTGTCCGTGTCTCGCTCGCCTGACGTTTCGGGTTCGGTCTCAATGATCTCGCCCGCCACCACGGCGCGGGTCCGCTCCAGCATCGCGGGGATGTCCCGCGCGGGCAGCGGGCGGCTGAGCAGGAAGCCCTGCGCCTCGGTGCAGCCTTCTCTTCGGACCCGTTCCAGCTGCTCCACGGTCTCGACGCCCTCGGCGGTGGTCTGCATCCCGAGGCTGTTGCCGAGGCTCGTGACCGCTCGAATGATGGCGACGGAACTGTCGATATCTCCGGCGTCCGTGATGAAGGATTGATCGATCTTGATCTTGTCGAATGGGAACGAGCGCAGATAGCTCAAGCTCGAATATCCGGTTCCGAAGTCGTCCATCGCGATATGAACGCCGAGCATGTGGATATGTTGCAGCATCGAGAGAGTCGCCTGGCTGTTGGCCAGCAGCACTGTCTCGGTGATCTCAAGCTCAAGCCGGCTGGGGGCAGTCCCGAGATATCCAATGCCTCGACGATGGTGGAGAGCAAGCGCGCGTTGCGAAATTGCGCCGGGCACAGATTGACGGCGACCTTGATGCTACCGGGCCAGCTTGCCGCGTCGAGACAGGCTTGCTTGATAACCCATTCACCGATCGGGACGATGAGGCCGATGTCCTCGGCCAGCGGGATGAATTCTCCCGGGGATACGATGCCGCGCGTCGGGTGATGCCAGCGCAGCAGCGCCTCGAAGCAGCTGACCTCGCCGCGGTCGAGATTGAGGAGCGGTTGGTAGTAGATTTCGAACTGCTGCCGCACCACCGCTTCGCGCAGGTCGAGTTCGAGAAACCGCCGCGCCTGCATGCGCGCATCCATTTCCGGTTCGAAGAACCTGTAGGTTCCGCGGCCTTCCGCCTTCGCCCGGTAGAGCGCCATGTCGCCGGTCTTGAGAAGTTGGTCGGCGTCAATGCCATCGTCCGGCGCGATCGAGATGCCGATGCTGGCGCTGATCATAACCCCGTGGCCATCGACGACATAAGGTGCGCTCAGCCCATCAATGACCCGTTGGGCAAGAGCTGTCGCCTCGACCGGCTGATCAACCGCGGTTTGAATGATCACGAACTCATCGCCGCCGAGCCTTGCCACGGTGTCGCCTTCACGGGCCACCTGTTTCAGTCTGGCGGCGACCTCCTTCAGCAAGGCGTCGCCAACCGGGTGCCCCAGCGTGTCGTTGACCATCTTGAAATGATCGAGATCGAGGCAGTGGAAAGCAATCTTGCTACCATCACGCCGCATCTCGACCAAAGCCTCCTCGGCGCGTTCGCGGAACAATATGCGATTTGGAAGCTCGGTAAGTCCGTCGTGGCGCGCCATGTATGAAATCTTGGCTTCGCTCCGCCGCAAGTCGGTCACGTCATGGTGAGTGGCAAGCCACCCGCCGCCCGGCAGTGGCTGATGGATGAGGTCGATGGTGCGTCCGTCCCTGAGTTCCACCAGGCTCACCGTCCGCTCTGCGCGATCGATGGTCTCCGTCAGCTGCTGCACATACTTTTCCGGGTCATGGCCGGCATAGAGGCCCGCCGCGATCCGGAACCGCATCAAATCGATCCACGGCGTGCCGGGACGAGTCAGGGGCTCCGGCACATGGTAGAGATCGGCGTAGCTTTGGTTGCACAGAACCAGCCGCCTCTCCGCATCGAACATGCAAAGCCCTACGGGCATATTGGCGGCGGCCGCGGCCAATTGCTGCCGCTCCAGCTCGGCTTCTCGGGCCAAGGCATCGCTGCGCTCCAGGCTGGCCCGGTAGCCGGCAAAGGCCGAGAACAGCACTCCAACCTCGTCCTGCCGATCCCTTTTCAGCGCAATGAGACTCGAACGGCGCTCGCCCTGCGCCAAGCAACGCATCGCCTCGGTCACGGCGAGGATCGGCTTGCTGACATTGTGGCGTATCCAGGCGACAAGCCCACCAAGACACCCGGCGGCAAAAAGAACTGCCAGCCAAGTCAATCTTTGCGCAACGGTGTAGGTCCTGTCCGCCATCACCGCCGCGGCCGTGCTGCGCTCGTTGGTGAGGGCCAGCAGGTCGTCCAATCGCTGCGTGGCGGCGGCAACGGTCGGGAGCGATACCGTCTCGAACTCCTTGACAGCCATTGTTCGCCCTCCTGTTTCGAGGAGCGGGAAAATCGATGTCAGGGAATCTTCGTAGGCCGTCCATAGGTTGACGAACTGGTCGAACAGCTGCTGCTCGGCCAGCGATCCGGCACTCCGGCGATAGGCGCGCCGACCTTGCAGTATTTCGTCGCTTTCCCTCGCCATCTCCTTCTCAATGCCGGCTATCTGCGCAGCCTCGGCAGTGCGCACGCGCAACGTCGCATAGAGCTGGTGTTCCGCGAGGTTGCGCTTCATCTCGCCGACGATCTGGACCTGGGGCAACCAAACGCTGGTGATCTCGCTCGTGACCTTGTTGAGTGATCGCAGTTGCGCGACCCCAAATACTCCCACGGCCACGACGCACAGCAGCGCCAGCCCAAAGCCCAACGAGAGCTTGGTCCCGACGCTAATGTCCTTTAGCCCTCTCATCTAGAAAACTGCAAACGCAAGACCAGTCCTCGTCAAATAGCATCGAGCTTTAGCGAATAGTAAAAGTATTCCTAGTGTCGCGTCTAAGGTATTAATGCTGGCTTAAGACTGCGTAATCCCCTAGAGGATCGACCAAACCACGTTGTAAAAGGCCGGCGGATGAAGCTCACCGATTTCCATATGATCCGATGACGGGCCTACAATGAGATCGAGGTGCTCGCACCTAGTCTTGGAAGCCGCTTGCAGCTTCTTTCACCGCACCGTGGGATCGGCCTTCGATCCCCTTCGAATGTAGCGAGGCCAGCCCATATTATGCACGACGATGGGGCTTTGAGGCTGGCAGTCGAATCTATGATCGGCAGTGTTCATCAGCCGAGGAAGGAGCGCCGCGGCGCGCGCCGAGGCGGTGCGCGAACTCGAGCGTGATCGCCGAGATCGAGGCGAAGGAGCCGCTCGAAGCGCTCGACACCTTCATGGCGCAGAACGCATCGATGATCCAGGCCCAGCATGCAGCCTCCAGCTTCGATGTCCATCGGGTCCTTCAGGCCATGGACCACGAGCCGAGACCGCCGCAAGGCGATGCCGGACTGATGCGGCTGCCGGTGGTCGACATGCAAGGCCGGCCGCTGGCCAGCGAAGCCGAGTTGCGCTATTCCATTTTCCACCGCTTGACCTCGGGCGCGGTGAAGGTGGTGGCGGTGCAGCTAAAGGGAACTCCGACTGGAGCCATGCTGACACGCACGTTCACCGTGGAGGGCGTGCCCTACCGCATGGACCTGTTCGGCGGCAGCAAACTGAAGCCGCCGCAAAAGAGCCTGAACCAGCTTGCCTCTCACCTGCCTTTCACGGCCGCAGAGGCCCCAAGCGGCAAGCTTTTGGCGATCCCCTATGCCGAGACGGCTCCGGGTACGGCCTTTGAGCAGCTGTCGCGGGCCTGGGCGCCGTTCAAGGAAGCCTATTACTATACCCAGCGCCGCGGATTTGCCGCGCCGCCGGGCATCCCCGACATTGGCCCCCATGATTATGCGCTGGAAGGGTGCTTCAAGCTGTCCCTTCTGCCCGACCATCCCGCAGGCGCAGTGCATCCCTTCCGGTTCGAGGGGCGAGACGGCGAGATCGCCTTGCGGCCGCATGACGGCTGCGGCTTCATTAGGGCCTCACTGGCCGAGCGCATGCCGTCCATTGCCCGGGCTCGCCACGACGCTCCCGAGCGGATGCCTGCCTATGCCGATAAAAGGCAATCGGCGGTACCGCCCTCGGCGCTGCAACATTATCCGCGTAGCGTCGAGGTAGCACAGGAGACCCGCGAGAAGGCTCAGGCTTGGCTCGAAACCCATCAAAGCCTCACCGCCGAGGAGCTGTTCCGGACGGTCACGGGCGGGCATATCGAGGGTTCGAGCGCTATCGCCGTGCCGTCCAGCGACGAATGCCTGCATGTGCCGACGGGCAAGAGCAAGACCTTGACCCGTGACGCTGGCGTGCTTGTCGGACGCTCCCCCTATGACAAGCCCAACCTGCGCCCGTTCGCCGCCGACCGGGTCAGGTCGGCGCGCGATGGCGACCGGACCGCGGCGTTCCTGGATCGGTGCGTGGCCTTCCAATATAGCTTCAACTTCGCGCACAGGTCGGGGGCTGGGCTTGCCGCCGACGATCCGACCTTCTTTGCCAAAGGCATCTTGATCGTTGTGCCCGACGAAATGTGGCCGGCGGACTTCGCCGAGCGCGGGGTCGTGATGTCTGCCGAGGACGTAAAGTGCCATTCGTACTGGCTGGAGGAAAAGGACCGGGTCAAGGCCGACACCGCGCTCGAGTGCGTCGGCATCCTGCAGGCGACGGAGGTGTTCGCGCCCGGCTCTTTGGTTGCGGTTCCAAGCGTCGAACAAAAAATGCTCGACGGCGATTTTGATGGCGACACCGTCGTCATCATTGGCGACCAGCCTCGCCTTTACGAGCATGTGCGCCAGTTCGACGCGCAGCTGCAGGCGCGCGGCATCGCCTCGATGAAGCCGCCGAAGTCGCACACGCCGGCCATTGAGAAAAGCGGCTACCAGTTCACCCGGTCCAAGCAGATCCTGTCGGCCACCGGGCTGGTGCTGGAGACCTACAGCTGCCTGCAGCGCAACGTGCTGGCGCAGCCGCTGGAGGCGCAACGCTGGTTTGCCGAGCGTGCCATCTTCGGCACCTACGAGGGCATTCATAATGAGCTCAAGGCCGACATCCGCGCACTGTTGCAGGAAGATCGGCCGGATGGCCAGGCCCTCCATGAGCTCATCGCCAGGGCGAGGGAAGACAGCAAGGCCGCCAGGCATCCGGTGGCCTGCGAACTGGCCGCGTTGTTAGTGGCCGAGCTCCAGGACTGGAACCTGCAGCTCAATAGCGAGCCGGCTCATGAGCAGTCGGAAGTCAAGCTGCATGAAAGCGCCATCAATCTGTTGAGCGTCGGCATCAAGGTCGGCACTGACGCCTACAAGTCCGATACCGGTGCGCGGGTGTTCATGCAAAAAACCACCGAATTGCAGCGGCTCTTGGAGCAGAGGCCGGGCTTCAAGTCGGCGCCATATGTCAAGGCGCAGGCGGCAAAGCTCCACCAGGGCCGGTTCGACGTCGATGGCAGCCTGGCGGATCTGAAGGACAACCCCACGCTGGCGGCATCGGTCATGGAGGCCTCGATCAGACTCGCCGTCGAAAAGCGCATTCTGCTCAGCGCCTTAGCAATCTCGGCCGAAGACGACCGCGCCAGCACGATAACGCTGAGCAGCGAACAGGCCCTTGAGCGGGCCAGGCTCGAAGCCGCCCCCGCCGAAGCGCAAGAAAGCGCGATTACCAAAAATTGTGCATGCGGTTGCCGAGCTTTTGCGGCAGGACGGCATCGAGGTGAAGGTGCCGCATCTTGACCAACGGTCGGGCGGGCAGGTCTGGATAGCCGACGAGTTGACCGGCCAGAGCGTGAGCACGGCGCCGGAGGCCCAACTGGTCACCAATGCCGTGCGCCATGTCTTCGAGATCCCGGACGAGGCTTTTACGCGCGCCTTCAGGAAGGCGGCACTGGCCTTCGAGGAGCGGGACTGCAGCGAGGTCGAGACCACCAACTGGGTCATCAGGATGGACAGGCCGCGGTTACGCGGCGTTCACACGGCGTTCAGAACCGCGCAGAACTATCGCTTCGAGGTCGAGTTCCCTACGCCGGCCAGTTATCGGGCCGAGCTCGCGCACCGCGCGCAGAGCTCACAGCTAGTCCCCATTCCCCGTGGTGCCTGGGAGATATTACACTGGGACTCGTCAGGAGAAAGCAGGTCGAGGGCGGCAGGGACCTCCAGGTCGCCCATCGTCGCAAGACAACAGATTGCGGTCGCTCGCTCGCCGCAAGCCGGCGAGATCCTCGCGGCCCTCGGTACGCGGCCGGTCGTGCTCGTCGGCATGCCGGCGAGCGGCAAGTCGACCATCGGCGCCCAGCTTGCCAAGGAGTTGGGGGTGGAGTTTGTCGACATCGATAAGCATATCGTCGCCGATCACGGCAATCTGATGGAGATGTTCGCCGACCCTGGCCGTGGCGAGGCGCACTTCAGGGACCTGGAGACCAAAGAGCTCGCCAAGCAGCTGGAGAGAGGCCCCATCGTCATCGCAACCGGCGGCGGCTGCTTTGGCAAGGAGTCCAATCAAGCCCTGATTCTTAATAAGGCGAGGTCGATCTGGCTCGACACCCGAGCTGAAAGAGCTCCGCAGGCGCCTCGAGAGGGACACCAGCCGGCCGCTGCTGCAAGGCGCCGACATCGAGCAGAAGGTTGACCAGCTGTACGAAGAGCGCAGTCCGTTCTACCAAAAGGCCGATATCAGGTTGCCCCTCGTCCCGCCCTTTCAAAAAGACAAGAAGGACGCCCGCATTTGCGTGAAGGAACTCTACGCTTTCCTGTGCAGCGACAGAGAAGCCGCTCTGCCCGCTGCCGAGATATCACATGTCTCCGGTGCTTCCGGCACCGCCATCAGCATGTCCCCAACAGCTCAGCGCATGCACGATGATCATCACAACGGCTACGATTGCGGGGGCGGCGTCGTGGAAACCATCCAGGCGCCGGCGGCACTATTGAGTGAAAGGGAACGGCCGCCGCTCCTCGACACCCTCACCGCCGACCCGCAGCCTTTGCTGGCCGGCAATAACGCACGAGCGAATTTAGCGTCTTCCACGAGAAGCAGGGAACGCTCAAGTCGAGGACGATAGCTTAGGCGTCGCAGGTTTGGTGCAGGGTGCGGGTTCGCACCGAATGCTAATAAAAGTGGGAAACGCATGCATAAGTCGTGAGAAGCCTGATGGCCGAGTTGATCCGGCCTGGATGACACAAACGTACAAAGACGAACCGCCGGTGCCGGGTCGCGCGCCAAATCCTGGTGATCGACCGGAAAGGATCAGCTCCGAGTCTAAACGGCATCGTCAACTTAATGAAGCGCGGATACTATGACAGAGTGACCCAATCCACCGCCGCGCCATTGCGTCGGTTTCGACAGATAAGATGGATTGGGCAGGCGAGCTCAAAAGAGCGATTGTAAATCGCAGTTGTAGCAGTGTAACAAACTGCGTAACAAAAAGCGCGAAAAGATTAGCATTTTCAGCAGGATAGGCGTGAAACCGAATCCCTCCCTCTCCGCCATCCTGCTTTGCTCTCCGAGCTTCGCAGGACAAGTCCTATCTTCAGCGCGAAGCAGGACGCCCTCCGAAGCCTCGGCGAAGGAGAGCCCAAGGCAGCTTACAGGCCGACCGGGCCTATCGAACCCTCCGCTCGCGCACGGCCACGCCGTCGCCCACCCGGTCGTTCGGGTGCAGCACGACCCGATCGCCTTCCGACAAGCCGGACTCGACCTCGGCCATCCTGCTGTCCCGGTGGCCGATCTTGATTACGGCCGTGCGCGCCCGTCCGGCCTCGGCGAGATACACGGCCCAGTCATCGCCCTGCCGGAACAGTGCCGCTACCGGGACGCTAAGGACATTGTCGTCCCGCCAACTCGTCACGTGCACGATCACGCGATAGTCGTGCCCAAGCTGCGACCACATCTCGGCAGGGTCGACGATATCGATCTCCGTGTGGACGCGCTGCTCCTCGATCCCAAGCGCCGAGACCTTGAGAAACCCGGCCGGGTCGATCCGCGTCACCTTGCCCTGAAGCGCGGGTCCGCCCCAACCGTCGATGCGAACTGAGGCGCCCGGCCTGATCTGGACCGCGTCGGTGGAGAGCAGGTCCGCCGCCACCTGCAGGTCGCGCGGGTCGCCGATCTCGACAAGCGGCGCGCCCGGCTGGACCATGCCCTCGCTCTCCTGAACGATCTTCAGGATGCGGCCGCTCGCCGGCGCACGAAGTTGGACGCAGCAGGCCGGATCCGATTGTGCAACATCTCCGGCAGGCTGCCCGAGCCGCGCCTGGATCATCGCGTGTTCATTGCGCCGGACTTCGACCTGCGCCTTCGCGCTCGCCAAGGCTGCCTCGTTGGTGTCCACTTCGAACTTCGCCTTGTCGAGGGCGTTCTGCGAAATCGCTCCGGACTTGGCCAGCCTTTCCGCGCGATCGAGCTCGGCGCGCGAATATGCAAGCGCCGCCTCGAGACGTTTCACCTCCGCTTCCGCGAACGTCACGGCCGCTTCTGCCGCGCCAAGCGCCGCCAACAGTTCTTCGTGCGTGCGAACATCGTGGAGACCGGGGATGGTCGGCTGCATGACCGCCACCACCGTCTCGTCCTTGGCTACCTCGTCTCCGACATGGTGCGGCGGCGAAATTCTGAGCACCTTGCCGGCGATTGGCGCGGATACCGTGTAGATGTGCCGCACCTCGGTCTTGGCCTCGTCATCGACGGTCACCTCCATCGGACCCTTGGCTACCGTCGCCAGGTCGACCGGGATCGGCTGCGGCCATGCGAACCAGACCGCCGCCGCGGCGATCAGGCCAAAGGCCGCGATGCCGCCGATTCTCCTCATCCAGTTGGTCATCGATCTGGTGCGCATGGTCTTCAATCCCGCGTCTTGAGAACAGCAACGAGGTCGAGTCGATTAACCCGCCTGCGGACGATCAGCGCTGAGAGCACAGCCGCCGTAATGACGATCGCGCTGGCGAAGACATAAATGGCAGGGTCGACAACCAGGCGTACGCGCATCAGTTCGCCGGCCAGGTTCGTCTTCATGATCCAGGCAAGACCATAGCCGAGGGCCCAGCCCGGCGGCTGCGCGATCAAGGTCAACAGCGCGAGTTCAAAGAGAAGGATGCCGAGCACTTCGCCGCGGGTGAAGCCAAGCACCCGCAGGCTTGCCAGTTCCCGGGCCCGCTCGGACAGCGAGACACGCGCGTTGTTGTAAACCACGCCGAACGCGATGACGGCGGCGAGACCCGTGTAGATGCTGGACATCGTAGTCACCAGAAGCGCCACGGCGTCGCGGAAAGTGGCGAGGGACGCCGTCTGCAGAGCCAGGCTGCTCACCGCCGGCATGGCCTTGACCGCCGCGTAGAACTCGTCCCGTCTGTTCTTGTCCAGGCTGACGCTCACCCCGTTCGCCATCGGCGCTTCACGCAGCAGCCTGGCGAGCGCTTCCTCATCCATCATCCCGCGCATGCCGAGATAGTCCTCGACCAGCGCCGCCACCGGAAGCGAGACCGTCCGGCGCTCGCTGTCGAGCAAATCGACCTCGACGGTGTCGCCGACCCGCACCTTGAGTATCTTGGCCAGCATGTCCGAGATCGCGAGGCCTGATTCCGGCAGGACCACCGGCCGCAGGTCCGCATCGATGATACGGTTGAGCTCCGCCCCGCGCGGCCTTGCGCGGAGGATGATGCGACGCTCGACATGGCCATTGCGGATGCGGACCTGGACTTCTCGATAGGGTTCCGCATTCAGCACTCCGGGAAGCCTCGCAATCTGGAAGGCCACTTCCCTCGGGCGCTTCTCGAAAAAGCTGACGGTCGCGTCCTGTCGATCCGCAAGGAAGTAGGTCACGTCGACGAGCTGCTCCATCGTGCCCTCCGTGAAGAGCGACACGATCAGGATCGCCGTCGCCAGCGACATGCCGAATGCGGTGAGAAAGGATCGAACTGGATGATGCGCGACGTTGCGCAGCATCATTCTCATCGGCTGCGAGACAAGGCCGGCCGCGCTAAGGCTCAACGGCAGCGTTCGGCGGAAAACCGGCGGAGCCGGCGGCTGCATGGCAACCGCGGGAGCCAGATTGACGACTTCGCGCAAGCCTCGCAGCGCGCCGATTGCCGCGGCAAACGCGCTCAGTCCCGCCGCCGCGACGTAGAGATCGGGGGCCTTGGTGAACAGCAGAAACGGGAAGCGGAAAAAGTCGGCGAATACTCCGGTCACATAGCTGCCGAGCCAGGTGCCGATCAGGCTGCCGATGACGATGCCGACCGCCGTGATGACGCCCACAAATTTCAGGTAGTGCAGGACGATGCCGGCATTGCGGTAGCCGAGTGCCTTCAGCAGGCCGATCTGCTCGCGTTCGAGCGAAACGAGCCGGCTGAGGGTAAGGTTGACCAGGAACGCCGAAACCAGCAGGAAGATCGGCGGCAGCGTGCGGCTCATGTTGTTGAGCATGTCGAGCTCGTGGTCGAGCCAGGCATGCGACGTCTGGTCCTTGCGCCCGTAGGCAGCGTGCCCGCCATAGCGATCGAGCAGGCTGTCGAGACGCATCATCACCTCGCGCTCCGACGTTCCCGGCAGCAGCTTCAGCGACACCGACGAAAAAGCGTCTTCGAGATCATAGGCGCTGGCCAGAGCCCGTTCGGACATCCAGATGACGCCGAAGCGGTGGCCGTCGGGCATGATGTCGCCGGGGCCGACGGCATAGATGTATTCGGGAGAAAGCGCGATGCCGACGATCGTCAGATCGCGCCTGCGACCGTTGAGGGTCGCCGCGAAGCTCGAGCCCAGGGTGAACCGGTGCGCTTCGGCGAAGGTCTCATTGACGACGACCTCGTCGTCCCGGCTCGGATCCGGCGTGCGGCCCGCACGCATATAGAGGCGATTGAGCTTCGGCTCGCCGACCTCGGGCAGCGAGATGACTACGCCGGTGGCCGGAGCGGTCAGACCCGGCGTTTCGAGCAGCGCGAACTGTGCGATGCGTGCATCCACGCTAGCCACACCTGGGATTTCGGCGATCCGGCCGAGGAGAGCTTTCGGCGCCCGTCGCACCGTGGCGAAGACATCGGCGAAGCGGTAGCGCTCGTAGTAAGCCGTCCTCGTCTCATCGAGGGAACGGTAGGAGCCGACGGCGAGGAGCAGCGTTGCCACGCCGCCGCCGACCACCAGCGCGATGGCCAATGCCTGCGCCCAAAGACGCAGGAGATCGCGGAAGAGCTTTATGTCCAGGGCGCGCATGTCTTCACCACTGCAGCTCGGCGACAGCGCGGCGGGCCTCGTTGGTGACGGCCTTCGATATCTGCCCGTCGCTGAAGAACAGGACCCGGTGCGCGACCTCCTGGATGATGGCGTTGTGGGTGATGATGACGGTGGTCGTGCCGAGTTCGGCATTGACCTTCATCAGCGCATCGATCACCCGAACGCCTGTCCTGGAGTCGAGCGCGCCTGTCGGCTCGTCGCAAAGCAGCACTTCCGGACGCTTGGCGATCGCGCGGGCGATGGCGACGCGCTGCTGCTCGCCGCCTGATAGCTGCGCCGGGAAATGATGCATGCGCGGCTCCAGCCCAACGAGGGCGAGAGCTTCCTCGGGACGCATTGGATCATCGGCAATCTCGGTGACCAGCGCGACGTTCTCATAGGCTGTCAGGCTGGGGATCAGATTGTAGAACTGGAACACGAAACCGACGTGGCGGCGGCGATAGGATGTCAGACCCCTGTCATCGAGGTCGGTCAGCCGCAAATCCTTGAAGGACAGCTCGCCGCTGCTCGCGTGATCGAGCCCGCCCATGATGTTGAGCAATGTCGATTTTCCACTGCCCGACGGGCCGAGCAGGACGACCACTTCCCCTGCCGAAATCGCCAGGTTCACGCCGCGCAGGGCGTGCACTTGCGTCTCGCCCGAGACGTAGGTCTTGGTGAGGTCCTTCGCGGTGAAGACAGGGTCGGACATGGATCACTCCGCCCTGCCTGCCCGCATGGCAGCTTGCCTGAGCTCGACCAGGAACATGCCCATGCTCGCGGCCCATAAGATCGTGATAGCCAGCAAGGCCCACCGGAAATCGGATCCTATGATGAAGTTGACGACAGCCATCCATCCGATGGAGGCGACGCCGGCGGCGAGCACGCCCAGAAGAGCCCACCGCTCGTGCCGCCGGAACGACGTCACGGCGACCGTGACGGTGAGGATGCCCGAGGCGACGGCATACCCGCCAAGCACCTGAAACACGCGCTCGAGCCACGATGCCATGCGTGGCTGCTCGGCCTGAAGCTGTTGCAGCGACAGGCCGACGAACCGCACGTCCTCCGGCAATAGCGGCGGCCGAAGGAACATGAAGAAGGCGCCGATGCAGACGAGCGCCACACCGAAGACGGCGAGCAGGATCGCCGAAAACGGCCAGGATCGGCGGTGCCGTGTCATGGCGCCAGGCCTCGTCCAGGGCCGCCGACCGACCCGCCGGACAACCGGTTCCAGCTCGGAATGAAACCCGGAACCTGTGTCATGTAGTTGCGGTAGACGTCGCCGAACGCGGCAATCGCTTCGCGCTCCTCGGCCCGCGCCAGCCTCACATACATCACGACCAGCACCGGGAACATCGCCAGCGTCAGCAGCGTCGGCCACTGAACGAGGAAACCCAGCATCACCAGGATGAAGCCGGCATATTGCGGGTGGCGCACGTAGCTGTACGGGCCGCTGGTGGCGAGAGAACGGTGCTGCTGAGCGTCGTAGAGAACGCTCCATGCGACCGCGATCAGCCAGAACCCACCGCCGATCAGGACGAAGCTCAGCAGATGGAAGGGGCCGAAATGTGGATTGATCCGCCAGCCGAACATCATTTCCAAGAGATGCCCGGCATCATGCGAGAACCAGTCGATCCGTGGATAGCGGGACTGCAGCCAGCCGGAGAGCAAGTAGATGGTGAGCGGAAAGCCGTACATCTCCGCGAACAGCGCGACCAGGAAGGCGCTGAACGCGCCGAACGAGCGCCAGTCACGGGTCGTCGCCGGCTTGAAGAAGCTGTAGGCGAACAGGATGAAGACGGCGGAGTTGACGATCACCAGGCTCCAAAGGCCGTAGGCCTGCATGCTCATGACGGATTCCTTTCGTCGGGCTGGTTGCGGTGGCCCCCACCATGCCCATGTCCTCCATGCTCACGTCCTCTGTGGCCGTGTCCTCCATGCATGAAGAAGTGCATGAAGACGCAGCCGAGCGGCAGCAGATAGAATAGCGCGCCAAGGACATGGGCGCGGTGCTCGGTGAGGAGCAGGAACCCGCCGATCGCAAGGAAGCCAAGCAGGACAAGGCCTGCCCGGGACGTCAGAAAGGAGCCTTGCGGTTGGTCGTGGTCCGAATGGTCATGCATTGACATGCTGGTCTCCTATTCGACGATGAGGCGGCCGCGGAACATGCCCATGGGGCATGCGAATCCGAACTCGCCTGGTTGCTTGGGCATCAGATCGACGGCGACGGTTTCACCGGTAGGCAGATCGGCGCTCCTCTGGAAATCGGGGAAGATCACCTTGTCCGAGCAGGAGGCGGTTTCCTCACGGCGGAAATTCAGCCGGACCGGGCGGCCGCTGCGGACGACGATCGTGTCGGGCGTGTAGCCGCCCTTGACCAGGATCATCGCCTCCTGATAGCCGCCGCTCGTATCCGCGGCGCGGATGCCCTTCGAACGCTTGAGCCAGAAGAACCAGATGATGAAGGCGACCAGGCCGATCCCGGCCACGGTCACTATCCAGCGGTCGGGTGTCATGAGCCTGTCCTCCTCGGCTGAAAGAAGCGCAAACGATTGGCGTTGGTGACGACGGTCACCGAACTGAAGGCCATGGCGGCGGCTGCGATGAGGGGAGAGAGCAGAAGCCCGATGAACGGGTAGAGCACGCCCGTCGCGACCGGGATTCCCAGCGCGTTGTAGCCGAATGCGCCGACGAGGTTCTGCCGGACGTTGCGCATCGTCGCCCGGCTGATCTCGATCGCCGTGACCACGCCCATCAGACTGCCCTTGATAAGCGTCACGTCGCTTGCCTCGATGGCGACGTCGGTTCCGGTGCCGATGGCGAAACCGACATCGGCCTGGGCGAGCGCCGGCGCGTCGTTGACGCCGTCGCCGACCATGCCGACCGACTTGCCTTCGAGCTGTAGTTTCTGCACCTCGTGCGCCTTGTCGTCTGGCAGGACCTCCGCCAGCACGCGATCGATGCCGACCTCGCGCGCGATTGCCCGACCCGTGCGTTCGTTGTCGCCGGTCAGCATGACGACCTCGATGCCGAGCCCTCTCAGGATTTCGATCGCCGCCCTGGAATCCGGCTTCACGGTGTCGGCGACCGCGATCAGTCCAGCCGCCTGCCCGTCGACCGCCACATACATCGGCGTTTTGCCTTCATTGGCGAGGCGCTCCCATTGGGGCAGCAGCGCGTCTGCGGGAACACCGCGGTCGCGCATGAGCTTGGCGTTTCCGAACAGCACATCATGGCCGTCGATCCGGCCACTGACGCCGTGGCCCGGGATCGCCGCGAAGCCTTCAGCATCGACCAGCTCGATCAGCCACGCTTCGGCGCCCTTCACGATGGCCGAGGCCAGCGGATGCTCGGAACCGCGCTCAAGAGATGCAATGAGCCGCAGGACGGCGCTCTCTTCGTGGCCCGGCGTGACCACGACGTCGGTCAGCGCCGGCTCGCCCCTGGTGATCGTGCCCGTCTTGTCGAGAATGATCGCGTCGAGTTTCTCGGCCGCCTGCAGCGCGTCGCCCGAGCGGATCAGGATGCCGTTTTCCGCTCCCTTGCCGATGCCGACCGTAAGCGATGTCGGCGTGGCAAGGCCGAGCGCGCAGGGACAGGCGATGATCAGCGTCGTGACCAGGACGACCGTGGCATAGATCAGCCGCGGCTCAGGCCCGAAATCGTACCATGCCACTGCGGCCAGGATCGCGACGATCATGACCGCGGGCACGAAGTAGCCCGACACGGTATCCACCACGCGCTGGATCGGAGCCTTCGACCCCTGCGCGTCCTTCACCATGCGGATGATGCTTGCGAGCGCGGTATCCTTGCCGACCTTGGTAGCGGTGAAGCGGAAGCTGCCCGTCTTGTTGAGCGTGCCGCCGATGACCTCGTCGCCGGCCTGCTTTTCGACCGGCATGGATTCGCCGGTGATCATCGACTCGTCGATAGCGCTCGATCCGGCGCTCACCTTGCCATCGACCGGGACCTTTTCGCCGGGACGGACGATCACCGTGTCGCTGACCAGCACCTCCTCGACGGGGAGGTCGATTTCCTTGCCGTCGCGCACGACTCTTGCCGTCTTGGCCTGCAACCCGATCAGCTTCTTGATCGCCTGCGAGGTTCGGCCCTTGGCCTTGATCTCGAGGGCGAGACCCAGCACGACGAGCGCCACGACGACATCGGTGACGTCCCAGAAGACTTCGGCCAGCGCCATGTCGGGAAAGATCCCGGGCCATGCGACCGCCACGACCGAATAGAGGAACGCCGCCGTGATGCCGATTGAGATCAGCGTGTGCATATTGGCAGCGCGGTGCTTCAGCGCGTCCCACATGCCGACAAAGAACTGCGATCCGGACCACAGCAGGACGGGCAGGCTCAGCACGCCAAGCAGCGCCCAAACGATCCGGCGCGTGTCGCTGCCCATGGGCATCCATTCGCGCAGTCCCGGAATGAGATCGGGATAGCTGAGAGCCATCACCGGGAGGGAGATGACGGCGGCGAGCCAGAACCTGCGCATCAGGCCGCGGTATTCCTGCTCGTTGGCCGCCTCCGCCGGGTCCAGCGTCTCGTCCGTGGGTTTCACCTTCGGCTCGGCGACCCGATAGCCGGAGGATTCGATCGACCTCCTCAATTCCTGGAAATTGGCCCGTTCCGGTTGATACTCTATGTCGACAACGTTGGGTGCGAGGCTGGCGCGGGCGGCGATGACGCCCGGGGTCATCTTCAGCGCCAGCTCGACACGTGTGGCGCATGAGGTGCAATGCATGTTCTTGATCGGAATGCGCATCGTCGCCGTACCGGCGGCGTAGCCGACGGAGCGGATGGCGCGCAGGATTTCGGCGACCTTTGCCTGGGCAGGATCGTAGCTGACCATCGCCGTCTGGGTGGCGAGATTGACTGAGGCGGTCTGCACCCCTTTGACGGCCCGAATGGCTGTTTCGATCGTTGGCGGGCAGTGGGCGCAGTTCATTCCTCCAATGCGGAGGGTGAGTGACTCGCGCGCCTCGGCCAGGCCACCAGACGGGTGGTCAGGGATCGCGGCTTCTGTCCGCATGTTCATGAGTTTTCTCCTCGAAATACATTCGCGACCGAAGCCAGCGTAGGCCCGGCACAAAAGAGCGATCCTGTTCGGCAGGCGTGGAATTTGCCCGCCGAGCAGGGCGTCAGAGAACGGAACGAGGGGGCCGAAAGGCTTCGTCAGGCCTGGTCAGCGCGAAACCCGATTGGTCGGGGAAAGCTGGGGCGCCAGGCTCAGCTGCGGAGGCGAGATCAGGACCAGCTGCCAGAGCAACTGCCGAACAACCGAAACAATGTCCACCCATGCACAGGCCGCAATGGCCGTCATGGCAACCCGACTCGTCCAGGGTTGATGCCGACAGAGAGGCCGCCGAGGCCTGCCGATCGGCCTTGCCATCGGCAACCGACTGGACGACCTTGGCTGACGAGAAGTCTGGTGATGCGCCGAACTCGTGCGCTTGCGCCGAGCCCGAAGGCGTCAGCAACAGGAAAAGGGCAAGCCCGAACGCAAGCATGATCGCACCGAAGGGGCCGCTTGCAGTCCGATGGCGTCGCTGCCAGATGTGACAAGATTGTTCAAGCACAGCAAGGCTTCCGAGCTATTCACCATGGGCATGATCGCCCCTTCGATTCAGATGCGCTTTGATGTGCGTCAAATCGATCGACCCACTCGCGGGGACCAAAGCAATCAGTTCAGCCAGGATTCGCATCGTTCAGCCAGCCGCCGTTGAACCCGGCGCGGCGCAATCCGGTGAGGATGTAAGGGCAACCGCGCATCAAGCGCCAAACCGTGTCGCTCAGGTGGTTCTCGATCATCAGCACGATGGGGCCCTGGTTGATGCCGAAGTGCCAGGGCGACACCCACCACCCGTACGGATTGCCAGGCTCGCCCGGGTGGGTGGGATTGAAGGCCGCCTTGAAGCCGTATCTGTTGAACTCCTTCAGCTTCGCCTGATGGATGCAGAAGTCGAGCGCCTCCAACACGATCTCCGGAGCGAACGGCAATGAGGCGGCGACCGCCCATGGAGCGAGCGTGCCGTCATCCGGTCCATAGGGAACGCCGCGGCCGACATAATCGTAGAACTCCCGCTGGACACCATTGAGTTTGAGAGTGGCCGGACCAGGTCCCTCGCTTGCGGTGATCCCCCAGCAGCATTCGCGGTAACCTTCGAACTTACGCGGATTCATGATGGCATAGCATTGCTGGAGATAGGTCGCCCGCCGGCTGTTCTCGAAATAGTCGATGCCCTTCCCGCGCATGAACGCGTCCTGTATCCCGCGAAAGTCGATCCAGACATGCGACAGCTGATGCGTGAACAACGACCCCGCATAGAGATATTCGTAGCCGTAGCAGCTTTCCCAGCGATAGGTCGACGTCCAGGCGGCGTAGCTGCTCTCGGGAAGCGGAAAGGTCGGTGAGCCGAGCGCCAGAATGTAAAGCAGGAGGGCCTCGTCATAGCCCTCCCAGCGGTATTTGATGAACCCGTTTTCCGGGGTCCAGCCATGCGTCACCGTTGCGCCCTGGTTCTGTGCCCACTGCCAGTCGGCACGGCGATATAGCGCATCGGCAAGCGTGCGGATTTCCTGCTCGTCGGCGGTCTCTTCACCGAAATACGCGGCCGCCGACAGGGCGCCTGCCAACAGGAGGGCGCTGTCGATCGTGGACAGCTCGCACTGCGAGGCGCGCCGTCCTGTCTGCATGTCGAGGAAATGATAGTAGAGCCCACGATAGCCGGTCGCGTCGGGCTCCGGCCCCTGGGGACTCGTGTGGAAGAAGCGGAGCGTAGCCAGGGTCCGCGCGACGGCTTCTTGCCGGGTCATGTATCCGCGCTCGACGGCGACCGGATAGCAGGTGAGAGCGAGACCCGTCGCCGCTATGCTGGCCGGCCAATCGGCGGCGGTCTTGTCGCGGATGAGGCCGTTGGCGGGATTCACCTCGCCCAGGAAGTAGTCGAAGGTTTCGCGCTGCAAAAGCAGCAGCTCTTCCGCGCGGACGCTCCGCTTCGTCTTCATGGTCTCACCTGGAGATCTCGCGTCGATCGCGGGGGCCCTCGTGGTCTGGTGCAACGGCCCCTTCATGTCTCACATCATGCCCATCGGGGCCGGCGCGAGCAGCTTGTCGGCCACCGCCTTCTGGGCATCGTCCAGCGACGCGTAGAAGGGCTCCAAAGCGACCTTGAGCCGCCTCAGTCCCTCGAGCCGCGTCGACAGCATTCGCTCCTGAACCTCGATCCGCTCCACTGGCGTTTCGGGGCCGGTATCCCCGCCCATCATACCGGCCGGCATTTTCGCCATCATGTCCTTGGCCGAGTGAGCGTTTGCCCGCAGCGCCTCGGCGACGGCGTCCCACAGGGGCCGCTGGGCCTTGGTGAGTTTCAGTTCGGTCGAGAGGAAGGCGATCCGCCCCTCGACATGGTCGGGCGACATCATCTGACCCATAGGAGTGTCGCCGCCCGCCATCATCGCCATCATCATCTTCATCATGCCGTTCGGCATCATGGTGTTGGACAAGTTGCCCATCATCATGGGCATCCCCGAGCCAGTGCCTCCGTCCTCCGCATTCTCCGTCGCGGCAGGGGGCGGCGAGGAGTCTCGGTGCCAGCCGGATGATGCGCATCGTTCGCGAGAACGGGCGCCGAGAATGCGAGGACTGCTCCGATCGCCAGGGTCCTGAAGAGGGTATTCATATGGTTCTGTCTCATGGTCCTGTCCTTGAAATCGGTTAGGCGGTGTAGTCGACGACGGTCATCATGCCGGTCGCCATGTGATAGAGGTGATGGCAATGGAACGCCCATGTCCCTGGGTTGGCGGCGTCGAATGCCACCGTCACCTCGTGCATCGGCGGCAGCCAGACGGTGTCGCGCACGGCTCCCGCGAAGCGGCGGCCGTCGATGGCGACAACCTGGAAATGATGGCCGTGGAGGTGCATGGGATGGCCCATCATGCTGGCGTTGCGCAGGACGAGTTCGATGCGCTCACCCTTTCGCACGGCGATCGGCTGATGGTTGCCCCATGTCCTGCCGTTGAGCGTCCAGGAGTAGCCCTGCATGGTGCCGCCAATCTCGACGGCCTGGTTCCGGTTCGCCGATGTCAAGGCTAGAGGCTTGGCGGCGACGAGGCTGGACTCGAATGCGAGGTCGAACGCGGCTGTCGCCTGATCGCCAACCGGCGCGATGCGCTTTACCGCGCCGCCCCTGGTCGCCAGCACGAAACCAGCGCGCTCGACACTGCCCTCACGCAGCGCCAGGATCGGCCAGGCTCCCGCCTCGTCCGGAATACGCAGCCGGATGTCGAGGCGCTGGCCCATGGCGAGCGGAAAGCGGCGACCGCGCACTGGCGTGACGGCATTCCCGTCGACAGCGATTGCCTCGCCCTCGATCGACCCGGTGTCGACCCAGAATGCCGTGGCGGTCGCGCCGTTGATGAGGCGCAGCCGGACCGTGCCGTTGCGTTCGACAGCAAACAGCTGTGGATCGTCCAGCGTCCGGTCGTTCGCCAGGTAGGCGTCGTATTGGATGTCGTTGACGTCCATCGGCATGGCCATGCCTTGCCCGTCCGACATGCCTTGCCCGCCCGACATCCCTTGCATGTCCATGCCTGACATGCCCGACATCGAGTGCCCGGCCATGCCGCCGGTTCCCGATGCAGGCGCCGATCCGGTCAGCCCGGCCAGCAATTCCTCAGGCGTCTTGAAGCTGAAGTCGTGGAAGAGCACCACCAGGGGCTGCTCGTCCGCACCTGCCTCCGCAGGATCCGTGACGACCAGCGGCGCGGCAAGCAACTGCTGTTCCTGCAGCGTGTGGGCATGCATCCAATGCGTGCCCGGCGTCGCGACGGGGAAGCTGTAATCATAGGACTGGCCCGGCTGCAGCAACGGTTGCGGCAGGTCGGGCACGCCGTCCTGTCCGAACGGCGGCGTCAGGCCGTGCCAATGGATCAAGGTCGGCGCGTTCAGCCCATTTTCGAGCCGGACCTGGAAGTCATTGGCGGCCGAGGTGACAAGCCCATGGGTGCCGTCGGGCTGGACGAGACCGAAGACTTTGGCGGCACGGCCGGCCACATCGATGACGCGGGTATCGGCCCGGATGATGCTGGGGGAGGCTGCCTGTACAGCGCGGGGATTGATCAGCGGCAGGACGATGCCCGCGGCGCCGGCAGCCACCGTGGATGCCAGGAACTGGCGACGGGATATGGATTGCATTGCAAAGCTCTCATGTTCGTGACTCGAGGGCCGGATTGACCGGCGGCGAAGCGCACGAACGCCAGGGCGCGTGCGCTCAGGCGGTCACGACGAGGTTCGGAGGGCGCAGCCCGACAGGCACGTCACTTGGAGAGGATACGAAAGGCGGCGCCGTCGCGACGGGATGGCCTCCCGAAATCGCGACGAAGAGATGGACGTCAACCGGGACGCAGAATGAGCAGCTTGAAGCCGAGATGCAGCATGTGCCTTGATGGCGCGCATGGCCGAAATCCTTGCACGGGGCGGAACCATCATGTCGGATCGCCGCGGAGCCATGATTATGCTCTGCGGCCCACTGGGCGCCAAGCGGAGACGCGGCCGAATTGGCATGGCTGGAAAGGACCGTGGTGAACGCCATCAGCAAGGCGAGGCAGCAGGCGAGCCAACGCGAGCCGCCAAATCCTGACGAGCGCTTCATTGAACGGCCAAGCCTTGGTCGGATGCCTTTCCGATCCACAATCAAACCTTTCCGAGCCACGGCAAACGCCATCTTGGAACTAATCATATCCCGGAGACGTGGGCCGTAATTTGCCAAACTCGATCAAGCACAATGCGGCTTCCAAGTTCTTCACATTAATGATTACCTCTTCAATCAAAATGCGCTTTGACATACGTCAATCCGATCGAACCGGCTCTGGGGACAATTCGGGGACAAATAAGAGGATCTCTGGTGGAACCATCCCGCGGAGGACCATTTTCGACATACGCCCTGGGCCGAACCCAATCGGCTGTTTCACGATGGTTGATAGGATGACCGCGCGAACCATCATGGCAGCCCTGGCAATTGCGTTTTCCCTCTCGCCTTCGCATGCAGCACAGCATCGTCTGCCGAACGGTTACAAATGGGGCCGCTGCCTGCTCGTCGTTCACGGCGAGACGCGCATCTCCGGAAAATGCTCCTACCAGATCGAGCAGGGCGGCGATTTCAACATCCAGGGCCCCAAGCAGGTTTTCGCGGGTATCGACTATCCCGACACGCATAGCGGGGCTGGCGAGATGTCCAAGGATTACTGGGCGGTCGTCTACAAGGACGGAGATTCTTGGGCAGGCTATGCCAACGGGGATATTCGCGAGACGCACGGCGAGGTGGGCGATTGGGGAGAGCTTCGCCGCGAAGGCGCCTGCTATATCGGGAAGGACGTCAAGGTCTGCCTTTGGCGTTGACCGGCTCAAGGCGATTGCGGGGTTGAATTCAAGCAGATCGAACTGGTGGCGAATAACCTAGTCGCCGCCATCCTCCAGATCATGCAATGTGTTTGCCCGGCGCGGTGTATCGCCGAGGCCCCGACGGCGCGGCTTCGACCGCGAGAGGGCACGCGCTTCCTGCCCGCGGATGTGCTATATTTCATAGACGCGAACATCTCTGAATGAAATTGCCAAGGCAAGCAGAGCCGCAACTTGAGTTGAGGATGCGCGCCATGAGGTTCTGGGTCGCCATCGTTGGTTTCTTCCTCCTGACCGCGGCAGATCTGCTGCCGCAGCACGGCGCCCTTGCCGCCCAGGGCAATCGGGTTGCGCTGGTCATCGGCAACAGCAAATATGTCTATGCGCCCGCTCTCCCCAATCCCGCGAGCGATGCCCGCCTGATGGCCGACGTACTGCGCAAGGTCGGGTTCAACGTTATCGAAGGCGTCGATCTCGACTATACCGGAATGCGGGATCGGCTGAACAAGTTCACTGAGGCATCCTACGACGCGGCCACGGCCTGCAGGTGAACGGCAAGAACTATCTCATCCCGGTCGATGCCGAGCTTACCGCGCCGGCGCATCTCAAGACCCGCACTGTCCAGATGGACGAGTTGCTGGCTGCTCTTCCGCCGGACCCGGCAGTCGGCATCGTCATTCTCGACGCCTGCCGCGACAATCCGCTGGCGAGGACCTTGGCGGCCTCCTTGCCGAAAAGCCGCTCGACCACGGCTCCGGGCCTGGCCCCCATTGATGTCAGCGGGTCGGACGTCGGCACCGGCGGCGTGCTGATCGCCTTTGCCACCGACCCCGGCGCGGTGTCCTATGACGGCGGCGGCGCCAACAGTCCCTATACGACGTCTCTTGCCAGGCATATCGCCGAGCCCGGCGTGGAACTCCAGAGCGCGCTGACCCGGGTGCGCGGCGAGGTGACGGCCGAGACCAGCGGCAAGCAGCGGCCCTGGCACAACGCATCGCTCGGCCGCGAGGCCTTCATCGGTCCGCAGACCGCGCAGCCGCCGGTACCGGTCCAGCCGGCTGCGCAACCATCCGCGACCGCGGCGCCGGCGGAATCAGCCAGCACCGACGGGCGCGGATGGGAAATCGAGCAGCGGGTCTGGGACGAGGCCTCGAAGCGCAACACGCTGGCGCATTATGAAGCCTATCTGCAGCAATTCCCCAACGGGGCATTCGCCGATCTGGCGCGTCTCAACATCGACCAGCTCAAGAAGCAGCCGGCCACCGTTGTGGCCAATGTACAGAGCGAGACGTCGCGGTCGGCAACCGCCGTGGAACCTCCGGCGGCCGCGCCCAAACCAGAGACCGACGCCGGGACCGAGCTGACGGAAAGCGCGATCGGACTTGATCGCCAGGGCAAGGTCGACTTGCAGGAACGGCTTCTGGCGATCGGCTACGACCTGGACGCCGACGGCGACCTCGGCGCCAAGACCCGCCGCGCCATCGGCCAGTGGCAGGAGGCGAATGGCTTGCCCACGACCACATTCCTCACCCCGAAGCAATATGCCCGCCTGAAGCTCGACACGGACGACGCGCTGACGACGTACCGCGCCAAGCAGGCATCCGATGCGCCAGCAAAGAAACAGGAAAGCGTCGCGCCGCAAAGGCCGCAGAAACCGCAACCGGTCGTCCGCGCCAGGCCGAGGCGTCAGGACCAGCGCGAGGCTGCCAATCCAAGACCGGCGCCAAAGCCAAAGGCAACACCAGCGCGGAAGTCCGCATACCACATGTGCAGCGGGATTGACGGCACCTTCCAAATCCCGGCAGCACAGAGATGCCCGTTGAGCGGCTACGCCAACCACTGAAAAGGCGGCGGGCTTGCACCGATGGCATTAGAGCGTTTCACCGTTTCACGGAAACGGCGAACCGCTCTATCTCTTTGTTTTGACGCAGTTCCTGACGGAAAACGGTGTCACACTTTTCCTGGAATTGCTCTAGTCCCTCGATTCTCGCATCGCTGTTGCGCTCAGACTTCGCTGAACTCAACATCCGCCTCGCGGATGAAATCGCGCAGCATTTCCATGTCCCAGGACAGCGGCCGGTCGTCGCTGTAGTGCGGGATGCGTCGGCGCACAGCGCGGTAGACGGCGTCCGTTCCGGGTGCCCGCGCGGCCTTACCGGCCAGAAAATCATGCGCCTGCGCGGCGGCCATCAGCTCGATCGCCAGGATGTATTCGGCGTTGTCGATGACGGCCAGAAGCTTGTTGGCCGCCACGGTCGGATGGGCGAGGAAATCCTCCTGCAGGCCGGACGTGACGCCGCCGTCCGTCGCCGCCGGCGCGGCGAGGCGCCGGTTGACGTTGCTGAGCGAAGCGGCGGTGTACTGGGCGATCATGAAGCCCGAATTGCAGCCGCCCTCGGCGGCGAGGAATGCCGGCAGATTGTTGACCAGCGGATTGACGAGGCGGTCGATGCGGCGCTCGCTCATGGCCGCGACCTGCGCCAGCGCGATCGTCAGACCGTCGGCGGTCTGCCCGAGCGCCGGCGCCACCGGATGCGCCTGCGAAAACACTTTCGGTTCATCGGGCGTGCCGGCCACGGCGGGATTGTCGGTCACTGAAGCCAATTCACGGTCGACCAGCAGTGCCGAGCGCTCCAGCACCTCGCGCGCCGCGCCATGCACATGCGGCACCGCGCGCAGGCTGAGCGCGTCCTGCGTGCGGCTGCCATGCGCAGCCTGGATCAGCCCGCTGCCGTCGAGCAGACGCCGCAGCGAGGCGCCGACCGCCTCGATCCCGGGCGACGGCCGCATGGCCAGCACGGTTTCGTCGAAGGCCGCCATCTGCCCGCCCGCGGCTTCCAGCGTGAGTGCCGCCGCCGCATCGGCCCAGGCGAGCAGACGCTCGGCGCGAACCAGGGCGATGCTTGTGAGCCCGGTCGCGCATGCCGTGCCGTTGACGAGGCTCAAGCCTTCCTTGGCGCCCAGCACCAGCGGCTCCAGGCCGATCTCGGCCAGCGCCTCGCGGCCGCTCATCTTGCGCCTAGCGACAGTCGCCCTGCCCTCGCCGATCAGAACCAGCGCGATATGGGCATTGTGCGTGAGATAACCGGCCGATCCTCGCGACGGAACGTCCGGAACGCAGCCCCGCTCGAGGAAGGTGAGCAGGTTGCGCACGATCTGTGGCCGCACGCCCGAATGGCCATGCGCGAAATTTGCCACCTGCGCGGCGATGACTGCGCGGATGCTGCGTTCCGGCACCAGTTCGCCGACGCCGCAGGCATGGCTGAGGATGATGTTGCGCGACAGCTTCTCCTGCAAAGCCGGCGCCACCACCTGGCTTGCCAGCGCCCCGACCCCGGTGTTCACGCCATAGGCGCGAATGCCCTTTTCCACCAGGCTTGCCACGATGCGGTTGGCATGGGCGATGCGATCCCACGCGGCGTCGGTCAGTACCAGCATTTCGCCGTCGCCGACACGCGCGATGTCGCGCCAGCTTGCGGCATCGTCGATGGTTACTGTCATTGCGAACCTACCCGGGCTGCTAGCCGCCAAAAAGTTGCGCTGAATCCCTGTGTCCCAGCAGCGCCGTACCTAAGGCTTCTCAGGCACGCTTTTTGTCGGAATTTCGCCGTGGCGGCGGACAAAAGTGAAAATATCAGCGCAACTGCATCGACCTGACCGACGTCCGGCGCATTTCCAGGAAAAGCGTGAAACGGTTAGTTGGCGACCTCACCGTGGCCTCCGCCCGGTGGGCTGAGCATTGCTACGCCGCGCGCCGACGGCAGCGCCTGGTTAAGACAGTTGTCGCAATTGCCGCAGGCCTTCGCCTCCTCGCCGAAATAGCCGAGCAGCACCTGGCGCCGGCAGTGCGCCGTCTCGCAATAGCCGATCAGCGTGTCGAGCCGGCGATGCGCCCGTCTCTTGTGCTCGGGCGAGGTATCCTCCTCGTCGATGAACATGCGGCGCGTGCGGATGTCGCCTGCGCCGTAGAGCATATGCGCTTCCGCCGGCCGGCCGTCGCGCCCGGCGCGGCCGATCTCCTGGTAATAGGCCTCCAGGCTGCCCGGCAGGTCGGTGTGGAAGACATAGGCGACGTCGGGCTTGTCGATGCCCATGCCGAAAGCGATGGTCGCCACCATGACGACGCCCGACAGGCTCATGAAGGCGTTCTGGTTCGCTTCCCGCGCCTCCTTGCTCATGCCGGCATGATAGGCGAGCGCGCGCACGCCGTTCTTCTCCAGGAAGGCCGCCATTTCCTCGGTCTTGCGCCGCGACAGGCAGTAGATGATGCCGCTTTTGCCGGGGTGCCGCTCGACGAAGCGCAGCAGCTGGCGCTTGCTGTCTTGCTTGGTCTCCATGGCCAATTTGATGTTGGGCCGGTCGAAACCCAGCGCCAGGGTTTCGGCGCGTCCGGCAAACAGTCGCGCCTCGATATCGCCGCGCGTCGCCTCGTCCGCCGTCGCCGTCAGCGCGATGATCGGCACCTGCGGAAACACGCCGCGCAGTTGCGCCAGGTCCTCATATTCGCGGCGGAAGGCCGGTCCCCATTGCGAGATGCAATGCGCCTCGTCGATGGCGATCAGGCTGACATCGAGCCGTGACAGCGCGTCCAGCATACGCTCCGTCATCAGCCGCTCCGGCGCCAGGTAGAGCAGCCGCGTCTGCCCGGACGCCACGCGGCGCCAGGCCGCCACATTGGCCTCGCGATCGAGCGAGGAATTGATCGTGTCGGCGGCGACACCGGCAAGGCGCAAGGCGGCGACCTGATCCTGCATCAGCGCCACCAGCGGCGATACCACGATGGTGAGCCCGCCCTTGACCAGCGCCGGAACCTGATAGCAGAGCGACTTGCCGGCGCCCGTCGGCATCACCGCCAGCACATGGCGTCCCGCCAGCAGCGCCTCGATCACGGTCGCCTGCCCCGGACGGAAATCGTCGTAGCCGAACACATCCTTCAGGACGCGCCGCGTGGGATCCTCGGCCCGGATGCTCGCTGCCTGTGCCGGCATCAGGCAGACACCGGACAGGAGGTCGTTTTCGGGAAGGTGCGAAGAGCAGACAAGTGATTCACCGCGTGATGCCTTGGAGTAGCGCAGCCGCGACCCGGCCACAACCGCGCTTTGCGGTAACCCTGTCGCCTCGCGCCAATGTCGCATCGAAAAGCCATGGCTGGCACACTGGCTGGAGAGCCCCGGCTGCTATGGTTCGATGCATCCATTGCCGGCAGCGACCGCAAAAGGAGCCTTCGCATGATCGACCAAGCCACGCTCATCACCTACATCGCGGTCGTGTTCGGCTTCGTCTTCATTCCGGGACCGGCGACGCTGCTCACCGTGGCGCGCGCGACGAGCTCGGGCACGAAGGTCGGCATCGCCACCGGCGCCGGCGTCGCGGCGGGCGATGTCATCCACACCATCATGGCCATCGTCGGCATCTCGGCCATCATCGCCGCCTCGGCGATGCTGTTCAGCATCGTCAAATATATCGACGCTGCCTATCTCGTTTACCTCGGCATCCGCGCCATTCTCGAAAAGGCGCCGGCCGATCTGGCGGGCAGGACGCTACCGATCTCGGCGGGAAAAGCCTTTCGGCAGGCGATCCTGACCGAAGTGCTCAACCCGAAGACGGCTCTGTTCTTCCTCGCCTTCCTGCCGCAATTCGTCCACCCGCAAGGCGGTTTCGTGGTGCTGCAACTGATGGTGCTGGGCATCATCTTCGTCCTGCTCGGCCTCTTCAGCACGGTCGTCTTCGCCGTCAGCGCGGGCGGACTGGGTTCCTTCCTGCGCCGCCATCCGGCGGTGCTTAGATGGCAGGGCAAGGTGGTCGGCGGCATCTATTGCGCGCTCGGCATACGGCTCGCGCTGCAGCAGCGCTGAATTTTTTCCCGGCCTGCCTCCAGCCAGTCGCCGTTAAACCTATCTTCACCATGCTGTGGCACAGTTGCTGTCCTGCGGCGATGTTTGAGTACCGCGGCGGCGCAACCAGCGCCCAGGCAACAGGCCCGCGCTTTACGGCGCGGGCTTTTCCTTTGAGAAGCGGATACTCAGCCTAGGAAATCGGCCCGGTGAGGCGCGAAGCTGTCGACCAGGCGCCCGGCCTCCAGCGCCTTGACGCCATGCACGAGATTGGAAGGCACGATGAAGCTGCTTCCGGTCTCGAGGATCTCCGATCGGCCGTCGATGGTGACCACGAAGCGGCCCTCGGCGACATAGCTTGCCTGGACATGCGGATGCGAATGCAGCACGCCGACGCCGCCCTTTTCAAAAGCGAATTCGACCATCATCAGTTCGTCTGTATGCACCAGCACGCGCCGGCGATTGCCATCCGGCGTCGGTTCCCAGGCTTTTGCGCCTGCGTGTGAGAAAATATCGCTCATCGTCCAATTTCCATTCGAAGCATGACGTTCCCCCCTGCCAAACCATGGGCGCCGGCTCAGAGCCGGTAGGCCTTCTTGGCAAGCGTATAGGCAAGGTCGCGCGCCAGCTCATGCGCCTCGTCCTCGCGCAGCCGATGCTCGGCGACCAGCCGCGCCAGGAAGGCGCAGTCGACGCGGCGTGCGACGTCGTGGCGCGCCGGGATAGACGGAAAGGCGCGCGTGTCGTCGTTGAAGCCGACCGTGTTGTAGAAGCCTGCCGTCTCGGTAGTCATCTCGCGAAAGCGGCGCATCCCTTCCGGACTGTCGTGAAACCACCAGGCCGGCCCCAGCTTCAGCGCCGGATAGACGCCGGCGAGCGGCGCCAGCTCGCGTGCGTAGCTCGACTCGTCGAGCGTGAACAGGATGATCGTGAGGTCGCGTTCCAGCCCGACGCAGTCGAGTAGCGGCTTCAGCGCCGTCACATAGTCGGCGCGCGTCGGGATATCGAAGCCCTTGTCGCGGCCGAATTTCTGGAAGACGGAAGGCGAATGATTGCGCCATGATCCGGGATGGATCTGCATCACCAGGCCGTCGTCGCGGCTCATCTTGGCCATTTCGGTCAGCATCTGCGCCCTGAACAGCCGCCGCTCGCGCTCGTCGTCGGAGCCGCGGCGGATACGGTTGAACAGCTCCTCGGCCGCCGCATCGGAGAGATTGGCGGTCTCCGCGGTCGGATGGCCGTGATCGGACGAGGTGGCGCCGAATTGCTTAAAATAGGCACGTCGCTGCCGATGCGCATCGAGATAGCCTGTCCATGTGCCGGTGTCGCATGCCGTGATGTCGCCGAGGCGATCCAGATTGCCCAGGAATCCTTCGAAATCGGGATCGATCACCGCGTCCGGCCGGTAGGCCGTGACGACGCGGCCGTTCCAGCCGCTGTCGCGGATCGTCCGGTGCCATTTGAGATCGTCGAGCGCGCCGTCGGTCGTGGCGATCACCCCGATATTGAAGCGCTCGAACAGCGCGCGTGGACGATAGTCGTCGCGCTGCAGCAGCGTGGCGATCGTATCGTAAGTGCGATCGGCGGAAGCGGCGGTGAGCGGCTCCTCGATGCCGAACAGATGCTCGAACACATGGTTGAGCCAGAGCCGGGTCGGCGTGCCACGGAAGAGATAGTAATGCTCGGCGAAGCGCCGCCAGATCGTCCGGCCATCGGTCTCGCCCGGCGCGCCATCGAGCGTCGGCACGCCGAGCTCTTCCAGCCGCAAGCCCTGGCTGAACAGCATGCGAAGGATGTAATGATCGGGCACGATCAGCAATTGCGCCGGATCGGGGAACGGCTCGTTGAGCGCATACCAGCGCGGGTCGGTATGACCATGCGGGCTGACGATGGGCAGGTCCTTCACGCCGGCGTAAAGGGCGCGGGCCAGCGCGCGCGAATTCGCCTCGGGCGCAAACAGCAGATCGGGATCGGTTAGTGCGGCCACTTGGCTCCTCTCGGATTGCATTGGAGCATGATCTCGAACCGAGGGTCGGTGAACGCAAAAAACGGGTACCCGCTTTTGCAAAAGATCATGCTCCTAGATCGCAATGGCGATTCAACGAAACGCCATCCTGATCCAACGGTGAATCTGTCGGAGGCAATGTCAACATGCAAAACGATCGATTGCATGGCGACTCTCGAAAGCAACGCAGCCATTGTGCGCGCCGACAGCGGATGTTACGTCGCTGCCATCGTTTTCGCCCGGCATCAGGCGGGCAACCCGATCGGAGACTTCGCTTCCCATGAAAGGTCGCCTGTCCAATGCCACAATCGCGAAGCTGCCGGCCGAAGCCCTGGTTCCTCGGTACGCCCGCAATTCTGTCACGCCCGGCATCGTCCATCTCGGCGTCGGCGCCTTCCACCGCGCGCACCAGGCCGCCTATGTCGATGCCTGCCTGGCGGACGGCGAGAGCGATTGGGGCATCGTCGGCGTCTCGCTGCGCAGCCCCGACACGCGCGACGCGCTTCAGCCGCAGGATGGGCTCTACACGCTGGCGATCAGGGACAGCGCCGGCGAACAGCTGCAGGTGATCGGTTCGATCCAGTCCTTGCTCGTCGCTCCGGAGTATCCCGGCGCGGTGCTCGCCGCGCTGACCGACCCGCGCATCCGCATCGTGACGCTCACCATCACCGAGAAGGCCTATCTCAGGGCAGCCGACGGCAGTCTCGACGGCGCGCATCCCGACATCGTCCACGACGTCGCCCACCCCGGATCGCCGAAGACGGCGCATGGCTTTCTCGCCGAATCACTGGCGCGCCGTCGCGCCGCCGGCACGCCGCCTTTCACGGTGCTCTGCTGCGACAACCTTCCGGCCAACGGAGCTACGCTGCACCGGCTGCTGATCGAATTCGCGAAGCTGCGGGATGCCGATCTCGCGCGCCATGTCGCCGACGAAGTTGCCTTCCCGTCCTCCATGGTCGACCGCATCGTGCCGGCGACCACGGATGCCGACCGGACGCGCATCGGCCAACAGCTCGGCCTCGAGGACGCATGGCCGGTAATGACCGAGCCCTTCCGCCAATGGGTGATCGAGGACCGTTTTCCGGCCGGCCGGCCGGCCTGGGAGAAATTCGGCGTCATCATGGTCGAGGATGTCGGTCCCTTCGAGGACATGAAGCTGAGGCTGCTCAACGGCGCGCATTCAGGCATCGCCTATCTCGGCCTGCTCAGCGGCCACGCCACCGTCGACCGCGCCTTTGCCGATCCGTCAATCCGGCAGTTCGTCGACTGGCTTTGGGCCGAAGCCATTCCGACGCTGCCGCAGGATGCCGGGCTCGACACAACCGCCTACACAGCCGAGCTCGCAGATCGGTTTTCGAACACCGCGCTCGCCCACCGCACCGCGCAGATCGCCAATGACGGCAGCCAGAAGCTGCCGCAGCGCATAGTCGCTTCAGCGCTTGCGCGGCTGGAAGCGGGCCTGCTGCCGGAACACCTCTCGCTGGTTGTCGCCGCCTGGATCGCGGCATGCGCCGCGCGCGGCGGTGCTTTGCCAGAAGGCCATTTCACCGATCCGCTCGACGCCGCCCTCGGCGACCTGTTCGGCCGCAATCTGCCGACGGCGGAAACGACGGCAGCCGTGTTCGACCTCGCCGGCTTTGCCAACGGTCACGCGGAACGACAGAGGCTGATCGAGTTTGTTGCCACCCACCTCGTCCATTTCAAGCAAGGCGGCCCGAAGCTGGCCTTTGCCGCGCTCGGCATTGGCAACGAGCCGCCCAGGCTGGCCGATTAGCCAGTTTCTTAACACAGAAGTTTTGACCGGTTGGTTAGTGTGCGTTGGCAGATCCCATGCCTTGGCGATTGGCCGAGACGCCTATCGCGGTCGAGGTTCAGGAGCCTTCAGCTCATCGCCGGCGTTTACGCCGGAGGCGGGAAAAACGGGGCAAACAAAAAGCGGGGCAAGCCCGCTCTTTAAATCGCTTCTCTGCAGCCGAAATTAGGCCGGGATCAGCGCGCCTTCCAGCGTGGTGAGCTGGGCGAGGAACTGCTCGGCGCGGCTGCGCGCCACGTCGTCCTTGGCGTCGGCGGCGTCTTCCCTGGCGTCCTGGATGCGACGCGCCAGGTCCGCGCGGTCGATGTCGTTCACATGCACGGCCGATTCGGCCAGCAGCGTGCAGCCGGACGGCAGGATGTCGGCGAAACCGCCGAACACGACATAGCGGTCTTCCTTGCCGCCGGCCGCCTTTACCGTGACGACACCGGGCTTGATGGTGGTCATCACCGGCGCGTGCTGCGCCATCACCGTCATCTCGCCTTCGGCGCCCGGGATGACGACGGACTCAACCTGCTCGGAAACGAGCAGCCGCTCCGGCGAGACCAGTTCGAACTTGAAAGCTTCAGCCATGATCAATTTTAGCGAATGGTGAATGGTGAATGGTGAATGGCTCAGATGACCTTCACTTCAGCCCGATTTCCTATCCGCTACTCCCTATTCACCATTCACTATTGACCATTCACCGGCTTAAGCCGCTTCAGCCGCGAGGCGCTGGGCCTTCTCGACCGCTTCGTCGATGCCGCCGACCATATAGAAGGCGGCTTCCGGCAGGTGGTCGTAGTCGCCGGCGCAAAGGCCCTTGAAGCCCTTGATGGTGTCGGCGAGGTCGACCAGCTTGCCCGGCGAACCCGTGAACACTTCGGCGACGAAGAACGGCTGCGACAGGAAGCGCTCGATCTTGCGGGCGCGGGCGACGGTCTGCTTGTCCTCTTCGGACAACTCGTCCATGCCCAGGATGGCGATGATGTCCTGCAGCGACTTGTAGCGCTGAAGGATCGACTGCACCTGACGGGCGACCTGGTAGTGCTCCTCGCCGACGACCATCGGGTCGAGCATGCGCGAGGTGGAATCCAGCGGATCGACGGCCGGGTAGATGCCCTTTTCCGAGATCGCGCGGTTGAGCACGGTCGTGGCGTCGAGGTGGGCGAAGGAGGTGGCCGGCGCAGGGTCGGTCAGGTCGTCGGCCGGCACGTAGATCGCCTGCACCGAGGTGATCGAGCCCTTGGTCGTCGTCGTGATGCGCTCCTGCAGCGCGCCCATGTCGGTGGCCAGCGTCGGCTGGTAGCCCACGGCTGAAGGAATGCGGCCGAGCAGCGCCGACACTTCCGAGCCCGCCTGGGTGAAGCGGAAGATGTTGTCGACGAAGAACAGCACATCCTGGCCCTGGTCGCGGAAATATTCGGCGACGGTGAGGCCGGTCAGGCCGACGCGGGCACGCGCGCCCGGCGGTTCGTTCATCTGGCCGTAGACGAGGGCGGCCTTGGAGCCCTGGCCGCCGCCCTTCTTGTTGACGCCCGATTCGATGAACTCGTGATAGAGGTCATTGCCTTCGCGGGTACGCTCGCCGACGCCGGCGAACACCGAGAAGCCGCCGTGGGCCTTGGCGACGTTGTTGATCAGTTCCTGGATCAGCACGGTCTTGCCGACGCCGGCGCCGCCGAACAGGCCGATCTTGCCGCCGCGGGCGTAGGGTGCCAGCAGGTCGAGAACCTTGATGCCGGTGACCAGGATCTGCGCTTCCGTCGACTGGTCGACATAGGCCGGGGCCGGCTGGTGGATGGCGCGCATTTCGATGCCGTCGACCGGGCCTTCCTCGTCGACCGGCTCGCCGATGACGTTGATGATGCGGCCGAGCATGCCCGGACCGACCGGAACCGATATCGGCGCGCCGGTGTCAAAGACGTCCTGCCCGCGGACCAGACCTTCGGTGGAGTCCATGGCAATGCAGCGCACGGTGTTCTCGCCGAGATGCTGGGCAACCTCGAGCACCAGGCGGTTGCCGACATTGTCGGTTTCCAGCGCGTTCAGAATGGCCGGCAGGTGATCTTCGAACTGCACGTCGACGACGGCGCCGATGACCTGGCGGACCTTGCCGGCGGCGCCGACGCGCTTGGCCGCGACGCTCGCCGCGGAAGCCGCGGCCTTGGCCGGAGCGGCCGCCTTCTTCGCCGGAGCGGCGGCCTTCGCGGCTGCTGCCGGGGCCTTTGCCGCCTTCGGGCCCGATGCCTCCTTGGCCGCGGTCTTCGGGGTAGCTGCTTTCGCCATCGTCTTTGCCCTTTTCGTCTATCCGTTGTTCACGCCGCTGCGAGGTCTTGGGACCCCGCCCGCGCGCGCTTAGAGCGCCTCGGCGCCCGAAATGATTTCGATCAGTTCCTTGGTGATCTGCGCCTGCCGCTGGCGGTTGTAGGTGATCGACAGCCTATTGATCATGTCGCCGGCATTGCGCGTCGCATTGTCCATCGCGCTCATCTTGGCGCCCATCTCGCCGGCCGCGTTTTCCAAAAGCGCCCGGAAGATCTGCACCGCGATGTTGCGCGGGATGAGGTCGGAGAGGATCTCGCCCGGCTCCGGCTCGTATTCGTAGACAGCGGTGGCGCCGTTGTCCGTCGCGGCGGCGGCCGAGGCCTGCGCCGCCGGAATGATCTGCTGCGCCGTCGGGATCTGGCTGATCACCGACTTGAACTGCGAATAGAACAGCGTGCAGATGTCGAAGCCGCCTTCGTTGAACAGGTGGATGACCTTGCGCGCAACCGCATCGGCGTTGACGAAGCCGAGCGTCTTGACCTCGCGCAGGTCGACGCGTTCGAGGATCAGCGCGCCGTAGTCGCGGCGCAGGATGTCAAAACCCTTCTTGCCGACGCAGATGATCTTCACCTGCTTGCCGTCGGCCAGCAGCCTGCGGATATGGTCGCGGGCAAGCCGCGCGATCTGCGAGTTGAAGCCGCCGCACAGGCCACGCTCGGCTGTGCAGACGATGAGCAGATGCACATCGTCCTTGCCGGTGCCCGTCATCAGCGCCGGGGCATCGCCGCCGCCGCCGATTGCCTGGGTGATGTTGGCCAGAACCGCGCCCATGCGCTCGGAATACGGTCTGGCTGCTTCCGCCGCCTCCTGCGCGCGACGCAGCTTCGCCGCGGCGACCATCTGCATCGCCTTGGTGATCTTCTGCGTCGCCTTGACCGAGGCGATGCGGTTACGAAGGTCTTTTAACGAAGCCATGCTTCAAACCTGATCCCGTGCGTCCGGCTTCGTTCAAGCGAAGGTCTTGGCGAAAGCGTCGATTTCCGCCTTGAGCTTGGCGCGCAGATCGTCCGACAGCGCCTTCTCCTTGCGGATGCCGTCGAGCACGTCCTTGCCGGCCGAGCGCATGTGGCTGAGCAGGCCATGCTCGAACTTGCCGACCTGGTTGAGCGGCAGCTTGTCGAGATAGCCGTTGACGCCGGCGAAGATCACCGCGACCTGCTCTTCCGTCTTCAGCGGCGAGAACTGCGGCTGCTTCAAGAGTTCCGTCAGGCGCGAACCGCGGTTCAAGAGGCGCTGCGTGGCGGCGTCGAGGTCCGAGCCGAACTGCGCGAAGGCCGCCATTTCGCGGTACTGCGCGAGTTCGCCCTTGATCGAGCCTGCGACCTGCTTCATCGCCTTGATCTGCGCCGAGGAGCCGACGCGCGACACCGACAGGCCGACGTTCACCGCCGGACGGATGCCCTGGAAGAACAGATTGGTCTCGAGGAAGATCTGGCCGTCGGTGATCGAGATCACGTTGGTCGGGATGTAGGCCGACACGTCGTTGGCCTGCGTCTCAATGACCGGCAGCGCGGTCAGCGAGCCAGCGCCGTTGTCGTCGTTGAGCTTGGCGGCACGCTCGAGCAGGCGCGAATGCAGGTAGAAGACGTCGCCCGGATAGGCTTCGCGGCCCGGCGGGCGGCGCAGCAAGAGCGACATCTGGCGATAGGCGACGGCCTGCTTCGACAGATCGTCATAGCTGATCAGCGCATGCATGCCGTTGTCGCGGAAATACTCGCCCATGGTGCAGCCGGCGAACGGCGCCAGGAACTGCATCGGCGCCGGGTCGGACGCTGTGGCGGCGATGATGATGGAGTAGTCGAGCGCGCCGCGCTCCTCCAGCACCTTGACGAACTGCGCGACGGTCGAGCGCTTCTGGCCGACGGCGACGTAGACGCAGTAGAGCTTTTCCTTCTCCGGGCCGTTGTCGTGCACCGACTTCTGGTTCAGCATCGTGTCCAGGATGATGGCGGTCTTGCCGGTCTGGCGGTCGCCGATGACCAGCTCGCGCTGGCCGCGGCCGACCGGGATCAGCGCGTCGATGGCCTTGAGGCCGGTCGACATCGGCTCATGCACCGACTTGCGCGGAATGATGCCGGGCGCCTTGACGTCGACGCGCTTGCGTTCGGTCGCCTGGATGGGGCCCTTGCCGTCGATCGGGTTGCCGAGGGCGTCGACGACGCGGCCGAGCAGGCCGGGGCCGACCGGAACGTCGACGATGGCGCCGGTGCGCTTGACGGTGTCGCCTTCCTTGATGTCGCGGTCGTTGCCGAAAATGACGACGCCGACATTGTCGGCTTCGAGGTTCAGCGCCATGCCGCGGATGCCGCCCGGGAACTCGACCATCTCGCCGGCCTGGACATTGTCGAGGCCGTAGACGCGGGCAATGCCGTCACCGACGGACAGTACCTGACCGACTTCGGAGACCTCGGCCTCCTTGCCGAAATTCTTGATCTGGTCTTTCAGAATTGCGGAAATTTCCGCGGCGCGGATGTCCATCAGCCGACCTCTTTCAGTGCAAGCTTGAGCGAATTGAGTTTGGTTTTGAGCGACGTATCGATCTGGCGCGAGCCCATCTTGACGATCAGTCCGCCGAGCAGCGACGGATCGACGGTCATGGCGATGGCCACATCCTTGCCGGCGATGCTCTTCAGCGTCGCCTTCAGTTCAGTCTGCTGCGCGGCCGTCAGCGCATGCGCCGAGGTGACCTCGGCGGACGCCTCGCCGCGATGGTCGGCGGCGATCTGGCGGAACGCCTTGATCATGCCGGGCACCGCGAACAGGCGACGGTTCCTGGCGACGACGCGCAGGAAATTGCCAACGAGACCGGTTATGCCTGCCTTGTCGGCAATGGCCGCGATGGCCTTGGCCTGGTCCTCGCTGGAGAACACCGGGCTGTCGATCAGCCGCTTGAGATCGTCGCTGCCGTTGAGCATCACCTCGAAGCTCGTGAGGTCGGCCTCGACCTTGGCGACTGAATTGTCCTGCAGAGCAAGCTCGAACAGCGAGCCTGCGTAGCGTTCTGCGACAGCTGAGATTGGCGATGACGATTGGGCCACGGACCGTCTTTTCTCTTGTCTGACAGGCCGCAGATTGTTGGCGCGAGCGGGAACTCTGGCTAAATCTTTGACCTTACTGCATTTTTCCAAGCACGGAGGTGCGGCTTCCGCTATCCCCGGTCGAAAGTCGATTGCCGTCTAGCACAGGCTTTTTAAGACCGCAATGCATCGTCCGGCATGGTTTTCAGGCACTTTTGTCGCATCAGGCGGCAGAGTCCAGCGGAAGTGCTGGATTCATGGCACAAAGCCGAAGGCGAAGGCGAGTGGCAGGGCCGCAAGCGCCAGCTCGACAACGATCGAAACCCAGTTGAACGGCGTGTTGGCGCCGTCCGACATCATCGACAGCAGGCGGCCGAAAGCGGTGAAGAGCCACGAGAAGCCCAGCGCCATGTAGAGCAGCGGCTGCGCCAAAAGGATGCAGCACAGGCTGACGCCGAGATAGAAGCCCGACATGCGGCCGCGCCCCTCGGCGATCGCCGCCGCCTTCTCCGGCCTGGGCTGCAGCCGCAGCACGCGAAAGGCGAGTCCCGGCGCCAGGAACAGGAATAGGCCGAGCGCCAGGGTCACGACAGCGCTCGACCAGGCCAGCCATTCGCCCTGGCTCGCGGGCCACGGAAACGCGAAATCCATCTTATCCCCCTCGTAAAGTCTTGTTCTGAAATTGCCGGCATTCTAGCGGAGGAAAACCGGCACGCCAGATGGCGGCCGGCACATTAGAAAAGACGCATCAGACGAGCGGCTGGTCACGACAGCGCGAAGTCGACCGCGGCCTCGGCATGGATGCGTGTGGTGTCGAACACCGGAACGTCGAAATCGCCCTGGCCGATCAGCATGGTGATCTCGGTGCAGCCCATGATGACGCTGTCGACCTGATCGGTGCGGCGCATCCGGCCGACCTCGTCGAGATAGGCGGATTTTGATTCTCGCCTGACGATGCCCTGGCAGAGCTCGTCATAGATCACCTTGTGCACCATCTCGCGGCCGGCCTGGTCCGGCACCACGGGCTCGAGGCCGTATTTGTCTACGAGACGGCTTTTGTAGAAATCCTGCTCCATGGTGAAGCGCGTCGCGAGCAGCGCCGGACGCCTAACCCCAGCTTCAACGACAGCGCGTCCGGTGGCGTCGGCGATATGGATGAGAGGGTTCGAGATGGCCGCCTGCACCGCGTCGGCCAGCTTGTGCATGGTGTTGGTGCAGATCACCAAGCCTTCCGCGCCGCCCGCCTCCAACCTTCGGGCCGCCTCCACCAAAAGCGCGGCGGCGCCTTCCCAGTCGCCCGCATGCTGCCGTTCGGCGATCTCGGCGAAATCGAACGACCACAACAACAGCTTTGCCGAATGCAGCCCGCCCAGCCGCTCGCGCACGATCTCGTTGAGCAGGCGGTAATAGATCGCCGTCGATTCCCAGCTCATGCCGCCGATCAGGCCGAGGGTTTTCATAGGCGAGCACTCCGCTGAGCTGTCTTTCTCGTTTATAGGAAGCTCTGCGGGTCGATGTCGACCTGCACGCGCACCGAGCCGCGCAGCTTCGGCCCCTCCGCCAGCATGGCGCGGATGAAACCCTGCATATCGGCGCGCCGTTCACCCTGGACAAGCAAGCGGAAGCGGTGACGGCCGCCGATCAGCGACAATGGCGCCTCGGCTGGGCCGAGCACGAACAAGTCCGAAGCCTGGGGCGCCGCGCGCCGCAAGCCTCGCGCATGGCCCTCGGCCTCGCCCCGCGTCGCCGCGCTCACAATGATGCCGGCGAGCCGGCCGAACGGCGGCAGCCCTGCACGCTCGCGCTCGGCGATCTCGCGCTCGTAAAAAGCTTCCGAATCGCCCGAAACGATCGCCCGCATCACCGGGTGATCCGGCTGGTAGGTCTGCAGCAGGCCAAGGCTCTTCTTGCCGGTGCGGCCGGCGCGTCCCGTCACCTGGCTGAGCAGCTGGAAGGTGCGCTCGGCGGCGCGCGGATCGCCATTGGCAAGCCCGAGATCGGCGTCGACCACGCCGACAAGCGTCATGCCGGGAAAATTGTGACCCTTGGCGACGAGTTGCGTGCCGATGACGATGTCGGCTTCGCCATTGGCGACGGCTTCGAGCTCGAGCCGCAACCGGCGCACGCCGCCCAGAAGGTCAGACGACAGCACGATGGTGCGCGCGTCCGGGAAATGGGCGACCACTTCCTCGGCGATTCGCTCGACGCCGGGGCCGCAGGCCACCAGATGGTCGAGCGTGCCGCATTCCGGACAAGCCTCCGGCCGCCGCTCATTATGGCCGCAATGATGGCAGACGAGCTGGCCGCGAAAGCGATGCTCGACCAGCCAGGCCGAACAGACCGGGCAGCCGAAGCGATGGCCGCAGACGCGGCAGAGCGTCAGCGGCGCATAGCCGCGCCGGTTGAGGAAGAGCAGCGACTGCTCCTTCCTCTCCAGCGTGCGCTGCATCTGTTCCAGCAGGACCGGCGACAGGAAGCCGCCGCGCGCCGGCGGCGAGCGCCGCATGTCGATCGACTTCAGATCGGGGAGCGCGGCTTCCGCGAAACGCGACGACAGCACGGCCCGGTCGTAGCGGCCCTGGCTGGCATTGACCCGGCTTTCCACCGACGGCGTCGCCGAGGCGAGCACGACGGGAAAGCCGCCGATATGGCCGCGCACCACCGCCATGTCGCGCGCATTGTAGAAGACGCGGTCTTCCTGCTTGTAGGCGGGATCGTGCTCCTCGTCGACGACGATCAGGCCGAGTTCCTTGAACGGCAGGAACAGCGCCGAGCGCGCCCCGGCGACGACGCGCACGCCGCCCTCGGCCACTTGCCGCCAGACGCGTTCGCGCATCCGCGGCGGCAGGTCCGAATGCCACTCCGCCGGCTTGGCGCCGAACCGGTCCTGGAAACGTTCGAGGAAGGCATGGGTCAACGCGATTTCCGGTAGCAGGATCAGCACCTGCCTGACCTTGTCGAGGGCCGCCGCCACCGCTTCGAAATAGACTTCCGTCTTGCCCGAGCCGGTGACGCCATCGAGCAGAGTGACGTTGAAGGCATCGGCAGCGATTGCCGAGCGCAGCCTGTCCGCCGCAGCTTCCTGGTCCGGCATCAATTCCGGCATTGCGTGAGAAGGGTCGGGCGCGGCCACGACCGGCCGCGGCGGGATCATCACCGTCTCGAACACGCCCTGCGCCCGCAATCCGTCGATCACGGTCGAGGACACGCCCGCCGCATGCGCCAGGCCCGAGCGCGTCCAGGCCAGCCCGCCTTCGGCCGTCTCCAGCACGCGTCGCCGCGCGTCCGTCAACCGGTCCGGCTCGGCCAGCGTGCGCTGCAATCCCTCGATCCAGGGCTCCGGGTCGAACGCTTCGGGAGCGCGGAGTAGCATCCGCGCGACCATGCCTGGCGCCGACAGCGTGTAATGCGCGATCCAGTCGACGAAGCGGCGCATGGCCCGGTCGATCGGCGGGCAGTCGAAGACCTCCTCGATCGGCCGCAACTTCTTCGCGTCGACCGTCTCGACCGCGCCGTCCCAGACAATGCCCGCGACCTGGCGCGGCCCGAGCGGCACGCGCACGATCGAGCCCGGCACCACGCGCATGCCGGGCGGCACGGCATAGGTGTAGGGCCGTTCGGCAGGCATCGGCACCAGCACCGGCGCGGCCGCGACAAAGGGCGAATCTTCGATCATCAGGCGTGACCTTGCCCTGACTTTGGTCTAGATCAAAGGGGACCCTCTCATCTGCCTGGCGCCCGCCGGGCAATCCCCAAGGAGACAGCCATGAAGTTTTTCGTCGACACCGCTGACATCAAGGAAATTAAAGAGCTGCACGATCTGGGGCTTCTCGACGGCGTCACCACCAACCCGTCGCTGATCCTGAAATCGGGCGGCAAGATCGCCGAAGTCACCAAGCAGATCTGCGACATCGTCGAAGGCCCGGTCTCGGCCGAGGTCGTGGCGACCGAATTCAATCAGATGATGGCCGAGGCCGAGGTGCTGGCCAAGATCGCGCCGAATGTCTGCATCAAGGTGCCGCTGACGCTGGACGGGCTGAAGGCCTGCAAGACCATCCGCACCGAGATGAAGCGCATGGTGAACGTGACGCTGTGCTTCTCGGCCAACCAGGCGCTGCTCGCCGCCAAGGCCGGCGCTTCGTTCATCTCGCCCTTCGTCGGCCGCATTGACGACACCGGCTCGGACGGCATGGAGCTGATTTCCGAGATCCGCACCATCTACGACAATTACGATTTCAAGACCGAGATCCTGACCGCCTCGGTGCGCACGGTGAATCACGTCAAGCAGGCGGCGCTGATCGGCGCCGATGTCGTCACCGCGCCGCCGGCGACGCTGAAGGCGCTTGTCAATCATCCGCTGACCGACAGGGGCCTCGCCGCCTTCCTCGCCGACTGGGCCAAGACCGGCCAGAAGATCGGCTGAGACCGACATCTCGCCAGACCAGAAAAAGGCCGGGTGACCGGCCTTTTTTCTTGGCAAAGTGTCTATACCTTGGTGGGTCGCATGCCTTGGCGATTGGCCGGAGCGCCCATCGCGATCGTCATCCACGGGCGAAGCAAGGAGCGAAGCGACGCGGCGCAGACCCGAGGATCCATGCCGTGACATACGAGCGTCGCAACGGCGCAGAATTCTGCTCCGCTGCACCTTCGCGTTGAGGTAACGGAATGGATCCCAGGGTCTCCGCGACGCCGCTTCTTGGCTGCTCCGCCCAGGGATGACGACGTCGGGGAAGCTTCGGCCAATCCCCGGCGAGGAATTAGGCTTTCTTGCCGTGCTTGGCCAGATCCTGCGCGATCGACAGCCGCAGCAGATCGGCCAACTCGCGCGCCGCGCGGTTCTCGGCATCGATCTGGGCGCGATAGGCCGCGAATTCCTGGCGCGGCCGGTCGAAGGACGACGGGATCGAGCGCTTGCCGACGGCAATCACCGTGTTGGTCGCGGTGTCCCTGAGCACATAGTTGGCGGTCAGCGTGACCGTGCCCGCCGTCGGCTCGTCTTCCTGGGTCTGCACCTGCACGATGGCCGCCGATTCGACCAGTTCGGTGACGCCGAGATCGAGCGTGTAGGCCGGCGAGGCCGGCTCGCCCGAGCCCTGCCCGAAAGCGAAGATCAGATTGTTGCGCACCTGCTGCGCATAGCGGGTGTTGACCGGCTTGATCGAGATCGAGGCGAGCTCGGCGGACGCGCTGAGCTGCGATCCGGGCGACAGCGGCTGGTTGGAATAGAGCGGCCGCACGGTGCAGGCCGAGACCAGCGCAAGCGCGGCGACCATGCCGCAGACCGCCAGGCGGCCGCGCAGGCGGATCGCTTGTGGCTTCACCGGATCAGGCAACGACATTGACGATCCTCTGCGGGACGATGATCACCTTGCGCGGAGCCTTACCCTCCAGTGCTTTTTGCACGAAGTCGAGAGCCAGCACCGCTTTTTCGACGGCACCTTGATCCGCGTCGCGGGCAATTGTCAAATCCCCGCGCTTCTTGCCGTTGACCTGCACCGGCAGCACGATCTCGTTGTCGACGACCAGCGCCGGATCGTAGACCGGCCACGGCCGCTCGGCGACCATCTCGGTCCCGCCCAGCGCCTCCCAGCATTCCTCCGCCAGATGCGGCATGACCGGCGCGATGATGTGCACCAGGATCTCCACCGCCTCGCGGCAGGCGCCCTTCAGCGCAGCATTGGCCTTGCCTTCGGCGACGTCGTTGAGCGGCGTCGCCAGCGCATTGGCAAGCTCATAGATGCGGGCGATCGCGCGGTTGAAGCCGAGCTTCTCGATGTCCTCGCCGACCGCCCTCAGGATCTTGTGCGCGGCCTTGGACACGGCGCCCGCATCGCCATCCTTCGCCGCTGCCGGCTTTACGCCGGGCAGAGATTCGGCGGCGATCTGCACCAGTCGCCAGATGCGCTGCACGAAACGGTGCGCGCCGGCCGCGCCATCGTCTGTCCACTCGACGTCGCGCTCCGGCGGCGAGTCCGACAGCATGAACCAGCGCGCCGTGTCGGCGCCGTAGCCGTCGGTGATCTCTTCCGGGCTCACCGTATTCTTCTTCGATTTCGACATCTTCTCCAGCGCGCCGATCGTCGCCTCCTCGCCGGTGGCGATCTCAAAGGCGAGGCGCTTGCCGCCGACATCCTCGAGCCTGACCTCGCTCGGCGACAGCCAGCGCCCGTTGTTGGACGGGCCGCCGACACGGTAGGTCTCGTGCACCACCATGCCTTGCGTGAACAGGCCCTTGAACGGCTCGGCGAGATTGAGGTGACCGGTCTCGCGCATGGCGCGGGTGAAGAAGCGCGAATAGAGCAGGTGCAGGATCGCGTGCTCGATGCCGCCGATATACTGGTCGACCGCCAGCCATTCATCGGCCGCTTTCGGCTCGGTCGGCTCATTGGCCCAGGGCGCGGTGAAGCGGGCGAAATACCAGGACGAATCGACGAACGTGTCCATCGTGTCGGTCTCGCGCCGCGCGTCGCGGCCGCATTGCGGGCACTTCACATGCCGCCAGGTCGGATGCCGGTCGAGCGGATTGCCCGGACGGTCGAACTCGATGTCGTCGGGCAGCTTCACCGGCAGGTCGGCCTTCGGCACCGGCACGACGCCGCAGGCTTCGCAATGGATCATCGGGATCGGGCAGCCCCAGTAGCGCTGGCGCGAGATGCCCCAGTCGCGCAGGCGGAAATTCACCTTGCGCTCCGCCATCGGCCGGCCGCCGATCGTCTTTGCCTCCAGCAGCTTCGCCACTTCATTGAAGGCCTTTTCGGGCTTCATGCCGTCGAGGAAGCGCGAATTGATCATCACGCCGTCGTCGACATAGGCCTCCTCGATGACCTGGAAGGTCTTGGCGTCGCCGTCTTCGGGCATCACCACCGGGATCACCGGCAGGCCGTATTTGTTGGCGAAATCGAGGTCGCGCTGGTCGCCCGACGGGCAGCCGAAAATGGCGCCCGTGCCATATTCCATCAGCACGAAATTGGCGACATAGACCGGCAGCGTCCAATTCTCGTCGAACGGGTGGACGACGCGGATGCCGGTGTCGAAGCCCTTCTTTTCGGCCGTCTCCAGCGCCGCCACCGAGGTGCCCATATGGCGGACTTCCTCGATGAACTTCGCCAGCTCGACATTCTCCTCTGCGGCCTTCCTCGCCAGCGGATGGTCGGCGGCGACGGCCATGAAGGAAGCGCCGAAGATGGTGTCGGGCCTCGTCGTGTAGACTTCGAGCTCATGCGCGTCGCCAACCGGTTTTGCCAACGGCCAGCGGATCAGCAGGCCTTCGGAGCGGCCGATCCAGTTGTGCTGCATCAGCTTGACCTTCTCCGGCCACTCCTCGAGCAGGTTGAGCGAATCCAGCAGATCCTGCGCGAAGTCGGTGATCTTGAAGAACCACTGCGTCAGCTCGCGCTGCTCGACCAACGCCCCCGAGCGCCAGCCACGGCCGTCGATGACCTGCTCGTTGGCGAGCACCGTCATGTCCTCCGGATCCCAGTTGACCTTGGAGGATTTGCGCGTCACCAGCCCCTTCTCGACGAAGTCAAGGAACAGCATCTGCTGGCGGTGATAGTAGTCGACGTCGCAGGTCGCGAACTCGCGCGCCCAGTCGAGCGACAGGCCCATCATCTTGAGCTGCTCGCGCATGACGGCGATATTTTCGTAGGTCCAGTCCTTGGGGTGGACCTTGTTCTGCATGGCCGCGTTTTCAGCAGGCATGCCGAAGGCGTCCCAGCCCATCGGATGCAGCACGTTGAAGCCCTTGGCCCGCTTGTAGCGCGCCACCACATCGCCCATCGTGTAGTTGCGGGTGTGGCCGATATGGATCTTGCCCGACGGATAGGGGAACATCTCGAGCACGTAGTATTTCGGCTTCGGATCGTCGTTGCGAGCCTCGAACAGCTTCTTTTCGGCCCAGGCCTTCTGCCATTTGGGCTCTGACGTGCGCGGATTGTAACGTTCGGTTGCCATCGGATGTTTTTCACTTAAAAGCAGGTGCGCGGTGCTGGATTAAGGCGTGTGTTGATATTCAGGTCAGGCCGGCATTCGCAGGCCGGCATCGCCCGAATATCGACACGCCCAGGCCGGCAGCCGAGACAATGTCGTCGCGGTGTTCACCATGGATTGCCGGACCCGTCAACTGCGGCGAGCCGGCCCGGCCATGAAAACTATAGGCAGGATAGTGGCATGACGAACGCCGTAGAGCAGCTTCACGCGGTCAAGGCGAAGATAGCAAGCGCCGAGCGCGAGGCAAGGCGCGAGCCCGGCGCGGTCACCCTGGTGGCGGTGTCGAAGACCTTCGCGGCCGAGGACATCCGCCCTGTGATCGAGGCCGGCCAGCGTGTCTTCGGCGAGAACCGCGTGCAGGAAGCGCAGGGCAAATGGCCGGCGCTGAGGGAGGCATTTGCCGATCTGGAGCTGCATCTGATCGGCCCGCTCCAATCCAACAAGGCCAAGGAAGCCGTCGCGCTGTTCGACGTCGTCGAGACCGTCGACCGCGAGAAGATCGCCGCGGAGCTTTCAAGGGAAATGACCAGGCAAGGCCGGACGCCAAGACTCTATGTCCAGGTCAACACCGGCTCCGAGCCGCAAAAGGCAGGCATCGAGCCGCGCGAGGCGGTCGCCTTCGTCAAGCGCTGCCGCGACGTTCATGGCTTGGCCATCGAAGGCCTGATGTGCATCCCCCCGGCCGATGAGAACCCCGGCCCGCATTTCGCGCTGCTGGAAAAGCTCGCTCGCGAGGCCGGCGTTGAAAAACTGTCGATGGGCATGTCCGGCGACTATGAGACTGCGATCGCCTTCGGCGCGACCAGCGTCCGGGTGGGATCGGCGATCTTCGGCAGCCGGTAGCCTGCGCCCCGTATCTTGCGCCGGTATCGATTGATATCTGCGGCTACCGCGTTATATCTAGCCAAGCTAGCTAGGAGCAGCAAGATGAACTGGCATCTTCAGGACGCGAAGAACAATTTCTCGAAAGTGGTCCAGCGGGCGCGAACCGAGGGACCGCAGACCGTGACACTTCGCGGCGAACGTGCCGCGGTCGTCCTCTCCGCAGACGACTACGATCGCTTGGCCGGGAAGAAGAAATCGCTCGTCGAGTACCTATTGAGCGGTCCAGGTTGGGACGAGGAGTTTGACAAGGAAATCACCCGTCGCTCGGACACGATTATCCGGGACATTGATCTCTGATGTATCTGCTGGACACGAACGTCGTGTCGGACGTGCAAAGACGGTTGCCTAAGCCGACTGCCTGGATAGCTTCGATTGATCCGGCGTCGATCAACCTTAGTGTCATTACGCTGGGTGAGATCGAGCGAGGAATCGTCAAACAGCGTAAGATCGACCCTGAAAGGGCGGCTCGGCTCGATATCTGGCTGCGAGAACTTCGAAGAGACAATACGGACCGCATTCTCGCGATCACGGAGGAGGTCGCTCTTGCCTGGGGTCGCATAACGGCGGGACGCACACGGGGGAGCGCCGACTCGCTTATTGCGGCGACCGCCCTCGTGCACGACCTGATCCTGGTCACGCGAAACGTCGCCGACTTCGAGGGCGTCGGCGTTACAGTCCTCAATCCCTGGGAAGTCTGACCGTTCTGGGATCCGCCGGCGGGCAACTTCACGCCAAGTTGACTACCGTGGTTGTGCCAGCGCTTGAAACGAAACGGCCCGTTCCTATTTGCTTGTGGTCACTCACTCCTTCTCTCGGGGAATCCCACCATGCGCTACAACCAGCTTGGCAATACCGGCCTTTTCGTTTCCGAACTCTGCCTCGGCACCATGACGTTCGGCGCCGCCGGCGAGAATGCCCAATGGGGGCTGATCGCCAGTCTCGACCAGAAGGGCGTCAACGAGATCGTCGCCCGCTCGATCGCCGCCGGCGTCAATTTCTTCGACACGGCGGATGTCTATTCCTTCGGCCAGTCCGAGCAATTGCTCGGACAATCGCTCAAGGATCTCGGCATCAAGCGCTCGGACGTCATCATCGCCACCAAGGTGCATGGCGCGATGGGCAACGGCCCGAACGAGCGCGGCTCGTCGCGCGGCCACATCATGGATTCCGTCGACGGCAGCCTGAAGCGGCTGCAGCTCGACCATATCGATCTCTACCAGTTGCATGGCACCGACACGGTGACGCCGATCGACGAGACGCTGCGCGCGCTCGACGATCTCGTCGCCAGCGGCAAGGTGCGCTATGTCGGCGTCTCCAACTGGCAGGCCTGGCGCATCGCCAAGGCGCTGGGCATTGCCGAGCGCAAGGGCTTCGCCCGTTTCGAGACCATTCAGTCCTATTACTCGATCGCCGGCCGCGATCTCGAGCGCGAGATCGTGCCGCTGATCAACGAAGAGAAGCTCGGCCTGATGGTCTGGTCGCCGATGGCCGGCGGACTGCTCTCCGGCAAATACGGCCCTGGCGCTCCCGGCAATGGCGAGGGCCGCCGCGCCTCCTTCAACTTCCCGCCGGTCAACGAAGACCGCGCCTGGGCGGCGGTCGCCGTCATGCGCGAGGTGGCGAAGAAGCATGACGTCAGCGTTGCCACCGTGGCGCTTGGCTACGTGCTGGCAAAACCTTTTGTGATGAGCGTCCTCATCGGCGCCAGCCGCATGGACCAGCTCGAGCAGAACCTCGCCGCTACCGGCTTGCAGCTCGATGCCGACGATCTTGCCAGGCTCGACGAGGTGAGCGCGCTGCCCGCCGAATATCCCGGCTGGATGCTTGAGCGGCAGAGTGCCGGCCGGCGTCCGGCGCCGTTCGTGCCGAAGGCGTGATCTATCTCCAATAGGCTGGCTTTTTTCGGGAGCCGCGCTGTCTAAGCGCGGCTCTTCCATTTCAGAGCCGGACAGTTTCCGCGAGAAAGTCGAGAAAGGCCCGCACCCGCGCCGGCAGATGCTTGCCGTGGCCGACATAGACGGCGTGCGTCGGCTCCTCGTCGCCGGGATTGAACGTCTCCAGCAGCGGCACGAGCCGCCCTGCGGCGATGTCGGGCTCGACATGCCAGCGCGCCAATCTTGCGATGCCCGCTCCGGCCAATGTCGTCAGCCGCATCGCTTCGCCATCGGTCAGCGACATGTTCCCGACGATCGGCAGGATGATCGATTTGCCCGCGGCATCAATGAAAGGCCAGCCGTCGATATGCCTGGCGAAGCCGAAGGCGAGCATGTTGTGGCGGGCAAGGTCGGACAATGCGCGCGGCGTGCCGCGTGCTGCGAGATAGGCGGGGGACGCAACCAGCACCATCCGGCTCTGGCCGAGCTTGCGCGCCACCAGGCGCGACTCGCTAAGCGGTCCGGCGCGTATGGCGACATCGGCCCGCTCCTCCAACAGGTTGATGACATTGTCGGTCAGCACCGCTTCGACGGAAATCTCGGGATAGCGCTCCAGGAAACGCGGCAGCAATTCCATCAGCCGGTGCTGGCCGAACGGCACATAGGAGTTGACCCTGAGCTTTCCGCGCGGCGCGGCGCCTGCGGCCGCCTCGCGTTCCGCCGCATCAAGATCGGCAAGGATACGCAGGCCGCTGTCGTAAAAGCTGGTTCCCTCCGGTGTCAGTTGCAGCTTGCGTGTCGAGCGGCTGACCAGCCGCGCGCCGAGCCGCGCCTCCAGCCGCGCGATCAGCTTGCTCACCGCCGAGGGCGTCATGCGCAAGGCCCGCGCCGCGGCGGAAAAACTGCCCGTCTCGGCGACGCGGACGAACACTTCGATCTCGCCGGAGCGGTTGATTTCGGGTCGCGCCATTTGTGAATTTATTTCACAGAAAATATGCCCATTGCAAGACTGGTTCACAGCTCGACGGATCACGATCTTCGGCATCGGGGCGCGGGACTTGGGCGTCCTTCAGCACCAAACGGACCCTGCCATGCCCCTTGCTCTTTATGCCCTCACCGCCGGCGCCTTCGGCATCGGTGTCACTGAATTCGTCATCATGGGTCTGCTGCTCGATGTCAGCGCCGATCTCGGCGTCTCGATCTCGGCCGCGGGCCTGCTCATTTCCGGCTACGCGCTGGGTGTCGTCATCGGCGCGCCGCTGCTTGGCGCCTTGACCGGCCGGCTGCCGCGCAAGACCTTGCTGCTTGCGCTGATGGTGGTCTTCACCGTCGGCAACTTGGCCTGCGCACTGGCGCCCGACTACTGGACGCTGATGGCGGCGCGTGTGCTCACCGCCTTCGCCCACGCCTCCTTCTTCGGCGTCGGCTCCGTCGTCGCCACCAGCTTGGTCGCGCCCAACAGGAAGGCCTCGGCCATCGCGCTGATGTTCACCGGCCTCACCGTCGCCAACATCCTCGGCGTGCCCTTCGGCACCTGGCTCGGCCAGGCCTATGGCTGGCGCTCCACCTTCCTCGCCGTCACGCTGGTCGGCGTCATCGCCTTTGCCGTGATCGCGCTGCTCGTGCCGCGCGACGAACCGGTAGCAGCAGACGAAGAGGAAAGCTCCGAAGGCACGCTCGCCGTGCTCGGCCGCCGGGCGGTGCTGCTCGGCCTCCTGACCACGGTGCTGAGCTGGGTCGGCGTCTTTGCTGCCTTCACCTATCTGGCGCCGATCCTGACCCGCGTCACCGGCTTTTCCGAGGGAGCCGTCTCGCCGATCCTGCTCGTCTTCGGCGGCGGGCTGGTCGCCGGCAACCTGCTTGGCGGACGCCTCGCCGACCGGCACCTTGTGCCGACGGTCGTCGGCACGCTGGTTGCGCTGTCGGCGGTGCTGTTCCTCATGACCGCGGCGATCCATCAGCCGATCACGGCGATCATTGCCGTGGGCCTGCTGGGTGCCGCCGCCTTCGCCACCGTCGCGCCGCTGCAGATGTGGGTGCTGGAGAAGGCCAAGGGCGCCGGCCAGGGCCTGGCCTCCTCCTTCAACATCGCCGCCTTCAATCTCGGCAACGCCATCGGCGCTTGGCTCGGCGGCTTCGTCATCGATCACGGCCCCGGCCTCGGCGCCGTCCCCCTCGTCGCCGGCCTGGTGCCGATCGCCGCGCTCGGCGTGGTGCTCATGGCGCTGCGTCTCGAACGCGGCAGCGCGATCGGCAAGCCGGTCACGGCGCAGTGCTGAACGCCGATCCCTTCGACATCCAATCAGGAGAAAAAAGATGGATTATCGACCTCTCGGCGCCTCCGGCCTGAAAGTGCCGGCGCTTTCCTTCGGCGCCGGAACCTTTGGCGGCTCCGGTCCCCTCTTCGGCCATTGGGGCAACAGCGACGCGAAAGAGGCGCGCCGGCTGGTCGACATCTGCCTGGAGGCGGGCGTCAATCTTTTCGACACGGCCGATGTCTATTCCAACGGCGTCTCGGAAGAGGTGCTTGGCGAGGCGATCAGGGGCCGTCGCGACGCGGTGCTGATCTCGACCAAGACGTCGTTGCCGATGGGCGACGGTCCGGCCGACTGGGGCTCGTCGCGCTCCCGCCTGATCCGCTCCGTCGACGCGGCGCTGAAGCGTCTCGGCACCGACTATATCGACCTTTTGCAGCTCCATGCCTTCGACGCCTCGACACCGATCGAGGAAGTGCTGTCGGCGCTGGACGACCTCGTGCGCTCCGGCAGGCTGCGCTATGTCGGCGTCTCCAACTTCTCCAGTTGGCAGGTGATGAAATCGCTCGGCCTGGCCGACAAACACGGCTACCCGCGCTACGTCGCGCATCAGGTCTATTATTCGCTGGTGGGCCGCGACTATGAGTGGGAACTGATGCCGCTCGGCCTCGACCAGGGCGTCGGCGCCCTGGTGTGGAGTCCGCTCGGCTGGGGCCGGCTGACCGGCAAGATCCGCCGCGGCCAGCCCTTGCCGGAAAAGAGCCGGCTGCACGGCACAGCCGATTTCGGCCCGCCGGTCGAGGACGAGCATCTTTTCAAGGTGGTCGATGCGCTGGAAGCGGTCGCCGCCGAGACCGGCAAGACCGTGCCCAAGGTCGCCATCAACTGGCTCCTGCAGCGGCCGACCGTGTCGTCGGTGATCATCGGCGCGCGCAACGAGGAACAGCTCCGCCAGAACCTCGGCGCCGTCGGCTGGACGCTGACGCCCCAACAGATCAAGGCGCTCGACGAAGCGAGCGCGGTGACGGCGCCCTATCCCTACTTCCCCTATCGGCGCCAAGAAGGCTTCGCCCGGCTGAACCCGCCGGCGGTGTGATCGCCGGCGCTGAAGCTGCCCCCTCAGCGCGAGCGTGAACGCGCGAGATTAGCCGCAGCCCTCTGAACTTCGTCATCCACGGGCGAAGCAGCCGCGAAGCGGCGTCGCGAAGACCCGAGGATCCATTCCGTTACCTCGATCGTAGGCGCGGCGAGCAGAATTCTGGATCGCCGCAACGCTTCGAAGTCACGGAATGGATCCTCGGGTCTGCGCCGCGTCGCTTCGCTCCTTGCTCCGCCCGTGGATGACGAAGTCACAGGCGTTTCCGCCAAACATTCGACGTCCAGAGAACTTCTGGGCAACGCCTCAGTGCACCAGAAACTCCCCATCGACCTTCCGCCACTCATTCGGCGCGACGAGCCTCTGGTGGGTATACGTCACCGAATGCAGCGGTCCGTCGAGCTTGGTCTTCCAGAATTCGATGAAGCGGATCAGCACCGGGAATTGCGGCGCTATGTCGTAATCCTGCCAGACAAAGCTTTGCAGCAGGTGCGGGTGGTCCGGATAGTGGTAAAGGATCTTGGCCGTGGTCAGCCCATATCCCCTGAGCATCAGGTCCATTTCGGAATTGTCGCGCATTGCGTTTCCTTGGTTGATTCTCCTTCCTCCCAACGCCGAATTGTGCGCACGGTTGCTTAACCGTCTATGGTTTTTTGCGAGGTCCCTAAAAATTTTTCTCATTAAAACAGGCGGTTAGCAGCCGCCCAGCGGGAGTGCTAGTAGCCTTGGGCGCTTGCCCCTGCGTCATCCCGCCGCGCGAATCCAACGTCTAATATTGCCGCCACGACGGAACTGTTAATAATGCCCGCGAATTCGCGGCCGTTTTGCCGCGATGCCGCTGGCGGCTCAAGCCGGCGAGAGTGGTTTGGGAGGAAAGCAGGAAATGTCCGATGTGCATGTCCACCGCGTCCAGCCGGCGTGGAAGAAGAACGCGTTGATCGACAACGATACCTACCTCAAATGGTATGCCGACAGCGTGAAGAACCCGGACAAGTTCTGGGGCAAGCACGGCAAGCGCATCGACTGGTTCAAGCCTTTCACGAAGGTCAAGAACACCTCGTTCGACGGCAAGGTCTCGATCAAGTGGTTCGAGGACGGCCAGACCAACGTCTCCTACAATTGCATCGACCGGCACCTGAAGAAGCGCGGCAACCAGACCGCCATCATCTGGGAAGGCGACAATCCCTACGACGACAGGAAGATCACCTACAACGAGCTTTACGAACATGTATGCCGGCTCGCCAATGTGATGAAGAAGCACGGCGTCAAGAAGGGCGACCGCGTCACCATCTACATGCCGATGATCCCGGAAGCGGCCTATGCGATGCTCGCCTGCACCCGCATCGGCGCCATCCATTCGATCGTCTTCGGCGGCTTCTCGCCGGACGCGCTCGCCGGCCGCATCGTCGACTGCGAATCGACCTTCGTCATCACCGCCGATGAAGGTCTGCGCGGCGGCAAGACCATTCCGCTGAAGGACAATGCCGACAAGGCGATCGACATCGCCGCCAGGAACTTCGTGATGGTCAACAAGGTCGTGGTCGTGCGCCGCACCGGCGGCAAGGTCGGCTGGGCTCCCGGTCGCGACGTCTGGTATCACGACGAAGTCGCTTCGGTGAAGGCTGAATGCAAGCCGGAGAAGATGAAGGCAGAGGATCCGCTGTTCATCCTCTACACCTCCGGCTCGACCGGCAAGCCGAAGGGCGTCCTGCACACCACCGCCGGCTATCTCGTCTATGCCTCGATGACGCACCAATATGTCTTCGACTACCATGACGGCGACGTCTATTGGTGCACCGCCGATGTCGGCTGGGTGACCGGCCACAGCTATATCGTCTACGGACCTCTGGCCAACGGCGCCACCACGCTGATGTTCGAGGGCGTGCCGAACTATCCCTCCCAGGCGCGCTTCTGGGAGGTCATCGACAAGCACAAGGTCAACATCTTCTACACCGCGCCGACGGCGCTGCGCGCGCTGATGGGCGCCGGCGACGGCCATGTGAAGAAGACCTCACGCAAGTCGCTGCGCGTTCTGGGGTCGGTCGGCGAGCCGATCAACCCGGAAGCCTGGGAGTGGTATTTCAACGTCGTCGGCAACGGCAAGGTGCCGATCGTCGACACATGGTGGCAGACCGAGACCGGCGGCATCCTGATCACGCCGCTGCCCGGCGCCACGGACCTGAAAGCCGGTTCCGCCACCCGGCCCTTCTTCGGCGTTCAGCCGCAGCTGGTCGACGGTGAAGGCAAGGTGCTGGAAGGCGCCACCGACGGCAATCTGTGCATCACCGACTCCTGGCCGGGCCAGATGCGCACGGTCTATGGCGACCACGAGCGCTTCGTGCAGACCTATTTCTCGACCTACAAGGGCAAGTACTTCACCGGCGACGGCTGCCGCCGCGACGCCGACGGCTATTACTGGATCACCGGCCGCGTCGACGACGTCATCAACGTCTCCGGCCATCGCATGGGTACGGCCGAGGTCGAGTCGGCGCTGGTCAGCCACGACAAGGTTTCCGAAGCCGCGGTCGTCGGCTATCCGCACGACATCAAGGGGCAGGGGATCTACTGCTATGTTACGCTGATGGCCGGCCAGGCAGGCAGCGAGGACCTGCGCAAGGAGCTAGTCGCCCATGTGCGCAAGGAGATCGGCGCCATCGCCACGCCGGACAAGATCCAGTTCGCGCCCGGCCTGCCCAAGACCCGTTCCGGCAAGATCATGCGCCGCATCCTGCGCAAGATCGCCGAGGACGATTTCGGTTCGCTGGGCGACACCTCGACGCTCGCCGATCCGGCCGTGGTCGACGACCTCGTCGTCAACCGCCAGAACAAGAAAGGCTGATGGCCGGCGAGACGATCCTCGGCTCCGTCAGCCAGCTCTGGCGCTATCCGGCGAGCTCGCTCGCCGGCGAGCGGCTCGATGCCATTTCCGTCGGCACGACGACTGTCGATGGCGACCGGCTGTTCGGACTGGTCGATGCTTCCGACGGCGAGATCGCAAGGCCAGACCGCGAAACAAAGTGGCACAAAGTGCCGCTGATTCGCACCCGGCTGGGCGGGGCCCCGATGAGCAAGGAATGGCGCCTGGAAGTCGCCGTGCCCGGCGGCGGCTGGCTGCCGGCGCCCGACCCGGAAAGCGACCGCGCGATTTCGGCCTTCCTCGGCTTCGCGGCCTCCATCCGTCCGTTCGGCGCTGAGAACGCGGCGCCCTTCTATACCGGGCCGCTGACCGCAGCCCGCTATGCCAAGGCGCCGATCCATCTGCTCACCACTGCCTCGCTGGCCCGCCTGAAGGCCCTGCATCCGGAGGGCACGCCCGATCCGCGCCGCTTCCGGCCCAACATCGTCGTCGACATGGCGCCTGTCGAAGGCGCCTTCCCGGAGACGCGATGGATCGGCAGGAAGCTCGCGGTCGGCGATCTCGAGCTCACCGTCTCCGAACCCTGCCGCCGCTGCGGCTTCACCATCATCGCCCAGGACGGCTTCGACACCGACCCCGGCATCCTGCGCAATCTGGTGCGCCACAACGCCCACAATCTCGGCGTCTACTGCACCGTCGACCGGCCGGCGCGGATCGAGATCGGCGCGCCGATGCGCTTCGTCTGACCTGCCTCTTGTCTTTTGCTGCAACGCACCCCATCATTGGGGTGTGTTCAACAAACCGAAAGGAGGTGATCCGATGTCGAGTGATTTCGTTTTCCATAACGTGAGCTCAGCGGATTGCACTTCCGGGAAGCAGTCTTCCCGTTAAGGCGCGAGACGCGCGGCAGGCAGCCCGAAGCGGTTGCCGCCAGGAGCCGCGTCATGGACGGAAACACGGAAGGCCGCCTGCTTCGTCAAGAAGCGGCGGCCTTTTCCGTATGAGGCGTGTCTCCCGAAAGTGGGAACCGGGTTTTGGGAGACATGCGTAAAGTCAAAAACGTAAAAGCGCATGGAGCGAATCTGAAAGATCGCGACGCGCTTTGGGGTCGGCGCTGCAGGTCAGCGGCTGATTGTGAGCTTCTCGATATTGCGGCTGATTTCCCCGAAGGCATGGGACAACTCGGCGCCATTGGCGGCCTCGTAATAATGCTTGAGCGACGAGGTGTCGTCCGTCGCGCAGTCCTTCAACACGGACTTGGCCTGATCGCGTTCGGTTGCGGTCATCGCCGGATCGTTGAGATCGAAGCCGATGGTGAATATCTCGATGCCGTCGCGCTTCATGTTATCGCAGATGTTTTCGGCATTGGCGCGCGACTTCTGACCTTGATCCTGCGACCTGGACGCGCCGCGTCCGCCGGCAAAGGCGGTGTTGAACTGGCCGTCCGTCATCAGGATGGCGATCTTGGCCACCCTGTTGCGATCGAAGTTGGCGGGGCCGGCGCCTAGGCGAGCGCTCGATATGGCCGTACGCCAGGATGGCGAGAGCATGTAATAGCCCCACTGCGCGGCAATGCCGCCTGCGGTCACGCCCCCGGCCTGAAAATGTTCGATCGCCGTCACCAGCTTGTCCTCATCGGCAGTAAGCGGAACCAGAGTGCCCGTGGGGCATACCTTCACACGGTAGTCGCGGTTGACCTTGGCCAGATAGATCCTGCCCTGATTGTCGGGCCGTTGCGTGTAGGGCCCGTCCGACGAGTAATCGACGTAGCCGTCCTTGTCCTTGCGCTCGGTTGCGCAATTGTCGGACACCGTGGCAGAAACCGGCACCGCGGCATCGATCGGCGGCGGCACTTTCGCCCCCATCTCGGTCTCCACGAAGACCGTGTCGGCCAGGCGGCCGGTGTTGACGGCTTCGGCATAGGGGATGATCGACACCCGAATCCGGGGATCATTGGGGTCCCGATTCTGATCCAGGAGACCCTTGACCGTCTGTGACGCGGCGGTCCTCAGGTCGCCGATCTTGTTGGTCTTGGCGCGCCAGTCGGGAGCCATCGAACCGGTGACATCGAGCATCATCGCCACCTCCACCGTCTTGTCCGAGTAGAGCGCGGTGGTCGAAGCGGTCACGCGGCGCATGCTGTCGGTGCTGAACAGCGGAAAGAAGAGGCCGACATCGGCATGCGCATCGGCCTGCACGGTGTTGGCTGTCCTGTCGACCGTAAGCTTGTCCAGCACCACCTGGTTGGCCTGCAGGATGCCGGCGGTGCTGTTGGCGTCGAGGAATGCCTGGACCGTTTTGCTGGCTTCGGCTTCCGTGATGACGCCGAGGGTGAGATCGCGGGCCGTCGAGGTCACAGCCGCGTCGACGACGCCCTGCAAGCTCGACCTCGCATTGTAGAGTTGCGAGATGTTGACCGCGTATCCCACCCCCAGCGCGAGGACAGATACGGCAGCTCCGAACAGAATCGCGAAATTGCCTTCGCGATTCCGGCTAAAGTCGCCCACCCCACGAACGACATCTCTGAACTGCCGCATGCCTTCCGCCTCCACTGTCTGCGGCGCTGCGCCGCTCGGCAAAGGCAGTGCAGGATTTCGGCCAGAAGCCGCCGAAAGACGCTTAACAGGCAGTTAGTGCATTGTTTCTGCTTGCTTTCGGCAAAGTTGAGGGTGAACAGGAAGTAAACGAGAATGCACCGGTGAAGCCAGCTTCATGAAGCGCTTACCATGATCTCGAGGACTGTTGCGTCCGGTCTCTGTTTGGCACAATCGGGCTGTGCCGAAGCGGGTCGGCGGCTCCAATGAAACATGGTGCGGCGCAGGGGTCTGTCGAGCCTAGGCTAACATCTGCGCGCTGACCGTCCGATCGACGCCGTGATGCGGAGGATTGAAGCGATTGCCTTCCTGCTCGTAGGTCCACACCTTGAAAAGAGAGAGCCGGTGCGGACCGAAACTGTGCAGCAACGGCACGTCGGTGGCGTCGCGGCCGCGCGCGATGACGACCCGGCCGATGCGCGGCCGGTTGTGGCGCGGGTCGAACGTGTACCATTTGCCGTCGAGGAAGACTTCCATCCAGGCAGAAAAATCCATCGGGGCCGGATCGGCCGGCACGCCGATATCGCCGAGATAGCCGTTCACGTAGCGCGCCGGAATGTTCATGCATCGGCAAAGCGTGATCGCCAGATGCGCGAAATCGCGGCAGACCCCGACACGCTCCTCATGCGCCTGGGCCGCCGTGCGGGTGGCGCGAGCGTAGCCGTAGCCGAAGGAGAGCCGGCTGTTGACATAGTCGACGATCGCCTGAACGCGCGCCCAGCCGGGCGGGAACTGGCCGAAAAGCTGCCAGGCGATGCTGCCGAGGTGGTCGGTCTCGCAATAGCGGCTGCCGAGCAGATAGGTCAGCACGTCGTCGGGCAGTTCCGCGACCGGCGTTTCTCGCGCCAGCGTGTTGACCTCGTCCGTCTCGCCGCTGTCCTCGATCACCGCGTCATAGAGGATGCGGAAGCTTCCGGCGGGCGCCGTGAAGCGACGGCAGATATTGCCGTGGCGGTCGTGATAAGTCCGGGTCGGCACCGAGGGCGAGGTCAGGACCCGCGTTTGCCGCTTGATGTCGGCATGCCGGTCGGGATGGATGTCGAGAAGCGAGATGATCGGCGTCGCCGCCGCGCATTCGATGGCGATTTCATAGCCGAGCCGGATCAGCATCGCATGCCCCCTTGGTGGTTTTGGCTCCGTGGCGATTTTGGAAGACAGCCTCTTCAACGCAACGAACCGGAGGTTGTTCCCGTGCGAAATTGAAATGGTGGGTATCTCGCCTTCTCAGCCAGTGCTGGCCGGTCTAAACTGGGTACCACGTTTCGCCCTCCCCGAAAACGATTCTCCAGGAAATCCGATGTTCGCAGGCTCAAAGTTCGCCGCCTTCCTGTTCGACATGGACGGCACGGTGCTCAATTCGATCGCCGCGGCGGAACGGGTGTGGACGAAGTGGGCGGAGCGCCACGGGCTGGACATCGCCACCTTCCTGCCGACCATCCATGGCAAGCGGGCGATCGAGACGATCGGCGGATTGATGCTTCCGGGCGTCGATGTGGTTGCGGAAGCCGATGCGCTGCTCAAGGCCGAGGCGGACGACCTCGAAGGCATCGTCCCTATCCCCGGCGCCGTCTCGTTCCTGGAATCGCTGCCGCCGGAGCGCTGGGCCATCGTCACCTCGGCGCCGCGCGAGCTGGCGCTGCTGCGCATGCAGGCGGCCGGCATCCCAGTTCCCGCCATGATGGTAACGGCGGAAGACGTGACCCATGGCAAGCCGGCGCCGGATTGTTTTCTCCTGGCGGCAAAGCATCTTGGAGTCGAGGCGCGCGACTGCCTGGTCTTCGAGGATGCGCCGGCAGGCATCGCGGCGGGCGAGGCTTCCGGCGCCTCGGTGATGGTGATCAGCGCCACGCACGTCCACCCGCTCGTCACACCGCACCCGACGATCCGTTCCTATGACGAGATCGGCATTGCGGTCGACGAAAGTGGTTTCATCGTTTTGTCGCCGACACGGGCTGCGGCCTAAGGATGTGTCGGGGGTCAGGCCGGGCCGCCTGCAGGCCGGCCTCACCTGAATATCAGCACATCCGGCTAGAAGTCGCTGGTGAGGCCCTTCACCTCCCAATCGCCATAGCGGCCGGGTTCCTTGCCGCCGCGGCCGCCGATTTCCTTCGGCAATTTTGCCTCGGCCTCGCGATATTCCCTGCGCCTGGCCTCGGCCTCCGCCAGCGCGCGGCTCGCGGCCGGCGTCAGCATCTTTCGCGGCCCGTCGCCATCGCCCGCGGTTTCGGTCTTGTTGGTCAGTTCGGTCATGCGATATTCCCTGCCGATTGAAACGGAGCCCGGCCTTTCCCATCATATAGCCATGACCCCAAAAGGATCGACCCCAATTCTCCATCTCCCCGAACGGATGAAACGATGAACACGCTTCGCACCGCCATGCTGCTTGCCGCGATGACGGCGCTGTTCATGGGCGTCGGCTATCTGATCGGCGGCTCGGGCGGCATGGTCATCGCGCTTTTGATCGCCGCCGGCACCAACCTGTTCAGCTACTGGAACGCCGACAAGATGGTGCTGTCGATGAACCACGCCATCGAGGTCGACGAGAAGAATGCGCCCGAATATTACGCGATCGTCCAGGCGCTGGCCAAGCAGGCCGGCCTGCCAATGCCGAAGACCTATCTGATCGACAACCCGCAGCCCAACGCCTTCGCCACCGGCCGAAATCCCGAGAATGCCGCGGTGGCCGCGTCCACCGGCCTGCTCCAGCGCCTCTCGCACGAGGAGGTCGCGGCGGTGATGGCGCATGAGCTTGCCCATGTGCAGCATCGCGACACGCTGACCATGACGATCGTGGCGACACTTGCCGGCGCGATCTCGATGCTAGGCAACTTCGCCTTCTTCCTCGGCGGCAGCCGCGACAACAACAACCCGTTCGGCTTTGTCGGCGTGCTGGTGGCAATGCTGGTGGCGCCCTTCGCCGCCATGATCGTGCAGATGGCGGTGAGCCGCACCCGCGAATACGAGGCCGACCGGCGCGGCGCCGAGATCTGCGGCAATCCGCTGTGGCTGGCCTCGGCGCTCGCCAAGATCGCGCACGGCGCCGAACAAATCCCCAATGAGGATGCCGAGCGCAACCCGGCGATGGCGCATCTTTTCATCATCAACCCCCTGCATGCCGAGCGCATGGACAATCTGTTCTCGACCCATCCGAGCACCGAGAACCGCATCGCGGCGCTACAGGAGATGGCAAGCGAGATGGGTCGTGCGTCGCCTGCCAATCGGCGCGAGGCTTCCGCGCGGCCCATCCAGCCCGAGGAGGCGTCGGCCGGTCCATGGGGTAAGCGGACGGAACCCGCGCCGCCTGCCGGCCCGCCGCCGCCGAAACCCAATCCGTGGGGCCGCAACCCGACCGGACCGCGCCGGTCGAAAGGTCCGTGGTCGTGACGCCGCCGAGGCGCGGACAGCCAGGCAATGCGCAACACAAGGCCGGTGAGGAGATAGCCGGCCTTGCCGCGCGCAAGGCGGCGGCGCGACTGCTGGCCGCCGTCATCGATGCCCGCACGCCGCTCGATGGATTGACCGACAACGAGCACGGCCACCCGCAATACAAGGCGCTGGACGGCCGCGACCGCGCGCTGGTGCGCGCCATCCTGGTGACCGCGCTGCGCCATCGCATGACCATTGCCGGGCTGCTGTCCAGGCGGTTGGAAAAGCCCTTGCCGGCCAATGCCACGGCACTCTCGCATATCCTCAATGTCGCCGCCGCGCAGATCCTGTTCCTCGACGTTCCGGACAGCGCCGCCGTCGACCTTGCCGTCACCCACGCCAAATCCGATCCGCGCACCACCCGCTTCTCCGGCCTCGTCAATGGCGTGCTGCGTTCGCTGGCCCGCGCCAAGGACGCCGAGCTTGCCCGGGCGCTTGCCGCCACCAGCGAGGCGCCGCAATGGTTTGCCGAGCGGCTGACCGCCGCCTACGGAGCCGACAAGGCGCACGCCATCCTTGCCGCGCATCGCCACGAGGCGCCGGTCGATTTCACCGTCAAGGCCGATCCAGCGCTTTGGGCCGAGCGCCTGGGCGGCATCGTTCTGCCGACCGGCACCGTGCGTGTCGAAAAGCTGTCGGCCAATGTCATCGACCTGCCCGGCTTCGCCGACGGCGCCTGGTGGGTGCAGGACACGGCCGCAAGCCTGCCGGCGCGCCTGTTCGGCGACATAAGCGGAAAACGCGTCGCCGACCTCTGCGCCGCGCCCGGCGGCAAGACGGCGCAGCTTATCCTGGCCGGCGCCGACGTCACCGCTGTCGACACCTCGAAGAACCGGCTGGCGCGGCTGAAGCAGAATCTCGACCGCCTCGGCCTGACGGCCGATCTGGTCCAGACTGACCTCCTGGATTACCGGCCGGCGGACCTGTTCGACGCCGTGCTGCTCGACGCGCCCTGCTCCTCGACCGGGACTGTGCGTCGCCATCCCGATGTGCCCTGGACCAAGACCATGGCGGATGTCGAAAAGCTCGCCGATCTCCAGCGTCGCCTCCTTGCCCATGCCGTCGGTTTCGTCAGGCCCGGCGGCCGCATCGTCTTTTCCAACTGCTCGCTCGACCCGATCGAAGGCGAAGAACTCTATCGTGCCTTCCTTGCCGAAACCCCCGGGGTGATCGACGACCCGATCCGCCCGGGCGAGTTCGCCGAGGTCGACCCTTTCCTCACCCCTGCGGGCGCGCTGCGCACGACGCCCGCCGACCTAATGCTTGAATCGCCGGGGATTTCCGGTCTGGACGGCTTCTTCGCGGCCCGGATGAGACGGGCTGGTTGAGTCGTTATCCCGCAAAAACGTGCTGACTTTTTTAGGGATCGGTACCGGCAAAGCGGCGTGAAGTGGTTCACTTCGGCGAAATCCGCCTTCGCATAAGTTCTTGAATCGCATAAGCTTGCGCTTGGGTAATGGGGACATCTGGAGGGCTATTGGCACTTGTTGCCGGCAACACGACGCGTCTATGGACGCTCGTCGCGAAGGAGTTCTGGCGCAAGACGCGCCGGCGTTTGCGCGCCGGTCCGGTCTATCGCTGGCGCTATTCCGGCCGCACGCCCGAACGCGTCCTGATCGCCCCGCCGGATTTGCGGCTCGCCGATCCGCAAATCGCCCTGGAGATTTATTACGGCCGCTACCCGCTGTCCGGCCATCTGGTCGAGACCGGCGGCACCTCGCCCTTTCAGCTCGACGTGCCCAATCGCGGCTGGCAGAAATCGCTGCATGGCTTCCGCTGGCTGCGCCACATGCGCGCCGCCGGCACCGAGCTCGCCGCCGCCAATGCGAGAGCCCTGGTGACCGACTGGATTGCCATGCACGGCAACCAGATTTCGGGCATCGCCTGGGAGCCGGGAACGACGGCCAAGCGCGTGATCGCCTGGCTGCAGCATTCCTCGGTGGTGCTGCAAGGCGCCGAATTCCCGTTCTATCGCGCCTTCCTCAAATCGCTTGCCGTGCAGATTCGCTACCTGCGCTCGGTCGCGCGTGAGATGCCGGAGGGCGAGGCCAGGCTGCGCGCCCGCATCGCGCTCGCCTTCGCCGCGCTGTCGCTGCCGGCGCCGGCTTCGGCGCTGCGTTCGGCGACGCGCAACCTGGCCGAGGAGCTGGAGCATCAAATCCTGCCCGATGGCGGCCACATCTCGCGCAAACCGATGGCGGTGCTGGAGCTGCTCGCCGATCTCCTGCCGCTGCGCCAGACCTATGCCAACCAGGCCGAGGCGCCGCCGGCGGCCCTGATCGGCGCCATCGACCGCATGTTGCCGGCGCTGCGCTTCTTCCGCCATCAGGACGGCAGCCTTGCCCGCTTCAACGGCATGGGCGCCACCATCCATGACCGCATCGCCACCATCTTGCGCCATGACGACACGGTGGGCGCGCCGCTGCTGCACGCGCCGCATTCCGGCTATGAGCGCCTTTCGATGGGCGGCGTGACGGTGATCGCCGACACCGGCCTGCCGCCGCCGATCGACGTCTCCAATGCCGCGCATGCCGGCTGTCTTGCCTTCGAGCTTTCGTCCGGGCGCCAGCACTTCATCGTCAATGCCGGCATCGATACGTATGGCGCCCCGGAATTCCGGCCTCTGGCGCGCGCCACCGCGGCGCATTCGACCGCCACGATCAACGACACCTCGTCGGCGCGCTTCAGCCACTCGCTGCGCGTCAGCGACCTTTTGGGCTCGCCGCTGATCGGCGGCCCGCAGCATGTGCCCTGCAAGCGCCTCGACCAGAAGGGCATGCAGGGCTTCGTCGCCCGCCATGACGGCTACCTTCAGCAATTCGGCTTCCTGCATGAGCGCGAGCTGAAGCTTGGCACGAACGGCAACGTGCTTGCCGGGCGAGACCGGTTCCTGCGCCCGGGCAATGCCGCGATCCGCAACAACGGCCGCGACTTCGTCACGGTGCGCTTCCACGTCCACCCCGATATTAGCCTGCTGCAGGACGATCACGACCGGCTGACCCTTGCCGCCGCGCAGGGCGACAGCTGGGTCTTCACCTGCGCCGAAGTGGTGCCGGAGGTCGAGGAATCGATCTATTTCGCCGGCCTGAGCGGTCCGCGCCGCAGCCGGCAGATCGTGCTCGCCTTCAAGGCCTCGGAGATTACCGAGGTCCACTGGCAGCTGACCCGCACCATTATCGCCGGCTATCCCGAAAACAACTGAGCCTGCCCGGCAAACGCGGCTGCGCGCCATGATCCCGGATTCACTTGATTTCCGGGGCTCATATGCTAGGGCCGGCCAACGTCCCTTCCAACAGCTCTGAAAGGCCGCCCGCCATGGCCGTGCCCACAAAAAACATTCCGGCGCCGGATCTCGTTCCGGTGCGCCGCGCGCTGCTTTCCGTCTTCGACAAGACCGGGCTGGTCGACTTTGCCAAGGCGCTCGCCGCTGCCGGCGTCGAGCTGGTCTCTACCGGCGGCACGGCCAAGACCATCGCCGAGGCCGGCCTTGCGGTGCGCGACGTTTCCGAGCTAACCGGCTTTCCCGAAATCATGGACGGTCGGGTGAAGACCTTGCATCCTTCGGTGCATGGCGCGCTGCTTGGCATCCGCGACGATGCCGAGCATGCCAAGGCCATGCGCGACCACCACATCGAGCCGATCGACCTGGTCGTCTCGAACCTCTATCCGTTCGAGGAGGTGCGCCGCTCCGGCGCCGGCTATGCCTCGATCGTCGAGAATATCGACATCGGCGGGCCGGCGATGATCCGCGCCTCGGCCAAGAACCACGCCTATGTCGCCATCGTCACCGACCCGGCCGACTATGCTTCAGTGGTCAACGCATTGGAGATGAATCTCGGCTCGCTGTCGCTCGATTTCCGCAAGAAGCTGGCGGCCAAGGCCTTTGCCCGCACCGCCACCTATGACGCGGCGATTTCCGGATGGTTCGCCGAGGAACTCCAGATCGAGCACCCGACATGGCGCGCGTTCGGCGGCCGGCTCGACCAGGTGATGCGCTATGGCGAGAACCCGCATCAGAATGCAGGGTTCTATCTCTCGGGCGACAAGCGGCCGGGCGTCGCCACCGCCAGGCAATTGCAGGGCAAGCAGCTCTCCTACAACAACATCAACGACACCGACGCCGCCTTCGAGCTGGTCGGCGAGTTCGATTCGGCCCGCTCAGCGGCGATCGCCATAATCAAGCACGCCAACCCCTGTGGCGTCGCCGAAGGCTCGTCGCTGAAGGCGGCCTACGCCAAGGCGCTGGCCTGCGACCCGGTCTCGGCCTTCGGCGGCATCGTCGCCATGAACCGCATCCTCGATGCGGAAGCCGCGGAAGAGATCGTGAGAACCTTCACCGAGGTCATCATCGCGCCGGACGCCACCGACGAAGCCGCCGCGATCGTCGCGGCTAAGAAGAATTTGCGCCTGCTGGTCACCGGCGGCCTGCCCGACCCGCGCGCGGCCGGCACGACGGCGAAGTCGGTCGCCGGCGGATTGCTTGTGCAAAGCCGCGACAATGCCGTGGTCGACGACCTCGAATTGAAAGTGGTGACGAAGCGCGCGCCGACGCCGGCGGAACTGGCCGACCTCAAATTCGCCTTCCGCGTCGCCAAGCACGTCAAGTCCAACGCCATCGTCTATGCCAGGGACGGCGCGACGGTCGGCATCGGCGCCGGCCAGATGAGCCGCGTCGATTCCTCGCGCATCGCCGCCCGCAAGGCGCTGGACGCGGCGGCAGCCGCCGGCCTCGCCGAACCGCTGACCAAGGGTTCGGTCGTCGCCTCGGACGCCTTCTTCCCCTTCGCCGACGGGCTCTTGTCGGCGATCGAGGCCGGCGCCACGGCGGTGATCCAGCCCGGCGGCTCGATGCGCGACGACGACGTCATCGCCGCCGCCGACGAGCACAGCATCGCCATGGTGTTCACCGGTGTAAGGCATTTCAGGCATTGAGCGATCTTCCCCTTCTCCCCTTGTGGGAGAAGGTGGATCGGCGCGCAGCGCCGAGACGGATGAGGGGTGTTCCAGCGGAGTGAGACGTCGGAAAACTGAAAGATACCAGGCGCTTACTTCTTCCGCGCAGCGATCCTTCCAGCACCCCTCATCCGTCGCCTTCGGCGACACCTTCTCCCACAAGGGGAGAAGGAAACAGCGCTACCGCTTGTCCGCCGGATAGGGCGTCCCCGCCAGTATCGCCATGCCGATGCCTAGGAACAGGATGATCGCCGCCATGCCGAGCCGCGGCGAATCGCTCATCGTGGTGATGCTTGCAATCATGAAGGGCGCCAGGAAGCTGGTCGCCCGCCCCGCCAATGCGTAGATGCCGAAATAGCGGCCGGACTCGGCGGCGGTGACGCTGCGCGCCATGTAGGATCGTGACGAGGCCTGCACCGGCCCGAAGGCGAGCCCGATCAGCAGCCCGTACAGGATATAGGCCTTTTCGGCCGCGGTGCCGAACAGTCCGCCGGAATCGGTTGTCGGCAGCGGGATCAGGCCGAGCAGCGTGAAGCCCGGGCCGGTCGAGACGACGCCGATCGTGGCGACCGACAGCATCACCAGCGAGATCATCACGACATGCTTCGAGCCGAGCGCGGTATCGAGCCGCGCCGCGATCCAGCAGCCGAAGATGGCTACGATGTTGAGGATGATGCCGAACATGCCGATCTCGGTGATCGACCAGTGGAACATGCCGGCCGCGAATGTGCCGCCGAGCGCCAGCAGCGCATTGACGCCGTCCTGATAGATCATGCGCGCAAGCAGGAAGCGCAGGATGCCGCTGCGCTGGCGCACCTCGGCGAGCGTGGACTTCAGTTCGGACAAGCCCTCGCGCACCGCTGGTCCGATCGGGATTCCCTTGGTGGCGTCGGGCGTGAAGAAGAACATCGGCAGGATGAACAGGAAATACCAGCCGGCCGACATCGGCCCGGTGAAGCGCGCATCCTCGCCGAGCTTCGGGTCCAGCCCGAACAGCGGATCGAGGCCGATGAGGGTCTTGCCGGTTTCGAGATTGCCGGCCAGGAACAGCACGACGAAGATCAGCGCCACCATGCCGCCGAGATAGCCGAGTCCCCAGGCGACGTTGGAAATGCGGCCGATCTCCTCCTTCGGCACCAGTCGCGGCATCATGGAATCGTTGAACACGGTGGAGAATTCGGCCGCAACCGAGGCCAGCGAAAACAACAGCACGACCAGGAACAGGTTCGAGCCGGGTGCGGCGAACCACAGCAGGCTGAGGCTGACGATCTTGATCGTTGCGAAGAAGGCGATCCAGGGCTTGCGCGGCCCGGTCTGGTCGGCGATCGAGCCGAGCACCGGCGACAGCACCGCGATGACCAGGCCCGCCGCGGCGATGCCGTAACCCCAGGCAGCCTGCCCGGCGGTCGGGTCGCTCGCCATGCGCGAGACGAAATAGGGGCCGAAGATGAAGGTGGTGACGACGGTGAAGAAAGGCTGGGCCGCCCAGTCGAAGAACATCCAGCCCCAGATGCCGCGCCCCGATGCCCGCTGCACTGTCTCTACTGCCGCCATGCTGATTCCCTCGGGCCGCTCGCGCCGGGCGCCATGTCTGCATGTTTTCCGGCGGTGGCGCAACAAGCGCCAGTTCCTCGCCCCACGAAGTGGGGAGAGGTGGCTCGGCGAAGCCGAGACGGAGAGGGGAATGCGGCGGGCTGTGGCAGGTTGATCAGTCGAGAAGGGCCTTCGCCCTGCGAAGCCCCTCTCCGGCCGCTACGCGGCCACCTCTCCCCCGCCTTTGGCGGAGGCGAGGAACAGCAGCTCACATCCCCGTCAGGTCGGTCATCAGCCCGGACGCCACCGACAGCCGCGACACGGTGATGTCGCCGCCTTCGGTCAGCGCCTGCAGCCGCTCGCGGATGCGGGCGATGCGCTCGCCGCCGGCTTCCAGCCACGCCGAGACCGGATCCGCCGCCGCGCCATGCGCCGTCAGAGCCGCCACCGCGATGCCGCGACGCGCGACGCCGATCGTGTCGGTCGCGCGTGACAGCGCCAGCTGGTCGTAGTAGTCGGGCGGCATGATCGAGCGCGCCGCTTCCTCGACGCGCGGGATGCGGAAGGCGTCGCTGACGGCGAAGAAGGCCTTGGCCGCGCTGACGATGTCGGCATTGGCGGTGCGCGCGGTGAGCGCGATGTCGGGGATCAGCTCGGCCACCTCGGCCAAAGCGAGCTGCCCGGCGAGCTTCTCCGGCGCGCCACCCTTGAACAGGCCTTGCCGCCGCTCCTCGATGCGCTCGCGCGAGAAGGCCGGCAGCAGCGAGACGAGCTTCGGCTCGAGCGCCTTGCGGGCCTCTTGCAGCTCGTCGATCCGCTGGCCGAGCGGCGCGGAGCCGGCTTCGTTCTTCAGGTACCAGCCACTGGTTACAAAGATGAGCCGGCTGACGGACTGGTAGAGATCGAGCTGGATCTGACCGTCGATCTGGTTGTCGAGCGCGTCGATCTCGCGATAGAGCGCCGGCAGCGCAAAGCCGTCGCGAACCACGGCGAAGGTGCGCACGACATCGGCCGCCGGCCGGCCGGTGGCTTCCTGCAGCCGGTTGACGAAGGATGGCCCACCGCGATTGACGAGATCGTTGGCGACGACGCGGGCGATGATCTCGCGCCGGAGCCGATGGTCGCGGATCTCGCCGGCGAATTTCTTGGCCATGCGCTCCGGGAAATAGCCCATCAGGTCGCGGTCGAAATGCGGCTCGTCCGGCACGTCGCTGGCGACGATGTCGGAGAACAGCACGATCTTGGCATAGGCGAGCAGCACGCCGAGCTCGGCCCTGGTCAGCGGCTCGCCGCGCGCCTCGCGCTCGGCGAGCGCCGCCGGCGAAGGCAGCGTCTCGACGGCGCGGTCGAGCAGGCCGCGCGCCTCCAGCGCTGTCATGAAGCGGGCCTGGTGCGCGATGTCGGCCAGGCCCCGCTTGCGCGCGAGCGACAGCGCCAGCGTCTGCTGGTAGTTGTTGAAGAGCACCAGCGCGCTCACCTCGTCGGTCATCTCGGCGAGCAGCTTGTTGCGCGCCGGCCGCGTCAGCGAGCCCTTGCGCATGGCGGAAGCCAGCGCGATCTTGATGTTGACCTCGACGTCGGAGCAGTTGACGCCGCCCGAATTGTCGATGGCGTCCGAGTTGCAGCGGCCGCCATTCATGCCGAACTCGATGCGCGCCCGCTGCGTGACGCCGAGATTGGCGCCCTCCCCGATGACTTTCGCCCGGACATCGAGCGCGGTGACGCGGATGGCGTCGTTGGCGCGGTCGCCGACATCCTGATTGCTTTCGCCGGAAGCCCGCACATAGGTGCCGATACCGCCGAACCACAAAAGGTCGACCGGCGCCTTGAGGATGGCGCTCATGATCTCGACCGGCGTCGCCGTGGTCTTGGCGAGCCCGATCGCGGCGGCGGCCGCCTGCGGCAGCGTGATCGATTTCTGGTTGCGCGAGACGATGACGCCGCCTTCCGACAGCTTCGACTTGTCGTAGTCCTGCCAGGACGAGCGCGGCAGGGCGAACATGCGCTGGCGCTCGGCCAGGGAGGCCGCCATGTCCGGATCGGGATCGATGAAGATGTCGCGATGATCGAAGGCGGCGATCAGCCTGATGGCGGGCGACAACAGCATGCCGTTGCCGAACACGTCGCCCGACATGTCGCCGACGCCGACCACGCTGAAGGGCTCAGCCTTGATGTCGCGGTTCATCTCGCGGAAATGCCGCTTCACCGCTTCCCAGGCGCCCTTGGCGGTGATGCCCATCTTCTTGTGGTCGTAGCCGGCCGAACCGCCGCTGGCGAAGGCATCGTCCAGCCAGAAGTGATGCTTCTCCGAAATGGCGTTGGCGGTGTCGGAGAAGGTCGCCGTGCCCTTGTCGGCGGCGACGACGAAATAGGGATCGTCAGGATCGCGCCGCACCACGCCGGCTGGCGGAATGACCCCGTCGACGCCGATATTGTCGGTGATCGACAACAGGCTGGAGACGAAGTTCTTGTAGGCCGAGGTGCCGGCCTCGAAGATGGCGTCGCGCCCGGCGCTCATCGGCAGCTTCTTCGGATAGAAGCCGCCCTTGGCGCCGACCGGCACGATGACCGCGTTCTTGACCTGCTGCGCCTTCACCAGACCCAGCACCTCGGTGCGGTAGTCCTGGGCGCGGTCCGACCAGCGCAGGCCGCCTCGCGCCACCGGGCCGAAACGCAGATGCACGCCCTCGACCTCGGAGCCGTAGACGAAGATCTCGCGCCATGGGCGCGGCGCCGGCAATCCCTCGACCGCCTGCGAGTCGAGCTTGATTGCGAGCGACTGCCCCTTCGCTTTCGTATCGGCGACGAAATGATTGGTGCGCAGCGAGGCTTCGATGAGGTTGAGGTAGCGGCGGATGATGGTGTCGTCATCGATATTGGGCACCTCTTCCAGCGCGTCCCTGATCTTGGCCTTGAGGTGCTTGGCCGCCACCGCGCCGTCGCCTTCCGCCGCCGGCCCGAGCCGGGCGACGAACAGCGAATGCAGGCCGCGCGCGATCTCCGGATAACGGTTGAGCGCGGCGGCGATGAAATCCTGGCTCTGCGGAATGCCGGCCTGCTGCAGATAGCGGCCATAGGCGCGCAGGATGGTGATCTCGCCCGACCACAGGCCGGCGGTCTGCGCCAGGCCGTTATAGCCATCATTGTCGACGTCGCCGCGCCAGACCGAGAGGAAGGCATCCTCGAACAGCGCCCCGCCATGGGCGAGGTTGATTGGGTTGCCGTAGCTGTTCTCCAGCTCCATGTCGTGGATGAAGACCGTTGCAGCCGGGTCGCCGGCGACCTCGAAGGTGCGCTCGCTGATGACGCGGAAGCCGATATTTTCCAGCACCGGCACGCGCCGCGACAGCGCCACCGGGCTGCCATGGTGGTAGATCTTCAGCGCCGCCTGGTTCGGCTTCTGGTCGGCATGGCGGTAATAGTCGATGGCGATCGGATTGCCGGCGCTGATTTTGGCGATGCGCCCGGCATCGGCCAGCGCCACGGCGGCCGAGAAGCTATCGCGGTAACTTTCGGGGAACCGCGCCGCGATCGCCTTCAGCGCCGGATCGCTGCCGGCCGCTTCCGCCGCCTCGGAGAGCGCGTCTTGCCAGGTGCGCACGATGTCGCGGATCGCCGCCTCGATCGTCGACTGCTCGATCTTCGGCGTCTTGCCGCCGGAACGGCCGATGATGAAATGCACGCGCGCCAACCCGCCTTCCGGGAAGGCCGGGTAATAGGCCGACAGCCGACCTTCGAAGACGGTCTTGAGATAGGCGCCGATCTTCTCGCGCACGACACTGTCATAGCGGTCGCGCGGCACGAAAACGAGGATCGAAACGAAACGGTCGAACTGGTCGGCGCGCACCAGCGCTCTGATCCGCGGCCGCTCGACCAGCCCGAGAATGGCATTGGCATGCTTTCTCAGGACCGGCACCGGAACCTGGAAGAACTCATCGCGCGGATAGCTCTCCAGCACGTTGATCAGCGCCTTGCCGGAATGGTCGTTTGGATTGAAACCCGACTTGGCGATGATCGTTTCGGCCTTCGAGCGCAGATAAGGGATCTTCATCACCGAGCGCGTGTAGGCGGTCGAGGTGAAAAGGCCGACGATGCGCAGCTCGCCCGCCAGCGCGCCTTTCGCCGTGTAGGTCTTGACGCCGACATAGTCGAGATAGATGCGGCGGTGCACCAGGGACTTGGCGTTCGCCTTGGTGACGATCAACGGCTCCGGTCCATGCAAGAAGGCGCGGATCTCCGGCGTCGTCGTCACCGCCTCGGTGCCGCGCCGCAGCACCAGCACATCGGGATCCGCCAGGATGCCGAGCCCTGGCTTGTCGGCGCGCTCGAGCGAGCCGCTCTCCTCGCCGCCGACATATTTGAACTCGCGCATGCCGAGGAAGGTGAAATTGTCGTCGCGCAGCCATTCGAGGAAGGCGATCGCCTCGGCGACGCTCTTCTTGTCGAGCGGCACCGCGGAATAGCGGAACTCGGAAATCGCCTGGTCGAGGCGGGCGAGCATACGCTTCCAGTCGACGACCGCGGCCCGGACCTGGGAGAGCATCTTGCGCAGCCGCTCGGTAAGGCTCTTCGCCTCCTCCGCGGTCAGCCTTGGAATGTGGACGTGGACAACGCTCAGCCGCTCGTGCTCGTCATCCTCCTTGCCACCGTCGCCCAGAACCTCTACGACGCCGGCCTTGCCGTGACGGACGGTAACAATCGGATGGGTGACCAGCGTCGGCTGGCCGCTCGTCTCGGTGATCTCGCCCAGGATGGAATCGAACAGGAACGGCATGTTGTCGTTGACGACCGTGATGACCGTGACCGGCCGGCCGTCGCAGGCAACCCCCGAATCGGCATCGACGGCGACGACGCTTTCGCCCTTCCTGTGGCTGGCCACCGCTCGGGCTGCGAGCTCGCCTGCGCGTTCCAGGTCGGCCGCGTCATAGGCCGCGATATCCTCGGCGGGCGCCCGGGCAAGCAGATAATCGGCAAGCCTTGCCGGCTTCTCCTCCGCTTTCAAGGCGGCGGCTTTCTTCTTCGGCTTGGATTTCACGCTGGCCATGACGCTTCTTCCCTCCCGTCTTATGCTTTTGTGGCTATCGTAGCAGATGACCGCCGTTTCGCGACAAAGGTTTGACGACGCATAAAAAAATTCGAACTGACGCCATCGGCCTGCAAGGAGAACCCATATGACCGGCAAAATAACCGCGCTTGAGCTTGTCCAGGCGGAGCTGAGCGAGTCGACGAAAGCCTATTTCGCCAAATGCGAGGAGAAGCTCGGCCTCGTGCCCAACGTGCTGCTCGCCTACGCCTTCGACGAGAAGAAGCTGCGCGCCTTCACCGACATGTACAACGATCTGATGCTGGGCGATTCGGGCCTGTCGAAGCTGGAGCGCGAGATGATCGCGGTCGCCGTCTCCTCGATCAACCATTGCTATTACTGCCTCACCGCGCATGGCGCGGCGGTGCGTCAGCTGTCGGGCGAGCCGGCGCTGGGCGAGATGATGGCGATGAATTTCCGCGCCACCGATCTGTCGGACCGCCAGCGCGCCATGCTCGAATTCGCCGTGAAGCTGACGGAGGAGCCGGCCAGGATTGTGGAAGCCGACCGAGCCGCCTTGCGCCAGGCCGGCTTTTCGGACCGCGACATCTGGGACATCGCCTCGACCGCCGCGTTCTTCAATATGTCGAACCGCGTGGCCGCCGCGGTCGACATGCGGCCAAATCCCGAATACCACGCCATGGCGCGATAGCGGCCGCTGTCATTATATTAGCAATACCGAATTTTTCGTTGCCCATCCCGCCATTTGGTCGGATGATCAGGGTTGCGGCGCAGCCGCATATCGCAAGCGGCGTGGCCGCGTGCCGGTTCGACGCCGCCGACAAGGGAGGAGAACATGGCGAAATTTCTCTATGTCTATCACGGCTCCGGCAAGATGCCGACCGACGAGGCCGAACGCAAAGCGGCTATGGATGCCTGGACCGGCTGGTACGGCAAGCTCGGCTCGGCCGTGGTCGACGGCGGCAATCCGGTCGGCATGTCCAAGACGGTTCTGCCCAGCGGCAAGGTCGAGAACAATGGCGGCAGCAATCCGACCGCCGGCTACACGATCGTCGAGGCCAAGGACATCGACGATGCCGTCGCCAAAGCCAAAGAGTGCCCGATCCTGATGGACCCGGCCTTCAGCGTCGAGATCGCGCCGATCATCGAGATGATGTGAGGCCGGCGCCTAAGCGGTTCACCGTTTCACGGAAACGGCGAACCGCTCTAACTTTTTGTTTGACGCAATTCCGGGCGGAAAACCGCTCACACTTTTTCTGGAATTGCTTTAGCGCGCGGCGATTGCCGCGGCGGCGCCCGCCATGGTCGTGGCGCTGACGCGGTTGGCGATCTTCATGGCGTGCTTGCTTTTCAGAAGCCGGCGCGCCTGCGAAGCGGCCAGCACCCAGGCTAGGTCGATGACGACCAGCACGACAGCCATTGTCAGCGTCAGCTCGACCCAGCCGACGACGCTGACCGAGGCGAGATCGATGATGGTCGGCAGCAGCGCCAGATAGAACATCATGATCTTCGGGTTGCCGAGCGTCACCGCCATGCCGGCAAAGAACAGTTTCACAGGCGAATCCTCGCGCGGCATCTCGCCTTCCTTGGCCTCCACCGGCGCCGTCCACATCTTGAACGCTAGCCAGGCGAGATAGGCCACGCCAATCCACTTCACGACGACGAAGGCGTAGTGGAAGGTCTGCGCCACTACGGCCAGCCCGAACACCGCCAGCGACAGCCAGATCGCCTCGCCGATCCACATCGCCAGCAGGAAGGGGAAGACGTCGCGGAACCCTTTCGAGATCACCCGCGCCACGAGTGCGGCGATCGATGGGCCGGGCGAACCGGCGGCGACAAAGAGCGCGGCGGCGAAGATCAGCAGCGAGGCGAGATGCATGAGAGCGCTTCCTTTTGAACAGGAACAGACCATACCGGATCGCATCACATTTGGCACGCCTGGCAAGATGCGATCGTTGAGCAAGGAGACAATAGCTAGCAGCGCCGGCGCCGCCCCCTCATCCGCCCTTCGGGCACCTTCTCCCCGTAAACGGGGCGAAGGACGCTCTCATGGCTGCTTTCGTCAGTCGCCGGCGTTGCAGGATAGGCACCAGCATCGCGGCCAGCCCTCTTCTCCCCGTTCACGGGGAGAAGGTGCCGGCAGGCGGATGAGGGGCAGCGCCGACGCCGACAATTGCTGCTCTTGTGCTGCTCTTGCCGTTCCCTTCAGCCTTAGCTACAAGACCCGCCCGACATCCATTTTCGAGCATCACTTTGCCTCAGTAACCGCCGGTCTCGCCAACTCCTCTGAATGCACCGCAGGCGCGGCCATTGGCGCCGCCTGCTCCATTTTCACGTGTTCTTCAGGCGGCGGTTCGAGACCGGTTTGGCATTGCTGAACCGCCGTCGAGTGCTATCGCGCCGACGCTTGATTTCCAGACAACACAGTCTTTCGCCACGCCGTGCCCATGAAGGGCATCTCGGACATTGCCGGCCTGACGGACTTCCCGACGGGAAGGGCCTACCGGCATGTCTTCCACCTTGCGTGTCCTCTGGACGATCGCGCCCGCAATCGCGCCACGACCTTTCATCAACTGCAACCGCTGCGGCGGCTTCAGACCATACAAATGCAGCGAGAAATTCCGCGTCAATGCCAATGGCAAGCGCATCGACGTCTGGCTGATCTATCGCTGCAGCGGCTGCGAAAACTCCTGGAATTTCACCATCCTGGAACGACAAAACCGCCACGATATCGAGCCGGCGCTGCTGGCAGGCTCGAAAGCAACGATCCGGCGCTTGCGCGCCGCTATGCCTTCGATGCCGCCCCGCTGCGCAACCGAGCCGGACGGGTCGAGGAATCTCCCGATGTCACGGTTCGAAAGGAGCCGCTCGACCGAGAGCCGGGACACGCCAACGCCCTCGCGCTCGAGCTTCGGCTGGAGGGGACGACGCCTTTGCGGCTGGACCGCCTGCTTGCCGGCGAGCTCGGCCTTTCGCGGTCAAGACTCCAGGCCCTGGACGACCGAAGGCGACTGACCATGGAACCGGATGGCGCGAAAGCCTTGCGCAAGCCGGTTCGGGACGGCCTGGCGGTGCGCATCGGTCTAGCCGACGAGGCGGATTGCCGCGCCATCCTGTCGGCCGCGTGCCGCTGAAACGAAAGAGGGAGCACACGCTCCCTCTTTTGAACCCTTGGCTGGAAAGCTTACGCCGCGCCCATCACCTTGGCGGCCTTCTCGAAACGCTTGCGCTCGTTCGGGTCGAGATAGAGCTTGCGCAGCCGAATGGTCTTCGGCGTCACCTCGACCAGCTCGTCGTCCTGGATCCAGGCGAGAGCCCGCTCCAGCGTCATGCGGATCGGCGGCGTCAGCTTCACCGCCTCGTCCTTGCCGGCGGCGCGGATGTTGGTGAGCTTCTTGCCCTTGAGCACATTCACTTCGAGGTCGTTGTCGCGCGAATGGATGCCGATGATCATGCCCTGATAGACCTTGACGCCCGGATCGATGATCATCGGGCCGCGGTCTTCCAGATTCCACATGGCGTAGGCGACCGACTCGCCCTGCTCGTTGGAGATCAAGACGCCATTGGTGCGGCCGGGCAGCTCGCCCTTGTAAGGCTCATAGGCGAAGAACAGCCGGTTCATCACCGCGGTGCCGCGCGTGTCGGTCAACAGCTCCGACTGGTAGCCGATCAGGCCGCGCGTCGGCGCATGGAAGACGAGGCGCTGGCGATTGCCGCCGGAAGGACGCAGCTCGACCATCTCGGCCTTGCGCTCCGACATCTTCTGCACGACGACGCCGGCATGCTCCTCGTCGACGTCGATGACGACTTCCTCGACCGGTTCCAGCAATTCGCCGTTCTCGCCCTTCTGCATGACGACGCGCGGCCGCGACACGGCAAGCTCGAAACCCTCGCGGCGCATCGTCTCGATCAGCACCGCAAGCTGCAATTCGCCGCGGCCGGAAACGAAGAAGGAGTCCTTTTCGGCCGATTCCTCGATCTTCAGCGCGACATTGCCCTCGGCCTCGCGCAGCAGGCGGTCGCGGATGACGCGGCTGGTCACCTTGTCGCCCTCGGTGCCGGCAAGCGGGCTGTCGTTGACGAGGAAGGACATGGTGACCGTCGGCGGGTCGATCGGCTGCGCATGCAGCGGCTCGCTCACCTGCGGGTCGCAGAACGTGTCGGCGACGGTGCCTTTCGACAGGCCGGCGATGGCGACGATGTCGCCCGCCTGCGCTTCCTCGATCGGCTGGCGCTCGAGGCCGCGGAAGGCGAGGATTTTCGAGATACGTCCGGCCTCGATCTGCGTGCCGTCGTGATGCAGCACCTTGACCGCCTGGTTGGGCTTCAGCGTGCCGGACTCGATGCGGCCGGTGATGATGCGGCCAAGGAACGGATTGGCTTCCAGGATGGTGCCGATCATGCGGAAGGGACCCGGATGGACGGTCGGCGCCGGCACATGCTTGACGACGAGGTCGAACAGCGGGGCTAGGCCCTGGTCCTTCGGACCTTCGGGGTTTTCCGACACCCAGCCGTCGCGGCCCGACCCGTAGAGGATCGGGAAATCGAGCTGCTCGTCGGTGGCGTCGAGCGCGGCGAAAAGGTCGAACACCTCGTTGACAACCTCGACATGGCGGGCGTCGGGACGGTCTATCTTGTTGATGACGACGATGGGCCGCAAGCCGACCTTAAGCGCCTTGCCGACAACGAACTTGGTCTGGGGCATCGGCCCTTCGGCAGCGTCGACGAGCACGATCGCCGAATCCACCATCGACAGGATGCGCTCCACCTCGCCGCCGAAATCGGCGTGTCCGGGCGTGTCGACGATGTTGATGCGGGTGCCGTGCCAGTCGACCGAGGTCGCCTTGGCCAGGATGGTGATGCCCCGCTCTTTTTCGAGGTCGTTGGAATCCATGGCGCGTTCGGCGACGCGCTGGTTGTCGCGGAAGGCTCCGGACTGTTTCAGAAGCTGATCGACCAGCGTGGTTTTGCCATGGTCGACGTGCGCGATGATCGCGATATTTCGGAGGTTCATTTTTCTGGTCTCGGAAACGTTGCAGGCGGCAGGCTTAACAAGCGCCGCCTTTTTCGGTTGCGCGGCTCATACAAGGTTTTTCGCATTTGCGAAAGGGGAGGCCCGACCCCAAATAATGGTCACTGATTCTTAAACGTCTTGGTGTGAAATGAATCTGTTAACCAAGGCGGAACCTTTGAGGGGCCGGGCGATTTCATGTTCATGACCGATCAGATGTCCAGATTGCGTCCGGTTTTCGCGTGGGCGGCGCTTGGCCTGCTCGTCGCGGCGGGCGCCGCGCAGTCGGCGGCGGCGCTCAGGCAAGCCGATCCGATCTCGCCGCCCGATGCCCAAACGGCGCAGCAGATGTTCGCCGATGCCCCCGACGGCGTCGACCCGATCGTCACCGGCCCGGTCAGCGCCGCCTTCAAGCAGCGCCAGAAGGATGCCAATTGCGACACCGCGGTCTGGCCGAACATTCCGCGCGCTTGTTATCCGGATTGACGCTCTCAATACCGCAAACGTAGCTATCCTTCGCGCCCCCTCTGTCCTACCGGACATCTCCCCCACTTGAGGGAGTTGGCTGTCGCGTTTGATTTCGCCAATCGCCGACGTTGCCGAAGGAGCGAGGCGCCAAAGCTGCTGATCTCCCCCCAAGTGGGGAGATGGCCGGCAGGCCAGAGGGGGGCGCTGTACCGCCGACGGTTTACTTTCACTTCAAGCCGATCGCACCGGGTCCAGCGTCACCTTGTAAAGCTCGTTGTCGTCGCGATCCATCAAGCGCACGGTGAGCTGCTCTGTCGCACCCGAAATATCGACCAGCCCGAAGAACTGCAAGCCTGCCGACGGCGGCAGGTTCTGGCCCTGCTCGGCGGTCGGCGCCTTGATGAATTTCAGCTCCGGCCCGAAGGTCATGTCGAGGTCGTTGGGGCCGAACGTGCCGGCATGGATCGGGCCGGACACGAATTCCCAGAACGGATTGAAATCCTGGAACTGCGCCTTGTCGGGGTTGTAGTAATGCGCCGCCGTGTAGTGCACGTCGGCGGTGAGCCAGACGGTGTTGGTGATGCCGGCAGTCTTGATGAAGCGCAGCACATCGGCGAATTCGAGCTCGCGCCCCTTCGGCTTGCCGTTGTCGTTGTTGCTGACGGCCTCGAAGCCGGCCTTCTTCGCCGCGTAGTCCCAGACGACGAGGCTGAGCGGCATGTCGGCGGCGATGACCTTCCAGGTCGCCTTCGAGTTCGCCAGCTCGCGCTTCAGCCATTTGGATTGCTCCTCGCCGATCATGCGCGACTTCGGCGTCAGCGTTTCATCCAGATTGGCGCCGTTCGGGCCGCGATAGGAGCGCATGTCGAGGAAGAACACGTCGAGCAGCGGCCCATGCGAGATCTTGCGGTAGACGCGGCCCGGCTCCGACGGCTCGTAACGGATGGTGGTCATCTCATGGAAGGCGCGCGCGGCCCTGGCCGCCAGCACATGGATCGACTTTTCCTTGTAGCGGTCGTCCTTGCTGAGGTCCTTCGAGTCCGACCAGTTGTTGAGAACCTCGTGGTCGTCCCATTGGTAGAAGGTCGGACAGATGGCCGAGAGGGCAAGCACATGCTTGTCCATCATGTTGTATTTCCACTGGTCGCGATATTCGTCCAGCGTCTCGGCGACCTTGCGCTTGCCGTCGAGCATGACGACGTTCTTCCACTTGCCGCCGCCGGGCAGGTCGACCTCGTCCTTCAGCGCGCCATCGGCATAGATCGTGTCGCCCGAATGCAGGAAGAAGTCCGGCGTGTGCTTGGCGATGGTCGAATAGGTCTTCATGCCGGTCTCGTCGATGCCCCAGCCCTGGCCGGCGGTGTCGCCTGACCAGGCGAAGCGCACGTCGCGCTTCGAGGACGGCGCGGTGCGGAAACGGCCGACGATCGGCTCGGAGACGGCGTTGATGTCGGACAGGTCGGCCGCGATCATGCGGTAGAAGATGTCCTGGTCGGAGGCGAGATCGGTGAGCAGCCGCTTCACCGTGCAGTCGCTGGCCGGCGACGTATCGAGCGGCGCGAGCCTTGTGGCGTTTGCAAAACTTTCGGTGGTCGACACTTCATACATAACGCGCGCGGGCCGGTCGGTGCGCGTCCACACCATGCCGGACGTGGCGTCGACGTCGCCGGACTGCACGCCATGCGTGAAGGCCGGCCGCTGGCTGGCGCGGGAATAATAGGGCAGCGCCAGACCGGAGGCGCCGACAAGGCCGAAGGCGCTGGCCGAGGTGACGAAAGCGCGGCGGGTAAGGGAAAGCTTGTCCATGGCTGTCTCCGGATGGCTTTGAACGGGACCGCCAAGCTCTCGCCTCATTGTTTCAGGCGTGTCTCGGAACCATGAAGTTTTGATAACAGTCGACAGAACTGCTGATCTCCCCCTTGTGGGGAAGATGGCCGGCAGGCCAGAGGGGGGCGCGAAGGATCGCCAACTTCTCAGGGACGGCCTGTTCGAGCTTCTGGCCGACGGCTTTGATTGGCTGCAATTCAACTGACAAGTCGGCGGGACAGCGCCCCCCTCTGCCCTGCCGGGCATCTCCCCCACAAGGGGTGAGATTGGCAGCTCAAGCCGCCTGCGGCTCCGGCTCGAATGCCAGCTTGGTCGTATTGATCAGCAGCGAGATACAGGCCGCCGCGATGCCCGTCATGCCGGCGATCAGGAAGGCCAGTTCGTAATTGCCCTGCAACTCGCGCATCGTGCCGCCGAAGGCTGCAGCCGCCGCTGCGCCCACTTGGTGGCCGGCGACGATCCAGCCGAACACGATCGGCCCGCTACGGTCGCCGAAGGCTTCGTTGGCGAGCCGGAGCGTCGGCGGCACGGTGGCGATCCAGTCGAGCCCGTAGAGCACGGCGAAGATGATCAGGCTGGTCGCCGAGAAGCCGGAATAAGGCAGATAGATCAGCGACAGGCCGCGCACGGCATAGTAGACGCCGAGCAGCTTGCGCGGATCGAAACGGTCGGTGAGCCAGCCGGACAGGGTGGTGCCGATCAGGTCGAAAATACCCATCATCGACAACAGCCCGGCCGCCTGCACCTCCCCGATGCCCATGTCGCCGCAAAAGGCGATAAGATGCGTGCCGACGAGGCCGTTGGTGGTGAAGCCGCAGACGAAGAAGGTGGCGAAGAGATACCAGAACACCCGTGTGCCGGCGGCGCGGCGCAGCGTGTTCAGCGTATGCGCCAGGAAATTGCCCTGCGATGCGGGCGACACCGGCGGCACGTCGTCGGCATCGGCGCCATAGCGCACCTGACCGATCGAGGCCGGGCGTTCCGGCACCAGCAGAAAGACCAGCGGCACGAGAGCAGCGGTGGCGATCGCGATCGCTATGGCGACTGGCTTCCAACCTCCCGACTGGGCCAGCGAGGCAAGCAGCGGCAAGAACACCAGCAGGCCGGTCGCGCTGGAGGCGGACATCAACCCCATCACCAGGCCGCGATTGGTCTTGAACCAACGGTTGACGATTGTTGCGCCGAGCACGGTCGCGACCGCGCCCGAACCGATGCCTGAAAACACTCCCCAGGTGATCAGCAGATGCCACGGCTTGGTCATCAGCAGGCTGAGCGCGGTGGAGCCCGACATGATCATCAGCGCGGCAAGCAGCGTGCGGCGCAGCCCGATCCGCTCCATCAACGCCGCGGCAAACGGTCCGGTCAGACCATAGAGGAAGATGCCAATCGCGGCAGCCAGCGAGACGATGTCGCGCCGCCAGCCGAAGCTCTCTTCCAGCGGCAGCATCATGACTGACGGCGCTGAACGAAGCCCTGCTGCAATCAAAAGACAAAGAAAGATGACCGCGACAACGACGAAGGCGTAGCGCTGGCCAAACGGACGGGATTGAGCTATCATGTTACTGACCGGTACGTTGCAATGGGATGGCACCATACATACGTACCGGTCAGTAACATTGTCAAGCGAGTCGTCTGCATGCCATCGGACAATAAAATTGAAGCGTCGTTGAACACGGCCCCCGCCCCGAGGGCCGCCGACAAGATTCTCGACGTGGCGCGCGACCTGTTCTACCGCGAGGGCATCAGGGCGATCGGCGTCGACGAGATCGTCAGGCGCGCCGGCGTCACAAAGCCCAGCCTCTATCGCAGTTTCCCGTCCAAGGATGAGCTCGCCGCCTCCTATCTGCGCAAATACGACCTCGAATTCTGGGAGCGCTTCGACGAGGCCGTCGACGCGCATCCCGGCAATCCGCGCGCCCAGATCATCGCTTTCCTGACCCGTGTCGGCAAACGCACGCAAAAGCCGGATTATCGCGGCTGTGGCATGACCAACGCCGCGGTGGAATATCCTGAGCGTGGTCACCCGGCGCGCATCGTCAGCGAGAACAACAAGCAGGAATTGCGCCGGCGCCTGCGCGCCATGGCGACGGCGATGGGCGCAGCCGATTCCGACACGCTGGGCGATGGGCTGCTCCTCCTCATCGAAGGCGCCTATATCAGTGGCCAGCTTTTCGGCCATGGCGGACCGGCGGCGTCGGTCGCCCGCAACGCCGACCTCTTGATCGAAGCCAGCTTGAAGAAATAGCGGACGGCGTTACGCTTCCGGCAGCTCGAAACGGAGTTGCCATCGATGCGTGCCCTTCTGATCCCGCTTGCGCTTGCCGGTTTCTGCCAGGCGGCCCAGGCCGGCGACATCTCCAGCGCCTACACCGATCTCGATTCGAAGAAGGACTGCGTGACCTATGCCCAGGCCGCGGAAGGCGACGGCGACTGGGCGAGCCTCGTCTGCTCAGGCTATCGCGGCTACCCGGTGCTGATCGGCTACGACGACGCGCGCGAATCCGTCTATTATGGCTTTCCGTCCGACGACATGACCGCGGTCTGGGAGAGCTTCACTGCCTTCAACGGCTCAGGCCCGAAAGTGGAATGGCGCATCGAGACCAATGGCGACATCGCCATCCCTTTCGCCGCCATCCATCGCCGCTCGGTCAGCAACCCCGAGGACGACAAGAAATCGACCGACGTGCTGGTCGTCGCCAAGGTCGCGCAACCGGAAGAGCATCAGGGCTGCACCGTCGGCCTGGTTTTGGCCACCGGCAACCCACAGGCCAACGATCAGGCGCGCAAGCTGGCGGATGAGAAAGCCAAGACCTTCGTCTGCGGCAAGGACAAGCGCGAAGTGATCGGCGACGTGCCGCCCTTCGGCCGGGTAGATAACTAGTGGCGCTGCACAGGGCTTTTGAAAGTTTGTCTTGGTGTCGATTTTCCGCCGCCCGTGAAAATCAGCGCAAACGCCGGGGATTGGCTGGAGCCGCCCCAACTTCGTCATTCTATGGCGGAGCAAGGAGCGAAGCGACGCGGCGCAGACCATAGAATCCTGTGTGTTGGTTCTGGTGTATGGTTGAGGTGGGAAGGAGACCGAGTGGATCGTGGTCGTCCTTTCGGACAGGCCGTGGCATGGCCCGGTCCCTTCCCACCGGTGAACCATCAACCTGAACAGTTGCACGGGGCTGTTCGAAGCAGACCCCGCACCACAGGAAGAGGCGTGGACATGATAGCCCAGAACTATGTCGGCTGCGACATCTCCAAGCAGTGGCTCGACTTTTTTGATGAGACAAGCGGCCGTCTTCGGCGCATCGACAACCAGGCCGATGCGATCGCCGCCTATGTGGCAGGCCTTGATCCCAGTCGGGACTTCGTCGTCATGGAGGCGACAGGTGTCCATGACCGGCTGCTGCGCCATGCGCTGGCCAAGGCCGGCGTGCCGTTCTCGCGGCACAACCCGGCGCACACCCACCACTATTCGAAGTCGACGCGCCGGCGCGCCAAGACCGATCCTCTCGATGCCAGGATGCTGAGCGACTATGGCCGTCGCTATAACCCTGAGGCCGAGCCGGCGCCGAGCGAAGAAGTCGAGCGGCTTCAATCGCTTGCCGGCCACCGCGATCATTTGGTCGAGATGCGGGCAGCGCTGAAGAAGCACCTCGCCGAGGCTTTCGAGGAGGCCGTCATTGCCGATCTGGAAGAGACGATCGCCTTCCTCGACACGCGTATCAAGGCGTTCGAGAGCCAGATTGCCGAAGTCATTCGTCAAAACCAGGACACCGCTCGCGACCATGCGCTGATGGTCTCCGTGCCCGGTGTCTCCAATGTCGGCGCGCTCTCTTTGCTGGCGCTCCTGCCCGAGCTCGGCCAGCGCTCACCCAAGGCGAATCGCCGCGCTCGCCGGCCTTGCCCCGTTCGACAACAAGAGCGGCAAGCTCAGCCGCAGGAGCCAGATCCAGGGCGGGCGATCACGCGTGCGTCGCGCCCTCTATATGGCTGCCCTCACCGCCATCAGAACCTGTGAGCGCTTCAAGACCTTCTATACCGCACTTGCTGCCCGCTCAGGGTCCAAGAAACTCGCCATCATCGCCGTCGCAAGGAAGCTCCTGGTCGTCCTCAACGCCATCATGCGCGACAAAACCGCATTCGCGTGAACACAGTTGCCATGCCGTTATGCAGGCGCGCCTCTCACGGTGCAGAATTCTGCTCCGCTGCCGCTCTTGGATCAAGGTAACGGCATGGATTCCAGGGTCTCCGCGACGGAGCTTCGCTCCTGCTCCGCCCTGGAATTACGATCGCGATGGACGTTTCTGCCAATCTCCAACGCATACCGCCTGCCAACGCAAAAACGCAGCCAACCTTTCAAAATCCCTTTGTCGGGAAACCAGCCGCTCTCAACTAACCATTGCGCCAAGTCTGGTTCGGGTTCCCATTCACGGGCCGGCCTAGTAAACCCTTGCGCCATTGCAGCCGGTCTCGGGAGGTTCCGCTTGTCCAGTTCTGTCAGCGTCACGAATGACAACGGCGTGGCGGTGGTCACCATCGACAATCCGCCGGTCAATGCGCTGAGTTTTCATGTCCGCAAGCCGCTCTATGAGGCGCTTGCCGCGCTACGCTACGATCCTGCCGCCAAGGCGATCGTCATAGCCTGCGCCGGGCGCACTTTCGTCGCCGGCGCAGACATCACCGAATTCGGCAAGCCGGTCCAGCAGCCGGAACTACGCGCCATCATCGCCTTGCTTGAAACGATTCCCAAGCCGACAGTTGCCGCCATCCACGGCACGGCGCTCGGCGGCGGGCTGGAACTGGCGCTCGGCTGCCATTTCCGCATCGCCGATCGCGGCGCCAAGCTCGGCCTGCCCGAAGTAAAACTCGGTCTCTTGCCGGGCGGCGGCGCTACGGTGCGGCTGCCGCGCCTTGTGGGCGCCGCGAAGGCGCTCGCCATGATCGTTTCCGGAACGCCGATTTCGGCCGGCGAGGCGAAGGCGGCGGGGCTTGTCGACGCGGTCGTCGACCGCGATCTGCCGGCGGAGGCCGTTCGTTTCGCCCACGAAATGACTAACCGAGGCGGCCCCTTCGTGCCGGTGCGTGAGCGCAAGGACCGCCTCGCCGAGACCGATCTTGCCACCCTCGACGCCCAGGCCGCTGACCTCGCCAGGAAGGCGCGCGGCCTCGAAGCGCCAATCGCCTGCGCCGAGGCCGTGCGCAACGCCATCACCTTGTCTTTCGACGCAGCGCTTGCCGCCGAACGGCAGCTTTTCCAAAAGCTCGTTGCCGGCGATCAGTCGCGCGCGCAGCGGCATCTGTTCTTCGCCGAGCGCGAGGCGGCGAAGGTGCCCGGCAAGGACCTGCAGAAGCGTCGGCTCGAACGCGTCGGCATCATCGGCGCCGGCACGATGGGCGGCGGCATCGCCATGGCCTTCGCCAATGGCGGCCTGCCGGTGACCTTGCTCGAGACCAGCGATGAGGCGCTGGGGCGCGGGCTGGCGACGATCGAGAAGAACTATGCCGTATCGGTCAGCCGCGGTTCTTTGACGGAGGAGGCCAAGCAGAAGCGCCTCGAACTGTTCAAGGGCAGCACCGACTATGCCGACCTTGCCGATTGCGACCTGATCATCGAGGCCGTGTTCGAGGACATGGTCGTCAAGCAGGAGGTGTTCGGCAAGCTCGACACCATCGCCAGGCCCGGCGCCATCCTCGCCACCAACACCTCCTATCTCGACGTGAACGAAATCGCCGCCTCGACGTCACGGCCGCAAGACGTGCTCGGCATGCATTTCTTTTCGCCGGCTAACATCATGAAGCTCCTGGAGATCGTGCGAGCCGAAAAGACCGCGCCCGAGGTGCTGGCGACGGTCACTGATCTCGCCCGGCGCATCGGCAAGGTCGCGGTCGTCGTCGGCGTCTGCCACGGTTTTGTCGGCAACCGGATGCTGTCCGCGCGCGGGGCGGAGAACGAAGCGCTGCTGCTGGAAGGTGCCACCCCTGCCCAGGTCGACAAGGCATTCACCGATTTCGGCTGGCCGATGGGACCGTTCCAGATGGGCGACCTCGCCGGCCTCGACATCGGCTGGCGCAACCGCAAGGCGCGTGGCCAGACGGCGGTGATTGCTGATACGCTGTGCGAACAGGGTCACTTCGGTCAGAAGACCGGAAGTGGGTGGTACCGCTATGAGAGCGGCGCGCGGGAGCCGGTCGCGGACCCGGATGTGGAGGCACTGATCCGCGCCAAGGCGGCGGAGCTTGGAATTGCCCGGCGTGAGATCGGCGCGGAGGAAATCATCGAGCGCACGCTTTATCCCTTGGTCAACGAAGGTGCGCGGATTCTCGAGGAGGGGGTAGCAGCCCGCGCGTCCGACATCGATGTCGTCTGGGTCAACGGCTACGGCTTTCCCATCGGCAAGGGCGGACCGATGTTCTGGGCCGGGCTTGCGGGCGCGGGCAAGATCGTCGAGCGCCTGGAGTATTGGCACCGGCGGACCGGACGGGCGATTTTCGAGCCGGCGCCGGCGTTGAAAAGGTTTGCCGAGACGGGATCGTGGGAGGGCGCGGGCGGCGCCCCGTAACTTCGTCATTCCAGGGCGAAGCGAAGCGTAGACCCTGGAATCCATGCCGGAACTTCAAGCGAAGAATGCCACGGTGCAGAACAGGCATTGGCGCAGCCGTTGCTGGTTCTGCGCCGTTGAGGAGCGGATCCTCGGGTCTGCGCGCGTCGCTTCGCTCCTTGCCCCGCCCGTGGATGACGAACGCGAAAGCGCAACCAAATTTGACCATGTGGACAAATCTCACCCACCGTTCCATAGTCCCCGGCGTCTGACATTTTTGGAACGGCCGGCTCGACACGGCTGTCGAACAGAGGGGCACTTCATGGAAAACGACCGTAGCAAAACGCAACGCGCCGGCCTGTCGCGGCGCAACCTGCTGGAACTTGGCGCGCTCGGCCTCGCGGCCACCGTGCTGCCCAGCGCGGCCTTCGCCAAGGACAAGAAGCTGAAGGTGGCGGCGATCTTCGCCACGCCGATCGAGGAGCCGTGGGACAACCAGATCCATGTCGCCCTGCAGAAGGCCGAGAAGGAACTGGGCATCGAATACAAATGGTCGGAAAAGGTGCAGACCGCCGACTTCAGCCGCGTCATGCGCGAATATGCGCAGGGCGGCTACCAGTTGGTGCTGGGCGACGCCTTCGCCGCCGAGCGCGAATCGCGAAAGACCGCCAAGCAATTCCCGAAGACCGCCTGGCTGTTCGGCTCCGGCGCCGGCCCGGCCGAGCCCAATTTCGGCGTCTTCGACAACTGGATCCATGAGCCGGCCTATCTCTCCGGCATGATCGCCGGCAAGATGTCGAAGTCCGGCACGGTCGGCGCCGTCGCGGCAATGGGCATTCCGGAAGTGAACCGCCTGGTCAACGCCTTCTTCGCCGGAGCCAAGGAGGTCAATCCGAACGTCAAGAAGAAGGTCGCCTTCATCGGCTCCTTCTTCGATCCGCCCAAGGCCAAGGAAGCGGCCGTCGCGCAGATCGACGCCGGCGTCGACGTCATCTATGCCGAGCGCTTCGGCGTCATCGAGGCGGCAGTGGAGAAGAAGATCTACGCCATCTCCAACATGTCCGACCAGTCGAGCCTCGGGCCAGATACGGTGATCACAGGCCCGGTCTGGGACATGTATCCGACGGTCGAGCAGGCGATCAAGCTGGTCAAGGCCGGCGTCTTCACCGCGCAGGACTATGGCGATTTCTCGCGCATGGCCAAGGGCGGCTCGTATCTGGCGCCCTACCACAAGTTCGACAAGACGCTGCCCGCCGAGGTGAAGGAACTGGTCGAGAAGAAAAAGGCCGAGATCCTCGAAGGCAATTTCCGCGTCGACGTCGACGAGAACACGCCGGTTTCGGATTGATGCATTTTGAGGGTGGCGCGAGGCCCCCTCTCTGTCCTGCCGGACATCTCCCCCTTCGAGGGGGGAGATCGGCAGTTTCATTGACGGCGCTCGATCTTTTCAACGTTGAAAGTTGACGAAAGCCGGCGTGACATCTGATCTCCCCCCTTGAGGGGGAGATGGCCGGCAGGCCAGAGAGGGGGGCCTCGCGCTGCCCTAAAGCATGTCTCCCGAAAGTGGGAACCGGTTTCGGGATAAAGACATGCGTAAAATCAAAACCTAAAGCGCGTGGAGCGCATCTGAAAGATCGCGACGCGCTTTAGGCGGTTAGCCGGATCGCAAATCCAGGGAGCACCCTTGTCCGCCCCACTCATCGAAATGCGCGGCATCACCAAGAGCTTCGGCGCCGTCAAGGCGAACGAGGCCGTCGACCTCAGCGTCGCACCCGGCGAAATCCTCGGCCTGCTTGGCGAGAATGGCGCAGGCAAGACGACGCTGATGAACGTGCTGTTCGGCGCCTACGCGCCGGACGCCGGCGAGATCCTGGTCGAAGGACGGCCCGTCGCCATCCACAATTCGGCCGATGCGCTCGCCGCCGGCATCGGCATGGTGCATCAGCATTTCCACCTCGCGCCGCGCCTCACGGTGCTGGAAAACCTGCTGATCGGCATTCCCGGCAAATCCGGCCGCATCGACCGTGCGCGCGGGCTCGCCCGGCTCACCGAAATCAGCCGGCAGTATGGGCTGAGCCTCGATCCGAACCTGCCGGTGTCGGCGCTGTCGGTCGGTGAGCAGCAGCGGCTGGAGATCATCAAGGCGCTGTTTCGCGGCGCGAAGCTTTTGATCCTCGACGAGCCGACTGCCGTGCTGGCGCCAAGCGAAGTAGACGGCCTGTTCGCCGCCCTGCGCTCGATGGCGGCGCAGGGGCTCGGCATCATCTTCATCTCGCATAAGCTGAACGAGGTCCGGGCGCTCACCCATCGCTGCGTCGTGCTGCGCCATGGCAAGGTCGCCGGCCGCGTCGACCACCCGGCAGAAACCACCTTGGCCGAGATGGCCAGACTGATGTGCGGCCACGAAATCGTCCCACCGGTCAAGGAGGCTTCGACGCCCGGCGCCGCCGTGCTGATGCTCGACGGCATCTCCACCGCCGGCCATGCCGGCACGCCGCTGCGCGACGTCTCGCTGGTCGTCCGGGCGGGCGAGATACTCGGCATCGCCGGCGTCTCCGGCAACGGCCAGCGGGCGCTGGCCGATGTCATCTCCGGCATGCTGCCGCCAAGGGCCGGCACGATGACGATAGCCGGCAAAACGGTGACGCAATTCTCGCCGCGCGAGCTGCAGGCGCTTGGCCTCGGCCGCATCCCGGAAGACCGCATGACCACCGGACTGGTCACCAACCTGCCTCTAGCCGATTCCATGGTTCTGCCGCGGATCGGCACCGAGGCCTTCAGCCGCAAAGGCCTGCTCAACCCGGCGGCGATCCGCGCCTTCGCCGAAGAACAGATCAAGGCCTACGACATACGCTGCCCTGGCCCGATGGTGCGCGCCGGCGCGCTCTCCGGCGGCAACCTGCAGAAGGCGCTTTTGGCACGCGAGCTCGCCTTCGACCCGAAAGTGCTGATCGTCTCGCAGCCGACGCGCGGCCTCGACATCGGCGCCGCCCGCTTCATCCACGAGAAATTCCTCGCGATGCGCGCCAAAGGCTGCGGCATCATCGTCATCGGCGAAGACCTCGAGGAATTGCTGATGCTCTCGGACCGCATCGCGGTGATGTATGAGGGCCGCATCGCCGGCACGCTTATCAGCGCCGATGCCACCGTCACCAGGCTCGGCTTGATGATGACCGGCGCCGGGCAGACCGAGGAGGCGGCCTGATGTTTCGCCTCGAAGCCCGCACCTCGACACCCGCCTGGTTCAATCTGGCGCTGCCGCTGATCGCCATCGCCGCGACGCTCATTCTGTGCAGTGGCCTGATCGCCATCGCCGGCGCCGGCGTGATCGAGGCCTATGGCGTCATGCTGTCGGCCTCGCTCGGCGACAGCTACGCCATCACCGAGACCCTAGTGCGCGCCGCCCCGATGATCTTCACCGGCCTTGCCGTGGCGATCGCCTTCCGCGCCAAATTCTGGAACATCGGCGCCGAGGGCCAGCTGCTCGCCGGCGCGGTGGCGAGCTGCTTTGTCGGCGCGATCCCGATGCCGGGCACCCTCGCCATGCTGTTGATGGCGATTGTAGGCGCCGCCGCCGGCGCGCTCGTGGCGCTGGTGCCGGCGACGTTGCGCATCAAATTCAAAGTCGACGACGTGGTGAGCTCGCTGCTGCTAAACTCGGTCATCTATTACGCGCTGATGGCGCTGATCGAAGGGCCGTGGAAGGACACCTTTTCCGGCTACCCGATCTCGCCACCGATCGAGGATTCCGCCAACTTCCCGGTGCTGATCGAAGGCACGCGGCTGCATCTCGGCGTCGTCGTGGCGCTGATCGCAGCGCCGCTTTGCTGGTTCCTGATCGCCCGCACCACGCTCGGCTTTAGGATCCGCGTCACCGGCGAAAATCCGGAAGCCGCCCGCTATGGCGGCATCAGCGTGCAGCGCGTGCTGCTCTCGACGGCGCTGCTGTCGGGTGCGCTCGCCGGGCTCGCCGGCGTCGGCGAGGTTGGCGGCGTGCATTTCCAGGTGATGAGCGACATCTCGCCGGGCTATGGCTATTCCGGCATCGTCGTCGCCATGCTCGCCAGGCTCAACCCTCTCGGCGTGGTGCCGGCGGCGATCTTCCTGGCCGCCGTGATGACCGGCGCCGAAGCGATGTCGCGCGCAACCGGCGTGCCGGCCTTCCTGAGCGACGTCATCCAGGGCACGGCGCTGCTTGCCATGCTGGTGGCGCTGCTCTTCACCGCCTACCGCGTCCGCCGCGTGGGAGCGCAGACATGAGCGCGGTGTTCGAGCAGATTTTCCAGGTCGGCTTCCTCGCCGCCATCATCCGCATCGCCACGCCGCTCGCTTTCGCCACACTCGGCGAAATGTTTTCCGAACGCGCCGGCGTGCTCAATCTCGGCATCGAAGGCATCATGCTGCTCTCGGCCATGGCCGGTTTCACCGCCGCCAGCCTCAGCGGCAGCCTGTGGCTGGGCGTGCTGGTGGCCGTGCTGGTCGGCGCGCTGATGGGCGCCCTGCACGCGCTGTTCACCGTCGCGCTGGGCCTCAGCCAACATGTCTGCGGCATCGGCGTGACCCTGTTCTGCTCGGGCCTTGCCTATTTCCTCTACCGGTTGATCTTCGGCCAGCAATCGGTGCCGCCCAGCATCGACGGCTTCAAGCCGGCGCCGATCCCGCTGCTCTCGGACATACCGGTGATCGGCCCTGCCGTGTTCAACCAGTTCACCCTCGTCTATCTCGCCATCGTCGCCATTCCGCTCGCCGCCTTCGTGCTCTACCGCACGCCATGGGGGCTGTCGGTGCGCATGGTCGGCGAAAACCCGCGCGCGGCGGATTCGGCCGGCGTCAGCGTCATCGCGACACGCTTCCAGGCGGTTATCCTCGGTGGCGCGCTGATGGGGCTTGCCGGCGCCTTCCTCACCATGGCGCAGTTCAATGCCTTCACATTCGGCGTCGTCTCCGGGCGCGGCTGGGTGGCGATCGCGCTGGTCGTGTTCGGCCGCTGGGATCCGTGGCGTTCGGCAGGCGCGGCGCTGCTCTTCGCCTTCGTCGACGCGCTGCAGCTGAGGATGCAGGCCAGCGGCCTCGGCCACATCGCCTACGAAGCCTTCCTGATGCTGCCCTTCATCTTCACCATCGTCGCCATGGCCTTCATGTCGCGCAACGCAGTGGCACCTTCGGCGCTGCTGAAGCCGTTTCGGAGGGAGGAGCGGTAATTTCCTTGCCCCGCAAGGCGGGGGAGAGGTGGCGCGAAGCGGCCGGAGAGGGGTCTGCGTCGACGGTTGCTCTTTTGGCGACGCGTTTGCGCCAAATTCTCAGCCGGTTCTGGCTTCACGCAGGGCGTCCCCTCCCCGTCTCGGCTCCGCCGAGCCACCTCTCCCCACTTTCGTGGGGCGAGGAAAAGCCTCATATCGCCGTGAACGCGTTGTCGACAAACAGATGCGCGCCATTGACGAAGCTGGACTCGTCGCTGGCCAAAAACAGCGCGGCCTTAGCCACTTCCTCGGGCTCGCCGATGCGGCCCTGTTGCGCGGCCATGGCGGCATCGGAGACATCGACGCCGAGCTTGCCGAGATCGGCCACTTCGCGCAGACCGTGCGGCGTGCGGATGAACCCGGGGCAGACGGCGTTGCAGCGGATGTTGCGGTCACGGAATTCCACCGCTATGGCCCGCGCGAACATGTGGCAGGCGCCTTTTGTGGTGTCGTAGAGCACCTCGTTCGGCGTCGCCGCCACCGCCGAGATTGAGGAAGTGCAGACGATCGAGCCGCCGCCGGCGGCGATCATGCCGGGCAGCACCGCGCGCGTCATCAGGAACATCGAGCGGACATTGACGGCATGCAGCCAGTCCCATTCCTGCAGCGTCGTCTCCAGGAAGGGCTTGATCACGATCGTGCCGGCATGGTTGAACAGCACCGTGACCGGACCGAGCTCATCCGTCGCCGCTTTCACCGCCGCCTCGACCTGCGCCTCATCCGAAACATCGGCCACGAAATGCTCCGCCACATGGCCCCGCGCCCGGATCGCCGCCGCGGTCTTGCCGGCCGCCTCGCCATTGCGGTCGACGATCGCCACCTTGGCGCCTTCGGCGGCGAACAGCTCGGAAGCCGCCCCGCCCATCCCCGTCGCGCCGCCCGAAACGATGGCGACCTTGCCCGCCAGCCTTCCACCCATTTTTGTCTCCCTGGATTCCGTGAGTGTTTTAGATGCTATCGCCTCGCGCGGGGAATAGCCAAGCGCTCAAAGGAGGCCGTTTTGCCACTGAAAGTCCGTGGTTCCAGGCATTTGTCGGGCAGCCCATGCTCCGCTTGCTCGCTGGATCTTCCACTCTGGAGGAGCACGAATTACCCTGGATTGCACCATCCCTGAGAACATTCTCCCAAAAATCCTTGAAAAATAGCAATCGACAAAGTCTACTTACTTTATAGATTAAGCGCTGAGACGGAGGCCGATATGTCCTATATCCAGAACGCTCAGACCGCCCGCAAGGGCCAAAGGCTGACCGCCGACCAGAGCTGGAGGCCCGCCTATGGCGGTACCTTCGCCTATCTCGTCTTCGCGCTTGCATTCGTGTTCACCGGCGCGGTGGTGCTGGGGTTGATCCCCTGATTTCAAGGCGGGCCGAGACCCGCCGTCAAAACAATCTGAGTTGCGTAACCGGAGTGGAAAGCTGGCCGAGCGCCGGGGCGGTGTCGCGCGCCTGCGTCCTCGGATTTGGTTTAAAAGGCTTTGGAGCGGGGCAAGCCGACGTGATGGAGGAGATGGCAATGCCGATCGAGTTCACGCATGTTCCCGGTAAGGCTGTCAATGGCGGCTTCTTCTATGATTTCGCCGAGACGGCGACCAAACTGTCGCTGATCGAGGATGCCGGTTTCCGCAGGCTGGTGGTGGACGATCCGGCCGGCCTGCTCACCAATATGGACATCGCCGCGCAGACGCTCGACCGCACCGGTTCGCTGGAGGTGGTGTTGACGCATTGGGCCGGCGTGATCGAGCCGACGGTGGCGGCAAGGCAGCTTGCCGCGCTCGACCGCAGAGGCGGCGGACGCCTGTCGCTTCGCATGCTGAGCGAGCCGCTGGAAGACAGCGATGCCGAGGCGCGACCGGTTGGCCACAGCGTGGTTTGGCAGCGCATCGACGAATATCTGGTGCTGCTGAAGCGCCTGTGGTCGAACGACAGGCCCTTCGACCATGAAGGCGCCTTCTACAGCGTCAGGGGCGGCTTCGTGCCTCGCAAGGGCCCGCATGGCGCCGATCTCGTCATCCGGCTTGGCGGCCAATCGGGCACCGCGCTGAAGGTGGCCGGCAAGCATGCCGATGTCTTCGAACTGGCCGCCGGCTCGCCGGACGAGGTGCGGCAATTGATCGAGCGTGCGCGCGGCGCCGCCGCCGAGCACGGCCGCGCCGGCAGGTTGCGCTTCGCGCTGCCGGTCCGCATCCACGCGGATGGCTGGAGCGGAACCCCGGATCACAAGGCGGTCGAGATCGCCGGGCCGCCGGCGCGGATTGCCCTGGCGCTTTTGCCCTATGCGGCGCTCGGCATCGAGGAATTCATGATCAGCGGCATCGACCGTCCGGGCGAGATCGTCCGCATTGGGCGCGAGACGATCACGCTGCTCGCGAATTCGCTGGCGCGCCGCGAGGCGGAAATTCCGCAACCGGGTGCGTTTGCCTCATCCCCCTTTGCGGAACACCGCATAGGCTGAGTCACGGCGTGCCGGAGTACTCCAGCCCGTCCATCACGTAATCCGCGAACAGGAAATCGCGGATGCCGGCGATCCGGCTGTCCTTCCAATCGATGAGGATGAAGTAGCGCGGCGGTCCGTCCGGACGCTCCGGGCTGGTGACCAGGATGGCGGGCCGGCCTTCGACAAGGCCGGTCGCGAAATGCCAATGCGTTTCGTCGGCATAGCGGCCGAAATAATTGCCGACATATTCCTTGCCGTCCGCGCGCAGCCGATTGACCAGCTCCAGCTTGACGTCCTCGGCCAAAAGGCCGCGCAGCGTATCGAAATCCCTGGCGTTGAAGGCAACTACATAGTCGCCCAAGCGGCGCATGTCCTGCCGGTCGAGCGCCGGACGGGGCGGCGCCATGCGCGGCGCGGCCGCCAGCTTGCGCAAGCTTTCGCGCCCGCGCTGCAGCGCGCCCTTGATCGCCATGTCGGATGTTTCGAGGATTTCGCCGATCTCTTCCAGGCTGTGGCCGAGCACATCCTTCAGCACGACCGCGCACCGTTGCGCCGGCGGCAGCTGCATCAGCTCGGCCAGGCTCGCCTCGGCGGCGATGCGCGCGTCCAGCGCCGAATTCTCGTCGGCGATCGTGTCGAGCTCGACCTCGCTTTCGCGGCCCCGCAAGCGGGCGCGCTTGCGCAGGAAATCGAGCGCCGCGTTGTGCGCGATGCGAAACAGCCAGGGTTCGGTCCTATCGGGCATGTCGCCATTCCTGATCGCAACGAAGCCTTTGGCCAAAGCCTCCTGGACGATGTCCTCGCCATCGATGACCGATCCGACCATGCGTGACGCGTAGCGGTGCAGCCTGGCTCTCAGCGAAGCGGCCTCGCGCTCGAAGGCGCGGAGGCGGGACTCGGTCGCCGCAACGGCCTGATCCTGCGAACCGGTCACGCAACCTCCTAGTTTTCTACGCCACCCGTATGGGAATAGGTCGTGTGGCCCATTATGCTCTCGCCCGCGGCCAGCTCAACGATGCTCTTTATGTAGTCGGCGAAGTGGGGATCGGCGCGGAAGGCCGCGATGTCCTTGCCGAACGCCATTGCGAGATGTTGGCGACCTTGCTGCCGTCGCCGCCGACGACCACGGATGACGACAGCGAGCCCGGCTGCTTGCTGAAGAAGTTGCCTTCGGCGAGCGTCCTGGCGAGTTCCTGCTGCTTGCCCGGCTTGGCGGTGAAGACGTTGATCAGGGTCACTGTGGTCGACATGGCTCGGCTCCGTTTATGCTGATGGCGGAGGCGGTCGTGGCTCTCACACCTGTTACGACCCTCAAGACGAAGGCGGAACCGCAAACAGAACGGCGGGGCGAAAATTCTCGATGAGACCCCGAAATAATCTTCAGCGCGCCGCGTCCGCGAGTTGCCGCAACGCGGCGATGACGGCCTCCGAATCCGCCAGCGCGCCGAAGATCCCGTCCTCGACCGTCACCATGTGCAGCGCCGCTTCGTGCGCATACTGGTCACCGCTGGCGCAGGCGTCCGAAACCGTCAGGCATTGGAAGTTGCGGTCGCAGGCCTCGCGCAACGTGGTGTGCACGCACACATCCGTCGTGCAGCCGGTGAAAAGCAGATGCGTTATGTCCCGGGCGCGCAGCACCATCTCCATATCCGTATAGGTGAAGGCGCTGTTGCAGGTCTTGTCGATGATGATGTCCTGCGGCGCCACGTCGACATCGGCGGCGATCTGGAAGCCCGGGCCCGAGCGCAGCATGACATCGGTGCCGTCGAGGCCGGCCCGCTTGCGGCGCCATTTCTCGTAAGGCGTCATGTCGGCCATGTCGGCGCGGTAGCCTTGCCTTGTGTGGATGATGATGATGCCCGCGGCGCGAGCCGCGGCAATCAGCCGGTTCACCGCCGGCAGGATGGCTCTCAACGGCGCCGGATCATAGCCTTTCCTGGCGAAATAGCCGGTCGGCGACAGGAAATCCTCCTGCAGATCGATGACCAGCAGCGCCGCATGCTGCGGCTCCAGCCTGCCGTCATAGGGAAAGTCGAAGGGTATCGCCTTGATCATCGGTCACCTGCTTTGGTCGTTGTCGGTGCATCGTGCTCGCTAGCAGACCTGCGGTCCAGCCCGCAGCGTACCCAGGTGGCATCGGCGCATCGTAGATTGTTGATCGCACAGTCATCTTTATAGTTGACTCGGAAATTCATGTTTCATAGTCAACTGCCATGGCTCGCCCTGTGTCTGATCTCAATGGCGGCCACCGCATTGCGATGATGAAGCGAGGACGAGCCTTGTCCTGGAACGGTATTTTCGCGGCGCTGGCCGTGTCCCTCATTCTTTCGGCCGGCATCGCCGGGGCGCAAGAACAGCCGGCGACGCAGGCGCCGGCTGGGCAGCCGATAGCACCCGCCGCGCAGGAGCCAATCGAGCAGGCGCCGGCGGCGCCCGCCGCCACGCCGATGGCGCAGGGCCTCCAGCCGGCTCCGAACGGCGCCGTCGGTGAAGAGCCTTCCATCGCGCTGACACTGCCGCATGACCTGTCGCCCTGGGGCATGTTCATGAATGCCGACATCGTCGTGAAGGCGGTCATGGTCGGGCTGGCCTTCGCCTCTCTCGTCACCTGGACGATCTGGCTTGCCAAGTCGCTGGAGGTCTTCGGCGGCAAGCTGAGGGCCCGCCGCGCCGCCGATGCGATCGGCAATGCCGCGACGCTGACCCAGGCCCGCCGGGAACTCGGCCATAGCGGCGGTCCGGGCGCGCTTCTGGTGCGGGCGGCGGAAGAGGAACGGGCGCTATCGGCCGGCGCGCTCGACCACGTTTCCGGCGACGGCCTGAAGGAACGCGTCGCTTCCAGGCTCTCGCGCATCGAGGCGACGGCGGCGCGGCGCATGTCGCGCGGCACCGGCCTGCTCGCCACCATCGGCTCGACGGCGCCCTTTGTCGGCCTGTTCGGCACCGTCTGGGGCATCATGAACGCCTTCATCGGTATCTCGCAGGCGCAGACCACCAACCTCGCCGTGGTGGCGCCGGGCATCGCCGAGGCGCTGCTTGCGACCGCGATGGGCCTTGTCGCGGCCATCCCGGCGGTCGTCATCTACAACGTCTTCGCGCGCTCGATAGCCGGCTACAAACAGATCCTCGCCGACGCCTCAGCCGGCGTCGAGCGGCTGGTCAGCCGCGACCTCGATTTCCGCACGGTGCCGCCGGCAGCGGCGATGGCGGCGGAGTAGCGGCGATGGCGGCGCGGATTCGCGAGACCTCCGGCGACGATCTTGAGGAAAGCCACGACATCAACGTCACGCCATTCATCGACGTGATCCTGGTGCTTCTGATCATCTTCATGGTCGCGGCACCCCTCGCCACCGTCGATGTCAATGTCGACTTGCCCGGATCGACGGCGACGCCGGCGCCGCGGCCCGAGACACCTTTGTTCCTGACGCTGAAAAGCGATCTGACGCTGGCGATCGGCAATGACAGCGTGCCGCGTCCGGCCTTTGCCGGGATGCTCGACAGCCGCACCAAGGGCGACAAGCAGACGCGCATCTTCCTGCGCGCCGACAAGACGGTCGGCTATGGCGACCTGATGGAGGTCATGAACCTCTTGCGCGCCGCCGGCTATCTGAAGGTCGCGCTGGTCGGGCTGGAAACGGCGGGCGGAACTGGCGCCGCCGCGCCCGCCGGAACCGTGGCCCCCGCCGCAAGCGGAAGCGCCGCACCATGACGCAAGCGGCCGCCGCTCCGGACGGGCTCAGGCTGCCGCGCCCCGGCGCGCGCGCCGCCGGTCTTTGGACGGCCGCGGCCGCGATCGTTCTTGCCGGGCATGTGGCCGTTGCCTATGGCTTGCAGAATCTCAGCTTTGCCGATGCGGACGGCGGGCCGCCGCCGACCCTGGCGATCGACCTGGCGCCGCTGCCGAGCACGCCCGCCATCCCCGAAGAAGCCGCCATGCTGGACACGGTGACCCCGGAGCCGCCCGACGCGGCGGAGGAGACGGACAAGCCCACCGATGTGCAACCCCTGACCGACCCGGCGCCGGAGCCGGTGGCGGAAGAGCCGGTCGCCGAACCGCCGGTCGAAAACGAGGCGGCACAAGAGGCCGAACCGGCCGAGCGGATGGCGGCGCTGAGCGAGCAGCCGCCGCTGGAAGAAGTCGTGCCGGATCCCGTCGAGGCGATCAACCCCGATGTCGTCGTGCCTTTGCCGGAGAAGCGGCCGGTCGAGGCGGACGAAAAACCGGTAAAGCCCGTCGAAACGAAAAAGGCGGAGAAAAAGCCCGTCGAAAAGCCGAAGTCGCGGCCGAAAAAAGAAAAAGCATCCGCTCCCAGGACGTCGATGACGGCGAGCATCGACGCTAAGGCGGCCGCGCCCAAATCAACCGGGAGCAACTCCAAGCCTGGCGACGACTCAAAATGGAAGTCCCGGCTGTATACCTGGCTAGGAAGGCATACGCGCTATCCGAGCGCGGCGCGCCTCAGGCGCGCGAAGGGCACCGCGAATGTGGTTTTCACGGTAGCTGCCTCCGGGCAAGTGACATCCGTACGATTGGCGCGATCCTCAGGCGACGCCGATCTAGACCGGGCCGCGCTCAAAACTCTCCAGGGCGCTACCGTACCTGCGCCGCCAGCTGAGAAGGCCGGCACGAGCGTTATCGCGCCTTTGTATTTCTTCCTGGAAGATTGAAGACGGCTCCGACCGCTTCGGAGCGATTGACGGAAGCGCTCAGCTTTGTCCTCAATGCGCCAAGAACAGTCTCGATTGAAAGCCTATGACAGCACTGACCCGCCGCGCCCTTCTCAAGACCACAGTTGCCGCCGGACTCGCCGGGATCGGCGCCGCGACCGTCGGCAGATTGGCCGGTTGGGCGGCGGCGAAGCCCGAACTGCTGATCCTGAAGACCACCAGCATCGAGGCGCGGCTGATGGACGGTGCGCCGACGCAGAATGTTCTGACCTATGGCGAGGCAGGCCCGCCGCCGGTCGTCAGGATGCGGAAAGGCGAACCGTTTGCCGCGCGGCTGATCAACGGCATCGATGATCCGACGACCATCCACTGGCACGGTATCCGCGTTCCCAACAAGATGGACGGCGTGCCGTTCCTGATCCAGCCCTATGTCTATCAGGGCGACCATTTCGACTATGCCTTCACCCCGCCCGACGCCGGCACCTTCTGGTACCACCCGCATTGCAACACGCTGATCCAGATGGGTCACGGGTTGACCGGCGTGATCGTGGTCGAGAACCCGAAGGACCCCGCCTTCGACGCCGAAATGGTGATCAACCTGCGCGACTGGCGGCTCGGCGACGATGGCCAGTTCATCGAGGCGTTCCGGCCGCGCGACGCCGCAAAGGCCGGCACCTTCGGCACGGTGCGCACCGCCAATTGGCTCGAACAGCCGCAATTCGATGCGCCGGCCGGCGGACTGGTGCGGCTGCGCGCCGCCATCACCGACGTCACCCGTATCTATGCCTTCCGCGTCGACGGCGCCGAGGCGGCGGTGATCGCGCTCGACGGCAACCCGGTGCCGCAGCGGTTTACGCCGGACGCCTTGCAGATTGGACCCGGCCAGCGGCTGGAGCTTGCCATCCGTATGCCCGACGAGGAAGGCGCGATCGTCAGCCTGCGCGACGTCCGGGGCACCAAGCCGAAAATCGTGGCGACGCTGCGTTCCGTCGGCAAATCGCTCAAGCACGATCTGCGCGATCTCGGCCCGCTGGAAGTCAATCCGGTGGCGGAGGTGGACCTTTCCAGCGCCAGGCGCATTCCGCTGGCGCTGAGCGCCACGGCGGAAAACGTTTCGGCCGACAGCATCTGCGGTTCGCTCGGTTACAGTTTCTGGGCGATCAACAAGGTGCCGTGGCCGGGCGACACGCCCGACCCGACCGCGCCGCTAGCCGAGCTGAAGCTCGGCAAGAGCTATATCATCGACATGGAGAACCTGACGCCGCACGCGCACCCGATCCATTTGCACGGCATGAGCTTCAAGGTGCTGTCGTCCTCGACCAGGCCAGTGCAGCCGCTCGTCTCCGACACCTATCTCATCCAGCCCGACGAGAAGGTGCAGCTGGGATTCGTCGCCGACAATCCCGGCGACTGGCTGCTGCATTGCCACATCATCGAGCATCAGAAGACAGGCATGACGAGTTATTTTCGGGTGGTGTGAGCGCATTGGTGCACTAATGCATGTCGCCCAGAAGTGCGCAGCGGTTCTGGGACAACGACATCATCAAAACAACGACTTAAAGCGCGTCGCCCGAATCCGTTTCAGCGCGACGCGCTTTAAAGCAATTCCGGGAAAAGTGTGAGCGGTTTTCCGTCCGGAATAGCGTAAAAACAAAGAGATAACGCGGTTCGCCGTTTCCGCGAAACGGTGAACCGCTCTAACGCGCGGCATTTCCGCGCCTGTCTCGGGTTGACGCGTTTGGCCGAATGCCTAGGTAGGCAGGAGGGCGCTGGGGCGGCACGCAACTCCAACCGACGGCATGACATCCTTGCGTATTCGAAAACTTGCCTTTGTTGCGGCAGGCATCTCCATCCTGTCGTCCTGCGTCATCCCGGACGATACATCCAGCATCGCCAAGGTCGACCCCACCACGGCCGCCGCCCGCAAGGAGATGGTCGGTCTCAGCGAGGCCGATGTCCGCATGTGCGCCGGCTTTCCGACCGCGACGGCCGATACGGGACCATCCGGCCAGATTTGGACCTATCAACGCACCGTGCAGCGCGGCAACCTCAGCATCGCGGTGCCGACCATGGCCGTGGGCGCGATTCCCGCGGTCGGCGGGTCAGTCAATGTCGCCCCCGGCGGCTACTGCAACACACAGATCCGCATGGTCGGCGGCCATGTCGCCGAGGTCTCCTATGCCGGCGACAACAATCTGCCGAACAGCGTCGATGCGCTCTGCGTCAGCACGGTGGACGCCTGTGTGGCCTATGCGCGCCAACGCAATCACAAGGCGAGGGCAGTTTCCAGGTGAGTGGAGCGAGGCCGGTCCGAGACTCCGCTTGTGTCAGCGTTCTCCAGGGTGAATGGCGCCGGGGAGGCGTTAGGCGAAACATGCCGGCCCCGGGTCCCGTGGACCAGTCCGGGATTCGTCCGGCGCCAAGCCCTTGGTTCGGCAGGATTCAGTCGGGCGCCGGAAGCATGTATGCTCGACGATACTGATTCTTCCGATCATTTTTGGCTGGTCGATGTGAGAAAAATCGTCGCCGCACTCAGCGTAGCCGTCGTTCTTGTCGTCGGGCTGCTTTTCCTTCTGCCCGCGCTGGTCTCGACCGACTGGGTTCGTGCTGAACTAGGCCGGCGATTGTCGTCCGCGACCGGAATGACCATTCGGCTGGACGGGCCTGTCAGGCTGTCGCTGCTGCCCAGGCTGGCGGTGGTCGCGGATGATATTTCGCTCTCGACCGGCACGGGCGACATCGCGATATCCGCTCCGCGCTTCTCGACGTCGATAACGCTGTCGTCGCTATGGTCGAAAAAGCTCGAGATTCAGTCGGTTGCGCTGGCGGATCCGACAATCGCGCTCGAGGCTTCGGCGAGCGCGGAGCCAGCTCCCGAGCCGAAGGATGTTCAGGCTGATCCCTTCGCGGCGATTGTCGATACGCTCGAGCGGCTGTCGATCAACCGGCTGACCATAACGAACGGCACCCTCACCTCAGGCGCATCGACAGGGAACGCCGCCAAGGTGACGGCGATCGACGCCGACCTCAGGGTTCCGGACCTCGACCGGGAGGTCTCGTTTTCATTGGCCGGCACCAGCAACGGCCGTCGCGTCGACATAAGCGGGAGCCTTTCCGCCTTTAGGCCGATTCTGAAACGGCTGCCGGCCCAAATCGCCGTCGAGGCGCGGCTCGATCCGGCGCCGGTTGCCAAATTCTCTGCCTTGCAGGCGAGCGGCGAGATCCAGCTCAACGGCAATGGCAGCTATCAGATCAAGGGCGGGAAGTTCGAGATCGGCGACCAGAGCTTCCAGATGGACGCGCTCTTTCAGCCCGGGCCGCGGCATCGCTTCTTCGCCGACCTGGCGGCCAAGCGCGTCGATATCGACGCCTTGAGCGATCTCGGAAACGGCGGTTCCAGCGCGGGCAAAGCTTCGGCCGGCTCCGGAGAGCCTGATCTTGCCATGCTGGCCGCTTTCGACGCCGACATCAGCGTGACAATCGATGAGTTGCTCAGCGGCAAGATACGGGCTTCCGATGTCCAGCTCGCCGCGACATTGCGCGACGGGCATCTCGAGGCAAAGCTGGAGCATTTCGGCCTCGACGCGGGAAGCCTCACGGCGAACGCCTCGACGAATGTCGCTGAAACGCCTCCGACCATACGGGGCAATGTTGCGAGCTCGGGGCTGGACATCGGCTCGATAGCGAAGCTGGCCGGACAAGCCGTGCCGCTGTCCGGCAAGCTTACGGCCGATATGGGATTCGCTTTTCGTGGGCTTGCCGCGCAACGCATCCACAGCAGCCTCAATCTGCAGGGAACGGTCGGGATACGCGAAGGCAAGCTTCCGCTTGCGGCGCTTGCCGATGCCCAGGACCGGACCGCCAACGACATCACCGGGCTCACTCTTGACGCGAAGGTTCGCGACATCGGCAAGCCGGTCGATGTGACAGGCAAGCTCGCCTGGCGGGGGCAGGCTGTTGCGTTCAAGTCCCAGGTCGCGCCCGCATCCTTTCTGGCCGGTGGCTCCGTCGCCGATGCGTCCGGGCCGATCAGCCTTTCGGTCTCCTCCAAATATCTCGAAGGCAGCATAAGCGGCACTGTCGGGGGTGGCGGCACGGTCAAGGGCCAGGTCTCGGCCACATCGCCCTCGTTCGACAGGCTGATGCAATGGCTGGGACAGGGCGCGTCCGGCAGTCTGCAGGACTTTGCCTTCAAGGGCGATGTCGACGCTAGCCAAACGCAATTCTCCTTCCAGAAGGCCACCATCGCTTTGAACGGCGTCAAGGCGTCCGGGCAAGGCTCGGTGAAGCTGGGAGAGCCTTTCACGATCCGGACGTCGCTCAGTTTCGCGAAACTCGACCTTGCAGCGCTCGCTGGCGGCGGTGCCGCAGCCGGCGGCAAGCAGAAACCGGGCGTGGCAACCGACGCGCCGGTCGATCTCTCCTTCCTCAAGGGTATCGATGCCAAAGTGGATATCCGGGCCGACAAGCTCGGCTATGGCAAGGTCTTCGCCGGGCCGGTGGCGACCAGCCTGACGGTGACGGATGGGAAGGCTCACCTGAACCTGCCGCAAAGCCCCTTCTATGGCGGTACGATCGCGGCCGAAATGACCGCCGACGGCTCCGGCAACGCCGCTTTCCTGGACCTCAACACCGCAATCACCGGCGCGGCCGCGGCGCCCTTGCTGCGTGATGCGGCTGATTTCGACCGCATCGAAGGAACGCTTGATGCGACGGTCGCGATTTCAGGCGCGGGAAAGACCACCAAGTCGCTTGCTCGCTCGCTCGGCGGCAAGGCGGCGGCAAAATTCAGCGATGGCGCCTTCCGCGGCATCGACATAGCGGAGGTCTACAACAATTTGGTCGGGCTGCTCGCCGGCGGCTTCAAGCAGGATCAGGCCAAGAAGACGACATTCACCGAGCTCGGCGCCTCGTTCGCGATCGAGAACGGCGTCGCGCAGACGACGGACATCAGCCTGCTGGGCCCGCTGCTGCGGATGGACGGCTCGGGCAGGATTGATCTCGCCGACCAGACGCTCGACATGCGTCTCAACCCGCGCGTCGTCGCTTCGCTTTCAGGCCAAGGAGGCGACGTTGCCGTGAAGGGCATCGGAGTGCCGGTCGTGGTCCAGGGCCCGCTCTCCGCGCCCCGTGTGTACCCGGACCTGAGCGCGTTGGCCAAGGACCCGCAGAGCGCGCTGGATATATTGAGCCGCCTTGGGCTGCCAACCGGAAAACTCAATCTCGACAAGCTGATCCCGGGCCAAACGGGCTCGAACGGCGACGGGTCCGGCAAGGGAGCGGCGGATCTGATCGGCGATCTTCTGCGCAACGCCGCGCCCCGGCCGAAGGCGCCGCCCGCCGCGCCGGAACCACCCGTGACGCCGAACAACGGCAATGCGGAAAACGCGGCGCCGACAAATTCGGACAGCAGCAGCGGGACCGAGGCCGCCGCGCCGGCGGCCGAACCCGCACCGGTCGACCCGCAAGCCGACCCCCAGCCCGCCCCTGCTTCGCCCGAAGCCCCAAAGAAAGGCGAAATAGACACGCTTCTCGATCAGCTGGCGAATTAATTCCCCGAACACGTGGATTTTGAAAGATTGCCGTTTGTCTTGGCGCAGGATTTTCCGTTCATGTCCGTGACATCAGCGCCGACGCCGGGGGTTGGTTGAAGCCGCCCCGACCTCGTCATTCTATGGCGGAGCAAGGAGCGAGCGACGCGGCGCAGACCATAGAATCCATTCCGTGACTTGGAAGCGCCGCCACGGTGCAGAATTCTGCTCCGTTGCACGCCTTGGCGAAGGTAACGGCATGGATTCCAGGGTCTTCGCGACGGAGCTTCGCTCCTGCTCCGCCCTGGAATGACGACGCGATAGGCGTTTCGGCCAATCTCCAAGGCGTGCCGCCTGCCTGACGCCGGCGGTACATGATCTAACGCTCATATGTGCGACCGAAAATCAAAGTGATCTCGGCCGCCGCAAATCGCCCCAATCAGGACGTTGTTCCGGCCTTGATCTGGAGAGGTTGGAGAGGTCGATGAAATTACCCATTCTTACCCTTGCCGGGACCATGCTGGCGGTGATGCCGGCGGTGGAGGCGGCGCCGATCATCGGCGTGCCGGCTGAAAATAGCCTGGTGCGGGAGGCGCATGTCACATGCGCCTATCTGACCGAGGACGGATACTGCGTTCGGCCGCACAACAAGCACCAATACTGGCGGAAACACTATTACCAGCCCGCTTATCGCACCTATGAGCCGCAGCCACGGGACGAGTATGACTGGCGCTATCAACGTCCGCGGCCGATTATCCGGGTCGTTCCAAACTACCCCCCGCGGGACGAAGATAATTGGGATGACTGGGACGATTGAGGCGCCTTGAGGCCGAGACCCTGCCAAGCGTCTCTTAGCCTCTAGTGGCCGGCATTCGGCGCCCGGGCAGCGCCTTTGCCGGCCTATCCACGAAGAGCCGAGGCTGTTCCTTCTACCGCTTCAGCGCGATGCTGATGCCGCTGAGATCGGCATTGACCTGCAGGCCGACCTGCCTGCCGGTGAGCTCGAGTTGAGCGCCCTTGTCATTGGTCATGACGATCACCTGGGCGCCCTTGCCGAGGGCCCCGCCGCCGCCGGCAGCGCCGTAGACGCCCGTCACGTCGCTTGCGCGGCGGATATGGCGCACCCTGCCCTGGAAATAGGTCTTGGAGGCCCCGAAAGCGAGGCCGCCCGAGACGCCGCCGACCGAGATCGGATAACGTTTGCCATGGAAGGTCAGCGTGCCTTCACCGCCGGAGCCGCCGATGAAGAAGGCCGCCTTGTAGACGGAAAAGCGGATCGTGCCGCTGTCGGCGTGCGCGGCGCTGGCAATGGTCACGCCCGCGGCGGCGATTGCCGCAACCGCGACGGAACGGAACCTGGACGAAATCTGCATGATGGAACTCCTCAAGGATCGCCGCTTGCCCAACCGGCCGCGCACGTTGGCTTCAAATGTATAGCTGAACCGAATTGCCCCGCCATTGGTTCCAGCCACGCGGCCCGAAATCCGGCGGTCACGAAATGGCGAGCAAGGAGGCAGAAGGCGACGTGAAAAGCACCGGCGGTGCTGGCTGGTGGAGCTGAGGGGGATCGAACCCCTGACCTCATCATTGCGAACGATGCGCTCTCCCAGCTGAGCTACAGCCCCGTTCCAGCGGATCGGCTTGTATCGGTCGCGGCCGTTTGATGTCAAGGCGAAAGACCGGGCCGGCCACAAGCGCCGTGGCCGGGGGGCCTTGCCCACTCGCCAAGCCCGCGGGCCTTGCCCGCACGGCAAGCCCGCGGGCCTTGCCCGCACGCTTAGCAATGGCTACATGTCGGCGACAATTTGGAGACCGGCATGATCGCCCTTATTCAGACCATCGTCATGGCGCTTGATATCTACTGGTGGATCATTATCGCCTCGGCGATCTTTTCCTGGCTCTACGCCTTCAACGTCGTCAATTCGCGCAACCAGTTCGTCGGCAGCGTCGGCAACATGCTCTATCGGCTGACCGAGCCGGCCCTGCGCCCCATCCGCCGCTTCATGCCCGATCTTGGCGGCATCGACATTTCGCCGATCATCCTGCTGCTGATCCTTTTCTTCATCCGCCAGTTCCTGGTCACCACGGTTTGGTCCTGGGTCGTGGCCGGCGGCTGATGAGCACGCCGTTTCGGCTGCGCGACAACGGCATCGACCTCTTCGTGCGGCTGACGCCGAAAGCGGCGCTTGACCGGATCGACGGCATCGAGACCGCCGCCGACGGGCGCAGTCACCTCAAAGCCCGCGTGCGCGCCGTGCCGGAAAACGGCGCCGCCAATCAAGCGCTGGAGCGGATGATGGCCAAGGCGCTGGGTGTGCGGGTGTCGGCCGTTTCCGTAGTCGCCGGCGGTACATCGCGGCTAAAGACGCTGCGGGTTGTGGCGGATGCGGCTGAGTTGGTGGAGCGACTTGAGACGCTCAGCAAATAACGCTGGCGACGCCCCCTCATCCGGCCGTTACGCGGCCACCTTCTCCCCGGCGGGGAGAAGAGCTTGGCGCCGGCGCCGACCTGCTCCTCTCCCCTTGGGGAGAGGTCGGATTGCCCCGAATTGCTCTTCGCAATTCGGTCGGTAATCCGGGTGAGGGTGAGTCTTCAAAACCACTCAATCCCCCAGCGGCAGCTTCGGATCGTCCACCTTCAGCGTGTTCACGCTCTGCTTGATGCGCCGCAGATTCTCCAGCACTTTCGGTCCGCGCGATTCCGCGACCGTGGTGGCGATCATGTCGACGATCGCCAGGAGCGCGTAGCGCGACGAGGTCGGCTTGTAGATGTTGCCGTCCTCGACCGACTGCAAAAGGATCACCGTGCCGGCGACCTTGGCCAGGGCCGAGTCCGGCGCGGTGATGGCGACGGTGGCGGCGCCATATTGCTGTGCCACCTCGACCGCCTCGATCACCGAGCGCGCATAGCCCGAGACGGAGAAGGCGAGCAGCGTCGTCTCCGGGGTCGCGACGGCGGCATACATGCGCTGCAGCTGGCCGTCGGTCTGGGCGAGCGCCGAGAGGCCCAACCGGAACAGCCGGTTCTGCATCTCCGTCGCCATCATCGAGGAAATGCCGCCGGAGCCGATGCAGAGCACGTTGCCGGAACTTGCAATCCGGGCGGCAACATCCATCAGCGTCGTCATATCGAGGTTTTCGCTGGCGCGCTGGATGGCGGCAATCGCCGCCTCGGTGATGGCCGAGGCGATGCGCTGCTCGCGCGCGTCGCGGCTGAGCGGCTCCGGCGACAGATACTGGCCGCCGATGGCGATGGCCTGCGCCAGGTAGAACTTGAAATCGCGAAGCCCCTCGCAGCCGAGATTGCGGCAGAAGCGGGTGACGGTCGGCTCGCTGACGGCGACGCGCGCGGCGATCTCGGAGATGGCCGCCTTCGACGCGAAATCGAGGTCGGAAAGCACCAGCCCCGCCAGCCGTCGGTCCGATTTGGTGCCGTCCTGCGATATCAGATGCAGGCGGGTGATGATGTCGGCCGGGCTCTTCATCGTCTTCTCACAGCGGCAGGCCGGTCGCCTTGTCGAAGAGGTGGATGTTGCGCGGATCGACGCTCACCGGCAGCCGGTCGCCGGGCTTCACCTGCAGCCGGTCGCGGAACACAGCGCGTACCGTGTCGTCGCCGACCGAACCGTAGACATGGGTTTCCGAACCGGTCGGCTCGACGACATCGACCTTGATCGCGATGGCATTCTCACCGGCGCCGACGACGAAGTGCTCGGGCCGGATACCGGCTTCGACCGTGTCGCGGCCGGAAGCCGCTTTGCCCGAGAGCGCCAGGCGGCCGCCGCCGCTGGTCTCGAACCAAGACTGAGCTCCGGCCGTCTTCAGCGCGCCAGAGACAAAGCTCATCGACGGCGAGCCGATGAAGCCGGCGACGAATTTGTTGGCCGGCCGGTCGTAAAGCTCCAGTGGCTGCCCGACCTGCTGGATGCGGCCGCGGTCCATCACCACGATACGGTCGGCCATGGTCATCGCCTCGATCTGATCGTGAGTGACGTAGACGATGGTCGATTTCAGCCGCTGGTGCAGCGCCTTGATCTCGGTGCGCATCTGCACGCGCAATTGCGCGTCGAGATTGGAGAGCGGCTCGTCGAACAGGAACACCGAAGGTTCGCGCACGATGGCGCGGCCCATGGCGACGCGCTGGCGCTGGCCGCCCGACAATTGCCGTGGATAGCGGTCGAGATAGGAGAAGAGGTTGAGCACGCCCGAAGCCTTCTTCACCTTGTCGTCGATCGCGGCGCGGTTCTCGCCGCGGATTTTTGGGCCGAAGCCGATATTTTCCGACGCCTTCAGATGCGGGAACAGCGCGTAGGACTGGAACACCATGGCGATGTTGCGCTTCTGCGGCGGCAGGTCGTTGGCGCGCGTGCCGCCAAGGACGAGATCGCCGGAGGTGATCGTCTCCAGCCCGGCCAACATGCGCAGCAGAGTGGACTTGCCGCAGCCGGACGGGCCGACCAGAACGACGAACTCGCCGGTCCGGATATCGAGGTTGATGTCTTCGAGGATTTTGTGCTGCCCGAAGGATTTCGACAGGTTGCGGAACTGGACGTCGGTCATGGTCACGCTCCCAATATGTCGTCGATGAATGGCAGATAGCCGGCTGTCAGGCCGGCGTCCACAGGCACCACGGCGCCAGTTATGCCGGAAGCGCGGTCCGAGGCAAGGAAGGCGACAGCTTCGGCCACTTCCCGTGCATTGACGATGCGGCCCAGCGGATAGAGCCGCTTCAGCCGGCCGAGGATCTGGGGATCCTTGGCCAGGCGATGGTCCCAGGCGGCGGTGCGGATCGAGCCCGGGCACACGACGTTGGCGCGCAGCCCGCTGCGACCGAGCTCGACGGCGACCGATTTGGCATAGGCGTTGATGCCGGCCTTGGCCGCCGCATAGGCCGGATTGCCGAAATGCGCGATAGCGTTGACCGAGGAGATGAAAACGACGCTGCCCGAACCGCACCCCGCCATCGCCTTGATCAGCGGGTCCGCGAAACTCATCACGCCGGTCAAATTGAGGTCGAGCTCCTGCTCGATCCTGTCAGCCGTCAGCGCCGCCAGCGTCTCGGCGCGCGTCCAGCCGGCATTGTTGATTAGGATGTCGGGAACGCCGTCTTGGTCGAGCAGCGCCGGGATCGCGGCTTCGATCGACGCCCGGTCGAGCAAGTTGAAGACGTGGCGGGAAGCGATATGCGGGCTGACCAATGCCTCCGCCGACTGGTCGCAGCCGACGATGCGCGCGCCGCGTTCGGCCATCAGCTCGACGATCGCCGACCCGAGGCCGCCGCCGGCTCCGGTGACGACGACGGTCTTGCCTTCGAACTCGGCTGTCGAACCCACGCTGCGTCCTCCTCCACCCCTCATTTTGAGCCAATAAGCTAACCAAGCAAATGTAATTAAGCAACATGATAATCCGCTTGCGTAGCGCCAAATCATGGATAATGTAGGAAAGTAACATAAATCCTGTTCTCACAAGAGGCAGGCGCCAACGTGCATCAATGGGAGAATTCAGATGAGCCTTGCAAAATGGACTGTCGGCCTGCTGGCCGGAATGAGCATGCTGGCCCTGGCAGCACCAGCCGATGCGGGCGAGGTGCGCGTCACCGTCGCCGAATACAGCGCCAAGACCGGCCCCTATTTCGAAGCGGTGAAGAAGGAATTCGAGGCGGCCAATCCCGGCATCACCATTAAGTATGAAGTGGTGCCGTGGGATGTGCTGCTGCAGAAGCTCACCACCGACATCACCGCCGGCACCAATGCGGATCTCTCGATCATCGGCACCCGCTGGCTGATCGACTTCGTCCAGCAGGATGTCGCCGAGCCGCTCGACAGCTACATCAAGCCCGAGTTCAAGGACCGCTTTATCGACACATTCCTGCAGCCCTCCATCATGAATGGCCACACCTATGGCCTGCCGATCGCAGCTTCCGCGCGCGCCATGTATTACAACAAGGAGCTGTTTGAGAAGGCCGGCATCGCCAAGCCGCCGGCGACCTGGACCGAGCTGCAGGAGGACGCGCGCAAGATCAAGGCGGTCGGCGCCTTCGGCTTCGGCTTGCAAGGCAAGGAGATCGAGACCGACGTCTATTACTACTATGCGATGTGGTCGCAGGGCACCGAGATTCTCAACAAGGACGGCACGTCCGGCCTGAGCACGCCCGGCGCGCTCGAAGCGGCCAAGCTCTACAAGTCGATGATCGACGAGGGCCTGACGGAACCGGGCGTCACCTCCAACAACCGCGAGGACGTGCAGAACCTGTTCAAACAGGGCAAGGTCGGCATGATGATCACCGCGCCCTTCCTGTCCAACCAGATCAAGGAAGAAGCGCCGAACCTGAAATACGGCGTCGCCGCCATCCCCGCCGGCCCGACCGGCGCGCGCGGCACCTACGGCGTCACCGATTCCATCATCATGTTCAAGAACTCCAAGAACAAGGACGAGGCCTGGAAGCTGCTCGACTTCCTGTTCACCAAGGAGCAGCGCGCCAAGTTCACGCAGGGCGAAGGCTTCCTGCCGGTGAACAAGGAAGAGGCGAAGATGGACTATTACGTCAACAACGCCGACCTTGCCGCCTTCACCGCGCTCCTGCCCGATGCCCGCTTCGCGCCGGTCATTCCGGGCTGGGAAGAGATCGCCCAGATCACGTCGGACGCCATGCAGAAGATCTATCTCGGCGGGGACCCCGAAGCCGGCCTGAAGGATGCAGCGGCCAAGGCCAACGCCGTGCTCAAGAAATAAGGGCGTATCTCCCTGCGCCCGTGGCGCGCCCTACCCCGCGGGGCGCGCCACATCTTTTTGAAAGGTGTTCGACCGAATAGCCGGACGGACAGATAATCATTCCAGACAAAGGGACAAATCTTCTACGTCGGCGCCGCCCCTCATTGCCCTGCCGGGCATTTCTCCCCGTATAGGGACGGGGAGAAAGGGGCTGGTGTCCGAACCGGATAGATAGGTAACAGAATGGATCGATTAGATGGGTGACAGTTTTCTTGCCAGCCGGGAGGACCGGCGATGGTTTGGCGAGAGACTGGCATCATGGATGAGCGGCTTCGTTTTGTTGTTGAATGCCTAGCTGGCGAGGAGACGATGACGCAGCTTTGCGCGGCCTTCGAGATCTCACGCAAGACCGGCTACAAATGGCTTGGGCGTTACCGGGAGACCGGGCCGGAAGGCCTGCACGACCGGCCGCGGGCGCCGCTCGATCACGGCCGAGCAACGGCAGCCGAGCTGGTGGAGCGGATCGTGGCGGAGAAGGAAGCGCATCCGCTGTGGGGGCCGAAGAAGATCATGGCGCGGCTGAAGCGGGCGGAGCCCAGTTGTGGCTGGCCGGCAGTCTCGACAGCTGGCGAGATCCTGAAGCGGCATGGTCTTGTGGGACGCCGGCGCTGGCGGGCTGTGGGCAATGGGCCATGGCCGGAGCCTGCGGCGCCGAATGCGGTGTGGACGGTAGACCACAAGGGCTGGTTCCGGACCCGTGACGGCTGGCGCTGCAAGCCATTGACGGTGATGGATGCATTGAGCCGCTACCTGCTGGGGCTCGAGGCGACGGGCTCGACGGCCGACGAGGAGGCGTGGCCGGTGTTTGAGCGATTGTTTGAGGAAAACGGTCTGCCGGATCGCATTCGAAGCGACAATGGCCCACCCTTTGCGTCGGCCGGCGTCACAGGGCTGACGCCGCTGGCAGTGCGCTTCATTAAGCTCGGCATCGCCCTGGAGCGCATCCAGCCAGGCAAGCCGCAGCAGAACGGGCGCCATGAGCGTTTCCATCTGACCATGCTGCCGATGGCCGATGCACCGAAGGCTGACAAAGCGGCTCAAGCCAGGGCCTTCGAGGACTTCCGGCGCAGCTACAATGAGGAGCGTCCGCACGAGGCGCTGGGCATGGACACCCCGGCACAGCATTACCGCCCCTCGACCCGACCGATGCCGAAGACAGCCCCTGAACCCGATTATCCGACCGAGGCAGCGGTGCGCGGCGTGCGCCAGAACGGCGCGGTCCAAATGGCGGGGCACCGAGATCTATGTCTCGGCCACGTTGGCCGGCGAACCGATTGCCATTGAAGAGACTGAGGATGGCGAGTGGACGATGCGCTTCCACACCCATCCGCTCGGCTTCATCGATGAGAAGCACATGAAACTGGTTCGCCGCAGCGCCGCGCCAAGCCGACCGCTTGGCGCTGCGGCGACCGCATCATAGGGAGAGAAAACTGTTACCTATGTATCCGGTTCAAAGTGTTACCCATCTATCCGCTGGACACTGGCCGCAACGCTGGCGCTTTTCCTGCTACGTTGGTGATTGGCGAAATCGCCGGCGACAGCGTCTCTCTCCCCGTCACTATACGGGGAGAGGATGCCGGCAGGCAGGTGAGGGGCAGCGCTAACGCCGAGAAAAGTGTTCGAGACCGAGCCTGGGACAGGCGAGCATTGCACAGGCTGGCAAACCAGCACCACCAACAACGCAACGCAGTACAAGCCAGCCGATGCAAAATCGTTTCCTGCCCTATCTGCTGACGCTGCCCAGCCTGCTCTTGGCGGCGGTGGTGATCTTCTGGCCGGTCTGGGACCTGATCCAGATCTCGACGCACGACGTCAACCGCTTTGGCCAGCTTCGCGAATTCAGCGGCCTGGCCAATTTCTCGGCGCTTGCCGCCGACCCGGATTTCGTCGCGGCGCTCTGGCGCACTGGGCTGTGGACGGCGCTGGTCGTGGGCGGCGCGCTGCTGCTATCGATCCCGGTGGCGATGATCCTCAACATGGATTTCTATGGCCGAGGCATCGCCCGCGTCATCATCATGCTGCCATGGGCGGTGTCGCTGACCATGACCGCGGTGGTCTGGCGCTGGGCGCTCAACGGCGAAAGCGGCATGCTGAATTCGGCGTTGATGAAGCTCGGGCTGATCAGCCAGAACATCCAGTGGCTGGCGAGCGCCGAGACCGCTTTCCCGATGCAGGTGCTGATCGGCATATTGGTGACCGTGCCCTTCACCACCACGATCTTCCTCGGCGGCCTGTCGTCGATCCCCGACGATCTCTATGAGGCGGCCGCGCTCGAGGGCGCGACACTGTTCCAGCAGTTCCGCGAGATCACCTTTCCGCTGCTCAAACCCTTCATCAACATCGCGATCGTGCTCAACACCATCTATGTCTTCAACTCCTTCCCGATCATTTGGGTGATGACGCAGGGCGGGCCGGCCAACTCGACCGACATATTGGTGACGCATCTCTATAAGCTCGCCTTCCGCATCGGCAAACTGGGCGAGGCCTCCGCCGTGTCGCTGGTGATGTTCGCGATCCTGCTCGTCTTCACCATGATCTATGTGCGGCTTGCCATGCGGGAGCAGCGCGCATGACGCCGAAGCTGAAACGCACCGTCATCGCCTGGCTGCTGCTGGCTCCGTTGATCGTGGTGACGATCTTCCCCTTCGCGGTGATGTTCCTCACCGCCGTCAAGCCGCGCACCGAGGTGCTGACGCCGACCTGGTGGCCGAGCGAGTTCCGCTGGTCGAATTTCGCGGACATGTGGGTGGCGACCGGCTTCGGCCAGGCGCTTCTGAATTCGCTTTATGTCTCGGCGCTGGCGACCCTCGGCGCGATCATGATCTCGGTCCCAGCCGCCTATGCCATGTCGCGCTTTCGTTTTGCCGGCTATGGGGCCTTCCGCCAGTTCCTTTTGATCTCGCAGATGATCTCGCCGATCGTGCTGGTGCTCGGCCTGTTCAGGCTGATGGCGGCCTGGGGCCTGGTCGAGTCGACCACCGCGCTCGGCTTCATCTACATGGCCTTCAACGTCGCCTTCACGGTGTGGATGCTGCAGAGCTATTTCGACACCATCCCGCGCGATCTCGAGGAGGCGGCCTGGATGGAAGGCGCCGGCCGCTGGCTGACGCTGCGCAAGGTCTTCCTGCCGCTCTGCCTGCCGGCGATCGCGGTGACGGCGATCTTCACCTTCATCAACGCCTGGAACGAGTTCGTGGTCGCGCTCACCATGCTCCGCAGCCAGGAAAGCTACACGCTGCCGATCCAGGTTTTCTCGCTCGTCGCCGGCCGCTATACGATCGAATGGCACCATGTCATGGCCGCCACGCTTTTGGCGACGCTGCCGGTGGCGATCCTTTTCATCTGGCTGCAGCGCTACCTCGTCCGGGGCCTTGCGCTCGGGGCCGTCAAATAGCAATCCCGGCAATTCCAGGAATACGCAGCGGTTTTCGTCCGGAATCGCAAAAACAAGAAGTCTAGGGAGCGTTCATGCGCATCTTCACCGCCTCGCTGGCGACGGAAACCAACACCTTCTCGCCGGTGCCGACCGACCGGGCCTCGTTCGAGATGGCCTTCTATGCCGGCCCGGGAAAACACCCAGAGACGCCGACGCTGTGCTCCTCGCCGATCGTGGCGCTGCGCAAGCGCGCCACGAAGGAAGATCTGACCGTCATCGAAGGCACGGCGACCTGGGCCGAGCCCGGCGGCCTGGTGCAGCGTCAGACCTATGAGGCGCTGCGTGACGAGATCCTCGACCAGCTCAAGGCCGCCCTACCGGTCGATGCGGTGATCCTTGGCCTGCATGGCGCCATGGTCGCGCAAGGCTATGACGATTGCGAAGGCGATCTGCTGGAACGCGTGCGCGCTATCGTGGGGCCGAAGGTGGTGATCGCTTCGGAGTTCGATCCGCACAGCCATTTGACGCCGAAACGCGTCGCGGCCTGCGATATCATGGCCTATTTCCTCGAATTCCCGCATACCGATTTCTATGAGCGCGGCGAGCATGTCGTCGAGCTCGGCCTTGCCGCGGCGCGCGGCGAGATCGAGCCGGTGATCTCGACCTTCGACTGCCGCATGATCCAGGTGCTGCCGACCAGCCGCGAGCCGATGCGCTCCTTCGTCGACAGGATCAAGGCGCTGCATGGCAAGGACGGCGTGCTGTCGGTCTCGGTCATCCACGGCTTCATGGCCGCCGACGTGCCGGAGATGGGCACGCGCATCCTGGTCGTCACCGACAACGACAAGGCAAAGGGCGATGCTTTGGCGGAAAGCCTCGGGCGCGAGCTCTATGCGCTGCGCGAAAAAACCGCGATGACGATGCTCTCCGCCTCGGCGGGCATCGAACAGGCGCTTGCCGTGCGCGCGACGCACCAGGACAAGCCAGTCGTGATCGCAGATATCTGGGACAATCCCGGCGGCGGCGTGCCGGGCGACGGCACCATCGTGTTGCGCGAGCTGCTCAAGCGCGGCGTGAACAAGGTCGGTGTGGCGACGATCTGGGACCCGATCGCCGTGACCTTCTGCCATGCCGCCGGCGAGGGCGCGGTCATCGATCTGCGCTTCGGCGGCAAGGCCGGGCCGCAGGCCGGCGAGCCGATCGACGCGCGCGTCACGGTGCTGAAGACGACCAACGAAGGCTGGCAAAGCTTCGGTCCGAGCCGGGTGACGTTGGGGCCGTCGGCTGTGGTGCGCATCGAAGGCACGGAAGTCGACGTCATCTTGAACACCAACCGCACCCAGACCTTCGAGCCGGATGTCTTCTCCAACATCGGCATCGATCCGCTCAGCAAGGACATCCTGCTGATCAAATCGACCAACCATTTCTACGCCGGCTTCGCACCGATCGCCGCCGAGATCATTTATGTCGCGGCGCCGAGCTCCTATCCGAGCAACCCGGCGAAGACGGATTACAGGAAGCTCAACCGGCCGATCTGGCCGAGGGTGGCGGATCCGTGGAAACAGCCAATCTCCCCCCTTGTGGGGGAGATGCCCGGCAGGGCAGAGGGGGGCGCGAAGGATCGCGGCCTCACCTAGCCTGGGGCAGCGAACGGAACGAGGGGCGGCGGCCACTATGATGGACTGCAACGTCGGCGGGACAGCGCCCCCCTCTGGCCTGCCGGCCATCTCCCCGACAAGGGGGGAGATTAGCCAGTCACACCAGCCCCCGCTTCACCATCATCGCCTCGGGCGACGGCATCTTTCCCCGGAACGCCGTGTAAAGCTCCTCAGGATCCTTCGACCCACCCGCGGCGTAGATGTTCTTCCGCAGCCGCTCGGCCAATTCCGGATTGAAGGCATCGCCCGTTTCCTCGAAAGCCGAGAAGGCGTCCGCGTCGAGCACTTCCGACCACATGTAGGAATAATAGCCGGCTGAATATCCGTTGCCGGCGAAGACATGGCCGAAATGCGGGGTGCGGTGGCGCATGGCGATCGTGTCGGGCATATGCAGTTTTTCCAGCGTCTCGGCCTCGAACCGAAGCGGCTCGGCCGGCGCCTCAGGCCTTGCATGATAGGCCATGTCGATCAGCGCCGAGGCGGTGAACTCGACCGTGGCGAAACCGGCGCCGAAGGTGCGGGTCGCAAGCATCTTGTCGAGCAGCGCCTTCGGCATCGGCTTGCCGGTCTTGACGTGCAGCGCGTGCTTTTCCAGCACCGCGGGCACCGTCAGCCAATGCTCGTAAAGCTGCGAGGGCAGTTCGACGAAATCGCGGCTGACCGAAGTGCCCGAGACCGACGGCCAGGTGACGTCGGTCAGCATGCCGTGCAGCGCATGGCCGAACTCGTGGAACAGCGTCTTCGCCTCATCGACCGACAGCAGCGCCGCCTCGCCGGCCGGCGGCTTGGCGAAGTTCATGATGTTGTAGATCACCGGCTTGGAACCATGACCGAGCTTGTAGCCGGATTTCAGCGCGCTCATCCAGGCGCCGGAACGTTTTGACGGACGGGCGAAATAATCGGCCAGGAACAGGCCGCGCTCGCTGCCGTCGGCATTCTTCACCACGAAGACTCGTGCATCGGGATGCCAGGCGGCGATGCCCTTCTTCTCCTCGAAAGTGATGCCGAACAGTTTCGTGGCGACATCGAAGCAAGCCTTGATGACGCGCTCGAGCTGCAAATACGGCTTCAGCTCCGCCTCGTCGAAGGCGAATTTCTCGGCACGCAGCTTCTCCTGGTAGAAGCGCCAGTCCCAGGCCGCGAACTTCTCGTTGCTGCCGGCTTCTGTCGCCAGCCGCTCCAGCTCCTTCTGGTCGGCGGCGGCTTTTTCCAGCGCCTTCTCCCACACCGGATCGAGCAGCTCGTGCACCGCCTTCGGGGTCTTCGCCATCGTATCGTCGAGCTTCAGCGCCGCGAAGGAATCGTAACCAAGCAGCTTCGCCTTCTCGGCGCGCAGCTTCAGCATGTCACGCACGACATCGGTGTTGTCGGAGGCGCCGCCATTCTGGCCGCGCATGATGAAAGCCTTGAACGCGATCTCGCGCAGGTCGCGGCGCTCGGAGAAGGTCGAGAACGGCTCGTAGATCGAGCGCGACAGCGTCACCGCATAGCGGCCCTTCTGGCCGCGCATCTCGGCCGCCTCGGCCATGGCGCTCTTCAAGAAATCCGGCAGGCCGGCAAGATCGGCCTCGTCGAGGAACAGCGCCCAGTCGCGTTCGTCGGCGAGCACGTTCTGGCCGAACTTGGTCCCGAGCGACGAGAGCTCTTCATTGATGGCCGCAAGCCGCTTCTTGCCCTCCGCATCCAGCTTGGCGCCCGACCGGACAAATCCCTTCCAGGTCTTCTCCAGCACCCGCAGCGTCTCGGCATCGAGCTTCAGGCTGTCGCGCCGCTGGTAGAGATCGTCGATGCGGGCAAACAGCTTCTCGTTCATCGAGATCGCGGAGAAATGCCGCGACATCTTTGGCGAAACCTCGCGTTCCATCGCCTGGATCGTGTCGTTGGTGTGGGCGCCGGCGCGGCACCAGAAGATCGACGAGACATGGTCGAGCGGCTCGCCGGCGAGCTCGAGCGCGGCAAGCGTGTTCTCGATGGTCGGCGTCTCTCTGTTGCCGGCGATGGCGTCGATCTCGGCCTGGTGCGCCGCCAGCGCCGCGTCGAAGACAGGGCCAAAATCATTGTCGCCGATGCGCGAGAAATCGGGCAGGCCGAGCGGACCCTGCCAAAGGGTCAGCGGATGGGCGGCGAGATCGACGGCTTTTGAAGATGACATGAGCGATTCCGGTGGACTGATTTGGAGGCGGGCTGCCTCGGATGTAGGGCGATGCCGCGCGCCGCGCAACACGGACCTCGCCTCAATAGCCGCTGCAGTCCTGCGCCACCGCTGTCTGCGTGCTGGCGACGATGCGCCCGCGGGCGACGGTGAAGGTCTCGCGCATGAGCGTATCGTTGTTGGGAAAATCGTAACAGGCGAGCACCGTGGTCTCACCATTCTCGCTCTTTTCGATGCGATGGCGGATCGCCGCGCCCGCGACCGCGCCCTGCCATTCGTCGATCGAGGCGATGAAATCCTCTTTGGTCTGGACGACGCCGATGTCGTCGAGCTTCATGCGCACGTCGTCGGCAAGCAGGTCGGACAATTCGGTACGGTCGGCGACCAGCAGCGCCGAATACCAGCGATCGATGATGGCGCCGTCATCCGCGCTGGCGCGGACGAGCGAGGACATGAGCAGCGTCGCCGCCAGAACGATCCTCCAGCTGATCCGGTGCATCACGCCTCCGTTAAAGCTCCGGCCGCTCGAAATCGCCGGTTTCCTTGTTCATCACCCACAGCTCCCCGGTCGAGATGTCGAACCATGCGCCGTAGAGCGAGAGCTTGCCCTTGCCTTCGAGGATCGAGACGCAGGGAAAGGTCCTGAGATTGGCGATGGAGTAGCGGACCGAAATACGCTCCAGCGCGGTCTGGCGCTCCGTCGTTGTCATCATCGTGCTGGAGGCCACGGTCTCGGCGGCTGGCGCGATCAGGCTCATCCATTTGCCGATGAAATCGCCGGGCGACAGCGGCGCGGAGTTGGTGTCGAGCGCGGCGCGGATGCCGCCGCAGCGGCCGTGGCCCATCACCACGATGTTCTTCACCTTCAGGCTCTGCACGGCGAATTCGAGCGCGGCCGAGGTCGAGTGATACTCGCCGTCCGGCTCGTAGGGCGGCACCAGATTGGCGACATTGCGCAACACGAAGAGCTCGCCGGGACCGGCATCGAAGATCGCTTCCGGCGCCGAGCGCGAATCGCAGCAGGCGACGATCATCGTCTCGGGCGCCTGACCGTCGCGCGCCAGCGAGCGATAGCGGTCGCTTTCGGTTGGGTAGCGGCCACTCATGAAGTTGCGATAGCCGGCGAGGAGGTGCTCGGGGAGGTGAGGCATGGGCGGCTAGAGCCTTTCCGGGGGTTGGAGGCGGCAGCTCGTTGCGATCGAAAAAGCCTCTAGCGGCAAATGCAGGTCGTGGGCAATGCCGAATTGCGGATGGCGGCGTCGCAATCGCATGCCGCCAAAAGCTGCGCGGTCGATTTTGCCTCAAGCCCAGATGGCGACGGGTATGCCGAAACGGTCGGCCAGAGGTGGGTCGGGGGAAGGCCGCGCCGCGCCGCTGGCGATACGCCCGGCGATCAGCATCATCGCCGCCGCGTCGAGGAAGTCGTCGCTCGCAGCACCCCGCGGCGGCGCCTGATCGAGGAAACGCTTCTCATAGCCATGCCGGCAAAGCAGCGCCTTGCGCTCCTCCATGCCGGCCGGGTTGACCGCGCCCTTTGTCTTCTTCGGCAGCGCCATCGCCGTGCCGCCATTCAGTCGGCAGAACGCCACTTCCGGATGCGATTCGAAGACACGGCCGCGCAGTTCGGGCCGCGCGATCAACAGCTGATCGATCTCGCGGATCTTGGCAAAGATGCCGAAAGCCTGGATGGAAACGCCGCGTGGCGGGTCGGAAGTCCCCATGGCCACCGCGCTCGCCCGCCGATGCGCCGCATACCAGGCTTCGATCGTGGTGAAGTCGCTGGTGTCGGCATAGAGCGCCGCGCGCGAGGGGATGGCGAACACGCTCGATTGCCGCGCGCCGATCAGCGGCCGCACCAGCGCCTCCGGCCCGCGGCCGCCCTTGCTTGAAAAATCCGGCAGGCCGATCGGCATGTCGACGGCGATCAATGCATCGGGCAGCGCATCGAGCAGCACCTGGAGGCTCGGGAAGACCGAGACGGACGGCGCGGCGTCCGCTTCGCGGTGGACGGCGATCCAGCCGGCCTTGCAGCCGTCGACGCCGGCCAGCGCGTGGCCGACCAGTTTCACGCCCGCTTGTCCCGCCCGGGATGCAGCAGATGGCGCAGCTGCACCATGGCCATTGGATGCGACAGGCTCTGGGCGTCGGTTTCGAGCTGCAGCTCGTCGCCGCCGCGCTTCGCGGTGCGCGCGAGAATCTCGTAAACGGCCGCCGTGGTCGATTGCAGCGCCTTGACCGGCGCCTGGCCGGAGAGAATCCGCGCCAGATAGACCGCGGCCGTCAGGTCGCCTAGCCCGTTCGGCGGCCTCTCGATCACACGGTGCTCCGCAAGCAGCGCCTGGCTGCCGTCGAGCAGGAAATTGCCGATGCCGCCCGCCATCATCGCCGGCGCCGAGGTCACCAGCATTGTGGACGGACCGGCATGAAGCGCGGCCGCCGTCACCGCCTTGATGTCGGGCAGCGGCGCGCCGGCCATCCATTCCAGCTCATAGCGGTTCGGCGTCGCGATGTCCGCGATCGGCATCAATTTGTCGCGCATGGCGGCGGCCGTCGATTCCGGCACGTAGAGCCCGCCGGAATCGCCCATCACCGGATCGCAGACGTAAAGCGCGTTCGGGGTCTTTTCCTTGACGGCGGCGACGAGCGAGGCAACGGCTTCCGCCTGGCCCGCTTCGCCGAGATAGCCCGAAAGCACGGCCCGCACCTCGCCCAGCCAGGGCGCCCGCTCGAGATCGGCCATCAGCGCCTTGAACTGGTCGAGCGGCGGCACGATGCGCGTGGCTCGGCTGTGCCCCGGATGCCAGGGCAGGATGACGGTCGGCACTGCCCAGACCGGGAAACCCAGCGTCTCCAGCGCGAACACCGCGGCGCGATTGCCGACCGAGCCCCGGGCGACATGGCTGGAGATGACGATGACCGCGCGCGGCGCGTCGGTTTTTTCTGCATTCATGAGGCTTGATTCCTAACCGCCACGCGTGGCGGCATACACCAGCCAGGCCAATAGCCCAATGGCAATGACGAAGCCGAGCGTTCGGCCAATGCGGGTTCCCCAATATTCGATGGGATCGGTGCGGTCCGTGTCGGCGGCGGTGACGCGGTCGCGGGCATCCTTCGCCGCGCGGGTGATGAACGACGCGCCGCCTGGGGACGTTTCCTGTTGCACGCGTTCGAGGATGCGGCGCGATTCGGCCTCGTCGTCCCGGCGCTCTGCCATGGCAATTGTCCTTTCCGGCCCGCAGCTTAACTTGTTCGCGCCGCCATTCACAGTGGCTCACGGCTGAACCGGGACCGGCGTCATGCGCCGGACATTTTCTTGCGCGTGGATTGTGGTAATGCTTCGCATGCAACTTCTGTCGAGGGACCATTCATGATTACCGAGCGCCTCTCACCACCTTCCGTCTTCCGCAATCTGCCCGCCTTCCTGGTGATGGCTTTCGTGCTGCCGCTGCTTGCCGGCTGCGGCTACAACACCATTCCGACCGCGGAAGAGAACGCCAGGGCGGCCTGGAGCGAGGTGCTCAATCAGTATCAGCGCCGTTCCGATCTGATCCCGAACCTTGTCGAGACGGTGAAGGGCTATGCCTCGCACGAGAAGGACACGCTCGACGCGGTCGTTCAGGCGCGCGCCAAGGCGACGCAGATCACCGTGACCCCGGAGACGCTGAAGGACCCGGACGCGCTGAAGAAGTTCCAGGATGCCCAGGCCGGACTGACCAGCGCGCTGTCGCGTCTGATCGCGGTCTCGGAAGCCTATCCCGACCTCAAGGCCAACCAGAATTTCCTCGCGCTGCAGGCGCAGCTCGAAGGCACCGAGAACCGCATCGCGGTTGCGCGGCGCGACTACATCCAGGCGGTGAGGGACTACAATCTGACGCTGAAGACCTTCCCGTCCGTGCTGTGGGCGACCTTCTGGTTCCGCGGCAACGAGCCCTTCGCCAACTTCACCGTCGACGAGGACAAGATGCAGGTGCCGAAGGTCAATTTCGGCACCAGCACGAAGCAGGGCGGGTGAGCGGCGATTTAATCGAGCCTGTCAGCTTTGCGTTCCTTCGCGCCCCCCTCTGGCCTGCCGGCCATCTCCCCCACAAGGGGGGAGATTGGATGTCACGTTGGCTTTCGCCAAGCTCCAACGTCTGAAAGGGCTAGCCGGCGGCCGAACCGCCAATCTCCCCCCTCGTGGGGGAGATGGCCGGCAGGCCAGAGGGGGGCGCGACAGAATGCCTTCATTGGCGTTTTGCTGAGCTTCTGCCTTTTCCTCCTCCCCTTCGTCGCCTTCGCCGCCGACCTCCCCGCGCTGACCGGCCGCGTTGTCGACAATGCCGGCATCATCGATGCCGGCACCCGCGCGGCGCTGACCCAGAAGCTCGCCGACTTCGAGACCAAGGGCTCCGACCAGATCGTCGTCGCCACCATCCCCAGCCTCGGCGGCGAGGAGATCGAGCCTTACGCCAACCGGCTGTTCCGCTTTTGGAAGCTCGGCCAGGCCAAGGAAAACAACGGTGTGCTGCTCTTGGTCGCGCCGAACGACCGCAAGATGCGTATCGAGGTCGGCTATGGGCTCGAAGGCACGCTGACCGACCTGCACACCAAGCTGATCATCGAGAACGACATGGTGCCGGCCTTCCGCGCCGGTGACTTCTCCGGCGGCATCACCAAGGCCGTCGACGACATGATCATGGTGCTGGAGGGCAATCCCGAAGAACTGGAGGCGCGCGGCAAGCGCAACGAGCAGGCGCCGTTCAATTCCGACGACCTGTTCTTCGCCATTTTCATCACCATCTGGGCGCTGATCTTCTTCGGCGGCATAGCGATGACGGTGTTGCCGCCGATCTTCGGCCAGAAGATCGGGCCGGGCCGCTACCGCTGGCTCGGCATGACTTTCGATCAGAACCGGCGTTCTTCCTCGGGCGGCTGGTCGTCTGGGGGCGGCGGCTGGTCGTCAGGCGGCGGTGGCTGGTCCTCGGGCGGCGGCGGATTTTCCGGCGGCGGCGGTTCGTCCGGCGGCGGCGGCTCTTCGGGAAGCTGGTGAGGCACCATGGCAACGCGACCGATCAGCGCCGAGGATCATGACCGCATCGCCGAGGCGATCCGCACCGCCGAATTGAAGACCGACGGCGAGATCTACTGCGTCGTCGCTCGCGCCAGCGAGGGCTACTTCTTTCCGGCCGCGTTCACCACGACAATCGGCCTGTTCATCGCCAGCCTCGCCGTCGCCTACGGGCTGGAGGGCTTGTGGCTGACCATCCGGCTGCCGCATTTCGTGCTGGCGCAACTGTTGGCGCTGGCCTCGGTGTTCGCCCTGCTCTGGTTCCTGCCCGCCTTGCGCATGCATTTCGTGCCGCGAAGGCTGCGCTATCAGGCCGCGCACGCCAACGCGATGAAGCAGTTCCTGGCGCGCAACGTCCACCGCACGCAGGCGCGCACTGGCGTGCTCATCTTCGTCTCCATCGCCGAGCGCTATGCCGAGGTCGTTGCCGATTCCGGCATCGACGCCAAGGTCGGCCAGCATGTCTGGGACGGCGTTGTGCGCGACCTGACCAAACATGCCGGCGACAACCGGCTGGCCGACGGCTTCGTCAAAGCTGTCGCCACGGTTGGCGCCGTGCTCGCCGAGCATTTCCCGGTCACGGAAGGCGACACCAACGAGCTCGACGATCATCTCGTCGAGATCTGACCAGAGCATGATGCCGAAAAGCGTGAAGCGGTTTTCGGATGACATCATGCTCTATCTCTTGGATCTAGAAAAGGATTCAGATTTCAGGTCGAACAGACCCGAAATCATCCGGCTCTAGGCCTCGTCGGCGGACGCACCTTCAGCCTGTGCGAAAGCGTCGAGACGTGTTGGGGGACTCTTTGCAATCGCCCGATGCGGGTTTATGGTTAACCAATCATGAACACGCTGACCATTGACATCCGGAAGGCAGAGCCGCGCGACGCGAGCGCCATCGCCGAGGTGCACCAGCAGGCTTGGCGCGGCGCCTATTCCGGCATCATCCCGCACCGCACGCTGACCTCGATGATCAACCGCCGCGGCGTCGACTGGTGGGCCAACGCGATTCGCCGCGCCGCCACCGTGCTGGTTGTCGAGATCGGCGGGACCGTCGCCGGCTATGCGACGATCGGCAAGAACCGCGCCCGCGAGCTCAGGCAGCAGGGCGAGATCTACGAGCTCTATCTGCGGCCCGAATATCAGGGCATCGGGCTCGGCAGCCGCCTGTTCAAGGCGGCCAGGGCCAGGCTTGCCGACCACGGCCTGCGCGGCCTTGTGGTGTGGGCGCTGGAAGACAACCACAACGCCCTGGCCTTCTATGCCGGCAATGGCGGCCGCGATATCGCCGAAGGCGTCGAGGTCTTCGAGCAGAAGGCGCTGAAGAAGGTCGCTTTCGTCTGGAACGATTAGCGTCGCCTAAGTTACAGGCGATCACAAACTGTGCGATTCCATTAGCGTCCGGCACTATTCGACGCATTGCACCATGACGCGTCCCCCGCTATCGGTCTTTTCAATCGAAAGAGGGATTTAGCCATGCGTATCGAAGCCGTGCCGATCGGGAAGAACCCGCCCGACGACATCAACGTCATCATCGAGGTGCCGATCGGCGGCGAACCGATCAAATACGAGATGGACAAGGAGGCCGGCACCTTGTTCGTCGACCGCTTCCTGCACACCTCCATGCGCTATCCCGGCAATTACGGCTTTGTGCCGCACACACTGTCGGGCGACGGCGACCCGATCGATGTTCTGGTCTGCAACACCCGCGCGCTGGTGCCGGGCTGCGTCATCAATGTGCGGCCGATCGGTGTGCTGATCATGGAAGACAATGCCGGCCAGGACGAGAAGGTGATCGCCGTCCCCTCGCCCAAGCTGACGCTGCGCTACGAGAACGTCACCGAATACACGCATCTGCCGGAAATCACGCGACAGCAGGTGCAGCACTTCTTCGAGCACTACAAGGATCTCGAGCCCGGCAAATGGGTCAAGATCGAGGGCTGGCACGATTCCAAATACGCCAAGAAGATGATCGTCGACGCGATCGCGCGGGCAAAGGCAGCGAAATAGCGCGAACCGCTTGCCTCATCGGGAGATGGCCGGCGGAAGCTGTTACCGCGCGGCCTTCTCGCCGCCGGCAGCCGTGATTACGCCGACGATGATCAGCCCAGTCAGCACCAGCCGCACGCCGGCGCTGACGCCGAAGGTGTTGAGCATGGTGAGCAGCAGCACCAGGAACAGGCCGGCGCCCCAGACGCCCGGCACGTTCGCCTTGCCGCCGGCGACCGAGGTGCCGCCGATGACGACGACCGCGATCGAGGCGAGCAGGTATTCGTTGCCGATATCGACATTGGCGCCGCGGAAGTAACCGGCGAGCAGCGCCCCGTCGATGCCGCCCAGCGCCCCGCACAGCGTGTAGGTGAGGAAGCGGATGCGGCCGACATGGACGCCGGCCAGCCAGGCGGCGCGGATGTTCTGGCCGATCGCCAGCACCGAGCGGCCGTAGATCATGCGCTGCAGCGCAAGTGCGGCGCCGATCGTGAACAGCACAGTCAGCATCGCCAGCACGGGTATGCCCAGCACCTGCCAATTTGTGAAGTCGGCGAAGCCCGGCGGCGGCTTGATCTGCAGGCCGCGGCCGTAGCTGATGTCGACCGACTGGATGATGAAGCTCGCTGACAGCGTCGCGATGATCGGCGGGATGCGCAGTGCCCAGATCAAGAGATAGTTGATGACACCGATCGCCGCCCCGCAGGCAAGTGCGGCAAGCAGCCCGACGACGATCATCGAATCGCTGCCGCCCATCACCTTCATGGCGACCGCGCTGGCCAGGCCGATATTGGCCGGCAGCGACAGGTCGACATTGCCGGGTCCCAGCGTGATGACGAACATCTGGCCTACGCCGACGATGACGGTGAAGACGGCGAGCGAAAGTGCTGCAGTGACCATGCCGCCGGCGCCATAGCCGCCGGTGAAGGCGACGGTCGCCAGCCAGACGACGAGCGCGCCGGCGAAGGACCAGATCCAGGGTTTTTCAAGCAGCATCCGCACCGAGGTCATCGCTACCGCTCCCTGCGGCTGATCAGCACGCGCGCCGCCAGCACGATGATCAGGATCGCGCCATTGGCGGCGACCTGCCAGTCGGGCGGGATGTGCATGAAGGTCAAAAGCGGCGAGGCCGCGAGCGCCAGCGTCAAAGCGCCGAGCACCGCGCCGATCGGCGACACGCGGCCGCCCACGAACTCGCCGCCGCCGAGGATGACGCCGGCGATCGAGAGCAGCGTGTAGCCATTGCCGATATTGGCGTCGGCCGACGTAGTGATGCCGATCAGCGCCATGCCCGACAGAACGCCGAACACGCCGGTCAGCGCGAACAGCACGATCTTTGTCTTGAGCAGCGACCAGCCGGCGCGCCTCAGCGCCGCGGCATTGCCGCCGGAGCCGCGCAGGATGACGCCATAAGAGGTGCGCATCAGGCCGAAATGCACGACCGCGGCGATGATCAGCGCGGCAAGGATCGGGAACGGGATATAAGGTGGCTTGAAGGACATGATCGAAAGCAGCCAGTCCGGCGCCTTGCCTCCGGGCTTGGGCAGGACGAGGATGGCAAGCCCCTGCCAGACGAAGCTCATGCCGAGCGTCACCACGATCGACGGCAAATTGCGCAGGTAAATGAGCGCGCCGAGCAAGGCATAAACGCCGATCGAGCCGAGCAGCACGACAATGCCGATGAACGGCGCGTCGCGCAGCCAGGTCGCGGTGACGCAGCCGACGAAGCCGACGAACGTTCCAATTGACAGGTCGAGCTCGTTGCCGGCGATGACGAACATCTGCGCGATCGTCGCCAGCGCGATCGGGATCGCCAGATTGAGCATCAGGTTGAAGCCGAAATAGCTGATGGCGCGCGGGTTGAGCCAGGCGATCGCCATCAGCACCAGCGCCAGCGACAAGGCCGGCAAAAGGCCGCGCAGCAGGCGCGCCCTGGCGGCGCTGCCGCGTGGCGAGGATTTCGGGAGCGTTCCGGGAGCGATCGCGGTCATGTCAGGCCGCATCGCCGAACGAGGACTGGATGATCTTTTCCTCCGTCAGCTCGTCGCGGCCGAGATTGGCGACGATGCGACCGTTCTTGAAGACATAGACATGGTCGCAATTGTCGAGCTCTTCGGTCTCGGTCGTGTACCAGAGGAAGGTGCGGCCCTTGGCGGCTTCCTCGCGCACGAGGTCGTAGACTTCCAGCTTGGTGCCGATATCGACGCCGCGCATCGGGTCGTCCATCAGCACGATCTCGGCGTCGGAGCCGAGCGCGCGGGCAAACAGCGCCTTCTGCTGGTTGCCGCCCGACAGCGAATAGATGTTGTTGTTCATGTCCGGCGTGCGGATGCCGATCTTGTTCTTCCAGGATTCGGCGAGCTCCGTCTCGCGCTGCGGCGAGATCAGCAGGCCGTTGCGCAGCTTGGCCAGCGAGCGGATGCCGATATTCTGCGCGATCGACCATTGCGAAAAGATGCCGTCCGATTGGCGGTCGCCCGCGACCAGCGCCACGGGCGCCGTCACCTCGATGCCAGTCCTGGCGCGGGCGGCCGCCGAGAAGATCGCCAGCAAAAGGTCGGTCTGGCCATGGCCGGCAAGCCCGGCGAGGCCGATGATCTCGCCGGCCCGGGCGACAAGCTCCTTGCCGTCCTGCTGCCTCGCCGGGCGCGCCCGCACCTTGAGCGCGCCAGGCTCGGTCTTGCGGACCTCGGCGGCGGCCTTGTGATGCCCTTCGGCGCCACCCATGGCGGCGACGAGCTTGTCGCGGTCGAAGGCATCGGCGGCATCGGCCGCGACCACCTTGCCGTCGCGCATCACCACGATGCGGTCGGCGTTCTGCAGCACCTCGCCCAGCACATGCGAGATCAGGATGCAGCTGCCGCCCTGCTCGACGAAGCGGCGAACGAAGGAAAGCAACTGGCCTGCTGTGTGCGCGTCGAGCGACGAGGTCGGTTCGTCTAGGATGACCAGATGCAGCGGCTCGCGGGTCAGCGTGAAGGCGCGCGCCACCTCGACCATCTGCCGCCTTCCGATCGACAGGTCGCCGGCAATGTCGTCCGCCGAAATGCCATGATCCGGGAAGATCTCGTCGAGCTTGGCGCAGATGAGATCGGCCGCCCTGCGCCGCCAGCCGAAACCGGCGAGCGAGGGATGATTGATACGCGTGTTCTCGGCGATGCTGAGGTTGGGGCAGAGCGACAGTTCCTGGAACACGCAGCGTATGCCGAGTTCCAGCGCGCGCGCCACGGAATAGCTGGCCTCTTCGTTGCCGCGCACCGCGATCTGTCCGCCATCCGGCCGCAGCGTGCCGGCCACCATATGCATGAGCGTCGACTTGCCGGCGCCGTTATGCCCGACCAGCCCGACGCATTCGCCGGCGCCGACATGGAAGTCGACGCCGTTGAGCGCACGAACGGCGCCGAAATGCTTTTCGGCGCCGTTCAGCCTGACGATGTCGGTGTTTGCCTTGAGCATGCTCAACGATACCCGGCTGGCGATGCGTGCGGCAATGCGATCATAAAAGTGGGATGCCCCTTCTTCGAAGCGTCATCCCACTTTGTCCCTTGTTTGAGCATGATCTTTTCCGAAAACCGCCGCACACTTTTCGGGATCATGCCCTATTACTTGATATTTGCCTTGATCGCCGCGATAGCCTCTTCCTGCGTGTATTCGTGCGTGGCGACACCGCCTTCCTTGATCTTCGGCAGCGCGGCCTCGAAATCGTCCTGGGTGAAAGCGAGATAGGGCACCAGGAGGTCGTGCGGAATGTCCTTGCGTCCGTCGAGCACCTGCTGCGCCACCCAGAAGGCCAGCGTCGACACGCCGGGCGCGATCGAAGCCGACCAGGTCTTGTAGCCGTCCTTCTCCTTCTGCTCCTTCCACCACTTCAGCTCGTCCTGGCGGTTGCCCATGATGATGGTCGGGCGCGGCTTGTTGGCGGCTGCGAAGGCTTGCGCCGCGCCATAGCCGTCGCCGCCCTGGTCGACGATGCCGACGACGTCGGGGAGCGAAGGCAGGATGGTCGCCACCGCTTTCTGCGCCGTCGTCTGGTCCCAGTCGCCGGTCACGGAGCCGACGATCTTGAACTCGGGATGAGCGGCTACGCCCTCGAGGATGCCGGCATGGATGGCGTCGTCGATCGAGGTGCCGGCCAGACCGCGGATTTCCAGCAGATTGCCGCCCTTGGGCTGGAACTTGGCCATCTGCTCGACTTCCTGCTTGCCCATGTCCTTGAAGTCGACGACGACCCGATAGGCGCAAGGCTCGGTCACGATGCCGTCAAAGGAGACGACGACGATGTTGGCATCGCAGGCCTGCTTGATGGCGCCGTTCAGCGCGTCGGGCGAGGCAGCGTTGATGACGATGGCGTCATAGCCCTGCAGGATCAGGTTCTGCACCTGCGCCGCCTGGGTCGGCACCTCCTTGTCGGCGGTGGTGAAGACATCCGCCGCGGCGACGATCTTGTCCTCGACCGCCTTCTTGGTGACGATGCCGTAACTGTCGAGCATCGCCTGGCGCCACGAATTGCCGGCGTAATTGTTGGAAAAGGCGATCTTCTTGCCGCTGGTGTCGGCAAGCGCGGTGCCCGAGGCGAGCATCGCCGCGAATGCACTCAATACGAGCAGTTTCTTCATGTCGGTTCCTCCCGAGGTTGCTGATCTTGACGAATGGCCGTGACGTGTAGCGCCTGTTTTTTATCTATTGTCAGACAAATTTCGAGGAACTGCAAGCTGTCAACGGCAAAGCTTGATGGGCCACCGATCAACTTGCGGTGCGACGATTGAAAAGCCTCCCGCTGATGGTCTAGGAACGCGGCAGAAGAGAGGTTTGGATGGCAGTAACGCCGACCGTTGCCAAAGGCGCGCCCGGGATTCCGGCGCGCTGGACATCAAGCGCCAAGAGCGGCGTCGGCACCGCCCTTTCGGCAAGGAGCCCGCTCTGGTTCACCACCAGTCACGGCATCCTGAATGAGATTTATTACCCGCGCCTCGACAGCGCCTGCACGCGCGACCTAGGGCTGATCGTCACCGGTCCGGACGGCTATTTTTCCGAAGAGAAGCGCGATGCGGCCCATGCCGTCGAACCGTTCGAGGACGGGGTGCCTGGCTACCGACTGACCAACACCGCATCCGACGGCGCGTACAAAATCGAGAAGCGACTCGTTACGGATTCGAAACGACCTGTCCTGCTCCAGGAAACAAGTTTCACCGCGATCAAGGGCCAGGCCGCCGACTATCGCGTCTACGCGCTGCTCGCGCCGCATCTCGTCAATGCCGGCATGGGCAACACCGCCTGGATCGGCGAGCATAAGGGGGAGCGTCTTCTGTTCGCCACCGGTCGCGGCGTCTCGCTGGCGCTTGCTTCATCCTTGCCCTGGGGCGCCTGCTCGGCCGGCTATGTCGGCTTTTCCGACGGCTGGCGGCAACTGCACGACAGCTGCGCGCTCGATCCTTCCTGTCATACGGCGGAAGACGGCAATGTCGCGCTCACCGGCGAGATCGGCTTTTCGGCCGGCAAGACGGTTGCGCTGCTGGCGCTCGGCTTCGGCGCTTCGCCGGAGGAAGCCGCCGACCTTGCGCTTGCGAGCCTGAAACAGGGTTTCGAGCCGGCCGCGAAAACCTATGTCGACAATTGGCGGACATTCCAGGCAAGGTTGGAAAAGCTCGACCGCCGCGCCGCCTCCGGTCTGAACACCTACCGCGCCAGCACGGCGGTGCTGGCGACACACCTGTCGGTCGCCAGGCCCGGCGCCGCGGTAGCCAGCCTGTCGATCCCCTGGGGCTTCAACAAGGGCGACGACGACCTCGGCGGCTATCACCTCGTCTGGCCGCGCGACCTGGTAGAGACGGCGGGCGGCTTCCTTGCCGCCGGCGACGGCAGGCAGGCGCTGCAGATCCTCGCCTATCTGCGTTCGATCCAGCAACCGGACGGCCACTGGCCGCAGAATGTCTGGTCCGACGGCACCGCCTATTGGCCGGGCATCCAGATGGACGAATGCGCCTTTCCGCTGCTGCTCGCCGACGCTCTGCGCCGCGCCGGCCATCTGCCGAAGTCGAAGCTCGCGGACTTCCTGGCCATGATCGAGAACGCGGCCGCCTATGTCGTGCGCAACGGCCCGGTCACCGGCGAGGACCGCTGGGAGGAGGATGCCGGCTACAGCCCCTTCACACTGGCCGTGGAGATAGCCGGGCTGCTTGCCGCGGCCGACATGCTCGATGCCTGCGGCAAAAATGAGCCGGCAAACTATCTGCGCGAGACCGCCGATTGCTGGAACGACCAGATCGAGCGCTGGACCTTTGTGACCGGCACTGAGGCGGGCGCCAAAGCGGGTGTCGAAGGCTACTATGTCCGCATCGCCCCGCCAGACGACGGCGGCGCCGCCTCGCCGAAGGACGGCTTCGTGCCGATCAAGAACCGGCCGCCGGCCGATACCGACGAGCCGGCGGAAGCCATCATCAGCCCGGACGCTTTGGCGCTGGTGCGTTTCGGCCTCAGAGCCGCGGACGACCCGCGCATCCTGAACACCGTCAAGGCGATCGACGCCGAGCTGCGCTGCGACCTGCCGCAAGGGCCGCTCTGGTACCGCTATACCGGCGACGGCTATGGCGAGCATGAGGATGGCTCGCCTTTCGACGGCACCGGCCAGGGACGGCCATGGCCGTTGCTTGCCGGCGAGCGCGCCCATTACGAGCTGGCCGCCGGCCGCAAGGACAAGGCCGCGCAGCTGCTGGAGACTTTCGAACGCTCGGCGGGCGTGGGCGGCCTTCTGCCGGAGCAGGTCTGGGATCGCCCCGACATGCCTGACCGCGAGCTGTGGCTGGGCAAGCCGTCCGGCAGCGCCATGCCGCTGGTCTGGGCGCATGCCGAACACATCAAGCTGTTGCGCTCGCTGCGCGACGGCGCCGTCTTCGACCTGCCGCCGCAGGGCGTCGAACGCTACATCAAGGGCAAGACGGTCTCGCCGCTGCGGACATGGCGCTTCAACAACAAGATCCGCGCCATCCCCGCCGGCAAGCTGTTGCGCGTCGAATTGTCGGCGCCTGGCGTCGTCCATTGGAGCAGCGACAAATGGCTGACGGTGCAGGACAGCAGGACGGTCGAAAACGCGTTCGGCATCCATCTGGTGGATTTGCCCGTTAACCGCCTGCAACCGGGAACCACCATCGTCTTCACTTTTTTCTGGCCGGAAGCGATGCGTTGGGAGAATGTCGACTTTACCGTCGCGATCGACCAACCAAACGGCCAGTGAATTCTTCTTTCCTCAAGCAATCGGGATGAAACCATGCAGATCGGAATGATGGGGCTGGGCAGGATGGGCGCCAATATGGTGCGGCGTCTGATGCGCGACGGCCATGAATGCGTCGTCTACGATATCAATTCGGCAAGCGTCGCCGGCATGGTCAAGGACGGCGCCGTGGGCGCTGCCTCGCTGGAAGAGTTCGTCGGCAAGCTCGCCAAGCCGCGCTGCGCCTGGCTGATGCTTCCGGCCGCGATCACCGGCAGGATCGTCGACCAGGTGGCGGCGCTGATGGAGCCGGGCGACATCATCATCGATGGCGGCAATTCCTACTACCACGATGCCGTCGACCTAGCGGCAAAGCTGGCGGTGAAGGGCATCAACTTCGTCGATGTCGGCACCAGCGGCGGCGTCTGGGGCCTTGAACGCGGCTACTGCCTGATGATCGGCGGCCCGGACGACGCGGTGAAGCACCTCGATTCGGTCTTCGCCACGCTGGCGCCGGGCCCGGACGCCGGAACCAGTCCCTCAAAGGACGATGGAACGGCGGCTTTCGGCTATCTGCATTGCGGCCCGAGCGGCGCCGGTCACTTCGTCAAGATGGTGCATAACGGCATCGAATATGGCGTCATGGCCGCCTATGCCGAGGGCATGAACATCCTGAAATCGGCCAATGCCGGCAAAAGGCAGCGCACGGCCGACGCAGAGACGAGCCCGCTCGAAAACCCGCAGTACTACCAGTTCGATATCGACCTGCCCCAGGTCGCCGAAGTCTGGCGGCATGGCAGCGTCATCGGTTCCTGGCTGCTCGATCTCACCGCCGGCGCGCTGAAGAGCGATCCGGCGCTCGCCCAGTTCGGCGGTCGCGTCTCCGACTCCGGCGAGGGACGCTGGACGCTGAAGGCGGCGATCGACACCGGCGTGCCGGCCCCGGTGCTGTCCTCGGCGCTGTTCGACCGCTTCTCCTCCCAAGGCGAATCGCAATTCGCCGACAAGCTCCTGTCCGCCATGCGCTATGCCTTCGGCGGCCATGTCGAAAAGCCGAAGACCGGCGCGTGAGGGGAGAGACGGCATGAGCCAGGAGAGGTCCGACACGCTGGTGCTTTTCGGAGCGACCGGCGACCTTGCGCACAAGAAAATATTCCCGGCGCTCTACCAGATGGTCGCCAAGGGAACGTTGGCCGAGCCGGTGATCGGCGTTGCCTTCGACCCTTGGGAGCTGCCCAAGCTGGTCGACCGCGCCCGCGACGGCATCGTCACCGCGCTGGGCGGCATCGACGACATGGTCTTTGCCAAGCTCGCCTCGCAGCTGCGCTATGTCAGCGGCGACTACCGCGACGGCGCCACCTTCGAGAAGCTGAGGACGGCGCTGGGTCCGGCGCAACACCCGCTGCACTATATGGCCGTGCCGCCGACGATGTTCGAGACCGTCGTGCAGGGGTTGGAGCAGTCCGGCACCGCGCGCGGCGCGCGGCTGATGATCGAAAAACCCTTCGGCCACGATCTGCAGTCGGCGCGCTGGCTGAACCGGGTGCTGCATCTGGTGTTCGACGAGCAGTCGATCTTCCGCATCGACCACTATCTTGGCAAGGAGGCGATCCAGAACCTGCTCTATTTCCGCTTCGCCAACTCCTTCCTCGAGCCGATCTGGAACCGCAACTTCGTCGAGAGCGTGCAGATCACCATGGCCGAGGATTTCGGCATCGAGGGCCGCGGCAAATTCTATGACGATGTCGGCTGCATCCGCGACGTGATCGAGAACCATTTGCTCAACATCCTGCTTCTGCTCGCCATGGAGCCGCCGGTCGGCCGCTCGGCCGACGACCTGATCGACGAGAAGGTGCAGGTGCTGCGCGCGATCCGCACGCTGACCAGGGACGACGTCGTGCGCGGCCAGTTCGACGGCTATCTGGCCGAGCCGGGCGTCAGGCCCAACTCGCCGGTCGAGACCTTCGCCGCGGTGCGCTTCTTCGTCGACACCTGGCGCTGGCGCGACGTGCCCTTCTTCATCCGCGCCGGCAAGAACATGCCGGTGCACGCCACCGAGGTGATCGTGCGGCTGAAGCGGCCGCCGCTCGACGTCTTCGATCCGATCAAGCCGGACGACGCCAATTACGTGCGCTTCCGCATCGACCCGCAGGTGGCAATCTCGATCGGCGCTCAGCGCAAGAGGGCCGGCGACGACATGATCGGCGAGCAGGTGGAGCTCACCGCGCTCGACGACTCCAAGGGCGACATGCCGCCTTACGAAAGGCTGATCGGCGACGCCATGAACGGCAATGGCCAGCTGTTCACGCGCCAGGACGCCGCAGAGCTTGCCTGGCGCATCGTCGGCCCGGTGCTCGGCGACACCACGCCGCCGGCAATCTACGCGCCCAAGACCTGGGGGCCGGCCGACGCCATGAAAGGCTTCGGCCCGCCCGATGGCTGGATCAATCCGACCAGATAATTTCCGGGGAGGAGGGAATGGCGAAGGCAGCAAAGACCGCCGCGACGGGCAGCGATCCGATCGTGCTCAGCATCGATGTCGGCGGCTCGCATGTGAAGATCCTCACCAGCGCCGGCGGCGAGATGCGCCGCGTTCCGTCCGGCCCGAGCCTGACCCCCGACCAGGTCGTCGCTTCGGTCGGGAAACTGGCGGAGGGCCTGACCTACGACTTGATCTCGATGGGCTTTCCCGGCCCTGTAACGGACAACAAGCCCTCGCTCGATCCCTTCAATCTCGGCAAGGGCTGGAACGGCTATGATTTCACCGCCGCTTTCGGCAAGCCGGTGAAGCTCGTCAACGACGCGCTGATGCAGGCGATCGGCAGCTATGACGGGGGCCGCATGCTGTTCCTCGGCCTCGGCACGGGCCTGGGCGCCGCCATGATCATCAGGAATGTCGGCCAGCCGATGGAGCTTGCCCATCTGCCTTACAAGAAGGGCGCGACTTTCGAGGATTATGTCGGCGAGCGCGGCCTGGTGAAGCACGGGAAGAAGAAGTGGCGCAAATACGTTTTCGACGTCGTGGGCAGGCTTCGGGCCGCCTTGCAGCCGGACTATGTCGTGATCGGCGGCGGCAATGTCGACAAGCTCGATGAATTGCCTGAAAAATCCCGGCGCGGCGACAACACTCGCGCTTTCGAGGGTGGATTTCGTCTATGGCGCGACAAGGCGCTGATCGTCTGATATAGTTACATTTCAGTATAATTGTTCAAAACAGCGTGTATTGATGCGACAAACGTTGCGTCGCGCAGATTTGCCGACTAGGAATTCGCCGGCCTGCGGCCCCTGCGGCTTTCGAATTCGCCAACAACGCTGGCAGCGCTTTGAGATTACACGCCGCGAAAGCCGGATCGGTTTCGCGGCCTTGCGGTAGGAAATGGAGGGACTACGTGGACGAAGACACCAGCACAGCCAAGGAAGTCGACCTGCTCGAGCTCACCGCTCACATCGTATCGGCCTATGTCGCGAAAAACCGCCTGCCCGCTTCGGACCTGGGCGGGCTGATCGCCAGCGTCGCCTCATCGATCGGCGGGATCAGCCAGCCGGCGGAACCCGCGGCGCCCCCGCCGACCCCCGCCGTCAATCCCAGGCGCTCGGTGACGCCTGACTACATCATCTGCCTCGAGGACGGGAAGAAGTTCAAATCCCTGAAGCGCCATATCGGCGTGCATTTCGGCCTGACGCCCGAAGCCTACCGCGCCAAATGGGGCTTGCCGGTCGACTATCCGATGGTCGCTCCCAACTATGCGGCCTCGCGCTCGCAGCTGGCCAAATCGATCGGCCTCGGCCGCAAGGCGGAGCCGGAACCGGTGAAGCCAGCCAAGGGCAGGAAGGCCAAGGCGCCCGTCTGAATCGCTCGCCTGAAATAGCGCGCCTGCACCAATGATTTGAGGAAGCCTGCCGAGGAATCCGCCTTGGCAGGCTTCCTGCTTTTGTGGCTTGGTTGCTACCGCCAGAGCAATTCCAGGAAAAGTGTGACGCGGTTTTCCGTCTGGAATTGCGCAAGAACAAAAAGGGGGAGCGGTTCACCGTTTCGTGGAAACGGTGAACTGTTCCATTGGGGGAACCGACCATGAACTACGCCAGGATGCTGATCGAGAAGGAAGCGCCGGAGGAATACGGCTACGACCGCATCCGCTACAACCTCTCCGAAAGCTCGATCGCCGACCAGAAACTCTCCGACATCGGTCTGACGCTGCCGGACCTCACCTTGTTCTATGGCGAGCATCGCGGCGACAAGGACCTGCGCGCGCTGATCGCCGCGCAGGACAACGGCCTTTCCCACGCCGATGTGCTGGTGACGGCGGGCGCGGCCGGCGCTCTGTTCATCATCGCCACCGCGCTGCTGTCGCCCGCTGACCATCTTGTCGTCGTCCGGCCGAACTACGCCACCAACATCGAGACGCCGAAGGCGATCGGCTGCGCCATCTCCTATGTCGATCTCGATTTCGACCAGGGCTTTGCCATCGACATCGAGCACGTGAAGGCGGAGCTGCGGCCGAACACGAAACTGATCAGCGTCACCTGCCCGCACAACCCGACCGGCACGATGATGACACGCGCCGATCTCGACGCGCTGATCGCGCTTGCCGAACATCACAAGTGCCGCCTGCTGGTCGACGAGACCTATCGCGATCTCTCCTACGGCGAGCGCCTGCCGGCGGCGGCCTCGCTCAGCCCAAGCGCCATCAGCGTATGCTCCCTGTCCAAAGCCTTCGGCATTCCGGGCATCCGCATCGGCTGGCTGCTGACTCGCGATCCGGAGCTGCAGGAAACCTTCCTTGCCGCCAAGGAGCAGATCGGCATCTGCGGCAGCGTCATCGACGAGGCGATCGCCCGCGCCACGCTTGAACGCCGTGACGCCTTCCTCGCCTCGCTGCTGCCGGAGATGGCAAGGCGCCGCGACATCGTGCAGGCCTGGATCGACGGCGAGACGCTGGTCGACTGGGTGCGGCCGCAAGGCGGCGTCGTCGGGTTCCCGCGGCTCAATGTCGATGCGGGCTTCGACCTCAACCGCTTCTACACCCGGCTGCTGGAGGAGCACGGCGCCTATGTCGGTCCCGGCCACTGGTTCGAGATGCCGAAGCGCTTCTTCCGCCTTGGCTTCGGCTGGCCGACGGAAGCGGAGCTGCGCGGCGGGCTGGCCGCCATCTCCGCCGCGTTGCGGAGCTGAATCGCCGTCCGGGCAAAAATTCGATTTTCTTTGATCCAGCGCGGATTTTTGCGCGCATGGCAGGACGAACTGGGCTAAAGGGTTCTGGCCGGACCAGCCCCCATCGTGGAAGTGCCCCGCCGGCCATTGTCGCAACGGGGCCCTCGAATCATGACCGTCGAAGCAACCTCACCAGACCAGCGTTACGCCGCGTTCCGGCACCGCCCGTTCGTCAGCTACTGGACGGCGCGTTTCCTCACCACCTTCGCCACGATGATCGTGTCCGTTGCGGTCGGCTGGCAGGTCTACGACCTGACCCGCGACCCGTTCGATCTCGGCATTGTCGGCATCGTCCAGTTCCTGCCTTCGCTGCTTCTGGTCCTGGTCACCGGGGTGGTCGCCGACCGCTTCGGCCGCCGGCTGATTATGACGCTGGCGACGCTGGTCGAGGCCGGCTGCGCGCTGGCCCTGCTGCTTCTGACGCTGCGTGGCCTTCACGGCCCGCTGCCGATCTTCATCGTGCTGGTGATGTTCGGCATTGCGCGGGCCTTCTACGGACCGGCTTCGTCCTCGCTCTTCGCCAATCTCGTGCCGCAGGAGGATTTCGCCAACGCCATCGCCTGGAACTCGTCGGCCTGGCAGACGGCGACCATCGTCGGCCCGGTCGCCGGCGGCCTGCTCTACGGCGTGTCGGCGGAAGTCGCCTACGCCACCGCCGCCATATTGATGCTCGCCGCCGCGGTGCTCATCTTCACCATCCCGAAGCCCGCTCAGCAGACGGCCACCGACAAGCCGACGATGCAGACGCTGTTTGCCGGCTTCCGATATATCTGGGGCGAGAAGATCGTGCTCGGCGCGATCTCGCTCGACCTCTTCGCCGTGCTTCTGTCGGGCGCCTCGGCGCTGCTGCCGGTCTATGCGCGCGACATCCTGCAGCTTGGCCCCTGGGGCCTCGGCCTGCTGCGCTCGGCGCCCGGCATCGGCGCGATCTGCGTCGCCGTCTGGCTTGCCGGTCACCCGCTCCGCGACCATGCCGGCAAGATCATGCTGGGCTTCGTCGCCTTGTTCGGCGCCTTCACCGTGCTGTTTGGCGTCTCGACCATCACCTGGCTGTCTATCGCAGCCCTCGCCTTGCTCGGCGCCACCGACATGTTCAGCGTCTATATCCGCGAGACGCTGATCCAGCTCTGGACGCCCGACGAGGTGCGCGGCCGCGTCAACGCCGTCAACCAGGTCTTCGTCGGCGCCTCCAACGAGGTCGGCGAATTCCGCGCCGGCACGATGGCGGCCCTGATCGGCACCGTCCCCGCCGTGGTGATCGGCGGCATCGGGGCTGTCGCGGTCGCGGGATTGTGGGCCTGGCTGTTCCCGGCGCTGCGGCAGGTGCGGCATTTGAACAGCCGCGAGTGATCGCGCCCTGTATCTAAGCCGCCAAATCCGACGCTGGAGCCGATCAGGCTGCGCCGTCGGTCAACGAGACGGGTCGCGAGCAGACCTACTCCGAGAAGCTCACGCTGACGCCGCGCTGACGAAAATAGGCCTGCATCAGCTTGCGGCCGGCGCGGTTGTTCTGCACCAGCCTGGCCGGATCGAACACCGCTTGCTTCTTCCCCTCCCGTGCCAGCGCCGCCTTGAGGGCCGCGATATGCGCATCGAGGTCGGCATTGTCCGCTCGGAGTGAGGCATAGATATTTTCGGTCGCCTCGGCCAGGGTCAGTTCGCTCACAATATCTTCCTTTTGATTGATGGGGCGGCGGATAACACAGATTCGGGGCCGCTCCGATACCATCCGTTTTTGTTCCTCGCGTTTCCAGGGGATGGCTTCTATCTTGGACAGGGCCCGATGCTGATGTGGCGAGGCGGGCTCTCACCTGACAGGAGGTTTACGTTGTGAAAATACGCACGACAACGCACAATCATCCAGGACAACCAGGCGTCATTCTGCTGGATCAGCCATTGGCGAACATGATCGTGGCCACCGACATTCGCGATGGCGCGACGACGCTGTTCGGCACCGTTGATCTCCAGGCGAACTATTCCGGCAAGTACGACATCAGAGTTGAATTGTCGCCGGACGAACTCACGCGCGTCTACCGACTGCTCGTCAAAAATCTCCTCGAGAAAATACAGGAGCTTACTGAAGCAATTCCAGGAAAAGTGTGAGCGGTTTTCCGTCAGGAATTGCGTCAAGACAAAAGAGATAGAGCGGTTCGCCGTTTCCGTGAAACGGTGAAACGCTCTAGCGAGCAAAATCCTTGAAGGCGGAGGCGGTTTTTTGAGTCGAGCACAGCCGTTCGAAGCACATTCGGTTGACTTTACCCCGCCGCCGGCCTGCCAAAAATCAGCCCCAAAAACTCACCCAGCCAGCGCTTGAGGTGCATGTCCCAGATCAGCCGGCCGCCGAGATGGTCGCGGCCGGGCTGGGCGCCGGGGAGCTCGAAGCGATGCGCGCCGCGCACCACCCAGCGATGCATCATTATCCGGGTCAGCTCGCCATGGAACTGGATACCCCAGGCGTTCTCGCCGTAACGAAACGCCTGGTTGGGATAGGTTTCCGCTGTCGCCAGCAGCGTCGCTTCCTTCGGCAGCGAAAAGCCCTCGCGGTGGAACTGATAGACCATTTCCGGCCAGTGCAGCAGCTTCCTGCCGGCCTCGGTCGCCTTCAGCGGATACCAGCCGATCTCGACCAGTCCGTCGCCATGGCCCTCGACCTTGCCGCCGAGATGGTTGGCGAGCATCTGCGCGCCGAGGCAGATGCCGAGGAACGGCCGGTTCTCCTTCAGCGGGATTTGCAGCCAGTCGGTCTCGCGGCGGACGAACTCGTCCTCGTCATTGGCGCTCATCGGCCCGCCGAACACCACCGCGCCGGCATGATCGTCCAGCGTGCAGGGCAATTCGTCGCCCAATGGCGGCCGGCGGACGTCGAGATCGAAACCTTCTTCCAGCAGCATATGGCCGACGCGGCCGGGGCTCGACGTTTCCTGATGCAGCACGATCAGGATTTTTGGTCTCGGCCTCGCTCTGGGTGGCATGGAAGGCGATGGGTCCCGTTATTCGTCGCTCGACTTGCCCCGCGCGCCGGGCACCTGCGCCGCCGCCTTGCGGCGCGCCTCGATGCGGTCACGGCGCTCGACGCCGATCAGCTCGGCGACCCGCCAGACGGTGTTGTCCTCCAGCTCGTCAAGCTCGCCGTCGGCATAGACGATTTCCCACATCAGGCCGATGAAGGCCTTGCGCGCCTCGGCGTCGAGATCGCGCTTCAAGACGCTGGTGAAGGCGTAGAGGTCGATCGCCTCATTGTCGGCGCGCTCGCCGGCCGCGGCCAGCGCGTCGAGCTCCTCGCCGCTCACCGAATAGGTCTCGGCCAGGATCTGCTTGAAGCGCTCCCATTCGACGTCCTGGCGCACGCCGTCGGCGTTCATCACGTGGTAGAGCAGCGCTGAGGCCGCGACGCGCGGATCGTCGGCGCTCGGCTTGGCTTCGCCGCCGGCCGGCAGGTCCCTCAGGAAGGCCAATACGCGCTCGAACATTGATGTTTTTCCCTACCCGCCAAAACCCTGCCTCAGAACAAACGAAACCGGCGCGGCGATTTTTCCGCTTCCTCTTCCGGCGCGACACCCGGATCGTCGGGCAGAGGAGGTAATTCCGAACCCCGCCCAGCGGTTTCAGCTTCGCTGACATCTTCCGTAACAGCCGCGTCCTTCTCGCCGCCATTCGCCGGCAAGGGCTTCTCGACAGGCGCGTCCGCAACAATGTCGATCGCCTTTTCAGCGGGTGCTGCAGCGGGCGGCGCAGCTGTGATCGCCGGCACCGCGGCGTCCGTCTCGCTGTCGATCAGCTGGCCGAGCCGCTCCATCGGCGCGCGCCAGGTGAAGGCGTCGAGCTTGCCGGTGACCGGCGACACCGGCGCCCAGCGCTCGGAGATGACGCCGTCCGCCACCCAGGCCGGATCGCGCGGCGCGCGTACGGCTTTGGACAGCAGCTGCCTGACCTTGCCCTGGTCGCCGGTCTCGGCTTCCTCGATATCGGCGAGCAGCAGATAGGCCCCCTCGCGGCGATCCATGCGGATCGCGGCCTCCGCCTCGCGCCGCGCGGTGGCGAAGTCCTGCGCGTCGAGCGCCGCGCGCGCCACGGCCATTGACGACTCGGCGTGGTTCCTCTTCAATTCCTGCAGCTTCCTCGCCCGGTTGAGACGGTCGAGCACGGCATCGCCCGGCCTCGCATGCGTGTAAAGCTCGGCAATGTCGGGATGCGGCTCGGCCTTCCAGGCGGCTTCCAGGATCTTGGCGCCCTTGCGCACGTCGTTTTGCCGGATAACCAGATCGGCGGCGATCACCGCGGCCGGCGCGAAATCGGGCGCCAGCTTGTTGGCTTCGAGCGCCGCGGTGCGGGCCGCGTTCGGGTCGCTGTCGACCAGCGCCTGCGCCTTGGCCGTCAGCAGCACGGCGCGGCGGCGGTTGGCCGCGTCGCGCTCGATCTGCCTTGTCGATTTTTGCCCCTCGACCAGCTTCAGCGCGCCATCCCAGTCGCCGCGTTCGGTCAGTTCCTCCAGCGTCGACTCCGCCGCCCAGGCGAGCTGCGGCGCCACCGCCGCCGCGCGGCCGGCATAGTGGCGCGCGGCATTGCGGTCGCCGAGCCGCTCGGCTTCCAGATAAAGCCCGCGCAGGCCGAGCAGCCGCATCTCGGGATCGTCGAGCATACGCTCGAATTTCTCGCGCGCGCCTTTATGGTCGCCTTCGAGCAGCGAGGCCTGCGCGTCGAGCAAATTGATCAGCGGCTCCTGGTCGGCGTTGATCAGCTTCGCCGCTTCCTTGGTCTTCTTGCGCGCCAGCGCGCCGTCGCCGGCGCCGGCCGCGATCATGCCGGTCGACAGCGCCTGGTAGCCGCGGTCGCGGCGGCGCACGCGGAAATAGCGCGAGATCGTGTAGGGGCTGTTCCACAACGACTTGATCAGCCACCAGACGATCATCACCGCGGCGACGACGGCAACGATCGCCACCGCCGCCACCATCAGCGTGACCTGGTACTGGTAGCCGTTGAAGGTGACGAGCATCTCGCCCGGACGGTCGGCCAGCCAGGCAAAGCCCAGCCCCAGCGCGAAGACGACGGAGAGGAAGGCGAGAAGGCGGATCATCTGTTCGTCCTCACGCCTTCGTCGCGCCGGCAATCAGCGCTTCGAGCTGCTTTTCGACCTCCAGCCGCGCCTTCAGTTTGCCGGCAAAGTCGGCGCCGGCCGCCTTCGCGGCGTCGGGCAGCGTGTCATATTCGCTGAGCGCCTTGGCGTAGTCGCCCTGGTTGACCGCCACTTCCATGCGGGCGACGGTTTCGGGCGCGCCCTTGCCTTCAACGCTGCCGACCGGCCGCACCTTGACCAGCGATTCCGCGCTCGACACCAGGCTCTGGAAGAAACCGGCATCCTGGTCGACAGGCTTTGCCGCCTCGACCATGGCGTTTGCGGCGGTCTCGGCCTCCGACGCGATGGTGGCGCGGGTCGGCACGCCCTTATCGGCATAGGAGCGCAGCGCCGCGAGCTCGGGCGCGTCCGGCGCGATGGCCGCGAAGGTGTCGAGCTCGGTCGCGAAGGGCGCGCCGCGGTCGAGCGCCGCCTTCAGCGCCGAGGCGGCAATGGCCAGCGCGATCTTGGGCTGCGAGGCCTGCGCCTCGACCTTGCCGGAAAGCTGCGACACGGACTGTTCCAGCGCCGCCAGCCGGCCATCCTCGGCCTTGGCCGCGTCGCCGGTCGATTTCACCAGAGCGTCGAGCCCGGCTATCTTCTCGTTGAGCGGACCGAGATCGACGGGCGCCGTATTGCCGTTCTTCTGCAGATCGGCAACGGCGGTCTCGATCTGGCCGACCTTGTCGCCGAGCGCCTTGAGCGCGGCACTGTCACCGCCTTGGCCCGCCGAGGATTTCAACGCCGCCACATCGGACTTGACCTGCTCGATCGCCGTGGACAGACCCTCGACCTTGGCGGAGGCTCCCTTGTCGCCGCTTTCCTTCAGCGCCGCGATCTCGCTTTTCAGCGACGCGATCTCGCCATTGACGCCTTCGAGCGATCCGCCGTTCGATCCCGGCGCGCCAAGCAGGCCGACCGCCTGCAGCAGGCCGGCGCCGGCAAGCGCGATCACGCCGCCGATGACCCCCGCTGCGATGGCGCTGACGCCGGTTCTGCGCGGCGGCTGCGGCGCGCGATCCTCGGCCCGCGTCTCGCTTGATTTCGATGCCGGGGCGCTGGACCCAGGCGCGGATGCGTCCTCGAAATTGTAGTCGAAGCCCTGGGGCTGGCTCCTCGGCTCATCGGAGTCGCTTGGATACGGCGCCTCGGGCTCGCCTTTGGCGGCTTCGGGCCTTTCGGCCGCTGCCTGGGCGGCGTCGCTATGCTCCCACGGCTCGATATCGGCCTGCTCGGCATGGATCGGCTCTTCCGGCGCCTCCGGCTGCGAAGCGGCCGCAGCCTCTTCCGCCTTCGCCTCGTCGGTCTGCGCGGCCTTGGCCTTCGCGGCATCCTCGTCGGTGATTCGCGAGACGGCGCCGGGCTCGAGTTCGATGGTCACCGGCTCGCGCCGGGTCTTCGAATGTCGCATCTTCGGCGTCTTGACCATGCTTGGGCTCCGCAATTGGCTTGGGATGGATCGAAGGGTCCAGAGCTTCAGGATGCTCTAGCACATCACCAAGCGGTGAAAAGGGGCGGTGTGATGACGCGGCCTAGCGCGGTTGCGACAAAAGCGCGAGCAACGCCTCTTCCTCAGGCTGGGACGCGACGCGGACCCTGCTGCCGGCAATGCCTTCCATCGGCTGGCCGACGCGCGTCGAGAGCGCCAGGAACTGCGTTTTTTCAAAGAGATACCGTAGCGTCGGCCGCGCCATCAGGCCGACCAGCGCTAAGCTGGCCTTGGCTGAATAGAGCAGCGCGGCCTCGACCGGCCGGCCCGACAGGCGGGCGACCACATCGGCATCGCCATAGTCGACGCCTGTCGTGTCGTAGGTCTCGATTGCCTGGACATGCACGCCGGCCGCCGTCAGCCGCTGCTCGAACACCGGAAAGCGGACGCGGCCGCACAGATAGACGATTGCCTTGCCGGCAAGGCCGCCGGCGATGGCGTCGGCCAGCGCCTCGGCATCGCCCGGACCTTCCGCGACCGATAAAAATCCCGCCGCGCGGCAGGCCTCGGCCGTCCGTTTGCCGACCGCGTGGCATGGCAGGCCCGCAAGCGACGCGACCAGCGGCTTTGGCGCATGGCGCACCGCATTGGCGCTGGTGACCGCAACCGCGACGGCATCGGCGCCGATGGCCGACTCGACCGGCAATGCCCTCGTCTCGGTAAGCGGCAGCAGGACAGGCTGAAATCCCAGGGCTTCGAGGTGTCGCGCCGTGCGCGACGCGCCGGGCTCCGGCCTCGTCACCAGGACGCGGACCATGTCAGGCCCAGCCGTCGAAGAATTCAGCGCCCGCCCTGGCGCGGACCGTCCGCGCGGCGTCAAGCCCGATCTCCGCCGCGTCCGCGGCCTCGCCTTCCAGCCGCACCTCATGCGATTGCGAACCGTCGGGCGAGATGATCAGCCCGGCGAAGGACAGTTTTTCGCCTGCGACCGTCGCATGGCCGGCGATCGGCGTGCGGCAGGAGCCGTCGAGCGCGGCGAGGAAGGCGCGCTCGCAGGCGAGCGCCTGGCCGGTCGGCACGTGATGGATCGCCGCCAGCATTTTTTCGACCTCGCGGTCGCCGACACGGGTTTCGATGCCGATCGCGCCTTGCCCCGGCGCCGGCGGAAAATCCTCGAGCGACATCAGGTCGGTGACGACATGTTCGAGCCCGAGCCGCTTCAGCCCGGCATAGGCCAGGATCGTGCCCTCGGCGACGCCCTCGTCGAGCTTGCGCAGCCTCGTCTGCACATTGCCGCGGAAGATCACCACCTCGAAATCCGGGCGCATGCGGCGAAGCAGCGCCTGGCGCCTGAGCGACGACGAACCGACCACCGCGCCATGCGGCAGGTCGGCGATCCGCTTCACCCGCTTGCCGATGAAAGCGTCGCGCGCGTCCTCGCGCGACAGGAAGGTGACAAGCTCCAGCCCGTCGGGCAGCACCGTCGGCATGTCCTTCGACGAATGCACGGCGATGTCGATGCGCCCGTCGAGCAGCGCTTCCTCGATTTCCTTGGTGAACAGGCCCTTGCCGCCGGCTTCCGAGAGCGGCCGGTCCTGGATGCGGTCGCCGCTGGTCGAGATCGGCACCACCTCGAACGCCTGCTCCGGCAGCCCGTGCGCCTGCATCAGCCGCGCCCGCGTCTCATGCGCCTGTGCCAGCGCCAGCGGGCTGCCGCGTGTTCCGATTTTCAAAGTTTGCATGGCGCGCGGTCCGTGATAACCCCGTCCTTGGCCGAGGTCTGTCGAGATTCAGGTCAGGCCGAGCCGAAAATGGTGGGTTCCGAGAACCGGAGCGGAGCGTACTTGAAGTACGTGAGCACCGGAAGCGCAGGAACCCGTCATTTGCAGGCCGGCATCACCTGAATATCGATAGACCTCCGGTGATACAATCTTTGAGGCTAGCGACCAATTGATCCGCGTTCTGGGCATTGAGACGAGCTGCGACGAGACGGCGGCCAGCGTTGTGGCGCTGGACGGCGGCGCCGCGCCCGAAATCCTGTCCAACGTGGTGTTGAGCCAGATCGAGGAGCATGCGGCCTTCGGCGGCGTCGTGCCGGAGATCGCCGCGCGTGCCCATGTCGAGGCTCTGGACGGCATCGTCGAGGCGGCACTTGAAGATTCCAAGGTGTCGCTGGACGAGGTCGACGCCATCGCCGCGACGGCGGGGCCTGGCCTGGTGGGTGGGCTGATCGTCGGCCTGATGACGGCCAAGGCGATCGCGGCCGCCGCGAACAAGCCGCTGATCGCCATCAACCACCTCGAGGGCCACGCGCTGACCGCGCGGCTGACCGACGGGCTGGACTTCCCTTACCTTCTGCTGCTCGTCTCCGGCGGCCACACCCAGATCGTCGCGGTGCGCGGCGTCGGCGACTACCAGCGCTGGGCGACCACGATCGACGATGCGCTCGGCGAGGCCTTCGACAAGACGGCCAAGATGCTCGGCCTGCCCTATCCCGGCGGCCCGAATGTCGAGAAGGCGGCGGCGACAGGCGACGCCGGCCGCTTCGCCTTCCCGCGCCCGATGAAAGGCTCGGCGCAGCCGGATTTCTCCTTCTCGGGTCTGAAGACGGCGGTGCGCCAGGCGGCGACCGCGATTGCGCCGTTGAGCGACCAGGACGTCGCCGACATCTGCGCTTCCTTCCAGGCGGCGGTGGCCGACGCGCTGGGCGACCGTGTCGGCCGCGCCCTTGCCCGCTTCCGCCAGGAATTTCCCGATCAGGCAAAACCGGCGCTGGTCGTCGCCGGCGGCGTTGCGGCCAACCGCACGATCAAGGCGACGCTTGAAGCGCTTTGCGCGCAAGCCGGCTTCGCCTTTGTCGCGCCGCCGCAGAAACTGTGCACCGACAATGCGGCGATGATCGCCTGGGCCGGCATCGAACGCCTGCGCGCCGGCATCGCCGACGAAAACAGCGCCGACTTCGTGCCACGTTCGCGCTGGCCGCTCGACAGCGTTTCCGCGCCCCTGGTCGGCTCGGGTCGGCGCGGGGCCAAGGCATGAGCGCGAAGGAAACGAGCGGCAGGAAATCCGGCAGCGGCTGGCGCGTCGCGGTGCTCGGCGGCGGCGCCTGGGGCACGGCGCTGGCCCTTGCCATGCTGCGCGCCGGCCATGATGTGCGTCTCTATGCGCGCGACGCTGATACCGTCGCCGCCATCGCCCGCGGCGAGAACCCGCGCTATTTGCCTGGCATCAAGATCGCGCCCGGCATCGCGGCCACCAGCGACATGGCGGCCGCGCTCGACGGCGCCGACTGCGTGCTCGCCGTGACGCCGGCGCAGTCGCTGCGCGCCGTCCTGGCCCAAGCCGACAACCACGTTCCTGCGGGCATACCGCTTGTGCTCTGCGCCAAGGGCATCGAGCGCGACACCGGCGCGCTGCTCTCGACGATTGTCGAGGAAAGCCTGCCGGGCAATCCGGTCGCAGCACTTTCCGGCCCGAGCTTCGCCAGCGATGTCGCGCGCGGCCTGCCGACGGCGGTCGTGGTCGCGGCCCGCGAGGCGGAACTGGCGGCCGAGCTTGCCGCGCGCTTCTCGGCGGAGAATCTGCGCTGCTATTCCAGCGACGACCTGATCGGCGTCGAGATCGGCGGCGCGCTGAAGAACGTCTTTGCCATCGCCGCGGGCGCCGTCACCGGCGCGGGTCTTGGCGCAAGCGCCCAGGCCGCCATGGTGACGCGCGGCTTCGTCGAATTGCGCCGCATCGGCGCCGCTTTCGGGGCCAGGCCGGAGACGCTGATGGGGCTTTCCGGCCTTGGCGACCTCTTGCTCACCTGCTCCTCGAGGCAATCGCGCAATTTCGCCTATGGCCTGGCGCTCGGCCAGGGCAAGCCGCTTGCCGGCCTGCCGCTTGCCGAAGGCGTGCCGACGGCGGGCATTGCCGCCCGCATCGCCGCCGAGCGCGGCATCGAGGCGCCGATCATTTCGGCCGTCGCCGCCATCCTCGACGGCAGGATCACCATCGGCCAGGCCGTGACCGCGCTGATGACACGCCCGCTCAAGACCGAAACCGACATCTGAACCATCGGAGTTGAAAAATGCTGTTTGCGTTGATTTGCAAGGACAAGCCCGGCAGCCTGCAGCTGCGCATCGACACCAGGCCGACCCATGTCGCGTTTCTCGAAGGCCTGAACGGCGAGGGGAAGCTGGCCTTCGCCGGTCCCTTCCTCAACGCCGAGGGCAAGCCGGACGGCAGCCTCGTCGTGGTCGAGGCGCCGGACCTGGCTGCAGCGCAGGCGCTGTCGGCAGCCGACCCTTACGCCAAGGCGGGCCTGTTCGAGAGCGTCGAGATCCGTCAGTGGAACTGGACCTTCAACAAGCCGGCGGCTAGTTAATTCAGGTCCGTGCGCCAAGGAGGAATACGAGCATGAACTACTGGCTGTTCAAGTCCGAACCCTCGGTCTTTTCCTTCGAGGCGCTGAAGGCCAAGGGCAAGGCCGGCACGCAGTGGGACGGCGTGCGCAACTACGCCGCCCGCAACAACATGAAGGCGATGCAGATCGGCGATCTCGGCTTCTTCTATCATTCCAATGAAGGGCTCGACATTGTCGGCATCGCCGAGGTCTGCGCGCTGGCGCATCCCGATACGACGACCGACGATCCGCGCTGGGAATGCGTCGACATCCGCGCCTACAAGGACGTGCCGAAGCCGGTGACGTTGGAACAGGTCAAGGCCAATCCCAAGCTCGCCGAGATGGCGCTGGTCCGGCTCGGCCGGCTTTCCGTGCAGCCGGTGACGCCGGCCGAATGGAAAGAGGTCTGCCGCATGGCCAAGCTCAACCCGGCGCCGTGACCAGGCTCACGCCGAAAAGCGCCAAAAAGTTCATCCTCGACAACACAGCGCTGATGGCGCCGCCGCATGTGCCGGAAGTGCTGCTGCACCTCGCCGACGAGGCACATGACCTTTGGCTGCGCACCGAGGAGGAGTTGGCCGAGATCGGCCTGCCGCCGCCCTTCTGGGCCTTCGCCTGGGCCGGCGGCCAGGGCCTCGCCCGCTATGTGCTCGACAATCCCGGGGCGGTGCGCGGCAGACGCGTGCTCGACTTCGCCTCCGGCTCGGGCCTCGTCGCCATAGCCGCGATGAAAGCGGGTGCGAGGCAGGCGATCGCCGCCGACATCGATCCGTTCTGCGAGACGGCGATCGCGCTTAACCTCGAAGCCAACGGCGTCGAAGCGCAGTTCCTCGGCACGGATTGCGTCGGCTCCGACGATGGCTGGGACGTCGTGCTTGCCGGTGACGTCTTCTACGACAAGGCTTTCGCCGACAGGCTGCTGCCCTGGTTCGCGTCACTGAAGGCGCGCGGCGCCGAGATCCTCGTCGGCGATCCCGGCCGCGCCTACCTCCCCAGGACCGGGCTGCAATCGCTTGCTGTCTACCAGGTTCCGGTGACGCGCGTGCTGGAGGATGCCGAAGTCAAGCGCACGACCGTCTGGCGCCTCGCTTGACGCGATCGCCGAACAAGCGTTCCATCGCGTCTCGATCTGGAGGGGAAAGCATGGATTTTTCGGTCGTGAACTGGCTGGCGGTGGTTGTCGCCGCCGTCGTCGCATGGTTGTTCGGCGCAGCCTGGTATATGAGCCTGAGCAAGCCTTGGCTGAAGGCGGCCAAGCTCGACCCGGCCACCATGCAACGCTCGGCCGTTCCCTTCATCGTCAGCTTCGTCGCCGAGCTGGTCATGGCGCTTGTCCTGACATTGGTGGTGGGGGCAATCACCGGCGGCGAGCCGAACCCGGTCGCGGGCTTGCTGTTCGGGTTCGTGCTTTGGCTGGGCTTCATCGCCACCACGCTTGCCGTCAACCACCGCTATGAAGGTTTCGGCTGGGCCCTGACCCTGATCGATGCCGGCCATTGGCTGGGCGTGATGCTGATCATCGGCGCCGTCATCGGCTGGTTCGGCGCGCCGGCCGCGCCGGCAGTCTGACGACAGGTACTATGTCGGCGTTTTCGCCGCCTCGTCCAGCAGCCATTCGCGAAAAGCGGTGACCCGCGCGTCGTCTTTCGCAGTCTCGGGGTAGACCAGGAAATAGGCGAATTCCGGCGCGACCTTGATGCCGAGCTCGAAGGGTCGCACCAGGCGCCCTTGCGAAAGATCGTTGGCGACCATGGCGAAGTCGGCCAGTGCCACCGCATTGCCGTCCAGCGCTGCCTGGGTGGCATCGGTTGACGATCCGAACACCAGCGTGCGGCTGTCGTCGAAATCATCGACGCCGGCCGCCTGCATCCACATGCTCCAGTTCGGCCAGGTCACACCCTGCCGCGACCATTCGATATGCGCGAGCGTATGGTTGAAGAGATCGCGCGGCTCGTTCAGCGGCGGACCCGACGCCAGCAGCGCTGGGCTGCACACCGGGATGATGATGTTCTCGAACAGCCGGTGCGCGACGAGCCCCGGATATTTGCCGGTACCGAAGCGGATGCCGATATCGACATCGTCGCGCTCGAAGTCCCTTACGTCGTAGGTGATGTCGAAGCGCAGCTCGATGCCGGGCTTCTGTTGGCGGAAATCGTCGATGCGGCGCATCAGCCATTTCGTCGCGAACTGCGCGTCGAGCGTCACCTTCAACAATGCAGTGCCGCGCGTCATCTTGCGGGCTCGAGACACCGCCCGGTTGAGCAGGTCGAGCGCGTCGATCGACGCATCATGCAGCAGGCTGCCCGCCTCGGTCAGCCGGATGCTACGGCTGGTGCGCGTGAACAGCACCAGGTCGAGCTGATCCTCGATTTCCTTGATCTGGTGGCTGACCGCCGCCGGCGTCAGGCCGAGCTCGTCGGCGGCGCGGGTGAAATTGAGGTGCCTGGCGGCCGCGTCGAACGTCCTCAGCGCGCGCGTTCCGGGCAGCAGCCTGGACATATGATCTCCAAATAAAACTTGATGATCGGAAAAGAACTACTCGTTTCTCGTTTGTTTTTCAATCCGGCATGATGGCTTCATCGAAACACCATCAAACCGGATTTGATATCCGGAGAACACGGGATAAAGCCATGTCCGAGATCGCCCTGAAGCCCTGCACCCCCCTGGAATCGCCCTCGGGCCTGACCCTTTGGCTGCGTTCGGCACGCGATTGGCTGCGCCAGGCCCGCGTCGCCGCCACCTTGCCTGGGGAATCCGTCGAAGACCTTTCCGACCGCGACCTGCGCGACGTCGGCAGCCGGCGTCGCGACATCGCAAAGGCATTGGACCGCGAGTTCCGAGAGATCGGACTGCTGGGGACAGGTTGGCAGCGTCGTCGCTAAGGCAGTAAGGGAGTAGGGCAGTAGCGAAAAGAACCGCCTACTGCCCTACTGCCCTACTGCCTACCTACCTCACCACCTTCACCACCGTCCTATCCGACAGCAACGGAAGCAGCCTTGCCATGGTCCGCGCCGTCACCGCCACGCAGCCCTGGGTCGGCGTGAAGCCCGGCCGGGCCAGATGGAAGAAGATCGCGCTGCCGCGCCCGCGCAAGCGCGGCGCGATGTTCCAGTCGAGCACCAGGCAGACATCGTAGAGCCGGTCGTCGCGCTTCATCCGCTCATGGCTCGCGCCATAGGGGATCTTCACCGGACGGTTGTAGTTGCGGTCGTTAGGCACCTCGCACCAGCCGAGATCCGGACCGATCGGCGCCATCGGAAGCTTCGTCCTGCGCCCGCCCGCGAAATGATCGCCCCGGAAATAGCCCGACAGGATGCGCATCGACGCCAGCGGCGTCGCGCCATCCCCTTCATGCTTGTTGGCTGTGATGCCGCTGCGCCCCAGGGCGCAGGGAAACGCCGTTATGCCGGCTTGCAGGAAGCCTTGCGCGGGATTGCCGGGCCGCGTCCGCACCACCAAAACGCGCAGGCCTTTCGGCAAAAATGCGCCCGCCTCATTGCGCGCGCGTTTTTTCTTGTATGATCGTGTCACGGAACAAATCACTGTGATCGGCTGTTGCGCCGGTGAGCTTCCGCATAAATGGGGGAGGTCAACTGAATATTCTTTTTAAAACAACGGATTGATATCCATGACATCACGCACCATCCTGATCGTCGATGACGACGACGACCTGCGCGCCACCCTGGTCGAGCAGCTGGCGCTCTACGAGGAATTCGACGTTCAGCAGGAATCGACCGCCGCGAAAGGCGTTGCCGCTGCGCGCGGCGGCGTCGTCGACCTGCTCATCATGGATGTCGGCCTGCCCGATATGGATGGCCGCGAGGCGGTGAAGATCCTGCGCAAGGGCGGCTACAAGGCGCCGATCATCATGCTGACCGGCCACGACACCGATTCCGACACGATTCTGGGTCTCGAGGCCGGCGCCAACGATTATGTGACCAAGCCCTTCCGCTTCGCCGTCCTGTTAGCCCGCATCCGCGCCCAGCTTCGCCAGCATGAGCAGAGCGAGGACGCCACCTTCTCGGTCGGACCCTACACGTTCAAGCCCAGCCAGAAGCTCTTGATCGATCCGCGCGGCGCCAAGGTGCGGCTGACCGAGAAGGAAGCCTCGATCATCAAATATCTCTACCGCGCCGACCAGAAGGTGGTGACGCGCGACGTGCTGCTGGAAGAGGTCTGGGGCTACAATTCCGGCGTCACCACGCACACGCTCGAGACCCATGTCTACCGGTTGCGCCAGAAGATCGAGCGCGATCCTTCCAATGCCGAAATTCTTGTGACAGAAAGCGGCGGCTACAAGCTGGTTCCTTAAACATTTCATGATCTAAGCAATTCCAGGAAAAGTACGAAACGGCTGGGCTTGGCGGCTTCGCCGTAGCCTTCCGTCCGGAATTGAGCCAAAAGAGATGAGAGCGGTCGGGCGGGACCGCTTCGGGTAGATCCTGATGCTGGAGGGTGATGGATCGGCTCGTTGCACGCATCGCACGATGCATGGTGGAGCGCTTCTCGCGCGCCCAGGAGGGCGCGCCGCTCCAAAGGAGGGACTGGACTGACCGCTCGGGGACACAGCTAGGATGGCGCTGGATGACGACATCCGCATCCTGTCCGGCGTGAAGCTTTTCCAGGGCTTCACCCAGGAACAGTTGCGCCTGCTCGCCTTCGGCGCCGAGACCACCATGCTGCAGGCCGACCATAAGCTCTACCGCGAGGATGATGTTGCTGATTCTGCCTACATCGTGGTCAGCGGCCTGATCACGCTCTATCGGGAGCTAGGGGGCGAACGCGTCCCGATCGGCACCGCGGGTCCGGGCACTATGCTGAGCGAACTGGCGCTGATAGCCGACACCAACCGGCTGACCAGCGCCTCCGCAGCGGTCGACTCTGAAGTGATCCGATTGAGCCGCAAGATGTTCCACCGAATCCTGGAAGAATATCCGGAGATCGCGGTGCTGTTGCATGAGCGCATCCTGGAGGAATTCCAGCAGATGATCGCCCGCATCGAGGAACTGGCGCCGCGTTTTACGGGGTAGGCGCCGCCGGAAGGCCCGTCCTAATCCAGGTCGAACCGCGCAATCACCGGCACATGGTCGGACGGCTTTTCCCAGCCTCGCGCCGCCTGCAGGATTTCATATCCCTTGAAGCTCGGCACCAGATTGGCAGACGACCAGACATGGTCGAGGCGGCGGCCGCGGTTCGACGCTTCCCAGTCCTTCGCGCGATAGCTCCACCAGGTGTAGAGCTTCTGCTCGGCCGGCACGTTGAGCCGCATCAGGTCGACCCAGCCGCCGGTCTTGCGCATCGCCTCGAAATTCGTCGTCTCGACCGGCGTATGGCTGACGACGTTGAGCAGCTGCTTGTGCGACCAGACATCGTGCTCCTGCGGCGCGATGTTCAGGTCGCCGACCAGGATCGACGCCGACGATTCGTCGCCGATCGCCGGCACGGAATTCATCTCGTAGACGAAATCGAGCTTGTGGCGGAATTTGCGGTTAATCTCCGGATCGGGCTCATCGCCGCCGGCCGGCACGTAGAAATTATGCACCAGCACCGATTTGCCGCCCGCCTGGACCCTGACCGACAGATGCCGGCTGTCGTCGATCTCGCAGAAGCGCCGCTTCTCGACCAGCTCGATCGGCCGGCGCGCGACGGTGGCGACGCCGTGATAGCCCTTCTGGCCGTGAAACAGGATGTGCTCGTAGCCCGCCTTGCGGAATGCCTTCTCCGGGAACAGCTCGTCCGGCACCTTGGTTTCCTGCAGGCACAGCACGTCCGGCGCATGCTCCTTCAGCAGCCGCTCGACGATCGGCATGCGCAGGCGCACGGAGTTGATGTTCCAGGTGGCGATGGTGAAAGGCATTCAGGCGGGTCCGGAAAGGAATCGCCGAACTAGTGCCAGCCGCGCGCCGGAAAGACAAGGTCGGCTATACTCACGGAGGTCGGCGCAGCCCCTCATTGCCCTGCCGGGCATTTCTCCCCGTAAACGGGGAGAAAGAAGCGGTTGCGACGCTCTGGGATCGGCGAAAGCGGTGACGCCAAGCCCCTTCTCCCCGTTCACGGGGAGAAGATGGCGGCAGCCAGATGAGGGGCGGCGCCAACGTAACGGGATAAAGCTCCGACCGCGGCGAAAGCCTACCGCGTCTTCGTGTTCAGCTCGCGGTTCGCCGTGTAGTCGATCGCAAACGTGTCGGCCGGGAAGCTAACGCCTTCCTTGGTGTTGAAGATCATCACCGTCGTGTCCTTGCCTTGCGCGTCGGTGATCGTCCACTGGCGCAGATCATAGGTCTTCGGGTCAAACATCATGGTGATCATGGCATTGCCGAAGACCGACTTGTCGGAAAGCTTGATGGTCGTGAGGTCGTCCTCTTCCTTGACGGCCTTGACGCGCCCGCCGGAGAGATCGATCCGGTCGTCGAGCAGCAATTTCAGCGGCGTCTTCGACAGCGGGTAGAGGTCGGAAGTGTTGAGCTTCTTGTTCAGGATCACCACCGACTTGCCGTCGGAGATGACGCGGAAGTTGGAGGAGCCGTCATAGTTGAAGCGGATCTTGCCCGGACGCTCCAGGAAGAACTTGCCGCCGGTCTGCTCGCCCTTCGGGCCGAACTGGACGAACTCGCCGCTCATCGACTTCACCGAGGAGAAATGATCGGCGATCTTCTGCGCCGCCGGCGGCACCGCCGCCTGCGCGGCCGCCACGAGCTGGTAGCCGGGCACAAGGTTGAGAGCGGCAGCTCCGCCAAGCATCAAGCCGAGGCCGAGGAGCTGGCGGCGGGTGATGGCGAATTCGGTCTGGGTGTTCATGCCGGTCACTTCCTGTGATTCGTGTCGTGGCAGTATCTGGACTCCCACTGGGGCCTAAGTTTGGCGGGTGCGCGACAACTTCGCACAAACGCGCCAGACGATTTCCGGTTGCCTGCTCACCCTACGTTCTGGTCGGGCCAAGGTTTGTCGAGATTCAGGTCAGGCCGGCCTCACCAGAATATTGACAAACCCTAGAACTTGTCATCCTCGGTCGGCACCAGAATCTCGCGTTTGCCGGCATGGTTGGCCGGGCCGACAATGCCTTCCTTCTCCATCTTCTCGATGATCGAGGCGGCGCGGTTGTAGCCGATGCCGAGCCGCCGCTGGATGTAGCTGGTCGAGGCCTTGCCGTCGCGCAGCACCACCGCCACCGCCTGGTCGTAGGGATCGTCGGAATCCTCGAAATTGCCGGCGCCACCGCCGCCGGAACCACCCTTGCCGGACGGGCCATCCTCGTCCTCTTCCTCGTCGTCCTCCGTGATGGCGTCGAGATATTCCGGCACGCCCTGCAGCTTCAGATGCGCGACGATCCGCTCGACCTCGTCGTCCGAGACGAACGGACCGTGGACGCGCTGGATGCGCCCGCCGCCGGCCATGTAGAGCATGTCGCCCATGCCGAGCAGCTGCTCGGCGCCCTGCTCGCCAAGGATGGTGCGGCTGTCGATCTTCGACGTCACCTGGAAGGAGATGCGGGTCGGGAAATTGGCCTTGATGGTGCCGGTGATGACGTCGACCGAGGGACGTTGCGTCGCCATGATGACATGGATGCCGGCGGCGCGCGCCATCTGCGCCAGGCGCTGTACCGCGCCTTCGATATCCTTGCCGGCCACCATCATCAGGTCGGCCATCTCGTCGATGATGACCACGATATAGGGCATCGGCTCGAGATCGAGGTTCTCGGTCTCGTAGATCGCCTCGCCGGTCTGGCGGTCGAATCCGGTCTGCACCGTGCGCGAGATCTTCTCTCCCTTTTTCTCCGCTTGCTGAACGCGTGCGTTGAAGCCGTCGATGTTGCGCACGCCGACCTTGGACATCTTGCGGTAGCGGTCCTCCATCTCCCGCACGGTCCATTTCAGCGCCACGACCGCCTTCTTCGGATCGGTGACGACCGGCGTGAGCAGATGCGGGATGCCGTCATAGACGGAGAGCTCGAGCATCTTCGGGTCGATCATGATCAGCCGGCATTCCTGCGGCGTCATCCGGTAGAGCAGCGACAGGATCATCGTGTTGATGGCGACCGACTTGCCGGAGCCGGTGGTGCCGGCGACCAGCACATGCGGCATCTTGGCGATGTCGACGATGACCGCCTCGCCATTGATGGTCTTGCCGAGCGCCAGCGCCAGCTTCGCCTTGGTCGTCTCGAAGTCGCGACTGGCCATGATCTCCCTGAGATAGACCGTCTCGCGCTTGGCGTTGGGCAGCTCGATGCCGATGGCATTGCGGCCAGGCACCACGGCGACGCGGCAGGCGATCGCGCTCATCGAGCGGGCGATGTCGTCGGACAGGCCGATGACGCGCGAGGACTTGATGCCGGGCGCCGGCTCCAGCTCGTAGAGCGTGACGACCGGACCGGGGCGGACATGGATGATCTCGCCCTTGACGCCGAAATCCTCCAGCACGCCTTCGAGCAGCCGCGCGTTCTGCTCCAGCGCGTCCTTCGACAGGCTTGGATCCTTGGCGACGTTCTTCGGCTCGGACAGGAAATGCAGCGACGGCATCTCGAACGTGTCGGAGCCGATCAGCGAGGTCTGCGCCTCGCGCTGTACACGGGCGCCCGGCACCGGCCGCGCCGCCGGCGCCGCGACACGGGTCGCGGCATCGGAGCGGAAATTCTGCACCTTGGCGTGCGCGCCGCGCCGCTGGGCAGGCGCCTCGTCGTCGAAGTCGTCGAGGTCGACGTCCTCGTCCTGCTCGTTTTCGAAAATATCCTGGTCCGCCGGATCGACTGAAGCGCTGCGGTCGTTGACCATGGCGGCAAAGAATTCCGGCTCGACACGGGCGCGGCCGCCCGGGCTCACCCGGCTTTCGGCGAATTCGGCAGATTCGACGCGCTCGGCGGCGCGCCGCCAGGCGCTGGACTTGGGCTGCATCGGCGGCTCGAACTCGTCGCGCTCCCGCCTGCGGCGCTCGGCGCGGCGGTGCAGGAAGGCGCGGAACGACAGCCACCAATGGGTGAGGGCGCCGAGCGCCAGGATGCCTTCGTCGCCCTCGTCCTCATCCTCGTCGAACAGCATCTCGTCCTGCTCGCGCGGATCGGGCGCCGCAGCGCGCTCCATGACGGCGAAGCCGTTCTTACGCGCGATCAGCGCCGAGCCATAGGCAAACAGCCATAACATCGGCGCGGCGAGGACGACCGCTATGATCGTCGCGAAAAGCCCTTTCGGGTAACCGCCGACGGCGATGCCCGGGATCTTCAGCACCATGTCGCCGAAGACGCCACCAAGCCCGGTCGGCAGCGGCCAGGTGTTGGGCGGCGTCACGCAGCCGGCGATGGCCGCGGCCAGAAGCGCGAAGCCGAACCAGGCGAAGCCGCGCTTCGGCAATTTGTCGACGCCGCGCGCGGTGAAAAGCAGAAAGCCCCAGACAACCGCGGGCACCAGACCGGCCACGGCGGCAAGACCGAAGAACTGCATGGCAAGGTCGGAGAACACCGCACCCGCATAACCCATGGCGTTGGTGACGACGTTGCTGGTGGCGTGCGAGAAGCTCGGGTCGGCAACGTTCCACGTGGCCAAAGCCGCGATGCCGAAGGCGGTGAACAGGAACAGCCCGGCGCCGGCCAGCCGCCCGACCTGACGCCGCGCGAATGCCTGGATGCCGTGCCCCGTATCGGTCAGCGCGAGCGGTGCTGAGGCGCCTGAACGCATGCTCTTCCCCGTGATCGTTGCCTGGCCGGGCGCATGGCGCATTCCGGCAGATTCGAACGCCAGACTATCGGGGGGAAGGTTAAGGCCGCATTAACCATGGACCTTTACCGGAGATGGCGCGGAACGACGGTGGCGAGCCGCGAAGCCCGCCACCTTTTTGCTTGAAACGCCGAAACGATCAGGCCTTTTCGGACCCGACCTCGGGCATCACTTGTTGGCGCCGCCATACGCCATCAGATTGGCGCAGAATTCGGCGTGAGGCTTGCTCATCGCCGCGTCCTGGCACTCCTTCATCATCTTGTCTTGCTTGTCCTTGGGCGTCGCCGCCCAGGCCGTCTTGAAGTCGGCTTCGGGCTCTGGACAAAAAAGGAGGCCCGGAAGGGTGTTCCGGGCCTCAAGGCGTGAGCCCCTTTCGAGACATCACGACGGGATCTTGGGAGGAATTCCGGGCCAGCGGGAGGAGGATCCGCCGGCCCTCGGGGCAATTCCAGGAAGGCATGAAACCCTCCGGAATTGCGCCCATGCAAAGGGCAAAGGCAGCCTTACGGCACCACTTCGCCGTGCTGGGTGACGTCGAGACCCTCGACCTCTTCCTGGGTCGACGGACGCAGGCCGACCAGCGCCTTGACGATGTAGAGGATCACGAAGGTGGCGATCGCCGTCCACAGGATGGTGAAGACGATGCCGTAGAGCTGCTTGCCGACAGAGGCGTCCTTGCCGAGCGCGTTGATGGTCGGATCGGCGAGCGCGCCGGTGAGCAGCGCGCCGACGATGCCGCCAACGCCGTGCACGCCGAAGGCATCGAGCGAGTCGTCATAGCCGAACGCGTGCTTAAGCTTGACCGCCGAGATGTAGCAGATGACGCCGGCGAGGATGCCGACGACGAAGGCGCCGGTCGGGTTGACGAAGCCGGAGGCCGGCGTCACCGCCACTAGGCCAGCGACCGCGCCCGAGATGATGCCGAGCACCGAAGGCTTCTTGGCGACGATCCATTCGGCGAACATCCAGGCGAGCGCCGCAGCGGCGGTGGCAACCTGCGTGTTCATCATCGCGGCGCCGGCAAGGCCATCGGCCGCCAGTTCTGAACCGGCGTTGAAACCGAACCAGCCGACCCACAGCAGCGAGGCGCCGATGACCGAGTAGACCAGGTTATGCGGCGCCATGTTGGTGGTGCCGTAGCCCTCGCGCTTGCCCAGCACCAGCGCGCAGACCAGACCCGCGACACCGGCGTTGATGTGGACGACCGTGCCGCCGGCGAAGTCGAGCACACCGGCCGAACCGAGGAAGCCGCCGCCCCACACCCAATGCGCGATCGGCGCGTAGACGAACACCAGCCACAGGCCCATGAAGATCAGCAGCGCCGAGAATTTCATGCGCTCGGCGAAGGCGCCGGCGATCAGCGCCGGCGTTATGATGGCGAAGGTCAACTGGAACATCGAGAAGACGAATTCGGGAATATTCGCCACGCCTGGCAGCCAGAGCGTCGAGACGGTGATGCCGTGGTGGAAGAACCGCGAGAAGCCGCCGACATAGCTGTTCAAGCTGGCGGATTCGTTGGTGGTGAAGGCGAGCGAATAGCCGAACATGAACCACAGCACCGTCACCAGGCAGGTGATGGCGAAGCTCTGCATGATGGTGGCGAGCACGTTCTTCTTGCGCACCATGCCGCCGTAGAACAGCGCCAGGCCCGGAATGGTCATCATCAGCACCAGCGCAGTCGAGGTCAGCATCCAGGCGGTATTGCCGGTGTCGAGAACCGGGGTCGGAGCGGCGGGCGCCGCAGGCGCCGCCGGAGCGGCCTCCTGCGCGAAGGCGGCGGCGGTGCTCAGCGCTACGAGAGCGAGCGAAGCGGCCGCGCGTCCCGTCGTCTTCAAGGTGGAAGGAATATTCATTTAACTCTCCGTTGGAATGGATGGTCGCCGCTCAGAGCGCGTCGGTGTCTGTTTCGCCGGTACGGATGCGCACCGCCTGGTCGATGCCGAAGACGAAGATCTTGCCGTCGCCGATCTGGCCGGTCTTGGCGGCCGAAGTGATGGCTTCGACGGCCTTGTCGACCATGTCGGCGCCGACCGCGACCTCGATCTTGATCTTGGGCAGGAAGCTGACCGCGTACTCCGCGCCGCGATAGATTTCCGTGTGCCCCTTCTGACGCCCGTAGCCTTTAACTTCGGTGACGGTCAGGCCCTGGATGCCGACGGCGGTGAGCGCTTCGCGCACCTCGTCGAGCTTGAACGGCTTGATGATTGCCATCACGATTTTCATAAGGTTTCACCCTTTGCTGTTGCGGTCCCCCGCGTTTGCACACCTACACCGATCCCGAGGAGAGCCGGAGAGTGCCCGACAGGATTCAAGCTCCGTGCCAATTGCCGAAGCAGGGCGTTAACCTGTTGTAAACAAAGGGGCAGATCGGCCTGCGCACATCATTTGTGCGCGGCCGCATCGGGTGTCGTGATCAAAAAATAGGCAAAATTTCAAAAATGCCTGCTTGGCAGGCATCGACCAGAACCCGGCTCAGCGCTTGAGTCGGATTAGGCCTTCCTGGGCGACCGAAGCGATGAGCGTTCCGTCCCGCGCGAACAGCGAACCGCGGGTGAAGCCGCGCGACCCCTGTGTCGACGGGCTGTCCTGATTGTAGAGGATCCAGTCGTCGAGCGAGTGGCTGCGGTGGAACCACATGGCATGGTCGAGGCTGGCCGCCTGGATGTCGCGGTCGAAGATGGCGCGGCCATGCGCGAAGGTCGAGGTGTCGAGCAGCGTCATGTCGGAGAGGTAGGCGAGCACGGCCGCCTGTATCGCACGGTTTTCGGGCACCGGGCCGGTGGTGCGGATCCAGATGTTCTGCTGCGGCTCCAGCTTCTCGCGGCTTGTATAGTGCTTCAGCATCACCGGCTTCATCTCGATCGGCCGGTCGCGATCCCAGTAGCGCCTGATGCCTTCCGGCACCGCTTCGCCGAATTTGCCGAGCAGCTCGCGCTGGGACAGCAGCGTGTCGGGCGCCGGCACGTCGCGCGGCATCGGCATCTGGTGCTCAAGGCCAATCTCGTCCTGCTGGAACGAGGCCTCCAGCGAGAAGATCGCCTGGCCATGCTGGATCGCCACGACCCGGCGCGTGGTGAAGGAGCCGCCGTCGCGGATGCGGTCGACCTCGTAGACGATCGGCAGCTTGGTGTCGCCGGGCCGCATGAAATAGCCGTGCAGCGAATGCACGTGGCGCTCCGGTTCCACGGTGCGCTGCGCGGCGACCAGCGCCTGGGCGATGGTCTGGCCGCCGAAGACGCGCTGCCAGTCGACCTTTGGGCTGCGACCACGATACAGATTGTGTTCGAGCTGCTCGAGGTCGAGAATGTCGAGAAGCTCGTCCATGGCCGCCGTCATGTCTGAAATCCTTCAAGGGATGCGCCATGGCCGGTTTCGGACAGGATGTGCGGCCAGTCAAGGCCGCAAGCGGCGGCCGGACGAAGCCGCGAAAGGATGATGCCATGGTCGACCGCAAGCCGGATGGAGCAAAGGCCGACGCGAACCGCGAAGCGCCGCTCGACGTGCTCATCGCCGGCGCGGCTTATGTCGGCCTCACCGCGGCCGTGTCGCTGAAGCAGGCGCGGCCGGGCCTCGCCATCGCCGTCGTCGACGCCGCGCCTGCGGGCGTCTGGCAACGGGACGGCCGCGCCTCGGCCATCGCCGCCGCCGCCAGCCGCATGCTGGAGCAGCTCGGTGTCTGGGACGAAATCGCGCCGGAAGCGCAGGCGATCACCGAAATGATCATCACCGATTCGCGCGCCGCCGACCCGGTGCGCCCGGTGTTCCTGACCTTCGACGGCGAGGTGGCGCCGGGCGAGCCTTTCGCCCACATGGTCGCCAACCGTGACTTGAACGGCGCGCTGCGCCGCCGCGCCGAAAAGCTCGGCATCGATATCATCGAAGGCGTCGCGGTCAGCGCCTTCGACGTCAACGGCGCCGGCATCACGGTGCATCTGGCCGACGGCGCGGCGATGAAGGCGCGGCTGCTGATTGCCGCCGATGGCGTCAACTCCAGGCTGCGCGACCTGGCCGGCATCAAGACCGTCAAATGGGAATACGGCCAGTCCGGCATCGTCTGCACGGTGGCGCATGAGCGCCCGCACAACGGCCGCGCCGAGGAGCATTTCCTGCCAGCAGGCCCCTTCGCGACACTGCCGCTGAAGCCGGACAAGGACGGAACCAACCGCTCGTCGATCGTCTGGGTGGAGCGCACGCAAGATGCGAAGGCTCTGGTCGAGGGCGACGAGTTCGTTTTCGAGCACGATCTGGAGCAGCGCTTCGGCCTGAAGCTCGGCGAAATAAGGGTCGTCGACAAGCCGCGCGCCTGGCCGCTCGGCCTGACGCTGGCCCGCGCCTTCGTCGCGCCGCGCATCGCGCTCGCCGGCGACGCCGCCCATGGCATCCACCCGATCGCCGGCCAGGGCCTCAATCTCGGCTTCAAGGATGTCGCCGCGCTCGCCGAAGTCATCGTCGAGGCTGACCGGCTCGGCCAGGATATCGGCGCCCTCGACGTGCTCGAGCGCTACCAGCAATGGCGCCGCTTCGACACGCTGCAGATGGGCGTCACCACCGATGTCTTGAACCGTTTGTTCTCCAACGACATCGGCCCGCTGCGCGCCGTCCGCGATCTCGGCCTCGGGCTGGTCGAGCGCATGCCCCGACTGAAGGATTTCTTCATCCGCCAGGCCTCGGGCCTCTCCGGCGACACGCCGAGGCTGCTGAAGGGCGAGGCGATCTGAACCCTTTCCTGGAGGAATAGCGGCAGCGCCTCTCATTTCGTCATCCACGGGCGGAGTGACGCGAAGCGGAGCGCAGACCCGAGGATCCATTCCGTTCCCTCCGCCAAGGAACGCAGCGACGCAGAATCTGTACCGATGCGGCGCTCCGATGTCACGGAATGGATTCTATGGTCTGCGCGCGTCGCTTCGCTCCTTGCTCCGCCATAGAATGACGACGCGAGAGGCGTTTCGCTCCATCACGAAGGCAGGCGATACGGTCGTCGCCGCGCGGTGAAATTCAGGTCAGGCCGAGTCGAAAATGGCGGATCCCGAGAACCGGAGCGGAGCGTACTTGAAAGTACGTGAGCACCGGAAGCGCGGGGAGCCGGCATTTGCAGGCCGGCCTCACCTGAATTCTAGTTCACCTCGAACCCCAGCTTCTGCCGCAACCTCAGCATCCGCTGGTCGGGTATCTTGAGGCTCTGCTCGCCGCCTTGCGCGACACGGTTCAGCATGCTGAGCAGGTCGTCGCGCTCATGCGGGTCGAGGCGGCCGCGCAGGAAGGGCGCGAGCTTGTCGATGACAATCGTCGTGTCGTCGACCTGCGCAGCCGCCCATTTTGCGTAGACGACGGCCTCGTCGGTCTTCTTCGGGCTTTCCGCGATCTGCGAGATGACATCCCGGATAACAGCCTCGCGCTTCGGCAGCACCGGCCCTTGCTCGGCAACGATCGCGGTGATCAGCGTCGCGGCCGCCACCACCGGATCGTCGATCGCCGTGAGCGGCGAGAGCGCGGCCTGCTTGCGCAGCTTCTTGCGCCGTATGTTGCCCTGGACGCGTCCGACGACGTCGGCGACCTCACGCGCGGCGTCGCTCATATATTTCAGCCGGTACCACCAGATGGCGGCCGCTCCGAGCAGGCCAAGTATCGCGATAAGAATAGGCATGCCGAATTCCCCCGAAATCGCGGCGACGATAAGAGAGATGCGGCGTTGCTTCAACACGCAACGGTCGCGTCCGTGAAGAAACCCTGAAGATGTTTCCCGCGTGAGACGGCCGCAACGCGCCGTGCCCGGCCCTGACCGGCGCCTATGACCCCGGTATGTCGTAGATCGCCCTGACCTCGACCGTGCCGAGCTCGGCCAGCGGAATGCGCTCCGCGATCTTCAGCGCCTCGGCAAGGTCGGCCGCCTCGACCATGACGAAGCCGAGCAGCTGCTCCTTGGTCTCGGCGAACGGCCCGTCGGTCACCAGTACCTTGCCCTTGCGCCGCCTCAGCGACTTCGAGGTCTTCACCGATTGCAGGGCCTGTGCGATGACCAACCTGCCTTGCCTGTCGAGTTCCCAGTCATAGGCAAGCGAGTCGGCATCGAGCCTGGCCGCCCGTTCCGGGGTGAGCGCGTAAAGGTCCTTCTCCTCGCCATAGACCAGCAGGACATATTTCATTTCGAGCTCCCTTCGATGGCCACGTTGTAAGAGGCAAAGGCGGCGGTGTCAGTTTTGTTTGCCGTGGCCACGTGGTCGAGCAGGCACGCCGCCACGCCGACAATAGCGATGGCCGCAAGCAGTCGACCGAAACCGGGCGCCGGCGGATCCAGCCAGAACTCCTCCGCTCGCCGGGCATTTCGCTCCGGCTTCCCCCAGATCGCAACAAACAGATTGTCCATCTCAAATCTCCATCGGCCGCGAGTGGCCGCCCGCAGGACGGTCGGGCCGATGGCAAGTCGACATTCTTGCGCGCATTTTTTTTGAGATTTTTCGGTCTGCCCACCACACGGGCGGAAAGCGCGTCGAGATTCCGGTGAGGCGGCCTCACCCGAATCTCGACGCGCCGGAGGATGGCCTTCCGCCGCGCCCGCGCTATAGTCCAGGAGAACGCCGGCGGCCGCCGGCGCAACCCCGACAGACCAGGAGGACTCCATGGATCGCACCGCAAACGCCGTCTGGAAAGGCAATCTGACGGAAGGCCAGGGCACGCTCGACACGCAGAGCGGGACCTTGAAGGGCACGCCCTATTCCTTCAAGGCGCGCTTCCAGGACGAGAGCGGCAAATCCGGCACCAATCCGGAAGAGCTGATCGCGGCGGCGCATGCGGGCTGCTACGCCATGCAGCTGTCGCATTTCCTGGCCGAGAACGGCACGCCGGCCGCGGAGCTCGATGCCAAGGCGGTGGTGACGCTGGTTCCCGGCACCGGCATCACCGGCAGCGCCATCACCCTGGTCGGCAAGGTACCCGGCATCGACGCGGCGAAGTTCAAGGAACTGGCCGAGAAGGCCAAGGCGGAGTGCCCGGTGTCGAAAGCGCTGGGGGCGATCAAGGTGTCGCTGGATGCAAGGTTGGGGTGACTGCGTTTTAATCTGAACGGCAGCGATCCTTCGCCTCCCTCTCTGCCCTGCCGGGCATCTCCCCCTCAAGGGGGGAGATCAGATGTCACGCCGGGTTTCGCCAATCGCCGACGTTGTTCACCGCGACGTTGTCGGCTAATCGCCGACGTTGAAAGAGGAGAGCCGGCAATCGAGCTGCCAATCTCCCCCCTTGAGGGGGAGATGTCCGGCAGGACAGAGAGGGGGGCCTCGCGCCAACGTAATGTGGTGAGCTAGCCGCCCAGCGCCTCGATCTTCGCCCGCAGCGCCGCGACCTCCTCCTCTAGCGCCTTGACCCGCGCCTCGAGGTCGGAGTCTGCCAATGCCGCCGGCTGCCAAGCCGCTGCCACAGAGGCCGCCTCCACCGGTCCGCTGAGCAAATGAACGTAGCGTTCCTCGCGCTGACCGGGCGCGCGTTCGAGCAGCTGGATCAGCGGCGGTCGGCGGCCGATCATCAGGTCGAGATTGTCGCGCAGCTCCTCGATCGAGGCGAAACGCGCCATCCGCTCGGAGCGCGCCAGCAGTTCATGCGCCGTCTGCGCGCCGCGCAGCAGCAAGAGCCCGATCACCGCGATCTGCGGCGTGGTCAGCGAAAAGCGCTGCGCCATCAGATGCTCGTAGCGCTCGACGCGCGAGGCGAAGGCCTGGCGCACCAGCCCTTTCTGCTCGAGCGTGCTCAGCGCCCGCCGGATCTCGGTCAGCTCCAGCGCCATGACAGGCTCGCGCGCCGTCTTCTGGTTGGCGGCGGCGTGCGCGCCGTTGAGCGTCAGCGGATAGACGTCCGGCGTCAGCTCCTTCTTCTCGATCAGCGAGCCCAGCACGCGCGCTTCGACGGCGGAAAGGACGGGGAGATCGGTCATTGGCTGCAATCCTTTCTAGCGCTGGCGGGACAGCGCTCCCCTCTGTCATGCCGGACATCTCCCCCACAAGGGGGGAGATCAGCAGCTTCGTCAACAGCGCTCACTCTTCGACGACGGCGATTGGCGAAAGCCGCGATGACAGCCAATCTCCCCACCCGTGGGGGAGATGTCCGGAAGGACAGGGGGGCGCGAAGGATCGCTGCTTGCGAGATTGTCGCGAACGAAGAGGCGAAGCCTAAACCCTTCGCTCCACCATCATCTTCTTGATCTCCGCGATCGCTTTCGCAGGGTTCAAGCCCTTCGGGCAGGTCTGCGCGCAGTTCATGATGGTGTGGCAGCGATAGAGCCGGAACGGGTCTTCGAGATTGTCGAGCCGCTCGCCCGTCGCCTCATCTCGGCTGTCGATCAGCCAGCGATAGGCCTGCAGCAGCGTCGCCGGACCGAGATAGCGGTCGCCGTTCCACCAGTAGCTCGGGCAGGAGGTCGAGCAGCAGGCGCACAGGATGCACTCGTAGAGCCCGTCGAGCTTCTCGCGGTCCTCATGGCTCTGCAGCCATTCCTTGGCCGGCGTCGGCGAAACCGTCTTCAGCCAAGGCTCGATCGAGGCGTGCTGGGCATAGAAATTGGTGAGGTCGGGCACCAGGTCCTTGATCACCGGCATATGCGGCAGTGGGTAGATCTTCACCGCGCCGGAAATGTCGTCGGCGCCCTTGGTGCAGGCGAGCGTGTTCGAGCCGTCGATATTCATGGCGCAGGAGCCGCAAATGCCTTCGCGGCAGGAACGGCGCAGCGTCAGCGTCGGGTCGATCTTGTTCTTGATCCACAGAAGCGCATCCAGCACCATCGGCCCGCAATCGTCCATGTCGACGAAATAGGTGTCCATGCGCGGGTTTCCGCCATCGTCCGGTGACCAGCGGTAGATGCGGTATTCGCGCAGGTTGGTGGCGCCCTCCGGCTTCGGCCAGGTCCTGCCCTGCTGGACCTTGGAATTCTTCGGAAGCGTGAGTTCGACCATTACCTGCGGTCCTTTCGGATGACGAGCTTCAGCCCGGACCAGATTTCGTTGACGGCGGCGACCTTGACGTCGACCAGGTCGCGCTTCAGCGCCTCCGACCGGATCACGTCCTCGGTGACGTCGGTCGGCACTTTCGATGCCTTCTTCGGCCAGGAGACCCAGATCATGCCGTCGCGCTTGATCGCCGTCTCGATGCCGGCCAGACTGTCCTCGATCTCGGCCCGCTGCCCGGTGAAGGCGTGCACGGCATCGTATTTGCGGCTGCCCGAAATCGCCGACCACCTTGGCAGCCGATCGACCTCGGCAAACTTTACTGCCTCGGCCAAATCATCGAGCTCCGGCGGCAGCGCGATGAAGGCGGCGACCATGCCGTCCTTCAGGCCGAGCTTGGCCGGAAGGGGCGTGCCGAAATATCCCGCGGCCGCCAATGCCATCGTCAATACACCCTGGCCTTCGGCGCGATCTTGGCCGGGTTGATGCCGCCGTCCTTTTCCGCCAGCAGCGTCTCGGTATGCACCGGCCGGTAGGTGAGCGTCACCGTGCCGTCCTCGCCGACATGGGCCAGCGTGTGCTTGCGCCAGTTGGCGTCGTCGCGGGCCGAGAAATCCTCCCGCGCATGCGCGCCGCGGCTCTCCTTGCGCGCCGCGGCGCCATAGACCGTGGTGATGGCGTTGGCCATCAGGTTTTCCAGCTCCAGCGTCTCGACGAGGTCGGAATTCCAGATCGTCGAGCGGTCGGTGACCTTGATGTCCTTGAGCTCGCCCCAGATCTCGGAAACGCGCTTGCAGCCATTGTCGAGCGATTGCTGCGTGCGGAAAACCGCCGCGTCTTCCTGCATCGCCCGCTGCATCTTTTCCCGCAAGCTTGCCGTCGGCGTCGAGCCGTTGGCATGACGCAGCCGGTCGAAGCGGTCCATGATTTTCTCGACCGAGGCCGCGTTGGGCGCAGGGATGGGCGAATTGCGGTCGATCACCTCGCCGGCGCGAATGGCCGCGGCACGGCCGAAGACGACAAGATCAATCAGCGAGTTGGAGCCCAGCCGGTTGGCGCCGTGCACGGACGCGCACGCTGCCTCGCCCACCGCCATCAGACCGGGCAGCACGCGGTCGGGATTCTCGGCCGTCGGGTCGAGCACCTCGCCCCAATAATTGGTCGGCACGCCGCCCATATTATAGTGCACCGTCGGCAGCACCGGGATCGGCTCCTTGGTCAGGTCGACGCCGGCGAAGATCTTCGCCGATTCCGAAATGCCCGGCAGCCGCTCATGCAGCACCGCCGGGTCGAGATGGTCGAGATGCAGGAAGATGTGATCCTTCTTCGGCCCGACGCCGCGGCCTTCGCGGATCTCCATCGTCATGCAGCGCGAGACCACATCGCGCGAGGCGAGGTCCTTGGCGGACGGCGCATAGCGCTCCATGAAGCGCTCGCCCTCGGAATTGACCAGATAGCCGCCCTCGCCGCGCGCGCCTTCGGTGATCAGACAGCCGGCGCCATAGATGCCGGTCGGGTGGAACTGCACGAACTCCATGTCCTGCAGCGCGAGCCCGGCTCTGGCCGCCATGCCGCCGCCATCGCCGGTGCAGGTATGCGCCGAGGTGGCGGAGAAATAGGCGCGGCCGTAGCCGCCGGTCGCCAGCACCACCATCTTGGCCGAGAAGCGGTGGATGGTGCCGTCATCGAGATTCCAGGCCACCACGCCGGTGCAGGTGCCGTCCGGCTCGGTGATCAGGTCGAGCGCGAAATATTCGATGAAGAACTGCGCATTGTTCTTCAGCGACTGGCCGTAGAGCGTGTGCAGCATGGCATGGCCGGTGCGGTCGGCTGCCGCGCAGGTGCGCTGCACCGGCGGGCCATCGCCGAAATTCATCATCATGCCGCCGAACGGCCGCTGGTAGATCTTGCCCTCTTCCGTGCGCGAAAACGGCACGCCGTAATGCTCGAGCTCGTAGACCGCCGCGGGCGCCTCGCGCACCATATATTCCTGCGCATCGATATCGCCCAGCCAATCCGAGCCCTTGACGGTGTCGAAGAGGTGCCACTGCCAGTTGTCGGGGCCCATATTGGCGAGCGAGGCGGCGATGCCGCCTTGCGCGGCGACCGTGTGCGAGCGGGTCGGGAACACCTTGGTGATGCAGGCGGTGCGCAGCCCCTGCTCGGCCATGCCGAGCGTGGCGCGCAGGCCGGCGCCGCCGGCGCCGACGATCACCACGTCGAATTTGTGATCGACAAAAGTGTAGGCGGAAGCCGTGCCGGCTGTATTTGCGTTGGCCAAGACGTCAGCCTCCGAATGCGAGTTTGAGCAGGGCAAACAGCGAAGCGACGCCGACTGCCACGCAGAAGAAGGTGTTGAGCGCGATCAGCGCCAGCTTCATGCCTTCGCCATGGACATAATCCTCGATGATCACCTGCATGCCGATGCGCATGTGATAAAGCGGCGAGATCAGCACCAAGCCGAACATGACCACCACAAACGGGTTCGCGAGCGCGGCCCGCACCTCCGCGTAGCCGTGGCCGTTGATCGCGATCAGGAAGCCGACGAAGAACAGGACCAAAGGAATGTTGGCGATGGCGGTCAGCCGCTGCCGCCAGAAATGCCCGGTGCCTTCGCGGGCCGAGCCGAGGCCGCGGACCCTCGCCAGCGGCGTGCGCATGTCCGAATTGTGCGCGTTCATCAAAAGGCCCCCCTTGCCGCATAGCCCGCTATCCAGATCAGGAGCGTCAGCACGATCGAGCCGGCGAGCGTCGCCCAGGCGATCTTCGAGGCGGTGTGTTTTTCGAGCCCCGCGCCGGTGTCCCAGATGAGGTGGCGCAGCCCGCCCAGCATGTGGTGCATCAGCGCCCAGGTATAACCGAACAGAACCAGCCGGCCGAGCCAGGAGCCGAATGCCCAGTCGACCCAGTCGAAGGCGGCCTGCGAGCTCGCGGCGGCGATCAGCCACGCCGCCACCAGCAGCGTGCCGAAATAAAGCGCGCCGCCGGTGATGCGATGGATGATCGACATCGTCATCGTGATCGGCGGCCGGTAGATCGTCAGATGCGGCGAGAGCGGCCGTTCACGTCTGGCAACTGCGCGGGTGGCTGGTGATTTGCTCATGGCTGCCCCAGTTCGGCGTCCTGGATGCCGCTACCGAGGAGCAGCGTTTTCCGCCCTCATATATGGCTCCGGACAGGCGGTTTCTAATTCTCTTTTTGCACCGCGTCAAAGCCGGAAAATCGTTTTGGAAACATCATTTAGTCTGACAAACCGGTGGTCGCGCGCTTCAATCGATTAGCGGCTGTTTCGAAGCCGGCGCAACGTCGCTGCAGTGCGGTATACACAGCTGCGTGGACAAGCGCGGGTGTGCTGAGATTCAGGTCAGGCCGAGTCGAAGTACGTGAGCACCGGAAGCGCAGGAAGCCGCCATTTGCAGGCCGGCCTCACCTGAATATCAGCACACCTGCTATCTCCGACAGGTCTGCGGGGTGGACCCCCTCTTCATCACCAGCGCTTCGCGTCCGTCGATCACGATTGCGTCATGCGTGGCCGCTTCCTGGTAGCGGCTGCTCTGGTTGGCGGGCGAGGCCGCGAATTCCTCGGTCGAGCCATCCGGGCGAGCCACGCGCAGCGACGAGCCGAGATTCTGGATGGTGATCATGCCGCCATTGCCGCATCTGTAGGTGGCTGTGCCGATGCCGGATCGCGGCACGGTGAGGTCGGTGATGATCTTGGTTGCCTGGGGTGCGGACGTTTTGGGCGCAGTGGCTTCCTGCGGCATTTGAGATGCCGGCGGCGCTGGAGGCGTCGCGGATGCGGCGGACTGCTGTGCCAGCGCAGGCGCGGCCACCGGGGCCGCCGCATTGGCCGCCTTCGGCACGCCGTCCTGCGGCACGCAGGCCGCGGCTGCGAGAAGCAGCGGGATGGTGATCGACACCCGAACCGTGTGGCCAAAGCTCATGCGCTGCCCTTTCGTGCGCGGCACGCTACAGCAATTCCAGGAAAAGTGTGAAACGGTTTTCCGTCCGGAATTGCGTCAAAACAAAGAGATAGAGTGGTTTGTCGTTTCCGTTAAACGGCGAACCGCTCTAGCCACGCGAGGCATCAAGATCAAGTTCACCCAGAGTGAGCCGGCTGCATGCCCGCCCGACGGCGGCAAGAAACCGGCCCTCGAAATTAACCATGCTCCTTAAGAACCGGTGCCGAAAGCCCCCTGCCTCTTAACAAAGGTTAAGAAAGGGTTAATTTCCGATTCGGACCGGAATCCAGGCGCGATCCGTCGCGCCATCAAGGGAGAGCGACATGCGTTCGAATTCAGTGCGGGCTAGCCTTGCCGCAACAGTGCTGGCGGGATTGGTCTTGGCGATCGCCGCGCCGGCCGAAGCCGGCTTGCGCCATCACGACCGCGTCTATGCCGATTCCTTCGGCAATCTCGTCATCGACAGCGCCGCCGGCTACAAGCGCATCATCGTCGGCAAGGGCAAGCTTGCCGCGAAGCTTTCCGAATTCACCAGCGCCGGTCAGCCCGATGTCGTCTATGACGACGCGGACGAGCCCGGCGCGCCCGGCTGCTATCAGCCGCCGGTGCTGGTCAAGGGCCGATCTTATATGTACGGGCTTTCCGACGGCGAGATGCCCAACCTCAGCCCTTGCCGTTGAAGATCGTCGGCGTTTGACGTCGCCTGAGCGCGCCTGACACGCGCACGCAGTCGCGGCCGGCATTCTTGGCGTCGTAGAGCGCGGCGTCGGCGCGCCGCAGAAGATCGGCAAACCCTTCGTCGGCGGCCAGCTCCGCCACGCCGAAGCTTGCGCTGCAGCGATGGTCGGCGGGCAGGCCCTCGATCGGCAAGGCTCCGAATGCGTTGCGCGCGCCTTCGGCAAACAGCCGCGCCGCCGCAAGATTGGTGCCCGGCAGGATGATGGCGAACTCCTCGCCGCCGATACGGCCGGCGACATGGTGCTCGGCCGCGGCCTCGCGCAGGAAGCCGGCGAATGTCTCGATGACGCGGTCGCCGCAGGCATGGCCATAACTGTCGTTGATGCTCTTGAAATAGTCGAGATCGGCGATCACCAGCGCCACCGGCACGCCGCGGCGGACGGCGTCGCGCATCGCAAAGACCGCGTGGCGCTCGAAGCCGCCGCGGTTGAGCAGCCGCGACAAAGCGTCGGTTTCCGATTTCGAGGTCGCCTCGCTGAGCGCGTCGCGTACCAGCACGGCGAGCGCAAGCAGCGCCAGCGCCAGCCCGAACACGGTGCCGAGCGATTGCGACACCAGCGCGTAAGCCGTCTGCACATAGGCCTGCGGATTGGCGCCCCAGCCACCCAGCGCGCCGGCGATGAATGGCTTGGAGGCGAATTGCACGGCGCTGGCGCCAAGCACCAGCGCGAGCACATGGTCCAGCCATGCAAGCCTCTGCCGGGAGGACAGCACGATGCCGAGCGCCGCGAACTGCATGGCGGCATAAGGAAGCTGGTAGGCCATCATCCGCGCCAGCGACTGGCGCGGCAGGTCCTGCACCAGATAGACGGCGGCCGACGCGACGACCAGGAAGCACAGCATCGGCGCCCATGGCGGCCGCACGCCGTATTTATGGGCCAACCCGCCATTGAAAGCGATGGTCGCGCCGAGGAACACGGCAAAGGCGGCAACGACCGGCAACCGGGCGTCCGAGAAGGAGGGGATGCTGAATTCGATGCCGAAATAAGCCATGCCGAGCAGGTAGCTGAAGGCAAGCCAACGCGCCGACGCGCGCCCGGTGCCATACACGGCAATCGCCATGAACGCCGCCGCCAGCAGCCCGGCGACGGCGAGGTTGATCATCAATATGAAGTCGGCGCTGCCCATGTCTGCTCCTTGACCGAGGGCTATCATCGAGCGGCGAAAATCACGTTAACGCGTGGTATGGCGGAAGGAGCGCGGACCTTTGCGATTAGCTAAAAACCCGTCCGGTCGTCAGAGCATTTGGAACGCGACGTAGAGGTCAATGGCAATCCCTGGTTCCGCGATTGGCCGAGCCATCCCTCCGATCGTCATCCACGGGCGAAGCAAGGAGCGAAGCGACGCGCGCAGACCCGAGGATCCATTCCGTTGCTTTCGAGAGCCGCTCACGATGCAGAATTCTGCCCCGCTGCATTCTTCGGCGGCGGTCACGGAATGGATCCTCGGGTCTGCGCTCCGCTTCGCGTCGCTCCGCCCGTGGATGACGAAGGCGCGGGTGTCCACCCGTCTCACCCGACCGCGAGCGGCTCGGCGACGAATGTCGTTTCGGGCCTCTCATAGGAAAGCCGCACACTGTCGCGGCCGTTCTTCTTGGCCTTGTAGAGCGCCTCGTCGGCGCGTCGCATCAACGGCTTCAGCCCTTCCCTGCCGGAGCGGGCGGCGACGCCGAAGCTCGCGGTCACCCTGGCGCCGGGCGGCAGGCCGTCGATCGTGCCGGCCGAATAGAAGCTACGGATCGCCTCGGCGAACAGCCTTGCCGCGCCCAGGTCGCTGAGCGGCAGAAGCACGGCGAATTCTTCGCCGCCGATGCGGCCGGCGGCTCCGCGCGCGCCGGTGGCGGAACGCAACTTCGCGGCGAAGTCGGCGATCACCCGGTCGCCGGCCTCATGCCCGTATTGATCGTTCAGGGCCTTGAAGTGATCGAGGTCGGCCAGCACCAGGGCGACGGGAAAGCCTGCCTTGGCGCACTGATCGAGCAGCACGGTCGACCGCTCCTCGAAGCCGCGGCGGTTGAGGATGCCGGAGAGCGGATCGGTGTGGGTCTCGGCCTTCAGCGCCCGCACCACGTCGAGCGCCGCCGCGGTGAACAGGCAAAGCGCGATCAGCAGCGACAGCAGCGCGTGCAGCAGCAGCGCCGTCGTCCAGTAGGACGAGGCATAGAGCTCGTCATAGCTCTTGAACGGTCCATTCGCGATGATGATGGCCAGCGTCCGCACGAAGAAGTTCAGCCCGGAAAGCAACGCCAGCACGAACAGCATTTTTTCCGTCGGACCATTGCCGCGCACCACGCGCAGTTCGGCGGCGGCCAGAAGGCTGATGCCGCCAAGCGCGAAATTGACGACGAGGATGCGCCATGTCAGGTCCGGCTGAACGAATAGGAACCAGCTGAATGCGGCCATGCCGCTTCCCGCCAGCACGCCGATCCCGGCATAAGGCACGGGCCGGCCGTGGCGCGCGACGATGGCGCCGACCAGACAGGACCCGGCAAGGCAGAAGCACAGATTGGAGAGGAACTTGGACGGCGCCAGCCCGACCGGGAAGGTGAAGTGCTGGAACAGGAACCCGCCAGCGGCGAGAGCATAGCTTGCCGCCAGGACCGCTAGGTAGGGCCGATGGCGCTGATAGCACCACAGCACGAGGAACGCAGCGCCGAGCGCCAGCGCTATCGTCGGATTGAGCAGCGCTATGAGCAGACCGGTGTCCAAAGGACTGCGACTTTCCCCAACTTACCCAAGGGGAGATGTTAGGACTTAAGCCCAAACAAGCGGTTAAGCGCTCTCGATAAATACGCCGCGAAACCATGGGGAACCGGGCTTGCCGGAGCGGCGTTGTCCGGCAAGACTGGAGACGCCAGACAGGAGACGATTGCGATGGCCGACACGATCACTTTGACCGATCACGATGAAATCCGCTCCTGGGCGGCTGCGCGGGCCGGCTTTCCGGCCATTGTCGATGTATCGCCGGAGCCTGGCACGCAAGCCATGCTGCGCCTGGTTTTTGACCAGCAGGCTTATGAGGACGAGGACCGGCCGGAACGCCCGCCCAATGCCGGCGGCTACGAGTTGGTCGAATGGGACGAATGGTTCAAGATCTTCGACGACCGCCAGCTGGCATTGGTCGTCGCCGCCGACGAGCCCGGCCGGCGCGAGGAGTTTCACGAGATCATCCGCAGGTAGGATTGTTGAAAGCAAAAGGCCCGGACAAAGCGCCCGGGCCTTTTGTTTGCTTCTGAAGCCGGTGGTTTACTTCCAGTCGCGGATGTCGACGAAATGGCCGGCGATCGCGGCGGCGGCCGCCATGGCCGGCGACACCAGATGGGTGCGGCCCTTGAAGCCCTGGCGGCCCTCGAAATTGCGGTTCGAGGTCGAGGCGCAGCGTTCATGCGGCTTCAGCCGGTCGTCATTCATGGCCAGGCACATCGAGCAGCCCGGTTCGCGCCAGTCGAAACCGGCGGCAACGAAGATCTTGTCCAGGCCTTCGGCCTCGGCCTGTTCCTTCACCAGGCCGGAGCCCGGCACGATCATGGCGTTGACGCGCGGATTGACCTTCTTGCCCTCGACCACCTTGGCGGCGGCGCGCAGGTCCTCGATGCGGCCATTGGTGCAGGAACCGATGAAGACGCGGTCAAGCGCGATGTCGGTGATCTTGGTCCCCGGCGTCAGGCCCATATATTCCAGTGCCCGATGCTTGGAGGAACGCTTGGTCTCGTCCGTGATGTCTTCGGGGTTCGGCACGATGCCCTGCACCGAGACGACGTCCTCCGGCGAGGAACCCCACGAGACGATCGGCGGCAGCTTCGCCGCGTCGAGCACGATCACCTTGTCGAAATGCGCGCCTTCATCCGACTTGAGCGTCTTCCAGTAGGCAAGCGCCGCATCCCACGCCGCGCCCTTGGGCGCGCGCGGCTTGTCCTTGACATAGGCGAAGGTCGTCTCGTCCGGCGCGATCAGGCCGGCGCGCGCGCCCGCCTCGATCGACATGTTGCAGATCGTCATGCGCCCTTCCATCGACAGCGAGCGGATCGCTTCGCCCGCATATTCGATGACATAGCCGGTGCCGCCGGCCGTGCCGATCTCGCCGATGATGGCCAGGATGATGTCCTTGGCGGTGACGCCTTCAGGCAGCTGGCCGTCGACGCGCACGAGCATATTCTTGGCCTTGCGCTGGATCAGCGTCTGGGTGGCGAGCACATGCTCGACCTCCGACGTGCCGATGCCATGCGCGAGCGCGCCGAAGGCGCCATGCGTCGACGTGTGGCTGTCGCCGCACACGATGGTCATGCCGGGCAGGGTGAAGCCCTGCTCGGGCCCGATGATGTGGACGATGCCCTGGCGGACATCGTTCTCGGAATAATATTCGATGCCGAAATCCTTGGCGTTCTTGGCCAGCGCCTCGACCTGGATGCGGCTTTCCTCGTTCTTGATGCCGAACTTGCGCTCCGGCGAGGTCGACACGTTGTGGTCGACCACGGCCAGCGTCTTTTCCGGATGCCGGACCTTGCGGTTCGACATACGCAGGCCTTCGAAGGCCTGCGGGCTGGTGACCTCATGCACGAGGTGGCGGTCGATATAGAGCAGGCAGGTGCCGTCGTCCTGGCGGTCGACGACATGGTCGTCGAAGATCTTGTCGTAGAGGGTGCGCGGTGCGCTCATGTGCGTAAATCCGTCGATATGAGAATGGGAAAAGCACGCCGGCAATCCGGCGCGACGACTGCGATCGCTCGGGTCAGTTAAGTCGGCTGGTCAGCGCGCCGCAAACGCGCGCGGAGAAACGCGACGGCAGGCGCTTCCTGTCCTGCAGCACGAAACCCTTGTAGGCCGGATCGCTGAAAAGCTTTTCCATGGCGGCGTAGATAGCAATGTTTTGGCTTTTCGGCAATTGCGGCGCGGCGCACCCCTTCTCCCCTTGCGGGAGAAGGTGGATCGGCGCGCAGCGCCGAGACGGATGAGGGGTGTTCCAGCGGAGTGAGACGCCGGCATTCCCCGGAGCACCCCTCATCCGGCCGCTATGCGGCCACCTTCCCCCACAAGGGGGGAAGGAGAGACTGGCGCTCACACCACCTCGAACACAAAGGTCTTCACAAGCGCCTCCGGATCGCCGATCGCGTAGCAGCGGAACCATGGGCTCTGCTCCACCAGCCGCCATCTCCCTGCCCGCGTCAGCTCGTCGAACACGCCCTGAAACCCGCCGCTCTCGAACACCTGGTCGCGCACGGTGAAAATGGCGTGGCCGCCGCTTTTGGTGATGCGCACCAGTTCGTGCAGGCCGGAGGCCGGCGCGTGGCCGATGGTGAAGACGCCGGTCGAGAAGAAGGCGCGAAAATGCCGATCCGGCCAGGGCAGCGGGCCGCCGAGCATCGCCTTCTTCAGCTCGCCATAAGCCGGCTTGTTGTCGGCCTGGCGGCTGCCGGCGATCTTCAGCATGTCATCGGAGAGGTCGAGGCCGACGATGTCGCCATAGCCAAGCGCCTTCAGCGACGGCCCTGACAGGCCGGTGCCGCAGCCGGCGTCGAGCAGCGGGCCTTCGCCCGCCGGCACGTGCCGCGCCACCCAGGCGGTGATCAGGAACGGCAGAAGGTAACCCAGCGAAGCGGTCTCGCTGTCATAGGTCGCGGCCCAGTCGGCATAGGCCCTGGCGAGCCCTTCCGGCGAGTCGGCCGAATAGACGGAATCCAGCGCCGCATTGGCCTTGTCGAGATTCATGGGGCGTCTCCTCCGCAATGATGAGCGGAGGATCGTAGCGCGGACTTTTGCTGCCGGCTATTCCCCGTGTTGCCGACGCAGCCGCTGCTCCAATGCCCGCAGCGCCAGCGACAGGCCGACGGTCAGGATGAGGTAGATATAGGCAACGATCGAATAGGTCTCGAAGAAGCGAAAGGAGCCGGCGGCATAGACCTTGCCGATCTGGGTGATATCGGCGACCCCGAGCACGGAGACCAGCGAGGAATCCTTGACCATGGCGACGAAGTCGTTGCCGAGCGGCGGCAGGATCATGCGGATCGCCTGCGGGAACACGATCAGCCTGAAACGTTGCGCGCGGCTGAGCCCGAGTGCCTTGGCGGCTTCGATCTGGCCTTTCTCGACCGACTGGATGCCGGCGCGGAACACCTCCGAGATGAAGGCCGAATAGCCGATGGTCAAAGCCATGATGGCGCGCCACAACAGCGACACGTCGCGCACCAGGAGTTCGCCCATCAGCCCGGCACTCTGCAGCGGCGCGGTCAGCGCATTCCAGGCGGCGACGAAGGCCGGCGCGCCGGCGAAGGCGATCCAGAACAACAGCACCAGGATCGGCACGCCGCGGATGATCTCGACATAGAAGCGCGCGATCTGGCGCAGCCACTGCGATCCCGACAGCGCCATCAGCGCGATGCCGAGCCCAAGCGCCGAGGCTAAGGCGAAGGCGACCGCGGTGACGATGATGGTGATGCCGATGCCCTTGGCGACGGTGGCGAAGACCTCGGCATAGAGGTCGCTGGACGCGATGGCGAGGGCTGCAGCCAGTGCGAGGACGGCCGCGGCGGCAAGCCACCAGGGGAATTCGGGTTTGGTGGTGGATGCGGCCATCATGCGACGCCGGTGGAGCGGACGTTCCGAGAGGATGGCGCCCAGGCCCCCCTCTCTGGCCTGCCGGCCATCTCCCCCTCAAGGGGGGAGATTAGCAGTTTGAGCCGCTCCGCAGACTCTGCGACGTCGATAGTTGGCGAAAGCCGGCGCGACGTCCAATCTCCCCCCTTGAGGGGGGTGAGGAGAGGTCCGCGTAGCGGACGAAAAGCCAATTGCTTGGCTTTTCGAACGACGAACGCCGGGAGCGACAGCGAAGGGCCGGGCCCGGCAGGGCAGAGAGGGGGGACTGGGCGCAATGTCAGCGCGATTTCCTGCAAACTCACCGCGCGCAGCAAGACGAGCTACTGCCCCATCTTGTAATCGAGGAACCACTTCTTGTTGAGCTTGTCGAACGTGCCGTCGGCCTTGAGCGAGGCGATGGCGGCGTTGACCGGCTTCACAAGGTCCGAGCCCTTGGGGAAGATGAAGCCGAAATCCTCGGTGCCGAGCGGGCCGCCGATCAGCTTCAGCTTGCCTTCGGAAGCATCGACATAGCCCTTGCCGGCGGTGCCGTCGGTCAAGACGACATCGACGTCGCCCGCCTTCAGCGCCTGCACGGTCGCGCCGAAGGTCTCGAACAGCTTGATGCGCGGGTTCTGCTCGTTGCCGTCGAGCACGCTGTAGACGGCGGTGTAGAAGGGCGTGGTGCCGGGCTGGGCGCCGATCAAACCGTCCTTGAAGGCGCCGAAGCTCTTGGCGTCGGTGAAGCGGCTTTCATCGCCGCGCACCAGCATGAACTGCTCCGAGCGCATATAGGGGTCGGAGAAGTCGACCTTCTCCTTGCGGTCGTCCTTGATCGTGATGCCGGTCATGCCGATGTTGTACTGGTTGTCCGAAACCGCCTGGATCATCGCGTCCCAGGAGGTGTTCTGGTACTCGACCTTGAAGTTCAGCCGCTTGGCGATCTCGTCCATCGCGTCATATTCCCAGCCGATCTGCTTGCCGGTCTTCTTGTCGATGAACTGCAGCGGCGGATAGGCGTTTTCCGTCACCACCACGACCTTCTTGCCGCCGAGGTCGGGCAGATTGTCGGCGAGCGCGGCGACAGGCGCGAGAAGGCAGGCCACCATGGCGGCCAGCAGCAATTTCGACTTGGTCATGACAAATCTCCGAAGGTGCGACCGCGCTGCAATTTCGCGGCCTGAGAAAATCCGGCGCCGACTTTAGCTTGCCGCAAGCGCCATGCAAGCCGGTCCGCTGCGACGTCGCGCGCTATACGCAAATCCAATGCTCTTCGGAAACGGTTTTGTGGACGGCCTTTGCGGCGATCAGTCCTGATCGGCGGTGGCCTCACGCAGCCCGGCGACCAGCCGTGTCAGCGTGCCGTGCAGAGCCTTCAGCTCGGCCCGCTCCAACGGCATGCCGCAGCTTAGCCCTTCCTGCACGTCCTTCATCTTGGCCCGCAGCGCCTCGCCCTTCGCGGTCGGCTGGACCAGCACCCGCCGTTCGTCGGCGGCATCGCGCCGGCGCGTGACGAGGCCGCCCGCTTCCATGCGCTTGACCAGCGGCGTCAGCGTCGCCGAATCCAGACCAAGTGCCGCGCCGAGCTCGCCGATCGTGCTCGGCGAATGCTGCCACAGCGCCAGCATCGCCAGATATTGCGGATAAGTTAGGCCGAGCGGGTCGAGCAGCGGCCGGTAGAGCTTGGTCATCAGCCCGCTCGCCGAATAAAGCGCAAAGCAGAGCTGCTGGTCGAGACGCGGCACGGCGATAGCCCCGGCGTCTTGCGCCGGGGCTTGCTTGGCCATGGTTTCGGTTGTCGTCGTCATGCTGCCTTTGCCGGAAGCGCCGTGGTAGACAGCGCCACGTCGATATTGCCCCGGATGGCGTTGGAATAGGGGCAGACCTTATGCGCTTCCGATACAAGCGCCTCTGCGCCCGCCTGATCAAGCCCCTTGATCTCGGCAGCCAGCGCGACGCCGAGGCGGAAGCCGCCCTGGTCGTTAGGATAAAGGCTGACCGTGGATGTAATCGAAGCGTCCTCGAGCGGCAGCTTCTGCTGGCGGGCGATGAAGCGCACCGCGCTCTCGAAGCAGGCCGCATAGCCGACGGCAAAAAGCTGCTCCGGATTGGTGGCGCCGCCCTTGCCGCCGAGCTCCTTCGGCATCGCGAGGTCGACCTTGAGCAGGCCGTCGCTGGTTTCGCCGTGACCGTTGCGGCCGCCGCTGACGTGAGCCTGGGCGGTGTAGAGTGCAGACATTTTTGATCTCCGTTGATTTGTACACGATTATTTAGTGTACAATATAGCTGGGTGTCAAGGGCCACGATGTGTGCCCGTCTTCGGTGTTCAGATGAATCGGTGGCAGGCCCTCAGCTTCGTCATCCACGGGCGGAGCGACGCGAAGCGGAGCGAAGACCCGAGGATCCATTCCGTTACCTCAGCTACGGAGTGCAGCGGGGCAGAATTCTGCACCGTTGCGGAGCCTCGATGTCACGGAATTGATCCTCGGGTCTGCGCCGCGTCGCTTCGCTCCTTGCTCCGCCCGTGGATGACGAAGCTCAGGCGTTTCAGCCAACCACCAAGGCATGCGCGAACGCAGGTTGGATAGGAACTGATCGGGGAGCCGGTAGGTTTGGGCTTTCCGCCAAACGAAAAAGGCGGCCGAAGCCGCCTTTCCGGAACCTGTTTCGCAGAAGCCTTATTCGGCCGAAGCAGCCGCGGCGGCGGCCTTCTTCTCGGCGGCTTCCTTGGCGGCCGTCTCGGCGGCCAGCGCCTGGGCGGCGGCGACCTTCTCGGCCTCGATGCGGGCGCGCTCTGCGTTCAGCGCATCACGCTCTTCGTCGTTCAGCTTGCGGGCGCGCACGCCGGTGTTTTCCGAAATGCGGGCCGACTTGCCGCGACGGTCGCGCAGGTAATAGAGCTTGGCGCGGCGCACCTTGCCGCGGCGCACGATCTCGACGCCCTCGACCATCGGCGAGTAGACCGGGAAAACGCGCTCGACGCCTTCGCCGTAGGAAATCTTGCGGACGGTGAAATTCTCCTGGAAGCCGGAGCCGGAGCGGGCGATGACGACGCCCTCATAAGCCTGGACGCGGGTGCGGCTGCCTTCGGTGACGCGCACCTGGACGCGCACGGTGTCGCCCGGCTGGAATTCGGGCAGCTTGCGCTTGGCTTCGATCTTGGCGGCCTGTTCGGCCTCGAGCTGACGGATGAGATCCATCTCAAATATCCACTTCTTTTCTTCCGACAGTCAGAGCGTCCTCACTCGCCTTGCAGTTCCAACGACCGCTCGGCTATGCCCTTTGTCGAAACATCGGGCAGGGACGGCTACACCGCCATTTGTTGACGGGTCCAGAAGATCGTTCTTCCGGTTCGGGCGGCGACATACAGCTATTTCGGCGCTTTGTCACGTCCAAATGCATGTCGCCCAGAAGTGTGCGCGGTTCTGGGACGACGATATGCATCGAAAAAGAACTTTAAGGCATATTTTTTGAGCTCCTGGTACCATCTTATTGCCTCATGCCGGGTTGCGCGAGCACGCCAAGCTTTCTAAGCCGGAAACGTGTATTCCCGGACCTTCCCTCCATGACATTCTCCGATGCCGTCCTGCTCTTCCTCGCGGGCTTTGCCTCCGGCGCCGCCAATGCGGTCGCCGGCGGCGGCACTTTCCTCACCTTCGGCGCCATGACGGTGGTCGGCCTGCCGCCGATCGTCGCCAACGCCACCTCCTCGGTGACGCAGCTGCCGGGCTACATCACCTCGACGCTCGCCTATTGGACCGATATCCGCCACTTCTGGCGCGGCGCCCTGCTGCTTTGCCTGATCTCGGCGCTCGGCGCCCTGGCCGGCTCGCTCATCCTGCTCGCGCTCACCAATCCGTCCTTCCGCGCCCTTGTGCCCTGGCTGCTCATCGCCGCCACCGCCCTGTTCGCCGCCGGGCCGTGGCTGAAGCCGGCGGCGGGACCGGAGCACCAGGCCTCGGTCGGCTCGCTCGCCGGTTCGATCGCGCAGTTCGCGACCGCGGTCTATGGCGGCTTCTTCGGCGCCGGCATGGGGGTGATGATGCTCGCCACGCTCGGCCTGACGCAAGCCGGCGATTACCACCGGCTGAACGCTTTGAAGAACATGCTGTCCATCGTGATCGCGGTCGTCGCCATCCTGGTCTTCGTTTCCGGGGGCGTCGTCGCCTGGCCGCAGGCGATCGTCATGATCCCGGGCGTGGCGCTCGGCGGCTATGCCGGCGTGTGGATGGCCAAGCGCGTGCCGCAGGCCGTGGTGCGCGGCTTCGTCGTCGGGGTCGGCCTGCTCCTGGCTTTCTATTACTTTACCAAAAGCTGAGAACTATGATCCCGAACCGCGGGACCGCGTAAGCGAAAAGTGGGTACCGGTTTCGGCGCAAGCCTTGGAGATCGGCTGGAAACGCCCGTTGCGATCGTCATCCACGGGCGGAGCAAGGAGCGAAGCGACGCGCGCAGACCCGAGGATCCATTCCGTGACGTCGAAGCGCTGCTCACGATGCAGAATTCTGCTCCGCTGCGTTCCACGGCTCAGGTCACGGAATGGATCCTCGGGTCTCCGCGACGCCGCTTCGCGGCTGCTCCGCCCGGGGATGACGAAGTTGGGAGGCTTCAGCCAATCTCCAGTGTTTGTGCTGACGCCACGGAAATGGTTCGCCGGTTCCGTGAAACGGTGAACCGCTTTAGCGGGGTGGATCGTCCGCCAGGAGGTCAGGCCGCCGTTCCCGCGTCAGCTTCTCCGCCTCCGCGCGCCGCCATTCGGCGATCTTCTTGTGGTTGCCCGAAACCAGCACGTCCGGGATCGGCCGGCCTTCGAACTCCTGCGGCCGCGTGTAATGCGGATGCTCGAGCAGGCCGTTCTCGAAACTCTCTTCCTCGCCGGACACCGCATTGCCCATGACGCCCGGCAGCAGCCGCACCACGGCGTCGAGCAGCACCAGCGCGGCCGGCTCGCCGCCCGACAGGATGAAATCGCCGATCGAGACCTCCTCGAGCGCCCGCGCGTCGATCAGGCGCTGGTCGACGCCTTCGAAGCGTCCGCACAGGATGACGACGCCCGGACCGGCGGCAAGCTCGCGCACGCGAGCCTGCGTCAGCGGTTTGCCGCGCGGGCTCATCAGCAGTCTTGGACGCTCATCGCCCGGCGGCGAGGCGTGGTCGATGGCTTTGGCCAGCACGTCGGCGCGCATCACCATGCCGGCGCCGCCGCCGGCCGGCGTGTCGTCGACCGTGCGGTGCCTGTCGGTGGCGAAATCGCGGATCTGGACCGCCTCAAGCGACCACGTCCCGGCCTCAAGCGCGCGGCCGGCGAGCGACAGGCCGAGCGCGCCCGGAAACATCTCCGGATAGAGCGTCAGCACGGAGGCGGCAAAGCTCAACGGTTGCCCCCGGCATCCTTCGGTCCGCGCGGCCGGCCCTTCGGGTCGAAGCCGGACCGGCCAGGTGCTTCACCATCGTCCTCATCCTCGACAAGGCCGGCCGCCAGCGGATCGACCTCGACGAAACCGTCGGCGATCGCGACATGCGGCACCGCGGCCTGCGTGAACGGGATCAGCACGCCCTTGCGGCCGGCAAGGGTGACATCGAGTATGTCGCCGCCGCCGAAATTGTGCACGGCGACGACCTTGCCGATGACGCCGGTATCGTCCCGGACGTCGAGGCCGATGAGATCGGCATGATAGAACTCGTCCTCCTCGCCGTCGTCAGGCAGCACCGAACGGTCGACGAAAAGCTCCGTGCCGGCCAAAGCCTCGGCGGCATTGCGGTCGTTGACGCCCTTGAAGCGCACCACCACCACGGTCCCGGCAGGCCTGATATCCGTAATCTGGAAGGCGCGGCCGTCCTTGGCGAAGAGCGGGCCGTAATCGGCCAGCGCCAGCGGATCGCCGGTGAAAGTCTTCACCCTGAGTTCGCCCTTGATGCCGTGCGCGGCACCGATGACGGCCATCTGTACGGGGTTTTCGAGCTTCGACATGGCGGCACTTCCTTTGCCTTGCTCTAGCCCTCTGACGCTATCATTTCAATGACGGCCTCTTCACCGCTTCCTAACCTCGACACCTGACAATGCCGCCATGCAGGAATTCCTCATCCCCGCAAAACCCGATCTCCAGGCGGCGCGCGAGACCTGGCTGAAGACACTGGCGCATGAGCGCCGGCTGTCGACGGAGACCGTCGAAGCCTATGAACGCGACACGCGCCAGTTCCTGCATTTCCTGACCGGTCATCGCGGCGGCCCGCCCGGCATTTCCGACATCGCCGACCTGCGTCCCGCCGATCTACGCGGCTTCCTCGCCAAGCGCCGCAGTGACGGCGCCGTCGCTCGCACGCTGGGGCGCGGTCTTGCCGGCATCCGCTCGCTGCTGCGCTTTCTCGAAAAACGCGGCCTCGTCAACGCTGCGGGTGCCATCGCTCTGCGCGCGCCGCGCCAGCCGAAATCGCTGCCCAAGCCGCTCACGGCAAGCGACGCCAGAAAGGTCGTGGCGATGGAGGGCCAACTCGCGGAAGAGCCCTGGATCGCGGCGCGCAATGCCGCCGTGCTGACGCTGCTCTACGGTTCCGGCCTGCGCATCTCCGAAGCGCTCGGATTGACGGGCGCCGATCTGGCGACGGAAGCCGATACCGTGCTGCGCGTCACCGGCAAGGGCGGCAAGACGCGGCTGGTGCCGGTGCTGCCGGTGGCCCGCAGGGCGGTCGCCGAATACCGCCGGCTCTGCCCCTTCCACATCGGTCCCGACGGCCTTTTGTTCCGGGGCGCTCGTGGCGGTCCGCTCAACCCGGCCATAGTCCAGCGCGAGATGGCGAAGCTGCGCTCGGCGCTGAACCTGCCCGACACCGCGACGCCGCATGCCCTGCGCCACTCCTTCGCCACCCACCTGCTCGGCCGCGGCGGCGACCTTCGCACGATCCAGGAGTTGCTTGGCCACGCCAGCCTGTCGACCACCCAGATCTACACCGGCGTCGACACCGCCAGGCTGCTCGACATCTACGAGAAGGCGCATCCCCGCGCCTGATCCCGCCTGACTTCGTCATCCACGGGCGAAGCGACGCGAAGCGGAGCGCAGACCCGAGGATCCATGCCGTGACGTCGAACTGTGGCTCAGCGGAGCAGAATTCTGCACCGTCGCAACGCGTTGAGGTCACGGAATGGATCCTCGGGTCTGCGCGCGTCGCTTCGCTCCTTGCTCCGCCCGTGGATGACGACCCGATGGACGTTTCCGCTAACCACCAAGGGCATTCCATCCGACAACGCACCTCGAACAATTTCACCGCGCCGATTAACCGTTTTGCCGCTTTTCAGCGCTAAGACCCTTCCCATGAAACGCGTCATCGCCATTGCCGACCGCGCGGCCCTTGTCTCGTTGAAGCTGCTTGCGGCGCTCAATCTGCTGTTTTTCCTGTCCTTCATCGTCGTTCTGCTGCTCGCAAGCCGGGCGCATGCCGAAGCGCCGAATTGCGCCGGCATCGATCTTTTGACCGCGCTGGAAAAGAACGATCCAGCCGCCTTCAAGAAGGTCGAGGCCGAAGCGGCGGCCGTTCCGAACGGCAAGGGCCTGTTGTGGAAGCTGGAGAAGCCGGGCGAGAAACCGTCCTATCTGTTCGGCACCATGCACATGACCGACACGCGCGTCACCACGCTGCCGGCCGCCGCGCAGAAAGCCTATGACGGCTCCGGCACCGTCGTCATCGAAACCACCGATGCGATGGACAAGGCCAAGATGATGGCCGCGATGGCCAGCGAACCCGGCCTGATGATGTTCACCGACAACACCACGCTGTCGTCGCTGCTGTCGCCGGACGATGCGGCGGCGCTGAACAAGGGGCTCGACGCCCGCGGCATCCCGCCGGCGACGGTCGCCAAGATGAAGCCGTGGATCCTGTCGGCGATGATGGCACTGCCGGCCTGCGAGGTGGCGCGCCAGTCCGCCGGCGAACCCGTGCTGGACGTCAAGCTCGCTTCGGACGCCAAGGCCTCGGGCAAGGACGTCGAAGGGCTCGAGACCGCCGTTGGCCAGCTACGCGCGATGGCGTCGCTGCCGCTCGAATTCCACATGAAGAGCCTGGTCGAGACCATGAAGCTCGGCGACAAGGTCAACGACGTCAACGAAACGATGATCGTGCTATACCAGCGCGGCGAGGTCGGCATGTTCTGGCCGCTGTTCAAGGCGGTGCTGCCCGAGACCGCCGATGACCAGGCCGGCTATGCCGCCTTCGAGCAGACCATGATCACCAGCCGCAACAAGGTGATGGCCGCGAATGCGATGCCGATTCTGGCCAAGGGCAACGTCTTCATGGCCGTCGGCGCCATGCATCTGCCCGGCCCGGAAGGACTGGTCGAGGATTTTCGCAAGGCAGGGTATAGTGTTACCGCCGTCAACTGAGTCGTCTGGCGGCTGGCGGACCTGAAAACGCCGGTTTTTCAGCGCTTTCCGTCCGTTTGCGTGAAACCCGATGCGGGATCAACGCGTTGATGGCTGTTATTTTGATGACTTTCATCCAAGGAGGACACGTTTCATGGCGAACCCTAACGACCCCTTCACCCCTTCGAGCCCGCCTCCCAGGTCGGGTGGCGGCGGCAGCGGGTGGCTGATCGCCCTTGTTGTCATTGTCCTGGCCATTGTTGCGTATTATGTCTTTGGCAGAAGCGGCGGCGAGCAAGCCCCGGCCCCGGCTGAGCCGCCGGCCGCCAGCACGCCGGCCCCCGCGCCTGCGACGCCTGCTCCGGCTCCAGAGCCGACACCCTCGCCGGCGCCGGCGCCAGCCCCGGCTCCTGCACCCGCCCCGGCCCCTGCGCCGGCTCCGGCACCTGCTCAGTAATCAGGCTGCAGCTTGAAAACGAACGGCCCGCCGAGAGGCGGGCCGCTTGTTTATGTCGCTGTCTCCAGCTTCGGAAAATGCTCAAGTAGCACTCCGCAGAGATCTTGGCCGGTCGGCTCCGTTTGCATTGGCAGGTGGCATGCCTTGGAGATTGGCCGAAACGCCCATCGCGATCGTCATTCCAGTCTAATCATCCGTCATGGGACTGGCCGGCCAGGGCAGCCGATGGCGCAACTCTTCGACCAGGACCCGCTCATTCTCCGAATAGTCGATCGGAACGACGACGAGATTGACGCCGCCCGCGGCAAAGGCCCGCTCCAGGGCCGGTCTCAGCTCGGCGATGGCACCTACCCTGGTGCCCTTGGCGCCGTAGGCTTCGGCATAGCGGACGAAATCGGGATTCCCGAAGGTCATGCCGAAATCGGGAAAGTCGTCGACCGCCTGCTTCCAGCGGATCATGCCGTAGGCATGGTCCTCAATGATCAGGACCACGAGGTTGAGCTTCAGCCTGACGGCGGTTTCCAGCTCCTGGCTGTTCATCATGAAGCCACCATCGCCGCAAATCGCCATGACGCGGCGTTCTGGAAAAAGCATCGCCGCCATCATCGCCGACGGCAGGCCGGCACCCATCGTGGCCAACGCATTGTCGAGCAGCAGCGTGTTGGCGACGCGCGTGCGGTAGTTGCGCGCGAACCAGATCTTGTACATGCCGTTGTCGAGCGCCAGGATGCCGTCGGCCGGCATCACCGCGCGCACGTCGTGCACCAGGCGCTGCGGCGTGAAGCGGTCCTCGCTGTCGCGCGCCGCGATGCGGTTCAATATCCCCTCGCGCAGCGGCAGCAGTGCCTGTGCGTTGGGAATGTTGCCTTCCAGGCGGTCGGCCAGCAGCCTGAGCGACGCGCCGATATCGCCGATCACCTCGGTTTGCGGGAAATAGACCTGCTCGACAGTGGCCGGCTGGTAGCCGACATGAATGACCTTGGGACCGTCGGCGCCCATGATGAAGGGTGGCTTCTCGACCGTGTCGTGGCCGATCGTGATGATGAGATCCGCCCGCTCGATCGCCTCATGCACATAGTCGCGCTCGGACAGGGCGGCTGTGCCCATATAGAGCTCGGTCCCACCCGGCACCGTGCCCTTGCCCATCTGGGTGGTGAAATAGGGAATGCCGGTCCGCAGGACGAACTGGGCGAGGTCCGAGGTCGAGCGCGGCCGCGAGGCGGCGGCGCCCATCATCGCCAGCGGCCGCTCGGCCTCGATGATCATCCGCGCGGCGCGGTCGAGCGCAAGCGGGCTCGCCAGCGGCAGCTCGACCGGGTGCGGCGGAATCGGTGCCACCGCGTCGCATTCCTCGGCGGCGATGTCTTCCGGCAGCTCCAGATGCACCGGTCCCGGCCGCTCCTCGCCGGCCACCCGGAAAGCCTCGCGCACCACGCCCGGGATCATCCTGGGCGAAACGATCTGACGCGAAAGCTTGGTCAGGGGTTTCATCGCCGCGACGACGTCGACGATCTGGAACCGGGCCTGCCTGGACGACCTGACGCCCTTTTGTCCGGTGATCATGACCATCGGCATGGCCCCGAGCAGCGCGTAGGCCGCGCCTGTGGTCAGGTTCAAGGCGCCCGGGCCAAGCGTGGTGATGCAGACGCCGGGCCTGCCGGTGAGCCGGCCGTGGGTGGCGGCCATGAACGCGGCCGCTTGCTCATGGCGGGTCAGGACAAGCTCGATCGAGGATTTGCGAATGGATTCGACGACGTCGAGGTTCTCTTCGCCCGGTATGCCGAAGATGCGGTCCACGCCTTCATTCTCGAGGGCGGCAACAAGCAGATCGGAGCCTTTGGACACGAGGTATCTCCTAGAGCGTTTCACCGTTTCATAGAAACGGCGAACCGCTCTATCCCTTTGTTTTTACGCGATTCCGGACGGAATACCGCTCACACTTTTCCTGGAATTGCTCAAGCGAACCTTGCGAGACGAGCCATGCCGAACGCTGACGCGTATCGCCCTCGGTTCGGGTCTAGATATGAATAGGTTTGAAGAAGGTTGCCAGCGCCGCTTCCTTCACCGCTTCCGACATCGTCGGATGCGCGTGGCAGGTGCGGGCGAGGTCCTCCGACGAGCCGCCGAACTCCATCAGCACCGCCGCCTCGTGGATCATCTCGCCGGCCCCGAAGCCGACGATATGGACGCCGAGCACGCGGTCGCTCACCTTGTCGGCCAGGATCTTCACGAAGCCGTCGGTGTGCAGCATGGCGCGCGCCCGGCCATTGGCGCTGAACGGGAATTTCCCGGCCTTGTAATCGATGCCGGCCTTCTTCAGTTCCTCCTCGGTCTTGCCGACGGATGCGATCTCCGGACTGGTGTAGACGACGCTCGGGATGACGTCGTAGTTCACGTGCCCGGCCTGGCCGGCGATGATCTCGGCCACCGCAACGCCCTCGTCCTCGGCCTTGTGCGCCAGCATCGGTCCGGCGATGACGTCGCCGATGGCATAGATGCCGGGCACGTTGGTCCTGAGATGCGCGTCGGTCTTGACCCTGCCGCGCTCGTCTAGCTCGACGCCGGCCTCCTGCAGCCCCAGGCTGTCGGCATAGGGCCGGCGTCCGGTGGCGACCAGCACCACATCCGCCTCGATCGTCTCAGTGGCACCGCCCTTGACCGGCTCGAAGGTCACGGTCGCGCCCTTCTTGGCCTTGGCCACACCCGTGACCTTGGCGCCGAGCTTGAACTCGAAGCCCTGCTTGGTGAGCAGCCGCTGGAACTGCTTCGATACCTCACCGTCCATGCCGCCCAGGATGTTGTCCAGGAACTCAACCACCGTGACCTTGGCGCCGAGCCTCGCCCACACCGAGCCGAGCTCCAGCCCGATGACACCGCCGCCGACCACCACGAGACGCTCCGGCACCTTGGCCAGCGACAGCGCGCCGGTGGAGGACACGATCACCTTTTCGTCGAAATCAACCTTGACGCCCGGAATGCCGGCGACATCCGAGCCCGTGGCGATGACGACATTCCGGGTCTCGATCTCCTCGACCTTGCCGTCCTCGCCGGTCACCGAAACCTTGCCGGCGGAGATCACCTTGCCGGTGCCGCGGAAGGAATCGATCTTGTTCTTCTTGAACAGGAAGGCGACGCCGTTGACGTTTGACGCCACTGTCGTGTCCTTATGCGCCATCATCTTCTTCAGATTGAGCTTCGGCGCCGGTATCTCGACGCCCAGCGTATCGAAGGCATGGCCAGCCTCGGCGAACATCTCTGAGGCGTGGAGCAGCGCCTTCGACGGGATGCAGCCGATGTTGAGGCAGGTGCCGCCGAAGGTGGCGTTCTTCTCGACCACCGCCGTCTTCAGCCCGAGCTGCGCCGCCTTGATGGCACAGACATAGCCGCCCGGTCCCGATCCGATGATTACGACGTCATAAGCCATGATAGAACCCTTCTTATCCGGCCTTTAGCGGCCGCCGCTCACATTGAGGATCGCGCCCGTTATATAGGAGGCCGAGTCCGACAGAAGATAGAGAACCGCGCTGGCGACCTCATCGGCCGTGCCGGCGCGTTTCATCGGCAGCAGGTCCTGCATCCGCGCCACGCGATCCGGCTGCCCGCCAGAGGCATGGATTTCAGTCTCGGTGATGCCGGGGCTGACCGCATTGACGCGGATGCCTTCCAGCGCCACCTCCCGCGCCAGCCCGATGGTCATGGTGTCGATCGCGCCCTTGGAGGCGGCGTAGTCGACATATTCGCCGGGCGAGCCCAGCCGGGCGGCGGCGGAGGAGATGTTGACGATGGCGCCGCCCTTGCCGCCATGCCGGGTCGACATGCGCTTCACCGCCTCGCGTGCACACAGGAACGAGCCGACGACATTGATGCGCATCATGCGCTCCAGCCGCTTGGCACTCATCTCGTCGACCCGCGCCTTGACGTCGACGATGCCGGCATTGTTGACGAAAGCGTCGAGCCGGCCGAAGGCCCGGTCCATCGCTTCGAACATGGCCATGACATCGGCTTCGTTGCCGACATCGCCCTTCACCGCGAAGGCGTCGCCACCAGCGGCCTTGAGCTCGGCGACCAGCGCATCCGCCGCGGCCAGATTGGAGACATAGTTGACTGCCACCCGGTAGCCGGCCCGGTTCGCCTGCTGGCAGATGGCCGCGCCAATGCCTCGGCTGCCGCCGGTGACCAGCAGCGTCTTTTTCTCGGCACTCATTCCTGGCAGCCTTTCAGCACGAAGATGTCCCACGGCACTTTCGAAAAGCCGGCGGGGCCATAGGCGGCCGACATTTCGAGCGACGGTCCAAGATCGGGGAAGATCAGGCTCTTCGGCGCATCGGCGCCCTCCGCCGGCAGCAGGCCGACGCCGCCCTTCTCGTCGGCGCTGTAGATGACGCCTTCCCACACGGTGCAGGCGGCGAGCTCCTCGCCAGTGACATCACCCGTCGGGCATTTGTACATCAGCGAGCCATGCGGCCGCGCCGCCGATCCTTCTGTCCACATCGCGATGCCGTCGAGCACGACATTGTTGTCGAGGATCATGCGGAAGGCATTGGTGATCGTCGCCGAGCTGCCAGCCGGGGTGAAATCGATCTCGGCGCCGCTCTGCGCTTCGCCATAGACGGCGAGCTGGATCGGGCAGGCGGCCTGGGCGGCGGACGGAACCATCATCAGGCCTGCCACTATTGACGCGGTCGAAAGACTTTCGGTCAAGAGGGAGCGGATCCTCATTGCTATCCGCCCTGAACAGCTTGATCGAGGATGACAATCGTCGAAAGAAAATAGTCTATCTCAAACGCAACACTGTTCTTCCCGCCGACCGGTATTGCATTTACCTCATACTTGAGGGTCAGGACGCGAGAACTCTCCGCCAGCTTAATATAGACGTCGCGCTCGCTGCCGCCACCGATTGCCCATTTGAAGTCGCCCTCGTTCAGGAACTGCAATGCCTTGGGCAAGGTATGTATGGCTATCGGGCTGGTGCCTGCGAACGTCACGGGATGCCGGCCCACATCGACGTTGAGATCGCCGTACCAAGTCGCCATCATTCCACCGGGCTGCAATCTCCCGAAGACGGGCTCGACGCTAATCGATCTCAGACGAAAATCGGGGCTGAAGAAAAACTCGCAATTGCGACCATAGATGCACCAGGCCGACTCGGTGTCCTCGTGGCGATAGTGATTGTCCGCCCGCACATCCTCCGGATCGATCAAGCCTCGGACCGTTTCACGGCTGCTTTTGCCGAGTTCGACAGGTCCTGCTCGGCCTGTCATCACAAGCTCGAACAGATCGATCGGCTCGACCGTTTCAGCCACAGCGCCAAACCTTAGAGATCGAGCACCAGCCGCTCGGGATCCTCCAGGCTTTCCTTGACGCGCACCAGGAAGGTCACCGCTTCCTTGCCGTCGACGATGCGGTGATCGTAGCTGAGCGCCAGATACATCATCGGGCGGATGACGATCTGGCCGCCGACCACCATCGGCCGATCCTGAATCTTGTGCATGCCGAGAATGCCCGATTGCGGCGCATTGAGGATCGGCGTCGACATCAGCGAGCCGTAGACGCCGCCATTGGAGATGGTGAAGGTGCCGCCCTGCATGTCCGCGACCGAAAGCTTGCCGTCGCGCGCGGCGAGACCCAGCCGGCCGATCTCCTTCTCGATCTCGGCGATGGACATCTGGTCGGCGTCGCGCACCACCGGCACCACCAGGCCCTTGTCCGTGCCGACGGCGACGCCGACATGGGCGAAGTTCTTGTAGATGATGTCGGTGCCGTCGATCTCGGCATTGACCGCCGGGATTTCCTTCAGCGCATGCGTCACCGCCTTGGTGAAGAAGCCCATGAAGCCGAGCTTCACGCCGTGCTTCTTCTCGAACACGTCCTTGTATTTGGCCCGCAGCGCCATCACCGCGCTCATATCCACCTCGTTGAAGGTGGTGAGCATGGCTGCGGTCGACTGCGCTTCTTTCAAGCGGCGCGCAATGGTCTGGCGCAGCTTGGTCATGCGCACGCGCTCCTCGCGCGGCGCATCCTCGGCCGAGGATGGCGCGCGGGCAACGACCGGCGCAGGTGCCGCCTTCGGCGTCTCGGCCGGCTGGGACGGCGCGCCCTTGGCGATGGCATCGAGCACGTCGCCCTTCAGCACCTGGCCGCGCTTGCCCGAGCCGGACAGCTGGTCGACCGAGAGATTGTGCTCCGCGATCAGCTTGGCCGCGGCCGGCGCCGGCGGCATGGTGCGCGGCTCGATCGGACCGTTGTCGCCAGCGATCTTGGCGGTCTCGGCCGCGGCCTGCTTGACCGAAGACGCGGCATCCGGGCCGGAAGCCTGCGCCACTGCCTGCGGCTTCGTGGCCGGGGCACCGCCGCCCGCTGAAATCGAGCCGAGCAGCGCCCCGACATTGACCGTCTCGCCTTCCTTGACGGTGATCTCGGCCAGCGTTCCGGCGCCCGCTGCAGGCACTTCCACCGTCACCTTGTCGGTTTCGAGCTCGACCAGGGGCTCATCGGCGGCGATCGCGTCGCCGACCTTCTTGAACCACTTGCCAACGGTCGCCTCGGTGACGGATTCACCCAGAGTGGGGACGCGGATTTCGGTAGCCATTGTGCCTGTCCGTTCTCTTGTCTTTTGAGGTCTGTTTCGTGCGGTTATTCGCCGAGAGCGTCGTCGAGCAGCGCGGCGAGCTGGCTGAGATGCTTCGACATCAGGCCGGTTGCCGGCGAGGCCGAGGCCGGCCGCCCGGTGTAGCGCACCCGCTGATGCTTGGCGTCGATATGCGCCAGCACCCATTCGAGATAGGGATCGATGAACGACCAGGCGCCCATATTCTTGGGCTCCTCCTGGCACCACACCATCTCGGCATTGCGGAAACGCGACAGCTCGGTGATCAGCGCCTTGGCCGGGAACGGATAGAGCTGTTCGACGCGCAGCAGATAAATGTCGTTGATGCCGCGCTTCTCGCGCTCCTCATAGAGGTCGTAATAGACCTTGCCCGAGCACAGCACGACGCGGCGGATCTTGGAGTCCTTGACCAGCTTGATCGACTGGTCGGCCAAGAGCTGCGCATCGTCCCACAGCAGCCGGTGGAACGAGCTCTCGCCCGAAATCTCCGACAGCGTCGACACCGCCCGCTTGTGGCGCAGCAGCGACTTCGGCGTCATCAGGATCAGCGGCTTGCGGAAGTCGCGCTTCAACTGCCGGCGCAGGATGTGGAAATAATTAGCCGGCGTGGTGACGTTGGCGACCTGCATGTTGTCTTCCGCGCAGAGCTGCAGGAAGCGCTCCAGCCGCGCCGACGAGTGCTCCGGCCCCTGGCCCTCATAGCCATGCGGCAACAGGCAGACGAGGCCAGACATGCGCAGCCACTTGCGCTCGCCCGAGGAGATGAACTGGTCGAACACCACTTGGGCGCCGTTGGCGAAATCGCCGAACTGCGCCTCCCAGAGCGTCAGCGCCTTCGGCTCGGCCAGGCTGTAGCCATATTCGAAGCCCAGCACCGCCTCTTCCGACAGCATCGAGTTGATGACTTCGTAGCCGGCCTGCGCCGCCGACAGGTTGTTGAGCGGGATGTAACGGGTCTCGTCGCGCTGGTCGTAGAGCACCGAATGGCGCTGCGAGAAGGTGCCGCGCTCCGAATCCTGGCCGGAAAGCCGGATCGGGTTGCCGTCGAGCAGGATGGCGCCGAAGGCCAGCGCCTCCGCCGTCGACCAGTCGATGCCTTCGCCGGACTCGATTGCCTGGCGGCGGTTCTCGAGGAAGCGCAGGATCGTCTTGTGCGCCTCGAAATCCTTCGGCACCTCGGTCAGCTTCTTACCGATCTCCTTCAGCGTGCGCACCGGCACGGCGGTCTTGCCGCGCCGTTGTTCATCCTGATTGTCAGCAGTGCGCAGGCCGGACCACGCGCCGTCCAGCCAGTCGGCCTTGTTCGGCTTGTAGCTCTGGCCGACTTCCCACTCGGCTTCCAGATGCGCGCGCCAGTCGGCCCGCATCTTGTCGACCTCGGCCTGGGTGACGTGGCCCTCCGCGATCAGCCGGTCGGCATAGATCTGCACCACCGTCTTGTGGGTGCGGATGTTGCGATACATGATCGGTTGGGTGAAGGCCGGCTCGTCCCCCTCATTGTGGCCGAAGCGGCGATAGCAGAACATGTCCACGACCACCGGCTTGTGGAACTTCATGCGGAACTCGGTCGCCACCTTGGCGGCGTGCACCACGGCTTCCGGATCGTCGCCATTGACGTGGAAGATCGGGGCCTCAATCATCTTGGCCACATCCGACGGATAGGGCGAGGAGCGCGAGAAGCGCGGATTGGTGGTGAAGCCGATCTGGTTGTTGATGATCACGTGCAGCGTGCCCGCGACGCGGTGGCCGCGCAGGCCCGACAGGCCGAGGATCTCGGCGATCACGCCCTGGCCGGCGAAGGCGGCGTCGCCATGGAGAAGCAGCGGCATCACCTTGGCGCGCTCCGAAAGCGGCACGACCTCGCCACGCTCGCGGCCGGAAAGCTGGTCCTGCTTGGCGCGCGCCTTGCCCATAACGACGGGGTCGACGATTTCCAGATGCGAGGGATTGGCGGTCAGCGACAGATGCACCTTGTTGCCGTCGAACTCGCGGTCCGACGAGGCGCCGAGATGGTACTTCACGTCACCCGAGCCTTCGACCTCGTCGGGCGCGGCCGAGCCGCCCTTGAATTCGTGGAAGATGGCGCGGTGGGGCTTGGCCATCACCTGGGAAAGCACGTTGAGGCGGCCGCGATGCGCCATGCCGAGCACGATTTCCTTGAGGCCGAGCTGACCGCCGCGCTTGACGATCTGCTCCAGCGCCGGGATCAGCGACTCGCCGCCGTCGAGGCCGAAGCGCTTGGTGCCCTTGTACTTGACGTCGATATACTGCTCGAAACCCTCGGCCTCGATCAGCTTCGACAGGATCGCCTTCTTGCCAGTGGCGGTGAAGGTGATCTCCTTGTCGGCGCCTTCGATGCGCGCCTGGATCCAGGCCTTCTCTTCCGGGTCGGAGATGTGCATGAACTCCACGCCGAGCGTCGAGCAATAGGTGCGGGTCAGGATGTCCAGCATCTGCCGGATGGTGCCGAATTCCAGGCCCAGAACATTGTCGAGGAAGATCGGCCGGTCGTAATCGGCTTCGCTGAAGCCGTAATTCTCCGGCGACAGCTCGTTGTAGTCCTCGAGCGGCTTGGCGATGCCGAGCGGATCGAGATTGGCGTGCAGATGGCCGCGCATGCGGTAGGCGCGGATCATCATGATGGCGCGCACCGAATCGCGCGTCGCCTGGTGCACGTCGGCGTCGGAAAGCACGGCGCCGTTGACGACCGCCTTGTCCTTGACCTTCTTCTCGATCGCCTTTTCGACCAGGCCCCAATTGCCGTCGAGCGCCGAGACCAGCTCGCCATTGGCCGTCAGCGGCCAGGAGGGCTTCGCCCAGGAGGCGCCCTTGGCGTTCTTGCGGACGTCGCCCGCGTCGTCCTTCAGCGCCGCGAAGAAATCCTGCCACTCCGGATCGACCGAAGCCGGATTGTCCTCATAGGCCGCGTAGAGCGCGTCGATATAGTCGGCATTGCCGCCATAGAGGAACGAGGTGAGCGAGAATTGGTCGTTGGCCTGATCTTGTCTTGCCATTTTCGTCTGCGGAGCCTGGCTCCGTCTCCTTAGTTGGAGGGGAGTAAGGCAGTAGGGGAGTAGGGAAAGCAGCAATTGTCGCCGCGCGTCCCGTTCTTCCTATTCCCTTACTCCCCTACTGCCCTACTCCCTTACTGCCTTTAACCCTTGATCGCCTCGACCAGCGTCGTGCCGAGCCTGGCCGGCGACGGCGAGACCTTGATGCCGGCCGATTCCATCGCCGCGATCTTGTCTTCCGCGCCGCCCTTGCCGCCCGAGATCACCGCGCCCGCATGGCCCATGGTGCGGCCGGCCGGCGCCGTGCGCCCGGCGATGAAGCCCGCCATCGGTTTCTTGCGGCCGCGCTTGGCTTCGTCCTTGAGGAACTGCGCGGCGTCTTCCTCGGCCGAGCCGCCGATCTCGCCGATCATGATGATCGACTTGGTCTCGTCGTCGGCGAGGAACATCTCCAGCACATCAATGAATTCGGTGCCCTTGACCGGGTCGCCGCCGATGCCAACCGCCGTTGTCTGGCCGAGGCCGACATTGGTGGTCTGGAAGACTGCCTCATAGGTAAGTGTTCCCGAGCGCGAAACAACGCCCACCGAGCCCTTGCGGAAGATGTTGCCGGGCATGATGCCGATCTTGCACTCGTCGGGCGTCAGCACGCCAGGGCAGTTCGGGCCGATCAGCCGCGAAGTGGAGCGGTCGAGCCGCGCCTTGACCTTGACCATGTCCATCACCGGGATGCCTTCGGTGATGCAGACGATGAGCGGGATCTCTGCCTCGATCGCCTCGATGATGGCCTCGCCCGCGCCCGCCGGCGGCACATAGATGACCGAGGCGTTGGCGCCGGTCCTTGCCTTGCCCTCGGCCACCGTGGCGAAGATCGGCAGGCTTTCGCCCTTCGAGCCGGACCAGGTCTCGCCCCCCTTCTTCGGGTGGATGCCGCCCACCATCTTGGTGCCGTGATAGGCCAGCGCCTGCTCGGTGTGGAACGTGCCGGTCTTGCCGGTCAAACCCTGCACCAGCACCTTGGTATTCTTGTCGACGAGAATGGACATCGCGGGGGCTATCCTTTGAATTTATGGAGGCCTATGTGCCAGCCTTATTTGGAACGGGGTTGCAGTCGGTTGATACCAAGTTCGTCCCGCCAGTTCGGCGAAGTTTGCTGACGAGCTTGCTCGTCGAGAGTGATTGGTCCGTCCCGATGGATGCTTCGACGTGTGTGCCGGCCATGCGATTCGGGAAAATCGATGTCGAGCCAGTCCTGGACATAAGCCTTGACCAGTTCTTCGATGGAAACGCCGCGCCATTTCGCACACCCGGCCAGCATGTCCATCGTCTCTCGATCAAATGTCATTTGGACCGTTTGGTTGTCACCCATGACGCCCGTCCCCTATAGCCGCTTCAGGTGGGTGACGGTGAGATCACTCTTGGCGTTGCCGGTGTTCAAGGTCGTCGCCGGCTCGAACATCAGCACCACGGGCTCCGGGGTCAGCGAGCGCGGCCGGTGTTCGACGCCGCGCGGCACGACGATGAAGTCGCCCTCGCCGAGCTCGACCGGCCCGTCGCGGAAATCGATGGCGATCCTGCCGCGCAGCACGAGGAAGGCCTCGTCCTCATGGTCATGCGCGTGCCAATCGAAGACCTCGCCGAACTTGGCGACCTTGGCCTGGGCGTCGTTGACGTCGCCGGCGATATGCGGATCGAAGACCTTGGCGATTTTTTGATCCGCCGCCTCGACCAGATTTATCTTGCGCGGAGGCATCCGCTTTAGCCCTTCACCGCCTTGACGATCTTCTTGGCCGCGTCGTCCAGATCGTCGGCCGAGACGACATTCAGGCCGCTGTCGTTGATGATCTTCTTGCCGAGCTCGGCATTGGTGCCTTCCAAGCGCACGACCAGCGGCACTTTCAGCCCCACTTCCTTGACCGCGGCGATCACGCCCTCGGCGATGACGTCGCACTTCATGATGCCGCCGAAGATGTTGATCAGGATGCCCTCGACCGCCGGATCCTTGGTGATGATCTTGAACGCCGCGGTGACCTTCTCCTTGGAGGCGCCGCCGCCGACGTCCAGAAAGTTAGCCGGCTCGGCGCCATAGAGCTTGATGATGTCCATCGTCGCCATGGCAAGGCCGGCGCCGTTGACCATGCAGCCGATATTGCCGTCGAGCGCGACATAAGCGAGGTCGTATTTGGACGCCTCGATCTCCTTCTCGTCCTCTTCGGTGGTGTCGCGCAGTTCCATCACGTCCGCGTGGCGGAAAAGCGCGTTGTTGTCGAACGACACTTTCGCGTCGAGCACGCGCAGATGCCCGTCCTTCATGACGATCAGCGGATTGACCTCAAGCAGGCTCATGTCCTTCTCGACGAACGCCTTGTAGAGGATCGGGAACAGCGACGCGCCGTCCTTCGCGGCATCGCCGTCGAGCTTCAGCGCGGCGTTGAGCGTCTTCACGTCGTCGGCGGTCACGCCCTTTTCCGGGTCGATGGCGACGGTGACGATCTTTTCCGGCGTGTCATGCGCGACCGTCTCGATGTCCATGCCGCCCTCGGTCGAGACGACGAAGGCGATGCGGCCGACCGAGCGGTCGACCAGGATCGACAGATACAGCTCGCGGGCGATATCGGCGCCATCCTCGATATAGAGGCGGTTGACCTGCTTGCCGGCCGGGCCGGTCTGCTTGGTGACCAGCGTGTGGCCGAGCATCTCGTTGGCGTTGGCGACCACTTCGGCCGCCGACTTCGCCAGCCGCACGCCGCCCTTGGCGTCGGGGCCGAGTTCCTTGAACTTGCCCTTGCCGCGGCCGCCGGCATGGATCTGGCTCTTCACGACATAAAGCGGGCCGGGCAGCGCCTTTGCGGCGGCCTCCGCCTCGCTTGCCTTGAACACCGGAACGCCGCTTGCCACCGGCGCGCCGAACGTCTTCAGCAGCGCCTTGGCCTGATACTCATGGATGTTCATGCGCTTGATCTCCGGGGAGGATGATTGCTTTGCCGGCGAGATTACTTGCCGGCGAGATGCGGGGCGATCTTGGTGCAGGCCTCGGTCAGACCCTGGACGGCCGCGACCGAATTGTCGAACATCTTCTGCTCGGCCTTCGACAGGTCGATCTCGATGACGCGCTCGACGCCGCCGGCGCCGATCACCACGGGAACGCCGACATAGGTTCCCTTGACGCCATACTGGCCGGAAAGGTGCGCGGCGCAGGGCAGCACGCGCTTCTTGTCCTTGAGATAGGACTCGGCCATGGCGATCGCCGAGGCCGCCGGCGCGTAATAGGCCGAGCCGGTCTTCAACAGGCCGACGATCTCGGCGCCGCCGTCACGGGTGCGCTGCACGATCTGGTCGAGCTTCTCCTTCGAGGTCCAGCCCATCTTGACGAGGTCGGGCAGCGGGATGCCGGCGACCGTCGAATAGCGGATCATCGGCACCATCGAGTCGCCATGGCCGCCGAGCACGAAAGCGGTGACGTCCTCGACCGAGACCTTGAACTCCTCGGCCAGGAAATAGCGGAAGCGGGCGCTGTCGAGCACGCCGGCCATGCCGACGACATGGCTGGTCGGCAGGCCGGAGAACTTCTGCAGCGCCCAGACCATCGCGTCGAGCGGGTTGGTGATGCAGATGACGAACGCCTTCGGCGCGTATTTCTTGAGACCCGCGCCGACCTGTTCCATCACCTTGAGGTTGATGCCAAGAAGGTCGTCGCGGCTCATGCCCGGCTTGCGCGGCACGCCGGCGGTGACGATGCAGACATCCGCGCCCTCGATGCCGGCATAGTCGTTGACGCCGGTCAGCCGGGAGTCGAAACCGTCGACGGGGGAAGACTGCGCGATGTCGAGGCCCTTGCCCTGCGGAATGCCCTCGGCGATATCGAACAGCACCACGTCGCCGAGATCCTTGAGGCCGATCATATGGGCGAGCGTGCCGCCGATCATGCCCGAGCCGATGAGCGCTATCCTGTTGCGTGCCATGTGAGGATGTTTTCCCTTTGTCTGTGACGGTGCCGTGACGGGGCCGGGGAGGCCGAAAGGATGCGGGAGGCCGCGAGATTTCGCCGCACCCATTAGCGCCGGCCAAAGAAAAATTCAAACGATTATTTTGATCCCAGTATTTTCAATCGGTTAGATGCTTCGGGAATTACGTAAACGTCAAAGTTACTGAGCCGACTGACGAGAATTTACACAATGAACGTGGAAATCAGAAGGCTTCATCCCGGCGATGACGCCCTTGTGAATTGATGGCTTGGTTTCTGACGCTGGCGGGACAGCGCTGCGATGGCCGGCTGTAGCTACACCTGCGCCTGCCTTGCCTTCGCCACCGGCGCCGCCTCCCGCCGTTCCGCCCAGCCTTCCAGCCAGTCGCGGCTCTGCATTTCGACCAGGCGTGAGGCAGTGCGTTCGAATTCGAACACTTCCGTGCCGCGTTTGGCCGTGTAGAGCCCTTCCGGCGGCGCAGCGGCGCTCATCACCAGCCGCATATGGTGGTCGTAGAGCGTGTCGATCAAAAGGATGAAACGCTTGGCCTCGTTGCGCTTGCCTTCCCCCAGCACCGGCACATGGTCGATAAAGACCGTCGAGAAACGGCCGGCGATGGCCAGGTAGTCGCGCGCGCCGAGCGGCTTTTCGCAAAGGTCGGCGAAGGAAAAGCGCGCCGCGTCCCCGGCGGCGCGCGGGACGACGAGCTGGCGGCCTTTCAGCGTCAGCGTCGCCTCGCCGGTCGGCTGGCCATGCGTCATCGCCTGCCAGGCCTCGTCCAGCGCACGCTCGGCCGCGGCGTCGTCCGGCGTGACATAGACCGGCTGCCGGTTGAGCTTTTCTTGCCGGTAGTCCTTGTCGGCATCGAGCGTCATCACATGGGCATTGCGCTCGATCAGCGAGATGAACGGCAGAAAGAGCTGGCGGTTCAATCCGTCACGGTAAAGGTTCTCCGGCGCCACGTTGGAGGTGGCGACCAGCACCACGCCATTGGCGAACAGCGCCGAGAACAGGCGCGACAGGATCATGGCGTCGGCGATGTCGGTGACGGAGAACTCGTCGAAGCACAGCACCCACGCTTCATCGGCGAGCGCCCGGGCGACCGGCGGGATCGGATCGTCTTCCTTGACCGTGCCTTCCTTGCGCGCCTGCCGGTGTTTTTGGATCCGGTCCTGCACATCGGCCATGAAGTCGTTGAAATGCACGCGGCGTTTGCGGCGGACCGGCAAGAGCTCGAAGAACATGTCCATCAGCATGGTCTTGCCGCGACCGACGCTGCCATGGATGTAGAGGCCTTTGACGGGCTCGCGCGGCTGCCGCTTGGCCGCGAACAGCCAGCCCAGCGCGCTCGATTTCTGCGCCAGTCGTTTGGCCGAGATCTCGTCGATCAGCCGGTCGAGCGCGGCGACGATATGCTCCTGCGCCGGATCGCGCTCGACAGCGCCGCTCTGGACGAGATGGTCGTAGCGCTGCCTGACGGTCGCGTGGGTCTGGAGGCCGTCACGCAGGTGCATGGTTCACATCATTTACTTTGAGCAGAATGCTCTGAGGAGACGCCGCCAGGCTACGTTGAGATTCAGGTCAGGCCGAGTCGAGAAGGGTGGGTTCCGAGAACCGGAGCGGAGCGTACTTTAAGTACGTGAGCACCGGAAGCACAGGAAGCCGCCATTCGCAGGCCGGCCTCACCTGAATATCGGCATAGCCTACCTTGTAAGCGAGATGGGCTGCCCATTGGAAGTCTGGCCGTCGAACTTTTCGCCGCCTGACGAATAGAGCCTGGCCAGCGAGCCGCCATTTTCATCGTAGAGCGTCAGCTGCTTGCCGGCGACGTTCCACGACTTGATGCCATCGATCGGCGCCGGGCAGTGCAGCGGACCGGCGCGGTAGCCGGCGCCGAACTTGGTCTGCGGCGTTGCCACCTTGCAGCTCTGCCCGGAGACATTGACGTTCCACACGCCGGCGACGCTGGCCGCGGTGAGATCGGTGGCGCCGGCGGGCGCCGTGCCGTCCGACGGCAGCGAAGCGACTTGGGTGTTGTTCGGCGCGGTCGGGAATTGCGACGGATCGGTGGTGCCGGGAGCGGCCGGCGGCGGCAGCTGATTCTGCGTCACCGTGCCGGACGGCGCCGGCGTCAGCGGCGCCGGCTGCTGGTCGTCCATCGAGGAGAAGCGCGAGGTCGAGCAGCCGCTCGCAACCAGCGCGGCCAGCGACATGGCCACGAGGCCGCTCTTCGAAAAGAGGTGGGGCCGCGAAAAGGGGCGGGTCATCGAAAAATTCATCAAAACCTCCGTCGGATCCGGCCGGGGGGGGAGCCGTCCGCGTAATCTTCGCTCCACCAAGATGGCGAAGGTGGCAGAATTTCAACCCGATATGGTTAAAATAGGGTTTTCGAGTCGGATGTTGCAAATTTATCGCAGCAAGCGGACGGCGCCGGAGCGGCGTTTGACTCGGTCATTCAAGCCATTGAAATTTCGCCATTAAATCCGGGCGCTCGGCACGAACACATAGCCGTCCGGGCCAACGATGTAGCATTCGCGCAGGCCATGCGGCTTATCGATGGAGCCGGCCAGCACGATATGGCCGAGCGCCGCCGCCTTTTTCTCGATCGGATCCGGATCGGCGCCGTAAAGGCGCAATTCGATGCCGGCCCCGCGTGTCTCGGCGCCCGAAGTGACCCCAGTCATCGGATTGTCGAGATAGGAATGATCGGCATGCAGCATGAAGACCGAGCTCAGAAGCTCGATCGCCGCGAAATCCTCGTCGGCATAGATGATCCTGGCGCCGAGCACGTCGCGGCAGAAGGCCTCCATCGCCGCCATGTCGGTGACCAAAAGATTGACGCCCAGCCCAAGCGGCAGCGAGCGGCCGAAATCCTCGGCCTTCATCCACGGTGTCCCGGTTCGCTTCATGACCATCATGATCGCCCCCTCGCTCGCGATCCTAGATGAACCCGGCTCCGCCCATTGGCATTCGCCAGCAAAATGCTTGCGCTAGGCAGGCGCTTCCTTATCTCAGGAAGGGACCGAGCCGGCGGAGTGAGAATGGCCGCGAGAAAAAGAACCGCCAACCGCTATTACAGCGGCCCGCATAGCGATCATTTCGACGGCGCCTTGTTCTTCAACCCCGGCGGCAAGCCCCCAGGGCGCTTCAGCGATCTCCTCAGATGGCAATTCAGCGGCAAGCGGGCGAGATGGCCGGCCGCCGTTCCGAGTCCTCACCCGCCGGCAAAGCCGGTGCGTCGCGTGGATGGAGGCGCGCTCAGGCTCACAATGGTCGGCCACGCGTCATTGCTTATCCAGACCGCCGGCCTGAATATCCTGACCGATCCGGTCTGGTCGGAGCGCGCCTCGCCCTTCGCCTTCGCCGGCCCCAGAAGGGTCAATGCGCCGGGCATCGCCTTTGCCGACCTGCCGCCGATCGATCTGGTCCTGGTCAGCCACAACCACTACGACCATCTCGACCTCGCCACGCTGAGGCGGCTGAAGGAGGCCCACGACGCGCGCATCATCACGCCACTCGGCAACGACGCCATCATCCACCGCGCCGTGCCCGGCATGCGGCTCAGTGCGCATGATTGGGGCGACAGGATCGACACCGGGGTCGCCGCCATCTATGTCGAGCCGGCGCATCATTGGTCGGCGCGCGGCGGACGCGACCGCCGCATGGCGCTTTGGGCTGGCTTTGTCATCGAAACGGCGGGCGGCAACATCTATTTCGCCGGCGACACCGGCTTCCATGACGGCATCAACTACCGGCTGATGGCACAGACGCATGGCGGCTTTCGCCTCGCCATCCTGCCGATCGGCGCCTATGAGCCGCGCTGGTTCATGGCGCCGCAGCACCAGAATCCGGAGGAGGCCGTGCAGGGCATGAAGCTCTGCAACGCGGCTCACGCCGCAGGCTGCCACTGGGGCACGTTCCACCTCACCGACGAGCCGGTCGAGGAGCCGGCGCAAAAACTGGCCGAGGCGCTCGAGGCGCACGGCCTGCCGCAGGAGCGTTTTCGCGCCATGCGTCCTGGCGAGGTGTGGGACATACCGGCTGTCTGACGAAGGAACCCCAACCGGCGAAAAGCGTTGGTTTCGCGACGCAATTTCGCCGGAGCTTCCCATGATCAGGTGGATCATCATTCTTCTCATCATTGCCGCCGCCGCGAGCCTGCTCGGCATGCCGGCGCTGGCCGGAGCGGCTGCCACGGGAGCGCGCGTCCTCATCGGCATCGTGCTGGTCATCTTCCTGCTGATCGTGCTCGGCGTCTTCGCGGTAACTTAAGCGCGACCGCCAGGTCGTCGCGGCGCGACCACTTGGTCGTCGCCGGCGCGACGTTTCGCGGTGACCGAGACAAGAGCCGGACTGGTAATTCCCGCCCGTTTCCGCCATATAGCGGCCAAACGGATTGGCCAAACGGATTGGAATGACCGGTTAGATGGCAGGCACCGCCCCCTTCGCCAAGATGAACGGCATCGGCAACGAGATCATCGTTGCCGATATGCGTGGCCGTGCCGACAGGGTCACGCCGGCCGCGGCGATCGCGCTTAATGCCGACGCCGCGACCAAGTTCGACCAGATCATGGCGATCCATGACGCCCGCACGCCGGGCACCGCTTATTATATCGACATTCTGAATTCCGATGGCACCAGCGCCCAGGCCTGCGGCAACGGCACGCGCTGTGTCGTCCAGGCCTTGGCCGCCGAGACCGGCCAGAAGAGCTTCACCTTCGAGACCCGCGCCGGCATCCTGAATGCTCAGGAGCACGCGAACGGTCTGATCTCGGTCGACATGGGCAAGCCGCGCTTTGGCTGGCAGGAGATCCCCCTGGCGGAAGAGTTCCGCGACACCCGCATGATCGAATTGCAGATCGGGCCGATCGACGCGCCGGTGCTGCATTCGCCCTCGGCGGTGTCTATGGGCAATCCGCATGCGATCTTCTGGGTCGACAACGACGTCTGGTCCTACGAGCTCGACCGCTTCGGCCCGCTGCTCGAGAACCATCCGATCTTCCCCGAGCGCGCCAACATCACCATTGCCCAGGTGACGTCGCCTCAAACCATGATCATCCGCACCTGGGAGCGCGGCGCCGGCCTCACCAAGGCCTGCGGCTCCGCGGCCTGCGCCGCCGTGGTGGCGGCAGCGCGCACCAAGCGCACCGGCCGCAGCGTCTCGATGCTGACGCCGGGCGGCGGCGAATTGCATGTCGAATGGCGCGACGACGACCACGTCATCCTGACCGGCGCCGCCGAATGGGAATTTTCCGGGAGCTTCGATCCCTCGACCGGGGCCTGGGCCCGCGACACAGAAAGCGCCGCCTGATGTCCGCCCTTGAAAAAGGCGCGATATCCAGCGGTATCGACGTCGTCACCTTCGGCTGCCGCCTCAACACCTATGAATCGGAAGTGATGCGCCGCGAGGCCGAAAGCGCCGGTCTCGGCGCGCTCCAGGGCGGCGCCGTGATCTTCAACACCTGCGCCGTCACGGCGGAGGCGGTGCGCCAGGCCAAGCAGGCGATCCGCAAGGCGCGCCGCGAGAACCCTTCAGCCCGCATCATCGTCACTGGCTGCGCGGCGCAGACCGAGCCGCAGAACTTCGCCGCCATGGACGAGGTCGACCTCGTGCTTGGCAATGAGGAGAAGCTCAAGGCCAACTCCTACCGCGCGCTGCCCGATTTCGGCGTCAACGACACCGAGAAGGCGCGCGTCAACGACATTTTCTCGGTGCGCGAGACGGCGAGCCACATGGTCGACGCCATCGAAGGCCGCGCGCGCGCCTTCGTGCAGGTGCAGAACGGCTGCGACCATCGCTGCACCTTCTGCATCATCCCCTATGGCCGCGGCAATTCGCGTTCCGTGCCGATGGGCGCCGTGGTTGAGCAGGTGAAGCGCCTTGCCGGCAACGGCTATGCCGAGATCGTGCTTTCCGGCGTCGACATGACCAGCTTCGGCGCCAACCTGCCGGGCAGCCCGAAGCTCGGCAAACTGGTGAAGACCATTCTGCGCCAGGTACCGGATGTTAAGCGGCTCAGGCTGTCCTCGATCGATTCCATCGAGGCCGACGAGGATCTGCTCGAGGCCATCGCCACCGAACCCAGGCTGATGCCGCATCTGCACCTGTCGCTGCAGTCCGGCGACGACATGATCCTGAAGCGGATGAAGCGGCGCCATCTGCGCGACCAGTCGATCCGCTTCTGCGAGGACGTGCGCAAACTGCGTCCCGGCATAGTCTTCGGCGCCGACATCATCGCCGGCTTCCCGACCGAGACCGAGGCGATGTTCGAGAACTCGGAGAAGATCGTCGAGGAGTGCGGGCTGACGCATCTGCACGTCTTTCCGTTCAGCCCGCGCGAAGGCACGCCCGCGGCGCGCATGCCGCAGGTCCGCCGCGAGGTGGTGAAGCAGCGCGCCGCGCGACTGCGCGCCGCCGGCGAGGCCGCTTATCGCCGTCATCTGACCGCGCTCCCCGGCACGCGGCAGTCGATCCTGATCGAACGCGACGGGCTCGGCCGCACCGAAGGTTTCACGCTGGCCGCGATCGACGCCGGCGCGCCCGGCGAGATCGTCGAAGCCATCATCACCGGCCATGACGGCGCCCGACTGATTGCGGCCCCGCTTGCCGCGCAAGCCGCCTGAGACTGCGAGACGCATGGCTGGTTTTTTCAAGAAGATATTTTCGTTCGGCAAGAAAGAGGTCGTCGAGGAGCGCGTCGACGAGGCCGCGCCCCTGCCGCCGATCAAATGGGATCAGCTGGACGCGCTGAAGCCGGAGGCCGATCAGGCCGCCCCGGAGATTCTGGCGCGCGAGCAGGAGCCAGCACCCCACCCTCCCCTCGATGGTGAGGGTCGCCACGAAGTGGCGGGGCGGGGTGACAGCGCCGACGTGGGTCACCCCCGAGCCGCGCTAGGGACCTCCCCCATCGAGGGGGAGGTAGGGGCCGCGCACCAGCCGCCCCCTGAAGAGCCGAAGTCCGAGCCCGCGCCCACCATTCCACCGACGCCGGAACCGATCGTTCCCGCCGAGCCGGAACCGCTGCCGCAGCCTGAGCCAGAGGAAGAGCCACAACCGGCGCCTCAGATACCGGAGCCTCCGGCCCCCGAGGAAGTGCCGCCCGCACGACCCGAGCCCGCGCCGGCGCCGGCGCCTGAACCTGCGCCGCAGGAAGTGCCCGCCCCTGAGCCGACTCAGCCGGATATCGAGCCTTCGCGTCCGGAACCGCTGCCTGAGCCGGCGCCTGTGGAGGTGCCGACGCCGCCGAGCGAGGTTCCGGCCGAAACGCCGGCACCGATCGAGGTGCCGCCAGCCGCGCCGCCTTCCATCGAGCCATCCTCGGAAGCCCGCGCTGCCCCTCATCCGCCTGCCGGCACCTTCTCGCCGTATAGAGACGACGAGAAGGATGAAGCTCCCCACCCTCCCCTCGATGGGGAGGGTCGCCACGAAGTGGCGGGGCGGGGTGACAGCGCCGACGCTGGCGCCAGTCACCCCCACCCCCGAGCTGCGCTCGGGACCTCCCCCATCGAGGGGGAGGTAGGGCCTGCACCGGCCTCGCAGCCGACCCTCGAGCCGCGGTCCGCTCCCGCCGCCGGCAAGGTGACGGTCTCAAAGAAGGTCGAGCAGAAAGCCGAGCCGGCAAAGACTTCGGAGCCGGCGCCAAGGCGCTCCTGGTTCCAGCGCATGCGCGAAGGGCTCGCCCGCTCCTCGCGCGAGCTCACCGGCAACATTGCCGGAGTCTTCACCAAGCGAAAGTTGGACGAGGACACGCTGCAGGATCTGGAGGACGTGCTGATCCGCGCCGATCTCGGCGTGGAGACGGCGCTGCGCGTCACCGATTCGCTTGCGTCCAGCCGCTACGGCCGCGACGTCTCCGACTCCGAAGTCCGCGCCGTGATGGCGGCGGAGGTGGAGAAGGTGCTGAGCCCGGTGGCAAAACCGCTCGAGCTCGATCTCAGCCATAAGCCGCATGTCATCCTGGTCGTCGGCGTCAACGGCACCGGCAAGACCACCACCATCGGCAAATTGGCCGCCAAGCTCACCGATGGCGGCCTCAAGGTGATGCTGGCCGCCGGCGATACCTTCCGCGCCGCCGCGATCGAGCAGTTGAAGATCTGGGGCGAACGCACGAAATCGCCCGTCATCGCCACCAAGCTCGGCGCCGACGCCGCGGGCCTCGCCTATGACGCCTTCGAGAAGGCCAAGGAGGCCGGCTCCGACGTTTTGATCATCGACACGGCCGGCCGGCTGCAAAACAAGACCGAGCTGATGGCCGAGTTGGAGAAGATCGTGCGCGTGCTCGGAAAACTCGATCCGGAAGCGCCGCACACGGTGCTGCAGACGGTCGACGCCACCACCGGCCAGAATGCGCTGAACCAGGTCGAGATCTTCCGCAACGTCGCCGGCGTCAACGGGCTGGTGATGACCAAGCTGGACGGCACGGCGCGCGGCGGTATTCTGGTGGCGATCGCCGCCAAGCACCGGCTGCCGGTCTATTTCATCGGTGTCGGCGAGCAGGTCGACGACCTCGAACCGTTTTCGGCCAGCGAATTTGCCAGGGCGATCGCCGGCGTCGCCTGAACAAAGGCGTGATCTTGGAAGACCGCCTGCTTTTCGGCCAGATCATGCGCAAGAAGGACTTTTATGAACATCCTCGAACGCGACCCGTCCGATCCACGCCGCAAGCCGATGAACCCCGGCCTGAAATTCCTGCTCGAGCTTGGGCCGGGCCTGGTGTTCTTCTTCACCACCATCCGTGGCGAGTGGCTGGCCGAGAAATTCCCGGTGCTTGCCCATCTCGGCGAGCCGATCCTGATCGCCACGGCCTTCTTCATGGTCGCGACCGCGCTTTCGCTCGGCGTCTCCTGGCTGCTCACGCGCAGCCTGCCGCTGATGCCGCTGGTCTCGGCGATCGTCGTCTTCGTCTTCGGCGCGCTGGCGCTTTACCTGCAGGACAAGACCTTCGCTTTCATGAAGCCCACGATCATCAACTCGCTGTTCGGCGTAACCCTGCTCGGCGGGCTGCTGTTCGGCCGCTCGCTGCTCGGCTACGTCTTCGATTCCGCCTTTCAGCTCGATGCCGAGGGCTGGCGCAAGCTGACCTTCCGCTGGGGCCTTTTCTTCCTGTTCCTGGCCGTGCTCAACGAGGTGATGTGGCGCAACTTCTCCGAGGCGACCTGGCTATATTTCAAGGTCTGGGGCACGATCCCGATCACCTTGCTGTTCACCTTCAGCCAGATGCCGCTGATCATGCGCCACTCGCTCGAGGAAAAAGCCAAGGAAGAGAAGGCCGGAAACTAAAGCAATTCCAGGAAAAGCGTGACGCGGTTTTCCGTCCGGAATTGCGCCAGAATAAGAGGGGGGCGACATGGAATTCCTCACCACGCATGACGAGCTGAGGACGATCTACAAAACGCCCCGGCCGACCGACGGCTCGATCCGGAAGGAACTGAAGAGCCTCGACGGCCATTGCCGTTCCTTCATCGGCAAGAGCCCCTTCGTGCTGATCGGATCCTCCGACGGCGCCGGCAATGCCGATGTGACGCCCAAGGGCGACAAGCCCGGCTTCACCGCCATACTCGACAACAACACCATCGCCATTCCAGACCGTCCCGGCAACAACCGGCTGGACACGCTGGAAAACATCATCCGCAACCCCTCGGTCGGGCTGCTTTTCCTGATCCCCGGCATGAACGAGACGCTGCGCGTCAATGGCGACGGTCGCATCACCGTCGATCCTACGTTGCGCGAACGCCTGGCGGTCGACAGCAAGGAGCCGCAGAGCGTCATCGTGGTGACGGTCAAGGCCGCCTATATGCACTGCGCCAAGGCCTTCATGCGCTCCGATCTCTGGAAGCCCGAGACCTGGTATGACCGCGCGAGCCTGCCGACGCTCGGCCAGATCATCCGCGACCAGCTGGCGCTCACCGAAAGCGCCGGCGAGATCGACCGCGAGCTGGACGACGATTACCGGCAGACCATGTGGTAGGCTTGCCGGACGACTCACTTCTTTCGTCCGGCCCTCCCTTGATCGAAATCATTGCCATATCGGGCAGCCTGCGCGCCGCCTATGACCAACTCGGCCCTGCTTGCCGCCCTGGCCGCCAATGCCCCTGACGACTGTCGCGTCCAGGTCTATGACGGGCTCGGCCGGCTGCCGATCTTCAACCCCGACGATGAGGGCGAGCGCACGCCGCCCGAAGCGGCGCGCCTGATCGAGATGATAACCCGGGCCGACGGCGTCATCGTCTCCTGCCCGGAGTACGCGCATGGCGTCCCCGGCGGCATGAAGAACGCGCTCGACTGGCTGGTCTCGCGCGACGCTGCCGTGGGCAAGTCGGCAATGCTGGTCCACGCCTCGCCCCGCTCCCTCTACGCGCGGGCGGCGCTCGCCGAGGTGATGCGGACGATGTCGTTTGCGCTGTATGAAGTGGCGGCGCTGGAAATCACGCTGCTGGGCAAGAAGCCGGGGGAGATTGAGGCGATCCTGGCGGAGGGCGCGAACCGGCAGGCGATGCGTGAGGCGGTGCAGGGTTTCTTGGGGTTTATACGCGGGCGGTGAGTGGCGCATCTTCCCCTTCTCCCCTTGTGGGAGAAGGAAGAAGCTATCCCTTCCGCAGCGTCTCGACATCGGTCTTGCCGACATACCAGTCGCGGGCGTTGACCTCCTCGAACACCACCCAGACATCGTTGTTGCCAAGCCCAGTGGCCTCCACGATGGCCGCGGTCACCTTCTTGGCGATGTCAGCCTTCTTGCCGGCCGGATCGGCGGCGATCACTTCCTTGACGATGCGGATGTTGACGAATGGCATTTTTCTCCCTCCCCTTCAGTTGCTTGCACGGCCGAGACTGTTTCGAAATTCGCTCCGGCGAGTCATATGGTGGTGGTTTCGAGAACCGGAGCGGAGCGGACTTTTAGGTCCGTGAGCACCGGAAGCGCAGGAACCGCCGGCAGATGGCCGCCGGAGTAGAATTTCCAAACAGTCTCGCTCAATATGTCTTCGCCCCGTTGACCATCAGCCGCACCATGTAAAGCGAGGTGGTGCCGGCTATGTAGAGGCAGTTCAGCTTGTTGCCGCCGAACACGCAGTTGGCGGTCACTTCCGGCACCTTGACCTTGCCAATCAGCGTGCCGTCCGGGTCGTAGCAATGGATGCCGTCGGCAGCGCTTGTCCAGATGCGCCCATCGGAATCGAGCCGGAACCCGTCGAACAGGCCGGCCGTGCAGTCGGCAAATACCTTGCCGCCCGAAACCTTCTTGCCGTGCTTGCCGACAGTGAAGGTGCGTATATGCGCCGGGTTCTTCTCGCCATGCGTGCGGCCGGTGTCGGCGACATAGAGCAGGCTTTCGTCCGGCGAGAAGGCGAGCCCGTTCGGCCGCACCATGTCGGTGATGACGGCCTCGACACCGCCGGTCTCCGGATCGACGCGATAGACATTGCAGGCACCGATCTCGCTCTCCGCCTTGTCGCCCTCATAGTCGGTGTCGATGCCGTAGCTCGGATCGGTGAACCAGATCGAGCCGTCGGAACGCACCACCACGTCATTGGGCGAGTTCAGCCGCTTGCCTTTCCATTTGTCGGCGATGGTGGTGATGGAGCCGTCGAATTCCGTGCGGCTGACGCGGCGGCCGGAATGCTCGCAGGTCACCAGCCGGCCCTGCCGGTCGACCGTGTTGCCGTTGGAATTGCCGGACGGCTGGCGGAACACGCTGACGCTGCCGTCGGTCTCGTCATAGCGCAGCATGCGGTTGTTCGGGATGTCGGACCAGACGACATAGCGGCCGGCGGCGAACCAGGCCGGCCCTTCCGCCCAGCGGCATCCGGTGAACAGCTTTTCCACCTGCGCGCTGCCGTTGAACAGGCGCGCGAAGCGCGGATCGAGAACTTCGTAATAATCAGCGGCCGCCATGCGTTTCCTCCCGGCATCAGGTGACGGGCGGATCAAGCCAGCCCGCAGCCATTCTGGCAAGACGGCAGGCCTGTAATTTGTATGACAAAACGGATGAGAACTGCGTGAGCGTGCGCCAAAGGCCGCCATGCCGGATGCAAGGAACCGTTAGCCCACGGTTAACCGGCTATGCGCTGGTTGCAATGGTGCATTGCAACATCTTTCTTTTGCAACGCACCATTCCTATGTCATGCTCGCAATTGTCAGGGAGGAACAACCGGCCGCACCAGTGCGGCATGAAAGGAACCCTGTCATGTTCGACAATCTTGTCTCCCGCGCTCGCGTCAGCATCGCCAAGCGCCGCCAGTACAACCGCCTCGTCGCCGAAATCGAGAACCTGTCCGGCCGCGATCTCGCCGATCTGCGCGCCGACCGTTCCGAGATGCTCTACCAGATCCGCAAGCAGATCTACGGCTGAGCGACAGGCCCTCACCCGGACCGCCAACCGAATTGCGAAGGGCAATTCGGGGCAATCCGACCTTTCCCCGAGGGGGAGAGGAACAGGTAAGCGCCGGCGCCAACCTCTTCTCCCCTAGGGGAGAAGATGGCCGCGAAGCGGCCGGATGAGGGGGCGTCAACCCCGCGCCGCCAAGGCCTTCTCAATTTGCGGCAACAGCAGCGTCCTCACGGAGTCGGGTGTCAGCGGCCCGACATGCTTGTAGGCGATCTTGCCGTCCTTGCCGATGACGAAGGTTTCCGGCACGCCGTAGACACCCCAGTCGATCGCCGCGCGTCCGGCCGGGTCGACGCCGATCGCCTGATAGGGATTGCCGAGATCGCCGAGGAAGCGGCGGGCGTTTTCCGGCTGGTCCTTGTAGTTCAGCGCCGCAAGCGTGAAGCGCTTGTCCTGCGACAGGCCGAGCAGCACCGGATGCTCTTCGCGGCACGGCGCGCACCAGGACGCGAACACATTGACCAGCGTCACCCTGCCTGCAAAGCTTTTGGAATCGAGTCCCGGCAGGTTCACCCCTTCCAGCGGCGGCAGGCTGGTCTGCGGCGCCGGCAGGCCGATCAGCGCGGAGGGGATCTCGGCGACATCGCGGCCCGACAGAAGCTGCGACAGGAACAGCCCCGCCAGTCCCAGGAACACCAGTAGCGGCAAAAGCACGAACAAGCGGCGACGCGGCGCCGGAGCTTCGGTCCCGGTGCTCATGGCTTGACGGCCTTGTCCGAACGCCGACGCACACCGGCCGCTTCGAGCGCCGCGAGTTCGCGCTTGCGCGCCCGCTGGTCGAGCAGGATCCAGCCGATCAGCACGGTCAGCACGACGCCCGTGATGGCGTAGGCGGCGGTGACGAACAGGGCGTGCGTGCTCACGTCGACCGCTCCCCATTCTCCGCCATGCCAATCGTTCCGATCATGTCTTTCCTCTGAGCGTTTCACCGTTTGATAGAGACAGTGATCCGCTCCATTTCCTTGTTCTGACGCAATTTGGACGGAAAAACCGCTCGCGCTTTTCGCGGATTGGTCTAGCCCCGCCGCGGCTTTCCCGCAATCGTCTCGGCGCCGCAGCGAAATAAACGTCTTCGTCGCCTCAATCCGTCCCGTGTCGCAGCGCCAACGCCGCCGCCAGGGGCCCAACCACGGCAAGAAACAGCGTCAGCGCGGCAAGAATGAGGAAGGGCTGTAGGAACGGGGCCGAATCGGCGACGGCGCCATAGCTTGCCGAAACGCCGAAGATCAGCACCGGAATGGTGAGCGGCAGCACCAGCACCGAAATCAGCAGCCCGCCGCGCGGTAGCGCCACGGCTACCGCCGCACCCGCGGCGCCGATGAAGGTGATGGCCGGCGTGCCGATGAGCAGCGTCAGCGCCGTGGCGCCGATGCCGAGCGGCTCCATGTTCATGAACAGGCCGAGCAAGGGAGCGGCGACCACCAGCGGCAGCACGCTGCCCGCCCAGTGCGCCAGGCATTTCGTCAGCACCGTCAGCGCCAGCATGTGCCGGTCGCCGTTGAGGACAAGAAGGTCGAGCGAGCCGTCCTCGCGGTCGGCCTGGAACAGCCGGTCGAGCCCGAGCAAGCAGGCGAGCAGCGCCGCGATCCAAAGAATCGCCGGGCCGATGCGCGACAGAAGGTTGAGGTCGGGCCCGACGCCGAACGGTATGGTGACGATGACGGCGAGGAAGAAGATGACGCCGACCAGCGCCCCGCCGCCGGCGCGGATGGAAAGGCGGATGTCGCGGAGGAAGAGGGCTAGCATGATTTGACATGCCTGCGCCCAGGCCCCCCTCTCTGACCTGCCGGCCATCTCCCCCTCAAGGGGGGAGATTGGATGCCACCCCGGCCTTCGCCAATCTCCAGCGTGGCAAGGCCATCGGGGCGCCTGAACTGCTGATCTCCCCCCTTGAGGGGGAGATGCCCGGCAGGGCAGAGAGGGGGGCCTGGCGCAAACATCAACGGGCTACCTTCATTTGCAGCTCGCGCGCCCCTTCCAGCCCCAACGGCAAATGCGTCGCCGCAACCACAATCCCACCGTCGCGCAGATGGCCCCGCATCAGCCCCGCGAACCGCTCCTCCGAAGCCTTATCCAGCCCCGCCGTCGGCTCATCCAGCAGCCATACCGGTCTATGGCTGACCAGAAGCTTGGCGATCGACACCCGCCGCCTTTGCCCGGTCGACAGAAAGCCGAAGGGCAGATGCCCGAGCCCGCCGAGCGCCACCGTCTCCAGCGCCTCCTCGACGCTCAATGCCGGTTCGCCCTGGAAGGCCCGCCAGAAGCCGAGATTCTCCTCGACGCTGAGCGCCGTCTTCATCGCGTTGAGATGGCCGAGATAATGCGAGGCGGAGGCGACCGTCGGGAAAGCCTCGCCACCGCCTTCGACCAGCACCTTGCCCCGGGCAACCGGCAGCAGCCCGGCGACTACCCTCAGCAGGGTCGATTTGCCCGAGCCGTTCGGCCCGGTGACGATGAGCGCTTCGCCCTTGTCGAGCGCAAAGCCGATGCCGGAAAAAACCGCCTCGCCGCCGCGCTCGCCGCCCAGATTTTCGGCGATCAGCCGCATCATTGCCCGTTCCGAAAGCACCGTTTCGCGGCCGTCGCCGCATCGCACAAATTTGCCTTTTGTCTGTCTAGAACTATTCCAGGAAATTCTCTATATGCGGTTCATCCGTGCCAGCGGTCGGCGCGGGAACAGAATTAGCGCCGAACCAGCGCACGCGCCGCCTTGAACGGCTCGGGTTGCTTGGGAGCGGACAGCGGAAATGGCCGTACCCGCACCTTTGCGCGTGATTGCATGCCATCGGCGTCCGTTCCCTTTCAGGCTGAACAGACAAGGACGGATCGCACGTGTCAAAATCCCTCGACAGTTTCAATTGCCGCCGCACCCTGACCGCGGGTGGTGCGGACTATGTCTATTTCGACCTCGTTGAGGCCGAGAAGAATGGCCTCACCGGCATCGCCCAGCTGCCCTATTCTATGAAGGTGCTGCTGGAGAACCTGCTCCGCAACGAAGACGGCCGCTCCGTCACCAAGGTGAGCATCCAGGCGGTCGCCGCCTGGCTGGCCGACAAGGGCACCGCCGGCGTCGAGATCGCCTATCGCCCTGCCCGCGTGCTGATGCAGGACTTCACCGGCGTTCCGGCCGTGGTCGACCTCGCCGCCATGCGCGACGGCATCAAGGCGCTCGGCGGCGATCCGGAAAAGATCAACCCGCTGGTGCCGGTCGACCTGGTCATCGACCATTCCGTCATCGTCGACGAGTTCGGCACGCCGATGGCCTTCGCCCGCAATGTCGAGCTCGAATATGAGCGCAACGAGGAGCGCTACAAGTTCCTGAAATGGGGCCAGCAGGCCTTCCGCAACTTCCGCGTCGTGCCGCCCGGCACCGGCATCTGCCACCAGGTCAATCTCGAATATCTGGGACAGGTGGTGTGGACCAACAGCGAGGATGGCGAGACTGTCGCTTATCCGGACACCTGCGTCGGCACCGATTCGCACACCACCATGATCAACGGCCTCGGCGTGCTCGGCTGGGGCGTCGGCGGCATCGAGGCCGAGGCCGCGATGCTCGGCCAGCCGGTCTCCATGCTTCTGCCGGAGGTCATCGGCTTCCGCCTCACCGGCAGGCTCAAGGAAGGCGTCACCGCCACCGACCTGGTGCTCACGGTCACCCAGATGCTGCGCAAGAAGGGCGTCGTCGGCAAGTTCGTCGAGTTCTTCGGCCCCGGCCTCTCCAACATGACGCTGGCCGACCGCGCCACCATCGGCAACATGGCGCCGGAATATGGCGCGACCTGCGGCTTCTTCCCGGTCGATTCGGAAACCATCCGCTACCTCACCATGTCCGGCCGCGAGGAAAGCCGCATCGCGCTGGTCGAGGCCTATTCGAAGGCGCAAGGCATGTGGCGGGATGCCGGCTCGGCCGATCCGGTCTTCACCGACCTGCTTGAGCTCGACCTCGGCGATGTCGTGCCGTCGATGGCCGGGCCGAAGCGCCCCGAGGGCCGCGTCGCCCTCCAGGACGTTCCGGCCGGCTTCGCCAAGGCGATGGAGACCGAATACAAGAAGGCCGCCGAGATCTCGAAGCGCTATGCTGTCGAAGGCACCGGCCACGATCTTGGCCATGGCGACGTCGTCATCGCCGCCATCACGTCCTGCACCAACACCTCGAACCCGAGCGTGCTCATCGGCGCCGGCCTCTTGGCCCGCAACGCCAACCGGCGCGGCCTGAAGCAGAAGCCGTGGGTGAAAACCTCGCTCGCCCCCGGCAGCCAGGTGGTGGCCGAATATCTGGAAAAATCCGGCCTGCAGAAGGAGCTCGACCAGATCGGCTTCAACCTGGTCGGCTTCGGCTGCACCACCTGCATCGGCAATTCCGGCCCGCTGCCGGCGCCGATTTCCAAGACCATCAACGACAAGGGCCTGATCGCAGCCGCGGTGCTTTCCGGCAACCGCAACTTCGAAGGCCGCGTCTCGCCGGACGTGCAGGCGAACTACCTCGCCTCGCCGCCGCTGGTGGTGGCGCATGCGCTGGCCGGCACGGTGACCAAGGACCTGACCACCGAGCCGCTCGGCGAGGGCAGCGACGGCAAGCCGGTCTATCTCAAGGACATCTGGCCGACCTCGGCCGAGATCCAGGAGTTCATCGAGAAGAACGTCACCCGCGAGCTGTTCGCCCGCAAATATGCCGACGTCTTCAAGGGCGACGCCTACTGGCAGAAGGTCAAGGCGCCGGAAGGCCAGACCTATGCCTGGGACGACCATTCGACCTATGTGCAGAACCCGCCCTATTTCGCCGGCATGGGCCGCGCCTTCGGCAAGGTCGGCGACATCAAGGGCGCGCGCGTGCTCGGCCTCTTCGGTGACAAGATCACCACCGACCACATCTCGCCGGCGGGTTCGATCAAGGCCGCCTCGCCGGCCGGCAAGTACCTGACCGAGCATGGCGTCGGCGTCGCCGACTTCAACCAGTACGGCACGCGGCGCGGCAACCATGAGGTGATGATGCGCGGCACCTTCGCCAACATCCGCATCCGCAACCATATGCTGGGCGAGAACGGCCGCGAGGGCGGCTACACGATCCACTATCCTTCCAAGGAGGAGATGTCGATCTACGACGCGGCGATGGAGTACAGGAAGGACGGCGTGCCGCTGGTCATCTTCGCCGGCGTCGAATACGGCAACGGCTCCTCGCGCGATTGGGCGGCCAAGGGAACGAACCTCCTCGGTGTCCGCGCGGTCATCGCCCAGTCCTTCGAGCGCATCCACCGCTCGAACCTGGTCGGCATGGGCGTCATCCCCTTCGTCTTCGAGGAAGGCACCTCATGGGCTTCGCTCAATCTGAAGGGCGACGAGCTGGTCGAGATCGACGGGCTGGACGCGATCAAGCCGCGGCAGAAGATGGTCGCCAAGGTCACCTATGGCGACGGCACGGTGAAGAACCTGCCGATCATCTGCCGCATCGATACGCTGGATGAGCTCGACTACTTCAAGAACGGCGGCATCCTGCAGTACGTGTTGCGCGATCTGGCTGCTTAAGCAGCAAGGGAGTAGGTTGAACAGCGTGTAGGCCAGCGTGAAACCGGCGATCGGCAGGATGTCGGCCCAGATCGTGCTTTTGCTGGCGAGGAACAGGGTCGAGCCGATGCCGATCACGACCATCCACCAGGCCAGCACCTCGGCGAAGGTGCCGGTCTTGTATCGCCGCACTTGCCGGGCGCCCAACAGTTCCGCGGCAATGAAAGCAAGGTTGGTCAAAGCATTAGCCGACTCGGCCCAAAGTCCTGATCCCGTCCGTTCGCAATAAAGATCGACAGGGGTCAGGAGAGTTTGCCACATGGCGGGGATGCTGCTCCCGAATCGAACCGCGCCTTGAAATGCAAACGCTCTCCTATTGCGCCCTTACCTGCGGCTGCAACAGCAAAAATTTCACCGCAACGTGACTTCCCGTTGACCGCCGCTTCTGCCACATATTTTAGCAATCAGAACAAAGCCGGCGTTACCGGCGGGAATTGGAAAAGTCATGGCATTTCGAGGACGATTGCGGCTTGCGGCAGTAGCGCTGGCCCTTACGGCGTTGGGCGGCGTGGCCCTTGCAGCCGAGCCTGAGAAGCCCCAGACCGACAAGCCCCAAATCGACAGGCCCTTGGGCGTGGTCGAATTGTTCACCAGCCAGGGCTGCAGCTCCTGTCCGCCGGCGGACGAGTTCTTCGCCGAGCTCGCCGGCAAGGACGATATCATCGCGCTCGCCTACCACGTCAATTACTGGGACTATCTCGGCTGGCAGGACACGCTGAGCACCAAGGAGAACACCGAGCGGCAATATGACTATATGCGCGCCTTCGGCAGCCGCTCGGTCTATACGCCGCAAGCCGTCATCAATGGCCGCAGTCACGTCAACGGCGCCAGCCGCAAGGATGTCGACGGCGCCTTGGCCCGCATGGACAGGACCGGCGACGGCATGCGGGTCGCGATCAAGGTGAGCCGCACCAGCGACCGCGTCATGATCGACGCCGGCGATGCCGGCAACGGCCCGGCGGATGCCCATGTGGTGATCGTCTATTTCGACCCGCCGCAGATGGTGAAGATCGGCCAGGGCGAGAACAGCGGCCGCAGCCTGACCTACTGGAACGCGGTTTCCGACATCCAGACCGCCGGCATGTGGCACGGCAAGGCCCAGCGTTACGAATTGCCTTTGACCGAGATCGCCAAGAAAGGCGGCTGCGCGGTGCTGCTGCAGTCGGTCGGCAAGGACGGCATGCCCGGCCCGATCCTCGGCGCCGCCTTCATCCATAAGCCGTGAATACCCCTTCTCCCCTTGTGAGGGTTTTGCATGGGAGTCGATATTTAGCGCACGAGGCGGATGGGCGTTTTAAAGGCGCTCTGGCCGCTTTGGCGGGTTATTTTGCCTCGCTCTTGGGGCCTCAGGCCGCCTTGGCAGTGGATTTTGGGCGGACTGCGCCTCATGCCGGCTTCCTCTTTGGGAAGAGGACTGCGGCCGCTCTTTGCAGATTGTAGCCGCAGCCGGCAAGCATGCACTGCGTCCGGTTGGTCGCAAGGTTGAAGAAGCGCAGTCGCCGCATGCCGTAGCGCTGTTTGAACACTGCAAACGGCCGCTCCACTGCCGCCCGCACCTTCGAGATCAGCCGGTTGCGCTGCTTCTGACGCGGCGTCAGCGGATGGTGCTTGTTGGCTCTGTGCACAGCCGGTCCTTGATGCCGGCCTGCTTCAGCCGGGCATGGCGGGCATGGGTGTAGTAGGCTTGGTCGCCATAGGCCGCCTTCTCGTCCCCGATGATCAGGCCGTCGGCCGGCTCGGTATCGGTGACCGATGCATCCGTGAAGTCCATGCGCCGGATCAGCGTATGAGCATCGTCGACGCCGTTGTGCACCTTATAGCCGAACACGGTCTTGTTGCCCTTGCGTCCCCAACGTGCCTCGCCATCAACCGATGGCCGCGCCGTCGCCTCCGGCTTCGCCGGCGGGCGCGCGGCGGCCTGCATGAAGGAGGCATCAATCAACGTGCCGCGCTTGACGATCAGCCCCTTCTGCTCAAGCTGCCGCGTGATCTCATAAAACACCCGGTCGATCAGCCCATCGCACTTCAGCTCCTCGCGGAAACGCCACAACGTCGAATGGTCCGGCGTGGGGTCCGACAGGCTGAAACCGGCAAAGCGGCGGAACGACAGCCGGTCGCGCAGTTGTGCCTCCAGCGAAGGATCGCTGAGATTGTTCCACACGCCAAGCAGCAGACAGCGCAGCAAGGCCTCAGCCGGATAGCTAATGTTGCCCCGTCCTGGTCCGCTGCGCTGACCAAGAAGCGCCTTGATCGGCACCCAGTCGATCACTCGCGAGATCTGGTCAAGCTCCGTCACATCCGACCACACCAGCCCATCCGCAAGGCTCAGTTGTCCAAGCACGCGATCGACCATCCGAATCATCTCCCCTTCATGCCGGACATACGGAATCACCAACTCAGATCCGTGCAAAGCCCTCCTTGTGGGAGAAGGTGGATCGGCGCGCAGCGCCGAGACGGATGAGGGGTGCTCTAGCTTGGCCATAAGCTCGAAACCGCCACCGCCTCATTCCTTCCAACACCCCTCATCCGACCGAGCTTCGCTCGGCCACCTTCTCCCACAAGGGGAGAAGGAAAAATAAAAAACCGGCGTCAGCTTGCTTCTGACGCCGGTCATTCAGGTTTTGGGATCGTCGCACCTGATTTTTCCAAGGAAAAACCGAGGTTGGTTCGATCCGACGCTGACCCGTGGGCGGGGGGCTTGGGGTTTACGAGCCGGTGCCGGACCGAACCGTCTCAGGCAACGCCGGTAAACTCGTCGGAGATTGGGGCATGAGCGCGGATTATTTGTGGCGAGATTGTGGCAGAGGATCACCAATTCCAACACATGTTTCGCAAACGTGACTGGACGATTGGGAAAGCGCGCGACCGTGCGCATGCCTGGCTGGCCCTTGCAATTCGATCCTGAAAGCGCGAACCTTGGCCGGCGCATGATTCAATCGAAGGATCGAGGCATGACCGATCACAGCGGCGGGACGGAGGATGGGGAAGCATCCGGAATATTGATCCCGTTGCACGAGGCGCGCAGCGCACGCCTCGACCAGCCGGTGCGATTCGACCGGCGCGAGCTCGATCAGATCCTGAGGCTTTACGGACGCATGGTGGCGGCCAATGAATGGCGCGACTATGCTATAGATCATCTCACTGATCGCGCTGTCTTTTCCATCTTCCGCCGGGCCAGCGAAGTGCCGCTGTTCCAGATCGTCAAGGACCCCAAGCTGGCGCGCCGCCAAGGCGCCTTCGCCGTCATCGCGGCAGGCGGCCGCATCCTCAAGCGCGGCCAGGAACTCGGCCGCGTGCTTGGGGTCTTCGATGCCAAGCTGAAGGTCGTCGAGGCTTAGGGGAAAAAAGAGGAATTGAGGAACTGAAGAATTGAAGAACTGAGGAAAAGGGCGCCTGACGCGCCAGTTCGCAGCCGTCTTTCTTCAATTCCTCAATTCTTCAGTTCCTCAATTCCTCTCAATTCCCGAAACCGCCGCTCCGGCAGCGAATCAGGATCAGGTGGCAGCTCTGCGCCGCCATTCAGCGACAGCTGCATGAACACCGTGTCCAGCCAGCGCCCGTGCTTGTAGCCTGATCCTTCCAACCGCCCGGAATGGTGGAAGCCGAGCTTCTCGTGCAGCCGTACCGAGGCGCTGTCGGCACGGCCGTCGCCGATGACCGCGATGATCTGGCGGAAGCCAGCCGCGCGCGCCGTTTCGATCAACGCCCGCATCAGCAGCGAGCCGACGCCCTGCCCCTTGGCCTCGGGCGCGACATAGACCGAATCCTCGATGACGAATCGGTAGGCGGGGCGCGGCCGGAACGGTCCGGCATAGGCGTAGCCGAGCACGGCGCCGCCCTTTTCCGCCACCAGATAGGGGAAGCCGCCCGCCGCCAGAGTGTCGAACCGGTTCCCCATTTCAGCGCGGGTGGGCGGCTCCAGCTCGTAGCTCGCCGTGCCGTGGACGACCGCATCGGCGTAGATTTCAGTGATCCGGTCAAGGTCGGCCGCAGTCGCAGCCCTGATCGCAATATTGCTCATAATCTATGCAGTTTGTTTTCCTGCCTCGATAACAGCAAAGGCATGCAAAAAAGGAAAGGGCGGCCGTTGGGCCGCCCTTTCGCAACTCTATGGTCCAGTGAGACCGGTAACGCCCTTAGCGGCGGTCGCCCATGAACTGCAGCAGGAACATGAACAGGTTGATGAAGTCGAGATAGAGCTGCAGGGCGCCCATGATCGCCTTGCGGCCGGCGACGTCGGCGACGTCACCCTCGAAATACATCTCCTTGATCCGCTGCGTGTCGTAGGCGGTGAGGCCTGCGAATACCAGCACGCCGATCGCCGAGATTGCGAAGGCGAGCGCCGACGACTGCAGGAAGATGTTGATCAGCATCGCGATCAGCAGGCCGATCACGCCCATGATCAGGAACGAGCCGAACGCCGACAGGTCACGCCTGGTCGTGTAGCCGTAGAGCGACAGACCGCCGAAGGCCGCGGCCGTGGCGAAGAAGGTCTGGGTGATGCTGGTGCCGGTGTAGACGAGGAAGATCGTCGACAGCGACAGGCCGACAAGGCCGGCATAGACCCAGAACGTGGTCTGCGCCGCCGCCACGCTCATCGACTGGATGCGGAACGACAGGAACATCACGGCGGCGAGCGGCGCCAGGATGACGACCCAGCGGAACGCGCTGGCGTAAATGAGCTGGCCGAAACCAGTCAGCTGGCCGTCGCCGGTGACGGCGAGGTGGAAGGCGCCCCAGGCGGCAAGGCCGGTAATGAGCAGGCCAAGCCCCATGAGGTTGTAGACTTTGATCATATAGGCGCGCAGGCCCTGATCGATATCGACGCGCGCTCCGGAGGCGGCGCCCGTCTGGTAGTTGCGAATGGGATCAGCCATTGGAAATCCTCTGTTGCTTCTGCCCCGTCCGGTGACAGGTCCGCTTGGATTGATCCCTGGACCAGGCGCCGCTGGCGGGGCTCCAGCATGCCTGTTGCGAAATATGATAGTTCTTGACGTCAAGAACAAGACGGTAACGGGTCGTAACGCTTTGTGAGAGTGCGAAAGGTCGGTTTTTGGGCCTTCCGCCGGGCATTCTTACAGAGATTTAATCGGGCCGGGACTTGGAGCCGCGCTCGGTTAGAGGTTGCGCAGCACCGGCGCCGCCTTATGGCCGAGCACCCGCCAGGTGCCGGCAAGGCCGATGCCGACGGTGACCGTCAGCGAGACCAGGATCGTCGCCACCGCCACCTCCGGCATGAAATGCGACGGCAGCGTCATGATATGCGCGACCACGAACCAGGCGGCGATACCGCCGGCGGCCAGCGCGAACAGCGCTGTCGCAAGGCCGATCAGCGCATATTCGAGCGAGAAGGCGGCAATCAGCGTCCGCCGCGTCGCGCCAAGCGTCTTCAGCACCACGGCGTCATGGATGCGCGCCCGGTTGCCGGCGGCCAAGGCGCCCGAGAGCACCAGCACCGAGGCGATCAGCGCCACGCCGGCAGCAGTGCGGATCGCCGTCCCCAGTTGCGCGACCAGCCGGTTGACGATGTCGAGCGCGTCCTTGACGCGCACCGTCGTCACCGCCGGGAAGGCGCGGGTGACGGCGTTGAGCAGCCTTGCGTCGTCGGCCGTGGAGGCTTGTTTGTCGGTCAGCGTCGCCAGCCAGCCATGCGGCGCCCCGGCAAAGGCGTTGGGCGAGAACACCATGACGAAGTTGATGCCCATCGTCTCCCACTCAACCTGGCGGAAATTGGCGATCTTCGCCGTGACGTTGCGCCCCAGCACATTGACGGTGACGCTGTCGCCGAGCTTCAGCCCGATCGCCTTGCCCTCCTCGGCCGAGAAAGACACCAGCGGCTCGCCGGAATAGTCCTGCGGCCACCACGCGCCTTCGGTCAGTGTCGCATTCTCCGGCTGCCTGGCGTCATAGGTCAGGCCACGGTCGCCGCGCAGCACCCAGGCGCCGTCGGCCGGGATCTTCACCTTGTCGACGTCGACGCCGTTGAGCGCCATGATGCGGCCGCGCAGCATCGGCACCTTGACCAGCGCTCCCCGCGGCGACTCCTTGCCGATAAGGTTGGCGAAAGCATCGACGTCGCTGCTCTGGATGTCGACGAAGAAGAAGTTCGGCGCCCGCTCCGGCAGGATGCCAGAGATCTGCCGCCTGAGATTTCCGTCGATCAGCGCCAGCGTTACCAGCAGCGTCAGCCCGAGACCGAGCGACAGCACCACCGAGGGCGTCAGCGCGCCCGGACGGTGGATGTTGCCCACCGCCAACCGCAGCGAAACCGAGCGCACGCGCGGGCTCTTCCTCGCCGCCCACTGCACCAGCACGGCCACCAGCCGCAGCACCAGGAAGGCAAAGACCGTGGCGCCGACGAATATCGAGGCGATGCGGTAGTCGTTGGCCGAGAGGATGGCCAGCGCCGCCAGCGCAACGACGATCGCCAGCGCCGCACCGGCATAGGGCAGACGTGGCAGGCCGCGGCTTTCGAAGCCCATCTCGCGGAACAGCGCGGTCGCCGGCACATCGCGGGCGCGGCCGAGCGGCAGCAGCGCGAAAGCCAGTGTCACCAGCAGGCCGAACAGCGCCGCCATGGCCAGCGCGCCTGGATAAAAGCCGCCTTGCGCCGGCACGGGGATCACGGATTGCAGAAGGGCGCTCGCCACGAACGGCATTGCGGCGCCGAGGATCAGCCCGAGCACGATGCCGAGGCCGGCGATCAAAAGGATCTGCACGAGATAGACGGTGAAGACGAAGCCGCCCGAGGCGCCGAGGCTCTTGAAGGTGGCGATGACGCCGCGCTTGCCGTCGAGATAGGCGCGCACGGCATTCGCCACCCCGACGCCGCCGACCACCAGCGCCGTCAGCCCGACCAGGGTGAGGAACTGCGAAAAACGCTCGATATTGGCCGACAGCGCCGGCGCCGCGTTGCTGCGCGTGCGGATCGACCAGCCGGCCTGCGGGAAATCCTTCGCGGCTTGAGCCTGGATATCCTTGATCCGCGCTTCGGAAGTCCCCTCCGGCAGCCTCACCTTATAGGCGTTCTCGACCAGGCTGCCCGGCTGCACCAGACCGGATGCGGCGAGGCCCTGGCTGGAGATCATCAGCCGCGGCGCGAAGCCGAAACCGTCCGACACCGCGTCCGGCTCGCTGACCAGCCTCGCCCGCAGCTCAAAAACGGCGCTGCCGAGCTTCAGCCGGTCGCCGACGTGAAGATTGAGCCGCTCGAACAAAAGGTCTGGCGCGGCGGCGCCGAACACGCCGGACCTTTCGCCGAACAATTGCTCCTTAGGCAGCGCCGGATCAGTCACCAGCGCGCCGTAGAGCGGATAGGCGTCGTCGACGGCCTTGGCCTCGACCAGCGCCTGGTCGGAGCCATCTTCCAGCCGCGCCATCGAGCGCATGCCGGAGGTCTGCGAAACCGTGCCGAGGCTCCTGATGAAGCCAAGCTCGGCATCCGAAGCGCTGCGCTGGTTGACCTGAAAGCGCAGATCGCCGCCGAGCAGCGTCTGGCCCTGGTTGGCGACGCCTGCGCTGATCGCCTGCGCCACCGAATTGACGCCGCCGATCGCCGCGACGCCCAGCGCGATGCAGGCAAGGAATATCATGAAGCCGGACAGGCCGCCGCGCATCTCGCGCAGCGAGAAGCGGATGGCGAGCTTCAATGTCCGGAGCCAGGCCCCCTCATCCGGCCGCTTCGCGGCCACCTTCTCCCCGGTGGGGAGAAGAGGGAGGTGCCGGCCCCGGCGATCTCTTCTCCCCTCGGGGAGAAGGGGGCCCGAAGGGCCGGATGAGGGGGTCTCCGCCATGCGATTATGCCGTCACTTTAAGCTGAGCAGCGTCCTCGATCCGCCCTGAGCGCATCGACACCTGGCGCGCGCAGCGCGCGGCAAGCGCCGGATCATGCGTGACCAGCACCAGCGTCATGCCGCGTTCCGCCGCCTTGGCGAAGAGAAGATCGGCAATCTGCTTTCCCGTCGCCTGGTCGAGATTCCCGGTCGGCTCGTCGGCGATGAGGAGGCGCGGCGAGGGCGCCAGCGCCCGGGCGATCGCCACGCGCTGCTGCTCGCCGCCGGAAAGCTCGCCCGGATAATGCGTCACACGGTCGCTCAGCCCGACCGCCGCGAGCTCGCGCGCGGCCACCCCGAACGGATCGGCATGGCCGGCGAGCTCGAGCGGCACCGCGACATTCTCGAGCGCGGTCATGTTGGGAATGAGGTGGAAGGACTGGAACACGATGCCAATGTTGCGCCCCCGAAACGAAGCAATCTGATCTTCGCCTTTGCCGTTGAGCAATTCGCCGGCGATCCGGACCGTGCCCGAATCGACCCGTTCCAGGCCGGCAAGAACCATCAGCAGCGTGGACTTGCCCGAGCCCGATGGGCCGACAATGCCGGTGGCTTGCCCGGCCGCCACGTCGAGGCTCACGCCCTTCAGCACATGGACGGAGGACGCGCCCTCGCCGAGCGTCAGCGATACGTCCCTCAACGCGATGACGGCTTCTGTCACAATAAAAGCGCCCTATATGTGGAAAAAGGAGACGGCCCGTGTCTCCTTCCTTGGGTTGTTTCGGTCATATGGGGCTCGCCGCATGGCATTCAAACATCGTTTTGCCGCAGCCCCCGTCGTTTTCGCAGCCCTCATCCTTTTCCTTGGCCTTTGCGGCGCCATTTCGTCGGCGCACGCCGCCACCTTCACCATCGTCGGCTTCGGCGACAGCCTGATGGCGGGCTACAGTCTCGCCCCTGGCCAGGGTTTCACCGACAGGCTGCAGGCAGCCTTGAAGGCGAAGGGCCTCGACGTCACCGTGGCCAATGCCGGCGTGTCCGGCGACACCTCGAGCGGCGGGCTGGCGCGGCTCGATTGGTCGGTGCCGGACGGCACAAGGCTGGTGATCCTCGAGCTCGGCGCCAACGACATGCTGCGTGGCCTTTCACCCGACATCGCCGAAAAGAACCTCGACGCCATGCTCGGCAAGCTGAAGCAGCGCAACATTGCGGTGCTTCTGGCCGGCATGCGCGCCGCGCCCAATCTCGGCGCCGACTACCAGAAGGCGTTCGACGCCATCTATCCGCGGCTTGCGGAGAAATACGGCGTCCCCCTCTATCCGTTCTTCCTCGACGGCGTCGCCGGCCACGCCGACATGCAGCTGGAAGACGGCCTGCATCCCAACCCCAAGGGGGTCGACATCATGGTCGAGCGTATCCTTCCCGTGGTCGAGAAGGCCATTGCCGCGAATGGCGGTGCGTCGTGAGACCGAAAAGCCACGCTTTCCGCTGGGGAAACATTGTGGACAACAAACCGCTTGCCCCGCGCTGATATCGATGATTCGCTAGGGCCGAGAGTTTCGATTCGAGGACAGGAGGCTTCACATGCCACGTCTTTTCACCGCCCTCGAAATTCCGCGTGATGCCGCTCTCTCCTTGTCCCTGCTCCGGGGCGGGCTGCCCGGGGCGCGCTGGATCGACGTCGAAAACTACCATCTGACGCTGCGCTTCATCGGCGATGTCGAAGGCCATGTCGCCGATGAGATCGCCAACGCCCTCGACAGGGTTCACCGCCCCTCATTCCAGATGACGCTCTCGGGCGTCGGCGCCTTTGGCGGCAAGAAGCCCCATGCGGTATGGGCCGGCGTGTCCGCCTCGCCGGACCTGACGGCGCTGCAGGGCGAGATCGACCGCATCTGCCAGCGGCTCGGCCTACCGGCCGACCCGCGCAAATTCTCGCCGCATGTGACGCTGGCGCGCCTGCGCAACGCAAGCCCGCTCGACGTCGCGCAATATCTTTCGGCGCGCGGCAATTTCGCCGCGTTGCCCTTCCGTGTCGGCCGCTTCGTGCTGATGTCGTCGCGCGATTCGGTTGGCGGCGGCCCTTACATCGTCGAGGAAGCCTGGCCGCTGGTCGCCGAAACGCTCGCCTCGAGCCGCTTCGCCAGCGCCTCCGACGCCTCGCGGATCATGCGGTAGACCGAAGCGAAGGCCTCGGCGCCGTCATAATAGGGATCCGGCACGTCCGCGGCCCTTCCCGTGGCGAAATCCAGATAGAGATGGACGCGGTCTCGCGCGGCCTGCGGCGCCAGCGCATTGAGGTCGCGCACATTGGCCCGGTCCATCCCGAGGATCAGGTCGAAGCGCGAAAAATCCCCCGGCAGCACCTTGCGTGCCCTCTGCCCTGAAATGTCGACGCCATGCTTCGAGGCCACCGCGATCGAGCGCCGGTCCGGCTCCTGGCCGGCATGCCAGCCGCCGGTCCCGGCCGAATCGAGCAGCATTTCGTGGCCCCGGCCACGCTCGGCCCAGACGGCGCGAAACACGCCCTCGGCGAGCGGCGAACGGCAGATATTGCCGAGGCAGACGAACAGAACGGAATTTATGGGCTTTATGCTCATTCGATATGCGCCGTTTGTGCATTTGGAACCCCAAAACCACAAAGCAGCTTTGGGCGACTTGCATTATGGTGGGGTCAAATTCGAGATAGCACGGGAAATCATCATGACGAGAGAAAAACTAAGCAAGGACGCGATCGCCGCCGCTCTGGTCGAGCTCGACGGCTGGTCGCTCGCCGCCGACGGCGCGTCGATCAAGCGCAGCTTCGTCTTCAAGAATTTCTCCGAGGCCTTTGCCTTCATGACCCGCGTGGCGCTGGCCGCCGAGAAGATGGACCATCATCCGGATTGGTCCAATGTCTACAAGACCGTCGACGTGACGCTGAACACGCATGACGCCGGCGGCGTGACGGCGCTCGATATCGAGTTGGCAAAGCGGATGAACCGGTATTTTCACTGAGGGCGAGGCGTCGTCACTTCGTCATCCACGGGCGGAGCGACGCGAAGCGGAGCGCAGACCCGAGGATCCATTCCGTGACCGTGGTCGAGGATTGTAGCGGAGCAGAATTCTGCACCGTGAGCGGCGCTCGAAGGTAACGGAATGGATCCTCGGGTCTGCGCGCGTCGCTTCGCTCCTTGCTTCGCCCGTGGATGACGATCGGAGGAATAGCTCGGCCAATCGCCAAACTGAGGCGATTGCCACCAACCAGCATTTGAAGTGCTGTGGCGTCTCGTTCCGATTTTCCGCCCAACCAACCCCTAGACTCTTGCAGGAGCCCCCCGCTTTCACCACATCTTTCGCGGCGGGTCGGCACGCATGGGTTGCGCGCGGCCGCCAAGGAGCGATTGATGACGCAAGGTTCCGGTTTCGATTTCGTCGGGTTCGGCGACAAGCTTGCCGGCGAAGGCGAGATCCGTGACAAATTCTGGCGCACCGCCAAGAAGGCGGCGCGGCAAATTCCGTTCATGGACGAAGTCGTCGCCGCCTATTACTGCGCCATGGACAAGAATACGCCGCTGCGCGCCAAGGCCACCCTGCTCGGTGCGCTTGGCTATTTCGTCCTGCCGTTCGATTTCATTCCCGATTTCGTCGTCGGCCTCGGCTACACCGACGACCTTGCGGTGCTGACCGCGGCGATCACCGCCGTCAGCGCCCATATCACGGCCGCCCACAGGCAGGCCGCCAAGGACGCGCTGGCCGACAAGGGCTGACGGCCGCTTGCTCAGCCCGCAAATCAGCGCGCGCGAAAAGACAAACTCTTGCCGTTTTCGTGGCATCCAACTCCGCGCCGGGACGTCGCGCCAGCCGCTTTCAACGGTGGCGGCGCGACTGCATGTCGCCCAAAACTGCGTAGCGGTTTTGGGATAACGACATGCACAAGAAAAGAGACCCAAGCACGTCGCTCGAACCCTTCGGCGTGATGTGCCTTGGGTGGGCGGTTTCCTGGGGTGAGTTCCTTTTCTCGTGGACGATTCACCGTTTGGTAACCCTGATTAAATCAAAATGAAGCGACGGCAGGACGCCACGCGGCCCGCCTCCGCACCATTTGGAATACGGGAAGAACGATGCGCGGATTGATTGCTACAATTTCCAGCCTGGTCCTGGCGGCCGCCTTCGCGCCGCCGGTGCTGGCGCAGCAGGCGACCAAGATCGGCCAGCACAACGCCTGGGGCACCTACAGCTATCAGTCGCAGGCCGGCAAGGTCTGCTATGTGCTGACTGTGCCGACCGACAAGCAGCCGCCGTCGCTCGACCATGGCGACATGTTCTTCTTCGTCAGCCAGCGTCCCGGACAGCAGGTTTCCTACGAGCCGCAGTTCATCGCCGGCTACAACTTCCAGGAAGGCTCGAAGGCGACCGTCACCATCGACAAGAAGAGCTTCTCGATGTTCACCCGCGGCAAGTCCGCCTGGGTCGAGAACGCCGCCGAGGAGCCGGTGCTGATCGCTGCCATGAAGACCGGCACCGACATGAAGGTGCAGGCGAAGTCCGGCCGCGGCAACCCCACCTCCTATGTCTTCTCGCTGAAGGGCATATCGGCCGCGCTGGCCTCGATCGCCAAGTGCAAGTAGGCAGGGACCGAGTCTGAATCCGATGGCCGGGCCGCAAGCCCGGCCTTTTTCATTTGAGAGCAATTCCGGAAAGAATGTGAAACGGATTCGATGCGCAATTGCGCATCGGAGAGCGGGTTGGCGTTTTCATGAAATGAGCATCAGATCCTACGGCTATTTTGTAGATGAATAGCGGAATGGGTGTTACGGCAAAGCAAGGCTGGTTGCTATGGTGGGCATGTATGGCTCAGACCGGCAAGATGAGGACAACCCGAGGCCGAGCCATATTCCCCCGCGAGCGGACCGGAAGGAACCCTTTCGTGAGCGCCCAACACCAGTGTCTTGCGATCGCCGCGATGTTGGCTCTTTGGTCTCAGGATTCGCGCGCCGACCCAAGAGCCGCCGTTGCGACCGCGGATTTTCTGAACAGCATCGGTGTCGTCAGCACATTTCCTGACCGGGGCCAGCCTTTGGCTAAGACCGTCGAGATGGTCCGCTATTGCGGCTTCCGGTGGGTGAGGGCGGGAATAGAGGGGTTAACTGACAACGGCCCCACGACCATGCAGACCTTTCTGGAACTGCATCGGCAAACCGGTGCCAGGCTGAGTTGGGGACTGGTGAGCGGTGGGTCTGACCTGAAGAGGTTGATGGAAACCGGCAAGGTATTGGCGCAGGCCGACGCGCTGCTGGCTTTTGAGGGCAACAACGAGCCAAACAACTGGGCTGTTGAGTATCGAGGCGAGAAAGGCGGTGGGCGCGGGTACTCCTGGATGGCGGTCGCGAAATTGCAGCGAGACCTTTACCACGCGGTCAAGACGGATCCGGCGCTGGCGAAGTACCCCGTGTGGTCGATTTCGGAACCGGGAGCGCAAAATGACAACGTTGGCCTTCAGTTTCTTGCAATTCCTCAGGACGCTGAAACCTTGATGCCGGACGGCACCAGATATGCGGACTACGCGAATGTACACAACTACCTCTACCACCCGCATTCGCCCTATCCGGCCGACAACAAGGTGTGGGATGCTGCCGACCCAACCTATGCTTCGCGGGTCGACGGACTATTCGGAAACTTCGGTCTGACATGGTCGAAATGGTTCCGGGGCTACCCGCCTGAACAACTTGAAACACTGCCGCGTGTCACGACCGAGACGGGAACCAATATCCAGGGACCGGTCACCGAAGAGTTGCAGGGTTTGAATTTGTTGAATTTGTATTTCGCACAGTTCAAGCGTGGTTATGCCTACACTTCGGTCTATCTGCTGAGGGACCGCACCGATGAGGCCGGCAACCAGTCGTTCGGTTTCTTCAGGCCCGATTATTCACCCCGCAAGGCCGCGACCTACCTTCACAACGTTACGACTATTCTGACTGACGAGGGTACGGTCGCTACGTCCGGCACGTTGGATTACACAATCGCGGACCAGCCTCCAACAGTTCATGATCTTCTCCTGCGGCGCAGTGATGGGACGTTCCAACTGGTCGTCTGGGACGAACGGTTGAACGACCAGGACCAGGTGACCGTGCGCCTTGGCGCCACGGCGACTTCCATAAGCATCTATGATCCGACTGTCGGCACCGATCCTGTCCGGACAGTGAAGAACACGACCTCGCTCGACCTTTTGCTCAGCGATCATCCGATTGTAATCGAAATCTCGTCTGCCAGATAAGCTGGCGTTTTTGGACAAGCAGGCCGGGTCTCAATCCGGTCTTCGCTTTCACAGCGGCTGTTCTGCCCCGGCAACCCTGCGCCGCCGGATCGCCTCGGCGATGAAGACGCGCGACAGCGCGTGGTAGAGCGGCTCGTTGGAGATGAGCCTTGCCGTGCCGTAACCCAGCATTGCCGCGCACATCAGCGCGATGACATTATCGTGATTGCCGGTCATTTCGAGGATGATGACGAAGGCCGTCATCGGCGCCTGCACGACGCCGGCGAAATAGCCGGCCATGCCGAGCAACGCCGCGGTGCCAGTGGCCATGCCGAAGACCAGGCCCAGCGTGCTGCCCAGCCCCGCGCCCACCGCCAGCGACGGCGCGAAGAGGCCGCCCGGAATGCCCGACACCATCGACAGCATGCCGGCCGCGAATTTCTCGACGAAGAAGAAGGCCGGCAGCGGCGTGCCTTCGATCGCGCCGCGCGCCTGCGCATAGCCGGTGCCGAAGGTCAGCCCGCCGGACGCCACGCCGATCACCGCCACGGCGAGCCCGCAGACGGCCGCCACGACCAGCGCGCGCGGCAGCGGCTGCAACGCGTTCCAGCGCCGGATGCGGCGCATGACTTTCAACGCCGAGAGCGAGAACAGCGCGCCGACCCCGCCGCCGAAGATGCCGCAGGCCAGCACCAGCGGCCAGTCGGCGGCGAAGGCGACCGTGTCCTTGGCGACGCCGAAATAGGTGTAGTTGCCGAGCAGCCCGAGCGAGGCGAGGCCGGCCAGGATCACCGCCGTCAGCACCAGCCCGTTGGTGCGCGCCTCATAGGTCCGGCCCATTTCCTCGATGGCGAAGACGATGCCCGCGAGCGGCGTGTTGAAGGCGGCGGCTATGCCGGCGGCCGATCCCGCCAGGATCAGCCCGCGCGCCTGCGCCATGCCGCCCCAGCGCGCCGCCTGCAGCATCAGCGAGGCGCCGACCTGCACCGTCGGGCCTTCGCGGCCGATCGAGGCGCCGCAGGCGAGGCCGGCGATGGTGAGCGCGATCTTGCCCACCACCAGCCTGAGTGACAGGATGCGGCTGCGATCGTCCTCGTCGCGCAGATGCCGCGCCGCGATCGCCTGCGGAATGCCGCTGCCTTGCGATCCCGGGAAGAAGGAATGCGTCAGCCAGGCGCAGAGCACGAACCCAAGCGGCGTCACGATCAGGGGCAGATAGAAGCGCCAGCCGCCCTCATTGCCGGTCATGACGTGGAACAAGGCCTGCGCGCGGTCGGCGAGCAGGGCGAACAGGACGCTGATCAGGCCGATCGAGATGGCGCCGGCCCAGAAGACGAGCCGCGGCTGCCAGACGCGGCGCGACACCCACATGGCGTGGGAACGCCGCAGCATCGGGTACTTTCGGGATATGCCGGCCATGACGAGCCTCTCGTTGGTAGGCCCGGCCTAGCACAATGACGGCGCCGATCAACCCGCGAGGACGAGCCCGACGCTATGCCGGCAACGTCCAGGAACGGCGCTCAAGGAGATGTGATACAATGGCAGATAACCCGCCGGCGTACCGGCCGGCGGGGAGGTCGGCACGCGCTGTCGGCGAGGTCACATCGCCATTTTTTCACATTCCGCCTGGGCCTTCTTGGTCGACGTATCGATCATGTAGGCTTTGCCCTTGGCGTCGGTGATCATCATCATGCAATGCTTGATGGGCTTGGCCATCTTCATCATGTCGGCGCTCATCTTGGCGTCCGGCATCATGGTGCCCATGTGTCCGTCCGGCATGATCGCGGTGACCTGGCCGCCCTTCATCATGGTCATGGCGCCCATCGTGTCCTCGGCGAAGGCCTGCGAGGCGCAAAGACCGGCGAGGCCGGCAACGAGTGCGATCTTGATCGAGTGCATCTGAACAACTCCCATTGTTGAGGGGCATGGTCGCCCCTTTCAGGTTCGCGGACGCGTCTCGATTGGTTACGCCAACACGAATATGTGATCGATTTTCAGAAGGCGGCGGCCGTCAGCGCCGCGTTTCGGCGCGGCAGGAGGTCAACATTTGTTGACCTCTGTGCCAGCCGAAATCGCTATCGCTTCGCATCGATGGGGCCATAAAGCAGTCCGGTGCGGCGGGAGGCCAGGCCGGCAGGGCCGCGCAAGGTGATCGCCGGCTTGATCGCGGATGGCTCGCGGGCGGGCCATCGCTTCCTGCACGACGGAACTGGCGGACAATTGGAACAGCATCTCTTCGCGACCGAGCGCGACCCGCGCCTCAAGCTGATCATCCCGGCCATCGTCGCCATCGCCTTCCTGATGGAACAGCTCGATTCCACCATCCTCACCACCGCCATTCCGGCCATCGCGCAAAGCCTCGACACCACCCCGGTCCGGCTCAATCTGGCGATCACCACCTACATCCTGACCCTGGCCGTGTTCATCCCGGTCAGCGGCTGGTTCGCCGACCGGTTCGGCGCCCGCAGGATCTTCGCCCTGGCGCTCTTCACCTTCACCCTGGGCTCGGTTCTGTGCGGCGTGGCCGACAGCGTCGGCATGCTTTTGGCCATGCGCGCGCTGCAGGGACTGGGCGGGGCCATGATGACGCCGGTCGGGCGGCTGATCCTGCTGCGCTCCTTTCCACGCAGCGGGCTGATCACCGCCATGACCTACATGACCTTGCCGGCGATCGTCGGTCCCGTCATCGGACCGCTGCTCGGCGGCCTCTTGACCACCTACGCCTCCTGGCGCTGGATCTTTTATGTCAACGTGCCGTTCGGCCTCATCGGCATTCTCGCCGCCTTGCACTTCGTCGACAATTTCCACGGCGAGGAAGCCCAGCCTTTCGACTTCGCCGGCTTCCTCATGGTGGGTGCTGGCGCGGCACTCCTGCAATTCGGCCTGGAGAATATCGGCAGGCCGATCATTTCGCCGCTGGCGACCATGCTGGTGCTGGCGGCCTCGGTCCTGCTGCTCTTCGCCTTCGGCCACTATGCGCGCCGAGTCGCGGCGCCCGCGGTCGATCTCACGCTGTTCCGCTTCCGCTCCTTCCGGGTCGGCACGCTGGCCGGCGGGCTCTGCCGCATCGGCCTCAACGGCGCGCCCTTCCTGTTGCCGCTGATGCTGCAGGTCGGCTTCGGCATGAGCCCGGTCACCTCCGGATCGCTGACCTTCGTCGGCAGCTTCGGCGCGCTGCTGATGCGGCCGCTGCTGTCCTTCTTCCTGCGGCGCTTCGGCTTCAAGGCCGTGCTGAGCGGCAGCGCCGTGGTCGGCTCTGTTGCCGTGGCGGGCTTTGCCCTGCTCGACGCCGACACCCCGCATTGGCTGATCGGCCTCTATGTCTTTTGCTTCGGCATTGTTCGTTCGGCGCAGTTCATGTCGTCCAACACGCTGTCCTACGCCGACCTGCCGGCCGAGAAGCTCAGCCGCGCCACCAGCCTGGGCGGCGTCCTGCAGCAGCTCAGCGTCGCGCTCGGCGTTTCGATCGCCGCCATGGTGCTCGGCCTCGTCTCCGGGGAGGTGCATGCGCCGACGGCGAGCCAGTTCCATTGGGCGTTCCTGCTGACGGCGGTGATCCCGCTGCTCTCCATCCCGGGATTCTTCTTTCTCCATCCGGAAGATGGCCAGCAGGTCAGCGGCCATCGCCGCAAGGCGGAAGTTCAAGGGTAAGCCCGGCGCATGACTCCGGCGCCAAGCTGTGCTATGCGCCGCGCTTCCTGTCAGGCCGGTGCTGAAATCGGCCGCAAATCGCTTATATTGGCGCCACCATGACCGTTTCGCTTGATCTTACCGCCGAAGGCGCCCGTGACGCCTTGCGCCGCGCAGCCTCGGCCGAAAAGCCGTCCCTGATCGGCCTGACCCGCGCCGAGATCGGCGAGGCGCTCATCAGTGCCGGCATCGTGCCGGAGCGCCAGGCAAAGATGCGCGCCCAGCAGCTCTGGCACTGGATGTATGTGCGCGGCGTATCCGACTTCGCGCATATGTTCAACATCTCCAAGGACCTGCGCGCCGCGCTCGACACGCATTTCACCGTCGCGCGGCCGGAGATCGTCGAGGAGCAGATCTCCTCCGACGGCACGCGCAAATGGCTGTTCCGCTTTCCGCCGCGCGGCGCCGGCCGTCCCGTCGAGATCGAGACCGTCTACATCCCCGAGGAAGGCCGCGGCACGCTCTGCATCTCCTCGCAGGTCGGCTGCACGCTGACCTGCTCCTTCTGCCACACCGGCACGCAGAAGCTGGTGCGCAATTTGACGACGGAAGAGATCCTGGCGCAACTGCTCACCGCGCGCGACCGGCTCGGCGATTTCCCCGACCGCGACACGCCGGACGGCGCCATCGTCCCGGCCGAAGGGCGCAAAGTGTCCAACATCGTCATGATGGGCATGGGCGAGCCGCTCTACAATTTCGAGGCGGTGAAGAAAGCGCTGCTGATCGCCTCCGACGGCGACGGCCTGTCCCTGTCGAAGCGCCGCATCACGCTGTCGACCTCGGGCGTGGTGCCGGAGATCGCCCGCACCGGCGAGGAGATCGGCGTCATGCTGGCGATCTCGCTGCATGCCACCAATGACGACCTGCGCGACCTTCTGGTGCCGATCAACAAGAAATTCCCGCTGAAGGAGCTGATCGCCGCCTGCAAGGCCTATCCCGGCCTCTCCAACGCCAAGCGCATCACCTTCGAATATGTGATGCTGAAGGACGTCAACGATTCCCTCGACGACGCCAAGGCGCTGGTGAAGCTCTTGAAGGGCATTCCCGCCAAGATCAATCTGATCCCGTTCAACCCGTGGCCCGGCACCAACTACCAGTGCTCGGACTGGGAGACGATCGAAAAGTTTGCCGACTACATAAACAATGCCGGCTACGCCTCGCCGATCCGCACGCCGCGCGGCCGCGACATCCTCGCCGCCTGCGGCCAGCTCAAGTCGGAATCGGAGCGGATGCGCAAGGTGGACCGGCTGGCGCTCGAAGCCATGATGATCGCGGGGCACGGCGAGGCGTGAGGCGTATCATCGCCTATCTCGTCCGCTTCGCCGTCATCCTGATCGGCTATATTGTCGGCTCGCTGGCGGCGAGCGCCTTTCTCAACGCGCTCTTCCTCGGCTATTTCGGCTATGCGCTGGAGCCAGGCCACCCGACGATCGCGCCGGCGCTCTATTTTTCGGTGCCGTTCGTGGCGCTGTTCGTCGCCTATTTCGCCTTCATGCCGGCCGCCGTCGTGATCCTGGCGGCCGAGGTGCTTGGCCGGCGCGACTGGCTGTTCTACGCGCTGGGCGGCGCGGTCGTCGCCATCGTCTTCCTCGGCTTCGTGCATAATGTGGGCGACGCCAATTTCGATGTCACCGCGACGAATGTCCGCTTGGCCGTGATCGGCTGCGGCATGGTCGGCGGCATCTTCTACTGGCTCTCCGCCGGCCGCTGGGCCGGAAGCTGGCGCCGCCCGCCCCTGGCCGACGCGGACCCTTGAGCTGATGACGAAAAGTTGCAGACTTTTCTGCAGCGGATCATGTCAAAACCCATCGACTTGAAGAGGCTGCCCGAATCGAATTTGGCCCGCCGTGCCGAGACATTCTGGCAAGACCGACAGGAGCAGGGCCATGGCGGAAGGTGAAATGAATGGCGGCTCGGCCGCCGCCGTGGCCGAACGGCTCGATCAACCGGCCGAGCGCAGCCCTTCCGGCCTCGGCGCCGGCCTGCTGTTCATCCTCTCGATTGCCTGCGGCGTAAGCGTTGCCACCATTTACTTTCCCCAGGCGATCACGCTGCTGATCGCGTCCGACCTGCACGTCCCTGCTGACACGGCGGCCTTGGTCGTCACCACCGCCCAGCTTGGCTATGCGCTTGGCCTTCTGCTGCTGGTGCCGTTGGGAGACCGGCTTCCGCATCGTCCGCTTGTCGCAACCCTGTTGACGCTGACGGCCGCAGCACTTCTGATCGCCAGCCAGGCGCCGACGCTGCCGGTGCTGGCAGTCGCAAGCATGGCGACGGGCATCACCACCGTGGTGCCGCAGATCCTGCTGCCGATGGCGGCCGGGCTGATGCCGCCGGAGCGGCGCGGGGCGGTCACCGGCACGCTGCTCAGCGGATTGCTGGCCGGCATTCTTTTGGCCCGCACCTTCGGCGGCTTTCTCGGCGAGCATCTCGGCTGGCGCGGACCGTACCTGGTCGCCGCGGCGGCGCTGTTCGCCTTAGCCGTCCTGCTTGGCCTGGTGCTGCCCAGGACGGCGCCGACATCTTCGCAGCGTTACCCGTCGCTGGTCGCGGCGGCCTTCATCCTCTTTCGCGACGAGCCGGAGCTGCGCCGCTCCTGCCTTTACCAGGCGCTGATGTTCGGCGGCTTCACCGCCGCCTGGACAAGCCTGGCCTTGCTGCTCGGCGGACCGCTGTACCATCTCGGCGGCCAGGCGGTCGGGCTGATCGCGCTGGTCGGCGCGGCCAGCGTGTTCTGCACGCCGGTCGTCGGCCGGCTGATCGACCGCAAGGGTCCCGACGTCGTCAGCCCGCTCGCCTTTTTCACCGGCATCGCGGCGGGGATCGTCCTGCTCGGCGGCGGGCTTGGCGGAGCAACAGGCCTGTTGGCGCTCACGGCGGGCATGCTGCTCCTCGACATCGCCGTGCAGAGTGGTCAGACCGCCAACCAGGCGCGTGTCTTCGCGATCCGGCCCGACGCCCGCAGCAGGCTCAACACGGCCTATATGACCTCAGTTTTCCTCGGCGGCAGCGCCGGCTCTTGGATCGGCGTCAAGATCTACGGCCATTGGGGATGGCCTGGCGTCTGCGCGCTCATCGCCGCCGCGGCGATCATCGCTCTGGCAAGGCATGCGGTGAAGATATATCGCTGAACCCTTGCCGATTGCCGCAAGCGCCGAGCGACAGCTACTTCGCCTGCGCGGTCAGGATCTTGAGCGCGAAGGCCGAAAACACGCAGCCGAAGAGATAATCGACCACGCGGGTGACGCGCGGGCTGGCCTTCATCGCCGCCGAGAACTTTTCCGCCGCCAGCACCATCGGCGCCGTCACCGGGATCGACAGCGCGATGAACATCACGCCGAGGAAGAACAGCTTGCCGGACGCGTTCGGATCATGCGCGGAGACGAATTGCGGCAGGAAGGTCATGAAGAACAGGATGATCTTGGGGTTGAGCAGGTTGACGCCGAGCCCGGCCGCCCAACTGCGGAACAGCGAAACCTGCGGTCCTGTCCGCTTCTCCGGTGAAAAGGCCGAGCCCTTCATCACCGCCTGCCAGGCCAGGAACACCAGATAGCCGGCGCCGAAGATCTTGAGCACGAAGAAGGCCATAGGCGAGGCGACGATCAGCGCCGAGATGCCGACCACCACCAGCGTTGTATGGATCAGCGTGCCGGTGAGCGCGCCAGCCATCGAGGCGAAGCCGGTGGCACGGCCCTGGCTCAGCGTGCGCGAGACGAACAACGTCATGTCAGGCCCCGGCGTGATCGCCAGGATGATGGTGGCAATGGCGAACTGGATGAGCGTCGAAGTCTCGGGAATGAAGGACATTGGTCGCCTCGGGGGTCGCCTCGGGTGGATCGCGCGCCCTATAACGCGGCGCTTTCTGCCACGCCAGCGTCTGTCCTGGCAAACATCTGGCCCAGCCTGTGCCACCGGCAGGCTTCCGTGGTAGTGTCTCAGTTTGAATTTCGGGACCGTCAAAAATCCATAGTCGCTATCGATTGCCTGACTTCAGCCAACTCTGACGCGACTTCTGGATGATCGAATGACAAACCGAGGTAGGTAGCCAAAACGACGTCACTTCCATTCGAGAGATACCAAACTCCGAGTGTCTCACTGAGGTCGTGGGACACGCACCCGACAGAAAATACCTTGCCCATGTTTGTAACCGGATCGTCAAACGCTCGGGGCTGCTTTCTGCAAAATTCAGCGAGCATGCTTCGCAGTGCAACTATGCTTACTCGCGGATGTTTGCCTCCAGCATAGCGGGCAATCGTGAACTGAAACGCTCCAACTCCGGAGGGAAGGGCAAGGGTTGGTACACCCTCGGGTACGTTATCTGTTCTGTCGGCCCAATCCGAAGGTAGATCAAAATGCAATCCATAGAACTCTATGCGCATGTCACCCTTTTCTCGTAGGGGCCGCGCTTGCCGTCATCCAGCGTGTCGTCGGCTTCCTCGCCAGTCGCAATACGCATGACGTGGACGGCGTCGCCGATCACGTCGCCGGGGCGCTTCTGGCCTCCGGTCGGCTTAGCTCGGATACTCCAACACGATGACGTAGCCGGATGGCTGGGTTATCGGACCGATGTCGGTGGGTACATCCCGCCCCGGTTGCCAGATCACGTTGATGATCCGGCTTCCCTCTTCGCCTAGGCTGTGGAGAAGCGTCTTCGGACGGTCCACATCGTCCGGGCATGTCTCGACTGCGTATGACATGAAAGCTCCCGCGCTTTGCGGTAAGCATATAGGAGTTCGGCGCATGGCGCGACAGTCGGACGGCTGCGATCCATAGCCGCTCATATTTCAAACTGAGACACTACCGCATCCTTCGTCTCTTGCGCCGCCTGGAAACCCCATGATACCTCGCCCCCGAAGCTTTTTCCTGCGGAACCGCCAAAAATGTCCAAGTTCAAAAACGTCAAGAAAGTCGTGCTCGCCTATTCCGGTGGCCTCGACACCTCCATCATCCTGAAGTGGCTGCAGACCGAGCTCGGCGCCGAAGTCGTCACCTTCACCGCCGATCTCGGCCAGGGCGGCGAGCTGGAGCCGGCGCGCCGCAAGGCCGAGATGATGGGCATCAAGGACATCCGCATCGTCGACGTGCGCGAGGAGTTCGTCGCCGACTTCGTCTTCCCGATGTTCCGCGCCAACGCCGTCTATGAGGGCACCTATCTGCTCGGCACCTCGATCGCCCGGCCGCTGATCACCAAGCATCTGGTCGAGATCGCCCAGGAGACCGGCGCCGACGCGATTGCCCATGGCGCCACCGGCAAGGGCAACGATCAGGTCCGCTTCGAATTGTCGGCTTTTGCGCTGAACCCGGAGATCAAGGTCATCGCGCCCTGGCGCGAATGGTCGTTCAAGTCGCGCACCGACCTTCTGAACTTCGCCGAACAGCATCAGATCCCGGTGCCGAAGGACAAGCGCGGCGAAGCCCCTTTCTCGGTCGACGCCAACCTTTTGCACTCCTCCTCCGAGGGCAAGGTGCTGGAGGACCCGTGGAGCGAGCCGCCGGAATTTGTCCACCAGCGCACCGTCTCGCCGATGGACGCGCCCGATGCCGTCACCGAGATCGAGATCGAATTCCTCAAGGGCGATCCGGTCGCGCTCAACGGCAAGAAGCTGTCGCCGGCAACCATGCTGGCGGCGCTGAACGACCTCGGCCGCGACAACGGCATCGGCCGGCTCGACCTCGTCGAGAACCGTTTCGTTGGCATGAAGTCGCGCGGCGTCTACGAGACCCCCGGCGGCACCATCCTGATCGCTGCTCACCGGGCGATCGAATCGATCACGCTCGACCGGGGCGCTGCCCACCTCAAGGACGAGTTCATGCCGCGCTATGCCGAGCTCATCTACAACGGCTTCTGGTTCTCGCCCGAGCGCGACATGCTGCAGGCGATGATCGACAAGAGCCAGGAGGATGTCGAAGGCACGGTGCGGCTGAAGCTCTACAAGGGCAATGTCATCGTCACCGGCCGCAAGTCGAAAAAGACACTCTATTCCGATGCGCTGGTCACCTTCGAAGACGACCGTGGCGCCTACGACCAGAAGGACGCGGAAGGCTTTATCCGGCTGAACGGGCTTCGGCTGAGGACGCTGGCCGCGAGAAACCGCAAGCACTGATATTTTGCCGATACGGCAGCGATCAGACGACCCGGCGGAAACGCCGGGTTTTTATTTCAAATATCTAATATAGAAAAGTTCAGACCACTTCAGAGAAATTATCATTTGAACCTTTCCGCCGCTCTAACTAAGTTCGCCAGTGGGATGCGGGGAGTTTTCACAGTGAAAAATAGTATTTATCTTCTGGCTGCGGCAGCGTTGACGTTGATGACGTGCGGGCCCTCGCAAGCAGGCACGAAGCAGGCGCCTGAGGCTAATTTGGACGGGTGCATCTCCGCTGTCCATTTATGGAGCATCACGTTCAAGCACGAAATCGCCTCGTTCATGGGCGTCTCGCAAGAGCGCATGCCGACCCTGTTCTGCCAGCGCCTTGCCGAAGGGATACGCAGCGGCCGGATCGGCTACTCCGACATAAACAGGGTGCAGCTTGATCAACCGACCGAAATCTGGTTGGTCATCAAGGGCAAGTCAAAGGCGGCGGCTGCGGCCACGCCGGCGCCGCGGAACTCTAGATTCCGTACCTGCTCAAATGTTATCACCGGCTCCTTCGAGGTTTCCGCTTCCGAGAAATGCGCCTTAGGCGGCAGCTACTCGCAAGCTGCCGGAGTCCCGACAGTGATCGAGGGTAAGTCAAAGGTGGCTGCTCCAGCGCCGCGGAACTCCAAGTTCCGTACCTGCAGCGGCACTACCGGTACCTTCCAGATTCCCGTTTCCCGGAAATGTCCATTGAGCGGCTACGCGAATGATTGAGAGTTAGGTGATGAGATCGGACCCGGTCGTTCCGGTGGTTGGGTTTTGACCCTTGCTTCGTAACAAAAAAGCCCGGCGCAGGCCGGGCTTTTCGTCGGAATGGAGATATTCCGTCAGTCGGCGTCAATCGCCTCAGCGATGCGGGCGATCGCCTGCTGATAGACGCTTGCCGAATTCCAGCCGGCGATCGCGCCCATATTGGCCTGATAGCTCGCGCCGGCGCGCCAGCCATGGCCCTTGAGGAAGTTGGCGGTGGATGCCAGCGCCGTGTTGCGGTCGCGCAAATTGCCGCTGCCGACGCCATATTTCAGCACGTTTCCGGGCAGGAACTGGGTATGGCCGATCTCGCCATGCATGGCGCCGACCGAGGAGGCGCTGAGCGCGCCGCGATCGACAAGCTTCAGCGCGGCGATGGCATGCGGCTTGAAATAATCCGGGCGACGGCAGTCATAGGCGAGCGTCACGATCGCCGAAACCGTGTTTTGGTTCCCCATCGAGGCGCCGAAACCGGTTTCCATGCCCCAGATGGCGAGCAGCACGCCCGGCGGCACGCCATAGGTGCTCTCGATATTGGCAAACATCGCCGCGTTTGCTTTCTTCAGCGCGCGGCCTCGGGAGATGATCGCGGATGCGCCACGGCGCTGCATGAAGCTTTCCACCGAGCCGCTGAACGCCTTGTGGATCGCCCGGTCGGCGGCGATCGTCCTGGTGGCGTAAGTGGCACCCGCCAGCGCGGACAGGCCCCTCTGGCCGACACCCTCGGCTCTGGCCTCGCCGGCAAAATCCTGTTTCCAGGCGTCAAAGCCGGCGCCGTTCTTGCCACAGCTCGGAGCCGCCTCGGCGCCCGCCGTCAGCGCCAGCGTCGCCACTACCGCCGCCGCAAAAATCCTTCCTTTGGCAAAAAATGCCATCTCGTTCTCCTGAATTGCCTGAATCACGTCCCGGTTGTGAATTTGCCAGCGAAACGCCGGGTTGTCACCGCCTCCGCGGAGCACGTGACACTCGACACTGGCGAAAGAAGGGCAATTTGCCTACGATCGGGCATCAGGTGTGGCGGGCTTGCCTCATGAAGGACGTTGATGTCGTGATCGTTGGCGCCGGTTCCGCGGGACTTGCCGCGGCAAAGGTGCTTCGAGCCGCCGGACATTCCTTCCTTCTTCTCGAGGCCATGGACCGCATCGGCGGCCGCGCCTGGACCAGCGACCGCCATTTCGGCGTGCCTTTCGACATCGGCTGCGCCTGGCTGCACGCGGCAGACCGCAATCCGTATTTTCCGGAAGCCAAGGCCGCCGGCTGGACGCTGCATCACCATGACATGAATGTCGACCATCTCTATTATCGCAAGCGCAAGGCGAGCGAGGAGGAGGAGGCCGAGATGAAGGCGGCCGATGCCAAGCTCTTCGAACTGCTCGCCAATCATCAAGTCAAGGACGGCGACGACGACCGGCTGTCGGGGCTGCTTGCCAGGGGCCACGCGCCGCGCGCCGCGGCCACCTTCGCCGGCCCGATGGATTTCGGCGCCGACGAGGACGAGATCTCGATCCGCGACTTCCAGGCAGCCGCCGACCTCGACCCCAACTATTTCAGCAAGGAAGGGTTCGGCGCGCTGGTCGCGCGTTTCGGCTTCGACGTGCCGGTCGAACTGTCGACGCCGGTGCGCAAGATCCTTTGGGATGTGCCGGGAATCGCCTGCGTCACCGACCGCGGCACGGTGCGCGCCAAGGCGGTCATCGTCACCGCTTCGCCCGCCGTGCTCGCCTTCGAGGAGATCGAGTTCTCGCCCGCGCTGCCCGACGCGCATTTCGGTGCCTTCTTCGACCTGCCCATGGGCATGCTGACCAAGCTGCCGGTTGAGATCAAGGGCACGAGGCTCGGCCTTGCGCCTTTCGACGACCTTTTGATCGAGCGCATGGCCAGGCACGACATCTATTTCCTCTGCTTCCCCTTCGATCTCGATCTGATGGTCGGCTTCGTCGGCGGCGACTTTGCCTGGGAAATGTCGGCCGCCGGCGAGGCAGCCGGGGTCGATTTCGTCGTCGACCGCCTGTGCGGCATCTTTGGTGGAGACGTGAGGAAGCATGCCGGCCGCGCCATGATGACGAACTGGGGCGCGGAGCGCTTTGTGCGCGGCGCCTATGCGGCGGCGCGCCCGGGCCGCTCCGAAGCGCGCGCGACGCTGATGCAGCCTATTGCCGAGAAGATCTTCTTCGCTGGCGAGCATGTCGCCGGTCCGCTGATCCAGTCCTGCGGCGGCGCGAGGCTCTCGGGCGAAAGCGTGGCCAGGCAGGTCATTGCCCAGATTGCGGCGAAGTAGCACTGGAACGCCGGACGCCGGCGGGCGTTAGGGGCGAACCCACATCCACGCATGGGTCCCACGGGGTTGATGCATGAAGCTTTTCGACTGTCCAAACTGCGGGCACCGCCTATATTTCGAGAATGCCCAGTGTCTGAACTGTTCCAGCCTGGTGCTCTACGACCCGGAGCAGGCGAAATTCGTGCTCAGCGGCGAGGGCGGCGTCCTTCCATGTGGCAACGCCGATGAATGCGCGTGCAACTGGCGGGCCGAGAACGGCCGGACCTTCTGCCGCGCCTGCGCTCTCAATCAGGTCATTCCCGACCTTTCCATCGACGGCAACCGCAGGCGCTGGATCCGGGTCGAAGCGGCGAAGAAGCGTGCCGTCTACTCCCTGCTCGCCCTCGGCCTTCCGGTTACGCCCAAGGCCGATGCGGGCGACGAGACCGGTCTGGCCTTCGACTTTCTCGCCGACCCGATCGGCGCCGGTCCAGGCGGGGAACGCATCCTGACCGGCCATGACAACGGATTGATCACGCTCAACGTCGCCGAGGCCGATTCCGCCGAGCGCGAGCGCCGGCGCATCGAGATGGGCGAGAATTACCGCACCTTGCTCGGCCATTTCCGCCATGAACTCGGCCACTATTATTGGGACCGGCTGGTCCGTGACGATCCCGCATATCTTTCGGCTTTCCGCGCGCTCTTCGGCGACGAGCGGACCGATTACGAGCAGGCCTTGCAGGCCTACTACGCCAACGGCGCGCCGCCGGACTGGCAGCAGCGCCACATCTCCGCCTACGCCACGTCCCATCCCTGGGAGGATTGGGCCGAGACCTTCGCGCACCATCTGCACATCACCGACACGCTCGAGATGGTGCATGCGCTGAATCTTCCGCTCGGCCGGCTGGAAACCGTCGGCGACGGCGACCTGCCGCGCGCCGATACCGGCGGACATTTGCAGCCGGCGCCTGGCGATCCAGATCCGGTGCAGGAGCCGTTCGAGAGGATCCTCGCCCGCTGGCTGGTGCTTTCGGAGGCCTCCAATTCGATCAACCGCTGCATGGGACTGCCGGACCTCTACCCCTTCGTGATTTCCGAGGTGTCGGCGCGAAAACTGGCCTTCGTGAACGACCTTCTGACCGGCGCGCGGAAAAAGCCTGGAACAATTCGTGAGCCGGCAGCGGCACTTTAGCCGGAACGCATAGATCCCTGTTTCGTTTCCGAGCCCTAGGGCATGATCCCCAAAAGCGGGAACCGGTTTTCGGAAAGATCATGCTCCGACAAAGGAGCTGGATCAGGATGACGTATCTTTGAAACGTCATCCTGATCCAGGGAGCGTTGAAAACGGAGTTAAAAACGATGAAACGCATGTTGTTTCCGGCGCTTGCCGGTGCGCTGCTCGCCATGTCGGGCGCCGCTTTCGCCGATACCCCCGTCGCGGCCGTGACGGACTTGAATGTCCGCGCCGGGCCGGGTCCGCAATACCCAGTCGTCGGCGTGCTGGCGGCCGGCCAGTCGGCCACGCTTACCGGCTGCATCGAAGGCAGCAAATGGTGCACCATCGCCGAAGCCGGCGGCAAGGGTTGGGTCTATTCCGACTATGTGACGGCCGACTTCGGCGGCAGCCGCGTTGTCGTCACCCGTCGCCCGGCCAATGCCGATATCGCCGTCGTGGCGCCGCCGACCGATGACGTCTACACCAGGGACACCTACACCGGCGCCATCGTCTCCAATGATGACGCCATCGAGTCGATCGGCAGACCGCCGGCCGAGGTTGGAACCTATGTCACCGAGCACCGGGTCGATCCGGTTTATCTCGACGGCGAGGTGGTGACCGGCGCGACGCTGCCCGACACGGTCGAGCTGCGCGAGATCCCCGATTACCGGTATCGCTACGTTTATGTGAACAACCAGCCGGCGCTGGTCGATCCGGGCACGAGGCGTATCGTCTATGTGATGCGCTGATCGCCGGACAGTGATGGGCAACAGCGGCCGCCAGCGATGGCGGCCGCTGTTTGTGCCGGCAGCGGTTGTCGCATCGCGACATAGGTTCGGTATTGGCCGAAGCGCCCAAACTTCGTCATCCACGGGCTGAGCGACGCGAAGCGGCGCGCAGACCCGAGGATCCATTCCGTGACCTCGCGCGAAGAATGAAGACGGTGCAGAAGAGAGGCTGTTCTGCACCGCAACATCGCTCAGATGTAACGGCATGGATCGCGACAGGCAGGCGTCCAGCTCGTCTTCGACCGTGACATCCCCGCCGTGGTGCTTGAAGCGACCCATTCAACCCGGAAAACTGATGGCGTAATCGCACGGTAACCACTGATCGCCATACATCATGCGACCGAAGCCTTCGGCAGGGGAGCCGCGTGACCATCGAGAATGCCGCCTTCGAGGGCTATCGCCGCTCGCCGAACGAAAAGACCACTTTGCTGCGCCTGTTCTTCGGGTCGCCGATCATCATCGCCTTCTGGATGGCGATGACGGCTCTGGTGCTCTTTGCCGGCACCTATATCTACATCGTCTGGCGCCTGCCCGGACCCTCGACCGGGCGGTACATGCAGGATTTCTTGGCCTCGCCCGTCGGCATCTTGAGCGCCCTGACCTCTTTTGCCGGCATCTGGATCGGCTTGTGGGTGGCGATGCGCTTCGTTCACGGCGAGCCGCTGTCCGCGCTGTTCGGCGCCAGCCGCCGCATCGCCGGCGGCGATTTCCTCAAGGGGCTGGTCGCAGTGCTGATCACCTCGCTCTTCTCCGAAGTGCTGCTCTATTGGCTGCAGCCGGAAATCACGCGCGGACCGATCGCCTTTTCGTCCTGGCTGCTCTTCCTGATCCCGATCGTGCTGCTGGCCTTCCTGCAGACCTCGTCGGAGGAAATGCTGTTTCGCGGCTACCTGCTGCGCGGCCTCGCCTATCGCTTCCGGAGCCCGTGGATCTGGGCGCTGCTGCCGGGCCTGCTGTTCACCTCGCTGCACTGGAACTCGGCCTCGACTTTTGCCATCAATGCCTGCGTCCTGGTCTCGATCGGCGCCTTCGCCCTGCTGCTCACGCTGCTTGTCTATGTCACCGGCAATCTCGGCGCTGGTTTCGGTGCCCATCTCGGCAACAACCTCACCGGCTTCCTGCTGATCTCGCACCAGGAGGGCTATAATGGCTTCGCCCTGCTCAACGCCAAGCCGCTCGAAGGCCCCGGCTGGACGAACTGGGACGCCGTGCTGATCGCCGCGATCGGTATCGTCAGCACGCTTTTGACGATGCTTTTGCTTGTGCACCGGCGCTCGCCGCTGCGGGTCGGGGCGAACAGGGAAAGCCTCGGTTGAGCGATCCCAAATCGCGGCGTTTTGGCCTAGTGGCACTGCACAGGGATTTTGACCGATCGGCTCTGTTTCTGTCGGCAAGTGGCATGCTTGGACATTGGCCGAAACGCCCATCGCGATCGTCATTCCAGGGCGGAGCAGGAGCGAAGCTCCGTCGCGAAGACCCTGGAATCCATGCCGTTACCTTCGCCAAGGCGTGCAACGGAGCAGAATTCTGCACCGCGGCTGCGCTTCCAAGTCACGGAATGGATTCTATGGTCTGCGCCGCGTCGCTTCGCTCCTTGCTCCGCCATAGAATGACGAGGTTGGGGCGGCTTCAGCCAATCTCCGGCGTTTGCGCTGATTTCACTGAAATGAACGGAAGATCTTGCACCAAGACAAACGGCAACCTTTCAAAATCCCTGTGCAGTGCCACTAGGTTTAGGCCCAACACTTGACTCCGCGGCCGATTTCCTGTCTAGAGCCGCTGAATTTCCGCGACGAGTTTCTTTCGCGAAAGCCGACCAGGACGCCGAAGCCTCTTTGAGGCAAGAGCTGTAAAGAGATCCTGGAGGCCAACACCCGGCAGCGCGATGCGCCCCCGGGTGCTTTTTGGCTTTGCGCTTTTGCTTGGCGACCCGGCGCGAACGCACTACCTCTCGGGCATCCACAGTGCCAGGGAAAAGGGAAAAGAATGTTTGAATCACTCCAGGAACGCCTTGGTTCGATCCTGAACGGCCTGACCGGTCGCGGCGCGCTGTCCGAGGCGGATGTCTCGGCGGCGCTGCGCGAGGTGCGCCGTGCGCTGCTCGAGGCCGACGTCGCGCTGGAAGTGGTTCGCTCCTTCACCGACAAGGTGCGCGAGAAGGCGGTCGGCGCCGCGGTGCTGAAGTCGATCAAGCCCGGACAGATGGTCGTCAAGATCGTCCATGACGAGCTGGTCGAGATGCTGGGCGCCGAAGGCGTCGCCATCGACCTCAACGCGCCGGCGCCCGTCGTCGTCATGATGGTCGGCCTGCAGGGCTCCGGCAAGACGACGACCTCGGCCAAGATCGCCAAGCGGCTGACCGAGCGCCAGAACAAGAAAGTCCTGATGGCCTCGCTCGACACGCGGCGGCCCGCAGCGCAAGAGCAGCTGCGCCAGCTCGGCGAGCAGACCAAGGTCGCGACGCTGCCGATCATCGCCGGCCAGAGCCCGGTCGACATCGCCAAGCGCGCCGTGCAGGCGGCCAAGCTCGGCGGCCATGACGTGGTCATCCTCGACACCGCCGGCCGCACCCATATCGACGAGCCGCTGATGGTCGAGATGGCCGACATCAAGAAGGTGTCGAGCCCGCACGAGATCCTGCTGGTCGCCGATTCGCTGACCGGCCAGGACGCCGTCAACCTGGCGAAGAGCTTCGACGAGCGCGTCGGCATCACCGGCCTGGTGTTGACCCGCATGGACGGCGACGGCCGCGGCGGCGCCGCGCTCTCGATGCGCGCCGTCACCGGCAAGCCGATCAAGCTCATCGGCACCGGCGAAAAGATGGACGGGCTGGAGGAATTCCATCCCAAGCGCATCGCCGACCGCATCCTCGGCATGGGCGACATCGTCTCGCTCGTCGAGAAGGCTGCCGAGACCATCGACGCCGAGCAGGCGGCGGCGATGGCCAAGAAGATGCAGTCGGGCAAGTTCGACCTGAACGACCTCGCCCAGCAGCTTCAGCAGATGTCGAAGATGGGCGGGATGGGCGGCATCATGGGCATGATGCCAGGCATGGGCAAGATGAAGGACCAGCTCGCCGCCGCCGGCCTCGACGACAAGATGTTCGGCCGCCAGCTCGCCATCATCTCCTCGATGACCAAGGCCGAGCGCGCCAACCCCGATATCCTCAAGCACTCGCGCAAGAAGCGCATCGCCGCCGGCTCCGGCACCGACGCGGCCGAGATCAACAAGCTCTTGAAAATGCATCGCGGCATGGCCGACATGATGAAGGCGATGGGCGGCAAGGGCAAAGGCGGCGGCCTGATGCGCGGCATGATGGGTGGCCTTGCCTCGAAGATGGGGCTTGGCGGCATGATGCCTGGCGGCGGCATGCCCGACCTCTCCAAGATGGACCCGAAGCAGCTGGAGGCTTTGCAGAAGCAGGCGCAGGCCGCCGGCCTCGGCAAGGGCCTGCCGGGCGGCTTGCCCGGTGGACTTCCCGGTGGCGGACTGCCGGGCCTGCCAGGCGGCATGAAGCTTCCGGGTCTCCCCGGCCTGGGCGGTGGCGGGCTCCCTGGCCTCGGTAAGAAGAAGTGAGGAGGCGATGAACGAGGAGAAAGACATGGCCGACGCACGCGCCATCCTGGCCGGCTACCGAGCCTCGATCGACAACATCGACGCCGCCCTCATCCATATGCTGGCCGAACGCTTCCGCTGCACCAAGGCGGTCGGCGTTCTGAAGGCCGAGCATGGCCTGCCGCCGGCCGACCCGGCGCGCGAGCAGCAGCAGATCGCCCGCCTTCGTCAGCTGGCGAAGGATGCTAATCTCGACCCGGATTTCGCGGAGAAGTTCCTGAACTTCGTCGTCCGTGAAGTGATCCGCCACCACGAACAGATCGCCGCTTCCAACGGCGCTGCCAAAGCCGGCTAACCAGTGAATGCCGCCCAAAAGTGCTTAGCGGTTTTGGGATAACGGCATGCACAAACAAAAAGACACTGCCGCAAACCACATCAAACGAAATCAGAGCTTTTAGGAGATAAAGAATGGCACTGAAGATCAGACTGGCCCGTGCGGGCTCGAAGAAGCGTCCTTACTACCACGTCGTCGTTGCCGACGCCCGCTCGCCGCGCGACGGCCGTTTCATCGAGTCGCTGGGTTCCTGGAACCCGCTGCTGCCGAAGGACGGCGAGCGCGTCAAGGTCGACGCCGACCGCGTCAAGCACTGGCTGTCGCACGGCGCCCAGCCGACCGACCGCGTGCTGCGCTTCCTTGACGAAGCCGGCCTTGCCAAGCGCGAAGCCCGCTCGAACCCGAACAAGGCGCTGCCCGGCAAAAAGGCGCAGGAGCGTTCCGCCCTGCTGAAGAAGGCTCAGGAAGATGCGGCCGCTGCCGCCGCCGCGGCGACCGCCGCGCCCGCCGAGGCTGAAGCCGCCACCGCCGAGTAATCACGGCGCCGTTGAAAGGCAAACGCTCCAAGAAAACGGCGGACTCATGCCCGCCGTTTTCCTTTGGTCCGCCTGACGCCTCAATAGCCGGACGGGCAGCGCGCCACATAGACGCGCCCGTAGCGGTCGCGGTAGCGGCACTGGCCGGCCTCGCTGGCGTGGCCGATCAATGCGCCGGCGACGGCGCCGACGGCACCGCCCACAACCGCGCCTTCGACCGGATCGCCGGCCACCGCGGCACCGACCGCCGCGCCGCCCAGGCCGCCGATCGCCGCGCCCTTTTCCGTCTGCGAGCAGGCGCCCAAGGCCATCGTCAGAACCAGAATGGTAATTGCTTTCTTCATTGCTGTTCCTCTCTCAAGCGCCGTCCTCGCCGCCATGCCCTAAACTCACGAACAGCTAAATTGATCCCGGCGATGGTGAAGATTGGCCGGCTACGTGCCGGCCGCGTCAACAGGACCAAGTGCTAACCTGTTGAAATCTCGTGGCCTTAACCGCTCGGCAGGGCGTCTCGGATTGTCGAGCCCGGCCTCGAAATCCTTACCGATGAGGTTATGAGAATGAGCATCGCTTTTGCCCCGGTTATCGCCTGGACGGGATCAGCGCCCGCACTCTTGCGTCGCGCAGATAGAGCCCGCCCCACAGGATAACGCCGAGATAGACCCCGAACAGCGTGTGCGAGAAGAGCGGGTTGCCGATTCGCACATGCGTCGAAATCGCGCCGCCCATATAGGCGGTGAGCAGGATCGCACCGAGCACCGAGGTGCGCGGCAAGGCATAGAGCGCGGTCGAGATCAGCCCGATGACCCCGATCAGCCGTGCGATGTTCGGATCGGCCGGCCAGCCGAGCCCGTTCATCGTCTGCGTGACGATATCGAGCGGCGGCAGCTTGATGACGCCGTCGAAGATCATGAACAGGACGACCACGGCGCTGAGCGCGCGCCCGGCCCACAAAGCGCCTTGCGAGGCAGGCGCGGCTTCGGAGATGCTCATGGATGTTCCCTCCTGGGTGCGAATACCGGCTGCTTGCCGGGTTCGATTCAAGGACGGACCATGATGTGGCGATCCTACAAGGGGCCGGTTCTTTTGGACGTCGGAGCAACCACACCTTCGTCATCCTAGGGCGAAGCAGGAGCGTAGCTCCGTCGCGGAGCGCGCGGCAGAACAAAATTCTGGACCGCCGGCAACGCCTTGAAGGGCATGGATTCTAGGGTCTGCGCCGCGTCGCTTCGCTCCTTGCTCCGCCCTAGAATGACGAAGAAAGCACAGCGCTTTCGACCATCTCCGAGGGCAGAGTCCTCGTGGGTCGACCTCCTACGAGAAATAGAACTTGTCGGCCGCGATCATCTTCGGCGTGTCTCGTCCAGCGCCTCGAACACGGAAATCTCACAAACGCGGCAGAGGCCGTCCAGCGCCAAGTCGTTCGCCTCGATGCCGAACGGATCCTCGAGCTCTTCCGACAGCGCATCGAGGCCGAAGAAGGTGTAGGCGATCAGCGCCGTGAACAGCGGCGTCGCCCAGCCCGTGGCCGAGACCAGCCCGAACGGCAGAAGCAGGCAGACGACATAGGCCGTGCGATGCAGCAGAAGCGTGTATGCAAAGGGCAGGGGCGTGCCGGCGATGCGCTCGCAGCCGGCCTGGATGGCGGCGATCGCGGCCAGCCTTTCATCGAGGATGCGGAAGCCGATCGGGTCGAGCGCGCCGGCCTCGCGTCGCGCATTGGCGCGCCGGCCCATGCGGCGGACCATGTCTTCGGCAGGGTTGGCGCGGGCGGCGGCCTTGTCGACCTCGTCGCCGATGAAGGCGCGCGCGTCCTCTATGCTGTCGATCCGGCGCAATTGCCCGCGCAGCAGATGGCAGAAGGCAAGCGCCTCCATCAGCAGCGCGCGCTGCTCGGCGCGGTCGCCGATCAGGCTGGTGGTGGCGCGCGCCAAGTTGCGGATCTCGAAGACCAGCCCGCCCCAGAGCTTACGCGCCTCCCACCAGCGGTCATAGGCGGCGTTGTTGCGGAACGACAGATAGATCGACAGCGTCACTCCGACGAGCCCGAAAGGCGCGATGCTGAAGGCGCTGAGATCGAGCTGGAAGTGCCGTGCCACGAGCAGGATGACCGCCGAGTAGATGGCGAAGCCGAAAATCTGCGGCAGGATGCGCGGCACCACCGAGCCGCGCATGATGAAGAACAATTGCAGGAATGTCGGGCGCGGGCGGACGATCATCGGATGAACCTTTGCAAGCCGTTATGTCTCTACGGCGATAGCGAACCCGCGGCTCAGCCGCCAGCGACATCGCCATGTCGTCCAGGCGCAGGACCGTTGACGTTTCGAGCGGGACTGTCGAGAACGTCGCAGAGCGCCAGACGAAGGAACGGAAAGATGAACGGCGAGACGGACCTGCAGAAGCTGCTGGCATCGATGACGCCGCGGCTTTACTCGGATATCTATGTATTCGCCACGTTGGCACCTGGCATGCCGGTTGCGGCGGGGCTCGAGCCCGTCATGCAATTTCGCGAGCGCGAGGGCACGACGATGATCCTGGCCGAAAGCCAGGCAAAGGCGGCCGGCCTTGCCGGAACGTTCCGTTGCCGGATGATCACGCTCGACATCCACTCCTCGCTCCAAGCCGTCGGCTTCCTCGCCGCGATCACCGCGAAGCTGGCGGCCGCCGACATGGGCGTCAATCCGGTCTCGGCCTTCTATCACGATCATCTGTTCGTGCCGGCGGAGCGGGCGGAGGAAGCGCTGGCGATATTGGGGCAGCTTGCGGCGGAGAGCGGTGCCTGAGCCACGAGAAGATCGAAGAGCCGGCGCTATCTCATCCACCCTCCCACTCCCCAGGGAAAGGAGCCTAGGTGCGGAAAGCTCATCCCGGCGACTGGCTTGCTCTATCTGGACGTCGATCCTGAAGCCGGCGATGGGGCATTTTTCATCGCTTTGCACAAATGCTGCCAATGCTGTATATGGCGACAATCAGCAATGATAGGAGGTCGCTATGCCCCGTTCAGGTGGTTCCTATTCCACGAGCGAGCTTTCCCGGAAGTCCGGCGACATTATCGCCGAGGCCCTGCGCCGTCCGGTGACGATTACTCAGCGCAACAAACCCCGTCTCGTGCTTCTCAACATCGAGGATTACGCGCGGCTGGTGCGCCAGTCAGATAGCCGCTCTGCCGGTACAATCGAGACCATGTCTGACAGCCTCTTCGCCGATTTCGAGAGCGCGGTCGAAGCCTATGCGCAGGAGGATGAAACGGGGCGGACATGAGCTACGACGACATCCGCACGGCAACGGTCATCCGTTACCCTTACCTCTGGGCGCGCGAAGCCCGCGCCGGCGAGACGGAGGGCCGCAAGGAACGGCCCGTCGCCGTCGGCGTGCGGGTTGTACGAGCGGATGGCGATCTTGTCCTGTTCTTCCCGATCACCACCAAGGAGCCGGAGAAAGCTCGGTTCGCGGTTGAGATCCCGGCCATCGAGAGGCGCCGCGCGGGACTCGACGCCGATCGGCGGTTGTGGATCATCCTCGACGAGTTCAACTCCGATCTCGTCGGCAAGTCCTTCTATCTCGAACCCGAGCCGCCGATCGGACGCTTCAGCAAAGCCTTCTTCCTGCCGCTGCTGCGGGAGTTCATCGTCAGACGCAAGGCCTTCATCGAAGTCATCCGCTTCCGCTAGCCTCGACACAGCCGCGTCCTCCGTGAGCGAGAACAAACGGCCGAAGGCCGAGCCCGCGACTGCGGGCCGCCGGTCGTCCGGCGCCCCCCGCGGAGGCCCAGCCGCGATAGCGGCGGTGCGGGCCGTGAGCGAAAACGACGGCCGAAGGCCGAGCCCGCGACTGCGGGCCGCCGATCATTCGGCGCCCCCGCGGAGGGCCCGCCGCGGCAGCGGCGATACGGCCCGTGAGCGAAACAAACTACCGAAGGCCGAGCCCGCGACTGCGGGCCGCCGGTCGTCCGGCGCCCCCGCGGAGGGCCCGCCGCGGCAGCGGCGATACGGCCCGTGAGCGAGAACTACGCCGCCTTCTTCTTCGGCTGGATCAGGCCGCGCTCGACCAGCAGCTCGGCGATCTGCACGGCGTTGAGCGCCGCGCCCTTGCGCAGATTGTCGGAGACGACCCACATCGACAGGCCGTTGTCGATGGTCGAATCCTCGCGGATGCGCGAGATGAAGGTGGCGTCCTCGCCGGCCGATTCCAGCGGCGTGATGTAGCCGCCGTTCTCGCGCTTATCGAGCACCTGGCATCCCGGCGCTTCGCGCAGGATCTCGCGCGCCTCGTCCGCCGTGATCGGCTTCTCGAACTCGATGTTGACCGCTTCCGAATGGCCGATGAAGACCGGCACGCGCACGCAGGTCGCCGTCAGCTTAATCTTGGGGTCGAGCATCTTCTTGGTCTCGGCCACCATCTTCCACTCTTCCTTGGTGGAGCCGTCATCGAGGAAAACGTCGATATGCGGGATGACGTTGAAGGCAATGCGCTTGGTGAACTTCTTGACGTCGACCAGGTCGGCGACGAACACCGCGCGGGTCTGCGTGAACAGCTCGTCCATGCCTTCCTTGCCGGCGCCCGACACCGACTGGTAGGTGGCGACGACGACGCGCTTGATGGTGGCGACGTCATGCAGCGGCTTCAGCGCGACGACCAGCTGCGCCGTCGAGCAGTTCGGATTGGCGATGATGTTCTTGCGCGAGAACAGCGAGACCGCGTCCGGGTTCACCTCCGGCACGATCAGCGGCACGTCCGGGTCATAGCGGAAGGCCGACGAATTATCGATGACGACGCAGCCCTGCTTGCCGATCTTGGGAGACCATTCCTTGGAGACGTTGCCGCCGGCCGACATGACGCAGAGGTCGGTGTCGGAAAAATCGTAGGTGTCGAGCGCCTTGACCTTCAGCGTGCGGTCGCCGAAGGACACTTCGGTGCCCTGGCTGCGCCGCGACGCCAGCGCCACCACTTCGCTCACCGGGAAGCCGCGCTCGTCCAGAATGTTGAGCATTTCGCGGCCCACATTGCCCGTGGCGCCGACTACCGCAACCTTGAAACTCATCTGATATCTCCTGTCCCTCTCCGCTTGGTTGTTTGGAGAAAACCCGCCGGCCTGATGCGGGTTTCGTCCCCCGGGCCGGACCCGGGAGAGGGTGGTTAGGCCAAGGGAATCACACCGTTTTGGTGGTGGTTTTCTTGGCCGTAGTTTTGCTGGAACGGACGGACGCGCCGAAGCGCCCGGCCCAATGCGTTACATTGTGGCTGGGGGCATCGAATGCAAGAAGAGCCATCGGAAGGCCGCGCATCGAGGATGATCCCGTTCGACGCGGGCTTTTACGCGGTTTGGTGGAAGAGTCAATCGCCGCAGCGCCTCTCCTTCTCCCCATGTGGGAGAAGGTGGATCGGCGCGTAGCGCCGAGACGGATGAGGGGTGTTCCAGCGGAGTGAGACGCTGGCTTTCCCTGGAGCACCCCTCATCCGTCGCCTTCGGCGACACCTTCTCCCACAAGGGGAGAAGGGAAAGGCGGTGCCGCCTGCTCTGTACAATGCCGTCGCCAAGAAGTAGGAACCCACCAACCGTCCGGCCTTGCGGCGCCTCAACGCCTGCCGGCATCAGCCCATCGATGGGCTAAAGAAGCTTCGAATTCCGAAAGAAGAAAATGTCCAGTTTCGAGATGATCGTTCCTGCGCTGGCAGAAGCGCTGGAAAAGCGCGGTTATTCGGCGCTGACGCCGGTGCAGAAGGCGGTGCTGGAGCCTGAGCTTGGCGAGGCCGACGCGCTGGTATCGGCGCAGACCGGGTCCGGCAAGACTGTCGCCTTCGGCCTTGCCGTGGCGCCGACCCTGCTTGGCGACGCTCAGCGTTTCACCGCTGCCGGCGCGCCGCTGGGCCTGGTGGTGGCGCCGACGCGCGAGCTGGCGCTGCAGGTGCGGCGCGAGCTCGAATGGCTCTATGAGCTGACCGGCGCGCAGATCGCCTCCTGCGTCGGCGGCATGGACATGCGCACCGAGCGGCGCGCGCTGGAGCGCGGCGCTCATATCGTCGTCGGCACGCCCGGCCGACTGCGCGACCACATCACGCGCGGCGCGCTCGACATGTCGGCGCTGAAGGCCGTGGTGCTGGACGAGGCCGACGAGATGCTCGACCTCGGTTTCCGCGAGGACCTCGAATTCATCCTCGACTCAGCACCCGCCGAGCGCCGCACGCTGATGTTTTCGGCCACCGTGCCGCGCTCCATCGCGACGCTTGCGCAGGGCTATCAGCGCGAGGCCGTGCGCATCTCGGCCGGCGGCGAGGAAAAGCAGCATCTCGACATCGAATACCGGGCGCTTTCCGTCGCGCCCGCCGATCGCGAGAACGCCATCATCAATGTGCTGCGCTATTACGAGGCCGCCAATGCGATGGTGTTCTGCAACACTCGCGCGGCGGTGAACCACCTCACCGCGCGCTTCAACAACCGCAATTTCGCCGTCGTGGCGCTGTCCGGCGAGCTCAGCCAGAACGAGCGCAGCCACGCCCTGCAGGCGATGCGCGATGGTCGCGCCAAGGTCTGCATCGCAACGGACGTCGCTGCGCGCGGCATCGACCTGCCCAATCTCGATCTCGTCATCCATGCCGACCTGCCGAGCAATCCGGAGACGCTGCTGCATCGCAGCGGCCGTACCGGACGCGCCGGCCGCAAGGGGGTGAGCGCACTGATCGTGCCGGGCAATGCGCGCCGGCGCACCGAGCGGCTGCTCGCTAATGCCGGCCTGACCGCGACCTGGGCAAGCCCGCCCTCGGCCGACGAGGTGCTGCGGCGCGACGACGAGCGCATCCTGGCCGACCCGTCCTTCAGCGAGCCGGTGAAGGACGAGGAGCGCGACTTCGCCACAGCGCTTCTCGAGCGGCACGGCGCCGAGCTGGTGGCTGCAGCCTTCGTGCGGCTTTGCCGCGGCAGCCGCTCGGCGCCCGAAGACCTGATCGACGTCGCGCCGTTTGCGCCGTCGAAGGAAAGATTCGCGCGCCGGGAGGAAACACCCGCCCGCCGAGACGATTTCGGCGACAGCGTGTGGTTCTCGCTCTCGGTCGGCCGCCGGCAGAATGCCGAGCCGCGCTGGCTGATCCCGATGCTGTGCCGCACCGCCGGCATGTCCAAGCGCGAGATAGGCGCCATCAAGATGCAGCCGGAAGAGACCTTCGTGCAGATCGCCGCCGACTGGGCCGACCGCTTCGTCGCCGCGATCGGCCCCGACCGCAAGCTGCAGGGCAGCATCGCGGTGAGGCGCATCGACGGCACGCCCGACCTGTCGCGCGCCGGCTATCAGCCGCCGAAGCCGGACAAGAAGCCGCATCGCGGCAAGCGGCCTTTCGACCAGGGTGCACCCGGGTTCGAGAAGCGAGCGCCGGACGAGCGGCCCGGTGGCGACGCGAAACCCTGGGCGAAGAAGCCCGGCAAGGCGAAGTTCGAGAAGCCAAAGTTCGATCGGCCAAAGTTCGATGGGCCGAGATCCGGCCAGCCGGAAAAGCGCAAGAAGCAGAAGAAGCGGCCAGCGTAGAATCGCGACGGGAGTTGGGCCAGGGTTTAGCAAAGCAAGTCGGCCGGTCAGCCCGACGCGCGCGGGCCGGCAGCCACTACGCCTCCGTCATTCCAGGGCGAAGCAAGGAGCGAAGCGACGCGCGCAGACCCTGGAATCCATGCCGTGACCTCCAAGCGTCGCGGCGGTGCAGAAAAGCCTTTGTTCTGCACCCCCTTTACCATTCGCGCGACGTCACGGCATGGATCCTCGGGTCTACGCGTCCGCTTCGCTCCCGCTCCGCCCGTGGATGACGAAGTTCGGTCGCTTCGGCTAACCTCCGAGGTTTACCCAGCCTTGGCGCCGATACCCGCCAACGTCAGGTTCCAGCGACCTTGTTCAGCGCGTCGCCCGACAGCCTAAGGAAAACCTTCTGGCCGTGGCGCTCGGCGCCGAGCCGGTCGTAGAACGCAGCGCGCCCTCGTTCCAGTCTTCCGTGGTGAGATCGATGCGGCCTATGCCTTTGCCGAGGCAATAGCCGGCGAGAAAGCCGATGAGCGCGCAGCCGACGCCCTTGTCACGGGCGCCGTCGCGCACGAACAGATCCTTCAGGAACATCAGCCTTTCGAGATCGATGCCTGGGTGGGCGATGGCCACCGAGGCGAGGCCGGCGACTTCGCCGCCCGCGAAGGCCAAGGCGAAATGCGGATAGGCCGGGCTCTCGTCGCTGAGCCATTGCCGCGCCGTGGCCGCCGCCCGGCTGTGATCGAGCGGCGTCTGCCGGTAGTGAGCCGCCATCGCGCAGAGCAGGGTGGCGAGCGCTTCGGCATCGTCGACCCTCGCCCAGCGAATGTCGACGGTGCCGGGATCAGCCAAGGAATTTGGCGATGATGGCATCGCCCATCTCAGTGGTGCCGACTTCCTTCATGCCTTCAGACATGATGTCTTTCGTGCGCAGGCCGTCGTCGAGCACGGCGGCGATGGCCGCTTCGAGCTTGTCGGCTTCCGCCACCATGCCGAAGGAATAGCGCAGGCACATGGCGAAGGAGGCGATCATGGCGATCGGGTTGGCGATGCCCTTGCCGGCGATGTCGGGCGCCGAGCCGTGCACCGGCTCGTAGAGCGCCTTGCGCTTCTTGGTCTTGGCATCCGGCGCGCCGAGCGAGGCCGAAGGCAGCATGCCGATCGAGCCGGTCAGCATGGCGGCGATGTCGGACAGCATGTCGCCGAACAGATTGTCGGTGACAATGACATCGAACTGTTTCGGCCAGCGCACCAGCTGCATGCCGCCGGCGTCGGCCAGCATATGGTCCAGCTTGACGTCGGAATAGCGCGCCTTGTGCGTCTGGGAGACGACTTCGTTCCACAAAACGCCCGACTTCATGACGTTGCGCTTTTCCATCGAGGTGACGTGATTGCGGCGCGTCCGCGCCAACTCGAAGGCGACGCCCGAGATGCGCTCGATCTCGAACGTGTCGTAGACCTGGGTGTCGATGCCGCGCTTCTGGCCGTTGCCGAGATCGATGATCTGCTTGGGCTCGCCGAAATAGACGCCGCCGGTGAGCTCGCGCACGATCAAGATGTCGAGGCCCTCGACCACCTCCTGCTTGAGCGAGGAGGACGCGGCGAGTGCCGGATAGCAGATCGCGGGCCTGAGATTGGCGAACAGCTCCATGTCCTTACGCAGGCGCAAGAGCCCGGCCTCGGGGCGCACCTCGTAAGGCACTGCATCCCATTTCGGTCCCCCGACGGCGCCGAACAGCACGGCGTCCGCCGCCATCGCCTTGGCCATGTCGGCGTCGGAGATTGCCGCGCCATGCGCGTCATAGGCGCAGCCGCCGACCAGGCCCTCGTCGGTGGCGAAGCCGCTGCCGAGCTTGTCGTTCATGGCCTTGATCAGCTTCTTCACCTCGGCCATCGCCTCGGGGCCGATGCCGTCGCCGGCGAGCAGGAAGAGATTTTTCGAAGCCATGGAGAACCGTCCCGGGAGAGAAATTGAACCGGCGCCTTGCTAAACGCCAAGCGGGCTGGGCGCAAGGGGACCTCTCGAAGCTTGGTTTCCTCGCCCCCGCAAAGCGGGGGAGAGGTGTCCGCGAAGCGGACGGAGAGGAGCCTTCGTAGGGCGCTCCCCCTCTCCGTCTCGGCTTCGCCGGGCCACCTCTCCCCCACTTCGTGGGGGCGAGGAACCCAAGCTGGAGCAGCGCCTACCGATGCGAAAGAACATTCACCAAACGCCCGAACGGATCGCGCACATAGAAGCGCCGCACGCCCCAGGGCTCGTCGGCCGGGCCGTATTCGACGGCGAAGCCGGCCTTCTTCATGCCCGCAAGCGCCGCGTCGACATCGTCGACCTCGATCGACAGGTCCGGCACCGGCGTGCCCGACCCGCCCTCGGCCATGAAGCTCACCTGCACCGTCATGGTCTCGGCCGAACCGCAAGTGAGGATCCAGCCCTGGTCCATCAGGACATCAAGGCCGAGCACGTCCTGGTAAAAGCGCTTGGCCGCCGCAATGTCGGGGGTTTCGATATTGGCGACGATGCGTCTGACCTTCACCATGAGCCGCTCCTTTGCTTTGCCTGTCCGGGAGCCCTCCGCATTGCGGCGCCGGCCTCTATGCCGTGCGTTTGAGCGCCGTCACCTCGATCTCGATCTTCATTTCCGGCTTGTTGAGTTGGCACACGATCATCGTCGCCGCCGAACGGATGTCGCCGAACGCCTCGCCGAGGATCGGGAAGACAACGTCAACATAGGCCTGGTCGGTTATGTAGTAATGCGCGCGCACCACATCGGCCATGTCGAAGCCGCCATCGGCCAGTGCCTTGGCGATGGTGGCAAGGCAGTTGCGCGTCTGCGCCTCGACCGTGTCGGGCATGGTCATGGTGGCATAGTCATAGCCGGTCGTGCCGGAAACGAAGCACCAGTCGCCCTGCACCACCGCCCGCGAATAGCCGGCGGTTTTCTCGAAGGGGGAACCGGTGGAGATGAGCTTGCGCATGGAAGCCTCGCGTTGGTTGTCTCCACCATTCTGAGATGCGTGGACGACACAGTCGTGAGCCAGACAACGCGATGCTGGCGGGACAGCGCAGCGCGAAGGATCGCTACCCGACAGAAATCGGCCTAATTCCCCGAACCCTGCGCGTCGTCATAGGCCTTCTTGATATCCGCCGGCCAGTCCTTCACCGGCGGCCAGGCCTGCGGCTCGCCATTGTCGCCGCGGCGGGCGAAATAGACTTTCTGCTTGGCCGGGTCGACAGCCATGAAGCCGTCATTGCCGCCGCAGTCATGCGGCACGCAGCCGGTGGCGTAGAAGGCGCCGGACGCCGTCTTTTCGGTGCCGCCGCCAACCAGCAGGCTGGTCGCCATGTCGGGCATGTCGTTGCCCAGCAGCGCCTGGCCGGCCTTGTAGACCGCCTCATTGTGGAAGGCGTCGATGATGTTGTCGTATTTCGACGGGTCGACATCCTTCCAGTCGGTGCCTGGCTCCGGCGTGTAAGTCAGGTTGCCGGAGGTCGTCAGGCCTTCCGTGGGCGACCATTGCAGCGCCGGCTTGGAATCGCCCGGCAACAGGTAGGGCACGAAATAGATGGCGCTGTCGGAGACGGCGGCCGGCGGCGCGCCGCATTCGTCCTGCTCGACCGTGGTGGTCTCAATCTCGCCGTCCTTCTTCCAGACGATGACCTTGGCCGGGCCGCATTGATTGCCGCCGTCGCCGACATCGACGAGCGCGACGTTCACGTCGCCGATCTTGACGATCTTGTCGAAGAAGACGTCGTAATTGCTGGCCAGCTGCTTGCCGTCATAGGCAAGGACCTTCTCGCCGTCCTGTTCCGGCTGCGTGATGGTGAGCTGCCCGCCTTCGAACGGAATCGGCGCCTGCTTGTCGTCCTCCGACGCAGCCTGGTCACTGCCCTGGTCGGCCGTGCCTTGATCGGCAGCCGGCTGGTCGGACGTGGCGGGCGCCGTGGTCTGCGCGTGGGTGCCGATTGTGGCGAGAAGGATTGCCACCGAAGCGGCCAGAAGCGAGCGTGTCATGACTGTCCCCTCCATTCAGTCGCCACGAACCCGGCCGCGAACGGCCGGGCCACTACGTTCAGAATGTCAGGCCCAGGGGCGCTGCTCGGCGTTCCGCTTCTCGAAGGAAGCGATGGCGCCGGCTTTCTCCATGGTGAGGCCGATATCGTCGAGGCCATTGAGCAGGCAATGGCGCTTGAAGTCGTCGAGGTCGAATTTGACCACGCCGCCGTCCGGCCCGCGGATTTCCTTCGCCTCGAGATCGATCGACAGCGTCGCGTTGGAGCCGCGCGAGGCGTCGTCCATCAGCTTGTCGAGGTCTTCCGGGCTGACCGTGATCGGCAGGATGCCGTTCTTGAAGCAGTTGTTATAGAAGATATCGGCGAACGAGGTCGAGATCACGCACCGAATGCCGAAATCGAGCAGCGCCCAGGGCGCATGCTCGCGGCTCGAGCCGCAGCCGAAATTGTCGCCGGCGACCAGGATCTGCGCCCTGCGGTAGGCCGGCTTGTTGAGCACGAAATCCGGGTTCTCCGAACCGTCCTCATTGTAGCGCATCTCGGCGAACAGGCCGGTGCCGAGCCCGGTGCGCTTGATCGTCTTGAGATAATCCTTCGGGATGATCATGTCGGTGTCGACATTGACGATCGGCATTGGCGCGGCGACGCCGGTGAGCTTGGTGAATTTATCCATGGTACCTGCCCGTCTTCTTGGCTTGCGGGGAATTTTGCGGGACGGTTTACACAAAGCCGGCGGCAAATGAAAGGCAACTGTTCGTGCACGGCCCTTGGGCCAATGGCGGGCATGGCTTGCCGACGGAATGACGCCTCAAAAACGGCTTCGAGATCCTGGCCGGCTGGTGCAGTCTGCGGCCATGGCCGATCCTTCCAGAGTCCTTTATGCAAGCGAGCCCAGGCTCGATGTCGCCGAATTCCGCCGCGTGTTGGTCGACTCCGGCCTCGGCGAGACGCGGCCCATCGATGACGAGGCCCGCCTGAAGACGATGCTCGACAGGGCCAATCTGGTGCTGACCGCTCGGCTCGACCGGCCGGACCGGCAACTGGTCGGCGTCGCGCGCGGCGTCACCGACTTCTCCTGGGTCTGCTATATTTCCGAGCTCGCCGTGTCCGCCTCGGCGCAAGGGCTCGGCATCGGCAAAGGCCTGATGGACGAGGCGCGCCGCCAGCTCGGCCCTTCGGTCGCCATCAGCCTGATCTCGATGCCCGACGCCGTCGGCTTCTACGAGCGCATCGGCATGACGCGCATGGCCGACGCCTTCTGGTTCTCCCGCAAGCGCTGACGCTCCCGCAGCTGAAGGCGCCAGTCCGCGCAGCCCGGCACCCGATCTTTTTGCGCCTCACCGCTTGACATGCAACCAAATGGTTGCATATTAGAGCCATGAGCAGCATGGATGCCGTCTTTCGCGCTTTGGCCGACCCGACCCGCCGGCAATTGCTGGACAGCCTCCATGCAAGGAACGGGCAGACGCTCAACGCGCTCTGCGAGCACATGGACATGACGCGCCAGGCGGTGACCAAGCACCTGGCGATCCTGGAGGAGGCGAACCTCGTCACCACCATGCGCCGCGGCCGCGAGAAGGAGCACTACCTCAACCCCGTTCCGATCAACGAGATCGCCGAGCGCTGGATCGGCAAGTTCGAGCGCCATCGGCTCAACGCATTGAGCGACCTGAAGCAACGCCTTGAAAGGGAAGAGCCGTGAGCGAGAACAGCTTCGTCTATGTCACCTATATCCGCACCACGCCTGAAAAGCTGTGGGAGGCGCTGACCGATCCGGAATTCAACCGGCGGTTCTTTCTCTCCTCCCACCAGGAGAGCGACTGGAAGGTCGGCTCCAGCTGGAAGCTGATCTTCCCCGACGGGCGCCTCGCCGACTCAGGCGAGATCCTGGAGATCGATCCGCCAAAACGCCTGGTAATCAAATGGCGCAATGAATGGCTGCCCGAGGTGAAGGAGGACGGCTACACGCGCTGCACCTTCACCATCGAGCCGGACGGCGAATTGATGAAGCTCGCCGTCGTGCACGAGGCCGACGGCCCGCACAGGCTGATCTCCAACGTCTCCAAGGGCTGGCCGCTGGTGCTGGCGAGCCTCAAGAGTCTGCTCGAAACCGGCAAGGGTTTCGAGCGCCCGCCCTCGAAGGGCTGAACTTCATTCCGGATACGAGACAATTTCGCTGGGGGTGCATGCGATGCTGCAACTGTCCTTGCCGCAAGCCATGGCGAACGCCGACACGGTGATGGCCTCGGCCGACCTTCCCGCCGCGCCGGACGAGGTCATCGCCGCACTGGTCACCCGGGAGGTCGAGCGCTGGTGGGGTTCGCCCGAAACCTATCGTATGATCGGATGGAACGCCGATCTTCGCGTCGGCGGAAGCTGGAGCGTCGTCGTGAAAACGGCCGACGGTCAACGTCTACCCGCCAGCGGCGAGTTTCTCGAAATCGAGATGCCGCGCCGCATCGTGCAGACACGGCGCTACGACGACTGGGACCATCCGGCGCTCGGCCGCAAGGAAACGACAGTGGCTTACCTGCTCGAGCCCATCACTGGCGGCACGCGGCTCACCATCTGCCACGGCGGATTCGCGGGTTTTCCGGACGCGGCAGCGGAACATGCTGAAGGCTGGGCACGGGTCCTTGGGTGGCTGCAAACCTATCTCGACGCGCGGCCGAGTGGCTGAAGCTCTCCCTTGACCCGCAATCACGGCTGTCCAGATTTTGGACATGGAGAACAGTCGCTGTGTCGTTGGAACCGCCGGGTGGAGCATACCGGCAGCATATAAAACTTCCTTTCCCTCAGCCGGCTCGCAGCTTGAACGCTACGCCATGCGGCTTTCGAACGTGGAGATCAATTCGTCCTTTCACAAGCCGCATCGGCGAGAAACCTACGAGAGCTGGGCGCGCTCGGTTCCGGACCATTTTCGCTTTTCCGCAAAACTCCCCAGGGCCGTGACGCATGAGCGCCGCCTCGAAGCTTGCGATGATCTTCTGGACATTTTTCTTGGTCAGATCGGAGGGCTCGGCGCCAAGCTTTCCGTGCTTTTGATTCAACTGCCACCCAGCCTGCAATTCGAGGCCCAAACCGCCGAGAACTTTTTCGCCTCGCTGCGTGCGAAGACTGACCGGCGCCTGGTCTGCGAACCGCGTCACCCCAGCTGGTTCGAACCCGAAGCTGAGGCCTTGCTGAGCCGCGTTCAGGTTGGGCGCGTTGCGGCCGACCCTGCTCCCGTGCCAGCCGCCGCTATGCCCGGCGGCTGGCGCGAGATCGCCTACTTCCGTTTCCATGGCGCGCCGCGAATCTATTATTCGGACTACGAGGCCGATCAGCTTCTGGAAATCGGCGGGCGGCTTGCCCAAGCCAGCGCGTCGGCCGCCGAAGTCTGGTGCATCTTCGACAACACAGCGAGAGGCCATGCGCTCGGCAATGCACTTTCGGTCGATGCGGCCGTTCGTCAGATGACGTTCAGCTCCCTGAACGCCCTTCCTTCCGCCACCCGCTCATAGCCGAACGCCGTGCAGTCGATCGTGCGATACCCGCCATGCATGACAAGCTCCGCGATCGACTTGCCGACCGCCGGCGCCTGCTGCAGGCCGTGGCCGGAAAAACCGTTGGCGAACAGGAAGTTTGCGACCTCCGGATGCGGCCCGATCACCCCGTTCTGATCGAGCGTGTTGTAATCGTAATGCCCGACCCAGGCGCGCGTCGGCTTGATCGCCTCGAAAGCGGGGATGCGGGTGGCCAGAACCGGCCAGATCACCTCTTCGAACAGCGGCCAGTTGACCTCAAAATCCTTGGGGTCGGGCGCGACATCGCCTTCCTCCGGCTCGGCGCCGCCGGTGAGGTAGACCGAGCCTTCCGGCCGCACATAGATGCCGGACGGATCGACCAGCAGCGGCATGTCGGCATATTTCTCGCGCGCCTCGAAGACAAAGACGTTGCGCTTGCGCGGCTCGACCGGCAGCTCGAGCCCGGCGAATGCCGCGACATTGCCGGCGTTCGGCCCGGCGGCGTTGACGACGGTGCCGGCTTCGAGCGTCTCGCCATTGTCGAGCGACACAGCGGTGACGCGGTTGCCCTCGCGCTTGATGCAGGTGGCGGAAGCCGTGATGAAATCGATCTTCCTGTCGCGCAGCGCCTTGCGGAACAGCGTCAACAGCGCATGCGCGTCGAACCAGCCCTCGCCGCTGCGGCCATAGGCGCCGGCGGAAATGCCTTCGACCGACAGCCATGGGAAGCGGCGCGCCAGCTGCCCGGCATCCTCGAGCAGGATATCGGCGCCCTCGGCGACCTGAGTCTCGTGATTGGCCTTGAGGATCGGCAGCCCGGCCTCGCCGGCAAGGATGAGGTAGCCGCCCTCGCGGAAGCCGATATCGGCATCGGCGCCGAACGTCTCCTTCAGCCGCCGGAACAGCTTTAGCGTGAACTGCGACAGGCGGATGTTTTCAGGGATGGAGAATTGCTGGCGGATCGAGGCGCAGGACAAGGTCGTCGCCGCGTGGGAGAATTGCGGGTCGCGTTCGACCAGAGCGATGGAGCCGGTAAAGCCTTCCTCCCGCAAATGATAGGCGACCGAGGACCCGACGATGGCTCCGCCGATGATGACGATGTCGTAGCGCACTTTTTTCTCCGATCAGAGCAATTCCAGGAAAAGTGTGTAGCGGTTTTCCGTACGGAATTGCGTAGCAAGCCACCCCGGTTCTCAGACGACCGGCAGACTGATCTCGAAGCGCGTGCCGCGCTCGGAGTCAACCAGCCTGATCGTGCCATCATGCGCTTTTAGGAGGGCCAGCACGATGCCGAGCCCCACGCCGGTGCCGCCGGTCTCGCGCCGCGTGGTGAAGAATGGCTCGAAGATTTTGGCCCGGTTGGCGGCCGAGATGCCGTCGCCGTCGTCGCCTAACTGGATCGACGCGCGCTCGCCGTGGGCCGAGGCATGGATCGCCACCTGCCGGGCGCCGTGCCTCGCCGAATTGTCGATGAGGTTGGCGAGCACGATGCCGAGATTCTCGGCCGAGATGCCGAGCCTGATATCGCCGCCGCCTTCGAGCCGCGGCTCCAGTCTGGTGTCGACCGGCAAGGATGCCAGCGCCGCATGGAGTGTCGTGCTCTCGCCGCTCGGCTCCAGGTTTTCGGCGCGCGCCAGGTCGAGCAGCCGGCGCACCAGGAGATTGAGCCGCCCGGCATCGGTGACGATGTTGTTGGAGAAGCGCTTGCGCTCGGCCTCGTCCATCGCGCCGCCGGAATCGCGCAGCAGCTCCGCCGCGCCCTGGATCGCCGTCAGCGGCGATTTCAGCTCATGCGAGACATGGGTGGCGAAGGTCTGGATGGAGTCGGAGCGCGCCTGCAGCTTGGTCGCCATGTCGAGGAAGGCCGTCGACAGCGCCGCCATCTCGCGCGTGCCGTGATGGGCGAGCGGCCTGGTCGCGTCGCGGTCGCCGGCGGCGATGCGTTTCGTCCGCTCGATCAGCGCATAAATCGGCCGGCTGACGGTGCGGATGAACACCAGCGCGATCAAGAGCGTGCCGCCGAGAATGGCGATGGCCGCCAACGTCACCTTGCCGCGCTCGCCATAGAGATGCTTGACGATGTTGTTCGGCGTCCGCGACAGATAGACCACGCCGGCGACCCGGCCGTCGAGTTCGACCGGCATGGCGACGAAGACTCGCACCCTGGTGCCGCGGCTCACCGAATAAAGCGGTGGCGGCGGCTGGTCGGGGATGCGCAGCCTGAGCTCGCTGGCATAAGCGCCGGAAAGCGCGATCCGCACCTCCTCGACCCCGCTGAGCGACTGACCGATCTCGTCGCCGCCGGCGATCACCACGCCGCGCGGGTCGAGCAGACGGAAGCCGGCGAGCGTCGTCTTCTGCGTTTCGTCGAGAATGCCGGAGAGCTTTGCGCCGATCGCCGCGAAAGCGGGATCGGCGGCGGCCGGAGCCGCCGCCGGCCGCATCGGCATCACGTCGTCCGAGGCGAGATCGAGGCGGGGCTCGATCGGTTCATAGGGATAGTTGTTGTCCCGCGCCGGATCGGCCGAGATCGGCGAACCCAGTCTGTCCTGGGAAATGCCGGCGGCGCGCACCTCCTTTGCATAGACGGCGGCGACGACCGCCCCTTGCGCAATCAGCTCGCCCTCGGTCTGGCGGATCAGCTGGTTCTCATAGAGCCGGAAGAAGAACAGCCCGACCAGCGGCAGGGCCATGACTACGATCAGGATGGCGATGACGACGGTGGCGAGCCGCGGCCGCCACCTTTCCTTGCTCAACCACCGCATCGGCCGAGCCGGAAGCCGACGCCATGCACCGTCGCGATCGCATCGGCGCAGCCGACCGCCGCCAGCTTGGCCCGCACGTTGCGGATATGGCTGTCGACCGTGCGTTCCGAGACATGAATGTTCGAGGCATAGGCATTGGCCATCACCGCGTCGCGGCCAAGCACGTGAAGCGGGCGGGCGAGGAAGCCCTTCAGGATGGCGAACTCGATCGCCGTCAAGGTGAGCGGCTTGCCGTCGAAGCTCGCCGCATGGCTTGCCGGGACAAGCATCAGCTTGCCATGCGCGAATTCCCGCTCGTCCGCTTCTTCCTCGACCGGCACTGGGCGCGCGCGCCGCAGGATGACGTTGACGCGGGCGACCAGCTCGCGCGGGCTGAACGGCTTGGTCACATAATCGTCGCCGCCCATTTCCAGCCCAAGGATGCGGTCGATTTCCTCATCCCGCGCGGACAGGAACAGCACCGGCACGTCGGATTTTTGCCTTAGCCGTCGGCAGACCTCCAGCCCGTCCATCTCCGGCATGCCGATATCGAGCACGATGAGGTCGGGCGCGCGCCGCTCGACCGCCTGCAGCGCTGCGGCGCCGTCGGCGACGGCGGCTGTCTTCATGCCGGCCTTTTCCAGCGCGAAGCAGATGATCTCGCGGATATGCGGATCGTCGTCGGCGACGAGTATGTTGTGCGGCATCGGTCAATGGCCCGGCGGGTAAGCTTGGGTGACGGCAGGATTAGAGCAATTCCAAGGAAAAGTGCGAAATTGTTTTCGGTCCGGAGCTGTGTCGGGACAAGGCCATGAGACCGCAAGGCGCTCGGGCATCATCGCCGGACCCTCCTCGGCGTATCCGCCACGTGGCGCGACCTCGGAGGGAAAAGCAGGACGTCCGCCGCGACGCGCAGTCTTTGCGGCTCGACGAGCCACCAGCCTTCGTCGCGGAGCCGGCGCGGCAGGGACCAGCGGGATGTGTGAGGCGTTTGCATGACGGCCTTGTCGCAGACGGACGCGGTAAGCGCGCGGCGGATTAGAGGAGGTTTTCCGCAAGGATTTGCAGATTTCTCGCAGGCCGGCTCTCCTTGAGAGACAGGACAATCGCATAGGGCGCTCCCCCTCTCCGTCTCGGCTTCGCCGAGCCACCTCTCCCCCGCCTCTGTGTACAGACTGGGGAGATGGTGGACAGGCGTTCGGAGACATCGTGGACACTTCCCGATCCTTGGATCGGGAGGGATGGAATGCCGTTTTACGAGGTGTCCATGATGGATCGGAAGCGAGAGTTCGTGGAGTTTGCCTCGCGAGAGTGGGCGAATGTGCGTGAACTTTGTCGACGGTTCGGGATCAGTCCGACGACCGGCTATAAGTGGCTCGAGCGATACCGGTCGGAAGGGCCGGCTGGATTGGTCGAACGATCGCGTCGCCCGCACTTGAGCCCGCAACGCACCGCTTCGGCAATTGAGGCAAGGGTGTTGCAGGTACGCGACGAGAGCAACGACGTCTGGGGCGGTCGCAAGATCAGACAGGCGATGAAGAGACATGGCGAACTCGACATCCCGGCGGCGAGCACGATCACCGCGATCCTGCGTCGTCATGATCGGCTGACGGAGGCGACAGCAGCGCAACATCCGGGACCATGGCAGCGCTTCGAGCGGGAGGCTCCCAACGAGCTGTGGCAGATGGACTTCAAGGGTCACTTCGCCATCCATGGCGGGCGCTGCCATCCGCTCACCACGCTCGACGATCACTCGCGCTTCAACCTGGTGCTGTCCGCCTGCGGCGACGAGCAGGGCCGGACGGTACGCCGGGAGCTGGAGATTACCTTTCGCCGCTATGGCTTGCCGCTGGCGATGCTGATGGACGGCGGCTCGCCGTGGAGCGATTCCGGCGGTGAGCCTTACACCGGCTTCAGCGTCTGGCTGTTGCGGCTCGGCATCCGCGTGCTGCACGGTCGGCCGCGCCATCCGCAGACCCAAGGCAAGGAAGAACGCTTCCATCGCACACTCAAGGCCGAGGTGATCAACGGGCGAAGCTTCGGCGATCTCGCCGAGTGCCAGCGAGCCTTCGATCGGTGGCGCCCGCGCTATAACTACGAACGACCACACGAAGCACTCGACATGGCCACGCCGGCCGAGCGCTACCGGCCGAGCCCGCGCAGCTTTCCCGACGTCCTGCCCGCGATCGAGTACGCACCGGGCGACCAGGTTCGCAAGGTCGACAGTGATGGCTTCATCAGCTTCAGGAACCGACCCTGGCGACTCGGCAAGGCATTCCGCGGCGAGCTGGTGGCGCTTCGCCCGACCGTCGAGGATGGTGTCTTCAGCGTGCACTACTGCTCGCATCGAATTGCCACCCTGAACCTACGTCAGGGCGCAAGCGAGACCTGTGGACTTGTGGACAACGCTGAGCGTTGCCCACAGGGTCCACAGGCCGAACAACAAAAACAACCCAGCAGTTCGTGATGAACAAAAGCGTCCACGATGTCCCCGAACACCCGTTCACCTTGTCTCCAGCACAAACACTCTGGCGGGGGCGAGGAACCTGGGCTTGCGAAAGCCGCGCCCTCGGCGGTTAGCGTTTCCTCGCCCCCACAAAGTGGGGGAGAGGTGGCTCGGCGCGCAGCGCCGAGACGGAGAGGGGGCTGGCGCTGCCGTATGCGATTGTCCTGCCCTCAAGGGACCCTGCCTTGCCTCCCTCGCCATCACCCGGCATAGATCGCTCATGACCGTCGACACCTACCGCCCGCGCCGCTCGGTGCTTTACATCCCCGCCTCGACCGACAAGGCGCTCGCCAAGATCGGCTCCTTGGCCAGCGATGCCGTCATCATCGATCTTGAGGACGCCGTCCTGCCCGCCGACAAGGCTGCCGCGCGCGATAGGGTCGCCGGCATTCTCGCCCGGCCCGAAAAACGCTGCGAGATGGTGGTGCGCATCAACGCCTTGGCCAGCGAATGGGGCGCCGACGATCTTCTGGCTGTCGCCAAGGCCGAGCCCGACGGCATTCTCCTGCCCAAGATCGGCACGCCGCGCGACATCCTCGATGCCGGCGACCTGCTCGACGACAATTTCGCGCCGGACAGCGTGAAACTATGGGCGATGATCGAGACGCCGAAAGCGCTGCTCAATATCGGCGCCATCGCCGAGCTCGGGCGCGATCCGGCTTCGAGGTTGGCTTGCTTCGTGGCCGGAACGAACGACCTGGTGAAGGCGACCGGCATTCTGGCGACGCCCGACCGTCGCTATCTGATGCCGTGGCTGATGCAGCTGGTTCTGGCGGCGCGGGCCGGCGGCCTCGACGTCATCGACGGCGTCGCCAATGATTTCCGCGACCTCGACGCTTTTGCCCGCGAATGCGCCGAGGGAGCCGCCATGGGCTTCGACGGCAAGTCGCTGATCCACCCGGCCCAGATCGAGCCGGCGAACCGCGCCTTTTCGCCGTCGCCCGAAGCACTTGCCGAGGCCCGTGCGATCCGGGATGCGTTCGCGCGGCCTGAAAATGCAGGCAAGGGGGTCATCGCGCTGGACGGCCGCATGGTCGAGCGGCTGCATCTGGCGCAAGCCGAGAAACTTCTGGCGAAGGCCGCGATCATCGGCGCATGATGCGCCGATACACATGATGGGTTCGAAAAATGAAACTCTACCGCTTTCTGTCCGGTCCGGACGATGCCACCTTCTGCCACAAGGTCACCGCCGCGCTGAACAAGGGCTGGCACCTGTTCGGCTCGCCGACCTATGCCTATGACAAGAAGACCAAGTCGATGCGCTGCGGCCAGGCCGTGGTGAAGGACGTCGAAGGCCAGGAATATACAGCCGACACCAAGCTCAGCGACTGGTAGAGCGCTGCGACCCTTCCACTTCGTCATCCTAGGGCGGAGCGACGCGAAGCGGAGCGCAGACCCTAGGATCCTGTGTGTTGGTTCTGGTGTATGGTTGAGGTGGGAAGGAGACCGAGTGGATCGTGGTCGTCCTTTCGGACAGGCCGTGGCATGGCCCGGTCCCTTCCCACCGGTGAACCATCAACCTGAACAGTTGCACGGGGCTGTTCGAAGCAGACCCCGCACCACAGGAAGAGGCGTGGACATGATAGCCCAGAACTATGTCGGCTGCGACATCTCCAAGCAGTGGCTCGACTTTTTTGATGAGACAAGCGGCCGTCTTCGGCGCATCGACAACCAGGCCGATGCGATCGCCGCCTATGTGGCAGGCCTTGATCCCAGTCGGGACTTCGTCGTCATGGAGGCGACAGGTGTCCATGACCGGCTGCTGCGCCATGCGCTGGCCAAGGCCGGCGTGCCGTTCTCGCGGCACAACCCGGCGCACACCCACCACTATTCGAAGTCGACGCGCCGGCGCGCCAAGACCGATCCTCTCGATGCCAGGATGCTGAGCGACTATGGCCGTCGCTATAACCCTGAGGCCGAGCCGGCGCCGAGCGAAGAAGTCGAGCGGCTTCAATCGCTTGCCGGCCACCGCGATCATTTGGTCGAGATGCGGGCAGCGCTGAAGAAGCACCTCGCCGAGGCTTTCGAGGAGGCCGTCATTGCCGATCTGGAAGAGACGATCGCCTTCCTCGACACGCGTATCAAGGCGTTCGAGAGCCAGATTGCCGAAGTCATTCGTCAAAACCAGGACACCGCTCGCGACCATGCGCTGATGGTCTCCGTGCCCGGTGTCTCCAATGTCGGCGCGCTCTCTTTGCTGGCGCTCCTGCCCGAGCTCGGCCAGCGCTCACCCAAGGCGATCGCCGCGCTCGCCGGCCTTGCCCCGTTCGACAACAAGAGCGGCAAGCTCAGCCGCAGGAGCCAGATCCAGGGCGGGCGATCACGCGTGCGTCGCGCCCTCTATATGGCTGCCCTCACCGCCATCAGAACCTGTGAGCGCTTCAAGACCTTCTATACCGCACTTGCTGCCCGCTCAGGGTCCAAGAAACTCGCCATCATCGCCGTCGCAAGGAAGCTCCTGGTCGTCCTCAACGCCATCATGCGCGACAAAACCGCATTCGCGTGAACACAGTTGCCATGCCGTTACCTGAGCCGAAAAGCGCAGCGTGTCAGAATGTAGGGGATATTTGCGGTGTCGGGGGTATGCGTTCCGTTCTACACCGCGAGCTTGGTGTTGATGGAACGGCATGGATCCTAGGGTCTACGCGCGTCGCTTCGCTCCTTGCTTCGCCCTAGGATGACGAGGTGCATAGGATGAACGAGGTGCACTACCCCGCCGCCGCCTGCTCGGCGGCTTCCTCGATCCGCTCCATGTCGTCGTCCGACAGGCCGAAATGGTGGCCGATCTCGTGGATCAGGACGTGGGTGACGATGTCGCCCAGCGTCTCCTCGTTCTCGGCCCAGTAATCGAGGATGGCGCGGCGGTAGAGCGTGACGCGGTTCGGACCCTCGCCGGTCTGCGGGTTCCAGCGCTCGGCGATGCCGCGTCCCTCGAACAGGCCGAGCAGGTCGAAGGGCGTCTCCAGCGACAGGTCGTCCATGATCTCGTCGGTCGGGAATTCGGCGATCTGGATGACGATCTCGCCGGTGAGCTGGCGGAACTCGTCCGGCAGATGGGCATAGGCCTCCAGCGCCATGAGCTCCAGCTCGTCCATCGACGGCGAGAGCTGATCGTGCCAGGTGCGGGTCTTGTAGATGCGGGCCATGAAACGTCCTTTGATCCCGGCATATAGGCTTTCGCGGCTTTGGAGGCAAATGAGCCGGCTGGCCGTCCGCCTTCAGGGTAAAAGGCGAAGGAATAAATTCCTTCTGACTCTGCTTGACTCTTCCGGGCCCCTCTGGAATCTATAAGAACATAACAGGAACAATTTCTGCCGGAAGTGAACGTCATGGCGATGAGCGCCGTGGCGCGGGACACTGTTTTTGCCCTGCGCCGCCAGATCGCGAAGATCGAGGGAACGCTGCCCGAGCGCCTGCAGGCGCCAGTTGCTGCCACTGCGGATGCCGCCAAGTCGGATATGACGCTTGTCCGGCGCGGCCTCGCGGTGGCCTCGCCGGATGCCTTCCTGCGCACCGGCATCGACCGCCTCGACACCGCCCTTGGCGGCGGCCTGCCCAGGGCGGCGCTCAGCGAAATCCATGGGCTGGAGACCCGCGATGCCGGCGCGGTCGCCGGCTTCGCGCTCTCGCTCGTAAGCCTGATCCTCAAGGAGAAGCAGGGCCTGCCGATCCTCTGGGTCGGCACGTCGGAAATCTTTCACGAGGCCGGCCTGCCCTATGCCAGGGGCCTTCATGCCCTGTTCGGCATCGAGCCGGAACAACTGCTGTTTTCCGAGGCGCCGAAACTGCTCGACGCGCTGTGGATCGCCGAGGAGGCCGCCCGCATGACGGCCTTCGCCGCGGTCATCCTCGAAATACGCGGCAGCCCGCGGCTTCTCGACCTCACCGCCACGCGCCGGCTGCACGCCCGCGCCCAGAACGCCGGCCGTCCGCTGCTGTTGCTGCGCCAGGCCGGCGAGGCCGATCCAACCGCCGCCCCGGTGCGCCTCATCGTCTCGGCGGCGCCGGCGGCGAACCGCGAGACGGTCGCCGGACCGCTCGCCGGCTCGATCGGCCGCCCTGCCTTCAAGGTCGATATCGGCAAGAGCCGCACGGCCCTGCCCGGACAATTCACACTGGAGTGGAACCCAAATGAGCACGCTTTTGCGGAAAGAACAGAGAATCCTGTCGCTGTGGTTCCCGCATCTCAGCGCGGAGCGGATCCTGCGCCAGCGTCTGGGGCGGTCCTGGCGTTCCCGGCCCTCGCAGCACCTGCCTCTGGTGATCAGCCATCGCGACAACAACACCCAGCGCATCGCAGCCCTCGACGAGCGGGCTGAGGCGCTGAAGCTGAAACGCGGCATGGGCATTGCCGATGCCCGCGCCATGCACCCCTCGATCGATGTGGTCGAGGCCGACCCGGAGGCCGACCGCCGCCTGCTCGAAGGCCTTGCCGACTGGTGCGACCGCTACACGCCGCTGGTGGCGATCGACGCCGAGTACGGGCTGTTCCTCGACGTCACCGGCTGCACGCATCTGTTCGGCGGCGAGCGCGCCATGCAGGACGAGATCCTCACCCGCTTCTTCCAGCAGGGTTTCGATGTCCGCGCCGGCCTGGCCTCGACCCCTGGCGCCGCCTGGGCGGCGGCGCGCTTCCACGGCAACCGCATCGTGGCCGGCGGCGAGGAGGAGGCGCTGCTTGCGCCACTGCCATTGTCGGCGTTGCGCATCGCGCCGGAGACCCGCGCTCTCCTGGAAAGCGTAGGCCTGCGCACCGCCGGCGCGGTGATGGCGGCACCACGCGCGCCGCTCGCCCGCCGCTTCGGCGCTACTCTGCTTCTGCGCCTCGACCAGGCGCTCGGCCGGCTCGACGAGGCCGTGTCGCCGCGCCTTCCCGTCGCGCCGCTCTCGGTCGAGCGCCATCTTGCCGAGCCGGTCATGCTCACCGACAACATCGAGCGGCTCATAAGCCGGCTGGCGATCGCCCTGAAGACCGACCTCGAACGGCGCGGCGAAGGCGCAAGGACGCTGGCGCTGTTTCTCTTTCGCGTCGACGGCGCCGTCAGCCGCATCGCCGTCGGCACCTCGCGCCCGATGCGCGAGCCGCGGCTGATCCAAAGACTGTTCCATGAGCGGCTCACCGCGCTGGAGCAGAGCATCGACGCCGGCTTCGGCTTCGACCTGGTGCGGCTTTCCGTGCTGTCGGTCGCCGCCTTCGACTTGGTTCAGGGCGACCTCACCGGCGAGGCGGAGGATGATGACGCCGACATCGCGCTCTTCGCCGACCGCGTCCGCGCCCGCCTCGGCGAGGCCGCCGTGCTGAAGCCTGTGGTTGTCGAGAGCCATCTGCCGGAGCGCGCCGTCAAGAGCGTGCCTTTCGCCGAAGCGCCGCAAAGGCCCCCGCCGGCGGCCGGGCGGGCGGCGCCGCCCCGAACAGCCCCGCCGATGACCATCTATCCGCCGGAGCGGCCGGTGCGCCTGTTCCGCTCGCCCGAGCCGATTGAGGTGCCGGCGACCGAGATCCCCGAGGGGCCGCCGATGAATTTCCGCTGGCGGCGCGCGCTTTGCCGCGTCGCCCGCGCCGAGGGGCCGGAGCGCATCGCCGCCGAATGGTGGCGGCAATTGCCCGGCGAGGAAGAGGCGCCGACCCGCGACTATTACCGCATCGAGGACAGCGAGGGGCGCCGCTACTGGCTCTACCGCCAGGGTCTTTACAGCACCTCGCCCCAGGCCGCGCCGCCGCGCTGGTACATGCATGGGGTGTTCGCATGAACGCGCTGACCGCCATCCCCTATGCCGAGTTCGGCATAAGCTCGAATTTCTCCTTCCTGCGCGGCGCCTCCAAGCCGGAGGAGCTGGTGGTCACGGCGAAATTCTACGGTTTTTCGTCGATCGGCCTTGCCGACAGGAACACGGTCGCCGGCGTCGTGCGCGCCTGGCAGCAGGCCAAGGTGGAGAAGATGGCCTATCATCCCGGCTGCCGCCTGGTGTTCGGCGACGGTACGCCGGACATCCTCGCCTATCCCCGCGACCGCCAGGGCTGGGGGCATCTGTGCCGCATGCTGACGCAAGCCAATCTGCGCGACGAGACCGAGAAGGGCGCGACGCTGCTCAAGCTCGACGACCTGCTCGAATGGGGCGATCGGATGTCGCTGGCGATCCTGCCCAATCTGTCCGGCGGCGCGGAAGGCAATCTGGAATTTATTAGCCGGCTCAACGATCGCTTCGGCGCGGCGCTCCGATTGGCCGTGGCGCCGGATTATGGCGGCAATGACCGCTTCCGCATCGAGCAGGCGGCGGCGATGGCCTACCATGCGCGTATCCCGCTGATGGCGACCAACGACGTGCTCTACCATGCCGCCGAGCGCCGCCCGCTGCAGGATGTGCTGACCGCGATCCGCCTCAACACGCCGGTTTGCGAGGTCGGGCTGGAGCTGACCGCCAATGCCGAGCGCCATCTGAAGCCGCCATTGGAGATGGCGCGCCTTTTCCGCCGTCACCCTGAAGCGCTGGCGGAAACGCTGCGCTTTGCCGACGAATTGACCTTCTCGCTCAGCGACCTCGAATACAACTACCCGGACGAACCGACCGAATCCGGCCTCGGACCGCAGGCCGAGCTCGAACGCCTGGCCCGGGAGGGGGCGGTCAGGCGCTATCCGGCCGGCGTTCCCGAGCATGTGCTCAAACGCATCGACAGCGAGCTCGCGCTGATCGAGCGGCTGAACTATGCGCGCTACTTCCTGACCGTCCACGACATCGTCAAATTCGCCCGCAGCAAGGACATCCTCTGCCAGGGCCGCGGCTCGGCCGCCAATTCGATCATCTGCTTCTGCATCGGCATCACCGAAGTCGGCCCCGAGCGCATCGACACACTCTTCGAGCGCTTCATCTCGGAGGAGCGCAACGAGCCGCCCGACATCGACGTCGACTTCGAGCATGAAAGGCGCGACGAGGTCATCGCTTACATTTACGACAAATACAGCGCCAAGCGCACGGCGCTTGCCGCCGCCGTCATCAGCTATCGCGGCCGTTCCGCCCTGCGCGAGGTGGCCAAGGCCATGGGCCTGTCCGAGGATGTCCGCAGCGCGCTGTCCAGCACCATCTGGGGCTGGTCGACCTCCGAGCTCGGCGAAAGGGAAGCCAATGCCGGCGGACTCGACCGCACCGATCCGCTGTCGCGCCAGGTGCTGGAGCGCGCCAACGAGATCATGGGTTTTCCCCGCCACCTTTCCCAGCATGTCGGCGGCTTCGTCATCACCCGCGACCGGCTCGATGAGGTCGTGCCCATCGTCAAGACCGCGATGGAGGAGCGCAAGATGGTCGAGTGGGATAAGGACGATCTCGACGCGGTGAAGATCCTCAAGGTCGACGTGCTGGCGCTCGGCATGCTGACCTGCCTGAAGCGCGCCTTCACCTTGCTCACCGATCATTACCCGCAAGCGCGGGATCCGTTTGGACGGCCTTACGTGCTCGCCACCCTTCCCGAGGAGCACGAGGACGTCTACGCCATGATCCAGAGGGCCGACACGCTCGGCGTCTTCCAGATTGAGTCGCGCGCGCAGATGTCGATGCTGCCGCGTCTCAAGCCGGAAAACTTCTACGACCTCGTCATCGAGGTGGCGATCGTGCGCCCCGGCCCGATCCAGGGGGACATGGTCCACCCCTATCTGCGCCGGCGGCAGGGCAAGGAGGCGGTCCATTACCCCAGCCTGGAGCTTAAGAAGATCCTCGGCAAGACGCTGGGCGTGCCGCTTTTCCAGGAACAGGCGATGAAGATCGCCATCGTCGCCGGCGGCTTCAGGCCGGGCGAGGCCGACGAGCTGCGCCGCGCCATGGCGACCTTCAAGCGCACCGGCACGATCGGCAATTACCGCCAGCGCATGATCGACGGCATGGTCGGCAATGGCTACGACAAGGAGTTCGCCGAGCGCTGCTTCAAGCAGATCGAGGGTTTTGGCGAATATGGCTTTCCCGAAAGCCACGCCGCCTCCTTCGCGCTGCTGGTCTATGCCTCCTGCTGGTTCAAAACCTTCTTTCCCGACGTCTTCTGCGCCGCGATCCTGAATGCGCAGCCGATGGGCTTTTATCAGCCCGCCCAGCTTGTGCGCGACGCGCGCGACCATGGCGTCGAAATACGCGAGGTCGACATCAATCATTCCGTTTGGGACTGCACCCTGGAGGCCACCGCCTTCGATCCGTCCCGCATCCTCGAGCGCCACGCTTCGATGCGCGGCGTCATCGAGACGGCGCATGCCGTCCGCCTCGGCTTCCACCAGATCAAGGGCCTGTCCAAGGAACGCATGGAAGCCGTCGTCGCGCAGCGCGGTAACGGCTATCGATCGGTCAGGGATGTCTGGCTGCGCTCAGGCCTCGATGTCGGCGAGATCGAAAGACTGGCTGAGGCCGACGCGTTCCGCTCGATCGGCCTCGACCGCCGTGCCGCGCTCTGGGAAGTCCGCGCCCTCGACGGCAGGAGCGCAGCAGAAAAACTGCCGCTGTTCGACCAGCCCTCGCTTCGCCTGCGCGAGCTGGAGCCGGAAACGAAACTGCCGAAAATGCCGCTCGGCGAGCATGTCGTGCATGACTACCGCTCGCTCGGCCTGTCGCTGAAGGAGCATCCCGTCGCCTTCCTGCGCGAGCGGCTCACCCGCGCCGGCATCACCCCCAACGCCCAGCTGCCGTCGGTGCGCGACGGCCGCCGCGTCTCCGTCGCCGGCCTCGTGCTGGTCCGCCAGCGGCCGGGCAAGGGCAACGCCATCTTCCTCACGCTGGAGGACGAAAAATCGATCGCCAACGTCATCATCTGGCCGCGCGTCTTCGACCGCTTCCGCCCGGTGGTGATGGGCGCCCGCTTCATCCGCGTCACCGGCAAGCTGCAGCATGAATCGAACGTCATCCACATCGTCGCCGACCGGATCGAGGATTTGACCTCCTGGCTGAGCGTGCTGCTGGAGTCCGCCAATCGCCCGGTCATCGAGCCCGCCGAACGGCCGGTTGGATCAAAGGCCGACGCAAGCCGTGACCTGCCGGTCCGCCAGGATGTCGCCACACTGTCGAGCGCCGCGCAACAGGTCATGCCGAAAGGACGGAATTTTCAGTAGGATGATGTCGGACTGCGCGTGCCGTCACGATGCACAACTTTGATGTCGGCGGGACAGCGCCCCCCTCTGTCCTGCCGGACATCTCCCCCACGAGGGGGGAGATTGGACGTCACGCCGGCTTTCGCCAATCTCCAAGGCTGAAGGAGTGAGCCGGCGCCGCAGCTGCCAATCTCCCCCCTCGTGGGGGAGATGGCCGGCAGGCCAGAGGGGGGCGCGAAGGATCGCCAACCTACGTCGCGCTGTGCACTTATGAGCCCGCTCACGAAGGCCCGCTGAGCCGCGGCGGCGGTGGCGCCAGCATGTCCTCGGCCGAGATCGTGCGCGCCTCCGAAGGCAGCATGATGGGGATGCCGTCGCGCACCGGATAGGCGAGCTTCGCCACGCGCGAGACCAGCTCGCTGCGCTCCGGATCCCAGGTCAACGGCCCCTTGGTCAGCGGGCAGGCCAGCAATTCAAGAAGCTTCGGGTCGACCTCGGCTTTTCGTCCGTCACGTCCGTCCGCTGGCATCGCACTTTTCCATTGTCCAATTCCCCCGACCCTAAGTGTGTTGAGATTCAGGTCAGGCCGGGTCGAGAATGGTGGTTTCCGAGAACCGGAGCGGAGCGTACTTGAAGTACGTGAGCACCGGAAGCGCAGGAAGCCGCCGTTCGCAGGCCGGCCTCACCTGAATATCAGCACACTTACTGCAGGCTTGAGCCAAACTCGTCATCCTCGCGCGCCAGCGTCATCTCGGTGATGGCGATCAGCGTCTCGGCGCGCGTCTTCAGGTCCGGCGCTTCCAAGAGCGCCTGTTTCTCGGCCGGCCCGTAGGGCGCCATCATCGACAGCGCGTTGACCAGCATGCCGTTCTCGGCGCGGCTGACGCTTTCCCAATCGGCCTCGAGGTCATTGGCCTGCAGATAGGCGCGAAACGCCTTGAGCAGCGCCGGCCGGTCGATCTCGGCGGCGGCCGGGTCCTCCTCGAGGTCGGCCAGGAACGGCATGATCTTGCACTGCCGGAACGGCGCCTTCGCCGCGAGCTCCTGCACGATGCGGAACCGGCACACGCCCTGCAGCGAGATCAGGTAGCGGCCGTCGCCCGTCTCGGCCAGCGAGATGATGCGCCCGGCGCAACCGACGCTGCACAGCTCCGGCTCGCCGTCGTCGCGCAAGGCGCCGTCAAGGCTCGGCTGGATCATGCCGATCAGCCGCGAGCCGGCCATCGCCTGGTCGATCATCTGCAGATAGCGCGGCTCGAAGATGTTGAGCGGCATGCGGCCGCCGGGCAGCAGCAGCGCGCCGGCGAGCGGAAACACCGGGATTGCCGACGGCAGATCCTTGGCCAGCCGGTAGAGTGCGTTACCAACGCGCACCGCGATCCTCCCGAAGCAACGCCGGCAAGCGCATCACCCTGCAATCTCCTCTCGCACCCTCTTGATCGGCACAGCCCTTATCTGGCGCTGGCACTCCTCCGCTCAAGCCTGCCGGCCGCGACAGCCGGCAAAAAACTTCAAAGCATGTCTCCCGAAAGTGGGAACGGGATAAAGACATGCGTAAAATCAAAACCCAAAGCGCATGGAGCGAATCCGAAAGATCGCGACGCGCTTTGAGCGCAATTCCGGGACAAGTGCTTGAGCCGCCTTCGTCCGGAATTGCGTCAGAACAAATACCTAGAGCGTTTCGCGATTCTGTGAAACGCCGAAATGCTCTACGAGAACAGCAGCGACGACAGCTTGCGGCGTGCCGCCAGCGTCGCCTCGTCGGTCATTCCCCAGGCCTCAAAGAGCTTCAGCAGCTGCGCCCTGGCGCCGTCGTCGTTCCAGCTGCGGTCGGCCTTGACGATCGAAAGCAGATTGTCGGCGGCCGCATTGCGATCGCCGCGCGCGTTCTGGATCATCGCCAGGTCGAAGCGCGCCTGATGGTCGGCTGGGTTAGCGGCGAGCCGGCGCTCGAATTCGGCCGGATTGCCGAGCGCTGCCGCTTCGGCCGCCAGCGTCATCTTGGCGCGCAGCGCCGCCAGCGCCGGCGCGTCCTTCTTGTCCTCAGGCGCCCGGGCCAGAACCGCCTCGGCGCCTTCCGCGTCGCCGGCATCGAACAGGATTTCGCCCAAGCCGGCGATCGCCTCCAGCGTCTCCGGCGCCTGCTCGAGGATCGCATCATAAATGTCGGCCGCGGTCTGCACGTCGCCGGCCGTGCGCGCCTCGGCGGCAGCGGCCAGCGCGTCGGCGATCTGCGGCGCGCCACCGCCCTTACCGTCAACCTTCTGGATGAATTGGTTGATCTGGCTTTCGGGAATGGCGCCCATGAAGCCGTCGACCGGCTGGCCGTCCTTGAAGGCGATGACCGCGGGGATCGACTGGATGCCGAGCTGGCCGGCGATCGAGGGGTGGTCGTCGATGTTCATCTTGACCAGCTTGACCTTGCCGCCGGCTGCCTGCACCGCCTTTTCCAGCTGCGGCGTCAGCTGCTTGCACGGCCCGCACCACGGCGCCCAGAAGTCGACCAGCACCGGCTGGCGCCGCGATTCCTGGATGACGTCGGCGGCGAAAGTGGCGGTGGTGGTGTCCTTGATCAGGTCGGCCGCCGCCGGCGTCTCGCCCAGCGAAACCTTGGGGCGGTCGCCGCCACCATATTGCACCGTCTGGGCGTACTGGCCGCCATTGCCGCCGAACGCGCCGCTATACGGATTGTTGTCGCTCATCGTGTCGCCCTTTCGGTCGCGCTTTCAGGCGCGTCATTGTCGGATTTTGGAACCGCCTTCCATGTGGCGATCAAGCCCTGACTTTCAAGATTGTGAGACTTTCAGGATAACAGGATCGTGGCCGGTTGCCTCGACGAATCTGATCAGATCGGCGGCGGCGATCGAGGTCGTCGCCTCATTGGTCAGCGGGTGGCCGTTGATGACGTCGTGGCTCATCAATTCCTGGTCGAGCACCACCTTGACCTTCCCCTCCCTGTCGTTGATCAGGCCGAAAACCGTGACCGCGCCGGGCATGACGCCGAGCAGCTCCACCAGCATCTCGGGCTTGCCGAACGAGACCCGGCTGGCGGCGCCGATCAGGTGATGGATCTGCTTCAGGTCGACGACGGCTTCCTCGCCGACGGTGACAAGGAAATAATTGTCCTTCTTGTCCTTGAGAAACAGGTTCTTGGTGTGGCCGCCGGGAATCTCGCCGCGCAACCCTTGCGAATCGGCGACGGTGAACAGCGGCGGGTGCCTGACCGTCGAGACGGAGATGCCGAGATCGGCGAGAAATTCGTTGAGCTCGGCTTCGGTCTTCGGCATCGGTCCTCGCGCAGTCAAAAGAGCGGTCACGCCGTTTACGGCCAACAATGCCGTCGGGGCAAGGCCGCCGAAGCAATTCCGGGAAAGGAGCACTTCCGGGAAAGGCGCGTGGAAGCTTTGAGCGCGGATTGGCGATCGCCCCGTTCCACGCAGCTTCGGCGCTTTCGAAGCGGATCTCGCCGCACGAAGAAATTCACTCCAAAAAGACCGTCATTTCCCTGTTGCAATCGCCGCGCTCTTCGGCCATATAGGCGCGGCTTGCGGCCGAGGCCGCGCGAGCGGGTGTAGCTCAGGGGTAGAGCACAACCTTGCCAAGGTTGGGGTCGGGCGTTCGAATCGCCTCACCCGCTCCAGTTTCCTCCACCGAGGATCAAGCAAACGAAAAGCCGCGGTTTTCCGCGGCTTTTTCGCGTCTGGACCATTTGATCTTCTTGATCTTCGGAGCTTCCCGGATTGCCGGGGAAGTGACGACATCTGCCGCCGGCAGTTGGCGCGGGTCATCCAGGAAGTGCCGCGACCCATCAGACTTGGGTCGCATGTCGAAGGGACTGTAGAGCCTCTTTTGCCAGGCGCCTGACAACTATATGTTGAGTGAAAGTGCCGGAACTAAATCCGGCCGGGCAGTTTCGCGGGCGCAGTTCCCGCGAGTCGTTGCGTTGGGGCATACTAGATCAAAGAACGTCGGCCATGAGGTTCACAGCCTTACCGGATCCGTGCGGCCAATGGATGGTATATGACCTGCTTTCGGGTTATCCGGCGCAGGTCGGGGACATATTGTTGCTCGGCCTGAGCCGCGAGGAGGCGGAGCGGCTTGCCGGACAGGCGGATCAATCGGCGCCGCAGCCTCTTCGTCGGTATTGCAGCCATTTATCGGTATTCTGCCGTTCCAATCCGGAACAATCGGACTCGTCGGAGATTTAGATGCGCCGACCGAGGGAGCGCCGATGAGGTTCGCAGCGATGCAGGATCCGTGTGACGACTGGCTTGTCCATGATCTGGCTCTCGACCTCCCGGCGGAGATGGACGGCCGGGTGCTGATCGGACTGACGCGTGGCGAAGCCGAGGATCTGGCCGACCAGGCCAATGCGGGCGGGCCGGTTGTCGATTCGCCGGGTCCCTTCGCCAGCGTCGCCTGAGGACGCGGTCTGCAGCGCCGCGATTCAACCCCAGATCACATCGGATAACATTTGCGTGCCAACGCATTTCAACGTTGTGCCGGCTTCCATATCTCCTTCGGGGGCCGAGAACCGCCGGCGGTGAGTGGCCTGCACCGCCACACGACGCGACTGGACGGCCCGTTTTGGAAAGCGGGTTTACCGCTTCCTCCATCCCGAGGAGATGTCATCACGTTCTTTCATCTCAAAGATCATTGCGGCCGCCTCGATCTTCGCGGCCATACCGCTTTCGAGCGCCTATGCCGTGCACCGCCATCATAGAGCGGCGGTCGACACCACAACCACGGCATCGGTGCCGGTGGACCCGGAAGCGAGAGTTGCGACGCAGCAGCTGCTTGGCGTGAAACAAGGTATCCGCGAGGCCAGGCAGGCCGGCAAGATCACACAGGACCAAGCCCGCGACCTGATGCGGCAGGCGGACGCCATCCAGCCCACCCGAGGCCGGTCGGCGATCGGGCAGATCAACCAGTTGGATCAGCGGCTTCAGAATGCCTCCGGCCAAGGGACCTATATCGGCAGCGGCGGCGATGGCGGCTACTATCCGAACGGCTGACGACCCGAGCGCTCCCCCCCCGCATGCGGCCGCCGGTGTGATCGAGCCCTGCCGGGCCTCACACCGGGGCCGTCGCGTTCCCACGATGCCAAGGCGGAGATAACGCCCGCGGACCGCCGACCGTCCCGAGACTCACGGACCGGTTATGCCAGCCGCGCCCTTGTCGTCCGCGGCGTCGCCAGCAGCAGGCTGGTCTCACTGCCCGTGATCCCGGGGATCAGCCTTATCCGGCGCAGCACGGCGTCGAAATCGGTGAGCGAGGCGGTGCCGAGCTCCACCACGAGGTCCCAGCGGCCGTTGGTGGTGTGGATGGTCGAAACCTCGGGCAGGCCACCGAGCGCCCGGATGACGCGGTCGGCGGCATGGCCCTCGATCTCGATCATCATCACGCCGCGTATCCTCTGATCGACCGCGTCGGCGCGCAGCACCACCGTGTAGCCGATGATCTCGCCGGACTTTTCCAGCCGCTCCATCCGCGCCCTGACCGTGGCGCGCGAGACGCCGAGATCGACCGCGAGGTCGGACACACTGCGCCTCGCATCATGCCGAAGAAGCGTGACCAGTCTTTCGTCGAGCGCGTCCATGATTGCTCATCTTGGTCAAATTGGATGCACAAAATGATAGATCATTCTTCTCGAAATGCCAATTTCGCCTGTTCAAACCGCCAGCGCCTGATGATCCAATCAGCCAATCAATCGTAGGGGCTGAAAAATCATGCGCTGCAGGATCGTCGGCGCGCCGGTGCAGGACGGCGCGGGCAGGATGGGATGCGAGATGGGGCCGAGCGCGCTGCGCACGGCAGGTCTCGTCTCGGTGCTTTCGGAGCTTGGCCATGAGGTCGAGGACTGGGGCGCGGTCGAGAAGGCGGTGGCGCGCCCGGTGGTGCACGGCAACCTCGCGCTCAAGGCCCTGCCGGAGATCTCCGCCTGGACCGCGGCGATCGCCGAGACCGCCTACGCCGCTTCCAGGGAAGCCGTGCCGATCTTCCTCGGCGGCGACCATTCGATCTCCGCCGGCACGGTGTCCGGCGTGGCGCGCCGCGCCGCCAAACGCGGCCGGCCGCTCTTCGTGCTGTGGCTCGACGCGCATCCCGATTTCCACACGCTCGACACCACCACCAGCGGCAATCTGCACGGCGTGCCGCTCGCCTATGCCAGCGGCCAGTCCGGTTTTCAGGGCTATTTCCCGGATCTGCCGCAGGCGGTCGACCCGGCCCGCATCTGCGCCATCGGCCTGCGCAGCGTCGACCCGGCCGAGCGCCGCGCGCTCGCTGAAGCCGGCGTCACCGTGCATGACATGCGCGCCATCGACGAGCACGGCATCGCACCCTTGCTGCGCGCTTTCCTCGCGCGCGTCGAGAAGGAGAACGGGCTCTTGCATGTCAGCCTCGACGTGGACTTCCTCGACCCGTCGATCGCGCCGGCCGTCGGCACCACCGTTCCCGGCGGCGCCACTTTTCGCGAGGCGCATCTGGTGATGGAGATGCTGTCCGACAGCTGCCTTGTCTCCAGCCTCGACCTGGTCGAATTGAACCCGTTCCTCGACGAGCGCGGCCGCACCGCGACCCTGATGGTCGACCTCACCGCCAGCCTGATGGGCCGCCGCATCATGGACCGCCCGACCCGCAGCCATTCCGGGAGCCTCTGATCATGACCCAGCCTTCGCGCCTCGCCATCGTTCCCTTCGTCAGCGTCGACCGCATGATGAAGCTGGTGCTCGCCATCGGCGTCGAGCGTTTCCTCACCGAGCTCGCCGCCTATATCGAGGAGGATTTCCGCCGCTGGGAGCTGTTCGACAAGACGCCGCGCATCGCCTCGCACAGCCATGACGGCGTCATCGAGCTTATGCCGACCAGCGACGGCAAGATGTACGGCTTCAAATATGTCAACGGCCATCCGAAGAACATGCGCGAGGGCCGCCAGACCGTCACCGCCTTCGGCGTGCTCGCCGATGTCGGCTCTGGCTATCCGATGCTGCTCACCGAGATGACCATCCTGACGGCGCTGCGCACCGCCGCCACTTCCGCCGTAGCGGCAAAATACCTGGCGCCCAAGGGGTCGCGCGCCATGGCCATCATCGGCAACGGCGCCCAGTCCGAGTTCCAGGCCATCGCCTTCAAGGCACTGCTCGGCATTGACCGGCTGCGGCTCTACGACATCGACCGCCAGGCTTCCGAAAAATGCGCCCGCAACCTGGCGGCCAAGGGTTTTGACATCACCATCTGCGCGACCGGGCAGGACGCGGTGGAAGGTGTCGACATCATCACCACGGTGACCGCCGACAAGCAGTATGCAACCATCCTCACCGACAACATGGTCGGCTCCGGCGTCCACATCAACGCCGTCGGCGGGGACTGCCCCGGCAAGACGGAACTGCACCGCGACATCCTTTTGCGCTCCGACATCTTCGTCGAGTTCCCGCCGCAGACCCGCATCGAAGGCGAGATCCAGCAGCTCGACGCCGACCATCCGGTGACCGAGCTGTGGCAGGTGATGACCGGCCAGGCAAAGGGCCGCAAGGCGCCCGAGCAGATCACGCTGTTCGATTCCGTCGGCTTCGCCACCGAGGATTTTTCGGCGCTGCGCTATGTCCGCGACCAGCTCCAGGCCACCGGCCTCTATGAGGAACTCGACCTGCTCGCCGACCCCGACGAGCCGCGCGACCTGTTCGGCATGCTGGAGAGGGCCGCCATGCAGCCGGCGGCGTGAGGGAACGAGCGCGTAATCTCCCCCCTTGAGGGGGAGATGGCCGGCAGGCCAGAGGGGGTCGGTCCGACTGGGCTCGGCTTGATTCCACAGATGGAGGTTGGCGCTTCACGCGCGGCGACCCCCTCTGTCGCCTTCGGCGACATCTCCCCCTCAAGGGGGGAGATAACGTGCTACCCCCGCGCCGCGCAGCTCTCCCGCTCGACCAGCACCGGCGCCAGCACCTCGCGCCTTGACGGCGCTTCCGGCTCGGCCAGCCTCTCGAGCAGCAGGCTCACCGCACGCGTACCGATCTTTTCGACCGGCTGCGCGATTGTCGTCAGCGGCGGCCAAGTGGTGACGGCATAGGGGATGTCGTCGAACCCGACCATCGAGATGTCGTCGGGAACCCGCAAGCCGCGCGAGCGCAGCGCCGTGACCGCGCCCATCGCCATCAGGTCGTTGCAGGCGAACACCGCCGTGATGCCCGGCGCCTGCGCCATCAGCTGCTCCATCGCCAGGCGCCCGCCGGCGAAATGATAGTCGGAATCGACGATCGACGAGGCCGGCAGCTCGAGGCCCGCCTCTTCGAGCGCGCGCGCGAAACCGCGCAGGCGGGCCGGGCTGGAACTGGAATCGCGCGGGCCGCCGATGACACCGAGCTTTTCATGCCCGAGTCCGGCCAGATGTTTGCCGGCGAGATAGCCGCCATGGTCATGGTCGACCAGCACCGAATCGACATTGACCGACTGGATCTCGCGGTCGAGCAGCACCGCCGGCATGCTGGGCAGCAGGCGGGCGAACACCCGCGCATGATCGGACGAGCCGGCGAAGATCAGCCCGTCGATCTGCTTGGCCATCAGCACCGAGAGGTAGCGCTCCTCCTTTGCGGCGTTGCCGTCGGAGTTGCACAGGATAACCGTGTAGCCGGAGAGGAAGCCGGCATCCTCGATCTGCCGAGCGACGCTGGCGAAGAACGGGTTGGAATTGTCGGGCAGCAGCAGGCCGATGGTCTTGGTCTCGCCGCGCCGCAGACTCCGCGCCACCGAGTTCGGGCTGTAGCGCAGCGCCGTGATCGCGGCGCGCACGCGCTCGGCCGTTTCCGGCTCGACATGGCGGGTATGGTTCATCACATGCGAGACCGTTGCGACGGACACCCCCGCGTGACGCGCAACATCGGCAATGGTCGTCATGGGCCCTGGTCCCGGTAGCTTCCGAGAGCGCTTTAGCGTGGAATCGCTAACCCGCTCCATCTTCCTGCGCAATTCCCGGACTGAAAACCGCTACGCACCCTACTGGAATCGATCAGGCGGATCTTCTGCACTTACTCGGTACGCGTCTAGGATGACGGCAGGCACGACGACAAGGTAATTGTCGTTGACGCCAAACCGCCACAGCCGATGCCCGAGCCTTCCGTTCACTCCGCAATCGGTTACGCAACCGATTACGCATAAGGAAGCCGCAGTTTTGGCGAGTGTCAATATCGGGAAGCAGCTGCCGAGGGCACCATTTGAAGTGCTGCCTGCGCCTGTGCCTGAGAGGCCGGCGCCGCCTCTCATTGTCCTGCCGGACATTTCTCCCCGTATAGTGACAGGGAGAAAGACGCTGCCGCGAACGGTTTCGCCAATCGCCAGCGCTGCAGAACAAGCACCCAGGCCGCGGCCAGCGCCTTCTCCCCGTCACTATACGGGGAGAAGTTCCCGGCAGGGGATGAGGGGTGGCGCTAACGCCGGCGGTTTGGCGCCCGCAGGCCTGTCATAGAGTCAAATGTTGATCATCATCGCCGGCATGATACCACCGCCCAACCGCCTTCACCGCCAGCCGAGTGCCGGCGCGACGTGCTTCAGGATCGACTCGATGACATGGGCGTTGTAATCCACTCCGAGCTGATTGGGCACGGTGAGCAGCAGCGTGTCGGCCTCGGCGATCGCCTCGTCCTCCTTGAGCTGTTCGACCAGCCTGTCCGGTTCGGCGGCATAGGAGCGGCCGAACACGGCGCGCTTCTCCGGCTCGATATAGCCAAAGTGGTCCTGGCCCTCGCTGCCGCCGAAATAGGCGCGGTCCATGTCGTTGACGAGCGCGAAGATGCTGCGGCTGACCGAGACGCGCGGCTCCCGCGTGTGGCCGGCTTCCTTCCAGGCGGCGCGATAGGCCCTTATCTGCTTGGCCTGCTGGACATGCAGCGGCTCGCCGCTCTCGTCGAATTTCAGCGTCGAGCTCTGCAGGTTCATGCCGAGCTTGGCTGCCCATACGGCGGTGGCGTCGGTGGCCGCGCCCCACCAGATGCGATCGCGCAGGCCAGCCGAGAAGGGTTCAAGCCTGAGCAGGCCGGGCGGGTTGGGGAACATCGGCCGCGGGTTGGGCTGGGCAAAACCTTCTCCGCGCAACAGGTCGAGGAAGATTTCGGCGTGGTTCCGCGCCATGTCGGCGTCGCTCTTGCCCTCTTGCGGCACGTAGCCGAAATAGCGCCAGCCATCGATCACCTGCTCGGGCGAGCCGCGGCTGATTCCGAGCTGCAAGCGCCCGCCGGCGATGAGGTCCGCGGCGCCCGCATCCTCGGCCATGTAAAGCGGATTCTCGTAGCGCATGTCGATGACGGCGGTGCCGAGCTCGATCCGCTTGGTCTTCGCGCCCGCCGCGGCCAGCAGCGGAAACGGCGAGGCGAGCTGCCGGGCAAAATGGTGGACGCGAAAATAGGCGCCATCGGCGCCGAGCTCCTCGGCCGCGACCGCGAGGTCGATCGACTGCAGCAGCGCGTCGGCGCCCGAGCGCGTGCCCGATTGCGGCGAGGGCGACCAATGCCCGAACGACAGAAATCCGATCTTCTTCATGTGCTCCGTTCCTGCTGGGGCGGCACATCGGCCGCTCAAATGCCTTGTTGCTCCCGCAGATAGCCAGGGCAGCGCCGCGATACAACGGACACCGAACGGATACAGACCGTCAATGAGTTCCTCGAAATGCTCCGCACCCCTCGCACCATGCGGAACCAGATAAGCTCATCTCCGCATTCTCGCCGCTGCCGGAGCGCTGTATCGTTCCCGCCGATCGTGATTCCTGGACGAAGCCTTTGATGCATGGCCTGACACCGATACTTTCCACCGTGACGGCCTCTTTCCTGGCGTCCTTCGTCGAGGTCGTCGAAGCCTTCACCATCGTGCTCGCCGTTGGGGTGACGCGCAGCTGGCGCCCAGCGCTCTCCGGCGCTGCCCTGGCGCTCGCCCTGCTTGCGGCGCTGGTGCTCATTTTCGGGCCGCTGCTGGCGCTCGTCCCCATCGACGTCCTGCAATTGACGGTCGGCGTGCTCCTGATCCTGTTCGGCATGCGCTGGCTGCGAAAGGCGATCCTGCGCAGCGTCGGCGTGATCGCGCTGCATGACGAGGAACAGGCCTTTTCCAAGGAGACGGAGGTGCTGCGCCGGCAGGCCGGCGACCGCCGGGCCGACTATCTGGCCGCCGTCGCGTCGTTCAAGGCGGTGCTGCTCGAGGGCGTCGAGGTGGTGTTCATCGTCATTGCCGTCGGCGCCGCACATGGCCAGACGCTTTATGCCGGCCTTGGCGCGCTGGCGGCCTTCGTGCTGGTGATGCTGATCGGCCTTGCCGTGCACCGGCCCCTGGCGCGCGTGCCGGAAAATTCGCTGAAATTCGTCGTCGGGCTGATGCTGACCAGCTTCGGCGTGTTCTGGACCGGCGAAGGCCTTGGCGCGGACTGGCCGGGCGCCGACCTCGCTCTGCTCGCCATCTTTACCGTCATCGCCGCCGCATCCTTCGCCATCATGCGCTGGCTGCGCGGCGCCTATCCGGCGCCCGCCAAGGGAGTCGCCCGATGATCCGTCTTGTCTTCAAGGAAGTCGTCGGCATGTTCGTCGACGACGGCAATCTGGCTCTGCTGGCGCTGATCCTGATCGCGCTCGTCACCGCCGCGGTGAAAGTCCTGGGGCTGCCGCCGCTCATCGGCGGCTTCCTGCTTCTCGCCGGCTGCCTGGCGATTCTCCTGGAGAGCACGCGCCGCGCCGCGCGCGACAAGGCGCGCTGAGGGGCGTTTGTAGTCTGGCAAATCAGCGCAAACGGTGGGGATTGGCGCAAGCCTCCCAACCTCGTCATCCACGGGCGGAGCGACGCGAAGCGGAGCGCAGACCCGAGGATCCATTCCGTGACCTTTGCCGGGGAACGAAGCGGCGCAGAATTCTGCAGCGTGGCAACGCCTCGACGTCACGGCATGGATCGCGATGGGCGCTTCGGCCAATCTCCAACCTATGTCGCCTGCCAAGCAAACATAGCCGCCGGTCGTTCCGTCCCGGGAACTAATAAACAGTGAAAAGCGTCGGCAGGTGACCGCTGAGGCGGACAAACTCGACCGCCTCGATCACCGGAAACAGAGCCATGAAATAGAGCCCGTCGCGGAACGTGTTCCTCAGCGCGCCCGTCGAAAACAGCCACTGCGCCTCGTCGCGATAAAGCATCGGATTCGGCCAGAAGGACGGCGTGCGTTCGGCATAGGCCGCGTAAGCCGCGCCGAACTTGCCGGCGAGATACGCGGCCTCCTTGCGCGCGGTGAACCGGAAGATGAGCAAGCTTGCCAGGCCGAGCATCGCGGCCGCCAGCACCGAGCCGAACATCAGTCCGATACCGACCGCGCCGACGGTCGAGAAGAAATAGAGCGGGTTCCGGGTCATCGAGAACGGGCCGGACACGATCAGCTCGTCATTCTTCCTGCCGCCGACGAAAAGGATGCTCCATAGACGGCCAAGGAAGCAGGCCAGCACCATCGCGAAGCCGATCGTCTCCAGCGCTTCATGTCCGTTCGATCCTTCGGCCAGCGCCGGTCTGCTGAAAAGAAGCAGGATGACGGCAAGCACGGCTGCCACCTGTACGAAGATCAGGCGCTTGTGCTGGTCGAACGCTTTCGGCGCCGCTTTGAGGGAGGCCATTCTTTCTCACCGCTGCGGCGCCGAGACGGACGCCGGGCTTTCTCTAACCCTTCCCCCTGGCGATGATGAGACCCGGCGAATGTTTTTGGCCGACCTTACGAATTTGTAAGGATGCGGACAGGCCGCGGTGAATTTACCCGCCTAGCCTGACGGCCCCGAGTTGTCGGCTTGGATTGTCGGCTTGAACAGAGCACCGACGACCGGCCCTTACAGGATGACGCCATCGCCATGACCATGACAGCCAACGAATACGGGTCCGAACTGAACAGGGCCCCGGACGTCACCCTCGATTTCTGGCTGATCAAGATCATGGCGGTGACCATGGGCGAGACGGCGGCGGACTATCTCGCCGTCAATCTCGGTCTCGGCCTTACCGTCACATCGCTGATCATGAGCGGCATTCTCATTGTCGCGCTTGTCCTGCAATTCGCGCAGAAGCGTTACGTGCCCTGGGCCTACTGGCTGGCGGTCGTCCTGACCAGCGTCGTCGGCACCCTGGTCACCGACAACCTCGTCGACAATTTCGGCGTGCGGCTGGAGACGACGACCATCATCTTCTCGGTCGCCCTCGCCCTGACCTTCATCGCCTGGTACGCCAGTGAGAAGACCCTGTCGATCCACACCGTCTTCACCACCCGGCGCGAGATCTTCTACTGGCTGGCGATCCTGTTCACCTTCTCGCTGGGCACCGCCGCCGGCGATCTGGTCGCCGAGCGCTTCGACCTTGGCTATCTCGCCACTGGCCTTATCTTTGGCGGCGTCATCGCGGCGATCGCCTTTGGCTATTTCGTCCTCGGCCTGAATGCCATCCTCGCCTTCTGGCTCGCCTATATCCTGACCCGACCGTTCGGCGCCTCCTTCGGCGACCTGCTGGCGCGGCCGGTCGAATATGGCGGCATGGGCTTCGGCACCACTTTCACCAGCCTGACCTTCCTCGGCTCTATCGTGGTCATCGTTCTTTATATGACGCTGAAGAGCCTGATCGACGAGGACGAGCAGGCCCTGCTCGACTGAGCGCGATCCCTGAACCAGCCGTCTCGCAAAAATGTGTAGCGGTCTTCGGTCCCCGAATGCGTAAAGCAGATGGTTGGTGCAATCCGTCCGGAATTGCGCCGAGACGACGAGATGGGGCATGATGCCGCCCGAGAGCCGCTTCACGCGTTTCGGCATCCTATCCTGGAGAACCAGCCAGGAAAGAGCCGGCCGGCGCCGCCATGCCGGCGAGGTTGCGGCAAGGACAGCACGGGGCGATGCGACTTCTGCTTGTTGAGGACGATCCGAGAACCGCCGACTATATCGTCCGCGGGCTGACCGAGGCCGGCCATGTCTGCGATCTTTTGCGCGACGGCCATGACGGCCTCTTCGCCGCGACCCGCAACGCCTATGACGTGATCGTCGCCGACCGCATGGTTCCCGGCCTCGACGGCCTGTCGATGATCAAGGCCGTGCGCGCCGCCGGCATCCATACGCCGGCTATCTTCCTCACCTCGATCGGCGGCGTCGACGACCGCGTCGAGGGCCTGGAGGCGGGCGGCGACGACTATCTGGTCAAGCCCTTCGCCTTTTCGGAGCTGCTTGCCCGCATTCATGCGCTTGGCCGCCGGCCGGCGGCGCAGGAGCAGAAGACGGCGCTGCGAGTCGCCGACCTCGAAATGGACCTGATCCAGCGCCGCGTGACCAGACAGGGTCAGCCGATCGACCTGCAGCCGCGCGAGTTCAGCCTGCTTGAGGTGCTGATGCGCGGCGAGGGGCGCGTCATCACCCGCACCATGCTGCTGGAGCGCGTCTGGGATTTTCACTTCGATCCCAAGACCAGCGTCGTCGAGACGCATATCAGCCGGCTGAGGGCCAAGGTCGACAGGCCCTTCGACGTGCCGCTGATCCATACGGTGCGCAACACCGGCTACAGCCTGCATGTTCCGGCCTGATCCCGCATCCGCGATTGCCGGGCGACCAAGCGCCTTCGCGCGCGCATGAGCGATAGGCGCTCCAGCCTGCTGCGCAGCACGCCGTTCAGGCTGGCGCTGACCTTCGCTTTCCTGTTCCTGCTTGCCTTCATCCTGTCCGGCGCGGTCGTCTATCAACTGATGAGTGCCTCGCTCGCCAGGCAGCTCGATCAGTCGATCAAGGAGACCTACTCGCTGATCGCCGCGACCCATGCCGAGAGCGACGAGGAGGATCTCGTCTCCACCGTCAGGGACCATGCCCAGTTCAGCCAGGACAAGGACCAGATCTTTTCCCTCACCGATAAGGCCGGCAACCGCCTCGCCGGCGATTTCACCGCCTCCGGCCTGCCGGATGGGTTTTCCATGTTCGCAGCCGACTTGCCGGGCGTGCCGCCAGGTACCGAATACCGCGCCTATTCGGGCACGGTCGGCGACAACAATTTGACCGTCGCCTTCTCGCTTTCGGAAACCGAGGATCTCGAAAGGATCGTGCTGATGAGCTTCGGCTGGGCTACGCTCGTCATCACCGTTCTGGCGATCGGCGGCGGCGCCGTGCTCGCCTCGCGTGTCCAGCGGCGCCTCGATGGCATCGCCAGCACCATGGTCGACGTCTCGCATGGGCGGCTCGACGCGCGCATTCCGCTGATCGGCAGCGGCGACGACATCGACGCCGTCTCTGCTCAGGTGAATGCCGCGCTAGAGCGCCTGTCGGCGCTGGTCGACGGCATGCGCGAGGTGAGCGCCAACATCGCCCATGACCTCAAGACGCCGCTCAACCGGCTGCAGATGATCCTGGAGCAGGCCGCCGACAAGACGGCATCGGGCGAGGATGTCTCGGCCGAGCTGACCGACGCCCGCGCCGAGAGCCAGCAGATCAACAGCACATTCGACGCGCTGCTGCGCATCGCCCAGATCGAGGCCGGCGCCCGCAAGGCGCGTTTCGTCGATCTCGATGTCGGGCCGATCGTCGAGACCATCGGCGAGGTTTATGCCGATGTCGCGGACGACGACGGCAAGTCGCTGTCGACGACCATCCTTCCGGATACGAAATGGTACGTTCACGGCGACCGGGACCTGCTGATGCAGATGCTCGCCAATCTTGTCGAGAACGCGCTCCGGCATTGCCCGCCGGGCACGGCGATCGGGCTTTCGGTGACCAGGGATGGCAGTCACGTGCTCATCCATGTCCGCGACAATGGCCCGGGCATTCCCGCCGAGGAGCGTGAAAAGGTGTTCCGGCGGCTCTACCGCCTGGATGCGAGCCGCACGACGCCGGGCAGCGGCCTGGGTCTCAGCCTTGCCAAGGCTGTGGCCGACTTGCATGGCGCCGCGATAACGCTGGAGGATTGCAAACCGGGTCTCGGCGTCACGGTCAGCTTCCCGGCGGTGAAAGCCGCCTGATCCGGATCCGCTTTGGCGGTCACCGCGCGGCGCCCGCCCGGCGGAAATCGGACGGCGACATGCCGGCAAGCTTGCGGAACGATTTGTTGAAGGCGCTGAGCGAGCCGAAGCCGGAGTCCATCGCGACCTTCAGCACATTGGCGTCCTCATGCATCAGAAGTGCCTGCGCATAGCTCAGCCGCAAGAGACTGACATATTCGTTGAGCGTCATGCCGGTCGATTTCTTGAACAGGCTCATGGCGTATTTGGGATGGATATCGGCGGCGCAAGCGATGTTCACGCAGTCGATATCGTAGAGAAAATTCTCGGCGATGAAATCGCACATGCGCCCGACATTGCGTGAGGACTGCTGGTCGAAGGGGCTGCCCGCGCCATGCCCGGCGGCGGTTCCGGGCACCAGCCGGTAGGGCTCGAAACGCACCCGCTCTAGCCGAAGCAGCAGCTCGTTGACGGCATGCTCTGTCCTGGCCGGATCGCCCGAGCGCGCATAATCGTTCCAGCGCTTGAAATTGTCATTGTCGGATTGATCGGTGGCATTCGTCACCAGCGTCGCGCCGGTCATCAGCCGGTGGCGGACATCGGCCGGCAGATGCAGCCTGAAGAAATGCACCAGCGGCAGATGCGCGCCGGCATAGACAGCGTCGTCGGTCAGATCGTCCATCTGGTGCGGCAGGCCGCCCCAGAACAGGCACATCTCGCCGGCCGACAGCGCGATCTCATGCTCGGCCATGCGGTAGTGCACGCTGCCCTGCACGATGAAGTTCACCTCGACCTGGGCGTGCCAATGCGGCTTCAGCATCACCAGCGGATGATTGTGGAACATCTGCAAGGCCAGCGGCAGGCCTTCGACGCTGCTCGCGCCAGGCTGGTAGAACGGACGCTCTGGCATCTTACTTTCCGCCAACTTCTTATTCCCTCTGTCGGGGACAAGCCTTCCGCGCCGCATAGTCTAGCCACGCTCACAGCGAGAGAGCAAATGAAATGGGAGGATTTCAATGCGCACGACACTGACCTGCGCCGCGCTGTTGCTTGCCCTGGGTTCAGGCCCGGCGCTGGCGCAGTCCGGCGAGATCACCATCTGGAGCTGGAACATCGCCGCTTCGTCGCTGAAGTCGACGGTCGAGGGCTTCAACAAGAAATATCCCGACATCAAGGTCACGGTTCAGGACCTCGGCAACCAGCCGACCTATGACAAGTCGATCGCCGGCTGCGCCGCCGGCGGCGTCGGACTGCCCGACATCGTCACGATCGAGAACGGCGAGGCCGAGAACTACTGGAGCCAGTTCCCGGACTGCTTCGTCGACCTGCACACGCTGGGCTACACCGCCGAAGACCAGAAGAAATTCCCCGATTTCAAGCGCACCGAGCTCGAGGTCGGCGACAAGGCCTATGCCATGCCATGGGATTCCGGCCCGGTCGCCGTCTTCTACCGCCGCGACTTCTACGAGAAGGCAGGCGTCGATCCGGCCTCGATCAAGACCTGGGACGATTTCATCGCCGCCGGCAAGAAGATCCAGGCCGCCAATCCCGGCGTGTCGATGACCAATGCCGATTTCAACGGCGACACCGAATTTTTCCGCATGATCTCCAACGAGCAGGGCTGCGCCTATTTCGCCGAGGACGGCCAGTCGATCACCGTGGCCGAGCCGAAATGCGTCGACGCCATGACCAAGGTCAAGGAGATGAAGGACGCCGGCATCGTGTCGTCGGCCGACTGGTCGACCAAGATCACCAATAACACCGCCGGCACCGTCGCCACCCAGGTCTATGGCGGCTGGTATGAAGGCACGATCCGCACCGAATCGCCGAAGGAAAGCGGCAAATGGGGCGTCTATCTGATGCCGAGCCTGACCGCCGACGGCCCGCGCGCCGCCAATCTCGGCGGCTCGTCGCTGGCCATCACATCGGCCTCGAAGAACAAGGAAGCGGCCTACGCCTATCTGAAATACACGCTGGGGACCAACGACGGCCAGATCACCATGCTGAAGGATTTCGGCCTGGTGCCGTCGCTGGTCTCTGCCCTCGACGATCCCTACGCCGCGCAGGGCCAGGAATATTGGGGCGGCCAGCCGGTCTGGAAGGATATCCTCTCCACGCTGCCCAAGGTGGTGCCGAGCCGCGGCACCCAGTTCCAGAGCGACGCCGAGATAATCGTCCGCGCCGTGCAGACCAAATATCTGGCCAACGGCTATCCCGACGCCAAGGCCGCGCTCGACGACGCCGCCAAGCAGATCGCCGCGGCGACGGGCCTGCCGGTGAAGTAAGCGCGCCTTGCCTTCCACCCTTGTGGGGGAAGGTGGCTTGGCGCGCAGCGCCAAGACGGATGAGGGGTGCTCCAGGGAATGCCAACGTCTCGCTCCGCTGGAACACCCTTCATCCGGCCGCTGCGCGGCCACCTTCTCCCACAAGGGGAGAAGGAAAACACAAAGAAAGGAGGAAGCCGATGCGCACTCAGAACGCCACCGCGTACCGCTTCCTCACGCCTTACCTCTTGATCTTCGCCGTCTTCTGGATCTGGCCGATCATCTCGTCCTTCCTGATCTCCTTCCAGGCGACGCGGACCGTGCCGTGGCGTTTCGCGCCGGCCTTCAACTGGGGCCGCCTGATCGGCGACCCCGCCTTCTACAATGCGCTGAAGAACACACTGCTGATCCTGGTCATCCAGGTGCCGGTGATGATTGCGCTGGCGATCGTCATGGCGGTGCTTCTGAATTCGCCGCTCTTGAAGGCGCGAGGCCTCTATCGCTTCGCCTTCTTCGCCCCGGTCGTGGTCGGCGAGGTCGCCTATTCGGCCGCCTTTCGCCTGATGTTCAGCCTCGATTTCGGCATCGTCAACAAGCTGCTCAACAGCGTCGGCCTGCCCAAGGTCGATTGGTTCTCCAACGTCACGCCGGCCATGGCGTTGATCATGATCGCCGTGACCTGGCGCTGGGCCGGCTACAACGCCATCATCATCCTCGCCGGCCTGCAGTCCATTCCGGAGGACGTCTACGAGGCGGCGACGCTCGACCGCGTCAGCAAGGTGAAGCAGTTCTTCCACATAACCTTGCCGCTGTTGAAGCCCGTCATCGTCTTTTGCGCCGTGCTGTCGATCATCGGCACCATGCAGCTCTTCACCGAGCCGTTTCTGATCACCGAACGCGGCGGCCCCGGCGGTGGGACCGAGACGCTCGGCCTGCTGCTCTACCGCCAGGGCTTTCGCTCGCTCAATTTCGGCTACGCCTCGGCCGTCGCCTACACCATGGCGGGCCTCGCCATCGCCATCACTTTGGTGCAGCTCTGGCTGATGAGGGAGCCGAAATGACCTCTCGCTCGCAGGCAAGGCTCGGCCGCAGCATCCTGCTGCATCTCTTCCTGACGCCGCTGGCGCTGATCTGGCTGTTCCCGCTGTGGATGATGGTGGTGTTCTCCACCATGCCCGACAACGGCATCTTCAGCCCCGGCATCGAGCTTCTGCCGCATGACGGCTTCATCGACAATTTCAACAATCTGCAGCGCGACACCAATTTCGTCGGCGCCATCGGCATCTCGGTCTCGGTGGCTGTGACCTACACCGTGCTTTCGGTGCTGCTCACCTCGATGGCCGGCTGGGCGCTGGCGCGGTACGAGTTCCACGGCAAGGGCGCGGTGGTGGCGATCATCTTCGGAACCATCACGCTTCCCTACGCGGTGGTGCTCATCCCGCAATTCATCATGGTGGCGCGCGACTTCGCTTTGGCCAACACCTGGATCGCGCTGATCGTGCCGCCGCTGTTCAATTCACTCGGCGTGCTCTTCATGCGCCAGGCTTTCTCGATGATGCCCGCCGAACTGTTCGACGCCGCGCGGGTGGAAGGCGTCAAGGAATGGCGCATCTTCCTGTTCGTGGCGCTGCCTTTGGCCCGCCCGATGCTGGCGGCGCTTGCGATCATCCTCTTCCTCGCCTCGTGGAACAATTATCTCTGGCCGCTGCTGATCAACAGCCAGCCCGGCGCGATGACGGCGCCGGTGGCGCTCGGCACGCTGATCGGCCTGACCAAGGTTTCCTGGGGCGGCATCATGGCCGGCGCCGTGATGCTGACGGTTCCGATGCTCATCGTCTTCGTGCTGTTGCAGCGTCATTTCATCGCCGGCATCGCCGCCGGCGCGGTCAAATAGGAAAGAAGCGCGATGGCCGCCGTCACCCTTACCAATGTCATAAAACGCTTCGGCTCCTTCGAGGTCGTCCACGGCGCCAACATCGATATCGCCGACGGGGAGTTCGTCGTCTTCGTCGGCCCGTCCGGCTGCGGCAAGTCCACTTTGCTCCGAATGATCGCCGGGCTGGAGGATATCAGCGGCGGCGACATCGCCATCGGCGGCAAGGTGATGAACGATGTCGAGGCGGCCGACCGCGGCATCGCCATGGTGTTCCAATCCTACGCGCTCTACCCGCATATGACGGTCGAGCAGAACCTCTCCTTCGGTCTCCGCATGAACGGCAACCCGAAGGCCGACACCGATCGCCGCGTGAAACGCGCCGCCGAGATCCTGCGCATCGACGAATTGATGCAGCGCCGGCCGAAGCAGCTCTCCGGCGGCCAGCGCCAGCGCGTCGCCATCGGCCGCGCCATCGTGCGCGAGCCGCAGGTTTTTCTCTTCGACGAGCCGCTGTCCAATCTCGACGCCGAGCTCAGGGTGCAGATGCGGGTCGAGATCTCGCGCCTGCACAAGGAGCTCGGCGTCACCATGATCTATGTGACGCACGACCAGACCGAGGCGATGACGCTGGCCGATCGCATCGTCGTGCTGAAGGCCGGCGATGTCGAGCAGATCGGCGCGCCGCTCGACCTCTATGACGATCCAGCCAACCGATTCGTAGCCGGCTTCATCGGCTCGCCGAAGATGAATTTCCTCAGCGCCAAAGTCGTCGATACGTCGAACAGCGCCGCGATCATCGAGTTGGTCAATCATGGCGGCGCACGATTGCGCAAGCCGCTCCGCGAGGCTTTTCCCGCCATCGGCGCCGAAATTGTGCTCGGCGTCAGGCCGGAGCATTTCTTCGAGGCCGGCGAGGGCGATTGCGACATTCCGGTCAAGGCCGACGTCGCCGAGCATCTTGGTTCCGTGAGCTATGTCTACGCCAACGCGGGGCCCGAGGAGCTGATCGTCAAGCGCGAGGCCTCGCGCCAGCGCGCCGGCGGCGATCATTTCACCGTTTCGATCAAGGCCGAGCGTTCGCTGCTTTTCGACAAATCAGGCGCGAGGATTCGCTGACTTTCTTTTCCGCCCGATCCCCAAGGCGTGGCGGCGACCCATGGAGAATTCGACATGACATCTGGAAAAATCCGCTGGGGCATCCTCGGGCCCGGCAGCATCGCCAAGTCTTTTGCCGGCGGCGTGAAAGGATCGCGCACCGGCACGCTTGAGGCGCTCGGCGCCCGCAACCCTGCCAAGCCAGGCCTGGCGCAAGTCTTTCCGGGCGCGCGCATCCTCGACGGCTATGACGCGCTGCTCGCAGACAGCCAGGTCGACGCCGTCTACATTTCGATTCCGCATCCCGGCCACGCCGAATGGGCGATCAAGGCGGCCGAGGCCGGCAAGCATGTGTTGTGCGAGAAGCCGCTGGCGCTCACCGCTTTCGAAGCCGACGCCATGATGCACGCCGCGCGCAAGGCCGGCACCTTCCTGGGCGAAGCCTTCATGTACCGGCTGCACCCGCAGACACGCCAGCTGGTCGAGCTGATCAAGTCGGGCGCCATCGGCGAAGTGCGCATGATCAAGTCGAGTTTTGGTTTCGCCATGCCGGGCTTCATGCCCGAGCACCGGCTCTATGCCAACGACCTCGCCGGCGGCGGCATCCTCGATGTCGGCGGCTATCCTGTCTCGATGGCGCGGCTGATCGCCGGCGCCGCCACGGGCCAGCCCTTTGCCGAACCCGACAAGGTCCTGGGCGCGGCCCATCTCGGCCAATCCGGCGTCGATGAATGGGCTTCCGCCTTGCTGCACTTTGCCGGCGGCATCGTCGCCGAAATCTCCTGCAGCATCTCGCTCGACCAGGACAATGTGCTGCGCATTTTCGGCACCAAGGGCCGGATCGAGGTGCCCGATTTCTGGTTCGCCGGCGGCGCACGCGATGTCGGGCCGGGCCGGATCGAGGTGATCCAGTCCGGGGCAGCTCGCGAGGTGATCAGCCTTGACGAGACACGTCACCTCTACTCCTTCGAGGTCGATGCCGCGGGCGAAGCAATCCAGGCAGGCAGGCAGGAATTCGCCTGGCCGGGCATGTCCTGGGCCGACAGCCTCGGCACGCTGCGCGTCCTCGACAAGTGGCGCGCCGCCGTCGGTCTCGAATACGAGATCGAAAAGCCGGCTAAGCGCCTCAACACCATATCCGGCCGGCCGCTGCGTACCGACGGCACGGCCATCGGCAAGCGCGTCCTCCCCAGCCTGCCGAAACCCGTCTCGCTTCTGGCGCTCGGCTTCGAGGATTTCCGCAGCTTCTCCTCCGGCTCGATCCTGCTCGACGCCTATTTCGAGGCCGGCGGCAATCTGTTCGACACCGGCTTTGTCTATGGCGGCGGCTACACCGAGACGCTGCTCGGGCAGTGGCTTAAGAATCGCGGCGTGCGCGAAAAATCGGTCATCATAGCCAAGGGTGCGCATTCGCCGCTCTGCTATCCCGATGTGATCGGCAAGCAACTCGCCCAGTCGCTCGACCGGCTGCAGACCGATCATATCGACATCTATTTCATGCATCGCGACAATCCGGACGTGCCGGTCGGCGAATTCGTCGACGCGATGGACGCGGAGGCCAGGGCCGGCCGCATCCGCGGCCTGTTCGGCGGCTCCAACTGGACGATGGAGCGCATGGACGAAGCGATTGCCTATGCCGAGAAGAACGGCAGGCAGAAGCCCGGCGCGCTCTCCAACAATTTCTCGCTGGCCGAAATGCTGGAGCCGATCTGGGCCGGCTGCGTCACCTCCTCGACCGATGCGTGGAAGGCCTGGCTGACGGCGCGGCAGATGCCGAACTTCGCCTGGTCGAGCCAGGGCCGCGGCTTCTTCACCGACCGCGCCGGCCGCGACCGGACTGACAATGAGGAGCTGGTGCGGGTCTGGTACTCGGAAAGGAATTTCGCCCGCCGCGACCGGGCGATCGAGCTGGCCCGAAAACTCGGCAAAAGCCCGATCCATGTCGCGCTGGCCTACGTGCTGGCGCAGCCCTTCCCGTCGGTCCCGCTGATCGGCCCGCGCACGCTGGACGAGCTGGAGGACAGCCTCAGGGCGCTCGATATCAAGCTGACGCCGGAGGATGTGGCGTGGCTGGACGAGGGGGCGGAGAGGAGGAGGGCTTAGGGGGAAAATCAGGGGCGTCGCGTTCCTTCGCCCCCCTCTCTGCCCTGCCGGGCATCTCCCCCTCAAGGGGGGAGATTGGCAGCTTCAGCGCCGGCGCTCCCTTTGCAACGTTGGCGATTAGCGAAAGCCGGCGCCACATCTGATCTCCCCCCTTGAGGGGGTTGAGGAGCGGTCCGCGCAGCGGACGGGAAGCCAATTGCTTGGCTTTCCGAGCGACGAAAGCCGGCAGGACAGAGAGGGGGGCCTCGCGCCGGCGCATTGAAATGAGTCCCCTCTCACCGATCCACCCGCGTCGACAGGATGATCGACGACGAGGTCCGCTCCACCCCATCCATCGCTCCGATCTTGTCGAGCAGCGCGTCGAGGTCGCGGATCGACGGCGCGTCGACGATGACGATCATGTCGAAATTGCCGCTCACCGAATGCACCGTCCGCACCGGCGGCATCGCTTCCAGGCTGCGCACCACCTTGTCGGCGAGTTTCGGCGTGACGGTGAGCAGCACATGCGCCTTGACCAGCCCCTGCTCATAGTCGGGCGACAGCCGCACCCCATAGCCGGCGATGATGCCGCGCTGCTCCAGCCGCTCGATGCGGCTCTGCACCGTGGTGCGCGATACGCCGAGCTGGCGCGCGAGCTCGGCGGTCGAGGCCCGCGCGTTGGCGCGCAGCAAAGTGAGCAGGCCCTGTTCGGCTTGAGTGAGCATTTCGACGAAACCTTTCGGCAAATCGCTTAAAGTTCAGCGTCATATTGCCAGATTCCACGCTTCCTTTCGACAGGCAAGCTGCAATGATTTTCGCCAAATCGAATTGGCCCAAATCAGGATTGCAGGGGGAATTGATCATGAAGAACATCGTTGTCGTCGGCGCCGGCAAGATCGGCTCGACCATCGCCGAAATGCTGAGCGCCACGGGCGACTACCGCGTCACGCTTGTCGACCGCTCGGCCGCCCAGCTCGCCGCCGCCGAATTGCCGGCCGGCGTCGCGACGCAGGAGCTCGACATCGCCGCCGCCGGCAAACTGGAAAAGATCCTCGCCGGCAAGTTCGCCGTGCTGAGCGCCGCGCCCTTCCACCTCACCACCCGCATCGCCGAGGCGGCCGCCGCCGCCGGTGTGCACTATCTCGACCTCACCGAGGACGTCGTCTCGACCCGCCGCGTCAAGGAACTGGCGCGCAGTGTGAAAAACGCCTTCATCCCGCAATGCGGCCTGGCGCCGGGCTTCATCTCGATCGTCGCCAACGACCTCGCCAGCCGCTTCGACACGCTGGAAAGCGTTCGCATGCGCGTCGGCGCGCTGCCGCAATATCCGTCCAATGCGCTGAACTACAACCTTACCTGGAGCACCGACGGCGTCATCAACGAATATTGCGAGCCCTGCGAGGCGATCGTCGAGGGCGAGCTGATCGAAGTGCCGCCGCTGGAGGAGCGCGAGGAATTCTCGCTCGACGGCGTCACCTATGAGGCCTTCAACACCTCCGGCGGGCTCGGCACTCTGGCCGAGACGCTGAAGGGCAAGGTGCGCACGCTGAACTACCGCACCATCCGCTATCCCGGCCACGCCGCGATCATGAAGGCGCTGCTCAACGATTTGGGACTGCGCCACCGCCGCGACGTGCTGAAGGACATTTTCGAAAGCGCCCTGCCTTCGACGCTGCAGGACGTGGTCATCGTCTTCGTCACCGTCTCTGGCCGCCGCAACGGCCGCCTGCTGCAGGAGACCTACGCCAATAAGATCTATTCGCACCGCGTCGGCAACATCGTGCGCAGCGCCATCCAGATCACCACAGCGTCGGGCATCTGCGCCGTGCTCGACATGCTGGCCGACGGCTCGCTGCCGGCGAACGGTTTCGTGCGCCAGGAAGACATCGCTCTCGACGCCTTCCTCGCCAACCGCTTCGGCCGGGCTTATGCCCAGCACGAGATGGTAAGCCGGCTGGCGGGGTGAGTCTCCCACCCTCCCCCTTGTGGGGAGGGTCGGCGCGCAGCGCCGGGGAGGGGGCAGCGCCCTACGAGAACCCCCACCCCGCTCCGCTTCGCGGATCGACCCTCCCCACAAGGGGGAGGGTAAGGAGCTCAAATATGCAGCGCGTGGCCCAGCGCCTTCAGCGCCGCTTCCTGGAAACCCTCGCCCTGCGTCGGATGCGCGTGGATCGTGCCGGCGATATCCTCCAGCCGCGCGCCCATCTCCAGCGCTAGGCCGAAGGCCGCCGACAGTTCGGACACGCCCTGCCCGACCGCCTGGATGCCGAGCACCAGATGATTGTCCGCGCGAGCAACCACGCGGACAAACCCATCCTCGCCCTGTTTCGTCATCGCCCGGCCGTTGGCGGCGAAGGGGAACTGGCCGATCTTGACCTCGCCGGCGAATGCTTTCGCCTCTTCCGGTGACAGGCCCGCGGTGACCAGCTCCGGATCGGTGAAGCAGATTGCGGGAATGGCGCGCTTGTCCCAGCTTCTCTTGTGGCCGGCGACGATCTCGGCCACCATCTCGCCCTGCGCCATCGCCCGATGCGCCAGCATCGGCTCGCCGGTAACGTCGCCGATGGCATAGATGCCGCGCATCGAGCTGCGGCACTGGTCGTCGATGCGGATGAATTTTCCCGTCCTGTCGAGGTCGATCTGGTCCAGCCCCCAGCCCTCGGTGAGCGGCTTGCGCCCGACCGTGACCAAAATCCTGTCGGCAGCGATCTTGGCGCTTTTGCCGTCCGCCGTCTCGGCCAGCAGCGCATCGCCCTTGGTCGACAATCCCTTCGCTTTGGCGCCCGTCATGACCTCGACGCCAAGCTCGCCAAGCCGCTTCAGCACGGGCCGCGTCAGCTCGGCATCATATTGCGCAAGCACGCGCGGCAACGCTTCGACCACCGTGACCTTGGCGCCCATCCTAGCGAAGGCCATGCCGAGCTCGAGCCCGATATAGCCGCCGCCGACGACCGCGAGCTTCTTCGGCAAATCGCTTAGCGCCAGCGCCTCGGTGGACGAAATCACAGGTCCCCCGAAAGGCAGGAACGGCAGCTCGACCGGCGCCGAGCCGGTGGCGATCACCACGGTCTCGGCGCGGATGACCTGCGTGCCGGTCTCGGTTTCGACCTCGACCGTCTTGCCATCGCGGAACGTCGCCCAGCCCTGCACCGTCTTCACCTTGGCCTTCTTCAACAACCCGGCCACGCCGCTGTTGAGCCGGCTAACGATACCGTCCTTCCAGGCGACGGTTCTTGCGAGGTCCAGCGTCGGCGCGGCGACCTTGATGCCGAGCGGATCCTTGCCGCCGGCCATATGCGCTATTTTCTCGAACTCCTCCGCGGCATGGATCAGCGCCTTGGACGGGATGCAGCCGACATTGAGGCAGGTGCCGCCCGGCTTGCCGGTTTCGACGATCACCGTGTCGACGCCGAGTTGCCCGGCGCGGATGGCGCAGACATAACCGCCCGGCCCGGCGCCGATGACCAGCAGCTTGCAGGAGATTTCTTTCATGGGCTTACGCTCTTCTTGATGGCGAAGGTCGCCGCGCGCCTCCCCCTTCTCCCCTTGTGGGAGAAGGTGGATCGGCGCGCCAGCGCGAGACGGATGAGGAGTGTTCCAGCGGAGTGAGGCGCTGGCTTTCCCTGGAGACCCCCTCATCCGGCCGCTTCGCGGCCACCTTCTCCCCGAGGGGAGAAGAGGACAGCGGAGTCGCCGGCGACCACCTCTCCCCTCGGGGAGAGGTCGGATTGCCCCGAATTGCCCTTCGCAATTCGACTGGGAATCCGGGTGAGGGGGTCTTTGCGACCGTTGTCATTTTCAATCCACGAAAATCAGCGCTGGCGTTTCCAGCAGAGCCTTGATGCGCTGCACGAACACCGCGGCATCCCAGCCGTCGATGACGCGGTGGTCGAAGCTGGACGACAGGTTCATCATCTTGCGTGGGATGAACTGCGTGCCGTCCCACACCGGCCGCACCATCATCTTGTTGACGCCGATGATCGCCACTTCCGGATAGTTGATGACCGGCGTGGTCGCCACGCCGCCCATGGCGCCGAGCGAGGTGATGGTGATGGTCGAGCCGGACAGCTCCTCGCGGCTCGCCGTGCCGGCCTTGGCCGCATCGGCCAGCCGGTTGACTTCCGCAGCGCTGTCCCACAGGTCACGCGCCTCCGCATGTTTCACCACCGGCACCACCAGCCCGTTCGGCGTCTGCGCGGCGATGCCGATATGAATGCCCTCATGCTGGTGTATGATCCCGGCCTCGTCATCGAACAGTGAATTGAGGTTGGGCTGCTCGGCGATCGCCTTGACCATCGCCCGCATCAGGAAGGGCAGCAGCGTCAGCTTCGGGCGATCGGCGCGCTTCTCCTTGTTCAACGTCGCGCGCAATTCCTCCAATGCCGAGACGTCGATCTCCTCGACATAGGTGATGTGCGGGATGCGCGATTTCGCCAGCGACATCTTCTCGGCGATCTTGCGCCTGAGCCCGACGACCTTGATGTCTTCGACGCCGTCCTTGGGAGCAAGCCTGCTGGCGCGCGCAACCTGCGGGCCGCGTGCCACAAACGCGTCGATGTCTTCATGGCTGATGCGCCCGGCCGGACCGCTGCCCGGAACCTGGCGCAGATCGATGCCGGCTTCCTTCGCTCGCAGCCGCACGGCCGGCGAGGCCAGCGGCCTCTCGCCTTCCGCGCGCGGCGCGCCGGAAACGGCAGCAGGGCGCGCGGCCCTCGGCGCTGCGGCTGGCGAAACCTTAGCCGGCGGATCGGCTGGCTTTGGCGCCGCTTTCGGCATGTCCGGTGCCGGCGCTGGTTTTGGCTCGGCCGACGCGGCGGGCGCCTTCTCTTCCGGCACGGCCTGGGCGGCCGCCTTCACATTGCCTTCGCCGGCCACCTTCAGCCGCACGATCGGCGAGCCGATCGCCACCGTGTCGCCGATCTCGGCGCCCAGCCAAAGGATCTCGCCGTCGACCGGCGACGGGATCTCGACGGTTGCCTTGTCGGTCATGACGGCGGCGAGGACCGTGTCCTCGCGCACAAGGTCGCCAACCTTGACGTGCCACTCGACAAGCTCGGCCTCGGCGACGCCTTCGCCGACATCGGGAAGCTTGATGACGTGTTCGCCCATCTCAGGCCCCCTTAAGCATCCAACGTTTCGAGCAAGGCGCGGCCGACCCGCGCCGGGCCGGGGAAATAGTCCCATTCCTGCGCGTGCGGGTAGGGCGTGTCCCAGCCGGCGACCCGCGCCACCGGCGCTTCCAGATGATAGAAGCAGTTCTCCTGGACCAGCGAGACCAGCTCGGCGCCGAAGCCGGAAGTCAGCGTCGCTTCATGCACGACGACACAGCGTCCGGTCTTCTTCACCGAGGCGACGATCGTGTCGAGGTCGAGCGGCAGCAGCGTCCTGAGATCGATCACCTCGGCGTCGATGCCGGTCTCCTCGGCCGCGGCCTGCGCGACATAGACCATCGTTCCATAAGCGAGCACGGTGACGGCCGAACCCTGGCGGCGGATCGCCGCCTTGCCGAGCGGGATGGTGTAATGGCCGTCGGCGACCTCGCCGAGCTCATGCTTCGACCAGGGCGTCACCGGCTTGTCGTGATGGCCGTCGAAGGGCCCATTATAGAGCCGCTTCGGCTCGAGGAAGATCACCGGGTCCGGATCCTCGATCGCCGCGATCAGCAACCCCTTGGCGTCATGCGGATTGGACGGCACGATCACCTTCAGGCCGGAGACATGGGTGAACAGCGCTTCCGGACTTTGGCTGTGCGTCTGGCCGCCGAAAATGCCGCCGCCGGTCGGCATGCGCACCACGATCGGGCAGGTGAAATCGCCATTCGAACGGTAACGCAGCCGCGCCGCCTCCGAGACGATCTGGTCGTAGGCCGGATAAACATAGTCGGCAAACTGCACCTCGACACAGGGTTTCAACCCGTAGGCGGCCATGCCGATGGCCGAACCGACGATGCCGGATTCGCTGATCGGCGCGTCGAAGCAGCGGCTCTTGCCGTATTTGGCCTGCAGGCCCTGCGTGGCGCGGAACACGCCGCCGAAGAAGCCGACATCCTCGCCATAGACGATGACTTTGTTGTCGCGTTCCATCGACACGTCCATGGCGTCGCGGATCGCCTCGATCATGGTACGCCTGGGCATGATCAGACCCCTGCCTGCTGGCGCTGGCGCCTGAGATGCGGAGGCATCTCGGCATAGACGCCCTCGAACATGTCGCGGGTCGACGGCTTTCCGCCGGCATGCAGCGTGCCGTGGCCCTCGGCCTCCTTCTGCGCTGCGATCACCGTTTCGAGGATCTCGGCCTCCGACTGGGTATGGCGATCCTCGGACCAGACGCCCTTCTGGATAAGGTGGTTCTTCAGCCGGATAACCGGATCGCCGAGCGGCCAGGCGTCGGACTCGGCTTTCGGCCGGTAGGCCGACGGATCGTCGGACGTCGAATGCGCACCGACGCGGTAGGTGACATATTCGACCAGCGTCGGTCCGAGATTGGCGCGCGCCCGTTCGACCGCCCATTTCGCCACGGCGTGCACGGCGAGGTAGTCGTTGCCGTCGACGCGCAGCGAAGGAATGCCGAAGCCGAGGCCGCGCGCGGCGAACGTGCCGGAGCCACCGCGGGCGATACCCTGGAAGGTCGAGATCGCCCACTGGTTGTTGACGACATTGAGCACGACAGGAGCCTTGTAGGTCGAGGCGAAAACCAGCGCCGCGTGAAAATCGGACTCCGCCGTCGAGCCGTCGCCTATCCAGGCGGCGGCAATGCGCGAATCGTTGGAGATCGCCGAGGCCATCGCCCAGCCGACCGCCTGGATATATTGCGTCGCCAGATTGCCCGAGATCGAGAAGAAGCCATGCTCCTTCGAGGAATACATCACCGGCAGTTGCCGGCCCTTCAGCGGATCGGCCTCGTTGGAGTAGATCTGGTTCATCATCGTGACCATCGGATAGCCGTCGGCGATGAGAAGGCCGGCTTGCCGGTAGGTCGGGAAATTCATGTCGCCCGGCTTGAGCGCCTTGCGAAACGCGCAGCTCACCGCTTCCTCGCCAAGATGCTGCATGTAGAAGGAGGTCTTGCCCTGGCGCTGCGCCATCTGCATGCGCGCGTCGAAGGTCCGAAGCGTCATCATATGGCGCAGGCCTTCGAGCAGTTCCTGGTCGCTGAGCAGCCCCGCCCACGGCCCGACCGCTTCGCCGGCGCGGTTGAGCACGCGGATGATGGAGAAAGCCATGTCGCGGATGGTGCGCGGATCGACGTCGATCTCGGGACGCGGCACCGAGCCGGCCTTGGGAATGGTCACATTGGAGAAGTCGGGCGTACCGCCGGGCCGCACCTCGGGCTCGGGCACATGAAAGCGCAACATTCCAGCATCGGCCATGAGCTCACATCCTCCAATGTTGCCGGTGCGATCTTTGCACATCCGCGCCGCCAGACCAGTGCCAATTCGCCGGATCTGGGCAGGGCCTTCCTCCCGGCGCCGGCCTTAGCAAGCCGATGCGACGCGCAGGCTCAAGATGCAGATATGGCGACGAAATTTCTTGTCGATGTTTTCGCGCCCCGCGCAATTTGGCGGAAGTTTGCGAGGCGATTGGAGCCAGAAAAGGTAATTGGGAGGTGGAGACCGCGCCGCCTTCCCTTCTCCCCCTTGTGGGAGAAGGTGGATCGGCGCGCAGCGCCGAGACGGATGAGGGGTGTTCCAGCGGAGTGAGAACGCTGGCATTCCCTGGAGCACCCCTCATCCGGCCGCTGCGCGGCCACCTTCTCCCGCAAGGGGAGAAGGAGATGGCGCTGGTTCCCCCGCCCCGCCTCATGCTAACCCACCCCGCATGGCACAGAAGAAAGGATACGAGGTCGATTCGTGGCTGGCGAGGCCTGACCCCTCCATGGGAATCGTCCTGCTTTACGGTCCCGATCGCGGCCTTGTCGCCGAGCGCGCGAAAGCCTTCGCCGCGAAAACCGGCCTGCCGCTCGACGACCCCTTCTCGGTGGTGAAGCTCGACGGCGCCGAGGTCGACCGCGACGAGGGCCGGCTGCTCGACGAGGCTCGCACCGTGCCGATGTTTTCCGACCGGCGGCTGCTTTGGGTGAGAAACGCCAGCGGCCAGAAGGCGCTGGCCGACGACATCAAGGCGCTGACCACCGAGCCCGCCCGCGACGCCGTCATTCTGATCGAGGCGGGCGACCTGAAGAAGGGCACGGGCCTCAGGGCTATCGTCGAGGCCGCCGCCAACGCCATCGCTCTGCCCTGCTATGCCGACGAAGCCCGCGATCTCGACTCGGTGATCGACGACGAATTGCGCAAGGCGGGCATGTCGATGACATTGGAAGCCCGCCAGGCGCTGCGCCGCAATCTCGGCGGCGACCGCCTCGCCTCGCGCGGCGAGATCGAGAAGCTGGTGCTCTATGCGCACGGCCGCAAGGAGATCGGCATCGAGGACATCAACGCGCTGTCCGGCGATGTCTCCGGCGCCTCCTTCGATGCCGCGGTCGACGCCATGCTGGACGGCAGGGTCGGCGATTTCGACATCGCCTTCACCCGTCATTGCCAGTCCGGCGGCCATCCGTTCCTGGTGCTGTCTTCGGCGATGCGGCAGTTGCAGGCGATCCAGGTGATGCGCGGCCAGATGGAGAGCGGCGGCCGCAACGCCGCCTCGGTCGTTGCCGGCGCCCGTCCGCCCGTCTTCTTCTCGCGCCGCAAGCTGGTGGAAAAGACGCTGGAGCGCTGGAACGTCGAGGCACTCGGTCGGGCGCTTAGCCGGCTGCAGACGGCCGTGCTGCAGACGCGCAAGCGGCCGGACCTGGCGGAGGCCTTGGCCAGGCAGGCGCTGCTCGGCATCGCGATCGAAAGCGCGAGATTGGGGCAGAGGTAGGCGATTAGCCGATCTCCCGCTTGTGGGGGAAATGTCCGACAGGACAGAGGGGGGCGCTGTCCCGCCAGCGTATCAGCCAACCGCAGCGGCACTCACGGCTTTATGAAGACGTCAGGCTATCTTTGCCAGAGAGCCGCCTTCAGTCAGTTCATCGTCATCGTGTCCATCGGCTGGAAAGTTGGCAGCGCCTGCGGAAGGATCAGCACCGCCGCGCCATAAAGAAGCAGGGCCACGCCCCACACCTTCGCAATCCGCTCTCCATACGGGAATGTTTTCTCCGCAAAGACCAGCAGCGTGACCACGGCCATTGCGGCGAGGTTCATGATTCCGAGCGGAAACAGAGCGAGAAACAACAACCAGCAGCAGCCCAGGCAAAAGAGCCCATGCCGCAGGCCCATGCGCACCGCGCCTAACCGCCCATCGCGCCATGAGGTCAGGATGAAACCGATCGGTGAGCGGCATTTGGCGAGGCACAGGTCTTTCAACTGCGAGAGCTGATAGGCGCCTGCCACCATCAGCAGCGCGCCGCCGATGCGCGCGTCCGTCGCCGCAGACAATCCCACATGTGCGGCCAGCATCTCCGCGCCCGCCGCGCCGGCAAATGCGAGAACGCCCGTCGCCGTCCAGACCAGCATGTAGCCGGCTACGAACACCCAGGTCGAGACAAAGGCCTGGCCACGGCCCCGCTTGCCGCTCTGGACCTGGTGAAAGGTCAGGATCATCGGCGCCGCCGCCGGAAACATCATGGCGATCATCATGATCAGCCAGACGGCAAGAAACAGCGCGGCCGTTATGCCCATGGTGGGAGAGTCCATGCGCATGTCGGCGTCCATGCCTGTCTGCTGCCAGGCAAGCAGCGCCCACCATGCCGCCGCGGCCGCGGCGATCAGCAACGCGAGTATGATGTTTCGCTGCAGGGTCAGCGGCATGAGCGGGCCGTTCTGCTGCCAGGCGCCAGAGCAATTCCAGGAAAGTGTGAGCGGTTTTCCGCCCGGAATTGCGTAAAAACAAAGGGATAGCGGATCGCCGTTTCCGTGAAACGGTGAAACGCTCTAGAGCTGGCCGGACCAGTTGATCGGCGCGTAATGCCCGTTGCGGCGGGAATTGTCCCAGCTCATGCCATGGTCGCTGAAGGTGCTGCCTGCGCCCCCCATCGCCAGACCGAGCCAGTCGGGATTGACGGGATGGCCGGTAGCCGCCCACATCTCGCCGTCCTCGCGCATGGTCGGCAACGGTTCGACGGCCAGCTCAGCCACCCCGGCAATCGCCGCCGACCGCTTCTTGCCGTCGATCTTGTAGTCGATCGGCACCTTCTTGGCTCCGAGGTTGGTGCTGATCATCGGCGCGAAGGCAGCCATCGGACCACCCGCGGCGCCGGTGAAGATCGCGCCCAGCGCTTCCGTCTGCTGGTCATCGGCCCGACCGTCGATATAGGCGGCGGCCGTCCAATTGCCTTCCGCCATCGGGCCTGGCGTGTGCGCAACCATCGCGACGTTGAGCCCGTCCAGTCGAACGTCGCCGTAATTGCCCTTGTCGATGTGAAAGACCAGACCGACGTCGCAGACGCCTTTGGTCGGCTTCGACGTCAGCTGCGCGTTGGTGGACATCAGACAAGGACATACGACATCGCAGCTGCAATTTTCGAAATAGCTTCCGGACAATTGCCAACTGACCGCCATTTGCACCTCCCGTTTGCGTCAGGCGCGTCGGGCATATCGCTTTGGCGAGCAGTGCCGTTTCACGGTGTCGGAACGGCAGAAAGCCCTCATCGCGACTGATCGGCACGCCAGGGCATTTAAGTTCAAGCTAATAGAGGGTACGCCGTTGCCGCCGACTGTCAAGCGGCGGCCTCCGGAGCCGATTCCGACACTTGGCCCTCGTCGCCGCCGGTGATTGGCGAAGGCCGTGGTGCCGCTTTGGCTAATCCCAACGGCCGTCAACAAAAAAAAGGCCGGCATATCGCCAGCCCTTTCATGTCTATCACCGATATATCAGGCGTATCCAGACTTAAGCCAAAACCTCAGCCACCCCCATATACCGTGGTGTTCCAGCCGCCTACCGTTCGTCCTTCAGCCGTCGGCACAACTCGTCGAGCTGCTCCAGCGAGCGGTAATCGACGCGCAGCGTGCCGCCCTTGCCCTTGTGCTCGATGCTCACGATCATGCCGATCGTGTCGGTCATCAGCTTCTCCAGCGCCAGCGTGTCGGGGTCCTTTTCGGGCGCGCTTGTCGCGGATTTCACCTTGGCCGGCGTCGGGCCGGCGGGCGTCTGCGCCAGCGCTTCGGCCTGGCGCACCGAAAGCCCCTCCTTGACGATGCGCTTGGCAAGCCCCGCCGGGTCCTCGGCGGTCACCAGCGTGCGGGCATGACCGGCCGACAGATCGCCGTCGACCAGCATCGAGTGGATGACGGGAGGCAGCTTCAGCAGACGCAGCGTGTTGGCGACATGGCTGCGGCTCTTGCCGATCACCTGGCCGAGATCGGCCTGGGTATAGCCATGCTCGTCGATGAGCTGCTGATAGCCTTGCGCCTCCTCGACCGGGTTGAGGTCGGCGCGCTGCACGTTCTCGATGATCGCCAGCTCCAGCGCCGTGCGGTCGTTGACGTCGCGCACGATGACCGGGATTTCGGCGAGCCCGGCGCGCTGCGCCGCCCGCCAGCGCCGCTCGCCGGCGATGATCTCGTAGCGGCCGGGCTGCGAGGGCGAGGGGCGCGCCACCACCGGCTGCACCACGCCATGCTCGCGGATCGACTGGGCAAGGTCGGTCAGCTCGGCGTCGCCGAAATGCCGGCGCGGGTTCTTCGGATTGGGGCTGACGAACTCGATCGGCACCTTGCCGTCCGCCGCCACCGTCGCGCTCGGCTTTTCCGGCGCCGCCGGACGGTCGATTTCGCCGATAAGCGCAGCGAGGCCACGGCCCAGTCTTTTTCTCGATTGGTCTTCGCTCATTATAATGTCCAGATCGTTTCGGAATCGAATCGGCTGATTAACCACGGCTGCCAGGCGGCCGCGGCTCAGGCGGCGCGCAGCTTGCGCTCACGGCGGATCACCTCGGAGGCGAGCTGCAGATAAGCCTGGCTGCCGGAGCATTTCAGGTCATAGAGGATCGCCGGCTTGCCATAGGACGGCGCTTCGGAGACCCGCACATTGCGCGGGATGATCGTCTCATAGACCTTGTCGCCCATATGGGTGCGTACATCCTGCACCACTTGGTTGGCTAGGTTGTTGCGCCCGTCATACATGGTGAGCACGATCCCCTGGATGGTCAGGTCCGGATTGATCGTGCCGCGCACCTGCTCGACCGTTTCCAGCAACTGGCTGAGACCCTCCAGCGCGAAGAACTCGCATTGCAGCGGCACGAGAACGGAATCGGCTGCCGCCATTGAATTCAAAGTCAAAAGATTGAGCGAGGGCGGACAATCGATCAGCACATAGCCGAACGGCGCCGAACGCTCTGCCGCGGCGCGCAGAGCATTGCGCAGCCTGAGCACACGGTCGGGCGCCGAGGCGATCTCCATCTCGATGCCGAGCAGGTCGAGCGTCGAGGGCACGATGGACAGGCCGGGCACCGCCGTCGGCACGGCGGCCGCTTCCAGATCGAGCTCGCCGGTCAGCACATCATAGGACGAGACGGTCCGGTCCTTGCGGTCGATGCCGAGCCCGGTGCTGGCATTGCCCTGCGGATCGAGATCGACGATCAGCACGCGCTCGCCGATCGCGGCCAGGGCCGTCGCCAGATTGATGGCCGTCGTCGTCTTGCCGACGCCACCCTTCTGGTTGGCGACAGTGATGATACGCGGTGCTGTGCTCATGGGCCTATGCCAGTAATTCATTGCTGTTTCGCCGGACGCAAGTCGCTGATTTCGAGGATGACGCCATGGGGATCGGTCATGCTCGAATGTTCTACCAGATCGAAGGTCCAGTGGTGAGTGCTTTCTTCCACTTCGGCCCGGTAATCCCGGCCTTTATGGAAAAGCGCGCGCGCCCCTTTGATCAGCCAGGGCGCAGCCAGATCGAGCAGGTCCGGGAGCGCCGCCAGCGCCCGAGCCGTGACAATTTCCGGTGTGGAAACAAGCGGATAGCTGTCGTCGATGCGCTTCGCCAGGACCCGCGCCGGCAAATCGAACTGTCCGACGACGGATTGCAGGAACGACGCCTTCTTGCGGTTGCTTTCGACAAGATCGATCGATGCGCCGGGACGTTCTTTGAGCAGGAAGCCGAGCACCAATCCGGGAAACCCACCGCCCGAGCCAAGATCGACCCAGCGCGTTGCGGCGGGCGCGATTCGCGCAAGCTGGGCACTGTCCAGAATATGCCGGCGCCAGATATCGTCCAGCGTCGATGGTGCCGCCAGATTAATGCTGCGGTTCCATTTCAGGAACAGCTGTTCGAAAGCCCGAAGCCGCTCGAATGTTTCACGTGAAACCGGACCTGCTGCTTTCTGCAGGTCCGCCCAGGCATCCGCGCTCACGCCACGGACCTTCGCGCGCCAAGCTCGGCATTGCGGACATGCGCGACGATGATGGCAAGCGCCGCCGGCGTCATGCCTTCCATGCGTTGCGCGTCGGCGATCGACCGCGGCTGGCGCGTCTTCATCTTCTGCTTTAACTCGTTCGACAGGCCTGGCACATCCGAGAAGTCGATCTCCTCCGGGATGAGCCTCGACTCTTCATGCCTGATCTGCGCCACGTCCGCCTGCTGGCGATCGAGGTAAACCGAATATTTCGCTTCCGTTTCAAGCCGCTCGGCTGTCTTGGCGTCAAGCGCGGCAAAACGCGGCTCGACACGAGTAAGCCAGGCCATGTCGACGCCCGGATGCGCCAGCAGTTCATAGGCCGAGCGGCGCACGCCGTCCTTGTTGATCTCCAGCCCGTGCCGCGCCGCCTCGTTCGGCGTCCAGGCTACCGACTTCGCTAAGATACGAGCCTCATCGAGCCTCTGGATCATCCCGCCGAAACGCCTCAGCCGCTCGGGCGACGCGATGCCCAGCTTCCCGGCCAGCGGCGTCAGCCGCTCGTCGGCGTTATCGGCGCGCAGCGAAAGCCGGAACTCGGCACGCGAGGTGAACATCCGATAGGGCTCTGCGATACCGCGGCTGGTGAGGTCATCGACCATCACGCCGATATAGGCTTCGGTCCGGCTGAGCACGAATTCGTCGCCGCCGGCCGCCTTGCGCGCCGCGTTGATGCCGGCGAGCAGGCCTTGCGCGCCGGCTTCTTCATAACCGGTCGTGCCGTTGATTTGCCCGGCGAGGTACAGGCCGCCCACTCGCTTCGTCTCCAGCGTCGTCTTCAGTTCGCGCGGGTCGACATGGTCGTATTCGATCGCATAGCCCGGCTGCAGCATCGTCGCCTTCTCCAGCCCGGGAATTGTCTTCAGGATCTCGAGCTGAACGTCCTCCGGCAGCGAGGTCGAGATGCCGTTCGGATAGACCGTGTCGTCATCGAGACCTTCCGGCTCCAGGAAAATCTGATGGCCCTCGCGGTCACCGAACTTGACGATCTTGTCCTCGATAGATGGGCAATAGCGCGGGCCGACGCCTTCGATCGAGCCGGAATACATGGCCGAGCGGCCGAGATTGGCGCGGATCAGTTCATGCGTTGCCGGCATGGTGCGGGTGATGCCGCAATGGATCTGCGGGTTGGCGATAGCGTCCGTCATCAACGAGAACGGCACCGGATCTTCGTCTGCGGCCTGGCTTTCCAGCGAGGCCCAGTCGATGGTGCGGCCGTCGAGGCGAGGGGGCGTTCCGGTCTTCAGGCGCCCGAGCTGGAAACCCGCGCGCGCCATCGTCGCCGACAGGCCGTGGCTCGCCTGCTCGTTCATGCGGCCGGCGACGATCTTCTTCTCGCCGATATGGATCAGGCCGCGCAGAAAGGTGCCGGTGGTCAGCACCAAGGCGCCGCAAGCCAACCGGCGGTCATCGGAAATCTGAACGGCAGCGATTCGACCGTCCATGATTTCGAAGTCGAGAGCCTCGCCTTCGATCACGTCGAGATTGTTCTGCTGCCGAATCGCTTCCTGCATGGCCAGCCGATAGAGCTTGCGGTCGGCCTGGGTGCGCGGGCCGCGCACGGCCGGCCCCTTGCGGCGATTGAGCAGGCGGAACTGGATGCCGGCGGCGTCGGCGATGCGGCCCATCAACCCATCCATGGCGTCGATCTCGCGAAGGAGATGGCCCTTGCCGAGACCGCCGATCGCGGGATTGCAGGACATGACGCCGATCGTATCGAAGCGAAGCGTCACCAGCGCGGTCCTGGCGCCGGCGCGCGCGGCAGCACTCGCTGCCTCGCAGCCGGCATGGCCGCCGCCCACCACCACAACATCATAGTGATCGGTCATTTTTCCAAAAATCCGCTTTCAGAGATGGACAGACACATGTCCCTGCCACCTCGAGCTGTCAAGGATGAAGACCGGAGCCGTTTCACGTGAAACATTAATCCGGCCCAATTGCGTATTGTTTCACGTGAGTCACTGCCGGACAGAGGCCGCTCCATGTTTCACGTGAATCATTTACCAATGCAGAACTGCGAAAAGATGACGTCGAGCAGATCCTCTACATCGACGGCACCGACGATCCGCCCGAGGCGCTCCGCCGCCAACCGCAATTCCTCGGCGCGCAACTCTTGGCTTTGCCCTGACAGCGCCGCCCTCAGGAAATCCATCGCCTCTTGCAGCAGCTCGACATGGCGCATTCTGGAGGGCAGGACGTCACCGGCCTCGCCAACCGCGGCGGCGGCGCGGCTTCCGATCTCGTCGAGAAGGCACGCCAGTCCGCTGCCGTCCCTAGAAGAAATCATCAGGTCGTAGGCGCCACCGCCCGCATCGGCGATGTCCGACTTCGTGCCGATCCGCAGCAGCGGAGCCCCAGCGGGGACTCCTCCGACAGGTACCGGATTGGCCATATCCTCTAACAGCAGGACGAGATCGGCCACGTCAGCCTTGGCCCGCGCCCTTTCGATGCCGATCGATTCCACCTTACCCGCGGCGTCGCGCAGCCCGGCGGTATCGACAAGCCGTACCTTCAGCCCGTTGAGGTCCATGACGACCTCGAGCAGATCGCGGGTGGTGCCCGGTTCGTCGGTGACGATCGCCGCCTCGCGCCGCGCAAAGGCGTTGAACAGACTGGACTTGCCGGCATTCGGCGCGCCGAGGATCACGACCTCAAAACCGTCACGGATGATCTCCGCTGCCTTGAACCCCTCGACGTGCCGTTCGATCTCGCCAATCATCGCTGTCACGTCTGACCAGACCGCCTCCGAAACGGAACCCGGCACGTCCTCCTCGTCGGCGAAGTCGATCTCCGCCTCGATCATCGCCCGCGCATGGATCAGTCGGCGGCGCCAGCCTGAATAGAGCTCGCTCTGCGCGCCTTCGGCGTTGCGCAAGGCAAAGCGACGCTGCGCCTCGGTCTCGGCATTGACCAGATCGGCCAAGGCCTCCGTCTCGACCAGATCCAGCCTGCCGTTGAGAAAGGCGCGCCTAGTGAACTCCCCGGGCTCGGCATGTCTGACGCCTTCGAAGCCGGTGATCCTTTCCAGCATCTTGGCGGCGACCGCGCGGCTGCCATGCACCTGGAACTCGGCGACATCCTCGCCGGTGAAGCTGCCGGGGCCCGGAAAGAACAGCACGAGCCCGTGGTCGATCGTCGAGCCATCCGCCGCCCTGATCGTCCGTAAATTGGTAAACCGATCCTGAACCGGCCCGGCGATCGTTTCGACCACGAATCGAGTTTTCGGCCCGGAAATACGGATAACGGCGATGCCTGCGGGGAGGCGGCCGCTGGAGAGCGCGACGATCGAATCCTTCGAAGCCATTGGCGAAACCATTTGCCGGACCTGCCGAACCGCCTACATTAAGAGGTAGAGCGTGTCGGCCGCTTCACCTTTCGGCATCACGCTCTGACCTCTGCCTCAAACCACGCCGAGCCGCTCATCGTGACCTTGCCCACGCGAAACCTGCTTGCCGAAGAAGCCAGCCCCTATCTGCGGCAGCACAGCGACAATCCCGTCCATTGGCGCGGCTGGTCGCGGGCCGCCCTTGCCGAAGCCAAGGAACTGGGCCGGCCGATCCTGCTCTCCATCGGCTACGCCGCCTGCCACTGGTGCCATGTCATGGCCCATGAAAGCTTCGAGAACGACGCCGTCGCGGCCGTCATGAACCGGCTCTACGTGAATATCAAGGTCGATCGCGAGGAGCGGCCGGACATCGACCAGATCTACATGGCTGCGCTCCATGCCATGGGCGAGCAGGGCGGCTGGCCGCTGACCATGTTCCTGACGCCCGACGGCAAGCCGTTCTGGGGCGGCACCTATTTTCCGCGCGAGGCGCGTTACGGACGACCGGGCTTCATCCAGGTGCTGGAAGCAGTCGACAAGGCCTGGCGGGAAAAGCAGCAGAGCCTCGCGGAAAGCGCCGACGGGCTGGCCGTCCATGTCGAATCCCGGCTTGCCGGAACAAAGGGCAAGGCGGTGCTCGACCGCGATACGCTCAGCGATCTCTCCGGCCGCATCGACGGCATGATCGACCGCGATCTCGGCGGCTTGAAGGGCGCGCCAAAATTCCCGAATGCGCCCTTCATGCATACGCTTTGGCTGTCCTGGCTGCGCGACGGCCAGGTGGACCACCGCGATGCCGTGCTCACCAGTCTCGAAAAGATGCTTGCCGGCGGCATCTACGATCATGTCGGCGGCGGCCTCAGCCGCTATTCCACCGACGCCGAATGGCTGGTGCCGCATTTCGAAAAAATGCTCTATGACAATGCCCAGCTCATCCGCCTGTGCAACTGGGCCTATGCTGCCACCGGCAAAGGCTTGTTCCGGCTGCGAATCGAAGAGACCGTCGCCTGGCTGCTGCGCGAGATGCGTGTCGAAGGCGGCGCCTTCGCCGCCAGCCTCGACGCCGACAGCGACGGCGAGGAGGGGCTCTTCTACACGTGGAGCCGCGACGAGATCGAGGCCGCGCTGGGCGACGACGCCCCGACTTTCTTTCAGTATTTCGAGCTGGCCGCACCGCATGGCTGGGAAGGCAAGCCGATCGTCCGCCAAAGCGAAATGCAGCAAAGCAAAGGCATTGCCGACTACGCCAATCTTGCGCCTTTGAAAGCGAAGCTGCTGGCTTTCCGCGAACAGCGGGTCAGGCCGGGCCGTGACGGCAAGGTGCTCACCGACTGGAACGGTCTGATGATCGCAGCACTCGCCGAAGCCGGCCGCTCCCTTGGCAGGCGCGACTGGATCGATGCCGCGGCAAAAACCTTCACCCATATTGTCGAGGCCAGCCTGGACGGCCGTCTGCCGCATTCCATGCTCGGCGCGAAGACGCTTTTTCCCGCACTGTCCAGCGATTACGCCGCCATGACCAATGCCGCGATTGCGTTGTTCGAGGCAACCGGCGACCCGGCCTATTCCGATCACGCCAGGCTGTTCATCGGCGAGCTCGATCGCTGGCACCTGGATGCGGAAAAGACCGGCTACTGGCTGACGGCGTCGGATAGCGGCGACGTGCCGATCCGCATCCGCGGCGATGTCGACGAAGCAATTCCCTCGGCCACCAGCCAGATCGTCGAGGCGTTGGTTCGGTTGTCTTCGCTCACCGGCGACCTCGAACTCGGGGAGAAGGCCTGGGCGGCCGCCGAGCACGCCATGGGCCGCGCATCCCAGCAGGCCTACGGCCAGGCCGGCATCGTCAATGCCTGTGCCCTGGCGCTCGAACCGCTGAAGCTTGTCATCATAGATGATCCAGGATCTTCAAGCCTCGTTCCGGTCGCGAATCGGAATCCCGACCCGCGCCGGGTCGACATCGTCGTGCCGATCGGCACGGAAACGAATCGACCCTTGCTGCCGGGCGGCGTGCTGCCGCCGACGGACAAGCCAAGCGCCTGGTTCTGCAGCGGCCAGCTGTGCCTGCCGGCGGTGACCGATGCACAGGAGTTGGAGAAGTTGCTGAGGCGATAGCGCCTTTTCCTTCTCCCCTTGTGGGAGAAGGTGTCGCCGAAGGCGACGGATGAGGGGTGCTCCAGATGCCACCAGCGTCTCACTCCGCTGGAACACCCCTCATCCGTCTCGGCGCTGCGCGCCGATCCACCTTCTCCCACAAGGAGGGCTTTGCACGGAACTGAGTTGGTGATTCCGTATGTCCGGCATGAAGGGGAGATGATTCGGATGGTCGATCGCGTGCTTGGACAACTGAGCCTTGCGGATGGGCTGGTGTGGTCGGATGTGACGGAGCTTGACCAGATCTCGCGAGTGATCGACTGGGTGCCGATCAAGGCGCTTCTTGGTCAGCGCAGCGGACCAGGACGGGGCAACATTAGCTATCCGGCTGAGGCCTTGCTGCGCTGTCTGCTGCTTGGCGTGTGGAACAATCTCAGCGATCCTTCGCTGGAGGCACAACTGCGCGACCGGCTGTCGTTCCGCCGCTTTGCCGGTTTCAGCCTGTCGGACCCCACGCCGGACCATTCGACGTTGTGGCGTTTCCGCGAGGAGCTGAAGTGCGATGGGCTGATCGACCGGGTGTTTTATGAGATCACGCGGCAGCTTGAGCAGAAGGGGCTGATCGTCAAGCGCGGCACGTTGATTGATGCCTCCTTCATGCAGGCCGCCGCGCGCCCGCCGGCGAAGCCGGAGGCGACGGCGCGGCCATCGGTTGATGGCGAGCACGTTGGGGACGCAAGGGCAACAAGACCGTGTTCGGCTATAAGGTGCACAACGGCGTCGACGATGCTCATACGCTGATCCGGCGCATGGACTTCACGGATGCATCGGTCACCGATACCGAGCCGGCCGACGGCCTGATCATCGGGGACGAGAAGGCGGCCTATGGCGACCAAGCCTACTACACCCATGCCCGCCATGCCCGGCTGAAGCAGGCCGGCATCAAGGACCGGCTGATGCACAGAGCCAACAAGCACCATCCGCTGACGCCGCGTCAGAAGCAGCGCAACCGGCTGATCTCGAAGGTGCGGGCGGCAGTGGAGCGGCCGTTTGCAGTGTTCAAGCAGCGCTACGGCATGCGGCGACTGCGCTTCTTCAACCTTGCGACCAACCGGACGCAGTGCATGCTTGCCGGCTGCGGCTACAATCTGCAAAGAGCGGCCGCAGTCCTCTTCCCAAAGAGGAAGCCGGCATGAGGCGCAGTCCGCCCAAAATCCACTGCCATGGCGGCCTGAGGCCCCAAGAGCGAGGCAAAATAACCCGCCAAAGCGGCCAGAGCGCCTTTCAAAAAACGCCCATCCGCCTCGTGCGCTAAATATCGACTCCCATGCAAAACCCTCACAAGGGGAGAAGGGGGACCGCACTCCCCATCACGTATTCATCGAATCGAAGAAGTCCGCGTTGGTCTTGGTCTGCTTGAGCTTGTCGATGAGGAACTCGATCGCGTCGGTCGTGCCCATCGGCGCCAGGATGCGGCGCAGCACGAAGATCTTCTGCAGGTCCGATCGCGGCACCAGCAGGTCTTCCTTGCGGGTACCAGACTTGAGGATGTCGATCGCCGGATAGATGCGCTTGTCGGCCACCTTGCGGTCGAGCTGGATTTCGCAGTTGCCGGTGCCCTTGAACTCTTCGAAGATGACTTCGTCCATGCGGCTGCCGGTGTCGATCAGCGCGGTGGCGATAATGGTCAGCGAACCGCCTTCTTCGATATTGCGGGCCGCACCAAAGAAACGCTTCGGGCGTTGCAGCGCGTTGGCGTCGACACCGCCGGTCAGCACCTTGCCGGATGACGGCACGACCGTGTTGTAGGCGCGGCCGAGGCGGGTGATCGAATCGAGCAGGATGACGACGTCGCGACCATGCTCAACCAGGCGCTTGGCCTTCTCGATCACCATTTCGGCGACCTGCACGTGACGCGCGGCTGGCTCGTCGAAGGTGGACGAGATGACCTCGCCCTTCACCGAGCGTTGCATGTCGGTCACTTCCTCGGGACGCTCGTCGATCAGAAGCACGATCAGGTAGCATTCCGGATGATTGGCGGTGATCGAATGCGCGATGTTCTGCAACAGCACCGTCTTGCCGGTGCGCGGCTGCGCGTTGATCAGCGCGCGCTGGCCCTTGCCGATCGGCGCCACCAGGTCAATCACGCGCGGCGAGATGTCCTTGGTGGGGGGAGTGTCGACCTCCATCTTCAGCCGCGAGGTCGGGTAGAGCGGCGTCAGATTGTCGAAGTGGATCTTGTGTCGGATTTTTTCCGGATCGTCGAAATTGATGGTGTTGACCTTGAGCAGCGCGAAATAGCGCTCGCCCTCTTTCGGGCTGCGGATCGGTCCTTCGACCGTGTCGCCGGTCTTGAGCGAGAAGCGCCGGATTTGCGACGGCGAGATATAGATGTCGTCGGGGCCGGGCAGGTAGTTTGCGTTGGCCGAGCGCAGGAAGCCGAAGCCGTCCTGCAGCACCTCCACCACGCCATCACCGATGATCTCGATGTCCTGCGCGGCGAGCTTCTTCAGGATCGCGAACATCAGCTCCTGCTTGCGCATGACGCTGGCGTTCTCCACCTCGAGCGTTTCGGCGTAAGCGATCAGCTCCGGCGGCTTCTTGTTCTTGAACTCTGCGAGTTTCATTTCTTGCATTAGATAGACTCTGGGTAGGCTTTTGGGAGAAAATCGGCTGAATACGACAAATGCCGGGCGCGGCCGAAAGCGAGTAAAGGGGGCGGCGCATGACGGGAAGGAAGACCCGTCTTTTATCGTCGGTCGCCCGAAAGAGCAAGCCGCCTTTTGCTGGGCTTCTTCTGGTTTTGGGGGGAGCCTAGAACGGCTTCACGACGACCAGCATGACGATGACGATCATCAGCAATGTGGGGATCTCGTTGACGATCCGCCAGTGCCTGGCCGGCTTTTCGTTCTTATCCTCGGCGAATTTCCTGACCGCGCCGGCGAGATAGCCATGCAGACCCGACAGGACGAGCACCAGCGCGATCTTGGTGTGCAGCCAGCCGCCCTGGAAGCCGAAGCCTTTCCAGGCCAGCCAAAGGCCGAACACCCAGGTCACGATCATCGCCGGATTGATGATCCCCCTGAGCAGCCGGCGCTCCATCACCTTGAAGGTCTCGGACTGCACCGAGCCTTTCTCGGCATCGACATGATAGACGAACAGCCGCGGCAGATAGAGCATGCCCGCCATCCAGGCGATCACCGCGATCACATGGATGGCCTTCGCCCAGAGATAGAAGCCGTCGCCAGCCACCAAATAGAGAAGGGCCGTCGCCGCCACGAGAACGACAATGCCGATCACCATGCGCTTCATCGCCTGGCCGGTGGTGTTCTCGTTGCTCACATTGCTCATCGGTGGCTCCTCACCATTTTCACCATCGCTTCGACATGCGCCACCGGCGTTTCCGGCGTGATGCCATGGCCGAGATTGAAGATCAGCGGCCCGCCGCCCAGCGTCTTCAGGATGGCATCGACGCCATCGGCCAGCGCCTTGCCGCCGGCGACCAGCCGCAGCGGATCGAGATTGCCCTGCACCGCGCCTTCGCGCTGCAGCTCCTTCGCCATGGACAAAGGCACGGTCCAGTCGAGGCCGAGACCGGCAATGCCGGTCTTCTTCCTGTAGTCGCGATAGCGTTCGCCGGCGCCCTTCGGAAAACCGATCACCGGCACGTCGGGATGAACCGCCTTCACCTGCCGCACGATCTCAGCCACCGGCTCGACACAGAAAGCCTCGAAGGAGGGCTCGTCCAGCACACCCGACCAGGAATCGAAAATCTGCACCGCATCGGCGCCGGCTTCGATCTGGCGGATGAGATAGGCAGCCGAATGATCGGCCAGCGTCTTCAAGAGCCTCGCGAAGGCCTCGGGCTCGCGATAGGCGAACAGCCGCGCCGGTCCCTGGTCGGGCGTGCCGTGCCCGGCGATCATATAGGTCGCCACCGTCCATGGCGCGCCGCAGAAGCCGAGCAGCGTCGTCTCGTCGGGCAATTTCGCGCGCAGCCGGCGCACGGTCTCGTAGACCGGCTCGAGATTCACGTGAAACATCTCGCCGCTCAACGCCGCAATCTCGGCCGCCGAGATCGGCTTCAGGACCGGCCCGCGGCCTTCCTCGAAACGGACATCCCGCCCCAGCGCATTGGGCACAACGAGAATGTCGGAGAACAGGATCGAGGCGTCGAAGCCGAAGCGTTCGATCGGCTGCAGCGTCACCTCGACGGCGAGGTCCGGATCATAGCAGAGATCGAGGAAGGATCCGGCCCGTCTCCTGGTCTCGCGATACTCCGGAAGATAGCGGCCTGCCTGGCGCATCATCCAGAGCGGCGGCGGTGAAACCGTCTCGCCCTTGAGGACGTCGAGCACGATCCGTTTCCCAGCCATCCAGCGCCCGCCTCTCTCTACAGCGCCGCGCGTCCTAAGACGCGCAAAGGACGCTGTAGCACTTTCATCTAGCGCATGATCCTTTCCGAACCTCCGGTTCGGGGTCATGCGCGGTCTCTTAAATCAAATATCTATTTTAAAAGAGTCTTCTGATTCTAAGAGTCTGTTGGTTGTGATGATTGCGACCTGTCCAGCCTGCGGCTCGAAAAGGCCAGTCAGCATATTGTCGCGTACTTGTTTTCGCAAACTGGAGGGATCTGGGGACAAGGCCGATTCAAGCTTTCGAGTCAAAAGCTTGGCCGGTCCGATCCGATGTCCTGGTTGTGGATGAAATCGGCCCGGAAAAGTTGATCCCCAGTTTTGTCCCCAGCGCCGCGACAAAGCCTACAGCTGGTCGAATTGTGGACAAGCGGCCATCTGATACAGTCGCTTCCCTACCCAAGGCCCGCCCATCCAGCCTTGTCCACAATTGCCCACAGCCTGGACCCACCCGTTGTGAACAAACCTCAGAGCTTCTTCCACCTGCATCTGATCTCCGACGCCACCGGCGAGACGCTGCTGGCCGCCGGCCGGGCGGCGTCAGCGCAATACAAGGACGCGCGCGCCATCGAACATATCTATCCGCTGATCCGAACCGAGAAGCAGGTCGCCAAGGTCTTCGACGACATCGAGGAGGAGCCCGGCATCATCCTCTACACCGTGGTCGATCAGAAGCTCGCGCGCTCGATCGACGAGCGCTGCGCGGCCATGGGCCTGCCTTGCGTCTCGGTGCTGGAGCCGGTGCTCGCCGTCTTCCAATCCTATCTCGGCACGCCCGCCGGTCGCCGCGTCGGCGCCCAGCACGTGCTCGACGCCGAATATTTCCGCCGCATCGACGCGTTGAACTTCACCATGGAGCATGATGACGGCCAGCTGCCGGCCAATATGGACGATGCCGATATCGTGCTGATCGGCATCTCGCGCACCTCGAAGACGCCGACCTCGATCTATCTCGCCAATCGCGGTATCAAGACAGCCAACATCCCGATCGTGCTCGGCGTGCCGCTGCCCGAGAGCCTGATCGCCGCCAAGACGCCGCTGATCGTTGGGCTGATCGCGACGGCCGAGCGTATCTCGCATGTGAGGCAGAACCGCATCCTCGGCAACAGCGCCGCCTTCGTGCCGACCGACTATGTCGATCGCGCCGCGATCAACGAAGAGCTCGCCTATGCGCGCCAGCTCTGCACCAGGCATGGCTGGCCGATGATCGACGTCAGCCGCCGCTCCATCGAGGAAACGGCGGCGGCAATCGTTGCCCTGCGGGGCAAGACGCGGTAACGAAGGTTGGCCGAGACGCCGGCTGCTTCGTCATCCTAGGGCGGAGCAAGGAGCGCAGCGACGCGGCGTAGACCCTAGGATCCATGCCATGACGTCGAAGTATTGCAACGGTGTAGAATTCTGCTCCGCTGCGCCCCTCGGCTGAGGTTACGGCATGGATCCTAGGGTCCTCGCAACGGAGCTTCGCTCCTGCTTCGCCCTAGGATGACGAAGTTCGTAGGGCCTTGGCCATTCTCCAAAGTTTGTGCTGGACCGCCGGACAAACGATGGGTCAACAGCGTCAGGGAACTAGTGCATGTCCGAAAAGATCATCCTCGCCTCCGGCAGCCCGTTCCGAAAGACCATGCTCGTCAATGCCGGCCTCGACATCGAGGCGGTGCCGGCAAATGTCGACGAGCGCGCCCTCGAGGCTCCGCTGAAAGACAGCGGCGTCTCGCCGGAAGACGTCGCCTCGATCCTGGCCGAGGCCAAGGCGACTGAGGTCAGTGAGCGGAGGCCCGGCTCCCTGGTGCTCGGCTGTGACCAGACGCTGTCGCTGGGCGACGAGGTCTTTCACAAGCCGGCCGACATGGAAGGCGCGCGCCGCCACCTGCTCGCGCTCTCGGGCAAGACGCATCAGCTGAACAGCGCGGCCGTGCTTTGCCGCGACGGCGAAGTGCTGTGGCGTCATGTCGGCATTGCCAACCTCACCATGCGCAAGCTCGACCCCGCCTTCATCGGCCGGCATCTGGCGCGCGTCGGCGCCAAGGCCCTGGGGAGCGTCGGCGCCTATCAGGTGGAGGGCGAAGGCATCCAGCTGTTCGAGAAGATCGAGGGTGATTATTTCACCATCGTCGGCCTGCCGTTGCTGCCGGTCCTGAAGGAGCTGCGCGCGCTGGGAGCCATCGATGGCTGAGAAAAAGGCCTTCGTTACCGGACATCCGATCGCCCATTCGCGCTCGCCGAAGATCCACGGCTATTGGCTCAATAAATACGGCATCGACGGCAGCTACCAGGCGATCGACGTCGCGCCGGCGGATTTCACCGATTTCCTCAAATCTCTCGGCGAGAACGGCTACCGCGGCGGCAACGTCACCATTCCCCACAAGGAAGCCGCCTTCGCCGGCGTTGCCCGCCGCGACCATGCGGCTGATGAAATCGGCGCCGTCAACACGCTGTGGTTCGAGGACGGCGTTCTCTGGGGTGGCAATACGGACGGCTACGGCTTTGCCGCCAACCTCGATGACCATGCGCCTGGATGGGCGGACAATGGGCCGGCCGTGGTGCTGGGCGCCGGCGGCGCCTCCCGCGCCGTCATCCACGCGCTGAAAGAGCGTGGCATCAAGGACATCCGCATCGTCAATCGGACGCTGGCGAGAGCCGAGGAACTCAGCCGCCATTTTGGCCCTGGCGTCTCGGCGCATGGCGCAGTCGGCGAGCTGCTTGCCGATGCCTGCCTGCTGATCAACACCACGGCGCTCGGCATGCATGGCAACGAAACCCTCGTCGCCGATCCAGCCGGCTTGCCGGATCACGCCATCGTCACCGACATCGTCTATGTGCCGTTGGAAACGCCTTTGCTTGCCGCCGCCAGGGCGCGGCGGTTGAAGACGATCGACGGGCTCGGCATGCTGCTGCATCAGGCGGTGCCCGGCTTCGAACGCTGGTTCGGCAGGAAGCCGGAAGTCACGTCCGAGCTGCGGAGCATGATCGTTGCCGACATCGAGGGCCACTGATGATCGTGCTCGGCCTCACCGGATCGATCGGCATGGGCAAGTCAGCGACGGCGAAAATGTTCGCCGAGGCCGGCGTGCCAGTGCATGATTCGGACGAGACGGTGCATCGCCTCTATGCCGGCAAGGCAGCGCCTTTGGTCGAGGCGGCCTTCCCGGGCACGACCGAGGCAGGCGTGGTCGACCGCGTGAAGCTGGCGAGCCAAGTGCTCGGCGATCCCGCCACGCTGAAGAAGCTCGAGTCGATCATTCATCCGCTGGTGCGCGCCGATGCCGATGCGTTTCTGGCGAGGCATCGCGCCGTCGGCGCGCCGCTCGCCGTGCTCGACATCCCGCTTCTGTTCGAGACCGGCGGCCGCAACCGCGTCGACAAGGTCGTGGTCGTCACCGCTTCGCCCGAGATCCAGCGCGAGCGCGTGCTCGCCAGGCCTGGCATGAGCGAGGAGAAGTTTTTGTCGATCCTCGCCAAGCAGGTGCCCGACGCCGAAAAGCGCCGCCAGGCCGATTTCATCATCGACACCGGAAATGGCTTCGAGGCGGCGCGGAGGGCGGTTGAGGCCGTCATCGGCGAATTGACGGGGGATAAGTCCGGCCGGGATGGTTCCTGACGTCCGCTGACGGCAGTCCCCATTGCCATTTTGTTCTGGTTTGTGATTCTGCTCCTTGGAGCGGATTGATTCGCATGCGTGAGATCATCTTCGATACGGAAACCACCGGCCTCGATTTGCGCGAAGACCGCATCATCGAGCTCGGCGGCGTCGAGCTGGTCAACCGTTTCCCGACCGGCCGCACCTTCCACAAATTCATCAACCCGCAGGGCCGCGCCATCCATGCCGAGGCGCAAGCCGTGCATGGCATCAGCGCCGCTGACCTGGTCGGCAAGCCGACCTTCGCCGAAATCGTCGATGAGTGGCTGGCCTTCACCGACGGCGCCAAACTGATCGCCCACAACGCCACCTTCGACCTCGGCTTCCTCAACCTCGAATACAGCCGGCTCGACCATCCGGCCATCGATCCCGGCCGCATCATCGACACCCTCGCTTTGGCGCGCCGCAAGCATCCGATGGGCCCGAACTCGCTCGATGCGCTCTGCCGCCGCTACGGCATCGACAACACCCGCCGCACCAAGCACGGCGCGCTGCTCGACTCCGAGCTGCTGGCCGAAGTCTATATCGAGCTCATCGGCGGCAAGCAGGCGGCGCTGGTGCTGGAGGCCGTGTCGGTGCAGATGAACGGCGCCGGCGAGGTGGCCGATATCGACATCTCCGTCGGCGCGCGGCCCATCGCCCTGCCGCCGCGTCTGAGCGAAGCGGACCGCGCGGCGCATGCCGGGCTGGTCTCGACGCTCGGCGAAAAGGCGCTGTGGCTTAAGGTGGCGGTGGGGTGAGCGGGCGCTTGTGGCGCTGATCCGCGCGATTGGCCGAATCCCTCCGCGACGTCGTCATACTCGGGCTTGACCCGAGTATCCATGCCGTGACCTCCGCCGCAGGGTGCAACGGTGCAGAATTCTATAACCGTTGCAACGCGTTAGCGTCACGGCATGGATTCTAGGGTCTGCGCGCGTCGCTTCGCTCCTTGCTCCGCCCTAGAATGACGACCGTCCGGAGGTTTTCGCCAATCTCCGGCATCTCCAACAAAAAAAGCCCGGCACGAAGCCGGGCTCAGCCCGCCTCAGCTCACCTGGACCTTGCTAGCGGCCTGGTCCTCGGCGATGCGCTGCTGGAACATCTGGGCGAAATCGATCGGGTCGAGCATCAGCGGCGGGAAGCCGCCATTGCGGGTGGCATCCGAGATGATCTGGCGGGCGAAGGGGAACAGGAGCCGCGGGCATTCGATGAACAGGATCGGCAGCATGTGCTCCTGCGGGAAGCCCGAGATGGCGAAGACGCCGCCATAGACCAGCTCGACATTGAACAGCACTTCCTGGTCGAAGGAGGCCTTGGCGTTCAAGGTCAGGTTGACGTCGAACTGCTTGTCCGAAAGCGGATTGGCATTGACGTTGACATTGATGGCGATGCCGGGAGCCTTGTCGCGGCCGCGCAGCGAGTTCGGCGCACCGGGACTTTCGAAGGAAAGATCCTTCACATACTGGGCAAGCACATTGAGCGAGGGCTGGTTCTGGGTGCCGTTGCCGTTGGCGGCGCCGGTCGCGGCGTCATCGTTGCTGGCCATGAGCCTTTAAGTCCTTCTGCCTGGGCAGCATTGCTGACCGGATTGAAATCGCGGGTTCGCTACCATGGCCCGCCGGACAAAACAAGTTTTGCCGCTTTATCGGGCAAAGGCCCTGGGACTAATCGTTTTTCAGCCGCCGCCAGGGCGAATTGTGATCCGGACGGTTCGGATAGTCGTCGCGCGAATAGTCGCTGTCGTCGAGGTCGATGACGGTCTCGCGCCGGCGCGCCGAAAAGCCGCTCGAGAAGCTGGTCGCCATGACGATGCGGCTCTTGAACAGGCGCCAGGCGAAGTCGCGCACCGGCGGCAGCAGCAGGAGAATGGCGAAGATATCGGTGATGAAGCCAGGGATGATCAAAAGGATCGCCGCCAGCACGATCATCGCGCCATGCGCGAGCTGCCGGCTTGGATCATGGCCGGCATCCATCTCGGCCCGCACCCGCGTCATGACGCCGAAACCCTGGTGCCTGAGCAGCAGGCTGCCGGCGACGCTGGACAGGATAACCAGCCCGACCGTCGCCAAGGCGCCGATCTCGCGGCCGACGACCACGAAGCCGGCGATCTCCAGCAGCGGCAGCAGGAGCAGGAACAGCGGGATGAAGGAAATGCGCAAAGTCTCGACCGATCGCTTTCTTCTTTTGGGCGCTCGCGGACAATCGCCGCTGGCCTTGGCGCCTTTAGATAGGTATGGCTGCCTTTGATTTGAATGATTGCGCCTGCCGTTCTATATGCTTTGAGTGTTGAACGCTATGCGACCGCGGTCCCCGAGGGGGGTCACGCCGGTCGGGCAAGAACAGGGTTCGAGTTGGCGGAAAATATGGGTTTCTTCGACTTCGGCACGATTTTCTTTCTGATTGCGGCGGTTGTGATCTTTTTCCAGCTGCGCAACGTGCTCGGACGTCGCACCGGCAACGAGCGCCCGCCCTTCGATCCCTATTCGGCGAGCCGCACGCGCGAGGCCGATGCGGCGCAGAAGCCGGAAAATGTCGTGTCGCTGCCACGCAAGCGCGCACCGGGCGAATCCTCAGCCGAGACCTATGCCGCGATCGACGCCTTCGCCAAGCCGGACACCGATCTCAACAAAGGCCTGCGCACGATCAAGGACAACGATCCGTCCTTCGAACCCAAAACCTTCGTCGACGGCGCCAAAATGGCCTATGAGATGATCGTCATGGCCTATGCCGACGGCGACCGTAAGACGCTGAAGAATCTCCTGTCGCGCGAAGTCTATGACGGGTTCGTCGCCGCCATCGGCGAGCGTGAGGCGAAGTCAGAGAAGATCCAGTCCTCCTTCGTCGGCATCGACAAAGCCGACATCGTCGCCGCGGAGATGAAGGGCTCCGAAGCGCATATCACGCTGCGCGTCGTTTCCGAGCTGATCTCGGCGACCCGCGACAAGGCCGGCGCCGTCATCGACGGCGATCCGGAAACGGTGGCCGAGGTCAAGGATGTCTGGACCTTCGCCCGCGACACACGCTCGCGCGACCCGAACTGGAAGCTCGTCGCCACCGAAGAAGAAGATTGAGATCAAGCGGCGGGGCTCGGTCGTGCCGCTCTCTCCCATACTCAGCGAAAAATCTTTTGATGACCTGCCCGGCTGGGGCGAGGACGACCATGCTGCGGCCTTCGCGGCCTTTCGCCGCTCGGCCCTTCATGCGCCCGTTAAACCCTATCGCACCGGCTCGCTCGGCGTCGATTTCAATGCCTTTGCCGAGGCCTATGCTGAGGCCCGCGCCGTTTCGGCGCCGAATCGGTCCGAGGCGCGGTCCTTCTTCGAGCGGCATTTCGTGCCGATGCTGGTGAGCGCCGAAAACGGCTCGCGGCTAGTCACCGGCTTCTACGAGCCGGAGGTCGAGGCCTCGCCGGTCAGGACGGAGCGGTTCGCCGTGCCGCTGCTGTCCCGCCCCGCCGATCTGATCGACATCGACGACGGCAACCGGCCGGCCGGCATGGATCCTTATCTGGCCTTCGCCCGTCGGACGGATAATGCTCCGGTCGAATATTTCGACCGCGGCGAAATCGAGCGCGGTGCGCTCTTAGGCCAAAATCTCGAGATTGCCTGGCTCGCCGAAAAGGTCGATGCCTTCTTCATCCATGTGCAGGGCGCAGCTAGGCTGAAGATGACCGACGGCAGGCTCGCCCGCGTCACCTATGCCGCGAAATCAGGACAGCGCTTCATTGGCCCGGGCAAGATTCTGAGCGAGCTCGGCGAGATCCCGCTGGAAAAGGTGACGATGCAGTCGATCCGCGCCTGGTTCAAGGCGCATCCTAGCCGCGTCGACGAGATCCTCTGGCAGAACCGCTCCTACATCTTCTTCCGCGAGGCTGCAGTCGACGATGCCGCGCTTGGGCCGATCGCCGCCGCCAAGGTGCCGCTGACGCCGGGGCGCTCGGTCGCGGTCGATCGCCTGCTGCACACATTCGGCACGCCCTTCTATATCGACGCGCCGACGCTCACCGCCTTCGATGAAAAACCGTTCCGGCGGCTGATGATCGCGCAGGACACCGGCTCGGCCATCACCGGGCCGGCGCGCGGCGACCTCTTCGCCGGCTCGGGCGACGCCGCCGGCGAGATCGCCGGCGTGGTCCGCAATGCGGCCGATTTCTATGCGTTGGTTCCGCGTGGGCTTCTGAATGGAGCGACCCGGTGAGCCGCCGCGACGACCATCTCAGCGACGACGACCGCATCCTGTGGAACCTGGTGGCGCGTTCGGCCCGGCCGTTGAAACGCAAGGCCGCGGTCGAGATTCCCGAAATTATCGAGCCCAAGCCGACGCCGGCCGCCGCTTCCGTCAACGGTGTCCCGGCCGTCGCCGCGAAACCGAAGACGCCGCATGTCTCGCATTCGCTCGACGATCAGACGCTGCACAAGCTGAAAAAAGGCCGGCTGCCGATCGAAGGCCGCGTCGACCTGCACGGCATGACGCAGGACGAGGCCTATTCGCTGCTGCTCGCCTTCCTGCATCGGGCGCATGCCGGCGGCATCCGCTATGTTCTGATCATCACCGGCAAGGGTTCGTCCTCGGGCGGCGACGGCATCCTGCGCCGCGCCGTACCGGCCTGGCTGTCGACCCCGGCCTTCCGCCATCTCGTCTCCAGCCACGATCACGCCGCCCGCAACCATGGCGGCTCGGGCGCGCTCTATGTGCGGCTGCGGCGGACGCGCCCATGAGGGCCCGGCGATGAGCGGCTCGGCAATGAGGGCCCGGCGATGAGCAGGTCGACATGACTCCGTTCGGCGAGAAGCTCAGGGCGCTGCGCGCCGAGCGCGGCGTCAGCCAGAAAGCTATGGCCGAGGCGATCGGCGTCAGCGCCGCCTATCTGTCGGCGCTCGAGCACGGCCGCCGCGGCGCGCCGACCTGGACGCTGATCCAGAAGATCATCGGCTATTTCAACATCATCTGGGACGATGCCGAGGACCTCGCCCGCCTTGCCGAGAGCTCGCACCCGAGGGTCAGGATCGACACGTCCGGCCTGTCGCCGGCGGCCACTGAACTGGCCAATCTTTTGGCCGAAAGCATCGAGAGGCTGGATGAGGCGGAATTGCGCCGCCTCAGCACGTCGATCCGCGCCGCGCTCGCACGACGTAGCTAACAAGCGTCAACGGGCGAGGTCGGCGCTGCCCCTCATCTGGCTGCCGCCATCTTCTCCCCGCGAACGGGGAGAAGGGCACTGTGCCGCTGCTTTCGCCAATCACCAGCGTCGGAAATTGGCGCTAAGAAATTGGCGCTAAGGTTGCTGCCAGCCTCTTTCTCCCCGTTTTACGGGGAGAAATGCCCGTCAGGGCAATGAGGGGCGGCGCCAACCTGCCATATCCGGATACTCACGATGAAACCGCGTTGGACGAGCGCGATCCGCTTTTCGCTTCGCGCATCTGTAAATGAAATCAGAACTTGCCGGCGCCGGCGCCATTGGAGCTGCCCCGACCGCCCTTGCCTTCATGGCCTTGATGATCGCGGCCGCCATTGCCGCCGCCCAGGCAGTTCGCGGAACCGACGCTGCAGCAGCGGCCGCTCCACAGATCGTTGAGGTTGGTCGCGGCGCAGCTTTTGTAGGTCTTGTCCGCCAGGGCCGATCCGGTCAGGGCCGAAATCGCGACGGCGGCAAGAAGGGTGTTGCGCAGGAAAGAAGTCATTTGAGTTCTCCATGGTTGGATTTGCCATTCACGGCTGTGTGTCGCCGGCCGAACGGGAATGGTTCATGGAGTTGTGCGATTTTTTCGGAGGCCCGTTGCTCTCGTCATCCACGGGCGGAGCGGGAGCGAAGCGGACGCGTAGACCCGAGGATCCTGTGTGTTGGTTCTGGTGTATGGTTGAGGTGGGAAGGAGACCGAGTGGATCGTGGTCGTCCTTTCGGACAGGCCGTGGCATGGCCCGGTCCCTTCCCACCGGTGAACCATCAACCTGAACAGTTGCACGGGGCTGTTCGAAGCAGACCCCGCACCACAGGAAGAGGCGTGGACATGATAGCCCAGAACTATGTCGGCTGCGACATCTCCAAGCAGTGGCTCGACTTTTTTGATGAGACAAGCGGCCGTCTTCGGCGCATCGACAACCAGGCCGATGCGATCGCCGCCTATGTGGCAGGCCTTGATCCCAGTCGGGACTTCGTCGTCATGGAGGCGACAGGTGTCCATGACCGGCTGCTGCGCCATGCGCTGGCCAAGGCCGGCGTGCCGTTCTCGCGGCACAACCCGGCGCACACCCACCACTATTCGAAGTCGACGCGCCGGCGCGCCAAGACCGATCCTCTCGATGCCAGGATGCTGAGCGACTATGGCCGTCGCTATAACCCTGAGGCCGAGCCGGCGCCGAGCGAAGAAGTCGAGCGGCTTCAATCGCTTGCCGGCCACCGCGATCATTTGGTCGAGATGCGGGCAGCGCTGAAGAAGCACCTCGCCGAGGCTTTCGAGGAGGCCGTCATTGCCGATCTGGAAGAGACGATCGCCTTCCTCGACACGCGTATCAAGGCGTTCGAGAGCCAGATTGCCGAAGTCATTCGTCAAAACCAGGACACCGCTCGCGACCATGCGCTGATGGTCTCCGTGCCCGGTGTCTCCAATGTCGGCGCGCTCTCTTTGCTGGCGCTCCTGCCCGAGCTCGGCCAGCGCTCACCCAAGGCGATCGCCGCGCTCGCCGGCCTTGCCCCGTTCGACAACAAGAGCGGCAAGCTCAGCCGCAGGAGCCAGATCCAGGGCGGGCGATCACGCGTGCGTCGCGCCCTCTATATGGCTGCCCTCACCGCCATCAGAACCTGTGAGCGCTTCAAGACCTTCTATACCGCACTTGCTGCCCGCTCAGGGTCCAAGAAACTCGCCATCATCGCCGTCGCAAGGAAGCTCCTGGTCGTCCTCAACGCCATCATGCGCGACAAAACCGCATTCGCGTGAACACAGTTGCCATGCCGTTACGGCAAGGCGTTCCAACGGTTGCAGAATTCCGCACCGTTGCACTCTGCGGCAAGGGTCACGGCATGGATACTCGGGTCAGGCCCGAGTATGACGACGTCACGTAGGGATTCGGCCAATCTCCAAGGGTGGCGCCAGAAGCTCAACCCACCGCCACCCTCAGCCACGGGGCCTTTTCGCCGAGCGTCCAAACCAGCCCGGCATGCGCCGCGCGGTTCACCCTCCGCACAGGGAGGTAGAGCGCCTCACGAAGAAAGGCAGGATGCCCAGTCCCTACTGCACCGAGCCGACCAGCACGGCCTGGCCGTCGCGGATCGAGACCCAGCGTCCGGTGTTGTCGATCGCCTGGCGCTTGAGGAAGCGGTAGCCGGTCGCGTCCCAGGCTCTGACCTTGTCGGTCAGATTGTCGAGCACGTAGTCGCCCTTGTCGGTGCGCACCGTCAGCACCGAATGGCCTTCGCCATCAGGCTTGCGCACGACGGTGATCAGGAGGTCGGCGAGCGACATGCCCATGCGATAAAGCTGGCGGCGCTTTTCCAGCACATAGTCCTCGCAATCGCCATAGCCGTCATCCGGATAGGCCCAGACTTCATCCTTGCCGTAGTGATCGAGATCGCTCAACGGCTTGACGGCGGCGTTGACCTTGGCGCTGACGCTGACCAGCTTGCGCCACAGGACGTCCGTCATCCTGGCCGGCTCGAGATCGGCCGGATGGATGTTGCATTCGTTCGGACGCGCCTTGCAGAAATCATAGTGCCCGATCGGCTGCGAGGTCAGGCCGCCTGTGGTCATTGCGCCCGCCGCCCAGGCGGGTACCGCCCAGTGAGCCGAAATCGCCAGCCCTGCGACTGAACACAAACGCAGAATCCGCGTCATCGCTGAGGAAGTCATTGCCCCCGCCGCCCTGTTCTTTATTAACGAAACGTTAAAGGCGATTTACAGTCCGTGTCAATTAGAGACCGCGGCCAGTTTGACGGCATGGTTACCTGGACGATCCCGTAGCGGCACTTTCGCAACAGAGACACCGTCGCAACACCAGCGGCCGCCGTCTGGCGGCGGAACGGAAGTTCGCTCTGGCGCGGTCCGCGGCGTTCAGCCTTTCGCGGAACGGACCAGTTTGGGCCTCGTCGCCACACGCTGCTGGCGGCCATAGCTGGAAATGAAGTCGGCGATGCGCGGCACGATCTCGGAGCGGAAGCGCGAGCCGTTGAAGACGCCGTAATGGCCGACGGCCGGCTGCACGTAATGGACATGCTTGTCGGCGGGAATGTTGACGCACAGATCATGCGCGGCCTGGGTCTGGCCGAGCCCGGAAATGTCGTCGTTCTCGCCCTCGATGGTGAGCAGCGCGACGTTGCGGATCGCTGCGCAGTCGACCGTCTCGCCGCGATGCGTCATCTCGCCCTTCGGTAAAGCGTGGCGCACGAACACGGTGTCGACCGTCTGCAGGTAGAATTCCGCCGTCAGGTCCATCACCGCCAGATATTCGTCATAGAAGTCGCGGTGCTTTTCGGCGCTGTCCCCGTCATGCTTCACAAGGTGCATGAAGAAGTCCTTGTGGGCGATGATGTGGCGGTCGAGATTCATGCTCATGAAGCCGGAGAGCTGCAGGAAGCCCGGATAGACCACGCGCCCGAAGCCCGGCACCGGCCAGGGCGCCTGCATGATGACATTGTCGCGGAACCAGTCGATGCCCTTTTCCTTGGCCAGGAGATTGACCGCGGTGGGGTTGCGGCGCGTGTCGACCGGCCCGCCCATCAGCGTCATGGTGGAGGGCACGAAGGGATCGCCGCGCCTGTCCATCAGCGCCACCGCCGCCAGCACCGGCACCGAAGGCTGGCAGACGGCCATGACATGGGTGTCGGGGCCGAGCGCATGGAACATCTCGATGACGTAGTCGATATAGTCGTCGAGATCGAAGCTGCCTTGCGCCACCGGCACCATGCGGGCGTCGACCCAGTCGGTGATGTGGACGTCGGCGTGCGGAAGCATCGCCTCGACCGTGCCGCGCAGCAGCGTCGCGTAGTGGCCCGACATCGGTGCCACGATCAAAAGCTTCGGGTCAGGCTTGCGCCCCGCGGGCAGCGCGCGCTCGAAGCGCACCAGATTGCAGAACGGCTTCGACCAGACCGTCTTTTCGGTGACGTCGACGCTCTTCCAGTCGACCACGGTCTTGTCCAGGCCGAATTGCGGCTTGCCGTAGCGGCGGGTGGTGCGCTCGAACAACTCGGCGGTCGCCGCGACCGAGCGGCCTAAGGGGGTGTGGGAGATCGGGTTGAGCGGGTTGGAGTAGAAGAGACGCACCGCGTCGGCATACAAGCGCGCGGGCTGCAGCGCCGCATGGTTCATTTCGTAGAGCTGGTAGAACATCGAGAACCCCGTTGCCGTCCGTCGACCAAAGGACGACGAACAGCGCCGAGCCTTGAATGTCTCCCGGCGAGGTTAACAAGATATTGTTGCGATGCAATACGTCATTTTGTCTGACGAATGCTTCTTTGGTTCAACCTGTTGGAAATCAGGCTTGAGCGGGCGAGCCGGCTCACTGTGCGGTGCCGAAATGTGAAGGATATGTGTCCGGCCTCTCTTACCGGAGACCGGCCATGATCGCCGGACCGCAGCGGTCGCCTTGGATCATGGTCCGATAATGGAGAGATCAGACGCGCGCCATGCAGACGGCGGTGTGGCCCGAACCGATGAAGCCCAGCTGTCCGGCTGCGCCGCGGGACAGATCCAGCACGCGACCCTTCACGAACGGACCGCGATCGTTGATGCGCACGACGACGCTGCGGCCGTTGTTCTTGTTGATGACCCTGAGCTTGGTGCCGAAAGGCAGCGTGCGGTGGGCGGCGGTCAGTGCCGAGGGGTTCATGCGTTCCCCTGAGGCGGTTCTGGAATGCAGCGCATACCAGGAAGCGCGGCCGCATTGCGCGGCGGCGGAGGAGGCGGACGAGGCGCCAGCCATCAGGCCAGCCGCGATCGTTACCGCGACAAGCGCGGTCTGGTTGGTTCTCTTCATGCTTTGGGGGTGGCTCCGTTGATCGAATAGCCTCGCCTAAGTGCCGAATGAGGCGGGAAATGCGGCAGCCTTCTGGCGGTTCCATGGCGAAGGCACACGTTTGGAGTCGCCGCGAAACAGTTTGTCATGAGATTCTTGGAGCCCGAGAGGCGTATTCTTGATGAATATCGGACCACTCTCCGGGACGTTCCGGACAAGATCGGTCCTCAAGATTGGAAGTACAGAGGAGCCGGACTATTCCGATTCCTCCGAGTCTTTTGTTGCGTCCCTGTCACCGCTCGAAATCGACTTCCGGAGAGGATCCAGCCGATGCGATTGATCAGGTCTGTGCTGGCGCTGATTGTGCTGGGCGTGGGCGCGCTATGGTCGCTGCAGGGGCTCGGCCTGGTCGGCGGCAGCTTCATGACCGGCCAGACACGATGGCTCTATATCGGCCTCGTCACCATGCTGGCCGGCATCGTCGGACTGCGCTGGGCGAGCCAGTCGCGCGTTTGATCTTACGATATGATTTCGTGATTTGGGACCACGGCCGGCGCCGCGCTCAAGCCCGGTTGAACAGGTGATCCAGGATGGTGCCCTCGATATGGGCAAGCTCCGCCGAACCGTGCCGGCGGGGCCGGGCCACAGGCACGTCGAGGTCGAGGGCGATCCTGCCGGCGCCGATCACCACGACGCGGTCGGCGAGCGCGACGGCTTCGCCGACGTCGTGCGTCACCAGCACGGCGGTGAACTTCTGGTCGAGCCAAATCCGTTCCAGAAGCTGCTGCATCTCGATGCGGGTCAGCGCGTCCAGCGCGCCGAGCGGCTCGTCCAGCGCCAGGATCTGCGGCTGGCCGACCAGGGCGCGGGCAAGCGCGACGCGCTGCTTTTGACCGCCCGACAGCACCGAGGGCCATTCGTCGGCGCGGTCGGCGAGCCCGACCTCCTCCAGCATGGCAAGCGCCCGCTGCCTGGCTTCGGTGCCGCCGGCGATGCCGGTCAGCCCGATCTCGACATTCTTCACCACGCTCGCCCAGGGCAGCAGCCGCGGCTCCTGGAACATGAAGCGCGTGCGGCTGTGACCCTCCTCGGCGGCGCCAAAGGTCAGCGAGCCGCTGCTCGGGCGGTCGAGGCCGGCCAGCAGCCGAAGCAGCGTGCTCTTGCCGCAGCCGCTTTTGCCGATGATGGCCAGGAACTGCCCGCCCCGCACGTCGAGGCTGATGCCGTCGAGCACGATCTTGTCGCCGAAGCGTTTCCCCACCTCCTTGAAGGCGAAGGCCCGGCGGCCCTCGACCGAGCCGATCGTCCGGGCTTGCGCCGGCGTGGCGACGAGGGAGCGTGCTGCGGTGAGGGTGGCGGCTGGCATCTTGTTCTCACCCTTTCTGGAAGGCCGGATGCCAGCCGAGCGACAGGCGCTCGAGCAGGCGGGCCAGGCTGTCGGCGAGCTTGCCGAGCAGCGCGTAGATCAGGATCGACAGCACCACGACGTCGATCAGCAGGAACTCGCGCGCCTGCATGGCCATGTAGCCGAGTCCGGAACTGGCCGAGATCGTTTCGGCGACGATCAGGGTCAGCCACATGATGCCCAGCGCATAGCGCAGGCCGACAAAGATCGAAGGCAAAGCGCCAGGCAGGATCACCCGGAAGAACAAGGCGCGCCGGTCGAGCCCGTAGACCCGGCCCATCTCGACCAGTTGCGGATCGACGCTCTGGATGCCGAGCAGCGTGTTGACATAGATCGGGAAGAAGACGCCGAGCGCCACCAGGAACAGCTTGGCCTCTTCGTCGATGCCGAACCACAGGATAACCAGCGGGATCAGCGCCAGATGCGGGATGTTGCGGATCATCTGCAGCGTCGTGTCGGTCAGGCCGCGGCTCAGCGCCGACAATCCGTTGGCGAGGCCGAGCGCGAAGCCGATCGAGCCGCCTATGGCGAAGCCGGACAGCGCCCGCAGGGTGGAGACGCCGATGTTGCGGATCAGCTCGCCTGACAATGTCAGCCGCCAGAAGGCCCCGGCCACCGCGCTCGGCGCCGGCAGCACATTGGCCGGGATCAGGCCCGCGCGCGCCGCGGCTTCCCAGCCGGCGATGATTGCCGCCGGCAGCAGCCAGCCGGCCACGCCGTTGCGGGCAAGGCGCGTGGCCAGGCTCATGACGCCGCCTGCAGGCGGTTGGCGCCGTGGAAGCCGACCGAGAATTCGTTGGCGATATCCTTGTGCGCCCGTGGCCGCTGCGTGCCCAGGCCGAGCCTCGGGAACAACAGCTCGGCGACGCGATAGGCCTCCTCGAGATGCGGGTAGCCGGAGCCGATGATGGTGTCGATGCCGATCGCCTGGTATTCGCCGATGCGCTCGGCGATCTGCTCCGGCGTGCCGACCAGCGCGGTGCCGGCGCCGCCGCGCACCAGGCCGACGCCGGCCCAAAGGTTCGGCGACACGACAAGCCGGTCGCGCCGGCCGCCATGCAGTTCGGCCATGCGCCGCTGCCCGACCGAATCCATCTCCTTGAGGAAACGCGCCTGCGCATTCTCTATCTGCGCGTCGGTGACGTGGCTGATCAGCCGCTCGGCGGCGCGCCAGGCCTCGTCCTCGGTCTCGCGCACGATGAAATGCAGCCTGATGCCGAAACGCAGCTTGCGGCCGCGCCGCGCCGCTTTTTCACGCGCCGAAGCGATCTTTGCGGCAACCTGCGCCGGCGGCTCGCCCCAGGTGAGATACATGTCGACGAGGTCGGCCGCGAGCTCCTGTCCGGCCTCGGACGAGCCGCCGAAATAGAGCGGCGGCCGCTCCTGCAGCGGCAAGAGGTCGAGGCGGCCGTTCTCGACGCGGTAGTGTTTGCCTTCGAAATTCACCCGCTCGCCCGAGACCAGTCCGCGCCAGATGGTGAGGAATTCCTGCGCCTGCGCATAGCGCTCGTCATGCGGCAGAAACACGCCGTCGCCGGCAAGCTCGGTCGGGTTGCCGCCGACCACGACATTGAGCAGCAGGCGGCCGTTGCTCAGCCGGTCGAGCGCCGCGGTCTGGCGTGCCGCGAAGGTCGGCAGCGTCACGCCGGGTCTCAGCGCGACCAGGAACTTCAGCCTTTCCGTCAGCGTCGCGAGCCCGGTGGCGGTGATCCAGGAATCCTCGCAATTCTGCCCGGTGGGCAAAAGCACGCCGGGGAAGCCCAGCCGGTCGACCGCCTGCGCGATCTCCTTGAAGTAGCCGAATTCAGGCGGCCGCTGCTGCTTCTCGGTGCCGAGATAGGAGCCGTCGCCATGCGTCGGGATGAACCAGAAGAAATCGAGCGGGCTGGCTGAAGCGGTCATGGCTGAACCCTGAGAGAAGACAGGAGAAACTACGGCGGCGCCGGGCGTTCGCCGCCCGGCGCCGTGAAAGAGATCAGTTGCCCGGCGCGGTCCAGACGGCGTCGGAGATCCGCACCGCTTTCGGGATCAGCCCGAGCTTGAAGAAGCGGTCGGCCGTCGCCTGCTGGCCGGCGACGATCTCGGCGGTGATCGGATAGATGCCGAACTTGGTGCGTTTGGCGGCGATCGTCTGCGCGTCGAGCGGCACGCCGGTCACCTCATGCAGCGCCTCGGCCACCTTGTCGCGGTTCTGGTCCGCCCATTTCGCCGCGTCGCCGAGCGCGGCGATCGTCGTCGAGACGAAATCCGGATGCGCCTTCGCGAAATCCTTGTTGGCGAGGAAATAGGTGTTGACCTGGAGCACGTCGATGGAGCGGGCAAGCACCCGCGGCTGGTAGCGCGTTTCAGCGATGGCGAAGAACGGATCCCACACCGCCCATGCATCGATCTGGTCGCTGGCGAAGGCGGCCGCCGCATCGGCGGGGCTGAGGTAGACGGGCGTGACCTGGTCGAAGGGGATGCCGGCTTTCTCCAGGGCGGCAACGACCAGATTGTGCGCGCTGGTGCCCTTGCCGACGCCGATGCGCTTGCCCTTGAGATCGGCCAGCGACTGGATCGGCGAGGCCGGCTTGACGAAGATCGCCTCGCCCTCGCCATTGGAGGGCAGCGCCGCCGCATAGACGATGTTGGCTCCGGCCGACTGGCCGAAGATCGGCGGCGCGTCGCCAGTCCAGCCGACATCGATGGCGCCGACATTCAAGGCTTCCACCAGCGGCGGGCCGGCGGTGAACTCGACCCACTTCACCGTCACGCCCTTGTCGGCCAGCGCCTTTTCGATGATCTGCTGCTGCCTGGCGATCACCGGCAGGCCGGTCTTCTGGTAGCCGATGTTGAACGCCTTGAGGTCCTGCGCGGCGGCGGGGGATGTCGTCCCAAAGGATGCGGCAAAGGCCGCCGCTGTAAGCAGGCCGACGCCGAATGCGCGTCTCGTCAGATTGAACATGACCCTCTCCTTCGTTGGTCCCGAACTGCCGGGCGATTGGAATAAGGTCAGGCTAGGTAAATCTATAAAGCTAGTAGAGAAACGATCTTGCGAGTTCGGCGGATTTCATGGAATTATTTTCTGCGCGTAACCCTGGGTGTCGTCATCCTAGTTGAGACCGCACAGGGATTTTGATCGGTCGGCCCTGTTTGCGTTGGCGGGCGGCATGCGTTGGAGATTGGCCGGAACGCCCTTCCTGATCGTCATTCTAGGGCGGAGCAGGAGCGAAGCTCCGTCGCGAAGACCCTAGAATCCGTGCCGTTACCTTCGCCACGGCGTGCAACGGAGCAGAATTCTGCTCCGCTGCGCTCTTCGACTGAGGTTACGGCATGGCAACTGTGTTCACGCGAATGCGGTTTTGTCGCGCATGATGGCGTTGAGGACGACCAGGAGCTTCCTTGCGACGGCGATGATGGCGAGTTTCTTGGACCCTGAGCGGGCAGCAAGTGCGGTATAGAAGGTCTTGAAGCGCTCACAGGTTCTGATGGCGGTGAGGGCAGCCATATAGAGGGCGCGGCGCACGCGTGATCGCCCGCCCTGGATCTGGCTCCTGCGGCTGAGCTTGCCGCTCTTGTTGTCGAACGGGGCAAGGCCGGCGAGCGCGGCGATCGCCTTGGGTGAGCGCTGGCCGAGCTCGGGCAGGAGCGCCAGCAAAGAGAGCGCGCCGACATTGGAGACACCGGGCACGGAGACCATCAGCGCATGGTCGCGAGCGGTGTCCTGGTTTTGACGAATGACTTCGGCAATCTGGCTCTCGAACGCCTTGATACGCGTGTCGAGGAAGGCGATCGTCTCTTCCAGATCGGCAATGACGGCCTCCTCGAAAGCCTCGGCGAGGTGCTTCTTCAGCGCTGCCCGCATCTCGACCAAATGATCGCGGTGGCCGGCAAGCGATTGAAGCCGCTCGACTTCTTCGCTCGGCGCCGGCTCGGCCTCAGGGTTATAGCGACGGCCATAGTCGCTCAGCATCCTGGCATCGAGAGGATCGGTCTTGGCGCGCCGGCGCGTCGACTTCGAATAGTGGTGGGTGTGCGCCGGGTTGTGCCGCGAGAACGGCACGCCGGCCTTGGCCAGCGCATGGCGCAGCAGCCGGTCATGGACACCTGTCGCCTCCATGACGACGAAGTCCCGACTGGGATCAAGGCCTGCCACATAGGCGGCGATCGCATCGGCCTGGTTGTCGATGCGCCGAAGACGGCCGCTTGTCTCATCAAAAAAGTCGAGCCACTGCTTGGAGATGTCGCAGCCGACATAGTTCTGGGCTATCATGTCCACGCCTCTTCCTGTGGTGCGGGGTCTGCTTCGAACAGCCCCGTGCAACTGTTCAGGTTGATGGTTCACCGGTGGGAAGGGACCGGGCCATGCCACGGCCTGTCCGAAAGGACGACCACGATCCACTCGGTCTCCTTCCCACCTCAACCATACACCAGAACCAACACACAGGATTCCAGGGTCTGCGCGCGTCGCTTCGCTCCTTGCTCCGCCATAGAATGACGAGGTTGGGAGGGCGGCTTCAACCAATCGACGCGGCGCAGACATTAGGATGACGAAGTCGCCAGCGCTGGCGTCCCCCACTTCCCGATCATTGCGACCAGTACTGCCAGACCCAGTAGAAGCTCTCGTCGCGCGGCGGCAGGCGATCGCGGTCGCCGGCAAGCAGCACCGGCGTCGGCGAATTCGGTTCGTCTGCCTGCTGTTTGTCGCTCGGCGGCAGACGCAACAGCCATGTGCCGACATGCGCAAACAGCACTGCGGTGGAATGGGTTATCGTCCTTCTCCTTCGCTTGAGCTCATTCCCGTCCCGCCCAGGGCACCAGCACCCGCTCGATCCGGCGGATGACGAATTCGAGCGCAAAAGCGATGATCGCGATCACCAGTATGCCCATCACCACCACGTCGGTGACCAGGAATTGCGCCGCCGACTGGATCATGAAGCCGAGCCCCCGCGTCGCCGCGACCAGCTCGGCTGCGACCAGCGTCGACCAACCGGCGCCGAGCGCGATGCGCAGGCCGGTGAGGATCGAAGGCAGGGCGCTGGGCAGGATCACGTGGCGGATGACCTGGGCGCGCGTGGCGCCGAGCGACCGCGCCGCGTCGACACGCTCGCGCGAAACGCCGCGCACGCCGGCGGCGGTCGACAGCGCCACCGGCGCCAGCATGGCGATGGCGATCACCAGGATCTTCGACGGCTCGCCGATGCCGAACCAGATGATGATCAGCGGCAGATAGGCGAGCGGCGGAATCGGACGCAGGAATTCGAGCAGCGGGTCGAACACGCCGCGCCCGATCCGGCTGATACCGATGGCGAGGCCGACCGGCACGCCGACGAGGATGGCCGCGATCAGCGCCGCAAACACACGCCAGAGCGACGCGAGGATGTGCTGGAGCAATGTGGCATCGACGAAACCGTCGCGGACAACGATGACGAACTTTGCCCAGACCGCGCCGGGCGAGGGCAGGAAAACCGGCGACACCAGCTGCAGCGAGGACGCCGCCGTCCAGGCAGCGAGCAGCACGAGGATGGTGATCGCGCTGACCAGCCTGGCTGAAATTACCGCCCGTCTTGGCCGCGGCCGCGACCATGGCACGGAAAGCCCGTCGGTCTCGCCGGCCTTCGCGGCGGGCCTTTCGCTGTAAGTGCTCACGCTCATGCCGCCTCTCCTTCGAAGATCGAGTCGGTCAGATCCGCGCGGGCCGCGGCGAAGCCGGCATCGGCCTTGATCGCGCGGATCGGCTCGCCGGCGGCGTAGCGGCGGCCGAAATTCGTTTCGAAAGTCCGCACCACGTGCCCTGGACCGGGCGCCAACACGACGATGCGGGTCGCCAGCACCAGCGCCTCCTCGATGCCGTGCGTCACCATCAGCACGCCGACTTGGGCCGCTGCCCACAGGTCGAGCAGCGTCGTCTGCATGCGCTCACGCGTCAGCGCGTCGAGCGCGCCGAGCGGTTCGTCGAGCAGAAGGAATTCGGGTTCTGCGGCCAAGGCTCGGGCAAGGCCGACGCGCTGGCGCATGCCGCCGGAAAGCTCCCAGATCCGCTTGTCGCCGGCGTCGGCGAGCTTGACCAGCGACAGCAATTCGTCGGCGCGGCGTGCTCTGCTATCGGCCGGGACGCCGCGCAGCCTAAGCGCGAAGGCCACATTTTCCCGCGCCGTCAGCCAGGGGAACAGCGCATCGTTCTGGAACACCACGGCGCGATCGGATCCGGGCCTGGTGATTGGCTTGCCGCCCACCGTGGCCAGGCCGCCCGCGGGCTCGACCAGGCCGGCGGCGACGTTGAGCAGCGAGGTCTTGCCGCAGCCGGAACGGCCGACCAGCACGACGAAATCGCCCTTCGCAATGTCGAGCGAAACCCGCTCGACCGCCGGCACCAGTTGGCCGTCATAATGGACGCTGATCTTGTCGAGGGTGAGATGCGTCATGCGGGCCTCTGCTGGATCAGGTGTTGGATCCTGGGGCCTGCCCCGAAGCCGCGCCTCGTAAGCGACTCCGGGACAGGCAAGCGCAAGGCCAGGGAAGGAGGCCGCGCTTCCGAACAATCCCCCGGAAAGGCGGTCATCCTTCCGGGAATTGTGTGGACAGGGCTCAGTTCGAGGCGAGCGCCTCGCTGGCATATTTCGCCGTCACATATTTCGAATAGTCGGGCAGCACGGCATCGACCTTGCCCTGCTCCTTGAGGAAGGCGGACGTCGCCGCGACGGCCTTGACGGTCGCGCCGCCGAGGAACTTGTCCGAAGCCTGCTCTTCGAGCGACGGGAAGACATAGCCCTTGAGCAGCTCCGGCACCTCTTCCAGCTTGGCGCCGGTGAGCTTGGCGATCTTGCCGGCTTCCGGCGAGGACACCGACCAGGCCTCCGGCTTGGCGAGGAACTGGGCATAGGCTTCGCCGGTCACCTTGACAAAGTCGCGCACGGCTTCGGGGTGCTTTTCGGCAAAATCGGTGCGCACGATCCAGGCGTCGAAGGTCGGCGCGCCCCAGGCGGCCACTTGCGAAGAGTCCAGCACTACCTTGCCGGTCGTCTTCACCTGGCCGAGCGCCGGGTCCCAGACATAGGCCGCGTCGATATCGCCGCGCGCGAAGGCGGCGGCGATCTCCGGCGGCCTCAGATTGAGGATCTGCACCGACTTCGGATCGACATTCTCATGCTTCAGCGCCGCGAGCAGGCTGTAATGCGTGGTCGAGACGAACGGCACGGCGACCTTCTTGCCGGCCAGATCCGCGACCTTCTCGATGCCGGAGCCGTTGCGGGCGACCAGCGCCTCCGACGGACCGATCAGCCCGACGACGAAGATGGTCTGGATCGGTAGCTCGCGGCTGGCTGCCGCGGCCAGCGGGCTCGAGCCGACATAGCCGATATCGACCGAGCCGGAGGCGATCGCGGCGATGACGTCGGCGCCGGAATCGAACTTGCGCCAGTCGATCGCCGCCTTGGTCGCCTTTTCATAGGCGCCGTCCGCCTGCGGCACTTTCGAAGGCTCGACCACCGTCTGGTAGCCGATGGTGATCTTGAGATCCTCGGCGCTGGCAGGGCCGAGCAGGGCGGCGCCGGCAAGAGCGGCGGCCGACGAAAGCAACAGAATGCGTCGTGAAAGGATTGACATTGAAAGGCTCCATAAACCCCTGAAAACTGGATTGCCCTTCTATCGTCCGTTAATTCTATCAGGTTTGTAGAGTTAAATCCTTCCAACGAAGGGCGCTTTGTTGGAAAAGTGTCGCCGGGTAACGGCGGAACGGGCGCAAAAGGACGGTCGCGGGGTTGGTGCGGGTGGACGCGGCCGCCAGCCGCGCTCTTCGGTGCCCTGGGTGGTTGGCAAAGCCGTCCTTCCAGTCGTCATTCTAGGGCGGAGCAAGGAGCGAAGCGACGCGCGCAGACCCTAGAATCCTGTGTGTTGGTTCTGGTGTATGGTTGAGGTGGGAAGGAGACCGAGTGGATCGTGGTCGTCCTTTCGGACAGGCCGTGGCATGGCCCGGTCCCTTCCCACCGGTGAACCATCAACCTGAACAGTTGCACGGGGCTGTTCGAAGCAGACCCCGCACCACAGGAAGAGGCGTGGACATGATAGCCCAGAACTATGTCGGCTGCGACATCTCCAAGCAGTGGCTCGACTTTTTTGATGAGACAAGCGGCCGTCTTCGGCGCATCGACAACCAGGCCGATGCGATCGCCGCCTATGTGGCAGGCCTTGATCCCAGTCGGGACTTCGTCGTCATGGAGGCGACAGGTGTCCATGACCGGCTGCTGCGCCATGCGCTGGCCAAGGCCGGCGTGCCGTTCTCGCGGCACAACCCGGCGCACACCCACCACTATTCGAAGTCGACGCGCCGGCGCGCCAAGACCGATCCTCTCGATGCCAGGATGCTGAGCGACTATGGCCGTCGCTATAACCCTGAGGCCGAGCCGGCGCCGAGCGAAGAAGTCGAGCGGCTTCAATCGCTTGCCGGCCACCGCGATCATTTGGTCGAGATGCGGGCAGCGCTGAAGAAGCACCTCGCCGAGGCTTTCGAGGAGGCCGTCATTGCCGATCTGGAAGAGACGATCGCCTTCCTCGACACGCGTATCAAGGCGTTCGAGAGCCAGATTGCCGAAGTCATTCGTCAAAACCAGGACACCGCTCGCGACCATGCGCTGATGGTCTCCGTGCCCGGTGTCTCCAATGTCGGCGCGCTCTCTTTGCTGGCGCTCCTGCCCGAGCTCGGCCAGCGCTCACCCAAGGCGATCGCCGCGCTCGCCGGCCTTGCCCCGTTCGACAACAAGAGCGGCAAGCTCAGCCGCAGGAGCCAGATCCAGGGCGGGCGATCACGCGTGCGTCGCGCCCTCTATATGGCTGCCCTCACCGCCATCAGAACCTGTGAGCGCTTCAAGACCTTCTATACCGCACTTGCTGCCCGCTCAGGGTCCAAGAAACTCGCCATCATCGCCGTCGCAAGGAAGCTCCTGGTCGTCCTCAACGCCATCATGCGCGACAAAACCGCATTCGCGTGAACACAGTTGCCATGCCGTGAAATAGAAGAGATGCTGCGGTGCAGGCCGATCTTTCGGCGGGGGTAGATAAGGGTTCTATTCTCTACCGTTGCACCTCTCACGAAGGTAACGGCATGGATTCTAGGGTCTACGCGCCGCTTCGCGTCGCTCCGCCCTAGAATGACGAAGTCGTTGGATTGGCGCTCCCTTTCAAAGATACCAAAGCGGACTCTCCGGCCTAGAATGACGACAGCGGATGCGGCGCCCTTCCACAATCGCGGCAGCCTGAACGAAAATCCTCCTGTCACCGGATTTCAGCAAATCCATGCTTCAAATCGCCGGCGAATTGAAACTCGAGTTTCGTGCCCAGCCCTCTTAGTATAGTAATCTTATCAACATTGGGAGTGAGAGAACGATGCGCAACCTTCTGAAAACCGTTCCGGCGATCGTTCGTGGCCTGCGGCCGAGGCCGCCCGCGGCGCTCGCCGCGCGCTGATCGCCCCGTTTCGGCTCGCAACCATGGTTGGACGCGGCAACTCCATCATCATTGTCGGCGGCGGCGCCAGCGGCGTTGTGCTGGCCGTGCATTTGCTGATGTCACCAAACCCCGATCTGCGCGTCACGCTGATCGAGAAGCGGCCGCATTTCGGCCAGGGCATGGCCTATTCCACTCTCCTGTCGGCGCATGTGCTCAACGTGAAAGCCTCCGGGATGAGCGCCTATGCCGACGACCCCACCCATTTCGCACGCTGGGTGCTGGAGCGCGGCTTCGCCAAGCCCGACCAGGGGCCATTCTATGCGCCGCGCAGCCTCTATGCGAGCTATCTGAGGGAACTGCTCGACGATCTGATGGAACGTGAGCGCGAGACCGGCCGGTTGCGGCTGATTGCCGAGGAGAGCCTGTCGATCTCGCCGACGTCGGCTGGTGTCGAAGTGGTGCTCGCCAACGGCACCAGCGTCGTTGGCCATCTGGCCGTGCTTGCCACCGGCCATGACGAGCAGCCCGGCGCCTTCCAGGGCCACGCCATCCGCATGGGAACGGAGGCCGACACCGCGCTCGATCCGCAAGCCGGTGTCTTGCTGCTCGGCACGGGCCTCAGCATGGTCGACGCCTTCCTGTCGCTGGAACAGCGCGGTCATCGCGGCCCGATCGTCGCGGTATCGCGGCGCGGCCTGCTGCCGTCGCCGCATCGCAAGGGCAACCCGATCAAGCTCGACATCGCCGATATCCCGCTCGGCACCGAGCTTTCCTATTTCGTCGGCTGGTTCCGCAACCTGATCCGCGAGACCCAGAAGGCCGGCGGCGACTGGCGCGACGTGGTCGACGGGTTGCGGCCTTTCAACCAAACGATCTGGCAGAACTGGCCGTCCTCGGCCAAGCGCCGCTTCGTCGAGCATACCAAGGCCTGGTGGGACATCCACCGCCACCGCATGGCGCCGGAAGTCTACGCGCGCGTCACCGAGGCGGTCGGGTCGGGCCGCATCCGCCTCGTCGCCGGCAGGGTGGTGAATGTCGAGGCGAACGGCAGCTTCACCGTGAAAATCCAGCCGCGCGGCACACAGGATGTCGAGACCCTGCAGGTCGCCCGTCTTTATGATTGCATGGGCATCGCCCGCGATATTTCGAGGACGTCGAACGGCGTCGTCCGCTCGCTGATCGAGCGCGGCGTAGCGCGGCCGGATCCGCTGCGCCTCGGACTCGACGTCACCGCGAAATGCGAGCTGATCGCGGCCGACGGCACGGTGTCGTCGAAGCTGCTCGCAGTCGGGCCGCTGACGCGCGGCACCTTCTTCGAGATCGACGCCATTCCCGACATTCGCGTGCAGTGCGCGAAGCTGAGCAAGCAGCTGCTGGGGTGACATTTTTGTTGAGGTCGGCACTCTACGGCGCCCCCTCTGGCCTGCCGGCCATCTCCTCCACAAGTGGGGAGATTGGCTGTCGCGTAGGCTTTCGCCAATCGCCGACATTGCAGAAGAAGGCGCTGCGGCGGAGCTGCTGATCTCCCCCCAAGTGGGGGAGATGTCCGGCAGGACAGAGGGGGGCGCTGTCCCGCCAACTGCACCAGCAGAGGCGATAGAGCGCCCTCCGTGAAATTCCATTCCTCCACTCGCCGCCGGATTGGCACGATCTATCTTCTTTCCGGATGAAAAGGGCTGGAAAAGACAGGGCGCGCGCTCCGCCAAGCCGGAATGGATTCCGGCGGCTTGATGCGCGAGATTGCCGACATCCGCCTCGAACTGCTTCGATGGAGCACTCAAGATGAGCGAGCAGACAAAAGCGCCCGGCGGCGCGGACACCAACCTGTCGAGGCTTCGCCCGCCTTACGCTTCGGTGCTCGACCTGATCGGCCAGACGCCGATCGTCGAGCTGACCAAATTCGACATCGGCAAATGCCGGCTGTTCATCAAGCTCGAAAGCCAGAACCCCGGCGGCTCGATCAAGGACCGCATCGCTTTGTCGATGATCGCAGCGGCCGAGAAGTCGGGCGCGCTGAAGCGCGGGGGCACGATCGTCGAGGCCACGGCAGGCAACACCGGCCTCGGCCTCGCCCAGGTCGGCATTCCGAAAGGCTATCGCATCATCCTGGTCGTGCCCGACAAGATGTCGCGCGAGAAGATCCAGCATCTGCGGGCTTTGGGCGCCGAGGTGCGCATGACGCGCTCCGATGTCGGCAAGGGCCACCCCGAATATTACCAGGACATGGCCGAGAAGATCGCTTCCGAGCTGCCCGGCGCGTTCTATGCCAACCAGTTCGCCAACCCGGCCAATCCGCTGGCGCATGAGACGACGACTGGCCCGGAAATCTTTTGGCAGCTCGACGGCGATGTCGACGCGGTGGTGGTCGGTGTCGGCTCCGGCGGCACGCTCACTGGCCTTGGCCGCTTTTTCGCGAAACATTCACCGAAGACCGAGATGGTGCTCGCAGATCCGGTCGGCTCCGTGCTGGCGCCGCTGATCAAGACCGGCAAGATGGAGGAGGCGGGCAGCTGGACGGTCGAGGGCATCGGCGAGGATTTCGTGCCGCCCAATGCCGATCTCTCGCTGGTGAAAAAGGCCTATTCCATCCCCGACAAGCAGAGCATGCTGGCGGTGCGCGATCTCTTGTCCAAGGAAGGCATCCTCGCCGGTTCGTCCTCGGGCACGCTGTTGTCGGCAGCGCTTCGCTATTGCCGCGAGCAGACGGCGCCCAAGCGCGTCGTGACCTTCGTCTGCGACAGCGGCAACAAGTACCTGTCGAAAGTCTTCGACGATTTCTGGCTGGCCGAGCAGGGCCTTGCCGAGCAGGAGCAGCATGGCGATCTGCGCGACCTCGTCATGCGTTCGCACCGTACCGGCGACACCGTCTGGGTCGGGCCGGAGGAAAGCCTGCTCAACGCATATGGCCGCATGCGCCGTTCCGACGTCTCGCAATTGCCGGTGCTGGATCAGGGCAGGCTGGTCGGCATCGTCGACGAGAGCGACATCCTGGCCAAGGTCGACGGCCCCTATGACGGCCGCTGGGACCGCTTCAACGCGCCGGTGCGCACGGCCATGACGTCGAACCTGCACACGCTGCAGGCCAACCAGACACTGGACGCGCTGCTGCCTGTCTTCGACCGCAACGAGGTCGCCATCGTCTTCGATGGCGAGGAGTTCATTGGCCTGATAACCCGTATCGACCTGATCAACCATCTGAGGCGCCGCGCAAAATGACTTCAAACGGCAAGAACCGCCTGGCCTTTTCCACCCGCACCATCCATGGCGGCCAGAGCCACGACCCGACGACCGGCGCGGTGATGGTGCCGATCTACGCCACCTCCACCTATGGCCAGCAGTCGCCCGGCGTGCACAAGGGATTTGAGTACGCGCGCAGCCAGAACCCGACGCGCTTCGCCTTCGAGCGCGCGGTCGCCGACCTTGAAAGCGGCACGAAAGCCTTCGCCTTCGCCTCCGGCCTAGCGGCGATCTCGACGGTGCTGGAGCTGCTCGATTCCGGCGCCCATATCGTCGCCACCGACGACATCTATGGCGGCTCGTTCCGGCTGATGGAGCGGGTGCGCAAACGTTCCGCGGGCTTGCAGGTCAGCTTCGCCGATTTCACCGACCTGGCCGCGGTCGAAGCCGCGATCCGGCCGGACACGAAGCTGCTCTGGGTCGAGACGCCGACCAACCCGCTGCTGCGCATCGTCGACCTCGAAGCTCTCGCGGCGCTTGCAAAGCGTAAGGGTCTGCTTACCGTTGCCGACAATACTTTTTGCAGCCCCTATATCCAGCGCCCGCTGGAGCTCGGCATCGACATCGTCGTGCATTCAACGACGAAATATTTGAACGGCCATTCCGACATGGTCGGCGGCGTGGCGGTCGTCGGCGACAACAAGGAACTCGCCGACCAGCTGAAATTCCTGCAGAACGCCATCGGCGCCATCTCCGGCCCCTTCGACAGTTTTTTGGCCCTGCGCGGCATCAAGACTTTGGCGCTGAGGATGGAGCGCCACTCGGCCAATGGCCTGAAAATAGCGCAATGGCTGGAAACGCGAAAAGATGTCCGCCGGGTCATCTATCCAGGCCTCGCCAGCCACCCGCAGCATTCCATCGCCGTCCAGCAGATGCACGCCTTCGGCGGTATGATCTCGGTCGACCTCGACCGCGACCTGGCGGGAACGAAACGCTTCCTCGAACGCACCCAGCTTTTCACGCTGGCCGAAAGCCTGGGCGGCGTCGAAAGCCTGATCGAGCACCCGGCGCTGATGACGCATGGCTCGATCCCGGCGGAGAAACGCGGCGCCATCGGGATTACCGATTCGCTGGTGCGGCTCTCCTGCGGCATCGAGGACGGCGATGATCTGGTCGCCGATCTGGAGCAGGCGCTGGCGCACTGAGCAATTCCAGGAAAAGTGTGAGCGGTTAGGCTCGGCATCTTCGCCGTAGCCTTCCGCCCGGGAATTGCGACAAGCAAGACAAACAAAAAGATAGAGCGCTTCGCCGTTTCCATGAAACGGTGAAACGCTTTAAGCGCAACTGAGTGCACTTTGCGATTTCAGAACGTATCATAGAAGCGCCCGCCGATTGGCCGGCGGCGCCGGGATAGGAACTGATGACACAAGGACGCGGCAGTGGCGAAAAATCGGCGGCTACGCGTGCCGTCCGCGCGGCCGACAGCGTCGAGCGTGTCTATGCCCGGATCAAGGACTTCGCGATCGACTATCGTTTCCGGCCGGGCGAGCGGATCAACGAGGTCGAGCTCGCCGCCGAGCTGGCGGTCAGTCGCACGCCGGTGCGCGCCGCGCTCAATCGGCTGGAGCGCGATGGTTTTGTCACCTCCGTGCCGAACAAGGGCTTTTTCGCCCGCGAGCTGACGCCGGAGGCGGTGCGCGATCTCTACGAGCTTCGCGCGGCGATCGAGCGTGCCGCCTTCGTGCTTGCCTGCGAGCGGGCGAGCGATGCCGAGATCGAGGCGGCAGCCGGGACCTGGACAAGACACAGCAGCCCGGAAGACGAGGGCTCATGGGCGAAGATTGCCGTCGCCGACGAGAGCTTCCACATGGGCCTGACGCGATTGTCGAAGAATGCGCAGATGATAAGCGCGCTCGAAGGTCTCTGCTCGCGTATCCGGTTCTTCAGATGCATTGATCTCGAGTCTTCGTCGCGTCGCGAACGCACCTATCGGGAGCATGACGCGATCATTCGCGCCCTGCGCCGCCGCGACGCCGCGGGCGGAGCGAGCCTGCTCGAAAAGCACATCACGCTGAGCTCCGCGCACGCCATCGAAGTGGCCGCGCGCGGCCTGGCGCGGCTTTTCCCGGAGACCGCGGCGTAGAGCTTTCGCCGAAAACCTCAACGCCACGATCCGCCGGCATCTCAAAAGACGGCTATTTTGCAGGCTGCCCCTTGTGGATCTCGCGATAGATTCTAAAGTGTACTCACTTTGCGATCTCCGGAGGCGTAATGCGCGTGATCGTATTGGGTGGCGGCGTCGTCGGCGTCACCACCGCCTACCAGCTGCAGAAGGACGGGCACGAGGTCGTCATCCTCGAGCGCCAGCAACAGGTCGCGGCTGAGACCAGCTGGGGCAATGCCGGCATGATCGCGCCGGGGCATTCCTTCGTCTGGTCCTCGCCCAGGGCGCCGATGATCCTGCTGAAATCGCTGGTGCTGAAGGATCAGGCGCTGCGCTTCAGGCTTTCGGCCGATCCGAGGCTCTACAGCTGGTCGTGGCTGTTCCTGACGGAATGCACGGCCGAGAAGGCCAGGCGCAACACGCTGCTCAAGCACCGGCTCGCCGTCTATTCGCAATCGGTGCTGCAAGAAGTGGTCGCCGACGAGGCGATCGACTACGACCGCAACGATCGCGGCATCCTTTATTTCTATCGCAGCCAGCAGGCGCTCGACAAAGGCGTCGAGCATATGCGGCTGCTGGAATCCGACGGCCAACTGATCAAGGTGCTCGACCGCGACGCCATCGTCGCGCTCGATCCCTCGCTGGCGTCGGCCAGGGAAAAGATCGCCGGCGGCATTCATTGCCCGACCGACGAGACCGGCGACCCGGCGAAATTCACCCGGGCGCTGGCCGCCAAGGTGGTCGGTCGCGGCGGCGAGATTCGCACCGGCACCACAATCACCGGCATCGAGACGTCGGGCGACGGCGTCGCGCAGGTGATGACGGACAAGGGCGCGGTCAAGGGCGACGCCTATGTGTTGGCGCTCGGCTCCTACAGCCCGCTGATCGCCAGGACGATCGGGCTAAGCCTGCCGATCTATCCGGTCAAGGGCTATTCGCTGACCATCCCGATCGGCAACCGCCCGGCGCCGCCGACCATCGCCGCGATCGACGAGCACAATCTGGTCGCCGTCTCGCGCTTCGGCGACCGGCTGCGCGTCACCGCCACCGCCGAATTCGCCGGCTACGACACCAGCCACAAGCCGGCCGATTTCGCCTTCATGAAGGGCGTGACCGAGGAGCTTTATCCGGAAGGCGCCGATTACGACCGCGCCGAGATGTGGGCGGGCCTCAGGCCGATGACGCCGAACAACCTGCCCGAATTCGGGCAGCGGCGCCTACGCAACCTCTACCTCAACACCGGGCACGGCCATATCGGCTGGACCATGTCGCACGGCTCGGCCCGCATCACCGCCGACCTGATCGCCGGCCGCAAGCCGGCCATTTCGATGGATGGACTTTTGAACTGAACGCATGATCCCCGACGGGATCCTCCAGGAAAGGGAATGCCATGTCTGTCAGCGCGGCCGCTACCCGCCCGCAATCTTCTGGACCGGTGGACCTTGGCGTCCTTCCATCGGAGATCGATGGCGGGCTCGCCTCGCGCGCGGCGATCGGCCTGGCGATCCTTGCCACCGATCAGACGCTGGAGCACGAGTTCCGCGCGCTGGTCCGGATTCCGGGCGTCGCCTTCTACGAGGCGCGCCTGTTCAACGACAATGACATCACGCCGGACACTTTGCGCGCCATCGGCCCGCGCATCGCCCCCACCGTCGATCTCATCCTGCCCAGCATCCCGCTCGACGTCGTCGGCTTCGGCTGCACTTCGGCCACCGTGACGCTTGGCGAGGAAGCCGTCTTCGCCGAAATCCGCAAGGCGCGGCCGGGCGTCGCCTGCACCACGCCGGTCACCGGCGCGCTGGCCGCCTTCAAGGCGCTGGGCGCGAAGGGCATCGGCCTGCTCACCCCTTACGCGCCCGAGATCAACCAGGGCCTGGTGCGCTACTTCACCGGCCGCGGCCTCGACATCGCGGCCGTCGCGACCTTCGACCGCCGCGACGACCGCGAGGCGGCCCGCATCTCGCTCGCCTCGATCGAGGCTGCCGCCGAGCGCATGACTGAAGTGCCCGGCGTCGATGCGATCTTCATCTCCTGCACCAGCCTGCGCGTCGCCGAGGCGGTCGCCGACCTGGAGCGGCGCATCGGCATTCCCGTCACCTCCTCCAACCACGCCATGGCCTGGCATTGCCTGCGCCTCGCCGGCATCGACGACGTGGTGCCGGCGGGTGGCAGGCTGTTCGCGCTGCCTGCACGCTGATCAGCGCGGCGAACTTTTCAGGCGATAGGAAAGCGCATCCGGCATCCAATCGCATAGGGCGCTCCCCTCTCCGTCTCGGCTTCGCCGAGCCACCTCTCCCCGCCTCTGGCGGGGCGAGGAACCCAGGCTTGCGAAGGCCGTGGCTTTGGCGATTGGCATTTCCTCGCCCCCACAAAGTGGGGGGTCCGAAGGACGGGCGAGACCCGTGGCTCGCCCCGGCACGGTGGATCGGCGCGCAGCGCCGAGACGGAGAGGGGCCAGCGCTGCCATGGGCGATTGATCTCAGGCAGCCGCAGACGTCACTTGCTCTCCCATGGCTGTGGGGCGTTCATGAGCCTGGATAGCTTCTCATTGGATTTGGCCGGCGCATCGAGAAGCGCCCGGAACTCCGCATGGACCTTCGGCGGAACCTTGATGCGGTTCTCGAGTGTCTCACCAAACGGAGGCGCGTCTGTGCGGTCGTTCTTCATGACTTCAACATAGCACATCGTCGCCCATTAACGGAATCGGAAGGAGATGTTTAACGCTTCCTCTCTATCTCCCGCCCCGGGTGGCGCAGACAGAGCGAGCATGATGAACGACAGCCCCGAAAAGCGAAACGAATGGCGTGCCATCTTCTACGTTCAGGCCCGCATCGCCATCCTGTTTGTGCCGGTTGTGCTTAGCCTGCTGCTCATCGGCATTTTTGCCGGCAACGAGCGCAAATCCGTGCCCGACGCCATCGACCCGACTGTGACGGGCTCGGTGCGGTAAAGCGCGGCCCGGAACGGCTGGACTCAAACAAACTTCGGGATCGGCCCGTTCTGGGGCGTCGTATCGCCCTCAAGGTCGACGAAAACCTCGTCGACGAAGCACCAGGCCCAGCCTTCCGGCGGGTCGTAGCCCTCGATGATCGGATGCTGCGTGGCACGGAAATGTATCGTCGCGTGGCGGTTGGGCGAGTCGTCGCAGCAGCCGACATGGCCGCAGGTGCGGCAGAGCCTGAGATGCACCCACCAGGATCCGCTCTTCAGGCATTCCTCGCAGCCCAGCGCGCTCGGCGTGACCTTTTTGATGTCCCTGGTGTGCCTGCATTCGTCCATCGCGGGTTCCTCGCCGGTTCGGGCTGATTTATTCGTTTGCGGGGGCGCCGTTCCGCGCCAGATAGGCATGTAGCGCCGCGACCACCTGCGCGCCTTCGCCGACGGCGGCTGCGACGCGCTTGGTCGAGCCGCAGCGCACGTCGCCAATGGCGAAGACGCCGCTGCGGCTGGTTTCCATCAGCCCGTGCCCCGGCGTCGTGTCCGGTCCGGTCCGCACAAAGCCCTTCCCATCCAGCGCCACATTGCAGTTCGCCAGCCAGTCGGTGTTCGGATCGGCGCCGATGAACAGGAAGAGGTGGTGGATGGCGCGCTCCGTCTCCTCGCCGGTCACCCGGTTGCGCCAGCGCAGCCGCTCGAGATTGCCGTCATGGCCTTCCAGCGCCACAACCTCGGTCTGCGTCAGCACCTCGATGTTGGGCTGCGCCTTGATGCGCTCGACCAGATAGCGCGACATGGTGGCATCGAGGCTGTCGCGGCGCGCCAGGAGCGTCACCTTGCGCACCTGGCTCGCCAGATAGACGGCCGCCTGTCCGGCCGAATTGCCGGCGCCGACCAGCGCCACCTCCTGGCTCTGGCAAAGCCTGGCCTCGATCGGCGAGGCCCAGTAATGCACCGAGGTGCCCTCGAACTGCGCCAGGTTGGCGATATCGAGGCGGCGGTAACGCGCGCCGCTGGCGATCACCACCGCGCGTGAGCGAACGCTCTCGCCATCGCCGATGGCAAGCCTGTAGCGGGCGCCGTCGCCGGCGTCGTCGAGCAGCTTCGCCTCGTCTGGGATCACCATCTCCACACCGAATTTCTGCGCCTGGTTGTAGGCGCGCGCCATCAGCGCCATGCCGGTGATGCCGGTCGGGAAGCCGAGATAGTTCTCGATTCGCGCCGAGGCACCGGCCTGTCCGCCGAAGGCGCGGCAGTCGAGCACGATGGTCGACAGTCCTTCCGAGGCCGCATAGACGGCCGCCGCCAGCCCCGCCGGCCCGGCGCCGACGATCGCCACGTCATAGAGCTTGTCGGCATCGATCGGCCGTAGCAGGCCGACGCAGCGGGCAAGCTCGTTCTCGCCCGGATTGTGCATCAGCTTGCCGTTCGGGCAGAGCACGATAGGCAGATGGTGCGGATCGACATGGAACCGCTCGATCAGCGTCTTGGCGCAAGGGTCGGTGTCGGAATCGAGCGCGCGATGAGGAAGCCCGCTGCGCCGCAGAAACCCTTGCAGCCGCAGTACGTCGCCATTGCCTGGAGGGCCGATCACCACCGGCCCGCTGGCGCCGCTTTCGAGCAGGCCGACGCGGCGCAGGATAAGCGCCCGCATCACGCGCTCGCCGAGATTGGCCTCCTGCACCATCAGGTCGCGCAGCCGCTGCGAGGGGATGACGATCGCCTCGACCGGCTCGACCGCCTCGGCATTGACCAGCGACGGCCGGTTCGACAGCTGCGCCAGCTCGCCGATGAAATTGCCGGCGCCATGGGTGACGATCGGCTCAGGCTGACCGAGCCCGCCGGCCTGGGTGATGTCGACCTTGCCCGACAGGATGAGGATCACGCCCGGCGAAATCTTGCCGGCCGTCACGATATGCTCGCCGGCGGCATAGGCGCGCGCCTCGCCGAAGCGCCGCATGCGCTCGATATCCGCCTCCGAGAGGATCGGGAACATCTGGTCGCGGCGGGCGGCGATGGTCGGGCTGACGGAAGGGGCCATGGCGCGACCGTAGCGTCATGGCCGCCGGGTTTGAAGCGGTTTGTTCGAGGACTGGCCGGAAGGGGAGGTTGGGGCGGCACCCTATGCGTCGTCATCCTCGGGCTTGACCCGAGGATCCATGCCGTGACCTTTGTCGGAGAACGCAGCAGAGCAGAATTCTGGAGCGCCGCGCCTCGACGTCACGGCATGGATCCCAGGGTCTCCGCGACGGAGCTTCGCTCCTGCTCCGCCCTGGGATGACGAAGTTCCGAGGTCAAAGGCTAATCTTGAACGTCGTGATCGCTGGCGGATAAGGCCGATCCCGTTGGTAGTCGGGAAAAGATGGTGCCCAGAAGAGGACTCGAACCTCCACTCCTTGCGGAACACGGACCTGAACCGTGCGCGTCTACCAATTCCGCCATCTGGGCTGGTGGGCGCTCATGTAAGCGGGCAAACGATATGTGTCAACGCGCTTTTTTCGTCGATGTCTGCGCTGCCCTCATCGCCTTCCTGCAACGCTGGCGATTGGCGAAACCGGCGGCGGGAGCTTCCCTCTCCCCGCCACTATACGGGGAGAGGATGCCGGCAGGCAGGTGAGGGGCGGCGCCGACGCTGGCCAAGTGGGGTTCCGGCTCTTCTCTGGAGACCGGACGAGATAATCGTCGAAGCCGGCGCTGCCCCTCATCCGCCTGCCGGCACCTTCTCCCCGTGAACGGGGAGAAGGAAGCTGCTTCTCACCCCTCCAGCACTTCCTTCTTCGCCACGGTGGAATCGGCGTTGAGCTTGTAGATCACCGGCACGCCGGTGCCGAGCTCGAGCTTGACGATCTCCTCGCCGCTCTTGCCGTCCAGCGCCATGATCAGCGCGCGCAGCGAATTGCCGTGCGCCGCCACCAGCACCGTCTCGCCGCGCAGCACATGCGGCTGCACCTCGTGCAGATAATAGGGCCACACGCGCGCGCCGGTGTCCTTCAGGCTTTCGCCGCCGGGCGGCGCGATGTCGTAGGAACGGCGCCAGATATGTACCTGCTCCTCCCCCCATTTCTTGCGCGCGTCGTCCTTGTTGAGGCCGGAAAGGTCGCCATAGTCGCGCTCGTTGAGCGCTTGGTCGCGGATCGTCTTGAGCTCGCTCTGGCCGACGACGTCGAGGATCAGCTGGCAGGTCTTCTGTGCCCGCTGCAGCGCCGACGTATAGGCGGTGTCGAATTTCAGGCCGCGCGCCTTGAGCTTTTCGCCGGCCGCGAGCGCCTCGGCGGTGCCCTGCTCGGTCAGGCCGACATCACGCCAGCCGGTGAACAGGTTCTTCAGGTTCCATTCGCTCTGGCCATGGCGCACGAGCACGAGAGTTCCCGACATGTTTGCTCCTTTTGAATTTTACGGAAGAGACGCCTCAGCTCAGGCCGAGCACGTCCCGCATGGAATAAAGCCCGGGCTTCTTGCCGCGCGCCCAGAGCGCCGCCTTGACCGCGCCGCGGGCGAAGATCGCGCGGTCCTCGGCATGGTGGGAGAGCGTGATGCGCTCGCCGGTGCCGGCAAGGATGACGCTGTGGTCGCCGACGACGGAGCCGCCGCGCAGAGTGGCGAAGCCGATCGAGCCTGCCTTGCGCACGCCGGTATGGCCGTCGCGCACCCGCACGCTGTTGTCGGCAAGGTCGATGCCGCGTCCCTTGGCCGCCGCCTCGCCGAGCAGCAGCGCCGTGCCGGACGGCGCGTCGACCTTGTGGCGGTGGTGCATTTCCAGGATCTCGATGTCGAAATCCTCCGGGTCGAGCGCCTTAGCGGCCTGCTCGACCAGCACCGCCAAAAGGTTGACGCCGAGGCTCATATTGCCGGATTTGACGATCGTGGCATGGCGCGCGGCGGCGGCGATCTTGGCATCGTCGTCGGCTGAGCAGCCGGTGGTGCCGATGACATGGACGATGCGCGCCTGCGCGGCATAGCCGGCGAATTCGACGCTCGCCGCCGGCGCCGTGAAATCGAGCACGCCGTCTGCCCTGGCGAAGGCCGGCAGCGGGTCGTCGACGATCGGCACGTTGATGATGCCGATGCCGGCAAGCTCGCCGGCGTCCTTTCCGAGATGGGGGGAGTCCGGCCGCTCGATCGCGGCGGCGACGCGTGCGCCGGGCATGGTGTGGATGGCGCGGATCAGCGTCTGGCCCATGCGGCCGGCGGCGCCCACCACGACCAGGCCCATATCGCCGGCTTCACTCATGCGCTTCTCCTGACGGTCTTCCTGGCGCGGCTGCGCGGCGCCGGAGTTTGGCCGGAAGTCTGGCTTGCCTTGGCGTCGTCGACAAGCCCCAGCCCCTTCTTGCCCTGGATCCGGTGGAAGCGGGCATAGATGCCGTGCGGGTCGGCCATCAGCGTCGCATGCGTGCCTTCCTCGACCAGCCTGCCCTCTTCCAGCACGATGATATGGTCGGCATTGACCACCGTCGACAGCCGGTGCGCGATGACGATCGTCGTGCGGCCTTCCATGACATGGGTCAGCGCCTCCTGGACACGCGCCTCGGCCTCGTTGTCGAGCGCCGAGGTCGCTTCGTCGAGCAGCAGGATCGGCGCCTGGCGCACGATGGCGCGCGCGATCGAGACGCGCTGGCGCTGGCCGCCGGAAAGCGTCGAGCCGCCTTCGCCGACCGGTGTGTCGTAGCCTTGCGGCTGCTGGCGGATGAACTCGTCGGCCGCCGCGAGTTTCGCCGCCTGCTCGATCTCGGCGTCGGTGGCCGACAGCCGGCCGAAGCGGATGTTGTCGCGGATCGTGCCCTCGAACAGATAAGGCGCCTGCGCCACATAGGCGATCGATTGGCGCAGCGAATGCTTGGTCACCTTGGCGATGTCCTGGCCGTCGACCTCGATCGAGCCCTTGTCGACGTTGTAGAAGCGCTGCAGCAGCGCCACCAGTGTCGACTTGCCGGCGCCCGACGCGCCGACGATGGCCGTCACCTTGCCGGCCGCGGCGGTAAAGCTCAGGTCCCGCAGCACCGGCGTGTCGGCATTGTAGCCGAACGTCACATTGTTGAAGCGCACCTCCCCGGTGGTGACCTTCGCCTCGACCGCGTCGGGCGCGTCGCCCTGCTTCGGCTCGAGGTCCAGCAGCTCGTAGATCATGCGCGCGTTGACCAGGGCGCGTTCCATGCCGACCTGCGTGCGCGCCAGGCGCCGCGCCGGGTCGTAGGCCAGGATCAGCGCGGTGATGAAGGAGAACACCGCGCCCGGTGGCTGCCCGAGCACCAGCGCCCGATAGCCGGAATAGGCAAGCACGGCGGTGACGGCGAGGCCGCCCAGGATTTCGGAAATCGGCGACAGCCGCTCCGCGACGCGGGCGATCTTGTTGTTACGCTGCTCGGCCGTGTCGGCCATGATGCCGATGCGGCGCGCCAGCTCGTCCTCCAGGGTGAAGGCCTTGACGATGGCGATGCCCTGCGTGGCCTCCTGCACCGACCCGTTCAGCCGCGAGTTGATCAGCACGGATTCGCGGTTGATCTTGCGCAGGCGGCGGGTGATGTAGACGACGGCCCAGATCAGCGGCGGCCCGATCAGCAGCGAGCTCAGCGACAGCACCGGATCCTGGTAGATCATCACGCCGACGAGCGCGACGAGCGAGACCGCGTCGCGGCTGATGGAGGTCAGCGTCAGCGACAGGAGATCGCGGATGCCGCCGACATTCTCGTTCACCTGAGCCGCCAGCCGGCCGGAACGGGTCTCGTTGAAGAAGTCGACGCCGAGCTTCATCAGATGGTCGAAGCTGCGCTTCTGGTAGCGGGCGACCAGATTGTTGCCGATCCTGGCCAGCGCGACCGCCTGGCCGTAGCCGGCGAAGCCGCGCAGCACGGAGGCGGCCATGAAACCGGCGCAGATCCAGACGATCATGTCGCTGCGCCGTTCGTAGAAGATCTGGTTGATCATCGGCGCCATGATCCACGCCGTGAAGGCGGTGGTGCCGGAAACAACCAGCAGGCAGGCGACGGCGACGACATAGGTCCACCGATATTCCTTGCCGTTTTCGGCCAGGATGCGGCGCAGCACCGCGCTGACCTCGGTGGGCTGGACTTTAAGTTTGAGCGAAGTTTGAACGGTCAAATCAGGGGCGCTTCGTGGGTTTTCGTCGGACAGGGCTGCCTCTCGGCACCCCTCTTAGCGCCCCGGCTACGGCTTGCCTATGGCGAAACTTCGTCGCGCCGGCCGATCGCCGGCCCGAATCCGGGCGCGATCAGGCGCGCCAGTGCCGCCCCGCCGTGTTGACGCCGAACAGCGACGGCGTCCTGGCATAGGCCGCAAGCCCGAGCAGCGCCGCCAGCGGATGGGTGATGACATAGACCGGCATTTCGCGCATCAGCGCGCTGTGCGGCGCCTTGTCCTCGAAGGCGGCGCGGAAATTGCCTTGCTTCAGCGCCGGCACGATCTTCTGCGCGATGCCGCCGGTGAGGAACACACCGCCCCGGCTCATGAACACCAGCGCCAGGTCACCCGCGGTGCGGCCGAGGCAGGTGACGAACAGTTCCAGCGCCTCCTCGGCGATCGGGTCGGATTTCGCAAGCGCCGCCGCGGTGATCTCGGCCGGCGTGGTGAAGGGCGCATGCCTAGCATCGGCCTTGGCCACGGCGCGATAGACATTGACCAGCCCGCGCCCGCACAGGATCTGCTCGCCGGAGATGCGGCCTTCGAGCTTGTCGATATGCGGGAACACCTCGAAGTCGCGCGGCGTGCGCGGGCCGATATCCATATGCCCGCCCTCGCCCGGCACCGGGATCCAGTGGTCGAGCGCATAGATCAGTCCGGCGACGCCAAGGCCGGTGCCGGGGCCGAGCACGACGCGGCTCGCATTGGGTTCCGGCGTGCCGCCGCCGACCTTTTCCATATGCTCCTCGCCGAGCGCCACGACCGCCAGCGCCTGCGCCTCGAAATCGTTGAGCACCACGACCTCGGTCAGGCCCAGATTGGCGATCATCTGCCGGGGCTTCACGACCCAGGGGCAGTTGGTGAGCGGAATCTCGTCGCCGTCGACCGGCCCGGCGATCGCCAGCACCGCCGAATTCGGCTGGATGGACGAGCGGTCGAGCACCGCCGCCTGGATCGCGTCGTCGATGGTCTTGAAATTCGCCGTCTGGACGATCTGCGGCTCGGTCGCCTCGGAATTAGCGTCGAGCACGATCGAGAAACGCGCATTGGTGCCGCCAATGTCGCCGATCAGGACCGGAAACCGCAGTCCCTTCTCGTCTTCGCCTGCCATGCTCTGATCGTCCTCGTTGCGGCGCGGCTGCGCCGTTTCAATCGATTGACTAGCGCATGACCCCGGAAAGGGGAAGCCCGCTTCGGCGTCAGTTCCCCGGTCTAGGCCTTGGCAGCGGAATGCCGATCTTGGGCGTCGGCGCGAAAGCGCTCGCCGCCGCCGGCATCGCGGCATTGCCGCTGGAGATCGTCTCCGCCGGCTCGGTCGGCTGCGGTTCCGCCACGGCGACCGCGGTGGCGCTGCCGCCCTGGTAGGTCACGGCCGCCAGCGACGGCGCATCCGTCGCGGCGAGCACCGCCTGGCACTCTTTCGGCAGATTGGCCATCGTCATCAGGTCGCGGGCCTTGGGCGCATCGGGGTTCTTGTTGGGCCGCCACGGCTCCTCGGTGAACCACCAGGCCAGCGGCTTGCCGCAGCCGTCGTCAGCGGGCGTCGCCTCCTGCCCCTTGCAACCGGGCGAGCCCGGCTGGCAGCCGATGCGCATGTGGAAGTGATAGTCGTGGCCCCAGAACGGCCGGATCTTGCGCAGCCAGGAACGGTCGCCGGTGACGGTGTCGCAAAGCTCCTTCTTGATGCCGGGATTGACCAGGATGCGCTCGACTTCCGGATAGCTCGCGGCGCGCTTGAGCAGCCTTGTGTGCGCCGGCGTCCACAGCGCGTCCTTCACCAGATGCGTCTTCTCGTCGACCATCAGCGTGGCGCTCATCGATTCGCGCTGGGCCATGCTCAGCGGCCGCTTCGGCATCGGCGTCAGCCAGATGTCGGCGTCGAGCCCGATCTGATGCGAGGCATGGCCGGTCATCATCGGTCCGCCGCGCGGCTGCGAGACGTCGCCGACCAGAAGCCCCGGCCAGCCGTCGGCTCCCGCGTCGCGCGACAGCTTTTCGATCAGCGCGATCATGGCCGGATGGCCCCAGCGCCGGTTGCGCGAGGGGCGCATCACTTCCCAGGTCGGACCTTCCATCGGCAGGGCGACGCCGCCGGCGAAGCAGCCCTTGGAGTAGAAACCGAAGGATTGCGCGGGCACCACCGCAGGCAGTTTCTTGGTGCCGAACAGGTCCTTGGCGCGCGGTTCGGCCGAAATCGCCGCCGCGACCAGCGCAGCCAAGGTCACCAGCGCCAGCGCGGCGGTCAGGAACGGCTTCCTGTCGGGCAGCGATCGCAAATTCATCAGGCCGGATCCCTCTCCAGTCAATCCGTTTGCGGCACGGTCAGGAACGAATCATACCACGCCGCGCGTCCCGCATCGATCTTCAGCGCCTCATCGGGCTGCGCGGCGCTCCGTCCCGCCAGTTGCCCTCGGCCCACATCCGCTCCAGCGCCACCCGGTAGTTCGGGAATCGGAAGCGATAGCCGGCCGCCTTGATCGCCTTGTTGGCGACCCGCTTGTTCTCGCCATAGAAAGAACGCGCCATGGGCGAAAGTTGGGCGGTCTCGAAGGGAATTTCCGGCGGCGGCTCGACGCCCATCAGCCCGGCGGCGTAGGCCACGACATCCTGCGGCGGCGCCGGCTCGTCGTCGGTGACATTGAAGATGCCGCCGAGGTTGCCGCCGGCGAGGTGCCAGAGCGCGCCGGCAATGTCGTCGCAATGTATGCGGTTGAACACCTGCCCCGGCTTGACCAGCCGCCGCGCCGTGACCTCCTCGAGATTGGCCAGCGCGTTGCGGCCGGGCCCGTAGATTCCGGAAAGCCGCAGCACGGCCGCCGGCTTGCCGATCTCGCGGCCAAGCGCCAGCCACTCCTGTTCGGCCGCCACCCGCATCACCGAACGCTTCGACACCGGCCGGCAGTCGCTGGTCTCGTCCACCCAGGCGCCGCCATGGTCGCCATAGACGCCCACGGTCGACAGATAGCCGATCCATTCCAGCGCCGGCATCTTTTCCCGCAGCGCATCGCCGGCGGCCTTCAGCACCGGATCGCCGGCCTCGTCGGGGGCGACCGAGACGATGAGATGCGTGGTCCTGGCAAGCGCCTCGCCGAGCTCGGGCGACAGCGCGCCGTCGAATTGCAGCGGCTCGATGCCGGCCGATCGCAGCGCCTCGAACTTTTCCGGCGCCCGGGTCGTGCCGGAGATCGGCGCGTGCTGGGCGTTGGCCCGCGCGAAAGCCTTGCCGGAATAGCCGGCGCCAAAGATAAAGAAGCGTCTTTCGCTCATCGATGAACCTCTACGGATGCCAAGCCCGCCAGCCATTCTTCGCGAACCGCCGCATCGGTCTCGGTCCTCGAAGCCATGGCGGCAAGCTCGCCAAATTCGCGGTCGGGGAGCAGTCGCGACAGGCCCCAGATTGCCGCACCCCGCACCAGCGGCGAGGCGTCGCCGAGCAGGCCACGCACAATGGGCGCCAGCAACGGGTCGCCCGAATTGCCGGCGGCGATCAGCACGTTGCGCACAAAACGGTCGCGGCCGATGCGCTTGATCGGTGAGCCAGAGAAGAAGGCGCGGAACGCCTCGTCATCGAGCGCGAGCAGGTCCGAGAGCTTCGGCTCGCGCAAATCCTCGCGTGCGGCAAGCTTCGCCTCCGAGGCCGCGCGGGCGAATTTGTTCCACGGGCAGGCGGCCAGGCAGTCGTCGCAGCCATAGATGCGGTTGCCGATCTTGTCGCGGAATTCGCGCGGGATCGGCCCCTTGTTCTCGATGGTCAGGTAGGAGATGCAGCGCCGCGCATCGAGCCGGTAGGGCGCCGGAAACGCATCGGTCGGGCAGGCGTCGAGGCAGGCGCGGCAGGAGCCGCAATGGTCGATCTCGGGCTTGTCCGGCTCCAGCTCGGCCGCGGTGAAGATCGTGCCGAGGAACAGCCAGGAGCCATGCGCGCGGCTGACCAGGTTCGTGTGCTTGCCCTGCCAGCCGAGCCCTGCGGCTTCCGCCAGCGGCTTTTCCATCACCGGCGCCGTGTCGACGAACACCTTTACGTCGCCGCCCGCCTTGGCCACGATCTTGCCGGCGATCTCCTTCAGCCGGCCCTTCATCACGTCATGATAGTCGCGGTTTTGCGCATAGACCGAGATCGCGCCGCGGTCGGGTCTTGCGAGGATGTCACGTGGATCCTGGTCGGGGCCGTAATTCATCGCCAGCACGACGATAGAGCGCACCTCCGGCCACAGCGTCGAGGGCTCAGCCCGGCGCTCAAGCGTCTCGGCGATCCACCCCATCGAGCCGTGAAAACCGTCGGCGACGAATTCGGCCAAGCGTGCGGGCGCCAGCGGGATCGCGTCCGGACGTGTCACGGCGACCGCCTCGAAGCCGGCGCGGCGCGCCTCCGCCTCGATCAGCGCGCGCAAGGTTTCAGAAGTCGAGGTCCGCATAATGCGACACCGGCGACAGGCCGCGCACCCGGTCGGAGAGCAGCGGCCGGAACGACGGCCGCGATTTCACCCGCGTGTACCATTCGCGCGCGGCGCTGTGTTCGCGCCAGTCGATCTCGCCGAGATAATCGAGCACCGAAAGCGTCGCCGCCGCGGCGAGGTCGGCATAGGTCACCTTGTTGCCGGCCAGCCAATGGCGCGTGCCGGCCAGCCAATTGGTGTATTTCATGTGCTGGCGGATGTTGGCGCGCGCCGCCCGGATCGCCGCCGAATCGGGCGAGCCGCCGCCGGCGGTTTCCGGCATCACCGGCTTCAGCACGCGCTCGCGCACCAGGTGGCGGGTGACCTCGCTTTCGGCCTTCGCCAGATACCAGTCGGTCAGCCGGCGGATTTCGGCGCGCTGCATCGGATCCTCGGCGAACAGCCTTTTGTCGCGCTTGAGCACGCCGCGCGTCTCGTCGAGATATTCGGCGATCACCATGGCGCCGACGATCGGCACGTCGCCTTCGGCCAGCAGGATCGGCAGCGTACCGGCCGGGTTCAGCGCCAGGAACTCCTTGCGCCGCGTCCACGGCTTTTCCTCGATCAGCGCCAGCTCCTCGCCATACTCGCCAAAGGCGAGGCGGACGAACCGGCAGGTGGCGAACATGGGATGATGGAAAAGCGTCAGCATGGTTCCGCGATGATAGGGCGCACTGGCGAATCGGTGTCAGCGCCGGTAAGTCTTGGCGGCCCATCATGCGGCCGTCACGGTGTTGCGACCTATAGGGGGACTTCCGCGCCGTGACAAGCAAGCCGTTGTCCCAGCTATCCCCGAAATCCTGAGGTTGCCATGGAAAGCCAGACCATCGTCGAAGCGCTGTTGCTTGGGCTTTTGGAGGGCCTGACCGAGTTCATCCCGGTGTCCTCGACCGGCCACATCCTGCTTGCCGGCCATTTCCTTGGCTTCCACTCCACCGGCAAGGCCTTCGAGATCCTGATCCAGCTCGGCGCGATCCTGGCCATTTTGAGTGTCTATTTCGGCAAGCTCTGGCAGATGCTGATCAAGCTGCCCAGCGACCCGCAGACTAGGCATTTCGTCATCGGCATCCTGATCGCCTTCCTGCCGGCCGCGGTCATCGGCGCCGTAGGTCACGACTTCATCAAAAACTATCTGTTCGAATCGCCAAAACTGATCTGCAGCATGCTGATCATTGGCGGCGTGGTGCTGCTCGTCGTCGACCGCATCAACTTCAAGCCGGTGCATCACGACGTCGAGCGCTTCCCGTTGAGCGTCTATCTCAAGATCGGCCTGTTCCAGTGCCTGTCGCTGATCCCGGGCACCTCGCGTTCCGGCTCGACCATCGTCGGCGCGCTGCTGATGGGCGTCGACAAGCGCGCGGCGGCGGAATTCTCCTTCTTCCTCGCCATGCCTACCATGGTCGGCGCCTTCGCCTTCGACCTCTTCAAGAACCGCAACGTGCTGACTTCGGCCGACCTGCCGATCATTTCCGTCGGCTTCATCGCCGCCTTCGTCGCCGCGCTGATCGTCGTCCGCTTCCTGCTCGATTACGTCTCGCGCAAAGGCTACGCGCTGTTCGGCTGGTGGCGGCTTGCGGTCGGGGTAGCGGGGCTGGCGGCGCTGATGGTTTGGGGGTGAGAACCCGCCCGCAGGATATGGCAACCACACACCGCGCTCCCCCTCACCCAGCCTCCGCTGACCTCTCCCCGAGGGGAGAGGAGACTGTCGGCGTCGGCGGAGAAGGTGGCCGCGAAGCGGCCGGATGAGGGGGCCAGCGCTGCCATATGCGATTGTCTACCCATTATAGCGGGATAAGCCCGCTCAATTCCTCCCATAAAACGCGTTCTCGACATGCACCGGCCAACGCCAGGGCAGCACGGCCACCATGTCGAAACGCATCGAAAGCCGCCCGTAATCCGGCTGCCGCGACAGCCACAGATCTGCGGCGCCCTCGATGCGGCGCTCCGATTCATGGCCGATCGCTTCCATCGCCTCGATCAGCGTGCGGCGCGCCTTGACCTCGACGAACAGCACGAGATCGCCGCGCCGCGCGATCAGGTCGATCTCGCCGAGCCTTGTGCGATGGCGGCGGGCAAGGATGCGGTAGCCTTTCAGCATCAGCGCCAGCGCCGCCAGCCATTCGCCGCGATGACCGCGCCGATAGGCCTTGCGGCGATGGCCGACCGTGCGCTCAGCCACCGTCGGCTCCTTTTTGCTCGACCATGATCCTATCCAAAACCGGCTTCCACTTTTTGGGATCATGGTCCGTCCTTGAGTTCCAAGAGCCGCCGGTAGAGCGCCTGTTTCTGGACGCCGGTCATCTTCGCCGCTTCCGATGCCGCCTTCGAAGCCGGCATTTCGGCCGCCAGCGACAACAGGAGCCGGTCGATATCCGCCGGCTGCTCTTCCGCTGCTTCGGGCGGGCCGACGCAAATGACGATCTCGCCCTTCGGCGTATCGGCGGCGGCATAGTGGCCGGCCAGCTCGGTCAGCGTGCCGGTGCGCATCTCCTCGAAAGCCTTGGTCAGCTCGCGCCCGATCGCGGCCTTCCGCGTGCCCCCCAGTGCCTCGACCATGGCGGCAAGCGTCTCGGCCAGCCGTCTGGGCGATTCGAAGAAGATCAGCGTCGCCGGCACCGCCTTGAAGGTTTCGAGCTTGGTCACTCGTTGCCCTGCCTTCACCGGCAGGAAGCCGGCGAACAGGAAAGCATCGGATGGCAGGCCGGAAGCCGTCAGCGCCGCAAGCGCTGCCGACGGTCCAGGAATCGGCACGACGCGGATGCCCTGCTCCAGCGCCTCGCCGACTAGCCGGTAACCGGGATCGGAAACCAAGGGCGTGCCGGCGTCGGAGATCAGCGCCACGCTCTGCCCGGCCGCCAGCGCCTCGATCAGCTTCGGCCCGGCCTCTTGCGCATTGTGCTCGTGATAGGCGGTGGTGCGGCGGCGGATGCCGTAGCGTTCGAGCAGCACGCGCGAGACGCGCGTGTCCTCGCAGGCGACGATGTCGGCTGCGGCCAGCGTCTCCAGCGCGCGCAGCGTGATATCAGCCAGATTGCCGATCGGCGTCGCCACCAGATAGAGCGCCGGCTGGAGCGCCCGCGCCGCGATCTCGGTCTGTCCGATCAGGTAGCTGCTTCTGTCGCCGGTCAAGGATAACCCTCCGTTCACCCTGTTTGGCATGGCTGACGGCCTGTTGCAAAACGTGAGGTCGGGTTACGAAATCGCCATGCCTTTGCCACAGTGCGGAACGAAACCCACAGCGGCGAATTTAACCCCTGATTCCCCGGGAGGAGGCAGGACCGAACGATGCCCAATCGCTTCGACATCTTCATCAGCCGACTTGAAAGCAAGACCGCCCGCGAGGGCATCCCTTCACACCCCATCGCCGCCCAGAGCGGCGTCCGCCGCGACAAGAGCGAGCAGAAGCAGGCCCGCCCCGATGACGCGCATGGCGAGAAGCACCGCGGCAAGCACCGCCAGAAGCACGACGCTTAAGAGCGTCCCCGACCTTCGCGAGTGGCGAAGACCTCTCTCGCTTCTTCATTCCAGGGCGGAGCGAGGAGCGAAGCGATGCGCACAGACCCTGCAATCCATGCCGTTACATCGAAGTGCCACTAACGGTGCAGAATTCTGGACCGCAACACTCTTCGCATAGGTCACGGCATGGCAACTGTGTTCACGCGAATGCGGTTTTGTCGCGCATGATGGCGTTGAGGACGACCAGGAGCTTCCTTGCGACGGCGATGATGGCGAGTTTCTTGGACCCTGAGCGGGCAGCAAGTGCGGTATAGAAGGTCTTGAAGCGCTCACAGGTTCTGATGGCGGTGAGGGCAGCCATATAGAGGGCGCGACGCACGCGTGATCGCCCGCCCTGGATCTGGCTCCTGCGGCTGAGCTTGCCGCTCTTGTTGTCGAACGGGGCAAGGCCGGCGAGCGCGGCGATCGCCTTGGGTGAGCGCTGGCCGAGCTCGGGCAGGAGCGCCAGCAAAGAGAGCGCGCCGACATTGGAGACACCGGGCACGGAGACCATCAGCGCATGGTCGCGAGCGGTGTCCTGGTTTTGACGAATGACTTCGGCAATCTGGCTCTCGAACGCCTTGATACGCGTGTCGAGGAAGGCGATCGTCTCTTCCAGATCGGCAATGACGGCCTCCTCGAAAGCCTCGGCGAGGTGCTTCTTCAGCGCTGCCCGCATCTCGACCAAATGATCGCGGTGGCCGGCAAGCGATTGAAGCCGCTCGACTTCTTCGCTCGGCGCCGGCTCGGCCTCAGGGTTATAGCGACGGCCATAGTCGCTCAGCATCCTGGCATCGAGAGGATCGGTCTTGGCGCGCCGGCGCGTCGACTTCGAATAGTGGTGGGTGTGCGCCGGGTTGTGCCGCGAGAACGGCACGCCGGCCTTGGCCAGCGCATGGCGCAGCAGCCGGTCATGGACACCTGTCGCCTCCATGACGACGAAGTCCCGACTGGGATCAAGGCCTGCCACATAGGCGGCGATCGCATCGGCCTGGTTGTCGATGCGCCGAAGACGGCCGCTTGTCTCATCAAAAAAGTCGAGCCACTGCTTGGAGATGTCGCAGCCGACATAGTTCTGGGCTATCATGTCCACGCCTCTTCCTGTGGTGCGGGGTCTGCTTCGAACAGCCCCGTGCAACTGTTCAGGTTGATGGTTCACCGGTGGGAAGGGACCGGGCCATGCCACGGCCTGTCCGAAAGGACGACCACGATCCACTCGGTCTCCTTCCCACCTCAACCATACACCAGAACCAACACACAGGATTCTCGGGTCAAGCCCAGGGTCAAGCCCGAGAATGACGAACGCGCTGCTTTACCGCGCCAGATCCGCCACCACCGCATCGAGCACGATCATGCCGGCGGTCGTGGCGCGCAGCCTTGCATTGCCGACCGGCGCCACCAGCCCTTCCTCCTGCAGCACCGAGAGCCGCGCGCTGGAAAGGCCGCGCCCCGAGAGCGCCTCGTAGCGCTGCAGGTCGATGCCTTCGGCGAGCCGCAAGCCCATCAGCAGGAACTCGTCGGCCTCTTCCGCGCGGGTCAGGATCTCGCCGCCGGTGACGCCGTGACCCTTGGCCTCGACCAGATTGACCCAGGTCTCCGGCATCCTTTCCGCTATAGTCACCGTGCGGCGGCCGTTCTCGACGAAGCGGCCATGCGCGCCCGGGCCGACGCCGACATATTCGCCATAGCGCCAATAGGTGAGGTTGTGCCGGCTTTCGGCGCCCGGCCGGGCGTGGTTGGAAATCTCATAGGCCGGCAGCCCATGCCCCGCCGTCACCTCCTGCGTCAGCGCGTAGAGGTCGGCGGCATGGTCGTTGTCAGGCAGCGTGAATTTCTTTGCCGCGTAGAGCGCATGGAAGGGTGTGCCCTCCTCGATGGTCAGCTGATAGAGCGACAGATGGTCGACTGCATAGCCGATCGCCTGCTCCAGCTCCGCGCCCCACGCCTCCGGCGTCTGGCCGGGCCGGGCATAGATCAGGTCGAAGGAGAGACGGGGAAATATGTCCCGCGCCAGCCCGATGGCGTGCAGTGCCTCCTCGACGTTGTGCAGCCGGCCGAGGAAGCGCAGGTCCTTGTCGTTCAGCGCCTGCACGCCGAGCGAGACGCGGTTGACGCCCGCGGCGCGATAGCCGCGAAAGCGCTCGGCCTCGACCGAGGACGGGTTGGCCTCCAGCGTCACCTCGATGCCGTCAGGCACCGTCCAGTTCTTCGCCACCGCCTCCAGCACCGCGCCCACCGTTTCCGGCTTCATCAGCGACGGCGTGCCGCCGCCGAGGAAGATGCTGGTCACCTCGCGCGGCCCGGTGCGGGCGCGCATGGTCGCAAGCTCCGTCTCGAAGGCGCGCGCAAAGCGCTCCTGGTCGACCGGCTGGTGGCGGACATGGCTGTTGAAGTCGCAGTAAGGGCACTTGGCCGCGCAGAACGGCCAGTGGATGTAGACGCCGAAGCCGGGGCTGCGGTCGAGCGGTATGGTCACTGCGCTCATGCGGGTCCTGATCGCGCCAGATCCAACCTGGCCAAATCCAGTCGCGCTTCGGCGAATTTCTGGAAGGCGCGGGCGCGGTGCGAAAGCGCCGTCGCCTGGCCGGGCTTCCAGCCATGCTTTTCTTCCGCGCTCATCTCGCCAAAAGTCTTGTCGAAACCGTTGGGCAGAAACACCGGATCGTAGCCGAAGCCGAGCGTGCCGCGCGGCGGCCATACCAGCGTGCCCTCGGCCTCGCCCCGGTAATATTCAGCCTCGCCGTCCGGGAAGGCGAGGCAGATGACGGCGACGAAGCGGCCGGTGCGCTGTGAGGGCTTGGTCGCGCCGGCCTCCTGCAGCGCGGTCTCCGTCTTCTGCATGGCCATGCCGAAATCGCGGGTGCCATCCGGCTTCTCGGCCCAGTTGGCGGTGTAGACGCCTGGTGCGCCGCCGAGAGCGTCGACGCACAGCCCCGAGTCGTCCGACAGCGCGGGCAGGCCGGTCGCCTTGGCCGCGGCATATGCCTTGATGTAGGCGTTTTCCTCGAAGGTGGTGCCGGTCTCGTCCGGCTCGGGCAGGCCGTATGCCTTGGCCGACTTCGCCTCGAAGCCGAACGGCGCCATCAGGTCGGCAAATTCGCGCAGCTTGCCAGCATTGTGGCTGGCGACGACGATCTTCTTTCCATTCAAAGAATGCATCAGAAACCCCAGATTCTAGGCTCGGCGAACTCGATCGAATTGCCCGAAGGGTCGCGGATATAGATCGAGTGCCCGCCTTGCGGCCATTCGAAGTCGCTTTCGATGGCGATGTTGTTCGCGGCGAGATGCTTGCGCCATGCGGCGATCTCTTCGGCCGTAGCCGCAAAGCAGAGATGCCCCTCGCCGGCCGTGCCATGCGGCGGCACTTTCAGCCGGGCGTCAGGCGCCGGAGGGATTTTGGTCGCCTCGGCGTTGAAGAGAAGCAATACGCCGTCACCGCAACGGAAGAAGACATGGCGCCCCTCGACCTTGCCCAGTGGCTCGAGGCCGATGATGTCGCGGTAGAAGGTTTCGGCGGCAGCCAAATTGGTGACGTAGAGAGCTGATTCCAAAATTGCAGAGGGTATCACGAGGCCCCCCTCTCTGCCCTGCCGGGCATCTCCCCCTCAAGGGGGGAGATTGGCAGCTTTGTCGTAGGCACCCATTCTGCAACGCCGGTGATTGGCGAAAGCCGCGGCGAAATCCAATCTCCCCCCTTGAGGGGGAGATGGCCGGCAGGCCAGAGAGGGGGGCCTAGGCTCGGCATTGGAAACCCTACGCCACCGCCATCTGCTGCAGGCTCACCAGCCGCGAAATGCCCTTCTTGGCCAGTCCCATCAGCGCCGCGAACTGCTCCTCGGAGAAAGGCTCGCCTTCGGCCGTGCCCTGGATCTCGACGATGCCGCCCTTGCCGGTCATGACGAAATTGGCGTCGGTGCCGGCTGAGGAATCCTCGAGATAATCGAGGTCGATGACCGGCTGGCCGTCATGGATGCCGCAGGAGATCGCCGCGACATGGTCCTTGAGCACCTTGGCGACGCTGACCATCTGGCGCGCTTCCATCCAGCGCAGGCAGTCGTAGAGCGCCACCCAGCCGCCGGTGATCGAGGCGGTGCGGGTGCCGCCATCGGCCTGGATCACGTCGCAGTCGACGGTGATCTGCTGTTCGCCCAGCGCCTGCAGGTCGACCACGGCGCGCAAGCTCCGGCCGATCAGCCGCTGGATCTCCAGCGTGCGGCCGCCCTGCTTGCCGGCGGAGGCCTCGCGCCGCATGCGCTCACCGGTCGAGCGCGGCAGCATGCCGTATTCGGCCGTCACCCAGCCCTTGCCGGAATTGCGCATCCAGGCCGGCACTTTTTCCTCGAGGCTCGCGGTGCACAGGACATGCGTGTCGCCGAACTTCACCAGGCACGAGCCTTCGGCATGCTTGGACACGCCGCGCTCGAAGGAGATGGCGCGCATTTCGTCGGCTTGGCGTTTGGAGGGGCGCATCGAGGCTCTTTCTGTTCTTTCCCGGATTCGTTGGCGGCTTGTAGACGCATGCAGTCTCTCGCGCAAAGGAAAAGGGGGCGCGAGCCAGGGCGGGTTGCGCGAGCCGACCGGGAGTCTATATCTTTCCGGTAGGAGGTTTCTCGCCGGAATGAACAGACCAGTCGATCCGACGTCGCAGTCACCCGGGCTTCAGTCGCCGGTACTTCAGTCACTCGACATGCGCTCGCGCGATATTTTCCGGCGGATTGTCGATTCCTATCTGCGCGACGGCGAGCCGGTCGGCTCGCGCAGCCTGTCGCGCATCCTGCCCTCCTCGCTGTCGCCGGCCACCATCCGCAACGTGATGAGCGACCTCGAGCATCTCGGCCTGATCTATGCGCCGCATGTTTCCGCCGGGCGGCTCCCGACCCAGACGGGCCTGCGCTTCTTTGTCGACGCCTTCATGGAGCTCGGCGACCTTTCAGACGACGAGCGCCGCATCATCGAGGCGCAGGTGCGCGCCTCGGGCTCCGGCGCAACGCTGGAGCATATGCTGACCGAGGCCAGCCAGATGCTGTCCGGCATGTCGCGCGGCGCCGGCCTCGTGCTCGCCTCCAAGAACGAGGTGGCGCTGAAGCACATCGAATTCATCCAGCTCGAGCCGACCAAGGCGCTGGCCGTGCTGGTGTCGCAGAACGGCGATGTCGAGAACCGCGTCGTCGACCTGCCCGTCGGCACCACCGTGTCGCAACTGCACGAGGCGTCCAATTTCCTCAACGCCCATATCCGGGGCCGCACGCTTGCCGAGGCGCGCGCCGAGATCGCCCGCATCAAGGATGAGACCAAATCCGCTCTCGACACGCTGTCGCAGGATCTTGTCGAGAAGGGGCTGGCGGTCTGGGCCGGCGCCGAAAGCGGCCTGCCGGCGCGTCTCATCGTGCGCGGCCGTGCCAACCTGCTGGAAAATGTCACCGCCCAGGCCGATCTCGAACTGCTGCGCCATCTGTTCGAGGATCTGGAGACGCAGGACGGGCTGCTGCAGCTGCTCGACCTAGCCGAGGAAGGGCCGGGCGTGCGCATCTTCATCGGCTCGGAGAACAAGCTGTTTTCGCTGTCCGGCTCGTCGCTGGTCGTCGCCCCCTATCGCGACAAGGATGCCCGCGTCATCGGCGCGCTTGGCGTCATCGGTCCGACGCGGCTGAATTACGCCCGCATCGTGCCGATGGTCGATTATACCGCACAACTGATTTCGCGCATGCTGCGTTAGGTGTATCGATATTCAGGTGATGTCGGCCTGACCGGAATCTCGACACACCTAAAGTCGCTGCGGAGGAAAAAATGGCTCTGGAATCAATCAAGGCCCAGATCGACCTCCTGCTTCAGGAAATGATCAACCAGCCCGAGGACGACCACGAGATCCAGGAGCAGCTGCGCGAGAAATTGCGGGAGCTCCGCGCCATGGGCCTGCCCTTGCCGGCCGATCTCGTCGAGCTGGAAAAGCGCCTCGACGACGACCTGGATACCGAAGAGATCTAAGCTCCGGCGCTCCGTCAAATCCGCGTGCGCAAGCTTCTCTTTTCGGTCGTTTGCCCAATATGTCCTGCTCGGAGCGCCTGACCGAGCGAGGCGCATGGCAGACGACGAAGAACAGCATGATACGGATCGCCGGCCTTGCGGGCATTGCCTTGATTCTCGCCACCGGTGCCTTTGCGCAGCAGGCCCCCTTGCTCAGCGGCGAAAAGGCCTTCGGCGACTGGAAGGCCGACCGTCCGGGCGTGCGCCGGCTGCTGAAGCCGCAGGATCAGCCGAAACCGAATGTGGCGGAGTCCGCCGCCAATGGCGGCGGCGTCACCGATCGCCCGGAGGGCGCGAAGCCACAGCTTCCGCCGGGCTTTTCCGCCGAGCTGGTCGCATCGGGTATCGACAGTCCACGCGCGGTCCGCGTGGCGCCGAACGGCGACCTCTTCGTCGCCGACAGCCGGGCAAACCAGGTCCGCGTCTATCGCCTGGCTGAGGGCAGCGCGAAGCCCGCCGAGACCTCGATCTTCGCCAAGGGCCTGACGCGACCCTACGGCATCGCCTTCTATCCGCCGGGCGACAAGCCGCAATGGGTCTATGTGGCCAACAGCGACAGCGTCGTGCGCTTTCCCTATCGCGACGGCGACCTCGAAGCGTCCGGTGAGCCGGAAACTATTGTCGCCAAGGTTCCCGCCAGCCACCACTGGACGCGTGACATCGCCTTCGCGCCCGACGGCAAGACGCTCTATCTGTCGGTCGGCTCCGGCTCCAACATCGCCGAGGATATGGGAGCGAAGCCGAAGGGTGGTGTCGAGGCGTGGGCGAAATCGCAGCCGCTGGGCGAGGCCTGGGGCCCGGAGGAAGGCCGCGCCGATGTGCTCGCCTTCGACCCCGATGGCAGCAACCGCAGGACCGTCGCCACCGGCCTGCGCAACTGCTCCGGCATGACCGTGCAGCCGGCGACAGGCGCGCTCTGGTGCGTCGTCAACGAGCGCGACGAGCTTGGCGACAATGTCCCCTTCGAATACGCGACCGCGGTGAAGGATGGCGCGTTCTATGGCTGGCCCTGGTATTACATCGGCGACAACGAGGACCCGCGCCACAAGGGCGCGCGCCCAGACCTCGCTGGCAAGGTCACGCTGCCCGACGTGCTGATCCAGGCGCATTCGGCGCCGCTCAACATCGCCTTCTATAGTGGCGGCAACTTCCCGGCTGACGGTTTTCCTGCTGAATATAGGGGCGACGCCTTCGTCACCCTGCACGGCTCGTGGAACCGCAATGTTCGCACCGGCTACAAGGTGGTGCGGCTACGGTTCCAGGACGGCAAGCCGACCGGCGAATATGACGACTTCGCCACCGGCTTCGTCATATCCGACGACGCGGTCTGGGGCCGGCCGGTCGGCGTCGCTGTCGCCAAGGACGGCGCGCTGATCCTCACCGAGGACGGCAACGGTACGATCTGGCGTGTGACGTATGGCGGGTAAGCGGTGGTCGGGCGTTCGACCGTGCGTCGAGGGGCCCCCTCACCCGGATTGCCAACCGAATTGCGAAGGGCAATTCGGGGCAATCCGACCTCTCCCCAAGGGGAGAGGAGCAGGCGAGCGTCGGCGCCAACCTCTTCTCTCCTCGGGGAGAAGGTGGCCGCGAAGCGGCCGGATGAGGGGGCTGGCGCAAACGAATCTGCCCCATAGCGAATTCATTCCCGATCCGTTTCGTGCGACAAGTGCGTCCCTATCTCGGGACCGCAACCATGACACTCACCGGATTCCTCGCTTACAGCGCAGCCCTCGGCGTCGCCGCCGCCATTCCGGGCCCCGGCGTCACGGCGCTGGTCGCCCGCGCGCTCGGCTCCGGCTTCCGCTCCTCGCTTGCCATGTCGTTCGGCCTGATGCTCGGCGACCTAACCTATCTCACCGCCGTCGTGCTTGGGCTGGCCTTCGTCGCCCAGACCTTCGGCATGGTCTTCCTCGCTATCAAATGGGCCGGCGTCGCCTATCTCGCCTTCCTTGCCTGGCGCTTCTGGACCAGCGGTATCACGCCCGAGACCGTCGAGGCGCACAAGGCCCGGGGCGGGCTGCTGTCGAGCTTCATCGCCGGGCTGACGGTGACGCTGGGCAATCCCAAGACGATGATCTTCTATCTCGCCATCACGCCGACCATCGTCGATCTGAAGACGATCACGCTCGCCAACTACGCCATTTTGGCGATGCTCACCGTGGTCGTGCTGTTCGTGGTGCTGGTGCCTTATCTGGCGCTGGCCGCCAAGGCGCGCTGGTTCCTGAAATCGCCACGCGCGTTGAAGGTGCTCAACCGCACCGCCGCCGGCTTCATGATGGGCGCGGCGGCCGCCATCGCGGCCCGCCAATAAGGTGCATTGATATTCAGGTGAGGCCGGCCTGCGAAGGACGACTTCCTGCGCTTCCGGTGCTCACGTACTTCAAGTACGCTCCGCTCCGGTTCTCGGACCCCGCCCTTCTCGGCTCGGCCTGACCTGAATTCTCAACACGCCTTGGTGCGTGACCGTTCCGATTTCAGCCAAACCATTCCTGAAACCCACTGCAGCGGAAAATGCATTTCCGCTGCGGCGCGCTTTTCAGCAACCGCCCCACTCGGATATTTTCGGTGGCCGGCCTATCTTGCGCGGCTGAAAGCCCTATTCTGTTTTGCCTATGCCATTGCCCTGGGAGCGAACCAAATGAACAAGCCCGTCACCTCCGCGCGCGTGCCCGGCCGCGGCCGCGTCTTCAATTCGATCACGGAGACGATTGGCGACACGCCGCTGGTCAGGCTGGACAAGTTCGCCAGGGAGAAGGGCATCGTCGCCAACCTGATGGCCAAGCTCGAATTCTTCAACCCGATCGCTTCGGTCAAGGACCGCATCGGCGTCGCCATGATCGAGGCGCTGGAGGAAGCCGGCAAGATTGCGCCCGGCAAGACCACGCTGATCGAGCCGACCTCCGGCAACACCGGCATCGCGCTCGCCTTCGCCGCCGCCGCCAAGGGCTACAAGCTGATCCTCACCATGCCGGAGACGATGTCGGTCGAGCGCCGCAAGATGCTGGCGCTGCTCGGCGCCGAGCTGGTGCTGACCGAGGGGCCGAAAGGCATGAAGGGCGCCATCGCCAAGGCCGACGAGCTCGCCGCCACGCTGCCCAACGCCATCATCCCGCAGCAATTCGAGAACCCGGCCAATCCCGAGATCCACCGCCGCACCACGGCCGAGGAGATCTGGAACGACACCAATGGCGAGGTCGATATCTTCGTCGCCGGCATCGGCACCGGCGGCACCATCACGGGCGTCGGCCAGGTGCTGAAGAAGCGCAAGCCCTCGGTGCATATCGTGGCGGTCGAGCCGGAGGCCTCCCCGGTTCTGTCCGGCGGCCAGCCCGGCCCGCACAAGATCCAGGGCATCGGCGCGGGCTTCGCGCCGAAGATCCTGGATACGTCCGTCTATGACGAGATCGTCAGGGTGTCGAACGAGGATTCGGTCGCCAATGCACGCCTGGTCGCGCGCCTCGAAGGCGTGCCGGTCGGCATCTCGTCGGGCGCGGCGTTGCAGGCGGCCATCGTCGTCGGCTCGCGGCCGGACAACAAGGGCAAGAACCTCGTCGTCGTCATCCCCTCCTTCGCCGAGCGCTATCTCTCGACCATCCTGTTCGACGGGCTGGGGGCGTAGGGCGCCCTTCGTCATCATCGGGCTTGACCGACCCGAGGATCATGCTGTGGCGTCTGTACGCGCGCCGGCAGCGGCGGCTTCGTCGTCGAGGCGCACTTGGCATGGCCGGCTCGGCAGACCGCATGCCTTGGAGATTGCCTGAAGCCTTCCAACTTCGTCATCCACGGGCGGAGCAAGGAGCGAAGCGACGCGCGCAGACCCGAGGATCCATTCCGTGACTTCGACGCGCCGCATCGGTGCAGAATTCTGCTCCGCTGCATCCTACGATCGAGGTCACGGCATAGATCCCAGGGTCTCCGCGACGCCGCTTCGCGGCTGCTTCGCCCAGGGATGACGAAGTTGAGAGGCTTCCGCCAATCCCCAGCGTTTGCGCCGATCCCCCGGAAAGGGTGATGACTCCTGCTCACCGATCAAACCGACATTAACCCCCCACAAGCTTCGCCTTCTCGCCCTGGAGGAAACGCCGCAGCGCCGGGTCGCGCTCGAGGCCGATCGCCTGGTCGTAGGCCTGCGCCGCCTGCTTCGTATTGCCAAGCCTGGCCAGCAGCCCGGCGCGCGCGGCCCAATAGGGCTGGTAGTCCTGCAGCCGCTTGTCGTCGCCCAGCACATAGAGCGCCGCCAGCCCGGCTGTTGCACCCTCGGTTTCGGCGATCGCTATCGCGCGGTTGATCGCCACCACCGGTGAACCGGCTACGGAAAGCAGCGCGTCGTAAAGCTGGCGGATCGCCGCCCAGTCCGTGCCGCTGCCGCGCCGGCGCGCCGTGTGGGCGGACTGCACGGCGGCCTCGAGCTGGTAGCGGCCGATGATGCCCCTTTGCGCGGCGCCCGCCAGCAAGGCCTCCGCCTCGTCGATCAGGCTGTCGTCCCAGAGCGCGATATCCTGTTCGGCCAAAGGCACGAAGTCTCCATCCGGGCCGCGCCGTGCCGAGCGGCGCGCCTCGGCGAACAGCATCAGCGCCAGCAGTCCCAGCGCCTCCGGCTCGTCCGGCATCAGCGAGGCGACCAGCCGTCCAAGCCAGATTCCTTCGCCGGCGAGGTTGCGCCGGCGGCTGTCGGTGCCGGTCGGATCCGACCAGCCTTCGGCGAAGGTGGCGTAGATCGCTTCCAGCACGGCGCCCAGCCGCTCGCCGAGCTCCGCCTTCTCCGGCACGCGAAAAGGAATCCCGGTCTCGCGGATGCGCGCCTTGGCCCGCACCAGCCGCTGCCCCATCGTCGCCGGCGAGACCAGGAAGGCAGAGGCGATGGTCGCGGCGTCGAAGCCGAGGATCGTCTGCAGGATCAGCGGCGCGCGCACGCTGGCCTCGATCGCCGGATGGGCGCAGGCGAACATCAGCCGCAGCCGGTCGTCGGGCAGCTCCTCGCCGCTCATGCGCGCCTCCATCTCCTCGGCAATCAGCTGCAGATGATCGCGCGCCGCCTCGCCGGTCAGCCGCCGCCGCACGGCGTCGACGTCGCGCCGGCGCGCCACCGCGAGCAGCCAGGCTTCCGGCTGCGCCGGCACGCCGGTTCGAGGCCAGCGCTCCAGCGCGGCGGCGAAGGCATCGGCCAGCGCGTCCTCGGCGCCGGCGACGTCGCGCGTGCGCGCCGCCAGCCAGGCGACCAGCTTGCCGTAGCTGCTCCGGGCGGCCGCTTCCGCCGCCGCCCGCGCGATCTCCGAGCGATCATCCATCGCGGCTCACTCCGCGGCGGCGACGTACTCTGCCATTTCCCAGATCGGCCGCACCTCGACCGTGCCGGTGGCGGACGCGGGACAGCGCGCGCCCCATTCGATGGCCGTGTCGATGTCGGCCGCCTCGATCATGTAGAAGCCGGCCAATTGCTCCTTGGTGTCGGCATAGGGGCCGTCGAGCACATTGGTCTTGCCGCCGGTGAGCCGCACCGAGGTGGCCGCCTGGGTCGGGCGCAGCCGCTCGCCGGCGATATACGCCCCGGATTTCTTCAGCGCTTCGGTGTAGGCGCCATAGGCCGCGAGCACCTGGTGGGTCTGCTCCTTTGGAGCATTCGCCATCGCGGCTTCGTCATTGTAGATCAAAAGCATGTATCGCATGGTCTTCTCCCGTTTCTTGAAGGCCGCGTCGTTGCGTGCCGACCTATGTCGTGCGGCATCGACCGATTTCGACAGGCGCCGGAAAAATCTTTCGTCCCCAAAGCAGCAGAGCGCAAGTCGGCGCTTTTTCGCCGCCACTCAACCGTTCGTCCAGATCATGATCCCAAAAAGTGGCCCCGGTTTTTTGGAAAGGATCATGGTCAAACAGAATGCGTTGAATTGCGGGTTGGCATTTGGCTCCTCCCGTCTAAACTCACGAGTCTCGCGCCGGGGAGGCGACGCGACCGTTTCAGGAGGAGAAACCTATGCTCGATTTCAGGACGAAATTTGTTGCCGCCGGCGCCTTGGCGCTGTCGCTCGGTCTCGGCGCCGTATCGGCCGGGGCGCAGGAGTTCATCAATGTGCTCACCGGCGGCACGTCGGGCGTCTATTATCCGCTCGGCGTCGCGCTGTCCGAAATCTACGGCAAGGGCATAGAGGGCTCACGCACGCAGGTTCAGGCGACCAAGGCTTCGGTCGAGAACCTGAACCTCCTGCAGCAGGGCAAGGGCGAGATCGCCTTCGCGCTCGGCGATTCCGTCAAGATGGCCGCCGAGGGCAACACCGAAGCCGGCTTCCCGGGCAAGCTCGACAAGTTGCGCGGCATTGCCGCGATCTATCCCAATTATATCCAGATCGTCGCCAGCCAGGACTCCGGCATCAAGACGCTCGCCGACCTCAAGGGCAAGAGCCTGTCGGTGGGCGCGCCCGCCTCCGGCACCGAGCTCAACGCGCGCGCCATCTTCGCCGCCGCCGGTCTCAAATACGAGGATCTCGGACGCGTCGAATACCTGCCCTTCGCCGAATCGGTCGAGCTGATCAAGAACCGCCAGCTCGACGCCACCTTGCAGTCGGCCGGCCTCGGCGTCGCCTCCATCCGCGATCTCGCAACTTCCGTGCCGATCAACGTCGTCGCCGTGCCGGCCGAGGACGTCGCCAAGATCGGGGCGCCTTATCTTTCCGTGGTCATCCCGAAAGGCACCTATGAAGGCCAGGCGGAAGATGTCCCGACCGCCGCGGTGGGCAACTTCCTGATCACCCGCGCCGACGTTCCCGACGACACCGCGTACCAGATGACCAAGCTCTTGTTCGAGCATCTCGACCAGCTCACCGCCGCTCATGCCGCCGCCAAGGCGATCGACCCGGCCAAGGCGCTGGACGGCATGCCCGTGGCGCTGCATCCCGGCGCGGAGCGCTACTACAAGGAAAAGGGCCTGCTGAAATAGGCCCTCACCATCGAGGAAGGGCTATCGCATAGCGCAGCGCCAGCCCCCTCATCCGGCCGCTTCGCGGCCACCTTCTCCCCGGTGGGGAGAAGAGGTTGGCAGCGACGCCGACAATCTCCTCTCCCCACCGGGGAGAGGTCAGCCGAGCGAAGCGGAGGCTGGGCGAGGGGGAGCCCCATACGTGGTTTCCCTCCCCTCAACGGAGAACGGTATTGCCCGTCAGGAACCCGCCAATGACCGAGACCCCGACCGTTCTTTCCCCCGCCGCCGAAGAACAGGTCGAAGGGCTGCCGCCGGGCTTCGGCGACGGCCTCGCTGGCAAGGCCGCCTTTGCCATCGCGGTCGCCTTCTCCGTCTTCCAGATCTACATCGCCGCCTATGGCAGCCTTCCCAGCCAGGTGGTGCGGGCCATGCATGTCGGCTTCCTGCTGTTGCTCGGTTTCGGCCTGATCGCCAATTTGCGCGCCACCGGCGTGGCGGCGAAGGCGGCATTCTGGACGCTCGGCGTGCTGGGTTTCGCGACCGGTCTCTACAACTGGGTCTTCTATGCCGACCTCATCCGCCGCTCCGGCTTCCTCACCACGCCGGACCTCATCGTCGGCACGCTGCTGGTGGTGCTGGTCTTCGAGGCCGCTAGACGGCTGATGGGCCTGCCGCTGGCGGTGATCGCCTTCATCTTCCTCGCCTATTGCTTCGTCGGCAATCATCTGCCGCCGCCCTTCATCCATCGCGGCTATGATTTCGCGCAGCTGGTCGACACCTTCGCCTTCGGCACCGAGGGCATATACGGCACGCCGGTCTATGTGTCGGCCGCCTATATCTTCATCTTCGTCGTCTTTGCCGCCTTCCTCGAACGTGCCGGCATGATCGCGCTGTTCAACGATTTCGCGCTCGGCCTCGTCGGCTCATGGCGCGGTGGTCCGGCGCAGGTCTGCGTGCTCTCCTCCGCGCTGATGGGCACGATCTCCGGCTCGGGCGTCGCCAATGTCGTCGCCAGCGGCCAGTTCACCATTCCGCTGATGAAGCGCTTCGGTTTCCGCTCGGCCTTTGCCGGCGCGGTCGAGGCGACCTCCTCGATGGGCGGCCAGATCATGCCGCCGGTCATGGGGGCCGTCGCCTTCATCATGGCCGAGACGCTGAACATCCCTTATGCCGAGGTGGTCAAGGCGGCGATCATCCCGGCGCTGCTCTATTTCGGCGCCTGTTTCTGGCAGGTGCATCTGGAGGCCGGCAAGGCCGGGCTGCATGGCATGGCCAAGGCCGAGTTGCCCAATCCCTGGGAGGCGGTGCGAAAGCACTGGCCGCTCGTGCTGCCGCTCGCCGTGCTGGTTTATCTTCTGTTTGCCGGCTACACGCCGATCTTCGCCGGCACGATGGGCCTCGCGCTGACCATAGTGCTCATCCTCGGCACACCGTTGGCGGCATTGATCGGACCGCTCGCCTTCCGCGTCGTCTTCTGGCTGGCCATCGGGCTTGCCGCCGCGTCCTTCATGCGTTTCGGCGTCAATGTGCTGAGCCTCGTCATCGCGGCGCTCGTCATTGCCTGCCTCGCCTTCAAGGGTGGGCGCGAGACGCTGCGCATCTGCGTCGACTCGCTTGCCGAAGGGGCCAAGAACGCGCTGCCCGTCGGCATCGCCTGCGCCATCGTCGGCATCGTCATCGGCACGCTGACGCTCACCGGCATCGCCTCCACTTTCATCGGCTGGATCATCTCCATCGGCGAGGACAATCTGTTCCTGTCGCTGGTGTTGACCATGCTCACCTGCCTGGTGCTCGGCATGGGCATTCCGACGATCCCCAACTACATCATCACCTCCTCCCTTGCCGGTCCGGCGCTGCTGTCGCTCGGCGTGCCGCTGGTGGTCAGCCACATGTTCGTCTTCTATTTCGGCATCATGGCGGACCTGACGCCGCCGGTGGCGCTCGCCGCCTTCGCCGCCGCGCCGATGGCCAAGGAAAGCGGATTGAAGATCGGCATCCAGGCGACAAAGCTCGCCATCGCCGGCTTCGTCGTGCCGTTCATGGCCGTCTACACGCCCGCCCTCATGCTGCAGGATGCCGGCCCGATCGCGGCCTCGTTCGGCTATCCCGTCGAGGTCGCCTATATCGTCGCCAAGGCCTGCATGGGCATTGTGCTGTGGGGCGCCGCCGCCGTCGGCTTCCTCGCCCGGCGCATGGCCTTGTGGGAGCGTCTCGTCGCTTTCGCAGCCGGCCTGCTCCTGGTGATCGCGCTGCCGCTCACCGACGAGGCCGGCTGGGTTCTGGCGCTGGCGTGGATCGGCTGGCATTGCTGGCGCGCGCGCCGGCTGTCCATGGCCGGCGCCGCATGAGCCTATGCATCCTCACCGCCGGCAAGACGGTGACGCTCGCCGCCGCCGCCTTCACCCTGTCCTGGACGCATTCGGTGGAACGCACGCGCTGGCAGGAGGATTGGAAAGTGTCGCCCACCGGGCTGCACGTCGTCGAGGCGCGGGTCAAAGGCTCCGGCGCCGGCATGGAGCCGCCCGAGGGCTCGGTGCTGCGGGACGGCTGGTGGATCTATGCGCCACGGATCGGGCCCCAGCAGCGTCTGGTGCTCGCGGCGTCCGGCGCCACCGGGGAAGGCTGGACGCTGTGCACGGTCATGGGTTGCCGGGAGCTGGGCGGGACGGCCGGCGAACCCACCGTGCTCGAACCCTGCGCCGGCTCAAGCCAGGCGCGATAGCGCATGGAGCGAATCTGAAAGATCGCGACGCGCTTTAGCCGATCAGCCGCTCCCGCAATTCGGCCGAAGGAATCTCGCAACTGTCCTTGCGGCCGAACAGCGCGTAGCGGTTCTTGGCAACGCGGTCATAGAGCCAGTCGCGCAGCGGTCGCGGCAGGATGAGCAGCGCCTTCGCGGCGCGCCAAGGCCAGCCGAGCGCGGCCATGACGGCAACGAAACTGTCGAGCTTGGTGAAGGGGGCGCCGTCGATGATGGCGAGGTTGCTGTCGTAATCGTCGGTCGGCAGGCCATGCTCGCGAAACAGCGCCTCGCCGAGCGGCGATTGCGCCGTGGCGAAGCGGAAGCGTTTTTCCCGGTCCAGCCTGAGGACGAGCTGGACGAAGCCCGAGCAGAACACGCAGACGCCGTCGAAGACGATCAGCGGCTGGCGGGCGTTATAGGCCTGGCGCGGGAAATCAGGACTTTCGGGCAGGTCGGTCATCGCGGCCCCGGCTGCTTGTGACCCCAAACACTAAGCTAGGAGACACACTAAGCCAGCCGGCGGCGGCGTCAAAGTCGCGGCGTTGTCGCACGCCAGTTGGCGGCGAGCACAAGGCGCTCGACGCGATAGGTGGTGGCGCGCTGGTCGGCGGCCGGCCGGCAGATGCGGCTGTGGTGGGCGCGTTGGCGGGTCATGTCAGTTCGCGCCGACGCCCAGCGAGTTGCCGCGACGCGCGCAGGCCGGCCCCGGGCCGCGCATGTAATAGCGCTCCGGCCGGTAGGTCGGCGCGACGAATTCGCGAATGGCGGCGGCGTAGCCTGTAATGTGGTTCCAGAAGTTCATTTTAACTGTCCCTGTCCCGCTTTCGGATGTCCCGTCCGAATTGTTCGAGAGCATAGCGTCGAGGCGTGAATAGTCGGTGAACGTGATGTTAATTTCTGGTCCGAAACTCGTTGCATCGTGGCCGGATTGCGGCTGATTCGCGGTGTTTCGGTGCCTTTCGTCGCCTTTCCGCGCCGTGTGACTTTTGCATCACATATGTTTCGTTCGGATGTCGCTTGGCCGCGCCTCTGTTTCACCTTCGCCCGGCGGCAGGAAATTTCCTTTCTCCCGGCCGGGCGGACAGGAACCTGTCACGGAAGACGACGTTGATCCGCAAGGACCGGGATGAACCCGGCCATGTTGACGGCTGTCCGCCGCGCAACTCCCCGACAATGCGAAACATGGAAGGCAACCGCCATGGGCTTCTTTTCGAAGGACATCCAGACACTGGACGATCTCTTCATCCACACGCTGCGCGACATCTATTATGCCGAGAAGCAGATCGAGAAATCGCTGCCGAAGATGATCGACAAGGCGACCGATCCGCAATTGAAGGCCGGCTTTGAGAAGCATCTCACGCAGACCAAGGGTCACATCGAGCGGGTCGAGCAGGTGTTCGAGCTGCATGGTGTCAAGGCCAAGACCGTCAACTGCCCGGCCATCGATGGCATCCTCGCGGAGGCTGACGAGGTCAGCGGCGATGTCGACGACAAGGATGTCCTCGATGCGGCGCTGATCGCCTCCGCGCAGGCCGTCGAGCACTATGAGATAACGCGATACGGCACGCTGATCGCCTGGGCCAAGCAGCTCAGCCGCAGCGATTGCGCCAATGTGCTGGCCAAGAACCTCAAGGAAGAAGAGGCGACCGACCGCAAGCTCACCGAGATCGCCGAAAGCAAGATCAACCTGCAGGCGGCCGAATAGCCTGACGATAAGGCCGGCGCATGGCGTCGGCTTTCCCGTCCCCGGGAACCGAAGCGGCGTTCCGGTCGTTTCGGTTTGTCCGATGTTGCCCCGATGTTGCAAGGAGTGTTCGTCATGGCGCCGCGCCCCGCCTGGAGCGGTTATCTCAAGCTTTCACTGGTCACCTGCGCCATCCAACTGAGCAACGTCGTCACCCACGCCGAAAAGGTGTCCTTCCACATCCTCAACCGAAAGACCGGCAACAGGGTGCGGCGTGTCTATGTCGACCAGAAAAGCCAAAAGCCGCTGGAAGAGGATGAGGAGGTCAGGGGCTTCGAGGTCGGCAAGGACGAATTCATCCGCATCGAGGACGAAGATATCGAGGCGGTCCAGATCCAATCCTCGCACACGCTCGATCTCGACGGTTTCGTCGACAAGGCCTCGATCGACCAGGTCTATCTCGACACGCCCTATTACGTCTCCCCCGCCGACAAGGTCTCGCAGGAGGCCTTCGCCGTCATTCGCGATGCGCTTGCGGAGAAGAAAATGGCCGGCCTCGCCCGCATCGTGCTTTATCAGCGGGAGCGCCCGGCGATGATCGAGCCATTCGGCAAAGGCATGCTGCTGACGACGCTGCGCTACGGAGATACGGTTCGCGACGCGTCCGGCGTCTTCGCCGACATCCAGTCCGCGAAGCTGGACGGCGAGATGGTCGGGCTGGCCGAGACTATCATCGACAAGAAGAAGGCGAAGTTCGACCCTGCAAAGTTCAGGGATCGGTACGAAGAATCGCTGCTCGAGCTGGTCCGCTCCAGGAAGGCCGGGAGAAAGGCGCCGAAGGCCAAGGCATCGCCGAAACCGTCCAATGTCGTTAACCTGTTCGACGCGCTGAAGAAGAGCCTCAACGCGGATGACGGCAAAGCCGGCAAGGCATCGTCCAAAGCGCCGGCCAAACGAGCGAAGGCCAAAGCCGCGCCGAAGCGCAAGTCCGCATAGGAGCCCGCAATGGCCAGCCTCGAACAATATCACGCCAAGCGCGACTTCAGGAAAACCGCCGAGCCGGCCGGCAAGGTGAAGCGCGGCAAGCAGGCCGGCGGCATCTTCGTCGTCCAGAAGCATGCCGCGACGCGGCTTCACTATGATTTCCGCCTGGAATATGACGGCGTGCTGTGGAGCTGGGCGGTGACGCGCGGCCCGAGCCTCGACCCGCATGAGAAGCGGCTGGCCGTGCATGTCGAGGATCACCCGATCGACTATGCTTCCTTCGAAGGCACCATTCCAAAGGGCCAGTATGGCGGCGGCTCGGTCCTGGTGTGGGACGAGGGTAGATGGATGCCCGATGGCGATCCCGCTCAGGGCATGAAGAAGGGCCATATCGACTTCGAGCTCGAAGGCCACAAGCTCAACGGCCGCTGGCATCTGGTCAGGCTGAGGCCGCGCCCCGGCGAGAGGCGCGACAACTGGCTGCTGATCAAATCCGACGATGCCGCCGCCCGTCCCGGCGAGGATATCCTCGAAGAAAAACCGAAATCGGTGAAATCGGGCCTGACCATCGAGGAGGTCGGCGAAGGCAAGGCGGCCAAGGGGCAGACGCCGAAGGTCTGGCAGTCCAACAGGCCCGCCAAAGCCAAGGCCGGCCGGGCCGGGCGGCTCGAATTCATCGAGCCGCAACTGGCGACGCTGGAGAAGGAAGCACCCACCGGCGACGACTGGCTGCACGAGGTGAAATTCGACGGCTATCGCATGCAGGCGCAGATCGAAGGCAGCGAGGTCAGGCTGCTCACCCGCGCCGGCCTCGACTGGACAGGGAAATTCGAGGGGCCGGTCACAGCGGCCCTGGCCAAGCTGAAATGCCGCGACGCCATCATCGACGGCGAGGTCGTGGTGCTGGCCGACAGCGGTGTGTCGTCCTTCCCGCTGCTGCAGGCGGACCTGTCGGCCCGCCGCGCCGACCGCTTCATCTATTATGTCTTCGACCTGGTGCGGCTCGACGGCGAGGACCTGCGCCGCGAGCCGCTGGTCGAACGCAAGCAGGCGCTGGCCGAACTGCTGGGCCGGCAGCCCGAGGATTCGGCACTGCGCTTCAGCGATCATTTCCACGAACCCGGCAAGGTCATGCTGCAGCATGTCTGCCGCATGGGCCTCGAAGGGGTGGTGTCGAAGCGCGCCGACGCGCCCTATCGCTGCGGGCGCGGCCTCACCTGGATCAAGTCGAAATGCACGCTCAGGCAGGAATTCGTCATCGGCGGCTATCTGCCTTCGGACAAGACGGGCCGCGGCCTGCGCTCGCTGCTGGTCGGCTTCAATGAGGGCGGCAAGCTGCACTATGCCGGCCGTGTCGGCACCGGCTTTTCCGGCAAGGTGATGACGGATCTGAAAAAGAAGCTCGATCGCCTCGAGGCGAAGACATCGCCCTTCTCGGCCGCGGTGCCGAAGGGCAAGGGGCTCACCTTCGTCAAGCCCGAGCTTGTCGGCGAGGTGGAGTTCCGCAGCTGGACATCCGACCGTATAATCCGTCATGCCTCGTTCCAGGGGCTGCGCGAGGACAAGCCGGCGGAGGAAGTCGTGCAGGAAAAGCCGAAGCAAGCCGGCAAGGCCGAGAGCGAAGCAAAGCCGGGCGCAAAACCCGCCAAGACCTCAGCCGGAGCGGCCAAGACCTCGATAAAACTCTCGCATCCCGACAAGCTGCTGTGGCCGGACGAGAAGGTTTCGAAACAGGACCTGCTCGAACACTACGCGCTGGTCTGGCCGCGCATGGAGCCATTCGTCGTCAACCGGCCGCTGAGCCTGGTGCGCGCGCCGGACGGCATCCACGGCCAGCGCTTCTTCCAGAAACACGCCTCGCCCGGCATGAGCGACAAGATCGCCCGCATGAAAGATCCGACCGATGGCGAGGAGATCCTCTACATCAAGGATTTCGACGGGCTGGCGGCGCTGGTCCAGTACGGCGTGGTCGAGGTGCACATCTGGGGCTCGACGATCGATGAGCTGGAAAAGCCGGACCAGATCATCTTCGACCTCGACCCGGACGAAGGCGTCGATGTCTCCAAAGTGCGCGAGGCGGCGCTCGACATCCGCAGGCAGCTCGACGATTTGTCGCTGCCCAATTTGGTCAAGACCTCCGGCGGCAAGGGCTATCATGTGCTGGTGCCGCTGAAACCCTCGGCGGAATGGGACGAGGTCAAGGATTTCGCGCACGACTTCGCCCGTGCGCTGGAGCAGGCGGCGCCCGACCGCTACACCGCGACATTGTCGAAGAAGGCGCGCACCGGAAAGATCTTCGTCGACTATCTGCGCAACGGCCGCGGCTCGACCACCGTCGCGCCCTATTCTTCGCGCGCCAAGAAGGGCGCCACGATATCGATGCCGGTGACCTGGCCCGAGATCGAGAAGGGGCTGGCGCCGAATGCCTTCCCGCTTGGGGATGCTTCCACACTGGCGCAACTGAAGAAAGCCGATCCGTGGAGGGAGTTCTTCAAGCTGGGGAAGGCGTTGAAAAGGGGGTGAGCCTCGCAAGCGCCGGGCAACGCCGCGATCCTTCGCGCCCCCTCTGTCCTGCCGGACTGCGCGGCCCTTCGCTGTCGCTCAGGGCTTTCGTCGCTCGGAAAGCCAAGCAATTGGCTTCCCGTCCGCTGCGCGGACCGCTCCTCAACCCCCTCAAGGGGGGAGATTGGCAGTCTCGACGCCTCGCTTGTCCTGCAATGTTGAAGGTTGGCGAAAGCCGGCATGACATCGATCTCCCCCCTTGAGGGGGAGATGCCCGGTAGGGCAGAGAGGGGGCCTCGCGCCAGCATTGCGAGGCTGTCGTTAGTGCGCGCCCCCTACGCCAGAAACACCCTCCCAAACTCTTGCCTGCCCCTCGGCGAGAACACCACGGCTCGGTTGTCCTTCTCGCGGCGGGCCCATTTCTCCGCGATGATTTTGTCGAGGATAGCGGCGCCGAGCATCCCGGCGAGATGCGAGCGCCGCACGCTCCAGTCGAGGCAGGCGCGGCACACCGGCCGCCGCGCCTTGGCCTGGATCTCGATGCCGAGCGCGGAAAAATGCGCGGCACCGGCTGGCGAGAGCCTGATTTCATTGTCCTCGCGCAGCAGAAGCTTCCGGTCGAAAAGCCGGTCGAGCATGGCCACCGCCTGCTCGCCGGCGAGGTGGTCGTAGCAGACCCGCGCCACCCGCATCGCCGCGTCGCGCGGTCCCGGCCGCACCCGCTTCGGACCGACCGCCTCGGCGACGCCGATGATCGCCTCGATCATGCCGGCCACCTGCGCGCTGGCCAGCCCGTAATAGCGGTGACGGCCCTGGCTCGCCAAGGTGAGCAGCCCGCCCTCCATCAGCTTCGACAGATGGGAGGAAGCCGTGGGCATCGACACGCCGGCTTCCAGCGCCAGCTCCGACGCCGTCAGCGCGGTGCCGCCCATCAGCGCGTTCAGCATGTTGGCGCGGGCCGGGTCGCCGACCAGGCTGGCGATGCGGGCGATGTCGGGTCCTTCACGCATGGTTCGATCCTCATCGAAGCATTCACGTCAGGGAAGCATTATTCTGGGCTCATCTCAAGCAGCCCGGGCAAACACTCCTGACAGGAGGATGCCTAGAGCATGATCCCGAAAAGTGGGAACCGGTTTTCGGAAAAGATCATGCTCCAACAAAGAGTTAGAGCAGGATGACGATTCAACGAAACGTCATCCTGCTCTAGCACAGAGCCGCCAGCGATGTTTCGATCACGGTCGAAGCATCGATGCACGCAAGCCAACCGACGAGGAGACCGACATGACCATCACCTGCTTCATCCGCTACGAGATCGACCCGTTCGGCCGGGCGGCCTTCGAGCAATATGCGCGCGCCTGGGGCCAGGCCATTCCGCGCTGCGGCGCCGAGCTCATCGGCTACTACGCGCCGCATGAAGGCTCGGCCACCACGGCCTATGCCGCCTACAATATCGAGAGCCTCGCCGCCTATGAGGCCTATCGCGCCCGGCTTGCCGAGGACCCCGCGGGCAAGGCAAATTACGAGTTCGCCAGGCGTGAGAAGTTCATCTTGAAGGAAGATCGCGTCTTCCTGAAGCTGGTGTCGGGACCGCACGGTCCAAGGCAGCTCTTTCGCACCGACGTGACCGTCAAGGAAGGAATAGAGGCATGATCGCTGTCATCTTCGAGGTCGAACCGGCCGAAGGAAAGCGCGATGCCTATCTCGGCATCGCCGCCGAGCTCAGGCCATTGCTCGAAAGCATCGACGGCTTCATCTCGGTCGAGCGCTTCCAGAGCCTGACCGATCCGAAGCGGGTGCTGTCGCTGTCCTTCTGGCGCGACGAGGAAGCGGTGAAAGCCTGGCGCAACACCGAGGAGCACCGCCAGGCGCAAAAGGCCGGCCGCGGCGGCATCTTTGCCGGCTACCGTCTGCGCATCGCCCAGGTCGTGCGCGATTACGGGCTGACGGAAAGGGCCGAAGCGCCGGAAGATAGCCGCGCGGTGAACGGATGAGCCTTCTTCCGCGATCGGAAGAGAAGCGGCCTGCAATCACAAACCGGTGAAGCCTGTAACGAAGCGATCCGCGGTGGCGAAATGGGAGCATGACCCCGCTACGGAGATTGCTTCCCATGACCCGATTGAAGACAGGCCTGCTTGCCGGCGCGATGCTCGTGGCCACGATCGGTGCCGCGGCCGCCCAGCCACTCACCGTGGTCGAGCTGTTCACCAGCCAGGGTTGCTCGTCCTGCCCGCCGGCCAATGCCAACCTGATCAAGGTCAAGGACCAGCCGGGCGTGCTGGCGCTATCGTTCAACGTCACCTACTGGGACTATCTCGGCTGGAAGGACACTTTTGGCCGCAAGGAATTCACCGACCGCCAGGTGACCTATGAGCCGTCGCTCGGCCATGACGGGCCGTTCACGCCGCAGGTGGTGGTGAATGGCAGCCATGACGCCGTGGGTGGTGCGCCCGGCGAGATCCAGGGCCTCATCGCCAACAGCGGCCACCCGCAGGGCCCCGAGCTTTCGCTCGGGCAGGGCAAGGTCAGCATCGGCGCCGGCAAGGCGCTGGGCGGCGGCGCCGACATCTGGCTGGTGCGCTACAACAAGGGCGTCGTCGAGGTGCCGGTGGCGCGTGGCGAGAACACCGGCCGCACGCTGCCGCACGCCAATGTCGTGCATGCGCTGACAAGGCTCGGCAGCTGGAACGGTGAAGCGACAACGCTGCCGCTGCCGGCGGCCAGCGGCGGCTTGAGCACCGCCGTGCTGGTGCAGGCGCCGCGCGGCGGGCCGATCCTGGCCGCCGCCGCCAACTGATTTTTCATTCCCTTTCGCGCGGGGCCGCATGGGCGGCAACGCTTCACCAAGGCCCGCATGCGCGCGCCAAAACCCAAGGAGTACGACCATGACCAAGTTCCTCACGCTGCCGGCTCTGGCCTTCGCGCTTTCCGCCGCGGTCTTCGTGGCCGGCGCCCGCGCCGACGACGCGACCAACGCCATGAAGCCCGCCAATGCCATGGCGACCGATGCGATGAAGCCAGCGACGGACGCGATGAAACCGGCCGACGCCATGAAGCCCGACGCGATGAGCACTGAGGCGATGAAGCCGGCCACGGATGCCATGAAGCCTGCGGATGCGATGAAGCCTGCAACCGACGCCATGAAGCCGGCGACGGACGCGATGAAGCCGGCGGATAGCACCGCTCAGTAAGGTGAGCTTGGCACTTCCCCTCACCCGGATTGCCAACCGAATTGCGAAGAGCAATTCGGGGCAATCCGACCTCTCCCCAAGGGGAGAGGAGCGGTCGGCGCCGCCGCTATCTCTTCTCCCCTCGGGGAGAAGGTGGCCGCGAAGCGGCCGGATGAGGGGGAGCGCCGTTGGCGGTTACACACCGCCGCACGGCAAAGTGACAACCTCCCGACGGCTTCCTTCGTATATGCTAAGACAATGACAGGAGATCAGGACATGAACGGCACAAAGACAAAAGCCGCGCGGCCATTCTTCACCCGCGGCGCGCTTGCGGCGCTTGGCCTTGCGGCAGTCGCCGCGGCCGTCTTCTGGCAGAGCCCGGCGCGTTCGGCCGAGGACGCGGTGGTGATCCCGCCGCCGGCAATGGACGAGAAGGCGGCGAGCGGCACCGAGAAGGCGATCTTCGCCGGCGGCTGCTTCTGGGGCGTGCAGGGCGTGTTCCAGCACGTCAAGGGCGTCAGCAAGGCGGTATCGGGCTATACAGGCGGCAGCGCCGAGAACGCCGTCTATGAGGTGGTCGGCACTGGCCGCACGGGCCATGCCGAATCCGTCGAGATCACCTACGACCCGTCGAAGGTCACCTACGGCCAGCTGCTGCAGGTCTATTTCTCGGTCGCGCACAACCCGACGCAGCTCAACTATCAGGGGCCGGATTCCGGCACGCAGTACCGCTCGACGATCTTCGCCGAGAATGACGAGCAGAAGAAGGTCGCCGAGAGCTACATCGCCCAGCTCGACAAGGCCAAGGTGTTTTCGAAGCCGATCGTCACCACGCTGGAAACCGGCAAGACCTTCTATCCGGCCGAGGATTATCATCAGGACTTCCTGACGCTGAACCCGACCTATCCCTATATCGTCTACAACGACCTGCCCAAGATCGAGAATCTCAAGGCGCTGTTCCCGCAGCTTTACAGCGAGAAGCCGGTGCTTGTGCTGGCCTCCAGCAAGAGCTGAGAGACCGTTTGGAAATTCTACTCCGGCGGCCATCTGCCGGCGGTTTCTGCGCTACTGCAGCGCCGCGCGTCCTCTTGGACGCGCAAAGGACGCTGCAGCACTTTTGCTTGGCGCATGATCCTTTCCGAAAATCGATTTCGATTTTCGGATCATGCGCAGGCTCACGGACCTGATGTCCGCTCCGCTCCGGTTCTCGAAACCACCACCATATGACTCGCCGGAGCGAATTTCGAAACGGTCTCCGGGCCGGCCGGTTCCCGGCTTAGGGATATATGCGTGGCGGATGCCTAGGCGATTGGCCAAAGCCTACGCGAAGTCGTCATCCACGGGCGGAGCAAGGAGCGAAGCGACGCGCGCAGACCCGAGGATCCATGCCGTGACTTCCGAGCGCCGCAATGGTGCAGAATTCTGCTCTGATGCATCCTGCGCTCAAAGTCATGGCATGGATTCCAGGGTCTCCGCGACGCCGCTTCGCGGCTGCTCCGCCCAGGAATGACGAGGTTCGGGCGGCTTTGGCCAATCCCCTGCCTTCGCGCCGATTTCAAGGACAGAAACGGTGAACGGCGTCGCTCGCACTTTCCTGGAGTGCTCCAGCCCGGTCTGCCGTTTGAACCCATGACCCTCGAAACCATCGCCCTTGTTTTGCTTGCAAACAGAGCACAGTGTGAAGCAGTTCATAGAGTTATACTTGACGCTGCAAAACATTGACGTTCGATCTTCTGCCGCCACATAATCACCGCCGCCACCTTCTCGAAAGTTCTGTTTCAGTTGATCCGGAGCATTGCTTCCGGCGCGGATTTTGTTGGCTGCAGTGATATGCCGGACCAGCCGGCGCTGCATCGGGGAGGACCGACAAATGGCCGTCCAGATAAAGGTTTCCGTCTACACCAATGGCGACGACGCTTTCGTCGCCTGGGCGCCGAGCGACTTCATCGCCGGATGCCGGGGTTTCCTGCTCGAGCGCGGCCGCAAGGTTGGCGCGACCGAGAAGATCGAGACGGTGGAGAACCGCGTCGGCTTCACCAAGGACAGGCCGAAATCGGGCGACCACAGGCCGTCCGACGTCTGGCCGTTCCAGCGCTTCAACTGGACCGACCATGCCGCCGATGTCGGCAATGTCGTGCGCTACCGGGTCACCGCGATGATGAGCACGGGCCCCGGCAAGCCGCTGATCAAGGGCGCTTCCAGCGACTGGACGGAGTGGAAGACGCTTGCCACCGACGCCGGGGGCGGCTTTTCCTGCTACTTCAACCGCGGGCTGGTGCTGTCGCAATTCGTCGCCCGCTACATGGCCAAGAACAGGCTGACGCCGGCGGCCTTCAAGAAGAGCCTGCAGACCAATGGCGACGCGAAATTCCGCGCCTTCCTGGAAGGCGATCTCGGCCTGCGCATGGTCGGGCTGACGCAAGGCGCCGGCGACGAGCTGCATGCCGCGCTCTACGAGCTCGGCGACGCGACGCTGGAGACGGCGCTGATCGGGCTCGGCCCGCGGCTGCATCTCATCCTCGCCAACGGTTCCGACAAAAGCGGCGACGGCAACAAGGACGCGCGCAAGAACCTCAACGACCACGGCATCTCGACCATCGACCGGATGCTGAAATCGAAAGGGCTCGGCCACAACAAGTTCGTCGTCGTCTCCGAAGACGGCGAGCCGAAGAAGGTGTGGACCGGCAGCACCAACTGGAGCACCACGGGCCTGTGCACGCAGGTCAACAACGGCCTGCTGATCGAGGACGCGGCTGTCGCGGCGCATTTCCGCAAGAATTGGGACCTGCTCAAGGATGCCTCGCCGCCGAAGACCGACCCGGCCAATTTCACGCCGGCGCTGATCGCCGACAACGACGCGCCGAAAACCTTCACGATCGGGAGCGCCAGGGCGACCGTCTGGTTCACCCGCACCTCGAACGGCGCCGACATGGATGCGCTGCGCGAGGTCATCAGCTCGGCCCGGCAGGCGGTGCTGTTCTTGATGTTCACGCCGGGCAAGCAGGGGCTGCACACGCTTGCCGGAGAGCGGGCCAAGGAGAAAGGCATGTATGTGCGCGGCGTGGTCTCGACGCTGAGCGCGGACGAGGGCGGCACCGGGCAAAATTTCCTCGACATCGACCTGGTGAGCAGCGATCGCAAATTCACGCCCGACCGCTATGCGGTGGCGCAGCCGCAAGGCCTCGACGCGCCGCTCGGGCCATGGATCGCCGAGGTCAACCGGCGCGAGTTCCTGTCGCAGATCGGCCACGCCATCGTGCACTCGAAGATCCTGGTGACCGACCCGCATTCGAAGGACTGCGTGGTGGTGACCGGGAGCCACAATTTCTCGGCGCCGGCGAGTCGGAAGAACGACGAGAACCTGGTCATCATCCGTGGTCACCGCAAGCTCGCCGCCGCCTATGCCACCTACGCGATGTCGGTCTACAGCCACTATCGCTACCGCTCCTACATCCGCGAGATGCGGGCTGAGGGCAAGACGCCGTGGAGCTATCTCGACGACGACGATCAGTGGCTGAAGACCGAGCTCCGGACCAAGGCGCAGGAGATCGCGTTCTGGACAGCGCAGAGCTAGCTTCCTTCTCCCCGCTTGCGGGGGTGAGGAGTGGTCCGCGCAGCGGACGGAAAGCCAATTGCTTGGCTTTCCGAACGACGAACGCCCGGAGCGACAGCGAAGGGCCCGTGCCCGAAGGGCGGATGAGGGGCAGCGCCGGCGTCTGCAGTTTGAGCGCCGGCTGCCTGCCTTTGCCCAAGGTCGCGCCGTCCCGCTTTACCTGAAAGCTCAGCGCCGCCCCTCATCCGCCTGCCGGCACCTTCTCCCCGTAAACGGCCCACTAGGGGGAGATCAGCAGCTTCGGCGCCCCTACTCCTCCAGGTCGATCTCCTCGGTCTGGCCGCCGCTGCAGGTGTAGCAGCAATCCTCGCAGGTCTCCTGGTTGTTGGGGCCGACGCCCCAATAGGTGCTTTCGTCGCCGTCCACCCAGGCGCCGTAGCAGATCTTCTCGCCCTCGTTGCAAGAGATCGGCAGTTGCTTGGTCTCGCCGTCGTCGAGATAGAAATCCTTGCCATCGCCCGGCCAGACATAGTCGCGGTCCTGGCTGTAGAGCTCGACGCGCATGGCGTTGGGATGGTTGTTCCTGATCTGGAAGGTGACGTCGCCGGCATGGGCGGCGGGCGCGATGAGGACGGCAAGCGAAAGCGCGGCGGCGGCGCGGCGCGCGAAAGAGATGGACATGAGAACCCCCGAGACAGAATCGGCCCCCACGGCCGATGCCGGATGATGGCATGAGGCGTGGCGATGCCAAGGGGTGGGGAGGAAAATAGTGGGGTGAATTTGAGGGGATTGGCGAAGACGGCAGCGACGTCTGATCTCCCCCTTGTGGGGGAGATGGCCGGCAGGCCAGAGGGGGGCGCGAAGGATCGCGGCTTCTCAGGATTAAGGTTCCTCGCCCCACGAAGTGGGGAGAGGTGTCTCGGCGAAGCCGAGACGGAGAGGGGAGCGCCCTACGAAGGCCCCCTCTCCGTCCGCTTCGCGGACACCTCTCCCCCGCTTTGCGGGGGCGAGGAACCCAAGCGTTGAACTCCCCCTACTCCGCCAGGTCCACCGTCTCTGTCGAATGCTCCACGCAGATGAAGCAGCAGGTGTCGCAGGGCTGGTCGTTGTCGGGGCCGACGCCGGCGCTGACGGAATCGTCGCCGTCCACCCAGGCGCCCCAGCAGATATGCTCGCCGGGCTCGCAGGAGATCGGCACGGATTTCTTCGCCTTCGGCCGGATCAGGAACACCTTGTCGCCGCCCGGCCAGACTTTCTGGCTGTCGCGGCTGAACAGCTCGAGCGCCACGCCGTCCGAGCGCTGGTTGCGCACGAAGACCGACATGTCGGCGGCGGCGGCCGGCGTGGTGAGGAGAAGGAGAGCGAGCAGAGCGCGAATCATGGCGAGGTCCCCGAGGGGAGTAGAGCACGGGTGGAGTGCGTAATCTCCCCCCTTGTGGGGGTTGAGGAGCGGTCCGCGCAGCGGACGGGAAACCAATTGCTTGGCTTTCCGAGCAACGAAAGCCCGGCAGGGCAGAGGGGGGCGTGAAGGAACGCGGCGCCTGTGAGTTCGCGTTTCCTCGCCCCACGAAAGTGGGGAGAGGTGGCTCGGCGAAGCCGAGACGGAGAGGGGAGCGCCCTACGAAGGCCCCTCTCCGTCCGCTTCGCGGACACCTCTCCCCGCACGTGGCGGGGCGAGGAACCTAGGCCTTGAGATGCCGGCGGGACAGCGCCCCGCTGTCCTGCCGGACATCTCCCCGCGAATCACCGCCTCACCACCACATGCGGTGCAAACTTCTTCACCGCATCCACCAGGTCCTGCCCCCGCACGTCGAGCGAGGAGATCTCCATATGCACGGTGTTCCGGCCGAAAGGCATCAGCCCGAAGGCGTTGGCGGAGGAATAGCGGATTTCGTCGGGCGGCTCGCCGGTGAGCTCGAAATTGAGCATCGCCGCGCCCTTGCCGCCGGCGGCAAGCCGCACGCTCCGCACCTTGCTCCACGGCACCAGCACGTCGCCGGCGCGAGCATCGCGGAAACCACGCTGATCCAAGACGACCTTGACCGAAGTGTCGAAAGCGCCGCGCGCGATAAAGGCGCCGAGCCCGAGACAAGCGGCGGCGAGCAGCGCGATCCACAGCACATGCCCTCCATCCGCGCCCGAGGCCACGCCCTGCAGCGCGCCGAAGCCGAAGACGCCGCCGATCAGGAACGGCCCGAGCGCCGGAAAGATCTTTCCCGACGGGCTGTTGCGGAGTTCGAGCGGCGCGGCCATGGCCCTGGCACTCAGCGCTCCGCTTTCAGCAAAGTCCAGATCCAGCCGACGAAGGTCAGCACCAGGAACGGATAGCCGAGCGCCGGCAGCGGCGACGAGGTGGGCAAAAGCGGCGCGCCCCACAGGATCATCAGCACCGAAACAGTGAAGAGCGCGGCGGCAATGAGCCCCGTGAGCCGCATCCAGAGCGCGAAGGTGGCCTGCGCGCTAACCATGACCAGCCCCGCCGCCCACAGCGCAATGCCGCCGGCATAGGAAGGCACGCTGGCCTGCAGCCCCGCCGCATTGCCGGCCAGAAGCAGGCTTTCGCCGGCGAGGAAAGTGAGAAAGCCGGCCGCGACGAGATCATTGCCGAGCCGCTGGTATTTTATCGTCAGCAGCGCCGCGGCGACGACGATGCCCGCGCCGTCGATGGTCCACAGCGTCTCGCGCAGCGCGTCGCTGCCAACGAAAGTGCCCGCCATGCCCAACGCGCCGCCAATGGCGAGGCCCCGACGGTGTCCGAGGTGGAGCGCATGTGATGTCTCCCCAAGCCGGGGAACAGGATACGCCAAGGTGGGCGGATGGAGAAGGGAGGACACTAGGCAAGTGCACTGGGATCATAGACACGAACTGAAAAATCGAAAGCAACCTCCCGAAGGAACAGAGGCGAGGGGGTTCGATGGCGGGAGGCTCAGGGCCGAAATGACGTGCGACACCGTTACGGCTCAGGCAGAATCATGTAGGAATCTAACCTAAGACGGCACTAGCGGGAGGAGGTTTAAATTCTAAGGCGAATCGAGTTCGAGAACTTTCGAAAGCACTCTAAATTCCGCGTTACCTGCAAAGAGCGAAATATCTTCGTAGGTCCAAACAACGCTGGAAAGTCTTCAGTGCTCGACGCCCTCCGGCTGTTCGCTGACGTAGCTCGCTACGCGGAATACAGACTTCCGGTCCTGAAGACCCAAAGTCCGTATGGCGTTTGCGCAACATACGAAATGGCTAATAAGAATTTTTGCCTGCCCATTGCAAATATACCGACAGATGAGTCGGAAGATGACGTTAAGATTTCGATATTTCACGAGAATGGATCCGCCCTTCACATTATACTGAACGTCGACCGTCAACCAATCGTTTTCATACAATCAGATAGAAGAGCAAAGAGCACCAAGGCCTTCTTCAGAGACTGCTTTCCAGAATCCATAATTGTCGTTCCGACGCTGGGTCAGTTTGAGGAAACCGAGAAACCGAACGATCCCGATTACGTTAGAAGCGTCGAGCATACTCGACTTGCTGCGCGAAACTTTAGGAATATTTGGCGACAGAAGAGCCACGGCGAATTTCAGGAATTCTCCGCGCTAGTGGAGGGTAATTGGAAAGATATCGAGGTTCAAAAACCGAAAGTAATTGTTGGAGTGCCATCGACGCTTGAGATGATTTACCTCGAGAAGGGGTATCCAAGAGAAATCTATTTGTCAGGATTTGGATTTCAGGCGTGGATGCAAATCATGGCCCATTTTCTTCGAGGGTCGGGAGGAGATATCCTCGTTCTGGACGAGCCTGACGTGTACCTCCACGCCGACCTACAGAGAAGACTTTACGGCATTGCCAAGAAGAGATTTTCTCAGATTTTTCTTGCCACTCATTCGGCAGAGATCATGAACGAAGCCAACTCAGGCGATGTCGTTCTGGTGAGATCGGAACTGCAGACAGGGAAGCGGATCACCACCGAGGAAGGCTACCGTAGCGCGCATGCGCTATTAGGTTCCTCAGAGAACGCCGACTTTGCGCGTCTTTCTAGAGCCAGAAGGATAATAGCATTCGAGGGAAACGATCGCTCCATCTATCGAAGGTTCGAGCAAATGCTGATTCCCGATGGGGTATTTAGCGATCCTGACACGATGCTGCTCAAGATAGGTGGGTACGAACAATGGCCTCGGGTAGGCAACCTGCCTTGGGCCTTTCAGGAGCTTTTTGGAATTCAACCCAAGATCGCCGCGATCTTTGACCGAGATTATCGATGCTTGGACGAAATTGAAGGCCACGAGCAGAAGCTAAGAAGGTCGGGGGTCTTCTGTCATGTCCTCCGGCGAAAAGAGATCGAGAACTATGTCATCGCTCGGGACGCGATCTACAAGGCTACGCAAAAGGCAGCTAAAAAGAAAGAGAAAACGATAGAAGATGCGTGGATCGACAATACCTTGTCCGCTATTTCTTTGGAAATGCGCGAGGATTGCCTCATTAACGTCCAATCGGCGACAAGCAAGTACTATCAGCTCAAACGCGACGGTAGGGACACTCAGACCATTCTGAAGTTGGCTAAAAGCGAATTTGATAAAGATTGGACGACTCGGGGATATAGTTGTCGAATTTCTGGAAAAGAGTTTTTTTCGGCTTACAATCGGGTGCTTGACGAGGCCTACGGGATATCTATCTCGCTGTTTCAGGTTTTGGACGAATTCCACGCATCGGAATTCGATGTGGAATTCTGTGACATGCTCACTGAGGTAAATCGATACTTCGCTGAGGAGTAGCGAGCGCTCCGCGCGCCAAAGCCCCCCTCAATCCCCCATCTTCAGCGCCTGGATAAACGCCTCCTGCGGGATATCCACCTTGCCGAACTGCCGCATGCGCTTCTTGCCCTCTTTCTGCTTGTCGAGCAGCTTGCGCTTGCGGGTCACGTCGCCGCCGTAGCATTTGGCGGTGACGTCCTTGCGCAGGGCCGAGACGGTCTCGCGTGCGATGATGCGGCCGCCTATGGCCGCCTGGATCGGGATCTTGAAGAGATGCTGCGGGATCAGCTCCTTCAGCTTCTCGCACATGGCGCGGCCGCGCTTCTCCGCGGCCGAGCGGTGCACAAGCATGGATAAAGCGTCGACCGGCTCGTCATTGACCAGGATCGACATCTTCACCAGGTCGCCCTCGCGATAATCGGTCAAATGATAGTCGAAGGAGGCGTAGCCCTTGGAGATCGACTTCAGCCGGTCGTAGAAATCGAACACCACCTCGTTGAGCGGCAGGTCGTAGGTCAGCATGGCGCGTTTGCCGACATAGGAGAGATCGGCCTGGATGCCGCGCCTGTCCTGGCAGAGTTTTAGGATGCCGCCGAGATAGTCGTCGGGCGTCAGGATCGTGGCGCGGATCCACGGCTCCTCGATCGAGGCGATCTTGACCACGTCGGGCATGTCGGCCGGGTTGTGCAATTCCTTCACCGTGCCGTCGATGAGGTTCATGCGATAGACGACGCTAGGCGCGGTGGCGATGAGGTCGAGGTTGAACTCGCGCTCCAGCCGCTCCTGGATGATCTCCAGATGCAGCAGACCGAGGAAGCCGCAGCGGAAGCCGAAGCCGAGCGCGGCCGACGTCTCCATCTCATAAGAGAAGCTGGCGTCGTTGAGGCGCAGCTTGCCGACGGCGGCGCGCAGATCCTCGAAATCGGCGGCGTCGACCGGGAACAGGCCGCAGAACACCACCGGCTGCGCCGGCTTGAAGCCGGGCAGCGCCTTCTGCGTCGGGCGGCGGTCCTCGGTGATGGTGTCGCCGACGCGGGTGTCGGCCACTTCCTTGATCGAGCCGGTGAAGAAGCCGAATTCGCCCGGGCCGAGCTCGTCGACATTGACGCGGGCCGGCTTGAACACGCCGGTGCGTTCGACGAGATATTTCGCGCCGGTGCCCATCATGCGGATGGTCTGGCCCTTCTTCATCACGCCGTCGATGATGCGCACCAGAACGATGACGCCGAGATAGGCGTCGTACCAGCTGTCGACCAGCATGGCCTTGAGCGGCGCGTTGATGTCGCCCTCGCGCGGCGGCGGCAGCTGGTGAACGATCGCCTCCAGCACGTCCGGCACACCGAGGCCGGTCTTGGCCGAGATCAGCACCGCGTTGGAGGCGTCGAGGCCGATCACCTCCTCGACCTGCTCGCGGATGCGCTCGGGCTCGGCCGCCGGCAGGTCGACCTTGTTCAGCACCACGACGATCTCGTGGTTGTTGTCGATGGCCTGGTAGACATTGGCCAGCGTCTGCGCCTCGACGCCCTGGGAAGCGTCCACCACCAGCAGCGACCCCTCGCAGGCGGCGAGCGAACGCGACACCTCATAGGCGAAGTCGACATGTCCAGGCGTGTCGATGAGGTTCAGCACATAGTCCTCGCCGTTCTTGGCGCGGTAGTTGAGCCTGACCGTCTGGGCCTTGATGGTGATGCCGCGCTCGCGCTCGATATCCATCGAGTCCAGCACCTGCTCCTTCATGTCGCGCTCCTCCAGCGCGCCGGTGAGCTGGATCAGCCGGTCGGCAAGCGTGGATTTGCCATGGTCGATATGGGCGACGATGGAGAAATTGCGGATGTGGTCGAGCGGCGTCGTCATGCGGCGCGCTTTAGCAGGGGCGGGGTTGAGGGGCAAGCGGCGGGGCTTTCCTTCGCCCCGCTTGCGGGGGTGAGGAGTGGTCCGCGCAGCGGAGGGAAAGCCAATTGCTTGGCTTTCCGAGCGACGAACGCCCGGAGCGATAGCGAAGGGCCGCAGTGCCCGAAGGGCGGATGAGGGGTGAGTCCGTCGTCGACGGGTGGGCACCTTGCGCCGCGGATGACGATGATCATCGTTCGGCTGACTCACCCCTCATCCGTCTCGGCGCTACGCGCCGATCCACCTTCTCCCCGTAAACGGGGCGAAGGGGCCGCACACGAAACATTCAAAACCGCTTAAACATTCCTCCACCGCTTTAGGGCATGCTCCGCGCCCGGATGGTAAACCGGCTCCGATGCCGCGATGATGAAGGCCTTAAGCATGCCAAGTTCTGCCCGAAAGTTCAGCCCGGCCGCGCTGGCCGGAATGGCGAGGCGCTTCCTTGCTAGCCGCGACGGCTCGATGATGCCGATGATGGTGCTGCTGACGATCCCGCTGGTGACGGCAGTCGGCTTTTCGGTCGACTACACCTCGGCGGTGACGACCCGCAGCGACATGCAGAACGCGCTCGACGCCGCGATCATCTCGATCACCACGCTGCCGACGACGACATCGCTGGCCGACCGCCAGACGGCGCTGCAGCAGGCCTATGCGGCCAATAGCGGCCAGGGCACGGCGACGCTCACCAGCGTCAATGTCGACAGTTTCGGCGCGGCGACCTTCACCGCCACGGCCAACTATCCAATGCCGACCAATTTCATGCAGATCGCACGGATCGACACGGTGCAGGTCGGCGTCGGCTCCGCGGTGCGCAAGACGCCGGCGCTGGTGCAGTCCACCTTCAAGGTGACGAAGGTGTCGGGTTACTGGGCAAAGACCATGACGCTCTACGGCACCAAGTTCGGCGCCACGGTGGCCAAGCCGCTGATGACGATCAGCTATAGCTATAACGGCTATGGCGATCCGAAGGGCTACGGCACGACCACGGTGAGCACTGTCAACGGCTCCACCAGCACAGTGGTGCAAAAACAGGTGTGCACGACCGGCACACTAAAGTCCCTGCAGAAGAGCCTGCCCGCCGGATCAGTGATCCAGACCGACCAATACGGCACCAGATATTCTTGCGCCGACACCTTCTATCCTGCCAATGGCGCCGGCGCGGTGATCGACGTCAGCCAGATGGACCAGCTCTATCTGGAGATGGACGTGCCGTCGGGCAACCCGAAGGTGCTGAAATCGAACGACCCCGCCACCTCGAACCGGCTCTATATCGGCACCAGCGCCACCAACACGCCGGAAGTGGCGACCGGCAAGACCGTCAACATCTTCACCGCGGTGCCCTGCGGCCAGCCCGGCTACCAGGCCTGGGAAGACGGCGGCAACCCGGTGCCCGCCGACGTCAGCAACGCCGATTCTTCTACACCACCACCGGCAAATGCGACTACAACCAGCGCCCGTCGGAAACGGTGCTGACGCAGTAGGGCGCGGCTTAGCGCGTTTCACCGTTTCACGGAAACGGCGAACCGCTCTACCTCCTTGTTTTTACGCAATTCCGGACGGAAAACCGCTCACACTTTTCCTGGAATTGCTCTAGGCGTTCCCGATCAGCACGCCGGCCCCGAACACCAGCGCGCCGCCCAGCACCACCTGGAAGGCGGCGCGCCAGAACGGCGTCTGCATGTAGCGGTTCTGGATGAAGGCGATCGCCCACAGCTCGAAGAACACCACCACCGCCGCGACGATCGTTGCCGTCCAGAAATAGGGGATGAGGTAGGGCAGCGCGTGGCCGAGCCCGCCCAGCGTCGTCATGATGCCGACGGTCAGGCCGCGCTTGAGCGGCGAACCGCGCCCCGACAGCTTGCCGTCGTCGGAGGCGACCTCGGTGAAACCCATCGAGATGCCGGCGCCGATCGAGGCGGCGAGGCCGACGAGGAATGTCTGGAAAGTCGCATGGGTGGCGAAGGCGGCGGCGAAGATCGGCGCCAGCGTCGACACCGAGCCGTCCATCAGCCCGGCCAGCCCCGGCTGCACATAGGTGAGGATGAACTGGCGCTGCTCGGCGCTCGCTTCCTCCTCCTTGACCGCACCCGGCACGTGCTGCTGCTCCAGTTCGTGCGCCGAGCTCTCATGGCCTTGCTCGGCCAGAGCGAGATCGTCGAGCAATTTGCGCGTCGAGGCGTCGGTGGTGCGCTTGGCGGCCTCGACATAGAAGCGGTAGGCCTGCCGCTCCATGTCCTCGGCCTGCCGGCGCACATGCTCGATGCCGAGCGGCCGCACCAGCCAGTCCGGCTTGCGCTCGTAATAGCCCCTCACATGCTCGCGCCGGATCAGCGGAATGCGGTCGCCGAATCGCTTGCGGTGAAGCTCGATCAGCGAGTCGCGGTGGCCGTCCTCCTCCTCGGCCATCGCCTCGAACACCTTGGCCGATTGCGGAAAGTCCTGCGCCAGGCCATCGGCATAGGCGCGGTAGATGCGCCCGTCATCCTCCTCGGAGGAGATCGCCAGCGCCAGGATCTCCTGCTCCGACAGCGAATCGAAGGAACGGCGGCCGAAGCCGAAAACACGGGAAAGCATGATGGGATCACTCTAGTTTAGAATGATTCTAAACTATGGTTTCAAGCGCCCAACGTCAATTGCGAAGGCCACCGCCGCGCGCGAAAATGGATGACCAGACGTGCTCGGAGCGGCCCCTTCATTATTGCCGAATGTTAACCTATATTGACGCGACAGCCGAAATCGAAGGAGACCAACGCAATGACGGAGAAGAAGCCGCCGCACGCATTCGACGCCAAGCCGGTGCTCGATCTCATCGCCAGCATCGAGGCCGACCTGAGGCGCCTGAAGGGCCTGGTCGAGGAACAGCTCGAGAAATTCGATCCCGCCAACCCGCACAACAAGACGCCGGACGGCAAGCTGACCGAGGAGGGCGCGGAGTGCTGCTACCGCATGTTCGACGAAGGCAAGTCGCGCTACACGGTTTCCCAGCAGATGAAGATATCCTTCGCCGCCGCCACCCACCGCTTCAACACCTGGCGCAAGCTCGGCGGCAAGAAGCGGACGCCGACGCTGCTGGGGTGAGGGGGGCGTTCGCAAGGACCGCGATTGGCCGTGGCCACATTCCCGATCCATGCCGTGACGCTAAGGCGTTGCAGCGGGTACAGAATTCTGCACCGTCGCGCGCATGGCAAAGGTCACGGCATGGATACTCGGGTCAAGCCCGAGTATGACGAAGGGATAGGGGACTCGGCTAATCGCATAGGTCGCGCCAACAGCGCCCGCTCCGCCCGGCGCCACTTTCAGCCACAGCGCTTTCTCGTCCAGTATCAAGACAAGCCCAGCGACCCGGGACAGCATCAGCCTTTTGCGATTGGCGGTAGCCAAAACTCCCGACGAAGGTGAAGGCGCGCCAGCGCACCACCGCCAAACCTTGTCCCCGTCACATTTTTTCGTTGGCGCGCGCCGGCCTTTTGCGTGCACCATGGGCGATCGCGTTCTTTCGCAAGGCCCACCATGACCACCCTGCCCGGCATCCTGGACATCCGCGCCGCCGCCGAGCGGCTTTCCGGCCTGATCGTCGAAACGCCGCTGATCGAATCGCCCGAGCTCAACAGGCGCCATGGCGGCCGCATCCTGTTCAAGCCGGAAACGCTGCAGCGCACGGGCTCCTTCAAGATCCGCGGCGCCTACAACAAATTGTCGACGCTCAGCGAGGAAGAGCGGGGCCGCGGTGTCGTCGCCTTCTCGTCCGGCAACCATGCGCAGGGCGTGGCGGCGTCGGCCGCGATGTTCGGCGTCAAGGCGGTGATCGCCATGCCGGCCGACGCGCCGGCGATGAAAATCGGCAATGTCCGCAGGATGGGCGCCGAGGTGGTGACGTTCGACCGTTTCAAGGATGACCGCATGACGGTCGTGCGCCCCTATATCGAACAAGGCATGGCGCTGGTGCCGCCCTTCGACGATCCGGCCATCATTGCCGGCCAGGGTACGATCGGGCTGGAATTGATGCGGCAGGCCAAGGCGCTCGGCGTGGCGCTCGACGCCGTCGTCATCCCCTGCGGCGGCGGCGGCCTGTCGAGCGGCATTTCCGTCGCCGTCAAGGACGCTTCGCCGCAAACCGCCATCTGGGCCGTCGAGCCCGAGCATTTCGACGACACGCGCCGCTCGCTGGCCAAGGGCGAGCGGGTCTCGAACGATCCCGGCCACAGCTCGATCTGCGATGCGCTGCTGACTGCCGAGCCCGGCGCCATCACTTTCGAGATCAACCGCAGGAATCTCGCCGGCGCCATCGCCGTCTCCGACAAGGCCGCCGCGCAAGCGATGCGCGACGCCATGGCCCATCTCAAGCTGGTGGTCGAACCCGGCGGTTGCGTCGCCTTTGCCGCGCTCTCGTCCGGCGAGATCGACCTCGCCGGCAAATGCGTCGCCGTGATCCTGTCCGGCGGCAATGTCGATTTCGGTACCTATGCCGAGATCATGACGGCCGCGTAGGACTGTTGCGCCTACCACAAGCGTCAGGCCTTCAGCTTGTGTGGCTCAAAAGGCCCAATCACCTTTGGTTCGCCGGATTTCCTCTGAGGTCAGGAAGTGGATCTCCATAAGGATCGGTTCTTCCGGTCCTCGGAAGAAATGCAATTCCTATGGGGAAGCACAAGGCGGCGCACTGTTTCGGAGGCACTGTCGACTTGGTACTCTTCGCTGTGAAGGCCGAGATCAGTAAGCAGCGCCTTGGCGGAGGAAAGTCTCATGGCTGGGCTGAAGCCATCGAGATCGATTTGGCTGTTTCCGCTCCACTTCAAAGGTAAAGACTTGGCGACGTCCGGCATGTGCCACAGCTTGATGCTGATGCGGTTGACGCGAGCCCGATTCCGGCGGGTCAGAATGTCGATCTCCAGGTCGCCATAGCCAAGAAGAAAGCCGCAGGGCTGATTCTGATAGACATACAGCCATTTCGGGAAGCCAAGGTGCTTCTGGACTGGGCCGAGATCGGCTCCGACACGCAAGGGCATGTCTTTCTTGCCCGTGATCAAAGGAAGGATATGAAGTTTGCCCCGCAGCATCTATCAACCTGAATTGGCCCGTCACAGGCGATGCACTCTATAGTCTCGGCTACCGCGCCGGCGGTGCCTATCAATCCAGCGTCCGTCTGAACCGCACCAGCGCGACCCCGGCAAACAGCGCCACGAACACCGCCAGCCAGCCGATTTCCGTCGCCACCGCCGGCAGCTCGGCGCCCTTGAGCATGACCGCGCGGGTGATGCGCAGGAAATGCGTCAGCGGAAAGATCTCGCCAAGGCTCTGCGCCCATCCCGGCATGCCGCGATAGGGGAACATGAAGCCGGAGAGCAGCAGCGAGGGCAGGAAGAAGAAGAAGGTCAGCTGCATGGCCTGCATCTGCGAGCGGGCCATGGTCGAGATCGTGTAGCCGAGCAGCACCAGCGAAAGCACGAAGACCAGCACCGAGGAGAGCAGCAGCGTCAGGCTGCCGACGAAGGGGATGCCGAACAGCAGCTTCGCCGCCACCAGCACCACCACCACCTGCACCGCGCCGACCACCAGGTAAGGCAGCACCTTGCCCAGCATGATCTCGAGCGGGCTCGAGGGCATGGCCAGAAGGTTTTCCATCGTGCCGCGCTCGGTTTCCCGGGTCAGCGCCATCGCCGTCATCATCACCATGGTCATCTGCAGGATTACGCCGAGCAGGCCGGGCACGATGTTGTATTGCGAGACGCCTTCCGGATTGTAGCGCCGGTGCACGACAACATCGAGCTGGCCGCGCGCCGCTTCCCTGGCCGCGTCCTGGGTGCCCTGGGCTCGCAGCAGCGCCTGGCCGGCAACGGTGCTGAGCGTGGAGATGGCGCCGCTGGCGACGGACGGGTCGGTGGCGTCGGCTTCGATCAGGATCTGCGGGTTGTCGCCGCGCTCGACGCGGCGCGCGAAATCGGCGGGAATGGTGACGACGAAGGAGACGTCGCCGCGCGCCATCAGGAACTCGGCTTGCGCGGCACTTTGCGCGACATGGTCGAAGCGGTAGTAGCCGGTGGTCTGCAGCGCCGAGACCATCGCCCGCGTGTAGGGATCGCTGCTGGTCGCCACCAGGGCCGCCGGCAGGCTCTTCGGGTCGTTGTTGATCGCAAAGCCGAACAGCACGAGCTGCATCAGCGGCACGCCCAGCATCATGGCGAAGGTGATGCGGTCGCGCCGCATCTGGATGAACTCCTTGGTGAGCAGCGCGCCCAGCCTGGCGAAGGAAAAGACCGCGTTCATGCCATATTGTCCTTCGAGCCGGACATGAACTGGATGAACACATCCTCGAGGCTGGTCTCGCCCGGCGTCACCGTCACGTCCTTGTGCTCCTTCTCGACGTCGGCCAGCGCCTTTTCCAACGCTGCCTTGTCGGAGCCGACGACGTGCAGTGTCGCGCCGAACGGCGCCACCTGGTCGACGCCGGGCCGCCCCTGCAGCGCCTGGGCGACCTGGTCGAGCCCCGGCCCATGCAGCACGAACGTGGTCAGCCCGGCATTCCTCACCACCTCGTCGACCGTGCCGGCGGCGAGCATCTTGCCGTAGGAGATGTAGCTGATGCGGTGGCAGCGCTCGGCCTCGTCCATGTAATGGGTGGAGACGAGCACGGTGAGCCCGCCGCCGGCCAGGCGATGGATCTCGTCCCAGAACTCGCGCCGCGCCTTGGGATCGACGCCGGCCGTCGGCTCGTCGAGCAGAAGCAGCTTCGGCTTGTGCATGATGCAGGCCGCCAGCGCCAGCCGCTGCTTCCAGCCGCCGGAAAGCGTGCCGGCCAGCTGGTTGCGGCGGCTCGCCAGGCCGAGCTCTTCCAATGTCCTCGCCACATAGTGCTCGACCGGCTTCAGCTGGTAGAGCCGCGCCACGAATTCGAGGTTCTCGCCGATCGTCAGATCCTCGTAGAACGAGAATTTCTGCGTCATGTAGCCGACTTCACGCTTGATCCTGAGCGCGTCGGTGCGGATGTCGAAGCCCAGCACCGTGCCGTCGCCCTCGTCCGGCGTGAGCAGCCCGCACATGATGCGGATGGTCGTCGTCTTGCCCGAGCCGTTCGGCCCGAGGAAGCCGACGATCTCGCCTTCGGCGACCGTCATCGTCACATGGTCGACGACCGTCTTGTCGCCGAAGCGCTTGACCAGGCCGCGGACGTCGATGGCGTTCATTGCCCCATATCCGCGAGATCGACATCGACGATCTGGCCGGGCTGCAGCGGCCCGGCATCGCCCTCCGGCCGCGCCTCGACGAGATAGACCAGCTTCTGCCGGTTCTCGAGCGAGTAGATCACCGGCGGTGTGAATTCGGGATCGGGCGAGACATAGCTGACGCGCGCCTTCAGCCCTGCCCCGCAGCCATCGCAATGGACGCTGAGCGCGGTGCCGACCTTGACCGACGAGAACGCGCTTTCGGGCACATAGACGCTGAGCTTCACGGCGCCGTCCGGCAGCATCGAGATCACCGGTGCGGTCGGCCCGGCCGTGTCGCCGGGATTGCGGATCACGTCGTTGACGCGTCCGGGCGAGGGCGCCGTCAGCACCCGCTTCGACAACCGCCACTCAGCCTGCCGCAGGGCCGACTGCGCCTGCTTGACCTGGTTGTCGGCGGCCTTGATCGTCTCGGGCCGCGCCGGCAGGTTGCCGACGGCGAGATTGGCTTCCGCCTGGCCGACCTGCGCGTTGGCCGTCTCCAGCGAGGCCGAGGCGGTGTCGTAGTCGGCCTGCGTGCCGGTGCCGCGCTTGTAGAGGTCGCTGGCGCGGTCATATTTGCGCTTGGCGTCGGCGGCCTGGGCTTTTGCCATGTCGACCTCGGCCTTCAGCACGGCGATCTCTTCCGAACGCTTGCCGACCTGCAGGTCGGCAAGCTGCGCCTGTGCCTGGGCAAGCGCGGCCTCGGCCTGCGCCACCTCGATTTTGGCATCGGCATCTTCCAGCGTCGCCACCGCCGCGCCGGTCTCGACGCGGTCGCCGCGCCTCACCGTCACCGTCGCCACCTGGGCCACTTCGATCGGCGCCATCAGCACATATTCGCCTTCGACATAGCCGACGGCGAGGGGTGCCGCCGGCGCGCAGGCGCCGAACAGTTGGGCCGCGAGCGGCAACGAACAGAGAATGCTCATGATTTGCCCTTCTTGCCGGCGGGCGCATCGCGCGCCGCTAGCATTGCCCTGAGATTGCCGGTCGTGACCGCCACCACCTTGGCGGCCTCTTTCTCGCCGATCTCGCGCCAGCCCATCCGGCGCATCACCGCTTCGCGGCCGATGCGGAAATAGATGACTTGGCCGATCATGGTGAAAACGGTGAGCCGGGTTGCCTCGCTCTCGGCCGGTTCGCCGGTCGCCTGCTCCCAGATCTGGCACAGCCGCCGGTGCGTCGGCTCGAAGACGCCGGCATAGATGCGGTCGAGCGCGGCGGTCGGATGCGAGAGCTCGCGAAGTACGAATTGTACGATCTCGCCCGCCTGCGGACTGACGATGACGAAGCCCACCATCCGCTCCAGCGCCGCAAAGAGCTGTGCCCTGGCGGCTTCCGGGTTTGCCGGGGCGGTCCCCTGGGCGCCGCCCAGCGCCTGGCCGGCGATGCCCTGGATGGTTTCCACGATGAAGTCGGCGGCGGCGGCGCGCAGGCCTTCCTTGCCGCCGAAATGATAGGCGATCGAGCCGATATTGGCCTTGGCTTCCGCCGCGATTTGGCGCGTCGACGTGCCGTCGAACCCCTGCCGCCCGAACAGCTTGAGCGCCGCGTGCACCAGCGCCGCGCGTGTTTGGTCGGCGGTGGTGGCTTCGCGCTGCTGCCTTTTCGCAATTGATTGCCTGTCCATACCTCAATGTTTAATCAATCGATTGATTAAAGTCAAATTTGACCTCTGAACCGGCTTGCCTTCACTGCCCCCACAGGCTTTAGTGCGCGGCCATGGGCAAGGAAGTCGAGCGTAAATTCCTGGTCTCCAGTTCCGCCTGGCGAGACGAGGTCGAGGCGGAGATCCGCATTCGCCAGTTCTATGTCGCCGCCCAGCCCGGCCGCACCGTGCGCGTGCGCATCTCGGACGGGCGCTCCGCCAAGCTGACGTTGAAGTTCGGCGTCAGGGCGCGCGAACGCGACGAATTCGAATATTCGATCCCGCTTGCCGAGGCCGAGGAATTGATGGCCTTTGCCATCGGACGTGTCATCGAGAAGACACGCCACCATGTTAGACACCGTGGCTATCTCTATGAAGTCGATGTTTTCGGCGGCAAGCTCGCGGGGTTGGTGATCGCGGAGCTGGAGACGCCGGAGGACGTATCTGACGAAATGCTGCCCGACTGGCTCGGTCGCGAGGTCACCGGCGAGTCGAGGTTCTACAACGCGTCGCTGGCCCTCGGGGGGATACCGGAGATCGCCGCATGAGCTTCCGCATCGATCCGCGCTTGCCGCTGACCGGCGAGGTCAGGCGCATATTGGCCGACGAGATCGGCAGGGCCATCAGCCATCTCGAGACGGCGCGCGAGAAGCCGGAGCAGGGCCTGCACAAATGCCGCAAGCGGCTGAAGAGCGTGCGCGCCTTGCTGCGCATGGTTCGTTCCGGGGACGAACCGTTCTGCCGGACCGAGAATGAATGCTACAAGCAGGTCTCGGCGCTGCTCGCCGGCCCGCGCGAGGCGACGGCGCTCATCGAGACCGTCGACCGCCTCGCCGATGCCTTTCCGGAACAATCCGCAGGCGGCGGTCTCGATCCCGTGCGCGAACGGCTGGTGCTGCGCCAGCACGAGCTTCATGCCGGCCCGGGCCTCGACGCCGCCATCAACGCGGCCGTGGCCGCCTGCCGGGAAGGCCTGGAGCGTATCGACAGGCTGGCGCTGCCCGACCTGCCGGAACAGGCGGCCGACATCCTGGCCGACGGCGCCCGCGCCACCTTGCGGCGGGCGAAGAAGGCGCTCGACAAGGCGGAGGCGCGCGGCGAGGACGAGGATTTTCACAACCTGCGCAAGGCGGCCAAGACGCACTCCATGCATCTGTCGCTGCTCGGCCGCCTGTGGCCGACGCCGATCAAGGCGCGCCGCAAGGCGGTCGACAAGCTCGGCGAGCAGCTCGGCGAACTGCACGACGTCTTCGTCATGCGCGCGCTGCTCGATGCCGAAGGCGAGCCGCTCGGCCCCGCCGACGAGACGAAGCTTCTGCGCAAGCTCTTGAAGCGCTCCGAGAAGAGCCTGACCAAGGCCTGCCTCGCCGATGCCGCCGAGCTTTTCGGCGACAGCCCGAAACGCTCCGCCAAAAGATTGGCTCGCAAGGCGCGCGACGACCTCGCCGCGCCGCAGGAAGAGGCGAAAGCGGCGTGACGCTGCGCTTTTTCCTTCTCCCCTGGGGGAGAAGGAGAAGGCGCTACGCCGGCAGCGGCCGTCTTCCTTTCGCCCCAGCATCCGCCTTTGCCCCCGCATCGCGCGGATGCGGGCAGATCGGCATGATCGCCGGGAACGGCGTCGCGCCGAAGGCGAAGGTCCATTTGTAGCCGGTGAGCTGGTCCTCCGGCGTGGTGTGCTGGTCGTGATGGGCAAGCAGCCGGGCGCGTTCGGCGAGCTCGTCGGCCTCGCGGCGCAACATCTCGGCCGTTTGCGGCCGCATCCGCCGGGAAAAGCTGATGAAGGTCGCGCCGTGCTCCATATGGCCGAGCGCCCAGCCGACGAAATTCTTGTTGGTCATTTCGAAGTGCGGCTTCAGCGGCCCTTCGAAATCCCACTGGATGGGCGTGTCGACGAGCAGCCTTGCCGACAGGCCGCGCCCCAGCGCCACCAGCCCGAGCTCCTCGAGGTCGCGCAGATAGAGGAACATCGAGGCCTCGCTCAAGCCCTGCGAGCGCATGATGCCTTCGGCCGTGAATTTCTCCGACAGCATGATGAAGACGAAGAGCAGCGCCGGCCGCGCCGCCAGCCTGCGCTCGATCTCCGGCGAAACGCGGTTGGCCGGACCCGGTCCGCGATTCATCGCGCCGAGCACGTTCTCCAGCTCGACGTCCGCCGCGGCGCAGATCTCCATCAGCCGGTCGAGCTTGCAGTTCCGCTCATGGAAGATCCGCTTCACCGTCGGCTCGGAAACGCCCATGCGCTCGGCGAGCGTCCGGTAGGTCAGGCCCTTGGCCTTCAGCGTCCGCTTCAGCGCCTCGAAGATCGGAGCGTTCATGGAATGCACCTCATTCGCGCGATTTCGTATCGATAAGCGATACTAGCGTCGAACCGTCTTTCCGAAAAGTATCGAAAAATTTAGCTCTCCTTCGTCACCACAGGAGAGCACCATGAACACCCTCATCGCTTCGACCGTCATCGCCGTCGCCGGCATCGCGGCGGCTCCGGCTGCGCAGGCCGGCGAGCTCTGGCGCGCCGCCGGCTTCGAGCAGCCGGAATCCGTGCTTGCCGACGCCGCCCACAACCGCATCGTCGTCTCCAACATCGCCGGCGATCCCGGCGCGGCGGACGGCAACGGCTATTTGTCGCTTCTGTCGATGGACGGCAAGGTCATCGCCCGCCACTGGGTCGACGGCATGGATGCGCCCAAGGGCATGGCGATTTCCGGAGGCAGGCTCTACGCCGCCGACCTCACAAAGGTGCTCGTCGTCGATCTCGCCAGCGGCAGGCTGGTCGAGACCATCGACGTGCCGGGCTCTGTCTTCCTCAACGATATGACTGAGGACAGCGCGGGCAAGGTCTATGTCAGCGACATGCTGGCCGACACGATCTACCGCATCGACGGCGACAAGCCGGAGCTGTTCGTCAAGGATGCGCTGCTGGCCTCGCCCAATGGCGTGTTCGCCGATGGCGACCGGCTGATCGTCGCGTCCTGGGGGAAGGGCATCAACAAGGCCGATTTCAGGGAGCCCGGCGGACTGCTGTCGGTCGACCTCGCCACGAAGACGATAACGCCGCTCCCCGGCGCGCAAAACTTCGCCGACCTCGACGGTGTCATCGCCATTGGCGGCACCATCTACGCCACCGCCTACATGACCGGCACGCTTTACAGCTACAAGCCAGGCGGCAAGCGGGAAGCGGTAATGCAGTTCAAGCCGGGCAGCGCCGATATCGGCACGGACGGCAAGGCGACCATCTATGTGCCGCTGATGGGCGAGGGCGAGGTCGCGGCGCTGTCACTGGATTGAGCCAGGCGGAAGTGATCGTGTCCCGCCAGCCTTCGAATTTCGCCGATCGGGATTGGACCGGCCATATCGGCGGCGCTGCCATCTGGTAGCGCTGTCGGCTCCGGGATATCCGGCTGCCATGAGCCAAGCCGTGAAGACATCCAGCCTGACCGGCGCCGTTTCTACGACCATCCCCGTGCTCACGTGCGCGCTGGCGATTTTCCTGCTGTCCGGCATGGATGCGGCCATGAAGTCGCTGACAATAGCGGTCGGCGTCTACAACACGCTGCTGTGGCGCAGCATGGTCTCGACCCTGGTCGCCGGCGCCGCCTGGTCGGCGGGGCCACGCTCGAAGCCGCGCCTTCCGGTGCTGGGCCTGCATGCGTTGCGCGCCGCGATTGTCGGCGTCGTCCTGGTCTCGTTCTTCTGGGGACTCGCCAGGCTGCCGCTCGCCGAGGCGATCGGGCTCAGCTTCGTCGCGCCGCTGTTTGCGCTCTTCCTCGCGGCGCTGCTGCTGGGCGAGCGCATAAGGCGGCAGGCGATCTGGGCGTCGCTTGCCGGCATCGCCGGCGTCGCCATCATCCTGTCCGGACAGTTCGGGCGGGAAAGCTACTCGCAGGATGCCGTGCTCGGCACGGCGGCGGTGCTCGTATCGACGGTGTTCTACGGCTACAATCTGGTCCTCGCCCGGCAGCAGGCTCTACTGGCCAAGCCGGTCGAGATCATGCTGTTCCAAAACCTCTTCGTTGGGATCATCCTTGGTTGCGCAGCACCTTGGCTCGCGGTTGCGCTGCCGGGAGATCTCTGGCTGCCCTTGGTCGGGGTGGCGCTGCTGTCGCTCGCCGGGCAATTCCTGATGAGCTGGTCCTACGCCCGTGCCGAAGCGCAATATCTGATCCCGACCGAATACTCGGCCTTCATCTGGGCGATCGCGCTTGGCTGGTTCTTCTTCGGCGAGAAGCTGGCCTGGACCACGTTGGCCGGCGCATGCCTCATCGTCGCCGGCTGCCTGATCGCCGCGCGCGCCAATCCGAAGCTTGCCGAGCCGATCGAAGCGGCGATGTGAGGCGATCTTCCAGGCCGGCGGCTTAACCTTGCGGGTTCTGCGCCGCGGCGGCCTTGAGGCGCACGCCCCTGCCGCCGCGCTCGCTGGCCTGGTTCTCGCCGATCAGCTCCACGCCGACATCATCGAGCGCCTGGATGACCTTCATCAGCGTGTCGACCACGCCCCTGACGACACCGTCGCTCGCTTCCATGCGCTGGATCGTGGGCAGGGAGACCCCGGCGCGCTCGGCAAGCGTCTTCTGGTCGATGCCGGTCAACGCCCGCGCGGCGCGCATCTGTGCGGCAGTGATCATCGGCCGGAACCTGTTTCTGAAAATATGAAAGATGTATATTTTAGATATTACAATGTCTCAAGCATCATTTTGAATGCTTCAGCCATCGATATCGCTGTCGGCCACAACTTTGCGCCGCTGCAGCAGCCGTGCCGCGAGCCAGCACAGCATGGCCCAGGCGAAGCCAGCGCACCAGCCGGCAAGCACGTCTGACGGCCAGTGCACGCCGAGATAGACGCGGCTGGTGCCGACCAGCACGGTGATCAGCACGGCAAGGCAAAGCACGAAGATCTTCGTCCGGCGATCCGGAAGGAAGCGCGCCGCCAAAGAGCCGAGCGTCAGATAGGTCACCGCCGACAGCATGGCGTGTCCGCTTGGAAAGGACAGTGACGTTTCGGTGGCCAGGTGCGAGACGAGATCGGGCCGGGGCCGGTCGACTTCGTGCTTGAGCAAGGTGGAAAGCACTTGCCCGCCCGCCACCGCCGCGAACACGAACAGCGCGGTCGAAGGCCTGCGGATCAAGATGAGATAGACGATCGTCGCGGTCGTGATCAGCACCAGCACGACGGTGCTGCCGAGCGCGGTGATGTCGCGCATCGCGCCCTGCAGCCAAAGCGGACCGATCGGGCTGTCCGGCTGCCCGGCATGGCGGAAGGCAAGCAGGATTTCGGTGTCGAAGGCGTGCGGCGTCGTCGCCCGCGCCACCTCCATCAGTTCTTCGAAACCCCATAGCCCGCCGGCGATGATCAGTCCGGCCAGAAGCAGGGGGAATTCGATCTTGGCAAGCAGCGCGCCGACGGATGGCTTCATGAGAGGCTCGAGGGTTAGAGCTTCTGCATATAGGGCCCAAGCGTGATCAGGGCGACGGCGGCGATCGCCAGCACCATGCCGGTCGCCTGGAAAGCATTGAGCCGTTCGCCGAAAAAGGCGATCGCCACGACATTGACCGCGACAAGCTGGATCACCGCCGACAGGCTGAACGCCACCGACATGCCGAACTCGCGCACCAGCCTCAGCATGATCAGGTTGCCGGCGGTATAGAGCGCCAGCGTCACAAGGAGCTTGGCCAAGCTCGGCGCCAACCCCCATTGCTTGGCCGCCATCGCCGCCAGCAGGAACATCACGGTCGAAATACCGAGCTGCGCCAGTCCCCAGAAACTCACCTGCCGTCCCCTTTTGAAGCGCCGTCGCCACGCCGGCCGCAGCCCTTGTTTCCGAACCGGGCGAAGCCGTCAAGCTGGCGGTGTGGGGGCGAAGGTCGCGGCAAGCCCCCTTCTCCCCGTCACTATACGGGGAGAAGGTGCCGGCAGGCGGATGAGGGGCGGCGCCAGCGTTGGCCATCAGCATTACACGCAGGGGCTGTCTTTGAAGACATCATTATAGCGCCACTGTTTGCCAGCTCGGCGCCGCCCCTCATTGCCCAGCCGGGCATTTCTCCCCGTATAGTGACGGGGAGAAAGGGGCTGACATCGACAGGCTTCGCCAACCACCGAGGGCTACGCAGAAGCCGATGTCACGAAAATGTGATCGGCGCGCTTTAGGGGTTGAAGGTCCAAGCTCAAGCCACCTCAAGAAGCCAGAGGAACACCATGACCGCGACCCCTGAAACCCGCTTCCGCACCAGCCAGCTCGAGGAGAATGACGGTCCGCCCGTCAACCCGACCGACAACCGCACCATGGGCGAGATCATTGCCGCGCGCTTCTCGCGCCGCGGTTTCCTCTTGGGCTCGCTGGCCGTCTCGGCCATCGCCGCCACCGTCAGCCCGTTGGCGCTCGTCGCCGCCGACGAGGCGCGCGCCGCCGAGGCCTCGGCGTTCAAGTTCGACGAGCTCGAAGCCGGCATCGATGACAAGCACCATGTCGCGCCAGGCTATGATGCCGACGTGCTGCTGCGCTGGGGCGATCCGCTGTTTGCCGATTCGCCGGAGTTCGATCCGCTGAAGCAATCGGCTGAGGCTCAGGCAAAACAGTTCGGCTACAACAACGACTATGTCGGCTATATCCCGATCGACGGCTCGGCGGAGCACGGGCTACTGGTCGTCAACCACGAATACACCAACCCGCATCTGATGTTCCCCGGCATCGTTTCGATCGTCGAAAAAGACGGCAAGAAGGCCGCCGAGGTCGCACCGCTGTCGAAGGAGGAGGTCGATGTCGAGATGGCCGCGCATGGCGGCACCATCGTCGAGATCCGCAAGGAAGGCGGCAAGTGGCAGGTGGTGCGCGACGGCAAGCTCAACCGCCGCATCATGTCGACCACCGAGATGGCGCTCTCCGGCCCGGTCGCCGGCCACGACCGCGTCAAGACCAATGCCGACCCCTCCGGCACCAAGGTCATCGGCACGCTCAACAATTGCGCCGGCGGCGTCACGCCCTGGGGCACCTATGTGATGGCCGAGGAGAATATCCACGGCTACTTCTCGGGCGAGCTGCCGGAAGGCCACAAGGAAGCCGCCAATTACAAGCGCCTGGGCATTCCGGAAGGCGCCTATGAATGGGGCGCGCATTACGACCGCTTCAACCTCGCCAAGGAGCCGAACGAACCGAATCGTTTCGGCTGGATCGTCGAGGTCGACGTCAACGATCCGGCTTCGGTGCCGAGGAAGCGCACCGCCATGGGCCGTTTCAAGCATGAGGGCGCCGAGTCGATCGTCGCCAGGGACGGCCGCGTCGTCTTCTATCTCGGCGACGACGAGCGCTTCGACTATGTCTACAAATTCGTCACCGCCGGCAGGTTCAATCCTGGTGACCGCGCGGCCAACATGAACCTGCTCGACGACGGCACGCTCTATGTGGCGCAGTTCGCCGAGGACGGTTCGGTCGAATGGATGCCGATCGTCTTTGGCCAAGGCCCGCTGACGGCGGAGAACGGTTTTGCGTCCCAGGCCGACGTTCTGATCGAGACGCGGCGCGCCGCCGATCTGCTCGGCGCCACCAAGATGGACCGGCCGGAAGACATCCAGCCCAACGCCGGCAACGGCAAGGTCTATGTCATGCTGACCAACAATTCCAAGCGTAAGGCCGAGCAGGTCGACGCCGCCAACCCGCGTGCTGCCAACGCCTTCGGCCACATCATCGAGATCGTCGAGGATGGCGGCGACTTCGCCGCCAGCAAGGGCAAGTGGGAAGTGCTGCTCAAATGCGGCGATCCGTCCGTCGCGGATGTAGGCGCCACCTTCTCGACCGCGACCACCGCGCATGGCTGGTTCGGCATGCCGGACAATTGCGCCGTCGATTCCGCCGGGCGCCTGTGGGTCGCCACCGACGGCCAGGGCCCGAAAGCCACCGGCCGCACCGACGGCCTGTGGGCGGTCGACACGGAAGGAGCGGCGCGGGCGACCTCAAAACTGTTCTTCCGCGTGCCGATCGGCGCCGAGATGTGCGGCCCGCTCTTCGCGCCGGACGACCAGACCGCCTTCGTCGCCGTCCAGCATCCGGGCGACGGCGGCGAGGACTGGGAAGGCTTCGGCCGCCCGTCCTATTACGAGGATCCGTCGACCCGCTGGCCGGACTTCAAGCCGGACATGCCGGTGCGGCCGTCGGTCGTTGCGATCACGAAGCAGGGCGGCGGCAAGATCGCGGTGTGAGGACACTATCTCTCTGTTTTTATGCAATTCCGGACGGAAAACCGCTCACACTTTTCCTGGAATTGCTCTAAGCGCCCGACATTGCGGGGGCTCGGCAGGATCCGAGCCCCCTGTTTTGGTTGAAGTCGATCAAGCCTCAGGAAAGATTGATCTTTATAGGTGGCGCCCTAGCTCCTCGCCAGGAGATCGCCATGCCGAAGTCCATTTATGACCGTGGCCTGCTGAAACCCGCCCAGGTCGCCACCTTGCAACGCGTCTTCGATGAAGCCTGCCGAAGTCGCGAGGCGCATCCCGAATCGGACGAGGCGCGGGAGATCGCGCTGACTGTGCTCGCGCTCTACAATGCCGGCATGGTCGATGAAGAGATGTTGATGGAGACGGTTTGCTTCCGTCGGCCGAAGTCGAAAACCGCCTGATCCAGACAGCCGCTATCTCGCCCGCTGAACCACCGCGATGTTCATCGCGCTGCGCAGCCGGAAGCCGATCGACTCGTAGAGCTTTATCGCCGCTGCATTGTTGGCAAAGGCGTGCAGATATGGCACCTCGCCACGCGCCATGATGCGGTTGGCCACAAACAGCGACAACAGCCTGGCGAGGCCGCCGCCGCGAAAATCCGGATGCGAGCACACGCCGCTGAGCTCCGAATAGCCGGGTTGCTTCATGCGCTCGCCGGCCATCGCGGCCAGCCTGCCGTCGATCTTCACGCCCCAGAATTCGCCGAGGCTCAACGCTTCCAGCGTGAACGGCCCAGGCTTCGTCAACGAGGCGAGCGCGAACATCTCGGCCGCGTCCTGTCGCGTCAACTGCTCGATTCGGGGATCGGTGACCGTCTGCAAGGCTTGCCCGGCAATCATCTGCACGGCATCGGCGGTCATCGTCGCGACAAGCGCCGGCGGCAGGACAATGTTCTCGGCCTGCGCCAGGATGACGGTTTCTCCAGCGGGAACGAGCCTTCCGAGCGCGTGCAGGCATTCCGGATCGTCCGTGGCCGTGGCGGCGAACGGGATGATCGATGGCCGATACCGGCGCGCGAGATCGTCACCCTCGGCGAAAGTCCTTTGTCGCGTTTCGAGCGCGCTCCAGACAGGACGGTCGAGCATATGCTTCATGGCGGGGCGTCCCTTTCGGCGCGACGGTGGAGCGGTGTCTCGGCCAGCCGGTCCTCGATGGCGGCAAGCTGGCCGAGCAGCGGCCCGGAAAGATCGGCGCACAGATCCGCGACGGCATTTTCGATGCTTGGCCAGATTTCCCGTTTCGCCCGGTCGACCAGCCGTCTGCCGTTGCCGGTCAGCGAAACGATCCTGCGCCGCTGGTCGTCATCCGCAGGATTGACCTCGACCAGCCCCAACTCGGCAAGCAACGCTACGCTTCGCGTTACGCCCGGTTGCGCGACGCCCAGGGATTGCGCCAGCTCACCGACCGGCAGCGGCCCCAGCCTGTCGAGCGCGGCGAGCAGCGGGTACTGGCTCGCCTGGATGCGCATGTCGAGGCGGTTGAGCACGCGCTGCGTGTCGGCCTGCAACAGCTCGCCTATGCGTTTCATCCGGCTGCCGAGGCAGAGAAAGCCGAGAGATCGCAGAATGTCTTCCATAGCGCGCTCGCAAACATCGATAACACGATATATAACATGACATGGGAAAATCAAGCTGAAGCTCGCAGGACGTTCCGGGGCCGACCGCCGCTGCTGGAGGCTTTCGGACCTTTGCCCTTCATTCGCCGTCAATTGCATCCTATATCGCTGACGCGACGTGGCCGGCAGCGGTCTCCAGCGATTCGCGACCTGCGAGGGCAGGTCATCACTTCTTGGCACGCGGAGCTCATGGCGCCCCTGCGCATCTATTTCGACAGGCTTCTCGATGCCGTGGCACCCAAGGTTCCGCGGCGCGAATTGAGCGATGAGGAGCGCCTGGCGCTGGTGCGCCGCCACGGCGATTTCTCGCTCGCCTATTCCACGGCCGTGCAGCAGAAGCTGTCCTATTTCAGCGAGGGCGACGGCTACATCGCCTTCGGCACCAAGATGAGCCGTCATTTCGCGCTGGGCGATCCGGTGGCCGACCCGGCCGACCGCCCGGGCTACATCAAGCGCTTCGTCGAGGCGGCTGGCGGCCCCTGGTTCGTGCAGATCGGCGCCGACACGGCCAAGGTGCTCGCCGGTCTCGGCTACCAGGTCAACCGGTTCGGCATCGACACCAGGCTGCTTTTGCCGGCGCATGATTTTTCCGGCAAGCGCAACGAGACGGTGCGCTATTCCGAGCGCTGGCTGGCGAAGAAGGGTTTTCTCCTCGCCGAGGGCACGGGCGACATGCTGCAGGAAGAGATCAAGCAGCTTTCCGCCGACTGGCGCAAAAAGCGCATCATCAAGCGCTGGGAGATGGGTTTCCTCAACCGCCGCTTCTCCGAGGAGCTCGGCGCCGGCATGCGCCGCTTCCTCCTGCACAGCCCCGAAGGCCGGCTTCTCGCCATCCTGGATTTCGACCCGCTGTTTCGCGACGGCAAGGTGATCGGCTACACCACCGCCTTCAAGCGCAAGCAGATCGACGCGACGCCGCATGCCGAGGTCGGACTGACCAAATTCGCCGTCGACCGCTTTCGCGAGGAAGGTATCTCGCAGGTGACGCTCGGCCTCTCGCCGCTGCTCGACATCGAGCCCAGCGGCTTCGCCGAATCGGATTTCTGGCGCAACGCCTTCCAGCGCGCCTACAACTCGCCCTGGGTCAACCGCTCGCGCTTCAACCTGCAGGGCCAGGCGGCCTTCAAGCGCCGCTTCCACGGTGTCGAGGAACCGACCTATATCGCCTTCCGCAAAGGAACCTTCGTCGAGATGCTGGGGCTGCTGCGCCTGACCAAGGCGATTTAGATAGGCGCCCCTTCCTCGCCCCCGCAAAGCGGGGGAGAGGTGGCTCGGGCGAAGCCCGAGACGGAGAGGGGGGACGACATCCGCGAAGCCAGAACCCGACGTGAAAAGGGCGCCACATTGCCTTGATCTGAAGAACAGGCCACGCACAGAGAGATTCCACCCGTCTGCACGGGCCCCTCTCCGTCCCGGCTTCGCCGGGCCACCTCTCCCCACTTCGTGGGGCGAGGAACTCGACTTCGGTCAGTTCCTCAACCGGTAGCCCGTCTTGAATATCCAGGCGACGATGGCGATGCAGATGGCCAAAAACACCAGCGTCATGCCGAGGCTGACGCCGACCGAGACGTCGGCCTTGCCGTAAAAGCTCCAGCGGAACCCGCTGATCAGATAGACGACCGGGTTGAACAGCGTGAGCGTCTTCCAGATGCCGGGAAGCATGTGGATCGAATAGAAGCTGCCGCCGAGGAAGATGAGCGGCGTGACGATGAGCAGCGGCACCAGCTGCAGCTGCTCGAAGGTTTTCGCCCAGATGCCGATGATGAAGCCGAACAGGCTGAAGGTCACCGCGGTCAGCACCAGGAAGGCGACCATCCAGAACGGGTGCTCGATCCTGAGCGGCACGAACAGAGCGGCGGTGGCGAGGATGATCAGGCCGAGGATGATCGACTTGGTCGCCGCGCCCCCGACATAGGCGATGATGATCTCCAGGTATGACACCGGCGCCGACAAAAGCTCGTAGATCGAGCCGACGAATTTCGGAAAGTAGATGGCGAAGGAGGCGTTGGAGATCGATTGCGTCAAGAGCGACAGCATCATCAATCCGGGCACGATGAAGGCGCCGTAGGCGATGCCGTCGATCTCGTTGATGCGCGAGCCTATGGCCGAGCCGAAGACGACGAAATAGAGCGACGTCGAGATGACCGGCGAGATGATGCTCTGCAGCACCGTGCGGAAGGCACGCGCCATCTCCACCCGGTAGATCGCCCATACCGCGCGCAGGTTCATGGCTCTTGCCTCAGAAGACTGACGAAAATCTCTTCGAGCGAGCTGTTCTTGGTGTCGAGATCGCGGAACTGGACGCCGGCCGCCTCGAGGTCGCGGATCAGCGAGGCGACGCCCGGACGGTCGCTCTGGTTGTCATAGGTGTAGGTGAGCTGGCTGCCGTCGCCCGACAGCTCCAGCGCATAGCGCGACAGGCTCTCCGGCAAGGCGGCGAGCGGCGCGCGTAGCTCCAGCTTCATCTGCTTGCGGCCAAGCTTGCGCATCAGCTCGGCCTTGCCCTCGACCAGGATGATCTCGCCCTTGTTGATGACGCCGACGCGGTCGGCCATCGCCTCGGCTTCCTCGATGTAATGCGTGGTGAGGATGATGGTGACGCCGTCCTCGCGCAGGCGCCTGACCATCGCCCACATGTCCTGGCGCAGCTCGACGTCGACGCCGGCCGTCGGCTCGTCGAGGAAAAGCACGCGCGGCTCGTGCGACAGGGCCTTGGCGATCATCAGACGGCGCTTCATGCCGCCCGACAGCGTGATCGCCTTGGAATCCTTCTTCTCCCAGAGCGACAGGTCGCGCAGCACCTTCTCGACGAAATCCTTGTTCGGCGGCTTGCCGAACAAGCCGCGGCTGTAGTTCACCGTCGCCCAGACCGTCTCGAAGGCGTCGATGGTGAGTTCCTGCGGCACCAGCCCGATCAGGCTGCGCGCGGCGCGGTAATCCCGGCTGATGTCGTGGCCGTCGACCGTGACGCTGCCCGACGAGCGGTTGACGATGCCGCAGACGATCGAGATCAGCGTCGTCTTGCCGGCGCCGTTCGGCCCGAGCAGCGCAAAAATCTCGCCGCGCTCGATATCGAGATTGATTTCCTTCAATGCCTTGAAGCCGGTGGCATAGGTTTTCGTGACACCGGAGATCGAGATGATGGATGACATGCTGAAAAACGGCCGGCTGGAAATTGTGACCTGATATAGGCCGGTTGCCGTTTTATGCAAACCGGCATTCGATGCCCCTCCTGACAGCTCTGGACAGTGGGTAAGCGATTAGGGACGCGACAATCTGGCAGCCAGCGCGCCATAGCAGCGGGCGCCCCTCGCTCAAGGGGAGTGCGGGAGATCAGCCGGCACCTCCCCTTTCGCCAATCTCCTAACGGTCGCTATTGTAAGGCTGCCCATCCTCCCAGCTTGACGCCCTTCGCTCCCGCGCCCTAAGCCTGGTCTCCACCCCAACAGGAGACCCCACCCAAATGGCAGGCACGGTCGAAGGCGAGAAGATCGACGTTTCCTTCAGCGGCAAGCGCTGCATCCATTCGCGCAATTGCGTGCTCGGCAACCCGCATGTCTTCGTGCCCAACGCGCCGGGCGAGTGGATTCATCCCGATGCCGCGAGCGTAGAACGGGTTGTGGCGCTGGCGGAGAACTGCCCGTCGGGCGCCGTCACCTACAAGCGCAAGGATGGCGGGCCGCAGGAGAAGCCGCCTGTGGTCAACACGGTGCGCGTCCGCGAAAACGGCCCGCTGGCGGTGCATGCCGAGATCGTGCTCGGCGACGACACCTTCTTGCGCGCCACGCTCTGCCGCTGCGGCGCCTCGCAGAACAAGCCGTTCTGCGACAACAGCCACATCAAGGACGGCTTCACCGCCACCGGCGAGCCGCCGCTGAAGGAAGCGCAGGTGCTGGACGCGCGGGACGGCCCGCTGACCGTAACCCCGACCAGCAACGGCCCGCTGAAGGTCGAAGGCAATGCCGAGCTCGTCACCGGCACGGGGCATACGATCGCCCGCACGATCAAGGTGTTCCTCTGCCGCTGCGGGCATTCGGCGAACAAGCCGTTTTGTGATGGGAGCCATAAAAGGGTGGGGTTTGAGGGGTAATCACGGAGGCTGGCGCGAGGCCCCCCTCTCTGCCCTGCCGGGCATCTCCCCCTCAAGGGGGGAGATTGGCAGTTCAAGCGCCTCGCTCCTTTCCACAACGTTGGCGATTGGCGAAAGCCGGCGTGACATCCGATCTCCCCCCTTGAGGGGGAGATGGCCGGCAGGCCAGAGAGGGGGGCCTCGCGCCGATGTCTCAAAGCTTGGGTCCCTCTCCCACTTTGTCGGGCGAGGAACTTGCGCCTCTTGGCCCATCCCTCCAACCTTTATCCGGCAGCCCGTATCGGCTAAGGGCTTCGCGACAAAGCCCTCGACCCCGGACTGCCCGCAAAAATGACCGCCAAGCCTCATCCCCTCTTCCTCGGCATCGACACCGGCGGCACCTACACCGATGCGGTGCTGTGGTCGGAAGACGGCAGCCCGAAAGGCAAGGTTCTGGCCAAGGCGAAATCGCTGACCACGCGTCACGATCTCGCCGTCGGCATTTCCGGCGCGGTCGATGCGGTGCTTCAGCAATCCGCCACCGATCCGGCCGCGATAAAACTGGTCTCGATGTCCACGACACTTGCCACCAACGCGCTGGTCGAGGGCCAGGGCGGGCGCGTGGCGCTGGTGATGATCGGCTTTTCCGAGGCCGACCTTGCCCGCGACGGGTTGAAGACGGCGCTGGGCACCGACCCGGTGGTGTTCTGCCCCGGCGGACACGACGTGCACGGCAATGCCGCCAAGCTCGACCTTTCCGGCCTCGAGGCGGCGCTGCCGGAATTGGGCGGCTCGGTTTCGGGCTTCGCCGTCTGCGCCTATTTCGCCACCCGCAATCCGGCGCATGAGCTGGCGGCCCGCGACCTGATCCGCGAGAAGACCGGCCTGCCGGTCACAGCAAGCCATGAATTGTCGGCCAAGCTCGGCGGCCCGCGCCGCGCGCTTACCACGCTGCTCAACGCCCGCCTGATCTCGATGATCGACCGGCTGGTCGCGGCGACCGAAGGGTTTCTGGCCAAGCGCGGCATCGCGGCACCCCTGATGGTGGTGCGCGGCGACGGCGCGCTGGTCTCGGCCGCCTTTGCCCGCCAGCGGCCTATCGAGACGATCCTCTCGGGCCCGGCTGCCTCTCTTGTCGGCGCCCGCCACATGACCGGGCTGGACGACGCCATGGTCTCGGATATCGGCGGCACCACCACGGACGTCGCCGTGCTCGACGGCGGCCGCCCGCGCCTCGATCCGGAAGGCGCCACCGTCGGCGGCTTCCGCACCATGGTCGAAGCGGTCGCCATGCGCACCTTCGGCCTTGGCGGCGACTCGGAGGTCACGCTGGAAGACGGCGCGCTCGATCCGAAAATCCTGCTCGGGCCGCGCCGCCTGGTGCCGCTGGCGCTGGCCGGCATGGCGCATGGCGAGGCAGTCACCGCCGAGCTGGAACGGCAGCTGCGGGCGCCGAACCCCGGCCGCATGGACGGGCGGTTTGCCCTGCGCACCGGTGTGCCGGACAGGCTCGCCGCGGGGCTGACCGCGCCGGAAGCGAAGCTCTACGAGGCGATCGGCACTGTCCCGCTGGCGCTTGATCGGCTGCTCTCGTCGAACGCGCAGAACGCCACGCTGAACCGGTTGGTCGCGCGCGGGCTGGTGCATATCTGCGGCTTCACGCCGTCCGACGCCGCGCATGTGCTGGGCAAGCAGTCGAACTGGGACGCCGCCACTGCCCGCCTGGGCGCCGATCTGTTTTCGCGCCGCCGCGACGGCCGCGGCCAGGCGATCGCGGCGACACCCGAAGCCATGGCCGAGCGCGTGCTGACGACGCTCACCCGCTGGTCGGCCGAATACATCCTCGAAACCGCCTTCGCCGAGGACGGGCTGGACGGCGCGGCCACCGTCGCGCATGCGCTGGTGCAGCGCGCGGTCGATGGCCATCCCGGCATCGCCCGCTTCACCGTCGCGCTCGACCGTCCGGTCATCGGGCTGGGCGCCTCGGCGCCGCTGCATTACGCCGGCTTGGCCGTGCTGGTCGGCAATGGCTGCATCGTCCCGGAAGACACCGACGTCGCCAACGCGCTCGGCGCCGTGGTCGGCCAGGTGCGCGTCTCGGCCGAGGCCCGTGTCAGCCAGCCCAAGGAAGGCCTGTTCCGCCTCGCCTCCGGCCAGACGGTGCGCGACTTCACCGAAGAGGCGAAGGCGATCGCGGCGGCCGAGGCCGATGTGCGCGTGCTCGCCGCCGAGCGCGCGAAGGACGCCGGCACCGACAGCGCCGAGATCGACGTCGCCACCGAGTTCAAGGTCTCGACCATCGAAGGCCAGCGCATGTTCATCGAGGCGCATGTGGTGGCCGTGGCGTCGGGAAGGCCTCGGATCGCGGTGTAGCGCAGCCTTCCCCTTCTCCCCTTTGGGAGAAGGTGTCGCCGAAGGCGACGGATGAGGGTGCTCCAGGGAAAGCCAGCGTCTCACTCCGCTGGAACACCCCTCATCCGTCTCGGCGCTGCGCGCCGATCCACCTTCTCCCACAAGGGGAGAAGGAGAAGGCCGCGCCTCCTTCACCCTAAGCCGAATTGACCCCGCAACCCCAAACATGCCAAAGGCCCCGGCAAGCTACCTATCTGGAGACGTGCTGATGACCGACCGCATCGAGATCGCCGGGTTGCGAATTGCCCGGGAGCTCCATGACTTCGTGGCCGAGGAGGCTACGCCCGGCACCGGCATCGATCCGGGAAAATTCTGGGAAGGCTTTTCCGCCATCGTCCACGATCTCGCGCCGAAGAACCGGACGCTGCTCGCCAAACGCGACGCCATGCAGGAGAAACTCGACGGCTGGTACCGCGAAAACGGCGCCCCGATCGACATGGAGGCTTACAAGGCCTTCCTGAAGGAGATCGGCTATCTGGTGCCGGAAGGCGCGGCGTTCAGCGTTTCGACGGAGCATGTCGACCCCGAGATCGCCGTCGTCGCCGGGCCTCAGCTCGTCGTGCCGGTGATGAACGCGCGCTATGCGCTCAACGCCGCCAATGCGCGCTGGGGCTCGCTCTATGACGCGCTCTACGGCACCGACGCCATTCCCGAGACCGGCGGCGCCGAGAAGGGCAAGGGTTTCAATCCCGCGCGTGGCGCGAAAGTCATTACTTGGGCCAAGGATTTCCTCGACCAGTCCGTGCCGCTGACCACCGGCAAATGGGCCGGCGTCAACGGGCTGTCGGTGGCGAATGGCGCGCTGAAAGCGGGTGAGGGCGCCGGCGCCACCACGCTCGCCGACCCAAAGCAGTTTGCCGGCTATCGCGGCGATGCCGAAAATCCGGAAGCCGTGCTTCTGGTCAAGAACGGCCTGCACATCGAAATCGTGATCGACCATGCCAACCAGATCGGCAAGACCGATCCGGCCGGCATTGCCGACGTCGTCCTGGAATCGGCTCTCACGACTATCCAGGATTGCGAGGATTCGGTCGCGGCCGTCGATGCCGAGGACAAGGTCGTGGTCTACCGCAACTGGCTCGGCCTCATGAAGGGCGACCTCGCCGAAGAGATCACCAAGGGCGGCAAAAGCTTTGTCCGCAAGCTCAATCCCGACCGCCGCTATACGGCGCCCAATGGCGGCCAGCTGCTTTTGCCTGGACGCTCGCTGATGCTGGTGCGCAATGTCGGCCACCTGATGACCAATCCGGCGATCACCGACCGCGATGGAAACGAGGTGCCGGAAGGCATCATGGACGCCGCCATCACCGCGCTGATCGCGCTGCACGATGTCGGCGAGAACGGCCGCCGCGCCAATTCCCGCGCCGGCTCGATGTATGTGGTGAAGCCCAAGATGCACGGGCCGGAAGAGGTTGCCTTCGCGGTGGAAATCTTCGACCGTGTCGAGGCGCTGCTCGGCATGCCGAAGAACACCATCAAGATGGGCATCATGGACGAGGAGCGGCGCACCACCGTCAACCTCAAGGAAGCGATCCGCGCGGCCAAGGAGCGCGTGGTGTTCATCAACACCGGCTTCCTCGACCGCACCGGCGACGAGATCCACACCTCGATGGAAGCCGGCCCGATGATCCGCAAGGGCGACATGAAGCAGGCCGCCTGGATCTCCGCCTACGAGGCCTGGAACGTCGACACGGGGCTCGAATGCGGGCTTGCCGGCCACGCCCAGATCGGCAAGGGCATGTGGGCGATGCCGGACCTGATGGCGGCAATGCTGGTTGAGAAGATCGCGCATCCCAAGGCCGGCGCCAACACCGCCTGGGTGCCCTCGCCGACGGCCGCGACGCTGCATGCCACGCATTATCACAAGGTCGATGTGCACGCCGTGCAGGCGGCGCTGAAGAGCCGGCCGAAGGCGAAGCTCGACGACATATTGTCGGTGCCGGTAGCAAGGCGGCCGAACTGGACGCCGGACGAGATCCAGCGCGAGCTCGACAACAATGCGCAGGGCATCCTGGGCTACGTCGTGCGCTGGATCGACCAGGGCGTCGGCTGCTCGAAAGTGCCCGATATCAACGATGTCGGCCTGATGGAGGACCGCGCCACGCTGCGCATCTCCTCGCAGCACATCGCCAACTGGCTGCGCCACAATGTCTGCTCGGAAATCCAGGTCAGGGACTCGCTGCAGCGCATGGCGGCGATCGTCGACCGCCAGAATGTCGGCGACCCGCTCTACCGCCCGATGGCGCCCGACTTCGACAATTCCATCGCCTTCCAGGCCGCCTGCGACCTGGTATTCAAGGGCGCGAGGCAGCCCAACGGTTACACGGAGCCGGTGCTGCACAAGCGGCGGCTGGAGCTGAAGGCGAAGGGCTGAACGCATCGGATCGAAGCGGGGTCAAACCGGCCATCTTGGGTGCATCGATCCTCTTTCGTCGGTCGGCGCCGCCCCTCATCCGCCTGCCGGTGTCCAGCGGATAGATGGGTAACACTTTGAACCGGATACATAGGTAACAGTTTTCTCTCCCTATGATGCGGTCGCCGCAGCGCCAAGCGGTCGGCTTGGCGCGGCGCTGCGGCGAACCAGTTTCATGTGCTTCTCATCGATGAAGCCGAGCGGATGGGTGTGGAAGCGCATCGTCCACTCGCCATCCTCAGTCTCTTCAATGGCAATCGGTTCGCCGGCCAACGTGGCCGAGACATAGATCTCGGTGCCCCGCCATTTGGACCGCGCCGTTCTGGCGCACGCCGCGCACCGCTGCCTCGGTCGGATAATCGGGTTCAGGGGCTGTCTTCGGCATCGGTCGGGTCGAGGGGCGGTAATGCTGTGCCGGGGTGTCCATGCCCAGCGCCTCGTGCGGACGCTCCTCATTGTAGCTGCGCCGGAAGTCCTCGAAGGCCCTGGCTTGAGCCGCTTTGTCAGCCTTCGGTGCATCGGCCATCGGCAGCATGGTCAGATGGAAACGCTCATGGCGCCCGTTCTGCTGCGGCTTGCCTGGCTGGATGCGCTCCAGGGCGATGCCGAGCTTAATGAAGCGCACTGCCAGCGGCGTCAGCCCTGTGACGCCGGCCGACGCAAAGGGTGGGCCATTGTCGCTTCGAATGCGATCCGGCAGACCGTTTTCCTCAAACAATCGCTCAAACACCGGCCACGCCTCCTCGTCGGCCGTCGAGCCCGTCGCCTCGAGCCCCAGCAGGTAGCGGCTCAATGCATCCATCACCGTCAATGGCTCGCAGCGCCAGCCGTCACGGGTCCGGAACCAGCCCTTGTGGTCTACCGTCCACACCGCATTCGGCGCCGCAGGCTCCGGCCATGGCCCATTGCCCACAGCCCGCCAGCGCCGGCGTCCCACAAGACCATGCCGCTTCAGGATCTCGCCAGCTGTCGAGACTGCCGGCCAGCCACAACTGGGCTCCGCCCGCTTCAGCCGCGCCATGATCTTCTTCGGCCCCCACAGCGGATGCGCTTCCTTCTCCGCCACGATCCGCTCCACCAGCTCGGCTGCCGTTGCTCGGCCGTGATCGAGCGGCGCCCGCGGCCGGTCGTGCAGGCCTTCCGGCCCGGTCTCCCGGTAACGCCCAAGCCATTTGTAGCCGGTCTTGCGTGAGATCTCGAAGGCCGCGCAAAGCTGCGTCATCGTCTCCTCGCCAGCTAGGCATTCAACAACAAAACGAAGCCGCTCATCCATGATGCCAGTCTCTCGCCAAACCATCGCCGGTCCTCCCGGCTGGCAAGAAAACTGTCACCCATCTAATCGGTCCATTCTGTTACCTATCTATCCGGTTCGGACACCGGCACCTTCTCCCCGTATGGTGACGGGGAGAAGGAAGTTGACCGCAACCTCGGCGCTCTTTCTGAGGCGCTGGAGATTGGCGATGGGGCGCGCCCGGCCTGGTTTGCGGGACGCCGGCAGCGGCACCCTCAAGCGCCCGGGACCGCACGCGACAGGAACACGTCCGTGTGCCTGACATGCGCCGGTGTGTCGCGAAACGGCGCGCAGGGCCTGATGCCGAATGCCTCGTACACGGCGATGGCGCTTTCCATGTAGAAGATCGTCTGGATCAGCACCGTGCGGGCGGGGCCTTTGTCAATCTCCGTCAGGACCGCGCCCATCAGCGCGCGGCCTATGCCTTGCCCCCGGAAAGCGGCGTCGACGAGGAACCTGTGAAGTTCCACCGTGCCTTCGCCGAACGGGCCGAAGGCTAGGCAGCCCGCCGGCAGTCCTCCGGATCTGGCGATGAATGCCATCGCATCCGGTGCGCCGAACTGGGCGGCCAGCTGCGGGCCGCTTGTTTCGGGATGGAACAGAGCCCTCACATCCGCAGCTGAGACGCCATGCGGCGCCGAAGCGTCGACATCCCATTGCGCGAGCTTGCGGCAGAGCCCCGCCAGCGTCTCGAAATCTTCGGCGCTGCGCGCCGGCAGAACTGAAATCATCCCTCGCCCCCGCGCGGATCGGCTCCAACATACCACGCGCAATTTCCGGACGCGATCGCGCGTTCAAAGAGTTGTGAACGCCCAGGCGGCCTCCTCGCAGACGCTTGACTGATGCCCATCTACCTTCTAGTAGGTAGGCAATCAAATCGAAGGAAAGTTAACATCATGTCTGCACAAACGAGCGGTCAAGGCCGCGCCCCCTCCTCAAACGGCTGGCTCAAAAGCTATTACTATCTGCGCTTTGCCGTATCGGCAGCCTGGGTCGTGGCAGCCTTCACCGTCGCGAAGATGGTGCCGCCGCTGGCCGCCGTCATGCTGGTCGCCTACCCCCTGTGGGACGCGCTTGCGAATTACGTCGACGCGCAGCGCAGTGGCGGGCTCGGCCGCAACAGGTCGCAGCTGCTCAACTTCGTCGTCAGCATCGTCACCGCGATCGCGGTCGCTATCGCGCTAAGCCACAGCATGAACGCGGTGCTCGCGGTCTATGGCGTCTGGGCCGTTTTCTCGGGCGCGTTTCAGCTTCTGACGGCGGTTCGTCGCTGGAAGACCAATGGCGCCCAGTGGGCGATGATCCTGAGTGGCGCCCAGTCGGCTTTGGCCGGTCTCTTCTTCATCAAGATGGCGGGCGGCACGGAAGCCATCGGTATCGCCAATGTCGCGCCCTATGCCGCTTTCGGCGCCTTCTATTTCCTGGTGTCCGCCGTCTGGCTTTCGGTGAGCGACCTGCTTTGCAGGTCGCCGCAGGCCGCGCGTTGAGATTTCTGCCGCCGGAGATTAGAGCAATTCCAGGAAAAGTGTGCGCGGTTTTCCGGCAGGAATTGCGTCAAAACAAGGAGATAGAGCGTTTCGCCGTTTCCGTGAAACGGTGAAACGCTCTAGGCATGCTTATGGACAGGCCCTCGAATACAGCCGACGACATCCTGGCCGCCGCGCGACGCTTCATCGTCGCCGGCGGCTATAACGGCTTCAGCTACGCCGATATCGCCGAGGTGGTCGGCATCCGCAAGGCGAGCATCCATCATCATTTCCCAAGCAAGGTCGACCTCGTGCAGACCCTGGTCAGGCGCTACCTCGAGGATGCCGTGACAGGCATGACGGAACTTGAGCGCAATGTGCCTGAGCCGCCCGAGCTGCTGCGAACCTATGCCGGCTTCTGGGCCCAGTGCATCGAGGACGCGAGCAGGCCGTTTTGCGTCTGCGCGCTGCTCGCCAGCGAGCTTCCAGCCCTGCCGCCGGAGGTTGCTGTGGAAGTCCGTGCGTATTTTCAGTTTCTGTCAGGCTGGCTGACAGGCGTGATCGAGCGCGGCGCCGGGCAAGGCACATTGACGATCGCCGCCGCGCCTCGCGTCGAGGCCGAGGCCTTCATGGCGACCGTGCACGGGGCGATGCTTTCCGCCCGGGCCTATGGCGATGTCCTGACCTTCGGCATGATCTTGGCGCCGACGCTGCAGAAGCTGATCCCCGAGGCCGATTGAAGAGGAACTCAGGAGCGAAGAAACCGACTCGGCCTCCTTGCGAGTTCCTTGACTACGCCGCCTGCGCCATCCGCTCCGCGCTCATCCGGTAGGAAATAGCTTCGGCGAGATGGATGCGGCCGACGGTCTCGCTGGCGTCAAGGTCGGCCAGCGTGCGCGCCACTTTGAGCACGCGGTGATATGCCCGCGCCGAGAAGGCGAGCTTCTCGCTGGCGTCCTTGAGCAGCGTCAGACCGGCGGCATCGGGCTTGGCGATCTCCTCGATGATCGAAGGCGGGCAATGCGCGTTGGTGATGGCGCCGGCGCCCAGCCTTTCCAGCCGCTCGCGCTGCATGGCCCGAGCACGCGCCACGCGCTGCGCCACCGCAGCGCTTGTCTCGGCCTTGTCCGGCCGTATCAGGTCGCTCGCCGACACCGCCGGCACTTCGATCCGAAGGTCGATGCGGTCGAGCAGCGGGCCGGAAATGCGCGCCTGGTATTCGGTGCGGCAGCGATCGCCGCGCAGGCAGCGATAGCCTGGCTCGCCCGACATGCCGCAGCGGCACGGGTTCATCGCCGCCACCAGCTGGATGCGCGCGGGATAGGTGGCGCGGTGGTTGGCGCGCGCGATCATGCAGTCGCCGGTCTCCAGCGGCTGGCGCAGCGCATCCAGCGTCTGCGGTGTGAACTCCGGCAGCTCGTCAAGGAACAGCACGCCGTGATGGGCGAGCGACACCTCGCCGGGGCGGGCGCGCAGCCCGCCGCCCACCATCGCCGCCATCGAGGCGGAGTGATGCGGCGCGCGGAACGGCCGCCGGTCAGTCAGCTTGCCCTCGCCGAGCTCGCCGGCGACCGACGCGATCATCGAAACTTCGAGCAGTTCCTTCGGCGCCAGCGGCGGCAGGATCGAGGGCAGCCTTTGCGCCAGCATCGACTTGCCAGAGCCCGGCGGCCCGACCATCAACATTGCATTAGCGTAAGACCCATCCTAGAAACGCTTCACCCAAGGATGGAAACCATGAAATCCAACGCCCAAACCAGCCCAAAGGCATATTCCTACGTCCGCTTCTCAACCCCTGAACAATCCCGAGGGGACAGCAAGCGGCGCCAGATGGAGAAGGCTGAACGCTACGCCGACGAGCATGGCCTTGACCTCGTGGACGACAGCTACATGGACCTTGGCGTCTCTGCCTATCGTGGCCGCAACAAGGAGGCTGGGGCATTAGCGGACTTCCTTCAGGCTGTGAAGGATGGAGTGGTTGAGAAAGGCTCTTACCTGTTGGTGGAGAGCATGGACCGCATTTCCCGTGAGAGGCCGCGCAAGGCCGTGAGGCTCCTTGAGGACATCTGCGAGAGCGGCATTGTCTTGGTCACGCTGGGCGACGGCAAGGTCTACACCACAGGCATCCTCGACGCGGACCCGATGGCGTTTATGTGGGCCTTCATGGTTGCCATGCGAGCCAACGAAGAAAGCGAGACCAAGGCCAAACGTGTTCGCGAGGCATGGGGCAAGAAAAAGGCAAACGCGGCCGCCGAGGGGAGACCTATGACCATGAGGGTTCCCGCGTGGCTTGCGCTAAAGGCAGATCGCACAGGCTTTGATGTGCTGGAGGATAGGGCCTCTGTGGTGCGTCGAGTGTTCCGCGAGGCTGACAAGGGGGTTGGACAACACACAATCGCCCATGGCCTTAATCGCAACGGAGTCGAGACGTTTGGTGACGGGAAGCGCAAGGCCGCGTTTTGGCACCGCTCCTACGTCGCCAAGATACTGGGAAACCCAGCTGTCATCGGGACCATGATTCCACACGAGACACGCGAGGTGGGCGGCAAGAGGGTGCGGGACGCCTTGGCTCCTATACCGAACTACTATCCGGCCATCATCCCCACGGCCATGTTCAACAGGGTCAATGCGCGCAAGAACGGGAACAATACACCGCGAATGCGCGCCACCGCCGGGGAGGTCTCCAACGTCCTGGCTGGCCTCGCCTCCTGCCCTATGTGCAACTCGACGATGACGCGGGTGAATAAGGGCCGAAAGGGTGGGACACCTTATCTGGTATGCACCAAGGCCAAATCCGGCGCCGAGTGCCAGTATCGCCAAGTGAACCTTGAGGCTGTCACCGCTGCTATCAGACACGCCGGGGGCAGGCAGTTGGTCTTTGAGGTTCCCTCGGGAGATGAGGGCTTAGACGACGAAAGGGCCGCACTGCAGGCCGCGTGGGACGGAGTTTCAAGCTCCATTGAGAATATTCTGACTGAGATCGAAGAGGGCAATACGTCTGTCGCGCTTCGTCGGCGCCTATCTGGTTACGAAGCCGATCTAGCGGCCATCTCTGAGCAACTTGAGACAATCCATGAGCGTTCTAAGCGCGCCAGCGGACGCGCCATCGCGAAGCTCGTAGCGTCTCTTGAGAAGGTGCTGACCAACCCAAACTCAACCGTCACAGAGATCAACACGACGTTGCGTGATGCTTTCGCACGTTGCGTAGTGGATTATCGCAAGGGGAGCCTTCGCTTCTTTTGGAAACAAGGAGGCTCACCCACGGATGTCCACTATTCGGTCGAGGCGGAGCCAACGGTTTAAGAACCCGTCCGGGAGCCTCTTACTTGGCTGCGGAACTCGCAGGAGCCCGTCGCGATTCTCAGCGGATTAGTTCGTCCACGACAGCGTTCGCAATCCGCTTGAAATCTTCAGATTTGTCGCTCGATTTCACGAGAAATTTGAAGATTGAAGCTACTTCGTTAGGGGCCAAGTCCAGCTTCAGAGCGTACTCCGTAGGGGGGCGTATGTTTGCTCGGGTCACACTTCGCGTGGACAAAGATGTCGCCCGACGCGCTCCTCTCCCTCTGCGATATGCTGAGAAAGCCCTGAGCGGTGCGGCCTTCTTCGCTCGTCGGCGTGGGCCGCATTTCTATCCACATCTGAAATCCCTCCGCTTTCCCGGGGACCGTACGCACACGGTCCCGACAGGCCAATGAGTGGGTAAAGGGTCGAGGCGTGGGCAATTAGGGGCCCATACAGGGAACATGCAAACTGGCGGGCTATTGGGAGAAATAGGTTGCCGTATGGAGAATACAAAGCTCCGTTGGCACAGCTGCCGGACTCCCGAAAGGGCACGCCCTCAGCCTTGGTGGATTAAGTCCTCATACAGGGAATGAGAAGACCGCCCCTAGAGACGAAACCAGCTTCTCTCCTAGTTCACTACGACCCAGCAAACCGCCATAAGGAACCTAATGCTCGTGCTGGTTCCTATGCCGCCGCTGCCCCTACCGCGCTCTCAGTGCGCGTTGACCCCCCTCCACAGCCAACACTGGTGATCCCCAAGGGACCCGATAGAGGCCGTCTCCCCCTCGTGAAGAGAAAGCGAAATCATGACTGACTATACCCCCGACATGCACATTACCGAGGCTCTGCCCCTCCTTCGAGAAGAGCTTAAGCTCAGAACCGAAGACCACCCCGGCAACATCCAAGAACTTCATCCTGCGGACATCCGGCGGAAAGTGGCTGTGTTTCAGCCGCGAACTTTGGAAGGCAGACTCATTGAGGATGAAAGCCACGTCCAAACGCTAGTGGAGGCCATAGGTAACCCACAGAACGCGAGGTTCCTCGATCCACTACTTGTTTGGTGGAGCGGAGCCCATTGGTACGTCATCGACGGGTTTCACAGGCTGCTTGCATATCGGAAGGCTGGCGTAAAGATGCCAGTGCCGGTTGAGGTCTTTTCAGGAACGCTTGAGGAAGCTGTCGAAGCCTCCGCTGCCTCCAATTCCAAAGACAAACTGCCCATGACCAAGCGTGATAAAACAAACATGGCTTGGCGGCTTACCCTGTTTTTCGAAGGACGTTCGAAGCGCCAAGTGGCGGAGGCCTGTGCGGTATCCGAGCGTACCGTCGCGACAATGAGGAGGGCACGCAAAGAACTTATATCACGCGGGGGTACGTTGGAGGAGATCCCCGAGGACTGGGAGGAGGCGCGTAGAGATTGGCAGCGTCTCGAACCTGCTCGCAGCGTGGACTTTGACGTGGCAAGACGAGCTAAGATCGAACGCTGGGCCAAGTCCTTGAGCAAGACCTTTGGGAGGACGATTTACGACGACCCGGACGCCTTCGCAGGAGCCCTGAAGTTCTTAGAGGCTAGGTTCGCGCGATGGCTCATAGAGAGCCCCGTGTGGGCGACTGACCTGGCTGAATATCTGGAAGTCCGCCACTTCGCTGATGAATTGTCCGACTACTAAAGGCTGCTAGCGCATTGCACACCCTGAATAAGCCCGGGGTGTGCATGCCTACATGTGCATTTTGCATGGGCAGCAGCCCAAGAGGCCACACAAGGGACCCCGGCGAGGGGACTCTCGGAACTTCAAGCCACCGCAAGAATGAAGGAAGCCGGGATGTCATATTACAGAGATCGCAAATTTGCGAACTAAGCTACTGATTAGGCAACCAAAATACAGGTTGGCCGAAAACTCATAGACCTCGCTCTATGGAGTCAGACATGAAAATTGAGAAGCCGGAAGGCTCCAAGCGCCAGAGAAACCGCCAAAGTGGCGCGGTTCTCCACACAGATGTGCCGTAATGCACCGATAGTGTTGACATCGAACTTGCGCGCCGCAGCGACTCACCTCATCTTCTCGCTCAGAAAGTGAGGTGAAGTATGACAGCAGACGCAGCAAAACCCGATCCTGAGTTTCAGGCGATGCAATCAGTTTTCGCGGCCTTGAACCCTCTTGACGAAGACGCAAGAACTCGCGTTCTCCAGTATGTCGCCAGTCGACTCGGGCTCAAGTCAAGCATGAGGACCATGGCCTCAGACCATAGGACTCTTGATCCGGCCGATGACGAACAAGGGTCTGGGGGTTCAACTAGTGAGGCTTTGAAGTTCGAGACTTTCGCGGAGCTATATGATGCCGCGCAACCAAAAAGCCAGCCGGATAAGGCGCTGGTGGGGGGCTACTGGCTTCAAATCTGTCAAGGTGCTGAGAGCTTCGACGGTTTCTCCGTCAACCGCGATCTAAAGAATCTGGGGCACGGGGTCACAAACATAACCTCCGCTCTTGACGCGTTGAAAGGCCAGAAACCTGCGCTCGCGCTTCAGCTAAAGAAATCCGGCAAATCCCGACAGGCTCGGAAAACGTACAAGATCACCGCAGCTGGAATAAAATCAGTTGAGGGCATGATCGGTGGATGAGACGCGGCTGATAGCGGCCCTCAAAGGATATTTGAGCCCGGAACTCGCTCGGCACTTGGTGGGTGATTTTATCAAGCTCCGGCAGGATTGCTCGACCGCAACTTTAGAAAGGGCGACGCCGGGGAAGTTCGTCGAGAACTTCGTCCAGTGCCTGCAGTTTCTTGCTTCTGGCACCTATGACGAGAAGCCAGATGTCGATGGTTACCTTAGCAAAAAGGTGGAAAACGAGGTCGGACTACCCGAGGGCCTTCGCATTTGTGGAGCAAGAATCGCGCGATCGATCTACTCACTGCGCAACAAGCGAAATATTGCCCACAAAAATCCGGTCGATCCGAACCGCTTTGACCTCGCGCTAGCTCATACGGGCGCGGCTTGGCTGGTAGCCGAATTGCTCCGCAATGCCACCGGAACCACCATGGAGGAGGCCGGTACGTTGATCGAGCTATTGCAGGCACCTGTGGGTACGCTCGTTGAGGAGATCGATGGCGTGCGGTTTGTCCATGCCAAAACATCGGTCCGAGGTGAGATATTAATTCTGCTCCATAGCCACCACCCTGAACGTGTTCCGGTTTCGGCAGTCATGCGCGATCTCGGAACCCGCAAGGCGGGATCTGTGAGAAACAGGCTGAGCGAACTGCGTGCTGAAAAGATGGTTCACGGGGACACAGCAACAGGCTACCGGCTGACGAGCCCAGGGTACCAAGCCGCTGTGGCTGAGATTGAAGACGCCCGTCGGTCAACTTAGCTAAGGAGGGAAACTGGAAAGACTCACGCCCCGCTACATGGACCGCGGTACGCCCGATATGGGCTCGATCGTGTAGATGCAGGCGACGCGAAACTCGTGATAATCCGAAGGTATCTCTGCGCCTGCTGTTGCGGTAACTTTTCCCTCGGTGAACGTATCAACGAACGTTTGCCCCTGCATCGCGAACAAATGCCTAGCCCCATCGATGGCACGCACGCAGAATACTAACTGGACGTTCTCCGGGTTCGCGGTAGCAAGGTACTCTGGAATGGTCGGTGCTTCGCTCAAGTCCGCCCCAGAGCAATCCCCTCTTAGAGTGTATGTGGCACCCAGGCGCTTTATAGCGGCTTCCCAGATCGCCCGATTGTATCCAGCGCTCACCATTGGTTCCACGAAGGCGCCGAGATCGGCGGCGACGTCTGAAAGGAGTGAAGATATGCTAGCAGGCGTCTCGCCAGTGATGGCAGCGAATGCCGTCGGAACGCACCATGCCTCGTTCCATTCGTTGACGTCTTGGAGATTGATGTCCGCCATATCATTCCTGCTCCACGGCCAGCGATACACTTTTGTCCGCCCACCTCTGCACCCACATTTTTGCGAAATGCCTGCCGGAATTGTCAAAGGCGTTCCCGGTGAATGATCCTGTGACAGTTGGCGCATAAGCATTTCAGATCATTCAATCTGGTGCGCGTCACACCATCCATCTTGGCGACGAAAATAGTTTCGTGATGGACCTCAATGCAGGCGTCGCCGTGGGGGCCGAGCGCTCTCGATGGAATGACCCCACACCGCTCGCAGAAAAGAAATCCATGCTCTTCGATGAACCGGCGTTTTTTGGCACTAGCGAGTCCGGGCGCCCGCTCCCGCCGGAGGTGCTGAACGCGCCTTCGATCTCCCTCCGCCCACGATCTCTCATCATCTTGATCGGCGTCTGGCGGTGGGAAGCTCTCTCCCTTCGCTACAATTGGATAGCCCGCCTCCTCGATGATGGAGAAGCACGGTTGTCCCCAACCCGCAGAGAAATCAGTAGGTTTGGTGGGCCTCCCGACGACGCTAGCAAGTGCAAATCCAAACACCGCCTTGGGAGGCAGCCTGTCTCCTGTGGGGAGCAGCACGTCATACTCGATGGAATCGTAAAAGGGATGGGGCTCACCACGCATCAAACGGGCGACTGCCTCATCGATCATCTCCCCCGTTACGCGTCTTTGGACCGACGATGGCACCCGTTTGTTCTCATCGACCGGACCTCCTATAATCTGCTGCAGCTCGTGTGCCGACACGTGCGGCACGAGGAACTTCACCCGCTTTGTGCTGTTGCCGTGTCCGAAAGTGCCCTCTGCGCGCCCCTTGGCCGCCCCTCGCTGGCCGATTAGCGTGACAATATCCCCTGCAGGCAAGGCAAATTCAGAAGCCTCTAGGAGACGCCTTTCATCCTCTGGCCATGTCAGAGCAATCCTACTGTCGAGCCATACTCCCGTAACGTTATCTATAGCATCAGATCGTTTGAGCCGCTCCACAATCAATGACAGAGCCTTGCGATGATCTGGATTTCTGAGATTAGGCTTGCCGAAAGCACCGCCGCGACTGTGAACAATAATTGCGCCATCCTCGACATCCACCTTTGCGTCGAGCGGGGCTCCCGCCGCGTCCGATATCCTAGTCAGCATTGGTGGCATCCAAGGTGTTCAAAAGTCGATGGGCGGAGAATGATCCAGCAGCGTAGATACCGCGCCCTTTTTTCGAAAAACTTGTGAGGGGATATTCGTATCAGCGAGTCCGCAAATTCCCCCGTACCCCCCCCAAGGGAACACCGCGCTAAAACTCATCAGTCACTTCTTAGACGGCGCCTTGGGTTTGTTCTTCTTAGGCGCAGGCTTGGCCGCTGCCTTTGGGGCTGACTTCGTCGCTGCGGCTGGTTTGCTTGCCGGAGACTTTTTTCCCGGTTCGGTCTTGCCGGGAAGAAGAGAATATTCGAGGTTTCCGTGCATGACCAACGCTGCCTCTTCGAATCCGCTTAGTGCTGCCGATAGCGTTACGCTAACGGAGATTCTGCGACAAGCCGAGTTACACCTTCAGGCACAGCTTAGTGCAGCGATCGCCGCAGACCAGCGAGCGTACACCTTTGCCGGATTAAATGTGGCGACATCAGTGTTACTGATGGGCGGTTCATATTCGCTCGCTACCCAGCAGCACGATCCAAATCTCTTCATCGGCGCCGTCGCCTTTTTTGTCGCGGTCGGCCTCTTTGTCGCGGCTTGGGTAGCCGTAATGTCGGCACGCTCGGTGGACTTCGAGTTTGCGGGTAGTCAGCCGGGCGTATGGTCCCAGGACCTCGCCGACCGGAAACCTCTGCAAGTTTCCTTGGCAGAGCAATGTCAGAATTACGATGACGCGATAGCAGCGAACAGGGCTACTATGGCCAACAATAGCTGGATGTTCAATGCGGCGGTCAATGTCGCACTAGGCTCGGTTGGGCTAGGCGCAATCTCTTACCTATACTGGGTCGGGCACGTCGTGGCAGCGCAGGTTTAGACAGAGCCATCAAGCCAAAACCAAAACCGTTATTCAATGGCGCACTGCCCTCCAAGTCGCTTAAGGTTGGGTGCCGTCAACGAGGGCGTGGAACCCACCTGTCCGCCTCTTCATCTCTCGAAGCGTCTTTCGTGAACTGTTTTAGGTTCTTTTATGAACCATATTCAGACCCTGTAAGAGATTGATTGTAATGGATTTCAGAACGGCAGCGGTTGCCAGCGGCCAGAAACTGACTCTAGAATGAAACTGATGGGGAAAGTATGTTTTTTCGATCGATCGATCGGAGACACACAATGGATAAAGTTCCTGACCTTGTGACCTTGTTGGCTCAGATGCCTATCGAGCATCTTCTCGGCCTAATCGCTCTGGCGGCTGTTGGGCTCGCAGCGTTCGCCATTCATGCGGTTAGCTCTCTTGCAAAGGATAGGGATCGGAAATGACTCCCAAGCTGGATTGGGTCAGGTTGCCCACGAACTGGATACGCGAGGGAAGGTTGAACGCTCTTAGCTGGGCGGGCGGTAACGGGGCAGGCAACACAGCGGCCCTGATGGTCCTGATCGCGATTGCACACACCACAGACCAGGAGGGTGAGGCGAGGGTAACCTATGACCAGCTCTGCTTGGCGACCGGGCTTAGTAGGGCGAAGGTGTCCGAGGGTCTAAAAATACTCGTCAGCAGGGACATCGTACGGCCTCGAACCAGCCGCAGCACATTCAGGTTGGTAGGTTTCGCGAAGGACCGAGGATGGGGCAAGCTGCCTGCCAAGCGGCTCTATACAGGGGAAGCAATCAGCGCCTTCAAGGATTTCACGCTCCGGAAGGCCGCACAATTGAATGCGCTCAAGGTATATCTGCTGATGGTAGCATTCAGAGACAATAAGGCGGGTGTTGCGCTCCTCAGCTACAAAAAAATCGCCCAGTTAGCCGGGATCGATCGGAACCGTGTCCGACAGGCGTTAGACCTGCTTGTGTGCAATAGCCTAATTCACATCGAAAGTTTCCAAACGCTGTCTGGCACCAGACCAAGCGTCTATCGCCTTATTGGCCTAGACCCATTTCTCCATAGGGGCACTCGAAGCGAGGAAAATCTGGAAGGCCTGTTCGCCGATTTGGTAGCCGAGGCGACGCAAAGCCCCGGGTTGCCCGTGTCCCCCGAGTGAGTTCGACTCCGCAAGCAATGCGTGTCGATGGGTCCTTTGCTATTGATATGAGGAGGTTGTGCCCGCCGGCGGCAGCCACTTCGACCGCCCGTTTGGCGCTCTCCTGGCCCTTGATGTCGGCGAGGTCCGGCAGGTCGCGCGCCGCAAGCTGGATGCCGGCTTCGGGCCGCGACAGCACCTGCGTGCCGCGAAAATGGTTGGCGACCGCGATCAGGCTGCGCGGCGCCAATATATCGAAATCCTTGCCGGCCCAGGCCGCTTCCGGTCCGCAGGCGAAGGGGCAGATCAGGCCCTTGCCTTCGGCATTGGCGCCGATCGCCGCCGGCAGCGCCCCGGCTACGCCGGCGATGGTGCCGTCGAGCGACAATTCGCCCAGCACCACATAGCCGGTGAGCATGTCGCCAGGGATAGCGCCGAGCGCCGCCATCAGCCCGAGCGCGATCGGCAGGTCGTAATGGCTACCTTCCTTGGGCAGGTCCGCCGGCGCGAGGTTCACCGTCACCTTCTTCGACGGCATCGACAGGCCGGATGCATGCAGCGCTGCCTGCACGCGCTCGCGGCTCTCGGCCACCGCCTTGTCCGGCAGGCCGACGATCTGCATGCCGACCTTGCCAGGCAAGACCATCACCTGGACATCGACCGGCAAGGCCTCGATGCCCTGGAAAGCCACCGTGCGAACCCGCGCCAGCATTTTTTAAGCCCCCGGATACCAGCTCGCATGACCTTGCGATCAGGCCGCGAGTGAAATCAGGCTAGACAACCACAGATTTTCGCTTTGGGCAAGAACATTACGAGAACGTCGGCAACTGCGCGTCTCGTTCCCGCGTGGCAGTCGAATGCTGCGGCGGCAACGGAACCTTCGAGAACATCTTACCCAGGCTTCGCAGATGTGGCTTGGTAAATCGACGGCGGTAGTAGTAGGTCGCCAGGGCGGAGGACCAGTATTTTCTGCGCAGCCCGATAAGGCCAAGGATCATCTTGCGCCTACGAGCGGATTTCAAAGCAGCGTCCCCTCCGGGATATCCGAACCCGACAGGGTTCTGTAGAAATTGAAAACATCGGCAAAAGGCACGCGCCTGTAGCGCCAGGGCTTGGCCGACCCTGCATAGTGGATCACCTTTGGAAGTCGCCGTTCGATTTCCACATAGCGCTCTGAAAAGAAATTCCATTCCCTGCCGAGGAAGAGAACTCGTCCGCGCACCACCGTGTTCAAGGCCGTCTGGTCGAGGTATCGCGACTTGGCGGTTTCACGAACCGTTGCAAAGACTCTGTCCGCAATGCCTTCCCTGCGCCAGGCGACGAGATTCATCACCAGAACGCCGGAATTGATATATTCATTCCGGGACATTTCGATGTCGTCGAGTTCCTCCTGCTCGACGAAGCCGTCAACCACGCCGGCGACCAAATTGTCGCCCAGGTCCGCCAACCAGAGGGCACCGAGATCGGACACCACCAGCGTATCCGCATCCAAATAGATGGCCTTGTCGCAATCAGGCAATATCTCGGGAATGAGTATTCGGGCATATGCGGCCGTCGTCAGCAGCTTGCCTCTTGTCGGCAGATCGGAAATCCGCTTGCCGTCCGCTTGCACCAACTGACAGTCAATTCCGTTTCGTTCGCAAAAACGGCGAAGCTCTATCACGCTCGCAGGCTCTATTCCTGCATCGATGACGACGAATTTCGCCTCGCGATTATGAATCCAGGCAGAAAAGATGAATAGAAAAAGCCCGGGCACAAAGTTATTGTCGCTTGCGGTGACAATTACCATGAAATTGCGAGCCTTGGAAAACGGGGAGTCAGGCCCAGTTGTGGATAGAGCGCGGGAGCATTTCCGGTCATAGGCAGCACATTGGCATCTCGCCCCCCAAAATAGTTCGTCGTCCACTGCAGGCGGAAGCCCCGTTACCTTATTCGGCGACACGACGGGCCCGATGGAACGCCGCCTGCATCGTGAAGAGAATTACCCCCGCTTCTCCTCCACGCAATCCCAGAACAGGGCCGCGATATCCGCCCCGCCAAAGCGCTTGACCTCGCGGATGCCGGTCGGCGAGGTGACGTTGATCTCGGTCATGTAGTCGCCGATCACGTCGATGCCGACGAGGATGAAGCCGCGTTCTTTCAGGGAAGGCCCGATGCGGGCGCAGATCTCGCGCTCGCGCTCCGTCAGCTCGGTCTTCTCGGCGCGGCCGCCGACATGCATGTTGGAGCGCGAATCGTGCTCGGCCGGCACGCGGTTGATGGCGCCGACCGGCTCGCCGTCGATCAGGATGATGCGCTTGTCGCCCTTGCGCACGTCCTTGAGGTAGCGCTGCACGATATAGGGTTCGCGGAACAGCTGGCCGAACATCTCGAGCAGCGAGGCGAGGTTGCGGTCGGCCTCGTGCAGGTGGAAGATGCCGGCGCCGCCATTGCCGTAGAGCGGCTTGACGATGATGTCCCCGAATTCCTTGCGGAAGGCCGCCACCTCATGGGGATCCTTGGTGATCAGCGTTTCCGGCATCAGGTCCGGGAATTCGGTGACGAAAATCTTTTCCGGGCTGTTGCGCACCCAGGCCGGATCGTTGACCACGAGCGTCTTCGGATGGATGCGCTCCAATATGTGTGTGGTGGTGATGTAGTTCATGTCGAAGGGTGGATCCTGCCTCAGCAGCACCACGTCCATCTCGGAGAGATCGGTGCGCACCTTCTCGCCCAGCGAATAATGGTTGCCCTTCTCGTCGCGCACCTGCATCTCCTCGACGCGCGCGAACACCTTGCCGTCCCGCATCGACAGCCGGTCGGGCGTGTAGTGGAAAAGCTTGTGGCCGCGCCGCTGCGCTTCCAGCGACACCGCGAAGCTGGTGTCGCCGGCGATCGACACGGTGGAGACATGGTCCATCTGGACGGCGATCTTGAGCGGCATTTTTCCTCTCCGGGGAAACTCAGCCGTCGATATAAGGAAATCGGCGGCTCCTGCCAATCGTGCTCGCTTGGTGCAGAAGCTTAGAGACCGTTTCGAAATTCGCTCTGGCGAGTCATATGGTGGTGGTTTTGAGAACCGGAGCGGAGCGGACTTCGCGTCCGTGAGCACCGGAAGCGGAGAAGCCGCCAACAGATGGCCGCCAGAGTGGAATTTCCAAGCGGTCTCAGCGGTCGAAGACCAGCCTGGAATAGCCCAGGAAGGACAGCGTCATGGCAACGATCGAGGCGATGACGAGCGCTGCCAGCGGCGGCAGGGCCGGCAGAGCGAGCAGGACGGCGCAGTAGACCAGATAGTTGACGATGCTGGTGGCGATGCCGACGCCGCCATAGCGGGCGCCTTCCTCAGCGATGCTCCGGCTCGACGGCGCGAAGGTCACATGGCGGTTGATCTGCCAGGTGACGCAGAGCGCGAAGCCGATCGACAGCACGCGCGCGGAAAGCGCGCCAAGCGGCGCGGCGGCAAGCAGCAGCCAGAGCGCCGCCGCATCCGCGGCGAAGCCGATGCCGCCGGCAAGAGTGAAGCGGATGAGGCGGCCCACTATGCCGCCCACTAGGCTGCCCGCGAAGCCTTGCCAGCTTCGCCCTTGGGCAATGCCTGCGCCGGTACCCCGCGCTCTGCCCGGCCTGAGGAAATCGACAGATAGAAGATGCGCTTCTGCTCGGCGCGGCCGCGCGATACCGAATCGAGGATCAGCCCGGTCATCATCGACAGCATGGCCAGAAGCAGCATGCCGATCGACAGCACCCAGGTCGGCATCCGCGGCACGAGACCCGTCTCGGCGAATTCGATGACCACCGGGATCATCAGGCCGATGCTGGCCGCCAGGAAGAACAGCGCGAAGGTGCCGAAGAAGCGCAGCGGCTGCGTCTCCTTCACCAGCATGGCGAACATCCACAGGATCCTGGCGCCGTCGCGGAAGGTCGACAGTTTCGACGACGAGCCCTCCGGGCGGCGGCCGTAATCGAGCGCCATCTCGCTCACCGGCAGCTTGAGCTGAGACGCATGCACCGACATCTCGGTCTCGATCTCGAAGCCGCCGGACACCGCCGGGAAGCTTTTGACGAAGCGGCGCGAAAATACCCGGTAGCCGGAGAAGATGTCGGTGAAATCGGTCCCGAACAGGCCTTTGTAGAGCCGGTTGAAGATGTGGTTGCCGAAGGCGTGGCCGTTGCGGCCGGCATCGTCGGTCACGCCGCGCCTGGTGCCCACCACCATGTCCGAGCGCTCGGTCTGCAGCACGTTGATCAGCTGCGGCGAGTCTTCCGGCGCATAGGTGCCGTCGCCGTCGGCCATCACATAGATGTCGGCATCAATGTCGGCGAACATGCGCCGCACCACATTGCCCTTGCCCTGGCGCGGCTCGCGCACGACGATGGCGCCGGCTGCTCGGGCCTTCAGCGCCGTGAGGTCCTTGGAATTGTTGTCGTAGACATAGACCGCGGCCGACGGCAGGGTCTCGCGGAAGCGCCGCACGACCTCGCCGATCGTGAGCTCCTCATTGTAGCAAGGCAGGAGCACGGCGATGACCGGCTCGTGGCGGACTGCATGCGGCATGTCTGTCTCCGGACGCCCGACCAGCCTCCGGCCGGCCTGATGCCGGTCCCGTCGAGCCGTTTTACTATTTATTGAAGCGGTTAAGGCTAGGTTTAAACCGATCCTCTCCCGTCAAAGGTCACGGCAATGGGCACAGCCGAGAACGGCGCCGCCGCGTGGAAATCCGACCTCGTGCTGGCGCTGCTTGTCACCCTGCTCGCGCTCGCCGCCGATGCGTGGGCCGGCTTTGGCCAACTGACTGCTGCCGGCGGCGACAACGACAATCTGCTGCGCCTCGTCGAGGTCCGCGACCTGCTTGCCGGTCAGGGCTGGTTCGACCTGCACCAGTATCGCATGGGGTTGGAAGGGGGCTTCGTCATGCACTGGTCCAGGCTGGTGGATGCGCCGATCGCCGCGATCGTGCTTGCCGCCTCGGCGCTGACCGGCAGCAGGCCGCTTGCCGAGGACGTGGCGCAGGTGCTGTGGCCGGCGCTGCTCTTCTGGTCGACCCTGTTCTTCACCGCTCGCGCCGCGCGCAGCTTCGGCGGCGCCGGCGCGGTGCTGCCCGCCATCCTGGTCGGCGGCGCCGGCTATTATTTTCTCGGCATTTATGACCCCGGCGCGCTCGATCACCACAACGTCCAGCTGATGCTCACCATGGCGAGCCTCGCTTTGCTGCTCGAGGCGCCTGCCTGGCGCTGGGCCGCGCTGTTGTCCGGCCTCTGCGCGGCGCTGACGCTCGCCGTCGGCATGGAAACCGTGCCTTACGTCGCCACCATCGGCGTCTGCGTGTCGCTGCTGTTCGTCGCCGATCCGAGCGGCGAGCGGACAATCGCCCGCGATTTTGGCCTCGGCTTCGCCGGCGTCGCGGCGCTTGTCTTCGCCACCACCATCCCGCCCTCCGCCTGGGACGTGGCTGAGTGCGATGCCTTCTCCGTCGCGCAGTTCGTCGTCGCGGCCATCGCCGGCGTCGGGCTGGCGGCGATCGCCTCTATCCGGGCCACAGCCGGCAGCCGGCAGCGCGGGCTGGCGTCGCTTGCCGCGCTGGGCCTCGTCCTCGGCGTGGTCGTGACGGCTCTGTTCCCGCAATGCCTCTCAGCCCCCTATGCCAATCTCGAACCACGCCTCAAGGAACTGTGGCTCGACCATATCGACGAGGCCCAGTCGCTGTTCACCCTGCTCGTCCATGATCCGGCGCGCGTTGCGGCGCGTTATGCGACGCCGCTGGTAGCGCTCATCCTGATGGCGCTGCCTTTGCGGCGCGGCGGCTGGCCGCGGCAGGACGGCCTCGTCGCGGCGCTGCTCGCCGTCTCCTTCGTGGTCGGCGCCTGGCAGCTGCGCGGCACCACCTTCTCGATCGCCTTCGCGGTCATTCCGCTGTCGGCCTGGATCGCGAAATGGCGGGCGCGGGCGGAGGCCGGCTCTTCGCCCGGCGTGGCGCTGCGCCTTGCGGCCGTCTGGCTGGTCTCGATCAACCCGGTCTGGACCGGCGTTGCCGCCGCCGCCTCGGTGGCGTTCGAAAAAGGACCGGCTGTCGCCGACCGCGGCGCGACGGACAAGGCCTGCCAGAAGAAGGCCACCTTCGCGCCGCTTGGCGGCATGACCGGCACGACCGTGCTTGCGATCTCCAATCTCGGCGCGCCGATCCTCGTCTATAGCGGCCACAAGGTCTTCGCTGGCCCCTATCACCGCAACGTCGCCGGCAATCTCCTGGCGCTGGACGCCTTTCTCGGCTCGGCCGATGACGCGCGGCGGATCGTCGAGGCGCATCGTGTCGGCCTCGTCGCCATCTGCCCCGGCAATGGCGAGAGCCGGACCCTGACCCAAAAGGCGCCGCAGGGCTTCCTGGCCGGGCTGCTGCGCGGCAGCGTGCCCGACTGGCTCGAGCCCGTCAGCGGGACCAAGGGCAGCCCGATCGAGCTCTATCGCGTCAGGCAAGCCGGTTAAAGGAAGCGCGAGCGGCGCGCGCGATCGCACGGCCGGAAGCGAACCTGGAAAGAGTATTCGACATCTATATTAGAAGTTTCGAATGAAAGAATATTTTGGAGCGGATCGGAAGTCCTTGTCCAAGGCTGAACCGTTGCCGGCGGCGCAAGCAACTCCTGGACGAAGGAAAATCGATTTTCCGATACTTTTCCTAAACGCTTTGGTGCCAGTCTGATGAGAAATACCGACATCAGAACAGGGACATGATGCAAACGACGTTTGGCACCGGTCAGCCAGGCAAGGAAAACACGGATCTGGCCTTCACGGATTCGTTGACCGGGCTCGGCAACCATCGTCGCTTCTTCGACAAGGTCGATCGCCTGATCAGCGACCGCGCCGACGATCCCGCGCCTTTCACCGTCGGCATCCTCGACCTCGACGGCTTCAAGCCGATCAACGACCTGTTCGGCCACAAGGCCGGCGACGACATCCTGATCCAAGTGGCGATGCGCCTGCGCGCCTCGATGGATGGCTATTCCACCGTCTGCCGAATCGGCGCCGACGAGTTCGCCTATCTCTACCCGATGGTGTTCTCCGAGGAGCAGGCGGCCGAGAAGTCGCGCATGCTGATCGAGATATTGTCGGCGCCCTATGACGTCGGCGAGCGCACCGCGAGGCTCTCGGCCTCGGTCGGCTGCTCGCTCTTCTATTCCGGCGACGAGACCACCGAGATCCTGATCAACAAGGCCGAGACCGCGCTTTATCACGCCAAGCGCTCGGGCCGCGGCCGCGTCGTCGTCTACACGCGCGAGATGGAGGAGGCGGCCAAGCGCGTTACCCGCATCGAGCAGGCGCTGCGCCGCGCCGTCTCGGCCGGCGAGGTGGAGCCGCATTTCCAGCCCATCGTCGATTTGAACAGCCGCCGCACCATCGGCTTCGAGACCCTGGCGCGCTGGACCGACCGCGACCTCGGCGTCGTGCCGCCATCCGTCTTCATCCCGATCGCCGAAGAACGCGGCATCATCGGTCCGCTGTCGCAGCTGGTGCTGCGCAAGGCGACGGAAGCGGCGCGCAGCTGGCCCAAGGATCTGTTCCTGTCCTTCAACCTGTCGCCCTCGCAGCTTGTCGACCAGAACACCGGCCTGCATATCCTGGCCATCCTCGAGCGCACCGGCTTCGACCCGCGCCGCCTGGAGATCGAGATCACCGAGACCGGCCTGATGAACGATCCGGCCTCGGCCGAGAAGATCGTCGAGGACCTGCGCCGCGTCGGCATCCGCGTCTCGCTCGACGATTTCGGCACCGGCCAGTCCTCGCTCGGCCGCCTGCGCGAGTTCCATTTCGATAAGCTCAAGATCGACCGCGCCTTCGTCTCCTCCATTCTCGACGACCGGCCCTCGGAGCACATCATCCGAGCGATCCTGGCCATGTGCGAGGGGCTCGGCATGGATGTCGTCGCCGAAGGCATCGAGGACGAGGCGCAGGCCGACCGCCTCGTCCAGTTCGGCTGCGCCGGCGGCCAGGGCTATCTGTTCGGCAAGCCGGCCGATGCCGACGCCACGCTCGGCTATCTGCGCGATTCCTATCGCGGCGCGCTGCATGCCAAGGCAATCTGACAAGGTCTGTTGATATTCAGGTGAGGCCGGCCTGCTAATGTCGGCTTCCTGCGCTTCCGGTGCTCACGTACTTTAAGTACGCTCCGCTCCGGTTCTCGGAACCCACCCAGTTTGGTCGCTTCGCGCCCGTCTTCGACTCCGACTCGGCCTGACCTGAATCTCAACAAACCTTGAGCAGCTTCCGGGGGACGGGGGTGCAGAGCTCATTTGTCGGACATAAGCTGCCGAATCCGCCTTTTCGCCCTTGCTCCCCGGCCCGGCGTGGCTAGGATGCGCGCCGGCCAAAGGGAGAAGAAATCATGATGCCATCGGCGCGGTTCGCCGACCTCGACGGCGCCTCGGTGCTGATCACCGGCGGCGGCTCCGGCATCGGCGCGGCGCTGACCGAAGGTTTCATGCGGCAGAACGCTAAAGTCGCCTTCATCGACATCGCCGAGAGCCCAAGCACGGCCCTGGCCGACCGGCTGGAGAAGGAGCTGGGCCGCCGCCCGCTCTATCTCAAGGCCGACCTGCGCGACATCGCGGCGCTGCGCGCCGCCGCGGCCAAGGCGGCTGAAGCGCATGGCGATGTCACCGTTTTGGTCAACAACGGCGCGCTCGACGACCGCCACGCCGTGGAAGACGTCACCGTCGAGTTCTGGGACAACAATCTCGCCATCAACCTGCGGCCGCATTTCTTCACTGCCCAGGCGGTGGCGCCCGGCATGAAACGCGCCGGCGGCGGCTCGATCATCAACTTCACCTCCACCTCCTATCTGATCAACCATCCCGACATGCCGGCCTACACAGCGGCCAAGGCAGGCATACTCGGCCTGACCAAAGGCCTTGCGGGTAAGCTCGGCGCCGACCGCATCCGCATCAACGCGGTGGCGCCAGGCTGGGTCATCACCGAGCGCCAGCGCGAGCTCTGGGTCACGGATGACGGGCTCGCCGCCCATATCGCCAAGCAATGCATCAAGGACGTCATGCAGCCCGACGACATGGTGGGCACGGTGCTGTTCCTGGCGTCGGACGCCTCGCGCATGCTGACCGCCCAGATGCTGATCGTCGACGGAGGCTTCCTGTGAGTTCGGCACCGGCGGTTGCTGCGCTCGACTGGGGCACGACCAGGCTGCGGGCCTGGCTGCTCGACAATACCGGCAAGGTGCTTGCCGAGCGGCGCGGCGACGACGGGCTGATCACCGCCCGCGAAAAAGGTTTTGCCAAGGTGCTGGAAGGCCATCTCAACGCCATGGGCGCGCCGGACACGCTGCCGGTCGTCATCTGCGGGATGGCCGGCTCGCGGCAGGGCTGGATCGAGGCGCCTTATGTCACCGTGCCGGCGCCGATCGGCGCGATCTTGCGCGGCGCCGCCCGCATCGAGGGCTCGCGCCGCGACATCCGCATCGTGCCCGGCCTCGCGCAGCGCCTGGCCGACGCGCCGGATGTCATGCGCGGCGAGGAAACCCAGCTTGCCGGCGCCGGTTTGCCGGCAAAGGGGCGCCATCTCGTCTGCATGCCGGGCACCCATTCAAAATGGGTTTCGGTCCAGGACGGTACCGTCGAAGGTTTCGGCACCTGGCCGACCGGCGAATTGTTTTCCGTCTTGGCTACGCACTCGATCCTGAAACATTCGCTGGGCGAGCATCCCGCTCCGGTCGCCGCCGACAGCCCGTTCTTCCGGCAATGGTGCGAGCGGGCCCTGGGCGAGGGCGGCGACGTGACCTCGAAGCTGTTCGCCATCCGCGCCGCCGGGCTTCTGCAGGATTTGAAGCCCGCCGACGCGGCGGCATGCCTGTCCGGACTTTTGATCGGCGGCGAGATCGCCTCGGCGAGGCGCCGCTATGGCGCCGGCGAAGCGCTGGTGGTGCTGGTCGCCTCGGGCGCGCTGGCTACGCTCTACGGTTCCGCCCTTGGTTTTGCCGGCCTTGCCTTCCGCACCGTCGACGCCGATGAAGCGGTGCGCGCCGGCCTTGTCGAGGCCGCGCGCGAGAACGGCATGATTGGAGGCGCTTGATGAGCCAGACCGCACCCTTCCCGAAGCTCAGGCGCGGCCTTGTCGCCATCCTGCGCGGCCTGAAGCCGTCCGAGGCGGTGGCGATCGGCAAGGCGATCCATGACGCCGGCATCGAGGCAATCGAAGTGCCGCTCAATTCGCCGGAGCCGTTCGTCTCCATCGCCGATCTGGTCAAGGCGCTGCCGCAAACCGCGCTGATCGGCGCCGGCACGGTGCTGACGGCGGCGCACGTCGACGCCTTGCACAAGGCTGGCGGTCGCCTGCTGGTCAGCCCCAACATCGATGCCGAGGTCATGGGCCGCGCCATGCAGCACGGCATGGTGACGATGCCTGGCGTGTTCACGCCCACGGAAGCCTTCCAGGCGATCCGGCTCGGCGCCTCGGCGCTGAAATTCTTCCCGGCGAGCGTACTTGGAGCGAGCGGCATCGCGGCGATCCGCGCCGTGCTGCCGGCAGCGACGCTGATCGGCGCGGTCGGCGGCGTCTCCGACAAGGATTTTGCCGGCTACAAGGCGGTCGGCGTCAGCGTCTTCGGTCTTGGATCCAGTCTCTACAAGCCGGGCGCGACGGTTGAGGACGTGGCGCGGCGCGCCAGCGCCGCGGTCGCCGCCTGGGATGAAGCTTTCGGAGGATGACAATGGACGGCGTTTCGGTTTTTTCCGACCACATCTGCGAGCTCGGCGAAGGCCCGAGCTACGATCCCGCCACCGACACGCTGTTCTGGTTCGACATCGTCAACGGCAAGCTTCTGGAAAAGCCGCTCGCCGGCGCGCTGAAGGTGCATGACCTCGGCGTCATGGCCAGCGCCATCGCCGTCATCGACGCCGATCGCCAGCTCATCGCCACCGAGATCGGCCTGCAGGTCCGCGACGTGAAAACCGGCAGGCTGACGCTGCACACGCCGATCGAGGCCGACAATCCGGTGACGCGATCCAACGATTCCCGCGTCCATCCCTGCGGCGCGCTGTGGACCGGCACGATGGGCAAGGGCGAGGAGAAGGGCGCGGGCTCGATCTACTGGTTCTTCAAGGGCGAATTGCGCCGGCTGTTTTCCGGCATCACCGTCTCGAACTCGATCTGTTTTTCCCAGGACGGCACGATTGCCTACTACACCGACACAGCGACCGGGCTGCTGATGCGCGTCGCCTGCGATCCGGCGACCGGCCTGCCGGCCGGCGAAGTGAAGGTGTTCGTCGATCATCGCTCCTCGAAAGGCTATATCGACGGTTCGGTCGTCGACCGCGACGGGGTTCTGTGGAACGCCGTCTGGGGCGGCAAGGCGGTGAAGGCCTATGCGCCGGACGGCACGCTGCTGCGCGAGATCGCCATGCCGGTGACGCAGGCTTCCTGCCCCGCCTTTGTCGGCGCGAAAGCCGATCGCCTCGCCGTGACCTCGGCCTGGAGCGGCAAGGACGAAAAACAGCGCGCTCTCGATCCGCAAGCCGGCATGACCTTCCTGCTCGATATCCCGGTCAACGGCCGCTTCGAGCCACGCGTGCTGATCGCATAAGACGGTTGAACAGTATCAGGCAATCGCCTTTAGGCCGGTCGGTTTCCCGCAAGCCGGCCGCTGCGGCCATGCGATGGTAGCGCCTGATTTCGCCCGGAGCATTCGATGCCGCAGCCGACCCTCATCCTCGTCTACGAGCCGGAAAAGGCCTGCCTCGACCGCCTGTCCGCCGACGGATACCCGGCGGATCGTGTCCTGGAAATTTCGTCCTATCTGGCGCAGTCGACCGACCTTGCGCCCGAATTCGACTTGCTCGCCGCCGCCTGCGAGAAGCGCGGTCTCGCTTTCAAGCCTGTCGAGCTCGACGACGCGGCGCCGGTTCTGGCAAAGGCCGATCCCGCAACAACGCTGGTCTGGACGCTGACCGACGGCATTGCCTATTTCCGTGGCGGCGCTTCACCGGCGCTCGCCCGCCTCAATGGCCTGCGCACCATCGGCGCCGACGATTCGCTGTTCGCGCTCTGCCAGGACAAGTTCCGCTGCGGCGCCGTGCTCTGCGCGCTCGGCCTGCCGGTGCCGCAAGCCGGCCTTGCCCGCAACGGCGAATGGCTGGTCGAGCCGCCGGCCTCGCCCAAGGGCTGGTTCGTCAAGCCGAACCGGCTCGGCGCCAAGATCGGCATCTGGCCGGATTCGCGCATTGCCGACCTCGGCCATGCGCTGGACCTTAGCCGGCGCGTCTTTTCCCATTACCGCGACGACGTCGTCGTCCAGCCCTATGTCGCCGGCCGCAATGTGCGCGCGAGCTTCCTTGGGCTGAAGCCCGAAACCGGCGTCGAAGCGCTTGGCATCTTCTTCGTCGATTCCGGCGGCGACTTCCAGACCATGGCCGACTCGATGGCGCTTTATGGCGACACCGGCCAGGCCGCGAAGGATGCGGGCACCTATGTCGAGCCGGAGCTGGAGGCTGTCGGCGCCAGCCAGCCGGCGGCGGATCGAAAAATCCGCGCCATCGCGCAAAAACTGATAAGCGGTCTCGGCCTGAAAGATGTCTTTTCCGTCGACTTTAGGGTCGAGGCCGACGACACCGTCCATCTCATCGAATTCGAGGTCTGCCCCGGCCTGCCTTGCTTCGATTTTCGCGACTATTGCCGCAGGGAATGGGGCATGAGCCTCGCGGATGCGATGGCCGAGACGGCGGCCAATAGGCTCTTTCGCTAAACGCCCTCGACCAGCACGATCTCGCCGTCGGCCACTTTCTGGCGAATGGCGGCGGCGCGCTGGTATTCCGGCGAGTGGTAGCAGTCATGCGCCACGGCCAGCGATTCGAACTCGATGATGACGTTGCGGGCGCGGCCCGGCCCTTCGGCCTTTTCATGCTCGCCGCCGCGCGCCAGGAATTTCGCGCCGAAGCGATCGAAGGCGAGCTTCGCGGCGGCGACATAATCCTTGTATCCCTCGGCGTCGCGCACATCGACGCGAGCGATCCAATATCCCTTGGGCATTGCGTTCCTCCTGTTTGCGCGCACGGAGCGAGGACCGGTTCCGAAAGTCGCTCCGGTGAGGCAGCTGGTGGTTTTTTCGAGAACCGGAGCGGAGCGTACTTAAAGTACGTGAGTACCGGAAGCGCAGAAAACGCCGCCAGATGACCGCCGGAGTAGAGTTTCAGAACCGGTCCTCAGGCCGACTGCATCTCGGCGATTATCGCCTCAGCCGCGGCGCGGCGGTCCGGCGCCTTGACGATCGGCCGGCCGACGACGAGATGGCTGGCGCCGTTGCGGATCGCCTGCGCCGGCGTCACCACGCGTTTCTGGTCGCCATGGTCGCTGCCCGACGGGCGGATGCCCGGCGTCACCACCGCCAGGTCGGGGCCGACGATGCGGCGCACCGCTTCGGCCTCTTCCGCCGAGCAGACGATGCCGCCCATGCCGGCATGCAGCGCCTGTTCGGAGCGCCTGAGCACCAGCGTGTGCGGGTCGTATTCATAGCCGGCGTCGATCATGTCCTGCTCGTCCATCGAGGTCAGCACCGTCACACCAAGCAGGCACAGATCGCTGCCTTTGGCCGCCTCGACAGCCGCTCTCATCGTTTTGGGATAGGCATGCAGCGTCAGCATCGAGACACCCATTTTGACGATGTTCTCCACGCCCTTGGCCACGGTGTTGTCGATGTCGAGCAGCTTCATGTCGAGGAACACTTTGGTGCCGCCGCTGGCGAGCTCCCGCGCGAAGTCCAGTCCGCCGGCGAAGGCCAGCTGGTAGCCGATCTTGTAGAAGGAAACGGCGCCTTCGAGCTCGCGCACCGCTTTCTCGGCCTCGCTCAGCGTCGGCAGGTCGAGCCCGACGATCAAACGGTCCCGCATCGTGTCTGCCTCCGCGAAATTGATCACGCCTCGATCCGGGTCGACAGCATGCGCGAGGTTTCCATCAGTGTACGGCATAGGCGCTCCATCGATTGGTGTAGTCTGGCGTCCCTGAATTGTCCGTCCTCGGCGAAGGCTTCGTCGGCCTCGGAGACCGAGCATTCCGGCGTGATCACCTCCATCTGGCAGCGCACCAGCACCGCGCGCAGATGGTTGATGCAGCGTATGCCGGCGAATTTGCCCTCCGACGACGAGCAGAGCCCGACCGGCTTGCCGGCAAGCGGCCTGAAGGTGCGGCTGCCCTCACGCCGTATCCGGCTCACCCAGTCGATCGCGTTCTTCAGCAATGGCGGGATCGAGCCGTTATATTCGGGCGTCGCGATCAAAAGTCCATCATGCATGGCGATCTGACGCCCGAGCCTGAGCGCGTTCTCGGGGATGCCTTTTTCCTTTTCCAGGTCCTCGTCCATGATCGGCAGCGGATAGTCGCCAAGCGAGATGCGCGTCACTTCCGCGCCCTGCACGGCCAATTCCTTCTGCGCCACATCGGCGGTCCGGCCGCTATAGGCGCCGGTCCGGACCGAGCCGGCGAAGACGAGGATTCGTGGGATCACTGCCATGGGCCTGCTTCGCTAAGGGAGTAGGGGAGTAAGGGAATAGGGCAGTAGGGATAGTGCGGAAACTGAACGTTCATTCCCTATTTCCCTACTGCCTTTCTCCCCTACTCCCTTAACCCTAATGCGCCGCGCGGCGATAGATCCACAGCTGCGTCGGCGGGATGTTGCGGAAGATGAAATCGAAATGCTCGACGGTGTAGTCGCCGCGCCCCGCCGGGATCGGCGACAGCGGGCCGTAGGTCAGCTGCACGATCGGCCGTCCGGCGGGAATGCGGTCGAGCAGGCTTTCGATATAGGCGATGCGCTGGGCGACCGGGAAATTGAGCAGCGGCACGCCGGAGACGACCGAATCGAACACCATGTCGCGCTTCTCGCCGAGCGTGGCATTTAGATTGAAGGCGTCGCCCTCGATCACGTTGACGCCGGGATAGAGCCCGCGCAGATGCCGCACGAAGTCGGTCGAATATTCGACCGCGTAGAGATTTTCCGGCTTCACGCCCAGGGCGAGGATGGCGCGGGTGATGACGCCGGTGCCTGGCCCCACTTCAAGCACGGGCAGGCCAGATCTCGGATTGACGATCGAGGCCATCTTGCGGGCGGTGACGGAACTGGTGGGGACGATCGAGCCGACCGTTTTCGGCTTGTCGATCCAGCCTTTGAAGAACTTCAGCTCGTCGTCGAATTTTTCCGCCAGCGCTTTGCGCAATCCGGGACTACGTGCCATCAGAGCTCTCCTCAATGCTCGCCCCCCGATCCGCTACTTAGCAGGTGGGTGGGACAAGGCAAGGCGTCAAGCTGGCATAAGATGTTGATGACGCTTGGGAAGCGGATCGCCCTCCCAGGCCGTGCGCAATGCGGCGCGTGACGATCAGTTTTCGCCGAACGACTCGAAAAAGTCCTTCATGCGGGCGAAGAAGCCGCTCGACTGAGGCGAATTGTCCTTTGAGGAGAGCTGCTCGAACTCTTCCAGCAATTCGCGCTGGCGGCGCGAAAGATTCTGCGGCGTCTCGACCGCCGTCTGGATGTAGAGGTCGCCGACATTGGGCTGGCGCAGCACCGGCATGCCCTTGCCCTTGAGGCGGAACTGGCGGCCGTTCTGCGTGCCTTCCGGCACTTTCACCTTGGTCTGCGTGCCGTCGAGCGTGGTGACCTCGAAGGAGCCGCCAAGGGCGGCCGTCGTCATCGAGATCGGCACCTTGCAATAAAGGTCGGCGCCGTCGCGCTGGAAGAATTCGTGCGGCTTCACCGCCAGGAAGATGTAAAGGTCGCCGGACGGTCCGCCGCGCAAGCCCGCCTCGCCCTCATTGGCAAGCCGGATGCGGGTGCCGTCCTCGATGCCGGCCGGGATGTTGACCGACAGCGAGCGCTCCTCGGTGACGCGGCCCTGTCCAGCGCATTTCGGGCAAGGGTCCTTGATCGTCTGGCCGCGGCCCTGGCATTGCGGGCAGGTGCGCTCGATCGAGAAGAAGCCTTGCGTGGCGCGCACCTTGCCGTGGCCGTGGCACATCGAGCAGGTCACCGGCTGCGTGCCGGGCTTGGCGCCGCTGCCGGAGCATTCCGAGCAGGAAATGGAAGCCGGCACGTGGATCTGCGCGGTCTTGCCGGAAAAGGCCTCTTCCAGCGTGATTTCCATGTTGTAGCGCAGGTCGGCGCCGCGTTCGCGGCCGCCCGACGAGCGGCGCTGGCGGCCACCCATCATGTCGCCGAAAATATCCTCGAAGATGTCCGCGAAACCGCCGGCGCCGAAGCCGTGCGCGGCGCCGTTCATGCCGCCCTCGAAAGCGGCGTGGCCGAAGCGGTCATAGGCGGCGCGCTTCTGCGGGTCCTTCAGCGTCTCGTAGGCTTCGTTGATTTCCTTGAACTTGTGCTCGCAGGCATGGTCGCCGGGGTTGCGGTCGGGATGGAACTGCATGGCGAGCTTGCGAAAAGCGCTCTTGAGTTCCTTTTCGTCGGCGCCTTTTTGCACGCCCAGCGTTTCGTAGAAATCAGCTTTCATTTTTTCCCGCTGTCCGGATGCTCAATGTCTTCAAGCATTGTTGGCGACGTTTGCCGGCATGGCCTTGGATTTAGGAGCGATGTTTCCCGGATGCTAGTACCAAGCAGGCTAGCTCCGGTTTTTTCCGTCACTTTTTCAAGCAGGCCCGTACTTTTTCAACGAAGGTTGCAAAAAAGCCCGGCTTTGCGCCGGGCTTTTGCACTTAATCGCCGTCAGCCGGCTCAAGCCGACTTCTTCTTGTCGTCGTCTTCGTCGATTTCCTCGAAGTCGGCGTCGACCACGTCCGAATCCTTGGCGGCATCCGCCTTGGCGTCGGCTTCGGCCGCTTCCTTCTGCGAGGCCTCGTACATGGCCTGGCCGAGCTTCATCGACACTTCGGCGAGCGACTGCGACTTGGCCTCGATATCGGCCGGATCGTCGCCTTCGGCCGCGGTCTTCAGCGCGGCGATGGCATCGGAGATCGCGGTGCGATCAGCATCCGAGACCTTGTCGCCATAATCCTTCAGCGACTTCTCGGACGAATGCACCAGCGCCTCGGCCTGGTTGCGGGCCTCGACGAGAGCACGGCGCTTCTTGTCGGCGTCGGCATTGGCCTCGGCGTCCTTCACCATCTTCTCGATGTCGGCGTCGGACAGGCCGCCCGAAGCCTGGATGCGGATCTGGTGCTCCTTGCCGGTGCCCTTGTCCTTGGCCGAAACGTTGACGATGCCGTTGGCGTCGATGTCGAAGGTGACCTCGATCTGCGGCACGCCGCGCGGCGCCGGCGGGATGCCGACCAGGTCGAACTGGCCAAGCAGCTTGTTGTCCGCCGCCATTTCGCGCTCGCCCTGGAAGACGCGGATCGTCACCGCCGACTGAGAATCCTCGGCGGTCGAGAAGGTCTGGCTCTTCTTGGTCGGGATCGTCGTGTTGCGCTCGATCAGTCGGGTGAACACGCCACCCAGCGTCTCGATGCCCAGCGACAGCGGCGTCACATCGAGCAACAGCACGTCCTTGACGTCGCCCTGCAGCACGCCGGCCTGGATGGCGGCGCCGAGCGCAACGACCTCATCCGGATTGACGCCCTTGTGCGGCTCCTTGCCGAAGAACTGCTTCACGATCTCCTGGATCTTGGGCATGCGGGTCATGCCGCCGACCAGCACCACTTCGTCGATCTCGGCAGCCTTCAGGCCAGCATCCTTGAGCGCCGCCTTGCAGGGCTCGATCGTGCGCTGGACGAGGTCGTCGACCAGCTGCTCGAACTTCGCCCGGGTGAGCTTCATCGTCAGGTGCTTCGGGCCGGTGGCGTCGGCGGTGATGAAGGGAAGGTTGATCTCGGTCTGCGTCGTCGACGACAGCTCGATCTTGGCCTTCTCGGCCGCTTCCTTCAGACGCTGCAGCGCCAGCTTGTCGGCCTTGAGGTCGATGCCCTGTTCCTTCTTGAACTCGGCCGCCAGATATTCGACGAGCCGCATGTCGAAATCCTCGCCGCCGAGGAAGGTGTCGCCATTGGTCGACTTCACCTCGAACACGCCGTCGCCGATTTCGAGCACGGAAATATCGAAGGTGCCGCCGCCAAGGTCATAGACGGCGATGGTCTTTCCGTCCTTCTTCTCCAGGCCGTAGGCAAGGGCTGCGGCCGTCGGCTCGTTGATGATGCGCAGCACCTCAAGGCCGGCGATCCTGCCGGCGTCCTTGGTCGCCTGGCGCTGGGCGTCGTTGAAATAGGCCGGAACGGTGATGACCGCCTTCTCGACCTTCTCGCCGAGATAGGCTTCCGCCGTCTCCTTCATCTTCTGCAGGATCATGGCCGAGATCTGGCTGGGCGACTGCTTCTTGCCGCCGGCCTCGACCCAGGCGTCGCCATTGTCGCCCTTGACGATCTTGTAGGGGACAAGCTTCTTGTCCTTCTCCGTCACCGGGTCGTCATAGCGGCGGCCGATCAGGCGCTTGACCGCGAAGATGGTGTTTTCAGGATTGGTGACCGCCTGGCGCTTGGCCGGCTGGCCAACGAGGCGTTCGCCGTCATTCGAGATGGCGACGATGGAAGGCGTCGTGCGCGCGCCCTCAGCATTCTCGATCACCTTGGGGTCCTTGCCATCCATGATGGCGATGCAGGAATTGGTGGTGCCGAGATCGATACCGATAACTTTTGCCATTGTTCTAGTCTCTCCTCTAAGCAGGCTCTCAGGACCCTTCAAAAGGCGTTCCGACGAAAGCCCCTGTTCACAAGAAATCCCGTCATGGTCACCGGTTTTCGGGGGCCGGGACGGCTGGGGCGTATATAAGAACAGCCGATACGGGGCGCAAGCATTCTGCGCAAGCTGTTCATTGTCTCGGCAAGGCTTTGGCAGCGATCCGCCGCGCGTTGCGGCGCGCTCGGCGCGAGCCCGCGCTATCGTATTGTTCAGACTGGCTTTTTTGGACGTGACGCCGCTGGCGGTGCCTCGAGCCGTCATCCGGTGAGGGTAACGCTCGCCTCGGCGGGCGTGACTTTCGGTCGCGAAAGGCCGGAAAATCGGCGTCTCGGCGACGCTACGCGCATCCGGCGGCAAGGAATGGGGAGAGCCTCGCCCTCGGGCTAAACCCTGCCGGGCGCGTGGCCCGGCAGGGCTCCGGACTTAGAGCCCGTTGTCCTTGAGGATCTTGGCGGCGTTCTCCTTGGTGATCCTTTCCGTCGGCAGCGTGATGGTCTTCTCGACCTTCTCGCCGTTCAGGAACTTGATCGCCTGGCGCAGGCCCTCGGCGCCCGGCGTGACATAGGTGAAGGTCGCGGTCAGCTCGCCCTTGTTCACCATCTGCACGCCTTCGTTGGGCAGGCCGTCGATGCCGATGAACTTGATGTCCTTCTCGCGCCCGACATCCTTGGCCGCGAGATAGGCGCCATAGGCCATCGGATCGTTGTGGCCGTAGACGAGGTCGATCTTCTCGTTGGTCTTCAGCGCGTTGGCCATGATGTTGTAGGCCTGGTCCTGCTTCCAGTCGCCCGACTGCTGATCGAGCAGATACTTGATGCCCGGCTCCTTGTCGGTGAATTCATGGAAGCCGTCATGGCGGTCATGCGCCGGCTGCGTGCCCATGCCGCCCCAGATCTCGACGACGTTGCCGGCGGCCTTGCCCTTGCCGCCCAGAAGCTCGACGGCATATTCGCCGGCAGCCCGGCCGATCAGCTTGTTGTCGCCGCCGACGAACTGCGTGTAGTCCTTGGTGTCGACGTTGCGGTCGAGCACGAAGACCGGGATCTTGGCGTCGATCGCCTGTTGCACGACGCCGGTGAGGCCGGCCGATTCCTTCGGCGACACCAGCAGCGCGTCGACCTCCTGGCGGATCAGGTTCTCGACGTCGGCGACCTGCTTCTCGGTCTTGTCCTCGCCGTCGGTGATGATCAGCTCGACTTCCGGATGCTTGGCGGCCTCGGCGATGATGTCCTTGTTGAATTGGGCGCGCCAGGGTTCGATGGTCGTCACCTGCGAGAAGCCGATCTTCCACTTCTTGTCCTGGGCAAAGGCATGGCTGCCGGACAGAATTGCGGTGGTCGTCAGAAGTGCCGCCGCGAAAGTGGCGAGCTTCAGCATTTCACGTCGTTTCATGGTCCTGTTTCCTCCGGATTATAGAGACGGCGTCTCCTGTGACGGCCGCTTGGCCGCGGCCGTTTCCTTTTGCGCCGCCCGTCCGCCGGGCAGGCGCAGATAGCTTAAGATGTCGCCAGCGTTGCGCTCCTGAACGAGCACCGTGCCGATGATGATCGCCCCCTTCAGCACCAGCTGAAGGTTCGAATTGATGTTGTGCAGCTGCAGGATGTTGGACAGCAGTCCGAAGATCAGCACGCCGCAGAAGGTGCCGATCAGGCTGCCTCGCCCGCCCATCAGGCTGGTGCCGCCGATAACCACGGCGGCGATGGCGTCGAGCTCCAGCCCCGCGCCGGCATCCGGCTTGCCTTGCCGGTATTGCGCCACGTAGAGCACCGCCGCGATGCCGGCGAGCAAGCCGGACACCGCATAGGTGGCGATCTTGACGCGTCCCGCCGCGATGCCGGAAAGCCGCGCCGCCTCCTCATTGCCGCCGATGGCGTAGACATAGCGGCCAAAGGGCGTGAAGCGCAGCACCGCGCCGTAGATCACGACCGCGCCGAGGAAGAACAGGCCTGGCATCGGCACGACGCCGAACACCAGCGAGCGCAGGATCTCGAACTCTTCCGTGGCGTTGGAGCCGGTATAGACCGGCAGCACCGCATTGTTCTGGCCGGCGGTCAGCCTGGCGATGCCGAGCGCCGTCACCATCATCGCCAGCGTCACGATAAATGGCTGCAGCCGCCCGGCGACGATGATGAAGCCGTTGATGGTGCCGAACAGCAGGCCGACGCAAGGCGCCACCAACAGCACGCCCAGCACGCCGAACTTGGTCTCGACCTGGGGCAAGAGATACCACAGCGAAAGCGCGCACAGCACCACGCCGACGACGCCCGGGATGACCAGCCCGCGCGTCGTGTCCAGCCGCGCGTCGCGCCCGGCGTCCCCGCCGGCGCGCGATTTCTCGATGTTGAGCAGGATGAAGCGGGTGGCGAGCGCGCCGAGGCTGAGAGCCACCAGCGCGGTCGTCGGCACGCCAAGCGCCGCCGACGGCGTGATGCCCGGCACGGTGAGCAGCATGGCGCAGACGACCGAGCAGATTGCCATCAGCGAGCCGACGGAAAGATCGATGCCGCCGGTCAGGATCACCGCCGTCATCCCGGTGGCGATGAGGCCGGTGGTCGACACCTGGCGCAGCACGTCGAGCAGATTGCCGTAGGACAGGAAGATGTTGTTGCCCTTGGAGCTGATAGGCGAGCCGAAGACGCCGATCAGGAAGATGGCGATCAGCCCCCAGTAAAGCTTGGTGCGGGAGACAAGGCTGATGAGGTTCATGCGGCAGGTCTCGCGGTCCTTCTAGGGGCGGCAAGCCGCATGATCGCCTCCTCGCTGGCCTCAGCGCGGGGCAGGATGCCGCGCTGGCGGCCCTCCGCCATGACCAGGATGCGGTCGGCCAGATGCAGGAGCTCGGGGAGTTCCGAGCTGATCACGGCGATCGCCAGACCGTCGCCGGCGAGCTTGAAGACGAGGTCGTAGATCTCGCGCTTGGCGCCGACATCGATGCCGCGCGTCGGCTCGTCGAGCAGGAGCACGCGCGGCCGCGTCGCCAGCCACTTGCCGATCACCACCTTCTGCTGGTTGCCGCCCGACAGCGTGCCGGCGGCCTGCTCGATGCTTTCGCAGCGTATGCCGAGCGCGCTCACCGCCTCGCGCGCAAGGCCTTGCTCGCCCGAGCGCGAGCGCAGGCCGAAGCGGGCCAGCGCGCCGACCAGCGGCAGCGCGACATTGTCGGTGATCGAGGCCGTGAGATGCAGGCCTTGCGTCTTGCGGTCCTCGGTGACCAAAGCGATGCCCAGCCGGCGCGCCTCGCGCGGCGAGCCGATCTCGACCGGCGCGCCGCCGAGCTTGATCTCGCCGCCGGTACGGCCGCCGCCGGAGCCGAAGATCGCTTCCAGGATTTCGGTGCGGCCGGAACCCAGCAGCCCGCCTATGCCGAGGATTTCGCCCGCCGAAAGATCGAAGCTCACGCCCTCGATCACGCTGCGCCAGCCATGCCGGTCGGGCTTCGACAGCGACAAGTCCCTGACCGCGAGCACAGCGTTGCCGCCCGGACCGCGCTGATGATCGGAGGACGCCATAAGATCGCGGCCGACCATGGCCGAGATGATGGCGTCTTCGTTCAGCGCCGCCATATCGTTGGTCAGCACGTGACGCCCGTCGCGCAGCACCGTCACCCGGCTTGCCAGATGCACGACCTCGTCGATGCGGTGCGAGATGTAGACGATGGCGACGCCGCTTGCCGCGAGCTGACGGATGATGCGGAACAGTCGCTCGCACTCGGCCGGTGACAGCGCCGAGGTGGGTTCGTCCATGATCAGGATGCGCGCCGATTTCGACAGCGCCTTGGCGATCTCCACCAGCTGCTGCTCGCCGACCCTGAGCCGGCCGACGCGCGCTTCCGGATCGAGCTCGATGCCGAGACGCTGCAACAGCGCTTTTGCCGCGCGGCTGCTCGCCTTGCGGTCCACCACCAGCCCGGCGATCAGCTTCTCGCGGCCGAGGAAGATGTTGTCGGCGACGCTGAGCTCGGGGACGAGGTTGAGCTCCTGATGGATGATAGCGATGCCGGCGTCCTCGGCGTCGCGCACACCGGAGAAACGGACCGCCTGGCCGTCGATGGCGACAGTGCCTTCGTAGTCGGTATAGACGCCCGAGAGTATCTTCATCAGTGTCGACTTGCCGGCGCCGTTCTCGCCCATCAGCGCATGCACCTCGCCCGGCCTGAGGTCCAGGCTGACATCGGACAGCGCGGTGATGCCGCCGAACCGCTTGGAAATGCCGGTCGCGCTCAGGACGACGGTCGGACCGTCGGCCGTCACGTCCTCCGTCGTGATGGGGCCAGGGCGCTGCATGACAAAGGACGGCCTCCCTCCGTCGTCTTCGGCGACTTGAACGCTAATCGAAACGTTTCGAACGTGTCAAGCGCCTATCTGTTCTCTGAGGATTGATGCATTTCAATTCTTGCGAAAAGCGCCGGGTTTACGTAGGTTTAGCCAGATAAGGGCGGCTAAACGTTTCGAAAATGACGGCGTCAGAGCAGAAAAAACAGCGGAAATCCACGGCGCCGACCATGCTGCATGTGGCTGAGGCGGCGCGTGTGTCCGTGGCCACCGTGTCGGCATTGCTCAACGGTACCGCCACCGTCAGTCCCGAGCTTACGCAACGCATCGAGCAGGCGATCCGCGACATCGGCTACAAGCGCAATGCCATCGCCCGCAGCCTTAAGATGGGCACCACGCGCACCATCGGCCTCACCGTGCCGCACATCACCAACCCGTTCTTCACCGATGTCGTCTCGGTCATCCAGCAGGCCTTCGACCGCGCCGGCTATGCCGTCATGCTGTGCTGCACCGACGAGGATCTGAACACGCAGGACGAGCAGATCCGCCTGCTGCTCGATCGCATGGTCGACGGGCTGATCGTGGCGCGTGTCGGCGACGGCGGCCTTCTGAAGGGCATCGTCGAGGACACCAATGTGCCGGTGGTGCTGCTCGACCGCCTCTGCGAAGGCGTCGACACCGACGCGGTGGTGCTGGACAACCAGCGCGCCGTGTACGACGCCGTCACCTATCTCATCCATCTTGGCCATCGGCGCATCGGCTACATCACCGGCACGTCCGACATATCCCCCATGCATGACCGCATGATCGGCTATCGCGAGGCGCTGCAGGCGGCCGGCCTGCCGGTGGCGGAGGAACTCATACGCTCCGGCAATTTCCACGAGATCGACGGCTACAACGCCACCATGCAGCTCTTGTCGCTGCACGACCGGCCAAGCGCGATCTTCTCGGCCAACAACCCGATGGTGATCGGCACGATGAAAGCGATCCGCGACATCGGCCTCTCTTGCCCCGAGGACATTTCGGTCGCCTGCTTCGACGACTTTCCCTGGTCGGACGTGTTCGTGCCGCAGCTGACCACCGTGGCGCAGCCGGTGCAGGCGATCGGCGAGCAGGCGGCGAACCTCCTGCTCGACCGGCTGGCCGGCAACCGCGACGCGCCGCCGCGCAAGCTGGTGCTGAAGGGCCGGCTGATGATCCGCAATTCCTGCCGGCCGCTGGGCGCGATCGCGCAGAGCGTCAGCGCGTAGCTTCGAGGGCCTCTGCGCACAGCGCCTGCAATCTCGGGAAGATGCGGCTGCCGCCGGCGATCACCCGCGTGCCCTGGTCGAGCACCGTCTTCGGATCGGCTCTGAGCACCGTTCCGCCGGCCTCTTCGACCAGCAGCATGCCGGCGAGGCAGTCCCAGGCGTTCATGTGCTCCTCGACATAGCCGAGCAGCCGGCCGGACGCCGCATAGGCGAGCATCAGCGCTCCGGAAGCATTGCGGTAGAAGACGCCGCCCTCCGCCATGATCAGGCTGATGAGAGTGACGACATTCTTGGTCGAGGCGCGGTTGGACAGCCCGGTGCCGACGGCGCCCTCGGAAAGCGACGCGGCATTGCTGGTCTTGATCGGCTTGCCGTTGAGCAAGGCGCCGCCGCCCAGGCGGCCGTAGAACGTCTCGTCGGTCGAAGGCTCATGGATGACGCCGACCACCGTCTCGCCGTCCCTGGCGCAGGCGATCACCACGCACCAGGCGGGAATGCCGCGCACGAAATTGGCGGTGCCGTCGATCGGGTCGATCACCCAGACATGGCCGGTTGTTCCGGTCACCGCAGCATGCTCCTCGCCGATGATGCCGTCTTGCGGATAGGCCTCGGCGATCGCCGCGCGGATGAACAGCTCGACCTCGCGGTCGGCTTCCGAAACTAGGTCCTGATGCCCCTTGCTCTCGACGGCCAGGTTGTCGAGGTCTCGGAAATATTTCAGCCCCAGCTCGCCGGCGCGGCGCGCCAGGTCGATGGCAAAATGCATGCGGTCGTCGAGATCTTTGGTCACGGGGAACTCTTGGCTGAGAGGGACATCTGCGCGCCCTTAACAGACCAATATGTCAGGCGAAAGTGACTGCGCGATCACGCCGCCTTCGACATCGATTTGTGCACGTGGGCGAGAATCTCGTAGGAGCGCACGCGCGCCGCGTGATCGAAGATCTGCGCCGTCACCATCAATTCGTCGGCGCCGGTGCGGCGGACGAAGGCATCGATGCCCTGGCGCACCGTCTCCGGCGAACCGACGACGGCGCAGGACAGCGCCTGGGCAAGCATGGTTTTCGCCATCGGGTCGAGATCGCGGTCGTAATTCTCGACTGGCGGCGGCAATTGCCCCGGACGGCCGCTGCGCAAATTGACGAAGGCCTGCTGCAGCGAGCTGAACAACAGCTTCGCCTCAGCGTCCGTCGGCGCGGCGGAGACATTGAGGCCGAGCATGACATAAGGCTTGTCGAGCTGCGCCGACGGCTGGAACCGCGTGCGATAAACCTCCAGCGCATGGTCGAGCTCGGCCGGCGCGAAATGCGAGGCGAAAGCGTAGGGCAGGCCGAGAAGCGCTGCGAGCTGCGCGCCATAGAGGCTGGAGCCGAGTATCCAGACCGGCACGGTCTGGCCTTCGCCCGGCACGGCACGGATGCGCTGGCCTTCCTCGGCCGGCTGGAAATAGCCCATCAGCTCGACCACGTCCTGCGGGAAATTGTCGGCAGACTCCAGGTTGCGGCGCAGCGCCCGCGCGGTCAGCATGTCGGTGCCCGGCGCGCGGCCGAGTCCGAGGTCGATGCGGCCGGGAAAAAGTGCCGCCAGCGTGCCGAACTGCTCGGCGATCACCAGCGGCGCATGGTTGGGCAGCATGATGCCGCCGGCGCCGACGCGGATCGACTTGGTGCCGCCGGCGACATGCGCGATCACGACGGATGTCGCGGCGCTCGCGATGCCCGGCATGTTGTGGTGCTCGGCCAGCCAGTAGCGCTTGTAGCCCAGGCGCTCGGCATGGCGGGCGAGGTCGAGCGAATTGGCGAGCGACTGCGAAGCGGTGCTGCCTTGGGTGATCGGCGACAGGTCGAGAACCGAAAGGGCGGTCATTGGTCAGGTCTCCACGATGCGTTTTTCCCTGAGCCTTGCCTCGAAGGCGGCGCGGTTGGGAATGACGATGGCGAGCTGGTCCTCCAGCACGTCGGCGAGCTCGGCGGCCGTCGCGACCTCGCGCTGCTCGCTGCGGCCGCCGGCACGATGCGTCGAAAGGCGGTTGTTGCGCAGCGCGTAGCGCCGGTCGGGCAAAGCGAGTGCTGCGACCAGCGTCGACAGGAAATGCGAGCTCGGATGCGTCGACAGGAAATGGCTGGCGACCCGGTAGTCGACCTCATAGGCCTGGCCGAGGTCGAAGCGGTAGAGCGTGCGCCAATCATCGCCGATTTCGGCCTGCAGGCGGAATTGTCCGCCGGTCTCGACGAGGCGGAAGGTTTCGTGCGGCGTCTGCTGCTCCAGCCCGGCTTCCAAAAGCAGCGGCGCCGTCAGCATCAGGCCGCCGAAGCCGACATCGCCGGTATAAGTGCGGCCGCCAAGCTCGATGCGCAGCAGCATGTGGCTGCGCGCGGTGACCGCGTCATCCGGCTGGCCCCACAGCACGCGGGCGGCAAGCCCGCTGACGGTGAAGCCCAGCGCGCCAAGCGCGTGCATGAAGATCAGATTGTGCTCGAAGCAATAGCCGCCGCGGCCCTGGCGAAAAATCTTGTCCTGCAGTGAAGCGACGTCGAGGCCGACGGAAACGCCCATCAAGGCATCGATGTTCTCGAAGGGGATCGCCCGCGGGTGCGCGGCGTGCAGCGCCTGCAGCGTGGCGAGTGAAGCGTCGGCCGGTCCGCCGTAACCGATGCGGGCGAAATAGCCATCGAGATCGAAGTCGCTCATTCAGGGGCGGGTCCGGCTTGACCGGTCCGATATAGGCACTGGTCACCGGTGTCGCAAACAATGGCCGGGATTTGGGATTGGGCCAGCCTCAGGCTGCTTGATTGTGGTTGTTATCGGCCGGCTCTTCATCGACGACAGCCGTCTGCTGCGCCGCCAGGAAATTGCCGAACGGGCTCAGGCTTTCGAAGTGGTCGCAGAACACCTTGATGACGACCAGCAGCGGCACCGCCATCAGCGCGCCGACGAAGCCCCACAGCCAGGACCAGAAGGCGATGGCGATGAAGATCGCTACGGCGTTGATCTCGAGGCGCCGCCCGACCACCATCGGCGTCACGAACTGCCCTTCGACGACGTCGCACAGCACCACGAAGGCCGGCGCCAAGAGCGCGTAAGCGATCGTGTCGAAACTGATCAGCGCAATGACGGCGACGATCAGGACGGTCATCAGCGCGCCGACATAGGGCAGGAAATTGAGCAACGCCGCCATCGCCCCCCAGACCAGCGGGTTGGGCATGCCGAGCCCCCAGAGACCCAGCCCGATCACCGTGCCGAGACTGACATTGATGATGGAGACCGTGAGCAGATAGTGCGAGATCTCGCGCTCGACGTCATAGACGACGCGCAGTGCCCGCTTCTTCTGCGTCATGCTGGCGAAGGATTGGACGATCTTCTCGTAGAACAGCGTGCCGGAGGCGAGCAGGAACAGCGACAGCACGAAGACGATGGTGATCGCGGTGCCTGCTTCCAGGATATTGCCGGCCGCCGTGGACAGGATGCCGGAAGGCGCCACCGCGACCCGCTGCAGGCCGGGCTCCTGCGAGGTCTCGGTCAGCGCTTCCAGTTGATGCGCGAGGTCCGTCATTCGTTCGAGCGGCCGCCTGAACGGCGCCAGCCGCTCGGTCAGCTGCTGGCCGATCGAATAGGAGTTGTTGATGAGGTCGATAACCGGGCCGCTGAGCAGATAGCCGGCGGCGGTGAAAATGAAGATCGACAGCAGCACCAACAGCGTCGCCGACACCACTTCCGGGATCCCGTGCTTTCTCAGAAAGCGCACAATCGGCGTCAGCGTCAGCGCCAGCAGGAAGGCAAGCATCACCGGCATGAAGAAGGCGCGGGCGAAGTATAGCGCCGCCGCGGCCATCAGAATGAAGATGCCGATCACCAGCGACCGCATCAGGCGTATGTCCGCCCTGGCATCGGCACGCGGGTCAGGGCTTTCGGCAGCGCTTGCGCCCGAAGCGATCTGTTCGGCTTTCATCGGTTCCCTTGCAAGCCGCCAGCCGATAATGCATGGCGGGCCTGTGCGCGAAACGCGGGAGTTCCGGGCAAGGTTCCAAGAGTCGGCTTTCCGCATTCGGGGGCCAGTTTAGAGCGGATCGCTCGTCAGGCAGCCGGCGCTGGCGCGGTCTTGGCCGTCTCCTTGCGCACGATCGGCGCCACCTTGGTGCCGTAGAGCTCGATCGCCTTCATGATCTTGGCATGCGGCATGGTGCCGATCGCCATCTGCAGCAGGAAGCGGTCATTGTTGAAGATCCTGTGCTGGGCGACGATCTTTTCAGCCACCTGCTCGGGGTTGCCGACGAAGAGCGCCCCATTGGGACCCCGCGCCTGGTCGAAATGCGCCTGCGAGGTCGGGCCCCAGCCGCGCTCGCGTCCGATGCGGTTCATCACCTCGGCCTGCGGTCCGTAGAAGTCGTCGGCCGCCTGTTCGGTCGTCACGGCGATGAAGCTGTGCACGTTGATGCTGGTCGCAAGCGTTGCCGGATCGGTGTTGGCGCGGCGCGCCGCCTCGCGATAGATATCGAACAGCGGCGCGAAACGCGCCGGCTCGCCCCCGATGATGGCCAAAGCCAGCGGCAGGCCGAGCACGCCGGCGCGGGCGGCCGATTGCGGTGTGCCGCCGATGGCGATCCAGATCGGCAGCTTCTCCTGGTAAGGACGCGGGTAGACGCCGCGGCCGTTGATCGGCGCGCGCAGCTTGCCCTGCCACGTCACCTTCACCTGGTCGCGGATGGCGAGCAACAGATCGAGCTTCTCAGCGAAAAGCTCGTCATAGTCTTCCAAATTGTAGCCGAACAGCGGGAAGGATTCGATGAAGGAGCCGCGCCCCGCCATGATCTCGGCGCGGCCGTTGGACAGAAGGTCGAGCGTGGCGAATTGCTGGAAGACGCGCACCGGATCGTCGGAGGAAAGCGCGGTGACCGCGCTGGTGAGCCGGATCTTCTTCGTGCGCTCGGCCGCCGCGGCAAGCGCCACGACCGGCGCGGAGGCGGCATAGTCGGGGCGGTGATGCTCGCCGAGCCCGAACACGTCGAGGCCGACCTGGTCGGCCAGCTCGATTTCCTCGATGAGATTGCGCAGCCGCTCATGCGGACCGATGGCGCCGGGACCCGGCTCCGGGCTGACATCGGCAAAAGTGTAGAGACCGAGTTCCATCTGGTTGCGTCCTGAACCTGTTCATGTGGGTTTTTTGCCTGTTGGCGCTCTAAAGCATGTCTCCCGAAAGTGGGAATCGGTTTCGGGATAAAGACATGCGTAAAATCAAAACCTAAAGCGCATGGAGCGAATCTGAAAGATCGCAACGCGCTTTAGGTAACCGTATGCCTTGCCGCCCGCCAGAGGCGCGATCGGTGAACAGTGCATCGCGCATCGCCAAGCCGTATCCCTGCGGCAACAAGCCCGGTTTTTTCATGGCTGGCATACCGTTTTGACGCTTGAACTCGCCGCTTTCACGCGTATGTAAGCGTCGCGAATAGACTGCAGGGAAGTACACTTGGCTATCTACAGGGAAAAAGACATTTTCGAGCGGCGCAATGCCGCGAACGAGGCAAAGAAGGCGCTGCTCGCGCGCTTCAAGGCAAAGCCGGCGGCGGATGATCCCGCTGTGCTGGCGCGCCAGGCAGAACGCAAGGCGATCCTCGAGGCCCGCGCCATCCGCGAAGCGGAGAAGGCAAGGCTGAAGCAGGAAAAGCTGGCGCGCGAAGCGGCCGAGAAGGCTGAACGCGAAGCTGCCGCCGAAGCGGCGCGGATCGCCGCCGAAGAGGCTGCTGCCGCCGAGGCCAAAATCCGCGAGGCGGAGGAAGCCGAGCGCATCGCGTTCGAGCTTGCCGACGAGGCCGCGCGCAAGGCCAAGCGTGACGCACGCTACGCCGCCCGCAAGGCGCGCGTCGGCAGGACGCCTCCGGGCTTCTCCGCCCGCTAGAGCAATTCCAGGAAAAGTGCGTAGCGGTTTTCCGTCCGGAATTGTGCAAGAACCAAAAAGCTTGGAGTGGGTCGGCGATTCTGTGAATCGCTGACTCGCTCTAAGTCCGGGTTCGATGGAAAAATTGGTCAGGGTCGCCGAAAGCGGCCCTGAATGCATTTGTGCTGTCAGCTCTAATTTAGGCTACCAGCTTCAGCCCGACGATGCCGCAGACGATGAGGCCGATGCAAGCCAGGCGGACGACGGTCGCGGGCTCGCTGAGCAGCCAGATGCCGAGCAGCGCCGTGCCGACGGTGCCGATGCCGGTCCATACGGCATAGGCCGTGCCGACGGGCAGCGTCTTCAGCGCCAGGCCGAGCAGGCCGAGGCTGACGATCATCGAGGCGATGGTGAGAAGGGTCGGCAGCGGTCTGGAGAAGCCGTCGGTGTATTTGAGGCCGATCGCCCAGCCGATCTCGAACAGGCCGGCGAAGAAAAGAAAGATCCAGGACATCGAAAACGCTCCGTCATTCCAGCATCGCCCGAGATGCTTGGTGGCGGGTCGTCCCGGCCGGTTTTTCGGGAAGCGAGGTCGTCCTCGCTCCTTGAATATAGGATGGTTGTTTTCCGATCAACAAAACACCGGCAGCATTGTCATGCCGCCGGTTCAGATTCCGCAGGGAGCCGGATCGACCGATTCGGGCCGCTTACTTTTCCTTGATGCGCATCGCCTTGACCGGCGGCGCCTTCGGAGCCGGGGCCGCGGCGGGCTTCTTGGCGTCCTTCTTCGGCTTGCGGGCTTCCTTGCCCGCCTTCATCGCACCTTTAGCCATGATTCGCTCCTCCGATTGTGGGCAATCCGAGTGAAACAAGAGAAATGACGGACTGCAAGAGGCAGTGCGGCTTTGCTGAGCCGGCCGGCCGGCTGTCAACCGATTTTGCGGTCGCGACGCCAGTTCGAAACCTCGCAAAGGCTGGCGCATTGTCTGTAGAGCTTTGCTGGGCGGGCCGCTAAGCTCGCGCGCAGGGGCAAGCCGGGGATCGGATGGCAGGACATAGTGGATCGAGACGGGTGATATACGCCGCGCTCGCCGGCAATCTGGCGATCGCGGTCACCAAATTCGCGGCGGCAGCCTTCACCGGTTCGTCCGCCATGCTGTCGGAAGGGGTGCATTCGCTGGTCGACACCGGCAATGGCACGCTGCTCCTCTACGGCATGCATCGCGCCGCGCGGCCGCCGGACCAGACGCATCCGCTCGGCCACGGACGCGAGCTCTATTTCTGGAGCTTCATCATCGCGCTCTTGGTGTTCGCGCTTGGCGCCGGCATTTCCTTCTATGAGGGCGTCATCCACATCATGGCGCCCGAACCGGTCGTCAACGCCAAGGTCAATTATATCGTGCTCGGCCTTTCGTTCTTGTTCGAGGGCAGCTCATGGTTGGTGGCGCTGAAGGAGTTCCGCCGACAGAAGGGCAGGCAGGGTTGGCTGCAAGCCGTACAGTCGAGCAAGGATCCGAGTGTCTACACGGTTCTGTTCGAGGACAGCGCCGCGCTACTCGGCCTCATTGTCGCCTTCGCCGGCATCCTGGCCGCCGAGCTTCTCGAAATCCCCGAACTGGACGGCGTCGGCTCGATCGGCATTTCAATCATCCTGGGGGCGACAGCGGCTTTTCTGGCGCGCGAAAGCAAGGGACTGTTGATTGGCGAGCCCGCTTCTCCCGAAGCGCAGCGCCAGGTGCTGGCGATCGCCCAGGAGGATCCGGCCGTCCAGCGGGCGAACGGCATATTGAGCGTCCATGTCGGTCCGGAGGAAATCGTTGCTGGCTTGAGCATCGAATTCGAGGATCATCTCACCGCGCCCGACATCGAAGCCTGCGTCGAGCGCCTGGAGGCGAGACTGAAGAAAGAGATGCCGCAAATCTCCAGGCTCTTCGTCAAGCCACAGGCGACTGGCACATGGGAGCGGCGACGCAAGGCCATGGCCGAGGCCTCGGAGGAGAGCTAGGTTGAGCGCAGCGAAGTTTGTGAGGAGCATAGTCTATGAAGATCGACGGCGGATGCCATTGCGGTGCGATCGCCTATGAGGCGGAGGTCGACCCGGAAAAGACCTCGATCTGCCACTGCACCGACTGCCAGCAACTGACCGGCACGGCATTCCGCGTCACCGTTCCGGCACCGGAAAGCGACTACAAGATCATCAAGGGCGCGCCGAAGATCTACATCAAGGTCGTGGCAAGCGGCGCTAGGCGCGCCCAGGCCTTTTGCGCCGACTGCGGCTCGCATCTTTATGCAACGTCTGTCGGCGACGGTCCGAAGGTCTATGGCATCAGGGTCGGGACCGCCAGCCAGCGTCAGGACCTGGTTCCCAGACAACAGAAATGGCACAGGTCGGCGTTGCACTGGCTGCCGGAATTCGAAGGCATGACGACTCTCGAAGAGCAGTAGGCTATTCGGCGTCCTCGACGACCCTGAGCCTCAACTGGCCCGTCTTGGTGTCCGCCACACGCGCGCCGCCTTCGGCCTTCGCCGGGCGCGGCGCCTCGGTCTCGCCCTCGGCGAATTCCAGCGCCTCGATCTTCTGGCCGCGCTTGGTGACCTTCGACGTCGAGACCAGAATGTCGTCGATGTCCTTGGCCGCTTGGCCGAAATGCGTCTGCAGCCGGCGCACCCGCTCGTCGACCCTGGCCACATCCTCCATCAGCCGGATGACCTCGCCCTGGATCAGATGCGCCTGCTCGCGCATGCGGGCGTCCTTGAGGATCGCTTGGATAACCTGGATCGACAGCATCAATAGCGACGGCGAGACGATGACGACGCGGGCGCGGTGCGCCTTCTGCACCACCGCCTCGAAATTCTCGTGGATTTCCGCGAACACCGATTCCGAAGGCACGAACATGAAGGCGGTGTCCTGCGTCTCGCCCTGGATTAGGTATTTTTCCGCGATATCGCGGATATGAACCTCGATGTCGCGCCGAAAGGCCTGCGCCGCCACCTTCTGCATGTCGGCGCCCTCGGCGGCGCGGATGGAGTTCCACGCTTCCAGCGGGAACTTGGCGTCGATGGCCAGCATCGGCGCGCCGTTGGGCATTCGCACCAGGCAGTCTGGCCGGCTGCCATTGCTGAGGCTGGCCTGGAACTCATAGGCGCCGTGCGGCAGCCCGTCGGCGACGATCGCTTCCATCCGCGATTGGCCGAAGGCGCCGCGCGTCTGCTTGTTGGAGAGGATCGCCTGCAGCTGCACGACCTGCCCGGCAAGCGACTGGATATTGCCCTGCGCGGTGTCGATCACCGCCAGCCGCTCCTGCAGCTTGGCCAGGCTTTCATGCGTCGACTTGGTCTGCTCGGCCATGGTCTGGCCGATGCGGCCGGTCATGGCGTCGAGCCGCTGCCCGAGCGATTGCGTAAGCTCCGCCTGCCTGGCGCCGAAGACGTCGGCGATCGCGCCCATGCGCCCCTGCATCTCGGCCTGCGCCTGCATGATGTCGGCCATCCGCGCCTCGGTGTCACGGGCATGGTCGGCCGCTTCCGCCGCGGCGACCGCGCGCGCCTTGGCGGCGCGCCACAGGGCGATGACGAGCGCGGCGAACAGCACGACGAATACGACAGCGACGATACCAAGCGCCTGGCCGAGCGTGACCGTGGTGGCGCCGAGCCGCGCGACCGGCTGCGAAAGGATGGAGGTCATGTCGTTCATGTGCGCAGCATAACCGATTCGCATCGCCGGCACAGATCAAAACGTGAGCAGGGAAAAGCTGCCCCCGTTGACGCTTCTCCAGCGAAGTCTTAGGTGAGACGCCATGTCGATCAAGCCGCTCATCATCCTTCCCGATCCCGTCCTGCGCCAGGTTTCCAAGCCGGTCGAGCGCGTCGATGCCGATTTGCGCAAGCTCGCCGACGACATGCTGGAGACCATGTATGACGCGCCGGGCATCGGCCTTGCGGCGATCCAGATCGGTGAGCCTCGTCGGCTCCTGGTCATCGACCTCGCCAAGGAAGGCGAGGAGCCTCAGCCGCATGTCTTCATCAATCCCGAAGTGCTCGAGAGTTCCGACCAGCGTTCCGTCTATGAGGAAGGCTGCCTGTCGATTCCCGATTATTATGCCGAGGTCGAGCGCCCGGCTTCCGTGCGGGTGAAATATCTCGACCGCGAGGGTAAGCTGCAGGAGATACAGGCGGAAGGCCTAATGGCCACCTGCCTGCAGCACGAGATCGACCATCTCAACGGCGTGCTGTTCATCGACCGCATCTCGAAGCTGAAGCGCGACATGGTGGTGCGCAAGTTCAAGAAGCTCGCCAAGGACAAGGCGCCGGGCAAGATGGTGGGCTGAGGGCCGTTTCGGCCGCGCGAGCACTTGAGCCTCCCGTAAGACAGGATCGCAGGACCTCATGCCGCATCGCGTCATCTTCATGGGCACGCCGGACTTTTCCGTGCCGACCTTGCGCGCCATCGCCGAAGCCGGTCACGAGATCGCGGCCGTCTACACGCAGCCGCCGCGTGCCGCCGGCCGGCGCGGGCTGGAACTGACGCCGTCGCCGGTGCAGCGCGAGGCCGAGCGGCTGGGGCTTGAAGTGCGGACGCCGACATCGCTGAAGGGCGAAGCCGAGCAGGTGTCATTCGCGGCCCTGCAGGCCGATGTCGCCGTGGTCGTCGCCTATGGATTGCTGCTGCCGAAAGCCATTCTGGACGCGCCGAGGCTCGGCTGCCTCAACGGCCATGCCTCGCTTTTGCCACGCTGGCGTGGTGCTGCTCCCATCCGGCGCGCCGTCATGGCGGGCGACGCCTTGACCGGCATAATGGTCATGAAGATGGAAGAGGGTCTGGATACCGGGCCGGTGGCTTTGGTTGAAAAAGTCGCCATCGCACCCGATATGACGGCCGGCGAATTGCATGACCGCCTGATGGTTCAGGGCGCCTCGCTGATGGTCGAGGCGCTCGCGCAGTTGGGGATAAATTGTCTGACATTTACCCCGCAGGCGGCGGAAGGGGTGACCTACGCCCGAAAGATCGATAAATCGGAGACACGCGTAGACTGGACGCGGCCTTCTGGCGAAGTCCACAATCACATTCGCGGCCTCTCGCCCTTTCCGGGCGCGTGGTGCGAGGTCGAAATTGGCGGCCGCATGGAGCGGCTGAAACTGCTTCGCTCGGCGCTCTCGGAGGGCGTCGGCGAGTCGGGAGGAATTCTCGATGACCGGCTGACGGTCGCCTGCGGATCGGGCGCGGTCAGGCTGGTCGAAGTTCAACGGGCGGGCGGAAAGCCTGCCGCCGCGCAGGAGTTCTTGCGCGGCGCCAAGATCGCAAAAGGAACGAAACTGACATGAGCATGATGTCGATACGCGCGGCGACGCCGCGGGATCGCGAGGCGATCCGCCTCGTCGAAGAACATGCCTTTGGCCAGCAGGCGGAAGCCGGGCTGGTCGATGCCCTGGTCACCGGCGGCGACGCGGTCGTCGAGCTGGTTGCCGAGGAAGACGGCCAGGTCGTCGGCCACATCCTGTTTTCCAGGCTTTACGTGCAGAGTGGCGGCAAGCGTTTCGCGGCCGTCGCCCTGGCGCCGCTGGCGGTCGAACCCTCCTTCCACGGCACCGGCATCGGCGGTGCGCTGATCCGCGAGGCGCATATCCGCCTCAAGGAAGCCGGCGAGACGCTGGCCGTTGTCCTGGGCGATCCCGTCTACTACGGCCGCTTCGGCTACACCCATGGCCGCGCCGCAAATTTCGACAGCGAGTATCAGGGCGAGGCGCTGCAGGCGCTGGCCTGGGGCGATGCGCCCGAGACCGGCAGGCTGGTCTACGCTTCCGCTTTCACTGCCTTGGCCGCCTAGGCTAAGGCAAAGCACAAGCTGGCATGCCGCGTTTTCGGCTCGATATCGAATATGACGGCAGCCAGTTCGCGGGCTGGCAGCATCAGGTCGACCAGCCCTCGGTGCAGCAGGCGATCGAGCAGGCGATCGAAAAGTTCTGCGGCGAAGACGTAAGAATACGGGCCGCCGGCCGCACCGATGCCGGCGTGCACGCCACCGCCCAAGTGGCGCATGTCGATCTTGCCAAAGCGTGGCCGGGCGACAAGGTGCGCGATGCGGTGAATGCCCATCTGCAGGCGGTCGGCGCGCGCGTCGCCATCCTCAAGGCGGCGGTTGTCGCCGATGATTTCGACGCGCGCTTTTCCGCCACCGGCCGCCACTATCTCTATCGCATCCTCAACCGTCGCGCGCCGCCGGCCCTGGAAAAGGGCAAGGTCTGGTGGGTGCCGAAACGGCTCGACGCCGAGGCCATGCACGAGGCGGCGAAAGTGCTGCTCGGCAAGCACGACTTCACCACCTTCCGCTCCACCCAGTGCCAGGCCGAAAGCCCGGTCCGCACGCTTGACCGCCTCGAGGTCAGCCGCGATGGCGATTTCATCGAGGTGCGCAGCTCGGCGCGCTCCTTCCTGCACAACCAGGTTCGCTCGATGGTCGGCTCGCTGAGGCGGGTCGGCGACGGCTCCTGGGGCGCGGCCGATCTCAAGGCGGCGCTCGAAGCGCGCGACCGAGCAGCCTGCGGCCAGGTGGCACCGCCGGACGGGCTTTTTCTCGTCGGCGTCGACTATCCGGAGACGCCCGGCAAATTCACCATCGCCGGGGACGCCGACACTTAACCCGTCGTGCTGTCCGGTATGTCGATGCCGAGCAGCGCCTGCAGGCCGAACAGGACGAGCAGCGAGGCGATGAACATGCCGACAAAGACGGCGGTGCCCACGGCGGCGCCCTTGCCGATCGACGCATTGGTCATGCGCCAGGTCAGCAGCGCCGACAGCGCGAACAGGAACAGCGAGACAAGGCTGCTGATCTCGCTGGTTGAGGGCAGGAACAGCCTGAGCAGCGCCGAGGGCAGCATCAGCCAGGCGATGATCGCCGATGCCCAGTTGGAGGCAACGACATAGTGGACGAAGCGGCCGCCGATGCCGGCGCGCGGCGCGACCAGCGCCAGCGCCACCAGCGGCAGCACCCAGGAGCCGATATCCACCGTCGCCAGCCTGATCAGCATGCCGAGGCGCCCGGCGAAGGCCTCCGGATCGCCGATCTCGTTGGCGATCCCGACCCAGCCGACGATCAGCGCCGGCGCCGCCACGACGATGGCGTAGAAGGAATTCCAGAAACCGTCCGCCGAAAGGTCGAGCAGGCGCAGCCCGTCGGCCTTGCCGAACATCAGCCGCCAAGCGCCGACCAGCGAAGCATAGGTTTCGTCCGCCGATAGCATGGTCACGAAAGGCCTTTTGCGAACCAGTCTTCGATGAAGCGTTCGTAGATCTGCGTCAGCGTCTCGAGGTCGGCAAGCGCGACCCGCTCGTCCACCATATGCATGGACTTGCCGACCAGCCCGAACTCGACCACAGGGCAATAATCCTTGATGAAGCGCGCGTCCGACGTGCCGCCGGAGGTGGAGAGCGCCGGCGTCCTGCCTACCACCGCCTTCACCGAGCTGCTCAGCGTATCGATCAGCCTGTCGTCGCGGGTGAGGAAGACATGGCTCGGCCGGTCGCGCCAGACAAGCTCGTAGTCGACCGGCGTCTTCTTGCCCGGCCGGTATTTCTTGCGCCCCGCCGCCTGGTCGAGCCGGTTGTGGATCTCGGCTTGTATCGTCTCCGCGTCCCATGTGTCGTTGAAGCGGATGTTGAACGTCGCCGTCGCCTTGGCCGGGATGACGTTGGTCGCCGGATTGCCGACGTCGATCGACGTCACTTCGAGATTGGTCGGCTGGAAATCCTTGGTTCCCTTGTCGAACACGGGATGGAGCAGTGCGTCGACCAGGCTCATCAGCCCGCGCACCGGGTTGTCGGCAAGCTGCGGATAGGCGGCATGGCCCTGGCGTCCGTTGACGGTCACGGTGCCAGACAGCGAGCCGCGTCTCCCGATCTTGATCATGTCGCCAAGCGTGTCCGGATTGGTCGGCTCGCCAACGATCGAGGCGTCCCACTTCTCGCCCTTGGCGGCCGCCCAGTCGAGCAGCTTGGTGGTGCCGTTGATCGCCGGCCCTTCCTCGTCGCCGGTGATGAGCAGCGAGACCGAGCCTTTCGGCCCGCCGTTTTTCTCCACGTGGCGAGCCACCGCGGCGATGAAGCAGGCGATGCCGCCCTTCATGTCGACGGCGCCTCGGCCATACATCTCGCCTTTGGCGATTTCGGCGGCGAAGGGCGGATGCGTCCATGCCGATTCGTCCCCCACCGGCACGACATCGGTATGGCCGGCAAACATCAGATGCGGGCCGTTGCCCGAGCGCCGCGCATAGAGGTTTTCGATGTCCGGCGTGCCGTCTTCCGAGAAAACTGGACGCTCGACCGAAAAGCCAAGCGGCTTCAGCATGTCCCCCAGTGCGGCAAGAGCCCCACCTTCTGCGGGTGTGACGGACGGACAGCGGATCAGGGCGGCAAGATTCGCGGCGGGATCGGTCGGCAATGTCATGGGCAAAGCGATAGTCGAAAGCGTTTGTCGTGTCACGGTGGCAGATCATCGCCGGTGATGCCGCCGACAATATGGTTTTCATCACGTATAAATGCATGTCGCCCGGACGTTTGCAGCAGTTCTGGGAGAACGACAGGACATCATGGCAAGTCGGGAGCCAAGCGAGGACAAATTCATGGCCAGCGAAACAAGCACCATCGCGATAGCCGGCGCCGGCAGCATCGGCTGCTATGTCGGCGGCTGCCTGGCGCTCGCCGGGCGCAAGGTCGTCTTCCTAGGCCGCGGCCGCGTCGTCGAGGCCATGCGGGAAAGCGGGTTGCGCGTCAGCGATCTTGACGGCCGCGACCGCCGCATCGAAGCGCAGGCGATTTCGGCGACCGTCGATCCGGCGATCGCACTGGCGGACGCCGATGTCATCCTGGTGACGGTGAAGAGCGGCGCGACCGGGGAGATGGCGAAGCTGATCGCCGCCCACGGGCGTCCGGATGCCGTGGTGGTCAGCCTGCAGAACGGCGTCGACAATGCCGACCGGCTGCGTGACGCGCTCCCCGGACGGCGGGTGCTGACCGGCATGGTGATGTTCAACGTCGTGCAGTCGGCGGACGGCGAGCTGCCGTTCCGCATCCATCGCGCCAGCCAGGGCGAGGTAATGATCGACGACGGCGTCGATGGCCTTGCCGAGCTGCTCGATGTCGACGGGCTTGCCGTCGAGGCGCGCGCCGACATGAAGGCGGTGCAGTGGAGCAAATTGCTGATGAACCTCAACAATGCCCTGGTGGCGCTCTCCGACCTGCCGCTGGCAAGCCAACTGGCCGACCGGATCTGGCGCGTGATCCTGGCCGCCCAGATCGACGAGGCGCTCGCCGCGATGAGGGCGGCGGGCATAGCGCCGGCGCGCATCACCGGCCTGCCGCCGGCGCTGCTGCCGAAAGTGCTGCGGCTGCCCGACTGGCTGTTCGGCCTCCTGGCGCGCCGCATGCTGGCGATCGGCCCTCAGGCGCGTTCGTCGATGTGGGACGATCTCAAACGCGGCCGTCCGACCGAGATCGACGAATTGCAGGGCGCGGTCATTCGCCTGGCCAGGCAGGCCGGCATCCCGGCGCCGATGAACGAACGGGTCGCGGCTCTGGTGCGTCAGGCCGAAGCGGAAAAGCGCGGTCCCCCCGGCCTCGGGCCGGACGCGGTCAGCGCAATTCCAGGAAAAGTGTGAGCGGTTTTCCGTCCGGAATTGCGCAAAAACAAACGGATAGAGCGGTTCGCCGTTTCCTTGAAACGGTGAACCGCTCTAGCGGCGGCCTTCGATCAGCGTGATCTTCTGCCAGATCTTGCGCGACAGGTTGGAGCTCAGGTTCTCGATGTCGTTGACCCCGTCGATGACGACATCGTCATTGACCGACTGCGCGAACAGCGCCGCCACCTTGCCGGCGATCGACAGCATCTCCGAGCAATAGTCGAGATAGCGCGCAAGGTCCGCGGCGTTGGTCATGCGGGCGGGCGAGTGCGCGGTCGGCTTGAAATCGGCCGACAGCGCCGCCGGGTCCTTGGTCAGCTGATGCATGTCGATGACATGGATCAGCGAGCGCAGCCCGTGCAACTGGCGGAAGACTTTCTTGCGCTTGATGCGCTCCTCGGTGCGGACCAGCGCCAGCAGCCCGAGCGCGGCCAGGATGACGGTGTTGATCGTCGCTTCGATGCCTTGCATCGACTGTACGGCGTCGTCGGCGCCCGAAATGCGGTCGAGCGGCAGGATCGTGCCGACGAACAGGAACACCGCCACGCCGGCGATGAAGGCCGCGATGATGACGCCGCGCAGCCACCAGATCGGCGTCTCCAGTTCCCTGGCCGCCTTGGCGAGGTCCCGCGACAGCGACACCAGCTCGGCGGCGACGCCGCGCAGGCCGGCATCCGGAAAACGCTCGCCGATCCGCCCCTCCAGCCTTTCGGCCGTCTCGATGATCAGTTGCGGATCGAGCGCGCGGTAGCGCATGACAGCCTCACGAATCGGCCGGCGCGTTGGTGCGCCTGCCGTAACGGTTCGGTCCGGGATCGCTGCGGAAACAGGAGAGGATGATGAGCAGGATGGGACCGATGATGAGCGAGATCAGCGCAAAATAGGTCGGCTTGCCGAAATCGTGGAAGCGCTTTGCCGTCACCGCGAAGGTGGCCCAGGCCGAGATCAAGAGCACGCCCCAGCAGATCATGGCCCAGTTCTGGCTGGCGGTGGTGTTCAACTCCACCCGCGCGAACTGGTAGAACGGGAAAAACTGGACGAGCACCAGCAAAACTCCGGCCAGCGCATAGGCGACCGGGCTCAGCCGCCCCGAAAGGCTGAAGAACAGCCAGAGGAATTGCGATCTTTCAGACAACCGCGTCCGCTCCGTCAAAGCATGTCTCCCGAAGTGGGAACCGGTTTCGGGACAAAGACATGCGCAAGATCAAAACCTAAAGCGCAGGGAGCGAATCTGAAAGATCGCGACGCGCTTTAGGAAGGATCAATCGCGCAGCAATTCGTTGATCGAGGTCTTCGAACGCGTCTTGGCGTCGACGCGCTTGACGATGACGGCGCAGTAGAGGCTCGGGCCCGGCTCGTTGTTCGGGAAATTCTTGCCCGGCATCGAGCCGGCGACCACCACCGAGTTGGGCGGCACCTCACCGTAGAAGACCTCGCCGGTGGCCCGGTCGACGATCTTGGTCGACTGGCCGAGGAACACGCCCATGCCGAGCACCGAGCCTTCGCGCACGATGCAGCCTTCCACCACTTCGGAGCGCGCGCCGATGAAGCAATTGTCCTCGATGATGGTCGGGCCGGCCTGCATCGGCTCCAGCACGCCGCCGATGCCGACGCCGCCGGAAAGATGCACGTTCTTGCCGATCTGGGCGCAGGAGCCGACCGAGGCCCAGGTGTCGACCATGGTGCCCGAATCGACATAGGCCCCGACATTGACGAAAGACGGCATCAGCACGGCGCCCGGCGCGACATAGGCCGAGCGGCGCACGATCGAGGACGGCACGGCGCGGAAGCCGGCCTTCTCGAAATCGACGGCGCTCCAGCCGTCGAACTTGGACGGCACCTTGTCCCACCACACCGCCTGGCCGGGGCCGCCCTTGATGATCTCCATCGGGTTCAGCCGGAAGGAGAGCAGCACCGCCTTCTTCAGCCACTGGTTGACGTGCCACGTGCCGTCGTCCCGCCGCTCGGCGACGCGGGCGACACCGCGGTCGAGCAGGTCGAGCGCGGACTGGATGGCGTCGCGCGTCTCGCCGCGCGTGGCGGTCGAAATCGTGTCGCGCTCCTCGAAGGCCTTCTCGATGGTCGTTTCGAGGCTCGCCAGATCGGGCTTCGACATGATTTCGCTCCATTACCAAGCTGTTAAGGGGCTGAGCCTTAACCTGTTTAAAAGTCGCGCGGACCCTATGTTAAGGCTGAATGAGGGTCAATCGCGCCAGCGTCACGGGACGGCGCAAGTAAGGAATTGGACGGGTGGATTCGATGACTCCCATGGAAAAGGCGGGGTGGACGCCGCTGCCGCATTCGGACGAGGACCTGGAGCGCGCGAAAAGCGTGCCGGATACCCCGCAGACACGTGCCGAAACCTACCGGCTGGCCTGGAACGATCCGGACTTCATGACGCGGCGCGAATTGCGCGCCGTGCGGCTGCAGCTGGAGCTCCTGAAGCCGGAAATGATCCTGGCCGAACGCGGCATCCGCTCGACCGTGATCCTGTTCGGCGGCGCCCGCCTGCCCGAGCCCGGCGGCGAAGCCTGGGCGGCGAAGAACGAGACGCAGAAGAAGAACCTCGAGGCGAACAGCAAATATTACGAGGAAGCGCGCAAGTTCGCCCGTCTGTGCTCGCAGCAATCGGCCACCTCCTATTATCGTGAATATGTCGTCGTCACCGGCGGCGGCCCTGGCGTCATGGAGGCAGGCAACCGCGGCGCCGACGATGTCGGCGCGCCGTCGATCGGCTTGAACATCGTGCTGCCGCACGAGCAGGCGCCCAACGCCTATGTCACGCCGGAGCTCTGCTTCAACTTCCACTACTTCGCCATCCGCAAGATGCATTTCGTCATGCGCGCCAAGGCGGTCGCCGTGTTCCCGGGCGGCTTCGGTACGATGGACGAGTTCTTCGAGACGCTGACCCTGATCCAGACCGGGCGCATGGAGCGCGTGCCGGTGATCCTGTTCGGCAAGGCCTTCTGGCGAAGGGTGATCGACCTCGATTTCCTCGCCGAGCAGGGCACCATCTCGCCCGGCGATCAGGATATCATCGATTTCGTCGACACCGCCGAGGAAGCGTGGGAAATCATCCGGCGCTTCTACAAGTTGGGCGAGTAGGAACTGATGAATTGAAGAACTGAAGAATTGAAGAATTGAAGAACGACTCGGACTCCCTTTTTCCTCAATTCCTCAGTTCCTCTACTCCGGGATGCATCCCGGCCATGCCGGCTCACACCGGCAACTCGGCCAGCCAGCCATTCGAGTGCGCGAAGCGCACAATGGCCGCCCGCGAGCGGAGCTCGAGCTTCTCGGACGCCCTTGTGCGATAGGTTTCGATCGTCTTGATGCTGAGGTTGAGTCGGGACGAGATTTCCTTGTTGCTGTAGCCGAGCGCCACCAGCTGGATCACCGACCGCTCCCGTTGGCTGAGATTGCCCGGATCGCCCTGCGGGGCGCTGCGCGGGCTCAATATGCGCGCCGCGAGTGCGGGATCGACATAATTGTCACCGGCCAGCACGCATCGGATGGCCTGCAGCAGGTCCGTCGCGGTCGAGCGCTTGACCACGAAGCCGCGGCCACCCGCCGCAAGCACCTGGCGCAGGCAGCCGGGGTCCTCATGCGCTGTCAATGCTATGCAGCTGACCTCGGGAAAGCGCTCGCCGAGCCTTTCGATCAGCACGACCCCGCTGTCGCCGGGAAGCGATATATCGACCACGGCGATATCGGGCAGCGTCTTGCCGATCCCTTCAAGGGCATCCTCGGCATTCCCGGCCAGGCCGACGACCGTCAGATCGTCCTGGCTGTTGATCATCGCCCCGACCCCCGACAGCATGATCGGGTGGTCGTCGACCAGAAATATCCGCCTGCAGCGCACCTTTAACCTCCATCAGTCGTGAAGAGCCCTTCCTCCGGAAGAGGCCTCTTGTCCTTGATGGTCTAGGCAACAGCCCCGCATGGCGCGGGACGCCCGTCTGTATCGGCAAGCCCTGAGGCGGCCGTAGCGGGTAAAGCTATCCCCCCGCCTAACCCATGCGGCGCGGATTGTAAGCCGCAGCTAATGTCCGGGATGTGCGGCGCTTCACGTAGACGAGTTTAGGAAAGGAACGTCGCGTTGTGCTGTCCGAACCCGTGCAAAACCAGACACTTGGCAAAACGCGACGAACAGGCCCGAAGCCGAAGCGACCATTTCCCCATCCATCAGACTGTCCTTGGAAGGCGCAGTCCTCCCCCACTATTCAATGTGCCAACGGCACATCCGCATAAACGGTAGTTCCTTTCATCGTGGCGCTTTCGACCGTCAGTTCACCGCCGACCAGCGCCAGTCGCTCCCGCATTCCGGCAAGTCCCAGGTGGCCCGGACCGGGGTCGGCGCGGCCGTCAAAGCCGCGGCCATCATCCTCGATTGTCAGGCGCATTCGATCGTCCTGAATATGGGCCGTCACGCTTACCCGGCTTGGCTGGGCATGCTTGCCGATATTGGTAAGCGCCTCCTGCGCGACACGATAAAGCGTGAGCGCGGTCTCTGCGGGCAGCGGGTTCGAAAGGGCGTCGAGATCCATCTCGCATGGAATGCCGAGCTGGCTGCAAAGCATTGTCGCCAGATCCTCGACCGAAGCGCGCAGGCCGAGACGATCGAGGTCGGCGGGCCGCAGGTTCCAGGCAGCGTCATGCACCTTGGCGCTGAGCCGATCGATAAGCATCGCGGCGCGCTCAAGACGGCCGTCCATCTCTTGCGTGCCGGCACGGACGTTGTGCAACTCCAGCGCGACGCTGGCCAGCATCTGGCCGAGGTCGTCATGCAGCTCCCGCGACAGGCGCAGGCGCTGCTCTTCCTGCACGGCGATCAAGCGCCGCGCAAGCCTACGGCGCAGGGCCCTATCGTCCTTGCCTGTAGTCATACCCGCCCACATCAACCTTTCTCTTCCCATTGCCGTCGCGAGGGTCGCAAGCCATCCGCGGGTCGGCGAGAAAAGGCATGAATGTCCGAGCAGTATACACCCGCCAGATGCCTTTATGCCTGTCAGTTTTTTCCTGATTGCTTCAACTTTTCCTGACATGGGGATCAGCAGAAAAACCGACAACCTCCGCTGATCAGCCCGAATGTATCGCAACTATTTCTGCGTGCATCCTTCAAGCGTCCTCCCGGTCATCTTGAACTGCCCGGGAAGCTCAACGCAAACGAAGGAGAACGTCATGAGAAAGATCATCCTGGCCGCGGCCGTATTGTCGGCTCTGACCGGTACGGCATCCGCGCTTTCGATCGGCAGCGGCAATGGCAACGGCAATGGCAATGTCGGCGTCGGCAACGGCAACGGCAATGGCAACGCCAATACCGGCGCCTACAACGGCAACTTCAACGGCAATGGCAACTTCGGCTTCGGCAACGGCAACGGCAACGGCAATGCGAATATGGGCGCCTTCAACGGCAACTATAACGGCAACCTGAATGCCGGCGTCGCGAACGGCAATGGCAACGGCAACGGCAATTTCGGCCTCGGCAACGGCAACGTGAACGGCAACGGGAACTGGGGCTTCGGAAACGGCAATGCCAACGGCAACGGCAACTGGGGCGCCGGCAACGGCAACGGAAACGGCAACGCCAACCGCTAGCGCTGGTCCAACCGACAGCGTCGCCAAACTTCAGTTTGGAAAGACGCTGACGTCTCTGGGACCGCCGAGCCACGCGCCCGTCCCCCGCGCAAGGCTATCGCGACATGTCGCCGGCGGTCCCAGTCCTTTTCGACGAACGATCCTTTTCGAAACCGGGGCCATTTCGAAAGCCCAATTTCAAGCTTAGCTATGGAAGGAGCTCGCAGATGAAACGCTACGTCATACCGGCGCTATGCCTGGGGTTGTTGAGCGCAACCGCAGCGAAGGCCGACACAGCGACGGGCAGCCAGGCCTTCGGCAAGTCGGCCGTCCAGGCGGCGGTCGGCAAATACGGCCAGGCTATCGGCTCGAACGTCAGGAGCATGGATCCGCTCGGCAACTTCGGCGGTAATCTCGGCTACAAGAACAGCGGCACCGGCAATGTCGGCGCCTTCAACAGCGGTACCGGCAATGTCGGCGCGTTCAACGGCAACAACAACACCTCGGCGACGAGCGGCAACGGCAACATCGGCTCCTTCAACGGCAACGGCAACACCGGCGAATATGACGGCAACAGCAACATCGGCGCCGGCAATGGCAACTTCAACGGCGGGTCGTTCAACGGCAACGGCAATGCCGGCGCCTTCAACGGCAACTTCAACGGTCGGGGGAATCGCTGATGACCGGCCTGAAATCATCCCGGCCCGCCCGGCCCCGCGAGCGCCGGGTGGCGGCGAAGCTGCTTGATGGCAACGGCCTCGCGCTCGGCACCCTGCTTGCCGCGTTGCTGGCCTCCGATGCCTCGACGTTGGTCAGGATTGCCGATCTTCCAATCGGCGCCGGTGTCGCCAACGGCCTTGGCAATACCGGAAATTTCAATGGCCTTGGCAGCACCGGAAATTTTAACGGCAATGGGAATACCGGCAACTTCAACGGCAACGGCAACAGCGGCAATTTCAACGGCAACGGCAATGCCGGGAGCTTCAGCGGCAATTTCAATGGCGGCAGCTTCAACGGCAACGCCAATTGCGGCAACGGCCACGGCAACGGCTACGCGTCCGACGGCAACGGCAACGGCACGGGAGCAGCCGGCAATCCGGACCTCTGCGGGTTCTTGAAGGAGCTGAACGGCCGGCTGGGACTAGCGCCCGGCACGATTCCGGATTTCGACTAGAGGGCATCGTCCGTACGGGCGACGTACGGCTATCCGGAGTTGCTCAGGCTACCACGTCGACTATCGTGGTCAGGAAGCCGGCGAGGTCGTCGGTGACGAAATCGACGTCGTCATCATTCGCCGGGTCGCGTTCCCAGATCTCCGAGAAGGTCGGTTCGAAATTGCGCGGCACCACCAGCACGGTCGTCATGCCGAGCGATTTCGGCACGGCCAGATTGCGCGCCAGGTCCTCGAACATCACCGCATTGTGCCCGGTCACCGAGTGCAATTCGGCGAAGCGTTCATAAGTCTGGCGCTCCGGCTTGGGGTTCAGCCCCGCCGCGACGATGTCGAAGATGGCGTCGAAATGCTCCAATATGCCGAGCTGGCGCGCGGTGCGCTCGGCATGCCTGCGGTCGCCATTGGTGAAGATGAATTTGCGTCCGGGAAGCTGGCGGATCGCCGCGCCCAGCACCGGATCCGGCACCAGCCTCGAATAGTCGATATCGTGTACCTTCTCGAGAAAATCGTCGGGATCGATGCCGTGCCGCTTCATCAGCCCGTTCAGCGTCGTGCCATATTCCAGGTAGAGTTCCTTCTGCAGCTTGCGCGCGTCGTCGCGCGAAAGCGTCAGCAGCTCGCCGACATAGGCGGTCATCTTCACATCGATCTGCGCGAACAGGTTCGAGTGATGCGGATAAAGCGTGTTGTCGAGGTCGAACACCCAGTCCGTGACATGGGCAAAGCGGGAGGGATCGGGTGTCATTGTCATGGTTTCTTATGGCATGCCGGCGCTGAAGTTATCCACAACTTATGCGCGTCACGAAGTGTGAAAATGGCGTCTCGCTTCAAATTTTAAAAGTTCCGGAAAGGTCGCCTTCAGCGCTTGCTGGCACAGAGGCTATCCCTTGGGAGCAAGTGATGAGCCGCATATTTCTAAAGGCCGCTACCGTAGCATTCGCTTCGGTCGCCGTCTCGCTGTTGTTGACGCTGATTGTGGTTCCGGCAATCGGCTTCCCGATGAGCCGCACGATCTGGCTGGCATCGACGCTATGCCCGCTCGTGCTCGCCTGGGCCGCCAGCGCGGGCAGCTTCTGGCACAGCGACCGGTTGCAGAACGCGCATCGCGAACTTGCCCGCGCCCACGCGCAACTCGCCGCGGCGCACAGGCGCCTCTCCGAAAAGGCAAGCCGCGACGACATGACCGGCATGCTCAATCGCGAAACCTTCTTTGCCGCGCTCGATGGGTCGCGGCGCAAGAGCGATCGTGGCGCGCTGCTCATCATCGACGCCGATCACTTCAAGAGGATCAATGACAGCTACGGTCATCTGACGGGGGACGAAGCGCTGCTTCTGATCGCCGGCGCCATCGAGCGTGGTGTGCGCAACGGCGACGTGCTCGGCCGCATCGGCGGCGAGGAGTTCGCGGCTTTCCTGATCGGCGCCGGCGAGCGTGAGGCCAAGCATGTCGCCGAACGCATCCGCCGCGAGGTCGAGCTGATCCGTTTCCGCCCTAGCGACGGGCGCACCGTGCCGCTCACGGTCTCGATCGGCGGCATAAGCTGCGGCGAAGGTGCAACCGTTTCCGATTTGATGCGCGCGGCCGACCGCAGGCTCTACGAGGCGAAGAACCGCGGCCGCAACCTTACGATACTCGACCGCGAGCTTCCCGAAGCGGCTTGAAACATCGCGGCGGGCGTCATGCATGTCGCCCAAAAGTGCGAAGCAGTTTTGGGGCACGACATGCATCGAAACAAAACTCCTAAAGCGCGGCGCCTGAACCGCTCCAGTGCGCCGCGCTTTAGGAAAACCCTAACCATGTCCATATTCAACCGCGCTAAACTTCTGGGTGTAACGCCGTCTTCACCCCGGTTTGGCACGAAATTGGCCTCCTCGGCGGCATGTGTGCCGTTCAGGAACGGCATGCGTGGATCGAGCCCCCTATCGAGAGACGTGTCATGAGCAGGTTCATAAGAAAAATGTCGCGCCGCGCGCTCGTGCAGGCGTTGATCGCGTTGCCGGCACTGTCGCTGTTCCGCAACCAGCCGGCCCCTGCCAATCCTGACGAGATCGACCGCGACGAAATCGTCGAGATCAACGGATGGATCCTGCGGCGGAGCGACCTCGGATGATCTTCGACAGCTACGAAGCCTATAAGCAGGCCGGCTTCAAACCCAAGGCCTGCATCCTCGGCTCCGGGCCAGCCGGCACCACGATCGCCAGGAAGCTGGGCGCCGCCGGCATCCCGGTCGTTGTCCTGGAGGCGGGCTCGCGCGAGTTCAGCGACGAGTCGCAGGATTTCTACCGCGGCAAGACGGTTGGCGATTTCTACTTCGACCTCGACATCACCAGGCTGCGTTTCATGGGCGGCTCGTCCAATCACTGGGCCGGCTGGTGCCGCGTGCTCGATAGCCAAGACTTCGAGCCCAAGGCCTGGGCGCCGGACACTGGCTGGCCGATCAGCCGCGCCGACATTGAGCCCTATCTTGGCGAGGTCCACGACATCCTCGAGCTTCCCGACTTCCGGCCCGACGTGCCGGTTTCGGAGGACATATGCTGGGTGCAATTGATCAAGAGTCCTGCGGTTCGCTTCGGCGAGAAATTCGCCGACGAGCTCGACCGGAGCAAAAACATCGCCGTCGTGCTCAACACCTATGCGACCGAGCTTACCGGCGATGGCAAGCGCGTCACCGGCGCGAAGCTGTGGTCGAACGGCCAGGTCGCCGGCGCCTTCTCGGCGGACTATTTCGTCACCTGCACCGGCGGGCTGGAGAATTCGCGGCTGCTATTGTGGTCGAATGAGCGTTCGAATGGCGGCGTGGTGCCCAACGCGGCGGCGCTCGGCCGCTACTGGATGGAGCATCCGACCTTCGAGGGCGGCAACGCCATCCTCGCCAGCTATTCGGAGTTCGAGGTCGATGCCTCGAACGAAGCCTTCTTCTCGCCGACGCTTGCCGCGATGGAGCGGCTGCAGATCATGAATTTCGGCATCCGCCTGATCGAGAGCCCCTATCCCAATGTCAAGAAGCTGATCGCCGACCTCGCCTGCACCGCGCCGAACATGGCGGAGTGGATGTCGTCTCAGCTCGACCAGCGGCTGCGCTGCGCCGCCCAGCTCTACGTCGCCTGGGAGCAGGCGCCGCTCGCTTCGAACCAGGTCGAGCTGTCGAAGACCGATGTCGACCACGCCGGCGTGCCGCGCATCGAACTGCACTGGAAGAAGTCGCCGCTCGAGCGCCGCACCCTGCTCGAGGGGCTGAAGCTCTTCGGCACGACGCTGGCGCAGAAGAATCTCGGCCGCGTCCGCATCGACGACTGGATCAGCAACGGCGGCGATTACCCGACCAACGAGGAGACCGCCGGCCACCATCATATGGGCGGGACCCGCATGGGCACCGATGTCTTCAAGAGCGTCGTCGACGCCAATTGCAAGGTGCACGGCATGGACAATCTCTATGTCGGCGGCTCCTCGGTGTTCTGCACGTCGGGCCAGTGCAACCCGACGACGACCATCACCGCGCTCGCCTGCCGCCTGGGCGAGCACCTCGGCAAGCTGATCGCCGTCTGATCTCCGAAACGCCGGCGGCGCCGGCGCCTGGTGTGGCAACCGGCGCCGCCTGGGCGCTTTTGGCGAAATTGCGACCGCGTTCAAAGGCCGTAGACGGCAATGCGCACCAGCACGGCCGCGGCGGCCAGCGCCACCAGCCGGCGTTGCCGTCATGCGCTGGCAGGACGCCACCCAGGCTTATGACGAGGCGGTGGGCGCGCGGCTGGGCCTGATCGCGGCCGAGCGGCATTGTCTGGGCCTGCTCTATGCTGGACCGCAATCGGCGGGCGCCGTGGCGGCGGCGACCGGACTGACGCCGGCCGCCGTCACTGCATTGATCGACCGGCTGGAGGCGCGCGGCTACGTCACCCGGGCCCGCAGCCTCGAGGACAGGCGCAAGGTGGTGATCGAGGCGACCGAGCTGACCAGGGAATTGTCGGAGCGCTATTACGGCACGATCGCGCGGGAGGGGGAGAAGTTGGTGGCGAGCTTCAGCGATGCGGAGCTCGCGACCGTGCTGCGCTTCATCAATGCCGCGCTGGACCTGCAGAGCGAGCAGTTGGCCAGGATCAAGGCCGAGCCCAATAAGGCTTAGACATCCGCAAGACAAAGCGGCTCAGCTGCCTCTCGGCAACTGAACCGCCCTGAATGTCGGTTGGGCGAAAACCGACCTCAGAACAATTCCAGGAAAAGCGCTGCCCAGTTTTCCGTCCGGAGTTGCGTAAAAAGCTCAGACCATCGACGGGTCGAGCGCCGGCCGGCCTTTGAACCGCGCCACGATGCCGGCAAGGTCTCCATTAGCGAAGGCATCGCGCAGCGCATCGAAGGACGGCAGCACGAAATAGGCGCGCTGAAACTTGTCGATCTCGTAGCCGGTGCGCATCACCGTCTCGAGGTCGAACCGCACATGGTGGGCGTCCTTGCTCTCGACCGCGAATTGCAGCTCGGTGAAGGACGACATCAAGCCGGCGCCGAACGCCTTCACGGGCTGGCCGGGTTCCTGGATGAGGCCGTATTCGGCGCTGTACCAGTAAAGCCTGGTGATCATCTCGTCGCCGCCGAGCGCGATCATGTCCTCCGCCTTCTCACCATACATCTGCATGAAATCGGCAAACACCGGCTGGGTCAGGATCGGCACATGGCCGAAGAAATCGTGGAACATGTCCGGTTCGACGATATAGTCGAGCTCCTTCTTCGTCCGCAGCCAGTTGGTGACCGGGAAGCGCCGGTTGGCGAGATGGTCGAAGAAGGGGCCGGCCGGAATGAGGCCGGGCACAGCGACGATCTCCCAACCGGTCAGCTTGCTGAGCTTTTCGCTCACCGCGTCGAAATCGGGAATCCTGTCGAGCAGCCCGAGCGCGGCGACGCCGTCCAGATAGGAACGGTGCGCGAGCTTCTGGGTAAGCTTCGTCTGGCGGTCGCACAGCGTGCGCCACACCGCCTGTTCCTCGGCGGAGTAGTCGTAGCCTTGCGCCACCGTGAAATCGCCGCGGCAGACCGAATAGTCGCCGCGAAGGCCCTGCGCCGCGCATTCGGCGGCGTAATCGGCAACGCTGATCGTCATCGTTTCCTCCTCTCAGATCGTGATCCGTGGATCGTGAAGCGGAGTTTAGAGGCGGCTGATGAGGCAAATCCGCCTTGTTTGTAGCTTGCCGGAGGATTTTGAGGTAAAATCACTCCAATCAACGAGAGATCGAGAAGTCATGCCTCAATTCGACGAATTTGAGATAAGGATGCTCGACATCCTGCAGCGCGACGGCCGCAAGCCCGTGTCGGAGCTGGCGCAGGAGATCGGACTGTCGACAACGCCTTGCGCGCGCCGCTTCGAGGCGTTGCAGGAAACCGGCATCATCAAGGGCTTTGCCGCCGTGCTCAGCCGCCGCGCCGTCGGCCTGACCGTCGAGGTGTTCATCCAGGTGCGGCTGGTCAGCCACAGCGACGGCTCACCTGAGAGCTTCATCGCGGCTGTGCAGCGTATGGACGAGGTGTCGTCCTGCTGGACGATGACCGGCGACCACGATTTCCTGCTGCATGTCATGGTGCCGTCGGTGGACGATTTGAACGCCTTCGTCATGCACCGGCTGATGCGGTTGCCCGGTGTGCGCGACGTCCACACCCAACTGGTGCTGCAGAACATCAAGGGCCCTGGCCACGTGCCGCTCAGCCATCTGCGGAAATGACCGTTCACCGGGGCGAATTTCTCCGGAAAAGCTGCGGGGAAACTGCTGAACCGCGCCAAGGTGGCTTCGGCATCGGCAATTAGCACAAGCGGACCAACATGGAGGTCCGCCTTGAACATCGTGCTGATCAACCCGCCGCATACCGCAATCGGCAGCCGCGTGCCCGACGACCATCTGCCGCCGCTCGGGCTGCTGGCGATCGGCGGCCCGCTGATCGATTCCGGCCACCAGGTTCGCCTCGTCGATGCCGAGTTTGGGCCGATGTCGCTTGCGGTGCTGGTCGATGATGCTCTTTGTGGCGATCCGGATCTCATCCTGATCGGCCATTCCGGCTCGACCTCGGCGCATCCGACCGCCTTGAAGATTGCCGAAATGATCAAGGCGCGCGCTCCGGGCGTCATCGTCATCTATGGCGGCGTGTTTCCGACCTATCACTGGCGCGACATCCTGACCGCGACCGATGTCTTCGACTTCATCGTGCGCGGCGAGGGCGAGGCGACCGCGACGGCGCTGGTCGAGGCAATCGAGATGCGCCAGCCGGTGGGAAGTGTCGCCGGCATCGCCTATCGCGACGATCTCGGCCGCCCGGTCGCGACGCAGGCGGCAATGACCATTGCCGACCTCGATGCCTGGCGCGTCGGCTGGGAGCTGATCGATCATCGCCGCTATTCCTATTGGGGCGGCAAGCGCGCGGTGGTCATGCAGTTCTCGCGCGGTTGCCCGCATCTGTGCAACTATTGCGGCCAGCGCGGCTTCTGGACCCGCTGGCGCCATCGCGACCCGGTCAAATTCGCCAGGGAGATCGCCTGGCTGCATCGCGAGCACGGCGTCGAGCTGGTGAATCTGGCGGATGAGAATCCGACCTCCTCGAAGAAGGCCTGGCGCGCCTTTTTGCACGCCATGATCGCCGAGAACGTGCCGGTGCTGATCGTCGGCTCGACCCGCGCCGACGACATCGTGCGCGACGCCGATATCCTGCACCTTTACCGCAAGGCCGGTGTCATCCGCTGGCTGCTCGGCATGGAAAACACCGACGAGGCGACGCTGTCGTTGATCCGCAAGGGAGGCAGCACCAAGTCCGATCGCGAAGCGATCCGGCTGCTTCGCCGGCACGGGATATTGTCGATGGCGACCTGGGTCGCCGGCTTCGAGGACGAGACGCTTAGCGATCTGTGGCGCGGCTTCCGCCAGCTCATCGCCTATGATCCCGACCAGATCCAGGCGCTCTATGTCACGCCGCATCGCTGGACGCCATTCTTCCGCGTCGCTGCCGATCGCAAGGTGATCCAGAAGGACGTGCGCCTCTGGGATTACAAGCATCAGGTGCTGGCGATGACCCGGCTGAAACCGTGGATGCTGTTCTTCGCCGTCAAGCTCATCGAGGTCGCCGTGCAGTCACGGCCGAAGGCGCTGGCGCGCATCCTCTTCCACCCCGATCCGGAGCAGCGGCATTCGATGCGCTGGTACACCAAGATGGGCCGCCGCGTCTGGTTCCGCGAGGTGTGGGGTTTTCTCGCCCGTGATCGCCGGGTCACGGACGGCCCGACGCTCGCCGAATTCTGGGGCGCGCCGCAGGACGCCGAGGAGGAATCGATGATCGTCCGGCGTCCGGTGAGAAAGCCGGCCGCAATTATCGAAGACCAGAGAAGATTAGCTGGCTAAAGGCAAGTTCACCGTTTGCAGAAACAACGAACTCGCGCGCTCTTTACGGAACGATCAGCGTGCCGGCGCCGTGCTCGGTGAAGAGCTCCAGCAGCACCGAATGCGGCGTCTTGCCGTTGAGGATGACGACGCCCTCGACGCCGCGCTCGATCGCCTCGATGCAGGTCTCGACCTTCGGGATCATGCCGCCCGACACCGTGCCGTCCTTGATCAGCGCCTTGGCTTCGGCGACCGTCAGCTCGTCGATCAGCTTCTTGTTCTTGTCGAGCACGCCCGGCACGTCGGTGAGGAACAAGAGGCGCGAGGCGCGGCAGGCGCCGGCGATGGCGCCTGCAAACGTGTCGGCATTGATGTTGTAGGTGTGGCCGTCGCGGCCGGGCGCCACCGGCGCCAGCACCGGGATCATCTCCGAGCGGGCAAGCAGATCGAGCAGCGTGCGGTCGACCTCGACCGGCTCGCCGACGAAGCCGAGATCCAGCACCCGCTCGATGTTGGAGTCGGGGTCGATCATGGTCTTGCGCGCCTTTTCGGCGAACACCATGTTGCCGTCCTTGCCGCAAAGCCCGATCGCCCACTCGCCCTCGGCGTTGATCAGCGCCACGATCTCCTTGTTGATCGAACCCGCCAGCACCATCTCGACGATCTCGACCGTCTTCTGGTCGGTGACGCGCAAGCCCCCCTCGAACTTGGATTCGATGCCCATCTTGGTCAGCATCGCGCCGATCTGCGGCCCGCCGCCATGCACGACGATCGGGTTGACGCCGGACTGTTTCAAGAGCGCGATGTCGCGGGCGAACGCCTTCCCGAGCTCATGGTCTCCCATGGCATGGCCGCCATATTTCACCACCACCGTCTTGTTCTCATAGCGCTGCATGTAAGGCAGCGCGCGCGAGAGCAGCGCGGCCTGCATTTCGGCGTTGGCGGCGACGTCCGTCATCGGTATCGATCCCAGCTGAGCATGTCTCCCGAAAGTGGGTGCCGGTTTCGGGAGACATGCTTGAAATCAGAGTTAAGCTTGATTGGCGGCCTCTTAGCGGGAATTGCCGCAGGCCGCAAACGGCTTTGCGGTCACAATAACGAAATCTGCCAATTCCCCGGCACAGGGATTTTGACCGTTCGGCCATCTCTGCGTTGGCAGGCGGCATGCGGTTGAGATTGGCCGAAACGCCTAACCCGGTCGTCATCCACGGGCGGAGCAAGGAGCGAAGCGACGCGCGCAGACCCGAGGATCCATGCCGCGACATGCGGGCATCGCAACGGTGCAGAATTTTGCTCCGCTGCACCCTTCGATCAGGGTCACGGAATGGATTCCAGTGTCTCCGGGACGGCGCTGCGCGGCTACTCCGCCCTGAAATAACGAGGTTGGAAGGTTTCAGCCGATCTCCAGCTAGCGACGCCCGATTCGTGAGATGCGTCGAGCCGGCCCGCGCCTGCTGGTGCGCACCGCTTCCGCGCCCGTTGCAATTAGATTGCAATCTTCTAATTTGCCGGCATGGCGCCGCAGGACATCAGCAAGCTGATCGTCCGGACTTCGATGAAGGACCGGGCCGCGTTCGATCTGCTCTACAAGCAGACGAGCGCGAAACTTTTCGGTGTCTGCCTGCGTATCTTGAGGGACAGGGGAGAGGCGGAAGAAGCGCTGCAGGAGGTCTTCGTCAAGATATGGACGAAGGCGGACCGCTTCGCGGTTTCCGATCTGAGCCCGATTTCCTGGCTGGTGGCCATCGCGCGCAACCATGCGATCGATCGCATCCGGGCGCGGCGCAGTCCTTCCGCCAATATCGACGCAGCTCTCGACGTCGCCGATCCGACGCCGGGACCCGAGGCGATGGCCGTGGCGGGAGGCGAGGCCGAACGCATCCACCATTGCCTCGACGAACTTGAACAAGACCGGGCGGCGGCCGTCCGGGGCGCCTATTTGAGCGGCGAAAGCTATGCCGAGCTGGCGGAGCGCTTCAAGGTTCCGCTGAACACGATGCGGACCTGGCTGCGGCGAAGCCTGCTCAGACTGAGGGAATGCCTGGAGAGATGACGCTGGCGGAAGACAACGGATCGGGACGTGGAGGCGACGACCTGCTCGCCGCCGAATACGTTCTCGGCGTTCTGCCGACCGACGAACGGCAGATCGCGTCCCGTCGCATCGACACCGAGACGGCGTTCGCCCGGCTGGTCGATGCCTGGGAGGTCCACTTCGCGCCACTGGCCGCCGCCTATGCTGCAGTCGAGCCGCCGGCTTCCGTCAAGGTAGCGATCGACCGGCGCCTCTTCACGTCATCCGCCTCCACGTCCGGTGCGCCGAGTGGCCGCCTGTGGACCAGCCTGGCCTTCTGGCGCGGCCTCGCCGCCGCGGCCATTGCCGCCCTCGCTGTCTATGCCGTCCTGCCTTACGTCAATCCGCCGGTTCAGCCGCCCGGGACCAGGCTGGTCGCGTCTCTGTCCGCCGACAACAGCAACGTCAAATACCTTGCCGTCTATGATGCCGCCCGTCATGAGGTCGGCCTGTCGCTGGTCTCCGGCGATCGCGGCGCCGGCAAGGACTTCGAGCTGTGGATGATCGAAGGCAAGAACGCGCCGGTCTCGATGGGCGTCATCCCGGCCGGCCAGACTGCGCGCATGGCCGTAGCACCGGCTGTCCAGCAGAAGCTCGCGCAAGGCGCCGTGCTCGCCGTCAGCCTCGAGCCTTCGGGCGGTTCGCCGACCGGCCAGCCGACCGGTCCCGTTGTCGCCGCGGGCGACCTGAAGGGCATCTGACCGCCACTTCGGCATAATCACGCCGATAAAGAACAGCCGACGTCAATCTTCTTCATGCCGAAGGCGGGGAAAGTCTGCTGCCGTCATGAGCGGCGCGCATGAAATAAATCGCACGAAGAAAAAATCTTGCAACGGCCGTGAAACTAGATTTTCGGCGCACCCGTATCTCTTCGCGTTCCCAAGGATGGGAAAAACAACCCGAGGAGACTGACACAATGCGTAAACTCGCCACCCTTTTGCTCGCCTCTACGCTCGGCCTTTCCGCGCTCGGCGCCATTGCTTATGCCAACCCGATGGTCGGCGGCGCGCCGATGTATGCCAAGAAGAACATCATCGAGAACGCTGTCAATTCGAAGGACCACACCACGCTGGTCGCCGCGGTTAAGGCCGCCGGCCTCGTCGACACGCTGCAGGGCGCCGGTCCGTTCACTGTCTTCGCGCCGACCAACGAAGCCTTCGCGGCACTGCCCGCCGGCACGGTCGATACGCTGCTCAAGCCCGAGAACAAGGACAAACTGACCAAGGTGCTGACCTGCCATGTCGTCGCCGCCAAGGCGCTGGCGGCAGATGTCGCCAAGATGGCGAAGGCCGATGGCGGCGCCCACCAGGTCAAGACGGTCGGCGGCTGCGAGCTGACGCTGAAGGCGGAGAAGGGCAAGGTCACCGTCACGGACGAGAACGGCAACGTCGCCCACGTCACCATTGCCGATGTCCGCCAGTCGAACGGCGTCATTCATGTCATCGACAAGGTTCTGTTGCCCAAGATGTAACAAAGCGGGCCGAAGATGTAACAAAGCGGACCTGGCCGGCGAAGACATGGCTGAGCGCCGGCCGCGACACCCAAGATCCGCGCCGCCGGCAAGGGTGTGCTCCGCGCCGTCCCGCAAGGGCGGCGCGGAGCTGCATGCTCAACAATAACGGATGGGGCGTCACCGGCTTTTGATTTCCGGGCCGGGCTCTATCTTGGCAAAATGCGTCAGGAGAAACGGCCATGAACCGTCGCGATTTTCTCTGGAGCGGGGCTGCCGCCACAGCTCTCATCGTCGGATCCGCAGCGATGCTGCGCGCCGGGGGACCGAAGCCCGCTCTCGCCGCCGAGACCTTCGAGGTCACCAAGACCGACGCGGAATGGCATGCCATCCTTTCCGACGCCGCCTTCGACGTGCTGCGCAAGCAGGGCACGGAATATCCCGGCACCAGCCCGCTGCTCAACGAGCACCGCAAGGGCATCTTCGCCTGCGCCGGCTGTGACCTGCCGGTCTATTCGTCGGAGACGAAATTCGATTCCGGCACCGGCTGGCCGAGCTTCTGGCAGGAGATCGCCAACGCCATCGGCAAGACCGAGGACCGGTCGCTCGGCATGACGCGCACCGAGGTGCATTGCCGGCGCTGCGGCGGCCATCTCGGCCATGTCTTCGACGACGGCCCGCCGCCCACCGGCCTGCGTCACTGCATCAACGGCGTGGCGCTAAGCTTCAAGCCGGCCGCTGCCTGAGGTGTGTTGATATTCAGGTGAGGCCGGCCTGCAAATGGCGGTTTCCTGCGCTTCCGGTGCTCACGTACTTTAAGTACGCTCCGCTCCGGTTCTCGGAACCCACCATTTTCGGCTCAGCCTGACCTGAATCTCAACCCACCTTAGCTCTTTCCAAAAAGAATGACCCCGGAAATCGTCGCCGATTTCCGGGGTCACGTGTTGAGGAGACCAGGCGGGGGTTCCGGCTCCTCAATGGCCTCCGCCGCCACCGCCGCCCTGCTGGGCCGGCTTGTTGATGAACAGCACGAAGAATCCGAGCGAGGCGAACAGCACGGTCAGCATCATGAACACGTCCATGAAGGACAAAAGCGCCGCCTGCTGCTGCACCATGCCCGACAGTTTTGAGATCGCCGCGCTACCTGCGTCGAGGCCGGCGGTCTGCTGGAAGTTCAGCGTCATGTTCTGCAGCTTGGTCTGTGCGGCCTCGCTGCCCCACTGCACATGCTCGGCAAGCCGCGCATAGTGGAAGGCGTTGCGGTCGATCAGCACCGTGTTGATCAGCGCAAGGCCGACGGCGCCGCCGAGATTGCGGGTCAGGTTGAACAGGCCCGACGCATTCTTCAGCCGTTCCGGCGGCAAGGTGCCGAGCGCGATGTTGTTGATCGGCACCATGCACAGCATCATCGAGCAGCCGCGCAGGATCTGCGGGATCAAGAGCTCATAGAAATCCCAGTCGGCGGTGAGATGCGTCATCCACCATGTGCCGGTGGCGAAGCCGACGAAGCCGATCATCATCATCAGCCTGAGATCGATCTTGTTCGACAGGATGCCGGCGACCGGCGCGGTGAAGAACATCGCCAGGCCGCTGACGAACAGCGCCTCGCCGATCATCATCGAATCGTAGCCGCGGATGCGTCCCAGGAACACCGGATAGAGATAGGTGAGCCCGTAAAGGCCGATGCCGACGACGAAGGAGAACAGCGAGCCGAAGGCGAAGTTGATGTTGCTGAACGCCCTCAAATCGACGATCGGCTCCTCGGCGGTGAAGACGCGCCAGAAGAAGATGACGCCGCCTATGGTCATGATGATGGCGCAGGCAAACACGGCCGGCTCCTGCAGCCAGTCATGGTTCGGGCCTTCCTCCAGCACATATTCCATGCAGCCGAGGAAGGCGGCCATGCCGGCCAGGCCCCACCAGTCGAACTTGGAGAACAGTTTCAGGTTGGGCTTGTCAAAATCGATCAGCGCCCAGGCGGCAGTCGCCACCAGAATGCCGGGCACGACATTGATCAGGAACAGCCAGTGCCAGGACATGGCATGGCTGATATAGCCGCCCACCGTCGGGCCGATCGTCGGCGCCAGCGTCGCCACCAGGCCGATCATCGGCGAGACGACGGCGCGCTTGGAAGGCGGGAAGATGGTGAAGGCGGCCGCGAAGACGCTCGGGATCATGCCGCCGCCGATGAAACCCTGGATGGCGCGGTAGACGATCATCTGGTCGATGTTGGTGGCGGTGGCGGCCAAAGCGCTGGCCGCGGTGAAGCCGGCGGCCGCCGTGGTGAACAGCACGCGCGTCGACAGCATGCGGCTGAGGAAGCCCGACAGCGGGATCATCACCACCTCGGCGATCAGATAGGCGGTCTGCACCCACGGGATCTCGTCGGAGCTGGCGCTGAGGCCCGCCTGGATTTCCGACAGCGAGGCCGAGACGATCTGGATGTCGAGGATCGCCATGAACATGCCGAACACCATCGCCAGGAAGGCGATGACGCGGCGCACAGGCATATGGTCCGCGGGCAGGGCCGGCGCGGCGGCCGCCGGACGTGCGGGCATTGCTCCTGCGGTGATGGTTGCGGTTGCCATGTCATGGCCTCCTTGGGCAATTCTCGAAGACAAGCGCGTGGCGCTCCGGAATTGCGTCGAAACGGATAAAGCAGGCTGGGCGGCTCGGCGCTCGATTGGCCACCGAACCGCCCCCCAATCAGTTGGTCGTCGAGGCCGGCGCGGTGCGGCTGTCGACCGCGACGACGACGCTGAGGCCCGCGCGCAGCTTGCCGGTCTTCAAGACGTCGGCCGGCACGTCGATGCGCACAGGCACGCGCTGCACCACCTTGGTGAAGTTGCCGGTGGCGTTTTCCGGCGGCAGCAACGAGAACACCGCGCCAGAAGCCGGAGCCAGCGAGGAGACCGTGCCTTCGAAGCTCTGGCCGTCGATCGCGTCGACGGTGATGCGGACCTTCTCGCCGGGCACCATGCGGCCGAGCTGCGTCTCCTTGAAGTTGCCGACGATGTAGAGCTTGTCCATCGGCACGACGACGGCGAGCTTCTGGCCGGGGCTGACGAGGTCGCCCTGCTCGACCGAGCGGTTGCCGACGACGCCGTCATAGGGCGCCTTCAGCACGGTGAAGGAGAGGTCACGCTGGGCCTTGTCGCGGGTGAGCTGCAGCGAGGCGAGCGTCGAGGCCGATTCCGCGCGCTGGGCTTCCAGGACGCCGATATTGGCCTGCGCCGCGGCGATCTGCGCATCGGCGCCGACAAGCGCCGCCTTGGCCTGGTCGAGCGCTGTCTGGGCGTCGTCGAGCTGCGCCTGCGTGCCGACATGGGTCTTGAGCAGTTGCGCGGCGCGGTCCTGGGCGCGCGCCGCATTGTCGGCCGCAGCTTGGTCGGCGACCTTCTGCGCCTGAGCCTGCGACAGCGAGGCCTGGGCTGCCTTGGTCTGCGCGTCGATGCGGTCGAGCGTCTTCGCCAGCGTGGCGATCTGCGCTTCGGCCTGGGCGACGGCTATTCTGTAGTCGCCATTGTCGATGACGAACAGCGGATCGCCGGCCTTGACCTGCTGGTTCTCGCTCACCAGCACCTTGTCGATATAACCGGATATTTTCGGCGATACGAACGACATGTCGGCCTGGACATAGGCGTCGTCGGTGGAGATCATGAACCGGCCGTCGGTCCAGTAGTTATAGCCATAGTAGGAACCGGCGCCGAGCAGGGCGAGGCCGATGACCGGCAAAAGGAAAGAGCGCACCGAACGCTTCTTCTTGGCGGGTGCTTCAGCCGCGGGCGCGGCAACCGGAGCGGCGGGCTGGACAGGGATTTCCGGAGCCTCGGTCGACGGTTGGACCTTGGCGTTGGGAAACGTGCGGACTTCGGCGGTGGCGGGCGCGTTGGAGGACATGGGTATCTCTCTGGATGTCAGTCATACTGAACCGTTCGGTTCGAATTGGTGATTGACATAGCGCGGAAAGAGGACCATATCAAGAGGAAATCGAACCGAGTGGTTCGAAATATTTTCAAGGAATGACTTCCATGGTCGACACGACAGCCGATAGCGATCTGCTCGACTTACGCAAGGGCCGTCCGGCAGCCGGGCAGGACCCGGTCAAGCGCGCCCAGATCATCGAAGGCGCCCGCCGCGTCTTCATAGACAAAGGCTTCGAGGCCGCCTCGATGAACGACATCACGCGCGAGGCCGGCGTCTCCAAGGGCACGATCTACGTCTATTTCGAAAACAAGGAAGAGCTGTTCGAGGCTCTCATTGAGGAAGAACGCGGCACCATCTTCAAGAACTTGTATGAGGTGCTCGATCATTTCGAGGACTTGCGCAAGACGCTGGTGAAGTTCGGCATGGCGCTTTCGATCAAGATCACTTCGGCCAAGGTCATCCAGGCCCAGCGCACCGTCGTCGGCGCCGCCGACCGGATTCCCGAGCTTGGCGCGCGTTTCTACGAGCGCGGCCCGAAGCGGGGCCATGACAAGGTCATGGCCTTCCTCAACGAAGCCGTCGCACGCGGCCTGATGCAGATCGACGATGTCGACCTTGCCGCCTATCAGTTCACCGAGCTTTGCCTCGCCGGCCTGTTCCGCCAGTGCATCTTCTCCTATCGCACCAAGGCGCCGAGCCAGGCGGAGATCGAGCACATCGTGAAATCCGGCGTCGACGTCTTCCTCAAGGCCTACGGCACGGAAAAATTCCTCGCCGAGGAACGGGCTTCCGCATCGGCCTGATCGTCGCGGCCCGCGAAGTCCGTTGCGGATAGCGCAAGCCTTGAGAATTCGCGCCCGCGACTTGAAAATTCGCCGTATCGCGGCTGACCTCACGTGCCGTGAAGACCTGTCTGCCGATCTTTTTCAAACGCCGATCGGCATCCTCTGCGGGCGCTTTCGGAAGGACCTGTTAACCATCGCTTTCTATGTCTCGGGAGACGTTCAATCGGCGAGTCTCGAGTATGACATCCATGCGCTTTCCCCGTGCCAATCTCTCCGGCGATTCCGCCCATCAAGGCGACAACGATCACCGCGCGGACGGGCGCCGTGGCGGGGTCTCGCAGCCCCAGGCGCAAGCGGGGCAGGTCGTAGCGTTGCGCGTCGCGCCGGCAGGCGAATCGGAAGCGGCTCGCGCCGCGTCGCTCGATTCAGCCGATGGCGGGGAGTTCGGCCGCCCGGCCTGGCAGGATTACTTCTTCCTTGCGCCCAATGTGCGGTTCACCCGCACACCGGACACCGATCTCGCCAAGCGCGCCACCCCACAGGCTGAAGAGGCCGCGCAGAACAAGGCGCCCGTCCGCGAACCCGTCCGGCCCGCGCCGCCGGCCCCGGCGGCAACCAATTCAGTTCGGACGATTCCTGTGGCGCGAGCCGCAGCGCCGGCGCAAGCCAAACCGGTCATCGCGCCTTCCGCCGCCACGCCCGTCGCTCCCGCTGTGCCGCCTCAGCCCACCGCCGCTCCGGCACAAAAGCCGCGTCCGAGCGGATTGCGCTGGTCCTATCTTTCCGATCACGCCTTCTTCGAATTCGGCATGCCCTTCCTCGCCGAGCGCCTGGCGCGGGCACGCCTGAATGAAGCGGGCCAGACCCCCGCGGCGCCGGCGTCGGCACCCGTCAGGCCGATGCCGGCGCCGGCGGCGCAACCGATGCCGCCCCGCGCCACCTTCATGGGCGAGGCGACATCGTTCTACCGGGTCATCGAGTGGCGCTCCAACGCGGCGGATATAAGCCCTGCTCCGGCGCAGGCACCTTCCCCAGTGGCTGCCCAGCCGGCACCTGCCGAGACCATGCCGGTTGCCGCGCCGGCAAGCGCAAGGACGGCAAGGCAGGCACCCTCCTTGCCCATGGCCGGCGAGGTCGTGCCGTTGTCGGCTTCAGTCGGCTACGAGCTTCCCTCCGAGGAACTCCTGCAAATGCCGCCGGAAGGCCAGGGCTTCTACATGTCGCAGGAGCGGATGGAGCAGAATGCCGATCTGCTTGAGAGCGTGCTGGAGGATTTCGGCGTCAAGGGCGAGATCATCCATGTCCGCCCCGGTCCGGTCGTCACGCTTTACGAGTTCGAGCCGGCGCCGGGCGTGAAATCCAGCCGCGTCATTGGCCTCGCCGACGACATCGCCCGTTCGATGTCGGCGATCTCGGCGCGCGTCGCCGTGGTGCCGGGCCGCAATGTCATCGGCATCGAATTGCCCAACGAGACGCGCGAGACGGTCTATTTCCGCGAGCTGATCGGATCGGCCGGTTTCCGCAACACCTCCTGCAAGCTGGCGCTCGGCCTCGGCAAGACGATCGGCGGCGAACCGGTCATCGCCGAGCTCGCCAAGATGCCGCATCTGCTGGTGGCCGGCACCACCGGCTCGGGTAAGTCGGTCGCCATCAACACCATGATCCTGTCGCTGCTCTACCGGATGAAGCCGGAGGAATGCCGCCTCATCATGGTCGACCCCAAGATGCTCGAGCTCTCCGTCTATGACGGCATCCCGCATCTGCTGACGCCGGTCGTGACGGACCCCAAGAAGGCGGTCACGGCGCTCAAATGGGCGGTGCGCGAGATGGAGGACCGCTATCGCAAGATGGCGCGCCTCGGCGTGCGCAACATCGACGGCTACAACCAGCGTGCGGCAAGCGCCCGCGACAAGGGCGAGGTCGTGACCATGCAGGTACAGGCGGGCTTCGAGAAGGGCACCGGCGAGCCGCTGTTCGAGGAACGCGTGATCGACCTCGCGTCGATGCCCTACATCGTCATCATCGTCGACGAGATGGCCGACCTGATGATGGTGGCCGGCAAGGAGATCGAAGGCGCCATCCAGCGCCTGGCGCAGATGGCGCGCGCCGCCGGCATCCATCTGATCATGGCGACGCAACGCCCCTCGGTCGACGTCATCACCGGCACCATCAAGGCCAATTTCCCCACCCGCATCTCCTTCCAGGTGACCTCCAAGATCGACAGCCGCACGATCCTGGGCGAGCAGGGCGCGGAGCAGCTGCTCGGCCAGGGCGACATGCTGCACATGGCCGGCGGCGGCCGCATCTCGCGCGTGCACGGCCCCTTCGTCTCCGATCTCGAGGTCGAGCATGTCGTGGCGCATCTGAAAGCGCAGGGACGTCCCGAATATCTCGACACCGTCACCGCCGACGAGGAGGAGGCTGAAGAGGCGGCCGATACCGGCCCGGTCTTCGACAAAAGCTCGATCGCCGAGGAGGATGGCGACGCGCTCTTTGAGGAAGCGGTCAAGGTGGTCAAGCGCGACAAGAAATGCTCGACCTCCTACATCCAGCGCCGCCTCGGCGTCGGCTACAACCGCGCCGCCTCGCTGGTCGAGCGCATGGAGAAGGAGGGCCTTGTCGGCGCCCCCAACCATGTCGGCAAGCGCGAGATCCTCACCGGCCGCCGCGATCGCGAGCCGGAACGCGAAGAGACGGATTAACCCTGGCTGATCGGCCTCAGGCGGACGGCGTCAGCCGCCGTTCGCCACCAGAGCGATCGCGGCGCGCAGCTCGTCCAGCCCTGCGGCTTTCTCGGACGAAGTCGCCAGGACCACGGGGAAAGCCGCCGGCCGCTTCTTGATCTTGGCCAGCGTCTCCTCGATCAGCCTCGGCACGCCGGCGGCCTTGATCTTGTCGGTCTTGGTCAGCACCACCTGGTAGGACACCGCCGCCTTGTCGAGCAGGGTCAGCACTTCCTCGTCCTTGGCCTTGATGCCGTGGCGCGCGTCGATCAGCACATAGACGCGCTTCAGCGTCACGCGGCCCTGCAGATATTCGTAGATGAGCTTCGTCCACTCATCGACCTTGTCCTTCGGCGCGCTGGCATAGCCGTAGCCCGGCATGTCGACCAGCGCCATCGGCGGCAGGTCGGCGCCTTCGCCGGAGAACCCGTCCGGCACGAAATAGTTGAGCTCCTGCGTGCGTCCTGGTGTGTTGGAGGTGCGCGCCAGGCCCTTATGGCCGACCAGCGCGTTGATCAGCGACGACTTGCCGACATTGGAGCGGCCGGCGAAGGCGATCTCCGGCGGTCCTTCCGGCGGCAGGAACTTCATCGACGGCACGCCGCGGATGAAGATCCAGCCGCGGGTGAACAGCTCCGGATCGACCGCCATCTTGTCGCTTTTCGTGTTGGGCGCGTTCAAACCGCTGCCTCCATGCTTGCAATGTCGGCGCCGCGGATACCGTTGAGATTGCGGCTGATCTTGTCGACCGGCCAGTCCCACCAGGCCGCCTTCAAAAGCCGCCGCACCGTGAATTCATCGAAGCGCATCTTCACTATCCTTGCCGGATTGCCGGCAACGATCGCATAAGGCGCCACGTCGTGTGTGACAACCGATTTCGCCGCAACGATGGCGCCATTGCCGGTCCTGACGCCCGGCATGGTCACCGCATCCATGCCGATCCACACGTCGTTTTCGACGATGGTGTCGCCGCGGATCTCCTTCGACCAGGTCTCAGGATCGAACCCTTCCTCCCAGCCATGGCCGAAGATGTTGAACGGATAGGTCGAGAAGCCGGACATGGCATGGTTGGCGCCGTTCATGATGAAACGCGCGCCTTCCGCGATGGCGCAGAACTTGCCGATCACCAGCCGGTCGCCGATGAAGTCGTAGTGGTGCAGCACGCATTTTTCGGCGAATTTGTCGGGACCGTCGGGATCGTCGTAGTAGGTGAAGTCGCCGATCTCGATGTTGGGCGACGTCACCAGCGGCTTCAGGAAGCCGACGCGCGGATGCGTCCCAATCGGATGCTTGATGTTGGGATTGGGTCCGCTCATCGCGGTCCCTCCGTGGCTAGAGCAATTCCAGGAAAAGTGTGGGCGGTAAAACAGAGAGACAGTGCGTTCCGGCGCGGTCAACGTCCGATCAAACTAACGTGATCCGCCCGCGGCACCAACCGTTCAGTGGCTGCCGCGGCAGATCACGATCGGGCTGGACAGGGCGCTGTCGAATCCACTGCCCTGATAGACCTGGACGTTCGATGCGCCGGGCGGCAGCGAGAAGCTGCCTTCGACGATTTTCTGGTCGCCGGTCATCGTGTGCAGCGCCCAGCTGAAGGTGCAGAATTGCGGCGGCGCCTTGGGTTGCACGTGGCTGCAGTTGAGCTGCGCACCGCCCAGCATCGCCGCCCCGCCGCAGCTCACCGCGTCCTTCGCCGCGGCCGGAAAAGCGTATCCCATGAGCAGCGCCAGCATGGTGATCTTGAGCCGGTTCATCGTCTTGTCCTTGCCGAAAACCCAAGCCGGTCCGGTCGGGTTCTGGCCTATGCGATATTTTTACCAAGCGCCTTAGTCGGTCTTGCGCTCCGCGTCCAGCGGGATTATGTGCATGATGATAATAAGCATGCTCACGAAAGTTTGTCCACCGGCTCCGAAGTTCTCCCATGCCCTCCTCGCCCAATATCAGCTTCGTGCTGCACGACGTCGCGCGCCTGCTCAGGAAGCGGTTCGAGCAGCGCTCGCGCACCTTTGGGCTGACCCGCGCGCAATGGCAGGTGCTGGCCTATCTTTCGGTGCATGAGGGCATCCACCAGAACAAGCTGGCCGACCTCATCGAGATCATGCCGATCACGCTCGCAAGGTTGCTCGACAAGATGGAAGCGCGCGGCTTCATCGAGCGCCGGCCCGATCCGGCCGACCGCCGGGCGTGGCTCCTCTATCTGACTCCGCAGGCGCATCCGCTGATTGAAGTGATGCGCAGCAACGGCCGGAAAACGCGCGACGAAGCCTTCGCCGGCCTGTCCGCGGGCTCGCAGCAGCAACTGCTGCAAGCCCTTTGCCTGATCAAATCCAATCTGCTCGAGGCCTGCACCCAGCCGGCCGTCGACCGGGAGAAAGTCCATGTCTGAAGGAACCTCACCCAGAAAGCCCGCCGACGGAGAAAATCCCGGCGAAAGGGCAAGCGACCAGGTCATCCGCCTGGACAGCCAGCGCGAGCAAAGGCGCGGCACTAATCCGCCTGTCGTCGAAGATGATGAGCTGGAAGCGCCCGTGGCGCCGGAGCCGGCGACGCTGGAGGCGCCCTCGGCGCAGCCGAAGCCGGCTTCCGTCACAGTAGCTCCGCCCGCTCCCGTCAAGCCGCGCCGCAGCCTGACGCGGCCGATCCTGTTCGCGCTGCTGCCGGTCGCACTGGCGGCCGGCGGCTACTACTATGTCGTCGGCGGCCAGATCATGACCACCGACAACGCCTATATCCAGGCGCAATCGCTCGGCGTGTCGACCGACGTCTCCGGCACCGTCGACGAGATCGATGTGCACGACAACCAGGCGGTGAAGAAGGGCGATGTGCTCTTCCGGCTGCGTCCCGCCTCCTTCGAGACCGCGCTCGCCGGCGCCAAGGCGCAGCTCGGCACCGTGCGCAACCAGGTGCTGACGCTGCAGGCGAGTTACCAGCAGTCGCTGGCCTCGATCGACCAGGTCGAGGCCGACATTCCCTATTACGAGTCGGCCTTCCAGCGTCAGCAGGACCTGCTCAAGACCTCGACCGCTTCCAAGGCAACCTTCGACAGCGCCCAGCACGATCTGATCGCGGCCCGCCAGAAGGTGACCGTCGCCAAGGCGCAGGCGCAGGCGATGCTTGCCCAGCTCGGCGGCGACGCCGGCCAGCCGGTCGAGCAGAACCCGTTCTACCTGCAGGCCCAGTCGGCGGTGGATGATGCGCAGCGCAACCTCAACGATTCCGTCGTCAAGGCGCCGTTCGACGGCATCGTCACCAATGTCGATGCCTTGCAGGTCGGCAAATACCTGCCGGCCTCGCAGCCGGCCTTCAGCCTGGTGTCGTCGACCGACATCTGGATCGCGGCCGAGCCGAAGGAAACCGAGCTCACCTATGTCCGGCCGGGACAGAAGGCGACGATCAGCATCGACGGCTATCCGGGCGAGGTCTGGCACGGCACGGTCGGCTCGATCAGCCCTGCATCGTCGTCCAGCTTCTCGCTGCTGCCTGCGCAGAACACTAGCGGAAACTGGGTCAAGGTCGTGCAGCGCATCCCGATGCGCGTGACGATCGACGATCCGGACGGCAAGCCGCCGCTGCGCGGCGGCATGAGCGCGGTCGTCAGCATCGACACCGGCCATGCTCGCGGCCTGCCGGACTTCATCGCCAACCTCTTCAACCAATCCGGGTCAAAGTCATGACAACGGCTTCCGCGACAGGCGCGCCCGTGGTCGCCAATCGCGGCGCCATCACCGCTTGCGTCATCCTGGCGGTCATCATGCAGGCGCTGGACACCACCATCGCCAATGTCGCGCTGCCCTATATCCAGGGCAGCGTCTCGGCCAGCGCCGACCAGATCAACTGGGTGCTCACCTCTTATATCGTCGCGGCTGCCGTGATGACGCCGCCGTCCGGCTATCTCGCCAATCGCTTCGGCCGCAAGCGCATCCTTCTGGTGGCGATCACCGGCTTCGTCGTCGCTTCGGTGCTGTGCGGCTTTGCCCAGTCGCTGCCGCAGATCGTCGGCTTCCGCCTGCTCCAGGGCCTGTTCGGCGCAGCACTCGTGCCGCTGTCGCAGTCGATCCTGCTCGACATCTACAGCGTCGAGGAGCGCGGCTCGGCCATGGCCCTGTTCGGCGTCTCGGTCATGGTCGGTCCGGTGCTCGGTCCGGTCATCGGCGGCTGGCTGACCGAGAACGTCTCCTGGCGCTGGGTGTTCTACATCAACGTGCCGATCGGCGCGCTGGCCTTTATCGGCGTCTCCATGTTCGTCCAGGAAACCAAGCTCGACTTGAAGGCAAGGCTCGACTGGCTGGGCTTCGGCATGCTCAGCCTCGCCATCGCCTCGCTGCAGATGTTCCTCGACCGCGGCGAGCAGCTCAACTGGTTCTCCTCGGCCGAGATCATCGTCGAGGCGCTGGTCTGCGCGTCGGCCTTCTACATCTTCATCGTCCACACCTTCACCGCGCGCGACACCTTCGTGAACCCGCGGCTGTTCCTCGACCGCAACTTCGCCGTCGGCATGATCTTCATCTTCATCATCGGCATCACCTACCTCGCCTCGCTGGCCCTGATGACGCCCTATCTTCAGACGCTGATGGGCTACCCGGTGGTGACGGCCGGCATCGTCATGGGGCCGCGCGGCCTCGGCACCATGGCCTGCATGTTCCTGGTCGGCCGCCTGGTCGGCAAGGTCGACACACGCTGGCTGCTGTTCATCGGCCTCGCCATCACCGCCTGGGCGATGTACGACATGACCGGCTGGACGCCGGCCGTCTCGCAATGGACGATCATCAGCACCGGCTTCATCCAGGGCGCGGGTCTCGGCTTCCTGTTCGTGCCGCTCACCACTATCACCTTCGCCACGCTGGCGCCGGAGTGGCGCGCGGAAGGCACCGGCCTCTACAACCTGTCGCGCAACATCGGCTCCAGCGTCGGCATCTCGGTGGTCTCGGCGCTTTTGACGCAGAACCAGCAGATCAACCACGCCAACATCGCCACCTATGTGACGCCCTACAATCCGGCCTTCGGCGACCCGGCGATCTCCCAGGCGCTGAGTCCTTACAGCGCCGCCGGCCGCGCCGCGCTCGACGGCCTCGTCACGTTGCAGGCGACGATCATCTCCTATATCGACGACTTCAAGCTGATGATGGTTCTGTCGCTCGCCGCCATCCCGCTGGTGCTTCTGCTGCGCAAGCCCGGCACCCCGGCCAAGGTCGATCATAGCGCGGCCATGGAATAAAAGGACCGGGATCCCGCCGCCCGCGGGACCCCGGCATGCCGCACGACCTCCCAAACACCGGCGTCGCTGCGCCGGAAGTCGCCCGGACTTTTTTTTGGGGAGGACGGGAATCATACGAAGCGGGGGCGGGCGGAGTTTCACCAGCCTCGGACAATTTGCCGAAAATTGTTCCGCCCCGGCGGATCGAGGGCAGTCACGTATGGGTTTATCGGCGAAGGCCAACGCAACGCCGTCATCCTCAGCCACCCGAGGATCTATTCCGTGACCCTTGCCGCGGAGTGTGACGGTGCAGAATTCTGTAACCGTTGCAACGCCTTGGCGTAACGGCATGGATTCCAGGGTCTGCGCGCGTCGCTTCGCTCCTTGCTCCGCCCTGGAATGACGACCGGGGTGTAAGCCACGGCCAATCGCGAATGTTGGCGCTGGCGCTTCTGTCGCCGACGTTGGAGATTGGCCGAAACCCCCGTGACGTCGTCATCCTCGGGCTTGACCCGAGGATCCATTCCGTGACCCTTGCCGTAGAGTGTGACGGTGCAGAATTCTGTAACCGTTGCAACGCCTTAGCGTAACGGCATGGATTCCACGGTCTGCGCGCGTCGCTTCGCTCCTTGCTCCGCCCTGGAATGATGACCGAGCTATTGTCTCTGCAAGTCGCAAAGGTCGGGAGACAACAAAAAACCCCGGCCAAGGCCGGGGTTCTGATTGGAAAGTGAGGATTCCTGCTATTCCGCCGGCGATGGTTTCTTGCGGAACATCGCCGCCAGATTGTCCCACAATTCGATCTTGGCACCCTGGCGCTTCATGATCACGCCCTGCTGCAGGATCGACAGCGTGTTGTTCCAGGCCCAGTAGATGACGAGGCCGGCCGGGAAGGAGCCCATCATGAAGGTGAAGATCACCGGCATCCAGGTGAAGATCGCGGCCTGCGTCGGGTCCGGCGGCGCCGGGTTCATGCGCATCTGCAGGAACATGGTGATGCCCATCACCACCGCCCAGGCGCCCATATGCGGCAGGAAGGCGGGCGCCGCGAAGGGCAGCAGGCCGAACAGGTTGAAGATCGACGTCGGATCGGGCGCCGCAAGGTCGTGGATCCAGCCGAAGAAGGGCGCGTGCCGCATCTCGATGGTGATGTAGAGCACCTTGTAGAGCGAGAAGAAGACCGGGATCTGCAGCGCCACCGGCCAGCAGCCGGCCAGCGGATTGATCTTCTCGGTCTTGTACAACTCCATCATCGCCTGCTGCTGCTTCATCTTGTCGTCCGCGTATTTCTCGCGGATCTCGACCATCTTCGGCTGCACCTTCTTCATGTTCGCCATCGAGGCGTAGGACTTGTTGGCAAGGGGGAAGAAGATCGCCTTGACGATGACGGTGGTGGCGAGGATCGCCAGGCCGAAATTGCCGAAGAATTTGTAGAGCGTGTCGATGAGCCAGAACATCGGCTTGGTGATGAAATAGAACCATCCCCAGTCGATCAGCAGGTCGAACTGGCGGATGTGCCGGTCCTTTTCATAGGCGTTGATGGTCGAGACTTCCTTCGCGCCGGCGAAGATTTCGGACTCGATCGTCGTCGACTGTCCCGGCGCGACGCTGATCGCGTCGGACAGAAAGTCTGACTGATAGCTGTGGCTGTGCGGCCCGTCCTTGAATTCGAAATAGGAGAATTTCGGCTGGAAGGGCTGCTTCTCCGTCGGCACAAGCGTCACGGCCCAGTATTTGTCGGTGATGCCGAGCCAGCCATCGGTCGATTTGCCTGGCTTGACTTCCTTGTCCTTCTCGATGGCCGCGTATTTGTACTCCGTCAGCCCTTCGCTGCCGGTCACGCCGATCAGACCTTCATGCAGCACATAGGTGCTGGCGACGGCCGGTTTGTCGAAACGGGTGACGCGCCCGTAATTGTAGAGCGAGACGGCGGCCGTTCCCGAATTCTGCACCGTGTCGGAAACGGTGAACATATATTCGTTGTCGATAGAGATGGTGCGCTTGAACGTCAGGCCCTTGTCGTTGGTGAAGGTCAGCGTCACCGGCGTCGAGGGCGTCAGCGTCGGATTGCCTTCGACGCTCCACACCGTATCCGCGCCCGGTACAGCGCCGGTCGCATCGTTGCCGACGAAGCCGATCTCGGCGAAATAGCCGTTGGGCAGCGACGACGGGTTGAGCAGCTCGATCTCGGGCGAATTCTTGTCGACCGTCTCGGTATAGTGCTTGAGCTTCAGGTCATCCAGGCGCGCGCCCGTCAGGTTGATCGAGCCTTCGAGGCTTTGCGTGTCGATCTTGACGCGCTTGGTGGCGGCAATGGCCTGGTCGCGGCTGGCGGCGGTCACCGCTTCACCGCCGGGTGCGCCGGGAACGCTGCCGGCCGCCGGGGCCGGCGTTCCGGTCGCGCCGGAATTGGCGCCGCCGCCCGCTTCCTTCTTCTGCGCCTCGACGCGCTGCTGCTCGATGCGGGCCTGCTCGCGCTGCTGCTCCATCTTGGGGTTCATGTAGAACACCTGCCAGAGCGTCAGGATCAACACCGACAGCGCGATGGTGATGAAGAAATTGCGGTTGTTTTCCATCGAAAGCCCTTGGCCTATCGTGCGCCGCGTAGCCGGCGGGAAAGCTCGGCCTTCAACTGGCCGAACGGAGTGGCGAGCACGTCTTCACGCCCGACGATGACATAATCATTGCCGGGCGCCATGTCATCGGCGGCGTGAACGCGCACGGCTTCCCTCAGCCGCCGCCGGACGCGGTTGCGCACCACGGCGTTGCCGACCTTCTTGGTGACGGTGTAGCCGACACGCGGCGCAAGGTCGTCGCCGCGGTCGAGAACTTCAACGAGAAAAAGCCGTCCGCGGCGTTTCTCGCCGCCGCGCACAGCCAGGAAGTCCGCGCGTTTCAGAAGCCGCCCGGGAGTTTTCCCCTTTGGCTTGCCGGTTGCGGGCAACGATCTCGTCTTTCGTTCAGGCGCTGAGCCGCTTGCGGCCGCGATTACGGCGGGCAGCAACGACGCCACGGCCACCCTTGGTGGCCATGCGGGCACGGAAACCATGCCGGCGCTTCCGGACGAGCTTGGACGGTTGGTATGTACGCTTCATTTGTTTTAATACCGCGGGGTGCGGCCCTTCTTGATTCTGTCACTCTGTAACAGGAGCTTTGCCGGGCCGGCTTAGGCGCGATCGAAACCGCGCCGGGACGAATGGCCCGAGCGTGAGCGGGCTTATAGAAAGAAGGTTTTTGGAAGTCAATCCGCCCGCCGCGAGGCAATTTTTTGCGGGGTGACGATGAAATTGGCAAAAAAGCCGCAAATCGCATAATCTTGCCCGATCAAGCCTTTGTGAATGCGCGTCAATGACGAGTGAAACTCTGTCCACGAACGAGAAGGCAACCCCGGCGGCAAACCCGACGCGCCGGGTGCCGCTGTCGCGCGGCCTGTCGACAAAGCTTCTTCTGCTCACCATCGCGTTCGTGCTTTTGGCCGAAATCCTGATCTTCCTGCCCTGGATCGCCAGCTACCGGGTGAACTGGCTGAAGGAGCGGTTGAGCACCGCCGCCGCCGTGTCGATCGTTTTGTTGCAGGGCGAGCCCAACGCGCTGTCGCACAATGCCCAGAACGATGTGCTGATGGCGATCGGCGCCAAGGCGATCGCCGTGCGCGACGGCGGCGTGTCGCGGCTGCTCGTCGTTTCCGACATGCCGCCGCAGGTCGACGAGCATATCGACATCGCCAATGTCGGCCTGGTCAACGGCATGACCGGCGCGCTCGACACTTTGTTCTTCGGCGGCAAGCGCATGCTGCGCGTCTTCGGCCCGGTCGGCGACAGCGACAAGGAATTCGAGCTGATCATGCCGGATTACCGTCTGCGCGACGCTATGCTCAGATACTCGCGCAATGTCGCCGTCGTCTCGCTGCTCATCTCGCTGTTCACCGCAATGCTCGTCTATGCGGCGATCGACCTGATCATGATCGGGCCGATCCGCACCATGACGCGCTCGATCCTGTCCTTCTCCGAGGCGCCAGACGATCCCGGGCGCATAATCTGTCCGACCGAGCGCGCCGACGAGATCGGCGTGGCCGAGCGCGAGCTGGCGCAGATGCAGGACCGGCTGCAGAAGATGCTTTCCGAACAGAAGCATCTCGCCGACCTCGGCCTCGCCGTCTCCAAGATCAATCACGACATGCGCAACATCCTGGCTTCCGCGCAGCTGATGTCCGACCGCCTGCGCCAGGTGAAGGATCCGACTGTGCAATCCTTCGCGCCGAAACTTGTGCGCGCGCTCGACCGCGCCGTTGCCTATTCGGAGGGCGTGCTCGCCTATGGCCGCACGCAGGAGCCGGCGCCGTCACGCCGACGCCTCAGGTTGCGCCAGTTGGTCGACGACGTGCACGGCCTGCTCGACATCGAGACAGGCATCGAGTTCATCAACGCCGTCGAGCATGCCTTCGAGGTGGACGCCGATTCCGACCATCTCTTCCGCGTGCTCACCAATCTGTGCCGCAACTCCATTCAGGCGATGGCCGCCGATACGGAGAGGACGGTTGTGCGCCGGCTGGCGGTGGCGGCCGAGCGTCACGGCAGCGTCAGCCGCATCACCGTCACCGACACCGGCCCCGGCCTGCCCCCCAAGGCGCGCGAGAACCTGTTCGCCGCCTTCCGGGGCTCGGCGCGCAGCGGCGGCACCGGCCTCGGCCTGGCGATCGCGCACGAATTGATCCGCGCCCATGGCGGCTCGGTCGAGCTTGTCGAATCGATCGGCGGCCGCACCGTCTTCGCCGTCACCATCCCCGACCAGCCGGTCCGGCTCGATCAAGCGCGCAACGGCCTGCGCCGCCCGGCTTGACGAGCACTTCTTCCGGTTTAGACCGGCCTAAGTCGCGCGACGCCTCAACAGGGGCAAAACCGCCTGCGACAAAACTTTTGCCGGATCGGCTTGCAATTCTCAAATTCAGTCGTTAGGGAACACTCCACATCGCGGCCGGCCGTCTCGACCGGAACGCGAGGCTTGTGTCACACACGGCCTGTTGCGCGCCCGTAGCTCAGCTGGATAGAGCACCAGACTACGAATCTGGGGGTCAGGAGTTCGAATCTCTTCGGGCGCGCCATTTCCGCTGCCATCGCCGAAATTTACCGCCGGTAGCCGCCGGGACTACGCTCGCTCAATCGCGAATGATCGCGCAGCTTTCATCCTTCGCCCAATCGGCGAAGCTGAGGTAATAGGCGCGAACATCGCGATAGCCGGCCCGGGCCGCTGCGGCGGCAGCGAGAGCGGCGCGGCCGCCGCCGTCGCAATGGGTGACAATATGGTCGCCGGATTGGAAACCAGCCTGCGCGAGAAGATCGTGCAATTCCGCCGCCGGCCTCAGGCGCGAGCCGTCAAGCAGGTTCGCGTGCGGCAGCAGCCTTGCGCCGGGCAGATGGCCGCCGCGCGTATTGCGGCGCAGGTCTTCGCCTGTGTATTCACCAGCGGTGCGGGCATCGAAGATGCGCACATCACCGTCGAGTTCAGCCTTCAAGGTCTGCCGATCGACGAGACCGACAGGACCCGCGCCGGGCCTGGCTCGAAAGACAGCCGAGGCGCCGGCTGCCTGGGCCGCTCCCGGCAGGTCGTCGTGTCGTTCGACCGCCGGCCATCCACCGTTCAGGATGAACGCCTTCGCTCCGAAATACTGCAAGATGAACCAGACCCGCGCGGCCTCGGTCATTCGCCCGTCATCATAGACGATGGCCGGCACTTCGCCATCGACACCGAGTTCGCCAATGGCGCGCTCCCAATAAGCGACGTTCTCGAACGACGTCTCTCCGGCTTTTGCCGCAGCCTCCCACACCTCGATCGGAACGCGGACGGCATTGGGCGCGTGGCCCAAGGAGAAGGCAGCCTGATCGCGCACGTCGAGCAGGCGGAAAGTGGGCAACGTGCTCAGAGCGGACTGTTCGACGACGGGGTCATGGGGCATGGGGAACCTTTCTTTCACCATGGTTTCCCGGCCAGGCTGAAAGCGCGATATCGACCAGGCGCCGCAACCTTTCGGTGCAGGCGCCGTCACAGGCTTGCACCGACATTCCTTGCACGAAAGCTCCGTAGAAGCGTGCAAGCGAATCCGTGTCGGTGCCGGTGGCAAGTTCCCCTTCGACGACCGCCCTGTCGAAACGTTCGCGTATGGCTTTGATGGCAGCCTCGCGCCTTGCGGTTACGGATTTCGCCACCGTCTCGTTTTCCGCCGCGCATTGAACAACCGCTGTCGAGACGATGCATCCGCGCGGATCGTCGGGACGCGAGATGCCGGTCGCGACGTCGTGCAGGTAGAAGGACAAAGCCTCATAAGCGCTCATATCGCTCCGTAGCGCGTCCATCCGGGCCTTGCTCTCCCGCTCGGTGGCACGGTCGAGCGCCTGCCTGTACAGCTCCTCCTTGGAGCCGAACGTCGCATAGAGCGACGGCGGGGTCACGCCCATGGCCGCCGTCAAGTCGGCGATCGATGTTCCTTCATAGCCGTGTTCCCAGAACAGCCGCGCCGCGACATCAAGCCCGACATTACGATCCAGGGTCCTCGGCCTGCCCCGTTTTTTTGGAGGCTCGGTCATTTATATATCGATCCCTATAAAATCTGTTGACAACCATCGACCGGGATTAATATATCGATCGCTATTAAAAATCGCAACGGAGTTGCAAATGTCCGGACGCCTCTCGAACAAGGTCGCACTCGTAACCGGCGGGTCGCGCGGTATCGGGCGAGCAGTGGCGCTCGCCTTCGCCAGGGAAGGCGCTGCGCTCATCGGCGTGCACTACGCCAGCAACAAGGAAGCCGCGGACGCTACGGTGCGGGATATCGAGGCACTGGGGACGCGAGCTGTCGCCATCGGCGCGGATTTGCGCGACGCCAAGGCGGCTGCCGACAGCATTGCCGGAGAGTTTAGGGCCGCGGCGCTGGCCGCGACTGGCAAAGCCGGCCTCGACATCCTCGTCAACAATGCGGGCATCGCGGTGGCAACGCCGTTGGCGCAGACCAGCGAGACCACATTCGATGACCTCATGACCATCAACTTCAAGGCGCCGTTCTTCCTGATCCAGGCGCTGGCCAATGACATCCGGGACGACGGACGCATCATCAACATTTCCACCGGCTTCACGCGCATCGCAGCGCCGACCCACCCCGCCTATGCGGCGTCAAAGGGAGCTCTCGAAACACTGACGCTGGCGCTCGCTCCCGATTTCGCAAGCCGCGGCATAACCGTCAATTCGGTCATGCCCGGCGTCACCGACACCGACATGAACGCGGACTGGCTTGCGACGGATGCCCGTGCGGGCGCGGAAGCATTGTCGGTGTTTTCACGTGTCGGCCAGCCCGCCGACGTGGCAGACGTGATCACCTTCGTCGCGTCAAACGACGCGCGGTGGACGACGGGGCAGTCCATCGACGCCACAGGCGGCGCTCGGATCTAGCCGCCCTTCCCGATGGCCGCGTCATATTCGCGTAGTTCTTGCGAACAACGGCAGGCAACGCCGTCCGAGGGAACTCAGACTTCCATCTCCTGCTCCCAGCAGCCGCGGGTGTTCACGTCAGCGGCGTCGGCGAGAGCTTCCAGTGCCGCGATGTCGTCGCTGGGGAGCGTCATGCTGGTGGTCCTGCGCCTGCTGCGCCTGCTCGACGATCCGGCGGCGCTGCCCCGCTTGCCGAGCAGGAAATTCTCTATCGCCTGCTTGCCGGCCCGGACGGCGCCAGGATGCGCCACATCACCTCCAGCCAGGGTCGGGTGGCTCAGGTCGGCCGCGCCATCGCCTGGATCGGGCAGAACTTCCGGGAGCGATTCAGCATCGAGCAGCTTGCCGCGGAGGTGGGCATGAGTCGAGCCTGCACGAGCATTTTCGCGCGGTGACGGCGATGACGCCGCTGCAATTCCAAAAACAGCTCAGGCTGCAGGACGCGCGCAGCCTGATGCTGGTCCAGGACATCGATGCGACGACCGCCGCCTTCCGCGTGGGGTACGAAAGCCCGTCGCAGTTCAGCCGCGAATATCGCCGTCATTTTGGCGAACCGCCGGCGCGCGACATAGCCCGCTTGCGCGCCTCACCGGGCTTGGCGGTGGTCGCTTGAGTTTCGCCTTGCCGGGGCGCGTTCATGCAGCACCAACCAATTGCAAAATAAAATCAGTTGGCCTAGCCTGAACCGATTGCACAACGCAATCGGATCGCGCGAATGCCATGTGAGGAACAGGCAATGGCCAAGCTCGTCTTCGGAATGAACCAGTCGCTGGACGGCTATGTCGATCACACGGCGTTCGGGCCAAGCCCCACGCTCTTCCGCCACTTCATCGAGGAGGCCGAGCGGCAGTCGGGCAGCATCTACGGTCGCCGCATGTATGAGGTCATGCGCTACTGGGACGAGGAGCATCCTGAATGGGATGCCGATCGCCTTGCCTACGCGGCGGCGTGGCGGCGCCAGCCGAAATGGGTCGTCTCGCGCTCGTTGCAGTCGGTCGGCCCCAACGCCAGCCTCGTCGGGGATGACCTTGAGGGCGAGATGCGCAAGCTGAAGGCCGAGTACGACGGCGAGATCGAAGTCGCCGGCCCGGACTTGGCGCGAAGCCTCACCGAACTGGGCTTGATCGATGAGTATCGGATCTACCTGCACCCGGTCGTGCTCGGCCGCGGCAAGCCTTATTTCGCCGGACCCCGGCCGCCGCTTCGCCTGATGGCGCATGACCGGATCGGCGAGGATGTGATCAGGTTGACCTACGCTCCAGCATGATCTCGCGACGGTCTCCCGTGATCAGGTGAGCCGGACGATCTTGAAGCCCTCGACCTCCTTGACGACCGGATGGTCCTTCCAGCGCTCGACATCATGCAGCACGACGAGCTTCGACAGGTCGCCGCCAAGCTCGTCATTCATCTTGTCGATGGTCTTCAGCTGCTCCCAGACGCTGCCCACCGCATTGTTGAGCGGGACATAGACCCCGTCGTGATTGTGCCCGGTGAACTGGCGGCGCGAATAGACGCAATCACCGGAGATGACCCGGCGACCGGCGTGGGTGTCGACGAGCACGAATTGCTGGCCGATCGTGTGGCCGCTGCCGAGCCGCGCATGGATGCCGGGGAGGATGTTGTCCTTGTCGCCGTCGATGAGCGTCACGCGATGCTCGATCGAGGCTTCGAGGGCGGTGCGCAAATTGTCGGGATCGATGATGGCGGTCAGATGCGCGAAGCGTTTCGGCAGCGCGATCGCCTCGTACCAGGAAAGCAGTTCGCTCTTCTGGATGTGGATATGCGCGCGCGGGAATTCGGCGATCGAACCCATATGGTCGAAATGCGCATGGGTGACCACGATGTCGCTGATCTGATCGGGCGCGATGTCGAGCGCCGCCAGCATCCGCACCGGCGAGATCCATGTCGGGATGCCGAACTTCTGCGAGAAGCTGTGGTCGTCCTGCATGAAGCCGGTATCGATCAGCACGTTGCGTTCGCCGTTGCGCGCGAGCACGAAGGAGAAGGGCAGGTCGACCACGCCGTCATTGTACATGCCGCTGATGAGATCGACCCAGGGCTGTTCCTTGGAGCGCGCATATTCCAGCACAAAGACTTGCCATGTCGCGGATTGCGGAACGGTCATCGGCATTCTCCTCCAATTCAGCTTTCGGCAAGCGAGCGGCCAAGGCTGGCGAGCCCGACCGCGACGATCAGGATGGCGCCCTGGAACACGAATTGCGAGAAGGTCGGCGCGCCGAAGATGTTGAGCCCGTTGAAGCCGAGCACGATGATGAGCGCGCCGATGAAGGTGCCCAATATGTGGAACTCGCCGTCGCGCAGCGTGGCCGACCCGAGGAAGACGGCGGCGAAGGCGGTCAGCAGATAGGAATCGGCGGCATTGGTCGTGCCGCTGCCAAGCCTGGCGGCCAGCAAGGTTCCGGTAAGCGCCGCGCACATGCCCGAAAGCACGAAGCCGAGGATCTTGATGCGGTCGACATTGATGCCGGCGAGCCGGGCCGCGGCGGGGTTGCCGCCGACCGCCTGGATCTCCTGGCCGATCGCGGTGCGCTCGACCAGCAACCACAGGCCGCCGAACACCAGCGCCATGAAGATGATCGGGTTGGGGATGCCGAACAGCCAGCGCCCCAGCGCCAGTTGCAGGAAGGCTTCCGGCACGCCGGAGACGATCGGCACGCCTGCCGAATAGGCGAAGGATAGACCGACCAGCACGGTGCCGACGCCGAGCGTGGCGATCACCGAATTGACCTTGAGCTTGGTGACGATCAGGCCGTTGACGACGCCGATGAGGGCGCCCAGCGCGAGCACGATCAAAACCGCCAACGGGATCGGCATATGGTTTGCCACGATCAGCCCGGTCACGAGCACGCCGTGCAGGCTGGCGGCATAACCGACGGAGAGATCGAGCTCGCCGACGATCACAGCCATGGTCAGCCCGCCGGCGATGATCATGGCGAGGGATGCCTGGCTCAGCACGTTGATGAAATTATTGTAGGTCGGAAAGGCGTGCGGCGACAGGAACGAGAAGACCAGGATCATCACGAGCAGGCCGATGATCGTGCCATAGCGCGCGAAAACACCGAGCGCGGCCCTGGTGCCGGGCGAGAGGCGTCGCGTGTAACCGGCGTCACTCATGCGGAAACCCTTTCCTCGGTTAAGGCATAGCTTGCCTCGATGATGGCGCTGCGGGTGAGGTCGGTGCCGGCGAGCTCGCGCACGATCCGTCCTTCCGCCATCACCAGGACCCGGTCGCACAGATCGGGGAGCTCGTCCGGTTCGGACGAGATGACGAGCACGGCCATGCCGTGTCCGGCGAGCTCGCGGATGAGCCGATGGATTTCCCCGCGAGCGCCGATATCGACGCCGCGCGTCGGCTCGTCGAGGATGAGGACCTTCGGCTTCGAGCGCAGCCAGCGGCCGATGACCACCTTCTGCTGGTTGCCGCCGGAAAGCCGCCCGACCGGCTGTTCCGGCGAGCCGGCCTTGATCGACAGGTCGCGGATCGTCGCCTGCGCCAGCCGCGCCCGCCTGCGCAGGCTGATGAAGGGCAGGACCGGGCTGGCGAGGAGAGGCGTGAGATTGCCGAGGCTGAGATTGAAGGCGACGGATTTGCCGAGGAGCAGCCCCTCCGTACGGCGCTCCTCCGGCACAAGGCCGAGCCCGGCGCGCACCGCGCCGGCCGGGGTGCGCGGCGCAAAAGGCCTTCCCTCTATCGTCATGCTGCCGGCGTCGGGCCGGTCGGCGCCGTAGAGCAGTCGCGCGAGCTCGCTGCGCCCGGCGCCGACAAGGCCGCCGAGCCCGAGCACCTCGCCGCGGCGGAGGTCGAAGCTTGCTTCCTCCACGCGCGGCAGGCGGCGCAGGCCCCGCACCGACAGCACGATCTCGCCGCCCGTCGCCTCGCGCGACTTAGGCAGCTGTTCGACCGCCCCGCCGACGATCTCCTGGACCAGCCGGCGCCGGGTCAGTCCGGAGCCGTCGAGGACCGCAACAGACCGGCCATCGCGGAAAACGGTGACGCGGCTGCACAGATCGAGGATTTCGTCCAGCCGGTGCGAGACGTAGAGCACCGCCACGCCCGCCGCCGAAAGCCCCCGGATGATGGAGAAGAGCTTGCGGCACTCGCCTGCCGAGAGCGAAGCGGTCGGCTCGTCCATGACGATGAGGCGCGCCTTCCACACCAGCGCCCGGGCGATGCTGATCAGCCAGTTCTCGGCCGTCGACAGGCTCTTGGCCGCGGCATCGAGCGGCGCGGTTATGCCGACGCGCTCGATGATCGGCGCGACGTCGCGCTGGATCGCGCTCCAGTCGACCAGGCCGAGCCTCGTCTTTTTCTTGGGCAGGCCGAGCATGATGTTCTCGAGCACCGTCATATCCGGCACATAGGCGAGCTCCTGATGGATGAAGCTCATGCCGAGCCCGCTCGCCGCGTGCGGCGACACGATCGCCACCGGCCTGCCCTCGATGGCGATTTCGCCCGTGTCCGGCTGGGTCACGCCGGCCAGGATACGGATCAATGTCGACTTGCCGGCGCCGTTGGCGCCGACCAGCCCATGCACTTCGCCGGGCAGCACGGAGAGCGAAGCGCCGCGCAGCGCCTGCGCTCCTCCGTAGGATTTGCTGATCGCATTCGCCGCCACGAACGGCACCGCCGGCGGCGCCGCCATCGCTGTCGGGACTGGGTTCATGGGTGAAGCGTTGAGGTTCCTATTTCATGGCGTCCGGATGCTTGGCGATGAAGTCGTCGATAGTGTCCTTGGTGACGAGCACCGCGGGCACCTCCACCGCCTTCGGCGTCCAGTCCGCGCCGGCCTTGCGGATCTCCGGCAGCAGTTTGATCATAGTGTAGCCTTCTGTATAGCTGTCCTGCCAGGCGGTCGCGGTCATGAAGCCGTTCTTGATGTTCTCCAGCGCCTGCGCGTTGCCGTTGACGCCGTAGACCTTGACGTCGTCGCGGCCCTGCGCCCTGAGCGAGCCGATGGCGCCGATCGCCGGATCGTCCCAGCAGCCCCAGATGGCGAGATTCTCCTGGCCTGCCGGATGCGAGGCCAGCCAGGCGTTGGCATATTGCGCGCCATCCTCGAAATAGCCGGGGATGCGCACCTCGTTCTTGGTGACCTTGATGTCGGGATTGGCCGCAAGCGCCTTGTCGAGTTCGACCTCGCGGTTTCGGCAGACCTCGCCTGTGTGATAGGTCAGCGCCAGGATGGAGCCCTTGCCGCCCATCGTCTTCAGCATCAGCTCATTGACCGGCACCACCATCGGCCCGCCCGACCCATTGGTGGCGGCGACCGAGCTTCCCAGCCCGCCGCCCCAGGTCACGACCGGGATATTGGCCGACTTGGCCGCCTGCAGCCCGGCCCCGATCGAGGAATAGGGAAACACCATGTCGACGATGGCCGCCGAGCCGCGCTGCGCGAAATTCTGGATCGCGGCATTGGCCTGGTCGGCGCTGCCCGCCGCATCGATGACCGAAACATCCCAGCCGATCTCCTTGGCGGCGGCCTTGGCGCCGACGATATAGCGGGCGTTGTTCGCCTCCGTCGCCGAGATCGAGACGATGCCGGCCAGCGGCGTGTCCGCCCGAGCGGGAAACGCTGCGGCCGCGGCCGCCAACGCAGCCCCAATGACTATCCACTTCATGATTTCCTCCCTTTGATGTTACGGCGCCTACCTCGCCGAACCGTTTCGCTAGATTATGCGGATAACAACGGCAATCAAGCAAATTTTCGGGGATTTAGCCTAGACAAAGGCCATTTTGGCGACCAAAACTCAACTAATCGATTAGCTGAGTTCGCTATGGCCACCATCAAGGACGTCGCTCGCAAGGCAGAGGTATCGACGGCAACGGTGTCGGCGGTGATTAACGATTCCGCCTATGTGAGCCCGGAATTGCGGGCCCGCGTCCTGGCCGCCGTCCGTGACCTCAGCTATGCGCCCTCGCTCGCCGCGCGGAACCTGAAGCGCGGGCGCAGCCAGTTGATCGCCCTGGTCGTGGCCGATCTCGCCAACCCCTTCTTCTCGCGCGTCGTGTGGGCGGCGGAAGCGGCGGTCGCCGCCTGGGGCTATTCGCTGCTGATCTTCAACAGCGACGAGAAGCCGGAGGTCGAGCGTCGCATCCTCGCCCGCGTGCGAACACTCTCCTGCGACGGGGTGATCCTGGTCCCGGTCGGCGACTCGACGGAGCATCTGCAGAACGATCCCGACGGCAAACCGATCCCGACCGTGCTGTTCGGCCGTACCGTCGCCGATGACAGGTCGGACACGGTGACGATCGACAACATATCGGCCGGCAGGCAGGCGACGGAATATCTGCTCGATCTCGGCCATACCCGCCTCGGCACGGTCACCGGCCCGCTGCATGTCACCACCGGGCGGGGCCGCCTCGACGGAATGCTGGCGGCCATGCGGTCGCGAGGCCTGACGCTTGAATCGCGCTATATACGCTCGGGTGAGTTCCGTGAGGATGCCGCCTATTCGGTGGCGCGCAGCCTGTTGGAACAGCCGGCGCGGCCAACGGCGCTCTATGTCGCGAGCGGTCTGATGGCTCTCGGCGTGATGCGGGCAGTCGCGGATCTCGGGCTGCGCTGTCCGGGCGACATCTCCATCGCTTCCACCGATACCATCCCTGGCATCGGAGGCTTGCGTCCGCGCTTGACGCGCACCGAGCATCCACTCGTCGACATGACCAACGAGGCGGTGCGGCTTCTCGTCGATCAGATCAGGCGTGGCGGTCCTGCCGAACCGCGCAACGTCGTCTTCCAGCCTTCACTGGTGGTCGGCGACAGCTGCGCGCCGGTCGTGGCGCAACCCGTGGCGTCGCCGCCCAGCTCCGACCCAATGACCCCCGCGCCTTGATCCGATCGAGGCTTGCGTTTTCGGGCGGCGCCCATCCCTCGTCTCGACAGCGGAAAGTCCGCAAGGGCCTCAGCCCGCCTGCGGGGCCGTTCGGGCCTGCACGGGCAGCCGGCGTTCGAACTCCCACAAAAGGACCGGGCAGGCTAGAAGAGCCGCCGAGCCGAGGCCGAGCGCCGCGCCGGCGCTGCCCGTCCAAAGCGAAAGCTTGCCGCCGAACCAAGGCGCGATCAGCATCGTGGCGTAGTAGACCGTGTAGAAGAGCCCCATTCCCAGCGCCCGTGTCGCCGGCGCCAGCACCCGCGCCGGCAGGCTCATGATCGCTCCGGCCGGCAGCCCGCAGACCAGGCCGAGCACAACCATGGTGGGCAGCACCGCTGAACAGCGCCATAGCAAGAGGACCAAGGCCGCGAAAGCGAGACAGCTTGTCGCCAGCATGGCGTTGCGGCTCCTGCTCTGGTCCGCGAGGTAGCCTCCGAGCGGAACCGAAAGAGCCGCGAGCCACAGCACGATGCTGACGGCCGAACCGGCGGCGGCGGTCGACCAGCCGCGCTCGACCAGCATCGACGGCGCGAAACTGAAGATCATGGCGAAGCCGACATTGTAGAAGGCCCAGATCAAACCCGCCAGCAGCACGGCCCAGACAGCAGGCTTCGCGAGCCGTGAGCCTTCCGCTGAAGCCGGAGCGGCGGCGGGTCCGGGTGGCTGGTACAGGAATCCCACCAGCGCAAGCGCCGCGACGATGAGCGCCATCACGGCAATCTGCGTCCCCGCTATGCCGAATTCCGCCCGTATCAGCGGCAGCCCGGCGAGCGTGAGGGCGATGCCCAGCGGCCAAGAGTTGATGAAGATCGCCATCGCCGTGGCGATCCGCCGGCCCGTGAACCAGTCGACGACCATCTTGGTCATCAGCACGTTCAGCAGCACGCCTCCGACCCCGGAGATCAACCGTGCCGCGATCTGCACGCTCCATGAGGTTGAGGTGAAAAGCAGCATCTCGCCGGCCAGCATCATCGCCAGGCCGGCGAGCACGCTTGCCTTGTCGCCGAAGCGCCTGCCGATCGCGCCGCCGGGAAGCGCCAGCGCAACGCCCGGGGCGAAGTACAGACCGATGAGCACGCCGATGTCGGCGAGGTTTGCGTCGAGCGCCTTGCCCAGTTCCGGCGCAATGGCCGCGATACTCTGGAATTGCACCGCTATCGCGGCGCGGGCGACGAACAGAACGGCAAGGATGGTCCAGCGGCTGGGCACGGCACTGCTCCTGCTGAGACACTTGGCGGCTCGACTACGGTAGAAAGCAATGAATGTCTGGCGCGATCGATATCACGGATAATGCACTATTCGGCCCGCTCGGGAAGCGATCTGTCGCCCTGCATGAAAGCCTCATCACCAGTGCCAAGACGGCGCTCCGTCATCGACCTCACAACTCATCGTTGACATATATTCATAACAGATATATGTGTCTTGCATATTAGCGGAGCGTTCGATGAACGAGACCGATTTCCTCAAGGACTACGACCCAAGCGCCTTCCAGCGGCCGTCGGTGGCGGTCGACCTTGTGCTGCTCGGTATCCGCGCCGGCCGGCCGGCCGTGCTGCTGGTCAAGCGCGACCAGCTTCCGCATGCGGGGCGCTGGGCGCTGCCGGGCGGCTTTGTCGGCATCGACGAATCCCTCGACGCGGCCGCCGCGCGCGTGCTGCGCGAAAAGGCCGGCATGGGCGAGGCGCATCTCGAGCAGCTCTACACATTCGGCGCGGTGGAGCGCGATCTGCGCATGCGCATCATCAGCGTCGCCTATCTGGCGCTGCTCACCGAGCAGGCCTTCGATGCGGCGCTCGGCGCGAAGCCGACGCTGCTGCCAGCTACGATCCAGGTGCCCTGGGCCGGCGAGGCTGGTGGGCCGGTCGATGTGCTCGCGCCGGAAGGCGAAAAACTGATGCTCGCTTTCGATCATGCCGATATCCTGGCGATGGCGATGCTCAGGCTGCGCGGCAAGCTCGACTATTCCGATGTCGGCTTCGCGCTGCTGCCCGAATTCTTCACGTTGCGGCAGCTGCAGGATGTGCATGAGGCGATCCTGGGCACGTCGCTCAACAAGCCCGCCTTCCGCCGGCGCCAGCTCGACAAGGGCTGGCTGGCGGCGACCGGCGCCTATGAATCGGGCGCTGCTTTCCGCCCGGCCGAGCTCTATCGTTTCCAACGTCTCATGGCTGATTGAGGGAGAGACCATCATGGCCACCATTCTCAGTTTCGGCTTCATTGCCCAGCTTCGCAGCGAGGCAAGCAGCCACGTCATCCGCTGCCGCAACGGCCGCGAAATGCAGAGCGGCCGCGGCCTGGCCTTCTGGTTCGTGCCCGAGACGGCCAGCATCGCCGAGCTGCCGATGGACGATCGCGAGATGACGCTCTTCGTCAAGGGCCGCAGCCAGGATTTCCAGACCGCTGCCGTGCAGGGCACGATCGGCTGGCATGTCGTCGATCCGGCGCGGCTCGCCGAACGCGTCGATTTCAGCATCGATCTCAGGACCGGCAAGCTGCGCGGCGAGCCGATCGAGAAGATCCAGGCGCGCATTGCCGGCATCGCCAACCAGGCGGTGCAGCAATATCTCGGCCAGGCGCCGGTGCGCGCTTTGCTCGACGCCGGCCCGGCGCCCTTGCGCGAGCGGCTGCAGGCGCTGGTCGCCGCCGATCCCGCGCTGACCGACATCGGTGTCGCCGCCGTCGCGGTCAGGCTCACCAATTTGACGCCGACCAGCGAGCTCGAGCGGGCGCTGCAGACGCCGACCTTCGAGGCGCTGCAGCAGAAGGCCGACGAGGCGACCTTCCAGCGCCGGGCGCTTGCCGTGGAGAAGGAGCGTGCCATCGCCGAGAACGAGCTGGCGAACAAGACCGAGCTGGCGCGGCGCGAGAAGCTGCTCATCGCCGAAGAGGCCGAGAACGCCCGCAATCGCGCCACCGGCGCGGCCGAGGCGCAGCAGATCGAGGCCGGCGCCGAGGCCGAGCGGATCCGCGCCATCGAGGGCGCCAAGGCGGAAGCCGAACGGCAGCATATCGCCATCTACCGTGACCTGCCGCCCGCGATCCTGCTCGGCCTTGCCGCCCAGCAGCTCGCCGGCAAGCTGGACAAGATCGAGCATGTCAACGTCACGCCCGACCTGCTCGCCACCGTGCTCGGCGAGTTTCGCAAGGCCCCGGCGGTGATCGAAGGCCGGTGAGGAGCGAGCCATGGCCGCGAACCGTCCCCGCGCGGTCTTCGTGACGCGCGAGACCGACTACGAGCTGCTGATCGCGCATCACGCGACGCGTGGCCAGGCTCGCTTCTTTCTCGAGACGCGCGGCCAGCGCCTGGAAGACGTCGAGGCCCGGCACGATCGCTTCCACGCGGTGCTCGGCACGGCGCGCGCCTCGGTGCCGGCCGACTGGCGCCAGACCCTGGTGAGCCGCGCCGACCTCAACCGCTTCCTGTTCGCGCCCGACGACGTCATCGTCGCCGTCGGGCAGGACGGGCTGGTCGCCAATGTCGCCAAATATCTCAACGGTCAGCCGGTGCTCGGCGTCAATCCGGCGCCTGATCTCTATGACGGCGTGCTGGTGCGCATCGGCACCGGCAGGCTGGCCAGGCTGCTTGTCGCCAGCGCCGCCGGCGATGTCGACATGGAGTCGCGCACCATGGTCCAGGCCGAGCTCGGCGAAGGCGAGACGCTGCTTGCGCTCAACGAGATTTTCGTCGGCCATCGCAGCCACCAGTCGGCCCGCTACCGGATCGAGGCGGAAGGCGAGGCGGAGGACCATTCCTCCAGCGGTCTCATCGTCGCCTCCGGCACCGGCGCGACCGGCTGGGCGCGCTACGATCATGGAAGCGACGCATCTGGAGCTGTCGCTCGGCCGCGAGGAACATGCGGTCGGCTTCTGGGTGCGCGAGCCCTTCCCAAGCATCGCCACCGCCACGAAATTGCGGGCGGGAAAGATCACCGAGAAACCGCTCTTCATCACCTCGCGCATGAACGAGGGCGGCGTGATCTTCGCCGACGGCATCGAGCAGGATTTCATCGCCTTCGACTGGGGCCGGCAGGTGCGGCTGTCGCCAGCGTCAAGGGTGTTGCGGCTGGTCGTTGATCGGTAGGACCGAGTTGGCCGCAAACCTGCAACAGTCAGCCCTGGACGGCGCCGGTCTTTCCAGCCTTCCCGTTCGCGCCGTCGAGCAGGGCGATCAATCCCTTCAGGATCTCGATCGGCGGCGGCGGGCATCCTGGAATGTGCAGGTCGACCGGCACCACGTCCGAGACGCCGCCGACGACGGCGTAGCTGCCGGCGAAGCAGCCGCCGTCCTTCGCGCAGTCGCCCAATGCAACCACCCATTTCGGGTTGGGCGTCGCCTCAAAGGTCCGCTTCAACGCCTCGCGCATGTTCTTGGTCACCGGCCCGGTGACCATCAGCACGTCGGCATGGCGCGGCGAGGCGACGAAGCGGAAGCCGAAGCGCTCGATGTCGTAGAAGGCGTTGTTGAGCGCGTGCATTTCGAGCTCGCAGCCATTGCAGGAGCCGGCATCGACGGCACGGATCGACAGGCTCCGGCCGAGCTTCCGGCGCGCCATGCCGTCAAGCGCGCGCGCCAGCTCGTCGACGGCAGCATTGCTGACTTGCGGCGCGCGTTCCGTCAGGGGCGGGCGGATCAGGCTTTCGAAGAGCAGTTTTCGCATGGTTCTACAGGTCGTGGCCGGAATAGGAGCAGTTGAACGATTTGTTGCAGAGCGGGAAATCGGCGACGATGTTCCCCTCGATCGTCGCCTCCAAGAGCGGCCACTGGAACCATGAAGGGTCGCGCAGGTGGCAGCGCTCGATCAGGCCGTCCTCGCCGATGCGCAGCCAGACCAGTATGTCGCCGCGAAAACCCTCGACCAGCGCCATGCCCTCGCGCGGCTCTTGCGGTGCAGCGATATCGACGCTGATTGGCCCGGCGGGCAGCCGCCCGAGAATCTGCTCCACCAGCGACAGGCTCTGCTCGACCTCCCGCACGCGGATCCAGACGCGCGCGTTGACGTCGCCCTCCTGCAGCACCGGCACATCGAAGGCGAGCTCGTCATAGGGCGCGTAACCCGGGCTGCGGCGCGCATCGAAATCGCGGCCCGAGGCGCGGCCGACATAGCCGCCGGCGGCATATTGCCGGGCAAGCTCGCCCTTGAGCCGGCCGGTCGCCACCGTCCGGTCCTGCAGCGAGGCGGTGTTGTCGTAGAGCTCGACCAGATGCGGGAAGCGCCGCCTGATCTCCGCGACCAGCGATCGGATGGCATCCGTCCCCGCCTCGCTCAGGTCGCTTGCCGTGCCGCCGGGCAGGATGCGGTCGCGCATCAGGCGGTGGCCGAAGGCCGCATCGGCGGCGCGCAACACGCGTTCGCGCAACACGCCGCAATGCGCGTGCATGATCGCGAAGGCGGCGTCGTTGCAGATGGCGCCGATGTCGCCGAGGTGGTTGGCGAGGCGCTCCAATTCGGCCATCAGCGCCCGCAGCCAGATCGCGCGCCCCGGCGGCGTGATGCCGAGCGCCGCCTCCACCGCGCGGGCGAAGGCCAGCGAATAGGCGACAGTGCTGTCGCCTGAAGTCCGGCCCGCGAGTTTCGCGGCACGATCGATCGATGCGCCCTGCATCAACGCTTCGATGCCCTTGTGCACATAGCCCAGCCGCTCCTCCAGCCGCACCACGGTTTCGCCGCCTGCCGTGAAGCGGAAATGCCCCGGCTCGATGATGCCGGCATGCACCGGCCCGACAGGAATCTGATGGAGGCTCTCGCCCTCGGCCGCCAGGAACCGGTAGGACGACGCGGCCGCCGGCCCGCCGGGCCGCGCCGCCAGCGGGTGGCTGATGCCCCACTGGCCATGGTCGAGCCAGCGGCGGGTATCGGGCAGGCCTTGCGGCGCCAGCCCGAAAAGATCCGCTGCGGCGCGTTCCAGCCGGAGCGCCGGTGGATGGAGCTGGCCGACCGACGGGTAACGGCCGCCACGGCAATCCAGGCTGATCACGCCGATGGTCTGCGCCTCGTCGAGAAGCGCCATGTGCACCTTGTCAGGCTCCCCCCACAGGCCGAGCAGGCTCCAGCGTCCGGCGACGAGCTGCTCGACGGCGAGGTTCCAGGCCTTCGGAGCGACGACGCCGCGCCGCCAGGGCGCGTGATGTTCGACCTGGCGGTCTGCCTCGATGAGATCGGCAAGCGCGGGCATGTTTTTCCTCACCATGCGCCTACCCCAGGATACCGGCGACATGCTGGAACCACGCCACCAGCGGCGCCGGCAGATAGATGCCGGCGGCAAACACCAAGGCGAGGTGCGAATACATCGGCACATAGGACGCCTCGACCGGCGCCATGCCGCCGCGCGGCTCGCCGAAGGCGACGCCGGTCAGCCGCAGCAGCAGCGCGCCGAAGGCGATGAGCAGCCCGAACACCAGCGGGATCGCCAGCCACGGATGCCTGGCGAAAGTCGAGCTGACGACCAGGAATTCGCTCATGAAGATGCCGAGCGGCGGCAGGCCGGCAATGGCCACGACGCCGATGACCAGCGCCCAGCCAAGTCCGGGATGGCTTTCGGTCAGCCCCCTGATCTCGGAGATCTTCTGCGTGCCCTTGACCTGCGCGATATGGCCGACGGCGAAGAAGATCGCCGATTTGGTCAGGCTGTGCATGACCATGTGCAACAGGCCGGCGAAGTTGGCGAGCGGGCCGCCCATGCCGAAGGCAAAGACGATGATGCCCATATGCTCGATCGAGGAATAGGCGAACAGGCGTTTGATGTCGCGGCGGCGGTAGAGCATGAAGCCCGCGAAGATCAGCGAGGTCAGTCCCATCGTGACCATCAGCGGCCCCGGCCCGATCGCCTGCGGGCTCGCCGCGAGCAACAGCTTGAAGCGCAGCACGGCATAGAGCGCGACATTGAGCAGCAGGCCCGACAGCACCGCCGAGATCGGCGTCGGGCCCTCGGCATGGGCGTCGGGCAGCCAGGCATGCAAGGGGGCAAGGCCGACCTTGGTGCCGTAGCCGAGCAGCAGGAAGATGAAGGCGACGCTGAGCAGCGCGGGATCGAAACGCGCCGCCTTCTCGATCAGCACCGACCAGACCATTGCGTTGGTGCCCTCGCCGACGACCGGCTGCGCCGCCATGTAGACGAGGATCGTTCCGAACAGCGCGAGCGCGATGCCGACGCTGCCGAGGATGAAATATTTCCACGCCGCCTCCAGCGCCTCATGCGTGCGGTAGATGCCGACCATCAGCACGGTGGTCAGCGTGGCGAGCTCCACCGCGACCCACATCAGGCCGATATTGTTCGACACGAAGGCGAGGTTCATGCCGAACATCATGATCTGGTACATCGCGTGGTAGAAGCGCAGGTTCGGCGCGGTCAGCCGGCCGGTTTCCAGCTCATGCGCGATATAGGACGCGCTGAACACGCTGGTGGTGAAGCCGACGAATGTGTTGAGCACGATGAAGACGATGTTGAGGTCGTCGACCAGCAGATATTGTCCCGGCGCCGGCCGGTCCGTGACGAACAGCGACAGCGCCGCGAGCAAGGTGAGCAGGCTCGCAATGACATTGACGGTCGCTGTCATGCGATAGTTCGGCATTGCCGCCAGGATGGCCGCGGCACCTGCCGGGATGAAAAGGATCGCGGCCACGGCGTCGAAGGAAAACCCGCTCACCGGCGTTCTCCCCGGTAGTCGTCGAGCGCGCCGATATCGACCGAATCGAACCGTTCGCGGATACGGAACAGGAAGACGCCAATCACGATGAAGGCGATCAGGATCGAGAAGGCGACGCTGATCTCGACCACCAGCGGCATGCCCTTGGCGCCGGTGGCGGCCAGCACCAGCCCGTTCTCCAGCGACATGAAGCCGACGACCTGGCTGACGGCATTGCGCCTGGTGACCATCACCAGCAGGCCGAGCAGGATGATCGACAGCGCGAAGGCCAGGTCCTCGCGGGCGAGCGGGTCGGCCTCCGGCGTCACCCGCAGCATCAGCACCATGGAGAGCGTCACCAACCCGATGCCGGCAAGCATGGTCGGGCCGATGCCGACCGCGGTCTCGATGTCGCGGTGGATGCCGAGCCGCTGGATGATGCGATGCAGCCCGACGGGAATGACGATCGCCTTGAAGACCAACGCGATTGCCGCCGTGATGTAGAGATGATGCGCGTCCTGGATATAGGCCTGCCAGGCCACCGAGAGTGCAAGCACGATCGCGTGCAGGGCAAAGACGTTGATCAGCGCGAACAGCCGGTCCTGATAGAGCATCATGAAGGAGATCAGCACCAGGCTGCCGGCGAGCAGATGGGCGATGTCGAAGGTGAGACCGTTCATCACAGGCTCCGCGAGACGAACAGCAACAGCGTTCCGAGCAGCGCCAGCATCAGCGCCGCGCCCAGGAAGTCCGGCACGCGGAAGACACGCATCTTGGCGACCGCCGTCTCGAACACGGCAAGCAGGATGGCGAGCACCGCGAGCTTGCAGAGATAGGCGGCCGCGCCGATGGCCAGCGATTTCGGCCCGGTCCCGCCGCTGTCCAGCCCCCAGGGCAGGAAGACGCAGGAGATCAGCGACATGTAGAGCAGCAGCTTGAGGAAGGTGGCGAGCTCGATCATCGCCAGATGGCGGCCGGAATATTCCAGGATCATCGCCTCATGCACCATGGTGAGCTCCAGATGCGTGGCCGGATTGTCGACCGGAATGCGGGCATTCTCGGCGATCGCCACCATCACGAGCGCAATCAGCGACATGCCGAGCGACACCCGCAACCCGACTTGCGGAGAGCCCATGAAGGCGGCGACCGTCGAGAGTTGCGTGGCGCCGGCGACCAGCGCCAGGCTGAACACGATGAGCAGCATCGCCGGTTCGGCCAGCGACGCGATCATCACCTCGCGGCTGGCGCCGAGGCCGCCAAAGCTGGTGCCGACATCCATTCCCGCCAGCGCCTGGAAGAAGCGCGCGCTGCCGAGCAGCGCCACGATGACGATGAGGTCGGCGGTCCAGCTGAATTCGAGGCCGGTGGCGAAGGTCGGGACGAGCGCCGCCGCGACCCACGTCGCGGCGAAGATGAGGTAGGGCGTCACCCGAAACAGCCAGGACGCATTGTCCGCCAGCACGACCTCCTTGCGCATCAGCCTGACGAGATCGCGATAGGGCTGGATCAGCGAGGGCCCCTGCCGCCTGACCAGCCTTGCCTTCACCTTGCGCACGAAGCCGATCAGCAGCGGCGCCAGCAAAAGCACCGCGAGCATCTGCGCGCCCTGCACGGCCAGTTGCGAGATTATGGCCATAGCGCGAGCACCAGAAGCAGGATGACGAGGTAGAGGAAGACCAGCGTCAAATAGCGGCGGATGGTCAGGAACTGCAGGTGGTTCAGCCGCTCGGTGGCGAAATCGATCGCGCCGGTGATCGGCTGGTAGAAGATCTCCCAGGCCACATCGTGCATCTCCACCTTGAGTCGCGCCGGCTCCAGCGCGCCCGGCGCCGGCATGTCCACCGTCTCGCGCGAGCGGAACGCGAAGCCGCCGAAGACGCGGCGAATGGGTTGAGCGAAGCTGACGGCCGTGTATTGCGCGGCCGGCACCTCATCCGGGAAGCCGCACCCCCATGCGATGCCCCGGCGCAGCGCATGCGAGGCGAAGCGGTGGATGAAGAAGGCCGCGAGCGACGCCGAGATGGTGATGAAGACGAACACCAGCAGGCCGTTATAGGAGCTGCGGCTCTCGGCGATCGGCACGATCGACAGCCAAGGCTGCGCCATCTGAACCGGCATGCGCTCGCCGACGAGCGGAAGCGTCACCGTCGACAGGCTGTCGATGACGAAGCCTGGCAGGATGCCGGCGAGCAGGCAGAAGGCGGCAAGCACGGCCATCGCCGCCAGCGACCACCGATCGACTTCGTGGGCGCGTTCCACCGCCGCCGACCGCGCCCGGCCAAGGAAGGTGATGCCGAATGCCTTGACGAAGCAGGCCGCGGCAAGTGCGGCCGACAGCGCCAGCATGCCGCCGACCGCGGGCACGATGACCTTCAGCCCCCATTGCGGCAGCTCGGGGCTGCGCAATATGGCCTGGAAGACCAGCCATTCCGAGGCAAAGCCGTTGAAGGGCGGCAGCGCCGAGATCGAGACGCAGCCGATGAGGAAGACAAAGCTGGTCACCGGCAGGCGATGGATGAGGCCGCCCAGCTTCTCCATGTCGCGTTCGCCGGTTGCTGTCAGCACGGCGCCGGCGCCGAAGAACAGCAGACTCTTGAAGAAGGAATGGTTCAGCACGTGGAAGAGCGCCGCGGTGAAGGCCAGCGCGGCCGCCGACGGCATGCCGTTTGCCTTGAAGGCCAGCGCAAGGCCGAGGCTGGCGAAGATGACGCCGATATTCTCGATGGTGGAGTAGGCGAGCAGCCGCTTCAGGTCCTTTTCCATCAGCGCGTGCAGGATGCCCAGCACCGCCGTCACGCCGCCGATGAGAAGCACCGCGACGCCGGACCACCATGCCGGCTCGCCAAGCAGGTCGAACACCACGCGGACGAAGCCATAGATGGCGACCTTCGTCATGATGCCGCTCATCAGCGCCGAGACGTGGCTGGGTGCCGCCGGATGGGCAAGCGGCAGCCAGGCATGCAGCGGCACGAGGCCGGCCTTGGAGCCGGCGCCAAGCAGCATGAGAACCAGCACCGCGCCGGCGACGAACGGGCCGGGATGCGCCGTCCGCATCGCGTCGAACGCATAGGTTCCCGCCGGCCCGGCCAACAGGCCGAAGGCAAGCAGCAGCGCCATCGTGCCGAAGCTTGCCATCACCAGGTAGATGTAGCCGGCCCGCCGGTTGGCCTCGTCGCGGTGATGCGCCACGACCAGCGCCCAGGAGGCGAGCGACATGAATTCCCAGGACAACAGGAAGCTGAAGGCGTCGTTTGCCAGCACCACGAGGTTCATGCCGGCAAGGAAGGCGGGATAGAATGGCAGCACCCGATGCGGCTGGGATTCATGCCGGCCGTAGCCGAGGCCGTAGAGACTGGTGATCGTGCCGCCCAAATTGACGACGACGAGAAAGAACGCCGACAGGCCGTCGAGGCGGAACCGGGCGCCGGTCCAGGGCAGGCCGAGCGGCAAGGTGGCGGAGGCCTCGCCGGGGTTGCCGGCAAGATGGCCGGCAGCAGTCGCGAGCAGCACGGCTGAAATGACAAGCGTCGCGCCGTAGACCAGGCGCGTCGCGGCGGCGAGCCGGCTGGCGGCCGCGGCCATTATGGCCGTTGCCAAAAACGCGGCAGCACCGCACAGCAGAAGGGCGACGGTCGAATTCACGGCTGGCTCCCGCCCGATTCGACCTGGCCGCCATCGGGTTCGGGCGCCTTGGCGGGATCGAAACCGCTCTTCAGCCGCACCCCGCGCCCGCCGCCGGGGCTCGCCGCGCCTTCCCCGATCAGTTCGATGCCGGAGATCTCGAGCGCCGCGATCAGCTTCATCAGCGAATCGACATTGCCCCGGATGATCGAGCCGCTGGCTTCCATTCGCTGGATCGTCGGCACCGATAGGCCGGACAATTCGGCAAGCCGGCGCTGATCGATGCCGAGCAGCGATCTTGCGGCGCGCAATTGCGGTGCGGTTATCACCGAGGACTCACTCGTTCAGGTTTGAGATATTAGGTCTCGGTGCTATAGCCTACATTAAAATGTCCTATCGTCAAGGATTGATGTTTAGAACATCTATGTTGATGGCGTGACAGTGTGGGCCGAAGGCGCGGCAGCCCCTGGCCAGATACGGCACCCATCTATGCAGCCGGCGTCAGAGTGCCGGGATACGGAAGGGCTTCTCAGCGCTCCACGGCTGCGTAAGCCAGCGCCAGGATGCATTGGGAGGTGGCAAAACGGACGGCCAGGCGACGGCCCGGCGAAGTGACCGCCTCGCCCTTTTCGAAATCGATGGCGATGTCCTCGAAACCCAACACGCGACCGTCGAGCGGGAACGATGCCTTGTAGGCCGCTTCCTTGACCGCGAACAGGATACGGCCGCCCAGCTTCGGATCGAGATCACCCAGGCGATCCTTCGGGGCGGCAACCATGGCCCTGAGGTCGTCGGGCAATGGCAAGGCGGGTTCGATGTCGACGCCGACGCTTCGCAGCGCGCCGGATCGCGCGACGACTGCTACGGCAATCGTGTCGTCATGCGCGATCGAGCCGACAATGCCGGCCGGCCAGATCGGGCTTCCCGATCGGCCGCGCAATATCGCGGGGTTCACGCATCCCAGACGCCGCAGCAATTCATGCGCGATGTGGCGGCCTGCCCCGGTGGCGGCGCGCGCGCCGGGTTCGCGCGTCGCCATGGAAGCGCTTTCCGCGGGCAGGATATATTGTTCGTCGCCGGCGAGGATATGACGGCAACCGGCGCTCAGGCCGGGCGGCGCGAGGCCGGCCAATGCCTGCTCGACGGTGTGTCGGATGCTTGCCGACATGCCTTGCGGCCGGGTTTTCAACGCTCTATCCGCCCCAGTTCGAGCGTGGCGATCATCTCGTCGTCTTCGTCCAGTCCTTGCTCGACGAAACCGAAGCCGGCGTAAAGCCGGCGCGCCGCCTCGTTCTCCGGTTCGTAGCAGATCGCAACGCGGCGGATGTGGCCGAGCTTCGCAATCTCTTCCAGCGCCTTGCCGACAGCGGCGCGGCCAAGACCTGTGCCTTGCTCGCGGCGGTCGATCATGAAGCGATAGACGATCGCTTCGTCATCGTCCTTTGGCGCGCTGTACATGAGGAATCCGGCCACGCGCCCGGCGAAGACCACGGCGCGGGCGATCGCCTCGTCATCCTGCTCGGCCTCCGCCAGCGATTCGGCGTTGGAGGCGACGTGCTCCTGCTGCTCCGGCAACAGTTCGAGCGCCATTATCGCCGCCCGGTTGCCCTTGCCGACAGGCTCCAGGGCAACCGGCCGGTCGCTGGTGCCGGCGCGGCGCGTCACGCGGCGTGCCCGGCTTCCATCGCGCGGGCGTCGATCGGCGTCACCACGCCATAGAGCTTCGCCGGGTTGCCGCGCCAGACCGTGTTCGGCTCCAGCACCTCGCCCTTCATGACGAAGCAGTCGACGTCGGCCACCGACCCCTCGCCCATCGTCACCGCGTAATGAACGAAAGCGGACGGCGCCAGCGTGCAGCCATTGCCGATACGAATGTAGTCAGACTTGAACGCGCCTTCCTCCAGCGAGTGCGGCTGGATCACGCAGCCTTCGTTGAGCGTGACGTCGTCGCCGATCTCCACCAGCGACCGCTCGGTGATGATGCAGCCGCCGTCATAGAGGCGCAGCCCCACCTTCACGCCCAGCATGCGCAGGATCAGCGGCCGGAACGGCGTGCCGGTGAACAGGCCCATGATCGGTGAATCGGACAGCTTCCAGTGACGTTCGTGCCGCCAGAAAACCGGGTCGTAGATCGTCGCCATCCTGGGCTTCAGGCGGCGGAAGCCGAGGCTGGCGCGCTCGAGGAAGATATAGAACGGGATGCCGATCGCCGTGGTCAGCATCACCGCCACGAACAGTGCCGTCTGCCCCCACTCGGTATAGTAGTTCAGCGCGCGGTCCCAGATTGCGAGCGTCAGGAACAGGATCAGCCACTGCGCGGCCACGAACATCAGAGCGGTGACCAGATTGTGCAGGTTCTTCAGCGGCAGGCGGCGACTGCGCTCCTTGTCGGAGATCAATCCGAGAAGCTCCTTGTCGCGATTGACCATGCGCGGAATTTCGAATGGTGGCGAGCCCAGGAGCCCGACATTCTCACGCACGGGGCCGTCCACCGGCACGTGAACCTTGGTGCCGAGCAGACAATTGTCGCCGACGCGGGAATCCGGTGAATAGATGATGTTGTTGCCGAAGAAGTTGCGTTCGCCGGCCCGCGTATGCTCGAGCCGGAAGGAGTTGGCCGACTTCTGCATGTTGACCATGAACAGGCCGTCGGACACCATCGTGTGCGAGCCGATCTCGCTCAGCTGCGGGTTTTCATGCCGCTGGTTGGTGCCGAAATTCGATCCGGTCTGATCCACCTTGTTCAGCTTCCAGCCGATGGCGCGCAGATAATAGACGACGGCGGAACTGTCGCCGAACAGCACGTTCAGCAGCCGCACATTGCTGACCAGTTCCAGCATCGTTTGCAGCCAGTAGTGGAAGCCGTAGAGCGAATAGTTCCGGCCGGGCTTCAGCACGAGGTTGAACAGCCGCGGCACGATGGCCGCCAGCAGCACCCCGCCGATGATGAAGCCCGCCACCGTGACCGTGGTGCCGATCGCCACGACGCCGATGGTCTCATCATAGTCGTCGCCGACATTTTCCCAGTAGCTGTGGAACAGAAGCGGGAACGGCGTGACGATGGCAAAAAGGATGAAGAGCTGGATCGCCTCGTAGATGACGCGGCGCACCCGCGACAATGGGACGTTGGGCACGTTGCAGTAATCCGCCTCCGTCGGGATCGCAGGCGAGCCGTGCCAGTGCTCTCCGGCCGGAATGGTCTGTCCGCGATGCAGCGACGAAGCGTGGCCGAGCTGGGTGCTGTCGCCCATGCGCGTGTCGATGTCGAGCGTCGATCCGACGCCGACAAAGGCGTTGTTGCCGATATTGACCGGCCCGGTATGAATATAGCCGGCCTGCGCGCGGAACCCGAGGATCGTCGAGTCCTTGCGCAGGATCGAGTTGTCGCCGATGGCGATCAGATCGGTGCAGACCGGAACGGCCCGGCACTCGACGACGGTGCGATTGCCGAGCCGCGCGCCGAGCAGGCGCAGATAGAGGCTATAGAGCGGACTGCCGCGGAACAGCACGACCGGAGCGCTGCGGACCAGAGTCTTGACGATCCAGAATCGATAGTAACGCCAACCCCAGATCGGAAAGGTCTCGGCTTTCCAGCGGCCGACCAGCAGCCATTTGGCGGCGACGGCGAAGCCGCTCAATCCAAAGAACACGCCGGCGGACAGAAGAACGCAACGCAGATAGAGAGACACCGGGTCGTCCAGGGCGTCATAGACCCAATTGAGGCCGTCATTGATCGTCCACAACGCCGCATAGCTGTAGACCGCGTAGAACAGCAGCTGGCCGAATCCCGTCGCCCAGATGGCAAGATTGGTGGCTCTGTGCGTCAACATCGGCTCGCGCGCGGCAACCGCGGCCGTCTGGGGTTCCCGCAGATATTCCGCAAGCTTCGCTACCGTCGGGTGCAGGTAGATGTCGCGCATCGACGTCGTCGACCAGGCCTTGCGCGAGCGGATGCGCGCGCAGAACCGCGCCATCAGCAGCGAGTTCGCGCCGAGGTCGTCGAAGAAGTGATCTTCGATGGAGATGTCCTCGAATTTCAGCACGTCCGCCAGCGTCTCCACGAGGAGCGTCTCGTCCTCGTTGCGCGGGTCGATCATCGCATGGCCGGCGGCGACACGCGCGCTCGTCGGCTTTGGCAACTTCCTCAGGTCGACCTTGTTGGAAACGGTCATCGGGATCGCGGGCAATTGCTCGAGATAGGCCGGAACCATGTAATCGGGCAGCCGTCGCTTCAGCTCCTGCACGAGAGCGGTGCGGTCCACACCGTCGCCGCCGCTTTTGGGGGCATAGTAGCCGACCAGCTCGGTGCGCTCGGGTTCGATCTCCCAGGTCGTGACCGCCGCCTGCGCGATGCCGGGCTGATCCAAAAGCACGGCCTCGATCTCGCCCAGCTCGATGCGATAGCCGCGGATCTTGACCTGCGTGTCGATGCGTCCGTGGTATTCGATCTCGCCCTTGTCGTTGATCCGGCCAAGATCTCCCGTCCGATAGATGCGGCCGCCTGGGTTGTTCGGCAGACCGATGAAATCATGGATGAATTTCTCATCGTTGAGTTCCGGCCGGTTGAGATAGCCGACCGCAACGCCCATGCCGCCGATGCAGATCTCGCCCAACGCGTCGCCGCTCAGAACCTGTGGCTTTTTCGGATCGAGGATGGCGATCGAATAGGTGGGCAGCGGCCTGCCGATCGTCACCGGTTCATCCGGCGTCAGCAAGGCCATGGTGGCTGTGACGGTCGCCTCCGTCGGGCCGTAGGTGTTCAGGATCTGACGGCCAGGCTTCGCCCACCGCACCACGAGCTTGTGAGAGCAGGCCTCGCCGCCGACAAGGATCGCGCGCAGGCTTGGCGCATCGCTCTCGATCGACGACAGCAGCGTCGGGCTGCAGGCCATGCAGGTGATGGTGTGCTCGCGCAGGAAAGTGGCCAGCTCCTCGCCCACCAACGGCTGCTGGCCGGGCGCCGGCACGACGGTCGCGCCTGCGGCGAACGGCACCCAGATCTCCTCCGAGGAGAAATCGAAGGCAATGGTCATGCCTTGATAGACGCGGTCGCCCGGCTGGTAGCCATAGGATGCCGCCGCGACACGGATGAAGTTGCAAAAACTCTGATGGGTGATGACCACGCCCTTGGGCTTGCCTGTGGTGCCCGACGTGTAGAGGATGTAGCAGGTCTGATCCTGGGCGCCGTCCGGCAGGGGCGCCGTTTCCGGCTGGAGCGCGATTTCGGACTCCGCCGAATCGATCGAGATATGCGGAACGGGCAGGCGCGCCACGCGCGCCGCATAACCGGAAACGCTGATCACCATCGTGACGTGGGCGTCCTCGATGATCATCACCATGCGGTCTTCGGGAAACGCGGTGGCCAAGGGCACGAATGCCGCCCCGGCCTTCATCACGGCAAGCACCGCGATATAGGTTTCGGCGGAGCGGTCGAGCAAAAGGCCGATCCTGTCGCCTGGCTTGACGCCGCGCTCGATCAACAGATGGGCGAACTGGTTGGCGCGGCTGTTCAGCTCGCGATACGACCAGGGCCGACCGTCGGAGATGACCGCCGGTGCGGCGTCGAAGCGGCCCGCCAGATCGGCGAAGAACCGGTCGAGCCGCTCGTGCGGCTCGCCTTTCTGGATGAAATCGGGGCCGATCAGGATCTGCTCGCGCGGCGGCGCCGCGGTCGCTGCTTTGGCCTTGCGGGAATCCTGCTTGGCGGGCTTGGTGGCTTCGGTAAGAGACATCGGAGAACCTCGCGGGCTCCTGTCCGCCCGCATTACGTGATTGGTGAAATGACAAAAAACTAACGACGGCCAGCCAGGCGCCTTCTTCGCGGACGGTGAAATGATCGTGCCGTGGCGCGTATGGGACCGGGGACTGGCCGACTTCGAGCAGGCCTATGCTGCTGCGCTGATGGCCGATCCGTGACGATCGCGCGGCCTCACGATGATTTGATGGAGCAGTGCCTCACGCGACGATCAAACCGCGACGGGACGGACGTGGGCATTCTCGAGGCAGTAGGGTGCATGGCGGAAATCGCGGATGCGCACAACCTCTTCGCCACGCCAATGGACCAGCACGAAGCCGCGCACGGCATCGTCCGCCTGCGGGTTGCGGATGAGGATCGCCGGCAGGTCATCGACGAAGCCGAGCGACAATGCCCAGTCGCCGAGGCGCTCGTAATTGCCGAAATAGGTCGAGGCTTCCTTCTTGCCGTCGAGGCGGGTCCGGTTGACGACGTCGACCTGGACGTCCTCGGCGATCAGCGCCCTGACCCCGTCGAAATCGCGCGCGTTGAACAGGTCGATATAGCGGCGCAGCCGGCGCTCTTCTTCCGGTTCGAGTTTTGGCATCGCGACGTCGGCCGGCGCCGAAGCCAGCGCCTTCAACTCCGCCCGGCCGCGATGCAGAGCCGCCTTGGTGGCGGCAAGCGTCGCGCTCGTCACCTCGCAGGTCTCATGCAAGGTGAGGCCAAGCACGTCGACGAGGATCACGGCGCTGCGCTGCGCCAGCGTAAGCTGCATGAAGCTGCGCAGGCTTGCCGCCGCCGCGAGCCTCGCCTCGGCATTGGCCGAGAGATCCTCGATCGTCGTCATGTCGGCCTCGGTGACGCGGGAGCGCTCCCGCTGGCGGCGGCGCAGATGATCCTGCGCCGCATTGTGGGCGATGCGGAACAGCCACTGCTCGGGGCGTTCGACGAGAGCGCCGCCATCATGGGCGGCGAGCGCCTTCACCACTGCCTCCTGCACGATGTCCTCGCCCTCGATGGCGGAGCCCGCCATGCGCGCGACATAGCGGTGCAGTTTCGGGCGCAGGCCGACGAGCATGGCTTCAAGTTCCGCGCGGCCGAACCCTGCCAAGCTCATCGTCCTCTTTCTCGCCTCGCCAATGCCAAGGTCAGGCGGGCACGGCTTCATTGGCCCTGGCCAGCATACGATAGTTGCCGACGATCTTCGCCGGCGACCTCACAAGCGGCGTCGAACGCCGGCCGGCATGATCGGCGCTGAATGCCTTGAACGCGTCGAGCTCGGTCAGCGCCGAGCTGTCTTTTTCAAAACCGACGATGTGGATGAATTCGCCGTTGTCGAGTTCGAGCACGAGATAGCGCACGGTTTGCGGTTTTGTTTCATCCAGCGCCTCGAACACCTTTGTCACCAGCGTCCGGTTCTCGACGATTCCGGCGTCCTTCACGCCGTAGCGGATGAGGTTGTAGTTCATGGTCGTCTCCTGTTTGACGTGTCTGCGTGAGGAAGACGTTCCATGGGCCCGAAAGGATTCTCGGGCGGCTCTGTTTTTTGATTGCCTCCGGCGATCAGCCGGTTCCGTCGGCCGCGCCGATCATGGAGGCGATCGTGTCGTCGCCGGCCGATTGCGGCCGCATCCGGCCGCTGGCCAGCGCGATCGACAGTCTGCACAAGGCTGCGTTGACGGGCGTCGCCATGCCGTGCAGCCGCCCGAGCAGCACGATCTCGCCGTTGAGGAAGTCGGTTTCGAGGGAGCCCGTCCCGCGCACGATGCTCTGCAGCGTCGACGACCCGACGCGCGTTCGGCCGGGAATGGCGGTTATGGTCAGTTCCTGGCGGGCCATGGCGTCGGTCTTGTCCCACGCTATTCCGGCGGCGGTCAGCACCGCCTCCGCCTCGGCGAGCGCCCTGGCATACCATTTCCGCTGAAGCTCGGTGTCGCCAAGCGCCGCGTCGATGATGTTGCGAAGATTGGCCAGCAGCTTGCGGTATTTGCTGTCCATCACATTGTCCCTGGCCTCGACGATGAAGCCGGACGTGCTCAGGACCCCGCACAGTTTCTCGACCGCGTCGTCGGTTCCGGAAGGATAGCGGCCGATGTCGAAGGCGCCGATCTTGGGCGCGAAATAGGTCCCGACCTCGCCGGGCGTGTCGTAATCGGCCGGCAGCATCACCGTTGCGCCATAGACATTGGCAAAGAAACGCAAGGCCAGCGCCTCGTTGGCGACGCCGTTCTGGAAGCAGAATACGGGTTGCGTCGCCAGGCCGGCGGCGTTGAGCCGTTGCAGCGCGCCGAGCGTGTCTGGCGTTTTCATCGTCAGCAGCACGACATCGTCCGGCTCGAAGGAAATCTCCGCCGGGTCGGCATAGACAGGAAAGCGCGCGGTCCTGGTGCCTTGCGGAGTGGAAAGCGACAGTCCCGAAGCGCGGATGGCATCAAGCTGCCTGCCGCGGGCGATGCCGAGGACCGTGTGGCCGAAAAAACTCAGCTGGGCCGCGATGGCGCCTCCTATCGCGCCGATGCCATAGACGATGATGCGCATGCTCTTCCCGCTGATTGGAGTTCGGTCGACAACTGTTGACTGAAAAAGCCTACAGCGTTGTCGCTAACCCGGCGATCACCTGCCCCCTCCGTTCACGCAATCGTGGCCGCCGCCGCCCGTCCGGCGCTGCGCCCCGAAAAGATGCAGCCGCCGAGGAAGGTGCCCTCCAGCGCCGCATAGCCATGCAGGCCGCCGCCGCCGAAGCCGGCTACCTCGCCGACCGCGTAGAGCCCCGGAACCGGCTGTCCGGCGGCATCGAGCACGCGGCTGTCGAGATCGGTCTCAAGCCCGCCCAGCGTCTTGCGGGTGAGGATGTTGAGGCGCACCGCTATCAGCGGGCCGTTCGCCGGATCGAGCATCTTGTGCGGCCTGGCCGTGCGGATCAGCCTGTCGCCGAGATAGGTGCGCGCGCCGCGCAGCGCCGTGATCTGCGCATCCTTGGAGAACGGGTTGTCGAGCTGCCTGTCGCGGGCGCGGATCTCGCGCTCGACCTGGGCGACGTCCAGCAGCGGCTCGCCGCCGGCCAGCGCGTTCATGCGCGCCACCAGCTTTGAAAGGTCGGCCTCGACGATGAAGTCTTCGCCTTTTTCCATGAAGGCTTTCACCGGGCCGGGAATGCCCGATGTCGCGCGGCCCAGCACTTGCCGCCAGCTCTTCCCGGTGAGGTCCGGATTCTGCTCGGAGCCCGACAGAGCGAACTCCTTCTGGATGATTTTCCTGGTCAGGATGAACCAGGAATAGTCGAAGCCGGTGCCCATGATATGGCTAAGCGTGGCGAGCGTATCGAAGCCCGGATAGAGCGGCACCGGCAGCCTCTTGCCGCGCGCGTCGAGCCAGATCGAGGAGGGACCGGGCAGGACGCGGATCGCATGCTCGGTCCAGATCGGCGCCCAGTTCTTGATGCCCTCGACATAGTGCCACATGCGGTCGCGGTTGATGATCCTGCCGCCCGCGGCCTCGGTGATCGCAAGCATGCGCCCGTCGACATGGTCGGGCACCCCGGTAATCATGCGCTTGGGCGGCGCGCCCAGGCGCTCGGGCCAATTCCTGCGCACCAGCTCGTGATTGCCGCCGATGCCGCCGGAAGCGACGATCACTGCTTGCGCGCTGAGCTCGAACGCGCCGGACACGGCGCGCGAGCTCTTATGCCCGCGCTCGACGCTGCTCGCCTCCAGCACGTCGCCGCGCACGCCGGTGACGGTATCGCGGGTGCGGATGATCTCGTTGACCCGATGACGGAACCTGAATTCGACCAGCCCGCGCTTCTGCGCCTCGCGCACGCGCAGCACGAAAGGTTCGAGCACGCCGGGTCCGGTGCCCCATGTGACATGGAAGCGCGGCACCGAATTGCCGTGGCCGACGGCATTGCCGCCGCCGCGCTCGGCCCAGCCGACGACGGGGAAGAATTTCAAGCCGCGCTCGATCAGCCAGGAGCGCTTCTCGCCGGCGGCGAAGCCGACATAGGCGTCGGCCCATTTGCGCGGCCAGAAATCCTCCGGCCGGTCGAAGGCGGCCGTGCCCATCCAGTCCTCGAGCGCGAGGTCGTGCGAATCGCGGATGCGCATGCGCCGCTGCTCCGGCGAATCGACCAGGAACAGCCCGCCGAAAGACCAGAAGGCCTGGCCGCCCAGCGACTGCTCCGGCTCCTGGTCGACGATGATGATTTTCTTGCCTGCCTCCGCCAGCTCGGCCGCGGCCACGAGGCCGGCCAGCCCCGCGCCGACAATGATCACGTCCGCGTCAGCCATTTTTCCTCCCAGAATGAGCCGGCAAACTTATTCGGAGCCTACGCAATTCCAGGAAAAGTGTGACGCGGAATTGCGTAAAAGCAAAAATCGTCAGACCGGCTCCCAGCCGTCCTTTTCGCCGGCGCGGAAGATGGCGTCGATGACCTTCTGGTTGAGCACCGATTCCTCCAGCGTGAAGACGCGGTCCTTGCCGCCCTGGGCGGCGCGCACGAAGGCTTCGCATTCCAGCCGGTATTGCTGCGTGCCGGGAAAGCGGAACACCTGCGCCTCGGTATGGTTCTGGTTGTGCAGCTCGATGCGGTGGTGCTCGTAGAGCCCGGCATTGAACGGGCCGAAGACCTCGATGAAGCCTTTCTCGCCGTGGAACACCATCACCTGGCGCGCCGCCATCTGCGTCGAGAGATAGAAGGACAATTCGAAGTCGCCGAAATCGGCGCGGATCGAGGAATAGATGTCGGTGCCGAAGGTCTTGTCGCGCTCGATCGTCGCCTGCACGCGGATCGGCTCCTTGCCGGTCGAGAAGCGCGTCGACACTGTCGGATAGACACCGATGTCAGGCAGCGCGCCGCCGCCCAGATCGAGCTTGTTGCGCATGTTGTTGGGGTCGACATTGTAGTAGGAGAACGCGCCTTGCACGTGCCGCAGCCGGCCGATGGCGCCGCCAGCGATCAGGTCGCGCACCTTGATCCATTGCGGGTGGTAGACGACCATGAAGGCTTCGCAGACCAGCACCTTCTTTTCGTCGCGCAGCTTGATCAGCGGCGGAATGTCCCTGGCGTCGAGCGCCAGCGGTTTTTCCACCAGCACATGCTTTCCGGCCTCGATCGCCTTCGCCGTCCATTCGACATGCTGCGAGGTCGGCAGCGGGATGTAGACGCCGTCGACCTCCTTCGAGGCAAGCAGCTCCTCATAGGAGCCGAAAGCATGACGGGCGCCAAAACGCTCGCCCAGCGCCTTCGCCTTCGACAGGTCGCGGCTGGCGATCGCCGACAGCACGCCGTTCTCCGAATCCACGATTGCCGGCAAAAGCTGCTCGCGGCCGATCTTCGCCGTCGACAGAACACCCCATCGGAACATCACGCTTCTCCATGTCGGTTACATCATGGAGGTGTGCCCCAATTCTGGAGAAAAGCCAATCGCAGACGCGGGTCACAAAACGCGTTCGTCATCCTCGGGCTTGACCCGAGGATCCATTCCGTGACCTATGACGTAAAGTGCAGCGGTGCAGAATTCTGTAACTGCTGCAACGCCTTAGCGTCACGGCATGGATCCTAGGGTCTGCGCGCGTCGCTTCGCTCCTTGCTCGCCCTAGGATCACGAACTCGAGGAAGCGGAGCTTGGAACTACCCCCTCTTCCCCGTCAGCGTCATGTCGAAATTGACGACATTGGAATAGAGCGGCGTGCCGACATCCATGCCGTAGCGCGACCGCAGCACCTTGCCGGTGACGTGGAATTTGATGGTCCCGCCCTTCAATCCGCCGAGCTCGGCGGTGAATTTCTCCGGAAACGTCTTGCCGCGCGCTGTCAGCCGCCCGGTCACGACCGCCGTCGTGTCGCCGGTGCGCGTCACGCTGGTCGAGCGGAACTGGATCTCCGGGTTGTTGGCCGCGTCGAACACCGCGTCGGAGCGCAGGAAGGCATCGATGCGGGCTTGACCGGTGCCGACGCTTTCGGGATAGATGGTGAGGTCGACCTTGGAGCGGCCGACATCGCCATTGTCGATGCGGATCGTGCCCTTGAAGCGGCCGAAAGCGCCGTCGAAGCCGCCGCCGCCGGCCTTGCCGATGGTGAAACGGATCGAGGAGCCCGACGGGCTGATCGTGTAGCTGCCGGCGGCGTCGCTGAGCGCCACCGCGGCAATGGCAGGCACGGCAAGGCAAGCGGCAAAGGCCGCCAATCCGAGGATACGCGCGTTCATGGGTTTTTTCCTTCCGCAGATACGCTTTTCTGCGTTCTTGCCCCACCAACGAATGGTGGCGCGTTTCTATTCCCTGCCTGACGAAGGTGTGATCATGCGCGTCAGCACATTGTCGCGCAGCAGGAAATGGTGGCGCAGCGCCGCCGCGATGTGCAGCGCCACCAGCCCGATACCGGCATAGGCGAGATACCAATGCGCGGACGTCCAAAAGCTCTCCGAAGCGTCGGATTCGGCGAGCGGCAGATTGGGCATCACGAAGAGATCGAACGGCATGGTCGGGATTTCCAGCGTCGACACCGACACCAGCGCCCAGCCGGAAAGCGGCAGCGCGATCTGGAAGGCATAGAGCGCGAAATGCGCCAGCGGCGCGGTCCTGCGCTCCATCGTTCCGACCGAAGCCGGCAGCGCTGGCGCCGCATTGCCGAGTCGCCAGGCGATGCGCAGGATGATCAGGCCGAGCAGCAGGAAGCCGAAGGATTTGTGCAGCTGGATCAGCTCGAAGGACGCGCGCTGGCTTGTCGTGCGCACCATGACGACGCCGAGCGCGAACTGGCCGATGAAGATGACGCCGATCAGCCAGTGCAGGACGATCATCGCCCAGCCGTAGCGGGTAGGGGTGTTGGTGAGGGATTCCATGGCCGAAGAACGCCGCTGAGATCAGCTTTCTTCCGAAGTATTCTATGTCTTGCCCCCCAGACAATTCCAGACGCTGGCGCCGCCCCTCATTGCCCTGCCGGGCATTTCTCCCCGTGAACGGGGAGAAAGAGGCTGGCCGCGACGCCGGCGTTCTTTCCTGCGGCGTTGGCGATTGGCGAAACCGCCGGCCACTGCGCCCTTCTCCCCGTTCAACGGGGAGAAGATGCCGGCAGGCAGATGAGGGGCGGCGCCAGCGTTTGACAGGACTTGCGATCAACGCTGAATTGATAGCCTGCTGTCGGCGCTTTCAACGACCGCTTACCCGCTCACCTTGAAGAAATCGACAAACGCCCGCAGCGCAGGGCGCATCTGCCGGCGGCTGGGATAATAGACGAAGAAACCCTCGAAAGACGGGCACCAGTCCTCCAGCACGCGGATCAGCCTGCCGTCGGCGAGCGGCGCCCGCACATAGGGTTCGAACACGAAGGCGAGACCGGCGCCGTCGACCGCCGCCTGGGCGATCAGCTCGTCCTCGTCGAGGATCAGCGGCCCTTGCACCGCGATCTCGATCTCCTCGCCGTCCCTCTCGAATTCCCAGCGGTAGAGGATGCCGCTGGAGAAACGGAAGCGGATGCAGCGATGGTCGGCCAGCTCGCGTGGATGGCGCGGTTTCGGCATGGAGGTGAAATAGGATGGCGAGCCGACCACCGCGCCCCGGATGTCGGGCCCGATGCGTACCGCGATCATGTCGCGCTGCAGGCTTTCGCCGAGGCGCACGCCGGCGTCGAAGCCGCCTTCGACCACATCGGTGAAGCGATCCTCGATGACGATCTCCAGCACGATATCGGGATAGGCCGCGGCAAAGGCGCCGAGCCTGGGCGTGAGCGTCAGGTGGGCGGCCGTGCGTGGCACGGTGAGCCGCAGATTGCCGGCCGGCCGGTCGCGCGCCTCGACCGCTGTTTCCAACGCAAGATCGATCTCGGACAGCGCCGGGCGGAGCCGTTCGAGCAGCTGCGCGCCCTCTTCGGTCGGCGCGACGCTGCGCGTGCTGCGCGCCAGAAGCCGCACGCCGAGCCGCGCTTCCAGGCTCGACACGGCGTGGCTCACGGCCGAGGGCGCGATGCCGAGCTCGCGCGCGGCGCCCCGAAAGCTGGCGCATTGGGCGACTGTGGCAAGCACGGCGAGCTGCGAAAGGTTCGTCCGGTTCATTGTTCTATTCTATAGAGCAAGCCGTACAAAAGAGAACCAATTATCGAACAAGGTTCCAGGCGCTATCTCATGCCCATCGCAACAAGGAGATGCGTCATGCAAACCCGCAAACTCGGAACTGAACTCGAAGTCTTTCCCGTCGGCCTCGGCTGCATGGGCATGAGCTTCGCCTATGGCGGCCAGCCGGAGGCCGAGGCCATCGCCACGCTGCGCCGCGCCGTCGAAATCGGCGTGACCTTCTTCGATACGGCCGAAGTCTATGGTCCGTTCGAGAACGAAATCCTCCTCGGCAAGGCGCTGAAGCCGGTGCGCGACAAAGTGACCATCGCCACCAAGTTCGGCTTCAAGATCCTCGACCAAGGCACCGGCCTCGACCGCATGGCAGGCGTCGACAGCCGCCCCCTGCACGTCAAGGCGGTGGCGGAAGCTTCGCTGAAGCGGCTCGATACCGATGTCATCGACCTCTATTACCAGCACCGCGTCGATCCCAACGTGCCGATCGAGGACACGGTCGGCGCCATGGCCGAGTTGGTGCGCGAGGGCAAGGTGAGGGCGCTGGGCCTGTCGGAGGTGAGCGGCGCGACGCTGCGCCGGGCGCATGCCGTGCACCCGATCGCCGCGGTGCAGAGCGAATATTCGCTGTGGAGCCGCGATCCCGAGGACGAGGTCTTCGCCGTCTGCCGCGAGCTCTGCATCGGCTTTGTCCCCTACAGCCCGCTCGGCCGCGGCCTGCTTACCGGCACGATCGCCAAGCCCGACGCGCTCGGCGCCGGCGACTGGCGCCTCACTCTGCCGCGCTTCCAGGCCGAGGCGATGGCAGCCAACAACGCCGTCATTGCAGTGCTGGAGAAGATGGCGACGGAAAAGGGCGTGACACCGGCGCAGCTGGCGCTCGCCTGGGTGCTGCACCAGGGCGATTTCATCGTGCCGATCCCCGGTGCAAGAAAGATACGCCACTTGGAGCAGAATACGGCGGCGGCCGGGATTGAGTTGAGCGCTGCGGAAGTGGCGGCGATCGGCGATGCGCTGTCGCCGGACAAGGTGGTCGGCAAGCGCTATACGGAGGAACTGCTGGCGCTGGTGAATAGGTGAGAGTTGAAAGTCGGCGCGAGGCCCCCCTCTCTGGCCTGCCGGCCATCTCCCCCTCAAGGGGGGAGATCAGATGTCGCGCCGGCTTTCGCCAATTTTCACCGATGAGGAGGAAGCGCCGTCGGCAGAGCTGCCAATCTCCCCCCTTGAGGGGGAGATGCCCGGCAGGGCAGAGAGGGGGGCCTCGCGCCGACGTCTCTTATCTGTGCGCCCCTACCACGGCACCACTTCAATCTCCGGCCAGCACTCCCTGGCCCTTCTCCCCTTCGCCTCATGGGTCCGCTGATTGTCCAGCGCCCGGTTCGGCGTGATGCGAAACGAAAAGATATCATCCAGCCCGAACGGCGCCACCAGCTCCAGCGCCCCGTCAGCACCGTATCGCACCCCAACCGCATGCGTCTTCGACGCAAAATAGCTCACCGACTCGCTCGAACTCGCATACCGCGGACATTCCTGCCCAAACTTCACCGGATACCACAGATGCACCCTCGCCTGGTTGCGCACCTCGACCGGCAGCGGCAGCCCCTCGAAATGCGTCGCCGCCCGGCGGATCACTGCATCCTCGGCCTCGTAAGAGAGATCGGCATCATCGAAATAGAACAGATCGACGTCCTTGATGCCGTAGCCCGGCGGCTTCCCGGCCAGATGGTTCCAGACGCTGTTGTAGAGCGCGCCGGAAACCACCAGCCAATCCGGCAGCGCAAGCGCCCGCGCCCGCGACAGCGTCTCGGCCAACAGCGGGTCGGCCGCGACGATGGCGAGGAAAGCCGCGCGTTGCGTTTCGAAGGGAAGGCCGGAATAGCGGAGGTGGTCCATCGCCCTTTGGAAGGCGATTCGCCACCTGCCGGCAATGCCTTATGCTCTCAACACGCCGCCCGTCTGCCTGTTGACGTTCTCGACGATGCGCTTGGCCAGCGCCTCGAAATCCTCGTCGGTCAGCGTCTTTTCGACCGGCTGGATCGACACCTCGATGGCGATCGACGTCTTGGACGCGCCGAGAGACGCGCCCTCGAAGACGTCGAACACCGAAACGCCGGTGACCAGCTTCTTGTCGGCAGCCAAGGCTGCTCGCACCAGCGTTCCGGCCTCGACCGTCCTGTCGACGACGAAGGCGAAATCGCGCTTCACCGCCTGGAAGGGCGACAGCTCCAGCTTCGGCTTGGTGCGCGTCGGCTTGGCCTTCGGCTCCGGCACGGCGTCGACGAAGACTTCGAAGCCGCAGATCGGGCCGGACGCGTCGAGCCCGTCCAGCGTCTTCGGATGGAATTCGCCGAAAGTGCCGAGCACCGTCTTGGGGCCGAGCTTGATCGTGCCGGAACGTCCCGGGTGATACCAGGCCGGGCCGCCGGGCTCGATCTGCAGCCGGTCGACCGGCGCGCCGCAGGCTTCCAGCGCCGCGATCGCGTCCGCCTTGGCGTCGAACACGCCGACCGGACCGGCATTGCCGGCCCAGCTGCGGCCCGAACCGTCGAGTTTGGCCGTGCCGCGCCTCACGCCGGCTGCCACTCGCCGCTGCTGTTCGGGCGCGTCACCTTCATAGGTGCCGGAGACCTCGAACAGCGCCACGTCGCCGATGCCGCGGTCGGCATTGCGCTGCGCCGCGGCGATCAGTCCGGGCAGCAGCGAAGGCCGCATGTCGGACATGTCGGCGGCGATCGGGTTGGCGAGCTTCAGCGCCGTCTGGCCGCCGCCGAACAGCTCGGCGTGCTTGGCCGGGATGAACGACCATGTGACGGCCTCCATCATGCCTCGCACGGCGAGCGCCCGCTTGGCGGCGCGGGTGCGCACCTGCAGCGTGGTCAGGATCTTGCCGTTGACGGCGTCGTGCGAGGTCAGCGGCTGGGCCAAGATGTTGTCGACGCCATGGATGCGCATCACCTCTTCGACCAGGTCGGCCTTGCCGTCGATATCCGGCCGCCATGAGGGCACCCTCACCTTGAAGACGTCGTCCGAGCCCTGCGGCTCGAAGCCGAGACGGGTCAGGATTCCGAGGGTTTCTTCCCTCGGCACCTCGATGCCGGTCAGCCGCTTCACTTCCGACAGCGGGAAGGACACGACCATCGGCTTGTGTCCGGCATAGCCGGCAACCTCCATCTCGCTCGGCGTGCCGCCGCAGAAATCGAGCACCAGCTTGGTAGCCAGCTCGACACCCGGCACCATGAATTCGGGATCGACGCCACGCTCGAAGCGGTAGCGGGCATCGGTGATGATGCCGAGCGCGCGGCCGGTGCGGGCCGTGGTGATCGGATCCCAGAGCGCGGATTCGATCAGCACATCAGTGGTGTTCTCGTCGCAGCCCGAATGCTCGCCGCCCATGATGCCGGCGATCGATTCCACGCCATTGTCGTCCGCGATCACGCACATTTCGGGCGTCAGCGTGTATTCGCGTCCGTCCAGCGCCAGCACCTTCTCGCCGTCCCTGGCGCGGCGCACCACGAGGTTGCCGGCGACTTTCTTGGCGTCGAACACATGCAGCGGCCGGCCGCGGTCGAAGGTGACGTAGTTGGTGATGTCGACCAGCGCGCTGATCGGCCGGAGCCCGATGGCGATCAGCCGCTGCTGCAGCCATTTCGGCGACGGGCCGTTCTTGACGCCCTTGACCAGCCTCAGCGCGAAGCCGGGGCAAAGCTCGGGCGCCTCGATCGTGACCTTGACCGGTGTCGCGCCCTTGCCCGGAATCGCTTCCACGGGCGCTGTCTTCAGCCGCCCGAGCCCGCTCGCCGCGAGGTCGCGCGCGATGCCGTAGACGCTGGTCGCGTCCGGGCGGTTCGGCGTCAGGTTGATCTCGATCACCGGATCGTCGAGATGCGCGTAGGCCGCGAAGCTGGTGCCGACCGGCGCATCCTCAGGCAAATCGATGATGCCGCTGTGCTCGTCCGACAGTTCCAGCTCGCGTTCCGAGCACATCATGCCATGGCTTTCGACGCCGCGGATCTTGCCGACCGAGAGCGTCACGTCGATGCCCGGGATGTAGGTGCCGGGCGCGGCGAAGGCGCCGATCATCCCCGCGCGGGCATTGGGCGCCCCGCACACCACCTGCACGGGCGGCTTGCCGTCGCCGGTGTCGACGGTCAGCACCCGCAGCCGGTCGGCATCGGGGTGCTGCACCGCCGTCAGCACCTTGGCGATGACGAAGGGTTTCAAGCCTGCCTTGTCGTCGACATGTTCGACTTCGAGGCCGATCGCGGTCAGCCGCTCGACGATCTCGGCAAGCGAGGCGTCGGTCTCGAGATGGTCCTTGAGCCAGGAGAGCGTGAATTTCATGGTTCTGTTCCGTTCGGTCCTTGCCCTTCTGGTCGGGGCACGCTGGTCTTCAGATGTCTCGGCAGGTCGTCCGGCATGTGCAGGAAGGGCAGTTGCTCGCGCACATAGGCATGCAGCGTCGGCTTGAAATAGGCCGGCATGTCCATGACGCCGAGCATGAAATAGATCTTGTTGTCGAGCCGCTTATCGACATAGGCGATCGGCGAGCCGCAAATGCCGCAGAAGGAGCGCTCCACCGGGCCGTTGCGATAGCTTTTCAGCGACTTGCCTTCGAGCGCGACCTGGTCGGCCATGAAGCCGACAAAGGCCGACACCGGCGCGCCGGTGGCGCGCCGGCAGTCGCCGCAATGGCAATAGCTGATGTGGTGCGGCTCGGCCGAGGCCTCGAACCGCACCGCGCCGCACCGGCAGCCCCCGGTGTGGGGAGCAGTCATGTCGACAATCCCCCAAACAGCGTCGGCAGGTCGAGCGGCCGGAAGCCGTAATGCGTGAGCCACCGCACATCGGCATCGAAGAAGGCGCGCAAATCCGGCATGCCGTATTTCAGCATGGCGATGCGGTCGATACCCATGCCCCAGGCAAAGCCCTGATATTCGTCGGGATCGAGCCCGCCGTAACGCAGCACGTTGGGATGCACCATGCCGCAGCCCAGGATCTCCATCCAGTCGGAGCCTTCGCCGAAGCGCACTTCGCCCGGACGCGAGCGGTCGCACTGGATGTCGACCTCGAGGCTGGGTTCGGTGAACGGGAAGAAGGACGGGCGGAAGCGCATCTTGACGCTAGGCACCTCGAAGAAGGCCTTGCAGAACTCCTCCAGCACCCACTTCATGTTGGCGATGTTGGCGGTTTTATCGATCACCAGCCCTTCGACCTGGTGAAACATCGGCGAATGCGTGGCGTCGGAATCCTGTCGGTAGGTCTTGCCGGGGATGACGATGCGGATCGGCGGCTTCTGCCGCTCCATAGTGCGGATCTGCACGGGCGAGGTGTGCGTGCGCAACAGCTTGCGCTCGCCCTTCTCGTCCGGCTGGAAGAAGAAGGTGTCGTGCATCTCGCGCGCCGGATGTCCCTCGGGGAAGTTCAGCGCGGTGAAATTGTAGTGGTCGGTCTCGATATCCGGGCCTTCGGCGATCGAGAAGCCGAGATCGCCGAAGATCGCCGCGATCTCGTCGATCACCTGGCTGATCGGATGGATGCGGCCGCGCTCGGCGGGCGACTGGCGCACAGGCAGCGTGACATCGACCTTCTCGGCCTCGAGCCGGGCGGCGATCGCCACGTCCTTCAACTCGGCCTTGCGCTGGATGAGCGCCTCGGTGACGCGGTTCTTGAGGCCGTTGATCGCTGGGCCCTTCACCTGCCGTTCCTCGGCGCTCATCGCGCCCAGCGTCTTCAGCATTTCGGAGACCGAGCCCTTCTTGCCCAGCGCCGAGACGCGCACCGCCTCGATCGCGGCCTCGTCCGAGGCCGCCGCGATCTCGGCGAGCAACGAAGCTTCCAGGGCTTCAAGATTTCCAGCAGTGGCATTCACGGCGAAATTCTTTCTATTCGGTGGCTGCTTTAGCGCGTTACGATTGTGACTACGCGGGTGCCATTTTGGTTACATCAGGTGCAAAAAAGAACCCGCGCCAGCCGTGCCAGCGCGGGTTCCCCAAATCAGTACTAGAAATGCTTGGGAAGCGCTGGCTTAGGCGACAGCGCTCTCAAAAGCATTCGGCGTGGTGTTCTTCAGATATTCGAGCGCGACCTTGGCCTTGGCGACCAGCGCGGCGAAAGCCTGCGGCTCGTGGATGGCCATGTCCGACAGGACCTTGCGGTCGATCTCGATGCCGGCCTTGTTGAGACCGTCGATGAAACGGCCATAGGTCAGGCCATGCTCGTGGGTCGCCGCGTTGATGCGCTGGATCCACAGCGCGCGGAACGAGCGCTTGCGGTTCTTGCGGTCGCGGTAGGCATACTGCAGCGACTTCTCCACCGCCTGCTTGGCGATGCGGATGGTGTTCTTGCGGCGGCCGTAGAAACCCTTGGCGGCTTTCAGGACCTTCTTGTGCTTGGCGTGGGCGGTGACGCCTCTCTTGACGCGTGCCATGTCATGATCTCCTTAAAACGTAACCAGGCCGAATGCTCAGAGGCCGTTCGGCAGAAAATTCTTGATGACCTTCTTGCCGTCCGGTTCAGCCAGAACCATCGTGCCGCGGGCATCGCGAATGAACTTGTTGGAACGCTTGATCATGCCGTGGCGCTTGCCGGCGGCAGCCGATAGCACCTTGCCGGTGGCAGTAATCTTGAACCGCTTCTTGGCGGCCGATTTGGTCTTCATCTTGGGCATTTTGCTACTCCGTATTGGTGGCGCACCATCGCGCTTCTTGTCCGCTTCGGGCCGACCAAAGCCCGAAAAGCAAATGAAACCGCCACGGCATGCCCTGCCGGGCGGTTTTCTAGAACCGCGGTCCTATAGATCAAAGACGGCCTGTGTGCAACACCTCAAGCCGTGTGACGCGGTGTTCTCGATGTGCGTCGGGGGGAACGGTTGAGATTCAGGTCAGGCCGAGTCGAAAACGGTGGCTTCCGAGAACCGGAGCGGAGCGTACTTAAAGTACGTGAGCACCGGAAGCGCAGGAAGCCGCCGTTTGCAGGCCGGCCTCACCTGAGGATCACCGTTCCTACGGCAGCGTGAACCACACCGGCAACACCCCCGACTGCTGCATGCCGTCGATCAGCTCGAAGGCCGGCAGCGCCACCAGGAACACCAGCCCGTCGAGCAGCGTGTTCAACAGCAGGCGCGGCTTGAAGCTGCCGGTGTCGCCCTCCTGGTAGAGCGTCAGGTTCGGGAAGAAACGCGGCACCTTGGCAAGATAGGCCGCGTAAGGGGCGCCGAGCACTTCCTTCAGATACCGCTCCTCGCGCAGGATGACGATGTGGAACGCGCCGGCGCACAGCAGCGCAAAGAGAATGATGCCTGAAAACGAGCCGATTTGCGCGCCGACGCCGGCGGCCGCCACCGTCGAGAACAGATAGAGCGGATTGCGGGTGATCGAATAGGGCCCGCCGGTGACCACTTCGGAGGATTTGCGCCCCCCGATATAAAGCGTCGACCACAATCGCCCGACTATGCCGAGAAAAATCAAGAGCACGCCGAACATCTCGATCGTTTCGTGCACCGGCGTGTCCGGCGGAAAAGTCGACTGTCCGAACAGAAGCGCGGCAAACAGCACCACGATCAGAACGGCCAGCACAACGCGGCGCATATACTGATAGCCGCCGAGACCTGGCGTTTGCCTGGCAGGCTTGGACTTCACTTCATCGGCCATGAGGAAAACCCGATCGTCTGCTCGCGATCGCGAAGCGATCGTCGAGATTTGCACGCAACCGAAGAACTCGGTCGTCGATTTGCTCGCGATCGGACAGAAAACAGGCGTCCCGCCGATCGTCGGGACGCCCCTGCACCATGATTTTGGCGGGATTTAGCGCGGCGCCAGAACCATCATCATCTGGCGGCCTTCGAGCTTCGGCTCCGCCTCGACCTTGGCGATCGTCGCCACTTCCTCGCGCACCTTGTTCAGAAGCTGCATGCCAAGCTCCATATGCGCCATCTCGCGGCCGCGGAAGCGCAGCGTCAGCTTGACCTTGTCGCCTTCCTCGAAGAAGCGCCGCACGGCCTTCATCTTGGTTTCGTAGTCATGGCTGTCGATGTTCGGGCGCATCTTGATCTCCTTGATCTCGATGACCTTCTGGTTCTTGCGCGCCTCGGCCGCCTTCTTCTGGTTGGCGTATTTCAGCTTGCCGAGATCGAGGATCTTGACGACGGGCGGTACAGCATTGGGCGATATCTCGACGAGATCGAGCCCGGCCTCTTCGGCCAGCAGCAATGCGTCGTTGATGGAAACATCGCCGCGGTTCTGGCCTTCGGCGTCGATAAGCTGGACCCGGGGAACCCGGATGTCTCGGTTGGAGCGCGGCCCGTCCTTGGTGGGTGCCGCTGCTTTGAAAGGTCTGCGAATGGTCGTGGTCTCCTCGGCCGTTTCGTTCAGGGTTTCTGTAGAGTCAAAACAGGTGGACGCGCCTATGTGGTGAGCGCGGGGCGTGAGTCAATAGCATAGCCCTGCCGGAAAATCACCTGCCGCCTGCAATTGTCTGCACCAAGCAAAGAAATGCCGCGAGCACTTTTCGTTGAACCACCGCCTGTGTCAAAAGACCGGCGGAAAGGACCAAGCCCATGGCCGCCGGCGCTCCGGTTTTCATCGACGTGGACGGATCGAGCATCGCCGTCAGGCAGGCGCCCGGCGCGGCGCCCGGCGTGGTGTGGCTCGGCGGCTACAAGTCCGACATGCTGGGCACGAAGGCGGAGACGCTTGCCGCCTGGGCCGCTCGCGAGGGCCGCGCCTATCTGCGCCACGACTATTCCGGCCACGGCGAGTCGGGCGGCGAATTCGCCGACGGCACGATCTCCAGATGGCTGGCCGAGAGCCTCGCCGTCTTCCGGCGTTTCAGCAAAGGCAAGCAGATACTGGTCGGCTCCTCGATGGGGGCGTGGATCGCGCTGCGCATGGTGCAGGAATTGCGCCGGGCGGGCGACGACCGGGTGGCTGGTCTCGTGCTGCTTGCCCCGGCGCCTGACTTCACTTTCGAGTTGATCGAACCGGTGCTGACCAAGGCACAGAGGCGCGATCTTTCTAAAAAGGGATTTTTTGCCGAGCCGTCCGACTATTCGGACGAGCCTTATATCTACACCCGGGCGCTGATCGAGGACGGCCGCGCCAACCGGGTCATGACCGGACCGATCGACACGCACTGTCCGGTGCACATATTGCAGGGCCTGGCCGATCCGGACGTGCCGTCCAGCCATGCGCTGAAGCTCGCATCGATGCTTCCCGCCGACGACGTGACGCTGTCGCTGATCCCCGACGGCGACCATCGCCTGTCCCGTCCCGAGGATCTCGATATGCTGCAGCGCGCCGTCGCCGACATGGTCAGGCGGGCCGCGTGACCGTGCGCATCTCCATCCCGATATCCGCCTTCGTCGCCGCGATCGTCGGCTTTGGCGGCACGCTGGCCCTCGTCATCGCCGCCGCCAAGGCGGTCGGCGCCACACAGATCGAGACCGCCAGCGGCGTGACGGCGATCTGCCTTGCCATGGTCGTGGAATGCCTGTGGCTGTCCTGGCGCACGAAAATGCCTGTCATCACCGCCTGGTCGACGCCGGGTCTCGCCCTGATCGCGGCCTCCAGCGGTTTCACGATGCCGCAGGCCGTGGGCGCCTTCATGGTCACCGGCGTCCTTCTGGTCGCCACCGGCCTGTTCAAGCCGCTGACCCGGCTGATCGCGCAGATTCCGGCCTCTGTGGCGTCCGGCATGCTGGCCGGCATCCTGGTCAGTTTCGCCGTCAATGCGGTGAAAACCATTCCCGCTGATCCCTGGCTGATCCTGCCGCTGATCGCCGCCTTCTTCGTCATTCGCCTGTTCAATCCGGCTTTATCGGTGCTGGTGGTGCTGGTCGGCGGCGGCCTTGCCGCTTTCCTCACCGGCCGCGTCGGCAGCCTGCCTGTGCCGGAACTGTCGACATTGACGTTCATTGCGCCGCAATTCACCGCATCGGCGACCATCGGCCTTGCCCTGCCGCTCTACCTGGTCACCATGGCCTCGCAGAACCTCTCCGGCCTCGCGGTGCTGCGCGCAGCGGGCTATCATCCGGAGCCCGGTCCGCTGATCGGCGTCACCGGCCTGTTCTCGCTGCTCTCGGCGCCGTTCGGCGCCGCGACCACCAATCTCGCGGCGATCTCGGCCGCCATCTGCACCGGCCCCGACGTCCATCCAGACCCGGCCGAGCGGTGGAAGACCGGGCCGTTCTACGCGCTCGCCTATCTCATCTTCGCCATCTTCGGCGCCTCGCTGGTGGCGATCTTCGCCGTCCTGCCGCAAAGCCTGATCGTGCTGGTCGCGGGGCTAGCCTTGACGGCGCCCCTGGCCAACGCGCTGTCGATAGCCCTTCATGACGCTGGCGACCGCATGCCGGCCACCGTCACCTTCGCCGTGACGGCTTCGGGGCTCACGCTCTTCGGCGTCGGCGCGGCGTTCTGGGGGCTTGTCGCCGGCATGGCAGTGCTTTTCCTGGAAAAACTCAAAAAGCGATAATCATTTCAGAAGCTTCGCCGGTTTTGGCCGGATTTGTCTTGAATAGCCCATTTCGCCTTCCCATTTCGATTCCACGCAGCCGGTTTGGCTGTCTCCAACGGAAGGATTGGGAGAAATGAATACGACTGCATTGATCCGTCCGGCCTGGACGCCGGCCACCATCGCGCTGATGGTCATCGGCTTCATGGTGTTCTGGCCGCTCGGCTTCGCCATGCTCGCCTACATCATCTGGGGCGACCGGCTGGAAGGCTTCAAGCGCGACGTCAACCGCGCGACCGACGGCATCTTCGCCGGCTGCCGCCGCGGCTCCGACAAGGCGGCCCGCTGGGGTCACGGTTCGGCCCGCACCGGCAACGTCGCCTTCGACGACTGGCGCGAGAAGGAGCTGGAGCGCCTGGCCGAGGAGCGCCGCAAGCTTGACGAGATGCTGACCGAGTTCGACGACTACGCCCGCGAACTGCGCCGCGCCAAGGACCAGGAAGAGTTTGACCGCTTCATGGCCAACCGTAACAAGCATACCGCGCCGACCACCACCGGCTCGGACGACAAGCCCGCTGCCAAGCGCGGCAAGGGCACGAACCTGCTCGACGACTGAGATCCTGCGACAGGTCTCGGCTTGATATGCGGCGTCGCGTCTAGCGGCGCCGTTTCGTTTTTGTTCTCTTTGTAGCTTCCCTCCACTGGCCGTTTTTTTCGAATCGCGTATCGTCCAGCCATGACCCTCGGCTTCTTTCGCAATCTGACCAAGCCAAAGCCCACCCCTGTGGTGGAGCGCGAACATTGCGTCGCCGGCCGAACGCTGCCGCTGAAGATCGTCGAAAGCGCCAGGGCCAGGCGGCTCACATTGCGCATCGATTCCGGCGGCCAGGGCCTCCGCGTCACCGTGCCGCCCGGCCTGCGCCGGGGCGAGGTGGAGAAATTCCTCGACCGCCACCAGGACTGGCTGGAGCAGCGCCTGGCCAAGGTGCCGACCCGCCCGCAAGTGCGCCCCGGCATAAAGATCCCGATCCGCGGCGTGCCGCACCGCATCGTGCATGAGCCTTCGAAGCGCGGCACCGTCACCGTCTCGCGCGACGACCGCGGCCCGCTTCTGGTCGTCCATGGCGAGCGCATCCATCTGCCGCGCCGTGTCGCCGACTATCTCAAGCGCGAGGCCAAGAAGGAGATCGAAAGGCTGGTGGTCAAGCACACCGAGTCGATCGGCAAGCGCGCCAAGGCCATAAGGTACAAGGATACCTCCAGCCGCTGGGGATCATGCACCTCGGAGGGCAATCTCTCCTTCTCCTGGCGCATCATGATGGCGCCGCCGGCGGTAATAAATTACCTGGTGGCGCACGAGGTGGCGCATCTCAAGGAGATGAACCACGGCCCGAAATTCTGGAAGCTGTGCGAGAAGCTCTGCCCGGATACCGACCGCTGCAAGGACTGGCTGAAGCGGAATGGTGGGGCGTTGCAGGCGATTGTGTTCGAGTAGCTACAGCGGATGCAGCGGTGCGAAGAACGCCGCCACTGCTAGCGCAAACGCTGGAGATTAGCTGAGCCATCTCCGCCGCTGCACCTTTCGGCTGATGTAACGGCATGGATCCTAGGGTCCGCGCGCCGCTTCGCGTCGCTCCGCCCTAGGATGACGACCGCGTGGTTGCCTCACGCACCCCTCAATCGTCATTCGCCGCATTCAACTCGTCCGGCCGCAATCCTTCCTCGATATGCGGCCAAGGCAGAAAATCCCGGTCGAAGGCGTCGCTGCCGAAATAGTCCAGCGCCCGGTGCGCCTCGGCGCCGTTGAAGGCGGCCTTGTCGATCAGATGCGCGATCACCTCGCGCGCTTGCGCGACCTTCTGCTTCAGTTCGGCGACGGTCCGGTCGGCCATGATTATCCTGCTCGCCTGTGGTTCCTATATGAAGGTAGCGTTTTCCGCCGTGGTGGCAACAGCATGCTTTTTCTCGACTCTCGCGGCTTTTCGTGCCAAGCCCGGCCCATGACGCTCGACATCAAGATCTGCGGATTGAAGACCGACGCCGCGATGGCCGCCGCCCTTGCCGGCGGCGCCAGCCATGTCGGCTTTATCTTCTTCCCCAAAAGCCCGCGCTATGTCGAGCCCGCCGAGGCCGGGCGCCTGCGCGAAGCGGTGCGCGGCAAGGCCTTGGCGGTTGCCGTCACGGTCGACGCCGATGATGCTTTCCTGGACGAGATCGTCGCCAAGATGCAGCCGGATATGCTGCAACTTCACGGTTCGGAAACGCCTGAGCGCGTGGCCGAGATCAAGGCGCGTTACGGCCTGCCGGTCATGAAGGTTTTTTCCGTCAGCGAGACAGCCGACCTCGAGCGTATAAAGCCGTTCGTCGGGATTGCCGATCGTTTCATGTTCGACGCCAAGCCGCCCAAGGGATCGCAGCTGCCGGGCGGCAATGGCGTCGCCTTCGACTGGCGCATCCTTGCCGGCCTTGACGCCGGGCTCGATTACATGCTTTCCGGTGGGCTCAACGCCGCCAATATCGGCGATGCCCTGAGACTGGCCAACCCTCCCGGAATAGACGTCTCGTCCGGTGTGGAAAGCGCTCCGGGCGTCAAGGATCCGGCGCTGATCGAGCAGTTTTTCCGGGCCGTCAGGGCCGCGCGCGACGACCGCGCCGCCTGAGCACAACTAAAATCAGGAGATCGGCGATGAACAAGCCGGCTATGCCCAATTCCTTCCGCACCGGACCCGACGAGCAGGGCATGTTCGGCATTTTCGGCGGCCGCTTCGTCGCCGAGACGCTGATGCCGCTGATCCTCGATCTCGAAGAGCAGTGGAACCACGCCAAGAACGATCCGGAGTTCAAGGCCGAACTGCAGAACCTGTCGACCCACTATGCCGGACGGCCCTCAAAACTCTATTTCGCCGAAGGCCTGACGAAGCATCTCGGCGGCGCCAAGGTCTATTTCAAGCGCGAGGATTTGAACCATACCGGCTCGCACAAGATCAACAACTGCCTCGGCCAGATCCTGCTCGCCAAGCGCATGGGCAAGAAGCGCATCATCGCCGAGACCGGCGCCGGCCAGCATGGCGTCGCCTCGGCAACCGTCGCGGCGCGCTTCGGCTACCCTTGCGTCGTCTACATGGGCGCCACCGACGTCGCCCGCCAGAGCCCCAACGTCTTCCGCATGAAGCTGCTCGGCGCCGAGGTGCGGCCGGTCACCGCCGGCCACGGCACGCTGAAGGACGCCATGAACGAAGCCCTGCGCGACTGGGTCACCAATGTCGAGGACACCTATTACCTGATCGGCACCGCCGCCGGCCCGCATCCCTATCCGGAGATGGTGCGTGACTTCCAGTCGGTGATCGGCTCGGAGGCGCGCGCGCAGATGCTGGAGCAGGAAGGGAGGTTGCCGGACGTCATCATCGCCGCCGTCGGCGGCGGCTCCAACGCCATCGGCCTGTTCCACCCTTTCCTTGACGACAAGGAAGTGCGCATCATCGGCATCGAGGCGGGAGGGCGCGGCGTCGACGGCGTCGAGCATTGCGCGTCGATGAATGCCGGCAAGCCCGGTGTGCTGCACGGCAACCGCACCTATCTGCTGCAGAACGCGGACGGCCAGATCCTCGACGGCCACTCGATCTCGGCCGGTCTCGATTATCCCGGCGTCGGCCCCGAGCACTCCTGGCTGCGCGATTCCGGCCGTGTCCAATATGAGCCGATCCTCGACGACGAGGCGCTGGAGGCCTTCCAGATCACCACCCGGGTCGAAGGCATCATCCCGGCGCTGGAATCGGCGCATGCCATCGCCCATGCGATGAAGATCGTGCCGAAGATGGACAAGAACCAGCTGGTCATCGTCAATCTGTCGGGCCGCGGGGACAAGGACGTGCACACGGTGGCCAACATGCTGGGCATGGAGATCTGACAATGACCACCCGCATCGACCGCCGCATGGCGAAGCTCAAATCCGAGGGCCGTCCGGCTCTGGTCACCTACGTCATGGGCGGCGACCCCGATTACGAGACCTCACTGTCGATCATGAAGGCGCTGCCTGCCTCAGGCTCCGACGTCATCGAGCTCGGCATGCCCTTCTCCGATCCGATGGCCGACGGTCCGGCCATCCAGGCGGCGGGTCTTCGGGCGCTGAAGGGCGGCCAGACGCTGGCCAGGACGCTGAAGATGGCGTCGGATTTCCGCGCCGGCGACGACGAGACGCCAATCGTGCTGATGGGCTATTACAATCCGATCTACATCTACGGCGTCGATCGCTTCCTCGTCGACGCCAAGGCCAGCGGCATCGACGGCCTGATCGTCGTCGACCTGCCGCCGGAAATGGATGAAGAGCTCTGCATTCCGGCATTGAAAGCCGGCGTCAACTTCATCCGCCTGGCGACGCCGACCACCGACGACAAGCGCCTGCCCAAGGTGCTCGAAAACACCTCCGGCTTCGTCTATTACGTCTCGATGACCGGCATCACCGGCTCGGCGCTTGCCGACACCGCCAAGGTCTCGGCGGCGGTCACCCGCATCAAGGGCCACACTGCGCTGCCGGTCTGCGTCGGCTTCGGCGTCAAGACCGCCGAGCAGGCGCGCGTCATCGGCGCCTCGGCCGACGGCGTCGTGGTCGGCACGGCGATCGTCAATGCGATCGCCAATGTGCTGGGACCGAAGGGCGAGAAGACAGCCGATCCGGCCGAAGCCGTCGCCACGCTGGTCAGCGGCCTCGCCCAGGGCGTCCGTTCGGCCCGCCTTGTTGCCGCCGAATAGCCTGACTATTCCTCTACAAGCAGTTCCGGACGGAAAATCGCCACAGACTTTTCCTGGAATTGCGGGAAGTCCTTTCCAGGACGGGAGCCGAAGCCATGAACTGGATCACCAATTACGTCCGCCCGAAGATCAATTCGATGCTCGGCCGGCGCACCGACATGCCGGAAAACCTCTGGATCAAGGATCCCGAGACCGGCGAGATGATCTTCCACAAGGACCTCGAGTCCAACCAGTTCGTCATCCCGGCCTCGGGGCACCACATGAAGATTTCGGCCAAGGAGCGGCTGAAATACTTCTTCGACGACGGCAAATACGAGGTGCTGGAAAATCCCAAGGTCGTCCAGGACCCGCTGAAGTTCCGCGACGAGAAGCGCTACACCGATCGCCTCAAGGAGGCGAAGGCCAAGACCAGCCTCGAGGATGCGATCCTCAACGGCGCCGGCACCATCGATGGGCTGCCGGTCATCGTCACAGTGCAGGATTTCGCCTTCATGGGCGGCTCGCTCGGCATGGCCGCCGGTGAAGCCATCGTGCATGCCTTCGAGGTCGCGCTGCAGCGCAGGCGGCCGCTGATCCTGTTCGCCGCCTCCGGCGGCGCCCGCATGCAGGAGGGCATCCTGTCGCTGATGCAGCTGCCGCGCACCACGGTCGGCGTCGACCGGCTGAAGGAAGCCGGCCTGCCCTACATCGTCGTGCTGACCAACCCCACCACCGGCGGCGTCACCGCCTCCTACGCCATGCTGGGCGACGTCCATATCGCCGAGCCCGGCGCGCTGATCGGCTTTGCCGGTCCGCGCGTCATCGAGCAGACCATTCGCGAAAAGCTGCCCGACGGTTTCCAGCGCGCCGAATATCTGATGGAGCACGGCATGGTCGACATGGTCGTCTCGCGGCTGGAGATGCGCCAGACCATTTCCCGGCTCCTGAAGATGCTGCTCAAGATGCCGCAAGCCGACAAGCCGCTGGAGCCGGAAATCCTGCCGCCGGCGATCGCCAACGCGGAGACACGGCCCCAGGCCTGATGACGCCATATCGGTCTGCGCGACATCATTCGCCGCGAACCGCGATTTGCGCCGTGCGTTGTCTGCTGTAGCCTCTTATTTGCATATGACCGTTCCGAGACCGATTCCCGGTCTCCGGGTCAGGCGTTAGGATTCCGCCATGACAACGCTCTCCGCCGAACGCGAAATCGAACATCTGATGACGCTGCATCCGAAAGGTTTCGACCTTTCGCTGGACCGCGTCACCCGGCTTCTCGAACGCCTCGGCAATCCGCAGGACCGGCTGCCGCCGGTCATCCACATCGCCGGCACCAATGGCAAGGGTTCCTGCGCCGCCTTCTCGCGCGCGCTGCTGGAGGCGGCCGGTCATCTCGTTCACGTCCACACCTCGCCGCATCTGGTGAATTGGCACGAACGCTACCGGCTGGCGGCCGAAGGCGGCGGCAAGCTCGTCGAGGACGATGTATTCGCCGAGGCCATCGCGCGCGTCGCCGAGGCCAATCAGGGCCAGAAGATCACCGTCTTCGAGATACTCACGGCCGTCACCTTCGTCCTGTTCTCGGAGCATCCGGCGGAGGCGGCCATCATCGAGGTCGGGCTTGGCGGCCGCTTCGACGCCACCAACGTCATCAAGCGGCCCGCGGTTTCGGTGATCATGCCGATCTCGATGGACCACGAAGCCTATCTCGGCGACCGCGTCGAGCTGATCGCCGCCGAGAAGGCCGGCATCATGAAACGTGGTTGCCCCGTCGTGATCGGCGCCCAGGAAAGCGACACCGCGCTTCAGGTGCTGATCGAGACGGCCGAGCGGCTGGATTGCCCGACCGTGGTCTATGGCCAGGATTTCCTCGCCTTCGAGGAAAACGGCCGCATGGTCTATCAGGACGAGGACGGGCTGATGGACCTGCCGCTGCCGCGCCTGCCCGGGCGGCACCAGTACGCGAATGCCGCCGCCGCGATCGCCGCTGTAAAGGCGGCCGGCTTCGAGATCGGCCATCGCGCCGCCGAGCGGGCGATGACCCATGTCGCCTGGCCTGCACGCATGCAGAAGCTGACGCAGGGCAAATTGGTGGATCTGGCTCCGAAGGGCGCGGATATCTGGCTGGACGGCGGCCACAATCCCGGCGCCGGCATCGTCATCGCCGAGGCGCTGGCCGAGCAGGAGGAGAAGAATCCGAGACCGCTGGTGCTGATTTCCGGCATGATCAACACCAAGGACCAGACCGGCTATTTCAGCGCCTTCAAGGGGCTTGCCCGCCATGTCTACACCGTGCCGGTAAGCAACAGCGATGCCGGCGTTCCCAACGACGAGCTGGCATTGCGGGCGGAAGAGGCCGGCCTGTCGGCCGAGCCGGTCAGCTCCGTCGCCAGCGCCCTCATGCTCTTGCGCGACTCCTGGGACGGCCCGGCGCCGCGCATTCTCATCGGCGGCTCGCTCTATTTCGCCGGCGCCGTGCTGGCCGAAAACGGCACGCCTCCGACCTGAGGCCGGGTCAAGATAGCGCTGCGGATTCGGCGGGGGCCGAAAGGAACCGGCCATGATCAAAGTCAGGCAGCTCGCCCATGTCTGCATCTTCGCGCACGACCTGGAGGCGACACGCTCCTTCTATCGCGACGTGCTTGGCATGGACACAAGGTTCAATTTCCTGCGCGACGGCAGGATTTTCGGCTTCTATCTCAACTGCCGCGGCCGCAGCCATGTCGAGGTGTTTGAGAAGACCGAGGCCAGCGACGGCGACCGTAACCAGATCAACCATTTCTGCCTGGAAGTGGAAGATATCGAGGCTGCGATCGCCCATATCCGCTCGAAATGCGTCGAGGTGACGCCGAAGAAGCTCGCCTGCGACGACACTTTTCAGGCCTGGATCACCGATCCCAACGGCGTGAGGATCGAGCTGTTCGAATACACCGCAAAAAGCGCGCAGTTCACCGGCGGCGATCGCGTCGTCGACTGGTGACCCAAGCCTACTTCAGCTCGATCTCTATAAAAGCGTATTCGCCGTCATTGGCGTTGATGACGTCGTGCTCAACGCCCTCGCGGCGGAAATAGGGCGCTCCCTTCTTCATTTCGGCGAAGGATTCGCCGTCCTTGGTCACCAGCCTCACCTTGCCGTCCATCAGCGGCACGACGACATAGTCGTGGCCATGGCGGTGCCAGCCGGTGTTGGCGCCGGGCGCGAAGCGGTACTCGGTGACGATCACCCGCTCATTGTCGACATGGACTGTGGCCTTGGCTGTTCCGGTCATGGCGTTCTCCTTTTCCTGTAGAAGAGGAGATGGCGGGCGCGAACGTCAGGGCCAGGGCGCCATGAGCGATGGCGCCAAAGAAAAGCCCGGCGCGATGGCCGGGCTTGATCTTGAACCTTTCGGATTGACTCAGGCGATGGCGCCGTTGATCCAGTGCGACAGCGCCGTCTTCGGCGCGGCGCCCACTTTCATGTCGGCCACTTCGCCGCCCTTGAAGATCATCAGCGTCGGGATCGAGCGCACGCCAAACTGCGCGGCAAGCTCCGGATTCTCATCGATGTTGAGCTTGGCAATCTTCACCTTGGAGCCGAGCTCCTTGGCGATCTCTTCCAGCGACGGGCCGATCATCTTGCACGGGCCGCACCACTCGGCCCAGAAATCCACCACGACCGGCTCCTTGGCGTTGAGCACATCGGCCTGGAAATTGCCATTGTCGACCTTGACGGTGGCCATGCTGAAATCCTTTCGAAAACTCGGGTTGCACCAAATGTGGTGGTTGTGGCGGCGATGTTCAAGCAGTTCTTGTGTCACGCTCCCGTGAGTCGGGCAAGGGCATCGTCCATGGCCCTGGCCGGCAGCTCGATCAGCCGCGGTGCCTCGGTAAAGAGCAGCGCCGCGGTCACCGCGCGTCCCGGATAGAGCGGCTCAAGCAGCGCGCGATAGAGCGCAAGCTGCAGCACATAGGCCGGCGGCACTTCGGCCAGGTCTTTGGGGGCCGGCCGGTTGGTCTTGTAGTCGACGATCGACACCTTTTGCGGGGTGACAGCCAGCCGGTCGATCTTGCCGGAGATGGAACGCAGCCTGCCCTTCACCTCCAGGCTGCCCATGATCGCGACTTCCGCGCGGGACGACGGCGAGAACAACGCGCCGAAGCGGTCGTCGGAAAGGATGGAGAGCACCGCGTCCAACGCCCTGTCGCGCTCACCATCTGGCCAATCTGCGCCGGTGCGCGCCAGGTAGCGCTCGGCCGCACCGTGCCTTTCCGCCTCGGCGATGCCGGGCAGCATCTGCAGCAATTTGTGCAGGGCAAGGCCGCGCACGACGGCGAAGCCGGGCTCGGCGGCAGCGTCGAGCACCGGCGAGCGCGTATCGGGGATGGCGTCGTGCGCTTCCTCGATCAAGGCCGAAGCGCCGGAGGGCGAAAGCGGCCGCGGCAGGTCTTCATAGGGCGGCAACGGCCGGAACAGCTCGTCCGGCAGCGGCGCGGCATGCTCGATTTTATGCTCGGCTTCGCCCGCTGCCAGCGCCACCGGCGGCAGTTTCGTCATATGGAAGCGATGCACGGCCACATCGGCCGTCGCCGGATGCCGCCGCTCGGAACTCTCGGGCGCGCCCAGCAGCGCGCGGCTGACGATCGAATGCCAGGTGCCGGGGCTGGGCTGCCGCTTGCCGTGATAGCCGCAGACGATCAGCCGGTCCTCGGCGCGCGTCATGCCGACATAGAGCAGCCGCCGGTATTCGTCGTCCGCCAGCTCGCGCGCCCGCACCGACGCCGCCTTCGAGACGCCGTTGGCGACATCGCTGGCCGAGCGCCACAGATAGCCCTTGCCTTTCCATTGCGTCCCCGAGCCTTCGAACGGCATCAGCCGCGGCAGATGCTGGTCGCTGAACGGCGCCGAGCCGCCGTCGACCAGAAAGACGACTGGTGCCTCCAGGCCCTTGGCGGCGTGCACGGTCATGACGCGGACCTCGTCGCGCGTCTGGTCCATCTCGCGCTTGATCTCGGGGCCGGCGTTCTCCAGCGTCGAGAGGAAGGATTCCAGCCCCGGCAGTCCGGTCCGTTCCTCGGCCAGGCAAAAGCTCAGGAATTCGTCGAGGATGTCGCCGGCCTCGGGCCCCAGCCGCGCCGTCATCTTGCGGCGCAGCCCGTCACGCGCCAACGCCGCGGCGTAGAATTCGAACACCGGCTTGAACGCGACCTCGGTTGCCCAGCCATCGAGCCGGCTAACGACAGCGGCGAGGGAAACATCTTCGGCCGCGTGATGCCTGAGCGAGGCAATCAGCGACTGGCCCTTCGGCCGTTGGCCGGCAAGCGTCAATAACGTCTCCTCGGAGACCTCGAAGATCGGGCTGCGCAGCACCGCGGCCAGGGAAAGATCGTCTTCCGGCTGGATCAGGAAATGCCCGAGCGCGATCAGGTCCTGCACCGCGATATGGCCGGGCAGGCTGAGCCGATCTGCGCGGGCGACCGGGATCTGCCGGTTCTTCAGGCTGCGCGACAGCGCATGGACGAAGCGGTCGCGCTTGCGAACCAGCACCAGGATGTCGCCGGCGGTCAGCTTCCGGCCCTTGCCTTCGATTATCTCGCCTTGCTTGAGCCAGGTCTGGATGGTCGTGGCGACATGCTCGGCGACGCGCACGGCGGGCGCGCTGGCATGGTTGACCGGTAGCGTCCAATCGTCCGGCTCCTCGACCATTTCGGCGCCGACCGAAGGCCACACCTCGACATAGCCCGGCGCGTCGATGCGGATCGCCTTGTGGCTGAGCGGATCGGGATCGTGGCTGATGCCGCGCCGCACGCCGGGTTCCGCGAAGACGCGGTCGACGGCGGCCAGCACATCGTCGCTCGACCGGAACGACCAGGTGAGCTTGAGATTGGCGAAGGCGGCTTCGGCGTCGCGCACACGGCCGGCAAACAATAGCCGGCTTTCGGCAAAGGAGTCGGGTGCGGCGCCTTGGAAGGAGTAGATCGACTGCTTCTCGTCACCGACGGCAAACACCGTGCGCCTGACTGCCTCGCGCTGGCCGAGCCCGGCAAAGAACTCTTCGGTCAGCTTCTTCACCACCTCCCATTGGTCCGGGCTGGTGTCCTGCGCCTCGTCTAGCAGGATATGATCGATGCCCTGGTCGAGCTTGAACTGCACCCATGGTCCGGCATCGGGCCGTGACAGCAGGCTCACGGTGCGGGTGATGAGGTCGTTGAAGTCGAGGAAGCCGCGTCCGCGCTTCAACTGCTCGTAGCGCGCGATCAGCCAGCCGGCGACGGTGAGCGCCGCCGCCGTGCCTTCCAGCATGCGGAACAGCGCCAGCCGGTCCGACACGTCGAGGATCGCCTTGGCCCCGGCCAGATAGCGGTCCGGCAGATCCGGTAGCCGGTCGACCAGCGCCTTCTTGAAGATCTTGGGCGGCTCATAGGGGTCGCCGTCGGCCTTGAGAAAGGCCTTTGCCAGCAGCCGCAGCCGGCGGATCGGGTCGGCTTCGGCGAAGGCGCCCCGTGCATAGGGGATGACGTTGTTCAGCACCTGCCGCGCGTCGGCGGCTTCGGCGGCATGCGCGAATTCGGCGAACTGGCGGGGGTCGAAGCCAGGCAGCGGCCATAGCGAAGCGGCGATGCCCTCGGCCGTCTGTCCCGGCCTGAAGCCGAATTCGGCGAAGAGCGGCCGGAAATCCCGATCCCTGCCGAGCTTGGCGATGAAATCGCGCAACTCGTCGCGCTTGCCGACGATCTCGGCAAGCAGGGAATCGAGACCGAACTCGCCGCCGCGCTCCAGCACCGTGGCGAAGGCTTCCGCCAGGCCTTCGACGCCGGCGCCAGCGCCCGAGATCATGTCGCGGCGGGCATCGGCGAACAGCGAGGCCTCCATCTGCGGATCGAGCATCTCGAAATGCGCCGGGATGTTGGCTTCGAGCGGGAACTGGTGCAGCACGGATTCGCAGAAGGCGTGGATGGTCTGGATCTTCAACCCGCCCGGCGTCTCCAGCGCCTCGGCGAACAGCCGGCGCGCGCGCCGCATCATGTCGCGGTCGGCGCCGCGGCCGTCCAGCGCCGCGATCCTGACCGCCAGCTCCGCATCGGGCAGCGCTGTCCATTCGGACAGGGTCGAGAACACGCGGTTCGACATGTTGGCGGCGGCAGCCCGCGTGTAGGTCAGGCACAGGATCTTCGACGGATCGGTGCCGTTGAGCAGGAGCCTAATCACGCGCTGCGCCAGGACATGCGTCTTGCCGGAGCCGGCATTGGCCGACACCCAGGCGGAATAGGCAGGATCCGAGGCGCGCGCCTGGCTGGCGGCGGTATCGGAGGGGATCGGATATTTCATCCTTCCGCCTCGTCTTCGCTGGCGCCGCCGGCCGACCATTCCAGCACGCGCGCCAGATGATCGTAATCGCCGTCGGCCTCGCCCTCGCGGAAGGGCAGGGCGCGCGACAGATAGCCGGTGGTCGGGTCGGCATAATGGAACAGCAGCCGCTCTAGCCGCGCCCAGGCTTCCTCGGAGAGATCGTTGGCGGTGCGGGGCTTGCGGTTGTATTCGAGGATCGATTCCTCGAATACCTCGCCATTCGGCTTCAGCCGCACGAAGGCCAGCTGCGAGGGCTCGCGGATACCCAGTTCCCTGAACGCGCCGCGCCTGAGCAGCGCGCCTTCCAGCGCAAGCTGCGGCGACAAAAGCGTGTGCGCCTGCGCTTTCGAGGGCGAGGAGCCGGTCTTGTAGTCGAGTATGTCGGCCATGCCGCCGGCCAGCAGGTCGACGCGGTCGGCATAGCCCGACAGCGTCACGCCGGTGCGGCCGACCACCGTCTTGTCGGCGCGTTCCTCGGCATAGCGCCTCGCGACCGCATCGGCGCGGGTATGCTCCCATTCGATGATATTCTCGGCGAGCTTTTCGAAACGCGGCCACCAGATGGCCTCGATGTCCGGCGGAAGCTTTGCCTCGGCAAAGCAGAGACGGCCGGCTTCGATGAGGCTCGAGAGCGCATTCGGCGCCCTTGGATCCTCCACCCGCCGCGAGAACAGATGCAGGATCTCGTGGAACAGCGTGCCGCGTTCGGCGGCGCCCGGATCGCGGATCAACGGCTCGAGCGGCGAGAGCCCCAGGATGCGCCGCGCATAGACCGCGTAGGGGTCGCGGCGCAGCGTCTCGATCTCGGTGACCGAGAAATGCTGCGGGCGCATGCTGAGCGGCGGCCTGGGCTGCGGGCGGGCGGCGAAATCCTTCTTCTCGCCGGCATCGAGCGCGCGCGCCCAGCCAAGCAGCGCGTCGCCCCGCCCGCGAAGGGCCGCCGCCGGCTCCTTGCTGATGAAGGTCAGGATGCGCTGCAGCCAGCGCGACGGCACCGCCGGCGCATCGCCGGATCGCGCCGACCGTGTCAGCAACACTTCCGCCGCGCCCATCGCCATCTGAAAATCATGCGCGGCAAGGCCGATGCGCCGCTCCGGCGGTTCGAGGTCGATGCCGGTCTTCATCAGCCGCGACATGAAGCGATCGCTATCGGGCTTGCGCGGCCAGACCCCTTCATTGAGCCCGCCGATGACCAGCATGTCGACATTCTGCAATCGCGCTTCCAGCGCGCCCCAGATGGCGATGTTGCGGTCGGTGCCTTGCCCCGGCTTCACCGTCTCCGGCGCGATCAGCGCCTCGATCACGTCGGGCCATTCCGAGGCGGCGAAAGTGAAGGGCGAGGACGCCGCCACCAGTCCGCGCAAAAGTTCGGCGAGTTTCTCGCCGGCATCGCCGGCATAGAGTTCCGCCAGGCTGCCATCGGCGGCGCGGCCGAGATCCTCCAGCGCGATGACGCTTGCGCTGGTCAGCGTCGCGATATCGGCGTCTTTCTCGTCGCGCATAGCGGTGAGCGGCGAGAGCGCCTTGGTAAGGCGGCTAAGTATGCCGTGCGCCTGCTCGATGCCGCGCACGGTGAGCCGCGAAAACCAGAAAGGCTGCCTCGTATCGCCGCTCAGCTCCGCGAGTCGCGTCTCGAAAAGCGCGCCGAGCGATGCGACATCCGGCCGGCCCGTGCCGCCGCGCAAGGCGACCAGCTCGACCAACTCGGCCGCCTTGCGCACGGCCTGGCGTTCGAGGCCGAGCCCGAGCAGCGGATGCTTGAGCAAGGAGAGCAGGCTTACCGGGTCGCCGGGCCGGAACGCGGCGCTCAGCGCGAGCCTGAGCAGGCTGGCGGCCGGTATGTTGATGAGCGGCGCGCCGCCGGAATCGTCGGCGACGACGCCGAAGCGCAGAAGCTCGGCCGAGACCCGCCGCGCCAGCGCGCGGTCGCCGGTGACGAGCGCCGCGCGCTTGCCCGGTGCCTCGACGGCAAGTTTGAGTGCAATGGCGATTGCCGCCGCCTCGTCGCGTTCGTTCGCCGCTTCCACCAGCGTCACGCCGGCAAGCGCCTGTTCGACATCGCCTGACGTGAAGCGCGGCCGCGTTTCGGTCCAGTATTCGGTGGTTTCGGCGGGCCGCAGCGCCTCGCCGACAAGGGCCGCCCGCAGCGCCAGCGGCGGTGGCGCGGCGATGACATCCTCGACATCGCGGCGCTGGATGCCGATGCCGCCGATCAGCTTGGCGAGGCCATATTGCGGGTGGCCGAGCGTTGCCGGACGCGCGCCGGGGGCCGTGATCGCCGCGAAGGATGCGTCGTCCAGCTCGCGGTCGAGCCCGGGCAGCACGACGGCGCCATTGGGCAGCCCGGCGATCACGCCAAGCAGTTCCGCCGTGGCGGGAATCGAGCCGGTCGAACCGGCGGCGATCACAGGTCCGGCCGGCGGATTGCGCTTCAGCCGCGCCGCTTCCAGCCGGATCAGCGCGCTGCGATGCGCGGCCGGATTGGAGCGGTTGCGCTCCTTGAGCAGTTCCGGCCAGTTGTCGGTGACTATGCCGAGGAAATCGAGCGTCACCTGCCACCAGCCGGCGAGATTGCCGGTGACCAGCGTCGCGAGCTTCGCCCAATCCGTGCCTTCGGTCTCGATCTCGTCCATCAGCCGGGCAAGGTCGCGCGCCAGCCAGATGGCGTCGGCGGCCGAGGTCGGCACGACGAATTCCTCGTTGAACCGCTCTCTGACATGCGCCGGCAGGCTTTCCTTCCAGGCACGCACCAGCGGCGCCAGCAACAGCAATCGCTCCTGCGCCGCGATCGGCGGCGCGAGGTCTATCGCCGGCGCCGCCTCTGCGTCGAAGGCTGCCTCATCCTCGTCGAACTCGCCGAGCGGCCGCACCGTCGGCAGGATGGCCGAGCGTTGACCGAGAATGTCGACGAAGGCGCCGCGCAGCGCCCGCGCCGCGCGTCGGGTCGGCACATAGACGGTCGCGTCGGCCAGCGCCAGCGGCTCGCCGTCGAAACGAAAGCCGGGAATCAATCGTCCGTCGAGCAACGCCTCCGCCAGCGTCGGCAGGAACGGCGCTCCGGGCGGGATGGAAAGGACGCGGCGCGCGCCGCTCATACCGCTTTCGCGAGCGCGCCGGCCACGGCCGCTTCGGCGGCGGGAATGGCGTCCGGCGTGCCGACGGTGATCCAGCGCCCGTTCATCTTCATGCCGAACAGGCGCCCGGCGGCGATCGCCTTGTCGAAATAGACGTTGAGCGAATGCGAGCCCGTGGGCGCGTCCTTGAAGATGCGCGGATGGATGATGGCGGCGCCGGCATAGATCAGGCCAGTCGGATCACCCTTCGAGCGCCGTAGAGCTCCATCGGCGGCAACCAGGAAATCGGTGCCGACGCAGTGCCCGGTCGCTGAGTCGAGATCGGTAAGCATCAGCAGAATATCCATTCTGGCGGCGTCCCATGCAAGGGCAAGGCGCTTGAGGCTGGGCTGACCGCTGTCGATCCAGAACGTATCGGCGTTGATGATGTAGAAGGGCTCGCTGCCCAGAAGCGGCAGCGCCTTGACGATGCCGCCCGCCGATTCCAGCAGCGCCTCGCGCTCGTCGGAGATGACGATCTTCGGAGCTTTCCGGCTGGCGACATGGGCGACGATCTGCTCGGGCAGATAGTGCACATTGACGACGGCCTTGGCGATGCCGGCGGCCTCCAGGCTGTCCAGCCCCCAGTCGAGCAAGGTCTTGCCGGCGATCTTCACCAGCGGCTTGGGCATCGTGTCGGTGATCGGCCGCATGCGCTTGCCAAGCCCGGCCGCCAGCACCATCGCTGTCTTCGGCGTCGTGGTTGGGGGCTTCATGGGACCCGTTCCTCGAGCAGGCCGTGGGCCATGTAGAATTCCTTCAGGCCGGCCAGCGCCGGATGCGCCAGCGCCCGCCTCAGATAGTCGCGGATGCGCGGCAGGTGTTTCAGATAGTAAGGCTTGCCGTCGCGCTTTTCGAGCCGCACGAAGATGCCGAGGATCTTCGAATTGCGCTGCGCCGCCATGATCGCGTAGGCCTCGGCGAAAGCGGCTTCATGGAAGGCGCCCGCAGCGTGCCGCGCCGCGACATAGGCGGCGACCGTCCGGCGCTCGATCTCGGGCGAGACGGTGACGCGTGCGTCCATGGCCAGGGAGGCGACGTCATAGGCGGCGGGCCCGATCAGCGCGTCCTGGACGTCGACGATGCCGAGCCGGTCGAGGCCGGATCGCTCTGCCCGCCAGATGATGTTGGGCGAATGGAAATCGCGCAGCATCAGCGTGTATTCGCTGCCGGCGAGGCGGTCGAGCGCCGCGTTCCATTCCTTGTGATAGCCCGCTCGCAAGTCCTCGCTCGCCGGACCGCCGGTGATCCAGGGCACATACCAGTCGACCAGAAGATCGGCCTCGATCAGCATGGCGTCGCGATCGAAGGGCGGCACGTCGTGGACCACGCCGGGCGCCGCTTCCATGCGCGTGGGCCAGGCCTTGCCATGCATCATGGCAAGCAGTTCGGCCGCTGCTTCGTAGCGTTCGGCGATGGGCTGGCCGTCGTGGCTGAGAAAACCTTCCGATCCGAGATGTTCGATGAGCAGAAAGCCTTGGTCGATGTCCTGGGCATGGATCACCGGCACGCTGACGCCGTTCGCCAGCAGCGCCTTGTCGATGGCGACGAAGGCGGCGACGGATTGAGCCGTATGGGCGATCACCGCATAGGGCTTGCCGTCGCGCACCGGCGGCCCGAGCACCAGGCGCGGAGAGTTCATAAGCACACGCGGCGCCTCGCCGGGCAGCGACACGATCTCGTAGGAGCGGGCGGAGGCATCGCCGACGAAATGGCGGCGGCTGGCTTCGCCCCGTCTGGCCGAGGCCAGGAAATCGCGCATGGCCAGCGATCGCGCCACGCGCTCAAAGACAGGTCCCTGGCCCGACAACCGCGCCACGCGACCTTCGCCATGTTCGGCGAGATCGACCCACAGCGCATTTGCGGGCAATCGGTCTCCGGCCCGTTCCGGCCACTCGATCAACGCCGCGCCTTGGCTGAGAGCATCGTCGAGTCCGAGCTCGTCGAGCTCGTCCGGCGCGGAAAGCCGATAGAGGTCGAAATGGTGGACGGGGACGCGCGTCTCGTAGCTCTGTACCAGCGTAAAGGTCGGGCTCGGCACCTCGAGATTGGCGTCGTCGGCCAGTGCCCGGATCAGCGCGCGGGCCAGCGTCGACTTGCCGGCGCCGAGATCGCCTTTGAGCGCGATCGCGTCGCCGGCGCGCAATGCCATGGCGAGATCCTCGCCAAGCCTTGCCGTTGCCGCCTCGTCGGCGAGAAAACGCTCCAGCACCATCCCTTCCATATAGGCCGCGCTACTCGGCCGCGTCGCGGATGCCGGCCGGCGTATCCGGGATTCCGGACGGCTTGTCCGGGAAGGTGCAGATCACCGTGGTGCCCCTGTCCTGGCCGGTCTCGATGCGCACGGTTCCGCCATGCAGCTCGACGAAGCTCTTGACGATCGAGAGCCCCAGCCCGGCGCCGCGCCGCCGCCCGCCATTGGCGCGCGGCTCGAAGCGGCGGAAGACCGACTCCAGCACGTCCGGCGGCATGCCGGGGCCGTCATCATGCACCGAGAACTCGACGGCGTCGGCCAGCCGCCGGCAGGTAAGCCGGATCGTGCTTGCCTCCGGCGCGTAGTTCGCCGCGTTGCTGAGCAAATTGTAGAGGATCTGGCGGATGCGGGTCTCGTCGCCATGGAAGCTCGCCGGCGCCTCCGTCGCGTCGATCGCGAGCTTGATCCGGTGCTCGTCCAGCCGGTCGGCGACCAGCTCGGCCGCCGCGGCGATCGTCCGATCGATGTTCATCTCGGAAATGTCGAGCTGCATGATTCCGGCGTCGACCGTCGCCAGGTCGAGAATGTCGTTGACGATGGTGAGCAGCACCGATGACGACGAGCCGACATACTCGACATATTCGCGCTGCTTCGGCGTCAACGGCCCGGTGGCGGGCAGCGACAGCAACTCGGTGAAGCCGATGATGTTGGTCAGCGGCGAGCGCAGCTCATAGGACACGTGCTGCACGAATTCGTTCTTCAACTGGTCGGACTTCTCCAGCGCTTCGTTCCTGTCCTTCAGCGCCCGCTCGACATTGACGGTGTCGGTGACGTCGACGAAGGTGATCATCACCTGGCCATTGGGCAGGTGGATCACCGCGTAGCTCAGCACGTTGCCATTGATCAGCTCGATCTGGCCGCGCCGGTCGCGGCGCTCGTCGTCGAAGCCGGTGACGGCGGCGACGAAGCCGCCCCACGGGCTGTTCGCGGCGTGCTGGTCGCACAGGTCGCGGATCGCCGAGACATGGACGTTGGGCTTGAGCGCTTCCGCCGTCAGCCCCCAAAGCGCGACGAAGGCCGGATTGGACAGGCGCAGCCGCCCGTCCGGACCGAAGACGACCACGCCTTCGGCGAGGTTGTCCAGCGTCTCGCCCTGCACCCGCACGGCGGTCTGGTAGCGGCTCTCGAGATCCATCTTCTCGGTCAGGTTCTCGAACACCCAGGTGACGCCGCCCTTCGGCTGCGGGTTCGCCACTACGCGGATCGTCTTGCCGTCCGGCAGGTGCCACCAATGCTCCTGCGATTCGACGGCGCGATAGGCGCTGAGCAGGTTCTCCTTCCAGCGCCGCCATTCCGGCTGCTCGGCGATCCTGCCTTCCGAGCGCAGCCGGTCAAGCAGCAGCGTGTTGGAGGGCGCGCTGAGCAGGAAGCCCGAATCCAGGCCCCACAGCTTCTGGAAGGCCTGGTTGAAGAAACGCAGCTTCTCGTCGGTGTCGAAGATCGCCACCGCGGTGTTCAGCTGGTCGAGCGTGTCGGCATGGCTGCGCACGGTCCGCTCATGTTCGGCGCGGATCGTCTCGGCCGCGCTTGTGTCGCAAGCAAGTCCCGCCGAGCCGTCGGCGCCGGCGAAGTCGGTGACCGCGAACATGCGGCGGTCGCCATCGATCACGGTGGAAAGCGTCTGTTCGAAGACCGCGCGCGTCTTGTGCTGTTCGGCGATCTGATCGCGCGCCTGGCCGCCGAGGAACTCCCTGGCGTCGCGCACGGCCGCAGCCGGGCTTTCCGCCTCCACCGCCTCGGCATAGGCGCGGTTGACCCATTGCAATCGGCCGTCCGCCGCCCGCAGCCATGCCGGCATCTTCAACGCGTCGAGCAGGCCGATCATGGTGTCGTGGTCGGCGCTGAGCCGCTGGTTCTCGATCTTCAGCCTGGCTTGGTTGCGCAGCGTCTCCGACAGCGAGACGAAGCGCACCAAGACATGCGCCGCGCTTTTGCGGCCATGCACTTCCAGCGGCACGCCGGCCTGCGTTTCGATGACCAGATCGAAGGCCTTTGCCTGCTCGCGCAGCGCGGCGACCGCGTGTTCCAGCGCCGCCGCCGAGCGCGGCATCAGCCAGCGGCCGAAAGCGAGGAAGGCGGACCTGTCGTCGGGCGCGCCGCTTTCCAACGGCAGGCTGCCGATGAGTTCGGGTTTCTTGTTGTCCGTGGCCCAGACGATCAGCCGCTGGTCGCGCAGGTTGAGCAGCGCCTCGGAACGCTGCAGCGCCGCGTTGACGTCCGCGATGCGGGCCCTGAGCTGGACATTCTGCGCGGCGGTGCGCCCGCGTTCGCGGATCAGGAAGATGGCCGAGACAAGCGCCGCGCCCATCACGCCGACGAACATGGCGAGCTGCATGACCTCGACGGTACTGACCGGCGCATCGGCCTTTCCCGGAAGGCTTGTGTCGGCGCGCGCGGCAAAGGCGAGCAGCGGGCTGGCAAGCGCCGAGGTGGCAAGAAGCAAGGCCTGCCGCGCACCGGCGCGAAAACCGCCGCCGTTCACGGCGGGGTCGGCTTCGTTCGAATCCTCATGGCCGCCGGAAACGGCCTTTCCCGCGCTTCGCGGGTAATCCCCCGGCATGTCTTGGTCCTCTTCGCCGCTTGAATGCAAGACCGCCCTGAATGCGTCCCCGGCCCAACATGTCCCCGGACCGCGAATCACAACAATAACGCCTGCTGGAATCGGCGTGAAGAATCATTGGCGCAAAAAATAAAGCCGGGCGGAAAGTCAACCACCCGACTTCAATATCTGGTAGATAATTTCGCTTTGGTTAATAGCGGTAGTGTTCCGGCTTATACGGGCCCTGCGGCGTCACGCCGATATAGGCGGCCTGTTCGCCGGAGAGCTCCGTGAGCTTGGCGCCGAGCTTGTCGAGATGCAGCCGCGCCACCTTCTCGTCGAGATGCTTGGGCAGCACATAGACCTGGTTCTGGTACTGGCCGTGCTTGGTGAACAGCTCGATCTGCGCCAGGACCTGGTTGGTGAACGAGGCCGACATGACGAAGCTCGGATGTCCGGTGGCGTTGCCGAGGTTGAGCAGGCGTCCCTCGGAGAGAAGGATCATCCGCTTGCCGTCCGGGAAGGTGATCAGGTCGACCTGCGGCTTGACGTTGGTCCATTTCAGGTTGCGCAGCGACGCCACCTGGATCTCGTTGTCGAAGTGGCCGATATTGCCGACGATCACCATGTCCTTCATCGCCCGCATGTGGTCGAGCGTGACGACATCCTTGTTGCCGGTGGTGGTGATGACGATGTCGGCGGTTGGGGCCGCGTCTTCCAGCGTCACCACCTCGAAGCCGTCCATCGCTGCCTGCAGCGCGCAGATCGGGTCGACCTCGGTGACCTTGACGCGGGCGCCGGCGCCGCGCAGCGAGGCCGACGAGCCCTTGCCGACGTCGCCATAGCCGCACACCACCGCGACCTTGCCGGCCATCATCGTGTCGGTGCCGCGGCGGATGCCGTCGACCAGCGATTCCTTGCAGCCATATTTGTTGTCGAACTTCGACTTGGTGACGGAATCGTTGACGTTGATCGCCGGGAAGGGCAGCAGGCCCTTCTTCTGCAGCTGGTAGAGGCGGTTGACGCCGGTGGTGGTCTCCTCGGTGACGCCGCGGATTGCTTCGCGCTGCTTGGTGAAGAAGCCGGGCGAGGCCTTCAGGCGCTTCTTGATCTGCGCGAACAGGATCTCTTCCTCCTCGCTGCCGGGATTGGACAACACGTCCTCGCCGGCCTCTGCACGCGCGCCGAGCAGAATATACATGGTGGCGTCGCCGCCGTCATCGAGGATCATGTTGGATGTGCCGCCATCGGTCCACTGAAAGATGCGGTCGGTGTAATCCCAATAGTCCTGGAGCGACTCGCCCTTGATGGCGAAGACCGGAATGCCGGCCTCGGCGATCGCCGCAGCCGCATGGTCCTGCGTCGAGAAGATGTTGCACGATGCCCAGCGGATGTCGGCGCCCAGCGCCTTCAGCGTCTCGATCAGCACCGCCGTCTGGATCGTCATGTGCAGCGAGCCGGTGATGCGCGCGCCCTTCAGCGGCTTCTTGGCGCCGAACTCCTCGCGGCAGGCCATCAGGCCCGGCATTTCGGTTTCGGCGATCTCGATCTCCTTGCGGCCCCAGCCGGCAAGCGAGATGTCGGCGACCACATAGTCCTTGCTACCCGTCATGGCAGTGCTCCGGTGTGATTTTCTCAATGCGCGCCGGCGCCGGGAGGCGCATGGAAGGGCGCGGTTGCCGGCCTGACTAGCAGATCGGCCGCGATACGACAATGGGACATAAAGAAATCTTTATGCGCGCATGTCTTCGAGGCGCGAAATGTGAGGCCGGGAACTAGATTTCCTCGCCGAAACGCGAGGCGACCAGCTGCTCCAGCGCGTCCATGGCCGGCACGGCTTCCGGGCCGCTGGCGATCACGCGGATCGAATAGCCCGGGCTCGCCGCCAGCATCATCAAGCCCATGATCGAGGTGCCGCCGACCTTCACGCCGTCCTTCTCGACATGGATGGTGGCATTGAAGCCGCTGGCAACCTGGACGAATTTCGCCGAAGCGCGCGCATGCAGGCCGCGCTGGTTGATGATCGGGAACTCCCGCACAACCTCGTCCGTCTGCTGCGCCGGTGCGTTCATTTGCTGCTCAGGAGCTGGCTGGCGACGTTGATGTATTTGCGGCCCGCCGCCTGCGCTTCATCGAGCGCGGCGGCCATGTTGTCGCCCTTGCGGATCGAGGAGAGCTTGATCAGCATCGGCAGGTTCATGCCGGCGATGACCTCGGTGCGACCGGATTCCATGACCGAGATGGCGAGGTTGGAGGGCGTGCCGCCGAACATGTCGGTTAGCACGATGACGCCGGCGCCGGTGTCGACGCGCGCCACAGCGTCGACGATGTCGGCCCGGCGCTGCTCCATGTCGTCGTCGGCGCCGATCGCCACGGTTTCGAAATTGTCTTGCGGCCCGACGACATGTTCTACGGCATGCCGGAACTCGGTGGCGAGTTGACCGTGCGTCACGAGCACGAGTCCGATCATTCTCTGGTGGCTCCCGTCATCGCCGCTTCACAGGCGTATATTATGTTCGCCAGCCATTCCAGGCGGCGGGAGCGCTATCTTGTCGACGCACGGCCGGTTGACAAGCCCAAAATTGCGGCGGCTTGGGCCATTTTGACGCATCGCAGCAAAAAACCCCGGCCGGATCATGAAAAAGGCTGGATCGCCAGCCGCGCCATCAGCATGGGCAGCGCGGCGGTGACATTTTGCCGGGTGATGTCGATGCGGGGCAGCCGGCAACCCTCGATCGTCTCGGTGGCTTCGTCTTGCAGCCGCGCCATATCGGCCGGCTCGACAAGCCGAACGACAAGGTCAATCACGGCGGCCGGCTCGAAGGCCAACGGCCGCGGCCCGATGCCGTGCACCTCGCAGAGTCCCGCGATGCTTGCCGGCGCGCGGCACACCAGCCGCCCGCCATGCGCGGCGGCGAACAGCTGGTCGTCGCCCAGCAGCCGGGAAAACATGCCGCGGGTTCGGCAATGATCGAGGAGCGCCAGCGCCAGCGTCGTCTTGCCGGCGCCGGACGGCCCCGTGATCAGCACGCCGCGCTCGCCGATCAGGAGGGCCGTCCCGTGGATATTCAGGGGCTTCGCGGCGGTGTCCGGCATGTTCGGCTAGCGTCAGCCTTCCGCCGGCAGCGTCACCACGAAACGCGCGCCCTTGATCTCGCCGGGCTTGGTGCCGGGGATGTTTTCGGCCGTCAGCGTGCCGCCATGCGCCTCGACGATCTGGCGGCTGATCGACAGCCCGAGACCAGAGTTCTGGCCGAACGCCTCGCCGGCCGGCCGGTCGGTGTAGAAGCGCTCGAAGATGCGGTCGATGTTCTCGGCCCGGATACCCGGGCCGTTGTCGTCGACGGTGATGATGTTGAACTTGCCAGCGCGCGCCAATGAGATCGCGATATGGCCGTGCTCGTCGGGCACGAAGGAGCGCGCGTTCTCGATCAGGTTGGTGATGACTTGGCCAATCCTCAGATCATGGCCGACAACGTAATAGCCCTTGGCGCCGGTCGGCAGCTTGGCCACCTTGAGTTCGATCTCGACAGCCTTCTTGTTGCGCGTGGTCTCGCGCGAGACCGCGACCAGATCGGTGATGAACTTCTTCAGGTCCACGGTTCCGGCGTCCTCGCGCGCCAGCTCCGCGTCGAGACGGGAGGCGTCGGAGATGTCGGTGATCAGCCGGTCGAGCCGCTTCACGTCGTGCTGGATGATCTCCATCAGACGCGCGCGAGACGTGTCGTTCTTCGCCAAGGGCAGCGTCTCGACCGCGCTGCGCAGCGATGTCAGCGGGTTCTTCAATTCATGCGAGACGTCGGCGGCGAAGCTTTCGATCGCCTCGATGCGCGCGTAAAGCGCATTGGTCATGTCGCGCACGGCGATGGACAAATTGCCGATCTCGTCCTGCCGGTCGGAAAAGTCCGGTATTTCCTCGCGGTTCTTGACGCCGCGCCGCACCCTGACGGCGGCGGCGGAAAGCCGCCGCAGCGGATTGGCGATGGTGGACGCCAGAAGCATCGAAAGGATCGCGGTGACCAGCGCCGCGACGCCGAACACGCGCAGGATCGCCTTGCGCTCGGCCGCGACGATCTTGTCGATATCGCCGCCTTCCGTGGACAGCATCAGCACACCCAGCACGGCGCGAAAACGCTGGATCGGCACCGCGACGGAGACGATCTGCTCGCCCTGCTCGCTCACCCGCACAATGGTCGAAGGGCTGCCGGTCAGCGCCTTGACCACCTCCGGGAAGGCCGCGCCATTGCCGCCGGGCTGCTCGTGGTAGACGGGCAGGTCCTTGTTGCGGAAGAAGTCGAAGATGAACTTCTCGACCCGCTCCACGAGGGCGGGCTGTTCGTCGTCGACGGGCGGCAGGTCGTAGCGCAGGATCTGGCCGCGCGAATAGAGATGCCGGGAGTCGAGCAGGAGGTTCGCGTCGCGGTCATAGATGCGGGCGCGGGTGCGCGTCGGCGAGATCAGCCGTCTCAGCACCGGCGCGACGCGCTCGGGGTTGATCGGGAAGTCCAGATTGTCGAGCTGGTCCGATCCGGGCCCCAGGCTCTCGCCGGCCTGCAGCTCGAGCAGCTTTTCCGGGTCGATGCTGATCGAATCGGTTTCCACCGTCGCCGAGGCGGCGATCGCGCCGGCGATGATTTCGCCCTGCGTCATCAGGCTCTCGACGCGAGCGTCGATCAGGCCGTCGCGAAAGGTGTTGAGGTAGAGGATGCCGGTCACCAGCACGGCAAGGCCGGCCAGGTTGAGGAACAGGATGCGCCTCGTCAGGCTGGAGAAGATGTGATGGCCGAGAAACCGGCGCATCGGCACCGTGATTCTCGACACGAAGGCGGGCACGATCCGCGGCGGACGCCTTGCCGCGCCCGCCCGTCTGCCTCGCTCTACTTCCACTGCCATCGAATAGCAGGCCCTGGTTAATTAGTGAGTAGTGAGTAGGCAGTAGGCAGTAGGGAATAGAGCAGTGGCTGGCGGGGACCGCAGCTGGCATAACCGGCCGCTCGCACTATTCAAAGCTGACTACCGACTATTCCCTACTGCCTACTCACTACTGCCTATTCATGCTTCGCGGAACCGGTACCCGACTCCGTAAAGGGTTTCGATCATCTCGAAGTCGTCGTCGACGGCCTTGAACTTCTTGCGCAGCCGCTTGATGTGGCTGTCGATGGTGCGGTCGTCGACATAGACCTGCTCATCATAGGCCGAATCCATCAGCGCATCACGGCTTTTCACCACACCGGGGCGCTGCGCCAGCGAATGCAGGATGAGGAACTCGGTCACCGTCAGCGTCACCGGCTCGCCTTTCCAGGTGCAGGTATGGCGTTCCTGGTCCATCACCAGCTGGCCGCGTTCGAGCGAGCGGGCCTGCTGGGCGGGCGCCTTGGCCGCCGCCTCGCGGGCGCTGGTCCGGCGCAGCACCGCCCGCACGCGCTCGACCAGGAGCCGCTGCGAGAAGGGTTTGCGGATGAAATCGTCGGCGCCCATCTTGAGGCCGAACAATTCGTCGATCTCGTCGTCCTTAGACGTCAGGAAGATCACCGGCAGGTCCGATTTCTGACGCATGCGGCGCAACAGCTCCATGCCGTCCATGCGCGGCATCTTGATGTCGAGGATGGCGAGGTTCGGCGGGCGCGCCGCCAGGCCTTCCAGCGCCGACGCGCCGTCGGTGTAGGTTTCGACCCGGTAGCCCTCGGATTCGAGCGCGATCGACACCGAGGTCAGGATGTTGCGGTCGTCGTCGACAAGCGCGATTGTTGCCATTTCAAGCGGCTCCCTCATGAGCTGTCCCTTCTGTCGTCGAGAAGGGGCTTTTGCAGGACAAATTGGGTACAAAATGTGGCACGGGCCCTGTCCGAAGTCACGGGCGGCCTGCCGCTACACACCATCGCACCCATAACGGGATTGGACGATTGGAGTCTGCCAATCCTTTGGGCAACGTCCGCGACTTTTTGCACATATAAACGATTTAAACAACTTTCAAATTTTTTAAATCGATTAATGATTTGATATCATTCGGCTTTTCTGGTTCTGAACCTGACAGCCCCCGGCACGGGCTCAGTGAAATCCCCGTCACATGCGGCCAAATCCAGAGAGGAAATTTGATGTCGGAAGCCGGCAAACGCAACCCCGACTGCGCTATTGACGCGATCGGCCTAAAGACCACGGGCATGGTGCGCTACAATCTCGGCGCGGCCGAACTCTACGAGGAAGCGATCCGGCGCAGCGAGGCGAGGCTGACCGCGCAAGGCGCGCTGGTCGCCGAGACCGGTCAGCACACCGGGCGTTCGCCGAAGGACAAATTCGTCGTGCGCGACGAGGCGACCGAGCCGCATGTCTGGTGGGACAACAACAAGGCGATCTCGCCCGCCCAGTTCGAGTCGCTGCTTTTCGACTTCCGCGCCCACGCGGCGGACAAGGATCTCTATGTTCAGGACCTGGTCGGCGGCGCCGACGCCGACCTCAAGCTGCCGACCCGGGTCATCACCGAATTCGCCTGGCACTCGCTTTTCATCCGCAACCTTTTGATCCGCCCGCAAGCCGCGGAGCTCGAGCGCTTCCTCCCCGACATGACGATCATCGATTTGCCGTCCTTCCGCGCCGATCCGGCGCGTCACGGCACCCGCACCGAAACCGTGATCGCGGTCGACCTGATCCGCAAGATCGTGCTGATCGGCGGCACGTCCTATGCCGGCGAGATGAAGAAGTCGGTATTCACCATGCTGAACTACCTGCTGCCGCAAAAGAGCGTGATGCCCATGCACTGTTCCGCCAATGAAGGCCCGGCCGGCGACGCGGCGGTGTTCTTCGGCCTGTCCGGTACCGGCAAGACGACGCTGTCGGCGGATCCGTCGCGCACGCTGATCGGCGACGACGAGCATGGTTGGGGCCCGCACGGCGTCTTCAATTTCGAGGGCGGCTGCTACGCCAAGACGATCAGGCTGTCGGCCGAGGCCGAGCCTGAGATCTTCGCCACAACGCAGCGCTTCGGCACGGTTCTGGAGAATGTCGTGCTCGATGCCGGTCGCGTGCCGGATTTCAATGACGGCAGCCTCACCGAGAACACGCGCTGCGCCTATCCGTTGGACTTCATCCCCAACGCCTCGAAGACCGGCCGCGCAGGCCATCCGAAGAACATCATCATGCTGACCGCCGACGCTTTCGGCGTGATGCCGCCGATCGCCAAATTGACCCCGGCGCAGGCGATGTATCACTTCCTGTCCGGTTACACCGCCAAGGTCGCCGGCACGGAAAAGGGCGTCACCGAGCCGGAGGCGACCTTCTCGACCTGCTTCGGCGCCCCCTTCATGCCGCGCCATCCCTCGGAATACGGCAATCTGCTGCGCGAGCTGATCGCCGAGCACAAGGTCGATTGCTGGCTCGTCAACACCGGCTGGACCGGCGGCGCCTACGGCACCGGCCGCCGCATGCCGATCAAGGTGACGCGCGCTCTTCTGGGCGCCGCGCTCGATGGTTCGCTGAAGTCGGCCGAGTTCCGCACTGACGCCAATTTCGGCTTCGAGGTGCCGGTGGCGGTTCCGGGCGTCGACGGCGCCATTCTCGACCCGCGCTCGACCTGGGCGGACGAGGCCGGCTACGACCCCCAGGCCGCGAAGCTGGTCAACATGTTCGCGACCAACTTCGAGAAGTTCGAGCGTCACGTCGACGCCGCCATCCTGGGCGCGGCGCCGCGCCTGCAGGAGGCGGCGGAATAATCGCTGCCTCGAGCGTCCTCACCTCCAGTGCTCGGCCAGCGCAATTCCAGGAAAAGTGCAAAACGGTTTTCCGTCCGGAATTGCGCCAACATTGAGAGCCAGGGAGGATTCGCCGTTTCCGTGAAACGGTGAAGCCCCCTGCGCCGGGCCTTTTCTTTTTGCAGCCGTCGCGTCATGAGTGCTCCATGGCGAGCGACGACGACATCATCATATCAGGCGAAGCGGTCATCCATGCGGGCGACCTGCATGAGGACTTCATCCGCTCGTCCGGCCCGGGCGGCCAGAACGTCAACAAGGTAGCCACCGCCGTGCAGTTGCGCTTCGACGCAGCGAACGCTTCGGGCCTTAGCGAGCGGGTCCGCGTCCGCGCGATCAAGCTTGCCGGCCAGCGCGCCACCAAGGACGGCGTCATCGTCATCGAGGCCGGTCGGTTCCGCACCCAGGAGCAGAACCGGGCCGACGCGCGGGCGCGCCTGACCGCGCTGGTCGCCAAGGCGGCCGAGCCGCCACCGCCGCCGCGCAAGAAGACCAGGCCGTCCAAAGGCGCCGTGGAGCGCCGCCTCAAGAGCAAGGCAGGCCGGTCGACGGTGAAGAAGCTGCGCGGTCGCGTCGACAGCGACTGAGCATGCCGGAAACGAGCGGCCGTTTTCGGGTCGCGGAACTCTTCCTTCGGTGGCATGCTTTCGGGCCAATTGATCGGATCGATCCAATGCTCGTTCTGCCCAAAGGCGTCCGCCACATGCCGGGCTACATCGCTCGCCCCGCCCAGGAAGCGCTGGTCAAGGAGATCCGGCGCGTGGTGCAGGCCGCACCCCTCTACGTGCCCGCCATGCCGCGCACCGGCAAGCAGATGAGCGTGCGCATGACCAATTGCGGCGCGCTTGGCTGGGTGACCGGCAAGGAGCGCGGCTACCGCTACCAGCCGACGCATCCGGTGACCGGCGAGCCTTGGCCGCCGATCCCCGAGGCGCTGCTGCAATTGTGGCGCGAAGTCTCGGCTTACCCGCATCTGCCCGAGGGCTGTCTTGTCAACTTCTATGCGGCGGACGCCAGGATGGGTCTGCACCAGGATCGCGACGAGCAGGATTTTGACGCGCCCGTTGTGTCGGTCTCGCTGGGCGACGACTGCCTGTTCCGGGTCGGCCAGAACACGCGCGAAGGCGGCACCAAATCGTTCAGGCTGAAGAGCGGCGACGTCGTCGTGCTCGGCGGCGAGGGGCGCCTCGCCTTCCATGGCGTCGATCGCATCTATCCGGCGACATCGGCGCTGTTGAAGAATGGCGGCCGCATCAATCTGACGCTGCGGCGGGTGACGGTGCCTGGCTGACCATGTCCGGGGGCAACGCGATTTTAAGGACACCCACGCTACAAGCGCGGTTGCCAAATCGAGATCGCCATGGAACCGAACTGGATCAGGACCCGAAGCCTCTTGGACGTGGCAATGGTCACGGTCGTATCGATGATCGGTATCTGGATGGCCGAGGTCTACCTGAGCATGTTGTGGGACCTCGACGGCAGAGGGTTTTCCGAGCTATCGCACAGGCTGCCCTACTGGGATTTCACCAATCTCTGGGCCGGCTCCCGCCTGGCCATCGACGGCCATGTTGCCGTGCTTTTCGATGCGGACGCCTACCGCGCGGCGTTGCGCGGCATGTTCTCGCCCGACCTTCCAAATCAGGAATGGAGCTATCCGCCGAACATCCTCTTGCTCGGCGTCCCGCTCGCGACCCTGCCGATCCTGCCTGCCTATCTGGTCTGGACGTTCGGGACCGTTCTGTGTCTGTGGCTGGCAATCCGGCCGCTGAAACTCGGAGCGCTGGTGGAACTGGCGGTCGTCCTCAGTCCCGCCGTTATCTGGAACTCGATATTCGGTCAGAACGGCGCGCTGACGATGGCCTTGTTGATCGGAGGCCTCGCCGTGGCCCCAAGGCGCCCGTTGCTGGCCGGAGTTCTGTTCGGCCTTCTGACCATCAAGCCGCATCTTGGTATTCTCGTGCCTTTCTGCCTGCTCGCCAGCGGCAACTGGCGAGCCATTTTCGCCGCCATCGTCACCACTGTGGCGGTCGTCCTCGCCACCGGCCTGTTCTTTGGCTTCGATGTCTGGCGGCTGTTCCTGACCGAAACCCGTCCCTTGATGACGGCGATCATGGAGGCGCCTTATCCGCAGCCTTATCAGTATAATGCGATAACGGTGTTCTTCACGGCGAGGGCGCTCGGCTTCGGGCTGACCGCCGCCTATGGCGCCCAGGCAGTCGCGACCATCATTTCCATCGCCATAGCGGTCTGGCTCTGGCGGCCGGGGCGCCAGGTCTCGCATCAGGAACGCGTGGCGCTGACCGCTGTCCTTGCGATCCTTGCCACGCCCTACGGCTACACCTACGACACGATCAGTCTGGCCGTCGCTGTCGCCATGCTGGCCGCGATGACGTCAAGGCCGCCCCGGCTGATACTCGCGATTTGCTGGCTCTGGCCTTTCGTCACGCATTACTTCACCTGGGGCGGATATTGCGTTGCCGTCCTGGTGCCATTGTTTCTCGCCGCGTGGATGCTGTCTACGATATGGACGGGAAGCCGGAAGGCTGAAATCTCCGCAAAGCCGTCGCTGGCGTAGCGGTTCAGGGCGCAGCCGTTCTGGGGCAACTGCCCCGGCGATTTTCCGTCTGGCATAGCGCAAGGAAGAGGGCTTCCGCGTCCCGAATTTTCAGCGATCCAGATTGGATCGTGGCGCGAAGGAGCTGCCTCGCAGATGTGAAGAATGGCGATCCGGCGTCGGGCGCGGCCTCACAGCTTCCTCAGCGCCACTTCCTCGATCAAATGGTTGGCGCCTTTGCGCAGGATGAGATCGGCCCGCGCCCTGGTCGGCAGGATGTTCTCGCGCAGGTTCTTCAGGTTGATATTGGCCCATAGCCCCTCGGCGATGGCGCGCGCGGCGTCCTCGGAAAGCTGAGAATAGCGGTGGAAGAAGGAGTCCGGATTGCGGAAGGCGGTCTCGCGCAGCCGCATGAAGCGCTGGATGTACCATTGGTGGATCAGCTTCTCGTCGGCATCGATATAGATGGCGAAATCGAAGAAGTCTGACAAGAACGGCACGATCTTGCCGTCCTTCGGCAGCTTGCCCGGCTGCAGCACGTTGATGCCTTCGAAGATCAGGATGTCGGGACGGTCGATGGTGACGAACTCGCCGGGGATGACGTCATAGGTCAGGTGCGAGTAGACCGGCGCGCGGACGCTGCCTTGCGCCGATTTGATGCCGGACAGGAATCTCAGCAGCGCGCCGACATCGTAGCTCTCTGGAAATCCCTTGCGCTCCATGAGGTTCTCGCGGCGCAGGATCTCATTGGGCAGCAGGAAGCCGTCGGTGGTGATGAGATCGACCTTGGGGCTCGACGGCCAGCGCGCCAGAAGCTCCTTCAGCACACGCGCCGTGGTCGACTTGCCGACCGCGACCGAACCGGCGATGCCGATGATGAAAGGCGTCTTGACGATGTCCTGCGCCTTGAAGAAGGCCTGGCGCTGCCTGAACAGCAGCTGGCTCGCCTCGACATGCGCCGAGAGCAGGCGGGAAAGCGACAGGTAGATGCGCTTGACCTCTTCGAGGTTGACCGGGTCATTGAGCGAGCGCAGCCGGTCGATCTCGTCCTCGGTCAGCGTCAGCGGCGTGTCGGCGCGGAACTGCGACCATTGCTCGGCGGAGAAGAAGCGATAAGGGGAATACTTCTCGGTCGGAGTCAGCTGGTCCATCGGGTTTCCTGCCCTCCTCGCCGTCTGCCCCGGGCATCAAACCCGGGGGCGGGACGCCTTTTCGGCAACCCCCGAGCGGCCGGTGCGGCCCTCGAGCTCCTTGAGCACGTCGTCCAACGGAACGCCCGCGATGCCGAGCACGACCAGCCAATGATACAGAAGATCCGCGCTTTCCGAAACGAGGGCCTGCTTGTCGCCGCGGACGGCGGCGATCACGGCTTCCACAGCCTCCTCGCCGAGCTTCTGCGCCGCCTTGTCCATGCCCTTGGCGAACAGTTTCGCCGTCCATGAGTCCGGATCGCCGGAATGGGCGCGCTGATGGATGATCGTTTCCAGCTCGGCGAGCGAAAATTGAGCCATGTCGGTCATCTATCTGCTTGTTTAAGCATGATCTTTTCCGAAAACCGGTCCCCAACCTTGCGGGATCATGCTTTAAGCCCGATGGGCGGCCGAGTCCAGCCGCATCGGCAGGCCGGCCTTGGCCATGTATGCCTTGGCCTCGGCGATCGAGTAAGTGCCGAAATGGAAGATCGAGGCGGCAAGCACGGCGCCAGCGTGGCCGTCGCGGATGCCTTCGACCAGGTGATCGAGCGTTCCGACGCCGCCCGAAGCGATGACCGGCGCGCGCACCGCGTCGGCGACGGCGCGGGTCAGCGCGATGTCATAGCCGGCCTTCGTGCCGTCGCGGTCCATTGAGGTCAGCAGGATCTCGCCGGCGCCGCGATCGACCATGCGTGCGGCGAAGTCGACCGCGTCGATGCCCGTCTTCTCGCGACCGCCATGGGTGAAGATCTCCCAGCGGTCGGCCTCGCCGGCCGCCGACACCTTCTTGGCGTCGATGGCCACGACGATGCACTGGTTGCCGAACTTGTCGGCGGCCTCCGTGACGAAATCGGGGTTCTTCACCGCCGCCGTGTTGATCGACACCTTGTCGGCGCCGGCCAGAAGCAGCTTGCGGATATCGGCCACCTGGCGCACGCCGCCGCCGACGGTGAGCGGCATGAAGCATTGCTCGGCGGTCCGGGCGACCACGTCGAAGATCGTCTCGCGATTGTCCGACGAGGCGGTGATGTCGAGGAAGCACAGCTCATCGGCGCCCGCGGCATCATAAGCCTTGGCGGCTTCGACCGGATCGCCGGCGTCGATGAGGTCGACGAAATTGACGCCCTTGACCACGCGGCCGTTTTTGACGTCCAGGCAGGGGATGACGCGGGCTTTCAGCATCACTTGCTTTCCAGGGTGGACAGCAGGTCGACCACCAGCTCGCCGACCAGCGGCGGCACGTCGCCCTTGGGGTCGAAGGCCGGATCGTAGGCGGAAATGGTGAGCCCGGCGATGGCAAGCGGACCGGCAAGGCCGCACATCGCCATGCGCACTTGCTCCGGCACCGGGCCGCCGGGCGTGGTGTAGCGGTTGGCCTGCAGCTTCTCGGGGTCATGCACGTCGAGATCGACATGCATGTGGACCTGGCGTGCGCCGCCGGCTTTCAGTCTCTGCGCAGCGCTCTTCCAGTCGGGGCATTCGGTCCGGACGATCGGCAGCTTTTCCAGCAGTTCTCTTTCGGCGGCGTCGAGGTCGCGCGCGTTGACCAGGACGCTGCGCGACGGATCGACTGGCTTGAAGCCGGGGATCTGGTTCGCCATTCGCCGCCAGCAGAGGCCAAGCACGGTGGCCAGCGCCATGCCGTCGAGGAAGCCCGTTGTGGTGGTCTCCGGCGTGTTGAGGTCGCCATGCTGGTCGGCCCAGATGATGGCGTCGGCGCCGGCGCCTGCCACGGCGCCGGCGGCGGTCAGGCAGTTGCCGGCCAGCACGATCGGAAACCGCTTCTTGTCCAGCGCCATGCGGACTTCGCCTGAAACGGCGTTGCAGACGGCAAAGCCGGTGCCGATCTCGCGCTCTTCTTCGTCCTCGACCACCTTGCCGATGTCGTTCACCTCGACGTCGTGGCCGGCAAGCCTCAGCGCATCGGCCAATCCGCCGGAAATCAGCGCGTCCGGGCCCTGGCCGCAGCCACCGTGGAAGTGGCCGCTGTCATAGGATGCCAGGATGATCGAGATGTTCACTATTCTGTCTCCGCCCGTTCGCCGCGCAGGATCGCCAGTGCCTCGGCCGGGTCGATACGTCCGTCATATAGGGCGCGGCCCGAGATCGCGCCTTCGAGTTTTTGCGCGTCGGGCATGGTCATGCGCACGATGTCGGCAATCGAGGCGAGGCCGCCGGATGCGATCACGGGAATGGAAACCGCTTCCGCGAGGTCGACGGTCGAATCCCAGTTGATGCCGGTCAGCACGCCGTCGCGGTCGATGTCGGTGTAGATGATAGCGGCAACGCCGGCGCCCTCGAATTTCCTGGCCAGCTCGATGACGCCGAGCTCGGAGGCTTCGGCCCAGCCCTCGACGGCCACCTTGCCGCCCTTGGCGTCGATGCCGACTGCGATTTTTCCCGGAAAAGCCTTGCACGCTTCCTTGACGAGTTCGGGTTCGCGCACGGCCACCGTGCCGAGGATGACGCGCGTCAGGCCGCGGTCCAGCCAGTCTTCGATCTGCGGCAAGGTGCGGATTCCGCCGCCGAGCTGCACCGGGTTCTTCGTCGCCCTGAGGATAGCCCCGACCGCGGCGCTGTTGACGCTCTGGCCCTTGAAGGCGCCGTTGAGGTCGACGACATGCAGCCACTCGAAGCCCTGGTCCTCGAAGGCCCGTGCCTGCGCGGCGGGGTCGTCATTGTAGATCGTGGCGGTGGCCATGTCGCCGTGTTTCAGGCGCACGCATTTGCCGTCCTTGAGGTCTATGGCTGGAAACAGGATCATGGGTCAGGCGCCCTCGACGATGACGAAATGACCGGTCGAAGCGGCGAGCCGGAATTTCGAGGCGTGCTGATATTCAGGCGAATGATAGCATTCGATTGCCTTGTCGTAGGACTCGAACTCCACAAGCACGTGACGGTTGCCGGTCGGTCCCTCCGGGCTCTCGTAGCGGCCCGCGCGGACCGCGAATTTCGCCCCGTATTTCGCGAAGGCGACGGCATTCGCTTCGATATACTGCTTGTAGACGTCCGCATCGCGGACATCGATCATCGCCATCCAATAGCCCTTCCTGCTCATTTTCAGGGCCTCCATTTCAGGAAATTGGTGATCAGCGCCAGGCCGAGCGCCTGGCTCTTCTCGGGATGGAACTGCGTGCCGGCGAGGTTGTCGCGGGCCACCGCGGCCGTTACCGGGCCGCCATAGTCGGCAACCGCCAGCACCTCGTCCGGATACTTCGCTTCCAGGTGGTAGGAATGCACGAAATAGGCGTGCAGCCCCCTCGGGCCGGTCTCGATGCCGGAAAACAGCGGGTGCTCGCGCGTAAGCTCGATCGTGTTCCAGCCGATCTGCGGGATCTTCAGCGTTGGATCGGAGGGCTGGATCTCCTTGACGTCGCCGGCGATCCAGCCGAGGCCCTTGGTGATGGTCTTTTCCAACCCGCGTTGCGACATCAGCTGCATGCCGACGCAGATGCCGAGGAACGGCCGCCCTTTACGAAGCGCCGCTTCCTCCACCGCCTCCCACATGCCTGGCACCGCGTGCAGGCCGGCGGCGCAATCGGCATAGGCGCCGACGCCCGGCAGTACGATGCGGTCGGCGGAACGCACCCGCTCGGCGTCGGCCGTCAGCTCGATCGTCGCGGCGATGCCTCCTTCGCGCGCCGCGCGCTCGAAAGCCTTGGTGGCCGAGCGCAGATTGCCCGAGCCGTAGTCGATGATGGCTACCCGCATGTCAGGGCCTTCCAGGCGTATGGGTCAGGCCGAGCGCCATGCCGGTTTGCGGCGGGCGCGCCAGCGATGCGTCCGGTACGATGCGCGGCAAGGCTGGCTGCTCCTCGCTCTCCTCGCCGGCGTCCAGGGCATGGCGCGTCTCGGCATCGGCGAGATTGCCGGCCTCGATCACGCCCCATTCGCGCCAGCCGCGCCGGCGCAGCGAAGCGATGCGTAAATTCTGTCCTTCGAAGCCGATGTAAAGCGAGACCAGCAGCGACAGCATCGATCCGGCCCATCCGAGCCCCAGCTTCTCACCGGTCGCCGACAGGAGCGCCATGACGACGAAGGTCAGCACGGCCGCCATCCAGAGCCGGTTCCAGGCCAGCCAGAGCGGCGAGAACAGGAAGCCGAGCCAGGTAAAGCCGTCGCGCACGAAACGGATGTCCTCGGCGTTGTTGCCGGCCGGCGGCGTCATCACGACATAGACCGCCATAGCCTATCCTTTCAGCGATCCCTTGGTGGACGGCACCGCGTCGGGCTGGCGCGGATCGGGCTCGAGCGCTGCGCGCAGCGCCCTGGCCACGGCCTTGAAGCAGGTCTCGGCGATGTGATGGTTGTTGGCGCCGTAATGATTGGTCACATGCAGCGTGATGCCGGCATTCTGCGCCAGGGCCTGGAAGAACTCGCGCACCAGCTCGGTGTCAAAGGTGCCGATCTTCGGCGACGAGAAGGCGACGTTCCAGACCAGGAAGGGCCGGCCGGAAACATCGACCGCCGCCCTGGTCAGCGTCTCGTCCATGGCGAGGTCGATCGAGGCGTAGCGCATGATGCCGCGCCGCTCGCCCAGCGCCTTGCTCAAAGCCTGGCCGATCGCGATGCCGGTGTCCTCGGCCGTGTGGTGGTCGTCGATATGCAGGTCGCCCTTGGCCTTGATCGTCATGTCGATCAGCGAATGCCGCGACAGCTGATCGAGCATATGGTCGAAGAAGCCGACGCCGGTCGAAATGTCGGCCTTGCCCTTGCCGTCGACATGGAGCGAGACCGAAATCTCGGTTTCCTTGGTCTTGCGGCTGACTTCGGCCGAACGCGTCATCGTCGTGTCCTTATTGCCCTGGTCGGGGCCCTCGGGCTTGAAAACGAAAGCCTTCTATCAGCATGATCCGGCGATTGCCAGTTGCCATTCCGGCCACTATCGGCCTTCGCCGCGGGGCGGTTTGCAATCGTTGGCCTTATGCATACATATGGCCGATCCAACTCACTCGTACCGCGCCAATCGCCTTCAAGGGATAGCGCGAATCGGAGCTCAAAATGTCGAATGAACTCACCATGCACGCCACGACCATCATCAGCGTGCGCAAGGGCAACAAGGTCGTGATCGCCGGCGACGGCCAGGTCAGCCTCGGCCAGACCATCATGAAGGGCAACGCCCGCAAGGTGCGCCGCATCGGCAAGGGCGGCAGCGTCATTGCCGGCTTCGCAGGCGCCACTGCCGACGCCTTCACCCTGCTCGAGCGGCTCGAAGCCAAGCTCGAGCAATATCCCGATCAGCTGACGCGCGCCTGCGTCGAGCTCGCCAAGGACTGGCGCACCGACCGTTACCTGCGCCGCCTGGAAGCCATGATGCTGGTCGCCGACAAGTCGGTCTCGCTGGCGCTGACCGGCAATGGCGATGTGCTCGAGCCCGAACACGGCGTGATGGCCATCGGCTCCGGCGGCAATTACGCCCTGGCCGCGGCCCGCGCGCTGATCGACACCGACAAGGACGCCGAGGAGATCGCCCGCAAGGCCATGCAGATCGCGTCCGACATCTGCGTCTACACCAACAACAATTTCGTCGTCGAAACGCTCGATGCCGCTTGAGCCTGCCGACCATGATCCCAAAAAGTGGGAGCCGGTTTTTGGATAAGATCATGGTCACTCAGCAGCATAGCTACGACTTTCGGCCGGTCACCGAGAAGGATCTGCCGTTGATCGCCAGGTGGCTGAGCGAGCCGCATGTCGCTGAGTGGTGGGACGATCCGGAAAAGGAAATCGCCGATATCCGCGAGCATATGGATTCGGTCTCGGTGGAGCCGCTGATCGTCGAATTGGACGGCAGGCCGATCGCCTATCTGCAGAGCTATGACCCGCATCTGGAGGACGACCATCCTTACGCCGACCAGCCCTTCGGCACGCTGGGCGTCGATCTGTCGATCGGCCCGCCGGAGCTGGTTGGTGTCGGCCATGGCTCGGCAATCCTGCGCCAGTTCGTCGAGGAGCTGTTCGAGGAAGGCGCGCCGCGCGTCATCATCGACCCGCATCCCGACAATGCCCGCGCCATCCGCGCCTATGAGAAGGCCGGCTTCAGGCCGATCGGCCGCAGGCATTCGCAATATGAGGACGTCGTGCTGATGGCCGTCGATGCGGACGAAGACGACGATGAAAATCTGGGGGACTGAGGCAATGATCGCGCCCGGAGGGGACAAAACGCTTTCCGCTTATGAAGACAGCTGGCGCATGGGCCTGCTGCTCGTGCTCGCCTTGATCGTGTTCCAGGCGGGCACCTTGTACGGCATGGGCCATCCGCCGATCTGCACCTGCGGCTACGTCAAGCTCTGGCACGGCGTGGTCAATAGCTCGGAGAATTCCCAGCACATCGCCGACTGGTACACCTTCTCGCACATCATCCACGGCTTCCTGTTCTATGCGCTGGCCTGGGCGCTGTTTCCGCGCTCGCCGGTTGGCTTAAGGCTCGCCTTCGCCGTCCTCATCGAAGGCGGCTGGGAAATCCTGGAAAACAGCCCCTTCATCATCGAGCGCTACCGCGCCGGCACCATCTCGCTCAACTATTACGGCGATTCGATCATCAACTCGGTGTCCGACACGCTGTTCATGGCGCTGGGATTTGTGATGGCGCGAAAGCTACCTATATGGGTGATCGTGGCCCTGGCGCTCATCTTCGAGCTCGGCACGGGCTACATCATCCGGGACAATCTGACGCTCAACGTGATCATGCTGCTGCATCCGTTCGAGTCCATCAGGCAGTGGCAAAGTGGAATTTGAGTAAAATGAGCACCTTTTCTCCCCGCGAAATCGTTTCGGAACTCGACCGCTTCATCATCGGCCAGAAGGACGCCAAGCGCGCCGTGGCCATCGCCTTGCGCAACCGCTGGCGCCGCCAGCAGCTGGAAGGCCAGATGCGCGAAGAGGTGATGCCGAAGAACATCCTGATGATCGGCCCGACCGGCGTCGGCAAGACCGAGATCTCGCGCCGCCTGGCGCGGCTCGCCGGCGCGCCCTTCGTCAAGGTCGAGGCTACCAAGTTCACCGAGGTCGGCTATGTCGGCCGCGATGTCGAGCAGATCGTGCGCGACCTCGTCGAGGTCGCCATCGGCCTGACCCGCGAGAAGATGCGCGAGGACGTTGCGGCGCGCGCCCAGATCAACGCCGAGGAACGCGTGCTGGAGGCCCTGGTCGGCAAGACGGCGAGCCCGGCCACGCGCGATAGCTTCCGCAAGAAGCTGCGCGACGGCGAGCTTGACGACAAGGAGATCGAGATCGAGGTGGCCGACACCGGCAATGGCGGCATGCCAGGCTTCGAGATCCCCGGCATGCCCGGCGGCAATGTCGGCGTGCTCAACATCAACGACATGCTGTCGAAGGCGATGGGCGGCCGCAGGACCAAGACCCGCAAGACCACGGTCCGCGATTCCTATGCGCTGCTCGTCAACGACGAATCCGACAAGCTGCTCGACCAGGACGAGGTCGTGCGTCGCGCGCTGGAATCGGCCGAGAATGACGGCATCGTCTTCCTCGACGAGATCGACAAGATCGCGGCCAGGAGCGACATTTCGGGCGGTCCGTCCCGCGAGGGCGTGCAGCGCGACCTGCTGCCGCTGGTCGAGGGCACCACGGTCGCGACCAAATACGGGCCGATCAAGACCGACCACATCCTGTTCATTGCTTCCGGCGCCTTCCACGTCTCCAAGCCGTCCGACCTGCTGCCCGAACTGCAGGGCCGCCTGCCGATTCGCGTCGAGCTGCGCGCGCTGGAGAAGTCGGATTTCGTCCGCATCCTAACCGAGACCGAGGCGAGCCTCATCAAGCAGTATGTGGCGCTGATGAAGACCGAGGGCGTCGAGCTGACCTTCACCGACGACGCCATCGATTCGCTCGCCGGCATCGCGGTCGATCTTAACGCCAGCGTCGAGAACATAGGCGCAAGGCGCCTGCAGACGGTGATGGAACGCGTGCTGGACGAGATTTCCTACGATGCGCCGGACCGCAACGGCACGGCGGTCACCATCGACGCCGCCTATGTTGAGAAGCATGTCGGCGACCTGTCGCGCAACACCGACCTGTCGCGCTTCATTCTTTGATTTTTGAAGTCGGGCCGGCCTCAGCGCCGGCCCGACTTGTCCGGCCGACCGCTTTGGGTGTGGCCAAATGGAAGCATCCCGCCACCATTTTTGGGGGCAGTCGGTAGCCTTCTCTCGACTCTGTCGGACGCTTTACCTAGGTTGCCGCGCGTTCTGGAAGCAATTTCGGGAAAACCATCCAGCGGTTTTCCGTCTGAACTTGCGTTCAATCAAATGGTTGGGGGTTGATCGGCGATAGCCGAGCCGCCCCAAAGCGGCGGCGGATGAAGAAGTATCTGTTTCTTTTTGTGTGTCTTGCACTGGCGGCGGCGGTGACGATCGCCGATGCCGCGACCATGGTGCCTCCGGGCAATCGCAATGCCGTGCAGCCGGACATTCCGGGCGCGTCCAGCCGGCGCACCCAGGCAACCAACACCACCTTCCAGGCCAAGTACCGTAAAGTCTACGCGTTGCTGCAGAACGATGCCGAGCTGCGCGGCAAGATCAGGAAGGTGGCGGCTGCCTACGGTATCGATCCGATGCATATCGTCGGCGCCATCGTCGGCGAGCACACCTACAATGTCGACGCCTATGACCGCCTGCAGACCTACTACGTCAAGGCGATGTCCTATCTGTCGAGCAAGCTGACCTTCGCCTATGTGGGCGAGGATGTCGGCGATTTCGTTCAGCGGCCGGAATTCAAGAAATGCGCCGGCATGGACGACAGCTACGATCTGTGGGAATGCCGCGAGCAGGTGTGGAACCATGCCTTTCGCGGCAAGACCGTCGGCGGCACAAGCTTCCCCAACGACCGCTTCGGCGCAACCTTCTTCCAGCCCTATTATGCCGGCCAGACCTTCGGTCTCGGCCAGTTGAACCCGCTGACCGCGCTGCAGATGAGCGATCTCGTGCACAAGGTCTCCGGCCTGCCGAAGCTTAATGTCGAGGATCCCAATGCGGTCTACAAGACCATCATGGACCCGGACCTGACGCTGCCTTACGTTGCAGCGACCATCAGGAAGTCGATCGACGCCTATCGCAGCATCGCCGGCTTCGACATCTCCCACAATCCGGGGCTTACCGCCACGCTCTACAATGTCGGCAACCCCGAGCAGCGCGCCTATGCGCTGAAGGCCGAGAACGACAGACGCCGCGCCGCCGGCGAACCGGAAAAGCTGCCCGAGGAGAACTATTACGGCTGGGTGGTCAACGACAAGCTGGACGAGCTGAAGGCGCTTTTCTAACCAGACCTCAAGCTGCCAGCAGCGACTTCAGCTTGACCGCTTGCGAGCCGAGCGCTTCCGGCGCCGGCTTCCCCCGCTTGGCGATCAGCATCTCCGCCAGCCGGATATCACGCGCCACCGCATTGCCGGGGCCGATGCCGCTGGCGGCGATCAGCCTGCCGTCCTGCGCCAAATGGAACAGAATGAAGGCGCCGTCGTCGAGGTCGCGCCGCACGACGCTCTTGCCCTCGTCGGAAAGTCCGGCGATCTGCAGGGTCAGGCCATACTGATCCGACCAGAACCACGGCACGGCGGCATGGGCCTCGTCGGCGCCCAGCATGTTCTTCGCCGCCAGCGCGCCCTGTTCCTGCGCATTGCGCCAGGCTTCCAGCCGCACGCGCCGGCCGCCATAGATCCCCAGCGGAAACGAGCAGCAATCGCCGGCGGCGAAGATATCCGGGTCGGCGGTGCGCAAACGCTCGTCGACGGCGATGCCGTTGTCGATCGCGAGCCCCGCTTCGGCGGCAAGCGCCGTCACCGGCACGGCGCCGATGCCGATCACCGCGAGATCGGCGACGATCTTCTGCCCGTCGGCCAGCGTGATGGCGACGTCCTTGCCGTCATCGGCAATCGCGGCGATCCCCTGGCCGGTGCGGATCGGGACGCCCTCGGCCTCATGCGCCTTGTGGATGATTTCGGCGATCTCGGCCGGCACGCCGCGCATCAGGATACGCGGCTGCGCCTCGATGACGGTGACCGTGGCGCCGAGCTTGCGCGCCGAGGCGGCAAGCTCCAGCCCGATGAAGCCGCCGCCGATGATGGCGACGCGATTTCCGGCGCTGAGATGGGCACGTATAGCGAGTGCGTCGTTGAAGGTCCTCAAATAGACGCAGCGCGAGCCGAGGCCCGTCATCGGCAGCTGGCGCGGCACGGACCCGGTCGCCAGCAGCAGCTTGTTGTAGGGAAGGGAAGAGCCGTCGGAAAGGTGCACGACATGCGCTGCACGGTCGATCGCGACCGCCCGGACGGAATGGATGTGCCGGATCGCGCGTTCGGCGAAGAGCGCGTCGCTGGCGATCGCCTTGATGGAGGGAGCCTCTCCGGTCATCGCGTCCTTCGAGAGCGGCGGCCGCTCATAGGGCGGATGCGGCTCGTCGCCGACCAATGTCACCGGCCCGTCATAGCCGAGATCGCGGAGCGCAAGCGCGGCGCGCCCGCCGCACTCGCCCGCACCGATGATCACCATCCCGGCCATCGCCGTCATCCGACCTGGATCAGGACCTTTCCGGCATCGACCTTGACCGGATAAGTCCTGAGGTTGACGCAGACCGGCGCGCCGCGCGCGTCGCCGGTCTTGTAGTTGAAGCGACCATTGTGCTTGGGGCATTCGATGATGTCGTCCATCACCAGCCCGTCCGCCAGGTGCACCTTTTCATGCGTGCACAGGCCGTCGGTGGCGAAATATTCGTCGTCCGGGCTGCGGTAGATGGCGAAGGTGCGTCCGGCATGGTCGAACCGCATCACGTCCTCTTCGTCGATATCCCCGGCCGCGCAGGCCTCGACCCAGTCGCTCATCTCGTCCTCGTGAAATTCCTGGTCAGCCTTCGGCAGCTCACTCGGCCGCTGCCGCCACCGGGCTGTCGTTGTGCAATTCTTCCCGGTAGGGCTTTGCCGTCGACGGCAGCGCGCGCTTGAGGAAGTAATCCTCGTTGCGCAGCTGGCGCAGGAAGGCAGGGATCATCTCGCGGTAGCCGGCCAGGATCGACGGCGTCGGTGGCGGCAGGTCGTGCTTGATCATCTCGTGCAGCTTGGGCAGCGCGTGATAGGGCACCATCGGGAACATGTGGTGCTCCACATGGTAGTTCATGTTCCAGTAGATGAAGCGGCTGATCGGGTTCATCAGCACCGTCCGGCTGTTCAGGCGGTGATCGATGACATTTTCGGCGAGTCCGCCATGCTGCAGCAGGCCGGTCATCACGTGATGCCAGGCGCCGTAGAGGCGGGGCAGGCCGACGAGCATCAGCGGCAGCCATGAATGCAGGTAGAGCGCCAGCGCGATGGTCGCGATGTAGATGGCGAGCCAGATACGCGCCACGCGGATCGCCTTCGGCTGCTCCTGTTCGGGAATGAAGGTCTTTTCCGCGGGGCTGATGATGCCGGCGGCATTGCGCAGCATGTCGGTCATCGCATGCCAGGCGTCGAGGATGCCGAAGAAGTTCAGCACCACGCGCAACAGGTCCGGCGGGCGCATGACGGCGATCTCGGGATCGCGTCCGACAATGATGGTGTCGGTGTGGTGGCGCGTATGACTCCAGCGCCAGGTCACCGGGTTGCGCATGATCATGAAGCAGGCGAGCTGGTAGACGGCGTCGTTCATCCACTGCGTGCGGAAGGCCGTGCCGTGGCCGCATTCGTGCCAGCGGGAATCGGTCGAGGAGCCGTAGAGCGTGCCGTAGACGAAGAAGAACGGCACGCACCACCAGCTGCCCCAGAACGAGATGCCGCCCACGGCGCCGATGACGAATGCGGCCAGCCAGATGACGGTGTCGCGGATCGCCGGCTGGTCGGAGCGCTGCATCAGCTCCTTCATCTGCTTGCGCGGGATCTCGGTGTGGTACCACTCGGCCGCCGCGAGCCCGTTCTCGACCGCGAGCCTGGCGTCTCGCCCGGTCAGGCTGTAGTCGCGCGGCGACGCCGCGGAAGACGTGATTGCCGTCATTGGGGTTCCTCCGCCAGCCCTTGGCGAACCGCTCGACCGTGCGGGGGTCGCGCCATCGCTGACTTTCGACTTCAGCATAGCCGCAAGGTCTGATAGTCTCAACATCACAAAGATAGTTTCTATCATTTCCCATCAGAAAGAGATATGGGTGAGCCGGCTAGCCGGAGTGGGACAAGTGAGGAAGCATTCATGGCAAAGCGCCCGACCATTACCGATCTCGCGCGCGTCTCCGGCGTCAGCGTCGCCACCGTCGACAGGGTGCTAAACAGCCGCCTGCCGGTGCGCGAGGAGACGGCGCGCCGGGTCTATGACGCTGCCACCGAGATCGGCTATCACGCCGCTGGGCTGATCAAGCAGCGCATGCGCCAGGAATTGCCGGAATATCGGCTCGGCTTCCTGCTGCTCAGGGGCAATGACGTCTTCTATGGCGATTTCGCCAAGGAGCTCGAGCTGGCGGTCGCGCAGTCGCAGCGTTTTCGTGGCGTTGCAACCATCGATTTCGCCGCTTCGCTGGCGCCCGATGAGATCGCCGCCCAGATGCGTGGGCTGGCGGCGAAATCCAGGGCCATCGCCGTCGTCGGCCCGGACCATCCGACGCTGACGGCGGTCGTGGAGACAATGAAGGCGAGGGGACAGCCGGTCTTCTCGCTGCTGTCGGATTTTGCCGCCGGCATCCGCGAGGGCTATGTCGGGCTCGACAACCGCAAGGTCGGGCGCAGTGCCGCCTGGATGATCGCCAAGGCCGCAAGGAAGCCGGGCAAGGTCGCGCTCTTCGTCGGCAGCCACCGCTTCCACGGCCATGAATTGCGCGAGATCGGCTTCCGCTCTTTCTTCCGCGAGCACGCGCCCGACTTCACCGTGATGGAGACGCTGGTCAATCTCGAGGCCAATGACGTGACGCATGACGCCATGCTCGATCTCCTGGCCCGCCATCCCGATCTCGCCGGCTGCTATGTCGCCGGCGGCGGTATGGAGGGCGCGGTCTCGGCTCTGAGAACGGCAAAGCCGGCCGAGATGCCGGTCGTCATCTGCAACGAGATCAACGCCGTCTCGCGCGCCGCGCTTGCCGACAACATCCTCACCATGGTGATCTCGACACCGCTCGCGGCGCTCTGCCGCGAACTCGTCGGGCTGATGGCCCATGCCATCGAAAGCGGCGCAGCCAATGCGCCGGGACAGACCTTCCTGCCCTTCGACGTCTATCTGCCCGAAAACATCTAGGCGCTGAGCGCGATGTAGCCGATGTGAAAGAATCCATCAGCCTGATGGATTCTTTCATCGTGGTTCACCCGGCCTCGGGCGCAAATTTCGACGAATTTGGTCGTTGTCACGCCCATGGTGATCGAAAAACCGGCCGCCCCGGTCGGAATCGCCCTTGACGTTTCCGAAACGAAATGGAATAAATATTTCACCAAATAGGCCTTTTGGTTCTTTCGTTCCGGAGCGCCTGTTCGAACGGAGGAAGAGGCGTTCCAGTCGAACTGGCGACGCCGCATGGCCGCAGGGAGAGATTCCCCGGGCAAACCGGGGATTCCGGTTCAATAGGTGCAGCCGGACACCAAGTGGAGGAGAAAATGAAGAAACTTCTTTTGGGCGTCGCGCTTTCGGCGCTGATGTGTTCATCCGCCTTCGCCGCCAAGATCGGCGTTTCGATGGCTCTTTTCGACGACAACTTCCTCACCGTGCTGCGCAACGGCATGATCGCGCAGGCCAAGGGCATGGATGGCGTCGAGCTGCAGGTCGAGGACGCGCAGAACGACGTGGCCAAGCAGCTCGACCAGATCAAGAACTTCGCCGCCTCGGGCGTCGACGCCATCATCGTCAACCCGGTCGACACCTCGGCCACGCAGGCGATGTCGGACGCTGCCGCCGCGGCCAAGATCCCGCTGGTCTATGTCAACCGCGAGCCGGTCAATGTCGACAAGCTTCCCGACAACCAGGCCTTCGTCGCATCGAACGAAGCCGATTCCGGCACGCTCGAGACCAAGGAGGTCTGCCGCCTGTTCAAGGAAGCCGGCAAGAAGGAAGCCAATGTCTATGTGATCATGGGCGAGCTTTCCAACCAAGCCGCGGTGCAGCGCACCAAGGACATCGACGAGGTCATCGCCACGCCGGACTGCAGCTTCATCAAGATCATCGACAAGCAGACCTCGAACTGGAAGCGTGACGAGGCGCAGAACCTGATGACCAACTGGCTGTCGTCCGGCAAGGCCTTCGACGGCGTCATCGCCAACAACGACGAAAGCGCCATCGGCGCCATCCAGGCGATGAAGGCCGCCAATATCGACATGAAGTCGGTCGTGGTCGGCGGAGTCGACGCCACCCAGGACGCGCTGGTGGCCATGCAGGCCGGCGATCTCGATGCGACGGTCTTCCAGGACGCCGCCGGCCAGGGCGCCGGCGCGCTCGACGCCGCGCTCAAGCTCGCCAAGGGCGAGAAGGTGGACAAGAAGGTCTACATCCCGTTCCAGCTCGTGACACCGGCGAACATCGACAAGTTCTTGAAGAAGAACTGAGGCGCCTCGATACGGGGCGGCGCGTCCAATCGGAACAAGCGCGCCGCTCCGCCTTTCCTCCCGCCCGCGCGGGAGGCCGGACAGCTGCGCCCGACGGAGGAAGAAGACGTGTCACAGACATCGCATGGCATTGGCGGGCTGAGCTACGACGCCAAGAAGCGCCCGTGGCCGGCCGAGTTCAACGTGTTCCTGGCGCTTGTCATCCTGGTCGCCGCTTTCGAGCTGGTCGGCCGCGTCTTCCTTGGCGACAGCTTCCTGTTCAACACCCGCGAGAACGTCTCCGGGCTCTTCAACGAGCAGCGCCTGCAGATCATCATCCTGCAGGTCTCGATCGTCGGCATCATCGCCATCGGCGTCACCCAGGTCATCATCTGCGGCGGCATCGACCTGTCCTCGGGCTCGATCGTCGGCGCCACCGCCATGATCGCCATGAGTTTCGCCCAGGTCGCGACCGTCAACGGCAATCCCAATCCCAAGGCGATGTTCATCGATTATGGCTGGACCGACCTGCCGGTCATCGTGCCGCTGCTGGTTGCTGTCGGCTGCGGCCTGATCGCCGGCCTGATCAACGGCCTCTTGATCGCCTACACCCGCATCCCACCCTTCATTGCCACGCTGGGCATGATGGTCACCGCCCGCGGCATCGCCAAATGGTGGTCGAAGGGCCAGCCGATCTCGTTTCCGACCGACAGCTTCGCGGCCATCGGCAAGGGGCTGATGCCGGTCGTCATCTTCATCTCGTTGGCGATCCTGTTCCAGCTCATCCTGACCTACACGAAATACGGCAAGCACTGTTACGCCATCGGCTCGAACGAGGACGCCGCGCGCATGTCGGGCATCAAGATCGCGAATCACAAGGTGCTGGTCTACGCGATCGCCGGCATCTTGGCCGCGATCGCCGCGGTGGTGCTGTCGTCCAAGAACCTCACCGCCCAGGCCGGCATGGGCGTCATGTACGAGCTCGACGCCATCGCCATGGCGGTCATCGGCGGCGTTTCGCTGTCGGGTGGCCGCGGCTCGATCATCGGCACCGTGATCGGCTCGCTGATCTTCGGCGTCATCATTTCCGGCTTCACCTTCCTGCGCCTCGACGCCTACTATCAGGAGATGGTCAAGGGCGTGATCATCGTCGGCGCGGTCGTTCTCGATCAATGGCGCCAGCGCCGCCGCGCGATAGGAGCTTGACCATGTCCGATATCGTTCTTAAGACCGAAAACCTCACCAAGCATTATGGCGGCGTGCACGCGCTGCAGGAGGCGAATTTCGAGCTGCGCAAGGGCGAGCATGTCGCCATCATGGGCGACAACGGCGCCGGCAAGTCGACCTTCGTGCGCCAGATCACCGGCGTCGAGCAGCGCACCAGTGGCAAGATCTGGTTCGACGGCAAGGAGGTGAACTTCGCCGGCCCGATCGAGGCGCGCGAGGCAGGCATCGAGACAGTCTTCCAGAACCTCGCTTTGGCCGACGATCTCGACGTGCCGTCGAACTTGTTCCTCGGCCGCGAGAAGGTGTTGTTCAACCTCGGCCCCTTCTCCATCCTCGATCGCAAGGCGATGCGCAAGGCGACCGAGGCAGCGCTTGTCCGCACGGCGGTGAAGATCCCGAACCTCTCCAGCACCATCCGCCATATGTCGGGCGGCCAGCGCCAGTGCGTGGCGATCGCCAGGACGGCGACCTTCGCCTCCAAGCTGATCATCATGGACGAGCCGACCGCGGCGCTCGGCGTGCAGGAAACCGCGCAGGTCGAAAACATCATCCGCACGCTGAAGGAGAACGGCGAGCCGTTGATCCTGGTCAGCCACAACATGCGCCAGGTGTTCGACCTGGTCGACCGCATCGTCGTCTTCCGCCGCGGGCGTATCGTCGCCAATTTGCGCAAGCAGGACACCGATGGCAACGACATCGTCGCCTACATCACCGGCGCCAAGACCGGCCAGGCGGAACTGCAGTCCGCCTGACGGCGTCGCGACGAACCAATCATCCGCGCCGCAAGGCGCGGATAGGCCTACAAACCCACCCTCGAAGGACATTCCATGACACTCCGCTTCGCTCTCCTCGGCGCCGGCCGCATCGGCAAGGTGCATGCCCGCGCCGTCGCTTCCAACCCGCAGGCAAAACTCGTCGCCGTGGCCGATGCCTTCGAGAAAGCGGCGACGGAGCTGGCCTCCGCCTATGGCGCCGAAGTGCGCAGCATCGATGCCATCGAAAAGGCCAAGGACATCGATGCCGTCATCATCTGCACGCCGACCGACACCCATGCCGACCTGATCGAGCGCTTCGCCAAGGCCGGCAAGGCGATCTTCTGCGAGAAGCCGATCGACCTCTCCGTCGAGCGAGTCGAAAAATGCCTGGCGGTGGTCGAGAAGACCGGCGCCACGCTGATGGTCGGCTTCAACCGCCGCTTCGACCCGCATTTCGCCGCCGTGCGCAAGGCGATCGACGACGGCGCCATTGGCACGGTCGAGATGGTCACCATCACGTCCCGCGATCCGGGCGCTCCGCCGCTCGATTACATCGCCCGCTCCGGCGGCATTTTCCGCGACATGACCATCCACGATTTCGACATGGCGCGCTTCCTGCTCGGCGAGGAGCCGGTCGCCGTCAGCGCCCACGCCTCGGTGCTGGTCGACAAGAAGATCGGCGAAGCGGGCGATTTCGATTCGGTCAGCGTCATCCTCGAAACCGCGTCCGGCAGGCAGGCCGTCATTTCCAACTCACGCCGCGCCACCTATGGCTATGACCAGCGCATCGAGGTGCACGGCTCGAAAGGCATGGTCGCCGCCGAGAACCAGCGGCCGGTCTCGATCGAGCTCGCCAACGACAAGGGCTACACCCGCCCGCCGCTGCACGACTTCTTCATGACCCGCTACATCGAAGCCTATGCCAACGAGATCTCCTCCTTCATCGCTGCGGCGACTGCCGGCAAGAAAGCGGCGCCGAGCGGCAAGGACGGGTTGGTTGCGCTGAAGCTGGCCGACGCGGCTTTGGAGTCGGCGAAGACGGGCAAGACCGTCCGCGTCGACTGACTGTTTGAACGTAGATTACAGGAGCACAGCGATGAGCGGTTTGGCCGGTCGCAATTCAGAAACACGCGCCATCGTCACCGGCGGCGCGCAGGGCATCGGCTTCGCCGTCGCGGAAGCGCTTGCAGACGAGGGCTGCCGCGCGCTCGCGCTGATCGGCCGCTCGCAGGAAAAGGGCGACAAGGCGGTGGCAGTGCTGAAGAAAAACGGCGTCGACGCCATCTTCATCAGCGCCGATGTCGCCAAGGTCGCCGACTGCAAGCGCGCCGTCGCGACGGCGCTTGAGCATTTCGGAACCTTGAACGCGCTGGTCAACGCCGCCGCCACGTCCGCGCGGGGGTCGTTAGTGGAGACCACCGAAGAACTCTTCAACCAGATCTTCGACACCAATGTCCGCGGCCCCTTCTTCCTGATGCAGGGCCTTGTCGCGCATCTGCTGGAGCGCAAGGCGCCCGGCTCGATCGTCAACGTGCTGTCGATGTCGGCGCATGCCGGCCAGTCCTTCCTCACGCCCTATTCGACCAGCAAAGGTGCGCTGATGACGCTGACCAAGAATGTCGCCAGCGCCTACCGGAAGAACCGCATCCGCTGCAACGCCGTGCTGCCGGGATGGATGGACACCGAGGGCGAGGCGATCGTGCAGAAGAAATGGCACGGAGCGTCGGATGACTGGCTGGAGAAGGCAGAGGCAGCGCAGCCGATGGGCCAACTGGTCAAGCCGGCGCAGCTCGCCCGGCTGATCACCTATATGCTGAGCCCGCAGGCTGGCGTCATGACCGGCTCGCTGGTGGATTATGACCAGAACATTGCCGGCGTTATTGGAGAGTAAGAGCCGACGCCGCGGCAAGCCCTTTCTCCCCGTCACTATACGGGGAGAAATGCCCGGCAGGGCAATGAGGGGCAGCATCGACTTTGACAGTTACCGGTCCAAGCTCAGGTTGAAGGCGGAAGTCTGCCTCGCCCTCCAGCGTCGGCGCCGCCCCTCACCTGCCTGCCGGCATCCTCTCCCCGTATAGTGACGGGGAGAGGGCGCTGTCGCCGACTGTTTCGCCAATTAGCCCGCTAAAACAAAGACTCGTGACAACCGCCCTCGCATCGACTATATGAGCCGCATGATCCACCTGACCGCCTCGTTTTGGTACTTTAGCTACGGTAGCTCGCTGGCGGCGGGAGGATTGCGCTCGATCTGAAAAACTCCAGATCAAAATCCGACAAGCCGCCAGACCTGGCGGCTTTTTTGTTTCAAGCCGGCAGGTCTCCTAAATCAGGAGCAGAAAGCCGTGTTGACCACCACAGACGACCTTCGGGTCACCGAAATCAGAGCCTTGAGCACGCCGGACGAGGTGATGCGCGAGATACCGCGCTCGCTCACCGCGACGCGCACCGTTGCCGCCTCGCGCAACACCATTCATTCGATCCTGACCGGGGCCGACGATCGACTGCTTGTCATCGTCGGCCCTTGCTCCATCCACGATCCGGTCGCGGCCGTTGACTATGCCAGCCGTCTGGCGGCGCTGCGCGAGACCCTGGCCGACCGGCTCGAGATCGTCATGCGCGTCTATTTCGAGAAGCCGCGCACCACGGTCGGCTGGAAGGGGCTGATCAACGATCCCGATCTCGACGGCAGCTTCAACATCGAGAAGGGCTTGCGCATGGCGCGCAACGTGCTGTCGGCCGTCAACAATCTCGGCCTGCCGGCGGCGACCGAGTTCCTCGACATGACCATCCCGCAATATATCGCCGACCTCGTCGCCTGGGGCGCCATCGGCGCGCGCACGACCGAAAGCCAGATCCATCGCGAGCTGGCCTCGGGCCTGTCCTGCCCGGTTGGCTTCAAGAATGGCACCGACGGCAATCTCAGGATCGCCGGCGAAGCGGTGAAGTCGGCAGCCCAGCCGCATCATTTCATGGCGGTGACCAAGGGCGGCCGCAGTGCGATCGCGGCCACCACGGGCAATGAGGATTGCCATGTGATCCTGCGCGGCGGCATTCAGCCGAACTACGATGCCGCAAGCGTCGATGCCGCCGCCGCCGAGCTCGGCCGCATCGGCGTCGCTCCGCGGCTGATGATCGATGTCAGCCACGCCAACAGCGCTAAGAAGCCGGAGAACCAGCCGAAGGTGGCGCATGACGTTGCCGGTCAGGTCGCAGCCGGCGACGAGCGCATCATCGGCGTCATGATCGAGAGCAATCTCGTCGCCGGCCGCCAGGACGTCGTGCCCGGCAAGCCGCTTACCTACGGCCAGAGCATCACCGACGGCTGCATCGACTGGGCGACCACCGAGACCGTGCTTCACGGCCTTGCCGGCGCCGTCGAATGGCGCCGGTCCGTGAAGCGCGAGTTGCTCGCCAGCCGCCAGGGCGCGGCATAAGCCGAATGCAGAGGGCGGCGGTCAGGCCGCCCTCAACCCTTCCCAGGCGGTGAAGATCGATACCCCGAACAGCAACAACCCTGCTGCGCGGCCTGCGAATATGGTCGCTCGCGGATTGTCGACCAGCAGCCCCCGGCTGCGGCCCGCTGTAACGGCGAGCCCGCCATAGATCGCCGCCTGTGTGGCGACCGTCAGCAATCCCATGATCGTCGCCTGCATCCAGATCGGACCGTAAGCCGGCTTCAGGAATTGCGGATAGACGGCAAGGATGAAGAGATAGGCCTTCGGATTGATCAGGCAGGTGACCAGGCCCTGGCGGAACGCCTTCCAGGCCGAGCGGCTGCCGGCTGGCCCGTCATCGCCGACGGTGATCGAGCTGCGCATCAGCGAAATGCCGATATAGGCCATATAGGCGGCGCCGACGATAAGCAGCGGCGTGAACAGCACCGGCACGAAATGCATGAGCAGGCCGACCCCGATCGCCCCGTTCAGCGTGTGCACCGCGCCGCCGAGCATGATGCCGGCGGTGGCCGACAGGCCTCGATTGCTGCCGCCGGTCAGCGCATTGGCCAGCACGAACAGCATATCCATGCCCGGAACGGCGATGATGCCGAACAGAAGCACGAAGAACAGCCAGAGGTTTTCGCCATAGCTCATGTCAGTTGCCTGTCGCTTCGCCCGCCGGGGCAAAAAGGAATCTGTTGATTTTTGAAGTGCGTAGGCGGCCCTATAGGTCACGCCAACTGACGGGGATGTGTCAGTTGCGTTTCGGTCGGGTGGAAAAATGCGCAAGGCCTCGCGCCTGTTCGAGATCATCCAGATCCTGCGTCTGGCCAGAAAACCGGTGACCGCAGCTGCGATGGCCGGACAACTGGAGGTGACGGTGCGCTCGGTCTATCGCGACATCGCCGCCCTGCAGGCGATGCGCGTGCCGATCGAGGGCGGACGGGGCATCGGCTACATATTGCGCCCCGGCTTCGACCTGCCGCCGCTGATGTTTTCCATCGAGGAGATGGAAGCGATCGTGCTGTCGCTGGCGCTGCTCGAACGCACCGGTGACGACGAGCTGAAGCAGGCGGCAAAACGCGTCGGCGCCAAGATCGCCGGCGCCGTGCCGTCGCCCTTGCGGCAGACGCTCGACGCCAATGCGCTTCATGCCTGGGGTTTTGCGGCGCCTTCAGCTTCCGCCGTCGACCTTGCGCAGGTCCGCCGCGCCATCCGCGACGAGGAGAAGCTCGCTCTCTCCTACCGCGACGAGGCGGGACGGGCGAGCGAGCGCATCATCCGTCCGGTCGCGCTGATCTATTATGCCGAGACCGCCAACATCGTCGCCTGGTGCGAGTTGCGCCAGGCGATCCGCAATTTCCGCAGCGACCGCATCGAGGACTGCCGGCCAACGAACCTGTGGTTCAAGGGCGAGGGCGACCGGCTGCGGCAGGTCTGGGTCGACGGCTGGGAGATCAATGCCGCGGCCACCGGCGGCAACTGACGCGCGCCTTGGCTTCAGGGCACGATGCCGCGACAGGCCCAGGCGACATTGGCGAAGGATCGCGGGCCGTCGGGCCGGCCGGCCTGATAGGCATCGCGCATGGCGGCCTCGACGCGCTGCCGCTCGGCCGTATCCAGTGTGGTGATGTATTTGCCGAGCGGGCCTTCTCCGGCGCCGATCGGCGCCCAGAGGTCGTCGAAATCCGCGTAGTCCATGCGGATCATCAGCTCGGCCTCGGTGACTTCGACGAGACCCTGCTCGACAAAGGTCCGCTTCATCTCGCCCGGCTGCATCATCGGCTGGAAGCAGTAGCGGCTGCGCATCTGGCGTCCGCTTTCGCTGAGCGCCGCCATAGTGTCGATCATCATGCGCATCCCGGTCATGCCGCCGTAATGGTCCCAGACCACTGCCGCGACTATGCCGCCTGGTCGCACCACGCGGCGCATCTCGGCCACCGCCTTGCCGGCCTCCGGCACGAAATGCAGCACCAGCAGCGCCAGCGCGCGGTCGAATGCATTGTCCGCGAAAGGCAGCGCCGTGGCATCGGCCTGGCTGATGGTGATGCGCGGATCGGTGTTTTTCTCCTTCGTCGCCGCCACGAAGACCGGGGAAAAATCGATGGCCTGGATCTCGGCAAGATCGGCCGATTTCGCCAGCTCGAAGGTCAGGCTCCCGGTGCCGCAGCCGACATCCAGGATTGTCTCGCCGGGGGCAAGCCCGGCGAAATCGATGAATTTGGGCGCGAGCCTTTGGCTCCAGCGCCCCATGAGTTGCTCATAACCGGATGCTGCATGGACGGTGAAGGTGGACGTCATCGGAACCTCCCTTTCATCAGCTTAAGCTAAACGACGGCGCAACTGCTGCATAGTCGCCGGCAATCTGCAACATCGGCAGCAAGGTAGCCGACCGGATCGGCGGTTATGTAGGTGATTTCACGCCCGCCACGCTCTCCCGCTCCACCAGCGGGCACTCCAGTTTGGTGATGGGATAGCGGCCGCGGCCGGGCGTCGGCGGGGTTTCCAACTGCTCGATCGCCCATTGGCCCATCGCCAGATGCGGCAGGATCGAAGTGGTCAGCGGCGGGAAGAGATGACGGGCGATCTCCTCGTCGTCATAGCCGACCACGGAGATGTCCCGCGGGATATGCAGGCCGGCTTCCTTCAGCGCCTCGTAGCAGCCGATCGCGGTGCGGTCGTTCTGGCAGAAGATCGCGGTGGGCCGCTCCTTGAGTCCAAGCAGTTTCACCGTCGCGGCGTAGCCGGCGCTGGCCGACCAGTCGCCCTCGACCACCAGTTCGGGATCGAAGGGGATGTCGGCGGTAGCGAGGGCACGACGGTAGCCCTTGAGCCGATCCTGCGCGGCTTGCATCCACGGTTCGCCGGTGATGGTGGCGATGCGGCGATGGCCATGCGCGATCAGGTGCCTTGTCGCGCTCTGGCCGCCGGCGATCTCGGAGGGAACCACGGCCGGGAAGGCATAGTCGGCGGTGTAGCAGTTGAGCAGGACGACCGGGATGTCGAGGCTGTAGAGGAAATCCGGCGCCGTGATCTCGCGCGTGAAGATGGTCATATAGATCAGCGCCGAGATGCCCCGCCGCGTCAGCGCTGAAATCGCGCGCGGCTCCATCACCGCGTCGCCCATGGTCTGCGCAACCAAGAGCACGTTGCCGGCGTTCCACGAGGCCTGCCGCGCGCCCTCGATGGCGACCACCGCCTCGGGGCTGGTGGCGAGCTGGTCGACCGCGAAGCCGATGACGCCGTCCAGGCCCTCGAACGGCGTCACCGGCGGCCTGAGCGCCGAGAAGACCGGCGGCGAATAGCCCAGCGCCCGCGCCGCCTCGATCACCCGGTCGCGTGTCTGCTGCGACAGCCTGATGCCCGGCGAATTGTTGAGCACGAACGAGACCGTCGCCTGCGAGCAGCCGGCGGCGCGCGCAATGTCGGTCATGGTCACGCGCCCCTTCGGCTTGGCCGCCGGCTTGCGGCGCCTGGAAGCCCCGGGAGGATCGCGCAGGTCCGTCGGTTCGCTCATGGTCGTTTCCCCAACCCAGCCGGCTCTAAATCAAAGGCGGCGGCAACGGCAAGATGGTCGAGGCCGCTGCGTTTACCGAGATGCGCCAACTAATATGTATTAGCAGGCATGACATACAAATCGCCGGCTACGCCGCTTTGCGACGAAACCGGTCAGACAAGGTCAGCAATGCTGACAATTCGGTCATTTTCCGCGCGGCTGCAGACTTTGCAGCGCTCGCCTCCTCAATCCCGGCACGTCCTTCGACCAGCGTCTCCTCCGCGTCGAAAACGCGCCTCGCGGCTTCATAACTAATAGTCTTTACTAATAGCGGCAAGCGTTCTACTGTCAACTCGCCGTGGCTGTCCGGGCATCCGTTCGGCCCGGCAGGTGCGAGGGACGCTCGCTCGAAACCCGGCTTTTATCGCCGGTCTGGGCCTGCATCCGTTCCCACGAAATGTCGGACAAATCGGACTATTTACGAACGCCACATGAGTGTCTAGTGTCTCGACCGCGGCCCGATCGGCACCGTTCTTAAGTCGGCGGACCTTTGCGCCAGACCCTTGAGGAGGAGGGTTGTCCGGACCGCGGCCGAGACATCGGCGACGAGTTCTACAGTCAGGTTCTACAAGGGAGGTTGAACTATGAAATCCATGATCCGTAACGCATCTGTCGCCGCGGCGGCCGTGCTCATCGGACTTGCGGCCACGGCGGTTACCCGCGCGGACGACAAGCCGACGCTGGCCTTCGTCGTCAACGGCGCGTCAGACTTCTGGAAGGCGGCGGAAGCCGGCGTTAAGAAGGCGCAGGGCGAACTGCCCGACTATAATCTCGAGCTGAAGTATCCCGAACAGTCCTCGGTGGCCATCCAGCAGCGGCTGATGGATGACTTGGTGACGGCTGGCGTCAAGGGCATCATGGTCTCGGCCGTCGATCCCAAGACCTCGACCGACGGGCTGAACAAGATCGCGTCCGAAACCGCGCTGTTCACCACCGACTCCGACGCGCCGCAGACCAAGCGCGTCGCCTATATCGGCTCGTCCAACGTCGATGCCGGCAAGCAGGCGGCCGAGATCGCCAAGAAGGCGATGCCGGACGGCGGCAAGTGCCTCGGCTTCGTCGGCCTGCTCGGCGCCGACAACGCTAAGGAACGCATCCAGGGCATGAAGGACGGGCTCGCCGGCAGCAAGATCGAGCTGGTCGACGTGCGCGGCGACGATATCGACCAGGCGCGCGCCAAGAAGAATGTCGAGGACGCGCTGGTTGCCAGCCCAGACATCACCTGCATGGTCGGCTTCTACTCCTACAACACGCCGCGCATCTATGAAGCGCTGCGCGACGCCGGCAAGCTCGGCCAGATCACCGTCGTCGGCTTCGACGACGATCCGATCACGCTGGGCGGCGTCAAGGAAGGCACCGTTGCCGCGACCGTGGTGCAGCAGCCCTTCGAATGGGCCTATCAGGGCATGAAGCTGATGGCTTCCTACCTCAAGGGCGACAAGTCGGGCATCCCGGCCAACGGCTTGATCATCATCCCGACCAAGATCATCGGCAAGGATGACGTCGATGCCTACGCCGCCAACCTCAAGGCGATGCAGGGCAAGTAAGCCCAAGACAGGTGCGCCGGCTCAAGGGGTTCCTTGAGCCGGCGTTCGTATTGACGGACCCGCCAAGGCCGGTCAGTCTGTGGCCCACCGGCTGCTGTCAGGCGCGATGACCTCTACCGACACCACTCACCCAGACACCGCTCCGTTCCTGAGCCTCGAGGCCGTGCGCAGGACCTATCCGGGCGTTGTCGCCCTGGACCGGTTCTCGATGGAGGTACGGCCCGGCGAGGTCATCGGCCTTGTCGGCGAAAACGGCGCCGGCAAATCGACGCTGATGAAGATCCTCGGCGGCGTGACGCGGCCGGACAGCGGCACCATCACCGTCGATGGCGTCGCGCATGACGGGCTGACCGTCGAGCAGAGCATCGGCTCCGGCATCGCTTTCGTGCACCAGGAATTGAATCTCTTCGAAAATCTCGACGTCGCCGCCAACATCTTCTTCGGCCGCGAGCCACTGCGCGCCGGGCCGTTGAGGCTGGTCGACCGCGCCAAGCTGCGCGAAATGGTGGCGCCGCTGTTGAAGCGTGTCGGCGCCAATTTCTCGGCCGACGCGCCGGTCGCGTCGCTGTCGCTCGCCCAGCAGCAGATGGTCGAGATCGCCAAGGCGCTGTCGATCAGGGCCCGCCTTGTGATCCTCGACGAGCCGACCTCCAGCCTGCCGATGGCGGAAACCGAAAAACTGCTCGACGTCATCAAGGGGCTGAAGGCGCAAGGCATCAGCGTCATCTTCATTTCGCATCGGCTGCACGAGATCGAGCGCGTCGCCGACCGCGTCGTGGTGCTGCGCGACGGGACGCTGGCCGGCACGCTGGCGAAGGACCGGATCAATCACGACGAGATGGTCAGGCTGATGATCGGCCGCATGCTGAAGGAGCGCGAGAAGGCGGGCGAAGCCACGCGCGCGCCGGGCAGTGTGGCGCTGTCGGCCGACGCGATCCGCACCAGCACCTATCCGGACCGGCCGGTCAGCCTCGAGCTGAGGCGCGCGGAGATCCTCGGCCTCGCGGGCCTGGTCGGCTCCGGCCGCACCGAGCTCGCGCGCGTGCTGTTCGGCATTGACGAGCGGCTGGGCGGCAGCGTCACGCTCGACGGCAAGCCGCTCAATGTCGGCTCGGCCGCCGACGCGGTAGCGAACGGCATCTTCCTCGTGCCGGAAGACCGCAAGCTCACCGGCATATTGCTCGATCTCTCGATCGCCCAGAACATCTCGCTGCCCAACCTGCCGGCGCATGCGACGCGCTCGCTGGTTTCGGCCAGTGCCGAGCTCGCGACGGCGGAAAAACAGAAGAAGAACCTCGGCATCAAGGCGCCGTCGGTGCTCACCCGCACCGGCACGCTTTCGGGCGGCAACCAGCAGAAGGTGGTCCTCGCCAAATGGCTGGCGATGAACCCCAAGGTTATGATCCTGGACGAGCCGACGCGTGGCATCGATATCGGCGCCAAGGCCGAAATCTACGGACTGATGCGGGCGCTGGCAGATGCCGGCGTCGCGGTGCTGATGATCTCCAGCGACATGGAAGAGGTGATCGGCGTCTCGGACCGCATCGCGGTCATGCATGAGGGGCAGATCTCCGGCATCCTCGACAAGGACGATTTCAGCCAGGAGAACGTGCTCTTGCTGGCGGTCGGCAAGAAGCCGAAACTGCTGCAAGCGGCGGGAGGAGTTGAATGAGCAAGAAAGATCTCGGCCTGCTGATCCTGATCCTGGTGGTCGGCGCGGTGGTGACGGCCATTAATCCGCGCTTCCTGTCAGCGATCAATCTCGCCAACACCTCCAACCTCGTCGCGCTGTTCGGCATCCTGTCGATCGGTCAGGCCTTCGTCATCATCACCGGCGGCATCGAATTGTCGGTCGGCTCGCTGATCGCGCTGCTCGGCACCCTGTTCATCGACTTCATCGCTGTCCGCGAACTGGACTGGCCGCTGGCCTTCGTGGTGATCATCGTGCTCGGCGCCGTCATCGGCTTCGTGCATGGCTGGCTGATCACAAGGCTGAAATTGCAGCCCTTCGTGGTGACGCTGTGCGGCCTCTTGATCTATCGCGGCGTGGCGCGTTTCTACACCGCCGATGGTACGGCGGGCTTTGCCTTCGGGCAGAATTTCCCGACGCTCGAATTCCTGACCGCGGGCCGCTCCTACGGCTTGCCGAACTCCTTCATCGCGCTGATCGTCATTGCCATTGTCATGTGGGTGGTGCTGCACCGCTCGGTGTTCGGCCGCTATCTCTACGCCATCGGCAAGAACGAGGAGGCGGCGAAATATTCCGGCATCCGCACCGGCCGGATCATCATCGCGGCCTATGTCATCTGCGGCGTGCTGACGGCGCTGTCGGCGATCTATTTCGCCATGTACACGCGCTCGATCTCGCCGGCGAGCCACGGCCAGTTCTATGAGCTCTACGCCATCGCCGCGGCGGTGCTCGGCGGCTTCTCGCTGCGCGGCGGCGAGGGCTCGCTGGTCGGAGTCCTGCTCGGAACTGTGCTGCTGCAGGAACTGCAGAACCTCGTCAACCTGCTCGGCATCCCCTCATCCCTCAATTTCGCGGTAATGGGCGGCGTCATCCTGATCGGCGTGCTGGTCGACCAGCAATGGGGCGTCTTCCGCGCCCGGCGCCGCATGATCGAAGCGACGCGCCAGAACGTTGCCGGCGCGCCGGCGGAGTAATCTCGCTCTTCGGACAACGGCCTGATTGGATCGATGCTCGCGGATGAGACGCCGGGCGCGTGCGGATTCGTCGACGAATTGCAACAACCCGTGAACCGGAAAACAGCCCTTGTCGGCGAATCGGGGCTGGGCTAAGCAGTTGGTATCTGAGCATTCCAAGAACAAAAATGGGAGTAACTACAGTGACATCATCACGTTGGATCGCGCTCGCGGCGCTGGCGTTGACCTGCTCGACCCCGGCACTGGCCAAGGACTGGAAGACCGTCTCCGTCGCCATGGAGGGCTCCTATGCCCCCTGGAACCAGACCGATGCCAGCGGCAAGATCGTCGGCTTCGAGGTGGATATCCTCAACGATGTCTGCGCCCGCGCCAAGCTCGAATGCAACATCGTCGCGCAGGATTGGGACGGCGTCATTCCGGGCCTCACCGCAGGCAAGTTCGACATCGTCATGGACGGCATGTCGATCACCGAGGAGCGCATGAAAACGATCGACTTCTCGATCCCTTATGCCTCGTCGCCGGTGGCCTTCCTGGCCGACAAGAACGGCCCGCTGGCCAACCTGTCCAACAGAGGCAAGATGATCGATCTGTCGAAGGACGACGCCGAATCCAAGGCGGCGCTCGACACGCTGCGCAAGGAGCTCACCGGCAAGAATGTCGGCCTGCAGGTCTCGACCACCGAGGCGACCTTCGCCGACAAATATCTGAAGGACGTCGCCAACGTCCATGAATACAAGACCACCGACGAGCACGACCTCGACCTGATGGCGGGCCGCATCGACGTGGCCTTCGCCGACACCACCTATTTCCTCGGCACGCTGGCCAAGCCCGACGCCAAGGACCTGGAATTCGTCGGGCCGCAATTCAAGGGTGGTCCGATCCTCGGGCCGGGCATCGGCGCCGCCTTCCGCAAGAGCGACAAGGACCTGCAGGACATTTACAACAAGGCACTCAAGGCCGCGCTCGACGACGGCTCGGTGTCAAAATACTCCATGCAGTGGTTCAAGATCGACATTACCAAGTGATGTCGCAACGGGAGCAGCCAAGGCTGCTCCCGTTTTGCATTGAGACAAGGAACCGTCGCCGGGAAGGAAGGCGTACGTGGAGTTTCTCAACGATCTGCAGGCGCAGTTTTCGACGGCCTATGAGCTGCTGGCCGCCGGCTGGGGCGTGCAACTGCTCTGGGGCATCGCCTGGACGCTCGCCGTCACCGTCGTCTCGATGCTGATTGGTGCTGCGCTGGGCTCACTGGTGGCTGCGGCCAAGCTCTCGCATCGCGGCGGATTGAGGTTCATCGGCGAGAGCTACACCACCGTCTTCCGCGGCGAACCGGAACTTCTGATCATCTACCTGTTCTACTATGGCGGCACGCAGGTGCTGACCGGTGTGGCGCGGTCGACCGGATCGATCGGCTCGACCGACATCCTGAACATGCCGAGCTTCCTCGGCGGCGTGCTTGCGGTCGGCATCATTTCCGGCGCCTACCAGGCCGAGGTTTTTCGCGGCTCGTTCCTGGCGATCCACCGCGGCGAGCTGGAGGCGGCGCGCGCCTACGGCATGTCGGCCTGGCTGCGGTTTCGCCTCGTGATCGTGCCCCAGGTGCTGCGCCTCGCCGTGCCGGGGCTGGGCAATGTCTGGCAATTGACCATCAAGGATTCGGCGCTGATCTCGGTCACCGGCGTCGCGGAGCTGATGCTCACCGCGAACAAGGCCGCGCGTTCGACGCATCATTCGCTGCTTTTCTACACGGTCGCCGGCATCCTTTACCTGGTGATGACCTCGATCTCGACGCCGATCTTCGAAAAGGCCGAGCGTTACACCTCACGCAGTTTCACGCGGCCGAAGTGAGAGATGGCGGTGGATTTTGATTTCTATCTTTCCACCATGTGGAGCGTGCTCAAGGCGCTACCGCTGACGCTCGAGATCTGGTTCTTCGGCATCGCCTTCGGGCTCGTCATCGCCACCGGCCTGACCTGGCTGCGGGCTTCCGGCTACAGATTGGGCGAATATTTCACCCGCGCCTATGTCTTCATCTTCCGTGGCTCGCCGCTTCTGGTGCAGCTCTATTTGATCTATTTCGGCCTCTCCCAGTTCGACTTCGTCCGCCACAGCTCGATCCTGTGGCCGATCCTGCGCGATCCGATGTATTGCACGATCGTCGCCATGGCCTTGAACACGGCCGCCTATGAGAGCGAGATATTCCGCGGCGCGCTGCGGGCGGTGCCGGTCGGACAGATCGAGGCGGCCAAGGCGTTCGGCATGTCGGCCTTCACCCGTTTCCGCCTCGTCACGCTCCCGATCGCGCTGCGGCTCGCTCTGCCGGCCTATTCGACCGAAATCATCCTGATGACCAAGGCGACCGCGCTCGCCTCGGTGGTCACGATCATGGAGATGATGGGAACGGCGCAGAAGATCCAGCACGACACGTTCCGGCCGATCGAGGTGCTGACCTGCGCCGGCGTGATCTACCTGCTGCTCAACCTGTCGATCGCCCGGCTGTTCGCCTGGGTCGAATACCGGCTGTCGCCGCATCTGCGGCCGCCGCCCGAGCAGAGTCAGCAAATCAAACCCGTACCGGAGGTGTTGTGATGTCGGCAAATGTCGCCGCTGCCGCGAAAGCAGCACCGTCCTCCGGAGAGACGCCTGCCATCAGCGTCAAGGACCTGCGCAAATGCTTTGGCGATCACGAGGTGCTCAAGGGCATTTCGCTGGAAGCCCACAAGGGCGACGTGATTTCCATCCTCGGCTCCTCCGGGTCCGGCAAGAGCACGATGCTTCGCTGCATCAACCTGCTGGAGACCCCTGACTCCGGCGAGGTGCGGGTCGACGGCGAGCTGATCAAGATGAAGCGAAGCCGCGACGGCCATCAGATGCCGGCCGACATCCGCCAGGTGGAACGGATTCGCGCCAACCTCGCCATGGTCTTCCAGAGCTTCAATCTCTGGTCGCACATGACCGTGCTGGAAAACCTCGTCGCAGCGCCGACGCATGTTTTGAAGCGGCCGCGCGCCGAGTGCCTGGAGCAGGCCGAGGCCTTGCTGAAGCGCGTCGGCATATGGGAGCGCCGCAACTACTATCCGCCGCATATGTCGGGCGGCCAGCAGCAGCGCGCGGCAATTGCCCGCGCCCTGGCGATGAACCCCAAGGTGATGCTGTTCGACGAGCCGACATCGGCGCTGGATCCGGAACTGGTCGGCGAGGTGCTGCGCGTCATGCGCTCGCTTGCCGAGGAAGGGCGCACCATGCTGGTGGTCACGCATGAGATGAGTTTTGCCCGCGACGTATCGAGCAAGGTGATGTTCCTGCACAAGGGCGAGGTGGATTCGGTCGGCGAGCCGAAGGAGATGTTCGCCAGGCCGCCGACGCCGCAGTTCAAGCAGTTCATCGCCAACTTCAACAAGTGAAGCGCAGACTTCCCTTCTCCCCTTGTGGGAGAAGGTGGATCGGCGCGAAGCGCCGAGACGGATGAGGGGTGTTCCAGCTGGGCAATGGCGTTCGCCTGGCAGCACCGTTGTGCCAACCGCCAGCGCTTCATTCCTTCCAGCACCCCTCACCCGGCCGCTTCGCGGCCACCTTCTCCCACAAGGGGAGAAGGGGAAGGCGCTTAGATCATGTCCGACAGATCGGAGAACGCCATCGCCTTGCGCAGCACCTCGGCGAAGCGTTCGCCGGCGAGCTCCTTGTCGCCGCTGTTGTCGATCGAGGTGACGTCCGGCCCGGTCAGCTTGACGCTGGCGCTGCGCGCCAGGCGGGCAAGCACTTCGCCGCGCGATTCGCGGCCGCGCGCCGCCAGCCGCTCGGCGAGGATCTCCGGCGTGGCGGTGATCTCGACCACGGCCAGGTTGGCGTAGCGTTCGCGCAGCGCCGGGATGACCGCGCGGGAGACATTCGCCACGGCGACATGGCCGTTCGCCACGGCCCAGTCGACATCGGCCGGCAGGCCGTAGCGCAGGCCGTGCGCGTCCCAGCACAGCGAGAAGGCGCCGTCTGCCTCGGCTTCCGCGAAGGCGGCGTCCGCCAGCGTGTCGTGGTCCTCGCTTGCCGTGTCGCTCGGCCTGGTGATGACGCGGCGCACGAATTCCAGCCGCGTCTCACCGGCAAAGCGCTGCTTGGCGTAGCCGATCACCGTGTCCTTGCCGGCGCCGCTCGGACCGACCACCGCGACGAAGACGCCGTTGCGGATCGGCAGGCTATCGGTCAGCTCGCGCTCGATGAGGGCCGACGCCATCATGCGACCCGGCGGCCCTGGCGCCACACGGTGCGCACGACCGGCACATGGTCGTCGACGCGCACGCGCACCAGGTCGGCCCGGCGGCCCGGCTCGATGACGCCGCGATCGGCGAGGCCGACCACTTCGGCCGGGTTCTTCGAGACCATCGCCACCGCCTGCGGCAGCGAAATCCCTTCGACAACATCGCCGAGGAAGAAGGCCGACTGGATCAGGCTGAAGGGGATGTAGTCGGACGACAGGATGTCGAGCAGGCCGTCGGCGGCAAGCGTGCGCGCCGAGACATTGCCGGAATGCGAGGCGCCGCGCATGACGTTCGGCGCACCCATCAGCACGCCGAGACCCGCCGCCTTGGAGGCCTTGGCCGCTTCTTCCGTCGTCGGGAACTCGGCGACGCGCACGCCCTGCTCGATCGCCTCGTCGACATGGCCGGCGGTCGCATCGTCATGGCTGGCTAGCACGATGCCGCGCTCGCGGCAGGCGGCCGAGATGAAGACCCGGTTCGGGCCGGAATTGCGGGCCGATTCCGCCATCCGCTTCTCGCAGAATTTCTGGAAGTCGCGGTCGGTCAGCTTCAGCTTGCGCTGGTAGTAATAGGCATAGGTTTCAAGATTGACGAACTGGCGCTGTCCGGGCGCATGGTCCATCAGCGAGGCGAGCTTCACCCTGTCGTCGGTCTCGAAATTGGCGAAAGCCTCGAGGCAATCGGGCGCCGAGACCTCGCAGCGCAAATGGATGAAATGGTCGGCCCTGAGCCGATCCTGGCGCACGCTGTCCTCGATCGCATCGGCCAGCTTGCGCACATCGTCGGATTTCAGGTCGGCGTCCTCGTCCATGCCGACGCGCAGGGCGTCGAGCACGGTGGTGATGCCGGCGGTCGCCACCTGGGCATCATGGGCAAGCACGGCGGCGATCGGGTTCCAGCGCACTTTCGGGCGTGGCGCGTAATGCCCTTCGAGGTGATCGGTGTGCAGCTCGACGAGGCCCGGGATGATGTAGTCGCCGCCCATATCCTCGCCGGTGCGGGCAGCGCCCGGCTCGACGGCGGCGATCAGGCCGTCGCGCAACAGAAGCGAGCCCTCGACGATCTCGTCGGGCAGCACGATGCGGGTATTGGTGAGAACGGTTTCGGCGGTCATCTCAGGCGGTCCTATCTCGAGCGGTCGGCAATCAAATCAAGCTGTCTTGCGGGCCTGGCCACGGCCAAGCGCGTGGTGCGAAAGCACCATGAACGGGGCGCCGGGCTCGCTTTCGACGAACAGGGTCAGCGCATCCACCGGCACCGGCTGCCGCAGCACGTCGGCGAACAGGCCGTCGATCGCCGCGCGAAGACGCGGGCTCTCCTCGGGCCCGACGCGCCCCGACAGCGTCATGTGGAAGCGGAATGTGTCGAAGACGTAAGGATAGCCCCATTGGCAGAGGTTGCGGAACTCGTCCGGCTTCAGCGCATCGGGGCTGCGGCGCTCGATCTCGGCCTCGGTGAGCGGCGCGCGGAAACTGTCGAAGGCGCGCACCACCTCGCCGGCGAAGTCGTTGAGCGGCGCGAACCGCGTTTCCGGCACCAGCGCGAAGAAGCCGTCGATCTGCCCGACGACCAGACGCGGGATGACGACAGGCGGCGTCGCCTCGGCGAAAGCGTCGAGCGCGGCCCGCAGCGAGGCTTCGGTCTCGTTCGGCGCCAGCCGGAATGGCGCCTTCAGCGTCGCATGGAACCCGTAGCGCCTGGCCGACGCCGTGTGGAAGGCGACTTCCGCGGCAGACAGATCGCCCACGGCCTCCACCGGCCGCGTCGCCGCCCCGAATGGGTCGCGGCCCAGCCAGTTGGCGGCAATGCGCGCCAGCTTCTCGTCCTGTTCCGGTGTGTAGTAGATGGCGTAGCGCATTGGCGTTCCTCGTCAAGCGCGCCGCGCCCGAAGGATCATGCGACGCGCTTCAAGTCATTGTCTTGGCAAGTCGTGGGTCCCAAAACGCCAAGGCGTTTGCGGCGACATGCACCGGAACCGCTGCCATAGGTGATTTCCATGACGGATTGACGAAGCTTTCATGGGTTTTCGAAGGCAAGTCCAGCCGCAAGCTCGTTAGCCGACGATTTTCTCCCGGCTGGACCAATGCGCAGTCAGGCCTTCATCAGCCATTCGTGCTCGGCCGCGTTGTGGAATTTCCACGTCCGCTTCGGTCCGGCCATGACGTTGAGATAATAGAGGTCGTAGCCGTGGCAGGCCGCGCAGGGGTGATAGCCCTTCGGCACCAGCACGACATCGCCGTCCTCGATCGCCATCGCCTCGTCCAGCTCGCGCACGCCGTTGCGGTCGGCGTCGGTGTAGACGCGCTGGAAGGCAAAACCCTGCGGCGGGTTGAGGCGGTGATAGTAGGTCTCTTCCAGGTAGGACTCGGCCGGCAGATTGTCCTGGTCGTGCTTGTGCGGCGGGTAGCTGGACGTGTGGCCGCCGGGCGTGATGACCTCGACCACCAGCAGCGAATCCGCCGGCTTGCCCTCGGGCAGGATATTGGTGACGTAGCGCGTGTTGGTGCCCTTGCCACGTACCTCCTGGCCGAGATCGTCCGGCCCGATGACGCGCGCCGGCAGGCCGCCGCCGAGGCCCGGCGCCGAGCAGACGGCGAGTTCCAGCTCGGTGTCGGCGGTCACCGACCATTCGGTGCCTTGCGGCACATAGACCGACCACGGCTTGCCTTCGAAAGGCGACATGCGCTCGCCGAGCAGGCCGAGATCCTTGCCGCCGGCGGTCGCCTTGCCCTTGCCGGTGACGAAGACCAGGCAAACCTCGCGGTCGCCCGTCTTGCCGGACGCCGTCTCGCCCGCCTTCAGCCGATGCAGGTCGAACCCGACATAGGTCCAGCCGGCGCTTTGCGGCGTGACATGCGCGACATGGCCGTGGCCCCTGTCGGCCTTGACGATGAGTTTCGACATGCGGGGCTCCTTTGGATTATTCCTTCGGCTCGGCCGGAGGCTTCGCCTCCTCAACCGGCTTGTAGAGATAGAAAAACTGCCACACCGCATAGCCGGCGAAGCCGAGCGCGATGACGCCCCAGAACGGCGTACCGGAGGCGAACTCGATCGCCGACCAGATCAGGCAGACCACGACGACGGCGATGCGCCGCCACAGCGGCCTGAAAAAGGGGTGCTCATAGTCTTTCATCGCGCCAATCCAGGATTTGCCCAAAGCGCATCAGATAGATCGGATGCCCTGTCTAATCCACCGTTCAGGCCGGAAACCCTTGCGTCTCCACCGTGTAGCCGGCGGCTGTCATCACTCGCATCAGCTCCTTGTGGCCGACCTGGGCCATCTTGAGCGGCGGGTTCTTCTTAGGATCCTGTTCGGCTTCCACGACGAACCAGCCTTCATAGCCATAATCTGCGAAACGCTGCACAATGGCGCCGAAATCGAGCGAGCCGTCGCCCGGCACGGTGAAGGCGCCGAGCGCCACGGCATCGAGGAAGGACTGTTTGGAGCGGTCGAGCCCCTCGATCACACCCATGCGCACATCCTTCACATGGACATGGTTGATGCGCTTGTGATGGTTGTCGATGGCGCGCAGCACATCGCCGCCGGCAAAGGCGAGATGGCCGGCGTCGAGCAAAAGCGGGATGCCTTCGCCGGAGTTGCGCATGAAGGCATCGAGCTCCGGCTCGGTCTCGACCACAGCGGCCATGTGATGGTGGTAGGAAAGCGGCATGCCCTGCTCCGCGCACCATTCGCCGAATTCGGTGACGCGCCGGCCATAGGCCTTCATCTCGTCGTCCGAAAGTTTCGGCTTGGTGGCCAAAGGCTTTGAGCGGTCGCCCTGGATCGAACGGCCGACCTCGCCATAAACGATGCAGGGCGCGTCGACCGCCTTGAATAGGTCGATCATAGGCTGGATGCGGTCCTTGTTCTTCGCCAGGTCCTCGTTGACCAGCGTGCCGGAGAACCAGCCGCCGCAAAGGGTGACGTCGGCAGCTTTCAGGATCGGCAGCATCACCGAAGGATCATCGGGAAAACGGCGGCCCTTTTCCATGCCGGTGAAGCCGGCCGAGCGCGACTGGCGCAGGCACTCCTCCAGCGACACGTCGTCGCTCAGTTCCACGAGATCGTCGTTCCACCATGCGATGGGAGACATGCCCAGTTTGGCTTTCAAGTCGTCACTCCAAATGTCGGTTCGTTCCTACCATCAGCCTTTGTGGGGAGGGTCGCCGCGAAGCAGCGGGGAGGGGGCAGCGCCGACCCCACCCGGACCTTCGGTCCGACCTCCCCACAAGGGGAGGTAGGGGATCTGCGCTGTCAGCTTCAATCTCCGATCTTCTGCATCTGACGCTTTTCTTCGTAGACTTTGCGCGCGGCGTTCACTTCGCGTCGCGCCGAGACTTCCGGCACGGCGACGTCCCACCAGTGGCCGCCGGCGTCGGTCGAGATCAGCGGATCGGTGTCTATGACCAGAACCGTCGTCCTGTCGTTCTTCTTCGCCTTGGCCAACGCCGTCTCCAGCTCGGCGATCGACGCCGCCTTCTCGGCGATGGCGCCCATGCTTGCCGCATGCGCGGCGAAATCGACCTCGGGCAGCACTTCGTGGCGCGCGTCCTTCAAGAGATTGTTGAAGTTGGCGCCGCCGGTCGCCATCTGCAGCCGGTTGATGCAGCCATAGCCGCGGTTGTCAAGCAGCACGATGGTGAGCTTCAGGCCAAGCATCACCGAGGTGGCGATCTCGGAATTCATCATCAGATAGGAGCCGTCGCCGACCATGACGACGACCTCCTGATCGGGTTTCGCCATCTTGGCGCCGAGCCCCCCGGCAATCTCATAGCCCATGGTCGAGAAGCCGTATTCCCCATGATACGAGCCGGGAGCGCCCGCCTGCCAGAGTTTGTGCAGTTCTCCCGGCAGGCCGCCGGACGCATTCAGCAGCGTCACGCCCGAGCCCATGGCGCGCTGCACGGCGCCGATCACCTGCGCATCGGAAGGGTAGGCGGCGTTGGTCGAAGCCGTCACCTTGGCGGCGGCGGCCTGCCACTCCATCTTGCCCTTCAGCGCATTGTCGGTCCAGGCGCTAGGGGCCTTCCAGCCATTCAGCGCCGCGCCGAGTTCTGCCAGGCCCTCGGCGGCGTCGCAAACCAGCGGCAGCGCCCAATGCTTGCCGGCATCGAAAACCTGGGTATTGAGGCCAATGATGGTCCGGCCGGCATTCTTGAACAACGCCCAGGAGCCGGTGGTGAAATCCTGCAGCCTGGTGCCGACGGCGAGCACGACATCGGCCTCCTCGGCCAGACGGTTGGCGGCCGATGTGCCGGTCACGCCGACCGCCGCCATGTTGAGCGGATGATCGTCGGGCAGCGAAGACTTGCCGCCCTGCGTTTCGCAGACCGGAATGCCCGCGCCCTGCACCAGCTTCACCAGTTCACCGGAAGCCTGCGAATAGAGCACGCCGCCGCCGGCGATCACCAGCGGCTTCTTCGCTCCTTTCAGCGCTGCGACGGCCGCCGCCAATTCATTGCGGTCCGGGCGCAGCCTGCGCGGCGCCCAGACGCGCTCGGCGAACAGGCTTTCGGGATAATCATAGGCCTCGGCCTGCACGTCCTGGCAGAGCGACAGCGTCACCGGGCCGCATTCGGCGGGATCGGTCAGCACCTGCATCGCGCGGTTGAGCGCCGGGATGATCTGCTCCGGCCGCGTGATGCGATCGAAATAGCGCGACACGGGCCGGAAGCAGTCGTTGACGCTCGCGGTGCCGTCGGAGAAATCCTCCGCCTGCTGCAGCACCGGGTCGGGCAGACGGTTGGCGAACACATCGCCGGGCAGGAACAGGACGGGCAGCCGGTTCACATGCGCCAGCGCCGCCGCGGTCACCATGTTCAGCGCGCCGGGGCCGATCGAAGAGGTCGCGGCCATGAAGCGGCGGCGGAAATTCGCCTTGCCATAGGCGATCGCCGCATGCGCCATCGCCTGCTCGTTATGGGCGCGGAAGGTCGGCAGCTCGTCGCGGACCTGGTAGAGCGCCTCGCCGATGCCGGCGACATTGCCATGGCCGAAGATTGCCCACACGCCGCCGAAGATCGGCACCGTCTTGCCGTCGATCTCGGTCATTTGGCGGCTGAGAAAGCGGGTCAGCGCCTGCGCCATCGTCAGGCGAACGGTCTTCGTCATTGTCGTTTCCTCCGGCTTTCGTTGACGCCGTTTTCTTATGCTGCTTTACGGCCGCGCGCGGCAAGCCACGCTTCGGTCAACTGTTCGAAGCGGGACGCCATGTCGGCGATGGCCTCGTCATCCGACATCCGGCCGGCCAGCCATTGTTCGGCGGCGTTGATGAAGATGGTGCGACCGACCGCGAATCCCTTGACGATCGGCGCATTGGCCGTCGCGGCGAAGGCTGCGACCAGCTCGTCCTGCGGCGCTTCGAGACCGAGCAGCACGACGCCGCGGCACCATGGGTCGTTCCTGACGATCACCTGTTCGATCTTCGCCCAGGCGCCTGCGGAAGCTTGCGGCTCGAGCTTCCACCAGTCGGGCTTGATGCCCAGCGCATAGAGTTCCTCCAGCGCACGCGGAATGGTGGTGTCGTCGAGCTTGCCATGCTTGCCGGCGATGATCTCGACCAGCAGTTCGCGGCCGACTTTCCGCGCCGCCTCGAACAAAGCGCGCAGCTTCTGCTGCTGCTCGACTTTCAGCGCTTCCGGGTCGTCCGGGTGGTAGAAGCACAGGCATTTGATGCAATGGTCGACCGGCCATTCGGTGAGCTGCGAGCCGATATCCTGCGAGAATTCGAAGCGCAGCGGCCGCGATCCCGGCAACTCGACCGGACGTCCGAGCCAGGAGAAGGAATGGCGGGCGAATTCGAACATGGCGTCGCGGCCGTATTTCTCGTCGATCAGCATGCCGTACCCGTCGCGACCGGCTACGACTTTTGCCGCCGCCTTGACGGTCAGGACCTTGAAATCGGGGATACGCGAAACGTCGGCGCCGACCCTGGCCGCGACATCCTCCAGCTGCACGCGATGGTCGCAGGCCAAAGCCATCAGCGAGGGAATGTCGCGCCTGCGCGTCGTCGCCCAATGGATATGGTTGATCGCCTCGTCCTTGCGCAGCGCCAGGTGCTTGCTGCCGTTCTTCAGGAAGAACTGCAGCTCCTCGAAGGTCGGATATTCCGGCGCGCAGAGCAGGCGCGACACCGCAAAGGCGCCGCAGGCATTGGCCCAGGTGGCTGCGGTGGCAAAGCTTTCGCCGCCCAGCCAGCCGCGCAGGAAGCCGGACATGAAGGCGTCGCCGGCGCCCAGCACATTGTAGATCTCGATCGGGAAACCCTTGCCGACGATGCCGTCCTCGAGGTCGTCGCTGATCGGGCCGTCATAGACGATGCAGCCCTTGGCGCCGCGCTTCAGCACGATGGTGGCCGAGGAAAGCGCACGGATCGTCTTCAGCGCGCTCAGACAGTCGTCGGCTCCGGAAGCGATCATGATCTCCTCCTCGGTGCCGACAATGAGATCGCAGTCCGGAAGCACCGTCTTCAGCTGCGCTGAGACACGGTCGGATTTGACATAACGCTCGAAACCTTCGGCATGGCCGGCAAGGCCCCAGAGGTTCGGGCGATAGTCGATGTCGAAGACTACCTTGCCGCCTCGGGCCTTCATCAGCCGGATCGCCTTGCGCTGCGCGGCATCGGAATTCGGCCGCGAAAAATGCGTGCCGGTGACGACCACTGAGCGCGCCGAGGCGATGAAGGCCTCGTCGATATCCTCTTCGGCCAGCGCCATGTCGGCGCAGTCGGAGCGGTAGAAAATCATCGGCGAGACGCCTTCGCTCTCGACCGAGAGCAGCACCAGCGCCGTCAGCCGCTCCTTGTCGGTCTTCAGGCCATCGACGGAGACGCCCTCGCGCCGGAGCTGCTCGCGGATGAAGCGGCCCATCTGCTCGTCGCCGACGCGCGTCAGCAGCGCCGAGCGCAGGCCGAGCCTTGCCGTGCCGACGGAAATGTTGGCCGGGCAGCCGCCGACCGACTTGGCGAAGGAGGTGATGTCCTCCAGCCGCGAGCCGATCTGCTGGCCATAGAGATCGACCGATGCGCGGCCGATGGTGATGACGTCGAGCGGCGGGTATTTCCCTTCCACGGCTTCGCCCATTCGAACCTCCCATCGGCCTTGTTATGCAGAGCAGCGTCGTTTTGGACAGCACGCGCCGGCGACGGCGCGATGTTGCCAATATGAAATATTAATTCCAATCCTTAGTCAATATGGAATGAGTGTTCCCGAGCCGAAAAGCGCGCCTCCGCGAGGCTCAGCCCTTGCGCCGGCGCCCGGTTTCGCGGCGCTTTTCGCCGACGGCGACTGTCAGCGCCATCGCTAAAGCCATCGTCGCCGAGATCGAGCGGAAGCCGCCGAAATCGGCCTCGGCGACCTCGAACCAGACCTTGGCGAACTGCGCCAGCGGCGAGAAGGACGAGTCGGTGATGGCCACGATCGGCACGCCCTGTTCCGCGATCGCGCGCGTCTCCTCGATGGTCGCGGGGGCGTAAGGCGAGAAGCTGATGGCGATGACGGCGTCGCGCGGCGTGGCGAAGCCGATCATCTCGGCGTTCAGCCCGGCGGCCGATTCCACCAGCTGGTTGCGGATCTTGAGCTTGCCGAGCGCATAGGCGATGTAGGAGGCGACCGGATAGGAGCGGCGCTTGGCCAGCACATAGATGGTCTCGGCTTTCGCCAGGAGTGCGATCGCCTCTTCGAAATGCGCGTCGTTCAACGCACGCGAAATGTCGCTGAGTGAGGTGCTGGCGGCGGCGACGAAGCCGTCGAAGATTGCCCGGTGGCCGGCGCCTTCCTCCGCCTTGGCACGCAGCGCCGCCAGCCTTTCGTCATAGGAGGAGTTGCGCTCGCGCAGCCGCTCGCGGAAAACCTGCTGCAGGCTGGTGAAGCCGTCGAAGCCGAGCTGCTGGGCAAAACGGATCAGCGTCGAGGGCTGGACGCCGGCCGAGGCGGCGATGCTCGCCGCCGTGCCGAAGGCGATATCGTCGGGGTTGTCGAGCGCATAGGCGGCGATCTGCGCGATGCGCTTGGGCAGGCTCGCGCGCCTGTCCAGGATCGTCGCGCGCAGCGTTTCGAAATCGCGAGGCACCCGTTCGTCCATCGTCGCTCCGTCCGCGCCCATAATGGTTGTCCCTCTCCTGCCTCATCATAGCGAGTTCGCGCAAGAACACCATAAAAAATGATTTGGATGTTCCATTCGAAGGCAAAATGGACTAATCAGTCCACACCAGTATTTCCTTCATCTCGGAGACAATCGACATGGTCGGAGTGGGCCTCATCGGCACGGGCTTCATGGGCAAGTGCCACGCCATCGCCTGGAACGCGGTGGGCACCGTCTTTCCCGATGTCGAGAAGCCCAAGCTGGTGCATCTGGGCGAGGTGAATGACGAGCTGGCCCGGCGCAAGGCCAGCGAGTTCGGCTTCGCCAAGGGTTCCGGCGACTGGCGCGCCGTGGTCAACGATCCGGAGGTCGATGTCGTCTCGCTGACCACGCCCAACCAGTTCCATCCCGAGATGGCAATTGCCATCCTCGAAGCCGGCAAGCATCTGTGGTGCGAGAAGCCGATGGCGCCGAGTTTCACCGAGGCCGAGACCATGGCGGCCGCGGCCAGGAAATCCGGCAAGGTCGCCGGGCTCGGCTACAACTACATCCAGAACCCCGCCATCCGCCATATCGGCGCGCTGCTCGAGGAGAAGATAATCGGCGACGTCAACCTCCTGCGCATCGAGATGGACGAGGACTTCATGGCCGACCCGGAAGCGCTGTTCTTCTGGAAGCACGAGGCTTCGTCCGGTTACGGCGCGCTCGACGATTTCGCCGTCCATCCGCTGTCGCTGATCAAGGTGCTGTTCGGCCGCGTTTCGCGCGTCATGTGCGACATGGCCAAACCCTATGCCGACCGCAAGACCGCTTCGGGCGCCCGCCGCGCGGTCGAGACCTATGACATCGCCAGCGTGCTCATGCATCTCGAAAACGGTGTCGCCGGCACGCTGCTGGTCAACCGCTCGGCCTGGGGCCGCAAGGGCCGCATCGCCATCCAGATCTTCGGCTCCAAGGGTTCGATCCTCTATGACCAGGAGCGGATGAACGAATTCCAGCTCTATCTCACCGCCGACCGGCCGACCGAGCAGGGCTATCGCACCATCCTGGTCGCGCCGCATCACAAGCCCTATGATTCTTTCCTGCCCGCGCCCGGCCACGGCCTCGGCTTCAACGACCTCAAGATGATCGAATGCCGCGAGCTTTTGATGCGCATCGCCGGCAGGCCGGCCCGCATCATCGACTTCGACGAGGGGCTGGAGATCGAGCGCTCCGTGCATGCCATGGCGCGCTCCTTCCAGGAGCAGCGCTGGGTCGATGTGAGGTAGGCCAGGCAAACGCGTCAGAACCGGACAGGCTCGAATCGGCCGGATTTCGCCGAGGCAAGGGCGGCTTCGCATAGGATCATCGCCTTGCGTCCGTCCGCCGCGCCGACCGCCGGCGTCCGGCCCGCGGCGACCGACTGGATGAAATGGTCGAGCTCGGCCTCGTAGGATTCGGCATAGCGCTCGACGAAGAAATAGAGCGGCCGGTCGGCCGCGATCCCGCTCTCGCCGCTGAGGCTGACCGAGGTCGGCGTGCGGTTGCCGGCCTGCAGCATGCCCTTCGCGCCATGCACCTCGATGCGCTGGTCGTAGCCATAGACGGCGCGCACGCTGTTGTTGATGTGGCACTGCCGGCCGGACGCCGTGCGCAGGATGAACATCGCCGTGTCGTAGTCGCCGAGCCTGGCGTAGTAGGACTCGACCAGCGAGGAGCCGGTGGCGAAGAGCTCCACCGGCTCCTCGCCGAGCAGAAAGCGCGCCATGTCGAAATCATGGATGGTCATCTCGCGGAACACGCCGCCGCCGCCGGCCAGCGCTTCCTCGGTTTCCGGCTCAGGGTCGCGGCTGGTGATGATCACCTGCTCGACCGCGCCAATCTCGCCGGCGTCGATCCTTTTCTTGACAGCGGCGAAGGACGGATCGAAGCGCCGGTTGAAACCGATCTGCAGCGGCACGCCGGCCTTCTCCACGGCAGCCAGGCACTGGTCCGTGCTGGCGATGTCGAGGTCGATCGGCTTCTCGCAGAAGATCGCCTTGCCCTTGGCGGCGGCTTCGATGATCAGCTCGGCATGCGTGCGGGTGGCCGACGCGATCACCACAGCCTTGATCGACGGGTCGTTCATCACCGTCGCGGTATCGGCGATCTCGGCGCCTGTGCCGGCCGCGATCCGCTCGGCCGCGTCGCGGCGCGGGTCCACGATGGTGCGCAGGCGCACATCCGGATGGCGGGCAAGATTTTTCGCATGCACCGAGCCGATCAGCCCGGCGCCGAACAATGCGGCGTCGATCATTTTTCTCTCTTTTCAGTCTTTCAGGAGGTGACCGCTTCCGCGCCGGATCCCGGCTTGGTGAAGCGCTCCAGCTCCTGCTGCAATTCGCGGATCTCGCGGCCGCCGGCCATCATGTCCAGCACCTCCTTCTCGCTGATGTCGCCCTTGCGGAACGTGCCGAGCGAGCGGCCGCGGTTGAGCATGGTGAAGACATCGCCGATCGGATAGGCGTGATGGATGTTGTGGGTGATGAAGATGACGGCGAGCCCGCGCTGGCGCGCCTGCGCCACATAGCGCAGCACGATCGAGGCCTGGTGCACCCCGAGCGCCGAGGTCGGCTCGTCGAGGATCAGCACCCTGGCGCCGTGATAGACGGCGCGCGCGATCGCCACGCATTGCCGCTCGCCGCCGGAAAGCGTGCCGACAGCCTGCTGCGGGTCGCGCACATTGATGCCGATCTTGCCGAGCTGGTCATAGACGATCGCGTCGGCCGTCTTCATGTCGATACGCCTGGCCGGCCCCCAGCCCTTCACCGGCTCGCGGCCAAGGAAGAAATTGCGCGTGATGCTCATCAGCGGGATCATCGACAGGTCTTGGAAGACCGTGGCGATGCCGGCGTCGAGCGCCTGGCGCGGCGAGGTGAAGGTCACCGGCTTGCCGTCGACATACATCTGGCCTTCGCTCGGCGTGTGCACGCCCGACAGCGTCTTGATCAGCGTCGACTTGCCGGCGCCATTGTCGCCGAGCAGGCAGTGCACCTCGCTGGCATGCGCGGCGAACGACATGTCGCGCAGCGCCGTCACCGAGCCGAAGCGGCGGGTGACGTTGCGCAGTTCGATGAGCGGAACGGCGTCAGTCATCAGCGCGCCTCCGTCGCCTTGCGGCGTACGTAATTGTTGACCAGCACCGCGATCAAAAGCATCGAGCCGAGGAAGACCTGGAACCAGTCGGTGTCGATGCCTGTGTAGAAGATGCCCATCTCCACCGTGCCGAAGATCAGCGCGCCGAACATGGCGCCGATCGCCGAGCCGTAGCCGCCGGTGAGCAGGCAGCCGCCGATCACCGCCGCGATGATCGCCTGGAATTCCTTCTGCGTGCCGCGCAGCGTATCGGCCGAGCCGGCTTCCAGCACCTGGATGACGGCGAACAGCGTCGCCGACAGCGCCGTGCCGATGAACAGCAGGATCTTCACCCGGTCGACCGGCACGCCGACATTGCGCGCCGCGCGGTCGTCGCCGCCGACGGCGAACACCCAGTTGCCGAAGCGCGTCTTGATGAGCAGCCAGGTGGCGAAGGCGGTCACCGCCACCCACCACAGGATCGACATCGACAGGCCCTGCACCATCGCCGAGCCGTCGGGCCGCGCCGCGATCACGCCATGCGCGGCGAGCCAGGCGAAGACCGGCCCGCCGAACTTGCCGCCGAACAGCCAGACCACGAAGCTGCCTTCCTGGCCGTCGGTGATATAGGGGATCTGCGTGCGCCCGGTGACGGTGCGGGTGATAGCCAGCGTCAGCCCGCGCAGGATGAACAGGCCGGCCAGCGTCACGATGAAGGAGGGCAGCCTGGTGCGCACGACAAGGATGCCGTTCAAGGCGCCGACGATGATGGCGATGACGAAGGCGATCGCCACCGCCGCGGGGATGGAAAGCCCGAACTGGGTGACGCAGAGCCCGATGGTGACGCTGGCAAAGCCGATCATCGAGCCGAGGGAAAGATCGAACTCGCCGCCGATCATCAGCAGCGCCACCGCTGCGGCGAGGATGCCGAGCTGCGCCGACACCTGCAGGAAATTGGCGATGCCGGCCATCGAGAACAGGCCGCTGTTGCCGGCGGTGATGCCGAAGGCGAGGAACACGATGATGGTGCCGGTGATGGCGCCGAGCTCCGGCCGCCGCATCAGGCGGACCAGGCGTCGCGAAACGGGCTTCGGCTCGGGCGGGTGAGCCGGGTTCAGAGCTTCGGTCACGATCGTCTTCCCAATAAGCGTCCAGGGCATCCAACAAGGGCCCGCCAGCGCCTTTCGCCGGCGGGCCATTATAGCATCAGCGGATGCCGGCCTTGCTGAGATCGCGCACGGCGGCCGCGTCGTCCTTCATGATGAAGGACGGACCGGTGCGCACGGCCGATGTCGGGAAGGTCTTGTACATCGCCTTGTTGGTGAGGAAGACGACAGGATAGTAGCCCATCATATATTGCTGGTTGTCGATGCCGAACATCATCGTGCCCTTGGCGACGGCATCGAGGATCTCGGGCGACAGGTCGAACGTGCCGATCTTGTAATTGCCGATCGTGCCGGCGTCCTCGAACATCTTGAGCAGCGGCGCGGCGACCGTCGGGCCCAGCGTCAGCACGCCGGTGACGTCCGGATGCGCGGTGAGATAGCCCTCGACGCGGCGCGTCACGTCGGTCGGGTCCATCGTGGCCGCCACCACGTCGGAGGAGCCGCCGCTCTTCTTCAGCCCGTCATTGTAGCCTTCGCAGCGCTTGTCGAGGCTGACATTGCCGACCTCGTGATTGATGCAGACGCCCTTCTTGACGCCGGCCTTGGCCATGATCTCGCCGGCCTTGACGCCGTTGTCATATTCCGAGCCGCCGCCGACGAAGAGGTCGAGGCCCCAGGGCTCCACCGCTTCCTCGCCGCTGTCGATGACCACCACCGGAATGCCGGCGGCCTTGGCCGCTTCCACCGGCGCCTTCAGCGCGTCCATGTCGGGAATGGAGACGACCAGCCCGTCCGGCTTCGAGGCCGTGGCGGCCTCGATCATGCGCGCCATGCGCACCACGTCGAAGGTTTCCGGCGCCTGGTACTCGACCTTGACGCCGAGCTGCTGAGCGGCGGCCTGCATGCCGTTCTTCACCACGCTCCAATAGACGTCGTTGGCCTGGCCGTGGGTGACGAAGACGATGCGCACATCGCTTTCCTTCTTCACCTGGGCCGGCGCGGGCAGAATGCCGGCGCCGGCAAAGGCGAGCGAGAGCGCCGCCGCGCTCAGCGCATTTCGCAGTCCGGACATCGAGAATAAGGCACTCATAGTGGTTCTCCTCAAGTTATCGTTGTCGTCCTTAAAGCGTTTCGCGCTGAAACGGATTCAGGCGACACTTTAAGTCTTTGATTTGATGCATGTCGTTCTCCCAAAACCGCTTCGCACTTTTGGGCGACATGCATTAGTCTCGGCCTCGACCCTCCCGGTCAGGCCGCTTTCGTCATGCTCGAAAGTCCCGGAGCGTGCCGCGGCGGATGGACAGTCCCTCCACGAAGGCCATGAAATCCGGGTCTGGAAGCAGGTCGAATTCGTCGATGCGGATCTGTGCCGAGCTGGGCTCGATCACCTCGATCTCGCCCGGCGCGTTGGCATGCAGGCAAAGGAAGTTGAGCCCGTCGCCGATCTGGCCAAACAGCGCCTCGTAGCGCGCCCGGGCTGGCTGGTTGCGGTGCCATGGCGTCTCCAGCACCGCGCTTACCAGCGTCTCGCCGGCTTGCTCCAGCCGCTTGCCCGGCGCGGAGAAGACGCTGTCGTCCAGCGGACCCAGATTGTGGATCGGCCCATAGACCGAGATGCTTTTCGGGAACAGCGTCGGCAGGCCGTAGTCGATGCCGACAGCCGCGTAGCGGTCGACGAATTCCGGCGAGAACACCGCGCCCATATGCCCGTCCATATGGGTGAGCGACAGCCCCGCGGCCTTGGCCGCGTCGATCTGCGCCCGCATCTCGGCCTCCACCGCTTCCGGCTCGCCCTTGGCGCGCAATTCCGGCACCGAGCGGAACAGGTAGCCGTCGCCATCGACGATGCCGGAGGCCTGGCTCGCCTTGGTCAGCGGCCGCCAGCGGTAGTACTTCTTCTCCGAGGTGAGCGTGATGTGGACGCCGAGATTGAGCGAGGCGTCTTTCGCGCCTTCCTCGGCGATCTCGAGGAACCACGGGCAGGGCACCATCACCGAGCCGCTGTCGACCGCGCCGGCGCGCTTCAGCTTCAGGTACGCGACATTGGCGCCATGGCACATGCCGACATCGTCGATGTTGATGACGACCTTGCGTTCAGCCGGCATGGCGGACCTCCTTTGCGCGCTCGTGGACATAGAAGCCCGCGCCCTGCGCCAGCTTCTTCAAATTGCGATACCCCATCGTGGCATAGGTCAAGGGGTGCGCCTTGGCCGGGTCCTGCTCGGCCTCCACCACCAGCCAGCCGGAATAGCCCTGGCCGGCGAGGATCTTGAGCAGCGTCGCATAGTCGATCGCGCCGTCGCCCGGCACGGTGAAGATGCCTTCCATCACCGCGCCCATGAAGCTCATGTCGGCCTCGCGCGCCTTCTTCAGCATCGCCGGGCGCACATCCTTGCAATGGACATGCACGACGCGCTCGACATGCCGGCGCAGCAATTGCTCCGGGTCGCCGCCCGAAAAGGCGCAGTGCCCGGTGTCGTAGAGAAGGCCGACCGCCTCGCCGGTGCTGTGCATCAGCCGGTCGATCTCCGTGTCGGTCTCGACGATCGTGCCCATGTGATGGTGGAAGGCCATGCCGACGCCGAAATCGGAGAACCGCTCGGCGAGCCTGGTGATCTTGGCGCCATAGGCCTTCCATTCGCCGTCCATCAGCTTCGGCCGCTGCGAGATCGGGTCATGGATCGCGCCATGCCGGCCGCGCGAGGTGTCGGCATAGACGACGCGCCTGGCGCCGAGATCGCGCAATAAAGTCAGATGCGGCCGGATCGCCTCGAACTCCTCGTCGACCTCCTTCTCGCAGATGCGCCCGTCATACCAGCCGGAGACCAGCGCCAGCCCGTAATGGTCGAGGATTGGCCGAAGCGCGCGGCTGTCGCGCGGGAACTTGCCGCCAAGCTCGGTGCCGGCATAGCCGGCCTCGGCGGTCTCGGCGAGGCAGGTCTCGAGCGGCGTGTCGCCGCCCAGTTCCGGCACATCGTCATTGGTCCAGGTGATCGGGTTGATGCCAAGTCGAACTGTCGTCATTGCTCGCTTTCCGCCCCGCGGCCAGGATGGCTGCGGGGTTCATGGTCTCGGGAGGGAAATGGCTTCATGCCTGCGGCGGGCGATGCATCGCCCTGCCTTGCCCGTCCGGCCGGCAGCCTCCCAGTTGCCTTGCCCGGACTTGTGTTCCCCGTTTTGCGCCGACGTCTTATCCCCAACGTCTATGAGTGAAGTCTACGCCGCTCTGTCTCCATCGCGAGGGCCAGTTTTCCGGAAAATGAAGGAACCAGTTTGTGACGGCAGGGTCGCTGTGGCAGGATGGGGGATGGGAAATCTGGAAATGATCGAGCGTCGGCGCGAGGCCCCCCTCTCTGCCCTGCCGGACATCTCCCCCTCAAGGGGGGAGATTGGCAGCTTCAGCCCTGGCGTTCCCCTTGCAACGTTGGCGATTGGCGAAAGCCGGCGCGACATCCAATCTCCCCCCTTGAGGGGGAGATGTCCGGCAGGACAGAGAGGGGGGCGAAGGAACTCGACGTCGGAAGCCAAGCCCGCCGCGGCACACCAATGCACCTATGGGCGGGCGTAACCCATGCGCCCGCACCCCAAACCCCAACCCTTCCCCCTCGACACGCTCACCGTGAACCGCGCCGGCCCCGAGCATCTGTCGCGCCAGCTCTATCACGGCCTCGTTGCCACCATCCGCAGCCGCGCGCTTCCCCCCGGCTCGGAGCTGCCTTCCACCCGCGCCTTGGCCGCCGAGCTCGGCCTTGGCCGCAACACGATCGTCGCCGCCTACGACCAGCTCGTCACCGAAGGCTATCTCGCCAACCGCCAGGGCGCGCGGCCCGTCATCGTCGACCTGCCCGAAGGCCCGCGCGAGTCGCCGCGCGAGGAGCCGCCGGTGCCGCTGCGATCGCCCTCGCTGCGCGGCCAGCAGCTGCTCAGCCAGCCCTACCATCACGGCAGGCCAGGGCATGTCGCCTTCCACCCCGGCATGCCGGATGCGGGGAGCTTTCCCTTCGGCGTCTGGGGCCGGCTGGTGGCGCGCCGCGCCAGCCATGGCGGCGAGACGCTGTTCGGCACCTATGACGTCACCGGCCACCCGGCGCTGAAGGAGGCGATCGCCGGCTATCTTTATTCCGCGCGCGGCGTGCGCTGCCGGCCCGAGCAGATCGTCGTCACCACCGGCGCGCAGGCCGCCTTCGATCTTCTGGCGCGCCTGCTGCTCGACCCCGACGACACGGTGTGGATGGAGGAGCCCGGCTATTACGGCGCCAAGGCCGCCTTCACCGTGGCCGGCGCAAGGGTCTTGCCGATCCCGGTCGACCAGGAGCGCGGCTGGTATCTCGAGCCGCCGGACCCGTTGCCCCGCCTCATCTATGTGACGCCGGCCTGCCAGCATCCGCTCGGCATCACCATGCGCATGGAGGAGCGGCTGCGCCTGCTCGATATCGCCGAGACCGCCAATTCATGGGTGATCGAGGACGATTTCGACGGCGAATACCGTTTTCAGGGCCGCCCCGTGCCGGCGATCCAGAGCATGGACCGCTCCGGCCGCGTCATCTATGTCGGCACCTTCGCCAAGCTGCTGTTCCCGGCGCTGCGCCTGGGCTTCATGGTGCTGCCGCAAGAGCTTGCCGGCCGCATCGTCAACGCGCTCTCCACCACCGGCCAGTTCGCGCCGCTGCTGTTGCAGGCCGCGCTCGCCGATTTCATCACCGAAGGCCATATGAGCCGGCACCTGAAGCGCATGCGCCGCATCTACGCCCAGCGCCGCCAGCTTTTCCGCGACATCGTCACCGAGCGCCTGCGCGACGAGATCACGCTCTCCCCCGCCGAGGCCGGTATCCAGGTGGTGGGCTATCTGAGGGACGGCATCGACGACATCAAGGTCAGCCAGGCCGCGGCCAAAAGGGCCATCAACGTCTCGCCGCTGTCGAAATATTTCCAGAACACCGCGCCGACCCAAGGCCTGGTGCTGGGCTATGCCGCGTGCGACGCGACGCAGATGAGGGAGGGGGTGGAGAGACTGGCACAGGCGATAGGGGAGGTGCTGGGGTGAGGCTTGGCAGTCCAGAAAACTATATTGAACCGCCTGACATTGGGCACGCAGGAGGAGATGAAACTGGGCGTTGCTATGTTACTTTGGTGACTATCAATTCTAAACGCTCACCACTGACCGCACGTTCGGTCGGGCACAAATGTCACCGTCGCCGCCGGGCATTGTGCAGCGGCGGAACATTCGAACCGGAGGCTCAAATGCCAGTTGTCCAGGAAGAAGAACCTTCGGCCGCCGCTCACTCACATCCTGAGGAAATCAAGTCGGTTTTTGACCTGCGTTTGGGTAAGCATGTGACCTTGCAAGGCAGTGCCAGGATAACGCCCGCAGGCGTGATCAGCGCCGGAATCGCGGTGGCCGCTATGATGCTTGCGCTGCGTTATCTTGCTTCATCGGGCAGGCGTCGCAGGCAATAAGGTGGGATGCCCGGCTTTATTGGCGCACCCGACAAGAAGCGGCGTGTGCCAGAGCTTGCGCAATAGCGGTGAGCAGCGAAAGTTGGTTTAGCTCTGCGGCACGATGCCTAAGTTGAGCACCCACATTTCACGATAGCAGAAGTTGGGGTCGGCAATCAGGCGCTCCGGCTCGTCGCCTATTGCCTTCCATTGAAGATGATCCGCTTCTGGCAAATCGCACGTCCGGGCGAGCCCAGATAGGAACTTGAGATTGTTCCGAATGTAGTCACGCTCTACTGGCCTGAGCGGCTGGCGGCGCTCTGCCAGCGTTGTGATGGCGGAGACGTTCTCGAGCCCCGTCGACCGAAACCAGGCCGCCAAGCGAGTTCCCCTCATGGCGCCGGAAAGCTGTACATCATCGGACAACGCGTCGAGCAGACGCCAAGTCAGTTTGGGATCGTGCGGCTGAAACTGCCAAACCGAGATATCGACTTCCTTCACAGCAACAAGCCCACCCGGTTTCACGACGCGGCGGAACTCCTCGATTGCCTTGGTAAGTTCTTCGTCGCTTAGATATTGGGTAGCGTTTGCGCTCCAAAGCGCGTCGAACGCGCCCGTCCCATACGGCAGATCGGTCATGTCACCGGTTCGCGCGCTTATCGGACAGGCGAACTGCCGGCTTGCGATCAAATCTTCGATTGCCTCAACATTTTCTGGCGCCAGATCGAGAGCCTCGACGCGCCCCTCGGCACCCAGCAAGTCCGCCATTAAAGGCAGGAAGACCCCATTCCCTGCGCCTGCGTCCAGCACTGACCAACCGGGTTGGATACCGGTGGCGCGGAGGGTGGCATCATACTCGTCCTTCAGTGCAAGGTAATGAACATCAAGATGTCCACTACCGCTGAGCTTGTGCCCAGCCGATGTGATTTGCTCGGAATTCGAGACGTTCCTCATTTTGCCAATCGAGCCCTAGCTCCGGATAGCGACAGTTTCCCCGAATGCGGCATCAATGATGACACCTACCGCGAGGTACATCAATTTACCCTGGAATAAGCTCCTAGAATTCCTTAGCTCTTGATCCCTCGAGAACGCGCCACCGACGCAACCCAAAGCAATGATTCAACAAAAATTGGGCGCTCGTCCAACTGTGTATCAAACCCAGCACCAAAATGACTAATCCCTGACCAGGACTGAAAAGCCATCACATCATAAGCTAGGACAGGGAGGAATGGCGCACCCGACAAGATTCGAACTTGTGACCTCTGCCTTCGGAGAATGGATAGTCGGTTTCGCCGAACCTATCCGCTTCTATCCGATTGCGCGCTATGCCACGGAGTCACAAAACAAATTTGAATTCGATAGCATCAGGGCTACGACAGGGCGGCCGAAACCCTGCCCTGCCGTGCCTACGCTTTGCTTACGCGCGGATCTTTGACGGAGGCGCCCGGGCATGGCGAAGCTGACCAAACGAACTGTTGATACCACTGAAATTCGTTTCGCGGACTATGTCATTTGGGACGAGGAGTTGCCCGGTTTCGGGTTGCGTCTTCGCCTCGGGGAAGCCAAGCTACGTCGTGCAATACCGTGCCGCAGGCCGGTCGCGCCGCTACACGATCGGACTGCATGGCGTTTGGGCTCCCGAGGAAGCCAGGCGCGAGGCCAAGGTCCTGCCTGGCCAGGTCGCATGAGGTTAAGGCGCGCTTGTTAAGTCGAGCGCCGGACGTTGTGGCGGCGTCTGATCCAAGCCACTTGTTCGGATCGTGGCTCGCTCACAATCCAGGCACGCTTCGGAGCTAGGTTTTGGAATGAGTGCGACTAGTAGAACCAATGCACCATTGCGGTAAGATTTCACCATTTCCGGTTTCGAGAACCAATGTCTGAAATGGACTGGCTTAGCCATCTCTTGCAAATCATCACCGTTAGCGGCCAACTCGAGGTCCGCTGCGCTTACGGTGCGCCATGGCGTGTCGCCTGGGGCCAAGCGGCGGCGAACGAGATCCCCTTTCACGTCATAGTCAAGGGTCGCGCCATTCTCGAGGATCCAGAGTCGAAAACGGCGCGGGAACTGGTGAGCGGAGATATCGTGCTGCTGCCTCACGGTGCGGCGCATGTGCTGCACGATGGTAGCGGGCAAAGGCCCATCCGGACGCACGAAAGCCTCGGCTCTGCCGGATGGACGCTGAGCGAGAACGACAGCCAAGGCGAGCAAACGGATCTGTTGTGCGGTCGCTTTTTCATCGCGCCGCCGCATGACCGGCTGATCCGCAACTACATGCCGGCAAATCTGGTGGCACGGGCCTTGAACGGCCAGGCGGAAGAAGGCATCGGGTCCGCTTCCAACGAACTTGCCGGTCTTGTCGGGCTGATGCGAATGGAGTCAGCGACCGACCGAGCCGGAGGACGTGCCATTCTTAACGCGCTTTCGTCGGCCCTGTTCACATTGGTACTGCGCGCCGCGAGCCAATCGGGGAAAGCCCCAGAGGGTCTGTTGGCCTTGGCCGGCCATCCGCGCCTTGCTCCGGCCATAGCCGCGATGTTCGCCAATCCGGCACGGCCTTGGAAACTGCCCGAACTGGCCGATTTGTGCCGCATGTCACGCGCCACGTTCATGCGCCAGTTTCAGGACAAGTTGGGTCGCTCTGCACTCGACTTTTTGACTGACCTTCGCATGAGCCTGGCCGCCAACGAGTTGAAGAAGCCGGCGATCAGTACCGAGGCTGTGGCCGAGACCGTTGGGTATCATTCCGTTTCGGCATTCCGGCATGTCTTCGCCGAAAGGATAGGGATGACGCCGGGAGAGTGGCGACGACTGGCGCACAAGGGCGAGTAAGACGCGCAGACTCGAAAGGCTAAATTGATCCTTTCGCGCATCATATTGAGCTGATTGGGTCTCGAAATTATTAGGCCCGCCCGTAAATTGGTTCCCATAAACATCGATGAGGGAGCCATCCAATGAACTGTATCAGTATTGCCATCACCCTGTCTCACGGTTGGGCGCGGAAGGCGCCGAACCGATAGCCAACTGCGCGAGAGGTCGCGAAGACCTTCCACGTCTGCAACTTACCTCGAACCAACAAATCACTGAGGAGACAATTCCCATGAAAGCAATCGTTGTAACGGACCAGACCGCGGGAACCGCCGGCATGACACTGGCAGAGCGGCCCGAGCCACAGCCAGCGATAAACGATGTCGTCGTTCAGGTTCATGCGGCGGGATTCGTCAACACTGAGTTAGAGTGGCCTTCGACTTGGGCGGATCGGGCCTTCCGTGACCGGACGCCATCGATCCTCGGGCATGAATTGGCTGGCGTGGTCACCGCGCTGGGCTACGGCACCACGGGGCTGTCGATCGGTCAGCGGGTGTTCGGCCTGTCGGACTGGCATCGCGACGGCACACTTGCCGAATACGTCGCGATGGAAGCACGCAATCTCGCGCCATTGCCCGGCGATGTCGACTTCGCTGTGGGCGCGAGTCTGCCGATCTCGGGGCTGACCGCATGGCAGGGCATGTTTCAGCATGGCCGCCTTCAGGCAGGACAGAGCGTGCTGGCGCATGGCGCGGCCGGCGCCGTCGGTTCGGTCGTGACGCAGCTTGCGCGGGAAGCCGGCGCCTATGTCATCGGCACCGGACGCGCCGCCGACCGCCAGAAGGCGCTCGACTTCGGTGCAAATGAATTCGTCGACCTAGGGAACGATACCCTGAAGGACGTCGGCGGCGTCGATCTGGTGTTCGATGTCATCGGCGGTGATATTCAGAAGCAGTCCGCAGCACTGATCCGGACCGGAGGAACGCTGGTGACCGTCGTCGGCCCGGCCGAGGCGCGGCCCACAGACGGCCTGGCGGTTGATTTCGTTGTTGAGTCCGATCGCGCCCAACTGAGGGAGATCGTCCAGCGGGTGCGGGACGGACGACTGCAGACTAACATCGGCAAAGTTTCGGCTCTCGACGAGGCCGTTGCAACCTTCAACGCGAGCGGGCGACGCAACGGGAAGACGGTCATCCGCGTTCGTCCGTAAGAAGGTTAAGAGAGAGGGCGGTTCCTCTCTCCTCCTGGTCTTCGCCAAGCCGCGCTGAGCGATATGACGACGCGATTCCGACGGCCTTTCGAAGATCGGATGCGGCGTGATCCACCAGAAGACCGGGCATGGCCGAGGGCACGGCTGATACGGCAGCTTGCAGCTCATTCCGGACCCAGGCCCGACGGTAACGGCCCGGTCTCGGCACTCTCCGATCGTCCCGGCTGCCTTCTGCGGTGCCCTACCGACGCCGGCTGAACAGCTGCGCTGCTTCCGAATGTGATTTCAGAGGTCTGACGCAGACTCAATTCTCCTCACGCGAGACGCGGTGCCGGAGGGCAATCGAACTTGACTGCGCTCACCAGACGGACGTCATGAGCTCCCGATTCCAGGCAGGTCGAAGGGTTGGCTCGCTGTCGCTTCTATCCCCGCATAATGCGATAGACAGTTGCATCGCCTTCCACACCTCGAAGAGGCGCGTCGAAAGCCACCACACGATGGCCGGCAAGGATCTCGCTGACACCGGGCGCGGAATGGAGTGCCTCGGAAATGCAGATCTGTCCGGCTTCCGCCAGGGACTGCACGCGCGCGGCGACATTCACGGTCTGGCCGAAATAGTCGAGGTTGTCGTTGAGCGTCACGGCGATCGATGGTCCACAGTGGGCGCCGATCTTGAGGATGATGCCCGGCCCGTCATGGTCGCTGTTGAAACGATCGATTTCTTCAAAGATGTGGAGTGCGGCCGAAATCGCATCCGACGGCTGTGAGAATACAGCCATCACTGCATCGCCAATCGTCTTGACCACCGCTCCGGAATGTTGCCGAACCGCCGCGTTGACCAGAGCGAAATGCTCGCGAACCAATGCATAGGCGTTGAGGTCACCCAGGCGCTCATACATGGCGGTCGAACCCTTGAGGTCGGTGAACAGGAAGGTGATCTGGCGGATGCCGAGCCCCTCCTTCTCATCGACACGTTCGGACCGGAAGAGCTGGCGGAAGGTTTGCCGCGCAAGCAGCGCTCCGCCGGAGACATAAGGGTCGAACTCGAGCGCCGGCTTGGTGGTCAGCGCGACAAGCTCGGGCGGCCAGTTGATGGCAAGCAGCGAACCGCGCACCGCCCCCCTGTTCGCCACCTCAATGACAATCGGACCAGCCGGCACGGCTGGTAACGCCGGCAAGAAGCGTTTGCCGTCATAGTCGATCTTCAGAAGCGTCGGCGCCGAAACCGGATCGCCTGATATAGGAACGGCGAATGCGGCCTGCGTCTGCACGTTGACGCCCGCAAGGACGCCCGGTCCCAGGTCGGCGCGGAGCACTGTGGTGGTGCCTGGCGGCAGAAACGTCATACCCCGAACGAAGCCGCGCAGAACGTCAAGAAAGCGAACGTGTTGCCCGGGTAGCCGCCCGTCATGTCCGAAGTGGAGCTTCCAGTGAAAATCCTCGACAGGCAGCGTCTCGGGATCGTGGTGCGGCAGGCGCCGCAGCTTTGGCGATATCGAGAAGGTGACCTCGATGAAGTCGTCGAGGTCGGTGTCGCCCGACACGTCGCACAGGCCGCAGACGTAGTGGGTCTTGAGCGTGCGAAGGGCGCCGAAACTGTCGAGCACCATGCCGGACTGGGGACAGAGCACATCCCAGCTCATGTCGAACAAACCACAGCGGGCGGCGTGAAGGAAGAGGTCGATTGCTTCAGGCTCGGCGATTGCGCGGTCGCGAGCAAAGGCCAGCGGATTGACACGATAGAGCGAGTGGTCGTCGGCACTCCTGATCAGCGTCTCGAATTTCGAGATGACGCGAGGGCTCCAGGCGCGCGCCTGCTCCACCTTGGTCATTTTGCTTTCGAGAAGACGATCGTCGACTGCCGTCACGCCCGATCCTCAACCTTGTCTCGCGACAGCCTACTAAAAAAACCAGCGCGATGCGAATGGATTGCCCTTGAAATCGCTGCCGGAACAGCAGGGATGCATGTGCTCCTGCTCGTTTACCGTGACATGGACGGTCGCGCACGCCATGCAATGTGCCGGTCGCGGTTGCCGGGAAGGAAGAGAACTCTAGCCCCCAATCCAAGGCATATCGATCGCCCCAAGCGACACAGCAATTCCGAGGGCCACCAGAGCAACGCCCAGGCTACCTTCGAAGCGCTGGCCACGGGGCAGCAGCTTCTCGATGAAGATGACCAGCGTCAAAAGCAGCATCCAGGCGATGCTCATGACGCCGGCCGCGACCAGCACGGCAAACAGTGCCCAGCAGCAGCCAAAGCAATAGAGGCCGTGGCGCAGCCCCATCTTGAGCGCGCCAACACGCCCGTCGCGCCAGTGCTGCGCAACGAAAGCAAGCGGCGAACGGCAATGGCTGAGGCAGATGTGCTTGAAGGTGGTGAATTGGTAGAGCCCGGCGACGCCAAGCGTGGCGCCGAGCGCGAGCGGTGCCCATTCCGAACGCCGGGGTGGATCGAGGCTCGTTGCAAGGGCGCTGCCGAGCTGGACCAGGACATATACGACGAGGCCCGCCGTCGCCCAGACGAGCAGATAGCCCGCGACGAAGGTCCACGTTGGGATGGCCACCTGCTGTTCGCGCCTCGCCTGCGCCGCCGCGAACATAACAATCATCGGTGCCGCAGCTGGCAACATCATCGCCGCCATCATCACCGTCCACACGGCGAGAAAAGCGGCAGCGCCGGCAACCGACCAGCCATCGGCGGCAATTCCGGCCATCGCCATGCCGGCCATGCCTTCCATACCCTCCATACCGCCGCGCACCGATATGCCCATGGGCATATCGGTGCTGAAGGTCTGGTAGAGGGTGAGCGCCCACGCCGCTGCTGTCAGCCCGACCAGCGATGCGAGTAGACCGAGTGGGATGCCGCGCAAATTCCGGGTGAACCGCCGCGATGTCCTGAGCAACGCGTCAGCCATCGTCATGCCCTAGTTCGGCCCGGTCCAGTCGAACGGAATGTGCTTGCTCGAGCGGGCCGTGCCAGTCCAGTCGAGCCCGAAGCCTTTGGTGCTCACCTCGACAGAACGCCCCCAGGTGGCAACCTGGCCCCCGGGCCGACCTCCGACCCAGGCGGATTGATCGTCTGCACCCGCTTGCCGGGCGGCGTGGTGGGTCCGGAAAGCGCTTCCGCATGTCCGACGACGAGGCCAGGAATATCGACCCGCCAGGTGGAGAGGTCGCCCGCCATTTCAAAAGTGATCGGCACGAACTCCATGCCACGCATCTCGCCGACATTGGCGGCAAAGCCCGCCGGCCAGCCGCCGGCCTGGCCACCGAAGATCATTTGCAGGGCTTCGCGCTGCCGCTCATTCGCCTGCTCGTCGAGATACATGCCCATCACGGCCTTTGCCTCGCCAGCCCAGAGATTGCCTTCGAACTCGCCGAGCGCCACCAGCGTCAGGCCGTCGAGCTTGACGTCGCCATACCGACCCTCGCGCACATGCCAGGCGAGCACACCCTGGCAGTGATTGCCTGTCGGCCGTTGGGCGAACTCGCAGGGGCAAGGGATGTCGCAGCTGCAGATGTCGAACCAGTCGCCTGCCAGCCGCCATTGAGGCACTGCATTCATGGCTCATCCTCCCGATAAATCGAGGATCATATCATACGTCGATGGCGGGCCCCGCTCCAGCTATTCGTGCTCAGCTCTGATTTTGAGACTGGCCCTTCACGTATAGTGGTCGAGCGGGTCCACGGCTGCAGCTGGCCCACTTAGGTCCGGATGTCGGCCACAACCGTTCCCGAGACAGGATAGGTCACGCCGAGGTCGCCGCCGAGATCCTCAAGCATGTCGCGCAGGTCGGGGCCTCGGTGATGCTGCAGGCTGCGCGCTGGGGCGGGATGGCGCAGGCACGAGGGCTGATCCTTGCAGGTTCCGCTAGCGGCGGCATTCAACACGCCGCTCGCCGGCATCGTCTTCGCCATCGAGGAAATGGGGCGTGCCTATGAGGCCCGCACCAACGGGCTGGTTCTAACGGCAGTAATCCTCGCCGGCCTCGCCTCGCTGGGCCTGCTCGGCAACTACACCTATTTCGGCATAGCCAGGGACACTGTCGCATTCGCCCGGGACTGGCCTCTGGTGCTGTCCTGCGGCATCATCGGCGGCTGTATTGGCGCGTCGTTCTCGCTATTGGCCCTCAAGATAATGCGGCGCATTCGACGCTGGAACGCGCTGCAGCCACTACGGCGCACGCTGGCGGTGGCGGGCATCTGCGGGCTGGCGGTAGCATCGGCCTTGCATCGGGCGGCCTTACCTTTGGCACCGGCTACGCGCAGGCGCGGGGAGCCGTCGAAGGAACGCCTCTACCGGTGTTCTTCTTCTACCGGTGTTCTTCTTCGTCGAGAAGTTCTCCGCCGGGCTAATGTCGATGGTATCCGGGATTCCGGGCGGTATCTTCGCGCCGTCACTCGCTGTCGGCGCGGGCCTTGGCAGCGCGCTGGGGCTCATTTTCGGCGCTAGCACTGGCATCGCCGCGCTGCTCGGCATGGCCGGTTATTTCGCCGGCGTGGTGCAGGCGCCGATGACCGCCTTCGTCATCATCCTCGAAATGACCGGCAACCATGACAATGTCATCGCGCTGATGTGCGCGTCGATGCTGGGCTTTGGCACGGCGCGGCTGATTTCCAATGAACCGCTGTATCACGCGCTGTCCCGCGTATTCGTCGCCGAAGCGATCCGGCGCCGCAGAACGGCAGGTGGTGAAGTGTGCGCTGCCGGGAACCCATCCGGCCTGCCTCGCTGAGAGGACTCGCCGCACGGGTCAGGGCCCTGAAGCTGTTGGGCTCGGGGTGAGCGTGAACGATGAAGATGCGCACCGCGCGTTTCCAGCTAGGCGGAATGCCTATTTTCTGGGTGCCGAAAGGATTCGCTCGGCGACATGGTCGAGCGAGAAGACGCCGGCGCCGCGTGTCAGGACCAGAAGCAGCAACGATGCCCACAGCAGATGCTCCGCCCAGTTTTCTGGATAGACGAAGATCTGGATGACAGAGACGACACCGAGCAGCATCACGGCCGCAAAGCGCGAGAATAGTCCAAAGAAGATCAACACCGAGCCGGTGATTTCGGCGGTCGTCGCAAGCGGCGCCGCGATCGAAGGGTCGATGAACGGCAGATTGTATTCGTTGGCGAACAACTGCAGCGTCACCGGCCAGGATGCCAGCTTGCTCTGTGCCGACTGCCAGAAGACATGGGCCACTGCCACGCGGGCGGCGAGCTGGACCAGCGAGAATGGAATGTGTTCGGGCAGCTTGATGATACGCTTGTAGAGGCGGACAAAGCCGGCCGGGTTGGACGAGGATTGCTCCGATATTGCGGTCATGACCGTCTCCGTCAGTTTGAGGGGGAATTCGAGGCGACCCGCACGTCTGTGACGAGCCTGTCGCGGAACAGACGCACGAGGGCTGAAACCAGGTCGAAGGCCGGGTCGAGCGCCAAGGCGCGGCCAGTGGCATGCTCGAGGCCCAAGCCGTGCTTCAGCGAATGCCAGAAGGCGAAGCTCGCGCGGTCGAGCAGAAAAAGCCGCACGTAGTTCCCCGATCGCCACAACGCCACACGCTCGGGGCGCCTTATCCAGGTAACGGCTTCGTCGACCGCCTTTTCCTGTTGATGCGCCATCCACACCGACAGGATCGACCAGTGCGAGACGATCAACCGCAGTGAGGGCTGGAGCTGGATATCCGGCGACAGCCCAAGATCGGTGTTGTCATATTCTGCGAGGCTGCGAGGCGGCAGCGACGCTGTGTCGAGCGCCTCTGCTATGGCCCATTCGAGACGCGCCGTTTCGGCGACGATAGGCATGTCGGACAGGGTGTCGATCGTTTTCAGGAAGCGCGGGAAGCCAGCGCCATAACGTGCCAGCCGCGACTCCACTGGCGGATGCCGCCGAATGAATTCGCTCGCCGCGAAGCGGAAGAAGCGCTCATCGACGAGGCGGACTGTCACGGGAAACACCGCCATCAGCGCTGCGGTGAGGGAACTGCGCGTGTTGTTCTGGTAAATCCGCAGGCGCGCCAACGGATCTGCCTTGCCGGCGGTCAGCATATTTGCGGCGACCACCGGCTCCAAGGCCAGCACCGACCGCGCCATGGTGGTCTGCAAGTGTTCAAGCGGCAGCATGATATTCCTCCTCTATCGAGATAAGCGCCGCGGACATGCACGGCCTGGCGCGTCTTGCAGCGGCAAACGCCGCAAGGACGGGCATGCCGGTCGTCGTTTCGCTTTGGACAGAAAGGATCGGCGTCGCTCGCGTTTTGGTCATTCGCTCGCGCCGCGTGGCTTGCTTGCGGCTGAACATGAGCGAAGCGGTGAGCATGTCGGCCCACATGGCTTCGCCAAGCAGCACATCGAGGATGGGAACGTCGGTGTCCCACTCGATCAAGGTTGGGCGCGGCCCAAGCCGGTCTATAGCATGCTGATAGAGCGCCCATACGACGGGAGGCACGCGCGAGCCGTGGTCGTCGATGAGCACAGTGTCGGCGCCGACGTGGTTCGTCGCATGGCCAGCAAGGTGGATCTCGCCGATCGCCTCCGCCGGCAGCGCATCGATGAAGGCCTTGGCGTCGTATTGCAGATTGTGCGCCGAGACCTGGACATTGTTGACGTCCAGCAGCAGACCGCAGCCGGTCCGCACCACGAGCTCGGCCAGAAACTCGGCCTCGCTCATCGAGGAGTCCGCAAAGGCGACGTAGGCAGACAGATTCTCGATCAGCACCTGCCGCTTCAACGTTCCCTGGACGGTCTCGACGTTACGCGCGACGATCGCCAGAGCTTCTTCGTCATAGCGCAGCGGCAACAGGTCGTTGAGGTAGGCGCCGTCGGCGACGCTCCAGGCGAGATGCTCGGAAACCAGATCGGGTTGGAAGCGCTCGCAGACCTTGCGCAGTCGCTCCAGATGATCGCGGTCCAAGCCTCGTGCGCTACCAAGCGACAGGCCGACTCCATGCACCGAAAGGGGATAGATCTCGCGGAGTTTTTCCAGCGCCTCGACGCCCGCGCCGTCTCCCATGTAGTTCTCGGCATGAACCTCCAACCACCCGGCGGAAGGCCGCCGCGTCAGCATTTCGCCGATGTGAGGAGAGCGAAGACCGATGCCCGCCGATGCGGGGATTGCGAGAGGCTGAAATGCACGGGACATCGGTCTGCTCCATTTTGGAGGTTGGCAAGAAGTCTGGATCTTTCAGGCTTTCGGCTTATCGCTGCCGCCCGCGATCTTGGCGCAGCTGCCGGCGGGCACGTAGAGCCAGGAATCCGGCTGGTTGTCGGCGGTCGCGGTGCCGGCGCAGGAATGCGTCGCGGTCTGGCAGTCGTTCTGGCCGGCCTTGACCACGCCGTAGCATTTCTCGAAGGCGAAGCCGGGCTTGGCGGCCGGGCCGCTATAGGCCGCCGTCGCGGCAAGGGAAGTGGCGGCAGCAAGGGCCGATCCGATGAGAGTTTTGGTATTGATCACAGGCTTGTCTCCTGGTTGGCGTTTCGAGAGAAAGACCGGCCTTGAGGCCTGTCTGCAAAATCAGTCTCGCCGATCGTGATGCCGAGCTGAAATGCTGTCTCGGCATGGAATTGATACGCTGCCACTATGTTCTGAAACTTGGCGCGAAAAAGCCCTCCAGCGGGGAACCGGAGGGCTTGGCACCTGCATTCGGGAGTATGCGAAGCAGGCGCGGCTAGGCGGGGAGCGAGGCGCCTAGATGTATCGTCTTTCGCAGTTGGAGGCCGGGGCTTAATCAGCGCGGAAAGGCTCGGTAGCAAGCCAGTCCGCCGCACGCAGCCTCCCCCTGTCGCGCCTCTCGGTCAGTTCGCCCCAGTCGATCCAGGGCCGCAGAAGCAGTGGGGCTCCGGCACGGTATCGGCCGTCGAATATGGTGTGAACGGGCGCGCATCTGGTCAAGCAACAACCGGCGGCGGGGCTGCGATCCGGACACGGTGCGGTGAAGGCGGAAGGTCTGCCGGTGACGATCAGGCGATGGCGAGCTTCAGTTGCCAGGACAGGCGGGGACTGAAAGACGTCGCCGTCACCCCAATAGATGTCGCCGTCGATCTCGACTGGCAGCGAGAGGAAGGGGATAGTGGCCGCCGCGACGATCGCGTCGATCGAAAGCTGACTGCCGGTGAAAACCTTCACGGCGTCAGTGCGGGCGTTAACGGCCTGGACGCAAAGTTTCACCGGGCAGCGTTCGACGCGGATTTGCTCGATATCGATTGACTGTTCCAGGACCGATCGAAGCAGGCTGGTCCTGTCATTGGCGAAGACAGAGGCGTGGCTGACGCGCCGCCAGAAATTGGCGAGTGCCATCCGCGCACCGCGCCTGCCGCCAACGCTTAAGCCATAGGCAAAGACTGCTGCCTCCATCGCTGCAAAGCCCGATGCGGTCACGCCGCTGAAGCTGCAGCGCGGCTCGTCCAGCAGGCGATCGAGCACGCCCCAGACAAAAGCGCCATGCGCGTCGTTTGCCAGCACGATTTCGATCGTCGGGTCTTCCGCACCAAGATCCGCAACCGAAACGGCGGCCTGGTCTGTTCTCATCGGGGACTGGGCAAGCATGGTTTGGTCTCCTCCCAAGATCGTCACTAGGACGACTGGAGAGAGACTGCCGCATCTTCTTGTTCAGCCGAAATGCCAAGGTGGCATGAAGTCCATAGGCAGATTGCATTGGCTGCAGGACTTCGCGCGCCGCACTCTTCATCCCGATCAGGCCGGGTGATGAGCCGCTGCCAGAACCGCGGCCTGGAACAGGAGACGGATGAATGAAGAGACAATTCGCCTGTGTGGCTGCGCTTGCAATCGGTCTTGGTGCGAGCCCCGCGTCGGCCGACCCGTTCAGCGACCTCGCCGCATTGCCGACGTTCTATACGGACGCCACGATGAAGACGATGAAACCGATGACTGGGTTCAAGAAGGCCTGGTTTGCCATGCCGAAGCATGACCGGGTCAAGATGACCAAGGCGTGCAACGACCCGGTGATGAGCGGGCACCACGCCCAATTTTGCGCCAACGCGCTTGCTTTGGGCGGAGACAATTAGCGGTGCTCGTCGAGGACCCTTGGAATACAGAGCCGGCATAAACTCCATTCGCAGACGGCATTGGCGAGTTGAGTGCCGGATGAAGCAAAGTCCAGCTCAGCAAGCTGGAACAACAGAGTTCAAAAATGCTGCCAGTCGTTCGGCGCGGTCGTCAAAGGGACACTGCATAACTCCAGAAAAGGCTCCCATCATGAATATCAAAGCTATCTGCGTCGGCGCTTTTGCCCTTTCGGTTATCGGCGGGGTCGCCTTCGCCGGAGTTCTCGACGAACCGTCCAACATGCAGCCCTTCTTTACCGATTCCGGCATGAAGACGATGAAGTCGAGCGCGGATTTCGAGACGGCGTGGAAAGCCACGCCGAAGGCGATGCAGACTTCAATGATGAAGGAATGCAACGACGCCGCCATGAGCAAGCCGCATGCTCAGTTCTGCGCCCAGCTCTTCGCCTTGGGCCATCACAGCTGACATTCTTGGCACCTGGCACGACAGGGCGTTTTGATGGCGGGCCTCGGCCCGCCTTCGTCGCATGACGAAACGCTATGGACTTTATAGCACTGATGCATTGGCGTGTTGGAATGCCATGCGGCAGGGTTCCAACGTGCACCTGTGCTAGATGAGGAACGCCCCGCATGGACATTCATCACATCCGCTACTTCCTGGCCGTCTGCGAGACCCGCAATTTCACGCGCGCGGGCGAAAGGTGCAACATCACTCAGCCGGCGCTGTCCCGCGCGATCCAGCAGCTCGAGGATGAGGTCGGCGGCTTGCTGTTTCGCCGCGAGCGGAACCTGACCCATCTTACGGATCTGGGCGCATTGCTGCGTCCCCGGTTCCAGCAGATCCTCGACGAGGTGACCGGCGTGCGCCAAGAAGCGTCGAGGTTCCTGTGCCTGGAGAATGCAAATCTCAAGGTTGGGGTCATGTGCACGATCGGTCCGCGGCGATTTACCGGCCTATTGACCGACTTCAACAGGCGCCAGCAAGGCATCCAGCTGCAGCTTGTTGAGGGCGTGCCGGCATCGCTATCGCAGCTGTTGGAAGCCGGCGAGATCGATGTCGCGATCATGGCGTCCAGCAACAGTTTCCCGGAGCGCTTCGATGTCACGCCGCTCTATCGCGAACGGTTCGTGCTAGCGTTTCCCAACGGCCATCGGCTGGCCCGCAACGACAATGTTGCCATCTCGGAACTCGACGGCGAGAACTATCTCCGACGCCTGAATTGCGAATATCGGGACTATCTTGCCGGCCTCTGCAACGAACGTGGCGTGAAGCTCAGGATCTCCTACGCCAGCGAACGCGAAGACTGGATTCAAAACATGGTCTCGGGCGGGCTGGGAATCTGCTTCATCCCGGAATTCAGCGCCGTCATTCCCGGTTTGCAGATCAGGCCAGTCGTCGATCCTGAAGTTTGGCGCGAAGTCTCGCTCGTTGTGGTGGCGGGGCGCCGCTTCTCGCCGGCGACATCGACGTTCGTGAACAGCGTCAAGGCGCACAGCTGGCCGGAAAGCGGCATCGATCTGTCGCCCAGGAAGAGCGCTGCATAGCATTTCGAAGTGAAGCCTAACGCCGCGATAAATGTGCGGCGGGACAGTCGCGTTGGCGCGGTCGTCCACCATAGTTTTCAGGTATCGAATTAAGAGCCAGTCAGCATTTCTCTTTCTTCGAGGCTGCCGTCACTCTCCTCCTATGCCCCGCTTCCGCGATTGGGCACCGACAAAGGAGAAATAGACATGGCTTCCAAGACTATTGCATTGCGGGTGCCGCTGAAGCTGGCGCTGACACTCGGACTTCTCACCGCGACCGCCGCGTTTTCGGTGGCCCCGGTTTTCGCCGCCGACTGCCCTGCCGGCCAGGCCGCCACGACCGACATCCAGGAACATCCCAGCAAGCCCGTCGGCGTGACGGATACGGTTCTTTCGGCGATCGACCTCAGCCCGAAGGGCGAAGCGTGGAAGGGCAATATGCTGCGACTGCGCAAGCTTGTCGTTCAGCCGGGCGGCGTGGTGCCGTGGCATGAGCACACGGCTCGTCCCGCCAACATTATCGTCGTCGAAGGCTCCATCACCGAATACGCCAGTACCTGCAAGGTCGGCATCGAGCATCCGGCCGGCGACGTGACCGCCGAGTTCGGCCAGCTCGCCCACTGGTGGAAGAACAACGGGGAGGTTCCGGCGGTGCTCTACTCAGCCGACGTTCTGCCGCCGGCGATGCATAACGATCACATGATGTGAGCTGCTTTCGCGACCAGCGGATCCCAGCAGCAGCAGCAAACAGCGCGTCCTCAGGCGATCGCCCGAGGACGCATGGCCAGGAGCCTGTGATGACGACCAGTGAACATACCGAATTAATGGGGCTCCGCAGGGTCGCTGCGGACAGCTGGCGCTTTGGGCTGATCGCCCTGATCGCGTTCCTGACGCTCGTCGACCTGTTCGCCACCCAGGCCATCCTGCCTTCACTGGTGACAAAATTCGGGGTCAGCCGCGCGACTATGGGCTTCGCCGTTAACGCCAGCACCTTCGGCATGGCGGTGGCCGGTATCGCCATCGCTCTCTTCGGGCGCGGCATCGATCGCCGCAACGGCATCTGGATCAGCCTGGCCATCCTGGCGATTCCGACGACGCTGCTGTCGCAGACAGACAATATTGTGGTCTTCGCCCTGCTGCGTGTAGCTCAAGGCCTGTGCATGTCGACTGCGTTCACGCTCACCATGGCCTACCTGGCGGAGCATTTTTCCGCACGGCAGACCACGAGCGCGCTTGCGGCTTATGTGACGGGCAATGTTGCCAGCAACTTTTTCGGCCGGCTGATGTCGGCTGCCGTCGCCGACATGTTCGGCATCTCCACCAACTTCCTGACCTTCGCCGCCCTCAATCTGTTTGGCGCTGCTCTGGTCTGGTTCACGCTGCAGAAGACCTCGGCAATGATTCGCGCAGACCTGGACGGCCAGCCTGTCCGCGCCGCCTGGAAAGCGCCGTTGCGGAACGTCGAACTGCGGGCCTGTTTTGCGATCGGCTTCCTGATCCTGTTCGTCTTTATCGGCACGTTCACCTACGTGAATTTCCAGCTCGTTGCGGTGCCGCTTTCGCTCACGCCGATGGCCTTGGGCGCCGTCTATTTCGTTTTCCTGCCATCGATGCTGACCACCCCGCTTGCCGGCCGAGTCGCAGCGGGGCTTGGCCCAAGGGGAGGGATTGGGGCAACGCTTGCGCTGGCGATCGTCGGCTTGCTTCTGCTGCTTGTGCCAAATCTTCCGATCGTCCTCGCCGGGATGGCGCTGGTTGCCATCGGCACCTTCCTTGCCCAGGCGATAGCCACCGGACATGTCAGCCGCACCGCGTCGCGCGATCGCGCCGCCGCGAGCGGCATTTATCTCGCGTCCTACTACGGCGGCGGGCTCGCCGGCAGCTTCCTCATCGGACAGATCTACGACAGTGTCGGCTGGACCGCATGCGTGGTCGTGCTGGCTGCGGTTCTCGCCGGCGCGATCGCGATCGCGCGCGTGCTGCAAACGCCTAAGACCTGAAATCGAAACTTAGTTATCCAACCAAGGAGACCGACATGACCAACCAACTCAAAACTCTGCTTGCAGGTGCCGCCATGCTGATGACGGTCATCCTTCCGGCTGCCGCCTCGGACGGCGTCGTCGCGGTGAAGAGCGACTACTCGGTCGCCGAGACCGTCGCCCGCATCAAGAAGGACGTCCTTAAGAAGGGCCTCATGTTCTTTGGCGTGATCGACCAGGCAAAGCTCGGCAACAAGGCCGGCAACGACGTCCGGCCGTCGCGGCTCGTCATGTTCGGCAATCCGGCGCTCGGCACGACGTTCATCACCTCAAATCCCGAGGCCGGCCTGGATTGGCCGGTGCGCGTGCTGGTCTACCAAACCGGAGATGGCACGGTCTACGCCGCCTATAGTGATTTCGACTGGATCGCCAAGCGGCACGGCATCACTGACCGGCAGGCACAGTTCAAGATGGCGACCGAGGTGATCCAGTCCGTCACGTCGTCGGTCAGGAAGAATTGATCGGCGCGAGGCGCTCAGATGCTTCGGCTCGTCGAAGCGTCAGCCCGCACAGCCAGGTCATTCGGCGGCGGACAGCGCCTTCATCTGTTCGCCGAACCATTTCTTCTGCGTGGCTTCGCGCACTAATGCGCCGACCGCGGGCGAATGCCTGCGGCCGCGCACGGTGACGAGATTGACCTCGCGCCAGAACTCCGGCTCGGTGATCGGCAGGGGCACCACGCCAGGATGCTTGACGGTATGCTCGGGCATGAAGCCGAAACCGAGCCCGGCGGCAATCATCGCCAATGTCCAGTCGTCACGATCGCTCCAGTAGACCGGACTGACCGTGACGCCCTGCTCGACAAGGATGGCATCCGCGTAACCCGCGAACTCGCAATTGTTGCGGTGGATGTAGCTTTCGTTTGACATATGCTTCACCTGCACCGCGCGCCGAATGGCAAGGCGATGGGTCAGGTGGACCGCCATCACCATCTGCTCCTGGAACAACGGCAGGGAGTGCACTTCTTCGTCGGCAACGTCTGAAGGTAACGCATAGATGGCAGCCTCGAGTTCGCCCTCGAGCAGCCTTCTCCTGAGGCTCACCGCATCCGCATCGCAAAGATGCAACTCGACGCCCGGGTGGTGCGCGCGCACGGTTGCGATGAGCTCGATGATCTCGTCCGGAGCGATCGTGCTCATGATGCCGACCTTGAGCGGCATTTTCTTTAGGGTCACATATCGAGATAGGTCTCGCCCATGCGGCCGAGCTCGGTGAGGTGAGTGAACCGGCGCTCACGGTGGAAAAGCGGCCCGCCATCTTCCAGAAGCTTGATCGCGCGCGACAACGCCGGCTGCGTGACGTTGCACTGCTCGGCCGCCCTGGTGAAATTCAGCTCCTTGGCGACGGCCAAGAAGTATCGGAACTGGCTGATCTCCACTGCACGCTCCCCTCACTGGACGCGCATACGGCACCGCCCGCGTTGTCACGCAATCTTACTAGCAGCCCTTGCGTCAAACAACCCGACCGGGCCGATCGACACCCAGGGCATGAAGCCAACGATCTGACCGTCAGCTATCGAATCCATGTCTCAACGGCATTTCCGCAGCTTGCGGCGGTTCACCATACTTGTCGTCAGATCCAGAGCCGGCCGCGCGCCATCGCTCGTAGCGGCGCAATCAGAAGGACAAGACGATGCTCAAAGGCAAGACAGCACTCATCACCGGTTCAACCAGCGGCATCGGGCAGGGCATTGCCGAAGCCTTCGCTGCCAAGGGCTGCAACATCGTTCTGAACGGCTTTGGCGACGCCGCCGAGATCGAACGCCTGCGGGCCAGGCTTGCCGCCGATCATCGGGTTGCCGTTCGATACGACAATGCCGACATGAGCAAGGGCGACGCGATCACCTCGATGATGGACAAGGCCATCGCCGAGTTCGGCGCCGTCGACATACTGGTCAACAATGCCGGCATTCAGCATGTCGCGCCGATCGATGACTTCCCGATCGAGAAATGGGAAGCGGTCGTGGCGATCGACCTCATGTCTTCCTTCTATACGATCCGGCGCGCCCTGCAGGCGATGAAGGCGCGCAAATGGGGTCGCATCATCAATGTGGCCTCGGCGCACGCGCTCGTCGCATCTCCCTATAAGTCGGCCTATGTCGCGGCCAAACACGGTGTCGCCGGCCTGACCAAGACCGTTGCGCTGGAAGTTGCCGAACAAGGTATCACGGTCAACGCTGTTTGCCCCGGCTACGTGCTCACGCCGCTCGTCGAGAAGCAGATACCGGACACGGCCAAGGCCCGCGGGATCACCGAGCAGCAGGTGATCAAGGATGTTCTGTTGGCCGCGCAGCCCACCAAGCAGTTCGTCACCGTCGAGCAGGTTGCCGCGCTCTGTCTGTTCCTGGCGTCGGACGAGGCGGCCTCGATCACCGGCGCCGTGATGCCGATCGAAGGCGGTTGGACCGCTCACTAGACCTGCACGAGGAGCGAAGGCCATGAACAAGATCACGCAAAACCTATCCGCCCCGAAAGCAGAACCGGCGACTGGGCACCAGGGCGACGTCAAACGTCAGACCGTCCTTGTCCTTCAGGGCGGCGGCGCGCTCGGCGCCTATCAGGCCGGAGTCTATCAGGCGCTGGTCGAGGGCGGCATCGAACCGGATTGGGTCATAGGCACGTCCATCGGCGCCATCAACGCCGCGCTGATTGCTGGAAACAAGCCCGGCGATCGTCTGCCCAGGCTTCAGGAATTCTGGGACGGCGTCAGCAGGAGCAGTCCATTCGACGAGTTTTTCCGGATGATGGTTCCGAGCAACATTTTTGCCAACATGGGCACGGTGATGCGCGGCATCCCTGGGTTCTTCGAGCCGAACCCGAGCGCCATGTTTGGGGTCAACCGCGAAGTCGGTGTCGAGAACGCGTCTTACTACACCACCGATCCGCTCAAGAGGACGCTGAGCAATCTGGTCGACTTCGACTACCTCAACGGGCGTCACACCCGGCTGACAGTCGGCGCGGTCAACGTCAACACCAGCGAGCTCAAATACTTCGATACGCGCGAGATGATCCTGTCGGCGGCGCACATCATGGCGTCGGGCGCCTTGCCGCCGGCGTTTCCGGCGGTCTGCATCGACGGCGAGCCGTATTGGGACGGCGGCATCTATTCGAACACGCCGATCGAGGTGGTGCTCGATGCGCGACCCAGGCGAGACGCGCTGATCTTTGCGGTCAACATGTGGCAGCCCCGTGCCACTGAGCCGAAGTCAATCTGGCAGGTCATGGGCCGGCAAAAGGATCTTCAATACGCCAGCCGCGGCCGGAGCCATGTCGCTCGGCAGGAGCAACTGCATCGGTTGCGGCATGTCGTGCGCGAAATGGGCAGGCTCGTGCCCGAGGAGCGTCGCGAGGATCCGATGTTCAAGGAACTCGCCTCCTATGGCTGCCCATCGGTCATGCACCTCGTCCGCCTGCTTTCGCCGCGACTGGACGGCGAGGACCACACCAAGGACATCGACTTCACCCGCTCGGGAATCCGTACGCGCTGGCAGGCAGGATACGAGCATGGGCAGCGCGTCCTCACCGACAAGCCCTGGGAATGCGAGGTCGACATGCTTCAGGGCATCGTGATCCACGAATCCCAAGAGTGATGCGCCGCGACGAGAAAGATACGGAGACCACCGATGCAGATCATCACTCCCGGCATGCGGTTGATCCCGGAAGCCGTGCTCGCCAACGATGCTGCGCTGTTCCGCACGATCCCGGAGACTCCCTCGCACGCGGACAAGTCGCTGCATCGCGTGGTCATTGTGGGCGGCGGCGCCGGCGGCCTGGAACTGGCGACACGCCTCGGCCGCAAATTCGGCAACCGGCGGCTTTCCGTCACGCTTGTCGACCGAAACCGCACCCATATCTGGAAGCCGCTTCTGCATGAGGTGGCATCCGGCGCCTTGAGCGCCTCGCACGACGCGGTTGAATACATTGCCCATGCCAGCCGACACGGCTACCGATATCGCATTGGCGAGGTCGTTGGCATCGATCGCGCCAAGCGCCAGGCCTTCGTTGCGCCCAGCTTCGACGAAGACGGTCGCCAGGTCATACCGCCACGTGTCTTGGGTTACGACACACTCGTCATGGCAGTCGGCAGCGTCAGCAACGATTTCGGCACGCCGGGCGCCGCGCGCCACGCCATTTCGCTCGACACCGCGGAGCAGGCGGCCCGGTTCAACAAGCGGATGATCGACGCATGCCTGCGCGCCAACGCGCAATACGAGCCGCTTTCGCCGGGTCAGCTTCATTGCGTCATCGTCGGTGCCGGCGCAACCGGTGTCGAACTGGCTGCGGAACTGCACAAGTCGATGCGCGAAATTGCGTCGCACAATCTCGACAATATCGATTTCGAAAGGCTGATCCGCATCACCATCGTCGAAGCAGGGCCCCGGATTCTGCCTGCACTGCCTGAGGAGATGGCGCGCGCAACGGCACGCTTGCTAATCAAGCTGGGCGTCCAGATACGATGCGGAATAAGGGTCACCGAAGTGACCGAAGACGGCATCCGGCTTGGCGAAAAGCTCTTTCTGCCTGCTGAATTGGTCGTCTGGGCGGCCGGTATCAAGGCGCCGGAATTCCTGAAGGGCCTCGATGGCCTCGAAACCGACCGCATCAACCGCCTGATGGTCGATAAAACCTTGCGCGCGGTCGGAGATGACAACGTGTTCGCGATCGGCGACTGCGCGAACTGCGTGCTGCCGGGTGAAGACAACGCCTTGCCGCCCCGCGCCCAGACGGCCCATCAGCAGGCAGACCACATGGCCAAGGTGATTGTAGCACGTCTCGCAGGGCAAATCCCGCCAGCGTATCGCTACCGCGACTACGGCTCGCTCGTTTCACTTGCTGACTACGGTGCTTTTGGTAGCCTCATCGGCGGACTGAAGATCGAGGGTCTTGTGGCGAGGCTCGTCTATCGCTCGCTGCACAAGATGCATCTCAGGGCGGTGCACGGGCTCGCCAAGACAACGCTCGCTTCGATCGGCGAGATGATCGTCGGGCGCGCCAGACCGCGGATCAAGCTTCACTGAGGTCGGCGGAGACGCTGCGATGGAAAAGTATGACGTCGTGATCCTGGGCGGCGGCAATGCAGGAATGGGCGTCACGGTCGCGACGCGCACCGCCGGACTCTCCGTCGCCATGATCGAGGCTCGCGATCTCGGTGGCACCTGTCCCAATCGCGGCTGCACGCCGAAGAAGGTGCTGGTCGCGGCGGCCCACGCGCTCGACGAGATCGCAAGGGCCGACACCCGTGCAATCAAGATCGAACCGCCGAGGCTCGATTGGCGAGCCTTGATCGAGCGAGAAAAGGATATCATCAGGGACATTCCATCCCGGCTGTCCGGATTGATGGCCAAGCGGGGCGTCGATGTAATCTGGGGCGAGGCGGCGTTCGTCGCCAGCAATGCCGTCCGCGTCGGCGCCCGAGAGCTCGAGGCCAGAAACATCGTCATCGCCACCGGCTCGAAGCCGCGCCCGCTGTCGATTCCGGGGTCGGAATTTCTAACCACATCCGACGATGTGCTGAACGATCCTGTGCTGCCGCGCGCCGTGGTTTTTATTGGCGGCGGCGTTGTCGCCTTCGAACTGGGCCACGTCTATGCGCGCGCCGGCGTTCAGGTCACCGTCCTCGAGGCACTGCCACAACTCCTCGGGGGCTTCGACGAGGATGCCGTTGCCCAAATCCGTGCCGAGAGCGAGCGGCTGGCCATCGGCATCCATACCAAGGCTTGGATCAAGAAGATCGAAGCGGCCGACGGGCGACTGCGGGTGAGCTTCGCGAAAGATGGCGTGGAGTGCAGTGTTGACGCTGATCGGGCCGTTAATTGCGCGGGACGCGTGGCCAATGTCGAGGGCCTCGATCTTGGGGCGGGTGTCATCGTGCATCGCGAAGGCCGCATCGAGATAGACGAGCACCTGCGCTCGCGTTCCAATCCCGATGTTTATGTCTGCGGCGATGCAATGTGGAACTCCCCGCAGCTTTCGCCGGTGGCGACCTATGAGGGCGGCATCGTCGGGCGCAACATCGTCGACGGGCCTAGGCATCGGCCCGACTATGGTAGCCTCGCTCTAAAGCATTCCGGCCGTGGCAAGCGTCGGAATGACCGAAGCCAAGGCGAGGGAACAGGGTCTGCGCATCAGGGTCCACGTCAACGACATGCAAGGCTGGTTCTCAGCCAGGACCTATGCCGAGGCGGTCGCATGGTCGAAGATAATTGTCGATGAGTCGACGGATCGCATCGTTGGAGCACATTTGGTGGGCCATGCCGGCGAGGAACTGGTCCACATCTTCGCGCTCGCCATGAAACACGGCATCACGGCGCGAGGTCTGTCCGAGATGGTCTACGGTTTCCCGACTTTTTCGGCGGATATCAGGAACATGATGTAACGCGTGGATCCGGCCGGCGAATAGAAGGTGAACCTGTCATGCGTCGATGCACGTAGGGCATCAAAACCATGCAGGAAAAACATGGCGAATGCCGAGGGGTTCCGGTGGTAGGCTGTGTGCGACATATGAAAGTGCAGATATGGCCGCTGACGATCAGGCAATGACATTCGAGCAGTCCGTCCAGGCAGCCATCGAACTTGATGCGCCTCTCAACGAACGGCTGGCGGTGATTGCCGCCGCGGTCCGGCGTATGAACTCCGAATTCGCCGACGCTGTAGAGCGACTGGTAGATCGCCTTGAGAAACAGGGAGCCGGAACCATGGCGCCGGCTCAGGGCGAGGTCATGCCGGATTTTCTGCTGCCTGACGACGAGGGCAAGCTCGTCAGCCTGGCCGAGATCCTGAAAAAGGGGCCAGCCGTCATCACCTTTCAGCGCGGTCATTGGTGCCCCTATTGCCGCTTGAACGCCATCGGCATCGTCGAGGTGCAGCGCGAGATCGTTGAACTGGGCGGACAGGTCGTCGTGATCATGCCGGAACGGCGCAAATTTGCCAAAGCCATGAAGGCCGCCGTTGGCGCGCAGTTTCCGTTTCTGATCGACATGGACAACGGCTATGCATTGTCTCTCAACCTTGCGATCTGGGTCGGCGCCGAGATGGAGCGGCTGATGGGGCTCGGGTTCGATCTCCCCAACTACCAGGGCAACAGCAGTTGGTTTCTGCCGATCCCGGCCACCTTCATCGTTGGAACCGACGGGATCATCACGGATCGCTTCGTCGATCCGGACTACCGCCGCCGCATGGATATTGACGAGATGATCGCGGCGCTCAGGCGGGCTCGCTGACGCCGAAGGACGACCAGTCTGCAGACCTCAGCAGGTTGAGCAGCGTTGTCGCGACAGGCGAGCGCTGCCTGCCTGCAACCGCATAGACGGAAACGGTTCGCGAGACGTCAAGATCACGAAGCTTGAGCCGTCGGGTGTTCGAGGATCGCGGTGCCGTAAGCGAGACAAAGCCAACCCCGGCATTCGCCTCCAGCAGGGCCAGCAGGTCCTGGTCGGTCTCGACCTCATGCGCGGTTCGAGGCGAATAGCCTTTTGCGGACAGGCAACGCGATAGTTCCTCGGAGGTCTCCCAATCGATCCGGCTAAGCACGGGCTCCGCAGCAAGCTGAGCCAACGCGACATCGGCCTCATTGCGGCGGGCCAGCGGATGATCGGAATTCACGGCGAGCTCGATTCCTTCCTGGAAAAGTGGCCATGTGTCGAGACGATCCCAGGCCTGGCCCAGCGGGCCCGCGACGGCCAGCTCGACTTCGCCATTTTTGAGGGCCTCAATGACAGCTGCTGGCGACCCGCGTTGGATTTTGAGATGCGCGCCGGGATAGGCCCGGAAGAGTTCCGTGAACGGCGAAACCAGCAGTGCGATGTTGATACTGTTGGAGATGGTCACGTTGAGAGGGGCCACATCGCTGCTTTGAACGGCTTTGGCCAGTGATTTGGCGGATGTGGCCGCGTCATAGCACTGCTGCAGCAACGGCAGCATGCGCCGTCCCAGTTCGGTAAGGTGCGAGTGCTGACGCTCGCGCCGAAGGAGTTCTCCACCTAGTTCCTCTTCAAGCGTCTTGATCGCACGCGTCAGCGCCGGCTGCGTGACGTTGCATTCCTCCGCGGCTCTGGTGAAGTTCAACGTATTCGACAAGGCCAGAAAATAGCGGACTTGCTGCATTTCCATGAAGTTCGCCCCCTCAGCGAAAATGGTCTATCAGCGACGACGCATGTTCGTAGGCTAGCGCAATACAGCGCTTTCGGCAAAGTACAGCCAGCCAGATGTCCGCTTTCACCAAGCCGGCCCCGAAAACCGTCGGTCCGCTTGCGGCCCCATTCCAGACCGACGGCTAAGGCAGTTCTTCAGCCGACGACTGGGTCACTGAGGTGCCATCCCTATAAGTTGTCCCTTCTATCGCGAGAGTTTGGGACCGCTTCCTGCCTGGCAACTGCGAGCGCCGGCGGATATTCACCAAAGATCAAGCGAGCCTGATCGCCTTTCAACAGGCGACAACCGCCTCAACAATTTTGCGGATGGTGCGCCCCCAAGGGACCAATACCTTGGTGTCAGCAGCTAACGCATAGAGATTTTTGTCACGAGGCGAGAATTCAACGCCAAGCCGGTCACGCTGATTGGCCTGCCTTATCATTGCGGGACGCCCCGGTCGCGTGCCGGGCAACGCCATGGCCGTCGGTCCCGAAGTACTTCTCTCGCCGCAGCATGCTCCCGCAGCGCTGGCTTGCCAGTGCCGGAGGGCCATCTTTCCGAGCGGCAGGAATGCTTGGAAGGAGACTCGCCGCCGACTAGGGAAGAAATCTCATCGAGGCGATGTCAGCTTTTGGGAAACCCGCGAATTTATTGGATGACCGAGATTGCGGCGCAAAGCTGCCGTTCGAAGCGCGCCGTTGCTAGCGGAAAGGTCTAGGCGACATAGACTATCAGCTTCGGTCGTTTGGGCCTTTGGGTTGATCGTACTAACGGTGCCGAGCTTTGTGAGGCGATGGCCGTGGCCGACCGCTTTCGGAAACGGACCGAGTCTTCACGAGAGAGCAGCGACGACGCCGTTGCCGACCGCTGCAGGGCGCTACCTTTCACCTGCTAGGCCAGCAATCGCATGCGCGGACCCTACTGGAAAAGGTGCTGGCCAGTTATGGCGAACACTCGCAAAGGCGACACATCATCCGCTTTCAGTATGACCAGCGGCTCTTGGCCGAGGTAGCACTTTCTCGCGTCCTCTGGCTGCAGGGAGAATCCGCAGCTTCCCTCGCCCTTGTCGAGAAGCTTATCGACCAAGCCAAGGCGCTCAACCACGGCCCGACCTATGCGAACATTCTGGCTGAATCGGCTTGCCCGATAGCCGTTATGGCCAACGATATCCCACTCGCGGAGCGCTATATCTCCTTGCTGCGTACCGAAACGCGGGCGCAATCCATGGACGTCTGGCGCACCTATGCCGACGCCTTCGATGCTGAATTGCTCATCCGGTGCGGCGATCCAAAGCATGGCTTGGCCGTGATGTATTCGGCACTGACCAAGCTTCGAGCCGCAGGCTTCGTCCTTTACGACATGGCGTTCCGCGGAGTTGTCGCGGCAGGACTCGTGGCCGTTGGCGACAATGTCGGAGCCGCTGCCGAGCTTGATCTGCTCTCGCGCAGTGCGCCAAAACTGGTGAAGGCTGGTGCCTGCCGGAACTTCACCCCATCAGGGCAGAGCTGTATGCCGCTGTCAGTGAGCGCGATGCGGGCAAAGACCTGCTGCGGCAAGCTTCTGAACTTGCATCTGTGCAAGGTTCGGGGTTGTGGCTCGCCAGCGTCGAAGCATTCCCCAGCCCGGTAGCGAGCGATGGGCCAGAAGCGCCTAGGCATCAAAGGCCATCTGCTCCGCTCGTTGGCCTGGGCTTCGGCTTCGCGGTTGTAACCGGCGGAGTTATTGGCTCCGGCATCATGCGCAAGCCGATCATCTCGCACAGCAGATCGGCATCGGACCTCTTCTCTACGAGCGGGGGGAAGCTCATCATGTCGTCGGTCATCGATCGTTCCTTCGAATCAGGTTGGCTTCAGCAGCCCGACCTTACTGGGGAACATCGATGAGCGCCCGCGAAGCCGCTCGCTCACTACAGCGCTGTTGAGGGCGCGCGAGCGAGCGACTTCGCTACCGCCGAGCTACACCACTCCAAGGGACACGACCGGCGCGCCCTGAGAGCCTGACTCAAAAGCCCACATTCTGAACAGCCCAAAGTCAGGCAGCCGCGACCGCCTCCCGTCGCGCGTTCCTGCGCAACGCCTCTGCGGGCACGCCGAAGGTCCGGAGGAACGCGCGACGCATGCGTTCGCGGTCCGCAAATCCCGTCTCCTGCGCCACGACGTTAACCGTGTGCCGCCCCTCTTCAACCATGAACCTGGCTGCCTCCAGCCTAAGCCGCTCCACGGCTTTTGCCGGTGACTGGCCGGTCTCAGCCAGAAAGGCACGACTGAACTGGCGGGGGCTGAGACTGGCGACCGCCGCAAGCTCCTCGATCGTGAGCGGATTCCGCAGATTCTGACGGATGTGCGCCAGGACCAATTCGATGCGATCGGACTTCGGCGTCATATCGAGGAGGGCGGAATGCTGTTTTTGTCCACCCATCCGACGCTGGTTCATGACCAGTAGCCTGGCGACCATTTTCGCAGCTTCGGGACCGAGATCATTGTCGATCAATGCCAGGACCAGGTCGATCCCGGCCGTCATTCCAGCCGACGTCCATACCGGACCGTCATTGATGAAGATCCGGTCCTCCTCCGCCCGGACATCCGGAAACCGAGCCCTGAAGCTGGCTGCATGGGCCCAGTGCATCGTCGCACGTCGACCCTTCAGAAGGCCCGCCTCAGCCAGCACGAACGCTCCGCTGCAGATCGAGGCGATCCGCCTCGACGCCTTGGCGGCTTCCTGCACGAACGCGATCATGGTCGCATTGGAGCGAGGCATGTCCATCTCGGTGATCGAACCCACGATGACGGTGTCGAAGGCGGGATCTCCGAACGCCTCGGTTTCCAGCATCATTCCGGAGGAAGACCGAACCGGACCGCCATGTTCCGACAATAAATGGATGTCGTAGCGCTGGTCGGCCGGGGGCAGGTTCACGATCTCGAACGCCGTCAGCGCCGCAAGGCTCATCAACTGAAACCGTTGCGGCACGATGAACCCAACTCGATGCATATCCACTCCTCGCGTCCGGAATTCGTACACTACCCGAATTTAGTGACATCCACGAGCGCTGATCCGAAACAGCCACTCGACGTCCGCACTCGACAGGCTGCGCGTGGCCCGGACCGACCCATGTCACGAATGGTGGCAAGAACGACCTACGCCGGAAACGCTTGAACCGCTAAGGTACAAGGAACAAACAGCTCACGTCCCGCCTGACTCAGTTATCGCTCATTTCTCGGGCCGAGGCAGAGAAGAATATTCTTGGCCGTCATCAACGCAGTTCCGCGGCTGCACAGTCCGGTACTCGCAGATACGACTCTCCGGTAAGTCCGCAAGAGGCGAATCTTCTTGTGGCATGGTCGCCAATCACGCGCCGACCTCAGCGCCTCCACGAGGAAGTTAGGATGATGCATGTCTTCTGATCCAGGCGAGTTCTCCGAGCACCGTATTCCGCGGGGCGAAGGAAGCCTCTACGCTCGAGATTATGCGGGTGCCGGCCCGGCGTTCGTGCTCATGCACGGCTTCCCCGACAATCTGCACATCTGGGACGATCTGGTTCCGCATTTGGTCACCAGCGGCCGGCGTGTCGTGACGTTCGATTTCCTGGGCTTTGGTGCCTCAGACAAGCCCGCCGGCGTCGCCTATAGCTTTAAGCAGCAACTGGGCGATCTTGAAGCGGTCGTCGAGGGTCTGGACCTGAGAAAGATCGTTCCGGTCGCTCACGACTCCTCCGGGATGGCGACGCTCAACTACGCGCTCGCCCATCCGGGAAGCGTCGACTCCGCGATCATGCTCAACTCGGCCTATAGCGAGGACTCCACGGTTCTTTGGCCCGAGATGATCACGCTCTTTGCGACTCGCAGCATGCAGGCCCTTGCAATAGCGATCGCCCAGAGCCCCGAACAGTTAGGCTGGCTGCTGAAATGGCAGCAGAAGAAATTCCTGGACTCCTTGCCTGAGGCGCAAAGACCCCATTTCAGCGCGTTCATCGGTCCGCTGATCAGCGACAACTTCATCGCCCAACCCGGCGCCGGTCCTGCCTTCGTGCAGTTAGCGGCGGAATTCTTCGATGAACACGCCCGAAACGCCAAGCATCTGACGGCGCTCAAGACGCTCGATATTCCGGTCAAGCTGATCTGGGGACAATACGACCCCTACTTCCCCGTCGCCATGGCCGAGCGGCGTCAATCCCAGCTCAAAAATGCGTCCCTCACCGTCATACCGGCGGGCCATTGGCTGCAGGCCGATGAGCCCGCGCCGGTAGCGAAGGCGATGCTGTCATGAGCGGCCGTGGACCCGCTTGGATCAAATCTGCCTCAGCGTGCTGGCTGGAGCCCTTATGGTGATCAGTTCCGAGGTTGGGTTTGGCTCAGCCTGCAGGTCAAGCAGCCCCGCACACCGCTAGCCCGCCCGTCATGGAAGTAACCCCCTACTAATGAAGGTTTTGACGACCATGTCAGACGACAAGAAATCCACGACCGTTGACGCCGAAATGAAGGCCGCGGCGGCCCTGACGACGAAGGTGTTGGCGATCGGTAGTTGGACAGCCAAGGCCACGCCGGAAACACGGCCTCCTGTCATGCCGTTCGAGGCGCGCGACACCATGCGCCTGCAATTGGCTGGCAAGATCGACCAATGGTTCGCCAAGACCGATGGATCGGGCGCCGTGTTCCTGATGAACGTGACCGATCCCGCCGAGGCGCACGCATTGCTCGAGGTGCTGCCTCTGGGCCGCGCCGGCATGATGACGTTCGAACTCATCCCTGTGGGACCGCTTTGGCCCCTCGGCTTGCTGCTGCGCGAACCGGCCAGATAGAACCGGCCGGTCCGGCCTCGGGTCGCAAGGCCCGAGCCGGCGCCCTTACGATCCATTTGCAAGGAGAACGGCCATGACCAACCGCAAGACAACGGCAGGCCTCCAAGTCCCGCGCCGCGCATTGCTTGTCGCCGCTACCGGCGTGGCTGCGACGGTCGCATTTCACCGATCAGCGTCTGCGGCCACCAACAAAATCCCCACAGCCCATTCTTCCAGCCCCGAGAAAGGTGCCAGCCCGATGACGACCGCGACAATGAAAGACGGCGCGAAGATCTACTTCAAGGACTGGGGCGCCGGCCCGGTCGTCACCTTCTCCCATGGATGGCCGCTCACCGCGGACGCCTGGGACGCCCAGATGCTGTTCCTGGGGAACAATGGCTACCGCGTCATCGCCCACGATCGCCGCAGCCATGGTCGATCGGATCAGACCTGGACCGGCAACGACATGGATACCTATGCCGACGATCTCGCCACGCTTCTGGCGACGCTCGACATCAAGGGTGCAACCATGATCGGCCACTCGACGGGCGGCGGAGAGGTCGCGCGCTATATTGGCCGTCACGGCACGTCGCGTGTGTCGAAAGCGGTCTTGATTTCCGCGGTGCCTCCGCACATGGCGCAGACGCCCATGAACCCCAACAGCGCGCCGATGAGCGTGTTCGATGGCCTGCGCTCGAGCCTGGTTGCAGATCGAGCGGGGTTCTTCAAGGAACTGGCGATGCCGTTCTTCGGCTATAACCGTCCTAGCGCGAAGGTTTCGCAGGGGCAGATCGACTCCTTCTGGCTTCAGGGCATGATGGGAAGCCTCCAAGGCGAGTATGACTGCATCAAGGCCTTCTCCGAGACCGACTTCACGGATGACCTCAAGAAGATGACGATCCCAACCCTGCTCCTGCAGGGCGATGACGATCAGATCGTTCCGATCGATATTGCCTCCAGGCGTTCGGTGAAGATCCTGCCGAAGGCGACCCTCAAGGAATATGCCGGCGCCCCGCATGGCATGTGCGTCACCTACGCCGACCAAGTGAACGCAGACCTGTTGGCTTTCCTCAAAGGATGACGGGCGAAGTCATTTTGCCGATCGAGGTGCCGCGTGAAGCCATGGTGGTGCGGCGATGCATGTTCATTCTGAGCGAGGCGGAAGATGAACGAGACACAGCATGAACTTCCGATTCTCGTGACTGGCGCGGCCGGACGAATCGGCTCAGTAGGCCGAATCGTGACGGAACTGCTTCTCGCTCAAGCGATCACCGTCAAGGAACTCTGCACTCGCTATCTCGAAGATCTGAGGAATGGCCTTGTGCTCGGCAAGCGCGGGCGGCCTAAGGCCCGACGATCTCCACCGATGTCGGACGCATAGAGCGCCACATCTTTCCTCTGCTCGGGCGTCGACGGGTCAGGGATTTGGCCAAGGCCGACATCACCCAAGCCATGAAGGACATCATGGCCGGCAAGACACGCGCCAACGTGAAGACGGAAAAGCTGCGTGGGCGAGCAATCGTGCGTGGCGGAGCCGGAACAGCATCTCGGACGATCGGTCTCTTCGGCGGCATTCTCACCTACGCGGTCGAATCGAGCAGAACCCTGTGCATGGGTGAGTAAGCCGAAGGACCAGGTCAATGCGATCCGGACCACCGTCTGGCCGGCGGAGACGACCTGGCCCGGCTCGCCGAGCGTGTCGACCACCGTTCCATCGGCGTCCGCCAGCAGGACGGCGTATATCGCCTCATTCTCCGCGACCTTCGCTTCCGCCTCGGCGGCGGCGAGCTGGGCCGTGGCTGTGTCCAGCGCGGCCTTTGCCTGCTCGTAGCGCTGCCGGGGGACCCATCCGTCTTTCAGCAGATTGGCATATCGCCGTTCATCCGGTTGCGTCTGAGCCACGATCGCGCGCGCGGCAACAACGGCATTGTGCTTTGCCGTGAGCGCCAGGCGAAGATCGGTGTCTTCGATCCGCATCAGCGGCTGGCCGGCTTTGACCTGCTGGCCGACATTCACCAGCCGCTCGACGATCTTGCCGGGACGCGAAAGCCGAGATTGCTCTCCACCCTCGCCCCTATGATGCCGGTGAAGCTGCGTTCGGAACCGCTTACCCGCGCTGCCGTCGCCAGCTTGACGACGGGCGGCTCCTGTCTTGGATCGTTCGCCGCGGATGCCTCCCGCGTGGGATTGGCGAATGTGGCGAATGCCGTCGCCCCTGATACCGCGATGGCCCCTGATCCGGCCAGCAGGACCCCGCCCAGCATAATAACCGATCTCTTTTTCATGCCCGTCAGCCTCATGTCGAATTAGATTGCGTTCGAACTCTATAGGTTATAGATTACGAATGCAATCTAAAAAAGGAGGTGATGATGCGCGTGAGTCGCAATCAGGCTGAGCAGAACCGGCAAACCGTGATCGATGTGGCCAGCCGGCTTTTTCGGGAGCATGGCTTCGACGGCATCGGCCTGAAGGATCTGATGAAGGGCGCCGGGCTAACCCAAGGTGCTTTTTACAAACAGTTCGCATCAAAGGAGGACCTGGCGGCGCAGGCGTCCAGGCGGGCGATGGAGAGCTCTGCCCACCGATGGGCGGAAGCAACTGCGTCGAAACCCGAAGATCCAGTTGGTGCTGTGATCGAGTTCTACCTTAGTAGCGGGCATCGCGGAGAAAGGATGGACGGCTGCCCGGTTGTGGCGCTCGGTTCGGATGCCGCCAGGCAAGGCAGCGACGTCAAAGCGTCATTCGAAACGGGGATCAGGAAATACCTCGACCTGCTCGGCGGTTGGGTTGGCGATGCGCGTCAAGGGGATTCCCGCGACAAGGCCATGGCAATTCTCTCGACCATGGTCGGCGCGGTCATCCTTTCGAGGGCCGTCAATGACGAGGGGCTGTCGGAGCAATTCCTGCAAGCGGCCGCCGAGAGCATACGGGCGGGGCTGGCCGATGGTCGCCAACGGGGATCGGCCCAATGACAATGGCTTCTCCAACCAAAGGACGACGGGCGTCTTGGCGCCACTGGCTGGAAGAATTGCGCCGGTTTGAGGAGGCGATCGACACCACCGAGCTGGATCTCCTCGAAAGGCGAGTCAGGGAAGCGCAAGTCTCGGAGTTGCGTGCAAGGGCGAGGCAGCAGTGATGCTCACATCTTCGATTGCGAGCTTTTCGGTCGTTTGCACGCCGAGCGGCGAAACGGTCATCCAGCTCGGCTGGCTGCCGGATCCGGGCCAGCCCCGAGCCACACCGGTTGGCACCGGAAGAGTGCTGGAATCGAAAGGAGAATAGATGCGGCGGATTGTTGTTACGGGCATGGGCGCGGTTACCCCCCTTGCCGCCAATGTCGAAAGGTCTTGGTCGCGCCTCCTGGCCGGCCGCTCGGGCATCCGCAGGCTGGCCGACGAGATTGTTGGAGATTTGCCCGCGAAGGTTGGCGGCGTGGTTCCTTCCCGGGAGGAAGACCCGGAAGCCGGCCTCGATGCGAATGCCTTCGTGGCTCCAAAGGATCAGCGAAGAATCGATCGCTTCATTCTCTTCGCGCTGGCTGCGGCGGAAGAAGCGCTTGCCCAGTCTAGGTGGAAGCCGGCCTCGGAAAACGAGCGGGCTCGCACCGCGACGATCATTGCTTCAGGCGTCGGCGGGTTCCCCGCCATCACCGAGGCGGTGCGCACCGTCGATCAACGCGGCGTCCGGCGTCTTTCACCGTTCACGGTGCCGTCTTTCCTGGTGAATCTCGCTGCGGGCCACATCTCGATCCGCCACGGCTTCAAAGGCCACATCGGGGCACCGGTGACGGCGTGCGCTGCCGGCATCCAGGCGATCGGCGATGCGGCCCGTATCATCCGCGCCGATGAAGCCGACATAGCCGTGTGCGGCGGCACGGAAGCATGCATGAACACCGTCAGTCTCGGCGGTTTTGCAGCCGCACGCTCGCTCTCGACATCCTTCAACCACCGCCCCGACCAGGCCTCCCGTCCATTCGACATGTCGCGGGACGGCTTCGTCATGGGCGAAGGCGCTGGCATCCTCGTCATCGAGGAATTGAGCCATGCGCTGGCGCGCGGCGCGGAGCCGCTCGCTGAGGTAGTTGGCTATGGCACGACGGCAGACGCCCATCACGTTACTTCCGGCCCCGAGGATGGCGATGGCGCGCGGCGCGCCATGAAGATCGCGATTGCCCAAGCAGGCATTTCCCCCCGCGAGATCCGCCACCTCAACGCGCACGCGACCTCCACGCCGGTGGGCGACCTGGGCGAAATCGAAGCGATCAAAAGCGTCTTCGGCGCGGATTTCTCGATCGCCGTCAGCGGAACCAAGTCGGCGACCGGACACCTGCTCGGGGCGGCCGGCGGGCTTGGCGCGATCTTCACGATCCTGGCGCTCAGGGATCAGGTGGCACCGCCGACTCTCAATCTGAGTGCGCCCGATCCGGCGGCCGACGGAATAGACTTCGTGGCAAACAAGGCCCGGTCGATGGAGATGGACTACGCGATCGCCAACGGTTTCGGCTTCGGAGGCGTCAATGCCAGCGTGCTGTTCCGGCGCTGGGACGGAGACGGCGCGAACGGTCGAGCCGCTCCCGACTGACGCTTTCGCTCCAGACTTCTCGCTGCTCCAATCCAACCCCAAGAAAGTGATCTCCATGAATAAGACCAATCCTGGCGTCGCCATCGTCACAGGGGCATCCTCCGGCATCGGGCAAGTGACAGCCAAGGCCCTGCAGAGTGCGGGCTTTCGCGTGTTCGGAACCAGCCGTCGCGCGGTCTCCAAGAAATCCGACTGCATTGCCATGCTAACCTGCGACGTGACCGACGACGCATCCGTGGCTAAGCTGGTCGACGAGGTGCTGGCCGAGGCGGGGCGCATCGACCTGCTCGTCAACAATGCCGGCCTGGGCCTGCTTGGCGGCGCGGAAGAATCGTCGACCGCGCAGGCCCAGGCTTTGTTCGACGTGAATGTCTTCGGCGTCATCCGAATGACCAACGCGGTGCTGCCGACCATGCGACGTCAGGGAAAGGGCAGGATCGTGAACCTGAGCTCGGTGCAGGGATTCATCCCCGCTCCCTATTTCGCGCTTTATTCGTCGACCAAACATGCCGTTGAAGGCTATTCGGAATCGCTCGACCACGAACTGCGGCCGTTCGGAATTCGCGTCGCATTGGTCGAGCCGGCCTATACCCAAACGTCGTTCGAAGGCAATCTGGCCAGACCTGACCAGGTGCTCGACATCTATGACGCCGCGCGTGCCGGCATGGCCGTAGCCGTGCGGAAGGCGATGGAAAAAGGCGATACGCCCGAAGTGGTCGCCAATACCGTTCTGGCGGCCGCGACCGACCCTACGCCGAAGCGGCGCTATGCGGCGGGAAAAATGGCGCGCCAGGTCAGTGTCCTGCGCCGCTTCGTCCCCGCATCCGCATTCGACAAGAGCCTGCGAAAGCAGCTTGGCCTGCCGGTCTGACGTGGCGGCGGTTTACGCACGACAGGACATCCCATGAAGATAGGAATTATTGGGGGGGCAACATCGGCGCCGCCTTGGCGCGGAAGCTTGCGGCGGCGACCACGAGGTCAAGCTCGCCAACTCGAAGGGGCCAGACACCATTCGTGTCTGGCCCGCGACGTTGGGGTACCGCCGTGATGAAGGAGGAAGCTGTGCGGGGCGTAAGTGGCAAGGCCATAGGCGTAAGCTCCGCCAAGCTCGTAGTTGTCGAAACCGACAATGGCCATGCCCTGCGGCACGCGCAGCCCAAACTGGCCCCGGATTTCGTCGAGCGCACCAATGGCCAGGATGTCGTTCTCGCACATGGGAACATCGACCCTGTCCTTGGCGTGCGTATTCTGAAGATAGTCGCGAACGACGTCGGCCCCGGCCTGGGCGCTGTACCGTTCGGCCGAGATCACCGCGATCTCATCGACGCGGCCGGCGCCGGGAGATGACGATCTTGGCGCTACGTACGTTGTCGGCGATGAACTCGCTTTGGTAGCATTCTGCCGTACCATCGCGCAGACATTAGGACTCAGCGAAGTCGTCGCCGGTCCCGCTTGAGCGCGAGGCCGACAACCATTTCGACCATATGCCGCTTTAACGCATCCTGGCCTCTTGCGTCAAACAGATCGTGGCCGAAAATGCGCGAGAAGGTGGCACGGTTCGAGACGTTGAAGAAGCTCATCGCGCTGATGTGCCAGTGCAGTTCGAGCGGCGTCACGTCGTCACGAAACAGGGCCGCTTCGCGGCCGCGCCGGCAGATCGCCTCCAGCTTCTGGATGGCGCCTGCATTGAGCAGGCTTATCAGCTCCGACTGCCCCATATATTCGGCGTGGTGAATGTTTTCGATCATGACGATACGGATGAAGTCCGGATGTCGGCTGTGGTGTTCGAAAGTGAACTCGGCCAGTCTCGTCAGCGCTTCGAGCGGCGGCAGATCTTCAAGCTCGAGTTCCTGTTCGCCGGCGCGGACCTCCCGGTAGGCCTCTTCCAGAACCTTGCCGTACAGTCCCTCCTTGTCGCCGAAATAATAGTAAATCATGCGCTTCGACGTGTTCGTCTTGGCCGCGATCTCGTCGATGCGCGCGCCCGAGAGGCCGTTGGCGGCAAACTCCGTCATCGCCACGGCAAGAATGTTCTTGCGCACGCCCGCCGGATCCTGCTTCCAGCCGCTTCGCCCGCTTGCCGGTTTTTCGTCCATGATAGGCCCAATTCTCCCACCGCAGGGTTACCCTAGCGCGGGTTGTTTGCAAATTAACCGTTTCGTACAAAGTTGTTGACGAAATTAACCGTACGGTACAAAGTTCTGGTGACGCCGGGAGGACCTTGCCAGTGGCATGGCGGCATCGGGAGGTCGGATTGGCATCAGTTTCCGCCAGCTTCGAGGCCGATCGGCATGCCGCCGCCGATCCGCGGCGCATTCTGGTCGGCTTGATCGGGCGTGGCATTCAGCTATCGCGAACGCCGGCAATGCATGAAGCCGAGGGGAGGGCGCGAGGGATCGCCTACATCTATCGCCTGCTCGACGCCGATCACATGGGCGACGGCGCCCTGCGGCTGGACGACATACTCGCCTTCGCCGCGCATTTCGGCTTCGACGGGCTGAACGTCACATTTCCCTACAAGCAGGAGATCATTCCGCTGCTCGACGAATTGTCGGAGGCGGCGGAAAGGATCGGATCTGTCAACACGGTCGTTTTCAGCGGCGGGCGCCGCATCGGGCACAACACCGACTTCTGGGGTTTCAAAGAGAGCTTCCGGCTCGAGATGGCGAATGCGGAGCGCGATACCGTTTTGCTGCTTGGCGCAGGCGGAGCGGGCGCCGCGGTTGCTCAAGCCCTTCTCGAAAGCGGCGTCGGGCAGTTGCGGCTCTTCGATATCGAGGAAGCCAAGGCGGCCGCGCTCGCCGCAGAGCTGACGTCTCGGTTTGGCGCCAACCGCGTGACGGTTGCCTCCGACTCCGTCACGGCAGCGGCGCGGGTCGACGGGATCGTCAATGCGACGCCGGTCGGCATGGCCAAGCTGCCTGGTATCCCCCTCCATCCAGCGCTGCTAAGGCCGGATTGCTGGGTTGCCGACATCGTCTACTTCCCTCTGGAGACAGAGCTGCTCTCCGAGGCGCGGCGGCGTGGCTGCCGCACGCTGAGCGGCGAGAGCATGGCGGTCCATCAGGCGGCGCGGGCCTTCGAGCTTTTCACCGGCATCGTGCCCGACATCGATCGAATGCGGGCAGCATTCGACGCCTTCGGCGACACGCCCGTTCCGCATTCGGCGAGCGGCGACTGACGCAATCAGGAACAAGGGAATAGAACAGGGAGGATAATATGACTTTCAACGCAAACCGACGCCAGTTTCTTGTCGGCACCGGTGCCATAGCGGCCGCCGCGGCCTTTCCGGCCTTTGCGCAGGACAAGCCGAAGCTGCGCTTCTCGGCGGTGTTCTCCGAGCAGGACATCCGCGCCGAGATGATGAAAAAATTCGCCGACGCCATCAAGGACGACTTCACCTTCGAAGGCTACTACGGCGGCAACCTCTTCAAGCAGGGGACCGAGCTTGTCGCCATGCAGCGCGGCAACCTCGAAATGGGCAACATCGCCCCGCAGGACGTCTCCAAGCAGATCCCGGCATGGTCCATCGTCACCGCGGGTTATCTGTTCAGAGACGCCGGCCATATGAGGAAATTCTTCGCAAGCGAGACGGGCGCGGAGCTGAAGAAGATGACTGAAGACCAGCTCGGCATAAAGGTGCTCGGGCCTACCTACTTCGGTGTGCGCCAGTTGGGCCTCAAGCCCGACAGGGAGGTCAAGACACCGGCCGACCTGGCCGGCGTCAAGCTCAGGATGCCTGGCGGCGACGCCTGGCAGTTCCTCGGCAAGGCGCTGGGCGCCAACCCGACCCCGATGGCCTATGCCGAAGTCTATACAGGCCTGCAGACCGGTGCGATCGACGGGCAGGACAATCCGCTGCCGAATGTCGAGAACATGAAATTCTACGAGGTGATGTCACAGATCGTGCTGACGTCGCATCTCGTCGGCTTCGATCTTCTGGCCGTCTCCAAGAAGGTGTGGGACGAGATGGGAGCCGACAAGCAGGGGCGGCTCCAGGCCGCGGCCGACGCGGCCATCGAGTTCTCGACCGGCAAGCATCTGGCACGGGAAAAGGAATTGGTCGAGTTTTTCAAAGGCAAGGGGCTGAAGCTCTATGAGCCAGACGTCGCCGCCTTCCGCAAGCACGTGCAAGAGCAGTATCTGGCGTCCGACCTGGCGAAAGACTGGCCGGCCGGCATGCTGGAGAAAATCAACGCGCTCTGAACCGATCCGGCTCCAGGGTGAATACCGTGGAGCCGGCGCCGCCACGCCGCCGCCGTGAGGGACCAATCTTGAACGCCAATCCGCGCGAAATCGCCGGCCGACTCTATCGCCTCGCGGAGGCCGTGCTGGCCGCCATGATGGCGCTGATGTTTGCCACGTTCATCCTGCAGATCGTCTTTCGCTATCTGCTGAATTTCCCGATCGGATGGACCAACGAGCTCAGTGTGATGCTGTGGATTTGGCTGGTGCTCTGGGGCGCCGCCTTCGTGATCCGGGAGGAAGAAGAGATCCGCTTCGACCTCTTCTACGCATCGGCAGGACCAGGCATCCGCCGCGTCATGTTCATGACGGCGGCCGTGGCGCTCATCGTGCTCTACACGATCTCGTTGCCAGCGGTGTTCGATTACGTGACCTTCATGAAGGTCGAGCACACCGCCTACCTGAAGTTCCGCTTCGACTGGCTCTTCTCGATCTATCTTGTCTTTGCCGTCGCGACCCTCATGCGCTACCTGTGGCTTTCTTGGCAGGCAGCCTTCGGTCCGGCGCCTGAAAAGCCGGACACAGATGGGGTCCGGCACGTGAACCTCGCCAGCCCCTTCTCCCTGTCGGTCATCGCGATCACGACACTGGCGTTTCTCGGTCTGCCGATCGGCCATGCCATGATCGCCGGCTCGATCCTTTATCTGCTGCTTGCCGGGCTCGACATGGGCACAGTTGCCGAACAGTTGCTGAACGGCATGTATGCCAACTACATCATCCTCGCCGTGCCCCTTTTCGTGCTGGCGGCCGAACTTATGAACATCGGCTCGATGACCGAGCGGCTGCTTCGATTCTGCAATGCCATTGTCGGCCGCTTTCGCGGCGGCCTCGCTTTCGTCAACGTTGTCCAGGCGATCATCTTTGCCGGCATGTCGGGCTCGGCTATCGCCGACGCCGCCGGGCCCGGCAAGCTGATGCAGAAGATGATGACCAAGGACGGCAAATACCCGCCGAGCTACGCCGCCGCGCTCTCCGCCGCGACGGCGGTGATCGGACCGATCATCCCGCCCTCGATCCCGATGGTAGTCTACGCCCTCGTCTCCGACGCCTCGATCGGCTACCTCTTCCTCGGCGGCGTGGTGCCCGGCTTGCTGATGGCGGCGGGTCAGATGACCATCGTCGCCTATCATGCGCGCGTCCGCGGCTTTCCGGTCGAACCGCCGACGCCGCTGCGCGAGATGCCGCGCATCACCTGGCAGGCGTTGCCCTCGCTGATGATGCCGGTGGTGTTGCTGGGCGGCATCTACAGCGGCGCAACCACGCCGACGGAGGCGGCCGCCGTCGCCGGCGCCTACGCCTTGCTGGTCTCAGTCGTCCTCTATCGCAGCGTGAGTTTCGCCGATTTCTACCGCTCGGTGCTGGTGAGCGCCCGCACCAGCGCCTCGATCGGCATGTTGATCGGCGGTGCGCTGGTGTTCAACTATGTGGTGACCGTCGAGAACATCCCGCAGTCGGTGAGCGCGTTGCTGCAGGCCTGGCAGCTATCGCCCACAGGCTTCCTGATCCTCGTCAACATCCTGCTTTTGCTGCTGGGCTGCGTGCTGGAGGGAACAACCATCCTGCTGGTCATCGTGCCGGTGCTCATCCCGACTGCGCGGGCGCTGGGCATCGATCTGGTGCATTTCGGCGTGGTGGTCGTCGTCAACATCATGCTTGGCCTCGTCACGCCGCCTTATGGCCTGCTGCTCTTCATCATGGCCAGGATCGCCGAAGTGCCATTTAGGGACCTGGTGCGCAATGTACTGCCTTTCCTCGGGGCAATGATCGGCTCGCTGGCGCTGATCACCTTCTTTCCGGGGCTTGTGCTCTGGCTACCGCGCTTGCTCGGCTATCAGGGGTGACAGGGAGCTTCGGAATGAAATCAATCTTTGTGATCAATGGCCCGAACCTCAACCGCCTCGGCACACGCGAACCTGAGATCTACGGCAGGACGACGCTCGCGGAGATCGAGGCTATGTGCCGCGAGGCGGCCGGCGAACATCCGCTCCGCTTCCACCAGTCCAATTTCGAGGGCGAGATCGTCAACTGGATCCACCAGGCGATCGACGACGGCGCCGGCATCATCATCAATCCGGCTGGCTTTTCTTTCACCTCGATCGCCATTCTCGACGCGCTGAAGATGTTCGCCGGGCCGATCGTCGAGCTGCATATTTCCAACATCCACCGGCGCGAGGAAATCTATCACCGCTCGCTGGTCTCGAAGGTCGCGACCGCTGTCATCGCCGGTCTCGGACCTCGCGGATATGCGACTGCCGTGAAATCGCTGAAGGAATTGATCGACGCATAGCGGCTCCATCACCCGCTCGCGGAAACGGGCGAATGAACGAACTGGTTAGTATAGACCGGCATGACTTTTAACCATCAAAGGGGAAGGAGAAATCGCATGTGCCCTCCAGGATGCCTTCACTCGATCTGCGAAAATGCGACGCGCAGAGGCTTGCTCAAAGCCGGATTTACACTTGGGCTTGGCGCGGCGGCGGTCGCCGCGCTTCCGGCAGTGCCGCCAGCCCAGGCGTCGCCGATCAGTTTCACCGATACGGTCGACCTCTCGCATGCGCTCTATGAGGGCTTTCCGACCTTCAGCGGTGAGAAATGGTTCACCGTCGAACATCTCGTCACCTTTGCCAAGGATAAGGTGAACCTCAATCGCTGGACGATCGTCGAGCATAGTGGCACGCATATGGACGCGCCGATCCACTTCTCCGCAGATGGAATGACGGCGGATCTGATCCCGATTGCGGACCTGATCGTCCCGGTCGCCGTCATCAATATCGCAGCGCGTGCAGCCGAGAATGCGGACACCGCTTTGACCCCGGACGACATCCAGGCCTGGGAATCGAAGAACGGTCCCCTGCCGGAAGGCTGCTGCGTGGTGATGAACTCCGGCTGGCACAAGCTGGTCGGCGATCCAAAATTCGCTGGCAGAGACGACCAGAAGAAGAACCACACCCCTGGTTTTCATGTAGAGGCCGCGCAGTTTCTGATCAACGAACGCAAGGTGAAGGGTATCGGCGTCGATACCCTCTCGCTCGACACCGGCTTAAACTCGAGCGGAGCTTTTCCAGTCCACTACGAATGGCTGGGCAGCGGCCGTTGGGGCGTGGAGTGCCTGACTAATCTCGATGCGATCCCGGAAGCCGGCGCACGTCTTTTTCTCGGCATTCCGAAGGTTAAGGGCGCGACTGGTGGACCAACGCGTGCCATCGCGCTCCTTTGACGCGCCAACGACGATGAAGACCTCCATCGCCACCGTCTCGATCAGCGGCGACCTTCGCGAAAAGCTCGCGGCCATAGCCGCGGCCGGATTCGATGGCGTGGAGATCTTCGAGAACGACTTCCTGGCTTTCGACGGAACGCCGGCCGAAGTGGGACGCATGGTTCGCGATCATGGGCTGGAAATTACGGTCTTCCAGCCATTCCGTGATTTCGAAGGATTGCCGGAGCCGCAAAGACAGCACGCCTTCGACAGGGCCGAACGCAAGTTCGACCTGATGCGGGAACTCGGCACCGACCTGATGGTTGTCTGCTCCAACGTCTCGCCAATGGCGCTTGGCGGCATAGACCGGGCCGCCGCCGACTTCCGCGAACTGGGCGAGCGCGCGGCGCGCCGGGGCCTGCGCGTCGGCTACGAAGCGCTGGCTTGGGGGCGCCATATCAACGACCACCGCGACGCATGGGAGATCGTGCGCCGCGCGGACCATCCGAGCATCGGCCTCATCCTCGATTCCTTCCACACACTGGCGAGAAAGACCGACGTCGGGACCATCCGCGCCATCCCCGGGGACCGCATCTTCATCGTGCAGCTTGCCGACGCACCTCTGATCGACATGGACCTGCTCTATTGGAGCCGCCATTTCCGCAACATGCCGGGAGAGGGCGACTTGCCGGTCATCGACTTCATGCGGGCGGTAGCGGCGACAGGCTACGACGGGCCTTTGTCCCTGGAGATATTCAACGACCAGTTCCGTGGCGGCTCGCCGAAGTCGATCGCCATGGATGGAAGGCGCTCGCTTATCTACCTGATGGACCAGGTGCGCCGTGCCGAGCCTGGAATTGCAATCGATCCGCCGGAGATGCCGGACCGCATCGGCGTTTCGGGCATCGAATTCATCGAGTTCGCGGCCAACGAGCAGGAAGGCGAAGAACTGGCGGCGCTTCTCTCGACCATGGGCTTTTCGCTGTCCGCCCGCCACAAGAACCGCGACGTGACCGTCTGGCGGCAAGGTGGCCACCGTGGCGTCAACATCGTCATCAACACCGGACACGATGGTTTTGCCCATTCCTCCTATGTCGTGCACGGAACCAACGCCTATGCGATGGGGCTGAGGGTTGCCGATGCCGCGGCGACGGTGGCGCGGGCAAGGGCGCTTGGCGCGGAGACCTTCTCCGAGCAGCGCGGTCCGGGCGAATTCTCTATTCCCGCCATCCGCGGCGTTGGCGGCGGTGTTATCTATTTCGTCGACGATACGCTCGCCAAAGTCTGGGACGTCGAATTCGATCCGCTGCCGCAAACAGGCGACACGGGCTGCGGCCTCGTCGGTATCGATCATGCCGCCCAGACGATGAACTATGAGGAGATGCTCACCTGGCTCCTTTTCTACACCTCCATCTTCCGAACTCGAAAATTGCCAGTGGTCGACGTCGTCGATCCGAGCGGTCTGGTGCGAAGCCAGGTCGTCGAGGGCTCAGATGGCGGACTGCGGCTCACGCTCAACGGCGCCGAAAGCCGCAAGACGCTGGCGGGCCGTTTCATCGCCGATAGCTTTGGCTCCGGCATTCAGCACATCGCCTTCGCCTGCGATGATATTTTTGTCACGGCGGCTCGGTTGAAACTGCTTGGCTTCCACGCGTTGGAAATCTCGGCGAATTACTACGATGACCTTGAAGCCCGCCTGGGGGCCTGGATCCCGATCTGACGAACCGCTTGCGGGCCGGTAACATCCTCTACGACCGGGACGAGACCGGCGAGTATTTCCAGCTCTACAGCCAAAACTATGGCGAGGGCCTTTTCTTCGAGGTCGTCGAGCGACGAAAAGGCTACAAGGGCTACGGCGCCGTCAATGCACCCTTCCGCATCGCTGCTCTGAAGCGACTGCTGCCACCGAGCGGAATGCCGAGGTGATCGGGGGACATTCGATATCGACGAGTCCTCACCCAGGGAAGGCCGTCCGGGCGCGCAAGACCCGTTACGCTGCCGGCAAATCCGTCAAGCCCATGATCGCTATCCGCAAATGGTTCGGCGGCCGCATGGTCGACCGGATCACCATGAGCCAGATGCGATAAACAAGCCCAGAATGGGCCGCTTGGCGGCGGCCCATTGGCGATGTGAATTACAGGAGAACAGATCATGGGTGCAACTCCCGCTGAGGTAGCAACCTGCGGAATAGCACCTCTTCGCCGGGCCACCGATTCCGCCCTCTGGCTAGCCGCCCCGAAAGCCGACTGTCCGTGTCCGACCCCATTTTCGATCAAGTTGAGCGTTGCTCACGTGGGCAGCGCTCAACCTTCTATTTCTTAACTCGTCCATTGGAAGCTGATGCTTTCACGCTCATTTGCCCGAATCTGCGGGTTTGCGGCGACATGGCTCCCTCAAGCTCAGGTTCTCAGCGCTTACGCCGCTCAGCCTGAACGCGTTTCAGCTAAGCAAGGTGTGGCGCTAAGTTCTTGTCCTGCAATTGGAAATTGGCGCACCCGACAAGATTCGAACTTGTGACCTCTGCCTTCGGAGGGCGTCAGCCGCTTGCCGATTTCCGCTTTGATCCCCGTGCTTTAGCGGCTGTCGCCTTGGTGGCTTGTACGCGTCCTGTACGGAGGGCGGCTTGTACCTTGCCGGTCGCATCCTCGGCGTGAGTGTAGGTTTTCTGCATCAGCGTCAAGTCTGCCCAGCGGCCGGCCTTGGCCACCGTGCGGGCGTCGAGCTTCTGCCTGACAAGCATTTCGGTGGCGAAGCCATGCCGGCCGGCGGCGTGGGGCATGATCTCGCTGATGCCGGCTTTCTTGCATGCGGTCTTCCATGCCTTGTAGACGCCGTCCTTGTTGGCGTAGCCGAACACGCGCGCTTCCTTGACGCGCGTCTTGCCGTGCGGACCTTTGCGCGGGCGGCGCGGCGGAAGGTTCGCCAGCTCGACAACCAGGTCCATCGGGATATCGACCCATTGCGCTTCCATGCCCTTGGCCTCGGGCATCCAGACGCGGGCGTTCTGCAGGTCGAGGTCGGCCGGCCTGAGCGCGACGGCCTGGCCGATGCGGGCGCCCGTCACGAACATGAAATGCGCCATGGCAGCCTGGTAGCGGTTCGCCTTGGTGCGGAAGGCGAGCAGCCATTCCCATGAGCCCGGCGTCTTCTCGACGCGGCTCTTCCTGCCGCGGGCTCGGTCCTGTTTCAGCCGCTCGGCTTTCGGATAGGCCTTGATCCGGATCGGCGGGCATTTGCCGAGATCGTGCGCGTTGTTGATGACCGCGCGCACTGGCGTCACGACGTGGCGCTGCCAGGTGTCGGTCGAGCCCATGGGATAGAGCGTGGGGCCGAGGTTGCGCACCTCCTGCGGCATGATCGAGGCGCAGGCGCGGTCCTCGAGGTGCGGCAGGATCTTCGCAAGGTCGCCGGCTTCCATCGGGTTCGCGGGATAGAGCAGCACCGCGTCGGCGAAGGTCAGCGCCCTTTCGTCTCCAACGAGATCACGTTTGATCTCCTTGAGTTCGAAGGCCGCGACTGCCGCTTGGGCGTCCCTTTCTGGCGCTGTGAAAGGTATGCCAGAGCTTTGTCGGTAGTATTTGCCGCCCGGTATGCGGTCGATTCGGCCTTTGAACCACCACCATCCGTCGCGTTCGTAGAGTTCGAGGGGCAAGTCTGCGGCTCCTGAAACAGTCGGTCGATATGTTCCGGCAGAAGCATCATCACTTTGCCGAGCATCCGGCAAGCCCCGAGCCGGCGCGCGTTCTCGCGGATCGTCCTGGCGGACAGATGCACGCCGCGCTCCGCTTTGAAGATTTTGACCCATTCCTCGGGCGTCTTGCCGTTTTCGAGAATGAGGCTGGTCACGGCTTCGCCCTCCGGATGGCGTTGCCGCTGGTGACCATGACGAAGCCGTCGGCGAATTCGACACGGATCGAGTTGAAGCGCGGCGACGCCGGCTGGCCGAAGCCCGGCAGCGCGAATGTTCCCGCCGCCGCCTTGCTGCGCGCAGTAATAGCGCAGGGCTGTCCTTTGCGGCTGAACCGGTCCCAACGGTATATGTAGGTCATAGCAGTGACCCCTGCGCGATCGGTGCCGGCGTTCCTGGCGGCAGCATCCATCGCGCCGGCTTGGGCACGTCCGCCGCGTCCATTGGCTTCCACTCAAAGAATCCGAGTGCGCCTGATGCCGGAACGAAATCGACGGCGCGGACGTCGGCGAGCACCAGGGCGCGCGGTCCGAAGAACCACGGGCTGTCGTGCTCCTTGACGATGTCGACAACGGTTGCCGCGCCGACGATGCCGCCGCGGGGGAGATCGGCCGGCGCCGGGCAGTCATGGCCGAGTGAGCGAAAGAGATGCGCCGCGTCTTCGTACTCGGCGCGCGTCATGCCTTGGGCGGCATGCACGGCGAACTCGCCCCGGAATTTCAGCGCTGGATTGGGCGCGCGCCAACTGCGGTTTTCGACGGGCTTCCAGCCCATGACGATGGCATAGGCCCAAGGCTGGCGGATGGAGAGGGCGAGGCGCGGAATCAAAGCAGTGTCCTCTGTCTCGGGTCGGCGGGCTTAGACGCGTCGCCGAAGCCCTTGGCGCGCAGCTCGGCGATCTGCTTCAGCTTTTCCTCGTCGCCCTTGCGCCTGGCTTCGAATTCGAGCGGGCCATACTTGTCTGTCTCGATCGCGCCGGCGGCGACGGCCAGCGCGCGCTTGGACTGCGCGATGTCGAAATGCTCCCAGGATGCATCCATGCCGGGCAGGCCGGTGCCGGCCGGGCGCTGGAACCATTTGCGCTGGACGCCGATACGGTCGGCCATGGCGAACAGCTCGGCGCGCGTGTCGGCCCACATGTGGCACATGACCATCTTGCCGAAGGGCGCGCGCATGTTGTCGACGTAGACACTCATTGCGCCAGCACCTTGCGAAACTTGGGCATGCCGTTGTGCTCGACGCCGCCGGCGTCGCGCTTGCTGATGCGTTTGGCGCTGCTAAAGTGACGGTTATGAACACGACCCACGCATACCTTGCCGGAATTCTCGATGCGGATGGGTTCATCACGATCCAACGGACGACCAAAAACCGCGTGGCTCCCAGCGGGCACAAGTGGTCGCCGACTTACTACACCGCCAAGGTTGGGATTGCTGGAACTCGCGACGCGCCACACAAGCTCGCGCTGGAGGTATTTGGTGGATCGATCACAACCTATCACCCCGCCAATGCCAAACACCGAACGACTTACCAATGGAACATTTCCGGGCCGAAGGCGGCGTTCGTGCTCCGAGCGGTGTTGCCATATCTGCGGGTCAAGCACCGGCAAGCAGAACTCGCGCTTGAGCTCGTAGAGCTGGTTCACGTGCAGTTCGAGGAGATAAAGCGGACGCTTAAGCCGCCTTACAGCGTGCCGCCGGCAATGACCGCCGCGCGTCATGCTCTTTATGAAGCGGTGATTGGCTTGAACGAACCTAGAAACAGGGGACATGGTCGCCTCTTGGAAACTCGTTCCATTCACGATCATCGAGAAGACGACCGCTCGCCTTCGATCTTACCCCGCCCCATTGCTTGAAGAAGAACGGCACGCCGGCGGCTGCACATTGATCGCGGATCGAACGCGCCCATGCGGGATGCATCGGACGGGCATCCGGTCCGCTCTCGCCGCCGACGATGATCCAGTCGAGGCTTGGGAGTTCGGGCGGCGTTATCTGCGTGCGGGTATTCAAGCTGCATTCAGCTGGCGATCGCGCGAGATAGCCGCCGTGGGTCACGAGACCGCGAAGCCCGTCAATCCAGGGCTCGCCCTGGGGGTTGTATTGCCGAAGATTTCTGAAATCGATCGGCCCAAGCAACGGCTCGGCGGAGACGAAGCGGATGGCTGCCGGCGTCGCCAGCAACTCGGGTATTCGCTCGTCGGCCTCCTGCTGTCGCTCGGCCGAGACGCCGAGCCAGACGTTCGGCAGCGGCCATTGGTCGAGATAGACGCGAAGTCCGGGCGGCGCCTGACGCTCGTCCATGCCGGGCGCAATCAGCACGACCTGAATCTGCCGCTCGATTACCAGATTGCAGACGAGGTCATAGACGCGATGCTTCGTCGCCGGGTCGGAAAGATAGCGCCGCATCCGGTCCGCGCGCTTCGTCAACGGCTGATAGGTATGATGCGGCGTGACGGCCATCACCGCGAAGGTCTGGTCGATCCACTCTTCGGGCACATCCTCATGGAACAGGTCGCCCATGGAGTTGACGAAGATGCGGCGCGGCTCTTTCCAGCGCAGCGGCTGGGTCAGGATCCGCTCGGGCGCCAGCGCCAGCTTTCCGGTCCAGACGGCATTACCGTTCACCTTCTTCGTGGTGCCGGCGTAGTGCGGCGCGCCGCCCATGGCCTCAATCCGCGCCGCCATCTTCATGGCGTAGCAATGCGTGCAGCCGGCGGTGGCGATCGAGCACCCGACAATCGGATTCCACGTCGCGTCGGTCCATTCGATTGGCGATTTGTCAGCCATCAGCGCAGCCCCAAATAGAGCAAGCCAACGCCGATCACGGCGGTGGCGGTCATCAGGCCGATCAGGATGCGGCGCGCGGCTTTCGATTCAGCCGGCCGGACGTCGATGCAGCCGTCTCCGCACAGGCAATCCGGCCAGCGGCGGCAGATAGTCAGGTGTTCGCGCTGGACCTTCATGGCAGCAACCAGCCGAGCGCGATGAAGGGCGTGGCGAAGGCGATCAGGCAGGCGGTGATGAGGCCTGCCGGGCCGTCGCCGCCGATGGCGGCGAGGAGCTTGGCGGGATCGATGGCGCGATCAAGGTCGGCCAGGATCTCGGACGGGCGGCGCTGCGCCATGAGCTGGCGCGAAATCCACGCCTCGTGCTCGGGCGATCGCGCGGCCTCGGCGATCAGCTTTTCGGCGACGGTCGGCATGGCGGTCAGGCCACGCGGCGGACGGCGCGCATCTTGGCCATGTCGGCCGCGTCCAAGCCGTGTCTTTCGATCTCGGCACGGGTGAAGCTGGAATGCTCGGCCAGGCTGTCGGCCGTCACGGCGATGCCGTTCATGCCCATTTCGAGCATCTTGTCGGCCATGCTCTCGACAATCGATTTCTTTGCGAGAGCCGCCTTGGTCGGCTTCGGCATGGTTTCGTGCAGGGCATAGTGAAGCATTGGTCTGTCTCCGCTCGCGGGATGCGAGTGGGGACGGATAATATGCGCAAACGGATAACTGTCAATAAAAGAAAATGCGCAAACGGATAATATCAATCCGTCAAACGGATAACGGCGGGTTCCTTGGCTATGCCGATTTCAGGCGCAATTGGCCCTGAAGACCGCCCTGCCGGTCAACCTTGCGCAGGACCGAAGGCGGCAACACCGCGAAAATTTCGCCGATCCAGTCCACCGAGACTTCCTCGATGGGCGCCGCGTTCCACGAGATCAGGTTCACGCCTCCGCCTGAGCCTCGCATGATGGTCTTGATGAACCGACGACCATCCGATGTGCGGACTGCCGCTTCCTCGCCATAGAAGGATTCCAGCGGCTTCTTCTGATCCCGATAAACCACAATGATGGTGCCGTCCTTGAAGACCGGCAGCATCGAAACGCCCCGGACCTTGAAAGCTATCATTTCGTCCGGCAATGGGAATGGTATGCTTACCTGGTCGAGCCCTTCCGGAGGCACCTGCTCGAAGTCAGGTTCTACTTCGGCGCCTGCGCCGAGATACCCCATAAGTGGGATTTCCGAGGCGTCAGAAGCGGTGGGGCGCTCGTCGACGAGGTTTTCGAAAGTTTCATTGATCGCATCGCGCCTATGACCTTCTGGCTCGGATCCGGCGAGCCAGCGATTGACCGTCGATTGTGACACCTGGAAATGCTCAGCCAGCTTCTGCTGCTTCCAGCCGGTGGCTTTCATGATGGCGCGGATTTTCTCTTCGATCGTCATGGCGCCGACGCTGCCATGTCGTTCCCCAGAACCAAAATCCGCTTGCGCATAAAATTGCGCTTGCAAACTATCCGTTTGCGCATAATATCCGCGCTCATGAACACGATGCGTCATATCCGGACATCTGTTTTCAGGGTCACACAGGCCGAGTTCGGCAGGCTAGCCGGCGTCGGGCAGGCCACCGTTTCTCGTTGGGAGGGTGGCGTCGCGCCGTCGCTTGAGGAAATGCAGGCGATTCGCAAGGCAGCCTTCGAAAGGGGCATCGACTGGGATGATCGGCTGTTCTTCGAGGCGCCGGAAAACAGCGAGGAGGCTGCATGAGCCTGCTCGCTTCCGCCAGCTTCAACGGGCGGCTCGTGCCGCGTGAAGTCGGCACCGCCGATTACGAATTTCCCGCGCCGGCTTCCCAAGAGCCTGACCGCGCGACCGCCGGGGCGATTGTTCGCGCCTCGGCGGTTCCTTTCACCGAACCCTGTGGCGATGCCCCGCTCCAGGTGAAGACCGCGCCGGCTGACGCCACCCCCGGAACCGGCGCGGTCACGCTTTCCGAAGCCTCGCGCTTCATCCTGTCGCTGATCGCCGCCCATGAGGGCCGCTCGACAAGCGACATCCTGGCCGAGCTTATCGCTGCCGCCGCTGACGCGATCGGGATTTCCGCGCTGCTCTCGCGCGGCGCCGACGACATTGGAGATATCGCCGACCTGCCGGGCTACGCCCGCAAGGCGGCCAACCGATTCCGGAGCGGCGGACCATGAGCACATCCTGTTGCGGGCCTCCTGTGAGCTGACGCCCGCACACTGACTCCACAAACCCTTTCCCACCACGGGAAACGACGCCGGGTTTTCCCGGCGCGGGAAACCTTTTGCGACTGACGAGGAGGCCACAATGGTACCGAACGCGAATGCCCGCCACTTCCTGCTCAAGGCCAAGCAGCGCGACCTGATCACCGCCGCCGGCGGCATCGAGCGCGCGGCCGATATCTGTTCCTATAGCAAGTCGCAGGTTGGCCGCTGGGCCAATGCGGACGCGCCGGAGCTGATGCCGCTCGACGCGGTGTTCGCGATCGAGGAGGAATGCGGCCGGTTCGACATGAGCGAGGCCATCTGTGCGGCGCGTGGCCGGCGCTTCGCCGACGTCGAGGCGGTGGCCGCGAACGGCTCGGTCATGGCGGCACATGCGGAAGCGGTCGTGCGCATGGGCGAGTTGATGAGCGAGGGCGCGCTCGCCTTCGCCGACGGCCAGTTGACGCCGGCCGAAAGCGCGCAGATCGACCGCTCGCTCGCCAAGGTGAACAACGCCATCGCCGAATATCGCAAGGTGCTTGCCGGCGCGAAGGCCGCCGGCGGGCTGAAAGTCGTGGGCGAATAGATGTCCTCGCGCCACTTCCCCTCCGGCCGGATCCAGCATGGCGACCGCACCGTCGCCACGTCGGTGATCGAGTGCAAGTGCGGGGTCGTGGCGCATTTCAAGCAGACCGGCGCCACGCGCAAGCCGCCGGAAGCCGCCGAACAATATTTCCGGGCGCATGGCTGGACGGTCGGCGCGCGCGCCACCGCCGACCGCTGCCCGGACTGCACGACGCGTCTCTCAAAACCAGTTCTGAAGGTGGTTCCCATGGAAGCCAAGCCGGAAGCGCCGCGCGAGATGTCGCGCGAGGACCGCCGCATCATCTTTGCCAAGGTCGACGAACTCTACCTCGACGATAAGACCGGCTACGCCGCGCCTTGGACCGATGCCGCTGTAGCCCGCGACCTCGGCGTGCCGCGCGCCTGGGTGGCGCAGGTGCGCGAGGAGCTGTTCGGGCCGGAAGGCTCGAACGCCGAGTTCGACGACTTCCTCGCCAAGGCGGCGCCCGTCATCGCCGACATGAAGAACCTTTGCCGCTCGGCCACCGCGCAGCTCGAAGAGGCGCGCCGGCTGTCCGAACGGGTCGACGAGCTTGAGCGCATCGCCCGCCGCGTCGAGCGCGAGATCGGCAAGGCTTCGTAACCCCCAACCCTCGGAGAGGAAAACCATGAGTGTCCTTCGTTCATTCCGGCAGATGATCGGGCTGCTTTCGCGGGGCGATTTCTCGCGCCACTGCGACAAGCTTCTCGGCGAAGCGATCGAGGCGCTGGAAGCCTCGCCGGCCGACAAGTGCCAGGCCAAGATCACAGTGACGATCACGCTCGATTACGAGCTTGGCCGCATCGACGTGAAGGCCGATGCCAAGTCGAAACTGCCCGACACCGTCAAGTTCATGAAGACGCCGTTCTGGTCGATCGACGGCGCGCTGTCGGTCGAGCACCCGAACCAGATCGACATGTTCCCCGCCCGGAAAGTCCACGACGCCGACGACGAGGACGAAGAGCGGGAAACCGCCTGACCTTTCCACGCCTGCAACACAGCCAAACCCTGAAAGGAATTTCGCATGTCCGATAAAGATTCACCGCTCAATGCCCATGGCATCGAACTGATCAAGGCCCTGGCCGCAGAGGCTGCCTCGGCTTCGACCGTATCCATCACCACTGGCGGCCTCGGCGAAGGCCTGCCATCCAGCGTTCCGCTCGCCTTCGATCGGAAGAGCCAAGCGTTCAAGTCGCTGAAAGGCCTGATCGAGGAATTCCGCCAGGCGCCGGACCGGCGCAAGGGGACCGCCACGGTCGAGACGTTGGCCAGCTTCATCGAATTGACGAAGCGGCATCAGGACGAGCATTCCGCGCTGTTTGGCAAGACGATGTGGCCGGACCCGAAGATCACGGCGGTGCTCGACTATGACATGGAAGGCGTGCCGGCGCGCAACCGCTCGCATCGCATCGTCTATGCCTTCCCGCTGACGGAAGAGTTCAAGTCGTGGGTCGGCGCCAACGCCAAGCCGATGGACCAGGAAATCTTCGCCGCCTTCCTCGAAGAGCATGCGGCGGAACTGGCCGCGCCGACCGATGGCGAGGTCTCCGAGTACGAGCGGCTGTTCAAGGAAAAGATGGCGACGCCATCGGAAGTCATCGCGCTGTCGCGGCATCTGGAAGTGTTCGTCGCCGCCCGCGCCAAGCAGGGCATCCGTCTGCAGAGCGGCGAGCGCACCGTGGAGTTCGCCGAAGAGCATATGAACGCCAAGGGCGAGGCTATCGTCGTCCCCGGCATCTTCATGGTGTCGGTGCCGGCCTTCCTTGACGGCGACGCGGTGCGCATCCCGGCGCGGCTGCGCTACCGCGTCGGCGGCGGCAAGGTGACCTGGTTCTATCAGCTCTACCGCTGGGAGTTCTATCTGCGGGAGCAGGTGGGCCATGACCTCAAGCGCGCCTCGGAAGAAACCGGCCTGCCTGCCTTCGAGGGTGCGCCTGAAGAGGGCTCGCCGGCCTGATGCCGAAGGCGGTCGCCCTCGCTGCAGCCAAGCCGCTGCCGTCTCTTGTGAAAGAGGCGGCGGCGGCGCTTTCGCGCGCCACGTCCGCCGCGGAAGTGCTCGACGCACGCGACAAGGCCGTCGCCGTCTATGACGCCGCCAAGCGCGCGGCGCGGCTCGGCAAGGCGAAGAAAGCGCATGACGAGCTGATCGCCGCCACCTATCGCGTGCAGGCCGACGCGCTGGAAATCGAGAGCCAGGCCAAGCGCCGGCTCGCCGACGAATATGATGCCGCGCAGCCGGCCGGCGCCGCCAAGGGCGGACGCCCGAAAACCGTTCCGGACGGGAACGGTTTCACGGCAAAGCAGGCGGGGCTCACCCGCAAAGAGATTCACGACGCGCGCCAGATGCGCAGCGCGATTGCCCGCAACCCCGCGATCGTGCGCGAGGCGCTGGACGATATTCTTGAGAGCGGCGACGAGCCGACGCGGGCAGCGCTGAAGCGCGCCATTGCGCCGGCGGTGAAGACCATTCGAGCCGAGGCGCAGGCCGAGAAGAAGGAACGGCGCAACGCTCGCGAGGTCGTGCTTGCGGCCGGCTACAAGGAACTGCCGGCGAAGAAATACGGCGTCATCTACGCCGACCCGGAATGGCAGTTCGATCCCTATTCGGCCGAGACCGGCATGGATCGCGCCGCCGACAATCATTACCCGACCAGCGATCTTCTGACGCTGATGAAGCGCGATGTCGGCGCGCTGGCCGCCAAGGATTGCGTGCTGTTCCTGTGGGCGACGGTGCCGATGCTGATCGAGGCCATTTGCGTGCTCGACGCATGGGGCTTCTGCTGGATCGAGCGCGACCCGAACACCGGCTATCTCGCGCCGAACAAGGCGCATGCCCGCTACGTCTCGCACTGGGCGTGGCTGAAGAACCGTGTCGGCACCGGCTATTGGACGCGCGGCAAGCACGAGATCCTGATCATCGCCACGCGCGGCAAACCGGTCGCGCCGGCCATGGGCGAGCAGCTCGAAAGCTGGTGCGACGACATGGCGATCGAAGCCGATGTCGGCCGGCATTCGGCAAAGCCCGACGTGTTCGCCGCGTGGATCGAAAAGCACTGGCCGAACACGCCGAAGATTGAACTCAACGCGCGCCAGGCGCGGCCCGGCTGGGACCGTTGGGGCAACGAATCCGAAATGGTGGCAGCATGAACGCGATCCTTCAGGTCGATCAGGATCCGTATCTCGATTTCCTGCGCCGCAAGATGCAGCTCGCCAAGGCGGACGGGTTCGATGTCGAGCCGGAGGAGATCAACCCGGCCGGCGCGCCGCATTGCCGCGCCATCGTGCGCTGGGCGCTGAAGGGCGGCAGCCGCGCGATCTTCGCATCGTTCGGTCTGCACAAGACTTTCATGCAGATCGAGCTGATGCGGCTGGTCGGGAAGTTCGTGCCCGGCTTGCGCCTGATCGTGATCCCGCTCGGCGTCCGGCATGAGTTCTTCGACGAGGCGAAGGAGCGCTTCCAGGGCGAGTACGGCGTAACGCTGAAGTTCATACGCTCTGATGCCGAGATAGATGGCGAAGATACGATCTACCTGACCAATTACGAGAGCATCCTAGCCGGCAAGGTCGACGCCTCTCGTTTCGTCGCAGCCTCGCTCGACGAGGCGGCGGTGCTGCGCGGCTACGGCACCAAGACCTTCCAGACCTTCCTGCCGCTTTTCCAGCCGGTGCGCTTCAAGTTCGTCGCCACCGCGACGCCGTCGCCGAACCGCACCAAGGAGCTGATCCACTATGCCGGCTTCCTCGGCGTGATGGATACCGGCCAGGCGCTGACACGCTTCTTCCAGCGCAACTCGGAATCGGCCGGCGACCTGACGTTGTTCCCGCACAAGGAAGACGAGTTCTGGCTGTGGGTGCACAGCTGGGCCGTGTTCCTGCAATCGCCGGCCGACCTCGGCTTTCCCGACGACGGCTATGTGCTGCCGGCGATGACGGTGAACTGGCACGAGGTGCCGATCGACCATTCGACGGCCGGCTATGACCGCGACGGACAGGGGCTGCTTATCCGCAACACGGCGCTTGGCGTGACGCAGGCGAGTGCCGCCAAGCGCGACAGCCTGCCCGCGCGCATCGCCAAGATGTCGGAGCTGATCGCGCAGGATCCTGAAGCGCATAGCGTGCTCTGGCACGACCTCGAGGATGAGCGGCGCGCGATCGAGGCGGCGGTGCCGGGCGTGCGCTCGATCTACGGCTCGCAATCGATCGACGCCAATGAGGAGAACGCGGTCGGCTTCAAGAACGGCAAGTTCCGGCACCTTGCGACCAAGCCGGAGATGTCAGGCGCCGGCAACAATTTCCAGAAGCATTGCCATTGGGCGATCTTCGTCGGGATCGGCTTCAAGTTCCACGACTTCATCCAGGCGGTGCACCGCATCGTGCGCTTCGGCCAAACGAGCGAATGCCGCATCGACATCATCTATTCGGAAGCCGAGCGCGAGGTGCGTCGCAACCTCGAAGGCAAATGGGCCGAGCATGAGCGGCTGATGGCGCGCATGGCCGAGATCATCCGCCGCTATGGGCTCGACGGCCTGCCGCTGGACGACGTGCTGCAGCGCTCGATCGGCGTGGCACGGCGCGAGGAGCGCGGCGAGAACTTCTGCATCGCTCACAATGACGCGGTTCTAGAAGCACGGCGCACGGCCGATGCGTCGATCGGCGAGATCATCACCTCGATCCCGTTCGCCAACCACTATGAGTACACGGCGAGCTACAACGATTTCGGCCACACCGACGACAACGGTCATTTCTGGGCGCAGATGGATTTCCTGACGCCGGAACTGCTCCGCATCCTGAAGCCCGGCCGGCTCGCCTGCATCCATGTGAAGGACCGCGTGCTGTTCGGCTCGGTGACCGGCGAAGGCGTGCCAACGGTCTCGCCCTTCCATGCCGAAGCGATCTTCCACTATCTGAAGCACGGTTTTCAGTACATCGGCATGATCACCGTCGTCACCGATGTGGTGAAGGAAAACAACCAGACCTACCGCCTGACCTATTCCGAGATGATGAAGGACGCCACCAAGATGGGCGTCGGCTGTCCGGAATATGTGCTGCTCTTCCGCCGGCCGCAGAGCGACCTCTCGCGCGGCTATGCCGACGAGCCCGTGGTGCATGACAAGCCGCTGGTGAGCACCGCCGACGGCGGCACGACCAGGTGGAAAGACGGCGACCGGCGCGCGCAGGTGCCGGGCAGCGGCTACACGCTGGCGCGCTGGCAGCTCGACGCGCATGCCTTCTGGCCGTCGTCGGGCGACCGGCTGCTGACTACCGACGAGCTGGTGCGGCTTGGGCCGAAGCCGCTGCGCGAACTGTTCCAGCGCTCGTTCGAGGGCGCGATCTACGATTTCGAAAAGCATGTGCAGCTCGGTGAGGAACTGGCGGCCCGTGATGCTCTGTCCAAAACCTACATGACGCTCGATCCGCGCTCGGGCGATCCGGGCGTGTGGCACGATGTGGTGCGCATGCGCACGCTGAATGGCGAGCAGGCCTTCCGCAACCTGGAGAAGCATGTCTGCCCGCTGCAGTTCGACATCGTCGATCGGCTGATAGACCGGTACTCCAATGCCGGCGACATCATCTACGACCCGTTCGGCGGGCTGATGACCGTGCCCTACCGCGCCATCCTGAAAGGACGCCGCGGGCAGGCTTCGGAGCTCAGCGAGACCTACTTCCGCGACGGCCTGCGCTACTGCCAGGAGGCGGAGCGCAAGCGCGCCATCCCGACGATGTTCGACATGCTTGGCTTGGAGGCGGCTGAATAATGCCGGTTCCCTCCTTCTCGCCCGCCATGCTGCAGCTCTTCCTCTACGCCCATTGCGTCGCCGCGCATGCGCGCACGCCGCGCCTGAAATTCCAGACTGCCGCCGAGCGTGAAAAGGCCCGGCTGCGCAAGCTGGCGCGGATCACCGTCAACCAGATGCATTCGGCCTGGATGGGGCGGCTGCCGACGCCGGAGCCGCGCGCGCGGCTCTGGGCGGTGCTCGGTCATTTCCCGTCGGACTTCGGCGTGGTGCTCACCCATGGAGGGCAGGAGCATGGCTGAAATTGGTCCCCGCTTTGCTGTTGCCGATTATCGAGTCATAGCCGAACGGCTTCCAGCCGGCGCCCTTGTGCGCCTGTCCTATGTGCTGGAAGCGTGCTTGGCCCGGACAAGCTCAACGATGGCCTCATATGCCACGCGCGATGCCTCGAAGGCTCGGGAGTGGTTTCTGCGCGAACGCGCCATTTCCGATTGCCATGCCGTGCTTGTGGAGGGTTACGAACGTCGTTTTGGCGAATTCCCGAGAGGTGTTCGCCATGGCTGAAATCGGCTTCGACAAATTCGCCGACGCGTTTCAGCAGCGGCTCGATGAGATCGGCTACTCGCTGCGCGTGGCCGAAGAGAAATGGCCGGAAACAGACCGGGCGATGCTGTCGCGCGCCATCAACGGCAAGACGCTGTCGGCCGGCAATTACCTGCTGCTCTGCGAATATGCCGGGCTCGATCCTTACCGCTATCTGGCGCGCAACCCGCGCCGCCGAACGACGGTAAAAACCATTCTAGATCACATGGTTACACCATCTGACAAACGTGAAACACGCGACCAGATCGCGCGCATGAGGGTCAATTCCAGATGACGCATTCCACCGAAAGCCTCGACCCTTATGTCAAGGCGATGCGCGACGCCGAGGACGATTCGGCGCGCGCCACCGTGCTGCTTGGCGCGCCTGTGTTCACGCTCATGCGCTGGCGCACGACCTTCGTCACCTATTGCCGCCGCGCCGCCTTCCGCGAGGGCGAAGTGTATCTCGATATCCTGTCCGAGACGCTTTCGAAGCCACGGCATCGCGGCAATCTCGGCGGCACCATGCCGATGTCCGGAGCGACCTCGACGTTGATTGGCGTGATCGAGCGGAGCGGCAACCATGGCTGAGCCGGCGCTGCGCAAACTCGACCGGGACCTGCCACGCATCGACATGTACGCGCCCGAGCTGCGCGCGCGGCTGTTGGCGCAGCGTGCCGGCATCAAGGAACCGCGCGCCAAGCCAAAGGTCATTGAAAAGCCACGGCCGGAAAGCGCGCAAGGCCTGATCATCGCGGCGCGCCAGATGCTGGCGGCCGCCGCCGCCGACCGTGAACTGGCCGCGCAAGCGCTGGCCGATGCCAGAATACAGGCCGCGACCATCATCGCAGAGGCCGAGGCGACGGCGCGCATCGTAATCTCAACCGGACCGGTTCTGCCGAGCGTCGCCGCAATCCAGAACGCCGTCGCCGAGCGCTACGGCATCAGCGTCAGCGCCATGCTCGGCCCGGGTGTTTCGAACGATCTCGTCGCGGCCCGGTACGAGGCCATCCGGCAGGCCCATGCGGCACGCCCCGACCTGTCGCCTGCCAAGCTCGGGCGCCTGTTCCGCCGCGACCGCACCATCATCATCCGCGCCATCGCCGGAAAGGGGCCAAAGCCGTGAACGCGCACACGCTCTCACCAGACGCCAAGCGCCTGCGCGAGATCAGGGCCGCGCTCGACTCGATCGCGCCGGCCGACTGGACACGCGTGCACGACCAGAGCGGCGCCTTCATCGAGATACGCGGCGCCATGGGCGAATTGTTCGTGCTGGCGCGCTTCGACCCCGGCGCGACAAACGAGGAAATGGCGTTCGCCACCGACGCGCCGGACATGGTGCGCTTTCTGCTGCGGCTGCTGGACAATTCGTTCCAGACCCTCCGCAAGCTCAAGGGCGCGCCGACGGCAAACCAGGCGGCGGGCGAGCCGGCGGCGAACAAGAACTTCGCGACCGAGTGCGCGCTGAAATGCCAGGACGCGCGCTTCAAGGTCTACCTCGAAGAGCGGCACGGGCTGGAACGGCCTCTGACGGACGATCGCGTGGCGCAGCGCGTGCGCTCGATCCTTGGCGTTCGGTCGCGCAACGAACTCAACACGGATGGCAGGGCGGCCGAAGCGTGGAAAGCGCTGCGCGCCGATTTCGCCGCATGGCTGAAGGCGCAGAGATGAAAAGCGGCTATGATCTTGGCCGCTGGTCTGGCGGTATAGCGGAATGGATTGAGGGCGATACAGCCTTCATCTCTGTCGCCTTCACGTGGCGATTGAACGACGCCTATCAGCGCGCTTGCTGGCATAAGGCTGCCGGTCTGAAAGTGCGTGTCGGCGGTCCCGGCGTCTTCACCCGTAAGCATTTTCTTGCGGATGTGGCTGAGATGGGCGGCTCGATCGAAGACGCCGTTTCGCGTCACAACCCGATGGCAACAATCGCCAGTCGCGGTTGCCCGGTCGGCTGCTGGTTCTGCATCGTTCCCAAGATGGAAGGCAAAGCGTTCACGCTGTTGCCGGATTTCCCGGTGCGGCCGGTTCTCTGCGATAACAATCTCTCGGCTCTTCCGGCTGAATACCAAGATCACATCGTTTCTCGCTATGTCGCTGCCGGCGTGCCGCTGCTCGACGCAAACAGCGGTTTCGAGCCGCGCACCTTTGACGATGATGTCTACGCCCGTTGGAAGGCGATCAATCGTGGCCCGTGGCGGTTTGCTTATGACGACATGGCCGAGCGGCCTTTCGTAGAGCGCGTCATGCGCATGCTGTCCGACGTCTCGCCACGGCAGAAGCGCGTCTATGTCCTGATCGGGAACGAACCTGTTGCGGCTTGCATGGAGCGGATCCGCGAAGTGATGGCTTGGGGCGGCGAACCGCACGTTCAGCCATTCATGAAACTCAATTCGTTGCAGCGCAGGCCGCATCCCCGTTTTGATTGGAATGAGCAGCTCCTGCGCGATGTGGCGCGCTGGGCGAACTCGCCAATGATCTGGCGAAAGACGCCGTTCGAAGATTATCGCCGCTCGGCGAAGACACGCGAGCGCTATGACGAGCAGGTGGGGATGTTCGTATGACCGGGCCGCGTCTCTCAATCATCCCGGCGCGCGCGGCGACCGACAGGGCGCTGAAACCGCGCGACCTGCAGGTGCTGTGCGTGCTCGGGCGCCACACCGACGATCTCGGCTGGTGTCGCAAGAGCCAGGTGAAGATGGCCGACGAGATGGGCTGCGCACGCGCAACCGTGTTCGAGGCGATCGAGCGGTTGGTCAAGGCCGGCTATCTCGAGCGCTATGTGCAGGAAGAGCAGAACGGGCGCGACAGCCCGCATGTCTATCGCGTCATCCTCGATCCGAAGCACGCCGATCCGGGCAGCGTACGCGAGGCCGATTCCGACGCGGATGACCCCTGCCGGCAGGCCGGCACCCCTGCCGGTATATCGGCACCCCCTGCCGGTCCAGAACCGGCACCCCCTGCCGGTCCAGAACCGGCACCTAAGAACGACCCTCTTAGAACGACCCACCAGAACGAATCCGAGAAAGAGCGCACGCGAGAGGAAGAAAAGGCAATCGAGCGCTGGCTGAAGAAGGCGCATCCGAACTGGCCGAGCTACATCAGCGACAGCGGGCCGAAGGCGCTGGCCGAGGCGCGCAAACTGACCGAGGCGGAGCGCGAGGTGGCGGCCGACCGCATGGGCGATTACGTGGCCAGCGCCAAGGTCGGCGGCCGGACAGTGATCTGCACCTTCGCCGTCTACCTCGCCGAGAAGCGCTGGGAGAAGCTGCCGCCAAAGGCTGCGCCGGCTGTCGAGGCCGACGACTATGCGCCGCCCTTCGGACCGGTGTGGATGGCGTTTGTGCTGGGCCACATGCTGGACGGCCCGACCAATCCTGATGCGACTGCTTTCGCGGAGCGCTGGCCGTATCTGTTCAAGCTGTTCGGCCTTGCGCGCGCCGGGCGCGGCTATCGCTTCGGCGAGCGCTGCCATGCGCTGAAAGGCCAGATGGTCGCCGTACCCGTCGACATGCCGCTGTGGAACGACTGGAAGGCCTGTTTCCAGCAACGCGGCTGGCCTTGGCTGCCTGACCCCGGCCGCGTGGCCTACTTCCCGGTTGGCGGACCGGACGGGCTGGAAGCATTCGAAAAGGCATGGCGAGGAAAGCAAGATGATGGCGATCGGCACCAAGCGGCTGAGTGACGGTGAGCGTGCCTGGGTCGATCCATCGACTGGTGAGATCATCAACGTCGACCGCGCCTGGCAGAAGAGCGACAAGCGAATCGCATTGCGGCGGCGAGAGCAGGCGCTGCTCGCCGCGGCTGGAATGGATGGCCCGGAAGCGCATTGGTACGTGCTCCGGGTCGAGGATCGAGCCGACATTGCTGTGGATAAGTCGCTTGAAGATGCCAATGTCGAGCGCGTCATGCTGCACACGGAAGCCGAGCCGAAGCGTCGTGGCGGGCGCAGACACCAGTGTCTTGAGCCTGTCCGCGTGCCGTCATTCCCGGGCTACATCTTCGTGAAAGTGGTGTCCTGCCCGGTGACATGGGCAGGGCTTCGCACCATCGCCGGTGTCCTTGGTCCGATTGGTGGATGCGAGAACCCGAGCCCGGTGAGCGAGCAGGAAATCGTGAAGTTTCAAGCGCGTATCGAGAACGACCCAGACGCAATCGCCGTGCTGACCAACGCGCTGAAGGCAGGCGACAAGGTGTCGATCGACAGCGGACCGTTCGCTGGCTTCGAGACTGTCGTGCTGCTGCTGAAGGACAAGCATCGCCTGACGGTCGAGACCAGCGTGTTCGGTCGCACGGTGCCGCTCGACGTCGACCTTGCCAACGTCACGAAACTGGATTAGCGAGTATGCCCCAGGACGAGCTGAAAGAGTCGCACGCCGAAAAGGCGGACCGCGCCATCAGCCCCAGAGGAAGCAACCCAGCTTCCTCGCAATGGAAAAGATTCCCGACAATGCCGCATATGCCGAAGACCTTTCGGCCAAGCTACCTGCCATCACGTCAGGAGCAGCAGCGCCAGCATGACAGCCGGCGCGACCAGACCGAGCAGCGTGCCTGGTATAAGACCGCACGATGGCAGAAGCTGAAGCAACGCGTTCATGTTCGCGATCTCTTCCGATGCCAGGAGACAGGCGTGCTGTGCTCGGGCAAGTATCCGGCCGACGACAGTCCGGTCGCCGACCACATCGTCGAACCCGATGGCGACCCAGCGCTGTTCTGGGATGAGAACAACATCCGGACGGTCTCGAAGGCCTACCACGACGGCGAACGCCAGCGCGAGCAGATCGCCGAGCGGGGCCGGGGGGTGGGTCGAAAGTCCAGAGCCCCCACCCGCTAGACCGGCGCCTCCCCAAAGTTTTTTTGCGCGCAGGTTTTCGGATTTATTTTTTTGTTGGAGCTGAACCATGGGCCGCAGGGGACCGAAGCCGGAACCTGCCAGCGTCAAGCTTGCGAAGGGGAAGTCTGGTCGCCGTCCTATCGGCGTCGAGCCTTCGGCCGAAGAGCAGGCGAAGACCGTCGCGACCAGTGGCACGGTCGAGCCGCCGGCATGGCTGAAGGGTGAAGCCCTCGACGTTTGGAACCGGCTGGCGCCGCGCGTCATCGGCATGAAGTTGCTGTTCCCGATCGACGCCGAGACCTTCGGCCGCTACTGCCGCAACTTCGCCCGCTGGCTGAAGATGCAGCAGCGTCTCGACGAGATGGGCGAGATTTACGAGATCGAGACGGCCAGCGGAAAGGTGCGCCGCGCCGATCCGTCGTTCATCATCGGCTATCACCTTGAGCGTCAGCTTGTGACGGCCGAAGCCAACTTCGGCCTCAACCCGGCAGAGCGTCAGCGCCTGTTCGCAGCTCGCGCCGCGGGATCGACCGGCGATCTGTTCTCCGGCATGGGCTCGGCGCCGGCCGCGACTGGCGCCGACAAGACGCCGGCTTCACCGGCTCCGGCCAAGCCGGCCGCCAAAGGTTCGGCGGTAGGATTCCTGCAGTAGGGCCATGCCGGTCAAGGCAGGTCGAGCAGCGCACCGGCTCGGACCGCGCAACCGCCCGCTCGGCGTTGGCGCAGATGCGAAGTGGTGCAAGGACCGGCAAGCGTGGTGTGCCGGCGAGTATTGGTTCGATGAGGTAGCGGCCGACAAGGCGGTCGCGTTCTTTCCGACGCATCTGTGCTTCACCAAGGGCGAATGGGCAGGACGCCCGTTCGAACTGGAGCCCTGGCAGGCCAACGACATCGTCCGGCCCGTCTTCGGCTGGAAGCGCCCCGACGGCACGCGTCGATATCGCCGCGTCTATGTCTGGGTGCCGCGCAAGAACGGCAAGACAGAACTCGCTGCCGGCATCGCGCTCCTAGTGCTGCTCGGCGATGGCGAACTCGGCGGCGAAGTCTATTCGATCGCCTCGCATGAAGGTCAGGCGCGGCTGGTGTTCAACCAAGCCGCCACGATGGCGGGCAAGTCAGAGACGCTCAGCAATGATCTCGTCTGCCTGAAATCGTCGATCTATTGCGCGGCGCTCAATGCCGGTTTCAAGCCGCTGTCGGGCAAGGCCGAAGGCAAGCATGGTTTCTCGGCGTCGGGACTGATCGGCGACGAAATCCACGAATGGGTGTCGGGCGACCTCTACCAGTTCGTGCACGATTCGGAAGACGCCCGGCGCCAGCCGCTGGAATTCCTGATCTCCACCGCCGGCAAGAAAGGAACCTACGGCGAGGAAGTCTGGGACGAGTGTCAGAAGATTCTCGACGGCACATTTGAGGATCCCGAAACGCTCGTCATCGTCTATGCCGCGGACCCGGAAGACGATTGGCAATCGGAAGAGACCTGGCACAAGGCCAATCCGAACCTCGGCGTCTCGAAGAAGTTGGACACGATGCGCACCAATGCGCGCCGTGCCCGCCAGTTGCCGCGTCTCGAAAACCACTTCAAGAACTATCACCTCAATCTCTGGACGGAACAGGCCGTCCGCTGGCTGCCGATCGACGCGGTTGACGACGAGGGGAAAAAGTTCGGCTGGGACCATTGCGCCGGCCCGGTCGGCTGGAAAGAGCTTGAGGCGAAGCTTGCGCACAAGCGCTGTTTCGGTGGCCTCGATCTTTCGTCGGTTGTCGACCTTTCGGCGCTGATCTGGTGGTTCCCGATCCAGCAAGGGCTTCCGGCGCCGGCGCTGCTGGCGCGGTTCTTCAAGCCTGCCGCGCTGATCAAGGAACACGCCAAGCGCGACAAGCTGCCCTACGAGAAGTGGGTGAACGAAGGCGCGATCATCGCTACACCGGGCAACGTCGTCGATTACGCCTTCATTCAGGAACAGATTTACCGCGATGCCGAGAAATTCCGCATCGCGCATGTCGGCAACCACGAACTTGAGGCCGGACAGGGCGGCCTCGCAATCGACCGCTGGAACGCGACCGAGACGGCGGTGAAGCTCCAACAGGAAGGCCTGCCGGTCGTGCTCTTCGGCCAGGGCTTTGCCTCAATGTCGCCGCCGGCCAAGGAACTGGAACGCCTTGTTCTTTGCAATGGCTTCCATCATGGCGGCCACCCGGTGCTGCGCCGCCATGCCCAGGTTGTCGCTGTCGAAACGGACGCCGCCGACAACATCAAGCCGGCGAAGAACAAATCGACCGAGCGGGTGGACGGCATCATCGGCACGACCATGGCGATCGGCATCGCCATCAGAGACAAGGGCGAGGACGCTGGCATGGATGATTACTTCAAATCCCTGACAGGTGCGGCTTGAAACTCTTTCGCAAGATGGCCGATGTCGTGGTTCGGGCGCTCAGCGTCAGGCAGCCGGACGGCTGGTATCCGGCCGGACAGATCGGCGACGCCGGCGAGCCTGTCACTGGCAGCAACGCGCTCGCCCTCTCCGCCGTCTGGGGCTGCGTCAATCTCCTGGCCGGCACTATCTCGTCATTGCCGTTGATGGTCTACCGGACCTTAGCGGACGGCACGCGTGAAGTTGCCAAGGACCATCCCCTTTATCGGCTGCTGCACGACAGTCCGAATTTCGATCAGACCGCCGTCGACTTCTGGGACTTCATGGCATCATCAATCGAGCTTTGGGGCAATGCCTACGCCCGGCAGCTCCGAGGCTCGACCGCTCTCGCTGCGCTGGTCCCGGTTCGTCCCGATCTCGTCTCTGTTCGCCGTCTCACCAACGGCACGCTCGAATATCGCTGGTCCTATGAGGGCCGTGCATATGTCGAGACCGACCAGACGATGCTGCACATCCGCGGCCCTGGCGGCGATCCGCTCGGCGGCATGTCGACGCTGCATTTCGGCCGTCATGCCTTTTCCCTCGCCCGTGCGACCGACAAGGCAGCCGGGAAAACCTTCGCCAATGGTTTGCGGCCGTCAGGCGGTCTGAAGTTCGCCAATTGGCTGAACAAGGACCAGCGTGACATCGCCAGGTCCGAGATCGCCGACAAGATCGGCGCCGACAATGCCGGCAAGCCGATCATCCTTGAGGGCGGTACCGAGTGGGTCCAGTTCCAGCTCAAGCCGGAAGACGCGCAGATGCTCGAATCGCGCGCGTTCTCGGTCGAGGAAATCTGCCGCTTCTTCGGCGTGCCGCCGGTCATGATCGGCCATACGTCGAAGACGACGAGCTGGCCGACGGGCGTCGAGCAACAGGGCTTGATCCTTCAGAAGTTCACGTTGCGCCGCCGGTTGAAGCGCATCGAACAGGCGCTCGAAAAGCAATTGCTGACGCCGAAAGACAGGGCGGACGGCATCTCGATCGAGTTCAACCTTGAAGGTCTGTTGCGCGCCGACAGCGCCGGCCGCTCCGCCTTCTACAAGGACATGACCTCGATCGGCGCGATGACCATCAACGAGGTGCGCATGCGCGAGAACATGCCGAAGGTCGAGGGCGGGGACGTGCCGCGTATGCAGATGCAGAACATCCCCATCACGGCTGATCCGGCCGACCAACAGAACCTGATCGGAGGTCCGAAATGAAGACGAAGGATTTCGCCCTGCAGGTCAAGGACCTGTCGGATGACGGCACGTTCGAGGGCTACGGCTCGATCTTCGGCAACGTCGATTCCTACGGCGAAAAGGTGATGCCTGGCGCCTTCGTCGAAAGCCTCGCCCGCCACAAGCGCGAGGGCAGCAATGTGCTGATGCTGTGGAACCACGACATCTATCAGCCGATTGGCGTCTGGGAAGACCTGGCGGAAGACGCCAAGGGTCTGTGGGGCAAGGGCCGTTTCCTGCTCGACATCCAGCGCGCCCGCGAGGTTCACACGCTCGCCAAGAACAAGGCCATCGGCGGCCTGTCGATCGGCTACAAGGAAGAGGAAGCCGACCAGGAACAGGCTGTGCGCCTCCTGAAGAAGCTGAGCCTCTATGAGATCAGCCCGGTCACCTTCCCGGCGAACCGCCGGGCGCGGATCGAGGCGGTCAAGTCCGAGCGCATTGATGAATTCGCGCGCCGGCTGCGCGACGGCGATCCCATGCCCGTGAAAGATTTCGAGGACATCCTGCGCGAGGCAGGCGTCCCCAAAGCCATGGCCGTACAGATCGCCTCTGTCGGCTATGCGAAGGCCATTCGGAGCGAGTCCGAGGGCAGCAAGGCGAAAGAACCGGCCGCATTCCTGCAGGCGCTCCTGCGCGGCTGATCACTCACCAACTGTTCAAAGGACATTGCTATGAAACTGAACATCGCCACGATGCTGGCGGTAGCGACCATCGCTGCGCTCGGCATTCTCACCGCCGGATCCGCGCATGCCGCCTTCGGCGTCGTCGATCCTTCCGCCCTGGCCGGACTCGCGCCCTTCGCTGCGGTCGGTGCTGGCGGCATTGCCCGCCTCGCTGCCTCGACCATCGGTCCGCGCATCTTCTTCGACAAGCCCAACGACGGAACCGGTGGCGACGTCGTCGACGTCGAGAAACTGGCGAAGGAGGTCAAGGAGAAGTTCCAGAAGGCGCTCGACGACGTCAAGGCCATCGCCGAGGAAGCCCTTGGCAAGGCCAAGGCCGGCGAGGACCTGACCAAGTCCACCAAGGAAAAGGCGGACCAGGCCCTCACCAAGATGAACGGTCTGAACGAGCAGCTTACCACGCTCGAGCAGAAGATCGCCCGCGAAGGTCCGAAGGACGATCAGAAGGCAAAGTCGTTCGGCGAGCAGTTTGTCGAGGCCGAGAGCGTGAAGTCTTGGCTCGGCAGCTCGCCCAGCAAGGGCAAGACCGACCTGCGCATTAAGGCAACGCTGACTTCCGCCACGACCGACACCGCCGGCGCGGTTGGCGACGCCATCGCGCCGACCCGCCTGCCCGGTATTCTGCCGCTCCCACAGCGCCGCCTGACCGTTCGCGACCTGATCTCGACCGGCCGCATGGATGGCAACACACTGGAATACGTCAAGGAAACGGGCTTCACCAACAATGCCGGCATGGTGGCGGAAGGCGCCTCCAAGCCGTCTTCGGACATCAAGCTCGATCTGATGACGACGTCGGCAAAAGTCATCGCGCACTGGATGAAGGCCTCGCGCCAGGTGCTCGAAGACATCTCGCAGCTCCGTTCCATGATCGACCAGCGTCTGATCTATGGTCTTGCCTACAAGGAAGAGTCCCAGATTTTGAACGGTGACGGCACCGGCCAGAATCTCAACGGCATCATCCCGCAGGCGACCGCATATGCGGCGCCGATTTCACTGGCGGACATAACGATGATCGATGTGCTTCGCTTGGCGATGTTGCAGGCGGCGCTGGCTGAGTACCCGGCCACCGGCCATGTCCTCAACCCGATCGACTGGACTTATATCGAGACCCAGAAGGACGATATCGGCCGGTACATCATCGGCAATCCGCAGGGCTCGATCACGCCTACCTTGTGGGGCCTGCCGGTCGTGCAGACGCAGTCGATGACGGTTCGCAAATTCCTGACCGGTGCGTTCAAGCTCGGCGCGCAGATTTTCGACCGTTGGGATGCGCGTGTCGAGGCTGGTTTCGAGAACGACGACTTCACCAAGAACCTCATCACGATCCTTGGCGAAGAGCGCGTCGCGCTCGCCGTCTATCGTCCGGAATCCTTCATCTACGGTGATTTCGACACCGCGCTCGCGGCCTGAGTTCGGCTGATCAAGGCGGGCGGCGTCAGCCGCCCGCTCTATCAACCGAAGGAGGTCGCAATGACTGAAAAGCTGCAATGGAAAGTCCTGCGGGGCCATGAAGGCGACCGCGTCTACAAGGAAGGGGACACCCGCGAGGGCACCCGGGCCGAGCTTGGCCACCTCGAGGGCAAGACGCTGGAACTGATTGGCCCGGTGAAGGCTGAGAAGGCCGAGCCGGCGCCGAAGAACAAGGCCGAGGGCGCTGCGCCCGCGAACAAGGCCGCGAAACGGCGGAAATAGCTCCGTCGGCACCAGGCGCCTTCTCCCAAGGCCGCCGCAACTCCCGAGAGGAAAACACCATGCGTCGCTACAAGGTAGCCATCACCACTGCTGCCGACGGCAGCGCCACGGCGTACACGCCGCGGCTGTCCGGCAAGATTCACAGCATCCAGTATGTGAAGACCGATTTTGCCAACGGCGTCGGCTTCACCGTCACGTCGGAAGCGACGGGCGAGAGCATCTGGGCGGAAGCCAATGTGAACGCGTCCGCGGTGCGCTATCCGCGCGCGCCTACTCATTCGCAGGCCGGCGCCGCGGCTCTCTTTGCCGCTGGCGGCACCGCCGTGCAGGACAAGATCGGTGTCGCCAACGATCGTGTGAAGATCGTCGTCGCGGCTGGCGGCAACGCCAAGTCCGGCACCGTTCACGTGTTGGTCGACTGATCATGCTCGCACCTGTCCGCATCGAGGATCCGGAAGACACGCCCGTCTCGCTCGACGATGTGAAGCTGTATTGCCGCGTCGATTTCGACGATGACGACGTGCTTCTGGAAGCGTTCCTCGATGCGGCCACAGCGCATTTGGAAAAGGTTCTCGATATCGCTCTGGTGACCCAGACCTGGCGGCAGGATTTCGACAGCTTCAAATGCCTGCGCCTGGTCAAGGGACGCGCGCAGAGTGAAGGCCTGATCGTTGAGTATTGGGACGCCGATAACGCCGAGCAGACGCTTCCCGGCCCGACCTATCGGATGCTTGTCGACAGCGTCGGCGCATATGTCGCGATCGCACCTGGCGCAGCATGGCCGCAGGTCTACTCCCGCCCCGATGCGGTGTCAGTCTTCTATGTCGCCGGCAGCGCGCCGGAAGATGTGCCGGCGGCGTTGAAGGCGGCGATCCGGATGCATGTCGCTCACCTCTACCAGAACCGCGAGGCGGTCACCGTCGACGCGGTCTCGAACTTCCTACCGCTCGGTTACGAGGCTCTGATCTGGCCCTTCAAAAAGCCGGGCCTATAGCCGCTCACCTCTCTCAAACCGGAGAACTCTCCCATGGCCGACCTTGTCATCACCGCTGCCAGCGTTGTCGCTGGCGCGAATGCCGAAACCGAAACCGGCGCCGCCGGCGAGGCGATCACCGCCGGGCAGGCGGTTTATCGCTCCAGCACCACGAAGAAGCTCATGAAGGCGGATTCGAACGGCGCCAGCGCCGAGATCCGTACCCCAATCGGCATCGCGCTCAATGGCGGCGCGCTCGATCAGCCGATCAAGTTCCAGAAGAGCGGCGACATCACGATTGGCGCGGCCCTGACGCCGGGCCTCGCCTATTACCTGTCGGATACGCCCGGCGGCATCTGCCCGGTCGCCGACATCGGGGCGGGCGAATATGTCTGTCTGATCGGTCTGGCATCGTCGGCGAGCGTGCTGGCGCTCGACATCCGCTACACGGGCGTGTCGAACTGACATGTGGGTCCGCTTCACCGCCGACTTCGACTGGAAGCCGACGCCGCAATCCGTCATCGCCTACAAGGCGGGGATGGAGCAGAACGTCACGCGCGCCTGCGCGGATGCCGCGCTTTCGGCGGACAAGGCGGTGAAATGCTCCAAGCCGCGCAAGGGTGCCGACGATGGCCAGGCCTGACGCCGGCTCATTGCGCGAGCGCGTCGCCTTCGATGCGCGTTCCGAGATCGACGACGGCTACGGCAACACCGTCGCCGGCGATTTCGAGGAACGCTTCCAGTGCCGCGCCGATTTCCGCAGCAGAGGCGGCTCCGAAGCCGTTCTGGCGGCGCGCCTCGAGGGCCGCAACACGTTCGGCGTCTATGTGCGCTCGTCCTCGCAGTCTCGCCGCCTGACGACCGATTGGCAAATGCGTGATGTTAGAACCGGCACGGTCTACGCGGTCATCGCCGTCGACATCATCACCGATCCAGCGTGGGTCTATCTCACAGTGCAATCAGGCGTGGCGGCATGAGAACACAGGCCAAGTGGATGGGGCGTGAAGCGCTCTATCGGCGTCTCAATCAGCTGCTTCCGAATGTCGAAAAGGAAGTTGCCGTAGAACAGCTCGAGGGCGCGAAGGAACTTGCCAACAGGATCCGGCCGCGCGCGCCGCGTGATACCGGGCATTACGCCGATACCATCCAGGCGGATCGCCTCGCCAACCGACCGGGAGAACGGCGGGTCGGCGGCAAGGTCAAGACGATGTCGACTGGCAACGCGCTGAACGCGACCAAGGATCCGAACGCGACCGGAATATTCGCGGAATTTATCTGGCGATTCCTCGAATTCGGCACAGTCAAGATGGCGCCACGCCCCCATATCTTCCCGACCTACCGGGCGTATCGCAAGCGGCTCCGCCGCCGCATCGCCGGCGCCGTCAATAGAGCCGTTCGCAAGGCAAAGGCCGACGAACAGCGTCTGATGGACCAGAATGAAGAGCTGATCGAAGCTATCGAGAGGTCTAGATGACATCGCCAAGCCTCGAACTGCAGGGCGCGATCGTGGCGCGGCTGAAAGGCGTGGTCGGAGTAACGTCGCTCATCGGGCAGCGGGTCTACGACACCGTTCCCGACAAACCGACCTTTCCCTATGTGACGATCGGCCCGTTCGATGAACTTTCAGACGATGCCGATTGCATCAAAGGCTTCAACATCGCCTTCGACATCAACGTGTGGTCGCGCGCTGTCGGGCTCCCCGAGGCGGAAAAGATCAGCGACGCGGTCCGGATAGGCATTCTCGAGCCGGAACTGATCCTTGCCGACAACGCGCTGGTCTATCTGCAGCACCGGCAGACAGTCTTTTCGCGCGACCCGGACGGACTGACGAACCGGGCTCGCATGAGCTTCGAGGCTTTCGCGGAACAACCGTGAACAGGGTATCCGACTTTTAACAGGCAGGTGGCGCGCCTGCCGGCATCCATGCCGCGCCGATCAACCCACATGGAGACGATACGATGGCATCCCCCACGACAATCAAGGGCGGCAAGGTCAAGGTCATGCTCGGCGACGGCGCGACCCCGGTAGAAAATTTCGCCGTTCCCTGCGGCTTCACGTCCCGCTCGGTCACGCTGACAAAGGCCCTCAACGAGTTCCAGCTTCCCGACTGCGACGATCCCGACAAGGTCGACTGGCTCGGCCGCGATGCGACCTCGCTGTCGATGGCGATCAGCGGCGAGGGTGTGCTCGCCTCCGAGTCGGTCGAAACCTGGCTCAACGCTTGGGAGAGCGTCGATTCGGTCCACGTGAAGGTCATCTGGGAGTTCCCGACCAAGACTATCACCTGGACCGGCTCGATGCATGTCGAGACTTTCGCGGCCACGGCGCCGAACGCGCAGCGCGTCACCGCGAACGTGTCGCTGCAGTCCGACGGCGCCATGACTCGGGTGGTTTCGTGAGCCGAGACGCCTCGACCACCCAGACCTTCGCAAATGACGACTACGTCTTCCGCATGGGCTGGGGCGAGTTGGAGCAGCTTCAGGAGGCCTGTGACGCCGGTCCCTATGTGGTGCTCGACCGGCTTGTGTCCGGCCGCTGGCGCATGGGCGACATTTCCAACGTCATCCGCCTTGGCCTGATCGGCGGCGGAGCGGAACCCGTCAAGGCGCTGAAGCTGGTCCGTGCCTATGTGCAGGACCGGCCGCCGCTGGAAAATCTCGTGCTTGCGCAGCTCGTCCTCGGCGCGGCGGTAGCCGGCGCGCCAGAGGAGGACGTCGGAAAAAAATCAGAGGCTCCGGATCAGAGCGATCCGATGAACTCCCAAACGGAAAGTTCCGGTTCGGAGCCATCTATGGCAACGGAGCCGTCCTCGGCTTCACCCCGCAAGAAGTCCGCCGAATGAGCATGTGGCAATACCTCGCCGCGCTCGAAGGCTGGCAGAAGGCCAACGATCCGGACGGGGACAAGGCCCTCACGTCCAAGGAAGTCGACGAACTCTGGGACTGGATCAGGGAATAGCGATCAAATGGCCGGCGATACCGAAGACCTAATCCTGTCGATCTCTGCCGACACGAAGCAGATACAGCGCGCGCTGCAACGCCTGACCGGGGACACGCGCGCGACGACGACGGCCATCCAGCAGCAGTTCGACGATCTCGGCAACCGCACGGCCGGCGCCTTCGACAATACCGCGACGCGCGCCAGGCAGTCGTTCCGGGTCATCCAGGGCGGCGCCAAGGACATCCAGACCGCCATGAAGGCATCGTCCTTCCAGACGGCGAACCTCGGCGCACAGCTGCAGGACATCGCCGTGCAGCTGAAGGGGGGAGCCTCGCCGCTCACGATCGCACTGCAGCAGGGCACCCAGATCAACCAGGTGCTTGGCCAGGCTGGTGCCGCCGGCGCTGTCAAGGCGCTTGGCGGTGCCTTCACGTCGCTGATCAACCCAGTGTCCCTCGCGACCATCGCCACAATCGCTCTCGTCGGCTACGCCGTCGAATATTTCTCGGAGGTTGTGAGCGGTGGCGACAAGAGCGCCGAGACGCTGAAACAGGAAGCCGAGCTGCTCGACAGGGTCGCGCAGAAATGGGGCGATGCCCTGCCTGCCGTCAAGGCTTATGCCGACGAGCGCAAGCGCGCGCTTGAAGAAGGCGAGATCCGGCAGGCCACGCAACTGACGATCGACGAGCAGTTTAAGGAAGCCCGGGAAACGGTCAAAACCCTGACCGTCGATATCGCCGACCTGGTGAGCCAGCTTCGGCTTGCCGGCGCGCCGAATGAGGAAATCGTCGCCGTCCAGCGCGCGTTCACTGCGCTGCAGAAGGCGGTGGAGGAGGGCAAGGATTCGACCAAGGAGAACAAGGCGCTGCTGGAAGCGCTATCGACGGCCTATTTCAACCGTGGCGTACCGGCGGCCGATGCCTTCGCCCGCAAGGTCCACGAAATCGCCGACGGCTTCGCCGCTGTCGCCAAACAGGCCGACGAGGCGCGCAAGGCGCAGGATGAGGCGTTGAACGCGGAACGGTTTCGCGGCTTCAACGGGCCGCCCGGCGCGTTTACCAACCCGCAAGGCATCCACCTTCCAGCCTCCGCCCCTACGCCGGATCAGCGTCCGTCCTTCGAGGATGTCGGCCAGTCGATCAACAGCCTGAATTCAGCGATCGACGCGTTCGTGCGGCGCGTCGATCGTGCCGAAGGCCGAGGCGATAATCCGAATTCGAGCGCGTCGGGCGTCGGCCAGTTCATCGAGAGCACCTGGCTCAACCTGTTTAAGAAATACTACCCGCAACAGGCAGACAGCATGTCCCGCGACGCCATCCTGGCGCTGCGCGACAATGCGGATGTCTCTTACGACCTGATCCGCAAATATGCCGCCGAGAACGCCAAGGTGTTGCAGGATGCTGGCGTGCATGTCGACGAGGCGGCGCTGCAGCTCGCACACTTCCTTGGCGCCGGCGACGCTGCCAAGGTGCTTAATGCCGCGCCTGGCACGCCGCTCGCCGGGCTGATCTCGCAGGCGTCAATCAAGGCCAACCCGACCATCCTCGGCGGCGGTCGCACGGTCGACGATGCCATCGCCTATGCGCAGCGGCGGGCCGGCGCCAGCGTCGGTAGTTCGGCAAAGACGCCGAGCGACATCTTCCAGGGCAGCATGGATGACATCCAGCGCCGTATCGATCTGCTCAACGCCGAGGCGCAAGCGCAGGCCGGCCTAAACCCGCTGGTGAACGATTACGGCTTCGCGCTCGACAAGGCCAAGATCAAGCAGCAACTCCTCAACGACGCCGCCAAAGCTGGCGTGGAGGTGACGCCAGAGCTTGCGGCCAAGATAGACGAACTCGCCGGCAACTATGCCAAGGCATCTTCCAGCGCCGATGCCTTCAAGGCCAGCCAGCAGAAGATCCTCGACCAGCAGCGCGAGTTGAACGACTTCGGCCGTGGCGTGCTCGGCGGCATCATCGACGATCTGCGCGCGGGCAAGGATGCCGGCGAGATCTTCGCCAACGTACTGAACAAGATAGCCGACAAGCTGGAAGACATGGCGTTGAACGCTCTCTTCCCTTCAGGCGGCGGCGGACTGTTCAGTGGCCTCTTTGGCGGCGGTGGTGGCCTGCTCGGCGGTCTCCTTATCCCCGGCATCCTGCATTCCGGCGGCGTGGCCGGCGTGGACGGCTATGGCCATGGTCGCGCCGTCGCGGCATCCACGTTCGCCGGCGCCAGGCGTATGCATGGCGGCGGCGTGGCCGGAGGCCTTCAGCCCGGCGAGGTGCCGGCTATCCTGCAGAAAGGCGAAGTGGTGCTGCCGCGCGGCGCGCGCGCCGGCGGCTCCAGCGATACCGTGCGCGTCGTGCTTCAGGATGACAGCGGGCGCATGTCCGACATCGCCGACCAGCGCATCAAGACGCATTCCGGAACGATCGTCGATGTTGCCGTGCAGCGCAGCACCAAGGCGGTCCGCAACGGCATGCCGGGCTATCTCGCCGAAGCGCAAAGCCGGTCTTTGTAAGGGGCTTCCATGACCATCCGTTGGCCGTGCGAGGTCCTGGTTCCGCGGGACGTCGCCTTCGATCTTGCGCCGCGCTCGCTTGCCGGGCCGGCATCCGTCAATGGCGCGACACAGGTCGTGTCGAGCGATGCCGGCATCTGGAAGGCGACCTATAGCTCGATCGTCGTCAACAATCGCAATGCCGTGCTGGCGCACCGGGCCATCAGCACGCTCCTCGAGGGGCGCTTGGGCTCGATCCTCGTCCCTCTCTGCCGCGGTTATCAGCCGGTCCCAGACGGCGCGGTTGCCGCTGGGCTCTACGACCAGGTTCCACATAGCGACGATGCCTTGTTCGACGATGGAACCGGCTATGTCGGCGAAGTCATCGACGTCGTCGCGGCGGCGCCGGCGGCGCTGCGTGCGACCACGATGACAGTGACGGTCGGCTACGCAGGCGCCATACAGCCGGGTCAGCATTTCTCGCTCGGCGAACGGCTCTATAGGATCCGGACCTTCGATCAGAAAACCGGCACCATGACTTTCCGGCCGCCGCTACGCGAGCCTGTGCTGTCCGGCGACCGGCTGGAATTCGACGATCCGGTCTGCCGCATGCGGCTCGCAAGCGACGACAGCATGGACCTGCAGTTGAGCCTGCGCCGCTTCGGCACCCCGACCGTCCAGTTCGTAGAGGACGTCTGATGTCGGCTGATTTCTTCACTGCCGAGCAATTGGCGCTGCTTACGGCGGGCCGGGTCTATGTCAGCATCCTGGTCAAGTTCGACTTCGCCTCCGGTCCGGAATATGCCTGGAACGGCAACACCAAGCTTACGGTAAACGGCAACACCTATCTGCCGATGTATGGCGCCGCACAGATCGAAGGGCTTGGGCTTTCTGGCAGCGGCGCGAGCGACAGCGTCACCGTCTCGGTCGACGGTCTGCCCGACCAGGCGCTCGGTTTCCTGGCGAAGGCCTTGGAGGATACGCCGCTCATCGACCAGCAGTTGATGACGGTCTACCTGCAGCTCTTCGATTCCGAATGGCAGACGGTTGGCAATCCAATTCCGATCTTCTGGGGGTTCATGCAGCCGCCCAAGGTCGGCCGGACCGAAATGCAGGATGATCAAGGCGCGATCCAGTCGATTGCCATCGTTGCTGAGAATGCCTTCTTCAATCGATCGCGCCCGCCCTATGGGCGCTACACCGACCGCGACCAGCAGGCGCGCTCGCCCGGCGACAAGTTCTTCGGCTTCGTCAGCTCGATCCTGATGAAGACCGTCACCTATCCTGACTATTGAGGCGCGACGTGACCAAGGCGGAACGATTGCGAGCGGTGCGTGACTACATCACCGCCGAGATGCAGCGCCCTTATGAGAAGGGCGTCACCGACTGCGGCGGCACGATCGACCGCTGGGTCAGGTTTCTATCAGGTGTCTCGCCGGTTAACGCCTTCGGCAGGCAGCTGCGCAATGCGCAGGACGCGGCCGAATGGATGGTCGTGCCGCAGATGTTCGTTGTCATGGTCAATCGCGCTGCGCGCGCAGGAGGATTCAAAAAGACGACCATGCCGATCGTCGGTGATGTCGGCCTAGTGTTTCCGGACAAGGGCTTGATCTGTCCTGCCATCCATGCCGGCGACTGCTGGTTTTCGCGGCATGAGACTGGTGCGCTTGCCGTGCCGATCGACAGATTCTGGAAGGCTTGGTCGGTATGAGCTACATCGGGAACAATCTGGACCCGACAGACCAGAGGTCGATCTTTGCGCGAGCGCGCATGGGTTTGGAAAGCCTTGTTTTGTTGGCACTCACATCGGTTGGCGTCAGCGGCGCGGCTCTCGGCATCGCCGTCGGCGCCATCGTCGGTGCCGTCCAGATCGGCGTCGCCATCGGCCTTTCTTATCTCGCCAGCTCGCTTTTCAGGCCTGACCCGCCGAAGCCGCAGGATGTGCAGACCTCGGTCAAGAACCCCGTTGCGCCGCGCGTGCGGCACTATGGGCGGGTCAAGGCCTCCGGTCCGTGGGTATTCGTCGAGAACAAGAGAGGCCTGCTGTTCAAGGTCATTGCCCTTGGGACCGGCCGGCTCGATGCGATCGAGGAGTATTGGATCGACGACAATCTGGCGACCCTAAGCGGCGTCACTGTTACATCGGCGCCATACAACGGCAAGGCGTTCATCCGTTCCCGTCTCGGCCTGCCCACTGAAACGGCCTATAGCGATCTCACGGGCAATTTTCCCGAGTGGGATTCCAATCACCGGGGAGACGGAATCTCCTCTCTCTATGCGGTCCAGGCGTCGGTGGCGTCGGACAAGATCACGGAAGTATTCCCGAACCTCTCCAATACGCTTTACCGAGTGGTCGCGCGGGGATCGATCGTCCACAATCTCGGCACCGGCACCGACATCTGGTCCGAGAACGCCGCCGACATTATCCGCGACTACATGCTCCATGCAGACGGCATGCGTCTGCCTGCAAGCATCGTCGACACGCCTATCGCCGCGGCGGGATGGCTTGCTGCTTACAACCGCGCCGCCGAGGCAGTCCCGCTGAAAGCCGGCGGAACGGAAAAGCGCTATCGCCTCTGGGGATCGTACCAACTAAGCGAGCGGCCGGCCGACGTGTTGTCGCGCATGACGGCAGCTTGCGACGGTCGGCTTGTGCCGACCTCGGATGGGGGCCTCACGCTGGATATCGGCACTTGGGAAGAGCCGACCGTCATTCTTGACGCCGACGCGATTACGGGGTTTTCCGAGGTAGCGCGCGGGCGCGACGTGCTGACCACGGCCAACATCATTCGCGCGACCTTCACCTCGCCGTTCCACGACTACCAGTCTACCGACGCCGACCAATGGATCGACGAGGATGACGTCGCGCTACGCGGCGAGATCCCGCAGGACACGCCCTTCAATATGGCCCCGTCGCATGGGCAGTGCCGGCGCCTCATGAAGCTCGCCGCCTATCGCGCCAATCCATCATGGGTGGGCGTCTTCCAGTGCAATCTGCGCGGTCTGGCGGCGTTCGGGAAACGCTTCGTACGGCTCACCTATCCGCTGTTCGGCATCGACGAAGTCTTTGAAGTCCAGGACTTTCGCTTCAACATCGCCGATGGCGGGATCCTGACCGGCGTATCGCTTCAGGTGCAGTCGATGCCGTCGCAAGCCTATGATTGGGATGCCGCCGCCGAGGAGGGCACCGCGCCGATCTCGGAAGAGACGACGGTCGACAAAACCATACCCCTGCCGACCGGCTTCTCCTTCGGAGTGTCGCGCATTACCGTCGGTAGCCAACAGGTCCCTTACGGAGTGTTGGCCTTCGATGCCTCGCCTTCTGATGCTCTGAAGATCCAGGGGCAATACCGTAAGGTTGGAGCCACCGATTGGCTGGTTGTACCGATCGCCGATGATGCAACGTCTGCAAATACGCAGGCGCTGTCAGATGGTGTGCAATACGAAGCGCAAGTGCGCTTCGTTACGCTGACTGGGCGCGAAGGTGCCTGGACGTCGCCAAGCTTGAAGGTGACGCCGGTTGCCGACCCTACCGCGCCAGGCGTGGTCACCTCGGTTAGCAAGACCGGCGGCACTGGCCAGGTGACGCTTAACTGGACGGCACCGAACAGCGCCAATTACACCGCTGCCAATATCCGCCGCAACACGGTGAATACCGAGGGCTCCGCGGCGCTTGTCCGCACCGAGTACGGTCCGCCGTCGACGGCGGATAGCTACGTGGACGGCGGCTTGGCGGCGGGCACGTACTACTACTGGATCAAGGCCGCCAACGCATCCGGCGTCGAATCGGCCAGCGTGGCCACCGGCTCGGTGACCGTTACCTGAACCAGAGCCGCTCTGGCGGCCAATCAACTGACAATCGATAGCTTTGGAGATTTGGCATGATCGAGCTTGCCAATACGATCTGGCGTGACTTTGTGACGGATGGCGTTCCCGCCAGCGGGGCTAACAAACCGAACAAGGCGAAAATCCGCCTCTGGGGCGCCTACCTGGAATCGCTTCATGCCGGCTCCGGCCTTCCATTTATTTTCTCGTCCTCAACAGCAGATGCGGACCCTGGCTTGGGCGTTTTCCGGCTCAATGCGGCGGTTGGTGTCGCAACAGCTGCATATGTCGACAATGTCGATGCAACCGGTCTCACGATCAGCAGCATTGTCGATAGTTGGGACGATAGCACGAACGCTGTTCGTGGCTCTCTCACTCTGCGCGGCATCGATAATTCCAGCGTGGTTCACGTCTTCAATGTGACAGGCTCTGTCGTCGACGGCACCGGATACCGGAAGCTGACGCTTGTCTATGTCGGCGGATCCGGTGTGCTCGTCGACGGCGACAACTATTCGCTCATTTTCAATCGGTCTGGCGACGTGGGGGGCGTCGCTTCTGTCGCTGGACTGACTGGTGTAGTCAGCGCGATGGGATTACGCGATGCGATCGATGTGATGCCCTACGTCGCCACAAGGTCGGCGATGAAGGCTCTTGACCCGACTAAGGACGCGACCGCGTTGCTCGGCGAGGGGTTGCGCAAGGGTATCTTCGACAGCTTGCTGATCTCGTCGCTATCTGCGAACGAACAAGCCGCCGTCACCGCGGACACCAGAGAGGGCGTCTATGTAGTTTCGACCGCCAACCCGCTCTATGTCTACAAGCGTCGCCACGATGGCATCATGAATGTCCTCTGGTTCGGAGCCCTGGGCGACAATTCAAATGATGATCAGCCTGCCTTTGCGGGAGCATACGCTGTCGCGAAGGCCATTGGCGTGGCAACCACAGAGGGGCCGTGCGGCTTCGTGTGGGGGCCGCCTGGCTATCGCTACAAGTTTGGCTCTTCTCTCCAGCTCGACGTACCGGTGAGGCTCAAGATCGAGGGGGAAATCTTCTATACGCCGACTGCTGGCGCTGCTCTCATTGTCGGAGCTTCGCTCCACACTTCCAGAGGCAACACGCAATACGATATTGATCTGTCGGTCTTGCGTGCCGTGAACGGAAACGCATCAGCGCCGACCGGAATCAATACTGCCGGATCGATCGGCGTCGAGCTGCGCGACGTGCAGTTCTCGCGAATTCGCGTCGAGTTTGCCATCGCATTCACCTATGCAGGCATATATGCCAACGCATCGAACAACATCTTCACAGGCCAACACATCCAGGACAATTGGGTTGAGCTCGGCGAGACCGCTTACTGCGGCGTCGGTTTTCTAGCCGAAAGCCACGGCGCGGCCGATGGCGCGTTTCAGGTCAACGAGGTCCACATCCAGAATTCATTCGGCAATTGGAACAACATCGTTCTTGGTAAATCGGGCGATGGCAATACCAACAACAACCTGTTCTTTGTTGCCGCCGCTGACGCTGACACCGGCGGGGGCAACGTCGTGGTGTGGTCTTCCTATAATTTTATGCAATTCGGCTACATAAGCGGCGTGATCTCGTTGCAGGCCGGCAGCTTTTACAACCGCATCCATCATCAGGTCGGAAACGCACAATGCACCGTAACCGACAACGGCACTGGCAACGTCGTTAGGAACAATGTGGAAGGCACTTTGTCGCCAGAATGGTGGCAGACGGCAAGCCCCACAAAGCCGATGATCAATATTGTCAGCACTGATGGTGGATCATCGCACGCACAAGCCATATCGCTTCGTCGTCGGTCGCCGTCGCCGGCTCCGAACGACGGGGGTATGAGCATTGATGCCTTTTTCCAGAATGACGCGCTGGCCGAAATCCTTGGTGGACGCATCCGCTTCGACATGCCCACCGTCGCTGCTACAGGTACGAATTACAATTTGCGATGGCTGTTCGACACAATCGTTGGCGGTGCGCTCGCCAATCGCATGACGCTTTGGCAAGGCCTCATCTTAGGGAACCCGACCAACGGCGACAAAGGGGCAGGTACTCTCAATGCGGCCGGCCGCATTTACCAGAACGACGCACCTTTGCTCTATTCACTAACGGGCACCGCAACCTATGATCCACCCAGCCTGGCAGATGGTGCCGGCGCCACAACAACCGTCACGGTCACTGGTGCAGCTCTGGGGGATGTGGCGCTCGCTTCGTTCTCGCTTGACACGTCCGGCATCACCGTCACGGCGTGGGTCAGTGCCGTCAATACGGTGTCGGTCCGCTTTCAAAATGAAAGTGGTGGCACTCTGGACATCGCTAGCGGGACGTTGAAAGCAACGGTGCTAAAGTAGCGTTACCAGAACCGCTCGTCCCACGGATTTGGATCGGCCTCGGTCTTCTTGGCAAAGTATGCGAAGAACGATGGATCCAAGCGAATGGCCGGGAAAATTGTACCGACAAGGGCACCTATCATGAAGGCCATGAAAAGCAAGGTCATCGTAGCATTCCTCGGATCGTTCGATAAATGAAGGCACAAAATAGAGCGGCTTCATTTAAAAGGCGAGACCTGGTTGAAATCAGAACGGCCTGCAAGGATATTCGCAACTTGGTGCGCCAGTTGACCCATTCCTCAGCAAGAACCAGCTTCTTGTACTCTTGGAGGATCGACAGAAGCTCGTCGGCATGAGGCGCCAGGGTTCGGCCCCTGTAGCTATTAGGCCTAACAACAGCCTGGAAAGCCTCGCCGACAATTGCCCGATTGAAGCGGGGTATGAGTAGGTCGCGCATCACATAGCGGCTGCGTATCGGGTCGCTCGGGAAATCGGCGTAGACCTTTTTCAAGAAGCGCCACCGGCTGCGGCTCATGCGGATGCTGTAGGATGTGCTTTCCGGGTTAATGCACCAGACGGTGACGGGCCTGTCGATGAAAGTGTTGGTGAACCCAGCCCGGAACATACGAAGGAAGAGATCATCATCCTCATAGCCCATGAATTGGGGATCGAAACCTCCTACTTTCTCAAATGCTAATCTGCTGATGATAGATGCCGATGGGAGCACGAACATGTCTTCCGATAGCATCTTGAAGACATCCGCCTTCGGGTGGGTAGTGTGCGCCTTGATCATGGAACTGCGGACTATCCGTCCTTCTCCGTCTGCCTCCATGAGATCAGCATAGGCCCACCCGAAGCGTTCATCCTGCCTAACGGCCTTGCGCAATATTTCGAGGTGGTTCGGCAGGAAGAAGTCGTCTTGATCCAATAGGCAAATATAGGGCGACTTGGTGGCCGCCACGCCGGCATTTCGGGCCGATCCCTGGCCGCCGTTTTCCTTGTCGAGAACGGTAAATCCGCACTCTGCCGCCAAGTCATGAAGGAATGCCGCTTCGTCAGGCTTTGACCCGTCGTTGACCACTAGAAATTCGGCCGGCTTAACGGTCTGCTTTAGCACGCTGTCAACGGCGCGTCTGATGTATTTGGAACCGTTGTAATAGGGAATGACGACGGCGATATCTGTCATGTCTTTGGGAACCTGATCTGCGAGTTTGCGACATAATCAGCGGGGCTCGGTCGAATGGAAGCACGGGCGGCGCGCATCTGCAGCCACGTGGGGGAGATGCCGGCGAAGCGCGCAAGATCCGACACAAACTGCTTAGGCTTAGCGAGCGCCTTTTCATAGGAAACAAGCATAACGGGGGCGCTCTGGCGAAGAGCAAATTCGGCCAGATCTGCGGACCAGCGAGTCGCGCGGCCCAACTGCTCCCGGAAATCGAAGGTCATTGACAACTCCTCCCTCCTGGCAATGGCCACAGGATCCCGGAATGAGATGACAAAGCGGGGGTTGCGGAACAGTGTCGAGTCGATCGTCTGGTAGGCGGTCGGCCGCTTGAATGCCCAAACATCATGGGCAGCATTGTAGGCCTCGATAATCTCCGCCATCGAGGCCGGGGCGTTTTCCAGCGCGTGCGCGAGCCGAGTATCCTCGGAAATTGAATGATCTAGTTCGGCCCCAAGGAAAACGCCAAGCTTGCCGAGCGTCTTGGCAATCATAGTAGTTCCAGATCGGGGTACGCCCACGATCAGAACTGTGTTTTGAGCGGGTGCTGTGCGCTCATTCAGAACAACAATCCCGCTATTTTGCAGTTGGTCGAGCATCAGAGTCGCTAAATCACTCCAAGCGACAAAACTCAACCCCCTAAGCGCACTTCACAACCAAGAGGTTTACCATGGACAAAACCGTACCTTCGGGCGCGGCGATGCTGCTTGCCTTCATCGGCGGCATCGAGGCGCCGCACGGCTTCGACACCGTGTATGGCAACAACCAGGCCAGGCTCGCGAAGCCGCTCACCTCGATGACGATCGACGAGGTAATCGCTGCCGGGCCGCGCTGGACGAAGTCTTTCGGCAGCTCGGCCGCCGGCTTCCTCCAGTTCATGCGCGCCACGCTGATCCGCCTGAAGAAGAAGCTCGGTCTTACCGGCAAGGAACTGCTCGACGGGCCGATGCAGATGGCGCTCGGCTACGAGCTGCTGAAGGAACGCGGCTTCGCCGAGTTCATGGCCGGCACGAAGTCGCGCACGGCCTTCGGCCTTGGCCTGGCGCAGGAATGGGCTTCCTTCCCGGTGCTGGCCCCGACCGTGAAGGGCTCGGGCAAGGCCAAGCGCACGCTGAAGCGCGGCCAGAGCTACTATGCCGGGGACGGCGTGAACAAGGCCCTGGTTGCGCCGGACAAGGTCGAGGCGATGCTCGACAAGGTGAAGGCCTCGGCTTCCGCCGTCGCCGTTCCGGATCCTGCGGCGGCGCCGGCCGACACATCGGCTCCGCTCGACAAGGCGACGATCGAGCGCGTGCAGCAGCAGCTCAAGGATCTCGGCTATACCGAGGTCGGCGGCGTCGATGGCAAGCTCGGCACGATGACGGCGACGGCCATCCGCGCCTTCCGCGCCGACAACGCCCTGCCGGCCGGCGAGGGCATCGACGACGATCTACTGCTCGCGCTGCAGAAGGCCAAGCCGCGCGAGATCGCTCCCGAGCGCGCCAACGCGCCGCCGGATGTGGTGCGTGAAAAGGTGCCGGAAGCCAGGACGAGCTGGCTGACCAAGATCGGCGCCTTCTTCACAGGCGTCTTCGCCCTGGTCGGCAGCTTCTTCGACGGCGTGATAGGCAATCTGGGCGCCGCCAGCGGCTACATCCAGCCGGTCAAGGATGCCGCCGGCGACGTCCCCGGCTGGGTCTGGATGCTGGCGATCGCCGGCGTCGCCGGCGGGCTCTTCCTCGTCGCGCGACACGGCGAAAAGAAGAGCATCGAGGCGTTCCAGACCGGGGCGCGACGTTGATGGGCGGCGGCGGCAACAATCCCGATTTCTGGGCCGACCTGATGCTGGATGCGCTGTGCAGCCGCAAGTCCGTCCTGGCCGCGATCTTCGGTCTCGGCCTGCTCATCGGCTTTGCCGCGGGACGGCTGCTATGAGCCTCATCATCACGCTCATCGCCGGCCGCCTGGGCGTCGGCCGCTTCGCGGCCGGCGCGATCGCATGGGCAATCATTGCCATCATCGTCGGCGGCGCAATTGCCGGCGGCTATCACCTCATCAAGCAACGCGGCGCCGACGAGCTGCGCGCCAGGATCGAAAAGGAAAATCAGGATGCGATTCGCAAGGGCATCGAGGCCAGCCGCTCTCTTGACGACTGCATTGCTGCTGGCGGGGTGTGGGACTTCCGGCGTGGACGGTGTTCCAGCCCTGCGCTTGGCCATCGGTAGCAGCCTCGCGGGCGCGCAGGGAAAGACGCTCGCCGACCAGAACAAGATCGACGAGACGATGGCTTCCGGCTGCGCCGTGAAGTTCTACACGCCGGCCGAATGCGACCGGCACACCAAGGCCAGCACCGGGCGGCGGACGGAGCTGAAGACATGATCGCCGGACGCATCGTCGAGCGCTTCCGCGAGCGCGTCTCGGAATGGTTCTGCGCGGCTTATCTCTTCGTCTGGGGCACGACATTGCTCCACCCCAGCGATGCATTCTCCGCGCCCGGCTACGCCTTCTTCCGCCGATTCGGCGAGAACGACGTCGGTTGGACGCTCAGCTCCATCGGGTTGCTGTGGCTGCTGGGCTTGATCGTCAATGGCTCGCGCCAGCGCGCCACGTCGACCATCCGGCTTTTTTGCGGAGCGATCGGCTCCGTCACGTTCGGCTTGTTCGGAATAGGGTTCGTGGGTTCGTATCTCATCACCGGCATCCTGAGCGCCGGTCTGGGCCTCAATTTCCTGCTGTCCTTCCTGGCGCTCTACAGCCTCTACTGGATCGCGGTGGACAAGCGGACAAATGGCTGATGGACAGTGCAGGCATACCGGAATGGGTGATGTGGCTCGGCGCCGCCGGCGGCTCCATGGCAGCCGCCTTCGTCCTGCGCATGGGATGGAAATCGGCGGGCGGCGAGAAGAAGGGAACCGAGGACGGCAAAACCTTCGTGCTCGACGCCGCGCTCGTCGACAGCGGCGCGGTCAAGCAGCTCGCCGCGGCGATCGAGGCGCACACGGTGGAAGCGATCGCGCAGCGCCTCGACGCCGAGAAAAGCCGGCAGATCGGCTATCGCCTGATCGAGGCGGCCAACGGTGCCGTCGACGAACTGGCCGAAATCCGCCGCGAGATCGGCGACCTAGCCAAGGAAATTGCTCGGTCAAAATAATCCGCGCCCGGCGGTTCCGGGCAACCCCAAAATGGAGACCAAACGCATGACCACTATGCGAGCGAAGGTGCGCGTCACCAGCATCAAGAAGTATCCGGAAGAGGGCGAGGCGACACAGGAAACCCTGACGTTCAACTTCCCCGCCAAGGATGGCGCTTATCCCGCCGACGGCAGCGACGAGGATCAGCAGTTCGCGAAGTTCTCTCCAGCCGGCGCGCTGTCGCTGACGATCGCGAACCCGGCCTTGCTCGGCAAGTTCAGCGTCGGTGACACGTTCTACCTGGACTTCAAGCCGGTCTGATCCGTCGGCAAGTCGTCTCCAAGCCCGCTGGCTACGGCCGGCGGGCTTTTTTCGTTCAAGCCTTGATGCTCGGCGCCGGCGGCTTTGGCCTGCCGAACGACAGCCGCTCGACCGTCGCTACGATCGCGACCGACAGCGCCTCCGCCTCGCCAAGAAGCGTCGGGCCGTAATGGCCGTTCACCTGCTCCTCACTCATCAGCACGCCGGGTGGGCAGTGCTCCTGGATGGTCGCTCGGATCATCCGCAGGGCTGCCCGGCAGTCGGGATCATTCTTCATAACCATTCTCACATACAAATTTTCTAAAATACTCGGAACCGGATTGCCTGGTGCGGCTTGAATCGCGGTTGTTGGGTATGTGCATGCGTAACGCCGTCGAGCGTCTGAAGTTCATCAAGCCCATGGAGCCGGAGCGGTTCGACAATCCGCCGGCGGGTGCCGAATGGAGCCACGAAATCAAGTTCGACGGCTACCGGACGCAGGTGATCAAGGATGCCGACGGCATCCGCCTCTACACGAAGAGCGGCATCGACTGGACGGCCAAATACCGGCCGCTCGCCGCTGAAGCCGGGAAGCTGAACGGCGAAAGCTTCATCATCGAGGGCGAGACGATCGTGCTCAACGACAAGGGGCTGTCGGACTTCCATGCGCTCCGCTCGGCCATCACCCGCCGGCCGCAGGATCTCTATCTCGTCGCCTTCGACCTTCTCCACCTCAACGGCCACGACCTGCGCAGAATGCCCCTGCGCGACCGCAGGGAGGTCCTGCAGGCGATGATCCCGGCCGGCTTGCACATCCAGTTCAGCGAAGCGCTCCCTGGCAGTGGCGACGCCGCCTATCATCTGGCCTGCAAATCCAACCTCGAAGGCATCGTCTCGAAACTGCAGGACAGCGTCTACAGCAGTGGCCCGACCTCGGCGTGGCGCAAGATACAATGCTTCGACGAGAAGGTGATGGACATCATCGGCGTGCAGCGCGAGCGCGGCAAGCCGGCCATGGTGCTGATGGCCGACAAGGGCCGCTACATGGGCGGCGCGTTCGTGACCTTCAAGGCGGACAAGCGCCAGGCGCTATGGGACCGGGTACAAGGCAAAGTCGGCGCGCCGCCGCCCAAGGGGCTCAAGAAGGAAAAGGCGGAGTGGCTGAAGCCCGGCCTTTCGGGCAGAGTGCGGTTCCTGAAGGGCGAGGAGCAGCTTCGCCACGCAATGCTGAAAGACTTCTGGGAGGATGATGATGGCCGTGGCTAAGAAGGACCAGGAGCGCGTCACCTATGCCTGGATGTATGGCCAGCAGGCGCTCAAGGATGGCAAGGAACGCGTCGTGCCGGACTATTGGGCCGAGCATGCAGAGGCCTGGCTGCAGGGCTTTGACGGCGTGCCGCTCGGCAGCGAACCGAGGCCGGTGAGCGACCAGTTGGAAGCCGAGCTCGACGACGGCGCAGTGTCGAAGCGGGGATAGCTCACCAGGGCTTCGGCCGGCCGGCCCTGATCATCGCCCGCGCGATCGCCAGCTCTGCTTCGACCTTTGCGTTTTCCTTTTGCGTCATGTTATCGGCCGCGATCAGGCGCCGAAGGGCGCGCTTGACTTCCTCGCGGTCCCAGTCTGCCTCGATCATGCAATCAATGATCGCCTGAAAACCGGGCTCCATCGCCTCCTGGCAGTCGATCTCGCGGTCAGGATAATCGCCAGTGCGGCGCGGCTTGCTTATCAAAGGTAGGCCTCCCCGTCGCCGCGGTGCTCGTAGCAGAACCAGTGCGACGGCCGCTTCGGCCTGGCAAATCCCCATCCGGCATCCTTGCCGCATCCGGCGTGTTCACAAAAATGCCCGAGCACTGCTGCGCGCTCGCGCGGTCGCGTGGCCTCGGAAGGGCGTGTTGGCTCGTCGCTCATGGCGAAAAGATTCCACAAACCGGCTTGACGGGCAAGGAATTTGTTCTCATTTCGTTCTGATCAAATGGAGAACGAAATATGCCCCGCCATCGCCGCCGTGACGACATTTCGGAAGGCCATCTCTGGACTATCGAGCAAAAGATGCACAGCCTCGACATGGCGCTCGACGCCGCCACCCTATCGCTGACGCCGTTTCGCCCTCACTATGACGCCATAGGCGTGCTGAAGCAGCAGATGCGTGAGGCGGTAAACCTGTTGAGGGACCGGCCGATCGACTATCAGCGCCCGCATGCCGCGCCGATGTCCGGCCCGGGGCTGCCGCCACCCGGACATCGGGGCTGATCGCGTTGGCAGATGGCGATCGAGACGGTCAGGGATGTCTGGCAGGCTGGCGGCAGGATCCATTTCCGCTGCACCTGGGGGCGCCGCGCAGGGCTCAAGACGATCCGTGAATGCGGCTTCCGCTACGATCTCGACCTGATGACCTTCATGATCACGCGCGGCCGGGCATGTCTGGTCTCCGAACTCAAGGGCAAGGTCCGCTGCCCGATGTGCGGCTCGCACGACGTTGCGATCGGCATCACCTTGCCCGGCAATTCCGGAGCTGCCGCCATGAACGAAAGGTGATTCCTTGTACGGATTTTGTACGGAAAACGCTTGCAAGTTGGCGTTTTGTACCGCATTTCCCTGCACGCAAATGCAGGCATGAACAAATCAGGCTCGCCGCAACTATTGATTTTTATTGAGAAAATTGGCGCACCCGGCAGAATTCGAATCTGCGACCTCTGCCTTCGGAGGGCAGCGCTCTATCCAGCTGAGCTACGGGTGCTTCCCGGGAGAACCGGAAAACGAACCGGCCGGTGAGCCGGCCAGCCACGGCTTCTTAGCGGAAGCCGCAGCACGCTTCAACGGGCAAATGGGGATTGTGTGGTGGGCTGGTGGGGTGATTGTCTGACGGATGGCTGTCGGAGAGGGCGCTCCCCTCTCCGTCTCGGGCTTCGCCCGAGCCACCTCTCCCCACTGCGTGGGGCGAGGAACTGGCCTAACCCTCCACCCCCACCTTCGCCGTCTTCCGCCGCACCGCCCGCGTCGCGCGTTTCACCTTCTTCGCCGCGGTCAGCTCGTGCATGGCGTCGAGCTGCATCTGCTGCATTTCGGCCAGGCGCTGCCATTGGCGCGAGATGAGGTAGTCGAGCTTTTCGTGCAGGTGGCGCACTTCCAGCTCGGCCTTCAGGTTCACCCGGTAATCGTTGAAGGAGCGCAGCCGGTCTTTGGCTTCCTGGCGCTTCTGGCTCATCATGATCACCGGCGCCTGGATGGCGGCGATGCAGGACAACACCAGGTTGAGCAGGATGAACGGGTAGGGGTCGAAGGCGCTGGTCGCGCCGGCGACCAGGTTGATGCCGATCCACAGCAAAAGCACCGCCGCGAAGGAGATCAGGAACCACCAGCTGCCGCCGAACTCGGCCATGGTGTCGGAAACGCGGTCCGGGAAGGAGCGGTGCTCCTCATATTCCTCTTCCGAGTTCTCAGAGATCGTGTCCTGCTTGGCGATCGATTCCACCACCTGGCGGTCGAGCTCGGAGAATTCGCCATGCTCCTGCTGCAGCAGCTCCTCCATGTAGCGCATGCGGTAGCGGCCGAGCTCCTCGCGGCTGATGCGGGCGCCGCGCGGCAGGTCGGGATGGTCGGAGCGGATGCGGTCGGCGAGGCTGGGCCTGAGATCATCGATGCGCACCAGGTCGCGCTTGCGGAATTTGCGCCCCGATATCGCCGAGGGTTTCTTCTTGGGCTTGATCCGGGCCGTGCCGGGAACATGCGGTTCGGCGTGCGGCTCGGAATCCGGCACCTCCGGCGCCTCGAGGATCTCGTCGGCGGCTGCCTGCGCATCCTCCGGCACGGTTTCCGCCTCGAGATATTCGCCGGCGACATCGTTCTCGTTGTCGGCCTGGATTTGCGCGGATGCCTTCGGGTCGCCTGCCATGGTCGCTGCTCCTGTTCGAGGCTTTGCGGGTACGATACGCCAAGCCGGCGCGGCATATCCATGGTCAGTGTGAAGAGTGTGTGACCGAACAAGTTCTTGTGATGGGGGGCGGGCTGTTGAGGCAATCGCATAGGTCGGCGCAGCCCCTCATCCGGCCGCTACGCGGCCACCTTCTCCCCGGCGGGGAGAAGAGGTGGGCACCGGCGCTGACAATCTCCTCTTCCCTGGGGGAGAGGTCAGCCGAGCGAAGCGGAGGCTGGGTGAGGGGGAGCGCCGCCGGCGATTTCACGCCCCCACTGGCGCAATCGTCTCTGCCGCCTGGCCTTGATCCGCATCAAACTGGCCCCTGTGGCGGGCCTGATAGGCTGACTATATCGAGATCAGGCCTGAGCGTTCAGGCTCCCGCCACTTGGGCGCGCGCGGCGCCCCGCAAAAGAGGGATCGCCACCATGTACAAGAAAATCCTCATCGCCACCGACGGCTCCGAACTCGCCCAGAAGGGCGTCGCCCACGGGCTGGAGCTGGCCAAGGGCCTCGGCGCCACCGTGGCCTTCGCCACCGTCTCCGAGCCGTTCCCGGCGCTGGCCTGGGGCGGCGCCATGGCTGGCTATGTCGCCGCCGACGAGCTGGTCAATTACGAGGAGAGCGCGCGCAAATATGCAAGCGAACTGCTCGGCAAGTGCAAGGCCGAGGCCGATGCGAAGGGCGTCGGCGCGAAGACCCTGCATATCGAGAACCGCACCCCCGCCGAGGCGATCCTCGAGGTCGCCGCCGGCGAGGGCAGCGACATCATCGTCATGGCCTCGCACGGCCGCCGCGGGCTGGGCCGGCTGGTACTGGGCAGCCAGACGGCGGAAGTGTGTCGCTGACCGAGATTCCGGTGCTGGTGGTGAGATAGGCAACGGCAGCGCGGCCTGAGAAAGAGAAACGCCGCGTTCCTTCGCCCCCTCTCTGTCCTGCCGGACATCTCCCCCTCAAGGGGGGAGATCAGCCGTCACGACGGCCTTCGCCAATCACAGACGTTTGCAAGACGAGCGCCGTCGCCAAAGCTGCCAATCTCCCCCCAAGTGGGGGAGATGGCCGGCAGGCCAGAGGGGGGCGCTGTCCCGCCGACGTCTAAAATTTTCCCCCGCCGCCTACTGCGTCGGCAGCAGCGGCGCGCCGGGCGAGGCCAGATCCGGCGACGGAAAATCGGACGCCGTCGAACCCGGCGCCGCCGACGCGGGCGTCGGCTGCTGCGGCGGCAACCCTGGCAACGCCGAGTCCGCCGGTGGAAGCAGCGGCGGCGAGGCCGGCTGCTGGCCGGAATACATCAGCCTGGGCTGGCTTGCATCGGCGATCGCCGGTCCGAGACTCCGCTGGATCAGCGCCTCGACATGGTCGTTGCGCTGGCGCGCGGTGTCGGCGCCCATCACCACCACGATCAGATGCCGCCCGTCGGCATTGTAGGAGGTGACGATGTTGTAGCCGGAAGCTCTTATGTAGCCGGTCTTGATGCCGTCAACGCCGCGCACGCGCCCCAGCATGTCGTTGTGGCCGCGCACCAGCCTGCCGCGGAACATGAAGTCGCTTTCGGAGAAATAGTGGAAATGCTGCGGGAAGCGCTTTTCCAGCGCCACGCCCAGCACCGCCATGTCGCGCGCCGTGGTCACCTGGCCGTCATCGGGCAGGCCGCAGGCGTTGCGGAAATTGGTGCCGCTCATGCCGAGCGAGCGCGCCTTGGCGGTCATCATGGCGGCGAACTGGTCCTCCGAGCCGCCGCCCAGATATTCGCCCACCGCCACCGCCACGTCGTTTGCCGACTTAACCACCATGGCGCGGATGGCGGAATCGACGTCGATCGTCTCGCCGCGCCTAAAACGCAGCTTTGTCGGCGGTTGCGAGGCCGCGTGATCGGAAACCGGGATCCGCGTCTCCTTAATCACCCGGCCGCTCTCCAGCGCCTCGAACAGCATGTAGAGCGTCATCATCTTGGTCAGCGACGCCGGATAGCGCTGCGACCGCGAATTGACCTCGAACAGGGTCTTGCCGGTCGAGGCGTCGACCACGATCGCCGCATATTTCTGCGGCTGCGCCGGCACGGCAAGCACGCTTTCAGGCGGTGCCGCCGTCGTGCAGCCGGCGACCAGCGCGAGCAATGCCAATATGGCGATGAGTTTCTGGAGGAGAGGGAAGGTAGGGGGCAAGACTGTTCTAAAACTGTTGCTGAGACGCGGCGAAGCTAACGTAACCCATATGCCGCGTCCAACTGGTTAACGAGGGCAACAAGGCATTTGCCCAGGTTTCGGGGGGTGGAGGACGGGTTCTTGTCCTTCGACGTTGGCGCCGTCCCCTCATCCGGCCGCTTCGCGGCCACCTTCTCCCCGTGGGGGAGAAGAGGTTGGCGCAGGCGCTGACAATCTCCTCTCCCCTTGGGGGTCCGAAGGACGGGCGAGACCCGTGGCTCGCCCCGGAATGGTCAGCCGAGCGAAGCGGAGGCTGGGTGAGGGGCAGTCCACGCCCGGCTCGATCCGCTTTGCCATCCCCACCCCCTTTCCGCTAGTATGTCGCGGCTTGGTTTTGGGGGATCGGCATGTCGGAAATCGCCACGGGTACGACCTCGTTGCTCAGGGCATCGCTCAGCCGCACCGGCAAATGGGCGGCGAGCTTCGCCTTTATCAGCGGCGCAGTCGGCGATGTGCTCAACCCGCTCGGGCCCTTTGCCGCCTACATTGCCCTGGTCGCCGCCGTCGCGGCCATCATCATCGCCGTCGCCATGGTGCTGCGCCTGGTGCTGGCCGCCAAGGCGATGCCGGCGCTGATCTTCGCCACCAGTGCGGCGGCGATCGCCGGCGGCGTCTACGGCATCCAGCAGGAAACGAATTCGCAGAACGGCGTGATCGCCAACCTTGTGCCGGCCGTCGCCGAGCTGCAGCAATCGCTGGGCATCGTCTCGCAGAAGGTGGCGAAGATCGAGCAGACGGTCACCGAGACGCAGAAAACGGTCGAGGAGGTCAAGAAATCGACCGATACGGTCGCCAAGACCACCGAGCAGATCGCTTCCACCCAGCAACAGCAGACCGCGCAGGGTGCCGAGACGCAGAAGACCGTCGAGGCGGTCAAGCAGACCACGGATACGGTGGCGCAGAAGACTGAGCAGATCGCTTCCGCCCAACAGCAGCAGTCGGAGCAAGGCGCCGAGACGCAGAAGACTGTCGAGGCGGTCAAGCAGACGACCGACACCTTGGCCGCCGGCCAGCAACAGCAGCAGGCGCAGGCGGAAAAACTGCAGGCGACCACCGAGCAGATCGCTGCTTCGATCGACACGATCGCCAAGGGTTTTGCCCAGCTCTCGGCCCAGGGCGGCGCGATCGCCGATCCGAAGCGTCCCGACGAATTCTACCACAATGCTCGCGTCTACGAGCTCGCCGGCGACATGCTCAATGCCCGCCGTTCCTATCTGGCCTTTGCCGGCTTCGACGTCGACGCCATCGATCCCTACACGCGCTTTGCCATGCTGCTGAGAGTCCAGGACGGCAAGGCCGGCGCCCGCGAAGTGTTCGGCACGCTGACGGAGAAAGCCAAGGCGCCGTCGATCAAGCTCGTGCATCTGTTGCAGTTCGACGACGCGCAGCGGCTCGACAAGCTCAACGCCTTCATCGCGGCCAACCCCGATTACGCGCCGGCTTATTTTCTCCTGGCGCAGGAATTTTCCGAGGATCGTCTCGGCAGCCAGACGCTGGCCGACAAGCGCAGCGAGGCGCAGGCGCTGAGCAAATTCGTCTCCTACGAGCAGGATGGCGGCCTGCTGAAATATTTCGTCGACCAGACACAACTGGCCGACTGGCTGGACCGCAGCCGCAGCCGGCTGACGGCTTTGGGCGATGTGCTCGACACATCGCGCTTCGTGCCGACGCTGACGCCGATGCGCTCCAACGCCGGCTGGTCGATGACGATCTCGCTGCCCGAGCCGGCGACGGCGATCTCCTGGCGCCTTGGCGATTCCGGCCCGTTCACCGACACCGGCCTGATGGCGATGAACGACCAGCGCACCGGCAAGCCGATGCCCAATCCGAGCTTCGAGTTGCCGGACAGCACTGCCGCCACCACCATCGCGATAAAATATCTCGACATCCGCGGCCGCGAGACCGGCCCGTTCGACATCCGCTTCGACCCCGACGGCGCGCTGCAGCAGGAGAACAAGCAGATCCTCGACCAGTTCTGGACGTCATGGATCGCTTTCGATTCCGGCGGCAATCGTGGCCTGGTCTATTTCACCCAGATGCTCTCCTACCGCTGCGCCATCAAGGAGGTGCATTACAGCCTCAACGGCTCGGCGCTCGACAAGGAGATCAAGATGCCGCCCTGCGACGCCAAGGACCCCTACGCCATTCCCTCCGACTACCAGCCCTATTTCAAGGTCAAGGACGACGTAAAATCGATGGCGGTGCAGGTGACCTATACGGATGGCACGAAGTCGCCGGTGCGGGAGTATAAAAGGCAGTAGGGCTCCACCCTCCCCCTTGTGGGGAGGGTCGATCCGCGCAGAGGATCGGGGTGGGGGTCGAAAGGACTCTTTTTGTCAGACCCCTCCCCGTCGACCGGTCTCCGCCTTGCTCCGACCGCTCGCCGACCCTCCCCACAAGGGGAAGGGTGAGGAACTGATGCAAAATGCCGATCGCGCTGCTTGCACAGGAGGCATTCGACGGGCTTTGCTCCCCGCGAGAAAAGATTCGCGGGAGGCATTCATGAACACGGTCACGATCGGCGCAAAAGGCATCTCCGTCTCGCTCGATCTCGCCGTCGGCCATATCGCCGCCATGGACATCGAGGCCGATGGCCGCGTTCTGAAGCCGCTGCATCGCGCGCCCTGGGTCGGCGCGCCGCGCGAGACATTGCCCGCGAACCTCCCGGAAGGCACGGTGCGCCTCTCCGGCGATTTCCTCTGCTCACCCTTCTCCGCCAGCGACGTCGAGGCGGCACCCCTGCATGGCTGGCCGGCCAACAGCGAATGGGACGTCGTCGAAAACGGCGCCATTGCCGGCGGCTGGCGGGCCGTGTTCCGGCTGCGCCGCAAGGTGATGGGCGCCGCCGTCGACAAGGTTTTTACCCTGCGCGACGACCATCCTTTCCTTTACCAGGAGCACGTCTTCTCCGGCGGCTCCGGCGCCATCTCCGTCGCCCATCATCCGATGACGGTCATGCAAGGCGGCGGCCGGCTCGCCTTCTCGCCCAAGCGCGTCGCTGTCACGCCCCCAACGCCGCTGGAGCCCGACCCGGCGCGCGGCCGCTTCATGCTTGCCTATCCGGCCCGCGCCGCCGACCTCACGCAGTTTCCGCTCGCCGCCGGCGGCACCACCGACCTCACCGACTACCGCATGGAAGACAGGCGCGAGGATTTCGTCACGCTGGTCGAGGCGGATCACGGCGGCCCGGGCTGGACGGCGATCGCGCGGCGCGCGGAGAAGGACCTGGTTCTGGTGCTGAAGAACCCGGCCGAACTGCCGGTGACGATGCTGTGGTTCTCGAATGGCGGCCGCGACTACGCGCCCTGGAGCGGCCGCCATCTCGGCGTGCTCGGCATCGAGGACGGCCGCAGCGCGATCGGCCATGCCGCCTCGCTCGGCGACAATTGGCTGAAGCATGAAGGCATGGCCACGGCCTTCGCGCTGGCTGAAGGGCGGTCGGTGTCGTTTCGCCATGTCATCGGCGCGGTTCCGTCCGCCGAGGCCGAGGCGCCGGCCGAGATTGAGGCAGTGGCCGATCGTTTGCGCGTTCTTGCGCCGAACGGCGCGGTGAAGGAGGCGCCGTTCGACAGCGGCTTCCTGCGCATCGGGCGTTCAGCTCCGGCGTAGGGGTTCAGGCGGGGGCGCCTGGGAGTTCGTCATTCCAGGGCGGAGCCCGTGGATGACGAAGGGGGCAGGCGTTCCGGCCAATTTCGAAAGCGGGAGGCTGCCGAACAAGCGGTCGAGCCTCAGTCACCAAGAGCAGGTTTGAAATTTCCACCGACACCCGCCAAAATGCCGGCCGCACCCTTACCGAAGAGGCGCCGATGTCCGAGATCGCCCATATCACTGCCGCCATCTTCAAGCGCGCCGGCAAGGCCAAGCGCTTCGTCGTCGCCATTGCCGGTCCGCCGGGCTCCGGCAAGTCGACACTGTCGGCGAACCTGCATGAGCTTCTGCCCGAAGGCACATCCGAGGTCGTGCCGATGGACGGCTTCCACTATGACGACATCATCCTCAACCGCCGCGGCCTGCGTCCGCGCAAGGGCGCGCCGGAAACCTTCGACTTCGCCGGCTTCGAGACGCTGTTGAAGCGCATCCGCTCCGGCGAACCCGACATCGCCATTCCGGTGTTCGACCGCAGCATCGAACTGTCGCGCGCGGCGGCCGAGATCGTTTCCGCCGACACCAAGTTCATCCTGGTCGAGGGCAATTACCTGCTGCTCGACGAGGAGCCGTGGACGCGGCTGGCGCCATTGTTCGATTTCACCATCTTCGTCGACGTGCCGCGCAATGAGCTCGAGCGCCGGCTGATGGAGCGCTGGCGCGAGCATGGCAAGTCGGATGAGGACGCCCGCGCCTGGATCGCCTCCAACGACATGCCCAACATCGAGCGCGTGCTGGCGCGGCGCCGGCCGGCCGACATGGTCATCGGTCAATGACGGGTCATTGATCAATGATGCTGGTGATTGGTTAACCTGCTCAATTTTCGATATTTTCGGACGGGAACTTTAAGGTTTTCACGCCGTTATCAGCCTATCCCGAATTGTCCGGCGCCGGAGCAATTCCAGGGGAGCGGACAACCGCTTTCCGTCCGGAATTGCGAAAAGAAGCGAGCAGGAACTGTCAGATGGCAACCAACAGCAGAAAGCCCGTGGCCAAAAAAACCAGGGCCACCCAATCCAGGACGACGCAGGCCAAGGCGGGCGCCGGCCCGGCGATCGCCGAGCGATCGAAAGACGCCAAGCCGGCTTTCGGCAAGGCGGCGCCGAAGAAAGTGACGCCAGGCGTGGCCCACAAGGCCGCGGCCCGTAAGGTCGCGGCCCATAAAGTCGAGGCTAAGAGCGCGAAACATCCCAAGTCGGCGGCAAAGAAATCGGGTCCGATCCGCGCCGTGGCAAGCGTCGCCACAGGAGCAGTCGTCGCGACTGCGCGGCTTGCGGCCTCTATGCTCGGCCGCAGTGGTGCCAAGGCCAAGACGAAATAGCCCTTTTTGCGCGATTCGGGACGGCGAAGTCGCCGAGCCGGACCTTCGCGATTGGCGGTCAAGACAGCTCGGTCGTCATTCCAGGGCGGAGCAAGGAGCGAAGCGACGCGCGCAGACCCTGGAATCCATGCCATGACGCTAAAGCGTTGCTGCAGTTACAGAATTCTGCACCGTTGCACTCTACGGCAGCGGCCACGGCATGGATACTCGGGTCAAGCCCGAGTATGACGACGCATGGGGGTTTCGGCTAATCTCCAACGTGGGCGCTAGCCGCGCCCGCTTAGCCCACCGCTACCTGCAGCCAAAGCGCCGAGCGTCGAAACCAGCCCGGCATGGGCGCGCCGGCAGGACTTTTGTGCCGCACGCCTTTACCTGAACCGTCTTCAGCCCTTCGCCGGAATGGTGAGGCCCCTTTTCACCGCCGGCCGCGCCAGGCCGCGCTCCAGCCATTCGGCGACTGTCGGGAAATCATCGAAACCGACCAGCTCGCGCGCTTCGTAGAAGCCGATCAGGTTGCGCACCCAGCCCAGCATCGACACATCGGCGATGGTGTAGTCGTCATCCATGATCCACTTGCGGCCCTTCAGCCGCGTTTCAAGCACGCCGATCAGCCGCCGCGATTCGTCGCGGTAGCGTTCGAGCGGCCGTTTGTCGGAGATCTCGCGCCCAGCGAATTTGTGGAAGAAGCCGACCTGCCCGAAGATCGGGCCGATCGCCGCCATCTGGAAGAACACCCACTGGATCGTCTCGTAGCGCCGTGCCGGATCGGCGGGAATGAGCTTGCCGGTCTTGTCGGCCAGATAGAGCAGGATGGCGCCGGACTCGAATAGGCCGATCGGCTTGCCGCCGGGGCCGTCCGGGTCGATGATGGCCGGTATCTTGCCGTTCGGGTTGAGCGACAGGAATTCCGGCGTCCAGCTCTCGTTCTTGCCGATATCGACATAATGCGGCTCATAGGGCAGGCCGATTTCCTCCAGCGCGATCGAGACCTTCACGCCATTTGGCGTCGTGGCCGAATAGAGCTGCAAGCGGTCGGGCTGCTTGGCCGGCCAGCGCTTGGCGATCGGAAAGGCGGACAGGTCGGTCATCGGAAACTCCGGATAGGGACTGGCGCCGGGCGGCGCTCACAATGGGTGGCAAAGAATACGGCGGGGTGAGGAAGAATTAGGTCCCCGGCCGGCCGGGATCAATACACCAGCCACCGGCGGCCGATGCACATACAGTCAACCGGGATTGTGATCAGACCGCCTTGAAGGCCAGCACCGCATTGGTTCCGCCAAAGGCGAAACTGTTGCTGAGCGCGGCGCGTATCTTGCGCTCGCGCGCCGTGTTGGGCGTTACGTCGAGGTCGCATTCCGGGTCGGGCTCGCGATAATTGGCGGTCGGCGGCACGATGCCGTCGCGGATCGCCATCACGCAGGCGATCATCTCCAGCCCGCCCGAAGCGCCGAGGCAATGCGCATGCATCGACTTGGTCGAGGACACTGAGAGCGAAGGGGCGTGGTTGCCGAAGACGCGCTTGATCGCGGCGGTCTCGATCTGGTCATTGGCCTTGGTGCCGGTGCCATGCGCGTTGAGGTAGTCGACGTCTTCCGGATTGAGCCCGGCATCCGCCAGGCAGAAACGCATCGCCGCTTCCGGTCCCTCGACGGTCGGCGCGACGATGTCGGAGGCATCGGCGGAAAGCCCGACGCCGGCGATCTCGGCCAGGATGGTGGCGCCGCGCGCCATCGCGTGATCGTAGCTTTCCAGCACCGCCATGCCGGCGCCTTCGCCAAGCACGAGGCCCGCGCGGTCGGCCGAGAATGGCCGGCACGTGTCGGGCGAAAGCACCCTGAGCGCCTCCCAGCCCTTGAGCACGCCCCACACCAGCGGCGCTTCGGTGCCGCCGGCAACCATCACGTTGGCGCGGCCGAGCCTGATCTGGTCGACCGCCGTGGAAATTGCATGGTTGGCCGATGAGCAGGCCGAGGTGGCGCCGAACACAGGGCCGCGCAGCCCGAGCGCCATGCTCACCTGCCCGGCGGCCGCGCCCGGCATCACTTTCGGCACGGTGAAGATGGCGGCGCGGTTGCGCCCCTCGAGCAGGATCGCGCGGTAATTCTCCTCGATGGTCTCGAAGCCCGCGACGCCGATGCCGACGATTGCGCCCATCCGGTAGGTGTTGTCGGCATGTGCCGTCAATCCGGACTGCCGCATGGCCTCGCGCGCGGCGATCACCGCCAGCAGGCTGAAACGGTCCATCGACACGACCTGCTTGCGGTCGATGCCATGTTCGGGCAGTTCCTTGATTTCGCAGCCGGTCTTGACCTTGAGGTCATGCAGCGACGGATTGTCGATCGGGCCGATCGCCGAGCGGCCGGCGCGCATGGCGTCCCACATCGCCGGCGCATCGTTGCCGAGCCCGCAAATCCCGCCAATACCGGTGATAACGACGCGTTTTTGCATGCAGTCAGGCTTTTTTCGCGATCAGTTCGCGAACCGCCTCGACCATGTCGCCGACGTTCTTCAGGTTGCTCCAGGCATCGACCGTGTTCATCTCGATCTCGATGCCGTACTTCTCCTCGAGATCGAAGATGATCTCGGTCAATTCCAGCGAATGGATGCCGAGCGTTCCGAGATCGGTGCTGGCGGTGATTTCCTCACCGCCGGTGTCGGCATGCGCTTTGATCTTTTCGATGATCTCGGTCGTCAGCTGGTCAGCCATTCGGTTCCTTCCCTGTCGTTTTCCGACGCCAACTGATCAGCGCCCTTTTTTGGTCCCCGGATCCAACAACGCCGTTGCCCTTACCTCGCCAGACACCGCGCGACCGCTCCAGGGTGGCTTCCCTCTATAGAAACCAAAACGATGTCAAGCAACAAGCGATATATCGACAATGCCGCCGGAGTGCTTAACCTGGAAACGTGGACACGATCGACAACGCCCTGACACCCCCGCCCGCCTCGCCTTTGGCCGGCGCTCCTTTGCCTGCCGCGCAACGTGTTGCCGGGCGAGCCAGGCTTTTCTGCGGCAAGAGCGATGGCCGGACGCGCCTGCAGCGGCTCTACCAGGACGGATCGGCCAAGATCCGCCTGCCGGCGGTGCAGGGCGATCCGCTCGAGGCAGTGCTCATCAACACGGCCGGCGGAATGACCGGCGGCGACCGCCTCGGCTGGACGATCGAAGTCGGCGCCGAGGCCTCCGCCTCCATCACCACCCAGGCCTGCGAGAAGGTCTATCGCGCCGCCGCCGACAGGGCCGAGACAAATGTCGGCCTGCGGGTCGGGCCGGGCGGGCGCCTCGCCTGGCTGCCGCAGGAAACCATCGTTTTCGACCGCGCCGCCTTCGCCCGCACGCTGGATGTCGATCTCGCGGAGGACGCCGAGGCGCTGGTGCTCGAAGCCACGCTGTTCGGCCGGCTGGCGATGGGCGAGCGGACGGTTCGAGGCAGCTTCCACGACCGTTGGCGGGTCCGCCGGTGCGGCGCGCTGATCCATGCGGAGGATTTCCGGGTCGGGCCGGATATCGCGGCAACGTTGCGGCGGCCGGCGGCGACCGGCGGCGCGCTTGCCATCGCGACGCTGCTGCTCGTTTCGCCGCAAGCGGAAAGCCTGCTCGAGGCGGCCCGCGCCATTATCGGCGACTCTGCCGCCGGCGGCGGCGCCAGCTTCTGGAGTGTCGGCCGATCTGGCAAGCTTCTTGCGAGGCTCACCGCCGGCGACGGCTACCAGCTCCGCAAGCGGTTGGTTCCACTCGTCGAACTGCTCAATGGACGGGCGGGCCTGCCTAAATTGTGGTCACTCTGATCTGAAATACCAGGACATTGCATGAATCTTACGCCGCGTGAAAAAGACAAGCTGCTCATCGCCATGGCGGCGATGGTGGCGCGCAAGCGCCTGGAGCGCGGCGTCAAGCTCAACCATCCCGAAGCCATCGCCCTGATCACCGACTTCGTCGTCGAAGGCGCCCGCGACGGCCGTCCCGTCGCGGAACTTATGGAGGCCGGCGCCCACGTCGTCACCCGCGCCCAGGTCATGGACGGCATCGCCGAGATGATCCACGACGTCCAGGTCGAGGCGACGTTTCCCGACGGCACCAAGCTGGTGACCGTGCACGAGCCGATCAGGTAAAGCGCCGATCCGGTGAGGAGGAAGACCGATGCTGGAGCTTAGGCCAAATTGCGAATGCTGCGACAAGGATCTGCCGCCGGAGGCCACGGATGCGCTGATATGCACCTTCGAATGCACCTTCTGCGCCGACTGCGTGGACAATGTGCTGGGTGGTGCCTGCCCGAATTGCGGCGGCAATTTCGCGCCGCGGCCGATCCGGCCGGCAGGCAAGCTGACGAATATCCGCCGTCGACCAGGCGCGTGCTCAAGGCCGAAGGCTGCGGCCCGCGCAAGGCCGCTTAACCAGGTCAATTGGAAAGGGCAGAAAGATGATCCCCGCCTCGACGAAACGAACCACACTTGCCGCGATCCTTTTCCTGGCGGCCGCCATGCCGGCTGAAGCCCATGTCGGCGCAGGCTCCACCTCTTCTTTTGCCGCCGGTTTCGTGCATCCGCTGTCCGGCCTCGACCACATGACGGCCATGGTGGCCGTCGGCCTGTGGGCGGCGATGAGGGCGGAAAGGCGCTCTGGGCCTGGCCGCTGGCCTTCCTCGGCGTGATGCTGGCCGGCGGCGCGCTCGGCATGCTGCATGTGCCGGTGCCTTTCGTCGAGCCGGGCATCCTCGCTTCCGTCGTGGCGTTCGGCCTGCTGGTGGCGCTGGCGATCGACCTGCCGGTCTCGGCCGGGGTCGCCATCATCGGCCTGTTCGCTCTGTTCCACGGTCACGCCCATGGCGCCGAGGTGCCTGAAAACGCTGCCGGCCTCGATTATATGGCTGGCTTTGCCGCCGCCACCGCGCTGCTCCACGGTGTCGGCATGGCAGCCGGCCTTCGGCTTGGGTGGCGCTTCCGCGGCCTGGCGCGCGCCGCCGGCGCCGCTTGCGCGACGATCGGCGTCGGCCTTTCCGTCGGCATGGTGTGAGGGCGCGATGATCCCCGGTGAAGTTATTGCGGCCAAAGGCGAGATCGACCTCAACAAGGGCCGGCCGACCGTCACCCTCAAGGTCGCCAACAGCGGCGACCGGCCGATCCAGGTCGGCAGTCATTATCATTTCTTCGAGACCAATGAGGGCCTGAAATTCGACCGCGAGCGCGCGCGCGGCATGCGGCTGGACATTGCCGCTGGCACCGCTATGCGCTTCGAGCCGGGCCAGGAACGCGACGTCACGCTGGTGCCGCTGGGGGGAAAACGCGAGGTCTATGGCTTCCAGCGGAAGGTGATGGGCAAGCTGTGAGGTCCGCCGCCGCGCTCAGATCACTTCGGAGGCCATCACTTCGGGGGCTTGGCTGCCGCGTAGATGACGACCTTCCCCGGATTGTCGAACTCCACGGCGAGCACGTCCTCGGCCTGCACGCGCCGGGAATCGATCGCGTTGAAGAGCAGGGCGTTCGCCTCGATCTCCTGGCGCAGCTCGGCGACATCGTCCTGATGCTGCTTCATTTTGTTCTCGATGGCCGGCGGCGGCCCGCCTTCGCTGCGCGCCGCATCGGTCAGGAACACGATGTCGACCCTGTCGAGCTTGGTGGTCTTGCGCACCGTGCCGATATTGTCGCGGGTCCGGTCGATGGCGGTGATGACTTTTCCGGCCTCCGTCCTGGAGAGCGCCTCTTCCTGGCGGACATCGGAATCGACGATCGCGGCGGCAGGCTTGTCGCTGCCCAGCGGCTGCGCAGCGGACGCGGCATGGGGCGCGGCGACCGCGAAAAGCGCGGCAACAACCACGGAACTCCATCTTGCAAAACGCCGGCCATTCGCCATCGCTCGCTCCTGACTGACCTCGTGGCGGGGCGAAAACAGCGAAACGGTCCGGCCTGGCCGCAGGTTCCCTTCGAAAGCCTGGCGGCGGACCGCGAGGCGGCCCGCATTCCCTTCAAAATATGGTTGGCGGACCACATGGCGGCCCGCCTGGGCGCGCGATCAGCTCGCCTTCTTGGTGATCAGCGTCAGTGCGCCATTGGGCTGCATGCTGGCGGCAATCACCTGCGCCGAGCTCATGCCCTTGGCTTCGAGCGCGGATTTCACCTTGGGCGTCGCGTCGATCGACTTGCGCAAGGTCTGCAGGCCGGCGTCGCCGCGCTGCGCCACGATCTGGTTGACCTGCGTCTGCGCATCCTTGGGCAGTTCGGTGATGTCGACGACGTTGACGCTCTGGATCGCCGGCGCCGCGGACTGGGCTTTCGGCGCGGCGGGGGCGGTCGGTGCCGGGCTGGGCGTCGGCTGCTGCTGGGCGCCGGCAGCTCCCGCCATCAACAAGGTGGCGGCTGCGGCGACAAGTATCGCGTTGCGCATGGATATTCCTTCCATCGGATTGGGAGTGATTCCGCCCGCCTTAACGGCCCGATGGGAACGCTGAAATGGGCGCTCAAAGTGTCGGCGAGCGGGTCATTGCGTGACCATTGGGTGGCGACAATGTGTGCCCCACGCACAAACAATTGGAATTTCGGGAGCGATTGCTGATGGCCAGGATAAGCCGCGCCGCCTATGCGCAGATGTATGGACCGACGGTCGGCGACAAGGTGCGGCTTGCCGACACCGAGCTGTTCATCGAGGTCGAGAAGGACCTCACCGTCTATGGCGAGGAAGTGAAATTCGGCGGCGGCAAGGTTATCCGCGATGGCATGGGCCAGAGCCAGGTGACGCGGGCAGAGGGCGCCGTCGACACCGTCATCACCAATGCGCTGGTTGTCGACGCGCTTGCCGGCATCTTCAAGGCCGATATTGGCCTGAAGGATGGCCGTATCGCCGCGATCGGCAAGGCCGGCAATCCGGACACGCAGGATGGCGTCACCATCATCATCGGTCCGGGCACCGAAATCATCGCCGGCGAGGGCAAGATCCTCACCGCCGGCGGCTTCGATGCGCATATCCACTTCATCTGCCCGCAGCAGATCGAGGAAGCGCTGATGAGCGGCATCACCACCATGCTCGGCGGCGGCACCGGCCCGGCGCATGGCACCTTGGCCACCACCTGCACGCCCGGCCCCTGGCATATGGCGCGCATGATTCAGTCCTTCGACGCCTTCCCGATGAATATCGGCCTGTCGGGCAAGGGCAATGCGTCAAAGCCGGCGGCGCTGGAAGAGATGGTGCTGGCCGGCGCCTGCTCGCTGAAGCTGCATGAGGATTGGGGCACGACGCCGGCCGCCATCGATTGCTGCCTGTCGGTCGCCGACGCCTATGACGTGCAGGTGATGATCCACACCGACACGCTGAACGAATCGGGCTTCGTCGAGAACACGGTGGCGGCGATCAAGGGCCGCACCATCCATGCCTTCCACACCGAAGGGGCGGGCGGTGGCCACGCGCCCGACATCATCAAGGTCTGCGGCCTGCCCAACGTCATCCCGTCCTCCACCAACCCGACCAGGCCCTACACGGTCAACACGCTGGCCGAGCATCTCGACATGCTGATGGTCTGCCATCATCTGTCGCCGTCGATCCCCGAGGACATCGCCTTCGCCGAAAGCCGCATCCGCAAGGAGACGATCGCGGCGGAGGACATCCTGCACGACATCGGCGCCTTCTCGATCATCTCCTCGGACAGCCAGGCCATGGGCCGGGTCGGCGAGGTGGCGATCCGCTGCTGGCAGACCGCCGACAAGATGAAGCGCCAGCGCGGCGCGCTGCCCGACGAAACCGGCGACAACGACAATTTCCGCGTCCGCCGCTACATCGCCAAATACACGATCAATCCGGCCATCGCGCACGGCCTGTCGAAGGAGATCGGCTCGATCACCGTCGGCAAGCGCGCCGATCTCGTGCTGTGGAATCCGGCCTTTTTCGGCGTCAAGCCGGAGATGGTGCTGGTCGGCGGCTCGATAGCCGCTGCCCCCATGGGTGATCCGAACGCCTCGATCCCGACGCCGCAGCCGATGCACTATCGGCCGATGTTCGGCGCCTATGGCAAGGCGCTGACCAACTCCTCGGTGACCTTCGTCTCGAAGGCGGCGCTTGACGCCGGCCTGCAGGGCAGGCTTGGCGTCGACAAGGCGATGGTCGCGGTCGAGAACACACGCGGCGGCATCGGCAAGCATTCCATGGTGCTCAACGACGCCACGCCGCATGTCGAGGTCGATCCCGAAACATACGAAGTGCGGGCCGACGGCGAGCTCTTGACCTGTGAGCCGGCCACCGTGCTGCCGATGGCGCAGCGGTATTTTCTGTTTTGACGGGCGGCTGGTCCGATTGACGGCCAAATGGCGTTGCGGCTCGCGCGCGCAGATCGCAATATGCTGCAGAGCAGCAGCATTGTGATCGGGCATGGCCACCGAAATCGCCTCGCAGCACGACATCTTCCCGCATATCCGCATCGTCATGGGCATGGTGATCGGCCTCGGAGTCACCCGCCTGCTTTCGGGAACTGCCCGCATCGTCCAGCATCCCGGCCAATACCGGCTCTATGCGGTGCATCTCGCCTGGGTCGCCTCGGTGCTGTTGATGCTGGTGCATTTCTGGTGGTGGGAGTTCGGCCTCTACGCCATCGAGAACTGGACCTTCGGCAAATATCTTTTCATCATCTTCTACGCCATTACGCTGTTCCTGCTCTGCGCGCTGCTGTTTCCGCATTCGATGCTCGATTACACCAGCTACGAGGACTATTTCTATTCGCGCCGCGCCTGGTTCTTCGGCCTGCTCGGCTTCACCTATCTGCTTGATGTGATCGATACGCTGCTCAAGGGTCCGGAGCATTTCGCCCGCTTCGGCAACGAATATCTGATCCGCACGCCGGTCTTCGTGGCGCTGTGCATCGTCGCGATCCTGGTGCGCGACAAGCGCTTCCACATCGCTTTCGTCGCGGCCGCGCTGATCTATCAGATATCGTTCATCCTGCGGCTGTTCGACACCATCGTCTGAGCGTTCGCGATGCGGTAGGGTTCTCGGAAAGGCAAGGGTTCAACCATGTACAAGGCTGTCGGATCGCGCGGCTCCCGCGTCAGCCGGGTGCTCTGGATGCTCGAGGAGCTCGGGCAGCCCTACGCGTTCGTCGAGGTCAAGCTGCGCTCGCCGGAAGCCTACGCGCTCAACCCTTCAGGCAAGGTGCCGATCCTGATCGACGACGACCTGAAAATCACGGATTCGGCGGCGATCTGCGTCTATCTGGCCGATAAGCATGCTGACAAGGGCATGGGCGCCAATCCGGGTGTCGCCGGGCGCGCCGAGATGGATTCATGGATGCATTTCGCCCAGAGTGAGTTGGAAGCCCCGCTATGGAACAAGCTGCGCCACCGCTTCCTGCTGCCGAAGGATGTTCGGGTCGATGTCGGCCCGGCTGCGGCGTATGATTTCGCATCCGAAATAAAGGCGCTGGATCGCCGGCTTGGCGACAAGCCCTATGCCTTGGGCGATCGCTTCTCGGCCGTTGACGTCTTGCTCGGCGATATGGGCGGCTGGGCTCGTGCCGGCCGCTTCCCGATCGAATCCGACCGGGTGAATGCCTATTTCGACCGTGTCCTCGGGCGCCCTGCACGCGCCCGCGCCCAAGCCAATGGCGGAGCCATGAAATGAAGCTCAACATCACCACCGATTTCACCAAGTTTCCACGCGCTATCTCGGTGCTTGTCGCCGGTGATCCCGGATTGACGACGCCCTATGACAAGGCCGTGCTGCCGCATGACGAGCGCCATCTGCGCCGCCGCGCCATCGAGACGGCGGCCGGCGACAAGGTGCTGGTCGACCTGCCTGAACCGGTGGCGTTGAACGATGGCGACCGGCTGGTGCTGGAAGACGGCCGCCAGCTCGAAATCGTCGCAGCACCCGAAGAGGTCTACGACATCCGCGCCCGCGACGCCGTTCATCTCACCGAGCTCGCCTGGCACATCGGCAACCGCCACCTCGCGGCGGCGATCGAGCCGGACCGCATCCTCATCCTGCGCGACCATGTCATCAAGGCGATGCTCGAAGGCCTCGGCGCCAAGGTGCATGAGGTTTCGCAGCCGTTCAGCCCCGTGCGCGGCGCCTATTCAGGGCATGGCCACGATCACGGCCATTCGCATGATCACGATCATGACCACCATGGCCACGATCACGGGCACGCGCATGACCATCATGATCATGACCATGGGCACGATCATCACGATCACGACCATCATCATCACGGCCACCACCATCACCATGACTGAGCAGCTTTCCACCGTCGCGCTGCTGCGGCTGATGGCCTGGCTGTCGCCGGCCTTTCCGGTCGGCGGCTTCTCCTACAGCCACGGGCTCGAGCGCGCCGTGCATGACGGGCTGATCGCAAATCGCGACGATCTCGCCGGCTGGCTGGAAACGTTGGTGGAGGTTGGCTCGGGCTGGAACGACGCCGTGCTCTTCGCCGAAAGCTGGCGCCGTGCGCCCGATGATGGCGGCGACCTGGCGGAAGTCGCAGCACTTGCCGAGGCTCTTGCCGGCTCGCGGGAGCGTCATATGGAGACAATGCTCCAAGGCGCGGCCTTCCTCAAAGCGGTATCTGCCTGGCCGTCCCCGGTGCTTGAACGGTTGCCGGCCGACTGCCCCTATTGCGTTGCGGTCGGCGCCGTTGCCGGCAGCAGCGGCATCGGCCTTTCGGATGCGCTTTCCGCCTTCCTGCAGGCTTTCTTCTCCAATCTTGCGCAAGCGGCGATCAGGCTCGGTGTCGTCGGCCAGGTCGATGCCGTCGCATTGTTAGCCGGCTTTGAACCTCTGGCGCTGTCGGTTGCGTCGCGCGCCGCCGCTTCCAGCCTGGACGATCTGGGCGGCTCGGCCTTCATGTCCGACATAGCGGCGATGCAGCACGAAACGCAATATTCCAGGCTGTTCCGCTCATGACCGTCCTTGCCGTCACCCTCTCCTTCGTGCTGCTCCTGATCACCACGCTGCATGTCTATTGGGGCATAGGCGGCATCTGGCCGGGTACGGACCAGGCGTCATGCGCCCGCGCCGTCGTCGGCTTCCACGGCGTCGATGAGATGCCGTCGTCCTTCGCGAGTTTCGCCGTCGCCGCTTGCCTCGCGCTCGCGACGCTCTGGCCGCTGGCGCTGGCCGGTGTCTTTTCGACGCCCTTTCCAAGGGAAGGCCTGGCTGCCACGGCATTGATGATCGGCCTCGTCTTCCTCGGCCGCGGCATTGCCGGCTTCACGCCTTGGTGGCGCAGGCTGGCGCCCGAACAGCCTTTCGCGCGGCTCGACCAAAGCCTCTATTCGCCGCTCTGCCTGTTGATCGGGCTGGGCTTTGTCGTTCTCGCTATCACGGAGTTTCCGGCATGACCTCGAAAAACGGTCCTCTTCGCATCGGCATTGGCGGCCCCGTCGGCTCCGGCAAGACGACGCTCACCGAAAAGCTCTGCAAGGCGTTGCGCGACGACTTCTCCATCGCCGTCGTCACCAACGACATCTACACCAAGGAGGACGCGATGATGCTCGCGCGGCTGCAGGCATTGCCGGAGGAGCGCATCGTCGGCGTCGAGACCGGCGGCTGTCCGCACACCGCCATCCGCGAGGATGCCTCGATCAATCTGCGGGCGATCGCCGAGCTGAACAAGAAATTCCCCGACCTCGACATCATCTTCATCGAATCCGGTGGCGACAATCTCGCCGCCACCTTCTCGCCAGACCTTGCCGACCTGACGCTCTATGTCATCTCGGTCTGCCAGGGCGAGGAGATACCGAGGAAGGGCGGCCCGGCCATCACCCGCTCGGATTTCCTCATCATCAACAAGAGCGATCTGGCGCCCTATGTGAACGTCAACCTCGACGTGATGGAGAGCGATGCCGGCCGCATGCGCGGCAAGAGGCCCTTCGGCTTCACCGATCTGTCGCGCGGCAAGGGCTTGCAGGACGTGATCGACTTCATCGTCGAGCAGGGTGGGCTGCAGTCGGCGCGCCCGGCGGCTTGATCCGCTGAGCCATCGATTATCGGTTGCTGGCAGCGGCGTCGCACGGCATTCTCGTCCAAACAGGAGGATTTTCGATGAGCCTTGCCCGCCTGCACAAGGAACCGCTGAGCAACCTGCCCTATTACGAGGAGCGGGTCGATCTCGCCGCCGCCTTCCGCTGGACCGCGCGGCTCAACATGCATGAGGCGGTGGCCAATCACTTCTCACTGTCCGTCAACGAGGACGGCACGAAGTTTCTGATGAACCCGAACCAGGTGCATTTCTCGCGCATCAAGGCGAGCGACTTGCTCCTGATCGATGCCAACGATCCCGACACGCTCTCCGGCCCCGACGCGCCGGACCCGACCGCCTGGGGCCTGCACGGCGCCATCCATCGCAACGTCCCGCATGCGCGCTGCGCCATGCATGTCCATTCGATCCACGCCACGGTGCTTGCCTCGCTCGCCGATTCGACGTTGCCGCCGGTCGACCAGAACTCGGCCATGTTCTTCAACCGCCATGTCGTCGACGCCAATTATGGCGGGCTGGCCTTCGAGGAGGAGGGCGAGCGTTGCTCTCAGCTTCTCACCGACCCCAAGGTCAAGGTGATGGTCATGGGCAATCATGGCGTCATGGTCATCGGCGACACGGTCGCCGACACCTTCAACCGCATGTTCTACTTCGAGCGCGCCGCCGAGACTTACATCAAGGCGCTGTGGACCGGGCGCCCGCTGCGCACGCTCTCCGACGAGATCGCCGAGAAGACCGCGCGCGAGATGGACGACTACCCCGGCCAGGCCGAGCGCCATCTGGCCGAGCTGAAAGCGATCCTGGACGAGGAAGAGCCGGTTTATCGGAATTGAGCGGCCTTTCCTTCTCCCCGTTTTACGGGGAGAAGGTGGTCCGAAGGACCGGATGAGGGGCAGCACCGACCTTCGGGTTAAAGCCCCAACTGCGCCCGCAATTCCTCGGCGCTGTTGATCACAATCGCGCCGGCCGGGCCGTCCATCGGCGCCTCCGGCCAGAAGAGCGTCTTCATGCCGGCAGCCAGTCCGGCCATGGCGCCCGTCAGGCTGTCGTCGACGGCGAAAGCATCCGCCGGGTCGACGCCGGCGAGATAAGCGGCGCGCAGGAAGGGTTCGGGAAGCGGCTTGCCGTCGATCACATCGTTGCGGCTGACCGTCATCATGCCCGGATAGGTGAGGCCGACGGCCCGCAGATTGGCATCGACGATCAGCCGGTCGGAATTGGACACCACCGCCTGCTCTACGCCGAGCGCGCGCAATTCGTTGAACACCTCGATCGCGCCGGGGCGTGGCTTCAGCGTTTCCGCCAGCGGCAGGTAGTGATCGTATTTGCGCACGATCCAGTCGTCGAAAGGCAGGTCGAGGCCGAATTCGTCGCGCAGCATCTCGTAGACCGGCCATGCGGCGATGCCCAGCACGCGCTCATGCAGGTCGTGCGGCGGGGCGATGCCGACGCTGCGCAGCGCCGCCACAAGGGCTGCCTCATGCAAGGGCTCGCTGTCGACCAGCGTTCCGTCCATATCCCAGAAAACGGCTTTCGGCGTCATGCGCGGCTCCTTCGCCGATCCCCTTAATCGGTTTCCCGCCGGAGATAAACCGTCCCGCCGGCAAATGGTTCGGGGCGTGACGGCAGATCTTCGGGAGGCCTGTGGGGCGCCCAAGCAATTGCTCTTTCGATAGACAATTGCGCGCCGGCATATTCGCTGTAAGCTATGGCGCCCGTTTCAGCGTTCTTGCGGGCGGGGAGGCAGGACGTGAGTTTGCGACAGGAAACCGGCAGCACCAGGTTGGACGATGCCGCGCGCGCCGGCTGGCTTTATTATGTTGCCGGCAACACGCAGGACCAGATCGCCGCCAAGCTCGGCATCTCCAGGCAGACGGCGCAGCGGCTGGTGTCGCTGGCGATGTCCGAAGGGCTGATCAAGGTGCGCGTCGATCACCCGATCGCCAACTGCCTCGACCTAGCCGCCCGACTGAAATCGCGTTTCGCGCTCGATCTTGTCGAAGTGGTGCCGAGCGATCCGGCGTCGAACTCGACGACGATCGGCATCGCCGAGGCGGCAGCGGCCGAGATCGAGCGCCGGCTGCGCTCGGAAGCCCCCATCGTCATGGCGATCGGCACCGGGCGCACGCTGAAGGCGGCGATCGAGCAGCTGCCGCCGATGGACTGCCCGCAGCACAAGGTCGTGTCCCTGACCGGCAACATCTCGCCCGACGGCTCGGCCGCCTTCTACAACGTCATCTTCACCATGGCCGACCGCGTCAAGGCGCGGTCCTTCCCGATGCCGCTGCCGGTCATCGCCTCCTCGCCAGAAGAGCGCGAGATGCTGCTCAACCAGCCGATGATCCAGCCGACGCTGGCGCTGGCCGCGGAAGCCGACGTCACCTTCGTCGGCATCGGCGATCTCGGGCCCAAGGCGCCGCTCTACGAGGACGGCTTCATTTCCGAAAGCGAGCTGAAGGCGCTGCAGAAAGCCGGCGGCATCGCCGAGATCGTCGGTTGGGTGTTCGACCGCGAAGGCCGCATGATCGAAGGGATCACCAACGACCGCGTGTCGTCCGCCGCGCTGCCGTCGCGGGAAAAATCGCTGGTCATCGCCTTGGCCATGGGCGACCGCAAGCTGCCGGGCATTTTGGCCGCCGTCAACCGCCGGCTGGTCAATGGCCTCATCACCGACGAACGGACGGCCGAAACCCTGCTTGCCGGCTGATGGCCATAAAAGAAGCCGGCTATTGCGAGGGTCCGCGCGGATCATTGCCGTCGAGAAAACCCATGTCGCGCTGCAGATGCTCGGATAGTTCCCGAACATCGATGTAGCCGCGCCTGCGGCCCGAAAACTTTGCAAATTCCCGTACCAGCATGAAAAACCAGCCGCGTGCGGGGGTGGAAACGAGTTTTTCCTGTACCGTGACCATGATCGTCAGCCTTGAACTGGATTGATCGTTGATCCCAAATATCGGTCTGGCTGGTTCGTGCTTCCAATTAAACCTCGATCATGACCCATAAGGAGGCCTTATGCCCGATCTGACCCCTCCGCAGCTTGCGCCGCTGCCGCCGCTGCAGGCGATCCGGGTGTTCGAAGCGGTGGCAAGGCACCTGTCCTTCACCAAGGCGGCGCAGGAATTGGGCATGACCCAGGCGGCCGCGAGCTACCAGATCAAGCTGCTGGAGGAACGCATCGGCGCGCCGCTGTTCCTGCGCCGGCCGAAGCAGATCGAGTTGACCGGACCCGGCCAGCGCCTGGCGCCTGCCGTCAGCGAAGCCTTTTCCATCCTGGGTCAGGCTTATGCCGCGGCGCGCGGCGGCGCCGACGGACTGCTTTGCGTCACCACCGTGCTGACCTTCGCCTCGAACTGGCTGGCCCAGCATCTGGGCTCATTCCAGATCGCTCATCCAGCACTCGCCGTGCGGCTCGACACGTCGAGCCGCCTGACCGATTTCGCGCGCGAGGATGTCGATATCGCCATCCGCTCCGGCGGCGGCAAGTGGCCGGGCCTGGAAGCGCATAAGCTGCTTGATGCCGATTTCACCCCCATGCTGAGCCCCAAGCTCGCGGCGAGCATAGGCGGCGTCAAGGAGCCGGCCGACCTGTTGCGCCTGCCGATCCTCGACCCCGGCGACGTCTGGTGGTCGCAATGGTTCGAGGCCGCCGGTGTGACCGGCCATGATCTCGCCAAGCGGCCGGGTTCTAGCATGGGCGCGCAGGCCTATGAGGCGAATGCGGCGATGGCGGGCCATGGCGTGGCGATCCTGACCAGGGCGCTGTTCAAGAACGAGATCGCCGACGGCCGTCTGATCCAGCCCTTCGATCTCGTCGGCGATGACGGCCATGCCTATTGGCTGGTCTATCCGACGGCGCGTCGCAATGTGCCGAAGATCCGCGCCTTCCGTGACTGGATCCTCGCCGAGATCGCCTGCGCGTAAGCCGACTGCTCTCAGCCTTCCTCGCCAAGATCCTGGCCGCGTCGCCGGGTCGGGGTTCACGTTTCTGCTGCGCTGCAGCATCGATTCCGCCTTGACATAAATCACACCAAGTGAGTAATTGCTCAAAGCCAAGGCAAATGCTCATCTTGGTTTATGGGAGGAATTTGATGAAACTTCGCACGCTCACCCTGGGCCTGTTGTCGGCCAGCGCTCTCGCTTTCGCTGCGCATGCCGAATCCATCACCATCGCCACCGTCAACAATGGCGACATGGTCCGCATGCAGAAGCTGACGGACGACTTCACCAAGGCCAACCCCGACATCCAGCTCAACTGGGTCACGCTTGAAGAGAATGTGCTGCGCGAGCGCGTGACCACCGACATCGCCACCAAGGGCGGCCAGTACGACGTCATGACCATCGGCACCTACGAGGTTCCGATCTGGGCCAAGCAGAGCTGGCTGCTGCCGCTCGACAAGCTCGGCGACGACTATGACGTCAAGGACATCATCCCGGCCATCGCCGGCGGCCTGTCGGTCGACGGCAAGCTCTATGCCGCGCCCTTCTACGGCGAAAGCTCCTTCGTCATGTACCGCAAGGACCTGATGGAGAAGGCGGGCCTGAAGATGCCCGACGCGCCGACCTGGGAATTCATCAAGCAGGCCGCCGACAAGATGACCGACCGCGCCAATGGCGTGAACGGTGTCTGCCTGCGCGGCAAGGCCGGCTGGGGCGAGAACATGGCCTTCCTCACCGCCATGTCGAACTCCTTCGGCGCCCGCTGGTTCGACGAGAACTGGAAGCCGCAGTTCGATCAGCCCGAGTGGAAGAACACGCTGCAGTTCTATGTCGACCTGATGAAGGCCGACGGTCCGGAAGGCGCTTCGTCAAACGGCTTCAACGAGAACCTGGCGCTGTTCCAGCAGGGCAAGTGCGGCATGTGGATCGACGCCACCGTCGCGGCGTCCTTCGTCTCCGATCCGAAGGCCTCGCAGGTCGCCGACAAGGTCGGCTATGCGCTGGCGCCCGACAACGGCCTAGGCAAGCGCGGCAATTGGCTGTGGGCCTGGTCGCTGGCGATCCCCGCCGGCACCCAGAAGGCCGATGCCGCCGAGAAGTTCGTCTCCTGGGCAACCAGCAAGCACTATGCCGAGCTGGTCGCCTCGAAGGAAGGCTGGGCCAATGTTCCGCCTGGAACGCGCTCCTCGCTCTACGCCAATCCGGAGTACCAGAAGGCGGCGCCCTTCGCGAAGATGACGCTGGACTCAATCAACGCCGCCGACCCGACGCATCCGACCGTCAAGCCGGTGCCCTATGTCGGCGTGCAGTTCGTCGCCATTCCTGAATTCCAGGGTCTCGGCACCACCGTCGGCCAGCTCTTCTCGGCCGCCCTTGCCGGCCAGTCGAGCGTCGACGACGCCCTCAAGCAGGCCCAGGACGCAGCCACCGCGGCGATGACCGAAGGCGGCTACATCAAGTAAGGCTCCTCCCGGTGCCGAACGCCGGTCGCGCATCATGGCCGGCAAGGGGCCGCCCGAAACCCAGTTCGGGCGGCCACCCTTCAAAACCGGGAAGATTCTGGGCGCAACTCTGAAAATCCGGCTGACTTTGGGAGGGTGACCGTCATGGCTACTCAGCAAACCCGTTCGCTTGCCCGCTTCATGATGGCGCCATCGGTGATCCTGCTGTTCGTCTGGATGATCGTGCCGCTGCTGTTCACGCTCTGGTTCTCGTTTCAGCAATACAATCCGCTGAACCCGATGCGTGACGGCTTCGTCGGCTTCTCCAACTACGCGCTGTTCTATTCCAACCCGGCCTTCCTCTATTCGATCCTCAACACGCTCACCATCGTCGTCAGCGTGCTGGTCATCACGGTGGTCGGCGGCATCCTTCTGGCGATGCTGCTCGATCAGCCGATCTGGGGCCAGGGCATCGTGCGCATCCTGGTCATCTCGCCGTTCTTCGTCATGCCGCCGGTCGCGGCACTTGTCTGGAAGAACATGATCATGCACCCGCAATACGGCGTCTTCGCCGACATTGCGCGCTTCTTCGGCGCCCAGCCGATCGACTGGTTCGGCCAGCACCCGCTGACCGCCGTCATCCTGATCGTCGCCTGGCAGTGGCTGCCCTTCGCCACGCTGATCCTGCTCACCTCCTTGCAGTCGCTCGACGGCGAGCAGAAGGAGGCGGCCGAGATGGACGGCGCCGGCTTCGTGAGCCGCTTCATCTACCTGACACTGCCGCACATGTCGCGCGCCATCACCGTCGTCATCCTGATCCAGACGATCTTCCTGCTCTCGATCTATGCCGAGATCCTGGTCACCACCAATGGCGGCCCGGGCTACGCCTCCACCAACCTGCCCTTCCTCGTCTACCAGAAGGCGCTCCTGGAGTTCAAAATCGGCCAGGCATCCGCCGGTGGCGTGATCGCCGTCATTCTCGCCAACATCGTTGCCTTCTTCGCCATGCGCGCCGTCGGCAAGAACCTGGACAAGTGAGGGAGGACCCGACATGGCCCGCGCAGTCACCACCCAGCACAAGACCATCGCCACGGCCGCGGCCTGGATCGTCGCCCTGCTGATCTTCTTTCCGATCCTCTACACGATCATCACCTCGTTCAAGTCGGAGCAGGAGGCGATCCAGGGCTTCAACCTCATCCCGTCCGGGACCTTCGAGAGTTACTCGGAGGTCCAGCAGCAGAGCGGCTACTTCAAGTTCTTCTTCAATTCGGTGCTGCTCTCGGTCGGCTCGACCATCCTCGCGCTCATCGTCGCCGTCCCGGCGGCCTGGTCGATGGCGTTTTCGCCGAGCAAGCGCACCAAGGACATCCTGATGTGGATGCTGTCGACCAAGATGATGCCGGCGGTCGCGGTGCTGTTCCCGATCTACCTGATCTTCCGCGACACCGGCCTGCTCGACAGCCGCATCGGCCTTACCGTGATGCTGATGCTGATCAACCTGCCGATCGTGGTCTGGATGCTCTACACCTATTTCCGCGAGATCCCAGGCGAGATCCTGGAAGCGGCGCGCATGGACGGCGCCTCGCTGTGGAACGAGATCATCTATGTGCTGACGCCGATGGCCGTTCCCGGCATTGCCTCGACCATGCTCTTGAACATCATCCTCGCCTGGAACGAAGCGTTCTGGACCATCCGGCTCACCACCACCAACGCGGCGCCGCTGACCGCCTTCATCAGCTCCTTCTCCAGTCCGCAAGGCCTGTTCTGGGCCAAGCTCTCAGCGGCCTCGACGCTGGCTATCGCGCCGATCCTGATCATGGGCTGGTTCAGCCAGAAGCAGCTGGTGCGCGGCCTGACCTTTGGTGCCGTGAAGTAGAACGCCCACGCGGCGGACGACCAAGACCATCCCCGGGAGGAAACCATGGGAAACATCACGCTCAAGAACGTCTCCAAGTCCTTCGGGTCGACGACGATCATTCCGAACATCGACCTCAACATCGAGGACGGCGAGTTCGTGGTGTTCGTCGGCCCCTCGGGTTGCGGCAAGTCCACGCTGCTCAGGCTGATCGCCGGGCTGGAGGACACCAGCGGCGGCACGATCTCGATCGATGGCCGCGACGTCACCCGCGAGGCTCCGGCCAAGCGCAAGCTCGCCATGGTGTTCCAGTCCTACGCGCTCTACCCGCATATGACGGTCGCCAAGAACATCGCCTTCCCACTGAAGATGGCCGGCGAGGACCAGGCGACGATCGATAAGAAGGTGAAGGACGCCGCGCGAGTCTTGAACCTCACCAATTATCTCGAGCGCCGCCCGGGTCAGCTCTCCGGCGGCCAGCGCCAGCGCGTCGCCATCGGCCGCGCCATCGTGCGCCAGCCCTCGGCCTTCCTATTCGACGAGCCGCTGTCCAACCTCGACGCCGCGCTTCGCGGCACCATGCGGCTGGAGATCAGCGAGCTGCATCAGCAGCTGAAGACGACGATGATCTACGTCACCCACGACCAGGTCGAGGCCATGACCATGGCCGACAAGATCGTCGTGCTCAACGCCGGCAACATCGAGCAGGTCGGTTCGCCGATGGAGCTCTACAAGACGCCGAAGAACCTCTTCGTCGCCGGCTTCATCGGCTCGCCCAAGATGAACATGATCGAAGGCGAGCCAGCGGAGAAATACGGCGCCAAGACCATCGGCATCCGGCCCGAACATCTCAACATCTCGACCTCGTCCGGCGACTGGAAGGCGACGGTCGGCGTCGCCGAGCATCTCGGCTCCGACACCTTCCTGCATGTCCAGGCGGACGGCATCGGCACCATCAACGTCCGCGCCGACGGCGAGGTCGCGGTCAAGCATGGCGACACCGTCTACCTGACCCCCGACAAGACCAAGCTCCACCGCTTCAGCGCCGACGGCAAGGCGCTGGCCGCGTGAGGACGGGACAGTGAGGCTGAAAGGCAAATCGGCGCTGATCACCGGATCGGCGCGCGGCATCGGCAGGGCCTTCGCCGAAGCCTATGCGCGCGAGGGCGCGACGGTGGCGATTGCCGATATCGACCTCGACGCGGCGCAAGCGACGGCGAAAGCGATCGGCTCCGCTGCTTACGCGATCCGGCTCGACGTCACCGACCAGTCCTCGATCGAGGCGGCGGTGAACGCTGTCGAGGCGAAGACCGGCGGGCTCGACGTGCTGATCAACAACGCGGCGATCTTCGACCTGGCGCCGATCGTCGAGATCACCAGGGCGAGCTACGACGAGCAGTTCGCGGTCAACGTCGCCGGCACGCTGTTCATGCTGCAGGCCGCCGCCCGCTCGATGATCGCGCGCGGACGGGGCGGCAGGATCATCAACATGGCAAGCCAGGCAGGCCGGCGCGGCGAGCCGCTGGTCGCGGTCTATTGCGCCACCAAGGCCGCTGTCATCTCGCTGACGCAATCGGCGGGGCTCGACCTCATCAAGCACCGCATCAACGTCAACGGCATCGCGCCGGGCGTCGTCGACAGCGACATGTGGGACCAGGTCGACGCGCTCTTCGCCAAATATGAGAACCGGCCGAAGGGCGAGAAGAAGCGCCTGGTCGGCGAAGGCGTGCCTTACGGCCGCATGGGCAAGCCCGAGGACCTCGCCGGCATGGCCGTGTTCCTCGCCAGCGACGAGGCCGACTACATCGTCGCCCAGACCTACAATGTCGACGGCGGTCAATGGATGAGCTGACGGGATGAGTTGAGGGGGAGGCGCTTCTCTCTTTTCCTCCGGAGCAAGCGTCGCGGGGCAGGTGAGGGGCAGCATGCTGGAACACCAGATGTTGCCCCTCATCCTCGCTCTCCTCAGGAGGCGTAAACAGTCGGGCTGCAGATCGGCCAAAGGGTAAAATGAGATGACCGTGAAACTCTCTTCCTCGAACCTCGCCAGCCTGCCGGCCAAGGTCGCCGGTCCGAAATATGACCGCTCGGCCCTGAAGGCCGGCATCGTCCATTTCGGCGTCGGCAATTTCCACCGCTCGCACCAGGCTGTCTATCTCGACGACCTGTTCGCCACCGGCGAAGGCCATGACTGGGCTCTGATCGGCGCCGGCGTGTTCGAGGGCGAGAAGATCGGCCGCTCCAAGCTGCACGAACAGGACTGGCTGACCACAGTGGTCGAGCAGGACCGGGGCCATATGAGCGCCCGCGTCACCGGCGCCATGATCGATTTCCTGACGCCTGGCGATGCGGCCGCGATCATCGAGCGGCTTGCCGATCCGGCGATCAAGATCGTCTCGCTGACCATCACCGAGGGCGGCTATTTCATCGACCCGGCCTCCGGCAAGTTCAACCCCGCCCATCCCGATATCGTCGCCGACGCGCAGCCGGGCGCCGTGCCGAAAACCGTCTTCGGCATCATCCTTGCCGGCCTGCTGCGCCGGCGCGCCGACGGCATCGTGCCCTTCACCGTCATGTCCTGCGACAACATCCCCCATAACGGCCACGTCACCTCAGACGGCGTCATCGGCCTTGCCCGGCTGATCGACGAGGACCTGGCGACATGGGTCGAGGACAAGGTCGCCTTTCCGAACGGCATGGTCGATCGCATCACGCCGGCCACGACCGACCGCGAGCGCCGGATCCTCGCCGACGATTTCGGCCTGGAGGACAATTGGCCGGTGTTCTGCGAGCCGTTCAAGCAATGGGTGCTGGAGGACCATTTCACCGCCGGCCGTCCGGCGCTGGAGAAAGTCGGCGTGCAGTTCGTCAAGGATGTCTCGCCCTACGAGCTGATGAAGATCCGCATCCTCAATGGCGGCCACGCGACAATAGCCTATCCGGCCGGCCTGATGGACATCCATTTCGTTCACGAAGGCATGCAGGAGCCGCTGGTGCGCGCCTTCCTGTCCAAGCTCGAGCATGACGAGATCATTCCGACCGTGCCGCCGGTGCCCGACACCGATCTGGAGGACTACTACCAGCTCATCGAGCGGCGCTTCTCCAATCCCAAGATCGGCGACACCATCCGCCGGCTCTGCCTCGACGGTTCCAACCGCCAGCCGAAATTCATCATCCCGACCATCGCCGACCGGCTGAAGGCGGGCGAAGGCGTCGCCGGCCTCGCGCTGGAATCGGCCTTGTGGTGTCGTTACTGCTTCGGCACCACCGACAGCGGCGCCGTCATCGAGCCCAACGACCCGAGCTGGGGCCGCATGCAGGCCACCGCCAGGGAGGCCAAGGATGACCCCAAGGCCTGGCTGGCGATGGAGGACATCTATGGCGATGTCGGCCGCTCGCCCGTCTTCGCCGAGGCCTTCGCCCATGCCCTGAAGGTGCTGTGGGCGAACGGCGCGCGCGAAACCCTGGCGCGCTATCTCGCCGACAAGCTCTGACGCGTAGCGGAAGCCTGCCCGATGACGCCTGAGCTGGTCATCTTCGACTGTGACGGCGTGCTGGTCGACAGCGAGGCGCTTTCGGTCTCGGCGCTGCTCGGCATGATCGAGCTCGCCGGCGGCACGGTCAGCGAGGACGCCGCCTACGAGCATTTCCTGGGCAAGAGCATGAAAAGCGTGCGCGAGATCCTCGGCCAAGAGTTCGGGCTGGAGATCAGCGACCAGCATCTGACCGCCATGCGCGTCGACCTGATGCGCAAGTTCCGCGAGGAATTGAAGCCGATCCCCGGCATCAAGGAGGTTCTGCCGAAGCTCGGTCTGCCTTGCTGCGTCGCCTCGTCCGGCACGCTGGAACGCATCCGCTACGCGCTCGACGTCACCGGCCTGCTGCCGCTGCTGGAGCCGCATATCTTCAGCGCCACCATGGTCAAGCGCGGCAAGCCGGCGCCCGACCTTTTCCTCCATGCCGCTGCCTCCATGCGGGCGCATCCACGCAATTGCCTGGTCGTCGAGGACAGCCCGGCAGGCGTTGCCGCGGCGCGCGCGGCGGGCATGCGCGTCCTTGCCTTCACGGGCGGCTCGCATGCCGGAAATCCCGGCTTGAAAGCCCGGCTTGCGTCAACCGAACCGGACTCTATATTCGCTGACATGCTGCAATTGCCCGATCTGATTGCAGGCCTGGGAGCGAGAGTAAAAGCATCTTGACGAAGAGTTTCGTTTGCGCGGTCGATGTCGGCACCGGGAGCGCTCGCGCGGGCATTCTCGACGCGCGCGGCAACCTGCTTGCCCGTGCCGATCATCCGATCGCCATGCATCAGCCCAAGCCCGATCATGCCGAGCACGATTCGGAGGACATCTGGTCGGCGGTGTGCAAATCGGTGCGGTCCGCCCTCGAGAAATCCGGCGTTGCCGCCGGCGATATCGCCGGCATCTCCTTCGACGCCACCTGCTCGCTGGTCGCGCGCGACAGGCAAGGCGACCAGATCAGCGTCTCGGTCACCGGCGAGAAGCGTTGGGACACAGTCGTCTGGCTCGATCACCGCGCCATCGCCGAGGCTGATGAATGCACGGCAAGCGGCCATGCCGTGCTCGACTATATCGGCGGGGTGATGTCGCCGGAGATGGCGACGCCGAAGCTGATGTGGCTGAAGCGTCATCTGCCTAAGACGTGGAACGAAGCCGGCTATCTGTTCGACCTCGCCGATTTCCTGACCTGGAAGGCATCAGGCTCGCTCGCCCGCTCGCAATGCACGCTGACGGCCAAATGGACCTATCTCGCGCATGAGGAAGAAAGCTGGCGGCGCGACTTCTTCGAGCTCGTCGGCCTCGGCGATCTTTTCGAGCACGGCAATCTGCCGGAAAAGGCGAGCCCGGTCGGCACGGATATCGGTCCGCTGACGGCGAAGGCCGCCGCCGAGCTCGGCCTGACTGAAAAATGCCGGGTCGGCGCCGGCGTCATCGATGCCTATGCCGGCGCGCTGGGTGTCCTGGGCGGCTTTGCCGGCGACGAGAAGAACATCAGCCGGCACCTGGCGCTGATCGCCGGCACATCGTCCTGCGTCATGGCGATGTCGCATGACCCGCAGCCCTTTGCCGGCGTCTGGGGCCCGTATTACGGCGCCGCATTGCCGACGCTGTGGCTGTCGGAAGGCGGCCAGTCGGCCACCGGCGCGTTGCTTGACCACATCATCCGCTGGCTTGGCGCGGGCGGCGAGCCGGACGCGGCCATGCATATGAAGATCGCCAGGCGCGTCGCCGAATTGCGCGCCGAGGAGGGCGATGCGCTGGCGGCCAGGCTGCATGTGCTGCCGGATTTCCATGGCAACCGCTCGCCGCTCGCGGACCCGCACGCCGTCGGCGTCATCAGCGGCCTGACGCTCGATTCCTCCTTCGACAGCCTGTGCAAGCTCTATTGGCGCACCGCGGTTGGCATCGCGCTCGGCGTGCGCCATGTGCTGGAGGCGTTGAACGAGAACGGCTACCTGATCGACACGCTGCACGTTACCGGCGGCCACACCAAGAACCCGCTGTTGATGGAGCTCTATGCCGACGCCACCGGCTGCACGGTGGTCGAGCCGCTGGCCGACGAGGCGGTGCTGCTCGGCACCGGCATGGTGGCGGCGACGGCCGCCGGCCTCTATCCCGATCTCAACGCCGCCTGCGTCGCCATGCAGCAGGGCGGCAAGACGCGCGCGCCCAACAAGGAAGCCGGCGCCCGCTTCGATCGCGACTACCGCATCTTCCTCGAAATGCACCGCCAGCGGCAGATGCTCGACGCGATCAGCTGACCTGTTACCTGCGCAGCGACTTGCCGGTCTCCGCATCGAACAGATGGATGCTCTCTTCATCGAAGCTGTAGCGCACGGGCGCGCGCAACTCCGGGCATTCGCGAGCCGGCACTAGCGCGCTGATCTCTTTGCCGCCCGAGCCGAACGTCACCAGCGCGTCATTGCCATGGAATTCGATGAGGTCGGCGGTGCCTTGCAGGATGTTGCCTGCGCTTCCGTTTGCCGTCTTGAGATCCGGAGGCCGGATGCCGAGCACGACCCGATCGCCGTGCCGCAGGTCGAAAGCGCTGCCTTCAAGCGAGAGCACCGTTCCCGCGCCGGTCAGTGTCCAGCCATCCGCCTTGCGGCCGACCATGGCGTCGATGAAATTCATGTTCGGCGTGCCGATGAAGCCGGCCACGAACTGGTTGCCGGGACGGCGGTAGATCTCGGCCGGCGAGCCGATCTGCTCGATCACGCCGTCCTTCAGAAGCACGATGCGGTCAGCCAGTGTCATCGCTTCCAGCTGGTCATGCGTGACATAGACGGTCGTCGTCTTCAGCGACTGGTGCAGCCTGGCGATCTCGACGCGCATGTGGTTGCGCAGCTTGGCGTCGAGGTTGGACAGCGGCTCGTCGAAGAGAAAGACCTTCGGCGTCTTGATCATGGCGCGCGCGATCGCCACGCGCTGCTGCTGGCCTCCGGACAGCTCGGTCGGCTTGCGGCCGAGATAGGGTTCGAGACCAAGCGTTTTCGCGACGGCCTCGACGCGCTTCTTGATCTCGGCCGCCGGCACCTTCTGCCGCTTCAGTCCGAAGGCGACGTTGTCGAAGATCGTCATATGCGGATAGAGCGCATAGTTCTGGAACACCATGGCGATGCCGCGGTCGCCGGGCTCCAGATCGTTGACCACCTTGCCGCCGATCGACACCTCGCCGCCGCTGATATCCTCCAGCCCGGCGAGCATCCTCAGCAGCGTGGACTTGCCGCAGCCGGACGGCCCCAGGAACACGACGAATTCATGCTCCTCGATCGCGAGGTTGAGATCGCGGATGACGGTCGTGGCGCCATAGGCCTTGTCGACATGGGAGCAAACGATCGCGGACATGCCTTATCCCTTCTCACCGGTCAGCAGGATCTGCAGCTTGACGTCCTGCGGCTTGCCTTGCGCGGCGCGCTCGAACGCCTTGATGCTCTCGGAGAAATCATAGGTGCCGGTGATCAGCGGCTTGAGGTCGACCTTGCCGGAGGCGATGAGCTGCAAGGCGCGGTCGAAGATGTTGGCATAGCGGAACACGGTCTCGATGCGCACTTCCTTGGAAATCGCCGCCGGAACGTTGAGCTCGACCGTCTCCACTGGCAGCCCGACCAGCACGACCGCGCCGCCCGGCCGCACGATGTCGAACAGGTTGGCGAAGGCCTTCGGGCTGCCGCTCGCCTCGAACACGATGTCGGCGCCCCAGTTGTCGGTCGCGCTCGCAACGGCGTCGACCAGCGACTGTTCGCCGATGTTCACCGGCACGATGCCGGGATACTGGCCGGCGATCTCCAGCTTCGGCGCGGAGAAGTCCGAGATCAGTACTTTGGAACATCCGCCCGCCAACGCGGCGAGCGCGATCATGATGCCGATCGGGCCGCAGCCGACGACGACGGCGACGTCGCCGGGCACGATGCGGGCGCGTGCCGCCGCCTGCATGCCGATGGCGAAGGGCTCGACCATCGCGCCTTCGGCGAAGGAGACGTTGTCCGGCAATCTGTAGGTGAAGGCCGCTGGATGCACGGCATAGGGCGCGAGCACCCCATGCACCGGCGGCGTTGCCCAGAAGCGGACGTCCGGGTCGACATTGTAGATGCCGAGCTTCGTCGCGCGCGAGGCAAGGTTCGGCACGCCGGGCTCCATGCAGACGCGGTCGCCGACCTTCAGGCTCGTGACATTGGCGCCGACCTCGACGATCGTGCCCGATGCCTCATGGCCGAGCACCATGGGCTGGCGCACGATATAGCTGCCGATGGCGCCATGGGTGTAGTAATGCACGTCGCTGCCGCAGACGCCGACCGTGTGGATGGCGATCTTGACGTCCTCCGGCCCGACATCTTGCGGCAGCGCGATCTCGCGCAGCGACAGTTCGCCTTTTTTCTCAAGCACCAGTGCCCGCATCGGGTGTCCTCGCTTCAACTTTTCTTTTGCCGGAAAACGGAATTCAGGAAGCCGCTGAGCACGCCGAGGAAGAGCAGCGGCGGCAGCGACAGCAACACCACCGAGGCGTTGAGGATCCCCCAGGGCACGTTCATGCCTTGCTGCGAGAGCTCGGAAGCCACGATCGGCAGCGTCTTGGCGTTGGAGCTCGACAGCATCAGCGCGATCAGGAACTCGTTCCAGACCAGCACGAAGCTGAAGGCGATGGCGCCGATCAGCGAGCGCGCCGCCACGGGAAGCGCGATCCGCCAAAACACCGAATAGGCGCCGTAGCCGTCGACGAAGGCGGCTTCCTCGATCTCCTTCGGCACGCCCTGGAAAGCGGGAATGGCAAGCCACATGATGACGGAGATGGTGAGCAGCGAGTAGGTGACGATCAGCGCCGGCAAAGTGTCGTAGAGTCCGAGCTGCAGCCAGATCACCATCAGCGGGATGGCGACCGCCACCGGCGGCAGGAAGCGCAGCGACAGCACGAAGAACTGGATGTCGCCGGCGAAGCGGTTTGGATATCGCGCCACCGCATAGGCCGCCGGCAGGCCGAGCACGATGCCGATCAGCACCGCCGCGCCGCAGGCGACCGCGGAGTTGTAGAGCCCGGTCAGCACGCTGTCGCGGCCGAGGATGTAGCTGATATTGGCGAGCGTCGGCGTGAAGAACACCTTCGGCACGCGGGTGATGATGTCGACATTGTTCTTCAGCGCGTTGAGCGCCGTCCAGACCAGCGGGAACACGGCCAGGAACCCGGCCAGCGCCAGGACGGCTTTGGCGATCAGGCGGCCCGCTCTCAATCGATATTGCTTCATGCCTGCACCCGCTTCCACAGCATGGTGAAGGTGATGACCGTCGCGATCATCATCAGCACGGCCATGGCCGAAGCGTAGGAGACCTTGCCGGACTCGATGAAGCCTTGCGAGAAGGCGTACATGTCGAGCGTCTCGCTCGCGACGCCCGGCCCGCCGCGCGTCATCACATAGATCAGGTCGAAGGAGCGCAGCGACTCGATCATCTTGACGAACATCAGGCTGATCAGCGGCGCTTTCAGCATCGGCAGGGTGACATAGGCATGGATCTGCCAGCGCCTGGCGTGATCGAGCCGGGCCGCCTCGATCGGCTGCGGCGGCAGGGTTTCGAGGAGCTTCAGCACGATGACGGCGAAGAACAGCCCCCATTGCCAGACATCCACCGATGCCACGGCGAAGAGCGCGGTGCCCGGCTTGGACAGCGGATCGAAGATCAGCCCGCCGGTGATCAGCCGGTAGGGGTAGGTCGCGATGCCATAGAGCGGGTGATAGGCGAACTTCCAGACGAAGGCGGCCGAGACGCGCGGCAAGAGCACCGGGATGATGAACAGAAGGCAATAAAAATTGCGCATACGCGGCGAGGCGACCTCGAACATCAGCACGCCGAGCCCGATCGCTACCACCATCGTCGCGATGACTGTGACGATCTCCCATTTCACCGAGACCCGGACGGCGTTGAGGAAGCGGCGGTCGAGGAAGAGATCGGCGAAGTTCGAGAACCACACCCAGGAATAACCGGTCGTGCTCAGCTCGCGGTTCTGCAGCGCGATGACGATCGCATAGAGCGTCGGCACCATCGACAGCACCAGAAGGATGGCGAGGGTGGGAACCAGAAATGTGACCGGCAGGGAAGAGCGTCGGCGCATGGCCTATCCTCGGGTGTATTTGGGTCGTTGGTAGAGACCGCGGCGCGGATCCCGGCATTCCTTCGAATGCCGTGGACCGTACGCCGCGGGCGGGAGGATTACTTCTTCTTCACCAGATCGTTGGCATAGGCCTCGAGCTCGTTGAGGCCGCCCTTGATGTCGGTCCGCGTGCCGGTGACCAGCTCCTCCAGGATGATGCCCCAGCGGTCGCCGAGATCGGGCCAGCGCGGATCCTGCCAGAAGTTTACCGCGGTCACCTTGCCGGTTTCGGCCAGCGCCTGACCGAGATCGGCGCCGTAGATGTCAGCGAACTCCTTGCTGGAAAGAATGCTGGTGCGGTTCAGCTCGCCGAACTGATGCGCATCGAGCCGGCGCTTCTCGTTCTCCTTCGACGTTGCCCAGGCGATGAACAGGCCGGCGCATTTCTTAGCCGCGTCATCGGAATTGGCCTTGGTGCCGATGGCGAGCCCATGGCCATAGCCGCCGCCCGGCAACGGCGAGGGCGGCGGCAGGAAGCCGACCTTGCCGACCACCTGCGAGGTCTTCGGGTCGACCGCCATGCCCGACAGCGGCGTCGATTCGACGAGGATGGCGACCTGGCCGGACAGGAAGGCGCCGGTCGATTCATCCCAGCTGCCGGTCTGCGTCCCGGGCGCCGAGTCCTTGAACAGCTTGAGATAGGTTTCGGTCGCCTTCACGGCGGCGTCGGAATTGAAAGCCGGCTTGTCGCCGTCGAACCACTTGCCGCCATAGGCCTTGAAGAACGGCATCCAGCGCCAGACATTGGCGCCCGAGCCGCGCGCGCCGCGCAGCGCGATGCCGTACATGCCCTTGTCGGCATTGGTCAGCTTCGGCACGTCGGCGATCAATTCGTCCAGCGTCTTCGGCGGCTGGATGCCGGCGGCTTCCAGCACGTCCTTGCGGTAGACCATCAGGTCGCCGCCGCCGGTGAGCGGCGCGAACCAGACCTTGCCGTCATAGGTGGCGACCTTCTGGCGGCCGGGATCGAAATCGGCGTAGTCGTAGTCGGCCGGGTAATAATCGGTCAGCGGCACGATCCAGCCCGAGGAGGCGAACAGCGCCACATTGGCCTCGTCGACATAGTAGACGTTGTAATTGCCGACGGTAGAGGCATCGGCGCGCGACTTGGCGCGGCGGTCGTTCTCGTTGAGGTAGTCGATCTGGAACGAGGCGCCGGAGAGCTTCTTGAACTCGTCCTTGGAGTCCTCCAGAAGCGTCAGGCCGTCGCGCGGCTGCGCCAGCACCTTGACCGGTGCCGAGCAGACGGGCGCCTGGGCAAGTGCTGCGGTTGACACGGAAGCGGTAAGCACGAACGCTGCGCCGAGGCTGGCAGCGAGCCGGTTTGAATTCATTGGTTTTCTCCTCCAGGAACACTCGCGAAAAGCGGCAGATCCTTGGCTAAGCGACCCTCACCGTCGCCCGTAGGACCTTCCACCCGTCGCCAAAATGAGCAGTTGGAGAGGGCGAGGCTAGAAGCCCCGTTGCAGCAGACCTGTACTTTTATGCATTGTGCGGCGCAAAAGATGGCACGGGCAGAGTCTGCTCGTCACACGAGTATCAGTGCCATCGGAGCATTCGGCTCTCGGCTGTCCTACGCCCTTAGCGTCAGGCGCTGCCGCGACAGCTTGCGATAGGATGACGGCGTCATCTTGTGCTTGCGCAGGAAGGCGCGGTTGAAGTTGGAGATGTTCATGTAGCCGACCTGGAAGCAGATGTCGGTGATCGGGATCTCGGTGTCGGCGAGCAGCTTGCAGGCCTGCCAGAGCCTGAGCTTGGCGAGGTGATCGCTGAAGGAATTGCCGGTGTTCTTCTGGAAGAAGCGCGAAAAACTGCTTTCGCTCATGCCGGCCAATTGAGCCACGTCCGGCAGCTTCAGGTCCTCGGCGAAATGCTGGAACAGGTAGGTCAGCGAGCGCTGGATAATGTCGAGCGATTCCGCGTCGAGCAGCGGGGAGAAGTCCGGCGAAGACAAAAGCTGGTATTCGTCGGTGGTGGCCAGAAGCTCGAGCAACTCGAGGAACATGCGGAACCGCGCCAGCCCATGCACCTCGCCCATCCGTTCCATCAGCTCGGCGCCGTCGAGCGCCGTTCGGCCATGGAAGACCATGCCGCGCAGCGAGCGCTCAAGGAACGGCTCCAGCTCACGCAGTTCCGGCAGCAGCCCGGATGAACCGCGCAGCCGCTCGGGATCGAACTGCAGCACGATATCGCGGCCCTCGATCAGCTCGCCGGGCTGAACCGCCGTCACCCAGTCATGCGGCAGCCCGCCGCCGACGATGGTCAGGTAGCCCGGCCCGAACTCGCCGATATGGTCGCCGACCAGCACCACGCCGGACGATTTCCTGAGCAGGTGGATTTCGTATTCCGGATGGAAATTCCAGACATTGCGTTCCCACGGATAATCGTCCAGCCGCCACAGGAAACTCTCGCTCGCCTCCGTCACGATGTGCTCGAAGGCAGGCGCCGTGCGCGGGATCGCGGCCGTGTTTTTTCTGCGCCTGAACGGCATCATTCCTCCCGGCATGACGCGCCTGCGCATGCCCAGGCCATCCGTAACAGTTCAAGGCCGGCAAATGAAAGAGGCGTCGCTGAATCCCGGCTCCGCCTGGATCAATCGCTAGCCGGGCCTCCTCCCTTGCCAACATGTCGCATTTCGTTCACAAGGCGACGCAAATGGCGCCATTTCGCGCCATTGTTGTGCGGCTTCCGGCCCTTTGGCCGACGCGCCGTGTTCTGAAAGAGCGGAACAATGTCTGCGATCGAAACCGGCGCTCTCGCGCCGGAAAACCTTTGGCGTCAGGAAATCAGGGCGACGATCGCGCTCGCCTGGCCGATGGTGCTGACCAATCTCGGCCAGACCGCCATGACCGCGACCGACGTCATGATGATGGGCCGGCTCGGGCCCGATACGCTCGCCGCGGGCGCGCTGGGCTCCAACCTCTATTTCATGCCGCTGATCTTCGGCCTCGGCCTGATGCTGGCGACCTCGCCGATGATGGCGACCGAGCTCGGCCGCCGCCGCCATTCTGTGCGCGACCTGCGCCGCACCGTGCGCCAGGGCCTGTGGCTGGCGATCCTGATCTCGATCCCGATCTGGATCTTCCTCTCGCATGGCGAAGAGGTTCTTCTGGCCATGGGCCAGAAGCCGGAGCTTGCGCATCAGGCCGGCATCTATCTGCATTGGCTGCAATGGGCGGTGCTGCCCTTCTACGGTTATATCGTGCTGCGTTCCTTCATCTCGGCGCTGGAGCGGCCGGGCTGGGCGCTGATTATCGTTTTCGTCGCGGTCGCCTGCAACGCCTTCTTCAACTGGGTGTTCATGTTCGGCAATCTCGGCGTCAAGTCGATGGGCATTGCCGGCTCCGGCCTCGCCACCACTTTGTCCAGCACGTTGATGTTCGTCGGCCTGGCGGCGGTGGTGATGCTCGAGAAGAAGTTCCGCCGCTACCGTCTGTTCGGCCGTTTCTGGCGCTCCGATTGGCCGCGCTTCCGCGGCCTGCTCAGGCTCGGCATGCCGATCGCCGGCATCCTTGCCTTCGAGGTGACGATCTTCAACGCGGCGGCCCTGCTCATGGGCCTGATCGACGCGGATTCGCTGGCCGCCCATGCCATCGCCATCCAGATCGCCTCGATCTCCTTCATGGTGCCGCTCGGTCTCAACCAGGCGGTCACGGTCCGCGTCGGCCTGGCGCATGGCGCCGGCAATCCGGAAGGCGTTTCGCGCGCCGGTTGGACCGCTTTCGTCATCGGCGTCTCCTTCATGGCGCTGATGGGCCTGGTGATGATTCTGTGGCCGCATCTCCTGATCGGTGCCTTCATCGATCTTGCCGATCCGGCCAATGCCAGGGTGATTACGCTTGCCGTGTCCTTCCTTGGGTTCGCGGCGCTGTTCCAGATTTTCGACGGCGCCCAGGCGGTCGCGGCCGGCATGCTGCGCGGGTTGCACGACACCAAGGTGCCGATGATCTATGCGGCGATCGGCTATTGGGGCGTCGGCCTGCCGCTCGGCGTGCTGCTCGCCTTCCATTTCGGCCTGAACGGCGTCGGCATCTGGATCGGCCTGGCCTCGGGGCTGGCCGTGGTGGCGGCGCTGCTGCTCGCGCGCTGGCTCCGGCGCGACCACATCGCGCCACAGCTCGCCTTCGGGCATTGATCGACAAAGGCTGCCGGTCCGGTCGGCAGCCTTTCGCCGGCTCAGTGCGCCCCTGCGCGCTGCTCCAGCCTCCGTGCGTATTGCGTCAGCGGAAAACACAAGACGAAGAAGATCAGCGCCACCAGCCCGTAGACCTTGAACGGCTCGAAGGTCGCGTTGTTGATGGCGTTGGAGGTTCTGACCAGTTCCTCGAAGCCGATGATCGAGGTCAGCGCCGTCGATTTGATGAGCTGCACCAGGAAGCCGACGGTCGGCGCGCGGGTGATGGCGAACGCCTGCGGCAGGATGATCAGCCGCAGTTCCTGCAGATAATGCAGGCCGAGGCTGGCGCCGGCGTCCCATTGTCCCCTCGGCAGCGCGTCGACGCCGCTGCGCCAGATCTCAGCCAGATAGGCGCTGGCGAAGAAGGTCAGGCCGAGCACCGCCGCCGTCCACGGCTCGATGCGCAGCCCCAGCATCGGCATGCCGAAGAACATCAGGAAGAGCTGCATCAAAAGCGGCGTGCCCTGGAACAGCGCGATGTAACCCGAAGCGAACCGCTTGATCCATTTGTTCCGGGCGATTCGGAAGAACAGCACCACCAACCCGACCAGCGCGCCGCCGATGAAGGCGGCGAGCGACAAAAGCACCGTCCAGCGCGCGGCGAGCAAGAGGTTGCGCACGATGTCCCAGAGAGTGAACTCGATCATGACACGCCGGCTCCGAGAACGCGACGGCCGCCGCTGACCAGCAGCCGGCGCAGCCCCATCGATAGGCCGAGATAGACCAGCGTCACGACGAAATAGGTCTCGAAGGCGCGGAAAGTGCGGGCTTGCAGCATATCGGCCTCATAGGTCAGCTCGCGCACCGCGATCTGCGAGACAACCGCCGATTCCAGCATCATGATGACGATCTGGCTGGTCAGCGCCGGATAGATCACCTTCAGCGCCTGTGGCAGCACGATCTTGACGAACACCTGGCGTGGCCGCAGCCCGAGCGCCAGTGCCGCTTCGGTCTGCCCGCGTGGTACGGCGTCGAGCCCGGCGCCGACGATTTCAATCGTGTAGGCCGCCATGTTGAGCGTCATCGCCAGCATCGCGGCCAGGATCGGATCCAGCCTTATGCCAAGGCTGGGCAGCCCGAAGAAGATGAAGAAGAGCTGCACCAGGAACGGCGTGTTGCGCATCACCTCGACATAGATGCCGATCGTCGCCCGAAGCGGCTTCGGGCCGTTTCTTTTGCCGGCGGCGCCCAGGATGCTGAGGAACGTGCCGGCGAACGTCGTGACGACGATCAGAAGCAGCGTCATCGCCGCGCCGCGCGCGATCACGCCCGCCGCACCCGCAAGCCAGCCGAAGTCGAGGCTGTAGCCCATGGCGATTGACCTTGTTGAAGGTGCCTGACCCAGAGCAATCCCAGGAAAAGTGTGAAGCGGTTTTCCGTTCGGAATTGCGTGAAAACAAAAGGGAGAGCGGCTCGGCTCCTGTTACGGCGCCGAACCGATCGGCATCAATCCTTGAGATTGTCGGGGTTGAGCGGCGTCTTCAGCCAGGCCTTCGAGCTCTCATCCAGCTTGCCGTCGGCGAGCATCTTGGCCACAGCGTCGTTCACCGCCTTCTTCAGCCGGTCCTCGTTCTTGTTGAGGCCGATATGCGAGGGCGAGGTAAGCAGCTGGAACTTCTGCTCCGGCTGCAGCGCGTCCTGCTTGGCCAGCACCTGAGCGCCGACATCGTTGCCGACTACCATCAGCTGCGTCTGGCCGGAGATGAAGGCCTGGATGACGGAATTGTAGTTGTCGAAGCGGCGGATATCGGCGGAAGCGGGCGCCGCTTCCGTCAACGAAGTATCTTCCAGCGTGCCGCGGTTGACGGCGATCGACTTGTCGGCGAGGTCTTCCTTGCCCTTCACCGCCGTTGCTTTCGGTCCGATGACGGCGATGTAATAGGGCGCGTAGGCGGCGGCGAAGTCGATCACCTGCTCGCGCTCCTTGGAGTAGCCGACGCTCATCAGGATATCGACGCGCTTGTCGGTGAGATACGGGATGCGGTTCTGGCCGGTGACGCTGACCAGGTTGAGCTTCACCTTGAGCGAATCGGCGATCGCCTGCGCGACGTCGATGTCATAGCCCTTGATGCTCATATCGGCGCTGGCCGAGGAGAAGGGCGGGAAGTCCGAGAAGATCCCCACATTGATTGCGCCAGCCTTGGTGATGTCGTCGACGGCGTCGGCCTTGGCCTGGGTGGCGAGACCGGCAGCGCCGAGCATCATGGCTGCCGCGATGGCGGTTTTCAGTGCATTGCAAAGAGTCATGGTTATTCCCCTGCTGGAAGCTTGTTGTTGAAACCGGCCGCCGGCTCCAGCGCGGCGGCCGTATTGGCTAAGCAATTCCAGGAAAAGTGTGACGCGGTTTTCCGTCCGGAATTGCGTGAAATTAAGAAGTCTTAGCCCTTCTTGATCGCCGGGCTGAACACCATGAGGCTCAGGATCTCGAAAAGCACCTGCGCGCCGACATGGGCGGTGTTGGTGGTGGAGTCGTATTGCGGCGCCACCTCGACGACGTCGCCGCCGACGATGTTGAGGCCCTTCAGGCCGCGCAGCAGCTCCAGCACCTCGCGCGTCGTCAGCCCGCCGACTTCCGGCGTGCCGGTGCCCGGCGCGAAGGCCGGGTCGATGCTGTCGACGTCGAAGGAGATGTAGGTCGGGCCATCGCCGACGATTTGGCGCGCCTTCTCGATGATGGCCGGGATGCCGAGGCCGGTCACCTCCTCGGCATGCACGACCGTCATGCCGGACTCGTAGGTGAACTCCCACAGATATTCGGCCGAGCCGCGGATGCCGATCTGGATCGTTCGCGACGGATCGAGCACGCCGTCCAGCACCGCGTTGCGGAACGGTCCGCCATGGTGGAACTTGGTCATGTCGAACAGCCCGCTGGTGTCGCAATGGGCGTCGATATGGATCATGCCGACCGGCGCCTTCTTGCCGACCGCCTTCAGGATCGGATGGCTGATCGAGTGGTCGCCGCCGACCGAGAGCGGCAGCACGCCGGCATCGACGATCTGGTTGGTGCGCTTTTCGATGTCCTCGTGGCTGATCTCCAGCCGGTAGCGGCTGCGGAACGGCGTGTCGCCGATATCGGCGACGCGCAGCTCATGCGTCGGCGCGCATTCCAGCACATGATTGTATGGCCCGATGCGTTCGATGGCGCGCAGCGCGCGTGGCCCGAAGCGGGAGCCGGGCCGATTGGTGACGCCGAGATCCATCGGCACGCCGATCATCGCCACCTGCAGGTCGCCGAAATCCGGGTTCTCGGCGGCGATCTCGCGATATGGCGCGGCGAGGAAGGTCGGGATGCCGGAATAGGGGGCAAGCCGCGTGCCCGACTTGTTGAAGATCTTGTCGGCGACCTTGCGGAATTTCGGGTCGAACATCTCGCCGCCATGGCTCTCGCCATATTTGCGGCGCAACGCTTCGAGCTTGCCGCGATCGTAACCCATGTCCGGTCCTCCTGTGCTTGCCGCCCGCACGGACGATTTGCCAGGCCAGCCACGGATCCAGCCCCTTGCCGGCTGGATCGTTGCTCGCTGTCCTTGCGGATTCCACGTCTCTTGAAGCTGTTCCGGGCAAAAGTGTCGGGCAGCGGCATTGAAAAATCAATTGATATTGTTAGGGTCTTGATTGTGAGAAAATCTCACAACGTAGGAGCCCTCCCATGGCCAAGCGCCTGCCGCCGCTGAACCCGCTGCGCGCCTTCGAGGCCACGGCGCGGCACGCCTCGCTGACCAAGGCGGCGGGTGAGCTCAATGTCACGCATGGCGCCGTCAGCCACCAGATCAAGGCGCTCGAGCAATCGCTCGGCGTGAAACTCTTCGAGCGCACCGGCCGGCGGGTGAAGCTGACGCCGCATGGCGCCGAATTCCTGCCGGCGGTTTCGACTGCCTTTGAAGGCATCGCCGCCGCCACGCAGCGCATGACGCGGCCGGCGAGTGCCGGCACGCTGTCGGTGTCCTGTGTGCCGGCGCTTCTGCTGCTTTGGATGACGCCACGGCTCGGCTCCTTCACGGCGCAATATCCCGACATCCAGCTGACGCTGATCCCGTCCAACGATCCCAAGGACATCCGCGCCGGGGATATCGACGTCTGCGTGCATTATGGCGACGGTGGCTGGAGCGACTGCTGGATACGCAAATGGTCCGGGCTGGAATTGTTTCCCGTGGTCAGCCCGACGGTGATCAACAACCGGCCGATCCGCAGCGTCCGCGACCTCGCCGATCACGTCTTCCTGCATGGCGACGATGGCCGTGAATGGCACACCTGGCTGGCCGCCGCCGATGCGCTCGATCTCGAGCGCGGCCGCCGCCACCGTCTGGGCGATGCGCGCATGGCGACGGAGGCCGCCGTGCATGGCCACGGTGTCGCGCTCGGCGACTCGGTGACTGCGCGCGCCTTGCTTGCCAGGGGCATGCTCGTCGCGCCCTTCACGCTCTCGGTGCCGGCGGTCGACGATTTCTACGTCGTCTGCCGCAACGAGATGCGATCGGCGCCGATCGTCCAGCTGTTCATCGACTGGCTGTTCGCGGAGAAGGAGCAGGACGAGGCCCGCGCCGATGCCCCCGTGGCCGGCCGCGTGCCGAGCCGCAGGAAACGTCCCGCGCTGAAGGTTATCGGCGCCAGGGCCCTGTCCTGACGGCTGGACTTGCATAGCCGCTTTTTGTCGGGCCAGCTTGCAAAGCGGGGAGCGCGTTCGAAAATACAATGCTAAGAGGCAGTTGGCTGAGGCATTCCAGGAAAACCGCGCGACGGTCTTCCAAGCGGAGTTGCTCGAACAAGGACTTGAAGCTTGGCGCCCGCGTTTGAGTGCGTCGTGCTTCATGGGTGAGGAAGCATGGCAAAGACTGACATAGCGCGGCGCGTCTACAACCACACCTGGAAGCTGGACCCGATCGTCCGCAGCCTGCTGGACACCGATTTCTACAAGCTTCTGATGCTGCAGATGATCTGGGGCATGTATCCCAAGGTCGACGCCACCTTCACCTTGATCAACCGCACGACCTCGGTGCGCTTGGCCGACGAGATCGACGAAGGAGAATTGCGCGAGCAGCTCGACCATGCCCGCACGCTTCGCTTTTCGAAAAAGGAGATGATCTGGCTGGGCGGCAACACTTTTTACGGCCGCAAACAGATCTTCGAGCCGGAATTCCTCGCATGGCTAGAGGATTTCCGCTTGCCCGCCTACGAGCTGTCGCGGCGCGACGGCCAGTACGTGCTCTCCTTCCCCGGCCCCTGGATGTACACCACGCTCTGGGAAATCCCGGCTTTGGCCATCATCAACGAGCTGCGTTCCCGCGCGGCGATGCGTTCCTTCGGCCCCTTCGCGCTCGATGTGCTCTATGCTCGCGCCAAGGCCAAGATGTGGGCCAAGACCGAGCGGCTGAAGGCGCTGCCTGGCATCCGCATTTCCGACTTCGGCACAAGACGCCGTCACTCTTTCCTTTGGCAGCGTTGGTGCGTCGAGGCGTTGAAGGAAGGCATCGGTGATGCCTTCACCGGCACCTCCAACGTGCTTCTGGCCATGGACAACGACCTCGAGGCTTTGGGTACCAACGCCCATGAACTGCCGATGGTGTTTGGGGCTCTTGCCAACTCCGAGGAGGAGTTGCGGCAGTCGCCCTACAAGGTGCTGCAGGACTGGCAGCGCTATTATGGCGGCAATCTCCTGATCGTGCTGCCCGACGCCTTCGGCACGGACTCCTTCCTGCGCGAGGCGCCGGACTGGGTCGCCGACTGGACCGGCTTCCGCCCTGACAGCGCGCCGCCGATCGAGGGCGGCGAGAAGATCATCGACTGGTGGCGCAAGAGGGGCAAGGACCCCAAGCAGAAGCTGCTAATCTTCTCCGACGGCCTTGAGGTCGAGACCATTGAGGAGACCTACAGGCACTTCCGCGGCAAGGTGCGCATGTCCTTCGGCTGGGGCACCAACCTCACCAATGATTTCGAAGGCTGCGCCCCGACGGAGACTGACAGCCTCGACGCGATCTCGCTGGTCTGCAAGGTGACGGAAGCCAATGGACGGCCGGCGGTGAAGCTGTCGGACAATCCCGCCAAGGCGACAGGGGATGAGAAGGAAATCAAGCGGTATCTGCGCATCTTTGGCGAGAAGGGCAGGGTGGAGCAGTTGGTGAAGGTGTAGAGGGCGGCTCCCTGTGGCATCGTCGAGCGGTCCTGCGAGGCTGGATAGGTCGAGTTCCTTCGCCCCCCTCTCTGTCCTGCCGGACATCTCCCCCTCAAGGGGGGAGATTAAGCTTGTGTCTCCGCTTTCGCCAACCTTCGACGTTGCGAAGGAAGAACCGGCGCTGAAACTGCTAATCTCCCCCCTTGAGGGGGAGATGTCCGGCAGGACAGAGAGGGGGGCCGTAGAACGCCGTCGCCGCAGGTTAGCCTTCTCTCTCGCTTTCCCCGCTGCTCTCCCCACCCCCGCATTCGCCCACGCCTCCGATCGCGGTCACGTCCTGCTTCTCCCGACCGGCTACTACATCGCCGGCGGCGCGCTGGCCGTGGCCGTCAGCTTCCTCGTCCTGGCGCTGCTGCCGCCCGCCGCCCTCGACCGCTTCTGGCGCCGGCGCTTGCCCATGCTCACCTTCGGCGATGCTCCGCGCACCCTCTTCGGCTTGATTTCCTTTGCCGGCTTCATACTTCTCGTCGCCGCCGGCTTTCTCGGCAGCCGCGATCCGCTCTCCAACCCGCTGCCGCTGGTGATCTGGACGCTGCTCTGGGCAGGCTTCACGCTGCTGCAGGGCTTGCTCGGCGATCTCTGGGTATGGCTCAACCCATGGTACGTGCCGTGGCGTGTCGCCTCTCGCGTCTTCGGCCTTCCTGCGGACGATGCAAACCGATCGCGCCTGCCCAACTGGCTCGGCTACTGGCCGGCCTTCGTGCTGTTCTTAGCCTTCGCCTGGTTCGAGCTGATCGATCCCGCCCCCGACGATCCGGCCCGCCTCGCCTTTGCCGCCGGCCTCTACTGGCTGGCGAGCTTCATCGCCATGCTCACCTTCGGCTGCGACGCCTGGAGCAAGCGCGGCGAGTTCCTGACCGTTTTTTTCTCGATGGTCGGCCGCTTCGCGCCATTCGAGCGTGACGAAGGCCGGCTGAAACTCTGCTGGCCGGGCGCCAAATTACTCGCCGCGGAGCCACTGCCGCCAAGCGGCACGGCTTTCCTCCTGCTGGCGCTGTCGTCGGTGTCCTTCGACGGCCTGTCGAAAACCTTCTTCTGGCTCGGCCTGTTCGGTGTCAATCCGCTGGAATATCCCGGCCGCACCGCGCTGATCGGCATCGGCAGTTTTGGCTTGGTGCTCACCTTCGCCTTGCTGGCGGCGGTGTTCGCCCTGGCCGTCTTTCTCGGCCAGCGCCTCGCCGGCGACAAACATTCTTTCGGCGACGCGGCCGGCCTGCTGGTCTGGTCGATCGTGCCGATCGCGCTTGCCTATCACATCGCGCATTACCTCGCGGTGCTGCTGGTCGACGGCCAGTATGCGCTGGTCGCGCTCTCCGACCCGTTCGCGCTCGGCTGGGACCTGTTCGGCACCGCCAATAGGATGGTCGAGGCCGGCGTCGTCGCCGGCGCCGAGTCGGCCTGGTGGCTCTGGAATCTGCAGGCCGGCGTCATCATCGGCGGCCATGTGCTGGCCGTGCTCGTCGCGCATGGCCTTGCCTGGCGTCTCTACAAACAGCCGTCGCGCGCAGCGCTCAGTCAATTGCCACTCACCTTGCTGATGATCGCCTACACGATCTTCGGGCTTTGGTTGCTTGCCACGCCGACCGCCGGATGACACAAAGCGTGCCAACGATGCCGTCGGGTAAAGCTCGCTTGCCATGCCAAAGCTTTGGTGATTTAGTTTGTACACATGCAATTTTTCCATCCTTCGGAACGGGATGGATTAGCCGCCTTATCGCTGGTCAAGACTGAAAAAACAGGGGAACCGACATGGCTGACAAGAACGGATTTTTCGATCTCTCCAAGACGACGCTGTCGCGCCGCACCGCGCTGAAGGGCATCGCCGCCGGCGCGGGCCTTGCGCTGGCGCCCGGCTTCGTCCGCTACAGCCAGGCGCAGAGCTCGGCGCCGATCAAGATCGGCTTCCAGTCGCACCGCACCGGCATCGGGGCCGCCTATGGCCGCTGGTACGAGAAGACAAGTGCTGCCGCCGTCAAGGCGATCAACGACGCCGGCGGCATCAGCGGCCGCAAGGTCGAGCTGGTGATCGAGGACGACGGCACCGATCCGGCGCGCGGCGCCGAGGTGGTCAACAAATTCGCCAAGCAGCACAAGACCGATATCGTCTTCGGCACCTTGTTCTCGCATGTGGTGATCGGCTCGGCGCCCGCCGCCGGCGAGAACAAGATCCCCTATTTCGTGGTCAGCGAAGGCCATCACGTCGCCTCGACCAAACTCAACCGCTACGTCTTCCAGCCCGGCATCACCGACGTGAAGAGCCAGATCCAGTCCATGGCGCCGTGGATCGCGGCGAACGCCGGCAAGAAGGTGACGCAGATCTTCCCCGACTTCGCCTTCGGCTACGACCATCGCGACTACCTGCCGCCGGCGCTGAAGGCGCAAGGCGCCGACGTCATCGCCCAGATCGCCATCCCGCCGACGGAATCGTCCTTCACCAAATACTTCCCGCAGATCCCGGCCGAGACCGAGGTGATCTACCACGTCATGGTCGGCCCTGCGGTGCTCACCTTCGTCAAGGAGCTCGGCGAGTTCTACGGTTCGCAAAGGCCGCAGCTTTTCGGCTTCATGGATTCGCTCGAGGCCGTCGACATCAACAGCCCCGGCCTCGAATTCCTCGACGGCAGCCATTTCTGGGAAGGCTCGCCGCGCTACGCGCAGCCCGATGATTCCGCCGCGCAGAAAGCCTACCGCGCCGCCGTCGGCATCGACGACAATGGCGCCGCGGTCGGCGATCCCAAGGACATCTCCACCGCCTCGCACATGTTCGGCTGCTGGGAAACGCTCTACGTCGTCAAGAAGGCGATGGAAGATGCCGGCTACAAGGGACCGGTGGACCGCGCCAAGCTGGTCGAGGCGACCGAGGCGCTGAAGGAATTCGCCGAGGGACCGGAACATCCGCAGGGCCCGAAGACCTTCAACGGCAAGATCCACCAGTGTTTCGGCATCCAGAACATCTCCAAGGTCGAAGGCGGCAAGCTCAAGGTCGTGCACAAGACCAAGATCGAGGACGGCCTCTACGAGCCGGAAGGGGATTACACGACGCAGGCGCTGTAGGTTCATTCCAACCAGCGTGAGCGCCCAGGCCCCCCTCTCTGTCCTGCCGGACATCTCCCCCTTAAGGGGGGAGATCAGCTGTTATTTCCGCTTTCGCCAATCGCTCAGGCCGGCAGGTAGGCGCCTTCGCAGGAACTGCCAATCTCCCCCCTTGAGGGGAAGATGCCCGGCAGGGCAGAGAGGGGGGTCTCGCGCCTCCGTTGGCAAATAATCCATGCATTTCGGACCCCATCTCCTCCTCGCCGCCCTTGAAGGCCTGGTCACCTCCGCCGTGCTGGCGCTGACCGCGCTCGGCCTGTCGCTGGTGTTCGGCGTCATGCGCATCGTCAATGTCGCACACGGCGAGTTCTTCATGCTGGGCGCGGTGCTCGCCTGGGCCGTCTCGACGGCGATTTCCGGCCATCCGGCGGTAGGTTTCGTCGCAGCACTCGTGATCGCGCCCTTGCTCGTCGGGCTGGTCGCGTTCCTCGCCGAATGGCTGGTGCTGCGGCGGCTGAACTACAACCCCGAAAGCACCATCGTCGCCACCATCGGCATGCTCTACATCATCCAGCAACTGGCGCTCACCTTCTACGGTCCAGAGGCGCGCCCGGTCGAGCCTCCCTTCAGCTACCGTATCCTTCTGCCGTGGTTCGGTTATTCCGGCTACAAGCTGTCGGTGGTCGCCGCTTCCGCCATCCTGCTCGTCATCACCTGGCTGGTGCTGACGCGTACGAAGATCGGACTGATCATGCGCGCCACCCAATATGATCGCGAGACGGCGCAGGCCTTCGGCATTCCGGTCGAGCGCGTCTATGCCGGCGTCTTCGCCATAGGCGCCATGCTGGCGGCGATCGCCGCGGTGCTGATCGTGCCGATCAGCCAGGCGCATTATCTGATGGGGCAGGACCCGCTGCTGCTCTCCTTCATCGTCGTCATCATCGGCGGCCTCGGCTCGCTGCGCGGCACCGTCGTCGCCGCCATCCTGATCGGCCTCTCCGACGGCATCATCTCGATGTTCTTCTCGCCGACGCTCGCCAAGATCATCGCCACGCTGGTGGTCGCAATGGTGCTGGTGTTCCGGCCGCAGGGCCTGTTCGGAACCGCGCCGCGATGAGGGATGCTTCGCCGGCAAAGACCTATGCCCTGCATATCGGCGTCATCGCGCTTCTCTTCGCGCTGAACTTCATCCTGCCGGATTACCATCAGGGCCTGTTTGCCCGCATCATGGCGCTGGCGGTCTTTGCCATGGGCTACAATCTGCTCTTCGGCTATGTCGGCCTGCTCAGCCTCGGCCACGCCATGTTCTTCTCGGCCGGCCTCTATGGCGCGGGCTTGACCGTCTACCACCTCGGCTGGGGCGTGCCGGAAGCCTTCCTTGCCGGCGTCGCTTGCGGCGCGCTGCTCGCCCTGGTTATCGGCCTGCTGGCGCTGCGCACCTCGGGCGTGGCGTTCATGATCGTCACCATGATGTTCGCTCAGGTCTTCTATCTGCTCATCCTCTATTTCGCCGCCTGGACCGGCGGCGACCAGGGGCTGGTCATCCAGCAGGCATCGCGGGTGATTTCGATCGGCGGCGCATCCCTCGACCTGACCAACCCGACGGTGCGCTACATGGGCGCGTTGGCGCTGTTCTCGGTCGCGCTGCTCATCACGCTTGCCCTTGTCCGCTCCCGCTTCGGCCGCGTGCTGGTCGCCATCCGAGAGAACGAAGAGCGCACGAAGATGCTCGGCTATGACACGGTCGCCAACAAGCTCATCTCTGTCGTCGCCTCCGGCGCCATCTGCGCTGCGTCGGGCGCCGCTTATGCGCTGCTGTTCGGCTATGTCGGCTCGAATTTCGCGTCGATCCAGTATTCGATTCTGCCGCTGCTCTGGGTGCTGCTCGGCGGCGCCGCGACCACGCTCGGACCGCTCATCGGCACGCTGTTCATGTATTATGTCACTGACATCACCAGCGGCTTCACCTCGGCCTATCTGCTGATTGTCGGCGTGGCGCTCATCCTGCTCGTCCTGTTTGCCCCGAAGGGCATCATGGGCAGCATCCGCGAGCGCTGGCTGGGGTGGCTGCCATGACGCCGCTGCTCACCACCAAAGGCCTGTCACGCAACTTCGGCGGCCTGCGCGCCGTCGACGGCGTCGACTTCGCGCTGATGCCGGGCGAGATTCGCGCCGTCATCGGCCCGAACGGCGCCGGCAAGACGACTTTCGTCAGCCTGCTCTCGGGCCGCATCCGGCCATCGTCGGGTGCCGTTGTCTTCGACGGCGTCGACATCACCGCCATGCCGGCCTACCAACGGGTCAGGCTCGGCGTCGCCTACACGTTCCAGATCACCAGCGTCTTCGCCAACCTCACGGTCTTCGACAATGTCGCGCTGCCGGTGCAACGCACGCTGACCGACGGCCGCACCAAGGGGCAGGTCAGGACCGGCGTCATGGCGGCGCTGGAGCGCACCGGACTTGCCGAGCGCGCCGGCACGCTGGCCGCGCACCTTTCCTACGGCCATCAGCGTCTGCTCGAAGTGGCGATGGGCCTGGCGCTGAAGCCGCGTTTGCTGATCCTCGATGAGCCGACACAGGGCCTGGCCGACAGCGAGATCGACAATTTCATCACGCTGGTGCGCGGGATCGCCAGGGACGCGACGGTTCTTCTGATCGAGCACAACATGCCGGTCGTCATGGGACTCGCCGACCGCATCACTGTCTTCAATTCGGGCAAGATTCTCGCCGAAGGCACGCCGGGTGAGATCCGCGCCAACACGCAAGTCCAGGACGCCTATCTCGGAGCGACCCATGGCTGACTCCGTTGGAACCAATGACGGATTGCTCACCATTGCCGGCCTCGATTGCTTCTATGGCGAGGTGCAGGTGCTCTACGGTCTCGACCTGGCCTTGAACAAGGGCGAGGTGCTGTGCCTGTTTGGCCGCAACGGCGCCGGCAAGACGACGACGCTGAAGGCGATCATGGGTCTGGTGCCTGCTGCGGCGGGTTCGATCAGGCTGGACGGCAAGGAGCTGACCGGGCTCGCCGCGCATGACGTGCCCAAGGCCGGCGTTGCCTATGTGCCGCAGGGCAGGCGCCTGTTCGCCGAGATGACGGTGGCGGAAAACATCGAGATCGGCCTCATGGCGCGGGGTAAGGGCAAGCAGACGCGCGAGAACGTCCTCGATCTCTTCCCGCTGCTACGCGAGCGGCTGAAGCAGCGATCCGGCACGCTCTCCGGTGGCGAGCAGCAGATGCTGGCCATGGCCCGCGCGCTCTGCCTGGAGCCCCAAGTGCTGTTGCTGGACGAGCCGACCGAAGGCTTGATGCCGTCGATGATCGCCAGGATCCGCGAGACCGTGGCCAAGCTGCGCGAGCTCGGCGTTTCCACCATCCTGGTCGAGCAGCGCGTCGATGCCGTGCTCTCGGTCGCCGACCGGGTTTGCTTCATCGAGAACGGCCGCAACCGCGAGACGGTGGACGTCGAGGCATTGCGGGCCGATCCCTCGGCGGTGCGGCGGTACGTGGGGGTGGGCTGAGGATTACCCTCCCCCTTTGTGGGGAGGGTCGCTGCGAAGCAGCGGGGAGGGGGCAGCGCCGACCCCCAACCGGACCTGCAGTCCGACCTCCCCACAAGGGGGAGGTAAGGCTCCGCGCCGCTTCACCCGAAAAACAAAAACCCGGCGATCAGAAACGTCGGGATCAGCACCAGGCCGGACCACGCCATGTAGCCGAAGAAGCCAGGCATCTTGAAGCCGCGATGCCTGGCGATGGCGAAGACCATGAAGTTCGGCGCATTGCCGATATAGGTGTTGGCGCCCATGAACACCGCTCCCGCCGAGATCGCGGCCAGCGTCGAGGCTGCCTCAGTCATCAGGTGCTGGGCGTCACCTCCGGCAAGCTCGAAGAACACCAGATAGGTCGGCGCGTTGTCGAGGAAGGAAGACAGCGCCCCGGTCAGCCAGAAATAGGCGAGATCGTTGGGCTGGCCGTCGGCGGACGTGACCAGCGCCACCAGCGGCGCCAGCGCGCCGTCATGGCCGGCCCGCAGGATGGCGATAACCGGCACGATGCATATGAAAATGCCGGCAAACAATTTCGCCACTTCGGCGATCGGCCCCCAGGTGAAGCCGTTGGCCTCGCGGTGGCTCTTGTAGGAGACGCGAAGCGAGAGAAACGCCAGCACCAGGATGATGGCGTCGCGCACCAGGTTCTGCAGCTCCAGGCCGACGCCGACGACCGGGATGCTCACCCCCGGCTTCCAGCTCGCCGAAAGCAGGATCGCGCCGATCACGCCGGCGAGCAGCGGCAGGTTGGCCAGCCCGCGCAGGCGCACCTTTGTATCGGGCGTCGGGTCCTTGATCTTCGGCAAGCCGGCCTCGCGGCGATGCAGGACCAAATCGATCGCCAGGAACACCGCCAGCACCAGCCCGCCGACAAAAAGCGTGTCGGGCAGGATGTGCACCGTCGTCCAGAAGAAATCCACGCCGCGCAGGAAGCCGACGAACAGCGGCGGGTCGCCGAGCGGCGTCAGCGAGCCGCCGATGTTGGAGACCAGGAAGATGAAGAAGATCACCACATGGGCGTTGAACGGCCGGTTGTCGTTGGCGCGCAGCATCGGCCGGATCAGGATCATCGAGGCGCCGGTCGTGCCGATGACCGAGGCAAGCAGCGCGCCGATGAGCAGCAGCCCGGCATTGGTGAGCGGCGTGCCATGGATGTTGCCGGCAAGCAGGATGCCGCCCGAGATCGTGTAGAGCGCGAACAACAGGATGATGAAGGACATGTATTCGGTGAGCAGCGTGTGCAGCACCGCTTCGCCTGCCGTCGGAATGCCGAAAGTGACGGCCAGCGGGACCACCGCCAGCGCCGCCCAGCCGGCGGCGATCTTGCCGTAATGATGTTCCCACAGGTGATGAAAGAGCAGCGGTCCGGTCGCGATCGACAGCAGCAGGCCGGCAAAGGGCAGTCCCCACCACAGCGACATGGCGGCGCCGGGCAGTTCGTGCATTTCGGCGGCGAATGCTTGCGCTGGAAGCAGCAGCGCGATGGCGAGCGCGGCGAATAGAAAAATCCGGCCGCCGCGCGCTTTCCCTTCTCCCTTTGTGGGAGAAGGTGGATCGGCGCGATAGCGCCGAGACGGATGAGGGGTGCTCCAGCGGAGTGAGACGCTGGCTTTCCCTGGAGCACTCCTCATCCGTCGCCTTCGGCGACACCACCCGGCCCTTCGCTGGCTCAGGGCGTTCGAAGCTCGAAAAGCCAAGCAATTGGCTTTTCGTCCGCTGCGCGGACCGCTTCTCACCCCACAAGGGGAGAAGGGGGAACCCGCTTTCCGGCGCTGCAAACCAGCTATCTCCTCTCCCCTCGGGGAGAGGTCGGATTGCCCCGAATTGCCCTTCGCAATTCGGCTGGCAATCCGGGTGAGGGGGACCTTCCCCACGGTCCGGTCAATCCGCCGAGTGATCTTCGAGCGTCACGCCGGCTTCGTGCATGCGCTTTAGCATCGCCTCCACCGAGCCGTTGAGTTCGATGCCGCGGCAGGCGTCGAGCCGGACTGTCGTCTTGAAACCCTGCTTCACCGCGTCGAGTGCGGAAAAGGCAACGCAGAAATCGGTGGCGAGCCCGGCCAGCGTGATCGTGTCGATGCCGCGTTCCTTCAGGTAGCCGCCAAGGCCGGTCGGTGTCTTATGGTCGTTCTCGAAGAAGGCCGAATAGGAGTCGATCGCTGTGCGGAAGCCTTTGCGGATCACCAGCTCGGCTTTGGTCCAGGCAAGTCCGGAGTGGAAATCGGAACCGAGGCTGCCCTGGATGCAATGGTCCGGCCACAAGGTCTGCGGCCCATAGGGCATATCTATGGTTTCGAAGGGCTGTTTGCCCGGATGGCTGGAGGCGAAGCTCGAATGTCCGGCCGGGTGCCAATCCTGCGTCAGGATCACATGGTCGGTCCGCCGGATCAGGTCGTTGACCAAAGGCACGATCTCGTCGCCGCCGGCCACCGCCAGCGCGCCGCCTGGACAAAAATCGTTCTGCAGGTCGATGACGATCAGCGCTTCGTCGGCCATGCGGCTTCCCTCTCGTTTGGGCCCCCTCGTATCGGCTTGAGGCTCCAGTCCAAAGCCGCTGACGCGACCGGACACGGAACCTTGACCAGATGGCTGGCGGCGTCAACCTCCGGCACCATAACAATCGCGTTCAGGTCTTTGCCGCGCCAACTCCGGCTTTGACAATTCCGACCGGCCTGATATCATTTGCATACGAATGAATTTGACCGGTCTGGATACCGGCGGAAAGTCCCAGGGCAAGGCGCTTTGGGCGGGCCAATCGGGGACGGCTCGTTTCTGGGAAGGTTCTGGAAGGCAGAGCGTGATCCGTTACGCGAAACCCACCACGGTCGACGAGGCGCTCGCTTTGCTTGGCGAGGACCGCTGGCGGATACTCGCCGGCGGCACGGATTTCTATCCGGCGCAGGGCGCAAAACCTTTCCGCGACAACATCCTCGACATCAACGGTCTCGCCGAACTGCGCGGCATCGAAGAGACCGACGAATATTGGCGGATCGGCGCCCGCACCACCTGGACCGATATTGTCCGTCACCCGCTCCCGCCCGCCTTCGACGCGCTGAAATCGGCCGCGCGCGAAGTCGGCTCGGTCCAGATCCAAAACGTCGCCTCGATTGCCGGCAATCTCTGCAACGCCTCGCCCGCCGCCGACGGCGTGCCGGCGCTGCTTGCGCTCGACGCCGATGTTGAATTGCGCACGGCGAAAGCCACCCGTCCTCTGCCGCTCGACGCGTTCATCCTTGGCAATCGCCGCACGGCGCTGCAGCCGGGCGAGATGGTCACCGCCATCCGTGTGCCGAAGCGCTCCGCGGTCGGCACCTCGGCCTTCGTCAAGCTCGGCGCCCGTCGCTATCTCGTCATCTCGATCGCCATGACTGCGGCGCGGCTTGTGGTCGAGAATGGCGTCATCGCCGAAGCGGCGATCGCGGTCGGCTCCTGCTCGGCGGTCGCCCGCCGCCTCTCCGGCGTCGAGGCGGTCCTGCGCGGACGTCCGATCGACGAGGCGCTTGCCGACGCGGTGCTGTCGGCGCCCATCGATGAATTGTCGCCGATCGCCGATGTACGCGGCAGCGCCGAGTACCGGCAGGACGCGGCGCGCGAGATCGTTGCGCGCGCGGTGCGTGCCGCAATCGGCCTCGGCGAAAGCAAGGTGGCCGCATGAGCATGGCCCAATCCGGCATGGCCCAATCCGGCATCGAGCGCGCCGACATTGCCTTTGAGGTAAACGGTGCCGCCGTCAGCGTCTCTGTGCCTCCCGTGCGGCGCCTGTCGCAGGTCTTGCGCGACGAGTTGCGGCTGACCGGCACCAAGGTCGGCTGCGACGCCGGCGATTGCGGCGCCTGCACGGTGCTGGTCGACGGCAATCCGGTCTGCGCCTGCCTTGTGCCGGCAGCCTCGGTGTCCGGCGCCGCCGTCACCACCGTCGAGGGCCTTGCCAATGGCAGGCTTTCGGCGCTGCAGGCCTCCTTCCTCGAACATGGCGCCGCGCAATGCGGCATCTGCACGCCCGGCCTGCTGGTCGCGGCCACCGCGCTTTTGGAGCGCAACCCGACACCCAGCGAAGCCGAGACGCAGGATGCGCTGGGCGGCGTGCTCTGCCGCTGCACCGGCTATCGAAAAATCGTCGCTGCGGTGATGCAGTCCTCGCGGCATATGAACGGCATCGACCTTCGCCTGCCGGACGTGGGCCACGCGGTCGGCGCCTCGCCGATCCGCCTCGACGGCGTGCCGAAGGTCAATGGCACCGAGAAATTCGGCGGCGATTCCTTCCCGGCTGATGCCTTGTCGGTGCTGGTGGTCCGCTCGCCGCATTATCATGCCGGCTTTGCCTTCGGCGACCTCGATGCCTGGGTCGAAGCCCATCCCGGCATTGCCGGCGTTTTCACCGCCGCCGACATCCCCGGCAAGAACTGCTTCGGCGTCATCGGTCCTTTTGCCGACCAGCCGGCGCTGGCCGAAGGCTTTGTCCGTCTGCGCGGCGAGGCGGTGGCGCTGGTGGCGGGCGAGCGTGAGGCGATCCTCGATCTCGACCTGACGAATTTTCCGATCGCCTGGACCGAACTGCCGCATGTGCTGCAGCCGCGCGAGGCGAAGGCCGATGGCGCCGCGCTGATCCACCAGCACCGGCCGGCAAACCTGCTGACCTCCGGCTATGTCGAACGCGGCGATCCGGAACGAGCGCTCGCAGCCGCTGCCGCCACTGTCTCCGGCTCAATCGAGACTTCCTTCGTCGAGCACGCCTATATCGAGCCGGAAGCCGGCTACGCTTATATGGATGGCGACACGCTGGTCGTCGTCGCCTGTACGCAGGCGCCCTATATGGACCGCGACGACACCGCCAAGGTGCTCGGGCTTCCCGTCGACAAGGTGCGCATCGTGCCGACCGCCACCGGCGGTGGTTTCGGGTCGAAACTCGATGTCTCGCTGCAGCCGCTGATCGGCCTTGTCGCGATGAAGACCGGGCGGCCGGCGGCGCTTGCCTACACCCGCAATGAATCGATGATGTCGACCACCAAGCGCCATCCGGCCGAGATGAAGGCGACCATCGGCGCCGATGCCGAAGGCCGCATCACCGGCATGGTCTTCGAGGGCGATTTCAACACGGGCGCCTATGCCAGTTGGGGGCCGACCGTCGCGAACCGCGTGCCGGTGCATGCCTCCGGCCCTTATCTGACGCCAAACTACCGCGCCACCGGCAACGCCATCCACACCAACGGCCCGATCGCCGGCGCCTTCCGCGGATTCGGCGTGCCGCAGGCCACCATCATGCAGGAAACCCTCTATGACCAGCTCGCCGGCAAGCTCGGTATGGACCGTCTGGATTTTCGGCTGAAGAATTGCCTGCGCGACGGGTGCGAGACGGTCACCGGTCAGCGCCTGGAATCAGGCGTCGGCATCGGCGAATGCCTGGAGCAGCTTCAACCGCATTGGGCTTGTGCGCTGGCGGACGCGGAGGCCTTCAACGCCGCCAACACGGCAAGCAAGCGCGGCGTGGGTGTCGCCTCCTGCTGGTATGGCTGCGGCAACACCTCGTTGCCCAATCCCTCGACCATTAAGGTCGGCATCTCGGCCTCGGGCGACGTCGTCCTGCACCAGGGCGCCGTCGATATCGGCCAGGGCTCCAACACCGTCATCACCCAGATCTGCGCCGACGCGCTCGGCCTGCCGCTGGAGAAATTCCGGCTGAAGAGCGCCGACACCGCCATCACGCCCGACGCCGGCAAAACATCCGCCTCGCGCCAGACTTTTGTAACGGGCAAGGCCGCGGAGAAGGCAGGCCGCGCCTTGCGCGAAAAAATCCTGCGCTTTGCCAACGTCTCGGGCGAGGCGACGATTGCGCTCGACGGCGCGAACCTTTCCATCCGCGAAGGCGATGCCGCGCGGCGCATCGATCTGTCCGAGCTGAAGGCCGATGCCGACGGCCTGGTGTTCGTCGCCGAGGAAACCTACGACCCGCCGACGCTGCCGCTCGACGCCAAGGGCCAGGGCAAGCCCTATGCCGTCTATGGCTACGGCGCGCAGATCGCCGAGCTCGAGGTCGACCTCAAGCTCGGCACGGTGAAGCTGATCAAGATCACCGCCGCGCATGATGTCGGCAAGGCGATCAACCCGGTGCTGGTCGAAGGCCAGATCGAGGGCGGCATCGCGCAGGGCATCGGCATGGCGCTGATGGAGGAATACATCCCCGGCCGCACCGAGAACCTGCACGACTACCTCATCCCGACGATCGGCGACGTGCCGCCGGTCGAGCACATACTGGTCGAGGTTCCGGATCCGGAAGGGCCATTTGGTGCCAAGGGCCTTGGCGAGCATGTGCTGATCCCCACCGCGCCGGCGATCCTCAATGCCATCCGCCATGCCACCGGCGTCCTGGTCACCAAGGTGCCGGCGACGCCGAGCCGCATCCTGGCGGCGATCCGCGAGAAGGAGGCGCGCCGATGAGCGAGCTTGCCGAACGTTTCGAAATCCATGACCCCGGCGAGAAGCAGGTGGCGGAGAAGATCCGCTGCGATGCCTGCCCGGTCATGTGCTACATCGCCGACGGTCGCACCGGCGCCTGCGACCGCTACGGCAATGTCGGCGGCCGCATCGTGCGCATGGATCCGCTGACCATCCTCGACCATGCCGCCGAGACCGGCGGCGCGGTCGTGCCTTTCGTTGCCGAAGGCGAAGCCTGGAACGGCGAGCTGGTCAACACCGGCCGCCGTTTCGTCACCGCGATCGGCGCCGGCACCACCTATCCCGATTACAAGCCGGCGCCCTTCATCGTCAGCCAGGAGGTCGAGGGCGTCGATCTCGTCACCGTCGTCACCGAAGGCATTTTTTCGTACTGCGGCGTCAAGGTGAAGATCGACACCGACCGCCATATCGGCGACGAGACGGCGATCGTGCATTCGCAAGGCGAGGCGATCGGCCATGTCACCACAGGCGAATACGGCTCGCAGATGCTGTCGCTTGGCGGCGTCCATCATTTGACCGGCGGCTCCAAGCAGGAAGGCCGCGCCACTTGCGACGCGCTGCTCAACCTCTGCAACCGCAAGCCGGTCGAGCTCGCCATCGACGGCGGCGCGACGGTCATCGTCGAAGCCGGCAAACCGCCGGTCATCGACGGCAAGGTCGAGCACCGCATGCGCGTCGGCTGCGGCTCGGCCACCATCGGCATGTTCGCCACCCAATGGCGCGGCCTGGTCGACGAGGTGGTGGTGGTCGACGACCACATCACCGGCGTCGTCTCGGAGCACCAGGCCGGCAAGGTGCTGGGCTGGGAAGACACCGGCATAAAGATCATCGGCCGCCGTTCGACGCCCGGCCGCTATTTCAAGGTCTCGGAGCCCGGCCTCGGCTGGGGCGGCACGACGATTTCCGATCCGCTGTCGATCCTCGGCGATTGGAACGCCAAGAAGGGCGCGCGCCCGGGCCTGTCGCTGCTGATGGTGTCGACCACCGGCGAGCAGTTCGCCTATTACGAACTGGACGACGAGCTGAGGCCGGTCCAAAAACCGTTTCCGGAGCGGCTGCAAAAAACGGTCGGCCTGATCGAGGACAATTGCGAGCCGGCTTTGTGCACGGTTCTCTTCATAGGCGGCGCCGGCGGCTCGCTGCGCGCCGGCGTCACCGAAAACCCGGTCAACCTCACGCGCTCGGTGCAGGGCTTAAGGACCTACGTGACGGTGGGCGGCGCGCCGGTCTATGTCTGGCCGGGCGGCGGCATCACGCTGATGGTCGACGTCACCCGCGTCCCTGAAGGCGCCTTCGGCTATGTGCCGACGCCGGCTTTGGTCGCGCCGATCGAGTTCACCATGCGCCGCGACGATTATGTGCGGCTCGGCGGCTATGAGAATGAGATCCGCAGCGTCGAGGACGTCCTCGCCAAAGGCGGCGAGTATCTCAACCCGCGCAGCAACACCGGCGCGCCGGTCAACAATCCCTGGCCGCCGCTGGCGCAGCTGCGGCGCGCGGCGGCGAACGGTGCCGGGTGATGAACAGCCCGCAGGCGCATTGGCTTGCCGACGGCCGGCGGCTCCATCTCAACCATGGGCCGATCGATCTCATTGTCGAGGCCTTTGGCTCTGACGACGAGCGTCGCGCCGCCTACCAGCAGGCGGTCACGCGCTTCCAGACGGTCCTGATCGAGCTGGTCGAGGAGCTGCCCGAGTTGCGCCTGCCGGCCTTCTTCCTGGCGCCGCGCGATTTCGCCGGCCCGACGGCGCGCCGCATGGAAGCCGCCGTCATGCCGCTGGCGGAATGCTTCATCACGCCGATGGCGGCCGTCGCCGGTTCGGTAGCCGACGAAATTCTTGCCGCGATGCTCGCCGGCCGCCGGCTCGACCGCGCTTACGTCAACAATGGCGGCGATTGCGCCCTCTATCTCGGCAGGGATCAGTCGATGACGGTGGCGATTGCCGGCACCGGCAATGGCATGGCCGATCGCGTCGGTATCCACGCCGAGGATGGCGTGCGCGGCGTCGCCACCAGCGGCTGGCGTGGGCGGTCGTTTTCGTTCGGCATCGCCGATGCCGTCACCGTTCTCGCGCCGACCGGCGCCGAGGCCGATGCGGCGGCGACGCTGATTGCCAACGCCGTCGACCTGCCCGGTCACCCTGCTATCGCGCGCGTTCCGGCGCGCGACCTGGCGCCCGACAGCGATCTCCGAGAGCAATTGGTGACGCAGAGCGTCGGCGCGCTTTCGGCGGGCGAGGTTGCCCGGGCGCTGGACAACGGCCTCGCGGTCGCCGAAGATTTTCGCCGGCGCGGCTTGATCGCCGCCTCGGCGCTGTTTCTGGCGGGCGAAGCCCGCATCAGCGGCGCGATAGCGCTCGCCGCGCCCAACAAGCATGCACAGGAGGAATTCGCCCATGCCTGAGTTTCCGATACGCAAGGTCGCGGTGCTGACCGAGGAGATTTTCCACGACGGCGGCCCCGTGGCGAAAGAGCCCCGCCTTCGCGCTGCGGCTCTTGCCGTGGTCAAGAACCCTTTCGCCGGCCGTTATGTGGAAGAGCTGCAGGGCGCGATGGAGGACCTGAAGCCGCTGGGCCTTCTGCTCTCCGACAGGCTGATTGCCGCGCTCGGCGGCGACGTCAAGAAGATCGACGGCTACGGCAAGGGCGCAATCGTCGGCACCGCGGGTGAGCTTGAGCACGGCGCGCTGTGGCACGTGCCCGGCGGCTACGCCATGCGCGAGCGCCTCGGCGACGCCAAGGCGATCGTGCCGTCGGCCAAGAAGGTCGGCGCTTTCGGCTCGCGGCTTGACGTTCCGCTCGGCCACATCAATGCCGCCTATGTGCGCAGCCATTTCGACGCCATGGAGGTCGGCATCAGCGACGGCCCGCGCCCCGACGAGATCCTGTTCTGCCTCGCCATGACCTGCGGCCCGCGCGTCCATAACCGCATGGGCGGCCTGGCGGCCGAGGACATCAAGGCATGGGATGGCCTCAGATGAGCGGCGAGGACAATCTGCTGCGGCTGGTCGAGACCGAAGACGGCGACGAGAACAACTACCATCTGCAGGAGCAGGTCGGCTTCATCCTGCGCAAGGCGCATCAGCGCCATGTGTCGATCTTCGCCTCGCATATCGGCGACCTGACGCCGCCGCAATTCGCCGCCTTGGCCAAGCTCTACGACATCGGCGAGACTTCGCAGAACCAGCTCGGAACGCTGATCGCCATGGATGCCGCCACCGTGAAAGGCGTCATCGACCGGCTGAAGGCGCGGGGCCTCGTCGAGGTTTCCAAGCACGAGGTCGACAAGAGGCGGCTGCTGGTCAATCTGACGGCGGAAGGCCGCGAGGCGATCGAGCGGCTGATCCCGCTTGCGCGCGCCATCACCGAGGAAACGCTGGCGCCGCTGACGGCGAAGGAGGCCGCGACGTTCCTGCGGCTGCTGGCGAAGCTGGCGTAGAGCGTACTCGATCCGTGATCAGCGCAAGCGATCCTTCGCGCCCCCCTCTGTCCTGCCGGACATCTCCCCCACGAGGGGGGAGATTGGCGGTTTCGGCGCTGGCATCTTTCTCCAACGCTGGTGATTGGCGAAAGCGATCGTGACGTCTGATCTCCCCCCTTGTGGGGGAGATGGCCGGCAGGCCAGAGGGGGGCGCTGTCCCGCCGGCGCCTCTATCCGTGCTTCTCAGGCGCCGCGGTCCGGTCGATTGCCGATCCTTCCGCTGAAGGAACAACTCCGAACATCTCCCTGGCCTGCTCGGCCGTATAGTACCCAAGCCTGACATCCTCGGCGACCTGCTTCGCGTCACGCTCGCGCGGATCGCCATAGCCGCCACCGCCTGGCGTGCCGACCCGCACGCGGTCGCCGGCTTTGAGCGCGATGTCCTGCTCCTTGGAAAGATGCGGCGGTACATGCGCTTCGCCGCCCCGGAACACGGTCACGCTGTTCGGCGCGCCATCCTTGCCGCCGAGCGCGCCCTGCGGGCCGAAGCGGCCGTGATCCATGACGAAGGACGCGCGCGCCTCGCCGCGCAGGATCTCGACCTCATAGGCAAGTCCGAAACCGCCGCGATGTTTCCCGGCGCCGCCGGAGCCTTCGCGCAGCGCATAGTGGCGGTAGAGCACCGGAAAGGCCTGCTCCATGATCTCGACCGGCGGCGACTTCGAGATGCCGATGGTCGAGCAGCCATTGCTCAAACCGTCATGGCCGGCATTGCCGCCATAGCCGCCGCCGGAGATCTGGTACATGACATAGTCGCGGCCGCGCGTCGGATCGTTGCCGCCGAGCGCGAAATTGCCGCTGGAGCCGGCGGGCGCGGCCGTCACCTTCTCGGGCAGCGCCTGCACCATCGCCGCGAACACGGCTTCCGCGATGCGCTGCGAGACCTCCGCCGCGCAGCCCGAGACCGGCCGCGGATATTTGGCGTCGAGGAACGTGCCCTCCGGCCGCTTGACGTTGAGCGGCTCGAAGGCGCCGGCGCTGATCGGCACCTCCGGGAAAATATGGCGCATGGCGAGATAGACCGACGACAAGGTTGTCGCCAGCACGCTGTTCATCGGTCCGGCGCAGGGTGCTGATGAGCCGGCAAAGTCGAAGGTCAGCGTATCGCCCGTCTTCTCGACGGCGAGATTGATGGTCAGCGGCTCGTTCACCACGCCGTCGGAATCGACGAAGGCCTGCGAGCGGTAGACGCCGTCGGGGATCACGGCGATCGAGGCGCGCATCTGCTCGGCGGCGCGGCGGCGCAGCTCCGCGATCGCCTCGACCACGGTTTCGTCGCCGTAACGATCCAGGATTTCATTGAGCCTGTCCTGGCCGATCAGCAGCGCCGCGGCCTGCGCCCGGATGTCGCCGATACGCTGGTCGGCGACGCGGATGTTCGAGCAGATGATGGCGTAGATCTCGGGATCGAGCACGCCCTTCTTGAACAGTTTCACCGGCGGCAGCCGCAGCCCCTCCTGCTCGACCGCCGTGGCCGAGGCGGAAAAACCGCCCGGCACCGAGCCGCCGATGTCCGGCCAGTGGCCGGTGTTGGAAAGCCAGCAGAAGATTTTTCCACCCCGATAGACCGGCATGACGAAGCGCACATCCATCAGATGCGTGCCGCCGAGATAGGGGTCGTTGACGATATAGATGTCGCCCGGTTCCGGCGCCAGGCAGCTTCCGTCGGCGATCATCTCGATCACCGTCCTGGTCGAGTATTGCATCACGCCGACGAACACCGGCAGGCCTTGGCTGCCTTGCGCGATCAGCGAGCCGTCGACGGCCGAATAGATGCCGTCCGAGCGGTCATTGGCCTCGGCGATGACCGGCGAGAAGGCGGCGCGCGAGAAGGTCAGGTCCATCTCGTCGCAGACCTGCTGCAGCGCCGCCTGCAGCACCGAAAGCGTGATCGTGTCGAGCGTGCTCATCTCAGGCCTCGCCGATGTCGATGATGATATTGCCGTCCGCGTCTGAGTGGGCCCGGTCGCCGGGTTCGAGCACGGTAGTGGCGTCCATCTGCTCTAGGATAGCCGGTCCCTCGATCACGGCATCGAGCGGCAGCTTTTCGCGGGCATAGACCGGCGTGTCGTGCCAGGTGCCATGATACCAGACCGGCCGGATCTCGCGCCGCGCTTCGTCAAGCGTCGCGGCGCGCCCCGCAGGGTCGATCAGCCGCGACAGGTCGATCTGCGGCCGCACGCCGGTGACCGAGGTGTTGAGGTTGACGAGGTTGGCGCGGATTTCCGGCAGCTCGACCTTGAAACGGGCGAAATAGGCTTTTTCGAACAGAAGCTGCAGCGTTTCTCGTGAAACCGAAGAGGAGGGCAGCGGCACGTTGATGATGTGTGTCTGGCCGACGAACTGCATGTCGGCGGAGTGCGTCACGCGGATCGCGTCCGGCTTCACCGCTTCCTTGGCGATCAGCGCCTCGCCTTCGTTACGGTGCCGTTCCAATACCTCGCGAAGCGCAGCTTCATCGAGCAGCTTCACCGGCTGATTGATCGTGTTGACGAAGTCGTGCCGCAAATCCGCGACGACGCAGCCGAGCGCGTTTGTGATGCCGGGGCGCGCGGGCACCAGCACGCGCGGCAGGCCGAGCTCGCGGGCGAGCGCCGTCGCATGCAGCGGCCCGGCGCCCCCAAAGGCGAACAGCGCGAAATCGCGTGGATCATGGCCGCGCGACACCGAGACCATGCGTATGGCGCCGGCCATCTTCATGTTGCCGAGTCTCAGAACGGCGCCCGCCGCCTCGACGCCAGAGAGCCCGGTGCGCTTGCCGATCTTGTCCTCGAAAATGCCGGTGACGCGCTCGACGGTGACCGGATTGTCGACCGCCAGCAACTTCTTCGGCGCCAGGCGTCCCAGCACCAGATTGGCGTCGGTGATGGTTGGCTCGACGCCGCCGCGCCCGTAGCAGATCGGGCCCGGATTGGCGCCGGCGCTTTCCGGGCCGATCTGGATCAGCCCGGCCGCGTCGACACGCGCGATCGAGCCGCCGCCGGCGCCCACCGTGTGCACCGCCACCATCGGCACATGGATCGGCATCGCATATTCGATCTCGATCTCGTTCGACACGGCGGGCTCGGCATTGCGGATCAGCGCCACGTCGGTCGAGGTGCCGCCCATGTCGTAGGTGACGAGATTGCCGAAGCCGGCGCGTTTTCCAGTATAGGCGGCGGCGATGACGCCCGAGGCCGGGCCGGACATCACCGTCTTGGCCGATTCCAGCGTGACGAAACGCGCCGAGATCATGCCGCCATTGCCGTTCATGATCAGGAAGTCCCGGGCGTAGCCCTTCGCGCCAAGCTCCTTGCGCAGCCGTTCGACATAGCGCTCCAGGATCGGCTGCACCGACGCGTTGACGGCGGCCGTCACGCCACGCTCGAACTCGCGCGCTTCCGAAAGCAGCACATGTCCAGTGGTGATGTGGCCGTTCGGCCAAAGCTCCGCCGCGATCTCGGCGGCGCGCCGCTCATGCGACGGATTGGCGTAAGAGTGCAGGAAGTGGATGACGAGCGACTCGCAGCCGGCGTCGAGCAGCTTCTTCACCGCTTCGCGCATCTCGGCTTCGTCGAGTTGAATGCGCACCGCGCCCGAAGCCTCGATCCGCTCCGAGACTTCGAGCCGAAGGTCGCGGGGAATGACGGGGACAAAAGTGCCGGTCATGCCATAGGCCTGCGGCCTGGTGCGGCGGCCAAGCTCGATCACGTCGCGAAAGCCGCGCGTGGTGATCATGCCGGTCCGCGCCAGGCGGCGTTCCAGCACGGCGTTGGTGGTGGTCGTCGTGCCATGCACGATGAGGTCGATGCCGTCGATCGGAAAGCCGGTGGCGCCAAGGGCGGCGACCACGCCGAAGGCCTGGTTTTCGACAGTCGTCGGCGTCTTGGCGATATGGACCTTGCCGCCCGCCTTGCCGTCGATCAAAAGCAGGTCGGTGAAGGTTCCGCCGACGTCGATGCCTGCTACGACGCTTCCCGCGGACGCCGAAAAATTCTCAATCATTGCCGAAACCCGAAATAGCAGGACTACGGATATGCCTTGGTTTGGAAAGGCATTTTACGTCGCCATCTTGACCTCAAGATCATTTGTATACTAATAAGTTTCGGACACAAGAGCTTACCGCTTGGCAATGTGCAGCGGGCACGTCGGAACCTGACCGTTCGGACGCGCAGGAGAAAGTTTGGCGCCCAGTGCGTTTGTCTGGGCCGGAAAGTTGGGTTTGATGAACACGACATCCGCGTTGAACACCGCCGGCGCAAGGCCGCTGCAGTTCCCGATCCCGGCCAATGTCTACGCCGAGACCGTGGTGTCGGTGAAGCATTACACCGACCGGCTGTTCTCCTTCCGCATCACCCGCCCGCAGTCGCTGCGTTTCCGCTCCGGCGAGTTCGTCATGATCGGCCTGCCCAATGCCGAGAAGCCGATCTTCCGCGCCTACTCGGTCGCCAGCCCCGCCTGGGACGACGAGCTGGAATTCTTCTCCATCAAGGTCCCGGACGGCCCGCTTACCTCCGAGCTGCAGAAGATCCAGGTCGGCGACACCGTCATCATGCGCCAGAAGGCGACCGGCACGCTGGTGCTCGACGCGCTGACGCCCGCCAAGCGGGTGTTCATGATCTCGACCGGCACCGGCATCGCGCCTTTCGCCAGCCTGCTGCGCGATCCCGACACCTATGAGAAGTTCGACCAGGTGATCCTTACCCACACCTGCCGCGACATTGCCGAGCTCACTTACGGCCAGGAACTGGTGGCGGCGCTCGAAAGCGATCCTCTGATCGGCGAGCTGACCGCCGGCCGCGTCACGCTCTACAATTCGACGACGCGCGAGGAATCGGCGCGCATGGGCCGCATCACCGCGCTGATCGGCTCCGGAAAATTCTATTCCGATCTCGGCATCGACAAGCTCAATCCCGAGACCGATCGCATCATGATCTGCGGCTCGATGCACATGCTGAAGGACGTCAAGGAACTCGCCGAGAGCCTCGACTTCCAGGAGGGCTCCTTGAGCCATCCGGCCAGCTTCGTCGTCGAGCGCGCCTTCGTCGGCTGAGGCGCCTCAATTTGACCATACGGTCAAAAATCTACTGCCTCGGCGGCCTTTTTCCGCTATGAGCCTTTGAAAGACTCGTGAAGCATCGCTTCACGGGCTATCCTTCGGCGTAAGCAGCTGAATGAAAGGGCAGGAGATGAGCACGATCCGCGAAGCAGGCGCTGGCGCGTCCAAGGTGATGCCGCTGCCGGCGCGTGCCGCCGCCAACACGCCGCTGCCGCTGGAACATGGCATTGCCCGCAATCCCGGCATGAAGCTCGATCTCGGCTTCCTGGAATCGGTGCGCAGCGTCAACCGTTCGGCGCTGGAGCGCCGTGTCGCGACGCTGACCAAGCGGCGCTCGATCAAGGCCGACAACCAGGCCGCCTGGCTGCTGCGGGCCATCGCCTGCATGGACCTCACCACGCTGAATTCCAATGACACGGACGAGCGCGTGCGCCGGCTCTGCGCCAAGGCGATCAATCCGCTGCGCCGCGACATCGTCGAGGGTCTCGGCATCTCGGGCGAAACCATCCGTCCGGCGGCGGTCTGCGTCTATCATCCCTTTGTCGCCACCGCGGTCGACGCGCTGCGCGGCACCGGCATCCATGTCGCCGCCGTCTCCACCGCCTTCCCGCACGGCCTTGCGCCGCTGTCGACCCGCCTGCAGGAGATCGAGGCTTCGGTGAAGGACGGCGCCGACGAGATCGACGTCGTCATTCCGCGCGGCCTGGTCTACGGCGCCAAATGGCGCGAGCTGTTCAACGAGATCGTCGCCATGCGCGCGGCCTGCGGCAATGCGCATCTGAAAGTCATCCTCGGCACCGGCGATCTCGCCACTTTGCGCAATGTCATGCTTGCCTCCATGGTCGCGATGATGGCGGGCGCCGATTTCATCAAGACCTCGACCGGCAAGGAGAGCGTCAACGCCACGCTACCCGTCGGTCTCACCATGGTGCGCGCCATCCGCGCTTATTTCGAGGAGACCGGTTATCTCATCGGCTTCAAGCCGGCCGGCGGCATTTCCACCGCCAAGGTCGCGCTCGACTGGCTTGTGCTGATGAAGGAGGAGCTCGGCCGGCCGTGGCTTGAGCCGGACCTGTTCCGCTTCGGCGCGTCGAGCCTGCTCACCGACATCGAACGCCAGCTCGAGCATCATTTGACCGGCCATTACTCGGCCAACCATCGCCACGCGATGGCGTAGGCTCCCACCCTCCCCCCTTGGGGAGGGTCGCCGCGCAGCGGCGGGGTGGGGCTCGTAAAACCAAAATAGCCTATCCAATGAACCGAACCATTAACCGTTTACCCCCACCCCGATCGGCTTTGCCGATCGACCCTCCCCACAAGGGGGAGGGTAAAGGAGGCGCCCCATGAACATCCTCGAACGCTATCACGCCATGGACTACGGCCCCGCGCCGGAAGCCCGCAACGAGGCCGATGCCTGGCTCGCCGGACGCGATTTCTCCAAGGCGCTGTTCATCGACGGCGCCTGGAAAGCGGCGGCCGGCGGCAAGATTTTCGAGACCAGCGAGCCGTCCTCCGGCAAGCTGCTTGCGAAGGTCTCGGATGCCGGCGCGGCCGACATCGATGCCGCGGTTACCGCCGCCGCCAAGGCGCTGCCAAAATGGTCGGCTTCCTCCGGCTACGCCCGCGCAAAAGTCCTCTACGCCATCGGCCGCGCCATGCAGCGTCACCAGCGCCTGTTCGCCGTTCTGGAATCGATCGACAACGGCAAGCCGATCCGCGAGAGCCGCGACATCGACGTGCCGCTGGCGATCCGCCATTTCATCCATCATGCCGGCTGGGCGCAGACGCTCGAGAAGGATTTTCTTGACCACAAACCGGTCGGCGTCGTCGGCCAGGTCATCCCGTGGAATTTCCCGCTGCTGATGCTGGCCTGGAAGATCGCGCCGGCTCTGGCCGCCGGATGCACGGTGGTGTTGAAGCCCGCCGAATTCACGCCGCTCACCGCTATCCTGTTCGCAGAGATCTGCGAGCGTGCCGGCGTGCCGAAGGGCGTCGTAAACATCGTCCAGGGCGGGCCTGAGGCGGGCGCCGCCATCGTCAATCATCCGGGCGTCCAGAAGATCGCCTTCACCGGCTCCTCCGAAGTCGGCAAGATCATTCGCAAGGCGACGGCCGGGTCCGGCAAAAAACTGTCGCTGGAGCTCGGCGGCAAGTCGGCCTTCATCGTCTTCGAGGATGCCGATCTCGACAGCGCCGTCGAAGGCCTCGTCGATGGCATCTGGTTCAACCAGGGCCAGGTCTGCTGCGCGGGCTCGCGCCTCCTTGTGCAGGAGGGCATCACCGAGGCCTTCATCGCCAAGGTCAAGGGCAGGATGAGCCGGCTGCGCGTCGGCAGCCCGCTCGACAAGAACACCGATATCGGCCCACTGGTCGACCGCACCCAGCTCGACCGGGTCAAGGGACTGATCGCCGAGGGCGCGAAACAGGGCGCCGTCTGCTGGCAGCCGGACGCCGCACTGCCGTCCTCCGGCTATTATCACCTGCCGACGCTGGCGACTTCTGTTTCGCCGGCTAACATTCTCGCGCAGGAAGAGGTGTTCGGCCCGGTGCTGGCGACCATGACCTTCCGCAACACCGAGGAAGCGATCGAGCTTGCCAACAACACGCGCTACGGCCTTGCCGCTTCCGTGTGGAGCGAGAACGTTAATCTGGCCCTGCATGTCGCGCCGCAGTTGAAGGCCGGCGTCGTCTGGGTCAACGGCACCAACATGTTCGACGCCGCCTGCGGCTTCGGCGGCTATCGCGAAAGCGGCTTCGGCCGTGAAGGCGGCCGCGAAGGCATGTTCGAATATCTGGCGGCAAAGCTTCCCATTGGCCCTGCCATCAAGCCGTCGGCCCCCAGTTCTGCCCAGCCGATCGAACAGGCCGACGGCACGGCGATCGACCGCACGGCAAAGCTTTTCATCGGCGGCAAGCAGGTGCGGCCGGACGGCAACTATTCTCTGGCCGTCGCCACCGCCAAGGGCAAGCTTGCCGGCGAAGTCGGTCTCGGCAACCGCAAGGATATCCGCGATGCCGTGGCCGCAGCCCGCGCCTGCAAGGCCTGGCCGGATGCGACCGCTTACAACCGCAGCCAGGTTCTCTATTATTTCGCCGAGAACTTGTCCGGCCGCGCCGACGAGTTCGCCGCGCGCCTTGTTCAGCTGACGGGCGTTACGGCCAAGGCTGCGCGCGAGGAGGTCGAGCAGTCGATCGAGCGGCTGTTCCTTTATGCCGGCCTCGCCGACAAGTTCGAGGGCCGCGTCCATCAGCCGCCGGCCCGTGTCGTGACGCTTGCGTTGCATGAGCCGGTCGGCGTTGTCGGCATCGTTGCGCCGGACAACCAGCCGCTGCTCAACTTCCTCTCGCTGGTCGCCCCGGCGCTCGCCATGGGCAACACGGTGGTCTCGGTTCCGTCGGAGCGGCATCCGCTTTTGGCCACCGACCTCTACCAGGTGATCGAATATTCCGACTTGCCTGCCGGCGCGATCAACATCGTCACCGGCCGCAGCGCCGAGCTTGCCGGCGTGCTGGCCAAGCATGACGATGTCGACGGACTCTGGCTGTTCGCCGATGCCGACACCTGCGCCAAGGCGGAGGCCGATTCCATCGGCAATCTCAAGCGCGTCTGGACCGGCAATGGCCGCACGCTCGATTGGACGTCGAGCGAGGCGGCCGGCGAGCCCTTCCTGCGCCGCGCCATTGAGGTCAAGAACGTCTGGGTGCCCTACGGCGACTGAGGTGTTCCGCCGAGGCACCGCGCGACGGAACCATTTCAGCCGCTGTCGCGAAGGTGATCGCCTTCGGGCTTGACGCTCGGGCGCGTGTTCTTTAACGAGAAAAAACATCTTTATCTGTGAAATGGAAATCTGACCGCACGATGCCGGCTGTCTGGCACACGACCCGGGCCGGCCATCGATAGAGGCGAAACGCTCCAGGCAGGCGAGGAAAAAAATGACGGATCTGACAGGTAAGGTGGTTGTCATAACCGCGGCGGCGCAAGGCATCGGTCGGGCGAGCGCGCTGGCTTTCGCCAAGGCAGGCGCGAGCGTTCACGCCACCGATATCAACGAGCCGTTGCTGGCGGAGTTGGGCAAAACCCCCGGCATTACGACGCGAAAACTCGATGTGCTGAACGACGCGGCCGTCGCTTCCGCCTTCGCCGAGATCGGCCGCGTCGATGTGCTGTTCAACTGCGCTGGCTTCGTCCATGGCGGTTCGATTCTGGAGATGAAGGACGAGGATCTCGACTTCGCGCTCAACCTCAATGTCCGTTCGATGATCCGCACCATCCGGGCCGTGCTGCCAGGAATGCTGGAGCGCGGCGACGGCTCGATCATTAACATGGCCTCGCTGGCGAGCTCGCAGAAGGGCGTGCCGAACCGCTTCGTCTACGGGCTGACCAAGGCGGCCGTGGTCGGCCTGACCAAGGCGGTCGCCGCCGACTATGTCGCCAGGGGTATCCGCTGCAACGCCATCTGCCCGGGCACGGTCGAAAGCCCGTCGTTGCAGGACCGCATGCATGCACAGGGCGACTATGAGGCGGCGCGAGCGGCCTTCATCGCCCGCCAGCCCATGGGCAGGCTGGGCACGCCTGAGGAGATCGCCGATCTCGCCGTCTACCTTGCCGGCGCCACCTACACGTCGGGGCAGGCCTACAACATCGATGGCGGCTGGTCGATCTGACGAAAGGCTCCGAAGCCGGCGGGTTGGTCGGATCGAAACGTCTGAAAATCTCGACGATTTGGTCGGCATCGCAGCGGGCTCGCTTGCCGCCGGTATGGTCGGCGACTAGGGTCCGCTGGCTTTGACGGGAATTTGTGAAAACGGCCGCTGGCCGCAAGGTGGAGAAAGTTGAGATGAAGTTGTTGCGCTATGGCGAAGCTGGCAGTGAAAAGCCCGGCCTGCTTGATGCGGATGGGAATATCCGCGACCTTTCCGCTCATGTCGCCGATATTGCCGGCACGACGCTTCATCCGGCCTCGCTGGAGATGCTCTCCAAGCTCGATCCCAAGACGTTGCCGGTGGTCTCCGGCAAGCCGCGCCTGGGCGCCTGCGTCGCCGGCACGGGCAAGTTTATCTGCATCGGCCTCAACTATTCCGATCACGCCGCCGAGACCGGCGCCACGGTGCCGCCGGAGCCGATCATCTTCATGAAGGCAAGTTCCGCCATCGTCGGCCCGGATGACGACGTGCTGATCCCGCGCGGTTCGGAAAAGACCGATTGGGAAGTCGAGCTCGCCGTGATCATTGGCAAGACGGCGAAATATGTTTCGGAGGACGACGCGCTGGATTATGTCGCCGGCTACGCCGTCGCCCATGATGTGTCGGAGCGCGCCTTCCAGGCCGAGCGCCAGGGCCAGTGGACCAAGGGCAAATCCTGCGACACCTTCGGCCCGACCGGCCCGTGGCTGGTCACCAAGGACGAGGTCGCCGATCCGCAGAACCTGAAGATGTGGCTGACCGTCAACGGCAAGACCATGCAGAACGGCTCGACCAAGACCATGGTCTATGGCGTGAAGTATTTGGTGTCATACCTCAGCCAGTTCATGTCGCTGCATCCCGGCGACATCATCTCCACCGGCACCCCGCCCGGCGTCGGGCTGGGCATGAAGCCGCCGGTGTTCCTGAAGGCCGGCGACGTGGTGGAACTCGGCATCGAAGGGCTCGGCCAGCAGAAGCAGACCTTCAAGGCGGACGAGTAAGCCGGCGCTTACCTCAACACCTTCCCATCCGCGCCAAACCGATACGTCTTCGCCGCGTCCGGCGTCGCATAAAGCGTCGCGCCGGGCTCGGCATTGTACACGCCAAAAATGCGCACCGTGATCAGCCCCGCCTTCTGACAGTCGAGATAGAGGTTGGTGTCGGCACCGAGATGCTCGGCATGCACCACCGTGCCCTTCCAGGCGCCGGAATTCGCATCGACTGTCAGATGCTCCGGCCGCACCCCGATGGTCTTCGCCGTTTCGCCCAGCTTGGCGCCGTCGATGAAATTCATCTTCGGCGAGCCGATGAAGCCGGCGACGAATTCGTTGGCCGGCGAATTGTAGAGCTCCATCGGGCTGCCGATCTGCTCGATGCGGCCGGCATTGAGGACGACGATCTTGTCGGCCAGCGTCATCGCCTCGACCTGGTCGTGGGTGACATAGATCATGGTCGCCTTCAGCCGCCGGTGCAGCTGCGCGATCTCAAGGCGGGTGTTGACGCGCAGCGCCGCATCGAGGTTCGACAGCGGCTCGTCAAAGAGAAAAAGCTTCGGCTCGCGCACCACGGCGCGGCCGATGGCGACGCGCTGGCGCTGGCCGCCCGACAGTTCCGCCGGGCGGCGTTCGAGATAGGGCTCGAGCGACAGCATGGCGGAAGCGATCTTGATGCGCCGCTCGATCTCGGCGGCCGGCGTGCCGGCCTGCTTGAGGCCCAGCGCCATGTTGTTCTTCACCGTCAGATGCGGGTAGAGCGCGTAGGTCTGGAACACCATGGCGATGCCGCGTTTGGCCGGCGGCGTGACGGAAACGTCCGCGCCGTCGATCAGCACGCGGCCGGAGGTCGAGTCCTCCAGGCCCGCGATGACGCGTAGCAGCGTCGACTTTCCGCAGCCGGACGGGCCGACGAAGACGACGAACTCGCCGTCCGTCACCTCGAGGTCGATGCCCTTCAGCACCTCGACCGGCCCGAAAGCCTTCTTCACATTCTCGATCTTCAGCGAGCCCACGGCTTCGTTCCTGTTCTAGAGTTTGACGGCGTTACCGCTGCGCACGCTCTCGTCGGCGGCGAGGCAGACGGCGAGCGACTTCACGGCATCGTCCATGTGGCGGGTGAGATCGATATTTTCGCGGATGGCCTTGAGCAGGAAGGCCTGCTCCAGGTCGCAGAGCTCCTGGTGGCCCGGCTCGCCCTCCATCGACAGCAGCTGGTCTTCCTTGGCGAAGCTGCCGTCGGGTCCGGTCGCCGCACTATGCAGCCGGATGGTCGAGGTCTTGGTGTGGGTGTCGATGTCGTCGGACTTCACGCCCTCCTTCATGACGATCGACACGCAGCCCCTGGGCGACATCACGTCCTTCACGAAGAAGGCTGTCTCGGAGATCATCGGCCCCCAGCCGGCTTCATACCAGCCGACAGAACCGTCCTCGAACAGCACCTGCAGGTGGCCGTAATTGTACATCGACGGCGCCACCTCGTCGCTGAGCCGCACGCCCATGCCGCGCACCTCGATCGGCCTCGCGTCGGTGATCTGCAGCATGACGTCGAGATAATGCACGCCGCAGTCGACGATCGGCGAGGTCGTCCGCATCAGATGCTTGTGCGTCTCCCAGGTGTGGCCGGAGGATTGCTGGTTGAGGTTCATGCGGAAGACATATGGACCGCCGAGCTTGCGCGCCTCGGCGATCAGCCGGATCCAGGACGGATGGTGGCGCAATATATAGCCGATCACCAGTTTCCTGCCGTTGGCCTTGGCCGCATCGACGACGCGTTGCGCGTCGGCAACGGTCGTCGCCAGCGGCTTCTCGACGAAGACATGGCAACCGGCCTCGAAGGCCCGCACCGCATAGTCGGCATGGCTATCGGAATAGGTGGCGATCGCGGCCACGTCCGGCTTCTCGTCGCGCAACACTTCCTCGAACGAGCGGCGGATGCCGTACTGTCCAAGCCCGTCCGGCAGCGGCACGTCGGAGCGGTTGATCAGCGCGGCGATGTCGAAGCCCGGATTGGTGTGATAGGCCAGCGCATGGCTGCGGCCCATATTGCCAAGGCCGGCGACGACGACACGAAGGGGTTTATCGCTCACGGACTGCTCCACTTTCTTTTGAGAGGGTGTCACCCCGGGCGGGGTGAAGCGCAGCCCTGTGGAGAGTTGGCTGTTACGGCTCACTTGACGGCTCCCGATGTGATGCCGCGGATCAGCTGCCGCGAGAAGATGACATAGAGGATCAGCACCGGCAGGATCGCCAGCGACAGTGCGGCCAGGATCGCGTTCCAGTTGGTGACGAACTGGCCGAGGAAGAGCTGCGCGCCGAGCGTCACCGTCTTGGTCTCTTCCGACGGCGCCAGGATCAGCGGGAACCACAGATCGTTCCAGATCGGGATCATGGTGAAGACGGCGACCGTTGCCATCGCCGGCCGCACCAGCGGCAGGACAAGGCGGAAGAAGATCGTATATTCCGACAGCCCGTCGATACGTCCGGCGTTCTTCAGGTCGTTTGCCACCTGCTTCATGAATTCCGACAGGATGAAGATCGCCAGCGGCAGGCCCTGCGCGGTATAGACCAGGATCAGCGCCGTCAGCGTGTTCACCAGCCCGCTCGCCACCATCAGTTGCAGGATGGCGACGGTGCCGAGCCGGATCGGGATCATGATGCCGAGCGCCAGGTAAAGCCCCATCAGCGTGTTGCCGCGGAAGCGGTATTCCGACAGCGCGAAGGCGGCCATCGCGCCGAACAGAAGCACCAAGAACAGCGAGGCGACAGTGACGACGAGGCTGTTCTGGAAATAGTGGAAGAAATCGCCCTGGCCGAACACGGTGGTGTAGCCGATCAGGTCGAAGGTCTTCGGTGTCGGCGGCGTCAGCGGCGCACCGAAGATGCCCGCGCGCGATTTGAACGAATTCATCACCACCAGGATCACCGGGAACAGCGCGATCACCGTGTAGGTGATAAGGATCGCGTGCGCGCCGATGGTACGGGGAAGCGAATGGGTAGCTGTGCTCATGGCGCGCCTCAGAACTGGTAGCGACGCAGGCGCGTCTGCACGAGGAACAGGTAGACGCAGACGCCGGCGAGGATGATCAGGAACATGATCGTGGCGATCGCCGCGCCCATATTGGGATCGCCGACCTGCAGCTGGAAGCCGAAGAAGGCGCGGTAAAGGAAGGTGCCGAGGATGTCGGTCGAATAGTTCGGCCCGGCGAGCGCGCCCTGCGCGGTGTAGATCAGGTCGAAGGCGTTGAAATTGCCGACGAAGGTCAGGATCGAGATGATGCCGATCGAGGGCAGGATCAGCGGCAGCTTGATCTTCCAGAACTGCGCCATGCCGGTGACGCCGTCGCATTCGGCCGCCTCGATCACCTCGTCGGGAATCGACAGCAGCGCCGCATAGATCAGCATCATCGGGATGCCGACGAACTGCCACACCGACACCAGGCTGAGCGCGGTCAGCGCGTATTGCTCCTTGCCGAGCCAGGGCGTGAAGAAGCTCTTCAAGCCGACAAAATCCATCAGATGCGGTGCCACGCCCCAGATCGGCGACAGGATCAGCTTCCAGGCGAAGCCGACGATGACGAAGGACAGGATCGTCGGCACGAAGATCGCCGTGCGATAGAAGGCGGTGAAGCGCAGCCGGGGGCTGGAAAGCAGCGCTGCCAGCAGGATGCCGATCGGGTTCTGCACCAGCATGTGGATGATGAAGAACCAGACATTGTTCCTGAGCGCATTCCAGAAATTCACCGACCAGTTCGGATCGCCGAACAGCGTGCGGAAATTGTCGAGGCCGACAAACACCTGGGACTGCTCGATGTTGCGGAACAGCGAGAGCTGCAGCGTGCCGAACAGCGGCAGGATCATGAAGGCGGTGTAGACCAGCACCGCCGGCGCCAGGAAGACGCCGACATGCCAGCGTATGGGTCTTTTCGCTCGCGTTTTTGCAGCCATGGTCTCGGTGTCCATGAGTTCGGTTCCCCGCCGTCTCTGGGTTCCAGTTCGGTGATGCTAGCTGATGCCTCGATGCACGGCCTGGCTGTCCCCTCTGGGGGTAAGACAAGGCCAGCGACAGATCGGCTCCGTTTTCCCCGCGAGATCGAGGGTAAGACCGGGAGGCTGCGCCGACAATCGCTATCTAACAGCTGTTCGAATGCCGGCCGGGCATGTTCCCGGCCGGCCCGTTGCCTGAGACTTTACTTCGCCGGCTTGTACCAGCTGTCGAGGCCGTCCTGCAGCTTCTTGGCCGCGGCCTCCGGCGTATCGGTGCCGTTGATCACATTGGCCGATTCAACCCAGGTCTCGTTCTCGAGGTTCGGCGTGCCGCGCGACAGGATCTGGTAGGTCGAGCGGATCGTCGACTTGCACTTGCCGCGCCAGGAGACGAATTCCTGCGCCAGCGGGTCTTCCATCTTCACCGGCGTCGAGTTCAGGCTGAAGAAGCCCGGCAGCGCGTTGGCATAGATGGTGGCGAAGTCCGGCGAAGCGACCCAGGACAGGAACTTCTTGGCCTCTTCCGGATGCTTCGAAGCCGCGTTCAGGCCCATGCCGATATCGGTATGGTCGGAGATGTAGCAGGTATCGCCGGCCTTCTGCACCGGCGGCGGGAAGGCGCCCATCTTGAACTGCGCCTGCGTGTTGAACAGGCCGATCTCCCACGAGCCGGCCGGGTAGATGGCGGCGCGGCCGAGCGTGAACAGGTTCTGGCTGTCCGGGTAGGTCTGGGCCTCGAAGCCGTCGCCCAGATAGGGCTTCCACTTGGCCAGTTCCTTGTAGGGCTCGACCCAGTCGGCATCGGTCAGCTTCTGCTCGCCCTTGATCAGGGCCGCGCGGCCTTCCTCGCCCTTCCAGTAGTTCGGGCCGATATTCTGGTAGCCCATGGTCGCGGCTTCCCAGAGATCCTTGGTGCCCATCGCCATCGGGATGTAGGTGCCGTCGGCCTTGATCTTGTCGAGCACGGCGTAGAACTCTTCGTTGGTGGTCGGCACCTTGAGGCCGAGCTTGTCGAAGGCGTCCTTGTTGTAGATGAAGCCGTGGATGACCGAGGCCATCGGCACGCAGAAGCTCGACTTGCCGTCATCGGTCTGCCAGGCGGCCTTGGCGACGGGCGAGAAGTTCTCCATGCCGGGCAGCGAGGAGATGTCGGCAAGGTTGCCCTTCTTGAACAGCTCGAGCGACTTGTCGAAGGGGCGGCAGGTGATCAGGTCGCCGGCCGAGCCGGCAGCGAGCTTGGCGCCGAGGGCGGCGTCATACTCGGTCGGAGCCGAAGGCGCGAACACCACCTTGATGCCGGGGTTCTTGGCTTCGAAGGCCGGGATCAGCTTGTCCTTCCAGATGGTCAGGTCGTCGCCGCGCCAGCTTTCGATGTTGAGCGTCACGTCCTCGGCCAGAGCCATCCCGGTGGTGCCGAGGATGCCCGTGCCGAGGATGCTTGTGCCGAGCAGAAGGGCCGTCAGTAGTTTGGTCTTCATCTTCAGTCTCCCTGTTGACCTTTTTCAGGTTCGGTTTTGATGAGAACAGGGGCTCAGCGCCCCTTGCTCCCCTCGATCTCGGAAAGCGCCGGCCGAAGTTTTTGGCCGGTTCCTTCCAGTATCTTCTCAGCCGCATCGGCGTTTGCCGCGCCCGCGGCGAGCAGAATGGCGGTCTTGACCACGCCCCCGCTCTTCTCGAGCAAGCGGGCGGCGTCGTCGCGGCTCTTGCCGCTGATGGCCGCGACCATGCGCACGGCGCGGTCGCGCAGCTTGATGTTGTCGGCGGTGAGATTGACCATGTAGCCGTCATGGACATGGCCGAGATGGATGGCGGCAAGCGTCGACAGCATGTTGAGCGCGATCTTCTGCGCGGTGCCCGCGCCCATGCGCGTCGAGCCGGCGATCAGCTCCGGTGGCGTTTCGAGCAGGATGGCGACATCGGCCTGCTTGAACAGCGCGGCGCCCCGGTTGTTGGCGATGGCGATGGTCGCCGCGCCGCGGCTGCGTGCGTCCTGCAGCGCCTGGACCGCATAGGGGGTCGAGCCGCTTGCGGAGATGGCGATCAGGCAGTCGCCCTTGCCGATAGCGGCCGCGGCAACAGCCGACGAAGCTTCCTCGGTGTCGTCCTCGGGGCCGCCTGCCAGCGTACGGAAGGCATTGTCGCCGCCGGCGATCAGGATGGCGATGCGGTCGCGGGCGATGCCGAAGGTGCCAGGCAATTCCAGCGCGTCGGCCACCGCCATCAGGCCGGAACTGCCGGCCGCCGCATAGGCAAGTTTCCCGCCACTCTTCAACTGCTTCGCGATGAGTTCGGCGGCGGCGGCGATCGCCGGAACGGCGCCGTGCACGGCCTTGGCGGCCTCGATCTGGGCGTTGGCCAGGAACGCCAGAATGGCTTCCGGGGCCTGGACATCCAGCCCCTCGGCATTCTGGTGAAGCGCTTCCGTGCGCGTCTCGGCCATCCATTTTCCTCCGACCTGAACGAACAATACCAAAAAAATACCACTTGTCCACACGCATTAACGAATTTCAGGTGGCGGAACTCGCTTGCCGGCAAATTAACGTGATTTTTCAATAAAATACGGCTTAATGTTTTTGAACCGAAATTAACTCTTGGCTATTGGTATTTTATTGGTATTATCCGGCCCCGAGGAGAAATCGCGTGAAATTCGTGCTTGGCATCGATGGCGGCGGCACCAGCTGCAGGGCGGCCCTTGCGACCGTCGACGGCGTTGTCGTCGGCCGCGCCAAGAGCGGCGCCGCCAACATCCGCACCGATCTCACCGGCGCCCGCGCCAACATCATCGAAGCGGCCAGGCAGGCTTTCTTTGCGGCTGGCGCGGATCCGGATTTGATCCCGCAAACACCGGCCATTCTCGGGTTGGCCGGCGCCAATGTCGGCACCTACCGGCAGCAGCTCGAAGCAATCCTGCCGTTCAGCCGGAGCCGTGTCGAAACCGACGCCGAGATCGCGCTCGAGGGCGCGGTCGGCTCCGGTGACGGCGCTATGGCCATCCTGGGCACCGGCACTGCGTATATGGCGCGCAAGGGGGGAAATCGCGCGCCATCGGCGGCTGGGGTTTCCAGGTCGGCGACCAGGGCAGCGGCGCCCGCATCGGCCGCGACCTGCTGGAACAGACGCTGCTTGCCTATGACGGCATCCGTCCGGGCTCGCCCCTGACCGACGCCATGCTCGCCGTCTTCCGCAACAATCCCGAAGACGTGGTCGAATTCACCACTAACGCCAAGCCCGGCGATTTCGGCGGCTTCGCGCCGAAGGTTTTCGAGCATGCCGAGAAGGGCGATCTTGTCGCCAACTTCATCCTCGCCAAAGCGGTTGCCGATGTCCAGGCTTCGCTCGGCGCGCTCGATCTCGCCGCCGACGCTCCGCTCTGCCTGCTCGGCGGCCTGGCGCCGCTTTACGCGCCGCGCCTTTCGGCGCGTTATCGGGCGCTGCTCAAAGCACCGCTCGACGATGCGCTGGGCGGCGCCGTTCAGATGGCCGCGCGCGTCTTCGCCAATGGTTCGGAGGCCGCCCGATGAGCGCCGCCGACCAGATATTCGCCATGCTGAAACAATCCTCGCAGAGCGGCGCGCCGCTTTATCTGCAACTGCGGAAAAGCATCGAGGAAGCGGTCAATCGCGGCCTGATCGGCCCGGGCGACGCGTTGCCGTCCGAGCGCGACATCGCCAGCAAGGCTGATATCTCGCGCGTCACCGTGCGCAAGGCGGTGCAGGACCTGGTCAAGGGCGGCATCCTCGTCCAGCGCCACGGCTCGGGTACTTTCGTCGCGCCGCGCATGGAGCGCGTCGAGCAGTCGCTGTCGCGGCTCACCTCCTTCACCGAGGATATGGCGCGCCGCGGCATGAGCGTGCGCTCGGTCTGGCTCGACCGCGGCCTCTATGCGCCGTCGCCGGACGAGATGATGGTGCTCGGCCTGTCCTCGACCGAATTGGTGGCCCGCGTCGCGCGCCTGCGCATCGCCGACGACACGCCGCTGGCGATCGAGCGCGCGGCGCTCTCGGCCAGCGTTCTGCCCGATCCCGAAGCGATCGGCTCCTCGCTCTACGCCGCGCTTGGCATGACTGGCAATCGTCCGGTGCGCGCCGTGCAGCGCATCTCGGCCACCAATCTCGGCGATGCCGATGCGCGCCTCCTGGAAGTGCCGCCGAGGGTTGCCGGACTGCAGATCGAGCGCATTTCCTATCTGGCGAGCGGCAAGGTGATCGAGTTCACCCGCTCGGTCTACAGGGGCGACGCCTATGATTTCGTCGCGGAACTCCGGCTGACCGGGCCGGGAGAGGAGATCCGGCCATGAGCGCCACCACCACCCATATGCGGCGCGAGATCGACGAGATCCCGCAAGCCGCCGCCCGCCTTCTCGACGGCTCGGCTTCGGCTTTGGCCGAGGCCGGGCGCGGCCTGCGCGAGCGTGACCCGCAATTTGTCGTCACCGTGGCGCGCGGCTCGTCAGACCATGCCGCGACCTTCATGAAATATGCCGTCGAGCTGACGGCAGGCCTGGCGGTCGCTTCCGTCGGGCCGTCGATCGCTTCCATCTACGGCGCAAAGCTCAGGCTGCGCGGCTCTGCCTGCCTGGCGGTCTCGCAGTCGGGCAAGAGCCCGGACATCGTCGCCATGGCCGAAACGGCAAGGGCCGGCGGCGCGCTCACCGTAGCCATCACCAACACCGCCGACTCGCCGCTCGCGCGGGCTTCCGATTACGCCATCGATATCCTCGCCGGGCCGGAGCGCTCCGTCGCGGCCACCAAGACCTTCGTCAATTCGGCCGTCGCCGGCCTCGCGCTGATGGCGCACGCCACCGACGACCAGGCACTGCTCAAGGCGCTCGCCGGCCTGCCGGCCCATTTCGAGAAGGCGATCGCCTGCGACTGGATGGCGCTCGCCGGCGCCTTGGAGGATCCGCAGTCGCTCTTCATCCTCGGCCGTGGCCCCTCCTTCGCCATCGCCAGCGAGGCGGCACTGAAATTCAAGGAAACCTGCGCCATGCATGCCGAGGCCTACAGCGCGGCGGAAGTCATGCATGGGCCGCTGGCACTGGTCGGACCGGGGTTCCCGGTGCTGGCGCTTGCCGCGCGAGACGCGTCGGAACCCTCGGTCGCCGAGGCGGCTGATGGTCTGACGGCCAAGGGCGCCGCCGCCTTCATCACCTCCGACAAGGCCAAGGCCGCGAGGCTTCTTCCCCATGTCGCTACCGGCCATCCGCTTACCGATCCGCTGCCGCTGATCGTGTCCTTCTACGGCTTCGTCGAAGCCTTCGCGCGTCATCGCGGCCTTGACCCGGACACGCCGCGCAACCTGCGCAAGGTGACGGAAACCGTATGAGCGACCGTTTCGCACTCACCGGCGCCCGCATCTTTGACGGCGCCGACTGGCATGACAACGCCGCCCTTGTCGTCAAGGGCGACTTGGTCGAGGCCATCCTGCCCGCCGGCGCCATTCCGTCCGGCGTTCCGGCGGTCGAGACCGGTGGTGGCCTGCTGGTGCCCGGTTTCGTCGATATCCAGGTCAATGGCGGCGGCGGCGTCATGCTCAACGACCATCCCGACATCGCCTCGATCGAGACGATCTGCCGGGCGCATGCGCCCTTCGGCACCACGGCGCTGCTGGTGACGCTGATCACCGACACGCCGGCGATCACCACCGCGGCGGTCGCTGCGGGCGGCGAGGCGGCCCGGGAAAAGGTGCCGGGCTTCCTCGGCCTGCATCTGGAAGGGCCGCATCTTTCCCTGGCCCGCAAGGGCGCGCATGATCCGGCGCTGATCCGGCCGATGACCGACGCCGACCAGGCCGCGCTCATCGCCGCGCGCCAGGACCTGCCGGTGCTGCTCACCACGATCGCGCCGGAATCGGTCGAACCGGTCCGTGTCACCGCGCTGGCCAAGGCCGGCGTTATCGTGAGCCTCGGCCATAGCGATACAAATTACGCGACGGCCAGCGCCTACGCCGCCGCCGGCGCCACGGTGGTGACGCATCTCTTCAACGCCATGAGCCAGATCGGCAACCGCGAGCCGGGCCTGGCGGGCGCTGCGATCGATACCGGTGGTCTGTATGCCGGCATCATCGCCGACGGCATCCATGTCCATCCGGCGACGATGATCCTCGCGCTGCGCGGCAAGCAGGGGCCGGGCAAGATCGTTCTGGTCACCGACGCCATGGCGACGATCGGCACCGACATGACCTCGTTCACGCTGAACGGCCGCACCATCTACCGCAAGGACGGGAGCCTCAGGCTCGCCGACGGCACGCTGGCCGGCGCCGACCTCGACATGATCTCCGCCATCCGATTCGTTCATCGCGTCATCGGGCTCGATCTCGACGAGGCCTTGCGGATGGCCTCGCTTTATCCGGCTGAGGCAATCGGCCAGGCGCATAGGCTCGGCCGCTTCGCCAACGGGACAGCTGCCGACATTGTTGGGCTGTCGGAGCATCTGGATTTGAGGAACGTCTGGATCGGTGGTGAGAAGGTGTTTACGGCCAACGGACGATTGCAACTTTAAGTAAAACCAAAAGAGTGGATTTGCGTCGACCGATCTGATTTGAAGTTCACGTCCGGCGATGAGAAATCGCTTCGCCGAAGCCAACCTCCAATAAGATCGATCCTATTTTCCTCTTCAGGCGTCAGCCGCGAATATTTCCACAGTTTGTGTCTATGGGCGTCAACCGTCATCGGATCGCAGGCCCACTGCTCCAGAAGTAGGTTCTGAAGATGCCGGCGAGGGGGCCTTATCCATCGACCTTGGGCAATCCAAGCCTTCGCACTCTCAGAAGACAGAGAAGATTTAACCGCGGAGGAGCAACCCCAAGAGATAACGAGTTCCGATAGGCGCCGGCAGACATGCTTGTCAGCCAGCTCACCTAGGCTTGGGGCGATGTAATACTGGGCACGATAGCCACCCGCGCCATTGTGGAACAAATCAACCGCTCTGGCTTCACATTGCAACCGTATCCTGTATCGGATGAGGGAGTGCTTGGCCTGAGTGCCTTGCGAATGACAGTTGAATTCGCCCCTCGCTTTTGAGCGCTGCGCGCCGGATATAATCTGTTCAACGATTTGCTCGAAGGAGTGCGAATACAGTTCTTGGCGACGTAGCGGCCCTATTCTGTTCGACATTAGCCAGGCTGAAGATGGAACGATCGCAAACATCAGGGCACAATAAACCTCACGACGGTTTGTAGATATCCTTGTACGCCTCCCGCAGCAGGTTCTTCTGCACCTTGCCCATCGTATTGCGCGGCAGTTCGTCGACGAAAATCACCTGCTTCGGATGCTTGTATTTCGCCAGCCGGCCGGCGATGGCGGCAGCTATGTCGGCCGCTTCAATCGCCGATCCCGGCTTGCGCACCACCACGGCCGTGACACCTTCGCCGAAATCGGGATGCGCGACGCCGATCACTGCGCTTTCGCTGACGCCGTCGAGCGCGTCGATCTCGCTCTCGATCTCCTTCGGATAGACATTGTAGCCGCCGGAGATGATCAGGTCCTTGCCGCGCCCGACGATGTGGACATAGCCGTCGGCGTCGATCAGGCCGAGGTCGCCGGTGATGAAGAAGCCGTCGTCGCGGAACTCGGCCTTGGTCTTCTCGGGCATGCGCCAATAGCCGGCAAACACGTTCGGTCCCTTGACCTCGATCATGCCGATCTCGCCCTGTGCGAGCGGCCTGGCCGTCTCGAGATCGGTGACGCGCAATGAAACGCCGGGCAGGGGGAAGCCGACGGTGCCAGCGCGCCGCTCGCCGTCATAGGGGTTCGATGTGTTCATGTTGGTCTCGGTCATGCCGTAGCGCTCGAGGATGGCGTGGCCGGTGCGCTCGCGCCAGGCCTTGTGCGTCTCGGCGAGCAGCGGCGCCGAGCCGGAGATGAACACCCGGATCGTCTTCGCAGCCTCGCGCGTCAGCCCCTCCTGCTGCAGCAGCCGCACATAGAAGGTCGGTACGCCCATCAAGGCCGTCGCGCGCGGCATCAGCGACAGGATGCGCGCGGGATCGAATTTCTGCTCGAACAACATTGTCGCGCCAGCCATCAGGACGACGTTGGTGGCGACGAACAGGCCGTGCGTGTGGAAGATCGGCAGCGCGTGGATCAGCACGTCGTCGGCGCCGAAGCGCCACTGCTCGACCAGCACGCGGGCGTTGGACGCAAGGTTCTCGTGGCTGAGCATCGCGCCCTTTGAGCGGCCGGTCGTGCCGGAGGTGTAGAGGATGGCGGCAAGATCGTCCGGCCCGCGCGCGAGGTCGCTGAACTGCGTCGCCTGCCGCGAAGCCTGGCTGGCCAGCGTTCCCTGTCCGTCGCGGCCGAGCGTGAGCACCGCGGCGCCGATCGACGCGGCAAGCGGCTCGACGCCGGCAAGACGGTCCGGATCGCACGCGATCAGCCTCGGCTCGGCGTCGCGGATGAAATAATCGAGCTCGGGCAGCGTGTAGGCCGTGTTGAGCGGCAGGAAGATCGCACCGGCGCGCAACGAGGCGAGATAGAGCAGCGCCGCCTCCGGGCTCTTCTCGACCTGGACCGCGACGCGGTCGCCCGGCTCGACGCCGGCCTGCGTCAGCGCATGCGCCAGTTGCGCCGACTTCGCCAGCATGTCGCCATAGCTGATCGAACGGCCGTCATCCGTCTCCATCAGCAGCCGGTCGGGAGCCGGCATGCGGGAACGGAACGCGTCGAACAGATGATTGGTCATGCAGGGTTCCTCAGGCGCGGACGCCGAATGGCACATGCGTCGCGCTCGCCTGAGCGAATAGCAGATTTGGCCGCCGGAGCAAAAAGACCGTGGGCGGTTTCCGTCGCTATCTGCGGCGCGCCTTGGCAACGCCAGCCCTCGGATCATAGCCCTGGGCGAAGCGTTCCATGCACATCGCGGCGGTGAGGCGGTAATGGTTGAGAAGCGCCTCGACGGCGCCATCGGCGTCGCCGTCCAGGGTGCGCTCGGCGATGATGCGGTGCTCGCCGAGATCGTCGCGGCCCATGCCCGGCCCATTTTGCGAGATCAGCCGGTAACGCGAGGCCTGGTCGGAAAGCTGTTCGCAGAAGCCGATCAGCCAGTGCGAGCGGCAAGCCGCGATCAGCGCCCGATGAAAGGCGCGATGTAGCTTCTCCCATTCCGGGTCGTTGGTCGAGGGATCCTCCGGCAGGCGACGCTCGGCGCGGGCCAGGCGGTGGCGGGCCAGCACCAGCTGTTCTTCCCATTCGGCCGTGCGGTGCGCAATGGATTCGCGCAGCGCCCGTTCCTCCAGCCAGCAGCGCGTCCGCGTCAATTCCTCCAGTTCCGCGGCGCCGACCGGCATGAGGAAGAAGCCGCGCTGGTCATGCCGCCCGAGCAGGCCCTCGGCGGCAAGGCGGTTGAGGGCCTCGCGCACCGGTGAGGCGCCCGCCCCGTAGCGCGAAACGACCCACTCGACACGCAGCTTGCTCTCAGCCTCCAGCGCGCCGCGCAAAAGATCGTCGCGGAGCTGTTGGTACACTGAACTGGCCAGCGTGCTCTTGGCGCCCTTGCCGTCGCCCGGATCGGCAGTTCCGTGTGTCAAATGAACTCCTATTGCTTGCCCAGTTTTGTCAGGGCCCCTCGGTCAAGCAATTTCCCGTACATATATCATACAGCCGGGCAAGGGGGGCTCAAGCGGTAGATGATGATATTCGACTTTAAGACAAGGCGGATGGTCTATTGAATGTTTGAAGTAGAATCTCGACAAGGAAACCGCTGTTTCCGTACGACGTTATATATACTGAACAGTCGTTCAATGAGCGCTTCGGCCTTGCAACTCGGGCGAGAGGCGGGCCGGTTGTATATTAACTGGCAGCCTTGTCGGCAGCCGTGCGAATCGCTTCAATGTTTGTCCTGTAGGCTTCGACGCTGCCGCCCTTGAAGACGGCGGCGCCCGCCACCAGCACATTGGCGCCGGCCGCGGTCACCAGCGGTGCGGTCTCGGCCGAGACGCCGCCGTCGATCTCGATATGGATCGGCCGGCTGCCGATCAGCGCCTTCACCCGGCTCACCTTGTCGACGATCGCCGGGATGAAGGCCTGCCCGCCGAACCCCGGATTGACGGTCATGATCAGGATCAGGTCGAGCCGGTCGAGCACATATTCGATCGCCGTCTCCGGCGTCGCCGGGTTCAGCGAAACGCCGGCTTTCTTGCCGAGGCTCTTGATGGTCTGCAGCGAGCGGTCGAGATGCGGCCCGGCCTCGGCATGCACCGTCATGCCGTCGCAGCCGGCCTCGGCGAAAGCCGCCAGGTAAGGATCGGCCGGCGCGATCATCAGATGGCAGTCGAAAAAGGCCTTGGTGCGGTTGCGGATCGCCTTGATCACCGGCGGGCCGAAGGTGATGTTGGGCACGAAATGGCCGTCCATCACGTCGAGATGGATCCAGTCGGCGCCGGCCGCCGCGACGGCCTCGACCTCATCACCCAGCTTCGAAAAATCCGATGCCAGCACCGACGGTGCGATCAGGGTCTTCTTGCTCATGCTGCGGCCTCTGTTGCGGATGCAAATCTCGGATTGCCTAGAGCATTTTGCGCCCAAGTGGAATCACTTGGAGTTGCGGAAATGCGGCTAAACAGGAGGAAGATGCCGAAAGGGGAAGCGCGGGACAAGAAAGACCCGCCGGATCGCTCCGGCGGGTCTTGGTCTTCAGCCGCCTGCTTTACGGCTTGAAGTTCTGGATGTTGGCGCCCGCCGGGTCCTGCAGCACACGCCGCGGCTGTCGCTGCGGCACCAGCTGCTGCAGGATGTTTGGGTTGAGCAGCAGGTTCGGATTGATCCCCAGGCCCGGCTGCCGGCGGATCGGGAAGCAATCCGGATACCGTCCGGTCGTGCCGACCGGGCAGCGCCGCCTGATAATCGGCTGGCAAATGCCGTCGATCATCTGCGAGCCCGGAGCGCATTCAGCGTCTTCGAACGTGCCGCATCTGCCTTCTATCACCTCGGTGCCGCGCGGACACACGCAGGCGCCGCGCTTGTTGAGGACCTGGCCGCGGATCGAGCACGTCTGCGGCTTCCTGATCGGCGTGCAAGCCTTGCCCTTCAGCGCCGTCCCCTTCGGGCAGACGCAATCGCCATCGGCGTTGCGCACCTGGCCGCGGATGCGGCAGTGGGCAGGCGGCTGCCGGTCAGGCACGCAAGCCTTGGCCGCGCGGTCCAGATGCGTCCCGTCCGGGCAGGTGCAGCCGTTCGATGTCGGCACCGCGCCACGGATCGTGCACTTCGGTGGAGCGACCTGGCAAACGCCGTTGACCAGCTCGCCGCGGCGGCACACGCAGTTGCCGTTCTCGTCGCGGTATTGGCCGGGACGCAGCGTGCACTGCGGCTCTTCCGGTATGTCGCTCCGCACGCATTTGCCGTTCTCCAGATCGGTGCCGCGCGGGCAGACGCAACGTCCGTCCGCCGTCCGGATCTGGCCCTGCAGCAGGACGCAGCGCGGCGGTGGCGGCAGGGGCAGGAGCTTGGTGCCGCCGCCTGTGCCTCCACCAGCCGAACATTGGCCGTTGCGGAAGGTGGTGCCCTCCGGGCAGACGCAACGGCCGGCCGAGTTCATCACCAGTCCATACAAGCACTGGTTCTTCACCGCGTGCCGGATGGTGAAGGGATGGCACGCATAAGCCTTGCCGCGATCGCCCTGGTTGGTGGTCAGGTCGCGCGACAGCACGTCGCCGCCGCCTTGCACCGGCGTGTTCGGAGGAAGCACGCCGACGCAGTTCTGGCCGTTGACCGTGCCCTGCAGAGCGGCAAGGCGCCCATCCTCGGGAAGGATCACGGTGACGTGGTGGCTGTGGCTTTCGCCGGCGCCCAGCGTCAGATTGGCGATGCAGGATGCCGGCAGCGTCGTCGGCTCCGGCGAACAGCCGAAGGGTGGGTCGATCGACGTGATCTGAACGCCTTCCAGCCGGCCGAGACCCTCCACGCCGATCGCATCGCCGATGCGGACTGGACCGGAGAAGGGGTTCGGCCCGTCATTCGTGATGGTGATCTCGAACGAGCATGGTTGTCCCGGCTGGCATTCGGCGTCGCCGGTCTTCTCGACGCGGATGGTGGAGGCGCCGCCGCCCTTCGCGCAGGCCTGACCGATCGGGTAGACGATGTCGTCGCCCGGCGCCGGCCCAAAACTGCCGCGCGCGCAGTTCTCGAACGCGCCATTGCCGCTCACCGTCACGTCCAAGTGCCGGCTGGTTCCGGGCGTCATCACGGCGCCGAGAATCTGACACGACAGCGTGTTTGCAGGCACCGGACCGCAAGCCCAGTCCGCACCGTCAGGGGTGACGGTTTGAATCTGGACAGGCGCTCCGCCCGACACCAGCGTGGCGGCATCGCTGACCCGCACCGGGCCAGTTGGGGCCGCGCTGCCGGCATTGCTGACGGTGATCCGGCAGGAAACAGCCGCGGCACCGCCCAGCGAGCCGCCGCATGTCTTGGTGATGCGCAGACCGGGCTGGCCGCCATTCGGATGGCGGATGCGCTCGGTCGCGCAGGCCTTGTTATTGGCGAGGTCGACCTCGCCGGGAATGCCTTTCACCTCGGCGCAGTTCTCGACCGTGTCCGGCCGGTAGTTTGCCGGCATCACCGCCTTGACGACGATCGGCGTCGAGGCGCCCGGAGGCAGCGCGATGCCTGCATTGTCGCAGCGGAACTGTCCAGGCCCGTTAGGTCCGCAAGCCCATGGCGGGCTCGGCCCGAAGGTCGATGAGGTCGGCGCGCCGCCCGGATAGGTGTCGATCACCGTCAGCGGCCCGTTATAGGTGCCGGTGCCGTTGTTGATGATGTCGATCACGAAAGAGCAAACGCCGTCCGGCGTGCAGACCGGGGTGCGGGCGCGCTTCTTCAGGATCAGGTCGACCTTCTTCTCGACCGGCGGATTGCACTGCGGATCGCGATCGCCACGGCTGCAGATCGGGATCGAAGCGCAGCCGCGGTCGTTCTGCTGGCTGCCGAACAGCGGCTTGCCGCTGGCTTGGTAGTCATAGGCGGCGCAGTTGCGCAACGCGCCGCCCTGCCAGCCGCCCGCCGGCTTGAAACCGAGCTTGAGGTTGACCGCGGCGCCGGGGTTGAGCGTCGTTACCGGATAGGTGCAGGTCATCGGCGTCGTGCCGGGCACGCAGACCCAGGGCGCATTCGGCCCGGAAGTCAGCACCGAGCCTGCCGGCAACGTCACCTCGTCGAGCACGATCTTGCCGTTATAGGGCGCGTCGCCGACATTGGTGACGGTGATGGTGAAGTCGCAGCCGCCGGCCATCGTGCAGCGCGGCACGTCGGCATGCTTCTCGACCTTGAGGTCCGGCTCCTTGTCCTTCGGCGGGCATCTCAGATCACGCGGGATGACGATGTCGATGACCTGGGTGCAGCAGAGCCCCCAGCCCTCCTTCGGCCCGACATAGGTCTCGATGCCGGTGACGATCAGGTGGATGGTCTCGCCAGGCGAGGCGCCGATGATCTTCCAGTTCAGCACGCCGCCGCCGACCGGAACCTTCTGCGTGTCGGGAACGATGCTGATGCCGGGAGTGGTCGTCGCCACCTGCACCCATTTGCCGCCCATCTCGGGTCCGACCGGCATATGGTAGATGAAGGCCCCGCCGCCGGGCACGCAATCGACGGTGCCGTGCTCGACCTTGAAGCATTCCTTGCCGGGAGGCGGAGGCGGCGGGTTGCATTTGGTCAGGTCGATCCTGATCGAGGTTTTCACCCCGGTGAGGAAATCGCCGTCGTCTGGCTTGTCCGGATCCTGCGAGGGGATGGTCGTTGCCGGCCCGCCTCGCAGCGAAACCTTGATCTCTCCCTGGTTGTCGACCGTCGCCGGTGCGGGGAAGGCCGCATGGTCTATCTTGGCGGTGATCCGGAAGGTGATGACGCGTTCGTTCGCAGCACCCGCGCCATCGAGGTTGGCAGCGCTGATGCGGAAATTGGAGACGCTCGCCGTGTCGTTCGGACCCGCCGACGTGCTGATCGAAGCAGCCGGCAGCGGTCCGCCGGAGGCGCTGGTGCCGTCGCCGGCGACATTGACGCTGACGATCTGCAGGCCGTGCGGCAGCTGGTCCCTGAAATCGAGCCTTGTCGCCTTGAGCAAGGCCGCCACGCTTGGCCGGTCGAAATCCTGCGGGTCGCCATGGATGCCGAAGCTCAGGACATATTCGACCGTATCGCAGCTTCTCTGGCCGCCTTTCTTGGTGAAGAACGGCACGATCCGCGCGAGTTCCGCGTTGATGCCGCGTGACGCCGGATTGGCGGCCTGGCTGGTCGCGGCCGGAGCCTGGCTCTGGGCGAGCGCCGGCAGAGCCGGCATCATGGCGACCGCGATACCGGCCGCCATCAGCCAGCGCGCGCCGCGCCTGGCATATGACAGCGGTTTCATGATCGTCTCCATGACGGTTTTGCGCGAGGCGAAGCGGGAATGGGCGAGATCGCTCATCTTTCCCTCCTCGGCGCTTCGCAGTCGACGGCTGGCGTTCTGAGCGGCAGCGTCATCTTGCAGCAAGGGTAGGAGCCGCCCTTGTCCTGGTCGGACTTACGATAGAAGCAGAGCCCGACATTGACGGTATCGCCCGGATCATGGCCGGTGATGTCGACCGTGTAGGGCTTGCCCGGGACATGCGACATGGGGGTGGTCACCCCGACGCCGGGCGTCCTGGACTGCGCCTTGATCGAATCGCCGCCGAAGCCGGCGTGGTCATGGAGAGTGAGTTCGGCCCGCAGCCCGCGCGGCGTGCAGTAGTAATGCACGTCCTCGACATCGACGCAGGGCGGCAGATTGCCGGGCGGCGGGAAGTCGGGCGGATAGAACGGAGGCAGATAGCCGCCGGGGATTTCCTCGTAATAGCCGGCGCGGCCCTCGCAAGGACGCCAGACCCTGACGTCGCCAACATGGCCTTGCACGTCCGGGTCCTCGAAATAGCCGTCGAAATCGACGAACCAGGAGCCGAAGGGCGGCACGTTGGCCGGCTTGACCAGCCCGCTCGGGGTCAGCTGCACGCCATGCACGGCAAGCGGCCCGCCGGCGGCGAGCCGCTCGGCAAGCTCCGGATTGTCGCGCAATTTGTCGCCGGTGTTGACGACGGTGTCGGTGCAGACGGACGTGTCGAGATTGCCTTCGGCATCATAGCGATATTGCAGGTCGACGCCGCCGGCCGACTGGCGATTGCCCTGCGGGAAGCCGATCGCATATTCCTCTGGAACCTCGACCCAGGCCGATTCCGTCGCCGGATCGTCCGGGTCCTCGCGCCAGTAGCGGATCAGCTCGCCTTTGCCGGAGGAGGCGAAGCGGCTGTAATCATAGCGATTTTCGATCGGGCCGCGCTGGGCGAGATACATGAAGCCCTTGTTGTCGAAGGCGATGTCGGTGACGGCATAATCCTGGTCCGCCTTGACCGTCAGCTCCCAGCGCGGATCGCCTGCGAAGCTTCCGTCGCTCGCAATGCCGAACGACCAGATTTCGGCCTTCTCGCCGACGGAATAGTAGAGCCGGCCGCCATGATAGGCGACGGCCCAGACCCGGCGCGCATCCTGCGTGTAGCCCCAGGTCGCGGGGTCTTCGCTATCAAAAGCGGCAGCCTGGATGTCCATTGGGGTGCCGTCATCGGCGACCGGCGCGAGCCCATGCGCCGGTCGTCCGGCAACGCCATGGTCGAAGCTGTCGATCAGATTGCCCTCGATATCGATGCGGTGAATGAGTCCCGTGTCGAGATCCGAAGCGAAGAACTCGCGATGGGTCGGATCGAAGGCGAGGTTGCCGATGCCGGGGCCGCTGTTGGTGTCGATATCGGCGAATTTCGAGACAGCGCCCGTGATGCCGTCGATCTTCCAGATCGTGCCTGGGCCGCCGCCATTCTCGGTGCCGAACTGGCCGTCCATGAAGACCGCACCCGCGGCGCCGCGGCGCTGCCGTTCCGGCCTACCGTCATCGTCCTGGTCCGGCGTGACGATCTCGATGCCCTGCAGCGAGGTCGCGGCCGCATAGAGGTTGGGAACGCCCGACGGTACACCGTCGCGCACGCCGTCGTCATAGGTGAGGCCGAACACCTCACCGATCTGCCCGGCCGTCACCTCGAAGGGAGGCGGCGTGAAGACAAGCTGGCCGGAGGCCGGCCCGCCGAGATGCGAGACGTCGAAAATGCGCAAGGATGCGCGGGACGTGTCGATGAAGGTCTCGTCGACCGGGTCGACGCCGGGCGGCAGACCTTGATCGAAATCGGGAATGATGGTGCCCGGAAAGCCGGTGACCGCCATCGATCCGGGATAGATGATCTCCTGCGCCTTCGCCGCGCCGCCGAGCCACAGGCCGGCGGACAGCGCCAAAGCGAGAATTCCGCTACCTGTCGCGATTGCGCGGCGCAAACGGCCGCCACGGGAACGCAGGAACGAGCCGCGAACGCCAGACATTGAACTCCCCCCGAAGCCGCTGGGAGAAGCGTCCGCCTCTACCGCGCCAACCGGGGCAAGGCGCGGCGTTGCGGCACGTTCTTCCCCGATCGAATTGTCTGTTTTCCTCTTTGCGACGATACGCCGGCTGCCGGGCAGGGTCAACGGAATCAGCCGGAAGCCCAGCGCGTCAACGCCATCCCGAAGGCGGTGATCGCGCTGGACTCCCGTTGTTCCCGGAGACCGCGAAGTCCCTGGGTTTCTGGTCATGTCGGCTTTCCTTTCCGGACCGCACCATCGCGGCGCCCGGCCATCAGTCGCCCGCCGGCGGGGAAAGGTTCATGTCAGGATAGCGCAGCGGAAAGCGCCCTGGGATGTCACCAGATCCAGTCGCCGCGCCCGAGCGCCGAAACCGCCTCGACGATGCGGGTGAAGCTGGTCCGCGCCCGGCCCACCATGTGCCTGGCTCGGAGATAACCGTGCACAAGGCCGGGTTCCTCGAACCAGAAGGCGTGTCCGCCGGCCGCGACGATGCGGTCGCGATAGGCTTCGCCGTCGGATGACAGCGGGTCGCATTGCGCGGTGATCAGCACGGTCGGCGGCAGGTTCGCGAAATCGGCGTCGGCGAGCGGGTAGAGCGTGATGTCGCCGGTCAAGTCGACGCCGCCAGTGCGGACATGCTTGTAGAAGTCGAGGTCGCGCACGGTCAGCATCGGCGCCTCGGCATGCGTAACGTAAGAGCCCTTCGAGTGGTCGCCGCCGAGGCCGGGATAGATCAGCACCTGGCCGGCCGGCTTCTTGGCATGGCCGCGCGTCGCATGCGCAACCGCCGCGCAGAGATTGCCGCCGGCGCTGTCGCCGCAGAGCAGGACCGGGCAGTCATAGGTCTTGGCGGCCCATTCGAAGGCGTCCGTGGCGTCGTCGAAGGCCGCCGGGTGCAGATGCTCCGGCGCCAGCCGGTAATCGAGCGAGACCACATCGAAGCCGGTGCGGGCGCAAAGCTCGGCGCAGACATCGTCATGGCTGTCCAGCCCGCCAAGGATGAAGCCGCCGCCATGGATATAGAGCACCATCGCGGCCTTGTTCGGAACGGCGTTGCGGTAGACGCGGATCGAGATGCTGTTGGTCGGCGCGGCAACGACAGTCGTTTCCGCCGTCACGCCTTGGGGGTAGCCGGCAAAGAACTCCCGGCACATCCGGTCGTAGATCGCCCGCTGCTCTTCGATCGTGTAGTCGATCGTATCTGGCGGATAATAGGAGTTGGTCTTCTCGATGAAGGCCCACGTTTCCGCGTCGATAAGGGTTTTGTAGTCGGTCATGATGGATGACGCCGTCATCTCCGACGTTATCGTCCCTTCCACACCGGATCGCGCTTCTCGGCGAACGCCCGGAATCCTTCCATATTGTCTTCCGACCCGTAGAGGATATCGACGGTCGGCAGCTGCCTCCTCGTCACCTTGTTCATCGCATCCTGGAAGGTCAGCGCCTCGGCCACACGCGCGGTCTCCTTGATCGATGCGAAGACCAGTGGCGGGCCGCTGGCGAGCAACCTTGCTATCTCCCAGACGCGCTCCTCGAGCTTGTCCTTGGGCAGCACCTCGTTGACCAGGCCCCAGCGATGCGCCTCGGCGACATCCATCCAACGGCCGGTGAACAGAAGGTCCATGGCGATGTGGTAGGGAATGCGCTTCGGCAGCTTGATCGTCGCGGCGTCTGCCAGCGTGCCGGCGCGGATCTCCGGCAGTGCGAAGGAGGAATGGTCCGAGGCGTAGATGAGGTCGCAGGACAGCGCCAGCTCGAAGCCGCCGCCCACCGCCATACCGTTGACGCAGGCGATCACCGGCTTGTTGAGGTCGCGCAGTTCCTGCAGGCCGGCAAAGCCGCCGACGCCATAGTCGCCGTCGACCGCATCGCCGGCAGCGGCCGCCTTCAGGTCCCAGCCGGCGCTGAAGAACTTGTCGCCGGCCGTCTTGACGATGACGACGCGCAGCTCCGGATCGTCGCGGAACGCCTTGAAGGTCTCGCCCATCAGCCGCGATGTCTTGAGGTCGATGGCGTTGGCCTTCGGCCGGTCGAGCGTGACCTCGAGGATCGCGCCTTCGCGGCGGGTGGTGATGACGTCAGCCATTCTTCTTTTCTCCAAGCACCAAGAGGGCGTCCGCGATCCATGCGCCCTTGCCTTCGGCGCAGACGATCAGCGGGTTGATGTCGAGTTCCTCGATCTCGCCTTCGTTCTTCTGCACGAAGTCGGCAATGCCGGCGATGGCGTCAATGGCGGCGTTGACGTCGGCCTTCGGCCGGCCGCGATAGCCTTCGAGCAGAGGATAGAGCTTCAGCCCACGCAATGCCGCCTCGATGTCGTCGCGCGTCGCCGGCAGCATCAGCGTCACGCTGTCGCGCAAAAGTTCCACCAGCACGCCGCCGGTGCCCAGCGTCATCACCACGCCGAACATCGGGTCGCGGGTGAAGCCGACGATCAGCTCGGCGACGCCGTCGCGCACCATGCGCTCGGCATAGAGCCCGGTGCCGAGCGGCAGAAGGTCGTGCGCGGCGGCGCTGACGGATTCGGCATCCTTGAGGTTCAGCCTGACGGCGCCGACTTCCGACTTGTGCGTCACGCCGAGCGCCTTGAGAGCGACCGGGAAGCCGAGCGTCATGGAGGAGATCACCGCCTCGACCGCATTGGAGGCGCGCTCGCCCTTCGGCACCGGCAGTCCGGCCTTGATCAGCCTTTCCTTGGCTTCGGCCTCGTCCGGCGTCACGCGCTTGGCCTCGGATGCGCCTGCCGCTGTGGTGTCGACCGGCTGCGCCTGCGGCTCGCGCCAGGCCCAGCCGATGAAAGCGGCAGCCTGGGCGGCATCCATGGCTTCGGAAATGCCGAACAACGGCACCATGCCCCGCGCCATCAGGCCTGCAGTGTATTCCTCCGGCAGGTTTTCCGGCAGCGAGGAGACGATCGCGCCTTGCGCCTTGTTGGTCTTCAGCGCCGCTTCGAAGGCGCGCAGCGTCGCCCACCAGTCGACGTCCGAGCAGCGGTCCGGGCGCGGGAAGTCGAGCACCAGCATGTTCAAGTCGAAACCGCCCGACACCATGGCGGTGAAGGTCGCGGTCATCGCCGGCTCGTTGTTCCAGATGAAGGTGTGGTAGTCGAGCGGATTGGCAACCGCCACCAGCGGACCGAGCGTCGATTTGACATGGGCGCGATGCTCGGCTGTCAGCGCCGGGAAATGCACCCAGCGCCCCTCGGCGCTGTCGGCCATGACGGAGGCCTCGCCACCGGAGCAGCTCATCGAAGACAGCTTGTAGCCCGGCAGCGGACCGGTGATGTGCAAAAGCTTCAGCGCCTCGATGAAGGCCGGAATGGAATCGATGCGCGCGATGCCGAGCCGCTTGAGGAACGCGCCGGAGGCGGCGTCGGAGCCGGCGAGCGAAGCGGTGTGCGACACCGTCGCCTGCCTTGCCTGTTCGGACCGCCCGACCTTCATGGCAATGATCGGCTTCTTCAGTTCGCGCGCCCGGGCCGCCAGCCTTTCGAAGCCCGCCACCGAATCGAAGGCCTCGATATGCAGGCCGAGCGAAGTGACGCGCTCGTCCTCGATGAGGCCGAGCGCCATTTCGGAGAGCCCGGTCTGCGCCTGGTTGCCCGCCGTCATCAGGAAGGCGATCGGCAGGCCGCGCTTCTGCATCGTCATGTTGATGGCGATGTTGGACGACTGCGTGATGATGGCGACGCCCTTGCCGCCCTCGGCCAGCCGTATGCCGCCATGCTGGTCGGGCCACAGCAGCGCGCCGTCGGCATAGTTGATCAGGCCGTAGCAGTTCGGCCCGATGATCGGCATCTGGCCGGCGGCGGCGACGAGCTCGGCCTGCAGCCGCTCGCCGTCCTCGTCATAGGCCTCGGTCTCGAGGAAGCCGGCGGCAAAGCAGACGGCGCCGCCGGCGCCGCGCTCGGCCAGTGCCTTGATCACCTCGATGGTGAGATGCCGGTTGACGCCGACAAAGGCGGCGTCCGGCGCGCCAGGCAGGTCGGCGACGGAGCGGTACGCCTTGCGGCCGGCGACCTCATCCTTGGTCGGATGCACCGGCCAGATTTCGCCGGCAAAGCCCATCTTGATCGATTGAGCCACGACGGCGGCGGCCTGCGCCCCGCCGAACACGGCGATCGATTTGGGGCGCAGGAGACGTTCGAGTTTATGCATGGTCATCTTTTCGTTTGAGCATGATCCCGTCCAAAGCCGGATTCCGGCTTTGGACCATCATGCTCTAAGCTCCGAACGGACGCAGCAGCGCCCGCGAAATAATATGTCGCTGAATCTCCGACGTGCCCTCCCAGATGCGCTCGACGCGCGCATCGCGCCAGATGCGCTCCAGCGGCAGGTCGTCCATCAGCCCCATGCCGCCATGGATCTGGATCGCTTCGTCGGCGACGAAGGCGAGCATCTCGGTGGCCTTCAGCTTGGCCATCGCCATGTCCTGGTCGGTGACGGTGCCCTGATCGTACTTCCAGCCGGCTTCGAACACCATCAGATCGGCGGCCTTCAGCTCCGTCGCCATGTCGGCGAGCTTGAAGGACACGCCCTGGAACTTGCCGATCGGCTGGCCGAACTGCTGGCGCTGCGCGGCATATTCGATGGCGTGCGACAGAGCGCGCTCGGCACGGCCGAGGCAGGTGGCGCCGACCTGGAGGCGCGTGGCGCCGAGCCAGGAGTTGGCGACGTCGAAGCCCTTGTGCACTTCGCCGAGCACCTGGCTCGCCGGCAGCCGGCAGTCGTCGAACTCAAGGATCGAGTTGGTGTAGCCGCGATGCGAGACATTGCGGTAGCCGTCGCGCACCGTGAAACCCTTGGTGCCCTTGTCGACGAAGAAGGCGGTGATCTTCTTGCGCTTGCCGCGCGGGGTCTCTTCCTCGCCGGAGGCCATGAAACAAATCGCGAAATCGGCGAGATCGGCGTGGCTGATGAAGTGCTTGGTGCCGTTGAGCACCCAGTCCGAGCCGTCCTGCACGGCGGTCGCCTTCATGCCGCGCAGGTCGGAACCTGCGCCGGGTTCGGTCATCGCCAGGCAGTCCCACTTCTCGCCGCGGATGCAGGGGAAGAGGTATTTCTCGCGCTGCTCCGGCGTGCCGGCGAGCAGGATGTTGGAGGGACGCGCCACGCAGGTCCAGTGCAGCGCGTAATTGGCGCGGCCGAGCTCCTTCTCGTAGAGCAGCCAGCTCACCGTATCGAGCCCGGCGCCGCCGACATCGGCCGGCATGTTGGCAGCGTACAGCCCCGCTTCGATCGCCATAGCCTTCAATTCGTCGATCAGCTCGCGGCGCAGCACGCCGGTGCGCTCCACCTCCCGCTCATGCGGGTAGAGCTCGTTCTCGACGAAGGCGCGCGTCGTCTCGACGATGAGCTTCTGTTCTTCCGAGAGACCGAACTGCATCGCCTCAGCCCTTCTTCTTGCCGCTCTTCTTCTTCGGCTTCTCGACCTTCACAGCCTTGGCCGGTTTCGCAGAGTTTGCCGGCTTCGCGGCCTTCTTCGCCGGCTTGGCCGCTTCGGCCTTGGCCGTGACCTTGGCGGAAGCCTTCTTCGCCGCCAGCTTGGCGAGCTGCCTGGTATAGTCCTTGTGCAGCGCGCCGGCGCCCCAGCCCTTGCCCTTGTTCTGCTTCGACAGCGCGTCCATGATCGCGACCAGATTGTCGTCGCGGATCTTCTCCAGCTCGCGGATCGACAGGCCATGTGCCTGCTCGTCCGACTGGGTGGCGATCAGGTCGACCAGCTCGTCGTTGAATTCCGGCACATCCATCAGCTTGGTCCACGGCCATTTCAGGCAAGGCCCGAACTGCGCCATGAAGTGACGCATGCCCGCCTCGCCGCCGGCAACGCGATAGACCTGGAACATGCCCATCTGCGCCCAGCGCAGGCCGAAGGAATAGCGCATGATGTCGTCGAGTTCCTCGACGGTGCAGATGCCGTCCTTGACCAGCCACAGTGCCTCGCGCCATGCGGCTTCGAGCAGACGGTCGCCGACGAAGGCTTCGATCTCCTTGCGCACCACCACAGGCTTCATACCGATCGAGGCGTAGAGCTCCTTGGCGACCTCGATCGCCTCCGGGAAGGTCTGCTCGCCGCCGACGATCTCGACTAGCGGCAGCAGATAGACCGGGTTGAACGGATGGCCAACCACCAGTCGCTCCGGATGCTTCTTCATCGCCACCTGCATGTCGGTCGGCTTGATGCCGGAGGTCGACGAGCCGACGATGGCATTGGCCGGCGCATGCGCGTCGATCTCGGCCAGCACCTTGTGCTTGAGGTCGAGCCGCTCCGGCACGCTTTCCTGGATGAAATCGGCGTCGGCGACTGCTTCGGCGATGGTCTTGGCGAAGGTGAGCTTGCCCTCCTTGGGCAGGCCGCCGGGCAGCATCTGCTTATAGGCGCGGCGCGCGCCCTTCATCACTTCGCCCACCTTGCGTGACGCTTCCGGATCTGGATCGAAGATCGCGACGTCGATGCCGTTCAAGAGCAGCCGCGCCACCCAGCCGGCGCCGATGACGCCGCCGCCGATGGCGGCCGCCTTGTTGATGATGCTCATGGTCAGGCTCCGGTTCTCGTCTTGGCTGTTTCGGGGTCGGTAAGGGCGACGCGCTCGCCGGCGCGGATCACCGCCGGGTCGTAGGCCTTGCGGGCGAAAACTTCGAGCACGAAGGGCCGGAAGAACTCGATCGGCAGCGTCTCGTAATCGGGGTCGAAGCTCGACTGGTCCCAGCGCTCGCAGAACTGGTCGCAATCGTCGAAATAGAGGTGTCCGGCGAAGCGGTCACGGGCGTGGCGATTGCCGCCCAGATGATGCGCGTAATAAAGGCGCTGGAAATCGCCGTGCTTTTCCACCACCCAGGTGCATTGCTCGCGCACGAAGGCCTTCAGGATCGCAGCCGCATATTCGTCGTGGTTGTAGGGCGCGTAGATGTCGCCGATGTCGTGCAGCAGCGCCGAGACGATCCAGTCGGTGTCGGCGCCATCCTTCCAGGCGCGCGTCGCCGCCTGCAGCGAATGGCCGAGCCGGGTGATCTTGTAGCCGGAAAGTCCTTCGTCCAGCTGCACCAGCGCATCGAGCAGCCGGTCGCCGGTTTTGGCGGCATAGTCGATCTCATGGGCGGTCAGGAATTCATAGTCTTCCTTGTCGCCGTCCTTCATCGCGGTGAATTTGACGGTATCAGCCATCACCAACGCCCCGCTTTACGCCGCGGCCGCGATCGGCGCCCGCTTGGTCAGATTGAGCTTCTTGCGCACCTCCTCTGGCCCAAGGATACGGGCGCCGAGATTGGTGACGATGCTGGCGGCGCGCTCGACCAGCTGCGCATTGGTGGCCAGAACGCCCTTGTCGAGCCAGAGATTGTCTTCCAGCCCGACGCGGACATTGCCGCCGGCGAGCACCGCCGCAGCCGCATAGGCCATCTGGTTGCGGCCGATCGAGAAGGCCGACCAGTTCCAGGTCGAGGGCACATTGTTGACCATCGCCATGAAAGTGTTGAGATCGTCAGGCGCGCCCCATGGCACACCCATGCAGAGCTGCACCAGAGCGTCCGCGTTGAGCACTTTCTCCTCGACCAGCTGCTTGGCGAACCACAGATGTCCGGTGTCGAAGGCCTCGATCTCGGGCTTGACGCCCAGCGCCGTCATCATGCCGCCCATGGCGCGCAGCATGCCGGGCGTGTTGGTCATCACATAGTCGGCCTCGGCGAAATTCATCGTGCCGCAATCCAGCGTGCAGATCTCCGGCAGGCACTGGCGCACATGTTTCATGCGGTTGGTGGCGCCGCCCATGTCGGTGCCCTTCTCGTTGAGCGGCAACGGCGCTTCCGGCGAGCCGAACACCATGTCGCCGCCCATGCCGGCGGTGAGGTTCAGCACCACGTCGACATTGGCATCGCGAATGCGCTCGGTCACTTCGCGATAGAGATGCAGGTCGCGCCTAGGCTTGCCGGTCGCGGGATCGCGCACATGGCAGTGCACGATCGCGGCGCCCGCCTTGGCCGCGTCGATCGCCGATTCGGCGATCTGCTTGGGCGAGCGCGGCACATGCGGGCTGCGGTCCTGCGTGCCGCCGGAGCCGGTCACGGCACAGGTAATGAAGACCTCACGGTTCATCGCAAGCGGCATCTTGATCCTCCCAGGGTCGATCGGCCATGCGTGCCGCCAAAAGCGGAAGCCTGTTGGGCTATGCACGGGATAGACACAGAATGACCGACTTGCCGGAAACTGTTTTGCGTTTTACGAAGCGCTCATGATCAAAAGCGAAAAGCCCACCATCTTTCGGTCCGAGCGCGAGACGCTCAAGGTGACGTTCCTTGTGTTCTCGGGCTCGTCGATCATGTGCGTGGCTTCTGCGGTCGATCCGCTGCGCGCCGCAAACCGCATCTCGGGCGAGACGCTGTTCGATTTCAAGCTGGTCTCGGTTACCGGCGAGGCGCCGGTCACCACTTGCGGCCTCCCCGTGGCCGTCAGCGGCCGCTTCGACGCCGCCGAGCCGAGCGACATGCTGGTCGTCGTCGCCGGTTTCGGCACGCAGAACTACGCCACCTCGGCGCTGCTTGCCGGCCTGCGCCGCGCGGCACGCGCCGCGCGCGCCTGCGGCGGCGTCGAGGCCGGCACCTGGCTGGTGGCGCGCGCCGGGCTGCTCGAAGGCCGCAGCGCCACCACCCATTGGGAGGACATGGAGGATTTCTCCGCCGCATTCCCGGGCGTCGACGTGCGGCCGGACCGCTATGTCATCGACGGTCCGGTGTTCACCTCCGGCGGCGCCTCGCCGACCTTCGACCTGATGCTGCACCTCGTCCGCACCAGGCTCGGCATGGCCGCCGCGCTCGATGTGGCGAGCGTCTTCATCTACGACCAGGCGCGCGCCGCGACCGACGCGCAGCCGCTGGTCTCGCTCGGCCGGCTCGACGGCTACGATCCCAGGCTTGCCCAGGCGATCCGGCTGATGGAAGCGCATGTCGACCAGCCGCTCACCATTGACGCCGTGGCCAAGCGCGCCGGCGTCACGGCAAGAACGCTGGAAAGCATCTTTCGCAAATCGATCGGCGAGACGCCCGGCGCCTATTATCTGAGGCTGCGCCTCAGCGCCGCCCGTCGCCTGGTGGTCGACACGCGCATCGCCATGGCCGATATTGCCGGGCGGACCGGCTTCTCGTCCGCCGCAGCATTTTCCAGGGCATTTTCAAGAGCGTTCGGCGAGGCGCCGGTCAGATTGCGGCGCGGCTGAATATCCACTCGGCTGCTGCCGCGAGATCGTCGACCAGCGCTGCGGGAGCCGGATCGAAGCGTGTTTCGTCGCCGGGACGATATTTGCCGGTGCGCACCAGAAGCGCCGCGCCAAGCCCGGCGCGCAGCGCGCCGGCGACATCGCCCTCGGCGTCGTCGCCGACCATGACCGCATCGGCCGCCGGGCAGTCCAGGTCCGCAAGCGCCGAGAGAAAGAAATCCGGCGACGGCTTGCCGAGCACCACGGGGCTTCGTCCGCTGGCGAATTCCAGCGCTGCGACGAAGGCGCCGGCGTCGAGGCTGAGCTGGCCGTCGGCATCCTTGAAGGTGCGATTGACGGCAAGCGCCACGAAATCGGCACCGGCGGCAAGCTCGCGGAATGTCCGGTTCAGGCTCGCATGGTCGAAGCCCTCGCCGGCATCGCCGACGACGACAGCACGCCCGTTCCCGCCCTCCAGTCCGGAAAACTCGGCTTCGAGGTCGGGATGGACGAGCAGATGCGGCTGGCGGTCGTGATTGCGCAGCCATTCGACCGCGGCGCGCGCCGGCGTCAGCAACTCTTCGTCCGCGACGTCGATGCCCATGGCCACAAGCTGCGCGATGATCTTGCTGCGCGGCGAGCGTGTCGTGTTGCTGACGAAACGCAGCGGCAGGCCGGCCTTACGCAGACGTTCGATAGCCGCGGCCGCGCCTGGTATCGGGGTATCGCCATCGTAGACGACACCCAGAAGATCGAGCAGCACCGCGCGTATCATCGGCGCAGGATGGAGAAACGGTCTCCGTTCGTCAAACCAGGAGAAAATCAGGCCACGAGAGAATCAGGCCACGGAAGAATCAGGCGGCGTCGCGGCCTTCGCCGACGATGCGCGAGCGCATGCTCTTGGCCAGCGCCGTTTCGAGCCGCGCGGCAACCGCGCGATCCCATTCATTTGTCTGGCGCGCATTGTCTTTCGAGTGCGGCAATGCCATCAGCCGGTCGATGATCGATCCGGTTTCGCCGGACGAGAGCAGGGCGTCGATTTCGCGTTCGTGCTGCATATCGGTTCGCCTCCTTCTTCTTCACCCGCCACAGGAGCCACGTTTATACGAGATCCGTGACGGCTGTTTGAAGGCAAGAACGAGGTGATTGAGGGGCAGCGCGGGGCAAAGTTTTGTCGCGTGATTCAGCCCACGCGAATGCAATTTCAGGCCTGCCTCGCGTCCCGATTGCTCGGGCGCGAGGCAGCGTGCCGTTCTTTAAACATACCTGTTGACGATGTTCTCCAGCAGCTCCTGCCGGCCGGAGCGCGGCTGCGGCTCGATCTTCTTCTTCACCACGCGCTCGGCGATCTCCTCCAGCGTGCGCTTGCCGGAAAGCATGGCCTTGCCTTCGGCGGTGTTCCAGCCGGCATAGCGTTCGGCGAGCGGACCGGACAGCGCCTTGTCCTCGATCATCTTCGCCGCCGCCTTCAGGCCGCGCGCGCAGGCATCCATGCCGCCGATATGGCCGATCAGGAGGTCGTCCGGATCGAGCGACTGGCGCCGGAGCTTGGCGTCGAAATTGGTGCCGCCGGTCTTGAAGCCGCCGCCCTGCAGCACCTGGTAATAGGCCAGGGCCATTTCCGGCACATTGTTGGGGAACTGGTCGGTGTCCCAGCCCGACTGATAGTCGTTGCGGTTCATGTCGATAGAGCCGAAGACGCCAAGCGCATTGGCCAGCGCCAACTCGTGTTCGAAGGAATGGCCGGCGAGGATCGCGTGGCCCTGCTCGATGTTGAGCTTGACCTCCTTCTCCAGGCCGAAGCGCTTGAGGAAGCCGTAAACGGTCGCGACGTCGTAGTCGTACTGGTGTTTTGTGGGCTCCTGCGGCTTCGGCTCGATCAGGATCGTGCCCTTGAAGCCGATCTTGTGCTTGTAGTCGACGACGAGGTTGAGGAAGCGGCCGGCCTGTTCCTGCTCGCGGGCGAGGTCGGTGTTGAGCAAGGTCTCATAGCCCTCGCGTCCGCCCCACAGCACGTAGTTCTCGCCCTTCAGCTTCTTCGTCACGTCGATGCACTTCTTCACCGTCGCCGCTGCATAGGCGAACACATCCGGATCGGGATTGGTGGCCGCGCCCGACATGAAGCGGCGGTGCGAGAACAGGTTCGCCGTGCCCCAGAGCAGCTTGACGCCGGTCTTTTTCATTTTGTCGGCGAAATAGTCGGTGATCTCGTCGAGGCGCGCCGCGCTCTCGGAGAAATCCTTGCCTTCCGGGCGCACGTCGGCGTCGTGGAAGCAGAAATAGGGCGCGCCGAGCAGCGAGAACATCTCGAAGGCGACATCGGCCTTGAGCCTGGCCAGATCCATCGTGTCGATGCCGCCCGGCTTGGCGAACCAGGGCCGGTCGAAGGTCTGGCCGCCGAACGGGTCGCCGCCCGGCCAGGCGAAGGAATGCCAGTAGGCGACGGCGAAGCGCAGATGGTCTTCCAGCCGCTTGCCGGCCACCACCTCGTCCGGGTTGTAGAAGCGATAGGCCAGCGGATTGGTCGAATCCGGTCCCTCATATTTGATCTTCTTGATGTCGCCGAAAAATCCGCTGCTCATGGTTTCCTTCCTCTCCGGGTGCATTCGCCCGATTACCTCAGGCGTAATTGGTTTCGCTTCTGCGGGGCGCCAAAAAGGTCATGTCGAAACGATCCAACGAAGGAGCATTACAATGACCGACCTCAACACGATCGCCCGCAACTACATCGCCGCCTGGAACGAGAGCGATGCGATCCGCCGCAAGGCGCTGCTCGAAGCTGCCTTCACCAGCGATGTCAGCTATCGCGACCCGGTCATGCAGGGCGACGGCCATGACGGCGTCGCGGCCCTCATCAACGGCGTGCAGCAGCGCTTCGCCGGTTTCCGGTTTTCGCTGAAGGGTGAACCGGACGGTTTCGCCGACCGCATCCGCTTCTCGTGGAATCTTGGGCCCGAAGGGACGGAGTCCGTCATCGAGGGCACCGATATCGGCGTCATCGAGAACGGCCGCCTGAAGAGCGTCACCGGGTTTTTGGACAAGGTGCCGGCGAAGTGAGGCTATCCGGGTAAGGCAGGCGCGAGGCCCCCCTCTCTGGCCTGCCCGCTCCGGCCCTTCGCTATCGCTCCGGGCGTTCGTCGTTCGGAAAGCCAAGCAATTGGCTTTCCGCCCGCTGCGCGGACCACTCCTCACCCCCCTCAAGGGGGGAGATCGGATGTCGCTTCGGCTTTCGCCAATCTCCAGCGTTGCAGGAGGGAGCGGGGCATTCCAACTGTCAATCTCCCCCCTTGAGGGGGAGATGGCCGGCAGGGCAGAGAGGGGGGCCTCGCGCCCGCTCATGCGACTACGAGGTGCCTCGCGCCTGCTCACGCAGTTACAGCCCTTATCGCCGGATAGAGCGCGCGATACCTCTGATAGGCATCCGCAAAAGCCCCACCAAGCCCCGCATCCGGCTCAACCGTCGCGTCCGTCGCCGGCGCGGTGCATACCGCAAGCGGATCGGCGCCGGTCGCGGCGATCAACCCGAGCCTTGCCGCGCCAAACGCCGCGCCGAAATCGCCATCGGCCGGAATATCGACCGGCACCTGCAGCGCGGTGGCGATCGCCTTCAGCCAGTAGCGCGAGCGCGAGCCGCCGCCGATCGCAGTGACCCGGCTCAATGTCGTCCCGGCCGTCTTCAGCGCTTCGAGGCTGTCGCGGAAGGCAAAGGCGACGCCTTCCAGCACCGCCTGCGTCAGCACGGCCCGACTCGATTGATGCGCAAGCCCCGTGAAACAGCCGCGAATGGCGGAATCATTATGCGGCGTCCGCTCGCCGGAGAGATAGGGCAGGAAAGAGACGCCCGTCGGCGCCTTGAGCGTGTCGCCGAGCTCGCCGGTCAGGTCGCCGGCGCTCTTGCCGGTGATTTCCGAAAGCCAGTTGAGCGAATCGGTGGCCGACAGGATCACGCCCATCTGGTGCCAGGTGTTGGGCAGTGCGTGGCAGAAGGTGTGCACCGCGCTTTCCGGATTGGGCAAATAGGAGGCGTTGGCGGCGAAGAGCACGCCCGACGTGCCCAGCGAAACGAAGGCATGCCCGGCGCCGACCGTGCCCATGCCGCAGGCCGAGGCTGCATTGTCGCCGGCGCCGCCGGCAATCGGGATGCCCGACGCGATGCCCCATTTGGACGCGAGTTCACCCCGCAAGCCACCGGCCTTGGCCGTGCCTTCTACCAGAGACGGCATGTGCTTCTCGTCGAGCGATGTCGCCGCCAGCAACTCGGGCGCCCAGCGGCGCTCGCCGACATCGAGCCATGAGGTGCCGGCCGAATCCGACATTTCCGAGATGTGTTCGCCGGTCAGCCAGAGCCGCAGATAGTCCTTGGGCAAAAGCACCTTGGCGATCTTGGCGAAGATTGCCGGCTCGTTGGTCTTCACCCAGGCAAGCTTGGGCGCGGTGAAGCCAGGGAAAACGATGTTGCCGGTGAGCTTGCGGAAGCGCGGATCGGCATCGAGCGCCGCCGCCTCGACATGGCTGCGCGTGTCGTTCCACAGGATGCAGGGGCGCAGCACCTTGTCCGATTGATCAAGCAGAGTGGCGCCATGCATCTGGCCGGAAAGGCCGATGCCCTTGACCGCCGCCAGCTCTTTCGGATGCGAAGCCTTGAGTTCGGCAATCGCCGTCTCGCTGGCCTCGATCCAATGCGCCGGATCCTGCTCCGACCAGCCGGGATGCGGCCGCGAGACGTCGAGCGAGCCATGGCCGGCGCCAATGACCTTCTGGTCGTCGTCGATCAGCAGCGCCTTGACGCCCGAAGTGCCCAGGTCGAGGCCGAGATACATGATTTCCTCCCACGGCCATTAATTTTTTCGGATCTCGAAAAAATCTGGCTTGGCCAGTTTTTAGGGCAAGATCCGTCCCGGGTCAATTCTCAGACAAATCGAATGCGCGCCGCGAGAACAACGTCGACAAGGGGCTGTCCGGCCGCGCCAGCTGCCGTTCGGCGGCAAGCGCTCGCGCCAGCGCCTGATCGCCGGCGCGCAACGCGGCCTCTATCAGCGTCAGGTCGATGACGTCGCGTTGCGCATGGCTGCCGCCGAAGCGATGCGCGATCGAGCGGATCGGCCGTATCAGCCGCACGGCCTCATCGTAGCGGCCCTCGCCGAAGGCCTTGATGGCTAAGGTCAGCGGGTGGCCGACATCGCGCGTGAAGGCGGCATTGTCGTCGCTGCCGCGCATCGCTTCGCGCTGCGCCTCGAGCAGCGTCTTTGCCGGCGCTTCCAGCCCGGCGCCGACAAAGGCCATCATCGCATGCGCGTCATTGAAGGCATAATTGCCGCCGCCGGCCTTGTGCCAGTTGTCGGCCAGAGCCGTCCAGCGGCCGCCGACATCGACGCCGCCGAGGCGCAGCCGCCACAGGATTGCCGAGGCATCGACCATGTTGAGCGCCATCGTCGATGCCTCGCCATAAATCGGGCCGTCATAGAGCGCCAGCACCTCGGCGACCTCGCCGAGGTCGTAGTGGAACAGCGCCAGATGCCACCAATTGTGCACCTTGAGGAAGCTTTCCCTGGTCCAGGCGTCGGGATTGGCGCGCATCCAAGCAATGCCGTCTTTTTGCCGGCTCTGCATCTCCATGACATGGGCGACGGCGTGCTGCGCCCAGCCGTCGCGCGGCTCGATCTCGACAGCCGTGCGGCCAAGCCGTTCGGCGCGGGCATAATCGCCCATTTCCTCCAGTCCGAAGGCCTGCATGCCGAGGACCGCATGATAGCCGGGCATGTCGCTTCGCCAGGATGGCAAGGCGCGGCCGATGCGGTCGCGCAGCATGCGGGCATTGCCGGTGAAGAAATCAATCTGATGCCCGGTCAACAGCGCCACGAGATCGAGCGGATGGTCGATGGCGACATCCTCGAGGATGCGGGAGGCCTCATGCCAGCGCCCCCAGGCAAGATGGCCGAGGGCCGCGACATGCGCCCGCTCGCGCGCCGTGGCGGCGAGCGGCAAGGCCGCCTCGTGGCATGCCCTGGCCACGAGCGTTGCCTCGCGCTCGGTGGCGAGGCCAAAGAGGTAACCCTTCAACACATGCGCCATGACGAAGCCGGGATCCTCGGCGATCGCGCGATCGGCGGAGCCGACCGGATCGCCGATGAAACATTGCAGCTCATGCACGGCGCGGGCGTAGGATGAAAACCCGGCTTCGGTCGCGCCCGAGTAAGCCAGGCCGAATGCGTCCTTCAGCGCCATTCTGTGTCCTTCGACGATCGCGAATTTGCTGTCTGGAGCCCGATCCTAAAGCATCGGCGAGGAGCGTGCCAACCCGTGGTCGATAGTGCCTCAGGCCTGCCGGGCGTGCGCCGCCTCAATTCCCCGACCGCATCGCCACCGTGGCGATGCCGGCGCCGACCAGCAACGTGCCGCCGGTGCGGTTGAAGATGCGGATGGCCTTCGGGTTGCGCACGATGGCGCGGGCCCTCGATGCGACCAGCGCGTAGCCGAAGGCATTGGCGAAGGCCAAGGTCAGGAAAGTCGTCTCGAAGATCAGCATCTGCGTCCAGAAGTCGGCGTGCCGGTCGAGGAACTGCGGCAGAAAGGCGACGAAGAAGGTGATGCTCTTCGGGTTCAGCGCCGTCACCAGCCAGGCATGCGCCATCATCCTTGCCGCCGAAACCGTGTCGGTGCGCGGCTCGGCCCTCAGCGCGCCGCCGGCGCGGAACAGTTTTATGCCGAGATAGACGAGGTAGCCGGCGCCAATCACTTTGAGCACGGTGAACACGGTGGCCGAAGCCGCGAGCAGCGCGCCGATGCCCAGCATCGACAGCGTCATGGCGGTGAAGTCGCCCAGCGCGACGCCCACCGCCATCGGCAGCGCGGTGCGCCAGCCCTGGCCCAGCGCATAGGAGACGACCAAAAGGATCGTCGGGCCCGGAATGACGAGAAGGATGGAAGAGGCGGCGGCGAAGGCAGCCCAGTTTTCGAAGGACATTTCCCTGCTCCTTGAGCGCAAAGAAAAGGATAAATCCTGGGGTCGTCGGGAATGTAAAGGGGCCGCCGGAAAAATCTTCAGCGAAAATCTTCAACGCCTCGACCGGTAGCCCCATCAACCGGCGAAACGGTCCGTTAGGGTTAAGCCGGACCGCGCCCTTTCACGCTTTTTCAACCATGAGTGACGAAAATGCCCTTATCCGGCCGGACCGTGCTTCCCGCCGGCAGCGTAGGGTTTGGTGTATGCGCGAGTTGCCGCAAAGTCTGACGCCGCCTTCCAACGGCGCCGCAATCGATACCGAAATTCAGCTTTCCCGCCGTGCCTTGCTTTCCGGCGCCGGCGCCATGGCGCTGCTGGGCCTTGCCGGCTGCACCACCACCGACACGCTCGACCTGCCGCAAATGCAGCTCGACAACACCGTCACTGGTTCCGTGCCGCCGATGCGTCCGGCGATCAGCGTCGACAAGAACGTCACCGGCCCGGACGTCATGTACGCCTCCCTCACCGATGGCGGCTTCGAGGTGCCTGCTGTGCCGTGGCAGAAGGTCAAGCCGCAGTTCCGCCGCCAGATCGTCGTCGACAAGACCGGCGAGGCGCCCGGCACCATCGTCGTCCATCTCGAGGAGCGCATGCTCTATCTCGTCCAGCCGGGCGGCGATGCTATCCGTTACGGCGTCGGCATCGGCAAGGACGGCTTCCGCTGGTCGGGCCGCGCCAACATCCAGTATGGCCGCGAATGGCCGGTCTGGACGCCGCCGCCGGAGATGATTCAGCGCAAGCCGGAGCTGGTGAAATGGCAGGGCGGCCAGCCCGGCGGCCTCACCAATCCGCTCGGCGCCCGTGCGCTCTACATCTACCAGAACGGCAAGGATACCGGCTACCGCATCCACGGCTCGCCCGAATGGTGGAGCATCGGCCAGGCGATGTCATCGGGCTGCGTGCGCCTGATCAACCAGGACATCATCGACCTCTACAGCCGCGTCTCCAAGAAGAACCCGGTCGTCGTGGTCTGATCGGGTCCGTCGGCCCACTCTTCCGTTGCGCGATGCCGCAAGACAGGCGAAGGTGCCCTGAAAACTTCGGGAGAGAACGAGCATGGCTGGAACCTTCGTCATCGCGCAGGGCGGCGGCCCGACCGCCGTCATCAACCAGACGGTCGTCGGCGCCACGCTGGAAATCCGCAAGCGTCATCCCGGCGCCAGGGTGCTGGGCTCGATCCATGGTGTGCGCGGCATCCGCGACGGCAACTATGTCGATCTCTCCGCCATCCCCGAGGATCGGCTGCGGCTGATCGCCGGCACGCCAAGCGCCGCCCTTGGCTCGACCCGCGACAAGCCGGACGCCGCCTATTGCGAGGTCATCCTCAACGGCCTGAAGAAGGTCGGCGCCGACGCCTTCATCTATATCGGCGGCAACGACACCTCGGGCACGCAGCAGATCCTGACCGATGCCGCCGGCGGCTCGATCGCCTTCGTGCATGCGCCGAAGACCATCGACAACGACCTTGAGGAGAACGACCACACGCCGGGCTTCATCTCGGCGGCCGAGTTCGTCGCAGGCGCCTTTCTCTCCGTCGACCTCGATTTCCGCGCCTTGCCCGGCATCTATGTAGGCATCGTCATGGGCCGGCATGCGGGCTTCCTCACCGCCGCAGCGGCCGCCTGGCAGCTCGATCCCGACAGCGGCCCGCATCTGGTCTACGTGCCGGAGCGCGCCTTCTCGGCGAAGCGCTTCATCGATGAAGTGCGCGAGAAGCTGGACCGCCACAAGCGCTGCATCGTCGCCGTCTCGGAAGGCGTCAGCACCGCCGACGGCAAGGCGCTGGTCGAAAGCCTGGTGCCGCCGGAGAAGCTTGAGCGCGATCAGCACGGCAACGTCAAGCTGTCGGGCAGCGACCTGCCGGCGGCGCTCGAACGAGCCCTGGCCGAAGGCCTGCCCGGCAAGCGCGCACGCGTCGATGCTTTAGGCTACATGCCGCGCGGCTATGTCGGCGCCATCAGCGCCGTCGACGCCCAGGAGGCTTTCGACGCCGGCGCCTTCGCGGTCGCCGTCGCCGGGGAAGGTGGCGGCTCGGTTGCGATCCAGTATGATGGGTCGAAGACCGTGCTGAAAAAGGTGCCGCTGAAGGCGGTGGCCGGCAAGACCCGCCATATGCCCGACGATTTCATGCAGCCGGACGCCAACCAGCTTTCAGACGCGGGCATGGCCTATCTGAAGCGTCTCGTGCCGGAAAAGTACAAGGTAGGGAAGCCGTTCGTCTGATGGGCGGTCCGATGCCCGAGCTTGAGGTCGGCGACTGGTTCGGCAAGGCGACAGTCGATGCCGGCACGACGGTGTTGACCGAGCCCTTCGTGCATGATTTCGTGCGCGCCAATATCTGGCATTTGAAAGGCCGCGATGCGGACCTTCTGGTCGACACCGGCATGGGCATCCGTCCGCTGGCGCCTGAGGTCGACACGCCGCCCGGCAAGCCGCTCATCGTCGTTGCCACGCACATCCATCTCGACCATGTCGGCTCGCTGCACGAATTTCCTCTCAGGATGGGACCGAAGGTCAGCGCGGCTAAGTTCGACGGCATGGATGATACCGTCACCTACGCCTACATGTTCCACAATCTCGACGGCGCCGTCTCGAAACTGCCGGCACCGGACTGGAAGGCGGCCGACTATCGCATTCCTTCCGCGCCGCTGAACCGCGCGCTCGACGAGGGCGATGTCGTCGATCTCGGCGACCGGAAGTTCCGTGTGCTGCATCTGCCCGGACACTCGCCCGATTCCATCGCGCTCTTCGACGAGATCGACGGCCTCTTCTTTGCAGGCGACGCGATCTATGACGGCATGCTGATCGACGACCTGCCGGATTCCGACCGCACGGCCTATTGCCGCACCATGCAGCGCCTGCTCGACCTGCCGATCCGCATCGGCCATGGCGGCCACGGCCCGAGTTTCGATCGCGCCAGAATGCACGAAATTGCCTCCTCTTATCTGCGCCGGCGGCAGCGGTTCGTGAGCGCTTCCTGAATTAAATCTTTGTAAGGTCACCGCAAAACCCTAATTCAGGCCATTCGGCGACCTAGATGCTTGTCTGTCGAGACGGCCGGCTGCCATGCACGGCGAGACAGGCAGATCCGGCCATCGGCACGTTGACGGACGCTTCCGTGGGAGCGCCCGCGACGCCGGATCAACTCTCGCCCGGACAGAACGACCATGTCACCATCAAGCATTCTTCGCAGACATCGCGTCGCCGCCCTGCTGGGCGCCGCGCTGATCATTTCTCCCGTCGTCGTCTCCTTTGCCCAGAACAATTCCGGCCTGAGCACGGTGGCCGCTACGACCCAGACCCCGGTCGCCGGCATCACGGCCCCCAACGGCTCTTTCGCCCCGGTAATCGCCGTCACCAAGCCGGCGGTCGTCACGATCACCTCGATCATGAAGGCGCAGCCACAGGTGGGTGATGACGGTTCGCCCCTTGGCGGCAATGTGCCATTCGACCAGTTCTTCCAGCAGTTCTTCGGTGACCAGGACATGCCGATGCCGCGCACGCCGCCGCAGCAGCAGGGGCAGCGGGCCGAGGCGCTCGGCTCCGGCTTCATCGTCGGCGCCGACGGCACCATCGTGACCAACAATCACGTCATCGATGGCGCAAGCTCAATCAAGGTGACGCTCGACGACGGCACCGAGCTTCCAGCCAAGCTCGTCGGCCATGACGCCAAGAACGATCTCGCAGTGCTCAAGATCAAGGCCGACAAGCCGCTGCCGACCGTCAAATGGGGCGATTCCAGCAAGCTGATGACCGGCGACCAGGTGCTGGCGATCGGCAATCCGTTCGGCATCGGCACCACCGTCACCGCCGGCATCGTCTCGGCGCGCGGCCGCGACCTGCACAGCGGGCCGTTCGACGACTTCATCCAGATCGATGCGCCGATCAACCACGGCAATTCCGGCGGCCCGCTGGTCGACGTCAACGGCAATGTCATCGGCATCAACACCGCCATCTATTCGCCCAATGGCGGCAGCGTCGGCGTCGGCTTCGCCATCCCGTCGGATCAGGCTGAGAAGGTCGTCGCCAAGCTGATGAAGGGCGGCGACATCGAATACGGCTATCTCGGCGTGCAGATCCAGCCGGTCACGCCTGATGTAGCCAGTGCCATCGGCCTCGACCATCCCGGTGGCGCGCTGGTTTCCCAGGTCACCGACGGATCGCCGGCGGCCAAGGCCGGCATTGAAACCGGCGATGTCATCACCGGCTTCGGCGGTCAGGAGATCAAGGATCCCAAGGACCTGTCGCGCGCCGTCGCCGACGTGTCGCCTGGTGCGAAGGAGACCGTCAACATCTGGCGCAAGGGCAAGGCGATGCAGATCTCCGCCGATGTCGGCCGCAACGCCGAAGATCAGAAGACGGCGTCGAGCGGCAATGAAGGCCGCGGCCCGTCGGCCGAACAGGGCTTGCGCGTTCCATCGCTCGGCCTCGGCCTGACCGACCTCACGCCCGATATCCGCGACCAGCTCAACCTTGCCGGCAACCAGCGCGGCGCGGTGGTCGAGCGGGTCAATCCGGACAAGGCGGCTTCGGCCGCCGGCATCCAGCCGGGCGACGTCATCGTCGGTGTCGACCAGACGCCGGTGAAGACGGCCAGGCAGGCCAATCAGGCGATCGCCGAGGCCGGCAAGTCCGGCAGGAAGTCGGTTCTCCTGCTGATCGATCGCGGTGACGCGCAGATCTTCGTCGCCGTGCCTTTCGCCGCCGGCTGAGAAGCGCTTCGGCAGGGCCTGCCGGTATCTTCGGCGGGCTCTGCCTCAAGATTTCTGTTGCCCCCCGAGGCGTATTCGAGAACACTCCCTGCAGTCGATCAAATCCGGCACGAGGGATGTCTTGATGGTCACGCGCGGCTTCTTTTCCGGACGGCGTCCCCCTTCCGACACCGATGCGCGCATTCCGCCCGGCCAGTATCTGGAGCAGGGTTTTCCCGTGCTTTCGGCCGGGCCGACGCCGCGCGTGCGCACGGAGGATTGGTCTTTCACCCTCAAGCAGGGGCCGAAGCCAATCAAGAAATGGAACTGGGCGGAGTTCAACGCGCTGCCGCAAAGCAAGATGACGCGCGACATCCATTGCGTGACGGCCTGGACAAAATTCAACACGCCCTGGCAGGGCGTCATGATCGACGACATCCTCGCCGACGCCGGCATCGAGCCGCCGACCGCCTACACGCTGGCGCTGTCCTTTGACGGCTATTCCACCAATGTGCCGACCAAGGACCTCGTCACCGGCAAGGCGATGGTGGCGCTGCTCTATGAAGGCAAGCCGATCACGCCGGATCATGGCGGGCCGGCACGGCTATTGGTGCCGCACCTCTATTTCTGGAAGTCGGCCAAATGGGTGAACGGGCTGCAGTTCACCGAGCGCGACGAACCGGGCTTCTGGGAGCTTCGCGGCTATCACATGTATGGCGACCCCTGGCGCGAGCAGCGCTATTCCAGCGACCCGTGAGGGGCGACGCGTGAGCAGCAATCGATGAGCGCCGAGCCGTCGCCGCAATCGCCCTGGCAGGCAGCCACGATCACCCGCATCGAAAAGCGCACGCCGCGCGTCACCAGCTTCTGGTTCCAGCCGTCGCGGCCTTTCGCTCACCTTGCCGGACAGCATGTCGACATCAGGCTGACGGCCCCGGACGGCTACCAGGCGCGCCGCTCCTATTCCATCGCCTCGGCGCCAGAAGCAGGCGGCGGCGTCGAGCTGGCGATCGAGCGGCTGGACGACGGCGAGGTCTCGCCCTTCTTTCACGACGTGGCCGCCGTCGGCGACGAGATCGAGCTGCGCGGGCCGCTGGGCGGCCATTTCATCTGGGAGGAGAGCGACGGCGGGCCGATCCTTCTGGTCGGCGGCGGCTCGGGCGTTGTGCCGCTGATGGCGATGGTGCGTCATCGCACGCTGCGCAACACGGCGGTGCCCGTCGCGCTGGTGTTTTCGGCGCGGGTCTGGGACGAGGTAATCTTCCGCGACGAGCTGATCGGCCTCGACGACCGTCGCGACGGATTCGACCTGGTTTTGACGCTGACCCGCGAACCGGCGAGGCGGCCCTCCGATTATTCCCGGCGCGTCGACGCCCGCATGATGGCGCAGGCCGTCGAGCGCCTGCCCAAGACGCCAAGGCTCGCCTATGTCTGCGGCTCGAATGCGTTCGTCTCGGCCGCCGCCGACGCCTTGATCGGCGCCGGCGTTCCGGCGGGGATCATCCGCACCGAGCGCTACGGGGTTTAGATCATGATCCCGAAAAGTGGGTGCCGGTTTTCGGGAGGGATCATGCTTCAACAAAGAGCATGATCCCGGAAAGTGGGAACCGGTTTTCGGAAGAGATCATGCTCCAACAAAGAGCTGGATCAGGATGGCGATTCAACGGAAAATCATCCTGATCCGGCGCGCCGATTGCTCGGCGAGCCTTCGCCACGAGACGCCTCCGGGCACTGAACTTCTGTTCGGCAGGACAGCGGCCGGCGAGGGTGTTCCCGCAACGGCCCTTGCCTCGACCGACAAGCCTTCAGGCCTCGATGTCCAGCGCCGACAACGGCCTCGAACAGCAGGCCAGGATATAGCCGTCATCGATCTCGTGATCGAGAATGCCGCCATTGTGGCTCATCGAAACCTCGCCGGAGACCTTTTTCACCTTGCAGGTGCCGCAGAGACCGAACTCGCAGGCCGCCGGGATCCTGACGCCCGAAGCGCGCGCCGTCTGCAGCACGGTCTGTCCGGGGACGCATTCCGCACCGACGTTTGAAAGCGAAAAGCGGACCGGCGTCACCGCCTCGGCGAGCGGCTTGGCTTCGTCGCCGGCCGGCATCGCGAACGGCGCCGGGACTTCTTCCACGGCCGGCGCCGCGAAGCTCTCCTGATGGTAGCGGCTCATGTCGAAGCCGGCGGCCTCCAGCATCTGGCGCACGGCGCGCATGAAGGGGTCGGGCCCGCAGCAGAAGATTTCCCGCTCGCGGAAATCGGGTGCCAGAAGCGGCAGCCGGATCGCGTCGATGCGGCCCATATGGCCGAACCAGCCCTCGCGGCTCGACCGCTCCTCGATCATGAAGCCGAGCGACAGGCCGGGCATGCGGCTGCCGAGCAGTTCGAGCTCCTTGCGGAAGATGATCTCTTCCGGCCGCCGCGCGCAATTGACGAAACCGACATCGGTCCAGGGCGCGCAGTCGTTCAGCCAGCGCAGCATCGACATCATCGGCGTGACGCCGGAACCGGCCGAAATGAACAGATATTTGGCCGCCGGATGGCTGTGCAGCGAGAAATCGCCGGTCGGCCCATAGGCCTTCACATGGACGCCGGGCTTCAGATTGTCGAACATCCAGCGCGTGCCGACGCTGTCGGCTCGCGCTTTCACCGTCACCGCGATCGAGAACGGCCGCGACGGCGAGGACGACAGCGTGTAGGTCCGCATCAGCGGCCCGTCGGCCGTCGGCAATTCCAGCGTCACGAACTGCCCGGGTTTGTAGCGGAACCAGGTCTGATTGTCGGAGCGGAATGTGAACGTCTTCACCTGCGGCGCCTCGTCGCTGACGCCGATCACTTCCAGCACCTGCAGCCTGTCGTTCCAGGGCGCCATCTCGTCGAGATGGCGATAGAGGCCGAGATCCGTCATCGCGTTCATCTCCTTAGCCTTCAGGCGACGCTGCGCAACGCCGGGCGACCGCCTTCGGCAAGGCGCGGACCGATGAAGGAGGCGTACCACTCGACGAACTGGATGACACCGCCCTCATGCAACTCGGAATAGGGACCAGGCTCGTAAGCCGGTGACAGGATGCCGAGCGCGTTTTCCTCGACGATGCGGCGGTCCTGATCGTTGGTCTCGGTCCAGACATGGGTGAGCTCTGCCAGATCGTAGTCGACGCCTTCCACTGCGTCCTTGTGGACCAGCCATTTCGTCGTCACCGCGGTCTCGGTGGCGCTGATCGGCAGCACGCGGAAGGTGACGGCGTGATCGATGAGGATGTGGTTCCACGTGGTCGGGTAATGGTAGTGCATCAACGTGCCGATGCGGTCGGCGGCGACCCCGGCGGACAGGTTTTTCGTCACGGCGCGCTTGCCGCTCATCGTGTAGCTGACGGCGTCGCGCAGCAGCGGCGCGCGCGTTGCGCGGTATTGCCCGGCCGGATCGATCCGGAACCGGCTCGGCAGACCCGCCGCCTCGCATTTCGCCCAGTGCGCAAGCATTTCCGGATCGCTGTCGGCGCCTTGCACACCTGTCACCGTCGGCGCTTCCGGGAAAGTCTTGCACAGTTCTGGATGGTTGCCGGCGCAATGATAGCACTCGCGGTTGTTTTCCCAGACGAGCTTCCAGTTACCCTTTTCGACGATCGTCGATTCGAATGCGACCTTCGCCTCGCTCAGCCGGTGCGGCAGGAGATAGGGTTCGATCATGGCGCGCATCGGCGCGAAGTCGGCGGGCTCCTTTGCCAGGCAGATGAAGATGTAGCCGCCGACGCTCTCGCAGGCGACCGGCTTCAGGCCGAACTGGCTTTTGTCGAACCCTTCCGCCATCTGGCGGGCAAATAGCAGCCGCCCGTCGAGCTCGTAAGTCCACTGATGGTAGGGACAGACCAGCTTGGCGGCGGTGCCCTTGTCGGTGTTGCACACGCGGCTGCCGCGATGCCGGCAGGAGTTGTGGAAAGCGTTGATCCTTCCCTTCTGGTCGCGGACCAGCACCACCGGATAATCGCCGATCTGAACGGTGATGTAGCTGCCTGGTTTCGGCAGCTCGCAATCATGGCCGATGAACAACCAGTCACGATGCCAGATCAGCTCCATATCGAGCTTGAAATAATCGGGATCGGTGTAGAAGGGCTGCTCAAGCGAGTAGCCCTGCTTGCGGCTCTGCAGGAGCCTCAGCATGTCGTTGCGCGCATCCATGTCCTGTCCTCGCATCAAGGACTGAACTGGTGGTGATGGAGAAGAACGACCGCCACCGGCAGGGCCGGGCACGCGCCGTCCGCCTCTTGACCGCCCACCGCGATCAGTCGAGTTCAAAATGTCTCTGGCTGGTTTCCGGGCTTTGGAGTTGCCCTCGCGGGCGGTCGCAACACCTTCCCAGGCCCATGGCCCAGTGGTCTCCCGTTGCGACCTCACTCCACCACCGTTGCGGGGGCAGCGCCGGATTTCGACCGGCTTCCCAATTCTCCGCCTCATCGCGACGAAGCGGCACCTGAGATGGCCTGATCTAACCACGACGGCCGGTTTCCCGTCGGCATGAAAACGACATCGCATCCATACGGCGCGACAATGGGCGGCGTATTCATGGTGCTGAGCCTCGTCTCTTTCGCCACGCCCTCCGGCTCCGGAGGCGCTCCCTGAACGAGATTCGCGAGGGCTCCGATGGTTAACAGTATCAAAAAGTGACTATTAGCAGATTCTAAAATCGAACCGAACGGTTCGTTTCTGTTGACGGTGCGTGCAGAACGTTGTGAACGTTGGCGCTCCGACACACTTGGTGAGCCAACTGCCGAACTCACATAAGTCATTGATTAAATTCGATAAAAATATGGTCATAGGCATGCTTATGAAAACTTCAAGATGCGGATTCATAGTCCAGACGAAAAAACTTCGTGATTGGAATCCGGCGATCGGCTCACCCAAATCAGCGCTGTCCGAACGACGCGATTTCATTCCCAAGACACGCCGCTAGACGGACTGAATAAAGATACTGGAGTAGCAAAAATGAAAAAGATTGTTCTCACTGCCGCCGCCCTTCTGGCAATTTCCGGCAGCGCCTTTGCCGGTAGCGACAATTACAACGCGCAGGCTGCCAACCCGCCGGCCGCCACGGTCGACTCTTCTTACACGGCCTCGGTCCGCAAGTCCGAACCGACTGAACAGAAGCCTGTCACCACGGGCGCCGACCGCAACCTTTTCGGTAACAACTAACAGCCGACTTCGAACGGCGACGGGTTTGCCCGTCGCCTCGGTCGGATCAGGAAATTCAGGAGTACTGAGATGAAAAAGATCATTCTTGCCACCGCGGCTCTCATGGCCGTTTCCTCGGCTGCTTTTGCGGGCAGCGACAATTACGGCAACAGCGGCGTCAACCAGCCGGCTCCCGCCGTGGATACGACCCGCACCTCGTCGATCGGCAACGACTCGCCGGTCTACAAGCTGCTGAATTCGTCGCGCGACGGGCAGAAGTCAGCTCCGCAGCAGGGCAGCGACCGCGACCACTTCGGCAATCGTTAACAGCCGACCGTGATTTGAAATAGGAGCGGCGGGCCGAGGCCCGCCGCTTTTTCTTTGCCGCAGCGGCTCTGCGCTCAGGCCGCCTTCGCTTCTTCGCGATGCAGCGTGAAGGAATGGCCGTCGGCGTCGAAAATATGCAGATCGCCGGCGCTTGCGTTGAGCCGCAGTGTCTCACCGCGCTTGACCTCGACATTGCCCGGCAGCTTGGCGACCAGGGGCAGGTCTGCGCGGCCGATATCGATATAGACGAGCTGAACCTCGCCGAGCTGCTCGATATAGTCGACCTTGCCCTCGAACAGGTAATCGGAACCGGTGGCGATCGCGAGATCCTCCGGCCGCACGCCGAAGCTCACCGCCGCGCCATTCGCCGAGGCAGGCGTCGCGATCGGTACCGTCGCCTTGCGGTCGCCGACATGGCTGAGCACGGTCGGATTGCCGGCCTTCTCGATCTTTGCCGGCAATATGTTCATCGCCGGCGAGCCGATGAACTGGGCGACGAACAGATTGCCGGGGCGCTTGTAGAGTTCCATCGGCGTGCCGACCTGCTCGACGACCCCGTCTTTCAGCACCACGATGCGGTCCGCCAGCGTCATCGCCTCGACCTGGTCGTGCGTCACATAGATCATGGTGGTGTTCGGCATCGATTCCTTGAGCTTGGCAATCTCGATGCGGGTGGCGACGCGCAATGCGGCGTCGAGGTTCGACAGCGGCTCGTCGAACAGGAACACTTTCGGGTTGCGCACGATGGCGCGGCCAATGGCGACGCGTTGGCGCTGGCCGCCCGACATCGCCTTGGGCAGGCGATCGAGATATTTGGTGAGCTGCAGGATTTCCGCCGCCTGCCGCACCCGCTTGTCGATCTCGGCCTTGCTTTCCTTGCCGATCTTCATCGAGAAGGCCATGTTGTCGTAGACGGTCATGTGCGGATAGAGCGCATAGGACTGGAACACCATGGCGATGCCCCGCTTCGACGGTGGCACGTCATTCACCACCTCGCCGTCGATCTTCAGTTCGCCCCCGGTGATCTCCTCGAGCCCGGCGATCGACCGCAGCAAGGTCGACTTGCCGCATCCCGACGGTCCGACGAAGACGATGAACTCGCCCGATTTGATGTCGAGGTCGATGCCGTGGAGAATATTGAGGTTGCCGTATGATTTCCTCACCTGGTTGAGCGTGACATCGGCCATGGTTCTCTCCTTCCGTTGATCTCTATCTGCAAGTTCAGTCGATGCGCCCGAACCAGGCGCCGTATCCGCCGAGGCGGACCGGCCCGCTGCCAGTCTGTCCCGAAAAGCCATGTCCGGGCAAGGGCTTCAGCGAGCCTTGGCCGAGATCGACCTCGGCGGGCTTGCTGCCGAGGTTGAAGGCGCAGACGATCCGCTCATTGCCCTCGCGGCGCGTGAAGGCGACGGTATCGCCATCGCTTTCGATGAAGTCGATATCGCCCTTGCCCAGCGCCGGATGCTGGCGCCGGAAGGCGAGGAAGCGGCGGTAATGCTCGAGCAGCGAGCTTGCGTCGCCCTGCTGCACGTTGACGGCCTGCGACAGGTGCCTGCCAGGCACCGGCAGCCAGGGCTTGGCGGTCGAGAAGCCGCCATTCTTGGCCGCGGCCTCCCACACCATCGGCGTGCGGCAGCCGTCGCGGCCCTTGAACTCCGGCCAGAAGCGGATGCCATAGGGGTCCTGCAGGTCCTCGAACTTCAGCTCCGCTTCGCCAAGGCCGAGTTCCTCGCCCTGGTAGATGCATACCGAGCCGCGCAGCGACATCAGAAGCGCCGAGATCACCTTCAGATAGGCGGTCGGGTCCGTCTCGTTGGCGGCCCAGCGCGAGGCGACCCGCATCACGTCATGGTTGGAGAAAGCCCAGCACGACCAGCCGTCGCTGGCGACCCGGCCGAAGGCCTCCAGCACCGCGCGCACTTTCGCCGCGCTGATCTTTTCCGGCGCCAGGAAGTCGAAGGAATAGCACATGTGCACGCGCTTGCCGTCGGCGGTGTAGGCGGCGACCACTTCCAGGCCGCGCTGAGAGTCACCGACCTCGCCGACGGCGGCCTGTGCCGGATATTCGTCCAGAAGCGCGCGGAAGCGCTCGAGGAAGCCGAGATTTTCCGGCCGACTCTTGTCGTAGATATGGTCCTGGTAGTTGTAGGGATTGACCGCGGGTGCGGTCTGGTCGTTGCGCTGTTCCGGCGGCAGCGGCGGATTGTCCTCCAGCCCCTGGCTGTGGAAATAGAAGTTGATCGTGTCGAGCCGAAAACCGTCGACCCCGCGTTCCAGCCAGAAGCGGGTGATGTCGAGCAGCGCGTCCTGGACTTCTCCATTGTGGAAGTTGAGGTCGGGCTGTTCGGCCAGGAAATTATGCATGTAATATTGCTGGCGGCTGGTGTCCCACTGCCAGGCCGAGCCGCCGAAGATCGACAGCCAGTTGTTGGGCGGCGTGCCGTCCGGCTTGGCGTCGGCCCACACATACCAGTCAGCCTTTGGATTGCTGCGGCTGGAGCGGCTTTCCTTGAACCACGGGTGGATGTCGGCGGTGTGCGACAGCACCTCGTCGATCATCACCTTGAGGCCCAAGCGATGGGCCTCCGCCACCAGCGCGTCGAAATCGGCGAGCGTGCCGAACATCGGGTCGACATCGCAGTAATCCGAGACGTCATAGCCGAAATCCTTCATCGGCGATTTGAAGAAGGGCGAGATCCAGATGGCGTCGACGCCGAGCGAAGCGATGTAGGGCAGACGCTGAACGATGCCCTTCAGATCGCCGATGCCGTCGTCGTTGGAGTCCTGGTAGGAGCGCGGATAGATCTGATAGATCACCGCGCCCCGCCACCAGTCGCGGTCGATCGCAGGGTCTGGTCTCGAAGTCGCCTTCAAAGCCGATTGCATGTCTTCAACCTCCTTTCACCGAGCCGGCAAGCAGCCCGCGGACGAAATAGCGTTGCAGCGAGAAGAACACGATCAGCGGCACGATGATGGTGATGAATGCCGATGTCGTGAGGATCTCCCAATTGCCGCCGCGTGAGCCGAGCAGCGCGTTGAGCTTGGCCGTCAGCACGATCTGATCGGGCGCCGTGCCGAGGAAAACCATCGCCACCAGCAGATCGTTCCATACCCATAGGAACTGGAAGATGGCGAAGGAGGCAAGCACCGGGAACGACAGCGGCAGCACGATCTTGACGAAGATCTCGAAATCGCTGGCGCCGTCGATGCGCGCCGATTCCATGATCTCGCGCGGCAGGCCGGCGATGTAGCTCCTCAGCAGATAGATGGCGAAAGGCAGGCCGAAGCCGGTATGCGCCAGCCAGATGCCGAGATAGGTCTTGGACGGCACGCCGAAGAAGGTGCCGACGCCGTTATAGAGCTTGAGCAGCGGGATGAGCGACATCTGCAGCGGCACGACCAGCAGGCCGATGATGACGGCAATCAGCACCGCCCGGCCGGGAAAGCGCATCCAGGCGAGCGCATAGGCCGCGAAGGCCGCGATCAGGATGGGGATGATCGTTGCCGGAATGGTCACCGTCAGCGAGTTCATGAACGAGCGGCCGATGCCTTCGGAAAAAAGCACCGCATCGTAGTTCTCGGCGGTGAATTTCGGCGGCGCCGAGGAGGCGTAATAGACGCGCTGGCCGCGATCGCCTTCGAATGCCTGCGGCGAGGCGAGCACGAAGCTGCCATCCGCGTTCACCTGCAAGGTGACGCCGTCGCCAAGATCAGCCGCCGTGCCGGCCTTGTATTGCGTCGGCGCCGCCGCCTTGACGCCAAACGCGCTGATGTCGCGCTTGGCGCCGTCGCCGAAGACGTTGCCTTCGATGACATATTTGCCGTCCTTCTGCGTCTGCGCCGAGGCGGCCGGCAGCCGCCCGGCCTCGGTCTGGCTGGAGCTGGCGAAGGAATTCCACCAGCCCGATGCGATGATCTGGTCCTTGTCGCGCAGCGACGAGACGAGAATGCCGAGCGTGGGGATGGTCCAGATGACGACGAAGACCAGCACGGCGATATGAACGCCGAAGCGGCTGACGAACGACTTTCCGGTGGACGCGGCCATCTCAATGCCCTCCCGTCTCTTTGTTGGCCTGGCGGATGTTCCAGACCATGATCGGGATGACCGCGATCATGATGATGATGGCGATGGTCGCGCCGCGGCCGAAATCGCCGCCGCCGCGGAACATCCAGTCGAACATCAGATTGGCCAGCACCTGGCTGTTCCATTGGCCGTTGGTCATGGTCAGCACGATGTCGAACACTTTCAGCACCAGGATGGTGATGGTGGTCCACACCACCGCGATCGTGCCCCAGATCTGCGGCACCATGATTTTCCAGAAGATCTGGAACGGGTTGGCGCCGTCGATGACCGCAGCCTCGAGCGTCTCTTCCGGGATGCCGCGCAGCGCCGACGACAGGATGACCATCGCAAACCCTGTCTGGATCCAGATCAGGATCACCATGAGGAAGAAATTGTTCCAGAACGGCAGCGATATCCACACCTGCGGCTGGCCGCCGAAATACTGGATGATGGCGTTGAGCAGGCCGATCTGCACCTGGCCCTCGCCGCGGTACTCGTAGATGAACTTCCATATCACGCTGGCGCCGACGAAGGAGATGGCGAGCGGCAGGAAGATCAGGCTCTTGGCGATCGTGCCCCACCAGATCTTGTCGGTGAGCACGGCTATGATCAGCCCGAGGAAGGTGCAGGCCGCCGGCACCACCGCCAGCCACAGGATGTTGTTGAGGATCGAGTTGCGGAAATCGTGGTCGCCGAACGCCCACTCGTAATTGGCGAGGCCGACGAAATTCTCGCCGCCGCGATCGAGGAAGGAGAGCCGCAGCGTCTCGATCACCGGGTAGATCAGATAGATGGTGAGGATGATCATCGCCGGGCCGACGAACAGCCAGGGCCGCACCAGGCCCTGGCGGCGCAGATTGTCGACGGCTGCCGCGCCTGAGACGCCGCGCGACGGGAAAACGAGATCGAGCAGTTTGTTGGCGCCCCAGAAATAGGCGACACAGCCGCCGACGCCGATGATGATGACGAATATGGCCGAGAAAATCTGAGCCGCCATGGGTCCCTCTCCCTGCGCATGACCGGCCAGCCGGGGCTGGCGGTCGGATGCACCGATTTTCGGTTTTTCGGAACGATCGAAACGCGAAGGCTTCCGGCGTGGACCGCCGGTCGGATCCGGGCCGTAGCCCGGATCCTGGTGGAGGATGAGGAAAATATCAGGCCGCGCGCGGCGGCCTGTTTGCCGGATGACTACTTGATGGCATCCCAGCTTTTCTGGATGTCGGCGGCGACGTCCTGCGCGGACTTACCGCCGACCAGGTCGATCATGCCGGTCCAGAACGAGCCCGCGCCGACCTTGCCGGGCATCAGGTCGGAGCCGTCGAACCGCACCGTCGTGGCTCCAACGAGGATCTCGCCCTGCTTCTTCAGCGCGTCGCTGCCATAGGCGTCCTTGTTGGCCGCCTTGAACGGGGTGACGAAGCTCTTCTGCGCCATCCACAATTCATGCGCGAGCGGCATCTGCAGGAACTTGATGAACTCGCGCGAGGCTTTGGAGTCCTTGGTGATCATCACCAGCGTTCCGGCCACTTCCAGCGGCGTGCCCAGCTCCGGCTTGGAGGCGTAGGGCGGATAGGGGAAGAAGTCCGCATCCTGGCCGAGCTTCACGTTCTCCGGGAAGAAGGAAGGAATGAACGACGCCTGATGGTGCATGTAGCACTTGGGCGGCACGGTGAAGAGGCCCTTCGGACTGTCGCGGAAGTCCGTCGCCGCGACCGCCTTGGCGCCGCCGTCCACCATCTTGTCGTCGGTGGCGATCTTGCCGAAGATGTCGATGGCGTTGACCACGGCCGGGTCGGTGAACGGGATTTCGTTCTTCGTCCACTTGTCGTAGACTTCCGGCGGCTGCGTGCGCAGCATGATGTCCTCGACCCAGTCGGTCGCCGGCCAGCCCGTGGCGCCGCCCGAACCCAGCCCGATGCACCATGGCTTGCCGCCGTCGGCGACGATCTTCTTTTCGAGATCAGCGAGCTCTTCCTGGGTCTTCGGCACCTTGTAGCCGGCCTCATCGAAATTATCCGGCGAGTACCAGACCAGGCCCTTCACGTCGATCTTGTAGGGGAAGGCATAGAAGCCGGGCTTGCCGTCCTTGCCCGTATAGGTGCCGAGCTTGGCCCAGGAGTCGCCGGCGGCATAGTTTTCCTTGATCCAGGCGGCGACGTCGTCGCCCAGCGGGGTCAGCACGCCCTTGGAGGCGAGATCCTGGATCAGGCCAGGCTGCGGCAGGACGGCGATGTTGGGCGGGCTGCCGGCCTGGGTGTCGATGACGATCTGCTGCTCATAATTCTCGGATGAGGAATATTTGACCTCGGCGCCGGTCGCTTCCTGGAAATAGTCGAGGACCGAGCGCACAAGCGTCTCGTCCTCGCCGCGCCAGGGTCCGAAGATCGTCAGCGTCTCGCCCTTGAGGTCGACCTTCTTGAGGTCGTCGTAGTTCGCCCAGTGGAATTTCGAATCCTCGCCCGGCTTGAACTTCAGTTCGGCATGTGCCGGCAGGCCAAGGGTGAGCGCAGCGAACGCGGCACCCAAGAGAAGCATTTTCTTCATCGCAGTCCTCCCAGTGTTGAGACAGTTCGGACGAAACCTCCATTTCATCCGCAACGCCCACGGAACTGTGACTCAGCGAGAAGGCAACCGCAACCTTTCGAAGAGTGTTCCAAAGCGCTTTGGCTAACTTGATCTCGCCATTGAATCGTCATGAAGTCAAGAGGCTCGTGTTGCTAATCGATTTAAAAAAGGCCGAATGCTTGAAGAAAGTGCAGTGCAGCAAGCTTTTTTGGCGCTGCAGCAGCAATTTTGGCTTCAAACACGGTCGATGCGCCTCTAAGCTCACCTCGTCTGGCGATTGCGCCAGCCATCATCGGGTCGATTAAAATTGAAAGCGCTTTGAGGCTGGAGGCCTCCGATGAACCTCAAGCAACTGTCGCACATGCTGTCGCTTTCGCAGACCACGGTCAGTCGGGCATTGAACGGCTACCCCGAGGTCAGCGAGGAAACCCGGCGCCGGGTGATGGACGCCGCCAAGCGCCACGGCTACCGGCCGAACCCCAGCGCGCGCCGGCTCGCCACCGGCAAGTCGGGCATGATCGGCTATGTGCTGCCGACGGGCGCCGCCGTCGACATCGATCCGCATTTCGTCGAATTCCTCTCCGGCCTCGGCGACTATGCCCGGTCGCACGAACTCGACCTGGTGCTGTCGCCCGCTGATGCCGACGATGAGGAGACCACCTACCGCCGCATCGTCGCCAACCGGCAGGTCGACGCCGTCTACATCTCCTCGCCGCGTCCGGCCGACCGGCGGCTGGCCCTGGTCAATACGCTGGGCATACCCTTCATTGCCCATGGCCGCAGCGAAGGTTTGGATTTCGATTATCCCTATCTCGACATCGACAATGAGGGCGCCTTCCACGAGGCGGCGCGGCTGCTGCTTCAGCTCGGCCACAAGCGCCTGGCGCTGATCAACGGCAATGAGCGCGAGACCTTCGCCATCCACCGCGAGCGCGGCATGCGCCGGGCGCTTGTCGCGAGCGGGATGACGCTCGGCGAGCGTCTCATCCGCTCGGTGACCATGACCGAGGAAAACGGTTATCGCGCCGCCCGCCGCCTGCTTGAGGACAGTGAGCCGCCGACGGCGATCGTCTGCTCCAGTCTGATCATGGCGCTGGGCGTCGTGCGCGCCGTGCGCGATCTTGGCCTGACGATACCGGGCGACCTGTCGCTGATCGCCCATGACGACGTCTTCCCATGGCTGCGGCCGGAAAATTTCCCGGTGCCTTTGTCGACGACGCGCTCCTCGATCCGCCTTGCCGGCGCGCGCGTCGCCGAGCGGCTGGCGGCGCGCATATCGGGACTGGAAGAGGGCGCGCGCGGCGAGGTGTGGCCGGTGGATCTGGTGGTGCGGGGATCGGTGGCAGGGGCGCCGGTCTAGGGCAGGATCCAACAGCCTAGCCAGCCGCCGCCTTTCGGGCTGTTTTTACCTCGTGGGACAACGATCCGCCTTCGCCTGCTCCTGATCTTGGACGGCAACAACCGGTAAGCCTGGACCGTCAACCGATCCTTCAGGGTGCGCCATTTGCCCACATTCCCGTTCACCGAAGCGGATCCAATCCAGTACCCTGGGCCGCCGCCGAAGACTTCGGAAGTGATGATCGTCGGTGGCGGTGTCATCGGCGTAACGACGGCGCTTTTCCTTGCCGCCCGCAACATTCCGGTGACGCTGCTGGAAAAGGGCCGCGTCGCTGCCGAGCAGTCCTCGCGAAATTGGGGCTGGATCAGAAAGCAGGGACGGGACGCGGACGAACTGCCGATCGTTATCGAGGCTATCCGCCTGTGGCGGCAACTGGCCGACGAAAGCGGCGAGGACATCGGGCTCACCCAGACAGGCGTGACCTATCTGGCCAACACCGAAAAGGACATGGCCGGCTTCGAAGCGTTCATGAAGATCGCCGCGATCCATGGGCTCGACACACGTCTCCTGGATGCGGACGAAACCGCGAAGCTCATCACCGGCATGTCGCGCAGATTCAAGGGCGCGATGACGACGCCCTCCGACATGCGCGCGGAACCCTGGCTGGCGGTGCCGGCGCTGGCCCGGCTTGCCGCGCGAAAAGGCGCCAGGATCGTCGAGAATTGCGCGGCGCGCACCCTCGACATCGAGGCCGGCAGGATCAGGGGCGTGTGGACCGAGGCGGGATATATCGAGACCTCCACCGTGCTGGTCGCGGGCGGCGCCTGGTCGTCCCTGTTCCTGGCGCGGCACGGCGTGTCCATCCCCCAGCTCAGCGTCCGGGTAACCGTAGCCGCGACCGAGCCCTTGCCCGAGATCTATGCAGGCGCGGCCGCCGACGACCACATCGCTTTCCGGCGCAGACAGGACGGCGGATACACGCTCGCCGGCGGCGGCAGCCATTTGCTTTACCTCGGGCCTGACGCATTTCGGCATGCCACCAAATATATCCCCGCCCTCAGGAACGATCCGTTCGGAGCGCGCTATTTCCCGTTCGCGCCGTCAGGCTACCCGGACGGCTGGTCGACGCCGCGCGATTGGGCGCCGGATGAAGAGAGTCCCTTCGAGAGAATGCGGGTGCTCAACCCGGCCCCCGAACCGGCCCGGCTGCGCGCGACAGAGCGCAATTTCAAACAGCTTTTTCCCCAGTTCGAGAAAGCGCGCTTGAAGGTCGGCTGGGGCGGCATGATCGACGCCATGCCCGATGTCGTCCCTGTCGTCGATCGGGTCCAGGCGATCGGCGGTCTCTTCGTGGCGACCGGAATGAGCGGCCACGGCTTCGGCATCGGGCCCGGCATGGGCCGCGTCGTCTCCGACATGATCCAGGGAAACGACACCGGCCACGACCTCAGCCGCTTCCGGCTGCCGCGCTTCTATGACGGAAGCCCGGTACGGTTGGGTCCGGCTCTGTAAGCGCATGTGGCCGAGGATCAATCCTTGGCAGCCTCCGCCGCCTTATTTCAAGCAGGCCGTAGCCGTCGCAGGTTGTCCCTGATGACGTCTTCCCGGGGCCGCGGCTGGAGAATTCCAGGTGCCGCTGTCCGCCTCGTGCTCCGGCTCGCCGGCGCGCGGCGTGTCGCCAAGGGTGTCTGGCGGCGCGCATCTGGTGGTGCGAGGGTCAGTGGCTGGGGGCGCCGGCCCGGGAATCCAAGCCGGCGCGGAGGCGCTGGCGGATACCTCAGGCGACTGCTTCGGCCGGCGCGTCGAAGCGGTCGGCCTTGCCACCCGTGAAGCCCTGCCTGGTCTCGGGATCATTGAGCACCGTGTAGGGGAAGATCGGTCGCGTCGCGCTCACCTCATCAAGGCGTGCAATTTGCTCCGGCGACAACGTTACTTTTGCCGCAGCCAGGTTGTTTTCGAGCTGAGCCAGCGTGCGTGGTCCGATGATCGGGAGCGAGCCCTTGGCCGCAACCCAGGCGATGGCGATTTCACTGGGCGTGACTCCGGCGTCCTTCGCAACCGCGATCAGGGTGTCGAGGATGGCAGTACGCTGCGCGGAATCTTCGGCTTGGAATACCCTGCCGCCGAAACCCTCCGCGCGGCCTTTCTCGCCTTTGCGGTACTTTCCGGTCAACATGCCGCCGCCAAGCGGTGACCAGGCCACGATGCCGAGGCCGAGCGCTTGCCCTGCAGGCAGGAGTTCCAGTTCGGTCGTTCGCTCGACGAGGCTGTGCTCCACCTGAAGACCTGCAATAGGGGCGGCTCCGCGCAATTCCGCAATGGTGACGGCCCTCGCCGCCCGCCAGGCGGGAAAGTCGGAAAGACCCGCATAAAGGATCTTGCCGGCCTGGACTAGATCGTCAAAGCCGCGCACGACTTCTTCGACCGGGGTGACTCCGTCCGACATGTGAGCCCAATAGAGATCGATGCGATCGGTTTTGAGCCGCCTGAGGCTCGCCTCGACCGATGAGACCATGGCCTTGCGGCTATTGCCCGTGACCAGAATACCGGCCGCGGGGTCCGTCCGCATGGTGAATTTGGTGGCCAACACGAAATCGTCGCGCCGCCCAGCCAGCAGATCGCCCAGGATTTCCTCGGATTGACCGAACTGATAGCCGTTGGCCGTATCGATGAAGTTGCCGCCGGCGTCCGCATAGGCGTCGAAGATGCGACGGGCCTCCTCGGGCTCAGCGCCATGTCCCCAGCCCGTCCCGAAGCTACCGGTCCCGAGCACCAGTTCGGAGACCCGAAGTCCCGTGTGCTTCCCGAAAAGTCTGTAACGCATGCCTGTTTCTCCATTGGTTGCGATCGCAATCAAAAAGCGATGTCCGGCATCTATTTGACTTTGGTGGCGATCGCAACTAAAAAATTCGTGACATTGGTCTGGAAGCTGGAAATGCGTGTTTCGAAGGAAAAAGCTGCGGAGAACCGGCACGCTCTGTTGCAGGCGGCGAGCAGGCTGTTCCGTAAACGGGGAATAGACGGCGTCGGCGTAGCGGAAGTCGCCAAGGAGGCCGGACTGACGCATGGAGCGCTCTATGCACATTTCTCGTCGAAGGATGAGCTGGCGGCGGCTGCGTTTTCCCATGGCTTCGCGGGAAACATGGCTGATACCCGGGCTTGGGCGGGTGATCGCAGTCCCACCTTCGAGGAATACCTCGCTGGATATCTTTCAGCGGATATGCGCGACAGAGTCGAGACGGCTTGTCCGATGGCCGCTTCCGCAAGTGAAGTTGGGCGGCAGGACAGCGCCGTCAGCGCCAGCTTTACGCGTGCATTTGAGGAAATGGCAGCGACGCTTCAACGTTCGCTTGAGACGACGATTCCCGCGTCTGAGAGACGCCGTCTCGCCGTTGCTGCCGTCGCTGCCGAAATCGGCGCTATCGCAGCATCTCGCGCCATCGCAAAAACAGATGTGGCGCTGGCGGACGAGGTGCTTCGGGCCGTTCGGGAGACGCTCGGCCTTGCTCACAAAGCACAAGCAACTGGCGTCGAGCAGGCCGCCGCATCAGTATAAGCGCGGTATCGGGAACCCGGCAGCCAATTTATTGACGGGCCTGCCACCTTAAACTCACTACTTCGCCGCCTCGGCCGCCTTTGTATCGATCAACCCATAACCAAAGTCATTGTCCCGCCCCTTGGGCCCGAGATCCTTCGCCGTTGCCGCCAGTGCCTTCTCGATATCGTCGGCCGAGCGTTTCGGCGCGGCGTGGATCAGATTGGCGATGGCGCCGGACACGATCGCGGCGGCGAAGGATGTGCCGGTCACCACGTCGGAGCCGGCGCCGCTCGGCGCCACCATCTCGACGCCCGGCGCCGAGATGAAGACATAGGCGCCGCGATTGGCCTGCGGCATCAGTCCGTCCTTGGCGTCGGTGGCGGTCACCGCGATCACGCCGTCGAAGGCGGCCGGGTAGCCATAGGGCGCCTTCGGGCCGTTGTTGCCGGCGGCCGCCACCAGCACCATGCCCAGTGCTCGCGCGTTGCGGCAGGCGGTGCCGAGCAGGTCGTTCTTCGGGCCGACGAAGCTCATATTGATGATGCGCACATTCTGCTCAGCCGCCCAGTCGAGCGCCGACAGGATGACGTCCATGGTCGACTTGCCGCCCTCGAAGGCGCGCGCGTGATAGATCTTGGCGCCCGGCGCCATGCCTTCCAGCGGCCCGACGCCAGCGATCAGCCCGTCGACCGAGGTGCCGTGGTCGCGCTTCTCGATCGGCACGTGGGGCATGGCGTCATATTGGTCAGCAATGACGCCCTTAAGCGCCGGGTTGGTGTCGTCGATGCCGGTGTCGATGACGGCGACCCGCACATTCTCGCCGCTCGCCTGTTTTGAATCGAGCGCGATGCGGTCGAAGGCATAGTTCACGATGCCGGCCGCCTGTTGCAGCGTGTAGATATGGTTCGGCTCGCGCCGTTGTGTGCGGCCGTCGGCGGCAAGCTGCGCCAGCACCACGCCGACGGGCCGCCCGTCGGTGATGCCGAAGCGCACCAACGTCGAACCAAGCAGCCGCGACTGGCGCTGCGAGCGCACCTGCAAGCCGAAGGAATTGGCGATCTGCTGAACCACGCCGGCATCGCCGTCGACCGTCACCAGCACCTCGTCGGGCACGAATTCGCCGGCGACGGCGCGCGGCGGCTCCGCCAGGTTGAGGCCTTGCGGCACGGTGACCGGACCGCTCGGCGCCGGAGCGGGTGGCGGGGTGTTGCCGGAACCATTCGATGACGATGCGCCGTTGGACGGCGCCGGCATTTGCGGGGCAGCGCCTGCCGGTGGGTTCGGAAAGAGATCGACGATCAGCGCCGGCAGGAACACCGCGCCGCTCGCAGTGCCTGGCGTTCCTTCGCCATTCTTGGCGCCGCCGTCCTTGTCGCAGTCGCTGCCTGCCGTTGTCGTGCGGTTCAGGCAGTCCACCTGCTTCTGCGTCAGATTGGGATCGTTGGTCTGCGCGAACGCAGGCGCGGCGACAAAAGCCGCCGCCGCAAGGAGCGCCGCACGAAGAATGATCCTTGGTCCCGACGCAATTCCGGACGGAAAACCGCGGCGCACTTTTCCTGGAATTGCCTTAGCCGCCATCGGCCGGTTTCCTTCCCTGGATCACAGTATCCGCGAAAGGCTGGGCGGCAACAAGGCCGACGAGCCTGTCGTAGTCGGCCGCCGTGCTGGCCGGGATGGTCAGGTGGAACACGTCGTCGGCGGTCGGTCCGCCGGCGATTTTCAGTCCGTTCTGGCCGAGGAAGGCGGCGATCTCGGCCATCTTGGCATCCGGCTTGAACTTGACCAGGGCGAAAGGCAGCTTCGCCAGATCGTCCTCGGCGCCGGCCACCTCGAAATCGTTGCCCTTGCCGCCCGGCCGTTCGAAGGACTGCACGATGACCAACGCCAGCAGCGCAGCGGCCGCCGCCCAGGCGACGCCGGCCGGCATCGCCGTCACCCGGCCGAAGACTTTCGCCAGCCAGGATTGGCCGGGCGCGCGCACGGGGCCGGTCTCGGCGTCGAGCGTCCTGGTAAAACGGCTGAGTGCATCGGCTGGCGGGCGGATCGCCTCGTTGGCGGCGGCGGTGCCGGAGAATTCGGCTTCCGCTTCACCAAGGGCGGCCATCGCCGCCGGATCGGTGGCCAGCCATTCCTCGACGGCCTCCAGCTCGGCGCCTTCCAGCGAGCCGTTCAGATAGAACGGCAGCAGCGTCTCCATCTCGTCGCGGCGCGACATCTTTTCAGCGGCGCTCATGGCCACCCCCTGTCGTAACCGGCGGCCTTGAGGGCTTCGCCGAGTTTCTTGCGGGCGTAGAACATTCTGGTCTTGACGGTCGCGACTGGAATGCCGAGCACCTCGGCAATCTCGGTCACCGACTGGCCATGGTAATAGGCAAGGTCGATCACCGTGCGATGTTCTTCGGCCAGGGCATCGACGAAACGGCGCAAGGCGGCGGCCTTGTCTTCCTTCATGGTGACGACTTCCGGCGTGTCGGCGCTGTCGGGGACCTGCGCCGCGTCATCGTCGTCGACCCAGTCTTCCTTCTTCTTGCGCAGCGAAGACAGCGCCTTGAAGCGGGCGATGCCGAGCAGCCAGGTCGAGACTTCAGAGCGGCCCTCGAAGCCGGGCGCCTGCTTCCACAGCTCCAGAAAAACCTCGTTTGCGATATCGTCGGCCATCATTTCCGATCCCGTCTGGCGCGCCACGAAGCGGTAGATCCGCGCGTGGTGACGCATGAACAGGAGCCGAACGGCGGCCCGGTCGCCCTTCGCGACCCGGTCTACAAGCGCGCGATCGGTTTCCGTCGCCGCATTCATGGCCGGTCGAGCCGCCTGGCTCCTCGAAGCTCTGTCGCTGATCGGTCCAAAAAGGTTCACCCTCCGCCAAGGATTTTCGGAGGCTAACCGAAGAAACGGAGCGTTGCCAGAGGCGCGAGGTTTCCCCTTCTCCCCTTGTGGGGGCTTTGCACGGAACTGAGTTGGTGATTCCGTATGTCCGGCATGAAGGGGAGATGATTCGGATGTCGATCGCGTGCTTGGACAACTGAGCCTTGCGGATGGGCTGGTGTGGTCGGATGTGACGGAGCTTGACCAGATCTCGCGAGTGATCGACTGGGTGCCGATCAAGGCGCTTCTTGGTCAGCGCAGCGGACCAGGACGGGGCAATATTAGCTATCCGGCCGAGGCCTTGCTGCGCTGTCTGCTGCTTGGCGTGTGGAACAATCTCAGCGATCCTTCGCTGGAGGCACAACTGCGCGACCGGCTGTCGTTCCGCCGCTTTGCCGGTTTCAGCCTGTCGGACCCCACGCCGGACCATTCGACGTTGTGGCGTTTCCGCGAGGAGCTGAAGTGCGATGGGCTGATCGACCGGGTGTTTTATGAGATCACGCGGCAGCTTGAGCAGAAGGGGCTGATCGTCAAGCGCGGCACGTTGATTGATGCCTCCTTCATGCAGGCCGCCGCGCGCCCGCCGGCGAAGCCGGAGGCGACGGCGCGGCCATCGGTTGATGGCGAGGCACGTTGGGGACGCAAGGGCAACAAGACCGTGTTCGGCTATAAGGTGCACAACGGCGTCGACGATGCTCATACGCTGATCCGGCGCATGGACTTCACGGATGCATCGGTCACCGATACCGAGCCGGCCGACGGCCTGATCATCGGGGACGAGAAGGCGGCCTATGGCGACCAAGCCTACTACACCCATGCCCGCCATGCCCGGCTGAAGCAGGCCGGCATCAAGGACCGGCTGATGCACAGAGCCAACAAGCACCATCCGCTGACGCCGCGTCAGAAGCAGCGCAACCGGCTGATCTCGAAGGTGCGGGCGGCAGTGGAGCGGCCGTTTGCAGTGTTCAAACAGCGCTACGGCATGCGGCGACTGCGCTTCTTCAACCTTGCGACCAACCGGACGCAGTGCATGCTTGCCGGCTGCGGCTACAATCTGCAAAGAGCGGCCGCAGTCCTCTTCCCAAAGAGGAAGCCGGCATGAGGCGCAGTCCGCCCAAAATCCACTGCCATGGCGGCCTGAGGCCCCAAGAGCGAGGCAAAATAACCCGCCAAAGCGGCCAGAGCGCCTTTCAAAAAACGCCCATCCGCCTCGTGCGCTAAATATCGACTCCCATGCAAAACCCTCACAAGGGGAGAAGGAAAGGCGGCGCTTACCCCAAAAACACCTTCGCCTTCATCGTCTCCGGTATCGCCACGCCAAGCCGGCTCAGCACCGTCGGCGCGAGCTGCAGCTGGTCGAGCAGCGTGTCGGCCTCGGGGCCTTTCGCGGGCCCGAAATAATAGAGCGCGAAATCCTGCATCTCGTCGTCATGGCCGCCATGGTGGCCGCGGTCGGTCTGGCCGTGGTCGGCCGTCACGATCACTTCATAACCGGCTTCGCGCCATCGCGGCAGGAAGGCGGCGAGCATGCCGTCCATGGCGTAGCAGGCATGGTCCATCTCGATGCAGTCATGGCCGAAGCGATGTCCCATCGAATCCAGCGTGCAGGTGTGCAGGATGCCGTAGTCGATGCCGTGTCGCTTCGCCAGCATGGTCAGCGTCGCGAACAGGTCGATGTCGCTCGGCGTCATCTGGTTCTTGAGATTGTAGCCGGTCATGGTGTGGAAGCGGCCATGCGTGATCGGCCCGCTTGGATCGTCGAACTCCATGTCCTCGACAAGGTCGAACGGAAAGCTGCGGAAGAATTCCGACCAATAGGAATGGGTCACCGCACCCGTCCTGCCGCCGGCCTTGCTGACCTCCGAGAAGATGTCGGGCTGCGTGACGCGAAAGCGATTCTCGTTGGAAAGAATGCCATGCACCTGCGGCGAAACACCGGTGTGGATCGAGGCGTAGCAGCAGGCCGAGGTCGAGGGCAGCACCGAGCGCATCTTCCACGCCTGCGCCTCGCCCGACTGCGTCCAGCCCTCGAGATTGCCCATCAGCCGGCGCCAGTTCCGGTAGGGCACGCCGTCGAGGATGATGAGCAGCAGTTTGGATTTGAGCGCCACGGACAGCTTCCTATGATTGTCGGTCTAAACAAGAACGCCGCGCGTCCCGGGGACACGCGGCGTTCGAAGAATTATACTGATATCAGGCGTTCAGCCAGCATTCGCAGAGCGCGTAGCCGTCCATCATCTCGCCATTTGGGTTCTTGGCGTAGCCGCTGATCTTCTTGGTGTTGGCAGCGTCGACGAACTGGTTGAAGAACGGCACGATCAGGCCGCCTTCGTCGCGCATCAGCATCGCCATGTCGCGATAGATCGCCTTGCGCTTGGCCTGGTCCAACTCGGCGCGCGCGGCATAGAGCATCTTGTCGAATTCGGGCCGCTTGAAGCGTGTGTCGTTCCAGTCGGCGGTTGACAGATAGCCGGTGGAATACATCTGGCCTTGCGTCGGCCGCCCGCCCCAATAGGAGAGCGAGAAGGGCTGCTTGTTCCACACCTCCGACCAGTAACCGTCGCCCGGCTCGCGCTTGATCTCTATTTTGATGCCGGCCTTGGCGCAGGACTGCTGGTAGAGTTGCGCCGCGTCGACCGCGCCGGGGAAGGCGACGTCCGAGGTGCGCAGCAGGATCGAGCCGCTGTGGCCCGATTTCTTGTAGGCGGCTGCCGCTTTTTCCGGATCGAACTTGCGTTGCTCGATATCGGCGGAGAAAAGCGGGTAGGCTTCGTTGATCGGGAAGTCGTTGCCGACCGAGCCATAGCCGCGCAGGATCTTGTCGAGCATCTCCTCGCGGTCCATGGCAAGCTTCAGCGCCATGCGGAGGTCGTTGTTGTCGAAGGGCGCGGTGTCGCAGAACATGTTGAACGGGTAGTAGCCGCGCCCCGACACGTTCTCGACGCTGACGCCCGGCATGCGTTTCACCAGATCGACCACCTTGGGCTCGACGCGGTTGATGAGATGCACCTGGCCGCCCTGCAGCGCCGCGAGCCGGGCCGTCGGATCGTTGATCACGACAATCTCGATCTGGTCGGCATGGCCGGCCTTGTCGCCGCGCCAGTAATTGGCGAAGCGCTCGCCGCCATGCTTCACGCCGGGCTGGTTGACGGCGACCTTGTACGGCCCGGCGCTGACGCCGGCATTCGGGTTGTCCTTGCCGCCATTCGGCTGGATCACCAGGTGGTAGTCGGCCATCAGATAGGGGAAGTCGGCGTCGGCGTCGCCGAGCGTCACCACCACCTCCTTGCCGTCGGCCTTGATGGTCTTGATGTTCTTCAAAATGCCGAGCGCGCCGGATTTCGACTTCTCATCGGCGTGGCGCTCGAGCGTGGCGACGACATCTTCAGCCGTCACCGTCTTGCCGTTGTGGAATTCGACGCCGTCGTGGATTTTCATCGTCCAGGTCTTGGCGTCGGCCGAGGCGCCGATCTCCTCGGCGATCAGGTTCTCGACGCCTCCCTCGGGCGTTAGCCGGACAAGGAATTCGCCCCACTGCTTACAGAAGTTGAAAGTGACCTGGCTGAGGTTCAGCGCCGGGTCGAGGCTGTTGGTCGATTCACCCCCCTGCAGGCCGGCCTTGATGATGCCGCCCTTCACCGGGGTCGCGGCGAAAGCCTTGCCGGCCAGCGTCGTCGCCAGCGCCGCCGAGGCGCCGAGCGCGGCCGCGCGGCCGAGGAAATCGCGCCGCGATATCCTGCCCTTGCCGGCGAGTTCGGCGAGATGATCGAGTTCCGTATGCATGTCCTGCCCCCTTGTTCGAGATTGATTCCGGTGCGGGTTCTATCCGCCCGCGGCGATCTTTCCCCTTCCCTGTTGCGGCCGCATGACAAAAGTGCTTGGGTCGACTTTTGGCAGGCTAATTTCCAGCGCTTTCCATGCGCCGGCCCTTGATCGCCTTCTCCAGCCAGCCGATCTCCATCTCCGGCACGGAGGAGAGCAGCAGGTCCGTATAGGCGTCGAAAGGCGGCGTCAGCACCTTGCTCTTGGAGCCGTAGCGCACCACCTCGCCGCGATACATGACAGCGATCGAATCGGCGATCGACTTCACCGTCGCCAGGTCATGGGTGATGAAGAGATACGCGACCTTTTCGTGCTGCTGCAGGTTGAGCAGCAGTTTCAGGATGCCGTTGGCGACCAGCGGGTCGAGCGCCGATGTCACCTCGTCGCAGATGATCAGCTTCGGCTTGGCGGCGAGCGAGCGCGCGATGCAGACACGCTGCTTCTGGCCGCCGGAAAGCTCGGCCGGGTAGCGGTCGACGAAACCCTTGCCCATCTCGATCTCGTCGAGCAGCTCGGCGACGCGCTTGTCGCGCTCGCGGCCCTTCATGCCGAAATAGAACTCCAGCGGCCGGCCGATGATGGTGCCTACCGTCTGGCGAGGGTTCATCGCCACGTCGGCCATCTGGTAGATCATCTGCAGCTGCCGCAGGTCCTCCTTCGGCCGGTCGGCCAGCCTGTTGGCGAGTGGCCTGCCGTCGAAGGTGACGGTGCCCTCCTCGGGCGGCAACAGGCCTGTGATCGCGCGCGCCAGCGTCGACTTGCCGGAGCCGCTCTCGCCGACCACCGCCAGCGTCTGTCCCGGATAAATGTCGACCGAGACGTTCTTCAGCACCTTGACATGGCCGCCGCCATAGGCGGCGGTGACATTCTTCACCGACAGGAAGGGCGTTGTGCCGGGCGGCTGTTCCTTGTGCTCGATCTCATGCACAGAGACCAGCGCGTTGGTGTATTCCTGGCGCGGCTCCTTGATGATCTGCCGCGTGCCGCCCCACTCCACCAGCCGGCCATGGCGTAGCACCATGATCTCGTCCGACACCTGGGCGACGACGGCAAGGTCGTGCGTGATGTAGAGGGCCGCCACATGCGTGTCGCGGATGGCGTCCTTGATCGCCGCCAGCACGTCGATCTGTGTCGTCACGTCGAGCGCCGTGGTCGGCTCGTCGAAGACGATGAGGTCCGGCTCCGAGCAGAGCGCCATCGCCGTCATCACGCGCTGCAGCTGGCCGCCGGAGACCTGGTGCGGGTAGCGCTCGCCGATCGTTTCGGGATTGGGCAGGCTGAGCTTCTTGAACAGCGCGACGGCCCGCTTCTCGGCTTCGGCGCGCGTCGCGGTGCCATGCAGCATGGCCGCCTCGACCACCTGGTCGATCAGCTTATGGGCCGGATTGAAGGCGGCGGCCGCCGATTGCGCGACATAGCAGACTTCGCGTCCGCGCAGCGCCCGCACGCCCTTGGGGCCGGCTTTCAGGATGTCGCGGCCGTTAAGGATCACCTCGCCGCCGGTGATGCGCACGCCGCCACGGCCATAGGCCATGGACGACAGGCCGATGGTCGATTTGCCGGCGCCGGATTCGCCGATCAGGCCGAGCACCTTGCCCTTTTCCAAGGTCAGCGAGACGTCGTGGACCAGCGTGATCGTCTTCGGCGCTTCGCCAGGCGGGTAGACGGTCGCCTCGATGCGCAGGTTGCGGATATCGAGGAGCTTGCCTGAATTTGCCTTTGTGTCGGCCATCAGCCGCGCCCTCCCTTCAGGCTCGTCGTGCGGTTGAGCACCCAGTCGGCGACGAGGTTGACCGAGATCGCCAGCACCGCGATCGCGGCCGCCGGGATCAGCGCCGCCGGAATGCCGAAGACGATGCCGTCCTTGTTTTCCTTGACCATGCCGCCCCAGTCCGAATCCGGCGGCTGCACGCCGAGGCCGAGGAAGGAGAGCGCTGACAGGAACAGCACCGCGAAGATGAAGCGCACGCCGAGCTCCGCCACCAGCGGCGACAGCGCATTGGGCAGGATCTCGCGGAAGATGATCCAGGCCTTGCCTTCGCCGCGCAGCTTCGCCGCCTCGACGAAGTCCATGACGTTGATGTCGACGGCAACGGCGCGCGACAGGCGGTAGACGCGGGTGGAATCGAGGATGCCCATGACCAGGATCAGCGTCAGCGTGTTGGTCGGCAGCACCGACAGCACGACGAGGCCGAAGATCAGTGTCGGGATCGACATCAGCAGGTCGACGAAGCGCGACAGCAGCGTGTCGAACCAGCCGCCGAACACCGCCGCCGTGAAGCCGAGGATCGAGCCCAGCGAGAAGGACAGCGCCGTCGCCGCCACCGCGATCTCCATGGTGATGCGCGCGCCATAGATCATGCGCGAGATCAGGTCGCGGCCGAGATTGTCGGTGCCCAGCCAATGCGCCGCCGACATCGGCTCCCACACGTCGCCGACGATCTCGCCATTGCCGTGCGGGGCGACCCAGGGCGCGAAGATGGCGCAGAACGCAAAGAAGCCGGTCAGGATCAGTCCGATCCAGGCGGTGAACGGAATTTGTCGTAGCGCCATTCGCTTCAGTTCCCCCTCTGGTCGTCCTGCATCCGGCCCGTCATTTCGGATGCTCTCGTCACTTCGGATGCCTGAGCCGCGGATTGGCCACGATGGCGGCGATATCCGCGACGATGTTGAGCGTGATGTAGACCGCGGCGAAGATCAGGCCGACCGCCTGCACCACCGGCACGTCGCGTTTGGCGACATGGTCGACCAGATATTGTCCCATGCCCGGATAGACGAAGATCACCTCCACCACGACGACGCCGACGATGAGATAGGCGAGGTTGAGCATGACGACGTTGACGACCGGCGCGATCGCGTTCGGGAAAGCATGCTTGCGGATGATGTCGAAGGGTTTCAGCCCCTTGAGCTCGGCCGTCTCGATATAGGCCGACTGCATGACATTGAGGATCGCCGCGCGCGTCATGCGCATCATATGGGCAAGCACCACCAGGGTGAGCGCCGTGGCCGGCAGCACCACGGCCTGCAGCCTTTCGAGGAACGGCGTGGAGTCGTCGACCGTCGAGATGCTCGGGAATATCTGCCAGTGCACCGCAAACACGAAGATCAGCACATAGCCGATGAAGAATTCCGGGAACGATGTCGAGGCCAGGGCCAGGCCGGAGATCAGCTTGTCGACGAAGCCGTTGCGGTAGCGCACTGCAATCAGCCCAAGGATGACCGCCAGCGGCACAGCGACGATCGCCGCGCACGCGGCCAGGAAAAGCGTGTTCTTCAGCCGGGTGCCGATCGAGCTTGCAATGTCGAGCCCGCTCGACTGCGCCGTGCCGAAATCGCCATGCAGGATGCCCCACAGCCAGTGCACGTAGCGCAGCCATGCCGGGTCGTTGAGCCCGAGCTGCTCGCGCAGGTTTGCCAACGCCTCCGGCGTCGCCGACTGGCCGAGGATCGCCTGGGCGACATCACCCGGCAGGATCTGCGTGCCGGCGAAGATCAGCACCGAAACGGCGAATAGAAGAACCAGGCCCAGCAAGATGCGCTGAGCGACCAATCTCAGGATCGGAGACGACATCGGCTACCTGCAACGGTGAAGAAGGGACGGTGCCCGCCTTTCAGGCAGGCCATGAAAGCCGGAAGGGCCGGCTCGCGCCGGCCCTTCCTATCCTTCGTCAAGCCTGCAGCCAGCACTCGATCAGCGCGTGGCCGTTGCTGAGTTCCTGCGCCGGGTTGTCGACCCAGCCTTCGACGCCCTTGCCGGTGGCGTCGACGAACTGGTTGAAGAACGGCACGATCAGGCCGCCTTCGTCGCGCATGATCTCGCCCATGTCGCGGTAGATCTTCTTGCGCTTGGCTTCGTCGAGCTCGCCGCGCGCCGCAAGCACCATCTTGTCGAAATCCGGCCGCTTGAAACGGGTGTCGTTCCAGTCGGCAGTCGAGAGATAGGCGGTCGAATACATCTGGTCCTGCGTCGGACGCCCGCCCCAGTAGGAGAGCGAGAAGGGCTGCTTGTTCCAGACTTCCGTCCAGTAGCCGTCGCCCGGCTCGCGCTTGATCTCGATCTTGATGCCCGCCTTGGCGCAGCTCTGCTGGTAAAGCTGGGCGGCGTCAACGGCGCCAGGGAAGGCGACGTCGGACGTGCGCAGCAGGATCGAGCCGCTATGGCCGGACTTCTTGTAGAGCGCGGCGGCTTTTTCCGGCTCGAACTTGCGCTGTTCGAAATCCTCTGCGAACAGCGGATAGGCCTTGTTGACCGGCATGTCGTTGCCGACCTCGCCGTAGCCGCGCAGGATCTTGGTCAGCATCTCCTCGCGGTCCATGGCAAGCTTCAGCGCCATGCGAAGGTCGTTGTTGTCGAAGGGCGCGGTGTCGCAGAACATGTTGAACGGATAGAAGCCGCGGCCTGAGGCGGCGCGGATGGTGACGCCGGGCAGCCGCTTGACCAGGTCGACGATCTTCGGTTCGACGCGGTTGATCATGTTGACCTGGCCGCCCTGCAGCGCAGCCATGCGGGCCGTCGGGTCGTTGACGACGATGATCTCGACCTGGTCGGCATGGCCGTATTTGTCGGCCTGCCAGTAATTGGCGAAGCGCTCTCCGCCATGCTTCACGCCGGGCTGGTTGACGGTGACCTTGTACGGGCCGGTGCCGATGCCGGCATCAGGCTTATCGTTGCCGCCATTCGGCTGGATGATCAGGTGATAGTCCGCCATCAAATAGGGCAGGTCGGCGTTCGGGTCCTTCAGCGTGACCACGACATTGCCGCCATCGGCCTTGATGGTGTCGATGCTTTTCAGGACACCCAGCGCGCCCGACTTGGATTTTTCGTCGCTGTGACGCTTCAGCGTCGCCACGACGTCGTCCGGCGTCACTTCCTTGCCGTTGTGGAACTGGACGCCCTTGCGGATCTTCATCGTCCAGGTCTTGGCATCCTTCGAGCTGCCGATCTCCTCGGCGATGAGATATTCGACGCCGCCGCCCGGCGCGAGCTCGACCAGCGTTTCGCCCCAGCACTTGCCGAAGGCGAACGGAACCTGGCTGAGGAAAGTAGCGGGATCGAGGCTGTTGGTGGATTCACCGCCCTGCAGGCCGGCCTTCAGCGTGCCGCCCTTGACCGGGCCGGCAGCGCGCACGGCGCTGGAGAGCAGCGAGTTGGCGAAAGTGGCGGTGACGCCAAGCGCGGCGGCGCGACCGAGAAAGTCGCGACGGCTAAGTTTCCCGGCCGCGACTCGCCGGCTGAGATAGTCGAGTTCGTTGGACATTATGGTTCCTCACTCTGGGTATGCGACCTTATGGTCGTTTCTTCTATTGGAGGAGATAATGACCGTAAGGGAAAGCGGCAGGCAAGACCGAATGCGACATGCGGTGGCGTAAATCGCATGTCGCGTTTGGACCAATCTTGCCTCCGCTCAAACCAGGGAGCGGGGAATCGTCTGCTCGAAATCGCGTTCGAAGATCAGCTTTTCGCCCTCATAGGCTTCGATTCTGGCGCTGACGATGAAGCTCTCTGCGCCCGATCGCATGTCGGCAAAGGTTTCGGTCCGCACCGACCATTCATCGCGCGACAATGTCTGCGTCCAATGCGTGGCTCCGGTGGCCGACAGCGGATCGTCGGGATGGATCGCCCATGTCTCGCGTACGATGCTGCCATTGACCAGCCCGTGGTCGAGATCGCGCACCGCGCCGAAATCGTCGGTGATGGAAAGCGTGACCGTGCCGGTCTTCTCGTCGCGGTCGATATGGCGTTCGGAACTCGTCGGCCTGATCGTCTCGGTCGCCCAGGGCGTCGCGCCTTCCGGCTCAGGGAACGAAACCTCATTGCCTTTCGCCAGCGGCCGCAGCGGCAGCTTCAGCGTGGCCTTCGCAAGATCGAGTTGCACCGGTTCCGGCGAGGGCCAGATCATCGGCCAGTAGGCGGTCGAAACGGCGACGCGCAATTTGTGGCCGGCCGGCACGCGGTAGGCGCATTGGTCGAGCACGACGCGCGCCGAAAAGGTCTGCCCTGGCACCAGCGCCTGCGGGAACTCATGCGAGTCGCGGTGGGTCAAATTGAGCAAGCCATAGGAGATCAGTTCCGAGGCGCCGTCCGGGTGCACATCGCAGAGACGCACCGCGATGTTGGCCTGCGGCCGATCGGAGGCAACTCGGACCGCGAGCTCCGGCGCGCCGACGATGTCGATCGCCTCACCGAGCTCGGGCTGGTCGAAGCAGACCGACAGCGCGTCGTCGGGGCGTTGGTCGCCGGGCAATTCCGGCCCGAAGGTGAAGGGAAAATACTCGCCGCCGGCGAGGCCGCAGGTCTGCGGCGAAGCGACGATCAGGGGTTTGCCGCCATTGGCGATAAGCTCGATCGCCTCGACCTTGATGTTTGAGGACGGCCATTCCTGCTCCGCCACCCAGCGGCCCGGCCGTTCCGGGTGCCAGCGCGCCGGCCGCACGCTGTCCATCACATAGGCGCGGTAGGCCGGATCGGCCTCGACGCCGGTCGCAGCACGCTTCAGCCAGCGGTCCCACCAGCGCAGCGCCTCCTGCAGGAAGCCGATCGCCGGATTGGGTCCGGCGTAATGCGGGTATTTGTGGATCCAGGGGCCGACGATGCCTTTGACCGGCGACTGGATGCCGGTGACGAGATTGGAGATCGTGTTGCGGTAGCCGTCATGCCAGCCGCCGATCGACAGCACCGCCGCTTTGACCGCCGAAAAATCCTCACAGATCGAGCCGCGCTTCCAATAGGCGTCGCGGTGCTGGTGACTGAGCCAGAGCGGCAAAAGGAAGGGCTGGTTCTCCAGCCGGCTGAGCCATAAGTCGCGCCAGCGGTTGCCGCCGGCAATCGCCGGATCCGGCGGCCGTGACGAATAGGACAGCATCGTCGAGGCCCAGCCGAAATTTTCCAAGAGCAGGCAGCCGCCCTTGTAATGGATGTCGTCGGCATAGCGGTCGACGGTCGAGCACAGGCTGATCACCGCCTTCAGCGCCGGCGGCTGTTTCGCCGCCACCTGCAGGCAGTTGAAGCCGCCCCAGGAGATGCCCATCATGCCGGCATTGCCGTTGCACCAGGGCTGCGCCGCCGCCCAGGCGATGACGTCGCAGGCATCCTGCAGTTCCTGCTCGGAATATTCGTCGTCCATCAGCCCTTCGGAATCGCCATTGCCGCGCATGTCGACGCGGATCGAGGCATAGCCGTGGCCGGCAAAATAGGGATGGGTGAGCTGGTCGCGAAAAATGGTGCCGTCGCGCTTGCGGTAGGGCAGGTGCTCGAGGATCGCCGGCACCGGATCGTCAGCCGCATCCTCGGGCATCCAGATGCGCGCCGACAGCCGGCAGCCATCCGGCATGACGATGCCCATATCGGGAAATTCGACGACTTTGCGGGGGAATTCTGTGACGGTTTTCATGGGGCGCATAACGCTCCGGGGCGCGCCGACTTTCAATCGCCATTCGCGACTGGAGCATCAAAAAATGCGACTTGGGTCGTTAGCGCAATTCGTCGAGCAATTCGGGGTGTTTTTCGAGCAACGTCATCAGCTGAATGGTCGGGCCGCTCGGCTCGATCAGACCTCGCTCATATTTGTCGAAGGCATTCTCGCCGACTTTGAACAGGGAACCCGCCTCACGCTGCGACAGCTTGAGCTTTGCGCGCATGCGCCGGATGGTTTCTGGCGCCGGCACGCCGTCGATCTTTTCCTTGAGAATGCGCAGGGCGGCATCAACGGCAGCCATATCCTCCCCGACATGCACGCCGTCTCCGTCCGAAGCCGAAGCCGGATAGTAGCCCGGCAGGTCGACAACCATGCTCTCGCCTTTGTAGGTCACGGTGAACGGACGTACCCCGCGCGTCAGGATCTCTCCGGTTTCGGGAGAGATCATGGTTTCACTGGTTTCTGTCGCCATGTCATTTCTCCTTGAATGCCATGACCATGAATTCGGTCACGACATCAGCCTGGAATTTCACATAGAGAAGCATGTCGCGCGCCGGCACATGATAGACATCCTGCCAGACCCGGTGATCGGCGAAGGTCGTCATCGATTTCACGAACATCTTCCGCGTCATGCCACCGATCACCTCGACAATGCCGGCGCGATCGAAACCAAGGCCGACCGCATCGCGCAGGGCTGACGTTGTGATAGCCAACGTGTCGACAGACCCGAACGTGGTCTTGATCGCCTCAAGATCGTAGGTGGGCCTGCGTTTCTCCATGACTCAATATGCCACCATAAAGGTGGCAATTCAAGGTAGGTGCAGTGGAAACGATTCAGTTCAGCGGAATGTCGTTCTCCGCCTTGCTCGCTTGGTAAGCGTCGGACAGCTCGTCATAGCGCTCCGAAATGCTGCCGATGCGCGCCTCCAGCCGCTCACGTTCGGCCTCCGGCAGTGCCCGCACCAGCCGGCGGATCGAGAAGCTTTTCCAATAAGCGTTCTCGGCATTGTAACCGCCGGGGTCGAGGGTGAAGACCTCTTTCAGGATTTTCAGATCATGCGGGATGGCAAAGCTGTCGCGCGAATCCTCATGGCTGAAGAGATAGTAGAAATTGTCGAAGCCGGTCCAGGTGATCGCTGACAAACACAGCGAGCACGGTTCGTGCGTGGCGAGAAACAACGCATCCTTGGTGTCAACGCGCTCGGCCTTGGGCATTTCATAAAAACGCTTCAGGCAATGCACCTCGCCATGCCACAGCGGATTTTCCATCTCATTGTTGGTCTCAGCCAGCACCAGCGAGCGGTCGTCCTTCCTGAGGATCGCGGCGCCGAACAGCTTATTGCCATGAGCGACGCCTTGAGTCGTCTTCGGCACAATGTCGTGCTCGATAACGTCGAGCAGGCGGTCGATCAGCGAAATGTCGGTCATGGGGAAGGCTTTCAGGGAAGGTGGATCTCGTAAGGATGCGAGAAATAGAATTCCTCGAGATTGGAGCCGTCGCCGCCGCGGTCGACGATCAGGAAATCCTGTTCCTCGCCGATCGGCGTCAGCACGCCGTGCCACAGGTTGCGGCGGTAGTTGATGCCCTGTCCGGGTCCGGCGAGGAAAGCGTGCGGCTCACCCGGGCCGTCCTTGGTGTCATGGCAGACGACCACCAGAAAGGGCCGCGGCGACAGCGGGATGAAGGCCTGGCTGCCGAGCGGATGGCGCTCGACCATGGTGAGCTTCAGCGGCATCTCGTAGGGCGTCCCGCGCACCATCGAGATCAGCACCCGCGCGTTCGGGCCGGCCGCTTCCGCCGTGGCCAGGTCGTGATAGCGCATCGCCTTGCCGCCGTTGATCGGGTAGCGGTTGTCGCCGCCCATGTCGATGACGTCGCCGAACGGCGCAAAGTTCTCGCGGGTCAGTGGCTGGGCGACGATGCGGCTCACCGCGCCTTGCCTCCAAGATAGCCGCCCCCAAGGTAACCGCCAAGCCTGGCGTGCCGGTTGACGTCCTTGTAGAGCAGATAGCGGAAATTGCCCGGCCCGCCGGCATAGCAGGCCTGCGGGCAGAAGGCGCGCAGCCACATGAAATCGCCGGCCTCGACCTCGACCCAGTCCTGGTTCAGCCGGTAGACAGCCTTGCCTTCGAGCACATAGAGCCCGTGCTCCATGACATGAGTCTCGGCGAAGGGTATGACCGCGCCGGGCTTCAGCGTGACGATGGTGACATGCATGTCGTGGCGCATATCGGCCGGATCGACGAAGCGGGTCGTTGCCCAGCGCCCTTCCGTGCCCGGCATCGGGCTCGGCGCGACGTCCTGGTCACTGGAGAAGAAGGCTTCCGGCACGTCCAGGCCGTCGACAGCCTCATAGGCCTTGCGGATCCAGTGGAAGCGGGCGGCGGCGGCGGTCTCGTTGCGCACCGTCCAGCCACTCGCCGGCGGCAGGAAGGCAAAGCCGCCGGAGGCAAGCACGTGTTTGTTGCCGGCCAGCGAAACGGTGATCTCGCCTTCGACGACGAACAGCACGCCCTCGGCGCCGGCGTCGAGTTCGGGCCGGTCGCTGCCGCCGCCCGGCAGGACCTCGACGATATATTGCGAAAAAGTCTCGGCGAAGCCCGAAAGCGGCCTTGCGATGATCCAGGCCCTGGTCTTGTCCCAGAACGGCAGCGGACTGGTGACGATGTCCTGCATGACGCCTTTGGGAATGACCGCATAGGCTTCGGTGAAGACGGCGCGGCCGGTCAAAAGCTCGTTCTGGCCGGGATGGCCACCCTGCGGCGCGTAATAGGTTCGCTCGGCAGTCTTGATCATATCCATGGGGTCCTGACCCTCAGAGCAATTCCAGTGTGAAGGGGTTGGATTCGGCGACTTCGCCCAAGCCTTCCGTCCGGAATTGCGTAAAAACAAACATCAGAGTGGGAGCATGTCTTTCAGGCGAAGCAACGCGATGCGTTCGACCTGTTTGCAGGCGGTTTCCAACTCGGTGCCGCGGCTGTTGCCGATCCGCGCCTCGAACTCCGCCAGGATTTCGTCCTTGGACTTGCCCTTGACCGCGATGATGAAGGGAAAGCCGAAGGTGGTGACATAGGCGGCGTTGAGTTTCGAGAACAGCTCGCGCTCCTTGTCGGTCAGCGCGTCGAGCCCGGCGGAGGCTTGCTCCTTGGCCGATTCTGGCGTCAGCCGCTTGGCGGCCGCCAGCTTGCCCGCAAGGTCCGGATGGGCGTTGAGCACGGAAAGCCGCTCGGCTTCGCTCGCCGCGCGGAAGACCCGGCAGAGCGCATTGTGCAGGCCGCCCGCGCTGTCATGCGCCGGCCCAAGCTCCAGTTCGTAGGCGCGCTCGGCAATCCAGGGCGAATGCTCGAACACGCCGCCAAAGGCGTGCACGAATTCCTCGAACTCCATCCTGGACGGCCGCAGCGCCGGCGCCTGATAGGGATGCGTCTCGCGCCAGTGTTTGGCGATGTCGATGCGCCGGGTCAGCCAGACCTTGTCATGCGACTTCACATAGTCGACGAAGCGCTTCAGCGCCGCTACCCGACCGGGGCGGCCGACCAACCGGCAGTGCAGGCCGATATTCATCATGCGCGGCCGCCCTGCCTTGCCCTCGGCATAGAGCGTGTCGAAACTGTCCTTCAGATAGGCGAAGAACTGGTCGCCGGAGTTGAACCCTTGCGGCGTCGCGAAGCGCATGTCGTTGGCGTCGAGCGTGTAGGGGATGATAAGCTGCGGCGTCTCCAGCCCGTCGCGGTCGAACCAGTAAGGTAGCTCGTCGTCATAGGTGTCGGAGACATAGTCGAAGCCGCCTTCCTCGGCGACGAGCCGCACCGTGTTCACCGAGGTGCGCCCGGTATACCAGCCGGTCGGCCGCGCGCCGGTCACCTCGTAATGCAGCCGGATCGCCTCATCGAGGTCGCGCTTCTCATCCTCGGCCGCATGGTCGCGATAGTCGATCCATTTCAGGCCGTGCGAGGCGATCTCCCAGCCGGCTTCCTGCATTGCGACGACCTGATCGGGCGAGCGTGCGAGCGCGGTGGCGACGCCGTAGCAGGTCACCGGCGCCTGCGCTTCGGTGAACAGCCGGTAGAGCCGCCAGAAGCCGGCGCGGGCGCCGTATTCATAGATCGACTCCATGTTCCAGTGGCGCTGGCCGACCCACGGCGCTGCGCCGACGATCTCGGACAGGAAGGCTTCCGAGGCCTTGTCGCCGTGCAGCACGCAGTTCTCGCCGCCTTCCTCGTAGTTGACGACGAACTGAACCGCGACGTGCGCGCCGCCAGGCCATTTCGGGTCCGGCGGATTGGCCCCGTAACCGCGCATGTCCCTATCGTAACGCATTGTCGCTCCTGCCCGATGGTTGCGATGAAGATATCGAAAGGAGTGCGCATGCATTCCCCCGAAAATTTTTGAAAGTGCTTTTTGCCCCACTCCGCTCGACCGGGGCTTATGCATCGCCTTTAATTGGCGCACAATTGATCTGAGATTGTATCGAGACGGGAGGCCGCCAGTGGCAGAAACGTCGAAAGCCGATGGCGGGCGCCTGACCACCCATGTGCTGGACACCGCGACCGGACGGCCGGCAAAAGGCCTATCGATCGAGCTTTTCCGCATCGAGGGCCAGAGCCGCACCCATCTCAAGACCGTCGCCACCAACGATGACGGCCGCTGCGAGGCGCCGCTGCTCGCCGGCGCCGATTTCCGCACCGGCCAATATGAGCTGGTCTTCGCCGCCGGCGACTATCTGCGCGGCCAGGGCACCAACCTGCCCGAGCCCGCTTTCCTCGACATCGTGCCGATCCGCTTCGGCATGGCGGAAGAGCGGCACTATCACGTCCCGCTCTTGATTTCGCCCTATGGCTACTCGACCTATCGGGGGAGTTGAGACATGGCCGATACCAAGATCCGCAACGAGATACGTTTCATCCTGAACGGCGGCGACGTGGCCCTGAAGGACATCGCGCCCGATGCGACGCTGCTCGACTGGCTGCGGCTCAACCGCTCGCTGCGCGGCACCAAGGAAGGTTGCGCCGAGGGCGACTGCGGCGCCTGCACGGTGCTGGTCGGCAAGCTTGCCGGCGACGGCCTGGTCTATGAAAGCGTCAATGCCTGCATCCGTTTCGTGGGCTCGCTCGACGGCACCCATGTCGTCACCGTCGAGCATCTGCGCGGCGAGCCTGGTAAGTTGCACCCCGTGCAGCAGGCGATGGTCGATTTCCACGGCTCGCAATGCGGCTTCTGCACGCCGGGCTTCGTCATGTCGCTCTACGGGCTGTGGATGAAGACGCCCGATCCGTCCAACGCCGCGATCGAAAAGGCGCTGCAGGGCAATCTTTGCCGCTGCACCGGCTATGAGGCGATCATGCGCGCCGCGCATGCCATTTCGAGCTACGGCAAGGCGGCGAAGGATCCGCTGGCGGTGGAGCGCAACGACATCACCGCGCGGCTGAAGGCATTGCGCGATAGCGCGAGAGTCGAGATCGGGTCGGGCAAGGCGCGGCTGATCGTGCCGGCCGGCGTCGACGATTTCGCAGGGCTGCTCGAAAAGGAGCCGGGCGCCGCCATCGTCGCCGGCTCGACCGATGTCGGCCTCTGGGTCACCAAGCATATGCGCGACATCTCGCCGGCGATCTTCATCGGCGGTCTCGACGGCCTGCGCGCCATCTCGGAGAAGGACGGCGTCATCACCATCGGCGCGGGCGTCACCTACACCGAAGCCTTCGAGACGCTGTCGAAGCGCATCCCGGCTTTGGGACCGCTGGTCGACCGTATTGGCGGAGAACAGGTGCGCAACATGGGCACGATCGGCGGCAACATTGCCAACGGCTCGCCGATCGGCGACACGCCGCCGCCGCTGATCGCGCTCGGCGCGCAGCTTACCCTGCGCAAGGGCAAGAAGCGCCGCACGATCCCGCTCGAAACCTTCTTCATCGCCTATGGCAAGCAGGACCGGCAGCCAGGCGAATTCGTCGAAGCGGTGCATGTGCCGGTGCCGGCGGGCAGCGAAAAATTTGCCGTCTACAAAGTCACCAAGCGACGCGACGAGGACATCACCGCGACGCTTGGCGCCTTCTATCTGACCTTGGCCAAGGACGGCACGGTGGCCGACATCCGCATCGCCTATGGCGGCATGGCGGCGACGCCGAAGCGCGCCGCGGCGGTTGAGAATGCATTGATCGGGAAGGTCTGGAGCGAAGCGACTGTGGAGGCTGCTATGGCCGAGTACGCCAGTGACTTCACGCCACTCACCGACATGCGGGCAAGCGCCGAATATCGGGCCCTGGCGGCGAAGAACCTTCTGCTGCGCTTTTATGTCGAGACAACCGGCACCAAGGCGCCGCTCCAGGTTTCGCGCAGCGAGGCTGCCTGATGCAAATCAACGCGTGCAAGCAGTCGCGGGTACCGTCCTTCTCCCCGTTCACGGGGAGAAGATGCCGGCAGGCAGATGAGGGGCGGCGCCGGCGCCGGTCGTTTTCTGCAAACTCGTCGACGTCAGCGCCGCCCCTCATCCGACCCTTCGGGCCACCTTCTCCCCGTGAACGGGGAGAAGGAAAGGAGGCTGAATGACCAAGCACGTCCCCAACCTCAAGGCCCAGAAGATCTCGGGTGGCGTCGCCAGTGACCAGCGCCATGATTCAGCGCACAAGCATGTCAGCGGCACGGCCGTCTATATCGATGACATGCCGGAGCCGGCCGGCACGCTGCATGGCTGCCTTGGTCTGTCCGCCGCGACGCATGCGACGATCACGAAGATGAACCTCTCGGCCGTGCGCGCCGCGCCTGGCGTCGTCGATGTGCTGACGGCAAAGGACGTGCCGGGCGAGAACGACATTTCGCCCACCGGCCGTCATGACGAGCCGGTGCTCGCCGACGGCAAGGTCGAGTTCTATGGCCAGCCGATCTTCTGCGTCATCGCCGAGACACGCGAGCAGGCCCGCCGCGCCACCAGGCTGGTCAGGGTCGAGTACGAGCAGCTGCCCTTCGTCACCGACATCGGCGCGCTCGACCCGCGCAAGGACAAGCTTGTCACGCCGCCGCTCACATTGAGGCGCGGCGACGCGGCGGCGGCGATCAAGGCAGCGCCCCGCAGGCTCAAGGGCAAGATGCGTCTCGGCGGCCAGGAACATTTCTATCTCGAAGGCCATATCGCCATGGCCGTGCCCGGCGAGGACCACGACGTCACCATCTATTCCTCGACCCAGCATCCGAGCGAAGTCCAGCATATGGTGAGCCATGCGCTGGGCATCCCGAGCAACGCCATCACGGTGGAAATCCGCCGCATGGGCGGCGGCTTCGGCGGCAAGGAAACGCAGGGCAACCAGTTCGCGGTGCTCGCCGCGATCGCCGCCAAGCGCCATCATCGCGCGGTCAAGATCCGGCCCGACCGCGATGACGACATGACCGCGACCGGCAAGCGGCATGATTTCCTGATCGATTATGAGGTTGGCTTCGACGACGATGGCAACATCCTCGGCGTCGACTTCATGTTCGCCGCGCGCTGCGGCTTCTCCTCGGACCTCTCCGGCCCGGTCACCGACCGCGCGCTGTTCCACTGCGACAACACCTATTTCTGGCCGGCGGTGCACGCTCAGTCGGCGCCGCTCTACACCAACACGGTGTCGAACACCGCCTTCCGCGGCTTCGGCGGCCCGCAAGGCATGGTCGGCGCCGAGCGCGTCATCGACGAGGTGGCCTTTGCGCTCGGCAAGGACCCGCTCGAGATACGCAAGAAGAATTTCTATGGGACCAGCGATCGCAACGTCACGCCCTACCACCAGACGGTCGAGGACAATGTCATCCAGCGCATCATCGCCGAGCTGGAGGCGAGCTCGAACTATGCGCGGCGCCGGCGCGAGATCAGCGCTTTCAACGCCAACAGCCGCTTCATCAAGCGCGGACTGGCGCTGACGCCGGTCAAGTTCGGCATCTCCTTCACCGCCACGCATTACAACCAGGCCGGCGCGCTGGTGCATGTCTATACCGACGGTTCGGTGCATCTGAACCATGGCGGCACCGAGATGGGGCAGGGCCTCTACCTCAAGGTGGCGCAGGTCGTGGCGGAAGAGTTCCAGATCGACCTCGATCAGGTGAAGATCACCGCGACGACCACCGGCAAGGTGCCGAACACCTCGGCCACCGCCGCCTCGTCCGGTTCCGACCTCAACGGCATGGCGGCGCAGAATGCCGCCCGCCAGATCAAGGACCGGCTGACCAACTTCGCCTCGGAAAAGTACCAGGTACCGCGCGACCAGGTGCTGTTCCTGCCCAACCGCGTCCGCATCGGCAATCAGGAGATACCCTTCGGCGATCTGGTCAAGCAGGCCTATATGGCCCGCATCCAGCTGTCGGCGGCCGGCTTCTACAAGACGCCGAAGATCCATTGGAACCGCGACAAGGGCGAGGGCCGCCCCTTCTATTACTTCGCCTATGGCGCCTCCTGCTCGGAGGTCTCGGTCGACACGCTGACGGGCGAATATGTGGTCGAGCGCACCGATATATTGCATGAGACCGGCCGCTCGCTGAACCGCGCCATCGACCTCGGCCAGGTCGAGGGCGGCTTCATCCAGGGTATGGGCTGGCTGACCACCGAGGAACTGTGGTGGGATGACAAGGGGCGCCTGCGCACCCATGCGCCGTCGACCTACAAGATCCCGCTCGCCTCCGACCGGCCGAAGATCTTCAACGTCACGTTGGCCGACTGGTCCGAAGCGAACGAGCCGACGGTGCATCGCTCCAAGGCCGTGGGCGAGCCGCCCTTCCCGCTCGGCATGTCGGTTCTGCATGCGCTTTCCGACGCCGTCGCGAGCGTCGCGGATCACAGGATCTGTCCGCGCCTCGACGCGCCGGCGACACCGGAGCGTGTCTTGATGGTGATCGAGAGGCTGAAGCGGGAGGCCACGCAGCCGGCCTGAATCCGCCTAGAACGTGCAAATCGAGGCGCAGAACGCTATATTTCCGGGATGGAAATGCAGACGATGAACTCGAAAGTGCAAGATCTGAAGGCGTTCCTTGGCCAAACCGGCCGTGTCGCGCTCGTCGAGGTCGCGGCCACCAAGGGCTCGACGCCGCGCGAGGCCGGCGCCTTCATGCTCGTCTCGGCATCGGCCATTTTCGGCACGATCGGCGGCGGCCAGCTCGAATATATGGCGATCGACAAGGCGCGGCAGATTCTGCGCTCCTCACCCTCCCCCTCGTGGGGAGGGTCGGACGACGAAGTCGGCCGGGGTGGGGGCCGCGGCGTCTCCGTGCCCCCACCCCGGATAGCAAACGCCGCTTCGCGCCGCCTGCTCTCCGACCCTCCCCACGAGGGGGAGGGTAAAGAGGCCCGCATCGAGGTCGATGAAGTTTGCGCCACGCTCGACGTCCCGCTCGGGCCGGAGATCGGCCAATGCTGCGGCGGCCGCGTCGAGGTGCTGATCCGCCTCGTCGACGGCTCGCTGGAGCAGCAACTGATCGCCAACGCTCAATCGGAAGAGGCGCATCTGCCGCATGTCTATATCTTCGGCGGCGGCCATGTCGGCCAGGCGCTTGCCGCGTCGCTGGCGCTGCTGCCGATCCACGTCGTCGTCGTCGAGACCCGGTCCGAGGCATTGGAAGGCATGCCGGAAACGGTGGAAACCCGGCTGACGCCGATGCCCGAAACCGTGGTGCGCGAGGCGCCGGCCGGCTCAGCCTTCGCCATCCTGACCCACGATCACGCCCTGGATTTCCTGATCGTCGCCGAGGCGCTGAAGCGCGACGACACCGCCTATGTCGGCATGATCGGTTCGAAGACCAAGAAAGCCACCTTCAGGAGCTGGTTCCTGAAGTCCGCCGATGGCAGCGAAGCCGAGTTCGACCGCCTTGTCTCGCCGATCGGCGGCAATGCCGTTAAGGATAAGCGGCCCCCGGTGATTGCCGCGCTCGCCGCCGCCGAGATCATGACGGCGCTGGTCGCGCATGCCTCCGATGCGCCAGGCGCTGCCAGCGCCGAAAAGGTGATGGCCGGCTGACCTTGCCGTGGCGATTGGCCAGGAACGCCCGTCACTTCGTCATCCACGGGCGAAGCAAGGAGCGTAGCGACGCAGCGCAGACCCGAGGATCCATTCCGTGACTTCGATGCGTCGCAACGATCCAGAATTCTGCGCCACTGCACCTCCCGATCAAGGTCACGGCATGGCAACTGTGTTCACGCGAATGCGGTTTTGTCGCGCATGATGGCGTTGAGGACGACCAGGAGCTTCCTTGCGACGGCGATGATGGCGAGTTTCTTGGACCCTGAGCGGGCAGCAAGTGCGGTATAGAAGGTCTTGAAGCGCTCACAGGTTCTGATGGCGGTGAGGGCAGCCATATAGAGGGCGCGACGCACGCGTGATCGCCCGCCCTGGATCTGGCTCCTGCGGCTGAGCTTGCCGCTCTTGTTGTCGAACGGGGCAAGGCCGGCGAGCGCGGCGATCGCCTTGGGTGAGCGCTGGCCGAGCTCGGGCAGGAGCGCCAGCAAAGAGAGCGCGCCGACATTGGAGACACCGGGCACGGAGACCATCAGCGCATGGTCGCGAGCGGTGTCCTGGTTTTGACGAATGACTTCGGCAATCTGGCTCTCGAACGCCTTGATACGCGTGTCGAGGAAGGCGATCGTCTCTTCCAGATCGGCAATGACGGCCTCCTCGAAAGCCTCGGCGAGGTGCTTCTTCAGCGCTGCCCGCATCTCGACCAAATGATCGCGGTGGCCGGCAAGCGATTGAAGCCGCTCGACTTCTTCGCTCGGCGCCGGCTCGGCCTCAGGGTTATAGCGACGGCCATAGTCGCTCAGCATCCTGGCATCGAGAGGATCGGTCTTGGCGCGCCGGCGCGTCGACTTCGAATAGTGGTGGGTGTGCGCCGGGTTGTGCCGCGAGAACGGCACGCCGGCCTTGGCCAGCGCATGGCGCAGCAGCCGGTCATGGACACCTGTCGCCTCCATGACGACGAAGTCCCGACTGGGATCAAGGCCTGCCACATAGGCGGCGATCGCATCGGCCTGGTTGTCGATGCGCCGAAGACGGCCGCTTGTCTCATCAAAAAAGTCGAGCCACTGCTTGGAGATGTCGCAGCCGACATAGTTCTGGGCTATCATGTCCACGCCTCTTCCTGTGGTGCGGGGTCTGCTTCGAACAGCCCCGTGCAACTGTTCAGGTTGATGGTTCACCGGTGGGAAGGGACCGGGCCATGCCACGGCCTGTCCGAAAGGACGACCACGATCCACTCGGTCTCCTTCCCACCTCAACCATACACCAGAACCAACACACAGGATCCCAGGGTCTCCGCGACGGAGCTGCGCTCCTGCTTCGCCCTGGGATGACGAAGTTTGGGGCCTAATCCCCAGCACTTGCGCTGATTTCGAACGGTGTAAATCTTGCCTGCTGCCTTAAATCCCCGTGTCGAGGAGTTGGCAGCAAAGATACGCGGCTATGACTGCCGCTCACAGCTGCTCGTCGCTTTCTTCGTTTCCCAACAGACTTTGAACCGTGTTTTCTGCGCGCCTGACCAATACGAGGCGAGAAACATGGACATTCTGCGCATAGCAGCCTTTTCGAACGGCAACACCGGTGGCAATCCCGCCGGCGTGGTGATCGGCGAGGCCTTGCCGGATACGGCCGACATGCAGCGCGTCGCGGCCGAAATCGGCTTCTCCGAAACCGCTTTCGCCGCGCCCGAGGGCGATAGCTGGCGTGTCCGCTACTTTTCGCCGGAATCGGAAGTGCCGTTCTGCGGCCATGCCACCATTGCGCTCGGCGCGGCGCTAGTCAGGAAGTTTGGCAACGGGGTCTTCGCGCTGATCCTCAATCAGGCGAACATCACCGTCGAAGGTTTTTGCAACGGCGCCAACGTCGCCGCCGCGCTGCAGTCGCCGCCGACGCGCAGCGGGCCGGCTTCGTCGGAACTGGCCGGCGAGGCATTGGCGCTGTTCGGCTACCAGCCGGGTGATCTCGATCCGGCCATTCCGCCAGCCCTGATCCACGGCGGCGCCGACCACCTCGTGCTGGCGCTGAAGTCACGCGAAACCTTGGCCGCCATGGCTTATGACCTGAAGCAAGGCCAGTCCTTCATGCGGCGCGAAGGCCTGGTCACGATCCTGCTCGCTTATGCCGAGACGCCGCGCATTTTCCACACGCGCAATCCTTTTGCTTCCGGCGGTGTCTACGAGGATCCTGCGACGGGGGCGGCCACCGCTGCCTTTGCCGGCTATCTGCGCGACCTCGGCTGGCCGCATGGCGGCGCCATCGATATCGTCCAGGGCGAGGATATGGGCATGCGCTCGCGCCTCCATGCCGATATTCGGCCGACGCCAGGCAGCTCGATCCGGGTGTCTGGAACAGCCCGCCTGATGGACTGAGCAAATTTAGACCGGCCGCTTGAGGCCGAGATGGTCCCGCAGCGTGCGGCCTTCATAGTCCCTGCGGAACAGGCCGCGCCGCTGCAACTCCGGCACCACCAGCGTTGCAAAGGCGTCGAGCTCGCCCGGGAACCAGGACGGCATGACGTTGAAACCGTCGGCGGCGCCGCCTTCAAAACGCTCCTGCAATTCGTCGGCGATCTCTTCGGCAGTGCCGACAATCCGCCAATGGCCGCGCGCGCCGGCAAAGTATCGCGCCAGCTCGCGGATCGAGAGCCCGTCGCGGCGCGCCTGTTCGATGACCAGCGCCTGCCGGCTCTTCATGCCTTCGCTCTCCGGCAGCTCGGGCAGCGGCCCATCGATCGGGTAGCGCCCAAGATCGGAAATGCTGAGATAGCTGGAGAGCAGCGCCACGCCGACCTCGTCGGGGATCAATTCCTGCAGTGCATCGTATTTCGCCTGTGCCTCGGCTTTCGTGGCGGCCACGATCGGCGCCACTCCGGGCATGATCTTCACATCGTCCGGCTGGCGGCCATAGGCGGCGAGCCGCCCTTTGAGATCGTCATAGAAGGCCTTGGCTTCCTCGAAAGTCTGCGCGGCCGAGAACACGACATCGGCCGTGCGCGCGGCCAGATCCTTGCCGTCATCCGATGCTCCGGCCTGCACCATCACCGGCGCGCCCTGCGGCGAGGGCGGGATGTCGAGCGGGTCGCGCACCGAGAAGCTTTCGCCGTCATGGCCGGCCGGCTTGCGGTGCCAGAGCCCGGTGATCACCGTGGCGAACTCGCGCGCCCGCGCATAGCGGTCGGCATGCGGCCGCAGCCCCGTCGCGCCGAAATTCGCCGCTTCGATCGGGCTGGCCGAGGTGACGAGGTTCCAGCCGGCCCGCCCGCCGCTCAGATTGTCGAGCGAGGCGAAGGTTCGCGCCAGCCCATAGGGTTCGTTGTAGCTGGTCGATGCCGTGGAAACCAGGCCGATGCGCTCGGTCTGGACGGCCAGGGCTGAAAGAAGGCTGATCGGCTCGAAGCCGATCGAGCGTGACGTCTGGCTGGCAATGTTGACATTGGCCTCGCGCAGGCCGGCGGCGTCCTCGCAGAACACCATGTCGAACTTCGCCGCTTCAGCAGTGCGGGCAAGTTGAATGTAATGCTCGATGTCGATACCGGCCGTCACATGCGCGTCCGGATGGCGCCAGGCGGCGATGTGGTGTCCGGTCGCCCACAAGAACAGGCCGAGCTTCATCCGGCGCGCGGTCATTTTGCGCCTCCTGTGCCGAGGCCAAGACTGGCGCGCAGCGTCGCGCCCTGCTGGCCCCGGCCGGCGAGGCCATCGCGTCGGAGCTCCGGCAAGGCACGGTCGGTAAAATTCTGAAGTGCCGGGACATCAGCCGGCAAAACAAGATTGAAGCCGTCGCAGCCGCTCGAGCCCAGCAAGCTTCGAAGCCTGTCGACAGGAGGCTCGGATCCAATCGCGACCGTCAACAGCACCTTCGGGGCTTCCGATTTGCAGCCGGCGGCAAGCGCCCGGCGTCTCAAGTCGGCGGTCGCAGCATTGGCAGCCTCGGCCGACTGTTCCGCGATCAGAATGACGTCGGCGCCACGGCTTGCGAAATCTCGATCGGTTTCGTTCAAACCGGACATGAGTAGCACCGGCGTGTCCTGAGGCGAACGCGCGACATTGAGTGGCCCGCGCACCGCGAAGAACTCGCCCTTATGGTCGAGCATATGCATCCTGTCGGGATCGTGGAACCGGCCGCCCGCCTTGTCGAACAGCAAGGCATCGGCGTCCCAGCTCCGCCATAACCCTTGGACGATGCCGATATATTCCTCCGCGCGACGGCGAAAATCGTCATCGGAGAAACCTTCCGGGCGGCTGAAATTCGCCGCCTCGCGCGGGTTCTGCCTCAGTGTCGCGTTCCAGCCGACGCGGCCATGGCTGATGATGTCGAGCGAAGCAAACCGGCGTGCCAGATTGTAGGGTTGGTGCGCGAGCGTCGAGGCGCTGGCGACGAGGCCAATCCTCTCCGTCACTGTGGCCAGCGCCGCCAGCAGCGTGGTTGCTTCGAACGGGCTGGTCGATGGTCCCTCCGCGACGTCAGAAATGATGACCATATCCACACCGGCCGCCTCCGCCTGCCGGACAAACGCGCTGATCTGGCCGAAGTCCAGGATGTTTTTTCCCTGGGCGGCAATGTTCAGCGAAACGGCGAGATGCATGTGGCGGCCCTTCGGCTGCCCTGAAATCGGGCAGACGTCTGGTCACCAACCTAGGCCCCTCTTCGCGCATGGCAACGGGATCGAGTGGGCCACGAGGCTGTCATATGCCGACCAGCCTTCGACTGCATCGAGGCAGAGGCCTTGGCCCGAATGTCATGTTAGCGGCCACATGTTTCGGCGATTAGCCTGAACGCTCCTCGCGGTCGTTCCAGCGGCGCAGACCCTAGGATCCTGTGTGTTGGTTCTGGTGTATGGTTGAGGTGGGAAGGAGACCGAGTGGATCGTGGTCGTCCTTTCGGACAGGCCGTGGCATGGCCCGGTCCCTTCCCACCGGTGAACCATCAACCTGAACAGTTGCACGGGGCTGTTCGAAGCAGACCCCGCACCACAGGAAGAGGCGTGGACATGATAGCCCAGAACTATGTCGGCTGCGACATCTCCAAGCAGTGGCTCGACTTTTTTGATGAGACAAGCGGCCGTCTTCGGCGCATCGACAACCAGGCCGATGCGATCGCCGCCTATGTGGCAGGCCTTGATCCCAGTCGGGACTTCGTCGTCATGGAGGCGACAGGTGTCCATGACCGGCTGCTGCGCCATGCGCTGGCCAAGGCCGGCGTGCCGTTCTCGCGGCACAACCCGGCGCACACCCACCACTATTCGAAGTCGACGCGCCGGCGCGCCAAGACCGATCCTCTCGATGCCAGGATGCTGAGCGACTATGGCCGTCGCTATAACCCTGAGGCCGAGCCGGCGCCGAGCGAAGAAGTCGAGCGGCTTCAATCGCTTGCCGGCCACCGCGATCATTTGGTCGAGATGCGGGCAGCGCTGAAGAAGCACCTCGCCGAGGCTTTCGAGGAGGCCGTCATTGCCGATCTGGAAGAGACGATCGCCTTCCTCGACACGCGTATCAAGGCGTTCGAGAGCCAGATTGCCGAAGTCATTCGTCAAAACCAGGACACCGCTCGCGACCACGCGCTGATGGTCTCCGTGCCCGGTGTCTCCAATGTCGGCGCGCTCTCTTTGCTGGCGCTCCTGCCCGAGCTCGGCCAGCGCTCACCCAAGGCGATCGCCGCGCTCGCCGGCCTTGCCCCGTTCGACAACAAGAGCGGCAAGCTCAGCCGCAGGAGCCAGATCCAGGGCGGGCGATCACGCGTGCGCCGCGCCCTCTATATGGCTGCCCTCACCGCCATCAGAACCTGTGAGCGCTTCAAGACCTTCTATACCGCACTTGCTGCCCGCTCAGGGTCCAAGAAACTCGCCATCATCGCCGTCGCAAGGAAGCTCCTGGTCGTCCTCAACGCCATCATGCGCGACAAAACCGCATTCGCGTGAACACAGTTGCCATGCCGTGACGTCGAGGCGCCGCGCAACGAGGCAGAATTCTGCTCCGCTGCGCCATACGATCAAGGTCACCGAATGGATCCTCGGGTCTGCGCGCCGCTTCGCGTCGCTCCGCCCGTGGATGACGACGTCGCGGAGGCTTCGGCCAACCGCGAGGCAAGCCACCGCTACTTCCCCGCAAGAATATCCTTGATCAACCGTTGGCAGCGCTCGGCCATGAAATCGAGCAGCAGCCGCACCTTCGGGTCCTGCAGCTTCTTGTGCGGATAGACGGCGGCGAACTGCACCGGCGTCGGCGGCGTCTGCGGCAGGATCACCTTCAGCCGGCGGTCGCGGATGAAGGGTTCCACCTCGAAACGCGGCTTGTTGATGATGCCGCGCCCCGACAGCGCCCAGCCGGTCAGCACGTCGCCGTCGTCGGTGTCGTAAGGGCCGTGCACCTCGAACTTCTGCTGGCCGCTCGGCGTCTGCAGCGTCCAGACATATTCGCGCGCGCCGGCATAGCGCAGCATCAGGCAGTCGTGCTTCCTGCCGACCAGTTCCTGCGGCTCGGCCGGTTCGCCGCGCGCCTCCAGATATTTCGGCGCCGCCACCAGCACGCGTTCGCATTCCATGATGCCGCGCATCCTGAGGCTCGAATCCTCGATGATGCCGAGGCGGAAGGCGACGTCGATACCTTCCTTCATGATGTCGACATTGTGGTCGGAGAGCCTCAGCCGCACCTCGATATCCGGATATTTGTCGTGGAAATCCGGGATGCCCGAGGCGATCAACCGCCGTCCGAGGCCGAGCGGCGCCGTAACCCTGATCGTGCCGCGCGGCTGGCCGGAAAGCGCTGCGACTGCGGCTTCCGCCTCGGTGATGGCATCCAGCACCTGCTTGGCGCCGGTGTAGAACACCGTGCCGTGCTCGGTCGGCATCAATTGACGGGTCGTGCGGTTGAACAGCCGCACCCCCAGATGCTTTTCCAGTTCCTTGATGCGGTTGGAGGCGACGGCCGGAGAAATGCGCATGTCACGCCCCGCCGCCGACAGATTGCCGAGCTCGACGACGCGGACGAAGACGGCGATGTTGTCGAGATAGGCCATGCGTGGCTCTCAAACGGCTATGAGGGGCAAGCCTAGTATTTTCCATTTTTTTTTGAAAGTCATCGCGCACCTCGCCTCTTTTCGTTTGCGCTGCACACCGTAAAGTCGCTCTCATCGGCAGGGACGAGTGCAATGATGGATTTCGCGATTTTCTGGGATTGGCTGAGCTTCGCCGTCCGCTGGCTGCATGTCATCACAGGCATCGCCTGGATCGGCTCGTCCTTCTATTTCGTCGCCCTCGATCTCGGCCTGCGCCAGCGTCCCGGCCTGCCTGCCGGCGCCTTCGGCGAGGAATGGCAGGTGCATGGCGGCGGCTTCTACCACATCCAGAAATACCTGGTGGCGCCGGCCGAGATGCCGGAGCACCTCACCTGGTTCAAATGGGAGTCCTACGCCACCTGGCTGTCGGGCTTCGCCATGCTCTGCGTGGTCTACTATGCCGGCGCCGATCTCTTCCTGATCGACCCCAACGTGCTCAACATCTCGGTGCCCGTCGGCATCCTCTTGTCGCTGGCCACCATCGGCGTCGGCTGGATCGTCTACGATCTGCTCTGCCGCTCGCCGCTCGGCAAAAGCGATACCGGGCTGATGCTGGTGCTCTATTGCGTGCTGGTGTTCATCGCCTGGGGGCTCACCCATCTCTTCACCGGCCGCGCCGCCTTCCTGCATCTCGGCGCCATCACCGCCACGATCATGTCGGCCAACGTCTTCATGGTCATCATCCCCAACCAGAAGATCGTCGTCGCCGACCTCATCGCCGGCCGCAAGCCGGACCCGAAATACGGCAAGATCGCCAAGCAGCGCTCGCTGCACAACAACTACCTGACCTTGCCGGTCCTGTTCCTGATGCTATCGAACCACTACCCGCTGGCCTTCGGCACGCAGTTCAACTGGGTCATCGCCTCGCTGGTCTTCATCATCGGCGTGCTGATCCGGCACTATTTCAACACGGTCCATGCGCGCAAAGGCAACCCGACCTGGACCTGGCTGGGCGCCGCCGTGCTGTTCATGATCATCATCTGGCTGTCGACCGTCCCGAAGGTGCTGACCGGCGAGCCGAAGACCTCGGCCGCCTCCGCCGCCGCTCAGGTCTATATCGCCTCGGCGCATTTCCCGGCCGTGCGCGACACCGTGCTCGGCCGCTGCTCCATGTGCCATACGGAAGAGCCGGTCTATGAAGGCGTCTCCCATGCGCCGAAGGGCGTGCTGCTCGACACCGACGAGCGCATCGCCGAGCATGCGCGCGAGATCTACATCCAGGCCGGCCGGGCGCATGCCATGCCGCCCGCCAACGTCACCCCGATCACCGACCAGGAACGGGCCCTTCTGGTCGCCTGGTTCGAAGGCGCCGGAAAGTAAGCATGACAGCGAAAATTCTGCGCGGCCGTACGCTCTCCTTCATGCGCTGGCCCGAAACGATCGACGACCATTCCGCCTGGCGCTACGAGGAGGATGGCGCCCTGCTGATTGACAATGGCAGGATCGTCGCCGCCGGCGTCTATGCGGACGTCAAGGAAAAGGCGGATGCAGGCGTCGGGACAATCGACCATCGCCCGCATCTGATCCTGCCGGGCTTCCTCGACGCCCACGTGCATGTGCCGCAGATGCAAATCATCGCCTCCTACGGCGCCGAGCTGCTCGACTGGCTGAACAAATACACCTTTCCCGAAGAGTCGAAATTCCAGAACGCCCAGCATGGCCGCCGCATCGCGCGGCTGTTCCTCGACGAGATGCTGCGCCACGGCACGACGACGGTCGCCGCCTATTGCTCGGTGCACAAATCATCGGCGGAAGCCTTCTTCGCCGAGTCGCATGAGCGCAACATGCTCAACATCGCCGGCAAGGTGATGATGGACCGCAATGCGCCGGACGGCGTGCTCGACACGCCGCAAACCGGTTACGATGACAGCAAGGCGCTGATTGCCGAATGGCACGGCAAGGGTCGCCAGCTCTATGCCATCACGCCGCGCTTCGCCATCACCTCGACGCCCGAGCAGATGGAGATGGCCGGCGCGCTCTACCGCGAGCATCCGGATCTCCACATGCAGACGCATCTGTCGGAGAACCACGCCGAGATCGCCTTCACCCAGGAGCTTTACCCCTGGTCGCGCGACTACACCGACGTCTATGAGCATTACGGCCTGCTCGGCAAAAAGAGCCTGTTCGGCCACTGCATCCATTTGTCGGAGCGCGAGGCGGATGCGCTGTCGCAGTCGGGTTCGGTCGCGGTGTTCTGCCCGACCTCCAATCTTTTCCTCGGATCCGGCCTGTTCGACTACCAGCGCTATCGTCTGCGCGAGAAGCCGCTTCGGATTGCGGCCGCGACCGATGTCGGTGGCGGCACCAATTATTCGATGCTGCGCACCATGGACGAGGGCTACAAGGTGATCGCGCTGAACGGCGAGAAGCTGAACCCGTTCCAGTCCTTCTGGCAATTGACGCGCGGCAATGCCGAGGCGCTGTCGGTGGCCGACAAGGTCGGCACGCTGGAGGAGGGCACCGATGCCGACATCGTCGTGCTCGATGCTCATGCCACGCCGGGCATGCGGCTCAGGATGGAGACGGTGGAAACGCTGGCCGAGGAACTGTTCCTGCTGCAGACGCTGGGCGACGATCGAGTTGTGCGCGAGGTCTATCTGGCGGGCCGTCCGGCGAAGAGCGCGATTGTCGCAGGGTGACCCCCTCACCGGATTGCCAACCGAATTGCGAAGGGCAATCCGACCTCTCCCCGAGGGGAGAGGAGCGAGCCGACGCTGGCGCCAGTCTCTTCTCCCCTCGGGGAGAAGGTGGCCGCGAAGCGGCCGGATGAGGGGGTGTCCGCGACGGGCGCTTGACCAGGCAAGGGTTGTCGTACAAACGACGGTGTCGATTTTCGGAGAAAGAGACATGGCTACCGCCGACGACATCGCTCTGATCAAGAAACAGGAAGCCACGCTGGTCTTCCCGGCCTTCGACGAGGCCGTCGCCTTCAAGATCGGTTCCGGCATCAGGGATCGGGCGCTGAAGGAAGACCTGCCGATCATCGTCGACATCAGGACCTTCGACCGGCCGCTCTTCTATGCCGCGATGCCGGGCTCCAACGCCTCCAATCCGGACTGGGCGCGGCGCAAGATCAACGTCGTGAGGCGGTATCTCAGAAGCACCTATCGCCTTGTGCTGGAGCAGCAGCGCCCCGACCGCACGTTCAAGGTCGGCGAAGCGCTCGACATCGCCGACTATGTGCTCGCCGGCGGCGGCTTTCCGGTCACCGTCAAGGGCGCCGGGGTCATCGGCGTCATCGCCGTTTCGGGCCTGCCGGAGCGCGAGGACCACGGCGTCGTGGTCGATGCGATCTGCGCGCATCTGGGCGTCGATGCCAGCAAGCTCAGATTGCCGCCGGAAGACAAATGACCGATCCAAAAACCTTCCTCACCTCGATCTTTAACGCTGCCGTCGCCGCCGCCGACCCGGAAAAGACGATCCGCAATCATTTGCCGGCTAAGCCGAAAGGCCGCACCGTCGTTATCGGCGCGGGCAAGGGCTCGGCGCAGATGGCGGCGGCCTTCGAGAAGGTCTGGGACGGTCCCATCGATGGTCTGGTCGTCACCCGCTACGGCTATGGCGCCAGTTGTGAGCGCATCGAGATCATCGAGGCGGCGCATCCGGTGCCGGATGCCGCCGGCCTGGAGGCCTCGCGCCGGCTGCTCGAGAAGGTGCGGGGCCTGACTTCGGAAGACCTGGTCGTGGCGCTGATTTCCGGCGGCGGCTCGGCCCTGCTGCCGTCTCCCGCTCCAGGCCTTACCTTGGCCGACGAGATCGCCGTCAACGAGGCGCTGCTTGCCTCCGGCGCGCCGATCGCGGCGATGAACACCATCCGTAAGCATGTCTCGACCATCAAGGGCGGACGCCTGGCTGCCGCGGCGCACCCGGCGCGGGTCGTGTCGCTGGTCGTCTCCGACATCCCCGGCGACAACCCGGCGCTGGTCGCCTCGGGGCCGACCGTTCCCGACACCGGCAGCCGTCAGGATGCCCTGGCCTCGATCGCCGCTTATGGCATGAAGCTGCCGGCCTCGGTCATGGCCCATATCAATTCACCCGACGCCGATGCCCCGCGTCCCGACGATCCGCGCTTTGCCGGCAATGAAGTGCATCTGACCGCCTCCGCGGGCGTGTCGCTGGAAGCCGCCGCCGCCGAGGCCAAGCGGCAAGGCATCGAGGCCGTCATCCTGTCGGATGCGATCGAGGGCGAGGCCCGCCAGGTCGGCGGCGTCCACGCCGCGATCGCGCGCGAGGTAGCCGCTCGCAACCGGCCTTTCGCCAAGCCCGTGCTGATCCTGTCCGGCGGCGAGACGACCGTGACGCTGCGGGCCAAGGGGAAGGGCGGCCGCAATTCCGAATTCCTGCTCGCCTTCGCCATCGGCATCGACGGTGTCGAGGGCATTCATGCCCTTGCTGCCGACACCGACGGCATAGACGGCTCGGAGAACAATGCCGGCGCCTTCGCCGACGGCTCGACCGTGGCGCGCATGCGGGCGGCAGGCGTCGATGCCAAGGCAATGCTCGCCGGCAACAACGCCTGGACGGCATTTGATGCGGTTGGAGATTTGTTCGTGCCGGGGCCGACGGGGACGAACGTGAACGATCTGAGGGCAATCCTGGTTCGTTAGACGACGGCGTCGTGACATCTGCATGAGCGTCGGCGCCGCCCCTCATCCGCCCTTCGGGCACCTTCTCCCCGTGAACGGGGAGAAGGCGATGGGCGCGCTACGCTGGCGATTGGCGAAGCGCTGCGTGACAGCCCTTTCTCCCCGTCACTATACGGGCAGAAATGCCCGGCAGGGCAATGAGGGGCAGCGCGGACGGTGGCTGCTTAATCGATGTTGCTTGTGTTCGAAGAGAAGCGCCTAGGGCTACCCATCAACCAGCCATCAACTTTCTCACCTTCCGCATATCCTGCAAGAACCGCTCCCTCTCGGCCTCCTTGTCCTCCTGCTCCCGGATGCGCAGGATGAAGGAGGGGTGGATCGTCAGGAACACCCGCAAGCCATCCTCGCGCTCGACAACGTCGCCGCGCATCTTGGTGATCGGCACCGCCTTGCCGAGCAGCGATTGCGCCGCCGTCGCGCCGAGCGCCACAACGAGGTTGGGCTTGACCAGGTCAAGCTCCTTGTCCAGCCACCAGCGGCAGGCCTGGATCTCACCGGCATTGGGCTTGGAGTGGATGCGCCTTTTGCCGCGCGGCTCGAATTTGAAGTGTTTCACCGCATTGGTCACATAGACCTTGTGGCGATCGATCGCGGCGTCGTCCAGGATGCTGTCGAACACCTTGCCCGCCGGCCCGACGAACGGCTTGCCGGCCAGATCCTCTTGGTCGCCGGGCTGCTCGCCGACGAAGATCACGTCGGCATTTTCTGGCCCTTCGCCGAAGACGGTCTGCGTCGCATCGCGCCACAACGGGCAGCGGCGGCAGCCTTTCGCCTCCTCGCGCAGCTCCGGAATATCGTCGGCCTCAGGCGCCGCCACATCGGACGGCTCGGGCGTGGGCCAGTGCTTGGCCTTCACCTTGGCATGATGCGGTGCTGGGCTGGTTGGCATCCGGGCGATCATGTCTGACGCGGCTTTGTCCGCTCCTGCTATCAAATCTGGAATGAGCGAGGCCTCGGGAAGGTTCCGCCAATATTTCTTCGGCATCTCCTTCTGCATCGCCTTCACCTTGAGGCGGGCCGGGTTGAAGATGTTTTCGAAATAGGTCCGCCACAACGCCTCGGCATCGTCTTCCGCCGGCGCGTCGCGCTTGGCCGCACCCGGCCCCATCGCCAGCCTCTCGCCGTCCCAGTCGGCCGAGGCATGCGGGGTCAGGATCGTCCAGCGCATGCCAGTGAAACGACGCACGAAGAAATCGGCATTGCGCTCGACGATGTAATGGTCGGGCTCGAACCACGCGACATAGCGCTCGTCGGCGCCTTCGCCGATTTTTCGGAAGCGCACGAAGGCGCGCATCTTGTGGATGTCGCGGTGCACGGCCTTCTCCATCGCCTCCAGCCGCCGGATATCGGGATCGGTGGCGATCGAAAGCAGCTTCGGCTCCGAGCGCAATCGCCAGAGCAGCCGGTAAAGAAAGCCGAAGCGGTCGGGATCGCAATGGCAGATGGCCGTCTCGGCGCGCTCGATGAAGTCGCGCGGCACGACCAGCCGCGCTTCGGCCTGTGCCGCCGGCAGATTGCTGGCGCCATCTTCGCGATCTGGCTCGACCTGCCACGCGACATCTTCCGGCGGAATATCGTTCGTCGCCAGCCGCCGCGCCGCGTCGCGCCAGCCGGCGAAATCGGTCTGGCTTTCGAGCCGGACGACATAAGCAGCGAGGTTGAGCTGGGTTCTTGCCATGCTCAGAACAAGGAAAGCTGCTCGCAGGAGCGGGTGATCACCTGGCGCAAGCCGGCCTTGTCGGTCAGCGCGCCGGGCGACCAGCCTTCCGCGACGATGAAGGGCCGCACCTTGGCGATCGAATGGCAGAGCCGGCCGACATCCTCGAGCCGCAGCCGGCGGTGACGGCGCGTCTCGACGATCCTGTCGATGACCTTGGTGCCGAGCCCGGGAACGCGCAGCAGCGCCTCTCGCTCGGCGCGGTTGACGTCGACCGGGAATCGGCCCCGATTGCGCAGCGCCCAGGCGAGCTTGGGATCGATGGCAAGGTCGAGCATCCCGTCATTGCTGCCGGCCAGGATTTCCGGCTGCGAGAAGCCGTAGAAGCGCATCAGCCAGTCGGCCTGATAGAGCCGGTGCTCGCGCATCAGCGGCGGTTTCTGCAAGGGCAGCGAAGATGTTGAATCGGGTATCGGGCTGAACGCGGAGTAGTAGACGCGGCGCAGGTGATAGCTGCCATAGAGCCGGGCGCTCGCGCGCAATATGCCGTCGTCGGAGGTCGTGTCGGCGCCGACGATCATCTGCGTCGACTGGCCACCCGGGGCGAAGCGCTCGCGCCTGCGGCTCTGCAAAGTGGGCTCGGCCTGTTCCTCGATCTTGCGGCGCAGCTTGGCCATCGAAAGCCGGATCGTTTCCGGTTTCTTTTCCGGCGCCAGTTTCTTGACGCCTTCGTCCGTCGGCAGCTCGACATTGATCGACAAACGGTCGGCATAAAGCCCTGCCTTCTCGATCAGTTCGGCAGACGCTTCGGGGATGGTCTTGAGGTGTATGTAGCCGCCGAACTTTTCCTCGATCCTGAGCCTGCGTGCCACCTCGACCATCTCGCCCATCGTCTCGTCCGGCGAGCGAATGACGCCAGAGGACAGGAACAGCCCCTCGATGTAGTTGCGGCGGTAGAAATCCATGGTGAGCTTCACCACCTCATCGACGCTGAAGCGAGCGCGCCGCACATTCGAGGACGAGCGATTGATGCAATAGCTGCAGTCATAGATGCAGAAATTGGTGAGCAGGATTTTCAAGAGCGAGATGCAGCGCCCATCCGGCGCGTAGGAATGGCAGATGCCGGAACCCTCGGTCGAACCGATGCCGCCCGATCTCAGCGAGTCGCGTTTTGCCGACCCGGACGACGCGCAGGAAGCGTCGTATTTGGCGGCGTCGGACAGGATCGCCAGTTTCTCGCGGACGGAAAGCACAGCCATTTGTTCATGATATGTTCCAGAAATGCAATTGGCTATAACTTTTGATTGTCCGCGGCAAAACGTGATCGCCGCGCGCGTGTCGTCCGCCTTACACCTCGTGCAGATAGAGGTGATAGTCCAATTCGCTGACCGTGCGCGCGACGCGCAGATATTCGGCCTGCTTGATCGCCACGAAGGTCCGGTGCAGGTCTGGGCCCAGCCCCGATTTCAGGAAATCGGAGCCCCTGGCCGCCTCGATCGCGGCGCGCCAGTCGGCCGGCATGGTCGATCTTTCGCTCGGCTGCTCGTAACCGTTCCCTGTGGTCTCTGGCCCCGGATCCAGCCCTTCATCGAGCCCTTTGACGATGCCGGCCAGCACTGTCGCCGCCACCAGATAGGGATTGGCGTCGACGCCGGACGGCCGGTGCTCGACGCGGCGGTTCCTGGCGTCGCCCGCCGGCACGCGCAGCGCCACCGAGCGGTTGTTGACGCCCCATGTCGGCGCCACCGGCGCGTAGGATTGCGAGACGAAGCGCCGCCATGAATTGGCGTGCGGCGCGAACACCAGCATCGATTCCGCCATGGTGTGGATCAGGCCGCCAAGCGCGTTGAGCAGCTTGGGCGACCATTTCTCGCCGGCGGCCTCGGTGAAGACGTTACGGCCGTCATCGTCCTGCAGCGAGACATGGAAATGCATGCCCGAACCCGCATAGGCCTCGATGGGCTTGGCCATGAAGCAGGCGGTGACGCCGTGCCGCCGCGCCTGCGCCCTGACAAGCCGCTTCAGCATGACGAGATCGTCGGCTGCCCGCATCACGTCCTTGCGGTAGTTGAGCGTCAGCTCGTACTGGCCGGGCGCGTATTCGGAAATGACCGTCTCGGCCGGAATGCCCTGCGCCTTGGCCGCGGCGTAGATGTCGGAAAACAGCGGCTCCATGCCATGCAGATGGTCGACGGAATAGACCTCGGTCTTCGCCGAACGACGGCCGTCGAGCACCGCGCGGGCAGGCTGCACCTTGCCATCCGCGTCGCGCTCGTTGGACAGCAGGAAGAACTCCAGCTCGAAAGCGCCAGCAGGATGCAGGCCGCGCGCCGCCAGCAATTCCACCTGCCTTGCCAGCACCAGCCGTGGGTCGGAGGTCATCGGCTGGCCGTCGAGATGGTACATCGACATCAGCACCTGGCCGCGCGCCGGATTGGTGCCGTAGAGCGGCACCAGCGTGCCCGGGATCGGCCACGCCCTGAGGTCGCCGTCGCCTGTATCCCACACCAGTCCGGTTTCGTGCACGTCCTCGCCGGTGATGTCGAGGCCGAGGATCGAGATAGGCAGGTGCCTTCCGTTCTCGAAAATCCCCATCAGCTCATGGCGGCGCACGATCTTGCCGCGGCCGATACCGTTGGCGTCGGTCAGCACGATGTCGAACGCCTCGATCTCCGGATGCGCGTCGAGAAAGGCTTTCGCCTCGGCGGGCGTCGACCCGGAAGGCGATGTTGTTACGGCGTTCGGATTGTCCATGGCCGCTTTTCTCACGCCGTAAGCCTGGCCGCAACCGCGGCGAAGGCGGCGATCAGCCGGCTCACTTGCGCTGAAGACGTCACCGGCGAGATCAGCATCATGTTGTGGAACGGCGCGATCAGCACGCCGCGATTGACCAGCGCGACATGGATGGCGGCTTCGAGCTCCGGCGCATGCGCCTTCTCGGCCTCGGCGCCATTATGCAGCGGTCCGGGCACGCAGATGAATTCGACGCGCGCGCCGACCCGCGCGACATGCCAGGGCAGCTTGTTTCGCTGGATGACGGCGGTCAGCCCCGCATCGAGCCGGCGCGCCAGCCGGTCCATATGCGCGTAGGCTTGCTCCGTCATCACCTCCTCTAGCGTCGCGCGCATTGCCGCGAACTGCAGCGGGTTGGCCGACAACGTCGTGCCCATGCCGGAATAGCCGGGCTCCTTGGTCCGGTTATAGGCGGCGTAACACGTGGCGACCTCCTCGCTCATCCCCCAGATGCTCGCCGGCACGCCGCCGGCCACCGGCTTGCCGAGCACGAACAGGTCTGGCTCCAGCCCGTACTTGCGCGTATAGCCGCCGGGGCCGGTGGAGATGGTGTGGGTTTCGTCGATCAGGAGCAGCGTGCCGGCCGCGCGGGTCAGCCGCCGCAGCGCGTCATGGAAGCCGGCATCCGGCAGCACCATGCAGGAATTGGTCAGCACCGGCTCGGTGATGACGCAGGCTACGTCGCGGTCCGCGAGCGCTGCTTCCAAAGCGGCAACATCGTTGAACTCGACGATCTTGGTCGCCCGCGTGAGATCGCGGAATTCGCCGGCCAAACCAGGCCGGTTCACCGGCTTGCCGTCGATCAGCCGCACCATCGTCTCGTCGACTGAACCGTGATAGCAGCCGTTGAAGACCAGGATCTTTTCACGGCCCGTCACGGCGCGGGCGACGCGCAGCGCGAAGCGGTTGGCGTCGGTGGCGGTGGTGGCGATCTGCCAGTAGGGCAGGCCGAAGCGCTGCTGCAGGAGCGGGCCGATCGCCAGCGCGTCCTCGCTGGGCAGCATATAGGTCAGGCCCCGGGCCGCCTGCCGGCGGATCGCGCGGGCGACCGCCGGCGGCGAATGGCCGAGCATCGAGCCGGTGTCGCCGAGGCAGAAATCGTCGAGCCTGTTGCCGTCGTTATCGGTGATGGTGGCACCCTTCGCGCCGTCGACCAGGATCGGGAATGGCGTCGGCCAGTCGGTCATCCAATGCATCGGCACGCCGCCCAGGAAGCCGGCGATGCCGTTGCCAAGCTTGGCCTCGGATTTCGGCCGCGCCTTGCGGAAGGCGGCCGCTTCCATCTCGCGCAATTCGGCGATACGGGCGATGTCGATGCCGCCGATGGAAGTTCCTGGATTCGATGCTTGCATGAAAACCCCCGTGTTTCGCGCGGCACTCTGCCCATGGCTTGGCAAAACTGCAATTGGCCGCGCATGGGACGGGCGTTGGCTCAGCGCTCTTGACCCGGCGCGGCCGCCGGGGCCTCATTGTGGGCGGGCATGGAGGAGGGGGAAATGCGGACAGTTCTTTGCGTGGCAGTGCTTCTTGCGTCAGTGAATGGCGGTTTCGCCTCCGGCGCCCTCTGGTGCTCGGTCGATGACGCCAAGGTCGCCTTCCATCTCGACGCCGGCGTGACCCGTGGCCTGGGCGGGCCGACCTTCAATTTCCGCGGCGACTTGGAGATCAAGGCCCGTCCCGCCACCGACAGCCTGCGCAAGACGGTGTTCGAGGACCAGAACCTTACGCAATACTGGCTCGACGGCGAGGAGTTGCGGCTGCTCGTTTATCGAGAGCACGAAGCCAAGGACACCTACCGCTCGGTGGAGCTGACGATCCTGACCAAGGCCAGCGACGAAAGCACTTATGACGGGCGCTACACGCTCGCGGTCTATGACGGCACGGCCGGCGTGAGCAGCGATCCCGTCGAGTTCAAGGGCGATGTGTCCTGCGGCGCGGAATAGTCAGGCGGTGATGTCAATCACGCCGCAGTCCCCGGCAGCACTTCCGAAGACGATGCGGCGCTCTTCTTTGTCCCACATCATGGCGGTGATGGCGCCCTTGCCGGGGCGGCGCAGCAGCACCTCCTTGGCGTCGGCGAAGCGCGCCGCGATCACCATGCCATCCTCGTAGCCGATGGCCACGACGTCCTGGCTCGGATGGCAGGCGACGCAGGTCACCATCGTGTTGCCGCGCGTGCCGAGTTCCAGCGGCGCCTTGCCCATTGGCCCGTCCTTGGCTTGAAACGGCCAGACGATCGCCGCCGGCGCGCCGGAGCTCGCCAGCCATTTGCCCTTGACGCTCCACGACAGGCTCTTCACCTTGCCGGGATAGCCTGACATGCGCATGTGCTTGCCGTCGGCGAGTTTCCAGCCATGCAGCGCGTTTTCCTGCATGGTGGTGATGAGGAAGGCGCCGTCCGGTGAAAAGGTGATGCCGGTATGGGCGCCGGCCCATTCGAGCTCCACCGGCTTGCCCTCAGCCGCTGGAAAATGCAGCGTCGCGCCATTGTAACGGGCGACGGCAAAACGCATGCCCTTGGGCGAGAAGGCTAGTCCTTCCACCGAGCGCGGGTGGGTGAATTCCTTGATCTTGCCGTCGGCGAAACGCACAAAGGCGGTCTTGCCGGAAGCATAGGCGATCGCGCCCTGCGGACCTGCGGCGACGCTGGTGATCCATTTTTTTCCAGCGCTTGCGAGTTCGCTCATCTCGCCGCCGGCCTTCACGGCAAATACCTTGCCGTCCTCGCCGCCGGTGATCAGCCGGTCGTTGGCCGCATCATGAAAGGCGGCAAGCAGACCGTCATTGGCCTGCACCGTCTTCTGCCCATTGTCCAGGCGATGGATCGCGCCGTCGGCCAGAGCGAAATGCGGCACGTCGTTGAGGAAGACGGCGGCGACGCAATGGCCTTCAAGATCAAGCGGGGCGACTGTGGGCATACGAATGGTCCATTCGGGCTTCTGTGCACGAAGCCGGTGCGGCTAGGTGCGGCCTTGCCTTTTCCCCTTGCGGGAGAAGGTGGATTGGCGCGCAGCGCCAAGACGGATGAGGGGTGTTGGACGGATCGCCGGCATTGCCAAGCTGGAGCACCCCTCATCCGACCTCGCTTCGCGGGGCCACCTTCTCCCACAAGGGGAGAAGCGAAGAACGGGCAGCGCTAGCGCCTGAAGGTCAGGAAATCAAGCCGCCTGGCAGGCTTCAAAACTCTTCCTGAGCCGCTCGGCGTCGAGATCGCGGCCGATGAACACGAGCCGGCTCTCATGCTTCTCGCCGTCCTTCCAGGCGCGCTGGTGGTCGCCCTCGAGGATCATGTGCACGCCCTGCAGCACGTAGCGGTCCTCGTCGCCCTTGAGCGCGATGATGCCCTTCAGCCGCAGGATGTTCGGCCCTTCCATCTGGGTCACCTTCTCGATCCAGGGGAAGAACTTCTTGGGGTCCATCTCGCCGCCGCGCAGCGACACCGACTTCACCGTCACGTCATGGATGTCGGAAGCATGGTGGTGATGGTGATCGTGGCCGTCATGATGATGGTGGTCGTGGTCGCAGTCCGGGCCGCATTCATGGTCGTGATCGTGGTCATGCGCCTCGAGGAAGTGCGGATCGTTCTCCAGCGCGCGCGACAGGTCGAAGGCGCCGCGGTCGAGCACTTCGTCGAGCGCCACGCCGGACCGCTGCGTACGATGGATCTTTGCCGCCGGGTTGATGGCGCGGATCGTCGCCTCGACCTTTTCCAGTTCTTCCGGCGTGACGAGATCGGTCTTGTTCAGCACCACCACGTCGGCGAAGGCGATCTGGTCCTCGGCCTCCTTGGAATCCTTCAAGCGCAGCGGCAGGTGCTTGGCGTCGACCAGCGCCACCACTGCGTCGAGCTTGGTCTTGGTGCGCACGTCGTCATCCATGAAGAAGGTCTGCGCCACCGGCACCGGGTCGGCGAGGCCGGTGGTCTCGACGACGATGGCGTCGAAGCGGCCGGGCCGGCGCATCAGGCCCTCGACGACCCGGATCAGGTCGCCGCGCACCGTGCAGCACACGCAGCCATTGTTCATCTCGTAGATTTCCTCGTCGGATTCCACGATCAGGTCGTTGTCGATGCCGATCTCGCCGAACTCGTTGACGATGACGGCATAGCGCTTGCCGTGGTTCTCCGACAGGATGCGGTTGAGCAGCGTCGTCTTGCCCGCGCCGAGATAGCCGGTGAGAACGGTTACGGGGATTTGCGTCTGTGCATCGCTCATGGCTTGCCTCGAAATCTTGGTCGAAAAATCTGGATTGTCGGCCTCATATAGGATGGGCGTCGCGCTTTTGCACGCGTCAAACCGATGGGCCAGGCGGACCCTCCGACGGGGATGGCGGCGAGGAGGGATTTGGTGGCGGTCGAGGCCGACCAAACGGGGAGCCGCATGCGCTCCCAATGGCCATCCCCCGTTGCCGCTGTGAATCTCCGCTCCTCAAAAGTCGTTTGTCATCTAACTGAAATAAACATCTGGCATCACCTGCGCGGGCACCGCAATGCTTGCCGGCAAAGCGTTCCGCAAGCCGGTTTCTTAGAGATCGTCATTTGCCAATCGTCGGACAGCCTCTATGCTGGCCGCGCCGGTTGGGCCGAAGAGGGAATGGCCATGGCCAAGGCGGACAAGACAGCGACAATGAGCCGGCTGCATTCGGCGGCGAGGCTGGCGCGCACGGCGCTCGCGGCGCGGCTTCTGGCCCATGGTTTCTACGCCGGCCAGGACCAGATCATGCTGGCGCTTGACCGCGAGGACGGCCAGACCCCTGGCAATCTCGCCGGCAAGCTCGGCGTGCGGCCGCCGACCATCACCAAGACCATCAACCGGCTGCAGGCGCAGGGTTTCCTCGAAAAGCGGGCCTCCAACGCAGATGCCCGCCAGGCCCATATCTTCCTCACCGAGTCCGGCCGCGAAACCATCCGCGCCATCGAGAAGTCGGTCAAGAAGACCGAGAAGCAGGCGCTGAAAGGCCTCGACAAAAAGGACCAGAAGGCGCTGTTCAAGCTGCTCGCCCGTATCGAGGCGAACCTGTCGAACGAAGACCTGGTCCTGATGGACGACGACGCGGAGATGGATGAAGCGTGACGCGCAGCGTCATCGCTCAACCGCGCCACGTTCGGCTAACGAGCGACGCGTAAGCGTCGTCTCGAGCGACCCAAGCGCGATGCGCAGCATCGTCGCTTCACGAACCGACCAAGAATTTTAGCTGAAAAGGGCGACGACGCTGCGCGTCGCGCCTGAAGGCCATCACCGGACGCCTCGCCCTTAAGCGACGACGCTACACGTCGCGCCTCACCAGCGCCGCCCAACGCCCCGGCGTCAGGCCGAACGCCTTCTTGAAATGCCGGTTGAAATGGCTCTGGTCGCTGAAGCCGGCGCCGGCGGCGATCTCCGCCAGCGGTTCTCCCTCGGCGATCATGCGCCGCGCTCTTTGCAGCCGGCGCATCAACAGGAAGCGGTGCGGGCTGGTCGAATAAGTAGCGCGAAAATGCCGTGATAACTGATAGCGGTCGAGGCCGGTAACGGCCTCGAGCTCATCGGAGCGCACCGGCCGTTCGGCATTCTCCGCAAGATAGTCGCGCGCAAGTGTCGCCGCGCGCCACGCGGTCTTGCCCGTCGACTTTGCCGGCTTTCCGGCGTAGCGCCTCAGATGCTGCGCCAGTTGCGCGACGAAATCCGCCACGAACAGGTCGCCAAGTTCTTCGTCCAGCGGCGCCAGCGCCGAGAGCAGCGTGTCTCGCAGCGCTGGATCGCTTACCACCGCGTCAGGCACGAAAGGCAGCGGCCCGCCATCGAGGCTGTCGAGCAGCAGGGACGGCTCCAGATAGAGGATCCGGTAGCGCAGCCCGTCTTCCGTGCCGGCGCCGCCATCATGTAATTCGTCCGGGTGCAGCACGATCGCCTGGCCGGGCAGGCTATGTTGCAGCGCGCCGCGATAATGAAAGCGCTGCACGCCGTGCAATGTCACGCCGATGGCATAGGTGTCATGCCGGTGCGGCTCGAAGGCGTTGCCGTGGAAACGCGCCTCGATGCGTTCGAGGCCCAGTCCGCCCGGCGCCGAAACGATGCGATCGCCATTGGCCGCGTCCGCGCACGAACGTTCAAGACCTTGCTTCGCTTCTGCGCCTAGAGCCTGCGCCATCGCCCTGTTCCGCCCGTCACGGGCCATCCCGGAGTCTCAATCTTGGTGTTCGATACGAAAATTGCAATTGTTCTCAGAGAGGATCTGCCGGTCTGGCAGAAGCTCAACGTCACCGCCTTCCTCACCAGCGGCATCGTCGCGCAATTCCCCGAGATCATCGGCGAGCCGTATCGCGACCGTGCCGGCAACCTCTACAACCCGATGTCGGTCCAGCCGGTCATCGTCCTGTCGGCCGACGCGGCGACGCTGGGCACGATCCACCGCCGGTCATTGGAGCGCGGCGTGACGACATCCGCCTATGTCGAGGAGATGTTTTCGACCGGCCACGATGCCGCCAACCGCGCCGTGTTCGCCGAATTCGCGCTGGACGATGCCAAGATCGTCGGCATCGCCCTGCGCGGCGAGAAGAAGCTGGTCGACAAGATCACCAAGGGCGCCCGCATGCATGGCTGATTTTTATACCGTCTTGAACGTTCGGGATTAGCAGCGACCTCGCCAACTTCGTCATCCTTGGGCGTAGCGACGCGAAGCGGAGCGAAGACCCAAGGATCCATGCCGTGACCTTCGCCGAGGTTCGCAACGGAGCAGAATTTTGCACCGTGGCTGGAGCGTCGATGTAACGGCATGGATCCTCGGGTCTGCGCGCGTCGCTTCGCTCCTTGCTCCGCCCGTGGATGACGAACCGCGAGAACCGTTCAAGCCAATCGCCGACGGCGATGCGCTCTAAGCCTGTCCAAAGCGCTTGTTGGGCCAGTCGCTTTTGGCTTGCCGGCCAGCGGCGATTGCCGCAGAAGGGGACGTCTATCCTCCCTTCGGCCCGACTTTGAGCATTCCCAAAAACAACGACGACAGCGCAACGCCGCCCGCGGCGATGCTTTTGATGCTTTGCGTCTATGTCTGCTTCACCTTTCTCGACACCTCCAGCAAATATCTGGTGCTGGCCGGCGTATCGGCACTGATCGTCGCCTGGGCCCGCTTCACCGTCCACGTCTTGCTCGTCGGCGTCTTCCTGCGCGGCTGGCGCGAGCCGGCGCGCTTTCGCGCCAACAACCTGCCTGCGCATATATTGCGCGGCTGCATGCTTTTCGGCTCGACCATGTTCAACATCCTGGCGCTGAAGACGCTGCAGCTGGCCGAGACGACGTCGATCTATTTCTTCGGCCCGATGGTCATCACCGCCCTTGCCGGCCCGCTGCTCGGCGAATGGGCCGGCTGGCGGCGCTGGCTGGCGATCCTCACCGGCTTTGTCGGTGTCCTGATCATCACCAGGCCCGGCGTCGGCGTGTTCGGCATTGGCCATCTCTTCGCGTTGTGCTCGATGCTGTCGAACAGCTTCTATGTCATCATGACGCGGCGCATGTCCTCGACCGAAACATCCGAGAGCCTGATATTGTTCTCGGCGCTGGCGCCGTCGGTGCTGCTGGCCCCGATGCTTGCCTTCGCGCCCACGCTGCCGCACGGCGGCTTTCAATGGTTCATCGTCCTGATGCTGGGCGTCTTCGGCGCCGGCGGCCACTATCTGCTGGTCCGGGCCTATCGCCTGGCGACCACCACGCAGCTGGCGCCTTTCCCTTATTCGCAGATGGTGTGGATGATCATCGCAGGCTGGCTGATCTTCCACCAGTTCCCGGACCGCTGGACCTTATTGGGTGCTGCCATCATCGTTGCCAGCGGCCTCTACATCATCCATCGCGAGCATCGGCTACGCGTGCGCAACTCCGCCTCGCTCGACACCGAGGCCGAGGCGCTGGCGAAAAAACTTTGATTTGCTCCGAGTCCGGTGGCATAAGGCCGTTTTAAAAAATTTAAAGACGTAGATCCGAAGACCCTGGGGAGCGAAGGGCACTGGCACAGAAGATCAAGCTTTCGACGATCGCGGATGCGCTCGGCGTCTCCACGGCAACGGTATCGCTGGCGCTGCGCGACAGCCCGCTGGTGGCTGGCGCCACGCGGGAGCGCATCAAGGAGCACGCGCGGGCCATCGGCTATATCTACAATCGTCGCGCCGCCTCGCTGCGCACCTCGCGCTCCGGCATCGTCGGCGTCGTCGTGCACGACATCATGAACCCGTTCTTCGCCGAGATCCTGCGCTCGATCGAAAGCGAGCTCGACCGCAGCCGCCAGACCTTCATCCTGTCCAATCATTACGACCAGCTGGAAAAGCAGCGTACCTTCATCGACACGCTGCTGCAGCTCGGCGCCGACGGCGTCATCATGTCGCCGGCCATAGGCACGCCGGCCGAGGACATCATCATGGCCGAGGAAAACGGCCTGCCGGCGGTGTTGATCGCGCGCAGCGTCGCCGGCGCCGACGTGCCGGTGTTCCGTGGCGACGACGCCTATGGCACCGCACTTGCCACCAATCATCTGATCTCGCTCGGCCATAAGCGCATCGCCATGGTCGGCGGCACCGACCAGACCTCGACTGGCCGCGACCGTTACCAGGGCTATCTCAACGCCATGGAGGCGGCCGGCCTGGATGTGAAGCCGTCCTGGCGCATTCCCGGTCCCCGCACCAAGCAGGCCGGCTTCGAAGCCGCGGGACAGTTTCTGGCGCTGAAGGACAAGCCGACCGCCGCCTGCTGCTGGAACGATCTGGTCGCGATCGGGTTGATGAACGGCATCGCGCGGGCAGGCCTCGTGCCCGGCGTCGATATCTCGGTCACCGGCTATGACGATCTCGAGGAGGCGGCAATCGCAACGCCGGCCCTGACCACGGTCTGGAACGGCCAGCGCGAGGTCGGCCGCCGCGCCGCCAGCGCCTTGCTCGACAAATTGAACGGGCAGGCGGTGCGGCCATCACAGGAACTGATCAAGCCGGAACTGCATGTGCGGCAGTCGACCGGCAAGCCGGTGGAGCGTGCATGACCATTGCAGAAGGAAAATTGCCGGTCGCCATTCTGGTGCCTGGCGATTTCAACGACCATGCCGTCAGCCGCCTAGACAGGGCGTTCAAGCTTGTGCGCATCGAACGCGCCGACCCTTCGCTGGTCACGGAAGAGATGCGCGCCACCGTGCGCGGCATCGCCTCCTATGCGGGCATCAACGCGGCGATCATCGACGCGCTGCCCAACCTTGAGATCATCGCCAGTTTCGGCGTCGGCTATGATTCGGTGGATGCCAATCACGCGGCCAAGCGCGGCGTCATGGTCACCAACACGCCCGACGTCCTGACCGAGGAGGTCGCCGACACCGCCATCGGCCTGTTGATCAACACCGTGCGCGAGCTCTACGCCGCCGAGAAGTGGCTGCGCGACGGCGACTGGGTGAAGAAGGGCAATTATCGCCTGAGCCGGCTTACCTTGCGCGGCCGCAGCGTCGGCATTTTCGGCATGGGCCGCATCGGCCGCGCCGTCGCCCGCCGCCTTGAAGCCTTCGGCCTGCCGATCGCTTACCACAATCGCCGCAAGGTGGAAGGCTTGGCTTACGACTATCATGCCACTTTGAAAGGCCTTGCCGAGGCCGTCGACACGCTGATCTGCATCGCGCCGGGTGGCGCCTCCACGGAGAAAGCGGTCAATGCCGAAATCTTGTCGGCGCTGGGTTCGAACGGCGTCTTCGTCAATATCGGCCGCGGCTCGGCAGTGGACGAGACAGCGCTGGCCGCCGCCCTGAAGAGCGGTACCATCGCCGCCGCGGGGCTCGACGTCTTTGCCGACGAACCGAACGTGCCAGGGGCCCTGCTCGACGCTGCCAATGCCTCGCTTCTGCCGCATGTCGGCTCGGCGTCCGTCCACACCCGCCGCGCCATGGCGGATCTTTGCGTCGACAATCTCGTCGCCTGGTTCACCGAGCGCCGGCCGCTGACGCCCGTGCCGGAGACGATCAACGTCAAGGCGCGCGGGTAAAACAATTCCAGGGACGTCTGAGGGGGCTTTCGCAGCCTATGGAACGTTCAACCGTTCCGGGCGCTTCGCCACATTTGTTAATGCTTTAGCCGGCCCATTATCTCCCGCTTAAGGCTTTGAAATCATTCTCCATACATGATCGAGTGTGGAGAAGCGGCATGAAGCTGGTTACGGGCTGGCTCTGCCGGGTGTCATTGGCGTCCACCGGCCACCAGACGGGAGCCAGCGTGGTTTTTGTGCAACTTCAGATAAGAAAGCATCTTCCGGATGCCCGGCTATATTGCGCTGCAATCGAAGCGGTCTACACTGCCGCGAAACACGGGGTGGGTCCATGAAATCGATTTTGTTGGCTTCTGCTATTCTTGCTGCCCTTCCGGGTAGCGCTTTTGCCGCGGATGCGCTTTCCGCCGCTCCGGCGATCTATGACTGGAGCGGCGCCTATGTTGGCGTCCAACTAGGCTATGGTTGGGGCCACGTCGATAGCCATGATCAGTCGATATCGAGTGGCAATTCGGATTGGGCCGACTCCTGGAAATCCAACGGAGTGCTCGGCGGTATCCATCTTGGCTACAACCAAGCTTACGGTTCGTTCGTTCTCGGCGGCGAAGCCGACATCGAAGCCTCCGGAATGAGCGGTTCAGTCGATTCGGCGTTTGCCGGCACGATCGACACCAAGATCGATGTCCAGGGTTCGCTTCGAGCCCGCTTGGGCTATGCGATGGGACCGGCATTGCTGTACGCAACCGGCGGTCTCGCGGTTGCTCATTTCAAAACCCACTATGAAGAAGGCCCGACGACGGATAGTTCATCCCACACAAAGGCAGGGTGGACGTTGGGCGCAGGTGTTGAATATGCCTTCGCGCAAAATTGGACCACCCGCGTCGAGTACCGCTACGCTGATTTCGGGAAGTTCACCGACAATCCAGCGACCGATAGCTCGTGGCTTTACCCGACTCACGTGACGACGCAATCTGTCCGCTTCGGCGTCAGCTACAAGTTCTGATCGCGGAATTTCGCACCAAGCGGCGGCTACATCGATATCTACTCCGCCGCGGCGCGCGCGCCTGCTTTTGCCGCCGCGTGCAGCCGCACGGCATCTCCGAAGGCCTTGAAGATCTTGGCGGAATTGCTGTCCGACTTCACCCAGTATTCGGGGTGCCATTGCACGCCGACCGCGAAGGCCCGCGCGTCCTTGACGGAAACCGCTTCGATCGTGCCGTCGGTGGCCAATGCCTCGATTTGCAGTTTCGAGCCGAGCCGGTCGATCCCTTGCCGATGCAAGGAGTTGACCTTGATGTCGCCGGCGCCGAACACGCTGGCTAAGCAGCTGCCCGGCTTGATCGAGACCGTCTGATGGATGGCGAAGCGCTCGTCCTGATTGTCGCTCACCGGCGCGCGATGGTCGAGCGAGCCTTCGCGCTCCTGGATCTCGGTGCCGAGCGTGCCGCCCAGCGCCACGTTCAGCTCCTGGATGCCACGGCAGATCGCAAGCACCGGCACGCCGCGCTCGAGCGCCTTGCGGATCAGCGGCAGCGTCGTGGCATCGCGCGCCTGATCGTAGGGACCGTTGGCCTCGCTCGGGTCGCCGTCATAAAGCGAAGGATGCACATTGGATTTCGAACCCGTCAGCATGACGCCGTCGACTGCCGACAGCAATTCGTCGAGGTCGAGCCGGTCCCCGAAGGACGGCACCAGCAGCGGGAACACGCCGGCGCCGGCCGCAGCCGCTTCCAGATACTGCTGGGGCGCGGCGTGCCAAGTGTAGTTGTCGAACTGGCGGACGTCGGTTGAGACGGCGACGAGCGGTTGCTGCATTTTGAGTTTGGTTTCCATCAGGCCAAGGAATTGTTCTGCCTATAAAATAAGCGATCCGACGCGGCTTTTCCATGGCAAGTTTGGCCGCCTCGCATGGGCCAGGGAAGTGAGCGTTAGACTATAGTTGCAGATGGCGGCCGAATGGCCGCTAGCTTGGTCGCGGCGCTGGACTCGACTTCTTGCCCGTGTATGGTTCTCGACAACCGGTCCGGGCACCGAGAATGTCCCGGCATCGGTCAGCTGATCCGCAAGGGAGGAAACTTAATGGATCGTCGTTCATTCATCCGCAAGGCCGGTGCGTCCGGCGTGGGCGCCGCGGCAGCGGCCGCGACGCTCGCCGCGCCGGCCATCGCCCAGTCCAACCCGAAAGTGACCTGGCGGCTTGCGTCGTCCTTCCCCAAGTCGCTCGACACGATCTATGGCGGCGCCGAGGTCTTCTCGAAAATGCTGTCGGAAGCGACCGATGGCAATTTCCAGGTCCAGGTCTTCGCCTCCGGCGAACTGGTGCCCGGTCTGCAGGCGGCGGACGCCACCGCAGCCGGCACGGTCGAAGCCTGTCATACGGTGGCATACTATTACTGGGGCAAGGATCCCACCTGGGCGCTGGGCGCGGCCGTGCCGTTCTCGCTCAATGCGCGCGGCATGAATGCCTGGCACTACCATGGCGGCGGCATCGACCTGTTCAACGAGTTCCTGGCCACGCAGGGCCTTTTCGGCCTGCCGGGCGGCAACACCGGCGTGCAGATGGGCGGCTGGTTCCGCAAGCAGATCAACACGGTCGCCGACCTGTCCGGCCTGAAGATGCGCATCGGCGGTTTTGCCGGCAAGGTCGTGCAGAAGCTCGGAGTCGTGCCGCAGCAGATCGCCGGCGGCGACATCTACCCGGCGCTGGAAAAGGGCACGATCGATGCCGCCGAATGGGTCGGCCCCTATGACGACGAGAAGCTCGGCTTCTACAAGGTAGCGCCCTATTACTACTATCCCGGCTGGTGGGAAGGCGGCCCGACCGTGCACCTGCTCTTCAACAAGGCCAAATACGAAGAGCTGTCGCCGGCCTACAAGTCGCTGGTGCACACCGCCGCCCAGGCGGCGGACGCCAACATGCTGCAGAAATACGACTTCCTCAATCCGGCGGCGGTGAAGCGGCTGGTGGCCGGCGGCGCCAAGCTGGCGCCTTTCAGCCAGGAAATCCTGGCGGCCTGCTTCGAAAAGGCCAACGAGGTCTATGCCGAGATGGAAGCCTCAAACGCGCCGTTCAAGAAGATCTGGGAATCGATCAAGGGCTTCCGCAAGGAGCACTATCTCTGGGCCCAGGTCGCCGAATACAATTACGACACCTTCATGATGGTGCAGCAGCGCAACGGCAAGCTGTAGGAGGCGATTGGCGCCTTCTCCCCGTCTCTAGACGGGGAGAAGGTCCCGGCAGGGGGGATGAGGGGCAGCGCCGGCTTCGGCGAATGGCAATTCACCCAGGTTTGGTAGGAGAGTCGAAGCCTCGGCTTTGCCTACCCGTCCAGCGTTGGCGCCGCCCTCACCTGGCTGCCGGCATCCTCTCCCCGTATAGTGACGGGGAGAGGATGCTGTCGTTGAGGGTTTCGCCAATCGCAGACATTGCAAGACTGCGTCTCAGCCTCGTCCCGGCACCACCAGCACCTTGACCTCGCCCGGCGCCGGCGGATTGGCGATGACGTCTGGAGCCTCTTCCAAGCTGACCTGCCTTGAGATCAGCCTATCGATCTCGATCGCCCCGGAGGCAATCAACTGCGCCGCCCGGCCATGCGTGAACGGGTTGAGGAAGGAGCCGAGCACCTTCAATTCGCGAAACAAAAGATCGAACGGCTCGATTTCCACCTTCATGCCTTGCGGCACCACGCCGACGATCACGACCGTGCCGCCGGCCTTGGCAATCCGCATCGACTGTTCGACCGTGTCGCGCACGCCGGCGCACTCCAGCACCACGTCGACGCCGCCGGGCGCCAGGCCATTCGGGCCGGCGATGGCTGCGACCGGATCGCCGGCGCTTGGATCTACCGTTGCCGTCGCGCCGAGCTCCTCGGCAAGCGCGCGGCGCGAGGCCTGCCTGGTCGACAGGATGATGGTCGCAGCACCGGCGAGCTTCGCCAGTTGCACGACGAGCAGGCCGATGACGCCGCCGCCGAGCACCACGACCGACGCGCCCGGCCGGATCGCTGCCAGGTCGACGCCGTGCAGGCAGCAGGCCAGCGGCTCGCAGAAGGCGCCATGCGTCGGTCTTAGGTTCGGGGGTAGCCGGAACGCCTGCCTGTGCGGCATCAGCACATAGTCGGCGAAGCCGCCGTCGCGATGGATGCCGATGGCGCTGAGATTGCTGCAGAGATTGACGCGGCCGGCATGGCAGTGGGCGCAGCGTCCGCAGGCGATGTTGGGATCGCCGGTGACGCGGTCGCCGATGGCAATGCCGGACACTGCCGCGCCGACGGCTTCGACAATGCCGGAGAATTCATGGCCGAGCGTCACCGGCGGCGTGCACGGGAACTCGCCGTGGAAAAGGTGCCGGTCGGTGCCGCAGACGCCGCAGGCTTCGATGCGCACGAGAACGTCCTCAGGCCCGGGAAAGGGTTTGGGGACCTCGCGCAGCGCGATCTTGCCTACCGCCTCCAGCCGCACGGCTCTCATGGTCCGCTCGCCTCAGTTGAATTTGGGTGGCTGCGAGAGGTCGGGTGCCGGCGCCGCCGGTTTGGCCGGCGCTTCGCCGAAGCTCGGCGGCTGCGACAGGTCGGGCGTGCCTGGCGCCGCCGACGCGCCGCCATTGGCGGGGGCAGCGCCGTTGTTCGCCGGCGGCGTGCCGAGCGGCGACAGCGAAGGCATGTCGGGCAGCTTGAGGTCGATGGTGCTGGGCTCCACCGCTGCCCCCTTGTAGCGCATGACCATTTGCGGGAACGCGATGGTGAGCCCGATCATGATCACCTGGATGCAGACGAACGGCACGGCGCCCCAATAGATCTGCCCGGTAGAGACCGGCGCGATCTGCTTTCCGGTGATCCTGTCCAGGTAAGGCACGCGGGCCGCGACCGAGCGCAGGTAGAACAGCGCGAAGCCGAATGGCGGATGCATGAAGCTGGTCTGCATATTGACGCCGAGCAGCACGCCGAACCAGATCAGGTCGATGCCGAGCTTGTCGGCGGCGGGCGCCAAAAGCGGCACGATGATGAAGGCGAGCTCGAAGAAATCGAGGAAGAAGGCAAGCAGGAATACCAGGATGTTGACGCCGATCAGGAAGCCTGTCTCGCCGCCGGGCAGCGAGGTCAGGAGATGCTCGACCCAGATGTGGCCGTTGACGCCGTAGAAGGTCAGCGAGAAGACGCGCGCGCCGATCAGGATGAACAGCACGAAGGATGAAAGCCTGGTCGTCGAGGCGAGCGCCTGTTTGACGACGTCGAGCGACAGCCGCCCCTTGGCCGCCGCCATGATCAATGCTCCGACCGAACCCATGGCGCCGCCCTCGGTCGGCGTGGCGATGCCGAGGAAGATCGTGCCCAACACCAGGAAGATCAGCGCCAGCGGCGGGATCAGCACGATTACCACCTGCTGCGCCAGCTTGGACATCATGTTGATGCGCAGCCGCTGGTCGACGATGGCGGCGACATAGATGACGATGACCCCGACGGCGAAGCCGAGGATGTCGGCATTGTCGCCCTGTGTCGGTGCAAGATAGCGATAGGCGCCGTATGAGATCGCGCCGGCAATCAGCAGCGCCACGATCAGCGACAGCACGCCGCGGCCGAGCGTGCGGGCCTCGAGCGGCAGCGCCGGCATCGAGTTCGGCCGGACGATCGACATGATCAGGATGTAGAGCATGTAGATGCCGGTAAGTACGATGCCCGGGATCAAGGCGCCGGCATACATGTCGCCGACCGAGCGGCCGAGCTGGTCGGCAAGCACGATCAACACCAGCGAGGGCGGGATGATCTGGGCAAGCGTGCCGGAGGCCGCGATGACGCCCGCCGCCAGCCGCCGGTCATAGCCGTAGCGCAACATGATCGGCAGCGAGATCAGCCCCATGGCGATGACCGAGGCCGCCACCACGCCGGTCGTTGCGGCCAACAGCGCGCCGACGAGGATGACCGCATAGGCAAGGCCTCCGCGGATCGGCCCGAACAGCTGGCCGATCGTGTCGAGGAGGTCTTCGGCCATCCCTGAGCGCTCGAGCACGATGCCCATGAAGGTGAAGAACGGTATCGCCAGCAGCGTGTCGTTGGACATCACCCTGGTGCCGTAGAAATTGTCCGGCAGCGCATGCAGCAGCGGCCAGGCGAGGTTGATCGACCCGCCGGAATAGGGCGAGACCAGCACGCCGATGAAGAAGAACAGCAGGCCGTTGGCGGCGAGCGAGAAGGCGACGGGGTAGCCGATCAAAAGGAAGATGATCAGCGAGGCGAACATGATCGGCGCCATGTTCTGCGCGATGAACTCGATCATGGGCGGACCTCGCCAGCGATGGCTTTGGCTTCCTCGGCCAGCGCCTCCGCCTCGAGCCTGGCCTGCTCATGCGCCGATATGAAGGGATTGGGATCGTCCATGTCGCCGCGCATGATGGCGATCTTCTTGATGATCTCGGAAACGCCTTGCAGGGCCAGCAGGAAGAAGCCGACGAGCAGGATGGCCTTGGCCGGCCAGACGATCAGGCCGCCGGCATTGGTCGATATCTCGCCGCTGTGGAAGGACAGCGACACATAAGGCACGAAATAGACCACCATCAGCACGACGAAAGGCATCAGGAAGAACAGGTGGCCGAGCAGGTCGATCCAGTGCTGCACGCGCCGCGAGAACATGCCGTAGACGATGTCGATGCGGATATGGTCGTTCTGCTTCAGCGTGTAGGCCGCGGCCAGCATGAAGGCGGCGCCGAACAGATACCACTGCAGTTCGAGCCAGGCATTGGACGAGGTGTCGAACACCTTGCGGATGACGGCATTGCCGGCGCTCACGAGGATCGCAAGCAGGATCAGCCAAGAGACCCAGCGGCCGATGAACTCGTTGATGCGGTCGATCGTCCTGGATAGAGCGAGAAGCCCTGCCATGCATATCCTCCCTCACAATGCGGCGCGCCCGATTCCCCCTCCGGTGTCGCGTCGCCTGGCCCAACGGTATGCAGTGCGTGGTCCGGCAGGTCAACATGGCAAAGCCGCGCCGAGCAGATCGATAAGCCGCGCAGAGGCGGAATGCCGCCGCCTGACGGTAGGTCATGCAACGAAAGTCTGGGATGCTTAAAGCATGTCTCCTGAAAGTGGGAACCGGTTTCGGGACAAAGACATGCTAAAACCAAAAACCTAAAGCGGATGAAGGGAATCTGAAAGATCGCGACGCGCTTAGGCGATCTTGGCCTGGTCGCGCCCGGCGCCGATCAGCACCAGCATGGCGACGAGGAAGAGATAGATCCAGGCGTCGCGCCATTCGAGCGGGAAGTAGCCGGCCCAGAGCGATTCAGCCATGCCGAAGGCCGCGGCGCCAAGGGCCGCCCGAAGCGGCGACAGGTAGCCGCCGACCGCCGTCACGAACAGGATCTTCAGGCCGTAGACCAGCCCGGTGCCGAAGGAGACATTGCCGTAGTAGAGGCCGGCAAGCACCCCGGCCAGGGCCGCGCAGAAACCGCCGAACAGCACGGCGCGACGGAACACCGCGCGCACATCGACCCCGCACATCGCCGCTGCCTTCGGATCGTCGGAGACGGCACGCCAGGCGCGGCCGAAGCGCGAATGCGAAAACAGCCAGGCCGCCAGCGCCACCAGCGCGACGACCCCCGCGCAGTCAAGCAGCTGGATGACGGTGAGCGTGACCTTGAACCCTTCACCTTCGGCGAAAACGACGGGATCGGCGAGCATCGGCGGCAGCCAGAGATCATGCGTGTCGGCGGCGATGCGGCTCGCCTCCGACAGGAAGATCAAGATGCCGAGCGTCGTCACCACGATGGCGTTGGGCGAGCGGTCGGCGAGCCTCTCGAACACGCTGCGCGACAGGACGTGGCTTATCAGCGCGGCGTAGAGCAGGGCCGCGGCGACGCCGAGCGCCACCGCGGCGGTCAGCGTCAGCCACAGCGCCTGATAACCGAAGGCGGCGGTCAGGATCATCGTCTGGCCGCAGAAGGCGAACAGCGCGCCATAGGCCAGGTTGGTGCGGTGCAGGATGCCGTTGGTCAGCACATAGCCGAAGGCGAGCAGCGCGTAGAGCGCGCCTGAATGCAGCCCGTTCAGCACCTGCTGGAAGAAATAGAGCATGCGGCATCCCCTACAGCGCCGCGCGCCCGTCCGGCGCGCAAAGGACGCTGTAGCACTTTGATTTTGCGCATGACCCTTTCCAAAAATCGTTCCGATTTTGGTGCCATGCGCGGGCCGGATAATCCGGCCCACTCGGAAATTTGCACTCGGAATATAACTTGTCAAACACGTTTTATAGGTTAGATTTCGATCATGACGGTATCCTGGACCCCGCACCGCTTCACCGGCGGCATCCTTGCGCTTGATACGGCGAACACCGTGGTGCTGCGCAACGATCCGCAAAAGTCCTTCGACCGTTTCGACGACCCGGCCGAGATCGCCCGCTTCGCCGAGGCGGCCAGCGGCTTCCGCGCGGCCGAGCTCGGCGGCCGGCGGCTGTGGGCGCCGGAGCCGGGTGGGATCAAACCGACCGTCATCTCGATCCGCGAAGCGACCGATCGTCTGTTTCGCCATGCCGTATCGAATGGCGCGGTGGCGACCAGCCACCTGCCGGATTTCCTCACGGCCTGCGCCAGCGGGCTGTCCGGCAGCGCGACCGAGATCGGATCGCCTGGCCAGCCTTTCGGCGACCCGCGAACGCCGATCGCCTTCGAGGCGGCTTTGGCCGTCTCGGCGCTGTCGCTGCTGCGCGACGAAACGGTGGCAAGGCTGAGGATCTGCCCCAATTGCAGCTGGCTGTTCGTCGACCGCAGCCGCAACGCCAGCCGGTTGTGGTGCGATATGGCTGTCTGCGGCAATCGCCAGAAGGCAAACCGCTATTACCGCCGCCGCACGGCGGCGAGGGAGGTTCCCAATGCTTAGCAAACTGTCGCGTTCAGCTTTGATCGGCGCCGCCCTGGTCGCCGCAGTCGCGCTCGGCGCCTGCCGCGACACCGGCAAGGACCAGCTTTTCGCCATCTCGGGAAAACTGTTCGAGTTCAACTACCGGCTGGCCATCGCCACCTATGTCATCACGCTGAAGCCGCTGCGGCCGATGGTCGACGGTCAGGTCGCGGTGGTGAGCTTCCAGAATCCGGCCGGCGGCGACCCGCTCATCGTCAACCAGAAGATCTGGCCGAAGCTGCCGCACATCACGCTCACCAGCCCGCCGCTCACCTGCGTGGTCAAAGATAAACCCTATTCCGTCTCGATCCGCATCGAGGATGCGAGCGGCACGCTGCTGCAGAGCATCGATACCACGATGACCTCGTCCGAGGACCAGACGATGCTGCCGGACCGGCCACTGGTGATCGGGCCGAAATACGAGCTCAACCCGGACCTTGCCGGCCATCCTGACGGCAAGCTGCCCGATGCCCAGAAGCCGGATTGCTCCAAAGCGACTTGAGCCACGAAATTTTTGTTCCTCACAAAGCGGTTAGCATGATCTTGCATGCGCCACCGGCCACTCGCCAGACCGTTTGTTGCGTGTTATCTGGCCTCTGTGATTTTGTTTGACCTCACCGCCTAGGGACGAAAGACTGCGACGTCCCACTCCGACGTTGGCTGCCTGATTTGAGGCGCCTCCGCAGAGGAAATACCTGATGACGCTGCACGACGTCGCGCTCGACGACAAGTTCGACCTTGGCAAGGAGCGCGTCTTCCTATCGGGTGCGCAAGCCGTCGTGCGCATGCTTCTGATGCAGCGCGAGCGCGACCGCCGCGCGGGCCTCAACACGGCGGGCTTCGTTTCCGGCTATCGCGGCTCGCCCCTGGGCGGCCTCGACATGCAGCTGTGGCGGGCGAAGAAGCAGCTTGCGCAAGCCGACATCGTCTTTCAGCCGGGCCTCAACGAGGAACTCGCCGCCACCGCCTGCTGGGGCTCGCAGCAGACCGAATTGCTGGGCGAGGGCACGCATGATGGCGTTTTTTCGGTCTGGTACGGCAAGGGCCCGGGGGTCGACCGGTCCGGCGACGTCTTCCGCCACGCCAATCTTGCCGGCTCCTCCAAGCATGGCGGCGTGCTTGCCCTGATGGGCGACGACCACATGGCCGAATCCTCGACCAACGCGCATGCCACCGAATTCCTCTTCGTCGACACCATGGTGCCGATCCTCAATCCGGCCGGCGTGCAGGAGATCATCGACTACGGCCTTTACGGCTTTGCCATGTCGCGCTTCGCCGGCACCTGGGCGGCGATCAAATGCGTCAAGGACAATATCGAATCGACGGCCTCGGTCGACGCCTCGATCGAGCGTCTGGGCATCGTCATTCCCGAATTCGACATGCCGCCGGGCGGCTTGAACATCCGCCACGAGATCGACATGCTCGGCCAGGAAGAGCGGCTGCACGAGTACAAGCGCGCCGCCGCCTCGGCCTTCATCCAGGCCAATGGGCTGAACCGCATCGTCTATTCCGGCGGCCGCAATCCCAAGCTCGGCGTCATCACCATCGGCAAGAGCTATCTCGACGTCCGCCAAGCGCTGGAGGATATCGGCATCGACGAAGCGGCCGCCAACCGCATCGGCATCCGCCTGTTCAAGGTCGGCTGTCCGTGGCCGTTGGATTTCCAGCACATCGCCGACTTCGCCCGCGGCCTCGACACCATCGTCGTCGTCGAGGAGAAGCGCTCGCTGATCGAGGTGCAGCTGCGCGAGAACCTCTACGGCACCGCCACCCAGCCGGTGATCGTCGGCAAGAAGGACGAGCGCGGTGACTGGCTGTTTCCGGCCAAGGGTGCGCTCGATCCGAACGAGATCGCGATTGCGCTCGGCGAACGGATCCTGCGCACCATCGGCTCCTCGGAAGAGATCGCAGCGCGGGTGGCGAAGCTGCGCCAGTTCCAGGCGATGCTCGCCGACACGCTCGATATCGGCTCGCGCACGCCTTTCTTCTGCTCGGGCTGCCCGCATAATTCCTCGACCAAGGTGCCGGACGGCTCGCTGGCCGCCGCCGGCATCGGCTGCCACTTCATGGCGCTGTGGATGGACAGGAACACCGTCGGCTTCACCGCCATGGGAGGCGAGGGCGCGCAATGGGTCGGACAGGCGCCGTTCTCCAAGCGCGACCACATCTTCCAGAATCTCGGCGACGGCACCTACAACCACTCCGGCGTGCTGGCGATCCGCTTCGCGCTGTCCTCCGACGCCAACATCACCTACAAGATCCTCTACAACGATGCCGTCGCCATGACCGGCGGCCAGCCGCATGAGGGCGGCCTGACCGTCGACATGATCGCCAGGCAAGTGCGCGCCGAGGGCGTCGAGCGCATCGCCGTTGTCACGGACGAGCCTGGCAAATATGCCGGCAAGGCCGATTTCCCGGCCGGCATAACCATCCACCATCGCGACGATCTCGATCTCGTCCAGCGCGAATTGCGCGAGGTGAAAGGCGTTTCGGTGCTGCTCTACGATCAGACCTGCGCCGCCGAAAAGCGCCGCCGACGCAAGCGCGGCACCTTCCCCGATCCGGACAAACGCGTCTTCATCAACGAGCTGGTCTGCGAAGGCTGCGGCGATTGCGGCGTACAGTCCAACTGCGTCTCGATCCAGCCGGTCGAGACCGAATTCGGCCGCAAGCGCCGCATCGACCAGTCGAGCTGCAACAAGGATTTTTCCTGCCTCAACGGTTTCTGCCCGTCTTTCGTCACCGTGCATGGCGGCAAGATCAGGAAGGCCGAAGGCACTGCCGGCAGGGCCGATCCGCTGGACGGCGTGCCGGCGCCGGCCGAATTCCGCATGGGCAACCAGGGCTGGGCGGCGATCATCGACGGCGTCGGCGGCACCGGCGTCGTCACCGTCGGCGCGGTGCTCGGCATGGCCGCGCATCTGGAAGGCAAGGGTTGCGGCATGATCGATATGGCGGGCCTCGCCCAGAAGGGCGGCTCGGTCTTCACTCATGTCCGCATCGCCCCGACACCCGAGGACATCCACGCCATTCGCGTCTCGGCCGGCAAGGCCGACCTTGTGCTCGGCTGCGACCTCGTCGTCTCCGGCGCCAAGAAGGTGCTGGGCGCGGTCCGCGAGGGCCACACGATCTTCCTCGCCAACACCGCCGAGATCATGCCCGGCGAATTCACCCGTTCGGCGGACTTCTCGCTGCCGGTCGAGCGGCTGAAGAAGGCGATCCGGGCCGCTGCCGGCGACGACAAGGCGCATTTCTTCGACGCCACCCGCACGGCGACCGCTCTGTTCGGCAATTCGCTCGGCGCCAACATGTTCATGCTTGGCTTCGCCTTCCAGCATGGCGGCCTGCCGCTTTCGGCTGAAGCCGTTGAAAAGGCGATAGAATTGAACGGCGAAGCGGTGGCGATGAATATCGCCGCTTTCCGCTGGGGCCGCCGCGCCGCGCATCAGCCCGACTTCGTACGTGGCCTGGTCGCTCAGACCGGCAGGCCTGCGCCCAAACCGGCCGAGACGCTGGACGATGTCATCGCCCGCCGGGTCGCCTTCCTCACCGCCTACCAGAACGCCGCCTACGCCAGGCGCTACGCCGACCGCGTGGCGACGTTGCGCGCCGCCGAGGCGAAGGCGATTCCAGGCTCGACGGTGGTGACTGAAGCGGCGGCGAAAAACCTCTTCAAGCTGATGGCGATCAAGGACGAGTATGAGGTGGCGCGGCTCTACACCGACGGCACTTTCGCCGCCGACCTCGCCAAGCAGTTCCAGAGCTACGAGAGGCTTGAATTCCATCTCGCGCCGCCGATCCTCGGCCGCCGCGGCAATGACGGCAAGCCCAGGAAATCGAGCTTCGGCCAGTGGATGATGAAGGGCTTTCGACTGCTGGCGGCGATGAAGGGCCTGCGCGGCACCGCCTTCGACCTCTTCGGCTACACGGCCGAGCGGCGCATGGAGCGGCAAGCGTTGAGGGAATACGAAGCCGATCTCGACCTCATCGCCGGCGCGCTGGCGCCGGGCAGGGTGGAGGCCGCGACCGCCCTGGCCTCCGTGCCGGCATTGATCCGCGGCTACGGCCATGTCCGGCAGGCCAGCGCCGCGAAGGCGGCGGGCGAGCGCTCGCGCTTGATCGAGCGTCTGGCCCAGGCTCCGGCGGAGCCGACGCTTCGCGCCGCCGAGTGACCGCGCCGGCGCATTGACGGCGCCAGAACTCCCGGATTCCCTGGTCTGTCCCGCCTGCTGCAACCCTCCGCAACCGGGGTTGAACGCCGTTCTAAGCCTTTCTTAAGGCGGGTGTGGCATGACAAGGCGTAGCGTTGGGCCAGCGGCATGGGTAGAACAAAGACCGAGAACATCCCGGCGGATGTCTATATCCAGTTCGTGCGGGCATTGTTCGACAACGCCGGCATGGTTGCGATCGGCGGCGTCTGCTACTGGATTCTCGGGTTCATGGTCTACCTGCGTACGCAGGATCTGCTTTATCTGACGTTGGCTTTCGTTCTGCTATCGGCCAGCCTCTGGCGGTACTTCAGCATCCGAGGCTTCCATAGAGCGGGCGGCACCATAGCAAGTGGCGCAGAGGCAGAAGCGATAGAGCGCAATTACATTCTCAAAGGCAGCGCGCAGGGCCTCGCATTGGGGTCATTCTGCTTCGTGTCGATCTACCTGCGTCCTGACCAATTTGCTGAACTGGCGTCGGTGTCGTTGTCGTTGACGACCCTGGTAACGGTTGTCGGACGAAGCTACGGGTCCATGCGCATGGTCCAGATTTTTTCCTTGACCCTCGTCGGGCCCGCGGCTCTTGCGCTCATCCTGCGCATGGATATGGCTTCTGTCGTCCTCGGCTTGATGATCTTCCCGTTGACGTTCGTCACCATCAACAGCGCCGACCATGTCCGCAACGTGCTCTTCTCCGCCGTCATCGGCCACAAGCAGGCCGGGAACCTGACGCGCCGGTTCGATCGCGCGCTCAACACCATGTCGCATGGCCTGGTCATGCTGGGGCCCGACGGGCGGGTTGCGGTGGCAAATGCCGAAGCCGCCCGCCTGATGTCGCTGAGATCGGGCGATGCCTTGCTCGGACGCTCGATCCACGGCCTTTTGATGCGGGGCGTCGCCGGCGGCATGCTGGCGCCGAAAGACTGCCGCTACATCGAGGCGCAGCTGACGCGCGCCCTGCGCGAAGGCCGCGACCGCAAGGTGCTCGTTTCGCTGGCCAATGGTCAGCATTACGAATTCTCCGCCCGCGAAGGCAGCCAGGAACTGGGCGTCATCACCTTCGAAGACGTGACGGTGCGCGTCGAGGCGGAAGAAAAGATACGCTTCATGGCGCGCTACGACAATCTGACGGGCCTGCCGAACCGCGCCTATTTCCACGAGCTGGTCCGTGAGGCCATGGCCTCCGGCGAGCAGGATCGGCTCTGCGGCCTCGCGGTGCTCGATCTCGACGACTTCAAGAGCGTCAACGACACACTCGGCCATCCGGTCGGCGACGGGCTGATCTACGCCGTGGCCGAGCGTCTCGCGGCGATTGCCGGACCGGGCATCACGGTCAGCCGCTTCGGCGGCGACGAGTTCATGATCTTCTTCGACCGCGTCGAGGACGAGAGCCATCTCGGCACCCTGCTCGATCGGATCTTCGCGGACCTGCAGGGCGAGGTGGACGTCGCCGGCCACGGCTTGCGCATCCAGGCCAGCGGCGGCGCGGTGCTGTCCAAGGTCAAGGACACCGAGGTTGATGCAATGATCGTCAAGGCCGACCTTGCCCTCTACAAGGCCAAGGAACTTGGCAAGAACAGCTGGCGGCTGTTTGAGGCGGCCATGGACGCCGCGTTCCGCAATCGCCAGCTGATGAAGGCCGATCTGCGCAATGCCGTGCAGGCCAAGGATCTGCGCGTGGTCTATCAGCCGATCGTCTCCATCAGCACCATGCGCATCGCCAGTTGCGAGGCGCTCTGCCGCTGGGACCATCCCGACCTCGGCCCAATCTCGCCCGGCGTCTTCATCCCCTTGGCGGAAGAGATGGGCATCGTTTCCGACATCAGCACCTTCGTGCTGGAGGCCGCCTGCGCCGAATGCGCCAAATGGCCGGCGCAGACCAGTGTGTCGGTGAACTTGTCGGCCAAGGATTTCCGCAGCCGCGACATCGTCCAGAAGGTCAGGGACGCCTTGGCCAAGTCGGGCCTTGCGGCGCACCGGCTCGAAATCGAGGTCACCGAGACCGCCTTGCTCGATGACAAATCGCTGACGCGCGAATCGATCGAGGACTTGAAGGCGCTTGGCGTGCGCATCGCGCTTGACGATTTCGGCACCGGCTACTCCAGTCTGAGCTATCTCCACAAGCTGCCGCTCGATAAGATCAAGATCGACCGCTCTTTCCTGGTCGATATGAACCAGAACCGGCAGTCGCTCGATCTGCTGAAGGGCATCGTCAGCCTGTCGCGGACATTGGGCCTTTCAGTCACCATCGAAGGGGTCGAGACCTTCGAGCAGCTGAAGACGCTGGTTCATCTGGTCAAGCCGGACTTCGTGCAAGGCTTTCTGTTCGGCGCCGCGCTCAGCGCGTCGGGCATCGAGACGATGTCGAGCGTCACCTGGCCATTTGCCGCGGACCTGCATATCGCCGGCAAACGAACGGCCAGCTGACCGGATTTCCGGGCAAAGCGCAAAACGGCTTCCACTTCGCAGAATTACGACCCGTATTGAGGACCCGCCAAATATATTGGCCGCTCAGGACAAGTGTAGGCTGGGCGTGCCTCGGCGCTTTCGAAGCTCTGAATTCGAAATGACTTCGTCGATTATAACCGGTTGGCATTAGAGGGTCGCTCGCGTCGGGATTTGCTTTTCTCGCGCATGATCAGCGAAATTGGGCGACCGGCATTAAGGTTAACAAGAGGTAAATCAGCAATATCGAATTTTCAGCTTGTGTCTCATTTCAACTCGAATAGCCTTGGTCGCAGGCGGAATTCGAGGACTGACAATGGATGCTGCGAGGAAGAGTGCGTCGGCCGACGCCAGCGCGAGGATGGACTCCGCGCTCAACCGGTCGATGATGGAACTGCTGGATCATGTTGAATATCGCCTCATCACGGGGGGTGAAGATCAGGAGGCGATCTATCGGCTCCGCTACAATTCCTATCGGCGCTCAGGTATGTGTGGTCCGATCGCGAGCGGGATGTTCGAGGATCGCTGGGATAATCTACCCAACGCCTATCGGTTCGGTGTCTATTGCTATGACCAATTGGTCAGCACACTGCGTTTCCATTATATTACCAGCGCGCAGCCATACTCGCCTTCGGTCGATGCCTATCCCGAAGTCTTGCTTCCACGGCTCGCCCGCGGCGAAACCTTCATTGACGGAACCCGCTTCGCGGCCGACCCCGACAGCGCGCCGGCGCCGGGGGTGCTGCCTTTTCTGACGCTCAGGATCGCCATGGTCGCCTCCTGCTACTTCGGTCAGGACTCGGTGCTGACGCCGGTCAAGATGGAGCATTCCTCTTTTTACGTTCGTTACTTTCAGGCCGTGCAGAGGACAGAGGCTAAAGCATTTCCGGGCGTTCTTCCCCCGCTCGCACTGTTCGAAATACCGGCCGGCGAAAACATGCGCCTGACGCTCAAACGATTGCCGTTCTTCAGATCGACGCCGATGGAGCAGCGGCTGATGTTCGGCAACCCGGCCATCAACCGGCTGACGCCCCTCTCGATCGTGCCGACGGCGAAATACTTTCGCGCCGCTGCCTGAACGCGGGCCATGAACCTTCTGCCGGCTGCGGCGTTAGCAAGCAACTCCAGGAAAGTGTGAGCGGTTTTCCGGCCGGAATTGCATCAGGACAAGCTCCGCAGCCGTCTGACGGGCGATCGCCTGTCGAATGAAAGGATTGCGACATGACCATTCATTCAATCGCGCTGACGCCGCTGATCTCGCTGATCGCCGGTGTGCTGATCCTGGTGATGCCGCGGCTCCTCAACTACATCGTCGCGCTTTACCTGATCGTCGTCGGCCTGCTCGGCCTTTTTCCCCAACTCGCCGGCTGAAGTCCCCCTTGCCGCGCGGGCCAGGGCGCGCCGTTCAATTTCAACTTTCATTTGAGGCTGTTGTCGCAGGCTGTGCGGCAATAGCGCCATTGCTCTTGGTTCGGCTTTTCGCTATGTGCCTCAAAGGCTTTTTCGAAGGGGTACTTCCATGGCTGATCACACGCCCGCCGGTCCGGTCGAGCTTGGCGCGCAGATGGACTATGCCGAGCACGACCGCACCTACAAGGCCTTCCTCGGCCTTGCCAAATACGGCTCGCTGGTTTGCGCCGCCATCCTCATCGCCATGGCCTTCGGCTTCTTCGTCGGCGGCTTCTTCTCGGGCCTCATCGTGTTCATCCTGATCACGGCCATCGGCACTCTCATTCTGCGGTAGACTTCCCAAGCCCATCGCCCTCGACGTCGCCGGACGTCCGGCCGACGCCTTGCGTAATCAAGGTTCCAGCCGAAAGGATCGTCCGGTGGGACAAATAGTGTTCATCCCTCGTGAGCTTGACCCGAACGAGCCGCGCGTCGCAGCCTCGCCGGAGACAGTCAAGCGCCTGGCCGGTCTCGGCTTCGACGTGATCGTCGAGCAGGGCGCCGGCCTCGGCTCCCGCATCCCCGACCAGGATTTTGCCGCGGTGGGTGCCACGATCGGCAAGGCTGCCGACGCGTCAAAGGCCGACGTGGTGCTGAAAGTGCGCCGGCCGACCGACGCGGAGCTGAAGGGCTACAAATCCGGCGCTGCCGTCATCGCCATCATGGACCCCTACGGCAACGATGCCGCGGTGGCCGCAATGGCCAAGGCCGGCATCACCGCCTTCTCCATGGAATTCATGCCGCGCATCACCCGCGCGCAGGTGATGGACGTGCTGTCCTCGCAGGCCAACCTTGCCGGCTACCAGGCGGTGATTGACGCTGCCGCCGAATATGATCGCGCGCTGCCGATGATGATGACGGCGGCTGGCACCGTGCCGGCGGCGAAAACCTTCATCATGGGCGTCGGAGTCGCCGGCCTGCAGGCGATCGCCACCGCGCGCCGTCTCGGCGCCGTGGTCACCGCCATCGACGTTCGCCCGGCGGTGAAGGAGCAGGTGCAGTCGCTCGGCGCCAAGTTCCTGGCGGTCGAGGACGAAGAGTTCAAGGCGGCCGAGACCGCCGGCGGCTACGCCAAGGAAATGTCGAAGGAATACCAGGCCAAGCAGGCGGCGCTGACGGCCGAGCACATCGCCAAGCAGGACATCGTCATCACCACCGCGCTGATCCCTGGACGACCGGCGCCGAAGCTGGTCTCGGCCGCCATGGTCGCCTCGATGAAGCCGGGCTCGGTGATCGTCGACCTTGCGGTCGAGCGCGGCGGCAATGTCGAGGGCGCGGTTCCCGGCAAGGTCGTGACGACCGAGAACGGCGTCAAGATCGTCGGCCACCTCAACGTGCCGGGCCGTGTCGCGGCCTCGGCCTCGCTGCTCTACGCCAAGAACCTCTACGCCTTCCTCGAGACGATGGTCGACAAGGCGACGAAGCAACTCGCCATCAAGCGCGACGACGAACTGGTCAAGGCGACGATGCTGACCGACGGCGGTCGGGTCGTGCATCCGAACTTCGCCAAGGCGGCGGAGGAGCCGCGCACCGAGCCGGCGGCCATTCCGGCGACGACCATGGTTGCCGATGCCGCCGACGCGAAGCCGGCGGCAAAGAAGAAGTCCGCAGCCAAGCCTAAGGGGACCGCGTGATGGACGCCTTGCAGAAAGCTCTCGATCAGCTCGATCAGGCGACCGCCGCCGTGCGGCTCGCGGTGCAGGATCTCGCCAACAACGCGCCGGGCGCGGCCGATGCCGCAAGCGGCGCGGCGCATGCGCTCTCGGGCGGCGCCATCGATCCCTTCGTCTTCCGCTTCGCCATCTTCGTGCTGGCGATCTTCGTCGGCTATTATGTCGTGTGGTCGGTGACGCCGGCCCTGCACACGCCGCTGATGGCCGTCACCAATGCAATCTCCTCGGTCATCGTCGTCGGCGCGCTGCTTGCCGTCGGCATTGCCGCTTCCGGCCTCGCCGCAGGCTTCGGCTTCGTCGCCCTGGTGCTGGTCTCGGTCAACATCTTCGGCGGCTTCCTGGTCACCCAGCGCATGCTCGCCATGTACAAGAAGAAGGAAAAGTGACGTGACCGTCAATCTCGCTTCCTTCCTCTATCTCGTGTCCGGCATCCTGTTCATCCTAGCGCTGCGCGGGCTCTCGCATCCGACCACCAGCCGCCAGGGCAATCTCTACGGCATGATCGGCATGGGCATTGCCATCGCCACCACGCTGGCGCTGGCGACCCCCTCTGCCGGCCGCTTCGGCCTGATCGTGCTCGGCCTCGCCATCGGCGGCGGCATCGGCGCCGTCACCGCGCGCCGCATCGCCATGACCTCGATGCCGCAACTGGTCGCCGCCTTCCACTCGCTCGTCGGCTTTGCCGCCGTCATGGTGGCAGCCGCCGCCATCTACGCGCCGGAAAGTTTTGGCATCGGCACGGCGGGCGACATCCACGCCCAGGCGCTGGTCGAGATGAGCCTCGGTGTGGCCATCGGCGCCATCACCTTCACCGGTTCGGTCATCGCCTTCCTCAAGCTCGACGGCCGCATGTCCGGCAAGCCGATCATGATCGGCGGTCGCCACCTGATCAACATCGTCCTCGGCGTCGCCCTGGTGGTGCTGATCGTGCTTCTGGTCACCACCGAGTCCAAGCTCGTCTTCTGGCTGATCGTCGCCGCCTCGCTGGTGCTCGGCGTGCTGTTGATCATCCCGATCGGCGGCGCCGACATGCCAGTCGTGGTGTCGATGCTGAATTCCTATTCGGGCTGGGCGGCGGCAGCGCTTGGCTTCACCCTCGGCAATTTGGCGCTGATTATCACCGGCGCGCTGGTCGGCTCGTCCGGCGCGATCCTGTCCTACATCATGTGCAAGGGGATGAACCGCTCCTTCATCTCGGTCATCCTCGGCGGCTTCGGCGGCGAGACGGCGGCGGCTGCCGACGACGGCATCGAGCGCACCGTCAAGCAAGGCTCGGCCGACGACGCGGCCTATCTGATGATGAACGCGCAGAAGGTCATCATCGTGCCCGGCTACGGCATGGCGGTGGCCCAGGCGCAGCACGCGTTGCGCGAAATGGCCGACAAGCTCAAGGCCAATGGCGTCGAGGTCAAATACGCCATCCACCCTGTCGCCGGCCGCATGCCCGGCCACATGAACGTCCTTTTGGCGGAGGCGAACGTCCCTTACGACGAGGTGTTCGAGCTCGAGGACATCAACTCGGAGTTCGCGCAGGCCGACGTCGCCTATGTCATCGGCGCCAACGACGTCACCAACCCGTCCGCGCGTGATGACAAGTCCTCGCCCATCTACGGCATGCCGATCCTCGACGTCGACAAGGCCCGCACCTGCCTCTTCGTCAAGCGCTCGCTCGGCTCCGGCTATGCCGGCATCGACAACACGCTGTTCTACAAGGACGGCACCATGATGCTGCTCGGCGACGCCAAGAAGATGACGGAAGAGATCGTCAAGGCCATGGACCACTGAGCTTGATTGCAGGCTTCAAAAGAGAGGCCCGGCAAATGCCGGGCCTCTCTTTTTGAGTGTGTAGGTGCGCTCAGATATCCAGATTAGCCACCGACAGCGCGTTGTCCTGGATGAACTCGCGGCGCGGCTCCACCTCGTCGCCCATCAGCCGCGAGAACAATGAATCCGCGTCTGTCGCGTCATTGACCTTGACCTGCAGCAGCGAGCGCACATTCGGGTCCAGCGTGGTTTCCCAGAGCTGCTCGGCATTCATCTCGCCAAGGCCCTTGTAGCGTTGCATGGTGAGGCCCTTGCGGCCGGAAGCGAACACCGCGTTGAGCAGCGCCAGCGGTCCCGAAACAAGCTCCGAGGTCTCCTTGCGGCGCAGCGTCGGCTGCTCGCCATAGACTTCCGAAAGCCGCGGCGCGTAGCGGTCGAGCTGGCGCGCGTCGGCCGAAGCAATCAGCCCGGCATCGAGCTGCACCACATCCTTCACGCCGCGCACCGTGCGTTCGAAGACATAACCGCCCGAGCCGTCATTGGAGGTCGACAGCCGGCCGGTCCAGCCGCGCTCGGTCTCCTCGGCGATCATGTCCAGCCGCTGCGCGACGCGCTCGGCCATCGCGTTGGCGCGGCCGAGATCGGCAAGCACGTCGGCATTGAGCGCGCCGGCGATCGCCGCCTGCTCGACGACGCTGCGGTTGTAGCGCGTGTGCAGCCCGTTGATCAGCTGGCGCACCGCCAGCGCGTCGTCTACGGAGCTGCGCAGGTCCTGCCCGGTCCGCACCTCGCCGGAGGCGAGCACCAGCGAGGCCTCATCCAGCCCGGAGCCGATCAGATATTCCTCATAGGCGCTCTCGTCCTTGAGATATTGCGAGCTCTTGCCCCGTGTCACTTTGTAGAGCGGCGGCTGGGCGATGTAGAGATGGCCGCGCTCGATCAGCTCCGGCATCTGCCGGAAGAAGAACGTGAGCAGCAGCGTGCGGATGTGGGCGCCGTCGACGTCGGCGTCGGTCATCAGGATGATCTTGTGATAGCGCAGCTTGTCGGCGTTGAACTCGTCCTTGCCGATCGAGGTGCCGAGCGCGGTGATCAGCGTGCCGATCATGTCGGAGGAGAGCATGCGGTCGAAGCGCGCCCGCTCGACATTGAGGATCTTGCCGCGCAGCGGCAGGATCGCCTGGTTCTGCCGCGAGCGCCCGCCCTTGGCCGAGCCGCCGGCGGAGTCACCCTCGACGATGAAGATTTCCGACTTGGCCGGGTCGCGCTCCTGGCAATCGGCGAGCTTGCCGGGCAGCGAGGTGACGCCGAGCGTGCTCTTGCGCGTGATGTCGCGCGCCTTGCGCGCGGCTTCGCGCGCCGCGGCCGCCTGGATCACCTTCTCGACCACGACCCTGCCTTCGCTCGGATGCTCTTCCAGCCAGGTGCCCAGCGCCTCGTTGACCAGGCTTTCCACCACCGGGCGCACCTCTGACGAGACCAGCTTGTCCTTGGTCTGCGAGGAGAATTTCGGGTCGGGCACCTTGACCGAGAGAACAGCGGTCAGGCCTTCGCGGCAGTCGTCGCCGGTCAGCGAGACCTTTTCCTTCTTGGTCTGGCCGGAAGACTCGCCATAGCCGGTGATCTGCCTGGTCAGCGCCGCGCGGAAGCCGGCCAGATGTGTGCCGCCGTCGCGCTGCGGGATGTTGTTGGTGAAGGCCAGCACATTCTCGTGGTAGCTGTCGTTCCACCACATCGCGACTTCGACGGTGATGCCGTCGCGCTCGGCGCGGATGGCGATCGGCGCCTCGATCAGCGGCTTCTTCACCCGGTCGAGATATTTGACGAACTCTTCCAGCCCGCCGTCATAATGCAGCTCATGGCGCACAAGGTCGGCATGGCGCGCATCGGTCAGCACGATGCGCACGCCGGAATTGAGGAAGGCGAGCTCGCGCAGCCGGTGCTCCAGCGTGTTGTAGTCGAACTCGACCATGGTGAAGGTCTCGGCCGACGGGAAGAAGGTGATCTCGCTGCCGCTGCGGCCTTCATAAGTGCCGGGCTGCTTGTCCTGCACGTAGCTGCCGGTCACCTTCAGCGGCGCGTCGGCATTGCCATGCGTGAAGCTCATCTCGAAAATCTCGCCGTTGCGGCGGATCTTGAGCTTGAGCCAGGCGGAAAGCGCGTTGACCACCGAGACGCCGACGCCATGCAGGCCGCCGGACACTTTATAGGAGTTCTGGTCGAATTTGCCGCCGGCATGCAGCTGCGTCATGATCACTTCGGCCGCCGAAACACCCTCCGAGGGGTGGATATCGGTCGGAATCCCGCGGCCATTGTCGATGACGGTAACGGAACCGTCGGGGTTGAGCGTCACCGAGACGAGGTCGGCGTGGCCGGCAAGCGCCTCGTCGATGGCGTTGTCCACCACCTCATAGACCATGTGATGCAGGCCCGAGCCGTCGTCAGTGTCGCCGATATACATGCCCGGACGCTTGCGCACCGCGTCCAACCCCTTCAAAACCTTGATGGAATCGGCGCCGTACTCGGCTTGCGCGCCAAATGCGCTTTCGGTCTGATCGCTCATGAAAACCTGTCTGATTGATGTCGCTGGTCCGGCGCCGAAAAATGGCCGCGAATCGCGCCGTTTTGATGTCCTAGATATAGGCGCAAATGGCGGATTTTCCAAGGTTTGCGGGCATTTTGCCGGCTTGGCGGCAAGGTGCTTCCACGCCCGCGCTGATACGGTCCCGGCGTTCGGCCGAAAAGGGTCGATGAAACGCAAAAGGCCGCGCCTAAGCGCAGCCTGATAATTGCCTTGCTGGGAAGCTTTCGTGCCTATTCGGCCGCGCGCAGCGTCTTCAGCGCCCCGCTCCAGCGGAACAACTCGTCCAGCATCGTCTTCGCTCCGCCCTGCACCTGCTCGCTCGGATGATAGGCGCGCTTCTCATCGAGCAGGCTCGCATAGGCCGGTAGCGCCACCCCCTCCGGGATCGGCATGACGCCGACCGAGGTGAGCAGCGGCTTCAGCGATTGCGCGGCGCGCAATCCGCCGGATATGCCGCCATAGCTGAAGATCGCCGCGGGCTTGTAGCGCCACTCATGCAGCAGATAGTCGATGGCGTTCACGATCGCGGGTGCCACGAAGTAGTTATACTCCGGCGCCACGAACACGAAGGCGTCGGCGGCGTCGATCGCCTTTGACCACGCCTTGGTGTGGTCGTTCTCATATTTGCGCAGGCGCGGATGGTGCGGCTCGTCGAGCATCGGCAGGTGGAACGCGGCGATGTCGGTCAGCGCCGGCTCGAACTTGCCGTGCTCGCGCGTGAATCCTTCCAGCCATTCGCCGAAGATTGGACCGGCGCGTCCCGGCCGCGTGCTGCCGATGATGACGTTCAGACGATGCTTCACGGGAGAGCTCCTTGCTTGGCGGTATCTATTGGTGACTATCGCAGGCTACCGCCGGCAACAAGCAGCTATTGGCTGATGCCGGTCACATTCCGGCGAGATGGCGAGACAGTGCGGTGCCGTCCGGTCACATGGACGCCGGCCTTGTCGGGCACTACATTCACCGCTGTCAGCGGAGCATCTTTATGGACACCAAGCCCGCCCCCTTCGTGCCGCCGGCGCCCAAGCCGCGCACTGAGCCGCCTTCGACGCTGGAGATGATGCGCATCGTCTACCGCAACCCGCTCGAATTGTGGGGCGAGCACACCTACAACGAGCCGTGGGTTTCGGCCAATGGCGTCGGCGGACACCTGATCGTCGCCAACGATCCCGGCCTCATCCGCCATGTGCTGATCGACAACGCCAAAAACTACAAGATGGCGACGGTGCGCCAGCTGATCCTGCGGCCGATCCTGCGCGACGGGCTGCTGACCGCCGAGGGCGAGGTCTGGAAGCGTTCGCGCAAGGCGATGGCGCCGGTGTTCACGCCGCGCCATATCTTCGGTTTCGCCGACCCGATGCTGAAGCGCGCGCTGGAATTCGTCACCCGCTATGAAGCGGGCGGCATGACCGATGTCGCGCATGACATGACCCTGCTCACCTATGACATCCTGGCCGAGACGCTGTTTTCCGGCGAGATCGCCGGCGAGCCGGGCAGCTTCGCCAAGGAGATCGACCGCCTGTTCGAGACCATGGGCCGCGTAGACCCGCTCGACCTGTTACGTGCTCCGGAATGGCTGCCGCGCCTCACCCGCATCCGCGGCCGCAAGACCATGGCCTATTTCCGCAACATCGTCGCCGGCACGGTGAAGATGCGCGAAGAACGGATGAAGCGCGATCCGGGTGGCGTGCCGCAGGATTTCCTCACGCTGCTGCTTCGGGCCGACGGACCGGACGGGCTGACCCGCGCCGAAGTCGAGGACAACATCATCACCTTCATCGGCGCCGGCCACGAGACGACCGCGCGGGCGCTGGGCTGGACGATCTATTGCCTGGCCGCGGCGCCCTGGGAACGCGACAGGGTCGAGCAGGAGATCGACGCCGTGCTGGCGCGCGAGCCCGATCCGACCAAGTGGCTGGACGCCATGCCGCTCACCCGCGCGGCCTTCGAGGAGGCGCTTAGGCTCTATCCGCCGGCGCCTTCGATCAACCGCGAGCCGATCGAGCCGGAGACCTGGAACGGCCTCTACATTCCGAAATACGCCGCCGTGCTGGTGATGCCCTGGGTCGTGCACCGCCACAGAAAACTCTGGGACAGGCCGAACGCCTTCATGCCGGAGCGTTTCCACCCGGAAAACCGCGACAAGATCGACCGCTTTCAGTACCTGCCCTTCGGCGCCGGCCCGCGCGTGTGCATAGGCGCCAGCTTCGCCATGCAGGAGGCGATCATCGCTTTAGCGATCCTGTTGTCGCGCTTCCGCTTCGACGTCACCTCCGACACCAAGCCATGGCCGGTGCAGAAGCTCACCACGCAGCCGCAGGGCGGCCTGCCGATGCAGGTCTCGCGCCGGGGCTGAGCAATGCATGCCGCCCAGAAATGTGCAGCGGTTCTGGGTTAACGACATGCATCAAACTTAGATCCTCTACCGGTCGGCGATCGGCCGGCGCTGCTGGAACTGGCCGGCGGCGCGGAAGCGCCAGAGATAGCTGGGCAGGATGGTGGCGATCGCTTGCGGCTGGATGCCCAGCCCGGCAAGCGTCCTGGCGGCCTTGACGGCGTCGTCCGAGACGACATTGTGCTCACGCAACTGCAGCACCTGGTCCTTGGTCAGGAGCGGATTGGGCAGCAGCTGGAGGATCGATGCCTGGATGTTCGCCACCCAGAACGGCACCGGCACCAGGAGACGGCGGCGTTCGATGACCGTCAGCAACTCTTCCATGCATTCCTTGAAGGTCAGCACCTGAGGGCCGCCAAGCTCATAGACCTGGCCACCCCTGACATTGCCGTCGACGGAGCGCGCCACCGCTTCGGCGACATCGCCGACATAGACCGGCTGGAACTTGTTCTGTCCGCCGCCGATCAGCGGCAGCACCGGAGAGTAGCGCGCCATGTTGGCGAAGCGGTTGAAGAAGGAGTCCTCCGGCCCGAAATTGATCGACGGGCGGAAGATGGCGGCGTCCGCGATCGTATCGAACACCGCCTTTTCGCCGAGCGCCTTGGTGCGGGCATAGCTGGACGGGGAATTCGGGTCGGCTCCGAGAGCGGAGATGTGGGTGAGGCCGGCGCCGACCGAGCGTGCGGCCTCGGCGACGGCGCGCGCGCCGAAATCGTGCACCGCGCCGAATTTCTGGCGGCCGGTCTCATGCAGGATGGCGACGAGGTTGACGACATGGTCGGCGCCCTGCACGGCGCGGTCGACCGACCAGCGCACGCGCACATTGGCCTGCACCGGCTGGATCTGGCCGACATTGCCGAGCGGCTGCACGTGGCCGGCAAGGTCGGGCCGCCGGCAGGCGACACGGATGCGGTAGCCGCGCTTGGCCAGGGCGCGAACGACATGGCGACCGACGAAGCCCGAGCCGCCGAAGACGACGACGAGCTTGGGGGTCTGCAGGATTTCGGTCATGACTGGCTCCGCGCGAATGCTTGGCTGAAGCCGTTTCTTAATCCGTTTCTCGCCAAAGGCAAAGAGCGACCGGAGGTCGCCATTGCGTTGTTTTTGGACTTGCCCGGAACGCCCCTCCTGCAGGGTTTGAAGAAGACAGAAAACCCCGCCGAAGCGGGGTTTTCCGGGCAGTTCCGCGCCAAAACAGGGTCCAACGAGGCTGCCTGACCTGAGACGGTATCAAGGTGGCGTGAAGCAAGCACGCCCGCCTCGCCCTGAACGCCCGGCGCGGCGCCGCCAGCCACGAGCCGGACGAAGTCAACCAGGCGGCTCGCGGCATCGGTGCCGCGAATGTGTCGCGTCAGTTCGGGAAAAGGTTCAACAGCCGGGAATCAGGCCGAGTAACGCTCGGCGAATTCCGAAATGCGCTGCACGACCGACCTGGACGTGGTGATGCCACGCGCCTTTGCCTTCTCCGCGGCTTCGGCGCGCGAGCGTCCAGGAATATGCACGCCATAGCGCCGCCGCAGCCGGTCGAGCTGGTCCTTCATGCGCTGCTCGAAGTCCGGATCGAGCAGCTTGGGCTCGATGGCGAGAACGAAAAGGCCGGTGCCGGGGCTGTCCGGCCCGCCGGTGAACCAGGGCGCGTCGAGGGACCAGTTGGCGCCGGAAATGCCGGCGGCCAGCACCTCGACCATCAGCGCGATGTTGGCGCCGCGCTGACCGCCGAAGGCAAGCATCGCGCCCTTCATCGCCGCCGCCGGATCGGTGGTCGGGTTGCCGCTGGCATCCAGCGCCCAGCCTTCGGGGATCTTCTTGCCATCCTCGGCCGCCTTGCGGATGTTGACGAAGGCGGTGGCGCTCGACGACTGGTCGATGACCAGCGGCGGCCCGTCGGCGGCCGGCGAGGCGAAGGACATCGGGTTGGTGCAATAGACCGGCTTGACCGATCCGGAGCCGGCCAGCACCGCCGGCCCATTGGTGGCGGCGAAGGACACCAGCCCCTGTTCCGCCAGCCGCCCGGTGAAATAGCCGAGCGCGCCGCATGTGTAGGCGTTCTTCTGCGAGAAGATCGACACGCCGAACAGTTTCGCCGCCTTGACCAGGTCATCGATCGTGCGGTCGAAGCCGGTATGGGCAAGCCCGCCGCGCGCGTCGGAGAGGTAGACCGCAAGCGCCGGCCGCGTGATCACCGGATCAGCATTGCCGTGGATGCGACCGGCTTCGAGCGCCTCCAGATAGTCGATGAAATGCGACAGCCCGACCGTCGACAGGCCTTCGGCCTCCGCGGCGATGATCGAGGCGGTCAGCGACTGCGCCGCCTCCTCATTGGCGCCGGCGCCGAGCGCCGCCATCCGGCATAGGCCTGTTGCCTGGTCGAGGGTGAGTTGCATCAGAGTTGCCCTGCAGCGAGTAGCGAATAGGGAATAGCGAGTAGGGGAGATAAAGGAACTACTCTCTATTCGCTACCCGATCTTCACCGGAATCCTCGCCTCGATCCGGCTGAACGCGAAGACGAGAATGCCGGTGATCGTCATATAGATCAGCGCCAGAAGCAGCAAAGGCTCATAGGTCAGGTAGGTGTCCTGCCGCACCTTGGAGGAGACGGCGAAGATGTCGATGACGCTGATCGTCGCCACCAGTGGTGTCGACTTCAGCTGCAGCACCGTCTCGCCGGTCAGGGTCGGCAGCGCCCGGTAGAAGGCCTGCGGCAGCCAGATGCGGCGGAAGATTTTCCAGCGGCTCATGCCGAAGGCGCGGGCGGCCTCCAGCTGTCCGCGCGGCACGCCGGCAAAGGCGCCGCGCATCACTTCGCCCTCATAGCCGGCGAAGGAGAAGGTCAGCGCCACCACGGCATAGGGCCAAGCCTGCCGGAGATACGGCCAGAGCCAGGATTCGCGGATCCACGGATATTGCGGGAAGATCGAGCCGAGGCCGTAATAGAGCAGCCAAAGCTGCAGGAGCAGCGGCGTTCCTCGGATGATGGTGCAGAAGACCTTGGCCGGTGCCGAGAACCAGATCGGTCCGCCGGCCTGCGCGAGCCCGAGCGGCACCGCAAGCGCGAAGCCCAGCGCGCAGGTGACGGCCAGGATCCAGAGCGCCCGCCAGATGCCCATCAGGCCCATTTCCCAATATTGCGGCAGCCAGTCCCAGCGCATGAAGAGGGCCGCGCAGAGCACCAGCGCCAACGCGATCAGGATAAGCACGATGCGGTGCGGCTTGAGCCAGATCGAGGCGCGCGCCGCCATGTTGATCGCGGTGGCTTCGGCCGACATCAGCGCGCCTCCTTGACGGAGGGCATGCCGCGCCGCGACCAGGCCTCGACGCGGCCGATGATCAGGTTGGAGAAGAGGGTCACGGCCAGGTAAAGCACGCCGGCGGCGACGTAGAAGAGCAGATAGGCCTTGGTGACGCCGGCTGCCTGGCGCGTCGCCAGCGTCAGCTCGAAGAAGCCGACGACGGCAAGCAGCGCCGTGTCCTTGGTGGCGATCAGCCAGAGATTGGCGAGGCCGGGTATGGCGAAGGGGAGCATCGCCGGGAGCGTGATGCGCCTGAGCATCAGACTGGGCGACATGCCATAGGCGCGGGCGGCCTCGATCTGGCCTTGCGGGATGGCGAGGATAGCGCCGCGGATAACTTCGGTCGAATAGGCGCCCTGGACGAAGCCCAGCACGAAAATGCCGGCCGCCAGACCGCTGATATCGACACGGCTGTAGCCCATCGCCGCCAGCACCTGGTTGATGAGGTCGGTGCCGGCGTAATAGAGCAGCAGGATCAGCACCAGTTCCGGCACCGCGCGGACCACCGTGGTGTAGACGGCCAGAAGGTCGCGCGTCACCGGCCCGCCATAGAGCTTGCCGAAGGCGCCGGCGGTACCGATCATCAGGCCGAGGCAGGTGGCGCCGATGGCGATCTCGAGCGAATGCAGCAGCCCGACCAGCAGCGTGCCGCCCCAGCCTGGCGCCACCGGTGACAGGAGTTCGATGATGCCGGCCGCCGAGGCCGGAAGAAAGGCGTCGATCAGCTTCGCCCCCGGTATTGCTGGCAAGCCGCTGACGTCGAAGCCGGCGGCAAGCGTGCGTGGCAAGGATCGGGCATGGCGCGACCGCCATGCCCTCACTCAGTTGCGAGAGGGTTCAGTTCGACTGCGTGGCGCCGCCATAGATGTCGAAGTCGAAATATTTCTTCGAGATCTCGTCATATTTGCCGTTGGCGCGGATCGCCTTGATGCCGGCGTTGAACTTTTCCTTGAGCGCGGTGTCTTCCTTGCGGATGCCGGCGCCGACACCCGGTCCCAGCACCTCGTCGTCCGGGGCCACCATGCCCTTCAGGTCGCAGCAGGCCTTGCCCTGGTCGGATTTCAGGAATTCGCCGAGCGCAATCGAGTCGGCCTGCACCGCGTCGATCCGGCCGGCGGCCAGATCGTTGTTGGCTTCATCCTGCGTCTGGTATTCCTTGATCTCCTGCGCGCCGGTGAAGTGCTTCTTGGCGTAGACCGCATGCACGGTCGAGACCTGGACGCCGATCACCTTGCCCTTGAGATCGTCCGGCGTGGCGCCGAACTTCTGGTCCTTCGGCCCGATGATCGCGGTCGGAGTGTTGTAGTACTTGTCCGAGAAGTCGATCGTCTTCTCGCGCTCGGCCGTGATCGACATCGAGGAGACGATGGCGTCGATCTTCTTGGTGGTCAGCGCCGGAATGATGCCGTCCCAGGCAACCGGCGTGATCACGCAGTCGAGCTTCTCTTCGGCGCAGACCGCGTCGACGAAATCGATCTCCCAGCCGACCCATTTGCCGCTGGCGTCGGGCGAGGTGAAAGGCGGGTAGGGCTCGGCGGCGACGCCGATCTTGACCTGCTCGGCCTTGGCGACGCCGCCCATCGCCGCGACGCCGAGAAGCAGCGCTGCCGCGAATGTCTTGAGAACAGTCTTCATGTCAGGACTCCCAGTTTGTTGTTGTTCCCGGTTTTCGCCCCGCTTGACGCCGGCCCTAGCCGACATTGCGGAGGAATTGTTTGAGCCTTTCGGATTTGGGCGCGCCGAACAGCTGTTCGGGCGGACCCTCTTCCTCGACCAGCCCGTTGTAGAGATAGACGACATGCGTCGCGACCTCGCGGGCAAACTTCATTTCATGCGTCACCAGCACCATGGTGCGCCCCTCGCGCGCCAGATCGCCGATCACTATCAGCACCTCGCCGACCAGCTCCGGATCGAGCGCCGACGTCGGCTCATCGAACAGCATCACCCGCGGATTGATCGCCAGGGCGCGCGCGATCGCGGCGCGCTGCTGCTGGCCGCCGGACAGGAAGGCTGGATAGACATCGCGCTTCTCCGCCAACCCAACGCGGGCGAGCAGCTTCTCGGCCTGGGCGATCGCTTCGTCGCGCTTGACGCCCAGCACATGCACCGGAACCTCGATGACATTCTCGATCAGCGTCATGTGGCTCCACAGGTTGAAATTCTGGAACACCATGCCGAGCCGGGAGCGGATACGCTCGATCTGCCTGCGGTCGGCCGGAACGGTATGGCCGTGGCTGTCGGCCTTGAGCTTGATCTCCTCGCCATTGACCCGGATGATGCCGCTGGTGGGATTCTCAAGGCAGTTGATGCAGCGCAACAGCGTCGACTTGCCGGAGCCGGAGCCGCCGATGATGGCGACCACCTCGCCGTCGCGCGCCGACAGCGAAACGCCCTTCAGCACGTGCAGCTGGCCGAACTTCTTGTGCAGGTTCCCGACATGGATGGCTTCGGCGGCGGCGCTTTGCGCCTTGCCGGATTGGACTGGGGCGGCATCCGCCACGCTCACCGGGCAACCTCTCTATGGTCGAAGGCAGGTCGTCGAACGTCCATCCGGCTAATCAACATACGCTGCACTGCCCACTCCAGACCTCAGCATGGACCCGACAGCGCGAGCCCGTCAATCCCGCTCATTACGGCACTTGCGGCGTTGTTGTGCAAGTGTATAAATAGCGTTTCATGAAATTTTTTCGCTTTTTTTCATCTTAGAAGGGCATCGATGAGCGCTTTCGGATCACAGTCCATGGCGGCGCCGTTGCGGCGCGTGCTGATGCGTTCGGCGGCCAACGCCATGCGCAGCGCCGACAGGGCTGCCTGGCACTATGGCCCGGGTTTCGACCCGGCGAAAGCAGCAATGCAGCACGCGGTCCTTGCCGAACTGGTGGCGGCTTCGGGTGCCGAAATCGAGTGGATTGAGGACAAGGCCGACGGTCTCGCGGATTCGGTGTTCACGCATGACCCATCGCTGGTGACCGATCGCGGCGCGCTGATCCTGTCCATGGGCAAGCCGTTGCGTGCCAAAGAGCCTTCGCTGCATGAGGAGACCTATAGAAGACTGGGCATTCCGGTCCTCGGCCGCGTCGAGGCGCCCGGCCAGGTCGAAGGTGGCGACTGCGTATGGGTGGATGCCCGCACGCTGGCGATAGGGCGCGGCGTGCGCACCAACCAGGAAGGCATCCAGCAGGTTGCCAACCTGCTGACGCCGCTCGGCATTTCCGTCTACGGCTTCGACCTGCCGCTGTGGCAGGGCGAAGAGGCCTGCCTGCATCTGATGTCGGTGATCAGCCCGCTGGCCGACGACCTCGCGCTGGTCTATTCGCCGCTTCTGCCGGCCCCGTTCTACCAGATGCTGAAGGCGCGCGGCATCCGCCTGGTCGAAGGCGATCCGCAGGAGTTCGCCGCGTCCAACGGCCTCAGCCTGAACGTGCTGCCGACCAGCCCGTTGAAGGTCATTGCCGTTGCCGGCTTTCCCAAGACCAAAGCCGCGATGGATGCCGCCGGCTGCACGGTCGAGATCTTCGAGGCGGATGCGCTCTGCATTGCCTGCGAAGGCGGCCCGACATGCCTGACGCGGCCGATCCTGCGCCAATGAATGCGCCGTCCCGCCGCAAGTTCCGCCGCGAGGGCGAGGAGCGGCGGCGGCAGGACCTGATCGATGCGACCCTGGACAGCGTTGCCGAACATGGCCTTGAGGGCGCCACCGTGCGCACCATCGCCTTGCGCGCCGGCGTCACCGCCGGGCTGATCCGCCACTATTTCCCCGGCAAGGAAGATCTGCTGCGGGAAGCCTATGCGGCATTGATGGGCCGCATGACCGAGCAGGCGAAAGCGGCATTGCTCATGGAAGACGCCTCGCCCCGCCGGCGACTTGCCGCCTTCGTCACCGCCAATCTCAACGCGCCGATCATCGATCAGCGGGTGTTTTCGCTCTGGGCGACCTTCATCGGCCGTGCCGGCGCCGATCCGACGCTCGCCCGCGCCCACCGGGAGGGCTATCTCGGCTTTCGCAACGAGGTGGAAGCGGTCGTGGCCGAAGTGCTCGCCGCCGAGCGGCGCAAGCCGGACGCAAGCGAACTGCGCCACCATGCCATCGCCATCAACGCCATCATCGACGGGCTCTGGATCGAAGGCTGCCTGGCCGGCGAGATGTTCTCGCCTGGCGAATTGGCGGCGATCGGCATCAAAGCCATAGAGGCCGAGGTCGGCCTCGCGCCGGAAAAGCAATTCCAGGAAAAGTGAGAAGCGGTTTTCCGTCCGGAATTGCGTAGAAAAAAAGCAATTCCAGGAAAAGTGAGAAGCGGGTTTCCGTCCGGAATTGCGTAAGAAAGAAGAGATAGAGCGGGTTGCTGGAACAGTGACCCGCTGTAACGGGAGAAGACCAATGACCACCATCGGTGAAGCGCTGATCACCTTGCTCGAGGCGCATGGCGTCGACACCGTCTTCGGCATTCCGGGCGTGCATACGGTCGAGCTCTATCGCGGCCTGGCGCGTTCGAGGATCCGTCATGTCACGCCGCGCCACGAGCAGGGCGCCGGCTTCATGGCCGACGGCTATGCGCGCGCCGGCGGCCGGCCGGGCGTCGCCTTCGTCATCACCGGACCGGGGCTGACCAACACCATCACCGCCATGGGCCAGGCGCGCGCCGATTCCGTGCCGATGCTGGTCATCTCAGGCGTCAACGCCACCGATACGCTGGGCAAGGGTCTGGGCTACCTGCATGAGTTGCCCGACCAGCGCGGCATGATGGAAAAGGTGGCGCTGTCTTCCGAGCGCATCACCGAGGCCGGGCAATTGCCGGGCGCGCTCGCCCGCGCCTTCGCATTGTTCTCGTCGGCCCGGCCGGGGCCGGTGCATATCGAGATCCCCACCGACGTCATGGTCAAGCCCGCCAACGGCATCGCGGCGGCGCTGAGCAACGCCGCGCCCCCGGCGCCGGACGCGGCGGCGGTCGCGGAGGCGGCGAAGTTAATCAAGGCGGCACGCCGTCCACTGATCCTCGCTGGCGGCGGCGCCAAGCAGGCTGACGCGGCGTTGCGGCGCTTCGCCGAGACGCTCGGCGCTCCGGTTGTCGAGACCGCCAATGCGCGCGGCCTGCTGCATGGCCATCCGCTTTGCGTGCCGGCGAGCCCCAGCCTCAAGGCCGTGCGCGCGCTGGTGGCGGACGCCGATCTGGTGATCGCCGCCGGCACCGAATTCGGCCCGACCGACTATGACGGCTATGGCGACGGCGGCTTCGTGCTGCCGAACAATCTGATCCGCATTGATATCGGCGCCGACCAGATCGCGCGCCGGCCGGTGACGGTCGGCATCCAGGCCGATTGCGCCGAGGGCATCGAGGCTTTGCTTACGGCGGTCGGGCCCGGTCATGTTGCGGCTGGGGATGGCCAGGCTCGCGCCGCCGCGACGCGCCAGGCCGCGCGGGCCGAACTGAAGCCCGAATACCTGGCGCAGGTGCGCGCGGTGGAGACGATCCGCGACGCGCTGCCGGGCGCCATCATCGTCGGCGATTCAACCCAGCCGATCTATGCCGCCAACCTCTACTATGACCATGATCGTCCCGGCGGCTGGTTCAACGCCGCGACCGGCTTCGGCGCGCTGGGCTACGGTCCGCCGGCGGCGATCGGCGCGGCGCTTGCCGTTCCGCAAGCGCCCGTGGTGTGCCTCACGGGCGATGGCGGCTTCCAGTTCACCTTGCCGGAGATCGGCGCCGCGCTCGACGCCGACACGCCGGTGATCTTCGTCGTCTGGAACAATCGCGGCTATCGCGAGATCGAGACCTCGATGCTCGACGTCGGCGTCGAGCCGGTCGGCGTCTCGCCGGCGCCGCCGGATTTCTGCAAGCTCGCCGAGGCCTATGGCATCGCGGCCGAGCGGTTGACCGGAACTGCTGATCTGGCCGAGGCGCTGAAGCGGGCACGGGCGGCCGGCAAGCCGCGCGTCATCGAAATCACCGTCGACTGAAAGGCTGGTGCGGCCGTCGCCCGGCCGGTGCCGGCGGGTCGGCAATTATCGTCACCGGCCACGACCCCCACACATGCAAAGACGCTGCGCCAGCCATGTCGATATTTCAATTGAGTGACAGCGCGAAAGGCGCGACGTTCCAGCCTGGGGCGGCATAACCCGAGATATAATCATAAAAAAATGACAGGAGCGCTCAAAGTATGACGGAAACGCTTAACGGCAGGCATGTCGTGATCACGGGCGGCACTGGGGCGCTCGGCGGCGCGGTTGTCGGCAGATTGCTGGAGCAAGGCGCGATCTGCCACGTGCCCAATGCCCACGCGGCGGCCCCGCCGCATTTTCCCTACGCAGCCCACGCCAGCGTGCATCTGGCGCACAATGTCGACCTGTCGGATTCGGCCAAGGTCGAGGCCTTCTACCATCAGGTGCCCGAGCTCTGGGCCTCGATCCATCTTGCCGGCGGCTTCACCATGGCGCCGGTCGAAAAGATCGAGTCGGCCTCCTTCGCCGAAATGATGGACACCAACGCCCGCACGACCTTCCTGTGCAGCCGCGCCGCGGTGCGCTCGCTGCTGGCGTCCGACACGGCCGGCCGCATCGTCAACGTTACCGCGCGCGCCGGCCTGGAACCGCGCAAAGGTTCGGGCATGGTCGCTTATACGGCGAGCAAGGCCGCGGTCGCGGCAATGACGGTGGCGATCGCCGAGGAGTTGAAGCACAAGGGCATACTGGTCAACGCCGTGGCCCCCTCGACGCTCGACACGCAGGCCAACCGCGAAGCCATGCCGGACGCCGATTTCGCCAAATGGGTCAGCCTTGAAGCAGCTGCGGAAGCGATCGCTTACCTGGCCTCGCCCGCAAACCAGGCCATGAGCGGCACGCTGGTCCCGCTCTACGGCAGGGCCTGAGCTCTATCTCTTTTTTTACGCAATTCCGGACGGAAAACCGCTGACACTTTTCCTGGAATTGCTCTGATATCCCGACAAAAGAAAACCCCGCCGGATCGCTCCGGCGGGGTTTTGTTATTCGCGAAGCGAAAGGGCTTAGTTACCCTGCTTCTTCAGCGCCGCGCCCAGGATGTCGCCAAGCGAGGCGCCGGAGTCGGTCGAGCCGTACTGGGCGACCGCTTCCTTTTCCTCGGCGATTTCCAGCGCCTTGATCGAGACCTGCAGCTTGCGGGTCTTCTTGTCGAAGGCGATGACGCGGGCGTCGACCTTCTGGCCGACGGTGAAGCGCTCGGGGCGCTGCTCGTCGCGGTCGCGCGAAAGGTCGGAGCGCTTGATGAAGGTCTCGATGCCGCTGTCGACCAGCCGCACGTCCAGACCGCCATCCTTCACGCCGATGACCTCGCAGGTGACGACGGCGTTCTTGCGCAGCTCGCCGCTATTGGCCGCTTCGCCGACCGTGTCGCGGGCCAGCTGCTTGATGCCGAGCGAGATGCGTTCCTTCTCGATGTCGACGTCGAGCACCTGCGCCTTGACCATGTCGCCGCGATTGTACTCTTCGATGACCTGCTCGCCCGGACGGGTCCAGTCGAGGTCGGACAGGTGCACCATGCCGTCCACGTCGCCTTCCAGGCCGATGAACAGGCCGAACTCGGTCTTGTTCTTGACCTCGCCCTCGACCTGGCTGCCGACCGGATGGTTGCGCGCGAAGGCTTCCCACGGGTTCTCAAGCGTCTGCTTGAGACCGAGCGAGATGCGGCGCTTGGCCGGATCGACCTCGAGCACGACCACGTCGACTTCCTGGGTCGTCGACAGGATCTTGCCGGGGTGCACGTTCTTCTTCGTCCACGACATTTCCGAAACGTGGATGAGGCCCTCGATGCCCGGCTCCAGCTCGACGAACGCGCCGTAGTCGGTGATGTTGGTGACGGTGCCCTTGATCTTCTTGCCGATCGGGAACTTGGTGCCGATATCCGACCACGGATCCGACTCGAGCTGCTTCATGCCGAGCGAGATGCGGTGGGTTTCCTGGTTGATGCGGATGATCTGCACCTTGACCGTCTGGCCGATGTTGAGGATCTCGGTCGGATGGTTGACGCGGCGCCATGCCATGTCGGTGACATGCAGCAGGCCGTCGATGCCGCCGAGGTCGACGAACGCACCGTAGTCGGTGATGTTCTTGACCACACCCTCGACCACCTGGCCTTCCTCGAGGTTCTGCACGATTTCCGAACGCTGTTCGGCGCGGCTCTCCTCGAGCACGGTGCGGCGCGACACCACGATGTTGCCGCGGCGGCGATCCATCTTGAGGATCTCGAAGGGCTGCGGGTTGTGCATCAGCGGGGTGACGTCGCGGATCGGACGGATATCGACCTGGCTGCGCGGCAGGAACGCCACGGCGCCGTCGAGGTCGACGGTGAAGCCGCCCTTGACCTGGTTGAAGATGACGCCTTCGACGCGCTCACCCTTGGTGAACTTCTCCTCGAGACGCACCCAGCTCTCCTCGCGGCGAGCCTTATCGCGCGACAGCATGGCTTCGCCAAGCGCGTTCTCGATGCGCTCGACATAGACCTCGACGGTGTCGCCGACCTTGAGGGAGGAGTCCTTGCCCTTGGCGCCGAATTCCTTAAGCGGCACGCGGCCTTCGACCTTGAGGCCGACATCGATGATGGCCATGTCCTTTTCGATCGCGGTGATCGTGCCCCGGACAACCTGGCCCTCGCCGGAATGGCCGGCGGTGAATGATTCTTCGAGCATGCTCGCGAAATCGTCGCGAGACGGATTAGCAGCTGACATTGTTTCTCCTGGAATGCTCCGCTTTTGTCGCGGAGCGGGCGCCGTGGGTTAGCGTTGCGTGAGCCTGCCGGCGTTCCGGGCTGAAGAGCCCTTGGCCGCTATCTAAGCGGCAAGTCCGGCGCATGAAGAATGCTGGCAGGCTGGTTCGTGCCCGATATGGGTATTTTCGCCGCTCAAGGCAACCGAAAAAGCCCGATCAGGCCTTGTTTCTCTTGGCAAGGACATCGTCAACGATCGCCATTGCCGCCAGAAACGCGGCTTCTATAGCCATTTCGCTGGTATCAAGCAAGTGCGCGTCCGCCGCCGGCTTCAGCGGCGAGGAGGCTCTGCCCATGTCGCGCTCGTCGCGGCGCTCGATGTCGGCGAGGATGGTGGCGAAGTCGGCGCTGCCGCCCATGCTCTCGATCTCGGCCAGCCGGCGCTTCGCCCGCACCTCGGCGCTTGCCGTGACATAGAGCTTGATGTCGGCATCCGGGCACACCACCGTGCCGATGTCGCGGCCGTCGAGCACCGCGCCCGGCGGCGCCTTGGCGAAGGCTCGCTGCTTCTCGACCAGGATGCGCCGCACCGTGGGAATGACCGCGACCTTGGAGGCCGCTTCGCCCACCGCATGCGCCGACAGCACGGTACGGTCGAGGTTCGAAAGGTCCACCTGCCGCGCCGCCGTTTCCGCCGCCGAGACGTTGTCGAGCGGCAGGCCGAGCTCGAGCAGCTTATGCGCCACAGCGCGATAGGTGAGGCCGGTGTCGAGCAGGTTGAGGCGATAGTGGTCGGCGAGCCGGCGGGCGAGCGTGCCCTTGCCCGCGCCGGCGGGGCCGTCAATGGCAATGGTGAAGGTGTGGGTCATGGGCGGACCATCGCTTCGTTGGCGTGGCGACAAACCCTCACGCCTTCGTCATCCCAGGGCGAAGCGAAGCGGAGACCCTGGGATCCATGCCGTGACATCAGCCGAAGAATGCCACGGACCAGAATTCTGCACCGCTGCAGCGCGTTGGCGTCACGGCATGGATCCTGGGGTCTGCGCCGCGTCGCTTCGCTCCTCGCTCCGCCCCAGGATGACGACGGGACGGATGTTGGGTGCCAATCTCGAAAGTTTGCGATTGCCATCGCCGTCACTCGATCTCCGCGCCCAATCCCTTCATCAGTCCCATGAATTCCGGAAAGCTCGTCGCGATCATGTTCGCGTCGTCGATGGTCACCGGCTTCTCGGTGGCCAGCCCCATGATCAGGAAGCTCATCGCGATGCGATGGTCGAGATGCGTCTTCACCGCCGTGTCCGGTCCATTGGGGTGAGCGCCCAGCCCCTTGCCGCCCGGTCTGCCGCGCACGGCGAGCGATGCCTCGCCCTCGGTGCAGTCGACACCGTTGAGCTTCAGCCCGTTGGCGACCGCCGACAGCCGGTCGGATTCCTTGACGCGCAATTCCTCCAGGCCCTGCATCAGCGTCTCGCCCTCGGCGAAGCTGGCCGCGACCGCCAGCACCGGATATTCGTCGATCATCGACGGTGCGCGTTCCGGCGGTACGGTAACGCCCTTCAACTCGGAATAGCGCACGCGCAAATCCGCCACGTCCTCGCCGCCGGCATTGCGCGGATTGAGGATATCGATCCGGCCGCCCATTTCCTGCAATGTGAGAAGCAGGCCGGTGCGGGTCGGGTTCATCAGCACGTTTTCGATCACGATGTCCGAGCCCGGCACGATCAGCGCCGCCACCAGCGGGAAGCCGGCCGAGGACGGGTCGCCGGGCACGGCGATCGTCTGTCCGGTGAGCTTGCCCTGGCCTTCGATGAAGATGTGGCGCACGCCGCGCTCGTCGGTCTCCACGGTCAGGTTCGCGCCAAAGCCTTTCAGCATCTTTTCGGTGTGGTCGCGCGTCATCACCGGCTCGATCACCGTGGTGATGCCGGGCGTGTTCAAGCCGGCAAGCAGCACCGCCGACTTCACCTGGGCCGACGCCATCGGCACGCGATAGGTGATCGGCGCAGCATGCTTCGGGCCGCGCAGCGTGATCGGCATGCGGTCGCCGGGCGCCGCCTTCAGCACCTGCACGCCCATCTGGCGCAGCGGGTCCAGCACGCGGCCCATCGGCCGGCCCGACAGCGAGGCGTCGCCGATGAAGGTGGTCTCCATGTCATAGGTGCCGACGAGACCCATGGTGAGGCGCGAACCGGTGCCGGCATTGCCGAAATCGAGCGGCCCTTCCGGCTGCAGCAGCGCGCCGTTGCCGGTGCCGCGGATCACCCACTCGGCGCCGTTCTTCTCGATGTGTGCGCCCATCGCCTTCATGGCAGCTCCGGTGCGCATCACGTCCTCGCCCTCGAGCAGGCCTGTGATGCGCGTCTCGCCCGAGGCAAGGCCGCCGAACATGAAGGAGCGGTGCGAGATCGACTTGTCGCCCGGCACGCGCGCGGTGCCGGCAAGGGCAGGGGATTTGCGGGCCGTGGCTTGTTTAGCGGCGGCGGAATGAGACATTTTGTCTTCCAAATGGAAGGCCGGCTGGCCGGCCCGGTTCGTCATGATGCGGCGGTCTCGTATCACGGCGCGCGGCAATGGTCATCCCCTTGGCGCAAGCCTTTGAAAAGCGGGTTTCGAGCACATGTCTTTTGGCTTTGACAGCGCGGAAAACTGCGGTTAAGGGGACCATTCTTTTTTTGACGAGGCCTGACGTGGCAAAAGCTGAACTTGGCACCAAGCGTGTCGACCCCGAAACGGGTCGGAAATTCTACGACCTGAACAAAGATCCGATTGTCTCGCCCTATACGGGCAAGAGCTATCCGCGCTCTTATTTCGACGAAGGCAAGATTTCCGCCCTCGAGGAAGATGAGGAAGTCGCCGACAAGGAAGTGGACGGCGACGAGGAAGAAGGCGCCGAAGTTGTCTCGCTCGAGGACGCCGACGAGGAAGCCAAGGGCGGCGGCGACGATCTTCCCGATCTCGGCGACGACGAGGATGACGACGTCGATCTCGGCGATGATGAGGACGATACCTTCCTTGCCGACGAAGAAGAAGAGGACGATGACGTCTCCGACATGATCGGCGTCGGCGATGACGAGGACGAGGTCTGATTTTAGACCTCGGCGCGATTGTTTGCCGGCGATTTTCGCCTGTGACGAAAAAGCGGTCTTTGAAGGCTTGATCTTGACCGAAGGCGGCGCTAGAAGCCGCCAGCATTAAACGACGGCGCGGTTCCCAACCGCGCCGGATCTCTTCGCCGGAAACGGCGCCGGCTGACTGCCGGAGTGGGGCCATAGCTCAGTTGGGAGAGCGCTTGAATGGCATTCAAGAGGTCGTCGGTTCGATTCCGATTGGCTCCACCAAACAGTCCTTCCTGCGCAGATTCTTAGCGGCAGAAATCGTCACCGCTGCACGCGCTTGGCCGCGGCGCGCCCGAGCTCGTAGGGGTGGCCTGGACGCAATGTGGCGAGACTAACCGCGCACGCCGCGGGTTCTGGCTGCCTTGCGCGCAGCCGCTGACCGTCCGGCGGCGCCTTTGGTCTGCGCGGCTTTCCTGGCCGCCGCCGACCGCTCTGCGGCCGTGCGGCCGGATGCGGCGCTCTTGGCCTGCCGCGACAGGGCCTTGTGGGAGGCGGCGCTTTTCGGCTCGCCCTCGAGCACCTTCGACACCGCCTTCGAGAGCTTCGGCTGGCGCTTCGGCTTGCGTTCGCCCTGGCCTGCCTCGTAGGCATATTTGGCGCTCTTGCGCGTGGTCTCCTTCACGTCGCCTTTTTTGAGCGGCGGCAGGTCGACGCCCGCGCGGCGCGCTTCCGAAAGGCCGATGGCGATCGCCTGCTTGGTTGAGCGGGCGCCGTGCTTGCCTTGGCGGACTTTATCGATTTCCGCGTGAACGAATTCACCGGCCTGCGTGCTTGCCGATTTGCCTTCGCGCTTGTCCTTGCGCGCCTTTTCGATGGTTTTCTTGTCCGGCATCGTTTTTCTCCTTGTTCGAACGGGGCACGATCGAACGCCAACAGGCCACTTCGGATCGCGCGTCAGCGGCTTTCATAGGTGCCGACAAGCTCGGCGGTGGCGATCATGTGCGGTCCCGCATGGGCCAGAAGGTCGGCGATTGCCGTTTCTCCGCTGGATTCCAGCGTCTCCACGTCGAGTGCCGAAAGGCGGAAGTGATAGTGATGGACGCCATGCCCTTTTGGCGGCTGGGGACCGTCATAATGGGCGTTGCCGAAGTCGTTCACGCCTTGGCGGAAACTCTCCGGCCCGGCAGTGCCTTCGGGCAGGCGATCCCGCCCGGCGGCGATGTCATAGACTGCCCAATGGCGAAACATGCCGCGCGGCGCGTCGGGATCCTCGACGACAAGCAGGAAGCTTCTGGTCCCGGTCGGCGCGTTCTTCCATTGCAGGGGAGGAGACAAGTTGCCTCCGTTGCGGACAAAGGGCTCGGGAATGGTCTGCCCGGTTTCAAAGGCTGGGCTCTCAAGCGTGAAAGCCATGCTGGAACTCCCTGCTCTATCGCGTTCTTCTCGAAGAAAATCGACAAACGATCTTTGCTCGGATCGGTGGAGCGCAATCGCGGCTGGTTTCTTGGGAACGTGGGGCGTCGGCGGGAGTTCCAGCATCACGCCCCCCCCGACGGCGCTCGATGAATGCTCGCAAGTGGAGCTATCGCCCCTTGAAAAGCTGCCCGGACGGAAGCGACGCAGGCCGTATCCGGCGAAAGAGTTGGCAGGTCGGCATAAGAGCCGTTGAGGCGGAACCGCAGGTCTCGACGATTTTGCCGGCCGCATTTTCGGTATATTGAATCGGAAGGTGTCGGCGCAGCAGGTAACAACGTCATGCGCGTTCTGGTCCGGATTGCGGTGATCGTCGCGATATTGTTGGCGTTGCTGTATCTGGGATTGTGGTATTCGACTGGCGAACAGGGCTTTCTGCTGCTCCCCGGCGGCGCGCCGTCTCAATAGATGGATGGCCCTGAAATTTGAACTGGCTTTGACATTCCTGCGATGAATTCCCGTTGGGCCACGGCGTCCCTGGGATGACCTGCTCGCCCGATTGTTTGGCCCGGGTACAAAGGAAAGTGCCCGAGGAAACCCCTATGCCGGCGACGGCAACTAGGCTAAGTGGCTTCCTGTCAGAGGGATGCTTATGAGAATTCCGGTTTTGGGTGGGAAACTGGCACAGGGACGGGTTCGATCCGGACTGCTTGCGCGATCAAGCAGTCTCTTGCCGATGCTGGGCGTTGTGGCCGCGCTTGTCGCTTGCCAGTCGACTCCAGACACACAGCCTGTTCCTGGCTCCCATCCTGTTGCTGACCCGCAACCCGCTCCAGCCGCTGCACCCGCTCCGGCCTTGCCGAATTCGGCGGTGCTCGATCAGACGGTCGCGGTCGTTCCGCCCGGCAAGGGCGTTCCGGCGAGATACGCCGCCTTCTCCGGCATCTGGGCAGGGCAGCTCAACGGCATGTATGACGGCAAGCTGGCGGTGCTGACCGTGTCCTCGGGCGGGCAGGTGACGGTCAGCTACGCATGGGGCGACCTGGCCGACAACAAGCCGGGCGTCGCCGACGGATCCGGCAGGATTTCCGGCAACACGTTAAAGCTCGGGCGCCTGCCGAACGGCGCGGACATCACCGCCACGATGCCGTCGCCCGGAACGCTCAACGTCACCTACGCGCTTGCCGGCCAGATCTATGCCGGCACGTTCGCCCGGGTCAGCCAGTAGGCAACGCCAGCCGTTAGAGCAATTCCAGGAAAAGTGTGAGCGGTTTTCCGTCCGGAATTGCGTAAAAACAAGGAGATAGAGCTGTTCGCCGTTTCCGTGAAACGGTGAAGCGCTCTAGAATTGAGCCAGGTCGCGCGTGATCCGCACGCACATCGGCGTTCCGATCTCGATGGCCTGCCCGGTGTCGGTCAGCCGGCCGCTTTGCTCGTCGCGTGCGAAGATCGAGATGCGGTCGGCGTTCTGGTTGGCTGAGAAGAGATGCCTGCCGGATGGCGTCAGCGCCAGGTTACGCGGCGTCGGGCCGCCGCATGGCGTGAAGTCCACCGTTTGGAGTTTTCCCGTCTGCTGATCGACGGCGGAGATCGCGACGCTGTCATGGCCGCGGTTGGAGCCGTAGAGGAAGCGCCCGTCGGGCGAGATCTGGATGTCGGCGCAGTGATTGTGCGCGCGAGCCTCTGCGGGTACCGCCGGCTTGGTGTCGATCAGTTCAAGCCTGCCTGAAGACGGCTCAAGCGCCAACGACACGACCGTCGAGTCCAGCTCGTTCATGACGAAGCCGAAGCGGCCGTTCGGATGCAGCGCGACATGGCGCGGCCCGGCGCCGGGCGCGAGCGCCGACGACGCGAGCTTCACCAGCGCGCCGTCCGGCTCGATCCGGTAGGAGATCAGCTGGTCGATGCCGAGATCGGCGACGATGGCGACGCCGCCCTGGATGGTCTCGGTGACGCTGTGCGCATGCGAGCGCTCCTGCCGCTCTGCATTGGGGCCGGTGCCGGAATGCGCGACGCTCGCCAGCGGCGCCGTCAGGCCGCCATCGGCCGCAAAGCCGAACACCGCAACCGCCTTGTCGGGGCCGCCGCTGCCCATGCCATAATTCGCGACCAGAAGCTTGCTGCCGTCGCGGGTGATTGTGTTGTGGGCGGTGATGCTGCCGAGCGATGGCTGCTTGTTGATATAGGCGAGAGAGTTGGTGGCGCGGTCGAAGCGATAGGCCGTGACCGTTCCCTCGCGCCAGGCGAAGACTTCCGAATTGGCATAGATCAGCGTCCCGTCCGGCGTAACCGACAGGAAGGTCGGATTGTCGACCTCATTGGTCTCGGCAAGTTTTTGAATGGCAAGCGTTGCCTCGTCGAAGGCGTAGACGCCGAGGCCGACGCCGCGTGCGCCCTGGAAATAGGGCGCCTCGCGGTTGAGGCTGCCGACAAAGACAAGACAGGCGCTTTGCATCGATCTTCCTCCCTAAGCCGGTTCCGCAAAAGTGTCTTACGGTTTTGCGAAGAGAACCTGCGAAACAACAATACCGGCGGCTCCTCCGCCTGTGCCGGCTTTGCAAAAATTTCGCCGATCGTCGCTTGCAAGGCAATCCCATATGTGAAAATATTATTCACAAAAGAAAATTGACGGGAGGAAAGCGACTATGCATCTCGCCATCCGGCATCGTGCCCGGAACCGCCTTGCGGGCCGCGCCGAAAGCTCCCGGAGCACGGCATGAGCGCGTTCTCGCCGACCGTCGGCGTCGCCTCGACGCATCCGGCCGACATGCCTGAGGCGCATGCCGACATCCCCGTCTGGAATTCGGAAAACTGGTTCTACGAGGACTGGCAGCCCGGCCGCAAAATCCGCTCGCTCCGTCGCACCATCGCCGAGGGTGAAAGCCATATGTTCAATGCGCTGGTGCTGGATATCCACCCTTACGTCCAGGACCAGATGTTCGCCGAGCGGGAAGGCATTTTCGGCAAGCGCTTGGTGGCCGGCGCCTTCGTCTTTTCGGCCGGGCTTGGGCTGGTCGCCACCAACTGCGTCAACGCCTTTTCCTATGGCTATGACAAGCTCCGCTTCATCAAGCCGGTCTTCATCGGCGACACCATTTATTCGATCCGCACCAACCTCGACAAAAAGCCGCGCTATCACGACATGGGCCTGATCCGCGCCCGCTATGAAGTCTTCAAGGGTGAAGGAGAGCTCGTGCTCTACTGCGAGCATCTGCAGACGGTGAAATACAAGAACCCGGCCGATTTCGTCGGCAAGACCGAGAAGTGAACCGTGGCCGCTGACGCTGAACTTCCGCTGACCGGCCTCGTGGTCGTCGACATGAGCCAGTTCCTGTCGGGGCCTTACTGTTCGCTGCGCCTGCTCGACCTCGGCGCGCGCGTCATCAAGATCGAGCGGCCGGATGGCGGGGATCTGTCGCGCCGGCTCTATCTCAGCGACACCGAGATCGGCGGCGATTCCACCATCTTCCATGCCATCAACCGCGGCAAGGAGAGCCTGGCCGTCGACCTCAAGAACGAGGCCGATCTCGCCGCGCTGCGCGGCCTGATCGCCAAGGCCGACGTGCTGATCCAGAACTTCCGGCCGGGCGTCATCGAGCGGCTCGGCCTCGATTACGAGCATGTCAGCACCATCAACCCGCGGCTCGTCTACGCCTCGATCAGCGGCTATGGCGAGGACGGCCCCTGGGTGAAGCGCCCGGGGCAGGATCTGCTCGCCCAGGCGCGCTCCGGCGTGATGTGGCTGAACGGCGACGAGGAGCAGGGGCCGGTGCCGTTCGGGCTGGCGATCGCCGACATGCTGGCGGGCGCGGCCTGCGCGCAAGGCATCCTCGCCAAACTGGTGCGGCGCGGCATCACGGGCGAGGGCGGCCATGTCGAGACCAGCCTGCTCGAGGCGCTGGTCGATTTCCAGTTCGAGGTGCTGACCACGCATCTCAACGACGGCCGCCGCCTGCCGAAGCGCTCGTCCTTTCGCAGCGCCCATGCCTATCTCTCGGCGCCTTACGGCATCTATCCGGCCAAGGACGGTTACCTGGCGATCGCCATGACGCCGATCCCGAAGATTGCCGATCTGCTCGAATTGCCCGAGCTCGACCCGTTCCGCGACAAGCCCGCGACCTGGTTCACCGCCCGCGACGAGATCAAGGCCATCATCGCCAGGCGCATCGCCGAAAAAACCACCGACCAGTGGCTGGCCATTCTCGAGCCCGCCGACATCTGGTGCGCCAAGGTGCTGACCTGGCCGGAACTGATGGAAAACGACGGCTTCAAGGCGCTCGACATGCTGCAGACCGTGACGCGGGAGGACAATGTCTCGATCCTCACCACGCGTTCGCCGCTGCGCGTCGACGGCGCCCGCGCCAAGGTGGATCGGGCCGCTCCGCGCATCGGCGAGCACAGCGAGAAGATCCGCGCGGAGTTCGGCCTGTGAGCGGTGGTTTTCTGAAAGGCATGACCTGGAGCCATCCGCGCGGCTACGACCCGATGATGGCTTGCTCGGCGCTGTGGCAGGAAAAGACCGGCGTCTCGATCGAATGGGAGAAGCGCTCGCTGCAGGATTTCGAGTCCTTCCCGGTCGAAGAGCTCGCCCGCGCCTATGATTTGATCGTCATCGACCATCCGCATGTCGGTCAGATCACCGCCGAGAAATGCCTGGCGCCGCTCGATGTGCCGGGACGCGAGGCGGAACGCGAGGCGCTGGCCAGGGGCAGTGTCGGCAAATCCTACCCGAGCTACACCTGGCAACAGCGGCAATGGGCTTTTCCGATCGACGCCGCCACCCAGGTGCAGGCCTGGCGGCCGGATTTGATCGAAGCCGCGCCGGTGATCTGGACCGAAGTGCTGGCGCTTGCCGAGCAGGGCCGCGTGCTCTTGCCGCTAAGGCCGCCGCACTCGCTGATGTGCTTCTACACTTTGGCCGCCGAACTCGGCCGGCCCTGCACGGTCGACGGCTCGGTTGACCTCATCGATGGCGAAACCGGCGAAACCGCCTTCGAGATGCTGAGCGCGATCGCGGCGCTCGTCGATCCCGCATGCCTGACGATGGACCCGATCACCGTATTCGAGAAAATGGCCGAGCCGGGCTCGCGCATCGCCTGCGCGCCGCTGATCTATGGCTATGTTTCCTATGCGGCGGCGGGTTTTCGGCCGCATCGCCTCGGCTTTGCCGACATGCCGGTCGTCGGCGGCAACGACCCGGTCGGCTCCGCGCTTGGCGGCACCGGCATTGCCGTCTCCGCCTTTTCCGCCGCGCGCGAGGCGGCGATCGACTTCGCTTACTGGATCGCCAGCGGCGATGTGCAGCGCGGCCCTTACGCCGCCGCCGGTGGCCAGCCCGGCCATGCCGCCGCCTGGGAGGATGACGCCGTCAACGCCGCGACTGGTAATTTCTATCGCGCCACGCGCGCGACGCTCGAAGGCGCCTGGGTCCGCCCCCGCCATGACGGCTACATGCCGTTCCAGCAGCAGGCCTCCGACCGCATCAACGAAGGCCTTGCCGGCAGACAGGACGCGGGCCGCGTCGTCGCCGACATCAATCGCCTGTTCCGGGAGAGTTTCGCGCCGGCCGCCGCCGGCTAGTTTCACTGCACCAAGGGAGGAAAAAATGACCAGCCTGATACGCGGCCTGCTCGCCGCAACCGCCTTAGTCTCGATCCCGTTCGCCGCCCATGCCGCCGACGTGAAGTCGGTGATCGACGGCCTGCCCGCCGACCTCAAGGCGCAATATGACGGCGCGCCGCAGAAAGTGCTGCCCTCGGCCTGGGATAATTTCACGCCGCCGGCGAAGCCCTGGAAGTGGTGCCATTCGGAGAGCTACCAGGGCAATCCGTGGCGCGTCTCGGTCACCAAGGAGCTGAAGCGGCTGGTCGATGGCCTCATCGCCGGCGGCACGGTGTCGAGCTTCGAGGTGTCGGATTCGAACAACGACGCGAGCCAGCAGATCAACCAGATCCGCGCCTTCATCGACAAGAAATGCTCGATCATCACTTAGATCCCGGGCTCGGCGACAGCGCTCGACGACGCTGTCGATGCTGCAGCCAAGGCGGGCATTCCCTTCATCACCGCTGCGGGTTCCATCACCAGCCCCAACGCCATCAATGTCGATTCCAACTATGCCCGCTGGGGCTATGACATGATGACGGCGATCGGCAAGGTGAAGCCCGACTCAAGCGTGCTGGTGGTGGAAGGCATCGGCGGACATCCGATCGTCGTCCAGGAAAAGCAGGGCGCCGACAAGGCGCTGTCCGAGAACAAGGGGCTCAAGGTCGCGCGCACCGTCAACGGCAATTGGACGGCCAACGTCACCAAGACAGTGGTGCTGCAGGCGATCGCCACCAATCCGGCGCCGATCGACGCTGTGTGGACGACCGGCAGCGAAAGCCGCGTCGTCGCCGAAGCCTTCGCCGAAGCCGGACGGCCGGCGCCGCTGATCACCGGCTCGATCACTGGCGACGCGCTCGGCTACTGGAAAGCCAATCCCGACAAGTACCGCTTCGAGGGCCATGCGGTACTGCCCGGCTGGACGGCGCAGACGCTGTTCCGTGTCGGCGAGCGCATGCTCGACGGCCAGAAGCCGAAGCTCAACACGCTGCTGATCCCGATCCCGCCGGTTCATGCCGCCGAGCTCGACAAATGGTACAAGGACTGCATGACGCCGGATGCCGTATCGGTCTTCCCTGTGCCGCCGACCGACCCGATGCCCGAGGACGTGCTCGACGCCTATTTCACCAATCCCGCGGCGACCAAGGGCTGGGATTATTCCAAGGTGCCGGACGCCTGCGCCAAGTGATGTCACGCGAAGCCGGCTCCTGCTGAGGAGTCGGCTTCTCCTTTCCGGGAAGAAAAATGCTCGAGGTCCAAGGCGTTTCAAAGCGCTATGGCGAAACCGTCGCGCTGGCGGAGGCGTCGATCGCCTTCCGTCCCGGCACGATCCATACCATCCTGGGCGAGAACGGCTCGGGCAAGAGCACGCTGGTGAAGCTGTTGTCCGGCATCGTGCAGCCGGATGGCGGCGCGATCCTGCTCGATGGCAAAGCGTTTTCCGGAGCGCAGCCCGCCGCCTTTCAGGCCGCGGGCTTTGCCACCGTGTTCCAGGAGGTGCTGGTCGCGCCTGAACGTTCGGTGACCGACAACATCCTTCTCGGCCTCGACGGCCTGTGGCGACGAGGCGTGCCGCGCGGCGAGCGGCGCGCCAGGGCGCAGGCCGCGCTCGGCCGCTTCGCGGTGACGCCGATCGATCTCGACCGGCCGTGCGGCGAGCTGCCGCTTGCCGCAAGGCAGCTTGTCGTGCTCGCCCGCGCCGTCATCCGCAACCCGCGTGTCCTGATCCTCGATGAGGTGACGGCGGCGCTCGACTTCGCCGACCGCGAGTCGGTCTTCGCGCTGATGCGCGCCATGGCCGGGGCGGGCACGCTGATCCTGTTCATCACGCACCGCATGGACGAAGTGATGGCTTTGTCCGACCGCATATCCATCCTGCGCGCCGGCCGCGTGGTGAAGACCGAGGAGCGCGGCACCTCGACCCCGGCCGAGCTCCTGGCGGCGATGGCGCCGCAAACGGCAGCGGAGCTGGCGCATGGCTGAGACAAAGGCGCTTCATGTGCGGGGGCTGGTCATCGCGCCGGGTGTCGATCCGATCAGCCAGACCATCGCGCCGGGCGAGATCGTCGGTCTTGCCGGGCTCGACGGCCATGGTCAGGAACGCTTCCTGCGCGCGCTGGCCGGGCTCGAGCGTCCGGTCGCGGGCGACATCGCTGTCGACGGTAAGGCCGGATCGATCACCAGCTTTCGCAAAGCCGTCGCCGGCGGCATCGCCTATCTGCCGCGCGATCGCCGCTCGACCGGCATTTTCCCGACTCAATCGGTGCTCGACAATTTCGCCATTTCCACCGTGTCGAACGACCGCCGCTTCGGCCTCTTGAGCTTCGCCGCCCGACGTCGTCGCTACGATACCTATAGGCAAAGGCTCAGCATAGTCGCGCCGCGTCCCGACGCGGCCATAACCACGCTGTCCGGCGGCAACCAGCAGAAGGTGCTGCTCGCCCGCGCCCTTGCGCTGGAGCCAAACTTCCTTCTGCTCAACGACCCGACGCGCGGCGTCGACGTGGCGACCCGGCACGTGCTCTATGACGTCTTCCGCGGCCTTGCCGCCGAGGGCATGGCCTTGGTGATCCTGTCCAGCGAGATCGAGGAGATACTGCTTCTCTGCCACCGCGTGCTGGTGTTCCGCGAGCAGCGCGTATCGGCCGAGTTCTCCGGCGCCGAGATGACCACCGATACGGTGATCGCCGCCATGTTCGGACGCGCCGCATGAGCCCGACCCTTCGCAAGCTGCGCGGCGTCGGCTTTGCTGTCGTGATGCTCGTCGTCCTGCTGGTGCTCAACGTCGCGCTCAATCCGGCGCGTTTTCAGCCTTCGTCCTGGGGCACGCTGCTCGGGCTGGCCGCTCCCCTGATCGGCGCGGCCGTCGCCTCGGCGCCGGTCATCCTGGCGGGACGCGGCGGCATCGACATCTCCGCCGGCCCGCTGATGGGCTTCGTCAACGCCCTGGTCATCCAGGTCCTGTTCCTCAATCTCGGCATCTCGTCGCCATGGATCGTCGTTCCGGCAGCGCTGTTGGTCGGGGCGACTGTTGGCGCCGCGAATGGCGCGCTTGCCACCATCGTGCGCATCCAGCCGATCGTGGCGACGCTCGGCACCTATCTGATCCTCACCGGCGTCACGCTCACCATCCTGCCGGCGCCGATCGGTCCGGCGCCGGACTGGCTGAAGGCCATGGCGGGACCGCTCTCGATCGTGCCGCTGGCGCTGATCGGCCTGTGCTGGCTGCTCGTGCGCCGCACGCCCTATTACGACCTGCTGATGGCCGTTGGCAGCGACGACCGCGCCGCCTATACGGCCGGCGTGCCGGTGACGAAGGTGCGGCTCGTTGCCTATGTCCTGACCGGGCTCTTTGCCGCCGCCGCCGGACTGATGCTCACCTCGCTGATCGGCTCGGCCGACCCCAATATCGGCCCGACCTACACGCTGATCGCGATTGCCGCCGTGGCGCTCGGCGGCGTCAGCCTCGCCGGCGGGCGCGGCGGTCTCGGCGGCGCCGCGATCGGCGCCATCGACATTTTCCTGCTGCAGAGCCTGCTCACCACCTTCAACGTTTCGACTTATGTGCTGCAGATCGCCTATGGCCTGATCCTCGTCGTCGCCGTGGTGCTGACAGCGGTGCAGGAACGGCTGTCGAGGCGGAAAGGCTGACCGGGATGACAAGCAACTGGTTCCAGTCCACCAACGCCCGCATCGCCGGCGCCTTCGCGATGGCGCTGCTGCTGCAGGTCGTCGGCACGCTGCTCATCCCCGGCTATTCGGCGCCTTTCGCCATCCGCGCGCTGCTGGTCATCGCCTCGCTGCTCGCGGTCGCCTCCGTCGGCCAGACGCTGGTCGTCATCCTCGGCGGCATCGATCTTTCCATTCCCTTCGTCATCGGCTTTGCCAATGTCGTCGCGGCGCAGCTTTACGGCCAGGGCTGGAACTTCGCCCTGGTCTGCGGTCTCGTCGGTGTTCTTGCGATAGCGATCGGCGCGCTGAACGGGCTGATCTCGCGCGGGCTCAACATTCATCCGCTCATCGTCACGCTAGGCATCGGCATGGTTGTCCAGGGCGCAGTGCTGTTGTGGACCGGCGGCTTTCCCTCCGGCTCGGCGCCGGAAGCCGTGTCCAGCTTCGTCTCGATCGGCGGCTCGGTCGGCCCCTTGCCTGTGCCCTTGCTGGTGCCCAGCCTCGTCATGCTGACGGCGCTGATCGTGCTGGTGCTCGCCCGCACGCCCTATGGGCGCCGCCTCTACGCGGTCGGCAGCAACCCTGAGGCGGCACCTCTGGCGCTGATCGACCCGCTGCGCATGTGGATCGTCACCTATGCCGCGAGCGCCTTCTTCGCGGCGGTCGCCGGCGTGCTTTTGCTCGGCTTCACCGGCTCGGCCTATGGCGATGTCGGCCAGCCCTATCTCTTCCAGACGATCGCTGCCGTCGTGGTCGGCGGCGCAGCACTTGTCGGCGGGCGCGGCAGCTATCTCGGCACCATTGCCGGCGTCCTGGTGCTCACTGAAATCAACACGCTGCTGATCGGCCTCGGCTTCCGCCCGTCGACGGTGCAGGCAGCGCTCGGCCTGGTCATCCTGCTTCTGGTCTCGCTCTACGGCCGCGAGCGCCACGTGCGGACGACGATCTGACTCAAGCGATCAGCCAAGCCGCCACAGCCGGCGCGCATTGCCGGACAGCAGGCGGGTCCGCTCCGACTCGCTCGCGCGGGCCAGCAGCGCGTGTGTGGCGGCGATCCAGGTGGTCAGCCCGCCGCCCAGCGTGCAGACCGGCCAGTCGCTGCCCCAGATCACCCGGTCCCAGCCGAACGAGCCTATCGTGTGTTCGACATAGGGCCGGAGCGTATCGACGGTCCAAGTCGCCGGATCGGCATAAGCGACGACGCCGGAGATCTTGGCCGTGACGTTGGGCCGTTTGGCGATCGCTTCCATATGCTCGTGCCACGGATGCTTGGCATTGCCCTTGATGTCGGGCACGCCGCAATGGTCGAGGACGAACTGGACGTCGGGCGCGAGATCGGCAAGCGCCATCGCCTTCGGGATCTGATGCGGCAGCACAACAAGGTCGAAGGTCAGGCCGGTGCCGGCCAGCCGCTTGATGTTCTGGCGAAACAGCGCCCCTTCCGAGACATCGTCGGGCACGACATGCAGCACGCGGCGGAAACCCATGATGAACGGGTCCGCCGTGACCGTCTCCAGATAGGCTTCGAAACCGGCCTCCTCCGGCCGGCAGGCGGCGATCGCTCCGCGAAGCAGGCTCCCGGCCCGGCCGGCGACCGACTTCACGTAAGCGGTTTCGGCTGCGATATCGGCAGGGTCGACATCGACCTCCATATGCAGCACGCCCTCGATGCCGGAACGCAACGCGTCGGTGGCGTATTCCTGATATGAGAAATCGCGGTTCAGCGCCGGCACGCCGGCCAGCCACGGGTAGCGCAGCGCGGCCTGGTCGATGAGGTGCAGATGCGTGTCGATGATCATAGCGGCGTCTCCTCCCTTTGTACCAGACAATATCCCGCCTAAAAATGCATTATTCAAATAAGAAATTACGACGATTGCGGCACATCCGACCCTGCGAGCTGCGACAACCTCGCGGCGGCGTCCTGCAGGTGCCGGATCGTCAGGGTGATGTCCGGCGCCGTAGGGGCGTTGACGAGGGTGATGTAAGGGATGGTCAGCGCCGCGATGGCTCTGCCGTCGGGTCCGAGCACCGGCGTCGAAAGATTGTAGACGCCGGCGGTCTGCAGCGAGGCCATCATCTCGTAGCCACGATCGCGCACCTGATCGAGGCGGGCGAAGAACTCGGGCGTCAGATTGAGCTGCTCGGTGCTCTGCAAATGCTCGGCGATCATCATCTTGCGCTCCTCCGGCGAGCGGAAGGCAAGCAGCACGTGGCCGGAACCGGTGTCGAACAGGCTGATATGCGAGCCGACCCGGATCGAGATACCCCAGTAGCGCGGCGCTTCCTGCTGGGCGATGACCACGGCGGCGCCGCGGTCGAACACCACCAATTGATTAGCCTGCCACGAGGTTTCGGCCAGATCCCGCATGATCGGCGTCGCGTAGGACACCAGCCGCCGCACCGGCGCGTGCAATTGCGCCAGCCCGAAAAGCTTGAGCGTCAGCGAATAGCGGTCGCCGTCGATCTTGGTGACATAGCCGCGCCGTACCAGGCGGTCGAGCATGCGGTAGAACTCGTTCGGGCTGCGGTCGAGCCGCTTGGCGATCTCCGCCTGGGTCAGCCCGCCGTCCACGCTCGCCAGCAGCTCGAGGATGTCCAGCCCCTTGTCCAGCGCCGGCGCGCGGTAGCGGTCCCCGTCTTCTTCGTCGGCCACCTGCCCCTCCAGTGAATTTCGATCTGCATATATGCATGAAGTTCGTTCCGCTGAAAGCACATTCGTCTTGACCCGGCAATGAAAATGCTATTTGCATATGAATGAAGCTTAAGCGATCGGCTGCGCATCCGGCCGGCCGTCGCCGCGAGCTCGTGGGAGGAGAGAACATGACGAGACTGCTTTCAGGCGTTTCCGCCGGCCTGGCCGGCTTGCTGCTGAGCGGCACGGCGTTTTCAGCCGATCTGCCCGGCAAATTTCCGGGCGTGACGATCGACGCGAAGCTGATTGGCGGCCAGCAATATGAGAAGCTCTACGAGCGCATTCCCGAATGGGAGAAGCTGACCGGCGCCAAGGTCAACATCCTGTCGAAGAAGAACCACTTCGACCTCGACAAGGAGATCAAGTCGGACATTGCCTCCAACTCGATCACCTGGTGCGTCGGCTCCAACCACACCTCGTTCGCGCCGCAATATCCGGGCATCTACACCGATCTCGCCAAGCTGCTGCCGAAGGAAGAGATCGACGCCTTCGTGCCAGCCAACATCGCCGCCGGCACGCTGGACGGCAAGCTGGTGATGCTGCCGCGCGCCCAGTTCGACGTCTCGGCGCTCTACTACCAGAAGAGCCTCTACCAGGACGAAGCCAAGAAGAAGGCCTACAAGGACAAATACGGCGAGGAGCTCGCTCCGCCGGACACGTTCGACGAGATGGCGCAGCAGGCCGAATTCTTCGCCAGCCCGCCTGACTTCTACGGCACGCAATATGCCGGCAAGGAAGAGGCGATCAACGGCCGCTTCTACGAGATGGTGGTTGCCGATGGCGGCGAATATCTCGACAAGGACGGCAAGCCCGCCTTCAACTCCGAGGCTGGCGTCAAGGCGCTCGACTGGTTCGTCCACCTCTACAAGGCCAAGGCGGTTCCGGCCGGCACCACCAACTATCTGTGGGACGATCTCGGTCAGGGCTTTGCTTCCGGCACCGTGGCGATCAACCTCGACTGGCCGGGCTGGGCCGGTTTCTTCAACGACCCCAAGTCGTCCAAGGTCGCCGGCAATGTCGGCGTCAAGGTCCAGCCCAAGGGCTCGTCCGGCAAGCGTTCCGGCTGGTCCGGTGCGCATGGCTTCTCGGTGACCGAGAACTGCGCCAACAAGGAAGCCGCCGCCTCGCTGGTCTGGTGGCTGACCAATGAGGACAGCCAGAAGTTGGAGGCCGCGGCCGGCCCGCTGCCCACCCGAACCAAGGTTTGGGAATGGGATCTCGATCAGGCGAAGTCCGATCCGTACAAGACCGAAGTGCTGCAGGCCTTCCAGGAAGCCGCCAAGAACGCTTTCCCGGTGCCGCAGACGCCGGAATGGATCGAGATCTCCAACGCCGTCTATCCCGAGCTGCAGGCCGCCATCCTCGGCGACAAGACGTCGAAGCAGGCGCTCGACGACGCTGCCGCGAAGGCAACGCAAATCCTCCAGGACGCGGGCAAGCTCTAGGCAGCCGCACCCCGCATCGCCTCCCCGCAAACCGGGGAGGCGGCCGCGTAGCCTCGCAAAATACCCCATTCTCGGTTTCGGCCGCGGCTGGATCACATCACCTCGCTGACAGGATCCCGATGAAGGGCTTGAAGCCATCCGCGCCGATTCTCCTGCTGCTGCCGGCCTTCGTCGTGCTGGCGGCGGTGGTGCTCGTGCCGCTGCTTTTGTCGCTCTATTCCAGCTTCACGCCCTTCCGCCTGACCCGGCCCGAGACCTTCTTCGTGCTGGTCGGCTTGCGGAATTATATCTCGATCCTCAGCAATCCGGACTTCTGGTGGGCGTTCGGTCGCACCGTTCTGTTGCTCACCGTCGCGCTCAATCTCGAAATGCTGCTTGGCCTCGGCCTGGCTATGCTGGTCGAGAAGGCGACGCGCGGCCAGCGCATCCTGCGCACGCTGATGATGTTCCCGATGATGTTCTCGCCGATCCTGGTCGGCTTCCAGTTCAAATTCATGTTCAACGACAATATCGGCCTGGTGAATAACGCGCTGCAGTCGCTGGGCATCACCCAAGACGCCATTCCGTGGCTGATCGAAAGCCACCTCGCATTCACCGCCATCACCATTGCCGAAGTCTGGTCGTCGACCTCGATCTTCGCCATCCTGATCCTGGCCGGTCTGCTCGCCATGCCCAAGGAACCGATCGAGGCGGCCCGCGTCGACGGCTGCACGCCCTGGCAGACCTTCCGCTATGTGACCTGGCCTTTCGTCATGCCCTTCGCCTACATCGCCATGACGATCCGTTCGCTCGACGTCGCGCGCGCCTATGACATCGTCAAGATCATGACTGATGGCGGCCCGGCCGGTCGCACCGAGCTGTTGTGGACGCTGGTCGGGCGCACCGCCTACAGCGACGCGCGCATGGGGCTGGCCAACGCCATGGCCTATTTCTCGATCCTGCTGTCGATCGCCTTCACGGTGTATTTCTACAACAAGCTCGCCGCGGCGCGCGCGCAGATCGGCGCGGAGTGGTGATGATGGACGAGAACGCCTCCGCCCGGCTGATCCGCCGCACGCTGACCGTGGCGCATCGTGTCGGCCTGTTCCTGGCCATGCTGCTGATCTGCCTGCCGGGCATCTGGATCGTGCTGTCGTCGCTCAGGCCCACAGTCGAGATCATGGCCAAGCCGCCGGTCTGGATCCCGCAAGAGCTGTCCTTCGACGCCTATGTCGCCATGTTCAGCGGCATCGGCAAAGGCGGCATTCCGGTGCTCGACTATTTCCGCAACTCGCTGATCATCTCGGTCACCTCGACGGTGATCGCGGTCGCCATCGGCATGGCCGGCGGCTACGCCTTCGCGCGCTATCGCTTCCGTGGCAAGTCGGGCATGTTCCTCGGCCTGATGCTGACCCGTACCGTGCCCGGCATCGCCATGTCGCTGCCGCTCTTCTTCGTCTATGCGCGGCTCGGCATCATCGACACGCATTTCGGCATGATCCTCGCCTATGTGGCGCTGAACATCCCCTTCACCATCTGGCTGATCGACGGCTTTTTCCGCCAGGTGCCGAAGGATTTGGCCGAGGCCGCGCAGATCGACGGCTGCACGCGCTGGCAGGCCTTCTGGCAGGTCGAATTCCCGCTGGCGCGTCCCGGCATCGCCTCGGCCGCCATCTTCGCCTTCCTCACCTGCTGGAACGAGTTCGCGCTGGCCTCGCAGCTGACCCGTTCCGTCAACTCCAAGACGCTGCCCGTCGGGCTGCTCGACTACACGGCCGAGTTCACCATCGACTGGCGCGGCATGTGCGCGCTGGCCGTGGTGATGATCATCCCGGCGCTGACCCTCACCTACATCGTCCAGAAACACCTCGTCGGCGGCCTCACCTCCGGCGCGGTGAAAGGTTGAACTTCATGGCAACGGTTTCGCTGAAAAAGCTCACCAAGCGCTACGGCAATATGGAGATCGTGCATGGCATCGATCTCGATATCGCCGACCGCGAATTCATCGCGCTGGTCGGCCCGTCGGGCTGCGGCAAATCGACGACCTTGCGCATGATCGCCGGCCTCGAGGACATCAGCGGCGGCAACATCGACATCGGCGGTCGCGTGGTCAACGACCTGCCGCCGCGCTCGCGCAACATCTCGATGGTGTTCCAGTCCTACGCGCTCTACCCGCATATGACGGTGCGCGAGAATCTCGGCTTCTCGCTGAAGATCGCGGGCGCCGCCAAGGACGACATGGATCGGCGGGTGGCGGAAGCCTCCGCCATCCTCGGCCTCGACGAACTGCTGGAGCGCCGGCCTTCGCAGCTTTCCGGCGGTCAGCGCCAGCGCGTCGCCATGGGCCGCGCCATCGTGCGCGATCCCGACGTCTTCCTGTTCGACGAGCCGCTCTCCAACCTCGACGCCAAGCTGCGCACGCAGATGCGCACCGAGATCAAGAAGCTGCATGCCAAGGTGAAGTCGACGGTCATCTATGTCACCCACGACCAGGTCGAGGCGATGACGCTTGCCGACCGCATCGTCATCATGCGCTCCGGCCAAATCGAGCAGGTCGGCACGCCGGACGAGGTGTTCAGCCGTCCTGCCACCCGTTTCGTCGCCGGTTTCATCGGCTCGCCGCCGATGAATTTGCACGAGGCGACCGTCAGCGACGGCAGATTGGTTTTCAGCCGCGGCGACAGCCTGCCGCTGCCTGGCCAGTTCAAGTCGAAGACGGCGGCCGGCGACAAGGTCGTGTTCGGCATCCGCCCGGATGATTTCTACCCGACCGGCCACGGCCTGAGCTCGGGCGGCGAAACGGAAGTCCACCGCGTCGAGCTGCCGGTCAGCATCACCGAGCCGCTCGGCAATGAAACTTTGGTCTTCGCCGAGTTCAACGGCGCCGACTGGGTCTCGCGCATGCTCAATCCCAGGCCGCTGAAAGCCGGCGACAGGATCGGCATGAGCTTCGATCTGAGCCGCGCGCATCTGTTCTCCGCCGAAACCGGCAAGTCGCTGAGGAACTGACATGGCGAAAATCGAGAAGATCGAACTGCGCATGGTCGACCTCGTGCCGAAGGTCAAGCGCACGGACGCCATCCAGAGTTTCGTCAGCCAGGAAACGCCGATCGTAACCATCACCGATTCCGACGGCGCGACGGGCACCGGCTACAGCTACACGATCGGCACCGGCGGCTCGTCGGTGATGCGGCTTCTCGCCGACCATCTCGCGCCGCGCCTGATCGGCCGCGACGCCGACCAGATCGAGGCGATCTGGCACGATCTCGAATTCGCCACCCACGCCACCACCATCGGCGCCATCACCGCGATCGCGCTCGCCGCGATCGACACGGCGCTGTGGGATCTGCGGGCGAGAAAACAGAACCTGCCGCTCTGGAAGCTCGCCGGCGGCGCCAAGGACCGCTGTCCGCTCTACACGACAGAAGGCGGCTGGCTGCATATCGAGACGCAGGCTTTGGTCAACGATGCGCTGGAAGCGAAGGCCAAGGGCTTCACCGGCTCGAAGGTCAAGATCGGCAAGCCGCATGGCTCGGAGGATTTTTCGCGGCTGTCGGCCGTGCGCAAGGCCGTCGGCGACGGCTATGAGATCATGACCGACTGCAACCAGGGCTTTTCCGTCGACGAGGCGATCCGCCGCGCCGAGCGGCTGCGCGATCTCGACCTCGCCTGGATCGAGGAGCCGCTGCCGGCCGACGACATAGACGGCCATGTGCGGCTGTCGAATTCGACGGCGACGCCGATCGCCGTCGGCGAGTCGCTCTATTCGATCAGGCACTTCCGCGAGTACATGCAGAAAGGCGGCGCCAGCATCGTCCAGGTCGATGTCGGCCGCATCGGCGGCATCACGCCCTGGCTGAAAGTCGCCCATGCCGCGGAGGCCTTCGACATGCCGGTCTGCCCGCATTTCCTGATGGAATTGCATGTCAGCCTGGTCTGCGCCATCCAGAACGGCAAATATGTCGAGTATATTCCGCAGCTCGATGAGTTGACGGGCGCCAAGATGCGCATCGAGGATGGCCATGCTCTGGCGCCCAGCGAGCCCGGCATCGGCATCGACTGGGACTGGGACGCGGTCAAGGCAAGAAGCATCGCCGAATTCACCACGGCGATCGTGAAATAGGGAGGCGGTTATGCAGCGCATGGGCATGGTGCTTGGATTGAAATCCGAGAAGGTCGAGGAATATGTCCGCCTTCACGCCGCCGTCTGGCCGGACGTGCTGACCATGATCTCGGCCTGCAACATCAAGAACTATTCGATCTACCTGAAGCGGCCTGAGAACCTGCTGTTCTCCTATTTCGAATATCACGGCACCGACTACGCCGCCGACATGGCCAAGATGGCGGCCGACCCGAAGACGCAGGAATGGTGGTCGGTATGCATGCCCTGCCAGGAGCCGCTCGAAACCCGAAAGGAAGGCGAGTGGTGGGCGTCGATGGACGAGGTCTTCCATCATGACTGAGGCCTTCGATCCGGCATCGCTGTCGCAGTCCTGGCCGAAGCCGTCGAAGCCGCGCCCGATCGTCACCTTCGGCGCCGGCTCGATCGTCGGCGATGCGCATTTTCCGGCCTACCGCAAGGGCGGCTTCCCGATTTCCGGCCTCTACGATCCGGACCAGGCGAAGGCGCAGAAGCTCGCCGAGACATGGGGCGTGACGGCGTTCCGTTCGGTCGAGGAAGCAGCGGCGGTAAAGGACGCGATCTTCGACCTCGCCACCCCGCCCGGCCGCCACGCCGATGTGCTGAAAGCGCTGCCGGATGGCGCCGTCGCGCTGATCCAGAAGCCGATGGGCAATTATCTCGGCGAGGCGACGGAAATCCTTGAAATCTGCCGCGCCAAGCGACTGAAGGCCGCGGTCAACTTCCAGCTTCGCTTCGCGCCGATGATGCTGGCGCTGAAGGACGCTGTCGCCAAGGGCTGGCTGGGCGAGGTCGTCGATTTCGATGCGCTGCTCGCGCTCGATACGCCGTGGCAGCTTTGGGAGTTCCTGCTCAAGGCGCCACGCGTCGAGATCGCCATGCATTCGATCCATTATCTCGACCTGATCCGCCAGCTTCTCGGCGACCCGCTGGGCGTGCACGCCAAGACGCTCGGCCATCCCAACCACAAGGTCGCGCAGACCCGCACCAGCGCCATTCTCGACTACGGCGACACGGTGCGCTGCGCGCTCTCGATCAACCACGACCACAAATTCGGCCGCCGCCACCAGGCCTGCGAGTTTCGCATCTGCGGCACCGAGGGCGCGGCCTATGTCAAGCTCGGCCTCAATCTCGATTACCCGCGCGGCGAGCCGGACATTCTGGAAATCCATCCGAAAGGCGGGTCGGAGTGGGTCACCGTGTCGCTCGCCGGCGAATGGTTTCCCGATGCCTTTGTCGGCCGCATGGCCAATGTCCAGCGCTTCGCCTCCGGCGAAGATGCTGAGCTGGTGAGTTCTGTCGAGGACGCCTGGCACACCATGGCGCTGGTCGAGGCCGCCTATAAATCGAGCGCCGCGCCGGCGACGCCGCTGGCCGCGAAGCCATAAGGCCGGACATGGAACAGACCACCTATTTCGAGGATTACGAGATCGGCGCGTCGCGCCTCACCAGCGGCCGCACGATCACCGAGACCGATTTCGTCGTCCATGCCGGGCACACCGGCGATTTCTTCCCGCACCACATGGACGCCGAGTTCATGAAGACGACGCCCTTCGGCCAGCGCATCGCGCATGGCACGCTGGTCTTCTCGGTCGGCGTCGGCCTGACGGCGAGCGTCATCAATCCGGTCGCCTTCTCCTATGGTTACGACCGGCTGCGTTTCATCAAGCCGGTCTTCATCGGCGACACGATCCGCACGCGCACCACCATCGCGGCCAAGGAAGATGACCCGAAACGGCCGAATGCCGGACGCGTCATCGAACGCGTCGAGGTTTTGAACCAGCGCGACGAGGTCGTGCTGGCCGCGGACCACATCTACATCGTCGAGCGACGGCCCGGCTGAAGGACGGAGATAAAGAATGGCTGACATCACAGGCAAGGTCGTGGTCGTCACGGCGGCCGCGCAAGGCATCGGACGGGCAAGTGCGCTGGCCTTCGCGAAAGCGGGCGCCATCGTCCATGCCACCGACATCAATGAGGCGGCCCTGGCTGAGCTCGCCAACACGCCCGGCATTGCGACGCGAAAGCTCGATGTGCTGAACGACGAGGCGGTGAAGGCCGCCTTTGCCGAGATCGGCCGCGTCGACGTGCTGTTCAACTGCGCCGGCTTCGTCCATGCCGGCTCGATCCTGGAGATGAAGGACGAGGATCTCGACTTCGCCTTCAACCTCAATGTGCGCGCCATGATCCGCACCATCCGCGCCGTGCTGCCCGGCATGCTGGAGCGCGGCGACGGCGCGATCATCAACATGGCGTCCGTCGCCGGCGCCCCGAAAGGGGTGCCGAACCGTTTTGCTTACGGCGTGACCAAGGCAGCCGTTATCGGCCTGACCAAGTCCATCGCAGCCGATTATGTTGCCAAAGGTATACGCTGCAATGCCATCTGCCCGGGCACGGTCGAGAGCCCTTCGCTTCAGGGCCGCATGCAGGCGCAAGGCGACTATGAGGCGGCGCGCGCGGCCTTCATCGCCCGCCAGCCGATGGGCAGGATCGGCACGCCGGAAGAGATCGCCGATCTCGCCGTCTATCTGGCCGGCGCGACCTACACGACCGGGCAGGCCTACAACATCGACGGCGGCTGGTCGATCTGAGGCCGCTCCGGCGATCGAATGACGAGGCGGGCCAGCACGAGGCAGCAATGACGAAAATCACGGACCTCAGAACCTTCGACCTCCGCTTCCCGACATCGCAAAGCCTCGACGGCTCCGACGCGATGAACCCGGATCCGGATTATTCGGCCGCCTATGTCATCCTCGACACCGACGTCCCGTCGCTGAAAGGTCATGGCCTCACCTTCACCATCGGCCGTGGCAACGAGATCTGCTGCGCGGCGATCGAGGCGCTGCGCCATCTCGTCGTCGGTCTCGATCTCGACTGGGTGAAGCAGGATCCCGGCCGCTTCTGGCATCACGTGACCGGCGACAGCCAGTTGCGCTGGATCGGGCCGGACAAGGGCGCCATGCATCTCGCAGTCGGCGCGGTGGTCAACGCGGTGTGGGATCTCTGGGCCAAGGAAGCCGGCAAGCCGGTCTGGCGCCTGGTCGCCGAGATGAGCCCGGAAGAGATCGTCAGGACCATCGACTTCCGCTATCTCACCGACGCCATCACGCCGGCCGAGGCGCTCGAGATTTTGAAGAAGGCCGAAGCCGGCAAGGTCGAGCGCATCGCCGCGCTCGAGCGCGAGGGCTATGCCTGCTACACCACCTCGGCCGGCTGGCTCGGCTATCCCGACGACAAGCTCAGGCGCCTCTGCCAGGAAGCGGTCGACGATGGCTTCAACCACATCAAGCTGAAGGTCGGCCGCGACCGCGCCGACGACATCCACCGTCTCAGGATCGCCCGCGAGGTCATCGGTCCAGACCGTTATTTGATGATCGACGCCAACCAGGTCTGGGAGGTCGACCAGGCGATCGACTGGCTGAAGGACCTCGCGTTCGCCAAGCCCTTCTTCATCGAGGAGCCGACCAGTCCCGACGACGTCGGCGGCCACGCCAAGATCCGCAAGGCCGTGGCGCCGATCAAGGTCGCGACCGGCGAGATGTGCCAGAACCGCATCATGTTCAAGCAGTTCATCGCCGGCGGCGCAATCGACGTGGTGCAGATCGATTCCTGTCGCATGGGCGGGCTGAACGAAGTGCTGGCGGTGCTGCTGATCGCCGCCAAGTTCGGCCTGCCGGTCTGGCCGCATGCCGGCGGCGTCGGCTTGTGCGAATATGTCCAGCATCTGTCGATGATCGACTATGTCGCCGTGTCAGGTACTAAGGATGGGCGGGTGATCGAATATGTCGACCACCTGCACGAGCATTTCATCGAACCCTGCGTCATCCGCGACGCCGCCTATATGCCGCCCCAGGCGCCCGGTTTCTCGGTCGAGATGAAGGCGCAGTCGATCGAGGACTACCTGCACCGCGCCTGACATCGGTGCCCGTGACCGCAATGGTGCCGCTGGGCCGACCAGCCGCGAATCGGTTATGCCTCTCTCATGCAGGAAACCTCCCTCTACGAGCCGGTGAAGCGGTTCCTCGAGAGCATGGATTTCGCCGTCAAGGGCGAGGTTGGCGGCTGCGACGTGGTCGGCGTGCGCGCCGGCGAGCCGCCGGTCGTCGTCATCTGCGAGCTCAAGCTGCAATTCAACCTCGAGCTCGTCCTGCAAGCCGTCGACCGCGCGGCGGCCTGCGACGAAGTGTGGCTCGCCGCCTTGATGTCGGCGCGCGGCAAGGGCCGGGAGCACGACCGGCGCTTCCGCGCGCTTTGTCGTCGCCTCGGCTTCGGCCTCCTTGGCGTCAGCGCCAGGGGCGAGGTGGAGTTGATCCTCAGTCCCGCCGCCCTGCCGCCGCGACGCGATCCACGGCGGCGCTCGCGCTTGGTCGAGGAGCATCATCGCCGCAAGGGCGACCCATCCATGGGCGGCAGCACGCGCAAGAAGCCGATCATGACCGCCTACCGGCAGGAGGCGCTCGCCTGCGCCGCCGCCATGGTCGACGGTCCGAAGCGGCCGCGCGACCTGAAGACGCTTTCGCCACGCGCCGCAAGCATCCTGCAGCACAATTACTATGGCTGGTTCGCCCGCGCCGAGCGCGGCATCTACGCGCTTACCGAAGCCGGCCTCGCAGCGATTGGGCCGCTGCCGGCGGCGCTATAATGCATGTCGCCCAGAAGTGTGAGCGGTTCTGGGACAACGACATGCATCAAAACAAAGACTTAAAGCGCGTCGCCTGAATCCGGTTCAGCGCGACGCGCTTTAGGCCATCGCGCCGAATGGCCGTGGAAGTCTTTTACGCGACAGGCCGAGGTCACATAGGACCCTGCAGGCTGCGCTCCAGGTCGCTCCGGATCAGACCGACCAGCTCGGCATGGAGGTCGGCGCGCGAGCGGCTGCCGCCGTCGGCGCAGATCGGATCGACCTCGCCCGTTTCCCTCAGCAGCTCGGCGCCGCCCGGCTTGCATTCCTGCAAGAAGCTGAAATGGATGGCGCCTTTGACGGAGGCATATGTGCCGCGCGGCGCGATCGCAGCCAGTTTGTCGGCAACGACGCCCAGCGGAATCGTGTCGGTGCCGCCGAGATTGATGAAATCCATCGGGATCGCGATCGCCTTCAGGCTGGCGGTGTCATAGGCCGGCGCAAGGCCGGGATCGACCAGCACGGCCGCTTTGACGCGGCGGTCGAGGTTTGACTGCTCGAAACGCGCCTTGTCGATCGTCCTGAGGTCGAGCTTGTCGACATGCACGACCGCGTCGTCACGGTAGCCGATGCCGCCCGCATACCAGGCGCAGTCACATTTCTTGTACTCGTCGCAATAATGGGCATAAGCGTCGAGGCTGGCGCGGGCGCCGGCAATCTCCATCGCCGCGGCGCCGCCGAGCGAGAAGCCGAGCACGCCGATCCTGTCGCCGTCGACGGCGTTGCCCCATGTCGGGTCGGTCGTCATCGCGTCGATCACGGCCGAGAGGTCCCGCGTGCGCTCCCACAATTTCGGCGTGTCGGCTGGCGTCGAGTCGCCGCTGGTCGTGCCGGGATGATTGGGCCCGGCGACGACGAAACCTGCCTTTGCGAGTTCCGTCGCCAGCCAGGCCATGCCTTGCACGCGCCCGCCCGACCCATGCGACAGCACGACCAGGGGAAAGCGCCCCTTGAGCGGTGGCGCATTCTTGAAGGCCGGCACGCCCTTGAAGGCCCTGTTGTCGCCAAGCACGATGGCTTCGCCGCCCGCCTCGGCCGGATACCAGACAAAGACCTGGAAATCACGGCCGCGATCCGGCGCCGCGACGGAGATTTCGCGCATGCCGACCTCCGCGGCGTGGCTTGTAGCGGTGAAAGCGACTGTGAGTATTGCTGCGGACAGGATGCGGGAGAATGTCATGAGCACCTCGCTCGGTTGGAGAGACCGGCGATGATCTGCTGATGACATCCCGAAGTTGCGACCTCGATCGCGATCGAGGTCGTTCTCAATCGTGATCCGGGCCATTATCAATGCACCCGACTGCTTTTGAGACTGCCCGTGATTTTCGTTCCGCTTCCCTTCGTCGTCGCCCTGTTGCTGCTGGTCCTGCTTATCCGGATGCTGCATGCTGAGCAGCCGAGCCGGCCGTTTCTCGCCCTGATCGGCCTTTGCATCCTGCAGTCGGTGCTTCTCGGTCTGCGCTGGGGCTATGGCATGACAGCGCTGCGCTACGTGCTGCCGGTGGTTGCGAGCGGCCTTCCGCCCATCGTGTTTGCCGGGTTTCGCAGTCTGATCCACCGCAGCGCCGCCGACGCTGACAGCGTCCGCTGGCTTCATGCCGCCCCGCCTGTCCTGATGCTTGCCCTGGTGCTGTTCGCGCCGGCGCTGATCGACGCCGCCATGATCGTGATCTTCGTCGGTTATGCCTTGGCCGTGCTCGATCTGGGCCGCGCCGGTCCCGATGCGCTGGACGAGGCGCGGCTTGATGGCGCCGTCGCTGCGCACCGTGCGCTCGTCATCGCCGCCCTGGCGCTTTGTGTCTCTGCCTTCTTCGATCTCGCCATATTGATGGATTTTGAATGGAGCAGAGGCGAGAACGCGGCCTTCATCGTCAGCAATGCGAACTTTCTTGGCCTTTTTCTCATCGGGCTGACTGCCATCGCCGCTGCGCGCGCGCAGCCTCAATCCGATGCCGCCGAGGAGCTCGAAACACCATCGACAGCGGCGCAGGATCGTGAGGTTCTCGACAGGATACGCACCCTCCTGGCCGACCGGAAACTGGCGCGCGATGAAAATCTCACCTTGTCGCGGCTGGCCCGCCGCGCCGGCGTGCCCGCCCGCCAGATATCGGGCGCGGTCAATCGGCTGGCCGGCAAGAACGTCTCTCAGTTCATCAATGATTTCCGCATTGCTGAAGCTTGCAGGCTGCTCAGCGAAACCGACATGTCGGTGACTGCGGCGATGCTCGAATCCGGCTTCCAGACCAAATCGAACTTCAACCGCGAGTTCCGGCGCGTTACCTCGCTCAGCCCGGCTTCATGGCGCGAGCGGTCGCGATCAGAAGCGCTCGCGGTAGTCGCGCGGGTTGGTGCCAAGGACACGTAGGAAGCCGCGCCGCATCGTTTCTTCCGAGCCGAAGCCGCAACGCCGCGCCGTCTGGCCGACCGTTTGTCCCCGCTCCAGCATCCGCCGCGCCGCTTCGATCCGGATCTCCTCGACGGCGCGGGCGGGTGTGCGGCCGGTCGCCTCCTGATAGCGCCGCGAGAAACTGCGCCGGCTCATATTGGCGCGGTCGGCCAATTGCTCCAGCGAGAGATCGGCGCTGAGATTGTCGAGGATCCAGCCATGCAGCCGGTCGAAGCGCCCGTCGCCTTGCTGCAGCTTTAAGGTCTGGCTGAACTGCGCCTGGCCGCCGGGACGCTTGAGGAAGACGACCAGCTCGCGCGCCACCGCCAGCGCCATGCGCCGGCCAAGATCGGCCTCGACGAAGGACAGTGCGAGGTCGATGCCGGCCGTCACGCCGGCCGAGGTCCAGACATTGCCGTCGCGAATGAAGATCGGGTCGGGATCGAGCCGAACCGCCGGAAAGCGTCGGGCGAACTCCGCGCAGCGAGCCCAATGGGTCACCGCACGCCGGCCGTCGAGCAGGCCAGCCTCGGCCAGCAGCATGGCGCCGCTGCAGACGGAGGCGGTTCGCGTCGCATCGCGCGAGCGGCCGATGATCCACTGGACCAGCTCGGCATCCTCGCAGGCCGCGTTGACGCCCCAGCCGCCGGGCACGATCACCGTGTCGATTGTGGTTCCGTGCGCCGGCAACGCCGCTGCCTCAACCACCAGACCGGACGATGTCCTGATCCGTGGCGAAGCGGCGACGACCACGACGTCATAGGCCGGCGCTTCGCCGGCCTGCGTCCTGAAGTCGTTGGCGCTGGCGAAAACCTGAAGCGGTCCGCTGACATCGAGGAGCTGGATGTCGGGATAGGCGAGGATTTCGATGCGGCGCATGGCTGGCCTGAAACGAGGGATGATTGGCGATCGGGCCAAAGCATGATGCCGTAGATTGCCCGAAGTCAACCTGCCCCAAGTCAAACTGTGGAGATTTCCATGAGCCTTCGTTTCGGCATTCTCGTCTTCCCCAACGTCCAGCAACTCGACCTCACTGGGCCTTATGAGGTCATGGCGACCGTCAAGGGCGCCGAGGTGGAACTGATCTGGAAGGATCGCAATCCGGTGACGTCCTCGACGCGTCTTTCACTTACGCCGACTGCTACCTTCGACGATTGTCCGCCGCTCGACGTGCTGTGCATTCCAGGTGGCGGCGGCCTCAACGCGCTGCTCGAGGATAAGGCGGTTCTGGATTTCGTCTGGGAGCGCGCGGCTGAGGCGCGCTACATCACCTCGGTATGCAGCGGCGCCCTGGTGCTTGGCGCAGCCGGGCTGCTCAGGGGCAAACGCGCCACCACGCACTGGTATGCGCATGATTTCCTGGAAGAATTCGGCGCGATCCCGGTCGATGCGCGGATCGTCGAGGACGGCAAGCTGATCACCGCCGGCGGCGTCACCTCAGGCATCGATTTCGGCCTGGCACTGGTCGCAAGGTTGCTTGGCCAAGCCGAAGCCGAGATCGTGCAGCTCTCGCTCGAATACGCGCCGGTACCACCCTTCCGCTCCGGCACGCCGGCCGAGGCCTCACCGGCTGTCCTGGCGGAGGCGAAAGCGCGGCTTTCGGGTTCGAGGCGGGTCCGCGAGGAGATGTTCGCTCGTTGGCGCCGGGAGCGCGCGGCTGCCGCGTCTGCGCGGATCCGCGCCTAATACCTCAGGGCCGAATGGCGAAATCCGCGTCGTCGGCCCGGCGTAATTTCGACCGTTGACTCATCTTTCGGTCTGTGCAGAAATTGGTTGGACCATTGAACCACTTTAGGCGCAGCCGGCTTGACCGATCTTTTGCCCCCGATCCAGACGACGGCCCGCGATGACGCGGTGCTGAAGGCGTTGGCGGGGTTCGTGCGGCAGGAGGCTCTGGGCCCGGGCGAAAAACTGCCGACCGAGCGCATCCTCGCCGAACGCCTCAAGGTGAGCCGCAACACGGTGCGCGAGGCGCTGACGCGCTGGGAAGGGCTGGGCCTTGTCGAACGGCGGCAGGGCTCGGGCACCTATCTCAAGGCCGCCGTCTCGCCCGACATGCTGCACATGCCGCTGACGCTCGCCGGCGGCAATGATTTCGCCGGGCTGATGGCGACGCTGGAAATCCGCCGAGCGCTGGAGGCGGAGGCGGCCGCCCTTTGCGCCATTCGTGCCCGCAAGGCCGAGCTCGCCGAGATCGAGCGCAAGCTCGACCTCATGGAGGAGGCGTTCCAGACTCGCGCCGGCATGTCCTCGGACGAGGATTGGGAGTTCCACCAGTCGGTCTTCCGTGCCTCCGGCAATCCGCTCTTCGAGCAGATCATCGCCGCCATGTACGAGATGTTCCACCGCTTCTGGGAACATCCGCTCGGCGTGCGCGATTTCGGCCATGCCAGCTTTCCCTATCACCGCACCATTTTCGAGCGCATCGCCGCGCATGACCCCGACGGTGCCCGCGCCGAGGCGCTGAAGCTCATCGCCACCGTCGAGGACGATCTGAAGCGCGGCGCCGCCAACCTCAAACTTTCGGACCGCAGATGAACGAGCAGCCCAACACTTTCGACCCGGCCTCCCTGGCCAGCGACTATCTCGGCGAGGCGGCGACGCTGCTTGCGCATGATGATCCGTTCCCCGGCGGCGCGGTGGTGCCGCCGATCTACCAGACCTCGCTCTTCACCTTCGCCAGCTACGCAGACATGGCCGACACTTTTGCTGGCAGAAGAAAGCAGCCGATCTATTCGCGCGGCGACAATCCGACGGTGATGGAGTTCGAGGCGCGTGTCGCGGCGCTCGAAGGCGCCGAAGCCGCGCGCGGTTTCTCCAGCGGCATGGCGGCCATCAGCGCCACGGTGCTCGCCTTCGTCGGCGCCGGAGAGCGCTTGGTCGCCGTGCGCAACTGCTACGGCGATGCCTACCGGCTGTTCGAACGCCTGTTTCCGCGTTTGAACATCAAGGTCGACTATGTCGACGGCTCGGATCCCGACGCGGTTGCGGCCGCGCTTCCCGGCGCCAAGCTGCTCTATCTCGAAAGCCCGACCTCGATGATGTTCGAGCTGCAGGATCTCGAGCATCTGACGCGGCTGGCGAAGGAGCAGGGCATTGTCACTACGATAGACAATTCCTGGGCGACGCCCGTCTTCCAGAAGCCGATCTCTCATGGCGTCGACCTGGTGCTGCATTCGGCCTCGAAATATCTGAGCGGCCACAGCGACACCGTCGCCGGCGTGGTGGCGGGCTCGGCCGCCCACATCAAGCACATCAACGAGCAGACCTATTCGCAGCTTGGCGGCAAGCTGTCGCCCTTCGAAGGCTGGCTCTTGCTGCGCGGCCTGCGCACGCTGCCGCTTCGCCTTCCGCATCACATGAAGAGTGGGCTCATCCTCGCCGAGCGGCTGAAGGCGCATGGCAAGGTCGAGCGCGTCAACCACCCCGCCTATTCCAACCATCCCGGCAAGAAGACCTTAGCCGGCTATGCCGGCCTGTTCTCCTTCGAGGCCACCGAGGATGTCGACATCCCGGCCTTCGTCGATGCGCTGAAATATTTCCGCATCGGCGTCAGCTGGGGCGGCCACGAAAGCCTGGTCGTGCCGGCAAAGGCCTCGCTCGAGCAGACGCCGGGCATCAATTCGATGGCGCGCTTCGGCGTCAGCCCCCGAACCATCCGCTTCAATGTCGGATTGGAAAATGTCGAAGACCTCTGGGCCGACATTGCCCAGGCCTTCGACAAGTCAAAAAAATAACGAGTGTTCAAAATGGGAGTCCTGAACATGAAAAGACTGACCTTCATGCTTGCCGCCGTCGCCGGCCTGGCGATCTCCGCCAGCGGCGCGCTGGCCGACACCACCATCAAGCTGGTCGAGGTCATCACCAGCCCGCCGCGCACCGAATTTCTGAAGAAGCAGATCGCCGAATTCGAGAGCGCCAATCCAGGCATCAAGGTGGAGGTGGTCTCGCTGCCCTGGGGCCAGGCCTTCGAAAAATTCCTCACCATGGTGCAGGCCGGCGACACGCCCGACGTCGTCGAGATGCCGGAACGCTGGATGGGCCTCTACGCCAACAACGGCCAGCTCGAGGATCTCGGCCCCTATATGGCCAAGTGGGACGACGCCAAGACGCTGGGTGACCGCGCCAAGCAGTTCGGCTCGACCGTCAACAACACCCAGTTCATGATCCCCTACGGCTATTATGTGAACGCGCTGTTCTGGAACAAGAAGCTGTTCAAGGAAGCCGGCCTCGATCGTCCGCCGGCAACGCTGGACGAGTTCGTCGACTTCTCCAAGAAGATCTCGGCCATCCCCGGCAAATATGGCTACTGCCTGCGCGGCGGCCCCGGCGCCTTCAACGGCATGCACATGTTCATGAACATCGCCGACGGCAAGGGTGGCTATTTCACCGAGGACGGTGTCTCGACCATCAATGATGAAGGCTCGGTGAAAGGCCTGCAGATGCTGGCCGACATGTACAAGAACGGCCTGGCGCCGAAGGATGCCGTGAGCTGGGGCTTCAACGAAACGGTGACAGGCTTCTATTCCGGCACCTGCGCCATGCTCAACCAGGATCCCGACGCGCTGCTCGGCATCGCCGACAAGATGAGCGCCGACGACTTCGCGGTGGCGCCGCTTCCCGTAGGCCCGAGCGGCAAATCCTATCCGACGCTTGGCTATGCCGGCTGGGCGATGTTCGCCAACTCGCAGCACAAGGACGAGGCCTGGAAGCTGATGGCGACGCTTCTGTCGTCCAAGGACAATCTGGAATGGGCCAAGGAAGTCGGCGTTGTGCCGATCCACAATGGCGCCGACCAGGACGCGCATTTCAAGACCGAGCAGTTCAAGGGCTGGTTCACCGAGCTCAGCGACAGCTCCAAATATGAAATGGTGACGCCGCCGACGCATCTGGAAAATCTCGGCAACTTCGTCGACCAGGTGGCGATCAAGAACTTCCAGGAAGTTCTGCTCGGCCAGAAACCGGCCAAGGACGTGGCCGACGAGTGGGCCAAGTTCCTGACCAAGGAGCAGCAGGACTGGCTGGCCAAGAACAAGAAGTAAGCTCAGGTTCTTCCTTCTCCCCGTTTCACGGGGAGAAGGTGGCCCGGTAGGGCCGGATGAGGGGCAGCGCCAGCATTTCGCAGATTCGCGCCTCTTTTTCCTTCTCCCCGTTCTACGGGGAGAAGGTGTCACGAAGTGACGGATGAGGGGCAGCGCCGAGTTCTGAAAGGTTGGCGCCGCCCCTCATCTGCCTGCCGGCATCTTCTCCCCGTGAACGGGGAGAAGGGCGCTGTCGCCATCGCCGGCCCTCAATCCCCAACGCGAGCACCGCATGACCTACGCAGTGTCCGAAATCCGATCCGCGGCCCGGCCGCGCAAGCGACGGCTGGGCAAGGCCGCGATCGAGCCATGGCTCTATCTTTCGCCGGCTATTGTCCTGCTGGTTCTGGTGCTGTTGGTGCCATTGATCATCGGCATCAGCTATTCCTTCCGCAAATTCTCGGCCTTCAAGTCGCAATATATCGGCCTTGCCCAGTACCAGGCTATGTTCTCCGACCAGGTGCTCGGCCAGGCGCTGATCAACACGCTTTGGTGGACCGTCGCCAGCCTGTTCTTCCAATTCTTCCTTGGCCTGGGCCTGGCGCTGCTGCTCGACAAGCCATTCTACGGCCGCAAGGTCGTGCAGGCTGTCGTCTTCCTGCCCTGGGCGGTGCCGTCCTTTCTCTCGGGCCTCACCTGGGCGTGGCTGTTCAACCCGATCATCGGGCCGCTGCCGCATTGGCTCTTCGCGCTCGGCCTCAAGGCCGAACCGACCAACGTGCTCTCCGACCCCGCCACCGCCATGTGGGGGCCGATCGTTGCCAACATCTGGTTCGGCATCCCCTTCTTTGCCATCACGCTGCTCGCCGCGCTGAAGTCGATCCCGTCCGAACTGCATGAGGCCGCGGCCATCGACGGCGCTTCGCCCTGGCAGCGCTTCACCAAGGTGACGCTGCCCTTCCTGGCGCCCACCATCGTCATCACGGTCATGCTGCGCACCATCTGGATCGCCACCTTCGCCGATTTGATCTTCGTCATGACCGAAGGCGGTCCGGCGGGCTCGACAAGCACGGTGCCGGTCTACATCTATGTCAGCGCCTTCAAGTCGCTCGACAAAGGCTACGCCTCTGCGATGGCGGTGCTGCTTCTGGTGCTGCTGATCGTCTACGCCATCGGGCTGATCGCCATCCGCCGCACACTGGTGAGGCACGTCTGATGATCGCCGGTCGCTCCACCTCCTCGCGCTTCTTGGGCGGCATCGGCCTCTACGCGGCCATCGCCGCTTACGTGATCTTCGCGCTGTTCCCGATCTTTTGGACGCTGAAGATTTCAGTGACGCCCGAGCGCCTGCTCTATTCCGAAGGCATCACCTTCTGGCCGTCGGAGACGACGCTAAAGAATTTCGCCACCGTGCTCGAGGCCTCCGACTTCCCGCGCTATTTCCTCAACAGCGTCATCGTCTCGGTGTCGACGGCCGCGTTCGTCACCGTCATCGCCACGCTTGCCGGTTACGCCATGTCGCGCTTCACCTTCCGCGGGAAGGCGACTTTGGCGATCCTGTTGCTGCTCACCCAGACCTTCCCGCTTGTCATGGTCATCCCGCCTATCTACCGCATCATGGGCGATCTGGGTCTCACCAACAGCCTGATCGGCCTGATCATCATCTACACCGCCTTCAACACGGCCTTCGCCACCTTCCTGATGCAGTCCTTTTTCGACGGTATCCCGAAGGATCTCGAGGAAGCGGCGATGATCGACGGCTGCACCCGCGCCCAGGCGATGCGCCGGGTGATCGTGCCGCTGACCTTGCCCGGCATGGGCGCCACGCTCGGCTTCGTCTTCACCGCCGCCTGGAGCGAATTGCTGTTCGCGCTGATGCTGATCTCCAGCGACGAGCAGAAGACCTTTGCCGTCGGCCTGCTCACCTTCATCGGCAAGTTCGCCGTCGACTGGGGGCAGATGATGGCGGCCTCCATCCTGGCGCTGATCCCGGTCTGCGTCTTCTTCGCTTTCCTGCAACGTTATCTCGTCACCGGCCTTACCGCTGGCGCGGTCAAAGGATAAAAGATGGCTTCCGTCACCCTGCAAAACGTCGAGAAGGATTACGGCTCGCTGCGCATCCTGCATGGCGTCGATCTGGAGATCGCCGACGGCGAGTTCGTCGTGCTGGTCGGCCCGTCCGGCTGCGGCAAGTCCACGCTGCTGCGCATGATCGCTGGCCTCGAAGAGGTCACTGGAGGCGAGATCCATATCGGCGAGCGGCTGGTCAACGATGTCGCGCCCAAGGACCGCGACATTGCCATGGTGTTCCAGTCCTACGCGCTCTATCCGCATATGGACGTGTCCTCGAACATGGGCTTCAGCCTGATGCTGAAGAAGGCTGAGAAGACGACGATCGACAGCCGCGTCGGCGCCGCCGCCAAGCGGCTCGGCCTCGACTCCTATCTCGGCCGCCTGCCGCGCCAGCTCTCCGGCGGCCAGCGCCAGCGCGTCGCCATGGGCCGCGCCATCGTGCGCGACCCGAAGGTGTTCCTGTTCGACGAGCCGCTTTCCAATCTCGACGCCAAGCTGCGCGTCCATATGCGCGCCGAGATCAAGGCGCTGCATCAGCAGCTCAAGACCACGTCCGTCTATGTCACGCACGACCAGATCGAGGCCATGACTATGGCCGACCGCATCGTCGTCATGCATGACGGTTATGTGCAGCAGGTTGGCCGCCCGCTCGAGCTTTACGACCGGCCGGCCAACACCTTCGTCGCCGGCTTCATCGGCTCGCCCGGCATGAATTTCTTGCCGGCCAAGGTCGCCAAGGGCGGCAAGGTCGATGCCGTGCTCGCCGACGGCCAGAAGCTGCGGCTGCCGGATGGCCTGCCGCTCAAGGACGGCGATGCGCTCACCATTGGCCTGCGGCCTGAGCACATCAAGCTGGTCGACGATGGCGCGCTCAAGGCCGAGGTCGAAGTAGTCGAGCCGCTCGGCCTGTCGACGCAGTTCTATGTCAGGCTGGCCAACCAGCAGATATGCGTCTTCGTCATGGGCCGCAGCAACGTCAGGCCGGGCGACATCATTCGGCTGGCCGCCGACCCTGCGGCGCTGCATCTGTTCGATCCAAAGAGCGGCAGCAGGATCGAATAGTCAACGCCATCGAAACGCGTCCAGCATGTAATCCGCATGCGCGTTGAATTCGTCGAGAAGCCCGGCAGGGTCGCCGCTGTCGACCAATATCCCGGACAGAACCAGCGCGGTCGCCACGCCGGCGGCTTGGCCGCCGGCGATGTCGTGCTCGACGCTGTCGCCGACACAGACCACGTCGTGACGATCCGGATTTCCCGCAAGCGCGAGCGCCGCTTCGTAGATCGCCGGATAGGGTTTGCCGATACGGGTGACGCTGCCGCCGAGGCGTTCGTAAAGGTCGGCGATCTCGCCGGCGCCGAAGCGCGGTCCGACCGCGGTCAGCATGATCCGATCCGGATTGGTGCAGAAGCACGGCACCTGCCGTGCCGCCGCCGGGCCGAGAAGTCTTCGGTAGTGATCGAGGTCGTAGCGGTCGCCTTCGCTGGCCGCGATCAGCACCAGTTCGGCGTCGTCGCCGCGCTCGGTCAAAACAAGCGGCAGGCCCTCGATCGCCGAGCGGTCGCCGTCGCGGCTGATCAGCAGGCATCTTGTGCCGGCCCGCAGCGTGCCTTCGCGCACCATGTCCGTGAAAATGCGCCAGGCCACTTCGCCGGATGAGACGAAATGGTCCCAGCTTCCCGCCTCGAAACCAAGCTTAAGCAGCCGCCTCTCATTGGGCTCCGCCCGCTTGCCGGAGTTCGAGATCAGCGCCACCGTTTTGCCGGCCCGCTTCAGCGCCGACAGGGCTTCGACCGCGCCAGGGTAAGGCTGCTGCCCGTCATGCAGCACGCCGAACTGGTCGAGCAGGAACACGTCGTAGCGTTCGGCGAGCGCTGCGACCCCGTCGAGATGAATGGCGTGCTTCGCGCTCACAGCAGCCCCGCTTCGCTTGCACCCTTGAGGGCCAGCCGTGCCGTGCCCGCCGCTGCCTCGTCTGACAGCGCAGGCCGAAATTCGACGCCGAGCTTTCGTTGCCGGATCGCGGTCCAGGCGGCATTGGCGGCGCCGCCGCCGACGCTGCGCACCGATGTCAGCGGTGGCGCGCCGAGTTCGGCAAGCCTCCGGTAGCCCAGCGCCTCGATGGCGGCGATCCCTTCCAGCATCGCCTTCAGATGGTCGGCGTCGGATTGTGGTCGGGGCAACAGCCGCGGCTGCAGCGCCGGATCGGCAATGGGAAAGCGCTCGCCAGGCGAGCCGAGCGGATAATAGTCGAGGCCGGTCTCCGTCGCGGGATCGATCGCCGCGCTGAGCTCGATGATGCGGGCAAGCGAAAAATGCTGCGCGAGCACCTTGCCACCGGTGTTCGATGCGCCGCCCGCCAGCCAGGCGTCGCCAAGCCGGTGGCTGTAGATGCCATAGCGCGGCGCGAAGATCGGCCGGTCGGATAGGATCTTGATGGTCAGCGACGATCCGAGCGCGGTCACGCCGTCGCCGGCGGCCACAGCGCCCGTCGCCAGGAACGAGGCACAGCCATCCGTGGTGCCGGCAACCACCACGACGTCGCGCGGCAGGCCGAACAGGCCGGCGGCCGCTGCCGTGAGCCTGGCGGTCACGCTGCCTGGCCTGACGACGGCAGGCAGAAGCTCCATGCGCATGCCGGTCGCCGCGATCCACTCCGGCCAGCGGCATGCCTCGGCGTCGTAGCCGGTCTTCAGGCTGTTGTTCTCGTCGCTGACGTCGAAGCGGCCGGAGAATTGTCCGGAGATCCAGTCGGCCTGGTGCAGCACGGCATGGATGTCAGGCAGGCGCTGGAACCAGAGCGCCTTGGCGAGTCCGGATGTCGCCCCATGCGCGGCGCTTGCTTCCGGCGCCGCGCCGTCGATCGTAGCGATGATGGTCGCATCCGGAACCTTGTCGTTGTACATCAGCGGCTCGGCCAGCGGCCGTCCGGCGCCGTCGATCGGCAGCAGGGTGCCGGACGTGCCGTCCACCGCGATTGTCCGCACCGCTCCGCGGTCGATTTGTGAGAAGAGCTCCCGCAGCGTCGCCTCGACCGCGGCCCGCCAGACAGCGGGATCGCGGCCGTTCGCGCCGAAGCGTTCGAGCGGCATGGCGGCGCTCGCGGCGATGGAGAAGTCCGGACGCATCGCGACGGCGCGCGACCCGGACGTGCCGATGTCGATGCCTACTGCAAGCGGCACCATTCACCTAACCCGCGGCGTTGAGTTTCTGGCGATACTGCTCGGCATCCCAGTTGACCAGCTCGTCATTCTCGGCGGCGGTGAGATAGTTCAATCGCGCCGTGATGTCGATCCGCGCGGTCACGTCGGCGAGGCAGCGCTGCATGGCGTCAGCGCCGGAGCTGGCGTCGCCGCGCATCAGCACGCCGGCGCCCGGAAAGAGCACCGCGACGGGATTTGCGCCCAGCCGCGCGACGACGTCGGCAACCTGTTCGCCGGGCCTTGCCACCACGGAGCCCCGGCCAAGGAAGATGACATGATCCGGATAGAGGCTGCCGGCTTCTGCGATGCGGCAGCTGTCCGGGTCGAGCGCCACCGCATGCGCCTCGACATCCGCCGGCAATCGATAGCCGCTGCTGTCGGCAAGCGCCGTCAGCGCCGCGATATCCGGGGCCGCTGTCTGCCGCGCCGGGCGGGCCAGGAGCGATCTTACCCGATGCAGCAGACGCTCCGCCTCGGCCACGGTCTCCGCCGCGACGACCAGGCCGTGATTGCCGAGGATTAGCACGTCGACCCCCGGCCGGAGGCGCTCGGCAATGCCCTGGGCAAGGGGCAGGCCAGGCCGGCGATAGGGAACATACGCCCACGCGATCCCCTGAAGACGCCGCCCGGCCTCGGCCTCGCAATCGGCCTGGACGGCAAGTGAGATCGTCTCGACGCAGTGGACATGCAGCACCACCCGTTGCGGCATCAGCGCATGCACGGTGGTCTCGATCGACGGCCGCAAGCCGCGCGGATTGAGGGCATCGATGGCGAAGGCCTGTGGCTTGTCGGCGCTCGGATCGCGTTGTTTCACCGCCTCGATGAGCGGATCCATCGCCACCGGCACCATGATGTCGTCGGTCAGCGCGTCCTTCAGCCATGTGCCGGAGGCCTTGATCCACAGTGTGTCGCCTGCCTTCAGCGATGTGTTGCCGCCGGCTGCCTGGGTCAGGTGCGGATCGGCGCCGATGGCGGCCGAAAGCGCTCGCAAGGCAGCCAGCTCCTGCGCATCAACTGTGGTCGCCATGGCGATCTTCCTCCAACGGCTCGGTCGGTCTCGCACGATCTCCCGTCACGGGAGAATGATTGGCGATGATATCGCAGATGCGAGCGATCTACGTCAACTGTGATCTACTATCATCAAAACTGGCTTGCAATCCGCCCGATGTTGAGTAAGTTGCACCAATTGCCGTGCAAATGGCATTGTCGGGAGGAAAAAATTGAGCGACTCCGGCCGCCAGCGTCAGATCGTCGAGCTGTTGCGGGACCGGCCGTTCGCCTCGGTGCGCGAGCTGCAGGAGCGGCTCGGCGTCTCGGCGGCGACGGTCAGGCGCGACATCGACAAGATCGACGAGGCTGGCGAGGCCAGGAAGGTCTATGGCGGCATCTCGGCGCTCGATGGCGCCTCGCAAGCCGGCATCGCCTATGCCAGGCCCTATGACGAGAACCGAGATCTGGCGGTCGATGCCAAACGGCAGATCGCCGCTGTCGCCGCCACCATGGTGCGCGACGGTGATGCGGTCATCGTCCATGGCGGCTCGACCTGCTTCCATCTCGGGGTCAAGCTCGCCGACCGCAACATCCGGCTCTTCACCAATTCCATGCCGCTCGCTGCCTATCTCAGCGACCATGGCCATTGCAGCCTGACCATCGCCGGCGGCGATCTGCACCGCGAACCCGGCATCATCCATTCGCTCACTCAGGCCACGCCCTTCTATGCCTCGAAGTTCTTTCTCGGCGCGCAGGGCCTCGGCCATGAGGGCGTGCTGGAATCGCATCCGCTGCTGGTGCGCTCGATCGTCGATCTCAGTCTCTGCGCCGACCAGATCGTGGTGCTGGCCGACAGCCGCAAGCTGTCGATCCATGCCCGCAGCGTCGCGCTGCCGCTGTCGCGCATCGGCACGCTGGTGACCGATGACGGCCTTTCCGACGCCGATGCGCGCATGCTGGAAGATGCCGGCGTCACCGTGCGTATCGCCTCGCCTTCGGGAGCCGTCCAGTGAAGATGGCGGTGCTCGATTTCGGCAAGACCAACTCGAAGCTGTTCGTCTTCGGCCAGGACGGGCGCATCGTCGACGAACGGCGCACGAAACCCGACTGGATACGTAAGGGCGGCATTAGTGTGCTTGATGAAGCGGCGCTGCATGACTGGGCGCTGGAAGCCGTCGACGAAGCCGCCGATGCCCACGGCATCGGAGGTCTGGTGGTGTCCGGCCATGGCTGCACCTTCGCGCTGGTCGACGATACGGCGCTGACGCATCCGATCCTCGACTATGAGCAGGAGCCGCCGGCCGATATCGCCGCGCGGATCGATCGCCGCATTCCCGATTTCGCCGAGACCTTCTCGCCGCGCCTGCCGCTCGGCTTCAACTATGGCCGCCACATGTTGTGGCTGAAGGAAGTGGAGCCCGGCGCCTTCTCGGCGGCGAAGGCGATCCTCGGCTATCCGCAATATTGGAGCTGGCGCTTCGGCGGGCGCGCCGTTTCGGAGGTCTCCTATCTCGGCTGCCATTCGCATCTGTGGGCGCCGCGCAAGCGCGACTTCTCCTCGCTGGTCGACGCCGAGGGCTGGCGTGGTCAAATGCCCGCCTTCGCGCGCGCCGGCGCCGTGACCGGCGAGCGGCGCCTTGGCCGGACCGGCAAGCCGGTCGCTATTCACAACGGCGTCCATGACAGCAACGCCGCGCTTCACGCCTATCGGCGGCAGGATCTCGGACCAGTCACTGTGGTGTCGACGGGCACCTGGGTGATCGTGCTCAATCCGGACTGCCCGCTCGAGGCGCTCGACCGCGAACGCGACATGCTGGTCAATGTCGATGTCGACGGCGGCCCGGTGCCCACGATCCGCTTCATGGGCGGGCGCGAATTCGCAGCAATCAGCGGCAATTGGCAGGGCTCGATCGCGCCGGCCTCGATACAGCGCGCGATCGACGCCGGCACCATGGCCCTGCCGAGCTTTGCCCCGGGCGGACCGCTGTCGGGGTGGACGGGCGAAATCGTCGGACGGGTTTCCGATGGCGAGGAGCGCGCGGCCGTGGCACTGCTCTACGTGGCATTGATGATCGATCTGTCGCTCGATCTGATCCGTTCAAGCAACACCGTCATCGTCGATGGCGGGCTGAACGCCGGCGGTCTGCTTGCCGCCCTCCTGGCCGCGCTGCGGTCGGGCCAACCCTTCATGCAGGGCGCCACGCTGGAAGGCAGCGCCACGGGCGCGGCCGCGCTTGCCTTCGAGAGCGTTGGCTGCGAGTTCGCCGCCGAGACTCCGGAGCCGGTACGCGCCGCGGACTTCAAGGGTCTGGACCGCTACCGCGACGACTGGCGCGGCCTCATTGCCGGGCGCCAAATAGCCGGCGCGGCGGAAGGAGCTGCGCAATGAGCGCCGCCGCCCATGTCGAGGCGCCGCAAAGGCCGGTGCTGGAGATGCGCCACATCTCCAAGACCTTCGGTCCCGTCCGCGCCCTGCAGGACGTATCGCTCACCGTCAATGCCGGTGAGCTGCATGCGCTGATGGGCGAGAACGGCGCCGGCAAATCGACGCTGATGAAGGTGCTGTCCGGCGCCTATCGGCCGGATGCCGGCGGCGAGATCCTGATCGACGGCACGCCGGTCGCCACCGGCGATCCGATCAAGGCCCGCGCCCAGGGCATCGCCGTCATTTACCAGGAACTTTCGCTGGCGCCGAACCTGACGGTGGCGCAGAACATCTTCCTCGGCAACGAACCGCGCAGGTTCGGCATTGTCGATCGCGACCAGTGCAACCGCCGCGCCAGGGAAATCGTCGAGCGGCTCGGCGTTTCTTTTTCGGCGCGCGCCCTGGTCTCCAGCCTGTCGCTTGGCGAGCGCCAGCTGGTCGAGATCGCCCGCGCTCTGTCGACCAGTGCCCGTATCATCGTCATGGACGAGCCGACCACCTCGCTGACCTCGCGCGAAACCGACCGCCTGTTCGAAGTGATCGCGACGCTGAAGGCGCAGGGCATCGCCATCATCTACATCAGCCATCGCATGGAAGAGGTCTACCAGCTCGCCGATCGGGTCAGCGTATTGCGCGACAGCGGCTATGTCGGCACCCTCGAGCGCGCCGACCTCAACGCCTCGCGCCTGGTCTCGATGATGGTCGGCCGCGATCTCTCGGCCTTCTACAAGAAGGATCACCGGCCGCCGGACAGCCAGCGCCGTGTGGCGCTGTCGGTGCGCGGCATGTCGGACGGCGGATTGCTGAAGGACTGCTCGTTCGATCTTCACCACGGCGAAGTCCTGGCGCTGGCGGGGCTGGTCGGTTCCGGCCGCACCGAGCTTGCCCGGTTGATCTTCGGCGCCGACCGCCGCAGTGCGGGCGAGTTGGAACTCGACGGCAAGCCGATTGCCATTGCTTCGCCGCGCGAGGCGCTGGAGGCCGGCATTGCCTACCTCACCGAGGACCGCAAGGAGCTCGGCCTGTTCCTCGACATGTCGATCGCGGACAACATCAATATGGGCGTGCTTGCGAAGGACGCGCGCGCCGGCGGTTTTCGCGACTTCACCGCTGCCGACAGGCGCGCGGCAAAGGCTATTGCGGACCTCTCGATCCGCACGCGCTCGGCGCAGGCCAATGCCGGCTCGCTGTCGGGCGGCAACCAGCAGAAGGTGCTGCTTGCCCGCCTTCTGGAGACCGAGCCCAAGGTCGTCATCCTCGACGAGCCGACGCGCGGCGTCGACGTCGGCGCCAAGTCGGAGATCTACCGGCTGATCGACAGCCTTGCCGGCAGGGGCATCGCCATCCTGATGATCTCCAGCGAGCTGCCCGAAGTGATCGGCGTGGCCGACCGCGTGCTGGTGATGCGCGACGGCGCCATCGTCGGCGAGGTGACGGCGTCGGAGGGCAGACCGCTGCGTCAGGAAGAGATCATGGAACTTGCGACGGGAGCGGCCCAGGAAGGACCGACAAGATGACCGACAGCTCACGGGTGGCGAAATCGGCGGATCTGGCAGTGGTCAGGAGCCGGCGGCTGCGCACGGCCTTCGCCGCGCTCGGCATGCTGCCGGTTCTGGTGCTGCTTGCCGTGGGCTTCCAGTTCATCAACCCGCGCTTCCTTACCGGCACCAACCTGCTCATCGTCAGCCAGCAGTCGTCGATCAATATCGTGCTCGCCGCCGGCATGACCTTCGTCATCCTCACCGGCGGCATCGACCTCTCCGTCGGCTCGATCCTCGCCGCCTCGGCGATGGTCGCGGTGCTGGTGTCGCTGGTGCCGGACTGGGGCATGCTCGGCATTCCGGCCGCCATTCTGCTCGGCCTCGGCTTCGGCGTCATCAACGGTCTGCTTGTCGCCTACATCAAGCTGCCGCCCTTCATCGTCACGCTGGGCTCGCTCACCGCCGTGCGCGGCGTCGCCCGCCTGCTCGGCGAGGACACGACGGTGTTCAATTCCGACCTGCCTTTCGATTTCATCGGCAATGGCTCGCTGTTCGGCATTCCGTGGCTCGTCATCATCGCGCTGACGGTGGTGGTGCTGTCCTGGCTGGTGCTCAAGCGCACCGTGCTCGGCACCTGGATCTATGCCGTGGGCGGCAATGCCGAGGCGGCGCGCCTCACCGGCATCAAGGTGCCGCTGGTGCTGCTCTTCGTCTATGGCGTGTCGGGCCTGCTCGCGGGTCTCGGCGGCGTCATGTCGGCGGCCAGGCTCTACGCCGCCAACGGCCTGCAACTCGGCCAGTCCTACGAGCTCGACGCCATCGCCGCCGTCATTCTCGGCGGCACCAGCTTCGTCGGCGGCGTCGGCTCGATCTGGGGCACGCTGATAGGCGGGCTGATCATCGCCGTGCTTTCCAACGGGCTCATTTTGGCCGGTGTCTCGGACATCTGGCAGTACATCATCAAGGGTTTGGTCATCATCGTGGCGGTCGCCCTCGACCGTTACCGGCTCCAGGCCGGAGCAAGAACGTGAATGACCTTGGTCGCCGGCCAAGATGAGCCGGATTGTGTGTAACGCACCGTGAGAGGCGCGGGGCAATCGGAGGAAGCAAGTAAATGAAGACCATCGCCAAACTTCTCTGCGGCGCGGCCCTCGCGGCCCTCGCCGTCGCGCCGGCATCGGCCAAGGACCTCAACAAGGTCGGCATCTCGGTCGGCCTGCTCGGCAACCCCTTCTTCGTCGCCACCATCAAGGGCATCGAGGACGCGGCCAAAAAGATCAACCCGAAGGTCGAGGTGACGTCGGTGTCGGCAGACTACGACCTCAACAAGCAGGTCTCGCAGATCGATTCCTTCATCGCCGCCGGCGTCGATGTCATCATGCTCAATGCCGTCGATGCCAAGGCGATCGCGCCCGCGGTCAAGAAGGCGCAGGCGGCCGGCATCGTCGTCGCCGCCTTCGACGTCTCGGCGCCGGGCGCCGACGTCACCGTGATGACCAACAACGTCAAGGCCGGCGAGGAGGCCTGCCAGTATCTGGTCGACCACACCGGCGGCAAAGGCAACTACGTCATCCTCAACGGTCCGGCCTCGTCCTCGATCCTGGAGCGCGTCAAGGGCTGCAAGAACGTGCTTGCGCATCATGCCGACATCAAGGTCCTGTCTGACGACCAGAACGCCGAAGGCTCGCGCGACGGCGGCCTGAAAGTGTTCCAGTCGCTGCTCACCCGCTTCGACAAGATCGACGCGGTGTTCGCCATCAACGATCCGACGGCGATCGGCGCGCAGCTCGCCGCCAAGCAGCTCAATCGCTCGGAATTCATCATCACCGCGGTCGACGGCGCCCCCGACATCGAGAAGGAGTTCGCCTCCGGCACCTCGATGATCAAGGCTTCAGCTTCGCAGGATCCCTATGTCATGGCCGGCCAGTCGCTGACGATGGCGGCGGATGTGCTTGCCGGCAAAAAGCCGGCCGAGCCGACCGTGCTGCTCGATCCGAAGCTGATCACCGCCGAGAACCTGAAGGACTACAAGGGCTGGACGGCGGCCCGCTAAAAAGCCTGCTCCCAAGGCTGGCGCGGCCGGATCGGTCCGGCCGCGCCTCATTCATCGGACGGAGATGATCATGTCGCGCATTGGAATCCACTCTTTCGTCTGGTCTGCGAGCTCGGTGCAGGCGGATCTCGAACGCACGCTCGCCAACACCAAGGAAGCCGGCTTCGACCTGATCGAGTTCTCCTATCTCGATCCGGCCGATGTCGATATCGGCAGGCTCGCCAAGAGCATCGCCGATCTCGGCCTGGGCGTTGCGATCAGCATCGGCCTGCCGGCCGATGGCGACATCTCCAGCCCCGACAAGGCGGTCGCCGCGCGTGGCGTCGAGATCTTGAACCGCACCGTCGCCCTCACGCGCGATCTCGGCGGTCAAAAGGTCGGCGGCATCCTCTCGACCAGTCATGGACTGCAGACCGAAGCACCGACGCGAGACCAGTGGAACCGCAGCGCGGGAACACTTGCCAAGGTTGCAGAGACCGCCAAAGCTGCCGGGGTCACGCTCAATCTCGAAATCGTCAACCGCTTCGAGAGCAACCTGCTCAACACCGCCGCGCAAGGGTTGGCCTTCATCGAGGACACCGGCTCCGACAACATCTTCCTGCATCTCGACACTTTCCATATGAACATTGAGGAGGCCGATGTCGGGCTGGCCATCCGCCACGCCGCGAAGAAGATCGGCTATGTCCATATCGGCGAGAGCCATCGCGGCTTCCTCGGCACCGGCAGCATCGATTTCGCCGCGATCTTCGATGCGCTGACGGCGATCGGCTACAGCGACGACCTCAGCTTCGAGTCCTTCTCCTCGGAGATCGTCGACGAGAACCTGTCGCGGAAGACGGCGATCTGGCGCAATCTGTGGATCGACAATATGGAGCTCGCCCGCCATGCGCGCCGCTTCATCGCGGTCGGCCTGGAGACGGCGCGGCGCAAGGCCGATCTCGTCTCGGCTTCGCAGCGGCCCTGACGCTTCAGGACAATTCGCCGTGTCGCCAGCAGGCGATCAGATGGCCGTCGCCCGCATCGGTGGCGGGCGGTTCCGCTCTCAGGCAACCGGGCTGCGCCAACGGACAGCGGCCGGCGAATGCGCACCCGCTGTTCGAATTGATCTCGGCCGCAATCTCCGCCTGGACGGAGACCGCAGGCGAATCATCTGACGACTCTGCCAAAAGCAGCTTCGTGTAGGGGTGGTTGGGCCCGCGGAATACCTGTTCGGACGTGCCGGTCTCCACCAGCCGCCCGCGATAGAGCACGCCGATCCTGTCGGCCATGTAGCGCACCACCCTGAGATCATGGCTGATGAACAGATAGGTCGTGTTCCTGTCGCGCTGCAGATCGTTGAGCAGGTTGAGCACCGTGGCCTGAACCGAGACGTCGAGCGCCGAGGTCGGCTCGTCCAGCACCACCACTTTCGGCGCGCCGGCGAAGGCCCGAGCGATCGCCGCCCTTTGCCGCTGGCCGCCGGAAAGCGAGCGTGGCTTCTGCTCGGCGGTCGTGTCGGCCAGCCTGACGGAGCGGAGAAGCTCGGCAACGCGGTTCTTCGCATCGCTCTGGCCAAGCCCGGCAAGCCGCCGCAGCGGTCGGCTGATGATCCGCCCGATCCGGTGGCGCGGATTGAGCGTGCGGTCGGGCGACTGGAAGACCATCTGCACGTCGCGCCGTTCGCCTGGCGCCCGCTTCTCGGCGCGTGGCGCCACCGTCCTGCCGAACAGCTCGACCGATCCTTGGCTGGGCGTCTGCAGCCCGGTGACGATCCGCGCCAGCGTCGATTTGCCGGAGCCGGATTCACCGATTAGGCCGAAGGTTTCGCCCTGCTCGATGCGGAGCTCGACTTTGTGCAGCACCGCCTGGTCGCCAAAGGAATGACTGATGTTCTTGCACGCGATGGCGACCTGTCTGTCTCTTGGAGCGGCAGGAGCGGGGATCGCCCCAGTACGACCACGAACGGTCGTACCGATCTCGGCCAGCCGGCCGTCCCGCTTGGTGAAATTGAGCGCCGGGATCGAGGCGATCAGCGCCTTGGTATAGGCATGGGTGGGGTTCTCGAAGACATCCGCGGCGCCGCCGCTCTCGACCACCGCGCCCGACTGCATCACCGCGACGCGGTCGCAGGAGCGGCGGATCAGGTTGATGTCGTGGCTGATGAGGAGGATGCTGGTTTTGTGGTCGCGGCGCAGGTCGTCGAGGATCGCGATGACCTCCGACTGCACGCTTGCGTCGAGCGCCGTGGTCGGCTCGTCCAGCACCAGCAGCGCCGGGTCGAGCGCGATGGCGATGGCGATGTTGGCGCGCTGCTGCATGCCGCCGGAAAGCTCATGCGGGTAGAGATCGAGCACTCGCTCGGGATTGGCGACGCGCACACGCCGGAGCAACTCGGCGGAGCGCCAGCGCGCTTCCTCGTGGCGCACCGGGCGATGGCGCATGATCGTCTCGCCGATCTGCCGGCCGATCGTCATGGCCGGACTGAGCGCGGCGCCCGGATGCTGGTAGACGGCGGCGATACGATCACCCCTCAAGCCACGCAGTTCTTCGCCGGAAAGCCCGCCGATTTCCCGGCCCTGGAATTCCAGCGCCGAGGCCGCCACTCGCGCGTTGCCCGGCAGGTAGCGCAGGATCGCCATGGCCACCGAACTCTTGCCCGAGCCGGATTCGCCGACCAGTCCCAACGCTTCGCCCTGACCTATTGCGAGCGACACGCCGTCGACGGCGGATTGCCATCCTCTTTTCCCGCCATAGGCGATGGAAAGTTTCTCCACATTCAGGACCGAAGGGGACATCAAGACCTCGAAATCGCTTTCTGCCGGTGCCCTAATCGAGGGCAATCGCTTCCGCTTGCATAGTATATTATCTCTATAAAATTACTCGAATTAAAGCCAAGCGCAATCTAGCCTTTTGGAGATTGGAGATCGCGGGTCGCGCCGACCAATGCGGCGCCCGTGTCTCCCAGCGATTTGCAAGGAGGCCAGCATGGCGCGAAATCAGTTGATCCTCAGCGCGTTCTTCTTCAACCCGCAGGGCGACCATCGCATGTCGTGGCGCCATCCACGCGCGCCAGGCCGGGAAGTGCTTGGCTTCGATTACTATCGCGAGTTGGTCCAAGCCGCCGAACGCGCCAGGATCGACACCATCTTCGTCGCCGACCACGTGTCCATCTGGGATTCGGTGAAGAGCGGTGTCGCCCACTACGCCAATGCCCGCCTCGAGCCGCTGACGCTGCTGTCGGCGCTGGCCAGCGTGACGAAACATATCGGCCTTATCACCACCGCCTCGAGCTCCTACAGCGAGCCCTACAACGTGGCGCGCCTGTTCGCCTCGCTCGACCATATCAGCGGCGGCAGGGCATCGTGGAACGTCGTCACCTCGGCCATGGACGAGGAGGCGCGCAATTTCGGCCGTGACGGCAATATCGAGCACGCCTTCCGCTACCAGCGCGCCGCCGAATTCCTCGATACCGTCAAAGGGCTGTGGGACAGCTGGGAGGACGAAGCCCTGCTGTTCGACAAGGAAACCGGCTATTTCGCCGATCCGGACAAGGTCCATGTGCTCGACCATCGCGGCGCGCATTTCAAGGTGCGCGGGCCGCTCAACGTCTCGCGGCCGCCGCAGGGCCACCCGCTGATCGTCCAGGCCGGCTCGTCCGAGGACGGCAAGAACTTCGCCACCGCCCATGCCGATGCCCATTTTGCCATCTATAGCACCAGGGAAGACGGCATCCGGTACCGTGAGGACATCAACGAGCGTCTCGCCCGATACGGCAGGAAGCCGGAGAGCTTCAAGATCCTGCCCGGCATATTGCCGATCGTCGCCGCTTCCGAGGCCGAGGCGCGCGACAGGCAGGAATATTTGCAGACGCTGCTCCCCGATCGTGTCGGCATCGATCTCCTGTCGAGCTGGAGCGGCATCGATCTCTCGGCCTATCCGCCGGACGGCCCGCTGCCGCAGCTTCCGGACGAAAGCACCTTCAATGGCGGGCGCACCTCGCTCAATCGGGTCAAGCAGTGGGCGACGCAGAACCTGACGCTGCGCGAAATCGCCCGCAAGCTGGCGAACAGCGGCTCGGTGCCGACCGTCGCCGGCACGCCGAAGCAGATCGCCGACCAGCTGCAGGACTGGTTCGAGGCGGGCGCCGCCGATGGCTTCAACCTGATGTTCCCGCTGCTGCCGGAAGACTGGATCAACTTCGCCGAGCAGGTCGTGCCGGAGCTGCAACGCCGCGGCGTCTTCCCGACCGAATACGCCCCCGGAACGCTGCGCGACCGCTTCGGCCTCGCCCGTCCCGCCAATCGCTTCGCCGAGCAGCGCGCCAATCAGCGCGCCGTGTCCTGAGGAGAGCCGCCATGACCGCCGCACCGAGATTGCAGCCGCGCGAGGCGACCGCGCCGCAGCTGATCAACGTCCTGCACAGCCCCAAGCGCATCCGCGTCAAATTCGGCGGCCGCGTCATCGCCGACAGCCGTCACGTGCTGGTGCTGCGCTCCAACCACTTCCTGCCGATCTATCTCTTTCCGCTGGCGGCGATCGACCAGTCGGTGCTGAAGCCTTCGAAACAAGGCCAGCAGCATCCGGTCGGCGGCGAGACGAAATACTGGGATATCGAAGCGGGCGACCGGCGCGCCGCCGATGCCGCCTGGTCGTTCATAGCTCCGCCCGACGAGAATCTCGCGCCGCTCGCCGGCCGCATCGCCTTCACCTGGAACCTCGTCGATCAATGGTTCGAGGAGGAGGAAGAAGTCTTCGTCCATGCCCGCGATCCCTATGCGCGCATCGACGTGCTGCAGAGCTCCAGCCATGTCGAGATCTGGTTCGACGGTGAGCCGATTGCCGACAGCCGCCGTCCGGTGCTGCTGTTCGAAACGCATCTGCCGACGCGCTTCTACCTGCCGCCGGAGGATGTCCGGCTCGATCGGCTGAGGGCCTCGCTGACGAGGACCCGATGTCCCTACAAGGGCATCGCCTCCTATTGGTCGGGCGTGCTCAAGGACGGTTCCCTCAGGGAAGACATCGCCTGGAGCTACCGCGATCCGATCGCCGAGATGCCGAGGATCAAGGGGCTGATCGCCTTCTATCCGCAAGCAGTCGACCGCATCCATCTCGACGGCCAGCCGGTCTGATCCGGCCCCGTCGTCTCCACTTCATTTCAAAAACCACGATTTTCACAGAGGCAAAAAATGACCAAGCGCAACGAAATCGACGCCCTTCGCAATCTCTCCGGCGACATCTGGAACGTCGCCGTCGACGAATACGCCAAGGGCTATCTCAAGCGCCGCGACCTGTTAAAATACGCCGCGCTGATAGGCCTGACCGGCTTTGCCGCTTCGCAAGGGCTGGGCTTCTCCGGTCAGGCCCGCGCGGCCACTGCCGGCGGCACCGTCCGCGTCGGGCTTGGCCAGCCGACCAAGGCGATCGATCCGGTCACCGTCACCGATCCGGCCAGCATCGGCGTTCTCAGCCAGGTCGGCGAATATCTCATCCTCGACGATCCCAAGGACGGGCTGCAGCCGAAGCTCGCTCTGTCCTGGGAAGCCGACGAGACGGCCAAGCGCTGGACCTTCAAGCTGCGGCCCGGCGTGAAATTCCATGACGGCCGCACCGTCACCGCCAAGGACGTGGTGGCGAGCTTCGAGCGTCTGGTCGATCCGAACAGCGGCTCCTCGGCGCTCTCAGCCTACAAGGGCATCCTGTCCAAGGGCGGCGCCAAGATCGTCGACGACGAGACGGTCGCCTTCGATCTCGACCAGTCGAACTCGAATTTCCCCTTCTATGTCTCCTCCGACGTCTACAACGCCGTGATCCTGCCGGCCGACTATGCCGGCGACTTCGAGAAGAATTTCAACGGCACCGGTCCGTTCAAGCTCGAATCCTTCCGTCCCAAGCAGGGCGCCAGCTTCGTGCGCAATCCCGATTACTGGGGCGACAAGGCGCTGCCCGACCGGGTCGAGATCAAATTCTTCGATGACGAGCAGGCGCAGGTCGTGGCGCTGCAGGCCGGCCAGCTCGACGTCATCCCGAGCACCACGCGCCTCGAGCTGGCGATCGAGGGCAATGCCAACTTCAAGCTGCTCAGCGTCCAGGCGAGCTCGCACGACGCCGTGCATCTCAGGACCGACCAGGCGCCGTTCACCGACAAGCGCATCCGCCGCGCTCTGGCGCTCACCCTCGACCGCGAGGCCATCGTCAAGGGCCTGCTCAAGGGTCGCGCCATCGTCGGCAACGACACGCCCTTCGCGCCGATCTTCCCCTCGGCCGATACGTCGGTGCCGCAGCGCAAGCAGGACATCGCCGAGGCCAAGCGTCTGCTGGCCGAAGCGGGCGCGCCGAACGGCTTCGAGGTGACGCTTACCACCGAACGCGCCTACGACATTCCCGACTACGCCGTGATCATCCAGAACTTCGCCAAGAAGGCTGGCATCGACATCAAGCTCAATGTCCTGCCGCAGGATGCCTATTACGGTTCCGCGACCTTCGGCAGCTCGCCATGGCTCGATTCCAATCTCGGCATCACCGATTTCGGCCATCGCGGCACGCCCGACATCTTCCTCAACGCGACGCTGAAGAGCGACGGCGCGTGGAACGCCGCGCATTTCAAGAATGCGGACTATGACGCATTGCTGGTCGAATACGGCAAGGCCCGCGACCTGCAGACGCAGCGCATCGCGGCCGGCAAGATCCAGACCCTGCTGCTCGACGAGACGCCGGAGATCATCTCCTACTTCTCGCAGTACAGCCGGATCGCCAGTGCGAAGGTCGAGGGCGTGCGCTTCACGGCAATCTCGCATCTCCTGCTCGACCGCGTTTCCTTCGTCCAGGCATGATGCGCAAACGTCAAACCGGCCGGGGCACCGGATGCTGACCGGCCGCACCTTGTCGGCGCGCGCGGCTTCGCTGCTCCTCACGCTATGGCTGGTCAGCGCGCTGGTCTTCCTCGCCGGGCAGGTCCTGCCCGGCGATGTCGCGCGCGTCATGCTCGGTCCCTTCGCCGATGCGCAGGCCGTCGCGGCGCTGAACAGACAGCTCGGCGCCGACCAGCCCGTGCTTGTCCAGTACTGGCGCTGGTTCAGCGCGGCGCTCACCGGCGATTTCGGCACGTCGCTGTCGATGCGCGCGCCGGTCGCGCCTTTCGTGCTGGCAAGCCTCGGCCGCTCGGCGGCCCTTGCTGGCATCATCCTCTTGTTTCTTGTGCCGCTGGGTGTCGGCGCGGGCATCGTCGCCGGCCTCAACCAGGGTCGGCTCACCGATCGGCTGATCGTGCTCGCCGGCGTCTCCTTCGGCATCGTCCCGGATTTTGTCTCCGGCCTGCTCCTGCTCCTGGTCTTCGGCCTGTGGCTGAACTGGCTGCCGATCACGGGTGCCGCGCCCGATGGCGCGGGCTTCTGGACGAGCGGTTACTATCTCATCCTGCCGGCGCTGCCGCTGGTGCTCAACCTCGCCGGCTATCTGGCGCGCATGACGCGGGCCGGCGTCATCGAGGCTTTGGCTGCCGACTATACGCGCACCGCCATCCTGAAAGGGCTCGATCGCCGGCAGGTCATTATCCGCCACGTGCTGCCCAATGCGCTGACGCCGACCATCGCGGTGCTGGCGACGCAGAGCGGCTACATGCTCGGTGGGCTGGTGGTGATCGAGGCGCTGTTCGGCATCCAGGGCCTTGGCAATCTGGTTCTGAATGCCGCCAAGTCGCGCGATTTCCCCATGCTGGAAGCAGGCGTGCTGGTCATGGCGACGATCTTCGTCCTGTCCGCCGCGATCGGCGATCTCGTCCAGGCGCTGCTCGACCCACGGCAACGGCGGCGGGCGTCGTTATGATGGATCTTTTGGAGTTCCCGGCGCCATCGCACGCGCCCGCTGTCCTGGGGGTCGCCGGCAGGCTGGGTCGCGCCGTTCGCGGGCTTCCTCCCTCCATCATTATCGGATCGCTGATCCTCGCCTTCTGGATCGCCTGCGCCCTGTTCGGCGACCGGCTGGTTCCCTTCGATCCCTATACCGAGGATTTCCTCGCCACGCTGACGCCGCCGGACGCCGCGCACTGGTTCGGCACCGATCATCTCGGCCGTGACGTGCTGTCGCGTATCGTCGTCGGATCGCGCGACATCCTTCTCGTCGCGCCGCTCGCGACGTTGGGCGGTGTTACCGCCGGTACCATCATCGGCCTGGCGCTCGGCTATTTCGATGACCTGGTCGACGCGATCGGAGCGCGGCTGCTCGACACGCTGATGGCCTTTCCCTTCATCGTGCTCGTCACCATGACGCTGGTGGCGCTCGGGCCTTCGAACCTCACGGTCATCCTGGTGATCGCCATCGCCTATGCGCCGCTGGTGGCGAGGACCGTGCGCGCCGCGGTGCGCGAGCAGAAGGAACGCGAATATGTCAGCGCCGCCCGCCTCGGCGGCGAGAATGCCTTCGCCATCATGGTGCTGGAAATCCTGCCCAACATCAGGGAGACGATCCTGATCGAGCTCGTCACCAGACTGGGCTACGCCTTCTTCTCGATCGCCACGCTGAGCTTTCTCGGCCTCGGCATCCAGCCGCCCTCTGCCGACTGGGGCCTGGCGGTCGCCGAAGGCTATGGCTTCCTCACCGGCGGCAAATGGTGGGTGGTGGTGTTCAATTCGGCGGCCATCGTCTCGCTGGTCATGGCGACCAACCTCATCGCTCAAGGCATCGGCGCCTTCGAGAATAGCGAACGGTGATTTGACCTTCTGAGGCTCGCGCTCTGCTAGACTCCCCTTGATTCGTCTCGGGCAAGGAACGGCATGAGCAAGGCCCTCGGCACATTCGCACTGGTCACGGTTTTGAGCGCCTTGCTGATGGCGCTGTCATTGGCCGTGGCGAGGCACGGCTATCCCTACGGTGCGTTCGGCGTGAAGCGGCTCGACGGCATGGCCGACGCCGGCTCCTTCCTGGCCATCGCCGCCATCTATTTCTTCGGGGCGATGCTGATGATGATCCTGCCGATCCGCGCCGCCGGCATCGTGCTGACTCATGCCGCCGACGCGATCTTCTGGGCGACGATCATGCTGTTCGCGACCATCGTCGGCGCGCTGATCGCCAGATGGGCCTTCGGCCAGCACGAGGTGCTTTGGGCGCTCTTCAACTGGCGCTTCCTGTTCGTCGCGGCTATCGTGGCGGCACACCTCACCATGAACGAGCTTCGCCGCAACGTCCTGCTCAGAAGCCTGTTCTTCGTCGTCTTCGGCGTGGTCACGCTTGCCTGCCTGTTCTGGTCGTTCTCGACCTGACGCGAACCAGCTCTAGGTTTAAGATCGCGGGTAGACCTCCTCCCGGACAATCACTATATCATTTGTCTGACAATTGACCCGGCCGAAGGCCGCCGCGACCAAAACCCAAGGAAAACAAGATGACCCTGCACCGCAAGAACCTGATCGACGGCGAGTGGCTCGGCGAGGCCGGCTCGCGCAACATCAACCCCTCGAATACCAACGATGTCGTCGGCGAATATGCTTCGGCCGGGCCGGAGGAGGCAAAGCAGGCCATCGCCGCCGCCAAGGCCGCCTTTCCGGCCTGGTCGCGCTCCGGCCCGCTGGCCCGCCACGCCGTGCTGAAGAAGACCTCCGACGAGATCATGGCGCGCAAGGACGAGATCGGCCGCTCGCTCGCGCGTGAAGAAGGCAAGACATTGGCCGAGGGCGTCGGCGAGACGATCCGCGCCGCGCAGATATTCGACTTCTTCGCCGGCGAGACGCTGCGTCTGTCGGGCGAGATGGTGCCGAGTGTGCGGCCGGGCGTCGGCGTCGAGATGACCCGCGAAGGCGTCGGCGTCGTCGGCATCATCACGCCATGGAATTTCCCGATCGCCATCCCTGCCTGGAAGATCGCGCCGGCGCTGGCCTACGGCAACACCATCGTCTTCAAGCCGGCGGAGCTCGTTCCCGAAAGCGCCTGGACCATCGTCGACATCCTGCACCGCGCCGGCCTGCCCAAGGGCGTGCTCAACCTCGTCATGGGCAAGGGCTCGGTGGTCGGCCAGGCGATGCTCGACAGCCCCGACGTCAACGCTATCTCCTTCACCGGCTCGGTCGGCACGGGCAAGCGCGTCGCCGCGGCAAGCGTCGAGCACATGCGCAAGTTCCAGCTCGAAATGGGCGGCAAGAACCCGCTGGTCGTGCTCGACGATGCCGACCTGGCCGTCGCTGTCGATTGCGCCGTCAACGGCGCCTATTTCTCGACCGGGCAACGCTGCACGGCGTCCTCGCGCCTGATCGTCACCGACGGCATCCACGACCGTTTCGTCGACGCGGTGAAGGAACGCCTGGACAAGCTGGTCATCGGCGATGCGCTGGACGCCAAGACCCAGATCGGCCCGGTCGTCGACCAGACCCAGCTCAAGCAGGACGAAGACTATATCGCCATCGGCCGCCAGGAAGGTGCCGAGCTTGCTTTCGGCGGCGACCGGCTGGAGCGTGGCACGCCGGGCTTTTATCTGCAGCCGGCGCTGTTCGTCGGCTCGACCAATGCGATGCGGATCTCGCGCGAGGAGATCTTTGGGCCGGTCGCCAATGTCATCCGCGTCAAGGATTATGACGAGGCGCTGTCAGTCGCCAACGACACGCCCTTCGGCCTGACCTCGGGCATCTGCACCACCAGCCTGAAGCATGCGACGCATTTCAAGCGCAATTCCGAAGCCGGCATGGTCATGGTCAACCTGCCGACGGCGGGTGTCGACTTCCATGTGCCGTTCGGCGGCCGCAAGGGCTCGAGCTACGGGCCGCGCGAACAGGGCCGCTACGCCATGGAGTTCTACACCACGGTGAAGACGGCCTATACGTTCGCCGGCTGATCCAATCGGGGAGGAGATCGATGAGCGTGGCCGACATGACATGGCTCAACCCGCCGCCGCACCACGCGGTCGGCGACGGCACGCTCACCGTCCGCACCGGCAAGGACACGGATTTCTGGCGCGAGACTTTTTACGGCTTCTGGCGCGACAACGGTCATTTCCTCTACCGCCCCGTCGAGGGTGACTTCAGCGCCGAGGTCACCGTCAAGGGCGACTACAAGGTGCTCTACGATCAGGCGGGGCTGATGCTGCGTCTCAGCGAAACGCATTGGATCAAGGCCGGCATCGAATACACCGACGGCCTGGCCTATTTCTCGGTCGTCGTCACCAACGACACCTCCGACTGGTCGCTGGTCGCCATCGCCGCCGGCAAGGACGGCGTCAGGATCCGCCTGACCCGTCACGCCGAGGCGATCCGCATCCAGTATCTGGATGCCGCAGACGGCCATTGGAAGCCGGTGCGGCTGGCCTACTTCCCGGTCTCGAAATCGGTCGATGTCGGCATGATGTGCTGCTCGCCGCAGCGCGAGGGTTTTGAGGTGACGTTTTCCGATTTTACCATCGCGCCGGCGATTTCGCGGGACCTGCACGACTGACATCGGGAGCGGTTGTGGACAAACCCACCCTTCTCTTTGCGCACGCTGACGAAGCTGTTGAGTCGAAACTGTCGCCTCCGGCGCAGTGGTTTCCCCCCGGATTTGCGCTTGGCTATTCTGATCAGACCGGCGCCGGGACGCGGCCGTTGGCAGGCCTCTCGTCCTCGACCGGAACGGCCACCCTGCGGCGCCGGAAGGCCGGCAACGGGGTCAGCCTGAACAGGCCATAATAGACGATGAACGACGCCATGAAGTAGGGGCCGAGCATCTCGACCTCGAAGAAGGAGCGGATCAGCATCAGTCCGATGGCACCGGCAAGCACCACCGAATCGGCACTCCAGTCGCCGAACACCACTTTCGACACATGGCCATAGAAAGCGCGCAGGATGACCAGCGCCAGCAGGGTGGCGCCGATGAAGCCGATTTCCACCAGCGTCTCGACATAGGTGTTGTGGAAGTGGAAGCCCGTGCGGGTCGAGATATAGAATTCCGCCCACAGCCGCTCCGGATCGGCAAAGCCCTGCACCCAGTAGGCGGCGTAGCCATAGCCGAGCAGCGGACGCTGCTGCGCCGCCTCCCAGCCCTGCTCCCACAGATAGGTGCGGCCGGTGAGCGTCGAATCCTTGCCGAAGATGCCGAGCACGACATCCAGCAGGCCCAGGTTGAGCGCTGCCACGACAGCCATCACCAGGGAGCCGGCGCCGACAACGAACAGCACGCGGCGATAGCGCTGCGACAGCACCTTGCTCATGGTGAGCAGCGACACGACGCCGATCACGGCCGGCAGCGAAGCCACGGACGTCGCCGAATGGGCGATTGCCAGCATGTAGACCGACAAAAGCATGATCGGCGCGGTCCAGGCGAAGCCAAGCCAATTGCGCCGATAGAAGACCAGGAACGCAAGGCAAGAGAAGATGCCGAGCGAGGCGAAGAAGCCGACCTGGTTCTTGGAACCGAAGGCACCGACGAAATTGACCGTGCCGTCCATGATGTCGAGCGCATAACCGCCGACTTTCAGGGAATAGAGCAGAACGACGAAGATACCGATCAGCGAGCCCACCAGCAGCGTGCGCACGCTGATGGTGCGCGCCGCGACATAGGCGCAGACGATGTGCGAGGTATATTGCACCGCCGCGCGCGCGCTGACGCCCGCCGCCTGGGACCAGAACACCGACAGGCAGACATAGAGCGCAAGCGTGATCGGCAGCCAGGCGGTGGAAAGCCTCCAGGTGAAGCGCCGGTAGTCGACGAACAGCAGCGGCAGCCAGACGGCATAGTAGGCGAGGATCAGGATCTGGCCGAAATTGGGCGAATAGGCGAAGGCGATCACGGAAACCGCGACCGCGAAGGCGCCGTAGGTCTCGTTGCGATCGGGATCGATCAGAATGGATTTCGGAATCTTCATGCCGGATTTTGTCCGTTGAGCCCTTCTTGAATGAGCGGCGCTAAGCCACGGCTCGCGCGCGCTGCATCTGCCGCTGCAGGAAGCGCCGCACCGGCTCGTCGTAAACGCGCGTGGCGATGTCCGCGATCACGACGACCGAGGCCGCCATGACGATACCGAACCAGGGATGGTGCGCGAAAGGATCGATGGAGAAAGCCTTGCCGGCTCCGGCGATGATCATCAGCATCGGCGTGTGGATGATGTAGATAGGGTAGGAAATCCGCCCGAGCCAGCCATAGACGCCAGACAGAAGCGGCGCGGTCGGCGCCACCGCGCCGGTCGCCACCATGATCGGGAAGACGATGACGATTGCGGCAAGATCGTAGACAACGCGCGCGCCGCCGGCCGGTGCGACGGCGAAGACGGCAAGGGTGAGCAGGATCGCGCCTTCGACCCACAAGCCGCTCCGCAGGAAGCCGAGACTGCCCTGCCAGCGCGCCATGGAGCGGCAAAGCAGCACCCCGAGGAAGAACGAGAAGGTGACCCGGGGCAGCCCGCTGACGATGGTCTTGCCGGTCATGCCGAAATCCAGCGTGCCGGCGAAAACAGAGGCCGCGACGAGCAAGACGAGGCTGACGACGACGATCCCCGTCAGCACGCGCCGCGACAAAAGGACGAACACCGCGACATAGGCGATGTTGACGATCAGCTCGAAAAACAGCGACCACGAGGCCGGATTGAGCGGGAAGATCGTGTGATAGGCGTCGCTGACCAGCGGGATGAAGAACATGCCGGTCGTCAGCTGCAGGCCGATCTCGGACAGCGGCACGTACTCGGCCGGCATCAGCCTGTTCTTGACCAGCAGATAGAAGAAGCCGAGCAGCGTGCCGGCAAGATAAAGCGGATAAAGCCGGATCAGGCGGATGGCCACGAACGAGCCGGATCCCATGCCGTTCTCGATCTTGCGGTCATAGGCATGCGCTATGACGAAGCCGCTCAGCAGGAAGAAAAGGTCTACCGCGAGATAGCTCGACGGCAGCACCTTGCCATCCGCCAGGAACGGCGAGAAGTGATAGAGCATGACGCTGATCGCCGCCACGCCGCGGATGGCGTCGAGGTTCAGATACACGTGACGCGGGGCTGCGGGCTGCATGCTATGCCTTCAAGCGGTCCAAACAAGATCCCCCGCTCGCGTCGTGCGCGAACGAGCCTGACGTGTTCCTCCCGCCTCCGTTCCTCGGTTCGCTGCGGGGCAAGCTCGGGCCGGCGGCGCGCTACTGGCTGGCCGTCGGCGCCAGCTTCACCTTGATCACGTCGCCCGGCAGCACAGGCGTGTCTTCCTTGGCCTCGATCTCGCTCGTCTTGCCGTCGGCGACCCGCACCAGCGAATAGAGCAGGGGCGGTTCTTGGCTGCCGGTGAGGGCGGCGGTCGTTGCCGGATCCGACGCCTGAGCGATCAAGCCCTTCTGCATGCCGACCCTCAAGCCCGCCTCGTTCAGGCTCGCCTCCGTTTGCTGCCGATCGGCAGTGAGGCTCGAGCCCAGTGTGTTACGGGCGTCGATGGCGTCCTGTTCTGCCTTGCTGATCGACTGCTTGGCGGTGAGGATAGCCGTCTCATAGTCCAGGATCTTGCCCTGCAGATCGGCGACCGTCTGCTGCGAGGAAAGCAATCTCGCATTGGCAATCAGCCCTTTCTGCGCCAGCGGACCGATGCTGTTTGCCTGCTGCTCGGCCAGGTCGACCTGCTTCTGCTGGTTGGCGATCTTCTTTTGCAGCGATTCGATTTCCGACTGCAGAACACCCTTCAACTGGTCGAGCGCATCGAGCTTCAGCTTCAGCGACTTCTGGTCGGAAATGAGGATCGCCGTTTCGTCCGCGACGATCGTCGTCAATCTCGAATCGCCCTGGATTTCCTGAGGCACCTCGAAAGTCGTTTTCCCCGCCAGGTCGGCATCGATGCGGGCTCGCCTGACCATCAGCCGTAAGCGCTGGTCGTCATAGATGTCATAGCTGCCCTTGGCGGTGATCAGATCCTTTTCGATCTGCGGGCCGTTGTCGGCATTGCGCCGAATGCCGCCGGCGATGCTGATTGCCTTGAGCACCGTCAGATCGGGCACGAAGGGAAACTGGCCGGGATTCTGGACTTCGCCCGAAATGTAGAACGGCCGGAACTGCGCCATCTCGACCGAGGCTTCCGGCTTGTCGGGCAGCGCTAGCTTACGCTGCAGCGCGAGCCCGATCGCCGAGGCGATCTCGGCCGTCGTCTTGCCGGCGGCCTGCATGTCGCCGACGAACGGCACCGAGAGCGTCCCGCCCGGACCGACCGAATATTCGCCATTGACGGCCGACCAGTCGCGGAACGTGCCGTCGACCGTCTGCCATTCGGCGACGCGGATATTGAGCTTGTCCTGCGGGCCGAGCTGATAGTCGCCGGCGGCGGCGAATTGCGGCATGGCCAGTGACGCCGCAAGCAAGAAGCCCGCGACGCGGGCTGGTGTCCGAGATATGAGACTGCAGGCGAAAGACAGTCCGAAGAGGTCTTTTGTCAAATGAACGTTTCCGATCCGCTTTGGCCCCATCCGCCCGAATGAGATCACTGCCGGATGCCTACCCCGGTTGCCGCGGGGCAGGCCTGTTGGTCGATAGTTCCGGTCAATAGCTGCCGCGCGACATCCACACGGCAGGAACTGTCTTGAAGATGATGCGAATGTCCTCGAACAATGACCAGTTCTCGACATAATGGCGATCGAAGGCGACCCGCGTGTCATAGGATACGTCGTTGCGGCCGCTCACCTGCCACAGCCCGGTGAGACCCGGACGTGACTTCAGGTAATAGACGGCGGCGCTGCCATAGATTTCCAGCTCGTCGCGCACGACCGGGCGCGGGCCGACAAGGCTCATGTCACCCTGCAGGATGTTGAGGATCTGCGGCAGCTCGTCGAGGCTGAGCTTGCGAAGCACCGCGCCGACGCGGGTGACGCGCGGATCGTTCTTCAGCTTGCGCGTCGCGATCCATTCGGCGTTGGCCTCCGGATTGGCCGCCAGATAGGCGGCAAGCACGCGCTCGCCGTCCGGCACCATGGTGCGGAATTTGAGGCAGGAGAAAATCCTGCCGCCACGGCCGATTCGCTTGTGGCCGTAAAAGATCGGACCGTTGTCCGAAAGCTTGACCAGCAAGGCGACCATCAGGAAAAGCGGGCTGAGCAGAACCAGCCCTGACAGGGAACCGACGATATCGAAGCTGCGTTTGAGCAGACCGCCGATGGGGGGTGGAAAATCAACGCCGACCTGCGCAAAACCCGCATTAGCCGACTTGGCGACATCCCTCATGCAGAAGCTCCATACGTTGAACGGATGGTTTACGGCAAGATATCAAAAAAATGCTGCAGCGCAACACACAATTTCCCATCGCGCTGAAATGTTCACGTCATGAATTGACCAAATAATAAACCTTCCCTGCCCAAATTTTCACCTTTGTGGCGCGTTTATGACAAGGTGACAGAAAACCAGGAAAATGTAGTCCGCCTTTCAGGCCTTTTTTGGACAGTTCGTTCTTTGCTGCAGACGAAACGCGGTTGCATGGCACCGGAAGCACTCGCAACGGTAAGTTATTCAGGTAAAATACTATTCAAAGTCGCGGGTTTGACTGAGCCGAGAAAAGCGGCATTGAATAGCCGCTCAAGCCGCAGTGTGCGACGCAGCATGGCAGAGTCGATCTCGTAAAATCATTGGAAACCATACCTGCCGGGCCTTGCTCCGATCAGCCCGCCTTAATAGAGTCGCAAATTGTTCCTGTCATAGTCTGCATGGGTAAGGAAGGCCGGAAGCAACCGGCCGGATTGGGCAGCCAGAAAGAGCTCTTTGGCGCAACGGGGAGTTACGCGGGTGGGTAAGTCGCAGCTTCTGCATGCTCGTCTCGGTTGAGAGGCCGGCGAACATGTCTCTGCCAAAATTCATCATAGGCATAATGTTCGCGCTGGCGATCGTCATCGGCTGGTCTTATTTCGACGGCGCGTCGGCGGGCACCATCCTCTTGCGTGCCATCGTTTGCGCCGTGATCATCCAGGCAGGCTATTTCCTTCTGGTCTTTGCCATGATCGGCAGGGCAACGCCGACTTCGGCCGACAAGATCCGCGAAGCCGACCGCGGGGCAATCCTGAACAAGGTCGCCGACGGCGAAAAGCTAAGCGCCAGACGCAGCCTCCACTGACCGTTCGACCGGCGCCGGGACCAATCCGGCCTCGGCCGGGGGCGCGCTGTCGCGCTCGGCCTGCTCGCCCGACAGCATCCTGGCCAGCCGGCTGCCGGCTTTTGCCTTCAGCCGCCGGTATTGTCCGACCTCGACGATGCGCCCGTTCTCGATGGCCACGACCCAGTCGGCGAAGGCGATCATCGACGGCCGATGCGCGATGGTCAAAATTGTCATGCGGCCGCGCAAAGCCTCGATCGATTGCGCGATCAGCGACTGGTTCTGCCAGTCGAGCGCGCTCGTCGCCTCGTCGAGGATGAGCAGCGACGGCTTGCGCAGCAGCGCCCGCGCCAAGGCGATGCGCTGCCGCTCGCCGCCGGAGAGCCGGACACCGCGGTCGCCCACCACCGTATCGAGCCGCGATGCCAGCCGTTCCACGAAATCGGCCGCATGGGCGTTGCGCAGGGCCGCCCATAGCTCCTCGTCGCTGACCCCAGGCGCGGCAAGACGAAGATTGGCGGCGATCGTGTCATGCAGCAGGAACACATCCTGCGGTACATAGGCAACCTGATCGCGCCACGCCCTGCGATTCTGCGCGGTGATTTCCACGCCGTCGGCCAGGATCCGGCCGCTGGTGGGTTCGAGCAGACCGAGGAGCATGTCGGCGATCGTGCTCTTGCCGGAGCCGGAAGGGCCGATCAGCGCCGTCACCTTGCCGGCGGGCAGGTCGAAGGTGATATCGCTGACCACCGGTCTTGCGTCACCCTCGCCATAGGCGAACGATGCCTCGCGGATGTTGAGGCCGGTCTCGAGCGACAGTCTCGCGCCTCGTTCGGCCATGCCTTGGGTCGGTTCGCGCTCGGCGTCGAAGCGGGCCTGAAGGGCTTGCATCGAAGCGTAGGCCGGCAGGTTGATCAGCACCTGCTGGGTTTGAAGCTGCATGTCCATGAAGCGCGGCGCCACCCGCATGAAGACCAGGAGCAGCACGACGATCTCGGCAAGCGAAAGGTGGAAGCGGACCAGCGCGGTGTAGATGAAGAGGCTGAGCCCGATCACGCTCGCCATCTGGAACAGGGCGGTGCCGAGCGAAGAGTTGCGCACGAAGGCTATGTTGTCGGCCTTCATCCTGTCCAGCGTCGCGCCGAGCTCGGCGAAATAGCTCGCCTCGACATTGAGGCTCTTGGCGACCTTGATGCCGCCGAGGAACTCGGAGACCGTGCGATACTGGTCCTGGCGGTTGCCGGTCAGCGTGCGGCCATAGGCGCTGGCGCGTGCCCGGAACGGCTGCAGCGCAACCAGCAGAATCAGTCCGATGAGGATGGCGAAGGACGTCATCACCGGCGAGATGAACAGTGAGACCACGAGATAGCCGGTGAGAAGCAATGTCGCCTGGGTGAGCATCAGCAGCGAGAAGGCAGCCACCTGCACCCGGTCGACGTCGCCGTTCAGCGCGTGGTCGAGATCGGAGCTGCGGATGCGGGTGAAAACACCCCAGCGCGCCCGGCCGATGCTCTCGAACAGGTTCATGCGCACGCGGTTGACGAAATCGTAGAGCAGCCGCGCCATGTAGACCGACTTGAAGCGGTTGAAAATCGCCTGCAGCGCCACCAGCGCGACAAGCAGGCACAGCACCGTCGCCAGCGACAGCGTTCCGCCGGGCACCAGCCAATGCAAGGCTTCCGGCAGTGGAACTGCGTAATCCTGTTCGGCCCTGCCGATTAGGCGCAGCAGCGGGACGAGCAGCAGGATCGAGATGCCTTCGGTGAGGCTGCCCAGGATCAGGAAGGTCAGCGCCGTCGCGGTGCGTCGCCCGCCGACATGCGCCATCATGGCGCCGAAGCCGGTGATGTCCCGCAACAGCGACAGGCGAAGCTTCGAGGGCCAGCTCATGTCCCGGCTCACCTTGTCCCGGACGCCAGGTCGGTATCGATCGCGGCGACCGCTTCGTCGATCCGGTCGAGTCCGGCCGGCACTTCCAGCCGGCTGACGCCGACCCGCCCGGCGATCTGCGCGCACTGGCGCAGATGCAGGGCGGCGAAATCGCCCGGCAGCGCCTGCCGGCCGAACCGCGTGATATAGGAGAATTTGATGATCGCCGGCAGCGCGGCTGCGCCGGACAGGGGGGAGATAGCCGCCCGCACGCCCCGCTCGAGCACATAGATGCGCGACACCGGCACCGCTTCGGCCGCAAATCCGTCACGCAGCCGATGCTGCGCCTTGTCGATCTGCGGATGCACCTGCGGGCGCACCTCCGCCTGCTCGAGGCGAATGGCGCCGGCCGCGTCCGCCGCAAGCTTGAGCTGCGGGAATCCGGGCAGGATCATCGGCCAGTCCGGGTCGGACAAATCCAGCGCCACGACATCGTCGGTGAGCAGTCGATGGCCGGCGCGGATCATCGCGCCTGCCGTGGTCGATTTGCCGGCGCCCTTGTCGCCCATGAAGATCACGCTTTTGCCGTCGACTTCAATGGCGCTGGCATGCAGGACGAGCAGCCCGCGCTGATGCAGGGCGAGCGCCATCACCGGCCCGAGCAGCGGAAAGGCGAGCAGCGGATCGTCGACCCCTGGTGCCGGATCGACATAGATGCGGTTGACGCCGCTGATCAAGAACGTGCCGACCGCCTGCCAGGAAAGATACTGGCGCGTCGGCTCAAAACGGAAGGCGGTGGCACGCTGGGACGCCGCGCCGGGAAAATCGACCCGCCCCACCGCGATCTCCAGATCCGGTGTCGCCGGGCGCGTCGGCTCCAGCTCAGGCAAGGCCACTTCGGAGCCGATCACCAGCCCGTAGGCCTTGTAGAAACGGCGGACACGTCCGCTCGCCGCCGCCGTTTGCGGCTCGGATCGCGCAAGGGAAGCGATCGGAAGGTTCATGCGGGGTTTCCCTCAACTTGCCGCAGCCACAGCGACAGCGAAACCGCGCGCCAGACATGCTGGACGTCCGGCAGGGTCGCCTGCTCGGGCTGGCGCAGCATCCGGTCATAGACCGCGGCCACTGCAGGCAGGTTCACATAGGGTGCGATCCGCTCGCTGTCCGATATAAGCAGCCTGTCCAGAAGCTCGCGGTGATTGCCGAGCATGCCATTGACCAGGTTGGTGGTGAAATCGATCTTGTCGCGCCGCCATTGCACGGCCGGCGGCAGAACGCCTTGCATGGCCCGGCGCAGCACATGGCGGCCAAAACCGTCCTTGAGCTTTTCCTCGCCGGGCAGCGCCAGGCAGAATTCGACGAGCGGCTTGTCCCAGAACGGATAGCGCGGCTCGACGCCGAAATTGGCGGCGGCCTTGTCGAGCACTTCGAAAGCGTGCGGCACCAGCCCGGTCGACAGAAGCCAGCGATGCGTCAGCGCTTCGCTGGCGCTGACGGCGGCGGGCATGTAGCCGCTGCGATGAAAGCGCTCGGTAAGATCGGTGCGCCCGGCAAGACCCGGATTGACCAGACCCGCCCAGGCGGCGCGTGGCGCCTGCGCCGGCCCGCGCCGCACCTTGCGGACAAGGCGTTTGGCCGCCGCCCTCATCCTGGCGATTCGCCAGGCCGGCCCATAGATGGTCAGGAACTTGAAATAGAGCGGAAGCATGCCGTCGCCATAGGTGTTGGCCGCGCTGCGCAACTCGCGCCAAAGCTCCAGCCATCTGCCGGCATTGGCGAGCTCGTGAAGGTGTCCGTGGCCCTGCGAGACGACCTCGTCGCCGCCGTGTCCGTCGAGCAGCACCTTGACGCCCTTTGCGCCCGCCGTCCGGTAAAGGTCGCGCGTCAAGGACAGGCCGGGCGCCAGGAACGTGCCTTCCTGCTCCTCCAGGATGCGCTCGAACTCGGCGAAGGGTGCGTAGTTGCCGACGGCAATCAGCGTGGCGTCGAGCGGATTGTCGTCGAGCACCGCATCGATGAACGGCTTCTCGTCCATGGAGGAGCCCTTGTCGAACACCAGCGAGAAGGTCTTGAGCTTCGGGTTGCCTGTCGCCGCTGCCCTGAGGCTTGCAAGGCATGTGATCGAGGATGAATCGAGGCCGCCGCTCAGCATGGCGCCGACAGCCGACGTGCCACGCATCCGGTTCTCCACCGACTGCGCGAAGAGATGCCTGAATTCTTCGGCCGCGTCAGCGCGTGGCGGCCGCTGTGACGGCTCGATCTGCCAGTAGCGCCGCAGCGCAATCCCGTGGCCCGCCACCATCATGCTGTGTCGCGCCGGCAAGCGGAAGATTTCGGCGTAGGGCGTGGCCTGCGGATCGTCCGGCAGGCCGGCGAGAAAACCGGAAATCTGGTGCTCGCTGAGGCGCCTGCCGACGCCGTCCAGCGCCAGGATCGGCCCGATCTCCGAGGCGAAAGCAAAGCGCCTTGCGGTCGAATGATAGTAGAAGGGTTTGACGCCGAAATGGTCGCGCGCGCAAAACAGGGCCTGACGATCGCGGTCCCATATCGCGAAGGCGAAGTCGCCTTGCAGGTAGGTCGGACAGGCCTCGCCCCATTTCAGGTAAGCGCGCATGATGAGCATCGCGTCGGCAATCGACCGGTCGCGCAGGCCCAGCCGCGCCAAAAGCTCGTCGCGATTGTCCAGCCGGCAATCGGCGGTGATGGCGAGTTTGCCGCCGGCCATCGCCAGGGGACCGGGCCCGTCCTCGCTGGTCGTGTCGAGCCAGGCGTGGCCGAGCGCCACGCTGCCCTCCGTCCGCCATGAGCTGCCGTCGCGGGCACGATGGCGCATGCGCGAAAGCATCTGCTGGATGTCGCTGGCCGCGGCGGGCCTGCCGTTGCCGATATGCAGGATGCCGGCCACGCCGCTCATCGGTCACGACCCATGGTCGACAAGGTGGGTAAATCCGTTGATCGAGCCGCCAAGCACGATGTGATTGCCGCTCATCAACCAGGCATGCGCCCTGAGTTCGCTGCCTGTCCCCCTTTCGATGCCGATGCTGATCTTCGAGGCGTTGCCCTGGCAAGCAAGCAGATATTGCCCGGCCAGCGCCTGGGTGAGGCAACTGGCGCCCGGCACCAGCCGCGCGGCGGCGGCAACGCCCCAGGCGACGCGCCGCAGGTCGGCGATGCCGGCGTCGCGCCTCGCATCAAGCCGCGTGACCAGGCCGCGGACGTGGTTGTAGGAGGAAAGCGTCAGCGCGAGCCGCACGCCGCTCACCACCGCCAGGCACCGCGCCAGAAACAGCATCTCCCGGCCGCTCAGCGACCGGATCCTAAAGCGCGTCGCGATCCTTCGGATTCGCTCCATGCGCTTTAGGTCTTTGATTTGACGCATGTCTTTATCCCGAAACCGGTCCCCGCTTTCGGGAGGCATGCTTTAGACCAGTTCCTCACTGTGGAGCCTCGCAAGCCCTGCTTCGGTCAGCCCCTTCAGCAAGCCTTCGACATCGGCCTTGCAGCGCTCGGCATCGACATTGTAGCGCGCAAGCACGGCGCCGCGGATATCGAGGACCGATCGCGGCTCCTGGATCTGCTCCCAAATGAAAGCGCCGACGCTGTTCAGGCTGTAATAGACATTGGATTTGAGGTGGAGCAGCGCCAATCCGGCGCCGAATTCACAAGCCACCGCCTCGCCGGTCGCGACCACGCGGTCATGGTCCGAAGGGTTCCAGTGCATGCTAAAACCTCGTTGCTGGCCCGCCGCGCCCTTGGACCTTGGCCGGGATCGGTTGCCTGCGATCCTGGGGAGGAAGCCGGGGGACAAGGCCCCCCCGGCTCGCCTGTTGGTAGTATCCGGAGCCCCAACTTAGACTCCCGGGTAGCCTGCAAGCTTACGAGAAAGTCAGCTCGCCGACCGGCGTGTGTGCGGGAAAGCTCACGTCGAGCGCCGTCGAGCCAGCGCCACCCTGCGTGATGGTTTCAATCGAACCATGAACCGTCAAGCTGGGGGGCTCGTACTCATGCTTCTCAACATTCTGTTCCATTTTACTCTCCAATTAAGGACTGGAAGCGGCCGCAGAATGCCGCCAGCATATAGCTATGCTGCGATGCGATTGCTGCATGGCAACATTCATGAGTCAAGCGTGATTTACCAAGCATTAATCAATTCTCGGTTGCGCCTGCCTTCCTTGGTGATGAAGCCGCGAACATTGTCATCGTAGTCCTTGACTGCCCGGGAATTCAACCGCGCGTTCTCGCCGATCATATAAGTAATTGATTTTATTTATAGCAATTTTTTGAGCGATAAATCCGTCCCGCGGACGTGAAGGGATTGCTGCAAAAAGCCATCGCTTTTCGGCACGCAGCATCGTCCCGGAGGCTTGTCTTCAAAAGTGATTAAGTGTGTGCGATTTTAAACGCTTGGGTTGTGGAGTTGAACCTGCTTTAGCCGCCTCTTGGACGGTGGTGCTAATTTTTCCGGTGGTTTTCTTCGCAAGTGCGGTATAGATCGCGCGGGCGGCTTTTTTGCGGAGAGCGACATCGGGCATGGCGATGCAGGATGGCTCGTATGAAAGGCTGCGCGCCGCTGGCTGTGCCGACGAAGTCGCCTTTGTGCAGGCCTGCCTGAGGCTGTTTTTCGCCCCCGGCGTCGACGCCGCCGACGCTCAGGCGGATATGCCTGCGCCGGCAATCTCGGCGGCTCATGTCGCCGACATCGCAAGGCTGAACAAGGTCGGCGTGTTCATGCTCAAGGCGCTCGCGCGTGCTCCTGCCGGCGCGGCGCCTCCCGGTTTGCCCGGCTGGCTCGACGGCTATCGGCGGCGCACCATGTCGATGAACGCCGCCTGCATCGGCGATTCGGTGGCCATCGATCGCGTGCTTCGCGACAGGCGGATCGATTTCGTCTTCCTCAAGGGACCGCTCCAGCAACACAGGCTCTATGGCGATCACTTCATGAAGCCTTCCGGCGATGTCGACATACTGGTTTCGCCGGCGAGCTTCGCCGAGGCGCGCGCGGCGTTGCGGACCATCGGCTATGAGGTTGCCGGCAAGTCGCGCTCGGTCTGGTGGGTGCGCTTCCTCGGCGAGCAGCACATGGTCCGCGAGGACGGCGCGAGAGCGTCGACGGTCGACCTCCATCATCGGCTGCAGCAGCCGGGTTCGCCGAGCCCGCGCGACATAGACGGCTTCCTGCGCCGCAAGCGCGAGGTCGAAGTGGCCGGCGCGGCCATGCCGATCATCTCGGCGGCCGACACCTTGCTTTTGTCGTCGATCAGCGTCGCCAAGGCCTTTTTCAACCGCGAGCCTTGCGCCGGCTATGTCTGCGATGTCCGGGCCAGCGCCAGCCGGCTGAGTGAGGCCGAGCAGCAGATGGTGCTCGATCACGCCGCCGAGCAGGGCCTTGCGGACACGCTGCTTCTCGGGCTGCGCGCCGCCGACGTGCTGCTTGGCGCCAGCTGCACGCTGCTGTCGGATCGCGCCGCTCGCATCCTGGCGCGCATCGGCAATGCCGACCTCTTCCACATGGTGATCGCGCCCTGGCTTGCCTCGCTGCGCTGGCCGCAGCGCCGCCATGTGCTGTGGGAACTGTGCGGCCACGAGCCCGTCCGTTATCTGGCGGAGGCCGGCTGGGCCGCCTCCGCCGACCTCAGCCGGCGCATCTTCGAGCGGCCGGCCGCCGTCGCGCGGGCGCCGGGCGGCACGATCAAGATCACGGGCGGGACAGCCACCCATGCAAGCGAAAGGTGAACCCATGCCCCTGACGACGCCAGTGACGAGCCCGGCGGTTTGCGTCATCATCGCCGCGCGCAACGCGGCGCGGACGATTCCCGTCGCCATCGCCTCGGCGCTGCGCGAGACGGAAGTCGCCGAAGTCGTCGTGGTCGACGACGCTTCCACCGACAACACCCGCGATGTGGCCTTGGCCGCCGACGACGGCAGCGGCCGGCTTGCCGTCATCCGCCTCGACGTCAATCGCGGTCCTTCCTCCGCGCGCAACATCGCCATCCAGGCCTCCAGATCGCCCTTCATCAGCATCCTCGACGCCGACGATTTCTTCCTCGAAGGCCGCTTTCGCCGGCTTTTCGCCGCCGCCGACTGGGATTTCGCCGCCGACAACATCATGCTGATCCGCGACGACGCCGCGCCCGACCTCGCCAGGGTCGCCGCGCCGCCTTTCGCCGCCGACCCGGAATTCCTCGATTTCGAGCGCTTCATCGACGGCAACATCTCGCGGCGCCGCGTCCTGCGTGGCGAGCTCGGCTTCCTCAAGCCGGTGATCAGCCGGGCCTTCCTCGAACGGCACGGGCTGACTTACGATGAAAACCTGCGTCTTGGCGAAGACTACGAGCTCTATGCGCGCGCAGTCGCCCGCGGGGCGCGCTTCAAGATTATCAAGTCCTGCGGCTATGGCGCGATCGTGCGCGCCGATTCGCTGAGCGGCCGCCACAGGACGCAGGATCTGAAGCGCCTTGCCGATGCCGATCTGGCATTGCTTCAGATCGACAATCTTCCCGAGCGCTCGAAAGCGGCGTTGCGGCGCCATGAGCGTCATGTCCGCGACAAATACCGGCTGCGCAACTTCCTCGACGTGAAAGCCGAGCGTGGCCTGGCGTCGGCCGCGGCTTACGCCTTCGCCAGCCAGTCGAATCTGTTCCCGATCGTTCGCGGCGTCGCCACCGACAAGCTCGACGCGCTGTTCCGCCGCACCGGCATTGCTCCAAGGCAGCAAGTTCCGCCGATGCGCTTCCTGATGGCGGCAAGCAGCGCCGCAAACGAGTGATTCCGTATCGCCCCGGAAGCCGCAGCCCTCAAAAAATCCGCATTCGCAAAACTATGATGTTGCCTAGTCGCCGCGGGGGTGGCAGTCTATGCTGCAATGCAGCAATTTCGAAAGGCCGGCAAGATGGCTTCGATTTTTGGCTTCAGATCCCGGGATCCGGCTCGCGACCGGCAGACCGATCTCCAGCGTTTCGACCGGCTTGCGAAGCTGTTCGATCAGATCGCGGCCGAGATCGAGACGGAGAAAACGGGTTTGGAGAATCGCTACAGATCGACGGCAGCCAACGCGGCCTTCCTGGTCGAGGCGATGGAGAATGGTTCGGCATCGGCGAGCAAGGGATCGGATGTCAGCGCGATGACCAACTCGATCCTGAACTGCGAGCGGCGCATTGCGGAGCTCGCTCGCCAGAAAGGCCTGGTGAAGGAACTGCGCCGTTCGCTCGACGCGATTGTCGAGGATGGCGCCGATCGGTCTGCTTCGCAGTCCGCGGCAAGAGGCTGACGGCGGCCGCAAGCGCCGTCATCGGTACGAGGCACTAGAGGAGTTCAAAAGGGCGCAGGATCAGAGGCGGCTCGCTCGCTCGAGCCAAGAATGACTTTGGGTTGGGGCGGAACAACACAAGGTGAGTTTGTTATGAATGCAGATCCCAACAACCCCTCCACCGTGGCGGCTTGCGAGATGTCGCATGCGCCGGGGAGTGGATTAGCCGGCCTGCGGTTCGGCGCGGCCAGCGTCCTGTTTGCAGTCGTGGCGACCCTGCATCCCGCGCATGCGCAAGGGACCCAACCAGAGCTGAAAAGCGCGCCGTCCTTCGTCGACAATTTCTCCAATTTCAGTCAGTCCCGCTGGTTCGTCTCGGACGGCTGGACCAATGGCGCCCATCAGAACTGCACCTGGTCGAAGGATCTCGTGCGGCTTTCCGATGGCGTGCTGTCGCTGAGCTTCGAAAAGCGCAAGCTGAAGGACCGCGAGTTCGCCTGCGCCGAGATCCAGACCAAGCAGCGCTACGGCTACGGCGTCTACGAGGCGCGGATGAAGACCGGCACCGGCTCCGGGCTCAACGCCGCCTTCTTCTCCTATATCGGCCCGCAGGACAAACAGCCCTGGGACGAGATCGACTTCGAGGTCCTCACCAAGGACCCGTCGAAAGTGCAGGTCAACAGCTACATCCAGGGCAAGCCGAAGAACGCCAAGCTGGTCGACGTCGCGGGCGGCGCCGACAAGGGCTTCAACGACTACGGCTTCGTCTGGGAGAAGGACAGGCTGCGCTGGTACGTCAACGGCAAGCTTGTCCATGAGGTGACCAACCCGAACGAGCTGCCTACCCACTCGCAGAAAATCTTCTTCAGCCTCTGGGGCAGCGACAAGCTGACCAATTGGATGGGCGCCTTCGTCGACCCGGGCAGCAAGGTCACCATGCAGGTCAAGCGCGTCGCGTTCACCGCTTTGGGCCAGCCATGCCAGTTTCCGGAATCGCTGGCATGCAGCATAAGTAACAGCAACTGAGCATGATCCCCGAAAGTGGCACCCGGTTTCGGGGATCATGCGGAAATAACCAATCATGATCCCCAAAAGTGGGAACCGGTTTTCGGGTAAGATCATGCGAACCAGCCAGGCCGTTGGGCCTGGGAACATCTGAACCAGCCGGGCCGCTTTGTGGCCCGGCCTTTGACAGGAATAGAACCAAATGAATTTGACGGTGTTTGGGATTGGCTATGTCGGTCTCGTCCAGGCGGCTGTGCTGGCCGAGGTCGGCCATGAAGTGGTGTGCGTCGATATCGACGAGAAGAAGGTGGAGCGGCTCAACCAGGGCTTGATCCCGATTTTCGAACCGGGCCTCGAAAGCCTCGTCAAGGAAAACCACGCGGCCGGCCGCATCCGCTTCACCACGGATGCGGCAGCGGCGGTCAGGCATGGCCGGATCCAGATGATCGCGGTCGGCACGCCGCCCGGTGAGGACGGCTCGGCCGATCTGAAATATGTGCTGTCCGTCGCCGAGACCATCGGCCGTGAGATGGACAGCGCTAAGATTGTCGTCGGCAAGTCGACGGTGCCGGTCGGCACTTGCGAAAAGGTGAAGGCCAGGATCGCCGAAACGCTGAAGAAGCGCGGCCGCGAGGACCTCGCCTTCGACGTCGCCTCGAACCCCGAATTCCTCAAGGAAGGCTCGGCGGTCGCTGATTGCATGAAGCCGGACCGCATCATCGTCGGCACGTCCAGCGAGGATACCGAGATGGTGATGCGCGAGCTCTATGCGCCGTTCAACCGCAACCACGAGAAGATGATCGTGATGGACGTGCGTAGCGCCGAATTCACCAAATACGCCGCCAACTGCATGCTGGCGACCAAGATCAGCTTCATGAACGAGATGGCCAATCTTGCCGAACAGCTGGGGGCCGACATCGAGGAGGTGCGCAAGGGCATCGGCTCGGATCCGCGCATCGGCTACCACTTCATCTATCCCGGCCTCGGCTATGGCGGTTCGTGCTTCCCGAAGGACGTGCGCGCGCTGATCAAGACCGCCGAGGGCGTCAAGTTCGACGCCAAGCTGCTGCGCGCCGTCGAGGAGCGCAACAATGCGCAAAAGTCGGTGCTGTTCGACAAGGTCAACCACTATTTCAAAGGCGCGCTCAGGGGCAAGACGTTCGCCGTCTGGGGGCTGGCCTTCAAGCCCAACACCGACGACATGCGCGAGGCGCCGTCGCGCACGCTGATGGAAGCGCTGTGGGCGGCCGGCGCCAAGGTGCAGGCCTATGATCCGGAGGCGATGCAGGAGTGCCAGGCCATCTACGGCCTGCGCGAGGACCTGCTGCTCTGCGGCACCAAGGAGGCGGCGCTGCGCGGCGCCGACGCGCTTTTGATTTGCACTGAATGGAAGAGCTTCCGCGCGCCGTCCTTCGACGCGCTCAAGGATTCGCTGACCACGCCGGTCATCTTCGATGGCCGCAACCTCTACGATCCGAAGGTGATCGCGCGCTACGGCATCGAGTATTTCTCGATCGGCAGGATGGCGGCATGACGATGCCCGCGCGGGCACAGCAAGGAGCCTAGACTATGAAAGTTCTGTTTGCGGGCGGCAGCGGCTACACGCCGCAATTTAGCGGTGGCGTTCAGTCGAGCACGCATCATCTGGTCGAGCAGTTGCGCGAGCATGGCCACGAGGCCTCGGTGCTTGCCGCTTTGTTCGGCGACGGCTTTTTCGGCTTCAAGGCGCGCGCCAAGATGAAGCTGCTCCGCCAGCGCGCCGTCATCGATACGTTCCCAGGCTATCCCGTCGTGCGGGCATGGTTCCCGTGGGAGGCGGCGGGCTTCGCGATCGAGCGATTGCGGTCCGACGTCGCGGTCGTCCAGTGTCACAAATCCGTGCCGATCGGCAAGGAATTGCAGGCCCTCGGCGTGCCCCTGGTCGTTTACCTGCGCAACGTCGAGTTCGATGAACTGGCCGGCGACCCGCGCGAATTGGAGTCCGCGCTCTACATCGCCAATTCGGAATTCACCGCTCGTGCCTACAAGGAGAAGTTCGGCATTGAATCCACGGTGATTCCACCCACGATCAATCCTGCCTTCTACAGCACGCCGACGACCGGCGAGTTCGTGACGATGATCAATCCTTACAACGAGAAGGGTTTCGAACTGGCCGTCCAAATTGCCCGCGAATGCGCGGAAATCCCGTTCCTGTTCGTTGAGAGCTGGATGCTCGACGACGATCACCGGGCCGAGATCGAGCGGACGCTTGCTTCGCTCGGCAATGCCGTCCTCGAGAGCCGTACCAGCGACATGAAGACGGTCTACGGCCGCACGAAGATCCTGCTTGCTCCCAGCAAATGGGAAGAAGCCTGGGGCAGGGTCGCGTCGGAGGCGCATTGCAGCGGCATTCCCGTTGTCGGATCCCGGCGCGGCGGTCTCCCGGAAGCGATCGGCAACGGCGGCGTGATACTGGATTACGATGCTCCGCTCGCCGACTGGGTGGCTGCCATCCGGCGGCTATGGACCGACAAGGCCGATTACGACAGGATGTCCGCGGCGGCTCGCCTGTTTGCGGAGCGGCCGCAGATGAACCCCGACAACCAGTTCGCGACGTTCATGGACGTTCTGAATCGTGCTGTCGAAGGACAGTCCCTTCGCAAGGCCTCCTGAGCGGGACTGCCGCGACACGAGGCGAAACCGGCACTTCGCAACGGTTTATGTCGCATGCAACAATTCGTGCCAACGCGGGCGCGGGACGAAAAGTCAAATGCGCTGCATCAGAAATGTTGCAGTGCAGCAATTCCTATACTACCATCCCCATCGGGTGGGCCAACAGCGGTCGAATGAATGCTGCATGTCGTGTGCCTCAAGTACGATTCCCATCCAGTTGCCCCTGTCGTGCGACTTTTCCTGACGGCTGAAGACGCCGCGCCGAAGTCCGCGGGCAAGGCCGGTTGCCTTGTTCAGGCCTGGTTGTGGGCGGGCTGCCCGATGAATCCCGGCGTGGGCGCGGGCCGAGAATGAGGATATGCTTCGTCGTCGACAAGTTCCCCTCCCTGTCGGAGACCTTTGTCCTTGACCAGATAGCAGGCTGCCTCGAGCGCGGCATGGAAGTCGGGGTCGTCTGCAACGAGACGACCTTCGGCAAGGACGTCAATGTCGACGATCGGCGCTGGAAGGGTCTGCCCGGCAAAGTCGTGTGCTGGTGGGGCTGGCTCGGCCGTTATCGACCCTTGCTGAGGAAATGGTCAGGCAAGTCTTGGGACAAGCTCTCGACCGCCATCGACCTCCTGTACGCGCGCAAATTGCACAAGGCTGATGTCATCGTCGCGCATTTCGGCACGAACGGCTTGCGGGTGGCGCGTGTCATCAAGCGTGGGCGGATTTCCGCGCCGCTGGTGACCGTCTTCCACGGCAACGACGTCGGCGGCCCGATGCATGACAACACGCTGGCGCGCTACAGGACGGTGTTCGAGAACGGCGTCCTCCAGATGCCGGTGAATGCCTTCTTTCGCGATGCCCTTATCGAGGTCGGCGCCCCGCCGGGCGAGGTCGTCGTGCACCATATGGGCGTTCGACCCGGCGAGATAGAATACCGGTGGCGATCCTGGAAGAATGAGACGCTGTCGTTCATTTCGGTCTGTCGTCTGACCGAAAAAAAAGGCGTTGAATATGCGCTTCGCGCGCTGGCCAGGCTGCCGCGTGATGACTGGAACTATTCGGTGATCGGCGCCGGCGAATTGCTGGAGCAATTGAAACGACTGGCCGCCGAGCTCGGCATCGCCGGGCGCGTCGATTTCCTCGGCCCCAGGCCGCATGCGGAGGTCAAGCAGCGCTTGCGGGACGCGCATGTCTTCGTGCTGCCCAGCGTAAGCGCCCACAACGGCGACCTCGAAGGCATCCCGGTCGCCCTGATGGAGGCGATGGCTGCCGGACTGACGGTGGTCAGCACCTACCATTCAGGGATACCCGAACTGATCGAGGACGGGAAAACCGGCTTCCTCGCGCCGGAACGGGACGTTGCGGCGTTGGCCGCCAAACTCGTCTGGGTCGCCGACAACCCGGTCCTGTGCGAGCCGATCGCGATCGCCGCGCGGCGCAAGATAGAAACAGACTTCAATGCCGACGTGCTGAACCAGCGGTTCGCACGGATTGCGATTGAACTGGCTGGAACGAGAGCACACTGATGAACGCTAACCCGCCCCTGCCGCAGTTCGGACGCGTCGCCCTGCGCGGCGGGCTGGTCACTGCCGGTGCCCAGGGTTTCAAGATGGTGATCCAGTTCCTCTCGGTCATCATCCTTGCCCGGCTGCTGCTGCCGGAAGATTTCGGCCTTGTGGCGTCGGTCGGGCCGATCGTCGCCTTTGTCGGGCTTCTGCAAAATCTCGGGCTGCAGCAGGCTCTTGTCCAGCGCAAGGACATCAGCGACAGGCAGCTCAATCAGGTGTTCTGGATAAGCGCGCTGGTCGGATTGGGCAGCGCGGTGGTAGTGGCGGCATTGGCCCCGGCCATTGCCGGCTTCTACGGCGATCAGCGCATGTTAGGCATCACGGTCGCCTCCGCGCTGCCGTTGCTTCTCGGCAGCATCGCAGCCGTCCCGCTCGCCTTGATGAACCGTCACCTGCAGTTCGGCCAGCTGGCCTTCAACGATGTCATAACGGCGGCCGCCGGTCTTGTTGCTGCCGCCATCGCGGCCTGGGCGGGAATGGGATACTGGTCGTTGGTGCTGGGGCCGGCCGTGGCGGCGGTCGTTGCGCTCGGCGCCGCATGGCTGGTGGTGCGCTGGACGCCGTCGCGTCCGGACTTCAGGGTCGAGAGCGAGATCCTGTCGTTCGGCGCCAATCTGACCGGCTTCAATCTCGTCAACTTCTTTTCACGCAATCTCGACAACATCCTGATCGGGAAATATTCCGGAGCGATCGAGCTTGGCTACTATGACCGGGCCTACAAACTTCTCCTGTTTCCGCTGCAAAACATCACCCAGCCGCTGACGCGCGTGATGGTGCCGTTGCTCAGCCGCATCCACGAGGACAAGGTGCGGTTCCGCGATCTGTACGTGCGCACCAACTGGATGCTGGCGGCCGTGACCATGCCCGGCATCGCGGCGCTGACATTGACTTCCGAGCAGGTGGTCGCGCTTCTCTTCGGGCCGCGCTGGACCGCCGTGGCGCCAATCTTCGCGTGGCTGGGCATCGCCAGCCTGATGCAATCCGTATCGAGCACCACCGGCTGGATATTCATCTGCCAGGGCAAGACAAAGGCCATGTTCCAGTGGGGCGCCTACTCGTCGCTCACCACCGTGGCCTCTTTTGTCGTCGGCCTGCATTGGGGCGCCGTCGGCGTCGCGGCCGCCTACGCGATCAGCGGCTACGTTCTGCGCGTGCCGGTGCTCGCGGTCATGATCCACCGCGTCGGGCCGGTGACGGCAGGGGACTTCCTGATCATGCAGGGCCTTTTCATTGCATCGTCCCTGCTTGCCTGGCTTGCCTATCTCGGCCTGCCAGCGTCCCTTACCGGCCAGTCGGACCTTCTCGCCGTCGTCCTGGCTTTATGCCTCGACTACGGGCTTGCCTTCGTCCTTATGGCGATCTTCCCCCAGCCGCGCAGGATACTGCTCACCACGCTTGCCAACATCGCGCGCAATCTGCGCTGATGCCTTGGCCATGAGAGGCTTCAGCAACTCCGCGGCAGACATCGCCGAAGCATGTTCCTCGAGCACGGCTTGGAGGATGGTGCGGCGGTAGTCTTCAAGCTTGCCGACGAACCGGCCGAGCTTTTCGGCCGCCTCCGGCGGGGTGACAGTGTCGATATCGAGCAGCAGATCAGCAACACCGATCCTCTTGGCGACTTCCTTGGTCTTGAACTCATAGGCGATCGGAAGCACAGGCGTTCCCACGCAGAGCGACATGATCATCATGTGCATGCGGGTCGCGACGACGAAGTCGAAACCCTTGACCAGAGCCATCAGTTGCTCGGGGGTGTGGAATGAAGCGTCCACGCTGACATTCCTCGCAATTTCTGGATCGAGCTCGGCGACGATCTTGCGTGCTGTCTTGGAATCGTCATGGGCATATTCCGGAACGCCCTGGCAGGTGGAGACAAAGGTCACCTGCTTGCCATGGTCCCGGACAAGGATGGTCGCGATCTCGCGTACCGAATCGATATAGCGGCGCATCCCGTCTTGGCCGTCATTGACGTAGTTCCAGTGGCGGACGGAAATCGCGACGCGGCCGGTCTGCGCAGGCGGCTGAGCCGAGGCGAGCCGCTTGCCGATGCCGTCCGTGTCGGCAAGGGCAAACACGGCATCGGCCACCACGTGACATTTGCCCGGCTCCTTGACCATGTCCGCTATGTGGTGGCGGGAGCGCTCGTCGCGCAGCAGGATGAGCGGACTGCGATCGAAAATCGGGCTCAGTTCGTGTCGATTGTAAGGTTTGTTGAACGGACCGAGGGACTGCGTGAAGAATACGGGATCCTTGCCGATGGCCGCATCCAGGCGGAACTGGTTCAGTCGCCGTTCAAGGTTGTAGTTCTCAACCAGATAGGTGCCGCCAGTCGTGACCACGAGGTCGGCGTTCTGGTAGATATCGAGGCCGCGGCGGTCGCTCTCCTTGAAAAAAGCGCGGCCGAGAAGGCTGTCAGAGCCGAAATTCCGCAGCACCTTGTGGACCAGCCGGTTGTAGTGCGGCTTGAGCCGATCTTTCACACCGCTTCCCGAAGGGTAGCGGAAGAGGGTCTCCGACAGGAGCTTGTGAAATTCCAGGTCGGGGTAATCCTTCTTTGGATAGAGCCTCGCGGCGACCTCGGGCTGGCTGTCGAAGACGAAAAAGCGCAAGCCGTCGCCGGCGACAGTCCTCAGAATGTGGCGAATGGCCAGCAGGATCGCTGCGTCTCCCGTGTTCAGGCAGACCGTGTTCTCGACGATGATCTTCATCGCATCTCCTCATCTTGGGCAGGTTTCCGAAAAAGGCGGCCCCCTTGTCGCCCAAATGCCGGTATGTCGATTCGCTGTGCCTGTGCGCTCGCCGCCACCCTTCCGACGACCGACCGGTCGCCAACCGTTGCCGAGGATAACTTAAGCTCAGGGTTTTTGCAGTGCAACAAAAAGCGCAATGCGCTTCGCTACGCCGCACCAAAATTGTTGCGATGCAGCAAAAGCTGTACTAGCATCCCCGATGGGTGGGCCGAACATCGGTCGAGTTTCATGCTGCATGTCTTGTACCTTGTGCATGACGTATCCGACCCGGCAGTGCGCCGCAGGGTCCAAATGCTCAAGGCAGGAGGCGCCGGGGTCACCCTGGCGGGCTTCCGTCGCACCGCCAGTCCGGTCGCCGAGATCGAGGGTAGCAGGCCTGTCGACCTCGGCGCGACACGCGACGGCCGATTCGCGCAGCGCCTCGGGGCGGTCGCCAAGGCAGCCATGTCGATCGGTGCGAAACTGGGCGTCATGCCCAGGCCCGATCTCATCATCGCGCGCAATCTCGAAATGCTGGCGCTTGCCCGCCGCGCCAATGCCGCTCTCGGGGCGAACGTGCCTATCGTCTATGAATGCCTCGATATCCATCGCCTGGTGCTGCGCGACGATCTTGTCGGCAGGACATTGCGCGGCGCCGAGCGTCATCTCGCCCGCGACGTGAAGCTTCTGGTGACCAGTTCGCCGGCCTTCATCGCCAATTATTTCGAGCCCTTCGGGCAGATCGGCGCGCCTGTCGAGCTGATCGAGAACAAATATTTCGAGGCGGCATCCGTTGTCGCCGCGCATTCTTTCGAGGACGACGGCCCGGCGACGCCGCCCTGGCGGATCGGCTGGTTCGGTGCGCTGCGCTGCCGCCGCTCGCTGGAGCTGGTGGCCGACTTCACCCGCCGGCAGGCGGGGCGTTTCGAGGTCGTGCTCAGAGGCCGTCCGGCGCTGTCCGAATTTCCGGATTTTCATGGTTTCGTCGAGGCCGAGCCCTGGCTTTCGTTCGGTGGCCCTTACCGCAATCCGGAGGACATGGCGGCCATTTACGGGGAGGTGCACTTCTCCTGGGCAATCGATTTCTTCGAAGCCGGCCAGAATTCCGAATGGCTGCTTCCCAACCGCCTCTACGAGGGCTGCCGCTTCGGCGCCGTGCCGATTTCGATGGCCGGCACCGAAACCGGCCGGTTCCTCAAAGGGCAGGACATCGGCGTGCTTCTGTCCGAGGCGACGCCCGAAGGTCTTGAGGCGATGCTCGGCCGAATGGATCAGGACAGATACCGCGCCCTGAAGTCGCGGGTGTTGGCGCGCAATCCACGGACCTGGAGCTACGACCGCAGCGACTGCGCGGCCTTCGTCGAAAAGCTGCGCGGCCTCACCGCCATGCCTTCGGCTTTTGCGGCGGCGGCATGATGGCAAAGGACGCGCAAAGAACGATGACGCAGGCAAATCCATCGATCCTGATTGTCATTCCCTGCCTCAACGAGGCGGCCCATATCGGCGGCCTGCTCGACCGGTTGCGGCCTGCGGCGGCACGGCTCGACGGGCGCATCGTCGTCGCGGACGGCGGCAGCAGCGACGGCACGCAGGCCATCGTCGAAAAGATCGTGGCGAAGGATCCCCGGGTCATCCTGCTCGCCAATCCGAAGCGCCTGCAAAGCGCTGCCATCAATCTGGCGGTGGCGACCCTCGGCGAAGGCGCCGACTATCTCATCCGCATCGACGCGCATGGCGGCTATCCGGACGACTACTGCGACCGGCTGGTCGAGGAAGCTTTAGCCACGGGCGCCGATTCGGTTGTCGTTTCGATGCTGACCGCCGGCACCGGGGCCGTGCAGAAGGCCGTCGCGGCGGCGCAGAATTCCAAGCTTGGCACCGGCGGCTCGAAGCACCGGCACATGTCCGAGGGCGAATGGGTCGACCACGGACACCACGCGCTGATGCGCATCGCCGCTTTCAGCCATGCCGGCGGCTATGACGAGAGCTTCAGCCACAACGAGGACGCCGAGCTCGACTACCGTCTGCGCCAGGCCGGCTACCGCATCTGGATGAGCGGCAGGACGCATATGGTCTACTATCCGCGCTCGTCGCTGAAGAGCCTTTATCTCCAATATCTTGGCTATGGCCGCGGCCGCGCCAGGAATGTGCTCAAGCACCGCATGGTGCCGAAGGTCCGGCAGATGGTCCCGCTGCTGGTGGCGCCCGTGGTGCTGTTGGCCCTGTTCTCCTTCGTCCACTGGCTGGCGGCGGTGCCATTCCTTTTGTGGGCGGCGGTATGCCTCGGCTACGGCCTGTTGACGGCGGTGCGCCAGCGCAACGCCAGCATCGCGCTGGCCGGAGTTTCAGCCATGGTCATGCATTTCGGCTGGTCCGTCGGCTTCTGGCAGCAGCTTTTGACGCCGCGCTCGCAGCGCGAGGTGGCGTGATGGCCGGCCGCTCGATCGACATTTGCATCTGCACCTTCCGCCGGCCTGAACTGGCCGACACGCTGCGCTCCGTCGCCGCCCTGGAGAAGCCTGAAGGTTTGGAGATCGGCATCGTCGTTGCCGATAATGACGATGAACCAGGCGCCCAAAAGCTGGTGAAGGCGCTGGCCGAGGAATTGAATCTGCCGGTCCGCTATCGCCACGCGCCGGCGCGCAATATCTCGATCGCCCGCAACGCCTGCCTCGACGCCAGCGTGTCGGACTTCGTCGCCTTCATCGACGATGACGAAACGGCGTCGCCTGGCTGGCTAGTCGAGTTGATGGCGACAGCCGACGCCACCGGCGCCGCGGCGGTGCTTGGGCCGGTGCGGGCGCATTATCGCCAGGACGCGCCGGACTGGATGCAAAAGGGCGACTTTCACTCGACCTTGCCGGTCTGGGTGCGCGGCGAGATCCGCACCGGTTACACCTGCAACGTCCTGCTCAGAACGACCGACGCGAGCCTGCGCGGCCGGCGCTTCAGCCTGGCGCGCGGCCAGACCGGCGGCGAGGATACCGAGTTCTTCGATGCCATGGTCAAGGCCGGCGGCCGCATCGCCTTTGCGCCGCAAGCCTTCGTCGACGAGGTCGTGCCGCGCGCTAGGGCCGCGTTCGATTGGCTGCGCCGTCGCCGCTTCCGCTTCGGCCAGACGCATGGCCATTTGATCGGCCACGGCGCCGGCGGCATCCGCCGCGCCGGCCAGGTCGGGCTGGCTTCGGCCAAGGCCGCTTACTGCTTCGGCATGGCTGTTTTGACCGCGATCAGCCCGGTGCGACGGAACCGCAGCGTGCTGCGCGGCATTATGCACGTTGGTGTCGTCTCCGGTTTGGTCGGCGTCCGTGAAATCCGCCAGTACGGCCTCACTTCGCCAGAACAAGGGAACAAGCGTGCAGCCTGACGTCAGCTTCGTCATCGCCGCCTACAATGCGGAGGCCACTCTCGACCGCGCCATCGCCGGCGCGATCGCGCAACTGGGCGTGATCGTCGAGGTCATCGTCGTCGACGACCAGTCGCGCGACGGCACGCTGGATGTGGCGCGCGCCTATCCTGAAGACATCGTCAAGGTGGTGGCGTTGCCGCAGAATCGCGGACCAGGCGGCGCCAGGAATGCCGGCCTCGATTTCGCGCGCGGCCGCTGGGTGGCGGTGCTGGATTCCGATGACGCCGTTCTTCCTGGCCGCATGGCGGCGATGATCGCGCGGGCGGAAGCGGCCGGCGCCCAAATCGCCGTCGACAATGTCCAGGTCGTGCGCGAGGACGGCACGCCCGACGACACCATGTTCCCGGCAGGCTATCTCGAGGGCTTAAGCGAGATCTCGCTGGCCGATTATATCGAGGGCAATCTGGTTTTCGAATCGCGCTTCAATCTCGGCTATCTCAAGCCGGTCTTCCAGCGCCGCTTCCTCGACGACAACAAGCTGCGCTACGACGAGAAGCTGCGCATCGGCGAGGACTACATTCTGCTTGCAAGCGCGCTGGCCAGCGGTGGCCGTTGCGCTGTCGAGCCGACCGTCGGTTATGTCTACCATATCCGCACCGGCTCGATCTCACGGGTGCTCGAATTGCACCACGTCGAGGCAATGACGCGCGCCGACGCCGCCTTCGCTGCGGCATATCCCATGGACAGCACCGCGAAGGCGGCCTTCGCCCGGCGCGGCCGCAGCCTGCGCAAGGCGGCGTCGTTCCTGTCCCTGGTCCAGCACATCAAGGCGCGCGCGCCGCTCAAGGCAATCGGGGCGGCGCTCAGGGATCCGGCCGCGATCGGGCATTTGTCGATGCCGATCGCGGTCCGGCTCAGAAGGGTTGCGGCGCAGGTTCGCCGTGGGGGCGGGGAGATGAAGCATGCGGGCGATTTGATAGCCGGCGATAGGTAGAAATCTTTTTCTCTCAGAAGGAAGACCAGATGCAGAAAGTCAGGAAGGCAGTCATCCCGGTGGCGGGGCTCGGAACGCGGTTCCTGCCGGCAACCAAGTCCATGCCGAAGGAAATGCTTCCCGTCGTCGACAAGCCCGTCGTGCAATATGCCGTCGACGAGGCGTTCGAGGCCGGCATCGAGCACATCGTCTTCGTCACCGGCCGCAACAAGGCGGTTATCGAGGACTATTTCGACCTGCATCCTGAACTGATCGGCACGCTGGAACAGACCGGCAAGAAGGCGCAGCTCGAATCGCTGGAAAGCCTGCTGCCGGTGGCCGGCGCCACCTCCTTCATCCGCCAGCAGTCGCCGCAGGGCCTCGGTCACGCCGTCTGGTGCGCTCGCGACGTGATCGGCAACGAGCCCTTCGCGCTGCTGCTTCCCGACATGGTGTCCTTCGGCGCGCGCGGCTGCCTTGCCGAGACCGTCGATCTCTATCAGCGGACCGGCGGCAACGTCATCGCCGTCGAGCGCTGCGATCCCGCCGAAACCAGCAAATACGGCATTGTCGGCCGCGGCGACGAGGTCGGCTCCGGCTTCCAGGTCACTGAGATGGTCGAAAAGCCGGCGCCCGCCAAGGCGCCGTCGAATTTCTACATCAATGGCCGCTACGTGCTGCAGCCGGAAATCTTCGCGCTGCTCGGCAATCAGCAGCGCGGCGCCGGCAACGAGATCCAGCTCACCGACGCCATGGTGCGCCTCGCCCAGAGCCAGCCCTTCTATGCGCAGCCTTTCGATGGCCGCATGTTCGACTGCGGATCCAAGGAAGGCTTCATCGAAGCCACCATCGCCTTCGCCCTGGCTCGCGACGACATGAAAGGCCCTGTCTTCGAAATGCTGCAGCAATTCGTCCGGTCGCATGAGCGCCGGGAAGTAGCCGCATAATGCCCATCTTTCGGGTGCATATGCGGTTTCGCGATGGCGCGACAGCCACTCAGGCGCCCGGGCCTTCAGGCCCGGCGCATCCTGGCAGCAACGTTGCGCGGTCTTTTCTGGTCACGACGCGGATCTACCAAGGCCGATAGCGCCTGCAACCTGGAATTGGACCGAACATGAATTATGCCAACTTCCCTCTCGACAAGAGGACGCCCTTGCCCAGTGCCGATCAGGAAAAGGGTGAAGACTTCATCGATGTCGAGCGTCTGCTTGGCATGGCCGCCCGTCAGGCCAAGGTGGTGGCGATCTGCGCCGCCATCGGCCTGTTCCTGGGCGTGGTCTATCTGCAGACCACGCCCAAGCAGTATACGTCCGTGGCGAGCGTCCTGATCGACGAGGGTATGAACAAGGTCATGGACGACATCTCGGCCGCCAGCGCCACGCGGCAGACCGACGCGACGATCCTCAGCCAGATCGAGATCCTCAATTCGGCGCGGCTGGCGTCGGAGGTGGTCGACAAGTTGAAGCTCGACCAGAACCACGACTTCATGAGCCCCCCTCAATCGGCTCTGGCCAAGGGCATTGGGTTCCTGCGCGGCATCGTCGCCTATTTCCGCGGCAATGCCACCGATCAACTCCCTGGCATCCAGAATGTCGATGCCGCCACGCGCGAAGCCATGATCAAGACCGCGACTCACGACTACGCGGTTCTTATGCTGCAGACAGGATTATCGGCCGATCGCGTCAGCCGCTCCAATGTCATCAGCATCAGCTACCAGGCGACAAATCCTGCACTCGCCACGGCCATCACCAAGGCCTATGCGGACGCCTATCTCGCCGACCAGCTCAACGCCAGCTTCGACGCCACCGAGCGCGCGGCCGTGTGGCTGCAGGGCCGGCTGACCGAGTTGCGCGAAAGCTCGCAGGCCGCTTCGCTGGCGGTCGAGAAGTTCAGGGCCGAGCACGGCCTTTCCGCCAACAGCGACGGCCAGTTGCTGAGCGACAAGCAACTCGCCGACCTTAACGCCCAGCTCATCGTCGCGCAGGCCGATACGGCTCGCACCAGCGCCCGCTACCAGCAGTACAAGGCGATCGTCGACAGCGGCTCGGAAAGCGCCTTCAACGATTCGGCCATAGCGGCTGACCAGCCGAGCAGCTCGGTCATCATCGGGCTCAAGACCCGCTATCTGGCCATTGCCAAGCGCCTGCAGGACGTTGAGACCAATTTCGGCAAGGATCACCCGCAGGCGGTCGCGCTGGCCAAGGAAAAGGCCGATGTCTCGGCGCAGATCTTCGGGCAGCTGAAGCAGATCACCGAAAGCTACCGCAACGACTTCGAAGTGGCGCAGGCGCGCGAGACCGCGCTTCGCGACAAGATTTCCACAGCCGCCGGCAAGAGCTCGATCGACAATCAGTCGCAGGTGAAGCTGAAGGAACTCGACCAGCAGGCGCAGGCGCTGACCACGCTCTACCAGACCTTCCTTAGCCGCTATGAGGAAGCTTCGCAGCAGCAGTCCTTCCCGGTCGGCAAGGCCCGCATCATTTCCGACGCGACGATGCCGCTGGCGGCCTCGGGCCCTCGCACCATGCGTGTGCTGGCGCTGTCGCTGGTGCTCGGCCTGATGCTCGGCGCCGGTTTCGGCGGCCTCAACGAGTTCAACGAGCGCTTCTTCAGGACGGGCGAGGATATTCGTGATCGCGCCGGCCTGAAATTCCTCGGCTATCTGCCGACGATCGGCGGCGGCAGGGCCAAGGATTCCAAGGCCGACGACCTGCCGGCTGACGGCAAGGTGGCCAGCCTCTCCTCGGCCGAGAGGCGCGCGCGCATGCGCGTCAGCATCGATGCTCCGGCTTCGATGTTCGCCGAGACGCTGCGCAACGCCAAGATCGCCTTCGACGTCGTAATGGAGGACCGCGGCAGCCGGGTCATCGGCGTCATTTCGGTGCTGCCGGGCGAGGGCAAATCGACGGTGGCCGCGAACCTCGCCGGCCTGCTTGCCGCAAATGGCGCCAAGACCTTGCTCGTCGACGGCGACCTGCGCAATCCTGGCTTGAGCCGCAGCCTTGGCATGGAGGCCGAGCAGGGCCTGATGGAAGCGGTGGTCAATGGCCAGACCTGGCAGTCGGTCGGCAAGGTCGACCGCCAGACCAAGCTTGCGATCATTCCAGCCGTGCTGCGTGGCCAGTTCTCGCACACCAGCGAGCTGCTGGGCTCCGCCGGTATGCGGCGCTTCATCGAGAACGCCAAGGAGACGTTCGAGTACATCATCGTCGACCTGCCGCCGCTCGGACCTGTGGTCGACGCCAAGGCCTTCGCGCCGCTGGTCGACGGCTTCGTGCTGGTAACCGAATGGGGCCGCACGCCGCGCAACATGGTGCGCTCGATGCTGGAATCGGAGCCCTATATCGCCAACAAGGTGATTGGGGCGGTGCTCAACAAGGTCGATTTGAAGAAGCTGGCCAAATACGGCGCGCTCGGCGGCTCGGAACGGTTCTTCGACCGCTACTCGAGCTACTATCTGGAGAAGTCGGAAGCGCGCGCCAAGCAGGCTGCCTGACGTGGAACAGGATCAGGGCGGTTCAGCCCGAAACGGCGAATTGCCTAATCCCGTGAGGACAGCAGCCGGCCGTATTTGCCGACGATCCTGAGCGCGGTCAGTCGCCCCGTCTGGAAGGCGCCGGTGTCGATGTCGAGCCGGCGCCCGTCGAGCTTTGGGACGTCGACGATCGTGTGCCCGTGCACCACCCAGCGGTCGAGCCGGTGCGCCGCCTCGAAGAACTCCTCGCGGATGTTGAGGAGGTCGCCCTCGTCCTGCGCCTCCAGCGCGATGCCGGGCCGGATGCCGGCATGCACGAAGACGAATTGGTCGGAGCAGACCATCGCCGGCAGCGTGCGTAGGAAGTCGACATGGCTGGCGGGAATGGCCTCGCGTATGCGCGCGTCCGCCTGGGCGCTCGAACCGTAGAGGCTAATCAACCGGTCGGGGTCGACGCCGTAGGAGAACAGGGTCTCGCGGCCGCCATAGCCGAGCCAGGTTTCGCGCGACAGATGACCGTCCAGATAAAGGAGCAGCGCGACTTCATGGTTTCCCACGAGGCAGACGCGCTGGAAGCCTTTCCGCGGCGGCGCCATCAGATGGTCGACCACGCGCCGCGAATGCGGGCCGCGATCGATATAGTCGCCCAGCATTATGATGATCTTCCGGCCGCGGAACTGCTGCGCGTCGAGCTCGATTTTCTGTTCCAGCGCGCGCAGTTCGTCATAACAGCCATGCACGTCGCCGATCGCATAGACGATCGTGTCGCGCATATCCATCACAAGGCGCTCGCGCGGCGCGGGTCGAGGGCGTTTCGATCGTTGGAACAGGCTCACGGATTGAGGCTCGGATACTTGCACTGATTTGCGCCTCGATATCATGCCGAATGCAAACAATTCCACACCGGCGGTCCAGGCAGCCAGACGAGCGGTTCCCCGCTTCCACGAAACGGTAGACCCCTCTCGGCGGGCTTCAACAGATGATGGAACAGGGTGGGACCGAGCGGCGGCAGGATGCGCGGCTCGCCGCCGGCCGCTACCGGCCGGTTGACGGCGACGGTAGCAAGGCATCGCGGTATGTCGACGCCGCCGAATGTCATCTCTTGTTGAGCCATGCCGTGCCTTCGGTATGGCCCCCCAGGCAAACTTAAAGTCTGATGCTGCATCGCACAACAAGCGATTGCAGCGCGGGGGAAACTGGCTAATACATTGTTAACGCGGCCGTCTGCCGGGCTGCTACATTCCGATGCCGCGGCCCCTCAGCGCCGCCGCGATCTCGTCGAGGATCGCGGGGTCGTCGATGGTCGCCGGCATCGCCCACTCCTCCTTGTCGGCGATCTTCTGCATCGTGCCGCGCAGGATCTTGCCGGAACGGGTCTTGGGCAGCCGCTTAATCGTCACCACGGTCTTGAAAGCGGCAACCGGGCCGATCCGCTCGCGCACTAGGCTCACCACCTCGCTCTCGATCACGCCGCTGTCGCGGGCCACGCCGGCATTGAGCACGACGAAGCCCAGCGGCACCTGACCCTTCATGGCATCGGCAATGCCGATGACGGCGCATTCGGCGACGTCGGGGTGGGCGGCCAGCACTTCTTCCATGGCGCCGGTCGAGAGACGGTGGCCGGCGACATTGATGATGTCGTCGGTGCGGGCCATCACGTAAAGATAGCCGTCCTCGTCCATCATGCCGGCATCGGCCGTCTTGTAGTAGCCGGGGAATTCTTCCAGGTAGGCCTGGCGGAAGCGGGCGTCGGCATTCCACAGCGTCGGCAGGCAGCCGGCGGGCAGCGGCAGCTTGACCACGACATTGCCGAGCGTGCCGCGCGGCACTTCGTGGCCGGCATCGTCGAGGATGCGGATGTCATAGCCCGGCATCGGCACGCCGGGCGATCCGTATTTCAGCGGCAGCAGCCCGAGACCGGCCGGGTTGATCGTCATCGGCGAGCCGGTCTCGGTCTGCCACCAATGGTCGATCACCGGCCGATCGAGCTTCTGCTCGGCCCATTTGATCGTCTCGGGGTCGGCGCGCTCGCCGGCAAGGAACAGCGTGCGGAACTTCGACAAATCGTATCTCGGCACGAACTCGCCCTTGGGGTCCTGCCCCTTGATGGCGCGGAACGCGGTCGGCGCGGTGAACAGCGCCACGACGCCATGCTCGGAGATCACCCGCCAATAGGTGCCGGCGTCCGGCGTGCCGATCGGCTTGCCCTCGAACAGCACGCTGGTGCAGCCATGCAGAAGCGGCCCGTAGACGATATAGGAATGGCCGACCACCCAGCCGACGTCGGAAGCCGCCCAGAACACTTCGCCCGGCTTGACGCCGAACTCGTTGTCCATGGTCCATTTCAGCGCGACCATATGGCCGCCATTGTCGCGCACGATGCCCTTCGGCTGGCCGGTCGTGCCGGAGGTGTAGATGATGTAGAGCGGGTCGGTGGCCAGCACCGGCACGCAGTCGACATTGGCGCCGGCGGCGCGCTCGCGGGCGACCGCATCGGCATAGTCGATGTCGTAATTGTCCTTCATCTCGCAGCGCAGTTGCTCTCGCTGCAGGATGAGGCAGGCGTCGGGCTTGTGCTTCGACATCTCGATCGCCTTGTCGAGCAGCGGCTTGTAGGCGACGATGCGACCGGGCTCCAGGCCGCAGGAAGCGCTGACGATCAGCTTCGGCTTGGCGTCGTCGATACGGGTGGCGAGCTCATGCGAGGCGAAGCCTCCGAACACCACCGAATGCACGGCGCCTAGCCTCGCGCAGGCCAGCATCGCGATCGCCGCTTCCGCCACCATCGGCATGTAGATGATGACGCGGTCGCCCTTGCCGACGCCGCGATGCCGCATCACCGAGGCCAGCGCGACCACCTCGCGCTTCAGTTCGGCATAGGTGAATTTCCGGATCGTTCCGGTGATCGCGCTGTCATGGATCAGCGCCAGCTGGTCGGCGCGTCCGCCGGCGACATGGCGGTCGATAGCGTTGTAGCAGGTGTTGCAGGAAGCGCCGACGAACCAGCGGCCATAGACGCCTTGCGCCGGATCGAAGACCTTCTCGGCCGGCCTGTCCCAGTCGATCGCCTTCGCCGCTTCGGCCCAGAACCCTACGGGGTCGCGCTTCCAGCCCTCATAGACTTCGTGATAGCGTGAGGCCATCGACATTCCCTCCCAGGACATTTTTTTGCCGTCTGGGAATAGCCTAAGTCGCTTTCATAGGCCATGTCTTCCTGACTTTCGTCGATATCGCCCGTCAAGCTCACCTGTCCGGCGCCGCCATGGCGTCGCCGCTCTTGCTGTCCGTGATGTAAGCCGGCTTAAAGCGGCAGCGCCGCCAGTATCAGCCCGACGCCGCCGGCGATCAGGATCGCCGCCGCAAGCGCCTTCCGATGGCGTTCGAACGCCGTCGGAGCCCGTTCCCAGTTGTAACGCATACAGATCATTCCCCCAAAGCCCGGCGGACTCATAGCTTACGCTAGGGCGGGAAGGCAAGACCTCGCTAATATTCGCCCCACGGCGGGCCGCGCGGCACGGCCGGTCGTTCCCTCCGCCGTCCATGGCGATGGACAGTCTCGCGGTGCCGCGCTATTTGCTCCCGGGCGAAGGGGAGCGGGCGCATGGCCGAGATTGGTTCCAAAACGGTGCTTCGGATGGCGGACGACGCGTCCGTCCAGCATGTCGGCGACGGCGCCGTCGTGCTGTTGGCGCGCAGCGGCCAGCTCTACACTTGCAACGACACGACCGAGGCTTTTCTCGACAAGGTTGATGGCGCGCGCAGCCTCGACCAGATCATCGACCTGTTGTCGGACGAATTCGAGGTCGACAAGGCGACGCTCGACGAGGATATGGCTGAATTGGCGGCCGAGCTGGTGGCTGAGGGCATCCTCGCCGACCTAGGCGTGTGATGACCGACGGACCGGTCCTGCGCGCCCTGTTCCGCGCCCATTTGTGGCTCAGCGCCCGGCTGCTGCCGGTGCTGGTCGGCCGGCGTGATTTCGAAAGCGTGCTGAAGCTGGCGCCGCTGCGCTCGCCCGCGCCCTATCGCGACTTGCCCTGGACCTATATCGTCCAGCGTGTCAACCGAACGGTGCGGCGGCCCTGGTTCATGCGCGACCGCAGATGTCTTCGCGAGGGTCTGCTCGGCTTCCGTTTTCTGCGCATGGCCGGTCTCGACCCCGAGCTGCGTTTCGGCGTCGATGCCAAATCGATGCACGAGCCCCGCCTGTCGGCGCATTGCTGGGTCTGCCTCGACGGCAAGCCGGTGGTCAGCGACAGTCAGCCAGGCATGGTGGAGATCTACCGCCATCCGCCCAGCGTGAAGGCGTCCGCTGCTTGAGCGACCGGACAACGACTTTCTTCTACGATCTCAAAGGGCAGGTCATAAGCCTCACTGCCGCCCGCGCCGACCTCTGGCCGAGCTTCGACCTGATGCTCGGCGCGCTGCGTGTGAGCAAGGCTGCCCGGCCCGGCTTTCGTGTCGATATCATCGAAACGCTTGATCTGCAGGAAAACCCTGAAGGGAAATTGGCTTTCGATGGCGAAGTGCCCTTCGACGGCCATTGCCGGATGATCGACGCCGGAGACGTCTTCCACCTCGTCTTTCCAGGTCAGCAGACGCTGTCGATCCTCGACAAGGAAAGCTGCGCCGAAATCCGCGTCCATCCGGACAGCAAGATCAAATGGACGCTGCTGATGATGGTGCTGGATGCCGCGCTCGATGCCGGAGGGCAGCACATGCTGCACACGGCCGGCCTGACGCTGCCGGGCAGCGAAGCGCTTGTGCTGATCCATGCGCCGAGCGGCACCGGCAAGTCGACGACGTCGCTGGCGCTCGCCTCGCAGGGCTTCGGCCTCTGTTCCGACGACGTCATGATCCTCAGGGCGACACAGGACGGCGTAACGGCCTGGGGCATGCCGCGCAAAGTGAAGATCCATCGCAACACCGCGGCGATGCTGCCTTTCGTGTCGCCCTACCTTGGCGAGACATGGGATGCTGAGGGCGAGCAGGCCGTGTCGCTCGATCGCCTTGGCGAGATCATCCGTGTCGAGGATGTTCGCGCCAGGCCGGTCGCGGCTCTTCTTCATCTTGCCCGCTCGGCCGATGGCAAGACAAGGCTGGTGCCCATGGCCAGGACCGATGCCATGGTGGCTTTGGCCGCCGACAATGTGAGGACCGGCATGACCGGCCTTTTGCCGCTGCAGAAAAGGCGAATGGCGACGATCGCAATATTGGTCAAGACGGTGCCGACCTTCACGCTGGAAGTGGGCGCGAGGCCGGTCGAAGCGGCGCAGCTGATCCGCGCCGCTCTGGGTCAAGCCGGATAGGGCCGTGCCCGCGCCAGCCTCTGCACCCAGCGGAAAGCGTCGCGGCTGAGGCGCGAGCGCAGCTTTTCGCGCGAGTTGACGCGCAGCAGCATGTTGCCGGTGATCAGCCATTTCGCCAGCCTTATCGAGAGGTTCGGCTTGATGCGGTTCGCAAGCTCGATCGCGCGCGGCGCGCCGAACAGACGTCCGGTGACGTTGAGGACCGTCGCCAGCTCAAGCTCTATGCCGGTCATGCGGGCCGCCTCCAGCAGGCGCGCTTCATCTTCCGGCGATCTCAGCGACCGCACGCCTTGCAGCACGTCGACGCAGAGCTGCAGCCGGTGAAACTTGTGGCCGCCGGCGGCATGGACGATGGCGATGGTCAGAAGTGCGGCCGGCGTGTCGGTTTCGCCGCCGTCGATCGCCTGCAACTCGCGGAAGCCGAGCGACAGGCGCCGGCGCATGCCGGTGTCGTGCACCAGATTGCCGTGCAATTCGATCAGCAGGCTGGAATTCTCTTTCTCCAGCCATTTGAACTCCTGCAGTTGGTGCGACTCCGCCTCGCCGCTGCCGAGCCTGAAGCCGCATTCGGCGATCGTCCTGTTGGCTTCCTCGATGCCGGCGGGGTCGACGAGAATGTCGATGTCGGTGAACGGACGGTCGGCAAGCTGGCGGTAGAGCCTGCTCGCGAACACCGGCCCCTTGACGATCCGCGCCGGAACGCCTTTCGCCGCCAGCGCCTTCATGATGCGGTCGCCGTGATATTGCAGCAGCATTGACTGCCCGGTTGCCGTCGTCATCTGGTCGCGTAACTCAGTCAGTTTCTGCGGCAACCTCGCGTCTTTCGGCAGGTTGGCGTCGCCGCGTTCCCTGAACTTGCGCAGCACGATCGGCAGCACGCCGTGGAACTCCGCATTGGCGAGCAGCGCCAACAGGTCACCTGCGGAAACGTCCTTGCCCCAATCGGAGGGCGCCTCGGGGTCGGCAAGGTTGATCAGCAGTTTTTCCTGGGCAGGCGAAAGCTCGGGCAGCATCGTTGAGGCAACAGTGGCAAGGTTCCGCGCATGCTTGCCAGAAAAGTACCGGTGAAGCCAGAGACGCCTAGAGCGGTTCACCGTTTCAGGGAAACGCAGAACCGCTCTATCTCGTTGTTTTGGCGCAATTCCGGACGGAAAACCGCTTCACACTTTTCCTGGAATTGCGCTACATCCCCCAGCGCAGCGCCGCCGTGTGCACCGGAGCATCCCACAGCGCGGCCATGTCATCGTCGAGCATGGTCAGCGTGATCGAGCATCCTGCCATGTCGAGCGAGGTCACATACGAACCGACGAGCGAGCGGATCACCGTCACGCCCTGTTTCTCGAATATCCTGCGGGCGCTGTTGTACATCAGGTAGAGCTCCATCGACGGCGTGCCGCCGAAGCCGTTGACGAACAGCAGCGCCGGCCCTTTGGCGCGTTCACCCAAGTCGCCGGCAATCGCGGCGCAGACCTCCTCGGCGATGGCGTCGGCGCTCTTCAGCGCGTCGCGCCGCCGGCCGGGCTCGCCATGAATGCCGACGCCGAACTCCATCTCGCCGTCGCCGATCTCGAAGGTGGGCTTGCCGGCGGCGGGCACCGTACCGCTGGTCAACGCCACGCCCATCGAGCGCGTCGCGGCGTTGACGTGGTCGCCCAGCGCTTTGAGCGCGGGCAGCGCCATGCCTTGCTCGGCGGCGGCGCCGACGATCTTTTCCACCACCAGCGTGCCGGCGACACCGCGCCGTCCGGTCGTGTAGGACGAGTTCTCGACCGCGACGTCGTCATTGGTCACGACCTGCAGCACGCCGTCCGCCATCTCGGCCGCCATGTCGAAATTCATCACATCGCCTTCGTAATTCTTGACGATGAACAGGCAGCCGGCGCCGGTGTCGACGGCCTGCACGGCCGCGAGCATCTGGTCGGGCGTCGGCGAGGTGAAGACCTGGCCGGGGCAGGCGGCGTCGAGCATGCCGTGGCCGACAAAGCCGCCATGCAGCGGCTCATGGCCGGAGCCGCCGCCCGAGATCAGCGCCACCTTGCCGGGCTTCAGCTCCTTGCGGCGGATGAATTTGTGGTCGTCGCCAAGCACGAGGATATCGGCATGAGCCGCCGCAAAGCCATCGAGGCTTTCGGTCAGCACCGTGTCCACGGTGTTCATAAATTTCTTCATGGCGTCCTCCCAAACAGCCCGGCAACAAAGGTCAGCCGCTGCCCTTGCCGGCGATGCTGGTTATTTTCTGGATGAAGTCGTTGATCGCCCGGTCGAGCGCCGCGTTCTGCCTGTCGTCGCCGAAATCCGGCACGATGAGCGAGACGTGTCGCGTCTTGCGCGGACCGGACGCCGCGGGCGCCTTGCCAGGATGCGCCTGGTGATAGGCGGCCATGAACTGGTCGCGCTCGGCCTGGCTGAAATGGCAGACGGAAAAGATGGAAGGCAGATGCTTTGACGGGATCGGGATCGTATAGGCGGGGCTGGAAATCTGCGTGACGAAGCTGCGGTGCTTGCCGAGCGCGTCGGCCAGGCGCTGGCGCATGCCGGACGGGCGCTGGTCGATGACCTGCGACAGGATCGTCTTGTAGGCGCGGATTGCCTCTTCCGAGCCTGCTTCCGGTATTCTTTCCATCCTGGCCATGCGCCTACACCGCAACGCCCGCGATGGCCGCCTTGGCCGTCGCCAGTTGAGCAGGGGCGACCGAGAGGTCGCGCAAACCGGCCTCGAGCAGCGCCGGGATGGTTGCAGGGTCGCCACCGGCATCGCCGCAGAGGCTGACTGGAATTCCCTTCTCCAGTCCGAACGCGGCAACCGCCGCGATCAGCCGCAGCACCGCCGGCTGGCGAACGGAATTGAGATGCGCGACCGCCGCGTTGTCCCGCGCGGCCGCCATCACATATTGCGTCAGGTCGTTGGAGCCGATCGAGAAGAAGGCAATGTCGGCGAAATCCTCCGGCGCCAGCGCCACGGACGGCACCTCGACCATGATGCCGAGCGGCGGCAGCTTGTGCGCTACGCCCTGCGCGACAAGCGCGGCCTGTTCCTGCGCGAACAGCGCGGCAGCTTGGCTGTATTCGTCAGGCGTGGCGATCATCGGGAACATCACCCTCAGATTGCCGTGGATGGCGGCGCGCAGCAATGCCCGGATCTGCACGCGGAAGATGTCGAGCCGCTTGAGTGACAGCCTGATGCCGCGCAGGCCGAGAAACGGATTGGTCTCCTCGACGGTGAAACCCGGCACCGGCTTGTCGCCGCCGGCGTCCACGGTGCGGATGGTCACCGGCTTGCCGCCGGCCCATTCCAGCACCTTGCGGTAGGCGTGGTATTGCGTCTCCTCGTCCGGCAGTGTCTTGCCGAACAGGAATTCCGTTCGCATCAGGCCGACGCCGTCGCAGGTCTCGATATCGATGCCTTCCACATCCGAAGGGTAGGCGATGTTGACCTGCACGCGCACCGCGGTGCCGGCCTTGGTCACCGCCGGCTCCGTCAGGAATGTCCGCGCTGCGCCCTGGCGGTCGGCGAAGGAGGAGGCCGATTGGCGGAAGGTTTCGACCTCGGCCGGCGACGGGGAGAAAATGATCGCGCCATGCTCGGCATCGAGCAGCGCGTCGCCCGTGCGCGGTGCGGCCAAGGCGCCGAGACCGACGACCATAGGCACGCCGAGCGAGCGCGCCAGCATCGCGACATGGCTGGCCGTGCTGCCGCGCTGTAGCGCGATGCCGCCGCCCTTGCTCCAATCGGTTTCGAGGAAGCGCGTCGGCGCGATGTCCTCGCCATGGAGGATCGCGCCCGGAGGCGCCGCCGCCTCGCCATCCTTGCTCAGCGCCCGCAGCACCTGGTCGCGGATGTCGCGCAGATCGGCGGCGCGGGCGCGGAAATAGTCCTGGTCCGACGCTTCGTAGCCGGCGATCTCACGGTCGAGCGCCGCGCGCCAGGCGGCGTCCGCCGGCTGCCCGGAGCCGATCGCCGCCAGGGCCGGACCGCTCAAGGCATCGTCCTCCAGCATGGCGATGTGGAATTCGAGGATGCCGGCGGCTTCGCCATCGGCCGTTGCGGCCAGAACCGCCAGCCGACCGACGGCCTTGCCGATTGCGCTCACCAGTGCGGCTTGTTCTTCCCCGGCGCTCGCCTTGGCCTTGTAGCTGACCGGAGGCTGGTCGAGGTCGAACAGCGGACCTTCGGCATAACCGGGAGAGGCGGGGATACCCTCAATCCGCATGACCCGGTTTCCCACGGACATGCGGATCCGTTTCAAGCGGACCGGGCATGATCCGCATCCTCGTCGAAATCGCGCTGCACCAGATCGACCAGCGCTTTCACCGCCTGGGTCGCGCCGTCGCCCTTGGCGCGGATATGCAGCATGGTCCCTTTCGGCGCCTTCGCCGCCATCACCTTGACGATGCTCTTGGCGTCGAACCAGGGGCCGTTGGCTGCCACCGCCACCTCCACCTCGGCCGCGAACGTCTTGGCGAGCTTCGTGAACTTCACCGAAGGGCGCGCATGCAGGCCCACCGCGTGGGTGATCAGGACCGTTGCTTCGGCGGATGCGGACATTCAGTCGGTTCCTGTTCGTTCACGACGGCGACAGTTCATGCGCCGTCGCCACCACTTCCTTGAGCGAGGCGCCGCCGGAGGATTCGGTCGCGGCCATCACCGCGCCTTCGACGATCGGCGCGTTGCAGACCACGATCTTGTGCGAGCGCGGCTCGCCGATCATCTCGACCGCCATCTCCGAGTTGGTCTCGGCGCCGCCGAGATCCACCAGGATGGCGACGCCCGCTTCCGACCAGGCCTTGTCGATCGCGCCCATGATCGCCTCGACGCTGGTGCCGAGCCCGCCATGGCCGTTTCCGCCGCACCATGCAAGCGGCACTTCGTCGCCCACCATCTGGCGCACCATGTCGGCCGTGCCCTCGGCGACGAGGGGCGAATGCGACACGATGACGATCCCGACATTGCTCATCAATTGCCCTCTATCGCTTCCGCGACCGCGCGCACCAGAAGCGCGGTCGAGCGCGCTCCGGCGTCCATATGCCCGATCGAGCGCTCTCCCAGGAAGGAAGCGCGCCCGCGCAGGGCCCTCATCGGAACCGTGGCCTCGGCCGCCTTGTCGGCTGCGTCGGCGATCTCGCCGGCCGTCTTGCCCTGCGCCAGCGCCTCATACACCGGCTGCAGCACGTCGAGCATGGTTTTTTGGCCAACCTGCGATTTACCCCGCGCGGCCACCGCGTCGATCGCCCTGCCGAACGCCGCCGTCAGCCCGCCTCTATCGGGTGCCGCCGGCAGGTCCTTGCCGAGCGCCATGAAGAACGTGCCGAACAGAGGGCCGGAGGCGCCGCCGACCGTCATCACCAGCTTGGTGCCGACCGCTTTCAGCGCTTCGGGCAGCGGCTTCGCTGAAAAGACGTCCGCCTCCGCGCGCACCGCCTCGAAGCCGCGCTTCATGTTCAGCCCGTGGTCGCCGTCGCCGATCGCCTGGTCGAGCGCGGTCAACTCCTCGGCATGCGCCGCGATCGTATCGGCCGCCGCCGTGATCAGTCTGGAGAAATCGGCTGCGGCCATTGTCCGTCCTTCATGCCGGGGCGAACAGCGCCGCCACGGCAGCGAAAACCTCGGCAACCGCGAAGGCGCCCGGATCGGCGATGTCGAGTTGCCTGCCGATATAGGCGGAGCGGCCCGCTTTTGCCTTCTGCATCGCGGCGGTTGCCTCGGTACCTTGCCGCGCCGCCTTGGCGGCCGCTTCCAGCTCGCTCGCGTCAAGGGCTTTCAGCGCCGGCTCGAGCGCATCGACCATGGTGCGGTCGCCGACCTTGGCGCCGCCGTAGAAGGTCATCCGGTCGAGCCCGGCGAGCAAGGCCTTGGTGAGCGGGGCGCCAGCGCCGAGCGCTTGCGAGGCTGCGGTGAAGAAGATCGACAACAGCACGCCGCTGGAACCGCCCATCGAGGTGCCGAGCGTATCGCCGATCGCGGCGGCGGTTGCGGCGCGATCGGCAAGCGGCAGCGTGTCGATGCGTTCGAGGATGCTGCGCGCTCCGGTCGCAACGGTGGAGCCGGTGTCGCCGTCGCCAGCCTTGGCGTCGAGCGCGTTGAGCGGCTCTTCGAGCGCGATCAGCTTCTGGCAGACGGCCTTGATCAGCCGCTCGGCGGCCGCATCGCGGCTGGCGGGCTTTGCGGTCGCACCGGCAGCGGGTCTTGCCATCGCCACGACGACCGGCGCGCGAACCGGCTTTGCCGGCAGCCAGGCATGCGGGCCGACGGGCGCCAGCAGCGCTTTCTCGCGTTCCGCATCCAGTCTGATCAGCGACAGCGAGAAGCCGTTCATGTTGAGCGCGGTCATCAGGTGCCCGGGCCCGATCGTCAGCGCCGCCGCCTTTGCCAGCGACGAAGACAGCACGGCATTCGCAATCAGCGCCATTTCGAGCGGCGGCACTGAGCCGAGATTGTTGATCAAAAGCGCATAGCGGCTGTGCGGATCGAGCCGCGCGGCGAGGCGCTCCGCCATGATGGCGACCAGCTTGCTGGCGGCCTCCAAGGCGATGCGCTCGACGCCGGGCTCGCCATGGATGCCGAGTCCGAGCTCGCCATCATTCGTGCCGAAGCGCTCCTCATGCGCCTGCCCGGGGATCGAGCAGGAGGAAAGCGAGATGCCGAGCGAAACGATGTCCTTGGCCGCCGCACGCGCCGCCGCGACAACCGATGCCAGGTCATGGCCGGATTCCGACAGGTGCCCGGCGATCTTGTGCACGAACAGCGTGCCGGCAACGCCGCGCGGCTGCGCGATGTCCGGTAAGGCGATGTCGTCGGCGACGATCACCATCTCGACCGCGAGACCTTCGGCACGCGCCTTCTCCGCCGCCAGTCCGAAATTGAGCCGGTCGCCGGTATAGTTTTTCACGATCAGCAGGCAGCCGGCGGGGCCGGTCGTGGCGCGGATCGCCGCCAGCACCGCCTCGACGCTCGGCGAGGCGAAGATCTCGCCGGAGACCGCCGCCGTCAGCATGCCGGCGCCGACGAAGCCGGCATGCGAGGGTTCATGCCCAGCGCCGCCGCCGGAGACCACGGCCACCTTTGTCTTGTCCCAGTCGGCGCGCAGCACGACCTTGATCTCGGGGTAGCCGTCGAGGCGGGCCAGCGCGCCCGATCCCGCCGTGGCGAGGAAGCCGTCGAGCGCTTCGGTGACGATCGTGTCCTTGCGGTTGAAAAAGTGCTTCATGGATTTCGTCCAGTCCGTATCTGCGGCCGTCAATCGGTATGCGAATATATTTGGGATGTCTCGGCTACATCAGTCTTTGCCCGTCCGAGTCGAAATAGAGCGGCGCGATGTAGCGGATCGTCACCTTGTCCCCCTTGGCTAAAGACGTGTCTGGATCGGTCAGCGTCACCAGCTTCTTCGCCCCCACCGTCACATGCAGGTGGTTCTGGTCGCCGAGATGCTCGACCCAGTCGACGACGCCGTCGGCATGGCCGTTCGTTGCCTTCTCGATCGCGAGATGCTCGGTGCGGGCGCCGATCGTTTTCGTTCCGGTCGGCGCGCCCCCGTCGGGCAGGAGCCCGGCCGGCAGAAGGTTGATCGCCGGCTGACCGAGGCGGGCCGCGACATGAAGGTTTGCCGGCTCGGAATAGATCGCGCGCGGCGTGCCGATCTGCACCAGGACGCCGTCGGCGAGGATGCCGATGCGGTCGGCCATGGTCATGGCCTCGATCTGGTCATGCGTGACATAGAGCATGGTGGCGCCGAGCTCGGACTGGATGCGCTTCAGCTCGAGCCGGAGATCGGCGCGCAGCTTGGCGTCGAGCGAGGACAGCGGCTCGTCCATCAGGTAGATAGCCGGCTTGCGCACCAGGGCGCGGCCGATGGCGACGCGCTGCATCTCGCCGCCCGACAGCTTCGTCGAGCGGTTGTCGAGCTTGTGGTCGATGCGCACCATGCGCGCCACCTCTTCGACGCGGCGGCGCACCGCCTCCTCCGGAAAGCGCCGCGCCGGCGAGCGCAGCGGGAAGGCGAGATTGTCGAACACCGACAGATGCGGATAGAGCGAATATTGCTGGAAGACGAAAGCGGTATCGCGTTCGGCCGGCGACAGGGTCGTGGCGTCATGGCCGCCGATATGGATCGTGCCGCTATCCGGCCGCTCCAGGCCGGCAATCAGCCTCAGCGTCGTCGTCTTGCCGGCGCCGGTCGGCCCGAGCAGCACGACGAACTCGCCGTCCTTGATCGTAAGGTCGAGATCGTCGATCGCGACGGTGTCGCCAAAACTCTTGGTCACGCCCTGGATACGGACATCAGCCATGGCGCGCCTCCGCTGCCTGATCATGCATGGCGGTCCTGACCGCGCGTCCGGAACCCTTCTCGAACAGCGACAGCCGCGCGCTGCTCAGCGTCAGCCCGACCTGCTCGCCGGGGCTGAGATGGATGCCGGCCGGCACCCGCGCCTTGATGATGCCGTCGGCCGTCTCTACCGCGACGATCTGCGTGGTGCCGAGATATTCGGTGCCATAGATCGCGCCGCGCAGCTTCGAGCCGTCGTCGAAGCGGATGTGCTCGGGCCGGATGCCGAGCGCCATGTCAGCGGGCGCGATGTCCTCGCGCACTTCCGGCACCGCCACCTTGGAGCCCTGAACGACGATCTCCTTCGCGCCCTTGGCGAGCCCGCCGCCGAATTTCAGGAAATTCATCGGCGGCGAGCCGATGAAATCGGCGACGAACATGGTCGCCGGCCGGTCGTAGATCTCGCGCGGCGTGCCGAACTGCTCGATGACGCCGTGGTTCATCACCGCTATCTTGTCGGCCATCGACATCGCTTCCATCTGATCGTGCGTGACATAGACGGTCGTGGCGTGGATGCGGTTGTGCAGCTCGCGCAGCTCATGCACCATCAGATCGCGGAACTCGGTGTCGAGGGTCCCCAGCGGCTCGTCCATGAGAAAACATTTCGGCCGCCGCACGATGGCGCGGCCGAGCGCGACGCGCTGGCGGTCGCCGCCGGCAAGACCGGAGACGGATTTGTCGAGCAGGTGATCGATGCGCAACAGCTTCGCGGTCTCCTCGACGCGGCTGCGGATTTCGGCTGCCGGCATGCCCTGCGCCAGCAGCGGAAAGCCGATATTCTTGCGCACGTTCATATGCGGATAGAGCGCGAAGAGCTGGAAGACGAAGGCGATGTCGCGCTCGCGCGCCCGGCGCATGGTGACATCCTCTCCGCCAAGCAGGATCTTGCCGCCGGTCGGCAATTCGAGACCGGCGATCATGCGCAGCGTCGTTGTCTTGCCGCAGCCGGACGGTCCGAGCATGACGAAGAATTCGCCGTCCTCGACGACGAAATTGGAATCCTGCACGGCGACGAAGGCGCCGAAGGCTTTCCTCAAGTTCTGAACACGGATCTCGGCCATCTCTATTCCGGAAATTTCGAGACGATGATGAACATCACCGTGCCGGCGAGCATGGTGATGAAGGAATAGGTGTAGAGCGACAGCGCGAAGGACTGGAACAGCATCAGGAAGCCGATCGCGATGATCGCCGTGGCGATGTTCTCCATCAGCCCGCGCCTTGCCCAGACGGGCCAGCGCGATTTGCGTTTTGCAGTCTGGATCGTGCTCATTTGCGCACCGCGCCGAAGGTGATGCCGCGCAAGAGTTGCTTGCGGAGCAGGATGGTGAAGACGAGGATCGGCACCAGGAAGATGGTTGTGCCGGCCGCCACCGCCGGCCAGTCCTGGCCGCCCTCGCCGATGATGGTCGGGATGAAGGGCGGCGCGGTCTGCGCCGTGCCGGAGGTCAGCAGAGCGGCGAACGCGTATTCGTTCCAGGCAAAGATCAGGCAGAAGATCGCGGTCGCGGCGATGCCGGTCGTGGCCTGCGGCAGCACGGTGCGCCAGAACGCCTGCAGCCGCGTATAGCCGTCGATCATCGCCGCCTCTTCATATTCGCGCGGGATCTCTTCGATGAAGCCTTTGAGCAGCCAGACTGCCAGCGAGACGTTGACCGCCGTGTAGAGCAGGATCATGCCGAGCGCGGTGTCGGAGAGGCCGAGCTCGCGATACATCAGGTAGATCGGGATCGCCACCGCGATCGGCGGCATGAAGCGCGTCGACAGGATGAAGAACAGAAGGTCGTCGGCCAGCGGCACCTTGAAGCGCGAGAAGCCATAGGCCGAGAGCGTGCCCAAAAACACCGCGCAGAAGGTCGAGCCGAAGGCGATGATCAGCGAGTTGACGAAGCGCGGCAGGAAGTTCGACGGCCCGGCCATCACCATGTTGCGCTTGCGCACGGTCTCGTCGCAGAAACCGGTCGCCGGTCCGAGCGAGTTGATGTATTCCGGCGTCTGCCGTGTGCGGGTGGTGAACAGGTTGCAATAGCCTTCGATGCTCGGCTGGAAGACGATCTTGGGCGGATAGGCGATCGAGTCCGGCGGCGTCTTGAAGCTGGTGGCGAAGATCCACAACAGCGGCACGATCGAGATCAGCGCATAGGCTATGATGATCGTGCCGGCGATCAGCTTCGCGTTCGACGAGGGTGCTACGACGGAATGGGCGGTGGTCAGGCTCATCTCTGCTTCACCTTGTTGAGCGCCTTGACGTAGATGTTGGCCAGCCCGAACACCGCGACGAACAGGATGATGGCGAAGGCCGAGGAATAGCCGGTGCGCCAGCTTTCGAAGGCCTGCCGCTTCAGCGTGATCGAGGCGACCTCGGTGGTCGAGCCGGGTCCGCCGCCGGTCAAGAGGTTGACCATGTCGAACATCTTGAAGTTCTCGATGCCGCGGAACAGCACCGCCAGCATGATGAAGGGCAGCGCCATCGGCAGCGTGATCGACCAGAACTGCCGCCAGTTGGAGGCGCGGTCGACCTCGGCCGCCTCATAGATGTATTCGGGGATGGAGCGCAGGCCGGCGAGGCAGATCAGCATCACGTAGGGCGTCCACATCCAGGTGTCGACGATGATGATCGCCCACGGCGCCAGCTCGACATTGGACAGCATCTGCACATTCGTCGGCGGAATGCCGGTGACGAAGGAGATGACATAGGAGAACAGCCCGATCTGCGGCTCGTAGAGGAAGCGCCAGAAATTGCCGACCACCGCCGGCGACAGCATCATCGGCACCAGGATGATTGTGGTCCAGAAGGCATGGCCGCGGAACTTGCGGTCGATCAGCCAGGCCAGCGTGAAGCCGATCACCGTCTGCAGCAGGATCGTCCAGAACACGAAATGCGCCGTCGTCTGCATGGCGATCCAGATGTCGTGGTCGCCGAGGATGCGCTGGTAATTGGCGAGCCCGAGGTTCTTCACCACTTCGTTGGGGCGGTTGGCGCGGTAGTTGGTGAACGACAGATAGATCGCCCAGAACAGCGGGAAGATGTTGATGGCAAGCAACAGAAGGATCGTCGGCGAGATGAACAGCCAGGCGAGGCCCTTGTCGCTGATGCCCCGGATCCTCTTGGCCAACGGCTCCGGGGTCGCCCGGGCAACGTTGTCCGCAGTCCGATTGAGCATGGTAAGTCCTGCTTCGGTCACGGGTCAGTCTCGGCTATGGAATTTATCTGAACTGCGTCCCGTGCCAAGGGCGGCACGGGACGCCTCGATCAAGCTCGGGAGGAGCCTTACATCTTGCCGTCGTCCTGGAAGACCTGCGTCCAGTCCTTGACCAGGCCGTCGAGCGCGTCCTTGGCCGAGCCCTGGCCGGCCACGACATAGTCATGGAAGCGCTTCTGCGAGGCCTGCAGCAGCGGCGCGTAGCTGGGTTCGGCCCAGAAATCCTTCACAATGGCCATCGAGTCCAGGAAGGCCTGCGCATAGGGCTGGCTGGAGGGGAACTTCGGGTCCTTGACCACGGAGTTCAGGCAGGAATAGCCGCCGAGCGACCACCACTTGGCCTGCACGTCCTTGTTGGCGAACCACTTGATGTATTTCAGCGCCGATTCCTGCTTGTCGGAGTAGGACACCACCGAGATGCCCTGGCCGCCGAGCTGCGCGAACTGATCGCCGTCGGGACCTTTCGGATTGACGAAATAGCCGATCTTGTCGCCGCCGACATTCTCGTCCTTCTGCAGGCCGGGCCAGGTGAAGGCGAAGTTCATATGCATCGCCACCTGTCCGGATTTGAAGGCGTCGACACCTTCGCCCATGTAGGCATTGGAGGAACCAGGAGGCGTGCAGCAGTCGTAGAGCGCTTTGTAGAATTCCAGCCCCTTCACCGATTTCTCGGAGTTGACGAAGCCTTCCATCTCATAGGGCTTCTTCGGGTTCTCATACTGGAAGCCAAAGCTGTAGAGCACATCCATGGCGCCCATGGTGATGCCTTCCGAGCCGCGCTCGGTGTAGATCGACGCGCCATAGACGGTCTTGCCGTCGATCTGCCGCTTCTGGAAGAATTCAGCGATCTGCTTCAGCTGGTCGAAGGTGGTCGGCGCGGCGAGGTCCCAGCCATACTTCTCCTTGAATTCCTTCTGCAGCTCGGGCTTGGAGAACCAGTCCTTGCGGTAGGTCCAGCCGACGACGTCGCCCATCGCCGGCAGCGCCCAGTAGTTCGGCGTGTTCTTCGGCCATTCCGAGTAGCCGACAACGGTCGCCGGCACGAAGTCGTCCATGCTGATCTTCTCCTTGTCGAAGAAGTCGTTCAGCTTGACGTAATGGCCGTTCTCGGCGGCGCCGCCGATCCACTGGCTGTCGCCGATGATCAGGTCGCAGAGCTTGCCGTGCGAGTTGAGCTCGTTGAGGAAGCGGTCGGCGTAGTTCGTCCACGGCACGAACTCGAACTTCATGCCTATGCCGGTTTCCTTGGTGAAGTCCTTGGACAGTTCCACAAGCGCGTTGGCCGGATCCCAGGCCGCCCAGCACAGCGTCAGGTCTTCCGCATGCGCGACGTTCGAGACGGCTGTCGACGCAAACATCGCCGAGGCCAGTCCCAACGCCAGTTTCAAGGTCGATTTCATGCCTTACCTCCCATTTGCGAAACGCGTCCGGATGACGGTTTCAAGAGCCCCTCAACCCTCGCTCCTCCGAGGGCCTAAAACACGAAGCGCGATGCGCTGCCGATGTTTAGTAATTTGTTTAGTGATGCTCTTTTTACTAAACAACGCAAGCGAATTCGTTGCTGCGCCGCAGCATGCCAAAGCGCGTCATTGAAATCGTTGGGAAATGATCACCGGACCTGTTTCGGCCGCGGTCAGCTGGCCCCGGTGGCAGGGCTGGGGCTTGCCATGACCGGCCGGATCGCCGGCGCCGGCGGCAGCAGCGCGCGTATGTCAGCGAAGGGGAAAATAGGCTCGAAGCGGAAAGCTTCCGCCAGCGCGCCGGAGGCGCCGTTGCACTGGCCGGCGCGAAACTCGTTCTGGAGGCGCGCCCGGTGCACATAATGCTCCGGGCCTTGCGACTGGTGCGCGCGGATCGCTTCAGCCTTGATCTCCCAATGCTGCGAGATCTCGACATAATGCGTCGGTGAAAAACCGGTGCCGCCGAGCGTGTCGGCATGCAGCACCGGCACCGCGAAGGACCCCGCGCTGCGCACGCCGTCGGACAGCGCGCGGTGGTCGCCATGATAGTCATAGGGCGCATGGGTGATCGCGAGGTCGGGCTTCACCTCGCCGATCAGCGCCTTCAGCGCCGCAATCAGCGCGGCATCGGCGACGAGTTCGCCGTCGGGAAAGTCGAGGAAGCGCGGCTCGACGCCTAGCAGGCTTGCCGCCTTGGCCGCTTCCTTGCGCCGCCTGCGTGCAAGCGCCGCCGGGTCGCCCATACCGCCCTTGGCACCATCGGTGGCTATCGCAAAATTGAGCTCTGCGCCTTGCGCGGCATAGGCGGCCAGCGTACCGAACATGAATATCTCGATGTCGTCGGGATGGGCGCCCAGCGCCAGTATCTTCACGTCTTCTCTCCCGGAAATGACATGCCGAACGGAATTCTGCTCGCTCTCATCGCCTATGCAAGCTATTCGTTCAGCGACGCCGTCATCAAGAGCCTGGGCGGGCAGTTCACCGTCTTCGAGATCGGCTTCTTCTCGACCCTGTTTGCCGGCTGCTTCCTGTTCTTCACCAAGCCCGGGGACGAGCGCTGGCGCGATTTCTGGCGCACCAAAAGGCCTTGGGCGGTGCAAGCGCGCGCTCTGGCCGGCATCGTCTCTGGCGTGCTCAGCGTCTTTGCCTTCACCACTATTCCGCTGGCGGAAGTCTACGCGCTGATCTTCCTTGCGCCGTTGCTGGTCACCATCCTGTCGACAGTCATCCTCAAGGAGAAGGTCGGTCCCTGGCGGTGGCTCGCCGTGGTCGCCGGCTTTGCCGGCGTGATGCTGGTGGTGCGGCCGGGTTTTCGCGAATTGCATCTCGGCCATCTCGCCGCCTTCGCCAACGCCTTCCTCGCCGCCATCAGCGTCATCCTGATGCGCTCGCTCGCCCAGCAGGAAAAGCGCACGACGATCCTCGGCGCGCTGGTCGGCTACGGCCTTGTCTTCAACGGCGTCGGCGCGGCCGCCACCTCGTTCGCGCTACCCAATCTCGGGCAACTGGTCTGGCTGATGATGGCGGGCCTCTTCACCGCCGGCGGGCAGCTGCTGCAATTGCTTGCGGTCAAATACGCGCCGGCAAACCGCATCGCGCCGACGCATTATTCGCAGATCGTCTGGGCGGTCATCCTCGGCGCGCTGTTCTTCCAGGAATATCCCGACTGGCTGTCGCTGGTCGGCCTGGCGGTGGTCGGCGCATCCGGCCTGCTGACGATGGTGCGCGAAGAAGTCCGGCTCGGCACCGTGCGCTGGAACCCGTTTTCGCGCACCAGGCTCTGAGCGCATACGTTGCATGGCGACCGCGACCGCTGATATGCGGGCGACATGATGACGAAACCCTTGCCGGAGCTTCCGGTCACAGCCGTGCTGCCGGCACTTGGCGAAGCGCTCTCGCAGCGGAACAGCGCCGTGCTGGTGGCGCCGCCCGGCGCCGGCAAGACGACGCTGGTGCCGCTGGCGCTGCTCGACGCGCCGTGGCTGGGGGAGGGCCGGATCGTGCTGCTCGAACCGCGGCGGCTCGCCGCCCGCGCCGCAGCCCGCCGCATGGCTGAACTGCTCGGCGAGGAGCCGGGCGGCACGGTCGGCTACGCCATGCGCATGGAGAACCGGACCTCGGCACGGACAAAGATCCTGGTTGTCACCGAAGGCGTGCTCTCGCGCATGATCCTCGACGATCCGGAGCTGCCGGGCGTCTCGGCGGTGATCTTCGACGAATTTCACGAGCGCTCGCTGGACGGCGATTTCGGCCTGGCGCTGGCGCTCGACGTGCAGGGCGCGTTGCGGCCGGACCTGCGCCTGCTGGTCATGTCGGCGACGCTCGACGGCGCGCGCGTGGCGAAGCTTTTGTCCGAAGCGCCGGTGATCGAAAGCGAGGGCCGCGCCTTTCCGGTCGAGATCCGCTACGACGAACGGCCGGCAGGCACGGCGGTCGAGGACGCCATGGCCAAGGCCGTGCGCTCCGCATTGGCCACCGAGCAGGGCAGCGTGCTCGCCTTCCTGCCTGGACAGCGCGAGATCGAGCGCACCGCCGAGCGGCTTCAGGGCAACGTTGCGGCCGACACCGATATCGTTCCGCTCTACGGCCAGCTCGACAACAAGGCGCAAGACCAGGCGATCAGGCCGGCGCCGGCCGGCCGCCGCAAGGTGGTGCTGGCGACCTCGATCGCCGAGACGTCCATCACCATAGATGGCGTGCGCGTCGTCATCGATTCCGGCCTGTCGCGCCTGCCGCGCTATGAGCCGGCAAGCGGCCTGACCAGGCTGGAGACGGTGCGTGTCAGCAGGGCCTCGGCCGATCAGCGCGCCGGCCGCGCCGGGCGCACGCATGCCGGCGTGGCGGTGCGCCTGTGGCGGGCCGAGCAGACCGCGTCGCTTCCCGCCTTCACGCCGCCGGAAATCCTCGAGGCCGATCTGTCGGGCCTGCTGCTCGACTGCGCCGCCTTCGGTGTCGCCGATCCGTCGAGCCTGTCCTTCCTCGATCCGCCGCCGGCGCCGGCGCTCAACGAGGCAAGGGTTCTGCTCAAGGCGCTGCACGCCAGCGATGAGGCAGGGCGGCTGACGGAAGCAGGCGCCGCCATGCGCAAGCTGGCGCTGCCGGTGCGGCTGGCGCATATGGTGGCCGAAGCCGCGAAGACCGGCCATGCGCTCGAAGCGGCGACGCTTGCCGTGCTTTTGACCGAGCGCGGGCTGGGCGGCGACAGCGCCGATCTGGAGCGGCGTCTGATCCGGTTTCGCGGCGAGAAATCGCCGCGCGCCAACGCCGCCAGACAGCTCGCCGAGCGTCTGGCCAGGCAGGCCGGTGGCGGGCAGGGCGGCGAAGCGGCCTCTGCCGGCCCCCTTTTGATCCATGCCTGGCCGGATCGCGTCGCGAGGGCGCGCGGCGAGCGCGGCCGCTTCGTGCTCGCCAACGGTTCGGGCGCCATGGTCGATGCCGCCGATCCGCTCGCCAACGAAACCTGGCTCGTCGTCGCCGACTTGCAGGGCAAGGCGCAGAACGCCCGCATCACCGCGGCCGCGCCGGTCGGCGAAGCCGATATCCGCGCCGCTCTTGCCGATCGCTTCGAAACGAAGCGCGAGACGAGCTTCGACCGCGAGCGCCGCGCCGTGCGCATGCGCGAGACCGCCAGGCTCGGCGCCATCACGTTGTCCGAACGCATGCTGCCGGCGCCGTCCGGCGCCGATGCCGACCGCGCCATCCTCGACGCGCTGAGAGAGCACGGCCTGTCGCTGCTCGATTGGGGCAAGGAGGCGGAAGCGCTCCGCCGGCGGCTCGGCTGGCTGCATCGCGGCCTCGGCGCGCCCTGGCCAGACGTTTCGGATGAAGCGCTTGTCGAGCGCCTCGACGACTGGCTCCTGCCGTTTCTTTCCGGCGACGCGTCCTTCGCGGCCATCAAGCCGGCGACTTTGTCGTCGGCGCTCATGGCGCTTGTCCCCCATGACCTGCAGCGCAAGGTCGACGCGCTGGCGCCGACCCATTTCGACGCGCCGTCCGGCAGCCATGTTCCCATCCGCTATGACGGCGAATGGCCTGTGCTGGCGATCCGCGTGCAGGAACTCTTCGGCCTCGACCGGCATCCGTGCATCGCCAACGGCACCGTGCCGCTGACCCTGGAGCTTCTGTCGCCGGCGCATCGCCCGATCCAGACGACGCGGGACTTGCCCGGCTTCTGGCGGGGCTCCTGGGCGGATGTGCGCACCGACATGCGCGGCCGCTACCCAAAGCATGTCTGGCCGGAAAACCCGCTGCTGGCCGCCGCCACCAGCCGCGCCAAGCCGCGGGGAACGTGATCGTGGGCGGGACGATCTTTGACAGGCCGCTTGCGTTGACGGACCGCATGCATTGGCGATTGGCGCAAAAGCCCATCACGTCGTCATCCTCGGGTCTGCGCTCCGCTTCGCGTCGCTCCGCCCGTGGATGACGAAATCGCGAAGGGCCTCGGCTAATGCGAATCGCGCAAGGCGCCTTTTACAGCACTACTAGCGCTTACTCTCCCGCGGTTATAATCGTAAGTCGATGATAAACATCCTGCGCGCGCCTGATTCCCAGCCAAGCCAGCGGTTGCGGCTCAACACGCTGGTCCGCCTGCGCTGGCTGGCCATCGTCGGCCAGAGCCTGACCGTGCTGGTCGTCGCCTATGGGCTGAAATTCCCGCTGCCGGTCTCGATGTGCTTCGCGCTCATCGCCTTGTCGGCGTGGATGAATCTGTGGCTCACCTTCCGCTATCCGGCCGCGCATCGGCTCACCCCGCTCTCGGCCTTCGCCATCTTGACCTTCGACGGCCTGCAGCTCAGCGGTTTGCTTTACATGACCGGAGGCTTGACCAACCCGTTCTCGGTGCTGCTTTCCGTGCCTGTTGTCATTTCGGCCGCGTCGCTGCCGCTGCGGTTCACCGCGATCCTCGGCGCGCTGGTCATGGTGGCCGCGACGCTGCTGGTGTTCTTCCACCTGCCGCTGCCCTGGTACCAAGACGCGCCGTTGCCGATGCCCTTCATCTATGTCGCCGGCATGTGGATGGCGGTCTTCGCCTCGATCGCCTTCACCGCGATCTATGCCTTCCGCGTCGCGGCGGAAGCGCGCCTGCTCGCCAACGCTTTGGCCGCCACCGAGCTGGTGCTGCAGCGCGAGCAGCATCTTTCGGCGCTGGACGGGCTGGCCGCCGCCGCCGCGCATGAGCTCGGCACGCCGCTGGCCACCATCACTGTGGTCGCCAAGGAGATGGAAAAGGCGCTCGGCAAGGACCCGAAATACGGCGAGGACGTCAAGCTCCTGCGCTCGCAGAGCGAACGCTGCCGCGAGATCCTGAAGCGGCTGACCAGCCTGTCCTCGGAAGGCGAAGCGCATCTGTCGCGCATGCCGCTCACCTCGCTGATCGAGGAGGTGACGGCGCCGCACCGCGATTTCGGCATCTCGATCCGGCTGCGGCCCGGCGAGCGCATCGGCGCCGAGCCGGTCGGCCAGCGCAACCCCGGCGTCATCTACGGGCTCGGCAATCTGGTCGAGAACGCTGTCGATTTCGCCCGCAAGTCGGTCACCGTCAGCTGGAGCTGGGACAATGAGACGGTCACCTTCTCCATCACCGATGACGGGCCGGGGTTCCCGGCCGAGATCATCGACCGCATCGGCGAGCCCTATATGTCGACGCGCCAGGGCACGGAGGCGGGCGGCGGCCTGGGGCTTGGTCTGTTCATCGCCAAGACCTTGCTGGAACGGTCCGGCGCCACTATCGATTTCCGCAATTCGAGCGGGCTCGGCGAAGGCGCGGTGGTGCAGGTCGTCTGGCCGCGTGGCGTCTTCCTCAACCAGGATCAGGCTTCGGCCACCATGTTCGACAATGCGTAACCTTGGCTGGATGGTGCGTCGACCTTGCAAGCACCGCATGGCAGCTCTGTTGCCGGCTCTAAAAATTGGACATTGCTCTTGCGGGACTGTATCTGCGTAAAAGTGAAGCATGTCGCCCAAAATTGTGTCTGGAAAAGCGGCATGCCCGAAAAACATGGACTTCGAGCGCCTTCGCCGGAATTCGTTTCGACGGGTAGCGCTTTTGGTCAATAGGGTGCCGATAAGATGAGCGGAGACGAGACGGCTGGCGCAATGGTCGAGGGCGAGGACACCTCGCTGCTCATCGTCGAGGACGACAAGCCCTTTCTCACCCGGCTCGCCCGGGCCATGGAAACCAGGGGCTTCGTGGTCGAGACGGCGGAAAGCGTCGAAGAGGCTGTCGCCAAGGCGCGCGCCCATCCGCCGGCCTATGCGGTGGTCGACATGCGTCTCGGCGACGGCAACGGCCTCGATGTCGTTGCAGCCATCCGCGAAAAGCGCGACGACGCCCGCGCCATCATCCTGACCGGCTATGGCAACATCGCCACCGCGGTGACGGCGGTGAAGCTCGGCGCCATCGACTATCTCTCCAAGCCCGCCGATGCCGACGACGTCTTCGCCGCGCTCACCCGCACCTCCGGCGAACGTGCCGCGCCGCCGGAAAACCCGATGTCGGCCGACCGCGTGCGCTGGGAGCACATCCAGCGCGTCTACGAAATGTGCGACCGCAACGTTTCCGAGACGGCGCGCCGCCTCAACATGCATCGCCGCACCCTGCAGCGGATTCTCGCAAAGCGGGCGCCGCGTTAGGCATCGCTGAGCGCGCAGCATTATGCGCTACAGGTCGGTCTTGGTCCGGCTTGTAGTGAAGGAGCCAACCGCCAAAGCCGGCGCTGCCCCTCATCGCCCTACCGGGCACTTCTCCCCGTATAGTGACGGGGAGAAGGGGCTGGCCGCACCTCGGAGATTTAGCGAAATCCTAGGCGAGAGCGCATCTTCTCCCCGTTCCACGGGGAGAAGATGCCGGCAGGCAGATGAGGGGCAGCGCCGGCGTTCGGAAATGACAGATACGCCGCGACGATTGCCTTCGATGCTTGCCCGGCCGTTGAAGTTTGCGCATCATCGCGCCGCCGAAAGGGAAGTGAGGAGGAGAAATGCAGGCTTTGGATCAACGGCCGAAATTGATCCTGCGCGAATTCCTCGACGGCGAGGCCGCGGGCGGCATCATCCTGATGGCGGCCGCGGCCCTGGCGCTCATCGTCGCCAACTCGCCTTTGGCCGAGACCTATTTCGCCGTGCTCCACGCTTATCTCGGGCCGCTCAGCGTCTCGCACTGGATCAATGACGGGCTGATGGCGGTGTTCTTCCTGCTGGTCGGGCTGGAGATCAAGCGCGAGATGCTCGACGGGCAGCTCTCGACCTGGCCGCGCCGCGTGCTGCCCGGCATCGCCGCCGCCGGCGGCATGGTGGTGCCGGCGCTGGTCTATGTCCTGGTCAACCGCGACAATCAGGCGGCACTCTCCGGCTGGGCGATCCCCACCGCCACCGACATCGCCTTCGCGCTCGGCGTGCTCTCGCTGCTCGGCAGCCGTGTGCCGGCCTCGCTGAAAGTCTTCCTCACCGCTTTGGCCATCATCGACGATCTCGGCGCCGTCATCATCATCGCGCTGTTCTACACCAGTGGCCTGTCGCTCGCGTATCTGGCCGCCGCCTTTGCGGTTATCGCTCTGCTGGTCGTGCTCAACCGCATGCGGGCCATGAAGCTCTGGCCGTATCTCCTGCTTGGCGTCGTCCTGTGGGTGCTGGTGCTGAAGTCGGGCGTGCATGCCACGCTGGCCGGTGTCGCGCTGGCGCTCACCATCCCGCTGGAGCGGTCTCCCGGCATCAGCCACGATAAAGAACATTCGCCGCTGCACCGGCTGGAGCACGGCCTGCACAAGCTCGTACCGTTCCTCGTCATCCCGATCTTCGGCTTCGCCAATGCCGGCGTCTCGCTCGGGGACTTAAGCTTTGCAGCCCTTGTCGAGCCGCTGACGCTCGGCGTCGCCGCCGGCTTGGTTCTCGGCAAGCTGGTCGGCGTTTTCGGCTCCTCGGCGCTCGCCATCCGCTTCGGCCTCGCCGACCTGCCGGTCAATGCCGGCTGGCTGCACATGCTGGGCATTTCGCTGCTCTGCGGCATCGGCTTCACCATGAGCCTGTTCATCGGCCTGCTCGCCTTCGCCGCCGATCCGGCGCTCCAGGACGCGGTGAAGGTCGGCATCCTCGCCGGCTCGCTGGTTGCCGCGCTGCTGGGCGCCGCCGTGCTGCTGACGGCGCCCGCGGCCGGCGCGGATGAGGATGTGGACTAGACCCTTAAGGCAAGTGGCTCCGGCGGTAGGCCAAAGGCCTCGAACAGGGCGGGGCCGAGCGGCGGGACATAGATCGTCAGCGAGGCGATCTTGCCGTCGGTGTTTTCGATGACATGCAGCGAATGCGGCCGCCAGGTGGAATCCCGGCGGCCGAGCGCGTAGATGCCCACCGCCGGCTGGGCGTTGGCGCCGACGGCCACCGCCCGATAGCCGGCAAAATTGCCCCAGACGGTTCGAAGGAAAGCGCCGATCGCTGGGCGTCCATGGTACCATTCCCGCCAGGGCGGCATGTGGTAGACGGCGTCCTCGCGCAAAAGGTCGACAAGCCCCGCGAGATTGTCGGCCTGCCAGGCCTGCATATAGCGTTCGAGCAGCACGCCTTCGTCCGCGCTGGGCCGCGACCGCTGCGGCGGGCGCACTTGGCGGTTGCCCAGTGTCGTTCGGGCCCGCTGCAAGGCGCTGTTGATCGAGGCCGTAGTTCCGCCGAGCAATTGCGCGGTCTCGATGGCGGACCATCCGAGCACATCGCAAAGCAGGAGGGCCGCGCGCTGCCTGGGCGGCAGCAGCTGGATCGCTGCGACAAAGGCGAGCCGTACCGCCTCGCGAGCCTCGTAGCGCGCTTCCGGGCCGGGCCCGTCGTCGGCAATATCCGGCAGCTCCGCGTCCGGATATGGCTCCAGCCAGGCGAGTTCCGCGGTCGGGCCGCCGGTCGCGCCTCCTTCGGAGGGCGGCCGCCCGGGCTGCTCGAGAATGCGCCGCGCCGACGACCGTGCCTTGATCGCGTTGAGGCAGCTCTTGGTGGCGATCGCGTAGAGCCAGCCGCGCGCCGAGCCGCGCCCGTCGAATTGCGACCGCGCGCGCCAGGCCTTGAGGAACGTCTCCTGGACGAGATCGTCCGCCTCGTTGAGCGAACCCATCATCCGGTAGCAATGCAGTTTGAGCGCCCGGCGGTGGGCGACGCTCAGGCGTTCGAAGGCCAGCCGGTCGAGGACCGGCCGGCCTTGCCTATCTAAAGGCTCGAAGGGGCCGGAGGCGTCAGTCATGGGAAGCCCGGCGCGCTGAATTCGGCCGCCATCCTGCTCGCCTCACGCTGCTGCCGCAAGGCCGTTGCCGCTCACGGTAAAGGAACTGCCCTGCGGCTTGCCCGACGCGAGCTCGACCACTGCCCGTCCGACATCGTCCGGCGTCTGCATGTCGCTCAAGCTGGCGAGGAAGTCGGCCGGGCGGATGCCCATGTACGCGGCAATGCTGTCGATGCCGCGATCGCCGACCCCGGTGCCCGGCATGATGCGGGCCGGCGAAAGCGCCATGAAGCGCAGGCCGAGGCCGAGCTTGTCGGATTCCTTCTGGCAGTGGCCGGCCAGAAATATCTGCATGCGCTTGGCGCCGGCATAGCCGCCTGAATTCGGCGGGCCGCCGGTGACGGCGGCGCCGCTGGCAATCAGCAGCACGCGGGCTCCGGGCTTCAGCCGACCCTTGAGGGCTTCGCGGCAGAACAGGAACGATGCCTTGACATCCATTTCCCAATTCGCCGAGAAGACTTCCCAGCTCTGCTCCTGGATCGGCGCGGCAGCGGCGAGCGCCCCCGCGCAGACCACCAGCACGTCGGGCGCCAGCGCATTGAAAACCGCTTGCGGCGCGGCTTCCGCCGTCGCGTCCATGCTGAGGGTCTTCAAGCCCGGCCGTTCCCAGGCAAGCTGCTTCAGGTCGGCGGCGCCTCGGGCGACGGCAAGCACGGTCGCTCCCGCGCCAAGCGCGGCTTCCACGATCGCGCGGCCGACACCCCGGCTGCCTCCAACCACGACGACATTCTGATTTTGCAACGGTTTCATGTGATCACCTCTTTTCCGGGCCGCCGGCCATCCGGACGCGCCTGTAGGTGAAGACAATCGAGATCGGCGTAAATCATCGGTGCGAGACGAAAATTCTCGTCGGCCGCAGGCGGGGGTTCGCTTTGAGCCCTGGCTCGACGTCGGACGCCGATGGCAAGACGCCGGCGCTCAATCCTTGCGCGGAGGATCTACTCGCTCTCGCCGTCCAGCGCCGGCACCGCGACGCCGGCAAGCTCGGCTGCCAAGAGCCGCGCGGCGCCCGCCCGCGCGATCCGCAGCATCAGCGCCTTGCGCGTTGCCCCCGCCATGCGGTGCTCCGGCGCATCGCGCAGGATCTCCGCGCCATAGCCGTCGGAAAGGATGAAGCCGCATTCCTCGGGAAAGATATCCTGCTGAACGCCGGGATGGGTGGCGAAGAAGAAGCGGTCGGAATGGAGCCGGTAGTCGGGCCATTTGCGGTCGACGCGGAAATCCTCGATCGAGGATTTGATCTCGATGATCCAGATGTCGCCTTGTCTTGTCAGCGCGACGAGATCGGCGCGCCGGCCGGTGGCCAAAGACAGCTCCGGCAGCACATGCGCGCCCATTTCGCGGAGCAGCCGCTGCACGCCACGCCGCACCAGCATGGCGCGCTCCGACTGGCGGCCGTCGATCAAGGGGTTGAGGGTAATCGGGGAAACGATGGGCATGGGGGACACCATGCCAGATTTTGTTCACGGTTTGAACCCCTGTGGGCGGGCGATTATATATTTGAACCACCCTACTCTTGGATATCAAATCCGGTTGCCAGCCCTGCCAAGAGCATGGCTGACAGTTCGCGGGACCTCTCTGTGAGCCGGCGGTTGGTCTCTATGAGTTCTTGAGTTTCCTTGATGCGGACCAGGCTTTCCCATTCCCGCTGATAGACTTCCTTAGCAAGCTTTTTGGTGTCTTCGATTCGGTGCATCACGATGGCAGCCTTCAAATCGGGACGCGCGTCCGCCTAGCTCTAGAAACTCGCGACGCGGGAAACTGTTCCCTGGCGGCGAACGGCAAGCGCCGCACTTGTAGAGGCCGTGGCGCTCGACACAATGCGGCTCTTTCTTCGACGGCTGCGAGCGAACGCTTCCAGCTTGTAGTGGCACCTCGCGACTATCGCATTCGGGCCAACTAGCGTCCTTTGCGATTATAGTTGGGAAAGCCGAGCAGACGCACCTGCGGACTGTCGCGCATTGTATGGCTAACGGGTTTGCGGCTCAGCCCTTGGGGATGAAGGCTGCCACACCGTTACTGCGAATCCTTCGCCCGAAACTCGTCCGCCAGAAGCCTGGCGAGGTGATCCCGGCTCAGGCTCCGCGTTTCCTTCAGGAACCACAGGAAGTTGCGCGGGCCGTCCGTCGGCAAGCCGCTTTCCTCGGCTTGGGTGATCACCCCGCGCTGGCGCTCTATCCGCTGTTCAATCTCGCGGATGTGCTGCTCGACGCGTTCGATATCTTCCTGGATGCCCAATGGCCCATGATGGCGGCGAAGATGGACAAAAGCCAGCGTGATGAAACCCCAACGCCCGGATGGATAGGGGTCCTTGCAAGCGCTCGCTCGAAATGGCGGCGCAAGCGAAGAGAAGTTCTTGCTAATCATATGCCTCGGCAGCAATCTCGCCGTGAGAGGATTTCCCCATGACCCGTGATCAGATGCTCGCCCACCTTCGGTCCGCCGACGCCGTCGCGCGCGAGGCGGCGGCGCATGGGCATCATCCTTTCGGTTCCGTGCTGGTTGGACCCGACGATCAGGTGCTGATGCGCCAGGGCAATCTCGACACCGTCCGCCATGCCGAGACCGAGCTCGCCCGCCGCGCGGCGGCGGCCTATGAGCCGGAGTTCCTGTGGCAATGCACGCTGGTCACGACCGGCGAGCCTTGCGCGATGTGCGCGGGAACGATGTATTGGGCCAATATCGGGCGGCTGGTCTACGGCTACGAGGAAACCGATCTGCTGGCGCTCACCGGCGATCACGAGGAGAATCCGACGATGAACCTCGCCTCGCGCACCGTTTTCGCTTCCGGCCAGAAGAAGATCGAGGTCTTTGGTCCGTTCCCCGAAATCGCGGAGGAGCTACTCGCCCCGCACCGCGATTTCTGGAAGCGCTGACGGACCTCGGACCTCAGGCCGCGCCCGCCATGTCGTCCAGGATCGGGCAGTCCGGCCGGTCGTCGCCGTGGCAGGCGTGGATCAGCTTTTGCAGCGTCGAGCGCATCGACTGCAATTCGCGCACCTTTTCCTCGATCGCCCTGACATGGGCGGCGGCGATCTCGCGCACGTCGTGGCTGGCGCGGTCGCGGTCCTGATAGAGCGCCATAAGCTGCCTGCAATCGTCGATTGAGAAGCCGAGATTGCGCGCGCGGCGCAGGAAGGCGAGCCGGTGGATATCCTCGCCGGAATAATCGCGATAGCCATTGTCGGCCCGCGCCGGACGGATCAGTCCGATCTCCTCATAGTAGCGGATCGTCTTGGCCGGCAGGCCGGAACGTTCGGCGGCGTCTCCGACATTCATGGCGCTCTCCTCGAGTCCCTGGCGGCCCTTGAAGCCGCCTCATTGATTTTGTTTCACAATCCTGTGAGGCCTGTTGCGGAAATGCCGCAGTTCGGCATCTACCGTCAGGTAAGGCCTTGCATATAGGCAGTGCGCGCTTGGCAAGCAAAAGAAATGCCAGCATGAATGATGGCAAGAAAGCGGCCGACTCGTGCCGCTGATACAGAGACAGGGCGTCGGACCTTTTCATGCGCTTGAAGTCGTTTGCAATCCTCGCCGCCCTTGCGCTGTCGACCGCGGTCAGCGGCTGCAGCACCATCGGCGGGCAGTTGTTCACCAACAACTATGGCGCGATGACCGATGCCGGCTATCAGCTGCCGCGCATCCCGATCGAGAAGGTCCCCGCCAGGTACCACCGCCAGGAAGTGCGCTATGACACTTCGGAAAAGCCGGGCACCATCATTGTCGATACCCAGAACAAGTTCCTCTACTTCATCGAGGGCGACGGCATGGCGATGCGTTACGGCATCGGCGTCGGCCGCGAGGGTTTCGAGTGGCACGGCACCGCCCACATCGCGCTGAAGCGCGAATGGCCGACCTGGACGCCGCCTTCGCAGATGATCAAGCGCCAGCCTGAGCTCGCCAAGTTCGCCGGCGGCATGGAACCGGGCCTGAAGAACCCGCTCGGCGCGCGCGCCATGTACCTCTTCAACAAGGGCGGCGACATGGGTTACCGCCTGCATGGCAGCCCGGAATGGTTCTCGATCGGCAAAGCGATGTCGTCGGGCTGCATCCGGCTGATGAACCAGGACATTATCGACCTCTACGACCGCACGTCGGTCGGCGCCAAGGTCATCGTGATGTAAGGACCATGATCCCGAAAAGTGGAAGCCGGTTTTCGGGAAAGATCATGGTCAACTAAAGAGTTTCGCAGGCGGACCGTCTAGGCAACAACAAGACGTCCTGAAAACAGAAAGCCGGGCTGTTGGGGCCCGGTTTTTTGTTTTTTGGGTGGTGCGGCTCGACGCCCTTTTGAGAGTTCGTCCTGCTGAATCCATATGGTTTGGTTTTCGAGAACCGGAGCGGAGCGTACGTTTAAGTACGTGGCACCGGAAGCGCAGAAAACCGAAGCAGATGGTCAGCAGGGTAGAACTATCAATGGGCGTCAGGCGACCTGCTCGACCTGCTGGACCTCCGGAACGAAGTGGCGAAGCAGGTTCTGGATGCCGTGCTTCAGCGTTGCGGTCGACGACGGGCAGCCGGCACAGGCGCCCTTCATGTGCAGGAACACGGTGCCGTTCTCGAAGCCGCGGAAGGTGATGTCGCCGCCGTCCTGGGCAACCGCGGGACGCACGCGCGTGTCGAGCAGTTCCTTGATGGTCAGCACCAGCTCCTCGTCGGCCTTGTCGTAGAACTCGCCGGTCCCGCCGGCTTCGCTCGCCGGAGCGACCGAGGCCATGACCGGCGCGCCGGACATGAAATGTTCCATGATGGCACCGAGGATGGCCGGCTTCAGATGCTGCCAGTCCGGGCCGTCCTTGGTCACGGTGATGAAGTCATAGCCGAAGAAAACGCCGGTGACGCCCGGGATCTCGAACAGACGGCCGGCTAGCGGCGAGGCCTCCGCCGCGGCTTCGGCGTTGCGGAAATCGGCTGTGCCTTCGCGTAACACTTCCTTGCCCGGCAGGAATTTCAGCGTGGCCGGGTTCGGCGTCGATTCGGTCTGGATGAACATGGGTATCTCCAGGCCCTTCCCGGGCCGATAGTTTGGAATAATTCTAAATAGGCTCTATCGGCTGGACATTCAAGCGAAACGCGTCGCTGGAACGGCTGGCTGGCGGAATGTTTTCGACCCTCATCCACTTGAGATGTGTTGAGATTCAGGTCAGGCCGTTCGCAGACCGGCCTCACCTGAATATCAGCACATCTCAGGCGAGGCTGTCGATCTCCTCATCCGACAGATTCTGCGGCACCACCGTGACAGGAATTGGGAAAGCCGCCCCCCGGCCGGCAACCGCGCTGACCAGCGGTCCCGGACCTTCCTTGCCGGCGCCGGCGGCCAGCACTAGAATGGCAATGTCCTGGTCGTCCTCGATCAGCTTGTGGATCTCGTCGGTTGGCTTGCCCTCGCGCACCACCAGTTCCGGCTCGATGCCGACGCTCTGGCGTACCTTGTTGGCGTGGCCGTCGAGGGCTCCGCGCGCCGTCGCGTTTGCTTCCTCGCGCATGATCTTTTCCACGCCCAGCCAGTGCTGGAAGTCGTCAGGCTCGATGACATAGAGCAGCACCAGCACGCCGTTGGTGTGCTGCGCCCGCTTCGAGGCGTAGGCGACCGCGCGCTCGCATTCGGGCGTGTCGTCGATGATCGCCAGGAATTTGCGGCGATGGCCGGCTTCGCGGCTGAGGCGTTTGGAGACCATGTCTATCTGCTCGGTATCAATTCGGCCGCAATCTGCCACCGCCGCGAACCGGCGGCAAGCCACCGGCCGGCGTGGCGATGGTCCTGGAGCAATTCCAGGAAAAGTGTGAAGCGGTTTCCCGTCCGGAATTGCGTCGAAACAATTAGACCGGTCGGTCAGTCCTGCAGCAGGCCGATAATGTCGCGCACCGTCTTCATCGTGCCCTCGGCGATGGCGCGGGCCCGGTCGCCGCCGTCCTTGAGCACGGCGTCGACATAGGCGCGGTCGCCCTGGATGCGGCGCATCTCCGAAGCGATCGGCGCCAGCTTCTCGACCGCAAGGTCGGCCAGCGCCGGCTTGAACACGGAAAACTGTTGGCCGCCATATTCCTTCAGCACGTCTTCCTTCGAGATCTCGGCCAGGCCCGCATAGATGCCGACGAGGTTCTCCGCTTCGGGCCGGCTTTCCAGCCCGTCGACCTCGCTCGGCAAGGCCTCCGGATCGGTCTTGGCCTTGCGGATCTTCTTCGAGATGGTGTCGGAATCGTCGGTCAGGTTGATGCGCGACAGGTCGGACGGGTCCGACTTCGACATCTTTTTGGAACCGTCGCGCAGGCTCATGATGCGCGCCGCCGGACCGCCGATGACCGGTTCGGTGATCGGGAAATAGCCGTTCACGGTCTCCTCGCCGACCTGCATTTCGACGCCGACGCCGAGCGCCGCGATCTTCTCGGAGAAGTCGTTGTTGAACTTCTGCGCGATGTCGCGAGTGAGCTCCAGATGCTGCTTCTGGTCCTCGCCCACCGGCACATGGGTGGCGCGGTAGAGCAGGATGTCGGCGGCCATCAGGCTGGGATAGGCGAGCAAGCCGAGAGAGGCATTCTCGCGGTCCTTGCCGGCCTTGTCCTTGAACTGCGTCATCCGGTACATCCAGCCTATGCGCGCCACGCAGTTGAAGATCCAGGCAAGCTCGGCGTGTTGCATGACCCGCGACTGGTTGAAGACGATGTGCTTCTTCGGGTCGATGCCGGAGGCCAGGAACGCAGCGGTGATCGAGCGGGTCTGGTCGCCGAGGTCATGATGGACGAGCTGCGCCGTCAGCGAATGCAGGTCGACGACGCAATAGATGCAGTCGGACTGTTCCTGAAGGGCGACGAATTTCTTGATGGCACCGAGATAGTTGCCGAGATGCAGATTGCCGGTCGGCTGGACGCCCGAAAAGACGAGTGGCTTGAAGGGGGACATGAGTTCCTCATGGCTTGTGGAGGGCCGTTTCGCGCGCGGCGAAAGTCTTTCGACGGGCGCGCTTATGGCCGAAGGGGACAGCGGGATCAAGAGGCTGCCGGCTCAGCGCCTACAATCTTCCTATCTTGGGATTTGATCTGGCTCCCGTATCTCCCGTTCCGGGGTCCGCCATTGATGTATCTCGCATAGTTTGCTACATTGTGTTAGCTACATAGAGAAATGTAGGATAGCGATGACCATCAATATCAACAATAAGGAAGCGGACAGCCTGACTCGCACCTTGGCGAGGATCGAGGGTGTCGGCATCACCGAGGCCATCGTGATCGCCATGCGCGAAGCCTTGGAGCGTCGCCGCAATCGTGAGACGCCGTTGGAGACGGCTGCTCGGCTCAGGGCCGAATTTGGAATTGAGTTGAGCGAGCAGGCGCGCAAGCCGCTGCCTCGTTCGGTCTACGATGAATTGTCTGGCGACGACTGATGTTTGTCGACGCTGCAGCCATCGTCGCGATGCTAAGCAACGAGGTCGAAGCCGAGCGCTGCGCGCGAGCGGTCACGGAAGCGTCGGCACCGCTCACTTCCGCCATCGCCGTGTGGGAGGCGGCGATGGCGCTAGCGCGACCGGAAAAGCTAGCCATACCGGTCGTCAGAAGTGCGGAGATTGTGGGCCGCTTTCTGGAAGAGCGGGCAATTGCGTTGCGCGAGCTTCCGCCCGCACCCGAGGCAGCGTCGCTATCTATCGAGGCCGCGTCGCGGTTTCGCAGCAACGCCATGCGCCTGAACATGGCGGATTGTTTCCACTACGCTTGCGCCCACTACTACGCAGTTCCGATGCTTTCCACCGCCGACGAATTCAGGCTCACTGATCTGGAGACTGTTTCGTGACTGGCGGCGCAGATTTTGCCTCGCCCCGCTTCACGTTCCTGCGGATCATGCCGAATTCGGCGCCGCCGGTGCCGAAGGCGGCGATGAAATAGAGCGCCGCACCCCCGCCGACCAGCGCGAACAGCGTCGTCGCCTTCACCACCAGGGGCGAGCCGGGCCCTAGCCTTGCGGCGAAGTAGTGCTCGGCGAAGTAAAGCGCGGTCGCCATGATCACCGCCGACAGCACCAGCCTTGGAATGCGCTTCAAGAGCGGGATGTCGCGGCCCCAATGACCGCGGCGGATCAGCATGGCGAGCAGCATCAGCGCGTTGACCCAGCCCGCGACGGCCGAGGCCACCGCTATGCCCGGCGCCCCCATGGACGGGAATAGGGTGAGCGCCGTGGCGACGTTCACGCCGACCGAAATGGCTGCGAAGATCATCGGCGTGCGCGTGTCCTCGCGCGCGAAATAGCCCGGCGTGAAAGCCTTGATCAGCACGAAGGCGGGCAGGCCTAGGCCGAAGATCGCCAGGATCGAGGCGACGATCGGCGTCGAATGGTTGGCGGCGAAAGCGCCGCGCTCATAGACCAGCCGCACGATCGGTTCCGACATCACCCAAAGCGCCGCGGCGGCCGGCAATGTCATGAACAGGGTGAACTCGACCGAGCGGTTCTGCAGGTTCGCGGCCTCGACGAGGTTGCCCGATTTCAGCGCCCGCGACAGCTCCGGCAACAGCACGATGGCGACGGCCACGCCGACGACGCCGAGCGGCAGTTGGTAGATGCGGTCGGCATAGGCGAGCGACGACACCGCGCTGTTCTGCGCCGAGGCGATCGCCGTGCCGATCAGCTGGTTGATCTGGGTGATGCCGCCGGTGATCGCCGCCGGCAGCGCCAGGATCAGCAGCCGCTTGACGTTGGGCGTCATCTTCGGACGGCGAAAGCCGATCGAGATGCCGGCATGGCGCACCGCGATCCAGACGATGGCGAGCTGCACGATGCCCGCCGCCAGCACGCCCCAGGACAGGCCGAAGCCGACATCATGCGCATCCAGCCCGTGATACCAGGCGTAACCCAGCACGGCGATCAGGATGATGTTGAGGAAGGCGGGCGCGATCGCCGCCGCGAAATAGCGGCGCAGCGAATTCAGCATGCCGGCCATCATGGCGCCGAGCGACATGCAGATGAGATACGGGAACATGATCGTGGCAAGCCTGACGGTCGTCTCGAACTTGCCGGGGATATCGGCAAAGCCCGGCGCCACCAGGTAGCGCACGATCAGCGGCATCGCCAGTTCCATGGCGATGGTGAGCGCCAGCAGCGCCGAAAACAGCACCCCGAACACTTCCTCCGAGAAGCGCTTGGCGCCTTCATTGCCGTGCTGCTCGATCTCCTTGGCGAACAGCGGCACGAAAGCGGCGTTGAAGGCGCCTTCGGCGAACAGCCGGCGGAAGGTGTTGGGAAACTGGAAGGCGGCGTTGAAGGCGTCGGCGACCGGCCCGGTGCCGAGCGCCGCCGCCATCAGCATCTCGCGGCCGAAACCCAGCGCGCGGCTCATCAGCGTGCCGGAAGCGACGGTGGCGAATTTCTTGACGAGGCTCATGCCGGGGATGACTGCCAGGGAAATTGCGTCAAATGGATGGTCACTCGGCCGCCGCCTTGGCCTTGCCGTTGCGTTCCGACGAATTGCCTTCCAGCGTATCGATCAGCCGCTTGTGGATGGTGGCCGTGCGCGTCGGGCTGTCGATCTTCTGTCCGGTCAGGTCGGTGACGTAGAATGTGTCGATGACCTTCTCGCCGAAGGTGGTGATATGCGCCGAGGCGATGTCGAGCGAAAGGTCGGAGAGCGTGCCGGTGATCTCGGACAGCAGGCCAGGCCGGTCCAGCCCCTCGACCTCGATCACCGAGAAACGGTTGGACAGCGTGTTGCGGATCTCGGCGCGCGGCGGAATCCTGAAAACCTTGGCGCCACGCCTCGGCTTGGTGCGCTTCTCGATCATCTCCGGCAGCCAGCTCTTGCCGGACAGCACGTCCTCGATCAGCCGGCCGACGCGCTCGGCGCGGCGCCGCTCGTCCTCATCGAGGTCGAACTCCCTCGAGATCAGGATAGTGTCCAGCGCCCGCCCGTCGGAAGTGGTGAAGATCTGTGCGTCGACGATGTTGCCGCCGGCCCCGGCACACGCCCCGGCGATGATCGAAAGCAGGCGCGGATGGTCCGGCGCCAGCACGGTGATCTCGGTCACCGCCTCGAATTCATGCGTCTTGACCATGGTCGCGAGCTTCTTGCCCGCCGCATCCGCCTCACGGATGAAGTCGGCGTGGCGCAGCTGGTCGTTGAGGTCGACCGTCAGCAGGTAGTTCTCATAGTGCTGCGCGACATAGCGCTTGCGCTCCTTGGCCGGCCAGGCCGAGAGCGCCTCGGCCAACCGTTCGCGCGCGGCGGCGGTGCGTTGCGCCCGCGACACTTCCGAGAAGCCGCCGGTCAGCAGCAGCTCGGTCTCGTAATAGAGCGTGCGGAGCAACTGGCCCTTCCAGCCGTTCCACACGCCCGGCCCGACGCCGCGTATGTCGCAGACGGTGAGGATCAAAAGCAGCTTCAGCCGCTCCACCGACTGCACGATCGAAGCGAAATCCTCGATCGTCTTGCGGTCGTTGAGGTCGCGCGTCTGCGCCGTCATCGACATCACAAGGTGGTTTTCGACCAGCCAGGCGACGGTCTCGGTATCGGCCGGCGACAGCCCCATATGCGGGCAGATGCGTCGGGCGATGCGGGCGCCGGCCTCCGAATGGTCTTCCGGCCTGCCCTTGGCGATGTCGTGCAGCAGCACCGCGACATAAAGCGCTTCGCGGCTCTTCTTCAGCCCCGGCATCAGCGAATGCGCCAGCGGGTGAATCTTCTCGCCATCGCCGCGCTCGATCTCGGCCAGCACGCCGATGCAGCGGATCAGGTGCTCGTCCACCGTATAGTGGTGGTACATCGAGAACTGCATCATGGCGACGATCTTGCCGAAGTCGGGGATCAGCCTGCCGAGCAGCCCGGCCTCGTTCATGCGCCTGAGATTGAGCTCGGCGTTGCGGTCCGAGGTCAATATGTCGAGAAACAGCCGGTTGGCCTCCTCGTCGCGCCGGAGCGACTTGTTGACCAGGCCGAGCGAGCGGGTGAGCAGCTTCAGCGCGTCGGGGTGGAACTCCAGCCCATGCTTGTCGGCGAACCAGAACAACCTCAGCAGGTTGACCGGGTCGCGTTCGAACACGCCATCGTCGGCGATGTTGATGCGGTGGTTGTCGACGATGAAATCGGACGTGCCGGCAAGCTTGCGCTTGCGCCGCTGGAAGGTGAGGAAGATGCGGTTGAAGCCAGGCACATGCTTGGCTTGCTCTTCCTCGAGCGCCGCGCAGAAGATGCGGGTGAGGTCGCCGACATCCTTGGCGACGAGGAAATAGTGCTTCATGAAGCGCTCGACCGCCGACAGGCCGGGATGCGTCGTATAGCCCAGACGTTCGGCGATCTCGCGCTGGATGTCGAAATGCAGCCGCTCCTCCGCCTTGCCGGTGAGGAAATGCATGTGGCAGCGCACCGCCCAGAGGAAATCCTCGGCCTTCTGGAACTCGCGATATTCGGCTTGGGTGAAGACGCCCTTCTCGACCAGCTCCTCGCCGGTGCGCACGCGGTAGAAATATTTGCCGATCCAGAACAGCGTCTGCAGGTCGCGCAACCCGCCCTTGCCGTCCTTGACATTGGGCTCGACCAGATAGCGGCTTTCACCCGCCTTGGCGTGGCGCTCGTCGCGCTCGGCAAGCTTGGCCTGCACATATTCCGGCCCGGTCGTGCGCACCACCTCGTGGTCGAAGCGGGTGAGCAGCTCTTCATAGAGCTTCTGTTCGCCCCACAGGAAACGCGCCTCGAGAATCGAGGTGCGGATGGTGATGTCGCTGCGCGACAGCCGCAGGCAGTCCTCGATGTTGCGGGTGGCGTGGCCGACCTTCAGCCCCATGTCCCACAGCATGTAGAGCATATACTCCACGATCTGCTCGCCCCATGGCGTCTGCTTGTAGGGCAGCAGGAACAGGAGGTCGATGTCGGAGCCCGGAGCCAGCGTGCCGCGGCCGTAGCCGCCGACCGCCACGACCGCCATGCGCTCGGCCACCGAACGGTTCTTTACCCGGTAGACATGGGTGGCGGCGAAATCATAGAGTGCCCGGATCAGCTCATCCATCAGATGCGAGAGCCGCTCGGCGCAGGCATTGCCGCCGCCATCCTCCTTGAGCATGGCCTCGGCGATCTTGCGCCCCTCCGCCAGCCTGGCTTTGAGCAATTGGAGCACGGCGGTGCGAACCGCCGGTCCCGAACCGTCGCCGGCGCTTGCCGACGTCAGCGCGGTCAAGTCGCGGCGCAAGGCGTCGCCATCGATGATTTCGTTGAGTTTCAGGGAGATCTTTGCCATTCGGCGGCGTCTATAGCCTGTTTTCTTCGCGCTGTGTATGGGGCTGGCGTCCGCGTTTCCGATGGCGCGCGATTGATGCAGCGCAAGGCCAAACGACCAGAATTTCCGAAAGTCGAAACTGGCGCTTGACCTTCCAGTAGCTGGAAGGACTACCTCCGCCTCAATTCAAGAATTCCGAGGCATTGCTGATGACCCATTCCGACCACAACCATCATCACTCGCATGGCGCATCCTGCTGCTCCGCGAAAGGTGCAGCGTCAGCGGCCGAAGCTGTGATTCGCGATCCTGTCTGCGGCATGACGGTCGATCCGGCGGCCGGCAAGCCGACGGCCGAGCACGGCGGACGAACCTTTCATTTCTGCAGCGAGCGCTGCCGCACGAAATTCGTAGCCGAGCCGGAGAGCTACCTGACGGCCACCGATCCTGTCTGCGGCATGAGCGTCGACCGCGCCAGCGCCAGGCACTTTGTGCGTCATGATGGCAAGGGCTTCTATTTCTGCTCGGCCGCTTGCCAAGGCAAGTTCGAGGCGGAGCCGGCAAAATACCTCGCCGGCCGGCCCGAGCCGCAGCCGATGCCGAAGGGCACGCAGTACACCTGCCCGATGCACCCTGAAATCATCCGCGACAAGCCCGGCTCCTGCCCGATCTGCGGCATGGCGCTGGAGCCGATGGGCGTGCCGACCGGCGATGAAGGCCCAAATCCCGAGCTGGTCGATTTCACGCGCCGGTTCTGGGTCAGCGCGGCGCTTTCCGCTCCTCTCCTGATCTTCGCCATGGCGCCGATGCTGGGCCTCAGCTTGGAAAGTCTCATCGACGGCCGGACGAAGACATGGGCAGAGCTGGCGCTGGCGAGCCCGGTGGTGCTTTGGGCGGCGTTTCCGTTCTTCCACCGCGGCTGGGAATCGGTTGTCAACCGCAGCCCCAATATGTGGACGCTGATTTCGCTGGGCGTGGGCGCTGCCTATCTCTACAGCGTGGTCGCCGCCCTGTTTCCGGACATCTTCCCGCATCAGTTCCGCGACCATGACGGCGCCGTGCCGGTCTATTTCGAAGCCGCTGCCGTCATCGTCGCGCTTGTCTTCCTCGGCCAGGTGCTGGAACTCAGGGCCCGCGAGCGCACCGGCTCGGCCATTCGCGCGCTCCTCGACCTTGCCCCGAAGACGGCGCGTCTGATCGGCGCCGACGGTTCCGAGAAGGATGTGCCGCTCGACAGCGTGCAGACGGGCGACCGGCTGCGCATTCGTCCGGGCGACGCCGTTCCGGTCGACGGCACCGTGCTGGAAGGTCGCTCGGCGATCGACGAATCGATGATCACGGGCGAGCCGCTGCCGGTCGAAAAGACGGAAGGCTCCGCGCTTACCGGCGGCACGCTGAACAAGAACGGCTCGCTGGTCATGCGCGCCGAGAAGGTCGGCGCCGAGACCACGCTGTCGCGCATCGTCGAGATGGTCGCCAAGGCGCAGCGCTCGCGCGCGCCGATTCAGGGGCTGGCCGACCGCGTGTCCTTCTATTTCGTGCCGGCCGTGGTGCTCGTCGCCATCATCGCCTTCGTCGCCTGGGCGTTCCTCGGCCCAGAGCCCAGCCTGATCTTCGCCATCGTCTCGGCTGTGTCGGTGCTGATCATCGCCTGTCCCTGCGCGCTCGGTCTGGCGACGCCGATGTCGATCATGACGGCGACCGGCCGCGGCGCGCATGCCGGCGTGCTCATCAAGGAAGCGGCGGCGCTGGAGCGTTTCGCCTCGGTCGACACGCTGATCGTCGACAAGACCGGCACGCTGACCGAAGGCAAGCCGCGGCTTACCGATGTCGTCGCGGCCGGAAATATCGATGAGAACGATCTGCTGGGTCTTGCCGCCGCGCTCGAAAAGGGCTCGGAGCATCCGCTGGCCGAGGCGATCGTCGAGGGCGCCGCCGCGCGCGGCCTGAAGCTGGCCGAAGCCGTCGATTTCGAAGCCGTCACCGGCAAGGGCGTCTCGGGCACGGTTACGGGCAGGAAGGTCGCGCTCGGCAATGCGGCGATGATGGCGGACCTCGGCGTCGAAACGCCGGCGGCCAATGCCGAGGCGATGCAGGCCGAAGGCAAGACGGCCATGTTCGTGGCCGTCGACGGCGGCTTCGCCGGCATCGTCGCAGTGGCCGATCCCGTGAAGGCAACGACGGCCGAGGCGATCAAGGCCCTGCACGATAGGGGTCTGAGGATCATCATGGCAACCGGCGACAACGAGCGCACGGCAAAAGCGATCGCCGGCAAGCTTGGCATCGACGAGGTCCGCGCCGGCCTGCTGCCGGATGAGAAGGGCGCGCTGGTCGAGCAGCTGCGCGCGAGCGGCGCTGGCGTGGCCATGGCCGGAGACGGCGTCAACGATGCGCCGGCGCTGGCCGGCGCCGATGTCGGCATCGCCATGGGCACCGGCGCCGATGTCGCGGTCGAAAGCGCCGGCATCACGCTGGTCAAGGGTGACCTCAACGGCATCGTCAGGGCGCGCACGCTGGCCCAGGCGACGATCCGCAACATCCGCCAGAACCTGTTCTTCGCCTTCCTCTACAACGTGCTTGGCGTGCCGGTCGCGGCCGGCGTGCTCTATCCGCTCACCGGCACGCTTCTGTCGCCGATGATAGCGGCGGCGGCGATGAGCCTGTCGTCGGTGTCGGTCATTGCCAATGCTTTGCGACTGACGACGTTGAAACTCTGAAGGAAGCTCCCAGATACGAACCTCAACCACAAGGAGACCTTGAATGACCCTGGCCAAGAAAATCGTGCTGCTTTTGATGGCGGCGGGAATGCTGCTTGCCGTCTTCCTCGAAAGCGTGCCGGCCTCGTCGGAGGAGATGAAGCACGACATGTCCAAGATGGCCATGGGCGCCCAGAGCCCGGCCACGGCGGGCTATGAGGCGGCAATGAAGAAGATGCACAAGGACATGGCGATCAAATACACCGGCAATGCCGATGTCGATTTCGTCCGTGGCATGATCCCGCATCATCAGGGCGCCATCGACATGGCCAAGGTGGTGATCGCCAACGGCAAGGATCCGGAAATCCGCAAGCTCGCCGAAGGCGTGGTCAAGGCGCAGGAAGCCGAGATCAAGGAAATGAAAGACTGGCTCGCCAAGCACCCGGCGAAGTAGCCGCTACCGGGAAATCCAAGCGGCCAGACGGCTTTGGTCTGGATTTCCGGTTGTGGCTATGCTGCCATCTGGCCCACGCGGAGGAAGCCATGCCGTCAACAGTCAGGACCCTCAAGCTGCCGTCCGGCGAGGCCGTTCCGGTGCTGGGCCAGGGCACCTGGAAGATGGGGGAGGACCGCAGGCGCCGCACCGATGAAGTCGCGGCGCTGAAACTCGGGCTGGACCTCGGTATCATACTGATCGATACCGCTGAAATGTATGCCAGCGGCGGCGCCGAGGAAGTGGTGGCGGAGGCCATCGCCGGGCGCCGCGACGAGACTTTTCTGGTTTCCAAGGTGCTGCCGACCAATGCGTCGCGCGCCGGCGTGAAGCGAGCCTGCGAGAACAGCCTGAAGCGGCTTTCCACCGACCGGATCGATCTCTATCTGCTGCATTGGCCGGGCAGCGTGCCGCTATCCGAAACCGTCGAGGCCTTCGAAACCTTGAAGAGGGAAGGCAAGATCCGCCACTGGGGCGTCAGCAATTTCGACACCGACGAGATGGAGGAACTGGTCGGTCTGCGCTCGGGCAGCAACGTCCAGACCAATCAGATCCTCTACAATCTCTCGCGGCGCGGGCCGGAATTCGACTTGGCACCTTGGAGCCTGAAGCGCGGCATCCCGCTGATGGCCTATTCGCCGGTGGAGCAGGGTGCGCTCGCTCGGAATGCTCGGCTCGAAGCCGTAGCCTCGCGCCACAACGCCGCCGCCGCCCAGATCGCGCTCGCCTGGGTGATGGCGCAGCCGGGCGTCATCGCCATTCCAAAGGCAGGCCGGCAGGAGCATGTCCGCCACAATGCCGCCGCGCTAGACATCAAGCTGACGCCTGAGGATTTCGCTGAACTCGACCGCGTCTTCCCGCCGCCGACGCGCAAGCGCGGCCTGGAGATGATCTAGCCACAACTTCGATCCGGATTTGCGACTGAACCGGGAGCAGGCATTGGAACGAATTTCCGCCGGACCGCATCACACGGCCTATAAAATCGGCGACTTGACCGTCACCTCGCTGCGCGACGGTTATGTCGACATGCCGGTCCGGCGGCTGCATAAGCCGGGAGGCGAGTCCTTCGGCGACGATCTCCCCCCGCAGGTGCCGCTCTTCGACGGCGCGCTCAGATTGTCGGTCAATGCCTTTGCCATTGACGACGGCCATGAAATCACGCTGATCGACACGGGTTCCTCGAACGCCTGGCACCCGACAATGGGGCTCCTGCCGCAGGCGCTGAGCGAGGCGAGGATCGCCGTCGATCGGATACGCACGGTTGCCTTCACCCACACGCATCTCGACCATATTCACGGGCTTATCCGTGCCGATGGTCGCGACGGTTTCCCGCAGCTCTCCCGCCTGCTTGTCCCTCGAGCCGAGCTCGACATGTTCCGGTCGGTAGCGAGGTTGAGCCGCTTCCATGACCGAGCGGAACCTTTGGACCCTGGACAGCAGCTGAGCGCGAATATCGAGGCCGTCGCCGCTCCCGGCCATGAAATCGGCCATACCGGCTTTCGTGTCACGAGCGGCGGCGAGACGTTGCTGGTCTGGGGCGACATCGTGCATGTGCCGTCGCTTCAGTTCGACCGGCCGGAGGTAGCGTGGGAATTCGACGCCGACCAGGACCAGGCGCGCGAGACCCGGCTGCGCATTTTGGCGCTTGCCGCCGACAACGCCTGGTGCGTCGCCGGAGCGCATCTCGATTCGCCGGGCGTCGGCCGGATTTCGCGAGGCGAAACAGGCTTTCGCTTCGAACCTCTGTAGGAACGCTACATCCTGGCCACTTGCTCAAGCCGCATCCGCAATCGCCGATCGGTACAATGAGTCAACACCGCTTGTGGTCTTTTGCGGTTCCCTCGAGCGGCTGGACTATCGAATCTCGGTTTTCAGCCTTTCAAAGGCATCCCGGACATATCCTTCCAGCGGATGCCTGGCGTGTTGCTGCTGCCATGTCTCCACCGCTAGGCGCAACGCGACGACCGTCACCAAGGCGACCAGTCGCAGACTGTCGCGGGCCTGGTCCGGCCGCAACTCGCACAACCCTTCGAAAATGGCTTGCTCAAGCTGCAGGTAGCCCGTGTGCCTGCGCGAGCGCAGCGTCTTGCTCTCCCGCATGATCTTGGCCGTCGCCATCATTTGCGACCCCTGGAAGCTGCCGATGATATTGAGCAATGCATCGCGGGCGATGTCGATCGCCGTTCCCGTGGGTGGCTCCGCAAGGATCGATGCTTTGACCACGCTCGCGTGGTTGCCCAGGGATGCAAACAGCACCTCGTCCTTGCTTTTGAAATAGTGGAAGAACGTCCGGCGCGAGATGCCGGCGGCGGCAGCTATCTCGTCAAGCGTGGTCGCGTCATAGCCATTGGCCAGGAAAGCCTTCAGGCCGGCGTCGGCGATGCGGCGGGATGTTTCCCGTCGCTTCCGCTCGCGCAGGCCTTCTGGTTTTGGCGCATCGTTCATGGAGCGCTCCTGCCATGACCGCTCGCCGGATGCGACAGGAAATTTGGCGCATGTTCAAGTCCCGTCATTGCACCTCGCCATAATGGCGCCATCAATTTATTGCACTGAGTGCAATTATTGACGCTCCCCAACACGCCCCGCCGGGCCCATCCATGCAGAGGCATCCATGGCAGCTTGCTTGCGTTCACGTCGCGAGGCTCACATCGGTCGCGGCCTGGCCGATCGGCAGGTATGCCGCGCCGACCACCGCATAATATGGCCGTTTGTGCTGGTCTTGAGCATGCTCGCGGTCGGCTGCGCGTCCGCGCCGCTGGATCAGGTAGGCTCGCTGCAATCCTATGACGAGCTGAAACCGTCGGACGGTTGGTTGGCCCGCTCGCTGATGCGGGTGAGCAAGGACGACGTGCTCGCGGCAAGAACCGTTCGGATCATTCCGACAGGCTTTTCACCGCCCGCCGCCGGAAAATCGACATTGACGCCGGCGCAGCGCGGCCTGATCACGAATGCCGTCGACAGGACCCTCTGCTCGGGCCTCAGCCAGCGCTTTCAAGTGGTCGCCCTGACCGAGCCGGCCGACCTGACGGTCCACTCCATGGTAACGCATGCGACGCCGACGAATGCGCTGGCGGTCGGCGTTTCGAAAGTTGCGTCCACGGCGGTTTCCGTCGCGCTTCCCGAAATGCACATTCCGGTTCCGCGCCTGCCGATCGGATTGGGCAGCCTGTCGCTTGAAGCCGAAGCGGTTGGCGTCAACGGCAAGCAGGCGGCGGCCATGATCTGGGGACGCGGCGCGAACGCGCTGCTGGATTCAGGCCGGGTCGCCCGCGAGGGCGACGCCTACGAGCTGGCGGCGAAGTTCGGCCACGATTTCAGCAAGCTCCTGGTCACCGGCAAGACGCCCTTCGGCACGCTGCCGTCGCTGCCAACCAGGGCGGAGATGCGCGCCATGGTCGGCAGGGAGCCGAAATACCCTGCCTGCAAGACATTCGGCAAACCGCCTGGACTGGTCGGCTTCGTCGGCGATCGGATGGGGCTGCCGCCGGCCTGGACCGACAAGGGAGCCGCGGTGCGCAATGATTGAGGCGATGACGCAAATGCAGAAGAAGTCACCGATGCCGCTTTCCGCGACGGTTTTTCAACAGGGCAGAAGGATCCGTTTCCTTTGGCTGGTTGCTCCCGTTGCCCTGGCGCCGGCCCTGCTTGCGGAAAGTGGCTGGCCGCAAGGCAGTACCTTTCGCGAAATGCTGGAATTTGCAGGTACCGTGCTGATCCTCATCTGCATCGGCGGCCGCTGCTGGGCGTCCCTGTATGTTGGCGGACGCAAGAACCGCGAGCTCGTCACGACCGGCCCCTATGCCTATACGCGCAACCCGCTCTATTTCTTCTCGGCCCTTGGGTTGGCAGGCGTCGGGCTGACATTCGGGTCGCTGATCCTTTCGGCGTTTCTCTTTGTCTTCACCTGCCTGGTCTTTTCCTATGTCGCGACGCGCGAAGTGGTCGCGCTGGATGCCATGTTTGGCGAGGCCTATCGGCGCTATCGTCGAAGCGTGCCGGCCTTCTTTCCCCGTCTGCGGCGCGATGCCGTCGACGTCCTGGGCTCGTCTCTCGTCACGTTCGACTCGGTGGCGCTGAAGCGGACCGCCATCGACGGCTCCTACTTCCTTGCGGCGATACTCGCGGTCGAATTGTTCGGCTGGCTCCAGTCGGCAGGGCTGGTGACGCCGATGTTCCGATTATTTTGATTACCGGCTCGCCAGCCCCTTCAGCCGGTAGAGCGCCTCCAGCGCCTCGCGCGGCGTCATCTCGTCGGGATTGATTGCGCCCAGCGCTTCGCCCAGCGCATCGCTCTTGACCGGCTTCGGCGCTTCGCGTTTCACCGCCACCGAAAACAGCGGCAAATCGTCGACCAGCCGGTTGGTCTTGCCCGAAACCTCGCCCTCTTCCAGCTGATGCAGGACTTCCTTGGCGCGGGCGACGACCGCTTCCGGAAGGCCGGCCAGCCGCGCCACCTGCACGCCGTAGGAGCGATCGGCCGCGCCCTTGCCGACCTCGTGCAGGAAGACGACGTCGCCTTCCCATTCCTTGACCCGCATGGTGACGTTGTGGAGCCGGGGGAGCTTGCCCGCCAGCGCCGTCATCTCGTGGAAATGCGTGGCGAAAATCGCCCGGCAGCGGTTCTTTTCGTGCAGGTATTCGACTGCCGCCCAGGCGATCGACAACCCATCGAAGGTGGCTGTGCCGCGGCCGATCTCGTCCAGGATCACCAGCGCCCGCTCGCCCGCCTGGTTGAGGATCGCCGCCGTCTCGACCATCTCGACCATGAAGGTCGAGCGGCCGCGCGCCAGGTCGTCCGAGGCGCCGACGCGTGAGAACAGGCGGTCGACGACGCCGATATGGGCGCTTTGCGCCGGCACGAAGGAGCCGGTCTGGGCCAGAATGGCGATCAGTGCGTTTTGCCTGAGGAATGTCGATTTACCGCCCATATTGGGGCCGGTGAGCAGCCAGATGGCGCCGGCCCTGGCGCCGCTTTCGGGCGAGAGGTCGCAATCATTGGCGACGAACGGCCCTTCGCCGGAACGCCTGAGCGCCTGCTCGACCACCGGGTGGCGCCCGCCGACAATTTCGAAAGCGAGGCCGGCATCGACTACCGGCCGGCACCAGCCCTCGCTTTCCGAAAGAAGCGCCAACGCCGCCGACACGTCCAGAGCGGCAAGCGCCTCGGCGCCGGCGCGGATGCTGTCCGCTTCAGCCACCACTTCCGCTGTCAGCCGGTCGAAGGCGGCGAGCTCGATGCTCAGCGCCCGGTCGGCGGCGTTGGCGATCTTTGATTCCAGCTCCGCCAGTTCCGTCGTGGTGAAGCGCATGGCGTTGGCCATGGTCTGGCGGTGGATGAAGCGTGCCTTGGCGGCGTCGCTGCCGGTCATGATCGAGTGGTGGCTGGCCGTCACCTCGATGTAATAGCCGAGCACATTGTTGTGCCGGATCTTCAGCGAGCGGATGCCGGTTTCCTCGATGAGCGAGCGCTCCAGCCCGGCGATCACTTTTCGCGATTCGTCGCGCAGCGCCCGCATCTCGTCGAGCTCGGCGTGATAGCCTGTACGCACGAAGCCGCCGTCGCGCCTGATCAGCGGCAGCTCGTCGTCGAGCGCTTCGCTGAGGTGGCGGGCAAGCGCCTCGGGCAGGGCCTTGATCGCGGCCAGCGCTGCGGCGAGCTCGGCGGGCAGCGCGGTTGCCGCGAACAATTCGGCGATCGCTCTCGCCGCCTCGAAGCCGGCGCGCAGCGCCCCCAGATCGCGCGGCCCGCCGCGGTTGAGCGCCAGCCTGGACAGCGCCCTCGGCATGTCGGCGACGCTTTTCAGGCTCGCCCGCAGGCTCTGGCAGAGCCGCACTTCGGAGCGGAAGAAGGAGACCGAATCCAACCTTGCCGCGATTGCGGCCGGGTCGGTCAGCGGCGCCATCAGCCGATCGGCGAGCAATCTCGCCCCGCCGCCGGTCACGGTGCGGTCGATCGCCTTGAACAGCGAGCCGTCGCGGCTACCGGAGAGCGTGCGCAGCAGTTCCAGGTTGGCGCGGGTCGCCGGGTCGATGAACAGCGTCGAGCCCTGCTCCTCGCGCTCGGGCCGCGACAGCGGCGGGCGTTCGGCTTTTTGCGTCTTTTCGACATAGGCGATGGCGCCCGAAATCGCCGACAATTCGGCGCGCGAGAACGTGCCGAAACTGTCCGGCGTCGCGACCTCGAAGAAGCGCGCGATGCGGCCCGTGGCCGAGGCCGAATCGAACAACGACGGCGGCTGCGGATTGGCGACCCGGCCGAGCACATCGAAGACCGGCCTGAGCTCCGGATCGTGGAAAACCGGCTCGGCGACGATCAACTCGCGCGGGTCGACGCGAAAAATGTCGGCAAGCAGCCGCTCGGCGCTCGTCTCGGCAACGCGGAACGCGCCGGTCGAAATGTCGATCCAGGCCAGCGCGAAGCTCGCCTGGCTGGCAGCGGCGACGCCAACCTTGACGCGGCCGAGCGCCATCAGGAAACTCGATTCCGAGGGCGCGAGGAGCTTGTCCTCGGTGATGGTGCCGGGCGTGACCAGCCGCACCACGTCCCGGCGCACCACCGATTTTGAGCCGCGTTTCTTGGCTTCCGCCGGATCCTCGATCTGCTCGCAGACGGCGACGCGAAAACCCTGCGCGATCAGCTTTTGCAGATAGTCGTCCGCCGCATGCACCGGTACGCCGCACATCGGAATGTCGTGGCCCTGGTGCTTGCCGCGCTTGGTCAAAACGATGCCGAGGGCCTGGCTCGCCTTCTCCGCGTCGTCGAAGAACAGCTCGTAGAAATCGCCCATGCGGTAGAACAAAAGCGAGTCAGGGTTCGCCGCCTTGATCTCGATATACTGCTCCATCATCGGCGTGACGCCCCCGGTGGCGGGCGCAGGCGTCGTCGTCTCCTGGGCGTCGTTGTCTGTCGGCATGTGCATGTTCATGCCGGGACGCTAGCAGAAGTGGCAGCCCGGTTTAATGCCGGCGGCGCGAAAAGCAGGGGAAGACTGGGCGGTTGCGCCATCGGCAGGAACAGGGTGCGCAAGGCATGTTGCCTCACGAGGTCGGCCGACATATGGATCGTCCGGGCCCATGAGAACATGGTGGGGCGATGAAGCAGGACGGACACGAGACGTTCGAGGAGATGGTCGGCCCCGCCGGCTCGCTCGGCCGCATTCGGCTTCTTGCCGCTAACCGAGCCAACCGAACCAGAACCAAAATCAAGGCGTGGACGCGGATACGGCTGCCCTTCATCCTTCCGGCGCGCGGGCCGATTTCGGGCCTCGATGGCGGCATCGAGATGCCTCTCCACATTTTCAGTCGCGATCCGTTGATCCTCTATGTACCTGTCGGCGGCAGGCGCCCGCTCTACGCGCTCGCCGCCTTCTGCCGACGCCTTGCGCCACGACGCGCTACCTTCCTTCTGATGCCGAACTGGACGCTGGAACGGCCTGCCGTCATCGAGCAGATTCGCAAGGATCTCGCCTGGTTCGCCAGGACCTGCCCCAAACACGAGCTGATCTTTCTCTGCAACACAGAGGAAGAGCGACGCCAGATTGCAGGCGTTGGCGGCAATGCAATCTTCTCCAATCACAATCTGATGATCTCGGAAGACGTGTTCCGGCCGCTGCCGGACGTGCCGGTCGAGTACGATGCCGTCTACAATGGCCGCATCTCGCACACCAAGCGGCACTATCTCGCCTTCGAGATCGAAAGACTAGTCCATGTGACGTCCTCGATCGGCGAATTGCCGCCGGCCGGCGACCGCGCCTTCATCCGTCGCCTGCAGGCGCAATCGCCGCTTCACAGCATCGCCAATCCGCTCGTTGATGGCCTGCCCGGCCGGCTGACCTCCGCCGAAGTCAACCGCGTCTACAACCAGGCCGCGGTCGGGCTCTGCCTGTCGGCGGTGGAAGGGGCAATGTATTCCAGCATGGAGTATCTGCTGGCCGGGTTGCCGATCGTCTCGACCCCGAGCATCGGCGGCCGCGACGTCTATTTCGATCCGGACTACTGCATTATCGCCGAGCCGGAGCCGGCCGCGATCCGCCGCGCGGTCGAGCGGCTTCGCGACCGGGCCATACCGCGGGAGGAGATTCGCGGCCGCACGCTTGAAAGGGTAAAGGCGGAACGGTTGGAACTGATGGCCTATCTCTCGGCGCTTAAGCGACGCATGGGCAGCGATGATCCGCCCTTCTCCGAATGGCCGTTCGCCGGCACCTCTGGGCTGACGCGCTGGGCTTCGGTCAGCGAGCACCTGCGCGAGATTGCCGCGATCTCATCAGGCAAGATTTGATCGTCGCCGGTACCGCGGAGGAACGCCGTCACTTGATCGCTTGGCCGTTTACAGCGGCTGAGTATGGCCTTAAGCGGTAGTTTAAAAGAATGCGCTCGCCTCAAGAGCGCGAATTGGTGAGGAAAACGTCAGGCATCATGGCCAGGAAAACTGAAAGCAGCGGCCCTTCCGTCAGTCCCGAGGAGGCGCTGGAATTCCACGCCATGGGGCGGCCCGGCAAGCTCGAGATCGTCGCCACCAAGCCGATGGCGACGCAGCGCGATCTGAGCCTCGCCTATTCGCCGGGCGTCGCCGTTCCCGTGCGCGCCATCGCCGAGGATCCGAGCCGCGCCTTCGACTACACGACGCGCGGCAACATGGTCGCCGTCATCTCCAACGGCACCGCCATCCTCGGCCTCGGCAATCTCGGCGCGCTGGCCTCCAAGCCGGTGATGGAAGGCAAGTCCGTGCTGTTCAAGCGCTTCGCCGATGTCGATTCGATCGACCTTGAAGTCGATACCGAGGATGCCGACGAGTTCGTCAACTGCGTGCGCTTCCTCGGGCCTTCCTTCGGCGGCATCAATCTCGAGGACATCAAGGCGCCGGAGTGCTTCATAATCGAGCAGCGGCTGCGCGAGCTGATGGATATCCCGGTCTTCCACGACGACCAGCACGGCACGGCAATCATCTCGTCCGCCGGGCTGATCAACGCGCTGGAGATCACCGGCCGCGACATGAAGACCACCAAGCTGGTCTGCAACGGCGCGGGCGCGGCCGGCATCGCCTGCATCGAACTGATGAAGGCGATGGGCTTCGCGCCGGAAAATGTCATCCTGTGCGACACCAAGGGCGTCGTCTATCAGGGCCGCACCGAAGGCATGAACCAGTGGAAGTCGGCGCATGCGGTCAAGACCGAGGCGCGCAGCCTTGCCGAGGCGCTGGACGGCGCCGACGTCTTCCTCGGCCTGTCCGCCAAGGGCGCGCTGACCACCGCCATGGTGCAGTCGATGGCGAAGAACCCGATCATCTTCGCCATGGCCAATCCCGATCCGGAGATCACGCCCGAGGAAGTGGCCGAGATCCGCACCGACGCCATTATGGCGACCGGCCGCTCGGACTACCCCAACCAGGTCAACAATGTGCTGGGCTTCCCCTATATCTTCCGGGGCGCGCTGGATGTGCGCGCCACCACCATCAACGACGCGATGAAGATCGCGGCGGCCAGGGCGCTAGCCGAGCTGGCGCGCCAGGACGTGCCGGACGATGTCGCCGCCGCCTATCAGGGCAACCGGCCGAAATTCGGCCCCAACTACATCATCCCCGTGCCGTTCGACCCGCGCCTGATCTCGGCGATTCCGCTGGCGGTGGCCAAGGCCGCGATGGAATCGGGCGTCGCCCGCAAGCCGATCCTCGATCTCGACCGCTACGCGCAGGAACTGTCCGCCCGCCGCGACCCGATCGCCTCGACCCTGCAGCGCATCTACGACCGCGTGCGCCGCCAGCCCAAGCGCATCGTCTTCGCCGAAGGCGAGGAGGAGCAGGTGATGCGCGCCGCCGTCTCCTATGTGAACCAGAAGCTCGGCACGGCGATCCTGCTCGGCCGCGACGACGTCATCAAGGACAATGCCCGCAATGCCGGCATCGACTTGAACAAGCAGGGCATCGAGATCATCAATGCCAGGCTGTCGCGCCGCAACGGCATCTACACCGACTATCTCTACGAGCGCATGCAGCGAAAGGGTTTCCTGTTCCGCGACTGCCAGCGCCTGATCAACAACGACCGCAACCACTTCGCCGCCTGCATGGTGGCGCTGGGCGATGCCGACGGCATCGTCACCGGCGTTACCCGCAACTATTCCACCGCGCTCGACGATGTGCGCCGCATCATCGACGCCAAGCCCGGCCACCGCGTCATCGGCGTGTCGATCGTGCTCGCCCGCGGCAGGACGGTGCTGGTCGCCGACACCGCCGTCCACGACATGCCGAACGCCGAGCAGATCGCCGACATCGCCGAGGAGGCGGCAGGTTTTGCCCGCCGCATGGGCTACGAGCCGAGGATTGCCATGCTCGCCTATTCCACCTTCGGCCATCCGCAGGGCGAGCGCTCCGAACGCGTGCAGGAGGCGGTGCGCATCCTCGACAAGCGCCGCGTCGATTTCGAGTATGACGGCGAGATGGCGGCGGACGTGGCGCTGAACCCGCGCTCCATGGCGCAATATCCGTTCATCAGGCTCACCGGCCCGGCCAATGTGCTGATCATGCCGGCATTCCATTCCGCCTCGATCTCGACCAAGATGCTGCAAGAACTCGGCGGCTCGACCGTCATCGGCCCGCTGCTGGTCGGCTTGAACAAGCCGGTCCAGATCGTCTCGCTGAACGCCAAGGACTCGGACATCGTCAACATGGCGGCGATCGCGGCCTATACGGCGGGGAATTGACGGGCCGGCGCGTCAAAGGCCCTGCTTGGGATCAAACAAACGGGCCCGCGGCGATGCCACGGGCCCTTTGCGTATGAGGTGGTAGGGTCGATCAGAACGAGCGCTGGAAGCGGACGATGCCGCCGACGCTGTCTTTCTTGTCGGCCTTGGTCCAATTGCCGAACGGGGTGCCGTCGTCGAAGTGGCCGAAATGATCCCAATCAACTTCGGTCGTGATCGTGAAGCCCGGGACAATGGTGTAGGCGACGTTTGCCGCCAACGCATAGTTCTTGTCGTCGTCGGCGGATGCCTGGACATTGAAGGACGTCTTGTCGTTGAACTTGTAGGTGCCGCCACCCCATACAGCCCAGTTGCCGCCCCATGGCTTGTAGAAGCCGCGCCCGTGGGCATCGACTGCGTTGCCCGCATCGTCGCTTAGGTTGTCGTCGGTGCCGTAGCCGGCCATGATGAACAGGGATAGTTCCTTGTTGACGTTGACATCGAGGCGAACCTTGCCAGCCACTTCCTCGTAGTTGCTGTCATAGGCAACGACGCCAGTGAGCGCGCCCCAGTCGCCCTTGTACTTCAGGCCGCCGACGACGTGTGGAACATAGCTGTCGATGGTGCCGGTGGTACCGGAGCCTTCTTCGAGCGAGACGACGCCCGAGAAGCCGCTGCCGGCGTCGAAATAGTAGCTGACGACATTGGTGTCCTTGATGCCATACGGGATGATCGTGTCCTGGATGACATTGCCGGCATAACCGATGAACTGGTCATAAGGCGTCTCATCCTTACCGACGCGCAGGCCGCCGAGCTGGATCCAGGCGAAATGCAGGTCGGTCGCCTTGTTGGCGGCGGGATTGCTGTCGACGTCACCGTCGGCGGTGACCAGGTTCTTGTCGCCGAAATTGAAGCGCGTCTCGGTGTAGGTCTTCAACGTGCCGAGTTCGGTTTCCTGGCCGGTCCAGGTCTTCAGCGTGAACCGGGTGTTCTTGAACCAGGTGTTCTGGACGTCGCCGTCCCGAACGTCGACACTCTTGGCGCCATCGAACGAGCCCACATCGCCCACGCCGGCGTCATAGCGGACGTAGCCGCCGACGCGCAGGCAGGTCTCGGTGCCGGGGATATAGAAGTAGCCGGCGCCATAGACGTCGCAGATCTTCACATATTCGGCCGGTTCTGGCTCGGCAACGGTCACCGCGTCGGCGGCGCGGGCGCCCCAAACTGCGATCAGGGCCGCAGCGGAGCCGAGAAGAAGGCTCTTGATGTTCATTTTCTTGAATCTCCAGTCAAAGGTTCAAGACAGGCCTGACATGCCGTTCGGCGTTTGCCACCCCCGTCCCCATCGTTGAAAAAGTACGCGCATCGGCGCCGCTTCTTCGCTCTGGACATGACTTAATCGGTCGTCACGTACAACAGAGATTGCGTCGGAAAAGCATCTTTTTGAATCTTATAAAGATCTTGTTGCTCAAATATCACGTCATATATTTGTAAAATTGGGACAAATTGCACACTTTATACAATCGAAACACTAAGAAATCCCGAGAATGTGTCAAATGTGCCAATTATTGCAGGTATATCACACTTTATTGCCCGGCTAATTATGCCGCAGGTTGCGCGGAAACCTTACCAAACCGCTCAGGACACGGTGCGCGCGGCGCGGACCACGTCCGCGAGCATGTCTTCCCTCAACATCTCTATAGGGACGCGGTCATTAAGCTCGGGCGCGGGGCGGGTCAGCCAGAACCAGGCAAGCCTCGGATTGGCGATCGCCGACAGCACGTCGCTTATGCCCAGGACCGGCCGGCCGTCGACGAACTGGGCCAGTGGGAAGACATGTTTGCGGCCGCCCTTGCGCAGCGCGACGACCTCGCCGCGCCTTTGCCAGCGATGCAGCGTCGAGCGCGGGATCCGGAGCTTCTCTTCCAAATAGGTCGAGCCGGCGACTTCGCCTGCCCAATCCTCAAGCAGCATCGATTGAAGACCGGCCGCGCGTTCCGCGATATTCTGAAGCCGTCCCGCCCCCAGCGGCGCGCGCCCGGAAGCCTGATCGGATACCATCGGATTTCCGCTTGCAATTCTGTCCGGCACCGTCCGGAAGAACTCGGAGATGAGCGCGGTCCAATCGGCCTTCAAAGAATCGATTGCATGGCGCTGCGCCGGCGGCAGGAAGGGCAGGGCGGCCGCCACGCTGCCGGCGAGCACACTGGCTGAAACCAGGGCCTGTGCGTCCAGCAGGACACCATGCTGCATCAATGTCTGCTGCACGGCTTCGGTCACTAGGCCAGCCCAACGTCTCTTGCGAAATCCCCTCGGACGGGGTCTGAAGTCTGGTCATGCGTTCGTCTTGTGGCCCGCGCTCCTCCCCAGACGCCGGCGGCTGCTGAAATTCTATCGCGGAAAGCACAGATTGCGGCGGCAATGGACGCCGCGGCCCGGCAGGTTGCTGGCTTGCATCTTCACACCCCTGGTCTGGCGTGCCGAAATGTCAGTCGCGGAACGCTCTATCTTTGCGTGTAGGAGCGCTCTGTGACAGGGGCGCGACAGACAGGCCGGTTCCGAGCCTGTCCGCGATGACGCAACGGTACGGCGTTCTTATGCAATTTGCCTCGCCGGGCCGTTTAGAGCAGCCCTGCCTGCTCGGCCGCGCGGCGGAGATTCTGGCGCGGGCGCGGGCCGATCTGCTGGATCACCAGCCCGGCGGCCAGCGAGCCGAGGTCGCCGCAATCCTTGAGGCTGCGTCCGGTCGTGTAGCCATAAAGGAAGCCGGCGGCATAGAGGTCGCCGGCGCCGGTCGTATCGACCAGTTCCTTGATCTTCGTCGCCTCGATGGTGACGGTCTCGTCGCCCCGCACGATCACCGAGCCTTTCTCGGAACGGGTGACGGCAGCGATCTTGCAATCCTTGCGGATGGCGGCGAGCGCCTCCTCGAAGGAAGCGGTCTGATAGAGCGACTTGATCTCGTGACTGTTGGCAAAGACGATGTCCACGGTGCCTGAGCGCATCAGCTCGAGGAACTCGTCGCGGTAGCGGTCGACGCAAAAGGAATCCGACAGCGTCATCGACACTTCGCGGCCCGCGGCGTGCGCCAGCTTCGCCGTCTGGCGGATGGCCTCCTTGGCGCGCGGCGGATCCCACAGATAGCCCTCGAAATAGGTCACCCTGGCGCCGGACGCCTTGTCGGCCTCGACATCCTCGGGCCCAAGCTCGACGCAGGCGCCGAGATAGGTGTTCATCGAACGCTCGCCGTCCGGCGTCACGAAGATCATCGAGCGTGCGGTCGGCGGCTCGCCCGCGAGCGGCCTGGTGTCGAAGGCCACGCCCTGGGCGTGGATGTCGTGCGTGTAGATTTCGCCCAGCGCGTCGTTCGACACCTTGCCGAAGAAGGCGGCCCGTCCGCCGAGGCTGGCGACACCGGCCGCCGTGTTGCCGGCGCTGCCGCCTGAAGCCTCGATCGCCGGCCCCATGCGGCTGTAGAGCAGTTCGGCGCGCCTGGCGTCGATGAGGTTCATCGCCCCCTTGATGATGCCGTTGGTCTCGAGAAAAGCCTCGTCGCACTGCGCGATGATGTCGACAATGGCATTGCCGATGCAAAGCACGTCATATTCCGGCATCAAAATCTCCGCCAAGAACCACCCCGGCTATCTGGCATGCCGGCCGGGCGCGGGTCTAGCGAGTTGCCGCTGCTTTGCCTACCCCGAAAATCGCCATCGCCTTCCATGACGCCGAACTCGCCGCCGATTGTTCACCGGCTGCGGCAGCGTTCGCATCGAACTGGCTCATATCGGCCGCCGCCCTCGCCGCTATGGTTTCACAGCGATCGAAACATTTCCGCGCCGCTATCGGCTAGAAGCGGATTGTTTCCGCAGACGGAAGGCGCAGAAATGTCCGAAGAGACCGAAATGCCCACCGACCTCGCGCTGCTCGGCGCGCTGGCGGTGCTGTGGGGCGCTTCCTACACCTTCATCAAGATCGGCGTCGAGACGATCCCGCCTGTCACCTTCATCGCCGCTCGGACCCTGATCGCCGGGGCCATTCTGCTCAGCGTCATCCGCTGGCGCGGCCTTGCCATGCCTGCCGACGCGGCAATGTGGCGCCGGTTCGCTTTCCAGGCCTGCCTCAACAGCGTCGTGCCCTTCACCCTGATCGCCGCCGCCGAACGATCGGTGGATGCCGGTCTTGCCACCATCCTCAACGCGACATCGCCTATCTTCACCTTCCTGCTGACGGCCTTGATCACGCGCCATGAGCCCGTCACGGCGCGCAAGCTCGTCGGCGTCGGGGCTGGCATCGTCGGCATCTGCCTCATCATCGGCACCGAGGCGCTTGGCGGGCTTGGCCGTCAAATGTGGGCGCAGCTTGCGATCGTCATCGCGACGGTCTCCTATGCCGGCGCGGCGATCTTCGGCCGCGGCTTCAAGGGCTTCGATCCGATGATACCCGCCGCGGGTTCGATGCTTTGCGGCGCGGTGATGCTTGTGCCGCTCAGCCTGATCGTCGACCGGCCATGGACGCTTGCGCCGTCGGCGGCATCGATCCTGGCCCTGCTCGGCCTGTCGGTCTTCTCGACGGCGCTAGCCTTCGTCATCTATTTTCGCCTCATCCACACGCTGGGCTCGGTCGGCACCACCTCGCAGGCCTATGCGCGTGCCGATCGGAGTCGGTATTGGCGCCGTCTTCCTGGGCGAAAGCCTGGGGCCGGCCGCTTGGGTCGGCATGGGTTTCGTCGTCGCCGGCGTTGCGGCAATGACCATTCCCGCCAGGCGGGCAGGAGTGATCCCGGGACAAGCGTGAACGGTCGGGCGGGGTCTCGCCCTGCAGTTGCGCCGCTCTCCCTCGCCGCCTATCTCGGGGGCGTCGTTTCTCGATGAGGGGTCTGCACCCGCCGTGATCCTAGATGCTGCCCGCGCCGCCGCCAGCCGGCTGTTCTCGCCTGAATTCCGCTCCGTCTTCCTCAAGACGCTGGGGCTGACGCTGCTCGCCCTGGTGGCGCTCTGGCTTGGCCTCGAGAGCCTGCTCGAATGGCTGGCCTGGCCATGGCTGCAGACGCTGCTCCCGGGCCTGCCGTCCTGGGCCGGGTGGCTGGGCGGCATCATCGCCGGCATTGTCCTGGCGGTGGGGATGGCCTTGCTCATCGCGCCTGTGACGGCGATCGTTGCCGGCCTGTTCCTCGACGATATCGCCGAAGTGGTCGAGCGCACCGACTATCCCGACGGCCCGCCCGGCCGCGCCGTGCCGGCGCTGCATTCGCTGGCGCTGGCCATCAAATTCTTCGGCGTGGTCGCCCTCGGCAACATCGTCGCGTTGCTCTTGCTTCTGGTGCCGGGCGTCAACATTGCCGCTTTCTTCATCGTCAACGGCTATCTGCTGGGCCGCGAATTCTTCGAATTCGCCGCCATGCGTTTTCGCCCCGAGGCAGAGGCCAAGGCGCTGCGCCGCAAATATGCCGGCACGGTGTTCCTGGCTGGACTGGTCATCGCCATGTTCCTCGCCGTGCCGCTGCTCAACCTTCTGACGCCGCTTTTCGCGGCCGCCATGATGGTGCATCTGCACAAGGCGGTTTCGACGCGGGGCCCGGTCTAGAGCGTTTCACCGTTTCACGGAAACGGCGAACCGCTCTATCTCTTTGTTTTGACGCAATTCCGGACGGAAAACCGCCCACACTTTTCCTGGAATTGCTCTAGTCCTGCTCCTTGCCCTCCCGGAACAGCGCTTGCAGCTTGCCGAACGGCATCGCCGCCCGGGTGAAGCCGAAAGTGCCGTCCTGCTGGATCTCGCGCGCCGCAGTCTCCAGCATGCCATAGGCGAAATTGGTCAGCCACGGCCCGAGCGAGATGCGCTTGACGCCGGCCATAACAAGGTCGGCGACGGTGAAACCGGGGCGGGCCATCACATTGACTGGACGGCTCACCGACGAGCAGATGGTGCGCACCATGTCGACGTCGCCGATCCCCGGCGCATAAAGCACGTCGGCGCCGGCTTTCTCGAAGGCCTGCAGCCGCTTGATGGTGTCGTCGAGGTCCGTCTTGCCCCAGAGGAAATTCTCGGCCCGCGCGGTGAAGACGAAATCGTGCTTGAGCGCCCGGGCCGCCTCGACGGCGGCGGCGACGCGTTCGGTCGCATGAGAGAAATCGTAGATCGGGTTGGCGGGGTCGCCCGTGTGGTCCTCGATCGAGCAGCCGGCGAGCCCGGCGGCTTCCGCCGCGAAGATGGTTTCGGCGGCCTGCTCGGGGCTGTCGCCCTTGCCGCGTTCGAGATCGGCCGAAACCGGCAGGTCGGTTGCCGCGGTCACGTCGCGGCAATGGTGGATCATGGCTTCGAAGGTCACGGCGCCGTCCGGCAGGCCGCGCGAGAAGGCGAACCCGGCGCTGGTGGTCGCCAGCGCTGTGAAACCGAAGGAAGCCAGAAGCTTGGTCGTGCCTATGTCCCAGGGGTTGGGCATGACGAAGGTGGAGGCATGCAGATCGCGAAAAATCTTGCCCTTGTCCATGGCGAGTCCTCAATTATGAGCGGGGTCCTGCGAGGAATTTATCGCGGCCGTTCGACCCGGGCAAACGAATGCGCTTGGATCAGAAGCGTTTCTCGTTCTCTGCTGACAAACGTTTGAAGGCATCTGAATCCGCCACGTAGCGCGACGTTTTCTTGTTCCAGTGATAGGTGACGGAAATGTCGTGCGAGACTGCCTTGGGTGCCGGCTCCTCGCAGCTTTCACCGCTGGGCTTGGTGGCGTCGGTCACAGTCACCCTGACCGCGGCATAGGGCTTTTCACTTCCGCGCGTCTGGAAGGAAAGATCCTGCGTGCGTTTGTAGGCGCAGACATTCTCGTCGAATGTGTTGATCTGGTCGATCGGTTCGAAACGATCGTTGCGGACCAGGATCAGGATCGTGCCGACATAGCCCTGGTTCGAATTGAAATGCGTGCTCATGGTAATGAGCGCGTCGTCGCCGGGACCGATCGCGAGCTTTCCCGGATCGCGAAAATAAGTGCTCTGGTCGGTTCCGACATTGACGGCGTCGAGCAGCTTCGGCTTGCCGGTGAGGTCGTAGAGCGCCAGCACGGCAAATCCTTCGGCGCTGTCTTGGGCCTGGCCGAGGTCGAAAAGCATCGCCAGCCGCTCCTTGCCGCCGGCCTTGATGGCCAGCACCGCCGCATTCGGCAGGTTGACGGTCTCGGGCGGCGAGCCGCCCTCTTCGCCGCCGAGGATGTCGCGCACATCGATTGGGGCGCTGCCGTCATAGAAGCCGTTGGCGACTGCCTTCAGGTCGGGGAGGACCATCTTGGCAAGATCAAGATAAGTGACGTCCTGACGACCTCCGACAGCGCTGCTCAGCTCCGGAAAGCTGACGTCCTGGGCCAGCGCGGCCGCCCACAGGCACGGCAGCAGCAGGCAGGCGAGCATGAGACGGGATAGAATGGAAATCATCGAAAACACCCCCGGGGCCGCACGCTAGCACGGAGTCCTGAAGCGTACAGCCGGATCAGCCGATCGGTACCAGGCTAGCAAGTTCCCGCATATCGTCGAACAGGATGCCGCCGGCCGCCGCCAGGCCCTCGCGGTCTGAGAACGGATCGGCGTAATAGGAGAACACCCGCATGCCGGCGGCAATGCCGGCTTGCGTTCCCGCGACGCTGTCCTCGATGACAATGCAGTCGGCCGGCGCGAAGCCCGTCGTCTTGGCCGCATGCAGGAAGAGGTCCGGGAACGGCTTGCCGCGCCCGACCATGGTCGAGGAGAACATGGCGTGCTCGAACAGCGGCAAAAGCCCGGTTTGGCCGAGCGTGATATGCATTTTCGAGACCCGAGCCGAGGAGGCGACGCAATAGGCGATGCCGGCCGCGCGGACGGCTTCGACGAATTCACGCACATAAGGGATCGCCTCGACGCCGTGCGAAAAAAGATCCGGCAGGCCGGCATTCCAGCGCTCGACGAAGTCAGCGCCGAGCCTGACCTCGGTCGCCTCTTCGATCTCTTTTTGCACCGAGACCATGCTGCGGCCGGAAAAATGCCTGCGGCAATATTCGAAGCTGGTCGTGAAGCCGGCGGCGGTCAGCCATTCGGCGAGGCGCCGATTGGCAAGGTTTTCCGTGTCGACCAGGACCCCGTCGCAGTCGAAAATGACCAGCTTTGGAATTAGCATCAAGCTGTGCCGGTCGACCCGAAACCGCCGGCGCCGCGCGTCGTGCCGCCGGCGAGTGCCCGCTCCTCGACCGTAACCTGGGTCACGGCGGCGAAGACGATCTGGGCGATACGCATGCCGCGCGTCACCGCGAAATCCTCATCGCCGAGATTGACCAGCAGCACCTTCACCTCGCCGCGATAGTCGCTGTCGACGGTGCCGGGCGAGTTGAGGACCGTGAGGCCATGCTTGAAGGCAAGGCCCGAGCGTGGCCGCACCTGGCCTTCCATGCCTTCCGGGATTTCCAGGACAAGCCCAGTCGGTACCAGCGCGCGTTTCCCCGGCAGGATAAGCAGCGGCCGGTCTTCCGGCACCGCGGCCCGCAAATCCATGCCGGCGGCGCCCGCGCTCTCATAGGCCGGCAGAGGCAGGCCTTCGCCATGCGGAAGCCTGACGAAACCGACGGTGGGGCCGATGACGGAGGAAGGATGGACAGCCGTGCGCATGAGCCCATTCCTATCGGCGCGAATGGCGATTCGGTCAACTCGACCGCGACGCTATCCAAGGCTTTCTTTGAGGCGTCACGATGACTTCGCTTTCCAGCGAAGACGACAAGGGTCGTTGCGCTGGTGGAATGCTCATTTGGCGATTGGCGAGAACGCCCATCACGTCGTCATTCTCGGGTCTGCGCTCCGCTACGCGTCGCTCCGCCCGTGGATGACGAGGAGGCCTTGGCTACCTCAACGCAGTTCCACCGGCACCACGGTCGTCTCCTTGATCTCCTCCATGACGAAGGAAGCCGAGACGTCCGACAGCGCCACCTTGGCGATCAGCCGCTGGTAGAGGCGGTCATAGGCCTTTACGTCGGCGACGCGGGCTCTCAGCACATAATCGAGGTCGCCCGACATGCGGTAGACGCCGGTGATCTCGGGAAAGCCGGTCACGGCCGCGCGGAATTTCTGCAGCCAGTCCGGGTCATGATTGGAGGTGCGGATCAGGATGAAGACGGGGAGGCCGAGGCCCAGCTTCTCGGCATCGACCAGCGCGACCCGGCCGGTGATGATGCCGTCCTCCTCGAGCCGTTTGACGCGCCGCCAGCAGGCGTTGCGCGACAGCGCCACGCGCTCCGACAACTGGTCGACGGAAAGCGTGCCGTCGCGCTGCAGTTCTGCCAGCAATCTTCGATCGATTGCATCGAGTTCATGGACCATATTGGGATGAATGTCCCAAAATTTTCCAATATTCAAGGACAATTTGAGATCGATGAACCTTTGCCGCGTGGCACGATACTCATCATCGGGGCTCATCCCGGCAGGAGGGATCACCATGACGACACGGTTTACAGCACTGTTCACCGCTCACCCGGCCAAGGTCGGCGAGACCTATTTCGGCCACATGGCCTTCGCCGCCTGGTTCTGCTCGCGCCTGTCTATGGCGGCGGGCGCCGCGCTCGTTCACGCTTTCTTGCCATTTCTGTTCGAAACTACGGCGAGCCGAATCGTGCGCGAACTCTATGAGCGCACGCACAACAGAGGCTCGCACGCGGTCAAGGAGCCGGCGGCTCTGATGGATCGCGCCTAGGAATGGTGGAAAGCGATGTGCCGGTGGGCGGCCTATCTGGGTGAAGCGGTCTTCCTCGAAGACATCATCACCGCGCCCTGCCATTCGCTGATCGCCCAGAGCCATTGCGCCCAGGAAGCCAAGTCGCCAACCAATGGCGACGGTTTTGGTCTGGCGTGGTATGGCGACCGGCCGGAGCCCGGCCTCTATCGCGACATCCTGCCCGCATGGTCCGACCCCAACCTGAAGAGCCTCTGCCGGCAGATCAAGTCCGGCCTGTTCCTCGCCCATGTCCGTGCCTCGACCGGTGGCGCCACCAGCCGCGTGAACTGTCATCCGTTCATCTCCGGCCGCTGGTCGTTCATGCATAACGGCCAGATCGGCGGCTTCGAAAAGATCCGTCGCGCGCTGGAGAACTCGCTCTCCGACGAGGTCTTCGACCAGCGCGAGGGCACGACCGATTCCGAGCTCTTTTTCCTGCTGATGATCGATCAGGGGCTGGCGGCGGACCCGCAAGGCGCGGTGTCGCGGGCAACCGGTCGCGTCGTCGAAGCCTCGCGCCGCGCCGGCATCGAGCCGGCCCTGAAACTGACGGCCGCCTTTTCCGATGGTGAAACGCTCTACGCCGTTCGCTATGCCACCGACAGCCATGCGCCGACGCTTTATACCGGCGCCTTCGCCAGGCGCGCCGGCCATTGCATCGTCTCCGAACCCTTCGACCGCGACGGCGGCGACTGGCAGGCGATCCCGCCATCGAGCTTCGTCACCATGACGAGGGGCGGCACCAGCATCCGGCCGTTTGCGCCCGCACCGGCCAGGCTGGCATTGGTCGGCTGAAGCAGACCTGCCGAGGCGCCCTCCGGGCAGAGATCAGCAAAACGTAAGCGCGGCGTAAGGACGCCAAAGCGCCATCCTGCCATCTGTGGTGCCAGACGAGCGCCGAATTCATCCGCGCGCTCGAAAACGCATCGACAAGGGATGACAGACAATGTGCAGGTGGGCAGCCTATCTCGGCAACGCGATCTTCCTGGAGGACGTCATTGCGGCGCCCTCCCATTCGCTGGTCATTCAGAGCCGGCAGGCGCGGGAGGCGAAATCCCCGACCAATGCTGACGGCTTCGGAGTGGCTTGGTACGGCGATCGGCCAGAACCCGGCCTCTACCGCGACATTCTGCCGGCCTGGTCCGACGCCAATCTGAAAAGCCTTGGCCGTCAGATCAAGTCCGGCCTGTTCCTCGCCCATGTGCGCGCCTCGACCGGCGGCGCCACCAGCCGCATGAACTGCCATCCCTTCGTCTCGGGCCGCTGGTCGTTCATCCATAACGGCCAGATCGGCGGCTTCGAGAAGATCCAGCGCGCGCTCGAGAACTCGCTCGCCGACGAGTTGTTCGATGAACTCGAGGGGAGCACCGATTCCGAATTGTTCTTTCGGCTGATGGTCGGCGACGGGCTCGTCGACGATCCGTATGGCGCGGTATCGCGGGCCGCCGGCCGCGTGCTCGAGGTTTCGCGCCGCGCCGGGATCGAACCGTCACTGAAACTGACCGCCGCCTTCAGCGACGGCCAGACACTTCACGCGGTGCGTTATGCCACGGACGACCATGCGCCGACGCTCTACACCGGCGCTTTCGCTAAGGGGGTAGGTCGCTGCATCGTCTCCGAGCCGTTCGATCGCGAGGGCCGCATCTGGCATGAGATTCCGCAGGCGAGCTTCGTTACCATGACCCGCGGCGGCACCAGCATCAGGCCTTTCGCGCCGGCCGTCGCGCGTTTGGCGATGGCGGGTTAAGGCAATCGGTCCCTGCTGGTCCCGAGACTATTTTCGCCGACCTTCGGGCTACCGGGCGAAGCGCTCCAGCCCATAAGGCGTCAGCAGCACATCGCGCTCGCCCTCCAGGATCTCGCGGGCCGCAAACAATCCCACGGCCGGCGCCAGCGTGATGCCCGAATGCATGACGGCGATGTAGAGGCCGCCGACGCCATCGGCGCGGCTAATGACCGGAAAGCCGTCGACCGGGGTCGGCCGGTAGCCGACGGTGTGGAAATCAAGCTCCAGTTCATCCGCGCCGCGCAAGGCTGCCTTGGTGACCGCCAACAACTGCCGTGCGGCGGCTTCCGGATCCTCACCCGGATCGCCGCCAGCGAAATCCGAGCCGGCGATGATACGGCCCTCGGCCGTCTGGCGCATATGCAATCTTTCGGCATGAACCAGCCCGTTGAGCAATTTCCTGTGGGGCCGGGAATGCACGATGAGGCCTGGCGGCGTGTCGAGCGGCAGCTCGATGCCGGCTGTCGCGGCAATGGGCGGGGAGCCCGTGCCCGCCGCCACGACAATTTCTTCGGCACTGACGGTTTCGCCCGAAACAACCGCGCCTGTCACCTTGCCATTCGATAGGGTCAGCCTGTCCACGGCGCCAACAATTACCCGCGCGCCGAGCCGTTCGGCGTCCGCCAGAAGCGCCTTGGCGGTTGCTGCCGGCTCGGCGACGCCTTCCTCCGCGACGTAGACGGCGAAATCGGGAGGCGTGACGAGGTTGGGTTCGATCTCACCCGCCCGCTTGGCGTCGACGCGCTCGATGCCATACCCCCATGACGAGTGCTCGGCAGCATAGGCTTCCAGCCTGTCAGGCGGCAGGTCGAAGCACAGGCCGCCGCACCAGGCGAGCGGCAATCCCGGCACGTCCTTCGCCAAGCGCGTCCACTCGGACATGGCGCGGATGCGCAGCTGGAAATAGATCTCGGGATTACCCCAGCTTGCGTTGACCCATGCAAAGGAATTGGGCGTCGCAACGCCGCCGGCGCCACTCTCGGAAACGACCGTCACCTGCGCGCCGGCTTTCGTCAGGTGCCAGGCGATAGAAGCGCCGATGATTCCGGCGCCGATGACGATGACTTGCTTTGGACTGCTCATGTTGGGCCTCAGGGAGATTTTCCCCGTCATGCCACCCTACCGTCCGGACCTCAAGCAAGAAGCAGCTACGCGCTGTCCGCTATTGCCTTCTGGCCCCCGGCGAGCAGGCTCGCCAGCTCTTCACAGCGCCGCATGAGACGTGACGAATCGACCTTCTTCGCGACCGCCAGCGCCGTGCCGAGCTCCAACTCCGCGCCGGTACGATCGCCTTGCTGAATGAGAAGCGCCGCGAGCGAAAGCCTGGCGTCCGCGCAATTGGTCGGCGAACCGATCTCGGCCCAGCGCGAGCATGCGGTCTGCAGCTCCCGCACCGCTTCGGTGAAGCGATTTTCCCGCATCGACAGTTCCGCCTTGGCCTCGGCGGTCAATGCCCGGATCGAGGCCATCGGCCAGCGTTGCGGTTCGCTTTCCAGCTCGGCGATCACCGCTTTCGCGCGCTCCAGCCGATCGGTCCGCGCCGCTACCTTGGCGAGCGTGGCGAGAACCATGCCCCGACGCTGCAGCGTCGGCCAGCCGTTCCCGACAAGCGACCGCTCGAGGGCGCTGAATGCGGCTTCCGCCTGGCCCAGCTCCATCTGCAGCAGCGCAAAGCCTGGCTGCGGATCCCAGCCAGCGGCATGGGACGCGCGGTAGGCTGCATCCGCCTCGGCGAAATCGCCTGCGGCGAGATGGATGTCGCCCAGCACACGTAAGGCATCGCCTTTCGCCCAGGGCGCATCGAGCGTAAGCTGATCGAGCGCCGCGCGCACCAGCGCCTCAGCCTCCCTCAGCGTGCCATGGACGCCGAGCACCTCGGCCCGATGCAGCCGACACGAGCCCGTAAGTTCCTCCAGCCCATGCCCTCTGCACCAGCCCTCGTAGCTGAGGCTCCATTGGTTGGCTCGCGCCCAGTCGCCGAAATTGCGGCAGGCCCAGAGGATATTGCAGTAGAGGATGCCGCCGACGATCGGGTCGACATCGCTGGAGAGGCCGAGCGCGGCGGCAAAATCCTGGTCCTCCTGACCGGCTTTTGTTTCCCCAAGGCAGAGCTTGAAGAAGCCGCGATAGATAAGGCCGAGCGATTCCACGACTGGATCTTCGAGATTTTTGCCGACCTCGAAAGCTTGCTCGGCAAGAGCAAGCGCATGCTCCGGCTCGGCCTCCGCGCCCTTGATGCGCGCGCCCATCCAGCACCAGAGGCCATGTTCCCTGCTCTCGGTTGCTTTGTCGATCAGCTGCGCGGCACGCTTGTGCCAACCCTTGGCCGCAGCAAGCTCTCCTCTCTCGAGATGGATCATGGCAAGGGTGATTGCCGGGGAAGCCGCCCGCAGGCGTTCGCCGGCCATGCCGTATTCCGTTGCCGCGCGCGTCAGGAGCGGGATCGCCTCTGAGGGCCGCCCCATGCATTCCAGCGCCAGCGCCCATTCTTCGAGGTCGGCCGTCAGCAACTCGTCGGCGGCATCTGCTTCCCTGAAAGCGGCCGCGGCCTCGTGCCATTTTCGCGCCGCGGCGGCGGCGCGTGCGGCCAGGATTTGCGTGCCTGGGCTGGAACGCCTGCTGCCCGTATCGGCCGGAGCCGGCCCCTTCTCCGAAGTGGCTGCCTGGTCGAGGCAAATACGGTAGCCGAAGCGGGGCAGGTTGCGCAGCGCCGTCTCCATGCCGCCCTGACGCAGAACGCTTCGGGCTAGGCTCGCGACACGCTGCAGCGAAGCCTCGGTCACCGTCACGCCCGGCCAGAGCGTTTCGAGCAACTCGTCCTTGCTCAAGGCGCGGTCCTGGTGGCGCAGCAGGATGGCGAGGAAATCGAAGACGAGGGGCTGCACCTCGATCTCGTTTCCGGCGAGACGAATGGCGCGGGAGCTCTCGCTAAGCTCGAAGTCGCCGAAGCAATGAATTCCCATCGGCAGCAATCCCGGTAACGGCAATCGGCAAAGGATCAGAACAAGATAAGGACGGCGTAAGGACTGTCGGCCGCCTGTTACGTAATTCTGCGTCTGCCTGGCGGGCCAAGCGAGAGTTTACCTCAGTTGCCCCAGGGATGTCACCGGCACCGATTTGGTCGAGTTCCCGGCGGCATTTGAACCTAAGATCAAGGAGATTGTGACATGCAGAAATACATCATCGAGCGTGAGATCCCGAAGGTCGGCACTTTCGAGCGCGAGCAGCTTCGCGATGCGTCCAAGGCCTCGAACGCAGTCCTTGCCGAGCTCGGCCCGGACATCCAGTGGGTGGAATCCTTCGTGGCGGACGACAAGACTTTCTGCGTCTACCTCGCCAAGGACGAAGCGATCATCCAGCGCCACGCCAAGATGAGCGGCTTCCCGGCGACCAAGATAACCCAGATCAAGCGCCTGTTCGATCCGACGACGGCCTACGCCGCCGCCTGATGGGAGGGGATCGATCATGAAGCGCTTTGCGGAAATCGTCCTTGCCGTCGGCGCCTCGGCGGTGCTTTGCGGCACCGCGGGAGCCCATGACATGCCCGATCCGGTGCTCAACCGGTCTCGGGACATGGCGGCCAAGTACCTCGACATCAAGGTCGCCAAGGCGGACGGCTACCAGCAGCTGTTCGAATGCACGACGCATGACGAGCACGGCACGATGGGGGTCCATTTCATCCATCCCGGCCGCGCAGGCGACGGCAGGCTGGTGCTCGGCGAACCCGACGTGCTGACCTACGAGCCGGAAGCCGATGGCTCGATGCAGCTTGTCGGCATGGAATACATCGTCTTCGAGAAGGACTGGAAGGGCAAGGGCGTTCCTGAATTCCTCGGCCGCACGCTGCAGCGCAAGACGACGGTGGGTATTCACCCGGGGGATCCCTACTACGAGCTCCATGTCTGGCACTGGCGGCACAACCCGGCCGGCATGTTCGCCGACTGGAACCCGTATGTGAGCTGCGAGCACGATCGGTCCTGACGACCCGTCGGCACAGCCTCCGGGAGGGCCGTGGACGGCCCTCCCGCTTTCATCATTCAACCGCAAGGGAGATACGACCATGTCCATCCTTGGGCAGGAATTGATCACCGACCGGACGGTTCTCAGGCGCCTCTTTGCCGCAGCCGTCGAAACCTGCCACTCCGGCATAGTGCTCGTGGCGCGCATCGTGCGCATTCGCAGGGACCGGGCCAGGCTGGACGAGCTGCCGGATTATCTGCTGCGCGACATCGGCGTCGGTCGCTCGGAGATACGATCGATCACCAGGTTCGGCCGCAAGGAGCATGGCGAGGCCTGACTATGTGCAGGGCCCTGCCGTGGCGGCGAACACGCTCCCTGCGAACCGATCCGCCCGAAACTGTCGACAGGCCGGCCATGCGCTGCTAGAAGCCCGCGCCACAGACAGGATTCCAAAAAATTGGCAGAAGACATCGAACAGGCGGTATCGCGCCGCCGCACTTTCGCGATCATCGCCCACCCTGACGCCGGCAAGACCACGCTCACCGAAAAGCTGCTGCTGTTCGGCGGCGCCATCCAGCTTGCCGGCGAGGTCAAGGCCAAGAAGGACCGCATCCAGACGCGGTCCGACTGGATGAAGATCGAGCGCGAGCGCGGCATCTCGGTCGTCACCTCGGTGATGACCTTCGAATATGACGACAACGTCTTCAACCTGCTCGACACGCCCGGCCACGAGGATTTCGCCGACGACACCTACCGCACGCTGTCTGCGGTCGACTCCGCCGTCATGGTCATCGACGCCGCCAAGGGCATCGAGCCGCGCACGCTGAAACTGTTCGAGGTCTGCCGGTTGCGCGACATCCCGATCATCACCTTCGTCAACAAGATGGACCGCGAGAGCCGCGATCCGTTCGAGATCCTCGACGAGATCGAGCAGAAGCTGGCGCTGGACACCGCGCCGGTGACCTGGCCGATCGGCCGCGGCAAGACGTTCTCGGGCACCTATCACCTGGCGCAGAACGCGGTGCGCAGGAGCGACGACGAGAAGGAGCGCACGCCGGTCAACGGTCCGGATTCCAATCGGGTTGCGGGCTTGCTGCCGGAAAACGAGCGCAACGACTTCATCGAGGAGCTGGAGTTGGCGCGCGAGGCCTGCCGGCCGCTCGATATCGACGCTTTCCGCGAGGGCCATCTGACGCCGGTCTATTTCGGCTCGGCGCTGCGCAACTACGGCGTGCGCGACCTGATCGAGGCGCTCGGCGCCCATGGCCCGCCGCCGCGCGCTCAGGAGGCCGATGAGCGTACGGTCGAGGCGACGGAGGACAAGATGACGTCCTTCGTCTTCAAGATCCAGGCCAACATGGATCCAAACCACCGCGACCGCATCGCTTTCGTCCGCGTCTGCTCCGGCAAGCTGGAGCGCGGCATGAAGGCCAAGCTGGTGCGCACCGGCAAGCCGATGAGCCTGTCCGCGCCGCAATTCTTCTTCGCCCGCACCCGCGTCACCGCCGACGAGGCCTTTGCCGGCGACGTCGTCGGCATCCCCAACCACGGCACGCTGCGCATCGGCGATACGCTGACCGAGGGCGAGGAGATCCTGTTCCGCGGCGTGCCGAACTTCGCCCCGGAAATCCTGCGCCGCGTGCGCCTCGGCGACGCCATGAAGGCCAAGAAGCTGAAGGAAGCGCTGCACCAGATGGCCGAGGAGGGCGTGGTGCAGCTCTTCTCGCCGGAGGACGGTTCGCCGGCCATCGTCGGCGTCGTCGGCGCCCTGCAGCTTGACGTGCTGAAGGAACGGCTGAACATCGAATATACGCTGCCGGTGGATTTCGAAATGTCGCGCTTCTCGGTCTGCCGCTGGATCTCGGCCGACGACAAGGCGGAGGTGCAGCGTTTCATTGAATCGCATCGCGGCGACATCGCCCGCGACCTCGACAACGATCCGGTGTTTCTGGCCCAGCACGCCTTCTCGCTGAACTATGAGGCCGAGCGCTGGAAGGCGATCCGCTTCACCGCCGTCAAGGACTACCAGATCCGCGATAAGGCGGCGTGAGCGCTGCCTTGCCTTCTCCCCACAAGGAGGGCTTTGCACGGAACTGAGTTGGTGATTCCGTATGTCCGGCATGAAGGGGAGATGATTCGGATGGTCGATCGCGTGCTTGGACAACTGAGCCTTGCGGATGGGCTGGTGTGGTCGGATGTGACGGAGCTTGACCAGATCTCGCGAGTGATCGACTGGGTGCCGATCAAGGCGCTTCTTGGTCAGCGCAGCGGACCAGGACGGGGCAATATTAGCTATCCGGCCGAGGCCTTGCTGCGCTGTCTGCTGCTTGGCGTGTGGAACAATCTCAGCGATCCTTCGCTGGAGGCACAACTGCGCGACCGGCTGTCGTTCCGCCGCTTTGCCGGTTTCAGCCTGTCGGACCCCACGCCGGACCATTCGACGTTGTGGCGTTTCCGCGAGGAGCTGAAGTGCGATGGGCTGATCGACCGGGTGTTTTATGAGATCACGCGGCAGCTTGAGCAGAAGGGGCTGATCGTCAAGCGCGGCACGTTGATTGATGCCTCCTTCATGCAGGCCGCCGCGCGCCCGCCGGCGAAGCCGGAGGCGACGGCGCGGCCATCGGTTGATGGCGAGGCACGTTGGGGACGCAAGGGCAACAAGACCGTGTTCGGCTATAAGGTGCACAACGGCGTCGACGATGCTCATACGCTGATCCGGCGCATGGACTTCACGGATGCATCGGTCACCGATACCGAGCCGGCCGACGGCCTGATCATCGGGGACGAGAAGGCGGCCTATGGCGACCAAGCCTACTACACCCATGCCCGCCATGCCCGGCTGAAGCAGGCCGGCATCAAGGACCGGCTGATGCACAGAGCCAACAAGCACCATCCGCTGACGCCGCGTCAGAAGCAGCGCAACCGGCTGATCTCGAAGGTGCGGGCGGCAGTGGAGCGGCCGTTTGCAGTGTTCAAACAGCGCTACGGCATGCGGCGACTGCGCTTCTTCAACCTTGCGACCAACCGGACGCAGTGCATGCTTGCCGGCTGCGGCTACAATCTGCAAAGAGCGGCCGCAGTCCTCTTCCCAAAGAGGAAGCCGGCATGAGGCGCAGTCCGCCCAAAATCCACTGCCAAGGCGGCCTGAGGCCCCAAGAGCGAGGCAAAATAACCCGCCAAAGCGGCCAGAGCGCCTTTAAAACGCCCATCCGCCTCGTGCGCTAAATATCGACTCCCATGCAAAACCCTCACAAGGGGAGAAGGGAAAGTCGCGCTCACCCCTTCGCCGCTTCCTCGATCTTGGCGATATCGATCTTGCCCATCTGCATCATCGCCGACATCACGCGGCCGGCCTTCGCTCTGTCCGGATCCAGAAGCAGTTTCGGCAACTGCTCCGGCACGACCTGCCAGGAGACGCCGAATTTGTCTTTCAGCCAGCTGCACTGGCCGGGCTCGCCGCCCTCGGTGAGCTTCTCCCAGAAATAGTCGACCTCTTCCTGCGTCTTGCAGTCGATCGACTGCGACATCGCTTCGTTGAACTTGAAGTACGGACCGCCATTGAGCGCCTGGAACGGCACGCCGTCGAGCTCGAACGTGGTCATCAGCACCTTGCCCTCATCGGGGTGACCCTCGGGCCAGCGCAAAACGCTCAGCACCTTCGAGTTCTTGAAGATGGAGATGTAGTGGTTCATCGCCTCCTCGGCCTGGCCGTCGAACCACAGGCAGGTGGTGATCTTTTGCATGTCGTGCTCCTCGGACTTATGTTGCTTACATCGTCAACGGCGGGTCGGCGATTTGTGCCGTTCATACCGTCTGCCTCAAGGACGGATCGATAGGGCGCGATCCGACAGCGAATTCAGATTTTCATGAAGAATCCTGGCGCAGCGCAAAATTGTGGCAAGGCCGGATCATGGTCGCTATAACCGCTGCCGACCAAAATTTGAGCGCCGCCCGCCGCGCATCGGCGTGGCCAGCCAGCAAGGACAATGCAATGCCTGCCTATCGTTCCCGCACCACCACCCATGGCCGCAACATGGCCGGCGCCCGCGGCCTGTGGCGCGCCACCGGCATGAAGGACAGTGATTTCGGCAAACCGATCATCGCGGTGGTCAATTCCTTCACTCAGTTCGTGCCCGGCCACGTGCACCTGAAGGATCTCGGCCAGCTGGTCGCGCGCGAGATAGAGAAGGCAGGCGGCGTCGCCAAGGAGTTCAACACCATCGCCGTCGACGACGGCATCGCCATGGGCCATGACGGCATGCTCTATTCGCTGCCGTCGCGCGAGCTGATCGCCGATTCCGTCGAATACATGGTCAACGCGCATTGCGCCGACGCCATGGTCTGCATCTCCAATTGCGACAAGATCACCCCCGGCATGCTGATGGCCTCGCTTCGGCTCAACATCCCGACCGTCTTTGTCTCCGGCGGCCCGATGGAGGCCGGCAAGGTGGTGTTGGCCGGCAAGGCGCAGGCGCTCGACCTGGTCGACGCCATGGTCGCCGCCGCCGACGACAAGATCTCCGACGAGGATGTCAAGGTCATCGAGCGCTCGGCCTGCCCGACCTGCGGCTCGTGCTCGGGCATGTTCACCGCCAATTCGATGAACTGCCTGACCGAGGCGCTCGGCCTCTCGCTGCCCGGCAACGGTTCTACGCTTGCCACCCATGCCGACCGCAAGCGCCTGTTCGTCGAGGCTGGTCATCTCGCCGTCGATCTCGCCCAGCGCTACTACGAGCAGGACGACGAAAGCGCCTTGCCGCGCAGCATCGCCTCCAAGGGCGCTTTCGAGAACGCCATGGCGCTCGACATCGCCATGGGCGGCTCGACCAACACGGTGCTGCACATCCTTGCCGCAGCCCATGAGGGCGAGGTCGACTTCACCATGGAAGACATCGACCGGCTGTCGCGCAAGGTGCCGGTGCTCTGCAAGGTCGCGCCGGCCAAGTCCGACGTCCACATGGAGGACGTCCACCGCGCCGGCGGCATCATGGCCATCCTCGGCCAGCTCGACCAGGCCGGCCTGATCAACCGCGACCTGCCGACCGTGCACACGGCAACGCTTGGCGAAGCGCTCGACCATTGGGACATCGCCCGCAGCTCGGCCGAGAATGTCCGCGACTTCTTCCGCGCCGCCCCCGGCGGCGTGCCGACGCAGGTGGCCTTCAGCCAGGACCGCCGCTGGGACGAGCTCGATCTGGACCGTGAAAAGGGCGTGATCCGCTCGGCCAGGACGCCGTTCTCTAAGGATGGCGGCCTTGCCGTGCTCAAAGGCAATCTGGCGCTCGACGGCTGCATCGTGAAGACCGCCGGCGTCGACGAGTCGATCCTGAAATTCACCGGCCCGGCCCGCGTCTTCGAAAGCCAGGATGCGTCCGTCAAGGCGATCCTCGGCAACGAGATCAAGGCCGGCGACATCGTCGTCATCCGCTATGAGGGGCCGCGCGGCGGTCCAGGCATGCAGGAGATGCTCTACCCGACCAGCTACCTGAAGTCGAAAGGCCTCGGCAAAGCCTGCGCATTGATCACCGACGGCCGCTTCTCCGGCGGCACGTCGGGCCTGTCGATCGGTCACGTCTCGCCGGAAGCCGCCGAGGGCGGCGCGATCGGTCTGGTTCAGGAAGGCGACACGATCGAGATCGACATCCCCAACCGCACAATCCGGCTCGCCATCAGCGATGCCGAGCTCGAAGCGCGCCGCGCGGCAATGAACGCCAAGGGCGCCGATGCATGGAAGCCAGCCGAAAAGCGCAAGCGCAAGGTTACGACGGCACTGCGCGCCTACGCCACCTTCGCCACCAGCGCCGATAAGGGCGCGGTGCGGAAAGTGCCGGAATAACCTGGGCTCCCCTTCCCCCTTGTGGGGGAAGGTGGATCGGCGCGCAGCGCCGAGACGGATGAGGGGTGTTCCAGCGGAGTGAGACGCTGGCGAATTCCGACTGGATGAACGGCGCCGCCAAGCTGGAACACCCCTCATCCGGCCGCTTCGCGGCCACCTTCTCCCACAAGGGGAGAAGGTGAAGTTGGCGCTACGGCATCAGCTGATATTCATAAAGCTTCTGATAGAGCCCGCCTTGCTTGAGCAGGGTCTTGTGCGGGCCGCTCTCCTGCACCTTGCCCTTTTCCAGCACCACGATGGTGTCGGCTTGATGCACGGTCGAGAGCCGGTGCGCGATGACGATGGTCGTGCGTCCGACGGTCAGCTGCTGCAGCGCGTCGCGGAACAGCGCTTCCGACTCGGCGTCGAGCGCGCTGGTCGCCTCGTCGAGCAGCAGTATCTCGGCATTGCGCAGCATGGCGCGCGCAATCGAGATGCGCTGGCGCTGGCCGCCGGACAAAAGCGAACCGTTTTCGCCGACCTCCGTCTCGTAGCCCTTGGCCATGGCGCTGATGAAGTCATGCGCGTTGGCGGCCTTGGCTGCGGCGATCACCTCTTCATCGGTCGCGTCCTCGCGGCCGAGGCGGATATTGTGCATGATCGTGCCGGCGAACAGGAACGTGTCCTGGCTGACATAGGCGATCTTCTTCCGGAGCGAATCGAGCGTCGCGAAGGAGATGTCCTGGCCGTCGAACATCACCCTGCCGGTCTGCGGGTCGTACATGCGCATGATCAGGTTCAGGATCGTCGACTTGCCGCTGCCCGACGGCCCGACCAGCGCCGTCATCTTGCCGGCCGCGAGCGTCAGGTTGAAGCCCTCGAACACCGGCGGGCTTTCCGGATAGGCGAAGCTGACATCGTCGAAGCGGATTTCGCCCGGTCCAGGTTGCAGCGGCCTCGCGCCAGGCTTTTCCGCGAGCGTCAGCGGCCGGTCGGCGAGCTGGAACATCATGCGCACGCCGACGATGCCGGTCTCGAGCGAGATGCGAACGCGGGCCAGGCGCTTAGCCGGCTCATAGGCGAGCAGCAGCGATGCGATGAAGGCCATGATGTTGCCCGGCATCTGCCCGCCCTGCAGTACCAGGAATCCGCTGATGAACACCGCGCCGGCGATTGCCAGGCCGGCAATGGTTTCCATCACCGGGCTGGTGGCCGCCTCCAGCGTGGCGATGTTGTTGGCGCGGTTCTCGACGTCGGAGACGGCCTGGTACATGCGTTTGCGCATCGCGCCTTCAAGGTTGAAGGATTTGACGACGCGTACGCCGATCGCCGTTTCCTGCATAACATGAACGATCTGCCCAAGCGAGCGGAACTCCATGGCGGCGATGTTGCGGACGCGCTTCAGGATGCGGTTGACGCCGTAGATCGCCACCGGCCCGACGACGAAGCAGATCAGCGACAGCGCCGGCTGTTGCCAGATCATGACGCCGACCAGCACGGCCAGCGTCAACAGGTCGCGCACATAGGACGTTACGACGAGATCGAGCACGCTGCGCGCCGCCTGCGCGTTGTTGGTCATGCGGGCGATCAGATCGGCCGACGAGGTCGAATGGTAGAATTCGATGCCTTGTTCCAGGATGCGATCGTAGATCTTGCGCTGCCGGTCGGCGATGATGGCGTTGCCGACGCGGCTCATGAAATAGGCCTGGACGAAGGTGGCGAGGCCCTTGACCAGGAAGATCCCCGCCACCCCGGCCGCGATCAAATTGACGCGGTCCAGCCTCTTGAAGACGACGAATTCATTGGTGATCTCACGCAGGATCCAGGCGCTGGCGCCGGTCATGGCGGCCACCACCAGCATCGACACGATGGCGGCGCCATAGCCGAATTTGTGCTCTTGGAAGGATTCCCTCACGAGCCTCGCGACAAGGCGCTGGTTCTCCGTGGAGCGGAAGAAGCGAAACAACGGCCGATCCTGTGTCTGACTCGCAAAGAATTTCGGATTCGCCACGAGGGCGCGAGGCGGCTTATAGAGCGAGTTGTGGCGCGATGGAACCTTTCGGCTGCCGGGGAAAGAAAAGGCTGCGCGAGGTTGTCTTTTCGGCCACGATGATCGCCAGGTCTTGAGAGGTGACGACAGATGGATTTCGACCTCATCGTGCGCGGCGGCACGCTGCCGGACGGCAGGGTTGCCGATATCGGCATTGCCGGCGAAACCATCCGGGCCATAGAGCCGAACCTGCCAGGCTCCTCGCGGACGGAGATCGACGCGCGCGGCAACCTTGTTTCGCCGCCCTTCGTCGATCCGCATTTCCACATGGACGCCACCCTCTCCTACGGTATTCCGCGCATCAACGCGTCTGGCACGCTGCTCGAGGGCATCGCGCTTTGGGGCGAGCTGAAGCCGCTTCTGACGCATGAGGCCGTGCGCGAGCGCGCGCTCGCCTATTGCGACTGGGCGGTGTCGATGGGCCTGCTCGCCATCCGCAGCCATGTCGATGTCTGCGACGACCGGCTGCTCGCGGTGGAAGCCCTGCTCGACGTAAAGAAAACGGTCGCGCCCTATATCGACCTGCAACTGGTGGCGTTTCCGCAGGACGGCCTCTATCGCTCGCCGACGGCGCTGAAGAACACCGTCCGGGCGCTCGACATGGGCGTCGACATCGTCGGCGGCATCCCGCATTTCGAGCGCACCATGGCCGACGGCACCCGGTCGGTCACCGAGCTTTGCGAGATCGCGGCGAAACGCGGCCTGATGGTCGACATGCACTGCGACGAGACCGACGATCCGCTGTCGCGCCATATCGAGCAGCTCGCTTATGAAACGCAGCGTCTCGGCCTGCAGGGCAGGGTGGCCGGCTCGCATCTCACCTCCATGCATTCGATGGACAATTACTATGTCTCGAAGCTCCTGCCGCTGATCGCCGAAGCCGGTGTCTCTGCCATTCCGAACCCGCTGATCAACATCATGCTGCAGGGGCGCCATGATACTTTTCCGAAGCGGCGCGGCCTGACCAGGGTGAAGGAGATGCTGGCGCTCGGCATCCGCGTCGGCTGGGGGCAGGATTGCGTGCTCGACCCCTGGTATTCGCTTGGCACCGCCGACATGCTCGACGTCGCCTTCATGGGTCTGCATGTCGCGCAGATGTCGAGCCCGGCCGATATGGCGCGCTGCTTCGACATGGTCACCAATGTCAACGCCGCCATCATGGGGCTCGATCATCTTGGCCTCGGCGTCGGCAAGCGCGCCAGCCTTGTCGTGCTCGACGCCGGCAACGCGATCGAGGCCATTCGCCTGCGCCCCGAACGTCTCTGCGTCATCGCCAAGGGCAAGGTTGTCGCCGAGCGGACCAGGCAGGAGACGCAGCTGTCGATTTCCGGACGTCCGGCGCAGGTGAACCGGCGGCACAGGGCCGGCTAGAACCAGCCGATTTCCGCCGCTGGTCTTACCGGCTGGCCGAATTTCGCTCGTCAAACCGGCGGCCTGCGGCTAGGGAGCGCCATGGCTCAGACCATCGCTCGCAATTTCACGATCCGGAACATGTTGCTCGCCGGCATCCTTTTGATGCTGGCAGGGGACTTCATGTTCGCGCTGAACGATGCGATGGGCAAATGGCTGGTCGCCAGCTTCTCCGTCGGCCAGGTTGTGCTGATCCGCTCGATCGGCGCCTTCATCGTGCTGGGGCCGATGATCGCCAACCAGGGCGCGGGCAAGCTGTTCCAGATGGAAAGGCCGGTGCTGCAGCTCTTGCGCGTCGTGGCGACGACGCTCGACACCGGGCTTTTCTACGCCGCCGTCGTCCACCTGCCGCTCGCCGACGTCATGAGCTTCTACATGGCCGGGCCTATCTATGTCGCCGCGCTTTCGCACCTCTTGCTCGGCGAGAAGGTCGGCTGGCGCCGCTGGCTGGCGATCCTCGTCGGCTTCTGCGGCGTGCTGATCATCCTGAAGCCGTCCTCGGCGGCTTTCTCGCTGTCGTCGAGCTATGCGCTGATTGGCAGCGTGGCCTTCGGCTTCGCCATCATCCTCGGCCGGCTCCTCCGCGGCACCAGCGACACGACCTTGGTCACCTGGCAGACCATCGGCACGCTGATCGTCGGCGGCGCGCTGACCATCGGCGCATGGAATACGCCCTCGGCGCTCGACTTCGGCGCCATGCTCTTGCTTGGCGTCGTGTCCTGCGCGGCCCATCTGATGATCACAAGGGCGCTGAAGCTGGCGCCGGCCTCGACGCTGGCGCCGCTGCATTACAGCCTGCTTCTGTGGGCGATTGTCTTTGGCCTGGTTTTATTCGGCGATGTGCCGAGCCCGCGCATCCTGGCCGGCTCGGCGATCGTCGTGCTCGCCGGCATCTTCATCTTCCATCGCCAGAAGGTGGTGGAAACCGCGGTGCCGCCCCAAAACGTGCCGAAGGGCGTGAATTAGACTCGGGCCACCTCGCCCTGCCCTTGCGGCCGGAAAGTTTTGCGGTGAAAACCGCCTATCGGGTGCAATCTCCAATTGATTCCGGCCGGACGGGCAGGATAATCATAGCTCCGAAGATTGGAGTATTGGGGGGAAAGTAATGGGCAGTTTCTCGATATGGCATTGGCTCATAATTCTGATCATTATCGGCTTGCCATTGTTGTTTGTCCTGAGGGCGCCGCCAGCCGGCGTCAATCGCTTCGGTGACACGCCGCTGTCGATGAACTTTGGTGAAGCGGTTGCAAGCTTTTTCCGAAATTATGTGAACTTTTCCGGCAGGGCCAGCCGCTCGGAGTTCTGGTATTCTTACCTCTTCATAATCGTCGTTGCCGTTCTTATGGGGATAGTCGATATCTTTGTGGGAAACGAAGTCGTCTCGTCGCTTTGGAATCTTGCCGTTCTTCTGCCGACACTTGCCATGACCGCGCGCCGGCTGCATGACATCAACAGAAGCGGCTGGCATCAGCTGCTTGCGGGATTCTTCCCCATCGGCACCATCGCGCTGCTCATCTGGTATTGCAAAAAGTCCGATGAAACAGGGTCGTTGAACGAGATACAGAGGGTTTTCAGGTAACCCGCTGGGATGGCTCTAGCCCAGGCGCACGGCGGCGAGGTGTCGCGAAAACTCCGCCGTCTCCATCAGCGCCTTGCAGCGGGCGAAACGGCCGTCGGCATAGGCGCGGAAATCGTCGGCCGGATTGTCGTTGGCGAGCTGGATCAGGCCCCACAGCGTCCACAAAAGGTCGCACATCGCCTTGTAGATGACGACGCGGCCCCGCTCGGCCGGCCGCGCCTCGCCGGCGAAATAAGCGCGCATCAGGTCCTCGTCCTGGGCGGCATCGAACCTGCCCTCGACCGAGAGATCGCCGAGGTCCCAGAGCGGATCGTTCATGCCGGAATATTCCCAGTCGACGATCCACATCCGCTCCCCCGTATCGAGGAAGTTCTCGCACAGCGGGTCGCAATGGCAGGCGGCAAGCGGGATGGCCTGCGCGGCAAGCGCCGCGCGCACCGCGCCTGCCTCGCGCACCACGTCGTGATAGCCGGCCGGCAGCGCCACGTCCTTGGTCGACAGGACCTTGAGATAGTCGTCGATCATCGCGAACAGCTCGAAGCGGAAGGGAAACACGGCACCCGAAGAGTGGAGCTTTCGGAAGGCCTCGCCAGCCCGCGCCGGGCTGCCCGGCCGCGCCTTGAATTTTTCGGGCGACATCGTCTCGGCGCCGGCGATGAAGCGCGTCGCCATCACACCGGACGCCGGATCGGCATAAAGCACCAGCGGGCTGACGCCGGCGCTGGCCGCCTCACGCGCCGCCACCGCCTCGTTGGCGCGGTTGATGTACTCCTCGGTGCCCTTGCCGGGGATGCGCAGGCACACGTCACCCGCCCTGTAGACCCTGTTGGTTAGACCGCCCAAGCGCTCCAGCGGCCCATCATAGCTCGCCAGCACCGGAATGGCCGCCAGCGCAGCGCGCAGCTCGTCGATCATGTCGTGTCCCCTTCACGCCATTGTTGTCGCTCGGACGGTTCCACAGTTTTGGCGGCTTGGCTATGATCCTTTGCACATGAATCGGCTTCGAGGGGCGACGATGACGGACGGCAAGCACAGCGGCTCGCTAAGCGCGGCCTACGCGGCGAAGCGGCCGGAGGACGTGGCCGCGATCTATGACCACTGGTCCGAGACCTACGATGCCGACATGTCGGCCGCCGGCTATCGCCATCCCACGATCTGCCTGGCGCTGCTTGCCCGCCACCTGCCGCGCGGCGCCGAACCCTTGCTCGATGCCGGCGCCGGCACCGGGCTGATCGGCGAATGGCTGGCCATCACCGGCTATCCGCGCGTCGAGGCGCTCGACATCTCGCAAGGCATGCTGGACAAGGCCGGCGCCAAGGGCGTCTACACGGCGCTGCATCGGCTGGCGATGGGCGACACGCTGCCTTTCGCCGACGGCGCCTATGCCGGCATCATTTCGGCGGGCGTCTTTACCTCGGGCCATGTCGGCGTCGAAGGCCTGGACGAGCTGATCCGCATCTGCCGTCCAGGTGGCGTCATCGTGCTGACCGTCAAGAACACGCTGTGGGATGCCGGCTTTGAGGAGCGCATCGCTGGGCTGGAAGCGCGCGGCACCCTAAGCCGCCTCGAAGAGACGCGGCCCTACGCCTCGATGCCTGGCGAAACCGATACCGTGCCGAGCCGGGGCTTGGTGCTGCGCGTCAACTGACCGGCCCGGCGGTCAAGCCTTTACCCTCTTCCCGGCCGGGTCGTACATCGCCTCGAGATGGATCTTTGCCGGCGTGCGTTCCATCGCCACCACCAGCTCGTAGTCGCCGGAGGCGAGGAACTCGTCGCCGACGCCGTCGGCATTGCGCACATAGCCGTAGCCGATGTTCTTCTCGACCGTGTAGCCGTAGCCGCCGCTGGTGAGGTAGCCGATAGCTTCGCCATTGCGCAGGATCGTCTCGCGCCCGACCAGCACGACCTCCGGGTCATCCACCGTGAAGCCGGCAAAGCGCTTCGTCGGCGGCTTGCCGGTCGTTTTCTCCAGTGCTTTGCGTCCGACGAAGTCGGTGTTCTTGCGAAGCTTCACCGCCCAGCCAAGCCCCGCCTCCAGCGGCGTGTCGTTCGGCGTGATATCGGACCCCCAGGCTCGGTAGCCCTTTTCCAGCCTGAGCGACTCCAGCGCCCGGTAGCCGACCGGCCGAACGCCGTGTGCCTTGCCCGCCGTCATCAGTACATCGAAAACCTCGCCGGTGGCGGCGATCGGCACATGCAGCTCCCAGCCGAGCTCGCCGACATAGGTGACGCGCAGCGCCTTCACGCTATGGCCAGCAATTGCGATCTCGCGGGCATGGCCGAAGGGGAAGGCGGCGTTCGAAACGTCGGCCTCCGTCACCGCCTGCAGCATGTCTCGGGCACTCGGCCCCATCAGCGACAGCGTGCCGTACTCCTCCGTGACGTCGGCCAGCCTGGCGTCGAGGCCGGAGCCGATATGGTCGCTTATCCAGGACAGGTCATGCGTGCGGAAGCCGGTGCCGGTGACGATGTAGAACCGCTCCTCGCCGAGCCGCGACACGGTGAGGTCGGCCTCGATGCCGCCGCGCGTGTTGAGAAGCTGCGTGTAGGTCAGCCGTCCGACCGGCTTGTTGACGTCGTTGGCGCAGATCCAGTCGAGCGCCTTCAGCGCGTCGCTTCCGGCCAGCTCGTATTTGGCAAAGGAGGATTGGTCGAAAAGGCCGACCTTCTCGCGCACATGCCGGTGCTCGTCGCCGACCGGGCCGAACCAGTTCTGGCGGCCCATCGAATAGACGTCCTCGGCGGCCGCGCCATCGGGCGCGAACCAGTTCGGCCGCTCCCAGCCAAGCTTGGAGCCGAACACGGCGCGGTGCGTCTTCAGCCGCTCATAGAGCGGCGAGACGATGCGCGGCCGGCCCGAGAGATACTCTTCGTGCGGGAAACCGATCGTGTAGTGCTTGCCATAGGCCTCCAGCGTGCGGTCGCGGACCCAGTCGCGGTCGCGGTGCAGGCTGGAGAAACGTCTGATGTCGACCACCCACAAATCGAGCGGCGCCTCGCCGTCGACCACCCATTGCGCCAGCACCCAGCCGGCGCCGCCGCCCGACGCGATGCCGAAGGCGTTGAAGCCCGCGCCGACGAACATATTGGCGCATTCCGGCGCTACGCCGAGGATGAAGTTGCCGTCCGGCGTGAAGCTTTCCGGCCCGTTGATCATCTGTTTGACGCCGACATGGGCGAGCGCCGGCACGCGCTCGATTGCCTGGCTCATATGCTGTTCGAAATGATCGTAATCGTCGTCGAACAGGCGGAACTCCCAGTCGTTGGGCACGTCGCCGCCGGGAAGCCCGGTTGCCCAGGCCTGCGGGTTGGGCTCATAGCCGCCCATCACCAGTCCGCCGACCTCCTCCTTGAAATAGGTGCGGCGGTCGGGGTCGCGGATCGTCGGCGCGTCGTTCGCCAGCCCTTCGATCCTCTCGGTGATGATATACTGATGCTTGACCGGCTGCAGCGGCACGTTGATGCCGGCCATCGCGCCGACCTGCCTTGCCCACTGCCCGGCGCAGTTCACCACCTTGTCGCAGGCGATGTCGCCCTTGGGAGTCTGCACCGCCGTGATGCGGCCGTCCTTCATCGTAAAGCCGGTGACGCGCACGTCTTCGAACAGTTTCGCGCCATGCATTCGTGCGCCCTTGGCGAGCGACTGGGCGATGTCGGAGGGGCTTGCCTGCCCGTCGGTTGGCAGCCACGAGGCGCCGACCAGGTCGCCCGTCTCCATCAGCGGCCACATGCGCTTCACTTCCGCCGCCGACAGAAGCTGCATGTCCATGCCGAAGCTTTTGGCCGTCGTTGCCAGCCGCTTGAACTCGGTCCAGCGGTCGGCATTGGTCGCGAGCCTCAGGCAGCCGGTCATCTTCCAGCCGGTCGCCAGGCCGGTCTCGGCCTCGAGGCCCTTGTAGAGCTCGACCGAATATTTGAGCACGCGCGTGATCGAGGCCGAAGAGCGCAACTGCCCGACCAGGCCGGCGGCGTGCCAGGTCGAGCCCGAGGTCAGCTTGCCCTGCTCAAGCAGCACCACGTCCGCCTTGTGGTCGCGCGCCAGATGATAGGCGGTGGAACAGCCGATGATGCCGCCGCCGATGACGACGATTTCGGCATGGCTGGGCAAGGTCATGGCTTGGTCCCGTATTTCGTCCGGTAGTTCTCCAGCGCGGCGTCGAGCCGGACGAGGTTTTCCTCGGTATAGGCGACATAGTCGATGCCGGGCGCGTCGAGATAAAGCTCGGAGACCATGCTCCACATCGCCTCGCGCAGCAGCGAGGCGCATTGCATGGCGGCGTGCGAGCGGCGGATCTCGCTGTCCGGCTCCTTCATGAAGTAGGCGGTCAGGAAGGCGAAGGATTCATCGTCGCTCAGGCCGGCATTGGAGGCGGCGCCCGCAAGATCGAACATCGCCGTGTTGAAGCCGGCATATTCGAAATCGATCAGCCACAGCCGCTTGCCGTCGTCCAGGATATTGGCCGGCAAAAGATCGTTGTGGCCGAAGACGATCGGCAGCAGTTTTTGCGCCCGCTCGAGCTCGTCGGCCAGCGCTAGATAGCGCGGCAACTGATCCGTCTTGCGGCTGCCGCCTTCGTCAAGCGTGCGCGCATAGTCGCGGATGACGTGGAACACCCAGAACATGAAGCCGGCGCCGGAGACATGGCTCGGCATCTCGCGATGGAAGCCGCGCAGCAGCGCCGCCACGCGGCCAAGATTGGCCCGCACATCCTCGGCGAGAAAGGTCTTTGCCCCGAGAAACGCCGTCACCAGGATGCCGGGCTCGGCATAATGCACGGCCGGCGCGAATCCAGCAGCATGCGCGGCCCGCGCCGTCATCACCTCGCGCTCGCGAAAGACGTGGTGGAAGGGAAAATCCTGGCCGAAGCGCACGACATGCCGCCCCGCGGCATCCGTGACGACAAAATTGGCGTTGCTGAGGCCGCCCGGCAATGGCTCGATCTCGATGCTGCCGTTCCAGCACGGCAGGGCGCGGATGCGGTCTTCGGCGCTCACGGCTTCGCTCCGGCCTCAACCGGTCCCACGGAAAACGACGATGGGACAAAATAGAAAAGCCTCGTCGGTGCGAGACGCCAGGATCGGTATCCCGCACCGCACCGACGAGCCCCTTGGCCAGGTTCAGGATCCCGGCATCCGCCCCCGCGGATTCGATAAAAGCGCAAATCTGGCTGGTTCCAGACGATCTGGTCACTAGGTTGCGGCTCTGCCATCACCCTCCCTTAGCAGTTCCGAGCCCTTGTGACTTGTAACCACTTTCATGCCCAGGTGGCAGAGCTGTCAATCAAAAGCTGTGACTTTTTTTGGGTGTTTTGCCCGAAAATATAAGCGACTCCTTTCAAAGCGTTGTCAAAGCCTTAAATTCGGTCAAGATCCCGGGCATTCCATATGATCCACTCGAAACGGCATGGCGAAATCCTGCGGCTCCTCGGCGAGGAGGGCACGATCAGTATAGCCAGCCTTGCCGAACGACTCGGCGTCTCGCAGGAAACGGTGCGGCGCGACGTCAAGCCGCTCGCCGATGACGGGTCGGTGCTGAAGATGCACGGCGCCGTCGGCCTTGCCTCGATGGTGGGCGAGGCGCCGTTCGAGCGGCGCATGCGCGAGAATGCCGAAGCCAAGCGCCTGATCGCCAGGATGGTCGCGGCCACCATCCGCGATGGCGAGGCGATCATGCTCGACACCGGCACGACCACATCCTTCCTCGCGCGCGAGCTGCTTGGCCACCGCCGGCTGACAGTGGTCACCAATTCCTCCGACATCGCCCGCACGCTGGCGACGGTGAACGGCAACAAGGTCTATATGGCCGGCGGCGAGCTGCGCAGCGACTCGGGCGCTGCTTTCGGCATTTCGGCGATCGAGTTCGTCAGCCGCTTCTCGGTCGATCATGCGGTGATCTCGATCGGCGCGGTCGACGCCGACGCCGGCCTGACCGACTACGAGCTGGAGGAAGCGGAGTTCGCCCGCATGGTGCTGTCGCGCGGCCAGCGCTCGCTGGTCGTCACCGACCATACCAAATTCGGCCGCCAGGGGCTGGTCAGGGTCTGCGGCTTCGACGGCTTTTCCGAACTCGCCACCGACCAGCCGCCGCCGCCCGACATAGCCGCCGCGCTGAGCCGGGCCGGCGCGCGCCTGACCATTGCGGCGGCCTGACCACCGCGGACAAAGCCCGCTTTCTTTCCCGCGCGCGCCGGTGTTTAGTCCGGCCATGGCCTTCACCATCCGCCAGCTCCAGTTCTTCGTCGCCGTCGCCGAGCAGGGCACCGTCTCGGGCGCCGCGCAGAACCTGTCGATCTCGCAATCCTCGGTCACCGAGGCAATCAAGGAGCTGGAGAGCGATCTCGGCGTCGAGCTCTTCGAGCGCCATCCGCGCGGCTTGAACATCACGCACAAGGGCCACCAGTTCCTGCGCCACGCGACCAAGATCCTGGCCGATGTCTCGGATGCGCGCCGTTCCTTCTCCAGCGAACAGGCTGTCGCCGGCGGCCGCCTGCAGCTCGGCGTCACCTCGCTGGTCGCCGGCTATGTGCTCTCCGATCTGCTCGCCCGCTACCGCCGCGCCTATCCCGGCGTCGAGGTCTCCGCCATCGAGGACAATGGCGATTATCTCGAGCATCTTCTGGTCGGCGGCAAGCTCGACATTGCCGTCATGGTCACGTCCAACCTGCGCGACCGCACGGCGCTGCAGTCGGAAATCCTGGAAGTCTCGGCCTACCGGCTGTGGATCCCGCTCAGCCACAGGCTCGCCAGCGCCGACATCATCTCGATCGGCGACATCGCGTCTGAGCCGCTGATCATGCTTACCGTCGACGAGATCGAGGAGAACACCGGCAAGCTGCTGTCGGCGATCGGCGCGAGACCCCATGTCGCCTTCCGCACGCGTTCGGTGGAAGCGGTGCGCAGCCTGGTCGCCACCGGCGCCGGCGTGGCGCTGTTGCCCGACCTCGTCTACCGGCCCTGGTCTCTGGAAGGCGACCGCATCGAATCGCGCGATATTTCCGGCTCGCTGCCGGTGGTCCAGGTCGGCACCGTCTGGCGCCGCGGCTCCGGCCTGCCGCAGGCCGCGCGCGACTTCATCGGCCTCGCGCAGTCGCAGCGGATGGTGCGTCAGAGGCTTTGATCAGAGCAATTCCAGGAAAAGTGCGAAGCGGTTTTCCGTCCGGAATTGCGTCCAAAATAACTATCGGAAAAACCGATATCGGCTTTCTGATAAATGAATTTGCGAAACCGGATTTTTCACAGCACTTTTCGTTCAGGGAACAAAGCCGCGCCCTGAGAGCGCTGCCGTCGGGGCATGAAGCTCCGACCCTGTAGTTTGCGCATGGTCCTTTCCGAAAGCCGAACTGGTTTCGGAGTCATGCGCCAAAATGGGAGATCGATGATGAATGCATTCCTGAAGTCGTGCACGGCGCTGACTGTCGCGCTGACTTTTTCCGGTCAGGCCATGGCCCAGGTCAAGGAACTCGGCAAGGGCGAGGGCGAGGTCAACATCGTTGCCTGGCCGGGCTATATCGAGCGCGGCGAGACCGACAAGGGTTATGACTGGGTGACGGCTTTCGAGAAGGAAAGCGGCTGCAAGGTTAACGTCAAGACCGCCAACACCTCCGACGAGATGGTCTCGCTGATGAACGAGGGCGGCTTCGATCTCGTCACCGCTTCGGGCGATGCCTCGCTGCGCCTCGTCGCCGGCAAGCGCGTGCAGCCGATCAACACCGATCTGATCCGGAGCTGGAAGACTGTCGACGACCGCCTGAAGGACGCGCCCTGGTTCACCGTCGACAAGGTGCATTACGGCGTTCCCTATCAGTGGGGCCCGAACATCCTGATGTACAACACCGATGTCTTCAAGGAAGCGCCCAAGAGCTGGAACGTCGTCTTCGAGGAAATGAAGCTGCCCGACGGCAAGTCGAACAAGGGCCGCGTCCAGGCCTATGACGGCCCGATCCACATCGCGGACGCCGCCAACTATCTGAAGTTCCACAAGCCTGAGCTCGGCATCAAGGATCCATACGAGCTGAACGAAGACCAGTACAAGGCGGCGCTCGACCTGTTGCGCACGCAGCGCACGCTGGTCGGCCGCTATTGGCACGATGCCGCGATCCAGGTCGACGACTTCCAGAACGAAGGCGTGGTCGCTTCCGGCTCCTGGCCCTATCAGGTCAACACGCTGGTCGCCGCCAAGAAACCGGTCGCCTCGACCGTGCCGGAGGAAGGCGTCACCGGCTGGGCCGACACCACCATGATGGAAGCCGACGCCGCCCATCCGAACTGCGCCTATATGTGGCTCGAGCATTCCCTGTCGCCCAAGGTCCAGGGCGACGTCTCGGCCTGGTTCGGCTCGCTGCCGGTCGTGCCCGCCGCCTGCAAGGGCAATGAGCTTTTGACCGACGAAGGCTGCAAGACCAACGGCTACGACAATTTCGACAAGATCAAGTTCTGGAAGACGCCGGTTTCGAAATGCGCCAGCCAGAACGACCAGTGCGTGCCCTATTACCGCTGGGTGTCGGACTATATCGGCGTCATCGGCGGACGGTAACGCTCTTTACCCTCCCCTTGTGGGGAGGGTCGACGCTTGAGCGTCAGGGTGGGGCTGTCTGATGGTTCGCGCTGTCACCCCCACCCGCGGCTTCGCTGCGACCTCCCCCATCGAAGGGGGAGGTAGAGCGCCGCGCGAACTCGCCTTCGTTCAACCGGAACTGAACTGACGGGGCCCATGACCTCTGCCGTTTCCTTCAAACAAGTCTCACGCCATTTCGGCAGCGTGCGCGCGGTCGATGCGGTCGATCTGGAGATCGCGCCGGGCGAGTTTTTCGCCATGCTCGGGCCGTCCGGTTCCGGCAAGACGACGTGTCTACGGCTGATCGCCGGTTTCGAGCAGCCGACGGCTGGCTCGATCTCCATCTTCGGCGAGCGCGCCGAAGGCGTTCCGCCCTATCGTCGCAACGTCAACACCGTCTTCCAGGACTATGCGCTGTTCCCGCATCTCAACGTGCTCGACAACGTCGCCTACGGCCTGATGGTCAAGGGCGTCGGCAAGGCCGAGCGGCTGAAGGCTGCGGAGGAAGCGCTGTCGCTGGTGCGCCTGCCGGGCTATGGCGCGCGCCGCCCAGGCCAGCTTTCCGGCGGCCAGCGCCAGCGCGTCGCGCTCGCCCGGGCGCTGGTCAACCAGCCCAAGGTGCTGTTGCTCGACGAGCCGCTCGGCGCGCTCGACCTCAAGCTGCGCGAGAACATGCAGGAGGAATTGAAGTCGCTGCAGAAGGCGCTCGGCATCACCTTCGTCTTCGTCACCCACGACCAGGGCGAAGCGCTGTCCATGGCCGACCGCGTCGCCGTCTTCAACGACGGCAGGATCATGCAGGTCGGCACGCCGGAAGATATCTATCAGCGGCCGAACACGCGCTTCGTCGCCGATTTCGTCGGCTCGTCCAACGTGCTGCCGCCGGATTTCGTTCAGCGCTATTCCGGCCAGCATCGCTGGGGCAGCCTGCGCCCGGAATCCATCCGCGTTTCAAGCGCGACCAGTGGCGACGGCGTCGCCGCGCGCCTGGTCGGCACCAACTATCTCGGCGCCACGACAAGGCTGGCGCTCGATGCCGAGGGGTTGAGGCTGCACGCGGTGGTGCCGGCGGGAACGGCGCTGCCGGCCGAAGGCGAGGCGGTGACGCTCACCTTCAACCGCGATAGCCTGCATCTGATGGATGAGCCGGCGTGATGAAGGCTTGTGCGAGGCCCCCCTCTCTGTCCTGCCGGACATCTCCCCCTCAGGGGGGGAGATTGGCTGTCCCTTCGGGTTTCGCCAATCTCCAACGTGTCAGAATTGGCGAGGCCGAGAAACTGCTGATCTCCCCCCTTGAGGGGGAGATGTCTGGCAGGACAGAGAGGGGGGCGAAGGATCGCGGCCTCTCCCACGATCGCCCTCAACACGCGGTGGCGCCATGACCATCGCCGCTGTTCAGTCCAACCCCACTCCCGCCATCCTGCCAGTCAGCGGCGGCATGCGCGGCGCGCTTTCCGACCTCTTCTGGCGCCGCCCGAAATTCCTGCTCACCCTGATGCTCGCCCCGCCGCTTTTGTGGCTCGGCATCGTCTATATCGGCTCGCTCTTCGCGCTGCTGGCACAGAGCTTCTTCTCGATCGACGAGTTCTCGGGCCTCATCAACCGCGAGTTCACGCTAAAGACTTATGGCGATCTGCTGCAGGCCGCCAATCTCGACATCATCCTGCGTACGGTGACGATGGCGGCACTCGTCACGCTTGCCTCGGCGGTCATCGCCTTCCCCATCGCCTATTACGCGGCGCGCTATGCGCGCGGCCGCTGGAAGGCGCTGTTCTATCTCGGCGTCATGCTGCCGTTGTGGTCCAGCTACCTGGTCAAGATCTACGCCTGGAAGCTGATCCTCGCCAAGGAAGGCATCCTCACCTGGCTGCTCGCCAAGCTGAACCTGCTCTGGCTGCTCGACGCCTGGCTGTCGCTGCCGATCGTCGGCGGCAACTCGCTGTCGGTCTCCTTCACCGGCACCTTCATCGTCTTCGTCTATGTCTGGCTGCCCTTCATGATCCTCCCTGTGCAGGCCGCGCTCGAGCGCGTGCCCGGCAACCTGGTCGAGGCCTCGTCCGATCTCGGCGCCTCGCCCGGCCAGACCTTCCGCAACGTGCTGTTCCCGCTGGCGCTGCCCGGCATCGTCGCCGGCTCGATCTTCACCTTCTCGCTGACCTTGGGCGACTACATCATCCCGCAGATTATCGGCACGTCACGCCTCTTCATCGGCCAGGCCGTCTATTCGCAGCAGGGCACCGCCGGCAACATCCCGTTGGCCGCCGCCTTCACCGTGGTGCCCATCGTCATCATGGGCTTCTATCTCTGGGGCGCCAAGCGCATGGGGGCTTTCGATGCGCTCTGACCGTGGCCAACGTGCTCCGCTCGGCCTGAAGATCGCCGCCGCCTGCGGCCTGCTGTTCCTGCACCTGCCGATCCTGCTGATCTTCGTCTACGCCTTCACGACGGAAGAGAAGAGTTTCGTCTGGCCGCCGCCGGGGCTCACCACGCAATGGTTCGCCGTTACCTGGAACCGGCCGGACGTATGGGATGCGCTGTCGCTGTCGGTCCGCGTCGCCGCCATCTCGACGGCGATCGCGCTGGTGCTCGGCACGCTCTGCGCCGCCGCCGTCTCGCAGACCCACTTCTTCGGCCGCGAGGCCATCTCGCTCTTGGTCATCCTGCCGATCGCGCTGCCCGGCATCATCACCGGCATCGCGCTGCGCTCGGCCTTTTCGCTGGCCGACATTCCCTTTTCGTTCTGGACGATCGTGCTCGGCCACGCCACCTTCTGCGTGGTCGTCGTCTACAACAACGCCGTCGCCCGCTTCCGCCGCACCTCGGGATCGATGATCGAAGCCTCGATGGATCTCGGCGCCGACGGTTTCCAGACCTTCCGGCATGTCGTGCTGCCGAACATCGCAACCGCCCTGCTCGCCGGCGGCATGCTTGCCTTCGCGCTCTCCTTCGACGAGGTCATCGTCACCACCTTCACCGCCGGCCAGCAGCAGACGGTGCCGATCTGGATGCTGGAGGAGCTGATCCGTCCGCGCCAGCGCCCGGTCACCAATGTCGTTGCTATGGTCGTCGTGCTGGTGACGCTGCTGCCGATCCTCGTTGCCTATTACCTGACCCGCGACGGCGACCAGATCGCGGGGAGTGGGAAATGAAAACAGCGAGTAGCGAATAGCGAGTAGCGAATACGGTTCGGCTGTCGATCTCCCTATTCGCTACTCCCTATTCGCTCCTAATCAGGGAGAAACCCAATGGACACCCAGATGCTCATCGGCTCGAAATTCGAGAAGGGCACCGAAACCGAGGAGCCGATCCTCAATCCAAAGACCGGGGCAACCATCCTCAACCTGCCGGAAGCAAGCCCGGCGCAGATCGAGGCGGCCGTCAGTGCCGCCGAGCGAGCGTTCGTCAGTTGGTCGCGTACCACGCCGGCGCAGCGCTCCGGCTACCTGCTCAAGATCGCCGACCGCATCGAGGCGGAAGCCAAGGAGTTCGCGGCGCTAGAGGCGCTGAATTGCGGAAAGCCGATCAATGCCGTGCTCAATGACGAGATCCCGGCGATCGTCGACTGCTACCGCTTCTTCTCCGGCGCGGTGCGCTCAATGCCCGGTCAGGTGGCCGGCGAATATATTGCGGGCCACACCTCGATGGTGCGGCGCGACCCTATCGGCATCGTCGCCTCGATCGCGCCCTGGAACTATCCGCTGATGATGATGGCTTGGAAGCTGGCGCCGGCGATCGGCGGCGGCAACACGGTCGTCTTCAAACCATCGGAACAGACGCCGCTGACATCGCTCAAGCTGGCGAAGATCCTCGCCGAAATCCTGCCCGAGGGTGTCGTCAATGTCGTGCTCGGCCGCGGCGACAGTGTCGGCAACACGCTGATCAACCACCCCAAGGTCAACATGATCTCGATCACCGGCGATGTCGCCACCGGCAAGAAGGTGCTGCAGGCGGCCGCCAAATCGGTCAAGCGCACGCATCTGGAGCTTGGCGGCAAGGCGCCGGTCATCGTCTTCGACGACGCCGATCTTGGCGCCGTGGTCAATGGCCTGCGCGCCTTCGGCTATTACAATGCAGGCCAGGACTGCACCGCCGCCTGCCGCATCTATGCCGGCAAGAAGATCTACGACAAGCTGGTCGCCGATCTCTCTTCCGCTGTCTCGACCATCAAATACAACCAGCCTGACGACACCGAGAACGAGATCGGCCCGCTGATCTCGCGCCGCCAGCGCGACCGCGTGTCGAGCTTCGTCGAGCGCGCTTCCGAACTGAAGCACATCGAGATCACCACCGGCGGCAAGCCGGGGGAGGGCTCCGGCTTCTACTACCAGCCGACGGTGGTCGCCGGCGCGCTACAGGAAGACGAGATCGTGCGCCGCGAGGTGTTCGGCCCGGTCGTCTCCATCACCCGCTTCGCGGACGTAGACGAAGCAGTAAGTTGGGCCAACGATAGCGACTACGGCCTTGCCTCGTCGGTGTGGACCAAGGACGTCGCGCGCGCCATGGCGACCGCCGCTCGTCTGCAATATGGCTGCACCTGGATCAACACGCACTTCATGCTGACCAACGAGATGCCGCATGGCGGCCTGAAACAGTCAGGCTACGGCAAGGACATGTCGCTCTACGCGCTGGAGGATTACACGGCTGTCCGCCACGTCATGGTGGCGCACGGCTAGTCCCTTGCGAGAGGGGCCGGATTGCCCATTGCCCGTAGCAAATCCGATGGCAATCCGGCCTCTATCCCCTACGTGGGCGGAGGCGGCGTAAGAACTAATGCATGTCGCCCAGAAGTGTGCGCGGTTCTGGGACAACGACATGCATCAAAACAAAGACTTAAACCGCGTCGCCTGAGCCCGGCTCAGCGCGACGCGGTTTAAGCGGCCGTCCTCCCTTGCATCTCCGATGCCGCGGGCTTGATGTTCTGGTTGACCCTAAAGATGTTGAACGGGTCGTAGATGCGCTTCACCTGGCTAAGCCGCTCGTAGTTTGCGCCATAGCTCGCCTGCACGCGCGCTTCTCCTTCGTCCTCCATCATGAAATTCACGTAGCCGCCTTCGCCGTTGTGGGGATGGATGCTCGCCCAGTAGGTCTTGGCCCATTTGGTGAGGTCGGCGGCCTTGGCCGGATCGGGATCGATGGCGGCGATGACCATCGACCAGGTCGCGTCGCGCGCATTCCATGCCGTCTCGTTCTTGCCGACGCGGCGAACGGCGCCGTCGATCGGGTAAAGATGCATCAGCGACAATTCGCTTGGCGCCGCGGCGGCCTGCGCGATATGGGTCGCGATGGCTTCGTCGGGAAGCGACCTGACGAAATCGCCCTTCCAGTACCATTGCAGGCCTTTCGGAAGCAGCGGGTCGAACATTGCCTGCAAGGCCGGGAACGGCATCACACCCATCCAGTTGAAGATCGGCGGCGGCAGATTGTCGAGCAGCGGCGCCATGGCCTTGCGCCCGTCCTCCTCGCTGCCGTTGTAGCAGGAGATGATGGCGCAGGCGCGCTTGCCCCAATATTCGCGCGGGAAGGGATCGGTCGAGGGAACGGTCTTCAGGCCGACAAACGCGCCGAGATCCTCCGGCGCCTCCGGCAGATAGTCGCGATAGGTCTGCATGACGGCCATGGCGTCCTTGGCCTCCCAGAACACCGGGCCGCCGAAGATCATGTTCACGGGATGGGCCTGGAACAGGAAGTTGGTCACGATGCCGAAATTGCCGCCGCCGCCGCGAAGCGCCCAGAACAAATCGGGGTTCTCGGCTTTGCTGGCGGTCACCACTTTGCCGTCGGCCAACACCAGATCGGCTTCGACCAGATTGTCGATGGTGAGACCGTATCTGCGCGTGAGATAGCCTGTACCGCCGCCGAGGGTCAGGCCGGCAACGCCGGTGGTCGAGACGATGCCGGCCGGAACGGCGAGCCCGAAAGGATGGGTGGCATGGTCCACGTCACCTGAATTGCAGCCCGGCCCGACTCTCACGGTGCGCGTTTTCGGATCGACATGGACACCCTTCATCATCGACAGGTCGATGACGAGACCGTTGTCGCAGATCCCCAGTCCGGCGCCGTTGTGGCCTCCGCCGCGCACGGCGATCAGCAGGTCGTTGTCGCGGGCGTATTTCACGGCGGCGATCACGTCGGCGACATCGGCGCAGCGCGCAATCAGCAGCGGGCGCTTTTTGATCATGCCGTTATAGACCTTGCGGGCCTCGTCATAGCCGGCATCGTCGCGCAGGATCATCTCCCCGCGCAGGCTTTCACGCAGTTTTGCATGGGCTTCGTCGGTCATTGGTTTGCTCCCTTGATTGCGCCGGCGCATGGCGCGCCGACGCGACGCATGTGTTGCTTCGTTTGCTCGCCTCGTCGGGCGGATGCGTTGGCTGGTGCAGGAAGAGCACATTGCACCAATCCGGCCCCCGCCGCTTCGCCCGAAAGGACCAGCGGGGCATGGCCCGGGAGAGCCATTGGCACGGCAGCCAAAGCGGATGCCGTGACTGACCGACGGGCCGGTTCCTGATTTGGGTCGATCCGGTGACGTCGAGTGGCCGCCTGCCTCGCCGCCGCTCTTCCCGTCATGTTCGCCGCTGCCTCTTCGGCCCTCGGCTATTTCGCAATCAACTATTCCACGATCCGGAAGATCTGCCACTGGCTGGTGCCCGACACCACATAGGGCTCCAGCTCCTTGCCCCACTTGGCGTGCGCGTCGATTTTGGCGATCTTGGCAAAGAACGCTTCCAGCTGGGCCAGGCTTTCAACCTCGTGATGGGACTCGATCGTCGCTTCGCGCGCGCCGATCGAACCCGTCATGAGGCGGAAATTCAGGTCGGCCAGACCGATCTGCGAGCCGATCTCGCGCTCCCATTTCCGCATCAGCTCAAGTGCGGTCTGCTTGTGGCCGAACCTGGCGTCGATCTGCCATCTGGCGCTGAACATCTCGGTTCTCCCTCACCACTGCGGCCGAGGCCGCTGTTGATTTGTCCGCGATTGATTATTCGTCCCAGGCCTGCACGACGGTCTGCCGCGCGATCAGGCCGTTCCTCAGCTCCAGCATCGCCGCGCAAACCACCTTGGTGCCGTCCGGATAGGCGCAGGCTTGCATGAAGGCGAGGTTGTCGCCCTCTGCGATGGTGGCGTCGACCTTGTGGGTCATCGCCCGGCTGCAGATGTCGTCCCAGAAGATGCTGATCGCCGCGCGGCCGCGGATTTCGCGCGGCTTGCTCGGCGGGTTGTTGCGGTCGACGACGCGCACCAGCGCATCGTCGGTGTAGAAGCTCGACAGCAACTTGCCGTCACGGCCCTCGATCGCCTTCTTGATCGCCGCGCCGTCCACCGTCTTTGTCTTGGTCAACATCTTGTCTCTCCATGGCCCCGCAGTGCCTTCCTGGCTGCCTGCATTGGGATAATTGATACCTCCTACGCGTCCCGACCGCTTCGCCCGAAAGCGCCATGGCTCTCATGGCCCGTCCGGGCCAGCATGCCTGGCCGAGAATGCCGCTGCCGCCGCCCGCGACGGCAGGTCGAGCTTGAGCAATATGTTGGCGACATGGCGCTTGACCGTGTGCTCGCTGAGGTCGAGCTCGGCTGCGATCGCGGCATTGCTCTTGCCGTCGGCGATCAGGCTCACCACCTCGCTCTCGCGAGCCGTCAGCGTTGCCGGTTCGGCCGGCTTGGGCTTGGGACGGCAGGCCGGCTCCAGATGCTGTTCGGCCGTCACCTGCACCAGCGCCAGCGGCTCGTCCAATTCGTCGAGGCTGATTCGGCCGGCATCGGTGAAATGCAGCCCGGAACCCGCGGCCAGGTCGGCGACCAGCCTTGAGCAGAGGATGTGCCCGCGCTCGGCATGGGCGGCAAGCTGCATGGCCACACGCGCTGTCAGCCCCGTCGGCGGTCCGCGTATTTCGATCTCGCCGACATGCACCCCTTGCGCGCTTGCCACGCCAATTTCCTGGGCCGCCTCGCGCAGCAGCGCCGCGCAGCGCACGGCACGCGCCGGGCCATCGAAGCGCGAGATCATCAGCTCGCCATGCGTGCCGGCGACGCGCCCGCCATGGCGGCCGACCAGCATGTGCCAGTTCTCCTGGAAGCGCAGGCTGCGTTCGCTCCACAAGCGGTCGCCGAGCCGCGCGGTGTCGTAGATGCGTGTCACCAGAAGTGCTGCGAGCACGCGTTCCACAACGGCCACCGTCGGCTCCCCGGTCAGGAATTCCTCGATCAGGTCGGCCACGCGGTCGACGTCGCCGGTCCAGATCGGGTGGTCGCGCCCCGAAATCTCGACCAGGCGGGCGCCTGGGATCTTTCTGGCCAGGAAGCGGCTGGCGTCGGGATCGACTCGGGCGTCGTTGCGGCGATGGATCAGGTAAGTCGGCACGCTGATCGTCCCGAGCATGTCGCGCACGTCTATGCCGGCATTCATGCGGGCAAGCGCCGTAGCGGCCGTCGGGCTGGCCGACAGCCGCTCGAACCGGCCCCACCACTGAGTGAAGTGGGTATCGTCGACCCGGCCCGGCGCGAAATTGGGCAAGGTCGCGCCGGTGCCCCAGGATGTTTCCGCCGTCTCGATGAATGCTTCCAGCCGTTCCGGCGGCATCACCCATTTGTGGAAATGCGCATAGCCGCCGTAGAGCACCAGCGCCCGCGTCCGCTCCGGATAGGTGGCGGCGAACAGCATCGCCATCGGCGCGCCTTCCGAGGCGCCGAGGATAGCGGCACGGCCGCTGCCTGTGGCGTCCATCACCGCTCGGACATCGTCCATGCGCGTCTCGAGGCTGGGCAGGTGGCGGGTGTCGACGCGGTCGGATAGCCCGGTGCCGCGCTTGTCGAACAGGATCAGCCGCGAGAAGGCGGAGAGCCGTTTCAAGAGGCGGCTGTAGCCCTCGTCTTCCCAATGCAGGTCGAGATTGGAGATGAAGCCCGGTACGAAGACGAGATCGAAAGAGCCCTGGCCGATCACCTGATAGGCGATCCGCACATCCCCGCTACGGGCGTATCTGGTCTCGATCGGCCTCACGCGAACTACCCCGCCCGGCCAGACGACTTTCTGCCGCCAACCATAGCAGAGCCGTGCCGATAGCGGCAGCTTAAACTTTAGCGGAAAGGAATATAACGCCGTCCGGTCGCTACATCATTCCTGCGAAGCGGCGATATCGGCCGGAAAGGCTGTGACCCCAAGCTTCCTGTCGGCCTCCGCAGGGGAGATCGGCCGCTTGATCCTGGCCGAGGCCGCGATCACCAACGCGTCGAAATCCTCAGCGTCGCCGTCGAGCAGCTCGAAGAGCTGCCGCCGCATCCGGGGTTCCCAGAATTTGTTGATGTGCTCCGCCAGCCCGGCAATGCCTTCCTCGCGCGGCTTCGAGTGGAAGAAGGTGGCGATCTGGTTGGCCATGCGCACCAGCTTTTCCCTGGTGCTGGCGATGTGGTCTTCGTCATGCGACATGCTTGGCAACTCCGGAAGCCACCCGTTCGGGGTGGGTGAAAATATCGAAATCGTCGCCGCGCACCAGCGCCACCAGCGTCATGCCGGCGGCATCCGCCGTGCGGATGGCAAGCGCCGTCGGCGCCGAAACCGCCATGATGATCGAAGCGCCGATGGCGGCCGTCTTCTGCACCATCTCGACCGAGACGCGCGAGGTCACCACGACCGCGCCGCTTGCGCCATCGATGCCTGCCTTGGCCAGCGCGCCGGCGAGCTTGTCCAGCGCATTGTGCCGCCCGACATCCTCGCGCGCCATCACGACGCCCTTGCCGGGCACGTAGAAGCCGGCCGCATGCACCGCGCCGGTCTCGGCATGCAGCGGCTGAACCTTCGACAGCAACCGGACGGCGCTCGTGATGTCTTCCGCTTGAAGCGTAAGTTTTGACGCACCAACTGCCTCGACCGAGCGCATCGCCTCCTCGATGGACTCAATGCCGCACAAGCCGCAGCCGACCGGTCCGGCCAGCCGGCGCCGCCGCGCCTGGAAGCGCGTGTTGGCCTGGTCCTTCAGCCTGATCTGGATGTCGATGCCGGCGCCGAGATCCTCGACCTCGATCGCCTCGATTTCTTTCGGATCGGCGATGATACCCTCGGTCAGCGAGAAGCCGAGCGCGAAATCCTCGAAATCGGCTGGGCTTGCCATCATCACCGCATGCGTGGTGCCGGCAAAGGAGAACGCCACCGGCGTCTCTTCCGGCACCATGCGGTTCGCGGCCGCGGTGCCGCCGGCGCGATGCGCGAGCCGCGTAATTTGCGTCGTCGCTTTGCGGCGCGCGCCCAAGGACTACTCCGCTGCCGCCAGCGGGGCGATACGCCGGCTCTGCTTGGCCTGCTCGTTATAGTCCTTCTGCCAGTCGGTCGGGCCGTTGGACGGCGCCACCTGCACGGCGGTGACCTTGTATTCCGGACAGTTGGTCGCCCAGTCCGAGAAGTCGGTGGTGATCACATTGGCCTGCGTGTCCGGATGGTGGAAGGTCGTGTAGACGACACCGGGCGAGACGCGGTCGGTGATCAGCGCGCGCAGCGTGGTTTCGCCGGAGCGGCTCGCCAGCCGCACCCAGTCGCCTTCGCGCACGCCGCGAACCTCGGCGTCATGCGGATGGATCTCCAGCCGGTCCTCGGCATGCCAAGCAACGTTCTCCGTGCGCCTGGTCTGCGCGCCGACATTGTACTGCGACAGGATGCGGCCGGTGGTGAGCAGCAGCGGATAGCGCGGGCCTGTCCGCTCGTCCGTCGCCACATATTCGGTGCGGATGAACTTGCCCTTGCCGCGCACGAAGCCGTCGACATGCATGATCGGCGTGCCGAGCGGCGCCTTCTCGTTGCAGGGCCACTGCACCGAGCCGACACGGTCAAGCAGCTCGAACGAGACGCCGGCGAAGCTCGGCGTCGTCTTGGCGATCTCGTCCATGATCTCAGACGGATGGGTATAGTTCCAGTCGAGCCCGATGGCGCGGGCAAGCTCCTGCGTCGCCTCCCAGTCGGCGTAGCGCGCCTTCGGCTCGATGACCTTGCGCACCATGTTGATGCGGCGCTCGGCATTGGTGAAGGTGCCGTCCTTCTCGAGGAAGGTCGAACCCGGCAGGAAGACATGCGCGTAGTTGGCCGTCTCGTTGAGGAAGAGGTCGTGCACCACGACGCATTCCATAGCGGCGAGACCGCCGGCGACATGCTTGGTGTCGGGATCGGACTGCAGGATGTCCTCGCCCTGGATGTAGATGCCCTTGAACGAGCCGTCGACGGCGGCGTCCAGCATGTTGGGGATACGCAGGCCGGGCTCGTCGTCCAGCTTCACACCCCACAGGCTCTCATAGATGTCGCGCACCGCTTCGCCCGAGATGTGGCGGTAGCCCGGCAACTCATGCGGGAAGGAACCCATGTCGCAGGAGCCCTGCACATTGTTCTGGCCGCGCAGCGGATTCACGCCGACGCCCGGACGGCCGATATTGCCGGTTGCCATGGCGAGGTTGGCGATCGCCATCACCGTGGTCGAGCCCTGGCTGTGTTCGGTGACGCCGAGGCCGTAATAGATCGCGCCATTGCCCCCCTTGGCGTAAAGGCGCGCGGCACCCCGGATGGCTTCAGGGTCGACGCCGGACAGCTTGCCGACCGTCTCCGGGCTGTTCTCCGGCAGGGCGACGAAGGACGCCCAGTCCTGAAACTCGGCCCAGTCGCAGCGCTCGCGCACGAAGGCTTCGTTGTAGAGGCCCTCGGTGACTATGACATGCGCCAGCGCCGTCAGCACCGCCACATTGGTGCCGGGCTTCAGCGGCAGGTGATAGTCGGCCTCGATATGCGCCGATTTCACCATCTCGGTGCGGCGCGGATCGAGCACGATCAGCTTGGCGCCCTGGCGAAGCCGCTTCTTCAGCCGCGAGGCGAACACCGGATGGGCGGACGCCGGATTGGCGCCGATGATGACGGCGACGTCGGTGAACTCGACCGAATCGAAATCCTGCGTACCGGCCGAGGTGCCGTAGGTCTGGCCGAGCCCGTAGCCGGTCGGCGAATGGCAGACGCGCGCGCAGGTGTCGACATTGTTGTTGCGGAAGCCCTGCCGCACCAGCTTCTGGACGAGATAGGTCTCCTCGTTGGTGCAGCGCGAGGAGGTGATGCCGCCGATCGCGGTGCGTCCATACTGATACTGGATGCGGCGGAATTCCTTCGCCGTGTGGGCGATCGCCTCTTCCCAGCTCACTTCGCGCCACGGATCGGTGATCTTCTCGCGGATCATCGGCGACAGGATGCGGTCCTTGTGCGTGGCGTAGCCATAGGCAAACCGGCCTTTCACGCAGGAATGGCCGTGGTTCGCCTTGCCGTCCTTGTAGGGCATCATGCGGATGACCTCGTCATCCTTCACTTCGGCCTTGAACGAGCAGCCGACGCCGCAATAGGCACAGGTGGTGACAGCCGAGCGCTCCGGCATGCCTTTTTCCAGCACCGTCTTCTCGCGCAGCGCATCGGTCGGGCAGGCCTGCACGCAGGCGCCGCAGGAGACGCATTCCGAAGCGATGAAATCCTCATGCATGCCGGCGACCATGCGCGATTCGAAGCCGCGGCCCTCGATGGTCAGCGCGAAGGTGCCCTGCACCTCTTCGCAGGCGCGCACGCAGCGCGAGCAGACGATGCACTGCGCCGGGTCGTAGGTGAAATAGGGGTTGGATTCGTCACGGGCGATATAGTCGACCGCGAGCGAGCCATGGCCGGGCGCGACGCCGCCTTCTTCCTTGACGTGATTGCGGCCCTCGACGCCGTAGCGGTTTTCGGTCAGACCCACCGACTTCGCGACCGCGTCGAACTCGCTGGCGCCGGTGCCGGCCTTCTCGTTCCAGGCCATCGGATGGTCGGAGACATAGAGCTCCATGACGCCGCGGCGGATGGCGTCGAGCCGGTCCGACTGCGTGCGCACCACCATGCCTTCGCCGACCGGCGTCGTGCAGGAGGCCGGCGTGCCGCCGCGCCCTTCGATCTCGACCAGGCAGACGCGGCAGGAGCCGAAGGAATCCAGCATGTCGGTGGCGCAAAGCTTCGGAATCTCGACCCCGCCCTCCATCGCCGCGCGCATGATCGAAGTGCCTTCCGGCACCGTGATGCTCTGCCCGTCTACCGTCAGCGTGACCTGCCTCGTCGCTTTCGACTCCGGCGTTCCGTAGTCGATCTCTTCGATGAGTGTCGGGAAGTCGGCCTTGATGTTCATCTGCCAGCTCCTATTCAGCCGCCACGCGCGCTGGCGCGGGCTTGAAATCCTCGGGGAAATGCGTGATCGAGCTCATCACCGGGTAGGGCGTGAAGCCGCCCAGCGCGCAGAGCGATCCGAACTTCATCGTGTTGCAGAGGTCGGTGACCAGAGCGAGGTTCTTCTCCGCCTCGATGCCCGCGGCGACCTTGTCCAGAACCTCCACGCCGCGCGTCGAGCCGATGCGGCAGGGCGTGCACTTGCCGCAGCTCTCGATGGCGCAGAACTCCATTGCAAAGCGCGCCTGCTTCAGCATATCGGCCGTGTCGTCGAACACGGTGATGCCGGCATGGCCGATCAGTCCGTCGCGCTTGGCGAATTCCTCATAGTCGAAGGGGGTGTCGAAGAGCGCGCGCGGGAAATAGGCGCCGAGCGGCCCGCCGACCTGCACCGCCTTCACCGGACGCCCGGAAGCCGTGCCGCCGCCGATGTCGTCGACGATCTCGCCCAGCGTCAGGCCGAAGGCCGTCTCGAACAGGCCACCATTCCGGACGTTGCCTGCGATCTGGATCGGGATCGTGCCGCGCGAGCGGCCCATGCCGAAATCCTTGTAGAAGGCGGCGCCCTTGTCCATGATTACAGGCACCGAGGCCAGGCTGATCACGTTGTTGATCACCGTCGGCTTGCTGAACAAGCCTTGGATGGCCGGCAGCGGCGGCTTGGCGCGCACCACCCCGCGCTTGCCCTCGAGGCTGTTCAAGAGCGAGGTTTCCTCGCCGCAGACATAGGCGCCGGCGCCGACGCGGATCTCCATGTTGAAGGCGTTGGGCGAGCCCAGCACGTTGTGGCCCAGCACGCCGGCCTTGCGGGCGATCGCGACGGCCTTGTTCATCGTCGCCACCGCATGCGGATATTCCGAGCGGATATAAACGAAACCCTTGGTCGCGCCGGTGGCGATGCCGGCGATCGCCATGCCTTCGATCAGCACGAAGGGATCGCCTTCCATGATCATGCGGTCGGCGAAGGTGGCGCTGTCGCCTTCGTCGGCGTTGCAGACGATGTATTTCTGCGCGCCAGCCGTATCCAGCACCGTCTTCCACTTGATGCCGGTCGGGAAGCCGGCGCCGCCGCGGCCGCGCAGGCCCGACTCGGTAACCTGCTTGACGACATCGGCCGGCGTCATGGCGACGGCGTTCTGCAGGCCGCGCAGGCCGCCCAGCGACTTGTAGGCATCGAGCGACAGCGGATCGTTGATGCCGCAGCGCGCGAAGGTCAGCCGCGTCTGCTTGGCGAAGAAGGGGATCTTGTCGGGCGCGCCCAGCCAGCGCTTGTGGTGGCCGCCGGTGAGAAAACCGCTGTCGAACAGGCTCTTGACGTCGGACGGCTTGACCGGCCCGTAGGCGACGCGACCCTTGTCGGTCGCCACTTCGACCATTGGCTCGAGGAAATAGGCGCCGCGCGAGCCGTTGCGCACGATCTTGGCCTCGACGCCGCGCTCCTTGAGCTCCTTCTCGATCGCCCTGGCGACCTTCTCGGCACCGAGCGCCAGCGCGCCGGAATCTGCGGGGATATAGATGCGCGGGATCATGAACGCACCTCCGCGACGATCTCTTCGATCTTCTCGTCATCGAGCCGGCCGATGACTTCGCCGTCGAGCATCGCCGACGGCGAGCAGGCGCAAAGCCCGAGGCAGTAGACCGGCTCCAGTGTAACCGATCCGTCGCGCGTGGTCTCGTGGAAATCGATGCCGAGCAGCTGCTTGACCTTGGCCGCGACCGCATCCGACCCCATCGACTGGCAGGCTTCCGCCTGGCAGAGCTTGAGCACATGCCGTCCGGCGGGCTTGGCGCGGAAATCGTGATAGAAGCTGACCACGCCATGCACTTCGGCGCGGGAAAGGTTCAGCCCGTCGGCGATCACCGGCAACGCGTCCTTCGGAACGTATCCGAACTCTTCCTGTATGCTGTGCAGGATCGGCAGCAGCGGGCCCTCGAGGCCCTTCATCTCATCAATGATCGCCGCCGTGCGCGACGCGATCTCGGTACTTGCGGCCTGCATGGTCACGCAGCGCCCTCCCTGGTCGTGGCGGCCAATGTATGTCACCCCAGGATATAGAGCGTTTTCGGGGCAACGACATGCATAGGGCGCAATATCGCTAAGTCCTTACGAAATCAGAGGAAACCTCCGAAATCAATAAAGCGCTCCCGTCGATCGATAGAAATTTCCTATCGAACAGCGGTGGCCCGCATTCTCTAACCTAGCGATGACGGCGGAAATCGTCTGCCAGCGCCATCGCCTCGTCCAGCAGCGCCTGCACCAGCGGCGTGTGCGGCTCGCGGGGTGCTGCCACCAGACCGACCGTGTGACTGGCGTCCGGCTCGACGATCGGAATGGCCCGGATCGGCTCCGAAAAGCCGAACGTTTCCGCGAGGTTGAGCGGCATGATCGACGACCATTTGCCGGTGCGGATATGCGAGAACAGCACGATCATCGAGTTGGATTCCAGCGTCGGCCGGACCTGCACGCCGGCCTCCGCCAGATGCTGGTCGATGATGCGGCGGTTCTGCATGTCAGGCGTCAGCAGGCAGAGCGGCAGCTGGCTGATCTCGGCCCACGTCACTTTGTCGCGATCGGAATAGGGGTTCCCGACCGCGGTGATCAACTGGTAGCGCTCGTCATAGAGCGGCACGCTGATGACGCGCCCGAGCGGCTCGTTGTCGAGATAGGTGATGCCGGCATCGACGTCGAAATTGCCGAGCAGCGACAGCACCTCGATCGAGGTCCGCGACAGGATGGAGAAGGTTACGCCCGGATGCTTTTCGCGAAACGGCGTCGTCAGCCGCGCCACCATTGCCAGCGCCGTCGGAACGGCGGCGATGCGGATACGGCCGGCAAGGCCGTGGCGCGCCGCCCGCATCTCCTCGCGCATCGTCCTTGTGTCGCCGACGATGCGTCGCGCCCAGCCCAACACCTGCCTGCCTTCCGGCGTCAGCCCCTGGAAGCGGGAGCCGCGCAGCACCAGCATGACGCCGAGCTGCTCCTCGAGCTGCTTGATGCCGGCCGACAGCGTCGGCTGGGTGACGCCGCACACCTCCGCCGCCCGGCCGAAGTGCTCCTCCTTGGCCAGTGCCAGAAAGAACTCCAGTTTGTCGATCATGCTATCCGATCCAACGCGGTTTAGCTCAAGGTCGGGGAAATCGCATCGCTTCGCAAGACGCACGCACAATCGGACCTCGTCCACATTTTTGAGCCGGCTATCTGTTTTCCCGCGCCGCACATGGCGCTATGTGGGGTAGGGCGGATTGAGGAGGACGACATGCTGGGCTGGTTTCGCAAGCTGTTGCCGCGCGAGGATCGCTTCTTCGATCTGTTCGAGCGGCATTCGCGCACTGTGGTCGGCGGCGCCGAAGCCCTTCAGCATCTTCTCAACGGCGAGGACATCGACGGCTGGTGCCAGACGATCGTCGATCTCGAAAACGAGGCCGACGGCATCACCGCCGAGGTCCTGCTTGCCGTTCGGCGCTCCTTCATCACGCCCTTCGATCGCGGCGACATCAAGGATTTGATCCAGTCGATGGATGACGCCATCGACATGATGCACAAGACCGTCAAGACGGTGAAACTGTTCGAGGTGAGGGAGTTCGACCCGCTGATGCGGGAAATGGGCGGCGTCATCGTCCAGGCAGCCCGGCTGGTCGCGGAGGCGATCCCGCTGCTCGGCAAGGTCGGCGCCAACGCAGCGCGCCTCAACGCCATCGCCGAGGAGGTCATGCGCGTCGAAGGCCGCGCCGACGACCTGCACGAGCAGGGCCTCAAGGATCTGTTCAGGCATCACGGCCGCAGCGACCCGATGGCTTACCTGATCGGCTCGGAGATCTACGGCCAGCTGGAAAAGGTGGTCGACCGCTTCGAGGACGTCGCCAACGAGATCAGCGGCATCGTGATCGAGAACGTTTAGGCGATGGAGGCCACGATCGCTTTTCCGCTGCTGATCGGCCTCGTCGCCGTGGCCCTGTTCTTCGATTTCCTGAACGGCCTGCACGACGCCGCCAATTCGATCGCCACCATCGTTTCCACCCGGGTGCTCAGGCCGCATTACGCAGTGTTCTGGGCGGCTTTCTTCAATTTCATCGCCTTCCTGTTCTTCGGCCTGCATGTGGCCGAGACGGTCGGGAAAGGCATTGTCGACGCCAGCATCGTCACGCCGGCGGTGATCTTCTCGGCACTTGTCGGCGCCATCGTCTGGAACATCGTCACCTGGGTCGCCGGCATTCCGTCGAGCAGTTCGCACGCCCTGATCGGCGGGCTGGTCGGCGCCGGCGTCGCCAAGGCCGGGACCGGCGCCATCGTCTGGTCCGGGCTCGGCAAGACGGTCGCGGCGATCGTGCTCTCGCCGGCGACCGGATTCGTGCTGGCGCTCGTCCTGGTTCTCGTCGTCTCCTGGCTGTTCGTGCGCCAGACGCCATTCGCCGTCGACAACACGTTTCGCGTGCTGCAGTTCTTTTCCGCCTCGCTCTATTCGCTGGGACATGGCGGCAACGACGCGCAAAAGACCATGGGCATCATCGCCGTGCTGCTCTATTCGCAAGGTATGCTCGGCCAGAGCTTCTACGTGCCGCTGTGGGTGGTCCTCACCTGCCAGTCGGCGCTGGCCCTGGGCACGCTGCTCGGCGGCTGGCGCATCGTGCACACGATGGGATCGAAGATCACGCGGCTGAACCCAATGCAGGGTTTTTGCGCTGAGACCGGCGGCGCCATCACGCTTTTCGCCGCCACCTGGCTCGGTGTTCCGGTCTCGACCACCCACACCATCACCGGCGCCATCATCGGCGTGGGCGCCGCCCGCCGCGTCTCCGCCGTGCGCTGGGGCATTGCCGGCAACATCGTCGTCGCCTGGGTGATCACCCTGCCGGCGACGGCGGCGATCTCGGCGTTGACCTATCTCGTCACACGGTTGGCCGGATGATCGGCCTCAACTCGTAGCGGGGCTACTTGTCCACCAGGTTCAGGATGTTGCCGTCGGGATCCCTGAACCAGGCGACTTTCATCCCGTAGCCGACATGGATGTCGCCCTCCAGCGTCAGCCCGGGCATATCGTAGTGCTCGAAGCTGACGCCTTTCGCCCGCAGCGACTTGACGATCGGCTCGATCTGGTCGCCGACCGTCCACGTCACCGCCGTTGCCTTGTTGGTGCCGGCAAATTGCGAATGGTAGACGGAGCGTGTCGCCGCTTTATAGACGACGAGTTCGCCGCCCATGTCGTCGACCTGTTTGAGGCCGAGCATTCCCTCGTAGAACGCCTTGGCCTTTTCCAGGTCTTTCACCGCGAGATTGGCTGTCGCATTGCTGTTTTCGAGCATGACGATTCCTTCACGCTTGTCGTGATGGCAAGGGAGATAGCGCGGGCGGCTCGTTTGGCCATGACAGGGCTCGAATGCCGGTTGGCAGATCCGACATCATCCGTCGCTTTCCGGGGCACGCCGGCTGAGCGATTGCGCCACGGCTTGGTTCTGGCGGGAAACTGCACTATCTGGAACGCCAAAGTCCCGAGGAAAGATCAATGACCGTCACCAAGGAATCCGTCATCGAGCGCCTGAAGACGGTGAACGGGCCGGACTTCACCGGCAACATCGTCGATCTCGGCATGGTCTCGGAGATCTTCATCGCCGATTCCAAGGTGTTCTTCTCCATCACCGTTCCCGCCGCGCGCGCCCAGGAACTGGAGCCGCTGCGCGCCGCGGCCGAGCGCGCGGTGAAGGCCATCCCCGGCGTCGCCAGCGCCGTCGTCGCGCTGACGGCGGAGAAGAAGGGCGGCGGCATGGAAGCGCCGGTTCCGGCGCGCCCGGCAGCGCCGAGGCCCGCAGCCCCGCAGCCGTCACAGCGTCCCGCGCCACAGGCGCCGGCTTCGCACAGCCACGGCAGGCGCGGCGTGCCCGGCATCGACGCCATCATCGCCGTCGCTTCCGGCAAGGGCGGCGTCGGCAAGTCGACCACCGCCGTCAACCTGGCGCTCGGCCTCGCCGCCAATGGGCTGAAGGTCGGCGTGCTCGATGCCGATATCTATGGCCCGTCTATGCCGCGGCTGCTCAACATCCATGGCCGGCCGCAGACGGTCGACGGCAAGATCCTGAAGCCGATGCAGAATTATGGGCTGAAGGTCATGTCGATGGGCTTCCTCGTCGATGAGGAGACGCCGATGATCTGGCGCGGCCCGATGGTGATGTCGGCGCTGACGCAGATGCTCCGCGAGGTCGAATGGGGTCCGCTCGACGTGCTGGTGGTCGACATGCCGCCCGGCACCGGCGACGCCCAGCTCACCATAGCGCAGCAGGTGCCGCTTGCCGGCGCCGTCATCGTCTCCACTCCGCAGGACCTGGCGCTGATCGACGCGCGCAAGGGCCTCAACATGTTCAAGAAGGTCGACGTGCCGCTGCTCGGCATCGTCGAGAACATGAGCTACTTCCTCGCACCCGACACCGGCAAGCGCTACGACATTTTCGGCCATGGCGGGGCGCGCCGCGAGGCCGAGCGCCTCGGCGTCACCTTCCTCGGCGAGGTGCCGCTGGAAATGGGCATCCGCGAAAGCTCGGACGCCGGCACGCCGGTGGTCGCCTCCAAGCCCGAGGGCGCCGAGGCGAAGATTTATCGCGACATCGCCTCGAAGGTCTGGGATCGGGTCCAGGAAGAGCGCGGCGCGGCCGAAGCCGCCGTGCCGAGCATCGTGTTCGAGTAGCCCTCCAGGGCAGGGGTCAGGCGCCGACCTTCTCGCCAAACGTCGAGAAGAACTGCCCCGCGAGCTTCTTCGATGTCGACTGGATCAGCCGGCTGCCGAGCTGCGCGATCTTGCCGCCGACCTCGGCCTTGGCGGCGTATTTGAGCACCGTCGCATCCGGCCCGTCCTCGGTCAGCGTCACGTCGGCGCCGCCCTTGGCGAAACCGGCAATGCCGCCCTTGCCTTCGCCCTGGATGGTGTAGGAATGCGGTGGCTTGAGGTTCTTCAGCGTCACTTCGCCGTTGAAGGTCGCCTTGATCGGCCCGATCTTCAGCACCACGGTCGCCGCCATCTCGGTGTCCGAATTCTTCTCGAGGCTCTGGCAGCCCGGAATGGCTTCTTTCAGGATCTCCGGGTCGTTGAGGGCTTCCCACACTTTTTTGACTGGTGCGGCGATCCGCTCCTCGCCTTCGATCACCAAAGCCATCAAACCCCTCCCGGATTGCTGTTATCGATTGGTCGTAGCGCGCGGCCCGTAACAAGTCTATCGCACCAAAGTCCGGGTCCCGGCTGCGTCTACCTCTTGCTTGCGCTCGCGCGTTGTCCTATCGATTTGTCATACAAATACGGAGACCACCATGGCAGGCGCCCCCACCAGGAAGAAGAAATTTCGCTCGCAGGAGTGGTTCGACAACCCCGACAATCCAGGCATGACGGCGCTCTATCTCGAGCGTTATCTGAACTATGGCCTGACGCGCGCCGAGCTGATGTCGGGCAAGCCGCTGATCGGCATCGCGCAGACCGGTTCCGATCTTTCGCCCTGCAACCGCCACCACCTCGAGCTTGCCAAGCGCGTGCGTGAAGGCATCGTCTCGATGGGCGGCATCCCCTTCGAGTTCCCGTGCCATCCGATCCAGGAGACCGGCAAGCGCCCGACCGCCGCGCTCGACCGCAACCTTGCCTATCTCAGCCTCGTCGAGGTTCTTTACGGCTATCCCCTCGACGGCGTCGTGCTCACCATCGGCTGCGACAAGACCACGCCGGCGTTGCTGATGGCGGCGGCCACCGTCAACATTCCGGCGATAGCGCTGTCGGTCGGTCCGATGCTCAATGGCTGGCACAAGGGCAAGCGCACCGGCTCCGGCACCATCGTCTGGGAGTCACGCCAGCGCCTGTCTGCCGGCGAGATCAACTATGACGAGTTCATGGACATCGTCGCCTCCTCGGCGCCGTCGACCGGCTATTGCAACACCATGGGCACCGCCACCACCATGAACTCGCTGGCCGAGGCGCTCGGCATGCAGCTCCCCGGTTCGGCCGCCATTCCGGCGCCCTATCGCGAGCGCGGCCAGATCGCCTACGAGACCGGCAAGCGCATCGTCGACATGGTGCATGAGGACCTGAAGCCTTCCGACATCATGACGCGCCAGGCCTTCGAAAACGCCATTGTCGTCAACTCGGCCATCGGCGGCTCCACCAATGCGCCGATCCACCTCAACGCGATCGCCCGCCATCTCGGCGTGCCGCTCGACAATGACGACTGGCAGAAGATCGGCCTCAACGTGCCGCTCCTCGTCAACCTGCAGCCGACCGGCGAATATCTTGGCGAAGACTATCACCATGCCGGCGGCGTGCCGGCGGTCGTCGCCGAATTGATGAAGGCGGGGCTCCTGCCGCATCCCGATGCGATCACCGCCAACGGCAAGTCGATGGGCGACAATTGCCGGGATGCCGTCAACGAGAACCACGAGGTCATCCGCAGCGCCGACCAGCCGCTCAAGGCCAATGCCGGCTTCATCAATCTCAAGGGCAATCTGTTCGATTCCGCCATCATGAAGACCAGCGGCATCTCGCCCGAGTTCCGTGAGCGTTATCTCTCCAATCTGAACGATCCGGAGGCCTTCGAGGGCAACGCCATGGTCTTCGACGGGCCGGAGGACTACCACGCCCGCATCGACGATCCGGCGCAGGGCATCGACGAGCACACGATCCTGTTCATGCGCGGCGCCGGTCCGGTCGGCTATCCGGGCGGCGCCGAGGTGGTCAACATGCAGCCGCCAGCCTACCTGATCAAGAAGGGCATCCATTCACTGGCCTGTATCGGTGACGGCCGCCAGTCCGGCACGTCCGGTTCGCCGTCGATCCTCAACGCCTCACCGGAAGCCGCGATCGGCGGCGGCCTCGCGCTGCTGAAGACCGGCGACCGCGTCCGCATCGACCTGAAGAAGGGCACGGCCAACATTCTCGTCAGCGACGAGGAGATCGCCAAGCGGCGCGCCGCACTTCAAGGCAATGGCGGCTATCACTATCCCAAGCACCAGACGCCGTGGCAGGAGATCCAGCGCGGCATGGTCGACCAATTCTCGGCCGGCATGGTGCTGAAGCCGGCGGTCAAGTACCAGGACGTAGCCCACACCAGCGGCGTGCCGCGCGACAATCACTGAAAGTCGACCAAATCATGAGGGCGGCTCGCCTCCGGCGGGCCGTCCTTTTTCGTGCCCTTGTCTCAGCCACGCTCAGCCCACAGATAAGGTCGATCTCGGCAGGCCGCGAAGGGGAGAGATCATCGTGGCGAAACGGCGTTCTTCCCTGGGCTTCCTCGGCATGTTCGGCCGCTCGGGCGACCTGCGGCAGTTGGATGAGGCGTTGCGCAAGGCCGACCTGCATCCTGCCCTGGTTCCCGAAGGCGTAAAACTCACCATCGTCAATCTGATGAACGACCGCTGGCCGGACGAGCCGCCGGCCGACGCGTATAGCTCGGTGGCGCAGCTTTGCGGCTATTGCGTCGCCGGGCCGGACGTGTTCGAGCAGGCCAATGGCCGTGAGCCGACCTTGGCGGTCGAGCGCCGCATCGAGGCGGCGCTGGAGGCCGGCGACAGTTTCGACGCGCAGATCGTGCTGATGACGCTGCACGCCAAGCTGATCAACCCGGTAGTGGTCGAGCGCTACGGACTGAGGGCCGGTTGACTTGCAGGTAGGAGGCGTTGAGATTGAGGTCAGGCCGAGTCGAAAATGGTGGGCTCCGAGAACCGGAGCGGAGCGTACTTAAGTACGTGAGCACCGGAAGCGCAGGAGACGGCCATTTGCAGGCCGGCCTCACCTGAATATCAATGTCTCCTAGCCGCCCATGCCGCTGCGCGGCAGCTTGATCATCTCGCCGAAGCGGGCGCGCAGTTTGTCGTCGAGCAGGCGCGAGACGTGGCGCGGGAAACGCTCGGCAAGCACGCGCTTCTTCTCCGCGATCGCCCGCGACAGGATGTCGGGCCGGCCCTTTTCGTTCCATTCCTTGGGCGAGAAACGGTCGCCGACGGCGGGATAGAAATACTCGGTCTGCATCAGCTTCAGCGTCTGGTCGTTGCCGAGATAGTGTCCGGGACCCTTGAGGCAGACCTCGGCGATGGTGTCGATCGACAGCGCATCGTCGGTCACCTCGATGCCGCGCACGCAGCGCAGGCAATGTCCCAGCATGTCATTGTCGATGATCAGGCTTTCGAGGCAGAAGCCGAGCAGCGAGGCATGCATGCCGGCCGATTCATAGACCAGGTTGAGGCCGGACAGCCCCGCCATGACATTGGTGATGCCCTTCTCGTAACCGGCCTGGATGTCGGGCAGCTTCGAGTCCGACATGCCGGCGGCCGAGCCGCCGGGCAGGTCGTAATATTGCGCCATCTGCGCGCAGGCCGCCGTCAGCACCGCCTGCTCGGCCGAGCCGCCGGACATGGCGCCGGTCCTGAGGTCGGAGACGAACGGCCAGGTGCCGAAGATCGCCGGATGCCCGGGCTTGATTGCGTTGACATAGACCAGGCCCATCAGCACTTCCGCCACCGCCTGCACGACGGCGCCGGCGATCGCCGCTGGCGCGGTGGCGCCGGCCTGGCCGGCAGACAGAAGCAGGATCGGAATGCCGCCCTCGACGCAGGCTTCGAGCACGCCGCAGGCGTCCTCGGCGAACTTCATCGGCGGCACGACGAAGCAGTTCGAGTTCGACACGAAAGGCCGCGCCCGGAAATTCTCTTCGCCGCCGGCGATCGCATAGAGCATCTCCAGCGCCGGCTTGACGTTCTCACGAACGGTGAACGAGGTGCCGACATGCTTGGAGGTCCCCATCACGCAGGCATAGAGCGTGTTGAAATCCATATCGAGCGGGTCGGGAATGTCGCGCGGCACCATGGTGCGCTGGAAGAAATGGATGTTGTCCAGCCCGTCGACGAGACGGGCGGCGTCATAGAGGTCCTGCAGCAGCGATTCGCGATATTCGCGCTTCTCGACATCGACCAGATGCACCGCCGCGCCCGCCGTGCCGTAATGCACGCGTTTGCCCTGGATCAGCATGTCGTGCTTGGGATCCTGGCCGTAGAGGGTGAAGTTGCGCGCCGCCCTTTTGATCTTGTCCAGCACCAGCGCGCGCGGCAGCCGGATGCGGCCGTCGTCGCCATAAATGCCGCCGACCCGGGTCAGCGCTTCGATGCAGGACGGGATGGCATTGGCGAAGCCGACCGTCTCCAGCAGCGTCAGCACCGCTTCGTGGATGCGTTCCTGGTCGTTCTGGCTCAACGGCCCGTAGCTGCCGCCTTCAAGCCCAGGCCGCACCGGGCGGATGTCGTCGGCCAAGGGCGCCGCCCGCATCGCGCGGCGCGCTTCGCGCCCGCCGGAACGCCGCGAACGCTGGTCCGACGACGCTTCCTGCTTCTCAAGAGCCACTGACATCGAAGCACTCCACCTTTTGTCTTTATTGCGACGCGGTCCGTGGCGGTTGGTCCACCATCGGCCTGCCTCGTCCCCTTATGGCCCCGACTATGCCGCCGGCATTGGTACAGCCTATGAGCCAAGCAATCCCGTCGAATATGCCAGAGTGCTAAAGCGGCTAGCATGCGCCCAAGCAAAAAGAGCCGGCGGCTGCCGGCTCTTTTTGGAAAGTCCGTCGGGATCAGGCCGCCGCGGGCCTGCGCCCGGCAGCGGTGGCGAGTTCGCGGATGCCGGGCTCGATATGCTGCAGGGAAATCGAGGAGATGCCCAAGCGCATGAAACGAGATGGCTTTTCGCTGCGGTCGAAGAACCGGTCGCCGGGTTCGATGATGACGCTGCGCGAAGCGGCGGCTTCGGCCAGGCCGCGCGAATCGGTGCCGCGCGGCCCTTCCAGCCAGAGCGATGTGCCGCCAGCCGCGTCGGTCGAACGCCATTCTGGCAGGAAAGCGGAAATCGCATGGACCAGCCGCTTGCGCCGCTCGTCGAAGGCGGCGGAGAGCCTGCGCACCAGCGCCTCGTGATGGCCGAGCGACAGGAACAGCGCGACAGCGCGCTGGTTGTTCGCCGGCGGGTGCCTGAGCATGAAGCGGCGCAGCGCGCGAAGCTCGGCGATCAGCCCGGCCGAGGCCACGATGTAGCCAAGCCTGAGGCCCGGAGCCAGCGTCTTCGACATCGAGCCGACATAGATGACGCGGCCCGAGCGGTCGAGGCTCTTCAGCGCCTGCTGCGGCGCCTCGTCGAGCAGCTGGCTGTCATAGCCGTCCTCGATGATGATTTGGTTGTTGCGGTTGGCGCGCGCCAGAAGATCCTGCCGGCGTTCCGCCGACAGCGGCACCATGGTCGGGCAGTGATGGCTCGGCGTGACGAAGACGAAGCCGGAATCGCTGGGGATCGACGAGGTCACGATGCCCGACTGGTCGACCGGAACCGGCTGGATATCGGCACCGGCCAGCCGGAAGATCGAGCGGGCGTCGGGATAGCCTGGATCCTCCATCGCCACCTTCGAACCCTTGGTCATCAAGAGCGAGGCCAGCATATAGAGCGCGTTCTGCGCGCCCAGCGTCACGATGATCTCGTCCGGATTGGCAAAGATGCCGCGGCGCGGCAGCAGCCTGGCCTGGATCTGCTCGATCAGCAGCGGATCGTCGCGATCCACCATGTCGGACGCCCAATTGCGGATCTCGAGCACGGCCAGCGCCATGCGGTTGCACTCGCGCCATTCGGCGGTCGGGAACAGCGCCGGGTCGAACTGGCCGTAGACGAACGGATAGGAGGACTTGATCCAGTTGTCGTGCTTGGCGGGCGGCGGCATGTCGCTTGCGGCGATCTGCCGGCGCGCCTTCCAGTCGATCTCGTTCTGCTGGTCGGGCGCCTTCTGGTGCGGCTTGGCGGGAGTGGCCAGCACGTCAGGGTTGACGAAATGGCCGCGCCGCTCGCGCGCCACCAGGAAGCCCTGGTCGACCAGCTGCTGGAAGGCGAGCACCACCGTGCCGCGGGCAACCCCAAGTTTTTCCGCGAGAATCCGGCAAGACGGCAGCGGCATCGAAGCGGCGATCTGTCGGTCGAGAATGGCCGCGACGATCGCCTGGCGTATCTGCGCCTGGAGGGTTTGGCCGGATTCGGCCGAAATCCGGAACAGGCCGGACCATATGGCCGTGTCATTGCGCTGTGGCATGGGAAATCATCCTCGGATGGCCAGCTGTTTTTACTTGGCTGGACCAGTGGAGTGTATGGGTGGCATAAGGGGTTGCGCCAATCAATTTTTCTGATCGCTGGGATTTATGCCAGTGATCTATTGGCCCGCGTAAGCGGTTCATTTAGCGATCGGTAAAACAATGCCGCAGTGCATCATAAAAGCGTGATGCACTGCGGCAAAGCCGCGCTTGAATGAAATGGAAATCGGCTCAATAGAATGATGCGAAAATGACGCGACGACACGCGCCGGAAACATCCGGCCTGTTAAGATAAATCTAAAAACCCGCCAGGAGCCCGCCAGTGGACCAGTCATCTTTCGACAAGCATCTTGCCGCCCTGCGTGATCAGCGCGCGGCGGCCAAGGGTACGATGCGCGAGGCCTTCGCTGCCGATCCCAGGCGCTTCGAGACATTTTCCGCCACCGATGGCGACCTTCTCCTCGACTGGTCAAAATGCGCCGTCGACGCAGATACCATGACGATGCTGGAGAAGCTCGCCGGCGCCGCCGATCTCGCGGGACGCCGCGCTGCCATGTTCGAAGGCAAGAAAATCAACATCACCGAGAACCGCGCCGTTCTGCACACCGCGCTGCGGAACCTGACCGGCAAGAGCGTGATCGTCGACGGCCAGGACACCAAGGCCGATGTGATTGCCGTGCTCGATGCCATGGGCGCTTTCGCCGACGCCATCCGCTCCGGCAAGGCTGCGGGCGCCACCGGCAAGAAGATCACCGACATCGTCAACATCGGCATCGGCGGCTCGGACCTCGGCCCGGCGATGGTGACGCTGGCGCTGGCGCCCTACCATGACGGGCCGCGCGCGCATTATGTCTCCAATGTCGACGGCGCCCATATCCACGACACGCTGAAGGGCCTGTCAGCGGAAACGACGCTGTTCATCGTCGCCTCGAAGACCTTCACCACAGTCGAGACGATGACGAATGCTGAGACGGCGCGCGATTGGGTGCAGAAAGCGCTGGGCAAGGACGCGGTCGGCAAGCATTTCGCCGCCGTTTCGACCGCCCTCGATCTGGTGGCGAAGTTCGGCAACGAGCAGGACCGCGTCTTCGGCTTCTGGGACTGGGTCGGCGGCCGCTACTCGGTCTGGAGCGCCATCGGCCTGCCGGTGATGATCGCCGTCGGCCCGCGCAACTTCCGCGCCTTCCTCGACGGCGCGCATGAGATGGACGAGCATTTCCGCTCAGCACCCGTGCAGAAGAACCTGCCGGTGCTGCTGGGGCTGATCGGCTGGTGGCACCGGGTCGTCTGCAAATATCCGGCCCGCGCCGTCATCCCTTACGACCAGCGCCTGTCGCGATTGCCGGCTTATCTGCAGCAGCTCGACATGGAATCGAACGGCAAGAGCGTCACGCTGGACGGCACCGCGGTCGCCACGCCGACCGGCCCGCTGGTCTGGGGCGAACCCGGCACCAACGGCCAGCACGCCTTCTTCCAGCTTCTGCACCAGGGCACCGACTTCATCCCGGTCGAATTCCTTGCCGCTGCCGTCGGCCACGAGCCCGAACTGAAGCACCAGCACGATCTCCTGCTCGCCAACTGCCTGGCGCAATCGGAGGCCTTCATGAAGGGCCGCACGCTGGAAGAAGCGCGCGCGCAGATGCTGGCCAAGGGCATGAAACCGGCCGATGTCGACCGCATCGCGCCGCACCGCGTCTTCTCAGGCAACCGCCCCTCGCTCACCATCCTCTACCGCAAGCTCGATCCGCGCACGTTGGGCCGTATAATCGCGCTCTACGAGCATCGCGTCTTCGTCGAGGGCACGCTTTTCAACATCAATTCCTTCGATCAATGGGGCGTCGAGCTCGGCAAGGAACTGGCGACAGGCCTGCTGCCTGTCGTTGAGGGCAAGGAGACTGCCGCAAACCGCGACGCCTCGACTGCCGGTCTGGTGGGACACATCCACCACTTGCGCGGTTCGGAGTAAAAGGATTGGCAGACATCAAGGGAATTCTCTTCGACAAGGACGGCACGCTTGTCGACTTCAATGCAACCTGGCTCGGTGTCGCGGACTTCATGGCGATGGATGCCGCCGAAGGCGATCGCTGGAAGGCCGATCGCCTGCTCGCCGCCGCCGGCTTCGACTTCGTCACGAAACGCTTCAAGCCCGATTCGATCTTTGCCTCGGGTTCGAACATGGACGTCGTCGAACTGTGGTTTCCGCGCCTGTCCGACGAAGACCAGATGCATGCCGTTTCGCGCTTCAACGAGATCACCTCCGTGCAGGGCTCCTCGATGGCGGTGGCGCTTCCCGGCGTTCTCGATTCGCTGCGGGCGCTGCACACGCGATCCTACCGCATGGGCGTCGCCACCAATGATTCCACCAGCGGCGCCGAGAAGACACTCGCCACGCTCGGTGTCGCGCAGCTTTTCGACGCCGCCTTCGGCTATGATGCCGTGGCCAACCCGAAGCCGGCGCCGGACACCGTCATTGCCTTTTGCGATCTGACCGGGCTGAAGCCGGGCGAGATCGCCATGGTCGGCGACAATCGCCATGACCTGGAGATGGCGCGCGCCGGCGGCTGCGGCCTGGCGGTGGGCGTGCTTTCCGGCACCGGCACGCGCGACTCGTTGGCGCCGATGGCGGATGTCATCCTGGACTCGGTCGCCGACCTGCCGGATTTCCTCGCCGCGCGGATGAGCGTGCCTGCGGGCTAACCGGGTTCGGCCACAAGCGCGAACACCGCGCTTGGCTTCGGCTCGCCGCCGCCGTTTCCGCCGACGTCCGGCACATGGTATTCGCCGAGCAGGCAGAGCCGCGACCTCGGCAGCCAGGCGCGGCCGGGGTCACCGACCAGCACGTCGATGCCGGCGGCCAGGCAGCGTTCGAGGAACGGCATCATCCGCTGCCCCACATCCTGCGCGTAAAAGACATCGCCCGCGAGCACCAAGTCGACCGCCGGCGGCGGACCGTCGGTGACATCCCCCTCGCATATCTGGATGGCGACGCCATTGGCTTCCGCGTTGAGGCTCAGCGCCACGATCCCGTTGCGGTCGATCTCCGCTGCGATCACCGCGCGCGTCCCGGCTTTTGCCGCCGCGATGCCGACCAGCCCCGAGCCGGCGCCGAGATCGAGCACGCGTTTGCCGGCCACGATCGACGGGCGGTCCAGCACATAGCGGGCCAGAACCGCGCCGCCGGCCCAGGCGTAGGCCCAGTAGGGCGGCTGTGGCTCTGCCTCGCCTTCGTCACCGTCCTCCGGTTCGAGCAGCCGCCGCAGGCCGCTGCCCGGATGCGCCTGATAAAGCCGGACCTCCGGCACTGACGGCACCGGCGCCAGCCGCATGTTCGCCTTGATGAACTCCGCCCGATCGAGCGCTTTCGCCGGCTCTCGCCTCAGGCTGGCCGTGCTATCGCTCAAGCCTGGTCCCGCAGCGCGCGACGCAGGATCTTGCCGACCGGCGTCTTCGGCAGTTCGGTGCGGAATTCGATGTATCTCGGCCGCTTGTAGCCGGTCAGGTTCTCGCGGCAATAAGCCATCAGCGCCTCGACGGTCAGCGCCGGATCCTTCTTGACCACGAACAATTTAGGCACTTCGCCGGAATGCTCGTCCGGCACGCCGATCGCGGCCGCTTCCAGCACGCCAGGGTGATGCGCCACCACCTCTTCCAGTTCGTTCGGATAGACGTTGAAGCCGGAGACCAGGATCATGTCCTTCTTGCGGTCGACGACCTTGGTGTAGCCGCGCTCGTCCATGAAGCCCATGTCGCCGGATTTGAAGAAGCCGTCCTTGGTCATCACCTTGGCGGTCTCGTCGGGCCGGTTCCAGTAGCCGGCCATCACCTGCGGGCCGCGGATGCATATCTCGCCCACCTCGCCCAGCGGCACGTTGTTGCCGTCGTCGTCGCGGATGGCGATCTCGGTCGAAGGCAGCGGCAGCCCGATCGTGCCGGTGAAGTCGCTGGAGCTGAACTTGTTGGCGGTCGCCACCGGCGACGTCTCGGACAGTCCGTAACCTTCGCTCACCGGGCAGCCGGTCAGCGCCTTCCAGCGTTCGGCGACGCCCTTCTGCACCGCCATGCCGCCGCCCAGCGTCAGGATCAGCGGCTTGAAGTCCAGCTTGCGGAACTCCTCATTGTTGAGCAGCGCGTTGAACAGGGTGTTGAGGCCCGGGAAGATGTGCATCGGGTATTTCGCCAGTTCCTTGACGAAGCCCGGAATGTCGCGCGGGTTGGGGATCAGCACGTTCTGCGCGCCCTGCTGCATGCCCATCAGTGCATTCACCGTCAGCGCGAAGATATGATAGAGCGGCAGCGCGCAGATGAAGTTTTGATGCGCCGGCTTGGGCTTCACCGTATAGGCGTCCTCCACCCATAGCGAGTTCTGCGCGACGTTCGAAAGCACGTTGCGATGCAGCAGCACGGCGCCCTTCGAGACGCCGGTGGTGCCGCCCGTATATTGCAGGAAGGCGATGTCGTCGCCGGAGACCGTGGGCGGCTTGAAGGCGATGGTCGCGCCGGTCTTGAGCACGGCGTTGAACTTGACGTGGCCGGGCAGCGACCATGCCGGAACCATCTTCTTCACCCGCCGCACGACGAGGTTGACGATGGCGCCCTTGAGGCCGCCCAGCATGTCGCCCATCGATGCGACGATGACATGCTTCACAGGCGTCCTGGCGATGACCGCCTGCAGCGTGCCGGCGAAGTTTTCCAGGATGACGATCGCCTGCGCGCCGGAATCCTTCAACTGATGTTCCAGTTCGCGCGGCGTGTAGAGCGGGTTGATATTCACCACCGTGTAGCCGGCGCGGAGCACCGCCATCATCGCCACCGGATATTGCAGCACGTTCGGCATCATCAGCGCCACGCGCGCGCCCTTTTCCAGGCCTCTTGCCTGCAGGTAGGCGCCGAACGCGGCCGACAGCCGCTCGAGCTCCGCATAAGTGATTGACTTGCCCATGCACACGAAGGCCGGCTGCCCGGCGAATTGCTTGCAGGCGCCGACCAGGAACTCGCCGATGGACTTGTAGGGCAGGGCGCCGATCTCTGCCGGCATGTTCTTCGGATAGCTTTTCAACCACGGCTTCTCCGGCAGGCCAACCGTGAGTTCGGTGATCGCCTTCGGCAAGCCCTTCGAGGCAGATTTGGCGGTGGCCGGCTCTGTGGATTTCGCGGCTGCCGCCTTGGCCTTTGGCGCTGCGGGTTTGGCGGCGGCCGGCCTTGCCGCCTTGGCGGGCGCTGCCTTCGCGGCCGTCTTCACCTTCGGCGCGGCGGCAGCCTTGGCAGCCTTGGGCGCATCGCTTTCAGCGGCCTTGGCTTTTGCTTTCGCCGGCCCTGTCGTCTTGGCTGCTTTTGCCACCTGTCTCTCCCTGTCGCCTTCGATATGGGCGCCCGCTTCCGCAAGAAGCGTCCTCCACGCCGGTTCGGATTTTCCGGGAAATCCCGCCCATCATCTATGTATTGCCTCTATCTGCGGCCGTGCAAGCCTTGCCCCAGCGGCAGGGCGGGGAAAGATTTGCCGTCGAAATCCGCTCCTCGATGGCCTCCCGCGTCATGCCTGGAGGGCAGGCGGACGTCCGGCGGCGCGGCCTCACGGGCTCGTTCCCCAAGACAGCCGATCAATAAAAAAATGCCGTCGTTAATAATGTTGTGAGCGGAAAAGAATGCTCATTTTTTCTATTATTGGAGCATAATCTAGATTCTTTTCCTGCTTCCCATGGGGTACGCACACGAGGTGTTCCAAAGGCGAAGAAACGGTGCTTATATGCGCCCTTCGCGAGCCTGATAGAGGGGCTTGAGAGAACATCAGGGAGTGCTCAATGAAAAAGACAATGACTTTTGCAGCCGCGTTGCTGGCTGCAAGCGTCCTCAGCGGCATGGCCAGTGCCAAGACGCTCGTTTATTGCTCGGAAGCGTCGCCGGCCAATTTCGACCCCGGCACGACGACCGGCGGCAACGACTTCGACGCTTCGTCGCGCACGGTCTATTCGCGACTGGTCGAGTTCAAGCATGGCGGCACGGAGATCGAGCCCGGTCTTGCCGACAAATGGGAAATTTCCGACGACGGCCTTGTCTACACTTTCCATCTGCATCCGGGTGTGAAGTTCCAGACCACCGATTATTTCAAGCCGACGCGCGACCTCAACGCCGATGACGTCGTCTTCTCCTTCGATCGCCAGTTCAACAAGCAGAACCCGTGGAACGGCGACAAGTATCTGCCGAACCTCACCTGGGACTATTACACCGGCATGGACATGCCGAAATATGTCGCCAAGTGGGAGAAGGTCGACGACCTCACCGTCAAGCTGACGCTGACCGAGCCGAACGCGCCGATGCTGGCCAATCTCGGCATGGACTTCGCCTCGATCGTGTCGAAGGAATATGCCGATCAGCTCGAGAAGGACGGCAAGATGGCCGACTTCTCGACCAAGCCGATCGGCACCGGTCCGTTTCAGTTCGTCGACTACCAGCTCGACGCCGTCATCCGCTATGCGGCCAATCCGGATTATTTCAAGGGCAAGGAAAAGATCGACGATCTGGTCTTCGCCATCACGCCTGACGCGACCGCCCGCATCCAGAAGGTGCTGGCCGGCGAGTGCGACGTGGCTCCGTATCCGAATCCGGCCGACATCGCCACCATCAAGGCCAACAAGGACGTGACCTTGATGGATCAGGCCGGCCTCAACATCGGCTATATGAGCTACAACACCACGATCCCGCCGCTCGACAAGCCGGAAGTGCGCCACGCGCTCAACCAGGCGATCGACCGGGAGGCGCTGATCAAGTCGCTGTTCCAGGATGCCGGCGCCACACCGGCCGAAAACCTGATCCCGCCGACCATGTGGTCGTGGGACAAGGACGTGAAGACCGACGCCTACAATCCGGATGAGGCCAAGAAGGTGCTCGAGGCTGCCGGCTTGAAGGAAATCCAGCTCTGGGCTTCCGACCGCGTTCGCCCGTATAACCCGAACTTCCAACGCGCCGCCGAGCTGATCCAGGCCGACTGGGCCAAGGTCGGCGTCAAGGCGACCATCGTCAACTACGAATGGACGAAGTATCGCGAGGAAGGCAAGAAGAAGGACCGTCCGGGCGCCTTCCAGATCGGCTGGACCGGCGACAATGGCGATCCGGACAACTTCTTCGCCACTCTCTTCGCCTGCTCCGCCGTCGGCGTCTCGAACTACTCCAGCTGGTGCGACAAGGACTTCGAGGACCTGATCCAGAAGGCCAAGAAGACCAGCGACCAGGCCGAGCGCACCAAGCTCTATGAGCAGGCGCAGGTGATCTTCGCCAAGCAGGCTCCGGCTTTCCTGCTGGCTCACAGCCAGGTCTACGCGGTCGTTCGCAACAATGTCAGCGGCTTTAAGATGGACCCGCTCGGCATTCACCGCTTCGACGGCGTTGACAAGGCCGAATAATATTGCGAACGGGGCGGCGCTAATTCCAGCGCCGCCCCGCTCCATTTGACGATGCTCCGATATCTTCTCAACAAAATCGCCCTCCTGATCCCGACTTTGGTCGGTATCACCATCTGTGCCTTCGCCTTTGTCCGGCTGCTGCCCGGCGATCCGATCCTGGCCATGGCCGGCGAGCATGGCGTCGCCCCCGCCCGCTATGAAGAGCTCAAGCAACAGTTCGGCTACAATCTGCCGATCTGGGAGCAGTATGCGCGCTATGTCGGTGAGGTCGCCACCGGCGATTTCGGCGTTTCCATCTCGTCCAAGCGCCCAGTGCTCGAGGAGTTCAAGACGCTCTTCCCGGCGACGCTGGAACTCTCCTTCTTCGCCATGATCTTCGCCATGGTGATCGGCATCCCCGCCGGCATCTTCGCCGCCGTCAAGCGCGGCTCATGGTTCGACCAGTCGCTGATGGGCACGGCCCTTGTCGGCTATTCGATGCCGATCTTTTGGTGGGGCCTTTTGCTCATCATCTTCTTTTCCGGCTATCTCGGCTGGACGCCGGTCTCGGGCCGCATCGGCCTGCAGTTTTTCTTCAAGCCGATCACCGGCTTCATGACCATCGACAGCCTGCTCCACGGCAAGTGGGACGCGTTCCGCTCCGCGCTTAGCCACCTCGTCCTGCCGGCGATCGTGCTCGGCACCATTCCGCTGGCGGTGATCGCGCGCCAGACGCGCTCGGCGATGCTCGAGGTGCTGGGCGAGGACTATGTCCGCACCGCCCGCGCCAAAGGCCTTTCGGGGGCGCGCGTCATCGGCGTGCATGCGCTGCGCAACGCGCTGATCCCGGTCGTCACCACCATCGGCCTGCAGGTCGGCACGCTGCTGGCCGGCGCCATCCTCACCGAGACCATCTTCGCCTGGCCGGGCATCGGCAAATGGATGGTCGATTCCATCTTCAAGCGCGACTATGTCGTCGTGCAGTCGGGTCTGCTTTTGATCGCGCTCATCGTCATGGCGGTGAACCTCATCGTCGACGTGCTTTACGCCGTCATCAACCCGCGCATCAGGGCGGCATAAATGACCCAGACCGAAATCGCCCCGATGGCCGCCGGAAGTCCGGACCGCCTCACCGGCCTCAAGACCTTCTGGCACTATTTCTCGGTGAACCGCGGCGCGGTCATCGGCCTGTTCGTCTTCATCCTGCTGGTGCTGGCCGCGCTGTTCGCGCCGCTGCTCGCGCCCTATGCGCCCGACATCCAGGACAAGACCGCGTTCCTCAGGCCGCCCGCCTGGCAGGCCGGCGGCTCGACGCAATATCTGCTCGGCACCGACCCGGTCGGCCGCGACATCCTCTCACGCCTGCTCTATGGCGCACGCTTCTCGCTGCTGATCGGCGCGGTGGTGGTCACGCTGGCGCTCACTGGCGGCATCACGCTCGGCCTGCTCGCCGGCTATTTCCGCGGCTGGGTCGACGTCGCGATCATGCGCGTCATGGACCTGATCCTGGCCTTCCCGTCGCTGCTGCTGGCGCTGGTGCTGGTGACGATCCTCGGGCCCGGCCTGTTCAACGCCATGCTGGCGATCGCGCTCGTCCTGCAGCCGCATTTCGCCCGCCTGGTGCGCGCCGCCGTGATGGCTGAGAAGAGCCGAGAATATGTCGTGGCGGCGAAAGTCGCCGGCGCCGGCCATCTCAGGCTGATGCTCGCCACCATATTGCCCAACTGCCTGGCGCCGCTGATCGTCCAGGGCACGCTGTCCTTCTCCAACGCCATCCTCGAAGCGGCCGCGCTCGGCTTCCTCGGTCTCGGCGCGCAGCCGCCGACGCCGGAATGGGGCACCATGCTTGCCTCGGCGCGCGAGTTCATCCTGCGCGCCTGGTGGGTGGTCACCTTCCCCGGCCTCGCCATCCTCATCACCGTGCTTGCCATCAACCTGATCGGCGACGGCCTGCGCGATGCGCTTGATCCCAAGCTCAGGAGGTCGTGATGGCGCTGCTCGACATCCAGAACCTCGTCGTCGAATTCCAGACCGCGTCGGGTCCGTTCCGCGCCGTCGACGGCGTCTCGCTCCATGTCGACGAGCGCGAGGTGCTCGCCATCGTCGGCGAATCCGGCTCCGGCAAATCGGTGTCGATGCTGGCCGTGATGGGCCTCCTACCATGGACGGCGACCGTCGCCGCCGACCGCATGAATTTCAACGGCCGCGACCTGTTGAAGATCAGCCCGGCCGACCGCCGCAAGATCATCGGCAAGGACGTCGCCATGATCTTCCAGGAGCCGGTTGCCAGCCTCAATCCCTGCTTCACCGTCGGCTTCCAGGTCGAGGAAGTGCTGCGCTTCCATATGGGCATGGACAAGGCCCAGCGCCGGGCACGCGCCATCGAGCTCTTCAAGCAGGTCGGCATCCCGGATCCCGCGGACCGGCTGAACTCCTTCCCGCACCAGATGTCGGGCGGCCAGTGCCAGCGCGTCATGATCGCGATGGCGATCGCCTGCAATCCGAAGCTCCTGATCGCCGACGAGCCGACCACCGCGCTCGACGTCACCATCCAGAAACAGATCCTCGATCTGCTGGTCTCGCTGCAGGCCAAATACAGCATGGGCCTGATCATGATTACTCACAATATGGGCGTGGTGGCCGAAACCGCCGACCGCGTCATCGTCCAGTACAAGGGCCGCAAGATGGAAGAGGCCGACGTGCTGTCGCTGTTTGAATCGCCGAAGAGCAACTACACGCGCGCGCTGCTCTCGGCGCTGCCGGAAAACGCCGTCGGCGACCGGCTGCCGACCGTCACGGACATGCTGTTCGTGGCCGCGCCTTCAGGAGCCGGCGCATGACCAAGGTCGTCGAGGGCAAGGACATCAAGCGCGACTACCATGTCGGCGGCGGCCTGTTCCGCGGCGCGCGCACCGTGCATGCGGTGAAGGGCGTTTCCTTCAGCGTCGAGAAGGGCAAGACGCTGGCGATCGTCGGCGAGAGCGGTTGCGGCAAGTCCACGCTCGCCCGCATCATCACCCTCATCGATCCGGCCACGTCAGGCGAGCTGTTCATCGACGGCAACAAGGTCGACATCGCCAAGGACGGGCTCACCAAGGAGATGCGCCGCAAGGTGCAGATCGTGTTCCAGAACCCTTACGGCTCGCTCAACCCGCGCCAGAAGATCGGCGACGTGCTTGGCGAGCCGCTCCTCATCAACACCGACAAGCCGGCCGAGGAGCGCCGCGACCTTGCGATGAAAATGCTGAAGAAGGTCGGCTTGGGACCCGAGCACTACAACCGCTATCCGCACATGTTCTCGGGCGGCCAGCGCCAGCGCATCGCCATTGCCCGCGCGCTGATGCTGAACCCGAGCCTCCTGGTGCTGGACGAGCCGGTCTCGGCGCTTGACCTTTCAGTGCAGGCGCAGGTGCTTAACCTGCTTGCCGACCTGCAGGACGAGTTCCAGCTGACCTATGTCTTCATCAGCCACGACCTCTCGGTGGTGCGCTACATCGCCGACGATGTGATGGTGATGTATTTCGGCGAAGCGGTCGAATACGGTCCGCGCGACGAGGTCTTCTCCGACCCAAAGCATGCCTATACCAAGACGCTGTTCGCCGCGACGCCCCGCGCCGACATCGCCAGCATCAAGGCCAGGCTTGCGAAGAAAGCGGCTTAGGGCCACAGGTCACTGTCCCAGAGGGCGGTGACCCCAGAGGTCGTCATCCTAGGGCGGAGCGCTGCGAAGCAGCGCGCAGACCCTAGAATCCAGTTACCCAGGTCACAAACGCAGCGGAGCAGAGTTCTGCACCGTGGCAACGCATCGACGTCACGGAATGGATCCTCGGGTCTGCGCGCGTCGCTTCGCTCCTTGCTTCGCCCGTGGATGACGACGCGGAGGTGGTCGGGATCACGACACCTTCGCGATGATCGCCCGCAGCGCCTCGCCGAATTTGTGCACTTCCTCGACCGTGTTGTAGTGCACCAGCGAGGCGCGGATCGCGCCGCTGTCCATCGACAGGTTGAGCCGCTTCATCAGCCGCGGCGCATACATGTGGCCGTCGCGGATGCCGATCTGGATGGCAGCCATCTCCTCGACGATCCGCTGCGGCGACAGCTTGCCGATGTTGAAGCAGAAGGTCGGCACGCGCTCGGTAATGCGCGCCTCGTCGGCGACGCCGTAGATCGTGGCATTGCAATCCTTCAGCACCCTCATCATCTCGCGCGCCAGCATCAGCTCGTAGTCGCGGATGGCGTTCATGCCGGCGACGATGTTGTCGCGGCGCGAGCAGTTGTTTTCGGGCAGGAAGTTGCGGCCGATCGATTCCAGATAGCGCACCGCCGCGTCCATGCCCGACACGTTCTCGTAGATGAAGGTGCCGGCCTCGACCTTGTAGGGCGGCTCGTCGGGAATGAAGTCCTCGCGGAAGGTCGGCAGCCGCTTCAGCGTGTCGAAGCGGCCCCACAGGAAGCCCATGTGCGGCGAGAAATTCTTGTAGCCGGAGCAGACGAGATAATCGCAGTCCCAGGCCTGCACGTCCATCAGCCCGTGCGGTCCGTAATGCACGCAGTCGAGGAACACTTCGGCGCCCGCCGCATGCGCGATCCTGGCCACCGAGGCGACGTCGACGATCGAGCCGATCGAATGCGCCGTCACCGTGCAGGCGACGAGGCGGGTGCGCTCCGACACCAGCGGCTTGAGATCGTCGACATGCAGATTGCCGTCCTCGCGCATGCGCCACCATTTGAACTTCGCGCCGGCCGGCTCCAGCGCCAGCCAGGTGGCGATGTTGGCGTCGTGATCCATGTCGGTGACGATGATCTCGTCGCGTCCCCCATCCGCGTCCTTGGCGAGCATCTGGCCGATGCCGAGGCTGACTAGGCGGATGAACGAGGTCGCGTTCATGCCGAAGCAGATTTCGGACGGGCTGTAGGCGTTGATCAGGAGCGCGACGCTCTCGCGCGCCGTCGCGACCGACTGGTCGACGGTGACGCTGCGGCCATAGCGGCCGCCGCGCTGCACATTGTGCGACACCAGATGGTTGGTCACCGCATCGAGCACGCTTTGCGGGATCTGGGCGCCCGCGGCATTGTCCATGAAGATGAAATCGCCGGCCCGCTGCAAGGCGGGAAACATGGCGCGGATCTTTTCGACCGGGAAGGCGGCGCTGGTGCTGTCGGTCTGATGCTTGTTCACGGGGCAGGCTCCTGCGAGGGACTTGGGCGGGGATGGGTATCGATGGCGGTCAGCGCGCTTTCTCGTCCTTGAAGCGGCGCTCGAGCAGGCTGACGAGGCGCACCATCGGCCAGAGGAAGATGAGGTAGACCAACGCGGCCCCGATCAGCGGCGAGGGGTTGGCGTAGAGCGATTGCGCGTTGGTCGCTTCCTTCAGAAGTTCCGGCAGCGCCACCGTCGAGGCGAGCGAGGTATCCTTGAACATCGAGACGCAGTTGCTGGTCATCGGCGGGATGACCACGCGGATCGCCTGCGGCAGCACCACCTTGCGCAAGGTGAGCATGAAGGGGAGGCCGAGCGCCTGCGCCGCCTCGAACTGGCCCTTCGGAATGCTTTCGATGCCGGAGCGGAACACTTCGGCCGAATAGGCCGACATGATGATGGCGAATGCGGTCACGGCCGATGCCCAGGACGACAGGCGGATGCCGAGGAAGGGCAGCGCGTAATAGATCAGGATCAGCACCACCAGCACCGGCAGGGCGCGGAAGATGTCGGTGTAGCCGATGGCCAGCCACCGCAGCGGCTTCGGTCCGTAGAGCCGCAGCAGGCTGATCGCCAGCCCCACCGCGATGCCGATGACGATGCTCATGATCCCCAGCAGCAGCGTGTTGAGGAAGCCGCGCAGCAGCGCCGGCAAACTCGACGCAATGACCTCGGGATTGAAGAAGGTGTCGATCAGCGACATGGGAGCGTTCCCGGACCGTGTTGCGTCATGCGATGCCCTGACAGGACCCGGACTATCGAAGTCGGATTGGCCGAAAGCGTGGTGGTCCGGGGACGTCACGCGTCAAACAAGACGTGCCGGCCTTGGGAGCCGGCACGTCGCTCGTCTTGCCGGTGGCCGCTCAGGCCTTGGGCAGCGGCATTTCCTTGACCGTCGAGGAATCTGCCGGCGCGTCGGTGCCGAACCACTTCTTGTGGATGGCGGCCAGCGTGCCGTCCTTCTTCATCGCCGTCAGCGCGTCGTTGAGCTTGCTAAGCAGCGGATGGTCCTTGCTCATCATCAAGCCGTACTGCTCGCCGGTCTTGATGCGTTCCTTGACGACGAGGTCCTTCATCTTCTGGAACGAATACTGCATGCCGGGGATGTCGCTGACGGCGGCATCGACGCGGCCGGCGCTGAGGTCGAGCAGCAGGTTCTGCTGCGTGTCGTAGCCCTTGACGTCGCTGAAGCCGTCGGCTGCCTGATGGTCCTTGACCCAGGTCTCGCCGGTCGAGCCGGAGAGCACGCCGACGACCTTGCCCTTGAGGTCGGCTTCCTTGCTGATCGCGCTGTCGGTCTTGGTGGCGATGCCCATGTCGGAATCATAGTAGGGCTGGGTGAACGAGAGCGTCTTCAACCGCTCCGGGGTGATGGTGATCGAGGAGATCGCGACATCGATGCGGTTGGAACTGACAGCCGCGAACAGCGCCTGGAAGCCGAGATCGGCGATATCGGTGGTCATGCCGATGCGCTTGGCCGCTTCGTTGACGATGTCGACCTCGAAACCCTCGAAAGTGCCGCTCTCGTTCTTGTATTCGAAAGGCGGATTGGTCGGGTAGGCGCCTACATTGAGCACATCGGCGGCATAGGCGGTGGCGGGGCCGGCGGCGATGCCGATGGCGGCGGCCAGAACAAGCAGATTGCGACGCGTAAAGCTCATTGGTTTTCCCTCTGGGTCTTCCCTCTGTTGTCGATCGGGCGGGGCTCGCCCCGCACGGTTTGTTGCCGTCCCGCCTCCCAGCGGGGCGTCAATTCATGGCGGCGACCATGCGCTCGAGCGCCGTTTCTATCTGGCCGCTGTCGCGGCACACACACATGCGCAGGAATGCTGCCGCCGAATTTCCAAACAGGTGACCGGGCGCCAGCCCAACGCGCGCCTTCTCTAGTATCCTGGCGCAGACCTGTCGCGCATCGGCTTCGCCTTCTATGGCGAAGAACGCGTACATGCCGCCGCGCGGTTTCGTGGGCAGGATGACGCCGGGGATCCGGGCCAGCCGGTCATAGGCGAGGTCGAGCCCGGTCCTGATCCGTTGCCTGATGTCTTCGACCAGCGGCTCGCCCTGGCGGATCGCCGCCACGGCGCCGGCCTGGATCGGCGCGGCGGTGCCGCTGTTGATGTACTGCGTCATGGCGCCGAGCTGGTCGGCCACGCCCGATGAGTGCGTGAGCCAGCCTATGCGCCAGCCGGTCATCGCCCAGGCTTTCGAAAAACTGTTGACCGACAGCACCCGGTCGCCGTCCTCGGCGATCTGCAGGATCGAGGGTGCGACGTCGCCGTCGAAATAGAGCCGGCCATAAACCTCGTCGGAGATGATCCAGATGCCGGTGCGCCGGCTGAAGTCGAGCAGCGCCTGCATCTCCTCGCGCGACGCGGTCCAGCCGGTCGGGTTGGACGGCGTCGACAGGAAGATCGCGCGGGTGCGCGCGTCGCAGGTCGAAAACAGCCGGTCGAGATCAAGCCGCCAGTCATCCTTGAAATCTAGGGAGAACGGCCGCGGCTCGCCGCCGATCAGGTGGATGGCGTTGTGGATGTTGGGCCATTGCGGCGCGACATAGACGACATTGGTGCCGATATCGACCAGCAGCTCCAGGGCAAGATAAAGCGCCTGCATGCCGCCCGGCGTGACCGTGGTGCGTGCGATCGGGATCGGGCGGCCATGGATGCGCGTCTGGTATTCCGACAGCGCTTCATTCAGCGGGCCATGCCCGCGCATGTTGGGGACGTAGAAGGTCAGGCCCTCGTCGAAGGCCGCCTTTGCCGCGTCGCGGATGAAGGCCGGCGTCACCACGTCGCCTTCGCCGTACCAGAGCGCGATGACATCGCCGAGCTCGCGCGCGCGGACCGCGAGGTTGGCGATGTTTTCCGTGTGCAGGTCGCGGATCTGGGCGCGCACGCCATCGAAGGCATAGCGCGCGCTGGACGACGACTGGGGCAACACAAACGACAAGGACTGAAACCCCCTTCCACCCGGGCGGCGACGGACTGACAGGAAAACCTGCAGTGGCAGCCGCCTTCAAGGATGCTATCCAAAGTGCCGCGCTTTTCAAGGCAAAAGTTTTAAGCTTAAAAAGTTTGGCGCCCCTGCTGCCCAACGGATGCGGGTCGCGTCCGTTTTACGCCAGCTCGTCGCGCGCGGCGGCAAAATTGGCCGCCGCGCCGGCGCCGAGAAACATCGTGTCGCTGGCCAGCACGAAGAAGCTGGCGCCGAGGGCGCCCCATCGGCCGACATTCTGCGGGCTGGCGCAGAAGATGCCGGCGGCCCTTCCATGCGCGAGCGTCGCGCCGATGATGCTCTTGATCGCCGCATTGAGCTTGTCCGCGCCGGCAGGTCCGATCGCGTCGATCGACACCGAGAGATCGCCCGGACCGACGAAGATCAGGTCGACGCCGTCGACGGCGGCGATTGCTTCGATGTTGGCGAGACCCTCCGCCGTCTCGACCTGGACCGCGACGACGATCCGCTCATTGGCGGCGGCCAGATATTCGGGAATGCGATAGCCGTAGCCGGCAGCGCGTCCGGGACCGACGCCGCGCTCGCCGAGCGGCGGATAGCGCGATGCCTTGACGGCCATCGCCGCCTGCTCTGCGGTCGAGACACGCGGCACGAGCACGCCCTGCGCGCCGCTGTCCAGCGCCGCTTGAATGGCTTCAGGCGCATGGCCGGGAACGCGCACCATGGCCGGCACGCGATGCACGTCGGCCGCCCGCACCATGGCCTCGATCGTCTCGCGCGAGATCTGCGCATGCTCCCAGTCGATGCAGAGGAAATCGAGCCCGGACGATGCCATCACCTCGACGGCGACCGGATGGGGAATGGCGGCAAAGGGCCCGACGAGGTTGGTCCTGCTGATACATTTCTGGCGGAACTCGTTCATGCCGATCCCCTTTTTCAAGTTGCCCAATCCATATCCGCAAACGACGACGAGGCGAAGCTATTTCAGGCTTGAAATATTTTCACGCCGGCCTAGCGTGTGGCGTTCCGCCCAAGAGTTTCCAAGATGATCAAAGCGCATCCCCTGCATGGCCCGAACAGACTGAACCTTGGCGTCTTCTCGACCAACGCGGATGGCGGCCTTGCCATCACCGATGTGCCGGAGCGCTGGACGGCAAGCTGGCAGGACAATCTGACGGCAGCCCAGATCGCCGACCGCGCCGGGCTGGAGTTCATGCTGCCGATCGCGCGCTGGCGCGGGTTCGGCGGCCGCAACAAGGTGCGCGAATTCTCCTTCGAGACCTTCACCTGGGCGGCAGCCCTTGCTGCGTCGACCGAGCAGATCGGCCTGTTCATGACCGTGCATGTGCCGCTCGTGCACCCGCTCTATGCCGCAAAGGCGCTGGCAACGGTCGACCATATCAGTCAGGGCCGCGCGGGGCTGAACATCGTCTGCGGCTGGAACCCGAAGGAGTTCGGCATGTTCGGCACGCCGCTGGTCGAGAAGGGGTACGACCAGGCGGCCGAATGGATCGAGATCCTGGAGCGGCTTTATGCGTCGAGCGAGCCGCTCGACTACGAGGGCGCCTACTATCGCCTGAAGGAGGCGGTGAGCCGGCCGGCCAGCCTGCAGGTGCCGCGCCCGGTGACCATGAATGCCGCTTTCGGCGGCCCCGGCCGCGATTTCGCCGCTGCCCGATGCGATTATCTGTTCACGACCTTCTCCGAGATGAGCGATGCCGGCAAGCATGTCGCCGACATCGGTGAGCGTGCCGACAAAGTCGGCCGCAACGTCGGCGTCTATACGGTTGCGCATGTGGTCTGCCGCCCGACGATGGAAGAGGCGCAGGCCTATTACACGCGCTATGCCGTCACCATGGCCGACCACGAGGCGGTCGATGCCCACATGGCCGGCAAGAAGGAATTCTCACAGTCGCACGACCAGCACGCCTATGACCGCTATCGCCAACGTTTCGCCGGCGGCGCCGGCACCTACCCGCTGATCGGAACCCCTGAGACGATCGCCGCCGACATGGCCGCCATCGCCGCGCATGGCTATCAGGGCATCGCTTTGTCCTTCGTCAACTACACGCAGGAACTGCCCTATTTCTGCGATCGCGTTCTGCCGCTCCTGAAGCAGGCCGGGCTGCGTCAGTAGTCAGTCAGGTATGACCGCGGTCGCCTGGATCTCGACCTTGGCGCGGTCCTCGACCAGCGCCACCACCTGCATGGCCGCCATCGCCGGAAAATGCCGGCCAATCAAGGCGCGATAGGCCTCGCCGATGCCTTTGAGGTTGCCGACATATTCGGCCTTGTCGGTGAAGTACCAGGTCATCGAGGTGATGTGCCGCGGCTCGCCGCCGGCTTCGGCCAGCACGGCGACGACGTTGGCGAGCGTCTGGCGCACCTGGCCGACGAAGTCGTCGGTCTCGAATTTGCACTCGGCGTTCCAGCCGACCTGGCCGCCGATAAAGACAAGCCGGCCACGCGCGGCCACGCCATTGGCATAGCCGACCGGTTTGGCCCAGCCCTCAGGCTGCAGGATGGTGTGCATGTCTCCCCCTATTTCAGATGCGGTTGGCAAAGGTTTCACGCCGCGCCCATGACCTGTCTGGCGATCACCACCTTCTGCACGTCCGAGGCGCCCTCATAGATGCGCAGCGCCCGGATCTCGCGATAGAGGCTCTCGACGATATGGCCCTTGCGCACGCCGTCGCCGCCATGCAGCTGCACCGCCTTGTCGATTACCTCCTGCGCCTTGTCGGTGGCGAAGAGCTTCGCCATGGCCGCCTCGCGCGTCACCCTCGCGGCGCCCATGTCCTTGGTCCATGCTGCGCGATAGATGAGCAGCGCGGCGGCGTCGACATCGAGCGCCATGTCGGCGATGTGGCCCTGCACCATCTGCAACTCCGCCATCGGCGCACCGAAGAGTTTGCGTTCCGCGGCGCGCTTGACGCTCTCGTCCAGCGCGCGTCGCGCGAAGCCAAGCGCTGCCGCGCCAACAGTCGAGCGGAACACGTCGAGCACCGACATGGCGATGCGGAAACCGTCGCCGGCCTTGCCGATCAGGGCGGAAGTTGGGATGCGGACATTGTCGAAGGACAGCCGCGCCAGCGGGTGAGGGGCAATGACCTCGAGCCGTTCGGCGATGTCGAGACCCTTCGCGTCGCCAGGCACGACGAAGGCGGAAATCCCCTTGGCGCCGGGCGCCTCCCCGGTGCGGGCGAAGACGACATAGAGGTCGGCGATGCCGCCGTTGGAGATCCAGGTCTTTTCGCCTGAAAGGATGTATTTGTCGCCGTCGCGCGTGGCGGTCATTTCCATGTTGGCGACGTCCGATCCCGAGCGCGGCTCCGACAGCGCGAAGGCCGAGATCGCCTCGCCGGCTCGCGTCTTTTCCAGCCAGCGCTGCTGCTCCGGCGTGCCGAACAGCGAGATCGCGCCGGTGCCCAGGCCCTGCATGGCGAAGGCGAAGTCGGCGAGGCCATCGTGGCGGGCGAGCGTCTCACGGGTGATGCAGAGCGTGCGCACGTCGAGCGGTCCGGGGTTGGCCAGGTCGAGCGCCGTCGGCTTCAGCCAGCCATCGCGGCCGAGCTTGGCGACGAGGTCGCGGCATGCGGCATCGACGTCGTGGTGATCGACGGGGAGGTTTTTCGCGCACCAGGCGTCGAGGCGGTCGGCGAGTTCGCGGTGACGGTCTTCGAAGAAGGGCCAGGTGAGGAAAGAGCGGTCAGGCATTTGCGCCTCCGCTCGCAGCTCGGGCGCCGGCGCCATCCTTGCAACGTTGAAAACTGGCGAAAGCGGACGCGACGGCTGATCTCCCCCCAAGTGGGGGAGATGTCCGGCAGGACAGAGGGGGGCGCTGTCCCGTCAGCATGTCCATCTTGAGCGAAGACAACATCCTCAATTCCCCTCGAACACCGGCTTTTCCTTCGCCACGAACGCCTTGTAGGCCCGCTCGAAATCGCCGGTCTGCATGCAGATCGCCTGTGCCTGCGCTTCCGCCTCGATCGCCTGGTCGAGGCCCATCGACCATTCCTGGTTGAGCTGCGTCTTGGTGATGCCATGCGCGAAGGTCGGGCCGGAAACGATGCGCGCCGCCATGTCGAGCGCATCGGCCTCGAGCGCTGCCGCGTCGACCAGGCGGTTGTAGAATCCCCAGCGCTCGCCTTCCGCCGCGCTCATGGTGCGGCCGGTGTAGAGCAGCTCGGCGGCGCGGCCCTGGCCGATGATGCGCGGCAGGATCGCGCAGGCGCCCATGTCGCAGCCGGCGAGCCCGACGCGGGTGAACAGGAAGGCCGTCTTTGCTTCCGGGGTGGCGATGCGGATGTCGGAGGCCATGGCGATGATCGCGCCGGCGCCGACAGCCACGCCGTCGACGGCGGAGATGATGGGTTTGCCGCAATTCAGCATCGCCTTGACGAAATCGCCGGTCATGCGCGTGAAGGCCAGCAACTGCTTCATGTCCATCTTGACCAGCGGTCCGATGATGTCGTGGACATCGCCGCCCGAGCAGAAATTGCCGCCATTGGGCAGGAACACGACGGCGTCGACATCCTCGGCATAGACGAGGTCGCGAAAGGTGTCGCGCAGCTCGGCATAGCTGTCGAAGGTCAGCGGATTCTTGCGCTCAGGGCGGTCGAGACGGATTTTCGCGACTTTGCCTTCGACCTCCCAGAGAAAATGCTTCGGCTTGAGCCTGGCCATGGCGCTCATTCGCGTCCCTCCCAATTGCTGCGGAACGATTTCAGCATGCCGGTGAGCCGCTTCGCTTCCTCCTCGCTGACACCGCCGAGCAGCTCGCCGACCCAGCCCTCATGCACGGCCGCGATCCTCGCGAAAGCTTTGCTGCCTTCCTCGGTCAGCCGCACCATCGAGGTGCGGCGGTCGCCGTTGCGGCGCGCGCGCGTCACCAGCCCTTCCGAAACCAGCCGGTCGACGATGCCCGTCACATTGCCGTTCGACACCAGAAGGAAGCGCGACAGGTCGCTCATCAGCATCCCTTCCGGCACGCGGTAGAGCGCCGCCATCACGTCGAAGCGCGGCAGCGTGGTGTCGAATTCCTTTTTCAGCCGCTCGCGCAGCTCCGCCTCGATGGTGCGCGAGGCGCGCAGCAGCCTGATCCACAACCGCAGCCTCTCCTTGCCCGGCCCGGTGGAGGTCGGTCCCGCTACCATGTCTCGCCTCCGGAAATGGAGATTGCCTGTCCGGTGATCGATCGCGCCGCATCGCTGCACAGCCACAGCACCGCGTCTGCGACCTCGTCCGGCTGGATGAAGCGTCCCTGCGGGTTCGTCGCCGACAGGCTCTGCCTTGCTTCCGCTGCCGACCGCCCGGTCTTTTCCACGATGCGTTGGACGGATTCTTCCAGCATGTAGGTTTCGACAAAACCGGGACAGACGGCGTTGACCGTCACGCCTGACTTGGCGGTCTCGGCGGCCAAGGCGCGCATCAGCCCGACGACGCCATGCTTGGCGGCCACATAGGGCGCGACATAGGCGTAGCCCTTCAGCCCAGCGGTCGAGGCGACGAAGACGATACGGCCTGCCTTCCGCGCGAGCATGCCGGCGAGCGCCGGCTTCACCGTCAGGAACGCGCCGGTGAGGTTGACGTCGAGCGTGCGCTGCCAGTCGGCCAAAGACGTCTTGTGCGCCGGCGCGCTGCCGGCCGTGCCGGCATTGGCGACGACGATGTCGAACGGTCCGCGCGCGGCTTCCGCCTTCTCGTGGAGGGCTGCCATCTCGGACTCATTCGTAACATCGGCGGCGACAGCAAAGATGCGGTCGCTTTCCTTCGCTACCTCGGCCAGCGCCGCTCCACGTCGGCCGCAAATGGTGACGGCCACGCCGGCTTCCGCCAGCGCCAGCGCGATGGCTTTGCCGACGCCGGAGCCGCCGCCGGTGACCAGCGCGTGCTTGCCCTCGATTGCCCGCGCGGCGCTCATACCTTCAGCCCCGCTGCCGCTTCGCGCTCCGCCAGCCGGTAAATCTGGTCGCGTCCCGGCAGATAGGGATCGGGCCATTTGACGCCGCGGTCGCCGAGCGTCACCGCCGCATGCAGCGTCCAGTAGGGATCGGCAAGATGCGGCCTTGCCAGCGCCACAAGATCGGCGCGGCCGGCCATCAGGATCGAGTTGGCATGGTCCGGCTCGTAGATGTTGCCGACCGCCATCGTCGCCATGCCGACCTCGTTGCGGATGCGGTCGGAGAACGGCGTCTGGAACATGCGGCCATAGACCGGTTTGGCGGCGATGGACGTCTGTCCGGCCGAGACGTCGCAGAGATCGACGCCGGCTTTGCGCAGCAGCTTTGCGATCTCGACGGCGTCCGCCGGCGTCACGCCTTCGATGCCGACCCAGTCATTGGCCGAGATGCGCATCGAGATCGGCTTTTCCGCTGGCCACACCGCGCGCACCGCGTGGAAAACCTCCAGCGGGTAGCGCATGCGGTTTTCCAGCGAGCCGCCATAGTCGTCGGTGCGGCGGTTGGTCAGCGGTGTGATGAAGGCCGACAGCAGATAGCCATGCGCGGCATGGATCTCCAGCATGTCGAAGCCGCAACGCCCGGCCATCTGAGCCGAAGCGACGAATTGGTCGCGGACCATGTCCATGTCGGCGCGGTCCATCGCCTTCGGCACCTGGTTCTGCGGCGACCATGCCACGGCCGACGGCGCCATCACCGGCCAGTTGCCGGAAGGCAACGGCACGTCGGTTCCTTCCCAGCCGACGCGGGTCGAGCCCTTGGCGCCGGAATGGCCGATCTGGGCGCAAATCTTGGCCTCCGTTTCGGCATGGACGAAATCGACCAGCCGTTTCCAGGCGACCTCATGCTCCGGCTTGTAGAAGCCCGGGCATCCAGGCGTGATGCGCCCTTCCGGGCTGACGCAGGTCATCTCGATATAGAGCAGGCCCGCGCCGCCCTTGGCGCGCTCGGCATAGTGAGCAAAATGCCAGTCGGTCGGGCAGCCGTCGACCGCCTTGTATTGCGCCATCGGCGAGACGACGATGCGGTTGGCGAGCGCCATGTCGCGCAGCTTGAACGGCGCGAACATCGGCGCGCGGCGCAACATGTTACCGCCGGCGCCGGCCTTGCGCTGGAACCACTCCTCGGCGCCCGCCAGCCATTCGGCGTCGCGCAGGCGAAGGTTCTCATGGCTGATGCGCTGCGAGCGGGTGAGCAGTGAATAGTTGAACTGAACTGGATCCAAACCGAGATATCGTTCGACTTCCTCGAACCATTCGAGCGAGTTGCGCGCCGCCGATTGCAGCTTGAGCACCTCGGTGCGCCGCGCATCCTCATACTTGCGGAAGGCAGCCTCGAGATTGGGCTCGGTTTCGACATAGTCGGCCAGCGCCACTGCGCTTTCCAGCGCCAGTTTGGTGCCGGAACCGATCGAGAAATGCGCCGATGCCGCGGCGTCGCCCATCAGCGCCAGGTTCTTATAGGACCAGCGCTCGCACAGCACGCGCGGGAAGTTGATCCAGGCCGAACCCCTGATGTGGTTGGCGTTGGTCATCAGCGGATGGCCGCCAAGGTGTTTTGCGAAGATGCGTTCGCAGGCCGCGATCGATTCCTGCTGCGTCATCTGGCCGAAGCCGAAGGCGTTCCAGGTCTGCTCGCTGCATTCGACGATGAAGGTCGCCGTCTCGCTGTCAAACTGGTAGGCATGCGCCCACACCCAGCCATGCTCCGTCTTCTCGAAGATGAAGGTGAAGGCATCGTCGAATTTCTGCGTCGTGCCCAGCCACACGAACTTGCATTTGCGTGTGTCGATGTCAGGCTTGAACACATCGGCGAAAGTGGCGCGGGATTTGGAGTTCAGCCCATCCGAAGCAACCACCAGGTCATGCGTTTCCATGAAGGGCCGGGGATCGGAAATCTCGGTCTCGAACTGCAGCTTGATGCCGAGCTCGCGCGCGCGGCGCTGCAGGAGGATCAGCAACCGCTTGCGGCCGATGCCGCAGAAGCCGTGGCCGGAGGAAACGGTGCGCACGCCGTCATGGATCACCGCGATGTCGTCCCAATAGGCGAAATGTTTCTTGATCCAGACGGCGCTGACCGGGTCGTTCCTGGTCAGGTTCTCCAGCGTCTCGGCCGACAGCACCACGCCCCACCCGAACGTGTCGTCCGGGCGGTTGCGCTCATAGACCGTCACCTCATGCGCGGCATCGCGCAGCTTCAGCGAGATGGCAAAGTAGAGGCCGGCCGGTCCGCCGCCGAGAACCGCAACCTTCATGTCTTGCGATCTCCTCTAGAGCAATTCCAGGAAAAGTGCGTAGCGGTTTTCCGTCCGGAATTGCGTGAACTCTATATGATGTCCGGAACCGCCGGATGGGACCAGCGGTTCCGACTGTCAGTATTGCGCCAGGGGTCAATTATTTCAAGCTTAAAGTTTTATAATTGAACGATGATTTGGGCGCGGCCGGTTTAGGTCATTTGCTCGGATCCTTCGGGCTCCACAACGCGGTCTCCGCCCCCTTCTCATAGGCCATGCCCTGCGGGTAGCTGATCGCTTCCAGCTGCAGGCCCCAGGGCGCCTGGAAATAGAGGATGGTCTGGCCGGCCGCGGGGCCTTCCTTCACCGGCAGCGGTCCCAGTCTGGTCTTCACGCCCTTGCCGTCGAGATAAGCCTTCGCGGCGGCGACGTCGTCGACATAGAAGGCGATGTGGAAGCCGCCGATATCGCTATTCTTCGGCGTCAAATCCTTCTGGTCGGGCGCGGTGTATTTGAACAATTCGATGTTCGACCCGGTGCCGCAGCGGACCATGGTGATCTCCTCGATCACCGCCTTCGGATCGACGCCGAGCAGGTCCTGCATGAAGGTGCCTTTGTCGTCGGCAAACGGTCCGAACGACATCGCCTTCTTGCAGCCGACGACATCGGTGAAGAAGTCGACGGCCTGTTTCATGTCGGGCACGGTGATGCCGGTATGGTCGTGCCCGCGCATGCCGGGGATCGTATCCGCCGATGCGGCTGCCATTGCGCCGGACAAGGAGGCCGCGAGGACCGCTGCCTGGACTGCGTATTTCATGTCACCCTCCATTGGCGAGCCTGCTTGTCCTAGCGCACATCCGATGCCCGCTGGTCGGCGTGCGGATTTTAAAACTCAATTCATGCCGGCGCCTTGGGCCGCAGCCAGTCCGGATCGATCTCCGGCAGCGGAATGGCGGCGAGCAGGTCGCGCGTGTAGGACTCCTGCGGATTGTCGAACAGCGCGTCCGTGGCGCTGGCCTCGACGATCCTGCCTTCGCGCATGACGATGACCTGCTGGCAGAGCCGCCGGATCACCGACAGATCGTGGCTGATGAAGGCGATCGTCAGCCCCATCTCGGCCGCCAGCTTCTCCAGCAGCGTCAGGATCTGCGCCTGGGTCGAGACGTCGAGGCCGGAGACGATCTCGTCGGCCAACACGAATTTCGGCGCCAGCGCCAGCGCCCGTGCGATGCCGACGCGCTGGCGTTGCCCGCCCGACAGCTCGTGGCGGTAGCGGCTGGCAAAATTCTGTGGCAGGCCGACGCGCTGCAGCGCTTCCGCGACGCGCTCCTTGAGCCGGTCGCCGAGGCCGTTTTGCCGCAAGGGCGCCGCGATAATGTTGAAGACCGTATGCCGCGGATTGAGCGACGACATCGGGTCCTGGAAGATCATCTGTAGGTCGCGGCGCAGCGGCCTGAGCTCAGCCTCCGAAAGATGGCTGATGTCGCGCCCCTCGAGGCTGATCGCGCCGGCGCTCGGCTCGAGCAGCCTGACCAGCGCGCGCCCGAGCGTCGACTTGCCCGAACCGGACTCGCCGACGATACCGGTCACCGATCCCTTGGCCAGGTCGAAGTCGAGCCCTTTCAGGATTTCGGCCAGCGGCGCGCGGCCGATCAATGGCTTGCGCGTCATGTCCGGCAGCGCCACTTTCAGCCCGCGCACGGAAAACAGCGGCTCAGCCATGGCCGGGCCTCCAATCTTTGTCGGCGGCTGCGATCTCAGCCGTGAGCCCGGCAAGCACGCTCTCGTCCACCGGCTTCAGCGATGCGTATGGATCGGTGTAGCGCGGCGTCGCCGCGATCAGCGCCTGCGTGTAGGCGTGCTGCGGGGCAGCGAAGAGCTGGGCGGTCTCTGCCTCCTCCACCACTTTGCCGGCATAGAGCACCGACACTTTCTGGCTGATCTTGGCAACGACGCCGAGATCGTGGGTGACGAACAGGATCGCCGTGCCGTGGTCGCGCTGCAAATGCGCGATCAGCCGCAGGATCTGCTTCTGCACGGTCACGTCCAGCGCCGTCGTCGGCTCGTCGGCGACGATCAGCCTCGGTTCCGCCGCGAAGGCCGCCGCGATCAGCACGCGCTGGCGCATGCCGCCGGACAATTCGTGCGGATAGCTTTTCAGCACGCGTTCAGGATCTCGGATCTGTACCTCGTCGAGCAACTGGCGGATACGCTTGTCGGCCCGCTCGCCGCTCCAGCCGAGGATGCGCACCAGCCGGTCGGTCATCTGTGGGCCAATGCGGCGCGACGGGTTGAGCGCGGTCAGCGGGTCCTGCGGGATCAGCGCCGTGCGCGCGCCGATCAGGTTGCGCCGGGCCTTGGCGTCGAGCCGGCCGAGATCCTCGCCTTCGATCAGCATCTCGCCTTCTACGATGCGCACGCTTTTCGGCAGCACGCCGAGCACCGCCTTGCCGATCATCGTCTTGCCGGCGCCGCTCTCGCCGACCAGCGCGCGCACCTCGCCAGGCTGCACGGCGAGCGACACCGAGCGCAGCACGCGCTGGCCGTTGGGCAGCACGGCGCTCAGGCCGCGGATGTCCAGACACGCGCTCATCGCAGCACCGGATCGAAGCGCGCCTTCAGCGCTTCGCCGAACTGGCTGAAGGAAAGCACAGTGAGGATCAGCGTGATCAGCGGGAACACCAGCACCCACCAGGCCTGGTGGATCGACAGACGGCCCTCGGCGATGATGCCGCCCCAGGTCGGATCGTCGGTCGAGATCGACAGATTGACGAAGGACAGGATCGCCTCGACGATCACGGCGATGCCCATTTCGAGCGACAAAAGCGCCACCACAGACGGCAGCACATTGGGCAGCACTTCGCGCAGCATGATGCCGATGCGGCCATAGCCGGCGATGCGCGCGCTCTCGACATAATCCATGCGCGCCTGGCTCATCGCCTCGGCGCGGATCACCCGGCAAAAGCGCGTCCAGTCGATAATCGCAATCGCAAGGATGACGGAGCTGAGGCCCGTGCCCAGCACCGCCACCAGCAGGATCGCGAACAGGACCGGCGGGAACGCCATCCAGACATCGACGACGCGCGAGATGATGCGGTCGGCCCAGCCGCCAAAATAGCCCGCGATCAGCCCGAGCGCCGAACCGAGAAGGCAGGCGGACGTCGCCGCGGCAAAGGCGACGATGAAGGCGATGCGGCCGCCGAAGATCAGCCGCGACAACAGATCGCGTCCCAGGCTGTCGGTGCCCAGCCAATAGCCGGGCTCGGCGCCGTCCAGCCAGAAGGGCGGCAGGCGCTCCAGCATCAAATCCTGCGCCAGCGGGTCCTGCGGCGCGAGCAGCGGCGCGAAGATGGCCGCGAGCATCGCCAGCACAAGCCAACCGCCGGCCAGCCACAGCCTCGGGCTCAAACGGCGCCGGGCAACGCGCGCCTCATCCATGGCGCAGCCTCGGATTGAGCAGCGCATACATCATATCGACGGCGAGGTTGATCAGCACGAAGAGCAGCGCGAAGACCAGCACGATGCCCTGGATCAGTGGCAGGTCTCGGTTGATGACGGCGTCGATCGCCATATTGCCGAGACCTTCATAGGAAAACAGCCGCTCGACGATGACGGTGCCGCCGATGAGGAAGGTGAATTGCACGCCGACCAGCGTCAGCGTCGGCAGGGCCGCGTTCTTCAGCGCCTCGCGCAGGATGACCTGCGTCTCGGAAAAGCCTTTGACACGCGCCAGCACGACATAGTCGAGGTCGAGCACCTCCTTCAGCGACTGTTTGAGCAACTGCGCGATAATCGCCGCCAGCGGCAGCGCCAAGGCCACGGCCGGCATCAGCATGTGTTTCAGCAGGTCCCAGGTGAGGTCGAAGCGCAGCCTGAGAATGCTCTCGACCAGATAGAACTGGGTGACGAAAGGCAGATCGAGCTGCGGCGACACCCGGCCGGAAATGTCGAACACCGGCACCAGCACGCCGAACAAAAGGATCAGCACAAGGCCCCACAGGAAATCGGGAATTGAGAGCGTCGCGCCGCTCACGATGTCGATGCCGGCCTCGATGGCCGTGCCGCGCGAGCGCGCGCCGAGGATCGCGGCGGTGGCGCCGAGCGCGATCGCCATCAGCAGCGCCACGGTCGCCAGCTCCAGCGTCGCCGGCAGCCGGTCGAAGACCAGGCCGAGCACGTCCTGGCGCAGCGAGATCGAGGTGCCGAAATCGCCATGCAGCACGCCGCCGAGCCAGATGAAGAATTGCTGCACGATTGACTTGTCGAGCCCGTAGAGCGCGCGCAGCCGGGCGATGTCGTCATCGCTGGCGCCGGGCGGCAGCATCATGGCGATCGGATCGCCTGGCGCGACCCGGATGACGACGAAGACGACGATGGCGACGCCAAACAGCGTCACCAGCATCGTCAACAGACGAACGAGGAATCTCTGCAGCAGCATGCGTGCGTAATCACTCTGAACGGAATCCCCCTCATCCGGCCGCTTCGCGGCCACCTTCTCCCCGGTGGGGAGAAGAGGCTGGCTCAGCCGTCGGCGGCCTCTTCTCCCCTGGGGGAGAAGGTGGCCCGAAGGGCCGGATGAGGGGGCTGCGTCGTTGAAGGAGGCACGCTACCGCGCCTCCTCATTTCGATCAGGCGGCCGGGGTCATCAGCGCCGGCAGCAACGCGCCGGACACATGCTGCACGACGTTGACCTTCTTCGAATGCACGATCGGCTGCGCATACTGGATCAGCGGAAGCACATAGGCCTGCTCGGCGATGTATTTGTCGACCGCCTTCCAGCCGGCGATGCGCTTGGCCTCGTCCTTCTCGCCCCAGAGCGGGTTGATCATGTCGATCAGGTCCTTGCTGTCCCAAACCGAATGCGGGCTCGGGCCGTACATGGCGAAGCCGGTCGAGGTGGTCGGGTCGCCGATGGAGTTGCCCCAATTGTAGAAGGCGGCCGGCGCCAGCTTGTCGGCGGCGCGCAGCTCGTAATGCTTGGCGATCTCATAGACCTCGATCTTGGCCTCGATGCCGACCTTGCGCCACATGCCGACGATCGCCTGGATCATCTCATAGTCCTTGGGCTTGAAGCCCTTGGTGGTCTGGATGGTGAACTTGACCGGCTTCTTGGTCGAATAGCCCGAGGCGGCTAGCAATTCCTTGGCTTTCTCCGGGTTGTGCTCGACCTTGATCGAGGGATCGAAGGCCGTGTATTCCGGCGTCTCCAGCGTCGCGATCGGCTGGCCGTAGCCGCGCAGCAGGCGCTTGACAAGAAGCTCCTTGTCGACCGCCATCACGGCCGCCTGGCGGACGTTCTTGTCCAGCATCGCCTCGATGTCGTTGAAGAAGATCATGCCGATGTCGGAGACGTTCTTGATCGAGCCGGCAAGCCCGTCCTTGGCGATCAGCCGGTCATATTCCTCATAGGGGATTTCGAGCGTCACCTGCGAGGAGCCCGACTCGATCTCGGCGACACGGCTCGCCGCATCGGTGACGAACTTGATCGTCACATTCTCGAAGGCCGGCTTCGTGCCCCAATAATGCGGATTGGCCTTCAGGCGCAGGAAGGCGTTGCGCTCGAACTTGTCGACCATATACGGCCCGGTGCCGATCGGGGCCTTCTCGAAGCCTTCGGCCCCGACCTTCTCGTAATAGGCTTTCGGCAGGATGTAGCCGGTCAGGAACGACATCCACTTGAAATAGACCGGATCGAACTGGACGACGTCGCCGGTGATCTTGTTGCCGTCGATCTTGAAATTGTTGACGTTCTTCCAGACGAACTGGATCGGGTTGCCGGTCTTCTCGTCGCCGGCCCGGGTCAGCGACCACACGACGTCTTCCGGCGTGAAGGGCGAGCCGTCATGCCATTTGACGCCTTCGCGCACCGTCATCGTCACCTTGGTGCGGTCGTCGTTCCAGCCCCATTCGGTGAGCAGTCCCGGCGTGAAGGAGAGGTCCGGCTTCTGGCCGATGATCTGGTCGAACACCGACTGGTAGAGGCCCTGAATGGTCGGGTTCACCGCGGAAGGGCCGGTCGTCGGATCCCAGGAGGGCAGGTTGACGTTGTAGGCGATGGTGAGCTCGTCGGCCGCCTTGGCCGCCCTCGGCAGGCCAAGCGTCGCCGCGCCGATCGCGGCGGCGCCATATCCAAGCAAGTCGCGTCTGTTGATGGTCATGGTCGTTCCCCTTGTTGGTTGTCTTTAATTTGCGCGGCGTCATCGATCCGTCTGTTCAGGCACCCGGGCAACCGCGCGCTTCCCGTCCCGGAATTCTAGTTTCCTCCCAGCTGTTGGGCGAGCATGAAGCCGGAGGCCGCGCCCGTGCCGGCGCCGGGCCATGTCGCGGCTCCGGTGAGGTACAGGTTGGCGACGGGCGTGTTCCAGCGCGCAAAGCCGCGCGCCGGGCGGAAGAGGAAATTCTGCGCCAGATGGTGGCTGCCGCAGATCTGGTCGCCACCGACCAGGTTCGGGTTTTCGCGCTCGAGATCGAGTGGCGAGAAGATCGCGCGGCCAAGCACCTTGCGGCGCAATCCCGGCGCGTAGCTCTCGATGATGTCGAGCACGCGCTCGGCATAGGCGTCCTTGACGGCATCCCACTGCGCCGGCGCGATCTTGCCCGCGGCATCGCCGAGGATCTCCGCCGGCAGCATGCGCACCTGCACCCACAGCACATGCTTGCCTTGCGGCGCCCGCGAAGGGTCGACGGCCGTCGGCTGGCCGACCACGAGCACGGGCTGGTCGGGCAACTGGCCGGCGATCGCCTGCTGGTAGGTGCGCGACATGGCATCGAGCGACGGCGCCAGATGCACATAGGCGAACTGGCGAAGCTCGGCGCCGGCGCTCCAGTCCGGCAGATCGTCCATCGCCAGATGGATCATCATCGTGCCCGGCGCATGACGGAATGTCTGCATCGCAGCGTCAAAACCGGCGTCGCCCGAGCCATTGGGCAGCAGCTTGCCCGGCAGCGCTTTCGGTGCGACACCGGCAATGAGGGCCTTGGTCGCAACATGCGTTTCGCCGGATGCCAGCCGCACCCCGGTCGCCCTGCCGCCGGAAACCATGATCTCGGCGACATCGGCGCCGGTCGTGATCTGGCCACAGGCCGCCTTCACCATGCCGGCCAGGGCATGGATGATGGTGTCGGCACCGCCTTTGCCCAGCACCATGCCGAAACTCTGGTTGGCCATCGATTCCAGGTAGGGGAAGACGGCGCCCCCGGCGATGTCGGGCGCGAAGTCGAGATGCATGCCCCAGGCCGCGAGCGTGGTGCGGACATGCGGCGTCTCGAAATTTTCCTCCAGCCACCCGCGCGGCGATGAGAGCAGCAGCCGGCCGGTATCGAGCGCGCCGGCAAGACCCTTCTTGCGCCAGAGATTCCAGCCCGTGCCGGCCAGCGCCCTTGCGCTCATCGGCGATCCGAGCAGCCGGAACAGATGCTCAGCTTCGCCCGGGAAGGCGCCTACCAGTTTCCGCCATGTGGCCGCGTCCGCCGCCGAGAAGGCGGCCAGCCGCGATGCGGTCTTTTCCAGGTCGTTGCTGACGCCGAACCATTTCCCATCGGGGAAGGCGCTGGCGAAACAATCGGCCACCGGCGCGAACTCCAGCCCGTGGCTATTCAATTCATTTGCATATTTCCGGTGAAAGGCGGAGCCTGCAAAGAGGCTCAAATTCATCGCGCCGAAATCGTGCCGGAAGCCGGGAAGCGTGTATTCGGCGGTCCGCACTGCCCCGCCGATCGTTTCGCTGCGTTCGAAAACCGCTATTTTCCAGCCTTTGAGCGCCAGATGCGCGGCGCATGCCAGACTGTTGTGGCCCGCCCCGACAAAGATGGCGTCGAACTCGCTCACGCCCCGCCCCAAAATGCTTTATGCTTAAAGATAATTGCAGATGCATATGTTTTCGTCTAGTAGGTATATTAAGGGCCGCAACGAGCCTTGATCATCAGAGACAAGAGGGAACAAAGACCATGGACACGCAGAAACTCCTCGGCGAGGTCGCCGGCCAGCTGCTCTCGGGCGCCATCAAGGTGGTCGACCTGACGGCGCCGCTCGGGCCGAACACGCCGCTGATCAAGCTGCCGCCGGAACTCGCCGTCGACACGCCGAAGATCGAGATCCACGAGATTTCCAAATACGACAAGAACGGTCCGTGGTGGGCCTGGAACTGGCTGAAGCTCGGCGAGCATTCGGGCACGCATTTCGACGCGCCGCAGCACTGGATTACCGGCAAGGATTATCCGGACGGCGCCACCGACACCATTCCGGCGCAGAATTTCATCGGTCCGGTCAACGTCATCGACTGCTCAGTGGAAGCGGCTGAAGACCACGATTTCCTGCTCACCGTCGACCATATCAAGGCCTGGGAGGCCAAGCACGGCGCCATCAATCCCGGCGAGTGGGTGGTGATGCGCACCGACTGGTACAAGCGCAACGGCTCGGAAGCCGAGTTCCTCAATGCCAACGAGACCGGCCCTCACACGCCCGGCCCGACGGCCGAAGCCATCCAGTTCCTGATCAGCAAGGATATCAAGGGCTGGGGCTCGGAGACGATCGGTACCGATGCCGGCAAGGCCGGCGGCATGGAGCCGCCATTCCCGGCCCACACGCTGATGCACAAGGCCAACCGCTATGGCCTCGCCAGCCTCTGCAATCTCGACCAGCTGCCGCCGAAGGGCGCTATCCTGATCGCGGCCCCGCTCAAGATCGAGCGCGGCACCGGCAGCCCGATCCGCGCGCTGGCGCTGGTGCCAGGCAAATAGGGCGAGGCGGCGGTCTTCGGGAGAAGATCATGCTCGAGGGCAATGGAGTGATGGAGTCGATGTGGTCGTCTTGGAGCGTCAGCGCTCTACGGCGCCCCCCTCTGTCCTGCCGGACATCTCCCCCACAAGGGGGGAGATCAGACGTCACGCGTGCTTTCGCCAATCTCCAACGCCGCAGGATTGAGCAAGGCGCCGAGGCTGCCAATCTCCCCCCTTGTGGGGGAGATGTCCGGCAGGACACAGGGGGGCGCGAAGGAACTCGGCTTTGCGCGATTGACGTCCATTTCTTGACCGCGAGCACCCCTCAATGACCGCCGCCGATCACATCATCGTCGGCAGCGGCATCAACGCCCTGGTCTGCGCGGCAATGCTTGGCGCCAAGGGCGCCAAGGTGCTGGTGCTCGAGCGCAACGACCGCATCGGCGGCTGCATGCGCACCGAGGAGATCACCGCGCCGGGCTTCGTCCATGACGTGATGGCGACGACCTTCGTGCTGTTCATCACCTCGCCGGCCTTTGCCGCGCTTGGCAAGGACCTTGCGCGGCATGGGCTGGAGTTCTGCCACACGGCGACTCCCACAGGCGTTCTCATGCCGGACGGCAGCCATGCCGTGCTCACCACCGACCGCGCCACCAACATTCCGGCGCTCAACCGGATCGCCGCCGGCGACGGCGACCGCCATGGCGGCGACGTCGGCGGCATCGAGCGCAATGCCGGGCTGCTGTTCGGCCTGCTCGGCGGCGCGCTCTGGTCCTATCCGACAACCAAGCTGCTGGCCGGCGAGGCCTGGCGGCGCGGCCCGCGCGACCTCGCCGCCTTCATGGGCGAGGCGCTGGTGCCCGCGCGCGGCTGGCTTGAGACGACCTACAGATCCGACACGGTCCGCGCGCTCTGGGCACCCTGGGTGCTGCATGCCGGGCTTGGGCCCGAAGACGCCTTCTCCGGCCAGATCGCCAAGGTCATCGCCTTCGCGCTGGAGGCCGCCGGTGCCCCCATTGTCAAGGGCGGCGCGAAAAACCTGCTCGCCGCCTTCGAAGCGGTGATCAAGGAACGCGGCGGCGAGATACGCGTCGACGCCGACGTCGCCTCGGTCGTCCAGACCGGCGGCCGCGCCACCGGTGTGCGGCTCGCGTCGGGCGAGACGTTGACCGCCACGAAGAGCGTCATCTGCTCGGTCACGCCGACGCAGCTCTACGGCCGCCTGCTCGGCAGGGATGCGCCGGAAGCAGCCACCAAGGCCACCCAGTCCTATCGCTACGGCAAGGGCAATTTTCAGATCCACTACGCGCTCCACAAGCCGCCGGCCTGGCGCGGCGAGGGCCTCGACAAGGTGGCGCTGCTGCATCTGACGCCGGGCTTGGATGGCGTCTCCAAAGCCTGCAACGAGGCGGTGCGCGGCCTGCTGCCGGAAATTCCGACCATCTGCGTCGGCCAGCCGCACGCGCTCGATCCGTCGCGCTGTCCGGAAGGCAAGGCGATCCTATGGCTGCAGCTTCCCGAGGCACCGCGCCACATCAAGGGCGATGCCGCCGGCAAGCTGAATGCCCCGGCTGACGGGCGCTGGACCGAAGCGCTGCGCGAGGCCTATGCCGACCGCGTCGAGGCGATCCTCGCCAGCCACATTGACGATTTCCGCGACACGGTGCTTGCCCGTCGCGCCTATTCGCCGGCCGATCTCGAGGCGATGAACATCAACCTGGTCGGCGGCGATCCCTATGGCGGCTCATCCACCATCGACCAGTCCTTCCTGTGGCGGCCGTTCAAGGCGAGCCGCAACCACGAGACCGGCATCAAAGGCCTCTACCATATCGGCGCTTCGACCCATCCGGGAGCCGGCCTAGGCGGCGGCTCCGGCTTCCTTCTGGCGGGGAGGCTCTGATGGAACAAAAGCTCGCCGAAAAACCCCAGCGCATCTCGACCCTCGGCCAGATCGGGCTGCAGCAATTCGCGCCCTATCTGATGAACCGCATCATGGGCCGCTACAACGCCACTTTGCGCGAGGATTTCCGTAAGCAAGGTCTTACCATTCCGCAGGTGCGGACGCTCGCCGTGCTCTCGGTCACCGACGGCGTCACCGTCAACGACCTATCGGTCTATACGGTGATCGAGCAGTCGACCTTGAGCCGCACGCTCGACACGCTGGAAGGCCAGGGCCTGGTGCGGCGCGAGCAGGGCGTCACCGACAGCCGCATCCGCCATGTGTTTCTGACCGACGACGGACGCGCGCTCTTCACCCGCGCCTGGCCGGCGATGCACGACGCTTTCGAGGCGATGTTCGAGGATGTCGACGATGCCGAATATGCGGCGCTGATCGCGATCCTGCAGAAGATGCTGAAGAACATCCGCAAGCACGACATCTGAGTTGACGTACGCGCCGCCTGGTTGCGGCAACGGAAGGAGGCAGACATGGCCGAACGGTCTTTTGCCAAGGAAGTCGAAAAGCTGAGGTTAGGAGCCGGCGAGGAATTCGCCGGCGAGGGCATCCTCGCCATCACCAAGGCGCTGCTGCAATGCGGCGTCGGCTATGTCGGCGGCTACCAGGGCGCGCCGATCAGCCACCTGATGGATGTGCTGGCCGATGCGCAGGACATTCTGGGCGAGCTTGGCGTGCACTTCGAGGCAAGCGCCTCGGAAGCGACCGCCACCGCCATGCTTGCCGCTTCGGTGCACTATCCGATCCGGGGCGCCGCCACCTTCAAGTCGACGGTCGGCACCAACGTCGCTTCCGACGCGCTGGCGAACCTTGCGTCCGGCGGCGTCACTGGCGGCGCGCTGATCATCGTCGGCGAGGATTATGGCGAGGGCTCCTCCATCATGCAGGAGCGCAGCCACGCCTTTGCCATGAAGAGCCAGGTCTGGCTGCTCGACCCGCGCCCGAACCTGCCCTCGATCGTCAAGGCGGTCGAGGACGGCTTCGAACTGTCCGAGGCGTCGAACACACCCGTGATGCTGCAGGTGCGCATCCGCTGCTGCCATGTCCACGGCCACTTCATCGCCAAGGACAACAAGCGCCCGCCAATGTCGGTCGCCGACGCGCTGTCGGCGCCGCGCCGCGACACCGGCCGCATCGTGCTGCCGCCCGCTTCCTTCCTGCATGAAAAGGAGAAGGTCGCCAAGCGCTGGCCGGCGGCGGTCGATTTCATCAATAGCCGCAAGATCAACGAGATGTTCGGGCCGGACCATGGCTCGGTCGGCATCGTCATGCAGGGCGGCATGTACAATTCCGTCATCCGCGCGCTGCAGCGGCTCGGCCTTGCCGACACCTATGGCGACACCGACGTGCCGCTCTACGTGCTCAACGCCGTCTATCCGCTGGTGGACGACGAGTTCCTCGCCTTCTGCGAAGGCAAGCAGGCGGTGCTGGTCGTCGAGGAAGGCCAGCCCAACTATATCGAGCAGGCCTTTGCCGCGATGCTGCATAAGGCCGGGCGCGGCACCAGGCTGGTCGGCAAGGAGCATCTGCCGATGGCCGGCGAATATACTGGGCAGGTGATGCTCGACGGCATCGGCTCCTTCCTGCGCGCCAACGCCCCGCATCTTTTGCCGGGCGAGGTGCGCGCGCCGAACAAGCTGGGCGAAGGCATCGACACCGCCGATCTCATCAATGTCGTTCCGGGCCGGCCCCCGGGCTTCTGCGTCGGCTGCCCGGAGCGGCCGATCTTCGCCGCGACCAAGCTGGTCGAGCAGGAACTCGGTAAGCACCACATCGCTTCCGACATCGGCTGCCATCTGTTCTCGATCATGCCGCCCTTCGAGCTCGGCGCCACCACCATGGGCTACGGGCTGGGGCCCGCCTCGGCCTCCGCCTTCAACTCGCCGGAAGCAAAACGCCGCTCGATTTCCTTCGTCGGCGACGGCGGGTTTTGGCACAACGGCCTCACCTCCTCGATCGGCAATGCCGTCTTCAACCGGAATGACGGCGTCATCGTCATCGTCGACAATTTCTACTCGGCCGCCACCGGGGGGCAGGACATCCTGTCGTCGCGCGCCAACAACCGCACCAAGTCGACGAAGCATCCGATCGATGAAGCGGTGAAGGGCATGGGGGTCAAATGGCTGCGCCACATCGACCGCACCTATGATGTCGGCAAGATGCGCGCCGCGCTGCGCGAGGCGCTGACCACCGAGGAGAAGGGGCCGAAGGTCATCGTCGCCTCGTCCGAATGCATGCTCAACCGCCAGCGCCGCGAGAAGCCGCTGGTCGACAAGGCGATCAAGGGCGGCGAGCGCGTGGTCAAGCCGAAATTCGGTGTCGACGAGGACATCTGCACCGGCGACCATGCCTGCATGCGCCTCTCTGGCTGTCCATCGCTGTCGGTGAAGTCGCTCGACGATCCGTTGCGCGACGATCCCGTCGCCTCGATCGACCAGAATTGCGTCGGCTGCGGCAATTGCGGCGAGGTGGCGGACGCCGCCGTGCTTTGCCCCTCCTTCTACCGCGCCGATGTCGTCCACAATCCCGGCCGCTGGGACCGTTTCCTCGAAAGCGCGCGCCGCGCCGTGATCGGCCTGTTGCAGCGCCGCCGCGAGAGCCGCCGTTTGATGTTTGCCGATGCTTGATCACAAAGCAGCGCTGCGCCCGAAATCGGGCGCCTTTGATGACGAGCGGGTGATAAAGCTCGCCGTGCTCGCCGTTGGCGGCCAGGGTGGCGGCGTGCTGGCCGATTGGATCACCGATGTCGCCGAGCGCAACGGCTACATCGCGCAATCGACCTCCGTCGCCGGCGTCGCCCAGCGCACCGGCGCCACGATCTACTATATCGAGATGGCCCGCGACACCGGCCGGCTGCCGGTCTTCGCGCTGTCGCCGTCGCAGGGCGACGTCGACATATTGATCGCAGCCGAGCTGATGGAGGCGGGCCGCGCCATCATCCGCGGCTTCGTCACGCCCGAACGCACGACGCTGATCACCTCCTCGCACCGCATCGCCGCCGTGTCGGAAAAGATCGAGCCGGGCGACGGCCGCGCCTCGTCGGAAAAGGTGCACGCGACGGCTGAGGCCGCGGCCAAGCGCTTCATCGCCTTCGACATGGAAAAGATCGCCGCCGACAATGGCACCATGATCTCGGCCAGCCTGCTCGGCGCGCTGGCCGGCTCGGATGCGCTGCCCTTCCCCCGCGAAAGCTATGAGCAGGCGATCGGCGCCGGCGGTCGTGGTGTGAAAGCCAGCCTTGCCGCCTTCGGCGCGGCTTGTGACCGCGCGCTGGGCATCGCGGCCGCGCCAACAAGCGAGAAGGCCGCGAAGCCTGCCGCCGCACCCAAGTCGACGGCGAAGGTCAGCGGTCCGGAAACCCTGCTGAAGGGCTGGCAGCAGCTTGCCGCCCGCGTCGCGGCGCTGCCGCAGCCGCTGCGCGACATGGCCGAGCGCGGGCTGAAGAAGGTCGTCGACTACCAGGACGTCGCCTATGGCGGCGAATATCTTCACCGGCTGGACAAGGCGGTGGCGCTGGACAATGCGGAGCGCGGCTATGCTCTGTCCACCGCCGCGGCAAAGCATCTCGCCAACGCCATGTGCTATGACGACATGATCCGCGTCGCCGATCTCAAGACGCGCTCGACCCGCGACAAGCGCGTGCGCAAGGAGGTCGGCGTCAAGGAAGGTGCGGTCCTGCAGGTCACCGAATATTTCCATCCGCGCATCGAGGAATTCTGCGGCACTATGCCGGCAGGGCTCGGCAGCTATATCGAGAGCCGGCCGAAGCTCGCCGCCTTCCTCGACCGCCGCATCAATCGCGGCCGCCACATCCGCACCGACAGCTTTACCGGCTTCGCCATGCTGTGGTTCATCGGCGGCCTGCGCCGCTGGCGCCGCCGCCTGCTGCGCCACAAGGTCGAAGTCGAGCATCTCGAGCGCTGGTACGAATTGGCGCTCAGCCATGCGCGGCAGGACTACGCTTTGGCCACCGAAATCCTGAACTGCCGCCGGCTGATCAAGGGCTACAGCGACACCCATGCCCGCGCCCAGTCGAAATTCGACCGCGTGCTCTCGGCGCTGCCGATGCTCAAGGGTCGCGAAGACGCCGCCGACTGGCTACGCCGGCTGCGCGAGGCGGCGCTGAAGGACGAGAAGGGCGACATGCTGGACGGCGCGCTGAAGACGGTGGCGACGTTGGGCGAATAGTCCGGCTCTGCTCCATCCGGGTTGCCGTCACGAAGGATGTCGGCAGCGCGAATGCTGGCGATGACGCTTCGATGTCGGGGCACGGCTCGCGCCGAATGGCGCAGTCTATTCGGTGGCTTCCCGTCCCGAAATCTGCTCGACGAGGATCCGGAAAAAGACGTGCGGCATGTTATCCGAGGTGGGAGGCGTGACGGGTTTGAGCGCGCCGGGCTCCCACCAGTCGGTGTGCTTGCTCAACACTGCCCACGCATGGTCGCGCTGAACCTTGTGGCCGATCCGGTCCGGCAGTTCCTCATAGCGGCCGTCGACAATCACGCTTTTCCACCCGCGCCCCTGTGTGTGTTCCGCCACTTGTGCGCACACCAGGGGATTGGCCCGCATCCAGTCGACCTTCTTGCCAAGGAGCGAAAACGCATAGAGGTGACTGTCGGCATAGGCGTAATTCAAGGGCACGACATAGGGTTGTCCGTCCTTCACGCATGCCAGGTGTCCAGTGCGGTTTGTCGCCAGCAATTTCGTGCATTCCAAGGTGGAGAGCGTGCGGATCATCATCGCTATGACTCCTGGTCTCAACTCGCCTTCGGCCGGTCTCCGCCGATCGGCCTTTGTCAATCCAAAGCTTAGAGCGGAGAACCTCGTGGCTCCTTGATATGGATCAATTTGATGCCGGCCGCGGCAATCCCATTTCAACGGCGCAACCGCGAGACCACGCGTGCTGAACCGCCGCGGGGCGGCACCGTCGAAGGAGCTAACGAAGATGTGATCCACACCGCTCCGACGGAAATCGGCCTACACTTCGTTTCACGGACGTAGGGACGAATTACGGAGACAACGCATGTTCGCAAAATACTTTCTGTCCATCGCCCTGGCCGCCGGCACATTGACGGTTTCCGCCGTAGGCTCCGAGGCCATGCCGCTTGTCAAGCCAAGCGCATCTCCGCTGCCAGTCGAGACCGTCGGCTGGCGCTGCGGCCCGGGCTGGCACGTGAACCGCTGGGGCAGATGCGTGCCGAACGGCAGGGTGATCATCCGCCCGATGCATGTGCGCCATTGGCATCCCGGCTTCTGGTATCACGGCCGCTGGCATCACGGTTTTTGGAGCTGATGACCGCTTCCGGATCGCCGTCGACGCCCGCGCCGGAAACGGCGCGGGCGGTTTGGCTAAGGTCCCCACGCACAGGTTCGAAACCTCCGCGCCAGCGTTCGTGATTGGCAGCGGGCCCTCAGCCTCGTCATCCACGGGCGGAGCAAGGAGCGAAGCGACGCGGCGCAGACCCGAGGATCCTGTGTGTTGGTTCTGGTGTATGGTTGAGGTGGGAAGGAGACCGAGTGGATCGTGGTCGTCCTTTCGGACAGGCCGTGGCATGGCCCGGTCCCTTCCCACCGGTGAACCATCAACCTGAACAGTTGCACGGGGCTGTTCGAAGCAGACCCCGCACCACAGGAAGAGGCGTGGACATGATAGCCCAGAACTATGTCGGCTGCGACATCTCCAAGCAGTGGCTCGACTTTTTTGATGAGACAAGCGGCCGTCTTCGGCGCATCGACAACCAGGCCGATGCGATCGCCGCCTATGTGGCAGGCCTTGATCCCAGTCGGGACTTCGTCGTCATGGAGGCGACAGGTGTCCATGACCGGCTGCTGCGCCATGCGCTGGCCAAGGCCGGCGTGCCGTTCTCGCGGCACAACCCGGCGCACACCCACCACTATTCGAAGTCGACGCGCCGGCGCGCCAAGACCGATCCTCTCGATGCCAGGATGCTGAGCGACTATGGCCGTCGCTATAACCCTGAGGCCGAGCCGGCGCCGAGCGAAGAAGTCGAGCGGCTTCAATCGCTTGCCGGCCACCGCGATCATTTGGTCGAGATGCGGGCAGCGCTGAAGAAGCACCTCGCCGAGGCTTTCGAGGAGGCCGTCATTGCCGATCTGGAAGAGACGATCGCCTTCCTCGACACGCGTATCAAGGCGTTCGAGAGCCAGATTGCCGAAGTCATTCGTCAAAACCAGGACACCGCTCGCGACCATGCGCTGATGGTCTCCGTGCCCGGTGTCTCCAATGTCGGCGCGCTCTCTTTGCTGGCGCTCCTGCCCGAGCTCGGCCAGCGCTCACCCAAGGCGATCGCCGCGCTCGCCGGCCTTGCCCCGTTCGACAACAAGAGCGGCAAGCTCAGCCGCAGGAGCCAGATCCAGGGCGGGCGATCACGCGTGCGTCGCGCCCTCTATATGGCTGCCCTCACCGCCATCAGAACCTGTGAGCGCTTCAAGACCTTCTATACCGCACTTGCTGCCCGCTCAGGGTCCAAGAAACTCGCCATCATCGCCGTCGCAAGGAAGCTCCTGGTCGTCCTCAACGCCATCATGCGCGACAAAACCGCATTCGCGTGAACACAGTTGCCATTCCGTTACGTTGAGGCGTTGCGACGGTTCAGAATTCTGCTCCGCCGCGCCCTTCGGTGAAGGTAACGGAATGGATCCTCGGGTCTCCGCGTCCGCTTCGCTCCCGCTCCGCCCGTGGATGACGAACTGAGAGGGCGCCGAAGCCATCTCTGACCGGCAAACCCAGGCTCACGCCACCAGATCCCGCATCGGCTTCACCGCCGCCGACTCCGGAAACACCTTGTCGCCAAGCACTGCCGCCGAAAGCCCGAACTGATCCGCCAGCAGCCCCTTCAGCACCGCGCGCACATCGCTGGTCGGCGCGAGGTCGCGGCCTTCATAGAGCTGCGCCGGCTTCAGTCCCGGCCAGTCGGCAATGACGCGGCCGCCCCTGATCGCGCCGCCGGCGAGCAGCACCACCGTGCCGGTGCCTGGTCGGTGCCGACCGTGCCGTTGATGCGCGCCGTACGGCCGAACTCGGTGATCGCGACGACCGCCGTGTCCTGCCAGCGCGCGCCGAGCCCTTTCTCGAATTCCTCGAAGGCGCCGTCGAGGCCGCCGAGCAGGTTGGCGAGCCGCCCCGTCGCGCCGCCTTCGTTGACATGCGTGTCCCAGCCGTCGAAGGCCAAAGCCGCGATGCGCGGCCCGTCATCGGCCGCCATCAGCCTTGCGGCACCTTGCGCCGACTGGCGCATGCCGGCGGCATTGTCGAGGCCGCCCTTCGGCTTCATCGTCTTGCCGTCAAGCTGATCGCCCATCGCCATGCGATCGGCGTCGAGACCTTTCTGCAGGGCAGCAGCCAGCAGCGGGTCACGATGGTTGTAGAGGTCGAGCACGCGTTCGGCCAAGGCGTCGCCGGGGGTCGGCAGCGCCTGTGGCGCCCAGCCGAGCACGGGTGCTACGCCACGGATCACCAGCGGCGTCGACGGCCCGACCGCGAGTCCGCCGGCCTTCGCGATTCTGTCACCCGCCGGCAGGCTGGCCAAAGCCCGGTTGAGCCAGCCGGTGGTGACATTGCCGGGACCGGGAAGGCCGCTTTCCAGCACGTCCTGGCCGTCGAAATGCGAGCGGTCGCGATAGCCGGTCGCAGCGGCGTGCACGACCGCCGCTTGGCCCGCCTTGAACAGGCGCGCAAACACCGGCATTGCCGGGCTGACGGCAAAGAAACCGTCGAGCGGCATTGCCGGGTTGGCGCCTGAAAGCGAAAGCGCGATATCGCAATGCAGGCCGGCATAGTCCGGATCGCCGATCGGCCCGACCGTCGACAGCCCATCCAGCGCGCCGCGCAGCACGATGACGATCAGGCGCGGGTCGCGGCTGTCGGCCGCGCGTGCGAAGCGCGGCAGGAAAGCCCAGGCAAACAGCGCCCCGCCGGTCATCAGCATCGCGCGGCGGGACAGGCTTGGGGTTTCGCAAAGAAGGCTCATGGCCGCGTCTCCATACTGATCATCGGCGTTGGAACTCGGGCGCCATCAACAGCAGCGCGAGGCCCTGCTGCCTTGATTCGGCGCGAGCGATCGCCTCTCGCGTCTCCGAAGAGACCGAGGCGCCGAGAAGGCTGGAAAGCATCTCGTCGGGATTGCCGATGTCGTCGGCCTGCCGCGCGGCTTGCCAGGCCATATCGAGACGCGTCTTCATGCCTTCGGCCGACGCCCAGGCGTCGGTGCTGTCGGAAAAGCCGTTCGGCCCCGGCGGCTGCCACAGCGGCTCGCCGAGCACGTTCAGCCAGCGCAGCGACCGCTGCGGTTCGTTGCCGGCGGTCGCGCCGACCGCCCGTCGCAGCGCGACGACATAATCCAAGGGCGAGCGCAGCTTCGTGAGCGGCATCGACCAGGCTTCGGGCATGTCGATCAGCGTCAACGCAATCGAACGCAGGTCGCGGTCGGATTTGGTGAAGACCGAGGCCAGCCGGGCGACAGCCGCCGGCGGCGGATCGTCCGCGATGAAATGGCGGGCAAGCTTGGTGGCGATGTGCCGCGCGGTGGCCGGATGGCGGGCAATGTCGTTGAGCGCGGACTCCGCCTGGCCCATGCCCCCGTCGGGATAGGTCTTGCCGAGCAGCGCCGCCTTGCCCGGCTGATGCGCATTGGTGTTGAAGACGAAGCTTCCCGGTTCTCCCAGCCGCCCCTCGCGGCCCGCCATGGTCCAGCCGGTCAGCATGGCGGCGAAACTGGTGACGTCCGCCTGGGCATAGCCGCTGCCGACGCCGAGCGTATGCAGTTCCAGGATCTCGCGGGCGAGGTTCTCGTTGAGGCCGCGGCCGCGCCGCTTGCCGGCGCGCGAATCAGGCCCGATGGACTGTTGGTTGTCGAGATAGAACAGCGTCGCCGGATGATGCTCGACAGCAAGCAGCATATCGGCGAAGCGGCCGAGCACGAAGGGGCGGATCGCCTCGCGCTCGAAGGCGCCGGCGCTTGCCCGGACGACCGGCGCCTTGGCGATGGAAACGCAGAAATGGTTCGACAGAAGCCGACCAGCCGCTCAACGAAGCCGGGCGCCGCGGCAAGCGCCTTGTCGAACCGGGCTTGTGCCTCGTCGCGATAGATATCGGCCTCGACGCGCGGCACCGCGGGTTTGGCTTTTGCATTGGCCGGGCCGGCTGGGTCATCGGCCGCGATTGGCTGCATGACGGCCGGCGCCTTTTCACTCCGCGCCGCCTTGCGCTCCATGGCCGCCGCCATGCTGGCCTGGATCGCCGCCGTGCTGTCCAGCAGCCCGGCATTCCTCGGATCGTCGGGGGAAATGAGCGCGATATCCTGCTGCTTGAGCTCGGCCTTGAGGTAGCCGCGCGGATCGGCGGCAATCTTGGCGAAATCGTCGCCTGGTCTTGCGCCGAGGCCGAAGCGGTGGAGCGCGACAAGCGCCGGATCGGGCGGCGTTGCATTTGATGCGGGTAAGGCCAATCCGGCCTCCATCTCGCCGGCCGGCGCTCGCCGCGTCGGCCGGCCTGTCCTCGTCATCGGATGGTTCACGACGCCGGCCGCAGCACCGGCGGCGCGAGGCGGCTCTTACCAGCGGCGCCAGTGATGCCAGCGATGGTAAGGATGCCAGACCGGACCGACATAGACGCGCGGTCCGCCCCAGTAATAATAGCCGGGATAGACAACGCGGCGATTGGGCACGCAGTGACCCCAGTAGTTGGGATGCCAGCCCGGCCCGCAACCCCAGGCGACATGCTCGATCATTCCCGGCGCGGCGGGCGCAACCGGCGCGATCGGCATGGCCGAAGCCGCGCTTGCCGCGGCCGTGCCGCCGATGGCGAGCGCGGCGGCGAGCGAATATTTCGTCAGACTGTTCATGGGGTACTCCCGAAGTTCCGAGGTTGAAGAGAACCTGCCGGCATCGACTGACGGCAGGCCTGTCCCTCTTTCCCTTGAACGGAGCACACCCACCCTCTCCGTCGCCGCCTATGGCGATTTTTTTGCGGGCGGCGTCTGCCGGCCGGCACGCCGAAGCAGTGCGTCCGCCAGCAGCTGGCGGTCTTCCGGCGAGCCCGATGCGGCGAATTCGACGATGCGCTGTTCCAGCCGCGCCCGCACGGTGACATCGGCGTTGCGCGCGCGCTCCAGGGCGGCGGCAAGCGCGTTGCTGTCGAGGGTAGGCTGCTGCAGCAGGTTCGCCGCCTCGCGCCTTGCGGCCTGTCCATCAAGGATCACGTCGCGGGACTCTCGGCGCACCTCGCGGAGCGCCTGGCGGAAAATCTTGCGGTCGGCGGCGGGCAGCCGGCCGCCTGCCGATTCCAGCGAAAAGCCCGGATTGGATTTGCCGATCAGCCAGCCCGCCCCGCCGGCCACCGCGCCGATCAGAAAGACGTTGAGCACCAGGGATGCCGCGACAAGACGGGGGTTCATAGGTCCTCCTCCGCCTGGTCGGCATCGGGCCCGGCGTCGCCGAACGACGTCGCGTTGGCGTCCATCACATAATGGTCGGACTGGATATCCGGGCTGACGACGGTCACCAGCGCCAGCCCTGCCACGGCGCCAGCGAGCCCGACGGCCGCAAGCCCGAAGCCCAGCCACCAGAACCGACGGCGCCGCTCCTGCCTAACCTCGGACGTTGCCCGGGCGACGATGGCGCGATGCAGCGCCGAGCTGGGCGCCTCGACCCGATGCCGGTCGAGCATGGCGTCGAGCCTGCCGGCGCGCGCCAGGATGACGCGGCCTTGCTCGGTCTCGGCAAACAGTGTCGCGGCGGCCTGATCGGCCCGCAGCCAGCGGTGCAACGCGCCGCCATAGGCGTCAGCCAGCGCGGCGAAGCGCCCGGCATCCATCGGCCCGCTTGTGGTTTTCTCAGCCATATCGTTCCCCCTTCCACCGTTTTGACGTGGCCCCCCACGCCCTCATCCGCGAAGCCGGCAACTCCCTTGCTTTCTCAGTCATCGCCATCATCTCCGATAAGCATCGCCTGCAGGGCGCGGCGACCCCGCGCGAGCAGGCTTTCCAGCGCATCGACGCTGACCTGCATGGCGCCGGCGGCCTCGATGTTGGACAGCTCCTGATAATAGACCAGCGATCGCCTCGCGCTGGCGCGGCGCGAGGCGCTGCAGCGCCTGGTTGACCCTGCGCTCTTCGTCGCCCGGCATGGCATCGGGAAGCGGTGCGTCATCGGCCACCTCCGGCAGCTCGTCCGTTACCCATTCGCGCCGGCGCCGCAGCCGGTCGTAGCAGAGGTTGAGCGCGACGCGATGGATCCAGGTGTCGAATCGCGCGTGCCCCTGCCGCCAGCCTGAGGCGTGGCGCCAGATGCGCACGAAAGTCTCCTGCGCGACGTCCTCGGCCTCCGCCGCGTCGCCCAGCATCCGCGCGGCCAGAGCCAGGATGCGCGGTAGCTTGCGCGCCACCATCGCCTGCATTGCGGCGGGGTCGCCGGCGCGAATGCGGCGTACCAGTTCCTCGTCCGGATCGGCGCCCATCAACAGGGGCGCTCGCATGTGTCATTGCGCTGCATAACCTCTTGGTCATTGCTCCTGCTTGGGAGCGGATTTGTGGCTCGGCCGCTCGTCGGCGCTGAGCACCCCGTCGCCATTCTTGTCCAGCTTGGCGAAGCGCTTGGCGAGGAAGGCGTCGAGTTCGCCCTTGTCGACGAAGCCGTCCTTGTTGGCGTCCATGCGCGCGAAGGATTTGGCCGGATCGCCTTTTGCCTTGCGTTCGGTCTGGAAAGCGGTCCATTCGGCGAGGCTGACCTTGCCGTCATTGTCGGTGTCGGCCCGCATGAACGCCTTTTCCCGGCGCGCCTCGAACTTTTCCAGCGTCAGGCCGAACTTGGTTTGGTCAGGCTTGGCGGCAGCCGCAGTGTCCGGCGTCGTCTGGGCGGGGGCAGGCGTCGTCGTCTGGGCGACCGCGACAGCGGTCTGCAGGCCAAGGGCAAAGGCGAATAGGCGGATCATGCTCTCGTCTCCGGTTGGCGCGGCCATTGGCGGCCACGCTTCAGCCGTTGAACGCGGCGAGGAGCAAAATCCGTCGGTCCTTTTAGCCGGACGGCAATCCATCCGATACGGTTGCGCCGGACCGGGATGCGTCCGAACGGAAGCTGCGACTATCTCTGGTTGTCGACCACCACCAGCTGGTCCGGCTTGAAGCCGGCATGCTGCGGCGTCCAGACGTCGCCTTCGCGGTTGAACCAGTGGCACAGATACATGCCGGAGGCCGCGCCGTCGCTGATAGTCATCTCCGGGCCCCCGGATTTCAGCCTGACGACGTCTCCGGTCTTGAAATTATTGGGCATTTTGACCTCCCATGCTGACCGGCCGAGTTTCCCACCAACAGCTACTCCCGACAATGGTCGAGATGCGCCGATGACATGGTACAGGGTTGGGAAGGTGTCGATGCCGCTTGCCTGGCGCGCCGGGCAGCGCTCCATATGTGACCGGATCGTGTCGGGGCTTCGCAGGCGAAGCGAGCGACCTGATCGCTCCGTGTCTTCAATCGCTGTCGTGCTGAGGGGCCGGCGGCTGCGCCGGCTGGCTGTCTTGTCCGGCCGGGCGGACGGTCATGGACCTTTCGTCGGGCCACAATGCCTGTGCCTTCATAACCGCTGCCAGGAGATTCTCTGCTTCAACGCTTCCGATCTCGGTTAGAAGCGGGCTGTTGCCGCCTGCTGCGAAATCGACGTGATAGACAGTCCAACTCCTCATTGCATTTCCGGCAATTGCGTCTCGGCGCGGGCACGCGGATGGAAGCCCGGCTCGCTTTTGTGGTTAGGATTTTGAGGTCCGCGAGCCGGGCATGCGCCAACCGATGGGCGGGGGGCTTGGGGTTATCAGCCGGCGCGATGGCGAGACTGTCTGATTTGCCCCCTGGTCCACAATCGACCGAGGTCCATCCTGCCGGACGCATTGGTCCGAAAGGACAAAAGATATAGCCCCTTATTCCGTTGGGGCAGATTGACTGTGCCGGTGATCTGTCAGCGCGGGCTTGGCAAAATCTGTCGGCGCCATCAGATACCTGTCTCAGGCCGCCGGCATTGGGCGCGGATCGAGTCCGGGTCAAAAGGCGACAAAGACGCCGCTCTGGAGAGCCGGCAACCCGCGCTGGATCACGTTTCTCCTGGATGGAGGCGAACCTCTTCCTCCGCAGGCAGCGTTTGCGGCTGAAGCAACTCGGAAGGCGAAAGTGGACCGCCTCAGGGCAAGGTCCAGTGGCATCAGCGACCAAATCAAAGTTCGAAAGATCGGGTCGTCGCCATACCACCCGGTCATTTCATACCGCTCCATCTCAGGGATACGGCCTGACCCTGGCGATCGAACCAGCGCATTCGGAGAGGCTTGTGCGGAAGAGCGAAAAACACTAAGCCAGCCCGCGTGGGGCCTGTAGCTCAATGGTTAGAGCCGGCGGCTCATAACCGCTTGGTTGGGGGTTCGAGTCCCTCCGGGCCCACCATTATCGTTATTTATCAATGCTTTATAGGGCGGTTCGCCACGAGGTTCGCCAATAGGTTCGCCAAGCATCGGCTTGCGCGTGACCAGCCGCACGACTCGATCCATCCCCTGGACCGCCAGCCGAACCTGCGATGCCTCGCGCGAATAGAGCTCGGCATGATCGATGTCGTCGTGGCCGAGCACATCCATGAGCTGTCTCGTCGAGGCCTCTGCTTCCGCCAGATAAACGCCAAGCGACTTTCTCAGCCCGTGCAGGGTCAAGCCCTTCGGCAGGCCGGCAAGCTTGCACCAATGCGCCATCATTCCAGTCAGCGACTTGGCGGAGAACGGATCACCATAGCCGTTGACCAGGACGGTCTCGCCACGTCTGTCGGCCGCATCCAGGATCTCAGACAGCATCGGGGTGATCGGCACAAAAAGTCGTTTGCCACCAGTTCGTCCCTTGTTCTTGGCCTGAACGATATCAAACCCATCGAAGTGACGCTCGACGCCATCGATGAACACGCGACGAGTGACTCTTTGATCCCAGCGCAGGCCCGCGACGTCGGCGCGGCGGTTGCCGAGCCAAAGGGCCAACCCGTAGCAGGTGCGCGCTGCGGTGCCGAGCTGCCAACGTTTTTCAAATTGCGCCATGGCCTCACGCGACCATGCTTTCCAGCCAGCATAGGCGGGCCGCCACTCGACCGCTGCTGTGGGATCGATTTCGATCCAGTCTTGCCGAAGTGCGACATAGACCAGCTTGCGTATGCCGACCAATAGGTGCTTGGCCTTGTGGGGCGTGGCGATGAAGCGGCCTAGAAGCTCTTCAACATGGATGCGTCTAAGGTTCTTAACCGGCACATTCCGCCAGACGAGCGGGTGATCAGTGACCACCCGCAGTTCTAGAAACTCTTCGATGAGCCGCGTGTTCTTGCGCTTGCTGGCCTCGTCAAGCGCCAGCCACTTGACTGAGATCTTCAACCGTTGAAAGGCAGCTCCAAACGTGCCGGGCAGGGCAGCTCCGGGCATTTGGACGACAGGGGCCTTGGGGACTTTCCGGCCCTCGACCGCCGCTTGGTAAGCATCCTTGAAACCAGGCTGATTGGGGGCCGGCAGACTAACGTCACGCTCCTTCGTCCGATAGCGCCAGCGGACTTTTCCATGGCGATCGGTATAGGAGGAGAGGCCGGGATATTTGTCGGTCATGGCGGAATGAATCTATTCCCTGCGATGATTCCCTTGCAACAGGAAGTCGACGATATTCTCTTCATCGTCTCCAGGTAGTTCGCTGAACGCGGCTTCGAGTTTGAGCCGATCCCAGATCACTCGACTGTCAACCTTCTTCGGCTTTGGCATACGGCCGTCAGCGACCATTTGGTCAAATTTGGTCATCCCCACGCCGACATACCGGGCGGCCTCTTCTCGTGAGAGGCCCCGAGGCGGGTAGGATTGGGAATCGCTTTTCACCGCTTCATCCAAGGTTACGAATAAGACCGGCCTCGGTTAGCCCCCAATCATCGTAGAAGGAAGAGAGCTGATTCACCTGTTCGGCAAATCGCGGTCACGACCTGTAAATAGGATAGTCGCCTTCGGTCACTGCTTCACCGATTGTCATAGTCTGGGGTTGGTAGCGGTAGAGCGCTACAAGCGCTCCCCACATCTTGAACCGGTGCCCTTTGCCTATCGTGTGGCGTCATAGCGAACCCAGCCGCCTCTGAAAGGCAATATTTGACGCATGGCGGGCATTTATTGCTCGTTGCGACTCAATCGCTCATAGGTCGATTTGGAACCGCACAGGATGCAATCACTTTCTCGGTAGAGCTAGTAGCAAGCTGGGACGCACACGGTGGCGAGCTAGCATGACTAAATTACTGATAAGGCAACATTATCATTCGTTTTGTCGCGCCGACAAGCTGTGCGTTTTATGGCGAAAATTGTGGTGCAAAGCGCACGCACCATTTACTCTCAAAATCATGATTCGCCTCGATCCAGCGACCGCCAATCTTCCCCCGCTGACCGTGCCGGGTTGGGCGCTCGAGACCATTGGCGATCCGCATGATGCGGACGCTGCCTTCCGGGCCGGCGCCGCGCTGGCTTCTGTCGACAGCCTCGCCCGCGCGCAGCTTGCCTGGGCCGGCGCCTGGCGTCAGCGGCTGGCGCTCAAATGCGCTGCCGCCAGCATGCGGCTCGCTGGCCGCGCCGAAGATGAAGCTGCCCTGCGCGATGCTTGGCAGCTTTGCCCGGCCGGCGCCGATCCCGGTCCCGCCGGCGCCATTTTTCGGGCCTGGCGCCAACTGGCGCTGCAGCCGCCGGAGGTCAGCGCCGATCGGCTGGCAAAAGTGGCCGAGCTGCTCGGGCTCGCTTGGGACGACGAGGCTCTCGGTGACCTGTGCATACAGATCGAAGGCCTGGTGGGGTCGCGGCGGCCGGCGCCTTTCGCCGCCGCGGCGATCGCCGCGCGCATCGTCGCTCTGCGCCCCGATGCCGAGCCGTTCGCCTGGTGGCTGGCCGACCTGGTGCTGGCGCAAAGCTTGCGCTGGCCGCGGCCATTGCCGCTGTTGATGACGCAGGCTTTTGGCCCGGCGTTCCGCGCGGAAGCCGCCGGCAAGCGCATCCGACCGGGCGAAAAGGGTTTCGAGCGGGCGGTCTGCCTGGCGCTGGTTCAGGGAGCGGTCGAGGCCTGCCGGCTGGCCAACGAGCTGTCGCGCCGCGCCGAAAAACTTCTGGCTGTGGCGCCAAGACTGCGCGCGAAAGGGGCCGGCGACGTGATTCTTTTGCTGCTGAATGAAGATGCGGTCCCAGGCTCGCTGACGACCAAAAACCTGTCGCGTTTTGCGGCGCGACGGCTGTTCGAGCGCTTGCAGCAGCTCGAGGCCGTGCGCGAGCTCTCGGGCCGCACCAGCTTCCGGCTGTTTGGACTCTAGCGATGAGCCAAGCCTCCGCCCGCCGCAAGCAGAATGATCAGCCGGCGCTGCTCGACACCGAACTCGAGCACCTGCCACCGGAACTGCGCTGGCGCGAGTGGATGGGCCGCGTCGAAGCGGTGATCTTTGCCGCTAGCGAACCAGTGCCGCGCGACGTGCTGGCGCGAGTGGTGGGAAAAAATTGCAATCTCGACCTGGTCGTCGACGACATCCGCGCCGAGCTCGCCGGACGGCCCTATGAACTGGTGTCGGTCGCCGGCGGCTGGCAGCACCGGACCAAGAAGGTCTTTGGCGACGCCATCCACGCCGCCTTCGGCATGCCAGCGGGGGAGGGTGCAAAGGAGCTGACGCAGTCGGAGGCTCTCGTGCTGATGTGCATCGCCTATTTTCAGCCGATCACCCGCGGCGAGCTGTCATCCTTCTTCGGCAAGGAGGTGTCACGCGACCTGATCGGCGTGCTGCGCGCGCAGCACCTGATCGCCTCGGGACCGCGCAGTCCGCAGCCGGGCGCGCCCTACACCTATGTGACGACTAAGAACTTCCTGTCGCAGTTCGGGCTCGACACGCTGCGCCAGCTGCCGGATTTCGAGGCGCTAGAGGATGCGGGGCTGCTGTCGAAAGAGAAGCTGCTTGCTGGTGGTATTCCAGCCGGGTTGGCTAACGGCGAGGGCGAGGACGATGTTGTTAGAGACCAGGTGTCGTGAGCGGGGATGCCGCGTTGCGACCACAGAGACAGCCGATCACTCAGGACCAGGACGACTGATCGTCCGGCAGCCGGTGCCAGGTTGCGTGAACGGCGACATGATCGCCGTCGACCAGGTTGGTACCGCCGACGTGACGCAGCGACGGGAACAGGTGCCGCGAAGCCCCGCCGTAATGACTAAGGTCCGCGCGCTCCCTATAGTGGGGTGTCAAGGAGGAAGAAGCGCGTCGACAAGGCGCTCGATCGTTTCCGCTACACCATCGGCGAGCAAGGTATCCCGGATCAATCGCCGCCTTGTGGTGAAATGCGCTGCGTCGGGCAGTTCGACGCGCGCGGCAACCTCGGCGGCATGTAGCGCCGCCGCGGCAAGGTCGGCGTGCAGCGGTTCATCGGCGTCGAATTCAGGTATCGGCAGCGTCCAGACCAAATTGTCGAAGTGGCGCGGATCGCGCTGCCCGACGGGTTGAAGATCCTTCACACGTTCGAGCACGACACTCGTGTTTATGACGGCGGTCACATACGCGGCTTCTTCGAGCGAGTGGACCGCCGACCAATATGCCATGTGATCGACCACGACATCGTCGTCATCGAGCCAACAAGCGCTTAACCTCGTTCCGGCTTTTGTGTAGAGGACGCGTATCGGCGTGCGATTGGATTGGGCGCGAAGTGTGCCCATCGCATCGACGCGCTCTGCGAGCGACATACGAGCGTGGCCGTCCGCCCCCTTATTGCTGTATTCGTTCCACTTCGTTTCGGCGTCACGCAGCCAAGCAGCGAGGCCGCGATGTCCGTGCGCGTCCGCGCTGGCTGCAGTGAGTATCGCACCGTTCTCTATCGGGACCACGCCCGTCGCGAGGTCGAAAACCCGATAAGGCGCGACGGACTCGCCCAACGCTATCCGTCGCAGAAACACGCGCTCGACAGGACCTTCAGGGGGCTCGACCCCCGTCCATGGCCGTTTGTCCAGATTGCCAACGCGACCCCGAACGCGCGGCGCATCGCGGCGGCTCAGTAGGCGCCCGGTGGTCGCGTGCTCGACCAAAAAGAACCGGCGCGGCGTCAGCGTTGCACCCTGCCGAAAGCGATGCCGGTACGGCGACGCGGCAATCAGCGTGCGCGGCCTTGGCCAGGCAGCCGGTACATATTCGAGCGCCTCTGCCGCCTCGGCCGCGCTGGCGTCGCGCCGGGGAAGTATGCCCCACCCATCGATCAAGTTGTGCCGGTGGCGGTCCGGTGCGGTCGCGCGCTCCAAACAGCACGCAGGTGCTCGTCGTGCTGCTGCCCGATTGCGCGCCGAAGATAGGCCACACACGCTCCAGTCCCCAACTGCCAGTAATCGCCACCCGCACGCGCTCCATGCGGCCGTCGCGCATCCCCGCGAATACGGGTGCATTAAGCGCGGCATAAGGCAGGACGAGTGCCAGCGTGCCGCCGTCGCGCAGGTAGCGTTCGGCACCCCGCGCCCAAAACAGCGCGAACATGTCTTGGTGCGTGGCGAGGCTGCCGCCTACCCAGAGGCCGTAGCTTTGCAGAGCCTCACGCAGCCGGTCCTTCATGTCCGCGCTCAGGTGCCGATAGACGATCCAGGGCGGATTGCCGATCAACACGTGGGCCCGGTGATCGGGATGCGACAGCCACACCGGGCGCAGCAGATTACGCAGGATGAAGGTCCAGATGTGGTTGCGGCCGTCGAGATAGAGCCGCTTGAGCTGCGCAAAGGTGCGGCCGAGCATGGCCGCGTCCTCGACGGTTGCGCCGGCGCGGACGATGGAGTCGCGAATGGCCTCGGGCTCCGCGAGCGTGTCGAGCCCGCGGTTGAGCTCGTCGAGCGCACGCTCGAACAGGTGATGGTCGCTCGCCAAGCCGGCGGGAATGCGCAAAGGCGGGTCGTTGGGCGGCACATCGACCAGCACCTCGGCCGACGCGCCCAGCGGTCGCAGGTTCCACTGCATGGAGTCGCCCATGTAGACGGGCACGATGAGCGTGGGCGGCCGATCCTGCACCAAATCGCCGAGTGCCAGCAGCCACGTGACGCGCGCGAGCGCGACCGCGACGGGATGCACGTCAATCCCGAACACGCGATCGGCACAAGTCTCGACGATCTCGGCTGGCGGCACCCCAGCCTGCCGACCCGCTTCGATCAAACGGCGAAGCGCATGGAACAGAAAGGTCCCGGAACCGCACGACAGATCGAGCACCCGCTGTTCCAGCGGGCGAGGGATAGCCGCCGTGACCACCCGCGAGGCCAACCAGTCGGGGGTATAGTATTCGCCGAGGTCGTGGCGCTCGTCTGGATCGATCAGGCTCTCGTAGAGGCTCTTGAGCACGTCGACCTCGACCTCGCGCAGGCGAAATCGAATCGTTTCGGTGGCAAGCGAACGCACTAGGTCATCGCCGCCCGTTGCGAGCAGCGGCCAGTCGAAAAAGTCGGCCTCGACGGCGCCGACAATGCCCTCGTTCACCAGCAACCGGCCCGACAGCATCTCCGCCGGATCGCCGATTTCCAGATCAAGGACGCGCGCCGCGATCGCCTTCACGAGGATGGTCAGATAGGTGTGTTGGAGGAACAGCGCATCGCTGCCCACGTCGTCGCCATATACCTGGCGCAGCAACCCATCCCACAGGTTCCGCTTCAACCGGACTTCGGGATGGTCGCCGACCTCGGACCACAGGCGCTGCAGTTGCGAGTGTGCGCGGCCGAAGGCAAGGCTGTATCGACCGAAGGCGAGCGCGACAGCGATCGGTGTCGGCATCACCTCGGGAACGGGCGAGAGCAGCGGCTCGAGCCAGGTCAGCAACCGTTCGGGGTGGTCGACGTCGACGTTATAGCGGCCGATGCTCGTGAGCCTGCCGCGATCCAGCGTGTAAGCGAGCAGCGTAGCGCCGTCGGTGGCAAGACCGACGGTGGTACGGCCAGGTGCGCTGCCGCGGGTTGCATCGGCCAGATAGTCGGGCATACGGGCGACGACATCACGCTCTTCGCGCCGTAGATCGCTCTTCAGCTCGATCACGGTGGCGCCCCACGCCACGTCGATCCGCCCGCTGTTATCGACAAGGTAGCGCTCGTGCTCCAACTCGCTGAACGCGGCTCCGAAGCCTTCTCGCAGCAGTTCCGTGATCAGGCCGCGCAATGCCTCGTGTCGTGGCCGGGAAGCCATCGATCGGACGATGTCGGGCAGGCGATCTCCGCGCCAACTGTTTGCCACTTTTCCCCTCCCGCTTGAGGCTGCACCGTTGCCGCCGCATGCGCGAGAGCATAAGTTGCCAGCATGAGATTCGCTCAAGCAGACTTGTTCGCGCAAGACGACGCCGAACGCAACACGTTGTCGCAATCAGAGCGGGTAGCGATCCGTTCACGTCTGGAAACGACGCTGGCAAAGCTCGAAGCCACCGCAATCTTCCCTTGGCGCGATCCGTTGGACGCCGTGCACGAGGAGAACCGCTTCCAACGCGACAGCGAAATGCTCGGTGAGGAGGGCGTTCTTCTGTGGCAGCGGTTCGACACGGAGATGGACCGGCTCCACGCGACGCAGTTCTCTTCCGACCTCCGCTCCGCTGGATCGACGAATTGAACAGTAGTTTGTCGAGTGCTTGGAAGTCGACCGAAGCCAAAATGAGGCGCAAAGTTACCGCGTAAGCTTTGCCTGAAATGGGTGCATTTTGGGCCTAAATGTCCTTAGTATGCCCCGCAAATTCAGCCAAGCCAATTCCTATTTATGGCAAGCCCCAGCTCAGCCTCGCTGTGGAGGCACGTCGCTGATGGCTGGCGTACGGGAATCCCCGGTGCGACCGGATATGAACGTAACTAACGGGTAATCGAGCTGCCGGTCGATACGTACAGCCGGACCGTCCTGCAAAGTCCGACCAATCCCATCAGCAGTCATGAGCTCGTGAGGTTCAGATAACCGGCGGAAGATTTCGTCCCCGTACCTTTCGCGAGGCCTCGCAGGGCGGCTACGAACATATTGCTCTCTCAGGAAGGCAGAGACCGTGTCAGGTGTCGGAACCGTCTCGCTCCGAACCGTGCTCCGAGGACAAAGTAGTGCCTCGAGGCCAAAGAAATGAGGCCGCAGATGAGACAGGCGCTTGTTAAGCGCCCCCGTTTTCGGCGTCCCGCTGGCACCCGCGAGCTTCGCCTCCAATTCGGCGGCGATGTCGCTCGCAAAGGCTAGGTTCGCCCCGCTGACAGAGGGGACCAGCCCCCTGAAGCTAGGGTCCATCGTCACAGTCGCATGATTGTAGAAGAGGTAAAGTGGGACCCACGGCGGGGGCGTGTCCCGCAGGGTGCGGAATTGATATTCATGCTTGGGCGAGGGCCTATGCAGCAGCTCGCTGTAGGAGCGGTTCTTGTTTTGGACCCCGGCGGCGTTTAGACGCTTCGCTTGGATCCGCACCCAAAGGTCGCGACCCTCAGACACGTTCCAGAACCGCAGATCAAGATCACCCCCGGTGTCCTTTTCGATCGGGTAGGAGATGACGAGCTCTGGACCGGCGAACGCGGCCAGCGCGCCCGTGAGGATGTCGGTCATGGTTTCTTCCCGGAACCTGCCGCGCTTGAGGTTGGCCTCGCGGTCGAGCAAGCCTCCGATCACAAGAGGTAGCCGTGTTGCCAGGTCGCAAAGTGTTGCCAATGTTGTAGTCCTGCTATGACTATTGCAGCTCCGCCTACATTCAGCGCAGAGAGTTAGCGCGTGGTTTCAAGCGAGCGGTAATGAACGGGGTCGTGGTCCCGCACTGCATCCAGGATCAACGTGACGATCGCCAGCGCCTCGCTCATGTCTGGCAAGCGCATTCCGGCACTTCTAGAAAGCGTGTGAGAATGGAAATGCATGAATTTGCGGGCGCGCTCAGCATCAACCGGATCGGTGATGAGGCGATCAATACTGCTGTCGATATTGACGTGCTCCATAAACTTGAACGCAACATACCCTTCGACGAATCTCCGCGTCAGATTGCCAAGATTGAAGATAATTTGATGATCGTTTTGCGGATTCTCGGCATAGCTGGCAATCTGGTGAAATATATACACATACTCTGAGCGGTATTTCTGAATGCTATCTGGGCATGATACCAGCCGAGAAGCGACAAGACCATTCGCGTCCGTGCGCTCGACAAGATATGTCCGATACATCTGATCATTCATCTTCCTCATCCAGTCCAGCATGAGGCTGAAAAACTCATGGCTGTGGGTCGAGATGAACAGTTGTTTGGCCAGACACTCATGCCTCTCGGGTCTGGATGCCCCTTCGTTAAAACGGTAAAAGGTGGTTCTGATGAACGCGCAGACGTGCAGAAGATGATGCGCATCAAGGCTTGATATGGGATCGTCGATATAGACGATTGTCTGCGAGAGATCATTTCCGTTTTCGAGCAGCTTGGTGATGAAATAGCAAAAAGAGATCGCCGTGCGTTCGCCTTCGCTCAGATTGCGGGCAGGTTCTGCGCCGCGCATCAGCTGAAAACGCTCGCTGTCCGTGACTTTAACCCGGATATCAGCCTTCCCGAAAAATCGCCGAAGCGTGTCGTTGATAGCTTCCGCACCTTTGGTCGCCTCTGAGAGTGCCGCCTGAATGCTGGCGATCTCGGCATCAAGAGTAACGATGGCCGTTTCGGAATCAGTTTCAATCGTTTTCTGAGCGGCAATTCGACCTTCAAGTTCAAACCGGTCGATCTGGCGCATTGCCTCGGCCGCGTAATGATCCTTCAGCGCGGCAATAGCTTCGTTGCGCGCTGAGGTGAAACGCCGGGTGCGGTCGTTGTTCTCTTCTATGAGGGCCTGAAAACGCCTTTCTGCCGCAACTAGCGGATCGGGCTGAGGATCGTCCTCCGGTGCTGGTACGACATCGAACGGGTTTTCTTGTTTCCTCTTAAGTGCATCGACGAGCGCCTGTATGCCACTGTTGAAGCTGTCTCTCGCGAGTGCCAACTCCCGACCTGCCTGCGCATGTTCATCGTGCAGATCGACATAAAAGGCTGATCGGGGATAGGCGGCACCGGAAAACTCCATCCGTTGGCCGGCAAGTCCGTCAATTGCCGTGGCAATTCGCTTCTTGAGATCGTTAAACGCGTCGGAAAAATGAGCATTGAGCGCGGCCTTCCGCGCAGCAGTCAGTTCTCCTTCACAGAACTCACAGTGCGATCTGCCCTCATGAAGCTGGCGCCCATGTTCAACCCAAGTCGCAATATCCGGGTGATCCACAAGGTGTGCGATTGTGGCAGATGAATCGATCTGCTCTCTAAGGAGGGTGCTGCCATCACGCCAGAGCTGGTCGATAAGCGGCGTTGTAATCGAAAGATCGGGCAGACCATCCTTCTGCTCGGCACTCACCTTCGCGCGCGCAGCCTGAACCTTCTCGGGGGTCTGCGCTCTGGGCAGGGTACCATTCCACGCGCTGATTATCGGGCGCAGGTTAGTTTTGTTGAAACGTCCAACCGGAAGCTCTTTGACGATCTGGCTGGCACAATCGGTTTCAGCCTTACTGATCCTCTCATCAAGTCGCTTCGCCTCAGCAGCGGCTGCCTTACGCTGATCGTCGAGTTGCGCACGCCATGTTTCCTTCCTTGTGAGTTCGTCTCGCCGTTTGATATTTTCGGCGCCGAGCAGAAGAATGGGATTGAGGCCGTCGGCATCATCCCAACGAAGATGTGCTTTGCGGAAATCCTCGTTGAAGACGCGTACGTTGCAGGGCGTTGCAAAGGCGTGGTCATACTGGGTGCCGTCAGCGCTCAGTACGTCAAAGCGCGCGTTGGGGTAATCGGGATGAAGCGAGCCATCTTCCAGGCAACGAAACATCCGCGACAGCGTTGTCTTGCCGGAGTAATTCCACCCATAAATCAAATTGAAGGGCGCGAACTCCGGCAAACTGCCACCGGCAAAGTTGTTGAAGACACCGAAATCCTTGATACTTGAAATACGTCTGAACATGTGCCCCGCCCCCCACAACGTGTGCGACGTTGCCTAAGACAAACAGAATTAGCAATGCCTCCCTTACAGAATGGCGGTCGACAGTTTGAACTGCAGCCATCCCTTTGGAACGAACGGCGGCCTTGAGACTTCGACCCTTTGCAGATCAAGAAACACGCGAGTTCGTTCCCCCTCAGCCGGATCGGCGGGTCGCTTGTTTGACCTCGTCCTTCAGGCTTTCGGGGCGGTGCACCTTCACATAAGCCCTCATTGATCACGTTGAACATGCCAGGACGCGTTGCTAATCTCGAGGCCAGACGCCGGTCAGTTCCTGTGCCTGATCTTCCGCGAGGCAGTTATCATGGATGAACGTAGTGCGGCATGCCAGAGGCGGCCCGCCTCGCGTCCCGCTGTGGCGGCGCAATGCCGTCGCTCCTTAGGTCTCCCATTGAACCGGTCTTGGTGTCACGAATCGGCTCGACGGTGAAACTACAGTGTCCGTCCGGCCGACACTGTTTGCGCTTTGTAGACCTCGTTTGCTGTGGACGCCTGTGCGACGCAGCTCACGCCGGAATGGAGGGGGTGTCATCGTGAGGTGAAGGATAGCATCAAAGCCTCGGTTGCTGATGACAGACGGACTTTGCTACCGAGGGCTCAAACGAGCCTTGGGCGCTAACCGCGACGTTGGGCGACCAGGACTTTTTGTATTTGCTTTGCCTGAGCTTCTGTTCGGGCCTGGAGAGCGCCCGCAGATGGCATTTCGATTTATTCATACGGCCGACATCCATCTCGATTCGCCACTGCGTTCGCTAGCACTCAGAAATTCTGAGCTTGCCGAGCTCGTCGGAGATGCCAGCCGCCAGGCATTCACTGCGATCGTGGATCTGTGCCTAGCGGAGCAGGTCGATGCGCTTGTGATCGCCGGCGATCTTTACGACGGCGACCAGACCTCGATGAAGACGGCGCGCTTTCTAGCTGCCCAGATGACGCGCCTCCATAAGGAGGGCGTCAGGGTCTACATGATCCGCGGCAATCACGACGCCATGTCGCGGATTACCAAGCAGCTCGTCTTACCCGACACGGTGACCCTCTTTGGCGGCCGCTGCCAATCCGTGATCCAGCCTGGCTCCGGGTTGGATGTTGCGTTCCATGGGCTGAGCTTCGCCAGCCCCAAGGCGCCCGAAAGCCTGCTGCCCAAATATGCTGGCCCCCAGGAGGGAGCTGCCAATATCGGCATCATGCATACGAGCCTGGCCGGTTCCCCAGGGCACGACGTCTATGCACCTTGCAGCGTCGCCGATCTTCACAGCCACGGCTTTGACTATTGGGCGCTTGGCCATATCCACGTTCGCCAGGTCCATTCCGGCGCGAGCACGTTGGTGATGCCGGGAATCCCTCAGGGGAGGGACATCAATGAGGCGGGCGAGAAGTCGGTGACGCTGGTCACCATTCGCGACGATCGCTCCGTCGAGATCGAGGAGCGGCTCACCAGTGTCGCGCAGTTCGAGCGCATCAGTGTCGATTTGACCGGGGCAGAAGAATGGAGTGAGGCCGTCATCCGCATCCGGGCAGGATTGGAACAAGCCAGGGAGGAGGCGAGGTCGCGCTACCTTGTTGCCCGCCTTGGGCTGGTCGGCACGTCGGCCCTTTCATGGTCGCTGATGCGCGACCGGGACCTAGCTCTTGCAGAAGCCGAACAGGCGTCGGAGCAGGTGGGCGACACCTGGGTGGAAAAGCTCGAGCTCGATCTTTCGGCCCCCGCTGTCGGAAATTCGGGCAATGTTGCCGATCCCACTTTTGAACTCGCACAGTCCATGCGCGCCAATGCGAGCTCTGAATCGTTTCGAGCAGAAGCGCGGGAATTCGTGTTGAAGACGATCGCGGACCTGCCCCCCGATGCAAGGGGTTTCGCCGGCAAGGATGAAGCGGGGCTGGAACGGTTTCTTGACGATGTGCTTGCCGGGAGTATCGACCTCGTCACGGCAACGCTCAAGGCGGGCGCCACGCGATGAGATTGCGGCGGCTTGACCTGACCCGCTATGGCAAGTTTACCGACAAGGCGATCGACTTCGGGGAGAAGCCGGTTTCAGGGCCTGATCTGCACATCGTTTTCGGTTTGAACGAGGCCGGCAAGTCGACCGCGCTATCTGCCTACCTTGATCTGCTCTTCGGCATCGAAGAGCGTAGTCGGTACAATTTCCAGCACGACTATAGCTCCATGCGCATCGGCGGACTGCTCGAATTCGAGGGAAAGGCGCTCGCCGTTTCGCGCACCAAAAGCCGCAGCAACTCACTGCATGACGCCGAAGGCAGGCCGCTGAGCGAAATTGCGATTTCGGCGCACCTCGCCGGCTTGTCTCGGGAGGCCTATAGCAGCATGTTCTCGCTCGATGACGAGACGCTTGAAGCGGGCGGCAAGGCAATCCTTGAGTCGCGTGGCGATCTCGGCAAGCTCCTTTTCACCGCCAGCGCCGGGCTCGGGCATGCCAGCGATGTCCTTGCCGCATTGGAGACGGAGGCGGACGGGCTTCACCGGAAGCAGGCCCAGACGACCGAAATCGCGCTGCTGAAGAAGCGGTTCGCGGAGCTCAAGTCACGCAAGGAGACGATCGACACGCTGGCCTCGACATTCGAGGCGCTCGAGGCGGAACGGGCGGAAGCCCAGGAGAAGTATGACCGCAGTCTGGCTGAACGCGCGGCGTTGTCGGCGCGGCTCGCCACGATCGAGCGATATGCGCGCGCCGCGCCCCTCCTGGGCGAAATAAAACGCAAGGCAAGCAGGCTGGCTGAACTGCCGGACATACCGTCTCCTGCCAGGAGCTGGAGTGGCAGTGTCGCGGAATTGATCGATCAGGACGCACGCTTGCGGACCCGTCTCCAGGCAAATGCCGACGAGATCGAGCGCGCGAAGGTAAAGATCGAGGCAATCGCTGTCGACGATGTCGTGCTCGCGATCTCGGAGCAGGTACGAGGACTGGCCGATCGCAAGGCGCGCTATCTGTCCGCCGGCATGGACCTGCCGACCCGCAAGATGGAAGCCCAGCTGCTCGACCAAACGGTAGCTAGCTGTCTCGCCGCGCTTGGAAGGTCGGCCGAACGGGATCCGTCCCGGCTCATCCTGCCGGCCGTGGTGGTCGGCACGCTTCGCACCATGGTCGAACAACGCTCCGGCATCACAACGAGCCTGCGGATGGCCCGGGATGAAGCGGCTGCCGCGCTCGATGGGCTCAACGCTGCGCGAGGTCGCGTTGGCGAGGAGAGGGCGGTGCCCGAGCCCGCAAGAGCCAGGCTGATGGCAGCCGTGTCGGAAGCCAAGGCCAGTGGTCACAAACGCGAAATCGCAGAGGCGCGCGCGTTCGAGGATGACCGGCAAACAAGACTGGCCGATGCGATGCGGCGCCTTTGGCCGTGGTCGGGAGATGTGGAGGCGCTTTCGAAAATGTCGGTTCCAGTGCCGACGCAGATGGCCGCCTGGAAGAAACTCGCCGCGGACCTTCAAAGGGACAAGGCGGTCGTCTCGGAGCGTCTGGCCGAGCATGAACAAAGCCTGATCTCGACATCGGCTCGTCTGGCTGCTGTCCTCGCCTCGGCCGACATCCCCGACGACGAAACAGCCGCGGCTAGTCGCCGAGACAGGGACGAGGCTTGGCGAGGTCACCGGGCCGACCTGAAGGCGGAAACGGCTGATGTCTTTGCCGCAGCATTGGCCAGAGACGATCATGTCGGTGCTGCGCGGATAGCTCATGCCGGCGAGCTCGCGGACCTGCGCGCGATCAAGCAAAAGGCGGCCGAAACAGAAGCGGCGGTAGAGCGCGTCAATGCCCAGCTCGGCGAGCTGGAAAAGCGCGCTGAAACGGTGGCAATTGAAATCAAGCAAAGGGCCAGCGCCTTGCTTCAGGATTGCCAGGCGCAGTCGCTCGACCTCTTGATCGGACATCTGGAGGAGCGCCTTTCCGCGCGCGCTGAGGCACTCGGCGCCTTTGACGACATCCTGCTCGCACGCGCAAGGATTGAACGAGCCACAGCCGAAGGAGAGCGGATCCACCTTGGAATGGCCTCGGCTCTTCGAAGCGTTGGAATTCAGCTGGAAGCCGGTGAGGCCCTGGAGGCCATGGTCGTCGCCACCGACCGCTTTCTGGACAGGCAGGCGAAGGTCGACGCGGAACGCGCGGAAGCGCTGAGAAACGTGGCCGCGAAGGAAGAGGAGCTGGCCACCAGGCGGCTCGCTGTTGAAATTGGCGAACGGCGAGATGCTGCATGGCAGGCCGACGTCAATGAAACGCTGAAGGGCACCTGGCTCGAAGACGGCATCGCCGGAACCGGGCTCGGCAGCGTGCTCGATCAGTTGTCGGACCTTTCAAAGGCCCTGCAGGATCGCGAGGCCATGCGTATGCGCATAGGCAAGATGGAAGCGGACAGGACTGGATTTGCTGAAGAGGTGGCCCGGCTTGGTGCGCAAGCCAGGGATCCCGTAACCGATGAGGCGCCGGAACAGGTGAGTGCCAGGCTGACCGAGCGCCTGGAGCACGCCGAGCGCGCCCGTGAGGCGAGGGCGAATCTCCTACTTGATGTTGAGAAGTTGCAAGACGTTCAGGAGGCATTGAACGCCGAGATCGCGGCACACGAGGTCACCAAGCAGCAAGTGCTCGGTACTTTCGGGGTGAAAACTCTTCCCGAAGTCGCGGAGCGCGATGAACGGCTTCGCGAGCGAGACGGTCTGCAGAGCGCCGTGGCCGAGCTTGAAGAACGACTGACGAGCGAGCTTGCCCTCGACGACTTCGCCCAGGCGCGCTCATTGCTGGAGGGGCTCGATCTCGATGGGCTGGCAATTGAAAAGGCCGAAATTGAGCGGCGCCTCGCCGACCTCGATGAAGCCATACACCACCACCTCGTCCGGCGTACCCGGGCGACAGACAAGCTCGATGCGATCGGTGGAGACAGCCAGGTTGCCCGGATCGATGCGGAGCGCCGCACAGTCCTTCTCGAAATCGAGGAGAAGGCTGCCCGCTACATCGAATTGAAGCTCGGCATCATGTCGGCGGCAAGCGCGCTCCGAGTCTACCGCGAACGTCACCGCTCTGGAATGATGAGCCAGGCCTCCGACGCCTTCGCCCTGATCACGCGCGGCCAGTACACAGGCTTGACGACCCAGCCGGTAAAGGGCGGCGAGGTCCTTATCGCCATGCAGCGGGATGGCCAATCAAAGGTCGCGGACGCTTTGTCGAAAGGCGCGCGGTTTCAGCTCTACCTGGCCCTGCGGCTTGCCGGATACTACGAGTTCGCCAAGCTCAGGCCGGCGGTTCCGTTCATAGCCGACGACATCATGGAAACCTTCGACCATCTCCGGTCTGAGGAGGTTTTCCGTCTGTTCGGCGAGATGGCCAGCGTAGGCCAGGTAATCTATCTAACCCATCACCAACATCTTTGCGACATCGCCAAGACCGTGATTCCCGACGTGATAATCCACGAGCTCGGCTAATTCACGCGGCACCCCGTGGCAGCTCGCTCTCGCGATAAGCACTCATTGTCAACGGGCGCTCCACACCTATGTTGGAGGCTCGCCTCGTGGCTCAGGCTGGCATGAAAGCGGCCTTCACCTCGCCGCGGCCGATCAACTTGGAAAAACGGCGATAGTCTGAGTGCTCGAAGCGCCAGCGGCCGGCGGCAATTGCGGGATGAACACCCGCTTTTTGGGCAGCTTCTAGTACCTCCTCCGTACTGCTGTCTTTGTGGATACGCTTCCACATGGCGGGTGGAATAAGGGCGTTTCGTGCAAATGAATCAGCCTCCGCTTCGATTGCCTCCGAACTCGCCACGTCCAGGTCGTCTAGAATTACCTGACGATCGGGACTCAGGTGACACGCCACGTGGGCAAACTCATGCAACAGCGTGAACCAGAAATTGTCCAAGCGATCGTGTCGAAGTGTCAGCGCTATCACTGGAACTCCATCGCCGCGGCACAAGGCGGCGCCGTCAAGAAACGTTCCCGGTAGGTGCTCCAATACGATCAAGATTACACCTAAACGATGTAACGCCGCGACGACCTGACCGTTCCAGTCAGGCAATATGCTCACTTGCGCAATTTGCCGTGCTGCTTTCTCAGGATTGTTAATCTTAGTCTTCTTAATGGTGATCTTTTCTGCACGCGCCAAGACGGCCGCACACCACGCTTCGAGCGCCGCCAAGTCGGTCTTAGCGTTGGTTCGTTCAGTCCTAGTCTTGCGCAACATGGCGACGGCTGGAGCGGAAGCTTTCGAGCGCGATAGGAAGCCAGTGAGATTTTCCTTCGCTTTCATTATACCAAGCTTCCGGAGCTTTCCCTCCGCCGCCATCGCAGTGCTCGAGATCCCTGCAACGGGCTCGTGCCTGAACGTGCCGATCAGCGATGTAACTGGAATGCCCAAGTGCTGGTGAAGTGCCCTTATCTGATCGACAGTGGGCTGTCGCTGACCGTTAAGTATTTCGGATACTCGCGATTTGCTTCCGAGGTAAGGGATCAGATCGCGTTGTGACAGGCCAGCCTGCGCCATGCGAAACTTGATCGCCTGCGCAGGCGTGGCGGCCTCGATAGGATGTTGGGATCGCTCCCACCGTTCGATGACGGCCTGCAGCACTTCGAGCTCGTCGCGGTCCTTTGCGCTGTTATGCCCGAACAACGCAGTGGCATGTGAATCGGCGTGCAAAATTGACCCCCTAAGCCGGGGAATCGGCGTCCAATTTTGACCCCCCTGATGCTTTGATTTTGCGACCATCAGCTCGTCGTGGCGAGCGGATGGTGTGGGGATGAAGTCGGTGGATACGATTGCCCGAGTTCGGCGCGCATTCCATGTGCAAGGATGGTCGCTCAAGCGGATTTGCCGCGAGCTGCATGTGTCGCGGAACACCGTCCGCAAGATTCTCAGATCCAATGAGACATCGTTCTCCTACGAACGCGAGCGGCAGCCCAAGCCGAAGATCGGTCCGTGGCAGGATCAGCTTGACGGGTTTTTGAATGGCAACCGTGGCAAGGCGGCGCGCGAGCAACTAACACTGATCCGGATTTACGAAGAGCTTTGCAGCCTCGGCTACGAGGGAGGCTATGACGCCGTTCGCCGATACGCGAAGAGCTGGGCGAAGGCGCAGGGGTCGGCGATGGCGGACGCCTATGTGCCGCTATTCTTCGCGCCGGGCGAGGCCTGACCAGTTCGACTGGAGCCACGAGATCGTCCTGATCAACGGCGTGACGGTGACCGTGAAGGTCGCCCATGTCCGGCTCTGCCACAGCCGCATGATGTTCGTGAGGGCCTATCCGCGCGAGACGCAGGAGATGGTGTTCGATGCCCACGACCGGGCCTTCGCTTTCTTCGGCGGGACCTGCACGCGCGGCATCTACGACAACATGAAGACGGCGGTGGAAACGATCTTCGTCGGTAAGGACCGGCAATACAATCGCCGCTTCCTGCAGATGTGCAGCCATTACCTGGTGCAGCCAGTCGCCTGCACGCCGGCGTCCGGCTGGGAGAAGGGTCAGGTCGAGAACCAGGTCGGGCTGGTGCGGGAGCGCTTCTTCACACCGCGGCTGCGCTTCAAGTCCTATGCCGAGTTGAATGCCTGGCTCGCCGACAAGTGCGTCTCCTATGCGAAGGCACACCGCCATATTGACCAGCCCGAACGCACGATCTGGGACGTGTTCGAGGAGGAGCGCGGCAGACTGGTCGAGTATCGCGGTCCATTTGATGGCTTCCACGCGATGCCGGCTTCGGTGTCGAAGACCTGCACGGTTCGCTTCGATAACAATAGATACTCCGTGCTCTCGACCGCTGTCGGCCGCCCGGTCGAGGTCCAGGCGTATGCCGATCGGATCGTCATCCGCCAGGACGGCGTGATTGTCGCCGAGCATGCACGCTGCTTCGGCCGCAACGAGACGGTTTATGATCCCTGGCACTATGTTCCGGTGCTGGCCCGCAAGCCGGGCGCGCTGCGCAACGGTGCGCCATTCCACGACTGGACGCTGCCCTCGGCGATGGAACGGGTGCGGCGCAAACTGAAGCCGACCCATGACGGCGATCGGCAGATGGTGGCGATCCTGACCGCAGTTCTCAGTGACGGTCTCGACGTGGTGGAAGCCGCCTGCCAGGAAGCGCTCGACCAGAACGTCTGCTCGTCCGCCGTCATCCTCAACATCCTGGCGCGGCGGCGTGATCCGGCGCCGGCCGTCACCATCCTCACCCCGGACGAGCATGAGCCGCAGGCCGACTGCGCCCGCTACGACAGCCTCAGGAGGGCAAGCTGATGGAACGCACCCAGGTTCTGGAACTGATGGGAACGCTGAAGCTCTATGGCATGCGCGGCGCCTATGACGAGGTCATGGCGACAGGCATCAAGCGCCAGCACGAGCCGCCGAGGATCGTCGGTGATCTGCTGTCGGCTGAGATCGCCGAGAAGCAGGCCCGCTCCATCAAATACCAGCTCACCGTCGCCAAGCTACCGATCGCCAAGGACATCGATGACTTCGACTTCGACGGCACGCCGGTCAACGAGGCCCTCGTCCGAGAGCTCGCCACCGACACCTTCGTCGCCGACCAGCGCAATGCCGTGCTCATCGGCGGCACCGGAACCGGCAAGTCGCATCTGGCAATCGCCATCGCGCGGGCCCTGATCCGCAACGGTTCACGCGGCCGCTTCTTCAACGTCGTCGATCTCGTCAACCGGCTCGAGATGGAGCACCGAAGCGGCAAGCAGGGCCGTATCGCTGATTACCTCACCCGGCTCGACTTCGTCGCGCTCGATGAACTCGGCTATCTCCCGTTCGCGCAAGCCGGCGGGCAATTGCTCTTCCACCTGATCAGCAGGCTCTACGAACGAACCTCAATCATCGTCACCACCAACCTGGCGTTCGGAGAATGGCCAGCCGTCTTCGGCGACGCCAAGATGACGACAGCGCTCCTCGACCGTCTCACCCATCATTGCGAGATCATTGAGACCGGAAACGAGTCCTGGCGCTTCAAGAACCGCGCCTAATCACCCCCGTCAACCTGCCAAGCGCCATCCGCGCTCGCCCGGGCTGCGCAACCCTGACCAGCTGCGCCCGGGCGAACGCTGACCGCCGCGCATTACATGGGGGGGGTCAAAATTGGACGCCGATCGGGGGTCAGTTTTGGAAGCCGTTTGACACCGAGGTCGCAGTTGCGCCGTTTGCCCTCGCTCGGCCACCTGAGAAATGAGCGGCAGTTTCGCGCCCCCAAGTTGTCGAGGCGCGGCGACGCAACTATCGTCTGATAATTAGTGTCGTTTGCTTGCGATAGTGTCCACAAAGGCCAGCGCCTGACGTTCGCAGCCGCTACTTACCATCCATCCCAACACCTCGAGCGGATCACTGAGATCGGCTTCGCTCGGGAGCGCTTTCACTTCAATCAGCACCGAGGTCCTGTTGGTCTCGACGGTGATCGTCTTCACGTCGGGAGAGACCGGACCTGGCAGCGCGTATGTGGGTTCGCCCGCACCCCACACCAGGCCGTTCAACGGCTCCGCATTCCCCAGGCGCACCGAGAACACCAGTCGTTCCCCCAATCCTCGGCGGGCCAGAACCAACTCGCCGTTGCGGATGCAACCCGGAGAGGATTCGTCGACCAAAATTGCCCAAGGGTAGTCCAGCCTGTTTGGCTTAGATTGGTCGGCATTTGTGCGCGATCCGCCGATGGACTCGGTTCTCTGCCGTTCTTTCGTGAGCAGCCCGGCTATCAACGCGAGTTTTGAAGGCCCATCCTGCGCGCCGGTCGGGTTTGCCGTCCCCTTGGGGGCGAGTGCATCCGCGGTTACAACGAATGCTCCTGGTCCCGATATCGAGTTCATGCTGCCGTCCTCGCCAAGCAGGGTGACGACCGTACCGGCCGGGACGTTTATCACGTCGCTTGGCAGGAAGAGCTTGCCTGGCAGCAATTCATCGGCTGCTGGCTCGACGGACAACACCACATACTGGCTGCCGGCCGCTGCATGTTGCGCCCCAAGGCATGCGATAACCGCCACGGCGAGCGCCAGTGAGGTATTTCGCACGATGGGACGCATGATATTCATGACATAGAGCTCCTATTTTTCCGCAAAATGAATCTCTACGCCGAGGCATCCGCTGGCAAGGCGGTGACGATGAAATGCGACCACGCGGTCATCCGGGTAGCTTGCGGCCAGAGCATCGAATGCCGCGTTCGCGTTGTCATCCTTGGCTGCCAGCAGCTCGTAGGCTTTCGAGTACTCATCAATGAGCGTCACGTTCGCTGGCGTCTCGCGCAAGACTTCAAAGGCCTCAATGCCCTCGTGTTTGCCCTTGAGATAGAGAACGCCCGCTGGACGTAAGAGGAAACCCGACGTCCGTCTCGCGACCTCCGAGCTTATGCAATTCCTGGTACCGATGAACTTGTTCGCTCCTTCGAGACGGGCCGCCGTGTTGATCGTGTCTCCGATGGCCGTGTAGTTGAAGAAGCGATCTCCTCCAAAGTTCCCCACGATTGCGGGTCCACCATGAACGCCAATCCGGGTCGCTCCGAAGAGGTGACCTTCCGCCAGCAGCCGTTCGCGCAACCGCTGTGCCCGATCCTCCACGGCTAAGGCCAACGCCACAGCCCGGCGGGCCGGTTCATCTTGGGTTGCCGGAGCACCAAAGAACCCGACCACGGCATCGCCGATGATTTTGTCAATGGTCGCGCCGTGCTCGACGAACAACTCGCAAAGCCCGTCGAGATACTCGTTTAATATGCGGGCGAGGAGCTCCGGAGCCAACCTTTCACTGAGAGACGTGAAGTCTTCTACATCGGTAAACACAGCGACGATCATGCGCCGCTCGCCACCGAGGCTTAGCCTGGCGGGTTCTTTGACGATAGCTTCGACGACGGCCGGACTGACATATCTTGAAAAGGCACTCTGGATGAAGTGCCGAGCCTTTGTGTCGCGCTTCCAGGCAAGGAAACCAACGTAGGCGGAAAGCCCGAGGGCGAGCACCGTCGGTGCAACTATCGGAAACAGAGTTGCGTATCGGGCGAAGGCCAGCGCCTCGCCCGTCCAAAGCAGGAGCAGCGCGCCCGCAATCAGCAGAGGCTTCATCGACACTGACATAGGTCGCCATGCGATCCAAAGGCAGAACAACCCGACAGCCAATGCCGGGCCATAGTCCAATCCCGCAGGCAGTATCGTGATAGTGTCTCCCGATACAATGCTCGCCAGCGAATGCGCATGGATAGCCACGCCTGGAAGCAGGCCGATCTCGAGCCCTTGCGAGAGCGCGAATGGTGTCAATTGACGGTCGGTTTGAGGCAGGTCTACGCCAATCAGGACATACTTCCCTTCGAACCAGGCGAGGGGTGCCACCGCTACGGCTTGCGCCGGATAAGCTGGGAACTTGAACGGCAGTCCGGCCGCCGTTCGATAGTAGACCATCTCCTCGGCCTTGCGCCCGCCCTGGATGCCTGTCGCTGCCGCGATTGCGGCTGAAAAACTTGCCGTCCACCCGGCCTCGGTCGGTCGACCGGGAAACGTTCCACGGACAACGCCATCGAGATTGTCATGCGACAGGACCGCAAGGCCTCGTCTTGCCGATGGAGCGAACGCTTCGAGGTAGTCGACCTGCTTCTCGGTAAGTCCGTCGATTGCTGAACCCGAGGCAATAATTAACGGCACGCTAGCGGCTCCGATAACCGCCTCGAGGCGGGCGTCCTTCCCGGGCTCCGTTGGCTGGTCGAACAGCAGATCTATGCCGATGGCCTTGGGACGAGCAGTCTCAATCCGCGAGACGACGTCCGCCAGGAAACCGCGGTCTAATGGCGAACGGTAGGGAAAACCCGCCATTGTCTGTTCGGTTATCGTAACCAGAACGATGTTTGGTGGCGGATGAATGAATGGCGAGATCGAGACCATCATGGCATCGCGCAGGAGGTTCTCCAGCGGCGAGGACACGATGGCCGTCGACAGTGCCAGCAAAGCCAAGTAGGCGAACGACGCGGCGGTTGCCGCACGCCGCTTCAGGCTGACGATCTGACCAATTGCCCGCACGCGGAATGAACCCTCAGGTCAGTACAGCGCCGCTAGAGTACCATATCCGTTCAACCTGAAGAAGCAACAGCGGCGGATGGTGACCCACTACCCGGCGGATTAGTGGCTAATCGGCCGGCCTGTAGCCGCCCGGGTGCGAGCGTTTGCGGCTCTTTCAGGTTGTATGAGGGTGTGCTACAGTTCCATCGGGGAGCATGTGTCCTGCCATGCGCAGAACGTTGATTTCCTTGGTTGTTCTGTTGTCTACGACGGTGCTGGGGCACGCGGCCGAGAAGCGGATTGCATTGGTCATCGGCAACTCGGCCTATCAGCACGCCGTCCCCCTCGCCAATCCGAAAAATGACTCTTCCGACATCGCTGCCAAGCTCGAAAGTCTTGGCTTTGAGGTCGTGAGCAATCAGGATCTGGATCTTGCCGGGATGCGGCGAACCGTGCGCGCGTTCCTGGAGAAGCTAGACGGGGCCGATATGGCCCTGTTCTTCTATGCCGGGCACGGCATTCAGGTGAATGGCAACAACTATATGGTGCCTGTGGACTCGCAGCTGTCCACCTACAATGACCTCGACTTCGAGGCGCTGCCAATGGACCTGGTGCTCTCCGCAATGGAGCGCAGCACCAAAACAAACCTCATCTTCCTCGATGCCTGTCGAGACAATCCGTTCGCCGAGAACCTTTCCCGATCGATGGGAACGCGCTCGGGCGCAGTTGGTCGAGGCTTGGCCAGACTTGGCAGTGGCGTCGGCTCGCTCGTCGCATTTGCCACGCAACCGGGGAATGTTGCCCTGGACGGAGCAGGGAGGAACTCTCCATTTACGGCCGCATTGCTCGCTCATCTTGGCACGCCGGGACAGGATATTACGCGCGATCTCATCGATGTGCGGCGCGAGGTGTTGGCAGCGACCGCGGGCAAGCAAGTACCATGGGAAAACTCGTCTCTCACAGGCGAAGTCATCCTGAGTCCCGTTGCGATAGTGGAGCCTAAAGTGGCTTCTGCTGCACCCCCGCCGACAGAACAACCAGACCATGCGGTCGAACTCGCATATTGGGCGACCATAAAGGACTCGACCGACAGCACCTTCTTTGAGGCGTATCTAAAACAGTTTCCGACCGGCGCGTTTTCGGCCCTTGCTCAACTCAAGATCGACGAGATCAAAAGGGGCCAAGAAGCTGAGCGAACGGCTGCCGCTATTACGATGCAGCAACAACCCGAGAACGAACGCGCTGCGCAAGGTATCAACGGATCCAACGGGATGGACGTCGCAAGCCTTGAACCTCACACCTCGGCGCAGTCCCCAGCGACCACAAGGGGACCCGGTGAGCTGGCGCAGGCCGCTCAATCGGAACTTGTTCGCATTGGATGCCTCGCTGGCGCGACCGACGGCAAGTGGGGTTCTGGCAGCCGCAAAGCCCTTCAGGATTTCGCCGTCCGGCAAGGGCTCCAGCTCGCCTCGCTTGAGCCGACAGAGGAGCTTCTTGAGAGACTTAAGGCGGTTGGAAATCGGGTGTGTCCGCTCGTTTGCGACTATGGAACGAAAGCGGAAGGTGACCACTGTATCGGAGTGCCTGGTTTAGCTGGATTTGATGGTGCTTGGATACTTACTCGCACCGCTACGAACAAGTCGTGCGGGTGGCGTCAGCTGACAGCCAGAATTTTCATAGATCAGGGAAAGGTAGCCTCCGCCTCTTCGTATGACGGGCAAGTTTCGGTGGGAGGCGTCCTCGATGCCTATTATCGCTTCACGGACGACAGTGGGAAGAGTCAGAAAAATCATATCACTGGCAAATTGAAGGGCGACAGAGGGACTGGCAAATTCACACACGTTGGTGGCTCTTGCGCCGGGAATGTTAGTCTTGTTCGAGAATAACAGACTGATGACGGCCATCGAAACTACAACTATTAAGTCAAACTCACGTGAGGGAGGATACTTGGTGAGAAAAATCATGCTGATACTGTCAATCCTTACACTTGGTTTTGTACCGGCCGCAGCTGCAGAAGATCTTCCAGGAACTGCAAAAAAAGCGACGCTCGATGAGTTCAAGGCGTTCGTCGACAAAAAACCTGTCAACGTTGTGATATACGATATGGACGTGCAGGTCACTGCGACGTTGACATGGGATTGGAAGAAGCATCAGGTATCGGGAAACGCAGTCGTAAATGGTAAGCACAAGATCAAAGTCAAAACAAAAATTTCATCCGACGGAGATAAAGCTTGCACCGAGGGTGATGACAATAAGATAATATGTCATAATATTTACATAGAAGGAAACAGATTTTACGAGGTGCGGGATGACGGTGTGTTGCACGCAACTTCAACTTTGGTGCAGTAGCCAAGAAGAGAGTCGTGCTGCCCGCACGGCGTCGGAAACGTAACCGGTCTATTCCCGTCAGTTATGCTTTAGCTTGGGGGGCGGTCTTGCCATGTGCTGCGTTCGGTTCTCACTTGACCTTGCTGCTTGTAGCTGTCTCGGGCAGCGCGATCGCCCATAAACACGTTGTCCTTGTTCACAGTCGGTTCTTCCGCTAGAGGGCGGTAACGGCTCCTTCCAAATATCCAAGCCCGGAAGCCGACCGACCGCATTTGGCCCAAACACGACATGGCTGCTTTGCGCCTCAATGCCGGTCATTGCGATCCGGCCTTCCTCCGCCTGAAAGCAACATTCCAATCTCGCTATAGCTCGCGGCCCCGCAATAAATCAGTCGCCACGGCTAGATAGGCAAACCTGATCCTTCCCGTCTGATGAGTTCAGGCACAAAAGCTCGATGGCTGTCGCCCAGTCGGATTCGTCGGCGGCCTGGCCTAGCGGCGAAACCCACTATGCTTCCGTCGAATCTATCGCTCAAATTGAGCCGGCCTCAGTTTCCCGTCTTCGCAATGTTCCCGGCAAAATCGTCTGTTTCCCGTGCGAAAAGCCCAGCCGCCCCACTTCGTGGATCCCGGATGCTCGCAATGGAGTCGTAGATCTCAGTCGCGCGCGACGCCGGCACCGGCTGTGAGAGCGATGCCCGTGGGTTCCATCTCAAGGACCGTACATAGCGTGACTGTGTCAAGCGCCATCCAGCTTTTGCAGCGGATCTGGGGCAGGAGGCGCAATGCCTGAACAGCATGCGTCGCTCCTGTAGATACCGCGCCGTGATGAAAGCGCCGGGCGACGCCTCGCCGCCGCCCAAACACTTGCGGCACCCAGCGAAATGTCGCTTCAGTCGAACTTGGCCGACGACGAGAACTTGCGATTGGCGTCCACCACAAAGATGGCGAATTCTTCGAGATCGATTGTGCCGGCGTTGAATACTTCCATCGGCGTATCTGCCCCGTGTCCGACCATGGTCATGCCGGCTTCAGCATAGGCCACGCCGTGGGGGGTCTTCTGGCCGAGCTTACCGGACAGCACATAGAATGCTTCAGGCCCCGGATGCGTGTGGATCGGCGACTTGGCGCCGGGTGGTCCACCGGCACGGTTGACCCGCAGCAGATACTCGCTCGCGCTTGTCGGTGGGAGGGGTCCAATTTCGACGACCTTAGCTCCATCCGGAGTGGCGCCATCCTTCGGTCCAAGCGTGAACAGCCAGACCTTGCCTGCGACCTCCGCCGCAAGCGAGGTCGGTCCTGCAGCCCCGAGGGCTTCTGCCAACGTCGGAAAATTCTCCAGCCGCCAGTACAACGGCCCAGCCGGCAGCTCTGCTACTTTCTTCTCAACGACGGGCTCGACAAAGAATTTGACTTCTGCAGGCATCGTGGGCGACGCCGACAGCCCAAAAGCGCACAGCGAGAACGCAAGCACACCTATAAGGCGCGAGCTGAGGGATTGTGGCTTCATCCTTGGTCTCCTGCCGATGCAACACAGATTCTCGCCTAGTGATGAGCTGTGGTCTGAGGGCGCCAGTGTGGCCTCACAGGACGTTGCAGTAACGAAGAATGGCCGAAAAATTCCGAAATTTCGCCGAAAACGCTACGATGGCGGCCGGCTGGGTCCATACGTTCGGATGTGCTACTATGCAGCCCGCCGAGGTTATCGGGGGTGAGGCATGGACCCGTCGCCGCTACCGACGTTCACAATCAATGGCTTTGTCGCCGACCTGGGCAGCGAAACGCTGCATGATAGAAAGGGCAATGCACTGGCGCTGCGGCCCCAGGCCTTCATGGTTCTGCGCCATCTGCTACTGAATAGCGGTCGCCTGGTCACAAAGGATGAACTCATCGAGACGGTGTGGCCCGCGACAGCGGTGACCGACGACAGCATCGTCCAATGCATCCATGAAATCCGTCGGGCCTTAAATGACGATGCGCATGCGGTTCTAAAGACCGTGCCCCGTCGTGGCTATCGGCTTGTCCTGCCGACGAATGCGGCCATCGGTTTACCTCGCCGCTCTTTGGTCGCCGCCAGCATTGTTGGAGTATTGATGATCATCGCGGGCGCCGCCGCCTCGTGGTGGTTGTTGGGATCACCCTCGACACCGATCGGCAAACCCGTGGTCGCAGTGCTGCCGTTCGACAACTACGGTGACAGCGAGGCGACCGGTCGCCTGGCTGACGGTCTCGCCGAAGACATCATCACCGATCTTGCTCGGTTCCCGGAATTCCAGGTAATCGCGCGCCACTCCACCCAGATATACGCCGGCAGATCAATCACCTCGGCCGAGATCGGCAAAGCGCTCGGGGTGAGTTTCCTGGTTCAAGGCTCGATCCTGCGCCGGGCCGGCCGGCTGCGCATCACTGCGCAACTCCTCGACGCGGCAACCGGCAAACATCTGTGGTCGGACCGCTGGGACAGGCCCCACGAAGATCTGTTCGCTATCCAGACGGAGATCTCCGAGCAGGTCTCTAACCGCCTCGGCGGCGGGAGCGGTGTGATCGAGGAGGCAGGCCGGATACGGCCCATCGCAAGCCGCCAAGCGACCTCACTGCTTACGAGCTGTACCTGCTCGGCACGGAAAAGCTTGCGAAGATCAACCGCGCCGATGTCGAGGAGGCCATCAAGCTCCTCAAACGCGCCGTTGAACTCGACCCGGGGCTCGCGCGCGCCTGGGTCGAGCTCTATCACGCATATGGCGTCATGCCCAGTTTCGGCGCCGATTTCGAGGCCAACTTCCGACTGGCCGCCGAGGCTGCCGAACGGGCGGTCATGCTCGATCCGAGCGACGCCGAGGCGCACGCCGTTCTGGGCTTTAGTTTTGGCGACAGGAACGATCTTGCACGCGCCAAGATGGAGTTCGATACGGCGCTGCGCATGGCGCCGAACCAGTTCGAAATTCTGACCTTCTATGCTTTCCTGGCATCTAGCTTCGGCGAGCCGCAGCGCGGCGCCGAGATGACCGACCAGGCAATCCGCCTTAACCCGAACTACCCGATGTGGAGTAGGAGGATTTTTGCTGCTGCCTATTTCATGGCCGGTCGCTATGAAGACGCGCTTCGCATGCAGAAGCAAATGGGTCAGGAGAACTACGGACGACGGATGTGGGTATATCGTCCAGCTGCGCTGGCCGCCACCGGCCGCACTGTGGAAGCTAAAACCGCGCTTGCCGAAGCACTGAAATGGTTTCCCGATCTTACCATAGAAGGATTTGTCAGCCTTCCTGACACAATTGAAGACGACAGGCGGCGGCTCATCGAGACCATGCGGCTCGCCGGTTTCCCGCCCTGCGCAAAACCAGAGGCGCTGGCCCGTTTCGAAAAGCCTGTGCGCCTGCCAGAATGCGTCGAGCGCTGAATCAATCTTGAGCCTGGAGGGCGGGATCGGCAACGTCAAAGTCCTGACTTGTCCGGTCCTTGCGGCCGCGCGTCGCAACAGCAAACGGCGTAGTAGGAACCCCCAAGAAGACATTGCGATGGACCGCCGACAAAGACGAACATGGCTCAGGGCACGACGATGCGCGCGCCCAGCCTCAATGACCACTCTGGACGATCCGCAGACCGAAGCTGCCGGTCCGTTCTCGGCCCCGACGTTGCCATTGCCTCTTCGTTTTATGCCGGTCAATCACGGCCGCAGGAGAAACGAAATGGGACATTCACAATATGACCCGGCCGCCCACGGTCGCCGCGCTTGGAATGCAGGCAAGAAGGTTGGCACGAAACGACCTCTGAAACCTCGACAGATATGGGCTATCCGCTTCTTCCTGGATCGGGAGCAGCGTTTGCGCGATCGCGCGCTTTTCGATCTCGCGATCGACAGCAAGCTGCGCGGGTGTGACCTCGTCAAGATTAAGATTGGTACCCTCGTGGTCGGCCCGGAAATTCGGACACGCTCGATGGTCGTGCAGCAGAAGACTAGCCGGCCAGTACAGTTCGAACTGATGAGCGACGCACGCGCAAGTCTTCTTGCCTGGCTACAACGACGCGGCGGTGGTGTTGATGATTATGCATTCCCTAGCAGGTCAACCATGCTGCTCACCTAAGCACAAGACAGTATGCCCGTCTCGTCGATGAGTGGGTCCAGGCGATTGGGCTTATGCCCCAGGAATACGGAACGCATTCCCTGCGCCGCACCAAGGCGTCAATCATCTACAAGGCGACTGGAAACCTGCGGGCCATCCAGATTCTGCTTGGCCACACCAAGATCGAGAACACCGTCCGTTATCTGGGTGTCGACGTTGAGGACGCCCTTGAACTTGCCGAGGCAACGGAGGTGTGAACAGAAACGGCTCCACTTGCAATGTGGAGCCGTGAACGCAATGCGCCTCATCTCGGCGGTACAGGTAAGATTTGCTATGCCCCGAAAGCAGTCATTGTATTCGAAGGCGCTCGAGATCGCGCTTACGGAAAAAGCGGTCAGAAAGGCACTGCGTTAACGCCCCTTCGCTCGGCTGACCCGCCAGATGACGTCCCCAACATCGTCGGCGACGAGAAGTGCGCCGGCCTGATCGACAGCAACGCCGACCGGACGGCCCATCGCCTTGCCATCATGTCCGAGGAAGCCGGTGAGCACATCCTTCGGCGGCCCGCTCGGTCTACCGTCGCGGAACGGCACGTAGATCACCTTATAACCGCTGTGTACGCTTCTATTCCATGAGCCATGCTGGCCAACGAATGCGCCGTTGCCATAGGCCGTGCCGAGCGACGTGCGGCTCGAGAAGGCCAGTCCTAAAGAGGCGGTATGGGAGCCGAGCGCATAGTCGGGCTTGACCGCCTCCGCCACAAGATCAGGGCGCTGCGGCTTGACGCGTTCGTCGACGTTCTGCCCATAATAGCTATAGGGCCAGCCATAGAAAGCACCGTTGCGAACTGAAGTGATGTAATCAGGCACGAGATCATCGCCAATCTCGTCACGCTCGTTTACGGCGACCCAAAGCTCGCCGGTTTCGGGATTCCAGGAGAGCCCGTTCGGGTTGCGCAGCCCGGACGCGAAAACCCGGGTGCTGCGGCTAGACCGATCCACCTCAAGGACGGCGGCGCGGTTCTTCTCCGCGGCGATGCCATTTTCTCCAGCGTTGCTGTTGGAGCCAACGGTGACATAGAGTTTGCGTCCGTCCGGACTTGCGATCACGTCCTTAGTCCAATGATGGTTGATGTCTCCGGCCGGCAAGTCGACGATCTTTTCCGGCGGCGCGGTTATTCGGGTCTGGCCATTGGAGTAGGGGAAAGCGACGAGCGCGTCGGTCTCGGCGACATAGAGCTTGCCTTTGGAAAGCGTCATGCCGAAGGGCGAATTGAGGCCTTCCACGAAAATTCTGCGCACATCCGCAACGCCGTCGCCATTGGTGTCGCGCAGGAGCGTGATGCGGTTAGCGCTGATGGTCGCAGCGCCGGCTCGCTTCATGGCTTGGTTCATGAAGAGCTTTCTGAGGCTGAAGCCGCCGTCATGCTTGGCAGGTGCATTGGTTTCGGCCACAAGCACATCTCCGTTGGGGAGCACGTGCAGCCAGCGCGGATGGTCGAGGCCGGTGGCGAACGCCGTCACCCTGAGCCCCTTCGCCGGGGTCGGCATATCACCTTTCTGCCAGCCTGTTGCCTCCGCGACGTTGACGATCGGAATCAGCGTGGGTGTCGGTTTCGGCAGGGTAGGGTTGGAGCCGTAACCGCTTGTGGGAACCATTTTCTGAGCTGGAACGCCAGCGCAGCTGACTATGAGGGCTCCCAATCCAGCTATGATCAAGTGTTGTGAGAAGCCAGCATGCATCGAACGTCCTCCGTTCGGATTCGCCTCGTGCTTCTTGATTAAACGCAAGTCCGCGGCTTGGTATTCCAATAACGTCAAACAGGAGCTCGTGATCCGTTGCCTGTTAGCGGCTAGAGGGCCAGGAGTTCGCGACCGCTCTGCTCTCTGCCATAATGAGGTGAGAAATCCTTTTGTCCCAGGAGCCGGAACCAAGCCCCCGGAACTGGCTGGCCGCGACGAAATTCTGAAATCGGCGGACGTGGCAGTGCAACGGGTCCTGGCCGGTAAAGGCGCTCAGTCGCAGATGCTGCTCGGCCTAAGAGGTGTAGGCAAGACCGTCCTGCTCAACAAGATCGAAGATATTGCTTCGGTCACGGTCACAAGACCTCATTCATAGAGGCTCCCGAAGAGCGAAGGCTGGTCGATCTCTTGTATCCCAAAATGCATCAGGTTTTGCGGCAGTTGTCAGCAATAGAAGCTGCCAAGGCCGCTACCAACGCAGCATTGGGTGCGCTTCGCTCATTCGCCAGCGTGTTCAAGGTGGAATACGGCGAGGTCGCCTTCGGTGTAGAAGCCGAGCAGGGCGTAGCGGATAGCGGCAACCTCGAATACGACGTCGCTGACATGTTCATGCGTATCGGTGCTGCCGGACAGGCCGCCCGGCAGTGCCTGGACCCTGCTAATCGATGAGGTTCAATACCTGAAGGAAGACGAACTGGCGGCGATAATTGTTGCCATCCACAGGACTAACCAAAAAGGTCTGCCTGTTCTGTTTTTCGGCGCCGGGCTTCCACAGATCGCGGCTCTCTCCGGGGAGGCGAAGTCCTACGCTGAGCGGTTATTCATCTATCCCGCAGTAGACGCGTTGCCCGTGAAAGCAGCTAGCGAGGCTATCGAGGAGCCCCTCAACGACGAGGGCGAAAGTATCGAGCCAGCTGCCCTAACGGCGATCGTCGCCAAGACTAAAGGATATCCGTACTTTCTGCAGGAGTGGGGGTTTCAGGCCTGGAATGCTGCGGCGCAATCTCCGATTACGGAGGCCGATGTGGCCAACGCCGCCGAGGCTGCGCTGAAGCGCCTTGATGAAGGCTTCTTCAAAGTGCGCTTCGACAGGCTGACACCCAAAGAACGAGAATACGTTATCGCCATGGCAAAATTGGGCAGCGGTCCGTATCGGTCGTCCGACGTTGCCGACGTTCTCGGTGAAAAGCTGACATCACTTGGCCCTCGCCGCGCCACTATTATCGCAAAGGGGATGATTTACAGCCCTTCGCATGGAGATATAGCTTTTACGGTTCCGATGTTTGACGAATACCTGAAACGCCACTGGATGGGGTGATTGTCCGAGAACCTGTCCGCTGCCTCATCCAATCGGTTTTGACTTCTGACCTTCGTGGCAGCTTTTGGGTGACGCCAAAGACTGGCCGGACGGCAGGTATGGGGTCGGAAGCAGAACGGCAGCGAACCCCGGCCGAAACCTGACAGTCCGGTGACGGCCCCCACCCAACCGAGCCAGTTAGACGTGAATTGGAGCGCTCGAACGGAATCCGGCTTTCCGCTCGGCGTGGGGCGCAGCTGTTATCTAAGAGGTCAAAGGCAGGCTAGGCCCCCGGCTTAGCCAGGCGTTTCGAATTCGGGTGCATTCACCTTGAGCAGTGAGCCACCAGCGTCGAATCTGTCGATGAAGGCAAGTTCCTTCTCAATTTCATGCGCAAATTTCTCAAGGACCTTCTTGGGGTCGATGTCTACGTGGTCGGGTGGTGTTTGGTCGACTTCGTTGAATTTTGTGGTGATGGCGCTCGAGTGCTGGATCATGTTGCCCCGGGCATTGAGGAGGTCGTCGAAGAAGACCTTCTCGACCGTCAGCGTGCTGGGGATGATGTGAAGGCTCATGGTGTCGGCGATGACTTCGACGGTGTCGGCGCCGGCGTTGTCGGAGACATGGGTTTCCCACACCATGAGATCGAGCGAGGCTGCGTCGCGGAACTGCTCGGGGTCGAGGTTGTAGACCTCGACATTGGCGCGGCCGACATAGTGGTCGGCGTTGCCGCCGTCGGGGGCGGGGTCGAAGCTGACCTTGACGCGGATGCGGGCTTCGCCGTCACGCTCGTTGAGCAGCATGCGGCGGGTGCGCAAGATCGTGTCGCCGGCCTCGAAGGCAGTCTCGGCGTCCTCGTCGGTGGCGCGGTCCTGGATGCAGTCGTAGACCTTGCAGGCGATGTCGAGCGTCTGGTCGAGGTGGGTTTTGGGGAACCACTCGACGGTCTCGCCAAGCGGCGGGGCCGCGGAGAAATCGCAGAGGTCGATGCGGGTGCCGTTGACGAAGAGAGCGTAGCCGAGCTGGACGTTGGCCATCTCGCTGCGACGCGCCATGCCGAAGTGGAACTGCTTGACGCCGGTCTTAAAGGCGCGCACGGCGCGATAGACCTTGTCGGGGTCGGGGGCGTAACGGGCGAGGCGACCTAGCGTGATGGGCTCGGCGATGATGGGACCCTCTGGCGCGACGTAGGTGTAGAGCACATCGCTCAGATGCGCGAAGTCGGAGCCGCGCGGCGAGAGCACGGTGGCGGCGAGCTTCTGCTGGAGCTGGCGCAGCATATTTAGGCCACAGGCGGCTATTACCTGGTCGACCAGCGGGGTGTGGGCGGCGAGCGCCTTGGCCAGCGCGTCCTCAGGGTTCACGGCTTTCGACGAGTCTGGCACGTCGCCCGAGGCGACGCCCGGATAGTGGGTGGTATGGTAGGACTTGTCGAAGGTCACGAAGTTCTGGATGGCGCTGATGCCCGACACCGGATCGGCAGCGCCGATCATCACCCCGTCGGGGGCGTCGCCGTCGAGAGGGTTGATGAGCTTGCCGCCGGCGCCGAAGCCGGCTTCGGGCTTGGCGACATAGAGGCTCTCGCGCCATTTCTGGATCATGGCGTCGAGGCCCGCCGCGAACTCCGCGAACTCGCCGCGGCCGTAATTGGTGGAGCGGAAGGCGGGCTCGAGCGCAGTGGCGGCTTCGAGCCGGGCGTGGAGGCACCGCATGAGTACGGTGTGGAAATAGCCGACATCGAAGATGGTCGAGCCGAGATCGGTCAACACCTGGCTGGCGGTGCCGTCGGCGCGCACGAGGCAGGGTGAGCCCGAGGCATCGATCCAGTGCCAGCTGTGGGCCTTGTAGCCGTAGTTGTCGCGGGCGAAGGCGATGGTCCAGGCTGAGGGCTTCAGCATCTCGCGGATGGCGTTGTTGAGATCGCCCACCTGACGGTCGAGGCTGGCGAGGGCGGCCGGCGAGCGCGAGGTCTGGAGCGCGCCCACGGCAGTGTGGACGCCTTCAGCGAGGCTCAACCACTGGTCGGCCTGGGTGTGGAGGCGTATCGCGGCATCGGCCTCGAGGTGCTTGTAGATGGCATCGGTCTGCTGCTTGATCTGCTGCACGGCTTCGGCGGTGGGATCGCCGTTCTTGCTGTCGAGGATGCCGATCTTCTTGAGCAGGTCCGTCGCGGTGTTGAACCAGCCGACCACGGTGACGATGCCGGCCGCGATGTTGGCAGCCGTACCGATCATGTTGAACATGGTCTCGAGATCGTCGCCCTTGAACTTGAGGAAGCTGAGGCCCTTGCGCAGAGCTTTGTAGTCGTCCTTCTTCGGCAAAAACCAGTCGAGCGGCGTTCCAGTGGTAGCGTCGGTCGCCTGGCCGTTCTGATGGTTGGTCAGCACGTAGATCGGACCGGCCCGGCTGCTTTCGAGCAAGGCGTCTCCCTTTTCGAACGGCCGGAAGGCTCCCGAGAGCGTGGTCGGGTTGTGCATGGCATTCCCCTTTCGCAGTCCGCAAGCCACTGAGCAAAGTGTGCCGCTCGGACACTTGTATGGTGACAATACTCGCACCAACCGCCGGCACCTGCCGCCCGTTGGTGGGGCCTTAAGTTGGGTAGCCGGCGCCACCAGGATATGGTGGGATGGCGCTAGCCTCTAATGGCGTCAGATTACCATGGCGGTGTGACCCGGATGACTCTCGTTGTGAGCGTCCGCGTCAGCCTGAGCTTGGTCCCGCGTTGGGCGGTTCGGCCCCATCCAGCCTCCGGATACTCCATCGCTCGCACAATCTTGGCATGCTGCATGATAGGTCGTGGTGGGACCTTCTCGTATGCCACCGTCACCGCCGGCAGGACCGAAGCCTGTGCCGACTTTCCAATTGTGCGCCATGCTGTGTTCGTCAAAAGCGTCCTTCATCTTGTCAATTTGGGGCACACCACCAGACATGTCATCATCTCCAAAACTGAGCAGCCGGAAAATTCCGACCCCCTGACATACAACGGGAATCCTCCCCTTTCTGAGATGTGCTTCACTCCTAAGGCCGTCATGCCAGCCGACTTGGCGCCTCAGACAGATAGCGGCTCAGAAAAAGAGCCGGCAACCGATGTTTCTGGGGTATGGGTGGCGTTCGGCCGCCGGCTACACTAGGCAACGCCGGCATGAGATTCCGTCGGTTGCTTTCGGGCAATCGGAACCCGAAGCGATGGTGAACAAGCCGTTACTATCCACAATAGCGACCGATGAGCGACGGTGGAGAGGCAGTCGAAGAGCCGCAACCGATCACGCCGGTCAATAAGGGCGAGGCAGCTCATAAGCTCAAACGCGCGGCGTTCTTGCACGTGCGCGAAGAAATCCGCGACCGGTCGCTCGAAAGCCAGCATTCCGCCCTTCCGGCCTCAACTTTGTCACCAGCGCCATCGTACATTTTGGAATACGGTCTACCTGCGCATTTCGCAAAAGCCGGCCAGTGGTTCCGCTAATTCCCGGACAGTGGTTTCGCTAATGTCGGGACAGTTTTCGGGAGCGGATTTTGCGATCGGTTCTCGGCTGCGCCGTTCTGGCAGTTTGGCCTCTCACGATGACGTTGAGAGGGGCCATACCGAGACGGAAGCAAGCGAGACGAACGCGCGTGAGGGATATCAAGCGATCTTGCGCCTGACCCATGAGCAGGGTCTTTCGGTGCGTGAGGTGTCGGAACGGCTGAAGATCAGCAAGACGACGGTATCGACCTATTTGCTGCGGGCGCGGGAGGCCGGGCTGTCATGCTGGCCGAAAGGGCGCAGCGACGGCAAGTTCCTTGTCGCGGATGCCGGATTGTTCACCGAGGGAAAGCTTCATCGCAAGTTTGCAAACAGGGGACCTGTCCAGAAATTCTTCGGCACCGTGATTGGGCGCAAGATCGAGTGCGGCCTTCGCGGGGGGCGTTAGGTATGGCCGCTTTGTAACGTTTTCGGTGAAGAGCTGCCGGTCAGCAATCGGCCCCGAACCAGTCGTCAGTCAGTTCTATAGTTCGCGATCGACTTGGGGTTCCTAGAAGCTTTTCGAACTTCCTGGGTCGCGCCACAGCCATAATTGCGGGTGCTCAGGGGCAAGGTGGGGCAGTAGATTCTAGAGCTCGCCCTGCTCGTTCACTCGTACGCTAGGCCCGCCTTCAGCAGGTTGTCGCGAAGATGTGCCAAGTCCTCCCCGTTCTTGTAGGGAGTCGCTTTCGGACCTGTCCGTCCGAGGATCGTGGCCTGCGGATCCATTTGCATTATATGGTCGACGGCAGCCCGAGCTTCGGCTGTATGGCCAAGAGCCGCATGGCTGGCTGCCACGTAGAGATTACAAAAGACAGTGTCGATCGTTCGCAGCGAGGCCACCGCCGCAATTGCCTCGTCATATCGGCGCTGATCAAACCAAATCTGTCCCAACAACATGGTGTACCACTCGGGATGGTGGGGATTTAGTCTGACGGCTTTTTTCGCTGTCTCCAGCCCCTCGGCTGACTTGCCGGCACAGGACAGGAAATAGCCAAAGTCCATAAGGATGTCGGCGTCGTTCGGATTGAGTTCGAGAGCCCGTTTATATGCGGCCATTGCACGTTCGTACCGCCCGCACAGCACGTGACATCCTGCAAGGGCATAATGGCCCCACGCCTCGGCGTCGTCACGCTCAATAGCCAGGTTTGCGAATTTCATGGCTTCTGAAATTGAAGCCTCAGTGTTCTCGCTCAGTCCCATGTATACGTCATGCAGGTGAGCCCAGGCTATCTTGGAAATGGCCTTGCCAAAGGTAGGATCAAGTTCAGCCGCCTTCTCAAATAATTCGTGCGCGAGCGAGTTGCCCTCTCTTGTGAAACGATCCAGGGCCTCTAGGCCTCGCACCAAATAATCGAGCGCTTGGAAGTTGCGTGTTCCTCCGCCCTCCGGCCTGTTCTGCCAAGCCTTTAGCAGCCGCCCGCCATGACCAGTGGCGAGGCTGCCGATGATCCGTTCGGTGACGTCGTCCTGTACGGCAAAGATGTCATTGATGTCGCTGTCGTAACGTTCCGCCCAGAGATGCATGCCTGTGTTGCCCTCAATAAGCTGGGCCGTTATTCGGACGCGCTGGCTTGAGCGCTGCACGCTGCCTTCAAGGATGTAGCGGACACCCAACTCCCGGCTCGCGTCCTGTATCTTGATAGCCTTCCCCTTGTAGGCGAAGCTCGAATTGCTAGCGATGACGAACAGATCTCGGAAGCGGGACAGGCCCGTGATCACGTTCTCGGTCAGGCCATCAGCGAGATAGTCTTGACCAGGGTCCTCGCTCATATTGACGAATGGCAGCAGCGCGATGGACGGTCTGTCGGAACGCTGCTGTACAACTTGAGCAACGTGATTGCCCAGGCGCATGACGTAAGCGCGAACAGGCCGCTCGATGTTCTTGAGCTTATGTTCACCGAAGTCAGCAAACTGCAAATCACGCTGTTTCCCCAGGTGATCGCGTGCCGCACCCGAAATCAACACGCCTCCGACAGGCGCGATACCCTCAAGCCGGGCCGCAATATTCACACTGTCGCCAAATACGTCGTCACCCTCGATGATTACATCCCCGACGTTGATCCCGATACGGAACTGGATAGCTCGATCTTCGGAGGCAGCGTCTCTGTCCGCCAAGCTGCGTTGGATATCGACTGCGCAGGCGGCAGCGTCTACCACACTCGAAAACTCCGCCAAAAGGCCATCGCCTGTTGCCTTGAAAATACGGCCGTTGTGCTCGTCGATCTTAGGATCGACCAGCTCAGCCCGAATCTTGTTCAGCGCGTTGAGCGTCCCGACTTCATCGACACCCATAAGCCGTGAGTATCCCGCCACGTCGGCGGCAAAAATGGCCGCAAGGCGGCGTTGGACACGTCTATCGGTCACTGATACGGACCTTCAAGATCAGCAGGAGAAAGATTGTATGAGTGACCGCACTCCAAGTCTACAAGCGAGACTAGCGCTCGGGCCAAAGCCAAACGTTCCACAAGCACGCGCTTGTTAATGTCCGCTCAATTCGGGCCGGTTCACTAAGCAGCGTCAACCGCTACCGAAGGATAGCAGTGCGCGGGGTCCGGCAAATAGATGATCATGTGCGTCGTGGGCTCCAATTCCGAACATCAATCGCGGACAGCTGGGTTCACGAAAGTTTCATCCCGCGTTGGTCTTCCTGCTATCCTACGGGCGATGGAGATCGCGCGATGGGCGAAAATCGCAAGCTAGTCGCAATCCTTGCTGCCGACGTGGTCGAATATAGCCGGCTCGCCAGCGAGGACGAAGACCGGACTTTGGCGCGGCTGCGTGCACTGCGTAGCGATCTGATCGATCCAACCATTGCTGTGCACAACGGTCGTGTGATCAAGCGCACAGGGGATGGGGCGCTAGTCGAGTTCCGGAGTGTCGTGGATGCCGTGCGTTGCGCCATCGAGGTGCAGAACGCCATGGTCGAGCGCAATGCCGGCGTGCCCCAGGACCGCCGCATCGAATTCCGTATCGGCATCCATCTGGGCGATGTGGTCGAAGAAAGCGACGGCGACCTGATGGGCGATGGCGTCAACATCGCTTCGCGGCTGGAGGGCGTCGCTGCGCCCGGGTCCATCTGCCTCTCAGAGGATGCCTATCGTCAGGTCAGGGCGAGGCTCGACCTCTCGGTCACCGACCTCGGCAGCACGCAGCTGAAGAACATCGCCGAGCCCATCAGGGTCTATTCGCTGCGGGTGGGCACGGTCAGGCCGACGACCGCGATGTCAGAATCGGCGACGAGCCACCGGTCGGCGCCGCCGAAACTGTCGATTGCGGTCTTGCCGCTGGTCAACCTGAGCGGGGATGCGGAACAATCGTTCTTCACCGACGGCCTGACGGAAGACATCATTACCGACCTATCGAATGTGTCCGGGTTCTTCGTTATCGCCCGCAATTCTACCTTTGCCTACAAAGGCAAGTCCACCGACGTACGCCAAATCGCCCAGGAACTAGGGGTGAGATACATTCTCGAGGGCAGTGCGCGTCGCTCGGCGCAGCGTCTTCGGATAAATGTCCTGTTGATTGATGCTGCGGGCGGCAACCATATCTGGGCTGAGCGATTTGACCGCGATCTCGTCGATATCTTCGACGTTCAGGATGAGCTCACGCGACGGGTTGTCGAGGCAATTTCTGGCAAGCTTGGCACCAGGAATATTGCTGCCCGTTACCGGCCGTCAAACCTTGAAGCCTATGATCTTTGTGTTAGATCGAGAGGCAAGTGGGACCTTTCGAGATCAGACACCAGAGAGGCGTGTGCTGATTTGGAACGAGCCATCCACATCGATCCAAATTATTGCGAGGCCCACAGCAATCTTGCCGTCTCACTACTACATGGCTGGCTGATCTGGGGAGGGCCGCAGAAACCCGGCCGAGCGAAGGCCTTGATACACGCGCAACGAGCCGTGGAAATCGACCCCAGTGATTCTCACGCTCGCGCGATACTAGCTTACGTTCAGCTTTATGAGCGCAATTGGGATGAGGCGAAAGCCCAGCTGGAAGCTGCCGTTCGGCAAAATCCCAACGACGCACATGCGGTTGCGTTGACGGGTGAGCTTCAATTCTACTTAGGCAATCCGCAAGCGGCGCTGGTAGCTTGTGCGGAGGCACTGCGTTTGAACCCCCGTCCACCGGGTGGGTTTTTCTGGACCATGGGAATGGCGCAAATTTCCGCCGCTCAGTACGAAGAAGCTGTTGCGTCTTTGAGCCGGGAAGAAACATATGGGACGGGTTCGAGAGAGGCTCTGATTGCCGCACTCGCGCTTGCCGGTCGCGTCTCTGAGGCAAAGGAGGAAGCGCGCCTATTTCTTGCGGCCAATCCAGATTGGAGGTTCGGTGATCTGGCGGCGAACTCACCATTCAAAAGCGTGAGCGTTGGACAGCCGTTTGTTGATGGCTGGCGTTTGGCGGGCCTGCCTGAGTAGACAACATAGGCAAACAGTCCCGTTCAGAGCGCAACGGCTAAGGCTGACCACGGCTCAGTGTGGTCGACAAGCCATAGCCTTTTGCAAAAGATTCGCGTTCGACGATCGGCGATCCTGGTCCATGTGCGCTGCTGGCCCATCGCAGATTTTTACCGATTGGTCCGGCTTTCTTCGCGAGAAGAATCAGCCTCCGGCCTTCACTCCTGCAACCCGGCTTTTCGCAAACCGTCCATCAGATGATCGTGGTCCTTCTGGTGCTGATACCAGGCAGCGCCGCGCCAAAACTCATCCCAATCCTTGAGCCGGCGGCCCGGGAATACCACCATGTCCTGCTCGGCAATGTGCAGAAATTTTTCCAGCATCGCATTCGCTTCGGCCAACCGCTCGGCATAGGCGCAGCTTGCCGCCAAAATTCCTCGAACTTCATTGATCGGTTCCGGTATCGACTTCAAAGATGCAATAGCGTCATCGTAGCGGCGCGCGGTGAAATATGCCCAACCCATCCCCCACGGATACCAGGCGAAGTCATAAGGGTTCTGCCGCCTCGACAGTTCGAACTGCTCGATCGCCGCCTCGGCCGTCCGATCGTATGGAGAAAATACGCGTAGTAGCCCCTCGCTTCCGTATCATTCGGATTGTTTTGAAGGGCCTTCTCGAGATGGAACAGCGCTTCATCGTATTCGCCTCTGGCATTGTGCACCATGCCAAGAATCCAGCGAGCGTTGTTGTCGGTATCGTCGAGCTTTACGGCCCGCTTCGCAAATTCGATGGCTTCAATTCGCAGTTGATCGCCATGCTCTGACCAATGGGCCATTTGGGTCACAAAACAACAATATGCGTAGCAGGCGTGGGCCTGAGAACTGGCCGGATCGGCCTCGACTGCTCGGCGCGCCAGCATCCGGGCCTGCTCGCCGTCACTCCTGGTGAACTTGATGATGAACGCCCTTGCACGCAAGACCAGGTCATAGGCTCTGAGCGCATTCGGGCTGAGGCTAACCGCGCGCTCGCGCCAAGCCGCCTCGACCCGACCGCCCACCGTGGCGGCTACCGCATGAGCCAATTCTTCCTGTATGGCAAAGAGGTCCAACAGGTCACGGTCGTAGCGCTCAGCCCAAACATGATTGCCGGTGGAAGCGTCGACGAGTTGCGACGTGACGCGGATTCGGCTGCCCGATTTCCTCACGCTTCCTTCAATGACGTAACGCGCGCCCATCTTGCGGCCAAATTCTTTTACTTCGATCGCCTGGCCCTTAAACGCAAAGGACGAATGGCGGGCGATCACGAGCAGCGAACGAAAGCGCGACAGTTCCGTGATGATGTCCTCGGTGATGCCGTCCGAGAAATACTCCTGTTCCGGATCACCGCTCATATTGTTAAAGGGGAGCACGGCGATCGACGGTTTCTCACTTTGGACGGGCGCTATGCTGACCAATTGAGGGTGCTTCGCGTCGGGAAAGAGATTGACGTTGTAGATGCGTACCGGTCGCTCGATGTTCTTGAGGGTCTGCTCGCCCGTATCTTCAAACTCGAGCGCGAACCTGCTGCCCAGGCTGTCCCCGACCGAGCCGGATACCGCAACACCGCCCGGCCTAGCCATGCTTTCGATCCGAGCCGCGATGTTGACGCCGTCGCCAAAGATGTCGTCGTCCTCGATGATGATATCGCCGAGGTTGATGCCGATGCGGAATTCAATGCGCCTGTCGGCCGGCACTTCTGCGTTACGGTCGCGCATCTTGTGTTGGATCTCGGTGGCGCAGGCCACCGCATTTAGCACGCTCGGAAACTCGACCAGAAAGCCGTCACCGGTTAGCTTGACGATCCTTCCCTGATGCTCAGCTATCTTGGCGTCCACCAGTTCGCGGCGATGGGCCTTGAACCTCGACAGGGTTCCGTTCTCGTCGAGTCCCATGAGCCTGGAGTAACCGACCACATCGGCTGCGAGGATGGCGGCAAGGCGGCGCTGACTGCGTTCTTTGGCCATTTGGCAACGCGCTGACCTAGAGCGAAGAAATCGCGAGGATTGTACGGGCCTTAAGGTGTGGAGTCTATCGCGCCCCCGGCTAGCTTCCAGGCCGCGGGCGCACTGCATCGAGCGTCCGCAAACCTTTTTCAGGTGCCACAAGCCGACCTTCCGAGTTCGGCCCCAAAGACGACATGGCTGCTTTGCGCCTCCAAGTCTGCCGTAGAGATGAGCTTTGCTGTATCTTGAAAGCAGCCGTTGTCGGCGATCACGTCGGAGGCTGAGTTTCCAACCCCAGGAACACTAGCAGCCGATTTCGCCGAGCGGCGTCTGATGAGCTCGCGCCTAGGTTCCGGTCGTCTCAGCCGGCGGTACGGCAAGTCCGCCCAGGGTCAGATGCGGGCGACCTCATTCCCTGAGAAACTCTACGATCTCGGCGAACGCCGAGCTATCCTGCCAGAGGAATAGATGCCCGCCTTCATACATCCGCAAGATCGCTCGTTGGATTCTACTCGCCATGCGTTCTTGGGACGACGGTAGAGCGATCCCGTCGTACCGACCGCCGCAAATCAAAACCGGGCACCTAATCCCACCGAGACGCTCCCAGGTATCGTGTTGACGACGTGCCTCCAGCAGGCGCGTCGTTCCGGCCTTGTGACCCCGGTTCCTGCTTGAACCGATCATCGTCGAACCTTCTAATGAGTTCCTCGTATGTCTCGTGGTTCGCCTCAGCCCAGCCCGCATCACATCGTGTATCGGTAATCGATACCATGACACGTGCCCGCTCATCCGGCCGGAGCCGCTGTAGGAGATGAACCGGGTAGGATGCCCCTCCTTCTCCGCCAGGTGAAGTGCAACAGAGCGCGAGTCTTACTACTCGATCTGGATACCTGAGTGCCAGTTCAAGCGCGACCATCCCACCGAACGATACGCCAACGACACGAACGCGCTCCCACCCGACAATATCCAAAAGGCCGGCCGCGTCGTCTGCAAAATCGGCCATGAGATAGGGCTTGTCGGGCTTTGACGTACGGCCGAGGCCACGTTGGTCATATGCAAGCAGGTCAAAGGAGTTCGCTAGTGGCGATTCCAAAAGATTAGGGCTGCGACGCAGATCACCTCGTGAGCCAGAGATCGCAAGCAAAGGCGCTCCATTTCCGGTTCGTTCGAACCAGAGGTCGATATCGCGGATGTGGCAATAGGGCATAACCTATTTAGGCGAACGCTCGCTTGCTGTCTTTAGCAGGTTGGCCGCCAAACCGACTGACATCGGCTGCCCGTCTTGGAAATCTGCTCAACTGGGGTGCTGCGAACTGGCTGGTCACTGAAGAAACTGCTAATATTAGTTGGGCTCACCAATCGGTCCGCAACGCATGGCGGGTTGATGGCGACAGCTGACGTCGAGGGACGGCATGCGGATCGCAATGATGGGAGCGGGCGGCATCGGCGGATATATTGGCGCCAGGCTGGCCCAGGCAGGGGGCGACGTGAGCTTCATTGCTCGCGGAGCGCACCTCGCGGCAATGCTCCAGACTGGTCTGAAAATCCAGAGCGACCTCGGCAGCTTTGTTCTTGCGCCTGTGACCGCGAGCGAAGCGGCGGTTCATATCGGTCCCGTCGATTTGGTGATCTTTGCAGTGAAGCTCTACGACAGCGAGGATGCCGCTGCGTCGATCGCTCCGCTCATAGCCGATAACACGCGCGTCGTTACGCTGCAAAACGGCATCGATAGCGTCGAAATTCTTTGTCGTCACGTGCAGGTCGAGCGCGTGATCGGTGGCGCCACATACCTTTCCGGTTTCATCAACAAGCCCGGCGAGGTCATTCATTCGGGCGGGCTGCCGCACATCTTGGTCGGCGGCCAACATGATCCTGTCATCGAGGAACTGCGGGAGCTGTGTGATCGTGCCATCGGGCTTGAGCTGAAGCCAGTCGCAGACATCGACGAAGTGCTTTGGGAGAAATTTGTAACGCTTGCCGCTTTCTCGGGAGGAACATCGCTGATGCGCTCTGGCATCGGCCCGATCCTGGCCGATCCGGAAGCACGCATCTTCATTGAACAGTTGAGGGATGAGGGGATGGCGGTAGCCGCAGCGGCCGGCCACCCAATGGCCGACGGGTTCCCGGGCCGCGTCGAGACCAGGTGGTCCGCGTTTCCTCCGCATGTGAAATCCTCGATGGCAAATGACCTCGAACGTGGGAGACCCATCGAGGTCGCGTGGCTTTCCGGGCGCATGCATCAACTGGGAATTGAGTTGGGTGTCGCCACGCCAGGCCACACGGCGGTTTTTCGGGCGCTGCATCTGCATGCACTGGGGACGCAGCGCCAGAATTCCAATCTCTGATCACGCTCATAGCCGAATCTATTTGGAGGACGTCATGGCAGGTTCCTCGAACGAAACAACGTTAGTCAGGGCAGGCGACGACGCTGTCGGCTCCCAGGACATGTTCAACAAGGAACTGCAAACCTATCGCAAGATCGTTGGCGCGAATCTCATGTTCCATCGCGAGGTCTACGGCGTCCTTCGCGATCTGCTTGTCGAGCATGCGCCGGCGTCATTCCGGTTTCTCGACATTGCCTGTGGAGATGCCAGCGCCTCCGCCGCAATGCTGAAGACGATGGCGATCGGAAATTACGTCGGCATCGACTTGTCTGAGGCATCTCTGCGACTGGCGGCACGAGAGCTCGACGGTATGCCATGTCCGGTCGAGTTGCAGTGCAATGATTTTGCCCAGGCCATGGCGAAGTGGTCTGAGCCTGTCGATGTAATCTGGATTGGGATGTCGCTGCATCACCTGCCTGCCACGGGCAAGGCACAGCTGATGCACGACGCCCACCGCTCTCTGGGCGGGAAGGGCATGTTTATAATTTGGGAGCCGGCGCTGTTCGAAGGAGAGGAGCGCTTATCCTGGCTGGCACGATTTTCTTTGCTGCGCGACGAATGGTCGGCAGTTTTAGATGAGGAATTCGCTTCGATGGAAAGGCACATGCGACTTGCCGATTTCCCGGAGACGGTCGGCACATGGCTCGGCATGGGCACGGACGCCGGCTTCTCCCAGGCGGAGGAGATTTTCATGATGCCTAACGAAATGGGTAGGGTGTTTCGGTTCTCAAATTGAGTCTGAGCCGAGAATGATCGGCCATCGCGGGTTGACATTCGAAGCTCGCTGTCCATGCTGCATTGCAGCATGAACAAGAGCCTTACCGAGTCATCGCGCATCGAATGCCTGGACGGCCTTCGCGCCGCCGCCGCATTGTGGGTGCTCGTCGGTCACTGCCTGCTACTGACCGGCTGGCATCTTCCGGTGCTTGGCGACCCTGCGTTGGGCGTCGATCTCTTCATCATGCTTTCGGGCTTCCTGATGGTGTTTCACTATCAGCTACGCCAGGACAAGGAGCCCTGGCAAAGGCCTGAAACCTGGCTGAAATTCTGGACGCGGCGCTATTTCCGCATCGCGCCGCTGTTCTACGTCATGCTGTTCTTCGCACTGGCGCTCGGCCCGTATGTTTATGAGTCGCGCACAGTCATCGACGCATTCGTAGGCCGTGTTCCGCAGGCGCCCGAGCGCTACCTCGACAGCAGCCTGAAGAACATTTTTGCCCATCTGACATTCCTGTTCGGCCTTTCCCCGAACCTCGCCTACCGGACGCCGCTGCCCGACTGGAGCCTCGGGCTGGAAATGCAGTTCTATGCGGTATTTCCGGCGGTGATGCTTCTGGTGCGCCGCTTCGGTTGGCTCCGGAGCGCGCTAGTCGTGGCGGCGCTCGGCGCCCTGGCGGTGGTGGCCCTGAAGTCGATGTCGGTCCATTTTCCGATGCCGTCCTTCCTGCCGCTGAAGATCCAGGTTTTCCTGTGCGGCATGCTTCTGGCGGGCGTTCTGGGGCAAAACCAGCCGCGGCCGCTGCTGCATCTGGCGTTGGCCATGGCGCTCGCGGCCATCCCCTTCGGCGACGGCCACGGCCTTTCGAAGTTCCTGATACGCGAAGCGCTGGTGCTTGGGTTCTTTGCCCTCGTCCTCTATCGCATGCTGCCCGGCGCCGCGGGCGCCGTGGCGCGAAAAGTCGCCGTCGCATTGGGCGGAGGCATCTTTCATGTGCTCGGCGAACTGTCCTACAGCATCTATCTGATCCACCTTCTCATTCTGCAGCCCGTGGCAGCCTTCGTGATTGCCCGTTATGGCGACGAGCTCGGCGCGCCGCTGCGCTTCGCCATCGTGCTCGCGGTCGTGCTGCCGGTGGTTTGTCTTCTGTCCTTCGTGACCTACAGGCTCATCGAGATGCCTGGGCAGCAACTCGGACGCGTGGTGTTGCGCCGGTTTGCACGTAAGAAGCCAGCGCTTGAGCCAAGTCCCGCCGAGTAGCATCAGCAAACGGCTGCACATCGCTGGTCTGGCGCGTTGTCCGATCGCCGCCGGCGGCAGGACCTCGGCTAATTTAGAATTGCGTCACTTCCTCGCGTGCGCGCCGCAGTGAAAGCAGATGCCGCAGCAGCGTCCGCGCATTCTTGTCGTAGACGTAGTGCGCGAACGCAGCGACCGCGATGACGAGAATGGATGTTCCCACGACGAATGGCAGGCCGTGCTGGTTCCGCAAGGTTCCAGTGACGGATTCGTCCAGGATGTTCACGATCCTGATCAGCGGCGTATGAAGTGCATAGATGGCGTAGGAGATGTTGCCGGAGAACAAGGCGATCGCGCGCCAGAAGCCCGAGAGCCGCAAGCGGGAAGCCATGAGAACAAGCCAGGGCCAGACCAGCACTATCATCGCCAGATCGTATAATTGCGCATTTCCGGCGGGACGGAAGATCATCAGCCCCGCGCAAAGCGCCAGCAGGATAGGCATGTAAAAATTGCCATCCCGGCTGTCCCCGGTCGCATATCGCCGCAGATAAACGCCGAGGAAGAAGGAAAAGGCGATCCGGGCGGGAGCCGCGATCGTGCCGTCCCAATGAGCGCCGCCGCCCAGGCTGAAGCCCTGCCAGGCCATTAGCGCCAGCACCAGGAAAGCAAGGCTGAAGATAGCGGCCAGCGAGCGGCGAGCGAGCCTCAGGGCCAGCGCGGCGAAAACCGCGTTGGCGACAAGTTCATAGAAAAGCGACCATGCCGGACCGTTCAGCGGAAAAAGCAAATCTGGACCGACTGAAAGCGACGGCGACGTTGGCAGGAAAAGCAGGGAAAACGCAAGGCTCGCAAGCAAATCGAGCCGAGAATAGGAGCTTAGCCCGTGCATCGCGATGGTCGCTCCCACGCCGGCCATGGCAATGCCGACGCCGGCAAAATATAACGGGTAGAGCCTGACGATGCGGGCTTCCGCGAATTCCCGGAAAGACATGCCTTTCCGGAACTTGTCGTCATAGGCGTGGGCGATCACGAAGCCGCTCAGCAGAAAGAACAGGTCGACGGCGAGAAAGCCTGACGGCGCCAGATCAAGATGCTGCGCCGTCAGCTCGCGGAAATGACCAAGCATCACCAGAACAGCGGCGATGCCTCTTAAGCCGTGCAAGGCGTCGAAGTGGGTTGTCTCAGGTCTCAAACCGCTCTCCGGTTATCCCGAACCCGCCAACGTCGCCCAATTCATCTACGCATTGATTGTGCGTCGCACAAGAAACTTTTTGCGGCGCACGCTAGTGGAATGTGTCCACCACGGTTCCCTGGCCTGCGGGAACGAGAGGGCACCTTCTCCCCGTAACGAGGTCCGCTAACGGGGAGAAGGAAGAACCGGCACGATCAATAATCGCCGTTGTAATACCGGTCGTCGCACGGGGCGGTGTAGATGCGGCCGTAGCGGTCCTGGTAGCGGCAGAGCTGCTCGCCGCGGCGCTGCGGGGTGGTGGCGCTGCCGACGACGGCGCCGAGCAGCGCGCCGCTCGCGGCGCCAATCACCGTCGACTTGGTGTTGCCGCCGATCGCCTGGCCGACAAGCGCGCCGCCTGCGCCGCCAACCAATGCGCCGGTGGTGGCCCGCTGCTGGCCTTCGGTCTGCGTCTCGCAGCCGGCAAGTGCTGCGGTCATCAGCACCGCCAGAATGGCCTTCTTGATAAACATCACTCGAACTCCTCTGAAGCCCCGGGGGACTGCTGGGGCGAACAAAGCCCGAGTGCGGTCGCATTGCGGCGGAACGGCGGCAGAGCCCGCTCACGAACTGAATCAGGGTTTCTCGGCGGTTGAAGGCAATGGTTGCCAAACGGGAAAGGGCGGCACTGCCGCCGTAACCCTTCAGGATGGGACCAAGATGGTTGTGAGCTCCCGATTGTCGACGCCCTTCATAATCTGCTCAAGAGAGCTAGGTTCTGGGACGGCCTCGCCATCGTCAATCAGGCCTTCAATGTGAAAGGCGAGAGCCTGTTCGGCTAACTCGCGCGCCTCGTCGAAACTTGCGCCGGCCGTAACGACTCCGGGAAGGTCGGGGAAAGACACCCCGTAGTCACTGGCTTCCCCTTTATGGATCAGTCCGATGTATTGGCGCATTCTGATCCCTTGCCGCTTGGTGATCGACCGCTAGTTTAAAGCACCAGCACGACGGTGCAAGGCGATGGACAAGTCTGCAGCGGCCCACGATCCTCCAACAGCGAGGCGACGAGGCCGTGCGGCTCAATATCTTCGCATGTCCACCGATCAGCAAATCTACTCACTTGAGAACCAAAAGGATGCGATCCGCAGTTACGCGGGCATCATGGGGTACAACATTGTTGCGACATATGAGGATCCGGGCCGCAGCGGGCTCAGTCTTCAAGGGCGCCCGGGCTTACAGAAGCTGCTGTTCGACGTGGAAAACGGGTTCGCAGATTTTGAGACGGTAGTGGTCTATGACGTCAGTCGCTGGGGTCGATTTCAAAACGTCGATGAAAGCGCATCCTACGAATATAGATGCCAGTCGGCCGGAGTGCGGATCGAATTTTGCGCCGAGCAGTTCGCAAATGACGGAACCATGGGCTCTGACGTGCTCAAAGCTATCAAGAGGACGATGGCGGCCGAGTACAGTCGCATGCTTTCGCAGAGGTGCTTCATCGGCCAGAGCCGGATCGTTCAAATGGGATTCCGCGTAGGCGGGCCGCCGGGCTATGGTTTCCGGCGTCTGTTGGTGGATCAGTCAGGTGAACCCAAAGGCATCCTGAAGCGAAAAGAGTGGAAAGGCCTTGTCTCGGATCGAGTGGTCAGAGTGCTCGGTCCACCAGAGGAGCTTGAGACGGTCCGATGGATATTCGACCAATTTGTAAACGAGGGAAAGACGAAGAGGGAGATCGCCAACGCGCTTAACGCCCGCGGGATGGTGACGGATCACGGCCGGCCCTGGTCGATCCGTTCGGTGAAGACGATACTGACGCATGAGAAATACATCGGCAACGTCATCTGGAACCGCTCTAGTAGCAGGCTGACAAGTCAGCGGACCCGCAATCCCGCCAGCGTCTGGATCCGCGTCGAGAATGCATCCGCGCCAATTATCAGCCCCGAGCTGTTCCATCGGGCCCAGGTCGAGGCAAAGGCGCGCCTTTACCGCATGACCGACAATCAGATGCTGGCTCCCTTGGCCAAACTTCTGAAAAGGAAAGGAGCGCTGTCGGAGAGGATAATCAACGCCGCCCGCGGTTGTCCCTCGAGCTCCCGATTGAAACGGCGCTTCCGGACACTCGCCGAGGTATATCGCCGGATCGGATATAAGCCTCCGCGCAACTACGAATATATAAGCGTAAATGTTGATCTTCGTGACCGCAGGCACGAAGTCGTCGAAGAGCTAGTAGCAGCAATAGAGGACGCGGGCGGTTTGGCTCGATATGACCCGGACAGCAAGCTTGTCACGGTAAACGGCGAATTCACGGTTGCGATCTGGATCGCGCGCTGTCGCCTCTCACGGCACGGATACCCGCGCTGGGCGTTCAGAAGAAGGAGATTCGCGGATGCTGACGTGTCGGTATTGATCAGGATGCAGCCTGACGATACCGCGATACGCGACTTCCTCGTCTTGCCGGGGCATGAGGCGAACCATGTCTTCCACGTGCTTAAGGCAGAAAATGGCTGCCCGATAGATTCCTTCGTGTTTGCGACACTGGATATCCTGGTGGCCATGGCGAGACGTGCGCCTGATCAAATCACCCCCCCGACGATGCGTCAGCTCCATCGCGGTATCGCCGGCACTGGTCGCCATTTCGCCGGTCTCAAGCATGCACCTGAGCCGTCGAACCCTCTGCGCGGGTACGTTTTGCTGAGAAACTTTATCCATGAACGCATGCGAATGCGTCACTTCGTGACGACGACGAACGAACTGCGAAAGCACTGGGACAGAACAGCCCAGGCTATGCGCCAATTGATGATCGTTAAAGCATTTCGAGAGTTGCTGAAGAGCGAGGGGATCGAGACAATGCCGAGCATGCTGATGGAAACGATCCCACCGTCCCACCTCGCGCTGATAAGGGCGGAGCGCCCGCTTGCAGTATGCCAAATTGAAGGAATTTGTGCCGACGCTCTCGGTTTGCTCGAGAACTCCGTTGTTCCTCCGATCATCTTTTCTTACTTGCGCGAGGTTAGCTCCGACAGGCAGATCGAGATGGCAAAGATCATGCTGGCCTTGGGTAGTGTGAGGGCCGACTTCGCCAAGACCCTCGTCGCACTAACGCCGCGATCACAACTTGCCGATCCCTTGGCGCGGCGGAAGCGGTTCCACGGCATCAAGGCTGCCCAAGTCACATCGATGGAGGCTGAATTTGGTGAAGTGACCCATGAGTTTCTAAACGCCGTAGCCACCCATGGTGTTCGGGCTCTCGGCCTCGTCGCGGCTCACGGTTATCTGGGCCGGATCCTGGAAAATCCGAAGGTGGTTCGGTATCTTGCCCGCGACTTCCCAATACAGTTTGCGCAATTCCAGTGGCTGCTGCAAATACGCTAAGGCAATGCCGGCCCATGTCCTCCAACGCACTGAATTGTGCCTGAGGGCAAACAGAAGGCTGTCGCGTTTGTTCCAACGCCAACTCGATTTCGCTGAGCGCCCGCTGGAGCTGCTGCCCCGACAAGCGGCTAGGACATCAGGCCGGGAATCTTTCAAGATCGATCGTGATCTCAAGGACAATTCCGGCGGCGTCCCAATCTCGCACGACTCCGCCAAGCTCACTCGCCGCGGCGCGGATCAAGCGGCTCCCGAAACCTTCGTCTTCGGTTGCGACCGGAGGTGGTCCTCCTACCTCACGCCAATTGACAGTCACCTTACCGTCCCTGCTGGAGCAGGCGATCTCTATCGAGCCGGCGGCGGCCGAGAGGCTGCCGTGTTTGGCAGCGTTGGTGGCGAATTCGTGTAGCAGCAGAGAAAGCGGCGTGATCATCACTGGAGGCACCGGCAGATCGATGCCACTGATCGCGAAGCGGGGATTCTCGCCAGTTCCCTGGCGGTATGGCTCGAGGATTGCGGCGACCAATGCATGTAGGCTCGTCGCGGCCTGAACTGAGTGGCCGGTCGCGGGGAGCATCGTCAGCGCATGCGCCCGCGCGAGGGCGCCGAGGCGGTCGGACACGGTGGAGGCGAGCGCGGCCGGACTTTCAGCGGCTGGTGCGCTCAAATTGACGATGGTGCGTGCGATGGCAAAGAGATTCTTCACGCGGTGGTCCATCTCGCGAAGCAGCAGCTCCCGCTGCTGTTGCGCGCGCAGCCGTTCGGAAATGTCACGGCCGATCTTTGAGACACCGACGATCGCACCGGACGCGTCCGCGATCGGGGAAGCGGTCAAAGATATGGGAATGCTGCTGCCATCCTTGTGCAGGCGAACGGTCTCGAAATGCCCGACATGCTCTCCATTGCGAATGCGCGCCAGTATCTCGCGCTCCTCGTTCTGGCGATCGGGCGGTATCAGCAACATGAGCGGACGTCCGACCATTTCCTCGCGGCCGTAGCCGTAGAGACGCTCGGCGCCGCTGTTCCAGTCCGTGACGATGCCATCCATATCCGTCGCGAGGATGGCATCATCCGAGGATTCGACCAGCGCGCCCAGTCGCGCTGCTGTCGTTTCCGCCCGCTCCCGTTCGATCGCAAACCCGAGCTGACGGGCAATGGTCAACGCCAGTTCGCGTTCACGATCGCCGAAGCGGTGGGGTGCCGGGTAGTAGACCATGAACTTGCCGATGAGCTCGCGGGAGCTGGCAAGCGGGATAAAGGCCAGCGCTTGGATTCCCTCGCCAAGGACCGTGTCGACGAGCTGCCGGGATTCACCGCTGAGACGAATATCCTCGACAAAGATTGGCTCGGCGTCGTGCTCATTGCAGGTCCAAGGTGTGTGACCGTTGACGGCCTTGCGGTAGTCGTCAGAGAGGGAGCGCCAGGCGACGAAGCTCATGACGCCGTGGCTGTCAAATCTCAGGATCGAGGCGCGCGACGAACCGAGGGCGTCGCATATGGCGTCCAGCGCCGCATCGTAGATCTCGTCAAGGCCGTTGGCCCGGTAAAGGCGGTCGGTGAGACGAAAGAGGACGGCTTGCTCGCGGACAATATCGCCGTCGGCCGGCCCACGCTGGCCTCGCCCCATCCCCGCATTACTCAACGGCCCCGTGCTGCATGGCTCTGTCCCACGGACGGCTCTATTGAAGTTCGGCCATCCTCGACCAAATAGCACCGCGTCCAGGGGCCAAGTCCTTGGACCGCAGACCCGGACCAGCCAGACAATATGCGCCTTGCGCAGTTTCGCAATAGGGACTTGGGGGGTGACGGATAAGGACCGCCGGTCGTTATCGCTTGCTTGGGGCGCCTGACTTCGACATCCGACGAGACGCTGAGGCCAGACAACTCAGCCTGGCGATCGAGTACAGGAACAAATCGGATTGGACCGCTGTCGGCTTACGCTTATTAGCTGCGACGGGCTTTTTGTATTCGCTTTGGGAGTTGGACAGAGGAGCGCCGGGTCCCGCCGGCCAGCTACGCGGACAGGCAGCTCCGGCGTTCGACGGCGGCAGCGCTGGCGGCAGGTTAGGATGCCTTCGTGAAGCGGGCTATTCGGCCATCGGAAGCCCACGCTCACCGCCGGCACCTTTTGCGGTCAATCCCATCTTGTTGATAAGCCATGGCATTGTGAGGCCCTGCACAAAGATCGAGAACGCCACCACGGCAAGGGCCGTGACGATGATCGCCGCGCGCTCCGCTATGTCTTGGGGCAACGCGAGAGCGAGCGCCAAGGCCAAGGAGCCGCGCAGCCCGCCCCAGACCAGAACGTGCTGATATCTGATATCCACCATTATTGAGGTTGGTTTGAGCACAGCACACAGGGGATAAATAGCCAGAACCCTGCCGAGGAGGACGAGGACGATCGCAACCACCGAACTGCCCGCGAAGATGCCGAGAGGCTGGTGCGCCTCGTGGCTGCCTATCAGAATGAACACAATCGAATTGGCAAGGAAGGCGGCATATCCCCAGAAAGCCAGCACATGGCCCCGTGCATTGGCCGATATCGCACCTTTCCAGCCGACATTGCCAACCAGCAGGCCTGAGGTGAGCGTCGCGAGTACGCCCGACATCCCGAATTTCTCGGCGATCAAAAAGGATCCATAAGCTGCGATCGTCGTCAGCGTAATCTCCACTAGGTGATCCTCGGTCCGACCGGCGATGAGAAGTAGCACCGCCGCGACGGACGCTCCGATGACGATGCCACCTGCAACAATCCAGACCAAGGATGAGGTGATGGCTACAGGCGTGGCGCTGGCGCCCGAAGCAACCGCCAACAAAATTGCGAAGCCGACCGCGGCCGCGCCGTCGTTTAGCAGGCTTTCTGACTCGACCAGCAGGCCGAGGCGAGGCTGGACTTTCATTTCCTTGAACGCAGCCAGGACCGAGACTGGGTCGGTCGCCGCGATCAGTACGCCGAAGAGGCCTGCACCCGCCCAACTCCATCCGAGCAGCCAATGCATGCCGAGTGCCACGACAGCCGCCGCGATCGCCACCCCCGGAAAGGCCAGCAAGGCAGTGACCGGGAGGTTGACGCGGAAATGACGCCATTCGATCTCAAGTGCCGCTTGAAAGATCAGCGGCGGCAGGAACACCGTGAAGATTAGCTCCCGGCTGAGGGGAAGCTCGGCTACACCTGGAACAAAGCTGAGCGCTATCCCGGCCGCCACAAGGCCAACGCTATAAGGTAGGCGCAGACGCCTAGAGACCATGGCGACGAGTGAAGCCGTCAGGAGTATGAGTCCGAGCGTCGGAATGGAGAGTTCGTTCATTTCGAATTATGGCTAGGTGGGGAAGGATTCGGCAAGCAAAAGCCCGTCCAGACAAGCGTGATGGCGCCAACCTCTGTCAGTCAGCATATCGCAGTGCCCTGCTCCTCACACAAACATTGGTAAACGGGTGCTCCCTGACGATTAGAAAACAGCTGCGTGATCAACCTAAGGGCTTCGGATGACATACCGAGGCCTGTCCTGATGACGCCTTGGCGCAACACGATCACTTGAGCAATAAAGCTGCGCGAGCCAATTTCGGTCTCACCTCGGCGACTTCCTGAAGCTATGATCCGCTGGGCGGCCACTTAGCCGACTGGGAATTGGCTCTGCTGCGCACAGCCTGTAAGCGGGGTGCTATTTTGCTCGAACGCAGATTTGCTGGAGTTGCGGTTCATTTCCAACTTGCCGACCTAGCTGTGAGCTTTCAGGAGGTTGTCCATTCGGCCCCGACCGAGAAAGCTGAGGTTGTCGAAGCTTCAGTGATTCCCGGAGGACCGAATGAACATCCACAAGAATGCCCGTCTGACGCCGCTGCGTCGAGAGGATATGGCCCGCGACGTTGTTGAAGGCCGTCTTTCCAAAGCCGATGCGGCGCGAACATACGGGGTGACGGCGAAGGTGGTGGCGCGCTGGGTGGAGCGCTTCCGGATTGAGGGAAGCGCTGGCATGCTCGACCGTTCCTCGCGGCCCAAGACAAGCCCGAAGCGAACCGAAGCCGCGGTGACGGATGCGATCGCAGCGCTGCGCCGGCAGCGCCTGACCGGCAAGCACATCGCTATGCAAACAGGTGTGTCCGAGGCGACAGTGAGCCGGGTTCTGGTACGCGCCGGCCTGTCACGGCTGAAAGACCTGGAACCGGCCGAGCCGGTGCGCCGCTACGAGCGCGAGCATCCCGGCGAGCTCATCCATCTCGATATCAAGAAGCTCGGCCGGATCGGCTCTGTGGGACACCGCATCACCGGGCGATATCCTGGCGCGGTCAACCGCCATCTCGGCATAGGCTGGGAGTTCGTCCACGTCTGCATCGACGATGCCTCGCGCGTCGCTTTCGTCCAAGTCATGTCTGATCAGCGCAAGGAGAGCGCTGTCGCCTTCCTCGAAGCTGCCATCGCTTACTACGCCAGCCTCGGCGTCAAGGTGCAGCGCGTGATGACCGACAACGGTTCTTGCTACCGGTCGAAAGCTTTCCGGACGGCCTGCAAGCGTCTGGGTCTGCGTCAAATCTTCACCAGGCCGTACACGCCCAAAACCAACGGCAAGGCTGAGCGCTTCATCCAGACGAGCCTGCGCGAATGGGCTTACGCCCGAGCCTACAACACTTCTCATGAACGCAACGCCGAACTGCCCCGGTGGCTTCATCGCTACAATTGGCATAGGCCACATGGCAGCTTACAATCAAAATCACCTATCAGCCGCCTCGGCTTCGATCGGGACAACCTGTTGAGGCTCCACACCTAGCTATCGACCATGATCAACACGTCGCTTGCCTTAACCGCAGCACAGGTTCCAGGCCGGCTTCGAGCCTAGTCGTCGCCCGCCTGGTGAACGTCGGATATCGGAATGGTGCGGTTCGCTCGCGAACGACGGGGATGGGGCCGTTGCGAACGGCAGCTTAGCGCCTCATCTCGGTCATCGCGGTGACTTCGTCCGCATCCTGACAGCCGCCTTATTTATTGACCGCTCGAGCCGGCTGTTGCAAGCGGACGTTCCGCGGCGACGACCTAAAGGCGCGCGAATGCGAATGTGAGTTCGGCAATTCGCGCCGTGGGTGTGCCCAAAATAAGCAAGGGTGGACAAAGCGCAGCGACGAAATGGCGGCAAGCTGGCACGAGGTGCCGCGCGACCGAGCAGCGATGTAGGCACCCGTCGAAACTGTCTCCGGCAGTCGGGTCTAGGCTCGGCAGCAGAGAATCTCAGTCCAAACGACCTCTCGGTCGTCAGCTTCGATATCGTCGAAATGGCCGCCGCCATTCCCGATCCACCGCTGTCCACATTGGAATGTCCCGGCTCATGACGGGCGCCGAAGCGGCCAAATACATCATAGACGGTCGCAATCGGGGCGGGGCCAAAGCGGGTCGCGCTGAATGTTGAATTCGTAGCTCGCTAGACAATTGCTCCGCCACCAACTGCTCATAAGTGGCATCACAAGTTCATTTCGTATGAAAATTCTGGCTCCGTAATGTATGTTGTCGCTACCTCGGCGGCCTAGGTCACGTCCGTCCAAGAGCAATTTGGCACAGTTATACTGTCAGAGGGCCAGCATGACAGCGACCGACGTTCTTCAGCAAGCCATTCGGAAAGTCCCGTCCGTCAAGTACGCGCTTGGCGTTGCCGGCATCGCAGCGGCAGCCGCTTTGGTCGTGTCCCTGGTGGGGAGCACCAAGAGTGGATTGATAATCATGTCCTGTACTTTCGTGGCCATGGTGCTGTTGTACGTCTTTTCAATTCTGGTTGCGTCGAAGGGCAATGCGTCGACGATCGCCGGCTTGGTCTTGATGTACGCGGTTATTCTATTTTTTTGCAGCTTTATGGGTTTCACAATTTCCGCCTTCGCCGGGTTCGGGCCAAAACCATGGGCTGATTTTCTTGGGATCAAGCTCACTGACACCGAGCTTGATAAGCCTCGCCAGCCGCCGGCGAAAAACAAGCACGTAAACGTGCCTGGTTACGGTGAATTGACGATAAATGATTCAGATCGCATAGCGGACAAAAGCGTTCTGGAAGGCTACGACCGGTTCACGCCGGCCATCTATCGCCTGGTCACAAAAGCAGACCTCTCGACATCGATAAGAGTGGGTGACGGAGAGGGCATGTTGACGGCTTGGCTCTTGCCCGGTGACGAAGTCAACTGCTTCAATCTGATGACATTGTACACAGACGCCAACAACACGCGCGAGTTCGGGTCACGCGACGCCTGCCGTATCAATGACGCGTGGATCACGCGCATACCGAAAGTCGCCAAAAGCACACTTCATTTTGATCCGGGCGAGGACGGAAGGATTCGACCGTTTCTCCTCAATAGCCCGCGGTTACAACAACAGTGCCTAAATGATGTCGTGGCCCAGATTGAAAATCTGACGCCTGAAGCCGTTGCGGCAAAATGCATAGTCATTGGATACACGCCCGAGGTCGACTGGCTTTCAACGCCGGCAAACCTGAAAGCGGCGGATCTGGATCCTTTCGGCGATCTCGATGCTTTTGCCTATGGCTGGTACAGCCAAAGACGCTATGGGCAATCCCTTCGTCTATTCGAGACCCTGGGTCTCTTCAAGGATCGATGCTGGAATGACCAGATGGTCGGCACAAATCAGTGGATGCTAAACAGACTGGACGAAGCGATTGCTTCTTTCACCCGGGCACTGGACAAATGTCCCGACGATATAGCGTCCCGGTCCAATCGGGCCGACATTTATGTTCGACTTGGCATGTTTCCAGAAGCGCAGCGTGATATCAATCTCGTTGTCCAGGCTGACCCACAGGCGTCGACCGGTCCTGGAAAGACAGTGCGCGCCCTTGCCGATCAACTAAAGAATTCCTCTCCAACTCTCAGGTAAAGTAACTGCCGAAAGTAACAGCAAAGGTACAGAGCGGCAGCTAAGCGCCTCATTGGAGCCGTCAAGGCCGCCTCCGCTGCTTTCCAAAAGCAGACATCACAAGTGAACGCTCCCTGGTGTGCCGGATGAGACTGAGCGGGTTAACCTGATCGCCTACTTGCGTACACTGAAGCGACAAGACGATCCCGCTAGCCTGATCCCTGGTCGAACCCTGCCGGAGCTGGGTTAGGGGTTCGAAGCGCGGAGGGACTGGCGCAAAGAACACCGTGTCAATGACGTGAAGCATCGACAGTCGTATCGCTGATTGGCTGTCGCCGTTTATGCCCCTCGCGTTTGCTTTCCACATTAGTGAATGCTAAAATGCAAACTGAGGGCGCGCAGCCTCCAGCGCAAAGTATGACTGGCCATTTGGCCTGCCGGTCTGTGATGACGACCGTGATTGCCGTTTGGCAACTTCGGTGCACGACGATGCGCACGGCTGGCCAGCGTGGTGGCCACGGCCGCGCCCGTCACGGCGATGCGGTCACCGGGAATGCGCGGGATACTAGATCGACGTCATGATCTTGCGGCCGGGCAACCACCAGAAGGTCGTGTGATACCCTCAACGGGGACCAAATAGAGACCGATACGGGAGGATGAAATGACTTTCAAGCATTGTCTGCTGATCGGTGCCGTCACGTTGCTCTGCCTCGGATCTGCCCAGGCACAGTCTGCGAAAGAAGCCATTGAATCCGCTAATGCCGAGTTCGTGAAGGCGTACAACAGTAAGGACGCAGCCGGGGTCGCATCGCACTACGCGGATGATGCGGCTGCATTCCCGCCAGATATGGCGCGGGTCGACGGCCGCCAAAATATTCAAAAGTTATGGCAGGGCGCGATCGATATGGGAATATCGGAGCTCGCGCTTACCACGCGTGAGATCCAGGAAAGTGGAGATTTCGCTTTTGAGTCCGGGACTTTCTCCCTCAAAGCACCAGGCAAGGATTCGAAGCTCGTGGATGCCACCGGGAAGTATGTAGTGGTTTGGAAGAAGGGACAGGACGGCAGCTGGAAGCTCTACCGGGACATATGGAACTCCGATCCCGGGAAATGAAGGCTAGCATTCGATGGGGGCGCCTTATGATCACTATCATCGGCCCTCGCCAATTTCGTGGAGGTCATTTGCAGCTCGGCACCCAAGCGGATCACTTTCCGGGGAGCACAGGGTAAACTAAGCCTTGCGCTGTAAGCCGTCATCACCACGCGCGGCGGTAACCGAAGCTCTCAAAGCCGACCTCCTTCGAAATTCCCGGAATTTGAGTTAATATCGCGTGCTGAGGTACGGCCTTGGGGGACCTGTCGTGGACATTGCCGCTTGGTTGCGACGTCTCGGGCTGGAGCACTACGAGCAGGCATTTCGCGACAACGCGATCGATGCCGAAGTTCTGCCCGAGTTGACTGACGCCGACCTCCAGCAGCTCGGTGTTCTACTCGGCCATCGCAAGCGGCTCCTCAAGGCGATCGCAGAGCTCGGACCACCTACAGAACGCTCCAAGCCGGCCACTGTCGAGATCAAAATTGAACCTGGCGCCTCGGTTGCCGAACGCCGGCAGCTGACGGTCATGTTCATTGATCTCGTTGGTTCGACGGCGCTCGCGTCGCGTCTGGATCTCGAGGATCTGCGTGAGATCATCGGGGCGTACCATCGCTGCGCGGCCGATACGATCGCCCGCTTCGGCGGCTTTGTTGCCAAGTACATGGGCGACGGCGTGTTGGTGTATTTCGGCTATCCGCAGGCACACGAAAACGATGCGGAACAGGCGGTGCGCGCTGGGCTCGCTCTCGTCGACAATGTCAGACGACTCCAGCTGTCCGAGGCATTGCGGGTTCGCGTCGGCATCGCTACCGGCCAGGTCGTCGTTGGCGATCTGATCACCGCCGGTGAGGGGCAAGAGCGAGGCGTCGTGGGCGAGACGCCAAACCTCGCCGCCCGCCTGCAAGCTCTTGCCGAGCCCGACGCGGTCGTGGTCGGGCCGCAAACGCGGCAGCTCCTCGGCGATCTTTTCGAATACCGCGACCTTGGCGACCTGGAAGTGAAAGGCTTTCCGGAGCTAATCCATCTCTATCAAGTGGCTCGTGAGAGCGCTGTTGAAAGCCGGTTCGAGGCACTGCATGGCGCGATGCCCACACCGCTGGTCGGGCGTGAGGAGGAGGTCGACATGCTCCAGCGCCAATGGCATCGCGCGAAAAGTGGGGAAGGTCGGGTGGTGCTGTTGTGCGGCGAGCCTGGCATCGGAAAGTCGCGCCTAGCCATCGCCTTGCAGGAGCGGATCCAGAATGAGCCACACGCCCGGTTGCGCTATTTCTATTCGCCGCACCATCAAGACAGCGCGCTCCACCCGACCATTGCGCAGCTAGAACGTGCCGCCGGGTTAGAGCGCGACGACCCGCCTGAGAGGAAGCTGGATAAGCTCGCGGCCCTTCTTGCCCCGGCTTCCCCGGAGGACCGAGCCCTGCTGGCCGAGCTGTTGTCGTTGCCAACCGAAGGCCACTTCCCGCCTCTCGAGCTGACGCCCCAGCGTAAGAAAGAGAAAATCTTCGACGCACTTCTCCGGCACCTCGAAGACTTGGCGCGACGAGCGCCGGTGCTGATGCTCTTTGAGGATGTGCACTGGATCGACCCCAGCTCGCGCGAACTGCTCGACTTGGTAATTGAGCGGGTGCCGCACCTGCCAGTGCTGCTTCTCCTCACGTTTCGCCCCGAGTTTCAACCGCCGTGGACCGGGCAGGCGCACGTCACGGTTCTTGTCCTCAATCGGCTCGACCATCGTGAAGGCGCTGCGCTGGTCCAGCGGGTCGTCGGGACCGGAGAGCTGCCGGGCGACGTCGTCGCAGAGATCATCGAGCGCACAGATGGGGTGCCATTGTTCGTCGAGGAGCTGACCAAGGCCGTGTTGGAGAGCGGCAACGCCAGGACAGTGCTTTCGAGATCTGCCGCGACGGCGTTGACCGTTCCCGCTACGCTGCATGCGTCGTTGATGGCGCGGCTCGATCGCCTCGGCTCAGCTGTTAAGGAGGTCGCACAGGTTGGCGCGGTTTTCGGTCGGGAGTTCTCCTACGAATTGCTTGCGGCAGTCGCACAGCGGAACCCGACTGAGCTGAATGCAGCATTGGATCAACTCCTCGGCGCCGGTCTGGTATTCTGCCGCGGGACGCGGCCACTGGCCACTTACCTCTTCAAGCATGCGCTCGTCCAGGACGCAGCGTATGGCACGTTGCTGCGCCCTAAGCGCCAGGAGCTACATAAACGTGTCGCAGACGTGTTGGAGAAAAGGTGGCCCGAAATCACTGAAGCACAACCCGAACTCCTCGCGCACCACTCTCAGGAAGCAGGAGATTGGCCGGGCGCCCTGGATCACTGGCAAAAGGCCGGAGAAGCCGCCCTGACCAGAGCGGCTACCAGGGAAGCCGTGTCGCACTTTGCCAGTGCGATCGACTGCAGCAGGAGACTTGGCGACGTTTCCGGCGGCGCCGAACGGATGGCACGTCTCCACCTTGCGATGGCCAATGCCTTGATGCAGGCAGAAGGGTATCGTTCTGAGCACCTTGGGAAGACGCTTGAAGATGCACGTATTGCAGCCGCGAAGACTGCATCGGTCGAATTGCAATGTGACGTTGCGCTTTCACTCGCTCCATTTTTTTATGCCGCCGGGCGCAATCAGGATTACCTGACCATAGCGGAAGAGCAGCTCGCAAACTGTGCCGATCTCCTTCCAACGGCCCATCTGAGTGGTCTTTGGGCAACAAAGGGGATCGCTCATTCCAACCGGGGAGAAGAGCCTCTGGCAGCGGAGGCCTTGCGCAAGGCCTTAGATCTGCTTGATCGGGTTGGCCCAAGTCGTCGTATTTCGTTCGCCGGTGCGGATCAACGTGTCTCTGCCGAAGCATATCTCAGCGAAACGCTGATCATATTGGGTTTCTTTGATGCTGCAGTCGAAGAGAAAGAGCGCCTGATGCGCAATTTTGACCAACTCGACAAGCCTTTCGACCTCGCCTGGCATCTTCTCGTGCAGTGCCAACTGTGCGCACTGCTCGGTCAATACGAGCAACTACTCGATAACGCTCAAGAGATCGTCGAGATTTGCGAGCGTCATGGCTACACGGCGCGTCGAAGCAGCGGCATCAGGTGGCGTGGCCATGCGCGCTCGCAACTAGGAGAACTGGACGCCGGTATCGATGACGTCCGAGAGAGCATGGTTCTTTGGCGTGCGCAGGGCGTCGTATTTCATACACCTGAGAAAACATGCGAACTTTGCGATCTTCTTCTGCGGGCCGGTCGCCTCGAAGAGGCATCGCTGATGCTTGATGATGTTGATACCCTCGTTTTCGATACAGACGAAGCGAGCTATCTGGCAGAATGCATACGGCTCCGTGGCCAAATCGCCGCGGACAGTGGTGACTTAGCTGGTGCCGCGCACCTATTCGAAACAGCAATTGCTACTGCCCGTCGGCAGCAAGCGAGATTCTTCGAGCTTCGCGCCACAACGCAACTAGCACCAGTTCTCGCGCGACAAGGTCGCGTCAATGATGCCGAGACGAGGCTACGATCCGTGATCGACGCGTTTGAAACCAGATATCCAGTCGTCGATCTCATCGCAGCGCAAAGGGCGCTGGACTTGCTGTGTCAAATGCGACGCAAGCGCCTCGACTAGACTAACTGTGATTGAAGGATAATGACGCGGGCCGCGATTGCCACCCGGCTCCCGCATTCCGGCAAGCCCGCCGACGCAAGCCCTCCTTCAGATGATTGTGATCTTTATTCTGCCCGTACGCCGGTCGTGGAATCCAGCATTTCATGCTCGAGTACTTTAAGTTCTTTCCATTAGAGCCCACTGCATAGTGATGGAATCGGAAGGGATTCCCAAATCAGGAGGAGTTTGATTCAACATGCTGGCTGGGATGGAGGCCAGCATGAATGACAGCATCCTACTCACAGGATTTGCGCAATCGAGTGATCGATGCGGTCGAGAAGGAAGGCATGAGCCGGCGTGCGGCGGCGCGGCGGTTCGGAGTGAGTGACTCGGCGGCGATCAAATGGGTTCAGCGCGCCGAGCGCACCGGCAGTCGCAAAGCAATGAGCATGGGTGGCCCTGGGCCCGAGGTGCTGAAGCCGCATCACGACTTCCTGATTGCAGTTCGGGCGCAGCAGCCTGACATCACATTGGAAGCCTTGAGCCATCGGCTTTTGGCCGAGCATGGCGCGAAGGCCGACACCTCGATGCTGAGCCGCTACTTCCGCCGTCACGGCATCACATTCAAAGAAAGACGCTGGTCGCGCGCGAGCAGGACCGCCCAGACGTAAGCCGTCGACGCGCTCAATGGCGCAAGTATCAGAGGCTGATTGATCCTTCTCGTCTGGTCTTCATCGATGAGACCTGGGCCAAGACCAACATGACGCGCACACACGGCTGGGCGTTCTCAATGCCGCGGGCCAGCCCGTACTCGAGAATGGCATCGCCCTCGTTCCCGGGCTTTATTTCGCCGGTCTCGATTTCGCCCTAACGCGGAAATCAGGCACTATACCGGCCGTCGCCGAGGAAGCGGGCGATCTGGTGGACCACATCATCAAGGGCCTAGTAGACACAGGCCAGCGAAAGCCTGCAGCCGATGGCCAGCGCGCGTAAGGTCTGTCACCGGCTGAATCCATGCACTGACGAGCGCGGTGCGAAGGGCTGATCCTTGCGTATTCAAGCGTCGCTTCAATCTTCAAAGGAGCGATCGGTTCCGACGGGGCGAAATGTGCCGCCCACGGGCGATGCAGGAAACCACAATGAACGGGATGAGGCGCTAGCTGACTCCCTCTACCATTGCAGGAACTGCTGAACGAATGGCTGGAATGGTGCTCAGCAGCTCTGAACCGGTCTATCCGCTCTCGGCCCCAAAGCTGCCTGTCTGAAACGCGCCCCACATCAGCCGCTGCGGTAGGCTCTGGCGTCTCCTGCGCCAATCGCAATCGATTGCTTCGTCAGGCTGCGCGGGCGAAGCGATCGATCCTGAAATCGTCGAGCGGCGTTTCGCAGCAGCCGGTCATCATAAGCTCGGCCATGGCATCGCCCACGCCCGGGCCGAGCTGGAAGCCATGCCCGCAGAAACCGAAGGCATGGAACAAGCCCGGCGTCGTCATTGAGCGTCCCATGACCGGCAGCATGTCGCGCACATAGCCCTCGCAGCCCGACCATGTGCGAATGACCGCGACCCGCGCGATCGCCGGCAACAGCCGCGCGACTGCGTGCAATTGCACCGGAAGGCGCATTGGATCGGCGGTTGCGTAACCGGGATCGAGGTCCACCGCCACCCGCTCGGCCGCGCCGCCGAAGACGATGTTGCCGCGTTCGACCTGACGCAGATAGGCGCCATGATCCTTGTCGCGGGTCCAGATGCCGACCACCGGCAGGATCCGGTGCGGCAGCGGCTCGGTCACACCCATCTGCGGACCGCGCGCGTCGAGCGGAACCGTTTCGCCGAATCGCGCGGCGACGCGCGCGCCCCAGGCGCCCGCGGTGTTGAGCAGGCATTCAGCGGCGAACGAGCCTTTCGAGGTGGTAACAAGGAAGCCGGAGCCGGTGTGCTTGATCGTCTCGACTTCGGCGTTCTCGACGATTGCCGCGCCGAGCTTGCGGGCGGCCTCGGCAAAGGCCGGCGCGATCAGGCGGGGATTGCCGCTGCCGTCATACGGCGAGAACGACGCCGCGATCGCTTCAAGACCGAGGCCGGGAAACCGGGAGCGGATTTCGCTCGGGCCAAGTTCCTCCAACTCGAGCCCCCAGGGTCGTGCCGCTTGAGCGTAGGCCCGCATGTCGGCAAGACTTCCCTCGTCGAAGATCAGTCGGATGTTGCCGGTGGCGCGGAATTCGACGTCGCGGCCAAGCATTTCTTCGGCCTCGCCCCAGAGCTTGAGCGAGCGATGGGCAAGCGGCAGCTGGGACAAATGGCGGCCCGTGCGCCGGATGTTGCCGAACGAAGCGACGGTCGCCCCGGCGCCGATCCGGTTGCGCTCGATGAGCGTCACGCGCGCGCCCCGCCGGGCGAGGAAATAGGCCGAAGCCGTCCCCATCAGGCCGCCGCCCAGCACGATCACATCCATAGTCGTTCCTTGATCCTTGGATGCATCCATCTTGTCGCCGCCGCGGCATTGCGTCAAAGATGGGTTTGGGCAAGACCCATAAGCTTTACCTATGGAGTGGCAATGCGGGCCCGGCAGCTCGAAGTGTTCATCGCCGTCATGCGCGCCGGTACGGTGACGGCCGCGGCGCGGATGCTGAACATCTCCCAGCCCGCGCTCAGCCAGATATTGCTCCACACCGAGGACGAGCTCGGCTTCACGCTGTTCGAGCGCGTGAAGGGCAGGCTTCGCCCGACGCCGGAAGCGTTCGAGATCTTCGCCGATGCCGAGCGGCTGTCGGCGGGACTCGATGGCCTGCGCCGCAAGACGACCGACCTGCGTCTCGGCCGGACCGGACTGGTGCGGGTCGCGGCCTCGCCGCCGCCGGCCATGGCGATATTGCCGCGCGCCTTCACCGCATTCCGGGCGCAGCATCCCGGCATTTTGCTGCGTTCCCACAGCGCGCCGATCGCCGCGATCGTCGACATGCTGCGTGCCGGCGATGCCAGCCTGGGTGTGGCCTTGGACGATCGGCTGCCTCCCGATATCGAGGCGGAGGTGATGGGCAGCGTCGGTTTCGCCTGCCTGCTGCCCGCTGGGCACGCGTTAGCCGGGAAAACCGAGCTGACGCTGGCCGACCTCGTCGGCGAGGAGCTGATATCCTACCGCGGCAACACCCGTCCCGCTGACGAATTGGCCCACGCTGCCCGCACGCAAGGTGTGGCGCTTTCGCCGTCGCTGGAGATCGATGTCTCTATCTCCGCGGCCGGTTTCGTTCAGGCCGGCCTGGGCATCGGCCTGGTCGACGCGCTGCTGCCTTGGCATCGGTTCGCCGGGCTCAGCGTCAGGCCGCTGGCGGCCGGGCCGGAATTCCCGATCGCGCTGCTCACGTCGCGCGCCCGAACCCTTTCGCGAGCCGACGCGATGATGCGCGACGAAATCCGCACGGCCTGCGTCGCCGTTCTCGGTGAGCATCACGATAGGGCATAAGCAAGACTTATATCCTTGCCCCTCATCCATCTTGGACCCTGACTGCCCGATCGTGCCAGCTTTGGCCGGCAGACAGGAAGGGATGCATCATGGACAGTGCCATTGCGGCGCATGCAGCGCGGAACGGAGTCGACTGGAAGGTCGGCGTCGATATCGGCGGGACCTTCATCGATTTCTGCGCGCTGGAAGTAAACTCCGGACGCGTCGCATCGCTGAAGGTGCTGGCGACGCCGGAGGACCCGGGGGCCGAGCTGATGACCGGTCTCGCCCTTCTCGCCGAGCGCGAGGGTTTCGATCCCACCCACATGACGCGCTTCGTGCATGGCACGACCGTCGGCATCAACACCATCATCCAGCGCAAGGGCGCGCCGCTCGCGCTGTTCACCAATGCCGGGTTCGAGGACGTGATCGAACTGGCGCGGCTTCGCATGCCGGACATGTATTCGCTGTTTTGCTCGCGGCCGGACCCGCTGATCTCGCGCGACATGGTCTTCGGCATTCCGGCGCGCATGCGCGCCGATGGCAGTGAGTCCCAGGCCCCGGACATGGCAGTGGTGGAAAACGCCGTCGCGGCTGCGAAAGCGGGCGGCGCCCAGGGGATCATCGTCTCCTTCCTCCACGCCTGGCGCAACACGGCGCAGGAGGCCTCGGTGAAGGCCGCGATCGCGCGTCTTGCGCCCGAGCTTTTCGTCTTCACCTCGGCAGAGGTCTGGCCGGTCATCCGCGAATATGAGCGTAGCTCTACCGCCATCCTCAACGGCTACGTCCATCCGCGCGTCTGCGGCTATCTGACGGCGCTGGAAGAGCGGCTGAAGGCTCGCGGCGTGCCGGCCCGGCCGATGCTGACCAAATCGAATGGTGGGCTGATGAACGCCGCTGAAGGCAAGCGCACTTGCGTCAACATGCTGTTGTCGGGAACGGCCTCCGGCGTCATCGGCGCTTCGTGGCTGGCCCGCCAGGCCGGCGAGGACAAGATCCTTACCCTCGACATCGGCGGCACCTCGGCCGATTTCGCGCTGATCATCGGCGGCGAGGCGCAGTTCGGCACCGGCGAGCTGATCGGCGAGTTTCCGCTGCATATCCCGTCTGTATCGGTCAGCTCGATCGGCGTCGGCGGCGGCTCGATCGCCAGCGTCGATGCGCAAGGGGTGCTGCGGGTTGGACCGGAGTCGGCGGGCTCGACGCCAGGACCCGCATGCTACGGTCGCGGCGGCACGCAGGCGACAGTAACGGACGCCATGGTCGTCTGCGGATGGCTCGGCCACAGCGAGATGGCCTATGGTCAGCTCAGGATCGACGCCGGACTGGCGCATCGCGCCGTTGGCGAACTCGCCGCCAGGCTAGGGCGTACGGTCGAGCAGACCGCGCAGGCGATCCTCGACATCGCGGTGTCGGAAATGTTCGTCGAGGTCGAGAAGCTCGCCTCGAGGGCCGGCGTCGATCTGCGCGATTTCACGCTGATGCCCTTTGGCGGCGGCGGCCCGATGCTCGGTGCCTTCCTTGCCCGCGAACTCGGCATGAAGCGCGTCATGGCGCCGCGGCGCCCCGGCGTGGTGTCGGCGCTGGGCGGGCTGGTGGCCGATTTGCGTGGCGACTTCATCCGCACCATCTTCGCGCCGCTGTCGACCGCGTCGCTTCCCGCGATCAGAGAGGCCTTCGAGGCGCTCGCGCAAGAGGGCCGCGACTGGCTTGCAGCCCAGGGGCATGATGCGGCCGCCGAGCTCAATCTCTCCTGCGACATGCGCTATCTCGGGCAGAGTTATGAGATCGAGGTCGTGCTTTCGCCGGAATGGCTGGCGGAGGGCAGTGCGGAGGCCATCGAGCAAGCCTTTCACCGCACCCACGAGCAGCTCTACGATTTCCACGATTCCCAAGGCGCGATCGAGCTTGTGAATGTCCGCCTGTCGGCGATAGGCGCGGGCCCGGTGCTCTCCTTCCCGGAAGCTGACGAGATAAACGCTCCGGCCAGTCCGGCGCGCCGGCTCCCGGTCTACACCGGCCGAGCCGTTGAGACCGTCGACCTCCACGACCGGCAGACCTTGGTGCCCGGCAGCACGTTCCTCGGGCCCGCCGTGGTGGTGCAGGAAGACACGACCTTCGCCATCCCCGCCGGAACGCAGGCTCGGGTCGACCGCCACCTCAATCTCCTTCTGACCTTCGCGGAGTGACGCCGTTGTTCGACCGCACAAACCTTCAGGTTCTGGCCAACCATGCCCGCGCGGCGGCCGAGAACATGGCCCACACGCTGCACCGCACCGCGCACTCGGCCTTCGTCAAGGAAACGCAGGACTTCACGGTGATGCTGATGGACCGCTCCGGCGCGACCTTCGCCGTCCCGATGGAACTCGGCGCCACCTGGTACCCGGGGCTTTCCTATCACCGCGCGATCGCGATGGTGGATGACTATCGGCCGGGCGACGTCGCCTTCACCAACAATCCCTATTCAGGCCATGTCGCCACGCACGCGCCCGACACGCATCTTTGGAAGCCGGTGTTCGTCGACGGTGAGATCGTCGCCTGGACCGGCGGCCATATCCACAACACCGACATGGGTGGCGCGGTGCCGGCCTCGCTCAGCCGCGCGCTGACCGAGATCCATCAGGAGGGTATCCGCTTTCCGCCGATGAAGCTGGTGCGCGAGGGCGTCTTCGACGACGCGATCCTGCGGATCATGAGGATCAATGTGCGCAAGCCCGAGCTCAACATCGGCGACATCAAGGCGCTGGTCGGCGCGCTCAACACCGGCGAGCGCAAGATCCAGGCGATGGTGAAGAAGTTCGGCAAGGCCGGCTTCGTCGAAGGCGTGTCCGCGCTTCTCGATCATGCCGAGGCTCAGGCGCGCGACGTGCTGCGCGCTATGCCCGACGGCAGCTGGGAATTCGCCGACTATGCGGACGAGGATTCGGTTGAGGCCAATCCCTGCCGGCTGAAGCTGAGGCTGACGATCAAGGGTGACGAGGCGGTACTCGACTTCACCGGCTCCGATCCGCAGCTCGGCTCTTCGCTCAACGTCCCTTCGGGCGGCGATCCGCGCCACACCATGCTGCTCGTCGGCGTCTACTACGTGCTTTACACGCTGAACCCGAAGATCCTGCTCAACACGGGCCTTACCCGACCGTTCACCTGCATCACGCCCCAAGGATCGGTGCTGAACCCGATGCATCCCGCCGCCGTCGGCATGCGCTCGCTCACCTGCGCGCGATTGCGGTCCGTGATCTTCGGCGCCTTCTCGCAAGCCGTGCCGGAACGCCTGCCGGCGGCGCCCGCCGGCAACAACTGCATCGTCAATGTCATGACCACCGACGAGCGCACCAGCCGCAGCGTCATCGCGGCGGTGAACCCGGTGGTGGGCGGCGGCGGCGCGATGCCGCATCGCGATGGCACCAACGGGTCGGGCGCCGATGCCGCTTATCTGAAGAACACGCCGATCGAGATCACCGAGACCGAGACGCCGGTCGAGTTCGTGAAATACGGGCTCGCCCGGGACAGCGGCGGCGCCGGCCGCTGGCGCGGTGGACTGGCGACCGAGATGGCCTTCCGCGTCTTTGCACCGGACTCCAGGATCACGGCGCGCAACCGCGATCGCAGCTTCTTCCGCCCCTGGGGCGTGCTGGGCGGCAAGGCGGCCGGCTTGTCCGACATGGTCGTCAATCCGGGAACCGAGCACGAGCGGCGGCTAGGCAACATCGACACGGCAGTGCTGCAGCCCGGCGACGTGCTCGAGATCCGCTCCGCCGGCGGCGGCGGGCGCGGCGATCCGCTTCAGCGCGAACCCTGGCGGGTCGCTGCGGATGTGCGGCGCGGCTATCTCTCGGCGGCGGCGGCCGAGCGCGACTACGGCGTCGTCCTTGGCGACGGCGAGGTCGACGAGCAGGCGACGAAGCAATTGCGCGCGCGGCACAAGCCGGTCGCCAGCCATTTCCATTTCGGCCCGGAGCGCGACGGCTACGAAGCCCAGTGGACGCCGGCAGCCTATGACCGGCTCCACGCCGTGCTGGATGCTTTGCCGATCCACTGGCGGTTCTTTGCCAAGACCGAGATTTTTCGCCGCATGAAGGGGCGCTCCGGGCCGGAAGGCGTCCAGGCGGCCTTCGATGCTGTCTGCGAACGCTTCCCCGAACTGCCACGTCCGAGGCCGGTGCGGGAGGCCGCGGAATGAATACCGGGCGGGTCGTCCGGCTGGCCGAGCGCGATCGGCCAGAGGTACGTTTCGTTCTCGACGGTGAGATGTGCAGTGCGCTTGCCGGCGACACGGTGCTGACCGCCGTGCTGGCCTCAGGACGCGCGTTGCGAAACTCCGAGTTCGGACCTGAGCGGCGCGCCGGTTTCTGCCTGATGGGTGCCTGCCAGGATTGCTGGGTGTGGCAGGAGGAGGGACCGCGTCTGCGCGCTTGCTCCACGCCTGTCACCGAGGGCATGCTGTTGCGCACGACGCCGCCGGAGAGCTGGCCGTGAGCGAGCCCGCATCGCCGAAAATCGTGATCGTCGGCGCCGGTCCGGCCGGCATCAGGGCCTCGGCAACGCTGGTCGAGGCCGGGCTCCACCCGGTGGTGATCGACGAAGGGCATCGCGCGGGCGGGCAGATCTATCGCCGTCCACCGGACGGCCTCGTCTGCACGCCGGAACAGCTCTATGGGTCGGAGGCGGCGAAGGCGCGCGCCCTGCATATGCTCTTCGACGGGCTGGCGGGAGAGGGGCGGCTTACCCATCACGCGGGCAGTTCCGTCATCGCCGTGCATGCCGGGCGGCTGCACGTGCTGGGGGAGGGCGGGGTACAGGTGATCGGCTACGACCGCCTGATCCTTGCCACCGGCGCTTCCGATCGCATCGCTCCGGTCCCCGGCTGGCAGAGCGCCGGCGTCTACAGCCTCGGCGCGGCGCAGATCGCGCTCAAGGCGCAGGGCGTGGCGCTCGGACGGCGCATCGTGCTGATCGGATCGGGGCCTTTGCTGACGCTGGTCGGCGCGCAGCTTCTCAAGGCTGGAGCGGATGTGGCGGCGGTGCTGGACACCTCCCCTTGGCGCCAGCAGATGTCGGGGCTCTGGGGACTTGCGGCCCGTCCGGTCGTTGCGCTGCGCGGCTTGGTCCTGCGGGCGAGGCTCGGCGGCCGCTATCATGCGGGCGTGACGCTGGAGCGCATCGAGGCCGACGCGTCGGGCGTCACAGCGATGCGCTGGCGCGACGCCGGCGGCCGGGAGCGCCTCACCCCATGCGACATGATCGGCATGGGCTGGCACCTGCGGGCGGAGACGCATCTGGCCGACCTGACGGGATGCGCCTTCTCCTATGACGAGCAGTGGCGGCAATGGTTGCCGAAGATCGACGAGATGGGTCGCGCCGGCAACGGCGTCTATCTTGCCGGCGACGGAGCTTGTCTCCTCGGGGCCGACGGGGCGGAGATCGCGGGACGCCTCGCCGCGGCGGCGTGCCTGTCCGATCTCGGGCGTCCGGCGCCGTCCGCCAGCGCCGATCTGCGCAAGCTGGCGCGGCTCGAGCGCTTTGCCCGCGGTCTGGCGCGCGCCTTTCCCTGGCCGGCCGAGATGGTACGGGCGCTTCCCGACGATGCGATCGTCTGCCGCTGCGAGAACGTGACTGCCGGGGCCGTGCGTGAGGGCGCGGATCTCGGCGGCAGCGAGGCCAACAGGGTGAAGTCGCTTTCACGCGCCGGCATGGGGCGCTGCCAGGGGCGCTATTGCCAGTTGGCATCCGTCGAACTCATCGTGGCGCAAGCCGGCTGCGCGCCCGACGCCGTGGGCCGTCTTCGCGGCCAGGCGCCTGTTCGGCCGGCGCCTGTCGGCGCTTTTCTGCGGGACGGTTGATGCAGCTGCGAAAGCTACGCCTGAATGTCGGCATGGATCACGCCCTAAAAATCGGCGACCTTCCCCCAGGACGAAGCGTCGAAGCGCCGTGGATCGTAGGATGTCGGGTCGACGATCGGCTCCGCCCCGGTCACCAGATCGGCGACCAGGTGCCCGGCGCCAGGTCCGATGCCGAAGCCATGTCCCGAAAATCCGGCGGCCAGGAAAAGGCCGGGAACGGAATTGATCTCGCCGATGGCCGGTACACCGTCCGGCGTGCTGTCGATATAGCCTGCCCAGGCCGCGCTGATCCTGGTCTTTCTGAGATCGGGCATCAGTTCGAGTGCCCGGGCGTGGGTCAGGCGGATCGTCGCCTGGTCAGGGACCGGATCGAGGATGCGCATCCGCTCCATCGGCGTCGGCCGGTCGAGGCGCCAGCGCTTCAGTGTTTCATGGCCGGAGCGCATGCCCTGCAGGCCGCCGGGCGCGAGGCTTCGCCAGCGCTTCAAGAACATGGGAAGGAACTGCGAGGAGAAGCGCAGTTGCTGCGGCGTCACGTCGACGCGCCCGCGTCCGCTGATGGCGAGCGTATAGCCGCCGTCGCTGCGGCGCGTGACCGAGATCCTCGCCGTGTGCAGCGCATCCGGCAGGCCTTCGGCACCGGGCGAGACCGACAGGATCGAGGAGCGGATCGAGGCCTGCGGAAAGCGAAAGCCGAACTGCCGGCAGAAGGAGGACGCCCAGGCGCCGCCGGCCATCACCGCCACCTTTGTCCGGATGGTTCCGCTTTCCGTGACCACGCAGCTCAAGCGCCCGCCCTCGGTCTCGATGCCGCGCGCGGTGCAATTCTGGTGCACGGTGCTGCCGAGCTTCAGAATGGCGCGGACGACCGTGGGCGCGGCCCGCGACGGGTCGGCAGTGCCGTCGGTCGGCGAAAAGACGCCGCCCTTCCAGGTCCGGCCCATGGCGCTGCCTCGCTCGCTGGCCTCGGCGCTATCGAGCATGTGCGTGGTGACGCCGGCGGTTTTGGCGAAGTCGCGCCAGCGCGCCCAGCGGGCCAGTTCCGCCTCGTCATTGCTGAGGTAGAGCAGGCCGCAGCGGCGAAAGCCGGGGTCTTCGCCGGTCTCTATCGAAAAGCGCTCCCACAGATCGAGGCTATGGGTCGCCATCGGCAGCTCGCGGGCATCGCGGTTCTGCTGCCGGCACCATCCCCAGTTCCTGCTGGACTGCTCAGCGCCGATGCGTCCCTTTTCGACAAGAGCGACCTTCATTCCGCGCAGCGCCAGGTAATAGGCTGCGAAGACGCCGACGATGCCGCCGCCGATGATCACCGCATCAGCGGACTGCGGCAGTTCGCCAGACGTCTCGATTTGCTGCAGTGGCGCGCGCATGATCCTCTCTGCCTTGAAGCGCCAGTTTATCGCGTTGTGCAGGCAGCCGCTGCCGCAGTTGAGGCGCAAGCAGAATTTTGTTCCGGCAACCCCATTGAAATCGCGAGTCCATGCGTTTCAAAGCGGTGTCGGCTCGGATGGACAGGCCAGCGGGCTATGGTATTCTCGGCGGTCACCAGCGTGACAGCATTTTGTGCTGTAGCACTCTTTCTCGGAGACAGCCCATGAAACTGGATCGGATCGACATCAAGATTCTGCACGAACTGCAGAAGAACGGCCGCATCACCAATGTCGAACTGGCCGAGCTGGTGCATCTGTCGCCGAGCCCGTGCCTGATGCGGGTCAAGAAGCTGCAGTCAGAGGGCTACATCGAGGGCTACTCGGCGCAGGTCAATATCGGCAAGCTCGGCCAGACGCTGACCGTGTTCACCGAGATCACCTTGAAGAACCATCGACAGGTGGACTTCGCCCGCTTCCTCGCCGTCGTGGAAAAGATCGATCAGGTCATCGAATGCCACCTCGTCTCGGGCGGCTACGACTATCTGATGAAATTCGTCACCGCCGGAATCGGCGAGTATCAGACGATCATGGAGCGGCTGACCGACATGGATATCGGCATCGACAAGTATTTTAGCTTCGTGGTGCTGAAGTCTCCGATCGTCAAGGCGCACATGCCGCTGCCCAGCTTGTTCCCGATGTGAGACGCCGTAGGCCTTTTAGGCTTTTATTCCTCACGCAATTCCGGGCGGAAAATCGCTGCGCACTTTCCTGGAATTGCGCTAGCGGTGGCCGTACTGGCTGACGAGCTCCGGATCGCGGACAAGGCCGTCGAGCCAGGTGGGGTCGAGCTTTGGCACCGACGAGAACAGAAGCTTGGAATAGGGGTGGGTGGCCGTCCTCACCTTGTCGGGCGTGATCAACTCCACCCGCTGGCCATTATACATGACCATGAGCTCGTCGCAGATCGCCTCGACGACGGAGAGGTCGTGGCTGATGAAGATGTAGGACAGACCCAGCTCGCGCTGCAGCTCCTTGAGCAGCTCAATCACGGCGGACGCCACCACCGTGTCGAGCGCCGAGGTGATCTCGTCGCAGATGATCAGCTTGGGATCAGCCGCCAGTGCGCGCGCAAAATTCACGCGCTGCTTCTGGCCGCCCGACAGCTCCGAGGGATGGCGATAGCGCAGTGCCTTCGGCAGGCGCACCATGTCGAGCAACTCGTCGACGCGCCTGGAGCGCGCCTGCCTGTCGAGCCCATGATAGAAGGCCAGCGGCCGGGCGATGATGTCTTCCACCGGCTTGGCCGGATTGAGCGCGGTGTCGGCATATTGGAACACGATCTGCATCTCGCGCAGTTGGTCCTGGCTGCGCTTGCCTGCCGCGCGCTGCAATGGCTTGCCGTCGAAGACGATGTCGCCGGCCGCAGCCGGATGGATGCCTGCAATGACCCGTGCCAGCGTCGATTTTCCGCAGCCGGACTCGCCGATGACGCCGAGATTGCGGCCCTTCTCCACGATCAGGCTGACGGAATCCACGGCGCGGATCAGCGGCAGTCCGTTGTCCCGCACCGCGCCGTAGCCGGCCGTCACATTGTCGATGCGCAGCAGCTGGTTGGTCGCGGCCTCCGCATCTGCGTGCGCTTGCCGCCGCTTCGGTTCGAAGGCGGCCAGCAGCTCGCGCGTATAGGGGTGCTTGGCGGCTGAGAGGATTTCAGCCGTGGTGCCGGTCTCCTGCACTTCGCCGCCCTTCAGCACCACGATGCGGTCGGCGATCTGGGCGACGACAGCGAGGTCGTGGGACACATAGACACCCGCAATGCCACCCGCCCGCATCACCGATTTGAAGGCCTTCAGCACGTCGATCTGTGTCGTCACGTCAAGCGCCGTCGTCGGCTCGTCGAAGATGACCAGCTTGGGATCGCCGATCAGCGCCATGGCCGCCGCCAGCCGTTGCAATTGTCCGCCCGAGACCTGGTGCGGATAACGCGCGCCGATCCCGTCCGGATCCGGCAGCGACAAGGCCCTGAACAATTCGACCGCCCGCTTGCGCGCCTGCTCGGGCGGCATCAGCCTGTGAATGCGCGTGACCTCGATCACCTGTTCCATGATGGAGGACGAGGGGTTGAACGAGGCGGCGGCACTTTGCGGAACATAGGCAATGTCGGTGCCGCGCAGCTTTGCCCGTTCCTTCTCGGAGAGCGCAGCCATGTTCTTGCCGTTGACGTTGATCTCGCCGCCGGTGATCCGGCATCCGGGCCTTGCGTGACCCATGAGCGAGAGCGCCACCGTCGTCTTTCCTGAGCCGCTCTCGCCGATCAGCGCGACGATCTCGCCGTCGGCGATATCGAGACTGACGCCCTTGATGATTTCAACGACACGTCCGGCGTCGGTCGTCGCCTCGATCTTCAGATTCCTGACCTCGACGAGGTTGGTCATGCGTCGCGGTCCCTGATCTTCTGCGGCAGATTGTCGATCAGCAGGTTGACGCTGATGGTGAGGCTGGCGATCGCCAGCGAGGGCACGACGACCGCCGGCGCCGCGAAGGGCAGGCCGCCGATGTTTTCGCGCACCAGCGCGCCCCAGTCGGCCAAGGGCGGCTGCAGGCCAAGTCCGAGGAAGGAAAGGCCGGAGAGCAAAAGCACGATGAACACGAAACGCAGGCCGAAATCGGCGAGCACCGGGCGGATGATGTTGGGCAGGATCTCTGAGCCGATGAGATAGGCGGTGCTTTCGCCGCGGACGCGGGCGACCGTCATGAAGTCCATGGTGTTGATGTTGACCGCGAGCGCGCGGGCAAAGCGGTAGGCGCCCGGGATGTAGATGACGGCGAGCGTCAGGATCAGCGCCGGGATCGACGAGCCGACCGCGGCGACGACGACAAGGCCGAACAGCTTGCTCGGAATGGAGTTCATCGCGTCGAGGAAGCGGCTGAGACAGGTGTCGAACAAGCCGCCGATGACGGCCGCGATCATGCCGAGCACGACGCCCGAGAAACAGGCGATGGAAACGGCGGCGAGCGATATGCCGACGGTGTAGCGCGCGCCCATCAGCACCCGCGAGAGCATGTCGCGTCCGAGATAATCCGAGCCGAGCCACAGGCCCTGGCGCATCGGGCCAAAATAGTCGTCGTCGACGATGTCGCCGATCGAATGGGGAATGATGTAGGGCGCGAAGATCGCGACCAGCGTCCACGCCAGGATGACCAGCGCGGCCACGACGCCCACAAGATTGTAGCTGTGGCCCAGGAAGGACCGTGGAGAGGCTACTGCGCGCGCCATCGTCATCTCAGCCTCGGGTTGGACATGATGGCGACGATATCAGCGGCCGTGATCAGCAAGAGATACCCGAGGCAGAAGATCATCGCGCAGCTCTGGATCAGCGGCAGGTCGCGGGTCGCGACGGCGTCCACCATCAGCTTGGCGATGCCGGGATAGTTGAAGATCGTCTCGACGATGATTACGCCGCCGACAAGATAGGACAAAGATAGTGCAACCGCGTTGACGATCGGTCCGAGCGCGTTGGGAAGAGCGTGCCTGAGCACCATGCGGCCGCGCGAGGCACCCTTGAGCAGCGCCATCTCGACATAAGGCGTGGACAGCGTCTCGATCACCGCGGCGCGGGTCATGCGGATCATCTGGGCGGAGATGACGAAGGTGAGCGTGATCACCGGCATCGCGTAGATGCGAACGAGGTCGGTCAGCGAATGCGCCTCGTTGACCGAGGACAACGCCGGCAGCCATTTGAGATAGACGGCGAAGAGCAGTACCGCCAGCGTCGCGACCATGAACTCCGGCACGGAGATGACGCCGATCGAAAGGATGGTGACGGCGCGGTCGTAGAGCGAGCCGCGCAGCATCGCGGCGCTGATGCCGAGCGTCAGGGCCAGCGGCACTGAGATGAGGGTGGTGATGCTGGCGAGCTTCATGGTGTTGACGAAGCGTCCGCCGATCAACGCCGCTACCGGCATGTCGTTGGCATAGGAAGTGCCGAGATCGCCGTGCAGCAGGCCGAAAAGCCAACGCAGGAAGCGCAGGATCGCCGGATCGTTGAGATGCATGGCCTCGCGCAGGCCGGCGACGGCCTCGGGGGTCGCCGCTTGGCCGAGCAGGATCGACGCGGTGTCCCCAGGCAGCATGCTGGTGGCGAAAAACACGGCGAACAGCACTATCAGAAGCGTGACGACCGCGATCCCCAGCCGCTTCACCACGAGGTTGAGAACCCCAGATTTCATGGAAGCGCTCCCCGCGGTGCGTTCGTCAACAATCCTGCGCAATGCAGTGCCGGGGCCGGCGACCGGCCCCGGCGGGCGCCTCTCAGGCCTCAAGCCAGAGATATTCCGCCATTGCGTAGCCCATCATGCCACCGAGCGGGTTCGCTTCCAAACCCTTCACCTTGCTCGAGAGGGCATCGACGTTGGAAATGTAGGCCGGGATGATCGTGCCAGCCTCGTCGGCGATCATGGTCTGCATCTGGCCATAGATCTCCTTGCGCTTGGCCTGGTCGAGCGAGCCGCGCGCCTCCACAAGCATCTTGTCGAATTTCTCGGACTTGTACTGGCTTTCGTTCCACGGCGCGTTCGAAGCGTAGAGGAGCGAGAACAGGATGTCCGGCGTTGGGCGCGGATTGATGTTGCCGAAATGGATTGGCGCCTTGAGCCAGTAGTTGTCCCAGTAGCCGTCGGACGGGACGCGCTGCACGTCGAGCTTCATGCCGATGTCGGCGCCCGCTGCCTGGATGATCACCGCCATGTCGATCGACGAAGTTGCCGCATCGGAGGCGATCACCGGGATGGACTGGCCGAGCAGGCCCGCCTTTTGGAAGTGGAACTTCGCCTTGTCCGGGTCGAAAGCCTTCGGCTTGAGGTCGGCATTGTGGAAGATGTTGGCCGGGGAGACGGGCTGGTCGTTGCCGATCTCGCCGAGGCCGCGCAATGCCGATTTGACGATCTGCTCGCGGTTGACGAGATACTTCATGCCGGCGACGAAGTCGGCCTTGTTACCCGGATCCATGTCGAGCCGGATGTTGAGGTCGGTGTAATTGCCCGAGGTCGTCTTCGACAGTTCGAAGCCTTGCTGGCTTTCCAGCAGTTTCATCGCCCGTGGATTGATCGAGGCGGCGAAGGCGATGTCACCGGAAAGCAGCGCGTTCACGCGGGCGCTGTCGTCACTGATGGCGATGAACTCGAAGGAGTCGAGATAGGGCTTGCCCGATTTCCAGTAGTTCTTGTTCTTCGTGACCACCGAACGCACGCCCGGCTCGAACGTCTCGAGCACAAAGGCGCCGGTGCCGTTGCCCTTTGAGAAATCAGTCGTGCCGTCCTGGACAATCATGAAGTGGTGCAGCGCCAGAATGGTCGGCAGGTCGGCGTTCGGATCGGCGAGCGTGATTTCCACGGTAGACTTGTCGACCGCCTTGAAGCCGCTCATCTGCGCGGCGATCTTGGCGACCTTGGAGCCGACTGCCTTGTCGAGATGACGCTTCAGCGAAAAGACCACGTCGTCGGCCGTGAGATCCTTGCCGTCGTGGAACGTGACGCCCTTGCGCAGTTTCACCGTCCAGGTCTTGGCGTCCTTGCTGTCGAAGCTCTCGGCGAGTTCCATCTGCGTCTTGCCATCCTTGTCGAGGAAGGTCAGGCGGTTGTAGAGCGAGCAGCAGCGGACATAGTCGGTGGAGAGCGACGCCTTGGCCGGATCGAGCGTGTCGGCGGTCGAAGACGACCAGCCGGCCGCTTTCAAATTTCCACCGGAAACCGGCGTGGCGGCGACGGCCTGCGTGGCACGGCCGAGCACGAAGCTGCCTGCGGCAACTGCGGCGCCGCCCGCAAGCAGCATCTTGAGGAGTTCGCGGCGGCTGGCACCCCGCCGGATGGCGTTTTCGACCATGGCATCGTCTGCGCTGGTCCAGTTGGTGATCTTGTCATTCATGTTCATTCCCCTTTCTGATGGTTGGTCGGTATGCTCGTCTTGCTGCGGCTTTCCGGGCTTAGATTCAGATTCGTTCCTTCAGGCTCTCGCGCACGGCAGCCGCGAGGGCGGCCATCGAGGTGAAGTGGTAGTCCGGCACGGTGAAGCGCTCGGGCTCGATCGTTGCGCCATAGCCCTTCTGGGCGTGGCGGCGCTCGATCCAGCAGTTGGTCATGCCGAGCGCCCGGGAGATGCCGATGTCGTGATGTTGGCTCTGCGCGACATGCAGGATGTCGTCCTTGCTGTCGCCTCGACCGGCTACGAAATCGAAGACCTTCTGGAAGAACGCCGGATCCGGTTTCTCCGTTCCGGTATCGTCGGCGGTGAAGGTGGCGAAGAAGGGCGATCCCAGCTGCTTCTCGAAATGGTCGAGCGCCCAGCGCCGGGCATTGGTCATGGCAATCAGCTTGTGCGACTTCGCAAGACTGGCCAGTGCGGCGGCGCTGTCGAGGAAGCCTTTCCAGGTGGCGGCGGAATCGCGCAGGCGGACGCCGTATTTCTCCTCGGCCGGCAGGCCGAGCTGGGGCGCAATGACCATGTAGACACGCACCAGATCGTCGGGGAACAAGCCCGCATCGGGCATGTAGCGGGCTTGCCGGTACAGAGCCAGCGCGGCTTCGCCATCGATGGCAATGTCGGCGTCGGCGGCAATCTCGGCTAGGCAGGTCGTGATGCCGCCTTCGAAGTCGATCAGCGTGCCGACGACGTCGAAGGTCATGTATTTGAACTCGCTTAAGGCCTTGGCCAAGAACTAGCTCTCCTCTACGGCCGAACCGTGCTGAACAGAACAAAATTCCGTGCTGTCCGGGACGTCGTCTTTTCGAAAAGCCGGTAAATTCCGGCTTTCTGGCCTTGTCTTAACGGTAGTCTGGCACTTCCCCCGCGTTGGATTCGCCGAAAAGGCGCGGGGCTTCGGCACAAAATTGCGAAATCGTCCGCCCCGGCGATATTTCACGACGCGAAAAATCCGCCGCCGTTCAAGCGAGAGCCTTACGAACATCGGGATCGGCCAGCGTCTGATCGAGCGTGAGGCGCGTGCGCTCGATAATCGCATCGATATCGCTGTCGGTGCAGCAGAGCGGCGGCGCATAGCCCAGAACTCCATGCGTGAAGGCACGGATGATCAGGCCGTTGTCCCACGCCCGGTCGAAGACCCGCCGCGCCGGCATCGTCGAGGCGGGAAGCGGCGTCTTCTTATGCTTGTCAGTTACCAGCTCGACCGCGGCGAGCATGCCGCGACCGCGCACGTCGCCGACCAAAGGATGGTCGCTCAGCCCGGCCAATCCGGCCATCAGGCGGGCGCCGGCCTTGACGCCGTTCTGCAGGAGGCCGTTCTCATAGAGCTTCAGCACCTCGAGCGCGACGGCGGCGCTGACCGGATGAGCGGAATAGGTGTATCCGTGGCCGACCGCCGCGTTGCCCGCGCCGTCGGCGATGACCTGGTAGATGTGGTCGGCCATGAACACGGCGCCCATCGGCACATATCCCGAGGTCAGGCCTTTCGCGGTCGTCATGAAATCGGGAACGATGTCCTCGTCCGTGCAGGCGAACAGCGGCCCGGTGCGGCCGAAGCCGGTGATCACCTCGTCGGCGATGAACAGGATGCCGTATTCGCGGCAGAGCTCGCGGATCGCCTTGATCCAGCCTTTCGGCGGCACGATGACGCCACCCGAGCCCTGGATCGGCTCGGCGTAGAAAGCGGCGACCCGTTCCGGTCCGATCGCCTCGATTTTCGCCCTTAGCGCGGCGAGCGAGGCGGTGATGATCGTGTCGCCGTCCTCGCCGACCGGGTTGCGGTAGGGATAGGGCGACGGGATCTTGTGCTGCCATTCGAAGGGGATGCCGAAGCCGGCGTGAAAGGCGGGCAGGGCCGTGAGGCCGGCGCCGACCACCGACGACCCGTGGTAGCCCTGCTCGATCGAAATGAACTGGTCGCGTTGCGGCTCACCATTGGCATTCCAGTAGTAGCGGACGAAGCGGATGGTGCTGTCGACCGCGTCCGACCCGCCAAGCGTGAAATAGACATGGTTGAGGTCGCCCGGCGCACGGTCGGCCAGTTCCGAGGCGAGCCGGATGGCCGGCTCCGAGCCGAGGTCGAAATAGGCTGTGGCATAGGGAAGTTCGCGCATCTGCCGGGCCGCCGCCTCGACGATGCTGTCGTGACCGTAACCGGCGTTGACGCACCACAGCCCGGCGAAACCATCGACCAGCTGCCTGCCGGACGCGTCGGTCACGGTCGCCCCCTTCGCCGATTTCAGCACGCGCACGCCAAGCGCCTCGTGGCCACGATAGGAGGAGACCGGATGAATGAGATGGGCGCGGTCGAGTTCGATCAGGGAATTGGCGAGCATTGTTGTCCTCGTGACTAGCCGAGCGCCTGGTTGGCGAGGGCGTAAACTTTTGGCCTGGCCTGTGCCGCATCCGTCCTGAATGGACGGTCCATGGTCACGCCGCCGCCGACATGGGCAAGGCCGATTTCCGTGAGCCAATCGGCGAGGCCGGTCCTGCTGTCGGTGTCGACGCGCAGGAAGGCGCCGGCGCGCGACGCGGCGAAGAAGCTGATCAAGGCCCTGGTGTCGTCGACATTTCCGGCGATGACCGGGCCGATCACCTCGCCGCGTCCGAACGGACGGATGGCGGCATAGGCCTCGATCTCGCCATTGCGGCGGATGACGGCGAACTGGCCGCGCTCCGCCAGCGCGTCGATCAGAGTTTCGCGGTCGGCGCCATAGGCGTCGCGGTCCAGCGCCTTGATGTCAGGGAGATCGTCAGGACCGGCTGCTTTCACGCCATCGGGCGCGCCAAGCTCCGCAACCTTGCCCTGATGCTGCAGGACCCTGCCGGAGGGCACGAAGCCCAGCTTCTGATAGAGGGGCATGCCGTCCGCCGTCGCAACAAGCCGCAACGGCCGGTCCTCGGCAAGGGCGAAGGCTTGTTCCATCAGCCGGCGCCCGAGCCCTTTGCCGCGCGCGTTCCTGTCGACGATCACCATGTTGATCATGGCGCAATCCATGCCGTAGGGCGTCACCAGGATGGTTCCGGCGACCCGGCCCTGGTCGTCGAGCGCGACCGCGCCGCTCGAAAGCTGCAGCGCCATCTGCCAGTCCTGCTCGCGATGCGGCCAGTTCTCCTGGCGAGAAAGCGCCACCGCGCCCTCGATATGGTCCGGCCCGAAGGCTTGGATTGCGATTTCGCCCTGCTGCATGAGGCATCCTTCCGTCTGCGCCCAAGTCTCGGCCATCGGCGCGCCGCAGATCGTCTGAAGGTTTCGGCTTCGGCGGTATCATTCGCCGTTGCTCGGGGCGCGCGCCGCATCTTGTGCTGCACTGCCGCCGGCGGATGCGTTTCACGGGCGTGGGGCGGCACTGCCATCGACAGGCAAGATGCTATCGCGTGCCAAACCGGGCCACGGATACAGAACTTTCTGCTTTCGAATAGCCCATTTCGGTCAGGTGGCCCGCCGCCTGCCGGCCTATGATGAAATACATCCAACGCGGATGTGCTTCCACCGGAGATCGACGGACATGGCTTCTTTCAGGCCCAAATACATCACCTTCGACTGCTACGGCACGTTGACCAATTTCCAGATGGCGGAAGCAGCGCGCGACCTCTACGGCAGCCGGCTGGATCAGCCGCGCATGCTGGAATTCATCAAGAACTTCGCGGCCTACCGGCTCGACGAGATCCTGGGCGACTGGAAGCCTTACGCCGACGTGATCCACAATGCGCTTGAGCGCGCCTGCAAGCGCAACGACGTCGCCTTCGGCGACGATGACGCGAAGATGGTCTATGAGCGCGTCCCGACCTGGGGGCCGCATGCGGACGTTCCGGCCGGCCTGGCGAAGGTCGCGAAGGAAATTCCGCTGGTCATCCTCTCCAATGCGATGAACGCGCAGATCATGTCCAATGTCGAGAAGCTCGGCGCACCGTTCCATGCCGTCTACACGGCCGAGCAGGCGCAGGCCTACAAGCCGCGCTTCAAGGCGTTCGAGTACATGCTCGATAGGCTGGGCTGCGGTCCGGAAGATATCCTTCACTGTTCGTCTTCATTCCGCTACGACCTGATGTCGGCTCACGATCTCGGCATTAAGAACAAGGTGTGGGTCAATCGCGGCCACGAACCGGCCAACCCCTATTACGGCTATGTCGAGATCGCCAATATTTCCGATCTCCCGGGCGTGGTCGGGCTTTGAGACAGGCGGATTGCCGATGAAGTTCGTCTCCTACTGGCACGACACCGCCCCGGTCTTTTCCGGCGGGGCGCAAGGCCCGGTCGAAGGGCACTACGATGCGGCAATCGTCGGCGGCGGCTTTACCGGCCTCGCCGCAGCGCGCCAACTGGCGAAAGCCGGCGCCAAGGTGGTGGTGCTGGAAGCGGAGCGGGTCGGCTGGGGCGCGTCCGGGCGCAATGGCGGGCATCTGAACAACGGTCTCGCCCACAGCTATCTTTCGGCCAAGGCGGAACTCGGTAAGGAACGCGCGATCGCGCTCTACCGGGCGCTGGACGATGCCGTCGACACCATCGAGGCGCTGATCGCGGAGGAAGGCATCGACTGCAATTTCCGCCGCGCCGGCAAATTGAAGCTCGCTTCCAAGCCGCAGCATTTCGAGTCTATCGCGCGCAACTTCGAAGCCATCCATGCCGAGGTAGATCCGGACACGGCGCTGCTGTCGGCGGTGGATCTTAAATCCGAGATCGGCTCGCCATTCCGTGGCGCGATGCTGTCGACGAAGAGCGCGATGATGCATATGGGCCGGTATGTGGCCGGCCTCGCCACGGCCGCCGCTCGCCATGGCGCGGTCATCCACGAGAACGCCAGGGTGAGGGACCGCAGGCAATCAGGAACCAGGCACGAGCTGACAACGTCCCGCGGTACGATCAGCGCCGACAATGTGCTGGTGGCGACAGGTGCCTACACGACGCCGAATTTCAGCTATTTCCGCCGCAGGCTCATCTCGGTCGGCAGCTTCATCATCGCCACGCGGCCCTTGAGCGACGCCGAGATCACTGCCACCATGCCGGGCAACCGGACCTGTGTGACCTCGATGAACATCGGTAATTACTTCCGGCTCGCAGCCGACAAGCGACTGATCTTCGGCGGCCGCGCGCGTTTCTCGGCGACGTCGGACCAGCGCTCGGATGCCAAGAGCGGACAGATATTGCGGGCAAGCCTCGCGGCCATTTTTCCGCAACTCGCAAAGGTCGAGATCGACTATTGCTGGGGCGGGCTGGTCGACATGACCAAGGACCGCTTCCCGCGCGCCGGCTATCATCAAGGGGTCTGGTACGCGATGGGCTATTCCGGCCATGGCGCGCAGCTTTCCACCCATCTCGGCATGATTTTGGCCGATGCAATGCTTGGCCGCGAGGACCGCAATCCGCTGAAGGGACTCGAGTGGCCTTCCATCCCGGGCTATTCCGGCAAACCCTGGTTCCTGCCGATGGTCGGCCTCTACTACAAAGCGCTTGACCGGATTCAGTAAGATCCGGTCCAGAACTGGCCGGGCTTCAGCCCAGCCCGCCGATGTGGAAGCTTTTCATCTCGAGATATTCCTCGATGCCGGCCTGCGCGCCTTCGCGCCCGAGGCCAGACTGCTTGACACCGCCGAAGGGCGCCACCTCCATCGAGACCGAGCCGGTGTTCAAGCCCACCATGCCGAACTCCAGCGCCTCGCCGACGCGCCAGGCGCGTTTCAAATTCTCGGTGTAGAAATAGGAGGCAAGTCCATACGGTGTGCCATTGGCCAGAGCGATCGCCTCCTCTTCCGTTTCGAAACGGAAGAGCGGCGCTACCGGGCCAAAGGTTTCCTCGCCGGCAAGTTCCATGTCTTTTGTGGCGCCCGTCAGGACCAGCGGCGCGACATATTGAGGGCCCTCTGGCAGCGTCGGTTTCTCGGTGACGATCGCAGCACCCTTGGCGAGCGCGTCCTCGACATGGCGGTTGATCTTCTCGACCGCGGCCATGTTTATCATCGGTCCGATGGCGACACCGGGCTGTGTGCCGGGTCCCACCGTCATTGCGTTGACGCGGGCGGTGAGCTTCGAGGAGAACGCGTCATAGACGCCGGCCTGGACGAGGATGCGGTTGGCGCACACACAGGTCTGGCCGCCATTGCGGAACTTCGAGACGAGCGCGCCCTCCACGGCGAGATCGAGATCAGCGTCGTCGAAGACGATGAAGGGGGCGTTGCCGCCGAGCTCGAGGCTGAGCCGCTTCACGCTGTCGGCGGCGCCGCGCATCAGCAGCGAGCCCACCCGCGTCGAGCCGGTGAAGGAGATCTTGCGCACCGTCTCGTTCGCCATGATCTCGTTGCCGATCCCGGTCGGCATGCCGGTGACGATGTTGATGACGCCGGCGGGAATGCCGGCACGTTCGGCAAGCACGCCTAGCGCCAGCGCCGAATAGGGCGTGAACTCGGACGGTTTGATCACCACCGTGCAGCCGGCGGCCAATGCCGGCGCGACCTTCCGGGTGATCATCGCGTTGGGAAAATTCCACGGCGTGATGATACCGCAGACGCCGACAGGCTCCTTCAGCACGATGATGCGCCGGTCTTGCGTGGGCGAGGGAATCGTATGGCCGTTGATGCGGCGTGCTTCTTCCGCGAACCATTTGACGAAGGAGGCGCCGTAGCGGATCTCGCCCTTGGCTTCGTCCAGCGGCTTGCCCTGTTCTGTGGTCAGGATCAGCGCCAGATCGTCCAGGTGCGCGAGCATCAGGCCAAGCCATGCCTCCAGCAGGGCAGCGCGCTCGGCATTGGTCTTCTTCCGCCAGTCCCGATAGGCGGAGGTTGCCGCTTCGATAGCGGCACGGGTCTCCGCACCGGCCATGTCGGGGACCGTGCCGATCGCGGCCTGCGTCGCCGGATCGATGACATCAACCGTTCCGCCGGAACCGGCAGCGAGCCATTTGCCGCCGATCAGGCCAGCTTCGCGGAAGAGGCTTTTGTCCTTCAGGTTTTTCATCGGAAACGACCTTGCATTCAGCTGAGCGCCGCGACGACGGCGGCTGTGATGGCGTCTGTTCTGTCCTTGCCGGCGCTGGTTCCGATGCCGCGCGCGGTCGTCGCTTCGAGCGCCTTGATGATGCGGTCGGCGGCGGCCCTTTCACCGAGATGCTCGAGCATCATCCCACCCGACCATATTGTGGCGATCGGGTTGGCGATGCCGAGATGGGCAATGTCCGGGGCGGAGCCGTGCACCGGCTCGAACATCGACGGCGCCGAGCGGTCGGGGTTGATGTTGGCCGAGGCGGCATAGCCGAGCCCGCCCTGGATCGCTGCGCCGATGTCGGTCAGGATGTCGCCGAACAGATTGGAGGCCACGACCACGTCGAGGCTGTCCGGCGCCATGATCATGCGCGCGGCAAGCGCGTCGACGTGGTAGCTGGTGACTGTGACATCAGGATACTCCGCCGCCAGCTTGCGCGTGATCTCGTCCCAGAAAACCATCGAGTATTTCTGCGCGTTGGACTTGGTGACGGAGGCCAATTTGCCGCGCCGTGCCCGCGCCTGCTCGAAACCGAAGCGCAGAATGCGCTCGACGCCAGCGCGGGTGAAGATCGAGGTCTCCACCGCGACCTCGTCCTGCGTGCCTTGATGCACGCGCCCGCCGGCGCCCGAATATTCACCCTCAGTGTTCTCGCGGATGCACAGGATGTCGAAACCTTCCGCCCGCAGCGGCCCGGTGACGCCCGGCAGCAGGCGGTGCGGCCGGATGTTGGCATATTGCACGAATGCCTTGCGGATCGGCAGCAGCAGGCCGTGCAGCGAAACCGAATCCGGCACTTCCGCGGGCCAGCCGACCGCGCCGAGCAGGATGGCGTCGAAGCCGCGCAAGGTCTCGATACCGTCTTCCGGCATCATGCGGCCGGTATCCCTGTAGAATTTGCAGGACCAGGGGAATTCGGTTCCCGTCAGGGCAAAGCCCGCGTGTCTGGCCGCCGTCTCCAGCACCGACCAGGCAGCGGCGGTCACGTCGCGGCCGATGCCGTCACCGGGGATAAGAGCGATCGAATGGGATTTCATCGGCATCTCCCTAGAGGCTGATCAGGACGCTCTTGGTCCCGCGGTTGGCGAGATAGGCCTCCCGGCCGAGGTCTTTGCCGATGCCGGAGCGCTTGTAGCCGCCGGTCGGCAGGATGTGGTCGCGCGAGCGGCTGTAGCGGTTGATCCAGACGGTGCCTGCTTCGAGCTTGCGCGCGAGACGGATCGTGCGCGACAGATCGGTCGTGAACAGGCCAGACGCCAGCCCGTAGGTCGGATGGCTGGACAGCGCCAGCGCCTCTTCCTCGGTCTCAAAGGTCTGGACAGTCAGGACCGGGCCGAAGATCTCCTCGACGATCGCCGGATTGGCCTGATCGACATTGGTAATCAGCGTCGGCGCGTAGAAATAGCCGGGAGCCTCCATGGCGCCGCCACCGGTCAGGCACTCGCCGCCGGCCTCGACGGCGGCCCGCACGATGCCGTCGACACGCGCCCGCTGCCGCTCCGAAATGATCGGCGAATACTGCGTCGCCTCGTTCCAGGTCGAGCCAGGCCGCACCGCCTTCGTTCGTTCCACGACGGCAGCCGTAAGCCGGTCGGCGACGCTCTTCTCAACGATCAGGCGCGTGCCGGCCACGCAGGCCTGGCCGGCGTTGAAGATGACGCTGCCGGCGATTGCTGCCGCCGCCCTGTCGAGGTCGGCGTCAGCAAAGACGAGCTGGGGACTTTTGCCGCCAAGCTCGAGCGTCATCGGCTTGACGCCGGTGCGAGCGACGTTTTCCATGATCGCCGAGCCGGCGCGGGTCGAGCCGGTGAAGCTGACCTTGGCGATCTCGGGATGACCGGTCAGCGCCGTGCCGGTCGTCGGACCGTCGCCTAGCACCACATTGATCAGCCCGGCCGGCAGGCCGGCCCTGATGGCGAGTTGCGCCAGATAGACGGCCGAGAACGGCGTCATCTCGGAAGGTTTCAACACGACCGCGTTGCCTGCGGCCAGCGCCGGGCCGAGTTTCCATCCGGCCATCGAGATCGGAAAATTCCAGGGCGTGATCGCGCCGACCACGCCATAGGGCTCGCTCATGATCATGCCGAGACTGGTGTCGTCGGTCGGCGCCAACTCGCTGCCTTCCTTGTCGGCGAATTCGGCGAAGAAGCGGATCTGCTCGGCGGTGACGGCGATGTCGCCGGCGACGAGCTGACCGACGGGCCGGGTCGAGCACAGCGCTTCGACTTTGGCGAGCGTTGCGGCTTCGGCCTCGATCAGGTCGGCCCAGGCCTGCAGCGCCCTGGTGCGCTCGCGCGGCCGAACGCCTCCCCAATTGCTCGCTCTAAGCGCTGCCTTGGCGCTCTGCACTGCACGGTCGATCATCTCGACGCCGGCCACGGGGCAGTCAGTGTAGGATTTACCGTCCGATGGGCGACGCATCTCGATCCCGCCCTCGGTCGAGATCAGTTCCCCGCCAATGAAATGGCCGACGGGGAGAGGAATTGTATCGGGATCGAAGCTCAGGCTCATCGACAACCACTCTGCGGCATTGGCCTGAGCCTAGTGCGTGGCGGCACGCAGCATGCGCTGTTGGGCGTTCCGCCACCGACGAATATTGCGCACAAGGCGTAAGAGACGGCAAAATCTTCCGCGCGAAGTTCCGCGCCGGCAGCGGACACGCGCTAGCCTACCGTCACGTAGATCTTGCGCACCGTCTCGATCGTCTTCCAGACGCCGGTGAAGCCGGGCTTCATGACAAAACTGTCGCCGGCCCGGTAGGTCACCGCCTCGCCGGCGTCGGGGGTGATTTCGACCACGCCGGAGAGGATGTGGCAGAACTCGAAGGTTTCGCCCTTGATCGAACGCGTCTCGCCCGGTGTCGCCTCCCAGACGCCGGTATGGACGAGGTCGTCCTTGGCGACGTCCAGCGCCCAGGTCTTGAAGGCTGGGTCGCCGGCAATCAGCCGATCGGGCAGCGCCCTGGATTCGCGCGGCGAAAAGCTTGGATTGGTGTCGACGGATTTGAGCAGGGACAAAGGATGGCCTTTCCGGGTTGGACTTGACTTTGATGCATGTCGTTCTCCCAGAACCGCTGCACATTTCAGGGCGACATGCATTAATAGCCGCGCGAGCGGTCGACGAGCCCGATGGGATCGAGACCGGCGCGGTGGCGTCTGATGTTTTCGAGGACGGCGCGCGCGGCGGTCGCGGGCTGGGCGACGCTGGCGACATGCGGGGTCAGGATGATCTTCGGATGCGACCAGAACGAATGGCCGGGGGGCAGTGGCTCGGGATCGGTCACGTCGATCATCGCCGCCGACAGATGACCGCTGTCGAGCGCGGCGACGAGCGCTTCATGGTCGAGCTGCGGCCCGCGCCCAGTGTGGACGAGCGCCGCGCCTTCGGGCAATTTTGCGAACAGATCGGCATTCAGGAACCCACGCGTCTCCTCGGTCAGCGGCAGCAGGCAGACCAGTATGTCGCTGGCTGCCAGCATGTGCTCAAGGCCGAGTTCGCTATGGTGGCAGGTCACGCTCTCGATCTGGCGCGGCGAGCGGCTCCAGCCGGCAAGCGGGAAGCCGAAAGACTTCAGCCGGTCTAGGACGGCCTGACCGAGCTGTCCGAGACCCAGCACGCCGATGCGGCGCGACCCGGCCTGGAGCTGCGGGATATCGCGCCATGCGCCGGCTCGCTGCTGGGCCAGATAGGCCGGCAGGTTGCGATGGAGCGCAAGCACCGAGAGCGCGACATATTCCTGCATCATGCGTACGATGCCTTCCTCGACCATGCGCACGACCTTGACCTTCGCCGGCACCACGTCGAAACGGAACTGATCGACGCCGGCGCCGATGGAAAACAGAATTTCGAGATTGCGGTAGCGAGAGAGGTTTTCCGGCACCGTCCAGGTGATGAGATAGCGCACCGCGTCGGGATCGACCGTCGCGGTGTCCATGGCGAAAGGCAGGTCCGGCAGTTCCTTCGCGAAAGCTTCCGCGAAGATCGCCCCGCGCCGCGCATCGGAGTTGAATAGGAACGCCATCCCGGCCGCTCCCTTACGCTGCGCAGTGCGCGCCGAGCGCTTCGATCATGCGCTGGCAGGCTGCGAGTTCGCTGGCCAGGATGTATTCGTCCGGCTTGTGGGCGCGGGCGATGTCGCCCGGCCCGCAGATGATCGCATCGAGCCCGGCGGCCTGGTAAAGCCCGGCCTCGGTGCCGTAGCTGACAGCGGTCAAAGGCGGTTCGCCGGTCAGGTCGTGCAACAGCGCCGCCAGGGCTGAATCCTGCGGCAGCGATAGGGCCGGATAGGCGCTGATCGGTGTCCACTCGACCTGAAAGCCCTTGGCGGCGAGAGCCTCGGCCTCTTCCTTGACCGGTCCGAGCAGACCGGCCGGGTCGACGCCGGGTATGGCGCGTGCCTCAAGGTCGAGCGCGCAGGTGTCGGGGATGATGTTGACCGACTGGCCGCCGGCGACCACGCCGGCCTGCAGCGATGAATAGGCGGGTTCAAAAGCATGGTCGAACGGACCATGGGTCAGCCGCCCAGCCTCGCTCACTGCGGCGCTGAGGACATCGGCCATCGCATGGACGGCGTTGAGACCTAGATCGGGACGAGAGGAATGGCCCGAGAGGCCATTGATGGTCACACGCGCCGCCGCCTTGCCCTTGTGGCCGCGCACGGCGCGCAGGCCGCTCGGTTCGCCGACGATGACGCCGAGGGGCTTGGCGCAAAGTTCGGGAAGGCGGGTGATCAGATGCGGCACGCCGCGGCACCCGATCTCCTCGTCATAGGAGAAGGCGAGGTGGACCGGTTTGGTAAGCCGAAGCCCGGCCAACTTGGACACGGCCGCAAGCGCGGCGGCGAGAAACCCCTTCATGTCCGTTGTGCCGCGTCCATAAAGCCGTTCGCCCTCCCGACGCAGCGCGAAAGGCGGCGAGCTCCATTGCGGCTCGGCGGCGGGAACGACATCCATGTGGCCGGACAGCATATAGCCCGGAACATCAGCAGGGCCGATCGTCGCGAAAAGATTGGAACGGTCGCCTTCCGGGCCCGGAAACAGGGTGACCTTTGCGCCATGTTCGCCCAGATAGGTCTGGATCCAACTCACTATGTCGCCGTTCGGCTTGCCAGCGACCGACGGAAAGGCGACGAGACGGTCGAGGATGTCGAAGACGTCCATTCCAGCCCTCAAGGCGTTTTCGGGTTTGCGGGTCCGGTTCCGCAGGCCATAACTGCAGAATTGCCACGGAGCATGGGCGTGTTCTTTCGCGATTGCGTGCCGAAAGCGGAAGTGTTTCAGTCGAATCTTGCGTTGGCGCGCGGCATTCGAGCAAATCGTATCGGTCTGGTTGTTTAGCGTTGGCAGGACAGGGGCGTTGTGTGTCACCCGTCAGGCAATCTTTCAGAGGCAGGGAATTGAAGCCGTCCGAAAGCTTGAAAATCGATGCCTTCTCGATGCGTATAGCCGACATCGAAGGTATCGAACTTGACCGCTTGCATGCGCACTCGCTGTCCGTGGGATGGCCGCACCGAGCCGAAGACTGGCAGTTCCTGCGGGAATCGGGGCACGGTTTCGTGGCGCTCGATGAGATCGGCCGCGTTCTCGGTTCGGCAATGTGGTTCGAGCATGGCCCCGATTTTGCAACCGTGGGCATGGTGATCACCTCGCCGCGATTGCAGACCCTAGGGGCCGCGCAATGGCTCATGAAGCGCGTTTTCGACAAGATCCCCCGGCGCGACCTGCGCCTCAACGCGACCCGCGCCGCGTGGCGGCTCTATCTTTCGCTCGACTTCCAGCCGGAGAAGACCGTCTACCAATGCCAGGGCATCGCCCGCTTGCCGACGACGGAGAGCCCAGCCGAGGCGTCAGGCGACATCCGGACTTTGGACGCAAGCGATATTCCGGCGGCGATCGCGCTCGACGCGGCGGGATTTGGCGTGAGGCGGACAGCGCTCATTGAAAAGCTCTTTGCGCATTCGACAGGCTATGGGCTTTTCGACGGGAAGAAGCTAACCGCTTTCGCGCTCTGCCGGCCGTTCGGGCGAGGGCATGTCGTGGGCCCGGTCGTGGCCGAAAGCGATGCCGACGCCGTGGCGGTCGTCCGGCCACACATCGCCGATCATTCGGGATACTTCCTCAGAGTCGACACCCATATGGACAGTGGTGGGTTCGCCGCCTTTCTGTCGCACGCCGGAATGCCGGTCTTCGACACGGTGCTGACCATGTCGCTGGGCAAGCGCCTCACCGATTTCTCCAACGGCGGCTCGGCTAGTCCGAAGACTTATGCTCTAGCGAGCCAAACTCTCGGGTAGGTGGTGCTCGACTTTGGCCAGTTTTTAGCCCTTGCAATCTGAACGTCCAAATATGGACATCTCGCGCCAGAACCTGCCAGTCCGCTTTCGGCCCAAAGACGACGTGGCAGCTTTGCGCCTCATCTTGGTCATCGCGGAGACCACGTGCGCACCCTAAAACCCGCCATTGTCTATTGCGTGCTCGATCCCGCTTTACAAACGGTCTTCCCGCGCGATCACCTAAGGCGCGAACGCGAAGTGACTTCGGCAATTCACCGCAGTGCGCCGCGTGATTTCGTTTCATGCATTCGAGGCCTTCCGCCCACGCCGCGCCAGGATGTTCGCGACCAGGAGCAACAGGATCGATAGCCCCATCATCAAGGTCGCCGCGGCTGTGATCGCCGGGCTGAGCTTCTCGCGCAGCCCGATGAACATTTCGAGCGGCATGGTGCGCTGGCCGGCGCTCGCCAGGAACTGCACGACGACCACTTCGTCGAAGGAGGTGACGAAAGCGAAGGCCGCGCCCGAAAGCACGCCGGGCAGGATCAGCGGCAGCATGACGCGGAAGAACGACGTCAGCGGTTTTGCGCCGGAGATCGCCGCGGCGCGCATCAGGTTACGGTCGAAGCCGGTCAGGCTGGCGCCCACCGTTACCACCACGAACGGACTGGCCAGAGCCGTATGCGCCAGGATGATGCCGGCATAGGTGCTGGCCAGCCCGACGCGCGCATAGAACAGGTACGAACCGACGGCTGTAATCACCACCGGCACGATCAGCGGCGACAACAGCAGCGGCATGATGATGCGACGTCCGGGGAATTTCTCGTCGGACAGCGCGATCGCCGTCAGCGTGCCGAGCGTCGTTGCGATCACCGTCGTGCCGAAGGCGACGATCAGGCTGTTGCCGATCGCCGACTGCCAGCGCTCGGTGCCCAGCACCACCTCGTACCAGCGCGTTGAAATCCCCTCCAGCGGAAAGATGAAGAAGGCGCCGCTGTTAAAGGAGAGCGGCACCGGGATGAGGATCGGCACCAAGAGGAACAGGATGACCAGCCCGCACCAGATCCACAGCAGCGTGATGCGGATACGTTCGCCGGTCGTAGGGTAAGGAGACAACAGCATGGGCTACACCAGCTTCAGGCGGTCGAGGCCAAGGACGCGGGCGAAGATGCCGAACAACGCCAGCGTGAAGACAAGCAGGATGAAGGACAGCGCCGCCGCCATCTCCCAATTCAGTTCGACATTGACGTAGTTGGCGATGAAATTGCTGATCAGCTGATCGCTTGCCCCGCCGATCAGCGCCGGCGTTATGTAATAGCCGAGGCACAGGATGAAGGTGAGCATACAGCCGGCCATCACACCCGGGAACACCTGCGGAATGTAGACGCGGCGGAACGCCGTGATAGGCTTGGCACCCAGCGAATAGGCGGCCTTCATCTGCGAGGGCGGGATGGTGCGCATGACGCTGTAGATCGGCAGCAGCGTGAACGGCAGCTGGATATGCGTCATCGCGATGATCAAGCCGATGCGGCTGTACATCAGGTCGAGCCGGTCGCCGGCGACGCCGATGAGAAGCAGGAAATCGTTGACCAGGCCGAACTTCTGCAAAAGCACGGTCCAGGCCGCGGTGCGCACCAGGATCGAGGTCCAGAACGGTAAGAGCACCGCGACGATCAGAATGGCGGCCAGGCCCTTCGGCACATTGGCGATCAGATAGGCGAGCGGAAAGCCGAGGATCAGCGTTGCCAGCGTCACCGACGCGGCGACGAAGAAGGTGCGCAGGAACACCTGGATGAAGATCGCCTGCTCCGGCGGCACCCGCTCGATCCCGCCATCGGCGTTCCAGCGCAGGTCGAGCGCGCTGAGCAGATAGAAAGAGGTGAAGCTTTGAGTGCCGCTACGGATGGCCGGCCAGGTCGCCGGCGCCGACCAGAACGGCACCGATTTCATGGCGTCGACCGCCGCCTGGCCGTCGGCGCTTTCGAGCTTGCGCACCGTCTTCAAGAGCTGGCTGCGCGCGCCGGGCAGGCGGGCGTTGAGGCTCTTGGCCAGCTCATAGGCCGTGCCCTTGGCCTGGTTGTCCTTGAGGTCCGCCGCGAGCGCCGCGAAGGCATCGTCGCCGGGCAGGCCCTGGCCGTTCCAGCCGGCCAGGGCCGCGGTCGTCTTGGGCAAGGCGTCCGCAATGGTCGGATCATAGACCGCGCGCGAAAGCAAAAGCACGATCGGGATGCCGAAGCTCAGCGCCAGGAGGACCAGCAGCGGCGCGGCCTGTAGCAGCGAGCGCATCCGGTCGCCGAATTCGGCGCGCCGGAGCGCCGCCGACACGGATTTGAGATCCGCATCGGCGGCTGACCGGTCGCGGGCCAGCGTCGGCCGGTCGAGTTCGCTGGGCTGGAGCGCCGACATCAGATGATCCTACTGGGCCAGCCAGGCGTTGAAGCGCTTGACGAGGTCCTCGCCATAGTCGCCCCAGAACTCGGTATCGGCGACGAGATAGGCGCCGGCCAGATGATCGGGAGCGTTGGGCAGCTTCGGCAGCGCGTCGGCCGCGACGAAGGACGCCGCGTCGGTGCGCACCGGCCCATAGGTGATGAAGCTGGCGAGCTTGGCGTTGTTCTTAGGCTCGCTGATGTAAGCCAGGTATTTGTACGCCAGTTCCGGATTACGCGCGCCTTTCGGGATGGCGATCATGTCGTATTCAAGGATCTGGTTGTTCCAGACGATCTTGAACGGCTTCTTGTCGTTGTCGATAGCGTTCTGAATGCGGCCGTTCCAGGCGGTGGTCATCACCACTTCCTTAGAGGCGAGCAGCTGCGCCGGCTGCGCGCCGGCATCCCACCAGACGATGTCCTTCTTGATCGTGTCGAGCTTCTTGAAGGCGCGGTCGACACCCTCCGGCGTGGCCAGCACCTTGTAGACGTCGGCGGGTGCCACGCCGTCGGCCATCAGCGCCCATTCGAGGTTCTGCGCCGGGAACTTGCGCATGGCGCGCTTGCCGGGGAATTTCGCAGTGTCGAAGAGGTCGAGCACCGAGGTCGGCGCTTCCTTGAGCACCGTCGGGTCATAGGCGAGGATATCGCCGTAAGCATCGAGACCGACTCCGCAATCCAGAGCCGAGCCTTCGATGAATTTGTCGCGCGGGCCGATCTTGGAATAGTCGAGCCGCTCCAGGATGCCGGCGTCGCAGCCCTGCAGCACGGTCGCGGTCTCGACCGTCACCAGGTCGATTGGCACATTGCCGGTCTCGACCATGGCTTTGACCTTACCGAGATCGCCAAGATATTCCTGTTCCAGGATCTTGGCGCCGGTTTCCTTGGCGAATGGCTCGAACCAGGCCTTGCGCTGCGCGTCCTGCCAGGCGCCGCCGCTCGCCATGATCGACAGCTCGTCTGCGAAAGCGGCGCCGGCAATCGTGATGCAGGCCGTGGCGGCCGCGAGGGCGAATAGGCGTGTTCTCAACTGTGTCATTGCATTTTCCCCTGTTTTGGAATGGCGCCGCCCGTTCCGGCATCAGCCGGGAAGGCGCGGCAATCGTTCGGCGCGCAGGAGACCGTGACGGTCTCGCCATTCGCCATCATCGCTTCGGGGCCGACCTTGACGGTCAGCACCTGGTCGTTGGCGAGCCTCGTCAGCAGGCGCAGGTGATCGCCGAGATAGATGCGCCCATCGACGGTCGCCGCCAGCATGTTGCCGCCATTGGCGGCAGTCGACAGGCTGAGCCGCTCGGGCCGGACGGCGACGTGGCAGGCGGCGCCTTGCGTGACGCCGACCGCCAGCGCGCTGACCTCGCCGCCGCCATCCAGCCTGACGCGGCATTGCTCTCCCGAGACGCGATCGACCACGCCTTCCAGCGTGTTGTTCTCACCGATGAAGCTCGCCACGAATGAGCTTTGCGGGGTGTTGTAGAGATCGTCTGGCGAGCCGAGCTGGGCGATGCCGCCCTGGTTGAACACGGCGACGCGGTCCGACATCGTCAGCGCCTCGCTCTGGTCATGTGTGACATAGACGATGGTGACGCCCAGCATCGTGTGTATCTGCTTGATCTCGAGCTGCATATGCTCGCGCAATTTCTTGTCGAGCGCGCCGAGCGGCTCGTCCATCAGCACCAGGCTCGGCTGGAATACCAGCGCGCGAGCCAGCGCCACGCGCTGCTGCTGGCCACCGGAAAGCTGCGACGGGCGGCGGTCGCCGAATTGCTTCAGCCGCACCATGTCGAGCGCGCGGCCGACGCGGGCCGCGATGTCGGCCTTGCTCACCCGGCGGACGGAGAGCGGGAAGCCGACATTCTCCTCGACGGTCATATGCGGGAACAGCGCATAGTTCTGGAACACCATGCCGATGTTGCGCTGATAGGGCGGCAGACGGTCGACCGGCTGGCCCTCGAGCGTGATCGTGCCATGCGTCGGCCGCTCGAAGCCGGCGAGCATGTTGAGCGTGGTGGTCTTGCCGGAACCGGACGGCCCAAGCAGCGTCAGGAACTCGCCGCGCGCGACGGTGAGGTTCATCCGCGTCACGGCGAAAGTGCGGCCGTCATAGGATTTTTCGACGTCGGCGAATTCGACGAAACCCTGGCCGGCACTCGCCTGCGCTGGACGCGCAGTCGTTGCACTGCTGGACAGGGCGGAGGCCTGGCTGGCGCTCATCGCACGCAATCCCAGTTGCGGATTAGCGATTCGTGATGTGGCTTGCGATCCATGCCTCGTCCTCTCGGTGCAGGCCCGCTGAAACAGCGCGCTGTCCGACTTGTATGGTCACACAATCAAATTGAATCGACCATAAATGCGGACAACTTTGCCCGTCAAGCCGAAAATTGGGGCATTGTGTGATTATTTTTGTCGGATTGGATGTGGGACAAGCTCTATTGTCTGGATCGTTGTCTTATGCTAGATGCCCGATAAATGAGACGTCAGCCGTAGTTTGAATCCCCCTATGCTCCAAGATCTTCGCCTCACCGAGGATGAAAGCCCGGTCTATCGCCGTCTTGCCGACGCGATCGCCGAACGCATCGCCGCGGGTACGCTTGCCGTCGGCGACCGGCTGCCGCCGCAGCGCGAGATCGCTCGGGCTTTGGGCATCAATGTCACGACCGTGACGCGGGCGCTCTCCACCCTGCAGGAGCAAGGCCTGCTCGAGGCGCGCCCCGGGCGCGGCACGACAGTCGCCGCCCGCGATGCGGGCGAGAAGCCGGGCTTCGTGTCAGCGCCGAGCGACCAGAGCGGCATCATCGACCTCTCGGTCAACCGGCCGGCTACCTCCGCCTATCTGGATGCGGTAGCCGCCCTGCTGCCGCGCCTTTCCAAGGATCGCCACTACGCCTCGCTGCAGGATTATCACCCGCCGGAGGGACCGCTCTGGGGACGTGTGGCGGTCGCCGATTGGTTCAAAGCAGTCGCCGGCGATGGCGACCCGGGCCGTGTCGTGCTCGCCGCCGGCGCCCAGCATGGCCTCGACTGCGTTCTTGGCGCCGTCACCAGGCAAGGTGAGGTGATACTTGCCGACGAGGTGACCTATCAGGGCATCAACGCGCTCTGCCGTGTCCACGGGCTGGACCTGCGTGGTGTCGCAATGGATCGCGGCGGCATGCGTCCGGACGCCTTCGAGGCAGCTTGCGCACAGTTTCGCCCGCGTGCCGTTTTCGTGGTTCCGACGCTGCACAATCCGACGACGATCACGCTGAGCGCGGAGCGCCGGCAGGAATTGGCGGCGGTGGCGCGGCGCCACAATGTGCTGATCATCGAGGACGACGTCTACCGCCCCCTGGCCGATGACCCGCCGCCCTCCTTCGCCAGCCTCGAACCGGAGCTGACGATCCATCTCGGCGCGCTGTCGAAATGCCTGGCGCCCGGCCTGCGGCTTGGCTTTGTCATCGCGCCACGCCCGATCGCCGGCCAGGTCGCGGCGGCGCTGCGCATCAATTGCTGGAGCATCAGCCCATTGACGGCGCTGATCGGCGCCAGGTTGATCGAGGAAGGTGCGGCTGGCCGCATCATCGAGATCCAGAAACAGGAGCTGCGCCACCGCCAGGCGATCCTCTCCGAAATCCTCGGCCGCTTCGACGTCCAGAGCAACCCAATCTCTACGCATGCCTGGCTGCGCCTGCCGGAGCCCTGGCGCGGCGCCGGCTTTGCCCGCACCTGCCTGGAGCGTGGCGTCGCCGTGCTGCCGGGCGACGCCTTCGCCGTCGGCCGCGAGCCGGTCCAGCACGGCGTGCGCATCAATGTCGGGGCCGCGCGCTCGCAGGAGGATTTGCGCACGGCGCTCACTACCATGGCCGAACTACTCGCCGCCGGCCATCTGCAACTGCCTGGCTTCGTCTAGGTCGATGACCTCCGCGCCGAAATCGGTCGAGATCGCCATCATCGGCGCCGGCGTCGTCGGCCTGGCGACGGCTTTGCGCCTCGCCGGCGAAGGCCGCGAGGTCCTACTCATCGACCCGAACGAGCCTGGCTCGGGCGCTTCCTTCGGCAATGCCGGCACGATCGCCGAATATGCCTGCATGCCGGTCGGCAATCCCGGCGTGCTGCGCGCGCTGCCGAAGCTGTTGCTCGATCCCGACAGCCCGTTCTCGCTGCGCTGGGCAGCGCTTTTCCAACTCGCGCCATGGCTCATCCGCTTTGTCCGGCAGTCGTTGCCGGGGGCAACCCGCGCCACTGCGCTGGCGCTCGCCGGCCTGCTCGCCGAAGCGCTGCCGGCCTGGGGCGAAATGGTGCAGGAGGCCGGGCTTCAGGATCTGATGCGCCGCAACGGCTGCCTCTATGTCTATCGCCGCGACAGCGATTTTGCCGCCTCCAAGGGTGGACGGGCGTTGCGGGCCGAACTCGGCGTCCACCAGCAGGTGCTGAGCGCCGATCAGGTGGCCGCGCTGGAGCCGCAGCTTGCGGCGTTCGAGACCAAAGGCCTCTATTTCCCGGACTCGATCAATGTCAGCGATCCCAGTGCGGTGATGGCCCGCCTGGCGGCGGCGGCCACCGCCAGGGGCGCTCAATTCATGCGCGCGAGCGTGACCGGCCTCGCAACCGGTGCCGGCGTGCGGCTGAGCGGCCCGGGCCTCGCCGTCACGGCGCAAAAAGTGGTGATTGCGGCGGGCGCGCGATCCCGGCCGCTCGCGGTCCAGGCCGGCGACCGGATCCCGCTCGACACCGAGCGCGGCTACCATCTGGAATTTCAAACCGCGGCGCCTTTGCTCAACCGCCCGGTCTGCCCGGTCGATCTCGGTTTCTACATGACGCCGATGGATGGCCGTCTCCGGGTCGCCGGCACCGTCGAATTGGGCGGGCTCAGCGCGCCGCCCAATCCGCGCCGGCTGGCGCTGCTCGATCGCGGCGTGCGGCAGTTCTTTCCTGATCTTGGCCAACCCTCATCGCAATGGCTGGGCTTCCGGCCATCGCTGCCGGATTCGCGTCCAGTCATCGGCCCCTCGACGAAATCACCGGACGTGATCTACGCCTTCGGCCACGGTCATCTGGGACTCACGCTCGCACCGCTTACTGCCCGACTGGTCGCCGACGTGGTTTACGGAAAGGACAGCACATTGCTGCCCCCCTTCAGGTCGGCCCGGTTCTAATCTCGCTCTGGCCTCATTCGGGAGCCGCATGCCAGATCAGTCGATGCCGTCCTAAAATTACAAGGTCCGCTTTTGAGAATGTTAGCTTTTCAGCTGCTGGTCCGATAACGGCCTCAAAGACGTCATGAGAGCTTTGCGCCTATCTCTGCCGAAAAGATCGGCTCTGCCCTCTCCTGGAACCAGACAATCGTCAGCCGCCCCTGGAAGTCAAAGTTCTCGTAGGGTGAACATCACAAAGGACTTTATTTCGAAAATGACCCCACGGACCGGTGCCGGACCTCCTTGGCACGAGAGGCTGCCGAGGCGACCGCTTTCTCGGCAGCCGAACCAAACTGACCGTCGGGCTGCAACGCAGTGCGGGCGATGTGCCAGGCGGATTCGACATGCCTACGCGCGGCAGCCTCGGCCGCCTCCGGTTTACGTGAGCGGATAGCATCCATGATCTCGTGCATTTCGGCGATTGCCGGCTCGCGTCGGTTCGCCGAGGCGATCGTCATCGATCGCAGCTGATTGATGCGTACGTTGAGCCCGCTCACGATCTCCCATGCGACGCGTTTGTCGGCCGACTCGAACAGCGCCTCGTAGAACTTGGTCGTCGCCCGCATCACCTCGGACGGCGAGCCCGACGCCCACGCTTCGAGCAGCTTTGCCAAGGTCGCGTCGAGCAGGGCGATCTGGTCGTTGGTGGCCGAGGTGGCGCAGGCCTTCGCCGCTATGCCTTCCAGCAACGCGCGCAGCTCGTAGATCTCGTCAGTCCGGCCAAGATCGGGCTTGGCCACCGCCGGCCCGTGCCCCGGTATCATCTGCACCAGGCCCTCGGTCTCCAGCTGCCGCAACACCTCGCGCACCACCGAACGGCTGACGCCGAGCTGATCGCAGAGCGGCCGCTCGACCAGCCGCTCGCCGGGCTGGAAATGAAAATCCATGATCGCCTCGCGCATGCGCTCCAGCGCCAAAGTCCTCAGCGTCTTGGCGGAGCGGTCGATGCGTAGCGTGTCGTCAGCCATTTTTTCCTCAGCCGTCAGCCTCTTCACAGAAACAGATTCCATGACCGATTGACAAGGTACGCGGCACTCCATAGCATGGTATACCATAAGACGATATAGAAATCGATGCAGCCGCAAGCGGCTCCATGCCGAGGAATTCCATGCAGCCGGCCATTCGCAAGATCGTGACCTATACCGAGAACACGCTGATCGAAGGCGGCAAGGCGGCGCCGCAGCCTTTACGCCTGATCGGCGTCGCCGCGGTGCTCACCAACCCCTGGGCCGGCCGCGGCTTCACCGAGGACCTATCCCCCGAGATCCGCGCCATCGCGCCAGTGCTCGGCGAAACGCTGACCAACGAGATCATCGGCATAGCAGGCTCCGGCGAAGCGATCGAAGGCTACGGCAAGGCAGCCATCTGCGGCACGTCGGGCGAGGTCGAGCATGCCTCGGCGTTGATCCACACGCTGCATTTCGGCAACCACTATCGCCGCGCCCTCGGCGCCAAGACCTACCTTGCTTTCACCAATCTGCGTGGCGGTCCCAATACGCCGATCATGATCCCGCTGATGGACAAGAACGACGAAGGCCGCCGCTCGCATTATCTGACTGTCCATTTCCAGATCGGCGACGCGCCCGCCCCGGACGAATTGGTGGTGGCGCTTGGCGCGTCCATCGGCGGCCGCCCGCATCACCGCATCGGCGACCGCTACCAGGACCTGAAGGAGCTCGGAGACCTGCATGGCTGACGCCGCGACGATCCGCAGCAAAGCCCCCGACGGCACCGGCTTCATCCGTGCCGGCGCCGGCGCGCCGGTCCTGTTCATCCACGGCGTCGGCATGGATGCCGCGATCTGGCAGCCGCAGATCGCCGCCATGCAAGGTCGTTTCGAGGTGATCGCCATCGACATGCTTGGCCATGGCGCTTCGCCGCTGTCCCCGGAGAACGCCGGCCTCTCCGACTTCGCCGACCAGGCGATCCGCCTGCTCGATCATCTCGGCCTCGACCGCGTCGCCGTCGTCGGTCACTCGATGGGCGCGCTGGTGGCGCAGGAGCTGGCACTCCGCGCTCCGTCGCGCGTCAATTCAATCGTCTGTCTCAATGCCGTCTTCCGCCGCCCGCCCGAACTTGCGCAAGCGGTGCGCGAACGGGCGGCAGCGCTTGGCGGCCCCGGCGATCCGTCGGCGATCGCCGCCACGATAGCCCGCTGGTTCGGCAATCCGATCCCGCCCGCTCTGGCGGGCGCCGCCGCCACGGCCCGCACGGCCCTCGAAAGCGTCGACGCCGAAGGCTATGCCCGCACCTACCGCCTCTTTGCCAACGCCGACACCGCGCACGCCGATCGTCTGGCCGATCTCGCGGCACCCGCGCTATTCATGACCGGATCGGAAGATCGCAACTCCACGCCCGCCATGTCGGCTGCGATGGCAAGGCTTGCGCCAGCCGGACAATGCCTGGTGCTCGCAGGCGAAAAGCACATGATGACAATCGCTTCGCCGCAAAAAGTGACTCAACGCATCACGACCTTTCTCGACCAGGTGGCAGATGTGTCCGCGAGCGCCGAGGCGCGTCCGGCGTTCGACGCTCCCGCATTCGACGCCCCCGCATTCGACGCAGTGGAGTTCCGGCGCGCGCTGGGCTCCTTCCTGACCGGCGTCACCATCGTCACCACCATCGACGAAACAGGCGATCCGCGCGGCTTCACCGCCAACTCCTTCACCTCGGTCTCTCTCGATCCGCCGCTGGTGCTGGTCTGCATCGCCAAGAAGGCGCTCGGGCATCAGGCCTTCTCGACATCGCGGGGCTTTGCCATCAACATCCTGGCGGAAGCCCAGAAGGCCGCGTCCGGCATCTTCGCTTCCAAGGCTGCGGACAAGTTCGCGTCCGTCGCCTGGCAGCCCGGGCAAACCGGCAATCCGCTGATCGAAGGATCGGTCGCGGTGTTCGATTGCGGCATGGAGCAGCTGGTCGATGCCGGCGATCACTCGATCCTCATCGGCCGCGTCCATGACTTCACCCATAATGGCGCCCAGCCTCTCGGCTATTGCCGCGGCGCCTATGTCAGGCCGGGCCTCAGCCAGGAAGCGCTTGCGGCGGCCGCTCCGCCCGGAACCGAAGTCGGCGCCATCCTCGAGAACGAAGGCCGCGTGCTTTTCTTCGAGACCGCAGAGGGATCATACCAATTGCCGGCCGGCCGGGGCCTCGGTGCCGCGAACGACGCCCGCAGCCTCAGGGGAAAACTCGCCGCCAAGGCGATCGCTGCCGAGCTCGGCTTCCTCTACGCGGTGTGGGACGACGCGACGGACGCCTCGCGCACCCATGTCTATTATCGCGGAACGGTGGATGCTCCCGTCTCCGGCGACGGCCAGATCCGCTTTGTCGAGATCGGGCAGATCGCCGAATTGAAGATCGCCGATCCGGCCGTCCGTTCGATGCTTGCGCGTTATGCGCGCGAGCGCGCCGAGGACTCGTTCGGCGTCTATATCGGCAGCGAGGTCGAAGGCGAGGTCCGGCCGATCGCCAAGCCCGCGCCGTCGGCGCCAATCCATTCCGGCCCAATCCATTCCGGCCAGCGGTGAGATCGATGAAATTTTCGCTTTTCGTCCATATGGAGCGTTCGGACCTCGGCAAGGCGCATTCCGAATTGCTGACGGAACTGGAAGAGCTCGTCCTGCTGGCGGAAGAAGCGGGTTTCGAAACCGCCTGGATCGGCGAGCATCACGGGATGGAATTCACCATCTCGCCGAACCCTTTCATCAACATCGCCTATCTCGCCGCGAAGACGAAAACCATCCGTCTCGGGACGGGCACGATCATCGCGCCTTTCTGGCATCCGATCAAACTCGCCGGTGAGGCGGCGATGGCCGACGTCATCACCGGCGGCAGGCTCGATCTCGGCATCGCGCGCGGCGCCTATAGTTATGAGTATCAGCGCGTTTTCCCGGGTCTGGACGCCTGGGGCGCCGGCCAGCGCATGCGCGAGATCATCCCGGCGATCCGTGGCCTTTGGGATGGCGACTATGAGCACACCGGCGAGTTCTGGCAGTTCCCGCCGACCACCTCCTCCCCCAAGCCCTTGCAAAAGCCCTACGTGCCGATCTGGGTGGCGGCGCGCGATCCGAATTCGCATAACTTCGCCGTCGCTAACAAATGCCAGGTGCAGGTGACGCCGCTCGCCTCCGGCGATGGCGAGGTCGCGAGCCTGATGGAGCGCTTCAACGCGGCCTGCCAGGCGCATCCGGACATCGCACGGCCGGAAATCATGCTCCTGATGCACACTTTCGTCGCCGAGGACGCCGCCGACGCCGATCGCCTGACCCGGGACCTGTCGCAGTTCTACTGCCAGTTCGGCGCCTGGTTCCAGAACAAGAAGCCTGTTCATCAGGGCGTCCTCGAGCCGCTGACCGAGGAAGAGATCGCGGCCATGCCGCAATACGCGCCCGACAAGATCCGGCAGAACCTCGTCATCGGCGAGGCCGACGAAGTGATCGCCAGGCTGAAGACCTACGAGGCGCAGGGCTACGACCAGTACTCGATCTGGATCGACAGTGGCCTCTCGCATGAGCGCAAGAAGAAATCGCTGCAGCTGTTCATCGACAAGGTGATGCCGGCCTTCCAGGAGAGGGGGTCGCGATGAGCAGCACCGGCTTCAGGAACTACATAGACGGCCAGTTCACTGAGCCCGCCTCCAGCTTCGACAGCATCGACCCGTCGACGGGCCTGCCCTGGGCGACGATGCCGGCCGCGACCATTGCCGATGTCGACCGGGCCGTCGAGGCCGCGCACCGGGCGCTGCGCTCCGGCCCGTGGTCGGCGATGACCGCGACCGCGCGCGGCAAGCTGCTGGTGAAACTCGGCGATCTCGTCGCCGCGAATGCCGGCCGGCTGGCCAAATTGGAGACGCGCGACACCGGCAAGATCATCCGAGAGACGCGCGCCCAGATCGCCTATGTCGGCGACTACTACCGCTATTATGGCGGGCTGGCCGACAAACACGAAGGCGCCTTCATCCCGATCGACAAGGCCGACATGGAAGTGACGGTGCGGCCCGAACCGATCGGCGTCGTCGCGGCCGTCGTGCCTTGGAACTCGCAGCTCTTCCTGTCGGCGGTGAAGCTCGGTCCGGCGCTGGCCGCCGGCTGCACCGTTGTGCTCAAGGCCTCCGAGGATGGCCCGGCGCCGCTGCTCGCTTTCGCCGAGTTGGTTAGCGAAGCCGGCTTTCCAGCCGGCGCTGTCAACATCATCACCGGCTTCGGCCATGATTGCGGGCATCGCCTGACTAGCCATCCGCTGGTTGCCCGCGTCGCCTTCACCGGCGGCCCTTCGACCGCGCGGCGGATCGTCGCCAACACGGCCGAGAACCTCGCCTACACCACGCTCGAGCTCGGCGGCAAAAGTCCGGTCGTCGTCTTCGCCGACGCCGATCTCGACAGCGCCGCCAACGCGGTGGTGGCCGGTATCTTCGCGGCTACAGGCCAGAGCTGCGTCGCCGGCTCGCGGCTTTTTGTCGAGCGTTCGGTCAAGGACGATTTCCTCGCCCGGCTGAAGCGCAAGGCCGAAGCCATCATCATCGGCGATCCGCAGGATCCGGCCACCGAGATGGGTCCGCTGGCGACGTCGCGCCAGCGCGAAAGGATCGAGGCGATCGTCGCCGAAAGCGTGGCAGCGGGTGGCCACCTAGTCACCGGCGGCGCGCGTCCCAAGGACAAAACTAACGGCTTCTACTACGCGCCGACGATCATCGAGGCGCAGGATCAAGCTCTCGCCTGCGTGCGCGAGGAACTGTTCGGGCCGGTGCTCAGTGTGCTTGCCTTCGACAGCGAGGCTGAAGCGCTGACGTTAGCCAACGACACCCCTTTCGGTCTCGCTTCCGCCGTCTTCACCGGCAATCTCGCGAAGGCGCATCGCATGGCGCGCGGCATCCATGCCGGCGTCGTCTGGGTCAACACCTACCGCGCCGTCTCGCCACTTGTCCCCTTCGGAGGCTACGGCCTCTCCGGCCTCGGCCGCGAAGGCGGGCTCGACGCCCTCCGCGACTACACGCGCTCGAAATCGGTGTGGATCCGCACCTCGGACGACCCGATCCCCGATCCCTTCGTCATGCGCTGAAACGGCGTGACGAAGGTTGGACTGACAAGAACAAGAAGCGGAACAACCAATCAGAGGAGAATGACATGAAACTGATTTTCGCCGGCATCGTTGCCGGGTTGATGGCGACCACCGTCGCCAAGGCCGATGAGATGGTATTCACCAGCTGGGGCGGGACGACGCAGGAGGCCCAGACCAAATCCTGGGCCGAGCCGTTCTCGGCTTCGTCGGGCATCAAGGTGTTGCAGGACGGGCCGACCGACTACGGCAAGCTCAAGGCCATGGTCGACGCCAAGAACGTCACCTGGGACGTCGTCGACGTCGAAATGGATTTTGCCATCAAGGCGGCCAAGGATGGGTTGCTCGAGCCGATCGACTTCGCCGCCGTGCCCAAGACCGATCTCGACCCGCGCTTCTCGAATGAGAACGCCGTAGGCAGCTTTTACTATTCCTTCGTGCTCGCCTGGAACAAGGGCGCCGTCTCCGGGGAGCCGACCGGCTGGGCCGACATGTTCGACACCAAGAAGTTTCCTGGCAAGCGCACTTTCTACAAATGGTCAGCGCCCGGCGTGATCGAGATCGCGCTGCTTGCCGACGGAGTGCCGGCCGACAAGCTCTATCCGCTCGATCTCGACCGCGCCTTCAAGAAGCTCGACACCATCAAGTCAGACATCGTGTGGTGGGGCGGCGGCGCGGAATCGCAGCAGCTGATCGCGTCGGGCGAAGCCGCATTCGGCCAGCTCTGGAACGGCCGCGTCTTCGCGCTGGAAAAGGACGGCGCCGATGTCGGCGTCTCGTGGAACCAGAACCTCACCGCCGCCGACGTCCTCGTCGTGCCGAAGGGCGCCAAGAACAAAGACGCGGCGATGAAATTCCTTGCAACGGCCACCGGCCCGGCCGGCCAGGCGAAATTCGCCGAGGCGAGCGGCTACGCGCCGATCAACACCAAGGCAAAGGCAGAAATGCCCGCCGACGTGGTCAAGGGTCTGCCCGACGCCCATGTCGAGGGCCAGATCAATCTCGACATGAACTACTGGGCCGAGCATCGCGACGAGATCGCCACGCGCTGGTACGCTTGGCAGGCGAAGTAGACGCCCTCCTTTCGTGACAAGGATCGGGATGGCTTGGGTCGTCCCGATCCGCAATCCGGGATACCGAGATGTCGGTGGAACTACAGCAAGGAATCTCAACCCCGCGCATTCCGGCAGGCCTTGGCGGCCTGCTTCCGGCGTTGATCCTGATCGGGCTTTTCTTCGTCGTGCCGGTGCTGGCGCTGTTGCTGCGCAGCATCACCGAGCCTGCCGCTGGGCTGCAGAATTATGCGGCGCTGCTCGGCGACGGCACCTATGCGCGGGTGTTCTTCAACACTTTCCTGGTCGCCTTTGTCGTCACCATCGTCACCGTGCTTGTCGCCTTTCCGGTCGCATGGATGCTGGCGATCATGCCGCCGGGGCTCGCTTCCATCCTGTTCGGCATCATCGTCCTGTCGATGTGGACGAACCTCTTGACCCGCACCTATGCCTGGATGGTGCTTCTGCAGCGCACCGGCGTCGTCAACCGGGCGCTGATGGCTGCGGGCGTCATCGACCAGCCGCTGCCGCTCATCAACAATCTCACGGGTGTGACGATCGGTATGGTCTACATCATGCTGCCCTTCATGATCCTGCCGCTGGTCGGCACCTTGCGCGCGATCGACCCGATGACGTTGCGCGCTGCCGCCCTTTGCGGCGCCAGCCCGCTCGCCGCCTTCCGCCGCATCCTTTTGCCGCTCTCGCTTCCCGGCATCGCCGCCGGCGGCCTGATGGTCTTCGTCATGTCGCTCGGCTATTTCGTCACGCCGGCGCTGCTCGGCGGCACGTCGAACATGATGCTTGCCGAAATGATCGCGCAGATGATCCAGTCGCTGCTCAACTGGGGCCTGGGGAGTGCCGCCGCCTTCATCCTGCTCGTCGTCACCATGGCGCTCTATGCGCTGCAGCTGCGCCTGGTCGGGTCAAAGCGCGCGCCGGGAGGCGCCTGAGATGCTGCTCGACTACGACCGCCTCGGCTGGCTGAAAGTCGCGCTGCTTGGCTTCACGGCGCTGGTCGCCGCCTTCCTACTGCTGCCCGTGGTCTTCATCGTGCTGCTCTCCTTCGGCTCGTCGCGCTGGCTCGCCTTCCCGCCGCCCGGCTGGACGCTGAAATGGTATCAGGAGCTGCTTGCCGATCCCTCCTGGATCGAGGCTGCCCTGACCAGCGCCCGCATCGCCACCATGACGGCGGTGCTCGCCGTCGCCGTCGGCCTGCTCGCATCCTTCGCGCTGGTGCGCGGCCAGTTCCGCGGCCGCGAGATTTTGCGCGGGCTGCTCTTGACGCCCATGGTGCTGCCGGTCGTCGTCTTCGCCATCGCCATCTACGCCTTCTTCCTGCGGCTGGGCCTCGGCGGCACCACGATCGGCTTCGTCGTCGCGCACACCGTGCTGGCGTTGCCCTTCGCCATAATCCCGATCGCCACGGCGCTCGAAGGCTTCGACAAGTCGATCGAGGACGCGGCCATCGTCTGCGGCGCGAGCCCGCTGCAGGCCAAGCTGCGCATCACGTTGCCCTCGATCCGCATCGGCATCTTCTCCGCCGCGATCTTTTCCTTCCTTGCCTCCTGGGATGAGGTTGTGGTGGCGATCTTCATGGCGAGCCCCGCCTTGCAGACCTTGCCCGTCAAGATCTGGGGCAGTCTCCGCTCCGACCTCACCCCCGTCATCGCCGCCGCCTCAAGCCTGCTGGTGGCGCTCACGCTGGCCCTGATGATCGTGACCGCACTCTTGCGCCGAAAGCTGCAGACATGACCCGGCCCTTTCTCTCGATCCACAAATTGCGCAAGGCGTTCGGCGCCTTCACCGCCGTTCACGATGTGACGCTGGATATTCCCAAGGGCGAGTTCCTGACCTTCCTCGGACCGTCGGGCTCCGGCAAGTCGACCACGCTCTACGCCATCGCCGGCTTCCAGGACCCAACGTCGGGCGACGTGCTGCTGCAAGGCAAGTCGCTGCTGTCCGTGCCCTCGCATAAGCGCAACATCGGCATGGTCTTCCAGCGCTACACGCTGTTCCCGCATCTGAGCGTTGCCGAGAACGTCGCCTTCCCGCTCCGAGTCCGCCGCCGCCCTGATGCCGAGGTCAAGCGCAAGGTCGCCGACATGCTGGCGCTGGTACGTCTCGAAAACTTCGCCGAACGTCTGCCCGCGGCACTCTCGGGCGGCCAGCAGCAGCGCGTCGCGCTCGCTCGGGCGCTAGCCTATGATCCGCCCATCCTGCTGATGGACGAGCCGCTTTCGGCGCTCGACAAGAAACTGCGTGAGGAAATCCAGGCCGAGATCCGCCGCATCCATCGCGAGACCGGCGTCACCATCCTCTATGTCACGCATGATCAGGAAGAAGCGCTGCATCTGTCGGACCGCATTGCGCTCTTCCGCGACGGTCGCATCGAGCAGATCGGCACCGGCGAGGATCTTTATCTCAGGCCGGCGACCGATTTCGTCGCCGGCTTCATCGGCAACTCGAATTTCCTCGCCGCTGAGCATATTGAGACCGTAAACGGCGCTGCCGTTCTGCGATTGGTCGGCGGCTCGATCATCAAGGGCGTGAGGGCGAGAGACGAGCTCAAGCGAGGCCAGAAGGCCAAGCTGATGGTGCGCCCCGAAGCATTCCGCATGACACCCGTATCAGGGAACGCCTCACTCGCCGTTGAAATCGTCGAGGCCGCCTTCTTTGGCGATCGGCGGCGCGTCGTGGCGCGCACGGCGTCAGGCGACGAAATCGACGTCAGGCCGATCTCGGACGCCGCGCAACCGGACGGTGCTAGTACCGCTTCGAGCCGGCAAATCTTTTTCGATCCCGCTTCAGCATTTCTGTTTCCTGCCTAAAAAAGAATCATGACCCGGCGAGTTGTAATCCTCCCTGTTGTTGCGATGCATACTGCTCGATGGTGTGCTCACGGAGATTGACCAGGATAAGTCAGATTAGTTCGACGCTCGGCGGCCGTGTAGGCCTGCTTGCGTAAATCTCTATCTCAAAGCCGAAAGGCAGCAATCGGCCCGACGTTGCCATTGCCTCTTCGTTTCTATGCCGGCCAATCACGGCCGCAGGAAAAACGAAATGGGACATTCACAATATGACCCGGCCGCCCACGGTCGCCGCGCTTGGAATGCAGGCAAGAAGGTTGGCACGAAACGATCTCTGAAACCTCGACAGATATGGGCTATCCGCTTCTTCCTGGATCGGGAGCAGCGTTTGCGCGATCGCGCGCTTTTCGATCTCGCGATCGACAGCAAGCTGCGCGGGTGTGACCTCGTCAAGATTAAGATTGGTACCCTCGTGGTCGGCCCGGAAATTCGGACACGCTCGATGGTCGTGCAGCAGAAGAGTAGCCGGCCAGTACAGTTCGAACTGATGAGCGACGCACGCGCAAGTCTTCTTGCCTGGCTACAACGACGCGGCGGCGGTGTTGATGATTATGCATTCCCTAGCAGGATCAACCATGCTGCCCACCTAAGCACAAGACAGTATGCCCGTCTCGTCGATGAGTGGGTCCAGGCGATTGGGCTTATGCCCCAGGAATACGGAACGCATTCCCAGCGCCGCACCAAGGCCTCAATCATCTACAAGGCGACAGGAAACCTGCGGGCCATCCAGATTCTGCTTGGCCACACCAAGATCGAGAACACCGTCCGTTATCTGGGTGTCGACGTTGAGGACGCCCTTGAACTTGCCGAGGCAACGGAGGTGTGAACAGAAACGGCTCCACTTCCAATGTGGAGCCGTGAGCGCAATGCGCCTCAGGTCGGCCATAGAGGTAAACTTTACCTCGGTTGGAAAGCAGACGCCCGGGTGAAAATGCTGTCGGTTGTGATCGTGTCAAGAAGCGGCGCCCGCAAAGCAGGTGCCTCGTCCAAGGGGTGTCGCGGTTCACCTGAACAGCCTTGCTGCCTACTGAAGGAAAACATTGACGAGCACGGCCAGAGTGCGAATTGCAAAGGGCGACCAGTCAGGTACCTTGGTGGTCAATCGGTCTTCATCGGACCGGCTCTGTTTTCGGCAATCCACCGTGCAGCCAGCACCAACGCTCCCATGCTGAAATCCTTGCCGTGCCTGGCCACCATCTCTTCCGATATTTTGGCGAGCTGTTCGAAAAAATCGTCCTTGCTCTTTTCCTCGGCAGTGAGTTCGGTTTGCATTCCATCCTCCTGTTAATGCGGATCGCCGCTGCTATTTGAAAAGCAGCGCCGGGAAGGTGATGATCGCGGCGGTGCCATCCGCCATGCCCGCAGCCAGATGCTGCCCGTCGCCGGACCAGGCCAGCGCGGTGATCGTGCTGCCGGAGAGCTTCACGACCAATTCGTCGCGCGATCCGATATGGGCAACGGTGATACGGCCGTTGGCGTAGCCGGCGGCAATGATTTTCCTTAACGGGTGCGGTGTCACCGTCTCGACTGGCACCAGCCCGGAGCGACCTGTCTCCAGCGCGCCTGAAGCCGCATCATGAAGCGGCGGGGCCGCCATCGACCAGCCGGCGATGCGGAAAGCGCCCGATGCAAACAGTGCGTTCGCTGGTTGGCTCCAACACACCGTCCGGACCGGCGAGGGGAAGCCTCCGACAACGCCCGATTGACCATCGGCGAGACTGGCAAGGGCAAAGCCTCCGGTCTCGAGTCCGCATGCCAGCCATGAGCCGTCGCTGCTCCAGCTGAGCGACGTCGGCCCTGCCGGCGTCGAAAATTCGCGTATCGGCGCGAGGTCGCCATCGACCGTCCAGATCGACACTCCCTTGCCGGAATCGAAGGCAAGCCGTTTCCCGTCCGGCGAGAATGCAACTGCATGCGCCGATGAGGACGCTGCATGCTGCAGCTTCACCACATCATCATGGGCGCGGGATAGGAAGACATCATGTCCATTGCTGATCGCCGTCCTGGCCGTCCCGGCGCTATGATCGATGGCGACGATCGGTCCCTCTATGGTTAGAGATGTTTTCGAGGCTTCGCCGTCCGCCGCAAGCTGCAGTGCCTGGCCGGCCGTCGTGCCGACAAGGAAGCCGGAGCGAAGATAGCTCGTGATAGGCACGTCGCCATCTGCCAGGGTTGGGGTGGCGATCAGCGGCGCCGGGGGCTTCTGGCGCGGTCGGATCGTCGTTTGTCCGAGGTCGCCGCTTACCCTGATTCTCGCTTCCGGCGGCTCCTGATCAGCCACCGGCGCGATGGCGACGGTTCCGTCCACGGAGGTGAACGCGACGGCAGAGCCATCGGCGCTGAAACATGCGGCGGCGACCGCCACCGGTCGCTGCCAGCTTCGCGCCAGCAAGTCGAACGGGCTCAGGTTTTGCGTTGTTTGTTGATTCACGGCGCCTCTCCCTCACTGCCGCTGGTTGCCTTCGCAAGCGCGCGGTCGACATCTTCGATCTCGCCCTCGATTGCCGTGATGCGTTCCTCGTTCTTCATGCATGCCTCCCTAGTGGCCGCGACGCTCCTTTCAGCGTCATGCAAATCCTGCACCAGTTGGGTGTCGGCGCCGGCTCGCCCGATCTCGAGCTCGAGGCGCAGCACGTCCATTTCGATGCCGGCAAGCTTTTGATTGAGCCGCAGTGCTTCGGCCGTCAGCGCCGAGACGTCTGCGACAAGGGCCAGCCGGCGCGTGGCCAGCGCGGCGAGCGCAGCGGCTTGTTTCCCCGAGCCGCCCATCACTGTCCTTCCGTGGGCTTTTCGAATGCCGACAACAATCCCGATAGACCATCGGCCTGCGTGTGGAACTGCTTTTCGGCGGTCTCGATAAGGCTCTTCAACTGGTCCCAGATGTCGACGCGGATCATGGATGTCGTGTCGCCGGTGAGGCGCTCGATCTCGTCGATGCGAAACTGGCGCGACAGCGAGACGCCGGAAAACACGAAGTCGCGCAACAGGATCGAGTGGCTTTCGATGAACAGATGGATCATCGGATGCGTTTCGGCAGTCACCCCGCGGGCGGCAAGTTCGGCGCGGATGAAGTCCTGGAAGTGGCCTTGGAGGCGATGCTGGCTCTCGCCCATGAAGCGCATGACAAAAACCAGATCGCGCGGCATCAGCCTGACGAGTTCGGCGCTCACGTCGTCCGGCTGGTTGGGCCGGGGAAGGTCCGGGGTGTCATTGTCGCTCGGCATCATATTTCTCGGTGCTGCCTCCCGCCTGCGATCTGAGGTCAAATAATGTATGAAATGTCTGAAATGAATAGTTCCCGATTATTTTATTTATATCGCAACTGCGATCAGTATATATTGCAGTGCACAAAATCAATACAAATATTACATATGTAATATACAACTGTAAAATATCGTTACAGTCCCCCGGATGTTTGCTGGACGAATCTGATCGCGACCCCAGCCCAGGCGTTGGTCATAGGCACCAATTTCAACTTGGCACGGTGCTTGCTTCACCATTGGCATAAGAAGCCCATCGCGCTCTGACGCGGTGCCAAAAGAACGAAGGACCGGAGGAAGCAGCAGGACACGCGCTTCGATACGCCCATCGCGGATGCGACAGGCGTGTCGTGGCTCCCGCAGGCCCCGAACACCTTTGCCGCGATCCACTTGAATGGCCGGACCCTGTGTCGCGCCTGAAGGCGCAACCCTTTGTCGTGCCATTCGCCAACTCACTGGCGGCATTTGTGTGCCGTCCCATGCCTGGATCGAGGGATCCATGGCTCAACCTGGTGGAGGCTTATGACGATGTCGTCGTTGACACTTAACAAGATTACCTCGCAGCGCGGTATTTCCGTGGGCGAGGCGACCAAGAAGATTTCCGACCTCGGTTGGAACCCGACCTATGTCCAGGAAGCGATGACGTTTCCGACCGACTACAAGATCGCCAAGGCGCCGCGCGATCCGATGAAGCAGGTGCTGCGCTCCTATTTCCCCATGCAGGAGGAAAAGGACAATCGGGTCTACGGCGCGCTCGATGCCGCTCTTCGCGGCGACATGTTCCGCAATGTCGAGCCGCGCTGGGTGGAGTGGATGAAGCTCTTCCTCGCCATCATTCCCTTCCCGGAAATTTCCGCCGCCCGCTCGATGGCGATGGTGGCGCGACTGGCGCCCGGCGAGGACCTCAGAACCGGCTTCACTATGCAGATGGTCGACGAGTTCCGCCACTCCACGATCCAGATGAATCTGAAGAAGTGGTACATGGAGAACTACATCGATCCGGCGGGCTTCGACATCACCGAGGAAGCCTTCGGCAAATGCTACGCGACCACGATCGGCCGCCAGTTCGGCGAAGGCTTCATCACCGGCGATACGATGACGGCTGCGTGCATGTACCTGACCGTCGTCGCCGAGACCGCTTTCACCAACACGCTTTTCGTCGCCATGCCCTCCGAGGCTGCCCGCAACGGTGATTATGCGCTGCCGACCGTGTTCCTGTCGGTGCAGTCCGACGAGAGCCGTCACATCGGCAACGGCCACTCGCTGCTGATGGCCGCGCTGAAGGAGCCGGAGAACCACCTGCTCCTGGAGCGCGACCTGCGCTATGCCTTCTGGCAGAACCACGCCATCGTCGACGCCGCCATCGGCACCTTCATCGAATACGGCACCACCAACCGCGACAAGAACAAAGAATCCTACGCGGAGATGTGGCACCGCTGGATCTACGAGGACTATTATCGCACCTACATGCTCCCGCTCGAAAAATACGGCATCAAGGTCCACCATGACGACGTCCAGGCCGCCTGGGAGCGCATCACCAAGAAGAACTACGTCCACAAGGTCGGCCAGTTCTTCGCGGTCGGCTGGCCGGTCAACTTTTGGCGCATCGAGGCGCAGACCGACAAGGACTTCGAGTGGTTCGAGCACAAATATCCGGGCTGGTACGCCGAGTTCGGCGACTTCTGGAAATGGTACGCCAAGCTCAGCCATAAGGGCGAGAAGGTGCTGCTGTTCAACAGCGATGTCGGCTACGTCTATCCGCACCGCTGCTGGTCCTGCCTGGTGCCCTGCCTGATCCGCGAGGACATGGTGGTCGACGAGATCGACGGGCAGTTGCACACCTTCGCCCACGAGCTCGACCGCTGGACCGCCGTCGAAGCCTTCGCTGACGAGTATCAGGGCCGTCCGACGCCTGCGATGGGCCGCTTCAGCGGCAAGCGCGAGTGGGAGACGCTCTATGACGGCTGGGATCTCGCCGACGCGATCAAGGACCTCAATTTCGTCCGTTCCGACGGCAAGACGCTGATCCCACAGCCGCATCTGCGCTTCGGCGCCGACGAGCAGTGGACGCTCGACGACGTGCGCGGCAACGTCCTCGGGTCGCCGCTCAAGGCGCTTCGCGGCATGTCGCCGGCGGATCGCGAGAAGCACCTGGCCGAGTATCGGGCGGGCTTCACCATCACGCCGTTCAACTGACCATCCGTGCGCGGGGGGCCGGGTCGCCGACCCCCCGCTCCATCCAGAGGAAGGCCACTTCCCGCCCGCAAGGGCGGGGAACGGAGAGGAATTGGGAGGTTATCGATGACTGGTGCTCACACGGTGCGCCTGGAGCCGGTCGGCGTCGAATTCGAGGTCGAAAACGGCGAGACGGTGCTGAACGCGGCTTTCCGCCAAGGCATCGCGCTGCCGCATGGCTGCAAGGAAGGGCAATGCTCGGCCTGCAAATGCGTGCTGCTCGAAGGCGAAGTCGACATGCTGAAATATTCGACCTTCGCGCTCAACGACATGGAGAAGGAGAGCGGCCACGTCCTGTTGTGCCGGTCGATCGCCTATTCCGACATGCAGGTCGAGCTCCTCAACTACGACGAGGAGGTTCTGGCGAAATCAATCGCGGTGAAGACGTTCAAAGGCCGCATCTCGAAATTCGAGCATCTGACCCACGATATCCGCGGCATCGAAATCGAACTCGGCTCGCCGATAAAATTCTGGGCTGGGCAATATGTCGACATTACGGTCACCACGCAAAAAGGGGAGACGATTACGCGCTCGTTCTCCATGGCAAATACGCCGGACCAAACCCAAAAGCTCTCCTTCATCATCAAGAAGTATCCCGAAGGAAAATTCTCCGGAGAACTCGATTCCGGAGGAATTCGCGTCGGAGCCGAGGTCACCGTCGTCGGACCCTATGGAACCTGCTTCCGGCGGGAAGAACGGCAGGGCCCCCTGATCCTGGTCGGCGCCGGTTCCGGCATGTCGCCGGTCTGGTCGATCCTCAACGATCACCTGAAGAGCGGCGAGAAGCGGGACATCTATTTCTTCTACGGTGCGCGGACGCCCAACGACCTGTTCTATCTCGACAGGATCGCCGAGCTCGCCGGTCGCCACCCGGAGCTGAACTTCATCCCCGTTCTCTCGCACGTCAACGGCGAAGCCTGGGGCGGCGAGCGCGGCTTCGTGCACCAGAGCGTCGACGCCAAGCTCAAGCAACTCGCGGTCGACGGGCAGGGCGACGTCTACGCCTGCGGCCCGCCGCCAATGATCGATGCGCTGCAGCCCGTCCTGTTCATGAATGGCTTCGAGGCCGAACGCATCTTCTTCGACAGGTTCACCACATCGTCCAACGCCACCCCGGCCCATTGAGGCGTGCCGGAGCCGACGACTTTAGAGCAACTGCAACAAAGGGAGTGAAAACAATGGTAGCAACGTCGAGTTCAGTAGGATCGGGAGCCGCGGGCGCCGCGATCTTCGCCGATTCGGACAGCCGCAAGTATCGGTACTTCGATCCGAAAGGTCAGCGCGCCACCCATTACGAGGATGTCACGGTGGACGTGCAGCCCGACCCCGAGCGCTACCTGATTCAAGACTGGATCATCAACTTCCCGGACGGCAAAGGCGCCTACGTCAAAGACAACACGGCCGCCAAGAGCTCGAACTGGCATGCCTTCCGCGCTCCCGACCAGGAATGGGAACGCACGCATTACCAGCGCCAATCGAAGATCGAGACGATGGTGCAGAGCGTCATCACCAACGCCCGCCGGGCCGGCGCGCCGAAGACGTTCGACAAGGTCTGGGCGAAGCTCCTGCAGGCGCATCTCGGCGCGTGGAAACATGCCGAGTTTGGCTTGGGCACGTCGCTCATGCAGGCGCAGCGCTACGGCTACACCCAGATGATCAACAATGCGACGCTGACCAACTCCTCATACAAGCTACGGCTTGCCCAGGACATCACGCTCTATCTCGCCGAGATCGGCATGGACACCGCCGGGTGGGACGACGAGCTCGGCAAGAAGCACTGGCTCGAGGAAGGCGTGTGGCAGGGCACCCGCGAGGCGGTCGAGACCATCATGGGCACGAGCGACTATCTGGAGCAATACTTCGCCATCAACATCGTGTTCGAGCCGCTGGTGGGCGAGTTGTTCCGCTCCGGCTTCCTGATGCAGGCGGCGGCGGCCAACCACGATTTCATCACGCCGCCGGTGATTTCGGCGGCTGAAGCCGACTACGAGCGCAACCTCGCCAACACCATCGACCTGATCTACCTGCTCGCCAACGACGAGAAGCACGGCGCGGCGAACAGGAAGCTGTTCCAGGGCTGGGTGAACAAGCACGGCGCGCTCGCCGACAAGGCAGCCACCGGCCTGCAGCCGATCTGGTCGATGCCGCATTCCAAGCCGGTTTCCTTCACCGACGTTCGCGCCCAATCCGAGGAACGGATCGGCCGGATCCTCGGCGAACTCGGCCTTAAGCGCTGAACAGGGAGAGAAGATCATGTCAGTAGCAGCACGCGACGCCTCGCAGTCCAACATCTTCAAGTCGATGAAGGACATCACCTTCGAGCAGACGATTTCGCACCAGTGCGGCGTCACCATGAACGACTCGGTCGAGGCCCGCGCCATCGCCGAATTCATGGGCAAGAAACCGGGCGTCATCGTCACCTATCAGCCGGCCATGATCCGCATCGACGGCAACGGCAAGCTGATCTTCAAGATGGACGAGATCAGCGAATATCTCGGGCGCGATATGACCGCCGAGATTTTCGAGGTCAACACCTCCACCCACTACGGCCGCATGGTGCGCGTCGACGACAACACCGTGATCCTGTTCGGCAACATGGACGAGATCTTCGAATACATCTGAGGAACCCCCGGCGCGCTGCCTGGGTGCGGCGCGCCGGCCCCATCAACAAGACGATTGCGGAGGCAAGAAATGTACAGGACACCGGAAGGCAAGGACATTTTCGTGGTCGATGGCCACACCCACTTTTGGGACGGCAGCCCGGACAACCAGAAGAATATTCACGGCAAGCAGTTCATCGATTGCTTCTACGCCTATCACACCGGCCTGAGCCCGAAGGACCAGCTCTGGGAGAAGGGCAAGTTCGAGAAATACAGCGCCGACGATCTCTATCGCGACCTGTTCATCGATGGTCCCGATGATGTGGCGATCGTCCAGTCGACCTATCTGAAGGATTTCTACAAGAACGGCTTCAACACGATCGAGCGCAACGCCGAGGTGGCAAAGCGCTATCCGCAGCGCTTCATCGTCAACGGCGCCTTCGATCCGCGCGACGGCGAGAAGGCGCTCGAGTACATCCACTTCCTCAAGGAGACCTACGACGTCAAGGGCGTGAAGATGTACACGGCCGAATGGAACGGCGCCTCCAAGGGGTGGAAGCTGACCGACCCCGATGCCTACAAATGCTTCGAGCTCTGCGACAAGCTCGGCATCAGGAACATACACGTCCACAAGGGACCCACCATCATCCCGCTCAGCAAGGACGCGTTCGACGTGCACGACGTCGACCATGCGGCGACGGATTTCCAGGGTCTCAACTGGATTATCGAGCATTGCGGCCTGCCGCGCCTCGACGATTTCTGCTGGATCGCGACGCAGGAAACCAACGTCTATGGCGGGCTGGCGGTGGCATTGCCCTTCATCCATACGCGCCCGCGCTATTTCGGCGAGGTCATCGCCGAACTGCTGTTCTGGATAGGGCCGGAAAAGATCCTGTTCGGTTCCGACTACGCGATCTGGACACCCCGCTGGCTCGTCGAAAAATTCTGGGCCTATCAGATCCCGGAAGACATCGCCGCGGAACGAGGTGTGCAACTGACCGACGAGATCAAGGAGAAGATCCTCGGCCTCAACGCCGCGCGCCTGTACAACATCGACATCGAAGCCAAGAAGAAGGCGCTCGCAAGCTCGCCCTTCAGCATCGCGGCGGAGTAGGAGCCATGGCAACCGCCAGTGTTTCCGACAGCCGCGAGAAGGAACTCTGGCGGCGCCTGGGTGAGGCCAACGACCCCGAACTCGACGAACCCATCACCGAGATGGGCTTCGTCGAGCGGGCCGAGGTGAAGGGTGACGGCAGCGTGGAGGTCGATTTCCGCCTGCCGACCTACTGGTGCTCGCCCAACTTCGCCTTCCTCATGCTCGACGGAGTGCGCAAGGCGCTAGACCGGCTCTCCTGGTCGCCCGCCTATGCGGTCAAGCTGCACGACCACATGTTCGCCGACGAGGTCAATCGCGGTATCCAGGCCGGCAAGGCTTTCGGCGACATCTTCGCCGAGCTGGCCGCCGATACGGATCTCGGCGCTGTTCGCGAAACCTTCAGGATGAAGGCGTTCAAGCGGCGCCAGGAAGCGGTTTTACGCGGCCTGCGGCAACACGGTCTCACGGACCCGGAAATCGTCGCCATGGACCTGCCGGCATACGACGTCGCGCGCTTCAAGCCGGGCGAAGCGGCCAAACAGAAGCCCAGATACAGGGCGGCTGTGCTCGAGCGCTTTCCCGATCGCCGGACGGACGGTCCCGTCTTCGTAACCTGGGAAGGGCGGCACATACCGGCCGATGCGCTCAGCGCCTATCTCGCCGAACTGCGCGGCGTGCGCGTCAACATGGAGTTCAACGGCGCGCTTTGCCGTGGGCTCAAGCAGACCAGGTACAAGGAACTGGACGTGGTCGACGGCGAACCGACGCTGGTCGATTTCATCATGGACCGCGTGCCGGCGCGAAGCGCGCCGGTCACCTAAGCAGAACCGAAAGCAACGGCCTCCCTCGCACGAGGCCCCTAACCAACAACCCGCCCGTAAGGCGGAAGGAGGAATCATGCCCAAAATAATGCTGCACAATTCAGAGGCCCGTCGCGCTCTTGCCCGAGGCGTCTTCAGCCTGGCAACGGCCGTCGAGCCGACGCTCGGGCCCAAAGGCATGAACGCCATGATCGACCGGCCGATCGGGACACCGATGGTGACGCGCGACGGCGTCAGCATCGCGTCCGAGATCGAACTCCACGATCGCTTCGAGAACATGGGCGCGCAAGTCGTCCGCGAAGTGTCGATGCAGACGAACGAGGTCGCCGGCGATGGCACGACGACCGCCATCGTGCTCGCCAACGCGCTGATCCAGGGCGGCATCGAGGCGAATGAGCGCGGAGCCAAATCGGTGGATCTGTGCAAGGGCATCGAGCTCGCGGTCAAGGCGGTGGTGGCTGCTCTCAAGGCTTCCGCCAAGCCGGCCAAGGGCAACGGCATCCTCGCCTCCGTGGCAAACATCGCCGCGACCGATGCCAGGCTTGGCGCGCTGGTGGCGGAGGCGCATCAGCGCGTCGGGGCGGAAGGCGTCATCACCACCGACTTCAGCGTCACCACCGAGACCACGCTCGACGTGGTCGAGGGCATGTCCTTCGACCGCGGCTACCTCTCGCATCACATGGTCACCGATCAGGAGAAGATGGAGGCCGTGCTCGAACGGCCCTACATCCTGATGACCGATCTCAAGATCAAGGACCCCAAGGCGCTCGAGACCGCGCGCCGCATCGCCGACGAGGCCGGGCGGCCTTTGTTGATCGTGTCCGAGGAAGTGTCGCCGGAAGTCGTGGTCACGCTGCTCGGCAAGCAGGGACCTGGCAAATACCTCATCGTCCATCCGCCGGAATATGGCCACTGGCGCAAGGCGATGATGGAGGATCTGGCGATCATCACCGGTGGCAAGGTGATCGCCCGCGATCTCGGCGGCCGGCTTGAAGACATCACCGCCGAAGATCTCGGAACGGCCGACCGGGTAAAGACCAGCTCGTCCTACACCTCGATTATCCGCGGTGGCGGCGACCATGATGCAATCGCCTCGCGGCGCGCGCAGGTGCAGCGGCAATATGAGGCCGCCCCGCCGAACATCGAGCAGGACAAGCTGCGGGAGCGCCTGGCCAAGCTCTCCGGCGGGACGGCCATCCTCTATGCAGGCGGCGTCACGCCGGTCGAGCAGAAGCGGACCATCCAGCTGATCGAGGATTCGCTGAATGCGGTGCGCGCGGCTTCCGAGGAGGGCGTGGTTGCCGGCGGCGGCTCGGCGTTGGCCCAGATCGCGCCGCTCCTCGACAAGGTGGCGACCAGTGTCGATGGCGATGTTGCCGAAGGTGTGCGTCTGGTCCGCTCGGTGCTGACACGACCACTGTGGCGCATCGCCGCCAATGCCGGTGCCGATCCCGAGGCCGTGGTGACCGAAGTGACGCGCATCAACGGCGGGTATGGCTACAACGCGTCCGCCGGCAACTACCAGAACATGTTTGAAGCCGGGATCATCGACCCGGTTCGCGTCACCTATACGGCGCTCGCCAATGCGGCTTCCGTCGCGACGCTGATCCTGACCACCGAAACCTTGATCGGAGATCTCGCCGAGGATGAGGACCCGACCGCCGGACCGGCGCTCGGCGGCGGCTCCGAAAAGCTCGGCCGCGCCTGAACCAATTCCGGACCTGAGAGGACACGACGATGAAAGCTGCCAGACTTTACGAATACGACCCGAAAATGAACGTGAAGCTCAAGATCGAGGAGGTCAAGGCGCCGACGATCACAGCTCCTGACGAGGTGATCGTGCGGGTCGGCGCCGCCGGCCTCTGCCGCACCGACTTGCACATCATCGAAGGGGTGTGGAAGCCGACGATGGACCCCGAGGGCACGCTGCTGCCCTACATCATGGGCCACGAGAATGCCGGCTGGGTCGAGGAGGTCGGCAGCGGCGTCAGATCGGTCAAGCGCGGCGACGCGGTGATCTGCCATCCCTTCCGGTCCTGCGGCATCTGCCTCAACTGCCGGCATGGCGAGGACATGTATTGCGACAACGGCCAATTCCCTGGCCTTGGCATGAATGGCGGCTTCGCCGAGTATTTCATCACCAGCGAACGTTCGCTGATCAAGCTGAACGCCAATGTCACGCCGATTGAAGTGGCGCCGCTGGCTGATGCCGGCATCACCGCGTATCGCGCGGCCAAACGCGCGGCGAAGCTTTTGCGGCCCGGCAGCTACTGCGTCCTGCTCGGCATCGGTGGGCTCGGCCATATCGCGCTGCAGTCCCTTCACGCGATCTCGGGCTGCCGCATCATCGCTGTCGACCGAGAGCCGGCCGCGCGCGTGCTGGCCAAGGATCTTGGCGCCGATTTCGTTCTCGACGGCGGGCCCAATGTCGTCGAGGAGGTGAAGGCGATCACCGGCGGCGGCGCCCATGTGGTCATCGATTTCGTTGGCGAGCTCGGTGTCGAGAACATCTGCTGGAAGATGGTGCGCAAAGGCGGCCAGCTCTTCGTCGTCGGCTATGGCGGCTCGATCAACGTGCCGACCGCGCATCTGGTGATCGAGGAGATCAACATCGGCGGCAGCCTGGTCGGCAATTTCACCGAGCTCGTCGAACTGATGGAGCTCAACGCCGACGGCAAGGTGAAGATGCACTACACCGAATACAACCTCGCCAGCATCAACACCGCGCTCGACGATTTCAAGAACCGGCGGTTCACGGGCCGCGGCGTCATCGTGCCGTGAAACGCCTAGACCGAACGCCGCTCCGATCGGTGCGGCGCCCGGTCCCCATCATCATCCAGAGGGAGACAACATATGAACAAATACATCTGTGAATTCGTCGGAACCTTCGCGCTGGTCTTCTTCGGCTGCGCAACGGTTCTGTTCATGCGCCCCCGAGGTCGGGCTGCTCGGCGTCGCCATGGCCTTCGGCCTGTCCGTTGTGGCGATGGCGTATTCGATAGGGCCGATTTCAGGCGCGCATCTCAACCCGGCAGTGAGCCTGGGCGTCTTTGTTTCCGGCCGGATGAAATCCGGCGATCTGATCGGCTATGTCGTCGCGCAATGTCTGGGGGCGATCGCCGCATCGGCCGTGCTCCACGTGATCGTGGAAGGGAAGGGCGGTGGCTACGACGTCGCCGCGAACGGCTTTGCCCAGAACGGCTGGTCGGCCTACTCGGCAACTTCGGCCTTCCTGTTTGAGGCCGTCGCCACCTTCCTGTTTCTGGTCGTCATCCTTCGCGCGACCGCCGAAGGCGGCGCCGGACCTCTGGCTGGCCTGGCGATTGGGCTCACGCTGGTTATGATCCACCTTGCCGGCATTGCTGTGTCCGGGTCCTCCGTCAATCCCGCCCGTTCGCTGGGTCCTGCCCTGTTCGCTGGCGGGGCGGCGCTGTCGCAACTCTGGCTGTACATCATTGCGCCTTGCCTTGGCGCGGCAGCGGCAGGGCTGGCGCTGCGAGCTGGCGTGATAGGGATCGACGAGCAGGCAGCGCAGCCTGCCTGATCGGCATGCTGGCTTTCCGACGGAATTTCCCCCAACGACTAAACCTGCCAACCCGTGGCGCGAATGCCATGGGTACTTTCTTGATGGAGTTCACACGAAGCCGAATCGGAAGCGGCATTGCTTGCACAAAGAGTGGGCCGCGAAACGCCTGGCCTTGCGATGACGGGGCTCTCTCGTTGCCAGGAAATGACGTCCTGGATATCTCTTGTATAGTGGAGCGGGCGGCCTGTATTGCGGTCGGCGGGGGTCGTCAGGTCTGATGGAGACGCGGACAGGAAGCGTCCCACGACAGGTGGGCGTCGTGTCAGGCTGCCTTGCCGTCAAGTTCTGAGGGCTCGCTGTCGAGCGTTTGCCTGTCGCGTAGGTAAAGCGCGCAGGTGGTACGCAGCATGGAGGCAAAGTTCGGGATCTGGCCGTTGATCTCCAGTGCTTCGTCGTAAAGTGTTGATAGGAATTTCGGCGTCGCCATCCCTTGATGATGGGCGATCTCGTCCAATAGCGTCCAAAAAGTGGCCTCAAGCTGGATGCTCGTAGAATGGCCGCCGATGCGAACCGAGCGATTGATCAGCCGGTATCCTTCCGGGTCCTGACCGGCAAAGACTTTGCACATGTGATGACCTCCCGTTGATGTTGTCTCTGAGCGAAGCGCGGAGCTGTTCGGGTGAGCGAAGTGCACTGCCCAATTTGCAGCGGCAGCATTCGATTGTGGTTCATGAAGCGATCTTAGCCACTGCCACTCTTTTTGGGCCCAATGGGCCATCTCTGCGGTGTCCGAGACCACGTGGCAGACTGGAGGATCCCTTGGCGAAAGTAGTACATTCGATGATCCGGGTGGTACAAGAGAACCTCTCGGTCAAATTTCTACAAAAGCGCCTTCGGGCTCGATATTTGGGGACCGATTGGATTTCGAGACGTTCACCTTGGTCTATCTGCGTAACGCGGAAGCCGATTTCGAGCTCGAATTGACGATCAACAAGGACCGGGTGGAGCCCTACGCGATTGGCGAGGGCTACAGCCACATAGCTTTTTGCGTCGATGATCTTGAGGCAGAACACAAGCGCTTGACGGCTGCAGGTTTCAATCCGCCCAAATTGTCGAATTCAACCACGAAGGCGCGCTGCTTGCGCGGTTCTTTTTCCTAGCAGACCCGGACGGCTATCAGATCGAGGTGTTGCAACGCCACGGACGGTACAGATAGTCCGTTGCGCCTGGGTCACCGCGCTGAGCGCTATGCCGTCGCCGGCTTCGCTTCCCCGTGGACCTTCGGCGGCTAGACAGGCCACAGCGGGCGAATACCTTGGGTTTCTCTCTTGCCGCGGCTCATACGAAGCCGCGTCGGATGCCGTATTGCTCAAGTTTGCGATAGAGCGTTGGCCGCGAAATGCCGAGCCTATGGGCGACTTTGCTTAGATTGCCGCTCTCCGCGGCCAGCGCGTTCCTGATCGCCTGACGCTCCGCATCCTCGAACGTGCACACCGGCGCCTCGAGCATCGCTGCGGGATTATCGTTGCGTGCTGTCGTGTCGTTGCGATGGCCCGTGGCGATTTCCCACGGCAGATCCTCAAGGTCGATGACATTGTTGCGCGCCAGGATATGCAGGCGTTCCATCAGATTCTTCAGCTCGCGCACATTGCCCGGCCAGCCGTAGGCAAGCAGCGCGTCGAGCGCGCGGCTTGAAAACTGCAGCGGATCGCTGCCGGCCTTGTCCGCGATATGGCGGTTGAAATGCTCGACCAGCAACAGCACGTCCTCGCCGCGCTCGCGCAGGGCGGGGACGCTGATCGAGACGGCGCCGATGCGGTAATAGAGATCGCTGCGGAAGCGACCAGCTGCAACTTCCTGCTTGAGATTGCGGTTGGTCGAGGCGACCAGGCGGACGTCGACCGGCCGCCCCCTGCTGTCGCCGATGCGGTGGACCACACGCTCTTCCAGCACGCGCAGCATGAACGGCTGGATCTCAAGTGGCAACTCACCAATCTCGTCGAGGCTGAGCACGCCGCCATTGGCCTGCTCGAAAACGCCCGCCTTGCCGTCACGCGAGGCGCCGGTAAAGGCGCCGGCCACATGGCCGAACAACTCGCTCCCGAACAGCTCCTTGGTGATGGCGCCGCAATTCATCGCGATGAACGGGTCATTGTCCGTGCGCCGGCTGCCGGCATGGACAAGCCGGGCGAACAGCTCCTTGCCGACGCCGGTTTCGCCTTCTATCAGCAGCGATGTCACGCCGCTCGACCGAGCCACGCGGCAGGCGACATCGATGGCAGCCAACAATTTCTCGCTTTCGCCGACGATCATCGACGTCGCTGCCTGCACCCGCTTGTCCGCTGCCCGGTTTATCACCGCGACACCTGACACGACCGGCGCGGTCGGGAACACGAGGGCCGCGCCGCTGAGATTGCCGTCCAGCTTCAGCGGCGTGACGTGGCAGGACCGCAGATGCGCCGGCAGCGCCTTGGCGAGATCGCTGTCCGAGCCGGACGCCGGCAGGTTCATGAGCCAACGACCGCGGCCCGGCTCCATCGGACCATCCGTCATTTCGGTGGTTTCGCCATTGGGCACGTTGTTGCAGAAAATCGCCCGGCCACGGTGATCGACGATCACCAGGCCGTCCTTGCCGCGGTAACCGGGTGACGAGGAAATGAAGGCTTCGAGCAGGCGGGTGCGCTGTTCCTGCTGCTGCTCGGCCAGCGCCTTTTCAATCTGCCTGGCCGTGGCGGCGACAAGTGCGGTGTTGTGGGGGCGGAAGATCGGCGAATAGCCTGACAGATCGACGACACCGATGATCTTTCCATCCAGCGGGTCGCGGATCGGTGCGCCTGCGCAGGTCCATCCTTTGATGCCGGCGCAGAAATGCTCGGCCGCGTGGACGAAGATCGGTTCGCCGGTCCAGAGCGCGGTGCCGATGCCGTTGGTCCCGACAGCGCCCTCATTCCATTTGCCGCCGATGGCGAGATGGATGTCCATGCCGTCATGGAGGGTCTTCTTGTCGCCGATGGCTTCGATCAGCACTCCGTCGCTGTCGGCCAGCACCAGCATCGCTCCCGTCCCTTCCAGCAGCGGGCCGAGGGAGGCGAACGGCCGCCGCGCCGCCGAAAGCAGCTCGGCGTTGGCGCGGGTCAGATACTCGATCTCGTCGCGGTTGCCGTTGAGGGGTGCCTCGACCCCCTGCGCGTTGATCCCGCCAGTGGCGCTCCGGTACCAGGAATCGTGGATCAGCGAGCGGACCTGGACCGGATCGCGTGCGCATTGCGGCGCATCGGACAGAAAGTTTTCCCAAGCGCGCATGGTAGCGCGCTCGTCATAGTCGGTGGAGTCCAGAGCCAGTCCCGTGGCTATCGGCGCGCGCGCCGGAAGAGCACCGGTCTTCATCTGGGTAGTATCGATCCCGCGTTTCATTCAGTCATCACAGAACCTTGGGGGCACGGTATTTCTGTATGCTGTCGGACTGCGCTCGGATGGTCGTTCGCAGATGCGCTAGGCGATGCCGAGTTTCACTCCGATATCGGCGGCAAGCTGTTCTTCGCTGTAGCTGGCCCCGAGGCGGGAACCGTCCAGGTCGGCAAGCTCTTGTGCGACAGCCTCATCGACGGGCGAAAAGAAGCCGTTCTGCTTCGTCGCCAGGACAAAGACCTGTTCGCCACCACAGTTGCGGATATCGCCGATATGGTGGAGTTGGCGGCCTGTATTCCGATCCACCGAGACCACCCGGCCATTGATGCTGACGCGAATGGATGGATCCGCCCCGGCAGCGACTGGCGAGCCACCGCCAACATGGATGATCAGTCCCTCGGCTTGCGGTTTCTGGCGCGGTTTCCTGGACGCAGAATAGTTGCCGCCGCTGATCTGGTCGGCAAGGCGCACAATCGTCGAGCGGTTCTGTTCGATCAGTCGCTTGACCTGAACATCCTCCCGCCGCGGGCCATCCCGCTTGGAGATGATTTCGACCATGAATCCTCCCAGATTCACTCCCATCGGTTCGTGACGGGGTCGCGTTTTTTTGACCCTACACGACCTCGGTGAGGTTTGCCATTGGTTCGTTGGCTAGCACGAGCGAGTGAGAGACTGGTAGCAAGCGGCTGCTACACCCCTGCTGACAACTGGATCGACCTCAAAACCAAGCTGCGAACGGCCGCAGCAACTCATGATCACGATAACGTTCCCGCCAACTCGAATGTCAGCTTTTGAATTTTCGCGCCCAAGAGTCGCCGGACTGCTCTCGGCCCCCAACCTGCCTGTCAGCAACGCGCCTCCATCTCGTCGTTCGCCCAAGCCCTCCCATCATCTGGAAGCAGACATCGCCAGCAATGTCGCACTGCGGTCCCCCGAAGCGGCTGCACGTCGAGCCGATCTAAATGAAGCAGCCCTCCTGGGTCCGTGCTATGTCAGAGAGTGAAGGAGGGGCAGATGAGCGAGACCCGCAAGCTTGCGGCGATCCTGGCCGCCGATGTCGTCGGATACAGCCGACTGGCTGGCGTGGACGAAGATCGGACTCTCGCGCGCCTCCGGGCACTCCGCAGCGACCTGCTTGATCCTGCCATCGCGGTACACATCGGGCGCGTGGTGAAACGCACCGGTGACGGAACCCTTGTTGAATTCCGCAGCGTGGTCGACGCCGTGCGGTGCGCCATCGAGGTGCAGAACGCTATGCTCGAACGCAACGCCGGCGTGCCGCCTGATCGACGCATCGAGTTCCGCATCGGCGTCCATATCGGCGACATAGTTGAGGAGGGCGACGGCGACCTTATGGGCGACGGCGTCAACATTGCCGCTCGCCTGGAAGGTATCGCCGAACCTAACGGGATTTGCCTGTCGGGTGCGGCATATGAGCAGGTGCGCGACAAGCTGAAGGTTGATTTCGAGGATATCGGCGACAAAGAACTTAAAAACATTGCACGGCCGGTGCGAGTCTATCGCGTGGCCTTAGACCGTCACATCGCAAGCGTGTCGACAGTGCCCGACCCTTCCGGCGGAAAACTGGCGCTGCCCGACAAGCCGTCGGTTGCTGTCCTGCCGTTCCAGAACATGAGGCGGCGACACCGAACTGGAATACTTCGGCGACGGGATCGCGGAGGACATCATTACCGCCTTGTCCAAGCTGCGGGGCTTCTTCGTTATCGCTCGCAATTCGTCCTTCGCGTACAAAGGCAAGGCGCCAGATATCCGTCAGGTCGCGCGCGAGCTGAATGTTCGCTATGTACTGGAAGGCAGCGTACGCAAGGCGGGTGAGCGATTGCGGGTAACTGGCCAGCTTATCGACGCGGCCAGCGGCAATCACATCTGGGCAGAGCGCTACGACCGCCTCGCCTCTGATATTTTCGCAGTGCAGGATGAGATCACTCACAGCGTTGTCGCAGCGATAGAGCCGCAGATTTACGCAGCTGAACGCCTTCGCCTTCAAAGTAAGGCGCCTGAGAGTCTCGATGCGTGGGGCTGCGTCGTACGAGCAATGCCTTATATCTGGACATGGGTTATTCAAGACGAGGACACTGGCATCAACCTCCTGAAGCGAGCTATTGAGCTTGATCCCCACTACGCTCGCGCCCGCAGCCTGCTCGCGTGGGCCTTCGCCACCCGTGTAATTTCCGGCAATTTGGAGTTTGAGCAAGGCATATCAAGTGCCCTCGCGCTTGCCCAGGGTGCGATAGACCTCGATCCCGACGACCCATGGGCCCATTTCGCGGCAGGTTACATATCAGCGTTTTCGAGACGATTTGGGCCAGCGGTGGAGGAACTGAACGAGGCACTGCAGCGCAACCCGAATTTTGCATTCGTCCACATAATCTTGGGGGTAGCGTACGGCTATGCGGGGCTTGCTGAAGATGGCCTCCCGCCGCCCAGACAGTTGCGGTCGTCGAATAGCGGCCCTTAGCCATCTGTAACACGTTTCGGTCGCCCGGCGGTGTCGCGACAGTTGCGCAGGTGATGCTACCTCATCGGGCCGCAGCGTCAGCTGCTCAGCGCCCATTTCAGCCGTTGGGCTCCGCTCTGCCGTCGCCTGAGAGTAGACAACCACTATCCCCGCGGTCGCCCCGCACGCCTCCGCATTTGCCCAGTGGGTCGTTCAACTCGAAATTCTCTCCGGCTGACCCGGCCGGGCTCGTTAGCCGCGACCGATTTCAAGCGGGGCCGTGACGATCTCGACAGCAATTCTATATGCGCGTAGCGCTGGTTCGCAAAATAAGGAAAGCCCTGAATTGACTCAAAACCTTCTGTGTTCTTCACTGACGACTATTCAACATCTCAACCGCGACGCCGCCGAGCATTTCCTGAGCGACACTGTCGGCCGGGTCCCGTGAACTTTTGCCGCTGAGATCTGATCTCTTCCAACAGTTCGCGCTCGTTGGTGCGAGCATTGCGAAAGACGGCCACAATCATCTCTGCCAAAATTTCAGCGTTCGGGTCCAAGGGATCGAGGCGTTCATCCGCGCAGACTTGATTAAACACGCGTTCGCAAACAGCCAGATCGAGAGGGCTAAGACAGGTGCGGTTGAAACGCTGACGCAGCATGTGAGCGAACCTTTCAGGGGCCGCCGCCCGTGCTGGCGGCGGGCTGGTATCACTGAGGCTTGAGCGATGCTGTTTACAGCGTTACTCCATACTCGGCGATTGCGTTGTCAATAATCCCAAAAGCTGCGCGCACTCGCGAGATCTGTATTGCCCAACTGTCATCAGCTGGTAATAGTCTTGCCGTTTACTTTCCGGTATACGAAAGCCGCGCCGAAATTCAGCCGCCTCCTTTGGAGTTCGAGTGCAGCCAAGCTTGCTGGCGCTGACTTTCAAGCTCGCCAGTGAGCACCCAAGTTTTTCCGCAATGTCCTTCAATGGTTCGTTATTGACGTATCCATCAAGAATTATCTTGCGGCGAGCTTCTCCTTTGATCTTCTCGTTCATTCGTGGTCTCCTCGACGTCGCTTTCACGATGTCGGAATCTATAGGCACCACTTTGAATTCTGTCGTTAGCCTCGCATCCAGAAACTTATCTCGGGATGCATTTCTTGTTGTAACTCAGCGTGATCGACGATCCGGCCGACAGGCTTGCCAGGTACCTGGAATACACCACATGATTGCGGGGGGCATGGGCATACCGGAATCGGATATGGCACCACGCGCGATGGACGCTAACAAGCAGGACGAGGCGCATACTAGGCAGTCGCCGGAGCGCGAGCGACGCCGTTGGCCCCGCGACGTTCAACCTGACAGCGCGGCTCCGCCAACCGCGCCGGCACTGGTGCCATTGTCCTTTTCAACGCTGGACTTGGCACCGAAGGACCAATTTCCCGCTTGGCAGGCGCATGTGGCACCGCTTGTCGAGCTCAGGTTGCCGGATAACAAATCGCTGCACGATGGCTTCCCGGCCGCCCACACGGCCTGGAATCTTGGTGGAATGCTGATCGTTGAACAGCGGACGCCGGCGCACAGTTATATCCGTTCCGCCGCTAAACTTCGTTCCAGCTCGATCGATCACTGGTATGTCGTCTTGCCACATACTGGCCGGTCATGGACGGAGGTCGATCGCCGCGTCGTGGAGGGACAACCGGGTAAACTTGAGATCAGGTCGCTGGGCTACCCGTTTCGCGGCAGGACAACGGATTCGGAAAGTCTCATTCTCTATTTGCCGCGTGATTTGTTTGCCGATGCGGCGGCAACCCTCGATCCGAACAACAATTCAATTCTTTCCGGCAACTTTGCTAACCTTTTGATCGACTACATTGACAGCATCGTAACAAGACTGCGCAGTCTCACTGCGGACGACCTGCCCCGCATCGTAAACGCCACCCGCAGCATGATCATTGCGTGCCTCGCGCCTCTGGCAGAAAACGCGGCTGCGGCCGAACAACTGGCGAGTGTCGCGCTAATGGAACGGGCGCGTCGATACGTCCAAAACAACCTGGACGCGGCTCGTTTGACGCCGGATACAATGTGTCGGGCGCTCGGGGTTTCGCGATCTCGTCTCTATCAGTTGTTCGAACCGAGCGGTGGAGTGCTCCATTACATTCAAAGTCGCCGACTTTTGGCAGCCCATGTTGCGCTCAGCGATCCGGCGGACAGCCGGCGCATCGTTCAAATTGCGGAAGCCTTCGGCTTCAGTTCAGCAGCAAATTTCAGCCGAGCCTTCAGCAAGGAGTTCGGTTATAGCCCTCGCGAAGGGCGCAGGACGACAGTGTTGCCGCGCCCCGCCCACTCTGTTTCGCTTGGCGAGCATGGGAAGGCCTCCTCCTTTGAAGGATGGCTCAAGGCGCTTGGAAGCTGAGCACAAGCGCGGCGCCGCTTGAGATCGGCGACATTCCATCAGAGTGCCTCGTGGGGTTCTGCTGGATGCCGAGCGGCAATCCCCCTCAGGGCAAGAGACTGCGTGGGCTGTCGGCAACCAAATGGCAATAGCCCTGGGCGAGAGATGCCGCGCCGATATCGAGATATGTACGCCCGGATAAGAATATGGATGCGCAGCTAACGACAACGCGACGTTACTCGTAGATGTTCGCGATGACTTTAGCGGGGGGCTCGGCACAGGCGGCAGGTTTCCAAGTTGGGGGAATATCGCACCGCCTGTGCCGACCGCGCCGCCGCTATCCGTCAAAGGTGGTGGCATAATCGAATTAGCGTGCCAAGGCGGGGGGCGGCTGGCTGGTGTTCATTGCGCCGCTAGATGGCTTCGTGGGGGCTCAATGTGGGGGCTCGGCACAGGCGCCAGGTGTCCAAGCTGGGGACATCCGTCAAACGTGGTGGCGTAGTTGAGTAAGCGTGCCGATGGCCGGGGGGCGGCCGGTCGGTGTTCAATCCGTCGCAGAATGGCTTAGTGGGGGCTCGGCACAGGTGGCAGGTGTCCAAATTGGGGGATGCCGATCGCCTGTGCCGCTCGCGCCGCAGCTATCCGTCAAAGATGGTGGCGTTGTTGGGTAAGCGTGACAAGGTGGACGGCGAACGGCTGGAGTTCATTCCGCCGCAGATGCCAACTCTTGTCGAGCAGCCGCCAGAAGATGACGGGTGGGTCCACGAGGCCAAGCTCGATGGCTACCGGACGCAGATCATCATCGATAAGTGCGGCGTGCGGCTCTACAGCAAGAATGGCCGTGACTGGACGACAAAATACTGGCCCATCGCGCTGGCGGTCGACATGCCATGCCGGGCTGCCATTCTCGACGGTGAGGTGATTGTGTCAGGTGAGAGCGGCACGCCCGATCCCGCAGCGCTGGAAGCCGTGGTCTGGAATGAGCCGAGCGGATTGGTGTTCGTCGCGTTCGATATCCTTCATCTCGACGGTCGCAATCTTACCCCCTTACCTTTGTTGCAGCGCAAGCACGCCCTGCGGCAACTGATCGAACCTCGCCTCGGCAAGATCCAATACAGCGAGCATTTTGAGCGCGGTGCGCTGGCGAACTTTGGCCTCATCGAGAAGATGGGGCCTAGTGGCCTTATCTCGAAGCATTCCGACAGCCCCTACAGGAGCGGACTGTCGAAAACATGGCTGAAGACCGAATATTCTTGAAAGCCGTCCTTGAATTGCCAGGACAGCCCCGCACAGCGAACGCTGCTCCCCCGGGGGTCCAATAGTTCGAATCACGTGCGTCGCTACTTTATCATTCGCTAATTTACGTTTTGTTAATGAACTTAGGTGTTCGGTATGTGGATAACGTGCCGCCAATAGCAATGGACCATGAATTTGCGATGTGGCGCACGCGGCGTTTGTTAAACCGCCGAGTTGAAAGTTGCCAAGCTTGTTACTTATGCTATTTCTAATCTGGGGACGGGGACGCTGATTTTTACACCGCCTATGGAGGTGGCTTTTGCGCCCGGAGGCATCAGGCGTCGGCATAGAGAATGAGAAGTCTTCCCCGATCGATGTTTCACGTGCCGGCGAAGCGCTTCTCGCTGATCTGTTGGCGAATACGACTGAACTTTTGTCGCTCTATGATCGCGACTTTCGGCTAACGCACTACGCAGCCAGGCTCAAAGGCCTGTACGGAGGCGCGGTGGTGCCAGGCGCCGCCATTTGGGAGATCTACCCAAGCTTCCTGGATACCAGGTGCCGCGACGAATTTCTTCGGGTATTTCAGGGCGGCTCTGCGGCAAGCATCGAATTGCCGCGATCATCGGGCGAAGCGCCTAGGTCCGTTTTCGTCTTCGGCACCGCAGATGGTGTCGGAGTCATCGAATCACAGGGACGGGGAGGGCGCAGCACGGCGGAGGAGCAGGAGCACGTAATTCTGCTCCATCAGGCGACTCATGACGTGCTGACGGGACTGCAGAACCGACGGCGATTCGGAGAGCGACTACAGGAAGCGCTGGCGGCAATCGGCGGCCCCAAGCCGAAAGCCGCCTTGCTCCAAATCGACCTTGACGATTTCAAGTCGGTCAACGACACGCTCGGCCATGGAGCGGGCGACACGCTCCTGCAACTCGCGGCAGGTCGAATCCGCGACGCGCTGCAGGATGGCGAATCTGCATACCGGTATGCCGGCGACGAGTTCGCTGTCATCCAGTTGGGCAAGGAGCAGCCCATGGAAGCCGAGCGCCTCGCCGGATCCCTGGTCAACGCCTTCAAGGACCCGTTCGTCATCAACGGCATTCCCGTCTTCGTCGGTTCAAGCATCGGAATTGCTTTCGGGCCGGAGCACGGGACCGACGGCGAGCAGTTGATGAAAGCCGCCGACATCGCTCTTTATGCAGCCAAGACGGACGGACGCGGGTGCGCCCGAACGTTCAATCGCCCGATGCTGCTCTTGCTCGAACAACGCGAGAATCTCAGGCGCAGCCTTCGAACCGCGTTGGAGCGGGGCGAGCTCTATATTGAGTATCAGCCGCTCATCCGGCCTCCCTCATCGGTGATCGGATTTGAAGCACTGCTGCGTTGGCGACACCCCGAGATTGGCATCATCCCGCCCGGTGTGTTCATTCCGATCGCCGAAGCCGACGGTCTGATGGACGAGATTGGACGATGGGTGCTCGAGCAAGCCTGTCGTCAGGCATTGACGTGGCCTTCCTCGCTGACAGTCGCAGTCAACCTGTCTCCGGCTCAGTTTCTGAGCGGTTCGTTGACAGATACTGTCGCTCAGATCATTGACGCAGTTGGAATTCGAGCCGAGAGACTTGAACTTGAGATAACCGAAACGGTTCTCCTTGAGAAGACAATTGATAATATCGATACATTAAATACTTTGAACGTCTTGGGAATAAGAATCTCTCTTGACGATTTTGGGACGTACTACTCATCGTTGAGCTACCTTAAGAATTTTCCATTCGACACCTTGAAGATAGATCAATACTTCATCACGGACTTGGAAACCGACCTCAAGAGCCAAACGATCGTGCAATCGATCATCAATCTGGCACACGGCCTGGGTATAAGCGTCACCGCCGAAGGGGTCGAGACGTCGGCACAGGCACGGTGGCTAGTCGAGGAGAATTGCGATTGCCTGCAAGGTAATTTCCTGGGACGGCCGCTCGGAGCCGACGCAACCGGCGATTTCATCAGGCGGTCGCCGTCGAAGGAGGGGCGAGCGATGGAGGAATCAAATCGGGTGCTCTAGCCCTGCACTGTTTGTGGAGGGGGAAAAAACGATCGAACTGGACACCGCGCAATGCGGAAACTCATCACGAGGCGGTCAAATTTCCATCTCGGAGGTCAGGAGGATGCTGATGGGATCTGTTCGTAACGAACCGGCTGGCGAGCCGACTTTTAAGCCGATGATCCAGATCGACATGGAGATCAAAACTTTTGTCTCCGCTTGGAAACACTGCGACTATGTCTCGACATATATGGCGCGGATGATCAGTCAAAACAGATCGGACTCAGTCCGGCATTCGAATCTGTTTTCCTCTGCCTTCAACGAATTGCTGGAGGTCGCTTTTCGTACGCGCCACACCGACGGCGAACTGGCATGCAGGGTGTCTCGCCACGGCGCGACGGACAGAATCGAGCTGACAATCCCTTGCGTGCCGGAGGAACGCCAGTTCTACCAGGAGGCCGTGTCGCATGCCGCCGGCTTTGAGGCCGGGGAGCGATATCTCAATTCGGTGTCTGGAGATCTGGCGCCCAGCAGGGAGGTCGTACTCCTGGAACTGGCTGTCGACTACAACGCGACACTCAGCGTCGAGGAGGCCGAAAGCGATGCGATCAAGCTCGTCGTCGATCTTCCACTTGAGGGCCTGCAGCATTGAGCCCTTACGACCTTCTCCCGCGCTTCAAGGTGCAATACGACGCGAACAACCAGGAGTTCTCCATATCCGGGGTGATCCGGCCGCAGGCGATCGATGAGCTTGGGCCAAGCCTGGCATTGCTACGCGATGCGATCGGCCGTGTACGCGGCGTTCTCTATATTAATGTCAGACGACTGACGCAGATGAACAACGCTGCATTCCATGCTTTTTCAAGGATCATTATTGACGCCTGTCGCGCTCTACCCGATCTCAAATTTGTCGTCATCACGTCAAGCGTCGTCGGATGGACCTCACGAAAATTCGGTCGCTTGAGCGGGATCGAACCGAACATCACGGTCGAGGAGTATGACAGCGAATTCTATCCAGGGCAGGGTTTCCTCGAGGAAGGCGGGTTCGTTCCAATCCTGCGCACACAGACAAAGTTGACCTGGCGCCACGAGCGAGCAATCTTGCCGCGACACGGCATGAGGCCGGGGATCGTCATGGCCGACATCTGTTGCGGGATCGGCGATTTCGCCGTGCTCGTGCAGAAAGAATTCCAGCCATCGCGGATCGTCGCCCTCGACCACTCCATATCAAGCCTGAACTACGCCCGGCGGGTGATGCGGGAGTTCGATATCCGGGGCATCGAATATACTTATGGCGATGCGTCGGAAATGCTTCTCGACGAAGCGCAGTTCGACTTGGTCACCTGCCGACATTCGCTTCAAATCTTCAATCGACCGGAACTCATCCTCAAGGAACTCTACCGCATCTGCCAACCAGGCGGGCGGGTCTACATCACCAACGAGAAGAATTCCCATTGCCTCGGCGAGCCGCGCGCAGAAAGCATTCGTTGGACATACAATGAGGTGGCGAAGCTGTTCGCGCATTTCGAGATGGATGTCGAGCTTGGGCCCAAGAGTCGGCGGTACCTGATTGAAGCCGGATTCGAAGACATACGTGTCGAGACCTTCATGGTCACCAACATGGACGGAGATCCGCAGGACTTCGCCGATGTCATTATGGCCTGGGCTGATGTTTACGCGGGCGATATGGCCAGCAGACGCGGCGATGGGCCCGAGTTCGTTGCACGGTTCCGACAGGGGTTTCAGGATCACATTTTCGCTGCGCTGCACCCCAAGGGTTACGCGGGTTGGCCGATCTGGGTCGCATCGGGGCGACGGCCACAATGAAAGCCGACGATCAGCCTACACCGCGCTTCGGCCTGCGCTCCTTTCGAGCAAAATTCGTTTTGGTCGTCGGCGGCGCGGTACTGTTCGACCTCTTGCTGAGCGGTGGTCTGGCGCTTTGGAACGTTCAAAAGCTGTCGCGCGACGCCACATCGGAAGTCGGTGAGGGCCTGACCACCGCAAACCAGGAATACATTCGCTCGTATGTCGACTCGACAGCGTTAAGTGTCGACCTCCTGCTCGATCGAGTTCATGGCGACGTGAAGGCGCTGGCCGGCGTTCTGCAGGCACAGATCAACGATCCGAGCAGGCAGCAACAGGTCGGAGCGACCCTTTCGCACCAAGCACCCGGCTCGGTGAAGGTCGTCTATGACGCGCAGGGCGATTGGGCGCAGAACCTGCCGAGCGCGCCTTCGGTGATAAGCGTCTGGGGCTACCTGCTGGGCGCCGACCACACTCCGCTCCCCGGCGTTCAGCGGGAAATAGAAGACAGTACCGTGATCGATCTCGTCGCGCCGACCCTCATGGCCAGCGGATCGCCGAAACTGCAGATGTACTATATTGGCCCAAAGGAACGGCCGATCTTCAGGACGGTCCCCTACACGGACCAGGCGCAGACCTTCGACCGACTCTATCCGGGCCACAACAAGGCGGAGTTCTGGGAGTTCTTCTTTCCGGGGATCTATGGGTCATGGCAGCAATGGGCCAGGGATCCGGCCTTACGTCCGGTCGCCGACGACATCACTCAAACAGCGCCTTACACCGATGCGATCACGGGAAAGCTGATCGTCAGCTTTTTCCACCCGCTGTGGACGCGCGATCACACCGGCATCGCCGGCGTAGCGGGTGCGGACATCACTCTCGATCAGCTCGCGGAAGTCGTCGAGCGCGTGAAGATCGCGGAAACCGGGTTCGGCTTCCTCACCATGTCGACCGGCAATGTGGTGGCAATCAATCCATCGGGCCAGGCGATCATCGGCCTGACTTCATCCAATGATGCGGGCACGCAGGGCGTCACCGGCCTCGAGAGGTCGCTGCGGGGAAGTACGCAGCCGGCAATCGCGTCGCTGCCACTCGACCAGAACAATGACGGTGTCATTCAGCATATCATGCTCGACAACAAGGGCGAACGCGTACCCTACATAGTCGTGCTCAAGAGATTGAAGCCGACCAACCTGTGGAGCTCGGGACCGATCAAGTCCGAAGCGATGTCGGTCGGTATCGTCGTTCCCGAACGCGAGATCTATGCTTCTCTGTTCGCCGCGCAGAAGAGTATCTCCCGCGCAACCAATCGCATCCTGCTCTTTCAGATCGGCGCCATCGTCGTTTCGCTTCTGATTGTTTTTGCGGCAGTGCTCGGGATCTCGAAGCGGATCACCGCCGGCCTAAGGGCGCTTGCCAGCGCCGCCCAGAGGCTCCAGTCCAAAGACTATTCCGTCCGCGTGAGTATTCCAACGCGTGACGAGGTTGGAGCGGTAGGCGTCGCCTTCAACCGAATGGCCGAGCAGATCAGCTTTCACACAGAAAACCTCGAGCAACTCGTCGACGAACGAACCAGGGAGCTCGGCGACGCAAATCAGGAGATTTCTGCGCTCAACGAAAAGCTGCGGGACGAGAACATCCGGCTCGGCGCCGAACTCGCGGTCGCCAGGCACATCCAGATGATGGTTCTGCCGAAACCGTTCGAACTCGAAGCGATTCCGGGGCTTGAGATCGCCGCCTATATGCGGCCGGCTGACGAGGTCGGTGGCGACTACTACGACGTTCTGCAGAACGGATCACGGATCAAGATCGGTATCGGCGACGTAACAGGTCACGGTCTCGAGAGCGGCGTGCTGATGCTGATGGTCCAATCGGTTGCACGCGCGCTGCAGGAGACCAACGAAGGGAATCCGCACCAGTTTCTCGATCGGCTGAACAGAGCAATCTACAAGAACATCGAGCGCACGAACACCGGCAAGCATCTCTCGCTGGCCTTTCTTGACTTTGAGGATGAACGGGTAACGCTATCCGGCCAGCACGAGGATGTTCTGGTCATGCGCGCTGGCGGGGAAGTGGAACGCATAGATACGCTTGATCTGGGTCTTCCGGTTGGTCTGGAGAATGACATCTCGCAGTTCATTGACACGCGTGACATCGCGTTCGGGAGCGGTGACGTGATCGTGCTGCACACCGACGGCGTGACCGAGGCGGAAGATGAAGACAAGAGACTATTCGGGTTCGAGCGCCTCTGCCAGAGCGTGCAAAGACGTCACGGGAGCAGCGCCGAGGACATCAAGACCGGGATCATCGATGATCTGATGGCCCATATCGGTATCCAGAAGATCCACGACGACATCACCCTCGTGATCATAAGGCATACATAAGATGACAGCGCTGTTCGGTACCCCTGACATTGCAATCGGGATGAAGGAGAGTGTCAGTCGCCTGCGGCTGTTCGACGGACCTCTCGACTTGAGTTGGCGCCATTGTGCCACGACCTCGGACTTCATTGCCGATCTGTTCGCGTTGCGCTTTCAGTCGTCCCGCAATGACTACATGGAAGTGCGACATAGCATCGGATATCTAGTCAACGAGCTCATCGAAAATGCGGTCAAGTTTCGGGCACCGGGTGAGATCGTGATCGAGGCGTCGATGGATTCGGAGTGCTTCAAGCTCAAGGTTTCGAACGACGTCGACGGTGAGAACGCGTCTGAGTTCCAAAGTCTCCTGGCGGACATCACAGTTGGCGACCCCAAAGACCTGCTGATACAGCGAATTGAAGCGAATGCAGCGAATCCTGACGTGGCGCGCTCCGGACTGGGATTGCTGACGTTGATGAGCGACTATGGCGCACGCCTGGCCTGGATATTCAGCCCCGCCGATGAAAGCGATCGGATTTGCCTGGAGACGTATGCCTCCATTCCGATATCGCAAACGCACAACTAGATGAAACGAAGCCAAGCAATGGAAATCAAGACGGACGACTACCGGGTGTGGATTGAAGGAAGCGATATTTTTTTCGACGGTGCAATGCGGCTTGCCAGTTCAGAGGCGGGTGCGCCCGTCATGGCTTTGGCGAACAGTGTCCTTGTCTCAAACCCTTCAATTATTACGCTCAATTTGAAGGACCTTCATTTTCTTAACTCTTCCGGCATCAATCTGCTGGCGAAATTTACCATCGAGGTGCGCAAGCATCCCGAGGTTCGTCTCGTCGTACGCGGAACGCCCGACATACCTTGGCAATCGAAATCATTGCCAAATCTCAAGAAGCTGCATCCCGCGCTGGTGCTTTTGATGAACTAACCGGCTTGTCGGAGCGTCATCTTTTCAATCGTCACCTAAAGCGTGTCACCATTAATCGGCCTCATAATCGGGCAGCCTTGAGCAAGTTCCTGCATTCGGCTGGCTCGAACAGATGGCAGATGTCATCGAGGGCTTGGCAGGGTGCGTCGAACGTTCTGGCTGCCTTCCTTCGCAGCAGCGCCTCGACCCACAAACCCCATAGCCCGGCATCTGTGGCCAGCCGGTCCTATATGAGAGACTTTCGACGGCTGCCATCATCCTTAAGTCGATTGGTAACCCCTCACGTTATCGGCCAGAGAAGAGCAGGCTTCGCCTTGATGATCGAGGCGCCCGCGGCAACCAGATGCCCTGCCGACCGGCTGCATGGACCGCCCGCTCGGGTGCCAAGGACCCGAGCCTGCAGGCTGCTTTAGACCTCGGATAGGTTTTGCCGATATTTTCGGAGCAAAGGAGCAGGAACGTCATGACCGAAATCTGGCACTCACTCCTCGCCAACCTGGCTCTCGTCTCCATCCTGGTCGTCGCCTGGGACCTTGTGGCGGATTTTACCGGACGTCTCCCACGGCTGGGACAGTCGCTGCTTCTCGGCGTGGTCATGTGCGCCGGCTCGATCATCTCCATGGCGACGGCTTTGTCCGTCTCAGGCTTCGTCGTCGATCTGCGGGCCGCATTCATTGGCGCTGCTGCCTTCTTCGGCGGATGGGCGGCAATGTTCGTCGCGACCGCCGGCTCCATCGCCTACCGCGCCTATCTTGGCGGGCAGGGCGCGAGTGTAGGCATTATGAGCATTCTGATCACGGCTGTCGTCGGGCTGGCTTGGCACCATGTCGTCGCGGTCCGCTCGCGTACCATGCTCGATATACTCGGCCTCGGCGTGACGGTGGCGCTTGCCGGGCTGATCACGCTTGTGGTCATCCCCCAGCAGGTCCTGACCGGCTTCGTTCAGCAGAGCACGCTTCCGTCCCTGGTGTTCCGGTTTCTCGGCACCTTCATCATCGGCGTGCTGCTCGACCGGCAGCAGCGGCGCCGCGATCTCGCCATGTCCAACATGATCTACCGCGCCATGGTTCGCGAGCTGCCGGATTGCCTCAACGTGAAGGATGCCGCCGGCCGCTTCGTCGTTGCAAATCCCGCCACCGCGGAAATGATGCGCGCCGCATCGGCCGAGGACCTTATCGGCAAGACGGACTTCGATTTTTATCCAAAGGATGTCGCCGAGCGTTTCAGGCAGGATGAAATGGGTCCCCTGGAAACGGGGCAGACATTGCGCATCGACCAGCCCGCGCTTTTCCTGGATGGTGGCCAGGGCTGGCTCTACACCTTGAAGGCTCCCTTCCGCGACGAGACCGGCAAGATCGTCGGCGTCATCACCTACAATCGCGACATCACCGAGCAGAAGAAAAACGCGCAGCTCAAAAACGACTTCATCTCGACCGTCAGCCACGAGCTGCGCACGCCGCTGACGTCGATCCGCGGCTCGCTCGGGCTGATCGCGGCGGGCGTCGCGGGCGAATTACCGCCCAAGGCGGCCAATCTCGTCAACATCGCCCACAACAACAGCGAGAGGCTGGTTCTTCTCATCAACGATATCCTCGACATCGAGAAGATCGAATCGGGCGTCATCAGCTTCAAGATCAAGCAGATGCCTGTGCGACCGGTCCTGGAGCAGGCCATAGCCGCCAGTTCGAACTACATGGCCGAGAGCAGGATACGCATCGTCCTGGTCGACGATGCGCCGCGCGCCGAGGCCAATATCGACCCGGACCGCCTGCACCAGGTGATGGCGAACCTCCTGTCCAATGCGATCAAGTTCTCCGAGCACGGCGGCGCCGTGACCGTGAAGCTGCAGCGCCGTGACGGCGGCATGCTGCGCATCTCCGTGATCGATCAGGGCGCCGGCATTCCCGAAGCATTCCGCAGCCGCATATTCGGCAAGTTCGAGCAGGCCGACGCGTCCAGCACCCGCAGGAAGGGAGGCACGGGTCTCGGCTTGAGCATCGTCAAGACCATCGTGGAAAAGTTGGGCGGCGCCGTTTCCTTCGAAACCGAGGAAGGCAAGGGAACGTCGTTTCACGTCGACCTTGCCGAAGCGCAGAGGCAGGAGGCGAAACCGGTCTTCGTCGAGCGCCGGTCGAAGAAGCGCGACGGCCGTCTGCGCGTCCTGATCTGCGAGGACGAGCCCGATGTCGCCGCCGTGATCGCTGCTCTTCTCGATGCGGAAGGCTTCTCCAGCGACGTCGCCCCCGACATCGACACCGCCAAGGCTCTGCTCAGTTCACGCGATTATGTGGCGCTGACGCTCGACATCAAGCTGGCGGGGGAATCCGGCATCAAGCTCTTCCATGATATCAGGGCCTCGAAGGTCAATTCCGACATTTCGGTCATCGTCATCTCTGCCGTCGCCGACGAGGCCAGGCGTTCGCTGAACGGCACCGCGGTCGGCATCGTCGACTGGCTGGAAAAGCCGGTTGATTCGAAGCGCCTTCACGCCGCTCTCGCCAAGATTGTTGGCCGCAGGGTCGAGCCGAAGCCGCGGATTCTGCATGTCGAGGACGACGAGGGCGTGCTTGCGGTGATGTCGGAAGGGCTGGGTTCGGGTGTTTCGATCACCTCTGCGAAAACGCTGAAGGACGCACAGCAGGCGATCGCGAACCATCGCTTCGATCTGGTCATCCTCGACATCGCGCTGCCAGACGGATCGGGGCTGGACCTGCTTGCCAATCTGCCGCTCGAAACAGGGGTCATCGTGTTCTCGGCGGCGGAACTGGACGACAAGCTGGGCGATCGGGTCCAGGCGATCATGACCAAGACCAAGGCGTCGGAGATCGACGTCGCAAGGCTGGTCAGGAACATGTTGACCCGCCACGGCGCGGGAGCCAGCGCGCAAGCCAAGGAGTGACCCTCATGCCGGCAAGAATCCTTTATGTGGACGATGAGGACGACATCCGCGAAATCGCTCAGATGTCGCTGGAGCTCGAGCCCGAGTTCGAGGTGCGGTCCTGCGCTTCGGGCGCCGCGGCGCTGGTCGATGCGGCAGCATGGCGGCCCGACCTCATTCTGCTCGACGTGATGATGCCGGACATGGACGGGCCGGAGACGCTTAAGCGCCTGGCCGCATCGCCGCCGACGGCGTCGATACCCGTGGTGTTCATTACCGCGCGCACCCAGACGCATGAGGTCGAACGCTATCTCGCCATGGGCGCGGTGGGCGTCATCGCGAAGCCCTTCGACCCCATGGCGCTTGCCGGTGACGTGAAGAAGCTGCTTGCCTCGCGCGCCGGCGGTCCGGTGGCCTAGCAGGGAGAGCGCCGCGAGCGCCGAAAAGCCTGTCGGCAGCTCCTGCCTGGTGTTTACGCCTCCTATACCATGCGCCGATATTCATCTACTGATTGCATCGAAGTGAGACTGCCGCGAATCGGCTCTATCTATGATTTGCGCGGTCTCGTCTGCATGGACCGCATTTGGCGGATGCAGGTCCATGGGTGATCACTCCGGGGGGCGACGGAACCGGAGCAGGACTGGTGGATGGAGCGAAGGCAAGAGTTCTGATCTGCGATGACGACCCGTTGTTGCTCGAGCTGATGGAATTCAGGCTAAGGGCGAAGGGATACGAGGTCATCAAAGCGGTCGACGGGGCGGAGGCGCTGGAGAAGGCGCATCGGGACGCCCCCGACGTCGTCGTGCTCGACGCGATGATGCCGAAGGCCGACGGCCTTGAAGTGCTGGCGCGCATCAAGGGTGACCCGGCTTTGTCCGATACGCCGGTCGTCATGCTGACTGCCCGTAAGGGCCAAAAGGACATTGTCTCGGCCTTGGACAAGGGCGCCGACGACTATCTGGTGAAGCCGTTCATTCCCGAGGAGCTTTTGGCCCGGCTGGCGCGTCTCATCGCGCGCAAGAGCGGGAAGCGCTGATGCGGCGTGGCCGGCGCCTCAGCTTCGCCGCGTGCCTGGTCCTGGCTGTCGCCGCCGCTCCGCGCGGGGCCCTCGCGCAGACAGCCGACGAGCTCTACGCCTCGGCCGTGAAGGCGAGGCAGGCGCAGCATTTCGATGAGGCCGCCGACCTCTTGAAGCGCGCGCTGGCGCTCAAGCCAGACGATGCCGACGCGCTGGTTCAGCTTGGCTTCGCCGAGCTCGGCCGCAACGACCTTCCGGCGGCGCGCGATGCTTTTTTCAAGGCGCTTTCGCTGGCTCCGAACTACAGGGATGCCACCTTCGGCATGGCCGAGGTCGAATACCGCTCCGGTAATCTGGATGTCGCGCTGCCGCTGGCCGAAACCGTCGCAAAGGCCGATCCGGTCAATACCGACGCCGCAGTCCTTGTCGAGAACATCCGCAAGGCGAAGCAGACAGTCGTCAGCAAACCTAAAGCGGCTGCCGCAGTACTGGCAGCGGTGAAGAAACCGCATCGCCGGCCCGATCCCGTTCCTGGCCTGATGGAAGACGGCAGGCGCTTGCGGACAGAAGGAAAGCTGCCCGAAGCGGAAAAGGTCTATCGCCGCGCCCTGAAGCTGTCGCCGAAAAACACCGATGTCCTGGTAGCGCTTGGCCTCGTCGTCGGCTCCAGCCAGCGCTTCGACGAAGCCGACCCTCTCTTCGACCGGGCGCTGGCCATCAAGCCAGGCCTTCTCGATGCCAGGCTGGGCAAGGTGCGCCTGGCGATCTGGCAAGGCGACACGCTGCGCGCCCAGGCGCTGATCGACGGCGTGCTGGCGACCGCGCCGGACAATGTCGAGGCGCTCGACCTCGAAGGCAGGATCGCCTTGCTGGAGGCCGACTACACGCGGGCCGGGCGGTCGTTCCAGCGCGCGCTGGCGCTGGAGCCGCGGAATGCCGAGGCGCTGGTGGGGATCGGCGATGTGCGCCGCGCCGATGGCGACGATGAGGCCGCGCGGCAGGCCTATCATCAGGCGCTCGCCCTTCAGCCGGGCTCTGCCGATGTCGAGCAGAGGTTGGCCATACCGCCGCCGCGCAACTGGCGACTCGACCTCGGCAGCGAGGTGAGCGATCTCACCAACGGGCTGGGCGACTGGACCGACAGTTCGGCCAGACTTGCCTACCGGCTGTCGCCGCGCACGACGATTTCCGGCCGCACCCGGCTGGCGACCCGTTTCGGCCACACCGACGTCCAGCTCGAAGGCCGCATCGACCAGGCCTTCACGCCGACCTTTTCCGCCTATGCGCTCGCCGCGGTGACGCCGGACGCCGACTTCCTCGCCCGTTATTCGATCGGCGCAGGCGCGTCCTGGCAGGTCGTGGCGCCCGCAAAGGCATTCGGCCCGCTCTCACTCAACATCGATGCCCGCTACGACAGTTTCGCCGACACCAGCGTCACCAGCATCCAGCCTTGGGCGCAGGCCTATATCCTCGACGGCCGCCTGGGCCTCTCCGCCCGCTGGGTGCATGCCGAGGACGATACCGGGACTGTCGCCGACGGCTATGTGCTTCGCGCCGACCTTGCCGCCACGGAGCGCTTCAACCTCTTCGCCGGCTATGCCGACGCCCCCGAGATCGACGACGGGGCGCTGGTGCCGACGCGCACCGTCTTCGGAGGCATTTCCTTCGAGGTCAGCGATCCGCTAACGCTGCGCGCCAGCATTGCGCATGAAGAACGCCCGACCTTCGACCGCAACATTTTCGGCCTCGGCCTGACGGCGCGGTTCTGACCATGTGGTATATCTGGGACCTCTCGATACTGCTCAGCGCCCTGTCCCTGGTGATCATGCTGTTCTTGATCGCGCGCCGCCTGCTGCAGGAGCGCCGGGCCAGGGCGACGGCCGACCAGCGGCGCCAGGTGCTGACCGCGCTGATCGCCTTCACCGAAAGCCGCGATCGCGACGCCTTGAAGGCAACCGTGCTCGACGTGCCGGCCGGCGTGGCGATCGATGCCGGCTTCGAGTTCATTTCGCTGCTACGCGGCGAGGAGAGGGACGACGTGCTTGTCGCCTTCAACGAATGCGGCCTGCCGGCCCGCGTCAACAGGCAGCTGCGAAAAGGCAATGTCGCCGACCGCATCCACGCCGCGGAGATGCTGGCGGCGATGGGTTCGGACGATGCGACGGAAAACCTGCTTTCCGCGCTTACCCAGGACCGTTCGCGCGAAGTCAGGATTGCGGCCGCAATCGCGCTCTGCGATCTGGGTAGCCTGCCCCTGCTCGGCACCGCGCTGGACTTCATCGGCGTGGCGGGGCAGCGCTCGCGGCGGCTGATCGAGCTGTTCAGGCGCTTTCCGCGCTCGCGCTTCAACGAGCTTGCGGTCCATGCGTCACGCATCGACGCCTCGCCCTTCATCCGGGCGGCCGCGATTGACGCGCTGGCGCGCGCCGGCGGCTTCGGCTTCGCCGATTTCTTCGCCGGCCTGACCGGCGATGCCGCGCCCGAAGTTGCCGCCGCCGCATTGCGAGCGCTGGGCCTGACGGGTCACGCCGAGGCGCCGGCCATCCTGAAGCGCGCCATGGCCAACGACGACTGGGACGTGCGCGCCGCCGCGGCCGAATCCGCCGGGCGCCTCGGCCTGCCCGAGCTCGCGGCACCGCTCTCCAGGTTAATGGATGATGAGGTCTGGACCGTGCGCTACGCCGCTGCCAACGCGCTGCGCTCCTTCGGTCAGCCGGGCGAGCGGCTGTTGCGCGAGATCGCTTCGGCGCAAGTCTCGCGCAGCCAGCGCACCGCCTCGCTCATCCTAGCCGAGGGGCCGGTCCTATGATCGCCGACTGGAGCCACGAGGTCGTTCTTGCCGCCACAATCCTGTCCTGGTTCATCATCGGGGCGGGGCTGGCGCAGACCACGATCTATCTCCTGCAGCTTGTCCTCGCCGGCTATGCCCTGTCCAAGCGCCCGCCGGTGGCGCGCTCGGCGCTGCTGTGGCAGCGCTATGGCGATGTCGCGCCGCCGATCGCGCTGCTAGTTCCGGCCTATAACGAGGCGTTGAACGTGGTCGATAGCGTCCATTCGATGCTCGCGCTCGAATACCCCAATTTCGAGGTGGTCGTTATCAATGACGGCTCGAAAGACGAGACCTTGCAGCGCCTGATCGATGCCTTCAAGCTGGTGAAGTTCCAACGGCCCTTTGAGGAGGCGCTCGCGCATCAGCCGATCCGCGGCCTCTATTCCTCGCCGATAACCGAACGGCTGTTCGTGGTCGACAAGGAGAATGGCGGCAAGGCCGATGCCCAGAATGCCGGCATCAATGTCTGCCGCGCGCCGCTCTTCTGCGTCATCGATGGCGATTCCATCCTCGAGCCGGATGCCCTGATGCGCGCCGCCCAGCCTTTCATCGACGACCCCGAGCGCACCATTGCCGTGGGCGGCACGATCCGGATCGCCAATGGCTCGAGGATCGAGGCGGGCAGGGTGCGCGAAATCCATTTGCCGCGCCGCCTGCTGCCCTTGTTTCAGGTTGTCGAATATTTGCGCGCCTTCCTCATGGCGCGACTGGCCTGGAGCAGCATCAACACGCTGATGCTTGTGTCCGGCGCCTTCGGCATGTTCCGCCGCGCGGAAGTGGTGGCGGTGGGCGGCTTCACCAAGGGTTCGATGGGTGAGGACCTCGACCTCGTCATCAAGCTGCACCGCCATATGCGCGATAAAAAGCGCAAATACCGCGTCCAGTTCATTCCCGAGCCGGTGTGCTGGACCGAGGCGCCGGAATCGCTGAGCGTGCTGGCCCGCCAGCGCTCACGCTGGCAGCGCGGCGCGCTCGAATGCTTCTTCCGCTACCGCTCGATGCTCTTCAATCCGCGCTACGGCCGCGTTGGCTTGCTCGGCTTCGGCCACATCCTGATCGTCGACATACTGGGGCCGGTCGCCGAGGTGCTGGGCTACATCCTGATACCGGCCTTTTGGTTGCTCGGCATCCTTTCGGCGGAATATCTCCTCGCCTTCACCGCGCTCATCTTCACTTATGGGGTCTGCGTCAGCGTCTGCTCGCTGATCCTCGAGGAAGCCGAGCTGCAGCGCTTTCCCCGCGCCAGGGACCTCGCCGTGCTGACGGTCGCCGCCGTGATCGAGAATTTTGGCTACCGCCAGCTCAACAATTTCTGGCGGGTGAAGGGCTGGTGGCAATATCTGCGCGGCAACCAGGGCTGGGGCGAGATGACCAGGACCGGCCTCGGCGGGGCTAAGAAGTAAGCCGCAGCGTCACGTCAGCGTGCGCTCGATCTCCACGATAAGCGCATCGAGCGCCGCGCGGACTGTTCCTCCATCCGCCTGCTCGACCAGGAGCGTCTCCAGCGCCGACGCTCGGGCGCTGATTTCACCGAAGCCGAACGTTCCAGCCGCGCCTGCGAGGGAGTGGGCGATGCGGATCAGCGGATCGCTGCCAACGAGGGGAGTAGCCTGATGCGCGATGGCCTTTAACTCGGCGAGCTGATCGGCGCAGCGGCTGAGGAAGCGTTGCCGTAAAGGGGCGAAGGGCTCGATTGCGATGGGCGGCGCTCCGGCAAAACAATATCAAGATCTACCATCTAACACGCCTCATCCGAAAACGGACAGTCAGCTGCCGGTCTATTCGAGACAAGGCAGTCGTGCAGACTGCCGGCTGCATATCCCTGTTGTTCATGCTCTGTGCTTCATTCGATGTCGCATAAAGGGCAGACAGGAACCCTAGTTTCGGAATTCGGCATTACGCAGAAAGTCGCTCGCCTTTCGCAAGGCGCTCCTCGCCGGGGGTAGTCGGCCCCGCGTCCCGCCTGCGGCGGCGCTATGCTGACGCTCCTTCGGCTACCCTCTTAACCGGTCTCGTCGCCGCAGTCGGTCCCGCGTCGCGCCTGCGGCGCCGCTATGCTGACGCTCCTACGGCTGCCTTTTCTTTGAAGAGAGGCCGGGGGCATTGTGCATCGTCCGCACAACGAGATCCCATACGGCCGAGATCCCCTAACAACAACGGGCAACAGCCTCACGAGGGGAGAGATGGTCTTGGCCATCTCTCCCCCGCGAATGCCGCCTGCGCAGAGCGGGGCCGCCCGCTCGCAAGGCGGTGAATGATTCTCACCGCCTGACCGGATCCGATCCGCCCCGCTCGACGCGCAGCTCAGCTCCGCTCGCCGGCATTCGCCCCCCGCTCTGCCGCGCGCTCACGCGCCCCCGGAAGGCATGCCGAGGGGCATGCCTTCGGCATTTAAGGAAAGGACCTGAACCATGACGATCCATTCAAAGAGTGCGGAAACCACGACTGCCAGCGAGAGCGGCACCAGCGTTTTCATCCCACTGAACAAACTGAAGAAGTCGCCGCGCAATGCGCGCAAGACGCCGCATAGCGAGGCGATCATCGAAGCCTATGCGGCAAGTATCGCCGCCAAGGGCATCCTGCAAAACCTTGTTGTCGAGCCTGAGCGTGACGGCGAGGGCGAGGAAACCGGCTTCTATTTCGTCACCATCGGCGAGGGCCGCAGGCTGGCACAGCTTTTGCGCGTTAAGCGCAAGCAGATCAAGAAGACCGAACCGATCCGCTGCGTCATCGATATCAAGAACGATCCGCATGAAATCAGCCTGGACGAGAACATTACCCGCGAGGCGATGCACCCAGCCGACCAGTTCGAGGCGTTCCGGGAGCTTCACGAGCGCGGCTTGGGTGCCGAGGAAATCGCCGCCCGGTTCGGCATTACCGCGCATGTCGTGCGACAGCGCCTGCGGCTTGGCGCGGTCAGCCCCAAGCTGATGAAGGTCTACCGCGACGGCGACTTGACCCTCGATCAGCTGATGGCCTTCGCCATCACCGACGATCACGTCCGGCAGGAGCAGGTTTTCGAAAACCTCACCTATAATCGCGAGCCCTACATCATCCGCCGCGAACTGACGCGGACGCATGTTGCGGCTAGCGATCGCCGCGCGATCTTCGTCGGCGCGGAAGCCTACATGGAAGCGGGCGGCGCTATCCTGCGCGATCTGTTCACTGAGGATCGCGGCGGTTTCTACGAGGATGCCGCACTGCTCGACCGCATGGTGATCGAGAAGCTGCAGGGCATCGGCGAAACCGTCAGGCAGGCGGAAGGCTGGAAATGGGCGGACGTCCATATCGACTTTCCGCACGCAAACGGCTTGCGCCGCATCTATCCGCAACCCGTGGAGTTGTCGGAGGAAGACAAAGCCGCCTATGCGACGGCATCCGATGAATTCAACCGGCTCACGGAGGAATGGAACAGCGCCGAGGAACTGCCCGACGAAGTCGATCAGCACTTCGGCAAGCTTGAAGCCGAGATCGAACGCATCGACGCTCTGCGTCGCGCCTACGATCCCGATATTGTTTCGCGTGGCGGTGTGTTTATCGTGCTTTCCCATGACGGAACGGCGCGCATCGAACGCGGTTTCATCCGTGCCGAGGACGAGCAACCCCAAACCGGAGCGGAAACGCAGCTGGAGAGCGACGGCTATGCCGTCAACGATGATGGCGAGATCATCGAGACCGGCAGCGGATCGGACCCGGATGATGGTGGCGACGAAGAAGCGGAGGATGAAGGCAAGCCGCTATCGGACCTTCTGATCCGCGACCTGACCGCTCACCGGACGCTTGGGCTCCGCCTAGCGCTTGGCGAGCAGCCGGACATCGCCCTTGTCGCGGTTACACATGCGCTTGCCGCGCAGACGTTCTATCAGGGCGCGGAAGCCCACTGCCTCGAAATCCGCCCAACCAGCGTCTATCTCGCAGGTCACGCGGACGGCATCGAGGACACGGCGGCGGGCAAGGTCCTGGCGGATCGACATGCCGAGTGGGCTGCGGACATGCCGCGCGATGTGGGTGACCTATGGGGGTTCATTGCCTTGCTCGACCATGCAAGCGTCATGGCGCTGTTTGCCCATTGCGCCTCGCTAACAGTCAATGCCGTGAAGCAGCCTTGGGAGCGCAAACCTTGTGCCCATCAGACCGCCGACAGGCTGGCCACAGCGGTCAACCTCGACATGACCGCGCATTGGAGGCCGACAGTGCGCACCTATCTCGGGCGGGTTACCAAGGCGCAAATCCTTGACGCCGTGCGTGAAGCTGCCAGCGAAGACGATGTCGAGAGGTTGTCGGCCTTGAAGAAGCAGCCGATGGCGGAAGCCGCCGAGCAGCTTCTTTCTGGAACGGGATGGCTTCCAGCCATCATGCGGACCCAGGAACCGGCAGTGTTCGGTGAACCGCAGGAAGAGGCGGAAGGGGCCGATGACAGAACGGCGGACGTTGCCGAACTGGCGCCGGAAGCCGATGAGCCGGAGGCGGCGAATGCCGCGTTGGGCGACGGTGCGCCATCGGTTCCAGAGGGGGAGCAATTCAACGTCGCTGCCGAGTAAGCCGCAACGGCCGGAACCGCGATGCGGTTCCGGCCAGCTATTCAGTCGCCCCCGTGAATTTGCGGCCGCGCCATTGGCGCGGCCGTAACCTCGACAGCATTACATTTGGAACAGCAGCGAGCGAGACGCTATCGATAACAATTCGATGATCGTGGCCTGGGCAACCATCATCCCGAATGAAAGCGCGTGGCCACCAGATACATCGTCGTTCACACAGACGATCAGCCGTTGACGGCATCCTTGAGCGCCTTTGCCGGCTGGAAGACGACCTTCTTCGAAGCCGCTATCTTGATCGTGGCGCCAGTCGATGGATTGCGCCCCTCACGTGCCGGTTTGTTCTGCACCTTGAACTTGCCGAAGCCGTTGAGGCTGATTTCCTCTCCCTTGGCAGCGGCCTCCGCGATCCCCTTCAGCACATCCTCGACGACGGTCTTCGCCTGGGTTTTCGACAGGCCATGCGCGTCAGCAAGGCGTTCGGCGATATCGATCGTGTTTACGGCCATCGTTTTCATCCCTTTGTTGTGTCGGTTCGACGGATGGCCTTATGCCACAGGCGGTTTCGCGCTGTCATCGCCCCTGGAAGCGGAATCCGTTGCGAAACAAGGCTCGGAGGAGGCATTTTCACCAGCAATCAACGAAGCAAGCTGCTCTTCTCCTTGGCATCAACCCTGGAGCCGGGGCGGCGAACCTTTCCAGTGATGCCACACCCGCGCTTGCGCGGCCACGCGTAACCGGATCGTTTGGCGACGCGGCCAAGGATCCGGTGTGATCCGGTCGTCCCAGTTCGTTTCGACTGTTGCCCATTAGTAGAGCGGAGACCGGGAAGTCGTCACGGTTGCTTTGACAGCTTGGCAACCGTTGGCCACCGCGCGTGCTATGTCGCCTGCGCCACCGGAACGCGACAGCTACTCGGGGCAGAGGGGGGAGCCTGGCCATCTCATTGACATCCTCAGCCGGTGGAGGCCGAGATTGTGGTTGAGATACGAGTTCACCGTCCTCGCGCTACCGAGAAGCGCTCACGGTATAGAAGGCAGATGATCGATTGTAGCCACAGTGGCGTTCCCTCTGCTCGGTTCGTTCTAAACCACGCCCACGGCGCCCTCGAATGGATCTGGTCTGACCGAAGACCGTCTTCGCTTCGCTCAGCCTCGATCGTCTTCCCGCAACGGCTGCGCTGCGTTTTCTTCCCCTGGCCGAACCACCCCACCACGCAGGCGTGGCGGGGACCCCGGTTTACGCGGCCATTCCTCGCGGTCCAAGAAAGCCTCGCGCCGCCGTCTTCCACTTCGTTTCAGTCCCTCCGGGATGCAGACCGATCGTCTCCGGTCTCACGACCACCATCGAGGTCGCGATGGGCGCGGCCCGAGAAAAACAGAAGGAACCACCACCATGGCTACGATCGGCACTTTCTCCCGCACCGCGAACGGCTTCTCCGGCTCGGTCAAGACCCTCAACCTCAACGTCAAGACGGTGACGTTCTCGCCGGCCGAGGGCGACAATGAAAAGGGTCCCGACTTCCGCATCTTCGCCGGCGCCACCGAGTTCGGGGCGGCATGGAAGAAGACCTCGCGCGAGGGACGCGACTACCACTCCGTCAAGCTCGATGATCCCAGCTTCCCCGCTCCGATCTATGCGAGCCTGGTCGAGACCGAAACCGAGGGCGAGTTCTCGCTCATCTGGTCCCGCCGAGCCGCCGAGTGATCAGGCCTAACACGAAGCCCCGCCCAAGGCGGGGCTTCGCCATGTTCATGTTCGCCGCCCCCTGGCACTTCTGTCAGGCGCAGCAGGACTATGCTCTGGTGGTCGGTTTGCGCGCTTTCTTCACCGGCGACGACTTGACGGCTGTAGCGGTTGTCGCCGCCGCTGCCGCGCGAGCAGCCCGCTTTGGCTTTGCCGCCGCGGGTGCAGGCGTTTCTGCCTTGCGTCCAAGTCCAGATGCCTTCGCCAGGGCCGAACGGGTGGCCGCGTAGCTCGGCGCCACCATCGGATAGTCAGCGGGCAAGTTCCATTTGTGCCGGTATTCGTCGGGGCTGAGATTGTAGTGCGTTGCGAGATGGCGCTTCAGAGATTTGAACTTCTTTCCATCTTCCAGGCAGGATGAAGTCCGGCGTCACCGACTTTCTGATCGAGACCGCCGGTTCCTGCTTGACCGCAGGTTCCGTCGCAGGCGTGCCGATCCCTTGCAGAGCTGCATGGATATCGCCGATCAGCTTCGGCAAATCGCCGACCGGCACTGGATTGTTCGACACATAGGCGGCGACAATGTCAGCCGCTATCGAAACGGTATCCAGTTGGCCGTTTTGTTCGGGAGAAATGGTCATAGAGTTTTCCTTTGTCTTATCGGACACATCAAAATCGTGAGATTTACCCATTCCGCCAATCAGGCAAATAGTCCGTTTCCTTTCTACAATCCACATCTCCAGCCAATATTATAACGGTAAGCTCCGCTTTCATCGTTCTGATCGGCTGCGGATACCTTGCCGATCCGTTGGGAAGCGAGGAACTTCCCCTCGCTTCCCCGCCATTGCCGCCTGTGCAGAGCAGAGCCGCCGACTCGCAAAGCGGCCGACCACGTAATTGTCGCGATCAATTTCGATCCGCTCCGCTCGAGCGTGCAGCTCGGCTCCGCGCGCCGGCATTGGCCCCCATCACTCCCGCGCGCTCACGCGCCCCCGGAAGGCATGCCGCAGGACATGCCTTCGGCATCAACGGCAAAAGGAGTGAGCACAATGAACATGACCACCATCATCACCGGCGAGAGCAACAGCCAGCAGCAGGCGGCTTCGAACGGTTTTCGCGTCAACATCTCGCGTGGCGAGCGGATCGGGCGGGTTTCCTCGGAATGGTTTTCGCGTCCCGATGACGAACGCTATCTGAGCCTCACCGAACTTTATGACGCCGTAAAACAGCGAGCAGACTGCGCTACTGCCCGCACCGTCGAAAGCCGCGCCGTGCGGGTGGAAGCAACTCGCGAAAATGCAGATCGCCTTTCGTTGATCGTGCCGGGACAGGAACAGCCAATCGCGCCCACCCATTGGAGCTTTGGTCAGCTTTGCAGTCTTGTCAGCGCGCCGGCCACCTACATGCGCCAGCTTCCCGCACCGCTGTCGGGCATCAATTTGCAGCATGGGCTTTTGAGCCATCGCGCGGAGTTGATGAAAACCCTCGAGACGGAAGACGGACGTGTCGAGCTCCGCGCCGTCACCGGGCCGGACTATGGCCGCATCTGGGATCACGAGCTTGTCGCTGCCGTAATGAAGATCGCGGGCAATGGCACCGGTGACACCATGTGGAAGGTGCCCGGCGTTCTGGATTGGGCGACCATGACGCACAATCCATTCGTTGATGTCTCCAAGGACACCACAACGCTCTACGCCAGCGACCGCGACGTGTTTCTGTTTCTGGTTGATGATACGCATCCGATCGAAGCCGGGCGGCTCCCGAATGGCGAACCGGATTTGTATTTTCGCGGCTTCTATTGCTGGAATTCGGAAGTCGGTTCGAAGACACTAGGCATCGCGAGCTTCTATCTGCGCGCCGTCTGCATGAACCGCAATCTGTGGGGCGTGGAAGGCTTTGAAGAAATCAGCATCCGGCATTCGAAGTTTGCAGCACTTCGTTTTGCTCATGAGGCAGCGCCGGCCTTGACGAACTTTGCAAACTCAAGCCCTGCTCCGTTCATCGCCGGCATCAAGGCCGCGCGTGAGAAGATCGTCGCCCGTAGCGATGAAGACCGCGAAAGCTTCCTGCGCAAGCGCGGTTTCTCCAAGGCCGAAACAGGCAAGATCATCGAGAAGGTTTTGCAGGAGGAGGGCCGCCCGCCCGAAAGCATATTCGATTTCGTGCAGGGCATGACCGCACATGCCCGCACAAAGGCTCATCAGGATAGCCGGCTTGAACTCGAAGCCAGGGCGAAAGCGTTGCTCGAAAAGGCCGCGTGATATTCACGACGCCGCGCGGCCGACATCCGGCCGCGCGACGTGATCGTGGAAACCTTTGATGGATCAGTGACGCACACCGGTAGCGGCGATGCCAGGTTGCAGCCGCGGCTCGCCGGGCTCCGCCCGGCTCGCGATGCAACTGTCGCCATTTTGAGCACAGCCACAAGAATTCATTTGGGTTCAGAGGTCTGATTTCGCCCTTGAAAGCTCGACTGCTTAACGCCCCCTGGCGGGCAAACTCGGAACTGCTGCCACCTCATCTAGAATATCATGGGGATCGAATCCGATCGTTTCAGCCAGGTCGAGGAACTCGATCACGTCCAAGCGCCTTCCTCCAGACTCGATGTCCGCGACTACTGATTGGTATCGATCGATTGCCTTTGCCAAGTCAGCTTGGCTCAAGCCTGCAGCTTTGCGCTTGTCCACGATCAATTGGATAAGTCGCAAATGTCTTGGCGACCGAAGTGTCTTTTGCATTCGCTGCCGGTCCTTGACGAAACCGGCAGATCAATTAAATGGAAATCCAGATAATCAGAAAATCTGGTTATCTGCTGAATGCAGCTGCTCCTGCTTCCACGACTTTTTGGTGGGCCGTGCTTAAACCACTCCTCGATCCCGATGTCGCCGACGTAGCGCCGGATTCCCCGATCCTGACGGGGTATGATGAGGAGCGGCTGCTTACCTACATCCGCCTGCTCGACGCGGCTGCTGAAGATGCGGACTGGCGTGAGGTGGCCAGGATCGTCCTCCACATGGATCCTGACCAGGAACCGGAGCGGGCATTCCGATCATGGGAGACGCATCTTGCCCGCGCCCGCTGGATGACGACGAACGGCTATCGATATCTTCTGGCCGGCGGAGCGCCACACTAAGCGTCCAAGACCACGCTTTGCTCAATCAGCACAGCGGTTTGCCAATTCTCCAACTACCCGATTTGCGTGTCGGCACAGATGCTCTTTCCGAAGCCCGCAGCGAATGCGAGCGTCGGGAGAGGACTTGGCACATTGCGCGGCGATTGGACCGATCCGGCTGCCTACACTAACATGCAGGCCTACGAGCCTGCAGAGTTCGCCGCCGAGTATCTGATCCGGAACGACGATTTCATCGCAGAGTGCAGCCAGCTTTCGTCGCATCTTCCGGCTTCCTTAGAACTTGTCGGTCCGGCTGACTTCACCGCTCGTTGGGGCGCGCGATTTCAGAGTCACCGGTGACGGGCTTCCGTTAGCGAAGAACATTATCTGGACGGAACAGGCCTCGCCGCGCGTACTGCGGACCAAGCAAATCCAGTCGTCAGTCAGCCCTTCGCATCAGGCTGTTCAACTTTCCAGATTGAGGGGCGCCGCCGTTTGGAAAGCCGGCGACCTTCATATTCTTTGGCTGGGATCGAACGGAACAAATCATCTCGTCGCCGAGACCCTTAGCGGCGCGCCCGATTTCAACGCCATCGTCCTGCCACTCGACGCGGCGTTCGAGACACGGCTCGACGCAGCACGGCAGTTCTGGCGTGACCTGAACGGCCGGCCGCCCGGTCCTGCCTATGGCGCACTGCCGAAGCAAGCGAAGGCGCGGCACATTCTTAATCTGCGCGCTCATGACGCTCGCCGTGCAGGTGCCGCCTATCGCGAGATCGCCGAGACACTGCTCTCACGAGAACCGATCGCACCGCGGGACTGGCGCGATCACCATCTCCGACACAAGGTCCGGGCGACCCTGCGAAGGGCGGAGCGTCTTGTGGCCGGCGGCTATCGCGATCTTCTCTTCTATCCGCACAGCCGCAGCCGAAAATCCGATCACTGAAACTCTGCTTCGCAGGGGTAGCAAATACGCCCCCTGCTATCTTTGCCCTCCCTCGTCTTTTCTCAATTCGACCATCGTCCGTTTTGCGCGTCCCGGCAGGCCAGGATGACAGCAAAACCGAATGGAGATCGAGCGATGTCGAAGGGTCCCGCGGACGCGCCCCAAAAATACCTGCGAACCAAGGAGGCGGCTCCAATCGTCGGCCTTTGCGCTCGCACCCTGGAAAAGCACCGGACCTATGGCACCGGCCCAAAGTACCGAAAGGTCGGCGGGCGCGTCCTCTATGACATCGACGACCTGCATGCCTGGATCGAGCTCGGCGCGCGCACGTCCACCAGCGATGCGGACGCGACTTTTGTTCCGCCTGCCAAGCCACATGCCGCTCGCGCGCCTGCTTACGCCGGCAGACGCGATCGCGCCTCCTGACCGGTGGAGTGTATCAGTGCGGTATTTTTCCGAAGGCCAGCTTGATCTGTTTCGCGCGCGCGCTAGCGTGCTGGCGCCGCGCGACGCTCAGGATCTCATGTCGTGGCCGTTCTTCTCACTCGCCAAATCGCGGCGCGTGGCACCCATTGATTTTCGTATGGGCGAGGTGTCGATCCGCGTCGAAGCGACTGTCGAACATGGCATGGCGACGATCTGGGACGCCGACATCCTGATCTGGGCAGCCAGCCAGATTGTTGACGCGCGAGACAACGGCCTTCGTACCTCGCGGCTGATGGCAGCCACGCCCTACGAGATTCTCGCCTTTATCGAGCGTGGCGATTCCGCCCACAGTTACGGCAGGCTGAAGGCGGCGCTCGATCGGCTGCAATCGACAACCGTGGCCACATCTATCCGCCAGTCATCGGAACGGCGGCGCCATCGCTTCTCCTGGATTAACGAATGGAAGGAGCGGACGGATGTCAACGGGCGCCCGCTTGGCATCGAGCTCGTTCTGCCAGACTGGTTCTATGCCGGTGTCATCGACGATGCCCTGATCCTCACCATCGACCGGCAATATTTTGGGCTGACAGGTGGTCTGGAGCGATGGCTCTATCGCCTAGTTCGCAAGCACGGTGGCCGCCAGACTCATGGCTGGAGTTTTGATCTTCGCCATCTCCACCTGAAGTCGGGCAGCCTGTCGCCCTTCAAACGTTTCGCCTTCGACCTGCGCGAGATCGTCAGTCGTCAGCCGCTGCCTGGTTACCAGCTTGCGCTGATCATTGATCCCGACGGCCGCGCTCGCCTGACGTTCCATTCTAGTCCGGCCGACCCATTCACCCGCGTCCGCGCAACACGTGATCGCTCTGCCAAGGCTGGGGAATGACTGTGGACAGGCCCGTGCTATCAGGAACCGCAACACCCGTGCCATCGGGAACCGGATTCCCGTGCTATCGGGAACCGGAATCGGCCTTAAGTCATTGCGCCGATTGCCCAATCCGCTCCTCTAACGTTTCTAACCTGGAATCCTTCGGATTCTTTCTAACGGAAGGCGCCGATGAGCGAGGCTGTGGACGAGAGCCAGACCCTGGTCGTTCGGCCATGCGGAAATCGATCGGCGTCCAATTCTCCTACCGCAGTAGAACTGGGTTTTCCGCGCCTCGCTTAGCCATGCTCGCTCGTGGCCCCCTGTCATGGAGGGCGCCATGAGCGATCTCACCACCGTCGAACTGGTGTGGCTCAAGAAGCGGATCGAGAACTACATCCGCTTCGGCAAGGTTGCTTCGAACAGGACAATCGACCGCAGTCGCCGTGTCGTCTCCTTTGCACCCAGCAGCAGCTTCGCCTTTGTTCGCTGGACCGCAAACGACTTCGGCACCGTCGCTTCGCGCATCGACATCCTGCGCGCCGTTGAACCGGGCAAGCGCTGTTCGACCGTCGCCTATGTGCGGCCTGGCGCCGACATTCTGCTTACAGCGATCGGATGGCCGAACGTCGAGAAGGTGCTGCAGATCATCGACTCGATAGAGGCTATCGGCGTCGATCCTGTCGACGTCTCGCCGGACTATTGGCGGCATGCCCACAGCAGACTCGCCGCGCGGGAGATGCCCAGGCCCTACACGCGCCAGCGCCATGAGGCTTGGCTTCTGCGTCGCAGGATTGAGTCATGAGCATGCGCGCAACGATGGTCGTCGCGATGCTCGGCGGTTCGCTCCTGGTCGCGGAGCCGGCATGGTTCCCACATCGACCGCAGTTGATCTGGAACGCATCGGCGAGCGTTCCCATCGGGCTCTATCGCGTCGCGCCGGCTGACAGTGTCGGTGTTGTCGACATCGCCGTCGTCATGCCGCCCGAACCCCTCGCGCAGCTTCTGTCCGCACGTGGATATCTGCCGCGTGGCGTGCCGCTTCTGAAGCGCGTGCTGGCACTCGGCGGACAGACTGTCTGCCGTTGCGGCAGCGCTATCATGGTCCGCGGCGTGACCTTTGGACATGCGCGCGAACGTGACACGCGCGGTCGATTGCTTCCCGAATGGCGGGGCTGTCGTGTCATCGCCGGTGACGAAGTCTTTCTCATGAACTGGGACGCGGCCGACAGTTTCGACGGCCGCTATTTCGGCCCGCTGCCGAGGGCTTCGATCATCGGCCGTGCGGTTCCGGTCTGGGTCGCCCACCAAAGATCTCTGGCGCCGAATGTTCGCAGAGATTCCGTTCCCGACGAGCCGTGACGGCTCGCACCAACTCTCATCCAACCCTCGCGAAAGGAGCATCGCAATGGCCCAGATCGGCACTTTCAACCGCACCGAGGATGGCTTTTTCGGTAACATCTCAACGCTCAGGCTCGACGCCAAGCTTACCATTCTGCCTGCCGGCAAGTCGGATGCCGAGAACGCGCCCGATCATCGCATCTTCTGTGAAGGCATTGAGATCGGTGCTGCCTGGGTCCGCACCGGCGAGAAGGCTGGCAGTTATCTCTCCGTATCCATCGACGACCCGTCGTTCACACAGCCAATTCGCGCCAATCTGTTTCAGTCCGGTGCCGCGAAGGACGTCTGGCATCTGCACTGGAGCCGGCAGCCGAAGCGTGACGAGCGAGGATGATCGGATGCTCCGATTGCGCTTTCGCGGCCTTTCTGCATCAAACCCTTTGATCGATCGAGCGCTGGTCAAACCCTTCGACCCGATCGCCTGTCAGGCGGCTGCCGCGCGCAGCGGAGGCCAAGGGCGGTTGGGCGCTTGCCCATCCATGCGGGCACTCGTTGCTCGCCGATTTGCGGCAAGCAAGTCCGGCCGGCGAAGCCTTGCCCTTGACGGAAGCGAGCACGGCGGCAGGCTTTTCGCTCGTCGGGACAGTCGAGCATGTGGTGTCTTCCACCGAGGCATGGTGGTGTCTGCAGCCGCCATGGTCACGTTTTCAGTGTCAGCAGCCTGTGCCGATCCTACATCGCGTGGCGAGCATTCGCCGCGCTCCGAGAGTGCCATCTCGGTGGATTATCCATGGTCGGCGCACGTCCGCGAGGCTGCCAAACGCTTTGCGATTCCTGAGCGACTGCTTCGCGCCGTCATGCAGGTCGAAAGCGTTGGTGATGTCCATGCGGTGTCGAGCAAGGAGGCGATGGGCCTGATGCAAATCATGCCGGCGACGTGGGAAGAACTGCGCATCAGGCACCGCTTAGGTGTCGATCCTTATCAGCCGCGCGGCAACATTCTTGCAGGTGCGGCGTATCTCCGCGAGATGCTCGACCGCTTCGGCCGCAACGGTTTCCTCGCCGCATACAATGCTGGGCCTGGACGGTACGAAGAGCATCTTGCGACGGGCCGTCCGCTGCCGCGCGAGACGATCGACTACGTCAGGAAACTCGCCCCGCTGATCGATGGTTCGCTTCCCATTCCGACGCGTTCACGCCAACGAGCGGGCAGCGCGAGCGCACTCGATTCGGTGATTTTCACGCGCATCGCAAACACTGAGGATGCATTGGCTGCGCGAGGCAAGCGCGAGACCGATGCTCCTGCCGAGACTGTGTTCACGGCTATCCGTCCAACCAGCGTGCGAGCACCGGCGGGGAGAGCGGTCACCGATCTTACGGCGCTCGCGCCGCAACCTGACGGCTCCCGCACTGAAGGCGTATCGGTTCCGAACCCCGCGATTCGCAGTCCGTTCGCGCAGAGCTTCGCCGCGTCTTCCCAATGACCTCAGCATTCCTGGCCAATCGCATTCCGGCCTGTCCCGTCGTGGAAACTGCGGCGGGAGGGTTGGCGGTGCGAGTGGGCGAAGAGGGATGGCAGGATAAAGGGCCGCGATGTGCGGCTCGGTCGGGGTGTTGGGTTTCAAGGGTTTGCGCGCCGGGTCCGCGATGTAGGCAAGAAATCCGCGATGTGCGCAATTGCCATTTTCGGACACTTTCCAATCGAAATCGCACCTCGCGGGCTCAGCAGCCATGAAACGTGACGATGACTTCCGCGTCCGGCCTGGTCGTATCCGCTCTCGCGCCGGTCAGCGGGCTCGGCCGTTCATCTTCCAGGCGATCGCGGCCACGCAGCGAGCTGGCGGGCATATCTCGCGGAAGGGACGGATCATCTCTCCACGAACCTCCACGTTCGGCCGCGGCAGGTCGGCAGGTGTTCGCGCCAATCGTCTCATCACTGGCCGCTCGCGAGGGGCTGTCGTCAAGGCACGCGTGGTCCGTCAGTTCCAGGGATCGGTGCCGCTTGCAGCCCATCTCAAATATCTTCGCCGCGAGGGCGTGACGCGTGACGGCAAGGAAGCAAGAATGTTTGGCCCGGAGACGGACGAGGCCAACCATGACGCCTTCTCCGATCGATGCAAGGATGACCGGCACCATTTCCGTTTCATCGTCTCACCAGATGACGCCCAAGAGTTGGGCGACCTCAAGAGTTTTGCTCGTGATCTGATGGTCGACATGGAGCGCGATCTCGGCACGAAGCTCGACTGGATCGGCGTCGACCACTGGAACACTGAACATCCGCATATCCACATCCTCGTCCGCGGTGTCGCCGACGATGGTGAAAACCTCGTCATTTCACGCGACTACATTCGCCAAGGCATGCGCGGCCGGGCGAGCGAAATCCTCACTCAGACACTCGGACCGCGGACAGACCACGATATCCGTCGAACGATCGAGCAGCAGATAGCTGCCGAGCGCTGGACACAGCTCGACCGGCAGCTTGCCCGCGACACGGATCGCCATGGCACCATCGATCTCGCTCCGCATCCCGATCGCCAGCCCGACCAGTTCCTGACACTCAAAGTCGGGCGGCTTCGCAAGCTGGAGGGTCTCGGTCTTGCTAACGAAATCCGTCCCGGTCAATGGATGATGGCCGAGGAGGCTGAGACGACCTTGCGTGCCCTCGGCGAGCGCGGTGACATCATCAAGCGCATGCATCGCAGCCTGACTGGCCATGGCATCGACAAGGGCTCGGCCGATTATGTCCTTGCAACTGAGCAGATCGACAAACCTATAATCGGCCGGCTGCTGGAGCGGGGCCTCGACGATGAGCTGCGAGGCTCGGCCTATGCCATCGTCGACGGTATAGACGGGCGTGCCCTTCACATCCGGTTTCAAGATCTCGACGCCACCGGCGATTCCGCCCCGGGCTCGATCGTCGAGCTTCGATGCTACGAGGACGTGAAGGGCCGCAGCCGAGCTGCACTGGCAGTCCGCTCCGACCTCTCCATCGAAGAACAAATCCATGCCGGCGGTGCGACCTGGCTCGACCGTCGACTTGTCGCGCGTGAATCCATCGAAGTCGGGGAGGGCGGCTTCGGCAGGGACGTGAGGCAGGCGCTACAGCGTCGCACCGAATATCTTCTTGAGCAGGGTTTCGCACAGCGCGACGGTCAACGCGTCATCTTCGCTCGCAATCTGATCGACACGCTACGCGATCGCGAGGTGAACGCGATTGGATCTCGGCTCGCTGCCGAGACCGGACTGCCCTACGTGAAGGGATCTGAAGGCGACCAAGTAGCTGGTATCTATCGACAGCGGCTTTCGCTCGCTTCCGGCCGCTTCGCCATGATTGATGAGGGGCTCGGTTTCAGCCTGGTGCCGTGGTCGCCGTCCCTCGGCAAGCAACTCGGCAATCACATCTCCGGCGTCTCTCGCGGGCACAGTGGTGTTGACTGGAACTTCGGGAGGAAGCGAGGAATCGGGCTTTGACCGGTCGAAGGCGTCATTGAGTTTGATCTCTCGATCGCCTTCCTTCCTTGGCAGGTCTTTGCACGTCAGCGCACGACCAGTTGCCTCAATCGCTCATTTCTTCTTGCATGCGCGAGATTCCCACATTGTCTATCCGCTCCCAATTGCTATCCGGGAAACGAAATATGCCGGCGACCAGGATATTGTGGGGTCAGGTCCTCACTGCCCTTTTGATAGTGCTTCTCACCACTTGGTGCGCCACACAATGGACGGCTTGGCGCCTCGGCTTCCAGCCGCAGCTTGGGCCGCCGTGGTTCGTGTTTGCCGGCCTGCCCATCTATCCGCCGCCTGCATTTTTCTGGTGGTGGTTTTTCTACGATGCCTACGCGCCTGAGATATTCGTCGAGGGCGCGCTGATAGCGGCAAGCGGTAGCTTCATCGCGATTGCGGTGGCCATTGGAATGTCGGTTTGGCGCGCACGTGAGGCGAAGAACGCGGCCACCTACGGCTCCGCGCGCTGGGCGACCTTCGACGAAATTCGTGCCGCAGGCATGATCGGTCCGGACGGCGTGGTGCTTGGTAAGTTGGACCGGGACTATCTGCGTCACGATGGTCCCGAACATGTGCTGTGCTTTGCGCCGACCCGAAGCGGCAAGGGTGTTGGCCTCGTCGTGCCGTCACTGCTGACCTGGCCTGGCTCGGCGATCGTCCACGACATCAAGGGCGAGAACTGGGAACTGACGGCCGGATGGCGTGCACGCTTTGGGCGAGTGCTTCTGTTCGATCCGACCAATGCCGCGTCTGCCGGCTACAATCCGCTGCTCGAAGTGCGGCGAGGCGAATGGGAAGTGCGTGATGTCCAGAACGTCGCCGACGTGCTGGTCGATCCCGAGGGCTCGCTGGAACGCAGGAACCATTGGGAAAAGACCAGCCACGCGCTGCTTGTTGGCGCCATCCTGCATGTCCTCTATGCCGAACCGGACAAGACGCTCGCCGGTGTCGCAAACTTCCTTTCCGACCCACGGCGGCCGGTCGAGACGACGCTGCGCACGATGATGTTGACCAGGCATCTCGGAGACGCCGGTCCGCATCCGGTCGTGGCGTCAGCCGCGCGCGAATTGCTCAACAAATCGGAAAACGAGCGCTCCGGCGTGCTCTCGACTGCCATGAGCTTTCTGGGCCTCTATCGCGATCCGGTCGTGGCCAGGGTGACGTCTCGTTGTGACTGGCGGATCGCCGACCTTGTCGAGAGCGAGCGGGCAACGACGCTCTATCTGGTCGTGCCGCCATCGGACATCAGCCGTACCAAACCGCTGATCCGGCTGGTTCTCAACCAGATCGGCCGTAGATTGACGGAAGATCTGCACGCCAAAGACCGGCGCCAACGCCTGTTGATGATGCTGGATGAGTTTCCGGCACTCGGCCGGCTCGATTTCTTTGAAAGCGCGCTGGCCTTCATGGCGGGCTACGGCATCAAGTCATTCCTGATCGCGCAGTCGCTCAACCAAATTGAAAAGGCCTATGGGCCCAACAATTCCATTCTCGATAACTGCCACGTGCGCGTCAGCTTCGCCACCAATGACGAGCGTACTGCCAAGCGCGTGTCCGACTCGCTGGGAACGGGAACCGAGATGCGCGCCATGAAGAACTATGCCGGCCACCGATTGTCGCCCTGGCTTGGGCATCTCATGGTCTCGCGGCAGGAGACGGCGCGCGCTCTGATGACACCGGGCGAGATCATGCAGCTTCCGCCCGCCGACGCCATCGTCATGGTATCGGGCCTGTTCCCGATCCGGGCGAAGAAGGCACGCTATTTCGCCGATCAGCGGCTTGCCGAACGGGTTCTTCCGCCACCCAGACCTGAAGCGGTCGCGGGCACATCGCCTCGCGACGACTGGACAGCAGTCCAGGCGGTGCCCGAGCCCAGTCCTGTAGCGCCGCCGCTACCCGCAAATGGACTGGATGAGGATCCGGCCAATGGTGGCATCCGCCGGCAGCCCGAGCTCCCGGACCATGAGGACATTGCGCCCGAGCGGACAACAGGGCGCATAGACGAGTTCGACCTAGATCGGGACGAGCCCGACGACGATGCCGTCCGCCGGCGTTCTCTTGACCGCGCAATGCGGCAGGTGTCGCGTCAGGCCGCACTTGATCCCAATGATGGCATCGAGCTTTGAAACGTGAAGGCTGCCAAGAAAAAACGGCTCTCGGCCTATCTCGACCCAGACGTCATGAAGGCGCTTGCCGATTATTCAGCGCGGCGAGAGGTCTCGCTGTCGCTGATTGCCGAGGCAGCGATCGCCTCGTTCCTCTCGCCGGATGCCGAGGAGCGAAAGGAGGCTGCAATCACCCGTCGCCTCGACCAGGTCGACCGCCGCGTGCAGCGGGTCGAGCGTGATGTCGGCATCGCAATCGAGACCTTGGCGCTGTTCGTCCGCTTCTGGCTGAACTCGACGCCGGCATTGCCGGAATCCGCGCAGGCCGAGGCCCGCGCCAAAGGTCTGCAGCGTTATGACGCGTTCGTGGACGCGCTTGGCCGCCGCTTGAGCAAGGGACCAAAACTCAGGCAGGAAATCGCTGACGACGTCCCGCCTGCCTCGCCAGCCGGCATCGATGATTCTGCTGAGCGATAGAGGCCGTCGCCAACCCTGCGAGATCCTCGCACCGCATTTTGCAAGTCTGTGCACGCCTTGGCGCGATCCGTGGTTTTGCTTGTTGTAAACCCAGAGTTCCTGCCTCTTCTAATCATCCCGACCGCGGCACCAACCAGTTAGCCGCGATGAATGGGGATCAGCGTGGCGATCAATTTTCAGCCTGACAGGGAAGCCATATCGCGCGGCGCGCGAATGCTGCGAACGGCGCTTGGGTCCGCCATCGCGGGTTTCCTTGAAGACCCGGCGATCGTCGAGGTGATGCTCAACCCGGATGGGCGACTCTGGGTCGACCGGCTGAAGGAGGGGCTTTCGGCCACCGACGAATTTCTGGCCCCCGCCGACGGCGAGCGCATCGTCCGTCTCGTCGCCCACCATGTCGGCGTGGAAGTGCATGCGGGTTCGCCGCGCGTGTCGGCCGAATTGCCCGAGACAGGCGAACGTTTCGAGGGCTTGCTGCCGCCGGTTGTTTCGGCGCCAACGTTCGCCATCCGAAAACCGGCCGTGGCTGTCTTTGCGCTCGAGGACTATGTCGCCGCTGGCGTCATGCTGGACAACCAGGCCGCCGTGCTGCGGCTCGCCGTCGAAAGGCGCAAGAATATCCTGGTGGCTGGCGGGACGTCGACGGGAAAGACCACCCTGGTCAACGCGCTGCTGGCGGAGGTTGCGAAGACCACTGATCGCGTCGTGCTGATCGAGGATACGCGTGAGCTGCAGTGTGCTGCGGCCAATTTCGTTGCGCTTCGGACAAAGGACGGTGTCGCCTCCCTATCCGATCTGGTGAAGTCGTCATTGCGGCTTCGGCCCGACCGCATCCCGATCGGCGAGGTGCGTGGCGCAGAGGCGCTCGACCTGTTGAAAGCCTGGGGCACTGGACACCCCGGCGGCATTGGCACCATCCACGCTAGTTCCGCCCTGGGCGCCCTGCGTCGTCTGGAGCAACTCGTGCAGGAAGCCGTGGTCACGGTCCCGCGCCTGCTTATTGCCGAAACCGTAGACCTCATAGCCGTCCTCGCCGGCCGCGGGTCGGCCCGCCGTCTCGTCGAGATTGCGCTTGTCGACGGTCTCGATCCCGCCTCCGGCGACTACCGCCTGCTGGAGGCCAGGATCGACACCGACCACCCCTGAATTCCCATTCCCCATAGGAGCTGCAGAATGAATCCGCTTTTCATGATTTCATCGCCTGTCCGCAAGCTCGATACGATCCTGCCGCGTGGCGCCGCGATTGCCGCGGTTGCGGCTGCGATGATCGCGCCGGCGCAGGCCGCGGGCTCATCCATGCCTTGGGAGGAGCCGCTTCAACAGATCCTGGAGTCCGTCGAGGGTCCCGTCGCCAAAATCGTGGCGGTGATCATCATCATCGTCACCGGGTTGTCGCTTGCGTTCGGCGACAGCTCCGGCGGATTTCGGCGCCTGATCCAGATCGTCTTCGGCCTGTCGATCGCCTTTGCAGCCAGCTCGTTCTTCCTGTCCTTTTTCTCGTTCGGCGGCGGGGCGCTGATCTGATGGATGAGGATATCCGCGGGTTCTTCGCGCCGGTGCATCGCGCGCTGACCGAACCGATCCTTCTTGGCGGCGTGCCACGCACGGTCGCCATTGCCAACGGCACCCTGGCCGGCGCGATCGGGCTCGGCCTGCGCCTGTGGATTGCCGGTCTGATCCTCTGGGCGATCGGCCATTTCGCAGCCGTCTGGGCCGCGAAGCGCGACGCCCAGTTCGTCGACGTCGTTCGTAGGCACCTTCGCTATCCCGCACATTTCGGCTGCTGAGAGGTCTTCGCCCAATGATGAATCTCGCAGAGTACCGCAGGAAGACCGCCAGCCTTGCCGACTATCTTCCTTGGGCGGCGCTGGTCGCGCCGGGCGTGGTCCTCAACAAGGACGGTAGTTTTCAAAGGACGGCGCGCTTTCGCGGTCCCGACCTGGATTCCGCCACGCCGGCAGAGCTGGTCGGAACGACAGCCCGGCTCAACAATGCGCTGCGCCGCCTCGGCTCCGGCTGGGCGATCTTCGTCGATGCCATTCGGCTTGCCGCGCAACACTATCCCGAAGGTCTGTTTCCCGACAGCGCTTCGGCCCTGGTCGATCTTGAACGTCGCGAACAGTTCGAGGGCCAAGCCAACCATGACGCGCTCCAGTGGGGCCATCAGAGGTCGGAGGGTGAGCTCTTTGAGAGCAGCTATTTTGTCTCCTTCGTCTGGCTGCCGCCGGCCGAGGAGACCTCGCGAATGGAAAGCTGGCTCTATGAGGGTCGGGCGACCAGCGGCGTTGATCCAAAGGAGTTGTTGAAAGGCTTCGTCGACCGGACCGACCGGGTGCTGAACCTGGTCGAGGGCTTCGTTCCCGAAGTCGAGTGGCTCGACGATGCCGGGACGCTCACCTACCTGCACTCGACGATCTCGACCAACCGCCATCATGTGCGTGTTCCCGATACGCCCATGCATCTCGATGCCCTTCTGGTCGATCAGCCGCTCGCCGGCGGACTGGAGCCGCGGCTCGGCGACAGCCATCTGCGCACACTGACCATCATCGGCTTTCCCACCGTGACCTATCCCGGGATCCTCGACGATCTCAACCGGCTTGCCTTTCCCTACCGCTGGTCGACGCGGGCGATCCTGCTCGACAAGACCGATGCCACCCGGTTGCTGACGAAGATCCGCCGCCAGTGGTTCGCCAAACGCAAATCGATAGCCGCGATTCTCAAGGAGGTGATGACCAATGAGGCATCGGTGCTTGTCGATACCGATGCCGCCAACAAGGCGGCCGATGCGGACGCGGCCCTGCAGGACCTCGGCTCCGACCAGGTCGGACAAGCCTACGTCACCGCGACGATGACGGTATGGGATCGCGATTCGCTGGTCGCCGACGAGAAACTTCGGCTGGTCGAGAAGGTCATCCAGGGCAAGGACTTCACCTGCAGCGCCGAACGCGTCAACGCCCTCGAGGCATGGCTTGGCTCCATTCCCGGCCACGTCTATGCCAATGTCCGCCAGCCGCCGCTCTCGACGCTCAACCTCGCCCATATGATCCCGCTATCGGCGGTCTGGGCAGGTCCCGTTGAAGACGAGCATCTTGGCGCGCCGCCGCTGTTCTTCGCCAGGACGGAAGGTGCAACGCCATTCCGGTTCAGCCTGCATATTGGCGACGTTGGCCACACGCTGGTCATCGGCCCGACAGGCGCGGGCAAGTCGGTGCTGCTGGCGATGATGGCGCTTCAGTTCCGGCGTTACGAGAACAACCAGATTTTCGCATTCGACTTCGGCGGCTCGATCCGGGCCGCCATGCTCGCCATGGATGGCGACTGGCACAATCTGGGCGGCAACGCGACAAGCGCAGCGAGCCAGAACGATCCGCTTGCCCTGCTGACCCTCGCGGACCTTTCGGACGATGTCGATGCTGATGCCGTTTCGCTGCAGCCGCTCAGCCGCATCCATCATACGCCGGAGCGAGCCTGGGCGGCCGACTGGCTGGTCGACATTCTTCTGCGCGAGGGCGTCCCCATCACGCCGCAGGTCAAAGAGCATCTGTGGTCGGCGCTGACCTCGCTTTCTTCCGCACCAGTCCAGGAGCGGACGTTGACCGGCCTCACGGTGCTGCTGCAGTCATCGCCGCTGAAGCAGGCGCTTCGGCCCTACTGCGTTGGCGGTGCCTTTGGACGGCTCCTCGATGCCGAGCATGAGCGTCTTGGCGAGGCCTCGGTCCAGGCATTCGAAACCGAAGGGCTAATCGGCACGGGCGCGGCGCCCGCCGTGCTTGCCTATCTTTTCCACCGCATCGAGCAGCGGATGGATGGACGGCCGACGCTGCTGATCATCGACGAGGGCTGGCTGGCGCTCGACGACGGCGGTTTTGCCGATCAGCTCCGCGAATGGTTGAAAACCCTTCGCAAGAAGAATGCCTCGGTGATTTTTGCCACGCAGTCGCTCTCCGACATCCACGGCAGCAGGATCGCGCCGGCCATCGTCGAAAGTTGCCCGACGCGGCTGTTTCTGCCGAACGAACGGGCCATCGAGCCGCAGATCACCGAAATCTACCGGCGCTTCGGTCTCAACGACCGCCAGATCGAGATCGTCGCCCGGGCAACGCCGAAGCGCGACTATTACTGCCAGAGCCGGCGCGGCAACCGGCTGTTCGAGCTGGGCCTCGCCCCGATCGCGCTCGCACTTTGCGCCGCGTCCTCCAAATCCGACCAAGCTGCGATCGGCCGCATCATCAAGGAGATCGGCAGAGAACATTTCCTCGAAGCCTGGCTTGCCGATCGCGGCCTCCGCTGGGCTGCCGACATCGTTCCCGATCTCACCAACGTCACCGAACCGTTAGCAAAGGATCCTTCGCCATGAATTCCCTCCGTAGCATCCTTCGTTTCCGTGGCAAGGCTGCAGGCATCGTCGCAATCGCGATTACCCTGTCCTCGGCGCCAGCTTCGGCTCTCATCGTCTTTGATCCGACCAACTACAGCCAGAACCTCCTCCAGGCAGCCCGCGCCCTGGAGCAGATCCAGCACCAGGTGACCTCGCTTCAGAATGAAGCACAGATGCTGATCAACCAGGCGAAGAACCTGACGTCGCTGCCGACATCTCTCCTGGAGCAGATCGAAGGCAATTTTTCGCAGATGAAGATCCTGCTCGGCGAAGCCGACAAGCTCGCCTACAGCGTCCAGGACATCGATAGCCAGTTTGCCTCGACCTACCAGAACTTCGGTTCGGATCTTTCCAGCCAGCAGCTTGTCGATGGCGCGCGTGAGCGCTGGCAAACCTCGGTGTCTGCGTTCGAGCATTCGCTGAAGGCCGGGGCCGTCGCCGCCGACAACATTGAGGCGACACAGGAACAGACGAGCGCGCTGGTCGGCGCCAGCCAGTCGGCCGTCGGCATCCTGCAGGCGACGCAGGCCGGCAACCAGCTTCTGGCCGTGCAAGCCAAGCAAATCGCCGACCTGACCGCGATGCTGGCCGCGCAGGGACGCGCCAGCGCCCTGGAGCAGGCGAGGCAGGCCGCCGCGCAGGAACAGGCGCAGCAGCAATTCACCCGCTTCATGGCCGGCAGCGGTTACAGCCCGTCATCCGTGAAGATGTTCCACGACTGAGGTGACGTTCCATGAATCTCAAGATCGCCGCCCGGATGATAGCCGTTCTCGCCCTTGTCGCCGCCATGACCGCCGCCTTCATGGTGCTGCGCGGCGACGGCTCGCAGGATGCGTCCTCCCCGCGCTTTGCGCATCCGGGCGGCGAGCCGGCCAGGGCCGAACTGGACCGGTGTCGCAACATCGGCATGGCCGCCATCGCCGACGCGGCCTGTAGGAAGGCCTGGGTCGAAAATCGCCGGCGTTTCCTTCAGCCGACATCGCACGTGTCGCCTTATGCGGCCACGTCTGTCGACAAGGACCAAAGCCGGCTCTTGCCCGAACAGTCGCCCGCATCGTCTTACGCGCAAGACCATTTGCGCCCGGACAGGGTGGCACCATGAACGACACCGGTGTCATCGACCGCTTCCTGGAAACGTTCACCCGCTACATCGATTCCGGCTTTGGGCTGCTTGGCGGCGAGGTCGCCTTTCTCAGCTCGACCCTGATCGTCATCGACATCACGATCGCGGGACTGTTCTGGGCCTGGGGCGCTGACGAGGACGTGCTGCACCGACTGGTGAAGAAGACGCTCTATATCGGCTTCTTCGCTTTCATCATCGGCAACTTCAACCGTCTTGCCGGCATCGTCTTCGAGAGTTTTTCAGGGTTGGGCCTGAAGGCCGGAGGATCAGCCCTTTCCGGCTCCGCACTGTTGCAGCCGGGACGCGTTGCGCAGGTGGGCATCGACGCCGGCAACCCGATCCTTCAGGCAGCCAGCCAGCTGATGGGCTACGTCTCGTTCTTTGAGAATTTTGTCCAGATCGCGGTCTTGATGATCGCCTGGGCAATCGTGCTGATCGCGTTCTTTATTCTGGCCGTTCAGATCTTCGTCACCCTGATCGAATTCAAGCTGACGACGCTTGCCGGCTTCGTGCTGATCCCCTTCGCGCTGTTCAACCGGACCGCCTTCCTTGCTGAAAAAGTGCTCGGCAACATCGTCGCCTCAGGCGTGAAGATCCTTGTGCTTGCCGTCATCGTCGGAATTGGCTCGGGCCTCTTCGGCGAGTTCACGCAAGGTTTTGGCGCGGACGAGCCCACGATCACCGATGCGCTTTCGCTTGTGCTGGGGGCCTTGTCGCTGATGGGGCTTTCGATCTTCGGCCCCGGCATAGCGACAGGCCTCGTCTCAGGTGCGCCTCAGCTTGGTGCGGGTGCTGCCGTCGGCACGAGCCTGGCTGCCGTCGGCCTTGGTGCGGCAGGTGCCATGGGTGCTCGGGCCGCATTGAGTGGCGCTGCCGGTGCGATCGGGGCGGGAGGACGCATGTCAGCAGCTGCGGCACGCGGCGGTGCGCATCTTGCCGGGAGCATGGCGACGGCGTGGGGACTTGGCGCAGCCACATCCGGACAGAGCGGCGCCGGCGCGATTGCCGCCGGCATGGCGGGCGTCGCCAGTGCCGGCGCCGGTGCGGTCGCACAGCCGGCGAAGCAGGCGATGTCGCGCGCGGCTTCAGGCTTGTCTTCCAGTCATGAGGCTGGTCGCTCGGCCGCATGGACAGCGACCGGCGGAGAGCGACCGTCGGAGGCGATCGCTTCGGCGCCGGTCTCATCAGCGGCGCCCGGTGCGCAATCCCCGCCGGCCTGTGCTGCACGCATGAAGAGCGGCCAGACCATGAGCCATGGCGCCAGCATGGCCGCCCATTCCGTCCGCTCAGGCGATCACGGCGGCGGCTCGATGAACGTTTCCCTCAATCAGGACGATCGCCAATGAGCATCTTCAGAAGACCTTCTGTTCGGTACGGCAAGACACCGCAACCGGAGACGCCGTATCAGCGTGCCGCCCAAGTCTGGGACGAGCGCATCGGTTCGGCTCGTGTCCAGGCGAAGAACTGGCGCATGATGGCCTTCGGCGCGCTGGTGCTGGCCGGTGGCTTCGCCTCCGCCTTGGTCTGGCAGTCGACGCAGGGGTCAGTGGTTCCCTGGGTGGTGGAGGTCGACAAGATTGGTGAGGCGCAAGCGGTCGCTCCCGCCGTCGCCGGGTATCGTCCGACCGATCCTCAGCTCGCCTGGCACCTTGCCCGCTTCATCGAACAGGTGAGGGCCATTCCAGATGATCCTGTGATCGTGCGCCAGAACTGGCTGCGCGCCTACGACTATACCACCGATCGCGGTGCCATCTCGTTGAACGACTATGCCCGCCTTAATGACCCTTTTGCCAAGGTTGGGAAGATCCAGATCGCCGTCGAGGTCTCCAGCGTCATTCGTGCCTCGCCGGACTCCTTCCGTGTCGCGTGGATCGAGCGCCGCTACGAGAACGGCAGCCTGACCAGCACCGAGCGCTGGACCGCCATCTTGACCATTGTGATTGAGCAACCCCGGGACGCCGACCGGCTGAAGGCCAATCCGCTCGGTGTCTACGTCAACGCCATCAACTGGTCGAAGGAGCTTTCGTGATGTGTGCTGTGCAAACTCGCAGGAAGAGGCTGGATTCCATGCACACTGTGACGATGGCAGTCGTGCTGTCGGCAATGGCGCTCGCCGGCTGCGCCTCAAGAAAATACATTCCGCCCGAGATCAGATATGACGAAGCGACGCCAGCCGTCCGCAAGGTCGACCCGCCAAGCCCGGTCAATGTGGTGGAGCTGCCGAAGCCCCTTCCGCTGCCGGGCCAGTTGAAGCCGATCGGGACCGTGAGCACGAAGGCGGAGCCCGCCGATCCCAAACAGCGGATCAGCCAGGCCAATGAGGCGGCACGCATGCAGCCGGTTCGCGACGGCTTCATCAACGCCATCCAGCTCTATCCCTGGAGCGAAGGCGCGCTCTACCAGGTCTATGCCGCACCCGGCCAGGTGACCGATATTGCCTTGCAGCCCGGCGAACAGCTCGTCGGTTCGGGCCCTGTGGCCGCCGGCGACACTGTGCGCTGGATCGTCGGCGACACCGAGAGCGGGGCAGGGGAGCGACGTCAGGTCCATATCCTCGTCAAGCCGACGCGGCCCGATCTGGTGACCAACCTCGTCATCAACAGCGACCGCCGCACCTATCACCTCGAGCTGCGATCGACCGAAAAGACCTATATGGCCTCTGTGTCCTGGCAATATCCACAGGATCAGCTGATCGCGCTGCGGCGCCAGAACGCGCAGGCTTCGGCCGCCCAGCCGGTAGCCGCCGGTGTCGACGTCCAGAAACTCAACTTCCGCTACCGCATCGAGGGCGACGCCGCACCCTGGAAGCCGCTGCGGGCGTTCGACGATGGAGCGAAGGTCTATATCGAATTCCCGTCAGGCATTGGCCAGGGAGAGATGCCGCCGCTGTTCGTCATCGGCCCGTCAGGGGGCTCCGAGCTGGTCAACTACCGCGCACGGCAGAACTACTATGTCGTCGACCGGCTGTTCGCCGCGGCCGAGCTGAGGCTCGGCGACAAGACGAGTGAGAAGCGCGTTCGCATCGTGCGCACCGATGGACGGCCCCAGCGCAGCGTGGGGCTGTTCCGATGAGCGAGGCGGCAAATATCTCAAGCCAGGACCTGCGAACCGACCTGCGGCTACGGCCAGCACCCGCCCGGGTCATGCGGTTGTCGCGCAAGGTGCTGGTCGGCCTTGGTGGTGTTGCCAGCATCGCGATCGTTGGCGCGCTGGTATGGGCGCTCGATTCCAGGCGGCGTGACAACGAGCTACCGTCCGAGCTCTTCACCACTGAAAACCGCTCGACCGCCGATGGGCTGCAGGCGTTGCCCAAGGATTACGCCGGCGTGCCAAAACTTGGGCCCGCGCTGCCCGGGGATCTTGGCCGTCCGATCCTGCGCGCACAGGAGCAGGGAAGGCCGGTGGCTGCGGCCGGGATCAGCGCGCCCCACGTTGATCCGGAAGAACAGCGCCGCCTCGCCGAGGTCGAGGCCGCGCGGGTAGCAAAGCTCTTTGCCGGCACCAACATGCGAACGAGTTCAGGGCGGCAGGGCACCGTCGCAGAAGACGCAATGACGAGCTCGCTGGCCAGTCCGGCGACATCGACGGGACAGCCGCAACTCGACACTGGCGCGCGCCAGAACAGCCAGGACCGCAAGCTCGCCTTCGTCAACGCAGAACCGGACCGCCGAACCGCCAGTCCTGACCGTGTCGCCAGGAAGGCCTCGCCCTATGTTGTGCAAGCTGGGTCGGTCATTCCGGCAGCTTTGATCACGGGGATTCGCTCAGACCTGCCGGGCCAGATCGCCGCCCAGGTCACCGAGAATGTATATGACAGTCCGACGGGATCGTACCTGCTGATCCCGCAGGCCGCGAAACTGATCGGCCAGTACGACAGCCAGGTCGCCTTCGGACAGTCGCGTGTTTTGCTGGTCTGGAACCGGCTCATCATGCCCGACGGCAGCTCGATCGTGCTGGAGCGCCAGCAGGGTGCGGACGCCGAGGGGTTTTCCGGACTTGAGGACGAGGTCGACCATCACTGGGGCCAGCTGTTCCAAGCCGCCGCGCTCTCGACGCTGCTGGGTATCGGCACGTCGCTCGGATCCAGCAGTGACGAGAGCGACATCGCCAAAGCCATCCGCGAAGGCGCACAGGATTCGGTGAGTAATGTCGGTCGGCAGATCGTTGGTCGCCAGCTCGATGTGCAGCCCACCTTGACCGTCCGGCCGGGTTTCCCAGTTCGCGTGATAGTCAATCGCGACCTCGTGCTGGCGCCATACGGAACAGTGAAGGCACCGTCATGACGAAGCTGAAACTCTCTGCCATTCCCGACGATCGGCCGGTCAAGATTACGGTCGAACTGCCGGCTGCGGTTCACCGAGATCTCATCGCCTATGCAGACGTGCTTGGGACTGAAACCGGGAAGACAGTCGCTGATCCAGTGAAACTTATCGCGCCGATGCTTGCACGGTTCATGACGACGGACAGGGCGTTCAATCGCGCCCGACGCAAGCCCAGGTCAGGATAGGTCTGTCCCGGCGCGGTTTGTCTCTACCAGGCGGAGACTGACATTGGGCGCGCTTCGGATGAAGTCGATGAGTTCGTCCAGAAACTCGGTGATATGAGCGGGCGTCTCGATACCCAATGTGACGCTTCTGGCTTGCTGACCCCTTGCCGCGCCCGCCGTCGCGAGTGTCCCGTCGAGGTCGCTTAGGACGCGACGAAGGTCGCGCAGCAAGCTCGCGCCGGCGGGAGTTGGCCGGACTCCGCCCGGATGCCGCTCGAAGATCGGGGTTCCGAGTGCATGCTCGAGATCGCGGATGCGCCGGCTGAGGGCAGAATGGTGAATTCCGGTGCGTCGAGAGGCGCCGAGGAAACTGCCTTCCTCGGCAACAGCGAGTGCGCAATCAAGCGTGAGGAGCTGGATCTGTCGCCGCATTGCGCTTCCTTCTCCAGATACATGTGGGAGCGGCCCTGGCGGTGACGATAGAGATGCTTGCCGACGCCGCCAGGCACAGATGCTGCCGCAACCGACCTGCCTAGGAAGCTGCATTGCTCATTTCGCGAAGCCTGGCGAGAGTGCGCTCATCGAAGCTCGCAGTGACAGCCAGTGTCTCTTCGCCACTGATTATGCGAGGTACCCCGAGAGGCGTGACCCTGAAATGCAGCTGCACGAGCCTAAGCAGCCAGAGGGGGTTCATCTCGATGATGATCGTATCCACGCCATTGTGGAGGCCCCACTCGACGACGCCCGACAATAGTGCATTGGCCACCGGGCTCAGCATCCGGCCACGCTCGCGGTGGCCCGCCTCCACACAGTAGCGCGTCCACTCCCAGATATTCGGACCGACGGGGCGATCGCCTTCACATAGGGAGTAAAGCACCTCGGACAGCAGATGTGGTTGCGTTGACGGCAGCAGACGCTGATAGCCGATGACACGACCATCGTCGTCGATGAAGAGCATATGAACGGCATGCTCGTTGTCGAACTGGTCAATCTCCCGTTCGTCCCCGCGTCGCAGCTCCGACCAACCTCTCTCTTCGACAAATACTTTGTGGCGAAGATGGAAGGCCTGTTGCATTTCCTCGGCATAGAGGTCGACGTTTTCATTTGTTATGATGTGCAGCATCGGTTGTCCTTCCGGATTGAGGTCAACCGGCAGTCGTCATTCCCGTTCGGGCATCACGTGAATCCGTGGGTTAGGCTATCAAGCCGAGCCTGAATGCTTCGGCCACGGCGTGGACGGTATTCTGGACCCCCAGCCTTTCGCGCACGGCGCGCAGATGACTGTCGGCCGTATGGCTGCTGATCCCGAGGCGATCGGCAATAGCTTCGACAGGCAGCCCCAGGGAAGCCCATTGCAGGACCTCGTGCTGGCGGGGCGAAAGGTTGACCGTTTGCCGCTCTTCGGTTCCTTCGGCCAGAATTACGGCCTTTCCGAACGCATACGCAGCAACAAGGAGGAATGCGTCCTGCTCGCCAGGCGGCAGTTCGAGCCTTTCACCGGCAATGGATAGCCCCACTCTCTGCCGCTCGACAGTCAGGAACGAAAACGTCAGACCTTCACGCAGTCCGAATTCGGCCGCCTCGTCCATTATCCGACAGCCGCCGGGCCAGAGTTCGCCAAGATTGCCGAGGTCTCGCCACGCAAACGGCTGACTTCCCTGCGCGACGAGGCGAATGGTCGGGTCGCGATAGAGATAGCCTTTCGAGAAATAGCGATCTGTCCATTCAGCCGGCCAATGATCAAGGAGCACATGGGACAGCTGCTCACGGCGCGAGGCACTGGCAGGCGGTATGATCCCCGCTAGTATGTTCGTGGTCCCGAACTTTCCGGCGAACGAGAGGAGCGTCTTGGTCACGTCCTTCGGCGTTTTGCTGCGCTGGACATCAAGCATGAACGCATAAGTTTCATCGAGCTTGCGGCGCCAGTTTCTCGTTGTGCTCTTCGACCAGGTGGACATCCTTACGGGTCCTGTTCGACTCATCGTGATCTTCGCTTGTAACCGTTTACAACACATTTGTAACCGGTTACAGACGTTCCTCATTGTTCGCTTCGACAGGGATAAATGATAATGACCAATCTGGCGCCAGGCCTTACAGCTGCCATTCGATGCACCGTTTGGGGCGAGAATATCCACGAAAGGGAAAGCCCGGTTGTGGCATCGATCTATCCGGATGGGTTGCACACGACGATCGCGCAAGCCCTGTCTGCGGACTCCCACATTCTCGCGCGCACCGTCACGTTACAGGATCCGGAGCAGGGCTGCTCCGCTGATATCCTGGCGGAGACGGACGTTCTTGTTTGGTGGGGACACAAGGCGCATGGCGCCGTATCTGACCAAGCGGTCGATAATGTAACGAAACGCGTTTGGGCAGGGATGGGATTGATTGTCCTGCATTCGGGCCACTTTTCAAGGGTGTTCAAGACGCTGATGGGCGCGCCGTGCTCCCTAAAATGGCGGGAGGCTGGAGAACGCGAGCGGATCTGGGCAGTCAATCCAAGCCACCCAATTGCCGAGGGTCTCCCTGGCTACTTTCAACTCGAGAATGAGGAAATGTACGGCGAGCCATTCGCCGTACCGGAGCCGCTGGAGACGGTGTTCGTCTCATGGTTTCAGGGTGGGGAGGTTTTTCGCTCCGGAGTCACCTATCAGCGAGGTGCCGGGAAAATATTCTATTTCCGCCCCGGTCATGAGACTTACCCGACTTACCATGACGGAAATGTCCACAAGGTGTTGCGCAACGCCGTTCGGTGGGCAGCTCCCGTGGGGGCGCCGAGGGAAGATATCTGCGACGCGCCGAACGTTCCCGCGCATGAGGCTCTGGAGCCGATTGAGGCGCGTGGTCCATCGCTGCATGAACCTGGCAGCGAGGGATACCGCTAGCCCCTGCGTCAAGCAGGTGGACCATCCGACAATCGCAACTTTTGGAGTTACCATGGACCGCGTCCGGCTTGGTATGGTTGGCGGTGGGCGAGGAGCCTTTATCGGCCCCGTGCACCGAATTGCTGCGCGTCTCGATGACCACTATGAGCTCGTTGCCGCGGCCTTGTCTTCCGATCCGATCCTTGCCGCCGCCTCTGCTTCTGACCTGAACATCGATCCTGCACGTGCCTATGCCTCCTATGAGGCCATGGCGGCAGGCGAGGCTGCGCGCGCAGATGGCATTGAGGCCGTTTCGATCGTGACGCCAAACAACACCCATGCCGCCATAGCAAAGATCTTCTTGACGCGCGGCATCCATGTCATTTGCGACAAGCCCTTGTCGACGGATGCGCAGTCCGCTGCCGAAATCGTCGGAATCGCCCGTGATGCACGCAAGATTTGCGCAGTCACCTACAATTATACCGGCTACCCCATGATCCGGCAGGCGCGCGAGATGTGCGCTTCTGGCTGCCTCGGCCGGTTGCGGCTGGTCCAGGTCGAGTATCTCCAGGATTGGCTCACGCAGCGGATAGAGGTCGCAGGCTCCAAACAGGCTGAGTGGCGCACCGATCCGGCGCGTTCTGGTCGAGGTGGTTCAATTGCCGACATTGGAACGCACGCGTTCAATTTGCTGCGCTTCATCACCAAGCTGGAGAGTGAGGAAATTCTGGCCGAGCTTTCCACCTTCGTTGAGGGCAGGCCCGTCGATGACGATGCGCTTGTGTTGTTGCGTTTCAAAGGCGGTGCGCGGGGCTCCATTTGGGCTTCCCAGGTTGCACCGGGCAACGAGAACGATCTGAGTGTACGGGTCTTTGGTGACAGAGGTGGCCTGGAGTGGAGGCACCTAGAACCGAACTACCTCTGGTACACGCCGCTGGGCGAGCCACGGCAGCGAATCTCGCGGGGCGCTGCGGGGGCTGCAGCCGCCGGTGTGACGCGTATTCCTGCCGGGCATCCGGAAGGATACCTGGAGGCATTTGCCGCTATCTACAGCGAGATCGCAGCGGCAATTCGCAGTGCGCGCAACGGCAGCCCGGCGCCCGCCGGCATTTCCTTCCCGACAGCCCTCGACGGCTGGGAGGGCGTACAGTTTGTCGAGGCGGCGATTGCGTCAAGTGAAGCTGGCGCGGTCTGGTGTGACTTCCACACCCGTAACACGATAGCTGACATTCGCCTGGCCTAGTCGCGCTACGTGCAGCATTTTCCAAAAAAGAAACCGTTTACAATTGAACTGTAACCGGTTACAAGACAGTGCCGTCAACGGAGTGAGTTTTAGGGATGGCAGCAAGGGAGGAGACTGAAATGATGCCGAAGAGCGTCGGGTTAGCTTCAACATTTTTGATTGCAGGGATATTGGCTGCCACTGCAGCGGCGGCTCAGCCCGAGATACAGGTCTCTGTGGTTGGGGAGCCTGGGGAGACCGTTGTCTATGAACAGTTGGCGGCCAACTACAACGCCGAGCACCCGGAAACGAAATTCGTTATCACCAAAAACAGCTCGGACCTGTTCAACCCCGCGCTGATCCCGTCCTTGTCGTCAGGCGAGGGGCCGGAACTCTTCGTCTATGGGACAGGTCCCGGCCAACCAGCGGCCATCATCGACGGTGGGCTGGTTGCCGATCTCACCGGCTACTACAAGCAGTATGGATGGGACAAGTTCATCCCCCAGTCGGTGGTCGATGTCACGTCATCGAAGGGCAAACTGTGGGCTGTCGGCAATGAAGTCGAAACGACCGGCATGTTCTACAACAAGGCGATTTTCGACAAGCTGGGTTTGAAGGTGCCGTCGACCTGGGAGGATTTCCAGGGGTTGATCAAAAGCTTGAAGCAGGCGGGCTACAACACGCCGATCGGGCTTGGCGGAGCCGACAAATGGCCTATCTCCCACTGGCAATCGATGCTCTTCGGTCGCTATGCTTCGCCGGCCGGTTTGCAGAAAGTGATGTTCGGCGACGGCGCATGGAATGCGCCGGAATTCGTCAAAGCCGCAGCGAGACTTCAGGACATGGCCCAGCAAGGCTATTTCGGACCAAATCCGGTGGCCGACGGATATGCTGAGATCATGGAAAAATTCTGGGCCGGCAAGATCCCGATGACATTTACCGGCTCGTTTGCGATCCAGACTGGGGTCGCTACGGCGGGTGCTCGCATCGATGATTTCGGCGTCTTTCAGGTGCCACCTTTCGAGGCAACTCAAAAGCTTTATCCGACCGAGGGCATTGGCTCGGGCTGGTACATTAGCGCGAGTTCCAGTCACAAGGACGAGATAGCAGCCTTCCTCAACTACCTGCTGTTTACGCCGACCAGCCGTGTGACGCTGCTCAATGCGGGAACGACCCCGGTTGGTCCGCTCGCCGACGTGCTTCCCAAGGCAAATCTTCCCAAGCTTACCCGGGCCATGGCGGCGTTCAACGATCGCGACCGCGCCAATGGCACGATCTACGCCTATCTCGATACCGTTACGCCCAAGAACATAACGACCCTGACTTATGATGGGCTCCAGGCGCTTCTTCTTGGCCAGACGACACCGCAGCAATTCGATGATGAAATCGAGGCGGCCTGGCAAACCGATAAAGCCGATGGCAGCGTACTGAAGCCCGGCGGGCTGAAGCCGTAGCTGGCAGCGGAGGTCCAGGATCTGGGCCGCCGCATTTGCCGAGCCTCATTGAAGAACCCGAGGACCATCCAATGTCCCTTGTCAGCGTGCGCACGCGAGGCGTCTCTAATTTCTATGCTTCAGCTTCGGCGTTCCTGTTCGTGTTGCCGGCGTTCGGCCTCTTCGCAGCGTTTGCGCTGCTGCCGACGCTGGCGGTCATCCAGTACTCGTTCACGAAGTGGGATGGTATCAGCAAGGTCAAGCAGTGGATTGGCCTGGCCAATTATGCCGGTTTACTTAGCGACAGAATATTCTGGGAAGCGTTCCTCAATACCCTGGAATGGTCGGCAATCATCGTCGTCATCAATGTCGGACTGGGGCTCGTCGCAGCCGCAGTCATGGCGCGCTTAAGCCGCGGCCGCGTCATTATCCAGACCTGCTTCATGGTACCTGTGGTCATGGCGCCCATCACGACCGCCATCATATGGCGGTGGATGTATCAGCCCGACGGGGCAATCAACGCAGTCCTCATTCGCCTAGGCCTGGATTGGCTGACAATGCCGTGGCTCGGCAACTCGCATACCGCGCTGCCTGCAATAGCCATTGCCCATTGCTGGTCCACCATAGGGCTCAGCATCGTGATCTTTCTTGCCGGGCTGCAGGCTGTCGACGAGGAACTCTATGACGCGGCGGTCATCGACGGAGCCTCACCGATACAGACCTTCTGGCATGTCACCTTGCCCGCGATCCGGCCCGTGACAGCTATCGTCATCGTCCTCACGGTCACCCATGCCTTCAAGGCATTCGACCTGATCTGGGCGATGACCAAGGGCGGTCCGGTTCGCGCCAGCGAGATCCTGTCGACCTACATGTACAAGCGCGGCGCCATTGAAAATGACTACGGCTACGGGGCCGCCATCGCAGTTGCGTTGCTGGTCATCGTGACACTGGCAATGGGCATCTATGCCTGGCTGCAAAGCAAAGCGGAAGATTGATATGACGAGGCGATACACGGTTCTGACCGCCTTCAGCTTCCTTGCGCTGCTGATGATCGCGCCGACGGTCCTGGCAATTTCCACCTCATTGAAACCTGCGGCGGAGGCGGATGTGCCTTGGGCGATCCCCCACGTGTGGACATTCGAGCACTATGTGGCGGTTTGGACCGATGGCGGCTTTGGCCGATACTTCTTCAACTCCTTCATCATCTCGTTTGTCGACGCGATTGTCATGATCGTGTTCGCCTCTCTTGCCGCTTATGCGCTCACCTTTATGAGCTTCCCGGGGAAGCAACTGATCCGGTTCGCATTCCTGGCGGGGCTGATGGTGCCAGTCACGGCGATTGTCCTGCCACTTTATGCCTCAATACGAAGCCTGGGACTGATCGGAACGCATTTGGGGGTGATCCTGTGTGATGTCGCCTTGGCGCTACCGATTTTTGTGTTCCTGTTTGCCTCTTATTTCAGGAAAATTCCCGTGTCGCTGCATGACGCCGCGCGCGTCGACGGCGCCAGCGAGTGGGAGATCTACAGCAAAGTCATCCTGCCGATCGCCAGGCCAGTGGTGGTCACCACGGGATTGCTCGAGTTCCTGTGGAGTTGGAACGACCTCCTTCTCAGGCTCGTCCTGATGCCTCGCGAGCAGTCGAGAACGCTCGCTGTCGGACTGCTAATGTTTCAGGGAGGCCAGACGCGCGACATTACCAGCCTTTCCGCCGGTGCAGTGATTATGGCGCTGCCAGTCGTGCTTCTGTTCATAATTTTCCAACGTCACTTTGTCCGCGGCATGACGGCGGGTGCAGTCAAATAGAAATGGATGCGAAAATGCAAAAACCCGTTGTTGTCCTCGACCCCCATTGGCGCCAACTCGACGAGCTGTTCAGCGCGACCGATTTCAGCGCACTCAATCAGCTGTGCGAACTGGTCTGGGCACGGGACGAACCAATGCCGCGCAGGGTTCTTGAAGAGAACCTGCACCGGGCGAGTTTCATTATTTCGGCGCGACCCAAGCTCGACGCCGGCGACATTGCGAGAGCAGAAAATCTGCAAGCGGTCATCGAGGTCTCGGGATCTTTTCCGGACACGATCGACTATTCCAGCTGCTTTCGTCGCGGGATCGAAGTCCTGTGCTGCGCGCCCGGCTTCCGCACGTCCGTCGCGGAAATGGCGGTTGCACTTGCGTTGGCTGGGGCGAGGGGAATCGTGCAGGAGCACGAGGCTTTCCGGGTCGGCAAGGAGCACTGGCTCGACGACAATGCCGCGACTGATTTCAGTCTCTATGGCCAGGCCATCGGTTTCGTCGGTTTTGGCTCGATTGCGCGCGAATGCTGTCGATTGCTTGCGCCGTTCAAGCCGAAGACGTTGGCCTATGACCCTTGGCTGAGTTCTGAAATCGCCAAGCAGCATGGCGCGGAGCTGGTGGCACTTGACCAGGTTGCTCGATCAAGCCGGTGTCTGTTTGTAACGGCATCGCCAACCAAAGCCAACAAGGGTCTTATCGATGCGGCGACCCTGGCCACAATGCCGCCGGGCGCCCTGCTGGTTCTGATCAGCAGAGCCCATGTGGTCGATTTCGGAGCGCTTGAGATGGCCGTGCGGGAAGGGCGCATCCGCGCTGCCATGGATGTCTTCAGTGCCGAGCCGGTCCCTTCGAACGACAGTGTCAGAACCTTGCAGAACGCGATCCTGTCCCCCCATCGTGGTGCCGCGGTCAAAGGCGGGCGGCATCTGATCGGGCGGATGATTGTCAAGGATCTGGCGCGGATGCTTGGAGGCGAGCCACCGGCCGATCTCCAGCGTGCGCAACCGGATCTGGTGTCGTACCTCGTGGGGGTGCAACCGGCCAATGACGACAATAGCGTGAGCATGGCCTTGAATCGTGGCCGCGAGACAATTCGTTGAGGATGGCAGCTTAATGGCACGCATCGACTTGCAAAATGTATCGAAGCGCTTCGGCCACGCACAAGTTCTTGATGATATAAACCTCACGATATCGGACGGTGAATTTGTTGTGTTCGTGGGCCCGTCCGGTTGCGGCAAATCGACTCTACTGCGGTTGGTTGCAGGCCTGGATGAGATCTCCGATGGGCTGATTCTCATAGATGGCGTTGTCAGTAACAAGATGAAGCCACGGCAGCGTAATGTCGCCATGGTTTTTCAATCCTATGCGCTCTATCCGCATATGACGTGTTCAGAGAACATAGCCTTCGGGCTCACTCTGGAGAGGCGACCTCGCGCCGAGATCGATCAACGTGTGAATGCGATCGCTGCAACGCTCGGGCTCACCGAGCTGCTAGGTAGGCGGCCGGGACAGCTGTCTGGCGGGCAAAGGCAGCGCGTGGCCATCGGCCGGGCACTCGTGCGGGAACCTCGCGTTTTCCTCATGGATGAACCTCTCTCGAACCTGGATGCAGGGCTGAGAACGGACATGCGGGTGGAACTGAGCGAGCTGCATCGGCGCATTGGAACAACGACTGTCTACGTTACGCATGACCAGGTCGAGGCAATGACGTTGGCTGATCGCGTCGTCGTCATGAATGCTGGCCGCGTCGAACAGGTAGGCACACCAATGGAAATCTATAACCAGCCAGCTTCAAAGTTCGTTGCTGGCTTTATCGGTTCGCCGAGGATGAATTTCCTGGCGGCCGCTCACAATGCCCAAGCCTCGGCCGTCGGAATTCGACCAGAACATCTCCGCATCAGCCGCGCGAACAGCGCCTGGAACGGGGTGGTTTCGCTTGTCGAGCGACTTGGAAGCGACACCATCGTACATATTAAGACGGATGAGGGACGCACATTGTCGGTTCGAGAGACTGGCCAGCACGACTATACGATCGGTTCTGTGCTCGGACTGGTGCCGATTGAAGAACATCTCCACCGCTTCGATCGCGAGGGCCGACGGCTGGAGGACAATCATGGGGAGGCGGCGGTGCTTTCTCGAACGACCAACTCGGCCGCCAGCATCTGATCGTGTGGGCCACTGTCGACGCCGAGTATCTGGTCGATGAGCTTTTTGCAGGCTGTCGCTCCCCACATTTCTCTTGGCAATCTCATGGTCGTGATCGCCGGTGTGGTCGCGCTCGCGTAGCTGAGGTCGTCAAAACCGACCACCGAAACGTCGGAGGGGACACGAAATCCCGAAAGAGAAAGTTGATGCATTGCTCCGAGCGCCATCTCGTCATTGTGAGCGAAGATGGCGGACGGCCGAACATCCTGCGAGAGCAAGGCCATCACGGCATCGCGCCCGGATTGGACCCGAAGATCGCCAGGAATGAGTGCGCTCGGCGGTATCGCATGTCCGGCCTGGGCAACCGTGTCGGAGAAACCCGCCAGCCGTGCCCGGAAATCGGCGAATTCCTGACTTCCGTGGATTTGGGCGAATCTTTTATGGCCGAGCCGTAACAGATGTTCGGCAGCAACTTTGCCGGCTGTGTAATTGTCGATGCGAACCATCGGGATTTTCGCTCCGGCATCGTGGTTGCAGGCGACGATCGGCGGTCCACGGTAGCTGTCGTCCGTCCCGGCAGGTTGCGGCAAGCCTTCAGGCAACCGTCCTATGTTGGAAATAAGACCGTCGGCCTTGCCTGCAGCAAGCATCCCGACGTAGGTGGCCTCGCTCTGCGGGCCACCGGAAGTGTCTCCGATCAACATCGTAAACCCCCGTTCCCGGGCTTCCTTTTCGATGCCCTTGAAGAATACCGGAAAAAACGGGTTCGCAATGTCCGAAACCAGCACAATAAGGGTCTCCGAACGACCCCGACGAAAATCAATAGCTTGGCGATTGAACTGGAATCCAATCGAACGTACAGCCTCGTTCACTCGAGTCCGGGTATCGTCCTTTACGCTGTCGGGGCGAGTCAGGGCGCGGGAAACGGATGCGATGGAAAGGCCCGCAAGTTTCGCGACATCCCGAATTGTTGGGCGATTTCCCATTAGGCTCTCGCAGGAACATCAACATGAGGTGTTTCTGTAAACGGTTACAATTGATTGGTCAATTCGCCCTCGAGGTCAGTGCAACAAGGAGGAATGCGTGTCCTGTGTCTGATAAACGCGAGACCGGTCTCAACTTGCCAGGGACTAAACGTCAGGCCCATGAATGATCGGCGAGATCGGCTAGACGGTCGACGATCACATCCGGACGGAAAGGAAAACGAGCTACATCTGCCTTTGCCGTCGCGCCGGTAAGAACAAGTGCTGATCGCATCCCGGATTGGAGGGCGGCGAGGACGTCGGTGTCCATTCTGTCACCCACCAGCACGGTCTGCTCTGCCCTGACGCCCATTTTTTCAAGGGCGCATTTGGTCATGAAGGAATTCGGCTTGCCGATGAAATAGGGCTTCATGCCCGTTGCTTCAGCAATGAGGGCAGCGACCGCTCCGCAGGCTGGATGCACTCCCTTTTCGGCTGGCACGGAGGGGTCCGGACTGGTCGCTATGAAACGCGCTCCTGCAGAAAGCAGCCGCGCTCCTGTCACGATCTCCTCATAGTGATACGAGTCCGCGTCACCAAGCACGACAAAGTCGGGGGAAAAGACCGTAAAGCGACAGCCGACTGCCTGCAGCGCCGACATCAGCCCCTGATCGCCGATACCATAGACCGACGCGCCTGGAAGCTGTTCGGTAACAAACCGCGCTGTCGCCAAGGCGGATGTGTATATGTGGTGAGGCTCGACAGGAAAACCCATCATGCGCAGACGGTGCACGTGATCCTCCGGGGTGTACCTGGAATTATTCGTGAAGATCTGAAAAGCCCGCATGCTTTCGACTAGGGCACCTACGAAATCGGCTGATCCTTCGATGGGGGTCCCCCCGCGTACAAGTACCCCGTCCATGTCAAGAAGATAGGCGATTTCCATCGTTGTCTCCGCTTTAGCTGCAGCGGGTATAAACGCGAAGGCAATCGGCGTTGAAAGTCATTCAGGCCCGTCGTCGTGGAAATGGGACGTTTCGGCGTGCAAAAAGGCTAGGTTTAGGAACCGGCCAGCTGGCGCAAGGCGAAAGTTGCAACGCGCGTAGGCTTCTAGTCCAACGTATTAAAGGCCGACGTCCGGCTTTCGGCTCCAAACAGTCGTGCGGGGACCCCGATGTGCATGAAAACAGGCTTCCCCTGACCCTGTGGTTCGCCTGACGAGGAAATCCGAAGAAAATGGGCTGGCGAACCACCCCGCAAATATTGATTTTCTGTAATAAAGGCCGTCCCTCAGCGACTAGCGTATTCGTCATTTATCAATAGGTTACGAGGCAATTCGCCGAAGTCGATTCAAGATGCCAAGCTAGCCAATCGCCGATCGCACGCTGTGCGAAAACAGCAAGCCATCTGCATTCCACTGCGTCTGGCTGTTTGCTCAGATTCCATGGAATTCAGCAGGAACCTCGATGCCGTATTTGTCGGCGAAGGGACGCAAATTTGTCCAACTCGCTGCGAGGACCTCCACGCTGGATCCGAGTTGCTGGCGCCTCCTTTGGAAGGCCCTTTCACCTGGAATGCGGATTCCATCCATATCTGGCGCCCGCGCGGAACTCCGGAGCAGATCAAGGTACCACGTAGCCCGCGATGAAATCCTGGCGGGTGAACCAAAGGCCTGAAGGTTGATCGCGATAAACAGATGCCCTTGGGTGTGTGTCTCGCCGCTAGCTTGCCAACCTGCTAGCTCAGGGCCGATCCCGCTATCGGTGAGCGGTCCGCACAATAATCCGAGACTGAGCGCGAGCCCAAAACCCTTGTGGCCGCAGAGTGGGCTGATCGCCCCTTGACGAATGAGAACCGGGTCGGTGGTCGGCGCCCCGTCCGGCCCCCGACCGCTTCCTGCAGGCAATTCAACACCCTCATAGGCCGCCTGTCGGACACGCCAACTTGCAACCGCGCTCGTTGCCATATCGAACACATAGGGATCAGGTCCGGAAGTCGGAAACCCGAACGCGATGGGATTGGTGCTCAACAGACGTTCGGTTCCGCCGTGAGGGTGAACGAGCGGCGGACCGGAAGTCATGACGATTCCGACATTGCCTGATCTCGCGAGCAGTTCAGCGTAATACCCGATCATAAAGATGTCCGTGGAGTTGCGCACCGCAACGGTGGCTGACCCGGCCGCGGCCGCGAGTTCAGCTGCCAGTCCAACGGCCGCTACTGCCGCGACCTGTCCAGGCCCGCGACGCCCGTCGATCACCGCGGCTGCCGGAGAGCGATGCACGATCTCGGGCTCGGCATGCCCGTCGATAAGGTTACGCTCTAAGCTGGCAAGCGTGTAAGGCAGATAGTCCAGCCCTTGGCCTCCAACCCCTCTGAGGTCGGCCTCGAGGTGAATGTCGGCAGCGCACTCCGCGTTGGGAAGCGATGCCCCTGCGCCCACCATGAGATCCACCATAAACTGTTTCTGGCGGCGGTGATCAAGCTTGATAGTGAGAGGCTCGTCGACCATTTCACGCTTCTCCACGGGCTTCAATGGAGGTCAGGCGGCGAACGACGCCAGCACCTCACGGCATTTGCGCTTCGCCAACAAAGGCCTGACGAAATCGTTCGATGAGGCAGCTCGAAGCGATAACGCGGCAAAGCAAGCCGACCGGCTCAAACGCCTCGATAGTCCCGCCCGCCCTGATCGGCACATTCATCATCCGCTGACTTTGGCTGAGTGCGCCTGACCGAACAGACGACCTTCTCCCCTGGAGAGGTTCCCAACCCTCGCGTTAGAAAGCGCATCCCAGGCGGTTGCCTGGTTGCTGGTAACGACAGGAACGCCCAGCGCCGCCTCAAGTTCGCCGACGATGCCTGCAGTCCTTAGGCCGGTACAGGAAATGAACAGAGCGTCGCTTTGCGGGTGGATCGCGTCCCGCGCCGCGGCCTTGAGCGATGCAGGCGACAGGCGGTTCATTTGCTGGTCGCCATCAAGGTCGAATGTCGAACAGCGGTCGAGCGCAAAGCCTTTGGCGACGAGGTGATCCGCAACCAGGTCGGCGGCTTCTTGATGATAGGGCGCGAGTATCGAAATCCGCCGCGCCTCCAACGCCTTGAGCCCCTTGGCTGCGGCCTCGATAGGCGTCACGACCGGGATGCCCGGCTGGGCAGCCGATAGCGCCTCATGGACCCGCTCTATGCCGATCGCGGCGGTACCCGATGTGCACGAAAATGCCATGGCATCTAGGCGTCCGTCCTTTCGTCTTTCGCAGGATCAGATCGATGCATGCGTTGGGACGCTATCTTCCCGCCAGCTGGACGATATCCGCTTCGCGCAGGCGCAGATTCGCCGCTTTGCGGAAGTCCAGAAGGCCGCGCTCAAGGATGTCGAGGTCGAGACTCTGCCCGGCGTGCTGCTCGGCCACCGCAACATTCCCATGAACTCGGTCGGCTGCTACGTGCCGGGAGGCAAGTATCCGCTTGTGGCATCCGCCCATATGGGGATCGTCACCGCCAAGGTGGCCGGCGTTAGGCGCGTTATCGCCATGACGCCGCCGTTCCAGGGGCGACCAGCCCCGGCCGTCATCGCAGCCATGGCGCTGGCGGGCGCCGACGAGATTTATGTGCTGGGCGGCATTCAGGCGGTGGCCGCGATGGCGATCGGCACCGAGACGATAGCGCCGGTTGATTTCCTGGTCGGCCCGGGAAATGCCTATGTCGCCGAAGCCAAGCGCCAGCTGTTCGGCCGCGTCGGCATAGACCTGCTCGCCGGGCCGACGGAAACGCTGGTGATTGCTGACGACACGGCCGATGCCGAGCTCTGCGCCACGGATCTGCTCGGGCAGGCCGAGCATGGCCCGAACTCGCCGGCCATCCTGCTGACCACGTCGGAACAACTCGCCACGCAGACTATGGCCGAAGTCGAGCGGCTTCTCGGCATCTTGCCGACCGCATCCATCGCGAAGCAGGCATGGGCCGATTTCGGCCAGGTGATCGTTTGCGACACCGACGACGAGATGGTGAGCGAGGCGGACCGCATCGCTTCCGAGCATGTGCAGGTCATGACGCGCGATCCCGATTACTTTCTGCAGCGTATGACCAACTACGGAGCGCTTTTTCTCGGATCGAGGACGAACGTCGCCTATGGCGACAAGGTGATCGGCACGAACCACACCCTTCCGACTTTGGGAACGGCGCGTTTCACGGGCGGGCTTTGGGTCGGCAAGTTCCTGAAGACCTGCACCTATCAAAAGGTTCTCACGGACGAGGCCTCGGTAATGATCGGGGAATATTGCTCGCGGCTTTGCGTCCTCGAGGGGTTCCTGGGCCATGCCGAGCAGGCGAATGTGAGGCTGCGGCGCTACGGCGCGCGCAACATTCCTTATGCCGAGGCTGCTGAATGAACGCCTCGCCCGTTACGCTGCCGAAGCCGCCCTCCTTCCGGCTGGACGGGCGCCGCGCGTTGGTGACGGGTGCCGGTCGCGGGATCGGACTGGCCTTGGCCACGGCGCTTTCGGAGGCCGGGGCCGACACGGTGCTGGCCGCGCGGACCAGGAGCGAGGTGGAGGAGGCCGCGACGGCGCTGAGGGCTCGCGGTGGCAAAGCGGAAGCGCTTGTTCTGGACGTTACCGACATTGCCGGAGCCGGCGAATTGATCGCGCGACAGCCGGTTTTCGACATAGCGGTGATCAATGCCGGCACAAATAGGCCCAAGCTGATGGCCCAGGTTTCTGAGGAGGATTATGACATCGTCCTCGATCTCAACGTTAAGGCAGCCTATTTCTCCGCTCAGGCGGTTGTGCGCAAAATGCTGGCGGAGCAGATACGGGGCTCGATTATTTTCACGACTTCCCAGATGGGTCACGTCGCAATGGCAACGCGAACCCTCTATTGCGCATCCAAGCACGCGGTGGAAGGACTGGTGAAGGCCATGGCTGTCGAGCTCGCCCCGCACGGCATCCGGGTCAACAGCATTGCCCCCACCTTCATCGAGACCCCGATGACGGCTCCTTACTTTGAAAGCAAAGCTTTTCGAGATGAGGTATTGTCCAAAATCAAGCTTGGCCGACTCGGTCGGGTCGAGGATCTCATGGGGGCGATTGTCTTTCTCGGTTCGGACGCCGCTGCGTTGATGACGGGCACTTCTATCAAGATCGATGGCGGCTGGACGGCGGAATGACCTCTGCAGCTTTGACATTCGACTCAAGTCGGCCAAGAAGCGGCACGATGACTGATGCATTTGAATCACTTCTCCGGCCAGACAAGCGATATTGACATGGACTCGGTAGCCCGCACGATTGCCAATGACGTTTACGAGCAGCTGCGCCACGATATCATTTCGTGCCGCATGCCACCGGGATCCAAGATCAACATCCAGGCCCTCGTTCAGAAGTATGAGGTTAGTTTGGGCGCTGTCCGCGAAGCGCTGTCGAAGCTCTCGGCCGAGGGCCTTGTCGACGCAAGGGCGCAGCGAGGCTACACGGTTTCCGACGTGTCTCCGGAGGACCTCGCTGAATTGACCGATGCTCGCGTCCGCATCGAACAGGAGTGCCTCAAGCTGGCGATCGAGAAAGGCGGGCTCGAGTGGGAGACGGATATCGTGGCCGCCCTCCACCGTCTCAGCCACACGCCCTATACGATGCCCGATGACCCCGCCGTTCTGGACCAGCGCTGGGTCAAGGCCCATCGTGAATTTCACCGTGCTTTGGTTTCAGCCTGCGGCAACCGTTGGCTGCTTCGGATTCGCGGGCAGCTTTACGATCAAAGCGAGCGCTACCGGCAGCTCTCGGTGCCGCTTGCCAGAGCCGAACGCGATGTGGCGCAAGAGCATAGAAACATCGCAGATGCAGTCATTGCCCGCGATGTCACACGAGCCTGCGCGGAGATAGCATCGCATATGTGGACGACGACGCAGATCGTCACGACCGGGCTGACCTAGGTACAACGACGTCTGCAACCGAGATCGTCTGTTGACCGGACTTCGCAAGCAGGCTCGACGGGCTCAAAATCCCGTCCCCGCAATCAATTCTATCATAAATCTACAACCGTCCCGGTCTGACCGGGGCGGATTTTTGCATTCTAAAGCCCGTCGGTAAGGCCGAAATGGGCCCGACGAATCCGCAGACGACAAGCAGGTGGACTTCGACACCTCCGGTATCGAGCAAAGCGACTCTGCTTCGTAGATCCCAAGCAGTCTATTGTCGCCCGACGAGGGACCGCCCTGCGAGGATGGCCAGGCTTTCCCAAGGGCGGTAATGCTCACAACGGCCGAACATTGTTGCTGGTATGACGCGGCGCAACACTGCCGACTCGTACCACCGTCACCTTCCGCTCCGCGGCGTAGAGCGACGACAGCGCATCCTGCGAGACGCCTTCGTCGGTGATTACTTCATCGATTTCGGAAATGTCCGAAAGCGTGCAGAAGCCGGGCGCTGTGAATTTCGAAGAATCGACGAGCAGGATCGTCTTGCGCGCCGACGAAATCATGGCGCGCTTGAGCGAGGCGACCTCCAGCGATGTTTCAGTGAGCAGCGTGCCGGTGACGGCCGAGGCGCCGGTCATGCACAGGTCCGCATGCAGCGTCTTGATGAAGCTCTCGCCCGGCTCGCCGGCAAGGTGCCGGTAACCGGGCCGCACCGTGCCGCCGGGTAGGATGATGCGCCAGGATTTGATGTCGGCCGCGAAGTCGGCGATCTCCAGGCTGTTGGTCACCACGGTGAGCGGCAGGTCGCGATCGGCGACGGCGCGCACAGCCTCCATCACGGTTGAGGAACTGTCGAAAATGACGCTGTCGCCGGCGCTCAGCCGCCTGGCAGCCTCGCGGCCGATGGCGAGCTTCTCTGCATGCTGCAATTCGGCGTTGACAGTGGTTTCGCGCTCGAAGGTGGCCCGCATTGGCTGTAAGAGATGTGCGCCGCCATGCGTGCGTTCGAGGTAGCCCTTCTCCATCAGATGCTCGAGGTCGCGGCGCACCGTGGACTGCGAGCCGCCGATCGTGTCGGCCAGTTCCTGGATCGAAGCCGCGCCGTTGACGCGCAAATGCTCCAGGATGAGCGCCTGCCGCTTGGCGGGAACCATTTCGACGCGTTTGCTGGGAGTATCCATGCTTGTTGCTCGGCGGCCGGCAGGCCGAATAGAATCCCTCTACCAAATCGTATAACCGCAATCCACAACCACTACCGTGCCGGTCATGGCGCTGGCCGCGTCAGAGGCGAGGAAGAGGATGGGTGCGGCGATCTCATGCGGCTGCGCGACGCGCCGCATCGGCGTCATGTCCATCCAGACGGGCATCAGCTTGTCGTCGCTGAAGCCGCCGCGCGACATCACCGTATCGACATAGGTCGGCGCCACGCAGTTCACCCGGACGCCGCGCGCCGCCCATTCGCCGGCTAGCGAGCGCGTCATGTGATGGACCGCCGCCTTTGCCGCGTTGTAATGCGCCTGGCGCTGCGGCTTGTTGGAGATCAACCCGGACATCGAGCCAAGCGTCACGATCGAGCCGCGACCGCGCTCCAGCATTGGTCTGGCGAACTCGCGGCAGGACCAGTAGGCGCCGTTGAGGTCGACATCGACCACCTTTAGCCACACCTCGTCAGTCATCTCCTCGCCACCTGTGTCGGGCCACGCGATGCCGGCATTGGCGATCAGTATATCGACCGCGCCATGGCGCTCATTGGCGGACTTGGCGGCGACGGCGACGGCCTTTGAATCGGTGACATCGAGTTCGACCGCCTCGACCGCGTAGCCCTTCTGCTTGAGTTGCTCGCGCCCGGCAGCCAGCACCTTTGGATCGAGGTCCGATATGATGACTTTCGCGCCGGCCTCCGTCAGCGCCTCGGCCGTCGAGAGGCCGATGCCGCGGCCGCCGCCGGTGATGAAAGCCGTCTTGCCGTCGAGGCGGAAGCGTTCGAGAAACATCGAAATTGTCCTTCAGGCGTGTTGGAGGGTTTGGCCGGCATTGGCTTGGCGGGCCCGCCCCAGGATCAGCAGGCAGCCGGCGGTGAAGCTGTCGCCGAGGCCGAGCGTCGCCGCCGGCTTGTCCAGATAGGGCGACGCGCAGGCGACGAAGGTCCAGCGTCCTTTGCGAGCGGGCGCCTCGAAGGGAAGCGGATGGAAGGCAGCCGCCGGTGAGATTGAGATGTCACGCGCGGGTGCGCCGTTCGCGGCCCTAGCGCTGGCGATCGCGCAGCCTGCCATGAGTGCCATCTCCTCTTCTTGCGGATCACTGAGCGTCACGGCGGCCGCCCATGTGTCGGCATGCACACAGACGCGATCGAGCCCGAGCCGGTCGCCGAGCGCGATAAGCGCCTCCATCGGATTATGGGCTGACGGGTTCATGGCGAGCAACTCGGAATGGCTCATGCCAACCGAGGTGATTGCACCGCGCGCATTGGACAAAAGCTCCTCAATCGCCTGTTGCGAAGCATAGCCCGCCAGCTCGAAATGGATCGTGCGCAGGCCGGCATCCTTCCAGTCCCGGCTCAGCGCGAACACATGCCGACTGGCGGCGCCGATGTTCTCTATCGCCTCATCGTTGAGGCCGGAAAGGAGCCCGGCCGCGGCCGACGGCGCCAGTTGCCGCGATAGGCTTTCGAAATCGGAGTCATGTTGGATGCCGCGGTCGCAGAAGCGAATGATAACCCGAGAGGATCGCGGCGGGACAACCGGACCGATCGCTCGGCCGGCGGTGAATTCGAAGATGAAGATTTCCGGGATATGCGGCCCCGTGGCCGGAACTTCGTCCACGCTTTTGAGCGCCCCGCCATCCGCCAAAAGAACACCCGGCGGGATTTGCCGGAGCATCAGGTCATGGCGATCTTCCAGCGCCACGAGCGAGCGGACGCCGAGTTGCGCGAGCACCCAGGCCGCCTGCGGCCCGGTTCCCCCTAGGGCATGGCGAGGCTGCAAGCGCTCGCGCAGCCATGCCGGGCCTTCCGGCCAGTCGAAGCGCACCTCGCCGCCTACGCCGCGCGCCGCCCGCGCAAGCAGAAGCGCCGCAAGGCGCGCCGCCTGTGGGTCGGCCGGTGCTTCCAGCAGCGGCCGGATGTCGTTCATCTCGACCCGCGCGTCGACGCACGCGCTGATGCCGCACAGGAAAAGCCCGGTCGAGGACAACGCGTCGGCACCGAGCGGACCCGATCGGGGATCGGTCAGGGCAGCATAGCGTTCCGCGAGCGACCCGGTGGCAACATCGCTCATCCCGCGCCTTTCCTCCTCAACCTGCAGTCTTGTCAATTGCTATCATTATCTTCCAAATCGTCAATGCGATTTTTGCTCGACGACGTTGAATACGCTTTCGCTTGGAAGGGCTAAGGCAGTGACACTGGCGACCCAACCTCGGCTGCAACAATGCGGGCCAACCTTGGTTTTGCGACAAAGCATTGCTAATTCAAAAGGTTATGTGAGTTCGGCTTTTGGCCGAGCCTTCGCATCGGAAGTGGCTGCGGGCAAAGCGACCTCCTCTCCAAGCAAGAGAGAGTTAGATAGCTATTGACAGATTATGATAACTTTTGCCATAGTGGCGGTACGCTCGGACCGCGACATCGCGGCGGCGCACATCAGATTTCACCGAGGAAGATCATGGTCACGAGACTGGACAGGAAGCTGGCGAACATCCGTGCCGGCCGTTACACGCGGGCCGATTTCGTCATCGCCGATGCCAAGGACAGCGATGTCGGCGCCGGCGTGACCGCCACCGGCTTCGACTATTCGGCCAAGCCGCCGCGCCGCCGCAGCCGCCAGGAATTCATTGCCCAGATCGAAGAGATCATCAAACAGGACGTTGTCGACATCATGCTGGTGTCGCAGTCCAATCTCGAACTTCTCGACGAGCGCGGCGCTTTCTTCGGCAGCGAGGTGAAGCCCGCCATCCGCGGCAATCTGGAAACCATGTGCTGGGGCGCCGTGCGCCATGGCACCTACTCCCAGACCGCCTCGGTGCCCTTCCGCGACACCAATCTGGCGCGCGCCATCGCCAATTATCCCGCGCATGGCACCGACCTCGCCCTCTATTCGGTTTCCTTCAGCAACGACGTCGAGCGTGACGTCTCCACCCTGAACGCCTTTGCCGACTTCCGTGCCGAGGCGGCTCGCGTCGGCTTCAAATATTTCTACGAGGTCTTCAATCCGAGCATCGACCTCGGCTTCAGCCGAGACCAGATCGGCGAATTCGTCAACGACAACATTATCAAGTCGCTGGCGAGCGTGCCGAAGGCCGAACGCCCGCTGTTCCTGAAGACCGCCTATAACGGTCCGAAGGCGCTGGAAGAACTCGCAAGCTTCGACAGCGAGCTGATCGTCGGCGTGCTCGGCGGCGGCGCCGGCACGACGCGCGACACCTTCGAGCTCGTCGCCCAATCGGAGCGTTACGGCGCGCGCCTCGCGCTGTTCGGTCGCAAGATCAACCTCGCTGAGGCGCCGCTGCAGCTCATCGTCCTGATGCGCGCGGTTGCCGACGGCACGATCGCGCCCGAAGAGGCCGTGCGCGCCTATCACGGCGAGTTGCAGAAGCTCGGGCTGACGCCGAACCGGCCGCTCGCCGACGACCGCGCGATTACCGAGGAGGTGCTAACCGAAGCAGCCGCCAAAGCGGCGTAAGATCAGCGCTCGACGGCAGAGCCGTTGCATTGCGACGACGGCACAGCCGTCGCGTTTGAATGATCCGGCGACGGGTCACGGTGTCCGCGAGATGGAGGCTCGCGGCGCGCATCGTTTGGGAACTGAAAAAGGGAGGAATATGATGAGAAAAATGCTGTTTCTTGCGACGACGATCCTCGCCGCAGCGCTTTATTCCGCTTCTGCCAATGCCGAGCAGAAAGAGGTGACCGTCTGGTCCTGGTTCGTCCAGAGCACGATGGAGAAATCGATCGCTGCCTTCGAGAAGGCCCATCCCGACATCAAAGTCAAATACACCTATTACAACTATTCGCCCGAATACATCACCGCGCTCAAGGCCGCTGCCGCGTCGGGCAGCCTGCCCGACGTGATCGGCCTGCAGCCCGGCTCGCTCACCCAGCAATATCGCGAAAATCTGGAAGCGGTGAACGAACGCGCCGCCAAGCAGTGGGGCGACAAATGGGCGGAGAAGATCTTCCCCGTCAACCGCAAACAGATGCTGATGGGCAATCCCAAGGGCGATGAGAACTATTACATCATCCCGCAGGAATCGCAGGTGCTCTGCATCTGGTACAACCGCAAGATCTTCGAGAAGCTCAACCTGTCTCCGCCGAAGACCTATGCCGACCTCAAGGCGGCGGCCAAGGCGCTGACGGATGGTGGCTACATCCCGATGTTCCAGGGCGCGGCCGATGGCTGGCAGAACGAAAACGTCTTCCTGATGCTCGCCAACCAGTTCTCGCCCGGCATCGTCGACAAGGCGCAGGCCGGCGAGACGCCGTGGACCGCGCCCGAGCTGGTCGCCGCGATGAAGGCCTGGAAAGGCCTCTTCGACGACGGCATCTTCCAGCAAGGCGCGCTGGGCGCCCATGCCTATCCGACCGGCGCGCAACTCTTCGCGCAAGGCAAGGTCGGCATGATGGCGCTGGGCTCCTGGTGGATGCAGGAAAGCAAGTTCCCGCCGCCGCTGTCCGAGTTTGTGCAGAACATGGAGGGCTTCGATTTCTTCTACATGCCCCCGGTCAAGGACGGCAATTCCGCCAGCCCGCCGGTCGGCGGCATCGATATCGGCTACGGCCTGACCAAGAACGGCGGCAAGAATCCGGAAGCCTGGACCTTCCTGGCCGAGCTCACCAACGGCGTCGGCCTGCAGGAAGCGCTGAACGACCTCAACGACCTGCCGGCCTTCGACGGCAATGCGCCGAAGGGTGACATCACCGACCATGTCAAGGACATGTCGGCCCGCTTCATGGCCGATTTGCCGAAGGCCGAGAACCAGCGCTTCGCCTCGCCCGCCGTCGCCGAGGCGCTGGACAATGCGTTGGCGGGCGTCGCCGCCGGCAGCACAGAGCCGGAAGCGGCCCTGGCCGCCGTCCAGGCGGCGAGCGAGAAAGCCCTTGCCGCGAAATAACCCAAGACCAACTGCCGGGCGTGGAAACGCGCCCGGCTCTTTCCTTCAGTGCGGTCCTTTTTCAGGTAAGATGGCGAGCATCATGAGCGCAGAGGCCATGCGAGCCGGAACCGCCGTCCAGGCGGCGAAACGGCGATCGGCATCGAAAGCTTCGACGGTCTATCTCTTCGCCCTGCCGGCGACCCTGCTCTTTGTCGTGTTCATCGCCTATCCGATCCTGTGGGTCGCGGGCGAAAGCCTTTACACCGGCACCGCAGACGGCCGCGCCGTCTTTGCCGGCTTCGCCAATTACACGACCATCCTCAGTGATCCGACCTTCTGGATCGTGGTGCGCAACATGGTGCTGTGGGGCATCATCACCATTCCCGTGCAGATGCTGATCGGCGGGCTGCTCGCCTATTTCATCGAGCGACACACCCACGCCCTGCGCGGCTTCTTTCGCACCATGTTCTTCCTGCCAGTGGTGACCTCGGTCTCGGTCATAAGCCTGGTCTGGGTGCAGATCTACGCGCCTTACTACGGCATCGCCCAGGGATATCTGAAGCATGTCGGCATCGTCATGATGACGTCGCCGATCGGTGACCCGAAGACCGCGATCTACGCGCTGATTGTCGTCAACATCTGGCAATGGACCGGCTTCTCGATGCTGATGTATATCGCCGGCATCGCCAACCTGCCGAGCGAGGTGCTGGACGCCGCCCGCATCGACGGCGCTAGAGGCTGGCGGCTGGCCGTCCACGTCATCGTGCCAATGCTTTCGCCGGCGACGAAGTCGCTGCTGCTGCTCGGCGTCATCGGCACGCTGCAGACCTTTCCGATCGTACATCTGATGACCGGCGGCGGCCCGAACCGGGCGAGCGAAGTCTTCGGCACTTTCATCTTCAAGCAGAGCTTCGTCCTCGGCGACACCGCCAGCGGCGCAGCCCTTTCCGTCATAGTGCTGGTCATTGCGTTGGTGTTGTCGCTGGTCCAGATCGCGCTGCTCGGCGCCCGCCTGTCGCCCGCCGGGAAGGACGAGCCATGATGACGCTTCTTTCCCGCAACCGCATCCGCGGCGTGGTCATCCATGCGGTTCTCTTCGTCGTGCTCGGCTTCTGGATGATCCCGCAGGTCTACATGCTCTCGATCGGCCTGCGTACCCCGGCGCAGGCCTTCGATGCCGCCTTGTTCACCTGGCCGGTGACCTTCGACAATTTCGTCACCGTGATCCGCGACAATCCGCTGGGCGGCATTTTCTTGAACAGCCTGATCATCACCGTGGCGACGGTGGCGATCGTCGTCGCAGTCTCCTCGCTCTTTGCCTTCGCCTGCGCGATCCTGCGGCTGAAGGGCTCGATGCTGCTCTACACGACGCTTCTGACGACGCTGATGGTGCCGCTTGCCTCCATGGTCCTGCCCTTGGCGATCCTGCTCAAGACCTTCGGCTGGGTGAACACCTATATCGGCCTTATCCTGCCCTATGCGGCGCTCGGCGTGCCTTTCGCCATGGTGATCCTTAAGGCCTTCATGGAAGACGCGCCGCGCGAGCTGTTCGAGGCGGCGCGCGTCGATGGCTGCAATGCATGGCAGACCTACTGGCATGTCGCTCTGCCGCTGGTGCGGCCGGCGCTCGTCTTCGTCACCATCTGGCAGTTCATCGTCACCTGGAACGAGTTCTTCCTCGCCCTCATCGTGCTGACCAAGAGCGAGATGAAGACGCTCACCATAGTGCCGATGCAGTATTCCGGCCTCTATATGGCCAACCCCGGCGCGCTCTTCGCGATCCTGACGCTGATCGCGCTCCCTTTGATCCTGCTTTATGTGCTGGTGCAGCGCGCCTTCGTGCGCGGCCTGCTGGCCGGCGCGGTGAAAGGTTAGGCCATGGCCGCACTGACCATCGACAAGATCACCAAGGCCTTCGGCCACACCACGGTCATCCCCGAGCTGTCACTGACCATCGAGGACGGCGAGTTCTGCGTGCTGGTCGGGCCGTCTGGCTGCGGCAAGTCCACATTGCTTCGGATCATCGCCGGGCTGGAGCCGATCAGCTCCGGCCGCATTCTGGTCGATGGCGCCGACATGAGCGACGCCGAGCCGCCGGAACGGGGCGTGGCCATGGTGTTCCAGTCCTACGCGCTCTATCCGCACATGGATGTCGGCCGCAACATCGGCTTCGGCCTCAAGATTGCCCGCACGCCCGTCGCCGAGATCGCCGAGCGCGTCGGCCGCGCCGCCGAGAAACTGCGGCTCGGCTCCTATCTCAAGCGCAAGCCGCGCGAGCTCTCCGGCGGCCAGCGTCAGCGCGTCGCCATCGGCCGCGCCATGACGCGCAAGCCGAAGCTCTTCCTGCTCGACGAGCCGCTCTCAAATCTCGACGCAGCACTTCGCGTCGGCATGCGCGTCGAGATCGCGCGGCTGAAGGCGGAGCTCGCCTCCACCATGGTTTATGTCACGCATGACCAGGTCGAGGCGATGACGCTGGCTGACCGCATCGTCGTCATGAATGGCGGCCGCATCGAGCAGGTCGGCGCGCCGCTCGACCTCTACCATCGGCCGGCCAATCTGTTCGTCGCCGGCTTCATTGGTTCACCAGCGATGAATTTCCTGAAGGGCCACGTCGCTTCGGTCGAGGGCGATCAGGCAACGGTCAGCGTGGATCTCGGGTTTTCGCTTCGGATGTCCGTTTCGAAGCTGCCTCAGCCGGGCGCCGAAGTGACAGTGGGTATTCGGCCGGAGCACATCGTGCTTGCCGCCGAAGGTCAGGCCGATGCGGTCGCCCTGAAAGCCAGCGTGGTCGAGCTTCTGGGCAGCGACACTTTCATTCATGTGCGTGACGGAGAGGAGAGCCTTGTCATTCGCGACAGCGGCGGCCGTATGGTACGCGCCGGCGATCGCATCGCGATCTCTCTGCCGCCCGGCGCCTGCCATCTCTTCGACAACGCCGGCCAAAGAATTTCCGACACGGCGGCAGCCACCGAGCCCGCCTGACACGTTCTTACGACATCACGAGAGGGAAACCATGACGGATTTTCACGGACGCAACATTCTGGTGACGGGCGGCAGCGGCGGCATTGGCGGCGCCACCGTGCGGCATCTGGTGCGGGCCAATGCCAATGTGATCGCGGCCGGCCGCTCGCAGGCGGTGCTCGATGCCATCGCCAGGGAAACCGGGTGCCGGACAGTCACCTTCGACCTCGCTTCCGAGGACGAGATCCGCGACGCGCTCGAAGGCCTCGACCTCTGGGGCGTGGTCAATTGCGGCGGCTTCGGCGGCGAGATCGCGACGCCGATGGACACCGACATCGCCATTTTCGACAAGGTCATCACCATCAATGCGCGCGGCGCGCTGCTTGTCACCAAATACGCCACGCGCCAGATGGTGGCGATCGGCAAGGGCGGCGCGATCGTCAACGTCTCCAGCCAGGCGGCATTGGTCGCGCTCGAAGGCCATATTTCCTACGGCTCGTCCAAGGCGGCTCTGGAAAACATCACCCGCTGCTCGGCGCTGGAGCTGGGCAAATACAACATTCGCGTCAACAGCGTGAACCCGACCGTGGTCATGACGCCGATCTCATCCGGCCACTGGAGCCAACCGCATGTCGCCGAGCCGTTCCTGAAGCAGATGCCGCTCGGGCGCTGGGCGACTGAGGACGAGGTCGCCGGCCCGATCGTCTTCCTGCTCAGCGACGCCGCCTCGATGATCACCGGCATCCATCTGCCCATCGACGGCGGCTACACCTGCCGGTGAGCCGATCCAGCCATCGGCCTGATACGACACAATGGAGCGAAACCAGAAGCAGGCCGCGTATCGCTTCATATATGTGCGGGGACGAGCGGCTAACCCGGAGGTCATCTAATCTGCCAGGGGTAAAGCTTTTCGAACTTTCTGGGTCGCACCTCCGGCCGAATTGCTCGCGTTTGTGAAGGAGATTGGAATTTCTCAATCCGAAACGGAGCAAGCTTGATCGGCGCTGGCCGTCTACGGCGAGACCGTCGAGGGACCCCGTCAGTATAGTCCTGCGTTCGTACGCTGAGGAGAGTTCTCAACCACGGGGTCACGGTCCCGTATCCAGTCCCCGCAACCAATTTTATCATAAATCAATTACCGTCCCGGTCTAACCCGGGGCGGTTTTTGTGTTTGGACGGGCACGCAACCATCGCAGCCCGCCAGGCGGTGCATCACCGCGCCGAGAAGTCGCGCAGAACGGTGGAGCGAGCAAGTTATCGCGTCTAGGCACGGCGTACCGCCCCTTAAGGGGAGACTATTATTGTTGACGGTACCGGTTGCTGGTTTGGGACAAATAGGGCACCAAGGCGATGGCGGAAAGACAGCTTTGCGCCCCAATTCCGGCTATTGGTGGCGGCCAGGTACTGTCCCGAAAGCCGACGCTAGCCGCGATCGCGCCGAGGCTCACTCTCAACCTAGAAAGGGTTAGCTGCTTGCTCGGCTACCCAGGAATTTGGCGTACTACTCAGCCAATCTGCCAGCCTCGCGCCGTGTCGTCGCGAAGCCTGCCAGACAGTTGAGGTGCTCATCCGTCAAGTCGGATACTGAGAAGGCAGCGGTGTGCTAGCTGTGAGCTTTCAGGACGTTGTCCATTCGGCCCCGACCGAGAAAGCAGAGATTGTCGAAGCTTGGCGATTCTCGGAGGACCGTTAGAACGTCCATAAGAATGCCCGTCTGACGCCGCTGGGTCGAGAGGAGATGGCCCGCGACGTTGTTGAGGGCCGCCTTTCCAAAGCCAATGCGGCGCGGACATACGGGGTGACGGCCAAGGTGGTGGCGCGCTTAGTTCCGGGTCGAGGGCAGCAGCTCGCGCGAGGCCGCAGTCATTCTCTGTTCTCGATGGCTAACTTGCAACCTTTGTCGCAGAGCTGGCGATGAATTCGGCCACGGCTTCCAGCTGCGAACGCATTGGCACGTTGACGACCGGCAGGTGTGACAGCTTCCTACTCCATTGTGCTGGCTTTTTTCCTACGCCGGTTAATGTGCGACTGCGCGACGGCCAGTTTCAACTCGGGTGTGATCTCCACAGGCGCATTCTCTGCCCCATGTGGGCTCTGCAGCCCCTCGACGTGAACGGTCGGGAATGGGAGTTCGATGCCCTGCTCCTTGAAGGCCTGGCGGAGGCGCAAAAAGAATCTCCCCTTCATAGCGAAGGCACCTCCCGGTCTGGTTGTGACCTTGACCCTCAATACGATGCCATACTCACCGAACTCCTGCACGCCCTGCATCTTGATCGGTTCGATCACCCAGTTCTTGAATTCTGGATCTTCCGCCAGTTCCAGGCCTATCCGCTTGATCAGCTTGCGAGCGAACTCGATGTCGGTGTCATAGCCGACGGTGATGTTGAATTTGTCGGTAACCCAGTCACGGCTCTGGTTCTGGACGGCTCCGAGTTCACCGAACGGGATCGTGAACAGCGGGCCACGATGGTGACGCAGCTTTACGGAGCGCAACGAAAAGCTCTCCACCGTACCCCTGTAGCTGCCCGATGAAATGTATTCGCCGACACGAAATGCATCGTCGAGCAGATAGAACACGCCCGAGATCACGTCCTTGACGAGGGTTTGGGCGCCAAAACCCACAGCGACGCCAACGACGCCGGCGCCGGCGATCAGGGGGCCGATCTGGATACCGACCGAGGCGAGCATCATCAGCACCGCCATGACGACGATCACTGCCAGTAGAATGTTTTGGATGATGGGCAAGAGCGTGCGCAGCCGCGCCTGCTGCGGATCGACGACCGGCATCTCCTCGTCGCTGATTACCGCGTGCGCTTCGATGCCCAGCTTTCTCTCGATCAATGCCTTGATGATCGACCAGCCGAAATCGGCTGCAAGCGCAATGACAATGACATTGATCAAGCCGCGCAATATGAGCGTGGTCGTCTTGTTGCTGTCCTGCATCGACTGCATGTCCAGACCCCAGGCACGCGCAAGAAGGTAAGCCGCCGCCAGGATCAAGATCATCCGGACTGCGCGATCGATGACAGCGATCGTGACCGCCGGGATCGTAGGCCGGCCGGCATCTTCCGAACCCGGCCGCAGGACGAAATTGACCCCGCGCTGCGTCAGCACGATTGCGAAAGGCAGGAAGAATGCGGCGAAGGTAAACCAGAACAATATGGGAAGGCCGGCGATGCGCAGCAGGAACAGGACGACGAAGTAAGCAGTCAAAAACCATGTCGCTGCCGTGTGACCGTGCCCATCGTTCCGCTGTGTTCTCGGCCGACGCCAAACGGCAATCAGAAAGAGCAGCAGCAGCACGAAATCGGCACTTACCGACAGCACCAGCATTCCGTCCTGATCAATGCCGAGACCCGGCAAGAGGATGAACGCGGCGCCGAAGAAGGCGCAGACGCCGGAGATCTTGGGTACCCAATAGAACCAATGGTCGGCCGTTTCGTTGGTCACCGGCAAAGCACGAACCTCGACGGCGTTCTCGACCTGCATGAAGGATGGGACGAGCAGGGCTGCGAGGTACATGCGCACAGCCGCTGTGGCGACCGCAGCCATCAGAAAGGTCAGCACGATCTCGCGGATAAGCATTGGCCAGTCAAACAACATGAACGCGCCGGCGCTGCCCAGCGCGAACGAGACGATCAGCAGGCTGGAATAAAGCGTGCGGCCGCCAATCTTCCTGGCCCGCCCAATGGGCGTATCCTTCGATTGCGCGATGATCCACAAACGGAACGGGCGGGTGAGCTTGTACGTTGCCCAAGTGAGCGCCAGGCCGGCAGCGATGAAAATCGCGATCAGCAAAAGCATGCCGGCAGGCCTCTTGCCGGACATATCCTCCATGGTCTCTGCCCGCACGCGCGCGAACTGGCCTGGCAGAGAGGGCAAGGTCCCCACGATTCTTTCGATATGATGCTTGATCCGATCGAGCGTCGAGGATGCCATCGTATTCATCCGGCCCGGCGCGGCCACGGCATCGGACGATGCGCCGGACGGCGAAGCTCCTGCCGCGGCAGGCGTTCCGGTCGGCCCGGCGTCCTGCTTTCGTTGCTCGGCCACCCAGGCCTTCACCGACGGATCGTCGAGAAGATCGAATAACTGTTTGACCTTTTCAGGCGGAACGGTCGCCGGCGCCTGTGCCTGTGACGGACCAGTCAACAAGAGGGCGATCCCAAAGACGAGGGACCTGGCGATCAGGAAAAACATCGCGGTCAGATATCCGGGACGTCGAGCCGGGCGCGCCAGATTCCTGGCTCCCAATCGTCGAATCATGAGGCCTTCCCCCAAATCGGCAAGCAAGACATCCATGCCCGCGAGCACTCCGATCGCACCAATCACGTTTATCCGGTTCCCCTTTGCCAGCGATTGATGAGACACCAGGCTGATCAGCGTTGGCGGCACGGTCGGTGCGATGCAAGTGCTGAAAAACTCCGCAGCATTGCCTGGACACCAACATGCCAAGCTTCCAGGGGTGCTGGCCATCGCGCCCAAGGCGCAATCATTCGATACCTTGGTCTATGGTTTCCTACGTGGGAGATTGACCAGGCTGCACGTGTGGCAGCCCGCGCCGACACCGGCTAGCAACGAGATGCTGGCCACGGTCAATGCTTCGCTTGCTCTGTCGGACCAAACGGCAACAGGCTTAGCTCCGAAGGCATAGCCCTGCTTTCGCGCAAGAAGTCGATCGCCGCGAGGTCACTCCCCTAGTCTTTGGCCAGTGCTTCCAATACTTCCGTATGTATCCAACCATTCAGTCGTCTAATCGTCTGGAGACAACTCGTTCCGTATCACTCTGGCGCAGTTTCAAACATTGGAGAAGAATAATGAAGCTCATCGCACTTGGTGCCGCGTCTCTTGTTGTTTCTGCCGGAACCGCACTTGCCGGCAGCGATCACTACGGGTCAGAAAAGGCTACTCCTGCCGACAAGTTGCATACCTCCTCGATCGAGATGATCGACGGACATGCCAAGCATGAAGCCGGTCAAACGGTTCGAAAGCCAGTCACGCCTAACGACAAATGTGGACAGGGTATTTGGGGGCAGTAGACCAAAGGCAGCTAAAGGACCGCTAGGTCTTTCTCTCAGATCGAGCGACTCAACGATAGAAGAGGCCTGGGCTTATAGGGCGCGCGCCGTGCATTCGCCATTGCGTCCATAACCCACATCCTCCAGGCACAAAAATCGAACTGCTGCCAAATCGAGGCGGCAGTTACCATCGATGGCACGCGCCGGCCTCATGGCGATTTCGACCGTCTGTCCCAGCCCTTCATTGCGGGAACAATGGACCAAGGTATGGAACGCACGCTTCCTCGGCACGATGGCCTGCACCTCGCAAAGCCCGGCATGGTTGGATCTCTCTAACGCGACGGAAATGGAGGTTAGGAAATGACACCGCGTCCAGCTCTTTCGAAGGCACTGCACATCGTCCTGAGGCTCTGCGGCATCGACATGGCTGCGCCTCGAGCAAGGCGCAGCGGCAGCGCTGTCCAGTCTGATCACGCGAAGGCTCAGCGAGTTTACACACGCAACGGGGTCAGAATGTCCATCTCTCCCAGAGATCATCGGGACCGCGAGTAAATTCACTCCCCTGTAGCGGAAGGCAGCTGGTCAAGGAGTCTTGGCCGATGACCATACCATGGACCCAAGAGCCAGAGGTGACGTGAGGGCGCAGCGCCTGCCTCACTCGATTACCGGGGCGGTCCTTGAGGATAACAAAGGTGGCCACCGGCTCTGCTCGAGAAGTTCGGATCGCACGAGTAGTCGGTGCCACCTGTCATGTGAGCCAGCGGGCGGCCTCGTTGCGTTCAGGACTAGAAGCATTGGTTGAGGTTTTGACCGAACGGGATTTGTCATGGACTGGTGGATCGCTCCCCCTCTCTACATGGCTCTGGTGGGCGTCGCCGGAATTGTTGTCTGGAACGTCATTCCGCGGAGTCGCCCCAATACAAGGCTGATCGTTCAGATTGCCTTCTTCCTTGCAATGTCGGTTCTCCTTCTGGACGGTGCCGTCGTCCCGTACGAGATAACCCGGAGCGGAGAGACAACGGCCCGAGCGATACTTTTCGGGGCGGCGAAAGCGCTCTGGTGGGTTCATCTTGCGTGGGCGCTGATCGGTTTCGTCCGCATCTTTCTCGTCTTCGAGGGGAAGCCACGCGAGGCAAGGCTCCTGCAGGATCTCGTCGTTGGCGTCGTCTATGTCGGAATGCTGCTGTCGGTCCTCGCTTTTGTCTTTGGCGTGCCGGTCGGAACCCTGATCGCCACCTCAGGGGTCTTTGCCATCGTCCTGGGACTGGCCCTGCAGAACACGTTGAGCGATGTATTTTCGGGCATCGCACTAAACCTCGGCCGCCCTTATGCGCTGGGGGACTGGATCGTTTTGAGTGACGGCACCGAAGGCCGGGTCGTAGAAACCAGTTGGAGGTCGACCCAGGTGCTCACCTGGGCACACAACGTCGTTGCACTTCCGAATAGTTTTCTGGCCAAGCTTGGGTTGACCAATGTGAGCAGGCCAGACGACAGCCATGGAATTGCTTTCACCATAAGAATCGCACCGACAAAAATGCCGGCCATCGTGGTGGAGGTGATGCGTACAGCCTTGCTGAGCTGCAACTCCATCTTGAAGGAACCGCCGCCCATAGTTGTTATTCGGGATTTGAATGCCGTGGCGATCGAGATCGATCTACTTGTGCATGTCGAGAATTTTGGCCGACGAATAGCCGCGCGGAATGAAGTCTTCGATCTCGTCTACCGCCACGTCAAGTCCACAGGCCTGCTGCTTGCGGCACCTCCCTCGTCGATCGCCGTGAGCAACCTGCCGACTGAAGAGACGGCGAGGCCGCCAAGCGTCACCCCGATTGACCTTATAAGGGCCATACCGATTTTTTCGGCGCTGACGAACGACGAGCAGGAGGCCCTTGCCGCGACGACCTCGGTTCGCACCTACCGAAAGGGCGACATCATCGCACGACAGGGAGAGATGCTGCCGTCGCTCATGATCGTTCGAGCCGGTATCGTCGCCCGGCAACTGGGCGAGGGCGATGCCCGCATGCAGGATATCGGTCGCCTCGCGCCCGGCGACTTCTTCGGTGAGACAGGGCTGCTGGCCGGCATCGGCGAGACGTCGACATTGCGAGCGTTGACACATGTCGTGGTCTACGAAATTGACCAGAAAAGCTTCGCTCCCTTGCTGCTTGCCCGGCCCGAAATGGCCGAAGATCTCGCGGCGGTGCTGGCGACCGGCATGTCTGCTTCAGGCGAAAGCGGCGCTCCGGAACAGCGACACGCGAACTCGAGATCTGCACTGATAAAGACCATTCAGACGGTCTTTCGCGACATCCGCTCCGACGCCTTTGGACACCGGGGCCTCGCAAGAGGGCAGGAAGCGATGACCATCCTACGGAGCGAGATACCTAGTTCAGGATAGGAAGGATTGCTTCCCACGGACGCGGCCACGGAACTTTTTGTCTGGCGCGCGATTGCGGCGAAGGTCAAATCATCGTGACATCGAGCGGATCCGGCTCGTGGCGCCCTCGCAGCCCGCTTACCATCGGCCTGAGGCTGGACGGGCGTGGCCTTCGTGCTCCATTTGCAAGCCCTCAGCCTTGATCGGTTTGTCCGGCGTCGAGTTCCGACCGTGCTGCCGGCACTCGCAGGATCACGGTCGTGCCAGCCCCCAGGACGCTCTCGATTTCGACGCTTCCGCCGTGCTCCGTGGCGAAATGCTTCACCATCGGCAAGCCTACACCGCCCAAGCCCTTGCCCTTCGTGGTGAAAAATGGCTCGAAGGCACGGGCAACGTTCCCTGGGGTCATTCCGATACCTCTATCGACGATGCGAAGCTCGATAAGGGCGGCACGGCCTTGAACGGCGGCGGCGTCGATCGAGATCAAGCCGCCGCCCGGCATCGCGTCACGCGCGTTGAATACGAGGTTCAGGACCGCATTCTGCAGGCCCAGGCGATCGCATTTCGCGCGAGGCAGGTCGGATCCAACGCGGACCTCAAACTGGATATGCGGCTCGCATGCGCATCGGACGAGGGCCTCGACCTCGGTCAGGCAAGCACTTACGTTGGTTTCCTCGACCTCACTATGGCTCTGTCGAGCCCTGCTTATCGTCTCCCGGACAAGCGCGCCGGCTTGCAGCAAGGCCGTCTTGGCGCTGCCGATCGCGGGCTCGAGTGCTGGCGCAACCGAGACGCCGGGGTCCCGCGCGATGCGGTTTAGCGCGGATAACGCGATCTGGATGAGATTGCCCAGATCGTGAACGGTGCCAGCCGACGGCTGTTTCGTTTGGAGGTCGTGCCGAGCGGCTTCGGCGGATGAGTCACGGACATACTCGCCCGCTGGGTCTGCTTTTGTCTCGGCATGTAGCATCTCAGCCCCGTAAGTTGGCTAATGGCCTCTGTTTCCAGGGACGCTATTTCGACGGGCCTTTGCCATCGATTGGATCGAGGGAGAGGGCCGACCATACCACGGTATATGTCTTTGCTGCAGATATCGTTGGATCAAGCCGGTTCGATCGGTGCCAGGACTTTACTGAGTTGGTCGTCCGCTTGTCCGAATCCTGGCCGACAATGCCCACAGTATTGGTCCTTGCCGCCCGCTCCGCCCCTGACCGATCGATGCCTCGTGGCTAGCCTTCGCCTCTCGTCGGCTAGGACTCCCAGTCTCCGAATGCATCCGCCCTAGACCTTCGCATCGGAAGACCGATGCCTCCGTAGAATAGTTCAGCCGGCAAGCTCGAAGCATTCTTCCCTGCAACAGGTCACGTTCCAGTCGCAAGGAGAAGGAAGTGCAAAGGATTACGAAAATTTTGATGCTCGCCGCGGCGTTTGCCGCTTCGGGTGACGCCATGGCCCAACCCGCGGGCCAGCAGGTCAAGCCGACAATCGTGCTGGTGCATGGTGCTTTCGCCGAATCGTCGAGCTGGAACGCGGTGATCGCCGACCTCAACAAGGACGGCTACAAGGCAATCGCCGCGGCCAATCCTCTTCGCAGCGTCGCGAGCGATGCAGCGGCGGTTTCGGCCGTCATCCGCTCGATCTCGGGACCGATCGTGCTGGTCGGCCATTCCTATGGCGGGCCGGTCATCACCGAGGCAGCCAACGGAAAGAACAATGTGAAGGCTCTCGTCTACGTGGCCGGGTTTGCGCCCGAAACGGGCGAGTCCAGTCTCACGCTCTCGGCGAAGTTCCCAGGCAGCACGCTGGGCGACGCGCTGCTGCCGGTGGCGCAGGCCGACGGAGGCCAGGACCTCTATATCCAGTCGGAAAAGTTCCACCAGCAGTTCGCGGCCGACGTGCCTGCGGCCGAAGCCAGCCTGATGGCGGCGACCCAGCGTCCAATAGCGAAAGCCGCCTTGGCGGAGCCGTCCAGCGAAGCCTCCTGGAAGACGATTCCCTCCTACGCGATCTATGGCTCAGCCGATCGAAATATCCCGCCTGCGGTCATGAAATTCATGGCCGAACGCGCGCATGCCGTGAAGACCGTGGTCGTCGATGGCGCCTCCCACGCCGTGATGGTTTCGCATCCCGACGAGGTCGCCGCGCTCATCGAGGACGCCGCCTCAGCTCGGTGAAGAGCCTGTGACGGCCGGCATTCCGTTCCGCAACGCAATTCAGAACGCAAGATAGGAGTTTGGACATGAAAATCGTCATCATAGGCGGCACAGGACTGATCGGTTCGAAGACCGTCGAGAGGCTGCGCAAGAAGGGTCATGAAGTGCTCGCCGCTTCACCGAACAGCGGCGTCAACACCGTCACGGGCGAAGGCCTGACGGAAGCTCTCGCCGGGGCGCAGGTCGTCGTTGATCTCGCAAATTCGCCGTCGTTTGAGGACAAGGCCGTTCTGCAGTTCTTCGAGACCTCCGGTCGGAACCTCCTCGCAGCAGGCAAGGCGGCCGGCGTCAAACATCACATCGCACTCTCGATCGTGGGCGCCGAGCGCCTGCCCGATAGCGGCTACCTGCGCGCCAAGATGATGCAGGAAAAGCTGATCCGGGAGTCTGGTATTCCCTACACCATCGTTCATTCGACGCAATTTTTCGAATTCCTGGGCGGCATCGCCCAGTCGGCAACGGTCGGCGATACCGTAACCCTTCCGTCTGCCTACTTTCAGCCGATCGCATCGGACGACGTCGCCGACATCATGACGGACGTGGCGCTCTCCGCCCCGATCAACGGCACCATCGAGATCGCCGGGCCTGAGCCGATCCGCATGAGCGATCTCGTCGCGCGGTTCCTGAAGGCGACCAAAGACCCACGCAAGGTGATCGGGGATCCCCACGCGCGCTATTTCGGCACGGAACTGGACGATAGCTCGCTGGTCCCCGGTGACCATCCACGCATCGGAGCGGTCCGTTTCGAGGACTGGTTCGCCCACGCCCCGCTCCCTCGACACTGATCCCCCCGCGGCCGCGCATCGTCCGATGACGCGGGTCCAGCTTCAACGCGAAAAGAGCGAGCCTATGAAAGACGACTTTTCTTCCGCCGCCGGAGCATCGCGCCGAGACATTTTGTTAGGCGCACTCGCCACCACTGTGGCAACCGGCCTCTCCATAGCTGCGCCCGCGCAAGCAGGGCGGGCGAAAGACCTTTCCTCTCTCAGACCAGACAAAGGACCCAAGACCATGAGCACCATCACCACCAAGGACGGCACTGAGATCTACTACAAGGACTGGGGTCCGAAGGACGCTCAGCCGATCGTCTTCCACCACGGCTGGCCGCTCAGCGCCGATGACTGGGACGCGCAGATGCTTTTCTTCGTCGCCCGGGGATATCGCACCATTGCCCATGACCGGCGCGGGCACGGCCGCTCCGCGCAGGTGAGCGATGGTCACGACATGGATCACTATGCCGCCGACGCGGCGGCCGTGATCGAACATCTCGGTTTGAGGGGCGCCATCCATATCGGCCACTCGACCGGGGGCGGGGAAGCGGCCCGCTACGTCGCTCGCCATAGCAAGGGGCGCACCGCGAAGCTCGTCCTCATCGGCGCCGTGCCGCCGATTATGGTAAAGACGCCGGCCAATCCTGGCGGCCTTCCAATCGAGGTGTTCGACGGGCTGCGCAAGTCGCTCGCCGACAATCGGTCCCAGTTCTACATCGATTTCCCGTCGGGGCCCTTCTACGGTTTCAACCGACCGGGCGCGAAAGCGATCCCGGGCGTCATCCAGAACTGGTGGCGGCAGGGCATGATGGGCAGCGCCAAGGCGCATTACGAGGGCATCAAGGCCTTCTCGGAAACCGATTTCACCGACGACCTCAGAATCGTCGACGTGCCAACTCTCGTCATGCATGGCACGGATGATCAGATCGTGCCGTTCGCGGATTCGGCACCTTTGTCCGCAAAGCTCCTGAAGAACGGTACGCTCAAGGTCTACGAGAACCTGCCGCACGGCATGTGCACGACCCATGCCGAACTGGTGAACAACGACCTTCTCGCTTTCATCAAGTCATAGGCTCACGCCGTACCGCCAGCGAGAGCCTGCCGTCGGCTGTCCTCCCCTTCGGCCGGCGGCCCCCAATCACTCAAATCGCGACTGGAGCCAGACAGTGATCAAGACCATCCTCTGCAGTGCAGCAACCGTAACGATTCTCGCAAGCACGGCACTTGCCCACGATACGATCGGCGAGAACGTCAAGCTTGTCTACGACCAGCCGCTGCCCAACGTGCCAGGCAAGAGCATGCGTGCTGTATTGGTCGAGTACGCGCCCGGCGGCACGTCCTCGGCACATACGCATCCAAAGTCGGCCTTCATCTACGCGACCGTGCTTGAAGGCGCGATCCGCAGCAAGGTCAACGATGGGCCGGTCACGACCTATCACGCCGGCCAAGGCTTCTCCGAATTTCCAGGCGACCGTCACGGCGTCAGCGAGAACGCCAGCGCGACTGAGCCTGCCAAGCTGCTTGCCGTGTTCGTTGTCGATACCGACGAGAAGGAACTGACCACACCCTCCGGTGAATGAAAGCCTCTGGATCGGTTCGACAAAGGAAACGGCCGCCGCCGGAGCATCCGGCGGTACGGTTGATAGGATAAGGATGGCTGCGATGCTTAAAGAAAAACTAGGCGATCTGAAGTCGCCACGTCTTGTAAAGATGAAACCATACTGCAGCATATTCGACTGCAGCCTGGCCGATCACATCGCCCTGATCGAGTCCGGAACGCCGTTCGAAAGGGAAGGCTTCAGCCTGAAGAAGAAAAGAGCTGCATCGGCGGGTCGACTTCAACCATGTAACGCGCAAGGGCCCACGTCCCGGCGCTGATGCTGGATAACGCAGAAATCCTAACCGAGAACGTCGCCATTCGCGATTGGTTCGCCGCGGAGCACCCAGCTTTCGGCGTTCTGAGAAGCTTTGGCCGAATACGCGTTCTGGAAAAGCTGTCTTTCATCGATACCCGCCAGGAGCAAAGCAATGTCCGCATTTGACAACAAGGTCGTCATCATCACCGGTGGAAGCTCAGGCATCGGTCGCGCAGCGGCGCTTGCATTTGCTCGGCAAGGCGCAAAGGTGATCGTAACCGGCCGCCGAGCGACGCCGCTAAAGCAGACCGTCGCCGAGCACCCGAACATTGTCAGCCTCGTCGCCGACGCTGCGGAGCCTGAAGATGCCTCCCGCACCATCGCCAAGGCAATCGACACGTGGGGTCGCCTCGACGTGTTGGTGAACAATGCCGGCGCGGGTGCTCTTCTGTCCCTGCATGAAGCTGCCGCTGAGCAGGTCGCGAGCATATTTGCCGTGAATGTCGTCGGTCCCAGCCTGCTGGCGGCGGCAGCACTCCCGCATTTGACGGCGACTAAGGGAGCGATCATCAACATTTCGAGCACGTTCGGTCATAGGCCCGCGGCTGGGCTCTCCCACTACGCCGCCAGCAAGGCGGCGCTGGAACATCTGACCCGCTGTTGGGCGCTCGAGCTCGCGCCTGAAGGTGTGCGCGTTAACGCCGTCGCCGCCGGCCCGACTGAATCCGGAGCGCTGACCGGCATGATGGGGCTCTCCCCGGAGCATGCTGCCGTCATTGAGGAAGCGGAGCGCGCGCAGATACCGCTCAGACGACGCGGCACGCCGGACGACGTCGCCAGATGGATCGTCCAACTGGCCGATCCGGCGTCCGAGTGGGTGACTGGGCAGGTGATCGCCGTCGACGGAGGCCTGGGCCTCACATGACCTGCCTACTTCAGATTCTAAGGGCCTTGGCGGACCATGACTTCCGCCTGTTCCCCCTCTGCCCGAAACCCTGTTGGAGACCATAGAGATGAACGGCACCGGCAGTCGGATACTTGCAGGAGTTTTGGTTCCCGATACGCCGCTCGTGCAGCAGGCTCTCGATCATACGAGCCAGGAAAGCGAGCCCTATCTTTTTAATCACGTCGTCCGTTCCTGGTTGTTTGCGGAGCGGATCGGACAGCTTCGCAACATCGATCACGACGCGGAAGTCGTCGCCGTCGGTGTGCTCTTGCACGATCTTACGCTTAACCAGCGCTTCAACGGTCCGCGCCGGTTCGAAGTTGAAGGCGCCGATCTGGCTCGGGCCTTCGCGAGGCAAGCCGGTGTCGACGAGCACCGCGCCCAGTTGATCTGGGACAGCGTCGCTCTCAACTCGACGCCATCGATCGGTCTCTACAAGGAAGCGGAGGTGGCGCTCTGTACTGCCGGGATCTGCCTGGATGTCGTGGGTCTGCAATATGAGATCATTCCAGCCATGGAGATCGCCAGGATCGTCACGGAGTTTCCGCGGCTCGACATGAAGCGGCGCATGACCCAATGCTTCTGCCACATCGCCAAGACGAGGCCCGAAACGACCTACGACAATTTCATTCGGGATTTCGGTGAACGCTATGTCCCCGGATACCGAGCTTCTTCTTCCGTCGATCTCGTAGCGAATGCGCCCTTCGACGAATAAATGCAGCAGGCAGAACAAGTTCGCTTGAGCTATCGCCTGACGGGGCCGCCAGAGCAATTCCGGGAAAAGTGTGAAGCGGTTGGCCGTTAGGAATTGCGCAAATCAAAGAGATAGCGCGTTCGCCGTTTCCGTGAAAACGGTGAAACGATCTCGTCGTCGACGAGTTGCAATTCTGGCGCGCTAATATCCCACTAACGGTTGCTGCCCCGTTCAGGCCACGGTCTCACGCAGTGGCACGGGCAGTGTCTCCCAGGCCCGGATCAGCTCACCGATGGAGGCTGCCTCCATCTTGCGCATGACGTTGCCGCGATGCAGCTTCACCGTCACTTCGCTGATGCCGAACTCGAAGGCAATCTGCTTGTTGAGGCGTCCGCGCGCAACGTGATGCAGGACCTCGCGCTCACGGGGCGTCAATGTCTGAAGGCGTTCGACATTTCGCTTGACCACCTCTGCCTTCGCCCGTCGCGAGGCGTCCATCGCAATGGCCGCGATTACGGCATCGAGCAATGTTTGGTCCCGTACCGGTTTGGTAAGAAAATCCACTGCGCCGGCCTTCATCGCCTGAACCGTCATCGGTATATCCCCGTGACCAGTGAGAAAGATGATTGGCTTCGGGTTGCCATTCTGGGCCAGATGATGCTGCAGATCGAGACCGCTCGCCCCTGGCATGCGCACGTCAAGGATCAGGCAGCCAGGTTTTTGTAATACGTCGGCTTGGAGCAATTCGCGTGTCGAGGCAAAGCAGACCGGCTGGAAACCTGCCGACAGAATTAACTCCGACAGTCCCTCCCGAACCGCTGCATCGTCATCGACAATGATCACGAGCGGCTGCTCCGCTTGGACTTTGTGCGGTGACGGTGCCGATCTCGGTTGGAGCGGCTGGTCAACTCTCATCATTACCCTCCATTTCTCGATCGTTTAAGGCGTTGGCAACGGCAGCAAGCAGGGCTTGACCGTCGAAAGGCTTGCGAAAAAAACCGCTGATGCCCTGAGCGCGAAACTGATCCGCTATCTCGTGGCGGCCGGTGATAAGGAACACTGGCAACTCCGGACGAGCCTTCTTCACAAGGTCGCGAAGTTCGAAGCCATCCGTGCCAGGCATTCCGATGTCGGTGATGAGCACGTCTACGCCCGACAGCCTGCGGTCGAGCAGCGATCCCGCCGACGAGAAGCACCAAGCGACATAACCCGCGGATTCCAGCAGGTCCTCCAGAGACTCGAGGACTCTCGGATCGTCGTCGACAACCGCCACGACAGGTCGCACCGTGCTCACACTCAGTTCCCTCCCGTTCGTCGAGAGTGGGTAATCGGTATCTCCAGTCGTTCCGCTATGCGCACGAGATCGGCGAGGGACGCCGCCATCATTTTCTGCATCACGTTCCTTCTATGGATCTGCAGCGTGACTTCGCTGATCCCCAACTCAGCCGCGGCCTGTTTGTTGAGTAGGCCACTCACGACGAGCGGCAGCACCTCGCGCTCGCGTGGCGTGAGCTCTAGATAGCGTTGCCTCAACATGGTGAGTTCGGCCCGCTCTGATCGCTTTTCCCGATCCTGGGCGATCGCCGTCTGGATTGCGGCCATGAGGTCCGCGTCGCGAAAAGGCTTTGTCAGGAAGTCCACGGCACCATGCTTGATCGCGCGCACCGAGGATGGGATGTCGCCGTGCCCTGTTATGAAGACGATCGGCGGATGATCTCCTTCGGCGATCTGCCTCTGCAGATCGAGGCCGTTGATGTCCGGCAATTCCACATCGAGGATGAGACAGGCGGGGACGTCCGGCTTGTCCGCCAGGACATAGTCGCCGGCCGATCCGAACGCGATGGCGCGCATACCATGCGACTCCAGAAGCTCACCAAGCGCTTCACGGATACGGACGTCGTCATCGACGATGAAGACGATGTGATTGTGGGTCGTCATGCTGCCGCCTTCATTTCGACCGGCATCGTGAAGACGAACGTCGTTCCGTGCGGCTCGTTCTTCTCCACCCACAACCGTCCGCCGTGCGACTCGACGATGGAACGGCAGATCGCGAGCCCCATGCCCATGCCGTGCTCTTTCGTCGTAAAGAACGGCTCGAATATTCGGTCAGGAAATTCTATGCCCGGGCCGCAATCGCTGATTTCGATCTGGATCGCGTCCCCTATCCGGCGCGCGCGAAGTGCAAGAACCCTGTCGCCCGCAACAGAGTCCATCGTATCCATGCCATTGCGGATGAGGTTCACCAAAACCTGCTGGATCTGCACCCGATCGAGCGCGACAATGGGAAGGTCGCTTTCGACATCGATGTCCATACGAACTCGACGCCGCACCGCCTCTTCAGCGATGAGGTCGCGCGCCTCCGCGATAACGCTGCCGAGCGTTGTGTAGGCCATCGCGTCCGCAGACCGCTTGAACAAGGCGCGGATGCGGCTGACGACATCCGCCGCCGAGTTGGCATCCCGGATAATGCGCTCCACCGTCTTCTGCGCCCGCTCGATATTTGGCGGTTTGGCCGTGAGCCAGCGCTGGCAGGCGTACGAGTTGGCGACAACAGCCGCCAGAGGCTGGTTCACCTCATGCGCGATTGAGGCCGAAAGCTCGGCAAGACTCGCCGCCTGGCTCGCACGTGCAAGTCTCTCTTGCGCCAGACGCAGCTCTTCATGCGCTCGAACTTCACCATCGATGTCCAGACAGACGACGTTCCACTGAACAATCGCACCTTCAGCGTTGCGCATCGGTGCCGCGCGCGTATCGACCCAGCAATATTCGCCATCGAAGCGCCGCAGACGGTGCCTCCGCGCATACGGTTCGCCAGTGGCCAAAGAATGGGCATAGTTCGCTTTGACGCCCGCCAGGTCGTCAGGATGAACACCGTCGTCGAGTGTGCCGGCCAGGCGGGATTTTCCCTTGCCGTCCAATGACTCCAACTCATATCCGAGGAATTCGCGGAGCTGACGGCTGCGATATATCGGTTCGCCGTTCGGCGCGGCGCAATCGATCATTACCGGCAGCGTTTCAACCAGCTGCCACAGCGAACGTTCTCTCTCGCGCAGCGCCACCTGCGCGGTAACCAAATCGTGGATGTCGACACAAGCGCCGTACCACTGGACGATGCCGCCGAACTCGTCGCGAAGCGGCTCCGCGCGTGCGTCGGTCCACCGGTAGCCACCATCTGACCGCCGCTGTCGATAGGTCCTTGCGAAGGCGGTACCAGTCTCGAACGAGCGCGCGAGCGCCTGCTCTACCACCGGCCTGTCATCCGGATGTACATCCGCCAGGGATCGCGACCCGTCCGGCGCGGTCAAGTCTTCCAGGGTGATGCCAACCGTATCCATGAGCGGCTTGTTAATGTAGGACGGCGTTCCTTCGGGCGTTGTGCTCCAGATGAGAGCGGGCACGGCGTCGATTAACTGCCGCAGCTCCCGCTCCCGGTCGCGCAGCGCCTCGTGCGCGCGCATCTCGTCTTCGATGTCGATTGAAGCCATATACCATTGCACGATCGTGCCATCGGCATCCCGTAACGGTTGCGCGCGCGCTTCTATCCAGCGGTAGGCGCCATCCTTCTCGCGACGACGAAACCGGTTCACGAAAGGCTGGCCGGTCGCAAAGCCATTCGATGCCCTCCGGAACATTGTCGGAAAGTCTTCAGGGTGGGCCAGGTCCCGAGCCAGGGCGTCGAAGTCCTCGATGTGCGTGGGTGGCGAACCGACCTTCTCCAGATATCGCTTGCTGGTGTAGGTGATCTTACCTGAAGGGCCGAAGCTCAGGATATTCAGGGGCACGGCGTCAATCATCTGTTCCAGCTGGCGTTTGCTGCTCCGCAGCGCTTCCTCGGCCCGCACCTGATCATCGATGTCGTGTGACAACCCGTACCACTGTACGACGGATCCCTCCTCGTTCCGCATCGGCTCCGCACGGCTCGACATCCAGCGATAGACGCCATCCGCGCGACGCAGGCGATAGTTCAGCGAGAAGCTCTCGCCGGTGATCAAGGAGTGATTAAGCGCTGCTTCCAGCTTGGCCGTATCTTCGGGATGTGCGACAGCCGCTATGGCAGCTGTCCGACCATTTCCTCCCGCACTCCGGTATTCTCCCACGTCGAGACCGAGAAACTCGACCATTCGCTTGCTGAAGAAGACCGGCTCGCCCGACGCAGACAGGCGCCAGAGGAAGCTCGGCACCATATCGACAAGTTGCGAGAGCTCGCGTTCGCGGAGACGCAGCGCTTCCTGGGCGCGCATCTCATCGTCGATATCGATGGAAATTGCATACCATTGTACGATCGCGCCGCTATGGTCACGAAGCGGCTCCCAGCGACCATCCACCCAGCGGTAGGCGCCGTCCGCTCGACGCATGCGATACTTCATCGAGTGGGGCTCGCCGGTAGCCAAGGAATGATGGAGCCTTTCCAAAAGGCGGGCGCCATCTTCCGGATGGACGAGAGACTGTATGGCTGCCGCCATCCGGCTCATTCCCGGCCGGTCCAACTGCGCCACGTCGTTCAGTCCGAAGAAGTCGAGCAAGCGTTTATTGAAGAAGATCGGCTCACCTTGGGGTGTCAGACGCCTGATCTGGACCGGGACCATGTCGACGAGCTGAGAAAGTTCCCGCTCCCGGCCACGCAGCGCCGCCACGGTCTTTTTGTAGACGTCATTGTCGAGTGCAATGCCATACCATCCCACGACACGACCGCGGCTGTCGTGTGCTGGCCGCGCGGCTGCTCGAGCCCAGACATAGATGCCGCTCGCGCGCCGAAAGCGAAACTCGACATTGAAGTGATCGCCTGTCTCCAGGCAGTGGCGCCATGTGGCTGCGATCTGCTCATAGTCGTCCGGATGAAGCAGCCGCTTCCAGGCGGTATGCCCCTCGTCCAAAGACGCGTTCAGTTCCTCCAACGTCACCCCAAGAGAATTCTGTGCAAACGGGTGCAGGTAAATCCATCTGCCGGCCACGTCGAATGCCCATCCGTTCCCGAATATGCTCTCGACGACCTTCGCCGATCGAATTGGTTCAGCCTCGCCTTCTACCGACGGGTCCAATCCTGCCGGGGCGAGTGGCTCCCTATCCGTCACCAGATCGTCGATGTCGACACTCACACTGTAGCCTGGTTCTGACCGCGTCTCGTTCCAGCGATAACTACCGTCGGCCTGGAGTTGCCGATGTCTCGTCACCTGTGGAACGCCCGTCCAGAAGGCGCGGGCGGCAGCGTGAGCTGCGGCAGTCCGGTCATCCGGATGGACAAGGCTCAGCGAATGCGGAGCATCGGAAACGGCTTTGCTTTCGAGCGCGTCACTGATGACGTCCGCGAATTGTTCCTTGGCCGCGGACGGGACATCACCGTCAATCAGCGCACCATACCATGCAACGATGCGACCTGTGCTGTCGCGCAGCGGCTGCCCCGAGCTCCTGCTCCAACCGTAAGCACCGCTAGCGCGCAATATGCGATGCCCCATATTGTAATGGTCACCTGTTTGCAGGCATCGACGCCACATTGTGACGGCGGCGTCGTAATCGTCGGGATGGATTAGGCGCTTCCAACCGACCGTGCCGTCGTCCGAAGGCGAATTGAGTTCCTCTAGCGTTGTGCCGAGAAGCGTCAGCGCGCTTGACGTCACGTAGGTGAAATTGCCCGAGGCGTCCGTCGCCCACGCGTTGCCGACCACGCCTTCGATGATCCGAGCGGCTCGCAATGCTTCGGAGTCGATTTCGCCAATGGACCTAAACGCTGTCGTCATTGTCTTCTCCTCCCGGGATAAAAGAAAGCCGGAGACCGTCAGCGCCTTGTGTAGCACTCATCCTTGGATCTGGGTGGCGATTTGGCTTGCCAGCTTAACCGGCTATGCCCTCGGCCGCACCTCATGGAAATCCATAAGCTGTGGCCGACCCTGCGTTGTGGATAAGGCTGTTAGACCGCCCGAGTGAGGGTTCAAGCAGTCAGGGTGAAGAGACGCTGACAGTAAGTAGCGAGCCTTGTCTTAGCGGGTCGCCACTCGCCGGCAAAAGATGCCGTTCAGGACACGTCGGTCCTTTATTTCGATGCCCCGCAACCTATCCCGTGGTGTGGCTTGCCCTCTCCCTCGACACAATCGACCGCAAACACGCCTGGATGTACGTCGTCGATGCCGCGTGTAAGCGGCGGTCAGCAGGAGATAAACATGATGCTAGACAAAACCTCACACCCCCAAAAAACGGGATCAGAAGAGCTGGTTCCGTCTCGCTATGCGGTGCGAGTCGGCGAGATCGAAGTGCTGGTGGTCAGCGATGGGGTGCTACCGCTTCCAACCAACATGTTGGGATACAACGCCGACCCTGCCGTGCATGCGGCCTGGCTGAAGGACATGTTCCTGCCGCCGGACGCTTTCGACTGGGCGTTGAACGCGGTCGTGGTGCGCAGCGGCGGGCAGACCATACTCATCGATGCTGGGCTAGGATTGGACCCGGAGTTGAACTTGCCGCGGGCCGGGCAGTTGATCAAGCGACTGGAGGCAGCCGGCATCGATCTTGGATCCGTGACCGACATGGTGCTTACCCACATGCACATGGACCACGTTGGCGGCCTGCTCGTGGATGGGGTGAAAGAGCGGCTGCGTCCGGACCTGCGGATCCACGTGGCGGCCGCCGAGGTCAAGTTCTGGGAGTCGCCCGATTTCTCCCACGTCTCCATGCCGCCAGGGTTCCCGGACGCGCTTCGTGCAACCGCCAAGCGGTTCAGGAAAGAGTACGAGAGCAAGCTGCACCTGTTCGATGAGGAATACGAGGTGGCGCCGGGCGTGGTCGTCTCTCGAACGGGCGGTCACACTCCTGGGCATAGCATAGTGCGCGTCGCGTCCGGCAAAGACCGACTGATGTTTGCTGGCGACGCCGTGTTCGCGGTCGGTTTCGAACATCCCGACTGGTACAACGGCTTCGAGCACGACCCCGAGGAGGCAGCTCGGGTTCGGGCGCGACTTTTGCGGGAGCTGGCGGAGACCGGAGAGCTGCTGGTGGCCACTCACATGCCGTTCCCCTCGGTAGGCCATGTGGCGGTCGACGGCGACGTCTTTCGTTGGGTGCCGGTCTTCTGGGATTACTGACCGTTTGTTGGGGTAGGCCTAACCAGGGCGCGTACTCACAGCATTGGTGGGTTCGCGCCTGGTTTTTCCGCAACCTCGGGCATTCGCATCACCTTTTGCAGCTCCCGTCCTTGCGTCGGCTTCCGCCATGACGCTTGCGATCTGAACGTCTGCTTTTTGCCTTCTACGCCAGAACTCGCCAATCCGCTTGCGGCCCAACGCCGTCACCAGACCATTCCACAATCAGAGGCCGACTGGGGTTCTCGTAATTTTTCGTACCTTCTGCATTGCGGCCTCCGCTCGAATTGTGCGTGCACAACAAGGACGCCGGGCGTCTCGATCCGCAATGGTGCAAACGTGATCGAAGTTCCATTCTGGGGATGGGTCGTCAGAGGACTACCGCCAATACTCCTTGCAACCGAGTTCGTCTGTTGACCGGACTTCGCAAGCAGGCTCACAGGCTCAAAAATCCTGTCCCCGCAACCATCCTACTTGCAACGCTAAACGTCCATCGCCGTACAGCGACCGACCCCATGCCGGCAAACACCAACACGAACGGGCTGTTGCTATATGTGTCGCCGCCGGCCTTGAGTTGCGTCACCAGGTTCGCGGTCGTGATGCAAGGTCAGCTTCTCAACCAAATAGCCCGAAAGCCGACAGTCCGTTTGCGGCCCCTTTGGTCAACAAGCAATCATCGCCGCTTTCTTGTGGCTTAAGGGAAGATACCGGTCGCATTGAAACTAGTCCTCCTGATCCGTGGGTTCGCCAGACCATAAGAGAGCATACGAAGGAAATGGGTTGGCGAACCAGCCGCTAACGTATTGTTTTCCCGTCGAAAACGATGACCCTCCGGGCCCACCATTCAGTCTGCCAGTTCTGGCGCGTTTTCGACCATCTCAGAATAGTGTCGACATTTCCGTAGGTTACCGGCGCACTTGCGGCAACGCTTGGCTGAGACAACCCCGTCTGGGCCTAGAATGCCTCGATTTCGGACCTTCGTCTCTGCAGCCCCATTTGCGTAGCCAACTGTTTGGAAAAGCGATGCTCGGGCGATGGTCGGAATCAGAAGCCGAGGAGGGCAGATTGATCGGACCATGCGAGGGGAAGGCGGGACAGGCGCGACAGCCCATGGGCTGTGAGTTCGACTGGCTGGATGCCGGCGATAATCTTCGACACGATCTTCGGCGAGAGAAACGCCAGCGGCAGCAGCCTGCTCACCTCAGAGACGGTGGTCGCGTTCAAGCTGGCGATCTCCGTCAGGCTTCGACCCGAGCCATCGGTGAGTTGATGGAGATAAAGCTGAGAGCGATAGACCACGTCGATCAACGCTGCATCCGGCTCCGAGCCGTTGGACGAGGGATCGGTTAGTACGATGCGCATCTCTACGCCGCGTCGCTTGATTTCAAATGGGCATGTGATCGACAGCGTTTCAGCGCCGCCGTCGGATGGCAAAGCCCTATCGAGCAGATGTTCGGATAGTGCCCGGCAATCAATGTCGACGGTCAATGCCTTCTGACCAAGTGCGATGCGGCGAGCGAGTTTCTGAAAAAGCGATCGCTTAGCGTCGGCAGTCTCGAAGCTCCAGGCAGTCCTGACTTCAGCCGCGCGGCTCATCGCGTATTGATCTCGCCGGGACCTCCCCAACGCCGAATCAAATCAGCGATTTGGCTGTGATCGCTGAGAATACGATTCAGCTGAAGCTCAACGACTGATTCAACTGCATCGGCAGGAAGACGCCATCCGTCGGAGCTGCGGCGCCGCTGATCAACAAACTGTTTTGAGACATAGTAGCGATAGCGAACGACTCGCTTGTTGGCATGCACCGATCGAAGTTTCTCGCCATGTTCGTCAAAGAGAAGTCCGGTGAGAAGGTGCGGCTGAGTGACGTTCGATTTGCTCCTCCGGCGTGGTGCTTGAGACGCCAGGAGCGCCAGCGCCTCTTCGAACACCGGGCCTGCGATGATCGGCTCGTGCTCGCCGTCGTGGACCTGGTCCTTGTGCTTGATCTTGCCTATGTAGATGGGATTCGAGAGCAGGTGATAAAGATTGCCGCGGCCGAACGGCATCGTCACAGCAAGGGTCCCATCCTGGCGCTCGCGGGTGCGCGTCGTGAGACTGTCCCGCGCCGCTTTCGTCAGCAAGGTCGCGCACTGACTTCAGCACAAGGTAGCGCTTGAAGAGATGCCGAACGATCTTCGCCTCGCCGTCGTCGATGACTAGCTTGCGATGCTCCACGCGATAGCCGAGCGGCACGACACCGCCCATCCACATGCCCTTCTTCTTCGATGCCGCGATTTTGTCGCGGATGCGCTCGGCTGTGACCTCGCGCTCGAACTGCGCAAAGGACAGAAGCACGTTTAGCGTCAGCCTGCCCATCGATGTGGTGGTGTTGAACTGCTGGGTCACAGAGACGAATGACGCCGAGCTGGCATCGAAGATCTCGACGATCTTCGAAAAGTCCATCAGCGAGCGGGTGAGGCGGTCGATCTTATAGACGACCACTACATCAATCTTTTTGTCGCGAATGTCTTGAAGCAGCCGCTGCAGAGCGGGGCGCTCCATCGTTCCACCTGAGATGCCACCATCGTCATAACGATCAGGGACGAGCTTCCAGCCAAGGCCGACCTGTGAGGTAATGAACGCCACACAGGCCTCGCGCTGGGCGTCGAGCGAGTTGAATTCCTGATCGAGGCCTTCCTCGCTCGATTTACGAGTGTAGACCGCGCAGCGCAGGCGACGTGTCGCGTTGCTGCTCATAAGCCAAAGAACCTCGGACCGGACCAATGCGCGCCGGTGATCTTGCGCGCGATCGACGATAGCGAGGGATAACCTTGGCCTCAAAGACGAAGCCATCCTCGAGCACGTCGACGATGTGGGTCTTGCCTTTCCAGTCACGGACCAACCGTGCGCCTGGCAAAACTTGTTTGCGCTTTGGAGCGGCAGTCACCTTGATGTCGTCAGTGCCAACGCTAGGTTGCCTGTCACGGTCGGCGACCTTCTTCTCGACCCGGTCTATGGCGGACCTGAGCATGCGACGCGTCTCGGTGGAAAATCCACCGAGACGTTTTGCCTGAAGATGCCAGGCTGCTGCCCTGATCAGAAGCTCACGCCTGACACCTTTCGGTGGCGAGCATCTGTAGATCTTCTCCCATTGGGCTGCGAGATCCTCGCGGGAGAGGTCGCCCAAGGCGGCGACCTCTGTTTCGATGTTGAGCTTTGCCCGCATCACGCTCGGGCGCCCTTCGCGCTGTCATCGATGCGGTAGCGGCGAACGCCATCTTTGCCGACATCGCTGATGAGGTTCAGGCCAAGCTTCTTCTTGACCACCGCCGACAAGAAGCCCCGCACCGAGTGTGCCTCCTAAGGGCGACGCCGCTTCGGGGCCGAGAACAGACCGGCAGCTTCGGTCTACGACACTTCACGAGCGGACAGTTAGATTGGGCGTGCGCATCGTCGCGGTGTGACCGTTGCTGACCATCGTAGGCGCTTTGCGTCCAAAGCAATTCGGCGAGTGACGCGTGGCGAGCCTATCGCCCGCGTACTCCGCCAGTGGGCCCGAAGCACGGCCTGATTGACGAATTCCCCCGGCGGCTCCAGATTGGGATACAAGGTGTGCCGCTGGGACGCACGATAGCGGCGTGGGCGGGATATATGAGCGAAGCGAGCGACGGCAAGCGGCCCCATCGTCCCTGGCATGGTCTTGCCGCCCGGGCGATGATAGGTCTTGTCGCTCTCGCTCTAATGGTCGGTGCGATCAGCGTCATCGCTGTCCAATCCTTCAACGAATTGCGGCAAAGCTTCGACTCGGTGGCCGACGTCCAAGTCGAGGCCATCCAGACCGCCGCCGAGCTGCGGCAGCGCGCCCAAGCAATCACACGCCTGGCGCCATCGCTGTACGCAAAAGGGCTGGAGCAGGATGCCTTGCTCAACTTCTCGCTCCTCAGTTTCAAGGAGCAGTCAAAACTTCAGGAGCTGACCGGCAAACTCAAGTCGCAGACAAGCAAGGACCTCTCGGAGATTGAAGAGACGACGGCGGGACTGTTCCGGAATCTCGATACGCTTGCCACCACACTCTACGACCGTGCTGCAACCGAAGATGCGTTGGAGGGGTTGCTCCAGCGTATCTTTCGCATCGCCGTATCTGGAAAGGCCGACGGCGTCCTAGCCCTGCATGGTGCCCTCACGAATGAGGTGACTGCGACGGCCCTTGGGCTTGCTACGGCGGGCAAACCTGAAGAGCTGCAGACTATGGCGAATGAACTGCGGCCAAGGATTTCCTTGCTGGCTACGGCAGACCCCAATTTGGCAAGGCAGTTTGAAGAGGCCTTGCTGGGCCCCCGGGGCGTGGTGGAACTGAAGGGCAGACTATTCCGCTTGTTCGATGATATTCGCGGCCAGTTGGCTGACAACGAGCTTTTCTCCGGCAAGCTGGTTGCGGCCGCCGACGTCATTTCTCAAGAGATTGCTCAAGATGTTGACCATCAACGCAGCGCACTTGACGGCCGGCTGACGGCGCGTGCCCGGGTCCTCTCGTTGATTGCCGTCCTGGCGGTGGTTGGAGCCATACTCATTGCTGGTTACTTGCAGGCGTCGGTCGTCGGCCGCATTCGCAAGTTGAGCCTCGCCATGCTGGAAACGAGCCCTCCTGCGAAATTGGAGACGCTAACAAAAGGCAACGACGAGATATCGGATCTAGCTCGGGCCTTTGTCTATTATGCGCAGGAAATCAATCGGCGCGTGAAGGAGCTCGCTATTCTCAATTCCGTCGGCGAGGCGATGGCGAAGACGCTCAATGTGGAGACAGTAACCCGCATTGTGGGAGACAAGCTGCGCGAAATATTCAGCGTTGAAGTCGCAGAAATCCTTTTACACGATGACAAGTCCGATCTGATCACCGTCCCCTATGCTTATTACAATGGGTATCGACAGCCTGAGCCATTTGCGATGGGCGAGGGTCTGACCTCGAAAATCATCCTGTCCGGCGAACCGCTCGTTATCGGCTCAAACGATCGCGCCGATGAGTTGGGCGCTCTTGCGCCGACGGAAGAGGACGAAACGGAATCCTATCTGGGCGTTCCGATCATCGCAGCCGACAAGACTCTGGGCGTCGTCAGCGTGCAAAGTTACGAGAAGAACGCCTTCAATGAAGCTCAAATGCATTTGCTGCAGGGGCTCTCAACCAGCATGGGCGTTGCGATTGCCAACGCGCGCCTTTTCGATGAGACCCAACGCCTTCTCAAGGAGACAGAGGATCGGGCCGCGGAACTGGCTATTCTAAATAGCGTAAGTGAATCGATGGCGAAATCGTTGAATCTTGAGACTATCGTTCGCCTCGTGGGAGACAAGGTTCGTGAAATCTTCGGAACTGAGGTGGCAGAAATACTATTGCATGATGATGCGTCGAACCTAATACGTGTTCCATTCGCATACTATAGAGATAAATATGTGTCTATTGATCCATTTCCGATGGGCATAGGAGTAACTTCTAAGGTAATAATAACAGGCAAACCCTTGGTTTTTCGTACCTCAGCGGAGGGAAGGGAGTTAGGCGCATATTTCCCAAAAGAAGAAGACAGAACTGCCTCTTATATTGGCGTGCCAATCAGCGCCGGTAACAAGACTATAGGCGTCCTCAGCGTACAGAGTTATCAGGCCAGCGCCTTCAATAATGGTCATTTGCGCCTGTTGCAGACGCTGGCGTCCAATATGGGCGTGGCCATCGCCAATGCCCGCCTGTTCGACGAAACTCAGCGCTTGCTCAAGGAAACCGAGGATCGGGCAGCCGAGCTGGGTGCGATCAGCAAGGTCAGCGAGGCGCTCATCGCGGAAGCCGAATTCGATAGCACCATCCGGCTGATCGGCAACCAGATGCGCGATATTTTTCAGGCCGACATCGTGTATGTGGCGCTGCTCGACCCGAAAACCAACCTCATTCATTTTCCTTACCAATTCGGCGAGTCTTTCACCACTCTCACCCTCGGCGAAGGTCTGACAAGCAAGATCATCGAGACCGGCGAGCCGCTGCTCATCAACCAGGACGTAAACGAGCGCAGCGTCGAAATCGGAGCGACTCCCGTCGGCAGGGATGCCCTTTCCTATCTGGGCGTTCCGATCAAGACAGGGCTTGGCACCATGGGTGTGATCAGCGTGCAAAGCACAGCGCGGGAGGGCATGTTCAACGACAACTCGCTTCGCTTGCTTTCGACTATCGCCGCCAATGCAGGTGCTGCGCTTCATAACGCACAGCTGTTCACCGAGCTCAAGCAGCTGTCGCTAGCGCTACAGCAGGCCAAGGAAGCCGCCGAGGCCGCCAATGAGGCCAAGAGCACCTTCCTAGCTACCATGAGCCACGAAATCCGCACGCCCATGAACGGCGTTATCGGCATGAGCAACTTGCTGCTCTCCACCAAGCTCGACCAGGAGCAACGGGAAATCGGCGAGACGATCAACAGCAGCGCAGAGGCACTTCTGACGATCATCAATGACATACTGGACTTCTCAAAGGTTGAAGCCGGCAAGCTGGAGCTTGATCCCAAGCCGTTTGAACTGCGCGAATGCCTTGAGAGTGCGATTGACCTGATCGCCCCAAAAACAGCGGAGAAGGGGCTGGACTTGGGGTATGTGGTGGAACCCGGAACCCCCGAAGGAATTGTCGCGGACAATACCAGGTTGCGGCAAGTTCTAATCAATCTCCTCAACAATGCCGTCAAGTTCACCGACCGGGGAGAAATTGTACTTTCAGCAATGAAGGTTTCACTCGGAGCCGCAGAGACGGGTGGGTCACAAAGCCAAGATCAGGCGGCCCCGTGCATGTTGCAGTTCGCGGTGCGGGACACGGGGATCGGCATACCCAAGGATCGAATGGACCGCTTGTTCAAGTCGTTCAGCCAGGTCGATGCATCGACGACCCGGCGCTACGGCGGGACCGGACTTGGCCTCGCGATCAGCAAGCGCCTCGTAGAACTCATGGGAGGCGAGGTGTGGGTGGAAAGCGTCGAGGGCACGGGCACAACCTTCTTCTTCACGATCCGCGCTCCAACTGCCCCGGCTCCCAAACGGGCTCAGATGTCGCTGGCCAAGGTTGAACTGACCGGCCGGAGACTGCTGTTTGTCGACGATAATGCAACGAACCGCCGCATAATGTCCCTGCAGGCGCAGGCCTGGGGCATGATTCCGTATGCAACCGGGTCCCCTTCTGACGCCATTCGCATGATTGCAGACGGCGAAACCTTTGATGTCATCGTGCTCGATATGAACATGCCCGATATGGACGGCATTGAACTGGCGAGGGGAATACGCGCACTCGGTGACAAAGGCAGCATTCCGCTGGTGTTGCTGAGCTCAATGGTACCCATCTCCGAACAGAAGAAGATGGAGATGGAAGGAGTCAACTTCGCGGCGATGCTTTCCAAGCCGATCAAGCCATCGCCTCTTCTTAATGCTTTCATGGCGGTCTTTGCCGGGGCTCCCACGCGCTTCGCCAAACCCGATCAGCCGAAGAGTCCTGTTCTTGACAGCGCGATGGCAGCCAAGTTTCCGCTTCGCATCCTGCTGGTTGATGACAACGCCACCAATCGAAAGCTGGGCTTCAAGGTGCTCGAGCGACTAGGTTACAGGGCGGAGCTGGCGGGAGACGGACAGTCGGCAATTTCCTCATATGCCGAAGGGCGGCATGACATCATTCTGATGGACATCGAGATGCCGGATATGGATGGCGTCGAGGCGACAAGGCTGATCCGTGCATCCGGTTCCCGCGAGCAACGCCAACCTTACATCGTAGCTCTCACTGCCAATGCGATGGCGGGCGACCGCGAGCGATATCTGGATGCAGGGATGGATGATTACCTCAGCAAGCCATTGCGCGTCGAGGAGCTCGTGGCATCACTCAAAAGAGCGGTATTGGTCAGCGGACAACGCTCCAACAACTTGTCTAATGGACCTGGCGAAACCGGGTGAATCCCCGGAAGACCAATCAAAAAGGAACGAGATCGTGTCGATGCTGTCGCGGATGTCAATTGCAACGGTTTCGTTGCTTCTCTTATGTGCATTGTCAATGCCCGGCTCTGCTGGCCCCGTCCTCGATCGAGTCAGGCAAAAAGCGGTTCTGGTGGTAGCGGTAGATCCGGCGTGGCCACCCTTCTCCTGGCGCAAGGATGACGGCAGCTTCGATGGATTTGATGTCGACGTCCTGACGGGAGTTGCACGGCGGCTTGGCGTCGAAGTCCGTTTTGAGGTGGCGGAATTTTCCGCCGTTATATCTGGAAGGTGGCAGGGCGCATGGGACGTCTCTCCGAGCGTAACCCCAACGAAACAGCGCGCGGAAAAACTGGACTTTCCTGCCGTTTATGCCTTCGGCCTTGGTTCGCTGGCGGTACATCGTGACAACACGACAATTCGAACGCCTGCCGACGCGAGCGGGAAGAGAATCGGAGCGGTGAGGTCCTCCGAATATGAAAAATATCTGACCCGCGAGCCATTCGATATCCTTGATATTCCGCCGATCAAATATCAGATTGACCGGCCTGTCGTCGTGCCGTTCGAGACAAGCGAAGGTGGCTACGAGTCGCTCGCAAAGGGCAATGGTGTAGAACTGGATGGCATTGTGGACTCGCTGTCCACACTCATGAGTGAGATCGGCAGGGGTCGTCCGATCAAGATTATCGGTCAGCCGCTGCTCTATACGCCGACCGCAATCGCCATTGAGAAGGGCGATCCAGAGTTCGCTGCCGAACTGAAGGGAGCCATCGATCGACTTCGGGAGGATGGAATGCTTGAGTCCATTTCTCTGAAGTGGTTCGGAATTGACACGACGGCGCGATGAGCCGCGCTCATCAGCGCCGCCGACGGCGATTGCTCGTCAGACATTCTCGACATTTGCTCAAGAGGCCGAGGGCCGTGTTGGCCTGCCCCGTGGATGCTCGACATGCGTGCCGAGCGAATATGCGCTATCGCTAAATTACGGCCGATGCGATACGATTGCTAGAGGATTCCAAAAGGTGATTGCCTTGACCGGGGCGGTAGCCGAGGCCGACCTACCTCGCAGACCCGGTGCATAAATACTCCAGGGGGGGGTGAACCCAGTGACACGGTTTCTCGTTGCAGTCGCCATTGCTTGGGCGGTTTTGTCGGTTCCACTCGCAGGGTTCAGCGTGGCGGGTGAGGCACTTGACCGCATCCGAGCAACGGGGATTCTCCGCGCTCCGTTTCCAGACATCTGGCCTCCGGCCGTCATCCAGCAGCCAAATGGTGAAATCGACGGGTATGATGTGGAGGTATTGCGAGAGATCGGCCGCCGCATAGGTGCCAAAGTCGAATACGTCAAAAACTCAGACGGCTCCGTCATCACGTGGAAGGAGCAAACCTCCGGCCAGTGGCAGGGCAAGTACGACATAGTCGTAGGTGGCATGTCGCCTACTGCAGAGCGAGCCGAACATCTCTCGTTTCCTGCCATTTACCGGTATGGAATGGGTGTCCTTGCTGTCAATCAGAGCAACAGCCAAATCAAGACCCCGGCCGATGCCAGTGGAAAGCGGATTGGCGTGCTGAAGGCTTCGGTTCACGAAAAGTACTTGGAGAGAGAAGACTTCGGTATTCTTGGAATGCCGCCGATCACGTACCCAATAGGCGATCCTGTAATCGTCGAGTTTGATCACGAGGAAGGCGCGTATGACGCTGTCTCGGACGGGAAGATAGATGGTACGATAAACACCCTTCCAGTCATTCTTGAGTTAATCAAGCAGGGAAGGCCCATAAAAATTGTCGGCCAACCGTTGTATAGAGCACCCTCATGTATCGCCATTGTGCCGGGCGACGAGGAATTTGGCACGCTGGTGAAGAAGACTATCGATGAAATGCGCTCCGACGGTACTCTGATGGAACTTTCACTGAAGTGGTATCAATACGATATGATAACTCCCTGAACGGCTAGGGTTTGCCGAATACTTCTACGATGGAGGTGAGAATGCATCCTGTGAAGCGCCTTCTTATTGCCATCGCAATTGCCTGGGCGGCCTTATCGGTTCCACTTGCGGACCACAGCCTGGCAGGTGAGGTGCTCGACCACATCCGGTCGACCGGAATCCTGCGTTCTCCAGCCCCGGACATCTGGCCGCCACAGGTCATCAAGAACGAGAAGGGCGAATATGACGGGTTCGACGTCGAGGTATTGCGTGAGGTCGCACGGCGGATGGGAGTCAAGGTCGAATACGTGACCAACCCGGATGGTTCCATCATAACGTGGGATGAACAGGTCTCGGGGAATTGGCAGGGGAAATACGACATTGTCGTTGGCGGGATGACACCGACCAAGAAACGCGCCGAGCACATCGCTTTCCCGGCAACATATCATTATGGCATCGGCGTGCTGGCCGTTCATCGGGATAATACGACGATCCGTACGCCGGCCGATGCAAGCCGCAAGCGGATAGGGGCGCTGGCCGGTTCGCAATACGAGAACTACCTGAAGAAGGTGCCGCCTGGGATCGTTGGAGTCCCTGATTTCATCTACAAAATCGACGATCCGGTGATCGTTTCATATGAACATGAAGAGGACGTGTACGCCGCCTTGGAGAAGGGCGACGGAGCCGAGATCGACGGGTTGGTTAATCTCCTCCCGGCAGTCATGGCGCTTATCAAGGAGGGCAAGCCGTTCAAGATAGTCGGCCAGCCGCTCTATCGCGTGCCCCATGGCGTGGCGATCTTGCCGGGCGACAATGAGTTCGCGGCACTCATCAAGAAGACCGTTGACGAAATGCATGCCGATGGAACCCTGAAAACAATCTCCATGAAGTGGTACGATTTCGATCTCACTTCCCACGAATAGTGGAGTTGGGGTGATTGCGAGGCAGTACGGGCCCGTTGACAATCGGGCGAGGGTCATACCAGACTCACCCCGCAAGCGCCCGCATCAACTTTACAAGTGGCGCTGCGCTTCGGGGATGTTTTGGCAATCGACAGGCGAGCACTGGACAAGCTGCGGGAACTCGTCGGTGGCGAAGAATCCGACGTGGTCGAACTCGTCAGCTCGTTCCTCGACGAGGGACCGTCGATCATGGAGACCCTGGCAAAATCCGGGTCGACCTCCGATTTGCCCGCGACGCGCCGGGCCGCGCACTCCATGAAATCCAATGCAAGAGACATGGGAGCAACCGAGCTAGCCGAAGTCTGCGCCGGTATCGAAGCCCGATGCGCGAAGGGTGAGCCGCCCGACGTGGTAGATATCGAGAACGCGAGACGCGCTTTCAACTCGGCGGTGGCGGAGCTTCAAGACATTTTTCACCTTGGGGATAGTTATGAGCAGCTTCGGTAGGATTCTCGTTGTCGACGACTCCGCGATGGTGAGGATCAAGCTGAAGAAAGCGGTCGAGACCCTCGGTCACGAAGCGGTGGCAGTGGAGAGCGGTGCGGCCGCTCTCGATCAGACCGCTGGCGCTCCGTTCGACCTCGTACTGCTTGATATCATGATGCCGGAAATGGACGGCTTCGAGGTGCTCAAAAGGCTGAAGTCGTCAGCTAAGACACGGGACCTGCCGGTCATCGTCATTTCCGCGCTCGACGAGGAGATGAACAGCGTCGTCCATGCCATCGAGCTCGGCGCCGAGGACTTCTTGCCCAAGGACTTCGAACTCGCCCTTCTCAAGGCGCGGGTTGCTACCTGCATCGAAAAGAAGAGGCTTCGCGACATCGAGAAGGAGTATCTGCGCCAAGTCACCAAGTTGACAAGGGCAGCTGCGACCCTGGAGTCAGGGCGGTTCAACCCCTCAAAGCTGGGCATCCAGGACGTGGCAAGCCGGACGGATGGTCTGGGCAAGCTCGCCACTGTGTTTTCGACGATGGCCCAGAAGGTTTACGAGCGCGAACGCAAGTTGCGACAGAACATCCGCACCTTCCGTGGGGGCCTGCTGCTGTTGGCGTGCGGCGGCCTGTGGGGCCTAGTCGTGCCGCTCTCGAAGATGGCCTCGATCATTGAGGCGCATCCAGTGGGATTGGCCTTGCTCATCGATACTATCGGCGCTGCCGTCTGCATCGGCATCAGCGTGAACCGCAAGACCATGCCGAATTTGAAGGGCCTCACACGCACTGACTGGATCTTCATCCTGCTCCTCTCGCTTATCAGCTCCGTGATAAATCAGGTGCTGGTTTACTGGATGGCCAGCAGGCTTCCCGCCTTCATTGTCTCTATCGTCATTGTCCTTGAGGGTTTCGTCGTTTTTCTGTTCGCGGCGGTTATGCGGACCGAGGCGCCAAATGTTAAGCGTTTCCTCGGATTGGGCCTTGGCCTCGCCGGTATCGTCATCATTCTGATTTATGGTCAGCCGGCGGACATGACCGCCAGCTGGCTCTGGATTGCGATTGCGATGGTCATCCCCGTCACCTACGCGACCGAAGATATATTTTTGGCTGAGCGGAGGCCTGCTGCGATCGACAGCGTCGCTTTGTTCGGGATCACCCTTGTCGTTTCCGTGGCGCTGCTCATCCCGATTGCGGCCTATTACGATGATTTCATCCCGCTTGATCTGTTAACGGGACGCCTCGGCGTCATCGTGGTTCTGATGGCCGTGGCTGCCAATCTGGCAATGCTGCTCTTTATGGTCCTTATCTCGACAACAGGTGCAGTTTTCGCCAGCCAGAGCGCTTATGCCGTAACAGCGGCGGGCATCGGCTGGAGCATGCTGTTGCTCGGTGAAGCAATACCAATACTGACCTGGGCGTCCTTGGCGCTGATCATTGTCGGACTGATCATGGTGGAGCCGAAGCAGGAAGCCGAAGAAGAACCGCCGCTACTGGACGATACAATAGAGGATCTGGTCCCGCGCCTTGACCCACTACCGGCAGCCACGGAACAATCGCGGCCGATGCCGGTATAGTCCAGCGAGCGGCGCAGGGTGGCACCACGCCACCGAGATGTGTTCTCGCCTTTTCTCGAGAGCGGCTAAGGCGGCTTGCGACCATCACTGGGGCCAGCGAAAAGTCGGGAAGTGGCGCGACCGCGACCTCCAGGGTGGTCGCCGGCAGTGTCCGCTATAAGGCGGTGGCAAGCGTGACTTCAACGTCCCACATGGGGCGCGTTTCAGACATTCAGTCTGATGACATTGAGCGAATGGCAGCTTTGCGCCCCGATTTCAGACGTTTAGGCCTTCCTGGTCGTTTCCCGAAAGCAGACGGTTTATTCATGCCGGGATGAACTCCGTTTTGAGCTAATTCGTTACACGTGAGTACCACGAGGTCCCCTGAGTTCATTCTCACGAAACTCGAGGAACGCACCTTCTGCGGGGCGAGGTCCAGCCGGGAGCACCGCGAGCGCTCCTACCGGATCCAGCGAATAGCCCCGCCAGAGCCGGACCAGTTAGAGGTGATCATAGCAATGCCAAGACCGTTGATTGCGCTTGGAAGCCTGCCGCGGCCCCGATCCCGTGGTCACACGACCGGAGACGTCGAAGGTTGCTTCTCCTTTCAGAACGTCGACCGGCGCGGTCGATTTGCGAGGAGCCGCAATGCACCATGACTCGTTAGGTCGGCCGGTGTTTAGGTCCGGCGGCGGCGGGTTACTTGCTGAACACCTTGGCTGGATCGGCATCGACACTGAACTCATGGATTGTGCCGCTCTCGTCTGTTACGCGGAACCAGTGCTCCTGCAGCGCGCGCGGCGAGATGACTTTGCCGGTTACATCTTCCACTGCCTGTAGTGCGTTGTCAGCATCAGCCTCATTTGTAGAGACGACATCTTCGCCGAAGAGTTCGTCTACGCGGTAGCGAGCCATCATCGTACCCCAAGGCGCTTCGCCTCTGCCTCAAGGGTCTCGCGGTCGTTGCCATGCTTGGCGATCAACTCGCGCACTTGAGGGATCGAAAGCCCAAACTTGCTGGCGAAATAGCCAACTTCGTATTCTTCATCACCCGAGACACGGTCCCGGTCACGGAAATCCGTTTTGCTTTTGTCGTCTGCCATGTGTCTGTCCTCCGCTCGCGAAAAGAGAAAGCGGACATAGGCAAAATGTTCCACCTCGATGCTTCAGCGACTGCTAAGGAACGCAACCAGCTCCCGGCCATTTCCTCAGCTCAGGGAGTTCCGAGTGCATGAGTAAGCGGAAAGGCCAACTCACCTTCATCGAGTTCCAATCGCCGACGCTGGTCGAGAGAGCTCCCGCCGATTCCGACTGGCTGCACGAGATCAAGTATGACGGTTATCGAACAGAGATCGTCATCGAGCGCGGTGAGGCACGAGCATTCACCCGACGGGGCTACGACTGGTCTCACCGCTACAAGCGCATAATTCAGACGGCTGCCAACCTGCCGGTCAAGTCGGCAATCCTAGATGGCGAGGTGGTGGTCCTCGGCACCACCGGGCTGCCGGACTTTCAAGCCCTCGAACGGGAGCTGGGAAACCCGAACTCGCTAAAGCTCATGTTCTTTGCATTCGACCTTTTGCACCTCAACGGTCGAGATCTGCGACAGATGCCTCTCATAGAGCGCAAGGCTGCTCTGCATGGCTGGCTGAAAGAAACGGCTCCGACGCTGACCTATGCCGAGCATTTGGAGGCGGGCGGTAGCGACGTGTTCGACCATGCCTGCCGGATGGGCTTGGAGGGCATTGTATCGAAGCGAGCCGACTCTCCCTACCGTTCCGGCGTTCAAACAAGCTGGCTCAAGGTGAAGTGCATCAAGAGCGACACGTTCTCGATTGTCGCCTTCGTTGAGAAGCTCGGGGCTCAGCCGCGCCGCATCGCCTCGCTTTACATAGGCAGGCGAGACGGCGACCGCCTGCTATATGCCGGGAAGGCGCAAAGCGGCTATACCTTGCAAGCAGCCCAACGGGTTCGGGAGCGGCTGGACCCGCTGATCATCGAGAAGTCGCCGTTGTCGGCACCCATCAAGAAACCCAAGGCAACGTGGGTCAGACCAGAGGTGCTGGCAGAGGTGCAATTCAGCGGTGTGACGGACCGCGGCATCTTGCGCGAGGCGGTGTTCAAGGGATTGCGCGAGGACCTTCAGCCAATTACGGCCAAGCCTCCGGCTCCTTCCAAGCGCCGGGTGGAAAGCAAGCACGGCGTCCCGCGAAAGAACATTCTTCAGTTGCTACCGGACGCGGTCGCGCCATCCAAGGACGAGCTGACGGGATACTGGCGGCGAGTAGCCGACCGGGCGCTGATTCATCTAGGCCGACGACCACTGAAGCTCGTCCGCCACGCCTACGGTGCCACGTTCTACCATAAAGGGCCGTTGCCCCCGATTCCACGGTCGGTGCACCAGCTAAAAGTCAAAAAGCGCGAAGGCGGCGAAGGTGTCCGGGTCTGGGTAGATGACCTCGATGGTTTGCTTGGCTTGGTCGAAATGGACGCCGTCGAGCTTCATCCATGGAACGCGACCATCGACGACATCGAACACGCTGACCAGCTCGTATTGGACCTTGATCCCGGCGAAGGCGTGCCGTGGGATGTGGTCATGGAGGCCGCGCTGTCGCTCCGTATGATTTTTGAAGCCGCTGGCTTGGAGAGCTGGCCGAAGGTGACCGGCGGCAAAGGCGTCCATCTTACGGCCCCGCTGCCGCCAAACATGACTCACGATTGCGCGCGGAAACTAGCCAGATCGCTGGCTCAGTGCCTTGTGGACGCCGACCCCGAGCGGTACCTTCTATCAGCTGATCCATCAGCACGCGCAGGACGCATCTTCCTTGATTACCTCCGCAACGGCCGAGGCAACACTGCCGTAGGCGCATTTTCTCCGCGAGCCCGCCTCGGCTACCCGATCGCGCATCCCGTGACGTGGAAGCAGGTTGAGGCAGGTGTCCGGCCGGACACTTTCAGTGTCGCGAGGCCGTTTAGAGCCGGTTGTTGGATAGCAGCTTAGACTATGATGGGGTCGGTACACACGGCGCGTTTGGGGGAGTTCACTTTGTTGCCTCCGGTCAACGTTGAGAGACTCTTGCTCGTGTGAGGAGAGTGAGTTCTTCGTTGCATTCCTCAAAGCGAACACCTCGAACAATAAGATCTAGAGTTAGCTATCGTATTCCAGCGAGCGTTCGAGGAGATCCAAGTTGATCATCCCAAGACAGGAACGTCCCGCTTCGCGGAGCGTTGTTCCTCAGATCTTTAGAGCCGGAAGAGTGAGATGATCCGTCAGGTTGATAATGACCGGGATGAACGCGCAAGGCGGGCGGCTGACGAAATCATGCGGGTTGAGCGGCAGGAACGCGCGGAGAAAACAGCGCGATTGAGGGAAGCGCGTTTAGCCCGGGAGACTCAAAACCGGACCAAAACGGACGCAAAGAAGCGCGGGCACAAATAGCAAGAGAAGCGGTCGAAGACGGTCAATCGATCCGGTTTCCTTCTTGGCGACTGATCCTTATCAGAAGGTGGGTGGGTGCGACCTTTGTGGAGATCGCCATGGGCAAAGAATATCCATTCACAGAAGCCACGCTCGGCGGCAAGTTGCGGCGGCACAGGCCTATGCGTCCACTGCCTCAAATGCAAGCGCAGGGCGGTACTCGACGTCGCCGCATTGGCCAGGCGGTGCGGGCTAAACCAGCCCTGCCTTCAGTGGGATTTGCTCAAGATCATCTTCTGCAGCGAGTGCCGTGGCGTCCTCAGGCTTCGAAAAAGGCGCCGGTTATTTGATCACCGGCAGGCTATCCCACTGATGGAACGGAGGGGGTGAGGGCAGCATCCATTCCAACGTTGTGGCTCCTGGACCCCAAGGATTGCTGCCAACTTGGCGTCTCCTGGAGAAAGCTTCTATCACACAGGCCAGGAAGAAGAGCACGCTCGCGCCAGAGATGTACGAGCCGTAAGAGGACACCATGTTCCAGCCGGCAAATGCGTCAGGGTAGTCGATGTAGCGCCGTGGCATCCCTGCTAGGCCGAGGAAGTGATGCGGGAAGAACACCAGATTGACGCCAACGAACGTTGTCCAAAAATGTACCCCGGCAAGAACGGAGTTATACATATATCCGGTCATCTTGGGGAACCAGTAGTACCATCCTGCGAAGATACCGAAGAGCGCGCCGAGCGATAGGATGTAATGGAAATGGGCGACAACGAAGTAGGTGTCGTGCAGCTCGCGATCGAGCCCCGCATTGGCCAGCTGGACGCCGGTTACGCCACCAATCGTGAAAAGGAAGATGAAGCCGAGAGCCCAGAGCATCGGCGTCTGTAAGCGTATTGATCCGCCCACATGGTGGCGATCCAGGAGAAGACCTTGATGCCGTCGGAACGGCGATTACCATCGTGGCAAGGTGAAGTAGCGCTGGGTATCGAGGCCGATCCCGCTCGGTACATATGGTGCGCCCACACGACAAAGCCGATCGCACCTATGGCGACGATTGCATAAACCATCCCCAAATACCCGAAGATCGGCTTGCGGGAAAAGTAGAGATGACCTGGCTGACGATGCCAAAGGCCGGAAGGATCATGATGTAGACTTCCGGGTGGCCGAAGAACCAGAAGAGATGTTGGTAGAGGATTAGGTCCCCGCCTTGGTCCGGCACGAAGAAGGCGGTGCCGAAATTGCGATCGGTCAGCAGCATCGTCAGCGCGCCGGCCAACACTGGTAGAGCGAGTAGCAGCAGGAAGCCGGTAATCAAAACCGACCAGGCAAACAGGGGCATCTTGTGCAGCGTCATGCCAGGAGCGCGCATATTGAACCACCAATCGTGAAAGGAAGATGAAGCCGAGAGCCAGAGCATCGGCGTCTGTAAGCGTATTGATCCGCCCCACATGGTGGCGATCCAGGAGAAGACCTTGATGCCCGTCGGAACGGCGATTACCATCGTGGCAAAGGTGAAGTAGCGCTGGGTATCGAGGCCGATCCCGCTCGTGTACATATGGTGCGCCCACACGACAAAGCCGATCGCACCTATGGCGACGATTGCATAAACCATCCCCAAATACCCGAAGATCGGCTTGCGGGAAAAAGTAGAGATGACCTGGCTGACGATGCCAAAGGCCGGAAGGATCATGATGTAGACTTCCGGGTGGCCGAAGAACCAGAAGAGATGTTGGTAGAGGATTAGGTCCCCGCCTTGGTCCGGCACGAAGAAGGCGGTGCCGAAATTGCGATCGGTCAGCAGCATCGTCAGCGCGCCGGCCAACACTGGTAGAGCGAGTAGCAGCAGGAAGCCGGTAATCAAAACCGACCAGGCAACAGGGCTCTGTGCAGCGTCATGCCAGGAGCGCGCATATTGAAATCGTGGTGATGAAGTTGATGGCGCCTAGAATCGAGGACGCGCCAGCGATGTGCAGGGCCAATATAACAAGGTCGACGGCAGGCCCCGGGTGCCCCGACGTTGACAGGGTCGGGTAGAGAAACCAGCCGGTTCCAGCGCCGAAGCCGCCAGGCACACTGGGCATGAAAATGGAGAACAGGAGCAGGAGGAAGGCCGGTGGAAGAAGCCAGAACGAAACGTTGTTCATCCGCGGGAACGCCATATCGGGCGCGCCGATCATCAACGGGATCATCCAGTTTCCGAAGCCCCCGATCAGCCCTGGCATGACGGCGAAAAAGATCATGATCAGCGCATGGGCAGTGGTGAACACGTTGTAGAGTTGCTTGGCGCCGTCGATCGCCGAATCGCCCTGATAACCGTAGATGAATGAAGCCAAGCCTGGGAAAATCTGAATTCCGGGCTCCTGTAGCTCCATTCGCATCGCCACCGATAGGAGCATTCCAACGATGCCCGCGATGATCGCAAAGACAAGATACATCGTTCCGATGTCTTTGTGATTGGTCGAGAACAGCCAGCGCGCGGCTCCGGTGGGATGGCGGACTCCAGAATGAAGTTCTGCACTTGTCTCGGTGGGGGACATGGCAACTCTCGATCTTCAGCCGGATGACTGGCAGCGAGTTGTGCACGCGCCAGGCGCACCGAACCGGGCAATCGGAGCATTGTTCCCGGCTGACGGAAGGTAAATTTTTCGGCCGCTGGAACAACCGAACGAACGGTCTGTTCGGTTCCGACTGGAGCGACGCCTATGTTGGAGATGTTTGCAGCCCTACTGGTGCTTTTGGCCATCGCCGGGGGATTGATTTTCGTGTTCTGGCTGGAGGCCCGTCATGGCCTTCATGGCCCTGCTGAGAAGGGACCATATGTGCCGATCCGCGGCACGGACGTGCGAGGACCTGATGTCAGTCCATGATGCCGTTAATCGCTCGCGTCATGATGTGAATCGCCAAGCGCTTTGCGGTTGGCTGCTGGTCGGCTTCGCGCTGGCGGGTTTTTTCGATGGCATTGTGCTGCACCAGATCTTGCAGTGGCATCACTTGCTTTCAGCCTTCTCCCCCGGATCCGACCTGCGGTTCCAGGTAATGAGCGACGGCCTTTTTCATCTGGTGATGTACCTGTTGCTTGTATTGGCCACCATCTTGCTGGTGGCGGCTCGAGCAACGAATTCACGCGTCGTCACGACGAGTGAGATTCTGCGGCTTTCGCTGGTCGGGTTTGGCATGTGGCACGTTGCCGACGCGGTTGTATTCCACTGGCTGCTCGGGCTGCATCGGATTAAGATGAATAGTGATGCTCCGCTTGCCTGGGACATCGGGTGGCTCGTTATCTTTGGCCTCTTGCCTTTGCTGCTCGCCTGGGCATTCCCGAGCCGGAGCGGAGCAGCCAGTGGAGGCATGGGCGCCGCCTTGATGAGCATTGTCTTACTGTCAGGGCTGGCGGCAGCGGTGGGACCAAGCTTCACTCGGAACTCCGAAGTGATAGTAGTATTCCAGAACGGGATGAACCCGGCTTCCATGATGCAGGCGATTCTCAGAGCGGGTACGAGCACAAGATGGAACAGCTCTGACGGATCTATATGGGTCGTTGGGCCGGTCTCATGGGGAGGACTCTTCAGTCTGCATGCCAACGGGGCCCTTGTCGTCAGCACATCGCCGTTGGTCGGCGGCTGCTTGGCCTGGTCAAGTTTCAAGGTCTGAACGGGGTGGAGGGCCAAGGTCCGCTACTTCAATTCGCAAGGAAAGCGAATGATCAGCGTCTAGGGTTCTTCATCTCGCTTGCCTTGAGCCGATCCATGACTGTACGCAAGTGGTCGGGTAGCCATCCCTCCGAGCGAAAAACCGGGAGCGCGCGCAAGTGGCGCCGCCATCGTTTGTGAATTGCTGTCTCACAACGCTTGCAACCTGTTCCGAGCGCTTGCTTCGCTGCATGGTATTCCGGCAAAACCTGATCCCTGAGATGCGCAGAACCCGGCGGTCTCTGAAAGGTTCCTCGGCTGTGTTCGGGCTTTTGGAGGGCAACCCTGAGTATCAATGCTGGTTTCGTCAGCCAGTCCTGTGCGGCATCTGGTAGGCGCGGCCGTTTCTAACCGTCGCTGGCTTGCGGACATATTTCGAACCTGCGGGCACCGCGAATTGGTCGAACCGCTTCGCGAGCCGATCGAGACCCTGGCGCATTCCCGCGCCAGCCGCCGCGCCTCCATGGCCACTGATCACCAGTTCCGGTTTCAAAGCGGCCAGTTCGCGGACCGAGCCCTCGGCGGCTTCCCAGTCGGGCGTGAAATAGCGTGGCGGGCCGTGCATTTCGAGCTGCTGCACGGCGACTTCGTAGGCCGATTCCTGGCCTGTTGTTATGAAGGCGTCGCCGGCAATCAGTGCACGGTCGGCTTCGCGCCACAGTGAGATGTGACCTGGGGCGTGCCCGGGCGTGTGCAGCCACTGCCAACCCGGCATGCCTGGCACCGACGCACCCTTAGGCAAGGGTCTAAGCCGGGTATCGAGATCGATCGGGCCACACGGGAAAAGTGGCGAAAGCAACGCCATCAGGCCGCCACCAACCCAAGGATCGGGTGGAGGATAGGATGCGGTCCCGTCCAGGTATGGATGCTCATCCGGGTGGGCATAGACCGGCACGTCCCACATCTTGGCCAATTCCAGCACGGTGCCGACATGATCGAAATGGCCATGCGTCAGAATGATCGCAGACGGTGGTCTGGGCCGAAACGTGACTGCGCAACGCTGACGATGCTGCTCCTCGACGTTGGCAATCCCGTATTTCTCTGAAAGGATGCCTGGGATGGGGCTTCTCAGGCGTGATGGTGCGCGGCTCGGGCGCAGCGTGGGATTTGCGCAAAGCACAACCCTATGAATGCTACTCCGAAATGAACTTCGACATTCCGGTGGGCAAGAACGGCGACTGCTACGACCGGTATCTCGTGCGCATGGAAGAGATGCGCCAGTCGGCGAAATAATGCGCCAGTGTATCGAACTGCTGGTGAAGGAGGGGCCTGGCCCCATCTCCAATCCGGACCGAAAGATCGTGCCGCCCAAGCGTGCTGCGATGAAGCGTTCGATGGAAGCGCTGATCCATCATTGCAAACTCTTCACGGAAGGTTTTCGCGTGCCCGCGGGGGAGGTCTATGCAGCGGTCGAAGGACCCAAAGGCGAGTTCGGGGTCTATCTGGTGGCGGACGGCACCAACAAGCCTTACCGCTGCAAGCTGCGAGCGCCGAGCTTCGCGCACCTGCAGGCGATGGATCTGCTGTGCCGCGGTCACTTGCTTGCCGACGTTACGGCTGTCCTGGGATCTATCGATATCGTGCTGGGAGATGTCGATAGATAGTCTCCAGTCCGACAGGGCGAGGCCAATCGCGGCCTCTCCCTGAGCTGGTAAGATCACCAGCATGGCACCCTGTGAAATTTCCCGCTTGAACGTTGTTCGTTTGCTTGGCTCCTTGCCCAAACAGGCTGCTCTATACCGAGGGGGTTCGGAAGCGGCCGTCGACGATCTAGTTGTCCTAACACTCCAGGCTGCGATTGCGGAGAAAGCAACCCGCCCCGCCAGAATTAGCGTTAGATGGCTGCACAGGATCCATGTTGCGACATCTCAATTGAGTGAAGCGCTCACGAGTGTTCTGGGCTTCATTAGGTAAGCCAGGCGATGCCAGTTGGCGCCATGGCTTGGCAAGTTTCGGCGTATGCGTGCTTCCGAAGTGGACTGACCGGCTCTTAACAAGCTCGCGGGCCTGTTTCGGCAAGGCCGGGCAATCAAACAAGATCGTCGACTGGAACAATGTCTCTCGGCCGTTGTTCGGTCGCGTTGCAGTGGAGAGCTGCCAGCTATGAGCTTGCGGCAGACAAACAGAATTTCGCGGCCCAAGCCCAGATGGCGAACCGGGATCATGTTTGTTGTGTGTGCAGCCCGATTCTCTAGCAGCCCCGGACGCCAAGCCTATGCGAGGACGTCATGCGCCCCCGTATGAATATATTTAATTGCGGAAGTGACAGCGCTGACAACGATGTCCGACATGCAAATCGCATTTCGACAAGCGATGTAGACCAACTCGCCTATTTCGCCGCAGTGAACGGCATCACAGAGCAACAGGCGCGGGACCTGATTCAAAGGCATGGGGACAACCTTGCCGTGCTCGTCAAGGAAGCTCGGAAGCTCCGAGAGCTAGGATGATAAAGCGCATTACCGCCGATCGCCAATTACAGCACCGGAACAAGCGATGAGCGGCGTCGGGGGAAGCTCTCGCGTGGCCGCTTGGCAGATAAACTTGTATCGAACGAGAAGAGGGATGATGGCAGGACATGATTGCGGAGCATGCGCAGGGTGTCGACGCCGCTGCTGCGGCGGCCACCGATTCGGTGATGGGCAGCGCTCGTCTCTCCTCGGTCTGCAATGACCAGCGATCCTCTTGTGCCGCTCGCAAAATCCGTTCGAGAACGGGACGCCGTCCTGTTCGTCGGGGCGGGCGTCTCCATGAGTGTCGGACTGCCTTCCTGGGAGGAACTGATCCAGCGAATGGCGGATGAGCTTGGCCTTGAGGTGGACCTTGGCAGGCAGCGTGATCGCTTTCAGACCCTTGCCGAGTATTACCGCATCAAGCATGGCAGCATCGGACCGCTTCGCAGTTGGATGGACCGGCACTGGACCGTTAGCCGCGACAAGATCGAAACATCCGAATTGCACCGTCTCATCGTCGCGCTGAACTTCCCGGTGATCTATACCACGAACTACGATCGGAACCTCGAAGTTGCCTTTGAGATACATGGCGTCGAATACGTCAAAGTGGCCAATGCGCGGGACGTGTCGAAGGCGCGCAGGGATGTCCCCTACATTGTGAAATTCCACGGCGACTTCGATGACGATTCCTCCCTGGTTCTCACAGAGACTGACTACCTCGACCGGCTGTCATTCGACTCGCCGCTCGACGTGAGGTTCCGTTCGGACGCCTTGGGCAGCACGGTCTTGTTCATTGGCTACAGCCTTTCCGACCTGAACATCCGGTTGCTCCTGCACCGGCTCTGGCAAACTTGGAGCCGATCGGGCTACGAGGCGGATCGGCCTCCCTCCTTCATTTTCATGGCGCACCGTGATCCGGTCGAGGAGGCGGTGCTGGCGCGTTGGGGCATCACAGTGGTCACGGGCGACGACGATGATCCTGAAAAAGGGCTACTCGGTTTCCTCTCTCGCCTTGCTGCCCTCGTCGAGGCGAACCCAAGCGACCCACCGACGCTGGAGTCAGGAGGCGAACTACCCTGACCGGTTCACAGTGGCCCACCCGCCGAGTGGAACAGCTTGTCGCGTTCGCAAGTTCGGGTGCGCTGGTTCAGCGTACGAAACCCTACGTTCTGATTGCTTTTGCGTACGGACAGGCCCCAGGTTGGAAAGGCGAAGTTGAAGGATTGAGAAAGTGCGGTTCGCGAAGTGGCGATCGCCGCGCCGCCTGAGATCCGGGAGAATGCGACGTGGTCGAGACGGGAGAGAGCGCGATGGATCAAGCAAGGATGATCGTTCTGATCACTGGCGCTTCAGGTCTGATTGGCTCGACATTGTGCGCGCGCCTTGCGGCGGAGGGGCACGAAGTCGTCCGGGCTGTCCGTGGCCGCACACCAAATGGCCTTTTTCAGGGGCGGAGCGTCGTCATCGATATGGCGAGGGCATTGGAGGCGGAAGACTGGCTCCCCCACCTTCGTGGGGTCGACGCTGTCGTGAACTGCGCGGGCGTGCTTCAGGACAGTGCTCGGGAGAATACGCGCAACGTTCATGCTACCGGCGCCTCGGCTCTCTTTGCTGCCTGCGAACGCGCAGGCGTGCGAAGGGTTATCCATTTCTCTGCAGTCGGTGTCGACCGGGAACAGCCTTCAGCTTTCTCGGCCAGCAAGCTGGCTGGGGACCATGCGTTGATGGAGCGTGATCTCAACTGGTTGATCCTGCGGCCCTCGGTGGTGCTCGGTCGGCCCGCCTTCGGCGCAAGCGCCCTTTTTCGAGGCCTCGCGGCCCTGCCGCTGGCTCCAGCAATGCCCGGCACGGGGCTTCTGCAGGTGGTCCAACTTGACGATGTGGTCTCCACTGTTTCGATCCTGCTCGGTAGGCAAGGCCCGTTCCGCCTGACGCTCGAACTGGCAGGACCCGAGGCACTGACGATGAGCGAAGTCGTCGCCCGGTACCGCCAATGGTTTGGGTGGGGCAGAGCGAAGGAGTTTGTCCTGCCCGGATGGATGGCCGCAACGCTTTACCGGCTCGGCGACGTGGCGGGCCTCCTCGGCTGGCGGCCTCCAATACGCACCAACGCCGCCAAGGAAATCGCGCGCGGTGCGACCGGCGCTTTGGAGCCGTGGAAGCTTGCAACCGGGCTCCAGCCGTCCAGTCTCGCGTCCGCCTTGGCCGCCAGCCCTCCCACCGTGCAAGAGCGCTGGTTTGCCAGGCTCTACTTCGTGAAGCCGGCAATCTTCGTGGTTCTGCCGTTCTTCTGGATCGCGACCGGTATCATCTCCCTCACCACCGGTTGGCGCAGCGGAGTGGAGCTTCTGCTCAACACCGCCTTCGAGCCCTTGGCCGGCCCGGCTGTTGTCGCAGGCGCGTTGGCCGATATGGTCGTCGGCGCGATGATCGCATGGCGTCCGGCCAGCCGGGTAGGGCTCTGGGGGGCGATCTCGATTTCATCCTTCTATGCGATTGCTGGAACAATTCTTCGCCCGGACCTGTGGAACGAGCCCCTCGGCCCCCTGATGAAAATCCTGCCGATACTCGTCTTGCACTTCTGCGCGCTGGCGATCCTGGAGGAACGCTGATGCTCTACTTTGCGCTGAAATATTTGCACCTCATCGGCGCTGCCGTGCTGCTCGGCACCGGTGCCGGCATTGCGTTCTTCATGCTCCTCGCCCACCGGACCGGCAGCGCCGCCACGATCGCCGCCGTGGCCCGGATCGTCGTCATTGCCGATTTCCTGTTCACCGCCACTGCCGTCATCGCGCAACCGATAACCGGCGCCGCATTGGCCTGGCAGTCTGGCTACTCGCTCCGCGAGGGCTGGATCGTGCTGTCGATCCTGCTCTACGTCGTCACCGGGCTGTTCTGGTTACCGGTGGTGTGGATGCAGATGCGCATGCGGGATCTCGCTGCGCAAGCCGCATCCGCTGGCATCCCGCCGCCCGAGCGCTACAAACAGCTCTTTCGGCTTTGGTTCGCTTTCGGGTTTCCAGCATTCGCATGCGTGGCCGCGATCTATTGGCTCATGATCACACGGCCCGCAATCGAGCTGTTCTGACGAGCTCCCGAACTCTGCGCGATACGGACACGCAACGACAGTGTCTTGCGGCCAGCGAGGGCTGTCTCTCCCGCCTTTGGCATCTCGTGTACCCCGTAAGGACGCACCGGGCCTCGTCAAATTGGCAGGGCCCAATCAGCCCACTTCATCTTTTCTTGCGAGGGGTGGCCTCTGCCCGCGCAGGCGCCTCTTTGATGCTCGCCGCGCCGCCCATGTCGCCATTCTTGGTTCGTCCGGCCCCCGGTCCGGCACCTAGATCCGCGCCCGTGGTCGGAGCGGAGGAGGGGTCAGAAAGCGTGCGCTCGCCCATCTTGGCTACGATCTTCATGTCCTTGGCCGCCAGCTTGACTGTTGCCGTCCCATCGCCATCGTCCGCCGGCATGACTTCCTCAAGGTCGTCCACGCGGTCCCATTCATCGCCCGAGTTCCACGGCCCGTTTATGTCCCCTTCGCCCTGCGACGTGTTGACGTACATGCTGGCAAATCTCTCGATGCCGGGGAGCTTGCCAGTGGGGAAGTTGTTCTCGATCGCGTACAGCGCTTTCTCGAACGATTTCTGATGCGCGATTTCGCGCGTCATGAGGAACCCTAGCGCGTCCTTGACGCCGGGATCATCGGTGATGTTGATCAGCCGCTCATAGACGATCTTGGCCCTTGCCTCCGCCGCAATGTTGGACCGCAGGTCGACGGTGGGCTCGCCGCGGGAATCGATATAGGCGGCAGTCCACGGCACCCCAGCGGAGTCGCACAGCGCAGGTGCGCCGCCGAACAGGATGGACTCCTTGGCCGTCGTGCCGCTGGCGCCAACCATCAAGTAGAGCTCTGCCTCCTTCATCTGCCCTTCGGCAAGCTGTGCTTTCAGGCCTTTGTTGAGCATGGTGACAATCGAGCCGACGACCTCCAGGTGGCTCAATTCCTCGGTTGCGATGTCGAGCAACATGTCTTTGCGGCCGACATCGTCTTCGCCCAGCCCTTGGGTGAAGTAGCGCATGGCGGCGGCAAGCTCGCCATCGGCGCCTCCGAACTGTTCCATGATCATACAGGCGAGACGCGGATTGGGTTCCGAGACACGGACGGTGTACTGCAGTCGCTTGTTGTGCATGAACATGGGGGGCCTCCAGGGTTGAGGCTCCCTAACATCGCGGCGCGGTGATTGTTCCTCGCGGAAATAGAATGGCGGATGGTCACCCGCTCTTGGCTCAGGGCGAAAGAACCTTCTGGTGGAATTTTTGCTTTGATGAGCCTTGAGGGCGATCACGCCGCGCCCGCGGCACGCTCGACTAGCGCGACAATATCGTGCCGGCGATCGGGAGCGCGTCTGACCGGTCAATCGACGCACCTCGGGACGACGGGTCAGTGATCTATCGGCGCGGGCTGAACAAGCACAAAGGTCCAGGCCGGAAGGGGGGGCAAGCGCGGCGGTTTCATCGGTCGACGTCGATCCAGGCGTGCGTGATCGCTGGGCTTTTCCCACCCACGGGTCTCGACATCGACACCTGCAGCTTGGATCGTCTGCGCAAGCGATGGGCTTACAAGCAAGTGATCCATGCGCAGGCCGGAGCTGCGATCGTAGCCGCCGCGACAGGAGAAGTTCCAATAGGTGTATATGCCCTTGCCTGGGTGGATCCGGCGAATCGCATCCACCCAGCCCAGGTCCAGCATGCGAGCGTAGGCGCTCCGGCTTTCCAGGAAGAAGACGGCATCGCCCAACCAGCGCGCAGGCACTACAGCGTCCATCTCGGTGGGGACGACATTGTAGTCGCCACAGAGAACGGCGTGCTCGTCTAGTAGGGATTTGATGTAGGTCAGGAGACGTTCGAACCAGCGGAGCTTGTAATCGAACTTGGGGCCTGGCGCCGGATTGCCATTGGGGAGATAGATGCAGCCGACGACAAGGTCGTCGATCTCCGCCTCTAAATAGCGGCTATGCGTATCATCGGGATCGCCCGGCAAGCCGCGGCGGCGCTCGACCGGGTCCGTTCCACGCGCGAGGATTGCCACGCCATTGTAGGATTTCTGGCCGTGCCAGATCGCGCCGAAGCCGGCATCTCGAATTGCCTCGATCGGAAATTTGTCGTCCGACGTTTTCAGTTCCTGGAGGCAGACCACGTCATAGGCAGTCTCGCCAAGCCACTTCAGCAGCACCGGCAAGCGGCCATTGACGCCATTGACGTTGAACGTCGCGATCCGCGTCATCGCTATATCCCAGGGGTATTTCGAACACCCTCGGCCCCCATTCTCCACAGCCCATCCGCAGGAGCCTGGAGGAAAGCGGTAACGCCGTCGAAACGGCCAGCCAGCTCTTCCTTTACCCTCTCGAATTCTTCCTGCCCGAAAGGCTGCCCTTGGTTGTCCATGCATGGGAGCAGAATTTGAACAAGGTGCATGGCATCAACGGTGGCAGGTACGGTTTCCGCGTTGTGAAACGTCGGTGGCCGCGATGAGGGCGTGACCGAAGGCTGATAGGCATCAAAGCCGGTAATTGACCTGTGGATTATTATCATCCGCCAGGTCGTGGATTTGGGGACTGATGATGCGCTTCTGGCTCTTTCTCGCATCGTGAGCCGGCTCGCTCCGCTAGCATGGCATTGTGGATATGAGTGGATGCCAAAGCCGCCTGACCAAATCCCACCGCTATCTGGTTCAGTGCTTTGGCCACGTCTCCGACGGCGTAGACCCCCTCGATCGAGGTTTGCGCGTGTGGTCCAATGAGAATGTAGCCGTCCTCATCACAGTGCGCGCCAACTTCCATGGCGAGTTCCGATCGAACGTCGCACCCCATGGCGGCATAAAGCACGTCGATCCGCTCCGTCGATCCATCCGCCATGACGAGATCGAGGCCGGAGTTCCGTGGAACAAGATCGTCCACGAAGTCCCGGACCGCAATGCCGGCGGCGCCAGCCTTCGCACGGGTAGACCCTGAAACGTCTTCGGGATAGTTGCATATGATGCAAATGTCCCGACTGTAGTGCCGCAGGTACAGAGCCTCTTTAAGAGCCGAGCGTTCGGGGCCAACAACCGCGATGCGCTGTCCCTGAACCTCATAGGCATCGCAAACAGGACACAGCCGAACAATCCCTGCCGCAATCGCCTTGCGCAGGCCATGCATAGCGGGGGCCCGATCGACGACGCCCGTCGCGAGCACAACGCGGGACGCATGAACATGACCGGTAGTCGTTGCCAGAACGAAAGCACCGGGTCTTGCTGTCAGAGACTTTACGCCCGCCGCGACTATTTCGGTTCCGTATGCCATCGCTTGCGCTCTCAAGCGGGCCAGCAGATCCTTGCCTGAAACGCCATCGGGAAAGCCTGGGCAATTGTGGGTCTTGGGAATGAGTTCCGCCCGTCCGTCGCCGGCGTCGAAGAGCAGCACGGATCGCAAGAAGCGAGACAGATAGACGGCCGCGGCAAGACCGGCAGGACCGCCCCCCACAACAGCGACATCGCAAAAGCGATTGATGCCCGGATTGATCATCGCCGCCGAACAAGCACAGGCCCTTGTTGTTCCGCTAGCGTGCTTGTGCAGCATCCAGTCAAGTTGCTGCTGGCGGGAGGTTAAAAAATGGAGCAGTTCGGCGGCGCGGTTGGCGAGCTTGCTGCATGCGCTATTTCACCCAAGGCCGGGGCGAAGACGATCTCGGCCGCAAGAACATGTTGCTCGACGTAACGACCGAAGAGACTCAGCCATCTCGAGGATCCAGGCTCGATTGTCACAATGCTCGACAAGGGCCTGAAACCGGAGCTTCGAGGGCAGATGAAGAAGGCCGAAGTGAACTGGATGGTTGTCGCCAGTGGCACGATGGCGGTAACTCGAGGTGGTTAGTCTGAGCATGACGTCTGGTCGGCGAAACTATCTGGTTCGGTGTGTGGCTTGTCGAATGATCTTAGCGGCTTCGTGGATGGTGATACCGCACCTGCGGGCGTAGTAGGCTGCTTCCGCGATGAGCGCGCTTTCTAAAGGCTTTTCAGCTCTATGTTTGGCCCTAAGCTTTTCCTTCTTCCCCATATCAATCATGTCGCGTTTAGCCGGAGTGGCCGCTGCTAGTGATGCCTCAGCCAAGAGAAGTAGCAGCGGGCCGCTTGGGCAGATTGGAGCCTGCTGCCCACTACCGAACTCCGTCAACGGTCATCTGTTCCAGAAGCAAGCTCGGCGCCAATCGGGACCAGTGAACTGTTGAAAGGTGAAGGGACCTTCTGGTCATGCCTATGCCGGAAGGGAACCCCCTCATTCTGGCGTGAAGTCCAGCTCAGGCGTCAATCGTCGACAGTAGGCGCAAACCAGATCGACGGTAGCTTGCACGTCGTCGAGGCAAAGAACTTCCGGCGGCGTGTGCATGTAGCGCACTGGCACTGAAAGCACGCCGCTCGCGACGCCACCACGAGTCTCTTGAATTGCACGCGCGTCCGTCGGACTGGAACTACCCAAGCTCTGGATTTGGAAAGGTATGTTCTCTTCCTCGGCAGCCGGACCGAAACACCTCGAAGACTGCGGGATTGGTTTTCGCTCTCTGCCGAGGGCGTCACCGGTCGCTAGCTTGTTCACCCCTCTGAAGCCGGCGCTCTAATTCGAACCTTCACGAGAGGGCTTCAGTCGCGGTTCTTCTTTTGATGAAGGAACAAGCGGTAATTCAGCTTGTTGAAAAGAGGTCTGCGATCGTCCCCTCAAGCGACCGCAGATTGGTGGAGACACCGGCCCGCGTCCTTGCCGAGGGGCGCGGGTTCCACTCGAGGACGATTGCCGGAACCAACAGGAGTTGCTCCGGCTCCTCTGCCCTGAACGGAGAACAATCATGCTCAGATTGCTGATAACTCTCGGCGCAGTCTATGCCGCTTTCAAGCTTGGACGCGAGGTCGGGCGTGGAGAGGCTCGAATATTGGCAATGCCCCAGTAGACTACGAGCGCCGGCCGTCAGCACGGAGGTACGAGGATTAGCGTTTAGCCGGTGGGATCGGCAATCCCAGTTTACTGCAGCGCGCCCGCGTCCGGCATTCAAGGCTGGAGCAAGGCGCCACCGTATTGCGACCACAGGCGGTCGCAGCCCCATTTCCTGAGGCTTGGCGTGCCCGGTAACCCGTATGGACCATGGCACCGCGAACATCGTAACCGAGCACCGACGCGTTGGCGACGAACTGGATGGCGTGCCCCACGCTTAAAGCGCTGATCCGCGTTTCAATTTTGCTGGTGAGGTCGACCACGCCGAAGATTTCCACATCTGCCCCTCGGCCGGCCAAAACAGCCGACGAGATCGCATCGTCCAAGGCAAGGAGCATAGCGAAGTCCCCGATAAGCTCTTCCTAACTTGGGCGCGCGCGATTGGTTCCAGGTCCGGCACGGAACGTGGCACGCCACGGAAACCCGGCAGACGGGGCGGAAGGCGCTACTTTCCGACCGGCGTGATGCACAACGAGTGGATGCGGCGGAATCGGGCGACCGGCGGACTTCAAATTGCCGCATTGACGAACTGTCAGGACTTCGGCGCGCGTCGTGACGTCATCCAGGACCTGAAGCGGGAGATCGACGAGCTGCGCCTGAAGCAAGCCCTTCCCTAAAAATTTGTAGGCGCGGCCCGTGCACATGATTGGTCGCTCGGTCCTGGTGGGTCCGAGACCAACCACCTCTCACCCGCTGGCTTCGGCCAGCGGGTTTTTTGCTTCGCCCTCTCGCGGAATGTAAAGGGCCTGTCCAGATGGCACCTTTGCAGCGAACTGGAGAGTGAACAGAAGCCGATTTTGGTCATCCGTTACGTTCATGATCCAGGGGGTCATATGCTCCCAAAAAGACTGCTTGCTGTCGTTGATCATCTCGCCGGCCGCGCGCACTGCTTCCAGGCGCGCGGCATCCAGATCGGGAAGATCGACGCCTTCATCATCGGGGTTGAATTCGCCGTTGTCGACGTGGAAAAATGAAAAGTGGGCATGCCGCTAGCCTTGTTGAACAGCAGAACAACGCTCGCTCCATCGCTTTGTTTCGCAGCGATCGCCTGTGCTCGTTGCAAGGCGAAGCTCACAGCCATTGTTGCTGGACCATCGGGGCCGCCGGTCCTTGTCCGACTGACAGCCCACCCACGGAGATTGCACAGCCCGCTAGCTCCCAGCCAGCGGGCTTTTTGTTGCTGGAACATTCCAGCCAGGCGGCGGTTCGGATAACGGCGACGCATCTTTTGGTTAGGCTGTGCTGGCGTCGCGGTCGGGCTTGCATCACCCGACATAGAGCCCGCATCGTTCCCCTCGATGCGGGCTCATCGCTAAAGCGGAACCTGATAGGCTTATTTCGCTTATAGCCGGATGAGCACGCGAGGGGCTCGATTCATATATCGATGGATGGCTGAACACCTACCGATTTCGGATGATCCGGTGGCATTGAGCGATCTGGCTTGATTGATGAAGGGGGCCGAACGCGGAGGCATTTCACCCAGGGAAATTTAACGAAGAAGTCGATAGCGTTGCCGAGCTGATCTTTGAGGCGATGGAGCACGCCGAGGGCGCATGGCGTAGCAAAATGGAACAACATGCGATCACACCGAGTTCTACAGGCAGTGGTCGGTCCCTCGGGGGTGTTAGCCACGAATTCAGAAAGCCCGTCGCTCACGCTTATTAGCTGCGACGGGCTTTTCGTGAGCGATACCTAAAATTGTTAATGTCGAGGGATCAACGCTGGCGCATAATGCGAGTCTGCCCCGCACTTCATCGGGGTAAGGGCCCGGCCTGTCCGCCCGAAGTCCCCCCGACTCCCCGCAGGCCGGGCATCGTGTGTCTGGGGTGCCAGCTAGTCTAGTTGAGCGTCTTGTCGGCAACGAAGGGTGCCAGGGCTTCGGCAACGCGCTGTAGAAACGGCTCCAGATTGAGCACTACGCCGTTCGGCTCGACAAAGGTATCTTCCTCGTCCTGCTGCTGCGGATGCTCAAGCGTCACGGTAAACGTAGAGTCGGGCATCGCGGCCGATAGAGCAGCCGCCATCTGAGCCCGATAGGCTGCGCTTTCGTAGCGGGCTTCCCGGGGCGGCACTACCAGAAATTCTCTGGCGGACATGGCCGCCTTCATTCGCTCCAGCCATTGCATGATCTCGCCCCCGCGAAATCCCAGGCCTAAAAATCTGGCGGCCGACGCATACTTTGGTTGGGGTCCCGGATTGAAAGCGTCGGGCCGCCGTTTGGGTGGGGCGCGTCTCAATTGACGCAGGTCCAGATTAGGCGCGCTGTTTGCGCCTTTAATTTGGATGCCCTGATATGGTGAACGAGGGCTTACTATCCACAGCCATGCGCAGCAGCCGCGATAAATGCAGGCGGTGCAGAGCTTGCATGTCCTCTAATTGGTGGAGCAATTCGATGGCTAGACGTGTCGGCAGGTTGTCCCGCTCCAGTTGGGCAATGAGTTCGTGTTGACGAAGCAGATGCTGCTCACCCAGCCTCACATGGCCTTTCACCATTTCGATCTCGTCGGCGAGAACCATGAAGAGGAACGCACCTGTCCTTTGCTCGTTCCGCCGGTCCGGCGAGGGCAGCTATTTGAACGCGTATTTGTATACCGCGCGGCCGCTTTCTTCGGTAACGCGAACCCATAGCCGTTCTTCTCTGCGCGCCTGGACCTCTTTCTTGTTACTGAGGGTCGCAGCCTCCCACGGCGACTTGGCGGTGACTGTGTTACGGGAAACCGGCGTCTCGCCGGCCATCTCCTCGACTTGGTAGGTTTCATGCATAGCGCCCCGTTTCGGTCACCGCTCCAACGATGATCGCCAGGCCTTGTTCCGGCTCAGAGGTGCGAGCGCGCGAGCCGACCTAGGCGAACGGCGCTCCACAGGCGACTAAGTTGCCTAGTTAGCGGAGGGTGCCTTCCTCATAGGTGGAACGTGGCTCGTCACCAGCCGCACAGTGTTCGTCTTGACCGTTATCCCGAGATCCTTGCCGCCGACCGTCACCGTGTCCTCGTCGACGCGTGTGACCTCTCCCACAATCTCGATCTGCTGCCCGCTGCTGATGTGAGGCGTGGTGTCCACGATCGAATGTGGTTGATGGTACGACGGGATCAAAACGCTGATCCTGTCCTCTGTCACGCGCTTGCGCACGGTTGCCGTTATGGCGACCTCGTCGCCGACCTTTATGCTGCCCTTGGCCATGCCATTACAATGCCGGAGCGGCAGATAGTTAGCAAGCGCCAGCTAATGGAACAATCCGCCAGCCGCCTTGTTGTGTTTCGCTGCGCAGCTCGTGCCGAGGTCCCAGCGCAGCCGGGGGCCCAGACCCCGGAGCCCGTTCGACCCTCCCCAGGCGAACGGGCTCTTGTGATGGAACGTGCGACTACTGCCATATCAAATGTGGTTGGTGGCGATGCGGCACGGGCGCATAAGTGACCTATCGCCGGTAACGACCTTGTGGACATCGGCGGCTGAGAGACACACCGACCGCGCTCTTGTCTGAACCCAGACCGGGAGCAATTCGTTGGCCGATCCAGTCTCCACTTGCCCAAACCAAACAGCGCTCGACGTCGTACTCATCGCAAGCTCGAAGGAAGCGATCGAGCGGTCGCGCGAATTACTGATTGAGACGAGACCGTTGCTCAATCCCTATAGCGCAGAGCATTGCACCGTGAATTCCGTCTCGATAACCGAGGTTTGTGGGGAATGGCACGTCCTCGTCCAGGAGGACGGGAAAGAAAGCGCCCGCACCTTTGTGAGCGAGCAATATGCTCTGAACTATGCTGAAGGCCAAAGGCTGCGACTGCATCTCGACAAGGTGACGCGGATCTAGTCGCCGGCCGGTTTCTCTTCCACTGACTTGGGATCCAGGTCGCCCAATAGCACCTTAGCTTCGCGAACCAGCGAAGCCCAATCGGACTCGGGGCAGCGCAACATGTTCATTCGCCGTTAGCCCGCCGCTGGTGTGCCCCTTGTCGCGGGCGTCCTGAGTTCTGCTCTTCCTCGGTTCTCGGCGCAGGGGTCCAAGCAGCCTCCAATGTCGCATTTGGTGCCGCCACAGGGGCCACCGCAGCCGCGGCGAACTCAAGCCCTCAGGCCGGCAACGCACTTGGTTATTTTGTGGACTCTCTTTTCCGCCCCACGGATGCAGGCACAGTAGCAAACCCCAATGGCGAGGATAATGGTGCCGCGGTAGGGCAAGCAACACGTATACTCACTGTGAGCGCGGTGAGTGGCCAAGTCTCCGCCGACGACAAAGCCTACCTCGCGCGCCTGGTAGCCGCGCGGACGGGGCTGTCACAGGCTGACGCCACGAAGCGTGTTGATGCGGTCTTGGGGAACATCGAGGACGCGAAAAACAAAGCCAAGGCCGCCGCCGACGAGGCACGCAAGGCGAGCGCAACATCAGCATTGATTGGCGCATTGGCGCTGGTGATTGGAGCGTTCATCGCAAGTGCGGCAGCCGCCCTTGGAGGCCGTCAGCGGGATGATGAAGAAGCTCTCTTCGCGAGACGTTGAGTTCGCGAGCGGGCCACCTGCCCGCTGACCAAGCTCCAGCGGGCTCTTCGTAGCTCGGAACCTAAACCCCAGTAAAAGTGCATTGTTTAGCGACAAAGAAACCCTGATTGTTGAAGTGAGTTTGCTGGTAGCGGTGCCTGTGTCAATCGGCTTGGCCGTTCTTTCGGCCATTCTGTTTTAATGAACGCGCGGCACCGATTTCCTGCATCATGGATTGCCAGTATATGCCCGAGCAAGCGCATCATGACGTCATCTCTGTCGCCGAGATGGTGCAAAACCGGTTCGCCGATGCAAGGTCGCTCCGCATCAACAGCAACGAAATCGAGGAAGATACCGGCGTATCAGGCCGTGCTTGAAGCATCCACCAACAAGGCGGCCGCACAGATTGATGGAGTTTGGGTCAACCTGCCTGGGGATTTGGACCGGCGGAACGATGACGTGAAGGTTTCCGCCCGGTCCGCATCTTCAAGGCATTCCGGAAAGCCTCCGCTCCCACTTCGCAGCCATGTCTCGAAGGGCCGTTGGAGCTGATGACGATCTTAGCCTGCCCGATTGTTAGACCGTATTTCTGGGCAAGCTCAACTGGTTTGTACGTATCGTTCCAGCTCTCGATCGGTTTGGTCATTTGCACTCCCTGGCGATAGGTCTTAGTCGCGCTCAACGTTCGTGGGACGTGGAGGTTCAACGGCAGGAGCGAAGTCCTTGCATTCGGGGAGGAGACGGACGCTGCGCCTCCAAAGAAGCGGCGCGAACGACTTTGTGTCGGGAGGCCTCCGGCTTACGGATACCTGAAGAGATTGCAGGGATGCGATAAGTTCCCCAGTAGCCCGGCCTCTCTGCAACCCAGATTGTAGGAACAGGCCGGCTAGTCAGCCGTCTTAGGCGGGATTTGAAATCGATAGATTATACCGCGCTCGTTGTCTGTCACTCTGACCCATTTCTCGTCGGCGCCGGCTTCCCAATTTTCCGTTACAACAGCGTCGCTGATCACGCGGGCGACGGCCTCTTCAGGCGTCTCCGCAGTAATCTCGCCGCTTGTGGTCGGCAAATCGCCGGCCATCTCTTCGACGAAAAAGCTTTTGGACACGTGGTCCCTCCCTTGTTGGAGCTCGGTGGCTTGTCCCGTCTCCTTGGCATTGGCAACGGGCTTTTTCGCTCATGAAATAATCCGCAACGTCCTGCCTTAGAGCTATCTACGCAGCTGCCGTTTCCGACCTCTGGCCGTCTCCGCTAAGAACGGCCGGCGCCTTCGTAGGGTGAATTGCCTGAAAGCAGGCGCCGGGCCGAGATCCTGGGGAGTTAACCGGTGGCGGTTCTGTAAAAGAAACCCCGCTTTCGCGGGGTTCTTTCGTCAGTGGACTGCCTTCTTTTTGGCGGCCGCCTTGCGCTGCCCTGACTTACCCTTTGAGGCAGAGTCTTTCGAGTGGGCTGACATCGCCGGTGCGGCACCGGCTTTCTTGGCAGCGGACGCTTTAACAGCGGCTTTCTTCGGAGCTGCATTCTTCGGCGCAGCGGCCTTTCTTGCACGCCCCTTTTTCGGCTCTTCCTTCGATGAGAAGATGCCGGTGATGCTTTCAATGATGGACATTGGCTGGCCTCCGTTGAATTCGACAAACAATGCCGAGCGCCCAGAAATTGTTCCATGGGGCGGTACTGACGTCGCCTCATTGGCCAGGCGGTTCGGGCCGGGCCAGCCCTGCCTTCATTGGGAACTGCTCAAGATCATCTATTGCAGCGAATGCCGCGCCGCTGGCCGCGATGATCGGAACTTGCAGTTCACAAAAATGCTCTGACGCCGGAGCGGCGGAAGGGCTGGACGCCTTACCCAAATAGGCGACTTTCCGCTCTTACAGAAGCGGGCGGCTTGGCTTCCTCGGTTCCGGCAGGCTGTTACAGGGATTTGCGGCCAACGCGGCTAAGCGCCAGTCCTTTTGGCACATCTCCCTTGCCAGTGACTCATTGCGATCATCATCAGCGGTCGCTCGACCTTTCTTCGCGGCAAGCAGATAGTCAGCTCTGTTCGTGCGGTAGTCTTCTTTTTTTGCAGTCATCGTTTCCTCCCGGATTCCGCAGGCATTGCCCTCCTTCTGGCCTGACGGCGGAACACACTAGCTGCCGATATATCGCGGGAGTCCACCAATTGAGGATTGTGTAGAACGATATATCCGGGGCAGCGGCTCAATCATAGGCAATTGGCTGCGTAGCCAATGAAGCTGATATGCCGCCGATCTTGCTCCAACACGCTGCCGGCTACTTTTCGTCCGCTACGGAACCTTTCCGCCCACAACTGCTTCCCTGTGATTGCTGGGAGGATGATCAATGGCAAATCTGGGCAGATTGGCTGTGGCCATATTAGGCGTGCTCGCCTACCAAAATCGCGACAAAATCGGCGAATTGCTGCGCGGGAGTCGCGATCCGAACAATCCGCAGGGCGGCATACTGGACCAACTATCCAAAGGCGTTTCCGGTACAGCGCTTGGCGATATCGTCGAGCGATTCAGGAATGCGGGAGCCGGGTCTAAGGTGGATTCCTGGGTCAGCCCCGGCCCGAACCAACCCATCGAGCCGAAAGAGGTCGAGACGGCGATCGACGATGAAACGCTGACTTCGCTTTCAATGCAGACGGGCTTGTCCCGGGATGAACTGATCGCCAGGATAACGCGTGATTTGCCTGAGGCGATCAACAAGTTGACTCCGAATGGCGAAATGCCCGCTGCAGGCTCGGAGGACATTACTCTTCTTGATCGGGTGCCGCCACGTACCGGGGCCTAGTCGGCCATTAGTCGAGGTGTGTCGTCCGAACTGCCTCCGCCACAGCGCACAGCCGCCCGCCAGGCGCCAAGCAGTGCTCACCAGAAGGGCGATGGCCATGTACTAGGGGTCGCCCGGTATTCAAACCAGAACAACGTGTCAAGAAGGAAATCGACAGCGCCGTAGCAGCCTGAGGGCGATTAGGCTGGAACACGAGGCGCATCTCGTAGTTCGGTGTCGGGCGGCCGATCCAACGTCCCTCAGATCGGCTCTCCATTCCTAGTGCCATGTCAGGCCCACCACTGTGCTCCGGTGGTGGGCTTTTCATTACAAAAAGGGCCACTTTTGTCTGCATTCGACGGGCGACGCCATAAGCTGACCATCCGCTTTCGGCCCCTTTGCAGACATCGATCGCTCGACGGGCCGGCTAGCACTTCCCGATGTAGAACCCACCCGTCGGCTTGTCGTTTCATCCAGATCAAGGCCTGGGACATGGAGTCGACCTGGTCGTCGTGCCTGCCGTTCGGAAAGGCAAGCACCTCAAGGATAAAGTCGTCCTTCCAGTGCGCGTCTTTCGGCAGGTAGACGCTGCCATTTTCAATCATCGCTGCTGCGCGGATCAAACGGGACTCTTTGTCGATCCGAGCTTTTACCGGGGTGGTGGCGATGGCTTGGCTATCCAGATCCGCGATCAGGCTCGAACCTGAGCCTGCATCTTCGATCAGGACGATGTCCGGGTTGTGCTCATCGATGGATTGGCGGACGACCTTGACGAGGTCGGGGTAAGACGCTCGAATACGGACGAGGTCAAGGAGGTAGTACTTGGTATCGTCTTTCGCCCAGGTCGAGCCGACCGAATAGTCGCAACTCGGTCGCCCTTCAGAGCGGTATCCCAGCTCTGCACGATCGTCATTGAACGACGATCGAACTGAGCCAGGTCGTAGTAGCGAAACCAAGCGCGTTTGACGAGGTTGCCATCCGCCGGGGCAGGGGACTGCTGGTATTGGGCGGAAAAGGTGAACGACCCGAGATCGCGCTTAAGCCTGTCAAGCTCAGGCATTCCGAGCCGAGCGGGATGGAGCAGGTCACCGATCTTGCGCTCCTGCCAGCGACTTGCGCTCATTGGAATTCGGGCGTCCTCGTCGGCAATTGCGGAGAGATTGAGGTGATCCCAGCCGCCCGCCTCCAAAAGGACACCCGCCAGATCGTCGACATGGAGACGCTGCATGACATGGATAACGGCGCCGGTGGCCGGGTTGTCGAAGCGCGACATCAAAGTCGTTCAGACCCATTCAGCGCACTTGTTGCGCGTCGTTTCGGAATGTGCATCCTCCGCCTTCAGGGGATCGTCGATGATGATGATGTCGCCGCCGCGGCCAGTCAGCTGACCGCCGTTGCGTCGAGGCGCGCAACTCGGCACAGCTCGCTTTCCAGCGTTGGAGATATTGGCCGGCTGGAACAGCTGTGCGCTCTGGCCAGCAGTTGAATGCGCCAAGCGCCTCGACACTGTCCGGAGCCTGATGGTACTGGGCAAGAATGGTCAGGGACTGGCTTGGGCGAACGGCGCTGCGGTTGTCGGAGAACCATGCTGCAGAATCGCGGGCGAGCCCCTGGCTGTCGGCGAGCCTGCTATAGCGTATGATGATATCCTCGCGATATCCGGCAATGGCGTCGCCGAAAGCGTTGTCGCCGGCAAAGGGCAGGTCCGTCTTCCAGCTTTTTGCAAAAAGTCCCAGACCACGCGGCGAGAAGGCCTCCACCATCGCCTCCTTGAGCCACTGGCAAGGAGGTGCCGGCTTGGCGTCCGCCTGCCAGTTGTTGGATGTCACATGGCTGAGTTCATGGCCGAACTGGTAGGCAAGCTTCGACCAGTCCCGCTCGCCGATGTCGACGATGATCCATGCCATGCTGTTCCCATCAGGATGCAGCCATATGGAGGGCGGACCGGCGGTATGCTCCTCGACGCGGAGCTTTGTCGGTTGACGATCGGAGACGAGGCGGACACCGTCAAGACATGCATGGCGCATGCGCTCAAGGATCTAATCGGCGGAACGAGGGATCATGCGGCCCCAGTCGCCGGCGAGTTCGATAGGGGCGGAGAGGAGGGTACCAATGGTCGGCGATGAAATTCGCTGCAGCATCGGAGCGTCATTCCTGTCTGACCCAACGCGCAGGCGAGCCAGTGCGCCGGTTCGGGCCAGACCAGCCATGCCTTCATGGGACTTGCTCAAGATCATCCTTTGCAGCGAATGTCAGACCGACCGGCTGTGACGATCGGAATCTTCAGCTTACAAACCGCGCTATGACGCCGGAGCAGCGCAAGCGTTGGATGACTTGTCCGTAAGCGGCCCGACAATCTTGCCGTTTGGGTGTGCGGGTATGACTGCCGGGCCTTGAGCCTGCCGTTGTGAGCCAGCCGGCTCCGTCAGCCATGTATCAGCATTTGCTAATGTTTACAACGCATGGCGTCGGGGTGACGCCGGAAAATGAGCGCCCGAAGGATCTCAGCAGGGGCGACCCGGCACGAAAAGCTTGAGCGCTGGAGGCAGAAGCCTACGCCTGCCAATCTGTCTAATACATACATGAGCCGCTGGTCGAAGGCTCGACTTCGACGAAGATAGGCGCCAAACGACCTTTTCAGCCCGAGCAGCGTGAAGCCCTTCGGCAGCCCAGCGAGCTTGCACTGCATTCCGCCTGACGAGGGACCGTCAAGTCAGGCGTAGACCTGCCTAAGAGAGGACTTACCGGTTTCCGAAACTGGCAGCGGGAAAGCCTCGACCTGTCCCCCGGTCTTGTCCAGGTACTGCATCAAAGCTGTGACCAGATGGTAGAAGATGCTCGCGGGGACCTCCGTCGCTACTGACCTTCCGCGCTCATCAATCCTGTCGATCCATAAGCCAAGTGGTGCGGGATCGATATGCCATCTGAAGAGCCGGGCAACGCGCGCTTCGATCTCGGGTTTCAAGTCAGGCCCGCCAATACCATCAAGCGCAACTGCCGCCTTGATCGCCTCGCACTGCGGCCAGCTTCGCGAAAGACGGTCGAGGGGCAGTCCGTGGCGCGAGACGGCTGCATAGGCCAGACCCGTGGCCCGGTTCAAACCGCTGGCAACCGCCGACGAATAGAGCTTTCTCGCAAACGCAACTAAGTCCTTCTGGCCGCTCGCCCGCGCGAAATCGACGAGGAGGGAGGCCCATTCGAAATGGTGGCCTGGTTCGGTCCACTGTCCCTCGTCTCCCGGCAACGGCAGCCAATCGACGTCGAAGCGTTCTCCAAGTGTCCAGCTCTCCTGGTCGAAGAAATGGCATCGAAAGAGATCGATGACGCGTGCCGCGCGACGCAGGTATGCGCGGTCGCCCGTGACGCCATGCCAGGCAAGGAAGGATTCCAGCATGTGCATGTGAGGGTTCGAGAGCCGCACCCCGCTCCAGACGGGGCTCTCGAGGAAGCCGTTCAGGCTGGCGTCCTCGAGATGCGTGTCGATGAAATGAAATGTCTCTTGTGCAAGCCGTAGGGCATCCTGGTGGCCGCATCGATGAGCATGGGCAAGCGCCAGCAGCACACAGGCTTGGTCGTAGGCATCCTCCGCCGGATCAGCCACGCCGCCGTCGCATTTTAGGGTGCGTACCCAGCCGCCACGGTCGGTACGACCGCATTTCGCGATGAAGTCGATCCCGTGGTTGAGAAGTTTGTCGGCGGGCCCAGGCCAACCGCGTTCCTTGGCCACCGCGAAAGCGTAGATCTGACGTGCCATTGTCCGCATGCGTTTGGGCTTGCGTAGCGGCCTCGCATCAAAACCGAGCGACTCATGAAATCCGCCATACACATCGTCGACCCCTGCAGTGGACCATACCGGCAGTGTTTCGTCGAAAAGCCAGTGCTCGACGCGCTTGCGCCATGACCCACTGACGATGACCCGGTCTTCCGACGCCGTGAACTTGGTTTCGAGTCGTCCGCTCTTCTCCAACTGCTCGACAACCTTCTTGACGTTCTGGCTGTGGCTGACGGGGGCAACAAATACCGCGTCCGGTGTTGCCACCACCGCCACATCCTTCATTCCGACGACGGTCAGCAGCCTGCCCTGGCTTCGAAGGTAGGACCTGCTGCAGTCCATCGCGACGACATCTCCCCTCACAACGTTGCCGTCGCTGTCGACAGGGCTGGCTTCGAGCAGCGATTGCCACGATCCAAGATCATTCCAGCGGAAGGAGGCCGTAACCATCGCGATGTCGTGGGCACGCTCCATGACGGCGTAGTCGATCGAACTCGACGGGACAGCTGAGTAGAAGCTCTGTGGTAGGTAGATGCCTGAAACGTCGGTCCGTGCGGTCTTATAGGCCCGTTCGGCGCTGTCCCAGATATCTGGCCGGAACTCAAGAAATGCCTGCCGCATCGTGTCCGCTCGAAACAGGAACAGGCCGGCGTTCCAATAGAACCTCCCCGAAGACGCATATTGGCGAGCTGTCTCGGCATCGGGCTTCTCGACAAAGCGCGCAACGGCGGCCACGCCGTCAGCATTTGCCGCAACCTCGATGTAGCCGTACCCGGTTTCCGGATGTGTCGGCTTGATGCCGAATTGACAAGGCGTCCTGACTCGGCCACAGGCCGGCCCATCTCGACGGTTTCCCAGAATTGCGCCTCGGTTGATATCTCATGATCGGAGGGGACCACGAGCACAAGCGCGTCGGAGCCATGCTCGAAGATCGTCTGCAGGGTTGCTATGGCGACTGCCGCGGCGGTGTTGCGGCCAACTGGCTCGAAAATCGGTCTGCCGCCGTCCTATCCGAGTGGACTGATGTCGGAGATGACGCGATCGGCATGCCGCTCGGACGCTATCAGGTAGATTGGGGTCTCACCTTCGGACCGGGCCTTGAGACGCCGAACGGTCTTCGCAAGCATGGATCCGTCGCCGGAAATGTCGTGGAATTGCTTGGGATTGTCTTCGCGCGAGAGCGGCCATAGCCGTGAACCAACGCCCCCGCTCATGACAAAACACACGATCCGGCCCGGCATGGTCCAGTTCCTCTCAGAATGTTTGGCTGTAGGCGCCGACTTCTGGATTGCGGCGCAGGGCCATGGCATGGAGCTCGGCAGCACGCCTTTTGATGCAGGAGTGCCCGGTCCTCCAGTAGTCGCTCATGGAATTATTTTGCGCGAGAGCCGGGTCCGTCATGAACAGCCCCGTCGGCGTCACGTCCATGACGAACGTAGATTTCGGATCCAGCGCGGAGATGTTCCGCGCCAGCATGACGCCAAACTTGTCTGCGAAAATCTCGCGGCCTCCATCGACGTCGCAATCGCGGTCGCCGTCGTCATCGAAGCCGAGCCCCATGCCGAGCGCCTGTACCACCATCAAATTGAACTCGGGCTCTTTCTCGGAGCCTGGATGCCCCAACCACCAACACGTGTCGCATTCCCGGAAGCCAGTGGCCTTGACGAGAGCGCTGGTTTCGAAGGCGAATATGTTCGACTTGGCTTGACCGACTAGGTTGAGCGTCACGTTTCCATCCGCAATTGCGCACGGAACGATCCTAGCACGCTGTGTAGCCTAAGCTCTCTTCATGAATTGGGGTAGTCCGAATGCCCCGGTCTGCCCCCATCCTATTGAAGCACCCCTGCGACGGCCGCAAGGATGTCTCGTGCGCTTTCTTAACGGTCTCGCAGCGCTTCGTGTTTGTATTTCGCCAGCGGCGAGAGAAAGTAGCCAATGATACTGCGCGCGCCAGTCTTGATCTCGATCGTCACCGCCATGCCCGGACTGAGCTTGACGAGCTTGTCGTCCACCTGCATGTACGCACGGTCAAGCGAAACGCGCGCGGCATATTCCAGTTCCTGACCCCTCGGCTCACTGTCGCTCTGCTCTGCGCCCGATGCGCGGTCGTTCGAACCGCTCTGCCTCTCGCGAGGTATGGCGTCCGGTGACACGCTGAGCACTTCTCCATGAAGAAGCCCGTAGCGGGTGAAGTTGAATGTGTCGACCTTGATTTCCGTCTTCTGTCCCGGGTGGACGAATCCGATATCTCGGTTGGAGAGCATGGCCTCGATTTCGAGATGGCTCTCGCTCGGAACCACCACGGCCAGCGGCTGAGCAGGCGTGACCACGCCTCCTATCGTGTGAACGGCGAGTTGTTGTACGACGCCGTCGACCGGCGCGGTCAATCGTTGGAACTTCGTGCGCTGCTCTGCCTTGGTCTCCTCCTGCTCGGCACTCTCAACCCTTTGGTCGGCTTTCGCGAGTGCGTCATAGGTCGCGCGCCGATACTCCGCGACGGTCTTTTCTCTCGTTTCCCTTAGCACCGCGATGGCTGCATCGGCTTCGCGCAGCCGGCTCTGCTGCAGGTTGAGATCCTGCTGAAGGCCGACCAACTCCTGATACTCGGAGAGATAGTCGACCTTCGAAGCAAGCGCGTTGTCGACGAGCTTTTTGCGAATATCGACTCGCTCCTGCAGCACCGGTGTCGTCGCCTGGAGCTTCGCGACGCTCGCCAAGGTCGTTGATCGTTCCGCTTCTCTCTGATTCTGCTGGCGCTCGATCTCCGCGAGCTTGGCGTTCTGTTCGGCGACCTGACTGATCAGAAACTGACGATGCATCTCGATGTCCACTGCGCTCGCGCCCTGCGGCGGCCGGAAGGCCGCAAGTGGATCCTCGGCGAGCGCGGCGCGCAGCCGGGCGACGTCGAGTTCGGCCGAAAGGAGATCACTTCTCTGGCGCTGCTGGTCGGCTTCCGTCATGGTCGGGTCGAGCTCGATCAGCACGTCACCGGCTTTCACGTTCTGTCCATCGCGTATATTGATGGCGCGGACAATGCCCGTCTCGAACGGCTGAATCAGCTTGGTGCGCCCGTCTGGCACGATCTTGCCCGTCGCCGTTGCGACGATATCGATGCTGCCTAACGACGCCCAAATCAGCGTGACGCAGAAGACTGCGACGATACTCGCCGCGATCGCGCGACCGATCGGCGACGGTGGCGTTTCGGTGATTTCGAGCGCTGCCGGCAGGAACGCTACTTCGTGCTCGTGGCGGCGAACTTGGGCTCTCGGAAATGGGACGATGTTTCGGCTAGCGGACTTCATGGATGCCAGCCTGCAGATAGTGGAGGTTTGCGTAACGCCCGTTCGAGCGGATCAGGTCATCATGGGTACCATCCTCGACGATACGGCCATGCTCTATCGTGATGATCCGGTTCGCGTGGCGCACGGTCGAGAGCCGATGAGCGATGACGAAGACGGTTCGGCCTGCAGAGATTCGTTTCATGTTCTGCTGAATGGCGCGCTCGCTTTCGTAGTCCAGGGCGCTGGTCGCCTCATCGAGGATAAGGATGCGCGGATCGGCAATGAGTGCCCGAGCGATTGCGACACGCTGGCGCTGCCCGCCGGAAAGACTGCTGCCGCGTTCGCCCACGATGGTGTCATATCCCTCCGGCAGCTCGAGGATGAAGTCGTGAGCGCCGGCCAGCGATGCCGCTGCAATGACGCGGTCCATCGGCATAGCCGGATCAGCGAGCGCGATGTTCTCGCGAATGGATCGGTTGAAGAGCACGTTCTCTTGCAAGACGACACCTATCTGGCGTCGAAGCCAGGTTAGGTCGACCATCGCCAGATCGACGCCATCGACCAGCACGCGTCCGCTCTCCGGCACATAGAGCCGCTGTATCAGCTTGGCGACGGTGCTCTTGCCTGACCCCGAGGAGCCCACGATGCCGATAACCTGACCGGGCTCGACGCTGAACGAGACATCGTGCAGCACCTCGGGGCCGTCGACCCGGTAGCGGAAAGTCGCATGCTCGAATGTCACCTGCCCGCGGATTGCCGGCAATGCGGCGCGGCCAGGATTGAAGCTTGGCTCGGGAATGGTGTTGAGGATATCGCCAAGGCGATCGATCGACAGGCGGGCCTGATGGAAATCCTGCCAGATCTGCGCGAGCCGCAGCACCGGCATGCTCACGCGCCCGGCCAGCATATTGAATGCGACGAGCTCGCCGACGGTCAGGTCGCCGCCGATCACGAGCTTGGCGCCGAAGTAAAGGGTTGCGGCGACGACCAGCTTGTTGATCATCTGCACCGCCTGGCTCGCAGTATTGTTCAGGCTGAGCACGCGGAAGCTTGCGGTCACATAGGCGGCGAGCTGCTCCTCCCAGCGGCGCTGCATCTGCGGCTCGACCGCCATGGCCTTCAGCGTCTCGACGCCCGTCACGGTCTCGACCAGAAAAGCTTGATTCTCCGAGCCGCGATCGAACTTCTCATCGAGGCGCCGGCGAAACAGCGGCGCAGCTCCCGCAGAAATGCCGATGTAGAATGGGAACGACGACAGGACGATCAGAGTCAACGGAGTTGTGTAATAGAACATCACCGCAAGGAAAACGACGGTGAAGACGAGATCAATGACAAGCGTGAGCGCCGAGCTCGTCAGGAACTGCCGGATATTCTCGAGCTCGCGGACGCGTGCGACTGAATCCCCGACGCGGCGTGTCTGGAAATATGCGATCGGCAACGCCATCAGGTGACGAAACAGCCGGGCGCCGAGCTCGACGTCGATGCGGTTCGTCGTGTGCGCGAACAGATAGACGCGCAGCGTGCCGAGAACAGTTTCGAAAACGGTCAGCGCGATAAGGCCCGCGACCAGGACGTCGAGCGTGCTCATGCTTCGATGCACGAGCACCTTGTCGATGACCACCTGGAAGAACAGGGGCGAGATGAGGGCAAAGACCTGAAGGAAGAATGACGCGATCAGCACTTCGCCGAGAAGATGGCGGTATTTGTGGACCGCGCCGAGAAACCAGCCGATGTCAAACCGCCGGGACAGGTCCGTAAGGGCAGCGCGCCGGGTCATCAGGATGATATCGCCGTCCCAGATGGACTCAAGTTCGGCCTGGCTCATTGTAATGGGTTGCGGCGACGATGGGCGCTGAACGAGGAGCTTGTCGCCGACGACTTTGCCAAGGATCAGGAATCCACCGTCCCGAAGCACGGCGATTCCCGGCAGCGGAGTAACCGCAAGCCGATTCCAGCTCGTCCTCTGTGCCCGAGCCTTGAGTCCGAAATCTTTTGCACAGCGCAGCACTTCGGTAACGCCCACTCGCGCCGCGCCCATGCGATGCCGAATTTGGTCCGGCTCGGCCGCGATGCCATGGCAACGCAGCAATATCGCCAAGGCGACGAGCCTTGGGTCATCGCCGCACTCAGACGCAGTGCCCGCCGTCTGGGCGGCCTCATCGCGTCGATCGGCGAAACGAACACGCATCAAGGTACCGCTGGCGCGCCGTACCAGATCACGCCCACGGCCAATAAGGGCATGGAGCGCCCGCTGCGCGACGTTCTGTGATCCAGCCAAGATCAAACGGCCGTCCCACATTGCTTCGAATTCCGCTCGCGTGATCAGCTTCGCATTTGAAGAGGGTGGATGCAGCACAACCGCGCCTTTGTCGCTGACCTTTCCGAGAAGCAGAAATCCACCATCATGCAGTGAAGCGATGCCGGGCAACCGGATATCCGCAAGTTGTTTCCACTGTGTCTTGCGCGAACCGACCTTGAGCCCGAACTCGCGGGCGCAACGAAGCATCGCGCGGATGCCGATTGCACCGCCGCCGCCACAGCGATCGCGGATCTGGTCGGGCTTAACGTTCACGCCGTGAAAGCGAAGGAACAGAGCCAGGGCTCGAAGTCCAAAGTCTGCGGCGTGGGCATTCTCGTTCTGCATCGCCATTCTGGCTTAACCCTTCGCGGATACGCGTCCGCGTTCTTTCGATGTTCCTTCTCAGATTCACAAACTTGACGGTGCCGCACCCAGGCGCTGGAGCCCCTGGGTGCGGAGGCGATCAATGTTGCGGTCTGGTCAGGTACGAGTCGTGATTCCAGTTGGTTCCATTCGACAAGGACGCCACGATCTGACCGTGATCGACGTGGCCAGAGTTGCCGGCTAGGTACTGGTTCAGCAGCGCAAAACTCTGGCTTGCGAGGGACGCTCTACTCGTGCCGGACGCAAGCGGATGATCTGCCATAGTAATGTTTTGCGACGCCAAGGTCTTAGCGGTGCCGGCGACCAAGTCCCTGTGCTCGTTCAGCCAAGCAAAGCGCCGGGTTGACCAGGACGCTAGCGACCTAGCGGGAGCATGCTCATGATCCGTCTGGGCGATCACCCGCGGCGAGGTCGTGGTGGCGGCAGGCCGAGGATCCGTTACGGCGATGGTCTGCGGCGAGGCTGTCGAGACGGCGCCTGTGGCCGGATCCTTCGCCGTTGCCGTCAGCGTGAGTGTCGCAACCGGATGAGCCGCGCCCCTGTAGTTCGATTGCAGCGTCAATCCGCTGTCGACCTGCGCGGCCGTCAAGGTGATACTCTTGCCACTGAACGTCTTGCCATCGAGTTTGTCGGTGATCGTCTCGTACTTCGGCAAGCCCGTCAACGTCACGGTCACGAGATCGTTGGGGTCGGTCGTTGTCACCTTGACCCCGAGGTCGACCGTACCGCCCAGCCCGCTCACGTTGAGCGTTGGGTCGGCGATGGTGAGGACCGGCGCGATCACTGACGGGGTGGTCGGGGTCGTTGGGGTGATTGGAGTTGTCGAGGCGGGTGGGGTAGGTGCTGTCGTCGGGGTCGTTGTCGTCATTGGAGTCGTCGGGGCGGTTGGGGTAGGTGCTGTCGTCGGGGTCGTTGGGCTGGTTGGCGCAGCCGTCGGGGGCTGGGTCGATGACGTCGACGGAGCGACGTTGCCACCCGTAACGGTGTCGCCGCTGCCCGCCTTCTGATAAAGCTGAACCTCGTCGATCTGCATCTGCATCGACGAAGGGGTCGAACTATCCAGAGCCGTATGCCATCCGGACGCGTTCGAATTCGCGACCGAATTGCTCATGATCAATTGCATCGGTTCATCCGGGATCGCGACCTGTGCGCTGGTCACTTGCGCCATTTGTTTCCCGTCCAGATACCAGGTGATCGATTCACCAGGCACCCAGTTGATGCCGTAGGTGTGGAAGCCGCCCGTGAGGTTGATGCCGCTGTCGATGGTGTCGCCGACCCACCCTGACGGTCCGTGGAGGTGCCAGGAGAAATTGTTGTCCGCCGGCCCAGAACCGGTAAATCCACCCTCCTGTATATCGAGCTCGAAATTGTCGCCGCTGCTGCCCGCGCCGTCGCCGGGCATCAGCCAGAGGCCTGGCCATGCGCCTCCGCCGCTCGGCGCCTTCATGCTGATCTGAAGGTAGCCGCCGTTGAATTCGAAGTTGCCGTAGCTGCTGACGGCGCCGGACGTGATCGGGAATGTCTGTGCCACCCCACCCTGATTTATGCCGCTGATGGGCTGTTTGATCGCCGTGAGATCCAAGGTCCCGTTGCTCACCGACACCTGGCTCGGCATTTCATAGTCGGCATTATATGGGCCGCCCGGCGTGCTTCCTCCCGACCCATTGCTATTCCAGGCCCAGCCGTTGGCGGCATTGCTGGTGATATAGGTATGCCAATCGCTGTCGAGCGCCGTGCCGGAGAAGTTTTCCTCATAGACGAGGTCGCTCGAGGCAAAGCCTGTTGGTGCGGAAAGAGTCATTCCGTGATCCTTCTTGGGCGTTGAAAAAAATTCACTGCCGCGCATCGCCAAAGTGCGTGAGACGTCGCACGCGCAGCTAGGCAACGCGAACTGATTTGAAACTCGTAGCTGGGCTACGAGAACTGATTTCAAACTCGCATAGGCAACGCGACTGATTACAAAGGAGGGGAGATTTGGGTGTCTTCGCCCCAGACACTGATGTCGAGCGGGCTCAACGTTGATTTCACCATCGAAGACGAGTCTTGTCGACGGGAATGCTTGTCAGGTTCTCGCCCCTGAACCCGTGTACGGTGTCGCTGCCAACGCGCACAAGGCTTTCAACGATTTGAGCCGCAGCCGAATTGAAGTCGACCGCATGTCTCCCGGCGGGCGCGCCGCCGAGCTTGCTATTAAGTATAAGCACAGTAGTCCCTTAGTTCATTGCGTCTTTTTTGTTCTCATTCCGCCCGCACCCCTAAGTAAACACAGGCATTTCCGCATTTAAACTTGCTCAGACACCGTCTTGTACCTGCGTAAATTATTCGAAGACGATGTATATGACACAGGCGACCATACTACGATTTGCGGCGAGAATGAGGCTCGGCGGGTGATTGTTAACACATTCCTAATGTAACTTATTAACACGTTCTAATATGGAAAGTGATCAACGGACCGCGCCGGGGCACCCTTCCAGATGGCCTGCCACGATCGTATCTTCGGTTGAAATGTTGCGGTCGCTTTGGGTGCCCGGTGGCTCGCGCGGGTCGTTCGCATTTGAGGTCGTCGAAAGGGATGGGTGGGATGTCTTGCGATGGCGCATCGCTGACGAGCCTTCGAGCCTGTTGTCGCACCCGGCCGGATGTTCGACCACCATTTGCGCGCCGATGTGCTTGGCCGAGCTCAGCCGTTAAGGCGTTGACCACGTTCCAGTCTCTATAAATGTCACTGCGTCACGTCGCTAGCCACGCAGCCGCAATGCCCGCGTCATCCGCTGGGGTATCGTGATAGAGCACGGTCTCTACAGCGCCGCGCAGCCGTTCAATCGCAATGCCAAAGTGCCTGAATCGGGATCATATTATCAAGATCTGAGCAGCGCCAAGACGCGCAACCGCATCCAAGGGGAGAGTGCGAATGCTTGGGTACCTTGTTGAAATGGCTGGAGCGTGGCGCCACGGCGCGCATGCGCTTCGTCGCCGCGGGACGGCTCCGCGGATTGTCAGATTTGAACCGCGCAACGAGTCGCCAAAGCTCCACTTCGTGGCCATCTGCTAACAGCCTGGCCTGCTCTTTCGCCGCAACGTCGTCTACGCAGGTAAGGTTGATGCCGCCCTTGAACTGGCCGCGGTCGTCCAGAACGTAGAGCCGATAATGCTGCATCGCTTGTTCTCGATCAGGATTGCCAGCTCGTCTCGGAGCCAGCTGGATTTGCATTGAAGCCGCCAGCAGCGCTGCGCCGCTCTCGCCGATCGCTCCACTTTTGTGTACCCGCAAGACAAAGACGCTGCATGACGACATGCCCGAACATGGAATGTATGTCCTCCGCAATTTGCATGTCATTCACATTGACCCAAACCACATGTTGGGCGATCTGCCTGAGCGTTCCTCCGCCATATCCGCAAAGCCCTAGCGTAACTGCGGCATGATCATTGGCGTATCGAACGGCACGCAGAACGTTTTCCGAGTTTCCGCTTCCCGAAATCGCGACGACCAAGTCGCCTTCGTTCAGAATGTTCTTTAGCTGCTCCACGAACACATCCTGGAAAGAAACATCGTTCGCGTATGCAAACGTAAGGCCTACATTGTCGATCAGCGTCCGACCACGAAACGGGCGCTTCGTGGAGAGATAGATGCTCTTGTTCCAGTCGGTGATGAAATGCAGTGCCGTGAGCGAACTGCCACCATTTCCAAGCGTGATTATCTGCTTGCCATCCTCCTGGGCCTGCGCGACCAAGGCCACTGCATTATCGATGCTTGCGTGGTCCAATGAAGCCAGGACGATCTCGAGTTTCTTGAGATAGGCTTGAGCACTGCCGCCAAAATTTTTTATTGGGCGGGCTCCGATGTCGGTTGATTGAGTACTGCCGCCAAAATGCTTCATTGGGTGGACTCCGATGTCGGTTGATAGTGAACGATGCGGCTCCCGGCGAAGTCGAACTTGACAGGGAAGTGCTTTAGATCCCCGAGGGCCGCTTTGATTGCGTCGTGGCGATCGAGAGGTGCGAAGAACATGAGAAAACCTCCTGCACCTGCTCCCAGCAGCTTACCGCCCGTGGCACCCGCCCGCATCGCGGTCTGGTACCAGTGATCGATTGCATCGTTCGTGATTTCCTCGGAGAGGCTCTTTTTTAAGAGCCAGTTCTCGTGGAGGATTTCGCCGAAGGCGTCGAGGTTGCATCGATGCAGTTCATCACGAAGCTGATAGGTGAGCCCGACCATCCGCCTGAGCGCTTTGCGCTTGTCCGGAGCTCTTGCGATGCACTCCGACTGTCGCACGAGAATGTCCGAAGCACTGCGCGTAATGCCGGTGTAGAACATGAGTACTTGCTTCTCGATCGAGGCGATGAAATCACGCGGGCATATGAGCGGTGACACCGAGACGCTGTCATCGGAGTGAAACTCGATGAGATTCAATCCGCCGAAGGCGGCGGCGTATTGATCCTGCCTTCCAATGGGCGCGCCACAAAGTTCGATCTCGATGCAACAACTATCGGCACCGAGCTTTGCCTTGGAGACATATTGCCCCCGAAACGCGTTCAGCGCGTGCAGAAGGCCAACCGTAAAAGCGCTCGATGATCCAAGTCCGGTTCCCTTGGACGGAATATCGGCAATGGTCGTTATCTCAACGCCCCCGCATATCCCAAGGTATCCCATCGTGGCCTTGACTATCGGATGCTGGATATCCTCAACGCTATCGACCTCTTCCGTTTTTGAATAAGCGATTCGAGTGCCGTTATCGAACTTGCGGTTCACATTCACGTAGACGTACTTGTCGATAGCAACGCTTAGGACGGCGCCGCCTTCCTCCCGATAGAAGGCAGGCAGATCGCTGCCACCTCCCACGAAGCTCACTCGAAGCGGGGTCTGACTGATGATCATCCGACCGCCTCAATCGGCTCGATCACCCGCAATCGGACACACTGGTTGGCGCTCGCCCGCGATGCCAAAACGATTGGTGTCTCGTCCTCCTGACGGGAACTATAGATACGCGCTGCAGCCTCACGATCCACGCCTCGACGCGAGTATTCCCGCGTTACTCGGTGCCTCCTCAGTTCCTCATCGATATCAACGAAGAATGTGTGTGCACGACCGGGCGGAACCAAGTCGGACAGCGAAAGAGCGACGGCTCCTTCCACGACCAGGACGGTTTCCGGAGAAATGCTTATCTTTTCCGATCTTGGATGCGATACGCGGCTCAGCTTTTCGTAATAGGGCAGATCGAGCGTCTCGCGAGAACGAACGCCCACCAGGCGGCTTACAACCTTCCTGATCTCGTTCATGTCGTAGCGACCCATCACCGTTGCTTCGCGATCGGCGGCGGACCGTATCCAGCGATCAAGGGCAACGACTTGCGCATCAAAGCCGCGGCCGCGAAGTACCTCGGCGATAGCGCTGGAAAGGACGCTCTTTCCGCTTCGGGAGAGCCCTGCCACGAAACACACGTCACCCGGCTCCACATGCGCGATCAGATCGGATGCCGTGTCCACCAAGGTCGGATGAACGGTGAGAATGAACGTGGCAGCCTCGAACAAGTCCGGGACGGTATAGTCGGGCATGACATGATATTTGCTGTCCAGCCCGCCCGCGCCCGTCTCGACCAGGATCGATCTGATGCCGGACCGTTTTGCGAGTGCGATGTCGGTAGAGGAATCGCCGATGACCCAGGATTGTCTGCGATCGATATTGAACGCCTCGACCGCCTGGTCGACCAACCCGGTGGCGGGCTTGCGGCATTCACAGTGGACCTTTAGTGCTTCCACCTCACCGGCAAAGCCGCGATCTGGATGATGCGGGCAGTAATAAATGGCATCGACAAAAGCCCCGCGGCGGCCAAGCTCGGTCTCCATCTTGTCATGGATCCTCCGCAAGTCTCGTACAGAGCAATCTCCTCTCGCCACAACGGGTTGGTTTGTGACGACGATTGTGCGGTATTCGGCCTGGTTGAAACAGGCGATCGCGGCCGCGGCCCCCTTGATCAGCTCGAAGCGTTCGGGACGATCGATGTGCCCATCGTCGACATTGATGCAGCCGTCCCTGTCCAAAAATACTGCTTTCTGCGGAGAAGCGAGTGAAGCTCGGGCTATGCGGCCGGAGGCAAGGTCGGCGCAGACCTTGTCAAGTCTCGCCGGGGTTCCCGCGTCTTTTATGTACTCAGGGCTGCTATAGCTTCTGATCTCCGCGCCCGCCCGAAGCATTTCAGGAAAGAGATCCTTGCCAAAATCGAGCGGAGTTGCCGCGGCGCGCCACGGCAACAATGCTTGTCTTCGAATGTAGTAAAGAGCTGCGCTGACTTTGTTGGGATAAAAGCAACCGGGATCGTGTGGATATGGATGGAACGCGGTAACCACGCCATCTTCCGACGTTTCGATCAGATCGGAATCATGCGGGTGATCATTCGGATGGGTGAAAACAGTTGCGGCTGCTGCCTCGTGTTTTTCATGGAAGCACTTGAAGCGGGTGAGATCGACGTCGAGCATCGTGTCGCCGTAGATCGTGAGGAAGTCCTCGTCGAGCAGATCCAAAACGGACAGAACCGCCCCGGCAGTCCCGCGAGGCGCGCCGTCATCTACGCACCGAACTTCGATCCCCCAATTCCCGCGCTGATTGCAGAATTCCACGATTTGCTCGGCTGCGTGGTTCACCAGGATCAAGATCCTCTCGATCCCGTGTTGCTTGGCGAGGAGGATCTGATGCTCGAGAAGTGGCTTGCCACCAATGTTGGCCAGCGACTTGGGCAGATCACCGATCCGGCTCCTGAGCCGTGTCCCCAGACCACCGGCAAGTACAACGGCCTGCATCATGGATGTCCTTCCTGCCGCACGATTTCCACGACGGCTTTTCGGACAGCCTCGGCCGATCCAAGCTGGGGCCGCCAACCGAGCGCACGGAGCTTTGCCACGTCATAGGAAAACCGGGGAACATCGCCCGTCCAACCGCGATCTTCAAATCCGTATTCGATACCCGCGCCCGGTGCGACAGCCTCGACAGTGGTTTCCGCTATGAAGCTGACGGTTACCCCTTTGTCCTCGGGGCCGATATTGTAGCAGCCAAGCCGCTCGGATGCGTTTGCACGCAGGTAGACGACTGCATCGATGAGATCATTGACGTGAAGATAGGCCTTCCGTTGGCGGCCCGATCCCAAAACGTTCAGCTTGTTTGGTGTGATCTTCAGCTTTCTGACGAAATCCACAATGACGCCGTGTGTTGCCGGAACGCCGACCACGTTCGGAAAGCGAAAGATCAAGGCTCGCTCCAACCAGTTCTCGACGGCTGCGCTGATGAGCGCTTCCGATGCGAGCTTCATGGCGCCATAGTTGGAAATCGGCAGCAGCGGCCCGACATCCTCTCTGATCGGAGCCTCCCCCAAATCGCCGTACACGGCTGAGCTGGATGCAAAAGCAAGGAACGGAACTCCCGCCTGCCTCATTGCGTCCAACACGTTGAACGTCGTTAGAAAGGTATCGCGCAGATCGACAGAGGGATCTGAGATTCCTGCAGGAATGTCCGAATTGGCAGCCATGTGCCAGACTTCGGAAATCGGAATGCGACTGTGACAGTTCATAAAGCGGCTTCTCACCGCAGCCGCGTCTGAGAGATCCACTTTCTCAAAAATGAACCTCTCATGCGTAAGAAGCTCGTTCAGGTTTTCCCGAGAACCTCGCGACAGGTTGTCAAAGCCAAAGACCGGATATCCACGATCAATAAAAATCCTTGCAAGCCTGCTTCCTACAAAGCCGGCCACTCCCGATATGAAGATGGCGCGCGGTTCAACCAATCGGATTGCCCCTTGCCTTTTGTGCGCAAGCTTTCGCGCCAAAGTCTTCCGGATTCTGCAATGACTTCCGTTTGCGAGCCTTCACCGCTGGACAGCCGCGAGTTCGACCGGGGCTCGGCATTAAGCTCTGCGCCCGTCTTTGAGGTCATGCGTCTCTTGCGTCTCTGTGAATCATTGCATGGTTTTCTTCGATCCGCGATTATTCCTCGGGGGTAGCCCCATTTTGCTGATCCGGACTGAATCGCATCGCGCCCGCTGTGGGGCGACGCTGCTGCGGATTCTGGCGGTCGTGCCGGCCGCACAATCTCGCCGTTTGCGTCTCTGTCGGATCGAACCGGCCTTCGACTAAGAATACCGACGCAATGTCCCGGATGAGGGGCGGTCGCCATCCACCGAGAAGCCCCGAAACTCGATACCGAGCTGCTTGAGCCGCTCTACGCCGGGAACCTCTCGCGCCGGGCGCACGAGCCCGAGGATGGAGTCGGATCGGAAGGGCAGGGGGACATGCACCGCCTCAGCTGCCTTGAGGGCGCCACTGACAAGCTGCCAGGGCACGGCGACGGCACGCAGTGTTCTGCCTTGCGATGCGGCGATCTCGTTCATGAGCCGTCGGAACGGCACCGGTTCGGGGTTGGCCAGCCCTACCGGTTCCGGCAGGGGCATGTCCGACTCGGCAATACGCACCATAGCGGCTGCCATGTCCGCCTCATGCACCATGAACTGATGGGATTGCGCCCCGATGAGAGGTGTAACCGGCAGCGTGGTGAGCTTGCGGAGCGCGCCTGCCATCCCGCCCCAACCGGGGCCGTACACTAGGCCGAGCCGGGTGGAGACAGCTCCCAGACTGCCCGCCGTGCGCTCGCAGGCCAGTTTCGCCTGACCGTACAACTGTTGGGTTCCCTTATAGGCGGACATCGAGGAGATAAAAATAACCCGGCGAACCCCTGCGGCGGCGACATTGCGGAGGAGGTGCTGCGAGCCTGACACATTGGTGCCCCACACATCGCCGGCGCTGACGAGGGTCAGGTCCCATGCACCGTGGATGAGCACATCCAGGTCGCTGAATGCGGCCCCTGACGGCGGGCGCTTGATCTCATATGGGCGCCACTCGGCGACGCTGGCGGCAGATTCGGAGGCCACCCGGTTCGGGCGGGCGAAGGCGATGACCTTATGCCCTTGTTCGGCGAAGGCGGCGCGCAGGATGGTCCCGACATATCCGTTCGCTCCGGTGATACCGACCCGCATCGAACGCTCAAGCCGTCAGCTGCATCGCTTCGCGGGCGATGCGATGCGAATTGGCCATCACCGTCAGCGTAAAGGTGGTAGCCGGAACATTTGGGAAAACCGACCCGTCGATGAGATGGATCCGGTCCCAGCGCGCCAGCCGCCCAAGGCGGTCTGTCGTCGCACTCCCGGAATCCGGCTCATTGGCGTGAGGAAAGCTGCCGCCAAAGTGGTAGCTTTTGGCTCCGCCCGACCACAGCATCCGCGGCGTGACTGGCCACAAGTCAAGGTAAGGTGCCGCCCTGCGGATCCGGCTTATCACGTCAGGCAGCATTGGAGGCACGCATTTGCCCCTGACCTTGGCCTCGCTGAAGCCCTCCGAAGTGAGAGTGATCTGGGGGAGCTCGTCAGGAGCTGCTGCGGACAGCTGGGCGCTCACTCGGATCTTGGGTGACGCCCAGGACGGCAAGTAGCCCAGGCCTACCGTCAACCGGCTGAGCAGCCGATCGGTCGCGAAGGCGGCGGCGCGGTGTTTGAGGAAACCGGGAAGCGCATCGTAATATGCCTGATTGAACGGATAGAAGTGAATCTGTGAAACATCCAAGCCTTCGTCGTCCCGGGCGATGACCATGGTGAACTGGTTGAGTGTGAACTCGCGCCTTGCACGTGGGTCGGGGGTTGGCTTCATGGAAATCATTGGAAGAACGAACTGAGCAGATTCCGAAAGATGCACCGGCTGGTTCGATCCGAGCGAGCCCAACATCAGCCTTGTGGTCCCGATTGCTCCGCAGCCCACGAAAACCCGGTCGGCCGTGAATCGCTGGATCCGGCCGCTCGACAGCTCCCGTGCGTGCACGACGGCCGTGTCGCCCTCCTGTTCGACTCGCACCGCGAGCAACCCGCTGCGGTAGTCGATCCTCCCGTTGCGCCGGAAGCGATCGAAGCTGTGCGAGGCCGAGAAGATCAGCGACCGTGGGCACCCGGTCATGCACAGGCTGCAGGGCTGGCATTGAGGGGCAGCGAAGGCGAGCCGGGCGCGGCCTATCGTTATTCCGGTGGAGCGCACTCGCTCGCGGTGCCGGTCGTAGTTGGCCAGGACCATTTGTGTCCGCGGCGCCAGCGGCGGAAGCGCGTCCGGGGATCCGATGAGGGGAAACCACTCCTCGAGATCGTCGGACTCTCCCGCGAAAGGTATGTGACCCAGGATAGTCCGATAGTGCTCTTCCATATCCGAGAAGCCGAACGGCCATGCCTTGAACGTGGCGGCGCTGAAGGGCATGATCTGGGCCCCCCAGACATTGCTGAACCCCCCGTAGGCGCTCGATATGACCGCCGGGTTCACTCTGCTCACGGAATGGACGCCGTCGAGCTGGCCCTTGTTGGCAAACGGGAAATCGGATCCGTAGCTTCTCTTTTCAGGCAGCGAGTCGGACTGGACCCGCTTGGGCTGCTGGCTGATCCGGCGGACATCCTCTTCATCCCAGTCGTCGACACGCAGCCTAGACAGCCTGGCTATGACCTCCTGGGTCTCCGCGTTCAGCACGGTGCCCGGGTCGAACACGGTTATCTTCTCGTCCGGTTTTTCGGACAGCGCCAACACGGCGGCGGCTGCAGCCGGACCCGACCCGATGATTAGCGAAGACGGCATCTACTTCCCACGCCTAACGCCTTGCGCGGCTGCGTCCAGGATCTGCTTGTTTGCCTGTAGGCGCAGCTGGCGCCGGCGGCCCAGCAGCGCGATCCGGCCGGTGACATGGCCTGCCGCGGCAAGGCCCACGCCAACGATTATTGCCGCGCACCGCGCCAGCCCGTGGGCGTCGCCCTTGGCCGCCTGCAAAATCTCGCGCGGTACGCCCCTGGTCAGCGCGTGCCAGACGAAGCGCGTCTCGGCACCCAGTGTGGCGGCGTCGCCCATCTGAGCAAAGGCCTCGACTTTCCCCTTGTTGACGAAGAAGCAGCGGCGCCAAAAGTACTTCCAGGTGGGCCGTGAGGCAGGCACAAAGTGGCGGACGGTCGCCGCCGGTTCATAGATGACCGCTTCGCTGCCCTTGATGTGCGCCACGCGGTGGCACATGTCCATGTCGTCGTGATGGTCGGAATGGAATCCCCCCACCTGCTCGAGGAGGGTGCGCCGCACCGACATGTTGGCTCCGATGAGGTGAGCCAAAGGAGCTCGGCTGGTCGGAAGGCCATCGTAAGTACATCCGAACACCCAGTCGAACTGTAGAGGGAACCAGGCCGGGCGGCCAATCTCGAACACCGGAATCGGACGCCCGCCGACGGCGCCGATGCGCTCGTCCTGGTAGGGTGCGGTGAGAACCTCGAGCCAGTCCTTGTCGGCCGCAGCATCGTCATCCAGGAATGCCAGGATCTCTCCGGCAGCCGTCTCGGCTGCCGTGTTTCGGGCCGATCCGAGATGCCCATCCCATTTGTTCTGGATCACCCGTATCGGGGGGGTGGATGCGGCGAAGTCAGCCCATTGGGCGGCACTACGGTGGAACAGGGGCTGGTCGACGCATACGATGATCTCGCAGGGCTGCAATGTCTGCTCCTGAGCCGAGGCCACCGACTTCAGCAGGAGTGCCCATCTGTCCGCAGTGTAGGCGCAGATAATTACTGAGATCGTAGGGGGGCGGCGTTCGCTGCTGACGCCATCCTCGGACTGCCCGGTCCTCGACCGCGGCTGTCGGGTTGTGGCAACGTCATCAGCGCCGCGGGCGACACCGATACTTGGGTTCCCGACGTGACCCTCCCGGCCATAGGATTGCGCAAGCTTCAGAATACGCATCTAGGAATTCTCCCGACTTGAGCTGCCAGTGTCTGTCCAAACTCTTTGGTAGGGGTGCGATGGTCCTGGTTTGAAACGCCGGGCTTCTACGCACCGGATTCGGCCTGCCCGAGTTCTCACCACGGAAGATCACCGGGGCTCGCGGGCGCGGCGGGGCCTGGCGGCGCACCCCGGCGATCGAGTGTGGAGGCGCAGATCACAACGCAAGCTTCGGTCATGGCAGTTGGTGAGTTGCTTCTGAGGCCGAGCTGGTATCGCGTGTCTGCGTCGCTCGAGCCGTGGCGGCTTTGAGGATGTTCCAGAGCGCACCACCGTCATGGTGGATATCGAACTGGTCGTGTTCGTCGACAGGATAGTGTCCGCTGTCCTGCAGCGACACCAACCGCCACACCATCCAGCCGGCGCAATTGCGATCGCGCGTCACCGTATCGAGCCACATGGCGTAAGCGTCAGCCGCGTTCTTATTGGAGCGTGCATGGCCGAATTCCTCCATGAGCACCGGCTTATTGGCGCGGGCCGCGAGGTGGCAGAACTCGGGGATCATGTCGTTGAATTGCTCGATCGTGAGGTTGTAGTAGACCGGGTAGCCGTGCCAGGTCCCGAAATCGAGAGTCGGAATGGTCAAATCGGCTACCTTCGGGTCGAAGATGTTGGCATTCCCTGAGGTGACAAGGTGATGGGAATCGAGGGACTTCACATAGGCCGACATTTCGGCAGTCCAGCTCAACCGCAAGGCCTCTGGCTTTGCATTGCCTTCGTTGATCAGTTCCCAGGCCATAATGGTCGGGTCGTCCCGGTAGGCAAGTCGGGTGAGCGGGTTGACGCGCTCCACGACGTGGCGGACCCAAGTCCGGTAGTCCTGCTTCGTGCGTGGGTCAGTGAAGAAAAACGTCGCCTCGTCGTCGCTCCCATACCAGGCCCGCATCTGCTGGGCGCCGCCCGTGAAGGCCCAGAAATCCAGGAAGGCGATAATGAGCCTGAGGTGTCGCTTGCCGGCTTCGGCGATGAGGAAATCAACCTTCTGCATGCCGTTGGCGCCGTCATTGATTGCCATGCTGTTTTGACTCGGATCCCAGTAGAGCAGGTACGTACCATTGACTGCGAGATTGCTGGTTTCGCCTTCAAGCCGCCAATTCCAGATCGTGGGGACACTTCCGTCGAGCGACCCGATCACCGGTTGAAGGAAGACGCGGGCCACATTGGCGCCCATCGCCACCGCGTCGTCGAGAACGCGGGTGACCTCATTGTGCGAACCGAAGGTCAGATAGTGGTTGTTTACGCCGGTCACGAAGAATGGCTTGCCGTCCAACGTGAAGTTCGTTCCGGAAGTCTTGATGAAGGACGTTGCCGACGGATCGTTCAGTGTGCCGGCGATTGCCAGCACGGACGCGAACGCGAGTGCGCACAATCCGACATTGCGCAGCCAGTATTTCGCCCGTTGCCAGCCAGCCATCATCCCTGCATGTGGCTCTCGGCGGGCGCCGACTGCAACGGCCCCTAAGGATTACCTCCTCTGGCCTCACACAGCCCCGCATCAATAGGGCATAGTGTCGCTTGCCTGGGGCTGCTCGTCAAAGCTGTCCTTCTTCTTGAATTCCGCCGTGAGAACAGCAATGCGCATTTGCTTGAGTCTCGATCCGTCGCGGCTGCTTCGCTGGCATCTGTGGCTGGCAGAGGCGCTTGCTGAAGTGCCCGGCAACGATGTCTCCTGCGCCATCGCGGCCGGTTGCCGCCCGCTGCCGTTAGTCTTTCGGTTGCTGCTCGAACTCGAACGACTACTCTATGGCTACCGCGCCAAAGCTGTCACGGACTCCGTCGAGGCGGAGCTGCGATCCTTGCCGCCACCCCCGGCCGACCAGGTGGATGTGGTGATCAACTTGAGCGGCGAGGAGCCGCTCCCGTCGGGACGGCGCGTGCTCACTCCGCTCTTCAACGGGCTACCGGGCGAGATTGGAGTTATGACGGCATTGGCGAATGATCAGGACCTTCTCGTCGACCTGCACGACACGGCGCGCCCGTCGCAGCCTTGGATGGCACGTCCGGCCAGTGTGGACCGTAAAGTGTTCGCGGCGGGCCTCGACAGCGTTCTCTCCTGCGCTGTGGCGCTGATCCTAAAAGCCTTGTGCGAGAAAACCAGTTCAGTGCCGTGCGGGGTCCCCGGTCCACCGACGGCGGCGCCCCCCCTTGGCGCGCTTTCGGCCATTGCATGGGAGACTGGCACGGCGGTATCGAAGGCAATCGAGTTCTTGGACAGATTGTCGAGAGGCGGCAAGTCTTGGGGGATTGGCTGGCGCTTCGACCAGGTGGCGAGCCTGCTCGATAAAGGTCAAGCAGCTTTCAGCGTGGTTACTGGGGACACCGGCAGCTTCCTTGCCGACCCGTTCCCGTTCAGTCATCAGGGGCAGGACTTTATTTTCGTCGAACAGTACCTTTACTCAAAGAACCGGGGGTGCATCGCGGTCGTGACAGCGGACAAGAGCGGGGCCGCCGGCGCACCTCAGATCGTCTTGGAGGAGCCGCACCACCTCTCGTACCCGTTCGTGTTCGAGCAGGACGGGCAGGTCTGGATGATCCCCGAATCGGGCGCGGCAAGGAATGTCAGTCTCTACAGGGCGGTCGAATTCCCGTATCGGTGGAAGCGGGAGGCCTGCCTCCTGGAAGGCGTTGAGGGCTACGACACCACGCCGCTGCGCCATGAGGGCGGCTTTTGGTTCTTCGTCAGCCCAAGGTTGTGGAGGTCTACGTCCTGGGATGTTCTCAGCCTCTACCATGCCGCGAGCCTGACGGAACCTTGGACGCCCCATACCGCAAACCCCGTCCTGCTCGATGCCGCACTCAGCCGCCCCGCAGGCGCCGTTATCCGGCACGGCGGACGCATGCTACGCCCAGTCCAGAACTGCGCTCGCAGCTATGGTGGCGCGGTGACGTTTTGCCGGATCGATGCGCTCGACGAGTCGGAGTTTGCCCAGACCCCGGTTGGTGGCATTTCCTCCGGAGCGTTCGGGTGTCACACCTATAACCGCCGGTCTGGTCTGGAGGTGATCGACCTATTCGGTCATGTCCGTGGCTTGCGCCAGGTCACGACTTCGTATCGGCTGTTTGCGCCCGATGTGCCGCCCTCAGCGTCGTATGGGCGGCCCTTTTCTCGTCCGGAACAGTTAGCGTGGCCAGGCGGTCGTGCCCTCGACCCTTCTGGCGCGCAAGATTAAGGGGTAGCTCGGAAATCACGGCCGAATGAAGAAAGCGAGCCCACATGCGGGGCCCCGCGGCTTCTGGCCAGTGGCAATGTCGACGCTTCGCGCGAGGTTCATCGCGCCGGCAATGTTCGCTGCCTTCTACCCTGCTTGCTACGAGAGCCTGTCGTCCGCGGGATCTGGATCCCGGCCGCAGCTCGATGATTGTCCTCGCGGGCGAGGAACGCATCGCACTGCTGGCGTCTCCTCAGGTCTACCGGCGGCAGCGCCGCCGCCGCAGCCGCTGAAGGTGATCGTCCACTGCCGTGCGTCTGTCATGGCCGTTGGCGCGAGCTAATCCGAAGGGATAACCACAAAGAGCTAATCACCTATGGTGCCTTCTAACCATCTATTGAAGCTTCCATTGCGGCGTCGCATCAGCAATCCTTGCTCAACTCAGGTCAAGGAAGGTCAATTATTTCAGTCTCTCAGTCTAGTTTCATCTCATCTTTCGTCACGTCCGGGAGTCTCCATATGATTAACATAGCTGAACCCGGGGATATGGCCGCCATTCTGGGGCAGGTCCTTTCTGGGACCTATCATTCCTCCCATCATCGCGCCGGACACCTATCGGCAGTCTTGGTGCGTTTCCAGCCCGCCCCTTGGGTCCCATCGCTCGATCGTGCAGCGCTACCATGAATGCCGGTCTCTCCAGTGCTAGTGTTCTCGCCCCTGTCAGTGCCGTGTCGCCGCCTGACCCAATCAAGTTCGGGCTGCGGCAATCGTTGGCCCTACCCCGAGTCAGCTTCATCGTGCCGACGCTCAACGAAGCCGAGAACCTCCCTTGGCTTCTGCCGCGCATCCCCAGCTGGGCGCACGAAATCATCATCGTGGATGGCCGTTCGACCGATGACACGGTCGCGGTCGCGCGCCGCCTCCGCGGGGACGTAAAGGTTGTCATGGAGCCCCGCCGGGGCAAGGGTGCCGCACTGCAAGCGGGATTCCGGGCTGCCACTGGCGACATCATCGTCATGCTGGACGCTGATGGCTCCATGGTCCCTGAGGAGGCGATCGTCTTTGTCAGCGCGCTGATGGCCGGCGCGGATCTCGTCAAAGGTTCACGCTTTATCCAGGGCGCCGGCACCGACGACATGTCGCTTTTCCGGATGGTCGGCAACAGAGGGCTGACCCTATTCGTGCGACTCCTCTATGGCGGTTGGTTCTCCGACCTATGTTACGGATACATTGCCTTCTGGACCAGGCATGTCAGCACGCTCAATTGCGACTGCGATGGGTTCGAAATCGAGACCCTCATCAACGTGCGGGCCTTGAAGAACCACCTCAATATCGTCGAGGTGCCGAGTTTCGAAGCTTCGCGCATCAGTGGTGTGAGCCATCTGCGTGCCATCCCGGACGGTTGGCGCGTCCTCAAGACCATCTTGCGTGAGTGGGTGTACCAACAACACGGGCGGGGCGCGACAGCCTGTGATGACGGCGGGTAGGCCTGATGCGAATCCTGATGGTTGCCGCTCGCTGTTACCCCTTCATGGGCGGCACTGAAACTCACATCCAGGAAGTCGGACCCCGCTTGGTGGCGCGTGGCCATGCGGTCGACGTGCTCACTACCGATCCCTCAGGGGAGTTGCCGGTTGAGGAGGAGGTGGGCGGCATGCGTGTGCGGCGTGTCCCAGCCTGGCCAAGGGAACTGGACCTCTATGTGGCACCCGGCATTTATACCGCGATCCGGCGCGGGGCTTGGGATCTGATCCACTTCCAGGGTTACAGCACTTTCGTGGTGCCGATCGGACTGCTCGCAGCTGTGCGCGGGCAACTGCCGTTCGTCCTGACCTTCCACAGCGGCGGGCATTCCTCCCGGCTTCGCAACGCCATTCGCAGCACCCAGCATATGCTGCTCCGGCCGATGGTAGCCCGGGCCGAGCGGCTGATCGGCGTCTCCGAATTCGAAGCCGATTTCTTCAGCAGGAGGATGGGCGTGCCGCGGGAGCGGTTTGCCGTTATCCCGAATGGCGCCTCGATGCCGGCTCCGAGCCCCGGCGTCAAGGTCGATCCTCACCTGATCGTCTCGGGCGGCAGGCTGGAGCGCTACAAGGGCCATCACCGGGCGATCGCGGCCTTGCCCGCCCTGATCCGCCGGGTACCGGACGTGCGACTGCACATCGTCGGTACTGGCCCGTACGAGGGAGAATTGCGGCGCCTAGTCGCGACGCTCGGCCTTGAGAGGCGGGTCACAATTGCTGGTATCCGCGCCTCAGAGCGGCAGAAAATGGCAGATCTATTGGCGAGTGCCGCGCTGTTCGTGCTGTTCAGCGAATACGAAGCCCATCCAGTCGCCGTGATGGAAGCCCTGTCGCTGCGCCGTCCGGTCCTCGTCAGCGACACGTCCGGTCTGCGGGAGCTGGCTGCCAATGGTCTGTGTCGGGCGATTTCGTGCAACGCCGATGCGGGAGAGCTGGCCGCCGCCATGGCCGAGGAACTGGAGGCCCATCGGGAGGTCCCGGATTTGGCGCTGCCCGACTGGGATGCCTGCGCGCAAGCACTGAGTGACGTCTATTGTAACGTCCTGGGCAGCCGATCCACGGTCCGCTCAGCCCCCGGCGGCGTGACACCCTGGCCTCCCGCGACGAGGGTATGATGCTGATGACGCAGGCTCATTTCACCGCGAGAACCAGGATCAAACCACTCCAGGCCGGGATACGGCTCTTATCGGCCGTTATCGGTCCGGATCTTCACGGCGGCAGCGCCGATGCCCCGCCGCAACGGGCCAAATACGGTTGGATCGCGATACTGTGCCTGACCGTCGCAACGGCTCTGCTCCTGGTCGTGGCCGGGCACGCAACCGGGCGCCGGGGCTATGACGTGGCGCCCGCGCTCTTCTGGTCCGGTATGGTCCTCCTGATCGTTCCGACCAGCCTCCGCATCGCCTGGCCAACGACAGCCCGAGGTGAGCGCCTGTTCCTCCTGTTCCTGCTTGTCGAAGCTCTGTTCTATTGCAAGAAGGTCTATTCCCCGACGAGCTTCAGCGGTTACGACGAGTTCTTGCACTGGATCGCAGCCGACGATCTCATCACGGCCCGCCGGCTGTTCCTGCCCAACCCGCTTTTCCCGATCGGGCCAACGTATCCCGCCCTGGAAATCTTGACGACGGCGATCGTCGATCTGACGGGACTGCCCTTGTTAGTGGCGGGAACGCTCTTATTGGCCATCCTCAAGGGCACGTTCATCGGTGCCCTGTATCTGTTCCTCGAAAGCATCGTCGGATCGCCGCGTATCGCAGCTATCGCCTGTCTGGCCTACATGGGCTGCTCAACCTTCTTCCTGTTCGACTCAAGTTTCTCCTACCAGAGCCTCGGCATCGTGCTGTGTGTGCTGGCTTTCGCGGTCGAAGCGGCGTCCAAGGATCTTGTCGGGCGACCGAGGCTGAAGTCGCTCGGGCTGATAGCCTTGCTGTTGGCAAGCCTCGCGGTCACACATCACGTCTCGGCCGCCTTCGCCGCCATCTATTTCGGAGCGTTGGCGGGTCTCGAAGCTTTGCGCCGTCACGATCCCATGCGGATTGAGACCAGGATCGGCGTGGGTTTCACGGCGATCTTGGCCATAGCCCTGCCGTTCCTGTGGATGCAGTTCCGTGGCATCCCACTCGCAGGCTATCTCGGCCCGGTGATCGGGGCCGGCTTCCACTCATTGATTGGCATGATCCTTGGCACCGCCACCCCGGCGACGGAGCATCTTCAAGCGCCGGCCAAGGCCCTCTACCTGCAACTGACCACCTTGCTGGCGCTCCTGCTGCTGGCACTCGGACTGGCAACAGGATTCTTTCGGTCACTTGCCATCGCAGCGCTCGGTGGTGCGCGGCCGCCGGGTTGGCTTCCGATCCGGGACATTCTCAAATGCCGCTGGCGTGACAGCCGCGTCCTGCTCCTCACCTTGCTGGCCTTCGGGCTCCCGGTCTCCGTGGCCTTCCGACTGACCAGCGCCGGATGGGAAATCGGCAACCGCATGGGAACGTTCGTGTTCATCGGCGTTGGGCTGGTCGTCGCAGTGAGCATCGTCCACTTCTGGCAGGGCCGCGCGCCGCACGGGTGGCGCCGCATCGCGCCGACCCTCGCTCTGGCGGTCATCGTCCTGGGCGGCGTCGCGAGCGCCTCGATTAATCCGATCGATGGGCGCTATAGGGTGGCGGCCGATCAGGAATCAATCGAGCCCATGGGGATCGAAACGGCACGCTGGGCCAAGCAATGGCTCGGCGCGGGCAACCGCTTCATCTCCGACCGCATCAACAGCATTCTGCTTGCGAGCTACGGCCGGCAGGACGTCAGGGTCAAGATCAGAGAAGGCATCGATTCCGCGAGCATATTCGAGGTCGACACATTGGGGCCAGGGGAGTTCTGGGCCTTGGCGGGAAGCAACATCGATTTCCTGCTGGTTGACCGGCGCCTGAGCACGGCTCCGCCAGTGCTCGGCTTTTACTTTCAGCCGTGGCAACGGCGGCAGGGAACGCCGATCTCGGGTGCAGCGCTCCTCAAGTTCAATGACGTCAAGGGCGTCACCCGCGTCTATGACAATGGCTGGATCGTCATCTACGACGTGAGGGAATTGCATGAGAACCATTAGCAAGCGGGGCCTTCTGGCCGCCTGCCTTTGGGCGGGGGCCGCGGTGGCGGCCGTTGCTTTCAGCGACAGCGCGCTCCTCCGGGTTGCCCTCGGCGCACCCGTGGTGTTCCTCGTCCCAGGCCATACGGTGTTGCGGGCCATTGGCGTCAGCACGACCTCCGCGTTGCAACACATCGTCTACGCGGTCGGAGCAAGCCTCGCCGTCGGCATCGCCGGGGGCTTTGCACTGAACGCCGCAGGCTCCCTCACGCCGCTCGGCTGGGCGCTGTGGTTTTGGACCGTGACGGCCGCCGCGGCACTGGTGGCCGCCGTCCGCCGCGACACTCCCGATCTGCCTGCTTGGCCGGCTTTGGCGCGAGTCCGGGTTTGGCAGGGGGCCGTGCTCATGCTAGCGGTGCTTGTGGCGACTGGGGCCTATGCGTTTGCTGTCCGGGACGAAGCGGCCCACCGGGAATTCAAATACACCGAGTTCTGGTTGTTGCCATCAGCCAGTGGCGAGCAGGGCCGGATCACGGTTGGTATCAGGAGCGCCGAAACCCAAACTCAGCGGTTCGACGTGGAAATCACCCTTGATGGGCAACCGTTAGCGGTTTTCCGATCGGTCGCCGTCGCGCCGGGCGGCACCTGGGCGCAAGAAATCCCGGTGCCCGTCGTAGCAATCCGCCAAAGGGCCGAGGCCAGGCTCTATCGACCGCAAGACAACCGGCTCTATCGCAGCGTTTCGACGCTAGTGCCGCGCATCTAAAATGAGGCTCGATCATGCGCATCCTGCTGCTATCGCAGTTCTATCCTCCGGTAATCGGGGGAGAGGAGCGGCACGTCCGCAATCTGGGCGCGGCGCTGGCGCAGCGAGGCCATAATGTCAGTGTCGCGACCTCGAGGCATTCCGGGTCGCCCGAACCCGAGCTGGACGGCGCGGTCCGCGTGCATCGCTTGCGCGGCACGCTGCAGCGTCTGTCTGGCCTCCACACCGATCCCGAGCGCCGCCATGCACCGCCCTTCCCGGATCCCGAACTGGTGTTGGGTCTGAAGCGGGTGGTCGCCCGAGAGGAGCCGGACATCGTTCACGCCCACAACTGGATTTACGCGTCCTTCCTGCCGCTCAAAGCGCTGAGCGGGGCGCGCCTCGTGGTTACGCTCCACGATTACGGCCTTGTCTGCGCAAAAAAGAACTTCATGCACTTGGGCGCGGATCTCTGCAGTGGCCCGGCGCTGGCGAAGTGTCTGCCGTGCGCCGCAAAGCACTACGGGGCGGTGAAGGCAGCCGCGACCACCTTGGGCAACTGGGCGTCGAGCTTCGCAGCTCGGCGCGAGGTGGACCGCTTCATCGCGGTGAGCCACGCGGTGGCGTATCACAACGGACTCACCCAAGGCCGTGCCCCCTACGAGGTCATCCCCAACTTCGTGCCCGACGATGTCGGAGCGCTTGGCCCGGAAGATCCCTGCCTGCGGGAGCTGCCCGAGGATGAATTCATCCTGTTCGTCGGCGACATGGCACGTCTCAAGGGCATTGATGTTCTCCTGCAAGCCTACACGGGGCTGAAGCGGGCGCCGCCGCTGGTCTTGATCGGGCGGCGGGCCGCAGATACGCCAACCGAGTTTCCGCCGAACGTCCGGGTCTTCGGTACGTGGCCGCATTCCGCCATCATGCATGCATGGCAGCGTTCACTGTTCGGCGTGCTGCCATCGGTGGGGCCAGAAGCCTGTGCGACAGTGATCATGGAGGCTATGGCATCCGGCAAAGCAGTCGTCGCAACGGACGTTGGTGGCATGCCGGATATCGTCGATCATGGCCAAACAGGCCTTCTCGTGCCGAGCGGCGACTCGCATGCCCTCGGCCACGCAATGCAGACATTTCTGGATGACCGCGCCTTGCTCGCCCGCCTGGAGGCGACAGGCCTCGCCAGGATCGAGCGCCTCAAGGCCGGAGCCGTCGTGACTCGGATCGAGCAGGTGTACCGGGACGTCCTGCGCCCAGCCCCCGGAAGGTCCGCGGTGCCGGCACAGCAAGGTTCGGGATAGCAATGGCGTCGGTTGACCATTCCTGGACGGCCATTGCTCGCGTGCGCCGGGAGCTTCGAAAGAGCGCCGCGTTCGTGATGAATTCCGGCGCCATGGCAACCGGAACGGTTGCAGCGGCCGGTCTCGGGTTCGTCTATTGGTGGCTCGCGGCGCGGCTGTTTCCGCCGGAGGTGATCGGCAACACCTCTGCCCTGCTGTCCGTGATGGGACTTATCGGCACGCTGGGGGAGGCAGGGCTCGGGACCATGCTGGTGGGCGAGATCGTCCGGAATCCCGGCAGGGAGCGCGGTCTGGTGGCCGCAGCACTGTGCTTCGGGGTGGCGCTGGGGGTCGGGCTGGCCTTGTTGTTCGTCTTCGGGCACGCGTGTTTCAGCAGCTCTACCGAGCTGATCGGCGGCTGGTTCGTGGGTGTTGTGTTCGTCCTCGGCTGCGGTCTGACCGTTCTCGCCATCTTGGTCGACCAGGCGTTCCTGGGCACCCTGCGCGCCACCGGCAGGATGATCCGGCAAGTGCTGTTCTGCACGTTGAAGCTGATGCTAATCGCCACCGCCGCGGTTGGCGGCTACACGTCCCATACCGCGCTTATTCTGAGCTGGGTGGCCGGTCTTCTGGCGTCCATCATCGGCGTGGACCTGTTGACCCGGGGCGGTGCGCGTCGCCTCGTTGGGCCTCCCGATTTCCAGTTGCTCCGTACGCTGCGGAGGAAGGTCTTCGACCACTACGTGCTCGACGCAGCCTTGCAGGCTCCCGGCATCATCATGCCTTACGTTGTGCTTGTTCTCCTTTCTCCGGCCATCAATGCCGCTTTCGTATCCCTATGGATGCTGGTCACCATCGCCTCGTTGATTCCCGCGGCGATGGCCACTGTCCTGTTCCCCGTGGTGAGAGCGAGCCCGAAACAATCCAGACACGACATCCTTGTATCGGTTATGGCGTCATTGCTCTTTTCGCTGGTCTGCGCCGTTTTCATCTTCACCTATTCGCAGACGATCCTTGCGGTCTTCAATCCAGCCTATGCTGAAATCGCCGGATCGAGCCTGCGCCTTCTCGGCTTTAGCCTGCTGGGATCAACGCTCAAATTCCATGCCTGCACCTTGGCGCGGTTGGGGGACAGGATGCGCAAGGCATCTCGCTGGTTCGCGCTTGGTGGATTGCTGGAGCTGTGCCTGGTGATCGCGGGAGCGAAGCACAGTGGACTTCAAGGCCTGGTCCTGGGCTGGACGCTCGCCGTCAGCATCGAGGGCGTGTGCGCGGCCCTCGTTTTGGCCTTCGCAACGAAGCTGAATTCCGTCGGCGGTCCTGTGCATGAAGGGCCGCCGGTCGCGTAACCATTGGAGAGTAGGAGACACCGTCCATGGCACAACGTTATCGACCGCAATTGGATGGCCTGCGGGGCATCGCGACAAGCGAGAATCCTGTATGGCGCGCGCGTACTGCGCCACGCTACCCCCATCCCGGCGACTCGACCGCGATCGGAAGTAATGTTGCTTACAGGCTCGGCAAGTTGAGAGACCTGGGACTGCTGCAGGGGGTCTGGCTCGACTGCGGCTGCGCCGAGGGCGGCTACACCGAGGCCCTGGTCGCCTGGGGTGCCCAGAAAGCAATTGGCGTCGATCCTGAACGATCGAGGATCGATGAGGCCATGGCTCGCAAACTGGTGAATGATGAGAAGCTTAATCGGCGGCCAGATGCGATCGAATATCACTGCTGCACCGACGACTTCCCATTACCGGATGCGTCCGTTGATGCGACATTGTTGAATGAGGTTCTTGAGCACGTGGCTGACGAGGCGGCCACGCTGCGCGAAATTTGGCGGGTCCTGAGGCCCGGCGGGCTTCTGGTCGTGATGAGTCCAAATCGCTGGTTCCCTTTTGAGGGCCATGGGATGCGGGTTCTGGGCCGCAGCTTCGGTTTCCCTATCCCACTGCTTCCTTGGTTGCCGAGTTCGTGGTCGGCTCGCGTTATGACGGCACGGAACTACTGGCCCCATGAATTGCGCAATGTTGTGGCTGCGGCGGGTTTCGAAATACGGAAGGTCGACTATGTGCTGCCGGTATTAGAGCGCTATCAATGGCTGCCGGCTAGCGCGATACCGGCCTACCGGCGGCTCATGCCATGGATCGAAAAAACGCCTTTGCGGAAATTTGGCGTTTCAACCCTGGTCGTAGCGACCCGCCCCGTCGGCCATACTTAACTGGCCACACCCACTTTCGGAGACCGGTGCTCCACTCAGCCGAGCCATGGCGAATTGAGGTTGAAACGAACAACTTCCGCGTTGACGCGGTGGGATGTGCCGCGCATTGGGCTCACGCCATCGAGGCGACTACCTCCAGCATCACCTCCGTCGCGCCGCCGGCGATGGATAAGACGCGGGCGTCACGCGCTATGCGCTCGATCGGACTCTCTCGCATAACGCCCATGGCGCCGTGGAACTGCACGCACGCATACAACACTTCGTTGACAAGTTCGCCGCAGATGGCCTTCAACATCGAGATCTCGCGCAGGCAATCATCGTCCGCCGCCATGCGCCAGGCGGTGGCATAGAGAAACTCACGGCTTGCCGCCACTTTCGCAGAGAGCATCGCAAGGCGTTGTCGGATCGCCTGCATGTCCCATAGGACGCCCCCGAATGCGCGGCGAGTTTTCACCCAGGAGAGGGTCATGTCGATCGCGGCCTCGGCCATCCCTATCGCCATACCTGCGAGAACAAGGCGCTCATTCTGGAAGTTGCGCATGATGGAGTAGAAGCCCTGTCCCTCCGTGCCGAGCACGTTCTCGGCAGGGATGCGGCAACCATCAAAGACGAGCTCCGCCGTATCGGAGGAACGCCAGCCGAGCTTGTCCAACTCGCGCGCGACACTGAAGCCTGGCGTCCCCTTCTCGACGAGGAACATAGTGATCCCGTGGCTTCCTGCCGAGGGATCAGTCTTGGCTGCGACACAGTAGAGATCCGCGTGGACGCCATTCGTGATGTAGAGCTTCGTGCCGTCGAGCACGTAGGATTCGCCATCTCGCAGCGCGCGTGTGCGGATGGCCTTCACGTCCGAGCCCGCATCAGGCTCCGTGATGGCGACCGCGGTGATCACCTCGCCGCTGATTATGCCCGGCATCCAGCGCGCCCGCTGGGCTTTGGTGCCGTCATGAAAGACGTATAAGGAAGCCATGTCGGCATGGACCAGCATTGCATCGGCGACGCCGCCGTAGGTCGAGCGCCCGAGCTCCTCGGCGAAGACCGTTGATGCGACCGCGTCCATCTCGGCGCCACCATACTCGGCAGGGTAGCGGATGCCGAAGAAGCCGAGTTCGCCCATGCGGCGCAGGATCGGACGAGGAATGAATCCGTTCTCTTCCCAACGATCCGCACAGGGCTTGATTTCCTCATCTACGAACCGGCGCACTTGGTCGCGCAAGAGCTCATATTCCGCCGCCACCCAAGGCAGTCCGGGTTCTCGTGATACCCAAGCTTTGTCCATCATCTTCGTCCGCTCTGCATGCATCCAATGCAAAGGCACCGCCTGGATCGGTGCCGAAGGCCGGGGCATTCCGGCAAGCTAGAGTTCGATCTCCTCTCTCGGTCCCTCCGAGAGTGGGGAGCCTTTGGAATTTGCCACCCAACGCATTCCGTCGATCGCTTCCGCCAGTTCGGCGAGCGTCGGGCGCTCAAAGAGATTGCGAAGCTGCACGTCCACGCCGAAGATCTTGCGCATGCGCGCCACCGCCCGCATCACCAGGAGCGACTCCCCGCCCAAGTCGAAGAAGTTGTCGCGACGGCCGATTGCCTCGACCTTGAGGAGATCGCACCACAGCGCGGCCAGCGTCTTCTCGGTCTCCGTCAACGGGGCGGCGAATTCTTGCGCAGGCTGGAAGTTCTCCGCCGTCGGCTCGGGAAGCGACCAGCGGTCGATCTTGCCGTTGGACGTGAGCGGCATCCGTTCGAGGCAGACGTAGTGCGTCGGAATCATGGATCCCAGGAGTTCTTCGGCGAGGTGCGCGCGCAGCTCCGCGACGGTCAGGGGTTTCGACGAGACATAGTAAGCCACAAGTCGCGCGATGCCGTCTTCTGCCGCTGGCGGTTTGAGATCGCCCGTTTCGACCGTCCTTGGTGTCGTCGCCGGGTTGGCGATGGCGGTGACAGCGCATTCCTGAACGTGCGGATGCTTGAGAAGCCGGGCTTCGATCTCGCCCAGCTCGACACGTGCGCCACCGATCTTCACCTGATGATCGGCGCGGCCGAGAAAGTCCAGGCGCCCTTCCGAGTTCCAGCGGGCGAGATCCCCGGTCTTGTACAGCCGCAGTTTCGAAAACCCATCGCGAGGATCGGTGACCGTAAGGAAACGCTCGTCTGTCAGGTCAAGGCGATTGAAATAGCCCCTCGCGAGACCGTCGCCGGCAATGAACATCTCACCGATGGTGCCGGGGGCGGCCGGTCGATGTGCTTTGTCGAGGACGTAGATGCCCGCATTGGCGGCCGGAACGCCGATCGGCACCGATGCGGATTGATCCCGGTCGATGTCGAAACGGTGAATCATGCAGCCCACCGTGGCTTCGGTTGGTCCGTACTCGTTGTAGATCTCGATGGGATGGGGGATGGCGTTGGTGATATCGCGAGCCAATTCGGTTTTGAAGTCCTCGCCGCCCACGATGAACTTGCGCAGCCTTGTGGTCTCGAGATTGCGGTCGCGGATCATCGCGAGATGCGCCGGCGTCAGCTTCATGATATTGACGGCATTGTCGTCGATGACCTTGAGCACGACCATGCTCTGGACTCCGGGATCACCGCGATAGACCACGATGCGGCCGCCGGTGACGAGTGGCGTATAGAGCGTGGTAACGGTCAGGTCGAAGGCCAGGGATGAGAAAAGGGGCCATGCGTCACCTTCGCTGGAACCGTACACCCGAGCGGCCCACCAGATGTAGTTCACCAGGTTCCGGTGCTCGATCACAACGCCCTTGGGCGTGCCGGTCGAGCCGGAAGTGAAAATGATATAGGCGGCGCTGTCCGGAGTGGCAGCGGACGGCCGGGCCGAATCCGGCTGATTCAAAATCGGCCCGAAATCGGCGTCGAGCAGGAAAATGTCGGCAAGGTTCGGGGAAATGACGGATTGAAGGCGCGCCTGTGTGATCGCCACCGGCGCCCGCCCGTCGGTCCCGTTGGCAATGTCCTTCAGGATCGTTGCGAGACGCCCCTTCGGCGTCGCCGCATCCACCGGCACGTAGGCCGCGCCCGACTTCAGGACGCCCAAGATCGCGACGACGACCTCAATGGAATGCTCCATGAACACAACGACAATCCGACCTGGCCCAGCGCCGGTCGAGCTCAGATGCATGGCCATCTGGTTGGAGCGTTCGTCGAGCTGCCGGTACGTCAGCGTTGCGTCGCCGAAACGGATCGCTTCGGCGTTAGGACTGCGCCTCGCCTGGTCTCGGAAGAGATCGATGATCGTCCTGTCCGACGGGTAGGGTGCTGCCGTAGCGTTGTACTCGACAACCAGCGTCTTATGATCGGCATCTTTCAGCGGGGAGAGCGCTACGCCCTTCACCGCGATAGGCAGGACCTCGTTCATCAGATACGCTCCCCAGTGCAGAAATCAAAGATCAATCACATCAATCGCCCAGCCCTTCGGGTTGCCTGGCGATAGAGTTCTGCGATGGCAGGCGCATCCGGCTCCTCCAGCATACGACTATCGTTGCAGTCCTCGGGCCCGAAATAGAATTCGGCTTGGGGCGTTACTCGAAGCCATTGGCGCGGTGCCGCACCCGATCGCATCCAAGCCTTGTTCGGAAGGAAAATGCATACTCGACCCGAATACGGGGTGGGGGTGTACCGCCGCAAAGCCGTGATCGCCGTGGATTTGAGTCGAGCTCTGCTCGCCAGCACCGGGTCGGTCGTGACAGGCTCTTTGGGGGTCACGAGGGCGCCGACGTGCCCGCCGAGGTTCCGAAGACGCCTGCCGAAATACCGGAGACGAGCGCCGAAGGTCGGCAGCTTTGCTATCTCTCGCAGAAATGAATCGGCGGTGCGATTGGCAAAGAAATATAACTGACGCGGCAATTCCTTAAAGGTGATGGGGTGCAGGGGGCCAAAGAGCGCCATGCATGGGACCTCCGCTCCGCGTTGACGCAGGATTTTCGCCAACTCGAGAGCGGTTGCAGCGCCGGAGCAGTAACCGGCGATGATGTAGGGACCGGTGGGCTGATATGCGACGATCTGGCGGGCGAAATACTCGGCAATATCTTCGACGCGTTCCATCGGTTCGCTCTGCCCATCGAAGCCGGACGGTTGGAGTGCGTAGAACGGCTGATCGCCACCCAGGTGCTTCGACAGGTCCGAGAATGAGAAGGGCGCCCCGATATGCCCGGGCACGGCATAGATGGGCGTGCGTGTTCCGCGAGACTGCAGGGGGATGATTGCTGGCTGTTGCTGGGCTGCCGCCGTGGCCATGTTCAGAAACGCGATGATTTCGCCCTTCCGCTCACGCAACTGGTTGGAAGACTCGGCAGTCAGTGCGCCAGCTGGGGCGTTGCAGCGCAGCCGGTCACCCTCTACCCAAACCTTGATGTCCTTGACCGCGAGGTCTGCGAGAAGCTCCGGGATCTGCATCACGTCCGCCAACATAGGCTCTCTCGAGTTGGTTGCCCTCCTCGCTTATCTGCAGTGCATCGTAAGTGAATGATGGCATCGCCGACATTTCGATTCCGGACTACCACTCAATTCCGGACTGCCACGGTCCCGATGTACCCGGGTTTCGGTACGAAGCTATGAAGAGTCCAGTCCTCTTCCTCCCAAGAAAGGGGCTGTCCCAAACCGCACCCAAGGGCCTTTGAGACAGCCTCCAGCCGGGTCCAGCGCCGGAGGAAGCCTTCCGGCCGGTCTTGCTGGCCCAGGGCGGTGTACGACCGGTACTCGGAGGTGGAAAAGCAGAGCGCTGCGATCTCGTCCGCTTCGGGCACGGGAAGAACGGCCTCGATGTCCACCCCGACCTCCTCCCTGGTCGAGAGAGCGACCAGCGCGACATCTCCGGATCGTGAGACGCTGAAGCGCAAATCGCGAGCAGGCATGCGTGGCGAGAGGTAGGGTTTGCCCAGGCTTCCATATTCCAGTTCGAGGTCGGACGGCGAGATTCCCAGTTTGGAAGCGAGGACCCGGTATAGCAGCCCACGGGTGGCTTCAAAGCGGCGGCGATCCCGCTCCAGTCTCAACCCATCGGCGCGCCGACGTTCCTCTTCGTTGAGGCAAACGCCTATCTCGCGGATGACGTTCTGCTCCGCGTCGAGCATGAATGCCAGAACCTCTAAACCATCTTTCTCGAAAATCGGCATAATGATCCCGGATCTCAGCCCGACTTCGTCCAAAGAGTATGAAGGGGGCGGTTCCGGCTCCGCCGGAGCGCCAGAAAATTGGATGAACTCGAGCACGGGGCAGTCAGAAGTCATACGTGGCTCCCGATCGCTGGGAACGCTCATGCATGTAAAGAACGGCAGGGCCGTTCATGCCGATCCGCGATGAAACAATCATGTAAGGGCGAGAGCAAGGAGCGGTGGGCGGATATTTTGGTGTATGGATGGAGGCTATAAAGCCCTAGAAATGTTACTTGCTGCGAAATCGCGTCAGGTCAAAGCAGTCTCCGCGCGTCGCTTGCGATGCCATCGTCAGTTAAGATCCAATTCGGATTACCTCTTCTGACTATCGATCGGTTATGGTCGCTACGTTGCGATTTAGAATCTATGGCTCCAGCGGTAGGAGTCGAACCTACAAGCCTTGCGGCGTCGCATCAACAGTGCGGTGCGTCTACCAATTCCGCCACGCTGAAACATAGATTAGACAAATTCAACCTCTCCTTGCCTCCCTTGCCAAACAGCCGACCTGCCGCTTCAAGGTCCAAGAGCCGGCCTCAAAGACTCGATCAGAATGGCAGCTCCCTTTTTGGTCGACACCTCAAGCCGCGGCCTGTCTCACATGAGCAGCAATGGTCCCCAGCACCCCCTTGGCCCCGCGCAGCTTTGCCTCAATGCGGCGCTCTGGACTGTCTCTGCCTATCGCGATCCACCGCAAAGGCTGCTCCGCATTGGCCAGGTGTGACTTGTGCCCGGCGGAGCCTGCCAGAAAATCGTAGCCGCACTCCCCGCGTCCGATGCTATCCTCAATCGCCAGCACATGGCTGATAAGCCCGGGTTTGAGCCGGCCGTCGCGCTCAAACACAAAGCCGCTTTGATAGTTGAGAACACGCCCGTCATGGACGAAGTTGTACAAAACACCAATTGTCTGCTCCCCAACCAAAGTCCGTGAGATGCGGACGGTCCCCGTGGGAACTCCCCGCGCAATAAGGTCCTCGTGAAAGCGACGGAAGCTCGGGTTGGCAAAGGATCCCTTATGTCTCCACCGCGCCTGATGGAGCTCGGCGAGCAAATCAAACGCGACGAGCGCGTCAGCTGTCGCTTCCTGCGTCCGGAACTCAATGGGCCCGCGTTCCGCATATAACCGCATGGCACGGCTTACCGCTTGACGAGTATTTCGGCCCAACGTGGCGCGGTAATTTCCGCCTTTCTGGCGGACTTTGGTGAAATCGATCCATCGTGCCGTATCTACCGCTTTGACCTCGGCAAGGAACCCAGCTCGCCCCGCGGTGCGACAAGCGGCTGAGTCAAAGTCCTGATCAATTCCAGAGAGCACCAGCTGGTCGGAGTAGCGCAAGTGACGTGCCAAGGCCTCGAGGCATGCCGCTCTAACGGCATCGGCCAGGGATCGCTCCGCTAGAATATTGTTGTACTCGATGAACAGTCGATCGAAACGAACGTCTCCGGTTTCATTGAGCAGCCAACGCGCTCGCGCATGCGGCCCGAAACTCCACGTCCTCCGACGGCAAATAATCGCCAAGCCGACAATCTTGCCTGACGTCCGAGCGACTAAGACGTGTGGTTGCGCACCCGCCGGGAGATGCCGTAGCCACGTTCCGATCCACAACCAGGATAGATAGAATGAGTGAGTGGCTCGCGCTTCGAGCTCCTTCCAATCGGTCTCAAGTTTCTCGATGTTCTGCAAGGTCTCCACACTAACGTCGATCACCGTATCCTGAGGCATGGCATGCTCGTCTGAAGCCACACGATAGCGCTTCGCATTGAAATCTGAGATGTAGCGATTGATAACTGAGAGACGTAGCGAGATCCTGACATGCTCCCCTCTTTCAAATACTTTTCCGACCGAGTAGCTTCCAAAATAACAGGCAAATGAGGCTCCTCGAAAGAGGCAGCTTCAGTCTTCAGCACGATGCCGTCAGTACTTTGCCAACGCTATAGCTCGGGCTGCCGTTGGGAATTGCCACCCCGACGGCAAACCCGTTTGTTAGGCGTCAATTCGGATTGATCATCTGATCAGCCAGCACGCGCCCAGGCGCTGCTTCGTTGAGAGTGCTCGCGGCCGGCAGGTTGTCGCCGGTCGGCAACGAGGTTGGAACCGGCGAGCCGGCTGGCTCTCTTGGCTGGCTTTCGTCCATGCTTATGTTGACGAGGTCGCCTGGCCGCAAAAGGGTCATCCCGTCGGACTCGATGCTGACCGGCCCGGCTGGCGATTGCCGCACGATTTGATAGGTCACCCTGTTCGCGTTCGCTGTGAACTGGGCCGCAAACTGGGCGCGGGTCACCGGCAACGTGTACAGGACGCCTTCGCTGGCGTTCAAGTCGTGCACATTGGTCGCGATCTGATTCTCCGTCGTCTCAAGCTCGACCTCAAGATCGTTCGTGTGGTCGGCGCGGGCTTGCATCACCTCAGCCTCCAGCGAAGCGACGCGCTGCTTGGCGCTCGAGAACCGGTTAAGGGCGTCCTGCCGACGTTGTTCCGCGTCAGACAGCTCGGCCTGGGCCTGGTCCATCATGGTCACGTTGAGAACTTTGCGGTTCACAAGCGTTTGCATGGTGTTGACGCGCTCCTGGCGCAGCTTGACGAGCTCGTCCAGCGATTCCATGTGTCCATACGCGACGACATCCTGCTTGGCTGCCTCCAGCGCCGCCAGGCTCGCGCGTTCGCGATACTTGCGGGCCATGGCGAGGGCATTACGGCGGTCGCTCTGCTCATTGACGAGATTGGCGGCTTCGGTCGGGCCGGCCAATTCCAGCAACTGGGACGGGATCTTGGGCGCCGTCCCGTCGCGCTCGGCTTCCAGGACGGCCGCGCGCGCGAGCAGTTTCACCATGGCATCGATCGCCCCGCTCCGCTTCTGGGTTTCACGCACGGCTTCGATCTGCTGCCACGGCTCGCTCGAGCTCTGGTTCAGTCCGCCGGCCAGCGCGACGGCATGTAGGATCGTCATGCCGGGCGCGTACTTGAACGAGCCTGGATTCCTGACCGGCCCCAGCACGTAAATAGGCGAGCGCTCCAGCGACAGGATGTTGACCAGCCCCTTGCGGCCAAGAAGTTGGTTGAAGGTTTCCACCAGGTCGTCCTGTACTTGCTGCGCCGACCGGTTGGCGACCGGAACGGAGCCAAGCAAGGGCAAGGAAATCGTGCCGTCCTCCTGAACAGTATATTCGCCGCTCAGTTCCGGACGCTGCAGGATGCCGCCCAGGGCCGAGGCCGAGGACGTGCCTCCCCACTTGTCTTCCTCGACGTCGACTCGCTCGTAGAACGCGAGCTTGAGGCGGTCGCCGACGCCGAACGGGCTGCCGGTTGGCGCGTTTGGTTCAATGCCGCGTGTTCCGGAGCGCTCGGAATTGGTGGCGACGGCAGGGGCTGCGTTCCTTTCGATCGACGCAGCAGGAGACGAATCCGGTCCCGTTCCGGGAGTTTTGGAACCCTCAGCGCTAAGGATGACAGGCGCGGCACTCGGTGCGGTGAAAGCGGCGGCCAACGTACCCGATCCAGGCATGACCGCGCGGGACGGTTCGGCTATGGTTTGAGCTGGTTGATCTTGCCAGCTGTCAATAGCAGAAGAGACTTTCTGCGCCAGGGCTCCGAAACCCTCCTCGACCCGCTGCGCCAGGGTTCCGGAGACCTCCTCGACCCGCTGCGCCGTGGTTCCGGAAACCTGCTGGACCCTCTGCGCCAGGGTTCCGGAAACCTCCTCGACCCTCTGCGTCAGGGCTCCGGAGACGTCCTCGACCTTCTGCATCGCGGGTCCGGAGGCATCCCTGAGGGCCTCCCAGTTTCTGATCGCGCCCGCTCCCAGAGCGGCGACGCTGGAGAGCCCCATGACAAGCAGGACGCCCTTCATGCCGCTCCGGGCCGAATTTGACGAGGAAGCGACGGGTTCGGAGGCGGGTTCGGAATTGTATTTTGTCTCTATTGCCATGGCACGTGACCTTCACTTTTTCAGTGGTGACCATCCCGTCTCGAACTGGTCGAGCCGAGCAAAGGCTGCGCCCTATCGTGACCCTTCACCTCCAACGGCACAACTATCCTTTGTGGGCACTCCTTCCGGATAAACACCGCCTGCGCGGGCTCGTTCAATGATGAGATTGCTGCGCCGCAGACGAACCTCTTTGACGGCAACCGAGACAAGGCGATCGAACGCGGCGAACAGCCGGGATTGGTCGGCCGACAAAGCGTCTCGAACCGCCTGCGGCCCAACATACATCTGCAGGACGGCTGGGACATCCTCCCGATTTCATCGTCCAAGCTTTGGAGAACGAGGAGATCACCATTTACGCCTCCTAGCCGCAAACCCGATCGAGGCTTTGGGTTTGAGAATCCGGATAGTCCTCGACGATGCTGCCCTACGCCTAAAGAGGGTATTTGGGCGCCTAAAGAGGGTATCTTGGCATGGGATATCGTGGCGTAAGGTAATTTAGGCCAAGGAATTAGGGCGGTTGGCGCGTTGCGTGCCGGGCACTACACCGGGTCTTAGGGACGTCGAGCGCCACAGGTTAGAGGAAGTTGTGATGACAAGGCAATCGTTTGTAACAGTGCTTGTCGGGGCGAACGAATTACTTCGAGAGGGTCTTATTCGAATCCTGGATGCAGAAAAATTTCGTATTCTCTCCTCTGCGGCTTGTGTTCACGATCTTCTGCAGAAATCGCTACCCCAGCACCGGTCCATCTTGCTCATCGTGGATGTAGACGGCACTGGGGGGGATGCCGGATTTGGGCAAATTGCAGACTTTAAAGCAATGTATCCGACCAGCCATGTCGTGGCGCTGGCCGATCAGTGTCGATCGAACGATATAGTTTCAGCCTTTCGCGCGGGGGCTGACGCGTATTTGACCAAAACCGCTGCTCGTGAAACCTTCATCAAAGCCATCGAATTGGTTATGCTTGGCCAGACCGTGTTACCTGCGGAAACATCGACTTTTATTCAAGAAATTTGGCCCGTTATGAAGTATGATGCGGTGCGTGATTTGGCAAGCGTGGCTGTTGAAATCGAGGACGAGGATAGAGAGCTGTCAGTTTTGTCGAATCGAGAAAAATGTATCCTTCGTTGCTTGATCGAAGGAGAGTCTAACAAAACCATCGCGCGCAAAATTGACATCGCCGAAGCTACGGTGAAAGTACACGTCAAGGCAATCCTTCGAAAAATTCGGGTCCGCAACCGTACTCAGGCTGCAGTTTGGGCGATGAATCACGGCGTGCTCACTCCCTCGTCCGGCAATGGCCTGTCAGGGAACGAAAAGATCGCCATTCAGCCCTCCCACGATCAGCAAGAGCTGATTGGAGCACAAAAGGGATACCGCTTCCTCAAGCACTCATCCGATGTGACCGCCGCCTCTTCTTGATATAGTCCCGCCGGGCTGCTCGTGGTCGCAGGCCGAGCTTCGTGCGAAATCACAATGTGCCTGCAGCTAACTCAACGCTCGAAGGACTGGGTTCGACCGGGAGACATTCGCTGGGCTCGCCGGGTTGCGCGGAGTCGACTATTTTGCCACGGCTTTCAGCTCAGGCAGGCCAAATTCTTTGGCAGTTACATCTCGCGAAAAACGAGCGGTGGATCATCGGTGAAAAGGCTTGAACTCGCCCGACGGTGTGCTAACAAAAATTTGCCTGTGTCGTCGGGCGAGGGACAGAAGCAGCCCATTTAAAGCTAACAGATTTTCAACATCCTTTTTGAAGTTGAGAGGATGCATCAAGGTGGATAACGCACAAATTGCTCCTGGATTTTCGCTCAACGAAGCCCGAATTGGAACGGTCGTGGGCGGAGAGTCGGGGCTCCTGGTCTGGAAGTTCGATCAACTGGTTGCAGTCCTTACTCGCATCGACGAGGAAGCCTACTCGACAAAGGGCAAATGGTTCCTCGAGACAGGCTTCGGGTTGCTAAGCGGGCAGCACAAGAATTTCGATACGATCGAGGAAGCCCTGAGCTGGGTGGGCAGACATACCTTCTCTAGTTCAGCGACTGAGCGGTTGAAGCGGATGGACGAGACCGGGGGCGGCGCTGCGCCAGGCCAGCGGCTACCAGCCGAAGATTATATCGGGAGCTTGGCGTGACCGGCTGGTCGGGCGCTCCCGAAGAAAGACGTCACCTTGCGCGGGTTTATGACCGAATTTGGCGAGCGGCCTGAAGGTCGCGCGCTCGGTCTGCGAATTCGTGCACACCCACAAAAAAGGCGCTGACCAGAACTGAGCAGGATCGTGTGGACGCGCCGCGCCGGCGGGCGCGGTGGGTCCAGCATCAAGACCGGGTTGAACTCGCCCTCTTGGTGACCGGAGGCAATTTCATTCCGCTCTAGTCACTGCAATGAGGATCCTCGACCTTCACTTTCGCAGAGCTCCTTCCGCGAAGAGATCGTTGACCTTGTAGGCGACTTCCGTGCGGTTGGTCGCCTTCAGTTTCTTCATGATGTTTCGGATATGCACCTTCACGGTGCTTTCGCGCAGGTTCAGCTCATAGGCGATGACCTTGTTGGCTTTCCCGCGGCAGAGCGCTTGGGCGACCTCGGCTTGCCTTAGAGTGAACATTCTCGACAAAGGCTGCGTGTCGCGGCTTTCTGACTCGATCAGATGCCGCATGGAGAGAACGCTGCTTGCCGGAACAAAGATACCTCCTGCTGCAGCAAGGTTGATTGCTTCGACACACACATCGATACCGACTGAGGTCGGAATGTAGCCTCGTGCGCCACATTCGAGTGCTGCCAATATCTGTGCAAGGTCCTCATTGTCCGCCAGGACAACTACAGGGATCGATTTGAACTCAGACGATATGCGCCTGATCTCGTCGGCCGTGACATGATCGGTGACCTTCCGACCGCCAAGGTTGAAGAGTATGGCGACCAGGGGAGGGGCTGAGCCCTTCTTCATGCGCCATTCTTCGATCGAACCCATGGCTGCGACCGCCATGCCAAGTTCGTGGTCTACGAGGGCCGATGCAAGACATTCTCGGTCCAAGGCCCTTCCATCCAGTATGAGAAGGCACTGCTCATGACGAGCATTTTCGGTTCCGTTACTCAAAACCCTTGGCTGATTCAAAGAGGTGTAATTAACCAGTCCAGCTGAGGAACTCATATTACCCACCCTATTGCCCACGAGCCGCCCCCGGCGGCCGACCATCCCTTGTTCCAGAATTTGGAAAAATGATCCTGCCCGTCCAGTTTTTAGGCTGGATCGCTTCATCCTGACCACACAGCTGTTCCCGCCTACCCCAGCGAAGAACGGCTAACGTACTCTAGGGTGGTATTATTAGCGGTCGCTAACCTAGGTTAATTTTTGGTAAATTTGCGGATAGGCGGTGCCGACCAGGCCTTGAAGACGCCGCGCCACAGGTTCCCAGGCACGCCGCTATGCCTGCTGATCGCGGGAGCAGGCTGGATTCGCCAGGAGAAATCTAGCTGAGGTACTCTTTCTCAAACCCGGCCGATTTTACGAGGTTCTTGCGGCTGAGAATCTCGACATGGCCAGCCTTGAACGAGACAAGACCGGCACTGCGGAGTTCCCTCAATGTCCGGTTCACGTGAACGGGGGTCATTCCGAGGATGTCCGCCAGTTCATTCTGAGTGAGAGGGCAGTCATACTTCCCGTGAGCGGACAGGCCAACGTTGGAGAGCCTTTCCTCCAATTCGAGCAGGAAATGGGCGGTCCGGCTCATTGCGTTGCGCCGCCCGACATTCACTAGGTGCTCGGCTAGAATGGCATTCATCCGTGCCAGGGAGTGGGCAATCTTGCTGCCGAAAGTAGCCTCGGACAAGATTCCCTCGACCAAGGCCTTCCTTGGTATCGGGTAAACAGTCGCATCGGTTATGGATGCTAGCGAAGCGAACCGTGGTCCGTCTACGGACCGGAAGCCGACAATGTCTCCCCAAAGGGGAGTGTCAATGATCTGCCGTTCTCCGTCCGGCAGCCCGCGGTAGAGCAGGGTCCAGCCTGACTTTACGATGAATATCGTATCGTCGTCGTCATCCTGGCGACATATGATCGAATCGGGTTTGTAGGCTCTTGGGGTAACACCGAGAAAATGGGTGTTGACCCACTCAGCCTTCGACCACGTCTCCCCAACCGGACGTGGGCCTATGAATTGCGACAATGTCTGCATGGAGATCAGCAATTTCCCCAACCCTACCACAACCTACAATAGTTAATTCTTGAACGCCAGATGTGAGCGGCTTCACAATGAGCTGGCTATGGTAGCAACGCTCGATGGAAAAGAACACTTCTCCGACCTCTGCAACGCCGCAACGACTTCGAAGTTCCGTATCAGCCTCCTAAGGTGGAGAGAGCCGATGTCTTCGCCGGGGATGGTGCGGCCTTCAGGCGAGGCGTCATTTGCAACCGCCTGACTTTGCGCATTTCGCGTCCAAAACGCGATTTGGCCGGTTGCGGAAAGTTGCAATTGGGAATTTGCACGCCTGGCCTCAAGAATGGTCGGGCAGGGCGGCTACTGTGCATGTCTCCCAGAAATGTGCAGCGATTGTGGGAGACATGCATCAAAACAAAGGCCTAAGCGCGTGCCCTGAATCCTCTTCAGCGACTCGCTTTGGGCTACCGCAGCCGTTGTCGATGAATGCATACACGTTTCGGTCTTCAGGCGTTTCCCATCGGGGCGGCCTTGCTCAGCCATTGAGGATCGAGAGCCGTATCGCCGGGATGGATAGGGGCTTCGAAGGAATCGATCAGGGTTTTTGCCGCTCTGCCTGCAAGGTGGGATTCTGCGTACCTGGCTTGGACGGCCCGGGCGCGGTCGTAAACTTCTTTGAGTTGCCGGACCTCCTTGGCTCCCAACGTCCCACGCATAATCTGCCTGGCCATACCGTTTCTCCTTCTGCATTGGAACGCCAAGCATATCGCCGTGGTTGCCTATCAGCGCTGCCCTCCGCGCCCGCGCGCGAAAAGACGCGCCAATCTTGGCAGCGGCCTGTAATCACCTGCAAAACCAACGCGCCCGGTCTCGGCAGCCAGTTCCTCGCGACTTTTGGCAAGCATCTTTTCGCGCCCAGCGCCCAGAAGGCCGATCCGAGTGAGAATAGAGTTTACATGGTGACGAAGACTCCGGGCATTCGCCCTGGCTAAGCTTTAATGCTTACCGCCGGGCCTGACGTACACAGGTTCCTTCGGAAGGAGTATCTGCTGTCATCCTTCTGCTGCGGGATGTCAGCTACGCCCTTTGGCTCCCTGATCCATGAGAAGAAGCTCGGCAAGCTGCAGGCGCTGCTTCCCGTGCTCGAGGCCGTGGTCCAGTCGGGCAAGCCGCTGCTGATCATCGCCGATGATGTCGAGGGCGAGGCTCTGGCCGCGCTGGTGGTCAACAAGCTGCGCGGCGGATTTAAGTCGCCGCCGTCAAGGCTGCGGGCTTCGGCGACTGCCGCAAAGCCATGCTGGAGGACATCGCCATCCTGACTGGCGGCACGGCCATCAGCGAGGATCTCGACATCAAGCTGGAGAACGTCACGCTTGAGATGCTCGGCCGCGCCAAGAAGGTCGCGGTCGAGAAGGGACCATCTTCGACGGCGCCGGCCGGCATGGCCGGCGGACGCATGATCGTCATCGAGGTGTTCGAACGGCGGAGGCAGCCGCGCGGACCGCCGCGCGCAACGGCGACGAACCGGGAGAAGTGTCCATGACCCAGCGTGGCAGCATCCAGCGTTCAGCCGCAGGCGCCCGGCCTTCGGCAACGGGCCCGCGCGCGTATCCGTAGTGATTGCTGGGGCCGACAGGCACACGTCCGGACCAGCGCCGGGCCGACCACATCGCGCGGAGGTGCAACGAAGCGGTCTATCCGCATTCATGCCGGCTTCTCCCAACTGCGGTCGCGCCATCAGCCGACACCGGCCGAAATTCGAAATCCCCATAGCCATCGCCTGTGGCCCGCGGGTTCCTTCCTCGAGGACTTTCGTACGCCTGCCGGCGCCCGAACTCTTCACGGAATCGGAGTGCCGGCTTTCCGGCTTCACGGCGAGGATATCAGACGTTCAAAGCTCGGGGTCGTGAGCCCACATTTGTTTCCACCCACGCCCGATGGCAGCTGAGCTGCTCCTGTCGAGGCTGCGTCCCAATATCATCTTGCGCAAATAAGCAGCTATTCGTTGGCGGGGACCGATTTCTGGTGGGTTTGATCTGGAGCAAGTCGCTTCATACCGGTGCGCGCCACCTTTGTGTCTGAGTTCGCCTCAATGGAGAGTTCAATCTGGACCGAGCCTGCCATGAAGTCTCTGCGCGTCGTTGTTCGCCACTACGGCGGACCTGAAGTTCTGGAGATCGTGGAGGAAGACGCGCCCCATCCGGCGTCAGGTGAGCTGCGGGTGCGAACAATCGCCGCCGGCGTCTTTCGCAGAGCTATTGATGCGAGAGGGGATTCATCCGGAAAAGACGATCCTGCCATTCACGCCAGGATGGGACATTGTAGGCATCGTGGACGAGGCCGGAGAGGGAGCGTCCCATGCAATGGTTGGTAAAATGGTTGCGGCGCTGCCCATTCATGGTGGCTACGCCCAGTTCATCTGCCTGCCGGAATATGAGCTCACTCCGGTTCCAACTGGTGTAGATCCCGCAGAGGCAGTCAGCCTCGTGCTGAACTACGTTACGGCCTATCAGATGATGCATCGCCTTGGGCATGCCTCACCGGGACAGCGGGTTCTTATTCACGGCGCGGCCGGCGGGGTGGGCACGGCTCTGCTGCAACTTGGCCACCTAGCAGGTTTAGAGATGTATGGGACTGCCTCTCGTACAGCTCATCAGATCGTATCCGATCTTGGGGCCACGCCGATCGACTACAAGGGGGCCGACTTCGTCAAGGAGATCCATCGCCTGACAAACGACGGCGTGGATGTCGTCTTCGACGGGGTCGGCGAAGCCAATGTCTGGCGCTCGTTTCGGACTCTGAGGCCTGGTGGCCGTCATAGCCTATGGCTTCACTTCATTTCTGCAGAAGGGCCAATTGGCAGGCGGCTTGCGTTATCGTCTTCGCGGGATATTACGACCTACGTGGTATGCGGTCCGCGCTTTCGTTTCACCAGGCCAACGACGCATACTCCCCTATAGCATACAATATTTGAAACGGTGGAAGCTCGCTTGGTTCCGCGAAGATCTCGGCGCCTTACTCGAGCTGCTTCGCGACGGGAAGATCAAGCCGATGGTGGCCGAGCAGATGCCATTGACCGAGGCTCGTCGTGCCCAAGAGCTGCTCGGTCAGGGAGGCGTTAAGGGCAAGCTCGTGCTGATCTGCAATTCGCTGGCCTCCTGACAAGGTGTTGCCGAGCAAGAGCAGAGCCTTTGAACCGCGAAGAGCCGCCTCTAGCGTCGGCCTTGGCCGTTCAACGCCCGCTTTGCAGCGCATTGCTGACCAGCAGATTTAGGGCGAACCGAACGGCGGCTCGTCGGCAGCATCATCCCGAAACCGGTCGGGCACTTCCGGCCCCATTGCGGTCATTTTGGAACATGGCTCCGAAGGGCCGCGTATGTTTGCAAAGGAGGCATTGGGGTTAGCTAAAGTCGACTGCGTCACAGAACCATACGGAACGATGCGGGAAGATTTCTGATTTTGACCCACGAAAAACTAAATAAAATCAATGTACTTAATACGCCCTCCGGGCCCACCAACTATTGCATACCAATGCCTTGCGCTTATGCCTCGGGAATCAAGCGAGCGCTGCTCGATAAATTGATGACTTTTAGATCGAATGATTTTGGGCCCGTTGGTTAATTTCTCAGTAGGTTGATGTCACCTGTGAGACGTAGCGGGACGGGGCATTCTCTTGGATGTCCATTCGGACCCTCCGACGCGTGCTGAAGCCCGGTAACTCCAGTCTCCTCGGTCCGGTCCGCATAACCTCCTGAAGCCCATGCCTAGATCACCGTCTCTCCTCCATCGATAACCAGAATCTGGCCCGTCATGTACGAGGACCGGTCGGACACAAGAAACAGCACCGCCTCCGCGATTTCCTCGACGCTTGCCCAACGACCAAGCGGCACTTTTTCGCGGATGTAGGCTTCGATGGCTTCCCGGCCTCCCATCTGGGCGATGAAAGGAGCATTGAAGGGCGTGTCCACCCAACCCGGGCAAAGCGCGTTGACGCGAATGCCGAAGCGGCCATAGTCGCCGGCCATCTGCCTGGTCATCGCGATCACCGCGTGCTTGGTCGTCGTATAAGCGATCATCTCGCGGTCGTAGAGCACGCCGGAGCTCGACGACGTGTTGAGGATGACGCCGCGGCCTGCCTTCTTCATGAATGGCATGACGATGCGGGCACCCAGGAAGTGAGCCCGCACATTGAGCGTCCAGGACGTGTCGAAGCCTTTGACGCTCACACCGAGCACGTCACCCTCTACCTGTACGCCGGCATGATTGTGCAGGATGTCGATCCTGCCTTGTGTGTCGATGAAATTGCGGAAACAGGCTTCAAGCGCCTGATCGTCGGCCAGGTCGAACACAAGCGCTTTCGCTCGGCCACCAGCAGTAACAATCTGGTCGACGGTCGCGTTCGCGCTGTCAGCGCTGCGGTCCGCCACGCCGACCACCGCACCCTCGCGCGCGATGATCAGCGCTGCCGCCCTGCCGATGCCCGATCCTGCCCCGGTGACGATCGCGGTCCTGTCCTTCAGGATCATCTTTCAGCCCCCTTTCTCCCTGACCCGTAATCCTGCATCATCCGGCGAACGAGCCTCGCCAGCTTGGATGCGCGCCGATCAACCTCTGGGGAAAAAATAGGCATGTACGACTTCGGCCCCTTCAAGTTCGAGTCGAAGCAGGATTTTTTCGACAAGGCAATCCGTTTCTGGAATCCCGACAAGACCAGGTTCTGGCAGAAGGCCGGGATCGATCTGGTTATCGGCAGGCGGGAGGGTTACTTCCTCTACGACATGTCGGGGCGCCGCCTGATCGACCTGCACCTGAACGGCGGCACCTACAATCTCGGTCACCGCAATCCGGAGCTGGTCGAGACGCTGAAGAGCGCGCTCGATTATTTCGACATCGGCAATCACTGGTTCCCCTCCGTGGCGCGCACTGCGCTGGCCGAATCCCTCGTCGATGTCTCGCCGGGAATGAAATATGCGGTCTTCGCCCCGGGCGGCGCGGAGGCGGTGGACATCGCCATCAAGAGTGCCCGCTATGCCACTAAACGGCGCAAGATCGTGTCGATCATCAAGGGGTATCACGGGCATTCGGGGCTCGCGGTGGCGACCGGCGACGATCGCTTCACCAAGATCTTTCTTTCCGACCAGCCGGAGATGTTCATCCAGGTCCCCTTCAACGATATCGACGCCATGGAACAGGCGCTCGAGGGCGAAGACGTCGCGGCGCTGATCATGGAGACGATCCCCGCCACTTACGGCTTCCCGATGCCGAAGGACGGCTATCTCAGCGCCTGCAAGGCCCTGTGCGAAAAGCATGGCGCGATGTACATCGCCGACGAGGTCCAGACCGGCCTGATGCGGACCGGCAGCATGTGGGGCTGGCAGGCCTATGGCGTCCAGCCGGACATCATGGTGACGGCGAAGGGCCTGTCCGGCGGGCTCTATCCGATCAGCGCGGCATTGGTGAACGACAAGGCCGGCGGCTGGCTCAACGAGGATGGGGCGGCCCACATCTCGACCACGGGCGGGGCCGAGCTCGGCTGTGTCGTCGCCCACAAGGTCATCGAGATGCTGCAGCGGCCTGATCTGGTTGCCAATGTTGGCACCGTGACCGAGTTCATGGCACAGGCCATGGGCGAGATGCTGGCTCGGCACGGCGACATCTTCACCGGCGTGCGCCAGAAAGGCGTGATCCTCGGCCTGGAATTCAGCAACCACCCGGAGGGCGCCGTCTTCGTGTCACGCGCACTCTACGAGCAGGGCGTCTGGGCGATCTTCTCGTCGCTCGACAAGCGGGTGCTGCAGTGGAAGCCCGGCGTGCTTCTGGATCGCGAAACCTGCCAGGACATCATGAATCGTTTCGATGCGGCAATGCCGCGCGCCCGGGAGCTGCTGCATCAGGCAGGCAAGGCGAATTGACATGGTCCAAACCTGGTTGAAACTGCCAGGCGTCCAGCGCGGGCTGGCGGTTGGACTTGCTGGGCTCGCAGGGTTCCGGCAGGGGACAAGGGCGCAAAGATAGGGCAGGACGGACAGTGACGGATTTCGAAGCGCTCACCCATGACCAGCAACTCGGCATCCTGCAGGAGACGGCAGAGGCGGCCATCGCCAACTACGATCTGCCGGCGGACGTCTCCGTCACGATGATCAACCTGTCGGAGAACGCAACCTATAAGGTTGCGGCTCCCGACGGCCGGCGCTGGGCGCTCCGCATTCATCGCGACGGCTACCATTCAAGGACGGCCATCCAGTCCGAACTGGCCTGGCTGACCGATTTGCGCCAGACCGGGATCGTGCCCACCCCCGTGCCGGTGGCGGGCAAGGATGGCGAGCAGATCCAGCGTGCCGGCCATGCCAGGCTGGCGCAACCCCGCAATGTCGTGCTGTCGCAATGGGAGACCGGTTCGGAGCCGGGCATAGGCGAAGCGCTCGCCGAACCTTTCGAGGTGCTTGGCGAGGTGACGGCTCGCATGCACATCCACGCCCGGCAATGGAAGCGCCCATCCTGGTTCACTCGCCACGTGTGGGATTTCGAGACAAGTCTCGGCGAGGAAAACCCCCATTGGGGGCGCTGGCGTGACGGCATGGGCGTCGACGCCGCGAAAGCCAAACTCTTTGGCCGCAGTGCGGAGCTGATCTGCCGCAGGCTCGCCGCCTTCGGCAAGGGCCATGACCGCTTTGGCCTCATCCATTGCGACCTGCGGCTCGCCAACCTTTTGATCGACGGCAAGACGGTCAAGGTCATCGACTTCGACGACTGCGGCTTCGGCTGGTTTATGTACGACGCCGCTACACCCATCTCTTTCTACGAGCATGAGCCGCAGGCAACCGATCTCATCCAGTCGTGGACGACCGGCTATCGCCGCGTGCTTGACCTGCCGAGGGCAGACGAGGACGAAATCCCGACCTTCGTGATGCTGCGCCGCCTGTTGCTGGTTGCCTGGATCGGCTCGCACGCTGAAACGGACCTCGCCAAGTCGATGGGCTTCCCATACACCGAGGGAACCGTCGGGCTGTGCGAGGCCTATCTGAGCAAGTTTTCCTGACAGCAATCGTAGGAAAGGCGTGAAACGGTTTTCCCGAGAAAAGCGCGTAGCGCTTTCCCTGGGGAATTGCGTCAGGCAAAGAGATAGAGCGGTTCGTCACGAACCGCTCTATGCCAGTGCCTCCAGGCTCTCCGGAAGGATCTGGCCGCCATCGACGATGATCGTCTGCCCGGTCACGTAGCCGGCTTCCTTCGACGCAAAGTAGAGTGCGGCGTAGCCGATTTCCTCCACGGTTCCAAGCCGCTTGAGCGGGACAGAGGCGGCCATCGTCTTCTGGTAATCCTCGCCCAGGCCGACTAGGCCCTCGGTGATGATGTTGCCCGGCATGACGGCGTTGACGGTGATGCCGTATTTGGCCAGTTCGATGCAGGCCGTGCGCATGAAACCGAGCTGCCCCGCCTTGGTGGCGCCGTAGTGCGACCAACCGGGGAAGCCGGTGACCGGGCCGGTGATCGACGACGTCAGCACGATGCGGCCCTGGTCGGATCTCTTGAGGTAGGGAACGACTGCCTTGACCGCGTGGAAGGTACCCTTGAGGTTGGTGTCGACAACTTCGTCCATTGTTCGATGTCATGTCCTCGAGCCGGGCCTGCGGGATTCGGCATTGCCACTGCCCAAAAGCGCTCTCGATGCTGGCGAGCGAGGTGACATCGCCAACCACGCCAAAGGCGCCGTGGCCGATCTCGGCGGCAGCGGCTTCGGCCTGGTCGAGATGGCGCGCGATGATGGCGACCTTGGCGCCAGACAGCGCGAACACCCGCGATATGCCCTTGCCGATGCCTTTCGATCCGCCGGTAACAACGACGGACCGGCCCTTCAAAGACTGGGTCATGATCTGAAGCTCCAAAATGAGACGGGGACAGAGTGATACCCCGTCCCCGTTGTCGCAAGGATTTCTGGGCGGTAGCGCTTTAGCCTTCGTTCACCATGTGACCGATGTTGGCGTACGCCTTGGGGTTGGTGGACTTCAGCACGAAACCCCAGATCAGGCCGACGATAAGGATCGCAAGCCCGACATAGGGGATGCTCCTGGCGAAGCCATTGGTGCCGCCGAGCGTCGCGAGATTGGCCACCAGCGTGTAGACCAGGACCAGCTGGACCACGAGCGAGATCAACGGCGCGATGACCGTCGCCAGCAGGCTGCCGCCGCCGTTCTTCTTGAACCACATGTAGATCGCCAGCGAGACGACGGCCTGCAGCACCAGCAGCAGTCCGGTGCCGAGCACCGCAAACAGCGTGTAGACGCCCAGCCAGGCCTGTCCCGACGGATCGTCGAAGCCGTAGGCCAGACCGTAGAGCAGGACCCATATCGCCGCCAAAACCGACTGCAGGGCCGAGGCCTTGTGAGGGCTCTTGTGGTGATCATGCGTCTCCGCGATCGCCTGTGGCAGGACGCCCTCGCGTGCCAGCGAGTACAAATAACGGGAAGCGGTGTTGTGAAAGGCCATGCCGCAGGCGAAGGAACTGGTGAGGATGAGCAGCGACATCAGCTGATAGCCCCAGCCGCCGACAAAAGTCTGAATGGGTGTCAGGAAGAAGTTCACGCCGTCGGAGAAGGCCTTGGCCACCATGTCGGCCTCGGTGGGATAGGCCGCCACCGCGCACCAGCTGACGAAGGTGTAAAACAGGCCGAGGCCAATGACTGAGATCAGCAGCGACTGCGGAATGATGCGCTTTGGATCGCGCGATTCCTCGGCGTAGTTCGGCGCCATCTCGAATCCGACCCACGACCAGAACGCCATGAAGATACCGACGGCGGCCTCGCCGGCGGGTATGGCCACTTCGCCGACCTTCTGCTCGGCGACAGGCGTGAACACCTTGAACACATTGAGCGAATCGCCGGAAAAATTCGTCCCGCCATGAGCGAAAAGCACGCCCAGCGAGAAGATCACCAGCATGATCACTTCAAGAATGAGGGCGATCCCGAGCAGCCGTGCCGACACCTTCACGTCGCGATAGGCGAGTGCCGCGATGACCACGATCATAGCGAGCGCGAGCACGATCCACGGCACGTTGATGCCGAAGTGCTGGGAAATCCAAAGATTGCCGAAAAATGCAAACAAACCAGTGAGCGAGGCCTCGAACAGCGAGTAGCAGGCGAGCGAGCCAATGCCGGCCGACATGCCGACCTCGCGGCCGAGCCCTTGGCTGATGAATGAGTAGAACCCACCGACGGACGATACCCGCGATGCCATCGCCGCATAGCCGACCGAGAAGATGGTCAGCACGATCGTCGCCATCAGGAAGGCGGCCGGCGTGTATTTGCCGATGCCGTAGCCTGCCGCGAACGGCACATTGCCCAGCATCGCCGACATTGGCGCCGCGCCGGTGACGGCCAGAAAGAGCACCCCCGCAAGCCCCACGGCTTTCGAGTGCAAAAGGTTGATGCTGTTACTCTTCGAGACGTCGATCGTCCCGCTTGCAGTTTCCGTGGCCATGAAGCCCTCTCCATTCGTGACAGCTGTATGCAGTTCCCCGCACGTGGCGGCCGATGTGTCCCGGCCTGCGAGTGCTGTATTGACACTACGGACGCGGCATCACTTTGCCAAGGCCATGATTTTGCAAAGCTCGGCGCTCGACATGACGTGGCAATAGATCATGTTGATGATTTCGAGCTCCTTGCGATGAAGCTCGTCGGTCGCCGCCGCGCAGCAATCCTCGAGCACGATGACGGCATAGCTTTCGTCGGCCAGGCTGCGCACCGTCGAAGACACGCACTGGTCCGTGAAGATGCCGCAACAGATGACGTTCCTGATGCCAAGATTGTGCAGGATGAGGCGCAGATTTGTCCCGGTCAGCGCGGAATCGGTGGTCTTGGTCACCACGATTTCGTCGCCTGCCGGCTGAAGCTCGGCTACGAGCTGCGATGCCGCGTCGTTCTTTGGCAGCAGCAAATTGTTCCAGCCCGGCATTTTTTGGGAGAGCGAGCGGTCGCGCCCGTCCTTGGTATGGCAGGCGATGCGGGCGAAAAGGCATTCGATGCCATTTGCCCGTGCCAACTCCAGCAATCTTGCCGTGTTCGGTATGACCGCGCCGTGCATGCGCTCGTGGAACGGCGTCCACAGATCGTAGCGCTGCTGTTCCTGCGGTGAAAGCGACGCGCGATCCGGCCGTTCCAGGTAGGTGTTTTGAACGTCGATGATCAGGATGGCGGTCTGTGCCGGCACCAGCACCGGATCATCCGGCTCGGGTGCGCCGAGGTAGTAGAGCGAACGGAATCCGGTTTTCCAGCTCATGCGGTCCTTTCAGAAGCGGGCGGTCCTTCAAAAGCGGAACGTGAAAAGGCCGCGCGCCGCGTAGGTCTCGGCGGCTTCCTCGATGAAACGGGCGATGCGTTCGGCCTGGTAGGTCTCGCGCATCGTGGCGGCGGCCTCGAGCAATTCTTCCTTGGACTTGGCGCGGCCTGGGCGCAGCAGTTCGTAGACCTGCATGATGAAATCCTGCGGCACCTCGACCAGCTCTGCCCCGCGCTCGAAGTTGAGGGCGAGGGTCGGCCGGCCGACATCGCGCGCCACGTCGGCCTGCGCCTGCAGCGCTTGCGGCGTGATGCGGAGGTCTTCCATCGTCACCTCGCCGGCAAGCACCGCATCCAGCGTTATCTCCGGAAGCGCCTTGCCGTGCTTGCCGGTGACGGCGCCAGGCTGGGTTTCGGCGAGCGGATAGTCGGCACGCGTAAGGGTCACTATTGCGCTCCCGTCAGGACGACGTCGACCTCTTCGGGAGCCGCGCCGGCCTCGGTCAGCCCGGTTTCGATGGCGTAGATGAGGGCGACGCGCGCATGATAGCGCGACCCCATGGCCTCGCCTCGCTGCGGCACCACGATGGGCTCCGGCATTTCGCCCAGCGCATAGGCCGCCGCATTGGCACCGAGAGCGCGATAGTGCTCGAGCCTGGTGATCGGGGCATTGGAAAACAGTTCCAGATTGTTGTGCGGCTGTCGGTCACGCTGATGGATGACGGCCGTGCCCTTGGCCTGGATGCCGATGCCGATGCCGCTGCCGGCAAGCCGGGCGGCGGACAGGCCAAGGAAGGAAGTATCAGCCGTATGGCGGAAGCGGACGACGCGCGCCTTAAGCCCGCGCGCGCGGATCGCATCCAGCATGGCGCCAAGCACTTCGGACAGCCGATGTCCGGCCGTCGTCCGGTAGAGCTTCAAGCCGAAGGCCGGGCTGATGCCGATGACCAAATCGTCGGTCGCCGACCCGTTGGCTGCCGGCCCAAGGTTGCGATAGCGGACGTGCCTTGCCTCGTCCTTCTCGTGCAGGGCCTCCGAGCGCAGCACTTCTTTCTGATCCAGCACATCGCGGATGTCGTTGAGCTGCAGGCGCCGTTCCTCGGACACCCGATAGCCGGAGCCGGGGCCGAGATAGTCGTTCGGGTCGTTGACCGCGCTGACGATCCGCCCATTGCGGATCATGGCCGAGGTCTGGAGATAGTCGCCGGAAAGGCGCAGCTTCACCACGTTCAGGAGGTTCTCGGCCTCTTCTCGGAAACCGCGGTTGGCCAGCGCCTTGACCGCGTCGATCACGGTGATGCCGCGCTCCTTGATGGCCTCGCTGATGAAGCTCACGTCGCGCGGCATCAGGCTGCGCGTGTCGTCGGAACCGGAGGCATAAACCACGCTGGTTTTCATGTCCTCGGTCGGTCTCGACAGGCCGAGCTCCTCGAACACCGCGGCGATCGCCGCCACCGCCCGCTCGCGCAACTCGATCGCGCGCGACTCAGGCAGCGGCGTCAACCCGCCATCGGCCTCGAAATCGCGCTGCAGCACCAGATAGTCTTCCAGTTCCTCACCGTTGATCAGCGAAGGGTTGAACGAATTGTCGTATTTCAGGATCGATCCCATCCCGGAGCAGATCAGGTCTGAGCCGGCAATCAGGTAGGGAAGGATCTTGGCGCCGACACGAATTTCCGATTCGGTGGAGCGCGCATCATTGCCTGATGCGCATTCGAGATCGAGCCAGACGGCGATGAGGTTCTCAGCCATCAACTCGCGGACGCCGCCAGGTATGGTGGCGGTCAAGGGCGCGCCGTCAATGCCGCCATTTTGTGTGCCCTGCACGCCCATGCCGCGCTGCAGGCAGAGGCAGCGCGCCTCCAAGTAAAGCAGCGATTTTGCTTCATGGAAGCCCATGAGCAATTCGGAGCCGGCACCCGACGTACAGCGCATCTTGACGCCGCGCGAGGCATAGGCAGCGGCGAGAAATGCCTTGGACCACGGCGTGTCGTCGCCATCGGTGAACGACTTTTCAGTGCCATAGACGGAAACGGTTTCGGCATAGGACGTGAAGCCGGCCATGGCGATGCGCAGTTCCTCCGCCTCCTCGCTGGAGCATTGGAACAGCGTTCCCCAGCGGCCGACGGCGCCGCCCACCGCACACGCCACCGCGTTGGACCAGGCGTTGCGCGACACGCGCATCGTAGTCTCGATCTCGTCGAAGCCGAAGGCGACGGCGGTTGCGGCGTCCGCGGCGAGCTGGAGCGGGTCGTCCTTGGCGTTGGTGACATGCGCCTGGTTGCCTGGCGTCTTGCGTGCTCGCATCTTCGAATAGGCGAAGGCGATCTCCAGCGCGTTGAGCTGCGACACGACCTCGGCGAGTTTTGCAGGCGTCATGCCGTGGGCGAGCCGCACGAGCTTTTCGCGCGGAACGTTCATGTCGACCAGCCAGCGTGCGACGGTCGCCGAGTCCAGCGCCATCGCTTCAGACGCCACCTCCGGGTCGATGTGATGGCGGGCTATGAAGCGGTCGATCATGTCGTAGTCGTGCTCGAGCACTCCATCAAGGGACACGACGCGCCCGCCCTTGATGCCGATGCCGGGTTTGGGATCGGCCGGGCTGGAGAAGGCGGAGAAGCCGTTGGCAGGGTCTTCCGCCGCGAACTTGTCCAGCCGCAACGGCCGCTCGTCCCAGTCAGCGAAGCGCTTCCAGCGGTTCAGTTTCGGCGTCATGCGTGCATTCCTCGACCCAACGGAAAGACTATTGAATGCCCGATCGTCACACAATGGCCTGCATCGAATCTCGCCGAAGGGCCTGCCCTGGCTGCCATCACCACCGGAACCTTGGAGATAGGCGCGGCGCTTACGGAAATGAGTAACCGACGGGATTTCGAGAGCTGCCTACGACCTGGTCAAGATGTCAGTGCTCGCAGACAACATGCGCGGCCGTTGTTCAACTTGAATGACTTGCCCGATTTTGAGTGACTTGCCCGCTCTTCAGGGCCCTTTTTGGTTCATTTTGGGAGGCGCCGTCGCTGCAGATGCTGGAAGAGAATTTCCGCCGCCACTCGGACAAATCGAGCGAGGCGATCGGCTAAGTGCTTGAATTTTTGGTGCCGCTTGCGTGACTCGAACACGCGACCCCATCATTACGAATGATGTGCTCTACCAACTGAGCTAAAGCGGCCCGGGAAGCGTCAGGCTTCCAGAATGGGCTGCGTGATAGACTCAACCGCTCGCCAATTCAAGATGGGCAGCGGCGAATTCCGGCCTCTTTGCCGGCAATTCCCATCTACGGTTACTGCGCAACGGCAGCGGCCGCAGCGCGCGGTGGCGTCCAAGCCGGCTGCCCCACGGCCGCATCGCCCGGCGTGTTCGTGACGAAAAATGTTGATTCTCCAGCAAAAAACCCCGAAATGGCGTTGGATACGCCGGCAAGCAGCCGCTCGCCCGTTGATCGATTGGCCGCCTGCGGCTAACGATCAGGGAACTGTGAGCGAACGCGCAGAGGGAGCTCGCTTGGACCCCATCGAGAAAGCTATCCGCAATGCCTTCGAGAAAGGCAATGCCGAGGACCGGGCGTTCCGAGAGAAGGTCTATCGATCGGCCTTTGCCGCGCTGGACCGCGTCCTGCAGGCCAACCCGAACATCACGGTCGAGGCCGCCATCGGCCGCCGCAAGGCGGTGCAGGCCAAGATCACCGAGATCGAATCAGAGTTCCTGCCGGCCGTCCCCGATGTGACGTTGCCGCCGGAAAATGTGGTGCCGGCCAGCAATGGCGCGCCGGCGCCCCGCGTCGAGGCGCCTGCCGTTTCGGCCGCGCCTTCGGTCGACGCGCCGCTGCCGCCGTCGCAATCAGCACGCTCACCCTCGATCACCGTCGACGGGCCGGTGCAGCCAGATGCTTCGGACCAGCCGCGTTCGCGCGTGCTGCCGCGCGTGCCCGACATCATGCCGGACGAGACAGCACTTCCCGACGCGCCGTCGCTCGATGATTCGCCGGGCGCTCCCGTCGGCAACGGCGCCCAGGTTGCGCCCGACCGCGACGAGCGGCGGATCAGGGGCCGGCGGCTGCCGCTGACCGCGATCTTCGTTGTCGCGACATTGCTCGCCGCCGCCGGCATCGGTCTCTACTTCGCCAAGCAGACCGGTGTCTTCAAGACGGCGGCCGAGCTCGACACCGGCCCGCCGGAACCGACGCCGACCCTTGACAGCGAGGACTCGTCGCAGCCGGGCGACACCGGCTCGCCGCAGAAGCCGGGCGAGGCGGACCAGTCGAAGAACTGGATCAACGTCTTCTCGCCCGCCGACCCGACCCATGTGAGCACGCCGTCCGACGCAGGCGCCGACGTGATGAAGGACGACACCGGCCAGTTCCTGCGCATCCGCTCCGGCGCTTCCGGTTCGGCCATTGCCTTCGATGTCGGCCAGGGCGTGCTGGAGAAGCTTGTCGGCAAGCACGCCATGTTCGACATCGTCGCCCGCTCGGAAGAGGGCAAGGAGACGCAGATATCGGTCGACTGCAATTTCGGCGATCTCGGCGATTGCGGCCGCAAGCGCTACGCCGTCGGCCACGAACGCAACGAATATCTGTTCGACGTGCAGTTCCCGGACAAGCATCCGGGCGCCGCCGGCACCATCGCCGTCAACTCCGACATCGACCAGAAGGGCAAATCGGTCGATATCTACGAGATACGCGTTTCGATCGCGCAGTGATCGCGTCTGTGTAGTTATCGACGCAGGCGCAGCACCCCACCCGCGCCTTCGGCGCGACCTCCCCATCAAGGGGAGGTAGAAGGTCGCGCCAACCCCTAGCTCCCCTCGATGGGGAGGTCGCGCCGCAGGCGCGGGCGGCGTGACAGCGCCGAGGTCGGATTTTTGGCCCTTAGCCATCCAACAACGCTTGCAGCGTCTCGATGCGGTCGGCTTCCGCCGCCGGCTTGTCCCAGCGCAGCCGTGAGATGCGGGGAAAGCGCATCGCGACACCCGATTTATGCCGGGTCGAGCGGTTGAGGCCTTCGAACGCCACCTCCAGCACGAGGCCGTTGCGACGGTCGGCGCGCACCGAGCGCACCGGGCCGAAACGCTCGATCGTGTTGTCGCGCACATATTTGTCGATCTCTCTCAGCTCCTCGTCGGTGAAGCCGAAATAGGCCTTGCCGACCGGCACCAGCTCTTCCGAGCCCTCGGGGCCGGACCACACACCGAACGTGTAGTCTGAATAGAAGCTGGAACGCTTGCCGTGGCCGCGCTGCGCATACATCAGCACCGCGTCGATGGTGTGCGGGTCGCGCTTCCACTTGAACCACGGGCCTTTCGGCCGGCCGGCAAGGTAGGGCGAATCCCAGCGCTTCAGCATCACCCCTTCGATGATCGGATGCGGCGGCGTCTGGCGCAGCCGCTCCAGCGTCTCCCAATCGGGGAACTCGACCAACGGCGACAGATCGAAGCGGCTGGGATCGAGCGTCTTGATGAAGGCCTCGAGGTGCCTGCGGCGCTCCGCGAAGGGCAGCGAGCGCAAATCCTCGCCGTCGATCTGCAGCGCGTCGTAGCAGCGCATGAAGGCCGGATAGCGCTGCTGGATCTTTGGCGACACGCTCTTGCGGTTCAGCCGCTGCTGCAGGTCGGAGAAGGTTCCAGTCGCCTCGCGAGGGTCGCCGACCAAAAGCTCGCCGTCGAGCGCCGCTTCGAAATTCATCGCCGCGGCAAGATCCGGGAACGCGCCGGAGACATCATCGCCGGTGCGCGAATAGAGCCGGCGCACGCCGCCCTCGCAGACCGCCTGCACACGGATGCCGTCCCACTTCCACTCCGCCGCATAAGCGCCGTGGTCGAGCTTTTCGAGGTCGCCGTCGTCGACGGCGTTGGAGAGCATCACCGGCCGGAACAGCGCAAGTGCCGTGCTCCTCGGCTTTTCCGCCCGGCCTTCCAGCCAGGCGAACAGCTCGGTGTAAGGCGGCGTCAGCCCGTGCCAGAGCTCCTCGATCTCGCTGACATCGACTTTGCCAAGATCGGCCAGAGCCTGTTTGGCGAGCCGCGCCGACACACCGATGCGCAGGCCCCCGGTAACCAGCTTGATGATGGCGAAGCGTGCCGAGATATTGGCGTCGTCGAGCAGCCGCGCCAGCACCTTGGGCCCCTCGGAGCGGCTTGCCGCCTGCAGTCTGCCGACCACCTCGGCAAGCGTCGGCACATGGTTGGCGATGTGCCCTTGCGGTTGCGGCCAGACCAGCGACACGGTCTCGGCGAGGTCGCCGACATAGTCGTAGGAATAGCCGAACAGCACCGGATCCATGCGCTCCACCACCAGCGCGCGCAGCATCGCCGGCTTCACCGCCGCGATGTTGAGATCGCCCGTGATCGCCGCCAGCGCCAGGCCGCGATCGGGGTCCTCGACGCTGTGGAAATAGTCTCTGAGCAGCGTCAGCTTGCCGTTGCGCGACGGCGTCAGCACGAGACGGTCGAGGAGCTCGGCGAAGCGGTTCATGCGCGCCACGCCAGGGGCAAAAGCCGGCGCGAGGCCCCCCTCTCTGGCCTGCCGGCCATCTCCCCCTCAAGGGGGGAGATCAGATGTCGCCACGGCTTTCGCCAATCTCCACTGTCGCGGGAGATGCGCCGGCGCCGAAACTGCCAATCTCCCCCCTTGAGGGGGAGATGTCCGGCAGGACAGAGAGGGGGCCGTAGAGCGCGGCGGTGACGATTGGCGAACACTGTTCCATCAATCGCCCTCGTCCTCATAGCCCACCAGATGCAACGGCCTTGCCGCGATGCCCTCCAGCTCGCACCAGCGCACCAGCGCTTCCTCGCGGCCATGCGTGACCCAGATTTCCGCAGCACCCGTTTCCTTGATGGTGATGATCAACTCGTCCCAGTCGGCGTGGTCGGAAATGATCAGCGGCAGCTCGACGCCGCCCTGCTTTGCCCGCTGGCGTATGCGCATCCAGCCCGAGGCGAAGCAGGAGATCGGGTCCGGAAAACGCCGCGCCCAGCGATCGGCGAAGGCCGAGGGCGGGCCGACGACGATCGCGCCGGCGAAATCGGCCTTGGCGCCGCTTTCAACCGTCGCCGGCTCGAGCCGGCCGAGATCGATCCCCTGGCTCTGATAATATTCGCTGAGCTTGGCCAGCGCGCCGTGGATATAGATCGGCTTGTCGTAGCCGGCGTCGCGCAACAGCCGCATCACACGCTGCGCCTTGCCGAGCGCATAGGCGCCGATCAGGTGCGAGCGTTCGGGAAACTGCGCCGCCGATTTCAGCACGCGCGCGATCTCCTCATGGTCCGGCGGATGCCGGAACACCGGCAGGCCGAAGGTCGCCTCGGTGATGAAGACATCGCACCGGATCGGCTCGAACGGCAGGCAGGTGGCGTCCTTTTGCCGCTTGTAGTCGCCGGAAGCGACGATGCGCATGCCCCGGTGCTCGACGCAGATCTGCGCGGAGCCCAGGACATGCCCGGCCGGGTGGAAGGTGACGGCGACGCCGTTCATGTCGAGTGTTTCGCCATGCACTGCCGCCTGCGTCGTTCCGGCGAAATCCTCGCCATAGCGCAGTCCCATGATGTCGAGCGTCGCTTGCGTGGCGAGCACCGAGCGGTGGCCGGAGCGCGCATGGTCCGAATGGCCATGCGTGATCAGCGCCCGCTCGACGGGCCGCACCGGATCGATGAAGAAATCGCCGGGCGGGCAGTAGAGGCCCTCCGGCCGGGGTTTGAGCAGGTCGCTGGCGCGCATGGCTCCAAGATAGTGGCTAAATTCAGCGCGGGAAGCCCGTTGCAAGAGACTGCTGACTCATCTTAAAGCCAGCCGCCGGCTCCGCATCCACGGTGGGATTCCTCACGAATGAAACCGCTCCAGGCCTCCTCGGGCGATTTGACTGCCGACCGTCGCGCCGATTTCGCCGAGATGCTGCTCGCCTCGGGCGAGCCCGCGCAGGCGGCGGAGCTCCTGCTCGGCGCGCTGGAACTGGCGCCGCGATGGGCCGCCGGCTGGTTTCGCCTCGGCGAAATGCAGGAGGCGGCTGACCGCCTCGATCAGGCCGCGCAGGCCTGGGTCATGGTGCTGAAGCTGGACCCCGCGGACCGCCTTGGCGCCGCGCTCAAGCTTCAACTGATCGGCAAGGCGCCCGCGTCGCCTGCGCCTCCCAGCGCCTTTGTCGAGACCTTGTTCGATCACTACGCCGACAGTTTCGAGGAGTCGCTTGTCGGGAAGTTGGGCTATCGGCTGCCGGACTTCCTCGGCCAGGCCATCCGCAAGGCAAGGCCCGGCCGGTTCCGGCTGGCCATCGACCTCGGCTGCGGCACCGGCCTGATGGGCGAAAGGCTGCGCCCGTTCGTCGACCGGCTGGAGGGCTACGACATCTCGGCCGCCATGCTCAGCAAAGCAAAGGCCAAGGGCATCTACGACCTGCTGGCCAAGGCCGACCTTCAGCATTTTTCCCACTCCGGCGCGGGGGCCGACCTCGTGGTCGCGGCCGACGTGTTCATCTATCTGGGCGCGCTCGAACGCATCGTCGGCGCGGTGGTCGGCACGCTTGCCGAGGACGGCCTGATCGCCTTTTCGCTCGAGACGCTTGCCGGCAGCGATGATTTCGCTCTGCGGCCGTCGCGGCGCTACGCCCATTCCGAGGCCTATGCGCGGCGCGTGCTCTCGGCCAACGGGCTTGCAGTCCTGTCTCTGGAAAGCGTGGTTATCCGGCACGATCGGCATGATCCCGTCGAGGGCCTGGCCATTGTGGCCGGCTTTGCCGCTGCATCTGCCGGGTGAGCAATCCGGCACTCTCATGAGCCCGGCCTTGCTGCGAAAAAGCCTGAATGGCATGGTCGGGGTGGCGCGGGGCAGACATCACGAGGAGAAATCCATGCGCTGGACCATGGTTGTGTTGGCGTCCTGCCTGACCGTCGCCGGCTGTGTCGGCGGCACGTCGATGGCCGAGCGCCAGGACGAGGACGTCCAATCCTCATTGCAATATGACGATGTGCCTTGCGATCAATTGCTGGCGCAGCGCAACCAGCTGGCGCAGCAGAACAGTCTGCCGATCACGGCCAAGCCGAGCTTCTCCAATCCGGCGATGGGCTTCGGGCCGTTCACGCCGGACATGCGCTCCAAGGCGCAGCGCGCCAGCAACAAGGCGAGCGGCGAGATCGACGCCATGAACCGCTCGATCGAGCGCCGCGACTGCGGCAAGCCGAAGAAGAAGGAGACGTTCGGACTGCCCGGCTCGCAGCCTTCCTGAGCGTCCGATATTCCGTATTCCGTTTGGGCGCTCTGCTGCATCGACGAGCGTTTGATCGCGCTTGAAAGACCACCGATGAACCTCTCACCTCGGCGAACGCATCTGCATCCTGGGACCGTCCAACAGCGGCAAGTCCACCCTTGCCAACGCAATCGCGCGCAAGCGCGGTCTGGAGGCAGTTCATCTGGACGTGCTTCATCATCTGCCCAATACAGACTGGGAGCCGCGTTCAAAGGACGAATTCATTGCTCTGCACGATGCCGCGATAGCTGGGCAGCGCTGGGTGATGGATGGCAACTACTCGGTTTGCATGCCCCAGCGTTTCCGGCGCGCGACCGGCTTGATCCTGCTGGACGTATCCACACCCATCAGCTTGCTGCGTTATTTCCGGCGATCCCTGTTCGAGACCGGCAGGCACGGCGCCCTGGAAGGCGGGCGCGACAGCGTCAAATGGGACATGATCCACCATATCGCCGTATTCACGCCGCGAAATCGCAAGCTATACAGCGCGATGCTGGATGCGATCGACCTGCCGAAGCTGCGGCTGTCCTCGGTGAGTGCAATCAAGCAATGTTTCCGGGACTGGGGTTTGAGCCTGAACTAGTGGCACCGCACAGGGGTTTTGACCGGTCGGCTGTGTTTTGCGTTGGCAGGTGGCATGCTTTGGAGATTGGCCGGAACGCCCAAACGCTGGCGATGAACTGGAGGCTCCTGAACCTCGTCATTCTAGGGCGGAGCAAGGAGCGTAGCGACGCGCGCAGACCCTAGAATCCATTCCGTTACCGAGACCGAAGTGTGCAACGGTGCAGAATTCTGGACCGCAGCGGCGCTTCCAAGTCACGGCATGGATCCTCGGGTCTGCGCGCGTCGCTACGCTCCTTGCTCCGCCCGTGGATGACGACCGCGACAGGCGTCTCGGCCAATCGCCAAGGCATGGGGTCTGCCAAGGCAACTAATATCCGGCCTCGCGGTCGACCAGGTTTTCGAGCTTCTCGCCGCGCTCGAACGCATCCATCTGCCGCAGCATGGCTGGCACCAGATGAGCCGGATCCGATGTCGCCGCCGCGTGTGGCGTGATAAAGACTTTCGGATGGCTCCACAGCGGGCTTGTCTTGGGCAGCGGCTCGACCTCGAACACGTCGAGGCTCGCTTCCTTCAGCGTGCCGTCGTCCAGCGCGCGCACGATGTCGGCGTCCTTCTGCAGGCGTCCGCGACCGGCATTGATCAGCACCGCGCCGCCAAGCCCGTTGCGCCGGCGCAACTCCTTGAGCAGCCCGTAATTCACGATGCCCTGGGTTTGCGGCGTCAGCGGCAACAGCACGACGAGAATATCGGTGGCGTTGAGGAAGGGGATCAGCCCCGCCTCGCCGGCATAGGTCGAAACACCTTTCATCGGCCGGTCGGTGCGCGACCAGCCGTTGACGGCAAAGCCGAGCGACAAAAGCACCGATGCCGCCGCGCGGCCGAGATGGCCGAGGCCCATGATGCCGACGGAAATGTCGCCGGCCGGGCGCTGCGGCGGCTCGTGCCAGATCTTCTTCGGCTGCTGCGCCCGGTAGAGCATGCCGTGCCGATGGTGATCGAGCACCCGCCAGACGACATACTCGGTCATGTATTGGGTGAGATTGTCGGCGACCACCCTGACGATCGGCACGTCGGGCAGGCCGGGATCGGCGAAGATATGGTCGACGCCTGCGCCGACCGAGAAGATGGCTCGCAGGTTGGGCAGCCCGGAGAGCAGGTTCGGCTTATGTTTCCACACCACCGCGTAGGCGATCGAGGGATCGTTGGCGCCTGCCGGCTCCAGCACCACCTCGCGCTCGGCCGCCAGCAGCTGATGCCAGCGCTGCGGATGAAAGGCCGTGACGGCAAGCAGGATTTTGCCTTTTTCCATTTGCGGATTCAGTCCTTGTTACGTCAATCCAGCCGGGCCTATTCGCTGACCACGCCGGTCGGCGCCGTCTCGATCTTGAAGGCCGCCGCCATCAGCGCCCGCGTATAGTCGGTCTGCGGGCTGCCGAAGATCTGTTCGGAAGGTCCCGCTTCGACGACCTTGCCATTGCGCATGACGATGACGTCATTGGCAAGGGCGCGGACGACCTTGAGGTCGTGGCTGATGAAGAGATAGGCGAGATTGTGCTTGGCCTGCAGGTTACGCAAAAGATCGACCACCTGCGCCTGCACGCTCATGTCGAGCGCCGAGGTCGGCTCGTCGAGCATGACGAAGCGCGGATTGAGCACCATGGCGCGCGCGATGGCGACGCGCTGGCGCTGGCCGCCGGAGAACTCGTGCGGGTAGCGATGGCGCGTTTCCGGATCGAGACCGACCTCCTTCAGCACGGCGACCACCTTGTCGTCGCGCTGGTCGGGCGAGAGCTTCGGCTCGTGGATCTTCAGCCCTTCCTCGATGATCTCGGAAACCGACAGGCGTGGGCTGAGCGATCCGAACGGGTCCTGGAAAACGATCTGCAATTCGCGCCTGAGCGGCCGCATGGCGCTGAAGGAGAGCTGGTTGATGTCGCGTCCGTTAAAGTTGATCGTGCCGGTCGAGGAGATCATCCGCGCGAGCGCCAGCCCGAGCGTCGTCTTGCCCGAACCGGATTCGCCGACCACGCCCAGCGTCTGGCCGGCGCGCACGGTGACGTCGATGCCGTCCACGGCCTTCACATGGTCGACGGTCTTGCGGAAGAAGCCCCTCTTGATCGGGAACCAGACCTTCATGTCCTTGCCCGCCATGACGGATTTGGCGCCCGGGTCTGCCGCAGGCGGCTTGCCCTTCGGCTCTGCGGCCAAGAGATGCTTCGTGTAAGGATGTTGCGGGTTGGCCAAGATCTCCTTGGTCGGCCCGGTCTCGACGATCTTGCCCTTGGTCATCACGCAGACACGGTCGGCGATCTTTCTGACGATGCCGAGGTCGTGCGTGATGAACAGCATCGACATGCCCTTGCGGCTTTTCAACTCCGCGAGCAACTGGAGGATCTGCGCCTGCACGGTCACGTCGAGCGCCGTCGTCGGCTCGTCGGCGATCAAAAGCTCCGGCTCGTTAGCCAAAGCCATGGCGATCATGACGCGCTGGCGCTGGCCGCCGGAGAGCTGGTGCGGGTAGGCATCGAGACGTTTCTCCGGCTCGCGGATACCGACCTCGTTGAGCAGCTCCAGCGTGCGCGCCCTGGCCGGAGCATCGCGCAGGCCTTGATGCAGTTGCAGCACCTCGACGATCTGCTGCTCGATCGTGTGCAGCGGGTTGAGCGAGGTCATCGGCTCCTGGAAGATCATGGTGATCTTGTTGCCGCGCACGCCGCGCAACGCCTTCTCGTTCATGGCGAGCAGGTCGGCGCCGCTGAACAGGATTCTGCCCGAGGGATGGCTGGCGGCGGGATAGGGCAGGAGCTTCAGCACCGACAGCGCCGATACCGATTTGCCCGAGCCGGATTCGCCGACCAGGGCAACCGTCTCGCCCTTGCCGATGTCGAACGAGACATGGTCGACGGCGATGGACTGCTTGCCGCCCTGCGCGAAGGCGACGCTCAGATCTTGGACGGACAGCAGGGCTTCGCTCATTTGAACGTCTTGCGCGGATCGAAGGCGTCGCGCGTCGCCTCGCCGATGAAGACCAGCAGCGACAGCATCAGCGAGATCACGATGAAGCCGGAAATGCCGAGCCAGGGCGCGTTGAGGTTGCGTTGCGCCTGTTTCAGCAATTCGCCGAGCGAGGCCGAGCCGGGCGGCAGGCCGAAGCCGAGATAGTCGAGCGAGGTCAGCGTCGAGATCGAGCCGGAGAGCAGGAAGGGCAGGAAGGTCAGCGTCGCCACCATGGCGTTGGGCAACAGGTGCCGGAACATGATGGTGAGGTTTGGCACGCCGAGCGCGCGCGCCGCGTTGACATATTCGAAGTTGCGGGCACGCAGGAATTCGGCCCGCACCACGCCGACCAGGGCCACCCAGGAAAACAGCAGCATCAGGCCGAGCAGGATGAAGAAGCCGGGCGGCAGGATGGCCGAGACGATGAGCAGCAGGTAAAGCACCGGGATGGCCGACCAGATCTCGATGAAACGCTGGAAGAGAAGGTCGGTCCAGCCGCCGAAATAGCCTTGCACCGCGCCGGCCGCGACGCCGATTAGCGACGAGCCGAGCGTCAGGATCAGCCCGAACAGAACCGAGATGCGGAAGCCGTAGAGCACTCGGGCCAGCACGTCGCGGGCCTGGTCGTCGGTGCCCAGCCAGTTCCAGTTGCCGACAACGCAGTTCTCGTCGGCCTCTCCCTTCGGGTATTGGCCGCAGCGCTTGTTCTTGTCGTAAAGCCAGGATGGTTTTGCCGGCGCCGGCTCTGGAATGGCGTTGTTGACGGTCTGATAGGAGTAACGGACAGGCGGCCAGATCATCCAGCCATTGGCATTGATCTCGTCCTGGATGACCGGATCGCGATAGTCGGTGACGGCGTAGAAACCACCGAACTTCTCTTCCGGATAGGCGACCAGGACCGGAAACAGGATCTCGCCCTTGTAGGAGGCGATGATCGGCTTGTCATTGGCGATCAGCTCGGAAAACAGCGACAGCACGAACAGGAGCAGGAAGATCCAGAGCGACCAGTAACCGCGCCGGTTGGCCTTGAAATTCTGCAGCCGCCTCTGGTTGAGCGGCGACAGGAATGGCCTGCTAGGCCTGGCCGGCGCGCTTTCGATCGCAGCCTCGGCCATCAGATGTCTCTCCGCTCGAAGTCGATGCGCGGATCGACCCAGGTGTAGATCAGGTCGGACAACAGGCCGACGAACAGGCCAAGCAGCGAGAAGATGTAGAGGGTGGCGAACACCACCGGATAGTCGCGGTCGATCACCGACTTGAAGCCGAGCAGGCCGAGGCCGTCGAGCGAGAAGATGTTCTCGATCAGCAGCGAGCCCGTGAAGAAGGCCGAGATGAAGGCGCCGGGGAAGCCGGCGATCACGATCAGCATGGCGTTTCGGAAGATGTGGCCGTAGAGCACCTTGTGCTCCGACAGGCCCTTGGCGCGCGCCGTCACGACATATTGCTTGCGGATCTCTTCGAGGAAAGAGTTCTTGGTCAGCAGCGTCGTCGTGGCGAAGGCCGACAGCACCAGCGCCGTCAGCGGCAGCGTCATATGCCAGAAATAGTCGGCGATCTTGGCGGGCCAGGACAGCTGGTCCCAATTGTCCGAAACGATGCCGCGCAGCGGGAACCAGTCCCAGAACGAACCGCCGGCGAACAGCACCATCAGAAGGATGCCGAACAGGAAACCGGGAATGGCATAGCCGACGATGACGACGCCGCTGGTCCACACGTCGAAGGTCGAGCCGTCCTTCACCGCCTTGCGGATGCCGAGCGGGATCGAGATCAGGTAGGACAGAAGCGTGATCCACAGACCGATGGAAATCGAGACCGGCATCTTCTCCAGGATCAGGTTCAGCACCGAGATATCGCGGAAATAGCTGTCGCCGAAATCGAAGCGGATATAATTCCACAGCATCATGCCGAAGCGCTCGAGCGGCGGCTTGTCGAAGCCGAACTGCTTTTCCAGCTTCTTGATGAATTCAGGATCGAGCCCCTGCGCGCCGCGATATTTCGAGCCGACATCGCCGGCCACGTCGAGATTGCCGCCACCGGCGTCGCCGCCACCGCTGCCGAGGCGGTCGTTGCCGCCCTGGTTGGTCAGCTTGGCGATCACCTGCTCGACCGGGCCGCCCGGCGCGAACTGGATGACCGCGAAGGAGATCGCCATGATGCCGAACAGCGTCGGGATCATGAGAAGAATGCGGCGCAGGATATAGGCGCCCATCAGGCGACAGGCCCCGCGCGGATGATCATGTCAGGCTTTGCCAATCTTTGCCGCCTTGCCCTTGTCGAACCACCACAGCGCCTCGACCGGAAAGCCGAAATCGGGTTTCTGCCCTGGAAAGCCGAACATGTCCCAATAGGCGCTTCGGTGATTCGCCAGATACCAACTTGGAATCCAATCGCGCCGCGCGCGCAAGGCCCGGTCCAACGCGCGCATGGCGGTGGTCAGGCTTTCACGGTCCTTGGCGGCGCCGACGGCATCGATCAGCGCATCGACGGCTGGGCTTGCAACGCCCGACAGGTTGCGCGAGCCCGACACCGCGGCGCTGCGCGAGTGGAAGAAGATCTCCAGATCGTCGCGGGTCGGCGTGGCGCTGAAATTGAAGGCGGCCGAGAGCAGGTCGAAATCGAATGTTGATTGCCTCAGCTGGTACTGCGCCGAATCCACCAGGCGGATCGAGGCATCGATGCCGATGGCTTTCATGTTGGCGACCCAAGGCGAATAGACCTGCACGAAGGTCTCGTCGTCGACCAGAAATTCAGCGGCCAGCCGGCCGCCCTTGTCATTGAGCACGAAATCGCCTGAGCGTTTCCAGCCAGCCTGTGCGAGCAGCTTCAGCGCAGCGCTCAGTTGCTTGCGGTCTCGTCCGGACCCATCCGATGGCGGTTGCGTCACCGCTTCACCGAAGGTCTCCGGCGGCAGCTGGTCGCGCAGCGGTTCAAGCAGCGCCAGCTCCTGCGGCGACGGCATGCCCGTAGCCCGGAAGTCGGATTTCTCGAAGCAGGACTGCGAGCGTTCATAGGAGCCATAGAAGAAGTTGCGCCGCGTCCATTCGAAATCGAAGCAGAGCGCGATCGCCTGCCGCACGCGTGGGTCCTTGAATTGCTCGCGCCGTTGGTTGACCGCGGTGGCCTGCATGGAAGGCGTGGTCTCGGCCGGGAACTCATGCTTGATCACCTTGCCGGCGGTAAAGGCCGGAAAGGCGTAAGCCGTCGCCCAGACGCGCGAGGTGAACTCCTCGCGGTAGAGGATCTCGCCCTTCTTGAAGGCCTCGAACCCGGCTGTGCGATCCTGGTAGAATTCGATGCGGATGCGTCCGAAATTGTTCTGGCCGCGGTTGACCGGCAGGTCGTTGCCCCAATAGTCGGCCACGCGCTCATATTCGACCCAGGCGCCCGCCGACCAGCGCCCGACTTTGTAGGCGCTTGAGCCGAGCGGCGGGTTGAGCTGGGAGGAGTCGAAGGGATTGGCGGTGAAGAAGGCTTTCGAAAGGATCGGGAATCCGACCACGTTCAGGATGGTGCGGGCCGACTGCTTGCCTGAGAATTTGAGCTGCAGCGTGTGAACGTCGACGGCTGCCGCGTCGTCGAGGTGGGTCAGCGACAGCGCGTAGTCGGGATGCCCCTTGTCCTTCAGCAGCTTGAAGGTGAAGGCGGCGTCTTCCGCAGTCAGCGGGGAACCATCGTGGAACCGTGCCTGCGGGCGCAGCGAGAAGGTGAAACTGTTGCGGTCGTCAGAAATCGTCACGCTTTCGGCGATCAGCCCGTAAACAGCATCAGGCTCGTCGAGCGCCCTCGCCATCAGCGTATCGAAGCACATCTCCATGCGCTGCGGGGAATCGCCCTTGGGGACGAAGGAATTCAGCGTGTTGAAGGTCTGCGGACTCTGGTTGGCGCCCCAATTGGGCGGCGAGAAATTGAAGGTGCCGCCTTGCGGCGCATCGACGTTGACATAGTCGAAATGCGTGAAGTCGGGCTTGTATTTCAGGTCGCCGAAGGCCGACAGGCCGTGCAGCTTGACGCCGGTCGGCGTGTCGGCAAACGCCCGGCCTGGCAGCAGTGCGGCGGCAGTGGCTGCGGCGCCGAGCGCCAGGAAATCGCGGCGAGGAAGCAAAGTCCGCCGCTCCATCAATTGAGGCCCTTGTACTTGGCGGCCAGCGCCTTTTCCTTCGCGGGGTCGATCCACCAGGAATCGATGTCGGCGCCGAGATACGCCGGCTGCTTTTCCGGCATGCCGAACTTGTTCCAATAGGCATACCAGACAGCCGATCGATAGTACTGCGGCAGAACGTAGAAGTTCCACAAGAGCACCCGGTCAAGGGCATGGGTGGCGGCGACAAGGTCGGCGCGATCGGTGGCGAAAATGATCCGATCGATCAGGGCGTCGACGACCGGGTCCTGGATGCCCATCAGATTACGCGATCCCGGGGTTTGTGCTGCCTTAGAACTCCAGAATTCGCGCTGCTCGTTGCCGGGCGATTCAGATTGCTGAAGCACCGTCGTCACCACGTCGAAGTCGAAATGATTGATACGGTTGATATACTGGGTCTGGTCGATGATGCGTAGGGTGGCGTCAACCCCAATCTTGCGCAGGTTGGCGATGTAAGGGCTGGAGATGATCTGGTCGGTATCGTTCGAACCCAGTATCTCGAACTTAAGCGGCGCGCCGGTCTTCGCGTTGACCATCTTGCCGCCTTTTATCTGCCAGCCGGCCTGAGCAAGAAGATCAACTGCCTGTTTGAGGTATTTCCGCTCAGCCTGAGGCGAGTCGTAGACAGGCAGCTTGAACTCCTGCGTAAACAATTCGGGGGGCAGCTTATCGCGATACTTCTCCAGGATATCCAGCTCCTTGCCTTGCGGCAGCCCGCTTGACGCCAGTTCGGTGCCCTGGAAATAGCTCGATGTTCTGGTGTTGAAACCGAAAAACAACGTCCTGTTCATCGTCTCGAAGTCGAAGGGCAGGGTCAGCGCCTCACGCACCCTGCGGTCCTGGAAAAGCGGTCGCCGCTGGTTGAATACGAAGCCCTGCATGGGCTGCGCATGCTCGCTCTCGAAGGTTTTCTTGATCACGTCCTCAGCCTTGAAGGCCGGGAAGTTGTAGAACGTCGCCCATCTGCGCGAACTCATCTCGCGATGAGTGTCGTCAAGTCCACCTTTGGTGAAGGCCTGCCATGCGGCGTTGTCGTCGAGGATGTAAGTGAAGTGCTGCGTGTCGAAATTCTCGCGGCCGATCTTCACCGGCAGCTTGGCCCCCCAATAGTCGGGCACCCGCTGCCAGACGATCTCCGAACCGGGCCTGAAGCTGGCGATCTTGTAGGCGGCGGAGCCCAGCGGCGGCTCCAACGTCGGCCTGGTGATGTCGCGCTTCTTGCCGCTTGCATCGGTGCCTTCCCACCAATGCTTCGGCAAAACGACAAGATCGCCGAGGATCTTGGGCAGCTCTCGATTGCCCTTCTGGTTGAAATGGAACTCGACCTCGCGATCCGAGATCGCGACCGCCTCGGTCACGTTCTCGAAATAACGGTTGTATCTGGGGCTGTTGGCCTTCAGCACCTGGAATGACCAGACCACGTCGTCGACGGTGATCGGCTTGCCGTCATGCCATTTGGCGCGCGGATCGAGCCGGTAGGTGGCCGAGGAAAAATCGGCAGGGTACTTAAAGGCGTCTGCGATCAGCGGGTGGCTGACGCTGCCTTCGTCGGTGGCCTGTTCCATCAGCGTGTCGTAAAGCAGGCCGCCACCAAAATCGGCGAAGCCGGCGGCGGGCGACCCTTGCACTATATACGGGTTGAAGCTGTCGAAGGTCCCTATAGCGACGGCATTGTAAGTGCCGCCCTTCGGCGCATCCGGATTGACGTAATCGTAACGCTGGAAGTTCTCGCCGTATTTGGAAGGTCCGATCAGCGACGATGTCGTGTGCCACTCATCGGCGAAGCTGGCCTGCAGGCTGGCGGCGAAGGCGAGCGCCAGCGCCGATGCGAAAAGCGTGCGGAAGCGGCCAACCTTCATGCGTTCTCCTCGTCGCTAGTTCCAACCACCCGCAATCTAGATCATTTGACGCCGGTGGAAACCGCAAGTGCCGGCTTTGTCGCCGCCTATGCAGGTTTCCTAACAGAAAAGCCGGGACGAACCCGGCTTTTCTGAGGATATCACCATTACAAATTGTTTATTGAGCAGGCGCCGCGGGCTTGGCCGGGGCGGCTCCTTCGGCCGGTTTAGCTGCGCCATCCGCCGGCTTGGCGGCTTCGGCAGGCTTCGCCGAGGCGTCGGCGGCGGCGCCCGGCTGCGGCAGCGGCTTCGGATTGTCCGACAGCGTGCGCAGATAGGCGATCACATTGGCGCGGTCTTCTTCCTTCGGCAGGCCGGCGAAGCCCATCGCCGTGCCCTTCACGAACTTCTTCGGCGAGGTGATGAAGTGGTTGAGGTTGTCGTAGTTCCAGTGCTCCTGGCCGCCCTTGGAGAAATCCTTCATGCCGGACGAATAGGCAAAGCCCTCGTGCTCGGCGACGGGGCGGTCGACGATGTCCCAGAGATCCGGACCGACCTTGTTCGGACCGCCCTTTTCGCCGGAATGGCAGGCCTGGCACTTTTTGAAGATGGCGGCGCCCGCATCGGCGCTGGCGCTGGCGAGCAGATCGGCGATCGGCTTTTCAGCCGCGGCCGGCGCGGCCGCGCCGCCTTCGGTCGGCTCCTGCGCCTCGATGGCGAAGCCGGGCTTTTCGGGGGCGGGCGAGGCGAACAGCCCGTCCGAGACGAGGCCTATCGAAAAGACGATGAAGCAGGTTCCCAGAAATCCGCCGAGCAGCTTGTTGACTTCGTTGGAATCCATACGCCCCTTGCTCCCTTTTCCGGCGGACCGTCCCGTCCACTCCGTCCGTCGGTATCGCGACTGCCCTGAAAGGCCAGTCAAACCGGGCGGAAACTAGGTCTTTTGCTCTGGCGTTGCAACACCTATAAGGGCGCCTCCAGTGAGACCTTTTGCCACTTTTTTCGACCGCTCCAAAATCCGATGTCAACCTTGATCCTGATCCCCGCCCGCATGGCCTCGACGCGCCTGCCGGGCAAGCCGCTGGCCGACATTGCGGGCGCGCCGATGATCGTCCATGTCGCCCGCCGCGCCGCCGAGGCTGGGCTCGGCCGCGTCGTGGTGGCGACCGACACGCAAGCTGTCGCTGAGGCCGTGCGGGCGCATGGCTTCGAGGCGGTCATGACCCGCATTGGTCACGAATCGGGCTCGGACCGCATCTTCGAGGCGCTGACCGCCGTCGACCCTGAAAAGCAAGTGGAAACGATCGTCAACGTGCAGGGCGACCTGCCGACCATCGATCCCGAGATCATCGGCGCGTCGCTGCGGCCGTTTGAGGACAGATCGGTCGACATCGCCACGCTCGGCGTCGAGATCGTGCGCGACGAGGAGAAGACCAACCCGAATGTCGTCAAGATCGTCGGCTCGCCGCGATCCGCGACACGGCTGAAAGCGCTTTATTTCACCCGCGCCACCGCGCCCTGGGGCGAGGGGCCGCTCTACCATCACATCGGCCTCTACGCCTATCGCCGTGCAGCGCTCGAACGCTTCGTGGCGCTCAAGCCCTCGCCGCTGGAGCGCCGCGAGCGGCTGGAGCAATTGCGGGCGCTGGAAGCCGGCATGCGCATCGACGCCGAGATCGTTCAGTCGCTGCCGCTTGGCGTCGACACGCCGCACGACCTGGAACGCGCCAGGCAGATCCTTTCAAGCTGAGACCATCCGCATGACCGCAAAGACCAACAGAATATCCTTCCAGGGCGAACCCGGCGCCAATTCCGACACGGCGTGCCGCAACATGTTCCCCACCATGGACCCTTTGCCCTGCCCGACCTTCGAGGATGCTTTCAATGCGGTCGAGACCGGCAAGGCCGAGCTCGCCATGATCCCGATCGAGAACACGATCGCCGGCCGCGTCGCCGACATTCATCACCTGTTGCCGGAATCGAAGCTGCACATCGTCGGCGAATATTTCCTGCCGATCCACTTCCAGCTGATGGTGCTGCCGGGAGTGAAGCGCGAAGAGATCAAGACCGTGCACAGCCACATCCACGCGTTGGGACAGTGCCGCAAATATATCCGCAAGAACGGCTGGAAGCCGGTGATCGCCGGTGACACGGCGGGTTCGGCGAAGATGGTGTCGGAGGTCAAGGACCGCACCATGGCCTCGCTGGCGCCGGCTCTTGCCGCAGAGCTTTATGGGCTCGACATCATCGAGAAGAATGTCGAGGACACCGACTCCAACGTCACCCGCTTCGTCGTCTTGACCAAGAACAAGCAATGGGTGGAGCGGCCCACGCCGGACGCCAAGATGATGACGACCTTCATCTTCCGCGTCCGCAACGTGCCTGCCGCGCTCTACAAGGCCATGGGCGGCTTCGCCACCAACGGCATCAACATGACCAAGCTCGAGAGCTACCAGTTAGGGGCCTTCACCGCGACGCTGTTCTACGCCGACATCGAAGGCCACCCGAACGATCCGCTGGTCAAGCTGGCGCTTGACGAGCTGAGCTTCTTCTCGCGCGAGATGCGCATCCTCGGCGTCTATCCGGCGAGCGCCTCGCGCGAGCAGTGGAAGGTGGCTGATTAGGGCCACGAATATCGAGCTACAGCATCAGGACAAGTCTACTGGTAGGGCGTGTTCCGTGCGGGGCGGCAGCGGCAAATCAAGGTCACCCACCTCCGGCATAGCCAGCATGTCACCGAGCGACCGCGTTTTGCCGGTGAGCCGTTTATATTCATCGAACGACATGAGGACATGCACTGGCCGCCCACTGTCGGTGATGATCACAGGGCCGTCCTTGGCAGCGCGTTTTGCGCGGCCAAGATCCTGTTTGAGTTCACGGCATGAAAGCGTAGTGATCATATCACTTTCGCAAAACGAGATTGCGTAACCACATCTGATCCGCTTGCAGGAATTGCAAGATTGAGCGAATGGATGACCAGCCATATCAAGTGATTGGTTGTGCCGCCCTGTAGGAGTGTGCCTGGCGGCTCAACCTGTTTTACAACGACTTGCGCTTAGATCACCGCGCCCAACGGCACGTAGTCGATCTCCAAGAACTTCTCGACCTCCGGCACCCAGCGATCGCGCACGAACGCGACGTGGTCGGGGTGCTCGTTGTAGCGCGTGTAGGCCGCCTGGTCGGCGAACTCCATCGAGAAGCCGAACTGATAGTCGTTCTTCGGGCTCACCTGCCGCAGCTGCTCGAAATGCGTGACGCCCTTGATCCCGGTAAGGATTTTCTTCGCGTCGTGCAGGAAGCGCTTTGTCTCCAGCGAATGCGGCTCGTGCTTCAAGGTGAACACCACGGTATGACGGATCATTCTTGCGCTCCTATTCGCTGTCGACCCAGGCGCGGATGAGGTGATGGGCGATCGCCCCTTTCGGCGGCGTAATCAAGCCGTCGGCATGCGTCCTGTCCAGCATCGTGCGCACCTCAACTCGGAAGAACCAGCGGCAATCCTCCAGCTCGTTGAGGTCAGCCTGGATATCCTCGTTGAGCGGCTCGCCGAAGCAGCCGATCATCAGCGAATAGGGGAACGGCCAGGGCTGGCTGGCATGGTAGACGACGCGGCCGAGCCGGATGCCGGCCTCTTCCAGCGTCTCGCGCCGCACCGCCGCCTCGATCGTCTCGCCCGGCTCAATGAAGCCGGCAAGCGCCGAATACATGCCCGGGGCGAAATGCCGGCCGCGCCCCAGCAGGCATTTCTCGCGCGTTGCCGTCAGCATGATCGCCACCGGGTCGGTGCGCGGGAAATGGTCGGTGCCGCAGGCCGGACAGTGGCGCCTGTAGCCGCCGGCGCGCATCTCCGAGCGGTTCCCGCATTTCGAGCAGAAGGCGTGGCTGGCGTGCCAAGCGAGCAGCGCCGCCCCTTGCGCCAGCGCGCCGGCCGCCGCCTCGTTGATCAGCCCTTGCATATAGACGGAACGATAGTCGATCGCCTTGACCGTCTCGGGGAGAATTTCCGGCTCGACGCCCGCCGGCACGGCCAGCACCGGGCCTTCCTCTGAGAAGCCGAGCAGCACGCCACGGTCGAGCGAGACATCGAAGGTCTCGCTCTCGGCCACGTTGAACCAGGGGTCGAATTTGCCGTCATCGAGTTTGAGGTAAAGCCGGCCGGCATGCATCAGCATCAGCCGCGTGGTCTGGTCGGCCAGCGCCTTTTCGACCGCGTCGTCGGCGCGGTTCTCGGACTGCCGGTCGATCCGGTTGCCGGCGAACCCGACAAACTGGCTCGGCTCGCGCAAAGGCGCGTCAAACAGGCGGAAGCTCATGGGGACTCAGGTATGCTGGTGGACACTGGTCAGCTTATAACGCCGCCTTGATCGTTTCGGCAAACCGCCTGATATCGGAGCGCTGATAGGGTTCGCGTATGCCGTGCCCCCAGACCGGACCCGGCCAGCCGGGGTCGCCCTCGGAGCGGGCGACGACATGGACATGCAGCTGGCGCACGATGTTGCCCAGAGCGCCGGTGTTTATCTTGGTGCAGCCGGTCACCCGCTTCAGCGCCTGCGCCACCATATTGGTCTCGAAGGTCAGCATCGCCTGGTCGAGCGGCGTCATCTCGTGCAACTCCTCGATGCCCGGACGCTGCGGCACCAGCACTAGCCACGGCCAGCGGCGATCATTCATCAATCGGAGTTCGCAAAGGCCAAGCCACATAAGCTGCTCGCTGTCCGCCTCCAGACGGGCGTCCAGCGTGAAACCGGCCTTGAGGCCAGGCAGCATTGGCGTTTCCTTTGTTTCTTGTATCATTCTTCAAACCAACGAACGCTAGAGCGGCGGCAAGGTGGCTGCAAGCGATTCATTGACCGCTCTTGGCGATTTGAAGGACTTTCCGGTCTCCATATGGCCGCAGGCTCCGGCTCTGCCCTTGCATTTCGCCGCTGAATTGCCGATATGGAGCGCGGGAGGTTGGTGGTGGACGATCCACTCGCCAACCGGGTCAGGTCCGGAAGGAAGCAGCCCTAACGAGCCCGGAACGGGTCATTGTTCCAGCCTCCCACCTCTTCGCCTTTCTCCCGCGACATTGACGGCGCCAAGCCGTGCGGGCGAGACTATGCGCAGGAATCGGCCGCCTTCCGTCGCGGTCCTGGGAGCTTTTGACGGCGAATGAGCGAAGCCGGAAACTTGGGGACGGAAAGCCTGGAGACCGGCAAGGCCGGCGCCTATCGCGTCCTGGCGCGTAAATATCGTCCCTCGAATTTCTCCGAGCTGATCGGCCAGGAGCCGATGGTCCGCACGCTGACCAATGCCTTTGCCACCGGCCGCATCGCCCAGGCCTGGATGCTGACGGGCGTGCGCGGCGTCGGCAAGACGACGACAGCGCGCATCCTCGCGCGGGCCCTCAACTACAAGACCGCGGCCGTCGACCAGCCCTCCGTCGACCTTTCGATCCCCGGCGAGCATTGCCAGGCGATCATGGAAGGCCGCCATGTCGACGTCATCGAGATGGACGCCGCCTCGCACACCGGCATCGACGACATCAGGGACATCATCGACCGGGTGCGCTATGCGCCGGTCTCGGCCCGCTACAAGGTCTACATCATCGACGAAGTGCACATGCTCTCCACCCAGGCCTTCAACGGCCTGCTGAAGACGCTGGAAGAGCCGCCGCCGCACGTCAAATTCATCTTCGCCACCACCGAGATCCGCAAGGTGCCGATCACGGTCCTATCGCGCTGCCAGCGCTTCGACCTGAGGCGCATCGATGCCGGCGCGCTGGTCGGGCATCTGTCCTCGATCGCCGCCAAGGAAGGCATTTCCGTCGACGACGAGGCGCTCGCGATGATCGCGCGGGCCGCCGAGGGCTCGGCGCGCGATTCGCTCTCCATCCTTGACCAGGCGATCGCCCATGGCAGCGGCACCGTCAGCGCCGATGCGGTGCGCGCCATGCTCGGCCTCGCCGACCGCGCCCGCATCATCGACCTGTTCGAATATGTCATGAAAGGCGAGGTGGCGGCGGCGCTTGCCGAGTTCCGTGCGCAATACGACACCGGCGCCGATCCGGCCGCCGTGCTCACCGATCTTGCCGAGTTCAACCACCTCGTCACCCGCCTGCGCTTCGTGCCGGCCGCGGCCGACGACGCGTCGCTTTCCGAGGACGAGCGCCGACGCGGCGCCGAATTCGCAGGCACATTGTCAGTGCGCGTGCTGTCGCGGACCTGGCAGATGCTGCTCAAGGGCATTCCCGAGGTGCAGTCCTCCAACCGGCCGGTCAGCGCCGGCGAGATGGTGCTGATCAGGCTGGCGCATGCCGCCGACCTGCCGACGCTGGACGAGGCGCTGAAATCGCTGGAAGGCGCAGGCCCGCTGCCGAACGGCGCGCCGCGCGCCAATGGCGCACCGGCCAATCCGGGCAATGGCGGCGGCGCCAGTGCCGTGGCGCAGGCGCGGATGCCCAGTTCAAATGGCGGCGCTCAGACGATGCGGCTGGTCGATGCGCAGCCTGTGCCGGAGGCCTACGTTCCGCAACCGGCGCCGGTCGCCGAAGCGCCTGTCGTTCCGGTCAAATCGCTGGCCGACATCGTCGCGCTCGCCGACGCCAATCGCGACATCGCCTTCAAGGTGCTGCTGAAACGCTGCGTTCGGCCGGTGCGCATCGAGCCCGGCCGTCTCGACGTCACCCTGACCGACGACGCGCCGAAGATGCTGCTCAACGACTTGACGTCCAAGCTGCGCGCCTGGACCGGCCGCAACTGGCTGGTGTCGCTGTCGAAGGAAGAGGGCGGCCAGACACTGGCCGAGATGGAGACGACCAAGCGCGAGAACGCCTTCTCCGACGCCAAGGCGGATCCGACTGTCGCGGCCATCCTCGCTCGCTTCCCGGGCGCCAAGATCATCGACGTGCGCATTCCGGATGTGCCGGACGTGGAAGAGGCCGAAGCCGAAGTTCCGGTCGAGCCCGCGTCCGACGACGACGAAATCTGAAACAATCTTAGAGGACCATCCGATGAAAGATCTTCTCGGCCTGATGGGCAAGGCGAAGGAAATGCAGGCCAAGTTCCAGGCCATGCAGGACGAGATCGCCACGCTTGAAGCCACCGGCCAGGCCGGCGGCGGCCTCGTCAGCATCACGCTCACCGGCAAGTTCGAGATGAAGGCGTTGAAGATCGATCCGTCGCTGATCAAGGCGGACGAAGCCGAGATCCTCGAGGACCTCATCCTGGCCGCCCACAATGACGCCAAAAGTAAGGTCGAGCAGGTCATGCAGGAGAAAACCAAGGCGTTGACGGCGGGCCTGCCGATTCCGCCCGGAATGAAATTGCCGTTCTGAGGCGGCCTCCGCCAGTCAATTGATTATGAACGGAAATCGAGCCCGGACGGCAATATTAACCATTTTGCCGGCAATGCTCACGGGCTCATTTCGCGGCTTTCATAAAGTTTTACCCAAGTCCAGAAGTCGCTAACCATCTAGCCATCTTTTTGCCTGAAAGAGTCTCATTCTTGCCACATCTCGGGGCGGGCTGGCATCTTGGACATGAGGCTTTTTTGGTGATCGCGACGCGATGGAAGACGCCGCTGCTGCTTATCGGCATCGTCACTTCCCCCTTGCTCCTGGCCGGCTGCAGCCAGACCACTTCCTCCCATGGCATGTCGGTGTCGGGACTGACCGACGCGCTGACGCCGAGCTTCCTCACGCGTTCCTCCAGCCACTCGCTGAAGGACAAGGAATGCCTGCAAAGGGCGATGTTCTTCGAGTCCAACCGGTCGAGCCGCGACGGCATGATCGCCGTCGGCACGGTCGTGATGAACCGTTTGCGTTCGGGCCAGCATGGCAACACCATCTGCGAGGTCGTCGGCGAGAAAGGCCAGTTCGCGCCGGGCGTTCTGACGCGGCCGATGAATTCCAGGGCGCTGCCCGATGTCGAGGAAGCCGCCGACGCGGTGCTGAGAGGCGAGCGCAAGGCCAAGCTCAAGAACACGATGTATTTCCACACCGCCGGCCTGCGTTTCCCCTATAACAACATGCATTACACGATGGTGGCCGGCGGCAACGCCTTCTATGAGAAGCGCGGCCGCAACTGGCAGCCGCTTCCGGACGAGCCGATGGTCGCCATGGCCTCCGGCAAGCAGCAGAAAATCGACCCAACCGCGCCCGTGCTGGTGGCTTCCGCCGAGCCGGTGGTCAAGACGATCGTGCGGCAAGATCCGGCCAAGCAGGCCGCGATGAACGCTGCCGAACCGACGCTTCCGGCCAAGGCGGCAATCGTTCCGGCCGAACAGACCTATGTGACGGCCGCTGCTGCGCCGTCGCAGAAATCCGGCCGCCTCGCGCAGAAGCCGACGGTCGTGGCTATGCAGGAGCCGATGGCCGAGCCGGACGCCTCGCGTTTTGGCGGCACGCTCAAGGGCCGCTACATCACCTCGGTGCCCAAAGCGACGCAGGAAGCGTCGATGGGCTTCCAGTCGACGCCTGAGAACACCGACGCGATCGGCGCGATGATCGTCAGCCAGGACCGGCCGCTCGAAACCAACTGAACCCGATTGCATCCGACGCAGGGCCCGTCATGGCAGCATGGCGGGCCCTGTGTCGTTGCGGCTGTTCCAAACCGCTCGGAAAAATCCTAGATCAGGGCGATGTCGAAGAGAATCGCCGGTCCGGAAATCGAACGCCTGATCCAGCTCCTGGCCAAGGTGCCGGGGCTTGGGCCGCGCTCGGCCAGGCGCGCCGCGCTCCATCTCATCAAGAAGAAGGAGCAGCTGCTCGAGCCTTTGGCCGCCGCCATGGGCGAGGCGGTCGACAAGGTGCGCATCTGCTCGACCTGCGGCAATGTCGACACCTCCGACCCGTGCATGATCTGCACCGATCCACGCCGCGACGCTGGCACGCTGATCGTCGTCGAGGATGTCTCCGACCTCTGGGCGCTGGAGCGCGCGGCCGCCATGAACGTGCGCTACCACGTGCTCGGCGGCACGCTGTCGCCGCTCGACGGCATCGGTCCCGACCAGCTCAACATCCGCTCCCTGGTTGACCGCATCGCCGGCGGCGAGGTGAAGGAAGTCATCCTCGCAGTCAACGCCACCGTCGAGGGGCAGACGACCGCGCACTACTTGACCGATCAGCTGTCCGGCTTCGATGTGAAGGTGACGCGGCTGGCGCATGGCGTGCCGGTCGGCGGCGAGCTGGATTATCTCGACGAAGGCACGCTGGCCGCGGCGCTGAGGTCAAGGACGGCGTTTTGAGGGACTGCGGAGGGGGCGGGGAATGACTGGAATAAATCCTTCGAAGTTGGCGCCAGGCCCCCCTCTCTGTCCTGCCGGACTGTCCGGCAGGACAGAGAGGGGGGCGACAGAACGAGGCTTTTCCAAATACAGCCTCGCATTTCTTCTGCTGGCAATATTCAGCCTCATTCTCACCACTCCCACCCACGCCGCCTCCATCGACGACCAGTTCCAGGCCTGGCTTCAAACCGATCTCTGGCCCGAAGCCAAATCCAAAGGCATCTCGAAAAAGACCTTCGACGAGGCCTTCCTCGGCGTGAAGCCGAACCTCAAGCTGCCAGATCTCGTCCTGCCCGGCGAAAAGCCCACGACACCTGAGAAGCAGCATCAGGCCGAGTTCGGCCCGCCAGCCAACTATTTCGCCGAGAAGATCATCCGCGCCGTCACCACGGGCGGGCGGGCGCGCGAGAGCGCCAATTCGAGAGTGCTCGGGCTGATCGAGAAGCGCTATGGCGTGCCGGGCGAGATCGTTCTGGCGATCTGGGGCCGCGAGACCGGCTTCGGCGCGGCCAAGATGCCCTACGATGCCTTCGAGGTGCTGGGCACCAAGGCCTTCATGTCGACCAAGAAAGACTTCTTCCGCACCGAGGTGCTGGCGGCGCTCGACATCGTCGAGCGCGGGCTGGCGCCGGTCAATGCGATGAAGTCGTCCTGGGCCGGCGCGCTCGGCCAGCCGCAATTCATGCCGACCTCTTTCCTCAAGCACGCCGTCGACTTCGACGGCGATGGCCGGCCCGACATCTGGAATTCGACGCCCGACGTGCTCGCCTCGATCGCCAACTACCTCGTCCACTATGGCTGGGTGAGGGGGCGCGGCTGGGGCGTCGAGGTGACCGTGCCGGCAAGCGTTTCCTGTGCGCTCGAAGGACCCGATCAGGGCAAGAAGATATCCGACTGGGTGACGATGGGCATCAGGCGCGCCGACAACAAGGCGTTTCAGGCAAGCGAATTGAGGGCCGAGGGCCTTTTGCTGATGCCGGCCGGGCGCAGCGGACCTGCCTTCATCGTCACGCCGAACTTCTATGTCATCAAGCAATACAACAACAGCGATCTCTATGGCCTGTTCATCGGCCATGCCGCCGACCGCATCGCCAAGGGCGACGCCACCTTTGCCGGCGGTTGGGGGCCGGTCGGCGATCTGCACCGCTCCGACATCGCCGCCTTGCAGCGGGCGCTGGAAGCCAAGGGCTACGACGTCGGCAGCGCCGACGGCCTGCCCGGCTTCAAGACGCGCCGCTCGATCGGCGTCTGGCAGGCCAAGAACGGCAAGCCCGCCACCTGCTTTCCAGATGCAGGCTTGGTCGCGCAGTTGAAATAGCGGCGACTTCCAGGGCTCGAACACAGGCAGATTTTTCTCGATCGGCGGCTGCAATTAGCCGGCGCATGGGTCGACGGATCGCCGCCCATTTGGTCCGATATGCCGTCTGGTAAAAATCCATGCGGCCGAGCGGACGGCAACGAATAGGGAGTTGACCAACTGGACAAAAAACACGACGGTAAGCGGGCAAAGCCGTTGCCGGCCTTGCCAAGAACAATACGCCCTGAGCCGGGAACTCAGGTCAACAAGAACAGGGAACGATCATCATGATGCTGGAAAAGTTTGCCGTCCGTAGCTTGCTTGCAGGTGTGGCGATGACCGCGCTGCTCGCGACGCCTGCCTTCGCCGTCACGCCCGCCGACACGCTGGTCGAAGGCTTCGCCATCGACGACATCATCTCGATGGATCCAGGCGAGGCGTTCGAGCTGTCGACCGCCGAAGTCACCGGCAACACCTATGATCTGCTGGTCCGCCTCGATCTCAGCGACACCTCCAAGGTCAAGCCCGACCTCGCCGAGAGCTGGACCGTGTCCGACGACGGCCTGACCTACACCTTCAAGCTCAAGCCCGGCATGAAGTTCGCCTCCGGTAATCCGATCACCGCGGCCGACGTCGCCTATTCCTTCGAGCGCGCCATCAAGCTCGACAAGAGCCCGGCCTTCATCATCAACCAGTTCGGCATCAGCGGCGACAATGTCACCGAAAAGGCCAAGGCGGTCGATGACACGACCTTCCAGTTCGTCGTCGACAAGGGTTACGCGCCAAGCTTCGTGCTCAACTGCCTGTCCGCCACTGTCGCCTCCGTCGTGGACTCGAAGCTGGTCAAGGAGCATGTCGCCGCCGTCACGCCGAGCGCGGACTACAAATGGGATAACGACTTCGGCAACGCCTGGCTGAAGACCGGCTATGCTGGTTCAGGCCAATACAAGTTGCGCGAATGGCGCGCCAACGAAGCCGTCGTTCTGGAGCGCAATGACAATTACAATGGCGAGAAGGCCAAGCTCGCGCGCGTCATCTACCGCAACATGAAGGAAAGCTCGGCGCAGCGCCTGGCGTTGGAGGCGGGCGATATCGACGTCGCCCGCAACCTCGAGCCGAACGATCTCGACGCCATCGCCAAGAATGCTGACCTCACCACCACCAGCGCGCCGAAGGGCACGGTCTATTACATCAGCCTCAACCAGAAGAATCCGAACCTCGCCAAGCCGGAAGTTCGCCAGGCGTTCAGATATCTGGTCGACTATGACGCGCTGAGCACCACCATCCTCAAGGGCATCGGCGAGATCCACCAGTCCTTCCTGCCCAAGGGCGACCTTGGCGCGATCGACGACAACCCGTTCAAGCTCGACGTCGCCGAGGCCAAGGAATTGCTCGCCAAGGCCGGCCTGGCGGATGGTTTCAAGGTGACGATGGACGTTCGCACCGGCCAGCCGACCACCGGGATGGCGGAATCGATCCAGCAGACGCTCGGCCAGGCCGGCATCCAGTTGGAGATCATCCCAGGCGATGGTAAGCAGACGCTTACCAAATATCGCGCCCGCAACCACGACATTTATATCGGCAACTGGGGCCAGGACTATTTCGATCCCAATTCGAACGCGCAGACCTTCGCCTCCAATCCGGACAATTCCGACGCCGCCAAGATCAAGACTTTGGCCTGGCGCAATGCCTGGGACATCCCGGACCTGACCAAGCAGACCGAGGCGGCGCTTCTGGAAAAGGATTCGGCCAAGCGCGCCGACATGTACAAGGATCTGCAGCAGAAGATCCTCGACACCAGCCCCTTCGTCATCATCCACCAGCAGCTGGAAGTGGCGGGGCTGCGCAAGAACCTCAAGGGCTTCGCGCTCGGCCCGAGCTTCGACACCAACTTCGTCGGTCCGGTCTCGAAGGAATAGCGTCCTCGGACGCCCCGTGAGCGTAGCTGAAAACCAGGCGGCGGCAGGGCGCGGCAGCGCCCGCGCCGTCGCCATTCTATCCTCGCTCGGCCGCTTCCTGGTCGTCGCGGTGACGACCTATCTCGGCCTGCTCGCGGTGACCTTCTTCATCGGCCGCGTCATACCGATCGATCCGGTGCTGGCTGTCCTCGGCGATCGCGCGCCGACCGCCGTCGTCGAGCGCACGCGCCGCGAGATGGGGCTCGACCTGCCCTGGATCGAGCAGTTCTACATCTATGTCAAAGCAGCGCTGAGGGGCGACTTCGGCACCTCGGTGCTGACCACCAATCCGGTGATGTCCGATATCCGCCGCGTCTTTCCGGCGACCATCGAGCTGGCGACGCTGGGCACGATCATCGGTGCCGTCATCGGCGTGCCGCTCGGGGTGTTGGCCGCTGTCAAGCGCGGCAGCCTGATCGACCAGATCGCCCGCGTCGTCGGCCTCATCGGCTATTCCGTGCCGATCTTCTGGCTGGGACTGCTCGGCCTGGTGCTGTTCTACGCCAAGCTGCAATGGATCGCTTTCCCTGCGCGGCTCGACGTCGTCTATGAATACACCTTCACGCCGATCACCGGCTTCTACCTGCTCGATGCCGCGATCCAGGGGCAGTGGGACGTCTTCCACGACGCCTGGCGTCATATCGTCCTGCCGGCCGCGCTGCTCGGCTATCTGTCGCTCGCCTATATCAGCCGCATGACCCGCTCCTTCATGCTGAACGAGCTGGCGCAGGAATATGTCGTCGCGGCGCGTGCCAAGGGCCTGTCGGAGACGCGCGTCATCTGGGGCCATGCGCTGCGCAATGCCGCCGTGCCCATGGTCACCGTGATCGCGCTTTCCTATGCAAACCTGCTCGAAGGCTCGGTGCTGACCGAGACCGTCTTCTCCTGGCCGGGCATCGGCCTCTACATCACCAATTCGCTGCAGAATGCCGACATGAATGCCGTGCTCGGCGGCACCATCGCCATCGGCTCGGTGTTCATCGCCATCAACCTCCTGTCCGATCTGCTCTACCGGCTGCTCGATCCGAGGACGAAGATCGGATGAGCGCTGAAACCATCCAATCCAGGCGCGAATGGCTGCTCAGCGACCGGCCGGCATCGCGCCTGCAGGCAAGGCTCGGCCGCGCCTATGTGTCCTGGCGGCGTTTTTCCGCCAACCGGCTGGCGCTGGTCGGCATGCTCATCATCATCGCGCTGCTGGTGGTCGCGGCTTTTGCCGATGTGCTGGCGCCCTATTCGCCGACTGTCGGCGATCTGAAGAACGCCCGCCTGCTGGCGCCGAGCGCCGCGCATTGGTTCGGCACCGACGACCTTGGCCGCGACATCTATTCGCGCATCGTCTACGGCGCGCGCTGGACCCTTTATGTGGTCATCCTCGTCGCCATCATCGCCGCGCCCATCGGCCTTTTGGTCGGTACCGTCGCCGGTTACGCCGGCGGCTGGACCGACACGATCCTGATGCGCGTCACCGACATCTTCCTTGCCTTTCCGAAGCTGGTGCTGGCGCTCGCCTTCGTGGCCGCGCTCGGCCCAGGCATCGAGAATGCGGTGCTGGCGATCGCAATCACCTCCTGGCCGCCCTATGCGCGCATCGCCCGCGCCGAAACGCTGACGGTGCGCAACTCCGATTACATCAAGGCGGTGCAACTGATGGGCGCCTCGCCTGTCCGCATCGTGCTGCGCCACATCATGCCGCTCTGCATCTCCTCGCTGATCATCCGGGTGACGCTGGACATGGCGGGCATCATCCTGACCGCCGCCGGCCTCGGCTTCCTCGGCCTCGGCGCGCAGCCGCCGCTGCCCGAATGGGGCGCGATGATTGCGTCCGGCCGCCGCTTCATCCTCGACCAGTGGTGGGTGGCCGCGGCCCCAGGTGCCGCGATCCTTATCGTCAGCCTCGGCTTCAACCTGCTTGGCGACGGCCTGCGCGACGCGCTTGATCCCCGGAGTGGCGACCAATGAGCGGTGACCAATGAGCGACACGCTCCTCGAAGTCGACGATCTGCGCGTCACCTTCCCGACCCGCACCGGTCTCGTGCAAGCGGTGCGCGGCGTTTCCTTCTCGCTCGGCCGCGAGCGTCTGGGCATTGTCGGCGAGAGCGGCTCCGGCAAATCGCAGACCGGCCGCGCCATCATGGGACTTACCCCGCCGCAGGCCGAGGTTTCGGCCAAGAAGCTCGCCTTTGACGGCATCGACCTGCTCTCGATCTCGCCTCGTCAGCGCCGGTCGCTGCGGGGAAACCGCATCGCCATGATCCTGCAGGATCCGAAATATTCGCTGGATCCGGTGATGACCATCGGCCGTCAGATCGTCGAGACGCTGCGCACGCATGAGAAGGTCTCCAAGGCCGAGGCGCGCGAACGGGCTCTGGCCATGCTGCAGGCGGTGCAGATCCGCGATCCGGCTCGCGTCTTCGATCTTTATCCGCACGAGGTCTCGGGCGGCATGGGCCAGCGCGCCATGATCGCCATGATGCTGGTCACCGGACCCGAACTGATGATCGCCGACGAGCCGACCTCGGCGCTCGACGTCACCGTGCAGCTCGACGTGCTCAAGATCCTCGACAAGCTCGTGGCCGAGCGAGGCATGGGGCTGATCTTCATCTCGCATGATCTGCGCCTGGTCTCATCCTTCTGCGACCGGGTCGTCGTCATGTATGCCGGCAAGGTGGTCGAGCAGATCAAGGCTTCCGAATTGCGCGACGCCCGGCACCCCTACACGCGCGGCCTGCTCAATTGCATGCCCAGGATCGGCTTTGAGCGCCATCCGCTGCCGGTGCTCGACCGCAAGCCGGAGTGGGCGGCATGACGGCCGCCATCGCCGCCCAAGGGCTGGAAGTGGTCTTCGACCGGTTTCGCGCGCTGAAGGGCGTCAACCTCGAGGTGAGGGAAGGCGAATCCTATGGCTTGGTCGGCGAAAGCGGCTCCGGCAAGTCAACGCTGCTAAAGGCGATCACCGGCCTTGCGCCTGTCGCTTTGGGCACCATCACCGTCAACGGCAAGAGGCTCGGCAAAACCCGCGACAAGGCCTTCTACCGCGATGTGCAGATGGTGTTCCAGGATCCCTACGGGTCGCTGCATCCGCGCCAGACGGTCGACCGACTGCTGCAGGAGCCGCTCGCGATCCATGGCATTGCCGATGGCGAGAAGCGCATCGAGCGCGCGCTGGACGAGGTCGGCCTCGGCAAGGGCTTCCGCTTCCGCTATGCGCACCAGCTTTCCGGCGGCCAACGCCAGCGTGTCGCCATCGCGCGTGCGCTGATCCTCGAACCCTCGATCCTTCTGCTCGACGAGCCGACCTCGGCGCTCGACGCCTCTGTTCAGTCCGAAGTGCTGAACCTTCTCGAAGAGGTCCGTCGCCGCCGCAAGCTCACCTTCCTGATGGTCAGCCACGACCTCGCCATCATCACCCATATGTGCGAGCGGCTGATGGTGATGCAGAACGGCGAGGCGGTGGAAACACTAACCGCGAGCCAGCTGATCGGGCATCGGGTCAGCGAAGATTATACGCGCAATCTGCTGAGGGCGAGTGAGGGGTTCGTGCGGACGGCTTGATATGGTCCTGTTGGCTCGTGGCCAATTTAGGAGATTTCGCATGGAGCGATGGGACTTCGAAGACCCACCGAACGTCGCGGTCTTATCCGTTAAGGGCATATTCAGACACGGCGACTGGATCGCGTATGTTGTGCATGAAAATGACGATGACGACGACGATAATGATGAAAGGGGCAGTTGGCAGTTCTACAGCAGCGACACGCGGGATCGGAATGAAAGTGACATGATGCTCGTAGGCTTGCAAGAGGTGGTTGACCGGGACAAAAGCATCCTGGAATTGGCCGATTTGCCAAAGGGTTGGCACGCTTGGCGCAGCTCAAGGTCATCACCGTGGCAGCGCGCCAAGTCGCGTCCTCTCGGCCTTCGCGATGACGAATGGCGGCCTTAGGTTGGGGTGGTCTGCGCCAGATCTCCGGTCTCTGAAACAGCCACGCTTTCCCTATCTTTCGGCTCCTTGACCCTGAACCACGTCACGTAGAGTGCCGGCAGGAACAGCAGCGTGATCGCCGTGCCGGCGATGATGCCGCCCATCATGGCGTAGGCCATCGGTCCCCAGAACACTTCGCGCGCGATCGGGATCAGCGCGAGACTTGCAGCCGCGGCGGTCAGCGCGATCGGCCGCATGCGATGCTCGGTCGCTTCGACCACCGCCGCCCAGCGGTCCTTGCCTTCTTTGACGAGGTCCTCGATCTGCACGATCAGGATGACCGAGTTGCGGATCAGGATGCCGATCAGCGCCAGCACGCCGAGGATGGCGACGAAGCCGAGCGGCGCGCCGCTGGGAACCAGCGCCGCCACCACGCCGATCAGGCCGAGCGGCGCCACCGCCACCACCAGGAACAGGCGCTGGAAGCTCTGCAACTGTACCATCAGGATGGTCGCCATGATGAACAGCATCAACGGCACCACGGCCGCGATCGGGCCCTGGCTCTTGGCGCTTTCCTCGACCGAACCCGCGGTCTCGACCGAATAGCCGGGCGGCAGCTTGGCGATGAAGGCGTCCACCGACGGCTTCAGCTCGTTGACGACGGTCGCCGGCAGCACGTCGCCGACCAGGCCGGCGCGCACCGTGATCGTCGGCGTACGGTTGCGCCGCCAGACCGTCGGCTGTTCGAGGTCGTAGCGGAAGTTGGCGACGGCGGCGAGCGGGATCGACTCGCCGTTGCCGGTCGGCAGCTGCATGTTCTGCAGTGTCTCGATCGAGCCGCGCTCGGCCTCGCGCGACCGCGCCACGACATCGATGAGGTAGGTCGCGTCGCGGACCTGCGTGATGGTAGAGCCGCCCACCGTGCTGTTCAGCGCGCTGGCGATGTCGGAAGAGGTGATGCCGAGCTGGCGCGCCTTGTCCTGCAGCACGTCCACCCTCAGCACGCGCTGCGGCTCGTTCCAGTCGAAGGTGGGGGCGGCGAGCTTCGGATTGGCCGAGATCACGCCGGCAAACTGCTGCGCAAGCTCCCGCACCGTCTGGATATCGGGACCGCCGACGCGGTACTGCACCGGCCTGCCGACCGGCGGGCCGAGCTCCAGCAATTTGACGAAGGCGTCGGTGCCGACGAACTCCTCGCGCAGCAGCTTCTCCAGCGCCGGCTTCACCCGGTTGCGCGCCTCGATGTTCTTGGTGACGATGACGGTCTGTCCGAAATAGGGATTGGCAGGCTGCACGTCATAGGCGAGCACGAAGCGCACGGCGCCTTCGCCGATATAGGAGGAGAAGTGGTCGATGTCCGGATTGCCGGCCAGCGCCCGCTGCTCGAAGCGTTCCATTTGGTCGCGCGTCTCGGTGATCGAGGAGTTCTGCGGCAGGTTCCAGTCGACGATCAGCTCCGGCCGGTCGGAAGGTGGGAAGAACTGCTGCTGGACGAGGCCGAAGCCGGCGACCGAGGCGGCGAACACAAGCACCGTCACGATGATCGTCAGCCAGTGCCGGCGCACGGAGAAGACAAGCACGCGCCGGAACAGCGAGGTGAAGCGTCCTGGCTGGTCGTGGTGCTTCTCTTTCATCGTCGCAGGCAGGATGGTGACGCCGAGCAGCGGCGCGAACAGCACCGCCACGATCCATGACACCAGCAGCGACACCGCGATGACGACGAACAGCGTGAAGGTGTACTCGCCCGCGGCGCTCGAGTTGAGGCCGATCGGGATGAAGCCGGCGACCGTCACCAGCGTGCCGGTCAGCATCGGAAAGGCGGTCGAGGTGTAGACGAAGGTCGCCGCCTTGCGGAGATTGTCGCCGACTTCCAGCCGCGCCACCATCATCTCGACCGCGATCATTGCGTCGTCGACCAAAAGGCCGAGCGCGATGATCAGCGCGCCAAGCGAAATGCGCTGCAGCGAGATGCCGAGATAGGCCATCACCGTGAAGGTGATGGCCAGCACCAGCGGGATCGACAGCGCCACGACGAAGCCGGCGCGCAGCCCCAGGCTGACGAAGGAGACGGCGAGCACGATCGCGACGGCCTCGAACAGCGCCCGCGTGAAGCCCGAGACCGCCTCGTCGACGATCACAGGCTGGTCGGCCACCAGATGCACGCCGACGCCGACCGGCAGGTCGGCCAGCACCTTCTGCATCTCCTCGTGCAGTGCCTCGCCGAATTTCAGCAAATTGGCGTTGGGCTTCATGCCGATGGCAAGCCCGATCGCATCCTGGCCGTTGAACCGGAACAGGGCCGTCGGCGGGTCGACATAGCCGCGCCGGATCGTCGCCACGTCGCTCAGCCGGAAGAAGCGATCGTTGACGCGTAAATTGATGGCCCGCAGGCTTTCCTCGGAGGTGAACTGGCCGCCGACGCGCACGCTGATGCGCTCCGGGCCGGACTGGATGACGCCGGACGGCGTGATCGCGTTCTGCGCCTGCAGGCTGGCCACGATTTGCTGCTGGTTGAGGCCGAGCGCCGCGATCTGGCGCGTCGAGAACTCGAGATAGATGGCCTCGTCCTGCGCGCCGACCAGATCGACCTTGCCGGCATTCGGCACGGTCAGGATCTTGGTGCGGACATCTTCGACATAGTCGCGCAGCTGGCGTGGCGTCAGCCCGTCGGCGGTGAAGGCATAGATGTTGCCGTAGACGTCGCCGAAGCGGTCGTTGAAGAACGGTCCCTGCACGCCCTGCGGAAGCTGCGCCTTGATGTCGTTGACCATGTTGCGCACCTGAAGCCAGTTCGGCACGACGTCGCGCGCCTTGGTGGTGTCCTTCAGGTTGACGAAGACGACCGTTTGGCCGGCAGTGGTGACCGATTTGGTGTAGTCGAGGCTGTCGAGCTCCTCGAGCTTCTTCTCGATGCGGTCGGTCACCTGCTGCACCGTCTCCTTGACCGAAGCGCCCGGCCAGTTGGCCTGGATGATCATGGTCTTGATGGTGAAGGCGGGATCTTCCTCCCGGCCAAGATTGAGATAGGAGAAGATGCCGGCCACCACGAAGACCAGCATGAAATACCAGACCATGGAACGGTGACTGAGCGCCCAGTCGGAGAGGTTGAAGCCCTTCATCAGACGCCGCCCTCCGGCACTTTGACCTTCTGGCCTTCGGCGAGGCTGTGGACGCCGGCTGTGACGACGCGCATGCCTGCCTCGAGCCCTCCGGCCACCGTGAAGCTGCCGCCGCTCTTGGACGCGACCTTGATCTCGCGCGCGCTCACGCTGGAGGATTGCGGATCGACGATCCAGACTTTCTCAGAGCCGTCTTTTTCGAGCAGCGCCGATATCGGCAGTTCGATCGTCGGGTCCACCTTGGTCATACGCGTCGCGGTGATCGTCGAGCCCAGGCGGAACGCTGTCGGCGGATCGACCAGCGTCAGCTTCACGCGCCTTGTGCGCGTGGCGCCTTCCGACTGCGGGGCGATCTCGCGCAGCCTCGCCTGTGTCTTGATCGTCGGCAGCGATTGCAGGACCACCTCGAAGGGCATGCCGACGGTGAGGTCGCCGGTCAGCTGATCGGGGATGTCGACCACCGCCTCGCGCGGGTCGGTACGCGCCACGGTGACGACGGTCTGTCCGGCCGAAACCGTCTGGCCGACCTCGGCGCCGGTAGCGGTGACGACGCCGTCGAAATCGGAGAACAGCCGCGCATAGCCAAGCTGCTCCTGCGACTTGGCCAAAGCGGCATTGGCGCGCTCGACGCCGGCTTCCGCCGCCTGCCGCGCCTGTTTCGCGGCGTCGAATGTCGCCTGCGATGTGTTGGCCGAGGCCAGCAGCTGGCGCTGGCGATCCTCGCTGGCGGCGGCGTTGATGAACTGCGCCTGCGCGTTCGACAGATCGGCTTTCGACGCCTGGACGGCAAGCTCCAGCGCCGTCGGATCGAGCGCCGCGATCGTCGTACCCTTGGTGACGAGGTCGCCGACCTTGACGTCGCGCGAGACGACGCGGCCGAGCAGCCGGAAGGCGAGGTCGGCACTGTATTGCGGCTCGACCGAACCGGCGAAGCCGAAGGTCTCGACGGTCTTCGGCTCGATCACAACAGACAGGACAGGCCGGATGACCTCCGGCGGCTTCTCTTCCGAGCGCGAGCAGGCGGCGAGCGCGGCTAGGACAAGCAGGGGAGCGACGTGCCGCAACCGGTTCATTGGCTGGCTCCAGCGATCTCGACCGTTTGTCCGGGGCTGAGCAACTGTCCGCCGGCGGTAACGACGCTCTGTCCTTCCTGCAATCCCTTGTCGACGGCGATGATGCCTGAATCGAAGGCGAGCACCTCGACCGGCGTCTCCGTCACCGCCTTGCTCGACGGATCGATCACCCAGACGGCGGGCTTGCCGGTGGCGGATGTCAGAGCCTGCCAGGGCAACAGAATGGCCCTGACCGGCTTGGCGCTGACCGTGCCGATCACGGCCGCGCCCAACGGCATGCCGGCCGGCGTGTCAGGGATGCCGACCTTGACCCGGATCGATCCGGACTGGGTGTCGACCGCCGGCGAAATCTCGCGAACCTTGCCGACCGCGCGCACCTGCGGGTCGGACAGCAGCGTGATCGTCACCGCGGGCGAGGGCGGGGTCTGGGCAACCAGCGTCTCGTGCACGTTGAAGACAGCGTCGCGGTCGCCGTCCTCGGCGATGGTGAACACGGTCTGCGCCGCTTGCACCACCTGCCCGGCCTCGACCTGGCGCGCCGTGATGACGCCGGCAGCCCCCGCCTTGAGCTCGGTGTAGGAAAGGTTTTCCTTGGCATTGGCGAGGGCGCTTTGCGCCGCGTCGACGCTGCCTTGCGCCACTTTCAGGGCCTGGTCCGCGCTGTCGAAATCCCGCCTCGTCGTGAAACCCTGCGAAAGCAGCGTCTTTTGCCGTTGGTAGGTGGCCTCGGCCTGGGTGAGCTGCGCCTGCGCCGCGTCGAGATCGGCCTGGGCCGAGCGCAGGTCCGACTCCTGTTCCTGCGGGTCTATGCGCGCAAGCACCGCACCCTGGTCGACATGCTGGCCGACATCGACCAGACGCTCGGCGACCCGGCCGCCGACGCGGAACGACAGATTGTTGAGCGTGCGTGCGGCGATCACCCCGGTCAGCGAGGTTCGCGGCGCGTAGTCGGCGAGGGCGACCGTTTGCGTCGTCACCACCACCGGCAATTTCTTTTCCGCCGCCTGCTGCTTCTGGCAGCCGGCCGCCGAAATCGCCGCGCCGGCGCAGACGAGCAGCAACAACGTTTTTGAACGAAAAGGATGGCGGTGTGGCGAAGACGGCAAGGCGGACGATGTCGCTTTCCTGCTCATGGTTCCCCTCAAGCCGTGGGGGCCGCTGCCGCCGGCGGCACGTCGCGGATGAAATGAGATTAATCCATCGGCGGGAAAAGGAAACTCTTTCCGGGGCGTGTTTCGTCAGCCTGGTTAAGGGCATTCTCGCAGGCCCAATCGACTGGGCCATGGTGCCGACTTGAGCAAAACATGAAATAAGGCCAGAAGGGATTTCAACGGCATCAAACGAGAACGGGCCCAATCTCGATGAGGGATGGCCCGATGAGGGACGATATGAAGAATTCAGCCATTTCCGAACGCAAGAACCAGTCGATTTCGCGCGGCGTCGGCATGACGACGCAGATCTACGCCGATCGCGCCGAGAATTCGGAAATCTGGGATGTCGAGGGCCGCCGCTATATCGACTTCTCTTCCGGCATCGCCGTGGTCAACACCGGCCATCGCCACCCGAAGGTGATCGAGGCGGTCAAGGCGCAGCTCGATCGCTTCACCCACACCTGCCACCAGGTGGTGCCCTATGAGAGCTACGTTCATCTCGCCGAGCGGCTGAACGGCCTGTTGCCCGGCAAGTTCGGCAAGAAGACCGTCTTCGTCACCACCGGCGCCGAGGCGGTCGAGAACGCCATCAAGATCGCCCGCAACGCCACCGGCCGCCAGGCGGTCATCGCCTTTTCCGGCGGTTTCCACGGCCGCACCTTCATGGGCATGGCGCTGACCGGCAAGGTCGTGCCCTACAAGGTCGGCTTCGGCGCGATGCCGGCCGATGTCTTCCATGCGCCGTTCCCGGTCGCGCTGCATGGCGTTTCCGTCGCGGATTCACTCGCCGCGCTCGACAAGCTGTTCAAGGCCGATGTCGATCCGAACCGGGTTGCCGCCATCATCGTCGAGCCGGTGCAGGGCGAGGGCGGCTTCTACGAAGCGCCGCGCGACTTCATGGCTGCATTGCGCAAGATCTGCGACCAGCATGGCATCCTGCTCGTCGCCGACGAGGTGCAGACCGGCTTTGCCCGCACCGGCAAGATGTTCGCCATGGACCATCACGACGTGGCGCCCGATCTCACCACCATGGCCAAGAGCCTCGCCGGCGGCTTCCCGCTGTCGGCCGTCACCGGCCGCGCCGAGATTATGGACGCGCCCGGTCCCGGCGGCCTCGGCGGCACCTATGGCGGCAGCCCGATCGGCGTCGCCGCGGCGCACGCCGTGCTCGATGTAATCGAGGAGGAAAAGCTCTGCGACCGCGCCAATGCGCTGGGCGCGCGGCTGAAGCAACGGCTGGAATCGATCCGCGAGGACGTGCCGGAGATCGTCGACATCCGCGGCCCGGGCTTCATGAACGCGGTCGAGTTCAACGACGTGAAGAAAGGCCTGCCGTCGGCCGAATTCGCCAACGCGGTGCGGCTGAAGGCGCTGGACAAGGGCCTCATCCTGCTCACCTGCGGCGTCTACGGCAACGTCATCCGTTTCCTGTCGCCGATCACCATCCAGGACGGCGTCATGACCGAGGCGCTGGATATTCTGGAAAGCTCAATCCGCGACGCGCGGGCTGCCTGATCGCGTGTCAGCTTCAACCATCCTTGGGTATTTTCCCTCCATCGAAAATGCCCTGGATGTCGCGTGAGCCGTGCAGGATGCGCTCAACACGCACGTCGTCATCTTCGACGGTATAAAAGATGACGTATCTCTGGAATGCGACGGAGCGCAGCGCGGGCCAGAGCTCGGAACGGGGAGCGCCACCACGGGGTGCTCCAAGATAGTGTCGCATCGTACTCGAAGAGCCGCTATCAAGCGGCGGGCGGCGGCCGGATCTTCAGCTCGGATGTAATCGCCAATCTCTTCAATGTCCTGCACGGCGGCGGGTGCGAAACTGAGAGCCATTATTTGCGGCTTTCAGCCGCGTATCTTTTCTCCAACCGATCAAAAACGTCGTCGGCTGCAATAGCTTGTCCGCTCTCCACACCCTTGCGGATGTCTTCGCGCAGCGCGGCAAGCTTCGCCTGCCGGTGCTCTTCGCGTTCTTCCAGCAGACGCAGGCTATCGCGCACAACCTCGCTTGCGCTGGCATAGCGGCCACTCTCGACAAGCTCGCGCACGAATGCCTCGTGGCGGGAGCCAATGCTGTAGCTTGCAGGCATGGAACAAATCTTTCGCTTTATCCGATATTATCAATTTATGATAAGTCGGCGGAGCTCGTTTGCCAAGGTTTGGCGTCTTTCGCACTCCAAGCGCTGTTCCCAGCATGTGGATTGAACAGTCAGCCCGTCGCCCTGGTCGGTTCGTCCTCATTGAAGGCCGCAAGCGCGGCCTTCAATGAATCCGGCCCGCCTGCCACCGTCTGCGGCGTCGGCGAGAAACCGGCGCCGAGCATCTTGCGGCCAAGCATGTGGTCCGCGGGGCGATTGACGGATTCGATGCCGAGCAGCCGGCTACCGGCATAATGGTAGATCGAGAACTTGTTGTCGGCGAGATCGCCGAGCACCACGTGGCTGTCCCCGCCTTGCGTCAGCCCCACCATCTGCAGCTTCATGTCGCCGATATCCGACCAGAACCACGGCACGGCGGCGAAGGCCTCCACGTGCCCGAGGATGGTGCGCGCGGCAAGCCTGGCCTGGTCGGTGGCGTTCTGTACCGATTCCAGCCGCACGTCGCCGCCGGTGAACCAGTGCCGGTAGGCGGCGGCGTCGCCGATGGCGAGGATTTCGGGGATCGAGCTCTGCATATGCTGGTCGACGCGGATGCCGTTGCCGATGGCCAGGCCGGCGGTTTCGGCCAGTTCGACATTGGGCACGACGCCGATGCCGATGATCACCATCTGCGCCGGCAGGTGTTCGCCACTTGAGGTGATCGCTGCCGAGACGCGGCCGCTGTCACCCTCCAGCCGGGCAACGGTTGTGCCGGTCAGGATGCGCACGCCGATCGCCTCCAGGCGCTGGCGCACATGTGCGGCGATGATCGGCGCCACGGCGCGGCCGAGCAACCGGTCGACGGCCTCGACGACCGTGACGTTGCGGCCGGCGGCCCTCAGCGTCGCCGCGATCTCCAGCCCGATGAAGCCGCCGCCGAGAATGACCACGTCCTCGCTTTGCGCGCTGAGCTCGCGGATCAGGCGCGCATCGGCCAGCGAGCGCAGCGAGACCACGCCGGCGAGGCCGGCGCCGTCGAGCTTGAGCAGGCGCGGCCGCGAGCCGGTCGCAAGCACCAGCCGGTCGAAGCCGAGCGTTCCACCGCCTGCGAGATTCAACCGGCCCGCGCGGGCATCGATGCTGTCGATGCGCATGCCCGGCCGGTAGTCGATGGTGTTGCCCGTATAAAATGCCTCGCCGCGCAAGGGCTGGGGCTTGGCTTCGGGATCCTTGATAAAGGTCTTGGACAGCGGCGGTTTGTGATAAGGCAGTTCCCGCTCGTCGCCGATCAGGACGACGGGCCCATCATAGCCCTCTTCGCGCAGGCTGGCGGCGGCCTGCACGCCGGCATGGCCCGCACCGACAATCACAACCCCGTTCGTCATCGCAATCCTTTTTTGTTTGCAAATCTAAGCCCTTGCGCCAAGTGGCGATTGTCTGCCGCCGCCGCAAGACCCGAGGATCGGGTCGCACCCAGAATGGCTGTCTGTCAATCGAGTCAGCGGCAGTGCTGGCTTAAAAGTTGACATTCGTAGTTTAGAATAATTCTAAACTGTTGTTTCAATTGAATTTTTTCCGTCGCGCCAGTTGACTCCCGGCCTCTCCCTCGCTTTATGGAGGACTGCGCGCAAAGCGTATCCCTTTGATGTTTGGGCCTTGAACCCTTTCGATTGGAGGCAAGAGGGTGTCTTTTTATCGCGAACCGCGCATCGGCGCGGCCACCAATTTTCCCGGCATGCTCATGCCTCGGCGCGAGTGGACGCACGCGCCCTTTGCTGAATTTCCATGGAACTGGAGAAAGATGATGACGGCACGTAATGGCGGCAGGCTCGCTGCGATCTGCGCCACGGCTGCGCTGACGGCGGCGGTTTTCGTGTTGCCGGCGAAAGCCGAGACCGACGCCAAAGCGGTGATCAAGACCTATGCCGACATCGCTCTGGCTAAATACGAGGATTCGCTGACCACCGCGCTGGCGCTGGACAAGGCCGTCGATGCGCTTATCGCCAGCCCCTCCGCCGACACGCTGAACGCCGCGCGCGAAGCCTGGAAGGCGGCGCGCAACCCTTACCAGCAGACCGAGGTCTATCGCTTCGGCAACAAGATCGTCGACGACTGGGAAGGCCGCGTGAATTCCTGGCCGCTGGATGAGGGCCTGATCGACTATGTCGCCAAGAGCTACGGCACCGAGTCGGACGAGAACGCCCTCTACACGGCCAATGTCATCGCCAACAAGGAAATCGAGATCAACGGCAAGAAGGTCGACGCCTCGAAGCTGACGCCGGAATTCCTGTCCGGCACGCTGCAGGAAGCCGGCGGCGTCGAGGCCAATGTCGCGACCGGCTATCACGCGATCGAATTCCTGCTCTGGGGACAGGACCTGCACGGCACCGGTCCGGGCGCCGGCGAGCGGCCCTATACGGATTACGACCTCAAGAACTGCACGGGCGGCAATTGCGACCGCCGCGCCGAATATCTGAAATCGGCGAGCGACCTTCTGGTGTCCGACCTGCAGGAGATGGTCAACAACTGGAAGGAAGACGGCGCCGCGCGCAAGAACCTCACGGACGGTGACGCGAATACCGGCATCTCCACCATCTTCACGGGCATGGGCTCGCTCTCCTACGGCGAACTGGCGGGCGAGCGCATGAAGCTTGGCCTTTTGCTGCACGATCCGGAGGAGGAGCACGACTGCTTCTCCGACAACACCTACAACTCGCATCTCTATGACGCGATCGGCATCCGCGACGCCTACCATGCCAGCTACAAGCGGCTCGACGGTTCCGTGGTTTCGGGTCCGTCGGTGTCCGACATGGTGAAGGCCGCCGATCCGGCGATCGACAAGGAGCTGTCGGGCAAGCTCGACACCACCGTCGCCAAGATGGAGGCCATCAAGGCGCGCGCGTTGGCCAGCGAGGCCTATGACCAGCAGATTGCCGAGGGCAACACCGCAGGCAACGCCACCGTGCAGGCGGCGATCGACGCGCTGATCGACCAGACCAAGTCGATCGAGCGCGCCGTCGGCTCGCTCAAGCTGAACCAGATCGCCTTCGAGGGTTCCGACAGCCTCGACGCACCCGACAAGGTGTTCAAGTAAGTTTAGATCTCGATACCAGCCAAGCGGCGCGGGACCGGCGCCGTCAGCCAGAGCAAGTCAATGCTGATCTGCCATTGCAACATCATCACCGAGAAGGAGATCGAGCAGACGATCATCGGCCTGCTGGATGAAGATCCCTGGCAGTTGATCGTGCCCGCGAAGGTCTACCACGCGATGCGCAAGCGCGGCCGCTGTTGCGGCTGTTTCCCAAATGTGGTGGAAACGATCATTCGGGTCACCGAGAACTACCACGCCCGCTCACAGATGGGCGGCGTGGACATCGTTTCACACCTGGATCGCGTGCGAGGCTTGCGCGGCCAATACGGGAGCAGAACCCATGAAAGGCGAACCGCAGATCATCGAGCGGCTTAATGAAGCTCTGTTTCTGGAGCTTGGGGCCGTCAACCAATACTGGGTGCATTATCGCCTGCTCGAGGATTGGGGCTACACCAAGCTGGCAAAGAAGGAGCGGGCGGAATCGATCGAGGAAATGCATCACGCCGACCGGCTGATCGCGCGCATCATCTTCCTCGAAGGCCACCCGAACCTGCAGTCCGTCGCGCCGCTGCGCATCGGCCAGAACGTCAAGGAAGTGCTCGAATCCGATCTGGCCGGCGAATATGACGCGCGCACCGCCTACAAGCGCTCGCGCGAGATTTGCCACGACGAAGGCGATTTCGTCTCGATGAAGCTGTTCGAGGACCTTTTGACCGACGAGGAAGGCCATATCGACTTCCTGGAAACGCAGCTCGACCTGCTCGCCTCGATCGGCGAGGAAAAGTACGGCCTGCTCAATGCCGACTCGGCCAACGAGGCGGAGTAAGGACATGCGGGAATGCGGCGCCCCGTAGACTTTTCGCGCCGCGCGCGGCGGGCCGCAATCGACGGCCTGCCGCTTCAGAAGACCCCGCGATACCGGACCGGTCGCGGGGCGTCGCTTTTGCTGGCGATCGTGCTTTCCGCACCCACGCTGGCCGGCGAGCCGGCCGCCTTGCCGACGAGCCGCACCGACCTGACGCCGAAGGACCAGGCGCGGGTCCTGGCCGTCACCAGGCCAACGACCGACTTCACCAGGCCTGAGCCGTTCGAGCTGATGCAGGGCGGCGCCGGCACCTCGCGCAAGGACGTCAACCGCGATGCCTTCTCGCAGTCCTCCGCCAACATCACTTTCGAGGAAGAGGGCAATTTCAAGCTCGGCAATGCGCTTTTCCGCAAGAACTGGGTGTCGTCGCCGTCGTCGACCCAGGCTTCCGACGGTCTTGGCCCGCTGTTCAACGAGCGCGCCTGCCAGAACTGCCATTTGAAGGATGGCCGCGGCCGCCCGCCGCAAGGTGATGCCGGATCGACGTCGATGTTCCTCAGGCTCGCGCGCGACGCCAGCAGCGCAGAGGAAAAAGCGGCGCTCGCCGACCACAAGCTGCTGAACTTTCCCGATCCGGTCTATGGCACGCAATTGCAGGATCTGGCAGTTCCGGACCTCAAGGGCGAAGGCCGTGTGCGCGTCGAGTACTCCGAGGAGAAGGTGATGCTCGGCGACGGCACCGCCGTTGCGCTGCGCAAGCCGCGTTATTCCGTCGAAAATCCCGGCTATGGCCCGCTCGATCCGCGCACCACGCTGTCGCCGCGCCTGACGCCGCCGACGATCGGGCTCGGCCTGATCGAGCAGATCGCGCCAGCCGATATCCTTGCCCATGCCGATCCGGACGATCGCGACGGCGATGGCATTTCGGGCCGGCCGAACATCGTGCGCGACGAGTTGAGTGGTGCGGTGACCCTGGGCCGCTTCGGCTGGAAGGCGCAGACCGCCTCGATCCGCCAGCAGGCGGCCGACGCCTTTGCCGGCGATATCGGCATCTCGACTCCTGAAATGCCGAAGCCTTGGGGTGACTGCACGGTGGCCGAGAAGGATTGCCTGGCCATGCCGAACGGCGTGCAGCAGCGGCTGGGCACGGCCGAAGCCCCGCCGCCGGTGATGGACCTCGTCACCATCTATTCGCAGAATCTGGCCGTGCCGGCACGGCGCGACATCGCCACACCGCAAGTGCTCGACGGAAAGAAGCAGTTCTACGAAATGGGCTGCATTTCCTGCCACACGCCGAAATTCGTGACCATGCGCGGCACGCCCAACAAGGCGCAGGCCTTCCAGCTGATCTGGCCCTATTCCGATTTCCTGCTGCACGACATGGGCGAGGGCCTTGCGGACCGACAACGGGTTGGAGAAGCCACGGGGAGCGAGTGGCGCACCCCGCCGCTATGGGGTATTGGGCTCACCGCGACAGTCAATGGCAATGCCTTTTATCTGCATGACGGCCGCGCCCGCACGCTTGCCGAGGCGATCCTGTGGCATGGCGGCGAGGGGCAGAACGCCCGCGACCGCTTTGCCGGGGCGGCCGCGACCGATCGCGATGCGTTGATCAAATTCCTGGAGTCCCTCTGATGCTAAAACGCGTCGCTCTGATGTCGAAATGCCTGGTCCTTGTTCTTCCTTTCCTTCTGGCCGCTGCCTTGCCGGCATCAGCCGCGGTCAAGGCTTCCGACGTCATCGAGCGCGCGATCGATGGCTTCGTCCGCCCCGCCTATGCCAGTCTTGACGAGCATGCGGCGGGCCTGGCCAGGGCGATGCACCAGCTTTGCGAAGCGCCGTCCGAAATCAATCTCGAAGCGGCGCGCTCGGCGTTTTCCGGCACGGTCGAGGCCTGGTCTGTGGCCGAGATCATCGCCTTCGGGCCGATCAAGGAAAACAACCGGCTGGAGCGTATGCTCTATTGGCCGGACCGCAAGAGCATCGGCCTGAGACAAGTGCAGGCCACGCTCGCATCGAAGGACCCGTCGGCCACCGATCCGGTGCAACTGGCGCAAAAGAGCGTCGCCATGCAGGGCCTCGGCGCGCTCGAATACGTGCTTTATGGCGACGGCGCCGAAACGCTTGCAGGGAAGGACGAGCCCTATCTTTGCGCCTATGGCGAGGCGGTCGCCGGCAACGTCGAAACCATGGCCGGCGAGGTGCGCGATGCCTGGCAAAAGCCCGACGGCTTCGCTTCGCTCTGGGCTCATCCCGGCCCGAAGAACCCGCTCTACCGCGACGGCAACGAAGCGGTGACGGAACTGGTCGGCGTCTTCATCAACGAGCTGGACATGATGCGCGATGTGCGGCTCAAGGGCTTCCTTGGCGCCAAGCCGGACGCCGACAAGCCAAAGCAGGCGATCTACTGGCGCTCGCGGAACACGGCGGCTTCGCTGGCCGGAAATCTCTCCGGCATCGACCAACTGTTCCAGGCTTCCAAGCTAGGCGATGCGCTGCCCGCCGACGCGCAGTGGATGGCCGAGTCCATCCACATCCAGCTCAGCAACGGCGTGACAACAGCGAAATCGATCCCCGGCCCGATCGACAAGGCGCTCGCCGACCCCGCGCTGCGCGACAAGCTCGAACATTTCGCGCTGATCACCTCGAGCCTGTCGACCTTGATCGGCACCAGGATGACCGCCGAGTTCGGCCTGACCGCCGGCTTCTCGTCGCTGGATGGGGATTGATGCCGTGAGAACTCCCCTCATCGACCGTCGCGACTTCCTGTGCGCCGCGGGCGCTGGCTTCGCCGCCGCCATGGCGCCGCGCGCCTGGGCCGACACGCTGGCGGCGGACGCGGTGTTTGCCACGGCTTTCGTCAAGCGCGACGGCAGTTTTGGCGCCGCCGTGCTGTCCGAGGCCGGCAAGATCCTGCACAGCATCGATCTGCCGGACCGCGGCCACGACGTCGCTTTCGATCCGGTGTCGAAACGCTCGGTCGTTTTTGCCCGGCAGCCCGGCACTTTCGCGGTCGTCTTCGACCATGCCGGCCGCGACAAGCCTTTGACCATTGCCAGCATCGCCGGCCGGCATTTCTTCGGCCATGGCGTGTTCTCGCCCGACGGCGCGCTGCTCTATGCGACCGAAAACGATTTCGACAACGCGGCCGGTGTCGTCGGCGTCTATGACGCGAAGGCCGGGTTCAGTCGCGTCGGTGAGTTCCCGACCTATGGCATGGGCCCTCACGAGCTGCTCCTGCTCGGCGATGGCCGAACGCTGGCTATCGCCAATGGCGGCATCGAAACCCATCCCGACTATGGCCGCGCCGAGCTCAACATCGCGACGATGAAGCCATCCTATACGCTGGTCGACCGCATCACCGGCGACCTGATCGAAAAGCATGAATTGCCGCCGGCGCTTCATCAGCTTTCGATCCGCCATATGGACCGCGACCAGGCGGGCACCGTCTGGTTCGGCTGCCAATATCGCGGGCCGGCGACAGACCGCCCCGCGCTGGTTGGCCGCGCCGCGCGCGGCAAGGAACTCGAACTGGTGGAGATGCCGCAAGACGTGCTCTCCGGCTTCCGCAATTACATTGGCTCGGTCGCCGCCAATGCCGTCACAGGCACGATCGCCGTCACCTCGCCGGAGGGCAATTCGCTGGCTGTCATCGATGCCGCCAGCGGCCGCGTGGTTGCGACCCGGTCTCTGGTGGAGGTCTGTGGGCTTGCGCCTGACGGCAGCGGCTTCATGGCGACGACCGGCGCCGGCGAGATCGTCGGCGGCGCCGGCGCCATCCGTTCCGAGCCGGACTATGTCTGGGACAACCATATGCTGCGCATTGTCGCGACGGCGTGATCGCCGCGCCTGGAGCAATTTCCGGGAAAAGTGTGAGCGGTTAGGTTCGGCGCGTTCGCCGTTACCCTCTGTCCGGAATTGCGTCAAAACAAAGAGATAGGGCGGCCCGCCGTTTCCGTGAAACGGTGAAGCGCTCTAGAAGCAAAGCCGCTTAACATTTCTGCGCCCTGGCCCTTGCGGCGGCGCCCCATGCCGGGCAGAGGGAATTGTGTTTCGATCCGTTCGTTAACCGGCCCATGAAGCTGCCCGTATGAAGTTGCTTGCCATCGACTGCGCCGCCAGTCTCTGCGCCGCCTGCGTTTATGACGCAGACGCGGGGAAGGAGCTTGGCCGCGAGCTGCGCGATCTCGGCAAGGGGCACGCCGAGCATCTGATGGCCGTCATCGAGACCGCCCTGCAAGCTGCCAGCGTCGGCTACCCTGACCTGGACGCCGTTGCCGTCTCGATCGGCCCCGGCTCCTTCACCGGCCTGCGCGTCGGCGTATCGACCGCGCGCGGCCTGGCGTTGGCGCTGAAAATCCCGGCGATCGGCGTGACGACTCTGGAAGCCCTGGCAGCCGAGGGCGCGAAGGCTTTTCCCGGGCGCGCGGTGCTTGCAGCGCTCGACGCCGGGCGCGAGGAAATCCATGCGGCGCTCTATGATAGAGCGTTAGCCAAGACTTACGGACCATCCGTAGCTACGCTTGCCGAGGCGGTGGCCATGGCCATCAGCGCCGAAGCGGTGCTTGTCGGAACCGCCGCGCCGCGGATTGCCCACGCGGCAGGTCGTGCCTTCGACACCGGTCCGGTCGCCGCCACCGCCGATATTGCCACCTATGCCAGGCTGGCCGCCGCCAAGGGACCCGGCGAGAAGCCGAAGCCGCTCTATCTGCGTGGCGCCGACGCCAAGCAGCAGGCGGGTTTCATTCTGCCAAGGCAGGACAAGGGAAGCGAACCCTGATGCGCATTCCGTTCTTTCAGCCGCGCCGCAGGGATTATGCGCTGGAACCGCTGACGGTCGCCGACAGCGCCGCTGTTTCGGTGCTGCACCGCGAGGATTTCGTGCGGCCCTGGACCGATGGCGAGTTTGCGGCGCTCCTCGAACAGGACACGGTCTTCGGCTATGCGGCGCGGGAAACAGGTCAGGGCTCCAAGCCGCCGGTCGGCTTCGTGCTCGCCCGGCTCGCAGCCGGCGAGGGCGAGATCCTGACCGTGGCCGTCGCCCGCAGCCATCGCCGCCAGGGCCTTGGCTGGCAATTGATGGACGCGGTGCTGCGCGAGCTTCATGCGCAGCGCGCCGAAGCGCTCTTCCTCGAGGTCGACGAGACCAATGCGCCCGCGATCGGGCTCTACCGCAGGCTCGGCTTCATCCAGGTCGGCCATCGCCCGAACTATTACCGTTCGACCGAGCACGGCCCGACCGGCGCGCTTGTCATGCGCCGCGATCTTCGCTAGCCAATCCGCGCGATAGGGCCGGAGCGAATGATCGAGAAATTGCGGATTTTCCTGGCGCTCTTCTATGTGGTCGTCTGTTCCCTGGTGCTGGTGCCGCTGCAGATCCTGTCGATGAAGACGGGGCTGTGGCCCGAAACTGTCATCCTGAAGATCTGGCACAGCATGATCCTGCGGGCGCTGGGCATGCGGGTGCATGTGACGGGCAGCTTGGCCGAAGACCGCCCTCTGCTGGTCGCGGCCAACCACATTTCCTGGACCGATATCATGGTGCTCGGCTCCTTCGTCGATGTGAAGTTCATCGCCCGGGCCGACATGGAAGGCTGGCCGCTCATCGGCATGCTATCCAAGCTGCAGCGCACCGTCTTCATCGAGCGCGAGCGCAAGCGCACCTCCGGCGACCAGGCCAGCGAGATCGCCAAGAGGATGGCGAAAGGCGACGCCATGGTGCTGTTCGCCGAAGGCTCGACCGGTGACGGCAACCTCGTGCTGCCGTTCAAGAGCACCTTGTTCGGCGCGGCCTCGATGGCAATCTCGGAGGGCGCTGCGGAACAAGTCTTCATCCAGCCCGTGGCGATCGCCTATACGCGCCTGCACGGCATGCCGATGGGTCGCCGCCATCGGCCGATGACCGCCTGGATCGGCGACCAGGATCTGATGCCGCATCTCAAAACCCTGCTTGCCGAAGGCGCGATCGATGCCGAAGTGCATTTCGGCCAGCCGGTGCCGTTCTCCAAGGGTTCGAACCGCAAGGAAACGGCGAGGCTGATGGAAGCCAAGGTGCGCGAGATGATGCAAGGTATCCTCGCCGACCCGGCCAAGAGCCGGTGAAGTCGAGGCGCACGACGGGCCACAGGGCAGAATCGTCTGTTTTTTGTCACGGAAAGGCGCTAGAAGCCGCCCGATGGAACTGAACACGATTGAAAGCCATGGCATCGGCGCTGCCGCCGAGCGCTCGGCCGCCACTGACCGCACGGCGAAAAAGGTCTTCGTCAAGACCTATGGCTGCCAGATGAACGTCTACGATTCCCAGCGCATGACCGATGCGCTGGCCGCCGACGGCTATGTCGCCACCGACGCCGTCGAGGACGCCGATCTGGTGCTGCTCAACACCTGCCATATCCGCGAGAAGGCGGCGGAAAAGGTCTATTCCGAGCTTGGCCGCATCCGCGACATGAAGGCCGAGCGCGCCGAGGCCGGCCGTGAATTGCTGATCGGTGTCGCCGGCTGCGTGGCGCAGGCCGAAGGTGCGGAAATCATCCGCCGCGCTCCGGCGGTGGATCTGGTCATCGGCCCGCAGACCTATCACCGGCTGTCCGACGTGCTGGCGCGGGTCCGCGGCGGCGAGAAGGTCGTCGAGACCGAATACGCCATCGAGGACAAGTTCGAGCATCTGCCGCAGCCGAAGCGCGCCGAATTGGCAAAGCGCGGCGTCACCGCTTTCCTCACGGTGCAGGAAGGCTGTGACAAGTTCTGCACCTTCTGCGTGGTGCCCTATACCCGCGGCGCGGAGGTCTCGCGCCCAGTGGCGCAGATCGTCGCCGAGGCCGAGCGGCTGGCCGAGGCCGGCGTGCGCGAGGTGACGCTGCTTGGCCAGAACGTCAACGCCTGGCACGGCGTTGGCGACAATGGCGAGGAATGGGGTCTCGGCCGCCTGCTGTTCCGGCTTGCGGAAATCCCCGGACTGGCGCGGCTGCGCTACACAACCAGCCATCCGCGCGACATGGACGACGAATTGATCGCCGCGCATCGTGACCTGCCCGCCTTGATGCCCTATCTGCATTTACCGGTGCAGTCGGGCTCCGACCGGATTTTGAAGGCAATGAACCGCAGGCACACGGCACGCGACTATCTGGCGCTTATCGAGCGCATCCGCGCCGCCCGTCCCGACATCGCCATGTCGGGCGATTTCATCGTCGGCTTCCCCGGCGAGACGGACGAGGATTTCGAAGCGACGCTGAAGCTGGTGCGCGAGGTGGGCTACGCCTCGGCCTTCACCTTCAAATATTCGCCACGTCCTGGCACGCCGGGCGCCGAGATGGACGGCCATCTTTCCGAAACTGTGAAGGACGAACGGCTGCAGCGCCTGCAGGCGCTGATCAACGATCAGCAGCAGAATTTCATAGCCAGCGTGGTCGGCCGCACCGTCAGCACGCTGATCGAGAAGCCAGGTCGCCGCCCCGGTCAGATTCTTGGCCGCTCGCCATGGCTGAACCCGGTAATTGTTGACGACAAGGCCGGTGGAATCGGTGACATTATTGATGTGCGAATCACGAAGACAGGCCCCAACAGCCTGTTCGCCGAGTTGGCCTAGCCACAAGCCTCGGCAGATGAGGAGAGACGGTTGAGCGCTGCCGAACTGAAGAATCCGCCCCAGAACCAGGCGTCCGGGGCTTCCGACATGGCGCACATCGTACTGACCTTCGACAACAACAAGCTTGCCGGCGCCCTCTACGGCCAGTTCGATGAGAACCTGGCGCGGCTCGAGCAGAAGCTCGGCGTGGATATCCGCTCGCGCGGCAACCAGCTTGCGATCAAGGGCTCGGCTTCGGCCGCCGAACAGGCGCGCCGCGCGCTGGATACGCTCTATGGCATCCTGCAGAAGGGTGTCGACATCGGCCAGTCGGATGTCGACGGCGCCGTGCGCATGGCGATTGCCGCCGACGACCAGCTGACGCTGCCGACCATGGAGCGCAAGGGCAAGGTTTCGGCCGCCCAGATATCGACGCGCAAGAAGACGATCTACGCCCGTTCGCTGACCCAGGACGCCTATATGCGGGCGCTGGAGCGCTCCGAAATGGTCTTCGGCATCGGCCCGGCAGGCACCGGCAAGACCTACCTGGCGGTCGCGCATGCGGCGATGCTCTTGGAGCGCGGCATGGTCGAGCGCATCGTGCTGTCGCGCCCCGCGGTCGAGGCCGGCGAGCGGCTGGGCTTCCTGCCCGGCGACATGAAGGAGAAGGTGGACCCCTATCTGCGGCCGCTCTACGACGCGCTCTACGACATGATGCCGGCCGACAAGGTCGAGCGGGCGATCGCGGCCGAGGTGATCGAGATCGCGCCGCTGGCCTTCATGCGTGGCCGCACGCTGGCGCATGCGGCGGTAATCCTTGACGAGGCGCAGAACACCACGCAGATGCAGATGAAGATGTTCCTGACCCGTCTCGGCGAGAACTCGCGCATGATCGTCACCGGCGACCCGACCCAGATCGACCTGCCGCCCAACACCAAGTCGGGGCTGGTCGAGGCGCTGCGCATCCTCGACGGCGTGCCTGGCATCGTCACCGTCCGCTTCAACGAAGGCGACGTGGTGCGCCACCCGCTGGTTGCCGAGATCGTCAAGGCCTATGACCGCGACGGCAAGCTGGCGCGGGGCCTGGGCGCCGAAAGCTGATCAAAAGGCTATATGGCTGACAATCCAGCATTAAGCGGCGAGACGCCGGTCAATATCGATATTTTCGTCGAGGCCGGCAATTGGCCTGCCGAAGCCGAGCTGACGCGCCTGGTCGATCGCGCCGTTGCGGCCGCCTTTGCCGAAACCGGGGCGACCGGCGTCTCCGAACTCAGCGTCGTCTTTTCCGACGATGCTCACATCCGGACGCTCAACGCCGAGTGGCGCGGCAAGGACAAGCCAACCAACGTCTTGTCTTTTCCGGCTTTTCCGTTTCCGAAAGGCGGCAAGCTGCCGCCGATGCTGGGCGACATCGTGCTGGCTTCCGAGACGGTGGCGCGCGAGGCCGCACTGGAAGACAAGCCACTTGAGAACCATATCACCCATCTCGTCATCCATGGCCTGCTGCACTTGCTGGGTCATGATCACGAGACCGACGCCGAGGCCGAGGAGATGGAAGCGTTCGAGCGCGCCGCGCTTGCGAGGCTTGCCATTCCCGATCCCTACGCGTAACAAAAAAGCTCAATTGACCTGATGGCGATGAACGACACACCAGAAACTGCCGCCCGCCCGGACGCCGGCAGTGCTGCCAAGCCTTCCGAAAAGACGGAAGAGGGCTCGAGTCCGAGTATTCCCACCGGCAGCGCGGCCGTCGAGCCGACGCATGCCGGTCCTTCGCTCTTCGACCGCGTCCTCGGCCTGTTCCGGCACCGCAACGGCACCAGCCTGCGCGAGGAGATCGCCGGCGCGCTTGCCGAAACGACGACCGATGCGGAATCCTTCTCGCCCGGCGAACGCGCCATGCTCAACAACATCCTGCGCCTGCGCGAAGTGCGGGTCGAGGACGTCATGGTGCCGCGCGCCGATATCGAGGCGGTCGAGATCAACACCACGCTTGGCGACCTGCTCGGCCTTTTCGAGCAGTCCGGCCATTCGCGCATGCCGGTCTATTCCGAGACGTTGGACGATCCGCGCGGCATGGTCCACATTCGCGATGTGCTCGCCCACATTACCAAGGTCGCCCGCGTCAAGAAGGGCCGCACCAGGGCGAAGGCGCCGGTGACGACGGCGCTCGACCTTGCGCAGGTCGATCTCGCGCGCACCATCGGCGAGCTCAATCTGATCCGCCAGGTGCTGTTTGTGCCGCCTTCGATGCTGGCCTCCGACCTCATGGGCCGCATGCAGACGACGCGCACGCAGATGGCCCTGGTCATCGACGAATATGGCGGCACCGACGGCCTCGCCTCGCTGGAAGACATTGTCGAGATGGTGGTCGGCGACATCGAGGACGAGCACGACGACGACGAGCCGATGATCACGCAGACCGGCGACGGCGTCTTTGTCGTCGATGGCAAGGCCGAGATCGACGAGGTCGCCAAGATGATCGGCGAGGATTTCGCCGCCGGCGAGCATGGCGAATATGTCGACACGATCGGCGGCATGATCTTCAACACGCTCGGCCGGGTCCCGGCCAGGGGCGAAGTCGTGCAAGCCATTCCCGGCTTCGAGTTCCACGTGCTCGACGCCGACCCGCGCCGCGTCAAGCGCGTGCGCATCGTGCAGAGCCCGAAGGGCGAGCGGCAGCGCCGCCGCGCCGCCCGCACCGAGCAGGCCTGACGCCCTGAGCAATTCCAGGAAAAGTGCGTAGCGGTTTTCCGTCCGGAATTGCGAAAAAGAACGTGGAGCGGCATGCCGACCGACGATCCGTTCAAGCATGCGGTCCTGGGCTCAGGCGTCTTCTGCCGCGATCCGCGCGCGGCTTTGTCCTTTCTGCAAGCGGCCTTTGGTTTTGAGCCGAGCATGCTGGTGAGCGATCCCGACGGTCGGCTCGTGCAGCTTCGGCGACGGCTATATCATCGTCGATTCCGAATGGGATGAGCGTATCGCCAGTCCCGCCTCCGTCGGCGGCAAGAACACGCAAGCCGTCTATGTCCGTCTGCAGCAGGATATCGACGCTCATTGCGAGAAAGCGCGCGCGGCGGGCGCGGAGATAGTCGAGGAGCCCGCGGATCATTTCTACGGCGAGCGCCAATATCGCGCCCGCGACCCCGAAGGCCATGTCTGGACATTCACCCGAACCATACGCGTCGTGCCGAAGGACGAGGCCGAGCGACTGAGCGGCCTGCGGATCGAGGGCTGGCACAGATAGCGCTACGGTGTATCAGGCGGCGCTTATCTGGGTTTGGATCGCGCGGCGTGGCCTGTTAAACCTCTAACTCCCTGATTCGCGCGACTTGGGAAGCTGGATGCAGCGCTTTGCCGGCCGGATAATTCTGCTGTGGGGGTGGCGGCGGGCGCTGGTGGCCTTTGCCGCCGGAGCGCTGGCGGTGCTTGCCCAGGCGCCTTACGATTTCTTCGCGGTCTGCTTCGTCTCGTTCCCGGTTCTGGTCTGGCTGCTCGACGGCGCCACCGGCGAGGCTTCCGATGGCTGGTTCAGGCGCCTGCGGCCGGCTTTCGCTACCGGGTGGTGGTTCGGCTTCGGCTACTTCCTCGCCGGCCTGTGGTGGATCGGCCAGGCATTGCTGGTCGAGGCCGACAGCTTCGCCTGGGCTTTGCCCTTCGCCGTCGTCGGCATCCCCTTTGCGCTCGCCTTCTTCTATGGCTTCGCCACCGTGGTGGCGCGGCTGTTCTGGAGCAGCGACATCGGCCGCATCGCCGCGCTTGCCTTCGGGTTCAGCCTTGCTGAATGGCTGCGCGATTTCCTCTTCACCGGCTTTCCCTGGAACGCCGTCGGATACGCGGCGATGCCGGTGCCGCTGCTGATGCAGAGCGTGTCGGTGACCGGCATGATCGGCATGAACGCGCTCGCCGTCTTCGTGTTTTCGCTGCCCGCGCTCGTCGCGGCGCGCCGGCATCTGAGGCTGGGCCTTGCCCTGTTCGTCATCCTCGTCGCCGGCCATATCGGCTTCGGTTATGCCAGGCTCGCGGCCCCGGTCGAGCCGGCCCGCTCGATCGATGTTCGCATCGTCCAGCCGTCGGTCGATCTCAGCGAAAAGTGGGACGCCTCGGTGCGCGACCGCATCTTCGCAACTTTACTGGGGATATCGGGGAAAGCGCCGGAAGAAGGCCATGCCAAGCCGCAGCTTATTTTGTGGCCGGAAACATCGGTGCCCTTCCTGTTCACCGTGCGTCCGGACGCGCTGACGGCTCTGGGCGACATGCTGGCCGAGGGCCAGATGCTGATTGCCGGCGTCGTGCGCGAGGAAGGCGGATCGGCGAGCGCCGGCAGCCGCTATTACAATTCCGTGGTGGCGATCAACGACAAGGGCGAGATCGTGGACGCCGTCGACAAGGTGCATCTGGTGCCCTTCGGCGAATACCTGCCCTTCGCCGATCTTTTCCAACGCTTCGGCATAGGCCAGCTCGTTGCCGGACCGATGAATTTCGCCGCCGGCAACGAGCGGCATCCGATCAGTCTGCCGGGCGGCCTGCATGCCGCGCCGTTCATCTGCTACGAGGTGATCTTTCCCGATCTCGTCGCCGTCGACGCTGCGTCATCTGACGTCATTGTGAACGTCACCAACGACGCCTGGTTTGGCGACACGCCAGGCCCGTATCAGCATTTCAGGCAGGCGCAGATTCGCGCGGTGGAGAATGGATTGCCGCTGCTGCGCGCGGCCAACAACGGCATCTCCGCGGTTGTCGATTCGCGCGGGCGCATCATCGATGCGCTTGCCGTCAACGCGCGCGGCGCCATCGACGCGCATGTGCCGGTTTCTGGGCGCGCCCTCCTGTCTCCCGAACAGCGGCATTTTAACGGATTGCTGATCATGTTGCTGTTTGCGCTGATGGCCTTCACCTTGAATGTAAGGCAGCGGCTACGGGTGAATTGACAGTCGGCACATTAGAAACTCATACTGTAACGCCTGAAATTTTTCGAAGTCGGTTGGAGGGTTCTGTTGGGGCAGGTGGCTCCGGCTTCATATGGGCGGAACAAAATAGAAAAAGCCGGAAAAATTCGGCGAGGAAAAAATGACAGAAGAGAACAAGAAGAAGCCGAATCCGATCGACATTCATGTCGGGAGTCGCATCCGGCTGCGTCGCAATATGCTTGGAATGAGCCAGGAAAAGCTGGGTGAAAATCTCGGCATCACCTTTCAGCAGATCCAGAAGTATGAGAAGGGCACGAACAGGGTTGGCGCCAGCCGTCTGCAGGCGATCGCCTCCATCCTGAGCGTTCCCGTCGCCTTCTTTTTCGAGGATGCCCCGGGCGAGGAGACCGGTGGCGGCAATCGGGGATTTGCCGAAGACTCCTCGATGGCCTTCGCCATCGAATTCTGCGGTAGTCCCGAAGGGCTTCAGCTTAACCGGGCTTTTGTCAAGATCGGCGACGTGAAGGTGCGCCGCCGCATCATCGATCTGGTGAAGGCGCTCTCCGCCGAGGACGCCGATTGATTTTTACCTATGCCGCCGGCGGCGCCCCGCCGCTGGTGGCATAGCCGGCTTGCCTACATTCATGCCAGATCCGTCGCGCCGCTTGACGAGCGGCGCCCGGCACCGCTAACACGTGGCGCGCCAAAAATCGGCAACCTGCCGATTTTTTTTTCAAGAGGGGACACCCGTGACGCGGCAGAATTATCTCTTCACCTCGGAATCCGTCTCCGAGGGTCATCCCGACAAAGTTTGTGACCGCATCTCCGACGAAATCGTCGATCTGGTCTATCGCGAAGCCAAGAAGACAGGCATGGATCCGTGGAAGGTCCGCGTCGCCTGCGAAACGCTGGCCACCACCAACCGCGTCGTCATCGCCGGCGAGGTCCGTGTCCCCGACACGCTTTTGAAGAAGGACAAGGCGGGCAACGTCCTCAAGGATGCGTCCGGCCACCCCGTGGTCAACCCGGCCAAGTTCAAGTCGGTCGCCCGCAAGGCTATCAGAGAGATCGGCTACGAGCAGTCCGGCTTCCACTGGAAGACCGCCAAGATCGACGTGCTGCTGCACGGCCAGTCGCCCGACATCGGCCAGGGCGTCGACAACGCCGCCGACCGCCAGGGCGAGGAAGGTGCCGGCGACCAGGGCATCATGTTCGGTTACGCCTGCCGCGAGACGCCCGACCTGATGCCGGCGCCGATCTATTACAGCCACAAGATTCTCGAATTGCTTGCCGCCGCGCGCCATGAAGGCAATGGCGAGGCCGGCAAGCTCGGCCCGGACGCCAAGAGCCAGGTCACCGTGCGCTATGCCGACGGCAAGGCGGCGGAAGTCACGCAGATCGTGCTCTCCACCCAGCATCTCGATGCCAGCTGGGACTCCAAGAAGGTCCGCAAGGTCGTCGAGCCCTATATCCGCGAGGCGCTTGGCGACCTGAAGATCGCCGAGGACTGCAACTGGTACATCAACCCGACCGGCAAGTTCGTCATCGGCGGGCCTGACGGCGATGCCGGCCTCACCGGCCGCAAGATCATCGTCGACACCTATGGCGGCGCGGCACCGCACGGTGGCGGCGCCTTCTCGGGCAAGGACACCACCAAGGTCGACCGTTCGGCCGCCTATGCGGCGCGCTACCTTGCCAAGAACGTGGTGGCGGCCAAGCTCGCCGACCGCTGCACCATCCAGCTCTCCTACGCCATCGGCGTCGCCCAGCCGCTGTCGGTCTATGTCGACCTGCACGGCACCGGCAAGGTCGAGGAATCGAAGCTCGAGGAGGCGCTGCGCAAGGTGATGGACCTGTCGCCGTCGGGCATCCGCCGTCATCTCGACCTCAACAAGCCGATCTACGCAAAAACCTCGTCCTACGGCCATTTCGGCCGCAAGGCCGGTCGCGACGGTTCCTTCTCCTGGGAGAAGACCGATCTCGCCAAGGCGCTCAAGGACGCCGTCGCCGCCTGACGCCAGCGAACGCAAAGGATAGACCGAGCCGGGCGACCGAAGGATTCTTCGGTCGCCGGCACGGCAAGACCATACGCCCGCAGCAGGCGATCGCCCTCGAAAGCGGCCTGCGCGAATACCGGCTCGACCTGACGGCGCAAGCGCCGGCTGACCTCAGCACCTTGTTCAAGGCGGAGGTTTCGGCACTTCAGCTGGAGATCGGCTTTGGCGGCGGCGAGCATCTTCTGCACCGCGCCAAGGAAGCGCAGGGGACCGGCTTCATTGGCGTCGAGCCCTTCGTCAACGGCATGGCCAAGATGATGACGGCGCTTGCCAAGAACCCGCTTGGCAATCTCAGGGTCTATGACGACGACGCCACGCGCCTGCTCGATTGGCTGCCGTCGGGCTCGCTCGACGGCATCGACCTGCTCTATCCCGATCCGTGGCCGAAGAAGAAGCACTGGAAGCGCCGCTTCGTCGGTGCCGCCAATCTCGGCCGCTTTGCCCGCGTCCTGAAGCCGGGCGGCAGGTTCCGCTTCGCCTCCGATATCGACAGCTATGTGAACTGGACTCTGCTTGCCTGCCGCGCTCACGGCGGCTTCGCATGGCAGGCTGGAGAGGCTGCGGATTGGCATCAGCCCTATGAAGGTTGGCCCGGCACGCGTTACGAGGCCAAGGCCATCCGCGAAGGACGGCGGCCGGCTTATCTGACCTTTATCCGGAAATAGGTAGCCCGAGTCTCTGTATTGCATTTAGCGCTACAGGCTGCTGCATTGCCGATAAGGAGACAGCTATGGCCGCCCCGATCGAACGCAAGGAATACCGGATCTTGATGCGCCTGCCGGAAGCGGATGCGGCGATGATCGATCGCGCCGCCGGTCTCCGCGGCCGCTCCCGCGCGGATTTCGTGCGCGATGCCGCCGTGCGCGCGGCCGAGGATGTGCTGATGGACAACCGCCTTGTCCGCATGAGCCCGGAAGGGTTCGCTGCGTTCATGGAAGTCCTGTCGGCTCCGGCTGCTCCGTTTCCTGATATGGTGGAACTGGCGAAGCGGCCCGCTCCCTGGTAAGCTGGTTATACCACGAAGCGCTGACCAGTGGCTTTGTTGGTTCCCAAACCGCTTACCGCAGTTCCACGCCGTGTCCGGATTTTCCGCTGGGGAGCCTCCATTGACGAACCATCCTGGTTCCACCACATTCATTGTGAACCAGAATGGAGACGGGATGATGAGCGCCTTCACCGTACGGCTTCCCGATGAGACCGTGGCCAAGCTCGACCAATTGGCCGAAAAGGTGGATCGCTCACGCTCCTACGTGGCGGCCCAAGCGATCGAAGACTATGTCGCCAGGGAAGAATGGCAACTTGCCGAGATCGAGGCCGGCCTCGAGGAAGCTGATCGAGGGGAATTTGCAAGTGAGAAGGATCTGGCCGGCGTCATAGCGAAATACGTCAAGCCGGCCTCCGGGGGATGAAGCGGATCCGCTGGACAGAGCGCGCCGTGCGCCGTCTCGACCAGATTGGCGGTTTCATCGAAAAGGACAATCCAACAGCCGCGGCACGGGTCGTTGCCCGCATTGTTTCTGTCGTGGACAATCTTGCCGAACATCCGGCGATGGGCCGCGTCGGGCGGGTGAAAGGGACACGAGAGCTGGTCTTGGCCGATATCCCGTACATAATTCCCTACCGTGTTGTCGGCGGCGAGATCGAGATACTCACCGTGATGCATGCAGCCCAGCGATGGCCACGCCAGCTGTAGATGCCGCTAGCCTTTTGCCTGCAGGCTTGAAACACCAGCGCCAATCGTCTATATCAGCCTCAAATTCTTGGTCGGTATGACGAAGAGTGGGTCCACCCGGTCCCGCTCTTTTTTATTACCTGCCGGCCGGAAGCCAAAAGCGACAGGGATCCGATGACTGCAGCGGCAAGCGAGGCCGACGACCGTATCATCCGCGAAAGCGGCATCGATGCGCGCATTGCGCTGATCGTGCAGCCGGTGCTCAAGGCCATCGGCTTTCGTCTCGTGCGGGTGCAGTTGACCGGTCAGAACGGGCTGACGCTGCAGATCATGGCCGAGCGCGAGGACGGCACGATGACCGTCGAGGATTGCGAAGAGGTCAGCCGCGCGGTGTCGCCGGCCCTCGATGTCGAGGATCCGATCGAAAAGGCGTATCATCTCGAAGTGTCCTCGCCGGGTATCGACCGGCCGCTGGTGCGCAAGTCGGATTTCACCACCTGGACCGGTCACCTGGTCAAGCTGGAGACGTCCGTCCTCGTCGGCGACCGCAAGCGCTTCAAGGGCAAGATCGCCGAGGCCGACGCCGATGGCATCCTTATCGAGCGCGACAAGGCGGCCTATGGCGAGGAGCCGACGGTGCGCGTGCCTTATGACGCGATCGCCGAGGCCCGGCTGGTGCTGACCGACGATCTCATCCGCGATGCCCTGTCGAAGGACAACCGGGCGCGCAAGGAAGCAAGGAAACGCCGCGGCGAAGCGGAAGACGCCGCCGAGGAAAACGAAACCGAACAGGAAAGTTGATAGCGCCGCCGGGCCGCGTGTCCGAGGCGAAATCGGGAGAAAGACAATGGTTGTAAGCGCCAATAGGCTTGAACTGCTGCAGATCGCCGACGCGGTCGCGCGTGAAAAGTCGATCGACAAGTCGATCGTCATCGCCGCCATGGCCGATGCGATCCAGAAGGCGGCGCGCTCGCGCTACGGCCAGGAGACCAACATCCGCGCTGACATCAACCCGAACACCGGTGAGATGAAGCTGCAGCGGCTAATGGAAGTGGTCGATAAGGTTGAGGACTACGCCACGCAGATCGCGCTTTCCACGGCGCGCGAGCGCAACCCCGACGCCCAACTCGGCGACTTCATCGCCGAGCAGCTGCCGCCGATGGATTTCGGCCGTATCGCCGCCCAATCGGCCAAGCAGGTCATCGTGCAGAAGGTGCGCGAGGCCGAACGCGATCGCCAGTATGACGAATACAAGGATCGCATCGGCGAGATCGTCAACGGCACCGTCAAGCGCGTCGAATATGGCAACGTCATCGTCGATCTCGGCCGCGGCGAGGCGATCATCCGCCGCGACGAGCTGATCCCACGCGAGAACTATAAGTATGGCGACCGCGTCCGCGCCTATGTCTACGACGTGCGCCGCGAGCAGCGCGGCCCGCAGATCTTCCTGTCGCGCACCCATCCGCAATTCATGGCCAAGCTCTTCACCATGGAAGTGCCGGAAATCTACGACGGCATCATCGAGATCAAGTCGGTCGCTCGCGACCCCGGCTCGCGCGCCAAGATCGCCGTCATCTCACGCGATTCCTCGATCGATCCGGTCGGCGCCTGCGTCGGTATGCGCGGCAGCCGCGTCCAGGCGGTGGTCGGCGAATTGCAGGGAGAGAAGATCGACATCATTCCGTGGTCGCCTTCGGCCGCTTCCTTCATCGTCAACGCGCTGCAGCCGGCCGAGGTCGCCAAGGTGGTGCTCGACGAGGATGCCGAGCGCATCGAGGTGGTGGTGCCGGACGACCAGCTCTCGCTGGCCATCGGCCGCCGCGGCCAGAACGTCCGCCTGGCCTCGCAGCTCACCGGCTGGGATATCGACATCCTGACCGAGCAGGAAGAGAGCGAGCGCCGCCAGAAGGAATTCGTCGAGCGTTCGGCACTGTTCATGGAGGCCCTCGATGTCGACGAGATGGTCGGCCAGGTGCTTGCCTCCGAAGGCTTCACCAGCGTCGAGGAAGTCGCCTATGTCGACTCGGGCGAAATCTCCTCCATCGACGGCTTCGACGAGGACACCGCTTCGGAAATCCAGACCCGCGCCCGCGAATATCTGGAGAAGATCGAGGCCGAGCATGACGAAAAGCGCAAGGCGCTGGGCGTCAAGGACGAGCTGCGCGAGATCCCCGGCGTCACCACCGCCATGATGGTGACGCTCGGCGAGGACGGCGTGAAGACGATCGAGGACTTCGCCGGCTATGCCGCCGACGACCTGATCGGCTGGAAAGAGCGCAAGGACGGCGAGACCAAGGTCTATCCGGGCGTTTTGGCCTCTCACGGCGTCTCGCGCGCCGAAGCCGAGCAGATGGTGCTTGCAGCCCGCAAGCAGGCCGGCTGGATCACCGTGGAAGAACTCGCCGCCGAAGAGGCAGCAACCGGCGAAACCGTCGGTGCGTGAGGTGACCACCAATCGCAAAGCCCGTGGACGAGATGAACGATCGCACTTGCATCGTTACGCGCAGGCAGGCCGAAGCGGATGAACTGATCCGCTTCGTCGTCGGCCCGGATTCGGCCGTCGTTCCGGACATCAAGAGAAATCTGCCCGGCCGTGGTTGCTGGGTCACCGCCGATCGCCTACATATCGAGAAGGCAGCGGCGAAGAACCTGTTTGCCCGCGCATTCAAGGCGCAGGTGACCGTTCCATCCGATCTCGGCGGCATGGTCGACGGGCTGCTCTCCAGATCCGCTCTGGGTATGCTTGGCCTTGCCCGCAAGGCGGGCGCCGTCGTTCTTGGCGCCGCCAAGGTCGAGGGTGCTGTGCGCGACGGGCAGGCGCTGCTCGTTCTGCATGCGGCGGAGGCGTCGGACGACGGTGTCCGCAAGATCAGTCAGGCGCGGCGGGCGACCGTCCATCTCGGCGGTCCCGCCATCCTTGCCTACAAACTTTTCTCCGAGGCCGAGTTGAGCTTGGCATTGGGGGGTACAAATGTGATACATGCTGCCGTCCTCGCGCAGGACGCGGGACTGGCGGTTGAGAAGCGCGTTGTTGCGCTCGACCGATATCGGGGCGGTACCCCGAACGATCTGGCAATGCTTGCGGCCGTTGCCGACGAAGATGATGCCGCAGAGGATATGGAATGAACGATACGAAATCGGGCGACGACAAGACGTTGAGCGTTACGCCGAAGAAGACCTTGACGCTGAAGCGCCCCGGCCTCGAGCAGGGCACCGTGCGCCAGAATTTCTCGCATGGCCGCACCAAGTCGGTCGTCGTCGAGACCAAGAAGCGCAAGTTCTCGCTGCCTGGCGACAAGCCGGAGCCGGTCGCGCCGTCCGTGTTCACGCCGAAGCCCGCCGCGGCCACCCCTGTCGCCGCCGCGCCTGTCGTGCAGGAAGCGCCGAAGGCGCCGCCTCCGCCGCCGGAACGTTCGGGCATGGTCCTGAACGAGCTGTCACGCGGCGAGATGGAAGCGCGCCGCAGGGCGTTGGAAGGCTCCAAGGCCCGTGAGGCCGAGGATCGCCAGCGCGCTCAGGAGGATGCCAAGCGCCGCGCCGAGGAAGAGGAACGCCGCAAGCGCGAGCGCGACGAATCCGCGCGCCGTCAGGCCGAGGAAGAAGCGCGCCTGCAGGCCGAGGCCGAGTCGCGGCGTCGTGCCGAGGAAGAGGCTCGCCGTCGTGCGCCGCAGGCAGCCGATGTCGCTACGGCCGATGACGAGGAAGAGGCCAAGCCGCGGCGCACAGGTGCCGGCGGTGGCGCAGGCGCCAGCGCGCCTGCCCGGCGCCTTGCGACCCCGGAAGTGGCCCGCCCGGCCAAGCCGACCAAGGGCGAGGAAGATCGCCGCCGCGGCAAGCTGACGCTGAACACCGCGCTGTCGGACGAAGATGCGCGCGGCCGCTCACTGTCGTCGATGCGTCGCCGCCAGGAAAAATTCAAACGCGCGATGCACAATGAGCCGCGCGAGAAAGTCATGCGCGAAGTGATCCTACCCGAAACCATCACCATCCAGGAACTGGCGCAGCGCATGTCCGAGCGCGCCGTGGATGTGGTCAAGTACTTCATGAAGCAGGGCCAGATCCTGAAGCCGGGCGACGTCATCGACGCCGACACGGCCGAGCTGGTCGCTTCCGAATTTGGCCATACGGTCCGCCGCGTTGCGGAGTCCGACATCGAGGAGGGCCTGTTCAACATCGCCGACCGTCCCGAGGACCTGGTGTCGCGTCCGCCGGTCGTGACCATCATGGGCCATGTCGACCACGGCAAGACCTCGCTGCTCGACGCCATCCGCAACGCCAATGTCGTCTCCGGCGAGGCCGGCGGCATCACCCAGCATATCGGCGCCTACCAGATCGAGAAGAACGGTCAGAAGATCACCTTCATCGACACGCCCGGCCACGCCGCCTTCACGGCCATGCGCGCCCGCGGCGCCCAGGTCACCGACATCGCCGTGCTGGTGGTGGCGGCAGACGACAGCGTGATGCCGCAGACGATCGAATCGATCAACCACGCCAAGGCGGCCGGCGTGCCGATCATCGTGGCGATCAACAAGATCGACAAGCGCGACGCCGATCCGCAGAAGGTGCGGACCGAGCTGCTGCGCCACGAGGTGTTCGTGGAATCGATGGGCGGCGAGGTGCTGGACGTCGAGGTTTCGGCGACCAAGGGCACCAATCTCGACAAGCTACTCGAAGCGATCCTGCTGCAGGCCGAAGTTCTCGACCTCAAGGCCAATCCTGACCGCACCGCCGAAGGCGCGGTGATCGAAGCCAAGCTCGACAAGGGCCGCGGTCCGGTCGCCACCGTTCTGGTGCAGACCGGCACGCTGATGCCGGGCGACATCATTGTCGCCGGCAACGAGTGGGGCCGTGTGCGCGCGCTTGTCGACGACCGCGGCGAGCACGTGCCGGAAGCGCCGCCGGCGATGCCGGTAGAGGTGCTTGGCCTTCAGGGCACGCCGCAGGCCGGCGACCGTTTCGCCGTCGTCAACAACGAGGCTCGCGCCCGCGAGATCACGGAATACCGTCAGCGCCTGGCGCGCGACAAGGCTGTGGCCAAGCATGCCGGCCAGCGCGGCTCGCTCGAACAGATGATGTCGCAGTTGCAGACGAGCGGGCTGAAGGAATTCCCGCTGGTCATCAAGGGCGACGTGCAGGGCTCCATCGAGGCGATCAACGCCGCGCTCGAAAAGCTCGGCAACGACGAGGTCAGGGTGCGGATCGTCCATTCGGGCGCCGGCGGCATCACCGAAAGCGACGTCTCGCTGGCCGAGACATCGGGTGCCGCGATCATCGGCTTCAACGTCCGCGCCAACGCGCAGGCGCGCACCGCGGCAGCGGCCGCGGGCATCGAGATCCGCTACTACTCGATCATCTACAACCTCGTCGACGACGTGAAGGCGGCCCTTTCCGGTATGCTTTCGCCGGAGCGGCGCGAGACCTTCATCGGCAATGCCGAGATACTCGAGATCTTCGACATCTCCAAGGTCGGCAAGATCGCCGGCTGCCGCGTCACCGAAGGCAAGGTCGAGCGTGGTGCGGGCGTGCGCCTGATCCGCGACAACGTCGTCGTCCACGAAGGCACGTTGAAGACGCTCAAGCGCTTCAAGGACGAGGTTGCGGAAGTGCCGGGCGGCCAGGAATGCGGCATGGCCTTCCAGAACTACGAGGACATGCGCGTCGGCGACGTCATCGAGTGCTTCCGCGTCGAGATGGTGAGCAGGACGCTCTAATTCGGGTATATTTGCCGAAATGAAACGGGCGGCGGCCGCAAGGCTGCCGTCCAGACCGCTCATGCATATGAGACATGTGGCGTGGTCCCATCCCGCGCTTCACGATTTCAGGACCGAAGAAAAATGCCCCGTTCGACAACATCAGGCCCCTCCCAGCGCATGCTGCGCGTCGGCGAGCAGGTGCGTCATGCCCTTTCCGAAACGCTGCAGCGCGGCGAGATCATCGATCCGGTGATCGAGAACAGCGTCGTCTCGGTCTCCGAGGTGCGCATGTCGCCCGATCTCAAGATCGCCACCGCCTTCGTCTCGCCGCTTGGCGCGGCTGACGACAGCGCCGTGGTCGAGGCGCTCAACAGGCACGCAAAGTTCATCCGCGGCCGTGTTTCGGGCGCGTTGAGGCAGATGAAGTATATGCCGGAGTTCCGTTTCCGGCTCGACACATCCTTCGACAATTTCGCGAAGATCAATGAACTGCTGAAGTCGCCCGAAGTGGCGCGCGATCTCGGCGACGGCAAGAACAACGACAAGGACGAGGAATAGTGGCGCGCCGCGGCAAGAAGAAGGGTCGGCCGGTCTCCGGCTGGGTGGTGCTGGACAAGCCGGTCGGCATGGGCTCGACCGAAGCGGTCTCCAAGGTCAAATGGCTGTTTCAGGCCGAGAAGGCCGGCCATGCCGGCACGCTCGATCCGCTGGCCTCCGGCATGCTGCCGATCGCGCTTGGCGAAGCGACCAAGACCGTTCCCTACGTGCAGGATGGCGCCAAGGTCTACCGCTTCACCGTCGCCTGGGGCGAGGAGCGCTCGACCGACGACCTCGAAGGCCCGGTGACCAACAGCTCCGATCGGCGCCCGGCCGAGGCCGAGCTGCGGGCGCTGCTGCCGAAATACACCGGCGTCATCATGCAGACGCCGCCGCAATTCTCGGCCATCAAGATCGCCGGCGAGCGCGCCTATGATCTCGCCCGCGACGGCGAGACGGTCGAGATACCCGCGCGGGAAATTGAAATCGGCCGTTTGGATATTATCGAGCATAGTGCCGACAAGACCGTCTTCGAGGTCGAATGCGGCAAGGGCACCTATGTGCGCTCGCTGGCGCGCGACATGGGCCGCGATCTCGGCTGCTTCGGCCATATCGCTGAATTGCGCCGCGTCGAGGTCGAGCCGTTCACGCCTGACGATTTCGTCACGGTTGCCGAACTGGAAGCGGCCCGTTTCGGCGGCAAAGCCGAAGCTGTTCAGGACGAATCCGAGGCGCCGGTCGATTTCAGCGCCATCGACGCGCTGCTGATTGAAACGGCGGCGGCGCTCGATTGCCTGCCGCAGGTTGCGGTCAGCGACGACGCGGCGACGAAGATCCGCCTCGGCAATCCTGTCATCATTCGCGGCCGCGATGCGCCGGTCGAGGCGGAGGAGGCCTGCGCCACCGCGCGCGGCAGGCTCGTCGCCATCGGCGCCATCGAGCAGGGCATGTTCAAGCCCAAGCGGGTCTTTGCCGGGTGAATCCGGTCGTCTAAGCTCCACTGGGTGCCGACGCTTCAGGGATCTCATGGCCAGGGCTGATACAGGCAACAAGAGGGCGACGCTGAGAATCCGCCGGCCGCCGGTCGGGGCGTCGCCCGGCACGCTGATCGCCGATCCGGCGGCACGGCGCAGCGAGCTTCGGCTGACATTGATCTCGCCGCAGAAATACGAAACCATCGACAATGCCTCGGTCGACGACCTCAACACCCATTGCGAGAAATGGCCTGTCGTCTGGCTGGATTGCACGGGGCTTGCCAACATTCCGCTGATCGAGGAGATCGGCCGTATCTTCAACCTCCACCCGCTGGCGCTCGAGGACGTCGTCAACACTGGACAGCGGCCCAAGGTGGATTTCTTCGAGGACCATGCCTTCGTCGTCATGCGCATGATCGACGATGTCACCTCGCATCGCTACGAGCAGATCTCGCTGTTCTTCGGCCGGAATTTCGTCGTCACTTTCCAGGAACGCGAGGGCGATCCGTTCGATCCGGTGCGCAAGCGCATCGCGGCCGCGATGCCGAACCGGCTGCGCTCGCGCGGCGCCGATTATCTTGCCTATGCGCTGATCGATGCCATCGTCGACAGCTATTTCCCGCCGATCGAGGCGGCGAGCGAATTGGTCGACGGCATCGAGGACGAGATGCTGAACAAGCCGCACAAGCATCAGATGCGGCAGTTGCATGAACTCAGGCGCGACGCCAACGTGCTCAAGGGCGTGCTATGGCCGATGCGCGATGCGCTGGCGACGCTGATCCGCAACGACGTGCCCTTCGTGAAGGCTGAAACCAAGATCTTCTTCAACGACACGCTCGACCATTCGCTGCGGCTGATCGAGCTGGTCGAGAACCAGCGCGACATGCTCACCGGCCTGATCGAGATGCATCTCTCGCTGTCCCAGGCCCGCACCAACGACGTCATTTCCTATCTGACGATCGTCTCGGTGATCTTCATGCCGCTGACCTTCCTGGTCGGCGTCTGGGGCATGAATTTCGATCCGGAAAGCTCGCCCTGGAACATGCCCGAGCTGAAGGCCTATTACGGTTATCCGGTCTCGCTACTGTTCATGGCGGTCGTCGCGGTCGGTTTGATCGCGTTCTTCAAATGGAAGAAGTGGCTGTAGCCTTTGAATTCTCCCGTTTTCGCCGCCGGAACCTGCGACAAGCCGGCTTGACAATTGGGCTGGTGTTTTTTCCGGAATTGCACTATATGCGCCGCAGCTTCGCGCCCTGACGCGTCGCTTGCACTGGCCCCTGCTGGACGACATCCCGGCTGTGGGCGTCCCGTTTCCTCCAACAGATAAGGAAAAACACGATGTCGATTACTGCCGAGCGCAAGAAAGAACTGATGACCGAATTCGCGACCGCGAAAGGCGATACCGGATCTCCGGAAGTCCAGGTTGCCATTCTTTCCGAGCGCATCAAGAACCTGACAGAGCATTTCAAGGACCACAAGAAGGACAACCATTCCCGCCGTGGCCTGCTTGCTCTGGTTTCCCAGCGCCGCAGCCTGCTTGATTATCTCAAGCGCAAGGATGATGGGCGCTACCAGACGCTGATCGACAAGCTCGGTCTCCGTCGCTGACCAATTGACCGGCGGGCTCTCCAAGGGGGCCCGCCGGTCGCGCATTGGCGCATCGGATAGTCCGCTGCCGCAATGCTGAAAAGGAAATTCGCCTGCGCGCATGGCGCGTTCCGGAAACAGCGTTTCCGGCGTCAAGCGCAAGGCCGGCCGACCAGCCGGCCAATCGTGTTCCGGACCGCAGAGGGCTGTCCGGAACCGCCCATGGACGGTCATGGGGCAGGATTGCAGGATGCTCGCTCGGCCTTGAGCCGGATCTATCGAGCTTCCCGTTGTCTTGCCCGTGGCTGCCCGAAGGAAGCCAGGGAAGGGAGAACCCGCGACCGTTAGGACGGTGCGGCCCTTTCCGCATATGAAGGACAAGATATGTTCAATCATCACAAAGTGGAAATCGAATGGGGCGGCCGTCCGCTCATCCTGGAGACCGGCAAGATCGCCCGCCAGGCTGACGGCGCGGTGCTGGCCACCTATGGCGAGACCGTGGTTCTGGCCACTGTCGTCTCGATGAAGGAGCCGAAGCCCGGCCTCGATTTCTTCCCGCTCACCGTCAACTACCAGGAAAAGACCTATGCCGCCGGCAAGATCCCGGGCGGCTACTTCAAGCGCGAGGGCCGTCCGAGCGAAAAGGAAACGCTGGTTTCCCGCCTGATCGACCGCCCGATCCGCCCGCTTTTCGCCGACGGCTACAAGAACGACACCCAGATCGTCGTCACCGTCGTCCAGCATGATCTCGAGAATGATCCGGACATCCTGTCGATCGTCGCCACCTCCGCCGCGCTTACGCTCTCGGGCGTGCCCTTCATGGGCCCGATCGGCGGCGCCCGCGTCGGCTACATCAACGGCGAATATGTGCTCAATCCGCATATCGACGAGATGCAGGAATCCAAGCTCGACCTCGTCGTCGCCGGCACCGCCGACGCCGTGCTGATGGTCGAATCCGAGGCCAAGGAACTCTCCGAGGACCTGATGCTCGGCGCCGTCGTGTTCGGCCACAAGAGCTTCCAGCCGGTGATCGAGGCGATCATCAAGCTGGCCGAGGTCGCCGCCAAGGAGCCGCGCGACTTCACCGCGCCGGATTACTCCGCGCTTGAAGCCGAGATGCTGAAGGTCGTCGGAGACGAGCTCCGCGACGCCTACAAGATCATCGACAAGCAGGCGCGCTATGCCGCGGTCGATGCCGTCAAAGCCAAGGTCAAGGCCGCCTTCGCTCCGGCCGAGGGCGAGGAAGCCAAGTACACTTCCGAGCAGATCGGCAGCGTCTTCAAGGAACTCCAGGCCAAGGTTGTGCGCTGGAACATCCTCGACACCGGCTCGCGCATCGACGGCCGTGACCTCAAGACCGTGCGTAAGATCGTCTCGGAAGTCGGCGTCCTGCCGCGCACCCATGGTTCGGCGCTGTTCACCCGCGGCGAGACCCAGGCGCTGGTGGTTGCCACGCTGGGCACCGGCGAGGACGAGCAATATGTCGATTCGCTGACCGGCATGTACAAGGAGAAGTTCCTTCTCCACTACAACTTCCCGCCCTACTCGGTCGGCGAGACCGGCCGCATGGGCTCGCCGGGCCGCCGCGAAATCGGCCACGGCAAGCTCGCCTGGCGCGCCATCCATCCGATGCTGCCTTCGGCGGAACAGTTCCCCTACACGCTGCGCGTCGTCTCGGAGATCACCGAATCCAATGGTTCGTCGTCGATGGCGACCGTGTGCGGCACCTCGCTGGCGCTGATGGACGCGGGCGTTCCGCTGGCCAAGCCGGTCGCCGGCATCGCCATGGGCCTGATCAAGGAAGGCGAGCGCTTCGCGGTGCTCTCCGACATCCTCGGTGACGAGGACCATCTCGGCGACATGGACTTCAAGGTTGCCGGCACCGCCAATGGCGTCACCTCGCTGCAGATGGACATCAAGATCGATGGCATCACCGAGGAGATCATGGGCATCGCGCTTGCCCAGGCCAAGGACGGCCGCCTGCATATCCTCGGCGAGATGGCGCATGCGCTTTCCGGCGCCCGCGCCGAGCTCGGCGAGTTCGCGCCGCGCATCGAGGTTATGCACATCCCGACCGACAAGATCCGCGACGTCATCGGCTCCGGCGGCAAGGTGATCCGCGAGATCGTCGAGAAGACCGGCGCCAAGATCAACATCGAGGACGACGGCACGGTCAAGATCGCTTCGGCCAACGCCAAGGAGATCGAGGCGGCGAAGAAGTGGATCCACACCATCGTCGCCGAGCCGGAAGTCGGCGAGATCTACGAAGGCACAGTCGTCAAGACGGCCGACTTCGGCGCCTTCGTCAACTTCTTCGGCCCGCGCGACGGTCTCGTCCACATCTCGCAACTCGCCAATGAGCGCGTCGCCAAGACCTCCGATGTCGTCAAGGAAGGCGACAAGGTTTGGGTCAAGCTGATGGGCTTCGACGAGCGCGGCAAGGTTCGCCTGTCGATGAAGGTCGTCGACCAGGCGACCGGCAAGGAAATCGTCCAGGAGAAGAAGAAGGCCGAAGGCGAGGAAGACGCCGCCTGATCGGTCTGGCTGGATAGTCTAAGACGGGCGCGCCGCAAGGTCGCGCCCGTTTTGTTTCGAGGTGGATGAATGGCCGCCGAGCCGCTGAAGACGCTGTTCTACCCGTTCGAGGCGGAGGCGCTGCCTTTGCCGCGCAAGGAGGCCCGCGTTCTCTTTCTGGGCGCCGAGCCCGGCTTCCGCTTGCCCGAAGGCTTCGATGCGGCGCTGCATCTCGTGCAGGGCTTTCGACCGCATTTCCGCGCCTTGCAGGCTTCCGGCTACACGGTCACGCCGCGCGTGGAAGGCCAGGGTTACGACATGGCTCTCGTGCTCGCCGGCCGTCATCGCGGTCAGAATGAGTTGCGCATCGCCGAAGCACTCGAGCGTGTCGCGCCGGGCGGGCTGATCGCCGTCGCGGGTGGCAAGGATGACGGCACCGACAGCCTGCGCAAGCGGATCAACGCGCTGGCGCCGCTCGAAGGCCATCTGCCGAAGCATCACGGCGTTGCCTTCTGGTTCCGGCGGGCCGGCACGGAAGCAGCCGAGACGCTGCGCGCCGGCAACCCCGACCTTGTTGTTGGGGGCGGTTTCAAAACCGCGCCTGGCATGTTCTCGTTTGACAGGATTGACGCCGGTTCGAAACTGCTGGCCGCCAGCCTGCCTGATGATCTCAAAGGCAATATCGCTGATCTCTGCGCGGGCTGGGGTTATCTGGCGGCGGAGGTCCTGCAGCGCTCCCAGAGCCTCACCACGCTCGATCTCTATGAAGCGGACTTCGAAGCCCTGGAAGCAGCCAGGTTGAATGTCCGTGGCGCCATCGAGCCGCGCTTCTTCTGGATCGATCTTCTCACCGAGGCGGTCGATCGACGCTACGACGCCATCGTCATGAACCCGCCTTTCCACAGCGGCCGCGCCGCCGAGCCCGGCATTGGCGCCGGCATGATCCGCGCGGCGTCGAAGGCGCTGAAACCGGGCGGCCGCCTGTTCATGGTCGCCAATCGCCAGCTTCCCTATGAACAGGTGCTGTCCGCGGCCTTTGCCAGCCATACCGGGATCGCCCGCGACGGCATGTTCAAGGTGTTGTCGGCGCGCCGCTGAAATACTGTTGCGTGCTGGTTTACTGTAGGCTGACGATCCGTGCGGGCTCGCGGGTGCCGAAAGCAGGCCGCGCTTCGCCGAGTTCGTCCGTGAGTGGCGCCGGCCTCCCGAACAGATAGCCCTGGACCACCTCGCAGCCCGCGGCCCTGAGCAGCGTAGCCTGGTTCTCGGTTTCCACGCCTTCGGCGATGATGCCGACGCCCAGCGCCCGCGACAGCCCGACAATGGTCGAGACGATCGCGCCGGAACCGGAGTCGGTGTCGATGCGGCTGACGAAGGAACGGTCGATCTTCAGCTTGCCGAAGGAGAAGTCGATCAGGTAGCTCAAATTGGAATAGCCGGTTCCGAAATCGTCGACGGCCACCGAAATCCCCATCTCGGCAAGCTGGTCCAGGATCGCGGCGGCGCGGTCGCGATCCTGCATCATCGCCGTCTCGGTGACCTCGAGCTCCAGCCGCGACGGCTTGATGCCGGTCGATTCCATCACCTCGCGCACGATGCCGACGAAATCCCTGGTCATGAACTGGACCGGCGAGATGTTGACGGCGACGAAGCAGTCCTGCGGCAGATGCTTGGCGTCGCTGCAGGCCTTGCGCAGCACCCATTCGCCGATTGGATTGATCATGCCGGTTTCCTCGGCGATCGGAATGAACTCCATCGGCGGAATCATGCCGCGCTCCGGATGCTTCCAGCGGATCAGCGCCTCGTAGCCGACGACGCGGCCGCTCGGCAGATTGAGCTGCGGCTGGTAATGGAGACTGAAGTCGCCGCGGTCGAAAGCGGTCTTCAGCTCCGATTCGATCCATTGCCGATAGTCGGCCACGCGGCCCATGTCGGCGTGGAAGACAGACCAGTTGCCGACGCCGCTGGCCCGCGCATTTTGCAGCGCCAGGTTCGAACGGCGCAGGACCAGAACCGGGTCGACCCCGTCCTTCGGCATCGCCACGATGCCTACCGACAGGCTGACCGACTGCAGGTGGGTCTGCAACTGATAAGGCTCCATCATATCGCTGATGAGCTTTTCGATCAGCCGCTCGATCGAACCACGGATGTCGCGGTCCGGCAGCAGGACGCCGAACTCGCCGGCGCCGATGCGCCCGATCACCGCATCCTTCGGCATGCTCTCCTTCAGCCTGCTGGTGAAGGCACGGACAAGGTCGTCGCCATGGCTGTAGCCGATGGCGTCGTTGATCTGCTTGAATCGGTCGATATCAATGTCGATCAGGAACACCGGCTCGCCGGTTCGGATCGTCTCCGAGGCGGCATCGGCTATCTTGCCGACCATGGCCTGGCGCGACAGAAGCCCCGTCAGCTTGTCGAAATTGGTTTCCTTGACGACATAGGCCACCGATTCATCGACGCCGGCGAAGAACGACATCGCCGCACCGCCGGCGGCAAGGGCGCATAGCGCGGCGATGACGCCTATCATCGTCTCGGCCGGCATGCCGGCCATGCCATCGCCGAAGCCGAACCGCAGCCCCCACAATCCGAGGATGAAACTGCCCATGCCGGAGCTGGCGATGGTGATCAGCCGGAACAGCGGTGTTCGCTTCGGGTTACTGACTGGAGACATGCAAGGTCCCTGGATTAAGGGGCCTTGTAGCGGAAACCTCCTTAAAATGAGTTTCCGCCGATGCATCCAATTTTACTGGAAAATACTCTTTGCCTTAGCGAACTATTCGCGACCACCGTCGTTCTGCTTCAGTTCCTCCAGCGACGGCATCGAAACGATGTGATAGCCGGAATCCACATAATGGATTTCGCCGGTGACACCCGACGAAAGATCGGAGAGCAGGTAAAGCGCCGAGCCGCCGACTTCGTCCAGGGTCACGGTGCGCCGCAGAGGCGAGTTGCGCTGCTGATAGGAGAACATATGGCGGGCGTCGGAAACGCCCGAGCCGGCCAGCGTGCGCACCGGTCCGGCCGAGATGCCGTTCACCCTGATGCCGCGCGGCCCGTAGTCATTGGCAAGATAGCGCACGCTGGCCTCGAGCCCCGCCTTGGCGACGCCCATGACATTGTAGTTCGGCATCACCCTCACCGACCCGGCATAGGTCAGCGTGATCATCGAGCCGCCATTGCCCATCAGCGCGGCGGCATTGCGGGCGACCTCGGTGAAGGAATAGCAGGAGATCACCATGGTGCGCACGAAATTGTCGCGGCTGGTGTCGGCGTAGAGGCCCTTGAGCTCGTTCTTGTCGGAAAAGCCGATGGCATGCACCACGAAGTCCAGCTCGCCCCAGGCCTTGCCGAGGGTCTCGAAGGTCGCGGTGACGGAGGCGCTGTCCTCGACGTCGCAAGGCACGATCAAGGAGGCGCCCACCTTCTCGGCGAGCGGCTTGACGCGCCGCCCGAACGCGTCGCCCTGGTAGGTGAAGGCAAGCTCCGCCCCGTGCTCGGACAATTTCTTGGCGATGCCCCAGGCGATCGAATGATCGTTGGCGACCCCCATGACAAGCCCGCGCTTGCCCTTCATCAACCCTTCCATAAAAGGCAGATCCTTATGCGGAATAGCGTTGGAAAATCAGCGTTGCGTTGGTGCCACCGAAACCGAAGGAATTGGACAAAACGGTGTCGATCTTGGCGTTGTCGATGCGCTTGCGCACGATCGGCATGCCCTCGAATTCCGGATCGAGCTCCTCGATATGGGCGCTCTCGCCGATGAAGCCGCCCTGCATCATCAGGATCGAATAGATCGATTCCTGCACGCCGGCCGCCCCCAGCGAATGGCCGGTGAGCGACTTGGTCGAGGTGATGTAGGGCATCTTGTCGCCGAACACCTCGCGAATGGCGCCCATTTCCCTGGAATCGCCGACCGGCGTCGAGGTGCCGTGGGTGTTGATGTAGTCGACCGGGGTCGAGACGGTGGCAAGCGCCTGCCGCATGCAGCGGATGGCGCCTTCCCCCGAAGGCGCCACCATGTCGTAGCCGTCGGATGTCGCGCCATAGCCGACGATCTCGGCATAGATCTTGGCGCCGCGCGCCCTGGCGTGCTCCAATTCCTCCAGCACCAGCACGCCGGCGCCGCCGGCGATGACAAAACCGTCGCGGTTGACGTCATAGGCGCGCGAAGCGGCCGATGCCTTGTCGTTGAACTTCGACGACATGGCGCCCATGGCGTCGAAAAGGTCCGACATCGTCCAGTCGAGATCTTCGTGGCCGCCGGCGAACATCATGTCCTGCTTGCCCCACTGGATGAGCTCATAGGCATTGCCGATGCAATGCGCCGAGGTCGAGCAGGCCGACGAGATCGAGTAGTTGACGCCGTGGATCTTGAACCATGTGGCCAGGGTGGCCGACGCCGTCGACGACATCGCCTTCGGCACGGCGAATGGACCGATGCGCTTGGGGCTGTTGTTCTTGATCGTGGTTTCGGCCGCCTCGACGATGGTGCGGGTCGAGGGTCCGCCGGACCCCATCACGATGCCGGTCCGCTCATTGGTGATGTCGCTCACGCCAAGCCCGGCATCGGCGATCGCCTGGTCCATGGCAACATGGTTCCAGGCCGCACCCTGGCTTAGGAAGCGCATGGCGCGGCGGTCGATCATCGGGGTAGGATCGAGCGTCGGCGCGCCCCAGACCTGGCAGCGGAAGCCGTGCTCGGCGAAGGAATTGGAAAAGCTGATGCCGGATTTGGCATCGTAAAGCGAGCTCTGCACCTCATTGGCATTGTTGCCGATCGACGACACAATGCCGAGCCCTGTCACTACGACCCGTCTCATTCGCAACTCCTTCCGGCGTATCCGGGCGGAAAACCTAGCCGGTTTTCGCCCGTGATCATACGCAAATAAACTGACGTGGCGCCCATTGGGTACGCGGACGCCGTGGCGAAAAACGGTCAGGCGGCCGACTGTTTGGACAGGCCGACCTTCAGATCCGTGGCGGCGTATATGGGTTCGCCATCCGCCTTAAGCCAGCCATCGGCGATGCCGAGCACCAGCCGGCCACGCATCACGCGCTTGAAGTCGACGCCGTACTCCACCTTCTTCACCGACGGCGTCACCATGCCCTTGAACTTCACCTCGCCGGTCGAAAGCGCCATGCCCTTGCCGGGTTCGCCCAGCCAGCCGAGATAAAAACCCGTCAACTGCCACATGGCGTCGAGGCCGAGGCAGCCCGGCATGATCGGATTGCCGATGAAGTGGCAGGCGAAGAACCACAGGTCCGGCTTGATGTCGAATTCGGCGCGGATGAAGCCCTTGTCGAAAGCGCCGCCGGTCTCGCTGATCTCGGTGATGCGGTCGAACATCAGCATAGGTGGGTAGGGCAGCTGGGCGTTGCCCGGCCCGAACAGGTCGCCGCGGGCGCAGGCGAGCAGTTCCTCGTAATCGTAGCTGGACTTTTGATCCGCCATCAAATTTCCGTCCCCGTGTTCTTTCGCGGGCGGCAGGGCGCCCTTCTCGTTGGTTTCCTAACACACTCTGTTTGCGGCCGGAAACCGGCGTTTGCGCTTAACCCGTGCGCCTGCCCGGGTCAATGCGCGCTATTGATCGCATTCAGACTACAGAATATATGTCGGCTGATGTCCGGTTTTGGCTTTCGACGTCTTTTTGCCACTCTGGACCTGTTGATGGGCTGGGCAACAAGCTTCGAAGCGAAGAGATGGATTCGGGCTACCGGAAGGAAAATGTCGCTGTGGACAAGCGGGTTCGCGAAGCCGGCCTGAGGCCGACGCGCCAGCGCATCGCGCTGGCCGATCTGCTTTTCGCCAAGGGCGACCGCCACCTTTCGGCCGAGGAACTGCACGAAGAGGCGATCGCCGCCGGCGTGCCGGTTTCATTGGCGACGGTCTATAACGCGCTCCATCAGTTCACAGAGGCCGGCCTGCTGCGCATCCTGGCGGTCGAAGGCTCGAAAACCTATTTCGATACCAACACCTCCGATCATCATCACTTCTACGTCGAGGGCGAGAACCGGATTTTCGACATCGAAAGCGGACCGGTCACCGTCTCCAACCTGCCGGCACCGCCGGAGGGCATGGAGATCGCCAATGTCGACATCGTCGTGAGGCTTCGCCCGAAGCGCGGCGATTGATCCCGTGGCGACGCGGCCCGTCGACCTGATCGTCCGGTTTGAGTGGGCCACCGTCGCCGCCTTGGCGGTCGTTTGCTACGCAATGGCCCACTTTTCCTGGTGGCTGTTTGCGCTGCTTATCCTGGCGCCGGACCTGTCGATGCTGGGCTACCTCGCCGGGCCGCGCCTCGGCGCCGTCACCTATAACGCCTTGCATATCCTGATTGCCCCGCTGGTCCTTCTGCTCGCGGGCGCGTTGCTCGCCGGCCCGCTCACGACCGCGGTGGCGCTTATCTGGATAGCGCACATCGCCATCGACCGTGCCCTCGGCTACGGCCTCAAGCTGCCCACCGGTTTTCAGGATACGCATCTCGGCCGCATTGGCCGCGACCGCAGCGGCGCGGCCGGCTAGAGGTGTGTCGAGATTCAGGTCAGGTCGAGTCGAGAATGGTGGTCCGAGAACCGGACCGGAGCGTACTCAAGGTCGGCGAGCACCGGAAGGGTCATGGGCCTCACCCGGGCTCAGCGCGTCCGGAGCTATAGACGGCGTCAGGGTTAATGCTGGCTCCACTCTGCCGCCGCGCGAATTCAACGAACGCCTTGAATGCGGCGGTCGGGTTGCGTCGGCTCGGATAGTAGAGGCTCAACGGCGACAGAATGGGCGTCCAATCCTCAAGCACGCGCACAAGGCGGCCTGCCTCGATGTCGTCTCGCACGTCGGATTCCATCGCTAGGGCCAGACCCACGGACGCGAGGACCGCGGTGCGTGCGAGGCTCGCTTCGTCGAGGGTGATGGCGCCCTGGACGTCGATGTGGACCGATTGTCCGTCCTTCTCGAACGGCCAGCGGTAGATCGCGCCATCGGGAAGCCGGACGCGGAGACAGGAATGCCCGGCGAGATCCTGAGGTACCAGGGGCGTCCCATGCGTTATCAAGTAGGTCGGCGTGCCCACGACGACGCTGCGCCGCGCGACACCCAACGGGACCGCGATCATATCGGCCGGTACGAGGTCGATCCTGCGGACGCCGAGGTCGAAGCCGCCTGCGACAATGTCCACCATGCGGCCCTCTGTGACGATGTCGATGTGGACCTGAGGGTGCGCGCGCAGGAACGGTAGGACGAGCGAAGTGAAGATCTCTCGCGCCGCTGTCGGAAAGGCGTTGATGCGCAGCGTGCCCGATGGCATCGCCTGTTGAGAGCGCGCAACCTCCATCGCCTCATGAATGTCCTGCACGGCTGGAGCGACCTGCGCGACGAACCGCTGGCCGGCCTCCGTCAATGAGACACTTCGCGTCGTCCGGTTGAAAAGCCGCACGCCAAGCGTGCGCTCCAGCTTTCCGACCGCGTTGCTGAGCGCGGTCGTCGAAACCCCGAGCTCAAGCGCTGCCGTGCGAAACTTGCCGCGGCGGGCGACCATGAGAACTGCGTCTAATTCCGTCAGGCTACTTTGCACAATTATCCCGACTTTCGTGATGAGACGTCCCGAATTGTCCTGATTATCGCGCGAGCTGTCTATCCCTATTTTGGGGAGCAACGAAACTTCCAGCCGCTGCGGCTGCGATCGCAACAAGCAGGACAAGACCAATGACGCTCGAATTACCACCCCCAATCGCCGCATATGTGGCCGCGAATGCCCGCCTGGACGTTGACGGCATGCTGGCACCCTTCGCAGCCGGGGCCGTCCTCCGCGATAACGGCGCCGTTCTTCGGGGGTCCGCCGAAATCAAGCACTTGCTTGAAGAGGCGGTGGTCGGCGCGAAGGCGATTTTCACACCGGATACCGTCCGCCAAGAGGACGGTCAGGTGGTCGTCGAAGGCCCCGCTCATGGCGAGTTCAAGGGCAGCCCGATCCGCTTCACCTACCGCTTCACGCTCGAAAACGACGCCATCAAGGCTTTGGAGATCACGGCATGACCATCAAAGCTGATCCGACCGAGTTCGCGGGAAAGCGCGTCCTCATCAGCGGCGGCACCAAGGGTCTGGGCCGCGCCACTGTCGACCGCTTCCTGGCCGGCGGCGCCCGCGTGATTACATCTGCCCGTGGAACGCTGGAGCCCATCGATAGCGTCGAATTCGTCCAGGCGGACCTGACGACGGCCGAGGGCGGGGAAATGCTGGCCAGGGTGGCGATCGAGCGTCTGGGCGGCGTCGACATCATCGCGCATGTGCTTGGTGGTTCGACCACCCCGGGCGGTGGCTTTGTCGCCCTGACGGACGAGTACTGGCTTTCCGAGCTGAACCTGAACCTCCTGGCCACAGTCCGTCTCGACCGGCTCCTGATTCCGCAGATGATCGAGCGGGGCAGCGGCGCGGTGGTGCACGTCACCTCCATCCAGTCGGTCCTGCCGCTCCCCGACGCAACCACCGCCTATGCCAGCGCCAAGGCCGCGCTCCGGACTTACAGCAAGTCCATCTCCAAGGAGCTGGGTCCCAAGGGCGTTAGAGTCAACGTCGTCTCTCCCGGCTGGATCATGACCGAAGGGACCGATGTATTTCTCAAGCGCATCCAAGCCGCCAACGGTGGCACTGTCGAGGACGCGCGCCAACTCGTACTGGCCGGCCTTGGCGGCATTGCCATAGGTCGCGGCGCCGAACCATCGGAGGTCGCCGAAGCCATCGCTTTCCTGGCCTCGGATCGCGCCTCGTCGATCCATGGTTCGGAGCTCGTCGTCGATGGCGGCACTGTCCCGACTGTTTGATCAAAGGGACTCGTCCACGCTTGGCCGAGCTGGCCTAGCGTGGACCGACGCATGCCATGGCCCGATTGTCCCAACGTCCGCTCTCCGAGCGCGCCGTGGCATAGATATCCAGAAACTGGTCCGGCTTCGCGAGATTCTCTTCGAAGGACGTACGGGTGTAGGCGGGCTCATCGTCGGCAACGTCACAGGCCAGCATAGTAAAACCGTCGGATTTCTTCGCCGCGGCGCGGCGGCTGGTCCCGAACACTCGAAAGCCCGCATTCCGCAAGGCTTTGGCTGCGGCCAGACCGATGCCGGAGGATGCGCCGGTAGACGAAGGGCGGAGGGAAGCGCACACCCGCGCTGTCCGGTTCGACGGCCATGCTCATCTCCAATCTGTGCTCTCAAACCAGCATCGACTGCTGGCGAAGATTCCCGCCGTCGCGCCTTCCCATATTTCCGGAGTCAGGCCGTGCAGAAGCCGGGGACGGCGACCTTCTGGAACAGGTGCGGGCTGGCCACGACGGATGAAGGATATGCTGGAAGTTTCGCGAGGAACTCGGGATTAGTGAAGGCGGCGCGGACCGCCTCGGTGGATTCCCACACCACATAGTTCAGGTAAGTCGGGCTCTCGCCGATTGCTCGATGTAGTTGCATGGAAATGAAGCCCGGTTGCTTCGTTATGATCTCGGCAGCCGCCTTGAAAGCGTCCAGGAAGCCAGCTTCGTCGGCGGGATCGACGACCGTGAAGAGATTGATGAGCACGAGAGGCGCGGCCGCGATACCGAGTTGGCGGTCAAACGGAAATTTCTCGTCTAGAGGTTTGAATGGTTTTATGGCGGCCATGGTGGCGCTCCTGTCTATTGTGAAATTGAACTGGGGCGATCGATGCTTCTTGCACTCAAGTGAGCATCGACTGCTGAGCGAAGATACCCGCCATCGCGCCTTGCCATGTTGCCGTGGTGACCGAGGGGATGCCGGGGTTGGCAAGGTCACCGGCGGCGTAGATGCCTGGCATGCTGGTTTCGCGGCACTCGTCGGTCTTGAGGGCGATGCCGGTTGGCGTATTGACCGTGGCGAGGCCCAGTGCGTCATGAAGGCTTGCGGACGGCTTGGTACGCGGATGCGCGAATAGGACATCGACCGCGACATCGGGGCCGGTATCGATCTTGATGGTGGCACCATGGCTCCCGTGACGTGCGATTTCGGTGATCCGGCCATCAACGAGAGGTACCTCGCGGCCCGCCAGATCGGCCCGTATGTCGGGGGTGATGTCGCGACCATTGCCGAAGACAGTCAACCTGTCGGTCCAATCGTGAAACAGCCTGACCTGATTCATCGACTGCGGGCCAGACCAGACGAGGCCCCAATGCTGGTCAGCAACTTCGAAGCCGTCGCAATAGGGGCATGGGATGACGGATGCGCCCCAGTTCTCGGCAAAACCCGGAACATCAGGCATTTGGTCAACAACGCCATAGCTCAGGATCAGGCGGCGCGCGCTAAGGGTTTCACCATCGCCAGTGAGGACGGAGAAATTGTCGATGGTGCCGGAGATGCCGTCGGCGCGGGCATTGACCATCCTGATAGCAGGGTAGCGCGCGAGTTGCTGCCGCGCCGCGGCCAGGATGTCGGACGGTGGCTTGTCATCGTGGCCGAGCACACCGTGCGAGCGGCCAGCGAAGCGGTTGCGCTGAAGGCCGGTATCGAGAACGACGACTTTGCGGCGGGCACGGCCAAGCTGCAGAGCGGCGGCGAGGCCAGCGAAGCTGCCGCCGATGATGATGACGTGATTCATTGTGACGGGCTCCGTATTGTTGATGGAGGGGGCTCGACTGGGTCCGGTTGAAGCCTATCCATTGGCTTGCAAATTTTAGGAACTGTGTGGTATCGTAATTCAATAATTAGGATACTGTCAAGGACTGGAATTGTGGTAACCGAGAAAAAAACCCAGGCCCGGCGCGGCCGGCCCGCCAACGAGGCGCTTGGACAAACGATCGTCGACACGGCGGGCGAACTTTTTGCGGAACTGGGTTTTCAAGCGACGACATTGGACAAGGTCGCCCAGCGGGCGAAGATATCCAAGCTCAGCATCTACAAGCACTTCGAGAACAAGGAGGCGCTGTTTGGCGCGGCGTTTGCTGCCCGCTGCCAGCAATTAATACCACAGGCCCTTTTTGAAGGCGTCGATGGTTCAGCCGAAGATCAGCTCATGGCGGTGGGATCATCACTGCTTCGCACGCTGTTGCGCCCGGATGTCCGCAATGTCGAAGCCATGGTCACGGCCGACCTCACGAGCCAAAAGTCGTTGAGCAAGCTTCATTACGAAGCTGGACCCGCCCATATCATCGTCCAAATCGAGGCCCTGTTGCGTCAGTTGCACGCGAAGGCGGTTCTGAATGTGCCCGATCCTCTCCAGTCCGCCCGCTTGTTTGCCGCGCTTTTCAAAGGCTCCGATCTTCTGATTATCGCACGCTTCGATGAGGCCAGAGCAGAGGACGACAACGAAATCGAATCCTATTGTCGGTCGGCCGTCGCCATGTTTATCGCCGCGCACGGTGGCAACGACCACGCTAGAGGATATTCGCCTGCCTCCAGGTCAAAAGGCAAAATTTGAATCGTGCGTGACCGAGTAGGCCAGCAGGTCAAGGCAGGCTAGCGGATCAGGAAAACTGAGGAGTCGGCGCACGCGCTCGCAACCAGGTGGAGCGGTTCTTCAACAGGATCAAGCAATGTTGTCGGGTGGCGAACACGCTACGACAGCCTCGCTGCCAATTACGCAGCCTTTGCTGAACCCGCGTCGATCAGTCTATGGCTGCGCCTTAGTGGGTCCACGCCTCAGTTCTTGAACTTCTCGCCCGGATAGGCGCCCCACACCTGCGACTGGGCCATCCAGCCGGTGTGGCCGTCAAAGGTCATCTCGCACCATTGGCCGTCGCATTTCTTGATCGAGCCGATCACGCCCGGCTCGATGATGGCGATGACACCGGCGTCCTTGTCGGGCTCGTCGAGCAGGTTGACCTGCCCGCCCTTGCCGCGCTGCCAGGGCGCGACGATGGCGGTGCGCCGGCCGGAAAGCAGCGACTGGTTGATCCAGCCCTCCGATCCATCGGCATCGCGCACGCGCCGCCAGGTGTCGAATTCCTGGATGACTTCCATCGGCAGGCCGGCCTTCAGATACATCCAGTTGACGGAATAATTGGCGCCGGGGCCGACGCGCGAATTGACCCGGGCCGGTTTCAGGCTGACGAAGCGCGGCAGCGGCAGGCCGCTCGGACCAAGCGTTATGGTTTGCGCTGGCGCCGCCGCGCTTTGCGCGAATGCCTGCGGCGCGCAAAGGAGGGCGCCAAGGATGGCTGCGCTGAAGGCCAGGCGAAGCGACGCGAAACCAGACACTTTCGTTCCTTTCGGCGCCGGTCCGTCGGATGAGCGCCCCTTTTTCTTTGTCTTCGGCGGCACCGCTTGTTACAGGAGTGGGCTGATGCCGCGACTGGCTACAAGTTTCGCCGGTCTTGGTTAAAGAGGTCTCAACGAGATCGGTTTCGAGAGCATGATCCCGAGAAGTGGGAATCGGTTTTCGGAAACGATCATGCTCCAAAAAAGAGCAGGATCAGGATGACGATTCAACGAGACGTCATCCTGATCTAGCAAGCTTCGGGGATAAAATGGCAGGCAAAAAACGGCCCCTCGTCGTCATCACGCGCAAGCTGCCCGACCCTGTCGAGACCCGCATGCGCGAACTGTTCGACGCGAGGCTGAATGTCGAGGACCGGCCGATGACCCAGCCTGAGCTGGTCGCGGCGGTCAAGGAAGCCGACGTGCTGGTTCCCACCATCACCGACCACATCGACGCGGCGCTGATCGCGCAGGCCGGCGAAAAACTGAAGCTGATCGCCAATTTCGGCAACGGCGTCGACAAGATCGACGTCGCGGCGGCCGCCAAGAAAGGCATCACCGTCACCAACACGCCGAATGTGCTGACCGAAGACACTGCCGACATGACCATGGCGCTGATGCTAGCCGTGCCGCGCAGGCTCGCCGAAGGCGCCAATGTGCTGACGGGCGAGAAGAAATGGGCCGGCTGGTCGCCGACCTGGATGCTCGGCCGGCGCATCTGGGGCAAACGTCTCGGCATCGTCGGCATGGGCCGCATCGGTACGGCCGTCGCCAGGCGGGCCAAGGCCTTCGGCCTGTCGATCCACTATCACAACCGGCACCGCGTGCTCCCTGCCGTCGAGGAGGAGTTGGAGGCAACCTATTGGGAAAGCCTCGACCAGATGCTGGCCCGCATGGACATCATCTCGGTCAATTGTCCCTCGACGCCGGCGACGTTCCACCTTTTGTCCGGCCGCCGGCTGGCGCTGATGCAGCCATCGGCTTACCTGGTCAACACCGCGCGCGGCGACATCATCGACGAGGAAGCGCTTATCAAACTGATCCATGACGGCAAGATCGCCGGCGCCGGCCTCGACGTCTATGAGCACGAGCCGGCGCTGAACACCAAGCTGTTGAAGCTTGCCGCCAAGGGCAAGGTGGTGCTTCTGCCGCATATGGGCTCGGCCACGCTCGAGGGCCGCATCGACATGGGCGAGAAGGTGATCATCAACATCCGCGCCTTCTTCGACGGCCATCGCCCGCCGGATCGTGTCCTACCGTTGAGGACCTAAAGGCTTAAACGGCCGCGGTAATCGCGCCGCCCGCGGCGACGGCTACTGAGCCTCCGCGGTAGGCATCGAACGCGCCGCGGTCGAGCCGCACCGCGATCGGCGTTTCCCAGCCCATTTCCCGGGCGACGATCAGGCCGAGCAGCAGGATGGCGTCCGGCTCGTGCAACACCAGGGCCACCGGCGCCCGGCCGTTGTGGACAAGCTCCATCAGCACCGCCGAAGCCGATGACGAGCCGATCGTGCCGGGCAGGAACAGCACGCGGCCGGCAATGACTTCGCCATGCTGCGGGTGGCGGACATCCGCGATGCGGCCTGTCTTCGGGTCGACGCCGCCCCAGAAGCTGATCGGCGCAGCCAGCACCAGCGCCTCGCCTTCGCCGGCCTTGCCCGGCACAAGGATTTCGGCGGCGGCGCTCATGCGGCGATATCCGCGAAGACCGGCTTGCCGAGGACCGCGCTTTCGACGCAATCGGCGAGCGAGGCGTAGAGCACCGCATAGCCGGTGTTGCCCGGCGCGTAATGCGCAAACTTGCCCGAATTGGTCATCAGCACGCCGTTGCCGATGTCGGGCATGATCGGCGTCACCACCACGCATGTATCGGCGACGATGACCACGCCGCTGGCCTCGAGCTTCTTTCGCCGGCCGTCCTTCTCCAGCAAGGCGAGCGCGTGGCGGCCGGTGCAGGCATAGATCGGCACCGCGAGCCGCCGTCCTGCGATCAGCCGCTCCAGGGTGTCGAACTCGGCGTTCGAAAGATGCGGGCTGCCGATCGCCACCGCATCGATGGCTTTTGGCGCTACCGCAGTCGACAGGCCGGTGCGGGCCTCGGCAACCATGTCAGGCGTCACGCGGATCACCGCTTCCGGTTCCGGCCCGGCCAGGATCGCTTCGACGTCGTGAGCCTCGGGCGTGACGCCGGCGATGTGGAACAGGCCGACGGCGCCGGACGATGCGGCCGCAGCGCCGAAGGCTTTCAGCGCGTCTTCGCCGGGATGACCGGCCACGCCTCTGACGACGCCGATCGCGTTGCCGACCTCGCGGCCATAGAGGCTGCCCAGGACAGGCCAGGCGATCTCCGAGGCAAGGAAGGAAGGCGACAGGCCCGAGACGTCGAACACAAGCCGCGCAAGGCGGTTTTCAGGCCGATGCAGGCCGTAATCGGGCGCGCGGCCGGTGATGGCGCAGGCAATGTCGAGGAAATCTCCGTAGCGGTTGGTCCGCGCGCCCAGCACCGAGTTGCAGAAGACGACCGCGTTGGACTCGCCCCAGGCCACATCGCTGCCCTGTGCCGGCCTGTGGCCGGCCTGATAGGGCGCGCAGGTCCAGCTCTGCTCGCAGCCTAGCTCGCGATAGGCCTCCATCATCCGCCGCGCCATGCCGCGCTGCGGCTCTTCCAGGCGGATGCGCGAGCAGCCCATCAGGTCGAGCGCTCCGACATTGAGCGTCGAGCGCACCGCGACCTTCGCGCCGCCTTCGACCAGCCTTTCGGCAAACAGCGTCCCGGAATCGCCGTGATAGAGCGCCCCGTCGATATGCGCGGACGCGATCGGGATCAGCCGCGGCGCGCCGAGCAGCCTGGCGCTTTCGGCAACGATGCGCATCGCCATGCCCGCGCCGTCCTGGCCGGCGGCGATCGCCTGTTCTTTAGGGCTAAGGGCGAGGCTCAAGACAGCACCTTGCGCATGGTGATGGAGGTCGGCCTGTCATAGCCCGCATGCGCCGTGCGCCCGGTCTCGCGAAAGCCGAGCCGGGTGAAGGCCGCGTGGTTTGAGGTCAGCTCGATGCGGGCCTGGAGCTCGATCGCATCCTTGCCGCGTGCGCGGGCAAGATCCTCCACCGCTTGCATCAGCCGGGCTCCGACGCCCTGACCCTGGAGTGCTGGCTCGACCGCGAGCTTGCCGACATAGAAATCCCGCGCGCGCTCCAGCGCGAAGACGCAGCCGACGACGCGGCCGTTCTCGACGGCCACAAACCCCGTCTCCTTTTTCGCTTTCTCGGCAAGGCTGTCGGCGCTCAGAAGATGCGCCGATGACGGAGGGTCGATGACGCCGTCCATATAGGCAAAGGCGCGACGGATGAGCGCGAGCAAGTCGCCCCATCGGTCGAAATCCGCGGGAAGGCCGATAATGGAAATGCCGACGGTCTGGTCCATACGCTCAGACGGCCTTGTAGCGGATGGTGTCGAAGCGGGCTGTGAGTCCGTCATAGAGCAGCAGCCGGCCGATGAGCGGCTCGCCTATGCCGGCAATCAGCTTGATCGCCTCCATTGCCTCCAGCGCGCCGATGACGCCCGTCAGCGCCCCGACAATGCCGGCAACGGCGCAGGACGGCACCAGCCCTTCGGGAGGCGCTTCCGGGAACAGGTCGCGATAGCTCGGATTGCGCTTGCCGTCGGCGCCTGTCTCGAACGGTTTCAGCACCGTAACCGAGCCGTCGAAGCGGCCGACGGCAGCCGTCACCAGGGGTTTCTTCTCGCTGGCGCAGGCATCGGCGACCGCATAGCGCGTCTCGAAATTGTCGGAGCCGTCGACAACGACATCGTAACGGGCGACGAGGGCAGGGGCGTTCTCTTCCGTCAGCCTTAGGCCGTGCGTTTCCACCGCGACGTTGGGGTTGATGCGCATGATCGCTGCCGCGGCGCTGTCGGTCTTGGCCATGCCGATCGTATCGCTGCCATGGATCACCTGCCGCTGCAGGTTGGACAGCGAAACCGTGTCGTCGTCGACGATGCCGAGCGTGCCGACGCCGGCGGCGGCAAGATATTCCAGCACCGGCGCGCCGAGCCCGCCGGCGCCGATCACCAGCACCCGCGCCCGTTTCAGCCTCTGCTGGCCCGGCCCGCCGATCTCGGGCAGCACGATGTGGCGGGCATAGCGTTCGAGCTCTTCGTCGGTTAGGGCGGCATCGGTCATGGCTGGACTTTATCGCTGGCGCAGAGCCTTGTCAGTAAGCGCAAGGCAAAGCCTTGTGGTCCACATGACGAGGCAAAGGTTTCGCACGACGCATGGCAAAGCCCGGTGCGCAGCGCCGAAATAGCTTCTTCAAGGGCTAGCCGGTCGGCTCGACGCTGCCGTGATCGACCGTCAGGAACTGCGCCCGGCCGGCAAGGCTCGAGAACAGGGCGGCATCCGTGCCCGTCATGAAGGCCTGGCAGTTAAGCTCCTCGAGGATGGAAAATAACGCCGCGCGCCGGCCTGCATCGAGATGCGCGGCGATCTCGTCCAGGAGAAGGATCGGCGTCAGGCCCGACATCTCGCCGGTCAGCCTGGCATGCGACAGCACGATGCCGACCAGCAGCGCCTTCTGCTCGCCGGTCGAGCAAAGTTCCGCCGGCATCGACTTGGGCCGGTGCCGCACCACCAGATCGGAGCGATGCGGACCGTCGAGCGTGCGGCCGGCGGCGCGGTCGCGTTCACGGCCATTGGCAAGAGCGGCGCGATAGCGTTCCTCGACATCGACCGCCGGCGCGCTGCCAAGCGCGCTTTCAAGATCCCCGGCGAGGCTGATATCGGCCTGCGGAAACGCCCCGCTGCCGGGCAATCTGTCGATCATGGCGGCAAGCAGCCGCACCAGCTCGGCCCGCGCCGCGGCGATCGCCACGCCGGTTTCGGCCATCTGCGTCTCGATCGCGTCGAACCAGGCGCCGTCCCGCGAGCCTTCGGTAAGCAAACGGTTACGGCCGCGCATGGCTTTCTCATAGTCGAGCGCGCGCTGGCCATGGCCGGGGTCGATCGCCAGCACCAGCCGGTCGAGGAAGCGGCGTCGGTCCGCCGCCGGCCCGGGAAACAACCCGTCCATCGCCGGCGTCAGCCAGACGACCCGCAGCCATTCGAGCATATCCTCGGCCGATCGCGCCGGCGCGCCGTTGATCCGCACCTTCCTGCCGCCTTCGCCGGCGGCGTCGCCGCCGGAAATGCCGGTGCCGATCTCGACCTGGCCTTCCGGCCCCTCGATGCGCGCATGCAAGGCGAAGCCGCCGTCGCCGCCTTCGCGCGCCACATCCGCATAAGGCGCGCGGCGCAGTCCCCGACCCGGCGTCAGGAACGAGATCGCTTCCAGGAGATTGGTCTTGCCTGCGCCATTGTCGCCCGACAGCACCACCGCGCCAGGGGCAAGTTCGAGCGAAAGCGCCGCATAGTTGCGGAAATTCGTAAGCGTCAACTTACTTATGTAGCTTTGCTGCCGAAGCTGTTTCGCATCCGCGGTCACGGCGACACATCAGGTCCGCTAAAGCAATTCCAGGAAAAGTGCACTACGGTTTTCCGTCCGGAATTGCGACAGACAAAAGCGCAATTCCAGGAAAAGTGCACTGCGGTTTTCCGTCCGGAATTGCGTCGACAAAGAGACCTAGACCCGCATCGGCATCAGCACATAGAGCGCGGTTTCGTCGGCCATGTCATGGATCAGCGTCGGCGAGCCGGCATCGGCCAGCATGAACTTGGCCTCCGACCCGGTGAGCTGGGCCGCGACGTCGAGCAGGTATTTGGCGTTGAAACCGATCTCGATCGGATCCGACGAATAGTCGGCTGCCAGTTCCTCGGTGGCACTGCCCGAATCCGGATTGTTGACCGCGAGCGTGAGCTGGCCGTCATTAATCGACAGCTTCACGGCCCGGCCGCGTTCGGAGGAAATGGTCGAGACGCGGTCGACCGCGGCGGCGAAGCTTTGGCGATCGATGATCAGCTTCTTGTCGTTGCCGGTCGGGATCACGCGTTGATAGTCGGGGAAGGTGCCGTCGATCAGCTTCGAGGTCAAAACGACGCTGCCGATGGTGAAGCGGATCTTGGTGTCCGACAGTTCCGTCGTCACGGCAACGTCGGGGTCGTCGACCAGCTTCTGCAGCTCGCTCACCGTCTTGCGCGGAATGATGATGCCCGGCATGCCTTCCGAACCTGCCGGCGCGTCGATCTCGGCACGCGCCAGGCGGTGTCCGTCGGTCGCCACCGAGCGCAGCTTCAGCTTGCCGCCGACTTCAACGGCATGCAGGTAGATACCGTTGAGATAGTAGCGCGTTTCCTCGGTCGAGATGGCGAACTGGGTCTTGTCGATCAGCCCCTTCAGCGCCGCCGATTCCAGCCGGAAGATATGCGAGAACGAGCCGGCCGAAAGCTCCGGGAAGTCGGATTGCGGCAGGCACTGCAGGCGGAAGCTCGAACGTCCCGAGGTGACGGTCATCGCGTTGCCGTCCTCGTCCGTCTTCAGCATCACCTCTGCGCCATCGGAAAGCTTGCGCACGATATCGTAGAGCAGATGCGCCGGCACCGTCGTCGCGCCGCCGCGCTCGACCTTGGCGGGTGTCGCCTCCGTCACCTCGAGGTCGAGGTCGGTCGCCTTCATCTCGAGGCTCGCGCCCTCGGCGCTGAGCAGCACGTTGGAGAGGATCGGGATGGTGTTGCGCCGCTCGACCACGCGGTGGACGTGGTTGAGGGACTTCAGGAGATTTGACCGTTCCAGGATAACACGCATGACGAACAGGCTCGCTTCAATGAATGAACGGGTCACCGGCAGGCGGCATCCCGCGAAAGCCCTGAAAGGCTTCCAGAATCTCCGTAAGCTGACAGTAAAAAGCCTGCAAAGGCAAGCCCGCGGCACCGGTTCGGGCCGGTTGCGCGGGCTTTCTGGGGATAAAGCCGGCGAAGCGGGTCGCCGGCCATTTTCGCATTGCCTCAGGCCTGGTCGTTGATCAGCCTTCTGAGCAGTTCGAGCTCCTGCGCCAGCGTGTTGTCGCCGCCCGAAAGGTCCTCGATCTTGCGCACGGCATGCAGCACGGTCGTGTGGTCGCGGCCGCCGAAACGCCGCCCGATCTCCGGCAGCGAGCGCGGCGTCATCACTTTCGACAGATACATGGCCACCTGCCGCGGCTTGACGATGGTGCGCGTGCGCCGGTTGGACAGAAGCTCCGTCTTCGACACGTTGTAATGGCGCGCCACGATGCGCTGGATGTCCTCGATGCGCACCCGCTTCGGCTCGCCCGAGCGATAGATGTGGCCGAGGATCTCGTCGATGCGGTCGATCGTGATCTGCGGCTCGAAGGACTGGCGAAACAGAAGCTGGTTGAAGGCGCCCTCAAGCTCGCGCCCGCTGCCGGTGACCGTACGGGCGACATGCTCCAGGATCTCGTCCGAGATGTCGAGCGAGGTGTCATCGCTCTTCGCGGTGGCGCGGCGCAGCTTCAGCATGCCGAGCCGCATGGCGAAATCCGGCGCCGACATTTCCAGCGCCACGCCGCCATTGAGGCGCGACCGCACGCGTGGCTCCAGCGATTCCAGCTCCGACGGCGGCCGGTCGGCGGCTACCACCACCTGCTTGGCGCTGTCGAGCAGCATGTTGATGAGGTGGCAGAATTCGTGCTGGATCGATTTGCCTTGCAGGAACTGCATGTCGTCGATGATCAGGAGATCGATGTCGCGCAGTTGCTCCTTCAGCGTCAGCGCGTTGTTGTCGCGGATCGCGGTGGCGAAGCGCCACATGAAATACTCCGCCGTCAGATAGACGACGCGCGACTTCGGATTGTGCCGCAGCGACTCCGCCGCGATCGCCTGCAAGAGATGCGTCTTGCCGAGCCCTACGGTGGCATGCAGGAAAAGCGGGTTGAAACGCACCGCGCTCGACTGCGATTCCGCCACGGCTCTCGCCGCCGCGAAGGCCACCCTGTTGGACGGTCCTTCGATGAAGGAGGCGAACGTGTAGCGCGGGTCGAGCGGCGACCCTAGAACATTGTGGCGGAACTCCGGTTCCGCGGGCGCGCCCTGGCGGGGCGCCGGCGCTCGTTGTTCCACGCGTCCGGCGCTCGCGGTGCCGTTGGCGAGCGCGGTGTGCGTCTGCCTGGTCGTCTTGCGGGCCGGCGCGATCTCCGGCTCGACATGGTTGCGCCCCTGGCGCGTCGCGGTGCGCACGACGATCTCGATCTTGAGGACGTCGGGATCCTCATGCCGCCACAGCTCCGCGATAAGCTCGAGATAGTGGCCGTTGATCCATGACCGCAGGAAGGCGGTCGGCACCGAGATGCGGACAATGCCGCGGGAAGCCTCGGCGACCTTCATGCGACCAAACCAGCTCGAATAGACCTCGGCCCCGAGACGCGCCTTCAACTGGGCCTTGACCCGTTCGAACTTCTGTTCCGCGTCGCTGGATACCGCCACGTCGCCCTCTCCGACAAAAGTTGCTGGAAGTGGGAGATCGCCCGCTATCTCCCTCTCGATGCCGCTTTGCATGATCACAGTTCCTTGTCTTCTCGTACCCTTTTCCCGCCGGGGATGCGCCTCCTGCATCCTTGGTCCGGCGACCTCATTCGCCGCGCTGCCGCTGCCGCCGCCGGCAAACGGTCATCGCAACTCGCGCAAGGAACCAGCCGCCGGCTCCGCACGCCGGCTTCCGACAAAGACAAGGCAATACGCCACCCTCCGGCGAAAACGCCGGCGAGACATCGACCGCCAATGTACAATTACGCCAGTCCCCTACCGCACCGAAGAGACAAACCAAGCCACGCGCGGAATTGCTCCACGTCATGAATTCTGCCATTTTGTGCTGGCCGATTCAGGCTGGGTCAGGGGCTTAGTGCCCGTCCCTTCGATGGATGGACATTACCGAAATCGCTGTGGATAGGGCAAGGCCACATCTAACGGTTTTTTAACGAATCTGGTTACCGAACGGGGCTTGAATTCGGGAGCTGCGACGGCACGTTTTGACAAAGCCATTGTGATTCAAACCCTTTTCCGGCGAATATGAAAAAGACCGCCCGAAACGAAATATTCTGAAATAATTCTCTTGACAGCTACTTCTCCCCCGCGGTCCGACCGTGCGTTGAACAAGCTGTGGATGACCGTCTGTAAGCACCTGAAAAGAATGCGGAATTTCTGACAGGAGAATTTGGGCAGCTGCCGCGGCAGAGGCGGCAGATATAAGCGGCGCTGTATATGCCGGCAAAACAATACCGGCATTTGAATCGCCTCACAAGTGCAGCTTGCGGGGGAACTTTTTAAGTACTTGCCGGCAAACGAAAAAACCCGGCCTGTGCGGCCGGGTTCCAAATCGATGGAGGATTGAGTCGGTCAGGCCGACAGCGTCTTGACCCGCTGAGCCAGTCGCGAAACCTTGCGGGAAGCCGTGTTCTTGTGGACGACGCCCTTGGTGGCGGCGCGCATCAATTCCGGTTCCGCAGCCTTGAAGGCTTCCACCGCAGCGGCCTTGTCGCCGGCGGCCAGTGCCTCTTCGACCTTGCGGACATAGGTGCGGACGCGCGAGCGGCGGTTCTTGTTGACCGCAGCGCGGCGGGCGATCTTGCGCGTAGCCTTTTTGGCCGAGGAAGTATTGGCCATGATGCCTCTCTTCTGATCTGGTGAACGCCAGCGATGTCGCAGGGCGCAAAAAACAAACGGGCAGCCACGGGCCGCCTCGGTTGGTGCGGCTTATAGTTCAGCTTTTCCGCCTCGTCAACGCCGCTTCGCGGTCTTTTTGGGCCTCGATGTCATGTCCCGCAAAATCGCGGCCACCTGGGCGAAGCGCCTAAAGCGCGTCGCGATCTTTCAGATTCGCTCCATGCGCTTTAGGTTTTGATTTTAAGCATGTCTTTATCCCGAAACCGGTTCCCACTTTCGGGAGACATGCTTTAGCGGTTGGTGAAGTTCGGCTTCCGCTTCTCGACGAAGGCGGCCATGCCTTCTTTCTGGTCGTCGAGCGCAAACAGCGAATGGAAAAGACGGCGCTCGAAGCGCAGCCCCTCGGCCAACGTCGTCTCGTAAGCGCGGTTGACGGCTTCCTTGGTCATTATCACCGACGGCAGCGAGAACTCGGCGATCTTCGCCGCCGCCTTCAGCGTTTCGTCGAGCAGCTCGGCGACCGGGACCACCCGCGACACCAGCCCGCTCCTCTCGGCCTCGGCCGCGTCCATCATCCGCCCGGTCAGGCACATGTCCATCGCCTTGGACTTGCCGACGAATCGGGTCAGCCGCTGTGAGCCGCCCATGCCCGGCATGACGCCGAGCGTGATCTCGGGCTGGCCGAATTTGGCGTTGTCGCCGGCGATGATGAAGTCGCACATCATGGCCAGCTCGCAGCCGCCGCCGAGCGCATAGCCAGCGACCGCCGCGACGATGGGTTTGCGCGTGCGGGTGAATTCCTCCCAGCCGACGAAGAAATCCTGCGTGTAGGCGTCGGCGAAGGACATCGCCTGCATTTCCTTGATGTCGGCGCCGGCGGCGAACGCTTTTTCCGAGCCCGTAAGCACCATCGCGCCGATGGCGGGATCGGCATCGAACGCGCTCGCCGCCGCGACCACCTCCGCAAGCACCTGCGAATTCAGTGCATTGAGCGCCTTGGGCCGGTTCAGCGTGATCAACCCGACCTTGCCGCGTGTTTCCACGAGAATGGTTTCATAGGTCATGGTTCGCTTCCTCCGCGGGGGTGGGATGATCGATACCGTTCCTAGCTTACCGCTGACAGGTCCGGCAATAGAAGGTCGAGCGGCCGCTCTGCACGATGCGTTCGACATGGCCGCGGCAGCCCGGCTTCTGGCACGGCTCCCCCTCGCGATCGTAGACCGCGAAGGAATGCTGGAAATAGCCGAGCGATCCGTCGGCCTGGACATAGTCGCGCAGCGACGAGCCGCCGGCGGCGATCGCATCGGCGATGACCGAGCGGATCGCCTCGGCGAGGCGTTCGCTTTGTCCTTTCGCCTTCTTGGCCGAGCCGGCGATGGTGCCGGCTTCGCGCAGCGGCGAGAGCCCGGCGCGCCACAGTGCTTCCGAGACATATATATTGCCGAGCCCGGCGATCAGGCGCTGGTCGAGCAGCGCCGCCTTGAGCGGCGATCTGCGATCCTTCAGCAGCGAGGCGAGCAGGGGGCCGTCGAGCGCGTTGCCGGTTGGCTCGATGCCGAGTCCCGCCAGCATCGGATGGGTGTCCGGCGCGCCTTCGGCAAACAGCATGAAGCCGAAGCGGCGCGGGTCGTTGAAGATAACGCTGGACCGCGCGCCATTCGGCGAGGTGACGTCGAACACGACATGGTCGTGCGCGGCGATCTTCGAGCGCTCGTGATGGAAGGAGCCGGGGATGTCGCTGCTCCCGGCGGTTTCGATCCGGAACGACCCCGACATGCCGAGGTGGCAGATCAGCACCGGACCATCTTCGACATGCATCGTCAGGTATTTGGCGCGCCGGCCAAGCGCCGTCACGGTCTTGCCTGTCAGCCGCTCCGAAAAGCGCTCGGGAAAAGGAAAGCGAAGGTCGGGCCTGCGCGCTTCGACCTTGACCAGCCGCGCCCCTTCCAGGACCGGCTGCAGTCCGCGCCGGACGGTTTCGACTTCAGGCAGTTCAGGCATGGCCGCCTATCGCTGCAAGGAATGATGTCCCATGGCGTCCGGCTGCCAGGCCAAGGTGATCCGCAACGGTTTCGCCGATATCGGCGAAGGTTGGCCTCAGCCCGATGTCGCCGCCCTTCAGCCCCGGCCCGATGCCGATCACCGGAACGCGCTCACGCGTATGGTCAGTGCCGCGCCAGGTCGGGTCGTTGCCATGGTCGGCTGTGAGGATGAGAAGGTCGCCCGGCCTGATGCGCGACAGCGCCTCGGGCAGCCGGCGGTCGAAGGCTTCGAGCGCGGCCGCGTAGCCGGCGACATCGCGCCGGTGACCGAACTCGGTGTCGAAGTCGACGAAATTGGCAAAGACCAGGTCGCCGTCGCCGGCATCGTCCATGGCGCCGAGCGCCTTGTCGAACATCGCCATGTTGCCGCCGGCCTTGCGCACCTGCGAGATGCCGCGATGGGCGAAGATATCGCCGATCTTGCCGACGGCGATGACCTTGCTGCCGCGCTCCGTCAGCCGGTCGAGCAGGGTCGGCTCAGGCGGCGGCACCGCATAGTCGCGGCGGTTGTGGGTGCGCTGGAACGTGGCGGGCGTCTCGCCCACGAAAGGCCGCGCGATCACGCGCCCGATCTTCAAGCGATCGACGAGCCGGCGCACCTTGAGGCAAAGCTCATAAAGCCGCTCCAGGCCGAAATGCGTTTCATGCGCGGCGATCTGCAACACGGAGTCCACCGACGTGTAGCAGATCGGTCTGCCGGTGCGGATATGCTCTTCGCCGAGCCGCTCGATGATCTCGGTTCCCGGCGCATGGCAATTGCCGAGGATACCCGGCACCTTGCCTTCGCGGATGATCGCGTCGGTCAGCTCGGCCGGGAAGGCAGGCACCGTGTCGGGAAAATAGCCCCAGTCGAAGCGCACGGGCAGTCCTGCGATCTCCCAATGGCCCGACGGCGTGTCCTTGCCGCTTGACACCTCCTGGGCGGCGCCGTGGAAGGCCGAGGCGATCAGCGGCGTGTCGGCGTCGAGCTGCAGTCCGGTTGCCGTCCGTGCCGCCAGGCCAAGCCCGAGCGACATCATGTTGGGCACGGTGAGCGGTCCTTTGCGTAGACCTTCCCGGTCGGCGCGGCCTTCGGCGCAGGCCTTGAAGATATGTCCGAACGTGTCGGCGCCGGCATCGCCATAGCGTTCGGCGTCGGCCGCGCCGCCGATGCCGAAAGAATCGAGAACGAACAGGAACGCGCGCGCCATGGGTGTCATTGTTGTCAGTCCTGGTCGCCAGACATAAGGTTCCCCGGCGGCGTTGGCAAATCGGAAACAAACCGCAACCGCTTCGCGCCATAGTTGCGACGAGGCGTGGATATGGCGGGAGCAAGGCAAGCATGGCGAGGCGCGGCAAGACCGCGGCAAGGCAGGCCGTGAAAATGTGCGCGGCCGCTCTCTTGGCGTCCGGCGCCGCCGCATGGCCGGCACACGCCGCCTGGCGTGACGACATCGGCACGTTCCGTATCGGCATCGTTGCCAAGCCGGGCGGCGGCAACACCGTCCCCGGGCTTGCGCGTCTGACGGAAGCCTATGCCAACGCGCTCGGCATGAAGGTCGAGTTCGTCGTTGCGCGTGACTATGCGGCGCTGATCGAGGCGCAGGCGAGCGGGCGCGTGCAATACGCGGTCTATTCGGCGCTTGCCTATGCCACGGCCTCGGAGCGCTGCGGCTGTGTCGAGCCACTGGTGGCGCCGGTCGACGCCGACGGCGCCGTCGGCATCCGCTCCGTCCTGGTGACGCGCGACGGCAGGCTTCAGGATCTTGCCGCCATGGCTTCGCATCGGATCGCGATTGCGCCGGCCGATAATGTCGGCGGCGCGCTGCTGCCGCTGGCGGCCCTTTCCGCCGCAGGGGTCAAGATTGCGCGGGATTCGCCGTTCCTGGCACGCGCGGCGTCGGCCACGGCGGCCGAGACGATGTTGAGCGTCGGCGATGCGGATGGCTTGTTCGGCTGGGAGCCGGCCGATGCCGACGGCCAAGCCGCCCATTCCGGCGGCACGGTCGAGCGGCTGGAGGCTGCCGGCATCCCTGAGGCGTCGCTTAGGGTGTTATGGACCTCCGACCTGTTGCGCTACGGGCCGCATGCGGTCCGCAGCGATCTCGATCCAGAGACGAAACGACGGCTGACCGTCTTCCTGACCAATCTCAAATCACAGACGCCCGATGTGTACGACCTCCTGGAGAGGGCGCATACCGGCGGCTTCGTGCCGGCGACGTCCAAGGATTACGCCATGGCGATGGGCATTGTGCGGCAGGCATTGGATGGCCGCTAATGACCGTCAGCAGTCGCTGCAAGGGATCATCGGAACCCGGCGAGGCCTGAGATAATAAGTCTCGCTCATGTTTATGTTGCTGAAGGTCGACAGCAATCCAAACGATTTCGCTTTTTCATCGGTCGCGCTCCAGGCGATGACCGGTGTATAGCCGAGATCGCTTTCCACACGGATTAGGAAAGTGTTGCGGATTTTCAGCGTCGAGGGGACAGTCGTGGTGTCGCCGGGCTTGGCATCGGCGCTGTAGGTGCTGCCAACCAGCTTGCGCGACCACACTACCTTCACTGTCGGCGATGCCTGGTCCGACATCTGTATGGCGGTGATGATGATTTTCGGATCCGAGCGGTTGTAGGGCAGAAGCGTCGTGCTGCCGATCTTCATGATGGCATCGAGGTTCGCCTTCACGACCGCCGTCTGCTGCGTGACGAGATCCGCCACCATGCTGCCGATGCGGCTAACCTTCTTGCTGGTCTCAATGGCCTGGGAGGCTTCCATCGTGATGAAATACATTATGAGCAGCACCGGCACGATGAGCGCAAACTCGATCGCCGCGACGCCGCGCCGATCGCGGCCAAACCGGCTGGCTCGCGCCACGATGGCCGAAATCCCCCAATGTGCCCCCGCACGGTACATCCTATCCTCCAGATCGCCGCAGTCTCAGTCGTCCACCAGTCTCAGTTGTCGTCGAACGGTTCGTTCTGCCAGGTTACGGACGCGAAATGAAGCGTGGTCCCATCAGTGAAATTCTGCATCTGTTTGGCCAGGAGATCAGTCATCACCGGCCATTTGTAGAACACCCGCAGCATGTTGATCGATTCGGCCAGCCCGGGCGATGTCGTGAAGGTCTTGTCGCTTCCGCTTTGCGTCAGCACGATTTGGTTGCCATTTATTCTGTAGCCCGCCGTAGCTGCGTCGGCGAAGCTCGGATATTCACGCAGGTCCACCAGCAATCCCGGGCAGTCCTTGGCCACCATGATCTCCAGCCTGCTGCAGATCAGCTGCTTGATGGAGGCTTCGGTGACGTTCGACCTCTGCAACTGCCCGGTCCGCAACTGGCGGGCGACATCGTCGGTGACGTTGGCCATCACCTCCTGGCCGGCAAAGGAGATGCAGCTCTCGAGGATAGCGAAGACGAGAAGCGCGAACGGGATGGCAAGCATCGCAAATTCCATTGCCGTGCTGCCGCGTCTGTCGCTGAAGAAGCCGGGGCGGGGTTTGCCGCGCGCCGAACTGTCCATCCCGTTGCCGGATGTGGCATCCTTGCTCATTTGCCTTCCTGCCGATCCCCTTGCGGTACCGGCGGCAAGGTAGCGAAAACCCATTGAGGTCCAGTTTGGATGATCGTTAAATTCGCCGGGCAGGCTTTAAGCTGTCTTTAACGCCTGCTCAGACGCTTTTCTTCGGGCTTAGTGCGCGGCGCTCATTTCGGTTTCGGAAACCTTCTCGGCCTCGGTCTTGTAGGCGCTCTCGCAATACGGCGTGCAAGACATGGTCTGGACTTCGGCACGCCTGTAGATGCGTACCGAGGAAGCGGCCTGCCGCACGACGGTCACCTGTTCATCGATGATCGGGCTGCCGTCGGAGTCGAGCACGACCAGATTGGTGACGCCAAAACCTTTGCCGGTGAGAACGATGGTCGAGGCGTCCTGCACCGAGGCATCGGCGATGGCGGGGTTGCCGATGACGACGGTGTCGGCCGCACGGGACAATTTGACGATCTTTGCCTGGTTCATGGTCACTTCGACACCCCCGCCGGCCCTGGCCGGCATCACCAAGGCTGCAGCCGCCAGCAGCGCGGCGACTGGAAACAGCGATCTCGACAACCTCATTGAACAGCTCCCGGCAGGCGGATTCTTCAACGGAACATGAACGAGATTGGTGAAGCAACGGTTAAACCGGACCTGGCCGCGATTAAGGACTTTGCCTCGCCCGTCCACGCGCTGACGGCGCTTCCTGTTTTAGTAACATTGCACAAGCGTCGGTTTGCGCCGCTTTGCTCGGTCCTCGAGCCGGCTGACAATGTTTAGGCCGCGGTTAACCACGCAGTGCGTTCGCCCCCGGAAAGGAATCGGTAAGGCTGTTTATTAAGCCGATCGAAACGGCTTCTCCCTAGATTTGCAGCATCCGATCAACCGCAAGAGAAGTTGACGGAAGTGCTGTAACACGTGGAGTAGGAGCTCTCGCATGTCTAATCTCATTGCACGTTTCGTGAAAGACGAATCCGGCGCGACCGCCATCGAATACGGTCTGATCGCCGCTCTCATCGCGCTCGCCATCATGGTCGGCGCCACCTCGCTTGGCACCGCGCTGAATGCCAAGTTCGATGCGATCGCCACGGCTGTCAACGACGCCCCGAACTAATAAGCCGAGGGACGGCGAAGCCATTCTGACACAAGGGCTGCCTCGCGGCGGCCCTTGTTCGTTGCAGCATCCGGCCACCCTACTCACCGATCGTTAATGCCCCGTGCCTTAGATTGCGCGCGGTATTGTCTCACGGCACCTGTTTCATGCTCGAAGCCATAATCTTCGTCGTCTTCCCGTTCTGCATGCTGTTCGCTGCGATCTCCGACACGTTGTCGATGACGATCGCCAACCGCGTTCCCGTGCTGTTGGTGGCCACATTCGCGCTTGTCGCGCCGCTCACCGGGATGGACTGGGCGACCTATGGCTGGCACTTCGCCGCCGGCGCCCTCGTGCTTGCCACGACATTCGGCCTCTTTGCGCTCGGCGGCATGGGCGGCGGCGACGCCAAGCTTCTGGCCGCGAGCGCTCTGTGGATGGGCCTCAACATCGATTTGATCGGCTATCTGGTGACGTCGGCTTTCCTCGGGGGCCTGCTGACCATCGCAATCCTCGCCTACCGTAAATCGCCGCTGGCCGCCTATACCGGCCACAGCCGGTTCCTGCGCCACTTCGCCGACGAGAAAGTGGGCATTCCCTATGGCGTCGCGCTTGGCGCCGGTGGACTGATCACGTTCCCGGATTCGCCGCTGATGGTCTGGGCGCTGCAGAGGCTCACGGCATAGGTTTGGCGACATCGATGTCGGCGACCGAAGGCGGCCTGGCCGCCTTTTTTTGTTAATGGCGGGCCCTTCGATCTAATTTGAGTAAACCTTAAATTAATCACGATCGTAAGCATTGCATTAACCTTGTTTTGACGATTGCGGCTGCAAAGTCCGGCCAGGCGTGGGTGGTTTGCCACGAGGCGAAGGGTTTCGGACGAATGCCAGCATCCCGATTGATTATTCTGGGCGTGGCTGCGGTCGCGGCGGGTGGCGCGGGCTATGTCGCCAAGAACATGGTGGTGGCGCCGCCAGCGCAGGTCGTTGTCAATGCGCCCGCGCAGCCGGCGGTCGCGTTGCAGGATGTGCTGGTACTGTCGGGCGATGTCCCGATGGGCAGCCAGCTCGGCAACAACGTCAGCTGGGAAAAATGGCCGTCCGACGGCGTCAATGCCAATTTCATCACGCGCGCCGCCGAACCTGACGCGGCCGAAAAGCTCAAGGGCTCGGTAGCGCGCGTGGCCATGTATACGGGCGAGCCGCTGCGCCGCTCCAAGCTGGTCGGCGAGGGGCAGAGCTTCATGTCGTCGATCCTGCCTTCAGGGATGCGCGCTGTCGCCACTGCGATATCGGCCGACACTTCCGCAGGCGGCTTCATCCTGCCCAACGACTTCGTCGACGTTATCATGACCCGCCGCGCCGACACCGGCAACGGCGGCAGCGGCTTCAACACCGAGACCATCCTCAAGAACATCCGGGTGCTGGCCATCGACCAGACCATCCAGGAAGACGAGGAAGGCAAGAAGACCAGGGTCGGCCAGACCGCGACGCTGGAGCTGACGCCGCAACAGGCCGAGATCATCACCGTCGCGCAGCAGATGGCGGACCGCCTGACGCTCGCGCTGCGCCCGATCACCGACATCCACGAAAAGAGTACGGACGAAGCCGACTATCTGGTCAACGGCAACGGCCGGCGCGGAACGGTGCGTCTGATCAAGTCGGGCGAGGTTTCCGAGGTGGGAGCAAGGAAATGACGCTAAATGGCAAACTGCTGCCCTTCCTGGCGACCGCGACGATCGGTCTGCTGCTGATTGGCGCCAACGCCTCGGGACTGGTCGAAGCCAAAGCCGCGAGCGCCGGCGTATCGGCTTCCGTCGCCACGCAGCGCGTCAAGCTCGGCCTCAACAAATCCGTGGTCATCGATCTGCCGAATGATGCCTATGACATCCTCGTCGCCAATCCGGCGGTTGCCGATGCCGTGACGCGCACGGCGCGGCGCATCTACCTGTTCGGCAAGGCGGTCGGCGAGACCAATATCTTCGTTTTCGGCCCCAATGGCGAGCAGATCGTCAGCCTGGACCTCGCCGTCGAGCGCGATGTCGCCGGGCTGGAGGATTATCTGAAGCGCTTCATCCCGTCCTCGCAGATCAAGGTCGAGCTGCTGAACGACAACGTTGTCCTCACCGGCATGGTCGACACGCCGCTCGATGCCAAGCGCGCCGTCGATCTCGCGACCATCTTCGTGTCAGGCGGTGAAGCGACGACCGGCCAATATTCGCAGACCGCCGCCGGCGGCTCGGTCAATGGCGGCGTCGACATCAACAACCCCGACCAGGAGCGCCGGACCTCCAAGATCGTCAACCTGTTGCAGATCATCGGCGACGATCAGGTAACGCTCAAGGTGACGGTCGCCGAAGTCAGCCGCTCGGTGATGAAACAGCTCGGCGTCAATATGCTCGCCAGCGGCGGCAGCAACGGCATTTCCTGGGCGGCGCTCAGCGACCCTTACATGGGTCTTGGCAAACCGCTGTCGAACGCGGGCCTCTCTATCAGCTCGTCAGGGCTGCAGTCCTATATCAACGCAATGGAACAGTCGGGGGTCATGAAGACCCTGGCTGAGCCGACTTTGACCGCCGTGTCCGGGGAAAAGGCGACCTTCAAGGTCGGCGGCGAGTACAATATTGTGAAGAGCGTTTCCGCCAACGTGTCCACGGACAACCAGACCGGTCTGCAGAACTATTCGGTCGACAAGATCGAGTACGGTATCGGGCTGGAGTTCCAGCCGGTTGTTCTGTCGCCCGGTCGCATAAGCCTGAAGGTGAGGACGTCGGTTTCCGAACCGACGACCGAAGGATCCGTATCGGCATCCACAGACAACCAGAACATCGGCATGAACGCTTTGTCGCTGCGCAAGCGCCTGGCCGATACGACGGTCGAACTGCCTTCCGGCGGTTCGATGATGATCGCGGGCCTCGTGCGCGACGATCTCAGGCAGGCTGTCACCGGATTGCCCGGCCTGACCAAGATCCCCGTGCTCGGGACGCTCTTCCGCAGCCGCGACTTCGTCCGCAACGAAAGCGAGCTCGTCATCATCATCACGCCCTATCTGGCGCGGCCGGTGGCGCGCAACGACCTGGCCAAGCCGGATGACAATTTCAACCCGCCGAGCGACGGCGCCGGCATGTTCCTCGGCCGCGTCAATCGCGTCTACGGCACCATGCAGACGGACAGACCAGCCGGGCGGTACCACGGCGTCGTCGGCTTCATCTACAAATGAGTGGGAACGCGGATATGTCCAAGTCAGCATCGAAGGTCATGACGGTCCGGACAGCATCCGGCATCGCAAGGAAGGGCCGGCAGGTGGTCCCGGCACTGGCGATCGCCCTTGCAGCGTCGCTCTCCGGATGCGCCAATCGCGACAGCGTCACGGTCGGGTCGATCCCGGATGACTATCGCACGACCCATCCGATCGTCATTGCCGAGAAGAACCAGAAGATCGATCTGCCGGTCGGCGCTGGCGATCGCGGCATGACCGGCGCGCAGCGCGACGCGCTGCTCGGTTTTCTCGACGGCTACGACAAGAGCGCTGCGCCGGCGCTGACGATCGCGATGCCGGCAGGCTCCGCCAACGAGGTCGCCGCCCGCGCCGCCGGCCGCGATTTTGCCAGGCTTGCCATGAAGGCGGGCGTCAAGCGCGATCGCATCGTCATGACTTCCTATCAGTCGGCCGTGCCGGAGGCGTCCGCGCCGGTGCGCGCCGCCTTCGTCGCGGTGCGGGCCCAGACCGACAAATGCGGGCGTTGGCCCGACGACCTGACCGAGACGTCGGACAACAAGCATTATGCCGACTTCGGCTGCTCCTATCAGAACAATCTCGCGGCCCAGGTGGCCAATCCCAACGATCTGATCGGGCCGCGCAAGCAGTCCGAAATCGATGCCGAAAATCGCGGCGCGGTGATCGATGTGTACCGGGCGAGAGGCATCTCAGACGAGTTCCTGGGCAATTCGGAAGTGACGTACTGAGCCGCCGGACGGCGAAGAGAGAGCAGCCACGGAAAGAGCATGACGATGAGCAATCTTGCCTACGACACGCCCGCGGAAACCGGCGACCTTTCGCAGCAGGACATCGCCGCCATGCAGGCGCTGCGCCCCGTGCCGCGCATTTCGATCCAGGCTTTCTGCGAGACCGAAGGCGTCGCCAGCCCCGTGGAGCGCGCCGCCGAGGATCGCCGTATGGCCAAGGCCCATCTCAAGGTCCATATGGGCGGCGTTCCGACCGCGATCGAGTTCTATCAGTCCGCGCCGACACCGAACCTGATCCTGCTGGAATCGCGCAGCGAGCCGAAGCAACTGCTCGAACAACTCGGCCAGCTCGCGGAGTATTGCGATCCCTCGTCCAAGGTCGTGGTCATCGGCCACTACAACGATGTCGGGCTCTACCGCGAGCTCATCCGTTCAGGCATTTCCGAATATGTCGTCGCGCCGGTCTCAATGTCCGACATCGTTAGCGTCGTGTCGTCGATCTTCGTCGATCCGGAATCGGAGCCGATAGGCCGCTCGATCGCCTTCATCGGCGCCAAGGGCGGCGTCGGCTCATCGACCATTGCCCACAATGCGGCCTGGGCGATGTCGTCGCTGTTCAAATCCGAAGTCGTCATCGCTGACCTCGACCTCGCCTTCGGCACCGCCAACATCAACTTCGATCAGGATCCGGCTCAGGGCATCGCAGAGGCCGTGTTTTCGCCTGAGCGGGTCGACGAGGTCTATCTCGACCGCCTGCTCGCGCAATGCGCCGAGCATCTGTCGCTGCTTGCGGCCCCCTCAACGCTCGAACGCGTCTATGATTTCGACGCCGAGGCGTTCTCGCAGATCATCGAGACGGCGCAACGCAGCGCGCCCCTGCTGGTTCTCGATATCCCTCACATCTGGAGCGGGTGGACGAAGAGCACGCTGATCAAGGCCGACGAGATCGTCATCACCGCCACGCCCGAGCTCGCAAATCTTCGCAACACCAAGAACTTGGTGGACATGCTGAAGCGGCTGCGCCCGAACGATCCGCCGCCGAAGCTGATCATCAACCAGGCAGGTGTGCCGAAACGGCCGGAGATAGCGCCTTCCGATTTCGCCGAGCCGCTTGGCATCACGCCCATGGCGGTGATCAATTTCGAACCGCTGCTGTTCGGCAATGCCGCCAACAACGGCCGCATGCTGACCGAGATGGACGCTAAGAACCCGGTCGTCGCGACCATCAACGAGATAGCGCATGTGCTGACCGGACGTAGCGAAATCAAGACAAAGAAGAAGGCGGGCCTGGGTTCGATCCTCGGCAAGCTCTCGCGCAACAGGAAATGACGCTGTTTGAGCGGCATCGGGTAGTCGATCATGTTTGGTAAGAGAGGCAAAGACGACGGCAACCGGGTGACGCCCGAATTCCGTCCGCCGGCGTCGGCTCCCGCCGCTCCCGCTTCGACGGGAACGATGACGGCCGAGCGGCCGGCCGTGCCGGCGTCCACCGCGCCGGCCGCGCCGCCGGCTCGCCGTCCCGTGGAGGCGCCGCCGATGGCGTCCGAGCCGCCAAGAAGGATCCAGCGCGAGCGCTCAGAGACTTACTACGACACCAAGAGCCAGGTGTTCTCCGCGCTCATCGACACGATCGATCTGTCGCAGCTCGCCAAGCTCGATCCCGAGAGCGCGCGCGAGGAAATCCGCGACATCGTCAACGATATTATCGCGATCAAGAACTTCGCGATGTCGATCTCCGAGCAGGAGGAGCTGCTTGAAGATATCTGCAACGACGTTCTGGGCTATGGACCGCTGGAGCCGCTGCTCGCCCGCGACGACATAGCCGACATCATGGTCAACGGCTCCAAAAACGTCTACATCGAAGTCAACGGCAGGGTCGAACAGACCGGCGTCCGCTTCCGCGACAACCAGCAGCTGCTCAACATCTGCCAGCGTATCGTCAGCCAGGTCGGCCGTCGTGTCGATGAATCGAGCCCAATCTGCGACGCGCGCCTGCCCGATGGCTCGCGCGTCAACGTCATCGCGCCGCCGCTCTCCATCGACGGCACCGCGCTCACCATCCGCAAGTTCAAGAAGGACAAGCTGACGCTGGACCAGCTGGTCAAGTTTGGCGCCATCTCGCCGCAAGGCGCGGAAATCCTCAAGATCATAGGCCGCGTCCGCTGCAATGTCGTCATCTCGGGCGGCACCGGCTCCGGCAAGACGACGCTGCTCAACTGCCTGACCAACTATATCGACCGCGAGGAGCGGGTCATCACCTGCGAGGACTCGGCCGAACTGCAGCTGCAGCAGCCGCATGTGGTGCGTCTCGAAACCCGGCCGCCCAATCTCGAGGGCGAGGGCGAGGTGACCATGCGCGATCTCGTCAAGAACTGCCTGCGTATGCGGCCCGAGCGCATCATCGTCGGCGAAGTGCGCGGACCGGAAGTGTTCGACCTTCTGCAGGCGATGAACACCGGTCACGACGGCTCGATGGGAACGATCCACTCGAACAGCCCCCGCGAATGCCTCAACCGTATCGAATCGATGATCGCCATGGGCGGCTATTCGCTGCCGCAGCGCACCGTGCGCGAGATCGTCGTCGGCTCGATCGACGTGATCATCCAGGCCGCTCGCCTGCGCGACGGTTCGCGCCGCATCACCCACATCACCGAGGTGGTCGGCATGGAAGGCGACGTCATCATCACCCAGGATCTCGTCCTCTATAACATCAAGGGCGAGGACTCGAGCGGCCGGCTGGTTGGCGAGCATGTGTCGACGGGCATCGGCCGCCCGCATTTCTGGGATCGCGCCCGCTATTATGGCGAGGAGCAGCGCCTCGCCAATGCGCTCGAGGCGATGGAGAAACGCGCTGACTGATTTGTCTGGAGGTTTGACGCAATTCCAGGAAAAGTGTGAAGCGGTTTTCCGTCCGGAATTGCGTCCAAACAAAGAAATAGGGCGGTTCGCCGTTTCTTTGCAACGGCGAAAGGGCCTAGGGGGACCGGTCGATGTTCGGAATTGACACCACCGTCCTGGCGTTCATCGTGCTCGCCGGCTTCAGCGCCGGCGCGGTGGCTTATGCTTTCCTGTTCACGCGCATCGACAACGAGAAGCAGGCGGGCAAGCGGCTTCAAACCATCAAGACAGCCGAAACCGACAGGTCGGTGGTGAAGGCCACGCGCGATCGCGCCGCGGAGGCGGTCAAGCGGCGCAAAAGTCTCCAGGACTCGCTCAAGCAGCTCGACGAGAAACAGAAGACCAACGATCGCAACCTCAAGAAACCGCCGCTGAAGGTTCAGATCCGCCAGGCCGGCATGCAGGTGCCGATCGAGCGCTTCTACATGTACTCCGCCGTCTGCAGCATCATCCTGACGGCCCTTCTCTTTTTCGTCGGCGCGCCTCTGTGGGCCCTGCCCGGCGCCCTGCTGGTGGGCGGGCTCGGCCTGCCGCGCTGGTTCGTTTCGTTTCGCCGCACACGTCGCGTGAAGGCCTTCCTGGAAGAGTTTCCGAACGCGCTCGACATCATCGTGCGCGCGGTCAAGTCCGGTCTGCCGCTCAACGACGCGATCCGCCTGATCGCCAATGAATCGCCCGAACCGGTCCGGTCGGAGTTCCGCCGCATCGTCGATTCCCAGCAGATGGGCATGTCGGTCCCCGACGCCGCCATGCGCATGTCCGAGACCATGCCGTGCAGCGAGGCCGGCTTCTTCGGGATCGTCATCCAGATCCAGTCGCAGGCCGGCGGCAACCTGTCCGAGGCGCTAGGCAACCTTTCGCGCGTCCTGCGCGACCGCAAGAAGATGAAGGCCAAGGTCCAGGCGCTGTCGATGGAAGCCAAGGCATCCGCCGTCATCATCGGCGCCCTGCCTTTTGTCGTCGCCTTTCTCGTCTATCTGTCGAGCCCGAATTATATCATGCCGCTGTTCACCACCAATGTCGGCAACCTGATCCTCGGCTGTGCGGGCGTCTGGATGTCGATCGGCATCCTGGTGATGCGCAAGATGATGAATTTCGAAGTGTAGGGGCGCGGATCCGGTGACAGAACAGGTCGTCAAAACACTCACCGATCCTTCCTTTCTGATCGCGATGCTGGTCTGCATCGCCGTGTTCGCGACCGTGTTCACCCTCATGCCGGCGTTCGGTGGCACGTCGCTCAAATCGCGCATGAAGTCCGTGGCGCTCGAACGAGACAAATTGCGCGCCGAGCAGCGCGCGCGGCTGGCCAGCGAGGCTGACCGCCGGCGCAAGGGCCTGCGCGAGGAACAGTCCATCGGCATGCGCAACATCGTCGACCGCCTGGATCTGAAGCGCGCGCTTGCCGATGAAAACACGATCCAGAAGCTCAAGGTCGCGGGCTTCCGCGGCCAGAACCCGCTGACGCGCTTCCTCTTCTTCCGCCTCGTCCTGCCATTCGTGGGCTTTGCGCTGGCGGCAGTCTACCTGTTCGTGCTCGGCGGCCTGCCGCAGCAGCCGGCTTTCATCAAGCTGTTCGTCTGTGTCGTCGTCGCCTATGGCGGCTTCTACGCGCCCATCCTCTATGTCAACAACCGCGCGACCAAGCGCAAGCAATCGATCCAACTGGCGTGGCCGGACGCGCTCGACCTGATGCTGATCTGCGTGGAATCCGGCATGTCGGTGGAAGCGGCCCTGCGCAGGGTCGCCGACGAAATCGGCGCGCAGTCGGTCCCGCTTGCCGAGGAATTCGTGCTCACCAATGCCGAATTGTCCTATCTGCAGGATCGCAAGATCGCTTATGAGAACCTGGCAAGCCGCACCGGCCTGGAATCGGTCAAGTCGGTGTCGCAGGCCCTGGTCCAGGCCGAACGCTACGGCACGCCGGTGGCGCATGCGCTGCGCGTGCTCGCCTCGGAAAGCCGCGACATGCGCATGAACGCGGCCGAGAAGAAAGCCGCCGCGCTGCCGCCGAAGCTCACCGTGCCGATGATCCTGTTCTTCCTGCCGGTTCTGTTCGCCATCATTCTTGGCCCGGCCGGCATCCAGGTCAGCCAGCGCGGCATCTTCGGCGACCAGCACAGCTCCTCGAGCAAGTAAAGCAATTCCAGGAAAAGTGTCGCGCGGGTTTCCGCCCGGAATTGCGTAGAAAAAGAGAAAGCATTCCAGGAAAAGTGTCGCGCGGTTTTCCGCCCGGAATTGCGTAGAAAAAGAGAAGGCAATTCCAGGAAAAGTGTCGAGCGGGTTTCCGTCCGGAATTGCGTAAAAAGCAAAGAGAAAGAGCCGTTCGTGTCAATCAAAAAAAGCCGCGCGGCTTTTGGATTGTCGGAGCGGGCGGCGCTTGGCGGCGTCCGTCAGTTCGTGGCGACTTTCGCCTTGTTCTTGTCCCGATCCTTCAGCTGGCTCCAGGCATTCTGCTGGGCAAGCATCTGGCGCAGATAGGCGACGTTGGCCTGCGCCTGTTCGGGCGACAATTCCTGCGAGGCGATCTTCTCGGCCTCGTCGAAGCGGCCCTGCAGGCCCACTACGAGTGCAAGGTTCTGCCGCACCCGGCTGTCGGCGCTAGGCTGCTGCGCGGCCGAGCGCATATAGGTCTCGGCCGTTCGCAGGTCGCCTTCGAGCACATAGGACATGCCGAGATTGGACAGCACCGAAGGCTCGTTCGGTTTGAGTTCCAGCGCCTTGCGGTAGTCCTGACGCGCTTCGTCCTTCTGGCCCATCTGGTCGAGGATCGCGGCTTCCGCCGACACCAGCTTCCAGTCCGGATATTCGGGCGTCTGCGCGCGGCGCACGGCGTCCAGCGCCGGCTCGAACTGGCCGTTGGCGGCGAGAGCCTTGCCATAGGCTGCAAGCACCTCGCGATCCTTGGGATAGGCGATCGCCAGCTTGCGCATCACGGCGAGCGACTGATCGGCATCGCCGTCCATCTGCAGCGCCGCCGCGAAATTCATCGCCATGCGCTTGTCATTGGGATTGCGGGCGTAGGATTCGCCAAGCCTCGACGTGGCGGTGTGCAGTTCGCCGGCCGACATCGTTTCCAGCGGCCTTCTATCGGAGCGCGAGATGGAGCCGGTGGTCATCTGGCTGGTGCTGCCGCAACCTGCCACGCTGGCTGCCAGTGCCGCCATGAAGGCTGTGCTGATCAGACGCTTGGCTCTATGGTTCAACGCTTTGATCGGCATCGGCGCCCGGTCTCCATTCCTGTGCGGCCATAGGCTGGCCGTCTTCCCTCCCGCAGAAATATTCTGTTAACCCTAATGGACCGTTAAGAAGCCGACTCATCCTGTTCGGCCGGAGATCATCGCATGCCTGTCGAACTCGTCGAACAAAAGCCGCAAGCCGCCTTGCCTGTCTATCTGGTGGCAAAGGACGCCCTTGAAGCCGCGGCATTGCCGCCGCCCGCCATCGCCTGGGCAAGAGCCAACGGTTTTTCCGGCGAGGCAGGGCGCACGCTCGTCCTGCCGGGCGAGGGCGGCGGTCTCGCCGGCGCGCTGTTCGGCATCGGCGACGGCGAAAGCGCTTTGGCCCTCGGCGCGCTCGCAAGATCGTTGCCGGAGGGCGACTGGCATTTCGCGTCGGCTCCCGCGCAGCCCGATCTCGCCGCGCTCGCGCTGGTCCTGGGCGGCTATGTGTATACGCGCTACGGCAAGAGGCCGGGCAAGGCCTTACGCTTCGCGCTTCCGGAGGGCGCGAACGCCGCGCATGTCCGCCGCGTCGCCGATAGCGTGTTCCTGACGCGCGATCTCGTCAACACGCCGACCAGCGACCTCGGTCCGGTCGAACTGGAAGAAGCCGCCCGGCAACTGGCGGCCGCCCATGCCGCCGATATTTCCGCAATCCACGGCGACGATCTTCTGGCGCGGAATTTCCCGATGATCCACGCTGTTGGCCGGGCTTCCGCCGATGCGCCGCGGCTGATCGACATGAGCTGGGGACCGAGCGCTGCGCCGAAGGTGACGCTGGTCGGCAAAGGCGTCTGCTTCGACACCGGCGGCCTCGACATCAAGCCGTCGTCCGGCATGCTTCTGATGAAGAAGGACATGGGCGGCGCCGCCAATGTGCTGGGCCTCGCTTCCATGATCATGGCGGCGAAACTGAATGTCCGGCTGCGCGTGCTGATCCCCGCCGTCGAGAATTCGATCGCCGGCAATGCCTTCCGTCCTGGCGACGTGCTGAAGAGCCGCAAGGGCATCACGGTCGAGATCGGCAACACGGACGCTGAAGGCAGGCTGATCCTGGCCGACGCGCTGGCGCTGGCCGATGAGGAACAGCCCGCCTTGCTGGTCGACATGGCGACGCTGACGGGCGCTGCCAGGGTCGCGCTCGGCCCCGATCTGCCGCCTTTCTACACCGCCGACGAGACGCTCGCGGCCGACATTGCCGCAGCCTCCGTGGCGGTCGAGGATCCGCTGTGGCGAATGCCGCTATGGCGTCCCTATGATGCGAAGCTTTCCTCAAAGATCGCCGACATCAACAATGTCACCACGGACGGTTTTGCCGGCTCGATCACCGCGGCGCTTTTCCTCAAGCGCTTCGTCGAGAAGACCCACAGCTGGGCGCATTTCGACATCTTCGCCTGGAACCCGGCCGACCGCCCCCACGGCCTGACCGGCGGCGAGGCGCAGGGCATTCGGGCGCTCGAGCGGATAATTACGCAGCGATTTGCCTGAGCAATTGGTAGGCGCGCCCGTTACTGAAACGGAACCGAAACAATTTGCCGGCATGCTTGGGCGATGTCGATCTCGATGCGCCCGAGCCAGGCCTTGCGACTGTGGCAGCAAGTGATGCTGGCCCAGGTGCGCGATGGCGAGCCCGATCTCACCATGCGCCAGACGGCGATCCTGTTCACCATCTATCTCGATCCGCCGCCGCACACGGTGCGAGGGCTTGCGGCAAAACTCAACGTCACCAAGCCGGTCATCACCCGGGCGCTGGACACCATGGGCGCGCTGAAGCTGGTCTCGCGCCACCGCGACGAGCTCGACAAGCGCAACGTGCTGATCCGCCGCACGGTGGAAGGCGCGCTCTTTGTCGAGCGCTTCGGCGATGGTATCGTCGCCAGGGCGTACGAACTGCCCATCTGACCTCACTGCCAACGACTGGATTATCGATTTGACCGCAAGGGATGCCCGCCTTCACGCCTTCCGCTCCGACCTTGCCGATGCGAGGCTGAAAGGCGAAGTTGCCGCCGACCGCTTCGTCACCGGCCGCCCGGCGCGGATCACGGCCTCGGTCGCCGACCTGCGCAAGGCGCCGCGCCCCGATGCGGGCGTCAACACGCAGGCGCTGTTCGGCGACGACGTGCTCGTCTTCGAGGACGCGGAAGGCTGGGCCTGGGTGCAGGCCGAGCGCGACGGCTATGTCGGCTATGTGGCGGACAATCTTCTTGGCGCGCGCGACCATGCTCCGAGCCACATCGTCTGCGTGCCGCGCACCTTCCTCTATCCCGGGCCGGATCTGCGCTTTCCGCTCAGCGGGCAGCTGTCGATGGGCTCGACCGTGACCGTGAGCGGCTCGGCCGAGACGCGGGGCACGCATTATGCGCTGCTGCCCTCCGGCCAGGCGATCATCGCCGGCCATCTGCGGCCGATCGCCGAGCTGGCCGACGACTATGTCACCGTCGCCGAAAGTTTTCTCGGCACGCCCTATCTCTGGGGCGGCGTCTCCGGCTTCGGCATCGACTGCTCCGGCCTCGTGCAATTGGCGATGCGCATGACCGGCAAGGATGTGCTGCGCGACTCCGACATGCAGGCGGCGTCGATCGGCACGCCCTTCGAGCCGGGTCCGGACTATACCGGCCTCCAGCGCGGCGACCTCGTGTTCTGGAAAGGCCATGTGGCGACCATGACCGACGAAAGGGACATGATCCACGCCAACGGCCACACCATGCTGGTCTCGCGCGAAGGGCTGAAGGAAGCGGTCGAGCGCATCGGCTATCTCTATGGTGGCCCAACCGGGTTCAGGAGGCCGTGATCTTCCTTCTCCCCGTTTCACGGGGAGAAGGTGCCCGAAGGGCGGATGAGGGGCGGCGCCGATGTTCGCGGTTGGCCGCTATTTCCCGACCTATCATCGTCTAACTAAACCATCATCTCGATCGCCGGCGCCGCCCCTCACCTGCCTGCCGGCATCCTCTCCCCGTAAACGGGGCGAGGAACGCCGATCCCCTTTTGTTCCGATTTTCCTTGGCGATCGCGTGCCGCCGCGCTACCTGTTGCGCGTGACCGAGCAGCCGCGCCTTGCCGAACAGAACGCCGCCGTCCTGCTGCCTGAGCCATTCGTCAAATGGTTCGGCCAAAAGGGCTGGTCGCCGCGTGCCCATCAGCTCGAGCTGCTGGCGAAGGCGCAAAGCGGCCAATCGGTGCTGCTGATAGCGCCGACCGGCGCCGGCAAGACGCTGGCCGGCTTCCTGCCGTCGCTCACCGAGCTCGCCAACCGTCCCAAGCGCAAGCCTGGCCAGGCCCGTCGCGCCATCCACACGCTCTACATCTCGCCGCTGAAAGCGCTGGCCGTCGATATCGAGCGCAATCTCGGCAAGCCGGTCGAGGAGATCGGCCTGCCCGTCACCATCGAGACCCGCACCGGCGACACGCCTTCGCACAAGCGCCAGCGGCAGAAGCTGGCGCCACCCGACATTCTGCTCACCACGCCAGAGCAGCTCGCGCTGCTGATCGCCTCGAACGACGCGAGGCGCTTCTTCGAAGACTTGCGCTATGTCGTGTTCGACGAGCTGCATTCGCTTGTCACCTCGAAGCGCGGGCATCTCCTGGCGCTTGGCCTGGCGCGGCTGCGCGCTTTCGTTCCCGATCTCCAGACCATCGGCCTGTCGGCAACGGTCGCCGAGCCCGACGAATTGCGGCGCTGGCTGGTCAGCCAGGCTTCTCCCGGTGCCATGTCCGAGCTCATCGTCGTCACGGGTGGCGCCAAGCCCGATATCTCGATCCTTGATTCCGAAGAGCGCGTTCCCTGGGCCGGCCATTCGGCCCGCTACGCCACGCCGGAAATTTACCGCGAGATCAAGCGGCACAAGACCACGCTGCTCTTCGTCAACACCCGCAGCCAGGCCGAGCTGCTGTTCCAGGAACTATGGCGCGTCAATGAGGATACCTTGCCGATCGCCCTCCATCACGGCTCGCTGGACGTCGCCCAGCGCCGCCGCGTCGAGAAGGCAATGGGCGAGAATGCATTGCGCGCCATCGTTGCCACCTCGACGCTCGATCTCGGCATCGACTGGGGCGATGTCGACCTAGTCGTGCATGTCGGCGCGCCGAAGGGCGCCAGTCGTCTGGCACAACGCATCGGCCGCGCCAACCATCGCATGGACGAGCCGTCGAAGGCGATCCTCATCCCCGCAAACCGCTTCGAGGTTCTGGAATGCCGCGCCGCGCTCGACGCCAACTATCTCGGCGCCCAGGACACGCCGCCATTGGTCAATGGCGGGCTGGACGTCTTGGCGCAGCACGTGCTGGGCTGCGCCTGCGGCGCGCCGTTCCATGCCGACGCACTGTTTGATGAGGTAAGGACCGCCGCGCCTTACGCCAGCCTGGACAGGCCGACATTCGACCGGGTCATCGACTTCGTCGCCACCGGCGGCTACGCGCTCAGGAATTACGAGCGCTACGCGCGCATCCGGCAGACCAGGGAGGGCTTGTGGCGGGTTTCAAATCCGGCCGTCGCCCAGCAATACAGGCTCAATGTCGGCACCATCATCGAAGTGCCGGCGCTCAATGTACGCTACGTCCAGGCCGGCAGCCGGGGGGCAGCCTCGCGCGGCGGCAGGGTGCTGGGAAAGATCGAGGAAGCATTCCTGGAGACTTTGACCCATGGCGACACCTTCATGTTCGCCGGCAAGATCCTGCGCTTCGAAGGCATTCGCGAGAACGAGTGCTTCGTCTCGAACGCGCCGGGCAGCGATGCGAAAGTGCCCTACTATGGCGGCGGCAAATTCCCGCTTTCGACCTACCTGGCCGAGCAGGTCCGAGCCATGCTCGACGATCCGCAACGCTGGAAGAAGCTACCCGAGCAGGTTGCGGATTGGCTGCGGTTCCAGGCGGACAAGTCCATCCTGCCGAAACGCGACGACCTGCTGATCGAGACTTTTCCGCGCGGCAACCGCTACTACCTCGTGGCCTATCCGTTTGAGGGCAGGCTTGCTCACCAGACGCTCGGCATGCTGCTCACCCGCCGGCTCGATCGCGCGGGCGCGAAGCCGGTCGGTTTCGTGGCCACCGACTATGCGCTGGCCATCTGGTCGCTGGCCGACATGGGCTGGATGTTCAAGAACAGAAAACCGTCGCTGGCCACGCTGTTCGATCAAGACATGCTGGGCGATGATCTCGAAGCCTGGTTTGCCGACAGCTGGCTCTTGAAGCGCACCTTCCGCAACTGCGCGCTGATTTCCGGACTGATCGAAAAACGCCACCCCGGCAAGGAGAAAAGCGGCCGCCAGGTGACCGTCTCGACCGACCTGATCTATGACGTGCTGCGCAGCCATGAACCCGACCATATTCTGCTGCAGGCCACCCGCACCGACGCTGCGACCGGGTTGCTCGATGTCAGCAGACTTGCCGAGATGCTCTCGCGCATTCGCGGTCGAATCATGCATAAGAATCTCGAACAGATATCGCCGCTCGCCGTGCCGATCATGCTCGAAATCGGCAAGATGCCGGTGAATGGCGAGGCAGACGAGACGTTATTGATGGATGCCGCCACCCTTGTCGAAGAGGCCATGGGGCCGGAGATGATCGACTGAAAGAGAGGGACGAAGAGGGGATGAATTTTTCGCTCTCACGCGCAACGCTGATCGCCGAGGCCGACCCTGTCGGTATCGCCGGCGAGCGCGCGATCTGCGATCGGCGTGGCGTTCTCTACTTCCCCGATCTGCGCCTGCTCGCGGTCTCCGACCTGCATCTCGAAAAAGGCTCTTCTTTCGCCAGGCGCGGCGCGCTGATCCCACCTTACGATACCGGTGCCACCTTGCTCAGGCTGCAGTCGGTGATCGCCGACTATCAGCCGCGCATCGTCGTCAGCCTAGGCGACTCCTTCCATGATGGTGGCGGCGCCGGGCGCATGCATTCGAGTTTTCGCGAACGCCTGGAAGCGATGATGACCGGTCGCGACTGGTTCTGGGTCGCCGGCAACCACGATCCTGAGGCGCCCGCTGACTTGCCCGGCGAGACGGTGAGGGAACTTGCCATCGGCTCGCTGCTCTTTCGCCATGAGCCCTCGAAGACGCGGATCGAGGGCGAGATATCAGGCCATCTCCACCCATGCGCGCGCATCGTCCAGCGCGGCCGCTCGGTCCGGCGGCGCTGCTTTGCCGGCGATGGCGGCCGCATGATCATGCCGGCCTTCGGCGCCTATACCGGCTCGCTCAACGTGCTCGACCGCGCCTATGCCGGCCTGTTCCGCCTGGAAACGCTGGTTGCCTATATGCTCGGCGCCGAGCGCATTTTTGCGATCTCCGGCTCGATGCTGCGGCCGGGCTGATACAGCTTCATCTGCCATAGTACAGCGTGACCGTGTGCTTCGCCTCGGCGAAGAACAGCCAGCGCTCGACCAGCATGCCGGCCAACTGACAAACAGCTGCAAGCACCGAGGCAATCGCCGCGAACGGCCAAGGCAGGGCGAAGGCGGTGACAAGCAGGACGGCGGGCGCAATGAATGCCAGCGTCTGCGTGATCCGTCGTAGCTTCGCGCTATGTTTGCGCGCGATGCGGAAGCCCATCTCCTTCAGCAGATAGTTCTCTTCCGTATGCGGCCATTCGATCGACCGCACCGTGCCGCCGGCGAGCCCGGTCGCGGTGTTGGCATTTGTCGGAATCTCCAGCCGGTCATTGTAGCGCCATGTCGCGAGCTTCCAGACCCAGCCGGCGAGGGTGGCAAGCAGGGCCCAGGCCAGCATCTCCGCTGAACCCAGCTCGAACCCCTGAAGCAGGGCGTTGGCGAGAACGCTTCCGGTCATGGCAGCAAAGATGAGATAGGCCGGCAACGTATATCGGCTGTGCCATTGCGCGACCGGCTTCAGCGAAGCGTAGATCATGCCCGTCGTGCAGACAGTCACGACGGCGCCAGCCGCCGCCAGCAGGCCGGCGGCCGCCACCCAGCCGCCGCTCTTGCCGAGAAACACCCAGCCGATGCCGAACAGCACGGCCGGGATGAAGGTCGCGACCGACGCCACGCCTTCGCGCGACAGCCACGAGCTGCGCCATTGCGAGAAGGCGCGCCAGGCGCGCCTGGGACGGCCGAGATGACCGGTGGAGGACAAAAGCCCGGCCACGATCAGCCCGAGCGCCAGCGCCATGCCGACAAGCCCAAGCCGGAAATCGGCGGGAATGAACCCCAACCCGCCAAGCAGGCCGAGCAGCGCCAACAGGCCGTAGCCGGCACCGGTGGCGGTTGTGAAGAAGACGACCGAGAAAGCGGGGTGCATGATCAGTTCGAAAGCACGCGGTCGATCCAACCGAGAAAGCCGCCCTCGGCCTTGATCGGCTCCAGCGCGGGCGCGTCGACCTTCGCCGCCCGTTCGCTGCGGGCGCGCGGCGGCAAATAGCGGTTGGTCGGCTTGTAGCCGAGTTCCGGCATCAGTGCCACGCCGCCACGCTCCTCGACGAGTTGCGAGATCGCCGAGGTGGGATCGCCGAGATCGCCGAAATGCCGGGCGCTGGTCGGGCAGGCGGCGACGCAGGCGGGCACGCGATCTTCCTCGGCCAGATTGTCGTTGTAGATGCGGTCGACGCAGAGCGTGCATTTCTTCATGACGCCGACATCCGCGTCGAACTCGCGCGCGCCATAGGGGCAGGCCCAGCTGCACAATTTGCAGCCGATGCATTTATCCTCGTCGACCAGCACGATGCCGTCGGAGGCGCGCTTGTAGGAGGCGCCGGTCGGGCAAACGGTGACGCAGGCCGGCTGCTCGCAATGGAGGCAGGAGCGCGGGAAGTTCACTGTCCGGCAGCCCCGCTCCGTCGTGTGCTCGTAGGCATGCACCCGGTTGAACCAGACGCCGTCAACATGTCCGCCATAAGGGTCGATGTCGGTCAGCGGCGCCATATGGCCGCCGGTGTTCCACTCCTTGCAGGCGGTGACGCAGGCCTGGCAGCCGACGCAGGTGTCGAGGTCGATGACGAGGCCGAGCTTCTTGTCGGTTTGGGCGGGAAGGCAGGTCATTCGGCGGCTTCCCTTTTCATGCGGAATTCCGCGCCGAAGCGAAGTACGTCGGGCGACGGTTCGAAATGCGGCGGCTGAGCAAAACGCTCGAATTGCGGTTCGGTGAAGCCGGCTTCCTCGGCCGAGCATTTGACGATCCGCACGCGCACGTCGAACCACGCCGCCTGTCCCGTGACCGGATCGGAATTCGAATAGCGCTTGCCGTTGGCATCGGCCGATGTCTGGTCGCCGATGATGTGGTTGAGCAGGAAGCCGCGATTGCTCTCGGCCGCATCGTCCTTCAGCGCCCAGCTGCCGCGCCGCTTGCCGATCGCGTTCCAGGTCCACACCGTGTCCGGGTTGACGCCGTCGATCAGCTTGATCTGGCCCTTCACCCTTCCGTTGATGCTTTCGATCCAAACCCAGTCGTCGTCGGCAAGGCCGAGCTTGCTGGCCGTCTGGCGATGCACGAACAGCCGGTTCTGGCTGGTGATCTGCCGCAGCCACGCATTCTGCGAACCCCAGGAATGGTACATATGCATCGGTCGCTGCGTCAGCGCATGCAGCGGATATTTTTCAAGGTCGACGGCGTCGTCCTCGAAGGGCGCGTACCAGAACGGCAGCGGGTCCATATAGGCTTCGATGCGGCCGCGTTCGGCGTCGGGTGGCTGCACCTTGCCGTGGCCACGCGCTGCCAGCCTGAACCGTTGGATCGGCTCCGAGTAAAGCTGGAAGACGATCGGCTCTGCGCAGGGGATGAAACCCATCTCGACCGCGAAATCGAGATAGGCGCGGTTGCCCATCTTGTAATAGCGCTGGTCGTCGGAAAAATCGTGGTGCCAGAAGCCGCCATTGTCGATGTAGCGCTGCAACTGGTCTGGGTTGACGTCGCCCTTGCCGATCGAGCCACCATCCTTGCCGCGCCAGCCGGCTAGAGGGCCGATGCCGGGCGTGCGCTGATGGTTGACGATGTAGTCGGCATAGTCGCGGTATGTCGCCGAGCCGTCCTCGTTGACGAAGCAAGGCAGGCCGAGCCGCGCGCCGAGTTCGATCAGCACCGACTGGAACGGCCGCACGTCGCGATCCGGCTGCACCACGGGGTGGCGAATGGCGTCGGCGGCGCCGTCGGCATGGCTGATCGGCCGGTCGAGCAGGCTGATGCAGTCGTCCCGTTCGAGATAGGTGGTGTCGGGCAGCACCAGGTCGGCGAACGGCACGGTCTCGGAATAATAGGCGTCGGAATAGATGATGAAGGGGATCTTGTAGGCGCCGGCCTCGTCCTTGTCGGTCAGCATGGCAATGGTCTCGACCGTGTTCATCGACGAGTTCCACGCCATGTTCGACATGTACATCATCAGCGTGTCGATCGGATAAGGATCGCCGGCCCAGGCGTTGCGGATCACCGTGTGCATCAGCCCATGCGCTGCCAGGGGCGCTTCCCAGGAATAGGCCTTGTCGATGCGGACAGGACGGCCGGCCTCGTCGACAAGAAGATCATCCGGTCCGCAGACGAAGCCGAGCGGCACGCCGTCCAGCGGCGTCATCGGCTGGGCGTTTTTTCCGCATGGCTTCGGTCCCGGCGGCGCGCAGCGCGGATAGGGCGGCTTGAACCGGAAGCCACCCGGAACGTCCACCGTGCCGAGCAGAACCTGCAGCAAATGGATGGCGCGGCAGGTATGAAAGCCGTTGGAATGGGCCGAGATGCCGCGCATGGCATGCATGGACACAGGTCGTCCCTTGATCGTCTCGTGCCGCCGGCCCGCCCAGTCGGTCCAGGCGATAGGTAGTTCGATCGTCTGCTCGAAGGCGACATGCGCCAATTCCGCCGCGATGCGCCGGATGATGTCGGCGCTGACGCCACAACGCTGCGCCACGGCATCCGGCGAGTAGCTGTCGTCCAGATAGCGATCGGCGATGAGCTGGAACACCGGCACACAACGCCCCCCGCCGACCTCGTAGCTGCCGGTCAGCGCCGGCTTTGCCTCGGGGCCGGCTGCGTTGACCGGCTGCTTCGCAACCCTGTCCCATGCAAGCGGATTACCGTCGCTATCGCGCACGAACAGTCCGTCATCGGCGGACCCGGGCTCCTGCACGACCAGCACCGGCGCATTGGTGTAGCGCAGCAGATAGTCGAGGTCGACGCGCCCGGCCTTGAGCAATTCGTGGACCAGCGCCAGCACGAACAGGCCATCTGTGCCCGGCCGGATGCCGATCCAGTCGTCGGCGATCGCATTGTAGCCGGTACGGCAAGGGTTGATCGAAACCACCTTGGCGCCCCGCGCCTTGAGCTTGCCCAGCCCGATCTTGATCGGGTTGGAATCATGGTCCTCGGCGACGCCGAACAGCATGAAGTATTTCGTGTTGTCCCAGTCGGGTTCGCCGAACTCCCAGAATGAGCCGCCGATCGTGTAGAGCCCACCGGCCGCCATGTTGACCGAGCAGAAGCCGCCATGCGCGGCGAAGTTCGGCGTGCCGAATTTCGACGCCCACCAGCCGGTCAGCGATTGCGACTGGTCGCGTCCGGTGAAGAAGGCGAGTTTTTTCGGATCGGTGCGGCGGATCGCCGACAGCCTCTCGGTGGCGATGGTCAGAGCCTCGTCCCATTCGATCTCACGGAATTCGCCCGAGCCGCGCGGGCCTGTGCGCAGCAGCGGTTTCTTCAGCCGCGCCGGGCTGTAATGCTGCATGATGCCGGCGCTGCCCTTGCCGCAGATCACACCGCGGTTCACCGGATGGTCCTTGTTGCCGTTGATGTAGCGGACCTTGCCGTCCTTGATGTGGACGTCGATGCCGCAGCGGCAGGCGCACATATAGCAGGTGGTCTTGGCGACGCGGTCGGAGACGCTGGGCGAAGTCTCGACGCCGTCGCCCTCATTTGGCGCGTGAGTGTCGGAAAGAGGCCGTTGCGAGGGTGCGGAATTGGCGCCGCGCGGCGCGGCTTTGCTCATGATTGGCGAACGCTCTTGCCGTTCGCCATCTTGGCCTTCGTCTTAGACCCCGGGCCGCGCATGTAGTGAAGTTCAGGATGATAGCGCTCGCCGGCAAGCTGCCGCTTCAGCCGGCGGCTCCAATGCGCGAATAGGGATTTGAAGCGCCCTGCCATTTCCCACTCTTGGCCTCTGGCGACCAATTTTTTCCAAGTCCAGCTAAAAACTTAGAACAAAGCAATTGATCCGTCTAACAAGCAGCTCTTGTAATTCCGATCGATTTTGCTTCTTAGTTGCGCTATGACCCTCGACCAGTTGCGCATCTTCGTCGCCGTCGCCGAGCATGGCCACATGACCAAGGCCGCCGAGCGGCTCGGCATCTCGCAGTCGGCTGCGTCGGCGGCTATCCGCGCGCTCGAAACCCAGCACGACGTGCGCCTGTTCAACCGGGTCGGCCGCAACATTGAACTGGCAGAGACCGGTCATCGCTTCCTGCCGGAGGCGAAGGCGGTCCTGGATCGCGCCGCGGCTGCTCGTGGCGTGCTGGAGGATGTCTCGCAGACCGTCGCCGGCAGCCTGTCGATCGCGGCCAGCCAGACCATCGCCAGCTACTGGCTGCCGCGTCGCCTGGCTGCCTTCCACGAGGCCTATCCCGCTGTGAAGCTGAGCGTGACGATCGGCAACACCAGGCAGGTCGAGACCAATGTGCTGGACGGCCGCGCCGATTTCGGCCTGGTCGAGGGCCGCACCGAGTCCGACATCCTGCGCCGCGCCACGGTCGACGAGGACCGCATGATGCTGGTGGTGGCGCGCTCACATCCCGAGATTCCGATGACGCGGGCGGGAAATCTCGACATCAGGGCGCTGCGCTGGATCATCAGGGAAGGCGGGTCGGGCACGCGCGAGGCGCTGGAGGATTTCGCGCATGGTCAGGGCGTTCCGCCGGCGGAGCTGCAGATTTTCCTGGTCCTGCCGAGCAACGAGGCCGTGCGTCAGGCGGTCGAGGCCGGCGCGGGCGCCACGATCATCTCGGAGCTGGTGGTCGCGCGCTCCCTGGCCGAGGGCAGCCTCAGGGCCGTGCCGGTCGAACTGCCGAAGCGCGACTTCGCCATGATCACGCACCGCGACCGTCAGGCGAGCCTCGCCCAGATGGCGCTGAAGGCGCACCTCACCGGGAAAGCGGACGCGCTGGCAAGCGCGGAATAGTCAGGCGTATTTGCGCTGCGCGTCGAGCGCGAGACCGAGGCCGACCGAGCCGAACATATCGCCTTCGATGACGGAGGCCTGCGGCACCAGCGACAGGATCGCCCGCTTCGCCAGCGGGATCGCGGTCGAGCCGCCGGTGAGGAACACCGCAGTGATGGCGGAGGCATCGACGCCGGCGTCGGCGATGGTCTGCTTGACCGTCGCGGACACGCGTTCGATGTCGTTCGCAATGGTCTCCTCGAGGCCCGCGCGCGTGATCTCGGCCGCAAAGCGCGCGCCGGGCAGCGACACCTTCACCTCGGCCGAGGGCTGGTCGGTCAGCGCGATCTTGGCCCTTTCGACCAGGCCCGCCATCGCATGGCCATAGCGATGCTCGACGACATGGATGAAGCGGTCGACGAGGTCGGCGCCCTCGGCCTCGTAGCGGATCTGTCGCAGGTCCGACATCGCCTTGGCGGTGTAGACGAGGTTGATGCGCTGCCAGGTTGCCAAGTCGATGAAATAGGCTGCGGGCAGGTTGCGCTTGTGGTCCTTGGTCCGCGTCAGATAGCCGAGCTCGGGCATGACATGGGCGATGCTGAGCAGGCGGTCGAAATCGGTGCCGCCGATATGGATGCCGCGATTGGCTAGGATGTCCGCCTTGCGGTCGGTCGAGCGGGCGCGCTCCGGCGAGACCCGCACAATCGAGAAGTCGGATGTGCCGCCGCCCATGTCGACGATCAGAGCCAGCTCTTCGCGGGTGACCTTCTGCTCGTAGTCGAGCGCCGCCGCGATCGGCTCGAACTGGAAGGCGATGTACTTGAAGCCTTGCGCGCGCGCGGCCTTCTCCAATTCGCCCTGCGCCTTCGCATCGGCGGCCGTGTCCTCGTCGACGAACTGCACGGGCCGGCCGAGCACCACGTTCTCGACCGGACCGCCGGCGTCTTCTTCGAGCCGCTTCTTCAGATGGCCGACGAACATGCCGATAATGTCGATGAAGCCGATCTGGCGCGCCTTGATGCGGGTCTTCTCATTGGCGAGCGAGCTGCCGAGCACGCTCTTCAGAGAGCGCATCAGCCGGCCTTCGATGCTATCGGTATAGTCGCTGATCGCGCGGCGGCCGAAATAAGTGTAGCCGTCCTCGAAGTTGAAGAACACGGCGCTCGGCAGAGTGGGTTGCTCGCCCTCCAGCGCCACCAGTCGCGCCCGGCCGTCGCGGATCACCCCCACGGTGGAATTGGACGTGCCGAAATCGATGCCGCCGAATGCTGATTGCATCGCAGCCTCCTGTCGTTGCCTTGTGGCAGGGACGCCAAGCGCGCCGTCGTCCGGATGGCCGGACCGCTCTGCCAAATAGATTGTGCTTGTTTACCCCTTGGGCTGGGAGGCGGCGGTTTATCGCATGATCGCCCGGAGGGAAACCCTTTTGGTCTTTAATCCTTGCGGAAGATGATGCGGCCCAGCCAGCCGGTCAGCATGGCGAGCGATATGGCGAACACGCCGTAGAGGAAGGAATAGTCATGCGCGACGCGAAAGACCGACTGCTCGAAACCGGACTTGCGGATTTCGAGCTGGGCCGAGCTTTCCTTGACGAACATGCCGCTCTTGAACAGGAAGGCGCGCGCTTTGTGGGTGCCGACTGGCACGTTCGGCGCGAGCCTCACCGTGGCGCGAAACAGGTTCTGCGACAGGAACTGCACGCCGCCGACATTTTCGCTGTAGAGGCCCGTCGCCGCCTTGCGCTCCCGCAGCGCGGCGGTGAATTCCTGGATCGTCGCCGGGCTGTCGGTCTCGTCGGCGGGCTTCATGTAGAGGTTCTGCGCCCCGAGCGAGAGCTGCTTGTATTTGGCGGGCTCGGCGATGTCCTGCAGCGGCCGCGTCGTCGCGACGGAATAGGAGACAGGCACGTTCTCGAAGGTTTCGGAGTCCAGGTTGATCCAGACGCCGAGCACGCGGTCCTTGCGCCGCACCACGACCGGGCGCGGCGGCCCTTCGAGCACGACGACCACGTCGTAGCGGCCCTGTCTGGCGATCAGCGGGTCGGGATTTTCCAGCGATCCGAAGATGGTGAGGTCGGCGCCGGAGAAGCCCGCCGTGATGGAGATCGCGTCGGTCGAAAGGCCGATCTGGATGCTTTCGGTGGGCGGCGCCTGCGCCGTCGCCGGGGAAAGGGCAAAGAGCATCGACAACGAGGCGGCGGCTGCAAACGCTCTCAATCCCGCCATCAGTTGAGGCCCGCGGCGGACAGCGAATAGAGATTTGGCGGCGTCACGAAGAGATCGACGGCAAGGCGGATGGCGACGGCCAGCACCAGCATCGCCAAAAGCGCGCGCAGCTGCTCGCCGCGCAGCCTCTGGCCGGCCTTGGCGCCATATTGCGCGCCGGCGACGCCGCCGGCCATCAGCAGGAAGGCCAGGATCACGTCGACCGTCTGGTTGGTCGTGGCATGCACCAGCGTGGTGTAGGCCGACGTGAAGATGATCTGGAACAGCGAGGTGCCGATAACGACATTGGTCGGCACCTTGAGCAGGTAGATCAGCGCCGGCACCATGATGAAGCCGCCGCCGACGCCCATGATCGACGACAGGAAGCCGATCCCGGCGCCGAGCCCGAGCACCGGGATGACGCTGACGAACAGCTTGGAGGCGCGGAAGCGCATCTTGAACGGCAGCCGGTGGATCCAGTTATGCTGGCCGGATTTCTTCAGCACGGGCGCCGCGCCGCTGCGGCTGGCGCGCAGCGCGTTGAGGCTCTCGACCAGCATCAGCCCGCCGACCGTGCCGAGCAGCACCACGTAGAGCAGCGAGATGAAGAGGTCGAGCTGGCCGAGCCGGCGCAACAGCGCGAACACGAAGATGCCGGCTGTCGAGCCGACGATGCCGCCGGCCAGCAGCACGCCGCCCAGCTTGAAGTCGAGCGTGCCGCGCTTGAAATGCGACAGCGCGCCGGAGAAGGAGGAGGCGATGACCTGGTTGGCGCCGGTGGCGACCGCGATCGCGGGCGGGATGTTGTAGAAGATCAAAAGCGGCGTGATGAGGAAGCCGCCGCCGACCCCGAACATGCCCGACAGGAAGCCCACCGCCGCGCCCATCGCCAGCAGCACGAAGACGTTGACGGAAATTTCCGCGATCGGGAGATAGATGCCCACCCGGCTGTCTCGATCAGTTTGTCTGTCGGCGCATAGTGCCGTCCCCGGACACTAAAGCACCGAAAAGCCAATTTTTTCTTGCGCCGGTGCGGCGGCGGGTCAAAACCCCGCCGCCGCGCCGAAACAAAAACCATCTCAATCAGTTAACAGGCAAATGTGTGGCAGGGCGTCGTGTATGCGACGCGCCTGCCGTTATTTCTTCGCCAAGAGCGCCTTGACGAGCGGCGCGTCGATCTCGCCGGTCGGCGTCATCTTGTTGTCGGTCTGGAAGGCCATGATCGCGGTCTTGGTCTTGCCGCCCATGACGCCGTCGGCGCCGCCGGCATCGTAGCCGTTCTTGTTGAGGATCAGCTGGATGTTCTTCACCGCCTTCTTCATGTCGATGCCGGCGGTGGTCTGCGGCGTGCTGTCCTGCCAGGATTCCGGAATGTCGGCCGAGTTGGCGGCGGCGTTGAGCGGCTTGGCCTTCCACAATTCCGTGGCGGCGCGCGCCCGCTCGAGCTGCTCGGGCCGCAGCGCATTGGCGATCTCGTCGCGCTTGGCTGAGGCGTCCTTGTCGCCGGTCTTGGCGACCAGGGCGAACCACTTGTAGGACTCTTCCAGGTTCTGCTTCATGCCGACGCCCTTGGCCGCCAGGATGCCGAGGTTGAACTGGCTGTCCTTGACGCCGAGGTCGGCGGCTTCCTGGAACCAGTGCGTCGCCGATTCATTGTCGGTCACCCCGTCCGCCGCCATGGCGAACAGCACCGCGAGATTGTGCATGGCGCTGGCGTTTCCCTGCTCGGCGGCGAGCTGGTAGTAGGTCTTGGCCTTCTTGATGTCGCGCGCGACGCCGATGCCCTTTTCGTAGAAATTGCCGATGCGGTATTCGGCCGGGGCGAAGCCGAGCTCGGCCGACTGCTCGTACCATTTGGCGGCGGCCTTCATGTCTTCCTTCACGCCGCGCGATTCAGCATAGCGCGAGCCGACCTCGAACAGCGCCTTGGCGTCGCCGCCGGCGGCGGCGTCGCGCAGCGCCACCGGACCGATTTCGGACGGAATGTCGAATTTGGCGGCTGCCGTCTGGCTCCCGGCCGGCGGCACGGTGCCTGTCGTGTCGGCGGAGGCTGCCGCAGGCGCGCTGGACGCGCCGCCGCCGGCTGCCGGACCGGCCGTCACGGGCTCCTTGGCCATCGGCTGCGTGTCGCCGTCCGTGTCCGTCGCAGTAGCAGCCGAGGCGGCGGGCTCGGATGGCGTCGCCGAAGCCATCGGCGCCGGTGCGGCAGGCGCTGCAAGCGCCACCGGCGCGGGTGCCGGTTCGGCCGGCGTGGCGGCTGCTCTTTCGGGACTTGCGGGGACAGATGCGGCCGGTGCCGTCTCTTGGACGGGCTCCGCCTGTCTGACGGGACGGGCAGGCGCGCTTTCGGGCTGTGCAGCGGCATCAATCTTCGGTGTGTCGGTCTTCTGCGTGTCGGCCTGCGGCGCGGCGGTGGCGTTGAGCGAAGCCGTATCGACCGTTTGCGTGGAGAGAGCAGGCTGGTTGTTGGCCGTCTCGACCGGATCGGACAGGAAGGCTTTGCCCAGCTGCAGACCGGCCAGAGCCATCATGATGGCCGCCGCAGCCATCAGGATCGGCTTGCGCCGCGCCTTGAGCAGGTCGCCGATCCGCAGTGCCTTCACCGGGCCGGTCATGGTCGATTGCCGCTTCAGCGTGTCGGCTTCCGCCGCTGCCGCCTGGGCAGCGCGCCGGGCCGCGGCGATGAAATCCGACTTAGCGGCATCGCTGTCGGTGCGCCGGGCCGGCTGCCCGCCGCGCTCGTCTCGCACCCGCTTCATGATGGCATTGAGGTCCGGCGCACCGGAACCGGGCTCCAACGGCCGGTTGGCCGCCTTGGGGTCGAGTGGTTCGTCGATGTCGACGCTCGGCACGTCGCCGACCGGCGCCGAGCCGGCAAGCGGCTGCGTGTCCGCGTCCTTCTTGCCCTTGAAGGCGCGCGCCAGGCCGCTGAACATGGATTTCCTGCGGCCGGCCGTCTCGCTCCTGTCGCCGACCGCATCCGGTCCCAGCGCCGCCATGGCGGCTGCTGCAGCAGCCTCGGCGGGCGTGCGCGGTACGCTCGGCTCGTCGCGCATGATCTCCGCGGCGCGGCCTTCAAGGCTAGCCATGTCTCCGGTGAGCGGCAGCGGCTGGTCGATATCCATCGAAGGCGCGTCCTGCACCGCGATCTTGCCGCCGCGGCCGCCGCGCTTGCTGGCCGGTTGCGGATCGACCAGCTCGCTGACCGCCTCGCTGGTCTCGGTCGCTTCCAGCGAGCCCAGCCTGTCGACGATCTTGAGCAGCGTGTCGTGGATTGCCTCGAAAGTCCGCGAATTGCGTTCGTCGGAGCGGCGGGTGAGCGCTTCGAGCGTCTTCAGATCCTGGGCGAGGCCGGCAACGGCGGTCGCGTTGGTCTGCGCCGTGCTGGAGGTCGACTCGGCGAGCGATTTGACGGCGCTCTCGGCCGCCTCGCGCGCCACGCTCAGAATGGAATCGCGCGTGCCGGCCAGCGACTTCTCGATCTCGTTTAGGCGCGGACTGATGTCCTCGAACTCGGGCAGCGGCGTGCCGGGCCTGGAAAGATGCGCCGATAGGCCGGCGACCTGCGCTTCCAGGCTGCGGATCAGCGCCGGATCGATGCCGGCGACCTGATGCGCCGACGATTCCAGCCGGCTGGAAATATCCTCGAGCCGGCTTTCGAGCCCGCGGATCGCCATATCGCTGGCGGGATCGGGCGCGCGCGTCTCGATGCGCTTGGCCAGAGCGGTGAAGCGGGCATCGATCGCTTCCATGATGCCGGCGCTGTCGTCTTGACGCATGCGCTGGTCGAGCCTATTCGCCACCTCGTCCAGCCGACGCTCCAGATCGTGGAACAACGCGTTGCTTTGTTCGATTGCGTCTCCCTGGCGGCGCTCGAGCAGCATCGACAGCGCGTCGAAGCGCTGCTCCAGGCCCTGGAAGATCTGGTCCGCGTCGGGCATGGCCGGCGCGCGGTCCATCTTGTCGGTGATGGAAGCGATCTGTTTGCCCAGACGCTCCATGGCCTGCTCGGGCAGATCGGTGCGGCCGGCCAGCTGGTCCACGCGGCTGGTGAGAAGATTGAGGCGGTCGAGGACCTCGGCGCCGGGCTGCGACTGCGCGACCTCTTCGATCTGCACCGCCAGCGAGGCCATGCGCTTCTCGATCCGGCCGAAGGTCTCGGGGTCGAAGGCATTGGCCTGCGCGGCCACCGTCGATGCGACGATGGCGCGGGAAATCTCGTCCAGCCGCTCGTCGATCATGGCGAGCGTTTCGCCGCCGCGCGCGGTCTGCTGGCCGGCGAAACGGTCGACCGCGCCGGCAAGCGTGCGCACCTTTTCCTCCAGCGAGCGCAGCGAAAGCGATTCCGGCAGGCTGTTGACGGCGCTGCTAATCTGCTCGAGCCGATCTGTCAGCACTGAAAGGCTAGGGCCTTCGGCGCGCTTGCGCTGGTCGGCGTCGACACGGTCCTCGAAAGCGCTCCAGCGGCGGTCGAAATCGTCCCAGCGGCGGTCGACCTTCTGCACGCTTTCCTCGCGCGCCAACGTGTCCAGCGCGCCCTTCACCTGTTCCAGTTCCAGCCGCAGCAGATTGACGCTGCGGTCATCACTTTTTTCGGCGAGCGACTGGATCGCTCCCGAAAGCCGCTCGAATTCGAGGCCGAGCTCGGCGCTGCTCTTGTCGGGCATCGCGCCGCGCTGGCTGTTGGCCTGCAGGGCGCGGTCGATATCCTGGCGAAACGCCTCGAATTCGCGCTGCAGGCCGGCGGTCATCTGGTGCCGAAGTTCCTCGCGCAGCCCGCGCAACTCGACGGCGATCTTGCCGACCATGGCGACGCTGTCTTCCTGGCCGCGCACCCGGTCGATGTCGCGCGCGATCGCCTGATAGGCGGGCGCGGGGTTTTGCGGGGCGCGCTCCTGCGGCCACGGATTCTGCGGCGCCCGGTCCAGGGGTCTTTGCACGGCATAGGGATCCTCATACCAGCGCGGCGCCTGGCCGTAAGGCTGCGTGCTGGGATAACGCGGCTCGGCGGTCGGCCGTCGCGGGTCGGGGCGGTCGGGCATGTCGGCGCGCGTCCGGTCCAGCCTCTGCTCGAGCGTTTCGAGCGAGCGGTTCAGTTCTTCGAGCGAGGCATGCGGCCGGCGTTGCCTGCCGGCGTTGAGTGTATCGAGATAGGACCGCTTGCTGTTCATCGATGCGCCCGTGTTCAGAGTGGCCGGCCAAAGACCGGTTTCCCAGTAGCCTGCCGGGTACGAAGCGAGCCGAGCGGTTTTGCTGCGGAGGAAGACGAGCTTCCCGGGTTTTACCCGCGCTTCGAAAACCGTGAAAAATTCGCTACAGGATAACCACGGGTGACCGACATGCGCACATTTCGCCCAACGTGGTAAACAAGGCGTTAACCAAGCTTAAGAAGTCGCGCATAAATCGTGAGCGGCATTTCGGGTGCGGCATAAAGGTTCGCTCCGACAACGCCCTTGCGTCACCCTGCGGCTGTCGATATAGGATTGACGTAAACGTAAAAGGTGCGAAGCCGTGCCTCTTGCGATTGATTTGTTGTTGCAACCACGATTGGAAGCACGCCCCCGCTTCCATTCAGGCGACGCTTGGTCCGCGACCGCGACGCCACCAGGGGAATGCCAGTGACCATGAAACTTGTTTCGCCCGGCGAAGCCGCGGCCAATACCAATGACATACCAGCCGAGGCAGGCGAGGAATTCGTCCGCATCGGTGAGATGGCCAAGAAATACGGCGTGACGCTGCGCACGCTGCGTTTCTATGAAGACAAGGGCCTTCTCAATCCTCATCGCGACGGCTCGACCCGTCTCTACACGCGCCGCGACAAGGCTCGGCTGAAGCTGATCCTGCTCGGCCGCAAGGTCGGGTTCTCGCTGCGCGACGTCAAGCAGATGATGGATCTCTACGATCCGACCGGCACCAACACCAAGCAGCTGCGGCTGGCGCTCGACAAGTCGGAGAAGCAGCTCGCTCGCCTGCAGAAGCAGCGGGCGCTGATCGATGATGCTATCGGCGAGCTGAGCAACTCGATGTCGGTCGTGCGGCAGATGCTCGTCGAGCGCACCGCGCCGCCGCAGGCCAGCGCCGTCGGCTGATCGCCCGCTCTTCCGGAATACCGGGACGTAGAAAGCCGCGTGGCTATGGCCGCGCGGCTTTTTTGTCGTCACAATGCCTGACCGCTCACAAAAATTTCAGGCTGCGACGAAGTTGACGTTTACGCAAACGTCAATATTTGCTATCGCAACATCGACATTGGCCCGGTCTCCCTGTCCGGGAGAGGCGACTTGCCGGCCGGGCCGGGACTGTAAGGGTGGAGGAAGGCATGACGATCTACAGGGCCCCGATCCAGGACACGCTGTTCGTGCTCAACGACGTGCTGGGCTATCAGCGCTATTCCAATCTTCCGGGCCTCTCGGACGCGACGCCCGACGTGGTCGAGGCGATCCTCGCCGAAGGCGCCAAGCTCGCCGAGAACGTCATGCATCCGCTGAACCGGGTTGGCGACATGGAAGGCTGCGTGCGCCATGACGACGGCTCGGTGACGACGCCGAAGGGCTTCAAGGACGCCTACGACCAGTATCGCGAGGGCGGCTGGATGGGGCTTGCAGCACCCGCCGAGTTCGGTGGCCAGGGCCTGCCCTATGCGGTCCACACTGCCGTCTCCGAATACATGATTTCGGCCAACATGGCGCTGATGATGTATCCCGGCCTGACGCAAGGCGCCATCGCGGCCATCGTCACCCATGGCACGGACGAACAGAAGGCCACTTGGCTGCCGAGGCTGATCGAGGGCGGCTGGACCGGCACCATGAACCTCACCGAGCCGCATTGCGGCACCGATCTCGGCCTGCTGCGCACCAAGGCCGTTCCCAACGGCGACGGCACTTACAGGATTTCCGGCCAGAAGATCTTCATCTCCGCCGGCGAGCACGACATGTCGGACAACATCGTCCATCTGGTGCTGGCCCGCGTCGAGGGCGCGCCGGAAGGCGTCAAGGGCATCTCGCTGTTCATCGTGCCGAAGTTCAAGCTTGATGCCGCTGGCAATCCCGGTGAGCGCAACACGCTCTCCTGCGGCTCGATCGAGGAGAAGATGGGCATCCACGGCAACTCGACCTGCGTCATGAATTATGACGAGGCCGAGGGCACGCTGCTCGGCGAATTGAACGGCGGCTTGAAGGCTATGTTCACCATGATGAACGAGGCCCGCCTCGGCGTCGGCCTGCAGGGGCTTTCGGTCTCCGAGATCGCCTATCAGAACGCCGTCTCCTACGCCAAGGACCGGCTGCAGGGGCGCTCGCTGTCGGGTGCCAAGGCGCCGGACAAGAAGGCCGATCCGATCATCGTCCATCCCGACATCCGCCGTTCGCTGATGACCATGAAGGCCTATAACGAGGCCGGCCGCGCGCTGGCATTGTGGACGGCGATCAAATCCGACGTCGCGCATCGTTCCGGCGACGACAAGGACCGCCAGGCGGCCGACGATTACACCGGCCTGATGACGCCGGTGGTCAAGGGCGTGCTCACCGACAAGGGTTTCGACCACGCGGTGATGGCCCAGCAGGTGTTCGGCGGCCACGGCTATATCGAAGAGCACGGCATGAGCCAGTTCGTGCGCGATGCCCGCATCGCCATGATCTATGAAGGTGCCAACGGCATCCAGGCGCTCGACCTCGTCGGCCGCAAGCTGGCGCAGAATGGCGGTCGCGCCGTGCAGGCCTTCTTCAAGGAGCTCGGCGAGTTCTGCGAGGAGAACCGCACTGATGAGAAGATGGCGCCCTTCACCAAGGCGCTGAAGAAGGGTCTCAACGACCTGCAAGCGGCTACGATGTGGCTGGTGCAGAACGCCATGGCCAAGCCCGACAACGCAGGCGCCGCCTCGACCGACTACATGCATCTCTTCGGTCTCGTGGCGCTGGGCTATATGTGGGCCCAGATGGCGAAGTCCGCGCAGGCCAAGCTCGCGGAAGGCGCCAACGGCGCTGCGCCATTCTACGATACCAAGCTGGTCACGGCGCGCTTCTTCATGGAGCGCATCATGCCGGAAACGGCGACGCGGCTTGCCCGCATTTCCAGTGGCGCGGACACGCTGATGGCGTTGCCGGCGGAAGCGTTCTAGATTCGGCGGGCCGGCGCCGCCGGCCCACAATCGTCGGAACGCGGAGGAAAACGTGGCGACAAATCCAGCCGAAATTCTTGGTCTTCCGAAGCCCGCCTGGGCGGCGGACGAGGTCGGCATGCTCCACGACATGGCGTCCCGCTTCATGGCCGAAGAGATCGCGCCGCGCTATGACGAGTTCGAGAAGAACGAGATGTTCGACCGAGAGAGCTGGCTGAAGGCGGGCGCCGCCGGGCTGCTCTGCGCTTCCATGCCGGAGAAATATGGCGGCTCGGGCGGGACTTTTGCGCATGAGAGCGCGATCATCGAGGCGATCGGCCATGTCGGCGTCGACGGTTTCGGCATCGGCCTGCACAATTCGATCGTCGCACCCTACATTCTTCACTACGGCTCCGAGGAGCAGAAGCAGAAATGGCTGCCGAAGCTTGCGACCGGCGAGCTTATCGGCGCCATCGCCATGACTGAGCCTGGCGCCGGCTCCGATCTGCAGGGCGTCAAGACCCGTGCCGAGAAGGACGGCAACCACTACAAGATCAGCGGCTCGAAGACCTTCATCACCAATGGCCAGCTGGCCAACCTGATCATTGTCGTCACCAAGACCGATCCGGACAAGGGCGCCAAGGGCACCTCGCTGATCGTCGTCGAGACCGACGAGGTCGAGGGTTTTCAGCGCGGCCGCAACCTCGACAAGATCGGGCTGAAGTCGAACGACACGTCCGAGCTGTTCTTCAACGACGTGCGCGTGCCGACCTCCAACCTGCTCGGCCACGAGGAAGGCAAGGGCTTCGTCCAACTGATGCAGCAATTGCCGCAGGAGCGCCTGCAGATTGGCACGGGCGCGATCGCCATGATCGAGCGGGCGCTGGCGCTCACCATCGATTACGTCAAGGAACGCAAGGCCTTCGGCAAGGCCGTCATCGATTTCCAGAACACCCAGTTCAAGCTGGCCGAACTGAAGACCGAGGCCACGATCGGCCGCGTCTTCTACAATGACTGCGTCGCCCGCCACATCGACGGCGGCCTCGACCCAGTGACCGCCTCGATGGCCAAATACTGGCTCAGCGACCTGCAGGGCAAAGTCGTCGACGAATGCCTTCAACTGCATGGCGGCTATGGCTACATGAATGAATATCCGATCGCCCGCATGTACCGCGACGCCCGCGTCCAGCGCATCTATGGCGGCACCAACGAGATCATGAAATTGCTGATCGGGCGCTCTCTCTGAGCGCGGCGGCCGGCAAAGCCAAGGAGCACGAAAATGACTGAGGCTTACGTCTATGACGCCGTGCGCACGCCGCGCGGCAGGGGCAAGAAGGATGGCGCGCTGCATGAGGTGCCGGCGGTGCGGCTCGCCGCGAAGACGCTCGAGGCGTTGCGCGACCGCAACGGGCTCGACACGGGCAATGTCGACGACATCATCTTCGGCTGCGTCGACCCGGTCGGCGAGGCGGGCTCGGTCATTCCGCGCGCCGCCGCCTTCGAGGCCGGCTACGATACCAAGGCGCCGGGCATGCAGATCTCGCGTTTCTGCGCTTCGGGCCTCGACGCCATCAATTTCGGCGCCGCCAAGATCGCGCAAGGGGCGGACGAGATCGTCATTGCCGGCGGCGTGGAATCCATGTCGCGCGTCGGAATGGGCATGTCCGGCGGTTCCTGGTTCATGGATCCGTCCGTAGGCCTGCCCGGCTGGTTCGTGCCGCAGGGCATCTCGGCCGACCTGATCGCCACGAAATACGGCTTTTCCCGCGATGACGTCGACGCCTATGCAGTCGAAAGCCAGAAGCGCGCCGGCAAGGCGTGGGAAGAGGGCCGCTTCAAGAACTCGGTGATCCCGATCAAAGACCAGAACGGCCTGTTGATCCTCGACCGCGACGAGCACATGCGGCCCACGACCGACATGCAGTCGCTGGCCTCGCTCAACCCGTCCTTCGTCATGCCGGGCGAAATGGGCGGCTTCGACGCGGTGGCGGTGCAGAAGCACCCGGAGGTCGAGGAAGTGAACCACGTCCACCATGCCGGCAATTCGTCGGGCATCGTCGACGGTGCTGCCGCCGTGCTGCTCGGCTCGAAGAAGGCCGGCAAGTCCATGGGCCTGAAGCCGCGCGCGCGCATCCGCGCCTTCGCCAATATCGGCTCGGAGCCGGTGCTGATGCTGACCGGTCCGGTCGACGTCACCGAGAAGCTCTTGAAGCGCGCCAAGATGAAGCAGTCGGACATCGACCTGTTCGAGCTCAACGAGGCCTTCGCCTCCGTCGTGCTGCGCTACATGCAGGCCTTCGACATCCCGCATGACCAGATCAACGTCAATGGCGGCGCGATCGCCATGGGCCATCCGCTCGGCGCCACCGGCGCCATGATACTGGGCACGGTGCTGGACGAGCTGGAGCGCCGCGACCTCACCACCGCGCTGGTCACGCTCTGTATCGGCGCCGGCATGGGCACCGCCACCATCATCGAACGCGTCTGAGGGAGAGAAGAGATGAGCTACACCAATTTCACCCTCGACGTGGATGCCGACGGCATTGCCTTGATCACCTGGGACATGCCGGATCGTTCGATGAACGTCTTCACCGAAGAGGTGATGCGCGAGCTGGACGCCATCGTTGATAAGGTGGCCGGCGATGCCGCCATCAAGGGCGCGGTCATCACCTCCGGCAAGGATACATTCTCCGGCGGCGCCGACATCACCATGCTGCAGAAGATGCTGGCCACCTTCGCCGCGGAAAAAGAGAAGGATCTCGACAAGGCGACCAAGGCGCTGTTCGAGAATGCCGGCTATATGACCGGCCTGTTCCGCAAGATCGAGACTTCCGGCAAGCCTTGGGTGTCGGCGATCAACGGCACCTGCATGGGCGGCGCCTTCGAGATGTCGCTTGCCTGCCACGGCCGCGTCGCCGCCGATTCCGACAAGGTGAAGATGGCGCTTCCCGAAGTGAAGATCGGCATTTTCCCGGGCGCCGGCGGCACCCAGCGCGTGCCGCGGCTGACGGACCAGCAGCAGGCGCTGCAGATGCTGACCACCGGGCAGAACCTGTCGCCGCAAAAGGCGAAGCAGATGGGGCTGATCCATGAGATCGCGGAGCCGAAGAAGCTCGTCGAGACCGCCAAGGCGATGATCAAGAACGGCCTGAAGCCGGTGGCGCCCTGGGACGAGAAGGGCTTCAAGCTGCCGGGCGGTCCGATCTATTCGGCGGCCGGCGCCAATCTCTGGCCGCCGGCTATCGCCATCCTGCGCCGCGAGACCTATGGCAACTATCCGGCCGCGGCCGCGATCCTGAAATGCGTCTATGAAGGCCTGCTGGTGCCGTTCGACACCGCGCTCAGGATCGAGCAGCGCTATTTCACCGAGATCATGCAGACCAAGGAAGCGGCGGCGATGATCCGCTCGCTGTTCCTGTCGCTGCAGGAACTGAACAAGGGCGCGCGGCGCCCGGCCGGCGTGCCGGAAACCAAGTTCAAGAAGATCGGCATTCTCGGCGCCGGCTTCATGGGCGCCGGCATCGCCTATGTCACCGCGCGGGCCGGCATTCCGGTCGTGCTGCTCGACCGCGACCTGGCTTCGGCCGAGAAGGGCAAGGCGCATTCCGACAGCCTGATGGCCGATCAGGTCAAGAAGGGCCGCGCCAAGCCGGAAGACAAGGACAAGCTCCTGTCGCTGATCACGCCGACGGCGGACTATGCCGACCTTGCCGGCTGCGACCTCGTTGTAGAGGCGGTCTTCGAGGATTCGGGCGTGAAGAAGGATGCCACCGAGAAGGCCGAGGCGGTGCTGAAGTCGTCGGCGATCTTTGCTTCCAACACGTCCACGATTCCGATCACCGCCCTGGCAAAGAACTCGGCGCGGCCGAAGAACTTCATCGGCATCCACTTCTTCTCGCCGGTCGACAAGATGATGCTGGTGGAGATCATCCTCGGCAAGAAGACGGGCGACAAGGCCCTGGCCGTGGCCTTCGACTTTGTGCGCGCCATCAAGAAGACGCCGATCGTCGTCAACGACACGCGCGGCTTCTACGTCAACCGGTGCGTGCTGCGCTACATGTCGGAAGCCTACAAGATGCTGATCGAGGGCGTCCCGGCGCCGATGATCGAGAACGCCGCCAAGGCCGCCGGCATGCCGGTCGGCCCGCTCGCTCTGACCGACGAGACGGCCGTCGACCTTGCCCAGAAGATCATGAAGCAGACCATCCGGGATCTCGGCGAGAAGTCCGTCGATCCGAAGCAGATGGCTCTGATCAACACCATGGTCGACACGCATGGCCGCTTCGGCCGCAAGAACGGCAAGGGCTTCTACGACTATCCGGCGAAACCCGCGAAGAAGAAGCTGTGGCCGGGCCTGAAGGACCTCTATCCGCAGCAGAAGCCCGAAAAGGTAGATTATGAGGAGCTGAAGGAGCGGCTGCTGGTCACCATAGCGCTGGAAGCGGCGCGCGTGATGGAGGAAGGCATCGTCACCGATCCGCGCGAGGCCGATGTCGGCTCGGTCCTCGCCTTCGGCTTCGCGCCCTTCACCGGTGGCGCGCTGTCCTACATCGACGGCATCGGCGCCAAGCGTTTCGTCAAGATCGCCAAGGGACTGCAGAAGAAATATGGCGCCGAGTTCAAGGCGCCGAAGCTTCTGCTCGACATGGCTGAGAAGGGCGAGACCTTCTACCTGCGCTTCGACCCCTACCAGAAGGGCGAGGTCAGAGAGGCGGCCTGACGAACCCCGACCATGTATGTCTGGGGGCGAATGGCACGCACCATGGCCACGGCGTCGAGCCGTGGCCCCTATCGGGCCGGCGAGGAAAGCCGGCTCGCCTTTCGCTGCCTACCGATCGACATCGACTTCAACCTGCATCTGAACAACGCCCGCTACATGATGCTGGCCGATCTCGGCCGCATCGATCTTCCTGCGCATCGGCCTCATCGCGCTGGCACGCAAGAATGGCTGGGCGCCAATGATCGGCGGCCTGCAGGTCGCCTATGTGCGCGAGATCAAGCTGTGGCGCCGCTTCGAGGTGATCTCGTCGATCGAGGCCTGGGAAGGCACGTCGGTCATTGGCCGTCGCCGTTTCGTTCTCGATGGCGGCGAGACGGCGGCGCTGATCCTGACCACCGGCGGCGTCTATGACCGCGGTGGGCGTCGCTTCCTCGACATCGACGAGGTCGTCGCGGCGCTCGGCTGCGCCGCCCGGCCGCGTCCGCCGACCGAAACCGAGCGCGCCTTCATGATTTCGCACAAGAATTTGCGCGAGCAGGCCAAGCAGGTCTGATCGTCGGCGATCCGACCCTTCGCCAGTGGACAATCAGATGGTCGCGCGCTAGACAGGCTTGAGGCATTTTTTCCTGTTTTCGAAGGAGAGCGGACTTGCTCTCACACGATCGCGTCTGGGCCGCAATCGACGCTCTCGCCGAGCGCTATTCGCTGTCGGCTTCCGGCCTCGCCCGGCGCGCGGGCCTCGATTCGACGGCCTTCAACAAGTCGAAGCGCCTGTCTTCCGACGGCAGGCCACGCTGGCCCTCGACCGAATCGCTGGCCAAGATCATCGAGGCCACCGGCGCGTCGCTCGAGGAATTCACTGGACTTGTCGAAGGGCGCGCTGCCTCCGTCGCCCAACACCGCAGCGCCGTTCCCCTGCTTGGCTTCGCTCAGGCCGGCGCCGGCGGCTTCTTCGACGATGCCGGCTACCCGGCGGGGCAGGGCTGGGATCTGGTCGAGCTTCCCGCGCGGGCGACCGAGACCTCATACGCGCTGCAGGTGCAAGGCGATTCCATGCTGCCGCTCTACCGCAATGGCGATGTGCTGATCGTCGAACCCGGCGCGCCGACGCGCAAGGGCGACCGTGTCGTCGTCAAGACCACCGCCGGGGAGGTGATGGCCAAGGTGCTCGACCGGCAAACGGTGAAGTCGATCGTGCTGGTTTCGCTCAACCCCGCCCATCCGGACCGTGACATCCCGACGCGCGAAATCGAATGGGTGGCGCGCATCGTCTGGGCGAGCCAGTAGGTTCGGGCCGGTGCGGCTTCTTCAGATCATCCTGACGGTTCTGGCGGTTCCGGTGATGGCCGCGCTCGTTGTGGCGGGCGGCCGCGTGGTCAAGGGGCATGAGAGCGTCATCATGGTCGATCAGATCGATCCCATCGCCGATGCGCTCCCCACCGCCGGGGACGATGCGCTCTCCGCCTCCGGCGCGGATACGCTCCCGGAAGAGCCGACGACCTCGGCCATTCCCGCGCCAGCCGCTCCACCGAACCCCGTTGTTCACTCGAGGGCCATCGATCCCGACGTCGTGGCGCCGCCCGAGCTGTCGGACCAGGAACTCGAACGGGTCGAACCGCGCGCGCCGCTCAGCGATCTGGCGCTGGCCGGACCGCCCAAGCCGCCCAAAACGAAGATGCCGGGCGACTGGAACGGCACCAAATTGTTCCAGCCGGTCGCCACCGCCGCCGGGCTGATCGAGGCGAAGGGCTATGCGGTCTCCGTGTCCGGCGTGGACGCCGTCAAGACGGACGAGACCTGCAGCGACCAGGGCCAGACCTGGGCCTGCGGCACGCGCGCCAGGACAGCCTTCCGCGCGTTCCTGCGCGGCCGAGCGGTCGCCTGCGCGGTGCCGCCGGAGGGCGGCCGCGATACCATTTCCGCCGAATGCCATATCGGCAATCAGGACATCGGCCAGTGGCTGGTCGAGAACGGCTGGGCGCGCGCCGCGCAAGGCGGCCCCTATGTCGAGGCCGAGAACAAGGCCCGCTCCGGGAAGAAGGGTATTTTTGGCCCGGCGCCGAAGCTTGACGGCCTGCCGGCGGTGCCGGCCATGTCGGGTCCGGCGCCCGTGGCGCCGGATTCGATCCTGCCGGCCGAGGGCGGCGCCGTTACGCCGCCAACTGACCAGCCAGCGCCCGCTCAATAAGCGCGCGCGTCTCGGCAATGCCGTAGAGTGCGGCGAAGGAACCGAAGCGCGGTCCGCGTTCCTGCCCGATCAGCACCTGGTAGATCATCTGGAAGAAGGCGACGGACACGCCGGGTCCGCCTTCCGGGCTCTGCTTGGAATGGTCTTGGTAGCGCTCGATCTTGCGCGCCACGTTGAGCGCGGCATTCTGGATCGCTTCGCTGTCGGCGCCTTGCGGCAGCGCGCCGAGCGCTTCGGAAAGCCTCGCCAACGCCTCGCGCTCCACCTCGTCGGCGGCGCGGTAAACCTTGGTCGGCTTCACGAAGTCGTCGAAGTAGCGGATCGCGTAGCCGGTCAGCCGGTCGAGCTCCGGATGCGTCTTCGGTGTCACGCCAGGCGCATGCCGCGAGATGAAACCCCACAGCACCGCCTTGTCATGCGCGTTGGAGGCGCTGACAAGGTTGAGCAGCAGCGCGAACGGCACCGGCAGGTCGATGGCCGGCGGGTTGCCGTCATGCATGTGCCAGACCGGATTGCCCAGCCGCTCCTTCCAGTCCTGGCGCGGATAGGCGCCAAGGAAAGCGTAATACTCGTCCACCGCCTTCGGGATGACGTCGAAATAGAGCTTCTTCGCCTGCCGCGGCCGCTGGTACATATAGAGGCCGAGGCTCTCCGTCGGCGCATAGGTCAGCCACTCGTCGATGGTCAGGCCATTGCCCTTCGACTTCGAAATCTTCTGGCCTTCCTCGTCGAGGAACAACTCGTAGACGAAATGCTCCGGCGCGCGGCCGCCGAGGATGTTGCAGATGCGGTCGTAGATCGCCGCATTGGTCTGGTGGTCCTTGCCGAACATCTCGAAATCGACGCCGAGCGCCGCCCAGCGCATGCCGAAATCCGGCTTCCACTGCAGCTTCACATGGCCGCCCGTGACGGGCAGCGTCGTCTCGGTGCCTTCGTCGTCGAAAGTGACGGTGCCGGCCTTTGCGTCGACATTTATCATCGGCACGTAGAGCACGCGGCCGCTCTTCGGCGAGATCGGCAGGAACGGGCTGTAGGTCGCCTGGCGCTCCGGCCCGAGCGTCGGCAGCATCACACCCATGATGTCGTCATAGCGTTCGGCGGCGCGCAGCAGCACCTCGTCGAAGCGGCCGGCCTTGTAGTACTTGGTCGCGCTGGCGAACTCGTAATCGAAGCCGAACGTGTCGAGGAAGCGGCACAGCATCGCGTTGTTGTGGTCGGCGAAGCTCGCATAGTCGCCGCCGAACGGATTGGGCACCGAGGTCAGCGGCATATGCAGATGGGGCTCGAGCGCGGCGCGGTCCGGCACGTTGTCGGGGATCTTGCGCATGCCGTCCATATCGTCGGAGAAGCACAGAAGCTTGGTCTTGACCTTGTCCTGCGTCAGCACGCGGAAGGCATGCCGCACCATGGTTGTGCGCGCCACCTCGCCGAAGGTGCCGATATGCGGCAGGCCGGACGGGCCGTAGCCGGTCTCGAACAGCACGGTCTCGGGGAAATCCTTGCCCTTGTACCGGGCGATGATTTTCTTCGCTTCCTCGAACGGCCAGGCCTTGCTCTCGGCCGCCGCGGCATGCATCTCGGGATTGAGATCGATGATGTTTGATCCCGTCATATCGAAGTTCCAGTCATGGCCGTCTTGCGGCGGATAAGATTTTGTCGACCGGTCTCTAGGCGCGACGGGCCGGAGCGTCAACGATATGCGGCGGTTTTCCTTGCGGCGCCACAATTGCGCTCCTACGTTCGAGCCTCACTTCCAAATGCATGTCACCCAGAAGTGTGTCGCGGTTTGGGGGAATGACATGCACGCTGTTAGGAGTTCTGAATGCCGTTGTTGACGCCGCACGAAGCCCTGATCCACCTGATGGTCATCACCTCGGCTTCCGATCGCGACATGACCGATGTCGAGCTGGCGCGGATCGGCGACGTCGTCCGTTCCTGGCCGGTCTTCGTCGACTTCAACCAGGACAGGCTGATTCCAGTGGCGCAAGCCTGCCAGAAGGCGCTGCATGAGAAGGGTGGGCTGGAAGGCGTGCTGGCCCGCATTGCCGAAGCGCTGCCGGACCGGCTGCGCGATACCGCCTACGCCGCCGCTTTCGAGGTCGCCGCCGTCGATCTCGAAATGCGCATGGAGGAGGTCAGGGTGCTGCAGCTCATCCGCCTCAAGCTCGACCTCGACACGCTGACCGTGGCCGCGATTGCGCGAGCGGCCAAGGCGCGCCTACGCACGCTGACTTAGCGTTGGCAGCAACCTTCAGAAGAAGCTGACGGGAAAATAGCGCAGATAGAACTCGGCGAAGGTGCCCTTGATCGAGATTTCCTGCAGCGCATAGTCGAAGGCGGCGGCCAGCGCCGGATCGCCCGCCCTGGTGGCGATCGCCATGCCCGAGCCCAGATACTCCGGCGCCAGATACGGACCGCCGGCAAAGCGGCAGCAGCCGGCCGCGTCGGAACCGCCCAGCCAGAAGGCGAAGCGCATGCCGTCGCCGAAGGCGGCGTCGACCTTGCCGGCCTTGAGATCGGCATAGAGGGCTTCCGGTGTGTCAAAGGTCACCACCTGCACGGTGCTGAAGTAATCGCGCAGCATTTTCTCATGCGCCGAGCCGGCGACGACGCCGACCCGCTTGCTGCGCAGCTTGTCGAGGATCGGCTCGGCGAAGGCCTTCGCCTTCGGCATGATGAAGCGTGCCGGGAACTGCATGTAAGAGCGCGAGAAGGCGTATTTCTCGCGGCTCGCCGGCGTCGCGGCGATGCCGGCAATGATCGCCTCGCCCTCGCCCTTCTGCAGGGCATCCTCCAACTCGTTCCACGGCAGGGCCTGGATCTGGCATTTCTCGGCGACGCCCAATTCCGCGCAGATCGCCCGCGCCAGGTCGATGTGGAAACCGGACAGGCGACCCGAGCCGTCGAGGAAGTTGAAGGGCGGAAAATCGGTGGTTGTGAGGAATCTGAGTCGCGGCAGAGCGGAGAGATCGGGTTTCGGCAACCGCTCCTTGGCGTCCCACAGCACCGGCACCTGCGGCTCCGCCCCTTGAGTCGCGCCGGCAAAGGGCAATACGCCGGCAAGTGCGGACATCAGGGCCAGAGTTATCCACCGCAAGATCACGATATGGCTCCGCCCTCGTCCCCGTTCGCAGGCTTTTCGTATGAAAATGATGCAGGCACAACGGTTTTTGATTTCAAGCGGTTAAATTAAGCGTATGGTTCAACCCGTTGCAAACGACCCTGCGCGCCGGAAGGGGGAAGCTACCGGCTTTTCGGAGATCATTGCGACCCGTGGTTGATGGCGAAGGGGTGTTCGAGCGTCTACTATCGGCAACGAAAAAGCAGAAGCAACATGGGGTAGATGTTGCGATGGGCCTGTTTGACAGAACTCTGGAATATATAGACCAGTTGCAGAATGCTGGCACCGCGGCGGCGGTTTGCGAGAGGCTGCTGGGCGTCACTTCGAATTTCGGCCTGACCGCCCTGATGGCGGGAACCGTGCCGCAACCTGGCACGCCACGCGGCCGGCAGAAACAGCATGTGATGCTTTGCGATTGGCCCGGCGAATGGCTGGAGCGCTACGTGGCGCGCAACTATGTCGACCACGATCCGGTCGTCAGTCACATGAAGCAGCTTCAGGCGCCGTTCCAATGGCGGGACGCGTCCAAGAACGCCGTAATCGACAAGAGCAGCGACGAGGTCATGGGCGACGCGCGCCAGTTCAAGCTGCGCGACGGTCTTGCGTTTCCGTTGGTCACGCTCGACGGCCAGATCGTCATGGTCTCGCTGGGCGGTGAATCCGTTGAACTGTCGGACCAGGAATTCGGAATGGTCTCGCTGGCGTCGACCTATGCGATCGGCCGCGCCATGCAACTGCACACCAAGGCCGACAGCATCGTCGATCATATAGAATTGACGGCACGTGAGCGGGAATGCCTGCAATGGGCGGCCGTTGGCAAGTCCGAATGGGAGATATCTCAAATTTTAGGCATCTCGGAACACACTTCCGAGAAACATCTTCTTAACGCCAAGAGCAAACTCGGCGCAGCCAACCGGGTGCAGGCAGTCGCAGAGGCCATCAGGCGCGGCTACATCAGTTAGCCCGGCCGGCCGACCTGGAAAATTTCGGCCTGCGCAATCACGTGATATTTTCAGAAAAGCGCAGCCGAATCTCCCTCTTGGGAGAGGGCTAATGATTTCTTAACGCCAAATCAAACTGGGCACCGCCAACCGTGTGCAGGCAGTCGCGGAGGCGATTAGGCGTGGCTATATTAGCCAGGTCGGCCGTGCTGGCCTAGAATTCTTGCCTACGCGTTCGCGTAATATTTTCGGGAAAGCCCGGCCGTATCATCCTCTTAAGCCCAGGAGACGGCTAATGCTTTTCGCCCTTACCACTCAGGAATTGATGGAACGCCCCGACCTTTGGGAGGCCGTCCATCGCCTGCGCTACAAGATCTTCGTCGAGGAGATGGGATGGACCGATCTCGACCGTCCCGACCAGCTCGAGATCGACCAGTTCGACCATGACGAGGCCGAACACCACCTTGTGATCCGCAACGGCGAACTGGCCGGTTACCAGCGCATGCTGCCGACGACACGGCCGCATCTTCTGACGGACGTGCTGTCCGATCTCTGCGAGGGGCAGTCCCCCTCGGGACCGAATGTGTGGGAACTGACCCGCTATGCGGTGGCTCCGGGTTTTCGTGACGGCAAGCGCGGCGTCTCGACGGTCGGCACCGAACTGATCGCCGGCTTCGTCGAATGGGGCCTGAAGCGCAACGTCAACCAGGTCATCATCGAGTTCGAGCCGATGTGGGTGCTCAGGGCGTTGCAACTGCACTTCCTGGCAAAGCCGCTCGGCTACCAGCGCTCCTATGGCAACCAGCAGGTTGTGGCGACCCTGCTCACCTTCACCGAGCATACGCTCGAGGTCGTGCGAGCCCGCCGCAACCACTTCCTGCCGGTGCTGAACCGGGGTTATCCGGGCCTGCTTGGCCTGAAGCAGGCTTCGTGAGCCGGGAGGTGATCATGAGTTTCCATCCCGAACCGGAACTGCGCGGCCATACACTGGTCGTCACCGTGTCCTCGCATGACGGCCGGCCGGTGCTAGATCGGCATGCCTATGCTAGCCTTGCCAGGACCCTCCACGAGGCGGCCGTCAATGACGAGGTCCGCGTCGTCATGCTGCGCGGCCTTGCCGGATGCTTCTGCCTTGGCGGCGATTTCTCGGAGTTCCTCGATGCCACCAAGCACCGGGAACTGATCGCCGCGGTCACCGACATGTTCCGCATGCTGGCGACCTTCCCCAAGCCGGTGCTTGCCTGCGTCGACGGCGATGCCGTCGGCGTCGGCTGCACCATCCTGTTCCACTGCGACATGGTGATCGCCTCGAAGGGCAGCACCTTCAGGGTGCCGTTCGTCGATTTCGGCCTGGTGCCGGACGCGGCGACCAGCATCCTGGCGCCCCAGAAGCTCGGCTATGCGGGCGCCTTCCGCTTCTTCTGCCTGGGCGACACGCTCGGCGTCGAGGATGCCAAGGCCCTCGGCCTTGTCGGCGAGATCGTGACGGAAGGCAGCGCCGAGGAAGCAACGCTGGCGAGGGCGAAACAGCTCGCCAAGAAGCCGGTGGCGGCATTGCTGCAGACGCGGAGCCTTCTCAAGGGCGATACGGCGGTGTTGTGCGATCGTATCGACCACGAGATCACGCTGTTCCAGCAGGCGCTTCAGGATGACACCACGCTGAAGCGGCTGCAGCGGATCGCCCGCCTAGCCGCCTGAGCGGCCGGCATGAAAGTCTCAGCGCCGCGCGAGCCGAAAGCCGCGCGGCGCTGTAATTCATGCTCTTGATTGGTGTATCCCGTTTTTCCGGGACCGCCGCGCACCTCCGGGCGACAGTGCGTCAGTCCTTCAGGAACCCCGGCCCTTCGCCGATGATCTTCTTGTCGGGCTTGCCGACGGCATCCAGGTCGCGGCCATCATAGGGCAGCGACAGAAGGATACGCTGGATCACCGCAAGCCGGGCGCGGCGCTTGTCGTTGGCGCGCACGATGATCCAGGGCGAGAATTCCTTGTGCGTGCGCTCGACCATCTGGTCGCGCGCCCTGGTGTAGTCGTCCCATTTGCTGACGCCGGCGATGTCGATCGGCGAGAACTTCCAGTTCTTCAGCGGCGACCAGCGGCGGTCATGGAACCGCTCGAGCTGGGTCTCGCGACCGATATTCAGCCAAAATTTGAAGAAATGGATGCCTTCGTTGCAGATCATCCGCTCAAAATGCGGTGTCTCGTCGAGGAATTTCTCATGTTGCTCCGGCGTGCAGAACCCCATGACCGGCTCGACACCGGCCCGGTTGTACCAGGAGCGGTCGAAGGTGACGAATTCGCCCGAAGTCGGGAAATGGTCGACATAGCGCTGATAATACCATTGCCCGGCCTCGGTCGGCGTCGGCTTGGTCAGCGCGACGTTGCGCGCCGTGCGCGGGTTCATGTATTGTCGCAGCACGAAGATCGTGCCGCCCTTGCCGGCCGCGTCTCTGCCCTCGAACAGCGCCATCACCCGCTTGCCGGTCGCCTGAAGCCAGGCCTGCGCCTTGACCAGTTCGATTTGGAGCCCTTCGAGCTCCTTTTCGTAGTCCTCGCTCTTCATCTTCTTGTCGTAAGGATAGGCGCCGGCGGTCAGCTTGTTGTCCTCGATCCAGTCCGGCAGGACCGGATTGTCGATGTCGAACTCGCGCTCCTTGCCGCCGATCTTGATCTTGATCGGTGTTGTGGCGGGTGCCGCTTCAGCCGTTTGCTTGGCTTTTTTCATCCGGACGAACCTTTCCAGTTTGCGGACTCATGCTATGGAGCCTGTGCAGCGTGGCGCCTTTCCGGACGCATTCACGCCGTAGCACTTTGATTTTGCGCATGAACCTTCGCGAAAATCGATTCCGATTTTCAAGAAGCCCATGCGTCGGGCCGGTCCAGCGAGCCGCTGACCGCCCGGCGGGATGCGGGGTAGCACGGCCTATGGCAGAGACCGGCGCGGGGCAGGACAGCAGGGGGCGAGCCTTGGCGGCTCGGCTTCGGCGCAACCGCTGGCTGCTTGCCGCGGGCGTGCTCGCGGTCATCGCCGTCTATTCTTTCGCCGGCGCTTCAATCTACGTGCTGGTGCCGGCTTTGGCCCTGTTGGCGGCCGCGGCGATGCTGCCTGCGGACGCCGAGCGCCGGTCGACCGATACAGGCGCGGCGATCGAGGCCAGCGGGCTGCAGCGGCTCTCCGGCGAGTATCTGGCGGCCGCGGTCGCCGATCCGCTGATCATTTTCGACCATTCCGCCGCGATGGTTCACGCCAACGCCGCCGCCTTCGCCGCCTTCGGCGGCCTGGCGCCGGGCATGTCTCTGGCGTTGAAGTTTCGCGCGCCGGAAATGCAGGCGCTGCTGGACGGCATCCTGTCGGGCGAGGTCGCCGCCGATGCTGTCGATTACACCGAAAAGCTGCCGGTGGAGCGGACATACAGGGTCAGCGCGTCAACGGTCGGCCATGCCACAGGCCTTTACGTGCTGGTGTTCAAGGATCAGAGCGAGACGCGCCGCATCGACCGCATGCGGGCCGACTTCATCGCCAATGCCAGCCATGAATTGCGCACGCCGCTCGCCTCGATCGCCGGCTTCATCGAGACGCTGCGCGGGCCGGCCCGCAACGATCCGGCGGCGCGCGACCAGTTCCTGCAGATCATGCAGAACCAAACGGGACGCATGGCCCGCCTGATCGACGATCTGCTCTCGCTCTCGCGACTGGAGATGAAACCTTATCTGAGGCCGGGCACGGCGGTCGATCTTCGCCAGACGATCGACAGCGTCATCGATTCGCTCGGGCCACTGGCCAGCGAGAACGGCATCGTCATCGAGCGGGACTTCATCGATGGTCCGGTTTCCGTCCCCGGCGACCGCGACGAACTCTTCCAGGTTTTCGAGAATCTCCTGGAGAATGCCTGCAAATACGGCCAGTCAGGCGGACGCGTGACCGTATCCATGGCACGCGTCGAGGACGGTCAGGACCCAGGCATCGACGTCACCATAAGAGACTACGGCCCCGGCATCGCCGAAGAACATATTCCGCGCATAACCGAACGCTTCTACCGCATCGATGTCGAAAACAGCCGCACCCAGAAAGGCACCGGGCTTGGCCTTTCGATCGTCAAGCATATATTGAGCCGTCATAACGCAAGATTGTCGATCAAGTCGGAAGTCGGCAAGGGTGCGGCGTTCACGGTTCATTTGCCGGCTCGCTGATCGTGTACCGGTTGCCAACCGCGATTTTCTTCTTTCTGTCATGCGGTTCGCGTATCAGCGACAGATTGAGGGAACGCACCAGCCGGCACAAACCGGGAAGGCATATCGATGCAGTCCGTGCATACAGTCAGTGCCTATGACGAAGAGCTGAAATTCCTGTCCAAGCGCATTGCGGCGATGGGCGGCCATGCCGAGCGCATGGTCGAACAGGCTGTCGCGGCCCTCGTCAATGTCGACCATGGCCTTGCCCAGAAGGTCATCCAGGACGACATCGTCCTCGACGAGGGACAGCGCGAGATCGATGACAAGGCCATCATCATCATCGCCAGGCGCCAGCCGATGGCGACGGATTTGCGTGAGATCGTCGGCGCGATCCGCATCTCGGCCGATATCGAGCGGGTCGGCGATCTTGGCAAGAACGTCGCCAAGCGCGTCGCCTCGGTCGACGGGCGCCAGCCGAACAGCCTTTTCCGCGGTCTGGAGGCGCTTGCCAACCTGGCGCTGACGCAGCTCAAGGAAGTGCTCGACGTCTACGCCTCGCGCTCGGTCGAGAGGATCGGCTTCGTGCGCGATCGTGACGACCAGATCGACGCCATGTACACCTCGCTGTTCCGCGAGCTTTTGACCTACATGATGGAAGATCCGCGCAACATCACGCCCTGCACGCATCTTCTGTTCTGCGCCAAGAATATCGAGCGTATCGGCGACCATGCGACCAACATCGCCGAGACCATCTACTACATCGTCACCGGCGACCAGATGCCCGCCGAACGGCCGAAGGGCGACAAGACCGACCAGGTGGTGCTGCCAGGCACGGTGCCGGCTAAGTGAATTCAGGCCCCTCGAACGGTTTTCTGATTTAGGCTAAGCTCTCCAGTGCGTTTCACCGTTTCACGGAAGCGGCGAAACGCCCCAACTATTGTTTTTACGCAATTCCGGGCGGAAAACCGCTCACACTTTTCCTGGAATTGCTCCAGGCACGGCGAATTGTCAGTCGCAGTCTCGGGAGGTTTGCGATGGAACAAGTTCGGAACCTGACCCCGGCCCCGACGTCGGGCATCATTGCGTCCAGCGTCTATTTGGGCGGCAAGCGTGTCGCCGACATTGCCATAGAACAGGCCGGCGAATGGGCGGCAAAACCCGGCCATGTCGTCTGGATTGGCCTGCTCGAGCCCGACCGCAACCTTCTGCTTAGGGTGCAAGCGCAATTCCACCTGCATGACCTCGCGATCGAGGACGCCGAGCACCCGCATGCGCGCCCGAAGATCGAGCAATATGGCGATGCCCTGTTCATCGTCGCCCGCACCGCGCAGTTGATCGAGGGCCGCGTCACCTTCGGCGAGACGCATCTGTTCGTCGGCACCGGCTACATCGTCAGCGTCCGGCACGGCCCGTCGACCTCCTACGCCGCCGTGCGCCAGCATTGGGAAAGCTGCCCGCACTCGCTGGCCAAGGGCGAGGATTTCGTCCTTTACGCCATCCTCGATTTCATCGTCGACAACTACATGCCGGTGCTGGAGCAGATCGAGGACGAGGTCGAGGCGATCGAGGACAAGGTGCTTCTGAAGCCGATGATTGGTTCGGATATCGAGCGCCTCTACATGCTGCGCCGCGATCTCCTGCGGCTGCGCAATGCGGCCTTGCCGCTGGTCGAGGTCTGCCGCCGGCTGACCAGCGCCGACCTGCCGCAGATCCATGCAGCCATGCATCCGCTGTTTCGCGATGTGACCGACCACATCCGCACCGTGCAGGAAAAGATCGACTCCCTGCGCGAGGTCCTGGCCTTCGCTTTCGAAGCCAGCCTTCTCGTCGGACAGAGCCAGGAAACCGCGATCTCGAAGAAGCTCGCCTCATGGGCCGCCATCCTGGCGGTGCCCACCGCCTTCGCCGGCATCTACGGCATGAACTTCACCGACATGCCGGAGCTGAAGATGGAATATGGCTATCCCGTCATCCTGCTGGTGATGGCCGCGATCTGCTCGTTCCTGTATTGGCGGTTCAAGAAGAATGGGTGGCTGTGAAGAGAGGGGAGTAGGGGAGTAGGGCAGTAAGGCAGTAAGGCAGTAAGGCAGTAAGGCAGTAAGGGAGTGGTCATACGGAGCGACTGGCGAAACGTCGCGCGTGAAGCGCTCTTTCCCCTATTCCCCTACTGCCTTACTCCCTTATTCCCTTATCTTGCCCTGCGCCGTTCCGCCGCCGGCTGGAACGCAACCCGGGAATGATACTTGCAATACGGTCCCGTTTCGGCGGCGTCGTTGCCGCAGAAGCTGAAGTCTTCCGAGAGCGGGTCGCCATTCGGCCATTTGCAGGTGCGTTCGGTCAGCTCGACGAGCTGCAGGTTGCGCGAGATCGGAACCACCACGTTCTCGACCGGGCGGATGTAATGGCGCGCGACCGGCTCGGCGTCGAACTGCACCTGCAACGCGGTGGCGCCGATGCTGGCAGTTACATGGCGCGCCGGGCTCGCCGCGCGGGCGACCGATTTCTGCATCGAGGCGCCTTGCGTCGCCTTCTTCTGACGCGCCGGGGCAGCCGTCGCGCGGCCGCGGCCCGACAGCTTCAGGCGATGCACCTTGCCGATGACGGCGTTGCGGCTCACTCCGCCAAGCTGTGCGGCAATCTGGCTGGCGCTCAGGCCCTCCGACCACAATTTCCTGAGAAGTTCTACCCGCTCGTCAGTCCAGTTCATGAGACCGCGCTCCTGCTAATGCGTGCGGCAGCCAGAATCCTTTCCCGAGCCGGCTCTCGCCGGGCAAACGACACCACATGTACCGGGTGATCTAGGTCCGCCGCACGAAATATAGTTATTTCTCGACTACAATTACCTTATGCGCTGACTCGGTGACAAGAGTCCCAAAGGCAACACCGATTCGGTTTTTACGGTTTTCCCCAACTTGCCTGACCACTGATGGGCCGGAGTGGCGCCGGGGCTTGCCACGCGCTTCTGCGTGACGTTTTCGTTGACTTCATGGCCGAAAAACATGATAAGCCGCAAAGGCCGCCGCATTGGCGGCTTTTTTGATTTCCGGTTCCGGAGACGCATATAATGAGCGGTTCGGCGCTTTACGAGACCTTTGCCCGCGCACCCCTGGCCTTCGACCGTGGGGAGGGGACCTGGCTGGTCACCGACAAGGGCGAGCGATATCTCGACTTCGCGGGCGGCATCGCGGTGAATTCGCTGGGCCACAGCCATCCGCATCTGGTCGCGGCGCTCACCGAACAGGCCGCCAAGCTCTGGCACGTCTCCAATCTCTACGAGATCCCGGAACAGCGCCGGCTGGGCGAGCGGCTGGTCGATGCCACCTTTGCCGACAAGGTGTTCTTCACCAATTCAGGCGCCGAGGCGCTGGAATGCGCCATCAAGACGGCCAGGCGCTATCAGTTCGTCCAGGGCCATCCGGAGCGGTTTCGCATCATTACCTTCGAAGGCGCCTTCCACGGCCGCACGCTGGCGACGATCGCCGCCGGCGGCCAGTACAAATACCTCGAGGGCTTCGGGCCCAAGGTCGAAGGTTTCGACCAGGTTGCATTCGACGACATCGATGCCGCGGAAAAGGCGATCACGGCGGAGACCGCGGCCATCCTGATCGAGCCCGTGCAGGGCGAGGGCGGCATACGCCCGGTGCCGACGCAGTCCTTGAAGCGGCTGCGGCAGCTCTGCGACCAGCACGGCCTGCTTCTGATCTTCGACGAGGTCCAGTGCGGCATCGGCCGCACCGGCAAGCTGTTCGCGCATGAATGGGCCGGCGTCGCGCCCGACCTGATGGCGATCGCCAAAGGTATCGGCGGCGGCTTCCCGATGGGCGCCTGCCTCGCCACGGACGAGGCGGCGACCGGCATGACCGCCGGCGTGCACGGCACCACCTTCGGCGGCAATCCGCTGGCGATGGCGGTCGGCAACGCCGTGCTCGACGTGGTGCTGGTCGACGGCTTCCTCGAGGATGTGCAGCGCAAGGCGCTGTTGTTGAAGCAGGGCCTTGCGGCGGTCGCAGACGAATTTCCCGAGGTCATCGAAGGCATCAGGGGGACCGGCCTGATGCTCGGCCTGAAATGCGCCATGCCCAACACCAAGGTGAACATGGCGCTGCGCGACCAGCACCTGCTTGCCGTGCCGGCGGGCGACAACGTCATCCGCCTCCTGCCGCCGCTCACCGTCACCGACGAGGAGATCGGTGAGGCGCTGAAGCGCATTCGCGGCGGCGCCAAGGGGCTGACCGACGCGATAGCGGCCGAAGCCGCGAAATAAGTTCTGGAACCTGCCGATGAGCGTCCGCCACTTCACCGATCTATCCGCCGTTTCGGCGGGCGACCTGCGCATCATGCTGGACGACGCGATGGCGCGAAAGACCAGGCTCAAGGCGGGTGAGCGCTCAAAACCGCTCGACGGCAAGGTGCTGGCCATGATCTTCGACAAGCCGTCGACGCGCACGCGCGTGTCCTTCGATGTCGGCATGCGCCAGCTCGGCGGCGAGACGATCATGCTGACCGGCACCGAGATGCAGCTCGGACGCTCTGAGACCATCGCCGACACGGCGAAAGTGCTGTCGCGCTATGTCGACGCCATCATGATCCGCACCACCTCTCACGACCGGCTGATCGAGCTGACCGAGAACGCCACGGTTCCGGTCATCAACGGGCTGACCGACGATACACATCCCTGCCAGCTCATGGCCGACATCATGACCTTCGAGGAGCATCGCGGCCCGGTGGCCGGCAAGACCTTTGCCTGGACCGGCGACGGCAACAATGTGCTGCACTCGCTGCTCGAAGCCTCGGCCCGGTTCCGTTTCAACTTGAATGTCGCGGTGCCGGAAGGCAGCGAGCCTTTCGAGAAATATGTCGATTGGTCGAAAGCCCATGGCGGCAAGGTCCGGTTTGCCAAATCCGCCGAGGAAGCCGTCGACCAGGCCGATTGCGTCGTCACCGACAGCTGGGTCTCGATGGGCCAGGAGCACCGTGCTCGCGGCCACAACGTCTTCCTGCCCTATCAGGTCAACGCGGCGCTTATGGCCAAGGCCAAGCCCGATGCGTTGTTCATGCACTGCCTGCCGGCGCATCGCGGCGAAGAGGTCACCGACGAGGTGATCGACGGGCCGCATTCGGTGGTCTTCGATGAGGCCGAGAACCGGCTGCACGCCCAGAAGGCGGTCCTGGCCTGGTGCCTGGGCGCTTGAGAGGGGCGGACCTGACCGCTTCCGATCTGACCGGGGTCAACTTGATCTGGGGGTATGTGATGCCTATTTGCGGGCCATCACGTAAATTGAACGCGCTTCGACGCATGCGGCTCATCGGGTTGCATGGCTGCGCCCCGGAGTTTTGTCATGTTGGAAACCCAGACCTTGGCTGAGCATAAACCCCAACTCGGTGAATTCGGCTTCGCCGGCGACGACCACGTCGTGCCTTACGAGGTCGCGCCGCTCGATGTGCGCGGCCGCACAGTGCAGCTCGGGCCGATGCTCGACGCTATTCTGAGCCGCCACAATTATCCCGAGCCCGTCGCCCGCCTGCTGGCGGAAGCCTGCGTGCTCACCGTGCTGCTCGGCACCTCGCTTAAATTCGAGGGCAAGTTCATCCTGCAGACGCGCACCGACGGGCCGGTCGACATGCTGGTGGCCGATTTCACCACGCCGAATGCGCTGCGCGCCTATGCGCGCTTCGACGCCGACCGGCTGCAGGCGCTGACCGACGCCGGCGAGACCTCGCAGCAGACGCTGCTCGGCAACGGCGTGCTGGCCTTGACCATCGACCAGGGCACACACACGCAGCGCTATCAGGGCATCGTCCAGCTCGACGGCACCTCACTGGAGGATGCCGCGCGCACCTATTTCCGCCAGTCGGAGCAGATCCCGACCGATATCAAGATGTCGGTCGCCAAGCTGGTCACGCCCGGCCCGGCCGGCGCGCGCGAGCAGTGGCGGGCCGGCGGCATCCTGGCGCAGTTCCTGCCTCAGGCGCCGGAGCGCATGCGCATTCCCGATATTTCGGGCGGCGACGGCGACGACCGCGAGCTGACGGACCACCCGGCCGACAATTCCTGGCAGGAATTGCTGGCGCTGCTCGGCACCATCGAGCCGACCGAGCTGATCGACCCGACCGTTGGCGCCGAGCGGCTGCTCTACCGGCTGTTCCACGAGCACGGCGTGCGCGTCTTCCGCAGCGTGCCCGTCGACGACCAGTGCTCCTGCTCGCGCGAGAAGATCCACGGCATCCTCCAAGGCTTTTCGGCTGAGGAGATCAAGGACTCGACCGAGGAGGGCGGCATCCATGTCGCCTGCGAGTTCTGCTCGACGCAATACGACTTCGACCCGGCAGAATTTGCGGCGGAGTGACGCCCGTTCCTTCTCCCCGTTCCACGGGGAGAAGGTGCCCGAAGGGCGGATGAGGGGCAGCGCCAACGTTGGCGATCATAGCGTCCGCCGTGGGCGCCGCCTCGTGAGCCTCGACGAAAATTCTCGGAAGCCGGCGCCGCCCCTCATTGCCCTGCCGGGCATTTCTCCCCGTAGAACGGGGAGAAAGACGCCAATCGCCGACGGCTAATTCACCGTCCGCCTTGTACCTGGCATGTCGAGTGAGAAAGCCGGAATGGCGATGTCGAACGTCTCGCCGCGGCCGTTGCGCATCGTGTAGTGGCCGACCATGATGCCCGACGGTGTCGAGAGCGGGCAGCCTGACGTGTATTGATAGCTGTCGCCGGGATTGAGCTCCGGCTGGTCGCCGACGACCCCGGCGCCGCGCACCTCCTCGACACGGCCCTGGCCATCGGTTATGTGCCAGTAGCGCGACAAAAGCTGCACGAAATCGTCGGAGCGGTTGTCGATCGTCACCTGATAGCCCCAGACATAGCGGTTCTCCGACGGATCGGATCTATCCTCCAGATAGAAGGGTCTGACCAGCACTTCGATGTTGCGCGTCACTGCGCGATACATGGGCCACTCCGGTTGCCGCCGCGGAACATTTTGTCGCGCTTCGCTGTTAAACGCGCCGCGCCGACCATCCTGCCAGCCTTGTAGCGCACGTGCCGAAAAACAATGTCATTTAAGTGACACATGACAATGTTGGTGTGCACAAACCGTGCCGGGCGACTCGGGCGCTCTGTGACTGATGAAATGGTCGCATGCGGCCAAGAGCAATTCCAGGAAAAGTGTGAGCGGTTTTCCGTCCGGAATTGCGTGAAAACAAAGAGATAGAGTGACCAGATCTCGATGGAACTGACTATCGCAGCCGGCCTGGCTTCGTCAGCCCTTCTTTTCTCGAACCTCGCCAGCATCCTGCTCGCCGCGTCGCGGCTGAAACGAAGACATGTCATTGCGCCGCCCGTCGGCGCGCAGCCGGTCTCGATCATCGTTCCTTCGCGCGGCGTCGAGCCGTTCACGCAGGAGACCCTTCAGCGCGCCTTCTCGCTCGACTGGCCGCGCTATGAGCTGATCTTCTGCGTCGCGCATGCCGAGGACCCGGTGGTGAGGCTCATCGATGCGGCGATAGCGCGCCACCCGAAGGTTCCGGCGCGGTTGTTGATCGGCGACGACCATATCAGCGCCAATCCCAAGCTCAACAACTGCGTCAAGGGCTGGCAGGCGGCGCGGCACGATTGGGTCGTCCTCGCCGATTCCAACGTGCTGATGCCGAGGGACTATGTTCAGCACCTGATGGCGGCATGGCGGCCGGATACCGGCCTCGTCTGCTCGACGCCGATCGGTTCGCGGCCGGACGGCTTTTGGGCCGAAGTCGAATGCGCCTTCCTCAACACGCTGCAGGCGCGCTGGCAATATGCCGGCGAGGCGCTCGGCCTCGGCTTCGCCCAGGGCAAGAGCATGCTGTGGAACAAGCCGATGCTGGACGCCAATGGCGGCATCCAGGCCTTGGCCGCCGAGATCGCCGAGGACGCGGCCGCCACCAAGCTGGTCAATGGCCTGGGCCTGCGCGTCAATCTCGTCGCCTCGCCTTTCGAGCAGCCGCTCGGACAGCGCAGCTTCGCCGAGATCTGGTCGCGACAGACGCGCTGGGCGCGGCTGCGCCGGGTCACGTTCCCGCTGTTCTTCACGCCAGAGATCCTGACCGGCGCGGCGGCGCCGCTCCTGCTGGCGCTGGTTGCCGCGGCAAGCGCCGGCGTCAGCCTGTGCACCACGGCTTTGTGGGTGCTGGCGATCGCCTACCTGCCGGAATGCCTGCTGGCCTTGGCCAAGGGCTGGTACCTGTCGCCGCGCAGCGTCACCGCGATGATCGCGCGTGACGCCATGCTGCCGGCCATCTGGGCGCGCGCCTGGTTCGGCGGCGCCGTCGAATGGCGCGGCAATGAGATGACCATCCGCACCCGCGCGCTGACAGAACTTGAGGAGATCGCCTGATCTCCCACGATGTTTTCCGGCTTATTTTGCCGCCTTCAGCGCCTGCTCGATGTCCTCCAGCAGATCGTCGGTGTCCTCCAGGCCGACCGAGAGCCTGAGCGTGCCGGGGCCGATGCCGAGCTCGGCACGTGCCTCGTCGCTCAGGTTCTTGTGCGTCGTCGTCGCCGGATGGGTGATCAGGCTCTTGGCGTCGCCGAGATTGTTGGAGATCAGCACGATGTCGAGCGCGTTCTGGAAGGCGAAGGCCGCCTGCTTGCCGCCCTTGACGTCAAGGCAGATCAATGTCGAACCGCCCGACATCTGCTTCTTGACGATATCGGCCTGCGGATGATCGGCGCGGCCGGGATAGATGACGCGCGCGATCTCCAACCGGCCGGCCAGGAAATCGGCGATCCTGCCGGCGCTCTCGGTCTGCTGGCGCACGCGCAGCGGGAGCGTCTCCAGCCCCTTGAGCAGCGTCCACGCGTTGAAGGGCGACAGGCTGGGGCCGGTGTGGCGGAAATAGTCGTGCAGGTTTTCGTCGATCCATTTCTTGTCCGACAGGATGACGCCGCCGAGGCAGCGGCCCTGGCCGTCAATATGCTTGGTCGCCGAATAGACGACGATGTGAGCGCCGAGCTGCAGCGGCTTCTGCTGCAGCGGCGTGGCAAAGACGTTGTCGACGATAACGCGCGCGCCGATCGAATTGGCGAGCTTGGCGACCGCGGCGATGTCGACCACTTCCAGCGTCGGATTGGTCGGGCTTTCCAGGAAGAACAGCTTGGTGTTCGGGCGAACCGCCTTTTCCCAGTTGGCGATGTCGGTGCCGTCGATCAGCGTCGCCTGGATGCCGTAGCGCGGCGCCAGCGTCTCCACCACCCAGCGACAGGAGCCGAACAACGCGCGCGCCGCAACGATGTGGTCTCCTGCCTTCACGCTGCAGAGCAGGGCGGCGGAAACGGCGGCCATGCCGGAGGCGGTGGCGCGGGCATCCTCGGCGCCTTCCAGAGCGCACATGCGCTTTTCGAACATGTCGACGGTCGGGTTGGCGTAGCGCGAATAGATGAAGCCCGGTTCCTCGCCCTTGAAGCGGGCTTCCGCCGCCTGCGCCGTCTCATAGACATAGCCCTGCGTGAGATACATCGCCTCTGCGGTCTCGCCGTACTGGGAACGCAGCGTTCCGCCATGCACGAGTGCCGTTTGAGGTTTCCAATTGCGCTTCTTGGTGCTCATAGCCCTGCTTCCAGACATAAAAAAACCGGCCGCGAAGTCGCAACCGGTCCATATAGCCTTGCGGCTCGACGGTCCTTTAGCGACTTGTTTAACGTGGCTGCAAGCCGACCGGCCAAATCACCACGGGATAACGACCCTTTAAATGAGCGCCGCGCTTGCGTCAATTGCCGGCTTCATTAAGAGGTTTGTACCAGCCGGACGGCAAGAGCCTGCTTAGGTCCTCGCCCGGCCTTGTGAACGGAGCCAGCCTTTGCGGCAGACAGGCATTCTTCCGGATCAGGACATCGCGGCGCTGTTTGAGGCGAACGCGCTCAAGTCGCCGCGCGCGCTGGACACCAACCAGATCCAGCCGGCCAGCCTCGATCTCAGGCTCGGCGACAAGGCCTATCGCGTACGCGCCTCCTTCCTGCCGGGGCCCGATCATCTGGTCGCCGACAAGCTCGAACGGCTGAAGCTTCACGAGATAGACCTCACCGGCGGCGCGGTGCTGGAAACCGGCTGCGTCTATATCGTGCCTTTGCTGGAAAGTCTGGCATTGCCGGCCGAGGTTTCGGCCTCGGCCAATCCGAAGAGCTCGACCGGCCGCCTCGACATCTTCACGCGGGTCATGACCGATCGCGGCCATGAGTTCGACAAGATCGCCGCCGGCTATCACGGGCCGCTCTATCTCGAAGTCAGCCCGCGCACCTTCCCGATCGTCGTGCGCGCCGGCTCGCGGCTGTCGCAGATCCGTTTCCGCATCGGCAATGCCGTGCTTTCGGAAAGCCAGCTGCGCGACCTTCACCGTGCCGAGATGCTGGTCGCCACCGAGCCGCCCAATATTTCCGGCGGCGGCATCGCGCTCTCCATCGACCTCGACGGCGACAAGGATGGGCTTGTCGGTTATCGCGGCAAGCACCACACCGGCCTGGTTGATGTCGACAAGCGCGCCGCGCAGGATGTCGTCGATTTCTGGGAGCCGATCTATAAGAGCGGCGCCGGCGAGATCGTGCTCGACCCTGACGAATTCTATATCCTGGTCAGCCGCGAGGCGGTGCACGTGCCGCCGCTCTACGCCGCCGAGATGACGCCCTTCGACCCGCTGGTCGGCGAGTTCCGCGTCCACTATGCAGGCTTCTTCGATCCGGGCTTCGGCCACTCCGCCGCCGGCGGCAGCGGCAGCCGCGCCGTGCTCGAAGTGCGCAGCCACGAAGTACCTTTCATCCTCGACCACGGCCAGATCGTCGGCCGCCTCGTCTACGAGCACATGCTGAAGCGCCCGCAGGCGCTCTACGGCACCGATCTCGGCTCGAACTATCAGGCGCAGGGCCTGAAGCTTTCCAAGCATTTCAGGGCCGCGCGCTGAGGTCGAAATTGCCAATCTCCCCCACAAGGGGAGATTACCCAATCACAGCGCCTTCACCGCCACCTTCACCGGCTTTTCGATCTCCAGCGGATTGCGCAGCGGCAGGCCGAAATCCGCCGCCTCGATCTCGAACGTGTCGCCGGCCTCGGTCTTGATGCCGTCGGCGAAGGAGAGCGTCGCGGTGCCGAACATATGCACATGCACGTCGCCCGGCTGGCGGAAGGCCGAATATTTGAAGTGGTGGTGCTCGAGATTGGCGATGGTGTGCGACATGTTCGCCTCGCCCGACAGGAACGGCTTTTCCCAGAGCAGCTTGCCGTCGCGCCAGATGCGCGATGCGCCGCGGATGTCGGCCGGCAGGTCGCCGATCAGGATCTCGGGGCCGAACGAGGCATTGCGCAGCTTGGAATGGGCGAGGAACAGATAGTTCACCCGCTCGGTGACATGATCGGAGAACTCGTTCGACAGCGTGAAGCCGACGCGGAACGGCGCGCCATCATCGCCGATGACATAGATGCCGGCGATCTCGGGCTCCTCGCCGCCGTCCTGCGCGAAGGCCGGCGACATCAGCGGCGCGCCCGGCGCCACCGCCATCGTGCCGTTGCCCTTGTAGAACCATTCCGGCTGCACGCCGACCTGGCCTTTGGCCGGCTTGCCGCCTTCGAGCCCCATGCGGAACATCTTCATGGAATCGGTGAGTTCCTCCTCGCCGCCCTCGCTGAGCTTCTTGTGCATGGAATCGCGCGTCGCCGCTGAGCCGAGATGCGTCAGCCCGGTGCCGGTGAGATGCAGATGTGCGGGATCGGGATGGTTGATCGGCGAGACCAGCCTGCCCCTCTTGTAGACGGCATCGAGATCGACCGTCTCACCATAGCCCTTGCGCTCGATCAGCGCCTCGAGGCCGATGCCGGTGCGCGCGGCCTCCATCGCCAGCGAATAGACACTGCGCGCGCCATTGATGACCCTGGTCTTGCCGCCGCCATTGCGGGCGACGACGCGGATCGTCTCGGCGTCGTCGAGGATCTGGGAGATCAGCATGTTCGAATCCTCTCTCATTTAGCGGCCGCCCGCGGGCAAGCCTTACCCGGCGCGGCGTGGAGCGATCCCCGCCGCGGTTGAAACTCTTCGTCCGGATTGCGTTCGCGCGCTCGGTCCTTGTGCGGACTTCTTGGCGCCGACGGGTTGCCGGCAGCGTCGCGATCTGGAACCCGTATGCCTCCTGAACTTTGTTCCGGCCCTTAAGCCTTGTTCTTGTTGTAGACGTCGAAGATGACGGCGCCGAGCAGCACCAGGCCCTTGACCACCTGCTGCCAGTCGACATTGACGCCCATGATCGACATGCCGTTGTTCATCACGCCCATGATGAAGCCGCCGACTACGGCGCCGATCACCTGGCCGACGCCGCCCATTGCCGAGGCGCCGCCGATGAAGACGGCCGCGATGACGTCGAGCTCGCTGCCGAGACCGGCGGCCGGCACGGCCTGGCCGAGGCGCGCCGCGATGATCAGGCCGCCGAGCGCCGACAGCACGCCCATGTTGATGAAGACCAGCAGCGTCAGCCTTTCGGTGTTGATGCCCGACAGCTGCGCGGCCTTGGCGTTGCCGCCCATGGCATAGATGCGGCGGCCGATGGTCATGCGCTTGGTGACGAAGACGAACAGAGAGATGAGCACACCCATCACCAAGAGCACGACCGGCAAGCCCCTGTAGCTGGCGAACTGGAACACCAGGAACAGCGCCAGCGCGCTGCCCACCAGAGTCTTGATGACGAACAGCGGGAAGGGCTCCGCCTCATAGCCGTGACGCTCGCGCTTGCGCCGCGTCCTGAAGCCGAAATAGGCATAGGCGAGCACCGCGACCAGACCGAGCACGATCGTCGTCATATGCAGCGTCAAGCCGCTGCCGACGATGGTCTTGCCGGCGGCATTGACCGTCGGCGGGATCAGCACGAGCGGGCCGATCACGTCCGGGATGAAACCCGAGCTCAGCGCCTTGAAGCTGTCCGGCAGCGGGCCGACCGACGAGCCGCCGCCGAGCAGCGCCTGGCAGATGCCGCGGAAGATCAGCATGCCGGCCAGCGTCACGATGAAGCTCGGTATCTTGTGATAGGCGATCCAGTAGCCTTGCGCCGCGCCGATCAGCGCGCCGACGATCAGGCAGACGATCGAGACCACCAGCGGATTCGAGAATATGCCGAGCGGCCAGATCACCATCATCATCGCCGCCAGCGCGCCGATGAAGCCTGCCACCGATCCCACGCTGAGGTCGATATAGCCGGCGACGATCACCAGGAGCATACCCAGCGCCATCACGATGATGAACGAGTTCTGCTGCACCAGGTTCGAAAGGTTTACCGGTTTGAACAGCGTGCCCGACGTCGTGTACTGGAAGAACAGCATGATGACGATGAGCGCGATGATCAGGCCGTATTCGCGCAGGTTCGTCGTCAGGGCCGAGACGGCGATGCGCGGACCCTGCTTGACGTCCTCGGCTGTGCCGCTCTGCGGTGCGGGAGCGCTTTCTGTGCTCATGATGCTTTTTTTCCTTCTCCGCGAACGATGGCGCGCATGATTTTTTCCTGGCTGGCGTCGCTTGCCGCCATTTCGCCGACGATACGCCCTTCGTTCATCACATAGATGCGGTCGGTGATGCCGAGCAATTCGGGCATTTCCGACGAGATGACGATGATCGCTTTGCCCTCGGCGGCGAGGCGGGCGATGATCGTATAGATTTCGTACTTAGCGCCGACGTCAATGCCGCGGGTCGGCTCGTCGAGGATCAAGACTTCCGGATCGGCGAACAGCCATTTCGACAGCACCACCTTCTGCTGGTTGCCGCCCGAGAGGTTGCCGGTCAGCTGATAGACGCTGGAGGCGCGGATGTTGGTCTTCTTGCGGTAGTCGTTGGCGACGCTCATCTCGCGCATGTCGTCGATGACGCCACGGCTGGAAACGCCGCCAAGATTGGCCAAGGTCACATTGTGCTTGATGTGGTCGATGAGGTTGAGGCCGTAGGTCTTGCGGTCCTCGGTGACATAGGCGATGCGGTTCTCCACCGCCTTGCTCACTGACGAGAGGTCGAGCGGTTTGCCGTGCAGCGACACCTCGCCGGTGATGTGCCGGCCATAGGAGCGGCCGAACAGGCTCATCGCGAATTCGGTGCGGCCGGCGCCCATCAGCCCGGCAATGCCCACCACCTCGCCCTTGCGCACATTGAGGTTGACGTTCTTGATGACCTGCCGCTCGGCGTGGATCGGGTGGTAGACCGACCAGTCCTTCACTTCCAAGATGACCTCGCCGATCTGCGGCTCGCGCGGCGGATAGCGGTCGTCGAGCGAGCGGCCGACCATCGAGGTGATGATGCGGTCTTCCGAGATGTCCTGCCTTGGCAGCGTCTCGATGGTGCGCCCGTCGCGGATCACCGTCACCTTGTCGGCGACGCGGTTCACCTCGTTCAGCTTGTGCGAGATCAGGATCGAGGTCATGCCCTGGCGCTTGAACTCGAGCAGCAGGTCGAGCAGCGCCTGGCTGTCCTTCTCGCTGAGCGACGCGGTCGGCTCGTCCAGGATCAGGAGCTTCACTTCCTTGCTGAGCGCCTTGGCGATCTCGACCAGCTGCTGCTTGCCGACACCGATATTGGTGATCAGCGTCTTGGGGTCCTCCTTGAGCCCGACCTTCTTGAGCAGGGCGGCCGTGCGCGCCTCGTTGGCGTCCCAGTCGATGACGCCATAGGTGGCGTGCTCGTTGCCTAGGAAGATGTTTTCCGCGATCGACAGCATCGGCACCAGGGCAAGCTCCTGGTGAATGATGACGATGCCCATATGCTCGCTGTCGTGAATGCCTTTGAAGTTGCATTCCTGGCCGCGAAAGATGATCTGGCCATCATAGGTCCCGGACGGATAGACGCCCGACAGCACTTTCATCAGCGTCGACTTGCCGGCGCCGTTCTCGCCCACGATCGCGTGGATCTCGCCTTCCTCGACGCCGAGATTGACGTTCGACAACGCCTTCACGCCGGGGAACGTCTTGGTGATGTCGCGCATCTCCAAAATCGTCGAGGCCATCGGGTCTGCTCCTTGGGCGCACGCTTTCCATCATTGGAGAATGCCATGCGCGAAATCAAAATGCTGCGGCTGCCTTCGCACCGTGACGGCGTGCTGCGCTGCAGAAGCCGGCAAAAACAATACCGGGGTCGCTTCTGAACGAAAAGGGGCCCTGCGGTCGCGCAGGACCCCTCGTTTTCAAGCCGGATTACTTCAGCTCTTCGGCCTTGATGTAGCCGGAGTCGACGACCAGCTTCTCGTAGTTCGACTTGTCGACCTCGACCGGCGTCAGGAGGATCGAGGGAACGACCTTGACATCGTTGTTGTAGGTCTTGGTGTCGAGGCCCTCAGGCTTGCCGCCCGAGAGCACCTTGTCGACCAGCTCCACGGTCGACTTGGCCAGCTCGCGGGTGTCCTTGAACACCGTCGAATACTGCTCGCCCGAGATGATCAGCTTGACCGAGGCGGTCTCGGCGTCCTGGCCGGTCACGATCGGCCAGGGCTGAGCGTCCGTGCCGTAGCCGACGGCGCGCAGCGAGGCGGTGATGCCGCGCGAAAGGCCGTCATATGGCGACAGAACGCCATCGACGCGGCTGCCGTCCGAGTAGTTGGCCGAAAGCAGGTTGTCCATGCGCGCCTGGGCAGTGGCGGCGAGCCAGCGCAGCGTGCCAACCTTGTCCATGCCCATCTGGCCGGACTTGATCTTGATCGAGCCGTCATCGATCAGCGGCTGCAGGACCGACATGGCGCCGTTGTAGAAGAAGAAGGCGTTGTTGTCGTCCGGCGAGCCGCCGAAGAGTTCGACGTTCCAAGGCTTGGTGTTCGGGAAGCGCTCCTTGAGGCCCTTGACCAGGGAATTCGCCTGGATCACGCCGACGCCGAAATTGTCGAAGGTGGTGTAGTAGTCGACATTCGGGGTCTTCTTGATCAGGCGGTCATAGGCGACGGTGACCACGCCGGCATCATTGGCCTTCTGCAGCGCGTCCGCCATGGTGGTGCCGTCGATCGAGGCGATGATCAGCGCCTTCGGGCCTTTGGTGATTTCATTTTCCAGCTGGCTGAGCTGGTTCGGGATGTCGTCCTGCGCGTATTGCAAGTCGACGGTGTAGCCGAGCTTCTCGAGCTGGGACTTGACGGCATCGCCGTCGTTGATCCAGCGCTGCGAGGTCTTGGTAGGCATCAGCACGCCGATGAGGCCCTTGTCGGCCGCGTGTGCCGAATAGGTCATGGCAGCGACGCCAAGGGCCGCGACGGCGGCCAGTGTCTTGATGATCTTCACGATTACTCTCCCTGGTTGATGGACGCGACACCTCGGGGCTTCGCGGGCCGCGCAGTCGAGCAGATGCGCTGGCGCGCCTCTGTCGGCTTTATCGATCTCCGGTATCCTCCCAATCGGCCCCGCGACGCAGTTTCAATCGATACGAATTCGCTCGTTACCGACCCCTGCGCCTCGGAACGCGCGAAGGGTGTGGCCCTTTGACATAACTGTCAAATGCGATCTTCGGTGGTTGCTATACCGAAACTGATATAGCTTAAGGGGATTGAAGGAAACCCGCTGGGAAGGTTCAGGATCATGGCGGCAATGCAAGATTTCGGTGCGATTTCAGGTGTTTACGAGAAGCCGCCGGGAGACGGCGAGACGCTGCTGCGCAGCGGCCTGAGCCTCCGCCACATGCGCATGATCACCGCGCTGGACGATCACGGACGGGTGAGCGCGGCCGCGCAGGTCATGAACATCTCGCAGCCGGCCGCCTCGCGCATGATTGCCGAGATGGAGGCCGTGCTCGACGTCAGATTGTGCGAGCGGCTGCCGCGCGGCGTGACGCTGACCCCTTATGGCAAGGCGCTCGCGCGGCGCGCCCGTTCTATCCTGCTCGAAATGCGCGAGGCCGATCGCGAGATTTCCGAGCTCAAGGCCGGCAAGGGCGGCTCCGTGTTCCTCGGCGCCGTGACGGCGCCGGCAATCGAGTTGGCGGTGCCGGCGATTCGCGAAATCCGCCGCATCTATCCGCGCATCGAGATCACCATGCAGGTCGAGACCTCCAACGTGCTCGCCCGCGAGCTGATCGCGTCGCGCCACGACTTCATCATCGCGCGCATTCCCGACGACCTTAACCCGCGGCTCTTCGAATCGCGCGTCATCGGCGTCGAGAAGGCCTGCCTCATCGTGCGCCGCGGCCACCCGCTGGCGAGCGGCAAGGCGGTGAAGCTGGAAGACACGGCAGCTTATGACTGGGTCTTCCAGTCCGGCGGCTCGCCGCTGCGCCAGGCGATGGAAAGCAACTTCCTCAACCGCGACATCGCGCTGCCCGACCGCATCCTCAACACCTCGTCGCTGCTGCTCACTTTGGTGATGGTGGCGCAGTCCGACGCCATCGCGCCGGTCTCGATCCAGGTCGCCAGGTTCATCCAGGGTGCCGACGGGCTGGCCGGCGCCATCGACGTGGTTCAGACCGAGTTCGATATCGAGGTCCGGCCCTATAGCCTGATCACGGTCAAGAACCGCGTGCTCTCGCCGGCCGCCAAAATGCTGCACGACTTCATCTTGCGCGAGGTGGGGTGATGGAACGAGAACGCTACTTCTACGTTCAAACCGATCGGTCGCTCGCTGGAGCCCGTTGCGGCTGAGGGAAGAGCTGCCGAGGCTCAACAGCTTGGGAGGTTTTTTGATGGAACGTCGGTTGTTTCTGACTGGAATGCTTGGCGTTGCGGGGGCGGCGGCACTTGCTAGCCTGGCCGGACCCGGCAAGGCTGTTGCCGGCATTCCCGGCGGCAACGGGATCCTGGACGAACTCGACAAGCCGGACAACGCGGTCCTCGAAGGCGACGATCCGGCCGAAGTGGAGCTGGTCTCCCACCGGCGTCATTATTACGGAGATTGGCGCTGGCGCCATCGCCGGCGTCGCCGTCGGCGCGGCTGGAGGCACGTCTGCCGCCGCTACTGGCGTCATGGCCGCTGGCGCCGCCGCTGCTGGCGCGAGCGCTACTGGATCAATATCTGGCTGTAGTTCAGGCGACGACAAAGACTGCGGAGCATCGGGTCCTGCACGAATCGTGCAAGACCCGATCCCGTGTTTGGAGACCTGCCAGTGTCCCGCAGCAGCGCGCCACGATATTGAAGCAAGCAGGTTGGGGAGACTGGAGCGGGTAGCGGGAATCGAACCCGCGCGTTCAGCTTGGGAAGCTAGCCCTTTCGTCGGGATTCCAATTGCTTGCCGGTAAAACCGAGCAAAATCGTCCCAAACCAAATCCATAGGTTTACCGGGAATCTGTCAAACGATCGAAGCGGATCGAGCGGTATCGTTCGGCCGCATACGTCCCCACGATCGATTGAAGTTCGTCGCCGGTTCCTGGGCGCCGAGAATCTGGTTGTGTCACAGACAGCGCCGGGCCGCGCAAGGACCCTCAATGGCGTTAGGCGGTCGGCAACCAAAAGGCTGAATTGCGCCGCCTTGAGGATGCTGCAATGGTCGAGCTGAACCCGTCTCGCCGCGCTGAGTGGCGAAAGTTCGCGGAGGGACTTGGTGGCTAGCCCCGACAGGAATGAAACAATCGCTGTCAATGCCAACATCCAGGCGTTGCGGGCAATTGCGGCGTATGGCGTCGTCATCCATCACATAATTTTCAGCTGCGACCACTACATCGGCGTTGGCCGGGCACCTATGTCCATCAACATCGGCGCCACCGGCGTTGAAATCTTCTTCGTGATAAGCGGCTATATCATGTCGAAGACAACCGATATTTCGGGGATTTCTCCGTCACGATTTATTCAAAACCGACTGTTTAGAGTAGTCCCGAGTTATTGGCTGCTGACCTTGTTTGCGGTGGCCATCGTCCAAACCGGCTTCATGCTTTTCGGCCTGCATGACATCAGTCTAGAACACTTTCTCTGTTCGCTGTTCTTGCTACCCGAATTGGATGCCTCCGGTCATATATTGCGGCCGATCCTCTTTGTCGGCTGGACTCTCGAATTTGAAATGGTATTCTATTTCATATTTTTTCTAACACTCTATCTGAAACCAATTATATACAGAAAGGTGTCGGTGTTATTTGTTCTTTCAGTGCTTATGATATTTGGACAGTATTCATCCGACGCATACTTACGATACTTGTTCTCGGAATTGCTCCTGGCGTTCATGCTCGGCATACTCATCCATGTTTCGGAGGCCCGCATATCGCTGACATGTTTCGCGGCATTCGGTTTGATGGCAATATCGGTGCTGGGCCTTGCGACTGTCGACACGCTTCCGGATGTCACGAAGACATCCCCAGGTCATGTAATCGTGATCGTCGCCGCGGCATTGCTGGTTGTGTCTGCGGTAGGGTTGGAGCGGCGCGGACTGACCGTCGGGCGCGGGTTTTTGATGAGACAGGGCGACGCGAGCTATGCGATTTACCTCATCCATCCCTTTATTCTCAGTTCATCGGGAAGCTGGCTATTGTAACGGGTATCGCCGCCTCAAATATCGGGTTGGCCGCCACGACACTGGTGATGCTGATTGCGAGCGGTTTCGGCGGCACAATCTTCTATAGATGCCTTGATGCGCCGTTCGTCGCCTCCATGAAGCGTCGGCTATGGAATCGCGGCGCGCCAGAGTTGCGCGAACTCGATCGACAGCTACGCGCTACCAGCGTGCTTGAGAACGTCAAAAACGCCCGCACTTCGCGGAAACCAATCGCTACGACGCCGGGAAATATTTCCTGATCCGGTACCGCAAAGACCGCACGGTTATGGTTGAAGGATACGACAGTATCATTGTGGCCACCCAAGAGCCTGGAGAGGCGGAATTCCGGATCGCGTCCGGCCAGGACGACGACAAGGTCGTCGTGGTGGAAGTCGGGAAGATCAACAAGTTGGTCCAGATGTATCCGAACTATTTTGGCGATGTGTCGCTATTCGTCAGCAATCTGAAGGAGATTTGCGACGGACGAAAGCCGGTGGAATACAGCATGGCCAAGCCGCAATCAGTGCCACTTCGGCCCCGTGAGCCAGTGAACGCTGGCGCTATCTATCGCCGCTACCGTAAATGGTTCGAGAAGCGAAGCTAGGCGAGGCGAGGCCGAATCGAGAACGCAAGTTGTAAAACTACCTGTAAAACCGCTTATTCTCAGCGAGGTCACAGGCAAGCTCAAACCTTTCGGCACAAGCTGGAGCGGGTAGCGGGAATCGAACCCGCGCGTTCAGCTTGGGAAGCTGACAGGCTACCATTACATCATACCCGCGCGAGCCCTCGTTACCATGATGGCGCCGCCTCAAGCAATCGGCAAAACGGAGCCGGTGGCTCCATTCCTTGATGCCTTTCCGCGGAATGCGTATCTCTGATACCGCGCCGCCGAATCAGGCGGCTCGAACCGGAGGATGGCCTTGTCCGCACTGACGCGCTTTCTTGGCGACACGCCGCTCAGGGTGTTCCTGAAGCTGCTCGTGGTCTCCTTTCTCGTCGGCCTCGTCATGCATGCCTTCGGCTGGTCGCCGATGGATGTCTTCTACGGTATCCGCCAGTTCTTCGTCGATTTGTGGAATCTCGGCTTCCACGCCATCGACCGCTTCCTCGGCTATATCCTGCTCGGCGCGGCGATCGTCGTTCCTGTGTTCATCCTGCTCAGGATCGCCAGCTATCGGAAATAGCCTAGCGTCCCATTACGCATATCGCGAGGCGGCCTCGAACAGGATCGCATGGCGCGCGGCCAGCGCCGGCACGTCGGTCGAGTAGCCGCCGCCGATGACGCCGCACAGCGGAACGCGGTGGTTACGGAAATGACCGATGACCATGTCTTCGCGGGCGAGGAGGCCATCGTCGCTCAGCGCCAGCCGGCCGAGCCTGTCCTCGGCATGCACATCCACGCCGGCATTGTAGAAGACGATGTCCCAATGCCTTTGTGCGGATAGTTCCGGCAGGATGGCGGCGAGCCGGTCGAGATAGGCGTCGTCGCCCGTGCCGTCCGGCAGTGCGACGTCGAGGTCGGAAGCGATCTTGCGCACCGGATAGTTGCGCTCGCCATGCATGGAAAAGGTGAAGGCGCGAGGCTCGTCGTTGAGAATGTCCGCCGTGCCGTCGCCCTGATGCACGTCGAGATCGACAATCAGCACGTTTTCGACCGCGCCCTCGGCCAGCAGCGCCAGCGCGGCGACGGCGACATCATTGAAGGTGCAGAAGCCGGCGCCTTGCGCGCGCCTGGCGTGATGGCTGCCGCCGGCGGCGTTGCAGGCAATGCCGTGTTTCAGCGCCAGCCTGGCCGCCAGCACGGTGCCCGCCGTGGCGAGTTGAGCCCGCAGCGACACGCGCGGGCCGACAGGAAAGCCGATCTCGCGCTCTATCTTCTCAGGCACCTGGCAGGCGATCACCTGGTCGACATACTCGGCTGCGTGGGCAAGCTTCAATCGTGATGCCGGCGCCGGTTCCGGCATCGAAAGCGCACCCGGCGCGGCCAGCCCGCGCATGCGCAAGGCCTCCATCAAAAGCGGATATTTGCTCATCGGAAAGCGATGGTTGACGGCGAAGCCGGCGTCATAGTCGGGGTGATGGGCGATCTGCAGCGGCATGGATCGGGAGGTCTGAGCCAAGTCTGGAGCAATTCCAGGAAAAGTGTGAAACGGTTTTCCGTCCGGAATTGCTTAAAAACAACAGAAAATTCGGTAGTCAGCCCGGCGGATGATGGTTGCATGAGGCAGGCAAACTGGCGCACATCGGGTCCTCGATCAAGCCGTATCAGCCGGGCAGCAATCCCCTTGGACGTAACACAAGCCAACGCCAGATCTTTCGCCGTCACCAATCGCTCGGTGCTGGCGATCGCCGTGCCGATGACGCTTGCCTATCTGACGACGCCGCTGCTCGGCATCGTCGACACCGCGGTGGTCGGCCAGTTCGGCGACGCGGCCCTGCTCGGCGGCCTGGCGGCGGGATCTCTGGTCTTCGACGTCGTCTTCACCACCTTCAACTTCCTGCGCTCCGGCACCACTGGCCTTGTCGCCCAGGCCTTCGGGCGCGGCGATGCGCTGGAAGAGCAGGCAGTGCTGTGGCGCGCCGTGCTGATCGCGGTCGTCGCGGGCGTCATTCTTGCGGCACTTGCGCCGCTCTTTGCCGTGGCCGGCCAATGGTTCATGGGCGCCGAGCCGAGCGTCAGCGCGGCCATGTCGGTCTATATCCGCATCAGGCTGCTCGCCGCCCCCTTCTCGCTGATCAACTACGCCATACTGGGCTACGTGCTTGGACGCGGCGAGGGCGGGCTTGGGCTGATGCTGCAGGCGGTGCTCAACGGCATCAACATCGTGCTCTGTTTCCTGCTCGGCCTCGAGCTCGGCTGGGGTGTTGCCGGCGTCGCCTGGGCGACGGTCACCGGCGAGTTCCTGGCCATGCTGCTTGGCCTTGCCATCGTGCTCAACCGCTTCCGCAAGCTGGAGCGGCCGTCGCGTCGCCGCATCCTCGATCTGCCGGCTTACCGGCGCATGCTGTCGCTGAACCGCGACATCATGATCCGCTCCTTCTCGCTGCTTGCCGCCTTCGCGCTGTTCACCAGGCAGGGTGCGCAATTCGGCACGGTGACGCTTGCCGCCAACGCCGTGCTGATGAACTTCTTCCTGATCGCCGGCTATTTCCTCGACGGCTTCGCCACCGCCGCCGAACAGTTGGCCGGCCGCGCCATCGGCGCGCAGGCGCCTGCTCCCTTCAGGCAGGCCGTGCGGCTGACGCTGATCTGGGGTTTTGGCCTCGCGGCCGGCGCCAGCCTTATCCTGCTGACCGCTGGCGCGAGCCTTGTGGCGCTGGTCACGACCTCGCCCGAGGTCCGCGAAGTCGCCGACATTTATCTGCCATGGGCGGCCTTCACGGCGCTGAGCGGCGTGCTGGCGTTCCAGATGGACGGCGTCTTCATCGGCGCCACCTGGTCGCGCGACATGCGCAACATGATGCTCCTGTCGTTCCTCGTCTTCAGCGCCGCGCTGATCACGCTGGCGCCCGCCTTCGGCAACAACGGGCTATGGGCGTCGCTGCATGTCTTCCTGCTGGTGCGTGGATTGAGCCTGCTCGCGGTGCTGAGGCTCAGGGTACGAACGGCGTTTTAGGCGCCGATTGTTCGGCGCCGGCCGAGCGCCGGCGTTTCTCAGCTCCAGAGGTCGGTCGAGAGGTACTTCAGCCCGGAATCGCAAATCACGACGGCGATCGTCTTGCCCGATTGATCGCCGCGTAGGAGACGCAGCGCGGCGGCGACATTCGCTCCGGACGAGAAGCCGCCGAAGATACCTTCGCTGCGCGCGAGCAGGCGCGCGGTCTCGCGTGCCTCGTCGCCGGAAACCTGAAGATAGCCATCGACGGGCGCGTTTTTCAGAAACGGCAGGTCCGGCATGGCGTAGCCGCCGCCTTGAATGGGGTGTTCGGGTCGGGTGACCGTCTCGCCCGCGGCCGCCGCTGCGCCCTCGGGCTCGACGATGAAGCACTTGATCAGGGGATTGCGTTCCTTGAGCGCCTTCGCCACCCCGGCATAGGTGCCGCCCGAGCCGATGAAGTCGACGAATGCATCGACGGCGCCATGGCTGGCGTCCCAAATTTCCGGTCCGGTCCCGTGATAATGCGCAAGCCAGTTCCCGTCGCGGTGGAACTGATCGCCGCGAAATGCGCCTCGTTCCTCCGTCACCGCCTTGGTGGCCTGCTCGACAAGCGCCAGATCGCCACCCGAGACCTGCCCCGGCACCGATCCCGGCAACTGGTCCACGAGGATCACTTCCGCGCCGAGCGCCGCCATCATGCGGGCGCGCTCTTCGGAGTTGCCCTTCGACATCACCGCGACGAAAGGGTAACCCCTGACGGCGCAGACGATCGCGAGGCCCGTGCCCATGTTTCCGGAGGTAAGCTCGACCACCGTTTGCCCCGGCTTGATTGCGCCGGACTTTTCGGCCTCCTCTATTATCCCAAGCGCCGCGCGATCCTTCTTGGAAAAGCCCGGATTAAGATATTCCAGCTTGGCGAGGATTTCGCCTTTGACGCCCGCTTGCGCCGTCAGCCTTTCGAGCCGGACCAATGGAGTTCGACCGATCGACTCTACGACGGAGCTCAGAACCTCAGCCATGGCTGTCCTCCCGATTTCGTGGGAGCTTATCAGAGTTTTTTGGACCAGTCTGTGCAACCGGTATCGCGCAGTTCGCCAATAGATTTGAGCCGTTGCCGCTCCATGAACCGCGCCATGCCGGCCACGATGCGCCCGGGCAGCGCCGGGCCGGCATAGATCATGCCGGTGTAGAGCTGGACGAGGTCGGCGCCGGCGCGGATCTTTTCCAATGCGGCCTCGGCGGAGTCGACGCCACCGACACCGATGATCGTCATCTGCGGTCCAAGCAGTTTGCGCATGCGAGCCAGAACCGCGGTCGAACGCTCGAACAATGGTTTTCCCGAGAGGCCGCCGGTTTCATTCGCCACGCCGCCGCTCCGCAATCCGCTCCGCGCCAGCGTCGTGTTGGAGACGATGACGCCGTCGATCTTCTTCTCGGCGACCTCGGCGGCAATGTCTTCCAGCTCCGCTTCGACGAGATCCGGCGCGATCTTGAGGAAGACCGGCGGCTGCGCAGCGGCCGCGGCACGCGCGGCCATCACCCGCGACAAGAGCTCGCCAAGCTGCTCGCGCGCCTGCATGTTGCGCAGGCCCGGCGTGTTGGGCGAGGAGATGTTGACCGTCAGATAGCTCGCATAGGCCGCGAAGCGAGCAACGCCGCGCTCGTAATCGGCGATGCGGTCGGCGCTGTCCTTGTTGGCGCCGATGTTGACGCCGACGACGCCTGGCAGCCCCTTGCGCGCGGCAAGCCGCTTTTCCGCCGCCGCATGACCTTCATTGTTGAAGCCCAGCCGGTTGATCACCGCTTCATCCGCCGTCAGCCGGAAGATGCGCGGCTTCGGATTGCCGGGTTGCGGCAGCGGGGTGATGGTGCCGACCTCGGCGAAGCCGAAGCCAAGCCCAAGCAGCGCGTCCGGCACTTCGGCGTTCTTGTCGTAGCCGGCGGCCATGCCGAGCGGGTTCGGGAAGTCGAGGCCACAAAGCCTGATCCTGAGCCGCGCGTCGCGCGGCGCGGTCGCGCCAACCGGAAGCCCGCAGCGCAGCGCCGCGATCGACAGACCATGCGCGGTTTCCGGATCGAAGGAGAAAAGCAGCTTCTGGCCGATCCGGTCGAGCACGCTCATTCGTCCTCCAGCGCCGGGAAGTCGTGGCCGCCGGCGCCGGGCGGCAGCGGCTTGACCCAAAGGACGGCATCGAGGTCGAGCGGGGCGTAGAGATGCGGGAACAGCGCGCCGCCGCGCGATACCTCGTATTTCAGCGCGTTCCCCAGCTTCTCCCCGTCGATGGCGACCAGCAGCAGGCCCGTCTGGCCGGCGAAATGCTTGGCCGCTGTCTCGCGCACTTGCGCGGCGGTGGAGAAATGGATGAAGCCGTCGGCGATGTCGATCGGCGCGCCGGTGAAGCGCCCGTTCTTTTCGGCCTCGCACCAAAGCGCCTCGGGGGCGATCTTGTAGATAATCTGAGACATTCTCGCGCTATAGTCTGAACCGAAGGTGCGGGGAAGGCTTGAAGCTCGACTCTTCCCCATTTCCGGCGCAAACCTGTGATAGCCGGCCTTCACTGGCTCATGGAGGACGATATGCGTCTGCAGCACATCCTGATCCCCGCGGCGCTTTGCTCGTTGGTTGCCGCTTCCGCCTATTCCGAGGAGACCGACCACTACCGTTTGGAGAAGTCGGCCAACGGCTATGTCCGCATGGATACAAGGACCGGCGCCATGTCGATGTGCGAGGAGCGCACCGGCCAGCTCGTCTGCAAGATGGCGGCGGACGAGCGCGCCGCCTACCAGGACGAGATCGACCGGCTGGACAATTCGGTCAAGGCCCTCGATGCGCGGGTCGCCAAGCTCGAGAATTCGCTCTCCGCCCGGCTGGAATCGCAACTGCCGAGCGAAGAGGATTTCAACAGGGCCATGGGCTACATGGAACGCTTCTTCCGCACCTTCAAGGACATCGTCAAGGACATGGACAAGGAAGACGGCGACGGCGGCGGCAAGCTGAATCAGCAGAAGACCTGAGCCGGCGCGACCGGGCCGCCCCTGGGGAAAACCCCGCGCGCGGCCTTTGCCGCTTGAAAAAGCGCCGCGCCGCCGCATAATCATTCTGATCCCCGCAAGAAGCACGAAAATGATGATGGGATCGGGGGAGGAATATTTGCCGTCGGGCCACACTTTCGTCATTGCCGACGATCACCCGCTTTTTCGCGGCGCGCTGAAGGAGGCGCTGGCCGGCGTCGGCGACGTTGCCGCCATTCACGAGGCCGGGGATTTCGAGAGCGCCAAGGCTCTGGTGCTGGCCAATGAGGATATCGACATGGTGCTGCTCGATCTGTCGATGCCGGGCGCCAGCGGCCTCTCCGGCCTGATTGCGCTACGCGGCATCCATCCGGCGGTGCCGCTGGTCGTGGTGTCGGCGCATGACGATCCCGTCACCATCCGCCGCGCCCTCGATCTCGGCGCTTCCGGCTTCATCTCCAAATCGGCCAGCATGGAAGAAATCCGCGCCGCGGTGCAGGCCGTCCTCGCCGGCGACATCGCGGCACCCGCCGGTATCGAGCTCGGTGTCGAGCGCGACCCGGAAATCTCCGATCTGATCAAGCGCCTGCAAGCGCTGACGCCGCAGCAGACGCGCGTGCTCGGCATGCTGGCGGAGGGCCTGCTCAACAAGCAGATCGCCTATGAGCTCGGCGTTTCCGAGGCGACCATCAAGGCGCATGTCTCGGCCATATTGCAAAAGCTCGGCGTCGACAGCCGTACCCAGGCGGTCATCCAGCTCTCCAAGATCGGCAATGACCCGCTGCAGCCGGTAAGTTAGCTACTTCTGCCTCTACTCCGCCGCCGGCGCCAGCGGCCTGACCCGCGCCATCATCGAGCGCAGCACGGCGGGCTTCACCGGCTTGTTGACGGCCGGAATGTCGAGCTGGCTTGCGGCGGCGCGCACCTCGCTGGAGCGGTCGGCGGTGACCAGCACGCAGGGCAGGTCCTGGCCGTAGGCGGCGCGCAACCTGGCGATCGCGTCGAGCCCAGTGCCGCCATCGAGATGATAGTCAGCAAGCACGACGTCCGGCCTCACCGCGCCGGGTCTCATGAGCTCTCCCGATCCCGAAGCCGTCTCGACATGGCAGCCCCAGCCTTCGAGCAGCAGCCGCATGCCGTCGAGGATGCGCGCATCATTGTCGATGCAGAGCACATTGAGCCCGGCAAGCGTCGACGCAGAGCGGGCCGGGGCTTTGCCGATTTCGCGCGGCGGCGCCGCGACCTCCGCGACCGGCAGGATGACGGAAAAGCGCGTGCCCTTGCCGGGGTTGGAGAAAATGCGGATTTCGAGTCGCAGCACCCGCGCGATGCGGTCGACGATGGAGAGCCCCAGGCCAAGGCCTTCTGCCTCGCGTACGCCCTCGTCGAGGCGTGTGAACTCGTGGAAGACGGTGTTGAGCTTGTCGCCGGCGATGCCAATGCCGGTGTCGATCACCTGGATTTCGGCCAGTTCGCCGCGTCGCCGCACCCCAACCAGGATGCGGCCCTTGCGCGTGTATTTGATGGCGTTCGAGACCAGGTTCTGGATCAGCCGGCGCAAAAGGTTGCGATCGGTCATGACGCCGAGCGAGGACGGCATGATCTTGAGCTCGAGCTTCTTTTCGGCGGCCAAAGGGCGGAAGTCATTGCCGATCTGCCCGAGCAGCCCGCCGAGGCTGAAGGCGGTGTCCTCGGGCTTCATGGCGCCGGCATCGAGCCGCGAGATGTCGAGCACCGCGCCGAGGATGGTTTCGACCGATTCCAGCGAGGATTCGATGTTGATGGCCGCCTTGCCGGCCGGCCCCTTGCCGGCCTTCTCGATCAGCGACGAGCAATAGAGACGCGCCGCGTTGAGCGGCTGCAGGATGTCGTGCCCGGCGGCGGCGAGGAAGCGCGTCTTGCCGAGATTGGCCTCCTCGGCCAGCATCTGCGCCTGCGCCAGCTCCTCGTTGACCCGGGTGAGCTCGACGGTGCGGGTCTTGACCCGCTGTTCCAGCGATTCATTGGCCCGTTTCAGCGCCAGGTCCTGCTCGACGCGGCCGGAGATGTCGGCATAGGTGGCGACGATGCCGCCGTCGGGCATCGGGTTGGAGCGCAGCTCCAGAATGCGTCCGCTGGTCTTCAGCTCCATCTGCCATGGCCCGGCGAAGCTGGTCAGCCGGTTGAGCATCGTCACGCGCTGGTCAGCCGGGATATCGCCGCGTTCGGCAAGATGGCGCAGGATCCGGTCGAGCGACACGCCGACCTGGCCCATCTCGTCCGGCAGGTCGAACAGCTGCCGGTATTGCCGGTTCCAGCAGATCAGCCGGAAATCGCGGTCGAAGACGGTGATGCCTTGCTCCATCTGATCCAGGGCGATCTGGAGCAGGTCGCGATTGTGCTGCAGCGCCTCGGTGGCGTCGTCGAGCAGCTTGAAGGCATCCTTGGAATCGTGGTCGTTGCGGCGAAAGAGCAGCGACAGGATCAGCCGCGCCGAGGACGAGCCGACGGCGCTTGCCAGCAATTGCTCCGAGAAGCGGATGACATCCATGCTCGCTTGCTCCTTGCCGTGGAGCGAGACGCTTGCGCTCTTCTCGAAGGACTGGAAGGAACGCTCCGTGCGCTCGACGCCGAGATAGCGCGAGATCGTGTCCTTGAGATCATTGACGGTGACGGCGGTGCGGAAGCGCCTGAGGCTTGGCATCGGGCCCGCCTCGCGCGGCACGAAGATCGCCGCCTGGATACGCTCCAGCGGCACCGACGCGCGCGACAGCGACCCCAGCACGAAGAACAGGGCGTTGACCGAGAGGCTCCACATCACGCCGTGGTTCAGCGGCTCGCCGACGGTGCCGAACAGCGCCTGTGGCCTCAGCGCCTCGAAGCCGAACAGCCCGTGGACGACGATGTCGGAACCCGGGCCGGCGAGCGAAGGCAGAAGAAGCGTGTAACCCCAGACAGCGATGCCCGCGACCATGCCGAGCGCGGCGCCCCGGCCGTTAGCGCGGCGCCAGATCAGGCCGCCGATCAGCGACGGCGCGAATTGCGCGATCGCCGCGAAAGACATCAGCCCGATCGAGGACAGCCGCGCGCTGTTGGTGCTCTCGCGGTAGTAGAGGAAGGCGATGAACAGCAGGATGAAGATGGACGCGCGGCGTACGTTGAGGATGAGTGTCGACCAATCCTCATTCTCCGAGGCGCTGGTCTTGATCACGCGGCGCACGAACAGCGGGATGATGAGATCGTTGGAGATCATGATCGACAGCGCGACGCTCTCGACGATCACCATGGCGGTCGCCGCCGACAGGCCGCCGACGAAGGCGGCCATGGCGAGCACGTCATGGCCGCCGAGCAGAGGCAGCGACAGCACATAAAGGTCGCTGCTGGTCTTGGCGCCGACCAGCGACAGACCGGCAAAGGCGATCGGCAGCACGAAGAGATTGATCGCCACGAGATAGAGCGGGAACAGCCAAGTCGCCGTGCGCAGCTCCGCCTCGCTGCGGTTCTCGACAATGGTGACATAGAATTGCCGCGGCAGCATCAGGATGGCAAAGCCGCTCAAGCCCGTCAGCACCAGCCAGGTGGCCAGCGAGGTGTTGTAGCTCATCGCCTGGCGTACCTGGCCGTTCCCGGCGAGCCTGGCGAACATGTCGCCGGGGCCGCCGAAGATCAGGAACGTGACCATCAGGCCGATGGCTATGAATGCGGCGAGCTTCACCACGGTCTCGACCGCAACGGCCAGAACCAGCCCGTCCTGATGTTCCGTGGCATCGGCGTGGCGGGTGCCGAACAGCACCGCGAACAGCGCCAAAAGCATCGCCACCACCAGCGAGATATCGCTGACGAACGGATCGAAAGAGGGCGGCGAGCCGGTATAGTGCTCGATCATCAGGCTGACCGAGCCCGAGATCGCCTTGAGCTGCAGCGCGATATAGGGCACCGCGCCGATCGTGGCGATCAAGGTCGCGATCGCCGCGACGGTGAAGCTCTTGCCGTAGCGGGCGCCGAGGAAGTCGGCGATCGAGGTGATCTTCTCGCTTTTCGCCAGCCGGACCAGGCGGTTGAGCAGCGGGAAGCCGAACACGAAGACCAGCACCGGGCCGGTATAGATGCCGAGGAATTCGAGGCCGCGCTCGGAGGAAAGGCCGACCGAGCCGAAGAAGGTCCAGGAGGTGCAGTAGATGGCCAGGCTTAGCGCATAGATGAACGGCCGCGCCCGGCCGAGCCCCGCGGCGGCCGCGCGCCGGTCGCCGACGCTGGCAATGGCGAAAAGCAGCGTCACATAGGCGATCGCGATGATGACGACGAACCAGCCTTGCACGGCCCGTGCTTCCTCCCTGGCCGGTCTCCCATCCGGCCTGCCCAACCATTCCGGAAAAATACCAGGCGATTTGCCGTCCGGAATTGCGTCTGAACAAATACCCAAAGCGGCCGGGCATCTCGATGAAACGCTCGACCACCCCGACGCAACCACAGCTCGGGGCCCAAGTCCATCGCGGCTTTCGGCGCATATGCGGCTGATGGACGATGCGTGACACAAACCGGTGCCTTCATTGTTTTTCCGGTTTTGCAACCGGGGGTTTTTGTTATTGTGGGCTCGGGTCGGCGCCCAAGGACAACTGGTGAGGCGGCAGTGCGGCCCGCCACGGCAAGGAGGGTCGAATGCTGAAAGAATTCCAGGAGTTCATTTCCAAGGGCAATGTGATGGACCTGGCCGTCGGCGTCATCATCGGCGCCGCCTTCGGCAAGATCGTCGATTCCTTGGTCAACGACATCATCATGCCGATCGTCGGCGCGATCTTCGGCGGGCTGGACTTCAACAATTACTTCTTCGGGCTGTCCTCCAACGTCCATTCGGCAACGCTGGCTGATGCCAAGAAGGAGGGCGCGGTGTTCGCCTATGGCAGCTTCATGACCGTCGTGCTGAACTTCCTGATCCTTGCCTTCATCATTTTCCTGATGGTCAAGGCGGTGAACAATCTGCGCAAGCGGCTGGAGCGCGAGAAGCCGGCTCCCGCCGCGGCTCCGCCGCCGGCCGACGTGCAACTCCTGACCGAAATCCGCGACCTGCTCGCCAAGAAGTAACGCAGAGCGGGCGCTCTGGACCAAAACCCCGGCCCCAGGCGGCCGGGGTTTTCCGTTTGGCGATCTGGTAAGAGCGCTGACGACACGAACACGGATTTTGCCCATGAGCCTTATCGACACCTTGCGCGCCGAAGCCCGCGCCGCGCCCGAAAGCGGCATTGTCGCCGTCATCAACCATGGTCGCCTGCGCGAAGGGCTGATCCCGCTCTGGGCCGGCGAGGGCGATCTTCCGACGCCTTCCTTCATCAGCGATGCCGCCGCACGCGGGCTCGCTGATGGCGAGACCTTCTACACCTGGCAGAAGGGCATTCCCGAGCTCCGGCAGGCGCTCGCGCGCTACTACGCCAGGCATTTCGGCAAGACCTTCGCCGAGGAGGAGTTCATCGTCACCGCCTCTGGCATGCATGCCATCCAGCTGGCCATCGACGCCATCGCCGGCAGCGGCGACGAGGTGATCTACCTCTCTCCCGCCTGGCCGAATTTCGCCGCGGCCGCCGGCGTGGCGGGCGCCGTGCCGGTGCCGGTCACGCTCGACCAGTCCGGCAATGGCTGGTCCTGCGACGTCGACAAGATCGCCTCGGCAATCACGCCGCGCACCAAGCTGTTGTTCATCAACACGCCCTCCAACCCGACAGGCTGGACCGCCGACAGGGAAACGCTCCAGGCGATCCTGGATCTTGCCCGGGCAAAGGGCCTTTGGATCATCGCCGACGAGATCTATTCGCTGTTCCACTACGGCCATGGCCGCGCGCCGTCCTTTCTCGATGTCGCCACGCCCGAGGACCGCATCCTGTTCGTCAACAGTTTTTCCAAGAACTGGGCAATGACCGGCTGGCGTGTCGGCTGGATCAAGACCCATCCCGCCTTGCAGCAGGTGTTCGAGAACCTGATCCAGTACTCGACCTCGGGCGTCGCCCAGTTCATGCAGCGCGGCGCTGTCGCCGCCCTCGACGAGGGTGACGGCTTCATAGCGGAACAGGTGGAGCGCGCGCATGCCGCGCGCGACCTCGTCTGCGGCATTCTCGGCGAAACCGGCAAGGCGCGTTTCACCGTGCCGCAAGGCGCCTTCTACCTGTTCTTCAGGGTCGACGGCCTCACCGATTCCCGAAAAGCGGCCTTCGACATCGTCGACAATGCCAATGTCGGCCTGGCGCCCGGCACCGCCTTCGGTCCCGGCGGCGAGGCCTTCCTCCGACTATGCTTCCACCGCCGCCTCGATCACCTCGATGAAGCGGCGCATCGCCTGGCGAAATGGATGAAGACAGTGTGAGGTCGCAATCGGGCGGGAAGTCTGCACCGCTCCGTTCGCGGGCCTAGGAGCGCCGCAGCGTTGTAGAACGAGAAATAGCTTTAGGCGGAGCCGCGGTCAGCGCCCGACAGTTGCAAGTCAGCCGCCTGACTTCGGTACCAGCAGCGGGATGATCCGATCGGTCTTGGCGACGGCGGGGCGGCCTGAGCCGGCATAGGGGATGCCGAGCGCATCCCAGGTCTCGACCAGCGCGTCCTGCAGTTCGGCAATAAGCGCGTCCGAATGAAACGGCGTCGGCGTGATGCGCAGCCGCTCGGTGCCGCGCGGCACCGTCGGATAGTTGATCGGCTGGATATAGATGCCGTGCACGCCAAGCAGCCGGTCGCTCGCCATCTTGCAAAGCTCGGGATCGCCGACCAGCACCGGCACGATATGGGTGGCCGATTCCATCACCGGCAGGCCTGCGGCGGCAAGCACCTGCTTGGTGCGCGCCGCCTGGCGCTGCTGCGCGTCGCGCTCGGCCTGCGAGCGCTTCAGGTGGCGGATCGAGGTGGTGGCGGCGGCCGCGATCGCCGGCGGCAGCGCGGTGGTGAAGATGAAGCCCGGCGCATAGGAGCGCACCGCGTCGATCACCGCGCTGGTGCCGGTGATGTAGCCGCCGAGCGTGCCGAAGGCCTTGGCCAGCGTTCCCTCGATGATGTCGATGCGGTCGGCAAGGCCCTCCCGTTCGGTGATGCCGCCGCCGCGCGGTCCGTACATGCCCACCGCATGCACCTCGTCGATATAGGTCATGGCGTTGTAGCGCTCGGCCAGCTCGACGATCTCTCTGATCGGCGCGATGTCGCCGTCCATCGAATAGACGCTCTCGAACACGATCAGCTTGGCGCGCTCGCGCCCCGCCGCCTGCAGCAGGCTTTCCAGATGCGCGACGTCGTTGTGGCGGAAGATCTTCTTTTCCGCGCCGGAGCGGCGCACGCCTTCGATCATCGAGGCATGGTTGAGCTCGTCGGAGAGCACCAGGCAGTTGGGCAGAAGCCGGGCGATGGTCGAGATCGAGGCCTCGTTGGAGACGAAGCCGGAGGTGAAGACGAGCCCTGCCTCCTTGTCATGCAGGTCGGCGAGCTCCCGCTCCAGCTCGACCAGCGGGTTGGAGGTGCCCGAGATGTTGCGGGTGCCGCCGGCGCCCGAGCCCATCTTGCCGGCCGCTCTCTGGAAGGCGGCGATCACATCCTCGTTCTGGCCCATGCCGAGATAGTCGTTGGAGCACCATACGGTGATTTCCTGGGCGCGGCCGTTGGAACGCCAGATGGCGCGCGGGAACTTGCCCACCATGCGCTCGAGGTCGGCGAAGACGCGGTAGCGCCGCTCCGCGTGGAGCTGGTCGATCGCATCCTCGAAGAACCGCTGGTAATTCATGTCGACTTCCCAATTTTGCGGCGGATCATAGTCACTGCCCCATGCCGCGTCCACCGCGCCCAACCGGTCAAAATGCCACGCCTTTACCCTGTTCCTAACGATGCCGGATCGTGGCCTATTCCCGGCTGTTTGAAGCAGATTTGTTTCAGTACGATGCCTCGGACGGGAGGAACTGTTACCGACTTAACGTTAGAGGGAGGCCAATGCATATCGCCCAAACGTGTACAGCGGTTTTGGGGGAACGACATGGACTTTAACGGGCTTGCGGCGGGGTTTCCAGCACGGTGGCTGTTGAGACAGTTTCCGATAAATCTTGATCAGCGAGGTAGAAGATGACGGTTTTGGTGACGGGCGGTGCCGGTTATATCGGCAGCCATATGGTCTGGGAGTTGCTGGACGCCGGCGAGAGTGTCGTGGTGCTCGACCGGCTTTCCACCGGCTTCGAATGGGCGGTGGCCCCGGAAGCAAAGCTCGTCGTCGGCGACGTCGCCGACCGAGACCTGGTCGGCCGGATCATCCGCGAAAACAAGGTCGACGCCATCATCCACTTCGCCGGCTCGATCGTGGTGCCGGAATCGGTCGCCGATCCGCTCGGCTATTACGAGAACAACACCTGCAAGACCCGCACGCTGATCGAGACGGCCGTCCGCGAGGGCGTGCCGCATTTCATCTTCTCTTCCACCGCCGCCGTCTATGGCGGCGCCGGGCTGGAGCCGGTGCGCGAGGATGCGCGGCTTGCGCCGGAATCGCCCTATGGCCTCTCCAAGCTGATGAGCGAATGGATGCTGCGCGACGCCGCGCTGGCGCACGACATCCGTTACACGGCGCTGCGCTATTTCAACGTCGCCGGCGCCGACCCGAAGGGCCGCACCGGACAGTCGACGCCCGGCGCTACGCATCTGATCAAGGTGGCCTGCGAGACCGCGCTCGGCAAGCGTGCCTTCATGCAGGTCTTCGGCACCGACTATCCGACGCCGGACGGCACCTGCATGCGCGACTACATCCATGTCAGCGATCTCGCCGCCGCGCACCGGCTGGCGCTGCAGCGGCTGCGCGCCGGCGGCACAAGCCTCGTCGCCAATTGCGGTTACAGCCACGGCTATTCCGTGCTCGAGGTGATCGACAGCGTGCGCCGCGCCTTCGGCCATGATTTCGATGTCCGCATGGGCGATCGCCGGCCCGGCGACGCCGCTGCCGTGGTCGCCAATTCCGAGCTTGCCCGCAAGGAGCTCGGCTGGACGCCGCAGCGCGACGATCTCGACCTAATCGTCAACGATGCGCTGGCCTGGGAGCGCATCCTGACGACCAAGAACTCGGTTCGAAACTGAGCAATTCCAGGAAAAGTGTGTAGCGGTTTTCCGTCCGGAATTGCGTCAAGACAACTAGTCCAGCTGTTGGGCCAAGGGCTCGTCCGGCGCTCTTAGACGCGGTATTGAGCCTCATGCAGCGGTGCGCTGTGGCGCGTGCCGCTGCCATAATGCTTGAGGGGACGGCATGAAGATCCTGGTTCTCGGCGCCGGCGTCGTTGGCACGGCGGCCGCCTACTATCTGGCCAAGGACGGTCACGAGGTGACGGTGATCGAGCGCCACGAGGCGGTGGCGCGCGGCACCAGCCAGTCGAATGCCGGTCTGGTGTCGCCCGGCGACGCCACCGCCTGGGCTTCGCCCGCCGCGCTGAAGACCTTCCTGCGCGCGCTTTGGAACCACGACCTCGGCATCAAGGTGAGGCTCCGCCTCGATCCCTATTTCTACACCTGGAGCCTGCGCTTCCTGCGCGAATGCACGGTGAAGCGGCTGCGCGCCAACACTGACATCAAGCTTAGGCTCGCGCTGCATTCCCGCGAGTGCATCAATCAACTGTCGGAGGACACCGGCATCCATTACGACGAGCGCAAGAAGGGCATCCTCTACTTCTTCCGCTCGCAAAAGAGCCTCGACACCGGCACCGACAATTATCGCTATCTCGGCGAGCACGGCCTGCCGATCGAGATCGTCGGCCGCGAGCGTCTGGTCGAGCTGGAGCCGGGGCTTGCCGGCGTGAAGGAAAAGATCGCCGGCGGCATCTATTCGCCGATCGACCAGACCGGCGATTCCAAGCAGTTCACCGACAGGCTCGCCGCCTATGCCGCCGAGAAGCTCGGCGTCAAATTCCTGTTCGGCACGACGGTCCAGGGCCTCGACATCGAGGGCGACCGGGTGCGCGCCGTCATGACCTCGGCCGGCACGGTCGCCGGCGACGCCGTCGTCATCTCGATCGGGCCGGAAAGCGGCCTGTTCGGCCGCCGTTACGGCATCGACCTGCCGGTTTACCCGGTGAAGGGCTACACCGCGACGATTCCCTTGGAAGACGAAAGCAAGGGGCCGACCATGGGCGGCGCCGACGAGGACCGGCTGATCGGCTATTCCAGGCTCGGCAACCGCCTGCGCATGTCCTCGACGGCCGAGTTCACCGGCTTCGACCGCAGCTTCAAGCCCAGCGATTTCAGGACCATCCTGGAAACCGGCAAGGATCTTTTCCCGGGTGCCTTCGACGAGAAGAAGGCCGTATTCTGGGCCGGCCTGCGGCCGATGATGCCGAACTCGGTACCGGTCATCGGCCAGGCGAGATACCGCAATCTTTATCTCGACACCGGCCACGGCCATGTCGGCTGGACGATGGCCTGCGGCTCGGGGCAATTCCTGGCGGATGTCGTCGCCGGCAGAAAGCCGCAGATCGACCCGCTGGGATTGCTATACGGGACGGCACGCTGAAGGGCCCTTCGATTATTGACGTCGGCGCCGCCCCTCATCCGCCCTTCGGGCACCTTCTCCCCGTAAAACGGGGCGAAGGGGTTGGCCGCGCCATTCTGTGGCGTCGAAAATTGGCGAAGGCCGCGACAACAGCGTCTTTCTCCCCGTCACTATACGGGGAGAAATGCCCGGCAGGGCAATGAGGGGCAGCACCGGACTCTCAGAAAAAGGGCTACGTCCGGACGGCCAACCGCCACGCCTCTGCGTAGTCGCCCCAGACCGGCTCCGCTGGTGGTTCCGTTTGTTCGCCCTTGCTTGCTGTCTCAATGCCATCCGACGCCAGCAGCGCGGCGCCGATGCTGGTCCCGGTCGAGGCTTCCGATGCAATGACCGACCGCGCCGTCGCCGCCGCCAGCATGCGGTTGAAAAGCGGGTTGCGCGCGAACGGCCCCTCGACCGTCGTCGGCCCGTCGCCGCCGATCAGTTCCAGGCAGGTCGCGGTCATCAGCGCCAGATAGAATGAGACGGCGGCGAAGCGCTGGCCGGAGCTCAGGTCGTCGGCGTTATGCCATTGCGCGGCGCGATGCGGAAAGGGTCCGGAACCCTGCTGCGTCGAAGGCAGAAGCTGAACCTGCCGCGCCAGCACGGCGTCAACATCGACCTCGCTCCATTCCTGTGGCTGGCCCTCGGTCAGCAGCGAAAATTCGCGTCCGCCCATGAAGCGGGCCGACGGCACAGGATCGCCCAGCGCGTTGACATTGACCAGCGTGTCGCGCGCCGGGTCGAGCTCCACCTTCCTGCCGCCGACGGCCATCGACACCACCCATGTGCCGGTCGAGACGACGGAGAAGGGCGGCGCGTCGGACAGCAGATGCGGCAGCAGCGAGGCGTTGGAATCGTGCAGTCCGCAGAAAACCGGGGTCTGTGGGGCGAGCCCCGTCCGTTGCGCAATCGCTGGCAGGATCGGGCCAAGCCGGTCCCTGGCCGGCCGCACCGGCGCCATCAACCGGCGCCAGCCCATCCTGTCGACCAGCGAGGAATAGTCGGAAGTCCAGGGATTCCACAGATCGGTGTGGCAGCCGAGCGACGTCACCTCATTGGCGGCGACGCCGGTCAACCGCAGCGCCCAGTATTGCGGATACATCAGCATCGTGGCCGCCCGGGCGAATTCCGCCGGAAATTGCTTCTGCTGCCAGAAGAACTGCGCGCCGAGATTGAGGCCGATCGGCAGCCGCGGCGTGCCGGTCTCGGCAAAGGGCGGACGTGCGGCGTCGTAGCCGGCCGCAAGCTGGTCGGGGCCGTCGAATTCGTAGTCGAGAACCGGCAGCGCCAGTTCGCCGGCGGCGTCGACCAGCACGCCGGTCGCGCCATGCGTGGTGATCGAGATCGCGTCGATGCGCCGTTCGCGGTTGAGATCGGTGAGACTGTTCAGAATGAACGTCCACAGCGCCTCGACATCGTGATGCGGGTAGGGCGCCTGCCGCACCGGCGCGTTGGCGATACGGCGCAGCGCGATCTCGCTCAATGTCGCGAGATCGACCAGCGCCACCTTGGCGTTGGTCTTGCCGATATCGATGACGGCGACGATCATGCCATATGGAACATTGTTTCGAGCGGCACCGCCACCGGCTCGTTGTCGGGCTTGGTCTCCATGAGGTCGGCCATATGCGCCCACCATTGCTGCATCATCCGGTGCTTCGGAAGATCACCCATGCCGTGGTCATCGCGGCGCCACAGCACGCCGAACAGGATATTGGTCTCGTCGTCGAGATGGATCGAATAATCGGAGACGCCGGCCTCTCTCAGCAGCACAACCAGCTCAGGCCAGATCTCATCATGGCGGCGCTTGTACTCGGCCTTCATGCCGGGATTGAGCTTCATCTTGAAGGCGTATTTCTCCATCAGGCGAAGCGTCCTTCACGCAGCCGCCGCCAGACGATCGGCAATGCAATGACGATGATCAGCAACAAGCCGATGAAGATCGACATGACGATGCCCGGCACGTTGAGCAAACCAAGCCCAAACGTCACCAGCCCCATGATGAAGGCGGCCAGCACGACGCCAAGGATGCTGCCGGCGCCGCCGAGGATCGACACACCCCCAAGCACCACCATGGTGATCGCTTCGAGCTCATAACCCTGCGCGATCGACGGTCGCGTCGATCCGAGCCGCGAGGTGATCAGCACCGAAGCGATGCCCGACATCAGCCCGGTCAGGCAGAACAGGATGAATTTTATACGGTCGACCCGCACGCCGGAAAACTGGCAGGCGACCGGATTGTTGCCAATGGCGAAGACGCGGCGGCCGAAGCTCGTGCGGTGCAGCACAAACCAATAGATCAGCGCCGCGACGAGGAACAGCGCCAGCTCGAACGAGAAGACCCACCAGACATAGCCCTGGCCGAAGAACGCAAAACTTTCTGGATAGCCTTTGTAGGCCTGGTCGCCGAGGATGATGAAGGCGATGCCGCGAAACAGGCTCATCGTGCCGATGGTGACGACGATGGACGGCAGGCCGAGCCGCGTGACGAGCAGCCCGTTGAAGGCGCCGCAGGCGAAGCCGACGGCAATGCCGATCGCCACCAGCACCGGCGTGCCGGCGCCGGCCTGCACCGCCATGCCCATCATGGTCGAGGCCAAAGCCACGATCGCGGCGACCGACAGATCGATCTCGCCGCAGATGATCAGCAGCGCCATCGCAAGCGCGATCAGCCCCTTTTCCGTAAAGTTGAAGGTCAGGTCCGACAGCGACCACGGGTCGAGGAAATAGGGCGACGCAAAGCTGTTGACCGCGAAGATCGCGACCGCGATGACGACCAGCAGCGCCTCCCAGGAGAAGATCGCCGAGGAGAGCGGCTTGTCGAGCCGGTCGGGAATGTGGCGCGGGGCAGGGGTGTCGGTCATGCCGCTTCCGCCTTTCTCAGGATAATGCGGCCCTGCCGGCGCTCGCCGCGCGCGTTGAGCACCACCGCCAGTATGATGGCGCTGCCCGAGATCGCCATCTGCCAGAAGGGCGAGATGTTGATGACCGGCAGCGCGTTGGAGATGATGCCGAGGAACAGCGCGCCCAGCACTGCGCCGCCGACCGAGCCGATGCCGCCGGCGATCGAGATGCCGCCGATGACGCAGGCGGCGATGATGTTGAGCTCATAGCCGTTGGCGACCTCGACCGAAGCGATCACATAGCGCGAGATCCAGAGATAGCCGGCAAGCCCGCCGATCATGCCGGAAATGCAAAAGACGATGAATTTGGTGCGGCCGACATCGATGCCGGCATAGACCGAGGCGGTCGGATTGACGCCGATGGCATAGATCGAGCGGCCGATCGCGGTCCGCGTCATCACCAGGAAGAACAGCGCGATCACGATGATGGCGATCCAGGACAGCACTGGAAGGCCGAGGAAGGCGGCGCGCTGGAAATTGATGAAGTCGGGGCTCATCTGGTCGGCATTGACCCAGGCGCCGCCGGAGACGACGAAGGTGGCGCCGCGATAGATGGTGAGGGTGCCGAGCGTCACCACGATCGAGGGAATGTTCAGCCGCCACACCAGGAAACCGTTGATCGCGCCAAGCACCAGCCCGACGGCGAGCGCGATGACGATCAGCACCGGGATCGGGATCGCCGGATGCGCGGCGTTGAGCATCGCCACCACCATGCCGGTGAAACAGAGGTTGGACGCCATCGACAGATCGATCGAACGCGTCAGGATCACCACCATCTGCCCCAGCGCCAGGATCATTAGGATCGATGTGTCGTTGAACACCTGACGCAGATTGGCCGGATCTGCGAAACCGGGGAAGCGCGTCGAGATCAGGCCGATCAGCATGACGATGCCGGCGAGCAGCCAGATCTCGCGGTATTTGAGGAAGCTCTTCATGCCGCGATCCCCGCTGCGGTTCGAACCAGCGTCTCGGCGTCGAGGCCCTTGTTGTCATAGGTCGCGGCGATGCGGCCCTCTCGCATGACCACGACCCGGTCCGACATGCCCAGGATCTCGGGCAGTTCCGACGACACCATGATCACCGAAAGCCCCTGCGCGACCAGCTCGGCCATGAAGCCATGCACGGCCGCCTTGGAGCCGATGTCGATGCCCTTGGTCGGCTCGTCGAGGATGATGACTTTTGGCGCTGTGGCCAGCCATTTGGCGATGACCACCTTCTGCTGGTTGCCGCCGGAAAGTGTGCCGACATCCTGGCTGAGCGACGAGGCGCGCAGATCGAGCCGCTCGGTGTAGGAACGGGCGAGCGAGAACTCTTCCGCGAGCCTCAGCACGCCGGATTTCGAGGTGCGCGCGAGCGAGGGCAGCGACACGTTCTGGAAGATCGGCAGGCCGATCACCACGCCCTGCTTGCCGCGTTCTTCCGGCACATAGACGATGCCGGCCTCGATCGAATCCGCCGCCGATTTCGGCGCGATCGATGTACCGTCCAACGAGATGGTGCCTCGGCTAGCGCGGGTGATGCCGGCGATCGCCTGCATGACCTCGCTGCGGCCCGCGCCGACCAGCCCGTAGAAGCCGAGTATCTCGCCCTTGCGCAGCTCGAAGCCGATATCGTCGAACTCGGTCGGATGCGACAGACCCGAAACCGACAGCACCGGCGCGCCGATCTTCGGCTCGCGCTGCGGGAAGATATGGTCGACGTTGCGGCCGACCATCATACGCACGATCTCGTTCTGGCCGGTGTCCTTGAGCAGCCCCTCGCCCACCATCTCGCCATCGCGGAAGACTGTGTATCGGTCGGCGATGCGGTAGATCTCGTCGAACTTGTGGCTGATGAAGAGCACCGCCTTGCCGTCGCTCTTCAGGAATTCGATCAGCAGGAAAAGCTCCTCGATCTCCTTCATCGAAAGCGCCGCGGTCGGCTCGTCCATAATGACGATGCGCGCGTCGATCGACATCGCGCGCGCCACCGCAACCAGGTGTTTGTTGGCGATACCAAGATCCTTTAGCCGAGCGTCGGCGTCGATATGACCGGCGCGCATCGTCTCCAGCACCTCGCGCGCATTGCTGCGCATGGTGCGCCAGTCGATGGTGCCGAAGCGGGTGCGCGGCGCGTGGCCGAGGAAGATGTTTTCGGCCACCGAAAGGTCGTCGAACAGCACGGTTTCCTGGTGGATGGCGGTGATGCCGTGGCCGAATGCTGCGTGCGCGCTGGGCAGCGTCGTCACCTGGCCGTCAATGCCGATTTCCCCGGAATCGGGCTTGTAAATGCCGGTCATGATCTTGACCAGCGTCGACTTGCCGGCGCCGTTCTCGCCGATCAGCGCCGTCACCTGCCCGGGGTAGAGCGACAGGCTGACATTGTTCAGGGCGCGGACGCCCGGGAAACTTTTCGAGATGCCCGTGAGCGTCAGGCGGGGAGCTGAGGCCGGGGGGCGCTCCTTTATTGTGCCGTGATGGGCCGTCGTATCCATAGTCGTATCAAGCCCAGTGAATCGCTTGCGTGTCGCCTCCCCCTCACCCGACCTCCGCTTCGCTCGGTCGCCCTCTCCCCGAGGGGAGAGGAGGTTTGCGAGCTTGGCTCCAGGCTCTTCTCCCCGGCGGGGAGAAGGTGGCCGCGAAGCGGCCGGATGAGGGGCAGCGCCGTCGGTCCAGGATCAATAGATCTTGGAGAACTTCTCGATGTTGGTCTTGTCGAACTGGAAGGGCGGAGCCATCGCGGCCGAGTTGGTGTCGTCGAGCGTCACCTTTCCGACGCGGCCGATCGACAGCGTGGCGCCGGGCTTCGCCTCTTCCTTCTTCACCGCCAGGTCATGCGCGAGGTAGATCGCCGAGTAGCCGAGATCGATCGGGTTCCACAGAGCAACAGCCTGCGAAGCGCCGTTGTCGATGAACTTCTTGAACTCCGACGGCAGCGCGAGACCGGTGACATTGACCTTGCCGATCAGGTTCTCGTCGGTGACGACCTGCGCGGCGGCAACAACGCCGACGGTGGTCGGCGCGATGATCGCCTTGAGATTCGGATAGGACTTCAAGAGGCCCTTGGCTTCGTCGGTGCTCTTGGCCGAGTCGTCGTCGCCATAGACGGTGGCGACCAGCTTGATCTTCGGGAACTTCTCCGGCAGCACCTTCTTGGCCGCCTCGATCCAGGCGTTTTGGTTGGTCGCGGTCGAGGAGGCCGAGAGGATGGCGACGTCGCCGCCTTCCGGCAGGTAATCGGCGGCGAGCTTGATGATGGTCTCGCCGATCAGGCCGGTGTCGGACGGGTTGAGGTGGAGCTGGCGGCCTTCCTTGGCGACGCCCGAGTCCCATGAGATGACCGTGATGCCGCGATCCATCGCCTTCTTCAGCACCGGCACCAGCGCGTCGGCGTCATTGGCCGAAACTGCGATCGCGTTGACCTTCTGCGCGATCAGCGAGTTGATCACTTCGATCTGCGCCTCGGCGGTGGCCTTGGTCGGGCCGGTGTAGATGACATCGACATCGCCCAATTCCTTGGCCGCTTCCTCGGCGCCCTTGTTGGCGGCGTCGAAGAAGCCGTTGCCGAGCGACTTCACCACCAGCGCGATCTTGACGTTCTCGGCATAGGCGGCATTCACGAACATGGCGGCGGAAAAGGCCGCCGTGACCAGCAGTTTCTTCAAAAAGCTCATCGAATATCCTCCCTTGAGCGTTGCATTCCATCGCCGCTGCGGGCGTGAGTTTCCCTCAGGCCTGCAGTGAAGATTCTTCCCTGTCGCTTGGCTGTCTGCGGGCGACGATCAGCGCCACGCCCGCCGTTTCCAGCATCTTGGCCTCCCGGTCCTCGATGCCGTCGTCGGTGATCACGGTTGCGATGCGCGACAGCCCGCACAGGATCAGGCTGGAGCGCATGCGGAATTTGGTGGAATCGACCAGCACCACCAATTCGTCGGCCTGGTCGATCAGCTTCTGCTCGGCCTGGATCAGCAGCGGATCGCCCTCCATCAGCCCGAGCGGCCCCAGGCCCTGCGCGCCCATGAACATGCGCCGCGCATAGAAATTGCGCGTCACGTCATTGTCGAAGGGCGAAAGGATGATGTTCTGCTCGCGGTAGATCGTGCCGCCCGACAGCATCACCGTGTTTTTGGAATGCTTGAGCAGGTGCTCGGCGATCGGGAACGAGTTGGTGAAGATCGGCATGCGGCGTCCGGTCAGGAAATGCACCATCTGGAAGGTGGTGGTGCCGCCATTGATGATGATCGGCTCGCCGTCGGCGCACAGATTCACCGCTTCCCGGGCGATCGCCCGCTTCTGCGCGGCGTTCAGCGTTTCGTTGACGGAGAAGGGCCGGCCGGCAAGGCCGATGAATTGCGGCGGCGAGATCGCCTCGGCGCCGCCGCGCACCCGGCGCAGGCGCTTTTGCACGTGGAGCGCCGCGATGTCGCGCCGGATCGTCGCCTCGGAGGAGTCCGTCAGCTCGACCATCTCCTGCACCGTCACCACAGGCTTTTCCTGGACGGCGGACAGAATGATCCTGTGGCGCTCTTTTTCGTGCATGGTTCCTCCCTACTCAAACATCAGGCCTCAGAAAACGCGCAGTGTCAATCATTTCCGATCATATATTTTCATTGTGCAGTGCAATATGATCGATATTGATCGTTTGTGATTGACAAGCGGGGCGCTTGCGTAGACATTCCCGAGCAAGAAATGAGGAGCGCGACATGCGCTCCAAGGGAGGATACCTATGCTCGACAAGCGCTCCGGCTCGCGCCTCGCCAATCTGTGGGACGATGCAAAAGCCGAAGGGATGAGCGGTCCCGAGCTCCTGGTCTATCGCTCGAACACGCTGGGATCCGACAAGCGCGTCACCAATTATGGCGGCGGCAACACCTCGTCCAAGGTCTGGCAGAACGACCCGCTGACCGGCGAGGAGGTCGAGGTGCTGTGGGTCAAGGGCTCCGGCGGCGACAGCGCCTCGATCAAGCTGGACGGTTTCGCCACCCTCTACATGGACAAGCTGCGCGCCATCAAGGGGCTCTACCGCGGCGTCGAGCACGAGGATGAGATGGTGGGCTATCTGCCTCACTGCACCTTCAACCTCAATCCGCGCGCGGCCTCGATCGACACGCCGCTGCACGCCTATGTGCCGAAGGCTTGCGTCGACCACATGCATCCCGACGCCATCATCGCGGTCGCGGCGGCCAAGGATTCCAAGGCGATCACCAAGGAGATCTTCGGCGACGCCATCGGCTGGCTGCCCTGGAAGCGGCCGGGCTTCGAGCTCGGCCTATGGCTGGAAAAATTCTGCCTCGACAACCCCCAAGCCAAGGGCGTGGTGCTTGAAAGCCACGGCCTGTTCACCTGGGGTGACACGCCGAAGGAATGCTACGAGACCACGATCTCGGTGATCAACCAGGCAATCGAGTGGTTCGAGCGCCGATCGGAAGGCGTGGCTATCTTCGGTGGCGAAGCGGTCAAGGCGCTCGATGCCCGGACACGCCGCGCCATTGCCGCCAAGCTGATGCCGCGCATCCGTGGTCTGATCTCCGAAAAGAGCCACAAGCTTGGTCATTTCGACGACCAGCCGGCCGTGCTCGAATTCGTCAACTCGAAGGATTTGCGGCCGCTGGCGGCGCTTGGCACCTCCTGCCCGGACCATTTCCTACGCACAAAAATCCGGCCGCTGGTGATCGAGTTCGATCCGGCGAACCCCGATATCGACGCCGTCATCGCGCGGCTCGCCGACGACATTGCCGAATACCGCGTCGGCTACCAGGCTTACTATGACGCATGCAAGCATGCGGACTCGCCCGCCATCCGCGATCCCAATGCGGTGGTCTATCTGATGCCCGGCGTCGGCATGTTCACCTTCGCCGGCGACAAGGCGACGGCGCGCATCTCTGGCGAGTTCTACGTCAACGCCATCAACGTCATGCGCGGCGCCTCGACAGTCTCGTCCTATCTCGGCCTGCCCGCCCAGGAAGCCTTCGACATCGAATATTGGCAACTCGAGGAAGCCAAGCTCCTGCGCCTGCCGAAGCCCAAGGCGCTGGCCGGGCAGATCGCCTTGGTTACCGGCGGTGCCGGCGGCATCGGCCGCGCCACCGCCAACCGGCTGCTGCGCGAAGGCGCCTGCGTCGTGCTTGCCGATATAGACGAGGCCGCTTTGGCCAGTGCCAATGACGAGCTCTCGAAAGCCTTCGGAAGGGACTTTGTCCGTCCGGTGCGGATCGACGTCACCTCCGAGGAGCAAGTGCTTTCGGGCTTCGCCGAAACGGCGGTCGAATTCGGCGGCATCGACATCCTGGTTTCCAATGCCGGCCTGGCCTCCTCGGCGCCGATCGAGGAGACGACACTGGCCTTGTGGAACAAGAATATGGACATCCTGTCCACCGGCTATTTCCTGGTTTCGCGCGAGGCTTTCCGTCTGTTCCGCGCCCAGAAAATCGGCGGCAACGTCGTCTTCGTCGCCTCCAAGAACGGGCTCGCCGCCTCGCCGAATGCGTCGGCCTATTGCACCGCCAAGGCCGCGGAGATCCATCTTGCCCGCTGCCTCGCGCTGGAGGGGGCCGAAGCGCAAATCAGGGTCAACGTCGTCAATCCGGACGCCGTGCTGCGCGGCTCGAAAATCTGGACCGGCGAGTGGAAGGAACAGCGCGCCGCGGCTTACAAGATGTCGACCGACGACCTCGAGGAGCATTACCGCTCGCGTTCGATGCTGAAGCGCTCGGTGTTCCCGGAAGACATTGCCGAGGCGATCTATTTCTTCGCCTCCGACATGTCGGCCAAATCGACCGGCAACATCGTCAATGTCGACGCCGGCAACGCGCAAAGCTTTACGCGCTAGGCGCCCTTTCCTTCTCCCCGTCTCCATACGGGCAGTTGAGGAGTGGCCGCGTAGCGGACGAAAAGCCAATTGCTTGGCTTTTCGAAGGACGAAAGCCCGAAGGGCGGATGAGGGGCGGCGCCAGCCGAACGCATTCTTGGGAGGAATTGCATGTCCGAAACAATTATCCGCGCCGACATAGTCGCCAGCCACAACACCGCGCGCCAACCCGACCTCGAGCACGACTACGCCTCGCTCGGCGAACGCCTCGACCGCCGCGGCATCGCCATCGACGCCATCCGCGACAAGGTCGAGAAATTCGGCGTCGCGATCCCGTCCTGGGGCGTCGGCACCGGCGGCACGCGTTTCGCGCGTTTCCCCGGTCCCGGCGAGCCGCGCGACATCTTCGACAAGATCGAGGACTGCGCCGTCATTGCCCAGCTGACGCAGGCAACGCCGACCGTCTCGCTGCACATCCCCTGGGACAAGGCTGATCCGAACCGGCTGAAGCAGGCGGCCTCGCGCTTCGGCCTCGGCTTCGACGCCATGAACTCCAACACTTTCTCCGACGCCAAGGATCAGAAGCTATCCTACAAGTTCGGCTCGCTCTCGCATGCCGATGCCGGCACGCGCCGGCAGGCGGTCGAGCACAATCTCGAATGCATCGAGATCGGCAAGACGCTGGGCTCCAAGGCGCTGACGGTGTGGATCGGCGACGGCTCGAACTTCCCCGGCCAGGTCAATTTCGCAAAGGCCTTCGAGCGCTATCTGGACGCGATGCGGGAGATCTATGCCGGCCTACCGGACGACTGGCGGCTGTTCACCGAGCACAAAATGTATGAGCCGGCCTTCTATTCGACGGTCGTGCAGGACTGGGGCACCAACTACATTATCGCGCAAGAGCTCGGCGCCAAGGCCTTCTGCCTTGTCGACCTCGGCCACCACGCGCCCAACGTCAACATCGAGATGATCGTGTCGCGGTTGATCCAGTTCGGCAAGCTGGGCGGTTTCCACTTCAACGATTCCAAATATGGCGACGACGACCTCGATGCCGGCTCGATCGATCCCTACCGGCTGTTCCTCGTCTTCAACGAACTGGTCGATGCGGAGCTCTCCGGCGCCAAGGGTTTCAATCCCGCCCATATGCTCGACCAGAGCCACAACGTCACCGATCCGATCGAGAGCCTTATGCTGTCGGCGGTCGAGGTGCAGCGCGCCTACGCGCAGGCGCTGCTGGTCGACCGCAAGGCGCTCGAAGGTTTCCAGGAGGAGAACGACGCGCTGATGGCGACGCAGACGCTAAAGGCGGCCTACCGCACCGATGTCGAGCCGATCCTCGCCATGGCGCGCCTGCGGACCGGCGGCGCCATCGATCCGGTCGCGGCCTATCGCGAAGCGGGTTATCGCGCGAAGGTCGCGGCGGAGCGGCCGGCTGTCGCCAGCGGCGGCGGCGGCATCGTCTGATAGGCTGCGCCACTCCCCCTCATCCGGCCGCTTCGCGGCCACCTTCTCCCCGAGGGGAGAAGAGATCGGCGCAAGCTCCTCTCCCCTTGGGGAGAGGTCGGATTGCCCGAATTGCCCTTGCAATTCGACTTGGCAATCCGGGTGAGGGGGTCTCTCGCGCTACTTCAATTGTTATTGGACTAATTCGCCCGGACGGTTTTTCCTAGGCATTTCGACGCCAGGAGCACCGCCATGCCCTTGACCCGCCGGTCGCTGATCGCCGTCAGCCTTTCGCTTGCCTCTGCCTTCATTCCGGCCGTTGCCGCCTTCGCCGCGTCGCCCGTTCCGGCCAAGGGTGAGCACGGCATGGTGGTCACGGAGCAGCATCTGGCGACCGAAGTCGGCGTCGACGTGCTGAAGAAGGGCGGCAACGCCGTCGATGCCGCTGTCGCGATCGGCTATGCGCTGGCCGTCGTCTTTCCCGACGCCGGCAATATCGGCGGCGGAGGGTTCATGACTATCCGGCTGAAGGACGGTCGCACCACCTTCATCGATTTCCGCGAGCGCGCGCCGCTCGCCGCCACCAGGACCATGTATCTCGACAAACAAGGCAATCCGGTGAAAGGCGCCAGCCTCGACGGCTATCTTGCCGTCGGCGTGCCGGGCTCCGTCGCCGGCTTCGAGATGGCACGTGAGAAATATGGCACGCTCTCAAGGCAGGATCTGATGGCGGCGGCGATTGCCTACGCCAGGGATGGTTTTGTCCTCAACCAGGGCGACGCGGCTTGGTTCGCCGACAGCGCCGACCGGCTGGCGAAGGACCCGGCGGCGGCCGCGATCTTCCTGAAAAAAGACGGCAAGCCTTATGGCATTGGCGAGAAGCTCGTTCAGCCGGACCTTGCCGCCTCGCTGTCGGCGATCTCGCAAAAGGGGGCGGACGCCTTCTACAAGGGCGCCATTGCGGACGCCATCGTCAAGGCGAGCGGCGCCAGGGGCGGCATCCTCGCCAAGGGCGATTTCGAGCAATATGCGGTGCGCGAATTGAAGCCGGTCACCTGTTCCTACCGCGGCTACGAGATCATCTCCTCGCCACCGCCAAGCTCGGGCGGCGTCATCATCTGCGAGATTCTGAACATCCTGGAGGGCTATCCGCTCTCCTATCTCGGCTCGGCTTCCGCCGAGACGGTCCATGTCATGGTCGAGGCGATGCGCCATGCCTATGTCGATCGCAATTCGGCGCTGGGTGACCCGGATTTCGTCGACAATCCGGTCTCGAAACTGCTCGACAAGGGCTACGCCAGGGACATCCGGGACAAGATCGATCCCTTCCGCGCCGGCGCCTCGAAGGATTTGATGCCGAAGGGTCTTGGCGAGTCGAAGGAGACCACCCACTATTCGATCATCGACAAGGACGGCAACGCGGCCGCGGTCACCTACACGCTGAACGGCTCCTTCGGCGCCGGCGTCGTCGCCGAAGGCACCGGCATCCTGCTCAACAACGAGATGGACGACTTCACCCAGAAGCCCGGCGTGCCCAACCTCTACGGGCTGGTCCAGGGCGAGGCCAACGCCATTCAGCCGAAGAAGACGCCTTTATCCTCGATGAGCCCGACGATCGTGACGAAGGACGGCAAGCCGTTCATGGTCATCGGCAGCCCGGGCGGCTCGCGCATCATTACCATCACCCTGGAGGCGATCGTCAACGTCATCGACCACGGCATGGACATCCAGGAAGCCATCGACGCGCCGCGCATTCACCATCAATGGCTGCCGGACACGGTCTATGTCGAGCCTTTTGGGCTTTCGCCGGACACGGAGCGGCTGCTTGCCGGCATGGGCTATCATCTCGGCCTCAGCGACGAGACCTGGGGCCGGGCGGCCGGCATCCTTGTCGGCGGAAAGAGTCTGGCGGAGATCGAGAAGGGCGGCGGCGCCCGCTACAACGGCGCCATGGACAGTCGCGCGGCTGCCGGCGAGGCGCTGGGATACTAACTGATCAGGTCACCAGCGTGATGGTCGAGGCGATCAGCATGACGGCGGCAATGGCCACAAACAGCGCGTAGATGCGCGGGCGGTCGAGCAGCAGCGCATTGCCGGAAATCCAGGCCGCCGTGGCGCCGCCGAGCGCGAACAGGAAGCCATTGCGGTGGCCGAAGGACATGGAGGCGGCCATCAGGCCGCCGATGATCAGCGCGCCGAAGACGATGATGACGGCGACCGCGTATTTCTCGAAATCATTGCCGCCGCCCATCACCGGCCCCATCGCGTTGAGATTGGGCAGGTCGTCCGGATCGAAAGGGTTGGCCGAGCCGTATTCGTCTTGACCGAGGGATTCGCGCATCATTCGTTCTCCGCTGGGCGGCAACAAACCATCAACGCCTGCCAAGCGCAACCCGGCAACGCCATCGCGGCGATGTGTTCACTGGCCGGCTGGTGCCAACGTGCCACGGTTTGCCGGACAAGCTCAACGGCTGGAGATTGGATCGGGTTCCACGAGCTTGATCTATTTGGAAAAATCGCTGCGCACGATGCCGTGCCGCTGCAACTTGTCATAGAAGGTCTTGCGCGGAATGCCGAGCGCCTCGATGGTGCGGCGGACGTCGCCTTCATTGCGACCAAGTGTCTCGCGGATGATGTCGGCCTCGTAGCGATCGAGCCGTTCGGGCAACGGCGTCGCGGCGTCGCTCTCCATTGCCGCGGGGGAAGGCGTTTCGGCGACGTCGTCAAGCCCGAGCACCAAGCGTTCGGCGAAATGGGCGAGCTCGCGTACATTGCCCGGCCAGTCGTGCTCCCTGAGATGGCGCTGGACCGCCGCCGCGGTCGCCGGCACGGCTCGCCGGAACCGTGCGGCGGCCCGCTCGGCGAAATAGCCGAACAGCAGCGGCACGTCGTCCCGCCGTTCGCGCAGCGGCGGAATGGAGAGCGTCACCACATTGAGCCGGTAATAGAGGTCCTCGCGGAAAGCGCCGCGCTGGCTGGCATTGCCGAGATCGAGTTTGGCGGCAGCGACCACCCTCAGGTCGACTGGGCGTACCTCATTGGTGCCGAGCGGCGTCACCTCGCGCATTTCGAGCACGCGCAGCATCTGCACCTGCGTCGAGGCCGGCATGCTTTCGATCTCGTCGAGGAAGAGCGTGCCGCCGCTCGAATGCTCGATACGGCCGACGCGCTTCTTCTGCGCGCCGGTGAAGGCGCCGGCCTCGTGTCCGAACAGCTCGCTTTCGATGACCGTCTCCGGCAGCGTGCCGCAATTGAGCGCGACGAAATTGCCATTGGCACGGCGGCTCCAGCGATGCAGCAGGTTCGCCACCACCTCCTTGCCGGAGCCGGTCTCGCCGGTCACCAGCACGTCGACATCGGTGTCGGCGATCTGCCTGAGCGTACGGCGCAGCCGCTCCATCGCCGGCGTCTGTCCGATCAGCGGCAAGCCCTCCTGCGCCTGCTCGGCCGCTTCGCGCAAGGCGCGGTTCTCCATCACCAGCCGGCGTTTTTCGGCGGCGCGGGCAACGCTCTGCGCCAGCCGCTCAGTGGCGAAAGGCTTGGTGATGAAGTCGTAGGCGCCGTCCTTGATTGCGTTGACGGCCATGGCGATGTCGCCGTGCCCCGTGACCAGGATCACGGGAATATCGGGGTCGAGATGCAAGACGCGGCCGAAGAGCTGCAGCCCGTCGATCTCCGGCATGCGGATGTCCGAGACAACCACGCCGGCGAAATTCCGGTCGAGCGTCGCCAGCGCTTCGCTCGCCACCGAATAGGCCGACACCGCAAAACCGGCAAGCTCCAGCGTCTGCCTTGTCGCCTTGAGCAGGTCGCTGTCGTCGTCGATCAGGATCACCGTTGCTGGGTTGTGCTTCGTCATGCTGCGCCGGCTTTCGACAGATGGATGGTGAAGCGTGTGCCCTGGTCGCTGCTCGAAACCTCGATGCGCCCGCCATAGTCGGCGACGATGTCCTTGGAGATGACCAGGCCGAGCCCAAGGCCTTTCTCCTTCGAGGTGTTGAAGGGCGTGAACAGTGATTTCAGGATCGCGGGTGGGATACCCGGTCCGTTGTCGGAAACGACCAGCGCCACGTCTTCGCCGGTTTCGGCGGCGGAGACTTCGACCCTTGCGCCATCACGGCCATCGAGCGCCTCCAGCGCGTTCTGGAACAGATTGATCAGCACCTGTTCCAGCCGCAGCCGGTTGCCCATTACTTTCAGCGCCGATGGCGGCAGTTTGATCGCCAGCGCATCCAACCGGCCGGCGAAGCGGCTCCTGAGCAGCACGACTGCGCCCTCGATCACGCTGCGCAATTCGACGGGCTCGGCGGCGGTGCGGCCCTTGCGGGCAAAGGCTTTCAGCTCCTCCGTGATGGCTCCGATGCGCTCGGTCAGCGCGGCGATGGCGCCAAGATTCTCCTCGGCTGAGGCGCTTTGCTTGCGCTCGAGGAACACGCGCGCATTGTCGGCATAGGCGCGGATCGTCGCCACCGGCTGGTTGATCTCATGCGCGACGCCGGCCGCGACCTGGCCAAGCGTGGCAAGCCGGTTGGCCTGCACCAGCTCCTGCTGCATGACCTGCAGCCTCACCTCGGTGCTGCGATGGTCGGCGATCTCGGCCTGCAGCCGGTCGCGCGCCAGGCTGAGATCCTGCGTGCGCTCGACGACGCGCCGCTCCAGCTCGGCGCGCGCCGCCTGTTCGTCGGCGATCCGCATCTGGGCGGACTGCCGGCGCCAAAGCAGATAGGCGGCCAAGGCGATCAGCGGCACAAGGACGCCCAGCGCCAGGAGCCGCATTTCGCGCTGCGCGGCGGCGACCGGCGCTTCGGCTGGAACAAGATAGTCGAGCTGCCACGGTGTCGACGGCACAGCGGTCGAGAGCCGCAGATATTCCGCATCGCTGCCTCCGGGCGTGATGGCATGGACCAGCGCGACATCGGAGCTCAGCGCCTGCGGCCTCGTCATCGGCAAGGGCACCAGAGGTGCATCGCCGAATTGCTGGCTGGCGCGGATTTCGGCGAGCACCGGCCGGCTAAGCGGCTCCGTCGTCAGGAAGCGCCAGGAGGGCACGCTCGTGATCAGCACCACGCCATGCGCGTCGCTGACATAGGCCGGCCGGTTTGCTTCGTGCCAGTCGGCTTCGAGCTGGTCGAACTCCATCTTGACCACGACGACGCCGAGGGGCCCTGAGGCGCCGTCGACGCGCCGCGAGATGTAGAGCCCGGGACGTTTGCTGACATTGCCGAGCGCGAAATATTCGGCGGTGCCGGTCTGCATCGCGCCTGAGAAATAGGCACGGAAACTGTAGTCGCTGCCGACGAAGCTCACCGGTTCGCGCCAATTGCTGGAGGCGATCGCCAGACCGTCGGTGCCGGTGACGTAGAGCACCGAGGCCTTGGTGCCGGAAACCAGCCCTTCCAGCTTGCGGTTGAGCACGTCGATCGCGGCAGGGCTTCGCTGGGTCAACGCGTCATTGACCTGCTGGTCCTCCGACAGGAGCAGCGGCAGCGCGCGCGGATTTTCCAGCACCGCGCGCAGCAGCGCGACCTTGAGATTGGCGTCCGTGCGTCCTTGCGTGGCTAATGCCTCGATCTCCGTCGAGCGGCCATAGAGGCCGGCGCCGTAGAGCGCTGCCGCGACGATCGCCAGCGCCACCGCCGTGAACAGCAGCCAGGCGCGCCGCGCCCGCCTGGCAAGCAGTTCGGGCGTCGAAGCGAGAGCAGCGGCGGGGCGTTGCAGCATGGCGTATTTGTGCATGTTTTCGCACAAGGCGCAATTCTACCTATGCGGATAACCGCACTGATGCCGCGGAAAAGGCACCTCACGAGCTCGAAAAATTCAGCAAAATCAACGAAGCGAAACTCCGGGCGCCATCTGGCACGCGCGTTGCAGGTAGGTCCGCAGCAGCCGCGAGGCTGTGAAGGTTAACAGCCCCCTGGGAGGTCGAGCGTTCTCGATCGGGGGCCGAACGGAGGATATCATGCAGACAGCAATCGCTGCCGCCGAACCGCGCGGCAAGGTTCCCTTTTACCGGCATCTTTATGTGCAGGTCCTGGTGGCGATCGCCGCCGGCATCCTGCTTGGCCATTTTTACCCCGATCTGGGCGCTTCGCTGAAACCGCTCGGCGATGCCTTCATCAAGCTGGTCAAGATGGTCATCGCGCCTGTGATCTTCCTCACCGTCGCGACCGGCATCGCGGGCGTCTCCGACCTGCACAAGGTCGGCCGCGTCGCCGGCAAGGCGATGATCTACTTTCTTGTCTTCTCGACATTGGCGCTGATCGTCGGCCTGGTTGTATCGAACGTCATCCAGCCCGGCGCCGGCATGCACATCAATCCCGCGACACTCGATGCCTCGAAGGTCTCGACCTTCACCGAGAAGGCGCATGACACGACCATCGTCGGCTTCCTGATGAACATCATCCCCGACACCATCACCGGGGCCTTCGCGCAGGGCGACATTCTGCAGGTGCTGTTCTTCTCGGTGCTGTTCGGCATCGCGCTGGCGCTGGTCGGCGAACGCGGCCGCCCCGTGGTCGATTTCCTGCAGGCGCTGACCTCGCCGATCTTCCGCCTCGTCGCCATCTTGATGAAGGCAGCCCCCATCGGCGCTTTCGGCGCCATGGCCTTCACCGTCGGCAAATACGGCATAGGCACGATCGCCAACCTCGCCTTCCTGATCGGCACCTTCTACCTGACGTCGCTGCTGTTCGTGCTCGTCGTTCTCGGCGCCGTCGCATGGTACAACGGCTTCTCTATCCTGGCGCTGATCCGCTACATCAAGGAAGAGCTGCTGCTTGTGCTCGGCACCTCGTCGTCGGAAGCCGCACTTCCCGGCCTGATGGCCAAGATGGAGCGTGCCGGCTGCAACCGCTCGGTGGTCGGCCTGGTCATCCCGACCGGCTATTCCTTCAATCTCGACGGCACCAACATCTACATGACGCTGGCTGCGCTGTTCATCGCCCAGGCAACCGACACGCCGCTCACCTTCGGCGACCAGATCCTGCTCCTGCTCGTCGCCATGCTGAGCTCCAAGGGCGCGGCCGGCATCACCGGCGCCGGTTTCATCACGCTGGCCGCCACGCTCTCGGTCGTGCCTTCGGTGCCGGTCGCCGGCATGGCGCTGATCCTCGGCGTCGACCGCTTCATGTCTGAGTGCCGCGCGCTCACCAATCTCGTCGGCAACGCGGTGGCGACCATCGTCGTGGCGCGCTGGGAAGGCGAGCTCGACCAGAAGCAATTCGCCGCCGCCATGGCCGGCCAGTTGCCGGAAGAGGCGGATCTCGCGCTGTCCGGCGGCCTGCTGCCGGCCGAGTGACAGGCAAGTTAGGCATCCCTCCCAAGCCTGTGCAGGCCGCGGCTCAGCCGCGGCCTGTTCTTTTTGCCGGCTGCCGCATAGGGTGCGCGAGCCGGATTCCCGGCGAAGCATTCAGCCGAGGGCGGTCAATGAGCAGCGCGTATCCCGAGATCTATCTTGTCCGTCATAGCGAGACCGAATGGAGCCTCTCGGGCAGGCATACCGGCCGCACCGACATCCCGCTGACGGCGAAAGGCGAGGAGGCCGCGCGCGGCGTGGCCGACCGGCTCAAGGGCCTGACCTTCCAGGCGGTCTGGTCGAGCCCCTCGCAGCGCGCCTTCGACACCTGCCGCCTGGCCGGCTTCGGCGAGGGCGCGGTTAAGAAGCCGGACCTGCAGGAATGGGATTATGGCGCTTACGAGGGCGTGACGACCAAGGAAATCCTGTCGAAGCGCCCCGGCTGGCAATTGTTCCGCGACGGCTGTCCTGACGGCGAGACGGCGGCCGATGTCGGCGCCCGCGCCGACGCGATCATCGCCGGGCTGCGCGCGATTGCCGGCAATGTGCTCGTCTTCTCCAGCTCGCATTTCCTGCGTGTTCTCGCGGCGCGCTGGGTCGGCCTGCCGCCGGAAGGGGGCGAGCATTTCGTGCTCGATACCGCCAGCCTCAGCATCCTCGGCTACGAGCACGACCTGACGGAGCCGGTCATCCGGCGGTGGAACCAGAAGTAGCGAGCACGACTCCCCCTCATCCGGCCGCTTCGCGGCCACCTTCTTCCCGAGGGGAGAAGAGGTTGGCGCCGCGCTGGCGAACTCCTCTCCCCTCGGGGAGAGGTCGGACTGCCCCGGATTGCCTTTCGCAATTCGGCTGGCAATCCGGGTGAGGGGAGAGCGCCCGGCTCGTCAAATCGCCAGGGTCGCCAGATCCTCGCTCGTCAGATGCCGCGCCTTGCCTTTGGCAAGCTCGCCGAGCTGAAGACCGCCGATCGCCACGCGAACCAGCCTTAGCACCTCGATATCGAAAGCGCCGAGCAGCCTGCGGATCTGCCGGTTGCGACCTTCGTCGAGCACGATTTCCAGCCAGGCTGTCCGCCCGCCGCTGCGCAACAGCGCAATCGAGCTTGCCGTAAGCAACTCCCCGTCGACGGCCGAGCCCTGGCGAAAGCGTTCCAGCATCGCGTCGTCAGGCACTGAAGCAATCTGCACATGATAGGTCTTGGCGACATGCGAGGCGGGGTCGAGCAAACCGTTCGCCCAGCGCGTGTCGTTGCTCATCAAAAGCAGCCCCTCGCTTGCTTTGTCGAGCCGGCCAACCGGCGCCACGAAGGGCAGGTCGAGCCCTTTAAGGCAGTCATAGACGGTGCCACGGCCTTCGGGATCATCGCGAGTCGTGACCAGCCCGCGCGGCTTGTTGAGCATCAGATAGACCTTGCGCTCGGCCGCAATGCGCTCGCCGTCGACCGTGATGCTCTCGCGCTCGGGATCGACCCACAGCGCAGGGTCGCGCGCCACCTTGCCGCCCACCCGCACGCGCCCCTTGGCGATCAAAAGCTCAGCCTGCTTGCGCGAGCAGAACCCGAGCTTCGACAGCGCCCGGTTGAGGCTGACCTTCCCGGCGGTGGATCGCCGCGCGGCCTTAGAAGGCTGTCCAAGGGGCTTGCTCGTCATTTGCCCGACAGATGCCATGCGGCGCGGCGCATGCGCAACCTTCGTGTGAAGTAAGATCGATTTTTGGAGACGGTCGGCGCCGGGAAATCATTGATCCTTCGGCGCGCTCAGCCGCCGGTAGGGGACGCCGTCGAATGTTGCCGTCACGAAGCTCTGGACCGACATCTTGCGCTTGCGCCCGTCGCTGCAGGCATAGAGCGGCCAGCCGGCTTCGCTGCACTCGCTGGCCACGCAGAGGCGGTTCACGCAGTTGCCCGTGGTCAGGCGAAAGCCGCCCTTGCCGGCAAATCCCTGAAGCAGGCTGCCGTCCGCCGAACGCCATGTCCGTTGCTGGAATTCAGGCCGCAGTAGGCGAGGCTCGAGCGGCGCGGCCAAACCGGCCTGGGTTGCGGGGCCCGAATATTGAAACCGGTAGCGCGCCATGCCGGTCGCATACGCGGTGACGAGATCGGGTTGCCCCGAATAGGCTGCCGTGAGGTCAGCTCGGTCAAAAAGATGGGAGGCACGCGGTTCCGCCACTGATGGTGTCATCAGGGCAGCGATGGCGACAACCGCCAGGCAGACGCGCAACATCCCCATTTCCAGCAGCCATACCCCGTCCGGCGTGCCAGGTCGCCCGGCTGCCTGCGCCTACAATCTTTCCAATCGGGTTTTCGCGCAAGCCAAGAGCTGCAAGGAATGGCCTCGTTTTGGTCAGCTATTGGCGGCTGGCGGCAGCTCGAACAGGTGGGCGCCGTTCTCCCGCCCACGGTCGACATAGCCGATCACGCGGAACCATTTCGCCACGTCCGGCCTGTCCAGCCAGCTGCGCGAATGGATGGGAAGGTTGCCGGCAAGCGCCTGGACATGGCGGATGTGCCGTTTGCAGAAGCGGACCGTCGCGGCGTTGAAGAAATCCTCCCGCGCCGCGAACAGCGTGTCGGCGGCGTCCGCATGCTCATGCCAGGCGATGATCGCGACGGCCCTGTCACCCTCGACAAGCGCGTGCGCCCGGCCTTCCTTCAAATTCATCATCAGATTGTCATAGGCGCTTTTGCTGTCCTTGCCGGCCGCGACATATTCGTCCGACATCCGCTTGGACAGGCCGTGGAACACATCTTCCAGGTCTCCGACCGTCGCCGCGCGTGCTCTCATTTCTCCTCCTGACAGCCCGCTAGCAGTTTGCCTCAGCAAAGGAAGATCACCAAGAAAATAAAACCCTCAACTGGCCTCATGAGCGCAATCTCATTCTGCATGAATGGATCCGATCCCTGACCGCGCTCGCATATCAGCATCGGCTTGAGATTGCATTTCCGCAGTCGGATACTGGAGCTCCCGGGCCGGCTCCGTCCACATCGTCTCCAGGCGACCATGATCGAGCTGACTGAAACCATATACGAGGCGGCCTCCGTTCCGGAGCGGTGGGATGACGGGTTGGCGCAGGCTGAGGTCGACGGGCTCGGTACGCTGCTGCCGCATCCGCCCGCGCCAGCCTTGCAGCCACTGGCGCCGCAAGGACCGGTAAGTCGTGTCGGACGGCGGAGAAAGGCGTATCGTTGAATTCGTCGACGGCCTGCCATAAAAGGCGCAAGTTCTCGACCGGCTTGAGGAATTCCGGACGTGCCCGCGGGCTGTCGGCGAAAGATCGGTCCGGTCTGACCACAAGGTTTGGGGGCATGGATTGACGTCGAGCAGACCCATACTGATCACCGGCGCGGCCGGCTTCATCGGCTTTCACCTCTGCCACCGGCTGCTTGCCGAAGGCCGGCAGGTTGTCGGCCTCGATTCCATGAACGAGTATTACGACGTTGCCCTGAAGCAGGCGCGGCTCGACCGGCTGAAAGCGTCCGCGAACTTTCGCTTCGAGCATGTCGATCTCGCCGACCGCGACGGCGTCTCGGCGGTCTTTGCTTCCGCAGCGCCGGAGATCGTCGTCAATCTCGCCGCGCAGGCGGGCGTCCGCTATTCGCTGACCAATCCGCACGTCTATGCGCGCAGCAACCTCGACGGCTTCCTCAATATCCTGGAGGGCTGCCGTCAGGCCACTGTCGGTCATCTCGTCTATGCATCGTCGAGCTCGATCTATGGCGGCAGCACGCGCATGCCGTTCTCGGTCCATGATTCCGCCGACCATCCCTTGAGCCTCTATGCCGCCAGCAAGAAGGCGAACGAGCTGATGGCCCACACCTACAGCCATCTGTTCGGGCTGCCGACCACTGGGTTGCGCTTCTTCACCGTCTACGGTCCGTGGGGTCGGCCCGACATGGCCTTGTTCATCTTCACCAAGGCCATCCTCGCCGGCCAGCCGATCGACGTCTTCAACCATGGCAACATGCAGCGGGACTTCACTTATATCGACGACATCGTCGAGGGCGTAATCCGCGTCATGGAGCATCCCGCGACGCCCAATACCGATTGGACAAGCGCTACCCCGGATCCCGCGACCAGCAATGCGCCGTACAGGATCCACAACATCGGCGACAGCTCACCCGTCCAGCTGAGCCGGCTGATCGACGTGCTGGAAGACGCGCTTGGGCGCAAGGCAATCCGCAACCTGATGCCGCTCCAGCCGGGCGACGTGCTGGCGACCTACGCCGACATCACCTCGCTCGAGGAGGTGACCGGCTTCAAGCCCACGATCCCGATCGAGGTCGGCGTTCCGCGCTTCGTGGAATGGTATCGGGATTTCTACCAGGTCTGATTGGCCGCCTGCGACAACGTGCTAGCGGCCGGGTACTAGCGGCCCGTCGTGGACGCCTGCCTGTCAATCCACAGCGCGATCAGCGTGCAGGCCGCGCCTGAAAGCAGATAGGCGCCGGCGGCGATGAGGCCGAACGTGCCAGCGAGCAGCAGCGCGGCAAGCGGCGCGAAGCCGGCGCCGAACATCCAGGCGAGATCCGACGTCACCGCCGAGCCGGTGTAGCGGTGCTGGCGCGAGAAGCTCGACGCGACGACGCCCGAGGATTGTCCGAAGCTCAAGCCGAGCAGGATGAAGCCCAGCACCATGAACACCGCCTCCCCGACGGTGCCGCCATTGAGAAGCTGCGGGGCAAAACCGCTGAAAGCGGCGATGGCGACGGCGCCGCCGCCGAGCAGGGCGCGACGCCCGACGCGGTCGGCCAGCGGCCCCGATGCGACGATCGCAGCGATGCCGAACAGCGCGCTCACCGCCTCGATGACCAGGAAGCGCTCCGGCCCCTCATTGGTGAACAGGAAAACCCAGGACAGTGGGAACACCGTCACCATATGGAACAGCGCGAAGCTCGCCAGCGGCGCGAAGGCGCCGACGACGACGTTGCGGCCTTCCGTGCTGATCATGTCCCTGATGCGGGTCGGCTGCAGGTCGCCGCTCTCGTAGAGCTTCGAGAATTCTGGCGTGACGACGATGCGCAGCCTGGCAAACAGCGCCACGACATTGATTGCGAAAGCGACGAAGAACGGATAGCGCCAGCCCCAGGCGAAGAAATCATCGGCCGAGAGATTGGCGACGAAGAAGGCGAACAGCGAGCTCGCCACGATGAGCCCGATCGGCGCGCCGAGTTGCGGGATCATCGCATAGATTCCGCGCCGGTTCTGCGGCGCGTTCAGCGCCAGCAGCGAGGGCAATCCGTCCCATGTCCCGCCAAGCGCAAGGCCCTGCAGGAACCGGGTCAGCGCCAGCAGCCAGGCGGCGACCGCGCCGACGTCTTCATAGGACGGCAGGAACGCCATCGCGACGGTCGAGGTGCCGAGCAGGAACAGCGCGATCGTCAGCTTGGCGCCGCGGCCATAGGCGCGGTCGATCGCCATGAACAGCACCGTGCCGAACGGACGCGCGATAAAGGCCAGCGCGAAGATCGCGAAGGAATAGAGCGTTCCGACCAGCGGATCGTGCGTCGGAAAGACAAGCCTGGGGAATACGATCACGGAAGCGATCGCATAGACGAAGAAATCGAAGAACTCCGACGTCCTGCCGATGATCACGCCGACCGCGATATCGCCAGCGCTGACCTGGCCGTGATGCGAGCCGATCAGCCTGCTGTCCGTTTCGGCAGTCGAAGTTTCAGCCATCTTGTTCGTCGCCACCGAGCTCAAGTTCGGAACGCGATTGTCCTCGTCCCATTATGCGTGCACAGTTTCGCCAAAGCCATAGCAATCCGGCATTGGACAAATTGTCCAATGTCGTCCCCGTGCCGGCGGCAGTAGCCGTTGGCCCATACCGCGTTGTAGCTTGCAAAAGCCCGTTGCGACGCCATCGAGGGCAGCGTTGATGAAACGATCCGGAGCTTTGCTTCTGTTTCCCCTGGCCGTGCTGCCGAGCGGCTGCGACTTCGTCGTGCTGGCGCCCGCGGGCGACGTGGCAGTGCAGCAGCGCGACCTGCTCGTCGTCTCGACCCTTTTGATGCTGCTCATCATCGTGCCCGTCATGGCGCTGACCGTGCTGTTCGCCTGGCGCTACCGGCAGTCCAGCACGACGGCGACCTACACGCCCGACTGGGACCATTCGACCAAGCTGGAGCTGGTGATCTGGGCGGCCCCTCTGCTCATCATCATATGCCTGGGCGCGCTGACCTGGCTCGGCACGCATCTGCTCGATCCTTACCGGCGCATCGACCGCATCGAGCCCGGACAGCCGGTCACGCAGAACCATAAGCCGCTCAGGGTCGAGGTCGTCGCGCTCGATTGGAAGTGGCTCTTCATCTATCCGGACTACGGCATCGCCTCCGTCAATGAGCTGGCGGCGCCGGTCAATCAGCCGATCGACTTCCGCATCACCTCGTCCAGGGTGATGAACTCCTTCTACATTCCAGCCCTTGCCGGGCAGATCTACGCCATGCCCGCCATGGAGACGAAGCTGCACGCCGTCATCAATCGTCCAGGCACCTATACCGGCTTCTCGGCCAATTACAGCGGCGCCGGCTTCTCCGGCATGCACTTCGCCTTCCACGGCCTCTCCAATCAGGCCTTCGCCGATTGGATGGCGCAGGCCAAAGGCGCGCAGTCCAAACTCAGCCGCGAGACCTATCTCGAGCTTGAACGCCCGAGCGAGAACGAGCCGGTCCGGCACTATGCCTTCGTCGACCACGACCTTTATGGCGCGATCCTCAATCTGTGCGTCGAGCCGGGCAAGATGTGCATGAACGAGATGATGTCGATCGACGCCAAGGGCGGCCTTGGCCTTGCCGGCGTTCGCAACACCCTGCCGCTGCAATATGACAAGCTTGCCCGGCGCGGGGCGGTGTTCGGTAACGATCCGTCCTATGTCGCCAGCATCTGCACGGCGGAGGAGGCGGCAGCCGCCTCTCGCGCGGCTCGTAATGACGATGAAAAGAGCTGGCCGCTCAGGAACCTGTCACCGCTGCGCGGCCTCGGCTTGCTTGCGCCCGGCGCCGGCAGCCGCCGCGCCGACGCCGGGACGCCGTCGCTCGGCCTGCTGCGCTTCGAATTGTGAGGAATGGCGGATGCCTGAGACGCTGACCAAATTCATCTTCGGCCGCCTCACTTTGGAGTCGCTGCCGCTGCACGAGCCGATCGTCGTCGTCACCTTCATCGTGGTGGCGCTTGGCGGCCTCGCGGTTCTCGGCGCCATCACCTATTTCAAGCTCTGGGGCTATCTCTGGCGCGAGTGGTTCACCAGCGTCGACCACAAGAAGATCGGCATCATGTACATGGTGCTCGGCCTCGTCATGCTGCTTCGCGGCTTCTCCGACGCCATCATGATGCGCCTGCAGCAGGCGATCGCCTTCAACGGTTCGGACGGATATCTCAACGCCCATCACTACGACCAGATATTCACCGCGCACGGCGTGATCATGATCTTCTTCGTGGCGATGCCTTTCGTCACCGGGCTGATGAACTTCGTCGTGCCGCTGCAGATCGGCGCGCGCGACGTCTCCTTCCCCTTCCTCAACAATTTCAGCTTCTGGATGACGGTGGGCGGCGCCATCCTGGTCATGGCCTCGCTGTTCGTGGGCGAATTCGCCCGCACCGGCTGGCTGGCCTATCCGCCGCTCTCGGGCATCAATTACAGTCCGGACGTCGGGGTCGATTATTACATATGGGCGCTGCAGGTCGCCGGCGTCGGCACGACCTTATCCGGCATCAATCTGATCTGCACCATCATCAAGATGCGCGCGCCCGGCATGACGATGATGCGCATGCCCATATTCACCTGGACCTCGCTTTGCACCAACGTGCTGATCGTGGCGTCCTTCCCGGTGCTGACGGCGGTGCTCACCCTCTTGGCGCTCGACCGCTATGTCGGCACCAACTTCTTCACCAACGACTTCGGCGGCAACCCGATGATGTATGTGAACCTCATCTGGATATGGGGTCACCCGGAGGTCTACATCCTTATCCTGCCGCTGTTCGGCGTCTTTTCCGAGGTCACCTCGACTTTCTCCGGCAAGCGCCTGTTCGGCTACACCTCGATGGTCTACGCCACGGTGGTCATCACCATCCTGTCCTATCTAGTCTGGCTGCACCACTTCTTCACCATGGGGTCCGGCGCCAGCGTCAACTCCTTCTTCGGCATCACCACGATGATCATCTCGATCCCGACCGGGGCAAAGATGTTCAACTGGCTTTTCACCATGTATCGCGGCCGCATCCGCTTCGAACTGCCGATGATGTGGACGGTGGCCTTCATGCTCACCTTCGTCGTCGGCGGCATGACCGGCGTGCTGCTTGCGGTGCCGCCGGCCGACTTCGTGTTGCACAACAGCCTGTTCCTGATCGCGCATTTCCACAACGTCATCATCGGCGGCGTGCTGTTCGGCCTGTTCGCCGGCATCGCCTACTGGTGGCCCAAGGCCTTCGGCTTCAGGCTCGATCCGTTCTGGGGCAAGGTCTCGTTCTGGTGCTGGGTGCTCGGCTTCTGGTTCGCCTTCATGCCGCTCTATATCCTCGGCCTGATGGGCGTGACGCGCCGCATGCGCGTCTTCGACGATCCCTCGCTGCAGATCTGGTTCGTCATCGCTGCCTTCGGCGCCGTGCTGATCGCCGCTGGCATCGCCGCCTTCCTGGTCCAGATCTTCGTCTCGATCCGCAAGCGTGCCGAACTGGCCGACGTCACCGGCGACCCCTGGGACGGCCGCACACTCGAATGGTCGACCTCCTCGCCGCCGCCCGCCTATAATTTCGCTTTCACGCCGGTCATCCGCGACAACGACGCCTGGTTCGACATGAAGAGAGCCGGCTACCGGCGCCCGCTCTCCGGCTTCAAGCCGATCCACATGCCGAAGAACACCGGCACCGGCGTCGTCCTGGCCGTGTTCAGCGTGGCGCTCGGCTTCGGGCTGATCTGGTACATGTGGTGGCTGGCGGCGCTGAGCTTCGTCTGCCTCATCGCCACCGCGATCGGCCACACCTTCAACTATCACCGCGACTTCGACATCCCGGCGGCCGAGGTCGCGCAAACGGAAGAGGCGAGGACGGCGCTCCTCGCCGCTGAGGGGGCTAGGGCTTGAGCATGGCATCGACGGCAATCACGGCCGGGGCCGAGCCGGTCTTCCACCTGGAAGAGGAGCATGCGCACGCCGAAGGCGGCAGCACCATGCTCGGCTTCTGGCTCTACCTGATGAGCGACTGCCTGATCTTCGCCATGCTGTTCGCGGCCTTTGGCGTGCTCGGCGGCAATTACGCGGCGGGTCCGGCTCCAAAGGACCTGTTCGATCTCGGCCTGGTGGCGGTCAACACTACCATGCTGCTGCTCTCCTCGATCACCTATGGCTTCGCCATGCTGACCATGGACAAGGGGCGTGTCGGCGCGACGCAAGCCTGGCTCGCCGTGACCATGCTGTTCGGCCTCGCCTTCCTGTCCATCGAGCTCTACGAGTTCGCCCATATGATCCATGAGGGCGCGACGCCGCAGCGCAGCGCCTTCCTGTCGTCCTTTTTCACCCTGGTCGGCACGCACGGACTGCATGTCACCTTCGGCATCGTTTGGATGCTGACGCTGATGGTCCAGGTCGCGCGATATGGCCTGATCGAGGCCAACCGCCGCCGGTTGATGTGCCTCTCGATGTTCTGGCACTTCCTCGACGTCGTCTGGATCGGCGTCTTCACCTTCGTCTATCTGATGGGGACGTTGCGATGAGCGCTCATGATCATGCCGGTCACGACCACGCGCATGGTGGCGCCGCGCACGGCTCGCTGAAGGGCTATCTGATCGGCTTCTTCCTGTCGGTGATCCTCACCGCCATTCCTTTCTGGCTGGTGATGGACGGCGTCATCGACAACAAGCAGGCCACGGCCGTCATCATCATGGCCTTCGCCGCGGTGCAGATCGTCGTACACATGATCTTCTTCCTGCACATGAACCCGGCCTCCGAGGGCGGATGGTCGATGCTGGCGCTCATCTTCACGGTGATCCTCGTCGTCATCGTGCTGAGCGGCTCGCTCTGGGTGATGTACCATCTCAACGCCAACATGATGCCCGGGCTCCACGAGATGCGGGAGATGCCATGAGCCCTGTTTCGGGCGTGGGGAGGGCCAATCTCAAGGCAGAAGTCACGGTCGGCCTGGCAGATACATGCGCTCACGCCGCGCCGTCGAAAGGCTCCGCGTCGCGCTTCTTGCTTGCGCTGCTCGGACTTGTCGGCGTTCTGGTGTTTCTTGGGCTCGGCATCTGGCAGCTGGAAAGACGGGTCTGGAAGCTCGACCTGATCGCCCGCGTCGACCAGCGCATCCATGCTCCGGTCGTCGATGCGCCAGGACCCGCGACATGGGCTGATATCAACGCGGCCGGCTATAAATATCGCCATGTACGCCTCACCGGCAGTTTCTCCGGCGGAGCCAACACGCTGGTGCAGGCGGTGACCGAGCTTGGAGGCGGCTATTGGGTGCTGACGCCGATGCGCGACGATCGCGGGTTCACGGTCCTCGTCAACCGCGGCTTCGTTCCGCAGGAGCGCAAGGCCGAATTTCAACAAGAGAGCGGCGGCCCGAGGTCGCCTACGGCGATTGACGGGCTGCTGCGCATCAGCGAACCCGGCGGCGGCTTCCTGCGCAGCAACGATCCGGCTGCCAACCGCTGGTATTCGCGCGACGTGGCGGCAATCGCCAAGGCGCGCGGCCTGACCGATGTCGCGCCTTATTTCATCGACGCCGGGGCATCCCGCGCGGACAGCTGGCCGCGCGGCGGCCTGAGTGTCGTCACCTTCCGCAACAGCCACCTTGTCTATGCTCTGACCTGGTTCGCCCTGGCAGCGATGCTGGCGATCGCCATCGCCAGGCCGATTTTTGCCCGGCGTCGGAAGCGGGACGCGGCAAGATGAACATCTCGATCGCGCGGCTTCATCACCGGAAGCCGTTCCGAGCGGCTCCTCTTGCCGGCCACGGAGGCGCCGCCTCGAACGCCGACGTTACGAACAGGAAGAACCTGCTGCTTCTCATCCACTTGCGTTGGCTGGCGGTGGCGGGGCAGGTGCTGACCATTCTGGTGACGCAATACTGGTTCGCCATCCCGCTGCCGCTTACCGGGATGGCTGGCGTGGTGCTGTTCCTCGTCGGGTTGAACATCTTCAGCCTGCTCGCCCTGCGCGGCAATCGCCGTATCTCCAACGGCCAGCTTTTCGTCGCGCTGATTTTCGACATGGCGGCGCTGACCACGCAGCTCTATCTGAGCGGCGGCGCCTCGAACCCGTTCGTGTCGCTCTATCTGCTGCAGATCACGCTCGGCGCAGCGCTGCTGGCGCCATGGTCGACCTGGATCCTGGTCGTGGCCGCCTCGGCCTGCTTCGTCTTCCTCATCTTCGTCTTCCAGCCGATCGCGCTCCCGCATCACGGCGGCAGCGACCTCCTGGCGCTGCATCTGCGCGGCATGTTCATCTGCTTCGTGCTGGCGGCCGGCCTGATCGTGATCTTCATGACGCGCATCAACCGCAACCTGCGCGAACGCGATGCCTATCTCGCGGACCTGCGCCAGCGTTCGGCTGAGGAAGACCACATCGTGCGCATGGGCCTGCTCGCCTCCGGCGCCGCGCATGAACTGGGCACCCCGCTCTCGACCATATCCGTCATCCTGTCCGACTGGCGCCAGATGCAGGGCGTCAAGCGCAACCGTGAGCTTGCCGAGGACGTGGCCGAGATGCAGGCGCAGATCGAGCGCTGCAAAAGCATCGTGACCGGCATCCTCATGTCCTCCGGCCAGGCGCGGGGAGAAGGCACGATCCGCACCACGATCCGCCACTTCCTCGACGACCTCGTCCAGGAGTGGCGTGTCAGCCGCCAGCCTTTCAGGCTGGACTTCAGCAACGGGTTCCAGCCGGACGAGCCGATCGTGTCCGACACGGCGCTGCGGCAAGTGATCTTCAATGTGCTCGACAATGCGCTGGAAGCATCGCACGATTGGGTCGGCATCGCTGCCGAGCGGCAGGATGAGAAGCTGGTGTTCACCGTCAAGGATCGCGGACCAGGTTTCGACAAGGATATTCTGGCCGGGCTCGGCCAGCCCTATATGTCGAGCAAGGGGCGTCCGGGCGGCGGCCTTGGCCTCTTCCTGGTGTTCAATGTCGTGCGCAAGCTCGGCGGCGACGTTTCAGCGCGCAACATGGAGGAGGGCGCCTGCGTTACCCTTTCGCTGCCGCTGGCGGCGCTGACCGATGGAGACGATCGTGAAACCTGATCGATCCTTGTTCATTGTCGAGGACGACGCGACTTTCGCGCGCACGCTCAAACGCTCGTTTGAGAAGCGCGACTACGACGTCGTGGTCTGCCATGACCGCGACGCCGTGATGGCCGCGCTGGAAAAGGCCGTTCCGGCCTATGCCGTCGTCGACCTCAAGCTCGGAGCAGGATCGGGACTCGAATGCGTCAAGCTGCTCGGCGCCCGCAACCCGTCTACGCGGATCGTCGTATTGACGGGGTTTGCCAGCATCGCCACTGCGGTCGAGGCGATCAAGCTCGGCGCCTGCCATTATCTGGCCAAGCCCGCCAACACCGACGACATCGAAGCCGCCTTCGGCCGCGCCGAGGGCGATGTGTCGGTGCCGCTCACCAGCCGTCCCACCTCGATCAAGAACCTCGAATGGGAGCGCATCCACGAGACGCTGGTCGAGACCGGCTTCAACATCTCCGAAACCGCGCGCCGGCTCGGCCTCCACCGGCGCACACTCGCCCGCAAGCTCGAGAAGCGCGTGGTGCAATAACTATCCGACCGCCACGGCCAGCACCGAGACGCAGTCGCCCGCCTTGACCAGACCTGGAAAGTGACGCGCGGCGAGCAGCCCCGACATCCGGGCCCTGATCTCCTGCGGCGCCTGGCCGGTGCGGCCGAGCGGATGGATACGAGCGACGACGTGGCCGTCCTCCACAGGCTCGCCGAGATCGATCGTGGTCTCGATCATCCCGTCCTCCTCGGCGAAGGCGAAGCAATCGCCCGACGGCATGTCGAGCCACTGGGTTCTGCCCTTCTCGACCGCACCATCGACGATGCCGCCATGGCGAAGCACGTTGAGGATGCCGCGCCGGGCAATCCGCACCGTCTCCGCGCGAGAGGTTCCGCCGCCGCCGAGCTCGGTGGTGACGAAGACCCTGCCCATTTCCTCGGCGGCCGTGTCATACATGCCGACCGCGTCGATCTCGGTCATGCGCATCGAGAACGGCGCCGAGAAGGCTTCGACGGCGGCGAAGGCTTTTTTCTCCTGCGCCTTGTCCGGCAGCGTGTGCGCGGCGCAGAAGGGCACGAAATCCAGCGTCTTGCCGCCGGAATGGAAGTCGAAGACGAGGTCCGCGCGCGGCAGCAATTCGCGTTGAAAGTAGTCGGCGATCTTTTCCGTCACCGTGCCGTCGGGACGGCCGGGAAAAGAGCGGTTCATATTGCCCTTGTCGATCGGCGAGGTGCGCGTGCCGGCCCGGAACGCCGGATAGTTCATTGCCGGCACGATGATGATCGTGCCGGAGACTTGTTTCGGATCGAGCGTGCGGGCGAGCTCGTAAAGCGCCAACGGCCCTTCATACTCGTCGCCGTGATTGCCGCCGGTCAGCAGCGCCGTCGAGCCCTTGCCGTTGCGTACGACGCAGACCGGGATCATCACCGACCCCCAGGCAGAATCGTCGCGGCTGTAGGGCAGGCGCAGGAAGCCGTGCTGGACGCCGTCGCGCTCGAAGTCGACGGTCGGCGCCATGGGCGATGGACGCAGAGCTGACATCGGCCTCAGTCCTTCACGAAGAGCTTGCGCGGCACATTGGCCAGGCATTCGACGCCGGTGTCGGTGATCAGGATCGACTCTGTGATTTCCAGCCCCATCGTCTCCAGCCACAGGCCGGTCATGAAGTGGAAGGTCATGCCGGGCTTGAGCTCGGTGCGGTCGCCGGGGCGCAGGCTCATGGTGCGCTCGCCCCAGTCCGGCGGATAGGAGATACCGATCGGGTAGCCGGTGCGGTTGTCCTTGACGATGCCGTATTTCTTCAGGACGGCGAAGAAGGCATTGGCGATGTCCTCGCAGGAGTTGCCGGGCTTGGCGGCGGCCAGGCCCGCCTCCATGCCTTCCAGCGTCGCCTTCTCGGCGTCGAGGAAGGCCTGCGTCGGCTTGCCGAGGAACACGGTGCGCGACAGCGGGCAATGATAGCGGTTGTAGCAACCGGCGATCTCGAAGAACGTGCCTTCATTCGCCTTCATCGGCTTGTCGTCCCAGGTGAGATGCGGTGCGGAAGCATCGGCACCCGAAGGCAGCAGCGGCACGATCGCCGGATAATCACCGCCGATGCCGGCGACGCCGCGCGTGCCGGCATCGTAGATCTCGGCGACGAGATCGCATTTGCGCATGCCGACTTCTATCCTGTCGACAATGCGCTGGTGCATCGCCTCGACGATGCGGGCGGCGTTGCGCATGTATTCGATCTCGGTCGGGCTCTTCACCGCGCGCTGCCAGTTGACCAGCGCGGTGGCGTCGGCGAAGCGGGCGTTGGGCAAGTGCTTCTGCAGCGACGCGAAGGCGGCGGCCGAGAACCAGTAATTGTCCATCTCAACGCCGATGGAGAGCTTGTCCCAGCCGCGTTCGGCCAGCACGCTGGCAAGGTAGTCCATCGGATGCCGCTCGGTCGACTGCACATAATGGTCGGCGTAGCCGATGATGTTGTCATGCGCGAGATAGGCGGTGCGCTTGGCGCCGTTGGCATCCTGGCCGCGTCCGTACCAGACCGGCTCGCCGGAAGGCGGCACGATGACCGCCTGATGCACGTAGAAGGACCAGCCGTCATACCCCGTCAGCCAGGCCATGTTGGAGGGATCGCTGACGATCAGCAGATCGACGCCCTTGGCCTCCATGGCCTTCCGCGTCTTGGCGAGGCGATCGGCAAATTCGCTCCGCGAGAATTTCAGATTTGGTTGCATTGTTCTTGGTCCTCGTTTGTTGGGCCTCGCGGCCGGGCATCAGCTTTCGAAAATGGTTCCGGCCTTCGCCGCCCGCGCGCGGTCTCGGGCCAAAGTAGCGATCGCGGTATCCTGAACGCCGGTGCCGGTGAGGTCGGCGATGGTGATGTCGCTTGCCGCGCGCCGGCCGTGCTTGCCGCCGGCAATGATCTGGCCGAGTTCGGTGACCTCGGCGTCGGCTGCGAAAACCGCAGCCTCGATCGCGTGATGGAGCTCGCCAAGGCGCCTTGTCTGCTTGGCGCTGTCGGCAACATAGAGGTCGGCCATGCGCAGGATCGCCGGCGCGATCTCGTTCTTGTGCTCGGCATCCGAGCCCATCGCGGTGATGTGTTGTCCGTCGGAAACGAAACCGGGCTTGATCAGCGGTTCGGTCGACGGCGTCGTGGTGACGATGATGTCGGCGCCGGCTGCCGCGTTCGCCGCATCCGGCTCGGCGCGAACCATGATGCCCAGCCTGTCGCGCAGGCGGGCGGCGGTTGCTTCGGCCTTGGCGGCATCGCGCGCCCAGATACGCGCTTCCTCGATCGGCCGCACGAGGCGCAGCGCTTCCAATTGCAGGCCGGCCTGCAAACCGGCGCCGAAGATCGCCGCGACCTTGGAGTCCTCGCGCGACAGATGCCTGGCCGCGACAGCGCCAGCAGCGGCTGTGCGGATATCGGTCAGATAACCATTGTCGAGCAGCAGCGCCTCGACCACGCCGGTCTTGGCCGAAAGCAGCACCATCATGCCGCCGCCGCTCGGCAGGCCGAGCTTCGGATTGTCGAAGAAGCCGGAGCTGATCTTGACGGCCAAGCCGTCTATGCCCGGCACATAGGCGGACTTCACGTCGACCTCGCCGCGATGCTCGGGAATGTCGAGCCTCAAGATCGGCGGCATCGCCACCGGCAGCGTGGCCAGGGCGCGAAAGGCGTTCTCGACGCAAGCGACGGCGTCGAGATCAAGCGTCACGATCTTGCGCAGTTCTGCTTCGGTGAGAATTGTCATACGGTTCATGCGGCGCGCTCCGTTGCGGAGGATTCGCCGCAGACGATGCGGCGGTGCAGGCTCATGTCGATGTTGCGGCCGGAAAGGATGAGCACAGTCGGGCCGCTCACTTTGACCTTGCCGGCTAGCAGCGCGCCGATGCCGACGGCGCCCGCGCCCTCGACGATCTCGCGCTCCTCTTCATAGACATGGCGAATGCCGGCCGCGATCTCGTCCTCGGCAAGCAGGACCACGTCGTCGAGCAGGTCGCGGCACATGGCGAAGGTCAGCTGGTTGTCGAGGCCGATGCCGCCGCCGAGCGAGTCCGCCAGCGTCGGCAGTTCCTCGACCTGCACCGGCCGACCTGCGTCGAGGCTGGCTTTCATTGCCGCGCCCCGCGCCATCGAGCTGCCGATGACTTTCGTGCCCGGGCTCACGCCTTTGACTGCCGCCGCGACGCCGGCCGCGAGCCCACCGCCGGAGAGCGGCACCAGCACGCATGCTGCGTCCGGAACCTGCTCCATGATTTCCAGCCCAAGCGTGCCTTGGCCGGCGACGATGTCGGGATGATCGAAGGGCGGCAGCATGACCAGCCCTTCCTCCGCCACCAGCCTGTCGACCTCCTGCTGGGCGTCGTCCTGGCTGTTGCCGACAATGCGGACATCGGCGCCGAGGCGGCGGATGGCATCGAGCTTGTTCTCGGGCACCAGCCTCGACATGCAGATCACCGCGCGCATGCCTTCGAGCTTGGCCGCATGCGCCAGCGCGCGGCCGTGATTGCCGGTCGAGGCGGCGACGACGCCGCGCGATTTTTCTTCCGGGCTCAGGGCGGCGATGGCATTGGAAGCGCCGCGCAGCTTGAAGGCGCCGGTGGTCTGGTGGTGCTCCAGCTTGAGATGAACCGGGCTGCCGGTGCGCTCCGACAGGCTTTGCGACAACACGACGGGTGTCCGCTCGACCTTGCCGGCAATGCGTTCGCGCGCGGCGCGAATATGCTGAAGCGTAACTGGCATTTCGATCACGGGCATTACGATCACTGGGCCAGCGGCTTAGTCCACAAGCGGCCGAACTCCGGTCGCGGCGTGTCGTCGCCGCAAAGCCGCAGGCAGTTCCAGGCGCTGGCCTGGTTGCTGGTGACGACCGGACGCCCGATCGCCTCTTCCATACCCGGCACCGCGAGCGCGGCGCGCAGCGCGGTGCAGGAGACGAACAGCGCATCGGCCTGCGGATGCGTGACCTTGCGCGCCATCTCGATGAGGGAAGCCGGCCTGATGCGCGCCATCTCGCGGTCATCCTCGAAGCCGAGGCAGGTGAAGCTCTGGATGTCGAAGCCATGCGCGGCGAAATAGGCGGCCATCGGCCGGCTGGTCTCGACGGTGTAGGGGGTCAGGATGCTGATGCGCTTCACGCCGAAGGCGCTCAGCCCGCGCATACCGGCCATCGGCGGCGTGACCACGGGCACGCCGGGCTTGGCCGCCTGGATCGCAGCTTCAATCTCGGCATCGCCGATCACCACGGAAGCGGAGGTGCAGGAGTAGCAGACGGCATCGAGCGTCTCGTCCGGCAGGATCAGCGCCGCGCCCGCCGAAAGCGAAGGCTGCATCTTGCGCAAATTCTCCGGCGTCGTTGGATTGGCGTAGGGAATGCGTGCGACATAGACGCCGATCCGCTCGCTCGCCACCATGCGGCGGAAATCCACCTCGCTGGTGTGGTCGGTGGCCAAGGCGATCAGGCCGACGCGCTTTTCCAGCGGACGTGCGTCAAGCGCGGGGCGCGCCGTTTCGAGCCGGATCTCGGGCAATGCTTTCATGACTTTCATCTTTCGATCCTGCCGTAGCGATGCTCCAGCCAGCGCAACAGCACGACGGAGCAGAGGCTGATGACGAGGAAGAAGGCGCCGACCAGCGTCATCGGCTCGATATAGCGGTAATAGGTGTTGGCGACGCTCTTGGCCTGGTTCATCAGCTCAAGCACGGTGATCGCCGAGAGCAGCGGCGTCTCCTTGAACATGGCGATGAAGTAATTGGCCAGGGCCGGGATCATCGGCGGGATCGCCTGCGGCAGGATGATATGCATCCAGGTGTGGCGTCCGTTGAGATTGCAGGCCTTGGCCGCCTCCCACTGGCCGCGCGGAACATTGTCGATGCCGGCGCGATAGACCTCGGCCGTGTAGGTGCCGTAGTGCAGGCCAAGCCCGATCACGCCGGCCACCAGCGGCGGCAGCAGGATGCCGATGTCGGGCAGCACGTAGAAGATGAAATAGAGCTGCACCAGTAGCGGCGTGCCGCGGATAAACTCGGCGAACCAGCCGACGCTGCGCGCGACGATGCGGTTCTCCGAGCGCCGCGCCAGCGCGATCCCGAGCCCCACGATCGCCGCCAGGACCGAGCCCAGAATGGTCGCCAATATGGTGATCTTCACGCCCTGGATCAGAGTCGGCATGATCTCCCAGACGAAGTTCCAATCCCAGTCCATTATTTGGCCCAGTCCATCAGATGCGCACTCCATCAAGGCCGCGCGCCATGCGGCGTTCAAGCGTGCGCACGCCCCAGGAGATGATCAGCGCCAGCGCGAAATAGATGATCAGCACGGATAGGAACGGCATCAGCGTGCTGCCGGTCTGCGAACGCACCACCTGCGCCTGGAAGGTCAGGTCGGCGAGCGAGATCAGCGAGACGACCGAGGTCGCCTTGAGGAGCTCGATCGCGTTGTTGCCGAAAGTCGGCAGCATGACGAGCAGCGCCTGCGGCAGGATCACGTGCCGCATGCCCTGCCAGCGGCCGAGATTGAGCGCCGTGCAGGCCTCATATTGCTCGCGGCCGACTGACAGGATGGCGCCGCGCACAACTTCCGCCGCATAGGCGCCGACATTCAAGCCCAGCGCCAGGACGCCGGCCTGCAGCGGCGTCAGCGACAGGCCGGCGAAGGGCAGCACGAAATAGGCCCAGAACAGCTGCACGAAAATCGAGGTGCCGCGGAAGAATTCGATATAGGCCGTGGCGATCGCGCGCAGGAGGAAGAAGCGCGATACGCGCCCCATGCCGGCAAGGAAAGCCATGATGAGCGCAAGCACTGACCCCATCAGCGTCAGCTCGATGGTGACAAGCGCTCCCTGCAATATCAGGCCGAGATAGCCGGACCACTGGGTCATAGGGTTCCAACGTTTGCGTTCTTGGCCCCTTCTCCCCGTTTACGGGGAGTTGAGGAGCGGTTCGCGCAGCGAACGAAAAGCCAATTGCTTGGCTTTTCGAGCGACGAAAGCCGGCAGGCAGATGAGGGGCAGCGCAAACTTGCGAAAGTACGGCGCCGCCCCTCATCCGTCACTTCGTGACACCTTCTCCCCGTGAACGGGGAGAAGGAAGGGTGCGCACTTACTTCGCCGCGCAGAGCTTCTCGCGGGTCGTCGACATCGCCGCCTTGGCGGAGAAGCCGTAGGGCTCGATGATCTTGGCGAACTCGCCGGACTTCTTCAGCTTGGCGAGCTCGACGTCATAGGCGTCGCGCAGCGCCTCGTCGCCCTTCTTGAAAGCGGCGCCGTCGCAATAGACCGGAGCGCCCTGCACCGGCGCGATCACTTCGAGGTTCGGATCATTGGCCTTCTTCATCAGGTCGTTGATCGACAGAACCGGCAGCGAATAGGCGTCGATGCGGCCGTCCTGCACCATCTTCAGGCCGCTCTGGCCGTCCGGCACGACGACCACGCGATCGCGCGGCACGCCGGCATTGAGCGCCAGCTTCTCCTCGGTGCCGCCGCCGGGCGCGCCGACGGTGGCGGAGCTGTCCTTGGCGATATCCTCATAGCTCTTGAAGCCTTTCGGATTGCCCTTCTTCACCAGCATCGCCTCGGCGTCGCACAGCACCGGTTCGGAATAGGCGACCGCCGCGCAACGCTCCGGCTTCATGAACAGGCCGGCGGTGACGACGTCGAAGCGTCCAGCCTGCAGGCCGGGGATCATGGCGCCATATTCGGAGATGGAGGCAACGATGTCGTTGACGCCGAGACGCTTGAAGATCTCGCGCGCCACGTCCGGCGCCGCGCCCGAGACCTTGCCGTCCGCGGCCACCGCCGTATAGGGCGGCTCGTTGGCGATGGCGACGCGGGCAAAGCCTTGCTGCTTGAGCTGCTCCAGCTTTGCATCGTCGGCCGAACGCGCGCCGGAGGCGAGCAGCATCGTACTCACTGCGAGGCCGGCGACGCCAGCCAGAATGCCAAGTTTCTTCATCGTTCCCAACTCCTTGTTTCTGTTATTGGTTTGCTCGGTTCGGGACGGCCTTGGGCCGCCCGTGGACGGCTTGCGCCGCCCGTCTGCATAGCGGTCAGACGCGATGTCCGGCCGCGATGATCTTCTTCAGGAAGCTCTGCGTTCTTTCCTGTTTGGGATGGCGGAAAATCTCATCGGGCTTGCCTTCCTCGACGATCCTGCCGCGGTCGAAGAACAGCACGCGGTCGGCGAAGTCGTGGGCGAAGCCCATCTCGTGGGTAACCAGAAGCATCGTCATGTCGGTCTCGGCCGCGAGCTTGCGCATGACGTTGAGAACTTCCTCGACGAGCTCAGGATCGAGCGCCGAGGTCACTTCGTCGAACAGCATGATCTTGGGTGACAGCGCCAACGCGCGCGCGATCGCCACGCGCTGCTTCTGGCCGCCGGAAAGCTGCGCCGGCATCGCTTTCGCCTTGTCGGCGAGGCCCACCATGTCGAGCAGTTCCATCGCCCGTTTCTCGGCGGCGGCGCGCGCGACGCCCTTGGTCAGCATCGGCGCCAGCGTCACGTTGTCCATGACGCATTTGTGCGGAAAGAGATTGAAGAGCTGGAAGACCATGCCGATCTTCTGGCGCATCCTGGCCAGGTGGCGCTCGTCGGCCGGCAGCAGCTGGCCGTTGCGCTCCATGTGGTAGAGCTGCTTGCCATCGACCTGGATGTGGCCGCCGTCGATCTTCTCCAAGGTCATCAGGATGCGCAGGATCGTCGTCTTGCCGGAGCCGGACGGACCGATCAGCGCCAGCTTCTCGCCGGGCATCACCTGCATCGACAAACCGTCCAGCACCTTGAAGGTGCCGAAGCTCTTCGAAATCGCATCGACCTTGATGATGGGCGCGGGCAATCCATTTCCCCGTTGCTGGAGAAGCCTATGCCCTTAACGATGCGAAACGTACCAAATCATGTCAATTAGGAAAATAATATCATGACAATATTTCCGGCGCGGCACAATTTCAGGGCAATCTGGACTCCTTTTGTGCATCAGATGGCGAGCAGGAGATGCTCCGGATCGCCGAGCAGCAGCTTGGCGACAACGCTCAGGCCCACCCGCAGTTCCCCCTCTGTGGTCGATCCGAGCGAGATGCGCACGGCCGGATGCCATGGCGTGTCAGCGATGCGGAACGAAGTGCCCGGCGCGATCGCCACGCCGCGCAGGCGCGCTTGAGAGACAAAGCTTTCCTCGGCGCGGTCGCCCGGCAGCTCCAGCCACAGATGCAGCCCGTCGCGATGGACGCGGTAATCGACGCCCACCAGCATTTCGGCGGCAATCTCCTGGCGTCGCCTCAGCGCCGCGCGCTGCCAGTTGACCAGTTCCATCGCCGTGCCGTCGTTCACCCAGCGCGTCGCGATCTCCGCCACCATCGGGGTCGCCATCCAGTTCGAGACGAGGTGGCGGTTGGCGACGGCGGCGACATAGCGGTCCGGCACCGCCAGATAACCGATGCGCAGGCCGGGCACGGTGATCTTGGTGAAGGAGGTGACGTAGAGCGTCCGCTCCGGCGCAAACGCGGCGACCGCCGGCGGCCGGCCTTCGACCAGCGGCCCCAGCACGTCGTTCTCGATGATGGCGATGTCGTGCTTGCGCGCGACCGCGGCGATCTGCTCGCGGCGGGCGGCGTCCATCAGGGTCGCCGTGGGGTTTATCACCGAGGGCTGCACGAAGACGGCGCGAATGTCGGAGAGACGGCAGGCCTCGTCGAGCGCCTCGGGGATCAGCCCGTTGCCGTCGATCGGTAGCCCTTCCAGGTTGAAGCCAAGATAGCGCGCAAGTGGCACCAGCGTGTGGTGGCCGATCGCCTCCGTCGCGACCGTCGAGCCGGGTGGCGCCACGCTCATCAGCGCCACAGTCATGCCGGCGGTGGCGCCGTTTGTGAGGCTGATGTTCTGCGGCGACGCCTCCAGCCCGCAAAGCTTCAACCACTCGACAGCCACCGCGCGGTGGCGCGGGAAAACCATGTTCGGCCGGAACGACAGGGCCGAGCTTGACGGCAGGTTCTCGGCGAGCCAGCCCAGCGCCTGCTTCAGTTTTTCCAGATGCATCGGCTCGCAGACCGGCTTCAGGATGGAAAGGTCGATGACCTCGCCCAGCCGTTCCGGGATGTAGGGCGGCTCCGGTTCCCGGCGCTGCGTCTGCACGAAGCTGCCGCGGCCGACCTCGCCGGAAATCAGGCCGCGGCGGATCAGTTCCTCATAGGCGCGGCTGACCGTCTGAACCGAGAGTTTCAGGTCGTCGGCCAGGCGGCGGTGCGTCGGCAGCCGCGTGCCATTGGCCAGCCGCCCGTCATGGATCGCGCGCGCGAACTGATCGGCCAGCGAGAGATAGGCCGGGCGGCGGATGAGAGCAGGGTCAGGCTGCCATAATGTCATGACTTATTAGAGATCGAAATCAGTGCAATTGACAATCGAAATAATGCATCGTCATGTTGTCCTGAACGAAAGGCGGATACCGCATGGCGGCAGCGAAGCTCGACCCGATCGACCTCAGGATTCTCGACGCCATCCAGCGTGACGGGCGCATCACCAAGCTGGCGCTGGCCGAGAAGGTCGGCCTGTCGCCGACGCCGTGCTGGATGCGGCTGCGCAAGCTGGAGAAAGTCGGCATCGTCTCCGGCTATCACGCCGCGGTCGCCATGCGCGTCATCGCGCCGGTGGCGACGGTGCTGATGGAGGTGACCCTGGCCAACCATCGCCAGGCCGACTTCGATCGCTTCGAGCGCGTGGTGCGCGATGTTCCGGAGATCGTCGCCTGCTGGTCTGTGGGCGGCGGCGTCGATTACGTGCTGAAGGTCATGGCGCGCGACATCGATGCCTATCAGCGGCTGGTCGACAGCCTGCTCGAACGCGAGATCGGCATCGACCGCTACTTCACCTACATCGTCACCAAGACGGTCAAGGATGAGACCGTGCTGCCGGTGGCCGACCTGCTGCCGGAGCAAGGGTGAGGGCTCAGCGAAGCCCCCTCATCCGGCCACTTCGCGGCCACCTTCTCCCCAAGGGGAGAAGAGGTTGGCGCCGGGCGCTTACCTGCTCCTCTCCCCTTGGGGCTAGCGTGCGCACACATTTGCTTCGGGTTGATTTTGTGAGGCTAGAAGGAAGCCGTCTGTGATGGCGTTGAAGCGTCTGAGGCCGTGGGTGAAGGTGATGGGCCCTGGCGGGCGTTCCTTTTCGTAGCCGTTCCAGCCTCCGAGCCTGGCGATACACCAGGCGGCCCAGGCGAGCGTGTGCGTGGGGTGCGGGTTCTTCTGCTTTTGGGTCTTGCCTTCGAGCTTGGCGATGAGCGCTTGCAGGACGGTGATCTCAGAGGGGTCGAAGAGCCGCGCGGCCTGGAAGGTCTGGCCCGGCGAAACCACGCCCGTGTACGAGCTGCATGACCCTGGTGGCGACGACCAGAGCGGCGGCGGCCAGACGTTCGAGTGCGTCGCCATCGGCGATGAGACTTTCCTCCAGATCGATGGCCTGCGACTTCACAGTCCGGAACAGCTGCTCGACGCTCCAGCGCGAGCGATAGAGGTCGACGATGCGGCAGGCATCGGCAAGCGTTTCGACGCTGTGGGTGGTCAACAGCCGCCAGATCACCGCGTCCTTGGCCGAAGGTGGATCGATCTCACGCACTTCCACCATGTTGAGCGAGAGTTTGCGCGGATCGCGGCTGTCGGCGCCAAGGCGGGGCTGACGCAAGCTCACCGCGGTGAAGCGAACGGCCAGTTCGACGATGCGAGCCGGCCGGCCGGGTCGGGCCTGCAGCTCGAAGGCAACGCGGCCGGCTTCCGGCGTCTTGGCGATCGCGCCGAACAGGCGCTCGCCCCGCGTGCCCAAGGCCCGATCCCGCACAGCACGGATGAGCACATGGGTGCGCTCGTCGGGCAGCCTTGCAAACACTTCGTAGATGTCGGCCTCGCGGTCGCCGATCACCGTCATCTGCGGCGTGTCGGTCAGCGCCTGGCATGCCGCCTTGGCGGTGCCGATCCATTTGTGGCTTTCCTTGGCTTCGATCGGCAGCGCCTGGTAGTCATCCGCCTTCTTGGCCTCGCGCCGCCGCCAGATCGTGGCGCCTGCAAGGCCAAGGACAGAGCCGTCCACGGCATCCACGGCCAGCGCCGGATGCACGAACAGCCCGATATCCGTGCCATTGCCGACACGACCGAGGCCGCGCTTGCGTGAAGCCTTGGCTTCATAGTTGATCTCGCTGCTGTCCTCGATGATCAGCACGTGGCGCCCGGCGGCCAGTTCGGCGGTTCGGGCCGCAGCCGTGCGGACGATCTCTTGCGTGCTCACGTGGCGATTGCGGAACAGGCGCGTGAACGCGACCTTCTCGGCGCGCGTGTCGACCAGCCGGCGCATGCCCGTGCTGACACGCGCAAACATGCGCTCCAGAACCATGCTCCCCTTTTTTGCAAGCGCAGGTCGCCGAAGTAGCCAAGCAACGAAGCCATCGTCGAAACCTCCTGAATCAACAATGGCAGCTACAGAATCACATACGATTCAAACGCTTCAAGCCTTTTTCCGACGCCGCTTCTTCACACTTGACCACACAACGAAGCAAATGTGTGCGCACGCTAGCCCCTTGGGGAGAGGTCGGATTGCCCCGAATTGCCCTTCGCAATTCGGTTGGCAATCCGGGTGAGGGGGAATCCTACTCAGCCGCATCTAGACAGATCGTCTACGTTCGCCGGCCAACAGAGACAATCTCTCTACATCGGACCGCCGAAACAGCCTCTTTGTCTCGATCGCGCGACTAGTCTCTCCCTATCGCCTCGACACCGGGAGACCTGACTGATGTCCGCGCATTTTGCCCGCACCAACCGCCATGAAGCGCTCGACCGCCTCGCCGATCGCCGCCTGCTGCGCGGGCTCGCCTATGTCGACGGCCACTGGACGGCAAGCGAGGCGGCGGCAAGTTTTGAAGTCATCGATCCGGCGACCGGCGCTACCGTCGCCTTTGTGGCGGCACTCGATGCCGCCCAGACGACGACGGCGATCAACGCTGCGTCTCGTGCGTTTCCCGGCTGGCGGGCGCTGTTGCCGCAGGAACGCTCGAAAATCTTGCGAAAATGGTTCGACCTGATCATCGCCGCCAAGGACGACCTGGCGCTGCTGATGACGCTCGAGCAGGGCAAGCCGCTGAAGGAATCGCTGGGCGAGATCGACTACGCCGCTTCCTTCGTCGAGTGGTATGCCGAGGAAGCGAAACGCCTCAACGCCGAGAGCGTCACCAGCCATCTGCCGAATGCCGAAATGTCGATACGCCGCGAGCCGCTCGGCGTGGTCGGCGTGGTCACGCCGTGGAATTTCCCGTCGGCCATGCTCACCCGCAAGGCCGCGGCCGCGCTTGCCGCCGGCTGCACGGTGGTGGCGCATCCGTCCTCCGATACGCCGCTGTCGGCCCTGGCGCTGGCCGAGCTTGGCGAGCGCGCCGGGCTGCCGGCCGGCGTCTTCAACGTCATCACGGGTGATGCGCGCACCATCGTTGGCGCCATGTGCGCCGACGCCAGGGTCCGCGCGATGAGCTTCACCGGATCGACCGACGTCGGCCGGCTGATCGCCGCGCAGAGTGCCGCTACGATGAAGCGCCTGGTCATGGAGCTCGGCGGCCACGCGCCGCTGATCGTCTTCGACGACGCCAACGTCGAGAAGGCCGTGGCAATCGCGCTCGACGCCAAATTCGCCACCTCCGGCCAGGATTGCCTCGCCGCCAACCGCATCTATGTGCGGCGGCCGATCTATGACCGCTTCTGCGCCGCTTTCGAGCGCCGCATCGAGAAGCTTCGCGTTGGCAATGGGCTGTCCGCGGACGCCGAGATCGGGCCGTTGATGCATGAGCGCGCGGTCAAGAAGGTCGAGGAGCAGGTGGCCGATGCGCTCACCCGTGGCGCGCGCTGCCTGACCGGCGGCAAGCGCCACGCTGCCGGCCCGCTGTTTTACCAGCCGACGCTGCTTGTCGATGTGCCGGACGAAGCGCTGATCATGCGTGAGGAGACGTTTGGGCCCGTGGCCGCTGTGACGCCGTTCGACGACGAGGCCGAAGTCGTCGCCCGCGCCAATGCCACCGAATACGGCCTCGTCGCCTATGTCGTCACCGAGAACGGCGCTCAGCAGGCGCGCATGGGGCGTGCGCTGGACTACGGCATGGTTGCGATCAACCGCGTCAAGATCACCGGCGCGCCGATCCCTTTCGGCGGCGTCAAGCAATCCGGGGTCGGCCGCGAAGGCTCGCGCCACGGCCTCGAAGCCTTTACCGACCTCAAATACCTCTGCCTCGACGTAGCCTAAGCTGCGCAGGCCCTCATTCTCGTCAGGAGTCAAAAAATGCTCGAACAGTCCAACGAACTCTCCGCCTGGGATCGCGACCACTTCTTTCATCCCTCGACGCATATGGGCACGCACGCGCGCGGCGAGTCGCCGGCGCGCATCATGGCCGGCGGCGAAGGCGTCACCGTGTGGGACAACACCGGCAAGAAGAGCATCGATGCCTTCGCCGGCCTCTACTGCGTCAATGTCGGCTATGGCCGCCAGAAGATCGCCGACGCCATCGCAAGCCAAGCGAAGAACCTCGCCTACTACCACGCCTATGTCGGCCACGGCACCGAGGCATCGATCACGCTTGCCAAGATGATCATCGACCGTGCGCCGAAGGGCATGAGCCGAGTCTATTTCGGCTTGTCCGGCTCCGACGCAAACGAGACCAACATCAAGCTGATCTGGTACTACAACAACGTGCTCGGCCGGCCGGAAAAGAAGAAGATCATCTCGCGCTGGCGCGGCTACCATGGCTCGGGCGTGATGACCGGCTCGCTGACCGGGCTGGAGCTGTTCCACAACGCCTTCGACCTGCCGCGCGCGCCGATCCTGCACACCGAGGCGCCCTATTATTTCCGCCGCGCCGACCGTTCGATGAGCGAGGAACAGTTCTCGCAACATTGCGCCGACAAGCTCGAGGAGATGATCCTCGCCGAAGGACCGGACACGGTCGCCGCTTTCATCGGTGAGCCGATCCTCGGCACCGGCGGCATCGTGCCGCCGCCGGCCGGTTACTGGCAGAAGATCCAGGCCGTGCTGGACAAATACGACGTGCTGCTCGTCGCCGACGAGGTGGTGACCGGCTTCGGTCGTCTCGGCACGATGTTCGGCTCCGACCATTACGGCATCAAGCCGGACCTGATCACCATCGCCAAGGGCCTGACCTCGGCCTATGCGCCGCTCTCTGGCGTCATCGTTTCCGACAAGATCTGGCAGGTGCTGGTCAAGGGCTCCGACAAGCTTGGCTCGCTCGGCCATGGCTGGACCTATTCGGCGCACCCGATCTGCGTTGCCGCGGGCGTCGCCAATCTAGAACTGATCGACGAGATGGACCTGGTGCGGAATGCCGGCGAGACGGGCGCCTACTTCCGCGCCGAGCTCGCCAAGGCTGTCGGCGACCACAGGAATGTCGGCGAGGTGCGCGGCGATGGCATGCTGGCCGCGGTCGAGTTCGTCAAGGACCGCGACGACCGCGTCTTCTTCGATCCGGCGCTGAAGGTCGGGCCGCAGATCGCCACGGCGCTGGCCGCCAGTGGCGTCATCGGTCGCGCTATGCCGCAGGGCGACATCCTCGGCTTCGCGCCGCCACTCTGCCTCACGCGCGAGGAAGCCGACATCGTCGTCGCCAAGACCGCCGACGCGGTGAACAGCGTTTTTGTGAGCCTCTGAGAAACGACATGAATGCCATGACCAGAACCGTTCCCACCATGGCCGCCGTGCAGCTTACCGGCCATGGCGGCCTCGAAAAGCTTGTCTACCGCACCGATGTGAAGGTGCCGGCACCTGCCGCCGGCGAAGTGCTGGTCAAGGTCAGCGCCTGCGGCATGAACAACACCGATGTCTGGGTGCGCCAGGGCGCCTATGGCACGGAGGAGGATGCGGCCGCGGTATCGACCTGGCGCCGGCAAGGCAACACGCTCACCTTCCCGCGCATCCAGGGCACCGACACGGTGGGCACCATCGTCGCCGTCGGCGACGGCGTGCCGGCGAGCCGCATCGGCGAGCGCGTGATGGTCGACTTCTCGATCTACAACCGCGACGACGATTCGCTGGCCGACATCGACTATATGGGCCATGGCCGCGACGGCGGTTACGCCGAATACCAGGCGCTGCCGGCGGAGAACGCGCATGTCGTCGACACCGACTTGAGCGATGTCGAGCTCGCCACTTTCTGCTGCGCCTATCTTACCGGCGAGCAGATGCTGGAGCGTGCCGCGCTGCGGGCCGGCGAGCGTGTGCTGGTCACCGGCGCCTCCGGCGGCGTCGGCTCAGGTATCGTGCAACTGGCCAGGGCGCGCGGCGCCATCCCCTATGCCGTCGTCGGCAAGGGCAAGGAGCAGGCCGTGCTCGACATCGGCGCCGAGAAGGTGATCACGCGCGGCGTGGCCGATCTGCCCGCCGCCGTCAACGAAGCGACCGGCGGCCAGCCCATCGACGTGGTCGCCGATCTCGTCGGCGGGACCATCTTCAACGACCTGCTGCGCATCCTGCGGCCCGAGGGCCGCTACACCACGGCGGGCGCCATTGCCGGGCCGGTCGTGCAGCTCGATTTGCGGACCATGTATCTGAAGCAGCTTCAGCTCCACGGCTCCAGCCAGGGCACGCGCGCCGACTTCAGCCGCATCGTCCGCTACATCGAGGAAAAGAAGATCAAGCCGCTGGTCGGCGGCGTCTACAAATTGTCGGACTTCCACCGCGCCCAGACCGACTTCATGGGCAAGGACTTCGTCGGCAAGCTGGTGGTGGTGCCCGATGCGATGTGGAGCGGGGCCTGATCCTGAAGGGAGCGCCCGGGCGGCTTCACCCGCCGCTATATCCAGCGCGGCGACTGCGGACGGCAAGCCGAAATACGCCGGGAAGTAAACGCCTTGCGGGCGTGCGTATTCGAGGACGCCCGGACAAACCGGGGCGTCCTCGCCTCGCGGCCGGCGATGCGCTTGCCCAGGTCATTGCGGCGTCCGGGCCTCTGAGCTATTTTAGCAGTTTATTGGATACGCCTGCCTGCCATCGCGGGCGCGTTCCTTGCCGCCTTGGCAGATTGTGAAGTCTTTAACAGACCGCGATGCTGCAAGCTGAATTCTTGTGGCTGACAGGTCATAGCGGTTGGGGATTTTGCCATGCTGCGACGCTACGCGCTGATTGCGGCCTTGATCGTCGTGGGCCTCACGACGGTGCAGGCCCAGGCCGATCGAAGGGTTGCGCTTGTCATCGGCAATTCGCAATACCGCGAAATCCCGGCGCTGAAGAATCCCGACAAAGATGCCGAGGACGTCTCGAACACCTTCCGTCTGGCCGGGTTCGATGTCTTCGTCGCCAAGGACCTCACCAAGCTCCAGTTCGAGAAGGAGTTCCGCAATTACCTCGCCGCGGCGGACGGCGCGGATCTGGCCGTCGTCTATTATTCGGGCCACGGCTTTCAGATCGGCGGCGAGAACTTCTTGATCCCGGTCGATGCGTCGCTCAAGGCTGCAGCCGACATCGAGGTCCAGGCGGTCAAGCTCGACGATGTCCTGCAGCAATTGCGCGCCAAATCGAGGATCCAGGTGATCATCCTCGATGCCTGCCGCAACAATCCTTTCCCGCGCAAGGACTACTGGCTGCGCGACCAGTTGATCGCGGCTGGCGGCACCGGCCTTGCGCAGGTGAAAAGCTCACTGAATACCCTTATCGCCTTCGCCACCGAGCCGGGCGCCGTCGCCTATGACGGCTCCGGCGATCTCAGCCCCTTCTCATCCGCCTTCTCCCGCCGCGCGCTGGCGCCGAACCAGGAGATACGCTCCGTCATGGCGGCCGTGCGCCGCGACGTGGTCGAGGCCACCAAGGGGGCGCAGGTTCCGTGGGAAAATTCCTCGCTGATCGACGAGGTGGTGCTGATGCGCCGAGCCAGCCGGCCGGCTTTGCCGCCGGTGCTGGAAAAGACCGTGCCGTCGGGCGTCGGACCGGTCGCGCTCGACCTGCCTGTGCCGGTCGATGTCGATGGCGGCGCGGTCACCATCAGCATCGAAAGGCCGCCGGCGCTGGGGCGTCTGATGCTGGACGGGAAGCCGGTCGCAACGGGCCAGCCGATAGAGGGCAAGGACCTGCCGCGGCTCCAGATTGACGTGCCGAAGGGCGCCGATGCCGAGGACCAGGTCGATATGCTGGCCTATGCCACGCATGACGAATGGGGCGGCGGATCGCAAGGCATCCTCGTGTTCCGGGTCAAGAACGGCGACAGCACCGCCGGCAAGCAGCTCGTGGCCTCGCTGGAGTCCGAGCAGAAGCAGCAGGTGGTGGAGCGCGGCATCCACATCGCCGGCGCCGCTGAAGCGATCGAGAACCACGATGTGAACGTTCCGGTCGGTGTCGGTCCGGTTCCGCTGAAGCTGGATTTGCCGACCAAGGATCCGGCGGTCAGCGTGAAGCTCGCGAGCTATCCGGCAACCGGGACGCTGTCCCTGCCGGATCGGACCCTGTCGCCGCAGTCGAGCCTGACGGCCGATGAAGTCGATAAACTGCGCTACGAGCCGCAGATAGGCACTGTCCAGCCATTGATAGTCGGCGTCGAAATCACGGCCGACAACACACCGTCAAAGCCGGCGACGATGAAGCTGTCGCCCAGCGTCGATCCGTGCGACCAGAAGGCAGGCGAGCCTTTGGACCTGCAGGGCGTCGTCCCCGGCCTGTTGCCGAATGAGATCGGCGCCGGCGCGGTGGACGCCTGCCAGGCGGCGGTGAAGGCCTATCCCGATGTCGCGCGATTCCACTACGAACTCGGCCGCGCGCTGCTCGCCGCCGGCAAGGTCGACGAGGCGAAGAAGGTGATCCAGGACGCCGCCGACAAGGGACATGTCCGCGCTGTGTTCGAGCTCGGCTATATCGCTTCGTCCGGTATAGGAACGGCCGTGGATCCCGCGAAGGCGAATAGCTTCTATGCCAAGGCGTCTGACAAAGGCGATCCCTATGGAATGACGGCCTGGGGACGCGCGCTGTTCAATGGTCTTGGCGTCCAGCGCGACACCGGCAGGGGGCTGGATCTGCTGCTCAAGGCGGCGGCCATGGGCCACACCTATGCCATGAACGATCTCGCCGCGATCTTCACCGAAGGCCGCAATGGCGTGCCCGCCGACCCGGCTCGCGCCGTTGCCTTCCTCAAGGCGGGCGTCGAGCGCCAGGACATGTATTCGATGAACATTCTCGGCCGCAATTATCTCAGCGGGCGAGGCGTCCAGAAGGATACGAAGCAGGCGCAGACGCTTTTCCAGAAGGCGATGGATCTCGGCCAGCCCTATGCGCCCGGCAGTCTTGCGCGCATGTACCGGGATGGTGACGGCGTCGACAAGAACCTTGCCGAAGCGCAGAGGCTGTTCGAGCTTGCGACAGACCGCGGCGACTACTCGGCGGCCTATGATCGCGCGGCCATCGAGATGCAGAAGGGCGAGAAGTCCGACCAGGTCATCGCCGTTCGCTATCTGGCGTTCGCGGCAGGACTTGATCTTCGTAACGAGTTACCGGGCGCTCGGACGACCCTCGCGCAGTTCGGCACGAAGCCGAAGACGGCTGCGTTGAAGCAATTGCGTTCGGAGCTCAAATCGAAAATTTCCGCCGGCGAGTCGGTAGACGACCAATTGATCAAGACGGCCAGAGCCGTCTGGGAGCAAGCCAATCCGCGTCGGGACCTATTCTGATCAACAAGGAGGCAACGGTGGGCGGGGCATTGAAGCAAGCGGTCATTGCAACATTTTTATCCCTTGCGGTCGCGGGATGCACGACCCTGGCGCCCAGGTTCGAGCCGGCGCCGACAGTGAAACAGCCGACCAAGCAAGTTCGCGTGACGACGACGCCGACGGTGGTCAAGCAAAAGAAGGCGACCGCCAGGAAGCCGATCAAGCCGGTGACGAGCGAACCCGCGCCTGTCATCGCGCCTCTGGGTGGCGGCGGTGGTAGCGGTGGCGGCGGTGGCGGCGGGTGGTGACAACGTTCATGACACGCGTGCTTCTTAGGCAATTCCAGAAAAAGTGTGAAGCGGTTTTCGTCCGGAATTGCGTAGAAACAAAGAGACAGGGTGTTTCGCCGTCTCCGTGAGACGGTGAAACGCACCAGAGAATTGCGGGAAAGCATGCGGCGGTTCCGTCCGCAACTGCGGCTTCATGGGTATTCTCCGACGGAAAGCCCTAATACGCGTCGACCGATGGTCGTTGCGCTTCCATCTCCACCATCTGGATGCCCATCTCGACAAAGGCGGAAAGCACGGCGAAGCGGTCCGCGGTCGAGACGCGCGCCAGCCCCGCCAGGATCCCTGCGTTGACGGCGTGGGCGGCGGGGAATCCGGTCGACAGCATATCGAAGGCCGGGTCGCGCCACGCCGCCGACAAGGCGATCCAGGCAGCCGGCGTCGCCGGCGACGGATCGACAGCGCTGCTGAGCGCCGCCCGATGGCGAGGATTGCCGGGCTCGCCCACCCAATCGCTGACAAGCGCCAGCAATTCGAGATCCCTTTCGGCAAGGAGCTCGGCGAGATGGCTCAGGCATTCATGCCCCCACCAGACCGCGGCGCGCTCGGGCAGGAGATAGGCGCAAAACGTCACGGCTTCCTCCGGCACGCGCCCGGCGAGCAGCGCGCGGCAGAATTCCAGCGGAGGTTGGGCGGCGGCCGGCGACTTCATATCCCGGGCGATCGCGGGACAGGCAAGAAACAGATCCCTTGCCGTTCTGTATCCGAGTTCATTGGCCATCGCTGCCACACCCCGAGCATCGGCACAAATAGCACTGAAACCCGCCGCCAAGCGCCGGTCAAGCCTCAACCTTATCAGGCGCCGGCCATCGGCAACGTGCGCTTGTTCACAGACAATCGTTTCAGGATTTGATATAGTCCGCGCCAGCGAAAACCCGCTCGAAACAGGTCAAAACAGGAGTGACGGTCATGCGGTGGGGCAGCTCAGCCTTGGCATTGGCGGCCGTGCTTTTTTCAACGCACGTCTACGCCGATCCGCTTCAGAAATCGGAAGACATCGTAAAGTTCTTCGCCGGCCAGGGTAATCTTGGCGCCTCACGCGGTATCTGCGTCGGCACCGAGGAAGAGTGCAAGAGCAAGGCTGAGAAGAACGAGGCGCCGCCCCAGAAGGCTGGCCTCGACATGATGATCAACTTCGCCCTGGATTCGGCCCAGCTCGACCAGACCGCGCGCGCGGAGCTGGACGAGTTCGCCAAGGCGCTGAAGGACAACAGGCTGAGCACGTTCAGCTTCGTCGTCGAGGGTCACACCGACGCGACCGGCACGGACAGCTACAACCAGGGCCTGTCGCAGCGGAGAGCGCAATCGGTGGCGGCCTTCCTCGAAGCCAACGGCGTTGAATCGGCGCGGCTCGAAGCGATCGGTCTCGGCAAGTCGCATCCGCGTGTCGCCAATCCATACGATCCGGTCAACCGCCGCGTGGAAATGCGGATCAGGACGGAATAGACGGGCCGCAGGCAAGCCGACCCGTCAACAGCGAAACAGGTCAAGGGGAGCTCGGCCAAGCGCCGGCTCCCCTTTTGTTGCTGTCTGTGTCGACGCAATTCCAGGCGGAAAACCGCTTCACACTATTCCTGGAATTGCTCAACGATCAATTCTTGATCGCGTTGCCGATCACAACGCCGCTGCCGAAGATCAGCGCCTTGGTCAGGAAGTCGTTGTTTTCTCTCGGCGGCGGCGCGTCCTCGCGAACCACGGTGTCGCTGTTGCGGCGGCGCTGAACGACCTGCGTCTGTTTCCGGCGCGGCTTTTGCTGCGCCGTCGGGTCCAACGTGCGGGTCTTCTGCACGACCTGCTTCCTGGTCGGCGCGGCGCGCGCCTGGTCTGCGGCGTTCCTGGCGCGCACGGCATCCATCATCGGGTCGGTCTGGATCACCAGCAGAGCCAGCTGTTCGCGCGTCAGATAGGTGGTTGGCGGGAGGCTGTTCTTGCCTTGCCAGACGCCGATCGCTTGGCGCGTCCTCGGGCCGATATTGCCGTCGACCTGGCCGAGCTCGTTGCCCAGCGCTTCGATGCGCAATTGCAGGTCGATGCGGCTGTTGCGGTCGAGCCCGATGGCGCTTTCCGTCAGCTCGGTGCCTTGCGTCTTTCTCATCTCGTCGGTGATGCCGACCGAGGTGCGGACGGCCGAGCCGGGATTGGCACTGGCATCGTCCGCGCCGAGCGCCGCCACCTGCTTGCCCGTCGCCGGATCCTTCAGCTGGTCGATGTTGAGCTTCGCCACCGTGGCGAAACGGCCGTTCGGGAACTGGTCGAGATAGGCCTCGTAATAGGGGATGGCGTTCTTCTTCGAAGCCTCGTCCCAAAGCCGCTGCTCGACTTCCCAGGACGGCGGCTCGCTCGCCGCGAGGGCAGGGGTTGCCGTCGCCTTGGCCGCGTCTGCCGCCGCCGTCGCGGGGGGCGAAGCTGTTTCTGCCACGGGCTTGCCGAGGAACACTTCTCGTCCGAGCGAGGCATTGTGCCATGGCCGCTGCCGGCCTTGCGTGGCTTCCGTCACCTCGCCGCGCACACGCGTCAAGGCGCTCTGGATCTCGACGCCCGGCTCGGTCAGGTGCTTGGCCAGAGCCAGCGAATAGGGGCTGTCGACGCCGTTGCCGTCGAAGGCGATAGCGCCGGGGTCGGTCGCATAGGCGATCAGGACGCCGCCCGTGCCCATGCCGTCGGCCTTTGCGTCGACCGGCGCCAGGCCCGCGCCGAGCGAGCGGCTCTTCGGCAGCGCCGCTGCCAGCGTGCGCGCCAGCGGATTGTCGCGGCAGGCGTCGAGGATGATGATGCCGACGGCGGGATCGGCCGGCAGCGCCGCCATGAACTCGTCGATCTGGACCGTGCGGGTCTTGAGATAGGCCGGCGACGTCAGCTCGGCATCGACCGGAATGAGGTAGTTCCTGCCGTCGACCTGCATGCCGTGCCCGGCATAGTAGATGACGGCGAGGTCGGCATTGTAGGACTCTTCGGTGAATTTGCTGATCAGGCTGTGCATGCCGGCATTGTCCTGGTCGACGCCTTCGATCACCTGGAAGCCGGCGTTGCGCAGCGTGGACGCGATAAGGCGGGCATCGTTCGCCGGGTTGGGCAAAGCGACGGCATTGACATATTTGCTGTTGCCGATGACCAGCGCGACGCGCTTGCTGTCGGGCGTGGCGGCCTGTGCGCCGAACGCGGCGTGGAACAGCAGGATCAACCCGCCCAAAAGGATGGCGAACGCTTTCATGGGATCAGCCCTCCGCCCCTTGGGGCGCGTTACCGATGTCTGCGCATGCTGAATGTCGTGAGCGACAACGTCGCTTCTGCCAAAATCGTCCTTGAGCGTCTGTGATCTCGACCACAGATTTGGTTCGCGAGGGGCTCGAAATTTCCTCGGTGAGTATCTAAAACCAATCGGCCGATCAAAACGCGAGGTTTGGTGAACCGGCTAGTCCCTCAACACAGTGAAAGATCGCAGACTTGTCGGGCAAGGCCATCAATGTTGGGGTAGCCAGCGCAAAACGCTGGCGATGAGCTGAAGGCTCCTGAACCTCGTCATTCTAGGGTCTGCGCGCGTCGCTTCGCTCCTTGCTCCGCCCGTGGATGACGACCGCGATAGGCGTCCCGGCCAATCGCCAAGGCATGCCAACGCACACATAGCCAACCGGTCAAAACTTCTGGGTTAAGGACCTAACCGGGCTCCAGCGTCTCCTGGAGGGAGTCTATCAGCGCGGTGATCGCCTGCTTGTATTTTTCGAATTCCGGCGACGTCTGCCGCACTTGTGTCGTGGTCGTCGTCGGCTGGCCCTGGTCGGTCGCCACGCGCGGCACTTTCTGCCCCATCTTCCGCTCGGCCCAGTCCACGACGTAGCTCGCGGTCTTGCCGGTGAGGAACGGGTTGGCCTGAATGACAGCCGACCCGAGCACAGCGCTCAACTGCGTCGAGCCGGGCGCCGCCAGAACCTGGGCCGCGCCTTCCATGCCGAGGAAATGGCACAGATAGAGGCGGCCGGCGGTGATCTGGTGGCCGCGCGCGCGCAGATAGGCCTCGCCCTCGCGCGCCAGGTTGCGCACCATTTCGCGTGACAGTGTCGCGTCGTAGCGAAGCGCAAGCAGGTCGGCGGTCGACAGCGAGCGGGCAAGGTCGGGCCGATAGGTGTTCATCATCCGGATCCAGGTCTTGGAGATGAACTGGCCGGCACCGGTCGCCGAGGAAAGCGGGTTCTTGGCCCGCGCGCTGCCGCCGCTTTCGACATGCACGATCCGCTCCGTCAGCGTTTCGACGGCGGTATCGCCGGACCCGCCGTAACTGACGGCAACGGCGGTAGCCACCGTGGTGACCGTCCCCAGCGGGTCGATCGCCTCGCCGTTCTGGTAGAGTTCGAAATGCAGATGCGGGCCGGTCGAAAGCCCTGTCGTGCCGATATAGCCGATGACGTCGCCGGCCTTCACTTTGGTGCCGACGCCGCTCGCGATGGCGAATTTCTGCATATGCGCGTAACGCGTCTCGCGGCCATTGGCATGCGTGATCTTCACCAGATTGCCATAGCCGCCGCCATCGCCTTGGAAGGAGATATCGCCGTCGAAGGCGGCCATGATCGGCGTGCCGACCGGCGCCGCCCAGTCGACGCCCTTGTGGATGCGAACTGTGCCCAGGATCGGATGCTTGCGCGGGCCGAAGGTCGAGGTCATCACCCCGGCGACCGGCGTGACCATGCCGTTGGTGACGGTCAGCGAGCGCACCTGATCGTTGCCGGTCACGCAGGCATATTGGCCGTCGCTCTGCTGGAAGACGAAACAGTCGAGGCTCCTGTCCGCGCCCTGGACGCCGACATAGAGCACCCGTCCCGAGATCTCGCTTTGGCCGCGCGGCGTCTGCGAATAGATCAGCACCAGGCGCTGGTCCTCGCTGGCGAAGGCGTCGAGGTCCTGCCCGCGCGACAGATACATGATCGCCTCGCCGATGACGCTGGTCGGCACCTTGTTGCGCGCCGCCGTCGAATAGATCGCGTCGAGCAGGCGGTACTGCCGCTTGGGCCCACCCTGGTCGGAGGTGCCGGAATAGTTGAACAGATCCTCGCGGACCCAGGGGTCGACACCCGACACGAAGGCGCCGGCCGCATTGCGTGTCAGCGTGCCGACATAGACGTTCTTGGCATAGATGGAGACCTGCATCAGCGACATGGTCGTCGTCTCGCGGCTCGGCCGGAACCCGCGCATGGCCACGACGAAGCCGGCCTCCAGCCCGTCGCGGTTGAACAGCGCCTTCAGCGCTTCGCCGGCGAGCTTGGCGTCGTCGGCGGAGAAATGCGCGTCGAGCACCACGCTGTCGAGGCTGCGGTCGTTGAGGATCTTCACGAACGTGTCTTCGGTGGCCTCGAAGCGCTGATACTCGCTGGTGACGGTCGCGACGGTCGTGTTGTTCTCGATCGCGGTTTTCTTGAAGGCGGGGAGTGCTGCCTCGCCCTGGTCGATGGTCTCGCCCCAGCCGGCCTCGGGGTCGTCGGCGTCCGCCTTGGGCGCCGAGCCGGCGTCGCTGTCGTCCGGTGCCGCTTGGAGATCATTCTGCAGGTCGCCTTGCGGATCGCCCGGTTGGTCGTCTGGCGCTGCGGCTGGCGCGGGCGGAGCCGGTTGCTGGTCGTCGGGCGCGGTTGCCGAAGGCTTGGGAGCGACCTGCCGCTGCGCCTGAAAGAAGGCGAAATCCTCTTGCGTCGAGGGGATCGTCGTCATGAACTTTTCGCTGGCGCTCAGCATCACGTCGGACATGATTTCGATCTGCGGCGAAGCCCCCGAACTGTCGAGCTCAGCCGGGCGCGCGACGGTCTTGCCCTTCGTCGCGGTGTCGGCATCGGGCGCCAATGTGATCCACATCGGATCGCCGGCCAGATCGATGATCGCCGGCACATAGACCGAGGCGTCGGGCGGCACGTCTTCCATGCCCTCGACGGGATGCAACTCTTCGTCCTCGTCGCCGAACGACCAATAGTCCTTGGTCAGGTAGAAGCCGGTGGCGACGGCAACGACGGCGAGCGTGGCAAAGCCGGCAAGAGCCCGGCGCCAGAGTTTGCGCCGCCGCTCGGCCAGCCGCGCCAGCTTCTTCTGTTTGAAGCTCGTGTCGATCGCGTGCGTCACGGGCTGTTTCCGGTCAGGAAATAGGTCCAGCGCACCTGCTCCTGCGTATCGACCTCGACGAAGCGCGCCGCGATATGGCCGCGCTGCCAGCACTCCTCGATGCCGCGGATCGAAAAGCGCCGCCGGTCGATGCACATTTCGGTCGACCCGTTGAGGATCGCGTGGCCGAAGACGTCCGTGGCGTAGAGATAGATGTAGCGGTTGGTCAGCTCCTCGCGGATGACATTGACGCACTGGTTGGCGCCGATCGTCCACCAGCCGTCCGTCTGGTCGGCATTGTCGACCTTCTGTCCGACCGCGAGATTGACGACGTCGAGCGTCTGGTTGCAGACGGTGAATTCGGCATGCGCCTTGCCGGGCGAAAGCATCGAGAACAGCGCCGCGCCGAGCAAAGCGGCAAGCGTTATGCGGCCCGGAAACAGCAAGCTACGCAGCTTGCGTGGCGGGGGCTGTTGCAAAGAACGCAAGGTGCGAGGGTCCATCGGCGTTCATGCTATCCGCCAAGCCGGAAATAGCTGGCCGTGGCCGAGAACTGCGACCCGCCGGCCTCGATCTCCTCGAGGATCTTGGGCAACAGCTCCGAAGCCGGCGTCGGCCTTGAGAACATGGCGGCCTGGATGTCCTTGGGGCCGGTGATCACCAGCATGATCTGCGGCACCGCCTTGGCGGCCGCCTTGTCCGCGGCGGCAAGACCGATCGGGATGTTGAAGGTCACCTTGTCGGTTTGCGCCACCATGCGGTCGTCCAGGTTGAAGGCGACGCCCTTGTGGTCGATCAGCATGATGTTGGAGACGAGCCCGCCGCCCGTATAGAGCGCGCCGCTGACCGGCGCGCCGTCCGGTATCGATGTCTTGTCGAGGACAAGCTGCGGCTTCGCGGCCGAACTCCGGTCGAGAAAGCGAAGGAAAGTCGGCACGCCGCACTGGGAGAGCGTGATGAGGCGCACGCTGATGTCCGGCTCGATATGGAACCTGGACTGGAAATCGTTGAGCAATTGTTCGAAGGGCTGGACCGCCGTTCCGTAACCCTCGATCGTGGGGGCGCCGCCGGGTCCGGATGTCACGTTGGCGTAGAAGCAATTGCCGCCGCTGAAATCGCGCACCCAGGAGCGCTGCTCGTTCCACTTGGCCATGTCGTCTTCCGCTGACGGAAGCGCCGGCTTTGGCACATTGACGGCGACGTCGGTCTCGGGCTGCTTGGTTGCCGGCGTCCCCGGCTGCTGCGCCGGCTGGGTTGGCGCGGTCGGCGTTGCCGGCTGGCTGGCTGTCGGGACCTTCGGCTCGGCCGGCGAGGGGGTCGGCTCCGTCGATGCCTGTCTTTGCGAAGTTGGGGGCAGGGATGGGGCCGGCTTAGGCAACTTGGAAAGCTTATCCACGAGGTCTTTCACGCTGGGCTTGGCTGCCGGCGGATTTGCCTCTTGCGCCGGCTTGTTCTCAGCCGCCTGGCTCGGTTCCGGCGTCTTGATCGCCGGCTCGCTTGCCGGCCGCGTCGGTTTCTCGCCTTCGGCGGCCGTTGGCCCGGGAGCCGGCGCGGGCGACTGTTGCGCTGAGGGCTGCACCGGCTTGGTCTCGACCTGAGGCGTCTGGCTTTTGGCCTCGCTCTCCGGCTGCGTGGCTGGCTGCTCGACGGGCGTCCTGGCCTCCGCCTCAGGTTGGGCGGATGGCTTCGCCGTGTCAGGTTTCGGTGCTTCCGGCTGAGCCGCGGCCGGCGCCTGCGGCTGAGCTTTCGGCGTCTCCGCTTGCTGCGCCTCGGCCACTGGTTTGGCGGTCTCGATGGCCGGCTTCGGAGTCAGCGGCTTGGGTGTCTCCGCCACCGGCATGGGCGCCAGGACGCCACTGAAATAGAGGCCCGCCACCGCCAGGACGGCGGTCGCCGCGGCGCCGCCGGCGATGACAGGCATGCGCGAAGGCTTTTTGGGCGCGGCCGGCGCGGGCGCGCTGGCCGGGGTGGCGGCCGGCGCGGGCCTTGGCTCCGACAGGTAGGCGGGGCGCACATGCTCGACGAAACGCGGCTCGCCGGAAGGTGGTGTCTGGGGCTTGGAGTCCGGCGGCGCCGTCCAGCCGGCGCGCGGCAGGCCCGAGCGTTCGCGCGCGCCGAACGACACCGGCGGCGGCAATGTCGGCTCGAGATCCTCACCGCGCGTTGCTCGGGCGATCTCAGCCATGCTCGCCGGCCGGTCGCGCGGATCCGGTTGCAGCATGGCTTCGATGAGTTCGCGGAAATCGGGATCGATATCCGACAGGTCCGGCACGGTCCGGCGTTTCTCGATGACCTCATATTGCGAGCCGCTCATGTCGAGCGGCTTGCCGCGCAGCGCCGCCGCCAGCACCAGGCCGAGGCTGTAGATATCCGATTGCTCGCTGACCTCGCCGCCATAGAGGCCGAGTTGTTCCGGCGAAACATAATTGTATTTTCCGGCGAATTTGCCGCCGATCAGCGTTTCGCCGCCGACGGTCGCCGAGCGCGCGATGCCGAAATCGATGATCTTGGCGCGCTCGACCCGGCCGCCGGGCAGGATGATGTTGTCAGGCGAGAGGTCGCGGTGCACCGCGCCGGCCTGATGCACGGCGCTCAAGCCAGAGGCGAGGCGGTGGCAAAGCCGGCGCACATCGTCGCTTGGCATCGGCCCGCGCCGCATCATGTCGAACAGCGATTGGCCGTCCACGAACTCCATCGCGAGATAGGGGCGGCCGATCCCCGGGTCGATGGTGAACACGTGGTAGCGCACCACCGCGTCATGCGAGAGATGGTTGAGGATCGACGCTTCCTTGCGGAACAGCGACAGGATCGTCTGGTCGCGCGCGAATTCGGGCAGCACGATCTTGATCGCCACATGATCGCCGGTCTGGATGTTGTGGCCGCGATAGACTTCGCCCATGCCGCCCGAGGCGATCCGCTCGTCGAGCTCGTAAATGCCGCTGAGCTGCGTGCCGACGCCGGCATAGGTCACGTTCGGCGAGATCCGGGTCTTGTCGTCGTCGCTCATCTGGCCAGGCCCTCCGCTGCGGACCGATCCGGATGGGGCGCGCCGTTGCCGCCGATCTTCACAAGTACGATGGTCACATTGTCGGTACCGCCGCGCGCCAGCACCGTATCCAGGAGGGCCTGGCATGCCGCCCGCGGCGTGGCGGATCTGGCCGCGGCCTCGATCTCGGCGTCGCTGACATGCGCCGTCAGCCCGTCGGTGCCGAGGACGAAAACGTCGCCCGGCATCAATTCGCCCTGCTGGAAATCGATCTCGAGCTCGTCGCTGACGCCGACCGCATGCGTGATCACGTTGCGTCGCGGCCAGGTGCGCGCCTCCTCCGCGCTGATCATGCCGCGGTCGAGCAGTTCCTGCACCTCGGTGTGATCCTTCGAGACCTGGACGATCGAGCCGTTGCGCACGAGATAGATGCGGCTGTCGCCGGCCCACAGGCAGGCGAAGCGTCCATCCATGGCAAGCAGGGCGGCGAAAGTGGAGCCGATGGTGATGCCGCGCGATCGCGATATGCCCCGGATCTCGGCATTGGCGCGGCTGAGCCTGTCCTCGAAGCGGGCGCGAAGGTCCGGGGCCGAGCTCGCAATGCCGATCGTCGCCAGATGGTCGACGATACTGGCCGAGGCGACCTCGCCGGCCTCATGCCCGCCCATGCCGTCGGCCACCACCCAGAGCCCGGTCTGCGGCTCGATGAGGTAATTGTCCTCATTGTGGTCGCGCACGCAGCCCTTGTGGCTCACGCCGAAGCTGTCGATGGGAAGGGCGACAGTGCTCAATTTGCCACCAAGCGCTCAGCGAGCGTCCTCTGTGACCAGCCATGGGCCGCGTGCCCACGCCACTCTGCCACAAGCGGGTACATTAGAGTATCGAAATAAAGCCCCGATCTGGCCATCTCAAAACGCCTTCGGACAGCTGAAGCCTGACAAGGCTGGCAGGACGAGGGGGTTGGCCCCAGAGCCCGCCTGGATCGTGTAGGCGACATCGCGTCCACCGATCACGAAACGCGCCTCGGTGCTGGCGCCGTCGCCGGTGGTGGTCGCCTTGTCGAACAGTCGCTTCAACGCCCACGGCCCCTCGAATTTGAGCGCGGACTCGCGTCCCGGCATTTCCGGTAGGAGGCTGAGGCTCGCCGATCCGGACGCGGCGCCGCTCGGCCATGTCACGATGCTCGGTGCGTTGCCGGCCTGGGCGCTCTGCACTGTCTGCCCGTCCACGTTGAGCACCGCGCTGTCGGCTTCGCTGTTCAGCGAGGTGGGTGTGAAGGTGATCGACACCAACGGCGTCGACCCGCCCGACGGGAAGAAGGCGGCGCGGATTTCCGCCGCCGCCTGGAACGCCTTCAGGGTCGATTTCGCAAGATCCTTGCTGTAGCGCGCATTCTGCTTCCAGCTCCATTCCTGGCCGGTCATGTCGATCAGCGGCGCAAGGTTTTGCGCGAAGAAACGGTCCATCAGGCCGCCAGGCGCGAACAGCTTGGCGAAATCCGCCATCGAGATGTCCTCGCTGCTGTCGCGGGCGAACGGATAGTGGCCGTTGACAGCCTCCTCGCAAGGGCGCGTCACCGTCTGGTCGAGGGTCTGGTTGAGATTGGCGATCGAGGTCTCCGCGACATTGCCCTCGAATTCGTCCGCCGCCGCGTTGACCATGCGCGCCAGCGGCTTGGGAAGGCGCGAGACATTGGCGCGCAAGGTCGAGATCTGCAGCTGCAGATTGGCGTTGACGCGTTCGGTCTGCGTGGGGACATCGGCCGCGAGCTTCAGGCTCTGAAAAATGTCGTGGAAGTTCTGCGTCAGCGCATCGAGCGGCCGGCGCCCGGGGTTGCCGCTGACCAATGCCTGGAACGAGCGGAACTGCGCCTCGACGCTCGCGCCGGCGTTCTGCGCAAGGGCCGAGCTTGCGCCGGCCCGGCTCTGGGACTTGCCGCCGGCGATCTGCAGGCCGATGCGGGAGAGGCCCTTGGCCATGCTGGCGAGATCCGGCTCAGCCGTCCCGGTATCGCCCTCGGCAGCGGCAGCGTCCTTGGTCAACGCGGTCTCGTCGGCGATCGCCGTGAACAGCTGGTCGAGAGGCGAGTCCGCCGCGGCGAGGGCGGAAAGCGCGAGATATTGCGGCTTGTCCTTCAGCATCGCCTTGAGCTTCAGCTGGTCGAGCACGCCGTTCCAGGCGGCGGCGAATTCCTTGCCGTAGCGGTCGATGAGTTCGGGACCGAGCTTGGGCAGGTCCTGGTCGATACCGCCCTGTTCGCCGCCGCCGCCGAGCACCCACCGGTCGTCGACGAGCATCTGCGCGATGCGCGACAGCTGCGGCAGGAAGAAGCGGTTGAACCCGGCACGCGTGTAAAGGCCGGGGACGTGGAGATCGGCGAGCTCGCTGCCGTCGATGCGCTCGAACAACAGCTGCGCTTCCGGACCGGCTTTCGCGGCGACGGAGAAATCCTGCAGCCTCGCCGCGTAGACCGCCGACTTGATCTGCGCAAAGGCGCGGTCGGCGAGGCTCATGCGGCCGAGCGAGCGCTGCGCGGCCTCGACCAGCGGCTGGTTGAGCGCGAAGGTTGGATCGTAGGCGTCGTCGAGCGCAAGCATGGCGCGCAGATGCTTTTCAAGCTGCGCGCGTCCCTCGCGGTTGTTCTCGCCGGGGTAGCGGTTTTCCTCCCAGTCCTGCTTCATCCACGAGACGATCAGCTCGTCGTCGACCTTGGGCGCCTTGCCGCCCAGCATCAGGTAGATCTTGAGCGGCTCGTAAAGCGCGATCGGATCGGCCATCCTGGCTTGGATCGTCCGCTCGGCCTGCACCAGCAGCCGCGATTGGAAGCTGCGCTCCAGTGCCTGCCGGTAGGCGGTCTTGGAGGCCGACAGCAGCCTCTCGCGCTGGCTGAGCCCGAACGTCTCCTCGATCGGCCTGCCCTGGTCGCCATTTTCGAAGCCGGCCGGCAGGTTGCGCAGCTGGTCGAGCGGGCCGATGACGTTTTCGAGGTCGACGTCGGTCACCGTGGTGCTCTTCAACAGGCTGTCGGCGCTGTCGCGATAATGCGCAATGGCTTGCCTTGTGGAGGCGATCAGCTCTCTGTTGGCGAAGAAGCTGAGGCCCAGCACGCCGAGCGCCGCCAAGGCTGCCAGCGCGATCGCCGCCAGTCCGCCGAACCTGGCGAGCCGGATGCGGCGCTCGGCCGCCCGGTCGAACGATACCCAGCCGGATTCCGGGAAGATCACCTTGGTCAGCAGATCGTGTAGGAAGAAGCTTTTGCCGGCGCCCGAAAGATGCGCCTGCGAAGCGCTGCCGAAACTGCGGCCGATCGCGCCCAGCACCTGGTCGAAGGGCGTTCCTTCCTGCGTGCCCGACGAGAAATAGAGCCCGCGCAGGCTGACGTTAACCTGGCTGCGCGATGTGTCGAACAGGCTGCCGATGAACTGCGTTATCCGGTTCTTCAGCGCGCCGAACTGCGCCGGAAAGCCGAACAGCGCAATCCGCGCCACGGGGTCGGTCTCTTCCTGCAGGCGGTCGGCGACCTCTTCGGCGAGCCGCTTGGCCAACTCGTCGAAGGATCCGGGCGCCTCGCCGGCCATGTTTTTGGTGCGGTCCGCGGTCTGGAACGTCGCGCCCCACACCTTGCGCCGGCGCGCCTCGTCGAAATCGCCGAAATAATCCATGAAGCCGGCGACGAGATCGGCCTTGGTGAACAGCAGATAGACCGGGAACTGGATCTTCAGCGTCTGGTGCAATTCGCGCAGGCGGCTCCTGATTTCGGTGACATGCTCGTCGAGCTGCCGGTCGTCGAAGCCGATGAGATCCGACAGGCTGATGGCCAGGATGACGCCGTTGATCGGCTGCCTGGTGCGGTGCTTCTTCAGCAGTCCCAGGAAGGAGAGCCAGCTCGCTCTGTCGCGCTCGCGGTCCGCCTCCTGCGTCGTGTAGCGGCCGGCCGTGTCGATCAGCACCGCCTCGTCGGTGAACCACCAGTCGCAGGACCGCGTGCCGCCGACGCCGGCCACCGGCTGCGCGCTGCCAGAGCCGGCAAGCGGGAATTTCAGCCCGGAATTGACCAGCGCCGTCGTCTTGCCGGCACCGGGCGGGCCGATGATGATGTACCAGGGAATGTCATAGAGGATATTGCGCTTGCCGCTCGTCCGCTTCAGCGTCGCGATGGCTTCGCTCATGCGTGCTTCGAGCACCTGGGAATCGTCGTTGCGTTCATCGCTGCGCGCGATGGCCGCTTCGAGCGCCTTCTGCGCCTTCCGCCGCTGCCAGAAGCGGATCCCGTAGAACAGCGCGAGCGCCGCAACGGTGACGCCGATGATCGTGGCCCTCAGCCACACTGGACCAAGCGGGCGCGTATCGGCGAAGCGGATCAGCGGTCCGGCATACCAGATCGCCGCCGAGAAACCGGCGAGCGCAGCCAGGCTGAAGATCCGCCGCATCCAGCGCATCAGCCGCCGTTCTCCGCCGCGCTGGTCTGCAAAATCTCCTGTTTCGGGATCATCACGTCGACGCGGCGGTTCTTGGCACGGCCGTCCGCCGTGCCATTGTCGGCGATCGGTTCGTCCTCGCCCTTGCCGTCGGCACTGAGCCGCGACGGATCCTTCACCTGCTTGGCCATCATCGCCTGCACGGCCTTGGCGCGAGCGACCGAGAGGTCGAAATTCGATTTGAACGTGCTGGACTTCTTCGGTTTCACATTGTCGGTGTGTCCAATGATGTTGATCGGTCCAGGCTCAGCATCGAGCACGGTGGCGATATCGGCCGCGACCGGCTGGAACTGCGGCTTCGGCTCCGCCTGGCCGGGCGCGAACAGAAGCTGGTTGTTGATCTCGATGACGATGAACGCGCCCTTCTCGCCGACGCTCAGTCCGCCGCCGGCGATCTCCTTGGCAAGGGCGGCGCGGACACGGTCGATCTGGGCGGTGTCCGGAACCGCTGGCGGCGGCGGGGCGGCTTGCGCCGGCTCAGTGGGCGCCGCCACGCTGGCGCGCTCGATGGTGACGGGCGTCGAGGGGTTGAGCGCCAGCAACTCTCCCGCCGTCGCGTCGCCTTCATCGGTGATCAGCACCCGCAGCCCGAAGAAGGCCGCCGTGACCAGCGTCGCCGCGGCGGCCGCGACCGCCCAGAGCGGCAGCCGCGCCCTCGGCTTCGGCAGCGCCGCCGCCATGCCTTGCCAGTGGGGCGAGATGTCTTCGCCGGCGCGCGGCTTGAAGTAGCGCAGCGTGTCGTAGACGTCGCGCCGGACGCGTTCGAGCGTATCTCGTTCCTTGGCCAGCCCGCGATACTGGCCCTCGAAGCCCAGCGACAGGCAGGCATGCATCAGTTCGAGCAGGTCGTAATGCGCTTCCGGCGTGGCGAGGATGTTGTTGAGCGCTCCGTAGAAACCGGCGCCGGTAGGTTGGGTGTGAAAGAACCGCGCCACCAGGCTGTGCTGAAGCCAGCTGTCCTTGCTTGGCCAGGGCAGATTGCCGACAAGGTCGTCGGCGGTTTCGCAAAGCGCGAATTTGGCGATGCGTGCGTCTTCCTCGGCCACGCCTGCCTTCGCGATTTCAAGGTCGAAGGTCTCGATCGCGTCGGCGATATGTTCCGCCAAGGGCGCGGCTTGCCGGTCGACCGGCATCAGTCGCAATTGACCGAGAAGCATCAACAGCGGCGCGGAGGCGGCAAGGATCGGATTGGCTGCAGCGTATCTCACGCCGGAGGCGGCGTCGAGCAGGGCATCCTGCTGCACGCCCGGCGCCGCATTCGCGGCGGTTCCCGGAGTTGGCCCTTGGAAGAGCACGGTTCCGGACGACCAGCCGGTAGGCATCTGCCGGCCGCCACCGGGATCGAACACCGTCGCTTCGCGGGAAGGCGATGGGGCTGGCCGCACGCTTTCCGGACCGGACCTCTCGGCAGCCGCGAGTGGCTTCTGCTTCGGTCGCGGCGCGCGGATGACGGTCTTGTCCGCCGGCCTAGACGGATCGTCCTTCGAGCTCATCGGCGGCGCCCCGCCTTCAAGCTGCAAAGGGCATGTTTTCGATCGGGGGACCGCGTTTCAGGCTGAGCCTCGGCGGCGGGCCGCTTGGAAAGGCTCATCTCGCCGAAACATGACATTGCTGCACACGCCCCAAGCCTCGCCGCCTTGCCCGCCGGGCTAGCGTCCCTGTGCATTCTAGTCGCCCGGATACCCAATTGAAACGGGCCGCCGATTGAAATCCGGAAGCAAGATGCTCGAAGCGGCGGCTTCTTCTATGAGACCCGTCACATACGGCCAGCGGTTAGAGCAATTCCAGGAAAAGTGTGAGCGGTTTTCCGTCCGGAATTGCGTGAAAACAAGAAGATGGGGCATTTCACCGTTTCCGTGAAACGGTGAAATGCGCTAGTGCCCGTGCGTCTATTTCTTCTTGTCGGCCTTGGCGTAAGCTTCGGCGAAATAGGTGAGGAAGACATCCAGCATGCCGTTCTCATGCTTATCTTCCATCGTCCGCCATGTCGCGACGAGCGCATCCCAGGCCTGGCTCTTCCTGGACGAGAAGGACGCAGGCGGAATTTTCTTCGCGATCGCCTCCGGCGACAGGTCGTCGAGCAGCCGCGACAGCGCCGCCTGCATGGCGGCATAGGTTGCGATCTCATGGGCCTTCAGGTCGCGGAACGCATCCTCGATGCTGCGCCTGGCATCGAGATAGCCCGCCCTGCGCTTGGCGAACATGATCTCCAATATGTCGTCGGTGCCCGGCACGAATTTCAGCGGGTTGTTGTCCTCGGCGCCGATCATCGTGCGGTTCGCGCTCTTGGCGAGCACCTTCGCCGCCGCGCGCGCCTTGAGCAGCAGGGACAGTTGCTCGACCGTGGTTCTCAGCACCGCGCCGATCTCGGCCGCGACGTCGTGAGGATCGCGCGACTGCAGCAAGTCGGGAGCGATGCCCGCCGCCCTGGCGATTTCCCGCAACATCGCATCCACTTCCGCGGGCCGGTTGGCCGGGGCCGCCGGACCTGGCTGCAGCGCCGAGGATGTCGAGACGGGCGCCGCCTCGGCCGGGCGCTGATCCGCCGGACTGAAGAACGGTTCATGGCCGGGATCCAGCGGCCGGCCGGTCGAGGGCGGCAGCTCGCGCTGAGTCGATCCGGTCCTGGTCTGCGGATATCCGGTCGCGGCCCGTTCGTCTTCGATCGAAACGCCGACGACGTAGCGGCCGATCAGCAGCCGGTCGCCCTGTGCCAGCCGATGCGGCCCGGCCATGCGCTGGCCCGAACCATTGACGAAGGTGCCGTTGCGCGAGAGGTCGTAGAGCCAGAACGAACCCGCCTGGTAGCGGACCTCGCAATGCCGGCCCGAAATGAACTTGTCCGGATCGGACAATGTCCAGTCGCAATTCTCGCGGCCGATCTCGAAGCTGCGATCGCGGGCGGCATAGCTGGCGGCGGTGCCGGCCGGCAGGCTGTCGACATTGCTGATCTGGAGAGAGATGAACATCCGGAAGCGTCGCCGAACTTGGTCAACAAATGCTTATCTGTCGCGCAATTCCGGGCGGAAAACCATTGAGCGCCCTTCCGGAATTGCTCTGCTATTCTAGCAGCTTGGAAGCCGAGCGGGAGAGGAGCGTTTCACATCGGCGCATGGGCGCGCTTTAGCCATCGCTATTATTTGGCCTCCCTCAAACATGTGCTAGGCTGACGCGGATACGGTGCGGTGAACTCGAACGCTCCCGAACGTGATCCAGTTAATAGAGCGGGGGCTTCAAACCATCACACTGACGGCCGCGTCGAGGAGGGGCACGACCCATGCCGAACGAACGTGCCACGGTTGTACAGACGCCGGCTGGCGCCGACCTGACCTTCACCCATCTCATCGGCCGCGATGAGATCAGTCGCTGCTTCGCCTATACCGTCGGCTTCGTCTCGAAGAACCGCGACGTCGACCCGCTGAAGATGCTGGGCGGCGTCGTTTCGGTCGAGGGCGAGTCCGATCCGAAGCGCTGGTTCAGTGGCCTCGTGTCGGATTTCAAGCTGACCCGCATCGAGGACCGGCTGGCCTTCTACGAGGCGACCGTCAGGCCGTGGCTCTGGTTCCTCGGCAACACCACCGATTGCCGCATCTTCCAGAACATGACGGCGGTGGAGATCGTCGAGAAGATCTTCTCGAAATATGGCATCGCCAAATTCGAGAAGCGGCTGCAGGGCTCCTATCCCCAGCGCGAATATTGCGTGCAGTATGACGAGAGCGATCTCGATTTCGTACAGCGGCTGCTCGAGCACGAAGGCATCTTCTATTTCTTCGAGCATGACGAGGGCAAGCACACGCTCATCCTCTGCGACGCGATGAGCAAGCTGAAGCCGGCGCCCGGTTACGAGAAGGTGCTTTACAATTTCGAGGGCCAGGCCTCGCGGCGCGATGTCGAATACATCACCGAATGGATACCTGGCAGCGCGGTGCGGCCGGGCGCCTATGCCCACACCGATTATGATTTCGAGAAGCCCGGCGCCGATCTGATGGCGAAATCCGCCCAGCCTTTCGCTCATAAGGAAGCCTCCGGCGAAAACTATCGCCAGCCAGGCGCGCATCTCGATGTCGGGCGCGGCGACAAGATCGCCGGGATCCGCCGCGAGGAGCTTCAGGCCGTGCACCAGCACAGCACCGCGGTTGGCACGGTGCGCGGCCTTTTTTCCGGCTGCAAGTTCACGCTGGAGAGCTTTCCGCGTGACGACCAGAACCAGGACTATCTTGTGGTCAGCGCCGAATACCGGCTGTTCGATCCCGGCTACCGGACCCAGAACGAGGCCCACAACGAGAATTTCAAAGTCGTGCTGGGCGTGGCGCCCACCAAACTGCCCTACCGCCCACCGCGCATCACGCCGCGGCCGATCATGCGCGGCCCGCAGACGGCAACGGTGGTAGGTCCTTCGGGCGAGGAGATATTCACCGACAAATATGCCCGCGTGAAGGTGCAGTTCCATTGGGACCGGCTCGGCAAGAAGGATCAGAACTCATCCTGCTTCGTGCGCGTCTCGCAGACCTGGGCCGGCAGCAACTGGGGCTTCATCCAGATCCCGCGCATCGGCCAGGAGGTCATCGTCGATTTCATCGAGGGCGACCCGGACCTGCCGATCATCACCGGCCGCGTCTATAACGCCTCGCAGATGCCGCCCTACGGACTGCCGGGCAACGCCACGCAGTCGGGCTGGAAGTCGAATTCCTCGAAGGGCGGCGGCGGGTACAACGAGTTGATGTTCGAGGACAAGGCAGGCTCCGAGCTGGTCAATTTCCAGGCGCAGAAAGACCACCATTTGCTGATCAAGCACGACCGCAACAAGACGGTCCAGCACGACCAGTCCGACCGCATCGACCACGACGCCAAACACTCCGTCGGCCACAACCTCGACGAGGACGTCGGCAACAACAAGACGGTCAAGATCGGCGTCGACCAGACCACCAACATCGGCTCGAACGACACCGAAACGGTGGGCGCGAACCGCAAGCTGACGGTGATGGCGAACGAGACGATCCATGTCGTTGCGAACTCGACGGAAAACATCGACGCGAACCACTCGCAGACGGTGGGGCTCAATCAGACAGTCACAGTGGGTGTCGCGCGCGTCGACACGGTGGGGGCCGCTGAAACGAGAACCGTAGGCGCGGCACAGATGAACACAATCGGTGCCGTGCGTTCGGTCAGCGTGGGTATCAGCCAAAGTCATGATATCGGCGCAGGCGACAGCTGGAACGTCGGAGCAAGTCAGAACATCCAGATCGGCGCCGACCAGAGCCTGGCGGTCGGCGGCGCACAATCGTCTCAAATCGGGAAGGCAAGGACGGCCAAGATCGGTGCGGACGATGCGACCGATGTCGGTGGCGCGCATGCGCTTAAGGTAGGCAAGGGCAGCGGTATCCAGGTTGCCGAAGACAGCACGATCAAAGTCGGCAAGAAGCTGATGATCGATGCCGGCGACGAAATCACGCTGAAATGCGGCGATGCCTCCATCACCATGAAGAAGGACGGCACAATCGTCGCGAGCGGCAAGGACATCACGATCAAAGGCAGCGGCAAGATCACCGTCAAGGCGGACGGCGATGTGATCGTGAAAGGAAGCACCATCAACAACAATTGAGGTCGCGATCATGGAAGTGCTCAATCGCATCGACGGTGTCGTGATCGGCCTGCTGATCGGGTTCGAGGACGGGGCGCCGCTGGTGGTTTTCGTAGGCAACCCAAGCGAGACGGCGATTGCAGCCCGCAGTCTGACCGAACTCGACACATCCTCGATTGGCTCGGAACTGGCATTGCTTTTCGAGGGGGGCGATCCGATGCGCCCGCTGGTCGTCGGGCGAATTGTCGATCCAGCCAATAAAAAGCCGGAACTGCAAGTCGTTCGCGACGGCAGCCGTATCGTGATCACGGGCGAAGAGCGCATAGAACTGCGCTGCGGCCTGGCGTCGATCATTTTGGAGAAGGACGGCCGGATCACTGTCCGTGGCACTCAATTGACCAGCCAGGCGAGCGGCACCAACCGTATTCGCGGCGGAGCCGTGCATCTCAATTGAGGGTTTGCCGATGCTTCACGTTGCGACCATCGCCGCCATAGTGGATCAGCATGCCGAAGACGCGGCCTTCCTCTGGCTTCGCCGCAGGCGGGAGATAGATGGTCCGCTCCTTGATGAGACCGAGATAGGTCGCATCGATCAACGTCTCGAAGCGAATATCGAGGGATTGATGGCTGCAGGCAAGGCTGGCTGGGAAGCCGCTCTCGCCAGGTTTGGCGACTATCCCGAGCCTGGTGAGCTTTTCGTATTGGGGGCCCTCGCGCTGCGTTGGGGTGAGGCCGCCCTGGTCGCCTCGGCGATCGAGGCCGCCATCGGCGTGGGTAAGACCGGATTGTCGCCCCTGTCCGCAGCGATTGCGCGTGCGCCACGCGACAATTTGCGGCCGTTCGTGGCGAAGTGGCTTGATGCGCGGGACGCGTGGCCGCGTGCACTCGGTCTATCGGCGCTTTGGCATCATCGCGTCGATCCCGGGTCGCGATTGTTCGATCTGGCGGGTCATTCCGATGCTGTTGTGCGCGGCCACGCCCTCAGACTTGCGGGTGCGGTCAAACGGCGCGATTTGCTTCCGATGGTGCTGGCCGGCCTTGATGCAGAGACGCCCGGGGAGCGACTGACGGCTGCTGTCGCCGCCTGTATGCTCGGCGAGACTCGCTCCGCCCACCGGGTGATCGATCAGATCGTGATGACGGAACCGGGGCTCGCCGAGGCTGCGATCGAAATACGCCTGCTGACGACGCCGACGAAGGCCGGCAAGCAGTGGCTGCGAAAACACCTAGCGCAGCCAGCGCGTCGTGTCGCGGCGACGGCGTCGATTGGCCTGTTCGGCGATCACAAAGTGATGCCGTGGCTGATCGAAAAGATGCGTGAGCCTGACCTCGCCGGCGCTGCCGGCGCCTCGCTCCGTGACCTGTTCGAGGTTGATTTCGGCGACACCGATCTGTTTGTCGCAGATACATCGCTCCTGGGTAAGGACTTCGCCGATCTGGATGACGGGCTGCTGCCGGCGGCGGACCGTGTCGAAGCGTGGTGGGACGAGGGGCGTGGCGGGCGCAATCACCGGCTGTTCCGGTCTATGCGCCGGTTGCGGCTTGGCGCGTTGCGTGCCGCCTTCGCGGCACCCGAGACCCCTCTTGCTGATTGGCGCGGCACCCGCAGTTTTCCGGCCTGGATATAACGTTCTCAGTGCTGGGTCACCCGCGCCACCACAGCAGCTGCTCGTAAGCCCTTTTCGGACGCGACTTCGCAGATGGCGGTTGGCCCTGGCGCGTAATCATTGAGCAGACTGTCGGCAGCAAGCATCAATGCGAGCGCTCCCCCCGCGGTTCCTATGTCGCCAATAGTCATGGCTGGATAGGCAACAGGCAGAACCTCACGCCGCGTGCGGTAGAAACGAGGTCGGGCGATCAACTGCTCCCAGCCGCTGTAGCGCTCGCCGTTGCTGTTGCTGACGACGAAGTTGATATGTCCTTCGGACAGGCCTGAATCGTTCACGGCGTCACGCAGGGCACTGAGCAAGGCGCGCCCCTGGCTATAACGGTCGGAGAGAACGTTATCCTTCTCTTGAGCCAGCCCAACGCTTTGGATGACTGCGTGGAAGCGCGCCGACTCTTCCGGCGCACGGGTCAATCGGACAAATGCCGCCGCTTCGCCTGGCACCAAGCCCTGTGCGTTGTCCGCTCCCTTGAGGCGGCCGGCCCGTCCCAGGCGACCAAGGTCCGTATCGTTGACGAGGCTGTCGACGCCGCCGAGTATCACCTGTTGGACGCCGTTTTGTTCCATCAGTTCAGCGGCACGCTCCAACAGTCCGACGCTTGCCGCAGCGCCGCCGTCGATAGCCCGAGAGGCAGCGTGAAATTTCTCGCCGGTTGCCGACGCTACTGCCGCGAGAAAACTCTGCGGAGCAATGTCGCCATAGGCAGGATGGTTGCGAAAACCCTCCGGTGGCGCAACGAGGACCGCCGTCGCCCCGGCTGGGCGCGTTCCGCTTCGCAAAGCTTCGCGAATGGCCCGGGCTGCCATGTTGACCAGCCACTGGCCATCGGTTTGGCGCAACTGGTAGTGGGTTGGGATGCGCGCGACGATCTGAACGGCGCCGAAGGGTTCGCTCAGTATCTTTTCCTCAAAGGCGGACAGGCTGGCTCGGATTGCCGCCATCGTCTGGCGCGCGTCGAGGCCAGCGGCTGTGACAGCCCCGGCTCCGCTGACATAAAGCGGCTGTTTCATGGCTGCCACACAGGCTGATTGAGCAGCGTCCCGTCACCGCCTCTTTGACTGAAGTAGGCCTTGCGTTTGCGCCGTGCGGCCAAAAGCGCCGGCGAAACATGTCCAAAAACAATCTCGCGCAGCGGTGGTGCCTGGCGTCTGGTCAAAACTGCGAGGCGCGCCTTAAGAGTTATCCGCCAGATATCAGGCTCGATAATCACCGTATCTGCGCGGAAGGGATGATCCTCGACGCGATCACTATAGATCAGCCGCAGGGGCGCGACGACGGCCGGAAGTCTAAAATCCCAGCGCCCGGTTGAAGTGAGGCCTATCAAGGACACGTCCTCGCGCCCACTGAACCGCTGCAATTGTTGGTCTGCCGGTGCGCAGAGATTGTACCGAGCATCAAAATCCTTCGGCGGCAATGGCCATTGTGTGTCGATCCAGGCTTGATCGTAGGTGCCTGCATAGCCGATGCGCGGCTGCCAGCCCCGACCGAGCGCGCCAAACCCCGCAGGCCTTGGCCGGTCGGAGGGGCTGAGAAACGGCTCGCCCGGGTAGGTGATGTTGGGTGCCTGCGTCTTCACGGCATGGTCAGCGGATGGAAAGTGATGAAAGCCCACCCCGACCGGGTTGTGCCGATCGACGACACTTCCGTCGGGTGCGCTGCCGCCATAGGCGCGCTCATAGACGATCGGCATCGTCCTGAACGGATGCGGAGCGCTGTAGTTGCCGGAATCGTATACCCGATCGCCAACGACGTTGAGAACTTTGCGGGTATCGCCAATCCGCAGACCAACCTGCATTTCCTTTACCGGCTTGCCGTTGGGGGCGTATGCCGTACCGTTGACGATTACTTCGGCGGACGGTTTGACTGGGGCGATATCCGCCTCATAACGGGTGGAGGACAAAACCGGGTTGCCGAACGGCACATCGCCAAAATTTACCGGCAGCTGTATCTCCGCGGGTTTCAACTCGGCGTCTTGAGAGGGGGCTTCGAAGCTGGCCGAGAACATGGCCACCAAGACCTCCTGGCCATCCGCGTCGGGTTGCACGTGGGTGGCGGCGGCGAAAGGGGTTCGGTTAACAAGCTCGACAGCGAACGCCATTGCTCAGCACCAGTTGCCATTCTCGTCCAGTCCAACGGGCCAGTAAGGTATGCAGGCAATCAAACGCACAAGCTCGGTCTCTTCTGCATCGATCAGCCATTGGAGCAGAAGATATTCAGGCCGAATTTTTTCCGAGTCGGCCATCATCGCATTGCGGTTGGCGCATTCCAGCCAGATGACGCGGACGATCCAGACGACACGCGGGTCGGAAGCGGGGCCCGCCATTCGATTGTTGAAGGCCGCTTCCAGGGCGTCTTTGTCTGATAGCCCCTTGTTCCGTTCGGCCTCGACCGTGCCGTCCCACCAGGGAGCCGCCTCGTTGTAAGCTTGCTGGATCAGCTGAACATAGGCGTCGAACAGCTGCTGGTAGTCGGCCGCTGCCTTTTTGCGCGGCTTGTCCGTGGTGTACCAACTGGAATATGCGTCAAGGTCGAACATGCAGTTGAGCAGGCGCTTGATGCCATCCTGGGTGTCGTAGAGCGTGAGCAGAGCCATCTAGACAGCCTCCTCGAACTGGTTGAGGCCAATGGGGATGTACACGATACCCGCGACCAACTTGTGCAGGTCGGGAGCTGCCGTTTTGATGTCGAGGATCAATAGATCAATCGGGCGGCGATAGCCCACTGGGTCGCCATTGTCGTTTGTGCCCCAGAGCTCTTCGGGATGTTTGTCAGGCGGCGGTTTTTGCGCAGCTTCGAGCGCATCCTGGTTCAGGTCGTCGATTTCCAGATAATATTTTCGAAAGACCGCAAGGACCCGCGGATGGCCCGAATAGCCGGTCGGCCACCGGTTGGCTATTTCGGGCGGCACCGGATCGCTCAGCTTGTCGAGGCCGGCAAGGTTCTTCCACCACGCGATAAGTTCGGGCTGCAGAAGTCGTAACTCGTCGATGTAAGCCTGCTGGACTTCCTCGAACGTTCGCATGGCACCTCTCCTTCAACAAGCTTCAAGCGCCGGGATACTTTGCCCTGGCATAAGCATCGGCTTGGCTGCCTTGGCTCTGCGCATGTTTGCGGCAATGCGGTTTGACCCGGTCTGTGTCGCCCATGTACTTCAGGAACGCATCCGGCGATTTTTCCATATGGCAGCCTCCCATCGCCCAAGCGACTGACAAGGGAGGTTGATGGTCGGGCGTGAAAGCTTCCTGCTCCACGCTGCCGTCCTCTGCGAGTTTGGATTCCTGGTGTACTCGGCCGCGCTTCCGGTCAACGACAATCAACGTGCCGTTGGAATACTGGTTCTGGCCATTTACCTTCGAGATCAGTGTGTCCCAGACACCTGGATCGTTCGGAAGTTTGGCGCACTCCCAGCAGGGTCCGCCCATGGTCTTGTCGTAGTGGGGCTTGTTCAGCGGCGCGCGATGCTTTTCCTGGTCATAGGGCACCGTGCAAGGCTTTCCGGCGTTGTCTCCGAGCACCTTTTTGAAGTCCACCATCGCCTGGGCGTCGATACAATTCGGCGGATCGCTCATCTCGTTCTGGCCCATGGGGTCGCCGTGACGATCGACACCCTTGCCCTCCACCTTCACCGTGAACGACCAGAGCTTGAATGTACCCTTGCCCTTCGTTTTGTGTGTGACGACCCCGCCACCTTGAGTGCCTGCCTCATCGCCCGTGCTTGTGGCAACTTCCGAGGCATTCTCTAGAGCGGTCGGGTTGCCTTGTATCTTGACGCTCTTGCTTCCCTTGGTCAGGTCGCTTGCGGAGAGCATGTTGACATAGGGCACGGGCAAAGGCCCGGTTGGCGGCGGTGGCGGGCTGAGGCAAACATCTCCGGGCGCAACGCCCTGGCCGCCACTGCCTTTGTGGAAAAATCCCATGCCCTCCGCATAGACGCTGTTGCCCATAGCCTACAGCGCCTCCGCCCTGCCTCTGGGGGCACGCATCGCGGGCAGCCCGGCCGACGCCAGATCATGAATGTCCGTAAACCTGAATTCATGGACCTCCCAGTCGTCGCACCAGAACATGATCGCATTTGTGTTAAGCCCGGGGAGCGGCTGCGGCACGTCGGCAAGCCGCTCGATCAGACGGGCCTGGGGCCAGAATTTCTCAACGCTGCCGTTGACAAGGTTGGCGATGGCATCGAACCACGCATCGCCGGGATCGGGTAACGGGCCGAGCCGAACGATCGTGAATGGATAGCGACGGCCGACGCGGTCCTCGCTCATTCGCCAGACCCCGGCACAGGGCTGGTCGCCGAAAATCGCTGCCTGGACGATGAAGCGCCAGACGCGCGAGTCCAACTCGCCCTCGTCCGGCCGCGCGCGCAGTTCCATCGACATCCACCGGTCCCAGCGGTCGATGAACGTCCGCGGCAGGTTTGCGGAGACGAAATCTCCCGTCGCTGGTATCTTGCCGAAGAAGCCAGTGTTCAGATCTGCGGCGGACATGTGAACTTCTTGAACATCTCGAGGGTGTACGGGTTCTCGACGCTGGCCGCCTTGAGCTCGAAATCGGCCCACATCCCCTTGGTGCCGAGCCGCAGGCTGTAGACGTCGGTGAGCTTGGTCGCGTTGAAGCGGCCGCCGCGCAGCATTCTGAGCCACGCCCAGCTGCCGGTCTCGTTAAGCATCACTTCGGGCGAGCCGTCGACCGGCTGGAAGGCGAGCGAGATTACGCCGGTACCGTCCTTGCCCGGCCATGTCATCGGCTGCGGCCTGGTCGCGTTGTTGTAGTAGACGAGGTTCTGGCCATCGAGGTTGAGCGTCACCCGCGCCACGTTTGGCGACAGGTCCTTCGGCTCGAGGGTAAAATTCATTACCGGTCCGGTGCCGCCGGGGAACAGGTCGTCGCGGATGTGACGCGCCTGCTCGAAGGCTGCCAGCGCCGCCGGATAGAGGCCGAAATCGGCGCGCCATTTCCACGGCTCGCTGGCGGTGTCGACATAGTTGATCAGATGGTCGTTGGTGAAGGCGTCGATCAGCCCGGTCGGCCCGAACAGGCGCTGGAAGTCGCGCACATTGACGTCGACGGCGCTCTCCGGGCTGAACGGATAGCGGTTGTTGAGCGCCGCCTGGCAGAAGGGCAGGATGTCGGCGCGCCAGATGGCGTTGAGCTCGTTGGTGACGGCCTTCTGCGACAGGCCGCTGGTGTCGCCGGCAATGCCGCCCAGCCAGTCGTTGATCGGCGAGGGCAGGATTTGCGCTTGTCTCGCGACCGCGCCCGTCAGTTCGGCCAGCCCGCCCTGCTTCTTGATCGCATCCTGCGGATCGGGGTTGGCGGTCACGGTCTGCAGCACATTGGACAGCGCCGTCAGCGCCACGACGGCGGCGTCGAGCGCCGGCGGCTGGCCGTCGACCTGCGCGATCGTGCCCTTGAGCGGCTTGAAATGCTCGGCCACCAGGCTGCCGGTCATGTCGACCTGATCGGCCGAGCCCGCGCGCGGCAGCAGTTTCGCTCCCGTCTTCACCACCTTGCCCAGTTTGCCGAGCTTGCTCAAAAGCTTCGAGCCGGTCTTGGCGGCGCCGCCGCTCTTGTCGTCGGCCGCCGCGTCGTCGGAGCGGGTGAGGTCCGTCTCCTGCACCACGGCCGTCAACAGGCGCTTCAATGCCGAGTCGGCGCTGGACAGATCCTTGAGGTTCTCGCTGGCGACATTGAGGTCGGTCAGCGGCGCAAGCCGCATGTCGCGCAGGAAGGAATCCCACTGCGCGATATAGTCGTCGTAATAGAGCTTCAATATGTCTTCCGACAGCGCCGACACCGACGTCTCCGAATTCTCCGAACAGCCGCCGGCAAACACGGCGCGGTCGAGCGCTGCCTGGCCGGCGACATCCTCGACCCGGTCGAGAACGGCGTCATGGAAACCGGCATAGGTATAGGGGCCTGGAACGCCGACGCGCAGCGTCTTGTCGGAGCGGCGCGCGAACACCTTGGCGCCGTTCGGTCCGGCGAAATTGGCCGGCACCCATTCCTTGACCGCCGCCACTTCCGGGTCGGCCAGAAGCTGCTTATAGGCGCGCTCCGGCAGCGAGATCGTGCACACCGTCTTCAGCGCCTCGGCGACCAGTTCCTTGTCCGGGGCGATATAGCTGTCGTCGACCGCCATGCGGCGGATCGCGGCAAGCTGGTGCTCTTCGGCGTCCGCGGTGGGGAAGGGCGGCGCGGGCGCGAATTGCGGCAGGCTGTTCACCCACCAGTTCTGCACGAAATCGGTGTCCATCTGCGACAGGCCGGTCATCATGCGGTAGGTCTTCAGCGCGCCGAGCATGAAATCCGGGTCGCGGATCTGCCGCCACATCGTGGCTTCGAGCAGCGCGACCATATGCGGCTCCAGCACGTTGCGCAGCGCATGGTCGTAAGTGTCGGTCTGCGCCCGCACCAGCTCAGCCGAAGCGGTTGGGCCGAGCAGATTGTGGACGGCATCCGGCGGCGCGGCTCTCGCCGCCGCCACCGCGTCCATCGCCGCCAGCGCGCCGTCCATGGTCGGCTGCTCGACCGCGGCCGGCATGGCGGCGACGTCGGTCAGCGGCTGCTGCAAAGCCTCGAACTGGCCCGCCTGTTCGGTGATCGCATTGCGGTTGTCGAGATAGGACCAGGTGAACAGCCCGCCGGCGAGCAGCGCCGCGAGCGCGCAGGCCGCTGCCGCGCCGCGCCAGATCCAGGCGCGGCGACGCTGCGCCAGCGGATCGAACGTGCCGAGGCCGGCCTCCTTGAAGATCACTTCGGTGAGCAGATTGCGCAGGAAGAAGCTGCGCTTCTCGACGCGCGCCGCCGCCATGGCGCGACGCGGCGGCAGTCCGAAGGATGACGACAGCGCCGCGGTCAACCGGTCGATCGGCGCGCCTTCCTGTGTCGCCGAGGTCAGATAGAGGCCGCGCAGCCAGGCGGCTTCCTCGTAGCGGCTCTCGCCGAACATCGCCTCGACCAGCACCTGGATCGGCTCGGACAGGCTCGCCAGCTGCGCCGGGAAACGGAAGATCTCGGCGCGCTGGCCAAGCTTGTCCTCGTCTTCCAGCCGCGGCACCAGCCGCCGCTCCAGCTCGGCGGCGAGCCTGGCGAGCTCCGTCTGGATGGTGCCAGCGTTGACGCGGGCGTCGAGCGGAAAAGTCGTCCCCCACACCTGCTCGCGCGCCGTCGTCGACAGACCGCCGAAGAAGGCTTCGAAGCCTTTGATCAGGTCGGCCTTGGTCAGCATCAGGTAGACGGGCAGGCGGATCTCCAGCCGGTCGTTCAGCTCCGCCAGCCGGCGGCGGATTTTGCGGCCATGCGCCTTGATCGCCTCGTCGCCCTCCGACAGCGCGTCGATCGACAGTGCGACGATGACGCCGTTCAGCGCGCGGCGGCCCCGGTGCTTCTTCAACAGGTCGAGGAAGCCCAGCCATTCCGTCGCGTCGACATCCGGCTGGCTCTCCTGCTGGACATAGCGGCCGGCGGTGTCGATCAGCACCGCGTTCTCGGAAAAGAACCAGTCGCAATTGCGCGTGCCGCCGACGCCCTGCAGATCGTCGGTGAGGTCGATCGGGAAATTGAGTCCCGACTGGCGCAAGGCCGTGGTCTTGCCGGTGGCCGGCGGACCGACGATCACATACCAGGGCATCTCGCGCAGAAATTTCCGGCCGCCGAGCTTGCGCCGCTTGAGCTCGGCCATCACCTCGCCGAACTTGGCGCCGACGGCCGCGACGCTCTCCTCTCCAGGCGTGAGCTGCTTTTCCTGAACAGGCGCCGCGATCTCGGCGACGAACATGCGGTTGGCGCGGATCGCGCGGCGCTGCGCGATGATCAGCCAGATCAGCCACAGGATGATCAGCCCGGCGATGATGGCGATGCGCACATTCTCGGACTCGAACGGCGCGTAAGGGCCGACCTGCACGATCGGCCCGAACACCCAGATCAGCAGTGAAAGCAGCGCGATGCCGATCAGCGTCCACAAGAAACGCGATGTGATGACAGCCCAGAGGAAGCGCAGGATGAACATCTCAGAGCCTCTTCTCGACCAGGACCTCGACGCGCCGGTTGAGCGCGCGGCCTTCCCGAGTGGAATTGTCGGCCACCGGATCGGTTTCGGCGCGGCCTTCGGACGAGATGCTTTCCGGCGGCACGCCTGCCTGCGCCAGAAGCTTGGCTATGGTCTCGGCGCGCGCTTCCGAAAGGCGCTGGTTGCTGGCAAGCGGGTTGGATTTCTGCAGGCGCACATTGTCGGTATGGCCGACGACCGTGATCTTTCCGATCAGCTCCTTGTTGTCGAGGATCACCTTGGCGATCGACGCAATCAGCGGCTCGTAACCCTCGGTCAGCGTCGGCCGCGACGACTGGAACAGCTCGGGATTGGAGGACTGGATGATGAGCTTGGCCAGCGAGACGCTCTCGGTGCCGCTGAGCGCGCCCTTGAGGTCGTCCGGCGCTTCGGCCTTGAACTCGGGCAGCAGCGCGAAATCGACCGGCTGCGGCGCTTCGGGTTCGGGAGCATCCTGCTTGGGCGCGGCGCGGGTGACGTCGCCGCGCGAGGCCGGCGGCAGCGTGCGCACCAGCGCGGAAAGCTCGACCGCCTGGCTGCTCAAGCCCATCGACAGGCCGACATAGGCAGCAGCGGCGACGACAATCGCGGCAAGCGCCATCACCCAGATCGGCACGATGAAACGCTGCGGCTCATCGGACGCGATCACGCCTTTCCAGTTCGGCGACAGCGGCGAATCCTCGGCATCCGCATTGCGCAAGAAGCGCGCCGCGGCTACCCGCACGGCGTTGAGCGAACGGTCGCCGGCGCGGCCGGGCACCCGGTACTTGCCGCGGAAGCCGAGCGCCAGGCAGTAATATTGCAGCTCCAGCATCTCGCGGTCGCGGTTGGGATGCCGCTCCAGCTCGTCGAGCCGCGTGAAGAACTGGGTGCCGGCATCGACGTCGCCGCGCAGCATGACCACAAGCGGCTGGCGCGGCCAGGCGCTGGCGCCGCCCCATGGCGTGTTGAGTGCGAGATCATCGAGCAGCGCCGCCACGGCCCAGGCCGCTTGGTCGGCGCGCTCCAGCGAGGAGCCCGAGGCAACAGCGGCGTCGCGCGCCCGCACCAGCTCGTCGAGCAGGCGCGTGCGCATCACTTCCGGGTTCTCCGGCGCCAGCGCGCTTTCGAGCTCCGGCGCGAATTCGAGCAGCGGCGCGAAGATGTTGATCAGCGTGTTGGGATGGGCGCGCGCCCGCTTGACCGGCGCGCCCGGCGCCAGCGGCGCCATCGGCCGGGGCGCCGCACCGGTCAGCCGGATGCGTGTGCGCTCGCGATCCTCCGACAGTCCGAAGGGATCATCCCGGCTCATGGCCTCACCTGTTCACCGAATAGCAGTCGACCTGCGGCTCGCTCGGCAGCACGCCGGAAACGCCGATGACGAAGCCCGGAGCGTCAAGCAGCGAGGCCCAATGCTCGCTCTTCTGGTCCAGCTCCAGGCACAGCCGGTCGCCGTCATAGGGGATCTCGCGCGGCTGCGAATGAAGCGGTTTCAGCGGAATGCCGGGCAGGCGCGATTTCCACAGGCCCTCGAACTGGTCGGCCGAGCCGACCGTCGCCTGGTTGACGAAGATCTTGCGCAGCGCGTCTTCCGATAGTTCGGAGCCGACGCGGATGACGATGCGGCTGGCGACCAGCAGCTTCGGGTTGTCGATGCGCACCTTCCAGACATTGGTCGCGTGCCGCATGACTGGAAGCGCGCGCGATTTCGGCTCGATGTAGCGCAGGCTGAGGATCAGCGAACGCAAGGCGTCGGCCAGCGCCATATAGGCGGGGCCGGGCGCCATGTGGTCGTAGGCCGGCAACTCGCCGAGCCGCCGCGAGCTCGAGCCGTAGGTGGCCATCTCGCCGGCGAGGCCGGCAAGTTCGAGATAGAGCTCGGCCGGATGGAAGACGTCCTGCGCCAGCATATGCGCCAGCCGCGGCCGCGCGGCATTGGCGAGGTGCAGCATCAAAAGGTCCTCGACGCTGCGGCCGGCCCCGCCCATCACCATCTTGCCATGCGCCTCGGCGATCTGGTCGAGGCCGGTGACGACCTCCTGCAGCAATTGCCGGTACCAGTGCACGGCGCCGGTGATCAGCGTCGGCGGCAGGAAGGACTGGTCGAGCGAGACGCCGCCATCGGCGCGCACGCCCGTGATATCGGCGATCGGCAAGGCGGTATAGCCGCCGACCGATTTGCCGGGCGCCAGCAGCACCGCTTGCGGCCGGGCGATCTCGATTTCTTCCGGATCGGCGCCGCCCTGCACGGCGTCGCGCACCGGGACGATCTTGCCGTGGTAGCGCGCGCCCGTCGATTGAGCATGCGCCGGATCGAAGCCGACGCCGCCGGGCGGTTCCAGCGGCAGCGCCACCAGCACCGGCCCGGCGCCGGTGTCGGCCGTGACCGGCAGCGGCTTCGGCGCATCCATCAGCTCCGGGATGGAGAAGGGCGTGCCGTCCGGGAAGATGCCCCGGGCGGATACGATCGACACTTGGCCGGCGTCGAGCAGCGACTGGTCGAGCGTCAGCTGCTGGAAGCCGAACGTATGGAGCTGGCCCGCCTGCAAGGCGCCGCGCACCAACCCCTCGAAGAACCGGTCCTGCTGCTGGAAATGCTGGGTCCTCAAGAAGAGTCCCTCGGACCACAGCACCCTGTTTGCGTCGCTCATGCTGCCACTCTCTGCACTGCCCTGTTGACGCTTCGCTAGGCGGATATGCCGCCTTTGCCGAGGCTGACATTGATGGTGAATTTCGACCCCGGCGAAACCGACTTGGTCGTGCGCCAGTTGCGTCCGCCGGGTTCCCGGATCAGCGCGACGAAGCCGAGCGCCGTGGCGTTCGGCTCGACCGTGATGGTCTTGGCCGCCGTCTTGCCGGGCGCGACCGAGATCGCGTCCGAGCCGATGAGGTCGGCGCCCAGCGCCGAGCCGGCATCACCTTGCAGCGCGAAGTAATCGGCCGAGTTGAACTTGCCGGTGCTGGCAAGCCGCATCACCAGAACCGTCACCGGCCGGTCGCCGCCGCCCGGTCCCGGATTCATGCCGGCGCCGCCGGTCACGTTGACCGAGATCACCGATGGTTTCGGCGGGCCGCTCTGGCAAGCCGCAAGCAGCCCCGTCGCGCCGAGAGCAACGATGAATTCGCGTCTGTCGATCATGTCCCTACTCCTCTTCGTAAGCGTCCCTGAAGTCTGCGCCGATCTCGCCCAGGAAGCTCGATTCCGCGCTCTGGGCGATGTCGCGATGGCGTTTCTGGTAAAGCTCCCACAGCTTGGCATTGCGCCCGCCGGCGAGCAGATTGCCGATCGCGGAATTGGACTTGAGCTCTTCCTCGATCGCGGCCGGATCGAAACGGTCGATCATGCGCCGAAGCGCGGCCTGAACGCCGCGCCAGGCGCGCACGTGATGCTGAGCGAGATCCTTGACGGCGTCGCTGATCGCCGCCTCGCCGGAGAGAAAGCCAGGGCTGCGCTCGGCGACGATGGTGACGATGACATCCTCGACCGTCGGCAGGAATTTGAGCGGGTTGACTTCCGAAGAACCGACCACCGTCTGCGGGACACGCGCGCTCCCCTTCTCTTCGGCGCGCTTGCGCAAGAGCTGCATCAGGCCGTCGAGCATCAGCCTGTATTCGCGCCCGAATTTCTCCATTTCGGCGATCGCGTCACGCCCGGGAAAGTCGGCCTCCTCGACGCCCATGCCGCGCAGGAAAGCCGCGCGCAGCGCCATGTCGCTCGGCGCAGGCTGCGCTGCACGCGACGGCCGCGGCGCGGGAGCAGCGCGAGGCGGCGGGGCAGGCGGTTCGGGTGCATTCGCCGGTATTTCCCAGGGACGGGCGGCCTTCGGCTTCTCGGCCGGCCGCTCGCTGCGATCGGCTGGATCGGCACCGTGGCCGGAAGCAGGCGTCGCGGCTGGCCCGAAGCTGAAATCGTCGAAGCCGGCGGCTTTGGGCGGGGGCTCGGGCATGTCGTTGCGCGCTGGCATGTCGCCAAAGCCGAACGGGTCCGCTCGGCCGGTGGCGGGCTCGTCGTTCGAGGTCGGCGTCGCCACCGGATCGAGGCTGAACGGATCGTCGAAGGCCGGCGAGCTGCGCTGGTTCGAAGCGCGATCGTAAGCCCCGGGCACAGGCTGCTCGAACGGATCGGGCAGCCCGGCCGGGCGCGGCCGCTGCGGCTCCTCCTCGGCCTTGGCCGAGAAGAAATCGTCGCCGCCGATGCTGGCAGGCGTCCGCGCCTGTGGCGACGGCCACGCCGGCGCGGCGTTGGCGATCGGCGCCTGGCCGATCGAGGTGTGGCCGGCGCCCGGCTGGATCTCGACATGGAGCACATAGTCGCCCATGCGCAGCCGCATGCCGCTTTGCAGGCGGGTCGACCTGCCGGTTCCGAGCGGGCTGTCGGAGTCGTCGATGAACAATCCACTGCTCGACGTGTCGGTGACAAAATAGCCGTCGCGGCCGCCGCTTATCTTGCAATGGGCGCGTGAGACGAACATGTCCGGGTCGTCGATCTGCCAGCCGGCATCGGCGCTGCGGCCGATCACCAACTCGCCCTCGTCCAGCCGGCTCTGCCTGACGAGCTGCGAGCGCGGACCTTGTTCCAGGGTCAGAAGCAGGCTCATGCGGCTGCCTCCGCCATGTCCGGCCGCCAGCCGACAATGGTGCGCAGCCTGAGATCGTCGGCGTCGCCCTTTTCGGCTGGACGTGAGAGCCAGGAGGTTCGACCGAGCTGAATGGTTCCCATCTTCGGCGCCGGCACGGCGTCGCGCGCGAGCACGATCCTGAGGTCGACATCAAGGGCTTCGCCGATCATGTCGCGCACCGCCTTCTTGAACAGGACAAGCCTCCGTTCTCCAGGCAGGAACGACTTGAAATCGTCGAGACTGAGCGGGCCGACGCGCAATTCGATGCGGCTCTGCCGGCTGAAGACGCGCGGGCCGATCGTGGCCCCGCGCCCCAGCGCCGCATAGGCCTTGCCGACTTGGCTCTGCAGCGCCTTCGGAATGGCGATCCAGGCGGCGACGAATTCCTTGATCTCAACCGGCACCTTGAAGGCGGTGGCGAGGAACAGCGTCAGCCGCTCCGCGCCGTCGACCTGGTTCGCCAGCGATCCGGCCTGGCGCAGCCGAACCGTGTCGAGCTCGGGGTCCTGCGTGCCGGGAAGGCCGATGCCGGCCATGGCTTCCAGCATGGCGCGGACACGACCGCCGACCGAACGTTCGATCTGCACCGCCGGATGCGCGTCCGCCCAGGCGCGATAGTAGAGCGCGATCATGCGGTGCTGCAGGATGTTGACGAAGTCGACGAAGGTCGTGTCGCTGGTCTGCTCGGCGTCGGCTCCGGTGAACCAGCGCTGCGACAGCCGGTCGAGCACCCAGCGGGTCAGATGCAGCGGCATCGGCCCTTCCGGCCCGAGCAGGCCGAGATTGGCGAGGGTCACCCGCGCCGTAGCCTTTTCGCCCGCATCCTGGAATTTGACCACGTCCCTGGCCGAGAAGCTCAGGCGCACATGCTGGCCGAGCCTTGCCGGCTCGCGCTCCGCGGTTCCGGAATGGCCGAATAGGCCGCGCCGCTGCTCCAGCCGGCGCAGCAGCTCGAAGAAGTCGTATCCCTCCGACAGCGGCTCCGCTTCGGTCGGGGCCGGTCGCGCTAGATCAGGTAGCGATTGCCGGGCGTCATCGGCCATGGCACATCCTCCTGCTTCTGCAGCAACCGCGTGCGGGTCCGCACGAAACCATTTATCCCCGCATGGCGGGCGAACAGCCGCGCCAGCAGGGCCGAAAGCAGCAATGTGCTCTGACCCGCCAGCACCGACTGGTCGACATGCAGCGTCACCTCGGTGCCGCGGCCGAAACACATCGGCCCGTCGATCTGCAGCCGCTCGATCACCGGGCGCGAGTCGATGCGGGTGATCGAATGCACGTTGCGGGCAAGGCTCGGATCGCCGCGATCGGCGTAGAGGTCGAGCAGCGCGTGCAACGGGTCGACGCCGCGGCCCTCCTTGGCGAGGCTGAGGAAATTGAGCGAGAGCTGCGCCACCAGCCGCCAGGCGAGATTGTCAGCGCGGGATTCGCCTTCGGCGCCGGCCGGCAACGCTGCCGGGATCGCCGGCTGCGGCGGCCGCAGCGCGCCGAGCAGCCGCACCGCTTCCACCGGATCGGCGGTCTCCAGCGTCAGCGTCGGCGTGTCGTCCAGGATCGGCAGGTCGCGATTGGTGCAGAGCGCCATCACGTCGAGCCGCTTGAGCGGCCGGTTCGCCGGGCTTCCCGCCGGGCGCGAGACCGCGATGAAGACATCGTCGCCGGTATAGGAGGTACGGGTCAGGCCTCCGCGCCGCTCGTCCTCGGTCGCCCGGCGCGGCCGCCGCTCGGTCGAATAGACCCAGCCGCTGCCACGGTTCTGCCCAAGGCTGAACAGTTCTGGAATGACCGCTTCGCTACCTTCGGCGTCGGCGTCCTCAACCCGGGTGACGCGGAAGATCTCGAAGTCGCGCGCCCGGGTGCGGTCGGCATGCAGCACCTGGCGCGTCCGGCGCGGATCGATCTCGATGACGTTGCATTCGCGTTCGAAGAGATTGATGATCGGCGTCGCGAACAGCTCGAAATCGGCCGCCGTCACATCGGCGAGCTCCGGCACCGGACGCCGGAACAGGAAGATGATCTCCATTCCCCCGTCGCACTTGCGGATCACCGGCTGCAGGCCGGCGACCCGCACATAGTGGAAGCGCTCCGGGATCATGAAATATTCGCGCAGCAGCCGGTACCCCTCGAAAGTCGGGCGGGTGCGCGGCATCAGCGCTTCGTCGTCGTGGATGCCGATCATCTCGGGCTCGGGCAGGGCGGTGAGCGGATTGGTCTTGCCTTCCGCCCGCGCGCCGACGGCCGAGCAGGCGCCGAAGATCGCGTCGAAGATGAGCGGCGCCTTGGCGCGCCCGGCGAAATAGAGGTCGAGGCGGTCGAGCGACAACTCGCTGAGCTTGCCCTTTCCGGTCCGCGCCAGCGTGATGCGGAACGCCGCCTCGCCGCGCACGCCGCCGACCGGCGTGATACCTGCGGCGGCAAGCGCGCTGCGGTCCTGGAAATAGCCCACCGAATTGATCGCGACCGGCCACAGCGTGACCTCCTGCGCGGTGGTGAAGGTCGAGCGCGTCGAGAGCCCCGGATGCAGGCCAGAGACCAGCCGCGTGCCGCGCGCGACGGCATGGCCGGCGATCATCGACTGCACTTGCTGTCCAGGTTTCAGCACGGCCATCGCCGTCGCAGGCGCCGGCGTCACCAGGTCCGGGTAAAGCACGTCGAGCACGGCTCGCGAGAAGCGCGAGCGCTCCGCGTCGACCTTGAGCCGCGTGCGCGCCGCAAGGAAGGCAACGCCGTCGAGCAGCCTTTCGACATAGGGGTCGGGGCAGGGGACGGTATCGAGGGAAAGGTTGCGCGCGACCGCCGGATGCATGTCGGCGAATTCCGCGGCCAGCGCCCGGATATGGGTTAGTTCCTCTTCGTAATACTCTACGAAGACCCGATCCATCTCAGGTCTCCCGGAATTCGGTTCGCGCCAGGCCGTTGTCGAGATTGATCGTGGTGCGCAGCCGCATGCGTTCCGGCGTCGGCGTCATGATCAGCACGGCGTGGATCTCGATCTTGAGGCCGACGCTTTTGTCGCCGAGCGTGACATTGACGGTCGTCGCGCTTTCCTTGAGACGCGGCTCGAAGGTGGCGAGCACCGCGCGGATCTCGCGCGCCAGCGTGTCGCGGTCGAAATCCCGCGAGGAGCGGCCGGAGAAGGACGGCACGCCGTAATTGACGACGCTGCGGCGCACTTCCGGAAAATCGGCCAGCGACGGCAACTCGTCCAAGGGCTGTTCGTGCTCGGCGTCGGACAGCATCGGCACGGATTCGAAACGCTCGGTGTTGAACAGCGCCTCTATGTCGCGCCGGACGGCTTCGCGCAGCACGCGCGCCGATACCACCACGCCGCGGCTTTCGATTTCGGCGCGATGCTCGGTCTGGAAGATCAGCCTATGCAGTCGCCGTTTCTGCTCGGCCGTAAGCTCGGCATCGGCATCGATGGCCCGCGCGCTGCCGGCAAGAAGAGCCTCGACGCGCTCGGCGCCGAGTTCTTCATCCAGCAGGCGACGCAGCCCGTCGATCTCCGACGTCAGCCCGGGCAAATCGTTGACGAGGCGGTCCCAGAGGGAGGGCTGAACCGCCTCGCGCTTTGCCCGCGAGCTGCCGGCGAGCTGCGCCTTTGCGCCGGGCCGCTTGGCCTCACTTGCCGACATAGACGTCCATTTCGATCTCATCGTCCTTGTCGTAGACGAACTTGATCTTCTTGTAGGCGAAGCTGACCTCTTCCTCGATCAGGTCTGGCTCGTCCTGCGCCTGCCGCATATCGTATTCCATGATCGAGGCGTCGGTGAGAGTCACCACCAGATAGTCGCTCGTCTCGCCGTCGATGGTGCGGCGTGCCGAGAACACCACCTCGTCTAGCGCCTTGTTCTCGAACAGCGCCTTCTTCAGGTAGGGCGACGACTTGTCGTAGTGCTTGAAGAATTTGATCATTCCCATCGACACGCGGCCGCGCCGCGACAGCGAGTTCGGGTCGTAGGGCGCGATCATCTTGTAGTCGACGCCGTGGATCTCGATCTCGTCTTCATGGCCGTCACGTTTGCTCGGGCCCTTGATGTCCGGCACTTTCAGGAAGCCGTCGATTTTCGTCGAGGGCGCATCGGTTCTGTCTGGCATTGTCTTTCTCCACCGCTACGAAACAAGATGACTTTGCTTAACGAGTTCAGCCCTTCACCGACGGCAGTTCCGACACCAGCCGGAGCGAGGCGTTGATGCCTTCCAACTGATAGTGCGGACGCAGATAGAAACGGGCATTGTAGTAACCGGGCCGGCCTTCCACGCTGTCGACCTGCACCTCGGCCGCGGCAAGCGGGCGCTTGGCGCGCGCCTTGTCGTCGGCGAAGGCAGGGTTGGCCAGCACGTACCGGTTGATCCATTCGGTCAACCAGATCTCCATATCGGTGCGTTCCTTGAACGAGCCGATCTTGTCGCGCGCGATTGCCTTGAGGTAGTGCGCGAAGCGCGAGACCGGGAACAGGTAAGGCAAGTTGGCGGAAAGCCGCTCGTTCGACTGCGCGTCAGGATCGACCAGACGTCCGGCGCGCGTCTCGTCGTCCTGCAGCGAATGCGCGCCGATGAAGGCCGCAAGGTCGGTGTTCTTGCGGTGCAGGATCGGCATCAGGCCGAGTTTGGCCAATTCCGCTTCGCGCCGGTCGTCGATGGCGACCTCGGTCGGACATTTCATCGCGATCGAGCCGTCGTCGGTTGGGAAGGCGTGCACCGGCAGGTTGAGCACCGTGCCGCCATTCTCGACGCCGCGGATCTGCGTGCCCCAGCCATAGAGCTTGTGACTGCGGTTGATGTTGACGCCCATCGGGAAGGCGGCATTCATCCAGACATATTTGTTGTGGTCGCCGCCCACCTCTTCCTCGAAGGTGAAGCCCTTCACCGGAACGGTCTCCGAGCCGTAGGGCAGGCGCGCCAGCACGCGCGGCATGGTGAGCCCGATATAGCGGGCGTCCTCGCTTTCGCGCAGCGACTGCCAGGAGGCATAGGCCGGGTTGTTGACGATCATCTGCAGGTCCTGCGGGTTCGGCAGTTCCTGCCAGCTGTCCATGCGGAACAGCCGCGGCGAGGCGGCAGCGATGAACGGCGTGTGCGCCGAGGCGCAGACGCCCGAGATGTTGCGCAGCAGGCCGACGTCGCGCGGGTGGTTGGAGAACTCGTAGGCGCCGATGATGCAGCCGATAGGCTCGCCGCCCAGCATCGAATACTCGTCCGTGTAGACCTTCTTGAAGATCGGGCTCTGGTCCCACATCTGGCCTTCATAGTCTTCCAGCGTGTCGGCCAGCTGCTCCTTGGAGATGTTCATCACCCGGATCTTCAGCTTGGTATCGGTCTCGGTGTTGTTGATCAGGTACCAGAGGCCGCGCCACGTGCCTTCCATCTCGCGCACTTCCGGCGCATGCAGGATCTCGTTGACCTGCGTCGTCAGCATCTTGTCGATGCCGGCGATCAGCGACTTGATCGACTTGATCGCGTTGGAAGAGATGGTCGTCGTCTCGGAGCGCGATTGCGCCGCCAGTGCCAGGTTGCGCACCAGCTGCTGCAGCTTCTCGCTGTCGTCCTTCTTGACCTTGAAATCCTTTTCAAGGAGCCCGCTGAATTCGCCGAGATCGATGGCTTCCGCCTCGGCGGTGGCTGCGGTTTTTTGCTGTTCGGCCATGACTTACTCCTCGCCCTTGCCGTCATCCATCGCCTGGCTGGCGATCTTGCTCAGCAGCGGCTCGTTGTTCAGAAGCTGCGCGATGCGCTTTTCGGCGTCGACGCGGCCGTCCATGAAGCCCAGCAGCTCCTCGAGCTGGCGGCGCATCTTCAGGATCTCGGCCAGCTGCGGGACCTGCTCGGCGATCTTGTCCGGCGCGAAGTCGCCCATCTTGGAGAAGGTGAGGTCGATGGCGAGCTCTTCGTCCCGCTCCTGGCCCTCGGCCTGCGGGAGCGTGTTCTTCACCCGCGCCTTCACGCGCGGCCCCATCGCTTCCATGAATTTCGGGAAGCGGTTGGCGTCGGTTTCGACGAAGTTGCGGTCGAGGACCGATTTCGACGCTTCCTTGGTCTGTGAAGCGCCGGCAAGATCGGCCATCACGGCCATGACGAACGGCAGTTCGATCGTCGTCGGGCTGCCGTAGGTTTCGACGTCATAGGCGATCTGCACGCGCGGCGCGCGGTTTCTTTCGATGACCTTCGCTTTGCTCTCTGCTGGCATGCTTGTTACCTTTCATCCTTCTGGGCCGGCTTCTTGGGATCCGGGACACCGGCAAGCAGCCGGAATTCCTTCAGCCCCGACGGGGCGAGATCTTCCATCAGTTCCACGAAATCCATGTGCACCATCCGGCGCACCCGCCGGGCGAGATGCGGGATGGGGCTGGACGGCTCGGTGCGGTCGTAGAAGGCGACGACGAGGTCCAGGCATTTGACGACTTCGTCGCGCGAGTTGATCCGGTCCGGCAGGCCGGCGCTCGCTTCGACTGGGCTTGCCACACTTGCCATCGGCTCGGCTCCATGACCGTTTCGGGCGGGCGTCGATGCCGGCTGCGCCGGCTGTGGGGAGGCTTTCGTGGCACCATTCGCCACTTGGGCGCCCGCGCTGGAATTCCGCTCCAGCGTCGTCAGCAAACGCTGCAGGAACTTCTTCAATTCCGGGACGGTGGCGCCACTGCCTTCGATGCGGGCATTGAGCGCGACATCCACCGCGTCGAGAGCGGCGATCGCGGCACGCGCGTCGGCCAGCAGCGACGTCATCGCGTCCGCCGCTTGATCGATCTGCGCCGCGCATCCGGTCCGCACACGATTCAACAGCTGGTTGTGAGCGCTCGTCAGCGCCGCCTTTTCGGCGGTCCCGAGGCCGGAGGCAGCCTCCTGGAGCATGACGCGTTCGTCGAGCGCTGCCTGTTCCAGGTCCCGGCCACTGATCGGCCCGATCGCGCGCGGCGAGAAGAATACCGCCTGCCTGAGGTTCGCCAGCAGGCCTTCCTGGCCGTTTTGCAGGTCGAGCAGCGCATTTATGCGGCGCAAGGCGGCCTCGCGCGGCGCGCCCGTCCGCAGCGCAGGGTGCATCGTGTCCCAGTACTGTTCGAGGGTCTTGGCGATGAGCGTCAGGCCCTGGGCGAGGCCGGCCAGCCCTTCCTCGTTGGCCAAGGCCCGCGCAACGATGACCAGCAGCCGCAGATCCCGGCCGCGCGGACGCAATTCCTCGGCTTTTTCCAGCACGGCCGTCCAGTCCACCGGACTGGATTGCGAGGTGGGCTTGCTGTTGCCGTCGTGAACGACTTTGACCTGAGGCTCGGTCAGGCGCTCCAGCTCATGAAAAGCCGGGTCGTTGCGCAAGTCCTCTCCCGACGGTTTCGCACCGTTCAGAGGATTCAGCCAGAGTGCGAGATCAATCACACCAACCCCCAGCCAGCGGCCCTGAGACCCTATGTGACGTAACGTTATCACCGGCCTCACGCGACGACAATTGAGCACCTGCGCAAAAACTAACGGAAGCTAAACGCAGCCGCTTTCTCGGCGAAACCCATTGCGCGATTGTCGGACCCGGTATGTGAAATGGCTCGCATAGTCTGGACGGCAATCCATGTTTGTTGCCACGAGTTTGCAAGGCTTGTGTAACCGGGCGGTGCCGCCCGGATAGATTCAAGGACCCTATCCGCCGCACGGCTTTGTCAAGCAGCCGCTTATATGGCAGGGTATGGGTCGGCAGGTTGCGGGAGCAGGTTCGATGGAACAGCGCCGGTCATCGCAGAGCTTCAAGCGTAAGGAACTGGTCGCCAAGCTCAACGCCACGGGGGTGCGCGCCTTCAAGGCTGCGGCGGACACGGCCAAGCTGCGCGGCAATCCCTATGTCGAGCTCGCCCATTTCATCCAGCAGCTGGTGCTGTCGGAGCGCTCGGATGTGCAGATGATCATCGCCGACGCCGGACTGGATGTCAGCCGGCTGACGGCCGACATGACCCGCGCCATCGACAAGCTGCCCTATGGCGCCACTTCGGTGGAGGAATTCTCAGACCACATCTTCCACGCCATCCAGGAAGGCTGGAACCTGGCGACGCTCGAATTCGGGGTGGAGGAGGTGCGCAGCGCCCATATCCTGCTCGCCTGCCTGAAGACGCCGGCGCTGGAAGGCTTGGTGTCGAAGATCAGCGCCGAATTCGACAAGATCGATGCGGATGGCGTCATTTCCCGCTTCGCCGATGTCACGGAAGGCTCGCTCGAAGCCGGCTCACCTCGCGCCGCGGCCGCCGCGGAGACACCGGTCAAGCGCGGCCCGGGCGGGGATTCCGCCCTGGCCAAATACGCCACCGACCTCACCCAGCGCGCCCGTGACGGCAAGATCGATCCGGTCGTCGGCCGCGATCCGGAAATCAGGCAGATCGTCGATATCCTGATGCGACGCCGGCAAAACAACCCGATCCTGACCGGCGAGGCCGGCGTCGGCAAGACGGCGGTGGTCGAGGGATTTGCGCTGCGCATCGCCCAGGGCGACGTGCCGCCGACGCTTCAGAATGTCTCCGTACGCATGCTCGATGTCGGGCTGATGCAAGCCGGCGCCAGCGTCAAGGGCGAGTTCGAAAAGCGGCTGAAGGCCGTCATCGACGAGGTCCAGGCCTCCGAAGTGCCGATCATCCTGTTCATCGACGAGGCGCATACGCTGATCGGCGCTGGCGGAGCGGCGGGAACCGGCGATGCAGCCAATCTGTTGAAGCCGGCGCTGGCGCGCGGCGAATTGCGCACCATCGCGGCCACGACCTGGGCCGAGTACAAGCAGCACATCGAGAAGGATCCGGCGCTCACCCGCCGCTTCCAGGTGGTCAAGATCGACGAGCCGTCGGAAGCCGTGGCCGTGCTGATGCTGCGCGGCGTCGCCGGCGTGCTGGAGCAGCACCATAAGGTGCAAATCCTGGACGAGGCGATCGAGGCGGCGGTCTCGCTTTCGCACCGCTATATCCCGGCGCGCCAGCTGCCGGACAAGGCGGTCAGCCTACTCGACACCGCCTGCGCCCGCGTCGCCGTCTCGCAGCATGCGACGCCGGCCGAGGTCGAGGACATCCTGCGCCGCCGCCAGGCGCTGGAGGTCGAAAGCGGCATCATCGGCCGCGAAGCGGCGATCGGCATCGACGTCTCCGACCGGCAGGCCCGTGTCGATGCCGGGCTGGCGGAAACCGAGACGAGTTTGGCCGCCGCCCAGGGGCGGTGGGATCGGGAAAAGGCATTGGTGGCTGAGATCCTCGACCTGCGCGCCAAACTGCGCGGCGAGGGTGTGCCGCTCGACGAGGCGGCGGCTGAGGAGACTGCCGGGACCGAGAGCGGGCACGGCGCGGCAAAGGCGCCCGAACAAAAGGCTGCCGAGAGCAAGGCTGGCGACGGCGCGGCTGCCGGGGCCAAGAAGGCCAAGACCCCGAAGGCCAAAGGAGCAAAGGCCGCAAAGGCCGAAACAGTTTCCGCCGAGCCGGCGGATGAAGCCGCCGCCGACCTGGCGAGGCTGCGCGAGTTGATGGCGGAACTTGCGGCCGCGCAGGGCGAGACGCCGCTGATCCTGCCGTCGGTCGACCGCAACGCTGTCGCCGCCGTGGTGCAGGATTGGACCGGCATTCCGACCGGACGCATGCTCTCCAGCCAGACCGAGAAGGCGCTGAAGCTCGCCGCCACCCTGTCCGAACGCGTCGTCGGCCAGGATCACGCAATGGAGATGATCGCCAGGCGCGTGCAGACCAGCCGCGCCGGCCTCGGCGCGCCGGAAAAGCCGGTCGGCGTGTTCCTGCTCTGCGGCCCCTCCGGGGTCGGCAAGACCGAGACCGCGCTGGCGCTGGCCGAGACGCTCTATGGCGGCGAGCAGAACCTCATCTCGATCAACATGTCGGAATTCCAGGAAGCCCACACGGTCTCGACGCTCAAGGGCGCGCCGCCCGGCTATGTCGGCTACGGCAAGGGCGGCATCCTGACCGAGGCCGTGCGCAGAAAACCCTATTCGGTGATCCTGCTCGACGAGGTCGAGAAAGCGCATCCCGACGTGCATGAGATCTTCTTCCAGGTCTTCGACAAGGGCATGATGGACGACAGCGAGGGCCGTCGCATCGATTTCAAGAACACGCTGATCCTGCTTACCTCGAATGTCGGCTCAGACGTCATCATGGATCGGACGAAGAACGGCACGGTCCGGACCGGCATCGACGATCTCGACCAGGCCCTGCGCGCGCCGCTGCTGAAGGTCTTCCCGGCCGCTTTCCTCGGCCGCGTCGTCACCATTCCCTATTATCCGCTGTCGGACGCGATGATCGAGGCGATCGCCCGGCACCAGTTCGGCAAGATCGCCAAGCGCCTCAAGGCAACCAACGACGCCGAGCTGGTGATCGGCGATGGCGTGATGGATTTGGTCAAGGCGCGCTGCACCGAGATCGAGTCCGGCGGGCGCATGATCGACGCCATCCTGACCAACACGCTGCTGCCGGAACTCAGCCGCGGCGTGCTCAACCGCTCGCTCGAGGGCAAGAAGATGGCGAAAGTCATCGTGGGTGCGTCGCCGGAAGGATTCACCTACTCCTTCGAATAGGACCTTGCCGCGGCGGGTCAAGATTCGACGGCGCCGCCGTCCGGCATGCCAAGTTCGTCGGCTTTGATGCTCCGGCATGATCTACGCCGAGGGGGGCGCTTCGACGGATTCGATCGCCTGGCACCGCCCGGAGGTGCTGACTGTCATCGAGGCGCTGCATTCCGCCTTCTGCTCGACTTAGCCGGTCGTTCATGGCCGTGCCCGGCTTTGATCAAGGTCAAAGCGACGCGAGGGGATCGGGGCTTACCTGTCTGGCAATGGCAAGTGAAATGATCGGACGGCGCTGGAGTGCTCGGCTGATCCGACCTCGGAGAAACACATGATCCTGAATAACGGCACCCTCGTCGCAGTTACGGATGGCGAGAGCCTTCGGCTGTTTCACAACAAGGGGCACGAACCTCATCTTGACCTGATCGAAGTCGAGGATTCGGTCCTTGAAGTGGCCCACGCCGGATCCGGCGGCAGGCATCGCAGTTCAACCGCCAATCCGGACGAGTCCCGGCTGGGCGAAGACGACTTTGCCGCGTCGATCGCGAGCTATCTCAATCAGAAGGCCCGCGAGAAAGCCTGCGAGCATATACTATTGATCGCCGATCCGCGCACACTTGGTGAGATGCGGAGGCACTATCAGCCGGCATTGAGCGCCAAACTCGTCGGCGAGATCGCCAAGGACTTCGTCAAGCATTCCGCGATGTCGATCAAAAGCGCCATAGAAGCCGCCTGACCGGATCGACACTCGGTTCGCCTTTGATTGGCACAACCACACTTGGCTTGGCGAGCACGCCGCGGTTCGTCGCCGGGCGTGCTCGGTGCCGTCTTACTGAACCTTGATGGTGGCCCACATGCCGTTCATGAAATGATCGGGGATGTTGCAGAAGACCGCGTAGAAGCCTGGCTTGAGGTCGAGCGTCAGCGAACCCGACTTGCCCGGATCGAGTTCCGAGACCTCGCCCAGATGGCCCGCCGCATCCTCATCGACACGGTTCTCGTTCGAAATATAGGGCAGCGTCGTCTTTTTTGGGTCCGCCACGGGCACGACGATCATTTCATGGACCGTGGCCTTGGAGGTGTTGGTCACATCGAAGGTCACCTTGCCAGCCGGCACGACCTTCTTGTCGACCTGAACCTTCATCATCGCCATGCTCATATTCGCCGGCATGCCCATCCCCATCTTGGCGTCGGCGTTCATGTCGCCGTTCTTGTCCCATAATTTCACGTTGACCGTGGAATCCGCGAACGCCGGCGCCGCAACGGCCAGCGTGGTCAACGCAAGTCCAATTCTCAGAAACTGCATCGAATGTGCTCCTGTCTGCCGTCCGGCGACCACAAAGGCGGACTGCTTGGAAAGATGATCGGCCGCGAGCGCTGTCTAGCAAGCCCAGCCTGACAACCCGCTGACGGTCCCGACGCCCGGTCGGTTGGCGATCAACATCACAGTCGACGATGTCTACGCGCGGAGGCAGTCGCCCGTGAGATCGGCAGCGTCCTGCTGTTTGCTGGTGGGACCAAGACAGGACGCAACGACCTTGATTCTCGTCAAGTTGGACAGGATGCGGCCAAACCGTCAGGACCACCCGGCAACCGGGAGCTTACCACAGGGAAAAATGCGAACCCAGGAACACGAGGGCCTGGCCGGTGATCAAGGGAATCCTCAGCAGCGGACCGTCCTCTCCGCTGTCCTGTACCGGCTGCCCGAGCACGCAGGGATGCGCCTTCAGCACATCTCTCCAGATGGTTGGAAAGTCCGATCCCTTGCTTCTCTCAGCATTGCAGGTGTCGACAAGCCTCGCGACGGCATTTCTCATTGAGCGGCGTTACCTTAAGTAGGTGATTGCGCCACATATGAAGGATTTCGATGCGAAGAATTTGATTTCGGTCAATGCGTCGAAAAATAGTCGCCTGCAGCGGCATCCACGCATCCCTTGCATGCGGTAGCGATGCTTCACCGCGAGAGCGCCGCGCGGATAAGCAGCGGCGTCAGTTCGACATCAGCCGATTAAGCCACACCTCGTCCAGCAAGGAGCGGGTAACGCCGCCGAACACCCACTCCCTCAACCGGCTATGCCCATAGGCGCCCGACACAATCAACTCGGCATTCATCGAGGCGAAGAAATCGACGAGGCGATTGCTTTCATCATCGGCCGTCTTGATGATCTCGGTGCGCGCCTTGATGCCGTGACCGGCCAGGAAGCTCGCCACGTCCTTGACGCTGTCCCTGGTCCAGTCGTCCGGATTGCGATCGACCGCGACGATGGTGACTTCCTCGGCCATGGCCATAAGCGGTACAGCGTCCGCCACCGCCCGCCTGGCCTCACGCGTGTCCTTCCAGGACACCACGATCCTGCGAGCCGGCAAATCCATCGCGCCCTGAGCCGCGACCAGGATCGGCCGGCCCGCGCGCAGCACCAGCGATCCTGGATCGACCGTGCGGTAGGAGTCGCCCGTCGACGCGCCCTGGGAAGCGCTGGTGACGACGATGTCGGCCATGCGGGCTCTCCGGGCCACGGCGTGATTCGGATTTTCGATATCGCCATGCCAGTCCGTCTTGACCGCTCCGGCCACCAGGCCGTCGAACTCGCCTTTCAGGCTGGTCAGGCGGCGTCGGATCTCATCCCGCGACTGTTCCCAGATATCGGCGGCGATCGCCGCGCCCTCAGGCGCCATCGTCACCGGCAACGGCGCATCCGCGGCGCAAAACCCTATCAAACGGGCGTCAAAGCGCTTGGCGAGATTCACGCCGATCCGCGTGACCGGTTCGATCGGACCGTCGATGTTGAGGTTTAGGAGAATTGATTTGTAGCTCATCGCACGCGCTTTCGATCTGATCCTTCTCGATGAACCAAACCCTATGTCCGACGAGCATGCGCGCCTTGATGTGGATCAAAGTCGTTTCTAAGCCGCGCCCCCGACTTTCAAGGCATCCGGGATTCGAAATGGATGACCTCGCCATCGACCACGAAGGTGCCATGCCCGATGTGATGGATGGTTTTTGGCCTCGGCTGTTGCGGATCGATCCAAGCCTTGACGACTTCCAGCAGGAAGAGATTGTGTCTGTTGACCAGGCGCGTATCGACCACGCGGCACTCTAGGTTGGCGAAACATTCGGCCACCAGCGGCGCCGATACTTGTTCGGCGGGAAGCGGCGTGAACCATGCGGTCGCGAACTTGTCCGTGTCCCGGCCAGAGCAATTGCCGACCTTCACGACCTTCTCCGCAAGGCCGACGGCAGGGAGCGCGATCACGCATTCCCTGGTTTGACGCAAGGCGAAGAAGGAGAGGTCATTGCTTGACACGACGCAGGCGATCATTGGCGGCGCGACTTCCACCATCATGTGCCAGGACATCGTCATGATGTTCGAGCGGCCTTGCCTGGACCGCGTCGAAAGCAGGACGACCGGACCGGGCTCAATCAGCCGGTAGACATCGGCAAGCGGCAATTCCTTCATATCCGTCCCTCGCTTTGCGTCTGCGGGTGGGCTTGTGGGCTTGTTGTCCCGGACTTGTCGCGGGCATTGGCGTCACTCGCCTTGATCAGGGTCAAAGCCGGCATGCCGGGCCGGATTGATCATGATCAATGCCAGCTTGCGCGGCACCTGCGATGTTCGGCCAGGACGGCCAAAGGGGCTCGTTGATGGTCACTGAAGATTTCCTGCTATGGGGCGCCGTGCTCTGCCTCGGCTTCATCGCCGGAGCCGCGATCTATTTCGAGCGGGCGTCGTTCCGGCGAAGCAAAGGCTTGTCCGCAAGCCACGGCTTTGGGCGCCGCTCACGGCCGCATCACCCAAAATCAGAATTGAAGCGAGAAGCGAAGGGAAAGACACCATGATGTGGAATCCAGAAGAGTTTCGGGCGCCCGAGCTGCTCCCTTTCGCCCACACCGGCCAGAAATTCGTAAGAGCCGCCGCCGCGATGCAGGCGCATTCGGTCCGCGCGCTGCTGCGCTACCGGATCGAAGGCGTGTCCTTCCTCAAGCGGCGGTTCGAGGATGACCTGAAGCTTGTAGAGGAGCTGACCGGCGGTGACGAGTTCGTCGATGCGTTCGACGTGTTCGTGAATTTCGTCCAGAACGCCACCTCCGACTATGCGAAGGAAGCCGGCAAATTCGCTTCCATCGGCGCCAAGCTGGCTTCGGAGACAGCCGGGCAAGTCCGCAAGGAGGCGGAAGCAACGATGAACGACATGGCCGCGGCAACGCTTCCCGCCTGAAATGTCGCCATCAGGGAAAAGCTGGAAGCCAGCCGCCGATCGGTCCTCCGCCTGGAGCAGATATGACATGGCGGAAGATCCGGGGACGCCGCAGGGCTCCATGGGCACCGAGGTGATGGCCGCGGCCCCGGCGCCGCTATTGCCGGACGAAGAAAGCGCAAGCGTCTATCGCGATGTCGACAGGCTCTCGCATGCTCTGGTAGCGGCCTTCACCGCGGGCATTTCGCCGATCAGCCTCCTGCAGGCCTGGCAGGACTGGCTGCTGCACTTGTCCACATCACCGGGCAAGCAGGCGGAGGTCTCCACCAAGGCGGTCGAGAAGCTCGTCAGGTTGAATGATTTTCTTTTTCGCTGCGGGCTTGGAATGGGGACCGCTGCGCCGACCATCACACCCCTGCCGCAAGACAGAAGGTTCCAGCATCAGGCGTGGCAGTCATTCCCCTTCAACGCCGCGCAGCAAGCCTTCCTGCTTTCCCAGCAATGGTGGCACAACGCCACCAGCGGACTTCCAGGCGTTACCAGAAGGCATGAGCGCCTCGTCGAGTTCTACAGCCGGCAGATCCTGGATACCGTCTCTCCTTCCAACTTCCCGGCGCTCAACCCCGAGGTCATCGATAGGACCTTGCGGAAAAATGGCGCCAATTTCGTCAACGGCGCCAGCAATCTGATCGACGACCTGCTGCGTCTGGCCGACGGCAAGCCGCCGGCTGGCGTGGAAAACTTCCGGCCGGGCATCGAGGTCGCCGCCACACCGGGCGAGGTGATCTTTCGCAATGAACTGATCGAGCTGATCCGTTTTGCGCCGATGACGGACACCGTGAAGGAGGAGCCGATCCTCATCGTCCCCGCCTGGATCATGAAATACTACATCCTCGATCTTTCACCGGAGAACTCGCTGGTCCGCTATCTTGTCCAGAGCGGCTATACGGTTTTCTGCATCTCCTGGCGCAATCCGGGCAGCGACCAGGCCGGAGTATCGCTCGACGACTATCGCCAGCTCGGCGCGATGGCGGCCATGGACTCGGTCGAGGCAGCGACGGGAAGCAGCCAGATTCACGCGGTGGGCTACTGCCTTGGCGGGACGCTGCTGTCGATAGCGGCGTCGGCAATGGCCCGTGACGGCGACCACCGCCTGGCCAGCCTGTCGCTTTTCGCGGCGCAGGTCGATTTCGAAGAACCGGGCGAGCTCGGCCTGTTCATGGACGAGAGCCAGATCACGCTGCTCCAGGACGTGATGTGGGTGGAAGGCACCCTCGACCAGCGCCGCATGGCTGGCGCTTTCCAGATGCTTCGCTCGCAGGATCTGATCTGGTCACGCATGGTGCGCGAATATCTGCTCGGCGAGCGCGCTCCGATGACCAACCTCATGGCCTGGAATGCCGATTCAACCCGTATGCCGTTTCGCATGCAGTCGGAATATTTGCGGCAGCTCTATCTGGACAACGACCTTGTCGAGGGACGCTTTCGTGTCGAGGGAAGGCCTGTTCATCTGGAAGACATTCGAGCCCCAGTGTTCGCGGTCGGCACCGAGACGGACCACGTCGCGCCGTGGCGGTCGGTATTCAAGCTGACCTATCTCCTGGACACCGACATCGACTTCGTCCTGACCACCGGCGGGCACAATGCGGGTATCGTGTCGGAGCCCGGACACCCGAACCGTTCCTATAAAAGGCTCAGTTGCCGCCATGCCGCCATTCGTCCCGGCCCGGACGAGTGGGCAAAAGAGGCGGCCGTGACATATGGCTCCTGGTGGCCGGCCTGGGTCGAATGGCTGGCCGGTCATTCCAGCCGTGAGGTCGCGGCCGACCGGGGCGATGCCCTGGGCGCCTTGAAGACGGTTTGCGCGGCGCCCGGCACGTATGTCCTCGAGCGGTAGCTGCGTTCCAGCCGTTTGAGCGAGGTCAAGGCGCGGCGTCCGCTCAAGACCTATTCAGCAGCCATGAAACGTCGAACAGCGCTCAAGGTTCTGCCGTTTGCTATCGTTTTCGCATCGTCGGCTTGGGCGGGCGATAATCTGCAGGTTGCCTATGGCAAAAGGCTGGTCGAAACAAACTGCGCGCGGTGCCACGCAGTCGGCCGGACTGGCGAAAGCACCCATCCCGATGCCCCGCCTTTTCGTCTACTGCACCGCCGCTATCCGATCGAGGACCTGCAGGAAGCCTTGGCCGAGGGAATCTCCACCGGCCATCCGGACATGCCCGAGTTTGTGGCCTCTCCGGATCAGATCGAGGCGATCATCGCCTATATCGGGAGCCTCGGCCAATGACGGAGGAGAGCGCTGACGGCGCAAGAGGAGGTATCGGATGAAACGCGGAATCGGTAGTGAGGACGCCGAGGCTCCTGAGCTGGCGATCTCCGTCGGCAAGGTCTGTTTCATAATCGCCAAGGCGCATGGATTCGATGTCAAGGTCGCCGTCACCGAGCCGGATGCGGGCTCCAATCCCACGGACGACGGCGAAGTCGCGGTGCTTCAGGATCATGATGATGACCCCGTGCGCGAAGAGCTTGGGTCGCTGATCTCGGATCTCTCCGTCGACGAGCAGATCGACCTCGTGGCGTTGACATGGCTCGGCAGGGATGACGGCAAGGCGGGCGATTGGGACGAGGTTCGTCAGCAGGCCGCCTACGCTCACAACAGGCACACGGCCGACTATCTTTGCGGCAACCCGCTGTTGGGCGATCACCTTGCGGCCGGACTCGATGCTCTCGGCCTGTCCTCTCCCGACTGAACCGAAGTTGATGCACATCAAAGCGGGACGCTTTCGGCCGTGCTGGTCTACCCGTCTCTGATGGAGCCCGGATATGATCTACACGACGATATTGGTCCAGCTCGATATCGACGCCCCGGCAACGCCGCGGCTGATTTTCGCGCAGCAGGTCGCAAGGAAGTTCGAAGCGGATCTGATCGCGCTGGCGGCTGCCGAGCCCTCCACATTGGTGTCGCCGAGCGAGTCTTCTCCGGCTGTGGCCGAGGTGTTGCGTCACCGGACGCTCGAGATCGAGGATCGTATCAGCAAGCTCAAGGAGGAGTTCCTCGCCGTCGCCGGTGACAACGAGCGCGCATCCTGGCATGCGGAACTCGACGACCCTACGCGCGCCGTGGCGCTGCACGCGCGGGCGGCCGATCTGGTGATCACCGGAGCGCCGGCCGCGGCTGCCGCCGGCGATTTCCGAAGGACCGTGGATCCGGGAGCATTGGTGCTTTCCGCGGGCAGGCCGGTTCTGTTTGCGGCCGACGATCTCGCCTCCTTCAAGGGTGAGAGGATCATGGTCGCCTGGAAGGATTGCCGCGAAGCGCGGCGGGCCGTGGTCGACGCGATGCCTTTCCTGCGCAACGCCAAGGAAGTGACCGTTTTCAATGCGGCCGAGGAAGGAACGCTCGTCGCGCGGGATGGCGCGGCGGACGTGGTGCGCTTCCTCATGAGGCATGGTGTGAAAGCCCGGTCCCAACTGCTCGAAAGCGAGGGAAGCTCGGTGGGCGACTCGATTATCGCTGGAGCTGATCGAATCGGGGCCGATCTCATTGTGGCCGGTGGTATGGCCATAGCCGGTTCCGCGAATGGGCGTTCGGGGGCGCGACGCGATCCCTGCTCGGATCGGGCTCGTTCCACAGGCTGCTGTCGAACTGAGTAGTCACCGCATTCCATGTCCGCCAGGCGGGCATAAGATCCAAGGAGACAAGCTATGCAGATGCTGGCATCCCTGTTCCTGCCGACTTATCCGGACCCGCCGGCGCCGAAGATCGCGTCGAATGCGGTGGCCGTGGCCAAGCAGCTTGGCGCCACGCTGGATGCGGCGGTCATCAATGTCGACATTCCGGACGTTTCCAACGCGCTGTCCAGCTTCCTGCTCGACCTCCCTGCCAAGATCCGTGAGGTCGAGACTGCCAGCAGGAATCGCGGCAAGGCCCTGCTGGAGAATGTCGCGGCCGAAGCCGCGCGGTGCAAAGTTACCCTGACCACTCAGGAGTTGAAAGCGCAGCCCGCGTTCTTAGGGGAAGCTGCCGCCCGGGAGGGCCGCTATTTCGACCTCTGCATGGTGGGATGGGCGAGGGATACCGAGTCCATCCGCATGACCGCTGAGGAGGTCGTGTTCAGCTCCGGCCGGCCGGCCTTGATTCTCCCGGGTGACGAAGATGTCGGTGCGCTCGACAACGTGGTGATCGCCTGGGACGGCAGCCGCGTGGCTGCAAGGGCAGTGGCCGACGCGAAGCCGTTCCTGGAACGCGCATCGGCTATATCGATCGTGAGCGTGACCGATGAGAAGGTGCTGCCAGGCAAGGATATTGCTGAACGCCTTGCGCATGGACTTGCGGCGCGCGGGCTGCGTGCGAAGGCCCAGTCCATTCAGACTGGCGACAGTGAAATTGGCGTCGCCCTGCAGGAGCATGCCCTTAAAGTCGGCGGCAACCTGCTGGTCATGGGTGGCTGGGGCCACTCCCGCCTGAGGGACTTTGCGCTTGGCGGCGCGACGGAGGGGATTTTGTCGAATCTGCGTCTGCCGGTCTTGATGTCGCATTGATGCAAGCCGCCCGGAAGCGCGGTTCCGGGACAACAACGACATGCATCGAAACAGGGACTTGAAGCGCGTCGCCTGGATCCAGTTTCAACGCACCGCGCTTTGCGATCGGGCAATGTCGTAATCATCGAAGGGATAGAAGTGGACCGCCTTCAACTTGACCGGCGTCTCATAGCCCTCAATGCGCACCGTTGCCCACCGGTCCCCCAGATCGTCCTGCCAGGTGTCGGTGACGCGACATCTTACGGCCAGATCCATGCCGACCTCGATCTTGGCAGTTCTCCTTGCCATCTCGAACTCCCTTTCTCTCCGCGCGATCGTGCGATATCGCTTCCTGCTTTCACCATCCTTCGCGCTGACTACATCGGCATTTCCGGCTCAAGCGCGCGCTCCTTTGCCGGCTCGGGTATCTCCGTCATGGTCGCCTCCGTCAGGAGCGGCACGCTGGCGACTAAACGATGGGTGCGCCCCATTTTTTCTCGATCAGAACCGACTTCGGACGAGGACCGAGCGTCACCCGCACGGCGTCGGCGAGTTGGGTCGCGCCGCGCAGGATTTTTTCGCGCGCCGCCGAGCGGAACAATACCTGTTTGTGGGCCATGGTGGTCTCCAGACTATCCGACCGATTCCCATAGCCGCATTGGGGCCGACCAGCCTTGACGCGCGTCAATTGTGCATCCCTGGCGGCGTTGACCGGAATCAATGAGGACCGGTTCGCCAGCTGGTCTGATGGGGCTCTCAGGTCAGGAGACGACGATGCGAACGAACGAGACGCCACACTACGATACCAGCGTGAATACGACCGGTTGCTGCCCGAAGTTCAACCCCGGCGGTTGGGACGATCAGGAGCTGCAGTTCCGTGACAAGCCGTTCGTGAGAGCGGTGACGCACAGCGTCATGCATGTCCCCGTGAACATGGGCAGCGTTTTCACGCGCGTTAATCGGCACATCGACGATGCCGGCGCTTCGGCCGATGGCCAGTCCATCGTTCTCAGCCGCGATCTCTCGCCCTGGACCAGCGAACATCTCTTCTCGGTTTCGAAATCTGTCCCCGAGGAAGAGATGACGACGCTGAGCGGGGACTTCGTGACGAAAGTGTTAGAAGGCCCCTTCAGCCAGGCAAGGCCGTGGCACGAAGAGATGCTGCAGATGGCGCGTGATCGGAAATCGGAACCGGGCGACGTCTATTTCTTCTATACGACCTGCCCGAAATGCGCCGAAGCCTACGGAAAGAACTATGTCGTTGGGGTAGCGGCCGTGGGCTAGTCTACAACGCAACGCGCTGCCAGTTTGGATAGATGGACTTGCGTCCGAGCGAGGCAGGTCAATATGCGCCCTGATGGAGCCCTTGCATGAGTCGAATTGGCGGTTTCCTGCTGGTCATGCTTATCGCCATGGCGAGCGCGGCCGGTGTGGCTTTCGTGCTTTACAGGAACGAGCTTGGTCGCTTGCGCGACACCGTCAGCCGAGGCAGTCTGGTCGCCAAGCTCGACATCGGCCCGGTTGAATACGCCGACAGCGGCGCGGGCATTCCGCTGCTTTCGATCCACGGCTCCGGCGGCGGCTTTGATCAAGGCCTTGCCCTTGCTTCCGGTCTTGTGGGGGAGGGCTTCCGTATCATCGCGCCGTCGCGCTACGGCTATCTGCGCACGCCTGTTCCGCAAGACCCTTCTCCGGCCGCTCAGGCCGATGCTCTCGCGGCGCTGCTCACCAAACTGAACGTTTCCAAGGCGGTGGTGGTCGTCGGCGTTTCGGCTGGCGCGCGGTCGGCGGTCGAGCTGAGCCTTCGGCACCCGGACAAGGTCGCCGCTCTCATTCTGGTCGTCCCGGCCCTTTATTCGCCCACCAGTCCGGTCTCGGTCGACGTGGATCCGGGTAACAGGTTTGCGTTCTGGGCTGTCAACGCCGGCGGCGATTTCGCCTGGTGGGCAGCCGAGAACATCGCGCCATCGGTACTCATTCGCTTCCTCGGCGTTCGGCCGGCGCTGGTGACGGCCGCGCCCCAAGCCGAAAGAGACCGTGTGATGAGCTTTGTCAGAGGCGTTGAACCATTGTCGCTGCGCTTCTCCGGCATCAATATCGACAGCGCTCCGGAGCTGCATGAACAGCCGCTGGCTGAAATCGCTGCACCGACATTGATCGTCTCGGCGCGCGACGACCTGTTCAACACGCTGCCGGCAGCCGAGTTCGCGGCGGCCAGGATTCCCAGCGCCAAGCTGGTGGTCTACGATACCGGCGGACATCTTCTCGTCGGGCGGACGCAGGAGGTTCGCACGGCAATCCGCACCTTTCTGGCCGGCGCGGGCCTGATCCCGTCAAACCGTTAACCCGCGGAACCGGTGATTGTCGGCGTGACGACCGCCGCGGGGGCCGTTGCGTCTTGGCCAAGGGTCGGCGTCAGCCAACGGACGAGGCCAAGGCCGAAGAGCGCCAGCGCCGTGAAGCCCGCGCCCGCCAGGAAGGTCATCCTCGGTCCGAAAAAATCCCAGAGCGTGCCCGCCAGCAGGCTGGCGGCCAGTAGGCAAGTCCAGTCGACAGGTTGAACATCCCGAAGGCGGTGCCTCGCAGTTCCGGCGGGGCCGTATCGGCGACGAGCGTTGCCAGGAGGCCCTGCGTAAGCCCCAGATGCAGGCCCCACAGGCCCACGCCGAGCGCTGCGGCCGCAAGATTTCCAGGGAACGCCAGCACGATGTCCGCGGCAATCAGGACCAGGAAGCCGAGAATGAGCATCGTCAGGCGATTGACGCGATCCGATAGCGCGCCGGCCGGATAGGCCGAGAGCGAGTAGACCACGTTCATGACCACCAGCACCAGCGGGACGAGCCCGATCGGCAGGCCCATGCCCTGCGCGCGCAGGATGAGAAACGCTTCGCTGAACCTGGCCAGGGTGAACACGGTGGCCACGCAGACAACCAGCCAGAAGGACGAACCCAGGCGCTTGAGCTCCTGCAGGCTCAAGGGAGCGCGCACTTCGCGCAGCCCCGTGGGCCGGGCCGGCTCGCGGACGGCGGTAACCAGCAGCACGACCGCCAGAAGGCCTGGAACAACCGCGACCCAGAACACGGTCCGAAACTGATTGGCGGTCAGCCACATGAGGCCGAACGCCAGCAGCGGCCCGACAAACGCCCCAACCGTGTCGAGTGCCTGGCGAAGCCCGAAACTCGCGCCGCGCGCGTCGGCGGGGGCGATGTCCGCAACCAGGGCATCGCGAGGGGCGCCGCGAATCCCTTTGCCCACACGGTCGACAAATCGCGCCGCCACCAGCCAGCCAATCGAGGAAGCCAGCGGGAACACCGGCTTGGTGAGAGCGGCGAGGCCGTAGCCGATGACCGCCAGCAGCTTGCGTTTTCCCAGCCAATCGGACAGCGCGCCCGAAAACACCTTGGTGATGGCGGCCGTCGCTTCGGCAATGCCCTCAATGGTGCCGACCATCACCATCGACGCTCCCATGACGGTGACGAGGTAGACTGGCAGCAAGGCGTGGATCATCTCCGAAGAGACGTCCATCAGCAGAGACACGAAGCCCAACGCCCAAATCCCCGCAGGGATGGTTCCTAGGCGGGTGCGGGTGGTCTCCGCGGTCTCGAGCTGCTTCATTGATCCCTTCGGCACGCCGACATTGGGCACGTTCAACATAGCGGACTCGCGGTGCGCAAGTACACCGCGATCAGCTATTTTGCAGTTCCTTGGCCGGGGCTTCCAACCAGGTACCGCGCTCGCCCCTGACGATTGCCAGGGCATCTTCGAGCTTGCCGATCGCGGCAGGCTTGCCCGTTGCTTCGGCGAACTCGATCGCGGCACCCACCTTCGGCCCCATGGATCCGGCCGGAAAATTCCGTCCCGATATCTCTGTCGTGGCAACGTGCCGGAGCGCGCGGGCCTGCGGCGTACCGAAGCCGGCATAAACCGCATCGACATCCGTCAGCATCAGCAGCATGTCAGCCTTCAATTGACGCGCCACAAGCGAGCTTGCCAGGTCTTTGTCGATGACGGCTTCGACGCCAATCATGCTGCCATCGTCGCGGGCGATGACCGGGACACCTCCACCACCCGTGCAGATGACGACGACGCCCTGCTCGACCAGATAGGAGATCACCGACACTTCCAAGATATCGAGAGGCCGCGGCGAGGGCACGACACGGCGCCATTTGTCGCCGTCAGGCGCAACGGTCCAACCGCGCTCGCCCACGAGCCGTCGCGCCGTCGCCTCGTCATAGACGGGGCCGATCGGTTTTGTCGGATGGGCGAAGGCGGGGTCGCCCGGGTCGACCTTCACCTGTGTCAGCAATGTCGCGAACAGCCTCTGGCTGATAAGGTTGGCAAGTTCCTGCTCGATCATGTAGCCGATCATGCCGGCGCTTTCGGCGCCGAGCACGTCGAGCGGGAAAGCGCCGTCGGTCGAGGCCGCCGACTGGAGCGCCAGCAGGCCGACCTGCGGGCCATTGCCATGCGTGATGACGAGCGAATGGCCCTGGCCGATAAGCGCCGCCAGGGCGGATGCCGCATGCTTGACATTGCCGCGCTGATTTTCGGCGGTCATGGGCTCGCCGCGCCGCAACAGCGCGTTCCCGCCGAGAGCCGCTACGATCAGCATCTCAATTGCCGATCGTGGCGACGAGCAGCGCCTTGATCGTGTGCATGCGGTTCTCCGCCTGGTCGAACACGATCGACGCGCCCGATTCGAAGACCTGATCGGTGACCTCCATGCAGTCGATGCCGAATTCGCGCGAGACAGAGGCGCCGACCTCGGTCTCGGTATCGTGGAACGCCGGCAGGCAATGCATGAATTTCACGTGCGGATTGCCGCTGGCCGACATCACCTCGCTCGTCACCCGATAGGGCGTCAGCAGGCGGATACGCTCGGCCCAGGCCGACTTGTCCTCACCCATGGAGAGCCAGACATCGGTGTAGATGAAGTCGGCGCCTTCGACGCAGCTCTTCACATCTTCGTCCAGCCTGAAGCGGCCACCGCTGCGCTCCGCCAGGGTTCTGACATGGGCGCAGAACTCGCCGTCCGGCCAGAGCTCCTTGGGTGAAGCGATACGCATGTCGATGCCGACCTTGGCGGCGCCCACCGCCAGGGATAGCGCGACATTGTCCCGCCCCTCGCCGACGAAGGCGACCGTCATGTCGGACAGATGCTTGTGCGTGAATTCACGCATGGTCATGAAATCGGCGAGGATTTGCGTCGGGTGCGCTTCATTGGTCAGGCCGTTGTAGACGGGCACGCCGGCATGCGTGGCAAGCAGCTCGGCCTGATGTTGCGCAAAGCCGCGATATTCGATCGCATCATACATGCGGCCGAGCACGCGCGCGGTGTCCTTCATGGACTCCTTGTGCCCGATATGGCTGCCGCTTGGGCCGAAATAGGTGACGTGGGCGCCCTGATCGTAGGCGGCCACTTCGAATCCCGTCCGGGTGCGGGTCGAGTCCTTTTCAAAGATGAGCGCGATGTTCTTGCGAACGAGGCGCGGTATCTCGTGCCCGGCCTGCTTGGCTGCCTTCAGATCGGCGGCCAGCTTCAGCAGGAAGCGGATCTCGTCCGCCGAAAGATCGTCCAGCGAGAGCACCGAGCGTCCATGAAGTTTGATCGACATTGGGGGTCCTTTCAGAGCGGGTCTCGGGCGATGGGGCAGGTCATGCAATGGCCGCCACCGCGGCCGCGGCTGAGCTCGGCACCCTCGACGGTGATCACCTCGACTCCCGCCCGGCGCAGAAGCGTGTTGGTGTAGACGTTGCGGTCGTAGCCGATGACGACGCCCGGCTCGACGGCGACGACGTTGTTGCCGTCGTCCCACTGCTCGCGCTCGGCCTCGTAGCGGTCGCCGCCAGTGGCGATGATCCGCAGCGATTTCAGCCCGAGAGCCTCCGCGACAACTGATATGAAGGGCTCCTTCTCCTCCCTGACCTCGACCGCCGCATCGCCGTCTCCCGGCCGGATCGAGAAGGTGCGCAGCCTTTCGACCACGGGCGGATACATGGTCGCGAGGTCGCGGTCGCAGAAGGTGAAGACGGTGTCAAGATGCATGAAGGAACGGTCGCGCGGCATCAGAGCCGCAATCACGCGCGTGGCCTCTCCGGCGGCGAACAGGCTTCGCGCAAGATCGCCGACCGCTTGCGGCGTGGTGCGCTCGCCCATACCGACCAGAACGACGCCTCCGCCGACAGGCATGACGTCGCCGCCTTCGAGGCTGACGCCCGTTCCGGCCTGGGGAGAAACGAACGGGATGCCGCTGTCGCGGAACCTTGGATGGAAGCGATAGACAGCCTCGACATTGGCCGCCTCCGGCCGCCTGGCCGGCCAATACATCGGGTTGGCCGACACGGAGCGGTAGATCCAGCAGGAGCTGTCGCGGGTGAACAGCTGGTTGGGAAGCGGCGGCAGCACGAAATCCTGCGGCGCGAGCGTCCTTCCGGTCAGGCCCTTGGGCTCGAACGGCAGTTCGGCGCGCGCAATGCCACCGACCAGACAGGTTGCCAGCAGGCCGGCCGACATTTCGTTCAGCCAGCCACGCATCTCGTCGACCATGTCGAGGCCGACCACGCCGGCATGCACCCGGCGGTCGAGAAGCCAGTCGCGGGCCTTGCCGATGGCCATTGTCTCGGCAAGCAGCTCGCCGAACGAATGCACCACCACGCCACGCTCGCGCAACGCGTCGACGAAGACGTCGTGTTCCTGGCGCGCCCGCTTCACCCACAACACGTCGTCGAACAGCAGCGCCTTGCAGTTATCCGGCGTTAGCCTGCGCAGGCTGAGATCCGGCCTGTGGACCATGACCTCGCGCAGGCGGCCGACCTCCGAATGCACTCCCAGATTTGTCATTGTACGGCCTCTCAAAGCGCGCTGACAGCGCCGGTCCACATCTCGTAGACGGCAAGGATTGCGACTGCGACGAGCGCGACGGCGATGACGGCTTCCATCGGGTGGAAGACACGCTGTTTGCCCTCGCGGCGAGCCCATACGTAGAAGATGATGCCCGGGGCATAGAGGATCGCGCACATGAACAGGTACGCAGGCCCCGCCGCATAGACGAGCCACAGCCCGAAGATCGTTGCCAGCACGCCGGCGACGAGCGGTCCGGTGCGCCCTTCGCCGCCTTGGTAGCTTTCTCCGGTCAATGCCAGTTTCGCGGCGAAGGCTCCGGAGAAAATGTAAGGCACGAGGATCGCCGTCGAAGCGATGTAGAAGAGCGCCTGGTAGGTGCTCTGAGCAAAGAGCGTGATCACCAGGAAGGCCTGGACGAGCAGGTTGGTGATCAGCAGCGACGTCGAAGGAACGCCGCGCTCGCTTTCCCGGCCGAAGAACTTCGGCAGGGTCCCGTCCTTTCCGGCCACATGCGGAACCTCCGCCGCAAGCAGCGTCCAGCTCAGGAAGGCGCCGATGACCGAGATGACGAGCGCGAGATTGATGAGCACGGCGCCCCAGGGTCCGACGACCGCCTCGAGCACGCCCGCCATCGACGGGTTCTTCAGGGCGGCAAGTTCGGGCTGGCTCAGGATGCCGAGCGAAAGCAGCGAGACCAGCGCATAGAGCGCGAGGCAGGTGAAGAAGCCGAGCACAGTTGCCGTCGCAATGTCCTTGCGGCGCTCCGCCCGGGCGGAGAAAACGCTGGCGCCTTCGATGCCGATGAACACCCACAGCGTCACCAGCATCGTGCTCTTGACCTGGGCGGCGATGGTGCCGAGCGAGGCGTTGCCGAGCCCGGTGAAGTCGAGTGTCCAGACATTAAGCTTGAACGCGACGGCGACGATCCCGACGAACAGGACGACAGGCGCGATCTTGGCCACGGTCACGATGGTGTTGACGACCGCCGCCTGACGGATGCCCGCAAGGATCAGAACATGGATGAGCCACAGCAGGATCGATGCACCGAGCACTGCCTGCCACGTGTTTCCGTCACCGAAGGCGGGGAAGAAATAGGACAGTGCGCTGAAAACGATCACCGCGTAGGAGACGTTGCCGACCCATGCGCTGATCCAGTAGCCCCAGGCACTGTTGAAGCCTACGAACGGACCGAAGCCGGCCTTGGCATAGGCATAGGGGCCGGCGTCGAGGTCGGGACGGCGCACCGCCAGCGACTGGTAGACAAACACCAGCGCAAGCATGCCGACAGCCGTGATGGCCCAACCGATCAGGATCGCGAGCGGACCGGCGCCGGCCGCCATGTTCTGCGGCAGGCTGAAGACGCCCGAGCCGACCATGGAGCCGATGACGAGCGCGGTCAGCGACCCCAGCCGGAGCTTCGCCGAAGCCGGGATCGCAGTTCTTTCCCGAATAGGGACGTTGATGTCTGTTGTGGCCATGAGGCCCTCCCACCTTTGCAATGATGGGGGCATTCAACAGGAAAGCGGGCCGGCAGCTTTGACACGGGTCAAATCAGAATGATCCCAGCGCGAGCGTCACGGCCGCAACAACCCTACCGAAGCAGCATGGCGCCGTAGCCCACGGCAGCGGCGGTCAAGGTCATGCCGGCCAGGGGCAACCAGAATCTCACCGGACCCGCGAATACGGCCAGGAACAGGCGCCCGATTGCGTTGGCCACCAGCGCTGTCAGCACCGCATGTCCAACGGTTTCGATCGGCATCGACTGCTTGATCAGCCGTATGGCGCTGAGCACCGAAGCGTCGACATCAAAGGCGCCCGCGATCGCGGAACTCGCCAGCAGGCCTTGTTCCTTGAATTGGAAGGCCAACGCGGCGCTCGCTGTCGAGGCGCCCGCGAACAGCAGCGCAAAGATCAGCAACGGCACCAGTTCGAACGGATTGCGCGTCGCGCCGGGGCTCTCTGGCTTGCTGCCGCGAATTGCCAGCGCAATCGTTCCGCAGACGCCGAGTGTCAGCGCGGCTGCGAGCGCGGGTATGGCGATGTAAGCGGTCACCGGCGCCAGTATCAAAACCACGAGGCAGACACGCAAGATTGAGATCATAGCGGCCAGGGAAGCCGCGCCGGCGAAGGACAAGGAATTGTCCGACCGATTGGCCGTACGGGCCAGTGACAGGGTGACGGCGGTCGATGAGACCACGGCGCCGGCGAGCGCGCTCACAATCAGACCGCGGGCGTTTCCGAGGACGCGCGCCGCGACATAACCGGCGAAGGAAATCGAGGCCATCAGCACCGTCAGGAGCCAGATCTCCCGCGGGTTGAAGCCGCCCCATGGGTCAAATGGACGGTCCGGCAGCAGGGGCAGGATTATGGCGGTCATCACCGCCAGGACCAGTGCCGAGCGAAGCTCGATCCAGGTCAGACGTTTCAGAAGCCCGTGCAGGATTTCGCGGCTGGCGAGGAGCGCCGCGAGCGCTGCGCCTCCCGAGGCGGCAACGCGAAAATCGCCTGCCACGCAGAGCGCGCCAAGCGTAAAGACGGCGAGGCCCGCGATAACGGTTGTGACGCTGAAATCCTCGTCATGCGCGGCTTCGCGTGCCTTGTACCAGGCGAAAATGCCAGCGAAGGCGAGGAAGCCTGCAACCAGCACCGAAATTGCGTTGAGCGCGTCGGCCAATGCCGCAACCAGGCCGCCGAGAAGCCCGGCGATGCCGAAGGTGCGAATGCCGGCTGTCCGGCTGCGGTCGGGCGCATCGCGCTCTCTCCAGCCGCGTTCCAACCCGACAAGCAGGCCTATTGCCAAGGCGACCCCGAGCCGGGCAATGAGCGTGTCCATGGCGGCTACCTCAGATTGGCTGCATACGCTGCCAGCCGCTTTGGCCAGCGGTCGTCTTGGCGCGGCTTCCGCCTCGGCCTCGCCATGTAAGGCTAGCTCTCCAACGCTTCGCGGCCCGAAACTTCGGCGATGGAGACGCGGAAGAACACGTGGGGCAGATGCTCCAGATCCGAGGCTGCGGCCGGCTTGAGCGCGCCTGGCTCCCACCAGTCGAAGTGCTTGCTCAGCACGAACCATGCATGGTCACGCTGCGCCTCGTGTCCGATCCGATCGGGAAGTTCTTCATAACGGCCGGTGACGATGACGCTTTTCCAACCGTGACCCGTGCCGGGGGCGTCGACCTGCACGGACACGAGCGGATTGGCGCGCATCCAGTCGATCTTCTTGCCCGGCAGGGAGAAGGCATAGAGGTGGTTGTCCGCATGCGCGTAATGGAACGGAACGACGTAGGGCCGCCCGTCCTTCGCGCAGGCCAGCCGGCCGGCGCGATTGGCCGTCAGCAGTTTGGTGCATTCCAGAGTGGACAAAGCGCGGATCTGCATCGGCGGGACTCCTAGCTATCGGTCTCGCGCCGCGATCTTTTCGCGGTGTGCTGGCCGGAGCGCCTTCTTTCGTCGGCATTTCCGCGGGCGAGGGCCATGAGATCCAGAACCTCGTTGTCGGAGAGCTGCGGGAAGTTGCCGTAATAATAGCTCAGCGCCCGAAAACGTGCAGGCTGATTGAGGCAGATCAAATCCGCTTCCTGCGAGAGCTCGTCCGCGGTGTCCACCGGCGCCACGGGAAGAGCGACGATGATCTTGCGCGGCGAACGTCGCTTCAACGCGCGAATGGCGACCTTCATCGTCGTTCCGGTCGCCGCCCCGTCGTCAACGACGATCACCGTTTTGCCCGCCACCGACAGGGGCAGGTCTTTCCCACGATATACCGCCCGTCGCCGTTCCAGTTCGGGGCGCTCCTGCGCGATCAGGACACGAAGCGCGCCGTCATCGAGGGCGTATGCCTCCACGATTTCCCGGTTGAGAACGACGTCGGGAGGCTCGCCGTCCACGATGGCGGCCACGGCCAGTTCCGGATTGCCCGGCGCTCCGACCTTTCGAACGATCACGAGGTCCAGCGGCGCCTTGAGGGCCTTGGCTACCTCGGCAGCCACAGGGACGCCGCCTCGCGGCAAGGCGAGCACAATCGGGTCCTTCAGCTGAAGCAGGTCCAGCGATGCTCCGAGCTTCTGCCCCGCCTCCTGGCGATCGCGAAACATCGTCATTCCTCCGGCCACAGGTGGCGCAGTGACTTCTTCATCGAGTTTCGGACCTGGACGATCTCACCGTGGGAAATATGCCGGTCGAGAAGCCTGAACACCGCTACGATCGCCTTGTCGGTGTCGACCTCCGGCTCGTAGCCAAAGCTGTTGGGGACGCAAATGACGAAGTCGCTCTTTTTGCGTTCCCACGTCGGTTCGGCCGGGTTCCACCCTTCGAAATAGATGCCTCTGATCAGCGTCGGCAACTGGGCCGACAGGTCGGCCATTTCCTCCGGCGAAAGCCAGTCGCGCAAGGCATGCAGGACCGCTTTCAGCAGGCGAAATGCGCTTTGCTCATTCCAATCCAGGTCCCTGGCAAGCTCGTTCACCCATTGCTGCGTCTGCTCGGCGGCATGTGTGATCGAAGTGTGTGAAACTGCGTGTGTCATCCTCCTCATCCTTCGACTGTTTTGGTTCTCCCTTGCTGGGAATTGCGCATTGCTCCGGATAAGTTCAACGTCCCGGATTTCAGCCGCCTGCCTTGTTCACCAGCAGCGGAATGATCCGATCGGTCCTGGCGACGGCGGGGCGGCCTGAACCGGCATAGGGGATGCCCAGCGCATCCCAGGTCTCGACCAGCGCGTCCTGCAATTCGGCGATCAGCGCGTCCGAATGGAACGGCGTCGGCGTGATGCGCAGCCGCTCGGTGCCGCGCGGCACCGTCGGATAGTTGATCGGCTGGATGTAGATGCCGTGCACGCCAAGCAGCCGGTCGCTCGCCATCTTGCAAAGCTCGGGATCGCCGACCAGCACCGGCACGATATGGGTGGCCGATTCCATCACCGGCAGGCCTGCGGCGGCAAGCACCTGCTTGGTGCGCGCCGCCTGGCGCTGCTGCGCGTCGCGCTCGGCCTGCGAGCGCTTCAGGTGGCGGATCGAGGTGGTGGCGGCGGCCGCGATCGCCGGCGGCAGCGCGGTGGTGAAGATGAAGCCCGGCGCATAGGAGCGCACCGCGTCAATCACCGCACTGGTGCCGGTGATGTAGCCGCCCAGCGTGCCGAAGGCCTTGGCCAGCGTTCCCTCGATGATGTCGATGCGGTCGGCAAGGCCCTCGCGTTCGGTGATGCCGCCGCCGCGCGGTCCGTACATGCCCACCGCATGCACCTCGTCGATATAGGTCATGGCGTTGTAGCGCTCGGCCAGGTCGACGATCTGCCGGATCGGCGCGATGTCGCCGTCCATTGAATAGACGCTCTCGAACACGATCAGCTTGGCGCGCTCGCGCCCCGCCGCCTGCAGCAGGCTTTCCAGATGCGCGACGTCGTTGTGGCGGAAGATCTTCTTTTCCGCGCCGGAGCGGCGCACGCCCTCGATCATCGAGGCATGGTTGAGCTCGTCGGAGAGCACCAGGCTGTTGGGCAAAAGCCGGGCGATGGTCGAGATCGAGGCCTCGTTGGAGACGAAGCCGGAGGTGAAGACGAGCCCTGCCTCCTTGTCATGCAGGTCGGCGAGCTCCCGCTCCAGCTCGACCAGCGGGTTGGAGGTGCCGGAGATGTTGCGGGTGCCGCCGGCGCCCGAGCCCATCTTGCCGGCCACTCTCTGGAAGGCGGCAATCACATCCTCGTTCTGGCCCATGCCGAGATAGTCGTTGGAGCACCAGACGGTGATTTCCTGGGCGCGGCCGTTGGAACGCCAGATGGCGCGCGGGAACTTGCCCACCATGCGCTCGAGGTCGGCGAAGACGCGGTAGCGCCGCTCCGCGTGGAGCTGGTCGATCGCATCCTCGAAAAACCGCTGGTAATTCATGTCGAGCTCCTGTGCAGCCTAAATCCGTATTGGGTAGCGCGTTGACCTACCTGGCCGACACCATACGAGGCATGCGCGGACCTCACTTTGAGCTATGTCAATTCCGGGATGCCTCTGGCGATCGAGACAATGTGAATGGAGGCGGCTTCATCCAGCGGGCTTGTGCTTCACAAAAAAGTGGATGACTGCGATATTTGGAGTAGGAATGATGAAGAGCCTGCATTGAGGGTAGTCGTGGACCGGTTCATTGCACGGGCTAATATTGCCCATTTCGAAGACTTGCTTGCCGCGGAATCCGACCCGCAGAAGCGGCAGGTGATCGAGAACCTGCTTGCACGCGAGAGGCAGAAGCTCGAAATCGCGGAGCATCAAGCCGAGGCCGCAGGGAAACCTTCGGATCCAAAGAAATGAGGCCTGATTGTGGGGAAGGCTCCTCAGTGCACCGGCCCGATGCACTGAGGAAATGACCATCCGTGGCTTCAGGCAGCCTTGACGGTGATCTTCTTCTCGGCCTTCTGCGCTTCGGCCGTCTTGGGCAGCTTCACAGTGAGAATGCCCTTGGTGAAACTGGCGTCGATCTTGTCGGCGTTTACACCTTCGGGCAGCCGGAACGAGCGCTGGAAGGAGCCGTAGCGGCGCTCCGAGAGATAGTAGTCCTTCTCCTTTTCCTCTTTTTCTTCCTTCTTCTCGCCCTTGATCGTCAGCACGTTGTTGGCGAGCTTGATGTCGACGTTCTTTTCGTCGATGCCCGGCAGTTCCGCCGTGATCTCATACGCATCGGCCTTTTCCACCAGGTCCATCGCCGGCGCCACCGGCCACTCACCGCGCAATTTCGCGGGCAAGTCCGTGCCGAAGAGCGAACGGGTGGCGGGCAGATGGAAATCGAAGGGATGAAAGTCATCGAAAAGCCGGTCGATTTCGCGTCGCAGGCTCTCGAAAGGTCCCGCCCAGTTATCCGATCGGGCGGGAACGTTCTTCTCGGTTCTCACGGGCAGTTTGGTAGCGGCCTCAGCCATGGCTTTTCTCCTTGAAGGTCGATTGGGCAACAAGTGCCGCCGCCTCCGCTCTTTCACCGCAGGTATTCCAGCACGCGCCAGAGAGAGGTCGGCGGACCTGCTCGACAGGCATCCTCGCTGAACTGACCCATCTGCTTCGCGACGTCCGCGTTTGACACGGGGTCCACGCGACCGCACTGCAATTCATGCGCGACCTGTCGAGGCCGGCATCAAAGCACCGGTATGAGCAGCCATCGTTGATCCGCGTCAAACAAGCCGCAAGAAGGAACGTTTGGGGTCAAAGAGCCTGAACCACGCTCGTTCAATGACCCCCGTTCGCGCCAAGAGGCCTCCTGGCCGGAAAATCTGACTCAAATCAAAGCGCGAGGCGAATCTTCGATCACACTGGCCGAATGTGGAATCCGATCGCAAGCGCGCCACCCGGCCGCAACCTCGAACTGGCCGTCATCGACGACGATGGCGTGCACGCGCTCGTGTTCCCTTGCGAGAAGGCGCCGGTGGGCTGGAAGAATGTCGCGACCGGGGCGCGGGTCGACATCCGTCCGACCCACTGGCGTGTCTGGAATCCGGAGGAGCACCAGCTTGGCTTCCTGCAGAATCCGCACTGATGCGCGCCCTCTGGCGTGTAGCTTTTCAGGGCGGCATGCAGCGGAAACAAGGACTTGAACCGCTTCGCTTCAATCCGCTTCAGCTCTTCGGATCGGCGATCAAGGCCATGCGCACCAGATGCGAGAGGCTGCTGGCGCCCATTTTGCTCATGACATTGGCGCGATGGATTTCAACGGTCCGCGGACTGATCCCGAGATCATAGGCAATCGTCTTGTTCGGCAGTCCCGAGACAAGGCCGTCGAGCACCTGGCGCTCCCGCTCCGACAGCGTCGCAAGGTTCTTTCGAATCCCGGCTGATTGCGGGTGCGCCGCGATCGGCTGGCTGCGGTGGTCCAGGGCGGAACGAATGGCATCGATGAGCACCTGATCGTCGAATGGCTTCTCGATGAAATCGGCAGCGCCCTCCTTCATCGCCTGCACGGCGAGGGCGACGTCAGCATGACCTGTCATCACGATCACCGGCGCATTCAGGCCGCGCGCCTTCAGCTGCCGCAGGAACTCGATGCCGTCAATGCCGGGCATACGCACATCGGTGACGATGCAGCCGTCGATCTCCTTCGGTTCCGGTGCCAGGAATGCGGTCGCCGACTCATGCAGGCGCACGGCAAAGTCGGCTGTCGCAAGAAGGAAACCCAGCGACTTGCGGACATCGACGTCATCATCGACGACATGAACGACATCATTGGCCACGGGCAACCTCGTCCTTTTCTACGGCACGCAAGGTGAACCGAAATGCCGTTCCTCCGCCGGGCATCGACTCGGCCCAAATATGACCACCATGCGACTCGACGATAGTGCGACAAATGGACAGACCCACCCCCATTCCCTGCTTCTTGGTGGTCACGAAGGGCTGGAAAAGCTGGGCTGAAACCTCGGGCGCCAGCCCCGGGCCGGTGTCGATCACGCCGATCTCCACCATCGCGTCTTGGCGCGCATTGGTAACGACGTGCAATTCACGCCGTGGCGCGCCTTGCATGGCCTCCACGGCGTTTCTCATCAGGTTCAGCAATACCTGCTCGATCTGGATTCGGTCGGTCAAGACCAGTTCGGCCGACGGATCGAGATCGTAACTGACGCGTACATCCGCTTCCCTGGCGCCGACCAGGGCCAGCGATGAAGCATCCTCGATGAGCGCCGACAGGCGTTCGACCTGACGCTCGCTTTCCCCCCTGGCGACAAAGTCCCTTAGACGGCGGATGACGTCGCCGGCGCGCAACGCCTGTTCGGCGGCCCTTTCGACGGCTTCCCGCAACATTGCGGCGTTATCGTCCCTGCTTTTCTCGAGCAGACGGCGGCTGCCCTTGAGATAGTTCGTGATCGCCGTCAGAGGCTGGTTAATCTCATGCGCCAATGTGGAGGCCATTTCGCCAAGGGCGGTGAAACGCGCCATGTGAAGCAGCTCCTGCTGCTGCTCCTGCATCCTGGCTTCCGTCCTGTGGCGCTCCGTCAGGTCGCGGCAGAAGCCGGTGAAGAAACGGCCTGTTCCGGGATGCATTTCCCCGACGGAGAGTTCCATCGGAAAGGTCGATCCGTCCTTGCGCATCCCGGTTACCGTTCGACCGAGTCCGATAATGCGGCGTTCTCCCGTTGTCAGGTAACGCTGCAGGTATGTGTCGTGCTCCTCCCGGTACGGCGGGGGCATCAGCATCTTGACGTTTCGGCCGATGACCTCGCCGGCCTTGTAGCCAAACAATATCTCGGCCGCCGTGCTGAAGGATTGGATGTTGGCGCCTTCGTCGATGACGATCATCGCATCGGGTACCGTCGCCAGGATCGAACGCAGGTGATCCTCGCGCAGCAGCAGCGCGGCGTTGGCGAATGACAGATCGCTGACGTCGGTGCCCTGAATGAAGATTGCGGTGATCCGGCCATCCCTTGCCCTCACGGGCTGGTAGACGAAATCGAGGATACGCTCCTCCGCAAGGCCGGTTTCATCGTTGCGCAGGACGATCTTGGCGTTGCGGCCGACATAAGGCTCGCCGGTTTCGCAGACGCGATCGAGCAATTCGTAGAATCCCTGGCCCTCAAGCTCGGGCAAGGCCGCGCGAAACGATTTGCCGATAACCTGCCGCTGGCCGATCAAGTGCTGAAACGCGGCATTGGTCAGCTGAAAGACGTGGTCCGGCTCGCTGAGCAAGGCTATGAAGCCCGGAGCCTGGTCGAACATCAGGGCGAGAAGCTCGTGTTCCGGCAAGATATCGAGGGCGGCCAGCGGCGATGGCTTGGCTGCTTCTGGCCGGCCTTGTTCCGTCTTGCTCACGAGCGGTCTCCGGATCGAGAAACAGCAGCGGCCGACGATTTAGCACGCATCATTCTGCCCGCCAAACAGCGGCGCCGCTGTGACGATTTGATCTGTATCAAGGCGCCCCAAGCTCGCACAATGCAAGTGACAGAGCATTCCGCGTTCCGAGCGAGGTGCCTGCATGTCCTATAAAACGATAATCGTCAATCTGGCCGTTGATACAGACCCCGCGCCGGTCGTGAAGCTGGCGGCGGAACTGGCGCAGCGCTTCGATGCCCACCTCGTCGGCCTTGCCGCCGCGGACGTCCCGCCTTTGGTGTCCACAGGAGAGGGCCTGGTCTACGAAGGCGAGGTTATGCAGGTCCAGCGCACCGAGATCGAGAAGCGCCTTGCCGAATTGCGCGATATCTTCGAGGAGCTCGTCCCTGGCTCGGTCAGCAGCGAATGGACGCAATACATTTGCCGACCGACCCGCGCCCTCGGCCTTGCGGCCCGCTCGGCCGATCTCATCGTGACCGCCGAGGGCGGGGAGGATGTCTTCCGTGCCGTCGATGTCGGTAGCCTCGTGCTTGGCGCCGGTCGCCCCGTGCTGGTCACGGCGGGCAATGCCGAGCATCTCCTGGGCAAGACCGTCCTTGTCGCCTGGAAGGACAGCCGGGAAGCGCGAAGGGCCTTGTCCGATTCCTTGCCGTTTCTGGCGAAAGCCAACGAAGTGGTCGTCGCCACGATGGAAACCGAGTCCGGAGAAGATGTGCGAAACAGCCCCGCCGACGTCGCGGTCTTTCTGGAGCAGCATGGCGTCATGGCGCGAACCGAAGTGATCGCCGGCGAAGCGGATGGCGACAGGCTGGTAGCGTTCGCGCGCTCAATCCACGCCGATCTGATCGTCTCCGGCGCCTATGGTCACAGCCGGCTGCGGGAATGGGCCTTCGGCGGCGTCACACGCACGCTCATCGGCGAGGGCAATATCAATCGCCTGTTGTCGAACTGATCGGTCGGCCATGGTGACCGGTGGAGCCGATCCGACGGAACGGGCGGCAGTCCGGCCCGCCGAACTGCAGTCGACCGGCCGCGCGCCCGACATCGCCAAGCAGGCCTACTGGTCGCTTGAAGCAGATCGGCTGGTCGGACAACTGGAGACCTCCACTTCCGGACTGCTGAGCGCGGATGCGGCGGCCCGGCTTGCCAAATTCGGACGAAACGCCCTGGTGCCTCGGTCGAACCGATCGGCGTTGGCTGTGCTCGCGCGCCAGTTTCGCAGCCCGCTGGTCCTGATCTTGGTCTTCGCCGCCGCCGTGTCGGTGTTCGTCGGCGAAGGTCATGAGGCAGCGATCATCGGCGCGATTGTGCTCGCCAGCTGTATCCTCAGCTTCACCCAGGAATATGGCGCCTCTCGTGCCATGGAGGCGCTGCAGCAGCGCATCTCCCGCAAGGCCACCGTGCTTCGGGACAGCTTCGAACGGACTGTCGATGTCGAGAACATCGTTCCTGGCGACGTCGTCTGCTTGTCGGCGGGAAATCTCATCCCCGTCGATGGCGTCGTCCTGGAGTCGCGGGATTTCAACGTCAGCGAATCCGTCCTGACCGGCGAAACCTTTCCCGTCGTGAAATCCGCCGGCCGCTCCGCGCCTGAAGCCGGCATCGCGCAACGGACCAATGCCGTGTTCACCGGCACCTCGGTTCGCAGCGGAACGGCAAAGGTGCTTGCCGTCGCCACGGGAGCGCGGACCGAGTTCGCGTCGATCGCCGAAGCCTTGGAGCGGCGGATCCCGGAAACCGAGTTCGCCCGAGGCATCAGAATGTTCGGATATCTGATGACCGAGATCATGCTTGCGATCGTCATCATGGTGTTCTTCGCCAATGTGATGCTCAACCGGCCACTGATCGAATCTCTTTTGTTTTCGCTTGCCCTCGCTGTCGGCCTGACGCCTGAACTGCTTCCAGCAATCATCAGCGTCACCCTGGCTAAAGGCGCGCGCACGATGGCGGCCAGCGGCGTCATCGTGCGTCGCCTCGACGCGATCGAGAATCTCGGCAGCATGGACCTGCTCTGCACCGACAAGACAGGAACGCTGACGGAGGGCGTCATTCACCTCGATGGATCGTTCGATGTCGAGGGCACCGCTTCGAAGGACGTCCTGCTTTGGGCGCTGCTGAACGCGACCTTGCAGACGGGGCTGAAGAATCCCCTGGACGAGGCAATTGCGAGTGCGCCGCATGACCACGAGGATCTGTCCGGTTTTATCAAGATCGACGAGATCCCCTACGATTTTGTCCGCAAGCGGTTGTCCGTCGCCGCGCAGGACAGCTCGCGCGAACAGATCCTCATCACCAAGGGAGCCGTTCAGAATGTCGTCGAGGCGTGTGGCTTCGTTCAAGGTCCGCACGGCTTGACACCCCTTGGCGCGGCGGAGCGCCAGGCGATCGACGAGAAATTCAGGCGCTGCAGCGCGCAAGGATATCGCGTTCTCGGCCTGGCGACCCGGAGATTTCAGGGCAAGGCTGGCTTCAGCCGTGACGACGAAACCGGAATGGCATTCGCGGGCTTCCTGCTCTTTCTCGATCCGCCGAAAGAGGGGGTGCGGAGAACGCTGTCGGCGCTTACCGACCGCGGCATTGGCGTAAAGGTGATTTCCGGCGACAACCGCTATGTCACCGCGCACCTGGCCGAGGCTGTGGGCCTCCGGTCCGCCAGGATCATGACCGGCGAAGACCTGTCGAAACTGACGAAGAATGGGCTTCTCGCCAGTGTGCGCCATACCGATCTCTTCGTGGAGATCGATCCGAACCAGAAGGAGCGGATTGTCGAGGCGCTGCGCCGGAGCGGCCACGTCGTCGGCTATCTTGGCGACGGCATCAACGACGCGCCGGCGCTTCACGAAGCAGATATCGGCATCTCGGTCGATACCGCCGTGGATGTCGCGCGCGAGGCTGCGGACATTATCTTGCTGAAGCGCGACCTGGGCGTGCTGGTGCGGGGTGTCGATGACGGCCGAAAGACCTTCGCCAACACGATGAAATACATCTCCATCACGACCAGCGCCAATTTCGGCAACATGATCAGCATGGCGGCGGCCTCGCTCTACCTGCCGTTCCTGCCGCTGCTGGCAAAGCAGATCCTGCTGAACAATTTCCTCTCCGACATCCCGGCTCTGGCGATCGCGGGTGACAATGTCGATGCCGAACAGGTGCGCAGGCCGCGTCACTGGGACATCCGTTTCGTCAGGCGCTTCATGGTGAGCTTCGGGCTGGTGAGCTCCCTGTTCGACTTTGCGACCTTCGCTTTCCTTCTTCTGGTCGTTCACGCCACGGCGGCCACGTTTCAGACCGCGTGGTTCGTGGAATCCGTGCTCACCGAACTTGCCATTGTGCTCGTCGTGCGGACCCACAAAAGGCTGTGGCGCAGCCGTCCCAGCCATTTGCTCGCGGGCCTGACCCTAGGCGTCGGCATCATCTCCATCGCCATCCCCTTTGCCCCGTTCGCCAGCTGGTTCGGATTTGTGCCTCTGGCAGGACCGGTGCTGGCCGGGTTGCTCGCGATCACCGCGCTGTACGTGCTTGTGTCGGAGGTCACCAAGAGCTGGCTCTACGCCCATGGCAGCCGCGGCAAGCGCAGACGGAAAGCGACCGGCCCGCATCTGGATCGAGCCACGACCAGACCGGGCCGCGCCGCGAGTTAAGCTGGGGGAGGCAGCTCGATGACCGCCGCTGGGCGCCACTCGCACCGGTCTAGAAGTGGAAGAGCGCGCTTCCTGTATGGCGGCGGATCGAGGTCGAGCAACGAAAACCTGTCATCGGGCGCGATGGCCCTTGATATGCGGCCCTTGCCGCCAGCTGACGATGATTGACAGCGGTTTGACAGCTTCCGCATGCGACAGCTCCCTTCCATGAAAACCGTATCGATGAGCCTGGCAGCTCTGGGCGTGGCCGCGCTTGTGATGGCCTTGCCGTCGGCCGTCCGGGCGCAGGATGACGACGATGATCATGATCGGGCGCGCGATCTCCATGAGCGCGGCGAAATCGAGGGTCTTGCCGACATCATGGCCATCGTGCGCGCCAAGGCTCCCGGCGAGATTGTTTCGGTCGATCTCATTCGTGCCGAAGGCAAATGGATCTATCGGTTCCAGGTGGTCGCCGCCGACGGCAGGCGCCGGATCGTTGACGTCGATGCCGAGGTGGGCGGTGTCAAGGGTGATGAAGGCCACAGATGAAGATCCTCGTGGCTGAAGACGAACCGCGCATCGCGGCCGACATCGCGGCGGTCCTGAAGGCCTCGGGCATGGCTGTCGACATCGTGGACAATGGTGCAGCGGCCTGGTTTGCGGGCGATGTCGAGAACTACGACGCGGCGATTCTCGACCTCGGCCTGCCGAAGCTCGACGGCCTCACGGTGCTGAAGCGCTGGCGCGCAAATGGCCGTCGCTTTCCCGTCCTCATCCTGACGGCGAGGGGGCTGTGGACCGAGCGCGTCGAAGGGATCAACGCCGGCGCCGACGACTATCTCCCGAAACCTTTTGAAATGGAGGAACTGCTGGCGCGGCTGCGAGCCATCCTGCGCCGCTCGAGCGGGCAGGCAGCACCAGTGCTGAAATCAGGCCCTTTGCTGCTCGACACGTGCCAGATGCGCATCTCGCTTCGCGGCGTTCCGGTGGCGCTTTCGCCGCTCGAATATCGGCTTCTCGCGTTCCTGATGCATCATGCCGGCCGTGTGGTCGCATCAACCGAGCTTGCCGAGCATCTGTACAGTTCCGACAACGAACGCGATCCCAACACAATCGAGGTCATCGTCGCGCGTCTGCGGCGCAAGCTTGGCAGCAAGATCATCGAGACGCGTCGCGGTTTCGGTTACTTTGTCCCCGACGGGCCGGATTGATGCGCAATTCGATCCGTTTCAGGCTCTGGTCGGCTGCGGCGATATCGATCGTCATCGCCCTTGCCATCGCCGGTGTCGGTCTTCGCTATCTGTTCGAACTGAACGTCGAGAGGCGTGTTGTCAGTGAGCTGACGGACGATCTCAACGAACTGATCGCCGCGACGAGCTTCACGGCCGATGGCCGTCTGTTTGTGGCGTCCACGCTGGCCGACCAACGCTTCTCCAATCCGCTGTCCGGCCACTACTGGCAAGTGGAAGACCTGGCCACCCACAGCCTCGTTCGGTCGCGCTCATTGTGGGATGCAACGCTGGCCCTGCCCAAACAGGCAGGCAATGGCGAGTTGCGGAAGGAAGAACTCAAGGGGCCCGGCGGCGAGCTCACCGTCGCCGTCATTCGCACGATCACCGATGCGGACGGGCGGGCCTTTCGCGCCGTGGTGGCGGAAGACCATCGCAATGTGGAAGTTTCCGTTGGCGAGTACGTCCGTGACCTTGCGCCGGCCCTCGTTGTGCTGGCCTCCGCCCTGATGGGAGCTTTCTTCATCCAGATCACCGTCGGCCTGGCGCCGCTGGAAAGCCTGAGGATCGCCGTCAAGAACGTGATCGCGCAGCGGACGGCACGGTTGGACGTGGCCGCGCCGAGCGAAGTGCAGCCACTCGCCGACGAGATCAACCGCCTGCTCGACGCCCAGGAGAAAGCCCTCTCTCGGGCGCGCTCGCGTGCCACCGACCTTGCGCATGGCCTCAAGACGCCGCTGCAGGTCCTGTCCGCCGACATCCGGACCCTGCGCAAGAAGGGCGAAAGCGAGCTTGCCGACGAAATCGAGAAGAGCGCGAGCGCGATTCGCCGTCATGTCGAGCGGGAGTTGGCACGCGCTCGTCTGGCGCCTGGTGTTTCGGGCGATGCCGCTTGCCTTGTCCGTGAGGTGGCGAGTGGCGTGGTCGCGGTCGTCAAGCGCACGCCGAGGGGCAAGCAGCTCTCATTCGTCATCGATGCCGCCGAGGATTTCATCGCGCCCGTCGACGAGGGCGATCTTTCCGAGATTCTCGGCAATCTGGTGGAGAACGCGACGCGTTTCGCAAGCTCCGCGGTTCATGTGAGCGCATCGGCAAGCGCTGGCGAGGTGATCATCAAGGTCGTCGATGATGGGCCGGGCATTCCCGAGGCCGCCCTGCACGCCGCTCTGGTGCGTGGCGTTCAGCTCGACAGCAAGGGCGGCGGCAACGGCCTCGGCCTGGCGATCGTTTCGGATATCGTCGAAGCCTATGGCGGCCGTCTCGAAATGGCCAATGCCAACTCCGGTCTGGCGGTGACCATCCACCTGCCATGGCATGCTTGAGCGGCGCCCGTCTGGCGAAGCAATTCCACGAAATGGACAGCGCTCCTTGATCGAGATCAACGTCGCATGCCGCCTGAGATGGCAATGATTTGCCGTCTGAGGAGTGTAGCGAGATGAGCTTTCTCGATTATCTGATGGGCGTTGACGCCAGAATTGCCTTGATGGGACGCATGATGCAGAAAACGGGCGTCGACCGGCAGCTGCGGGTCGTGGCCGATCACGTCGCCGTCACCAATCGCGCCGTGGACCGGTGCCGCTCCTGCGGCCACCAGGACGAATGCGCGGCCTGGCTCGACGAAACCGAGCATGCGGATCACCCGCCGGCCTATTGCCGCAATGGCGACTTGATTGCGCGTTTGCAGTCTATCCGTTGATCGAGCGCCGAGGCCGCGGCCTTGATCGGTTGCCGCCGTGAGCCGCCCTGGCTACCCGGCCGACTAACAGGCGGCTCCTGTGATGCCCTCAACCCGAAGGCGTTCATCTATTGCGTGGCCATCGTGCCGATGGACATCGAGGCGGCCGCGCTGGGCATCGCCTGGATGGCGCTGCTCGTGATCAAGGCACTGACCGGATCGATATGGCTGCTGCTGGGCGGGCGGTTGAGCGGCGGCAAGAGGATGGCCGACGCCATCGCCGGCGCGGCGCTCATTGTCTTTGCGCTGCTGCTGGTTCGCCCCCTGATGCCGTTGTCCGCGATTTGAGTGCGTGCGCCGGAAGCGCGACGGTCTTCAGGAGACAAGCACCACCGAGAATGGCCCGGCGCAAAAGAGCTTGTCCGTGACCTTCTTGACCCCGGCAACGTTCTCGGCCGCAACCACGGCAGCTTTTCGCTGGCGTTCGTCGAAGATGGCGCCGCTCAGCTCAACGTCTCCCTTGTCGACGGTGACGCCGATAAGGTCGCCGCCGACGCTCCAGGACTGCCCCCGCAGCTCGGCAAGAATGTTCCTGCGGATGACCTCGTCGTCGACAGTCGCAGAACCTGATTTGGGCAGAGTGCGGAGCATGATGCGCATCAGATCGGAGCGGCTGACGATGCCGACGATCTTATCCGCGTCAAGGACAGGCACATTCTTGATGTCGTGGGTTGCCATGAGCTCGACGACCTCGGCAAGCGAAGCGCCTGGCGCTGCCGAAACGACGCCGGCGGTCATGACCTCGGCCACCCGGCGGCCGCTCGAACGGACATACTCGTCGGCGAGCTTGCCTGGACCGGCAAGAAACTCCAGCCAGCGAGGCCGCGCCCGCCTGGTGCCAAGTTCGCCCCGGCGCAGGAAATCGCCTTCGCTGATGATGCCAGCCAGCGATCCGTCGTCTCCCACGACCGGCAGGCAGCGGATGTTCCTGGTCAGCATCAGATCGGCCGCTTCGGCGACCGAGGCAGAGGTGGCGATTGTGACCACCGGCGTCGTCATGATGTCCCGAGCCTGCATCGAAGTCTCCCGCTATCGTCAGCCTTACTCTCGGACGTCGGCAGCAACGCCGCCTTGATCTACGTCAGTTTGATCGCGGGGCTTCCTTGTCTCGCGTATCGGGTTCGATCAGTATCCGCTCGGCGGCTCCGTCGAGATCCTCGTATTGGCCACTGCGCAAGGCCCACAGGAAGCCGGACAGACCGAGAGCGCCGAGGAACAGGGCCACTGGAATGAGATAGACGAGCATGGTCATGGGTGCGCCGCTTCGATGGCGTCGCTGCGGCGCCTGGCGGGAGCGGCTTCAGGAGCCGCTTTCGCCGTCGTCTGAAGCCGCATCGCATTTGCGATCACGATCAGCGAGGAAGCGCTCATCGCGATCGCCGCAATCAGCGGCGTCACATGTCCGAGGATGGCAATCGGCACGGCGAACGCGTTGTAGATGATCGCGATCGCGATGTTCTGGCGGATGAGCCGGCCGGCCTTGCGCGAGACATCCAGGGCGAGCGGCACCGCCAGCAGGCTCTCGCGCAGGAAGACGAAATCCGCGGCCTGGCGGCCGATGTCAGCCGCGGTCGCCGGAGCCATCGAGACATGCGCGGCGCCGAGCGCCGGCGTGTCGTTGAGGCCGTCGCCCACCATCAGCACCTTGTGACCGGCGCGGGCCAGCGCCTCGATCCTCTCGACCTTGCCCGAAGGCAGCAGGGCCGGCACGAAATTCTCGATGCCCAAGGCTCCCGCCGCCTCGCCGCAGGCTCTCGCGGTGTCGCCGGAAAGCATCTCGACCGAGATGCCGGCGTCCTTCAACCGTTCCACCGTCGCCTTCGCATCGGCGCGCGTGGCATCCTCGAAGGCGAAGCATGCGACGATCCTGCCATTCTTCGCGAGGACCGTGCCGCCAAGGCCGCCATATCGCCCTTCACCGCCGGTGCGGGCCTTCCATCCGGCCCAGCCGAGCCGGCCAAGGCGCCAGATATCGCCGCCCGCGGACGCTTCGATGCCGAAGCCCGGCTCCTCCTGCACGCGGTCGAATTGGGTTCGATCGCGAAGGCTGCCATAGGCCGCCAGCGCCTTCGAGAACGGGTGCCGGGAATGCGCCGCCAGGTCTGCCGCGATCGCCAGCATGGCCGGATCGATCGACGCCGCGTTGACGAGCCTGGGCAGCCCCAGAGTGAGCGTCCCGGTCTTGTCGAACACAGCCGCGTCGATCGCCGCGAGACGCTCCATCGCCGAACCGTCCTTGACCATGACGCCGGCCTCGAACAGGCGCCGGGCCGCCACCACCTGGACGATCGGAACCGCGAGGCCGAGCGCGCACGGGCAGGTGATGATGAGCACGGCGATCGCGATGGTCATGGCGCGGTGCCAATCGCCGGACGCAACCATCCAGCCGAGGAAGGTGACGAAGGCCGCCAGATGGACCACAGGTGCGTAGAGTGCCGATACCCGGTCGGCGATCCGCCTGTAGCGCGAGCGGCTACCCTCGGCGGCTTCCATCAGCCGGATCATTTCCGCCAGGAAGGAATCCTTCGCTGCGGCGCGAGCCTGCATCGTCAGCGGACCCGTCAAGTTCAGCGTGCCGGCCTGGACGTGCGTGCCGGCGCTCACGGCTTTCGGCGCGCTCTCGCCGGAGACGATCGAGCAATCGAGGTCGGAATTCCCGCTGACGATATCGCCGTCGACCGGGATCCGCTCGCCGGCCGCAATGAGCAGGCGCATTCCCCGAGCGAGTTCGGCGACGGGCACGTATTCGCGTATTCCGTCGTCCCGCAGGACCACTGCCCCTCGCGCGGCAAGCCGCGACAGGCCATTGACCGCGGTTCGCGCCCGCTCGCGCATCACGTGATCCAGCGTGCGCCCGATCAGCAGGAAGAAGAGCAGCGACACCGAGGCGTCGAAATAGGCGTGCTCGCCGTGATTGATGGTCTCGTAGAGGCTCATCGTGTAGGCGAGGGAAACGCCCACCGCGATCGGCACGTCCATGTTCATGCGGCCATGGCGCAGCGCGTTCGCAGCCGAGCGGAAGTAGATCCCGCCGGCGAAGGCGAGCGCCGGGATGGCGATCAGCGCGGACAGCCAATGGAACAGATCGCGTGTCGGGCCTTCCGCGCCGGACCAGACCGATACCGAGAGCAGCATGATATTGCCGGCCGCGAAGCCCGCCACGGCGACGGCGCGGATCAGCTCCGAGAGCGTCCTGTCCTTCTCGTGAATTTCCGGGTCGAACAGGTGCGCCTGATAGCCGAGCCGGCCGAGCACGGCGAAGAATGGCGGGACGATGTCGCCGCGCCAGCGGACCGACACACGCTTCGTCGACAGGTTGACGCGAGCGGAGGCGACGTTCTCGACCGAGCCGAGCGCCGCCTCGATCGCCTGGATGCAAGCTCCGCAGTGAACCGTCGGCACCGATAGGTCGGTCTGGTGGATGTCGCCGCCCAGGGAGCGGCTGGCCAACTTGATCTCCTCGCTCGACGGCGATGCGGATGTCGCGCCAGCGACCTCCAACGCCATTTCAGCCCCAGGCGCGCAGCAGCTCATTGCAGGGCTCCATTTGAGATCATGACACGGCGGACGTCGCGGAACGGTGAAGCCAGCCCGGCATCCGCATCGATCTCCACGATCCAGACGCCATTCCTGGGCGTGTGCCGGACAGCAAATGCGTCCGCGTTCCCGGCAGTGCCGGCCACCGCGGCAAGTGTCAGGGCTTCGTCCTCGGCCTCGTAGGCCGGGTGGCGGAACAGCACCTTGACGCCGCGCAGCGGCACCGGCTTGCCCTGGCTGTCGACAAGGCTGTAACGGACCTCGCCGGAAGCGACGCTCAGCTTGCCTGTCCAGCCCAGCGCCGCCTGCGCCCTGCCTTTCCTGGCTTCTTCGTTGAACTGCTGGCTTGCGACATAGGTGTTCTCGACGACGAGGCCGGTCCAGCTCTTCTGGGCAAGCGTGGCCATGGTGACATTGACCCCGATCACCACCGCGAAGAACGCCAGAATGGAGACCAACATATGCTTGCCGGTGAACTCGCGCGGCTTCGGCATTTCGGCGCTCATCTGCTGTTCTCCGGGGCATTGAAAGTTGCAGTGTATTCGGCGGTTTCGGAACTTGCCGTGTCGTCGATGCGGAATTCGAAACTCTGCGCCGGCTTCCTGATCTGATCGGCCGGTTGCCGGACGAAGACCTTCAGCGTCTTCAGCCGGTCGGGCTCGACCGGGATGGAGAAGGAGCGGCTCGCCGGCTGGTCGATGCCCACGATGCTCATCTCACCGCCGTCGAGGCCGTGCAGCGTGATCTCGACCGTCCTCGGCTCGGGTATCATGTTGAGCAGCTTGACCGTATAGCCGTTGCGGATCGAGCCGTCCGAGAGCGTCACGAACTGCGGATTGCGATCATGCAGGACGTTGAGCTCCAGCCGTTCGCGCGTGAGCAGCGAATAGACGAGCACCAGGCCGATCGCCGACCACACGCCGAGATAGATGTAGGTGCGCAACCGGAAGATCTTGCCCAGGTGGAAGTGTGCCAAGCCGTTGGCGAAGCTGCCGCTCGGCGTCCTCACCAGCGCCGGATTGACCGGGCCGGTGCCCGCGGAGGTAGCCAACGCCATGTTGGCGTTGTAGTCAGCCAGCGTCGCGTAGGAGATCAGCCCGCGTTCCCGGCCGAGCTTGTCCATGACGCTGTCGCAGGCGTCGATGCAAAGCGCGCAGGTGATGCATTCCAGCTGCTGGCCGTCGCGGATGTCGATTCCCATGGGGCAGACCGCGACACAGGCGTTGCAGTCGACGCAGTCGCCGACCGATTGCCCGGCGGCCGAGGCCTTCTTGGCGTGGCGCGAGCGCGGCTCGCCGCGCCAGTCGTTGTACGTCACCGTCAGCGAGTTTTCGTCGAGCATGGCCGCCTGGATGCGGGGCCACGGGCACATATAGGTGCAGACCTGCTCGCGCATCAGCCCGCCGAGCACATAGGTGGTGCCGGTGAGCACCGCGATCGTGGCATAGGCGATGGGCGCCGCCGTGCCGGTGACGACCTCGCCGAGCAGCTTCGGCGCATCGGCGAAGTAGAAGATCCAGGCGCCGCCGGTGGCCACAGCAATGACAAGCCAGATGGTGTGCTTGGATACGCGCAGGAAGAGCTTGCGGCCGCTCCAGGGAGCGGCATCCAGCTTCATGCGGGCATTGCGATCGCCTTCAATTGCGCGTTCGACGACAAGGAACAGGTCGACCCAGACGGTTTGCGGGCAGGTATAGCCGCACCAGGCTCGCCCGACCGTCGATGTGATCAGGAAAAGACCGACGCCCGCCATCATCAGAAGGCCGGCGACGTAGTAGAATTCCTGCGGCCAGATTTCGATGAAGAAGAAGTAGAAACGGCGGTTCGCCAGGTCGATGAGAACGGCTTGGTCGGGAGCGAAAGGCCCCCGATCCCAGCGCAGCCAGGGGGTCAGGTAATAGATGCCGAGCGTGATCGCCATCACCAGCCATTTGAACTGGCGGAAACGACCGGAGGCGCGCTTCGGAAAGATTTTCTTGCGCGCGGCGTAGAGCGGCTGTCGCGTCTTCGCGGAGTTGACCGCTTCGGCCTCGAGCCGTTCTACCTGCGACTGATCCAGCACGACGATCTCCAATCACGGCGAAATGATGCCGCCTTCTTTCCGGCAATCTCGCAATCGCGCGGGCGCGTCGCGTTGATGCAGGTCAAATTGAGCCATCAAAAAGCAAGTCGAGGCCCGGCATGACCGGGCCTCGTCGCTTGAACGGCTGAGGGCCGAGAATAGGCCCCGCTCCTATTCTCCGCCGCCAAGCGAATGGACATAGACAGCCAGCTCCTTGACCGTCGTCTCGCCGAGACGGCCGACCCAGGCAGGCATCACCCCGTTCTTCGGGGCTCGCACCTGGGCAGCAATCGCGGCCTCGCCGGAACCGTGGAGCCAGATGGCATCCGTCAGATCAGGTGCTCCGAGGTCGCGGTTGCCCTTAGCGTTCTCGCCATGGCAGGCGGCGCAATTGTCCGCGAAAACCTTGGCGCCGGGCTCGATCAGACTCTTGTCCTGTACCGGTCCGGAAAGGCTCGCCACATAGGCGCTGACCTGGGCGATCTGTTCCGGCTTGAGCACGTCGGCAAAGGCGGTCATCTCGGATTGACGGGTGTCGGGGTCCGCTGCGAAGCGGATGCCGTGCGTGATCGTCTGCTGGATCTCCTCCGCCTTGCCGCCCCAGAGCCAATCGTCATCGTTGAGGTTCGGAAACCCTGTCGATCCTTGCGCGCCGGAGCCGTGGCACTGCACGCAATTCACCTTGAACGCCGCGCCGCCGGCGGCGACGGCGAACTCGCGCAACGTGTCGTCAGCGGCGATTTCCGAAACGGTCTTGGACTGTATTGCCGTGACGTATTTGGCCTTGGCGGCGTCAGCCGCGGCCATCTCGTTCTTGACGTCATTGCGGCTGGAGAAGCCCAGGACGCCCCTGGTGGCGGAACTCAGCATCGGCCAGGCGGGATAGGCAATCGTGTATGCGAGCGCCCAGGCCACGGTGATGTAGAAGGTGATCACCCACCAGCGCGGCAGAGGATTGTTGAGCTCCTTGATACCGTCCCATTCATGGCCGGTCGTCGTGATGCCCGAGATTTCGTCGATATGCTCGTTGCTCATGATCAATCGTCCTGGAGAGGAATTTTAGCGGCGTCGTCGGCATGCTTTCTGCCACCCGGACGCAGCGCGAAGACAATGCAGCCGACAAAGAACAAAGCCATGGCAAGCAGGCCCCAACTGTCGGCGAACTCCCGCATCAAGTTGTATTCCATCGGTTGCCCTCCTCAGCGGTAGCCGGCTGCTTCGTCGTAGTTCTTGAAATCGACCAGGGTGCCGAGCATCTGGAGATAGGCTACGAGAGCATCCATCTCGGTGACCTGTTGCGGGTTGCCGTCGAAGTCGCCGATCTTGGCCTTGGGGTAGCGTTTCTCCAGGCCGGTCGTGTCGGCATTGGGATCGGCCTGCGCCGTCAGGTCGGCGTTTGCGTTGGCGACCATGTCGTCGGAGTAGGGCACCCCGACGCGCCTGTTCGCAACCAGATGCGTCGAGAAATCCTTCACCTCGATCGGCGTGTCTTTCAAGAACGCGTAGTTCGGCATGACCGATTCAGGCACCACGGAGCGCGGGTCGGCAAGATGCTGAACTTGCCAGCTGTTGGAGTAGCGATCGCCGACGCGAGCAAGATCCGGTCCGGTTCGCTTGGATCCCCACTGGAAGGGGTGGTCGTACATCGACTCTGCCGCCAGGCTGTAATGGCCGTAGCGTTCCACCTCGTCGCGGAACGGCCGGATCATCTGGCTGTGGCAGAGATAGCATCCCTCGCGCACATAGATGTTGCGTCCGGCAAGCTCCAGCGGGGTGTAGGGGCGCATGCCCTCGACCTCCTCGATCGTGTTGTCGAGATAGAAGAGCGGCGCGATCTCGACGATACCGCCAACGGTCACGACCAGCAGGGATCCGACGAGAAGAAGCGTCGCGTTCTTCTCGATCAGCGCGTGTTTGTCTATCAGGCCCATGTCTGGCTCCTTATTCGGCAGGCTGGAGGGCGGGGGCGGAACCCGGCAAAGGCTGCTCTTTGCGCTGGTAGCCACGGATGGTCATGGTGATGTTCCAGGCCATGATCAGCATGCCGGCCAGGTACATGGCGCCGCCCGCGGCGCGCATGATGTAGTAGGGATGCATCGCGGCGACCGTCTCGGCGAAGGAATAGACGAGGAAACCCTGCTCGTCGTATTCGCGCCACATGAGCCCCTGCATGATGCCCGAGACCCACATCACCGCCGCGTAGACAACGATGCCGAGCGTCGCCAGCCAGAAGTGCCAGGTGACGAGGCGCATCGAATAGAGCCGCTCGCGGTTCCAGAGCTTGGGCACCATGTAGTAGATCGCGCCGAAGCTGATCAGGCCGACCCAGCCGAGCGCGCCCGAATGGACGTGGCCGATTGTCCAGTCCGTGTAGTGCGACAGCGAGTTGACCGTCTTGATCGACATCATCGGCCCTTCGAAGGTCGACATGCCGTAGAAGGCGATGGCCGCCACCATCATGCGGACGATCGGGTCGGTGCGGATCTTGTCCCAGGCGCCGGAGAGGGTCATGAGGCCGTTGATCATGCCGCCCCAGGACGGCATCCACAGCATGATCGAGAACACCATGCCGAGCGTCTGCGCCCAGTCGGGCAGGGCGGTGTAATGGAGGTGGTGCGGTCCTGCCCAGATATAGAGGAAGATCAGCGCCCAGAAGTGGATGATCGACAGCCGGTAGGAATAGACCGGGCGGTTCACCTGCTTGGGCACGAAGTAGTACATCATGCCGAGGAAGCCCGCCGTCAGGAAAAACCCGACCGCATTATGGCCGTACCACCACTGCGTCAGCGCGTCCTGAACACCCGAGAATGCCGAGTAGCTCTTCGAGCCGAGGAACGAGACCGGCATCGTCAGGTTGTTGACGACATGCAGCATCGCGATGGTGACGATGAAGGACAGGTAGAACCAGTTGGCGACGTAGATATGCGGTTCCTTGCGCTTCAGAATGGTGCCGAGGAAAAGGATCAGATACGCGACCCAGACGATCGTCAGCCAGAGGTCGACATACCATTCCGGCTCGGCATATTCGCGGCCTTCGGTGATGCCCAGCAGATAGCCGGTCGCGGCCATGAGGATGAACAGCTGATAGCCCCAGAAGACGAACCAGGCGAGATTGCCGCCGAACAGCCTCGCGCGGGACGTGCGCTGCACGACATACATGGATGTGCACAGAAGGGCGTTGCCGCCAAAGGCGAAGATCACACCGGAGGTATGAAGCGGCCGCAGCCGGCCGAAATTGAACCAGGGCCCGATGTTAAGCTGAGGGTATGCAAGCTCCAGAGCGATGATCAAGCCGACCAGCATGCCGACGACGCCCCAGAATACCGTCGCAATGGCGCCGTAGCGGATCGGACCATCCATGTAGGCGGATGGGTCGATCGGCGCCGCGGGCTTGAAATCCGTAGTGCGCAGCAGAACCGCGGTGAATCCAGCCACGGCCAAGAACAAAACCCACATGTGCTGGCGAAAAGGTTCATCCACCCCGAAGCCGGCGGCTACGAGGGCGCCAAAGGCGAACAGGCTTAGAAGGACGATCTCCGTGCCAAATTTCATCGCAAGTCCCCGATCTCGTCTCGAAAGTTCCGGCGGAAATACCCGCCCGAGGCACCTTTTCGAGATTTCCCGGCCCCCCGGCCTTGATCCAGGTCAAACGCGCACTGCTTTTATTTGGAGGGCGTCGGAAACTGATCCCGCTTCAGGCAGGGACGCCAGCGAAACGACCTGCAAGGCCGAACCTTGGGACCTTGGTGGTATCAAGCAAAGCGAAGGCTCGCAGGAGGATCGTCGCCGCTCAGTCGCCGCAGCGTTCCTCGAGCTGAGCCATGCTTGCGAGGCTGATCTGCCGCTTGTTGACGATCCGGATCGTGCCGTCGGACCGCAACCTGGACAATTCCCGGCTGACCGTCTCGATGGTCAGCCCGAGAAAATCGGCGATATCGGTGCGTGTCAGCGGCAGGTCGAAGCTTATCGGGCTCGCCGGATGGTGCGCGGGATCGGTGTTTCTGGCGACCATGAGGAGGAAGCTTGCGACCTTCTCGGACGCGGTCTTGCGCCCCAGCGCCGCCATCCAGTCGCGTGCTTCGTCGAGCTCGTTCAGCGTATGCTTCAGCAGCAGACGTCCAAGCTCCGGCATCTCGTTTGTCATCCGCTCGATGATTGCCTTTGGAAACGAGCAGAGCGCCACATTCGTCAAGGCTTCGGCCCTGATCGGCTTCTTCGCCTCGAACGGCCTGCCCAGGAAATCGGGCGCGAAATGGAACCCGACAATCTGCTGACGACCATCCGAGAGATTTCTCGTGAGCTTGACCACGCCGGACAGAAGGTTGGAGTAGGTTTCGTCGTTGGGCAGTTCCGTGCCTGCCGGAACCTCATGCCTGCACGAGGCTTTGGCCAACTCGGCGAGTTGGCGGGCGTTGAAGGCGCTGCATAATCCATCCTGCCGCGCTTCGCAGGATTTGCAAATTGCGGGGACGTCGGCCTGTTGAACATCCTGTCTGGCGGTCATTGCGACGCCCATGGTCAAATAGGAGCGGCAATCTGCGCCGGCTTCGACCTGAGTCGCCTTGATCGAGATCAAGGTTTCGCCGGCGTCGTTCGGGCAGTTTGACCGTCATGACCCCGCCCGCCGCTCCCATAGATCCGCCGCGCCCAGCTCCGACCGTGAGCCCCGGCGACAGCGTGCCGCGTTACACGAGCTATCCGACGGCGCCGCATTTTCATCCGGGCGTTGACGCGGTCACGGTTCGCGGGTGGATGGACGCTCTCGAAGGCGATGACGAGATATCGCTTTATCTGCACATCCCCTATTGCGACCGCTTATGTTGGTTCTGTGCCTGCCATACCAAGCAGACACGTCACTATGCGCCCGTGGCCACTTTCCTTCGCTCGCTCCACAAGGAGATCGAAACGGTCGGCGGCCTCGTCAGCGGCCGCGGCAGGGTCCGCGCCGTTCATTTCGGTGGCGGCTCCCCGACAATGCTGAAGCCCGACGACATCCTCATGCTCGGAAAGGCGTTGCGGGATCAATTCGACTTCCTCGACGATGCCAGCCTCAGCGTCGAGATCGACCCGAACGACATGGATGAGGGTCGGCTGGACGCGTTTGCCGCGATCGGCATGACAAGGGCGAGCCTCGGTGTCCAGGATTTCGATCCCAAGGTGCAGAAGGCGATCAATCGCGAGCAGAGTTTCGCGCTGACCAAGAGCATTGTCGATGCGGTGCGGGCGCGGGGCGTCACATCCGTCAACCTCGACCTGCTGTACGGCCTGCCGCATCAGACCGGCAAGAGCGTCGCGGCGACCGTTGCCCAGGCGCTGACCTTGGCGCCGGACAGGCTTGCCCTGTTCGGCTACGCGCATGTGCCGTGGTTCAAGAAGCATCAGACGATGATCGATGAAGCCTGGCTGCCCGATTCCGTCGCGCGCCTGGCGCAGTCACAGCTTGCCGCGCAGCTGATTGTCGATGCCGGCTACGAGGCATTGGGATTGGACCATTTCGCGAAGCCCGGGGACACGCTGGCGGTTGCCGCCCGCGCCGGCAAGATCCGCCGCAATTTCCAGGGCTACACCGAGGACCAGTGCGAAACCCTGATCGGTCTCGGCCCCTCGTCGATCAGCCGGTATCGCCAGGGCCATGCACAAAACATCGTTGCGACGGGTGAATACCAGAAAGCCGTGGATTCGGGAGAGCTGGCGATAGCGCGCGGCATAGAATTCAGCGTCGAAGATGAGGCGCGTGGCTGGGTCATCGAGCGCCTGATGTGCAACTTCGCCTTCTCGGCGGTGGAGCTTGTCGACCGCTTTGGAAATGTCGGCCAAAGGCTGCTTTGCGAAGCGAGCCGACTGGCCATCGGCGGGGCGGGCCAGCTTCTTCGGCTGGAAGGCGAGAACTTCGTCGTGCCGGCGGCAAGCCGTCCGCTTGTCCGCACGGTGGCGGCGAAATTCGACAAATACCTCAGCAACGGAACCGGCAGGCATTCGGTGGCGGTTTGAATAGGCTTCAGGCAGCGGGTCAGAAATGCTCGCCCACCCTGAACGGCCCGACACGGGTCCCAGCCGCGATCAGATAGGCTGTCGACCAGCCGATCAGCAGAAAGCCGTTGATGCCTTCCAGGGCCGCCAGCACGCGCCAGCCATGAGCCGGCACGACATCGCCATATCCGACCGTCGAAAAGGTGATGGTCGAAAAGTAAAGCGCCGTCTCGAAATCGCTGAAGATTCCGAGCAGCCGGTAGATCCCGGCCCATAGCCAGACTTCCGCCGTCATGACAGCGAAAAGCCCCATCACGACCGTGATCATGGCGATGACCCGGCTGCGCCTCCCGTGCATCCGGAACAGCGCAACGAGTCGGGACATCACGTAAGTGATCGCGATAAGGCCGAAAGTGTGGATCAGGACCGTCAGGCTGATGACGATCGTGCCGACGAAAAGATTGAGGATCATCGCGGAAATCAGGGGCTCGAACAGCTACAGTCCATCACAGTCCATGCGCGGAATCAAACCGGATGTCAGCTCGGTGGATTGCTCCCTGCTTGCCGGTCACTTGGAGCAAGGAAACGGCGAAACCGCTCCATCCCGCTGTTTTAGAAAATTGTGAACGAACGGCTATGGCGAGGGGTGCGAACCTGACCGCTCACACTTTTCCCGAAACGTCTCTGGCGGCATGGACGAGGTGGAAGAACATGGCGAGCTTGAGGCTCGTCGCTATCCTTTCCGCCCGCTCGACGAACACCGCCGCGATCTCGGGAGCGAAGAGGCGGGATGCCGTCTCGCCGAAGAGAGCCAGCCAAATCCCGAAGTCTGCTTCGGTCACGTCCTTGAGCTTCAGATGGGCCGGCACAGGCCGGCCATGGTAGTCGCCGCTCTTCAAGATGACGGAACACCAGAAGTCCGTCATCTTCTCCAGATGGGGCTCCCAGTCACCGGCGATTTCCCGGGCGAAGATAGGCCCGAGCCGCTCATCCTTTCTCACCCTGGAATAGAACTCGCGCACCAGCACCCCGATCGAGGCCGGGTCCACGCCGGGGCGGGCCAGGGGCTGTTCGGCGACGGGGCGAACTCTGTCAAGCAGGGCCGGCTTCGAAGTCATCTAAGTTCCTTTTTGTGGGGCAGTCAGGTGAGGCCCAATCGGCGAAGCGCGGCCTGCAGGAAGTCGCCGCGTTCATGGACCAGGCGAAACCCGAGATTGTCCGGCGGAGTTCCGACCGCGCAGCCGCCGCTTTTGCCGTCGCGGATGAAGTTCGACATGTAGGTGCGGTGGAACCCCTCCACAACGTGCACGCCGCAATTGGTGAGCGAACTGGCAACGCCATCGCTGGTCATCGTCACATGGGCGTAGCAAGTCGATGTCCATTCCCAGACATTGCCGGCAATATCCGCAACGCCCTTTGAGTTGATTCCGAATGCCCCGAGAGGACGCGGTTCAGGATCCGCTTTACGGCCGAGCGCCGCCTCGTTGCGGTATTGGGTGAGCCATCGCCTCGCCGGATCCGCCGGGTCGCCGTCGCCCCCCTCGATGTCGGGCCGAAACCGCTCGCTAGCTGCATAGGCCCACTCTACGTTGGTGGGCAGCCGCCAGGTTTCACCCGTTTTTGCCGACAGCCAATTCGCGTAAGCCTGGGCATCGAGGAAGCTGACGCCCGTCACCGGAACGTTGCCGACGAGACGCGAGTCGGCAGGTTTGCAGGCGCCGTCCGAAACGCAAAGGTCATAGTCCGACGCCGTCACCTGGAACTTCATGATTTCCAGTGGCGTGTCGATGGTTTCCTTCGCCACGGGTGCGGGTACGGGATGATTGTCCCGGAGGAACTCACCAGGCTGCGGATTTTCGAGTGATCCGGGCGCCAGGGCGACCAGCTTCGCCACGGCAGCTGGAACCCGCGAGGACGTCGCCCCGTCGATCGCATTGCTGACGCCGAGACCGATGAGGGCGGCGGCCGCAATCGTTCCCAATGTGAAGACAGGATCGAAGGACATGCTCAAGCTCCGCTAGCGGCTGCGACCCGCCGATATCGCCGGCGGGTCGCAGGTCGATCGACCTTCTATGAGGCAATCGCCTTGGGAGCCTCGACCTGCATCATCAGATCGTCGTCCCATTTTCCGTCCACCGTGAAGTGCGCCGTCGCGCCGAGCTCTACGGCCTCGATCAGATTGTGATTGACGTAGGCGTAGACGCCCGGCTGCCGGAACGCGTAGAGCGCGGCGCCCGCCGATCCGCCCCGGATGAACCAAGTCTCGAGATCCTTGGCGGGGGGATTGCCGAACTTTCCATGTTCCCAGACGAAGTCGCCATGGCCGCCGATCAGGTGCGGACGGGTGTCGCGATTGGCCTGCGAGTGGACGATGAGCACCGTCTCTCCGACCTTGGCCTTCATGGCGTTTTCGCCGGTCAGCGATCCAGCCTTGCCGTTGAAAACGACATGCGTCGGGACAAGGCCGCGCATCACTTTCACGGTGTCGTCGTAGTTGTCGCCGGCCGAGTCGTACTTCTTGAACTTTCCCTGCTCGTCGCGCGGGATGTAGAAGTCGTTCTCCCCGATATAGTAAATGCGGTCGTAGCGTACGGGCTTGCCCTTTTCGTCCCTCAGGCCATCGCGCGGCAGGACCATCACCGCCCCGCTCATCCCCGACACCACGTGCCAGGGGATCATCGCCCCGCCAGGCGCGCAATGATAGACGAATGTGCCGGACCGGGTCGCCTTGAAGCGCAGCGTCACCTGCTCGCCGGGGTTGATCAGCGTCAGCGCACCGCCGCCGAGCCCGCCGGTCGCCGCATGGAAGTCGATATTGTGGGCGAGCGTGTTGGCGTCGGAGTTGATCAAGGTCAGCTCGAGATAGTCGCCCTCATGCACGACCATGAGCGGGCCCGGAATGGAACCGTTGTAGGTCATGGCGTTGAGCTGAGTGCCGTCGGCGTCGATGACCATCGGCTTCTCTTCGATCTTCATGGTGAACTCGACGATCTTGGGGCCGCCCTTGGCCACCTGGTCGTGAGCGTGCACGAAAGGCGGCGCGACAAGCGTGACCTTTTCGCGCGGCAGCTCTGCCACACCCGTCACGGCCGCCATCGCCGGCGTCGAGCCGATGGCGGCAACAGCGGCGGCGGTAAGAACAGAACCCAGCAAAGCTTCGCGTCTCGTAAGCATCATAACCTCTCCTCATTTCAATCATTTCGATATCGTCAGAATATCGACTTCGAGAATCTCATCTTTGCGCTTGCGCAAACCTGTGACAGGTGCAGTTGCTCTTTGTTGAGGAGTTTGCTTCTACCGGAAGGCCAGATAGGCACACCGCGCACACGCGGCCGACAAAAAGATGGCCGGGCAGGACCTCTCCCAAGGTCTGCCCGGCCCGTGCCTCCGGCCCGCCATTGCCGGAGGCAGCCCCCCATGCTGTCGGATCAGTTCGAAGCGGCTTTGGTCGCCTCGGCGAACAGCTCGGCAAAGACGGGCTTTGCCTTGCCGATCTGTTTGACGGCTTCTGCCGCCTCCAGGTTGACCGGCTTGCCGACGACGATCAGCGCCACCATGCCCATGCCGTAGTGGGGAGCGCATTTCACGCCATAGACACCTTCCTTGGTGAGGGTGACCGTGATCTCCTCGCTCGCCTTGCCCTTGAAGGGCTCGGCGCCGTCCGGAAGCATTCCATTGATGACCTCGGCATTGTGAGTCTTGTCGGTCGGCACGAACTTGATCGTGTCGCCGGGCGCCGCCCGGACGAAGTTGGGCTGGAAGACCATCGCGCCCTTTTCACCCTTGTTCAGCATCTGGACGACATGTTCTTCGGCATTCGCGGCGCCGGCCATCGAGAGCAACGCGACCGCCGCGGCAATGAGGGGCAGTTTCATCGGAGAGTTCCTTTCTTGTTTCACCACGGCATCTACCGTCGCGCGCTTTTAGATCGTCGGAGGACGTGGCGATTTGCGCTAGCTCAAATGCCGCGACGAAAGTGATGGCGCGGAACCGGCATGATGGTCAGTGTCGGCCCAAGCGTTCATTCAGCGTTGTTACGCGCTTGCCGGCGTGGCCGCGTGAGCATTCCGCCAAAGAACACGGCGTAGCCGACGAAAGCGGTAACCCATAGCGCCGCCGAGACGTGCAGGAGGATCGGAGCGCCGGGAGCCATGGCCGCAGCTACGCGCAGGATGGTTGCGATGACGATCGCAACGAAGATCGCACGCGTTCCGGCGCCTGCCGCCAGTTCGCGGCCTGTGTGGCCGAGGGAGGCGCGGGTCATCACGGCAAGCGTCATGCAGGCCACCGCTCCAACGGCAAATGCGTGAATGCCTGCCGCCGCTGGAACGGCACCCGGTGCGAGGACGGTCAGTCCGGCAAGCAGCAGGCCTAGCGGCGCAAAGACGAAGGCAATATGCAGGATCAGCACCAACGGATCGCCCAGTGTCCGATCGCCCGCCCAGCGGGCAAGCCGAACAGTATTGAAGACCGCTCCCGCGATCAGAAGCGCGCCGGTTGCAAGACTGGCGGGAAAGAAGGTCCAGGCCGCGAGGCCGACGGCGGACAGCGCGATCGTTCCGATGTCAAACTTGCCAAATGATGCCGGAATCCGGCCGGGGTTCTCGCGCACCAGCCAATTGCGGGTGAAGCTGGGGACTATTCGCCCGCCTACGATCATGATGAGGACGACGACCGCTCCAAGACCCAGGCGCCGGCTCATGTCGGAGATGCCTTGGTAATGCGCTTCAACATGAAATATGACGTTTGCCGCAAATAGGGTCGCGACTGGCAGCAGCACCTTGAGGTTCCGCCAGTTCCGTCCGGCGATGATCTCCGTTGTGGCGGCCGCAACCACCGCCAGAAGAAAAGAGCAGTCTATGGCCGCGCTCAGCAGCCATCCGGTTTCCGCGGAAAGGAACACGGCCGCCCGACCGGCAACCCAGAGTAACACCAGCGCAAGGAGGCGAAAGTCCTGAACGGGAAGCCGGCCGGTCCAGTTCGGAATTGCGGTCAGCAGGAAGCCGGTCACGACCGCCGGCAGGTAGCCGAAAAGCAACTCATGAATATGCCAGTCCACGGGCAGGAATGTGCTGAAGGTTACCAGCCTGCCGTAATAAAGGGGCAGCCACAGCAGCATCGCAATGGCGGCCTGGAGCGAGCCCAGAAGGAAGAATGGCCGGAACCCGTAGGAGAGAATTGCCGGATAGGCGCTTGGCCGCGTCCGTGGAATTGCCATGACATGCCCCATTGAAAACCAGGCAAGACGCCTGCTGGGCCGCTTTTATCCGGGCTCTGAGGTCCGGAATTTGCCTCAGCGCAAACAAGGGAGTGATCGCCTTGCCACACCGAGGGGAAGGCTTCACTTGTCGACGGGCGGTCGTCCGTGACACAGTCAGGCAGAGCCTGAACGCATTGCAGCGTTGAAGTTGGGGAGGAAGGCAGTTGGCAAGCCTTGATCGATCGCTGATTGCCGGACTGCCTGTCTTCGAGGGGATCGCCTCCGCGGACCTGGATCGCATAATCGGACAGGCAAGGTCCATTCGCATCGCCAAGGATCAGCCGGTTTTCGAGCAGGAGCAGGAGGCCCATTCGTTCTTCCTTCTGCTCGACGGCCATGTGCGCGTGGTGAAATCGACTCCGGATGGTCATGAGGTGACCGTGCGCTACATAAGCCCGGGCGAATTGATGGGGATCGCCAGCGCGCTGGGCCGGACGACCTATCCGGCGAATGCCCTTGCGGCGGTCGATTGCGTGGCGCTCGCCTGGCCGAGCCAGCTCTGGGCTACATTCGCGGCGAGCTACCCGAGCTTCAGCGCCAATGCCTACAAGGCGGTGGGAATAAGGCTGCAGGACGCTCATGCTCGCGTCATCGAGATGTCCACCGAGCAGGTGGAGCAGCGCGTTGCGCATGCCTTGCTGAAGCTGATCAAGCAGTCGGGGAAAAAGACCGAGGCAGGCATCATGATCGACTTCCCCATTTCACGCCAGGACGTTGCCGAGATGACAGGCACCACACTTCACACGGTCAGCCGGCTGCTTTCCGCCTGGGAAGACCAGGGGTTGGTCAAGAGCGGGCGACAAAGGGTGGTCGTGGTCGAACCCCATCGCCTCCTCGTCATCGCTGAAGGCCGCTCGGCAAAGGGCTAGCCCGCTCCGCCGGCGTCAATGGCCGCCTCCAGGTCGCAGCGAAGCTGATCCTCGTCCAAGTCATGCTCGCGTGCCGCGTCCGAAACGGTGTGGAAGGAAGCGATCGGGCAGCCGACGCACAACATTCCGTGCTGGAGGACGACACGAACAGCCGCCGGCGTCTCGCGCATGATCCCATCCATCGTCGCATCGTCGTTCAATTTGCGTTTCATCTTGTCTGTCCGCATTTTGCGAACAACTATCCTGACGGGTCTTTTCAATGCGTTCGTTGCTCTGAAGCAAAGAAGGCGCTGTCTTGTCTTACAGGATGCAGTTTTGCGATGCTGTTTGGAGCCGCGGCCGGCCTGCCTCGGCATTTTGCGATGGATCAAAGCCCGCTGGCTCCCTGCCGGATAGATCGAAGGCGCGCCCGGTCCTGACATGGACCGGTCATGAACCGGTGGCAGCGTTGATGCGTTGTGCTTCATCCGCATCGGTTCAACCCAGCGAAGGAGTCGGAAATGACCGAGCATCCCAGCGCCAATCGTCTGTCCGCGCAGGAACTGCAAGACATCGATGCCTACTGGCGTGCCGCCAACTACCTGACCATCGGGCAGATCTATCTGCTCGACAATCCGCTGCTTCGCGAACCTCTTCGGCTGGATCATGTCAAGCCAAGGCTGCTCGGCCACTGGGGGACCTCGCCTGGTCTCAGCTTCATCTATGCGCATCTCAATCGTGCCATCAGGCAACGCGACGCCAATGTCATCTATGTCTGCGGTCCAGGCCATGGCGGGCCGGCGATGGTGGCCAACACCTACCTCGAGGGCACCTACAGCGAGACCAATCCGGACATTGCGCTGGGCGAGGCCGGAATGAAGAAGCTCTTCCGCCAGTTCTCGTTTCCCGGCGGCATCCCAAGCCATGCGGCGCCTGATGTGCCCGGCTCGATCCATGAAGGCGGCGAGCTTGGCTACGCGCTCTCGCACGCTTATGGAGCGGCCTTCGACAACCCGGACCTTGTCGTCGCCTGCGTCGTCGGCGACGGCGAGGCGGAAACCGGGCCGCTCGCCACCTCCTGGCATTCCAACAAGTTCCTCAACCCGGCGCTTGACGGCGCGGTGCTGCCGATCCTCCACCTCAACGGCTACAAGATCGCCAATCCCACCATTCTGGCCCGTATCCCCGAGGAAGAGCTGCGTGCGCTGTTCATCGGCTACGGTTACGAGCCGCTGTTCGTCGAAGGTGACGATCCGGCGTTGATGCATGAGCGGATGGCGCTCGTGCTCGACGATGCGCTCGACCGCATCAAGGCGATCCAGGATGCGGCCCGCGGCGGCGCGAAGACCGCGCAGCCGCGGCCGAAATGGCCGATGATCGTGCTGCGAAGCCCGAAGGGCTGGACCGGTCCGAAGGAGGTCGACGGGCTGAAGACCGAGGGATTCTGGCGCGCCCACCAGGTCCCGCTTTCCGGCCTGGCCGAAAACCCCGAGCATCTGAGGATGCTTGAGGCGTGGATGAGAAGCTACCGGCCCGAAGAGCTTTTCGACGCCGCCGGCGCACCCCTGGCCGCGATCCGCGCCACCGCGCCGCAAGGTGACAGGCGCATGAGCGCCAATCCGCATGCCAATGGCGGCCTGCTGCGGCGGTCTCTCGAACTGCCTGGCCTGGATGAGCACGCTGTCCCGGTCGAGCGGCCCGGCGGCGTCAAGGCGGAGTCGACCCGTGTCATGGGCCGCTTCCTGCGCGACGTCATGACGTTGAACCGGGCTGCCAGGAACTTCCGCATCGTCGGCCCCGACGAGACGGCCTCGAACCGGTGGCAGGATGTCTTCGAGGTGACGGAGCGCGCCTGGATGGAAGAGATCCTTCCCGAGGATGTCCACCTGGCGCGGGAAGGCAGGGTTCTGGAAATTCTGTCCGAGCATACCTGCCAGGGTTGGCTGGAAGGTTACCTGCTCACCGGGCGCCACGGCTTCTTCTCCTGCTACGAAGCCTTCACGCACATCGTCGATTCCATGTTCAACCAGCATGCGAAATGGCTGGATGCCTGCCGCAAGCTTGCCTGGCGGCGACCGATCGCCTCGCTGAACTATCTGTTGTCCAGCCATGTCTGGCAGCAGGAGCACAATGGCTTCAGCCATCAGGATCCAGGCTTCATCGACGTGGCGCTGAACAAGAAGGCGGACGTCGTGCGCGTCTACCTGCCGGCGGACGCCAACAGCCTGCTTTGCGTGACCGACCATGTGCTTAAGACATGGAACCGCATCAACGTCATCGTCGCCGGCAAGGCCAATTCCTGGCAGTGGCTGTCCATCGACGAGGCGAAAGTCCACTGCGGCGCCGGCATTGGGATATGGGAATGGGCGTCGACCGACGGCGGCGCCGAGCCGGATGTGGTGATGGCCTGCGCCGGCGACGTGCCGACGCTCGAGACCCTGGCCGCCGTTCAGATCCTGAGGCGCCACATTCCCGACCTCAAGGTCCGTGTGGTGAACATTGTCGATCTGATGACGCTGCAGCCGAAGGAACATCACCCGCACGGGCTGTCGGACCATGAGTTCGACGCGTTGTTCACCAGGGACAAGCCTGTCATCTTCGCCTATCACGGCTATCCGTGGACGATCCACCGCCTGACCTACCGGCGGACCAATCACGACAACATCCATGTGCGCGGCTACAATGAGGAAGGGACGACGACGACGCCGTTCGACATGACCGTGCTGAACGGGCTCGACCGCTATCATCTCGTGCTCGGCGTGCTCGACCGCATTCCCGAGCCGGCCGGCGCGCACATCCAGCTGAGGCAGGCCATGGAAGGCAAGCTGATCGAGCACGCAGCCTATATCCGCAAGCACGGGCAGGACATGCCCGAGATACTCGGCTGGAAGTGGGAGCGGTAATCGATGACGAGGCGCCGGGCTGAGAGGATCGGGCTTGCAAAAGCGGCGGGGACCGGCCGGCCATGACCGATGCAATTCTCGTCCTCAATGGCGGCTCATCGAGCCTGAAGTTCGCCGTCTTCCAATGGCGCGACGAGCTCCATCTGCTGGTGCGTGGCAGCGTCTCGTCGATCGGCGAGCGGCCCCGGCTCCACGTCGCGCCAACGGCAATGACGCCGCCATTCGACAGGAGCCTTGGCGAACAGCCGATCTCCATCGGCACGGCGTTCGAAGCCGTTGCGTCCTATCTTGCGGACCGCGGCCTCCTGCGCCGGGTGGGCCGGGTCGGACATCGCATCGTGCATGGCGGCCGGGAGTTTGTCCGCGCAATGCTGCTCGACGAGCGCACGCTCGGTGCCTTGCGCAGGCTGGAGCCGCTCGCCCCGATTCATCAGGCGATCAACCTGGAGCTCGTCGACCTGGCCAGCCGCCTCCTGCCCGGCACCATGCAGGTCGGCTGCTTCGATACGGCCTTCCACGCGGCGCAGCCCGAGCACGCAAGGCTTTATGGCCTGCCGCATGAGATGGCGGAGCAAGGCATCGTCTCCTACGGCTTCCATGGGCTCTCCTACAGCCATATCGCCAGCGAGCTCAACAACCGTTATGGCGCCGCCGCCGGCGGCCGGACGATCGTTGCCCATCTCGGCAGCGGTGCGAGCCTGTGCGCGATGAAGGCAGGCGTAAGCCACGCCACCACCATGGGCTTCTCGACGCTTGACGGCCTGGTCATGAGCACGCGTTGCGGCGCGATCGATCCCGGCATCCTCCTGCACCTTCTGCAGGACCGGAAGCTGTCGTCGGAGGAACTTGCCGACCTGCTCTATCAGCGATCCGGTCTGCTCGGGGTATCCGGCATCTCGGGAAACATGCAGACGCTGCTTGCATCGAAAGACCCGGCGGCGATGCGCGCCGTCGATCTCTTCGTCTATCGTGTCGGGCGCGAGATCGGATCGCTTGCCGCGGCGATTGGCGGGCTCGACACCATCGTGTTCACGGCGGGCATCGGCGAGCATGCGCCCGCGATCCGGCAGAGCATCTGCGAAGCCGCGGGATGGCTGGGCGTCGGGCTCGACGAGGAGTTGAACGCGCATGGCGAAGAACTGATCAGCGCCCCGGATTCCCTGGTCGACGTGCTTGTCATTCCCGCCGACGAGGAACGTGCGGTGGCCGCTGAGTTGCTCGGCTTCGAAGGCTTCGAAGGCAAAGACTAAATGATATCGCCCGGAAGCGCGCGGCGCTCCCGGGCGATATCATCAAACAAATGCGACTCGCCTCAGCCCGGCAACGAGGCGCCGAGCTTCCGCTGAACCAGGACGAGCGTCGGGTCGTCGGGATCCGTCGTGACGATGAAGCCCATCTCGCGCTCGAGTTCGATCGCTGCGCGGTTTTCGCGGCTCTCGATCGATTCGATGGTCTCTATCCCATGATCGTCGGCATAACGCGCGACATAACCGAGAAATTCCCAGCTGACGCCGAGATGCTTGCGATCCTCGCGGATGCAGATGGCGACTTCGCCACGCCGATCGGCCGGGTCCGCGGCGAGGGTCGCCACCGCGATCAGCATTCCGTCGGTGGAGAAGGCGAGAAAATTATGGACGTGCGGATCGTCGGAGCGGGTCATCGCCACAAGCCGCTCATGCGAAACCTCCTTCACCGCTCCGAGGAAGCGGAAGCGCAGATCCTCCGGCGTCACATGGGTGAAGAACTCGGCGACGATCGGCTCATCGTCGGGACGCGCTCGACGCACCTCGAAGCGAAATCCGGTGTGGGTCGTAAGCATGGTTTTCATTTTCAGCCCCCTTTTCAGGATTGATGCGCGGGATTGGCGCAATGGCCTCATTCACCCATTGCCAGCAGCGTGTCGCGTTTCAAAATTTCAATGCTGCGCAGGCTGAGCAGGCGGATCACGCCCTTCTCTTTCAGCCGGGTGAAGACCCGCGACACGGTTTCGATGGTGAGGCCGAGATAGTCGCCGATGTCGTTGCGCGACATAGGCAGTTCCACCTGCCGCAGCCCGCCCTGACGCTCCGACATCTCGACGAGGAATGCCGCGACGCGCTCGATGGCGTTCTGGCGGCCGAGCACCAGGAGATGTTCCTGCGCCCGGGTCAGGCCTTTGAGCGCCAGAGGCAGGAGCTGACGCGACATGTCCGTGCCTGACGGAGCGCGGAAGACCCGGACACCGGTCGCGTTGATCGCCTCGGCGAAGAAGTGATGGGTGGCGTCGGCCTCGAAACCGAAGGTCTCTCCCGCCAGGTGGAACGCGCTGATCTGCCTGCGGCCGTCGGCGAGCAGGCGGTAGATGCGGACCGCGCCGAATTCGACCTGATAGAGTGCGCCGGCCTTTTCGCCCTGGGCATAGATTTCGGCGCCTGCCGTGAAGAAGCTGACCGGCGTTGCCGGCCCTTCGAAGACGGGCGCGGGGCTCTGATGGGGGAGATAGGACGGCAGTTCGATCTTGGCGGAGGCTTGAGCGTACATGGCTGTGGTCCCAGTGAATTTGTGGCAACAGCAATCGCCCAAATCCGGCCATGCCGAAATTCGGTTATGTCCCTACGGGAAACTACTTAGTGCGACCTGAAATCACCTGGTCGGGCTAGGCGTGTCGAGCAGGCCACCTGGCCCGTGCGCCAACTGGGTCCGCGATTGACCGCGATCAAGGCCGGCATGATTTGACCCGGCATTGTCTGGCCGGAGCAACCAGGGGAAACCGACCATGACCTCCGATATGATTGAAATCTGGACCGGGATACTCGGCCTTGCCTATCTTGCCGCCGCAGGCCTTTATTTCGAAATGCTCCGTGCCAGAAAGCATGTCCCAGCAAGACGTGGCCACGTCCGGCCGTATCCGGACAGGATAAGGCGCTCGCGATAGGAAAGGATGCCGGACCAGCGAGGTTTCATTTTTCGTGCCGAGGGAAAGCCGGTCCGTTCCAGTCTGTCTTCCGAGAAACGGGGAAGCGTGATGAAGGCAATGGTGCTGGAAAAGCCCAGTACGCTTCTGAAACTCGTCGACCGTCCGGATCCCTTGCCGGGGGCGGGCGAGATCAGGCTCAAGGTGGAGGCATGCGCGGTATGCCGCACCGACCTGCACGTCGTGGACGGTGACTTGCCACGGCCAAGGCTGCCGCTCGTGCCGGGCCACGAAATCGTCGGCATCGTCGATCTTGTCGGTGAAGGCGTGTCGCGAGCCAGGCTTGGGCAAAGGGTAGGCGTTCCGTGGCTGGGGCACACTTGCGGACATTGTCCCTATTGCAACGCCGGCGCCGAGAACCTCTGCGACCAGCCGCTCTTCACCGGCTACACGCGCGACGGCGGCTTCGCCAGTCATGTCGTTGCCGACGAGCATTTCGCCTTCGAGCTCGATGCCGCCGCCGATCCGGTGTCGCTGGCGCCGCTCCTGTGCGCTGGTCTGATCGGCTGGCGCTGTCTCAAGAAGGCCGGCGATGGCCGCCGGCTGGGCATCTTTGGCTTCGGCGCCGCCGCGCATATCATCACGCAGGTCGCAATCTGGCAGGGACGTGAGATCTTTGCCTTAACGCGGCCTGGCGACATCCAGGCACAGGAATTCGCGCGTTCATTGGGCGTTGCCTGGGAAGGCGCCTCCGACGCATTGCCTCCGGTCGAGCTTGACGCCGCGATCATTTTCGCACCGGTCGGCGACCTGGTGCCGGCGGCGTTGCGCGCTGTCCGCAAGGGCGGCCGGGTGGTCTGCGGCGGCATCCATATGAGCGACATTCCATCGATGCCCTACAGGCTTCTGTGGGAAGAACGGGAATTGGTGTCGGTCGCCAACCTGACCCGCCGGGACGCCGAGGAGTTCTTTCCGATCGCGAGGGACTCCCGGGTGCGCACGCACACAAAGGTCTATCCGCTGGAGCGGGCGAACCAGGCGCTGGATGATTTGCGCATGGGCCGGCTGAGTGGCGCCGCCGTCCTTAAGCCGTGATGGTCCTGGAGCGCGCGTTCGCACGGCCGTCTTATCTGCTTTAGCCGGTTCGTCCCTGGCAGGCAGAGTCGGTCAGGGCGGGTCGGGACGGCCGATGAGAACAGGCACGCAGCGCGACATTCTTCTCGCGACGGCTTGCCGAGCTGCGCTATGGCTGCTCGACGCGGGCCACCTGGTAGGTGTGCATGGCGCCGTTGCGCTTGATCGAGACGTACTCGCCGGTGACGAAGCGCTCCTCGCCGAGATGAAAGCCAACCTCGTCGTCACGATCGCCCTCGGCGTAGTCGAAATACCATTGGCCGCCCGGCTTGCGCCGCAGGCGGCCGACAAGATCGTCCTCGCCGGTGCGGAAGCGGCGGACGCGGCAGAAGCCCTTGTGCGATTTCCACTCCTCCGCGTCCAGCCGTCCCTCGTTGGTGAGCGGTGCGAGCACATCGTAGCCTTCCTCGCGGTCTCCTTCCGGATGACCTTTTTCGCGTGCGAGAAGCAGGCGGATGTTCCTGAATTTCGGGGTGAGGTCGTGCAAGCTGGTCATGGCAGACTCCTTCGAGGCCATTCCTATCGCGGCGGCCGGGGGTCACCTTGATCAAGGTCAAACGGGCTTCGGCGTGCCGCGGTCTCAACTGGTGCCTGTCGGCAGGTGGCCGCGAACCCAATTGACGATCTGGCCGGCGCTCATTGCCCCCGATACGCGCGCGATTTCCCGCAGGCGGTGAAACAGGATCATGGTGGGGATGCCGCGAATGCCCAGCCTCGCCGCGATGGCCTGCTCCTTGTCGGAATTCAGCTTGACCAGCCGGATGTGCGGCTCGAGCGTCTTGGCGGCGGCCTCATAAGCCGGCGCCATCATCTTGCAGGGACCGCACCAGGGAGCCCAGACGTCGACGAGGACGGGCAGGCTGCCGCGCCCGATCTGACGGTCGAAGTTCGCTGCGTCGATGTCCTGCGGAACTCCTGAAAACAGCCGGGCGCCGCATTTTCCGCACTGCGCTTCGGCGCTGTTTCGGTTCGGCGGCAGGCGGTTGACCACGCCGCATTTGGTGCAAACCGCCAGATTCTCCTGCGTCATGACCTTCTCCCGTTTCGATCGCGGCCGAGACGCCCGTCGCCAAGGGCCCGCAGCGCATTGACGATGACGGCGACGTCTATGCCCTCTTGCAGCAGTGCTCCCGCCACCGGCGTTATATGCCCCATGGCGGCCGCGATCATCGCCGCGCCCGAGAGCCCCAGCCCGACGACGATGCTCTGCAGGGCGATCCCGCGCGTGCGCCTGGCGATACGCAATGCTTCCGCGACAGGTTCCAGCCTGTCGGTCAGCACGACCACGTCCGCCGCCTCGGACGAAGCTGTCCCGCCGCGGGCTCCCATGGCAATGCCTACGGTCGCCGCGGCAAGGGCAGGCGCATCGTTGATGCCGTCGCCGACCATCATCGTCGGCGCCGCAGCCTTTTCGGCCTCGACTGTCCCAACCTTGTCGGCCGGCGTGGCGTTGGCGAAGACGGCATCGAGATCGAGCGAAGCGGAGACCTTTTCGGCCGCCGCGCCGTCATCGCCAGTCAGCATGACTATCCGGGTGACGCCTGCCGAACGCAAAGCCTCGACAGTGCCGGGCGCATCCTCGCGTATGGCGTCTCCGAATGTGAAAACAGCGCCAAGCCGGCCATCGATGGCCACAAACACCCTGAGCACCTGCGTCTCGCGATACCGGCTCTCTCCGCTCTCGGCCCAGTTGGGCAATGGCCCGCTTCCGAGAACAAGCGGCCTCGACCCGGCCGCGACCGACATCCTATCCACCTGACCTTCAAGGCCTTCTCCCCGATGCTCGCGGACATCACAGGGTTGGGAAAGCAAAAGGTTCCCATGGCGGGCAATGCGGACAATCGAATCCGCAAGGACGTGGTGCGAAGCCTGTTCAAGCGAGGCGAGCAGCCGCAGCGGTTCATCGGTTCCCTGGCCTGGAGCGACGTCGATCTCGATCAGCTCGGCGCCGCCGAGCGTCAGGGTCCCTGTCTTGTCGAAGATCGCGGTGCGTATCTGGGCGAGCGCCTCCAGCGCCGCGCTGCCCTTCATGAGGATGCCGGCGCGGGCGGCACGCGACACGCCACCGATGAATGCGACGGGCGCCGCGAGGATCAGCGGGCAGGGCGTCGCGACCACCAGAACGGCGAGAGCGCGGATCGGATCACCGGAAAGATACCAGGCGATGGCGGCGATCAGCAGCGTGGCCGGAAGCAAGAGCAGGGCAAAACGGTCGGCAACGCGTATGAACGGCGCCTTGGCGGTTTGCGCGGCGGCGACCATGCGCACGATCGCGGCGTAGGTGCTTTTGTCGGCGATGGCCGAGGCCCGCATGACAAAGGCCTCGCCGACATTGACGGTGCCGCTGCGCAATGCGTCGCCGGCGCCGCGCCGCTCCGGCAGGGGCTCTCCGGTGACCGTCGACTCATCGAGCTGGGCCGAGGCGTCGATCAAGACGCCGTCCACGGGCAGCAATTCGCCGGCGCGCACCAGAAGCTCGTCGCTGACCGCCACCTGGTCGATCGCGACAGTTTCGGTGCCATGTGCGGATTTCCGGTGCGCCACACGCGGCGCCCTGTCGGTCAGAGCCCTGAGATTCCGCTCCGCCCGGCCGCGCGCCAGATCTTCAAGCACGGTGCCGCCGGCATACATGATGGCGACGACCACCGCCGCCAAGGCCTGCCCAAGCAGCAGCGCCGCCGACATCGAAACCAGCGCGATGGCATCGACGCCGATCCGGCCGATCCAGAAATCCCGCAAGATCGAGATGGCAAGCGCCGCCACGACGGGCAGCGTTGCCGCTGTCCAGATCGTATCGGGCGAGGCGATGTCGATACCGTTTCGCCAGACGCCCAGTCCGAGCGTCAGGCCGAGAACGGCGATGATCAGCAGCGCGCGCCGCAGCACGGATTCGTTCATGACGGCCGTCAAAGCTCGTCGATCATTTCCCGCAGCAAAAGCCGGACATCCTTTGCCGTCGCGGCAAGTTGCGGGTTGTCGATCGCTCCCATCGCCACCATCGGATCGACCGCCGCCACCTCGGTCTTGCCGGGGGCGGTCTCGGTCACGATCACGTTGCAGGGCAGCATCGCGCCGATCTTGTCCTCGGCCTGCAGCGCGCGCCATGCGAAATGCGGATTGCAGGCGCCGAGGATCATGTATGGCTTGAAGTCGACGCCCAGCTTGACCTTCATCGTGTGCTGGACATCGATCCTCGTCAGGATGCCGAAGCCCTTGCCGGCAAGCTTTCTGGTGACGTGTTCGATCGCCGCCGCGAACGGCATGTCGAGGCTCTTGCTGAAGTAATAGCTCATCGGATCCTCCTTCCATGGCGATCTTCGCCAGCAGCGACAGCTTGAGGGCAGTAGCTAGCCGCCGGGGTCGGATGGCGCTTTGATCCAGCGCAATGAATGCCAGCCGCCTTCGGTGAATGTGGCGGCAAGGAGTTCTCCAGGATGACAATCCGAAATCTTGAATACGCGGTCTCACCGAAATCCGTCGTTGTCGTCGGCGCGACCGAGCGCGTTGGCTCGGTCGGCCGCGTTGTCTTCGACAACATCGTCGGCGGCGGCTTCGAGGGGGAGATCTGGCCGGTCAATCCCAAACATGCGCAGGTGGTCGGCCACCGCTGCTACGGCAGGGTCGCCGATCTGCCGGGGGTTCCCGATCTGGCCGTGATCGTGACCCCTCCCGAGACTGTGCCCGACATCGTGCGGGAACTGGGCGAGAAGGGGACGCGAGCCGCCGTCGTCATCACCGCGGGGCTCAATCACGCCAATGGTCTGCGCCAGGCGATGCTCGATGCGGCCAAGCCCTCGCTCATGCGCATCATTGGCCCGAACACTGTCGGGCTGATGGTTCCCCCGGCGAAGCTCAACGCCGGTTTCGCCCATATGGCTGCGCGGCCCGGGAACATTGCGCTGATCTCGCAGTCCGGCGCCATCGCCACGTCGCTGATCGACTGGGCGGCCGAGAACAATGTCGGCTTTTCCCGGATCATCTCCCTCGGCGACATGGCGGACGTCGATGTCGGCGACTGCCTCGACATGCTGGCGGGCGATTTCCACACGCGCGCCATCGTGATGTATCTCGAAACCATACCCAATCCGCGCAAGTTCATGTCGGCCGCGCGGGCGGCGGCGCGCCTTAAGCCGGTTATCGCGATCAAGCCCGGGCGGCACGAGCAGGCGGCCAAGGCGGCCGCGACACACACCGGGGCGCTTTCGGGCGCCGACAGGGTAGTCGACGCCGCCTTGCGCAGGGCAGGCGTGCTGCGTGTGGATGATCTCGCCGAGCTGCTCGATGCCGCCGAGACGGTCGCCCGTCACGCTCCCCTCGAGCGGGCGCGGGTCGGCATCGTCACCAATGGCGGCGGGGCCGGCGTGCTTGCCGTCGACAAGATCGTCGATCGTGGAGGCGAGCTGGCCGAACTTGCGCCCTCGACGATCGAGCGGCTCGACCGTGCGCTGCCGCCGACCTGGTCGCATGCGAACCCGGTCGACATCGTCGGTGACGCCGCGCCGGAGCGCTACGGGGCGGCGCTCGAAGCCCTGGCGGCGGATCCGGGGACGGACGTTATCCTAGTCATGAATTGCCCCACCGGGCTCGGTTCCTCGCCGGACGCGGCCAGGAAGGTCGCCGAGCTTGGCGACGACGGCGAGATCGGCGGAAAACCGCTTCTCGCGTGCTGGCTCGGCGAGCATACCGCGCGCGAAGGCCGGCGCGTCCTGACGGAAGCCGGCATCGCGAGCTTCGAGACGCCGGAGGACGCGGCGATCGCGGCGTCCTATCTCGGCGAATGGTCGCGAGCCCAGCGGGCGCTGCTGCGGACTCCCTCGAGCCGGGGTGGAGACCAAGCCGATGGCAAGGCATCGGCGCACGCCATCTTCCGGCAGGTGGCCGCCGAAGGGCGACGCATGCTGACGGAGCCGGAAGCAAAAGCGGCGATAGAAGCCTACGGAATCCCCGTGCCGCGAACCATCGTCGCCGGATCCGTTGTGGAAGTGGCGCAGGCGGCCGGCGAGCTTCTCGAAAGCTCTGAAGCAGTGGTCGTCAAATTGCTGTCGAAGGTAGTCTCGCACAAGTCCGATGTCGGCGGCGTGGTCCTCGACATCGCGACCGCGGAGAAGGCCGCGGAGGCCGCCCGGTCGATCGAGACGCGCCTGCGCACGCGGTCGCCGCAGGTGAAGGCGGACGGCTACACGGTGCAAGCCATGGTCGCGCGCAAGCATGCTCAGGAACTCATCCTGGGCATGAACCTCGACCCGATGTTCGGCCCGGTCATTCTGTTCGGCGCCGGCGGCACGGCGGTCGAGGTCGTGAACGATACCGCGATCGCCCTGCCGCCGCTTGACGACGTGCTGGCCGGAGACGCGATCGACGCGACCAGGATAGGCCGCCTGCTTGCCGGCTATCGCGATCGCAAGCCGGCCAACCGAGGCGCGATCATCGCCGCGCTGAACGGCCTGTCGCAAATGATCGTCGACTTCCCCTGCCTCGTCTCCCTCGACATCAACCCGCTGCTGGCCGATGCCGAAGGCGTGGTTGCGCTCGATGCGCGTATCGAGATCGACCCGCGACGGGTGGATGAGCCGGCGCCGAACCCGACGCTTGCCATAAGGCCCTATCCGTCGGGATGGAGCCGCGATCTCCAGTCGGACGGCATGATCTTTCACATCCGGCCGATCATGCCGGCGGACGTGGCGCTTTATCCCGCGTTCCTGGCGAAGATTTCTCCCGACGACCTCAGACTGCGCTTCCTGTCGCTGCGGAAGAACTTCCCGGACCAGATGCTGAAGCGGCTCACACAGCTCGACTACGAGCGCGACATCGCCTTCGTCGCTCTTGAAAAGGACACGGGAGCGCTGGCGGGAATCGGCCGGCTTTCCTGCGATCCGGATCACAGGAGCGGTGAATATGCGCTGCTCGTGCGATCGGAGCTGCAAGGCCATGGCCTGGGATGGGATCTGCTGAAACAGGTCATCGACTATGCGAAGGCCGAACGCATCGGCCGCATCGAAGGCACGATCCTCAACGAAAATCGCAAGATGCTCACAATGTGCCTGGAGTTCGGCTTCTCGATCGCGCACCACCCGAGCGAGCCCGGCCTGTCGGTGGCGACGCTGGAAGTCCGCTAGAGCGTTTCACTGTTTCACGGAAATGGCGAAACGCTCTATCTCCTTGTTTTGACGCAATTCCTGACGGAAAACCGCGCACACTATTCTTGGAATTCCTGTAAGCGGGTGACAGCTTTATGATCCGGTCTTCCTGAAGCCGGCCGCGGATGAAACGGCGCCCTCGACCGAGGCCACCATCTCGGCCGTGATGTCGGCCACTTTGCGGTCGGCCTCGATCTTGCGCCAGGTCATCGGACCGGCATCGCGCTGCAATTGCCGCGAAACGATGTCGATCGTGGCATCGGAGGGGCTGCCCTTGCGCTCGCTGACCCGGCGCCAAAGCACCGACGGATCTGCCGCCAGCCAAAATCCCGCGAACGGGACGTTTGTCCCGGTCGCTGCGCGCTCGATCCTGTCGCGATCCTCCGGTCTGTCGAAGACCGCGTCGGCGACGACGCAGCCGCCTTCGGCAAGGATAAGCTCCGCCAGCCAGGCTATCTGGCGATAGACGCGTTCCGATACGCCGGGCCGGTAGGCCTTGGCCGGCAGCCGCGTTTCGGCCGCCACGCCATGCATGGCCTTGCGGATGCGGTCGCTCTCGACGATCCGGGCGCCGGGGGGCGCGCCGATCTGAGCGGCGAGCGCCTCGGCGACCGTCGTCTTGCCCGAGCCGCTCAAGCCGCCGATTGCGACGAGCCGAGGCGGCGTTTCGGCAAGCAGGGTTTGCGCGAGGTGGAAATAGGATCGCGCTTCGGCAATCAGCTTTGTCGAATCCTGGCTGGCTTCCTCGACCTGCGTCGCGGTCACGTGCGCGCGCACCGCCGCCCGCACCGCCATGAGGAAAGGCAGGAGAACGAAGCCGTCTTCGTCATCGGCATCGTCGAGATAGCGGTTCATCACCAGATTGGCGAATTGCGGAAAACCGCGATGCCACAGATCCATCAGCAGGAATGCGAGATCGTAGAGGACATCGACGGTGGCGATCTGATCATTGAACTCGATGCAGTCGAACAGGCGAGGCTCGCCATCGAAGACGCAGATGTTGCGCAGATGCAGGTCGCCATGGCAGCGGCGGACCCGACCTGCCGCCTCGCGCCGGTTGAGCAGGCTGGCATGGCGGGAAAGGGCGTCGCGAAACGCCGCGTTGAGCGTTTCGATCTCCTTTCGGTCGAACACATGGCTTGTCGCAAATCCGGCCGAATTGATTTCCAGGACGCCGCCGATATTCGCCGACCCGCTGCCGGCATGGACCACTTCGGCGCCGCGGTGATAGTGCGCGATCATGCGGGCCACGCCTGTCATCAGCGCGGGTGTCAGTTCCCCCGCCGCGGCCATGCGATCCAGGAGCTTGGACTGGTCGAAGCGGACCATCTCGATGACGGCGTCGACCAGTTCTCCCGGCTCGTCCAGGGCAAGCCGGTCGCCCGCGCGCGTGACGCGGTGGACATCGAGATAGAGGCCGGGCGCTGTTATGGAGTTCAGCTCCACTTCCCTCTCGCACGCGGCGAGCCGCAACGCCGGCGTCGAGAAGTCGACATAGGGCAGCTTGACCGCCCGCTTCATCTTGAATGCGCGCCGCCCGACGAGGAAGATCCGGGAAATATGTGTTTCGATCGTCTCGACCGGACCAACCTCGCCATGGCTGGCAGGGTTCTTCAGCATCTCGACCACGACATCCTGGTTCTCGGTGATCATTGGGGCATGTCCTTGGCCTTTGATTGCATCCTCATTCGGCCTCGCCGGCCGAGGTCTCGCGGGAGTCGCTAACGCTGAAGCGTCTGGACGTAACCGGCGAGGTTATGGATGCGTTCCGTGGTCACGGCCTCTCCACCATAGGGACCGTACTTCTTCACGTCGTCAGGCAGGAACTGGTTGCCCCAAACCGGCATGTCGCGCTCACCATGCGCCGGGACGAGACCGCGACCGTCGATCGTGGCGTAGACCCGCCAGTAGGGAAATTCCCCGCCATTGCGCTTCGTCAGCGTCGTCAGATCGGCGGGGCGCTTGCGCAGCTCATCGGCCAAGGGCCCGTCGCCCTTGCCTTCCACGCCGTGGCAGACCGCGCAGGAATTCAGATATTCCTGCTGTCCATTGCTCATCTGCTGCGCCGCCGCGGCGCTCAGCGTCAGCGCGAAAAGACCAATCGTCGTCCGGAATCTCATTGATCTGCCTCCAGCCATCGGTGTCAGGCTAAACCATGCGACGCGCACGCACGTTGACCGGGATCAATCTTGCGAGGGACGATTTGATTCAGCGCAAGGAAGGATCCCAACCGGCTCGCTAAGGCTGCATTCCGTGTTCTCGAACAAGGAGCGGCCCCCATGCCATTCAAGACATTGCTCACGGTTACCGGGCCCGACTACGGAGACGGTGATTTGAGGCTCGCCGCCGGTCTGTGCGAGGAAATCGACGCGCATCTTTCCGTGCTCGTCGTGGTCATTGCGGCGCCTCCGTCTGGCGGAGAATACGCAGCGGTGATCTCGCCGGCCTGGCTCGCAGAGCGCGAAGCCGAAATGGAAACCCAGGAGAAGCGCAGCTCGGCGGTATCCAGGATGCTGTCGGAAGGCCCCGTATCGGCCGACCTCGGCAGCGAATACCCGGAGCAGTCCTGGACGGATGAGATCATCGGTCGGCGGGCCCGCTATGCCGACCTGACCATCGTCGGACCGGAGATGCTCGCAAGCGGCTTGCTTAAGGATAAGGTCCTTGCGGGCAGCCTGTTCTCGTCCGGGAAGCCTATCCTGCTGGTCCCTCAGGGAGCGCGCGCGACATTGAAACCGAAACGCGTCCTTGTCGCCTGGGACGCCAGTCTGGAAGCCTCGCGCGCCGTGCGGGAGGCGCTCGATATCTTGTCGTCCGCCGACGAGGTCCGCATCGCCATGATCGATCCGATCGAAGACGAACGGCATCATGGCGCGGAGCCGGGAGCGGATCTGGCGGCCTATCTCTCCCGGCATGGCGCGAAGGTCGCGGTCGATCGCCTGCCGAGTTCGGGCCACTCTGTCGCCGCCGTTCTTCGCCAGCATGCCACCGACACTGGCGCCGAGCTCGTGGTCATGGGAGCTTACGGCCACTCCCGGCTGCGCGAGCGGATATTCGGCGGCGTGACCAAGTCCATGATCGAGGATCCGGGGCTGACGGTTCTTATGGCGCGCTGAAGGCGCATTCGCCGAAAGGCCAGATCTCGAGGCTGGTCTGCGCGAGCCCGGAAAGCTCAATCTCGGCAACATTCAACCGCCTATCGTTCTCGTCGTGACCCAGCAGTGGAACAGGCGCGGACAAGGCGCTCAGCTTTGCCTTTCAACTGTCGAAAGATGTCATTGCCGTCCGTGTGGCGCGCATGTCGAGTGACCGCCCCATTGCGGTGCTGCTCCCGGGAGCCCCTTGGCCAAAAGTTTTCGGCCGAGCGACGGAAAACAGGAACGTTCCTTTTTCTCAGGCATTCTCCCTAGTCCGCATCTCATTCACTCCTGTTTGCTGGGCCCGGAAAATTGTTACCCAGAGAGCATAATTTGTCGAACCCTGACGCCGGTGAGGTCTCCGTCGTCGATCTTATTCCTGCCCTGCGGGCTTTTGCACGAACGTTCTGTCGGGTGCCCGACGACGCCGACGATCTCGTGCAGGAGACACTGACCAAGGGGCTTGCCAACCTGGACAAGTTCGAGCCGGGCACGCGGCTGAAGTCCTGGCTCTTCACGATCATGCGCAACACGCATTACACGCGTGTCAAGGCAGCGGCCAGGGAGGCGCCCGGGCTGCTTGACTGCGCCTCCAGCCGGCCGATCTCGGAGCCGTCGCAGGATTGGTCGGTTCAAAGCAAGGAAGTGCATCGAGCCATTCAGCAGCTGCCGTCCCATCAGCGTGAGGTTCTGGTGCTGATCGGCGTGCTGGGCGTAAGCTACGAAGAAACCGCTGAGATATGCGGTTGCGCTGTCGGCACCGTCAAAAGCCGTCTCAATCGTGCCCGTGCCGGTGTTCTGGAGTTCCTCGGGGAAAGCTCGCCGCAGGCGCTGATCGAGCGACGACGTCAATTTTCGGACGACCATTGGGATACTGAAGGCGCAAGACGCTAAAGCCAGCCTACCGGCGCTGAGTTGATTTCAGGACTTTCGCCTCTCTCATCAACGAGGCCCAATTCAGGCCGAGCAGCGAAATAAGGTCAAGCGCCTGCGTTTCGGTGATGCCCGTCGTTGCGACCAGCCGCCGAACGAGTTCGTCCACTTCCGGAGTTCTGCCATCCTGCGCCATCGGGATGACTCCTAACCGGCAACGACGATTCACTTATGTTAATGTTCCACCGATCATGCTGGCATTGCGACAGCAGGCACTGCCAATGCCCTTCGGCCCGGTCTCGGAGGAATGCCGCATCCTTGCCGCGTCGTCTTCAACCGCGCTCAGCCGTCACATCGCCTTTGCGCTTTTTCGATCAGCGCGTTCTGCAGTTCGAGTGCAAGCCTGGTCAGCCGGTCAGGGACCTTCTCCCGCTCGATGGCGGTCAACAGGGACGCGATCTCCTGGTCCAAGCTCTGGATTGCCTGGGCGCATAGATCGCGCTGGCTCCGGCGAGACATCGCATTCTCTTAACAATAGAGGCCCCTTCAGATCTCACTGAGGCATACCCGACCGGCCTTTGCAAGACGCTCGACGCAAGGATTTCGGGATCGCAGTCTTCGGATTTCGGGGCAAAAGGCGATCCGTGAGCATGCACTCATTCCTTAGGCAGACGGTTCGCCGCGTGGTCCTGGTACTGATCGGATTTGATCCGGTTGCCGTCGAGGCCGCGTTGCTCCGTATGCTGCTTCTTGTCCCGGTTGGACAGGACCTCGTTCTCGCCGACCATGTCCTTTGCGAGCGTCGTCTTCGCTCCGGTTCCGGAGCCCTTGCCCTGGCTGCCGCGGCCCATATGCTTCTTACCGCCGGTTGCCATTGTTCTTCTCCTGGGCTGCCCGCGAGAAACTGTTCGGCGACCGAACTGCCGCCCGCGCGTTATGTTCCGCCGCCACAGCGGATAAGGAAGACCGCGCCGTCCCAACTGCCGAAAGGCATTTCGCCATCGACCAAGACGTCCATGCCATATGCACGGGCAAGACGGTCGATATCGCGGGAATCGATGTCCGGCGACGCCCGATAGGAATAGTTGAGGATTGCCGCCATTCCTCCTGGCCGCAGCACGCGCGCGATCTCGCCGAAATGCCGCTCGGCAACACCGGCAAGCACCAGGTACGGAAAACTGTCGAGAGCCAGCACGCAGTCGAAGCTTTGATCGGCAAAGTCACCGAGATCCAAGCCCGAGGTCAGGCGGAATTCCACATTGGCGACGCCGGCGCATCGCCGGCGCGCGATGGCGATCATCCGAGGCGAGATATCGATGCCGACGATACGTCCTGCCATGGCGCCAAGCGCATGTTCGAGGCGCCCGATGCCGCAGCCGATGTCCAATATGCGGTTGCGGCTGCCGAGCATGCCTTGTCGTTCCAGCCACAAGGCAATCTCGCCGGTTGTGGCCGAGAGCCTGTCCTCATCGCCCAGCGACGACAGCTGCACGCTGGCGGCCGGAGATATGGCGGCCGCCCGATCGAATCCGCCGGCCAGCCGCTCGACGGTCATGGCGGCCGTTTCGCCGTTGGCAGGGTCATGCGACACGCAGGCAGCGACCCTGCGGACGGAGTCGAAGGCGTCGGCCTTGTCACGCAGCATCGTGGCGATGCCTTCCAGCCAGCGTCGCCGGGGGACATGGCTCGGGCGCATGTCCAGGGCGACATCCGCCAGTTGCGCCGCGCTGGTCGTCTTGTCGACACAGACGGCCAGTCTGGCCAGCGCGTTGTCGACCGAAAGGCCGTCCGCCATGTAGTCCTCCAGCAGGCGCCTGGCGATCGCGCCGGTTTGCCTCGCGGGGGTCACGGCGGCGCGCCCCGCGTCCACATCTTTTGCGCTGTCCAGCGATCGTTCGCGCCCCAGCCATATTTGTAGCCTTCACGGCCGCGCAGGAAATCGAACTCGCGCGCGCCTTCGTTGGCGGCTTCCGCGATGGCATGGCCGATCAGGATCGCGCCGGGGCTTTCCTCGGAATAGGCTGGATCGAAACCGCCGAGATAGGCATAGGCCCGGCCGCGGTGATGAAATCCGTAATAGGCACCGACGACGGCGTCGCCGATCTCGATCGTCAGGCATCGCGTCAGGCCGCTATCGGCAAGCCGCGGCAGGGCCCTGCGGTGGAATTCCACAGCCGCGGCGGATAGCACGCCCCCGCCATGACCGGCCCAGCGCGCGCCATGCAGCCGGATCAGCCTGTCGAGAAATATCTGCGGATCGGACTCGCCGCGGCTGACGACAACGGCCCCCCTTCGCCGGGCAGCTCGCTCGGCGCGGCGCAACTGTCGCCTTCGTCTCGCCGGAACCGAGTAGGCCAGGGTTCGATCGCCATCGAGCGGCAGCACGGGACAGGCGGCGTGCGCCATCGACCGGCACTCTTGCGCATTCGGCAGCTCAAGCCTCAGCGACATGGCATCAGCCGGGAGGTCGGGCAGGATCCATTGCGACCATTCGAGCGAGAGCACCGCGCCGGCGATGGCGGCGCCAGCCTTCGCTTCCAGTTCCGGCACGCACAAGATGTCGAGGTAGTCGCTTAGAGAAATGCCGATGGGCAGCAGGCGCTGACCGCGATCATGCCTTTCGACATAGAGCGGCGCCAGACCAGCGAGGGCGTCTCCACTCCACACGGCAATGGCCGCAAGGTCGCCGGGCGCGAATGTCCGCCACCACGGAATGAGCCAGGCAGGAGACTGGAACGGCGTGGCCGAGATGGTCCGCCGCCAGAGCCGCCACCAATGCGGCTCCAGGTCCTCGAATGCTCTCGCGTCACGAATGATCTCGGTGCACAGACCGCCCATCAGCCGGTTCCCAGCAGGGCGCGACGGGTGCCAAGCTTCGCCAGCGCTTCGTAAGCATCCATGTAGGACGGGATCATGCGCTCAAGCGAGAAGCGGCGACGCGCCTCGGCACGGCATGCCTCGTGGTCCTGGGCTCCGGAAGCGATAATGGCCTTCGCCATCTCCTCGACGTCATTGACGAGGAAACCGGTCCTGCCGTGCTGGACGACATCGGGAAGGGCGCCGTTCGGGAAAGCGACGACCGGCGTGCCGCAGGCAAGCGCCTCCATCGCGACAAGCGAGCTTGTTTCGGGGGCAAGGCTGGGAATGACCAGGCAGCGTGCGGTGTTGAGCAGCCGCCGCTTGGCACAGAAGCCGAGTGGCCCGAGGAAACGCCGCTGGCGATCGAGCCGGGGGCGGACCTCGTCGGCGAAATAGCGCAGATGGGTCTCGTAGGGATAGACCTGGCCGGCGATCGCTAAGGACATGCCGGCGCGCTTGGCTGCCTCCAATGCGAGATGGATGCCCTTTTCGGGACAGATGCGGCTGAGCACCAGCGCGAAATTGCGCCGCGACCGGGGCTCGTTCAGCGCTTCGATATCAACACCGTTTGGAATAGGCTTCGCAAGTCTCGATCCCGCCGGCGCCGTCCTGTGCTGCGCCTGCGAGACTGCATGCAGCCACAGGTCCTCGCGTGACGGCGCCAGCACCTCGGGCGGGTACCAGCCGAGCGGCAGGTGCAACGTCACCAGGGTTGGGCCGTCGGAAGGCAGATAGGCGTCGAAGTCAATCCCGTGGAGGTGAACGACGTCAATTGGCCAGCACGCGCGGGCGGCGGCTATCGCGTCGCGATGCGCTTGATGAGCACGGTCCTTCGCCGCCTCATCGAGCACACCCGCCTCGGCTGGTGTTTCCACCAGGACGCCGGCTGTGCTTGACCCTTGGCAGGCGACGACAACCGAACGGTGGCCTTTCTCGACCAGCGCACGATCCAGCGCCGAAAGCACCTGCTCGGCCCCGCCGACCGCATCCGGCCCGACGGGCGCGAGAGGGTAGGCGACGTTGAGGACAGTCAGTGTCATCGTTGATCTGGGGCTTCACCATGCCGCCGGCACGCGCTGCGTCGTCGCCATGTTGTCGCCGATCGCCGGAGCGTAGCGGCGGATCATCGCCGCGCAGAACTCGGAGAATTCCTCGGGAATCTGGGGCGGGCTGGTGTGATGAGGTTGAAGACCGCGATGCTCCGGCGTGAAGCAGAAGGTGACGGTGACGTTGAAGTCGGCAAGCGCTTCCATCTGGCGGTCGAACCAGTCCAGCGCATTCGGCCGAAAACTGTCGGCCCAGGACAGGCCGGTGCGCAGGTGGGTGACACCCAGACGTTCCATCCAGGCAACAGCGTCGTCCAGCCGAGGGTCCTCGTAATGGAACCACTGCACCAGGCCCATTTGCGGAGTGTGGCGCACGAATTCCTCGAGCGCCGGCTTGGGCGTGCCGTCCTCGCGAAGCAGGCCCATGTAGAAGTGCCTGTAATAGGACGAGCCTTCCGCCTCCCGATGGCGCGTCGTCGCTTCCCAGGAGCGCGGCAGATCATAGAGGCTGTACCACTGAACGCGTGGCGCAAGTCCGAGCAAAAGCTCCGCTGTCCGGCGCAAGCCCCAGACTTGCACCTCCTCGGCGCCGAAGGTCGACACACCGACTTCGCTGACCCACACGGGAATGTCCGCGACCGTCGCGATCTCTCCGAGCTTGTGGGGCCACTCGTGGATTTGCCAGAGGTTCCAGTCGAGCGGGAAGCCATGCACGGCGACCGCATCGACATGGTCGAGCACGCCGAACTCCTTCATGCGCGTCATGAACCCGGCATCGATCGGCGAAATGCCGCCCAGCACCTTTGTGATGGCAGGATTTTCCCGGCCGATCGCATCAGCCGCCAGGGTCGCCATTGTGGCAAAACGGCTCCAGTCGGGGTCGAGCTCCGGATCCCAGTGCGATTTGTTGTTGGGCTCGTTCCAGATCATGGCGGCTTCAATCATGGGTCTCTCCTTTCGAAGGATAGACGGCGGCGCTGCCGGCCGGTTCACCGGACGCGCGGCAGAAATAGACCTCGTCTTCCGGGTGGAGCAGGATCTCGAAACCGGCGCTGCGCAGCATCGCTTCGGTGCAGGCGCGGTTCGGAATCCACCAGTTGGTCGGGTCGTCCGCATAGCGATGCTCGATGAAGTGCAGCTTCGGAAACTCGGGCCGATCGAAGAGGTCGCGTGTCCAGAAATGGTAGTTCTGTTCGAGCGGCAGGACTTCGTTGCTGCCCCGCTGCATCGACTGGAAGATCATCAGGTCGTTCGCGACATGCGCGCGGATCAGGTCGAGCGCCAGCAACGGGTGGCGCAGGTGGTAAAGCACGCCCATGAACAGCACGATGTCGAAGCGCTCGCCGAGCGAGGCGACGTCGTAGACCGACAGTTCCCGGAACTCGATGTTGCAGTCGGCGATCTCGGCGGCGAAACGCGCCTGGGCGAGATAGGCTTGGTCGAAGTCTATCCCAAGCACGCGATCGGCACCGCGTTTCTTCATTTCGATCGAGTAGAAGCCTGCGTTGCAGCCGATATCGAGCACCGACTTGCCCGAAAGATCAGTCGGAATGGCATCCGCGAATTTGCGCCATTTGATCAGCGGGTAGTTGCCGAGGAAATGATCGGGAGCGGTCTCCACGCCCGCGAGCTCCATATTGTGGAACCACGGCCCCAATGCGTCGATGCGGCGGCGTATCTCCGTGCTGGAATGCAGCATGGCTAAGCTCCTTCGCCTGGAACGGTTGGCATTGGCGAGCGGTCCTGCGATGCGAATGTCGGCAGGGGTCCGTCATCGATGGCGTCGTTGCTTTCGAGCAGCCTGAGCGCCGTGCGATAGCCGTTGAAGGTACCGACATCGACATAGGCCGTCCCCGCCTTGACGCCGTAAGCTTCGCCTCCGCCGGCGAGATAGGCGTTGACCAGCGTGCCGAAATACTCGTCGACGCCGTCGCGCTGGCGCCACAGGGCCGCCAGTTGATGGAAGACACGGCCCGGCATCTTGAAGGCGCCCCAGACCCAGTTTGTCGCGGCGTCAGCTTGCTTGACCTGGATCTGCTCGACCCGCCCGTTCCCATCGAGGACGACGGCGTCGAACAGTTCCGGGCGATCGACCGGAAACATCAGGAAGGACAGCCGGTCGTCGGCCAGACGGCAGAAGCCGTCTTCAGGGAACCAGATCGTGTCAGGCAGGCCGATCAGGACCGTTTCGTCCGGTGTCACGAGCGGTGCGGCGCGGAAGATCGCGTCGCAAAGGCCAACCGGAGACGGCTGCGCCACGAAGATCGCCGCGGCGTCGCCATAGCCGGCGGCGTAATATTCGAGGATGTCCGACTTGCCGGAACCGATGATGAAGCAGATGCGGTCGACGCCGTTGCGCACCATGCGCCGCACCAGATATTCGCTCACCGCGCAAGGGCGTTCGGTCTGGCCGTCCAGGCGGCTGCCGACCGGCAGCAGCTCCTTGGAGAAACCCAGCGGCTGAATGCGGCTGCCGCGGCCGGCGGCAGGCACGATGCCAAACATCAGACAGCTTCCTCCATTGTGCCCTTCGACATGGACGAAAAAGCGTCGTTCAGGATGCGGTCGAGTTCGGCGGCGCGATGCGCGGACGTATGCTCGTCGAGAACGCGCTCCCGGGCGCGGCGGCCGAGAGTCGCGATCTCGTTCTCCGACAGGTCAAGCGCGGCAACGACGTCGCCGGTGCTGTGCGCCAACAGAATCTCGCTGCCGGGCGTGAAGAAGCTGTCGAGGCCGGCCCAGTCGTCGGAGATGATCGCGGCGCCGCACGCCGCCGCCTCGAACAGACGGCCTGACGGGCACCAGCCCTGTCGCGCCATTGCCTCGCGGGTGACATTCAGCGTCAGGCGCGAGGAGGAAAAGAAGGCCGGGTGATCGGCCGGCGGCAGGTGCCTGACGAAATAGATGTTGCTGCTCCAGGGGAAGTCCTGCGGGTACTGCGCCCCGCCTATGACGAAACGGCGGTTCGGCAGTCGGGCCGCTGGAGCGACGAGCAGCCTTTCCACGGCCGCCTGCCGGTCCTCGGCATAGGTGCCGAGATAGGACAGGTCGCATGCGAACTCGGGCCTTGGCTGCGCCGGCCGGTGCCGGTCAGGATCGACATGGCCGTAGAGCGGCAGGACATGACGTGCGCCAAGTATGCTCTTCAGTGTGTCGATCGCCGGCCCTCCCGTGTAGCTCAGGACCAGGTCGAAATCGCGCAATCCCTTCGGCTCGAAATAGGCCGGGTAGTCACCTCGCTCTATGCTCGCCAGCGTCACCGGTGTATCGAGATCGTAAAACACCTTCAGGCTGCGGCAGCTGTCGTTCGCGATCCGCGAGGCCTCGACGGCATCGGGACAATAGGAGGTGACGATGACGGCGTCGGCTTCCCGTATCGCGGTCTCGGCCTCCTGGCGGATGTCCTCCCAGTCTGCGTAGAGAACGATATTCCCGCCATTGAGCCGGTCGATGTCCCTGGCGCCGGCATAGTAGGGCGTATCGCGCTCGAAGAAGCTGATCGACCAGCCAAGCGGCGCCAGCGCGCCAATCAGTCCGCGCCAGAGCGTGGCGTGTCCGTTGCCCCACGAGGATGTGACGGTGAGGCCGAAAATGACCATGCGCATCGGTTGCCGCTCCCGTCAGGCGATTTCATTCAAACGGACCAGCTTGGACCCCCAGTCGCCGTGGACGACCGTAGTGATGGAGGCCGGCGCGATGTCGAAGCGGAAGCAATCGCCGAGCGGCAGGCCGAGGATCGCGCAGACAGCCGCCTTGATGACATCGGCATGGCTGACAAGTGCGATGCACTGACCTTGTCCATTCTCGCGCAGCGCGTCCATCAGGCCGATCATCCTGTGCTGCACGTCCAGCATGGTCTCGCCGCTCGGCGTGCGGGCGCTCTGGCGCTGGTCGTTCCAAAGCCGCCAGCTTGCGTCGCCGTTCAGTTCCTCGAAGGTCTTGCCGGACCACTCGCCGAAGTCGATCTCGTCGAGTTCCTTGCAGATCGCGATCTTCTCGATCTCGCAAGCGATGGCGATCGGCTTCGCTGTTTCCAGCGTCCGTTCGCGCGGACTGCTCAAGATCGCGGCGAGCGGCTCCCGCGCCATCCGCCGCGCGAGATGCAGCGCTTGCGCCTGGCCGGCTTCGCCCAGGCGAACGCCTTCGAGCCGCCCGGCCAGGTACGAGCCGACATGATCATGCGCCGCGTGGCGGATGAGAAAGAAGGTGGTGGTCATTCGGCAGCGTCCAGCATCGGCTCGTCATTGCCGGCGATGAAGGCGAGCGTGCGCAGGCGCGCCTCTGCGTCGGTGAACTGCTCCGGCGGCGACTTCATGAAGTAGCTGCTGGGGCCCGTGAGCGCGCCGGCAATACCGCGGTCGAGGGCAAGCTTAGCGCAGCGGACGGCGTCGATGACGACGCCAGCCGAATTGGGCGAATCCCAAACCTCCAGCTTCAGCTCGGCATTGAGCGGCACGCCGCCGAAAGTGGTGCCTTCGACGCGGATATAGGCCCATTTGCGATCGGTCAGCCACGGGACATGGTCGCTGGGTCCGACATGGATGTTGCCGGCTTCGAGCGGAACGTCGATCTGGCTGGTGACGGACTGCGTCTTCGAAATCTTCTTCGATTCCAGCCGCTCGCGCTCGAGCATATTAAGGAAATCGGTGTTGCCGCCGAAGTTGAGCTGATAGGTGCGATCGATGCGCACGCCGCGCTCGCGGAACAGATTGGCGAGCAGCCGGTGCACGATGGTTGCGCCGACCTGGCTCTTGATGTCATCGCCGAGCAGGGGAAGGCCGCGCTCCTCGAAGCGTTGGCGCCATTCCGGCCGCGAAGCGATGAAGACAGGGATGCAATTGACGAAGGCGCAGCCAGCATCGAGCGCGCATTCTGCGTAGAAGTGTGCAGCGGCTTCGGAGCCCACCGGAAGATAGCATATGAGCACCTCGGTCGCGCTTTCCTTGAGCCGTGCGGTTACGTCTGCGACCGGTTCATCTGACTCTTCGATCTCATCGCGTAGATATTTGCCGATGCCGTCGAGCGTTGGGCCGCGATCCACGCGAACTCCGATTGGAGCAACATCGGCGAAACGGAAGGTGTTGTTGGGCGCGGTGTAGATCGCTTCCGCCACATCGCGCCCAACCTTGTTTTCCGCAACATCGAAGGCGCAGACCACCTCGACATCGTCAACATGGTAGCCGCCGAGATCGGCATGCATCAGTCCGGGGATCGGCTCATTGCCGTTGGCGTGGCGATAGTAGGAGAGACCTTGCACAAGCGATGATGCGCAATTGCCTACGCCGACGATGCCGATACGAACTTTCTTCGATGTCACGAAACCACGGCCTCTTTGGTTGGAGGTAAGTTCCTCGGCGCCGAACCGGGAGCGGCCGCGAATGTTCCTTCGCGCCGCGAAAAATTGCCGAGCCTGATTGCGGATCAAAGAGGCTCCGCTTCGCGTTGGCGACCAGACAGCAGGCAGGAGCCGTATGATCGTCTTCGGCGACCACAAGCGAACGCATAGCGCAGAGCAGCTCAGGAAGGCTGTCCTGGCCGAGGCTGAAGCGATTGGCGATCTGCTTGCCGGCATCGAACGTCATGCCGCTCTGGTCGATCTTTTCGTCACTGCCTCTGAACTCTTCCAGGGCCTTGCCGATGCGGAATTCGACACCAGAGGCGCCGACGGCAGTTCGTCGAGGCAGAAGCTGGGGTCGGAAATCCTCGTCGAGCTGTCGCGGGAAGTGCTGCGGTCCTGGCAGCAGGGATTTGCCCGAAAAGGATCGCTCGATGCATCGCTGCTTGCAAAGCTTGCCGCCATCGACTGCGGCAGCGCAATAACCACCGGTCCGGCTGAAGGCTATGCGCTGTACGCCCTCTACCCGGAAACCTATCTGCTTGGGGCACTGCAGTCCGGCCTCGACGCAAACACCTGCGTCATCGGCATCCGCAGCATCGGGCTTGGCCTCGCGGCGATGGTCGCCGCCGCGCTGCATGCGCCGCCGCCAATCAGCGTGCGGCCGATCGGCCATCCGTTTTGCCGGCACATAAGCGCGGCGCCCGAACTCCTCGGCTCTTGGCGCGACAGACCGCGAGCCGAATTTGCCATTGTCGATGAAGGTCCGGGCCTCTCCGGCAGCTCCTTTCATGCTGTCATTGTCTGGCTGCGCCGGCAGGGCATCGACCAGGAGCGCATTCATCTGTTCCCGAGCCATCGCGGCGGGCCCGGCGCGCAGGCTGATGCCGCGACCGTCGCCGCCTTGTCGCAGTGCCAAAGCCATGTCGCGGGCTTTGAAGATGTCTTTGACGGCGCGGTTGCCCCCGGGCTGCGGGACTGGCTAGGACATCTGCTCGGCAAGGCCGATGTTGAGCTTCAGGAAATCTCCGGCGGCGCATGGCGCGACTATCTTTCTGTGCCGACCGGCGCCTGGCCGCCTGCATTCCCGGCGTTCGAGCGACGCAAATTCATGGCCACGTCTGGCGGCGAGCGTTGGCTGGTCAAGTTCGCAGGTCTTGGCGAGACAGGACGGCGCAAGCTGCGTACGGCCAAGGCACTGCACGAAGCGGGCTTTGGCGCTCAGCCTGCCGGACTCTGCCACGGTTTCCTGGTCGAGGGCTGGATCGATGCCGACAGGCTGGACCGGGCAGCGCTGGCAAGGGATCTGCTGATCGAATGGCTTGGGCGTTACCTCGGCTGGCGCACCGCCAGCCTACAGACCGACGAGACAGGCGCGTCGCTGGACCAGCTCGCGCGCATGGCGGTGCAAAACTGCGAGGAAGCGCTGGGGGAGAAACTGGCGCACGCCTTGCAGAGCTGGTTTGCCCGCCAGCCGTCACCAGGTCCAACGCGCCGGGTCGAGATCGACGGACGGCTGCATGCTTGGGAGTTTCTGGTTCGTCCGGACGGAACCCTGCTCAAGACGGACACTATCGACCATTGCCGATCGCACGATCTTATCGGCTGCCAGGGGATAGAATGGGACGTTGCCGGCGCACGGGTCGAACACGACCTGTCGGCCGCCGAGCTTTCGACGCTGGTGGGCTGCATCGAGCAGGCGACATCGATCGACAGAGCTTTGGTCGACTATTTGGAGCCCTGCTATCTCGCGTTTCAGCTTGGCCTCTGGACGATTGCAGGGCAGTCGACTGACGAGGAAGAGCGGATGCGGTCGACGCGCGCAGTCGAACGTTACAAAGCCGGACTTGTCCGGCTTCTGGTCTGTTGAAAGCCAAGCCCGCTGGGTCAGTCGAGCCTGCGCAGCATATCGGCTTCCTGCTCCAGTATGCTTGCCACTTCTTCCCGTCGCAGATGCGTCATCATCAGGCTGACGCAACACTCGAGATAGGTGATGGAAGCTCTTCGCAGGAACGCGGCGGTTTCCGCCGCCGCCATCTTGTCGATGTCGTTGACTGATCGCTTCGGCTTCACAGCTCGTCCTCCATCGCGGTTGTCATGCCCAACCGCGATGTCGGGTGGTTGTTCCGCCCCGGTGAAAAGATGCCGCTGCTTCAGAGCTGCAGGTTCTGCAGCTTCCCCCCACCCGCCCTGTCGATTGCAGCGACCGGCGCGATCGCCAGCTCGTCCATCCCTGAAAAGTGGACGATCGTCTGCAGCAGGCCTTGCCTGAGAGGCACCTCGGGCGACCAGCCGAGAAGCGCCTTTGCGCGGCCTATGTCGGGGCGCCGGCGGCGCGGGTCGTCCTCAGGCAGAGGCAGGAACTTCACCGGCGATCTGGTGCCGGTCAGCTCGCGTACCAGTCTTGCCAGTTCGAGGATCGAAAACTCCCCGGGATTGCCGAGATTGACCGGTTGGCGCGGATTGGGATCGACATCCATCAGCCGGCGCAAACCCTCGACCAGATCGGTGACATAGCAGAAGGAGCGGGTCTGCCGGCCATCGCCGAAGATCGTCAGCGGCCGCTTCTCGATCGCCTGCATGACCAGATTGGAAACGATACGGCCGTCGGCGGGGTCCATCCTCGGCCCATAGGTGTTGAAGATGCGCGCGACCCGAATATCCGCCATCTCCGCGCGCAGATAATCGAAGCAGAGTGTTTCGGCGGCGCGCTTGCCCTCGTCGTAGCAGGCCCGCGGTCCGGTGCAGTTGACGTGGCCGACATAGTCCTCACGCTGCGGATGCTGTTCCGGATCGCCATAGACTTCGCTGGTCGATGCCTGCAGGAAGCGTGCGCCGTTGCTGGCGGCGAGTTCCAGAAGATTGAGGGTCCCGATCACACAGGTGCGCGTCGTATGGATCGGGTCGGCCTGATAGCGAGGCGGCGAGGCCGCGCAGGCCAGATTGAAAACGCGATCGACAGGTTCACCGAGGTCCAGCGGGGCGCAAACGTCCTGCTCGATCAGCCGAAAGCGCGCCTGGCCAACCAACGAGCTGATATTCTCCATTCTGCCGGTGAGGAAATTGTCGACGCAGATCACGCGATAGCCGTCACGCAGCAGCGCCTCGCATAAATGCGAACCGAGGAAACCGGCACCGCCGGCAACAAGCGCGGTCCTTCTTTGTTCAGCCCTTTTTGATCGCCGCATATCGATGGTCTCCTGTCTGCCGTTCATGCCGCACTTTCGACGTCCAGATCGACCGCCGGACGCGTCCCCACCGACGGCGTCAGCGCCGAAACGAATTCACGTGCCCTTGCCATGGCGGTATGTCTTGAAAGCACCGCCTCGCGCGCCAGTCTGGCCATGTCGAGCCTTGCCCGCTCGGATTTGGCGCTGAGGATCTCCTCGACATTTGCGGCAAAGGCTGCCGTCTCGATCGCCGGTCCCGGGAAGAAATCGTCGAGCCCGGGCCAGCGGTCGCTTATGATGGGAGTGCCGCAGGCTGCGGCCTCGAAAAGCCGCACGCTGGGCGACCATCCGGCCGCGATCATCGACGCTCGCGTAAGGTTCAGCGTATAGCGCTGGCGGCTGTAGAAGGCGGCATGTCCAGAAGGCGGCAGGTGCTCGATCCGCTCGACATTGTCCGGCCAAGCGATGTCAGAGGGATATTGCGAGCCGGCGACGACGAAGCGGCGGTCGGGCAGGCGTCGCGCAGGCTCCAAAAGCAGCGCTTCCAATGAGGGCTGCCGGTCGGCGCTATAAGTGCCAAGATAGCCAAGGTCCCATTCGATGGCGTGTCTGGTGCGACGATGCCGCGTTGGATCGACGGAGCAGTAGAGCGCCTCCGCCCGGCGCGCGCCGAACTCGGACTCCAGCCGCTCCAGCGTCGGTCCGCCGGTGAAGGAGAAGTAGACGTCGAAATAGGGAATCTGCCTGCGGGCAAGATAGTCGCAATCGTCATCGGCAACCCGCGCCAGCGTCACCGGTGTGTCGATGTCGTAAAAGCAGAACTGCCCCGTGCAGAGCGAAGCAAGATCGTCGATGATCACCCTGCCTTCCGGCACGAAGGAGCCTATCACCACTGCATCGGCGCGCTGCAGGTCCCGCCGGTGGTTTCGGCGCAGCTCCGAGACTGTCTCGTAGTAGCGCAAGTCGCAGAAATCGGGATCGCGCAGGTCCCGATGATGCGCGTACCAGGAGACGTCGCGTTCGAGGAAGCTGACGCGATGGCCGAGTTCGTTGAGCGCACGCAGCAATCCGCGGAAAGTCGTCGCATGGCCGTTGCCCCAGGACGAAGACAGGGAGAGCCCAAGGAAAACGATGTCGAGCGGTTTCGTCATTCCGCAGCCTCCATTGCGCGGCGCTCGAAATGCGCCTTGAAGATGTCGTCCACCAGCCGAGCCCTCAGCGTGTAGGTATGCTCGGCCAGAACGCGCCGCAGCGCTGCCGCGCCGATCGCCTTCGCCCGCTGCGGCGTCAGGGTGCGCATGATCTCGGCGACATCGGCGCCGTCGCGGGCGACCAGGATCTCTTCGCCGGGGGTCAGGAACAACTCGATGCCAAGCCAGGCGTCGGTCAGGAGGCACGCGCCGGCCCCCGCCGCCTCGAAGACACGGGTCGCGGGCGAAAACCCGTTGGCCGCCATGCTGTCGCGGCTGATGTTGAGCACGGCCTTCGGCGTGACGTTGAAGGCGTTGTGATCGCTGGTGCTGACATGCCCCAGCCATGAAACGTTCGCCGGCAGCGGCTTGTCGTCCCAGCCGGAGCCGCCAAGCAGGAAGCGCTGGCCGCCGAGCCTGCGGGCCGGGTCGAGGAAGAAGGCGTCGACGCGCGCCTCGCGATCCGGCAGCCGGTTGCCGAGGAAGGCCAGGTCGCAGGCAAAGCGCGGATTTGCGGCGACCGGATGATGCGTCTCAGGATCGAGTGCGTTGTAGATCGGCACGCATTCCGCGGCGCCGAGCGCACGATAATCCCAGACCACCGGGTCGCCGCCGCCATAAGTCAGCACGATGCCGATCCTCTTCAGTGCCTCATGCAACGGGTGGTCGGCGTCGTTGCGCAACTCGCTCAGGGTCGCCGGCGCGTCGACATCCCAGAAGACGGTCAGCGCGTCCGGGCGGGCGTTGTCGAGAACCGCCTGCAGCAGCGCATCGTCTTCGAAGCCGACGCCGCTTGCCTTGACCACGATGTCTGCCTGCGCGGCGCGCGAAGCGACCTGCATCAGGGCGTGCGGGGTCGGCTCGTAGACCACGACGCTGCACCAGTCCGGAGCCTCGATGTCGCGATGCTTCTGCCGGTCGTAGACGTCGGGCTCATAGAAGACGATGTCATAGCCGCGCTGCGACAGCGCCTTGAGCAGGCCGCGGTAATAGGTGGCGGCGCCGTTCCAGTAGGATGACAGAAGGCTCGATCCGTAAAAGGCAATCTTCATGCGGCGGCCTCCGTTGCAGGCTTGATTTCAGCCGCCGCGCGATTGCCGCATGCGGCGAGGATGTCAAACAGCTCGTCGGCGCGATGCCGGCATGTGTGCCGCGCCAGGATTGTCTCCAGGCCCGATGCGGCCAGCGCTTGCGCAAGCTGGCGGTCGTTCAGCACGTTGCGGAGATGACCTGTCATCTCGGCGCCGTTTCGGGCGAAGAGGAAATCCGTTCCGGAGCGGAACAGGCCTTCGACATCCGACCATGGCGCAGACACAAGCGGAATGCCGCAGGCCAGCGCCTCGAACATGCGAATGGTGGGAATGCCCGGCAGGCTCTCCCGGTAGGGCCGGCGTGGGATGTGCATGGTGATGCGATGCCGGGCGAAGGCCTTCGGCACGTCGGCATTGGCGATCCAGCCTTCATAGCGCAAGCCGGTATCCGCGAGGGCCGTCAGCGCATCCGGCGGATAGCGCACGCCGTGCACGGTTCCCGACAGCGCGAGGGCGTGCGCCGGCTCGATCAGGAACTCGCCGATCTCGGCGCTGCGTTCGTCGTCGCCCCAATTGCCGATCCAGACGAGATCAGACTCACGGTCGATCTCGGGCAGCGGCTTGAATAGCCGTTCGTCCGCCGCCTCATGCCAGGTGAAGACCCGTCTGCCCCAGCCGGCACGAAGATAGCTCTCCCGCAGCACCTCGCCGAAGACCAGAACCCCGTCATAATGCTCGAGCTGAAGCACCGCGATCGCCTGCGTCGCCGATACGGCGCGATGATGGGTGTCATGGAACAGCAGCGTGAAATCGCCACCCCGGCCCCGAATGCGGCCGATGCGAGCGACGAGCTCAGGGTCAGTCCATTCATGAACGATGACGATATCTGCGTCGGCGAGCCAGGACTCATGCTGGAAACCCGCGTCGTAGGTCACCGCCATCAATTCCGGAAAATCCTTGCGGAAGCGCTCGACGGCGAAAGGGCCTTGCTCGGCGAGCAGGTTCGATCGGCTCCAGCCGTCGGCGGGCTCCAGCGCGATCACCTCATGGCCGCGCGCCACAAGCTCGCGCATGATGCCGCGCTGGAAGTGCGCGTTGCCGTGGTTCCAGTCGGAAACCGCCGAATGGGTGTAGAACAGAAAACGCATGGTCAACGCCCCGCTGCGGTCAGCGCCGCCCGATTGTAGATGTCGCGCATCATCCTCACCTGCTTGCCCAGCGAGAATTTGCGTGCCTGCCGCGCGGCGCTCCTGCCGAGCTTGCGCCGCAAGCTTTCGTCACGGGACAGGCTCTCGATGCAGCCGGCCAGTGCATGTGGATCACGCGGGTTGAAGAACATGGCCGCGCCATTCCAGATCTCGCGGTAGGTCGCGATATCGGCGAGCACCAGCGGCGTGGCCGAGAGCGCTGCCTCCAGGGCGGCCAGCCCGAAGGGCTCGTAGATGGAAGTTGACACGAAGATGCCGGCCCGCCTCATGCGGCGCCGAACCTCGCGGTGGTCGATTGAACCGAGAGAGACGCAGTGGTCGAAACGGGCGCGCTGTCCGTCGGGGCCGGCGAGCGGACCGGCGGCCTGAACGGGCCAGGCGCAGAGCGCGGCGGCGGCGTCGAGCGATGCCGCATCCTTGCCCTCGTCCCACCAGCGCGCGGCGGCAAAGACGAAAGGCTCGCGGCGTCCCGGCCTCGGACCGGGCAGGGCGCCATTATGGACGACGCCCAAGCCTGCGATCGCGCCGTAGCAGGCTTGGAGCATCTCGGCATGGCTTCGGCTCGGAGCGACAACGGTGTCGGCGCGATCGAATCCGGCCCTGTTGCGATCTCGCTGCCAGGACCAGGCGTCCGCCGGCGCCTGCCCACGCACCGCGTGCAGCCAGGTGGCCACGCATGAATGCGAGACCGCGACGATGGGACATGTCAGATCAAGTCCGGCGGCTTGCGCCGGCGCATTGAGATGGACGAGATCGATCGCATAGGTCTTGGCAAGGCTTCGCAATTCGCCCGGCAAGCGGTCGAGATCTTTTTCATCGCGCGTCATCCAGTCCGGCGGGCTTTTCAGCCAAACCAGCGTGGCGAAAGACTGCGCCTCACGCGCCTGCTCCGGAGAAGGCTCGGGCCCCAGCCCGGCAAGCACGATGCTGTCGCCGCCGGCTGCCAGCTCGCGAGCCAGGTCGAGGCAATAGCGCCACACCCCGCCGACGGCGTCGGTCGTCATCAGGATGCGCCGCGGACGATGGATCAGTGATTGCAGCATGAGGACTCCAACTCAGCCAGCGCATGCGGGCGCTGGTCCTGGATGTCGCTGAACGAGCGGAAGGAGGCGAGGTAGTGCTCATGCGCGCGCTCCCAGGCGAGGTCGTCGGGTTCGCCCCAGAGTTCGCGATAGCTGGGCGAGCTCGGATAGGGGTAGAGAGGCACGGGCTCGTTCGCCCAGACGCCGTGATCGATGAGGTGCTTGCGCCAATAGTCCACCAGCGCCGGGTCGTCCTCGACCACGCCGATCAGATTGGCCTGGACGAAAGGCACGTTGCGGCGGGCGTCGATGAGAAGCGCTGCGAGGTCCTCAGTGTCGAGGCGGCAGCGCTTGGCAAGCATCGCGCGGCCCTCGACGGTCAGGCTTTCAAGGCCTGCTTCGATCGAGACGCAGCCTGCCGCGCCGAGCAGCTCGAGCAGTTCCGGCTTCCACAGATCGATGCGCGTCTGGACGCCGAATTGAACGTCGCGATCGACCAGCGCCTCCAGCAGCGCTTTCTGCGGCAGGAAAATCTCGTCGATGAAATAGATGTAGCCGACGCCTTGCGCGATCAGCCCGTCGATCTCGGCAACGATCGCATCGTGCTTCCTGCGCCTATAGGCATCGCGAAAATCGATCTTGGCGCAGAAGCTGCAATTGTAAGGGCAGCCGCGCGACGCCTCCACCTCGGCGCCGGCGCCCTTCTGGACGGTATCGAACCTATGGTGGTGGTGGCTATGCGCCGCGATCCAGTCGGACGGCCAGCTGAGCGCCGGATGATCGATGAATGAACTGGCATGAACGCCGCCATAGCAGGCGAGACCCTCGCCCTGGAGGCGGGCCGTATGCGCGACCTTGCTCCAGTCGCTTTGCCGCGCGAGCTCCGCCACGATCTCCTCGCATTCGCCGCGCACGACGAGATCGACGCCGAGCTTGCGCAAGGTCGGCGCAGGCGTCGCCGAGCCGTGCGGTCCGACCGCCACGGTGCGTCCGCCGCGTCCGGCCAGATGGTTGAGGAATTCACCGGGAACACGCAGTTCCGGGGGCGCGCAGCGCCAGAACAGATAGGTCGGCGCGGTGGTTACCACCGTCATGTCCGGCGCGAATGACGCCACGCGCTCGGCAAGGGCTGCGTTGTCGAGCCCCTGCAGCAAGCCGTCCAGCATCAGGACGTCGTGCCCGTCGGCTTCCAGCATTGCCTTCGAATAGCCGAGCTCCAGCGGCAGATGCGGCTGGCGGCAGCCGAAATAGATGCTGTGCTCATACGTCCAGAACGGATTGACCAAGGCGACTTTCATGCGACGTACCTCGTGGCTTCGGGGCGAGATTGGAGCCGATGCCGCAGCAGCCAGCTGGCAAGATCGCAGATGCCTTCGTGCCATGGGACATGCGCCTGCCAGCCGATCGCGGCTTGCAGCTTGCGCGTGTCGGCGACGAAGAAGGGCTGATCGCCGGTGCGCTCGTGGTCGTGGCGGATCGTGATGTCGCTGCCGGTCATGTCGGCGATCTCCGCCAGCAGCACGCGCAGGCTGACCGCATTGCGCGGGCCGCCGCCCAGATTGAACGCCTGGCCCTTCAGGTCCTCGATCCTGGCCAACAGGCCGCGATAGGCGGCAACCGCATCGGACACATGCAGGATGTCGCGCACCTGCCTGCCGTCGCCGTAAATGGTGATCGGCTGGCCGGACAGGGCGCTGAGAAGAAAATGCGCGACCCAGCCCTGGTCCTCGGTGCCGAACTGGCGCGGCCCGTAGATGCAGCTCATACGCAGCACCGCCGTCGGCAAGCCATAGGACTTGGAATAGTCGAGTACATACTGATCCGCCGCGCCCTTCGAGCAGCCATAGGGCGTGCAGAAATCAAGGCCCACCTTCTCAGCGACGCCGCTCGTACGCACCTCCTCGTCGAGCGGTTCATAGCGATCGTCGGCTTGCCGAACCGCGATCTGGGGCAGGCTGCCATAGACTTTGTTGGTGCTGGCGAAGACCACGGGAGCTCCGGCGCCGCGGGCGACTTCCAGAACGTTGAACGTCCCTTTGAGATTGATGTCGAAGTCTTCAGCGGGATCGCTCAGGCTGGTCGTCACTGCTGTTTGAGCGGCCAGATGGAAAATCGCTTTGGCCGGCGCCAGTGCGGTGGCCAACGCGCTCAGATCGCGAATGTCGACGATTTCGACGGTCAGCTGCTCGCCATGCTTTTGCGCCAGCCAATCGAGATTCTGCTCGACGCCTGGACGGCTGAGATTGTCGACGACCAGCACTGTTTCCCCGTCGGAGAGCAGGCTGTCGGCGAGATTGGAGCCGATGAAGCCGCTGCCGCCGATAACGGCCACGGGCGCCTGTCGGGCGTGGCGGTGCGTCTGGGTCATGAGACCAATCCCCGCTCTTCCAGCTCGCGCCGCATGTCGGCGCCCCGGTCGATGACGACGCTGTTGCGAACCCAGGCGGCGAATTCGCCGAGCGAATTTTCCAGTCGATGCTTCGGCTCGAAGCCGAGCAGCTCGCGCGCCTTGGCAATGTCGGCGAAGCAGTTGCGGATGTCGCCGGAACGCGCCTTGCCGAGAATTTCGGGCGGGCGCTTGGGAATACCCATCGCCCTGGCAAGCAGGCGGGCTACGTCGCTGATCGAATAAGCGTGGCCGCTGCCGATATTGATGGCATGGCCGGCGGCCTGGCGCTGTTCCAGAGCAAGCCGGAAAGCGGTGGCGACGTCGCGCACATGCACGAAGTCGCGCTTCTGCTCGCCGTCCTCGAAGATCGTCGGCCGCTTGCCGTTGGCGAGACGCGAGGCGAAGTTGGCGAGAACACCGGTATAGGGATTGGAAAGCGCCTGTCCGGCGCCGAAGACGTTGAAGAGGCGCAGCGCCACCGCATCGATGCCATAGGCCTGGCCGAAGATCAGCACCGCGCGCTCCTGCGCGTATTTGGTCAGCGCGTAGATCGAGGCGAGATCCGGCCGCTTCTCCTCGTCGGTGGGAATCGGCGACAGGGCCTCGCCCGATGCCGATCTGAGATCCCACAGGCCGTCCTTGATGTCAGCGTGCTTGCGTCGGGCATTATCGATCCGCTCGCCGTCCGCAGTCCGGTAGAGGCCTTCGCCATAGATGCTCATGGAGGATGCCACGACGATCCGTTCGACCGGATGCTTGATGAGTGCCTCGAGCAGCACCGCCGTGCCGAGGTCGTTGGTGCCGACATAGCGGGCGATCTCGTACATGGATTGGCCGACGCCGACCTCGGCCGCCAGGTGGATGACCGCGTCGATATCCGAAACGGCCTCGGCGACCGCATCGCGATCGCGCACGTCGCCCTTGATCAGCTCGGCTCCGGTGGGAAGGTTGATGGCTTCGGCACCGTGCACCTGGTCGACAAGCGCATCGAGCAGGCGCACGCGATAACCATGGTCGGCGAGCTCCTGGGCGACGTGGCGGCCGATGAAGCCGCAACCTCCCGTAACCAATACTCGTTTCACGATGACTCCCTTGCGGATTTTGCTTCGGCGCCCCGAACTGCGCGGTAAAAGGTTTGTTCCCTGCATCAACAAAGTTCCCGCCGCGGGAGGTCACGCAGCCCAGACAAGGGCTGTGCAACCCGGTGGAACATTGCCCTTTGGCTGCTGTTAGGGCCGCTCACCAATCCCCGCTGCGAGAAAGGGAAATCCATGTCCGAGGCCAAGACGACCACCAATCACGACGAGATCCGGAAATGGGTGGAAGAACGCGATGGTCAGCCGGCCGTCGTTCGCACGAAAGGCAAGGGCGGCATTCTGCGCATCGATTTCGGCGAGCCCGAAGACACGCTGGAACCGATCGAGTGGGACGAATTCTTCCGCATTTTCGACGAGAACGACCTAGCCTTCCTGCATCAGGATGAAGCCGGCGGCGGAGGAACGAGCCGCTTCAACAAATTCGTCGAGCGCAGCCAGAAGGACTAGAGCAATTCCAGGAAAAGTGTCAGCGGTTTTCCGTTCGGAATTGCGTCAGAGATAGAGCGGCTCGCCGTTTCCGTGAAACGGCGAAACGCTCTAGTGGGTCGAGAAGCTGGCGTCGTCGCGCCGTTGGAGGGAGAGGAGGCCCTGCAACGGCGCCGCGGCAGGCGGTCAGGCTGCCGCATTTGTTCGTGCCGCTCAATCGAGCGGCTTGTCCGTCGGCCTGGGTGTCGGCCCGGTCTGGCGCCGTCGGCCGGCGTTGCGGTTTGCAACAGGATTGTCGAGCGGCGAGGTCGAGGGCTCCCGTGCGCCTGAGGTCTTTGGGGCAGTCGGTCTCGCGCCCGCATCGCGGTCCTGCGCATCGCGATGCGGATGCGGAAGCCCACCGGGATCGGGCGATTTCACCGCAGGCTTGGACGTGTCTTTCGGTTCAGCCATTTTCGAACCTTTCCTCGTTCAGCCGTTCGCTATGCGCGCGATCAGCCGTGCGGGCGCATCACCACCTTGATGCAGCCGTCCTGCTTGTCGCGGAATGTCTTGTAGAGATCCGGTCCTTCCTCCAGGCCCGCGCGGTGGGTGATGACGAAGGACGGGTCGATCTCGCCGCTTAGCACCTTCTGCAGCAGCGGCTCGAGATAGCGGTGGGTATGGGTCTGGCCCATGCGGAAAGTCAGCCCCTTGTTCATCGCCGCGCCGAACGGAATGTGATCCACCAGGCCGATATAGACGCCGGGCACCGAGATCGTGCCGCCCTTGCGGCAGCAATAGATCGCCTCGCGCAGCACATGCGGCCGGTCGGTGCCGAGATAGACGGTGGCTTTGGCCTTATCGAGCATGGAATCGGACGTTGCGGTGGCATCGGCCTCGGTGCCGACGCAGTCTATGCAACTGTCAGGGCCGCGACCGTCGGTCATGGCCATGAGGGCATCGTAAATATCGGAATTGCTGAAATCGAGGGTCTCCGCTTTGCCGTAGTCCCGCGCCATGGCGAGCCGTTCCGGCACTTTGTCTATGGCGATGACGCGGCCCGCGCCGAGCATCCAGGCGCTCTGGATGGCGAACTGCCCGACCGGCCCGCAGCCCCAGATGGCGACAGTGTCGCCTTCCTGGATCCCGGCGTTCTCGGCCGCCATGTAGCCGGTGGGGAAGATATCGGACAGGAACAGCACCTGCTCGTCATCCATGCCGTCAGGCACCTTGATCGGGCCGACATCGGCAAAGGGCACGCGCAGATACTCGGCCTGTCCTCCCCAATAGCCGCCGACCAGATGCGAATAGCCGAACAGGCCCGCGGGCGACTGGCCCATCACCTTGGCGGCCTGCTCGGCGTTGGGGTTCGAGCGGTCGCAGAGCGAGAACAGGCCGTTGCGACAGAACCAGCACTCGCCGCAGGAGATGTTGAAGGGGACCACGACGCGATCGCCCTTCTTGAACTTCGTGTGAGCGCGGCCGACTTCCACCACTTCGCCCATGGTCTCGTGGCCCAGCACGTCGCCCGATTTCATCGTCGGCATGTAGCCGTCCATCAGATGCAGGTCCGAGCCGCATATGGCGCAGCACGTGACCTTGATGATGATGTCGCGATCGTTCTCGATCACCGGGTCGGCGACCTGGTCGCAACGAATGTCGCCTTTGCCATGCCAGGTCAGGGCTTTCATCGGTTGTTCCTTTGGGTTGTCGATGCTTAGCGGGCTACGGACCGAACTGGCGCTGGGCGGGAATGTTCCCGGATCAGAGCCCGCGTTTTCAGCCATTCTTCGCCGAACCCGGTTCGGCCATGTTGCGGTGCTGTTCGGCCAGAGTGCCGGCCGGTGTGACATGGGCGGCGGCGGCCTGCATCTTGTTCTTCCAGCCGCTGACCACTTGCTCCTCGCCGGCCATCAAGGCGTCGTAGCCGTCCCTGGCCACATCGGCGGGATTGTCCTTCTCTTGCACCCCGATCTCGGTATCCATCATGTCGGCGCGCTCGAAGAAGCGCGTCTGCGTGGCGCCCGGCATCAGAACGGTGACGCTCACGCCGCTGTCCTTCAGCTCGTGACGCAGCGCGATGGCGAAGGAATCGATGAAGGCCTTGGTGCCGTTGTAGACCGCCTGGAATGTGCCTGGCGTGAAGCCGGCGATCGAGCCTGTGAACAGGATCCGGCCGCGACCGCGTCCGACCATCTTGCGGCCAAGCCGATGGGCCAAATAGACCGTGCCGGTGATGTTGGTGTCGATGACGCGGCGTGCCTCGTTCCAATCCTGGTCGACAAAGCCCCGGCCCAGGCCGCGCCCCGCGTTGAGGAACAGGAGATCGATGTCGCGGTCGCCGATCTCGGCGATCAATTTGTCGGCGCCATTCTCGCGTGCAAGGTCGGCCTCCACCGCATCGACCGAGACGCCGTGCGATCGGAGCGCCTCCGCGGCCTGCTCGATGGCCGGCTCATCGGCGACGATGACCAGATCGTAGCCGTCCTTGGCGCAGAGTTTCGCGAGCTCCCTGCCGATGCCGCTCGAGGCACCGGTGACGACCGCCAGTTTCCCGTTTCCCATTCGATCCTCCTGAGTGGTTCGGCCGAACATCCGGTTGGACCGAATGTTCCTTGGGATCGGAGGATTCCGCACGATGAAACTGCAATGCCTTCGGCCGAGGGAACCGCGTGGGCGCTCTGGCTGTTGGATCGGCAAGGAGCAATCGCCATGGGACTCTTTTCCGACCTGAACAAGAAGCTGACCGAAAACCTCTATGCCCATGGCAGCTATCTGAGCGATCCGAGCGCGACCTGCCGCGGCGGGTGGAGGAGACGGTCGATCTGCTGATGGCCTTCGCGAAACCCGAGGCGCGGGAAACAGTGAAGCTGCAGATCCTCGGTATCATCCACGAGCATATCTTTGACGAGGAGTGACTCCGGCGATCGCTCGATCCACCGGAGACATAACCGTCAATATGCGGTCATTCCGAACGGCGGGATCCGCGCTGCTTCTCGGCGTCGCGCAGCAGCCGCACAATGGCATCCACTGGAGAGGGGTCGGTCGCAGGCTGTGCTTTCCAGCGCCACAGATGGCGAAACAGACTTCTCAAGCTCGGCATCGCAATAACCTCCTGCGTTATCAAACCTGGGACGGCGAATGATGTTCCTTCCATGGCTAGTGCAGGGCCGCGGCGAGCAGAAAGGCGACCGCGGCCAGGACAACCAGCGCCACGATGACCAGGACCGGCCCGTTCCTGCTCGGCTCGAGGTGTGGCGCGTTCTCCGGCGGTCGCATCGCGTGGGCAAAGCTCGACTGGTTGGTGAAGTTCGGTTTGCGCGGCTCGGCCGGCGCGGCGGACGTCGAGACAGCACCGGCTTCGGCGTCTGCTTCCTGCGGTGCCGCCGCCGGGTCGAATCCGGGTGTCTTGTCCTGCGTCCTGCCGGCCTGGATTTCGCCGCGGGCCTCGGCCGGTGTGCGTGGGTTGGGTGACATTCGGCGCCTCCTTTGTTCCCAAACCTTCATCCGGCCCCGCTGTTCCAACCGCGCCTTCTTGAAACTCGGAGGGAACTTTCCGGAGCAGGGCAGCTTTGTATTCTCAACACCAAGAGAAAGAGGCAGGAATGCAAGTTCTCGACACAGCGATACATGCCAGTCCCGGAACTGTGACGGTCGAATTTGTCGGCGAGGGCGGCGAAAACATCGCTGTCACGATGGTCGTGTCCAATCCGTTGCTTGACCACGGCGCCCTTGTTGATCGCGCCAAAGAGTTGATGGTTCAGTGCGCGGCTTTCGGCGGCCTGCCTGCACAAGACCGCTCGCAGGGGAACGCAGATGGCGGCCGGCCCGGCATCCAGCGGCAAAGCGATACAGGTGAGGGTCCCTACACATTCGAATATCGCGAGGGTGGCAATGTGAGGCGGCTCGAAGGCGTGGACTTGCCCAACCTGGAAGCCGTTCATGACGAAGCGTTGCGGTCGGCGATCGATCTGCTCGACGATGCGGCCGAACCCTTTCAGGACGGCTGGGCGGTTCGGGTTCGTGGCGGCGACGGCGCTGTCGTCGTGTCCGTCGATTTCGAAGAAGCAAGGCAGGAAAGGGCAACCGCCGCAATGTGAGGGAGGCGGCATCTGTGAAAGGTAATATGATGCGTTCCCTCATGTCACTGCATGCGCTTGCGAGTTCACGAGGCGACGGGCTGAGACCTGAGTTCCTTCGCCTGCTTGATGCCCGCGCGGCCTTGTCCCACCCCGACGTGATTGAACTTCAGCAGGAGACGGGGTTGAACCAGGCCGGTCCAAATCCTGTTGGGGAGCTCGAAACCGCTCCGAAGCAAAGCGTGGTGCGTTTCCCTGGCCGGCGGAGTACGATCAGTCGTGCGTCCGGCAGAAATGCGCCTGTCATAGGAGGTCGCCATGGCAACGCCCTTGGCACTGATCATTGAAGACGAATATCTGATTGCGTCGGACGTGGCGAATGGCCTGAAGGAGCGAGGTTTCGAGGCGGCCTGCGTAGCGTCCGAGCGGGCAGCCGCGACTTGGCTGGACGATCACAGGCCGGACCTTGCCATTATCGATATCCAACTGCTCGATGGCCAGCGCGGTGTCACCGCCGCCCGCCTCAAGGAAGCGGGCGTGCCTTTCGTCGTCCATTCGGGCTACGATCCGGAGTTCCAGTCGCCGATCTTCCACGGCGCGCCTTATGTGCCCAAGCCGGCGCCGATCCGGCATCTGGTCGAACTGGCGAGCCAATTGGTAGGGGATCGCGCCGAGCAATAGATCAGGCCAATTCAATGAGCCCAAGCTGGACTTCAGCCCGACGCGGCATCACCTTTGCGGAACCGCGACACCGCCTCGATCAGCATCTTGTAGTCGACGGGCTTGGCTAGCTTCTGCGCGTCCCTGAATTGATCGGGGAAGACGGTGGCGCTGTCATATCCGGTAAGGAAAATGAAAGGCACGCCGCCACGCGCCAGATGCTCGGCCAAAGGAAAGCTTCGCTCGCCGCGAAGATTCACGTCCAGCACGGCACCATCCAGGGCGATACTGTCCGCTTGATCCAGCGCTTGTTGAACCGTGGGCACCGGTCCGACCACGGTGCATCCGGCACCGCTCAACTGGTCGGCCAAGTCCTGCGCAAGCATGAACACGTCCTCAACCACCAGGACTTTAAGGTCGGACAAGAGTGTATTCGTGTTCATTCCCGGTACCCAGCGCGAGGATGTCAGCGGTCCGTGGCGGGTGCCAACGGTATCTGGATGTCGCACTCAAGCCCGGAGGGCTCGAACCGCAGGTCGACCTTCCCCCCAAGCTCATACTCTAAACTTTGCTTGATAAAGCTTGTTCCGAAATTCAGTCGCGTCGGCTCGTCTACGGCAGGCCCGCCGATTTCCTTCCATCCGATTGACAGCACACCCGATTTGTCGGTTCTCCAGGCCACTTCGACGCGGCCGTCCTCGGTCGAGAGCGCCCCATATTTCGCCGCATTGCTAGCAAGCTCGAAGAACACCATGCCAAGTGTCGCGGCCACGCTTGCGCCGAGCTGCAGTGATTTTCCGTCAATGACGATGTTCTGGCGAAGCTTGCTGCTGTAGGGCGTTAGAACCGCCCGCAGCAGCTGCTCGAGATCGGCATCGCGCCAGTTGTAGGAAGACAGCACTTCGTGCGTTCGGCCCATTGCCTGCAGCCGCTGCTGGAACGAGGAAAAGAAATCACCGATTGAACTCGATGTGCCAACCATGCGTGAAGCCAGCGCGGTGACTGTGGCCAGGATGTTCTTCACGCGATGTTGCAGTTCGTGCAGCAATCTCTCCTGGCTGCGCTCTGCCTCCTTGTGGCTCGATATGTCGACAAGGGTCGCGATGGCGCCGCGCACCTTGCCGTTTTCGTCGAAAAGCGGGTTGGCCGACATCATCACGTCGATGCCCGAACCATTCTCGTGCAGGATTTGCGCTTCGTAGCCGGGGATAGGTTTTCCGGTGCGAATCGCCTTTCGCAGAGGCTGCTCTTCAGCATCCACCTTAACGCCGTTGAGCGTCAGCGGCAGGACGGCGGGAACTGAAATGAGCTTGTCGCCGGTGGAGCGCTGCCCCATGAGTTCCACCGCGCGGCGGTTGGCGCGGATCTCCGCGCCGTCGCCGTCTTCGGCGATGAAGATGCCGACCGGCACCAGGTCGAGCAGGGTCTCGAGGCTTTCGACGCGGTTGCGCAGGTCGTGCGAGAGCACGCCGATCTTTTCCTCTGCCCGCGCGATCTGCGTGACATCGACAAAGGTGACGACGACGCCGGCAATCAGGTTGTCGACGGTGCGATAGGGCAGGACGCGCATGATGTAGCGCCGGCCGCTGTCGGTACCTTCGACCTGCCGCTCGATCGTGCCAAGCCTCAGCAGCACCTGCTCCATGTCGGCCTGCAGCCCGTCAGCGGGGAAGCGCGGCCGCACATGCGCCAGCGGCCGACCGACATCGCTCTCGACCAGGCGGAAAAGGTCGCGGGCGGTCGGCGTGAAGCTCTTGATGCAGAGGTCGCGGTCGAGAAACACGGTGGCGATCTGCGTGCTTTCGAGCAGGTTGGCCATGTCGTTGTTGGCGCGGCTGAGCTCGTCGACGCGAATGTTGAGCTCGGCATTGACCGTCTGCAGTTCCTCATTGATCGACTGCAGCTCCTCCTTCGAGGTTTCCAGTTCCTCGTTGGACGACTGCAGCTCCTCGTTGATCGACGACAGTTCCTCGTTGGAGGATTTCAGCTCCTCATTGGAGGATTCGAGCTCCTCCGTGGTAATCTGCAGCCGCTCCTTGGTTTCCCTCAGCTCCCTTTCGAGCTGGCTGACATTGGCGCTTTCGACATCGTCGGTCATTTGGACGGGCTCGTCCTCCGACTCCGCCTTGATGCCGCCGATGTCGCGGAAGACCAGCATGTAGAGCGGGTCCGCCGAGCCGTCGGAGGGCAACGGTTGCACGGCCAGGCTGATCGTCTGCCGGCCGCCATTGGTGCCGACGGTGATCTTGTTCTGAATCGCCACCTGTCCGGTGCTGGCCGCCTTGTGGAGCGCCGCGCGCAGATCCATGCGAAGGCCCCGCCTTGCCATGGAAAAGACGTTGTGGTCGGGGGCGCCCGCGGCGAGCTCAAGATATTTGCCGGTACCGCCCGAACTATGCATCAATTCGCCACCGGCGTTGACCACCACATAGGCCGGCGCAAATCGCTCGACGAGAAGACGCTCCGCCACTTCCTGCAAGGTTCCGTTCGTCGCCCGCTGCCGTGTATTCGGCACGGTGTGCCTGGCAGCGGCGGCGAGCGGGAATTCGGGCAACCGCTGCGGGGTCATCCCGCCACGCTTCTGAAAGATGCGGCTCGCCTTGTCCACGGTGGAGAACAGGCGGGCGTGCCGCGTGACGTTCTCCGAGGATCCGAGAAAGAGATAGCCGTTGTTGCGCAGAGCGTAGTGGAAGATCGGAATGATTTTTTCCTGCAGTTCCGGGCCCATATAGATCAGGAGGTTCCGGCAGGTGATCAGGTCGAGCTTGGAGAAGGGCGGGTCGCGCAACAGGTTGTGCGAGGAAAACAGACAGACCTCGCGCAGATCGGCCGAAACGCGGTAAGTGCCGTCCTCGCGCGAGAAGAACTCCTTGAGCCGCTTCGGCGTTATGTCCGTGGCGATCGTTGCAGGATAGCGCCCGGCGCGGGCCACCTCCAGCGCACGCTCGTCGATATCGGTGGCGAAAATCTGCAGATTGGGCGAGGCGGCGCCCCGCGGAGCGCTCTCCTTTAAGAGCATGGCGATCGAATAGGCCTCTTCGCCCGTCGCACAGCCGGGCACCCATACACGGATCGTCTCGTCGGGCTTTCGGTTCTCGAAGAGCCGGGGAATGACCAGTCTTTCCAGCACATCGAAGGCGTGCTCGTCGCGAAAGAAGCTGGTGACGCCGATCAGCAGGTCCTGGAAGAGCAGATCGACCTGCTGCGGCTCGTCGCGCAGCCGCTCGTAAAAGGCGATCGGGTCGTCGATCTGCAGCACCTGCATCCGGCGCTGGATGCGGCGCAGGATCGTGTTGTCCTTGTAGCCGCTGAAATCATGGCCGGTGCGCACGCGAAGCAGCGCCGCGATGCGCGAAAGCTGCTCGGCGACATCGCGCTTGCGGCGGTCGCGCTCGCCATCGGTGTGGTTGGCGTGGCGGAAATAGCTGGTGAGCTTGCCCGCCATTTCCTCGGCCGGAAGCACCATGTCGACTAGGCCGCTCTGGACGGCGCTGCGCATCATGCCGTCATACTCGGCGCTTTCCTGCGCCAAGGTCAGGCCGCCGCGTTCCTTGATGGCTCTCAGCCCGATGGTGCCGTCACTGCCAGTGCCGGACAGGATCACTCCCGCCGCGTTCTCCGACTGCTCCTGCGCCAGCGAGGTGAAGAAATCGTCGATCGGCGTGCGCCTGGCGCGCGTCGTGGCCATTTTGGCCATATGGAAATGCTGGCCACGCACCGTCACCGATACACCGGGCGGCGTGACGTAGATCTTGTCGGGCTCGATCTCCATGTCTTCGGCCGCCGTCAGCGTCTCGATCGAGGTCGACCGCTGGATGATGCTGGCGAGAACGCTTTCGTGCTCGGCATCGAGATGTTGAATGACCACATAGGCAAAGCCGCTTTCGGCCGGCACTTCGGGAAAGAACCGTTGCAGGGCCGCGATGCCGCCGGCCGACGCGCCGATGCCGATAATCGGGAAAGGTGCCCCCTCCGTTGCGGCCTCGGGCGCGTCGTTAGCCTTCGCTCTTGTCGTGCCTGTCTTCCTCGCCGCCCGCGCCATTGCCGCCTAACCGTGCTCGCCTGCTCTCAAGGATGCGCTCGATGACGGCGGCATCCGCTTCGTATTCCCGCGCCCGCTGGCCGAACTGATTGGCCAGTTCGGAGCGACGCCGTGTCTTTTCCCGCTCGGCCATGCGCCGGGCAAACTCCGCCCGCTGCTGATGCGAGCGAAGCAGGCTCCACAGGATCTCGTCCGCTTCGATAGCCTGAGCCTCTATCACTGCGTCGGCGGTGAAGGCATGCCCGGTATGACACCGATAGCGGAGCATGTCACCGTCTTCGATCTCCCACAACGGCCCGTGGCATTCCGGGCATGTAAACACCGACAATTGCCCAAGTCGATCTTCGTCTTTCATGGTCGAATGCTCCTGCGCGGCGATGGCCGCCTCCAATCTTACCATCGGCGGTGCCGCAAAGGTCTCGCCCGGCGGCTCGGCAGTCAGCTTTGCAAGCAAAGCGCCGAGCTCGGCAGCAGGCAGGCAGTGGTCGACCTCGACATAATGCAGCGCGCTTTCCACCATGGAAGGTACCAGCGTATCTTTAGGATGCTGGACGACCGCCAGCCCGCCGACGGCCTTGACGGCCCTCAACCCGGCGGTGCCGTCGGACATCGCACCCGACAGCAGCACGCCGATGACGCTGGCGCCGTAGCTCAGCGCCGCTGAACGGAACAAAGGATCGATGGCCGGCCGGGCGAGGTTTTCGCGCGGGCCGCGCCGCAGCATCATATGGCCATCGTGAAGGAGAAGATGGAAACCCGGCGGCGCCACATAGATGCAGCCCATCCTGAACGCCGCGCCGTTCCTGGCCGGCTGCGCTTCGAGCCTCCCCGCGCGGTCGAGGATATCGGGCAGGTAGCTGACCTGGCCGATATGCACCACGACGAACACGGCCGCCGGCAGATCGGCGGGCAGATCGGCGACGATCCGCTTCAGAGGCTCGATCCCGCCGGCCGACGCGCCGATAACGATGATGTTGTGGTTGTTCGTTGGGCTTGTGGAACGGGCCATTCCGCGACGAGCCTCCATTGGGCTGTAAGAACCGCTCCGTTGCGGTGATGGCGGCATCGCGGTTCAGCGACCGGTCAGGTGTTTAACAATGCAATCCACGCGATGTTCCATCGCTGCCGGTTCAAGCGCCTGCCCGCTGTCCCAAAAGATGGCTGGAACATAGGAGATCGCTGGCAGTTCGGGTTCGCTTCGGACGCCATGCCAAGGCGTCTGTTGAAGACGGGTGGGCAACACCTGGTCGGCCCGCGCCTGCCCTCGCTGGCGTGGGCTTCAGGCCCCGGCAGAACCTGCCGCGCCGCCGTGCAGATGTCGCCGCCACAACCACAGGAGACAGCAATGAAGCATCAGACCTCATACGAACTTCAATCGGTGGCAATCGTCGATCGGCTCGGCTTGATTCCCCTTGCGACGAGAAGGCAGCGGATCGAGCGGTGGGCGGAATTGCTCGATCGCAATCCTCAGCGTTGCCTCTCGGCGCTGACGGGCACCGAATATGTCGATCCCGGCGTCCGTGAACGGGTGCGGGCGGATGGCTCGCCGCTCGCGGTTGCCTTCGATGATCCGCTGCTGCGCGCGGCCGGGTTGCAATCGGACACCTATGGCGAGGCGAAGCGCTTCTTCGAACTCTCCGATTGGCAATTGCATGATGTCGTCTGCAGCTGCCATACCGGCGCGACGATGCAGGCCAGCTGGGCCGCCGCGCGGGTGCGTCGAATTGTAAAGGGCAACCGGATCCTCGGATGGCTCAGAAGCCGCTTCGTGCAATAAGAGAGTTGCCGGCGAGCGCAGGTCGCCGGCGGCCCGATCAGTGCAAAAGAGAGGCTCCGCGCGACCAGGCTATCCTGCGCATAATGCTGTTCAGCCAGTCGGTGATCGATGAGGCCTCGGGCCTATTGTCGATATCCTCAAGCGCCTGTTCCAGAGTGTGCTCGACAAGGCGGTCAGAGGCCCCGGCATCGTCCAGCAGCAAACGTGCGGTAAGCCGGAGCTTGGGCAGCAGCGCGACGACGTCCTCCGCCGCAGACACCGGCTGCGGGACGGTCGCTGGCTCTGCGGAGGGCTCCGGCGGGAACAACGCATCGACCAGGCTGATGCGGTTCGAGGACTTGCTCAGGCTGCTGGCGAAACGCAAATGCTCGGGGATGGCGATGTCGTCATATCCGCTGAAGAACACGAAGGGCACGTTGCGCAGCATCAGTTCGTCCGCCACCGGAAAAATCTTGCGGCCGTGCAGGTCGATGTCCAGGATCGCGGCCTCGGCTGCTTTGGCATGTCGTCCGGCCTGTTCCAGCGTCGCCACCGGTCCCAGGATGATCGCGCCCATGTCAGCGAAGAAGGTCGCGAGATCGCTGGCGAGCAGCCACTCGTCCTCCGCAATCAAGAGGTGAAGTCCCCTGAGGTTTCGCACACACGAACTCCGTCAATAGCATTCCGTGGTGAGACCGCAGCCCTGGACCATGCCGCGCCGACATCGGCGCGCATGACAGTGAGGCCGCAGGGAAGCCAGATGTTAGAACGCAGCGACGGGTGAACCGTTCCGGCCGTTCGCGCATGCTTCGATCCGATCCGGCAGGCATGGAACCATTGCGCTGGCCCGCGGTTCGGCACGAGGCGGGACTTGGCCGGGAACCAGGACCATGACATCGCACGGCGAAGCCTCCAAGGATGATAACGAGTGTGAGAATGCCGAACGGGTCCGCGACCTCGCGGAAAGAGCGGGAATTCCAAGCGGGTTGGCGCTGGCGCAGATCCTGAAATACGGAAACGATCCGCGCGTGCTCGATCGCGAGGCGGCAAAGCTGAAGCGGGACGCGGACAATGGCGATAGATAGGGGCAGCCGTGCTTGACGATCCGATGGTCCTCATCCTGATGTATTTCGTCTTGCCGGTCTGGCTGATCGCGGGGTTTGCCGATTGGCTCTGCCACCGCGCGACCCACATAGAATCCACGACCGGCGCGAAGGAATCGCTCATCCATCTCCTGATGTTCGCCGAGGTCGGGATCCCGCTGCTTGCGGCAATGTTCCTCGAGGTGAACGCCCTGGTCGTCGCCGTGATGATCGTCACCTTCTTTGTCCATGAAGCGACAGCGATGTGGGACGTGCGCTACGCGACCACGGCGCGCACGGTGAGCCCTATCGAGCAGCATGTGCACAGCTTCCTGGAGATGATCCCGCTGATGGGCCTGGTCATCGTGGTGGCGCTGCATTGGGGGCAATTCCTGGCGCTGTTTGGCGCCGGAACGGAAGAAGCTCGCTTCGATCTGACCTGGAAACCTCAGCAACTGCCGGTGACATATGTTGCCGCCGTGATGGTCATTATCGTGCTGTTCGAACTGCTGCCCTATGTGGAGGAGTTCTTCAGAGGACTGCGCGCCAACTCGGGCCGGCTCGTTCCAGCCAAGGCAAAGCGGCACAAGGCCGGCGACACCGCCGCACGATGAAGCGCCTCATCGTCTCAGCCATTCTGGTCGATAGCATGAGGCGAGGGCTGCTGGGCACCGCCAGCCGGACGCCCGCCATTCTGGCCAGCCCACAGCCAGAGGGCGACCAGAACGATCACCAGAAGGCCAACTGCGAATATGATACGGCGCATCCGCGACCTCAGCCGCCTGGCCTGTTGGCGGCCGGGTCCGAGCCGACCCCAACAGCAGGATCGGGCGCCACCGGACCGCGCTCGGCCTCCGAACCTTCCGACTCGATCTCCTGAACGGCTTGATCCCAATGTTCCTGCTGGCGCCCCTCGGGGCGGCCTTCGCGTTCCCATATTTCGTGGGCGCGCTGCCTGATCCGTTCTTCCCTGTTCATGCCGGACTCCTCTCGCGGCTGAGCTCCCCTGCCCGCGCCTAATCCGGTGGGGGGAGGTTTGTTCCACCGAGGACTTTGTTTCGGCTGCCCGGGAGTTGGGAACTCCGTCCTCGCGCCGGTGTTTTCTTCCATCAACCGGAGATCAGTCATGAACAACATCCAGAACCGTCGCGAGACGGGCGCCAGGAAATATCCGGCGAATACCGATCCGGATCCGAGCGACGAATTTTCCCAGGACGCCGCCAGCAACGAAAGACCTCACGTCGATCCAGGCCTTAGCCGCAAACAGGGCGAGGTCGAGGACAAGACCCACCAATCGGAAGGCCGCAATCCGCCGCGGCAACCGACGCCGAGCCCGGCGACCGAAAAAAGCTCAGGCGCCGGCCCTGCGGTCGCGGAGCATTCCAAGGACGCGAAAGCGCCCCGGAGCGGCCGTCAGCCCGGCGCCTATGTAAAGGAATGATGGCGCCGCAGACGTCGTGGAACATAGCTATGACTTCTAAGTTCGGGGAATGGCCGCCGCCGACGATCCGGCGGCGGATCGTGAGGCTCTGGAACCGTCCGGAGCCGCCGCAACCCCGGCGGATCGGCTATGAACACAACAGCGTCAAGCGAACATCTGCAGGCACGGGCAGCGGCGGTTGGGCTACGTCCACTCCGCCGGCGGGCATGGCTTCCTCTGACGGCAAGCGTCCTGGCGAGCCTCCTTTGCGTCCCGGCATCGGCGCATCAGGCGCCGGCGGGCTGGCAGTATGACCCTTCCTGCTGCTCTGGGGTGGATTGCTACCAGGCGCCGCCTTCGGACGTGAAGGAAACGAAGTATGGCTACCAGCTTTCGACCGGCGAGCTGATCCCATACAGCGACCACCGGATAAAGCGATCGCGCGACGAAAACTTTCACGAATGCAAGCCGGGTGGCGATATGAAGTCGCAGCACTCCTTCTGCCTCTATGTCCCCGACCGCGGCATGTAGTGGGAAGTGCTCTAGCACGCGATCGCCCAAGAAGATGGGCCCGCTTCTGAGAAAGGCGGGCCCTTCGGCGTGAACGGGCTCCAGGCTTACTTGTTGCAGTTCTGCATATTGGATGTGGTGTTGCCGGTAGCGGTATTGTTGTCCGTGTCGTTGCCGGCCGCGTCCTTGCAGCGGTCGTTTGCGCCGTTGGACTTGGTGCTGTTCGTGCTGTTGGTGGCGTTTGGATCGATCGTGCCGTTGCTGCTGCCCGTGCCTGTTGCGGCGCCGGTGCCAGTGGTGCCTGTGGTTGCGCCGGTGCCGTTGGTGCCGTCCCCGGTGCCCGAGCCGCTGGTTTGGGCCATCGCGGAAGTCGCCAGAACAATTGCAAGTACCGATGCGGAAAGAAGTTTGATCATGGTAATAATCTCCTGTTGATCGCCTGATTGCGATTAGAATCAACAAGAAATGCGCCCGGATGTTCCAAAGGTCGCTGATCGGGTGCAGATTTTGTTGATCAATGTTGATGTATGCCGGAAAAATTTAACGATTATACTATGTTGATCGGTGTTGTTTCTGGATTTACTTGTTCGTGCGAACCTTCTGACGCGGGTTGATGCCACCCGCGTCGGTGGTGTCATTCTCGACATCACCTTCGACAGTGTTCTCGCCGTGCTCCAGCTCGTCGCCTTCCTTGATGGTGCCCTTGGAGGTTCCAATGCCGGGATCATTGCCCAGATCGGCATCGCTCGGTTTTTTCGATTTCGGGTGCTGGTTTCCGCTCATGGTCGTTCCTCGTTATGTCTTTCGAACCGGAAGCGGCGCGGAATGTTCCGGCGTCAGACGCCGAACGGATAGGTTTCGGGCATTCCTTCAGCGGCGTGTTCGGGTCCGAGCGGCGTAACCGCGCTGGTCTCGTCGAACCAGACAAGGGCATCGAATTGCCGCGCCAGAGAAGCGTCGGCATAGTGGCTGTGCAGTTCGGTTTCCGGCCGGTAGATCACGCCGATGAACCGTTCCAGGCGGCGTTCGGTCAGCCGGTCGCGCAGCTTCGGGTCGCGTGCCAGGTCAAGCAGGAACCGGTCGATGCCGGCTTCGTGGCAGAGCCGCTCGTAGCTGTCCTCGCGCGATGGCCGCACCGACTTGATTTCCATCTCGCCGTCCCAGTCGTTCGCCGCCGCGACAGTGCCGGTGTGCGTGCCGAAACCGATGAGAGCCGCGGCATCGCCGAAGCGCTGCCGGCAGAGCTGACCGATATTCACTTCCTCGCGCGAGATTCCCATTTCGGTGTAACGCGCATCGCCTATGTGGGAATTGTGCGCCCATACGACGGCTTTTGCGTTCGGGCCATGCGCATCCAGCACATGGCCCAGCGTCTCGAACATATGCGTGTCGCGCAGATTCCAGGAGTGCGGTCCGCCATAATACATGACGCGGTAATACTGCTCCGCCGAAGCGACGAGCCGGGCATTCTGCGCGGCGTCGAACAGTTCCTCGCCGCCCCGGCCGGCATGATCGAGTTGCCTCGCCAGCATGTCGCGGCACTGCTCGAGGACCGCTTCCTCGCATTCGCGGTAGCCCTTGGTCAGCGCGGCGCGGCCGTAGGTCGACGGCTCGGTCTGCCACGGCGTAAGGCAGCCATAGCGTTCCCGCGCAACCCTTGCCGCTTCCGGGTCGACGCGGTCGAGATACTCCAGGACGGCGGCGATCGAACCGCGCATGTTGTAGATGTCGAGGCCGTAGAGACCTGCTTGCGGCTGCAGCGCCTTGACCTTGTCATTGTGCTTGCGCAGCCATTCCACGAATGCCGCGACATCGGTGTTGCGCCACATCCAGCTTGGAAAGCGCTGGAACGGCCGATTGGCGCCGGGCGAGGCGCCGCGGCCGCGGACATAGCGGTCGATGGCCGCTGCATCGGGCCAGTCGGCCTCGACCGCGACGATGGCGAAGCCGTGCCTCTCGATCAGCCTTTTGGTGATTGCCGCGCGCGCCCGGTAGAATTCGGAGGTGCCGTGGCTGGATTCGCCGAGCAGGACGATCCGCCGGTCCGCGAAACGGTCGAACGGTTCGGCAAACGCCGGGTCGTCGAAGTCGGGAAGCGGCTCCGCGACCGCGGCGATCATTTCCGGCAGGCTGCGTTTGCGCGCCAGTGGCGTCGTGGGGACAGTCGCCGGGCGGCTTTCCTCCCGCCAGCCCTGTTCGCCGATCAACGGGACGAAGCGCACGCCGCCGAAATCCTCCTCGCTATAGGTCGATGCGCCCGTGCGGGTCACCTTAAGCAGCCGCTGCTCGTCGGGATCGTCGCCCACCGGAATGACCAGCCTGCCGCCGACGTCGAGCTGCTGCTGCAAGGCCAGCGGTGCGCCCGGTCCGCTCGCCGCCACCACGATGGCGTCGAAGGGTGCTGCTTCGGGCCAGCCTTTGGTGCCGTCGCCGATCCGCACTTCGATGTTGCCGTAGCCTAGTCTTTGAAAGCGTCGCCGTGCGTCCTCGGCCAGTGGTGCGTGGCGTTCGATCGTGTAGACATGGTCGACGACGCGGCTCATGACGGCGGCGGCGTAGCCTGATCCCGTGCCGACTTCGAGCACCTGGTCGCCTGGGCCGATTTCCGACATCTCCAGCATGAAGGCAACGATGTAAGGCTGCGATATCGTCTGTCCTTCCGCGATCGGCAGCGGTCCGTCCTCATAGGCGAATTCCTCATAGCCTGGGCCCACGAAGACTTCGCGCGGAACCTCCCGCATCGCCGCCAGGACTTCCCGATCATGGATGCCGCGCCGGCCAAGATGCACATCGACCATCCGTCGACGCTCACGGGAAAGATCAAGCATCGCAATCCCCTTCTATTCGCCCGCCTCCATCATCGTCCTGGCAGGCTCCCGAGCGACGTTTTCCTCGATCTCATCGTGGCCTGGAGTCTGCGGCAGCGCCTTGCGGAAGTTCTTGGCGTAATCGGGCGGCATTTTTGGCGGCATCATCGGCTCGTAGGCGTCGACCAGCGCCTCGATGATCACCGGCCCGCTGGTGGCGAAAGCCTGGTCGAGCACGCGCTCGACCTCCTCCGCCCGCTCGATGCTGAAGCCTTTTCCGCCCATCGCCTCGGCGGCCTTGGCGAAATCGATCGGCTGCAATTCGCAGCCGAATTGCGGGTTGCCGAGGAACATCATCTGCTCCCAGGCGATCTGGTTCAGCATGTTGTTCTTGATGACCAGGACTTTCAGCGGAATGCCGTAGCGCACCGCCGTGGAAAACTCGCCGAGCTGCATGGCGAGACCGCCGTCGCCTACGATCGCCGTGACCGGCCGGCCCGGAAAGGCGATGCCGCCCGCGATCGCATAGCTCAAACCGCAGGACATGGAGGCGAGCGCGCCCGAAACGCCGAAAGCCTGTCCCGCGCGGAGATCGACATGGCGCGCGGCAAGTTCCGTGTTCTGGCCGGAATCGGTCGCCAGCACCGTATTCTCGGCAAGGCGCTCGCCGAAGGCGCGCACGACGCGTTGCGGCTTGAGCGGATGGGCCAAGCCATCTTCCGACTGGCGCATCATCTCGCGCCATTTCTGCATCGAGCTCTGCGCGGTCGCCAGGAATGCGCCGTCGCCCTTCTGCTTCAGCCGCTTGTTGAGGGCGCGCAAGGTCTCCGCCGCATCGCCGACCAGACCGGCCTCGACCGGGAAGCGAAGGCCGATGCGCTGCGCGTCGCAATCGATCTGGACGCCACGGGCTTTGCCAGGCTGCGGATAGTACTCGATATAGGGGAAGGTCGAGCCGACGATGAGGACGGCGTCGCACGTCTCCATCGCCTCCTGCGATGGCAAGGTGCCCAGAATGCCGATGCCGCCCGTGGTGTAGGGATGGTCGTCCGGCAGCACCGCCTTGCCAAGCAAGGCCTTGACGATCGGCGCCTGCAGCAACCGGGCCGTTTCTTCGAGCTCGGCCGCCGCCCCGATCGCTCCGCGCCCCGCCAGGATCGCCACGCGCCGCGCGTCGTTGAGGATTGCCGCCGCTTTGTCCAGCTCCACATCCTGCGCGAGGCAATGCGGAGCGAACATGTCTTGCGGCGTGTGCGCCGGCCGGTTGCGCTTGGATCGCTTGGCCGCGTCGGCGGGCTGTTCCTGGATATCGCTGGCGATCGAGAGATGCGCGACGCCCTTGCGGGCGAGCGCCGTGCGGCAGGCGAGGCTTGCCACGTTTTCCATATGCGCCGCGTCCGAGACCTGGACGTTGTAGTCGCTGACGTCGTTGAAGACGCGGGTAAGATCGACATCCTGCTGCGTGAAAGTCTCGATCAGGTCATGGAACTGCATGCCGGTGATCGCCAGCACCGGCGCCTGGTCGAGCTTGGCGTCGTAGAGGCCGGTGAGAAGATGCGTGCCGCCGGGCCCGGATGTTGCGAGGCACACCCCGAGCTTCCCTGTCCATTTGGCGTAGGCGCAAGCCATGAACGCAGCCGATTCCTCGTGCCGCACCTGGACGAAGGATATCCTGTCCTGGTTCTTGCGCAGCGCTTCCATGACGCCGTTTATGCCGTCGCCAGGCAACCCGAACACGACTTCGACGTTCCAGGCAATCAAGGTGTCGACGAGAATTTCGGCTGCATTTTGCATGGCGAGGCTCCGCTGTTGGCTTTCCGAACCAGCGAGGCTGCGGTTGGTTCCCTCGCCGGATCGAGGCGGCTCATGGCCAAAAGCAATGAACCCGATTGCGCAGGGTTGGGCCGCCACGGCAGTGTGATGGCCCTGAGGAGGCGTCCATGGAAGAACCTGTTTTCTGCGATACTTCGCTTTTGCGGGTCGCCTATCTGAGCGGTGGATCCGAGGATGGACCGTCTGTGCTGCTCCTCCATGGTTGGCCGGATGATGCGACGACTTTTGCGGATGTGGCGCCATCGCTTCAGGCCGCGGGCTTCCGAACCTTCGCGCCATGGCTGCGCGGATTTGGGAAGACCTCGTTCCACTCCGATGAAACGATGCGCTCAGGCGAGATCGCCGCCATGGCGCAGGACGCGCTCGACTTTGCCGACGCCATCGGCCTCGAACGGTTCGCGGTTGTCGGCCATGACTGGGGCGCGCGTATCGCCTATCTGCTCGCCTCCGTCTTTCCGCAGCGCATAACATGCTGCGCGGCGCTTTCGCTGGGGTGGCAGCCCGGCCCGCCTCCGACGCCGCCTTTGGAGCAGACGAAAGCCTTCTGGTATCAGTGGTTCATGGCGACCGGGCGCGGCGAAGAGTTCGTGCGGCAGCACGGTCGCTCCTTCGCGCGTTTCCAGTGGGACAGTTGGAGTCCCCCAGGCTGGTTCGACGACGCGCTGTTCGAACGGGTGGCGAGGTCCTTCGAAAATCCCGACTGGCCGGATGTCACGCTGCATTCCTATCGCGTGCGCTGGGGCGAGGCGGATCCCGACCCGCGCTATGCTGAACTTGCGCGCAAGCAAATTGAGGCGGAGGTCATCTCGGTGCCGACATTGGTCCTTCATGGCGACGACGATCGCATCGTTCTGCCGGATTCCTCCGAAGGCAAGGAGCCGTATTTTACCGCCGGTTATGAGCGTGTGCTCCTGCCGGGTGTCGGTCATTTCCCGACGAGGGAAGCTCCTAGCCAGGTCCGGGAGAGGCTGGAGAGATTCCTGGTCGACTTCGGCAGGCAATAAAGCATGTCTCCCGAAAGTGGGAACCGGTTTCGGGATAAAGACATGCGTAAGATCAAAAAACCTAAAGCGCATGGAGCGAATCTGAAAGATCGCGACGCGCTTTAGGCGACGTCGACTTCCGGGTTCGGGAAAGCTGCATCGAAGGGAGGTTCGTCGGTCCGGCGGAGAAGCGAAGCAGGAACCTTTTTTCTGTCAGTGGGTTAGTGGAGGCATTAACCCATGTTAGGGCGCGGCCGTGGCACGGAAGGTTCGTGAAGCACTGAGATCGGAACAGACGCTGTCCGAGACGACAACGCCGGAACGCGAGACGACCGTCGCGTTGGAGGCGCTGGGATCCAAGGAAGCGCCTTCCCGAATGCTGGAATTGGCGCGAAAGCTGGACGCCGCGATCGCGTTGCGTGCGCGCAAGGCCCGTCCCAATTGATTTCAACTGACGACGCTCTGATCGCGCCGACCCGGAACAATCAGGGCCGGCATCCGTTCGCCTGTGAAACCCTCCATGGGCAATCGGATGAAAAGCCTGATTCAAAGCCTGATGGCCGAGTTCCTGCCGCGCTGGTGGCGCCGAAAATCTCGCATCCCTGCGCCGCGAGAGATGCCCGTGCGTGCATCGTCGCGGGTAACGCCGGACCGTTCCCAGGAAAGCGGGGCAGGGGATGGGTCGGACGCCGTTCAAAAATAGTTCGAGCTGGGGATGCCCGCTCCACCGGCTGGAACATTCGCCCTGATTGCTCGTTCGGCAACATCATTCAGCGAGCACAAGGGACACCGACAATGCCGAAGAAAGCTTCCCCGGCCGACGCTACAGCCGTGGCTGAGATTCATGACCAGAAACTTGTCCGCGGCAGTGGCGGCGAGCTGCATCAGGTGGCCGAAGGCGAGGTCGAGGTGCAGACGACGGCGCTTGGCGCGCCGATCGCGGATGACCACAACACGTTGAAGATCGGCGACCGCGGTCCCACGCTGATCGAGGATTTTCATTTCCGCGAAAAGATCTTCCATTTCGATCATGAGCGTATCCCCGAGCGCGTCGTCCACGCGCGCGGCTACGGCGCCCATGGCTTCTTCGAGACGTATGAGTCGCTCGCCAAGTACACCAAGGCCGATATCTTCCAGCGGCCCGGCGAAAAGACACCCGCCTTCGTTCGTTTCTCGACCGTCGCCGGCAGCAAGGGGTCCTTCGACCTGGCGCGGGATGTGCGGGGCTTCTCCGTGAAGCTCTATACCAAGGAGGGCAATTGGGACCTCGTCGGCAACAACATCCCGGTCTTCTTCATCCAGGATGCGATCAGGTTTCCGGATATGGTCCATGCCGTGAAAGAGGAACCGGACAGGGCGTTCCCCCAGGCCCAATCCGCGCATGACAATTTCTGGGATTTTATCTCGCTCACGCCGGAATCGATGCACATGATCATGTGGATCATGTCCGATCGCGCCATCCCCCGGTCGTTCCGGTTCATGCAGGGCTTCGGCGTGCACACGTTCCGTCTCGTCAACGCCAAGGATGAATCGACCTTCGTCAAATTCATCTGGAAGCCGAAGCTGGGCATGCAGTCGGTGGTCTGGAACGAAGCCGTGAAGATCAACGGCGCCGATCCCGATTTCCACCGCCGCGACCTCTGGAACGCCATCCAGTCGGGCGATTTTCCGGAGTGGGAGCTCTGCGTCCAGCTCTTCGACCAGGATTTCGCCGACAGTTTCGACTTCGACATCCTCGATCCGACCAAGATCATTCCCGAGGAGATCATCGAGCCGATCCCGGTCGGGCGGCTTGTCCTCGATCGCATGCCTGAGAACTTCTTCGCCGAGACCGAACAGGTTGCCTTCATGACGCAGAACGTGCCGCCTGGCATCGATTTTTCCAACGATCCCCTGCTGCAGGGACGCAACTTCTCCTATCTCGACACGCAGCTCAAGCGCCTGGGCAGCCCCAACTTCACCCACCTTCCCATCAACGCGCCGAAATGTCCCTTCCATCATTTCCAGCAGGACGGTCAAATGGCGATGCGCAATCCCGCCGGCCGCGCCAACTATCAGCCGAATTCCTGGGGCGAGGGGCCGCGTGAGTCACCCGAGCGGGGCTTCCGCTCCTTTGCCGATGCGGAGGAGGGGCAGAAGGTCCGGCTGCGGGCGGAGAGCTTCGCCGATCACTACAGCCAGGCCCGGCAATTCTTCATCAGCCAGACCGAGCCTGAGCAGCGTCATATCGCAATGGCTTTGACGTTCGAACTGAGCAAGGTCGAGACGCCGGTCATCCGCGAGCGGATGATCTCCCATCTGCTCAACATCGACGAGACGCTGGCGACCACGGTCGCCGACAAGCTCGGCATCAACACGATGCCGGCGCCTGCCGACGCGGCTGTGCCGACACGGGATGACCTCGAGCCGTCGCCCGCGCTCAGCATCATCAACAACGGGCCGGACAGCTTCAAGGGCCGCAAGATCGGCATGCTCGTCAGCGACGGCATCGATTCCGGCCTGCTGCAAGCGGTGCGGGATGCGGCGCAAGCCGAAGGCGCCAAAGTGGAAGTCGTGGCGCGCAGGGTGGGCGGTGTCGAGGCAGGCGATGGCAGCTGGATCGAAGCCAATCACATGATCGACGGCGGTCCTTCCGTTCTCTTCGATGCGGTTGTGCTGCTCGTTTCCGAGGAAGGCGCCGAGATGCTGTCCAGGGATGCTGCGGCAAAGGACTTCGTGTCGGACGCCTTTGCGCATCTGAAGTTCATCGGCTTCGTCGCGGGTGCCGGACCTCTGCTGGCAAGCGCCGGGGTAGCGGCCGATGCGGATGAGGGGCTCATCGAGCTCAAAGGCGGCGGCTCCGCGCGCTCATTCGTCGAGGCTTGCCGCAAGCTGCGGCTTTGGGCGAGGGAAAGTGCCGTCAAACTCTGATTGTGCGGGAACATTTCGAGCGCCTGCCGGTTCGAAAGAGATCGCCCTCCCTCCAGCGATCCAAGGTCCCATCAAGACCTGACAAGGCCCGTTGCCGCATGCAGGCAGCGGGCCTTCTCTGTCTGCCGATATTCGGTTGCGGCGAGCCTACAAAACCGGGCCCGACGGGAACAAGCGGATGCCTGCGGGGTTGCTTTCGAGAGAAGGGAACTGTCAGCAGGAGGCCGCAATGAGCGAGGCCATGACCACCTCAAATCACGAAGTATCCGAGCTTGGATCGAGGCGCGCGAAGGCCGACCTGCAGTTGTCGCGACGCCGGGGAAGGCTGCAACGCTGCGGGTCGATTTCGGCGCCGGCGACGAAGATCTGAGGCCGATCGAATGGGAGGATTTCTTCAAGGTGCTGGACGACAACAACCTGGCGTTCGTTCACCAGGACATGACCGCGGAGGGCAGCACAAGCCGTTTCAATAAGTTCGTGCCGCGCGAGTAGCCATTCGGGAGCAACGGATTTCGACTGTCACTGAGCCCCCGGCATTTTGCTGGCGTCCTGTGGATTCTTCGTGATGCCGGCAGCTGGCGAGCTATCCTGCGGCGCATTCCCGCCCTGGTTTTGTTCGGGCGTGCGTTTCCATGGCGCGGAAGACGAGCCGCTGTCGACACGAATGAAGACCCAGTAACATGCCAGCAGCACGACCAAAGTCAGTATGAGCGGCAAAACAACGCGTCGCATGCCGATTCCTTCATGGCCTTTGTCGAGGGAAACCCGATCCGAGTGTCTGGGTATCGGCTCAGGCTCCCCGCCGTCGCGCCGCCTCGCGCTCGACATCGTCAGCCGAATAATCGCCGGCGGCCGGGTCGAATGCTGTCCATCCGTCCGCTTGGTATTCACTGCGGCGGTCGGCGATGTCGACCGATGCGGAGCTGCGGAGAATTTCACGGGCTTCCGAGGCGAGGTCGTCCTCGACACGAGCCGTCACCAGCGTGCCGCCGCGGCGGACGCCCTCGGCATAGACATGCGCGTCCTGCTCCGGCACGCCGGCGTCGGTCAGGCTGCCGATGATGCCGCCGGCCGCGCCGCCCACAATCGCCCCGGCGACGGCGCCCGCGGCCGTCGCCGCCAGCCAGCCGGCCGCGACCACCGGCCCGACGCCCGGTATCGCCATGGCGCCCAGGCCCGTTGCCAGGCCGCCGGCGCCACCCACGACCGCGCCGATGCCTGCGCCGCTGGCGGCATCCTCGGCTGCGGGGGATTGCGTGTTCGTATGCCAGCCGCGGGCATTGTTGGCCATGATGCTGATGTCGGATGACGGAACGCCGGTGGACTCCAACGCGCCCACGGCGTCGGCGGCATCGTCATAGTCGTCGAACAGGGCGGTGATCGTTTGCATGTCGGTTCTCCTGTCTATTGTTGGCCGGCAAAGACGTTGCCCTGGTAGTCGAGCGCGACGGAGGTGCCCTTGCCGTCCTTCGTCGCCTGGCCGCGCCAGATGCCCTGTTCGTCCTTGGCGAGGGCGGACACGTCCGCATAGCCGGCGTCTTGGATGCGCTTCTTCGCCTGCGCTTCGGTGAAGCTGTTCGCGCCGGGGACCGGCGCGGGTGGTTTGGGCGTCGATGCCGATTTGACCGCCGGCGTGCTCGCGCTGGCGCCGGCGATCTTCTCGATCATGTCCTGATGCATCTTCAGCGTCGGCAGCGTCTCCGCCGCGAAAGATTTGAGGGCGGGATTGTCTCCATCCTTGGCGTAGGCCCCGAATAGGCCGACGGCGTCGGCATGCGCCTTACGCTGCATCTCGACGTAAGGCTGGTCCAGCGAAGCCGTCGTGCTCTGCAATCGTTCCAGATCGCTCTTATGAGCGGCATCGGATTGCGCCGGCACCTGCAGCTTCTGCTCGCCGGCGATCTTCTGCAATTTGGCGTTCGCCGCGCCGTGATCGGTGATCATGCGCTTGGCAAAATCCTTGATCTGCTGATCCTTCGCATTGTCCTGCGCGATCTTGCTCGAATCCACTTCGAACATCCCGCCTATCGCAGCCTTGTTGACGAAGGTCTGCGCGTCGTCGGCCGCGAAGGCAGGGAGGGCAAGCATCAGCGCGGCGGTCGCCGATGGGATAAGGAATATCCGCATGCTCATGGGGCAAGGCTCCTTTGGTCTTGGTGGCACCGAACCACCGTTCCGGCCCTTTGTTCCCCAACGACCTCGTTTCCATGACGTAAAAAATCGCCCGGCCGTGGCGGGGCGGATCTTGGGTTGGATCCGCTTGGGTGCCGAAGGTGCCTGGACGACAAATCCGGCAGCGTCAGCCGCCACGCTGGCTCTGCAGCCGATGACGGCAACAAACCTCGTATCGGGCCAATCGTTCGATGAATTTTCCGGCGCACTGGCCAAAAACATCATTTGTTATTGCGACTTGGCAAATCGAGGCCGGTCGGCGCGAGCGCTTTTCGAAAAATGTGGCAAGCGCCTGCCTTGATGGAACGGAGGACTTTAGTCGGAGTTTAGCGGCAGACAACGCGATGGAGAAATCCAACATGGAATATGCTGCCGAAAATCTTTGTCCTGAAATCGCCGAACGGGAACGGTGCGCGGCCATGGCCGAGGCGCAAGCTAGGGAATTTGAACGCATCAAGATGTATCCGGTGGCACGCGCAATGCGCGCCTTGGCCTGCCGCATCAAAGAGTCCGGCCTGACACAGGAATTCGACACGCGAACTGCTTCTCGCGATATCGCCGCGATTTGAGGGTCATATGCTTTGAGCGCGCTCTCACCGATCTCGGCGAAAGCCGTCCATATTTGCGTGGACATGCAGCAGATGTTCACGCCGCCGTGGCCATGGGCGGTCGATTGGCTGCCCGTGATCCTGCCACAAGTTCAGAGGCTGGTGCGCAAGCGACCAGAAGCCACGATCTTCACCAGGTTCATCCCCGCGCGAAATCCGGGCGAGGGCCACGGCCAGTGGAAACAATATTATGAGCATTGGGCGGACATGACGATCGCAAGGGCCGGCAAGGAGGCGGTGGACCTTCTGCCCGAGCTTGCCGTCCATATCCCGCCGGCGCGCGTGTTCGACAAGCCGATCTATTCGCCGTGGCTGAGCGGCGAACTCGCTGGTGTGCTTCAGTCGGAAGGCGTCGAGGAGGTCATCGTCAGCGGCGGTGAGGCCGATATGTGCGTTTTGGCGACCCTGCTCGGCTCTATCGATCTTGGCTATCGAACGATCCTCGCGGAGGACGCCATCTGCAGCGCGTCCGATGAGGCCTATGAGAACATCCTGAAACTCTTCACCAAGCGGTACTCCCACCATGTCGAGGTCGCGCCGGTGGAGGCAATTCTCGAATGCTGGCGATAGCGGAGAGGCGGCGCCCCCGACCAGCAGACTGCTTTTCGTTCGGAACATCTCGCTACTTTCTTAGTTCGGTCGGCGCCGGCGCGTTCCGCGTCCCGAATGCGCGGTCTTGGGCAGGCGTCCTATCGAAAGGCTCGCCCGTTCACCCCCTTTGCGGGCGAGCCTTCGGTTGGTCCAAGATTTTGTGGGCCGTGATGGCGTTTGCGTCAGGCCCTGAGTTTAACAGCTGATTGAAAGAAGTAGATCAGGCGGAACGAAAGCGAGATCCAGGAATTAAATACAAGAATTCGAACACTACTTATAGGAGGACGAAATGGGACGAGGTATTCTGCTCTGGCTGCTCGGCGTTCCAATTCCGATCATCATCCTTTTGATGCTTTTTGCACGTTAGGAGCCCACGATGACCTTTTCCCCGGCCGACGAACCGGCAACGATTGAGACATCATCCTCCGCCGTCAATTGGGGGCCGATCGTGGCCGGCGCTTTTGCGGCAGCCACCTTGACCGTCATCCTCATGCTTGTCGGTTCCGGACTCGGCTTGGCGATGATGTCGCCATGGGGTAGCCCTTCCCTGACGACATTTGCGGTGTCGACCGCGGTCTGGCTCGTTATCGTGCAATGGCTGTCATCTGCGTTAGGCGGCTATGTCGCCGGGCGGCTCCGCACGAAGTGGGTCAACGTGCATACCGACGAGGTGTATTTCCGCGACACCGCGCATGGGTTCCTGGCCTGGGCCCTGGCTACGCTGCTCGTGGCCACGGTCCTCGGCTCGGCGGTCTCCGGAATTGCGGGGACGGGCGCCCAGGCGGCGACTGGTTTGCTGAGCGGCGCGGCCGCCGGTGCGGCTTCGCAGGCTTCGTCGGCGCAAACTCCGTCCGCTAACGATCTCGCCGGCTATTTCGTGGACGCGCTCTTCCGGCCGGCCGGCAACGCGGCCGCGCCTACAGCGGCGGCAACGCCCCAAAACAACGCGGACGCCGCGGCACAGGCCGCGCGCATACTGACAATCAGCGCTGCGAACGGCGAAATGAGCGCGGATGACAAGGCCTATCTTGCCCAACTCGTGGCATCCCGCACGGGCCTTCCCCAGGCGGAGGCGCAGAAGCGGGTCGACGAGGTCCTGGCGCGTGCCGAGGACGCCAAGAACAAAGCCAAGGCAGCCGCCGACAAGGCCCGCAAGGCGAGCGCCGCCGCTGCACTGGTTGGCGCGCTGTCGCTGGTGATTGGCGCGTTCATTGCTGCGGTCGCGGCAGCGCTAGGCGGCAGGCAAAGAGACGAAGACGAGGCGGGCTATTTGCGCAGCGACTCCCGGACGGTTACGACCGCTGTCGGCTAAAGCATGTCTCCCGAAAGTGGGAACCGGTTTCGGGATAAAGACCTGCGTAAGTCAAAAACCTAAAGCGCATGGAGCGAATCTGAAAGATTGCGACGGCTTTAGAGTGGTTCGCCGCTTCACCGAAGCGGCGAACCACTCTATCTCTTTGTTTTCTCGCAATTTCCAGCGGAAGCCGCTCACACTTTTCCTGCAATTGCTCTAATGGCGCGAAGCGGGACGGCAGCCGTGAAATTGAGACTGCTCGGAGCGAACCGCAACTCCACCGTCGCTCCGAGCTCGTAAGGCAAGGTCCGCTCGAGCACCTCGAAACCGAACCCGCGCCGCTCGGTCTGCTCCAAATCGTCAACACCGCTTTCAGCCCAGACGAAGCGGAGCAGATCTTCCTCCAAACGCCATCCGATGTCGATGCGGCCAGCCCGGTTGGAGCTGGCAAGCGCCCCGTATTTCAACGCGTTCGTCGCCAGTTCGTGGATGGCCAAGCCCATCGTCTCGGCAGCCTTGGGGGCGAGCGTCAATGGCGGCCCCTCGATCGTCAGGTTATCGCCCTCCCGGCCCCCGGCGGCGCGCAATTCCTCGGCGACGATTAATGCCAGGTTGATCTCGATCGACGGACGGCGTGTGATCGCCGCCTGCACGCGGGCGAAAGCGTTGATGCGCCCTTCCAGGTGAGCCGCGGCTTCGTCCAGGGATTCGCTTTTCTCCATCGTACGCCGCACGATCGAGCGGATCACGGCCAGCGTGTTGCGCATATGATGCTGCAACTCGGCGAAGCGAGCCTGCTGCTGTTCCTCGGCTTGCTTCCGGCGCGTGATGTCCTGGCCGACGCCGCCGATATGGGCGACCTTTCCAGCCTCATCGCGCATCGGAAAGCCGGAATCGCGCAGCCAGCGTATCTCGCTGTCGGCCGGCCGGCAGATGCGGTATTCGAAGGTTGCGCGTTCGCCGTCGCGTATGCGCGCGATCTGGCCCAGCACATGCTCGCGATCCTCGGGCACGATAAGGTCGATCCAGGTGGCGAAATTGTCGCCGGCCAGGGCCTTTTGGCGGCTCATCCCGTAAATGGCGTCGAAGGCCGGCGTCAGGTATTCCCACTGCAGCGTGTCGGCATTGCGGGCCCAGAGCACATCAGAGGCGGCTTCGGCGAAATCCCGCAGGGTCTCGTCGCTCTCACGCAGCCGGGCTTCGGCGCGCCCATGCCCGCGCAAGGCCGTCTTGACATCTGCCAGACCGCGTTCAAGCGGCTTGTTGGGCGGGCCCTTGGACATCACTCCTCGTTGGCGTCGAGATGCCTGCCCTCGCGATCGAGATGCAGATAATTGGGATTGAACAGCGCGACATCCTGCAGTGCCTGGAGGTTGGGAATGGTCAGCGTCCTGTCTTTCAGCACGATGAGGTTCGAGGCGCGCAGCTCCTGCAGCGTGCGATTGACGTGAACCGTCGACATGCCCAGCGTCTCGCCCAGTTCCGTCTGCGTCAACGGGAATTCGCAACTGCTGTCGCTTGTGCAGCCGGCGGCCTCCAGCCGGATGAACAGCTCACACAACAGATGCGCCATCCGCTCGAGCGCATCGCGCTGGCCGAGGTTGACTGTCCACTCGCGCTGGATCGCCGCCGCGACCAGCGATTCCCACCACAGAGCCTGAGTGATGCGCGGATGTCCGATCATCATCTCGTCGAAGGCGGCGCGCGAAATCTCCGAGACCGCGACTGGCGTGATGGCGCCGATGGAGTGGTCCATTTCTTTCAGGATGAAGACGTTGAGGTCACAGAGATCGCCGGGGAGGAAGAAAGCAATGATTTGCCGCCGCCCGTCCTCGAGGGTCTTATAGCGGCAGGCCCAGCCCTCGTTGATCAGGTTGATGAACTCAGGTTTCTCGCCTTCGTGGATGATGTCTTCGCGCGCGGCGAAGCGTCGGACGCGTTGCGCCGCAATTCTGACCAGCATCTCCTTGTCGGCCTGCGAAAGCCGCGTGAATTTCTCAAGCTTGCGGATCAGAGGTCGCCTCATCCCAGTCCTCTTTCCCGTGATACACACAATGATGCGGTGGCGACCTTACCTATGTTAATGTCGGACCGCGTAAGACGGTCCAAATGACTCCCCTCGGGAGGCTTGCCATGAACGAGAAATTCGCCGGCGCTCGTGTTCTGGTCATGGAAGACGAGTATTTTCTGGCTGAGGATATCACAAAAGCCCTCTTGGGGCTCGGGCTGACGGTCATCGGTCCCTTCGCGACCCGTGACAAGGCCTTGAACTCCCTTGACCTGGATTGCGTCGACGCCGCCATACTTGATCTCGATCTGGCCGGTGGCATCGACTTTGCCGTGGCGGACGCGCTGCTGGAAAGACGGCTTCCGTTTGTGTTCGCCACCGGCTATGACGCTGCTGCCATCCCCCCACGCTTTGCTGAGATTCGCAGGTTCGAAAAACCTTGCGACGCAATGGAACTGGCGCGCCACATTGTGGACATGACGCGCGAGTCGCTGCCGCTCCCTTGCGATCGATAATGGGTTGGTGCCGGACTAAAGCATGTCTCCCGAAAGTGGGAACCGGTTTCAGGATAAAGACATGCGTAAAAATCGAAACCCAAAGCGCATGGAGCGATCTGAAAGGTCGCGACGCGCTTTAGATGGCCGTCAAATCGAAGCTCACGGCATGGCCATGCCTGACGGCCGATCGCGCGATCATGTTGCTCAATTGCGGCCTCTCGACCGAGCAATCCGGCATGACAGTCAAGATGGCCCTCGTGGCCGCGGCGACCGACACCGGCGAGCGCTGCGAGGAACGCGTTTCCATGTAGTGTTCGATGAGTTCGTTCAGCCGCACAGGATGATATTTGATCAAAGCCGCAACCTCCCTTAGCCGCGCTTTTGTTGTGTTGCATTTGATAATTGCGCCGGCCTCGGGCCGCGCATTAACCCATGCGAGGGAGGCGGAAATTCTTTGGAAACTTCAGCGCGGTCAGGACCCGATCGCAAAAGGGCCCGCCTCGCCTGGGGGTAGAGTTAGGCGGGCCCTCCGGCTCTCTTTGGTTGCCACCGTCTTGTAAGCCAGGGCCGAAATTTATCCGAGCCCGCAAAGAGTCGCTTTAACCTGCGTTATTGTCGGGGGCCTGAGCCGGGCGCAGATATCTTCAGCGTCACCCGGCGGACCCGGTTGAGTGGCGCCTGGGGTCGCCCGCGAGGCGCTCAGCCAAGCAACAAGAGAACAAAATGGTCTCCGCTGCCAATGGCTATGACTTTTCCGACATCAAGGCTGTTGCGCGCGAGCTCGTGCAGTCCGATCCGTCCGTGGCGATAGAGGACATAGTCCGCTCGCTTTACGAAGATCTCTACGAAGGCCAACCCTGCCCGCCGGCGTTGATTGAAGCCGTCAAGCAAGCGTTGCAGCACCCGGCCAGCGGGCAAACAGGCGCAGGTGGTACCTGATGTGCGCCGCTCTTGTCCGCCCTGAGCTGCATCGGCCGCTGAGAGTTATCATGGCAGCGCTGGAGCGGTTTGGCGGCTGAAGGGAACATGCGGCTTCCCCCGGTGTTCGGCATCATGGATGATCTGCGCTCGCCTCGCATCCAGCTCGACCTGGAACATCTTCTCCAAACCCGCCGACGCGCGGAGCGTCTGATCGGCGAAACCGGTTCCGCTATCGCCAGAAGTCGGATTTTGCTGCAGCAGTCCCGACAGTTGCTGGCCAAGATCGGGCGGGACAGAAGCCTTGATCCGCCTTGGCAAAATGCTCAAGGCGCCCGGCCAGATGCGCGCGGCCAGAAATAGCGTCAGGCTTGGTCGCCCAGGAAAATCCTGGCGTCCTTTGCGGCGTCTACGAAAGCTTGGCGCGCCACGCGTGGCGGCTTCTCGTCCCGCAACACCGCAAGGCACGCCCTGATGGCGTGATGCCGGGCGCGGGAGTTGGGCTTCGGCCAGGTATGCAGAAGGACGTCGGCCGCATCCAGCACAGTGACCACCACCCGATCACGATCGATCCGGCCGGGCTGCACGATAACCGGTTTGCGAAAACGTTTGATGCGTTTTGAGCGCATGATCGCTTTTGCCGCTGACCATTCGCCCAAAGAGAAGCGCTCAATCCCCGCCGCCATCAACAACCTATTTAAGGCGGCGGCGCAATCATCGTGCAACATAGGTTGGCCTTTGTCCCTCACTTAGGCCAGGCCCGGCCTGCAATCCTGTGTCACGGACGAAAACGCAGGTCGGGCTTCATCCGTACGGGTCATGGTGAGCTGCCAGCGTGTTCAAGCCACCAACGACTGATGTGCGGTCTCCGTTCCGACAGCGGAACATTTGAACCTTTCACCGGTTAGCGCACCACCTGCGCCTCTGCTTGCGGGAGCACAGCCTTCAATCCGGGAAGGAAGATCAATGTCAGGCACCGACTTGTGGTTCATCGTCGTCGCGGGCGGTCCCCTCATTCTCATGCTCGTGATCGTCTACGTTCTCCTTACCCGCCGCCGCCGCGGACCGGCAGAGCGGCGCGAGAGCGACCGGGCAACCCAGCGTCTGTACCGGGACGAAGGCGACTAGCGCCTCTGTCCTGGCGAAGCTCGTCAAAGCGTGACGTCAAGCGCGGAACAACGCCGGTCTGCCGCTGTTTACCGAAACATGGGAATGAAGATCGAAGGCCGGAGCAACGGTTGATGGCCAATGACGAGTTGCCGGGAGTGCTGGCGACGCTGCCGGTTATCGATGCAAAGGCGGAGCCGACGCTGAAGAGCGCGGAGGCGGAAGCGTTCTACACGCATGCAATCCGCGAGCTCACCGCCACCGACATTCCTTTTCTGGTCGCCGGGACCTATGCCGTCAGCGCCTATACCGGTGTCGTGCGCCAGACCAAGGACCTCGACATCTTCTGCAAGCCCGGCGATTGCCCACGCATCCTCACCCATTTCAAGGATATCGGCTACGCCGTCGTGATCGAGGATGACCGCTGGCTGGGCAAGGTCTTCCAGGGCCCGCATTTCTTCGACGTGATCTTTGCGTCCGCCAACGGGACCATGCAGGTCAAGGACCAGTGGCTGGAGCATGCCCGCCAGGTCGAGCTGCTGGGCAGCCGGGTCAGGATCATCGGCCCGACCGAGCTTATCTGGTCGAAATGCTTCATCCAGGACAGGGGCCGGCATGACGGCGCCGACATCGCCCATACCATACTCAAGGCGCATGAGCAGATCGACTGGCAAAGATTGCTCTCCTATCTCGACACCCACTGGGAGGTGCTCTTGATGCAGTTGCTGAATTTCAGATGGATCTATCCCAGCGAACGCGACCACATTCCCGACTGGTTGCTCGACAATCTGCTCGACCGGCTCGCCACGCAGCGGCAACTGCCTTCGCCGCGGATGAAGATCTGTCGCGGCCGGCTTCTGTCGCAGGTCGACTACGAGATCGACGTCAAGGAATGGGGCTTCGCCGGCGTCGGCGGCGTTGGAGAATTCCGCGATGGCTGAACAAAGCAGGACGGGCCGCAAAGCGAGCGGCAACGGCAAGGTCAAGATTGCCGCCATGGGCGACCTGCATGTTCAGGAAGATGCGCAGACTTCCTACCGCGACCTGTTCGGCGAGGTTTCCCGAGAAGCAGACGTCCTGGTGCTCACCGGCGATCTCACCAATCTCGGCAAGCCGAAGGAGGCCGAGCTCCTCGCGGAGGATTTGCGCGCCTGCTCCATTCCCGTGGTCGCGGTGCTCGGCAACCACGATTACGAATCCGGCTGCGTCGACCAGATCGCGGCGACGCTCCGCCAGGCCGGTGTCTATCTCCTCGATGGGCAAGCGACGGAGCTGATGGAAGTCGGCTTTGTCGGCGTCAAGGGTTTTGTCGGCGGCTTCGGCTCGCGGATGCTTGGCTCTTTCGGCGAGCCGGCGATCAAGGCCATGGTGGCCGAGAGCGTCAACGAGGCGATGCGGCTCGAGAACGCCATGCGGCAGGTCCGCGCCAAGCGCACGCTGGTGGTGCTTCACTATGCGCCGATCGCGGAGACGGTCGCCGGCGAGCCGCCGGAAATCTTTCCGTTCCTCGGATCGTCGCGGCTTGCCGAAACGATCGACAGGTTCAAGGTGAGCGCGGTCGTGCACGGCCATGCCCATCGTGGCACCTTCGAAGGCCAGACCCCCGGTGGCGCCAAAGTCTATAACGTCGCCATGCACATCACGAAGCCGACGGGCCGTCCCTACGCGCTGCTCGAAATCTGAACGTTACACCTCGTCGAACCGGCTGCCCTCCTTGGAAGGGTCCTTCGACAGGACACGCTCCTCTTCATCGTCGGGCAAGGCTTCGTCGCTGTCCTGGAAGGGGTTGTCGTCATCCTCTTCCGGAAGGTCCCCTTCGGCTTCGGCATCGTCCTGCGGATCACCGTTCACCGCGACGCTGTCAGGCAGGATCCTGCTGCCCTCCAGAGCGTCCCAGTCCTGCTGTTCGATGGTCGGCGCTTCGGTTTCGTCGGTCTTTGCAGGCCGCTGTTTGTCGCGCGGGTCCATGAGGTTCTCCATTTCTGAGCTTCAACTGAAGAACCTCTCGCCGAAACAGTTGTTCCGCTTCATATCCAATCACGGATGGTTGGCGCGGTTGCCCGGGAACAGCACGGCGCCTTGTGACTTATCGTGCGGAACCGGGAACTTTCATGCCTCGCCAGCTCGATCTCAGAAGCGGCAAACCTGTCTGGTCTGCCTATCGCTCGCCCGCGGTGCCGGCGGAACGCCTGACCCGAGATGCAAAGACCGATGTCCTGATCGTCGGCATGGGCATTAGCGGCGCGATGATGGCCGAAGCTTTGACCCGCGACGGCCACGCCGTCATTTGCATCGACAGGCGTGGGCCGTTGCAGGGCTCGACGGCTGCCACGACGGCGCTCGTCGCGTTCGAGATCGATCAACCGCTGACAAGGCTGTCCAGGATGATTGGAGGCGATGCCGCGCGGCAGGCCTGGATCCGCTCGCGGCTGTCGCTGCTCAACCTGCGCGGACGCATCGCGGAACTCGATATTCGCTGCCGGTCGGCCGAGACGCCGTCGCTCTATTTGGCCGGCAATCGGCTCGATGCACCGGAGCTGCACAGCGAGGCCGAAGCGCGTCGTGAGGCAGGCATTGGAGCGTCCTTCCTGCCACGCAAGAAGCTGAGAGAAGATTTCGGGATAGAGCGCGCCGCAGCGATTCTGAGCCATGGCAATCTGGCGCTCGATCCACGCAAATTGACGTCCGGACTGCTGATGAGGGCGCTGCTAGGCAAAGCGCGGTTCTATGCGCCGACGGAAGCGACGGCGATCGAAGATACCCGCCTCGGCGTGACGGTGGCGACGCGCCAGGGTCCGAGGATCCATGCTCGCCATCTTGTGCTCACGACCGGCTACGAGCTGCTCGATATCGTGCCGAAGATACGCCATCGCATCATCTCGACATGGGCGATTGCCACCCGGCCGCAGCCGGAGAAGATCTGGCCGCTCGCCGCCCTGATCTGGGAAGCTTCGGACCCTTATCTCTATCTCAGGGCGACAGCCGATGGTCGCGTGATCTGCGGCGGCGAAGACGAGGAGTTCACCGACGAGGAGAGGCGTGACGCCCTGATCGCGGAAAAGAGGGACCGACTTGAGGAGAAACTCGGCAAAATCTTCCCGCGACTCGACACCGCGGCGGAATTCGCCTGGACCGGCTCGTTCGGAGCCACCGACACCGGACTTCCGACTATCGGCAGTGTGTCCGGCCACGCGCGCGTTCATGCGGTGATGGGCTACGGCGGAAACGGAATCACGTTTTCACAGATCGCGTCCGAGATCGTCTCGGCTTCCATCGCCGGCAAGGAGGATGCGGATGCGAGCCTCTTCGAGTTCAAGGGATGATCCTCCAGGCTGTCTCCGACAGATTAATGCATGTCGCCCAAAAGTGATCTCGGTTTTGGGAAGACGACATGCATGAAACAAAAACCTAAAGCGCGTCGCATGAATCCGGTTTAACGCGACGCGCTTTAGAGGCTACGCGATCTGTTCGAACGTGCACTGCCGCGGCGCCTTGTCCGGTCGCCAGCGCAGCAACCTCGTGCCATGCCGGAAGCGCTCACCGGTGACATGGTCGAAACGAACCTCGACGACCAGGTCCGGCTTCACCGGCTCCCATTCACCGCTGCGCTCGGTGCTCCAGCGGCTCGGACCGCCCGGCGCCTTGCCGGTGAAGCCCGGCCCTCCGCGCAACGCCTCGAGCTTCGCCGTGAGCGCCGCGCGGTCTTCATTGGCGATGGTCGATGTGAAGCCGACATGATCGAGCTGCCCATTGTCGTTGTAGAGGCCGAGCAGAAGCGATCCGACCTGTCGTTTGCCGTTCAGATAGCGGAAACCGCCGACCACGCAGTCGGCGGTGCGCAGCCGCTTGACCTTGACCATCGCGCGCTCGCCTGGCCGATATGGCTCGTCGAGCATCTTGGCGACGACACCATCGGTCGGGCCGTGGCCGGCGCCTTGCAGCCATTGCCTGGCGGTGGCGACATTGGTGGTCGATGGCGACAGCTGGAGGCCGGGATTGGTCGCCTTGGACAGAAAGGCCTCCAAAGCCTCGCGCCGGGCCCGCAAGGGTCGTTCGAGCATGATCTTGCCTCCCGGGGAGACCAGCATGTCGAACAGGATCAGCCGCGCCGGCGTCTCGATGCTGAGCTTGCGGATACGGCTCTCCGCGGGGTGCAGCCGCATCTGCAGCGCATCGAAGGAAGCGCGACCGTCGATCTCGATGACGATCTCGCCGTCGACGATGAAATCCTCCGCATCGAGGCTCTGCATCGTCGCCACCAATTCGGGAAAGTAACGGCCAAGCGGCTTTCCGGATTTCGCCCTGAGATCGACGGCCTTGCCGTCCTTGAAGGCAAGGCAGCGGAAGCCATCCCATTTCGGCTCGTATTGCCAGGAACCATTTCCCTCGGGCAAGGCTTCCGCCGTTCGCGCTTCCATCGGCGGCGTTTCCGATGGCAACGGCAAGTCGCTCCGGCGCGCCGCTACCATCGTTCTTCCGTGTCATGGTGCGGCAGGTCGATGCCGCAGCAGACCCAGCCGAGCCGTTGCGAGGAACCGTAATTGTGACGCGGCTCAAGCCCGGACGGATCGTCAAAGGTCCCGATATGCATCGCGACCTCGTACGGGTTCGCGTCATAGGCAAGGGTAAGAGGCGTACCGCAGGACTGGCAGAAGCTTCTGCGGGCAATCGGCGAGGAGCGGCGGTAGGTTGGTTCCGTGGTCAGCCACGAGAGGCCGGCGACAGGCGTCCAGCCAAGCACGGCGAAGGCGCTCCCGGTCGTGCGCCGGCACATATCGCAATGGCAGTAATGCACGCGCGGCTCCCCCGTCAGGCGGTAGCGGATGTTGCCGCACAGGCATCCGCCGTATCGCTCGAGGGCTGCGTTTCGCGTAAAGACGTCCGCATGTTCCATCAAGCTTGAACGCTCGATCGAAGATGCGGTTTCGATAGCGCGAGATTTTACGCGTCGAGATCGATCAGGGCGATGCCGAGGCCCGGTCGTTTCGTACGCCGCAGATGGACGGATTCCGTCACCGTGACTTCGAGGGTCGGCTTCACCACGCCTTCCAGCAGGTGCCCACCGCGGGTGGATCCGTCGCTCAGGCCCAGCACCGCATGCAGATGCAGGCTTGGCTTGCCGCTGTCGTCGACGGCGATGTCGCCGATGGCGCTCAGCACCTCACACTGCTCGTCGACCGGTAGCTTGCGGTAGGATTTCGAGCCGAAATCGAACCAGCCGACCGTTGCTCTTTCGAAAGCGCCGATTGCCGTCAGCGAGGCGCCGGTAATTCCCTTCTGCCCCGCGAAAGCCGTGAGGGAGGCGAAGGCTTCCTCGCCCGGATCGAGCACGACCACAAATATTCGTTGTCCAGAGGTTTCAGTGACCAGCTTCGATTTCATGATGCCCTACTGACGGAGAGATGGACTGGCACAGAACGCCTCGCCACGCTGCATGTTCCCGGCGAAGCCTCGCGGCACTCCGGTTGAGCAGGAGCCTCACAGTTTGGTGAAGTGTCGCGGTTCTGCGTTCAGCGCCGGAACAATGGAACCATCGAAAGGTTAGCGCACAAGACCAGCCAGCCAGGAGCGAGCCATGTCCCAGCCTTCCACATCAAACAACGGGTTCAGTCGAAGAAGGTTCATGGCAGGTACTGTTTCGGCGGCGGCAGCACCGTTGCTAGCATCGACCGCGCGGGCTGAGGCGCCAGTCATCCCCCAAACAAAATTGAGGCAGCCGGTCGTAACGTCGCTCAGGATCAACGAGCAGCCCTATGAACTTTCGCTCGACACCCGAACCAGCCTGCTCGACGCCCTCCGCGATCATGCCGGCCTTACCGGCACCAAAAAGGGCTGCGACCACGGCCAGTGCGGCGCCTGCACGGTGCTGGTCGACGGCAAGCGGGTGCTGTCTTGCCTGAGCTTCGCCGTGATGAACGAAGGCAAGGACATCACGACGGTCGAAGGGCTCGCCTCCAGCGACGGCAAGCTGCATCCGATGCAGCAGGCCTTCATCGACCACGATGCCTTCCAGTGCGGCTATTGCACGCCGGGCCAGATCCTGTCGGCGATCGGTTGCGTCAATGAAGGTCACACCGAATCCGAGAATGACATCCGCGAATATATGAGCGGCAATATCTGCCGCTGCGCCGCCTATCCCAACATCGTCGCCGCCATCCTGCAGGCGCGCGACGAGACGAAGGGAGCCTGACATGCGTCCGTTCGTCTATGAACAGCCTGCCGACGTCTCCGCGGCGGTCGCGATCGCGTCCCGGTTCACGACCAACGACGATCAACCCACGCGAGCAAATGCGCAGTTCATCGCGGGGGGTACCAACCTTGCCGACTACATGAAACTCGGCGTGGCGGAACCCAACCGCCTGCTTGATCTCAACCGGCTCAAGGAGTCTGAACTGAGGCAAATCCGGGTAACCGATGACGGCATCCGCTTCGGCGCCCTGGTGCGTATGGGCGAGGCTGCGGATCACCGAGAGGTCAAGGAGCGCTATCCCGTCATTGCCGACAGTTTGCGTTTGGCGGCAAGCGGCCAGATCCGCAACATGGCAAGCCTGGCCGGAAACATCCTGCAACGCACGCGCTGCGAATATTTTCGCGAGACGTCTTGGCAATGCAACAAGCGTGTGCCTGGCTCCGGCTGCGCGGCGATGGAAGGCTTCAACCGGCAGCATGCGGTTCTGGGGGACAGCGATGCATGCATCGCCACTTACCATGGCGATTTCGCCCAGGCGTTGATCGTGCTCGATGCTGTCGTCCATGCCGAAGGCTCGCGCGGCGCACGAAAGATCCCGTTCGCCAAGCTGCATCGGCAGCCCGGCGACACCCCGCATATCGAGACCGATCTCGCCGCCGAGGAGATCATCACCGCCATCGAAGTGCCGGCTCTGCCGTGGGCACGGCGCTCGCTTTACCTGAAAATCCGCGACCGCGAATCCTATGCCTTTGCGCTGGCTTCGGCGGCCGTCGCGCTCGACCTGGACGGCGAGACCGTGCGCGAGGCACGCATTGCGCTCGGCGGTGTGGCGACCGTGCCCTGGCGTGCCGGCGCGGCCGAACAAAGCCTGCAAGGAAAGAAACTCGACGAGACATCGGCAGAAGCGGCGGCCGACGCCGCCTTCGCCCAAGCCCAACCGCGCCAGCACAACGCATTCAAGATCGAGCTTGGAAAACGAACGCTGGTGCGGGCGCTGCTTGAAACCCGAGACATGAAGGTGTGACCATGGACGCTGCCGCTCCCAGACCCAAGGAGAACATGGGCGAACCGCTGCCGCGCGTCGATGCACGGTTGAAAGTCACCGGACAAGCCCACTACCCCGCCGATCTGCCCACCGCCAACATTGCTTATGGCGCGCTGGCCACCAGCAGCATTGCCAAGGGCAAAGTGACGAAGCTTCGTCTCGACGACGCCCGCGCGGTGCCCGGCCTGCTCGACATCGTCACCTATGGCGACATGGACAAGGTCGACAAACCGAAATTCGGCAATTCCGGCGCGACTTCTATCGGACCGCTGCACGATCGGACGATCTTCCATGACGGTCAGATCGTCGCGCTCGCGGTTGCTGAGACATTCGAGGCGGCCGAAGAAGCGGGGCGGCTGATCCGCGCCGAATACGAGGAAGAGAAGCCGACTGCGACTTTCGACAGCCCGGGGACGGCGACCATCCCTGCCGCCGGAAAGAGCCCTCTGTTCAAGGAAGATGTTAAGGCGGGCGACTTCGATGCGGCCTATGCCGATGCCGCGGTCAAGATCGACCAGCGCTATTCGACACCCACGCAGCATCACAACCCGATCGAGCTGTTTTCAACGACGGCCTTCTGGGAAGGCGACCAACTGACCGTTCACGAGCCGTCGCAGAATGTGACCGGCTGGAAGGTCGAGCTGGCAAGGCAGTTGAAGATTGATCCTGCGAAGGTACGCATCGTCAGCCCCTTCATCGGCGGGGCCTTTGGCTCGAAGGGGCCGATGACTCCGCGCACGGCAATCGTGGCGGTGGCCGCCAAGCGCCTCGGACGTCCGGTGCGCTGCGTGACCAGCCGCATGCAGGCATTCGGCACGCAGACCTACCGGGCCGAAACCCGGCACCGCATCCGCATCGGCGCCGGCAAGGACGGCCGCATCACCGCCTTCGCGCATGAAGGCTGGGAGGTGACGTCGCGCCCGGACGCCTATGTCGTCGGCGGCACGTCGGCCACCGGCCGCATGTACGGCTACGGCTCGGTGCTGACCCATGTCTCGCTGGTGCAGGCGGACCGCAACACGCCGGGCTACATGCGCTCACCGCCTGAGACGCCTTATGTTTACGCGCTTGAAAACGCTATGGACGAGATGGCAGTGGCGCTTGGCATGGATCCGGTCCAATTCCGTCGGATCAATGAACCGAAGGCGGAGCCGATTGGCAAGAAGCCGTTCTCCAGCCGTTCGCTGATCCAGTGCTACGACCAGGCTGCGGAGGCCTTCGGCTGGGCCAAGCGCGATCCGAAGGTCGGCGCGATGCGCGACGGGGACTGGCTGGTCGGCATGGGTTGCGCAACGGCGATTTACCCCACTGCCGTCGCGCCATGCGCGGCGCGCGTGCGCCTGACGGTCGACGGCGATGTGCGGCTGCAATGCGGTTCGCACGAGATCGGCACAGGCGTTCGCACGGTGGCCGGCCAGATGGCGTCGGAGCGTCTCGGCGTGAGCATCGATAGGATCAGCGTCGAAATGGGCGACAGCAGCCTGCCTCCGGCTCCGGTCTCGGGCGGGTCGATCTCCACGGCAAGTGTTTGCTCGGCGGTGCTCATGGCCTGCGACGCTATCCGCACCAAGCTCTACGCCGCAGCGACCGCGGAAGGCGGTCCGCTGGCCAGCTCCCATAATGAGAAATTCGAGCTTGCCGACGGCAAGATCGTGGCGAAGAGCGGCGCCTCGGCCAAGGTCGGGGATGTCCTGAAAGCCATGCAGGTCGGCGCGATCGAGGAATATGCCGAGTTCGCCCCCAAGGGCGCGACGCCGGAGGCGCTGAAGAAGCTCTATGCCGGAAAGCCGGAGTTCCATGGCGGCGAGCAGGACGAGGATTCGGTGAAATACGCCTTCGGCGCCGAGTTCGTCGAAGTCCGCATCAACCGCTATACCAGGGAAGTCCGCGTGCCGCGCATCGTCGGCGCCTTTGCCGCCGGCCGCATCATGAACACCCGCACGGCGCGCAGCCAGTTGATGGGCGGCATGATCTGGGGCATCGGTCAGGCGTTGCATGAGGCGACCGAGGTCGACAGGCGCTACGCGCGCTATGTGAATCGCGACCTGCAAGACTACCTTGTGCCCGTCAATGCCGACATCAAGGACCTGCAGGTGATCCTGGTGCCGGAGGTCGACCATGCGGTCAATCCCGCCGGCGTGAAAGGCCTCGGCGAGCTCGGCAATGTCGGCACGGCCGCTGCCGTCGCCAGCGCGGTCTATCACGCCACCGGCAAGCGTATCCGCGACCTGCCGATCAGGATCGAGCAACTGCTCGTCTAACAGTCCTGCTACTCCTTCGGACGGGCAAGGCGCTCAGCCGTGCGTCCAGCTCCCGAAGATGATCCTCGGCACGCGGACTTGGTCGGCATTAGCGCCTGGAGAGGCAACATAGGCGACGCCCCCGGCAGTTGGCGCTATAGGCGTTGTCCCGCACCTTCGGTCCAAGCGCCATTCTTCCTTTGCCGGTGCGGGCATCGGCGGAAATGCCGATGTCCTGGCCGGGCGATAAGAGTACGATGTCACTCGCCGGCAGGCACGCCGGCATAGTTTTTGGTCTTGAAGAGCCCGGCCAGATGAGCGGCATTGGAAGCCGCCATCTTGATCATGCTGACGACTTTCTCCGGTGTCCCGGGAAGATCGACGAAGTTGACGTCGCCCATCGCTTCTCCAACCCAGTAAACGCCGCCATTGGCGGGAACGGTGAAGCCGACATCGTTGAGCGCCTGATAGCACTCGGCATGGCAGTGATGGGCGCCATCCTCATTGCCGACGATCGCCACCAACGCGACCTTGCCTGCCGCCGGCATGCGTCCGCTGTCGTCGGTCTCGGACAGGAATGCGTCCATCCGCTCCATCACGCGCTTGGCAACGGACGACGGCTGCCCCATCCAGATTGGCAGGCCAAGGATGAAGATGTCGGCGGCCAGGATCTTTTCCCGCAGCTTCGGCCAGTCGTCGGCTTCGCCCAGGTCGGAGAGCACGCCGGGCTTGATATTGTGGGCGAGCGCACGTGCCGTTTCGCATCCGACGTCATGTGCCGCCAAAGCGTTGGTCAACTCGGCAAGCATTCGATCGGTCGAGGACTCGTCATCGTCCCGAGGAATCTTGAGTGTGCAATTCAAGGCAAAAGCGGTGAGCGGCATCGAATGTTCCCGGCTGAATATGATGACCAACGCGAAGGGCAGCCACTGGTTGCCTCTTTCTGCGCAACAGCCAGCCGGAAAGAGTCAGGTGTTTTCATTGGCAAGGTGGGCGTGGCCAGAATGCCGTCGCGACCTCACGCGCCTCAAGCGCCAGTTCGGTTCCGGCTAACGGAGCCGAATGTTGCGGTTAGGCTGTTGAAGATAGTAACGAAAGAACATCGCATTGAAAAACAAAGGTTTAGGTGCAGATACGCACAACCTTAAGTCGCTGGTGCCAGAGGCGGAATCTAAGTGAAAAAAATCCTCGTTTGCTTTCAGATGCGTAGGGAAGGTCAGCCGCAGTTGCTACCAACAGAAATGGATAGGTTCGGTTCCCCAATAGAACCTGTGCGTCCCTTGCCACTGTATCTCGGATGGCGCGGTGATCGAGCCTCAGGGTTCGCTACGCGGAGGCAGCGTATCGGAGATTGAAACCGTCATCATCTTGGGACTGGCGGAGTGAGCATCTTCAATCTTAGGCGATATTCGAAAGTCATGCGCAAGGAATGTCAGCCTTGCGCCTCATCTCAGGCGTAGAGTCAAGCTCCGTCGTTGCCTGAAAACAGATCGCGTGCTTTGCCTCTATGGAGGCAGGAGCGAATTCTCTCAAGCCATGTCACGTCGATAAATCATCAACTCGTTCTCGCCTTCCTGTACGGTCCGTCCCCACTGATTGCAAACGACGAACCGCAGACGAACAATCGCGCGGGCCGGATTGCGAGTGGCCCGCTTTTCCGCGACCGTCACCTCGGCTTTGATGATGTCGCCGGCGAGCACCGGGGCTGAAAACCTCCAGCTCCAGCCGAGCGAGGCCACGGCTCGGAACCGGGCGACGGCATTGTTCTTCAGACCATCGACAAGGGACAGCACAAGCAGACCATGCGCTACACGCGCCGGGAAGCCGTGCCGATGTGCCGCCTCGTCGCTCATATGGATTTCGAACCGGTCACCGGTCATTTCCGCGAACGCTTCTATGATGGCCGCGGTCACTTCTGTGGAAGGCGTTTCGAAATGGTCGCCGATCTCCACGCCCTCGTAGCTCAACCCGAGGCCTGTGAGCGGTTTCCCTCGGACGTCGACACTCATGCCGGCACCGGCGCGTCTTCCCGCAACAGCCCGTTCTTCTTCAGGTCTTGCCAGAACTCGCCGGGGATCGGGTAACTGAACCAGGCAAGGTTCTGCTCGAGTTGCTGGACGGTGCGAGTGCCGGCGCAGAAGGACGGGATGGCCGGATGCGCCACCACGAACTGCAAGGCGGCGGCCGGCAGCGGCACGCCATGCGCGCGGCAGACCTCCTCGATCTTCGCCACTTTCTCCATGACGGGCTTTGGCGCCGGTGAATAATTGTACTTGGCGCCGGGAACGGCGCCCGTGGCCAGGATGCCGGAATTGAAGCCCCCGCCGACCAGCACCGCCGCGCCGCGCTCGACGCAAAGCGGCAGGAACTCGTCGAGGGCTTCCTGTTCGAGCAGCGTATAGCGGCCCGCCAGCAGGAAGCAGTCGAAGTCGCGCTGCTTCAGCGCCTCGTGGCAAACCTGCCATTCGTTGACCCCAACGCCGATCGCCTTCACGACGCCTTCGGAGCGCAGTTTCTCCAATGCCCGCCAGCAGCCATTCATCGCCTGCCGGAAAACTTCCGGCTGCTCGTCGCCACGGGTGAACCGATCGATGTCATGGATGAACAGCATGTCGATGTGTTCAAGCGCCAGGCGCTGCAGCGAATCCTCGAACGACCGCATTGTGCCGTCGTAGGAGTAATCGAAATTCATGGTGTTCGGCGCGGCGTTTGACCACGGCGCGAAGTCGATCTCGGAGCGCTTCGCGGGCTTCAGCACCCGGCCCACCTTGCTGGCGAGGACGAACTCGTGGCGCTTCTTCCAGCGCAGCGAATGCCCGGCCCGCAGTTCCGAGAGGCCGTGGCCGTACATCGGCGCCGTGTCGTAGAAGCGTATGCCCGCGTCCCATGCGGTCTGAATCATGGCATCCGCAGTCTGCTCGTCTATGGGATGAAGGAAATTGCCGATGGGAGCGGTTCCGAACGCGAAGGCCGTGACGTTGAGGCCGGACCGGCCGAATACGCGCTTGTCAGATGGCTTCATGATATCCTCCATTAGTAACCATCTGGTTATTTCTAGTTAAGTTCGACCGAAGCCGCAAGCACTTGTAACGGCAACGCATGGCGATGCGAAGTCCGCCGCTTGACGCCGCCGACGATTCCAGCGTAGGAGTAACTAGATAGTTACATAGGGAGGTCGGCCGTGCCGCTGAGCGAAACGCAGCAGCAGGTGCGCGAGATGGCGCGCCAGTTTGCCGAGGATGTCATTCGTCCAGTTGCCGAGGCGCTTGATCGGGATGAGCGCTTTCCTGGCGAGATATATGAGCAGATGGGCGAGCTCGGTCTCTTCGGTATCGGCGTTCCGGAGGCCATGGGCGGTCCCGGCTTCGACACGCTTACCTATGCGCTGGTGATGGAAGAGCTGTCGCGCGGCTATGCGTCCGTCGCCGATCAATGCGGCCTCGTCGAGCTGATCAGCACCTTGCTTGTCCAGCATGGCAGCGAGGCGCAGCGGCAGCAGTGGCTGGGTCCGGCCATGCGCGCCGAGAAGAAGGCTGCCTACTGCATCACCGAGCCTGAAGCCGGGACCGATGTTTCCGGGATACGCACCACCGCGACGCGCGACGGGGACGGATGGCGGCTGAACGGCGGCAAGATCTGGATCCACAACGCGCCGGTCGCCGACGTCGGTTTCGTGCTGGCGCGCACCGACAAGGATGCGGGCCATCGCGGCATGTCGATCTTCATCGTCGACCTGCACGCCAAGGGAATAGAGCGCGGTCCGAAGGAACATAAGATGGGTCAGCGGGCCAGCCAGGTCGGCGCGCTCAATTTCAACGATGTCGTCCTGGGTCCCGAAGCGCTGCTGGGCGAAGAAGGTCGCGGTTTCCACATGATGATGAGCGTGCTGGACAAGGGGCGTGTCGGCATCGCCTCGCTGGCCGTCGGCATAGCGCAGGCCGGGCTCGAGGCAGCGGTCGACTATGCCCAGCAGCGGCGTCAGTTCGGCAAGCCGATTGCCGATTTCCAGGGCGTGCAGTGGCTGCTTGCCGACATGGCGAAGGACATCGAGGCGGCCCGTCTGCTCGTGCGCAGCGCCGCCGAGAAGATCGATGCGGGGGAGAATGCAACCAAGGCCTGCTCGATCGCCAAATGTTTCGCGGGAGACATAGCCGTGGCGCGCACCGCCGATGCCGTGCAGGTCTTCGGCGGCTCCGGCTACATACGCGGCTTCGAGGTCGAGCGCCTCTATCGGGATGCCAAGATCACCCAGATCTATGAAGGCACCAACCAGATCCAGCGCATGATCATCGCCCGCGAGCTCCTCAAGCATGGAGCCCGGGCGTGAGTGCCGGATCGCGTCATGCAGCCTTCGTCACGGGATCGAGCCGCGGCATCGGGCTTGCGACGGCATTGGAGCTCGCCCGGCGCGGATTCGGCGTGGCGCTCAACGGTCCGTCCGATGACGAGGAATTGAAAGCCGCCGAAGCCGCCGTCGCTGCGCTCGGCCGCCCGGTCGCGCGTGTCGCGGGCGACGTTGCCGATCTCGGCGGCCACGAAAGCATGCTCGAAGCCGCCGAGGCCGCCATCGGTCCCCTGTCGACGCTGATCAACAATGCCGGCGTGTCGGTCATTTCTCGCGGCGACCCGCTCGACGTGACGGAGGAGAGCTACGACCGCTGCCAGGCAATCAACACCAAGGCGCAGTTCTTCCTGTCGCAGCGTTGGGCCAGGCGGCTGCTTGCCCGCGAGCGCGATGACGGCCGCTTCTACAGCCTGATCAACGTCTCTTCCTCCAATGCCACGGCGGTGGCGGAGCCGCGCGCCGAATATTGCGTGTCCAAGGCCGGGTCCGCGATGGTCAGCCAGGTCTTCGCCGTCCGCCTTGGTCGCGAGAACATCGCTGTCTTCGACATCAGGCCTGGCCTGATCGAAACGGCCATGACCAAGGCGGTCAGCGAGACTTATCAGCGCCGCATCGACGAGGAGGGGCTGACATTGATCCGCCGCCTCGGCAAGCCGGAAGATGTCGGTCGCGTCATGGCGACGCTCGCCACGGGCGAGCTGCCCTATACGACCGGCCATGTCATTGCCGTCGACGCGGGCATGCTGGTGCCGCGGTTCTGACTGCGGCGTATCGTCAGGGAGAACGCCATGATCATCCAACTGCCGGATAACACGGGCAGACTTTCCGACTACCGGCTTCAAGGCAAGACGATTCCGGCCGCGCGATTGCCCTCTGATGCGCCACGTACCGTGCTGTCGGCGGCCCATGTTGTGGCGGATCCTTTCAGCTTCAACGATCCCGGCGGTCCCGCCGCCATCGACTGGAAGGCCACGATGGCATTCAGGTGCCATCTTCACGGCCTCGGCCTCGGCATCGCCGAGGCGATGGACACCGCGCAGCGTGGCATGGGCCTCGATTGGCCTTCGGCCTTGGAGCTGATCCGCAGGACCAGGAGCGAGCTGCCCGACGCGCTCGTCTTCAACGGCGCCGGCACCGATCAGCTCGGACCGGCCGATGCACGCACGCTCGACGATGTTCGCCGAGCCTATTTCGAGCAGCTCGAGGCCATCCAGAAGGTCGGCGGCAGATTGATCGTCATGGCCAGCCGGGCATTGGCGGCCGTGGCGCGTTCGCCCGAGGATTATGTTTCGATCTATGGCGATGTGCTCGCGCGCTGCGACAGGCCGGTGATCCTGCACTGGCTGGGAGAGATGTTCGATCCGGCCCTCAAGGGTTATTGGGGAGCCGCCCGCTTCGAGGACGCGCTCGAGACGGTCTTGGCGATCATCGGAAACAACACCGCTAGGGTCGACGGCATCAAGATTTCCCTCCTCGACAAGGAGAAGGAGATCGCGATGCGCCGCCGTCTGCCCGCCGGCGTGAAGATGTATACCGGCGACGACTTCAATTATCCGGAGCTGATCGCGGGTGACGAACAGGGGTTCTCGCACGCTCTGCTTGGTATCTTCGATCCCTTGGCGCCGGCCGCCGCCTACGCCATCGATCGGCTCGGCCGGGGCGATAGCCAGGGGTTCCACGCCGCGCTGGATCCTACCGTGCCGCTCGCGCGCCTGATCTTTCGAGCGCCCACCCAATACTACAAGACGGGGGTCGTGTTCCTCGCCTGGCTGAACGGGTTCCAGGATCATTTCGTCATGCTCGGGGGCGCCCAGTCGATGCGGCCGCTGCCCTATTTCGTGGAAGTGTTCAAGCTGGCCGACGGCTGCGGCCTCCTGGCGGATCCCGAGCTGGCGGCCGCACGCATGCGCAAGCTGCTTGCCCTTTATGGGCTCTGACCGGAAACATGCGCGACTTCACGGCGAACCATTCCGCGCTGGCGCTCAATACGGCGACGCTCGGCCATAATCTGGACGGGCACGGCGCGGGCTGGCCTATCGAGCGTGTGCTTGATGCCTGCGCTGAGCGCGGCATACCCGGCATTGTCTTCTGGCGTCGCGAAATCGGCGACCGCGCCGTCGAGATCGGCGAGCGGGTTCGCGCGGCCGGCCTGAGTGTCGTCGGACTGTGCCGCGCGCCTTACCTCACCGGCCCGCTTGCGCTGCCCGGCCGCGCGGCGATCATGGACGATTTCCGCGCCGCGATCGACATGGCCGCCGGTCTCGGCGCGCCTGTTCTGACCATCGTTTGCGGTGGGGTCGAGCCGGGAACGAAAGGCATCGGCGAAAGCCTCAAGCTGGTCGCTGACCGTGTCGCCGAAGCTGCAGCCTACGCGGCGGCCAGCAACGTTCGCCTGGCTCTGGAGCCGCTGCATCCGGTTTATGGTGGCGACCGCTCCTGCCTGGTGACGATGCGCGACGCGGTCGATCTTTGCCTTGCCATTGATGCGCCCAACGTTGGCGTCGCGGTCGACGTCTACCACGTCTGGTGGGATCGCGCGCTCGCCGGCGAATTGCTGCGGGCCGGGCCGAAACGCATTTTTGGCTATCACCTGTGCGATTGGCTGGCTCAGACACGCGACGTGCTGCTCGACCGCGGCATGATGGGAGAGGGCGTGGCCGACCTGAAGGCGATCCGCGCGGCGGTGGAAGCGGCCGGCTACGACGGGCCGTGCGAGGTGGAGGTGTTCTCGGCGCAGAACTGGTGGAAGCGTGAACCCGGGGACGTGCTGGACACTTGCGTGGAGCGTTTCCGATCCGTTTGTTGAAGACAGAAGCTGGACAGCGGGGCATCGCTCGCAACCGTACGGATATGCCACGTTCGAGGGCTGTTGAGTGGTCAACCGCCGCCCTGCGAAACAGATTTCTACTGCGTTCAGATCGGGCTCGAGATCAATCTCTCGACCGGAGGCCCTTTTCCCGGAAGGCAGCCAGGCCCGCCCGTAGGTCGTCGCTGCCGGCGGCGATACGTCCGGCAAACGCATCCAGGACACGCTCCCGTTCCTCGCCTTCGGCAGCGTTGATTAGCATCTTGGCGAGCTCCGTGGCGGTAGCGGACCGGCCTGCGACGATAGCGGCAAGTTGTTCGGCCGCCGCGAGGCCGTCACCCTTGCCGACGACCTTGTCGACAAGCGACAATCTCAAGGCCTCGTCGGCGGAATAGACCTCGCCGAAGAGCGACATGCGGCGGATCAACTGGGTGCCGAAACGGCGAGCCGTGCGCTGGGTGCCCGACCAGCCCGGTGTGATCCCAAGGCCGGTTTCAGGCAGACCGATGCGGGCGTGGGCCTCGGCGATCCGATAGTCGGCGCAGGCCGCAAGCTCCAGGCCTCCGCCAAGGCAATGGCCGTTGAGGACGGCAATGACCGGTTGCGAAAGCCTGGCGAGAGCGTCGAAGCCGGCATGGCCGTCGCGGATCCAATGGCGCGCGAACTCCGCCGGATCGAGCGCGCTCCAGGCGGCGACGTCGCCGCCCGCGCAGAACGACTTCTCGCCCTCGCCGGTCAGGATCAGCACCTTCGCCGCGGAACGCTCCACCGCCCTGCACAACGGCACGAGCGCATCGACCATCGCGGCATCGAGGGCGTTGAGCTTCTCAGGCCGGCGGATGGTCACTCGCGCGACCGCTCCGTCGAAGCTGAGGTCGAGGCGGGGATCGCTCACAGCCGCAACCCGATCGGCTGGTCGAGGAACAGCGCCGCCTCCATCAGCTTCAGTGCCGGCGAGACCACGAGAGGAGCCGCCGCCTGCCGCAGGACATCGCGCTCGAGGTCGAGCCCGGGGGCTATTTCGGTGACGACCAGGCCGTCGGCGGTCAGGCGGATGACGCATCTTTCCGTCACATAGGTGACGTCCTGGCCCTGGCTGACGGCGCGCGCGCCTGAGAAGCTGACCTGGTCCACCTTCGGGACGATCTTTGCGACCTTGCCTTCCTTGTCGATGACCAGCTTGCCGTTCTCCAGCCGCATCTTCGCGCCGGCGTTGAAGTTGCCGGAGAACACGATCTTGCGCGCCCGCGAGGTGATGTCCACGAAGCCGCCGGCGCCGGCGGTGCGATGCGGCGTCGAGGAAAGCCGCGAGACGTTGACGGATCCGTCGGAGCCGATTTCGAGGAACGACAGCAAGGAGCAGTCGAAGCCTCCGGCCTGGAAGTAGGTGAAAAGGTGCGGGGAGGCGACGAAGGCTTCCGCGTTGGAGGCGCAGCCGAACTTGAAGTCGAGCAACGGCACGCCGCCCACCGGCCCTTGCTCGATCACCCAGGTGACGGCGCCGTGCAGGCCCTCTTCGATCAGGATGCGAGGCACGTTGGCCGAGATTCCGAAGCCGATATTGACTGCCCAGCCCGCTCGAAGCTCCTGCGCGACGCGACGCGCGATGACCTTGGAGACATTGTATTCCGGGGTACGGAATGTGTGCAGCGGCCGGAACAGTTCTCCCGATATGGCCGGGTCATAAGCGGTCGCCGTGGTCTGCAGCTGGTCCGGCGCCTCGACGATGAAATCCACCAGGATACCGGGCACATGCACATCATGCGGCCGCAGCGTGCCCTGAGCCGCGACGCGCTTGACCTGGGCAATGACGATGCCGCCGCAGTTGCGCGCCGCAAGCGCCATTTCCATGGCGCCAAGCGTCGCGCCTTCCTGCTCGAAGGTGAGGTTTCCCTTCTCGTCGGCGGTAGTCGCGCGGATGATCGCCACATCCGGCCGGAGGGGAGGGAAGTGAAGCCAGGTCTCGCCGTTGAACTCGACGCGCCGCACGATCGGCGCCTTCCGGGCCGAAGCGTTCATGGCTCCGCCCTCGAGCATCGGATCGACAAATGTCTCCATGCCGACCTTGGTCAACACACCCGGACGCTGCGCCGCGCCCTCGCGCAGCATGTCGAACACGATCCCGGAGGGGAAGTTCCAGGCCGCCACATCCTCGGCAAGGATACGCTGCCAGATCAGCGGCGGCTCGGCGTTGGTCGGTCCTGAGGGATATGAGCCGCCGATGATGCGGCTGATCAAGCCCGGCAGGGCGATGTGATCGACCCCCTTGGTGCCGAACATGTCGCCGGCGGCAATCGGATGGATGGTGGTGATGTTGCGCGGCGCCCCTTCGGCCGCGAAACGTTTGCCAAGGGCTTCCAGCACGGCATCCGGGCAAAGCAGACCGGACGACGAATTGACCGCTACCACCGCTCCGTCGCCTATCGCGGCGACAGCCTCCGCTGCGGACCTGACCTTGCTCACGCTACCTCTCCATAAGGCTTGGCAATAAGTAACTAGATAGTTATAAACGTGATATAGCCGCCTGCGGCTTGCAAGGCAAGCTCCGCGCCGACGGCAACCAGCGGGAGGATTTTTATGAACATCATGTTCCAGAAGGCGAACCAGCGGATGTTTGGAACTTTCCCTCTTAAGGGGGATACGCTGCGCGCGGCGATCGCGGCTGCGATCGATGCGGGTTACCGCGCGTTCGACACGGCTCAGGGCTATGGCAATGAAGCCGACACGGGCCTGGCCTTGGCCGAGAGCGGCATAGCCAGGGACGAGCTCTGCATCACGACAAAGGTCACGGTGGAGAACTTCTCGCCGGAACGGTTCATGCCGTCCGTCGAACAGTCCTTGCGGGATCTGAGGTTGGATCGCGTCGACATCCTTTTGCTTCACTGGCCGACGCCGGGAGGCGATATCGAGCTTTCCCTGGAACTGCTTCAGGAAGCTCAGGAGCGGGGTTTCGCCGGCACCATCGGCGTTTCGAATTACACAGCGGCGATGATGCGCCAGGCGAGGCAGATCACCGGCGTGCCGCTCGTGACCAATCAGGTGGAATTCCATCCGCTGCTTGACCAGCGCAAGCTGCTGGCGGCCGCGAGTGAAACGGGTATCCCTTTGTCGTCCTACTGCTCGGTCGCGCGCGGCGAGGTCTTCAAGCATCCGCTTTTCGCCGATATCGGCGCCGCATACGGCAAGTCGGCCGCCCAGGTCGTGCTGCGCTGGATCCTGCAGAAGGGTTTGCCGATCAACACGATGTCCACCAAGCCGGACAACATCCGCTCCAATTTCGACGTGATGGACTTCACCTTGTCGAGTATCGACATGGGGCGCATCGACGCCATGAATGCCGTCGGTTATCGCGTTGTCGGCAAGCGGCTGATCCCCTATGCGCCGGATTTCGACGCCTGAGCGCGCGAACAGGAAGAGCGAGCAGATCCGAGGTGACCCGCAAATGCTAGCGGTTGCCTCGGATCAGGTCCGACGCATGCTCGCCGATCATGATAGTCGCCGCATTGGTGTTCGAGCCGACCAGGGACGGCATTGCCGAGCTATCGCAGATGCGGATGCCATCCAACCCGTGCACGCGCAGTTGAGGGTCGACCACGGACATCGCATCATTCCCCATCTTGCAGGTGCAGGTCGGGTGATACGAGGTGCGGCCGTAGCGTCGCGCATAGGCTTCATAGTCTGACTGCGAGCGCACATTTGTGTCAGGGAAACGGAGTTCCTTGATGAATTTTCGCAGCGAAGGCTGATTGAATATCTCCCGGCTGATCTTGATGCCTTCGACCGACACTCTGAGGTCGTCCGGGTCCGCGAGGAAATTGGGATCGACAACCGGATTGTCGCGCGGATCCGGCGAACGGAGCGTCACGCTCCCACGCGATTTCGGGCGCAGCGTGTAGCTGTTCAACGTGATGCCGGACGATCCCTTCGGGACCGACGGAACGCCCGCTTCCGCGCCGGCTCCGGCCAGGAAGTGGAACTGCAGATCGGGAACCGCTCCGGCATGATTCCCCGAGGAATGCCAGAAGGCGCCGCCCTCGACGACGTTCGACGTTATCGGTCCGGTCTTGAACAGCATGTACTGAATGCCGGCCCACAGCATCCAGTGCGTCTTGTTGTACTTGTCGAGTGAATCGTGGCCTTTCAGCTCGGCCACGATGTCGATGCCGAAATGATCCTGGAGGTTCTGCCCGACGCCCGGGAGGTCCTGGATCGTCTCGATACCATGTTGACGCAGGTGATCCGCAGGGCCGACACCGGACAGCATCATCAGCTTCGGCGTTCCGATCGCTCCCGAGGTGACCAGCACTTCGCTGTCGGCATTTATGACCTTCAGCGAGCCGCCGACCGAGCATTCGACGCCAACGGCGCGGCGGCCCTTGAAGACGACGCGGTGGACCAGCGCCCCCGTGATCAGCGTGAGGTTCGGGCGCGCCAGGGCAGGCTTGAGATAGCCCACGGCGGCCGAGCAGCGGCGGGCGTTGCGCGTCGTGGTCTGGTAGATGCCGGCGCCTTCCTGCTTCGCGCCGTTGAAGTCCGGATTATAGGGCAGCCCGTATTCCTGGCAGCTCTGGACGAAGGCGCGCGAGACGACGTTCGGATCGGGTATGTTCGACACCCCGAGCGGTCCGTCGGTGCCGTGGAGCCTGCCGGAGAATATGCTGTTGCCCTCGGAACGAAGGAAGTACTTGCGCACGTCCTTGAACGCCCAGCCGTCCGCGCCTTCCTCGTTCGCCCAGCGGTCGTAGTCGGTCTCGTGGCCCCGGGTGTAGACCTCGGCATTGACCGACGAGCCGCCGCCCAGCACCTTTGCCTGCGCGTAGAGGATCTCGCGATTGTCCGCGTGCTTCTGCGGAGCCGTCACCAGGCCCCAGGTGAGCGGTCCGGTGGTCATTTTGGCGAAGCCGACCGGCATATGGATCAGCGGATGGCTGTCCTTGCCTCCGGCCTCGATTATGCAGACGCGGACTGCCGGATTCTCGGACAGGCGCGCGGCAAGAACGCAGCCCGAAGAGCCTGCGCCGACGATCACATAGTCGAAACCTGTCGTCATCACTTGATCCAATGCGCACGCTTGCCGATCTCGATGTGGACGGACTTCACCTGTGTGTACTCCTCCACGCCGTACATTCCGGCCTCTCTTCCCCAGCCGGACTGCTTGAAGCCGCCGAGCGGCATTTCCGGGCCTCCGGCCATGATCGTGTTCACCCAGAACCGCCCGGCGCGCACGCGCCGCGTCACCACCAGCGCCTTGTCTATGTTCTTTGTCCACACGCTGGCAGCCAGGCCATACACCGTGTCGTTGGCGAGGCCGATGGCTTCCTCGACCGTGTCGAAATGGAAGGACGACAGGACGGGCCCGAAGATTTCGTCGCGGGCAATCGACATTGCGGGCCTAACCCCGGAAAACAGTGTCGGCGCGATATACTGACCGCCGCCGAGATCCAGCGCTTGCCCGCCGGCGACAAGCGTTGCCCCTTCGGCCTTGCCCTTGTCGATATAGCTCAGGATGGTCGAATTCTGCGCATCGGTGGTGATGGCTCCCACCTGCGTCTTCGTCTGCAGCGGATCGCCGACGACGATCCTGGCCATCTTGGCGGCAAGGATTTCCTCGAACTCGCGGGCGACCGAGCGCTCGACGATGACGCGACTCGACGACACGCAGCACTGGCCCGTGTTGAAGCTTATGCCGAAGGCCGCGCCGTCCGCCGCGTCCTCGAGGTCGCTGTCCGCAAAGACGATGATCGGATTTTTGCCGCCCAGTTCCAGGCCGAGTTTCTTGAAGTTCGAATCGGCCGCCGCATGGACGCATGAGCGTCCGACGGATGTCGAACCGGTAAAGGACAGCATGTCGACATCGGGATGCTCGCTCAGAGCCTGGCCAATCGTCCGGCCAGATCCGGTGACGACGTTATAGACGCCGTCCGGCGCGCCGGCTTCGGAAAGGATCTCGCCGAGCAGCAGCGTGGTCGCCGACGTGACCTCCGAAGGCTTGACGACGACAGTGCACCCGCTGGCAAGGATGAAGGGAATGCGCTCGCACAGGATCAGGAATGGGAAATTCCAGGGCGTGATCAGCCCGACCACGCCGACCGGCTCGCGCAGCACCATGCCGAAGAGACCGTCGCCGAGACTGTTGAAGCTGTCGCCATGCAACAGCCTCGCGGCGCCCGCGCCGACCTCGAAGCAGGCAATGCAGTGATCGATCTCGCCGCGCGCCTGGGAGATCGGCTTGCCGTTCTCGAGGACTTCCCAATAGGCGATTTCGTCGCGGCGGCGGCGCAGGATTTCGGCTGTCCTCAGAAGCACTGCCGCGCGGTCGGCGCCTGAGAGTCCGGCCCACCGGCGATCCTCGAATGCGCGGCGCGCCGCCGCGACGGCGGCATTGAGGTCGTCCACCGTGCATCTGGGCGTGAGCGTCACCGGCACACCGTGGCCCGGCGACCGGCGCTCGAACAAAGCGCCGCCCTAGCGCCAGGACCCGTCCGACCAGAACCCGAATTCGCGTGGTGCATCCGGCAGGGGTGCGCGGTCGGTGAAATCGAGCATGGAATGCCTCCGTTCTGGCGGTGCGCCGGCCGCCCGCTGCTCTTGGCAAGCGGGTCGCGCCGGCGCCTAGTTCAATATGATTTGCGTCTTGAGATCCCGGGGCCGCTCGGCCAGGGTCTCGAAGGCGCGCTGGATGTCGTCGAGCGGAAAGGTCGCGCGTGTGAACGCCTCGGTTCGGAAGCGGCCATGCGACAAGAGCGTCAGCGCATCGTGCATGTCTTCGCCCATGCCGGCGACCGAGCCCTTGAGACTGTTCTCCTCGAGGATGGTGCGAAGGATGTCGACCGGCACTGTGTCGTTGGGTCCGCTGAGGCCGAAGAAAGCGACATGACCGCCCTTGCGGATGAGCTGGAAAGCGAGCGCGTAAAGCCGCGGCGAACCGACGCTCTCGATCACGAGATCCGCGCCGCGCCCGCCGGTCCTTTTCAGCACCTCCGCCTTAAGCCGGGCGGGATCGGCGACGGCTGCGTCCGCACCGGCTTCAAGGGCAAGGCGGCAACGGTCTTCCGACAGGTCGGCGACGATGATTGGCGCGGCGCCGCACAGGCGCATCATCTGGACGTGAAGGTTACCGATCGGCCCGGCGCCGAGGATCACCACGGATTGGCCGAAACTCGCCTGCGCCTTGCGCGCGGCGCGCACCACGCAGGACACCGGCTCCGTCAGGGCAAGCACCTCGACCGGCACATCGTCCGGAGCCGGTATGACAAGCCTGGCCGGCACGCACACATATTCGGCGAAGGCGCCGTCGCGCCCGATGCCCACCTGCGTAATCGAGGGGCAGTTGAGGATCTCGTTGCGGCGGCACCAATAGCACTGGCCGCAGCCGATATTGATGTCCGCAACGCAGGTCGTGCCCGGCTTGATATGCTTCACACGCTCGCCTGTCGCGGCGACCGTCCCGGCAAACTCGTGGCCCGGAACCAACGGCAGCCGATCGGCCGCATAGTGACCGTTGAACATGTGAATGTCCGTGCCGCATATGCCGGTCCGCTGGACACGGATCAAGGCATCGTCGGATCCCACTTCCGGAACGGCGACCTCGCGCAGATCGAAACGGTGCGGAGCGGTCAGGACGGCGGCGCGCATTGTTGCCATGGCTTGTCTCACTTCACCGTGCGAAGCTTGGAGCGGTCGATGGTCAAGGCGATGGCTGCGATCAGCACCAGGCCGAACACCATCTGTTGCTGCGTCGCCGCGATGCCGAAATAGAGCATCGAGGCGCGGATGACCGCCACGATCAGCGTGCCGATCGCGGTGTTGAGCACACCGCCGACGCCGCCCGTCAGCGGCGTTCCGCCGACAAGCACCGCGACGATGGCCGGCAGCAGGAAGCCGTTGGCGATCGTCGGCGCGCCGCCCGACAGCTTGACGGAGAACAGCAGCCCGGCCACCGCGGCCAGCCCTCCGGATATCGCAAAGGCGAGGATTTTGTAGCGGGCGACGTTGAGACCGGACGCGGCTGCAGCCAGTTCGCCAGCGCCCACGGCTTTCAGCGCCCGGCCGAGGACCGTGCGCCGTTCTATGAGCAGGCAGATCGCCAGCAGGCCGATGGCGATGAAGAGCTCGTGCGGCACGATGCCGGTTCGACCGATCATCCAGCCGAACGTCTCGTTGCGCTGGGTGGCGTCCATGTTCAGGGCGCGGTTGCCGGAAAGCCATTGCGCCACCGAGAAGCAGATGCCGCCGACGGCCAGCGTGGAGATGAAGGACGGGACGTACATGCGGGTGGTCAGGTAGCCGGAGAGCGTTCCCAGCGTGAATCCGGCAAGGATGCAGAGCGCCGCCACCCAGATCCCCAACGGCGCCAGATAGACCGAGGCGACGACGGTGATCATGTTCGCCATCGACTGTGCCGACAGGTCGATGCCGCCGATGTAGATCGCGAAGGTCAGTCCCAGCGCCATGATGAACAGCGGCACGATATCGCCTGCGAGGCTCAGCAGATTGGCGGGCTTGAGAAAGCTCGGATCGGCGATGCCGACGATCGTGACCAGGACCAGAAGGGTAATCCAGGGGAAGTGCGGCTTGAGGCGTTGGATGTCCATGGAGGCCCCTCAGATCATGTAGTGCAGAAGGTCGTAGAGCGTCGGCTTGGAACCGGGCACGCAGTCGAAGCGCTTCTGGATCTCACCGTCCTTGATGACGACGATGGTGTGGGAGAGGCCGATCGCCTCTTCGAGCGTGTCGGCGACCAGGACAACGCCGACCCCGTCGTCGCACATCTCCCTGATCATGTCGTACACATCCTCCTTGGCGCCGATGTCCAGGCCTCGGGTCGGATGATCGAGCAGCATGATGTCGGAGCCGCCCGACCGCCATTTGGCAAGCACGACCTTCTGCTGGTTGCCGCCGGAAAGGTTGCCGCAGTCGGCATATTCGGAGCTTGCCTTGATGGCGAGCTTGCCGATCCATTTCCGGGCAAGGGCACGCTCGTCGGCCACGTCGAGCCAGCCCATCCGCGCGTAGTGCGGCATTTGCGAGAGCGTCATGTTCTCGTAGACATTCATGCCGGCCACGATGCCCTCGATCTTGCGCTCGCGCGGCACATAGCCGACGCCGCGCTCCACCGCTGCGCGGGCGGTCAGCCTGGAGACGGTCTCGCCCTTGATCTTCAGCGTGCCCTTGGTGGGCGTGCGCATGCCGTAGATTGTTCGAAGGATCGCTTCGCGGCCGGAGCCCTCGGTGCCGACCAGGCACAGGACCTCGCCGGCATGCAGCGTCAGCGAGATATCGTGAACCCGTCCCGGCAGGTCCACGCCCGACAGCTCCACCAGCGGCCTCGTCGCGTCGTAGGGCTTTTGCCGCTGCTCACGGTAATATTCCTTGTCGACATGGCGGCCGACCATCTTGTGCTGGATCGCCTCCGGTGTCGCTGCGCCGCGCGAGACGACATCGACCACCTGGCCGTCCTTCATCACGTAGATTCGGTCCGAGAGCTCCATCACCTCGTCCATGCGGTGGGACACGAAGATGAATGAAGCGCGCGTCGTCAACTCCCGCACGAGCTTGAACAATAGCTTCACCTCTTCCTCGGCCAGCACCGAGGTGGGCTCGTCGAGCAGGACGACCAGATGACCCTGCACCCGCTCCTCCAGCGTCAGCACCTTGGCCAGTTCCACAAGCTGGCGCTGCGCGAAGGAAAGGCTCGAGGTGATGGTGCGCGGATCGATATCGAGCTTGACCTTTGCAAGCTGCTTCCCGGCGGCTTTGGCCATCGCCTTCCAGTTGACCACGCCGAAGCGCGAGAACTGGTCTTCATAGCCCAGGAAGATGTTTTCCATCACGGACAGGTTGGTGATCAGCGATTGCTCCTGAAACACCATGCCGATGCCTCGCTCCATGGCGTCGCGCGGGCCGCCGAACCGGACAGGCTTGCCATCGATGAGCATCTCGCCGCCGTCGGGCTGGTAGGCGCCGTAGATCACCTTCATGAGCGTGGATTTGCCAGCGCCATTCTCGCCCACCAGCCCGACGATCTCGCCCCGGCTGATGGAAAAGTCGACCGATTTCAGCGCATGGACGCCCGGAAACTTCTTTTCGACGGCTTTCAATTCATACATTGCGGCCTCACTTGACGAACGCGACCGCGCGCCGGTCCGTCGACAGGATGACCGCTATGATGACCAGCAGCCCGAGAACGGCGGCCTGCAGGAAATCGGGCAGGCCGATGACCACCATGCCGTTGTTGATGACGGCGACGATCAGGACGCCGACGAGCGTGTTCCAAACGCCGCCGATGCCACCCCAGAGCGCCACGCCGCCGACCACCACCGAAGTGATGGACATGAACATGAAGTTCGATCCGGTGACGGATTCGGCCTGGCCGAGCTTCGCCACCTGCAGGATCGCCGCGATCGCGTAAAAGAAGCCGGCAAGCGAGAAGCCGGCCATCCTCACATGCTGCACCCGCACGCCCGAGGCATGGGCGAGTTCCTCGCCGCCGCCGACCGCATAAAAGTAACGCCCAAGGCGGGTCTGAGATTGGATGAACCAGGCGAGGACGAGGCAGAGCCCCGCGACATAGACCATCAGCGGAAAGCCGAGGATGCGCCAGGTCAGCAGGGCGCGGAACGTCGGATCGTTGAATTTGACGATGTCGCCGCCGGTCAGCAGGATCGCGGCGCCCGTGCCGATGAATCCGAGCGCGAGGCTCGCCATGAAGGATGGTATCTTCAGCTTGACGTGGATGAAACCGTTCACCAGGCCGATCGCGGCCCCGACGGCGAGAATGACCGGGATTGCGATCCAGCCGCCCGACGCGAGCGTTCCGCCGAGCGCCAGCATCAGGAAGCAAAAAAGAACGGCCGTCAGGGAAACGACGCCCTCCATGGAAAGGTCGATGGAACCCATCACGATGATGAAGGTCACCCCGACCGCTACCATGAGCGCGGGCGCCGCCGCGATCGCGATGCGCGCGAAGTTGCGTTGCGACAGGAATGAGGGGTTTATCGCCGTGAACAGCACTATGAGCGCGAGAAGCACCATGAAGGGCGCCCAGCGGATCGCGTTCTCCCGCGTGAGGATGCGTGGCAACTCCGGCCTCCCGTCCAAGCGTGCCGTGTAGGGAGGAGCGGCCCGTTTCAGGGCCGCTCGATCGAGCTTCGTATTACTTGTACTTGATCTGGCCGTTGCTCGGTCCCCAGAAATCCTTCCAATTGTACGAAGGAACGGCGTCCAGATATTTGGCCTTGAAGTCCGCCGCGTCCTTCTTGGTGACCAGGACCGTCGGGCCGTAGAATTCGCGGTGCTCCTTCGGTTCTTCCGAAGGCTTGAAGGCGCCGGTCGCGGCGTAATAGGCGAGCGCCGCCGTGATGCCGCCGCCCCAGTGCGGATTGGTGAAGACGGTTGCCAGGAGCTTGCCATCCATCACCAGCTTCACGGCTTCCGGATTTCCGTCATAGGCGACGATCGGCATATTCTCGATCCCCTCGGCGCGTAGCGCCTCGATCACGCCATAGGCGATGTTGTCGTTGGCGCAGTGTACGCCGGTGATCTTGTCGCCGAAGCGCGTCAGGAAAGACGCCATCAGCTCCGTGCCCTTGGTCGTGTCCCAGTCGGCGGGCTGAGCATCCAGAAGCTCGATATCGGGGAAGTCCTTCAAGGCGTTCTTCAAGCCGTTCAGACGCTCGATTGCCGGGTTGTTGGCGGCAATGCCACCCAGATGCACGACGCCACCCTTGCCGCCCATGGCGTCGAACAGGATCCGCGCCGTCTGCTCGGCCGGCTTCTCGTCCGACCAGGTCATGTGCGAGACGTAATTGTCGCCGATGTCCCACGGGTGCAGGTCGTCGGTCTTGTTCCAGATGGTGGAAATGTAGGCGCCGGCATCGCGCACAGCCTCGACCACCGGACGGGCGTTGGGGCTGTCATTGGCGTCGCAGGCGATAGCGCACTTGCCGCCGGTCTTGGCCAGGAACGCCTTGATGTCGGCCAGCGACTTTTCGGAAGACCCTTCGTTGATCAGCGAGACGAGGGAATTCTTGGGCGTGCCGAGGGACTCCACGAATGCCTCGCCGCCCGACACGATCGAGTTCCAGTAAGCCGAGGCGCGGTCGCGGTACGACCAGGCGATCGCCGGGTCACTGATCGCCGCCCGGGCAGCGCCGCCGCCGAAGGCGAATGGCACGGCCATCGCCCCCATGCCGGTGGCCGTGGCGAGCAGGAAATTGCGTCGGTTGACGGTCTCGCGCTCGATGAAATCCTTGATGAAAGTCGACATGTTACCTCCCATTTGGCGACAGCCCGCAAGGGCGGGCCGTCTATTGAGCAACCTTGAGAAGCCAGGCCGTCCAAACCGCTCTCTTGGTCGCAGAATGCACCATCTAGTTACTTCCTGAATGTGTGAGAGTCAAGCGGCGGCACGGCGCACGGCCTGTTGACTTCTTGGACAATTGAAATGACTTTCAGCGCATGACCGATCGTCGACAGCACGCTGGAACTGGAACCAAGGGAGCGGCCAAAGTGGACGCAACGTCCGGAAAATCAGGCAATGTCGCCAAGAAGAAGCGGCTTCGGGATGCCGAAGCGACCAAGCTTCGTATTCTGGAAGCGGCGAAGAGCGATTTCGCCAAGAACGGCCTCGGCGGCGCGCGTGTCGATGTTATCGCGGCCAAGGCCAACGCCAACAAGCGTATGATTTACCACTATTTCGGCAGTAAAGATAATCTATTCCAAGCGGTGATTGAGAATGCCTACCATGACATTCGGGCGGCCGAGCAGAAGCTTCATCTCGACGATTTGAGACCCAAGGATGCGCTAGAGCGCCTTGTTCGGTTCACGTGGCAATACTATTTGAGGAATCCTGAGTTTATCACTTTGGTAAACAGCGAGAACCTCCATCGTGCCAAGCATGTGAAGAGGTCTGAGCTGATTAAGGCGGAGACCCGAAAATTTGTTGCCATGGTCTCCGGCATACTCGAAAGAGGAGTTCGAAGCGGAGATTTTCGCGCGGGGATCGACCCGGTGCAGTTGAACATCACTATCGCGGCGATCGGATACTATTATCTGACAAACCGATTCACTGGTTCGATTATTTTCGAGCGTGATCTGATGGATAAGGATGCTCTGAATGAACGCCTGGAGTTCAACATCGAGACCATTTTGAGACTTGTGAGTACATGACATCGCCTTTGGGACGCTGACGTCCCCACGGCCGCGTCATCCGCATTTCGGCCGACCGCGTCACCCGTTCCAGGACTTTGCTTCCCACCGCGATATTTCTCGGCCCGCGCAGATCCGGAGTATCCCGACATGCCGCGCACGCGTTCCGGCAAAAAACAGACGACGACTCCGCAGGCCCGGTGGTTTGCTTGGGCCAGTGCCAGGTCGGCTTCGTTGCCCCGCCATCCAAAAACAGTCGTTCCGCTTCCGGCCCCAATTCGGACATCCGCACCAAGCAGCGGCAGCTACCGCACCAGCACGCGGCCCGGTCAGGATGGCTTGGGCGCCCTGCCAGATACCAGTAGGTTCGTCTGAGAATTGGGTTAGAGCGAATGAGCGCCGGAACCATACGGGACGATACGGGAAAGATCTCGATTTCTGCCCACGAAAAACTCAACAAAATAAAATATTTGACGTCGTCCTCCGGGCCAACCATTTTTTCATGCGTGCTTCAGGAATGATCCACTCCGCGCTTTCGAAATCGAACTCTTCCCATTCTGCCGCGCGCAGCTCGCCGGGTCGGGGAAACAGCATTGCCATCAGCTTCAGGGCGGCTCGGGTTGTTGGTTGTCCGTCGAATGCATCGACTGCCCTTAGCAAGCCGGCCAGGGCCTTAGGATCGGTGATCGCGGCACGTGGAGTCACCGTTGGACTGATGAGCGCGCCCCTTAAAGCGATCGTCGGATCTGCCTCGGCGCGCGCAGTCGCGATTGCATATCGAAACACGGTACCGATGGTGGAGCGTAATCGCCTGGCCGATTCATATCGACCGCGAACCTCCACGCGACGAAGGCAGTAAGGATGGTGGCCGGATCGATTTCCCGAATGCACTTGTCGCCGATTGTCGGATAGGCAAAGCCGAGGAGCCATTTTGACCTTGCTGATCGTCCGGTCGGCACGTCCCTCCTTCTTCAGCTTCTCAACATATTCGTCCGCAATTGAGCGAAAGGAGTCCTTTGCCGAATCGGCCTTCCGCAAGCTGCGTTCCTTTCCAGGATCTATGCCAGCCAGCAGGAGCCGTTTAGCGTCATCGCGCGCCTGGCGCGCCTCGGCTAGGGAGACAAGGGGATAGCCGCCCAGTGCTAGCAGTTTCTGCTTGCCGTCAAAGCGGTAGGCGAGCCTCCAGAGGCGAGCGCCTGTGGGCTGCACCCATAGTTGCAGCGCGCCCCCGTCTGATAATTTGACAAGCTTGGAAGCGGGGCGGGCGTTGCGGCATTTCACGTCGGAGAGGGCCATTTGTCAGGTCTCTCTTGGCTGTTTCGATACCATCAGGATGTCGAATACCAACGGAAATACCATCCCCCCCCGCCTCGTTGGACCAAATGCGCCCGAAGCGCTCCCGGCCCAGCTCAAATGCGCTATTTGACAGAAAAGTATCAACGATTTCAGGCACTTGCAGAATCCGCAGCGTAGAAGCTTCGGCGAAAGGGAATGTCGGGAGAAGAGGGGATGGTGCCCAGAGGCGGATTCGAACCACCGACACGCGGATTTTCAGTCCGCTGCTCTACCAACTGAGCTATCTGGGCCTGCGCCGGCTAACGGGATGCGCCCACCGGGTTTCGCGAGGGCACCAGGCGGCGCCCCTTGAAAGCGCGTGGGTTATAGCACGGGAATCTTGGCTGTCCAGCGCCTAACGGGCGATTTTCCGGGGCAATTGTCGCAGCCGCGCAATGGGGTTCGAACGATGTCGGCAAAGGAGCAATCGCACTTGCCGGCAAAGCCGGGATCTGATTGCCCGCAACCACCCTAAGCATGTCTCCCGCAGTGGAAACCGGTTTCGGGATAAAGACATGCGTAAAATCAAAACCTAAAGCGCATGGAGCGATCTGAAAGATCGCGACGCGGTTTAGAAGGGGGCGTGCCGCTGGCGCTTAGCCCTCGTCCTTGGGGCCAGGCTTCGGGCTGTCCTCGTCTTCCTCTTCACGGCCGGGGATGACATAGGCGCCCTTCAGCCAGCGATTGAGGTCGATGTCCTTGCAGCGCGCGGAGCAGAACGGATAGTGCTCGCGCGAGGACGGTTTTCCGCATTCGGGGCAGGGCCGCTTCGGCCGAAGCGGTGTCACCTTGTCGTCCAGGCTCATGGCCGCGCGACGTGCCAGTTCTTGTGCGCCTTGAAGCCTTCGCCGGAAAGCAGCGCCACGCTCTCATAAAGCGGCAGGCCGACCACATTGGTGTAGGAGCCGACCAGCTTGACCACGAAGGAGCCGGCCAGGCCTTGCACGGCATAGCCGCCGGCCTTGCCACGCCATTCGCCGGAGGCGACATAGGCGTCGATCTCCTCGCGCGGCAGCCGCTTGAAGCGCACCCTGGTCTCCACCAGCCGCTGGCGCAGCTTGCCGCCGGGCGTGATCAGGCAGACGCCGGAATGGACGCGGTGCGAGCGGCCGGAGAGCAGGCCGAGGCAATTGATGGCGTCGTCGATCGTCTCGGCCTTGGGCAGGATGCGCCGCCCCACCGCCACCACCGTGTCGGCGGCGAGGATGAAGGCGGGCGCGTAATCTTCCTCGCTTTTCAGCGAGGCCAGCGCCTTCTCGGCCTTGTCCTTGGACAGGCGCTTGGCCAGCGAACGCGGATGCTCGGCGCGCTGCGGCGTCTCGTCGACATCGGCGGGCAGCACCCGGTCCGGCTCGATGCCGGCCTGCTGCAAGAGTTCGATGCGGCGCGGCGAACCCGAGGCAAGCACGAGCTTCTGCAGGATGCTCATCGTGCTTAACGCCGATTTGCTACTTGAAACGGTAGGTGATGCGGCCCTTGGTCAGGTCGTAAGGCGTCATCTCGACCAGGACCTTGTCACCGGTCAGCACGCGGATGCGGTTCTTGCGCATGCGGCCGGCCGTGTGGGCGATGATTTCATGTTCGTTTTCGAGCTTCACGCGGAACATCGCATTGGGGAGCAGTTCGGTGACCACACCTGGAAACTCGAGGACTTCTTCCTTCGGCATTCGATACCTTTGCTTGGATGGTAGTTCCAGCACCCGGCTGGAAATTGCGGCGGAACCTATATGATAATCGTGCGCTTGTGAACACGCTTAATCCGTGGCGTTTGCTGCCTCTGGAAGCAGGAAACGTCGGCTTATGCGCGTTTTCAGCCGCTCGCGCACGTCGCGATAGGCCGCCATGATGTGCTCGCGCGTCCCGCCGGTGTCGGTCGGGTCCGGCATCGGCCAGTATTCGACCTCGACGGCGAGTGAGCGGGTGAGCTCGAGCGCGGCGTGGTGCGCCTCCGGCGCCAGCGTCACGATCAGGTCGAAATAATCATCCTCCAGATCCTCCAGCGTCCGGGGTTGGCGCTCGCCAAGCGACAGGTCGTCCTCGGCAAGCACCGCATCGACGAACGGATCGCGCTCGCCGGCGCGCACGCCGGCCGAAGCGACGAAGGTGGTGGCAGGCAGCATGCGGCGCGCCAGCTGCTCCGCGATCGGCGAGCGCACGGCGTTCATGCCGCACAAAAACAGGATCGAGTGGGGCAGGGCGGCCGGCACTAGAGCATGATCCCAAAAAGTGGGAACCGGTTTTTGGAAAAGATCATGCTCCAACAAAAGACCATGATCCCAAAAAGTGGGAACCGGTTTTCGGAAGAGATCATGCGCCAACAAAAGACCATGATCCCAAAAAGTGGGAACCGGTTTTTGGAAAAGATCATGCTCCAACAAAGAGCTGGACCAGGACGGCGGTTCAACGAAACGTCATCCTGATCTAGCCCCGCCAGTGCAGCACGCAGACCAGCGTGAACAGCCGCCGCGCCGTGTCGAAGTCGATCTCGATCTTGCCGGCGAGCCGATCCATCAGGGTCTGCGAGCCCTCATTGTGCAGGCCGCGCCGCCCCATGTCGATCGCCTCGATATGGCTGGGCGTCGAGGAGCGGATGGCCTCGTAATAGCTTTCGCAGATCAAATAATAGTCCTTGACGATGCGCCTGAGCGGCGTCAGCGACAGGATGTGGGTGACCACCTCGGCGCCGTTCTCGCGGCTGACGGCAAAGACCAGGCGCGACTCGGCCAGCGAAAGCTTGAGCCTGTAAGGACCCGCGCCGTCGTCGTTGACCGGCCGAAAACTGTTCTCCTCGATGAGATCGAAGATCGCCACCGCCCGCTCGTGCTCGACGTCGGGCGTCGAACGTCCGATCGTTTCGTCGAGCTCGACGTCGGTCAGCCTGTGGCGGGTTTGGTCGCGGCCGGGCATCGCTACATGTTCAGCCGGATCGCGACGGAGCGGGCATGCGCATCGAGCCCCTCCGCCTTGGCAAGCGCGATCGCGGCGGGCGCCAGCGCCTTGAGCTGCTGCGGCCCGAGCTTCAGGATCGAGGTGCGCTTGACGAAATCGAGCACGGACAGGCCCGAGGAGAAACGCGCCGAACGTGCTGTCGGCAACACGTGGTTGGAGCCGCCGACATAGTCGCCGATCACTTCCGGAGTGTGCCGGCCAATGAACACGGCGCCCGCGTTGCGCATCCTGGAAAGGAAGCCCTCGGCATCGTCGAAGGCGAGCTCGACATGTTCCGCCGCGATCCTGTCGACCAGCGGCAGCGAGGCATCGAGCGTCGGCACCAGGATCACCGCGCCGAAATCGCGCCAGCTGGCGGCCGCCGTCTCGCCGCGCGGCAGGACTTGCAACTGGCGTTCGACCGCCTGCTCGACCGCCCTGCCGAATTCGGCATTGTCGGTGATCAGGATCGACTGCGCCGAGACATCATGCTCGGCCTGCGCCAGAAGGTCGGCCGCGATCCAGTCCGGATCGTTGTCGGCACGGGCCACCACCAGCACTTCCGACGGTCCGGCGATCATGTCGATGCCGACCGTGCCGAACACCTGGCGCTTGGCCGCCGCGACATAGGCATTGCCGGGACCGACGATCTTGGCGACCGGCCTGATCGTCTGGGTGCCATAGGCAAGCGCCGCAACGGCCTGCGCGCCGCCGACGCGGTAGATCTCCGAAACGCCGGCAAGGTCGGCCGCCACCAGCACCAGCGGATTGATGACGCCGCCCGACGCCGGCACGACGATGACGATGCGCTCGACGCCGGCGACCTTGGCCGGCACGGCGTTCATTAGCACCGAGCTTGGATAGCTCGCCGTGCCGCCGGGCACATAAAGGCCGACGGCCTCGATCGCCGTCCAGCGCGAGCCCAGCTCGACGCCAGCGGCATCCGTGTAGCGGTCGTCCTTCGGCTTTTGCCGCTCGTGATGCGAACGGATACGGTCGCGCGCGAATTTGAGCGCCTCGACGGTGGCCGGATCGGCCGCTTCATAGGCCTTGGCGATGTCGTCCTTCGACACGGCGATGCCGAGCGCGCCGAGATCGGCTTTGTCGAATTTCAGCGTGTAGTCGATCAGCGCCTTGTCGCCTTCGGCGCGCACGCGGGAGATGATGTCGCGCACCACGGCCTCGACATCGGCCGACACTTCCCGCTTGGTGGTGAGGAAGGCCGAAAAGCGCTGCTCGAAATCGGTATCGGTCTGGCGGAGCGTGATGGCCATCGTCAGCCTCTGTGCACAGGTCGCGAGGTGGCTTCCCAGGCGCCGCCGACATCGGCAAGCCGTGCCTCGACGCATTCGACGTCGAGCATGATGGTGCCGCCGCCCGAAAACACCAATTCGACGATGCCGGCCGGCTTGCTGATGGCAATGAAGCTGATCGCCAGCAGCGACAGCACTTCGGCGGGCTTGTCGCGTTGAATGCCGCTGGTCTTGACGCCGAGCACGCGGTCGAAATGCAGAACGCTCTGCCGCCGTTCATTGTGCTGGCGAAAGAGGCCCGATTTCGCCTCCCAGACGAAGCGGTTCATGGTCAGCACGAAGCGCTTGGCCGCCGGCAGGTACTCCAGGTCGGAGACCTTCATCACGGCGTCCTGGACATGCGCCGAGACGATGCTCAGATCCTGATCGTCGAGCGCGATGAGCTTGAGAGCCATGCGGAATACGCACCTGAACGTTGACAATGCAACGTTCTGTTATGCGGTCTTTCCGCTCGGCGCAACCGCTGGGAAAGAATGCCGCGGTACGTCAGCCCGAAATGCGCTCGATCACCGCGCCGCAGCCCGAGAGCTTCTCTTCCAGCCGCTCGAAGCCGCGGTCGAGGTGGTAGACGCGGTTGACCGTGGTCTCGCCTTCGGCCGCAAGGCCGGCGATCACCAGCGACACCGAGGCGCGCAAATCGGTCGCCATGACGGGAGCGCCCTTGAGCTTGGCGACGCCGTCGACGATCGCCGTCTGGCCGGAAAGCGTGATGTGGGCGCCGAGCCGGGCAAGCTCCTGCACATGCATGAAGCGGTTTTCGAAGATCGTCTCGGTGATGCGCGATTTGCCCTTGGCCATGGTCATCAGGCCCATGAACTGCGCCTGCAGGTCGGTCGGGAAGGCGGGGAAGGGCGCGGTGGTCACGTCGACCGGCGCAATGCCGGCGCCGTTGCGCTTGACGCGGATGCCCTCGTTGGTCGGCGTGATCTCGGCGCCGGTCTCGACGAGAACGTCGAGCGCCGTCTGCAACAGGTCGGGCCGCGCGCCTTCCAGCACCACATCGCCGCCGGTCATCGCCACCGCCATGGCATAGGTGCCGGTCTCGATGCGATCGGGGATGACGCGGACACGGGCGCCGGACAGCGCCTCGACGCCCTGGATGGTGATGGTGGAGGTGCCGGCGCCGTGGATCTTGGCGCCCATAGCGATCAGGCATTCGGCGAGATTGACGATCTCCGGCTCGCGCGCGGCGTTTTCGAGCACCGTCTCGCCCTTGGCGAGCGAGGCCGCCATCATCAGCACATGGGTGGCACCGACCGAAACCTTCGGGAAGACGTAACGATTGCCGACCAGGCGGCCATTCCGGGTCTTGGCCAGGACATAGCCATTGTCGACGTCGAGTTCCGCGCCAAGGACCTGCAGGCCCTCGAGGAACAGGTCGACAGGGCGCGTGCCGATGGCGCAGCCGCCGGGCAACGACACCTTGGCCTCGCCCATGCGGGCAAGCAGCGGCCCGATAACCCAGAAGGAGGCGCGCATCTTCGACACCAGCTCGTAAGGAGCGGTGGTGTCGACGATGTTGCGGGCGGAAAAATTGATCGTGCGCGAATAGCCTTTCTGCTGGCTCTCGCGGCGGCCGTTGACGGAATAGTCGACGCCGTGGTTGCCGAGGATGCGGATCAGCTGCTCGACATCGGCCAGATGCGGCACGTTTTCGAGCGTCAGGGTGTCGTCGGTGAGCAGCGAGGCGATCATCAGCGGCAGCGCCGCGTTCTTGGCGCCCGAGATCGGAATGGTACCGGCCAGCTCATTGCCGCCGACAATTCTGATGCGATCCATTAGAAAACGTCCCCTCGGCCAGAACAGGCCGGTTCAATCGGTTGATGCGCCCGGCTTAGACCATTGGCCGGCTTGGTTCAAGAAATAGGATTTTCCTGAAACCGGACCGACCATGGCCGGGCAGTATGGCTGATTTGGTCAGTCCTTGTGCATTTTTCCAGCAGCCGGCAAGCCTTCCGGCCGCTGATCGGCACTGCCGGTGCGGCGCGAGCGGGCCTGCGCCTTGCGCTTCTGCAGATTGGCGCGCAACGCTTCGGCCAGCCGTTCCTTGTGCACGGCTTCGCCCTTTTTCGGTGGATTTGTCTTCTCGCCCATCGTCCAATCCCTGACCGGTCAGCCGGCTGCTATTCCGCAATGGGTAGCATTTTGGCCCGGCAATGTCATGAAAGCAGGCCGTCCGGCGGGTTTCACGCTGTGGATCGGCCGCGCATACCGCCCCAAACCGCTTAATGGCGGCCAAGAATCAGATGCGACGCTTTGGGTTTTTCTTGGCCTTGCGCTTGCCGGTTCGATATGGCAGAAGCGCCGCCATCGCAGGCTGCGGTAGCTCAGTGGTAGAGCACTCCCTTGGTAAGGGAGAGGTCGAGAGTTCAATCCTCTCTCGCAGCACCAGCCTATCCCTTTGAAATCGCTGAAGCCCTTGACATGCAAGGCTTCGTGTCCATTATGGCGTTACAAAAACCGTAACAAACCGGATGGATCAGTGGCTGGCCGCGTTCGAAATCTCCTAAATCGTGATGGTCGCTATTTCGCTCGGCTCGTCATTCCGAACGAGCTGCGTCCCTACATGGAAGGCAAGACGGAGCTGCGAACGGCCCTCGGGCCTGACTACCGGACGGCGTTGAAGACGCTCCCTGGGGCGGTCGCAGCCCTACAGCACAAGATAGCACTCGGCGAGCGCCGGGCAGTTGAGGCTGGCGAGCGATCTATAACCACCGGGCGCTATCCGCTGTCCGCACCTCAAATCGCGATACGAGACTACCAGGCGCAGCTGACCTTTGACGAAGAGATTCGTGCAAACCATCACCAGTATGCGTCCTTCGACGTGGGATATGATGAGGGCCAGCCCTTCCGCGACGGCTATTCAGGAAAGCTTTCTGATGACCAGCTTGAACTGCTAATCGGGGATCGAATCGAACGCTACCGAACTTTAGGCAATCACGCGGCGCCCAAGGGAAGCGCGGAATGGCGCCAAATCGCAAGAGCTCTTTGCGTTTCGAGCTATGAGGCGTTGTCGAGGCGTGGCGAGCGAAACGAGGGAGACTTCACTGGTAGCCCCTCGCATCCGCTGCTGACGACCGCGCAGCCAGCAACCGATGACCGTGAGCCGGTTTCCTTGAAAGGCTTGCTTGCTGACTACCTGAATGAGCGCGCTGCCGACGGGAAGGGCAGGGAGGCACGTAAGCGGTGGTCACCCGTTTTCGCCAACTTGTCAAAGTTCATCGGCCACGACGACGCTCGCAGGCTCACCAAGCAGAACTTGCTGGAGTGGAAGGATGCGAACCTGAAAGTCCTGGCGAGCAAGACCGTCAGTGACGTCTACCTGACCTCCGTTCGCACGGTCTTGAAGTGGGCAGTCAACAACGATCGGCTCGAAACAAACGTCGCGGAGAAGGTGCGCATCAAGGTTTCGAAAAAACAGCGCTCGCGCGAACAAGGCTTCACCACGGACGAGGCTGTTGCCGTTTTGAAGCTGGCTCGGGATTACCAGCCAAAACACTCCGATAATCCGCGGACGCGCGAAGCGCCCGAAACGACCGCAGCCAAACGGTGGTCGCCGATCTTGTGCGCGCATACGGGCGCTCGAATTGCCGAAATCACCCAGCTCCGTAAGCAGGACTTTCGTTATGAGAAAGGCGTTCCGGTAGTTCGGATCGCACCTGACGCTGGTTCCGTCAAGGCGGGCAACTATCGTGACGTTCCATTGCACCAACAGCTCGTGGACCTTGGCTTTATGGACTTTGTAAGTGATGCTGCCGATGGGCCGCTTTTCTATCCCGCTACGAAAAAGAAGGATGGATCGCTTCCGGCCCGAACAGTCGCCGGTCGGGTGAGCGAGTGGTTGCAGGCGCAGAAAGTCATTCCTGACGGCGTAAGCCCCAGCCATGGTTGGCGCCATCGGTTCAAAACGGTCGGCCGCGAGGTGGGCATTGCGGACCGCACGCTGGATGCAATCCAAGGGCATGCCGGACGCACCGCGGGTGATGAGTATGGAGACGTGACGATTGCTGCGAAGGCGGCAGCGATGGCTCAGTTGCCGCCGTATGAACTCTAAAATCACAGCTCTGTAATGGTCGGTCCTTACAGCTGCTCGCCCCGTGGCGCGTTCGAACCAAATAGAGGTTAAACCGGCCGCGTAGCCAAAAATAGCTGAGAGAAGATGAAAGTGCTCGAACTTCGTCTTCGTCAGGTTGCGATAGTCTGACCGACTTAGTAGAAATCGCCGGGGTGTCTTCAATCCGACTTTCGCGGTCTGATTCGAGTGAAATGAGGCTTGGGAAATTTTGTCGTCATATACGAGTGTTCAAGGCCACTACCACAGCCATCGCATCACCCTTGACGGCTTCGACCAGGATGCGTTCACGCGTTCTTTGACCGCGGCGCGGGTGGAGATGAACCCGCACCAGGTCGAAGCCTCGCTGTTCGCCCTGAAGTCCCCGCTATCGAAAGGCGTTCTTCTTGCCGATGAGGTGGGGCTCGGCAAGACCATCGAAGCTGGTCTCATTATGGGCCAGAAATGGGCTGAGCAGAAACGCCGCATCCTTTTGATTGTCCCGGCCTCCTTGCGCAAGCAGTGGGAGCAGGAGTTGCGCGAGAAGTTTTCGCTGCCGGCGACCATCTTGGAGTCAGCTACCTACAAGGTCTTGAAGAAGGAGGGCCGCGCCAAGCCGTTCCGCGATGCTCCTGGAATCATCATCTCCAGCTACGAATTTGCGGCGCGATGCGCCGATGAACTCGCCTTGACCAAGTGGGACTTGGTAGTGTTCGACGAAGCACATCGTTTGCGCAACGTCTACAAGCCGGGTGCTCTCCGATCGAAGCTTTTGAAAGACGCCTTGAAGGATCCGTTCAAGGTTCTGCTTACGGCCACGCCGCTACAGAACTCCCTTATGGAGCTCTTTGGCATCGTGTCGATGATTGACGATAATCATTTCGGCGGCGAAGAAGCTTTCAAGACCCTCTACACTGGAGCTCGCGCCACGCCAGCATCTCTCGAGGCGCTCCGCGAGCGCCTAATACCCGTCTGCTTCCGCTCGCTGCGCCGCCAGGTCCAAGAGGCCGGACATATCAACTTCACAAAGCGAAACGCCGTCGTGTTCGATTTCGAGCCGCCCAGCCTCGAGGTGCAGCTCTACGAGAAGGTGTCGACCTTCCTGCAGCGCAAGGACACTATCTCTTATGGCGACCGTGCCAATCAACTCGTGGTGCTTCAGGTCCGCAAAATCCTCGGATCATCCACTTTTGCCGTGACTGGCTACCTCCGGTCCCTGATCGAACGTTTGGAGAAACGCCAACGCGTCGACGAGACCATTACGGACGACATTGATACGATCGCGGAGATCGCCGAGGAGCTAGAGGAGAAAGAGGACGGCGAAGAACAAGTCATTGATGCGGCTTTGTTGGCAGTCGAGTTGGACGAGCTTAAGTCGTTTCTGGCCCTGGCCGAGTCGATAGGACAGAACGCCAAGGGTGAAAAGCTCCTCACGCAGCTTCCCGGCATCCTCGATGCCATCTCGAGCAAGGGCGGCCAGCGCAAAGCCGTGATTTTCACGGAGAGTGTCCGCACGCAGAAATACCTGAGCGAGCTACTATCGGCCAACGGTTACGACAGTCAGATTGTGCTTCTCAATGGGTCGAACAACGACCCTGTCAGCAAATCTCTTTATCAGGCCTGGCGAGAAGATCACGCCGGCACGGACAGGGTTTCCGGCTCGCGCACCGCGGACATGAAAGCGGCGATTGTCGAGGCCTTCCGCAGCAAGGACAAGACGATCCTCATAGCTACTGAAAGTGGCGCTGAGGGTATCAACCTGCAATTTTGCTCCTTGTTGATCAATTTCGACCTCCCATGGAATCCGCAGCGCGTCGAGCAGCGCATCGGTCGCTGTCATCGCTACGGTCAGAAGATCGATGTTACCGTCGTGAATATGTTGAACCGAAAGAACCAGGCCGAGCAGCGGATCTACGAATTGCTTGCTCAGAAATTCAAGCTCTTTAGTGGCGTGTTCGGTTCAAGCGACGAGGTTCTCGGCACGATCGAACGCGGTGTCGACTTTGAGCAGCGCGTTCTGGGCATCGTCCAGTCCAGCCGAACCGAGGCTGAAATTGTTCAGCAGTTCGACGCCCTGACCTCTACGCTGCAGGATCGCATCGATTCCGACATGCAGTCCGCGCGGGCTAAAGTGCTTGAGCATCTTGATCAAGATGTCGTCGCTCGGCTGAAGGGCCGAAAAGGAGAGCTCGATAACGCAGTGGATGATTTCACACGGCGCCTCATCATTGTGGCGCAAGCCGAGTTGATGGGTGCCAGGTTTCACCATGACGCGATCTTCAGGTTCGATTACGAAGGCAAAACCTGGACGACCAAATGGCCCGACGCCGATGATCACGATTGGCAGTTCTTTCGACTCTCAGACGGGAATCTCGCGACGGAGATTGTCGAAAAGGCAAAGGTTCGAGGCGAACCGTCGAGCCCGACATCTTTGCTGTTCAACCTGGCAGACTATCCCTTTCCTGGACAGCTCGCCGACGTCAAGAATTTAGCTGGCAAGTCAGGCCTGCTGCGCGTCTCGAAGGCACAAATTCGGACGCACAACTCAGCACGCGAGGAGCTCTTGCTTTCGTGTGTAACGGATGACGGCATTGCGATCCCCCCAGAGACAGCCGACCGGTTGCTCATGGTTCCGTCAAGAGCCCAGGAAATTCGGGACACCCTTCATTCTCCTGGCCTTCAGAGCATCGAGGACGAACAGTTTTCAGCCTTCTCGGATCGCGTCAAGAAACAGAATTTCCGTTGGCTCGAGGAAGAGGAAACCCGGCTGGACAACTACGCCAAGGACATCGAGATCGAGCTCGACGCGCAGATTGCTGTGCTCGACGCTGAGATAAAGGGTCTCCGCAAGGAGCGCCGCTCACCTGATGCCTCAATGGAGCAGAAGCTCGACCTAGGGCGCAAAATCAAGAAGCTAGAGGGTGAGATGGACGACCTGAAGCTCTCGAAACATGAGCGGCGGCGGGACGTGCGCAAGCAGGCGTCCGACATGCTCGACGAGATCGCTGAAAGTCTGAACCGGCAGCCCAAGAAGGACCTGCTTTTCACCATACGTTGGTCGGTCCGGTAGCCGTGTTTGATCGGTGTGGAGTTGCTTTAGAGGGGTTTGGAGCAGTTCCGGTCGAGACAGAGTTTTATCTCGATTCCTACCCGGGTCCCGCCTGGGAGGTGAGCTCGCTTCGTTACCGCGCGGGCTGGCTCATGGTCTCGCGCGCCACCCTGGAAACCCCGTTTAGTGCATGGTCGTCGCCCCTGGTCGCCTGTGTCAATGAGGAAGGCGATCCGATTTCCCCTTGGCTTGCGTCGAAATTCTTCGAAATGCGGTGCTCTACTCCAAGCGAGGTATTTGACCTGCCGCCTGACGAACTCGAAATCGCGTCAGACGCCCTCTACTGGGATTTTCTCGGCACATGCGACCTCAAGCACTTGGCGATGTTGGAAGAAAAGGAAACAGATTCGGAGCAAGTGATCGCACGACTTGTAAGACGCGGCAGTGAGAGTCTGGCCCGAACCGACGCCTATATCGCGGACCTTCGGCGCTGGCTACGAACCGGGGATCCTGATCTAGCCCAGCGGAAAGCCGCAGAAGAACAGATCGCCTTATTAGAAGCCAAGCAGGGTGACGCGGTGCGCTGGCTGCGCGAGAAGACAAGGTCCATTCGGGCCGTCATTGCGGACGCGGAGGCTGAGATAATGGATGCGTTAACCGGCTACGGTGAAGTCGAACATCTCTATACCGTGCGCTGGACCGCTCGCCATGTGCGCGACCGCAAAGAGGCAACACCGAAAACGCTGCCGGCCTTCTTGACTCCCGATCCGCACATTGGTCCCGTTTATATCAGCCGAACTGTGGAACCCTTCAGGCGCATTCGCTTGCGACACGGAGCCCCGGCCGGCCCTGGCATTTCAGTTGAGGCAACAGTTGAGGGTCCGCTGACCTCGATATCGGTCGTGCCTTCGCCCCCGCTTAGCGGTGCGCGAGAGGACGCCAAGGTTCGCGGTATGAACGGCGACACAGCCAAGGTTAAACCAACTCGCGCGCCGAAGCAGGCGAAGCGGCCTACAAAGAATCAACTAAGCGCCGAATTTCGGGAGAAGCGGCGCATATGGGAAGAGCGAAAAAAGAAGTTCAATGGCCAAAAAACAGAAGCTTGAACTGACCTGGATCGGCAAGGACGAGCGGCCGAAACTTGAGCCTCGTATCCTGATCGAAGACCCGGCTTTGTCGTATCACGCGGCGGCTCGTCGATCAGAGGTCGACATTTTCGACAACATGCTAATTCGCGGGGACAACCTGCTGGCACTGAAGGCGCTGGAATCGGATTTTGCCGGCAAAATCAAATGCGTCTTCATCGACCCGCCATACAACACCGGAAGTGCCTTCACGCACTATGACGACGGTCTAGAGCATTCTCTGTGGCTTAGCCTAATGCGCGATCGATTGGAGATGATAAGGACTCTGTTGTCAGACGACGGCTCGCTCTGGATCACCATTGACGACAACGAGGCGCACTATCTTAAGGTGCTGTGTGACGAGGTGTTTGGACGTGCGAATTTCGTAGCTACCATAATATGGCGCAAGAACTATTCGCCAAAATCCACAGCGCGCCATTTTTCGGAAGATCATGACTACGTAATTGTTTATGCAAAAAATGGCGATCGCTGGTCACCAAACCAAATGGCAAGGTCAGATAAGCAAAACGCAGCGTATAAAAACCCGGACAACGACCCTCGAGGACGCTGGAAGCCGGGAGACTTGTCGGCGAGAAACTTCTACAGCAAGGGTATTTATTCGATCACGTCGCCGTCGGGAAGAGTTATCCCCGGTCCGCCGAACAAGAATTACTGGCGGGTTGAAGAAAGTAAATTTTGGGCTTTACACCGAGACAATAGGATATGGTGGGGAAAAGATGGGACAGCAATTCCACAGATAAAGAGATTTCTTTCTGAGTTGAAGGAAGGAATAACTCCACAGACGTTTTGGTCGCACGAAGAAGTCGGCCATACGCAAGAAGCTAAGCAAGAATCTATCAAGATTTTTGGCGAAGATCCATTCAGCACGCCAAAGCCTGAGCGGCTTTTAGCCCGCATTATCGGACTCGCAACTACACCTGGTGACTTGGTGCTCGACTCGTTCGCTGGTTCTGGCACTACCGGAGCGGTAGCTCAAAAGATGGGTCGACGCTGGATTATGGCCGAGCTTGGCGACCATGCTCAAACGCACATCGTTCCGCGCCTGAAGAAAGTGATCGACGGCGACGATGCTGGTGGGGTCACGGAAACGGTCGGGTGGAAAGGTGGCGGCGGGTTCCGCTACTACAAGCTTGCTCCGTCACTTCTGGCCCACGACAAATACGGCAACTGGGTTATAGCGAAAGATTATAACGCGACAATGCTCGCGGAGGCACTGTGCCGGCATATGGGCTTCACCTACGCGCCTTCGCAAAGCGCTGATGAATATTGGCGGCACGGCTATTCGACAGAGAACGACTTCATCTATGTCACCACACAGAGCTTAACACACGACGCCTGCCGGAGGATTTCCGAGGATGTCGGGCCGGACAGATCGTTGCTCGTCTGTTGCAAGGCCTTCAACGCCAATCCCGAGGCCTTTGAGAATCTCACGCTGGTGAAGATTCCGACTGCGATTCTCGCCAAGTGCGAATGGGGTCGCGACGACTATTCGCTCAACGTGAAGAACCTGCCAATAGCTGAGCCCGGGGAACCGCCGGCGCCTAGCGCCTCCCGCAACGGGAAAGGTTCATTGCCACTCTTCGACCAGGCTGGGGAGGACTGAGATGAGCGACGAACGCATCCGCCGCCAGATTGCCCAGCGCCTGTCTCTACGAGCGCCGCAGGAGCGCTCCCTCGACATCCTTGCCGACATCGTCGAGCGCATCGGCGTCGCCAACGATGCCGATCCGGCTACAGCGCTCGCTGCCGTGCAGACTGCATATGGCTCGGTCGAGAGCTTCGAGCGCGATTTCCCCTCGGTCTGCTTCTCGATCGCCACCGGCGTTGGCAAGACGCGCCTGATGGGTGCTTTCATCGCCTATCTCTACCTCACTGGCCGGTCAAAGAATTTCTTCGTTCTGGCGCCAAACACCACGATCTACGATAAGCTGGTCGCCGATTTCTCCAAGCAAGCCTCGCCGAAATACGTCTTCCGCGGAATCTCTCAATTCGCGCAGACGCCGCCGATCATCGTCACCGGCGACACCTGGGAGGAAGGACGAGGCGTGCGCGGCTCTGACCTCTTCGGCGGGGAGGCGATCATCAACATCTTCAACGTCGACAAGATCAACAAAGACAAGGGCCGCATCCGCACTATGCGCGAGACGATCGGCGAGTCGTATTTCGACTATCTCGCCGCGCTCCCCGACCTCGTGCTTCTGATGGACGAGGCACACCGCTACCGCGCCAGCGCTGGCATGCGCGCGGTCAACGAACTGAGGCCCGCGCTCGGCCTGGAGCTGACCGCCACGCCGAAGACGGTCGGCGCCAAGTCCGTGCCGTTCCGCAACGTCGTCTTCGATTACGGGCTCGGCAACGCCATGGCCGACGGCTTTGTCAAAGAGCCGGCGGTCGCCACCCGTGCGGACTTCAGACGTAGTGATTTTTCCGACGAGCAGCTTGAGACGATCATGCTGGAGGACGGCATCCACTACCATGAGCACGTCAAGGTGGAACTCGATCTATATGCCCGCCAGACCGGCCGTCCGCGCGTGCATCCCTTCGTGCTGGTGGTTGCTCAGGATACCGTCCATGCGAGCGCAATCCGGGCCGGCATTGAGAGCGATGAGTTCTTCAGCGGCGCCTATAAGGGGCGCGTCGCCGAGGTCCACTCTAACCTGAAGGGCGAGGAAAGCGACGAAGCCGTCCAGCGCCTGGTCAGACTGGAGACCGACAACGTTACCGAAATCGTCATCCATGTGAACAAGCTGAAGGAAGGCTGGGACGTCACCAATCTCTATACGATCGTGCCGCTCCGGGCCTCCGCTTCCGACATTCTTACCGAGCAGACGCTCGGTCGTGGACTGCGGCTTCCCTATGGGGAGCGCACTGGCGTGGAGACCGTCGACACGCTTACCGTCATCGCGCATGACCGTTTCGATGAAGTAATCCGCCGGGCAAGGGAGAATGACTCCCTCGTTCAGGTGAAGACGCTCACCATCGGCAAAGGCGGCGACGTGCCGGCCGAGACCGAGGAGGTGATCGAGATACCGGCAGCCTTCCAGTCGAAATTGATTTCCAATGGGTCGGTTGTCCTAGAAGCGCACGAAGCGCCTGCACTGTTCGTGCACGAGGACGACCGGAGGGTGGTTGAAACCACTCTCGACTTCATCGCGCGGAAATACGAGCGGCAGCTCAAGGGCGGTGTGCAGGAACTGACGCGGCCAGAAATCCAGCAGGAACTCGCCGCCGACGTCAGACGTGCCCTGCAGCCGACGCAAGGAACCCTCGATGGCGTCGTGCTGCAGCCACGAATCGAGGAGATCGTCGGCATCGTGACCGCGAGCGTCGCCGACAACATCATCGAGATTCCCGAGATCGTCGTCATCCCGAGCCGGGAAGTGAATTTCTGGTTCGACGATTTCGACCTGGAGGGCATCGCCTCAATCCGCTTCCAGCCGCTCTCCGACCGCATCCTCATCCGCACACTGCGCGAGCAGACGCAGCGCGAGCTGGCGCGCTCCGTGGCCGGACCGAGAGAGAGCCAGGTCGAGAACTACATCGTCAAGCACCTCATCGACTTCGACCAGGTGGACTACGATTCGCAATCGGACCTGCTTTACAAGTTAGCAGGACAGGCCGTCGCGCATCTGCGCAGTTATCTCGCGACCGAGGACGACGTGGAGAACGTCGCGCTGGCGCGCGGCAAGGCGATCGCCACCTTTATCTTTGAGCAAATGCAGAGGCATTATCACGAGACACCGGCCGACTATCAGGCGAAACTCGTTCGCGCCTTCCGCACTCTCAAGCCTCTCTCGATCAGCATCACGGGCATAGCCAGGATGCTCGACATCAGAACATCAGCAAAGCCGCTCTCGGAGACGAGGAGCTACGTCTTCAAGGGCACGACGAAGAGCCCTTACAACTTCCACAAGTTCCAATCGGACACAGAGCGCCGCTTCGCAGCGCTGATCGATAGCGAATTCGAGAAAGACGTGCTGCGCTGGGTGAAGCCAGGCCCCGGGCAGTTCCAGATCGAATATCGATCAGGCAAAGCCTACGAGCCGGATTTCGTCGTGGAGATGTCGGCGGGCAAATTGATCGTCGAGATCAAGGCCGACGGCGAAATGAATGATCAGATGGTCCAAGAGAAGTCGCGCGCGGCCTGCGAATGGGTCAAGCATGCCAATCAGATATCGACGGACACTGCGTCGAAGGCTTGGGGTTACGCGATCGTCCCTGAAAGCGCGGTCATAGAGAGCGCGACGCTAGCTGGCCTGATGGCAAAGCACAGGTTGGTTTGATACCTGCCCGTGCATCAGCCAGTGTTGTCGACTCCGGTTTGGCAGGTTTTTCCCACCAGAATCTCCAGCAGTTGGCGTATCTGGATGTGCGGAGCTCCTTTCCGCGCAACGGCTCGACGTGATCAGCGGGCCTGGCGACCTAATAACTTGGTCAGCATAGACCTACATTCAGCACCCATCACTCAGCCTCCCTCTGGCCCAGCTTTTCCAGCGCCATCGCCGCCCGGCCATTGAGAGTCTCGTAGGCGAGGAAGCTACCTGACGCCCCACTACCTAGCCTGCTGAGCGGCCGGATCGTCCGTCCTTTAACTCGCAGGCTTCTCTTGAGCGCCGGCCTGGCGGCCTGTCTGAATGACCGTCTCGCCCCTTCCATAGCGACAAGCCCGACAATGCCCGCGTTGAGGAACCGTCTCCAGCGATCGATCTCAAGTGCCCTATAAGCAGGGTGCTTGCCTGCGAACCGGTTCTCGAAGGTCGGGAGCATAAACTGGAAGTATCGGCCTTGGAGCTTGCTGAAGTTGAACCGTCGCAGGTCGTGGATGAAGTCTACCTCAAGGTCGATCAGCTCTTGCCGATCCAGGGTAACCTCGATTCTGGCTCGGTGCTGACTGGGGGGGAGTATGTCGAAGGTTCCGGCCTCGATATTTTGGTTGTCGATGAGCTTCTCCATCACCCGCCAGCCGACTTGCCCATCCTTTCGGCCAATGTAGAACGTCGCATCAATGGGAGCAGGTCTGTCAGCGTCGGACGACAGCAGGTTGTTCGCTCCCATCACGAAGGTGGATTTCCCTCGGCGCCACGAGAAGCGTGGCCTGTCCAGCGCCACTGTAATGAAGTCCCGGTCCGGGAACAGGTGCCGGGACAAAACCCCGACCATTCGACCGACCGAGTCAGGCGAGGGTGACCGGGGCTTGAAATCGACGCTGATCTCTATCGACCGAACGATGCCGTGCATCTGGAGCTTGAATTTCTTGTCAAGCGCGTCTTCGCACTCGGCCAACAACTTCAGCCGAGGTTCCTGAAATCGAATTTGAAATTCAGTGCTGACGTTTCCCGGTGCTGGATCGATCGGCTCTACGTAAGGTGTCCGGCCGATGATGGGTTCGACAACCTCTTGCACGAATTGGAGCTGGGTAGAGCGTTCGAACCAGAAGCTGATGACGACCCAATCTATGACGGCTCGGCATGTGTAATCGCCGAGATTGATCACCGGCCGAACAACTGTCCTCCCGGCCACCCGTCGTTGCACGGACGTGGTGATAGCCGAAGCATATTCCAGGGCCACCTGTCGAGCAGGGTCTTTGATCCCCTTAAGGATAATCGTGGTCGAGTAGTTCATCAGGCCACCTCGGGTGGCCGATGACCACACCGCGTGGCCATTATCCGAGTCGTGAAGGCGACGCGACGCCTCTTCCGGCTCTGGCGATCAGATAGGCGACTTTGGATCCCGCGGACCCCATGCCACTCGCCGACGGGAAATCAAATTCCCCTACCTGCTATCGATATATCTTAAACAAGATCAACTATTTAGCGATGAGAATAGCGTGACCAATACCAGCGGGAAATCCGGCAAATCCGAGATTGCGAAATTTCTAGACAAGCGGATCCATGAACTCAGTCACCGAAAGAGCCAACGGGACATAGCAAGGGAGATCGGATTCACTAACGACAACGTCGTGTCGATGATGAAAAGCGGGCGAACAAAGGTGCCCCTTGATCGCGTCGTGAGCATCGCGAAGGCATTGGAGGTCGAACCTCGCCCCCTGTTCGTCTTGGCGCTTACTCAGGATGGTAACGAAAATGACCGCGCGGCCTTTCAAGAAATGGTCGGTGAGTTCACAGAAAACGAGCTGGAGATCATTGCCGCGATCCGCAAGTTCTCGAACGGAACGGACCCGAAGTTGTCGGTGACCTCTAAAAAGATCCTCCGAGCCCTTTTTGGTGGTGCGGGCGGCACGAAGGCGGCGGAGTGAAGGTGAGACGCCCGGTCGATGCCCGATCTGTGTCAATGACCGGTTTAATCATAGGGGGTATGGCCCTGAATGTTCCATTCTAGACGGCATTCAATCGGCTTGACGAGCAGAGAGCTGCACGGCGAGCCCAGCAGGTAGATTGCAACACCATTTCGCGCCTCTGGCGTTATTGCGCTGCATCGGCGACTTTATGAGGCGGCTGGAACGGTCGCTGAGTCGGGCTATCATATGGAGTTTCATGCAAAGCAGATTTCGGCGCCAAAGAACTGGGAGACGTTTGAACGGCTTTGCCTGCACATCTTCCGGGCTGTCTGGTCGGACCCCCTGGCGGAGATGCACGGTCGTCGCGGCCAAGCGCAGCATGGTGTCGATATTTATTCATCGCCGCTAAGCGAGAGGCGAGGGCGCTATGGCGTTCAGTGCAAGGGGAAGGAGCACAGTTACGGGCACGCTGTCACCTTGGCTGAAATCGAGACTGAGATTGCGAAGGCTGAGAAGTTTACCCCTCCTCTAACGCATTGGGTCTTGGCAACCACGGCGCTACGCGATGCTGTATTGCAAGCCGGGGTGCGCCGGATATCAGATGAGCGCGAAAAGTCAGGACGGTTCACGGTTCAAGTGCTGGTCTGGGAAGATCTGCAGGACCTGATGGCCGACGATCCTAAGATCATCGAAACGTTCTATCCAGAGCATGCGTTTGATCTGAAGGGTTTGGTTGAGGCGATCCGAACCTTTCCGGCGGCCATCGAAGCGTCTGTTCTCAAAGCGCGGATCGCAGCGGAAGAACACGCGCCATCGTTGCTTGGCTGCTGGAGCGAGGTCACCTTCCATGCCACGCGCGATCTCGGCCCAGCCTTGCTCGGGCAAGGGCTGGGACCAGCTGATGCAGCTGCCTGCCCCCGCCTCATTGAGACTGATCAAATCTTGCGGCGTTTGGAGATCGGATATTCGGCACGTCTGGTAGGATCACCGGGAGCCGGCAAATCTGTAACTGCCTATCAAGCGGCGCACGATCTGGCTCGACGCGGATGGCGGGTGTGGCGGCTTGAGGACCCGCAGGCCTCGATCATACCCCTGCCATCGGCGGCTCAGACTCAAATGACGCTCATACTGATTGATGACGCCCACCTGATGCCGCCGGCGGTCCTCCGTCGCTTCGAGGAGGCGGCGACCAATAGTTTACGAGTCCTCTCAACCCACAATGTCGTCGATCGGTCCGCTCAGCCAATAGGCTCGATTACCCTAGACTCCAAGCGCGCGGTGGAGACGATCGCCAGTGCCCTTTTAAAACGGCGAGCAGAGACCTTGGCCGCGGTTCGACGAGCGGATGACCACGTCGGGGACCGTTCTATGGAAGTGCCTCTCGATCAGCGGATTCGAGATGCGGAAAGAGTGTCGGACAGACCCTGGCAGTTTTGTTTCATCCTTGGCGGCGGCTGGCGGCGCGCAAAGGAATCTGCGACAAATGCCCGAGGTGTGAAAGCCGACGTAGTGCTTGCCTTGATTGCGGCGCGGCAGCTCGGCAGTCGGGACGCGCGTGCCGCCTACGAAGACCTGCAGCGGCTAGGCGCCAAAGGCGGTATATCGGAACCCGAGCTAAAGGCGGCTGTTCAGTGGTTGGTCGCCAGCCGTCTGGTCATCTCAGACCAGGATCTTCGCTGCCCTCACCAGCAGTTCGCTCTCAAGGTGCTAGAGCAGATCATCGAAGGTCAGAATGAGGCTGGACGGCGTCAGATTGCTGGCATTTGCCAAGCTGTCCTCCTGGATACGGCGCTCTCGCTCGGCGGGACCGCATTGCTACTCACCGAGCTAGGTCGCATGGACAACTTCCGATGGCGGAAGACACGGCTGCTGGACGATACGGGCCTAATAGCGTTGAAGGCGCGGGTGTGGGCAGTTGAGTCGCCGGAGGATATTTCGTTCGCTGCAGGCGTCCTTACGGCATTAGAGAGCGTTGAATTGGATTGGCCGCGGTCGACTCTCGAACCGCACCTGGACCAGCTTGGCCGCTGGCTCTCGACTCCTCGAGACCCGTCTGGACACGGTCTTGCGGGACTGATCAACAATGTCTGGAACAAAGATAAGGTTTTCGCCAAGGCATTGATCGCAACTTGCAATCCCTTGGCGTTCGCGGCCGCCGTTTCGGCGATAACGCCCGAAGACACGTTTACCGTGGCCTATCTCCTCGACCGGCTGAATTTGGGAACTTCCGACGAGTGGCGCGCCGCATTTCGGAAAGAGCTCGATATTCGCCGCCTCCTCACCTTGGCGCAATCCTGGCCGCAGGATCGTGTCTGGGCGTTTGTTGAGCTCGTTGATGCCCTTAATTTCACTGACCACAATTACGCACTAGACTTGCTAGTTGCCGGCGCATCCCGTCTCGCTGAACGCTTTCAGGATGCACCGATAAATACCTTCTCGGAGATTAGCGATGTCCTCTGGCATGTTCTAAATGTCTGGATGCCGCTAGGCCCCGCATCCCGATTGGTAAAGCGGAACAGCCGAGAGGCCGGAATTGCACGCGCCATCATGCGGACGGCAAGCCAGGCGGCTCTGGCGGAAAAACTTTCGATGACGAGGCGCCGCGAGTTAGGCGTCTTGGCTGACGTCCTGACCGTTGTGCGTAGGATTGACCCGACAAGTTTCAAAAAAATCACAGCCAAATTGGGCTGGGCGGCCATCGAATCTACCATTGGAGAAGGCTGGAAAAATCTGGACCATGATGACCTCAACGCCATCTGTGTGGCTTCAGCTGAAGAATCCACGCGCGGCCAAGTCAACGCGATGCTATTGCGCCGGGCCACTCAGATGGAGGTCGTTGACACCCGCATCGTCCTCCTTTGTCCCGACGCGGCGCTGGCAGCCTATGACGTCGGCGCTAAGGTCGCTCTTAACCGATCCATGACCTTCCACTGGATCATGGCGGCAGTGGCGCTACATATGTTGGCGGAGCGTAGAGCGGAGGTCGCAAAAGCTGTCGCTCACTCGAACCTGCCGGACATGATCAAAGCTTTCGAACGCAATCAGTCGAACACCTACGAGAACGTCGATATCTACCTGCAGGCACTCAAGGACTATGCGCCCGAAGTGCTCTCGGAGGGGCTCGATGCGCTCAACGCTGAGAAGGCAGAAGGCGCTTGGGCGATCTGTCTTCAAGGCGGTGGAAAGCCGCGTCGTGCGGCAGCGGCTCTTATTGCCGTTGCGGCTAGTCGGCCCGGCGGGATAGCCAAAGTGGCCGAACGATTGCGCAAAAGGTTTCCCAAGGGGTCTTTGCCGCCAAGGTAGAAGTATCCCAACCGCCGAGCCACCGGCGACGGCCCGCCGATTTTTGACCGACTGCGCTCGGGCACGGACCGCGAGCTAGCAGTGCATAGTCGGTCAGTCTCGGCGGTGCCGCGAAGTAGCCACGCGCCAGCGAGTGCACCACTACGACAATCGGTTGCCGGCTACCGCATGCCACGGGAGGAAGCTAGAGCGTTTTACTGTTTCACGGAAAACGGCAAACCGCTCTATTTATTGTTTTACGCAATTCGGACGGAAACCCGTTACACACCTGTCCTGGAATTGCTCTAAGCACGCTCACCAGCGTTCCTAGGAACCAATGGACTATATTTGCGAGAGGGGATGCCCCATGATTGGAAGTCCTAGGTTTTCCGTGGTGAGCGGTGGGGATGCCTCTTGTTGCGGCAGCAGAATTTTTGCCAAAGCTCCGCTTTGTGCGGGAGGGTAGATGGACCGACCGGCAGTATGGGCCATTTTGCCAAGCCGGCACCTTCCACGGTGCGAATGACAGCCTGGCACTCAGATTTTTCAACCCGGCGATGAGAGTTCCCCCGCAAGGCCGCCAATCCTCGAGTGAGTGCGAATGGCTTGGAGTTTGCTATTTGTCACACTGATATGTCGAGATAGTCGCTTACGCCTGCTGCGCCGTCGCCATTCATAGTGTGTAATGGTGCAGCGACCATCCCATGTCCGCGCGTCCGCCCAGCGTGCCCGCAGCAATGTCGCGGACGATCTCTGCGAGCTGATTTGCGCGGACACCGGCGAGATCGTCGGTGGTGAGCAGCGCCGCTTCATGCCCTGCGGCCGCATAAGCGCGCCGGCGGTCGCGCCAGTCGCGGGCATAGTCCTGCCGATCAAGCATGCCCAGATGCTCCCAAAAATAGCTCTTGCCGCCCGACTGGATGACGAAGTCGGGATGCACTGTGACGATGCGCTCGCCGAACGGCAGGTCGAGCGGCGTTTCGTAACTGAAGGTCAGCTGCCCCGCATCTCGCGCGGCGATCAGCGCTTGATAGATCATAAATTCGATCTTAGAGCGGACTTTGACGCCGGACTCCGGTTCGAACAGCCTTGCGGCGTCGAAAGGGCGGGCAAACACCGAGGAGTTGCGCTGCGCCAATACCGAGCGCTCGCGTGCCACCGCAAGCGGATTGGCGCGATCCGATTTCTCGACCAGCAAGGTGAGGCGCGTCTTCGACCGCGTCATAGCCGTATAGATCAACTCGCGAGATAACAGCGCGCGCCGCTCGGGCACGACCACCAGCACTTCCTCGAACTCGCTCCCCTGGGCCTTGTGCACCGTAAGCGCGTAAGCGAGCTCGAAGTCCTCGGCGTCCATCCACCTCCAATCGAACCCTCGTTCGCTTTCGGCAAAAAACGCCTTCCAACCCTTGCGGCTGCCTGACAACACCCCGACAGAGCCGTTCGACAGTCGTAGCTCGCGCTCTTTGGTGTCGGGGTTGCGGACATAGTGATTGCGGATGCGGACGATCTTGTCTGAATGGACGAAACCGTCCTTTTGCAACCACTCGCTTGCCTTGACGTCGGTGCGATAGGCGTCGCGCATGAAGCTGCTCAAGCCCAGCGAGCCGGACGGCCCGCCGCGGTAGGGCGACAGCAACTGGACCCGATCGAGCGCCAGTTCCGCAGCATCGTGATTCGGCACATGCCCGTTGTCGTAAAGTTTGAGGAGCAGGTTGAACGCTTCCTGCGCTGACCGGTCGCGATGATCCGGGACCACCACGTCCATGGTTCCGGTGACGAAATCGGCGATATGCGCTTGCAATTCGGCAGCGCCGGCGAAGTAGCGGACCTCGAGATAATCACTGATTGCGCCGCCAGCCCGTAGCTGCGAATAAAGCTCCTCATGATAGCGGTTCTTGCCTGCGAAGAGGTGCGCCGCTTCGAGCACGGTTGGGTCGTGGCGTTGCCGGCAATTTGCGGTCAGGCGGATGGTGTTGTCAGTTTGGAGCTCGCGATTTGCGCGCAGATACGCGATCACATCGTGGAACGGCTTGCCACAGCCGATCGGCGGCAACTGGTTCTCGTCGCCGACCAAGATCACACGCTTAGTTGCATGAGGCTGATGAACTTCGATCGCCCGAAACAGCAAGGCAAGGTGGTAGAGGTTGACCATCGACATCTCGTCGATGACGAGGTTGTCGAATGGCTTAAACCGTTGCGAGCGCGTCATCCCCTTCAGATCGGCGCCCTCGCTTAGATAATCGCCTAGGCCCGAGCGCCAGATCCAGCGGTCGATCGTCTCCGCTTGCCACGTCGCACCTTCTGGTGCGTCTGCATTGAGGCGTAGCGCCGCCTTGCCGGTGGGGGCGAGGACGACGGTGCGCTCGTTCGCCTCGTCGAAGCGCTCTAGCAGTTTGGCGACGGCTTGGCTTTTGCCCGAGCCCGGCCGGCCGGTCGCGCAATAGACGGGCTGGGTCATCGCGCCGATCATCATCCGCGTGCGCTCGGCGCTAAAGCTTTCGGAGTCGAACGCGTTGATCTCTACACTCAGTGCCGCTGACTCAGTCGCGACATAACCGTTGATCCAAGCGAGGTCCGGCTTTAGCGCTTGCTGCTTCAACCTTTCGGTGACAAAGCGAGTGATGATCTGTTCGGCACTCCAGGCGCGCTGGAGGTAGAAGAAATGCGTGCCATCGACGTTTTCGATGTGCATCCGCTCGCGGAAATGAGCGAGATGCTCTTCAGACAGGAACTGACCCTCGTTGACATTGAGCTTGTCGCGATAAAAGAGCGGATGTCGGGCGGCATGTTCGACCAGCGTCGCAGTCGAGACGAAGCTGTGCCCCTGCGCTTCGGCGGCGCGCAATGCTTCATGCGCGAAGGCGCGAAGGCGTTCTGGTCCGGTCACAGTGAGATCGTGGAGGTCGTAGCGCCGTTCGAGATAACGATGGTCAGGTAGCATCCCGATGTCGATCACCGCATAATCGATCGCAGCGTCGGTGCGTTGCTCGCGATCGAGATCTTCCTGTTCCTCGCGGGCCTTGGTGGTCGCTGGGACATAGCTTTCGGCGAGCACATACGGATTGGCGGCAATGTCGCCGGGCGAGAGCGCAAGGCCGGCGAAAGCATGCGGGCCGTCGTCGTCGGGGAATAGAATACGCCCGACTTGCCGTGGGGTCAGCGTGAATAGCGCCAGTTTCCTGAGCAGCGGCTTCAGGCTCTTGTTGTCGCGATAGCCTGCCCGGGCATCGCGCACGATGCCCTTGAGGCTGGCCAGTGCAACGGGGATTTCATCTCTCGATTCGAGCAGTGAAAACGCCGCGTCGAGTAGGTCCTCGCCGTCTTCAAGCGACTCGCGGAGTGCGGCTGCTAGCGTCGCCCCGCGGTCGCCTTCGACTCGATATTCCCCTTCTGCCAAATCGGCGAGCACATTGAGTATGGATCCGAGGCCGGGATAGAGGCCACGGTCTTGCCACGCGTCGGCGATATAATCCTCGACCCGGTCGAGCATCGCATCGACGTTTGCTATGCCATGCGTTTGGGCACGGGCGAGCGCGCGCTTGAGCTTGTAGAGCAGCGCCAACGCGTGGTCGTCATGGACCTGTTCGGAAACATATTTGAAGCTGGGAAGCAGAGCCGGCTCATCGACCAACACGCGGAGTTCCTCTAGCTTGGCTTCGTCCTCCGGATGGGCCGCGATATGAGCGAGATAGGCGTGGTAGGGCAGCTGGACGCCGGTCCTGGCGCCCTCATGCTTGAGCCGTAACGCCCAGTTCATCGTCGGGAAATTTTTCATATGGTCTGACGCACGAATTTCGTGGAGTTCCTCCGCGTCGAACAGGAACTCGCCACTGGTTCCCACCTCAGTCAGGCGCGCGCAGCCCACCAGAGCGTATTTATAGTCGTCTGCCGAGATCGGGTTGTCGTAGTTAAGGTAGAAGAAGACCAACGACCGCTCCGCCTTGAGCCGACGGACGTAGCGATCGACTCGATCCTCGAGATCAGGGAAATACTGACCATGGCGTTTCTTAGCGGCATGGGTGATCGAGAGGCGGAACGGCCACGTGTAGAGCGCCGCGGCGGGGAGCACTTCCTCAATCTGCTTGTCACCGGCATATTTTAGGAAGGGGTGCCGGTGCAGCACTTTCGTCGGTGAAGGTGCGAAGGCAGACGATGTCCAGAAACAGGGCGGCTGATAATCAGGAAGATCAGCGTCGAGTGCGAAGCAGGGCCGTTCGCACTCGGTTCGCTTTTCGCGCGCGAGCCGCTCCGACAGCAGCGAGTGGCTCCCGGTGCAATAGCTGTTTGCTGCCGGATCGTCGCACACGCGACCATCCCAGCCCCGGTCGTGCCACGCCATCCGCGCGGTGATGTGCCAGGTCATTGTGCCCCCTCAATCCCGCCCCATTTGTTACCGGTTTCGCGGGGAGGCGCAATGCCCACGGGCGAACATTGGCTCGATCTGGAACTGTAAGAACAAGCAGGTTCCATGACCGGCCCAAGCATGGCTTGGTCAATTCGACGACAAGCGGACCGGCTGCCCGAAATAGGGGCAAGGATATGCAGCCGACCCAAACAGGTTCCAAGTTGACAAATGTCAACCTGGCTACCAGAGAGGCAGGCGATCGACCCGGTTTCTGTCAACCAGAAACGTGCGTTCTCTTAGGGCGGTAAGAGCGTGCTTTACGTTAAGTTTACATTAAGTTGACAGAACTAGGTCGATCTTCTGCTTTTTGGACGCTGTCAACTTCCGCTATCGTGGGCGGTCGGGTTGCCTTGAACGTGATCGCTGCCTTGGGCATCTAGTGACAAAGCGCAGGCCCCGATGCTGTAAAAAGACCGGAAAAACTATTTCCCTTTGGCGTCTAAAACTTATCCCAGAGGTGGATTAAATCTCTGAAAAGACACGACTAAATAGACTGCACGATGTTGAGTTGAGTGTGCCGGATGCAACCTCTGGATTGAGCGCCAGCTTGGCACGTTTTCAGCTTTCTTATCCTTTTTGGAGGCTCAGGATGGCGCGTTGGGATATCTGTTTTTCAAGTCACTTTTTGCCTTCAATCGCTTGTTCCCTTGCGGCCAAATCGCCTTTGAAAGGCGAGAGTTGAACTCCAACTAACCGATGTCTCGAGTTCGGGAAGGGCGCAAGAATGCACTGGGTCGCAGCTCTCATATTCTTAGCGCCGTAACGGGAGCTCGCAGAGAGTCCAAATGCGCAGGCGTGTTGTGTCAAGCCAACGTTAGAACGAGGGACCCTTCCCGTATAAGACACAAGCTGCGTCTTGCCCGCGGAGATAAAGCCCAAGGCTATCTGCTCGATTGTCTTGTGGCGGAGGAGGGCTTCAGTCGCACCCGAATGTGGCCCGTATCTGAGTGGCCAACATCCAGCGCCTCTATCTTACGCACCAGATCGCTGAGTTTCTTGAACCCGTAGGTCCGCGGATCAAAGTCAGGCGCCAGGTTGGCTAGCAAGTTGCCCAGCTGCCCGAGACTTACCCAGCCGTCGTCGCTTTCGTTCTCTGCCATGATCCTCTTGAGGATGCGCGACGCATGAGTCAGGCCCTCCAAAGGCTTCTTAGTTTTAGCACTGGCGTCATGAGTAGCCGTATCTGAGAGTAGGTTCTCCGTGTAGATGAATCGTCGGCAAGCCTGCCGGAAACTCTCGGGAGTCTTCTGTTCGCCAAATCCGAAGACGTCCATACCATGCTCACGAATCCGCGCAGCGAGACGAGTGAAGTCACTGTCGGATGATACCAAGCAGAAACCGTCGAACCGGCCGCTGTGTAAGAGATCCATCGCGTCGATCACGAGCGTGATGTCGGAGGCATTTTTGCCGGTCGTGTATGCAAACTGCTGCTGCGGAATGATGGCGTGCTTGGACAAAATGTCAGCCCAGGCTTTAGAGCGGGTGCTGGAGAAGTCTCCGTAGATGCGCCGCACGCTCGCTTCGCCTATCTTGGCGATCTCCTCGAACAATCCATCAGCAATTTTCGCAGACGCGTTGTCGGCGTCGATCAAGACAGCTAACCGGGGCGGGCGCTGTTCTGCTGGCATGGTGCTCGCCTCCATTGGATGAGTGCCCCGGAATTTGGGCACTGCATCGGCATGATCGGGAAAACCACGCGAACTCGCAATATCTAAAGGACGCGGAAAGCACCGTGCTCTTTTTCCCGGAGAACGCTCGCTCAACTCCAGAACCTTAGTCCCTAACTGCTGGTGGAGATGAGGTCCCGGTGCAGGGCATCGAGTTTGGTATCGATAGTTCGGCCCGCACCTTTCGGCCTGCCCGCGCCACTCGCATTCTGACGCGCCCGATGGAATCACGCGGCCCGTCAACGACAAACGGACGTTTGAGTGCAATGAGGAGGTCCCTCAGCCGGACGTGTCCGTAGGTTCGCGTGTCGAAATCGGTCGTCCGGCGCTCAAGTTCACGTTCGAGAAGGTCGATGCGGACCCAATCCGCAGGATCATCGACAAGGGTCGAAATCGCGGTCCGCACGATGGGGAGGGCATCGCGGAGTGGCCGCAGGGGCTTCATTTTGGGGTCGGCTGCATTCAGAGGATCGAACCTCAGGTTCTCGAGATAAATGAAGCGGTTGCACGCACGCTTCAGCCGTTCTGGTGTGCTTGCGCCGCCGAACACATAGCATTCAAGATTCTGCTCCCTTATGCGGGTCGCTAGGTGGGCAAAATCGCTGTCGCCCGACACGATACAAAATCCGCCGAAGGCGCCACCGTGCAGAAGATCCATCGCGTCAATCACTAGCGCTATGTCGGCTGCGTTCTTGCCCCTGCTGCAAATCGCCAGATGATGCGGAACGATTGCATGCCGGACCAACGTCTCCTGCCACGCCGCGCCTTGCGCGCCGGAAAAATCGCCATAGGCTCGCCGCACCGCCAGTTGGCCGTATTTTTCCATTTCTGTGAAGGCGCGGCCGATCATTCTTGCGGGGACATTGTCTGCGTCGATCAGCAGAGCCAGGCGAAGAGAGCGCAGTTCTGTGGGCATCGTGATCTCCAATGCAATGTGTCGACGCTTCCCAACGCCAGCTCTGCCAAGGGAACGCCTCTCGTTCATCGGACGTCACGAGCAGGGAAGGCCCGGTCACAAGCGGCTTTTAGAGCGCAGTCCTTAGGCAACTGATTAAAGTGACTAGCGCAACACACGCTAACATTTTTCAGATATAGGTATCAATTGTTAAATCAAACGACTCGCTATATTATAAAGAATGTTCGAAATAGGAGAATACATGATGGACGGTGAACCTGATCGGGTAAGCGAGCGGGAGATGGCTGATATGAGCTTCAAGGTGAGAAAGGAGTGGCACCGTGAATTTAAGCTGCGTGCGCTTATAGACGGTATTTCTATGACGGATCTGCTTAAGAGGTCTTACGCAGAATACAAAGAAAATCACCCATTGGTAAGCTAGAATCGACGGGACACCAGCGAATTGGGCTGGTGTCACTAGTTTGATTATTAAGTAATCTGTGACTTATCCGTTTTCCGAAACTTTGAAAGGCATCCGCCGTCGAGAGTTTGCCCCGAGGATTCGGCCGGTCAACCAAGCCGACGTTCCATTGGGGCGGCGCCTCGTCGCCTGCGGGCCTAGCTGTTGGCCTCGCGAAGCCTTTTGGCACGTCCATCGTCCACGCCGGCGATATGGCCCGGCGCGCTGCGCTCGCAGGAACCTTCGCGCGCTGGCGGACACGTTCATTGACCCGCGGTCCGTCGAATTCATCCGAAACGCGAATAGCTGCGGTCTTATGTTCGGCATCGGCAAGGCATTGGCGCGCACACCGAGGAAACCGACGGGACGTTCTTTTAGCCCTGTAAGTGGCCGTTAGTCGGGTTATGGTTCAATAGGTGGCAACGGGTCTTTTTGTGTCGGGAGCCGCAACATCACCGGCGAACGGGTCGCTTCCGGTCATTAGCGCGCAGCACCGCGGTGCCTTCACGGTGGACCTTTTCCTAAAACCCACTAAGAGTTGCCGCCGCGAACAGGAGTTTTTGCATGCCGGAAGAGACTTATCATAACCAGAGCCTTTTGATCGCGCTCACCGCCGACGTCGTTTCGGCCTATGTCGGCAACAACGCAGTGCCGGTGGCGTCTTTGCCCGAGCTGATCGAAAGCGTGAATTCCTCGCTTGCTAAGGTAGGCCACCCGACCGAGCCCGAGAAGCCGCCTCTGGTTCCGGCGGTCAATCCGAAGCGATCCGTGTTCCCCGACTACATCGTCTGTCTCGAGGACGGGAAGAAATTCAAATCGCTGAAGCGGCATCTCGGCGTCCACTATGCACTTACGCCGGAAGCGTATCGCGAGAAATGGGGCTTGGCGCGAGATTATCCGATGGTGGCACCGAACTATGCGGCCACTCGGTCGGCGCTTGCCAAGGAGAGCGGGCTCGGCAGGAAAGCCCCGGCGGCGTCTGCTCGAAAGGCACGAGCCCGGCGCTCCTAGCCCCAGCAAACGATCATATTAGGGTTAACTAATTATACACAGCGCTGTCTCACATTGGGACGGCGCGGTCCCTGCCGCACCGACCGCGCGGGCGGCTCCGGCCCGGAAACCGATACCCCCAGCCCCCGGACGGAGCCGCTTCCTTTGTTAGGCAGCGTCACTCGTCCCGCCAGATTACCCGCTTCTCCCATCGGATCTGCACCAGGCGCCTAAACCGGATCGTGTGGGCCTGCTCGCCGGTTGGGTGGAATAACTGAGCGCTCATCCACTCTCGGCTTTTGCATTGCTGGCAGCGCACCTTGTCCCGCACGTCATCGATCGTGGCGTTGCCGATCACTTCCCGCAGCTCGAGCGGTTTATAGTAGCGTGTGACGTTGCAGAGGGCGCACCGAATCCCCACCACCTGCCCCGCGTCGTGGGCATGCTTCAGGGTCCAGGCGGCGCCTCTCGGCCACTTCTCGGGTTGCTCCGGCATTCCCTGAAATGAGGAAGATTTTCCTCTCCGGTCAAGAGGCTCTTGACTCTAATGTTCTCATTTTGTTCACAATAAGCCTGATAGCCACAGGGAGGCCGATCATGGACATCATCATGGACGCCAGGGGCGCCACCCCTGACGAAAAGCAGCGCGGTATCGCCGCTGCAACAGCAGTGCTCGACCACGCCGGCATGACAGCAGAAGATGCCGCCAGCGGCTCGTTCGCTGTCGAACGCTGGGACGACATGGGCTTTCCGCCGGATCAAGAGCCATCGGAAGATGAGTATGCTGCCGCTGAGGTCTGGTGGGCGGCCAGCAAGGCCGCGATCGAGGCGTGTTGCGAGGGATGGCGGGGCGAGAAGCGCAGGCAGGTTTGCGGCTTGCAACTAGTGGAGGATCCCGAGTCGGAGCTAGCGGACCGCGCAAGCGCGCTGGCGCGAATGCGCGAAATCATCCGGGCGGAAGGTGGCCAAGGGGAGTTCACCGACAATCGTGTGTTTTTTCTGGCGCTCGCCGCCACCGCTGAGATGCAGGATAGCTCACGGGCACAGCGTCAGCGCCGTAACGGTTGCCTATTCGTCGCTGTCACTCGCGGGCTTCCACCCGGATGAGCCTGTCGAGCCAAAGCGCCAGGCGGTGCTCGACGCAATCGATGCGCTTGAAGCTGGATCAGCGCCGCTCAACTAGAAAGGCTGGTGAATGTCTACCCACGTCCTTCCGGAGCAGAAAAAGCCAAAGCTCATTGTCGTAGTCGCCTTTGACCGCGGCGAGGATGGCGAACTGTTTCCGATGTATGGGCCGACCGACCAGCAAAGCGAGGAGCGGGCGATCCGAACTGCCAAAGCTCTAGCAGGCAAGCACGTTGGCGTTATAGCCTGGAGCCGGGATGCCGATCCGGCGCTCGGCGACTACGGCCATGGAGTGATCAGCGCCAATGTGCGGACGCTACACCAGATATCTACCGTGGTCGGAAATCCACCGGCTTTATCGGCTTACCGCGCCGGCCGACGTCGGCCGCAACGATGCGCCGCGCTACAACATCGCCCCGACCGACGAGGTGCCGTTCATCACCGCAGCGGAGGACGGTAACCATAAGGTGCGAGCCGGCCGCTGGTGGCTGGTGCCCTTCTGGGCGAAGGAAATGCCCAAGGCGCCAATGTTCAACGCACGGATCGAAACCGTCGATACGACGCCGGCATTTCGAGACGCCTTCAAATCGAAGCGCTGCCTGATCCCGGCCGACGGCTTCTACGAATGGACCATCAGCCCGGCCGATCGTGGCAAGGATCCCTGGCACATCTTCCTGCCAGGTCACGCGCCTTTCTCCTTCGCCGGCTTATGGGCCTACAACAAGGTGTTGGACGTGACGAGCTGCACCATCATCACCGAACCGGCAGGCGAACCAATGCGCCAGCTTCATGATCGTCAGCCAGTGATCCTTGACTCGGCCTACTATGACGCCTGGCTGAACGCGGAGACGCCGGCGAGCGACCTGATGGGCCTGCTCTCCCATGATATCGACGGGCAACTTCAATTCAATCGCGTCGGCCGGGAGGTGAATTCCGCGGCGATCAACAAGCAGCCCAATGACCATTCCGGCCTTGTAGGACCGATCAATCCGCTATGAGCGACCAGATCAGACTTCCACGTGCCGAATACGCGACGCCTGCCGGCGTGCAGCACCACGTTTGCGAGCACGACGGCTGCAGCAAGGATGCCGGGTGGGGCTTCGCCAAGCCGAAGAAGGCGCCGCACTGGTTCTGTTTCGAGCACCGCGGCGAAGGTGAGCAATTCCTATAGGAGCATGACCGGACGTCCCGTCATCAATTCGTGCATGAACTGGAAAGCGCAGCCGATCACATCGCCGACGCTTCACGGGCGGATTTGCAGGTATTGTTGCGGCGGGCCGCCTTGGTGCTTCGAAACGTGGGCGGTATAAACCTCGATCCGCGGACCGACGACGCGCTGACCAGCCTGGCGGCCGGGATGCGCACTGCTAAGCCCGATCTGGTGGATTTGTCGGGCGAATGGCTCGTCGCCAATTCGTATCTGCCAGTGCCTCATGCGGTTGACGAAGAGAGAACAGTGGACGGCAACGGATGACTAATAAGAGCAGGTGCTGAAGCCTGCCGCTCGGCGGCCGGCCGCTTTTGACCCTTGGGGTCGGTTGGTATTACTGTTACACTCCTGCTAACGCTAAGCATTCGCAACAGAGGGGTGGTGCAATGTCAGATCAAGACGACAGGGATAGCTCAACAAGCAGAAGGGCTGATCTTGACAATCTGACTTATATAACCGCTGCAGTTGGAGTTGTGGGCAGTATCGTTCTCTTTGTTCTCTTTATATGGACCGAATGGAGCAACCCCGGATGGCATGGGGTGTTCCTGCATTTCCCGGCCACGGTCGGACTTCCCTGCGCAGCAGCCGGCTCATTTATCGTCATAGCCTTATTCCGGGTGACGGAAGGCATAATTAAGTTCAAAGGACCCGGATTTGAATTCGAAGGGGCGTCAGGGCCGATTGTTTTATGGGCAATGTGCTTCTTGGCGATAACCGCAGCTATCAAAATCGTCTGGCCCCTTACCCTTTCAGCGGCACCTTAAACGTCGCTCACAGGCTCGTCTGTTTCCCGGAAGTCCTTCAGCGAGGCGTGCCGCAGCTTCTCGCCCTTAAGGAACCTCACGCGGCCGACCAGGCCCGGTTTGAGCCACTCGGCCTTCTGCTTAGCTAAGCCCTTCGGCGGCGGGGCACCGGTCTTGCCCTGCACGCGGTCCCATAGAGCCTGCCGCTTATCTGCTCTGAAGGGGATGAACGCGCCGCCCATGTAACGGCCCTTGTCGGCCATCAGCACCATCGCCGGCTTCCCTGGCTCGCGCTGCACGCCGATGATGTCCATTTCCTTCTCGACATAGCACTTGATCTTCCGCCAGTTCATAGTCGATCCGGAGCGATAGACGCTATCCAGTCGCTTCGAGACGATGCCTTCCAAACCCGCCTCGCACGCGAGATGGTAGACGGCGCCACCTGCGCCCGGCAGCGCCTCGCTGAACTGGATATGGCCGCCGGCCGGTATGAGCGCCTGCAGGATCTCGCGCCGGTCCTGCAGTGGCATGTCGCGCAAATCATGGCCGTTGAGATGTAGGAGATCGAATGCGACCAGATAGAGCTCCAGCGGGCGCCTAGTGATCGCCGATCGAAGGGCGTGAAAGTCGGACAGCCCTGCTTCGTTGGTAACAATCGTCTCGCCTTCGAAGATAAAGCTTTCCGCCTCGATCCCCGCGGCCTCCACCGCGAGCGGCCGATATTTGGCGGTCCAGTCGAATCCGTTCTTAGTGAAGAACCGGATGCCGTCGGCGTCCTTGATCGCCTGGGTCCGATAGCCATCGAATTTGATTTCATGCGACCAGCCATCGCCATCGGGCGGCTGCTCGACGAGCTCGGGCTCCATCGGTCGAATGAAGGACAACCGGGCGCCGCCGGCAGGCTTACGCATCAGAACTCCACGCAGAACGCTCGAATTCGATTCAATAGCGCAGTGCCGTAAGTGTTCCGTTAGCGTTCACTAAAAAGCAAGGCGGAACATACGGCGCGGTCCACCGTTCGCCACCCAAGGAGGAACGACCGTGGCGAACGTTCCCAACGTCGGACCGCCCCTCAAGGGCGAGCGCGATCGCGGCAATATCGCCGATGAGCGAAGGCATTTTTACTCGTGCCCTACGTGCGGGAGGCCGGTCGATATGCGCGACCTTCGCCAAGTTATGCTCCACGAGACACCCGGACACGGCCAAGCGCGCCGGCGAGCATCGCGGCGACGGCGAAGCTAGTCGCCCAAGGAAGCAATGGACTTCACCCCTCCAACGAGAGCATTCTCCTGTTGGGGATTAGGGGCGTTGGATAAATCACGGCACGACAATCGACCTGACCAATGGCGCAAGCGCACCAGTGCGCGACGCTCGCGCGCTCGGCGTGCGTGCCGCGACGGCTTGTCTTCGTCAATGCCGCGGCCGGCGCTCTGGCTGCGCAAACGCTCATGGCAGCAAAGCGACCGCCTCCCCGACATCAGCGTTTCGAAGTTGCTCGGCCCCAAGCCGCAGCCGCTCATCGGCGTCGCATCTGTCATCGACGGCGACACGATCGAAATCCACGGCCAGCGCATTCGCTTCAACGGCATCGACGCGCCGGAGAGCAAGCAATATTGCGACGACGCCAAAGGCTTCGAATACCCGTGCGGGCGACTTTCGGCGGAAGCGCTGGATAGCTTCCTAGCAGCTTCGCGGCCCGTGCAATGCACGCTCGTGACATGGGATCGCTATTCCCGATTCGTCGCCGACTGCCGGCACGCTGAAGGCGCCAGCGTGGCGGCGTGGTTGGTCGAGCACGGCCAGGCACCCGATTGGCAGCGCTGTAGCCAAGGCGCCTACGCGCAGCAGCAGGCGAAGGCAAAGGCGGCAAAGGTCGGATTGTGGGTTGGCAAGTTCGAAACGCCTTGGGACTGGCGCGCGTCACATCCTGATGGCTCGGAGCCGGCGCGCCAGCCGCGCGGCATCATGAGCCGCAAGCTAGTCGCGCAGAGCGGCGGCCTTTCATGCGAGCCGCGGCGATACTGCGCGCAAATCAGCTCGCGCGACGACGCCCAATGGTATCTGCACAACTGGTCGTGGGGCCGGAAGCTGGATCGCGACGGTGACGGCGTAGCTTGCGAGACGCTTTGCTAACAGCCAGCGAACGCTCCCTGCACAAGGCGACGCCAATCAAGCTATTCTCCCCGACAAAGAGAGGTGCCGGCCACTCGCTCAACGCCTGATCTTCCTGCTATTCTGGCTGCGAAAGGGGCAGCGAATGAGCGAGAAACGCAAGCTGGCCGCGATCCTTGCTGCAGACGTGGTCGGATACAGCCGGCTCGCCAGCGAGGACGAAGACCGGATTTTGGCGAGGCTGCGTGCATTGCGCAGCGATCTGATCGATCCGACCGTAGCCGTGCATAACGGTCGCGTGATCAAGCGCACGGGGGATGGGGCGCTAGTCGAGTTTCGCAGTGTCGTGGATGCAGTGCGTTGCGCGATCGAGGTGCAAGACGGCATGGTCGAGCGCAATGCCGGCCTGCCGCAGGACCGTCGTATCGAATTCCGTATCGGCGTCCACCTCGGCGACGTGGTCGAAGAAATCGACGGCGACCTGATGGGTGATGGGGTCAATATCGCTTCGCGTCTGGAGGGGGTCGCGGCGCCCGGGTCGATCTGCCTCTCGGAAGATGCCTATCGTCAGGTCAAGGCGAGGCTCGATCTCTCGGTTACCGATCTCGGAAACACGCAGCTAAAGAACATTGCCGAGCCGATGCGGGTCTATTCGCTTCAGGTTGGGACGGCCGAAAAGACTTCGCAACTCGCGACAAGCCGTCGAAGCAGGTCGACGCCGCCGAAGCTGTCGATAGCGGTCTTACCGCTTGTGAGCCTGAGCGACGATGCAGAACAGGCGTTCTTCACCGACGGACTGACAGAAGATATCATTACCGATCTGTCCAACGTGCCAGGTTTCTTCGTCATCGCCCGGAATTCAACTTTTGCCTACAAGGGCAAGTCTACCGACGTCCGCCAAATCGCCGTTGATTTGGGGGTGCGATACATTCTTGAAGGTAGTGCGCGTCGCTCGGCAGAGCGTCTCCGAATCAATGTCCAGCTCATTGATGCCGCGGGGGGCGGAAATCATATCTGGGCTGAACGCTTTGACAGAGATCTGGCCGATATTTTCGCAGTTCAAGACGAAGTCACGCGGCGCATTGTTGAAGCGATTTCGGGTAAGCTCAGTGTCAGGAATATCGTTGCCCGTGCTCGACCGTCAAATCTCGAAGCCTATGATCTTTGTGTTAGATCGCGAGGCAAATGCGACATTTCGAAATTGGAAAATCGCCAGGCGTGCGAGGATTTGGAACGGGCTGTTCACATCGATCCAAATTACTGCGAAGCGCACAGCAATCTTGCCATCTCACTACTATTTGGCTGGATGTTCTGGGGAGAGCCCCAGATACCCAACCGCACACAGGCTCTGCTGCATGCGCAGCGAGCCGTAGAGATCGACCCCCGAGATTCCCACGCTCGCACGATGCTAGGCTGCGTGCAGCTCTATGAACGCAACTGGGACGAAGCAGAACTCCAATTCAATACTGCCGTTGAGCTGAATCCCAACAATGCAGATGCGGTGGCTTGGATGGGTGAACTTCAGGTCTACCTAGGCAAACCGCAAGCCGCGCTGATAACCTGTGGAGAAGCGCTGCGTTTAAATCCGCGTCCACCCGGTTGGTATTTCTGGACCACGGGAGCGGCGCAAATTGCCGCCGGCCAATACGAAGAGGCTGTTGCGACCTTGAGCCGGGACGAAACCTACGGGACAGGTTCTAGGGAGATCCTAATAGCTGCACTTGCTCTGGCCGGCCGCCTCCCTGAAGCTCAGGAGGAAGCGCGCTTGTTTCTAGCTGGGAACCCGGACCGCAGAATCAGTGATTTCGTTGGGAACTTGCCCTTCAAGAGTATGACTGATGTCAAACCCTTCGTCGATGGCTGGCGTTTGGCGGGAATTCCTGAATAGTGGCAGCTGAAGAGGCCTACTTACCCCTCCCTCGTGAGCGTTCCGACAGTTATTGCTGAAAACGACAGGGAACATTCGCGGTGACTTCAGGGACGGATACTTCCGCGGGGCCGGCAGTAGGTGCTTTGATTGAGTGCGTCTGAGGCGTCTCGGTAACGCTCCAGAGTAGCAGACCGGAGACAAGCGCGAACGTCATCCCAAGGCTGAGCGAGACTTCATTGACGCAGCGTGTCCAGCGCCCTCTTCGCAGCAATGAGATCGACGACCGGATACTTGGTTTCAAGCGAGTCAACTATAGATCGAAGCCGCACTTCGGCGTCATGGACACGACCTTGTCGCGCGAGAACTGGTGCGAGTTGCGTTATGGCGCGGAGTTCGAAAAGTCGCGCGTTCTGCCTCTTCGAAGTGGCGATTGCTTTCTCGAATAGGTGGGCCGCGCTCTTCAGATCACCTCTGCCCGCGGCAATTTGGCCGCGAAGGCGGATACATTCTGCCAAGAAGCTCGCTTCGTCCGTATCGAAAACGAGAGTATCGACGTCATCAAGCATCTGCGATGCCTCATCGAGGCGACCGGCCCGCAGGAGTAGATTGCAAAGTGCACATATTCTCTCAGGGGTATGAAATATGACGTTCTGCCCACGCCAAAGAACCGTGCTCTCCAGGACATCATCGATGCCGGCATCCAGTTCTCCTAGATGCGAGCGGGCATAGCCTCGCCACATAAGGCCACCGCTACGACGCGCAGTGTAGCCATACCGATCGCAAATCTCGACGATCTTAGTGGCGTGCTCTAGTAGCTTCTCGTGCTGACCGACTAGCGCACACAACTCGCAACGAGTGAGAAGATACCAAGCCAAGTCGAAGGGCTTGTCGAAATCGTCAATTGTGCGAACCGGGTAGCCTTGCTCTTCGACTGCCGCATCGAAGAACCCTAAAATGATCCGCGAACTGCCGAGATAGTCGTGGGCTACAACACGCTGATCTGCACCACCCAACAAAATATGACGGCTAGAGTGGACGCGATCAATCAGATTTAAGGCCTTGCTCAAAGCCTCCGCTGCCTGCGGTTGTTCTCCCCGGTTGGAATGGGCGATCCCCTTTGTTGCCCAAAGACCACTCAGATGCGCCGTCGGAAGAAGATGGCAGTTTGCGAGCTGCTCTTCGGCCAGGGTTAGGTAATCATGATTGCGCCCAGTGGCATAAAAAAATGGAGCGAGTGAAAGCGCGACGTCAGATTGCAATTCGGCCGATGCAGTCTTCGCGGCAGCAAGACGTGCATCCTCAAGCGTCTTCCCAAGGCGCTCGGAACGATACCCTTCAGCCTGCATCAAGGCATTGGCCATCGCAAGGTGGAGATGTGTCATCCGTTCGGCGCCACCGGCGGGCACGTCGCCAAGTTTCCGGCTGCACTCAATAGCACTGGCAAAGTGCGACACGGCTTCCCGGGTGGCTGCTCTGGCCAGGGCGGCCACTCCCGCCTTTTGCCAGTGATCTACCGCTCCTGCGCAGTCACCCGCTTCCTGAAAGTGGTGCGCCAGGAGTTCGGGCTGCGCTTCGGTGATTTCGTTCCACTTTTCCTCCAACACACCTGCGACCCGCTTGTGTAGCCCTTGGCGCTTGGCGCGCAGCAGCGTCCCATACGCTGCGTCCTGAACGAGCGCATGCTTGAAGAGGTAAGTGGCCAATGGCCGCGTCCCCCGGCAGAACACCAGACCGGCGCCGACAAGTTGATTGAGTGCGTCATTTAGCTCAACTGCATTTTGCTGTGCGACTGCTGCCAGCAATTCGTAGGAGAACTCCCGACCGAGAACCGCACCGACCTGTGCGACCTCCTTAGCGGCCGAGCCGAGGCGATCGAGCCGCGCCATCAATGAGGCCTGCAGCGTGGGGGGAACGTTCAACGCCGTCGCGGCAGCTCGTGATAGCAGTGTCCTGGCGTCGCCGCTCTCAAGAACCGCCTTGGTCAGCTCCTCAACGAATAGTGGCACCCCATCCGTGCGCTCGATAATCTCCGCAACAACGTCGCTCGGCAGCTCTCCGGTGCCTACGATCCGCTGGACCAGCGCGGCACCTTCACGACGGTCGAGCCGATTGAGGACAAGAACCGTGACGTGCGCCTGGCCGGTCCACGGCGGTTGAAACTCGGGACGGAACGTGAGGAGAAGCAGCACTGGCAGGTGCGGCACCCGCTCGATCACCAAGTCGAGCAGCTCGCGCGAGCTGGGGTCGATCCAGTGCACATCCTCGAAAAGCATCAGTACCGGGCCCCGTCTCACCAAGTCTTCGAGCTGCCGGAGAAGCGCATCGAAGGTCTTCTCTTTCTTACGCTGGGGAGTCAGCTGGAGAGGCGGGAAGCGACCTTCGGTCGGCAACGACAACAGCTCGGCCAGCTGCCGCACATCCTCCGGCGAGGCCGGGGCAAGCAAGGCTGCAAGCTTATCCAGCTTTCTCTCAGGTGGGTCCTCGCGTTCCAACCCGGCGGCACGTTCTAGCTGCGCAATGATCGGGTGGAGCGCGCTGTCTTGGCCGTGCGGCGAACAGAAATAACGCAAGGGGGTGTGTGGCTCGTTCTGGATCCGCTCCTGCAAGCTGACGGTGAGGCGTGACTTTCCGATGCCCGGCTCACCTGAGACCAGCACCACGCGACCTTCGCCATTTTTGGCGCGATGCCAGTGGCGCTGCAGCAGGTCGACCTCCTCCTCACGTCCGACCAGCGGCGTCGGGGTCGTCCCATGCAGCGCCTCGAACCGGCTTTCGACGGCGCTCTCACGAAACACTTGATAGTGATGGATCGGCTCCGGAAAGCCTTTCACCTCGACGGCACCAAGATTGCGATATTCGAAAAGATCGCCGACCAGCTGCCGCGTTTGCAGCCCGATCACGACCGCGTCGGGTTCGGCAAGAGCTTGCAGGCGGGCGGCGAGGTTCGGCGTCTCCCCCACGACGCCACGCTCTTGCCCTTCGCCGGCGGTGATCAGATCGCCAACGACGACCTGTCCGGTGCCTATGCCGATACGAACCCGCAATGGCTCGGGCTCTGGGAGCCGCCTGACGGCATTGACGAGAGCAAGGCCAGCGCGCACCGCCTGCTCGGCGGCGTTCTCGTGCGCCTGCGGGTAGCCGAAATACACCAAAACTCCGTCGCCCATATACTTGGCGACAAAGCCGCCGAAGCGGGCGACCGTATCGGCGACACAGCGGTGATACGCTGCGATGATCTCACGCAGGTCCTCGGGATCCAGACGCGTCGCCAGCGCCGTCGAGCCGACGAGATCCACGAACATGACGGTCAGCTGCCGACGCTCCGCGCTTAGCTCCCGAGTGCGGCTCTGAGCCGCGATGTCATCGGTGCTCGCGTCGGGGTGGCGTGACGATGGTCCCAACCCCACAACCGCCTTGCGGAATCGCTTGCGATGACCGAGGAGCATACCGAGCTTCTCGAGGTCGGCATCGGTCAGTTCCGGCAGGACTTCCGCGTCGATCGCGTTGTCGCGAAATGCCTGTTCGTATTGCTGGAGGCCCAGGCCTCGCAACCAAGCGGCAACGTCCACACAGCTCTCCCGAGGCTGAATTCGGGTCCCTCAGCCGCAATATTAGCTCAGAAGCCAGGGAAATGCTGTAGACTTGGATTTCTGTCGAAGGTTGAGGTCCCTGACACACGTTGGAGCTTGCCACGAGGGGTCTATGGCGTGAGCAGCCAGGACACAAGCCGCTTGAACTGGACGCCTGAAACCTGCCTCAAGTGCGTTGACAAGACCCTATCCCAGCAGCGATGCCGCTTCTGATCTCTTTCCCTATGAACAGTGCTGTTTCCAGCGAAGACTCGGAGGCTCGCGGCCGGGATGAACTGTTTCAGGCACTCGACGCGCCACCGATTGAAGACCCTTTTATTCCGTGGTTATAAGCCGCCCTCGTGGCGCAGCCCGAACACCGGACATTTCTGGGATGCGAGAACATTGAACAAGCCATACCCGTTGTAGCAGATCCGGAACTTGGACTGAGGCGCCGCCGGGGCTTGAGAGGCGGCCTTCGGCATTGCTGCCGACTGCGGCGGCTTCACCGCCACGCGTTGTTGTTCACGTTTCTGCTTCGCGCGCGCGACCGGCGCAGGCTTGTGTGTCTTCCGCGACGTGGTGCTTTCCTGCTTCGTCGCTTCCGATGCTCGCTGGGCGCGATAGCTCTTCACAGCGTCGTCGGAATCGAGTTTCAGGCGAACATATTGCTTGCGGGTAAGGAACGTGGTCGGGGGAAGAGCGTTTTCCTTCTGCCAGAGGCCAATCGCCCGGCGCGTCGACGCGCCAAAGGTGCCGTCGGCATCGTCCAAGTCATAGCCGATCGACACTAGCCTCTCCTGCAGATCAATTTTTTTCTGACGATCAAGCCCGATCGCACTTTCTGTCAACTCAGAGCCGGCTTCATTTTCCTGATCGTCAGCTGCCGCGGCTCCGACGGCGGTGCCGGATCTCGACCCATAATTTTCCACCTCAGCCACAACCGGTGCCTTCTTGAGCTGATCCAGATTGAGCCGCGCCAGATCTGCGAACGCACCATTTGGAAACTGCTTCAGATAAGCTTCGTAGTGAGCGACCGTGTTGCGCTTCGAGGCTTCGTCCCATACCCGCTGTTCGACCCATCCACGCGAGTCCGGCTCAATTGACTGGTGCGCAGAGTTACTACCCGGAGACTGCGCGGGCCCAGCCGTAGTCTCAGCCGTTGCCGGTCCGATGAAGACCTCGCGGCCGAGCGACGCATTATACCAGGGCCTTTGGCGCCCATTGGTCTCCGCCGTCACCTCACCTCGCACACGAGTCAGCGCATTCTGGATATCGACGCCGGGCTCAGCCAGGTGTTTCGCAAGGGAGGTCGTGTAGGGACTGTTGGCGCCGATGCCGTCATACGACACCGCGCCGGGGTCGGTTGCGTAGGCGATCAGCACGCCGCCAGTGCCGACATCCGTCGAGGCGATATCGATAGGCGCCAGCCCAGGGGCGGTGATTGAACGGCTTTTCGGCAGTGAAGTCGCGAGAGTCCTAGCGAGAGGATTGTCACGGCAGGCGTCCAGGATGACGACTCCGACCCCCGGGTCGGGCGGAAGGGCGGCAAGCAGTTCGTCAATCTGAACGGTGCGGGTTCTGAGATGCGCCGGAGCCGTCAATTCTGCATCGACCGGAACCAGATAGTTCTTGCCGTTCACCTGCAGGCCATGGCCGGCATAGTAGATCACCGCCAGTTCGGCGTCGTATGCGGCTTCGGTAAACCGGTTCAACCGGTCATGCATGCCGGCATAGTCCAGGTCGACTCCTTCAACGACCTTGAACCCGGCCTTGCGTAGTGTTTCGGCCATCAGCCGCGCATCGCTGGCAGGATTGGCGAGCGTGGGCGCATAGACATATTTGCTGTTGCCAATGACGAGCGCGACCCGCTTGTCCGTGGCAAGGGCGCTTGCCGGCTGCAAATCGACTGCAGCCAGGAACAGCAATCCAACGGCGGCGGCCCAGAATCTTATCGCTCGCACTCAATAGGACCCCATAGTGAACTCGAACTAATCTTGCGCTCCTTTCACGCAATTGAGAAGACACTGGCGACCATCGCCGCCCGGCTGGTCCCAGGCTGCCCGCCATCGTGAGGCGGCAGCTCTGGATAGCTTCCTGGCGGCCTCGAGCCCGGTGCAATGCACGTTCGTGACATGGGATCGCTATCACCGCTTCGTCGGCGACTGCCGGCGTGCCGACAGCGCCAGCGTGGCGGCGTGGATGGTCGAGCATGGCCAGGCGCTCGATTGGCTCCGCTACAGCAATGGCGCCTATGCTTCGCAGCAGGCGAGAGCCTTGATGTCGCGGGACTCCTTTCGATGTTGAATGGCCAAGCCGCCAAGATTATGCATCATATGGGCGGCAGCATACGCCTTTTAGTCAGAGTTCTTGACTTGCCCCCGCGACTCTCGACGGAAAGACGTCCGTGAGTTCATAAAGCGCAAAGCTGTGGTCTAATTCTCCGACATTCGAGGCCGTGGCCATCTGCCACTGGGCTAGGTCGTTTCGTTCGGCGTGACCGGGATCTCCGGCCGACGTCGTAAGATGACGGACAAGATCGCCAACGTCGCTACGCTACCTGCGGCGAGCGGCAGCCCGTAAAAACCAAGCGGTGTCCAGGACCTCGGAAACAATTCGATACCAGCAGAACCAGCCGAACACGGCATGTCGCCGGCATCGGCCTTCCGAAGTCGCATCTGATTGTGCTCTTTGGCGCCGGGCGCCCACAGGAGGGTTGTTTCTGACCCCGTGTAGAAGTTCTCGGTATTTTGCTCACAGATGTCGCCGGATTCTGCTTCGTCCATACAGCGGACGATGCCGGCAAGCGGCATGGCGACGAAGACCAACAGAACGCAGATTTGAAAGATTTTCGCTTCCAAAGCACTTGTATCGAGTCCTTGCAACCAGACCACCGGGATACGCGAGTGCCAATGATCACCATGGCGTCGAGCGTGCAGTAGGAAAGCGATAGACGCCAGCAGGAAGAGTCCGCTGCTAACAATCGCTCCGAAATAGCCGACGGCGGGATTGTTGTCCTGGGCGCTGCTACCTCTGTCGCCAAAAAGGCGTCCCAAGAACTCGGAGCCACCCTGAAGCGAGATGATAGTCGTTGCCAGGAAAAGGACGCAGGCAACGGACAGCCATCTCCATAGTGTGGTGAGATGTTCTTTGTTCATATTTCGCTCCTAAAACTAGAGCACCTCTTTTCCCGTCTCGACTCCGATCGGTGTTTTGACATCATCGCATTTCTCAACGTGACAGGGAAAGCACAAAAGCGCTAAGAATATGGCTCATTGAGCGGTTCGCGATTGGCTAGCAGGCGTCTTGATCCTATTGATTCTGGGCGGGGGACTTTATTATTACCTCCGTGGGGACCCTCTTCAGGCGGAACTGAACCGCCGATGGCCTCCTGTGACTGCGGACCAGCAGCGCCAGGCAGCGATCGACTCTGCTGAGGCAGCGCTGCGAATCCTGCCCTTAGCTAACCTCGCGACCGGCGTCGATCTGCCGACGATCCAAGCGATCGCGTTCGACGCGATCAAGGGCAAGGGCGTTACGAAGCTTGTTCTTGCAACGGACCGACAACTGCTTCGGCTGACGGCCGATTTCGAAATTGCGTTGAAACCAGAAGATTTGCCGCCGGGTTCCGATAAACGCGCGCTTGTCGCCAAGCTCACCCCTCGTGTCGTGGGCCAAGTCGAGCTGCTCCTTGGGGCTGCCGCGGCGCTGGCGACATCCCCGCGGCGCGCCCTCCAAGTCAAACTTCTGCCGGCGGTTCACAGCGTTCGGATCGACAAGGTCATCGTCGCCGGGAGCTACGACCTCAGCGCGGCCGGAGACGTCACCGCGCTCCTACTGGATCGATACGCCGACAATCTGGGCGCCGCGATCGCGGCCAACCCACTAATGGACGTCACACTCCCTGCGACCCTCCAGGACGAAATCGACCCCTCGGGACCCATCAATCTGGACCTCAAGAAAGCGCCCGACCTAAAGCTCGCGCTCGCAGGACATCCTATCAAGAGTCCGATTGGCCTCGGAGCAGCGGCTTGGCTGATTGACGGCGACAAGGTCTCTGCGATTATTCAGCTGATGCCGCTCGACAAGCTGCCAGCGCAACCAGATCCAGTGCCGGGAACGTTCGAAGGCGTTAAGACCGCTTTCGAGAAGAGGCTCGCCGACGGAATGGACATCTCCGATCCGCCGAAGGGCGTATGGGTTGCTGTCGGTAAGGCGCTGCTAGCCCAGAGCCTGGACAGCGCTTTCTTGCAAGCGCAGCCTTGTCTGACCGGTTCGGGTTCGATCCCAAAGGCGGACTTTTCACAGAAGGTTCCGACCCCCAGGCCTCTTCGATTGACTGCGCGCCGCACCGGGATTGCACGCCAACAAGGAACTGCGACCTCCACGTCGACAGGCGTGACTGCCGCCGACCCCGCAATTGCACGCACAATCATGACACGCGTGACTGTAACCGATGCCTCGTCTCAGCCTTCGGGCGTTGCCAAGCGCGTGGTAACGACCCAATCTGCGAGGCCGCGAAGGCGACTCAGAATGCTATCTACGACACGGATTTCAACACATGCAACGCTCTCGGCCCGATTGATGACGCCGTCTGCGAGGCGGCAAAGGCAACTCAGAACGGACTTTACATTGCCGATAGGGCGCAGTGTGAAGCTGCCAAGGAAGCCGACCGCATCTCATGCGAGGGCCAAAAGGCCGGGCAGAGGCTCGGCTGCGAGACTGTAAAGGAAGCTGTGGGCGCGCTGCACCGCACAGGTAACATCGCGAACATCGACGGCAGCGTTTCAGGGACGGGTGCCCTCAAACTCTGTTTCCGTGACGTCCATTTCACAGACGCGTTGGACAAGCTCACACTGACTCTGCAAGCCTCCGGCTCCGCGGCGATTGACGCCCACTTCAAATTTGTGCCGCTGGACGTCGCGGGGCACGTCCTCTGTCCGTTCGAGTGGACAGCTGACAAACGCTTAGATACGACGATTCCGTCGCAGTCGATCGGCACGAGTCTTTCATTGGTGAGACAAGCCAATTCCTACGAAGGCAAACTCGATGAGCTCTCGATCAAGCTGCACTTCCAGCCCAGTCCCCTCGCGCTTGTTCTGCAGAACATCAACTTCCATTTGGCCTGTCCCGTCGCTGCTGGATTGATCAACGGGATCACGCTCAACCTCGCGCCGCTCATTCCCGAATTCCTAAAGGATTACAGCTATACGGTGAATGCTATGACCTTCTCATTTGCATCGGACCTCCCGGCGCAACCTCTCTTTGGGCGAACCATCAAGCCGACGCTGTCGGAGACCTCGCGGGCACTTCTCGTGTCGGGTGCGTTGTAGGAGATGGAGCAGGCTGGCAGTCTGAGTGGGATGATGAAGGCCGACCGCTGTATCGCAATCCGGCGGTGAGCACGCAAGCAGTGCTGTCAGATTCGTTGCGATATGAGATACCCTTGGCGGATGCGGTGCTACGTGTCACGGGCTTTGTGTGGAGTTTTGCTCTTTTCCCTGGTCGTCACAATGTTACAAAATGATCCGTAAGCTATTGAAACAATTAGATCGATCCAGAGTTCAATCCTCTCTCGCAGCACCAGCCTTCCCTGTAATTGCCGCACCGGGCAGCGCCTGACGATGGGTCTGGCGCCAACCCATGGCAATTGCCCCGCCTGCGAGGCCTCGTGGATGAATGGTTCACGCAGAGGACCGCAAATCCTTCAATCCCGGTTCGATTCGGGCGAGGCCTCCAGTTCCCGCGCACCCGCAGCCCAGACGCGTTACCGGTGCGGCCAAGAAGCAGACCGATCGCGCCAGTTCAGTTGGTGACGTGCGACAGCCGCAGGCCGGCTTCGTCGGGGGACTCGGCCATGCCTTCCTCCGCGAAGCGGTACATGTCCTCGAAATCGAGCTCATGTTCGAAGACGACGCCGCCGACGCTGATCGCAAGCACGTCCTTGTCGCCTTTCGGCGCGAAATAGATTTCGCCGACCGCGCCGCGAATACGCTCGCCGATCTCCTTGGCGTCCTGGTCGCTCGCACCCGGCAGGAAGACGCCGAACATCGAGGTTCCGAGCCGGCCGATCAGATCGTCCTTGCGCACCGCGGATCGGATGGCCGATGCGATCAGCCGCAAGGCCTCGTCGCCCCATTCCAGACCGAAGCGCAGGTTGATTGACGCCAGATGTTCCGGATGGATGACGAGAAACGCGCCGGAGCGCGGACCGGCCGGTCTCGCCGCTCTCCTGTCGACCATCGATGTGAACACCTTGCCGTTCAGGCAGCCGGTCAGCTGGTCGTAGGTGCCGGATTTGGTGAGTTCCTGCCGGTAACGGCGGATCTCGATCTGTTGCCAGCCGGTGAGGGCAAACAGCGGCAGGCCGATGACGATCGGCACGATGATGGCCGTGACGGCCCCCCGGGCGAACGGCGTCAGGCTGTCGCTGAAAAGCATCAGGTAGTTCAGCGCCAGCGAAAGGGCGACGCAGCCGGCGGTGCCAAGCACGGCCAGCAAGATGAGGTGCTTCCACGTTTGAGCCGGCGCGGTCGGTGTTTTCGTGGTCAAGGGCCAATCTCCTGTTCGACGCATTGGCTTACAGGAGGTCCGTTGCAATTTCGGTTTCAGGGAAGCGTACAATTTGATGCAAAGTCGGCTTTCTTCTCCATGGGAAGCGCTAGATCCGGCCTGCGCATGCGACCGCAGCCCGCGGCTCGAGTGATGACCTGCCTGGCCGTTGGACCAGTTCTGGGTTTCTAGAATCGCCGAACCGCTCTGACCATTCTGCTTTCACGCAATTCCGCGACGGAAACCGGCTTTCCCGCGATTGCGCTATTGCGGTGGTCCGAAAATGCCCATCCTGGCTTCTCTCGCCACCGCTTCCGCCTCGCCGTAGATGCCGGTGGGAGCGGCCATCGCCCAGCCGTTGGAGACCAGCCAGGCGCCGACATCCTGCTTGCCGAGCGCGCAGGGCGCGGCGATGGCGAAGCGGTCGGCATCCGGCGGCAGCAGGCATTTCAGCGCCCGGCCGCGCAGCCAGGCGTTGAAGGCGGCCCGTGCCCGCTGGCCGCAAGGCCAGGCAGTGTTGTCGAACGAGCAGGTCCTGCCGGGGTCCATGCCGATCGTGCCGCTGATGGCGACCGTGCGTCCCATAGACTCGAAGACCACCGAGGAGGTCGCGACCGGACCGAAAAGCAGCGTCTCGCGCCAAACCCGCGGCATCGGCGTTTTCGGTCGCGGCGCGAGCCCGAGTTCGCCGAGCGGAGGGCGCGGCTCGATGCGCTCGATCCCCGACGGGTCGAGCGGCGGCGGCGCAATGAGATCCTCGGCGATCTTGCGTGCCGGCTCGCCCGGCCGCGTCTGTTGAACCGGGACCTGAGAGGCAGGCTTAAGGTCGCTGGCATCCTGGGCCGGCGCGACCGGAGGCCGGTCGGGCGGCAGCCAGGGCCTGCTCTCGGCGATCAGCAGCATGCCGCGAGCAGCCCGAGACCACCGAGCATCGGCGCCAGCAGCGGGCGGCTGGGCGGTTTCGCCTGGCTCACGCGCGGACCTCCATGGGATCGTGCCGACAGCCGGTGATGCTGCTCGAGCCCAGCCCGTTAGTTCCTGTCGACACGGCGCCATCCCGACCGTTGACCCCTTCGCACATTAGACATGAGCGACATTCCTTGAAAAGCAAGGCGTTGCGTTAAGTGTCGCGCAACCAATGCGGCTTAGAATCGGCCATCGGATGTCGAGGGGATGACATGATGCGCAAGCCGATACTGCTTTTTGCCTTTCCGGCCCTGATGCTGCTTCTCTTGGCGGCGGAGCGGATGGCGGCGCTGCTTCTCGGCTTTTATCCGGCGAGCCCCGCCGTGTGGCACGCCTGGCTCGAGCTGCGGCCTTACTCGACCATGTTCTGGCAGCAGGCGCATATCTATCTCGGCGGGTCGGTGGCCGTCGACGCCGCCATCATTGTCTTTGCGGCAGGCGCTTGCTGGATGATTTGCCAGGCAAAGAGGTCGGCCGGCTTCTTCCTTGCCAATCATGCCGCGCTGATCTTCGCCGGGCTCATGATGGCGCAGAGCAGTCACGCGGAAACGGCGAGCACCGTTGCCGCGTTCGTTACACCCCATGGCCTCCAGTTCTCGGTTATGGTCGACCTAAGCTTGCAGAACTGCCTGGTGCTGTGCCTCGGTCTCGCGGCGTGCGCCTATTGCCACGTTGCTTTCCTGCGCGAGGCGAAATTGCGTGCCGAAGCCCGCGCGGTCCGCATGCTTGCGCTGCAGCGTGATCTGTAAGCGGCCGGCTCAGGCGGCCCGCGCGATCAGTTGATCTTCTTGTAATAGACCTTGCCGTCGGGCTGCTGGATGCGCTGGTAGGACGGGTTGGGACCCGGGGGCGCGACCTTGCGCTTGAACGAGGGCTGCCCGTCGCCGGAGCTTTCATCGACCGCGGACGCATCCGCCACCGTTGTGTTGCCGAGCATGCTCGGCTCCGGAGCGCCGGGCGCCGGTTCGCCGGCCCCGACGGGCTGGCCTTGCTCGAGCTTGGCGACATTGCTGTTGATCTGGCCGAAATTCGCCTGCAGCTGGCGGTCCAGCGTCTCGAACCGGCTCTGGAAACCGTTGTTGACGGTGTCGATGCGGGCGCCGATGCGCTGCTCGAACTGGCCGAGCTGATCCAGCCGCGCCTCGATCGCCTTGAGGTCGTTGACGCCGCGATAGAGATAGACCGCGGCCGTCACGTTGATGGCGGTGACAAGCAAAGCGCCGACGGCGATGACGCCGATCATCCTGGCCCGGCTGGGCTTTTCCGGAACCGCTTCCCGGTGACCGAGTTCGATTGCCTTAACGTCCGGCTCGCTGATCATCGTCATTCAACCACCACCTTTGCGCCCACCGCGACGCGTTTGAAGAGATCGATCACATCGGTGTTCGTCAGCCGGAAGCATCCGGACGTGCCGTCGAAACCGACGCCCTTGGGATCGTTGGTGCCATGGATGCGATAGAGCGTGTCGCGCCCGTCGCGCGAAAGATAAAGCGCCCTGGCGCCGAGCGGATTGTAGGGACCGGCCGGCACCATCGCCGGCAGTTCCGGCTGGCGCGCGCGCATTTCCTTGGGCGGGCGCCATTCCGGCCATTCGGTCTTGGAGGCGATTTTGACCGTCCCGGTCCAGCCGAAGCCGTCGCGGCCGACGCTGATCTGATAGCGCAGCGCCTGACCCGGGCCGGTCACCAGATAGAGCGCCTTCTCGTTTTTGCGGATGACGATCGTTCCGGGCTGTTCGCTCGTCTGGAAGGCGACCGCCTTGCGCAGGCTGGGGCCCATGGCGGGCAGCGGCGGCAGCCCCGATCCGGCTTGCGCCAGACCGCAGGCCGACAACAGCGTCAGCCCGGCGAGGCACGCGCCGGCCAAGTGTATCGCAGCGAAGCGCCTAGCGCTGAGCATTGTCCAGCCGCTCCTTGAACATGCGTTTCAAGTCCTTGTTGAAGCGCGCGCGTCCATCCACCTCGGAGGGCAGGATGGCGCGGTTCAGCGCGTCGGCCAGGAGCGCATTGTCCAGCGCCAGCGACTTGATATGCGGCGCCTTGAAGATCTTCTCCAGCTCGCTACGCGAGAAGTGGTTGCCGAACCATTTGCGCTTGTGCTTGTTGGCGACCAGAGTGATGCTGACATTGTTGCCGCGCAATTCGCGAATCTTTTTGTAGAGCCGCTTGCCTTGCCTCAGCGAAGCGACGTTGAGCTCGAAGACGATGAAGATCTCGTCGCTCGTGCGCAGCACGGAATCGTGCCACGGCGTCTCGATGTTGGGCAGGTCGATGACGATGTCGTCGAAGCGGTAGGCGACTAGGTCGAGCAGCCGGAACACGAAGTCGGAACCGTGCGGCTCGAACGGCAGCTGCGGCCGCTCGAAGGAATAGAGCGTGAGGCCGGACGGCCGCTCCAATTTGATGACGTCCATGAGCTCGACGTCGAGCCGGTCCGGCTGGCCGATGATGCCGGCGAGGTCGAACTGGTTGAACTGGTTGAGATAGGCGCCGCAATTGGCGCTCTGGAAGTCGAGGTCGACGAGGCAGGTCGAAGCCGCGCGTTCCGAAGACTTCGAGGCCAGATGCTCCGCCGCGGAGATCGCCAGTGTGGTCGCGCCGGCGCCGCCGCTCGCGGCAATGAAGGTGATGATGCGGCTCTTGGTGCCCTGGTTGCCGGTGTCGTGGAAGGTGACGGCGTTGAGCAACTCCTTGGGATCGAGCGGCTTGTGCAGCCAGTCGGAGGCGTTCATGCGCACCAGAACGCGCGTTTGCTCGGAGGTGAGCTCGTCGGAAATCGCGATCAGCGGCACCGAAGCCCAGGCCGCGCGCGCCTCGACGATCGCAGGATTGCCGAGCAATTCGCCATTGCCGAGATCGAGGATGATGATGCCTGGACGGCTGTCGACCGGCGGCCCCTTCAGGAACTCCGCCGCATCCAAGACCTTGACGTCATAGATCGCCAGCGCGTCGAGCCGCGTGGTGACATCGCGCTTGAAATTCGCGTCGGCGGAAAACAGCGCCACCTGTTTGCGCTTGGTCGGGAGAACTCTGGTGTCGATGGCGTTCATGGAGATGTGCTCTTTAAATCTTCGCCCGTTACTGTACTCAACATGGATGGCATCGTTTTATCTGCAAACCCGAGCAGCCCGCCCAAGAAGAAGAATTGGAACGGAACGTTCTGTAGGCTGACGGTGATGGTCGGCACCGGGCCACCCAAGCGCGTCTGGTAACCGAGGCCGGTGGCGGTATAGGTCACCACGACATTGGCGCGTTGCAAGCCGGGGAAAAATTGGCACATCCCCGGTCGTTGGTTGGCGGCCAGCCCCGGGCAATCATCATCGTTGGTCACTGCCGTATCACCGCGGAAAATGCGGCTGAAAGCGGCAGCGTTGAAGATCGCGGAATTGCCATTGCAAGCGCCGGTGCTGCCGGAATATTTGCACTCGAATGAGTATGTTCCGGCCGTAATCGGGGCTCCTGGATTTGTACCTGGGTCGGCCGCCGCAAGCGTGGCTGTGTTGACGGCCGGATCCGAGACGGAAGCGAGCCTCGCACCGATCTGCACCGCCTTGGTTGCTGCGTTCCACTGATAGAATGCGTAACCGAAATCGACGAAACCCAAGGTAAGAGTGAGCAGAAGCGTCATCGCGATGGCCATCTCGACCATCGTTGCTCCGTCTTCCGCTCGTAGGAATCGTTTCAGCATCATCAAAATCGGATCAACCGCTCCTGATGGCTGGTCCCCAGTGTGACGGTGGTGATGTTAAATAATGACAGCAGGCCGACGCTGTCCAGTTCGCTGTATTTGTAAGTGCCGGACGCCGTGACGATACAGACCTGCGATGTCGTCGACAGATAGAGGACAGTGCCGCTTGAATCGATAGCGTTCACGCAGGTGGCGGAGTCGATAGTGACATCCGATTTTTGCCACCCGGGGATACGTGCGGGCGCCGTCCCCGCTATATTGCCGAACACGGTGATGTTCTTTGCCCGGTCCGCGCAATCGATCGCCGCGAGCCCGGCGTCAGTATAGAGCTTGCTGTTGCAGCGGGCGGCGAACCGGGCTCCGTCGGTTAGGCCTGCTTCCATTAAAAGCTTGTCGTGAATGAGATTGCCGAATTCAAACACGCCGGCCGACAGGAGCAACATGAGCGGCGCCACCAGGCTCATTTCGAGGATGACGGTACCGCGCTGATCGAACCAAAAACGCTGAAATATGCGGGACAGCAGCTTCGACATCGCCGTCACCGATATAGCTGCGCTTCGTTGCGCAGGAAGTTGTCGAGTGTACCCTGACCCTCGCGTCCGCTGATGTCCACCAGTTCCACCATGACCGAGGCGTCGGAGGAGGCCGACGCTACCGGCTCGGTCAGAAAGAAGCTGGCGAAGGCTTCGACGGGGAGGTTGGAACTGTTGCCGTTGAGATCGTAGCCGGCTGCCTCAAGCGCAGTGCAATTCAACAACGCTCCGTAGATTAGGCGGCGATCGACAGTCGTCACCGGTGGCTGACAGCCACTGGGTGGCGTTCCAACCTCTCCGCCAGTTGACTGCACACCGACCAGCGACTGAGCGGCAGTGGGGGGCGATGGGGGTAGCGTCCCATTCGCCAAAGCGGCACGTTCGTACTTATAGACCTCGTATCGCGTCGGCGTGGTTGTATCCCAGGCGCTCGGATAAGAGGCGCTCCCAAAATTGGTCTGCCAGTAGTTCCCCTGCCCAAGAAGCAGGTAGTCTCCGGCTCCCATACGACCGCCCATGTACGGCGTCGTTTGATCTCTGGGTAGGCCTTTGTTACCGGGGCCGTTAAATGTCAGCTGATTGTATTGCGGACACTGGCTCGAATTTCCGTTGGATCGTACTCCTCCCTTACGGACATTTTCTGCTGGACCGTATTCCGGGCTGTTGAAGGCATTGCCGCTGGCGTTGATTCCAAATCGGACATTGAAGGCGTCCTGAACCGGTCCCGTGTTTTGGCCGGTTTTGGTGTTTACTCCCTGCGCCGAATAGCAACCCAGCGGGTTCGATGTGGCGATCGTTTGGGCTAGAGCCTGTGCGCCGTTGCCGACGCCGTCCGGCGGTTGTAGGAAACCGAAATTGCCAGGGCCGTAAGCTGCACCGTTCCCGACCATTCGAAGTTCGATTAGCCGGCGATGGATTGCCGGATCCGTTACGGCCTGCTCCAGCGTGACGCCGCCCGCCGTATTGGTGCCATTCACCATCTCGTAGGGGTTACACATGAACACAGGCGTGTAATTGCAAACACCCGAGGTGAAACCCGCCACGGAGACTGCGGTGAGGTTATAGCTTTTGTCGGTCGCGCTCCCCGAAGATGAGACCGAGACCGGGAACATGGGCGTGAAACCCTCCGGCTGGGCCCACACCTGGATGAAACGAGTGGTAATAGGCGACGCGGCATAGTTCGCCGACGTAATCGGGTCGGAATCGTTCGTTGGAATGCTTGCGAGGTAACACCACGAAATTTGGCCCTTCGATCGGCAAGCGGGGTAGGTCGTGTCTACGCTGGCGGCTCCGTTGCCGGCGGTCAGCGAAACGGCCCCCCCGTCGGAGAACATCGTGGTGTTGGATACCAGGTTGGTTATAGCATTCTCGGCGCGCGTCCATGAGTCGGATCTGCCGCTCAATTCGGCGGCCGCGGCGAGCGCCAACGCATCCGTGCCCTTCTGCAGGTCGTTGTCCAGATTGTTCATCCGGCTCATGTCGATTGCCAGCAGTGACAAGCCGATAATGGCTGGCAACATGACGCTGACCAGGATCAGCGCTACTCCCCTCTGATCGTGCCAGAACGCGCGAATGGTTCGCAGCATGGCCTACCCCTTACCCCTTGGTGTCAGGCGCCGCATGCCTGACGTAACCGCTTCCTTTCGTTCAGGTCATTGTGTGCTCGTACCCGACGGACCGACGTTGACCGTCATGTTCGTCGTCGGCGCGGCCGTGCTTGGCGGCAGCTTGTATTTCTGCACGACGCCGACGGACCGTGCGCCATTGCCTTCGATCTTCGTGTTGTTGGAAGCCGGGTTATATGGATCGACCGTCTGCAGCAGCTGGTTTGCCTTCTGCGAGTCACCCGCGGCCAGCGTGATCGTGTCGTAGTTGTGCAGATAGTCGGCGGCGCAGCCCGCGAGCAGGCTAGTGCCGAGAAGGATGAGCAGGAGCTTACTTCTTGACATAGAGCAGCTTGTCCTTCGATTTGACATCCAGCATGTGGCCGTAGGGGCCGGTGACGCCGTCGCCATGCTCATACTTGCGGATCATGTCCTTGCTGACTTCCAGTTGGCCGAGCAGCATGAGTTCCGGATCGTTGGCCGGCCTCGTCTTGTCAAATGGCGTGGCCAGCTGCTCGCCAGGCTTCACCGGCCGCACCAGGTGCGGTGTCACGATGACGACGAGCTCTGTCTCTTCCTTTGCCGTGCTCGAATTGCGGAACAGAACGCCGACGATCGGCACCTGGCCAAGCCATGGCACCTGGTCTTGCTGTATTGTGTTCTTGCTCGAGAGCAGACCGCCCACGGCGAAGCTCTGGCCGTCGCGCAGGTCGACTACAGTCGAAAGTTTCCGGTTGGTGAAGATCGGATCGCCGGCGGCGGTGAAGCCGGTCAGGTCGCTGACTTCCGGCGCCAGCTTCATGTGGATCTTGCCGTCGTCCAATACCACCGGCGTGAAGTTCAGATTGACGCCGAACTGCTTGAACACAATCTCGACTTCGCCTTGCGCGTTGACACTGCGCACCGGCACCTCGCCGCCGGCATTGAAGCTGGCCGTCTCACCGGAAACCGTGGTGAGGTTCGGTTCGGCCAATGTACGCACGACGCCCTTTGCCTCCAACGCCTCGATGATCAGATCAACCTTGAGGTTGTTGTCGATTACCCTAGTTATCAACGCTGCGAATGGGCTGGTGTTCGACAAAAGGCCGGAGAGGATATCTCCCGGGCCGAGCACCTTATTGTCCTCATCGACTGCCGCATCGCCTGTACCGGTTCGAGTCGTGCCGCGACTATTCGTGCTTCTGATCGACACCCCAAGATCGCGGCCGGCATTTCGCTTCGCCTCAAGGATGCGCACCGAAAGATTGACCTGCTCGCTGTCATCGATCGTAACCGAATTGATGATCGCGTCGGGACCATATTGCTGGGTGACCTCGACGATGGACGCCAGTGTTGCAGCATCCTTGACGTGGCCGGAAAGCCGGATTTTGCCGTTGATCGAGCCGATCTCGATGCGCGCTTTTGGCGCCACCTGGCGGATGGCGACCGCCATGTCGCTGACATCCTGGCCGACCTCGATCTGGATGGCGCCCAGCGAGCGCTTGTCTTCGGAAAACAAATTAACCGTGGTCGTGCCGACGCTCTTGCCGATAATGTAGAGCGTCTTGTCGGTCATCGGCTGCGCGTCGGCGATCTTTTCGTCACCGACGACGATGTCGCCCAGCGTCGCGTTGACCTGGATGGTGGCGGATTGGGAAACCGGCACGAAGACGCGGTGTAGCGATGGGCTCGACACGTCGATGAAGCGGTCGGCGGCATTAACCGAAGGACTCAACGGCAACAGAATACAGGACCATGCCAGAGCGGCGGCGGCCAGTGATCTCTGAAAAATTCGCATCTAGATCGTCCCCCTGGCGGACCCACCCGGATCCCCTAATCCGAATGCGCCGTTAGCTATCTCTGTCGCGGTACGTCGTATGTTTCGAGCTTCACGCCGCGAAAGACACCGATTGTAGCGCGAGCTGGTGCCTCCGGCTGCACATATTTTACTACTTCCTTTACAACTTCCTGCGTTTGTGGTGTGGGCGCCACAGCTGGGACAGGCTTTACCTTGCTCAATTGATCTATCCGGTCACCGACCCGTTCGACTGCCTGGGCCAGTCCATTAAGCTTGTCTTCGGCTCGCTTGCGCTCTTCCGCGGCTGCTGCGTCGGCGGCCTTTTGCCTGTCGAGTTCCGCCTGCCTCTTGGCGACATCTTCCGGGGTTTCGCCGGTCAGGTCGGCGACCGTCACACGCTCCGTCGTTTCGCCCTTGTTGCCTGCCGCTTGCCGCAGCGCCAAGGACAATTGTCCGGCGCCAGCCGCGAGCGTCAGCTTCTGCGCGTCCTTGGTGCTGACCTCCACGGTGACCGCCTTGACGACGGTCGGGCTGTCCTTGCTCTCGTCCGCAACTTGGTCAACTGCAAGAACCTTGACACTCTGCAATAAGACATCGACGAAACTCTTCGCGACGCCGCTATCGTTCGCCGTGCGCGTGAGGAGGATATCCACCCGGTCGCCGGGAAACACGAAGCCAGCGACACCCAGAACGTCGTTGACCCTGATGGAAACTGCTTTCATGCCTTCCGTAAGCACCGCTGAAAGCGTTGCGCGTTGACCGGCACCGGTGATCTTGCTGGCAAGTACCGGCTCATTGGTACTGATGGCTTGCAATGCCTGGCGCGTGCCATTGCCGGCCAAGGCTTCCTTGATGGTCTTGAACGAGCCGGTCGGAACGGCGCCTGCCGGCCACGCGATCTCGCGCAGCTTGTTTTCGGCCAGCGTGTCACCGAACTTGAGAGGAATGGCCGCGACGACGACGGTGTCGCTCGGGACATCGTTGCCTCGTGCGAGAGCGTTACGCTGGCTGGCCAGCCAGAAATTCGCGAGGACGACCGCAAGCATGCCGAAAACGCAGGCGAGAACGATCATCACGATTGTATTGGCGCGCATATCCCAAACCCCAAAGAAGGCCCAAAACATCGGCCGCGTCAGCCCCTCCGCGACCGATCAGGCCCGGACGTGTGTGTCCGGACCTAACCGAAAACCCTAGGTACCTGTGCCTGATGACGCCTTACAGGTGCCCGTGGCAGTAGTTGAAAGTACGCCCTTTCCATCGAGAATATTGCACAGTCCCGTAAAGCGACCGCTCACCCAACCGCCTATCGCAACGATCGCCAAGATTGCCGCGCCCGCGATGATGCCGATCAGGATTGAATATTCCACCATGGCAGCGCCGTTCTCGTCATCGCGGAACTGCCGGACCATATCGACAAGCTTGCTCATATCCGTTCTCCCGATCAGGCCCGGATCGGTCGACCCGGGCCTGATCGAATAGCCTCAGGTACCAGTGCCCGCTGATGCCTTGCAGGTGCCCTTCGCGGTCGTTGAAAGCACGCCCTTGCCATCAAGGATGCCGCAGAGGCCCGTAAAGCGCCCGCTCACCCAGCCGCCGATTGCAACGATCGCCAGGATCGCCGCGCCGGCGATGATGCCGATCAGAATGGAATATTCGACCATGGCAGCGCCGTTTTCATCGTCGCGGAACTGCCGGGTCATCGTCATGAGCTTCTTCATGCCAATTTCTCCCTTTGGAGGTTTGAACCCGACGAGACAGAGCCAAGGAATGAACCCCACACCCAAGCATCCCCCGTCGAACTCAATCCTAGGTCGCGCGAAAAAGCAGTGTCAAACGGATTAACGGAGCCTTAACCTTTCAATACTCGACTTTTGGCAATTTCATTTGAAACAAGGGCTTGATTCGCCTCATTTTTCAAGTCTCCTTAACCATTCATTCACAATTCGGCCACGGTTACGCCTTTCTGCGGTTGGATTAGGGTTCCTACATAATTCTTTATATCTAAGGGCTTACGGGCGTCGTCGCTTGAGTTGCGCAAAGGTCCTAGGACTTTGGTCTGGAGGCTAAAGATGGGCGCCAAATAGTTATGTGGCTTCACCGCCACTTTTTTAACTATGTCGCAAGTAATTGCCGTTGCTTTGCCTCACAGCGCTTGTGCCCCTCGTGGTTAACGCTTAGTTTTGATCAAGGGATTGGCAGGGGGCTAGAGCGGCAATGTTGGGTCGCTTCATCAAAGGGCCGGGTGAGCAGCGGGTGCCGCAAACGGTGCCCGGGCCTCCGATACCAAATGGCGCCGTGTCTGCTCCGGCAATTGAAGCAGAAGCACAAAGCGACGATTTCCTCTCGCTCAAGGTCGATCTCCACCGCCACCTTATCGACCGCTTTAATCTGACCGCGCTCGAGAACGCTTCCAAGGACGAGATCCTCAACGAGATCCGCCCGATCGTGCGCGAGTTCGTGCGCGGTCGAAACGTGCCCTTGAACGCGCGCGAGCTGGATCAACTGACCAGCGACACAGCCGACGAGATGCTAGGTCTCGGCCCGATTGAACCGCTGCTCAAGGATGATTCAATCGCCGACATCCTGATCAATACTCACAACCACGTCTTTATTGAACGTCGCGGCGTGCTTGAGGAAACCTCGATCCGATTTCGGGACGAGGCGCATCTGCTGCGCATCGTCAATAAAATCGTCTCAGCCATCGGCCGGCGGGTCGATGAATCCGCGCCGATGGTCGATGCGCGCCTCGAAGACGGGTCGCGCGTCAATGTCGCCGTGCGACCGGTCTCGGTTGACGGTCCGCTCGTCTCAATCCGAAAATTCTCCAGAAATCCCTATTCGCTTGAACGCTTGATGGCCTTCAACTCGATCCGCCAGCCCATGATTGATCTGCTGCGGATCGCCGTCCAGGCGCGTAAGTCGATCCTGGTTTCAGGTGGTACCGGCAGCGGCAAAACCACGCTGCTAAATGCTCTGTCGAGTTATATCCCGGCCAAGGAACGACTGATTACCATCGAGGACGCGGCGGAATTGCAATTGCAGCAGCCGCATGTCGGTCGCCTCGAAACGCGCCCGCCCAATGTCGAGGGCAAGGGTGAAGTCCGCCAACGCGAGCTGGTAAAGAACGCACTGCGCATGCGCCCCGACCGCATCATCGTCGGCGAGGTGCGTGGTGAGGAAGCCTTCGACATGTTGCAGGCCATGAACACCGGCCATGAAGGCTCGATGACCACCATCCACGCCAACACGCCGCGCGATGCGCTGTCGCGTCTAGAGCAGATGGTCGGCATGGCTGGCCTGCCGATGACTCAGGAATCGATCCGCGCCCAGATTGCGTCCGCTATCGACATCATCGTGCAGACGCAGCGTCTGGCCGATGGTGGCAGGCGAGTTATTTCCATCTCGGAATTGACCGGCATGGAAGGGAACGTCGTCCAACTCCAGGAACTCTACCATTTTGTTCGCCGCGAGGTGGCAGCAGACGGGCAAATTATCGGCGAATTTCGCGCCACCGGAATCCGCCCCCGCTTTGCCCAGGAGGCGGCAACGCTCGGCCTGCACTTCGCCAAGGACGCTTTCAACCCGCAGGTCCCGCTCTGATGATAAGTAGCGAGACGCTTATCTACTTCGTCTACGTGCTGGCGGCAGCGTCAGTCATCCTGGCAGCCGAGGCACTCTATGTCACTTATGTAAGAGGTCGCGATCGCACCGGCACGATAAACCGACGACTCAAGCGCTTGGCGGATGAGGCCCCCGCGGAGCAGACCCTGCAGAGCCTGCTGCGAGAACGTGGACTGACCGAGTCTGGCGATTATGTATTCGGGGCGATTGCGCTCAACAGGCTCTATACCCAATCAGGTATAACCGGGAATCCGCTGACATTCGTCGCGATCTTCGTACTGGCTGGGCTGATCGTAGCGTTGCTTTTAAAGTTGTTTGCTGGAGTTTCCGCGCTTCCAGCCCTAATTTGCTTTGCATTTGTCGCATTTGTCTTGCCTCTGCTATTTCTCCGCCGGGCCCGCAACAAGCGAATCTTGAAGTTTGCCCGACAATTGCCAGACGCTTTGGATATGATCGTGCGCTCTCTGCGCGCCGGCCATCCGGCATCGGTGGCGATTGGGCTGGTTGGCCGCGAAATGCCTGATCCGCTCGGCACCGAATTCGGTATTGTCGCTGACGAGGTCACTTTCGGGCTGAGCATAGAGCAGGCAGTTCGGAAACTGTCGGAACGAGTTGGCTTCGAGGGGCTGCACCTCTTGTCGGTGTCTCTGTCCATTCAGTCCAAGACAGGCGGCAATCTCACGGAGATCCTTGCCAATCTGTCCAAGGTGCTGCGTGAACGGCAAAAGCTTCGGCTGAAGATCAGGGCGCTATCGGCGGAAGGGCGCTTTTCGGCCTGGGTCATCTCGCTCTTTCCGATAGTGATGTTCGCTATCTTAGCGCTCGTTGCTCCGAGCTACTACGGAGCTGTTTGGGGCAACCCGCTCATCTTTCCGGTCTTCACACTCTTCGGCATCTGGGCGCTACTCGGCGACTTCATCATGTATCGCATGGTAAATTTCGATTTCTGATTGGAGCCGAACCTCTTGTTGAACTTCCTCGGTTCCGAGCTTCTCGTCTCCCTGTCGGTATTTGCGGCTGCGGCGGCGCTGTTTCTGTTCGGCGCATTCGTTTTATTGCCCGCCTTTCAAACGCGAAGGCTGGTCACCGAAAGCTTGATATCGGATGGGATCGTCAACCGGCGGTCGCTAGGTGCCCAGGAGCAACTGGTCAAGATTTCGGCTCAGCGGCCTGTTGAAGCCTATTTCCGTGCGCTGGAGAAGGAGCGCGGTGAGCCAAATGCCCTTGAAGCCAGACTGTTTCGGGCCGGCTTCTACCACGCGAGCGCGCCGGCTCTTTACACCCTGTCACGAATTGGCGCCGTCGCCCTTGCCTTTCTTATTTGCTACACCCTGTTGGCAATGGTGCTGCCGCCGAAAATACCCGGCTTCATTTCATTGGCCGGAGCCTCGCTGTTTGGATTGGCTTGCCTGGTCATTCCAAGTATTGCGCTGGATCGCTTCGAGAATGCTCAAAAACAGATTTACCGTCGCGGCTTTCCCGATTTCATGGATATGATGATTACCTGTGCGGACGCCGGCATGAGCCTGGAGGCCGCGGTCGAGCGAGTGAGCCAAGAAATGGCCGGCACGCACAAATGGCTGGGTATCCAACTTTCGATCATGAATCTGCAACTGCGCGCCGGCAAGTCTCTTCGCGATTCTTTGCGGGAACTCGCAGACCGTATCGGCCTGGAAGAAGCAAGGGCTCTGGCGGTGCTGTTCCGGCAATCAGAGGAACTTGGCACCAGCCTCACCGAAGCGTTACGCGTCTACAGCGATGAAATGCGGACACAGAGAATCCTTCAGGCGGAGGAACGTGCCAACGTGCTACCGGTCAAAATGATGATTCCGCTGGGCATTTGCATCTTTCCAGTGGTGCTTATGATCGTCCTTTTGCCGGTGGTCATTCGCATGAGGGGCATTTTCTTCTGATCCGTCATATGATTAGGTTCTAATGCAGAGTCGGGGACTCGTGGGACACACAATGACAAAGCGCCTCGCAGTCGTGACCAGCCTGCTGGTGATCTTCCTGGCCGGTTGCCAGACGAACGACTCCACAGGCGGCGTGGTCCGCACCAACGAGCCGGCGAAAGGCGATTACACCGCCTTCGGCGACGCATTCGACGGATTGAAGACAGTTAGTGACGTAGACTACTATGCCTCGGATCAGGCAGTCACCGAAGCCAAGACGCAGTTCCGCTCCGAGAACTACGGTAATGCCGGTGCCTTGTTCTACAAAGCCACCCGGCTGGCCCCCAATGACGGTGTCGCTTGGCTAGGTCTTGCCGCCTCCTGCGACCGCATCCGGCGCTTCGATCTTGCTGATATGGCCTATGGCAGGGCTTACCGTCTGCTCGGCGCCACACCGGAATACTACAACAATCTCGGCTATTCCTATTTGTTGCGCGGCAAGCTGCAGGATGCTCGCAGCAACTTCCTTAAGGCTTATGAGCTCGCGCCGAACGACCCCACCGTGGCCAACAATTTGAAGCTTTTATCTTCCAGCGTGCAGAACATAGAGCGGCCGACTTGATGTTGCTCTACGCGTCGCTGGTTCTAAAAGCCCTGACCATCCCGCTTTTTGCGAGGATAGCTTGGCTCGATTTCACGACGCAGAAGATATCGAACCGCGCCGTTCTCCTGCTCCTCTGTCTGGGGCTTGGCTCCTTGCAGCTTGTGTCCGTACAATCGGGATCATGGTTCGAGATGGCGCTAAGTGCGCTCAGCGGCCTCTTTCTATTCATTGTGCTCTTTCCCTTCTGGGTGCTGCGCAAGATTGGTGCCGGTGACGTCAAGCTGATGGCGATAATGCCGTTCCTGATTGGTCAAAACGGCCTTGTGGTATTTACCCTCTTCCTCCTTGTCTTTGCGATCATCACAACGTTGCTCGTGAAAAACCCCTTCATTTTGCCCGCTGGCGCCTTCCGCCTATATGTCCAGCACATGGATCGAAAGGGCGTGGTGCCATTTGGTGTGCCGATCTCGGCCGCTGCTGTGTGCGCAATGGTGTTCCAGATCTATGTCGCATTGGTTGTGGCGACCAGCTCCGGAATTTTGGAGCACCTTAATTAGTTCTTGAAAAACGCGTAATTTTGATTGGTCGATGAACTGGTGCTAGCTAGGTGGGATGGGTGCGGGGCAACAAAGAGGGGCAATTGAGAACGGCCGTGCGCTATTCTCTTGTCCAGAATGGGCCATTTGTAGCTCTCGTTCTAATCTACATTGCTGGTTGGGGCGGTTGGCAGCTTTTTCATGGGGGAACCTTTGAGATCCATCTCTTCAGCCATGATTTCTTCGCCGCCTCGATTGCCTTCGTTTCCCTGACCTATCTGCTACGCTTGATTTATCTGTTAGGTCGAAAAATTCCAAAACGACCGTTCTCCGAGTTTCGACGTATCGTCAAAGACGATCTTCCCTTTCTCGTGCTCGGCGTCCCTATTCTGGCGGTTATCCCAACATTCTTTAGCGCATTTGGACAGATCAAGAATTCCATGCACCGCTGGATACCCATCTACGCGGACCCGTACCTTGCCCGGTTTGACCAGGCAATCTTTGGTGATCAAGCGTGGATGGTGTTGACTCAGATATTTGGTTCCCCGGCTGTCGTAGTGCTTCTGGACTACGCTTACATGTCTTGGTTCTTGGTCATGTATAGCGCGGTTTTCACTGCTGCCTTTATGCGCAGCGATCCAGAACGACGCTTTCGTTTCTTTACGACTTACTTTCTATCATGGATAATTCTGGGTAATGTCGCGGCCATTTTGTTCGATTCCGCTGGGCCCTGCTTCTATGGAATTTTCTACCCGGAGAATCCGTTTTCGCCATTGTTTGTGTATTTACAAGGTGTTGCGGCCAGCGCGCAGCCATTGATGGCCTTAAACATTCAGAACTATTTGATTGGACAGTACAAAAGTGGCGGCGGAATAGTGGGAGATGGAATTTCCGCATTTCCGTCCCTTCACGTTGGGATGGCCACCCTCATCGCAATCTTTTTCTATGACATGAATCGGATAATCGGTATCGCCGCTTTCGGGTTTTGCGCAATCATATTTATTGGATCGATCGTGCTTGGGTGGCACTACGCGATAGATGGGATAGCCTCTTTTTGCGCAGTCCCGATCCTTTGGCGTTTTTCAAAATTTGTCCACTCGAGATTTCCCACGTGGTCCGTTCGGTGGCAACTCGATGGTGAGCCAGCCTGACCGACATCATCGGCGCTCGTCCTTCGACGTCTGCTCTTGCCGGCGCGCTGAAGCAGCCGGCTTGCCCCCTAAAACCCCGCCGTCGACTTCTCCACCAGCTTCAGCTGCCCCTTCTCCACCTTGAAGAACGGCATCGACCTTTGGCTCGAGCCGTCGCTGCGGAAGCGGAACAGGCCGGTCGAGCCGCGGAAGCCGGTCGCGTTTTCCAGCACCTGTTTGTTGAAGCCGTCGGGGCCGGCCGCGCTCGCTATGCCCGCGCTCAGCGCCACCATGTCGTAGGCATAGGCCACGTTGACGTCCGGCTGGTAGTTGTAGGTCGCCTTGAAGCGGTCGGCGATCGGCCCGGTCTCGCTCTGGTCGAGCGTCGCGATATAGGCGCCCTCATAGAGCGGATCCACTGGCCACTCGAGCCAGCGGTCGGTGCCGATCAGCGTCACCGTCTTGCCCGGAATGCCCTTCGCCTTCAGCGCCGCAAGCACCGCGGCCGGGCTGCCATCGCCGCAGGCGACGACCACGGCATCCGGCGCCTCGACCAGCGAGCCCATGTCGGACACCACCTTGGCGCCGCCATCCGTCGGCGAATAGGGCAGGGTAACCGCAAGCGTGGCGCCGTAGATGCTGAGCGCGTTGGCCACCCGGGATTCGACGGCGCTTGAATCCGCGCCCGCCGGCACCATCAGCACGAATTTCCTGGCGCCCTTGCCGGCGATCGCCGCCGCGCCCGCCGCGGCACTGTCGGCTTCGCTGAGCCGCACGGAATAGACGCCGGGGCCGCCGGCGAAATTGTCGGCCAGCGCCAGCACCGGCGGCCGCCTGGAGCCGGAGAGCTTGGCAAGGTGCTGCGCGGCCGCAAGTTCGGCCGGCCCGACGACGACCTTCGCCGTGCCCGAGGTGATCGCCTTCACCGCGAGGTCCTTGGCGTAGCCGCTGTCGCCGCGCGTATCCTGGATCGTCAGCGTCAAAAGCTTGTCGCCGAGATCGGCCATTGCGAGCCGCGCGCCGTCATACATCTTCCGGCCGTTCTCGCCGGTGCTTCCGGGCGCCGAAAGCGGCAGCAGCATGGTCACCTTGGTCGGCCCCGTGCCGAGCGTCAGGTTGGCCTTGGCGGCGGTGGCCGAGGTCGGGCCGCTCGACGTCGCGCTGGTCGCGGTTCCGGCGCCCTGTGCCGCGGCGGCCGGGTTGCCAGGGGCCGCGCTGCTTGCCTGCTGCGCCGCGGCGGCGCCCGCCTGGCCGGCGGGTGCTGCGATCGCCGACGGATCGAGCACGTCCGAGGCGCCGCTCTTGGACTGGCAGCCGGAGGCGGTCGCGGCAACCACAAGGGCCAGCGCCATGGCTCGCCAACGCTCGCGTCGGAGGGCAGTTGGCGGCGTCCTGCCGGCATGCGCGGCAGCCGGCCGCGCGGTCGCTGAGGCGTCCGCCCGGGCTTGCATCGTCATCATTGCAAACGGTCGGCGCGACGCACGCCCGTCAGCTCAGTGCATGTACTCGACCATGCGGTCGTGGAAGCACTCGCATTTGTTGAGCGTGTCCTCGTCCTTGTAGTTCGTCTTGAGGTAGCCATAGGCCATGCCGCAGGCGACCTTGGCTTCCGACGCCCAGACGAAGGCGGGGCGCGACGAGTTGATCCATTCCGGGCTGTTGGCGACGGCGACCGATTCGTCCATCAGCTTCACCACATGGTCCTTGAGCTCGACCATGTTGTCGGTCAGCACCAGGTCCGATGTGCCGACGGTGCGGCAATAATTCACCGCCGGCTCGCCGATGATGTCGGCGGCGAAGCCCGTCGACCCGGCCAAAAGCAGCGCCGCGGCCGAAGCCAGCAATCTTGCGGAATGTCTCATGTAAGCCCCTCTTCGAACTGCGAATTCATGGTTCTCTAATGCATAGCATGGAAGCGTGGCTTTGCGCCACGCCCCCGAGCCACCAAAGTTTGCGTCATCCAGACGATCGCATCGTCAGGTCACAGTCTCCGTATGGGTCGGCTGATTGTGATCATAGAGGATGCTGATTACAGAGCCGCTTGCAACTCCCGTCAACGAGGCCACCTCGACCATGCTTCCGCCAGCCGCCGTGCCATTGTTGTCAACCATCACGTGAGCCGCGCCGCCCGAGAAGGTAACATCGATCGAGGAGCCTGCCTGCGCATCGGTAGTCGGCGCGCCGGCACCTAGTGATTTGAGGAGATCAGACAGGTCAATAACATCCTGGCCGGGTGTGTAGTCCGCGATTACATCGGCCACGTGGACCGAAAGCTTGGATGGATCGATCACAAACGTATCGTTGCCCGAGCCGCCGGTGAGGTGATTGAAACCCAACCCGCCGATTAGGATGTCGTTGCCAGCGGCACCGTCCAGGAAGTCGTTGCCTGCGCCGCCGACCAGCGTGTCATTGCCGCCGGTGCCAAGGAGATTGTCGTCTCCGGAAGTGCCCGCGATGGACTCGACCGTCAGCTGACTGCCCGCCGTGCCATCGATGTGGACATTGAAGGTCTGCGTCGAGACATCGCCGTCGCCATCCGTGATCGATACGTTGATGCCGTTGAAGTCCAGATCTGACGGCGGCGCTTCTGACTGCGAGCCGACCTCGACGCCGTTTAGACGGAATCCGCCGCTATTTGAGGCATCGCTGAGGACTTTGACCGCGTAAATGTCGTCGCCGACTACATAATTGGCGGTACCCGCGACAGCCGACCAGTTAAGCTGGCTGATCTGAATTACCTGGCCGGACGTCACGTTGAGCGTCACCTGGTCATAATGCGTGGCATCGGTGTAAACCAGGACGGTGATCTTGGCCGTCGACATGCCGCCCGTGTAGCCCTCGGTCGTGAACTTGAAATCGTCGACGCTATGGGGGGTCGTATTGTTACTATCGTTGACGAATGCGAATTTTATGGATTCACCGGGGTCATTTGTCTGGCCAGAACTCCCCTTGACCGCCCAGCCTTGGTTACTGGTGTTCACCAAATCGCCAGATTGGCCGGTGGGGGCAACGCCGTCATCGCCGGTCACAAGAATATTGAAGTCGGTGGCAGCGCCCAAGTCCACGATCAGTGAACCTGTCGGTCCCCCGGCTGTCGCTGAAGTCGCCGCGATTGGAGTAAAGACGACATCACCTGCCCGGTGCAGAACCTGCAGCGAGTCGGTGCCGTCGGCATTCAGCGTCAGGACGGCAGCGACATCGGAGCCGTCCATCAGGTTCAGCACGATCTGGGACGATGAACTCGAAGCAACTTGCACGTTCTGCCCCGTGGCAGAAATGCTGCCAAACCCGTCCGCTCCATACTGCCATTCGGCGAACTGACCGGTATAGGTTGTAGTCGCTGCCGGATTGAGTACCGACAAACTGACGATGCCGTCGTGATTACCGTCATTGACGAGGGTGTAAGCTGGCACGTCGTCGACGATGTCGACCAGGATGGTGCCGGTGGTGGTGTTGCCGTGAGCGTCGGTCACCGTATAGGTGAAGCTGTCCTTGTCCTGCTCGGTGGTGATGCCGTTGTTGGCGGTCGCGCCGTCATAGGTCTTGGTCAGCGTGTAGGTGTAGGTGCCGTCGGCGTTGAGCACCAGGTTGCCGTAGCTGCCGGTGGCCGATGAGTTGAGCGTGTAGGTATATGGTCCAGTGCCGCCGGCCGGCGTGATGGCGCCGTTGAAGATCTCGCTGTTGCCGGCCGCGTCGCTGCCCGCCGGCAAGCCCTTCTCATAGACCAGCGCGTCGGTGTCGGAGGCGGTGACGGTGACGTTGTTGACAGTGATGTCGAGCGTCACGGTCGAGGTGTCGCCGTCGCCGTCGGTGATGGTGTAGACGAAGTGGTCGACCGCATTGGCGGTGACCGCGTTGGGGTTGGCTGTATAGGTGTAGGAGCCGTTGGCGTTGAGGATCAGCGTGCCGTACTGGCCCACGATGCCGGCGCCGCCGAGATTGCCGCTCACCGGGTTCGAGACGTTCGAGCCGGTGGCCACGCCGGTCACCGCGCCGCCGGGTGCCGCGCCGTCGGCGCCAAGCACGTCCGCCGTTCCGTCGGTCAGCACGTTGCCCGAGACTTGCGAGCCTTCCGAGACGCTGTTGGTGTCGGCATGCGCCGTCGGCACGTCGTCGACGATGTCGACCAGGATGGTGCCGGTGGTGGTGTTGCCGTGAGCGTCGGTCACCGTATAGGTGAAGCTGTCCTTGTCCTGTTCGGTGGTGATGCCGTTGTTGGCGGTCGCGCCGTCATAGGTCTTGGTCAGCGTGTAGGTGTAGGTGCCGTCGGCGTTGAGCACCAGGTTGCCGTAGCTGCCGGTGGCCGATGAGTTGAGCGTGTAGGTATATGGTCCAGTGCCGCCGGCCGGCGTGATGGCGCCGTTGAAGATCTCGCTGTTGCCGGCCGCGTCGCTGCCCGCCGGCAAGCCCTTCTCATAGACCAGCGCGTCGGTGTCGGAGGCGGTGACGGTGACGTTGTTGACAGTGATGTCGAGCGTCACGGTCGAGGTGTCGCCGTCGCCGTCGGTGATGGTGTAGACGAAGTGATCGACCGCATTGGCGGTGACCGCGTTGGGGTTGGCTGTATAGGTGTAGGAGCCGTTGGCGTTGAGCACCAGCGTGCCGTACTGGCCCAAGATGCCGGCGCCGCCGAGATTGCCGCTCACCGGGTTGGAGACGTTCGAGCCGGTGGCCACGCCGGTCACCGCGCCGCCGGGTGCCGCGCCGTCGGCGCCAAGCACGTCCGCCGTTCCGTCGGTCAGCACGTTGCCCGAGACTTGCGAGCCTTCCGAGACGCTGTTGGTGTCGGCATGCGCCGTCGGCACGTCGTCGACGATGTCGACCAGGATGGTGCCGGTGGTGGTGTTGCCGTGAGCGTCGGTCACCGTATAGGTGAAGCTGTCCTTGTCCTGTTCGGTGGTGATGCCGTTGTTGGCGGTCGCCCCGTCATAGGTCTTGGTCAGCGTGTAGGTGTAGGTGCCGTCGGCGTTGAGCACCAGGTTGCCGTAGCTGCCGGTGGCCGATGAGTTGAGCGTGTAGGTATATGGTCCAGTGCCGCCGGCCGGCGTGATGGCGCCGTTGAAGATCTCGCTGTTGCCGGCCGCGTCGCTGCCCGCCGGCAAGCCCTTCTCATAGACCAGCGCGTCGGTGTCGGAGGCGGTGACGGTGACGTTGTTGACAGTGATGTCGAGCGTCACGGTCGAGGTGTCGCCGTCGCCGTCGGTGATGGTGTAGACGAAGTGGTCGACCGCATTGGCGGTGACCGCGTTGGGGTTGGCTGTATAGGTGTAGGAGCCGTTGGCGTTGAGCACCAGCGTGCCGTACTGGCCCACGATGCCGGCGCCGCCGAGATTGCCGCTCACCGGGTTGGAGACGTTCGAGCCGGTGGCCACGCCGGTCACCGCGCCGCCGGGTGCCGCGCCGTCGGCGCCAAGCACGTCCGCCGTTCCGTCGGTCAGCACGTTGCCCGAGACTTGCGAGCCTTCCGAGACGCTGTTGGTGTCGGCATGCGCCGTCGGCACGTCGTCGACGATGTCGACCAGGATGGTGCCGGTGGTGGTGTTGCCGTGAGCGTCGGTCACCGTATAGGTGAAGCTGTCCTTGTCCTGTTCGGTGGTGATGCCGTTGTTGGCGGTCGCCCCGTCATAGGTCTTGGTCAGCGTGTAGGTGTAGGTGCCGTCGGCGTTGAGCACCAGGTTGCCGTAGCTGCCGGTGGCCGATGAGTTGAGCGTGTAGGTATATGGTCCAGTGCCGCCGGCCGGCGTGATGGCGCCGTTGAAGATCTCGCTGTTGCCGGCCGCGTCGCTGCCCGCCGGCAAGCCCTTCTCATAGACCAGCGCGTCGGTGTCGGAGGCGGTGACGGTGACGTTGTTGACAGTGATGTCGAGCGTCACGGTCGAGGTGTCGCCGTCGCCGTCGGTGATGGTGTAGACGAAGTGATCGACCGCATTGGCGGTGACCGCGTTGGGGTTGGCTGTATAGGTGTAGGAGCCGTTGGCGTTGAGCACCAGCGTGCCGTACTGGCCCACGATGCCGGCGCCGCCGAGATTGCCGCTCACCGGGTTGGAGACGTTCGAGCCGGTGGCCACGCCGGTCACCGCGCCGCCGGGTGCCGCGCCGTCGGCGCCAAGCACGTCCGCCGTTCCGTCGGTCAGCACGTTGCCCGAGACTTGCGAGCCTTCCGAGACGCTGTTGGTGTCGGCATGCGCCGTCGGCACGTCGTCGACGATGTCGACCAGGATGGTGCCGGTGGTGGTGTTGCCGTGAGCGTCGGTCACCGTATAGGTGAAGCTGTCCTTGTCCTGCTCGGTGGTGATGCCGTTGTTGGCGGTCGCGCCGTCATAGGTCTTGGTCAGCGTGTAGGTGTAGGTGCCGTCGGCGTTGAGCACCAGGTTGCCGTAGCTGCCGGTGGCCGATGAGTTGAGCGTGTAGGTATATGGTCCAGTGCCGCCGGCCGGCGTGATGGCGCCGTTGAAGATCTCGCTGTTGCCGGCCGCGTCGCTGCCCGCCGGCAAGCCCTTCTCATAGACCAGCGCGTCGGTGTCGGAGGCGGTGACGGTGACGTTGTTGACAGTGATGTCGAGCGTCACGGTCGAGGTGTCGCCGTCGCCGTCGGTGATGGTGTAGACGAAGTGGTCGACCGCATTGGCGGTGACCGCGTTGGGGTTGGCTGTATAGGTGTAGGAGCCGTTGGCGTTGAGGATCAGCGTGCCGTACTGGCCCACGATGCCGGCGCCGCCGAGATTGCCGCTCACCGGGTTCGAGACGTTCGAGCCGGTGGCCACGCCGGTCACCGCGCCGCCGGGTGCCGCGCCGTCGGCGCCAAGCACGTCCGCCGTTCCGTCGGTCAGCACGTTGCCCGAGACTTGCGAGCCTTCCGAGACGCTGTTGGTGTCGGCATGCGCCGTCGGCACGTCGTCGACGATGTCGACCAGGATGGTGCCGGTGGTGGTGTTGCCGTGAGCGTCGGTCACCGTATAGGTGAAGCTGTCCTTGTCCTGTTCGGTGGTGATGCCGTTGTTGGCGGTCGCGCCGTCATAGGTCTTGGTCAGCGTGTAGGTGTAGGTGCCGTCGGCGTTGAGCACCAGGTTGCCGTAGCTGCCGGTGGCCGATGAGTTGAGCGTGTAGGTATATGGTCCAGTGCCGCCGGCCGGCGTGATGGCGCCGTTGAAGATCTCGCTGTTGCCGGCCGCGTCGCTGCCCGCCGGCAAGCCCTTCTCATAGACCAGCGCGTCGGTGTCGGAGGCGGTGACGGTGACGTTGTTGACAGTGATGTCGAGCGTCACGGTCGAGGTGTCGCCGTCGCCGTCGGTGATGGTGTAGACGAAGTGATCGACCGCATTGGCGGTGACCGCGTTGGGGTTGGCTGTATAGGTGTAGGAGCCGTTGGCGTTGAGCACCAGCGTGCCGTACTGGCCCAAGATGCCGGCGCCGCCGAGATTGCCGCTCACCGGGTTGGAGACGTTCGAGCCGGTGGCCACGCCGGTCACCGCGCCGCCGGGTGCCGCGCCGTCGGCGCCAAGCACGTCCGCCGTTCCGTCGGTCAGCACGTTGCCCGAGACTTGCGAGCCTTCCGAGACGCTGTTGGTGTCGGCATGCGCCGTCGGCACGTCGTCGACGATGTCGACCAGGATGGTGCCGGTGGTGGTGTTGCCGTGAGCGTCGGTCACCGTATAGGTGAAGCTGTCCTTGTCCTGCTCGGTGGTGATGCCGTTGTTGGCGGTCGCGCCGTCATAGGTCTTGGTCAGCGTGTAGGTGTAGGTGCCGTCGGCGTTGAGCACCAGGTTGCCGTAGCTGCCGGTGGCCGATGAGTTGAGCGTGTAGGTATATGGTCCAGTGCCGCCGGCCGGCGTGATGGCGCCGTTGAAGATCTCGCTGTTGCCGGCCGCGTCGCTGCCCGCCGGCAAGCCCTTCTCATAGACCAGCGCGTCGGTGTCGGAGGCGGTGACGGTGACGTTGTTGACAGTGATGTCGAGCGTCACGGTCGAGGTGTCGCCGTCGCCGTCGGTGATGGTGTAGACGAAGTGGTCGACCGCATTGGCGGTGACCGCGTTGGGGTTGGCTGTATAGGTGTAGGAGCCGTTGGCGTTGAGGATCAGCGTGCCGTACTGGCCCACGATGCCGGCGCCGCCGAGATTGCCGCTCACCGGGTTCGAGACGTTCGAGCCGGTGGCCACGCCGGTCACCGCGCCGCCGGGTGCCGCGCCGTCGGCGCCAAGCACGTCCGCCGTTCCGTCGGTCAGCACGTTGCCCGAGACTTGCGAGCCTTCCGAGACGCTGTTGGAGTCGGCATGCGCCGTCGGCACGTCGTCGACAATATTGACGGAGAGCGTGCTGTTGGCGCTCTGGCCGTCAAGGTCGGTCAGAGTGACGTCGAAATTCTCGAACAGGCTGTTGGTGCCCTGAATGGCGGAATGCTCTTCATTATCGACGAGCGTGTAGGTGTAGGTGACCTCACCGGTGGCGGCATTGTAGGCCGTCACCTCCAGCGTGTTGCCTAGCGCCGTCGTGAAGGAACCGCCGGTAAACTGGCCATTGGTGATGAAGTCGTGTCCGCCGATGTTCAGCGAGGCAATGCCGTCGGGCGAGTGAATGGTGAAGGTGCCGCCCTGGGTGGTGCTTTCCTTTGAAGGGTCGGAGCCGGCTGACTCGCCGGGGCCGCGGCCGGCCAAGAGGTCGTCCTCGTTGACGACGACGTCGCCGCCGTTGGCTTCCGGCGTCAGGTCGCTGATCTCCGGGGTCGAATTGCCGATCGAGATCGTCAGCGTAGTGTGCGAGGTGTCGCCGTCGCCGTCCTTGATCGTATAGGTGAAGACGTCGTTGACGCCTCCCGGCGTGTTGGCGTCACGCACATAGGTGTAGGTGCCGTCGGCGTGGAGCGTCAGCTTGCCGTAGGCGCCCTGGACCTGCACGTCGAGCGTGCTCGCGTCGTCCAGATCGGCGTTTGTCGTGCCCTTGGCAACGCCGACGACCTTGGCCCCGTCCGCACCCTGGACGTCCTTGACGCCGTCCGTAGTGTTGCTGTCGCCCGCATCGGTGCCGCCGAGTAGCACATTGCCGGTCGCCGGGCCGAGCTGGCCTGCCGCCACGCTGTCGGTGTCGGCGACCGCCGTCGGCACGTCGTCGATGATGGCAACGGCAAACGTGGTGCTGGCCGTATCGCCGTCGGAATCGGTGACGGTGATGCTGAAATTGTCAGGAATCGTGTCGTTCTGGTCGTATCCGTCCGTATGTACAGGATGCGTGACCGATTCGGTGACGGTATAATTGTATTCGACGACCCCGGTGCTCGTGTTCAGCGAGACGATGGTGATGTAGCCAAACTGGCCCTGGATCTGCTGTCCGACGGTGGTGACGGCAACGCCGTTGATGACGATCGATCCGATGCCGTCCGGCGCGTCGATGGTGATCGTTCCATTGCTTGACGTTTCCGCGTCGCTCGGCGCGTCGCTGCCCGGCGACTGTTGCGGCCCACCGTTCAAGCCGGTTTCGCTGGCCGCCTCGGTCGGGCTGAGCAGCGACACCGCTACGACGGAAATGCCCCTGTCGACGAGCCCCGGGAACAGCTCGCGATGCTCGGGCTGGCCGAACTGCAATGCGGTGGGCGGCAACAACGCCGTCAGGCCGAAGCCGTCGCCGATACCGCCGGGAGGTACCGAAAAGTTTCCGCCCGCGCTACCTGGCGCGCCATTTCCGCCGGCCGAGATCGAGCCGTCGGCGCCGAAGGCGACATCGACATGGCTTGTCTCCAGCGCGGCGATGAGCGCGACGCGCGGCACCTCGACATCGCCGAGGATGAAGGTCGGCACGTTGAGTGCGCCGTCCTTGATGACGATCTCGGATCCGTCGGGCTGCACCAGCACCAGATTGTGTCCGTCGACCTTGATGTTGTCGATCGAGACATTGGCCGGGAGCTTCACGACATTGCCGGCTTCGGCGTGATATTCATGCGGCACGTTCGCGGCCGCGGCATTCGTCGCCGGCGCGTTTGCGGCCGGTGCGTTTCCTTGGACGGCATTGGAAGCCGGAGCGTTCGAGGCAGGCGCATTCGCATCGGCTGCCGGCTGGTTCGCTGCCGGCGCATTGGCCGCGCCCTGCGTCGGCGCGCCGCTGCCGACATCGACCGGCACGGGCTCGCTCGCCGCCTGGCCGGTGGTCGCCTGCGCCACCTGGACACCCGTCGAGTTATGGTTTTCAGCGGCGCTGCTGTGCTCGTCCCAGGAATTTGAAACGGCGTCGAATTCGATATTGGTCGTCATAGCTCAAGCCCCTCCGGCATTTCCCGGCAAGAAACATGTGAGGCCCGACTTTGCAACAGACCTTCCATCTATTTCATATATCCAAATATGTAGAGAATCGCATTTTTTACACTTGGTAAATTGCGATGATATATCCAGTTATGCACGATCCTAAGCGGCGCGGGATAGGCCGCGGCGCGCGGTGCTGGTTTGGTAAATGAAAGTATAAATTTGAATAAAATTTGACAAAAAATAGAATAGCGTGATTCGCCGAAACTTACCCACCTTCCTTTCCGATAATTTGAGACAAGATTGGTAGTGTCCACAGTCAAAGGTGGGCGTTATGAAAATACAAAAAGCAGCCCCGGGAATGACGGGGATCAAGGTACTCTTGCTGGCTGCCGGCCTTGCCGGCTTCGCAAATCCATCATCCGCCAGCGCGAATTCGAGCCCGGAACCGGCCCTGCAGAAGGTGGTTGCGCCGGCGAGCCTCGGTGGCGTTTCGCTGGCCCGGCCGCAGCCCTGGCAGCCAGCTGTCGCATACCGCACCGCGGACATTTCGACTGGCTACGCGCCGGCGGCCGAGGTTGAAGCGCTTTCCGCCGCCAAGGCCGAACCCGGCATAGACCCGATCCATACCGCCGCGATCATCCCCGGTGTCTTCGGCTCCGTCGCCTTGTCGATGCGCAACTTCCCGGTAGCGGCGCGCTGGGCTCCGGTCTACAAGGCCATCGTCGACTGCACGGCGGGCAGCCCTTGCGACCATGAGAGTCCGGCTTTCTCCGAGATCATCGACATTGCCGCCGGCAAGGGCTTTCGCGACAAGCTGTCCTTCGTCAACTCAAGCATCAACCGCCTGATCGCCTATCGCAAGGACAGCGCCGTCTACGGCAAGCTCGACTATTGGGCAAAGCCTTCGGAAATCCTCGAGCATCGCGCAGGCGATTGCGAGGACTTCGCCATACTCAAGATGGCGGCGCTGCTCAGGGCCGGCATTCCGGCGCAGAGCATGTCGCTGGTGGTGCTCCAGGATCGCCGCCGCAAGTTCTTCCATGCCGTGCTGTCGGTCAGCACGGGAAGCGGCGCCTTCATCCTCGACAGCCTGGGCAATGCGGTCCTGCGCGACAGCGACCTGCCCGACTATGTTCCGCTCTATTCCTTCAGCACCGATCGCGCCTGGATCCACGGATCGAAGTCCGGCGCGCAGATCGCCGACATCGCCGGCGGCTTCGCGACGGTGGCGCCCGGCGAAGGATCGCCGGAATCGTCATTGGCTTCGGATATGAGGCAATAGACTGGGGCGGGTCGCCTTTTCGCGACACGCAGAAGCACAGGAAATCGCTGCGCGTTCTTCCTGAGGTACGCTACCCGTTGAAGACAAAGGCCATCAGAAGTTCCGGCTCGGCGACAGGCGCGCGCACGGCGCTGAGCTGGCCACGATAGCGCCGCTCGCCGGCGCCGATGACGAAGCCGCTGGTGACCGGCGTTTCGCCATTGGCGTCGAGCCTGGCGAAGATATCGGTGACGTTGAGATCGAGCGCCAGCTTCAAATCCTGCCGCCCATCCTCTCCGGGCGCGCTCGGCAACTGTCGCCTGACCAGTTGCTGGAACGGCGTGTTGAAGGCCAGGATCTTCTTCGACGACGACAGCGCGAAAGCCGGTGATGGGCAGGCGACCAGGATCGCGTTGATCGTGCGGATCGAGGCGAGCTTGCGCAATTTCATGCTTTCCTCGGCAAGACCGCGCATGCAGGCGACCCGGATCGCCGAGGTGAGGTTGCCCTCGGGATGATGCTCGGCGATCTCCTCGACCAGCATACCGATCGTGCATTTGCGGCTTTCCGCCATGTGCTTCAGCGACACCCAGAAGGCGCGCTCCAGCCGGATGCCGCGACGTACGCCGCCGCGCGCCACGACGCGGAATTCCGGGCCGAAATCCTCGGCCGCGAGCGCCGGCAGCAGCCGTTCGCGCGGAGTGTCCGGGCGCATTGCGCTATCGTTCACTCATCGCCTCCTGACGCGCCTTGTTGATCGGCTTCAAGAGATAGTTGAGGATCGTCTTGCGTCCGGTCTTGATGTCGACCGAGCAGATCATGCCGGGGATGATCGAATAGGTCTTGCCGTTCCTCGTCAGCGTCGACTTCTCGGTGGCGACGCGCACCTGATAATAGGGCTCGCCGGTCTTCTGGTCGACGAGACTGTCGGCGGTGATGTTGGAGACCTTGCCCTCGATGCCGCCGAAGATCGAGAAATCATAGGCCGTGACCTTGATCAGCGCCTCCTGGTTCGGCTGGATGAAGGCAACGTCGCGCGGCGAAACCCGAGCCTCGACCAGCAGCGTCTCGGATGTCGGCACGATGCCGGCCACGACCGCGCCCGGCTGCACGAAGGCGCCGAGCGTGTTGACGTCGAGCGTGTTGACGATGCCGTCGACCGGCGAGCGTATATCGGTGCGCGCGACCTTGTCGGTGGCGCCGCGGATGGTTTCGTCGACGACGGAAAGGTCGGCAAGCGCCTGCGTCAGGTCGCTCAGCGCCTCTTGCTGCAATTGCAGGCCGAGCTCGTTCACCTGAAGCTGCGCTTCGGTGATTGCCGCCTGGGTCTTCTTGATGGTCTCTCCGGCGAGTGCCAGTTGTCCGTGCAGGTCGGTCTGCTCGCGCTCGACGCGGATCTGCTCGGTCCTGGCCATCAGGCCCTTCTTGACCATGGGTTCCACCAGCGCCGCTTCCTGGTCGGTCACGGCCAGGCTCTTGGCCAGGCGGTCTGAATTGGCGGTGGCCTCGTCCAGCTCCTTCTCGCGCTGGTCGAGGCGCGATTTGAGAACCGACAACTTGACCTCGAAATTGTCGCGGCGCGCGACGAGCAGCTTTTGCTCGTTGTCGCAAATTTCCGGCGCAACCGTCTGGATTTCCGTGGGGCAGGGGAAGGCCCCTTCGACATTGCCGCTCTGCTCGAACTGCAGCCGCGCGATGCGTGCCTGCAGCGCTCGCGCCTTGGCCTTCTCCTCGCCCAGGCTCGACGTGTTGCCCGAATTGTCGAGACGGATGATGAGGTCGTTCTTCTTGACGGTCTGGCCGATCTGGACGGCGATCTCCTGCACGACGCCGGGTTCGCTGGCTTGGATGACCTGCGTCTTCGAGGCGGGTATCACCTTGCCTTCGCCGCGCGCGATCTCGTCCACCTCGGCAAATGATGCCCAGCCCGTGAAGCACACGAACAGGGCGCCGACGATGTAGACGGACGCGGAGGCGAAAAGAGGTGGCCGGTCTTCCCTTGCAAGCATGTCTGCGTTCCGGTCAGGCACTGCCTTTCTGCAGCGCCTGGATGACTTGTTCCTTTGGCCCGTCGGCGACGACGCGGCCTTGCTCGATGACGATGAGGCGGTCGGCAAGCTCCAGCATGCTGTAGCGATGGGTCGATACGATCAGCGTCGTGTTGCGGTCGAACGCCACCTTGAGCTGCTTGATCAACTGCCGTTCCGAGGCGAGGTCCATCGAACCCGACGGCTCGTCGAGGAAGACGATCGTCGGCTTCGTCAAAAGCAGCCGGGCGATTGCCACCGACTGTCTTTGCCCGCCCGAGAGATTGGTGCCGCGCTCGCCGACATTCATGTCGTAGCCGCGCGGGTGCCGCGAGACGAAGTCGTCGACGCCCGCGGCCTTCGCCGCGTCGATGATCTCCCCGTCGGTCGCTTCCGGCGCCGCCATCAGGAGGTTCTCCTTGATGGTTCCCGAAAACAGGTCGCCGGCCTGCGCGACGATGCCGACCGCGGCGCGAACCTCCGACGGATGGTATTGGCGGATGTCGATGCCGTCGATGAGCAGTTCCCCCGACGTGGGCAGGAAAAGCCGGCCGATCAGGCGGCCCATCGTGGTCTTGCCGGAACCGATGCGGCCGATGATGCCCACCCGCTCGCCGGGCCTGACCGTGATGTTGAGCCCGCTCAGAACCTCGTTTTCCGTGCCGGGATAGGCGAAACCGACATTCCTGAAGACGAGCGCGCCGCTGCGGATCGGCCGGTTGACGAAACCGACCGTGTCGGGGCGGTCCTCCGGCTGCGACATGATCGTGTTGATGATCCTGAGCGACAGCATGGCCTGCCGAAAACGCGCAAGCGTGATCGCGATCTGGCCGAGCGGCGCCACGGCGCGGCCGGCGAGCATCACGGTGCCGATGATGGCGCCCGTCGAGACCTGTCCCTCGGAGAAGGCATAGGCGCCGGCCACAACCAGGGCGACTGTCACGAATTGCTGGATGGCGCCGGTGATGTTGCCTGCCGCCGCCGAGAGCTCCTTGATCTTCTCCGAGGTGTTGGCCGCGTTCTTCGAGTGCTCGCCCCATTTGCGCAGCAGATAGGCCTCGGCGCGCAGCGACTTGATCGTCTCCAGCGTGGAAATGGATTCGACCAGCAGGGCCTGGCGCTGCGATGCCTCGTTCATCGAGGCCGCGACCCGCTTGCCGATCCGCCGCTGCGTCATCAGCCCGACGATGACGGAGATGATGAAAGCCAGCGCCGGTATGATCACCAGCCAGCCGCCGATGGCATAGATCACAGCCAGGAAGACGAACACGAACATCGTGTCGATGAAGACGCTGATGGTGTTCGAGGTGAAGAACTCGCGCACGAACTCGTATTGCGTGACACGGTTTGCGTATTCGCCGGTCGATCCGGGCCGGGCCGAAAGCGAGGAATTCAGCACCTTTTCGAACAGCAGATAGGATATCCGCAAATCCGCCTTGCGTCCGGCATAGTCGATCAGCGACGCCCTGGCCGTCTTGAGCAGCAGGTCGAACAGGATGGCCGCGCCGATGCCGAGCGCCAGCACCCAAAGCGTGGAGATCGCCTTGTTCGGCAGGATGCGGTCGTAGACATTCATGGTGAAGATCGGCGAGGCGATCGCCAAAAGATTGATGAAGACCGCCGACAGCACCACCTTGGAATAGGTGCGCCAGAACGCCCCCATGGTGCCGGTCAGCCAGTGGCGCCTTTCGATCCGCGCGGCCGTGCCGACGGTCATCTCTTCGGCCGTGTTGCCATAGGTGATCGAAAAGGACGTGCCGCCGCTGATGTAGTTCTCGGCGAGTTCCGCCCTGTCGATCGTGGTGCGGCCGTTTTCCTGGGGCGCCGTCAGATATTGCCCGCCCTCCACTTCCGCCAGCAGCGCGATCGGCAATTGGCTGACGCGGAAGACAATCGCCGGGAGATCGAAGCGGCCGCGCAGGAAATCGCGATGGCTGAAATCCTGGACCTCCAGTCCGATGCGCTCGGCCAGATGGCGGATTTCATCCGGCTCGATGCGCGTCTCCGAAATCGGCACGCCGGCAAACAGCACCGTTTCCGCGCTCGGCCTGCCGAGATAGGCCGCAACAGCGCAGAAGCAGGCTTTGAAAGCCTCCTTGGGCGATAAGATATGAGGTTGTTGGTTCACGATCCGCCCCGAAGGACTGCAAGATCGATGCTTACATCGTCTACTTTTTCCTGACCGGCGCGAGGATGTCGAACGGCAGATCGTTCTTCTGCTCCGACGGCGTGCGCGCATAGGTCTCGGTATCGGCCGTGGCCGGCACACCGAATTCCTCACGAGCGTAGGCCGCGGACTGCTTGGCCGGCTGGATGTTGAGCGTCTTCAGCAATTCGCCGGTGGGCAGCGGTTCGCGAAGCGCACGTGTCGGCCAGTGTCGCGGTGTTGAAGCGCGTGTTCTGGGCATCGAGCACATCGAGCAGCGAGCGCTGTCCGACCTTGAACTGTTCGCGATAGGACGCGACGAGCTTTTCGTTGGTGGCTGCCTGCTGCCGCAGCGTCTTTGCGAGATCCGCCTGGCGGAAGCGTCGGTCCCACGAGGTGCGGACGGCTTCCTCGATTTCGCGCAGCACCTGGTGCAGCGCAAGACGCTGCTCGCTGGTGCGGCGGATCTGTTCCTGCTCGTTGGCCTTGTCGATGCCGCCGCGGTACAGATTCCAGCGCAGCACCACCCGAGCCTGCAGGTCGCTGGTGTCGCCATTATCGCCATCGATATCAGACCCGCCGCGGGCAACACCCTCGGCGGTGATCGTCGGACCGTATTTCGCCCGCGCCGCATCGACCAGCGAGGCCGCGGCGTCGATATCGCTGTTGGCCATATGGACACGCGGATTGTTCTGCCTGGCAAGCCCGATCGCGTCGTCCAGCGACCGCGGCAGGGCGGCCGAGACATCGGCCGGCCGCGATGGGCTGGTCAGCGGCTTGCCGACATTCTTGAAGAAGCGGATCTTGGCCGCCTCGAGTTCTTCGGTTGCCTCCTGCATCCGCGCCTTGGCGGCAAAAAGGCGTTCCTCGGCCTGCTGCCGGTCGGCGTCGTTGAGCGCGCCGCCCGCGATGCCTTGCTTGATGTCGCTGAGAATGGACTGATGGAAGCCAAGGTTCTTCTTGGCCTCGGCCACGATCGACGCCTGCAGCATGTATTCCAGATAGTCCTGGACGACCGCGAGCCCGATGAACTCGGACCGCTCCAGAACCCTGAAGGAAGCTCCGTCGACCCGCGAGGCCTGGCGGTTCAGCTCAGCCCGCCTTGCGCCGCTGTCGTAAAGCGTCTGCGAGACGGTGAGGTCGGCCTCGTTCGGATAGAGGGCTCTGTGATCCTCGTCGAGCGCGCGCCGTGTGTCATTGTCCAGGCGGCGAACGCCGGTCGAGGCTTCCAGATCGACGCTGGGAAGATAAAGGCCTTTCGCCTGGCGCAGCTCGAATTCGATCGCTTCGCGGTTTTCGATCGCCTGGCCAATCTCCGGATTGGATTCCACTGCCACCGCAACGGCTTCTTTGAGTGTGAGTGCGCTGGCGCTACCGCAAGCCAGCATCGACACCGTGACGGCAAGCGCAAGGCGCCAGCCGACGGTCACTTTACCCGTCCTGGTCATATCTACCCCGTGACTATCCCCGCGCCATTGTTTTTTATTGGCGCTTATTTGCCCAAGCCTGCCACCGGAGCTTTCGACCAGTATCTAACAGATTTTTCGCGGTTGTGAGCATATAATGGATTAGACACCCCTCAAAATTGCAATTCCAGTCATTAGGGCCGGAGCCTGTAGCAAAAATGGCACAGAAACCGAGTGCGCCCGTCCGAGCTTTTCCAGCTCAAAGCGCGCTGCAATGGTTAACGGTCTGAAAGAAACGGCGAATCGTGCGGCCGCCATGCACAAGCTCCCGCGAAATCTGCCGCGGCCTTGCAAAGCATTCGCAAGAAATCGCCATCTCGGGCTGGTTTGATTTGGCAAACGCGGATCGTTCCCTGTATTGCGGGCCGGAGCAAAAAGCCGTGAGTTTTCTTGCATGACCAATATCGCCTTGACCGGGCTTGCCCGCGATCTCGCCCGCCGCGCCGCCGAGGGCAGGCCGGTGCGCGTCGGTGTCATCGGCTCCGGCGAGATGGGGACCGATCTGGTTACCCAAGGTATGCTGATGCCGGGCATATCGATCGCCGCCATCTCCACGCGGCGCCCGCATACCGCCCGCGAGGCGGTCCGCATCGCCTATGGCGACGAGGCGATGGCGGTAGAGGCCGCCACCGCTTCCAAGGTCACCCGGGCGATCGAAGACGGCCGGATCGCCATCACCTCGAACGAGATGCTGGTCACCAACCCGCTGATCGACGTGATCATCGACGCCACCGGCAAGCCGGGCGTCGCCGCCGATTTCGATCTGATGGCCATGGAACATGGCAAGCATCTGGTGATGATGAATGTCGAGGCCGACGTGACCATCGGCTGTTACCTGAAGCAGCAGGCCGACCGGCTGGGAGTGGTCTACTCCGTCGGCGCCGGCGACGAGCCGTCAAGCTGCATGGAACTGATCGAATTCGCCTCGGCGCTTGGGTTAAGCATCGTCGCGGCGGGCAAGGGCAAGAACAATCCGCTCAACCATGACGCCGTTCCGGACGACTACCGGGAAGAGGCCGCGCGCCGGAACATGAACCCGCGCATGCTGGTCGAATTCGTCGACGGCTCGAAGACCATGGTCGAGATGTGCGCCATCGCCAATGCCACCGGACTGGTCCCGGATATCCCGGGCATGCATGGCCCCAGGGCCAATCGCGATCAACTGGCCAAGGTGCTGATCCCGAAAGCCGATGGCGGCCTCCTCTCCCGGAAAGGCGTCGTCGACTACACGATCGGCAAGGGCGTGGCGCCCGGCGTCTTCGTCATCGTCGAGGCGATCCATCCCCGCGTCGTCGAGCGCATGGACGATCTCCATGTCGGCAAGGGCCCTTATTATGGCCTGTTCCGGCCCTATCACCTGACTTCTCTGGAGGTTCCGCTGACCGCCGCCCGCATCATGCTCTATGGCAAGCCCGACATGGTGCCGCTGCCGAGGCCGGTGGCGGAGGTCTGCGCGGTGGCCAAGCGCGACCTTGCCGCCGGGGAGACCTTCGATGCCATCGGCGAGACCTGCTACCGCTCCTGGACCATGACCGTTGGCGATGCCCGGGCAAGCCGCGCCGTGCCGGTCGGCTTGCTCGAAGGCGGCAAGGTGCTGAAGCCGGTGAAGAAGGGCGAGTTGTTGACCGAGGACAATGCCGCGCCGGACCGGACGACGAGGCTCTACGCCCTGCGCCGGCTGCAGGACGACATGCTCCACGGAGCGAAGATCGCTTCGCCGGCCCTGTCAGGCTGAACCGGCTCTATCCCTTTGTTTTGACGCAATTCCGGACGGAAGGTTACGGCGAAGGCGCCGAACTTAACCGCTCACACTTTTTCCTGGAATTGCTCTATTTGCGCAGTTCCGCCTCGATCTCGTCCAGCGCCTTGTCCTTGCCGATGCCGGTGAGGAAGGGGAGCCCCTTGATCACCGGCTTCTTCACGGATGCCGAGATCGGTGTGGTGGCAACGATGAAATCGACGTTGTCGGCCAGTCCGGGCACTTCCGTTGCCTTGGCCTGCTGCGCATGAAAGGTGAGGCCGCGCTTCTTCATCGCTTCGGTCACCGCCGCATTGACCGCGGTCGAGGTCGCGACGCCCGTGCCGCAGGCAAAAAGAATGGTTTTCTGTCTGGACATGTTCTTTCCTTTGTCAGCCGAGAATGGCGCGGACGTCGTCGAAGGTCCTGGCCGTCCTCAAGCCATCCAGCGCCGCGGGATTCTGGATGGTGACCATGACGGTCTGCAGCGTGTCAATCTGCTTGTCCTTGTCATTGATGGCAAGCAGGAAGACGAGGCCCACCGGAAGCTTCTCGTCGGGATCTTCCATATTGGCGAAGGTGACGGGCCGCTTGAGCGTGCCCATCGCGACACCCGGCTTCAGCACATGTTCGGGGTCGGTATGCGGAACCGCGACATTGTCGGCGCGCTCCAGCGGCAGGCCTGTCGGGATCGTCATCTCACGCCGCACGACAGCGTCGGCGTAGCTGCTCTTGACGTAGCCCAACGCCTCCAGCCTGGCGGCCAGGATGCGGATGATCTCCTCATTGGTCGAGGCGTCGGAGCCAAGGACGACTGCCTCGGGGTCCAGGAGTTGGATCAGGCCGTTCGACAAGGGTCACTCCATTGATGCGGACCGTGCGCCCGCCGTGTGGCTCGGGCGCACAGGTCATTGTCAGTTCAGGATGGGGCCGGCTCAGGCGGTGCCTTCGGCCGGCTCGTCCTCGGCGCCTGCCGCGCGCTCCCAGCCGAGCGGATTGCGGCGGTAGAACAGGAACAGCGCAGCGATCACCACCGCGATGACGACGATGCCGATCACGCCGAGCCCCTGGATCGCTTCGATGATCACATAGGGAACCCAGAGGAAGCCGTCGACCACCGAGGTGATCTGCAGCGCATCCGCCGGCAGCTTGAAGCCGGAGGCGACGGCTGCACTCGTGAACAGCGGCGCCAGCGCGTTGGCGACGTAGAAGCCGACGGCGAGCGTCACCGTGCCGATGACAACCATGCGGAAGACATTGCCCCTGACCAGCGGCGCGGTCATCGCGACGATGAACGGGATGACGGCAAGGTCGGCGAACAGGATGACGCGGTTGCCGGGCAGGATGATCGACAGGATGATCGCGATCGGCACCAGGATCAGCGACGACGAGATCGCGGCGGGGTGACCGATCAGGATGGCCGAGTCGAGCCCGACCAGCAGCTCGCGGTCGCCTGTGCGCTTGCGCACGAATTCCTGTGCGGCGTCCGAGACCGGCAGCAGGCCCTCCATCAGGATCTTCACCATGCGCGGCAGGAGCAGCATCACCGCCGCCAGCGTCATGCCGGTGCCGAGCACCTTGGCCAGCACCGTGCCGAGATCGCCAGCGTTGTAGAAGGCGATCAGGCCGAGCACCAGGCCAATGATCAGCCCGAGTATCACCGGCTCGCCGAACACGCCGAAGCGGCGTTCGATGGTTTCGGTGCTGATGTTGATGCGGTTGATGCCCGGGATGCGATCCATGATCCAGTTGAGGATGATGGCGATCGGGAGGATCTGCGCCGAGGCGAGATGCGGCACGGAAATGCCCGGCACGCCGTAGAACTGCTGCACCGCGCGCGCCGACCAGTCGGCGAAGAGCAGCGCAAGTGCCGCGACAAGCGCCGCGATGATGATGCCGTAGGCCAGATTGTTGGTGGCGGCGACGACCAGCGAGCCGACGAAGGCGAAATGCCAGAAGTTCCAGACGTCGACATTGAGCGTGCGTGTCATGCGCGTGAGCAGGAGCGCGATGTTGACCAGGATGCCGACCGGGATGACCCAAAGGCCGACCGACGAGCCGAAGGCGATCGCGGCGGCAGACGGCCAGCCGACATCGATGATGTCGCGATGGATGCCGGTGTTGGTGACGATCGCCTTGGCCACGTCGCCGATAGAGGCGAACATCAGGCCGAGCACGAGGTTGATGCCGATGAAGGCGACGCCGATCGTGATGGCGGCGCGGAATGCCTTGCTGACCTTGGCTCCAAGGATCACGGCGATGATGAAAATGACGATCGGCAAGAGCACAGTCGCGCCGAGCGTGTCGATGGCTCCCTTTAAGCCTGCAAGTATGGTGTCCATTCTACCTCCCCAGGGGCATCGGCTTCGGCTCGAAGCGTGAATGATGCCCGCAACTCAATGACGCCTCGACCCTCCCGGCCAAGGCACTCCCCACTCGCCGACGAGGACGGAATGCTCAGTCGAGATGAGTGAACATTTGCCTTTGTCAGCGAACGAAAGTTTTATCTGGGCGGTCTATGCCAAAGTCAATCGGCAATCCTTTGGGCCAAAGGGAAACCCACCGATTGTTCGGGAAATCGGTTAGCCGATATGGCAATCGTCGATCAGGCCTGGTGGATTTGGCGCATCCCAGGCTGGATTGTTTGTCGGATCGCTACTTGCCGAGCTCTATCGACCGCAGCCGCGCCGCTTCCACGGCTTCGGTGACGAGCTTTGTCAGGCGGTCGCCGCCCATCAGCACGCCGAGCGCGGCGGCGGTCGTGCCGTTGGGGCTGGTCACCTGCTGACGCAGCACGCCCGGCTCCTCGTCGCTTTCAACGGCGAGCGAGGCGGCGCCGAAGACGGTCTGCATGGCGAGCAGCTTCGCGGTCTCGGCCGGCAGGCCGGCCTTCTCGGCCGCAACTGTCAGCGCTTCGATGAAGTGGAAGACATAGGCCGGGCCGGAGCCGGAGACGGCCGTCACCGCGTCCATGAGGCCCTCGTCGTCGATCGTCGTCACGACGCCGCTTGCCGAAAGCAGCTCAAGGACGAAGCGCCGGACGTCGTCGGAGACCAGCGGATTGGAAAACACCACCATCATGCCCTTGCCGATCGCGGCCGGCGTGTTCGGCATGCAGCGGATGACCGGCGCGAGCTCGCCCAGGATTTCCTCGAAGGTGGCGACCGGCGTGCCGGCGGCAATGCTGACGAAAGTCGTCCTGCCATCGCCGAAGCGCTTGTACTGCGCCGTCACGTCGCGGATCACCTGCGGCTTTACCGCGATGACGACGAGATCCGGCACGGCATCGGCCGGAATGGCCCCGGCGTCGGCGGAAACGCGGCAGCCGAGATGTTCGGCCCGCTGGCGCAGTTCCGCGTTGGGCTCGACCACGAACACCGCCGACGGCTCGAGCCTTGCGGACTTCAGCCAGCCCGAGAGCATGGCGTAACCCATATTGCCGCAGCCGGCGAGAACGAGCCTGATCGTCATCAAAATCTCCTTAGCATGGCTCTCCTTAAACGCTTGCGCGGCCAGCGAAAAGCCCAGCGTGAGGAAGATCGATCATCCAGGACTGAGTGCAATTCCTGGGAAAGGGCGAGCGGCTTTCCGCCCGCAATTGCGTCAGGACGGAGATAGAGGGGTTCGCCGTTCCGGCGAAATGGTGAAACGCTCTATCGCGACAGGCGAACCGGGATCGGCCGCAGCGAAACTTGCCTGAGGCCAAGCACGCCGAGAACGAAGAACAGCCAGACCGGATCGCCGCGATGGAAGAAGAAGCTTTCCAGGAAGCCGTTCAGCGCCGTGAACAGCACCACCATCATGAAGAGGTCGCCGAGGAAGATGTTCTCCTTGCGCGGCGGGATGCGCATGTAATCGCGCAAAGGAGCGATCAGGAAGGTGTAGACGGCAACGCAGAGCGCCGGGATGCCCATCAGCACGGCAATATCGAGATAGCCGTCATGGCCATGCACGATGGTGCGGATATCCCAGGGCCTGTCGAAGGGCTGGTCCTGGTTGAGCAGCAGTGGCGTCCCCCAGAAGCTTTCGTAGCCGTAGCCGGTCCACGGCTTCTTCGCCAGCATCTCGCCGGCGAACTCCCAAAGGGTCGTACGTCCCGTATAGGTGAGATCGGGGAAATAGATCGCCGCCAGATGCTTCACCGGCGGGATGAAGACGATGCCGAGCGTGCCGACCACGGTCGCGACGATCGCCACCGCGAACAGGATCGGCGTGCCGAGCCGCATGCCGATGAGGCTGGGCAGCACGACGATCATGATCGAGAACGGCACAAGTCCGGCGGTCGTCTTGGAGCCGGTGTGGAGCATGAAGATCATCGCGGCGCAGAAGATGCCGGCGCCCCACCAGCGCTGGCCGCGTCGGAACAGATAGAGCCCGGCGAAACTGAAACAGGCCATCACCGGCCCGGCGATGTTCTTGTGCGTGAAGACGCCGCGCCACAGGCCGGCATGCTCCGGCTCCTGCGAGTCAGCGGTGTGCAGGGCCTCATGCGGCAAGACGACCAGACCGATATAGGAAAGGCCGATCACCACGACGGCGGTGAAGATGATCACGCGGGCGAAGGAATCGGCGTCGCGCGGCAGCACCAGGATCGTCGCCATGGTGATGATGCCGATCATGGTGAAGGAGGCGGCGCGCATCGCCACCGGCGGATCGGTGGCGAGCACCACCGACAGGGAGAAGAAGCCCAGCATCAGCGCCCAGGAGGGGCTGACCAGCGAACGCACCACGCGCGGATCGGCGAAGGCGAGCAGCGAGAAGATCGAGATCGCGCCGAGCGAGCCGAAGCCGAGCTGGTTGACGATGTCGCCGCCGTCGCCGGTGAGTTCCGCTCCCGCCGGCTGGAAAGGCCGGAACGAGACCATGATGACGGTGAACAGGAGCGCGGCGATCGCCGTCGCCACACCTTCCTTGGTGAAGGCGGCGCCGAGCGGCGCGCGCTCAATTCTTCTCAGGCTGTCGGTACTGCTCATTGGCATATCCGAATTCGGCAAGCACCCGGCCGAGCGCGACATAGACCGGGTAGAGGCCGGTCGTCAGCGAGCCGGTTCGCGCCAGCCGGATGGCGCCACGGAGCGGTGAGGCCGCGAGCAGCGCCAGGCTTTTGAGAAACACTTTGAGGCCGGCAAGCGGCGTGCCGGCGCGCTTCTTCTTTTCGACCAGCGTCGAGATCACGCCATTGCGCAGGCTGCGGGCGCGGATCCAATCGGCCTCGACGCGCCGGGCCGGCACGGTCTCGTTGACCTTTGCCTCGGCGCACCAGCCGAGCACGAAGCCTTTCTGCGCGGAACGGCTGAGGAAGTCGGAATCGCCGCCGCCCATGAAATTGAACCTGAGATCGAGGAAGGGCGGTCCCATGGCCTTCAGCACGTTGCGTCCCACCAGCAAATTGCCGGACGAATAGAGCGCCGGAACGCGACCGGTTTCCCGGTAGGGCGGCGCGAACACCGGGTGCTCGGCCCATCGGGCGTGGCTCGGATCGGCGAAGACCGGCACTTGCGGGCCACCGACGATGTCGGCGCGAAGCGTCTCGGCGGCCTTGCACATGCGCTCCAACCAGTCCGGCTCGGCGATCTCGTCATCGTCGATGACAAGAAGGTGCTTGAAGTTGGGAAACTGCAGGATCGCCGTCTGCCAGCCGGCATTGTAGGCGCTGCAATTGCCGCGCTCATGCGCGACGATCACAAGTCCCGGCATCTCGCCGCTCTCGAACAGCGGCAGCACGGCGGCGGCACCCTCGCGCGCCTCGGCCTCGTTTTCCATGACGATGACGGCGAAGCGCCTTTCGGTCCGCTGCGCCTTGAGCGAAGCCAGGGTTTCCAGCACCTGCTGCGGCCGCTTGAAGGTCGGCAGCGTCACCACCGCCTCGACGCTCTCGGCGGCGAGCCCCGGCGACCGTCCCGGGATCGATACAGAAGCGTCGGACGGCAAAGGGATCATCCGTTTTTGAGCAGCGTGGGTTTGCGCCCTCGATAGCATCGCGGTGATAACGTTTCGTTAATCACCTTCTCGCCCGGCTGTCGGAAAAGCCGGGTCTTTGGCCTTTGACGGTGCCATTTAATCAAGGCTTCACCGCGTTTTGCTACCGGCTGCACCTAAGGATAGGTGAGATGCATCTGCTGTTCGCCACATCGATCGTGCCCGATGGCGCTCTCGCCTCAGGCTACGAGATTGCCAATGCCGCGACCATCGACGCGCTGCGGCGCGCCGGCGTGCGCGTGACCGTGATCGGCTTCATCTGGCCAGGGAAAACCCCGTCCGATCCGCAAAACACCATCGTGCTCGACGCCGTCGAGGTCCGCACCGAAAGCGCTTCGCCGCTGCAAAAACTTGCCTGGCTCGGCAAGGCGGTTTCCTCCGGCCTGACCTTTTCGTCGGTCAAGCTGCGTGTCGTCTCTGAGGCGCAAACCCGCGCCGCCATCGATCGCGCCGGGCCCTTCGACGGCTATGTCCTGAATTCGGTGCAGTTCGCCGGCGCGTTCGAGAAGGTTCTCGCCGACCGTCCATTCGTCTTCGTGGCGCACAATGTCGAGCATCGCTCGGCCGAGGAGAACGCCGCCGCGGCCGGCAGCGCGCCGCGGCGCTGGATGTTCCGCCGCGAGGCCAGGCTCCTCAAGGTCATGGAGGAGCGCCTTTGCCGCGCCGCGCGTTTCGTCTTCACGCTGGCCGAGGGAGACCGCGCGGCACTTGGCGTCGCCTCCGACACACGCTCGGCGGTGCTGCCGCTGGTGACCCGCGCGCAGGCGCCGGCAGGCAAGGCCAAGCGCCATATCGAATGCGACGCCGCCCTGATCGGCACCTGGACCTGGCAGCCGAACCGCATCGGGCTCGACTGGTTCCTGACCAAGGTCGTGCCGCATCTGAAGCCGGATTTCCGCGTCAGGATCGCCGGCAGCATGCCTGCAGGCGTCAGCTCGCCGCATCCCGGCGTTTCCTTCGTCGGCAGGGTTCCGGACGCTCAGGCCTTCGTGCGCGGCGCCGCCGTTATTCCCCTGATCAGCACCGCCGGCAGCGGCGTGCAGCTGAAGACCATCGAGACCTTCGAGCTCGGCCTGCCGTCGGTCGCCACCAGCCGCTCGCTGCGCGGCATCGGCTATCGTCCGGACAACTGTGTGGTGACCGACGATCCGATCGCTTTCGCCGCCGCTCTCCAGGCGGCCGCGGCCAATATCCGCGACGTCGATGGCAGCGCCTTCCACCGCCGCCAGCTCAAGGCGCTCGACGCCGCGATCGGGCTTGGCCTGGAGAAGCTCGGCGCCGTCAGGCAGGAGGTCGCCGCATGAACATGCACACCGCGCGCGCCGCCTTCGGCTTCGATACGCTCAAGACCATCCTGGGCATTCCGGTGCTTGCCATACGCTGGGACGAGGCCATCGCCTTGCTCACCAGGCTGATCGACGAGCGCCGCTTCACCAAGGTAAGCTTCCTCAACGCCCATAATGCCAATCTTGCCTGCACCGATCCGGTCTTTGCCGAGGCGCTGGAAAACTTCCTCATCCTCCCCGACGGCGTCGGCGTCGACATGGCGGCAAAGCTGCTTTACGGCGCGCCTTTCCCCAGCAACCTCAACGGCACCGATTTCATTCCGGCCTTCCTGCAGGCCGCATCGCATCCGCTGACGGTGGCGCTGCTCGGCACGACGCGCGCCAATGCCGAGGCCGCGTCCGCGAAGCTGTCGACGCTCGCCATGCAGCACAAATTCGTCGTCATCCATGACGGCTTCTTCTCAGCCGCCGAGGAGCCGGCGATTCTCGAGCGCATGGCCCGCCTGCGGCCGGATGTGCTGCTCGTCGCCATGGGCGTGCCGCGCCAGGAATTGTGGATCGAACGCCACATCGACAGCCGCCATTGCACGCTGCCGGTGGCCGTCGGCGCGCTGCTCGATTTCATGAGCGGTTCGGTGCCGCGCGCGCCGCTGTGGCTGCGCCGGCTGCGGCTCGAATGGCTGTTCCGCCTGTGGATCGAACCCGGCCGCCTGTGGCGCCGTTATATCGTCGGCAATCCGGTCTTCCTGTGGCGCGTCGTCAAGCAGAAGCTGTCGCTCGGGCCGCGACCGCTGGGGGCAGGCCGGTGAACAGCCGCTTCGTGCCGGATACGTCCACCGCAATCGAACCGCTGCCGCGCGCGCCCTCGGCAGCGATCGTCACCGCGAGCTACGCACCCGATTTCGAACGCTGCCGGCTTTTGTGTGAAACCATCGACCGCCACGTCGCCGGCATGGCGCATCATTACATCCTGACCGAACATCGCGACGTCGCGCTGTTTCGCCAGCTGGAATCCGGCCGCCGCAGCGTTGTCGACGAGCGGGACCTATTGCCGCGCTGGCTGCGCGCGTTCGATGATCCGCTGAGCGGTTTCCGCCGGCGCATCTGGCTGAGCTTCAGGACGCAGCCGCTGCGCGGCTGGCATGTGCAGCAGCTGCGCCGCATTGCCATTGCCGGCCATGCCAAGGAAGACGTGCTGGTCTTCTGCGATTCCGACGTCGCCTTCCTGAAACCGTTCGACGCGAACGCCTTCTGGCGGGACGGCAAGGTGCGGCTGTTCCGCCGCGACGGCGTGCTTGCCAATGAAGGCCATGGCGAGCATCGCATCTGGTCGCGCAATGCCGGTACAGCACTCGGCATCGATCCTGTTGTTGCGTCGTGCCACGACTACATCTCGACGCTGATCGCCTGGCGCCGCGAGACGGTCAACGCCATGTGCGAGCGCATCGAGAAAGTGCACGGCCGCGACTGGGTCGGCGTCGTCGGCTCGGCGCGAAAATACTCCGAATGCATGATCTATGGCCGCTATGTCGACGACGTGCTCGACGGCGCCGGCCATTTCCACGGCTCGGAGGAGTTCTGCCGCGTCCACTGGAACGGCGCGCCGCTCTCGGATGACCAGTTCCGCCGTTTCGTCGACACCATGGCGCCGGAACAGGTGGCGATCGGCATGCAGTCCTTCATCGGCACCGATATCGCCCGCATCCGCCGCCTGATCGGGGCTTAAACCGCGCTGAGATTCAGGTCAGGCCGAGTCGAAAATGGTGGTTTCCGAGACCCGGAGCGGAGCGTACTTTTCGTACGTGAGCACCGGAAGCGCAGGAAGCCGCCATTTGCAGGCCGGCCTCACCTGAATCAGATCGCCTTGGCCGGCCGGCGCATCGCCGAATAGGTCAACAATGTCGAGGCAAGATAAAGCAGCAGGAAGACTATGTTGAGCGACAGGACCAGATTGGCCGTGTCGGGGATGGTCGTCAGCACATAGGTGAGCAGAACCGCCTTCAATCCGGCGAGCAGGCCAAGATTGATTGCCCTGACCGCCGTCTGGCCACGCGCGAACAGAAGCTCGGCCTGGTATTCGACGAGGTTGCGCAGTCCCGGCACGCAGACGGCGAGCGCCACCAGCGGCGCTGCCTCGGCGACATTCCTGCCGAGCGCGTTGGGGAAGAAGTGCAGCACGATGCCGAGCGACGCCAGCGCCAGCGTCGAGACCAGGAACACGCCGCCCTCGATGCCGCTCTTCACCGCCAGCCGCGACAGCAGCTCCGGCGCCCGCATCATGCGCTGCACTAGCATCATCGAGAAAGTGCGGATCGGGATCGCGGTGAGATCGACCAGCCGCATGATGATGGCGTAGATGCCGGCCAGATGCGGCCCGCCGATCGACAGCACCAGCAGCTTGTCGAACTCCATCTGCAGGTAGAACAGCACTTCGGATCCGGCGACATAGATGGAATCGGCGAGCCGCCGGAAATACAGCTCGGCGCGCAGCCTCAGCCGCTGGCGCGGATAGAAGAAGGCGAAGGCGACGATCAGCGAAGCGGCATTGGCGCCGATGTAGAACAGCGACCAGACGCCGATCGTATGCTGCGCGGCTAGCATGAACAGGATGGCGCCGACTGCCCGAAGCGCTGTCGCCAGAATGGCGAGCACCGCCGCCCGCCCGAACTTGCCGAGCCCGTTGTTGACGATCAGGGCCACCTCGACCGGCCGCCACAACAGCGCCTCGGCGAAGACGATCGCCGCAAAGGCCGTCAGCGGCACGGTGTCGGCAAAGAAGATCAGGTAGACGATGTAGGAGGCGGCGGCGAGGAACGGCAGCGAGAGGACGCCGAGAAGCAGGAAACCGGCGGTGAATGTGCCGATCAGGTTGGGGCGGATCGTGGCGGTGCGGTAGAGCGCCGAGATGAAGCCGAAGGCGAGGATGCGTGACAGCATGATGCCGGCGGCCGAGGCTGTCGAGAACATGCCGAATTCGGCGATCGAAAGCGTGTTGGCCAAGGCGACGAAATAGGCAAGCGAGAACACCAGCCGGCCGCCGGCGCCGCTGATGGCCGAGAGATAGTCGAATACCAGTTTCCGGCGGGTGGCCACGAAGTGGCCGATCCGCGCGAAGCTCCGCCTTTGCGGCATGTCGCTGGCCTGGGTCATATCCGGGGCGATAGATAGGCTGGAAAGTTTAACGCGGCGTTCTGGCGCCTGTGCTGGCGGCGCCGGAATGCCGCGAGCAAGGCGAGAAACCGTGGGAGTGCGGACGCAAAATTAACCCTTTGTTTCCTATGCCCGTTTAGCGTGGCTTAACGATTGGCCCATCCGCCGCGCCCAAGCCGCCAGAGAGCAAGTTCCAGGATAATGGTCGACAGGGATAACCGTGATGACTGGAGGCGCGAGCGTTCCCTGCTCGCGCTCGGCCAAGCCATGCGTGGCGACGACAACACGGTTTCGATCGGCGACCGGGCCAACTCCTCCTGGCGCGAGGACGCCGCGGCGCGCCATCGCGCCGCACGTTCCGAACGCGAAGGGAAGTTGAATCCGCAGTCCAATGAAACTGGCGAATTTGGCCGCGATCAGGGACAAGCGGAATCCCAGCCGGTCGAGACCGAACATGACTGGCGCGCAAGAAGTCGGCCTGCGTCGTCCGGGCCGTTCTATGAAGCCCCGGCGGAGAGCCAGCAGTCGCAAGCCGCTCCCGAACCTCAGTCGAGCCGGCCATCCGCCGGCGACGTTTCCGAGGAATGGAAGCCGCTGATCGACCCGATGCAGGTCGTGCACGGCATCACGCGATCCAAGGCGCTGATCCTGTCGACGAGCGTACTGGGCGCCGCGCTCGGCGTCGCCATCGCCTTGTCGACGCCGAAGAAATATGAGGCCACCACCGACGTCATCGTCGACCCGCGCGACCTCAAGCTCACCGACCGCGATCTGACGCAGAATGTGATCGCCTCGGATGCGACGCTTGCGATCGTCGAGAACCAGGTCCGAATCCTGACATCGGGCACCGTTCTCAACAAGGTCGTCACCGATCTCAACCTTACCAACGATCCTGAGTTCAACGGCCAGGGCAGTGGCGGCTTCGGCCTGATGTCAACACTCCGCTCGATCCTGTCGCGGCAGGATGCGGGTGCTGCGGACGAAGCGCGCAAGCGCTCGCTGGCGGTCGGCAAACTGTATGACAGCCTCGACGTCGAACGTGGCGGCAAGACCTTCGTGGTCTCGGTCAGCGCCACGACGCAGAACGCCGAGAAATCCGCCCTGATCGCCAACACCATGGTCAAGGCCTTCAAGCAGATATCCAGTGAGATCCAGTCGAGCACCGCGGGCCGCGCCAATGACGAGCTCACCGCCAGGCTCGACGAATTGCGCAAGGGCGTCGAGACGGCCGAGCGCGCCGTCGAGGATTTCCGGGCGACCCACGACCTCGTCGACGCGCAGGGTCACCTGATCAGCGACGACCAGATGCTGAAGCTCAACGAGCAGCTTTCCGTCGCCCGCGCCCGCACGCTGGAGCTCAATGCACGCGCCGCCTCGGCACGCTCGCTGAACGTCAATTCGGTCCTCAGCGGCACGTTGCCCGAGGAAATCAACTCCAACATGATGAGCGAGCTGCGCTCGCAATATGCTGCCCTGAAGCAGGAAGCCGACCGCGCCGAGGTCAAGCTCGGGCCGCGCCATCCGGAGATCGAGGCGCTGAATGCCCAGCTTGCCGGCGCGCGCGAGCGCATCAGCGCCGAGCTGCAGCGCATCGCATCCTCGCTGCAGGTCGACCTCAAGCGCTCCGTCCAGCTCGAGCAGGACCTTTCCTCGCGCTTGGCGCAGGCCAAGGTGCAGAGCGGCGACGTCAACAACAACCTCGTCTCGCTGCGCGAGCTGGAGCGCGAGGCGGCCGCCAAGCGTTCCGTCTACGAGCAGTTCCTGCTGCGCGCCAAGGAAACCGGCGAGCAGAAGGACATCAACACCGCCAATATCAGCGTCATTTCGGAGGCCTATGCGCCGCTGCAAGCCAAGGGTCCGTCGCGCGCCGTGATGGCCTTGGCCGGTCTGTTTGCCGGCCTGTTCGCCGGCATCGGCCTTGGCGGTTTGCGCGGGGTCTATGCGAGCCTGCGCGAGACGGCCAATAGCCGTTCTCGTCGCCGGGTCAATGAGCGTGTTCCAATGGTGGAAAACAGTTCCGACAGGGCTGCTCCGCCTTCGCCACCGAATGTGACGCCGCCGGCCCCACCTGCCGCTCCGCCTCCGGCTCGGTCATTCACCCCGCCGCCTCCGGCCGCATCTGTCGCGCCGCCTCCGATGACGGCTACGGCGCACCCTGCTGCCGAACCCAAAGCACCGCCGCCGGTGCCAGCGAATGACGCCGTCCGTCCGGGGCTTTTCGGGTCGCTTGCCTCGGTGCTCCGCTATTTCGTGCGTCGCGAGCCCGCTGAAACGGTCGACTTGGACTCTGTTCCACCCGAAAGCGCCTGGCGCGCGCCCAGCCGGGAGGAGCGCTACCCTGGGGCTGAAACCTCGGCGCGGCAGAATATTCAGCCGCCATATGAGCAGGGCTATTCCTATCGGCCGGCCCATGGCCGGACCGATCCGTACGAAGATCATTATTCGGCACCGCCCGCCTCTTACGATCCGCAACCGCCAGTCCCGGGCGACGCCCGCCAGTCGTCGGCCGACCAGGGTGAGATCGACGAGATCCGCGCCAGCCTGCGCGAATTCCGCGAGGCGGTTCGCGAGCTGACCGAAAGCCGCTCGCGCCGCCGCTATTTCTGAAGCGTCATATTATTGACACCCCATATTTCTTGACCGCTTGCGGTTCGATAAAAGCTGCCGGTTTCGGGTTTACGGCATCAGACGACGCTTTGACGGGATTGCCCTGTCGAATTTTCGTGAAAATGCCGCGCTGCATTTCGGCCGCAAGCGTCTCGCTTTGGTGGATCGACAATGCCGATCGAGGAATGAGGCCAACTATCGGCCTCGTAGCGAAGCTGAGGATTGGTGATGGCCGAAGTGATTGATGGAAAGAGTGTCGCCGAGGATGTGGTTTCGAAGGTCAAGGCTTTGACCGCGGAGCTCTCGGCCAAGGGAGCCACCAACCCTGGCCTTGCCGTGGTGATCGTCGGCGAAGACCCGGCAAGCCAGGTCTATGTCGCTTCGAAATCGCGCACCGCCAAGGAATGCGGCTTCCATTCGCTCCAGCATACGCTGCCGACCGACACCAGCGAGGAACAGTTGCTGAAGATCATCGGCGATCTCAACGCCGACAAGTCGATCCACGGCATCCTCGTGCAACTGCCGCTTCCAGGCCATATCGATGCCGGCAAGGTGATCCAGACGATCGCGCCGGAGAAGGATGTCGACGGCTTCCACTTCATCAATGTCGGCAAGCTCGGCACCGGCGAGCTTGACACGGCCTTCGTGCCCTGCACGCCGGCGGGCTCCATGCTTTTGATCGAACGCGTGCGCGGCAAGGATCTTTCCGGCCTCAACGCCGTTGTCGTCGGCCGTTCCAACATCGTCGGCAAGCCGATGGCCAATCTGCTGCTCGCCGCCAACTGCACGGTGACCATCGCCCACAGCCGCACCAGGGATCTGCCGGCGCTGGCACGCACCGCCGACATCCTGGTCGCCGCCGTCGGCCGCCCCGAGATGGTCAAGGGCGATTGGGTGAAGCCCGGTGCCACCGTGATCGATGTCGGGATCAACCGCATCCCGGCGCCCGAAAAGGGTGAAGGCAAGAGCCGCCTGGTCGGCGACGTCGCCTATGCCGAGGCGGCCAAGGTCGCCGGCGCCATCACGCCGGTGCCCGGCGGCGTCGGGCCGATGACCATTGCCATGTTGATGGCGAACACTGTAGCTTCCGCCTACCTCGCGGCCGGGCTGAAGCGGCCGTCCTTCTGATCGAAAGCAGATCCTTGCCGAACCTTACTGCTCCTATCGAACGGCCGATCACGAACGATCCCGTTCAGGGCGGCCGTCAGTTCGGCTTCCTGCTCGTCGACAAGTTCTCGATGTTCTCGCTGGCCGCCGCCATCGACTGCTTCCGCTCGGCCAACCGTCTGCTCGGCCGCGACTTCTATGGCTGGACGACGATTTCGGCCGACGGCGATGCGGTCATGGCCTCCAACGGCCTGCCGCTGAAGATCGACTATTCGGTCGCCGACATGCCGCCGGTCGACATCCTGTTCGTCTCGGTCGGGCTCACCACGGAATTCCCCGGCAAGAGCAAGGTGCTGGCGGCTTTGCGCAGCTGGGGCCGGCGCGGCAATGCGCTCGGCGCGCTGTCGGTCGGTTCCTATTTGCTGGCCGAAGCCGGTCAGCTCGACGGCTACCGCTGCACCATCCATTGGGAGAACCGCGCCGGCTTCATGGAGCGCTTCCCCGACATCAACTGCACCGGCAATGTCTTCGAGATCGACCGCAAGCGCTACACCTGCGCCGGCGGAACCACCTCGATCGACCTGATGCTGGAGATCGTCCGCGGCGATTTCGGCTCCAACCTCGCCAACGGCGTCGCCAACCAGTTCCAGCACGAGCGCATCCGCTCGGCCGGCGACCGCCAGCGCGTTGGACCGGAGCGCGACCTTACCGGCAAGTCGGAGAAGCTCAGGCGCATCGTCGAATTGATGGCCGACCATCTCGACGAGCCGCTGTCCGCCGTGCAGCTCGCCAAGTCGGCGGGCCTGTCGGTGCGCCAGGTCGAGCGCCTTTTCCTGCGCCACCTCAGCGTAACGCCCGGCCGCTACTATATGCGGCTGAGGCTGGAGCGGGCGCGCGAATTGCTGCGCCAGACCAACATGCCGATCCTCGACGTGGCGATCGCTACCGGCTTCACCTCGCACTCCTATTTCGCGCAGAGCTACCGGCTCCAGTTCGGCCGCCCGCCATCGGAAGAGCGCCGCACCACCTACTGATTGTTGCGGGAAGATGTCGCCGGTTGGGTGACGCGGCCGGCCGCCGGCACCTCACATTTTCGCCGGGTTGAAATCCGTCACAAGCCAAGCGAGCTTGTCCGCCGGGGATGTGCCGTCGGTTGGCGTCGAGCCAGCGATGTCCGGATGCTAGCCGATGCCCGACCTGGGCGCGTCCGGCAAATGCGGGCAGATACGGGCACTGGAGCAATTCCAGGAAAAGTGTGAGCGGTTTTCCGTCCGGAATTGCGTCAAACAAAGGGATAGAGCGGTTCGCCGTTTCCGGGAAACGGTGAAACGCTCTAGGGGGCAGGCTTTGGCGAGCAGGCGCGACCGTCGGCTGAACGATTGGAAGGAAATCGCTGCCTTCTTCGGCCGCGACGAGCGCACCGTGCGGCGCTGGGAGCGCCAGCGCGGCCTGCCGGTTCACCGGATTTCCGGCGGAGCGAGGAATCTCGTCTTTGCCTATACCGATGAGCTGGAGCGATGGTTGCGGGGCGACAGCGCGGCGCCGGCCGAAGCGCCTGCGACCGAGACTGCGGCTGAGGCGGGTGAAATGCCGCAGGCCTCATCGGCCGACGCCGATCGGATCCCAGGGCAGGCCGGCTTTTCCCGCTACCGGCCGGCTCTCGTCATCGCCGGCGCGATCACGCTCTTTGCCGTGATCGCCATCGCCGGAATCCTTTCGATGCTCGACGCTCCCATCTTGCCGGGCCGTGCTGCCTACAAACCGGATCCCAAGGTCCAGGATCTCTATCTCGACGCCGTCTACTACCTGGAGACAAGGCAGGCGAAAGGGCTGAACCGCGCCATGCAACTGCTCACCGAGGCGACCACACTCGATCCCGAATATGCCGACGCCTACGCCAAGCTGGCCGAGACCTACAACATGGTCAGCCAATTCACGCTGAAGCCGGCAAGGGACGCCTATCCGAAGGCTGAGGCCGCCGCCAATCGCGCCATAGCGCTCGACCCCGGCAATGCCGGCGGCTACGCGGCGCTCGCCTTCGCGGCTTTCTATTGGGACAAGGATTTTGCCGGCTCACGCGCGCTGTTCGAACGGGCGATCCGACTTGATCCGGATTCCGCCCAGACCCACCACTGGTATGCGCTGACGCTCATGGTCGCCGGAGAGACCGAACAGCCTCTCAGCGAGATCGCCAAGGCGCAGGAACTCAGCCCGGAGTCGCGCAGCATTCTTGCCAACAAGGCGCTCATCCTGTTCCATGCCGGCCGCGTCGACGAGGCCCTGGCGATCCTGCAGCCGCTTGCCGAGGCGGAGCCGAACCTGCGTTCGCCGCCCGAATATCTCGCCACCATCTATCTCGACCAGCATCGCTGGAGCGATTTCCTGCGCGAATACCGGCGTGCCGCTGTCATCTCCGGCAACGATGCCCGCCAGGCCATTGCCGATGCCGCCGAAAAGGGCCTGGATGACGAGGGCGGCGATGGCCTGTTGAAGGCGATGTTCGCCGAGCAGCTGCGGCAATACCAGCGCGACCGCGAACCTGCCTACAAGCTCGCCACCACCGCCGCCATGCTGGGTCGAGGCGACGATGCGATCCGCTATCTCGAGGAATCGGCAAGGCGCAAGGAAGACGATCTGCTCGGCGTGCGCATCGATCCGGCCTTCAAGGGGCTGCGCGCCGATCCGCGTTACCGGGAGATCGTCGAGGCCGAGGGCTTTGTCCCGGCACAGGTGCCGGGCGCCTGACCACGAGCTTTTGCAGCTTGTCTCCGCAGGCCACCTAAAATAGCTTTCCGGGCGCGGACGAGGGAACAATCAGGAGACATCCATGGCGGGACTGATACGGAGCGTCGCTGCGGCGGCCCTCCTTTTGTCGATGACAAGTTTCGGCTTTGCCGCCAACAAGGTCATCATCATCCTTGATGCATCGGGTTCGATGTGGGCCCAGATCGACGGCAAGCCGAAGCTGGAGATCGCGCGTGAATCGCTGCGCACGGTGCTGCAATCGGTTCCGGCCGACGATGAGATAGGCTTCATGGCCTATGGCCATCGCACCAAGGGCAGCTGCGAGGACATCGAGCTGATCGTGCCGCCACAGGCCGGCTCCGCCAGCGCCATTTCGGCGGCCGCCGACAGCATGAAATTCCTGGGCAAGACGCCGCTCACGGCTGCCGTCAAGCAGGCCGCCGAGGCGCTCAGATACACCGAGGACAAGGCAACGGTGGTGCTGATCACCGACGGGCTGGAGACCTGCGGCGGCGATCCCTGCGCGCTCGGCAAGGAGCTCAAGGAAAGCGGCGTCGACTTCACCGCCGATGTCGTCGGCTTCGGCTTGACCGCCGACGAAGGCAAGCAGATCGCCTGCCTCGCCGAAAACACCGGCGGCAAATACATCCAGGCCTCCGACGAGAAGGCGCTGCAGGACGCCCTGGTCGAGACCGTGGCGGCTCCGGCTCCGGCGCAAGAGCCCGCTCCGGCACCCGCGCCAGCGCCCGAGCCCGCCAAGCCTGAATTCAATTTCATGCCAAGCGTGGTCATGGCCAAGGGAGGTCCCGAGATCTCCGACAACAGCAATGCCTGGGAAATCTACAAGGCCAATGCGGACGGCTGGCGCGGCGATCAGGTCATGACCGAGTATGGCGAGCTGAAAACCAATCTCGAACCGGGCGACTATATCGTCGTCGGCCGCGACGACGAGGCAAGAAGCGAGCAAAAGATCAGAATAGAGGCCGGTCAGGTTTACAAGCCGCTGTTCACGCTCAACGGCGGTACGCTGGTTATCCATCCGCATGCGAGCCAGGGATCGGAGATCAGCGGCGAGGCGCGTGTCGACTTCGCCTATCAGGGCGGCAGCACCACTCACTATGGCGACGCCAAGGCGACTGTCCCCGCCGGCGAGCAGAAAGTGACGGTGCAGATCGGCGCCGGCACGGTGACCGAGACCATCCAGCTTGCTGCCGGACAGACGGTCGAGAAGGACGTCGTCGTCGGCGTCGGGCACGCCGTGCTCAATGCCTTCTATACGGCAGGCGGCGACAAGGCCGACAATTCCGGCATTAGCTTCGAAATCGTCAAGGCTAAGAAGAAGATCGACGGTTCCCGCGAGAGCGTCGAGCACTCCTATGGTCCCGACAGCAAGTTCTGGCTGCCGCCGGACGACTATGTCGCGCTCACCACCCTCGATCTTGCGGTTGCCGAGCAGCCCTTCAGCATCAAGGCCGGCGACAACCAGGACATCAAGGTCGCGCTCGACGCCGGCGTGCTGGCGATGTCGGCGCCCGGCGCTTACTCGATCGAGGTGTTCTCGTCGAAGAAGGACATAGAGGGCAAGCGCAAGTCGCTAGGCTTGAGCTATGGCGACAGCTGGCAGCAGACGATTCCCGCCGGTGACTACGTGGTCGTGCGGCACGCCTCCGACCAGGGCCAGGACAAGGAAACGCCGGTGACGATCAAGGCCGGCGAACGGAGCGAGATCACGGTGCAGTAGTTGTTTCGGCCGGAACAAAGACAAAGGGCGGCTCAAAGCCGCCCTTTGTCTTTTGAACCCGCAACGTCAGGCGCTTCCGAATGCCGCCGCTCCATGATCGGCACGCCCGACCAGTTGCCGGAACCCCGCGAACAGCTCGCGGCCGAAGCCGAACTCGTTGCCGATGAGATCGGCGTCCGCGGTGCGGCGCAGCGCGAATTCCGTTCCCGGCACCAGCACCTCCAGCGTGCCGGCATCGGCGTCGAGCCGGATGACATCGCCGTCGTGGATCCTGGCGATCGGCCCGTCCTCGACCGCTTCCGGCGTCACGTGGATCGCCGCCGGCACCTTGCCGGAGGCGCCCGACATGCGCCCGTCGGTCACCAGCGCCACGCGCTGGCCGCGATCCTGCAGGATGCCGAGCACGGTGGTGAGCTTGTGCAGCTCCGGCATGCCGTTGGCCTTCGGTCCCTGGAAGCGGATCACGGCGACGAAGTCGCCGGTGAGCTGGCCGGCCTTGAAGGCGTCGTTCAGGCCTTGCTGGCTGTCGAACACTTTTGCCGGCGCCTCGATGACACGGCGCTCCGGTTTTACGGCGGAAGTCTTGATGACGGCATGGCCGAGATTGCCGCCAAGCACTTTCAGCCCGCCCGTCGGCTGGAAGGCTTTGTTGACCGGCGCCAGCACCTTCTCGTCGCCGCTCACGAGCGGCGCCGCTTCGCGCACCACGCTGCCGTCCTCGCCAAGCCTCGCCTCGACCGCGTAGGGCCGCAGGCCTTCGCCCCACACCGTCTGCACGTCCTCATGCAGCAGGCCTTCGTCGAGCAGCTCGCGGATCAGGAAGCCCAGGCCGCCGGCGGCATGGAAATGGTTCACGTCGGCAAGCCCGTTCGGATAGACGCGCGCCAAGAGCGGCACGGCTTCCGACAGGTCGGAAATGTCCTGCCAGGTCAGCGCGATGCCGGCAGCCGCGGCCATGGCGATCAGGTGGATCGTATGGTTGGTCGAGCCGCCGGTGGCGTGCAGACCGACCACGCCGTTGACGATCGAACGCTCGTCGATCATGCGCCCGACCGGCGTGTAGGCATTGCCGAGCGCCGTGATCGCCAGCGCCCGCTTGGCCGCTTCCCTGGTCAGCGCGTCGCGCAGCGGCGTGCCCGGATTGACGAAGGAGGCGCCGGGCGTGTGCAGGCCCATGATCTCCATCAGCATCTGGTTGGAATTGGCCGTGCCGTAGAAGGTGCAGGTGCCCGGCCCGTGATAGGACTTGGACTCGGCTTCCAGCAGCTCGGCGCGGCCGACCTTGCCTTCGGCATAGAGCTGGCGGACCTTGGCCTTCTCGTCATTCGCCAGGCCGGTCGTCATCGGTCCGGCGGGGATGAAGACAGCAGGCAGATGGCCGAAGGTGAGCGCCGCGATCACCAGCCCGGGCACGATCTTGTCGCAGACGCCGAGGAAGACGGCGGCGTCGAACATATTGTGCGACAGGCCGATCGCCGCCGCCATGGCGATGACGTCGCGCGAGAATAGGGACAATTCCATCCCGGGCTGGCCTTGGGTGACGCCGTCGCACATCGCCGGCACGCCGCCGGCCACCTGGGCGATGCCGCCCGCTTCCCGCGCGGCTTCCTTGATCAGCGCCGGGAAGGTCTCGAAGGGCTGATGCGCCGACAGCATGTCATTGTAGGAGGTGATGATGCCGAGGTTCGGCACGCGGTCGCCGCCGAGTGCGATCTTTTCCGATGGGCTGCATACGGCAAAACCGTGGGCGAGATTGCCGCAGCCCAGCACCGCCCGATTGGCGGTATTGCTTGACGCTCCGGCGATGCGGCTGAGATAGGCTTCTCGCCCGGCTTTTGAACGTTGGCGGATGCGTTCCGTGATGGCTTCGATATCGCGTCTGGCTGTCATGGTCCGTCCTTTCAAGCCCGGTAAGCGTCCTCCCCTGCCACCGGGCTGTCCTCATATGAAATCAGGGTGCCCAGAACACCTCTATCCGTCCCGGCGCCGCTTCGAGCACGCTGCGGATGGGCTTTTTCGCGCCTGGACCCATCGCGCCGTTGAACGCTGTGCGCTTGTCCTCGCCTTCGATATGCAGCGCGACGAAGCCGGCCGCGACGATGCGCGCCATCGACAGCGTCAGCCGCGGCTCGCCGCCGCTCGCCGCGTGCACCGGCAGCACGATGCGCTGGGACGCGGGGTCGAGCAACTCCTCGAGGTTGCCGGCATCCGGAAAGAACGAAGCCGTGTGGCCGTCGCCGCCCATGCCGAGGATCACCACGTCGAGCGGCCAGGGCAGCGACCGCAGCGCTTCGCTATCCGCCGCCGCGGCGTCCTCGATGCTTGCCGCCTCATGATAGAGCGGCACGAAGCGCGCCGCCGCGGCCTTGTTCTGCAGCAGGTTCGCCGCCACCAGCCCGGCATTCGATCGCGGCGAGGACGGCGGCACGAAGCGCTCGTCGACCAGCGTCACAATAACCTTGTCCCAGGCGATCGGGGTCGTCGACAGCGCGGCGAACAGCTTTGCCGGCGTGGTCCCGCCGGACACGGCGAGCAGCGCGGCGCCGCGTTCCGTGATTGCCCTGGTCAACCGGTCCGCGATCTCACCGGCAAGCGCCGTCGCGAGATACTGGCGATCGGCAAAGCCGTTCCAGCCGTAGCTGACCTCGCTCAATTGCTCTCGTGCCATGTCCGTCCGTCACGTTCGATAAGCGCGATCGAGGCCGACGGCCCCCAGGTTCCGGCCGTATAGCCCTGGGCTTCCTGCCTGGCGCTTTCCCAGGCGTTCTGGATCGGATCGATCCATTTCCAGGCCGCCTCGACCTCGTCGCGGCGCATGAACAGCGTCTGGTTGCCGCGCACCACATCCATGATCAGCCGCTCATAGGCGTCCGGCGCGCGTGTGTCGAAGGACTGAGCGAAGCTCATATCGAGCGAAATCTGGCGCAGGCGCATGCCGCCCGGGCCGGGATCCTTGATCATGATGTATTGTTTGACGCCCTCGTTCGGCTGCAGCCGGATCACCAGCTGGTTGGCGAAGATCGGTCCGGCGCTGTCGCCGAAGATCGAATAGGGGATCGGCTTGAACTCGATGACGATTTCCGAGACGCGGGTGGCGAGCCGTTTGCCGGTCCTCAGATAGAAGGGAACGCCGGCCCAGCGCCAGTTGCCGATCTCGGCCTTGATGGCGACGAAAGTCTCGGTGTTGCTATCCTTGCCGAGTTCCTCGACATAGCCCTTGACGGGACCGCCCGCCGAGGCGCCGGCGCGATACTGGCCGCGCACCGTATGCTTGGGCGCCCCGTTGCCGTTGATGCGCTTCAACGCCCGCAGCACCTTCAGCTTCTCGTCGCGCACCGCATCGGCGTCCATGGACGACGGCGTTTCCATGGCGACGAGGCAAAGCAGCTGCAGAATATGGTTCTGCACCATGTCGCGCAGCGCGCCGGCCTTGTCGTAATAGGTGACGCGGTCTTCGAGCCCGACGGTCTCGGCGACCGTGATCTGAACATGGTCGATATGCGCCGAATTCCACAGCGGCTCATAGAGCGCATTGGCAAAGCGCAGCGCCATCAGGTTCTGCACCGTTTCCTTGCCGAGATAGTGGTCGATGCGGAAGATCTGGCCTTCGTCGAAATCGCCGCCGACCGCGTCGTTGAGGGCGCGCGCCGAGCTGAGGTCGCGGCCGATCGGCTTTTCCAGCACGATGCGCGAATTCGGCGTGATCAGCTTGTGCTCCTTGAGCTTGTGCGAGATGTCGCCGAACAGCGCCGGTGCCACCGCAAGGTAGAAGGCGCGGATCCGGTCGCTGTCGCCGATCGCCTTCTTGAGCTCGCCGAAGCCGGCGCCTGTGGTCGCGTCAGCCGACACGTAGGAAAGCCGCGCCAAGAAAGTCTCAAGCTCCTTGGCATCGACATCCTCCGGTTTCACGTGCTCGGATATCGCCTTCTTGGCGAAGGTCCGGAATTCGGCATCGCTCATCTTCGCGCGCGACGTTCCGATGATGCGCGTCGGTTCGGAGAATTGATGGTCGCGCTGGCGATGGTAGAGCGACGGCAGGAGCTTGCGTTCCGACAAGTCGCCGGTGCCGCCGAAGATGATGAAGTCGAAGGGATCGACAGGAATGATCTGGCTGGTCATGGTCAGTCCGATTTGATGCCTGATGGCGGCAGCGTGGTTGGTATATTCTAATCGATTTAAATTTTCCAGTGCCATGGTGTCACAGGCAGGACCAATCGCTTGCACTTGCATCGGTCCACATGTTTCCCGACACTCGCGCGCTGCCGGCAGGCTTATCGGCAAGCCATGGCTTCCGGCAGCGTTCGCGCCTGCACCATAGAACGTGAATGTGACGAAAGCTAAGGGAGATGGCTGCGGAAATCCAATGAGCGGGAAAGCCATGCGTCTGGAAAACAAGGTCGCCATCATCACGGGTGCCGCGTCGGGCTTCGGCGAGGGCATGGCGAAACGCTTTGCCGAAGAGGGTGCGCGCGTGGTCGTCGCCGATCTCAACGCCAAGGGCGCGGAGCGGGTGGCCGACGAGATCGGCAAAGACGCGATCTGGACCCAGACCGACGTGTCCCTGCGCTCCGAATTCGACGAGATGATCTACGCTGCCAAGAGCGCGTTCGGCCGCATCGACATCATGGTCAACAATGCCGGCTTCACCCACCGCCACGGCGATATGCTGGGCGTCGACGAGGAAACCTTCGACCTGATCACCGCCGTCAACATGAAGGCGATCTACCATGCGGCGCTTGCCGTCGTGCCGATCATGGACCGGCAGGGGGGCGGCGTCATCCTGACCACGGCCTCGACCGCAGGGCTTCGGCCGCGGCCGGGGTTGACCTGGTACAATGCTTCCAAGGGCTGGGCGATCACGGCCACCAAATCGATGGCCGTCGAACTGGCGCCGAAGAACATTCGCGTCAACTGCCTTTGCCCGGTTGCCGGAGAGACCGGCATGCTGGAGAAATTCATGGGCGACGACACGCCGGAGATACGCGAGAAGTTCCGCGCCTCGATTCCGCTCGGCCGGCTCTCGACACCGCTCGACGTCGCCAATGCGGCACTGTGGCTGGCTTCGGACGAGGCCGCCTTCATCACCGGCGTGGCGCTGGAGGTCGATGGCGGCCGCTGTGTCTAAAGCATGTCTCCCGAAAATGGGAACCGGTTTCGGGATAAAGACATGCGTAAAACCAAAACCTAAAGCGCGGGGAGCGAGCCTGAAAGATCGCGACGCGCTTTAGTCGATGACGTGCGGCTTGAGTTTGACTTGACGATCCGGCGAAAGGCATAACGGCGCCTGGATGGGGCGGGTGCCATGAATGCCGGACTGCGGAGAATTCGCAAGGACCTGGGGCAACGCCTCAAGATCTACCGGGCGAGGCGTGCAAGGGCGCGGAGCAAGGCCACCTTCATCGGCGTAACCGGCAGCTCGGGAAAGTCGACCGCGGTGAGCCTGCTCGGGCACATTCTGGCCGGCCACGGGCGGACCTACACGCGGGTTCTGGCCAACACGATAAATTCACTCGTCAGCACACTCTACAGGCACATGAACAAGCATGGTGAGCTCGACTATGTCGTCTTCGAGGCGGGCGCCTCCGGCGTCGATACGATCAGGCCCATGGCACAGTTGCTCAAGCCGCATGTGGCTGTTGTCACGATGGTGCAGCTTGAGCATTTTTCCAGTTTCAGGGCCTTGGAGAACGTCGCTCGGGAAAAACGCGCTTTGGTCGAGGCGCTGGGGCCTGGCGGGCTGGCGGTACTGAACGCCGACGATCCCAATGTATTGGCCATGGCATCCGGCGGTGTGCATCGCCTCGTCACGTTCGGCGAGTCGGAAACGGCCGACTATCGCGTCGCCGATATCAGCGCCGCCTATCCGCGCACGCTCAGCTTCACGCTTCATTGGCGGGCCGGGGTGTTGAAGCTCAAGACGCCGTTTCCGGGAGAGCATTTCTGGCTGCCGACGGCTGCCGCGGCCGCGACCGCGCTCGAGCTTGGCGTACCAGCGCGAATGGTGGAGGACAGGATCGCGGCATTCGAGCCGTTGGCGAACCGCTGTCGCGTCCTGGTCGTCGATGGAGGACCGCATTTCGTCGTCGACACCGCCAAGGCTCCTTGGCATTCGCTACCGCTCGCCTTCGACATGATGGCAAGATCAACGGCTGGGCGAAAGCGGATCGTGCTTGGCCAGCTGTCGGACTTTGCCGGCTCGAATGCAAAATATGCGCGCGCCTATGAAAGTGCGCGCGAGATTGCCGACCAGGTGATCTATGTCGGGGAGCATGCCCATCGCTCGAAAGCCAGCCAGGCCGATCGCGACAGCGGCCGGTTCGTCGAACTGCGGACGCCGAAAGAGGTTTCCGATCATCTCAGGCGCACTGCCGCGCCAGGCGAACTCATCCTTCTCAAGAGTTCTTCCAGTCTTCACCTGGAACGTTTGGCGCTCGCCTGGACATATGATGTGAAATGCTGGATCCCTGCTTGCGGGAAGAAGGAAGGCTGCCAGACTTGCGGCCTTTTCGAAGTGCCGTTCGAGGAGCATCGGGAGTTCGTCAAAAAGCGCAGGCATGATCGCTGGCGGCAGCGACTTCGTCACCTCTTCGGCGGCTGACGGCATCGCGGTTCGGCCGCGGCGCCGCCGGCACAACGGCCTCACGCGCCGGTCTTGACGTAGCTCTTGTAGACCCAGCCGTGCTTGCCGTTATAGACGATCTCGCACCACTGCTTGCAGTTCATCACCTGCACCGATGCCTTGGCGGGCACGGTGACGATCGCGGCTGCGCCCTTCTTCGGTCCGGAGCGCATGGTGACGGCCCTCAAGATGCGTCCGTTGGCAGCCGCGCCGACCTTTTGAGGTTTCGGTTTGGACTGCGCCGCGTCGTCGGTTGCCGGCGGATCGGCATCGGGAGCCTGTGGCTTGGCCTCTGGAATGGCGGCGGTCTGGGCGCCATCCATCTTGTCGCCCGGCGTCTTCGCGGCCGTCTCGCCCGCCGGTGCGGGTGCGGCAACCTGCGACAGTGCGTCCGAGGCGTCGTTATCCGCGGCCGGCTCGGCGAAGGCCGTGTCGGTTGATTGCGCAGCGCCAGGCTCGGCGGCCTGCTTCGATGGAGCTGGTTGATCCCCTGCCGGCTCCGAGGGGGATTTGGAGTCGGGGGCCGTCCAGCGGGGGCTGTTCGACGCCAGCGCCGGAATGTTGGCTTCGCGGGCCGCTGTTGCCGGCGAAACCGCATCCGCCTTGCGCGCGGCCTGTGGTGCCGGGGCCACGGTCACCGCCGCCGCCGCCGCCGCGGGAGCGATCTTCGTGGTCTTCACCGGGATTGTCGGCACGGCCTGCTCGGCGCTGGCCGCGGCAACCTGCCGGCCGCTGCCCGGAATGCACAACCAGAGCGCCACCGCGGCCACGCCGAGCAGCGCGACCGTGCCCACCGCTGCAATGACCAGATGCGCGTTCGACTGCACCTTCTGCCAGAAGGATGGCCGTACGTTATAGCCGAACTGCATTGTGAAGCGCTGCCGTTCCGGCGTGCCGAAACTGAAGGGCTCGTTCACTCAAACCACCTCCAACAAGCGGGCCGACGTTCTTTCGATCATTGCCGCGAGGGTTGGCATCGATCGGCATCGGTCCCGAAATCACAGCGGACAAAGCCCGCGCAATCCCCGGAATTTTCGCCCATGATCGCATCTTTTACTGCTGATTATGGCATGAGTGAGCCAAATTGCGAAATTCTGCGCGCCCGTTAAGGCTTCCACAACCTGCCTCGTGGAAGCCGCCATCGTCGAATCGGCGCCTCGACCGGGCGCCAGCTTCAAATCCTGTCGCGTAGCGCGAACCAGCTGAGCGCCAGAAACAAGAGCGGCGCGCGAAAGCGGCGGCCGCCCGGGAAGGCGGGGATATTCAGGTCCTCGATCAGTTTCAGGCAGTCGCGATTGCCGGCAACGGTCTCGGCATAGAGCTTGCCGAAGAAGTTCGACAGCATGACGCCGTGGCCGGAATAGCCTCCGATCGAAATCACATTCGGCATCACTTCGCGCACGAACGGCTTTCTCGGCATGGTGATGCCGACATAGCCGCCCCAGCCATGCGTGATTTCGACATCCTTGAGATCCGGGTAGAGCTCGGCGATCTGCCTGCGGATGTGGATATGGATGTCCTTCGGATCGGCGACGGCATAGACCTCGCGGCCGCCGAACAACAGCCGGCCGTCTTTCGACTTGCGGAAATAGCGCACCACGAAACGGGAATCGTCGACGGACTCGCCGCCCGGCAGCACTTTGGAAGCAGCACCGAGCGGCACGGTCGCGCCGATGAAAGAGCCGATCGGCATGATATGCGCCGCGCTCACCGGCTCGAGATTGCCGCCATAGGCATTGACCCCGATCAGGCATTTGTCGGCCGTGATCGTGCCCCTGGGCGTCGTGACCTTCACCTTGCCGCCGCTGGAAATTATGCCGGTGGACGGCGTCTGCTCGAAGAGATGTGCGCCGGCGGCCGCCGCCACTTTCGCCGTGCCGATCACCAGCTTCAGCGGATGGATGTGACCGGTGCCGATGTCGCGGGTGCCGCCGAAATAGCGCGACGAGCCCAACCGCCGCGCCGTCTCCGCCTGGTCCATGAAGCTCAAATGCGGATAGCCGAAGCGGGTCGCCATGATCTCGGCGTGGCGCTTGTAGTCGTCGACGTAACGTTTCTTGTGCGCCACGGAAAGCTGGCCCGGCATATAGTCGATGTCGATCGTGTTGGTGGCAGCGAAGTCAAGCAGATGCGCCTTGGCCTCTTCCGCCATGTCGAACAGCGCCCTGGCGCGGGAAAGGCCATATTCGGCCTCCAACTCTTCCGCCCAGGCACGCTGCCCGGTGCCGAGCTGGCCGCCATTGCGTCCGGACGCGCCGTCGCCGAAGCGATAGGCTTCGATCAGCGCGACATTTGCGCCCGCCTTGGCCAGATGCGCTGCAGCCGAGAGGCCAGTAAAGCCGCCGCCGACGATGACGACGTCGCAGATCCGGTCACCGTCGAGCGAAGGATATTCGGGGCGAGGGCCGACCGTATCCTCATACCATGACCGGCCGGGAGAGATGGGGGATTGGTAGGGCATGATGCTCGCAGTAGGGGAGTAGGGGAGTAGGGCAGTAGGGCAGCAGTAGGGCAGTAGGGCAGTAGGGAGTAGGAGCTACTCGGGCGCTAATTTACGGATGAGGAGCCGCAAGAGTGTTCCTACGCTCTCACTTCGCACCATCAATTGTTGAGCTGCTTCGTTGGAGGTGATTCCGACGCGCTGCGCGATCAGCAAGTGAGTTTCCAACTCTTTGAGTGATCCCTGTGCAATTCTAAGAAACTGTTGATAGGTCGCTCGGCTTTCTCGTCCAAAGCCCTCAGCGATGTTGGCAGGCACGGAAGCGGCTGCCCTGCGTAGCTGAGTTGTCAATCCATAGAGTTCTTCCTTCGGCCAGGCTCTTGTCGTTTCGTGCGAGGTCCATAGCCTGCTGCCAGACGACCAAATCCCTGTACGATTCGATCTTCGCCATCGTTCCCCCTACTGCCTTACTCCCCTACTGCCTTTCCTCACACATTGAGCAGCAGATATTCCCGCTCCCACGGGCTGATCACTTCCATGAAGGTCTCGAACTCGGCGCGTTTGATCGCGGTGTAGGTAGCGGCGAAGGATTTGCCGAGGATGGCGCCGAGCTCCGTATCGTCCTCGAAGAGGCCGACCGCCTCCAGAAGGCCGCGCGGCAGGTCGATTTCATCCGCGTTGGCGGTCGTCAGCACCGGCGGTTCCGACTTGATCTTGTTGTTCATGCCCACCAGCCCGCAGGCCAGCGACGCGGCCAACGCCAGATAGGGGTTGGCGTCCGACGACGGGATGCGGTTTTCGACGCGCCGCGCCGCCGGGTCCGAGCGCGGCACGCGGAAGGCGGTGGTGCGGTTGTCGTAGCCCCATTTGTTGTTGACCGGAGCCGAGGCCTGTTGCGTCAGCCGGCGGTAGGAATTGACGTAAGGCGCGAACATCACCAGCGCGTTCGGCACATGCTTTTGCATGCCGCCGATGAAGTGGAAGAAAGCGTCTGTCTCGGAGCCGTCTTCGGCCGAGAAGATGTTCTTGCCGGTCTTCTTGTCGACCACGGACTGGTGGATATGCATGGCCGAGCCCGGCTGTCCCTGGATCGGCTTGGCCATGAAGGTGGCGTAGATCTCGTGCTTCAGCGCCGCCTCGCGGATGGTGCGCTTGAACATGAACACTTGGTCGGCGAGCTCGATCGGGTTGCCGTGCCGCAGATTGATCTCGAGCTGGCCGGCGCCTTCCTCATGGATCAGCGTGTCGATCTCCAGGCCCTGCCGTTCCGAGAAATGGTAGATGTCGTCGATCAGCTCGTCGAACTCGTTGACGCCGGCGATCGAATAGCCGGCGCCGCCGCCGATCGGCCGCCCCGAGCGCCCGACTGGCGGCGTCAGCGGATAGTCCGGGTCGGGGTTCTTGCGCACCAGATAGAATTCGATCTCGGGTGCCACGACCGGTTTGAGCCCGCGCTCGTCATAGGCCGCAAGCACGCGCTTCAATACGTTGCGCGGCGTGAACTCGACCGAGCGGCCGTCCTGGTGCACGAGGTCGCAGATGACCGCCGCCGTCGGGTCTTCTTCCCAGGGCACCACGGTCAGCGTCGAGAGATCGGGCAAGAGCTTCAGGTCGCCGTCGTCCTCGGGATAGTGGAAGCCGTTGCCGTCTTCCGGGTAGCCGCCGGAGATCGTCGTCATGAACACGGCTGACGGCAGCGCCAGCGAGGTGTTGGAGGTGAATTTCTTCGACGGCATCATCTTGCCGCGGGCAACGCCGGCCTGGTCCGGCGTGATGCATTCGATGTCCTCGATGCCGCGCCACTCCAGCCAGGCGCTGGCTTCCTTCCAGTTCTTCACACCGCGTTCGTTTTTCAGGAAGGCAGGCGTGCGGGCGCGTCCCCCCCGGCTTGACGGACGGACTTCCTTTTTCTCAGGCGGCATCATTCACCAGATTGTGTTGCGGATTTCGGACTATAGCCGGGCGTCATGGCGGAAGGGAAGGGGAGGCGGGACAAGCAGGCATCCGTCTTCAGGCTGGCGGCGCGCCGCAACAGCAGGTACACCGGCCGTCATGAAGAACGGGCCCGCCTCTCATTTGACCACGATCGGCTTCGATGCCGACGACACGCTGTGGCAGAATGAGCAGTTCTTCCGCATGACCGAGAAGCGCTTTGCCGCAATGCTGGCGGAGCACGGCGACCATGAGCATATCGCGGCAAGGCTGCTCGAGGCGGAAAGGCGCAACCTCGCCCTTTACGGCTTCGGCATCAAGGGTTTTACCCTGTCGATGATCGAGACGGCGGTCGAGATCACCGGTGGTGAGGTGCCTGGTTCGATTATCGGCGAGATCCTGGCTGCCGGCCGCGAGATGCTCAACCACCCGATCGAGCCGCTGCCGCATGCGCGCGAGACCGTCGAGGCGCTGGCGGACTCCTATCATCTGGTGCTGATCACCAAGGGCGACCTCTTCGATCAGGAGCGCAAGCTTGCGCAGTCGGGAATGGGTGACCTCTTCGACGCGGTGGAGATTGTCAGCGACAAGAATGCCGCCACCTATGCCCGCATCTTCAGCCGCCATGGCCGTGGTCCGCAGAGCAGCATGATGGTTGGCAATTCCCTCAAGTCCGACGTGGTTCCCGCCATCGAGGCCGGCGGTTGGGGCATCCATGTGCCGCACGAATTGACCTGGGCGGTCGAACATGCCGAGCCGCCTGTCGAGGCGCCGCGTTTCCGCCAGATTGCCGATCTCGGCGAGTTGCCGAGCCTTGTCGAGGCTATCGCAAAGGTTGGTTGAAGGTCCTGCAGTCTAACCGCGCCCTGTCAGGCGATCGACCACCGGTTGCAGCCTCTCTGGCGTGATCGGCTTGGCAACGACCGCATCGACTATGCTCGACAGGCCAAGGCTCTCCGATGTGCCATTCCTGGTTGAGAGCAGGATAACCGCGGGCAGCGGTTTGCCGGAGACGCGCCGCAGCGCGTCGATGGCCGACATCAGCCGGTCGCAATCCTTGTTGTCGGGGCCACCGTCGAGGATGACCGCGCCGGGCACATATGCTGCCAGCGTCTTCTCGGCGGCCTCGGGCGATTCCGAGATCGGCTTCAGGCCCGATTTCTCGACGATTTTCGACACCACGACCCTGTTGATCGATGATTTTCCGACGACCAGCACCTTCGAAAAGTCCGCCGCCATGGCGCCGGCGCGGGCTGCCGGTCTTGGATGTTTTTCGGACTGGTCGGCACGGTCGGCGGGACACATCGGCGGAGAGGCACTCTGGTTCAATGCAGGGTTGAAACCTGAGGCAGAATTGAGTGAGATCGCGGCCGGTGTCAAGCTGAAACGGCCGAGATCCAAAATATAGCAAGAAAATCGGGAATTCAGCGCAAGTCGTGCCTCCCGTCGACGAAGGCAAATCGAAAAATGCGACAGTCTCCCGAACGTATAACGCGCGGAGACTGTCGCCGAGACTGTTGACGTTACGTCAAGTATGGCTCTGATGGGTGACGATGACGGGGATCAGCAGGTCACCCCAGTTGCCGTCGCCGCCATGGTGCCTGGCCGAGCGCACCAGCTCCACCGAGACGCCGGCCTCGACTGCCTTCATGACCGACTGGTTGAGCCTGTGCAGATCGTTGGCGAGCATGCGGATCGTCGCCTGCTGGTCGACGCTCATCGCGCTCGATTGCTCTTCCGCCCTTTCCTTGACGCGGCTTATCGATGCCATTGGTCTTCTCCTCGATGTAGATGCCCTGCGGGCGTTTCCTCTGGTTGTTATCCGTTACTCGGCCGCCGGCCTGAACTGGGCGTGCTCGGTCGATTCATGCATGGCGGTGGTCGACGACTGGCCGCCGGTGATCGCCATCGACACGGCGTCGAAATAGCCGGTGCCGACCTCGCGCTGGTGCTTGGTCGCGGTGTAGCCGTTGGCTTCCGCCGCGAACTCGGCCTGCTGCAGTTCCGAATAGGCCGCCATCTGGCGGTCCTTGTAGCCGCGCGCCAGCTCGAACATGCCGAAGTTCAGCTGGTGGAAGCCGGCCAGCGTGATGAACTGGAACTTGTAGCCCATCGCGCCAAGCTCCCTCTGGAACTTCGAGATCGTTGCGTCGTCGAGGTTCTTCTTCCAGTTGAACGACGGCGAGCAGTTGTAGGCGAGCAGCTTGCCCGGATGATGCTTGTGCACGCCTTCGGCGAACTTCCTGGCCTGTGCCAGATCCGGCTTCGAGGTCTCGCACCAGATCAGGTCGGCATGCGGCGCATAGGCCACGGCGCGCGCGATGCAAGGCTCGATGCCGTTCCTCACATTGTAGAAGCCCTCGACCGTGCGGCCTGCATCGTAATCGACAAAAGCCCGGTCGCGCTCGTCGATATCGGAGGTCAAGAGCTTTGCTGCTTCCGCGTCCGTGCGCGCCACGACCAGCGTCGGCGTGCCCATCACGTCGGCCGCCAGGCGCGCCGCGTTGAGGTTGCGGATATGCGCCGCGGTCGGGATCAGCACCTTGCCGCCGAGATGGCCGCACTTCTTTTCCGACGCCAGCTGGTCCTCATAGTGGACGCCGGCAGCACCCGCCTCGATGAAGGCCTTCATGATCTCGAAGGCGTTGAGCGGGCCGCCGAAACCGGCTTCGGCATCGGCGACGATCGGCGCGAACCACGTCTCGACCGAAAGCCCGTTGCCTTCGGATGTCTCGATCTGGTCGGCGCGCTGCAGGGTGCGGTTGATGCGCTTGACGAGTTCCGGCGCCGCATTGGCCGGATAAAGCGACTGGTCCGGATACATGGCCGAAGCCGTGTTGGCGTCCGCGGCCACCTGCCAGCCCGAGAGATAGATCGCCTTCAGCCCGGCCCGAACCTGCTGCATGGCCTGGTTGCCGGACATCGCGCCGAGCGCGTTGACGAAATCCTCCTCGTGGATGAGCTTCCACAGCCGGTTCGCACCCATCTCGGCTAGCGTCTGGCGGATTTGCACGGAGCCGCGCAGCCGCTTCACATCCTCTGGCGAGTAGGGGCGCTCGATGCCATCGAAACGGCCTTCCGGCGCGGAGGGGACGAGGTTGTAAAAATCGGTCATTGGTCACTCCGGATCGTTTGAAAACTGCTTCAGCGCCACATCGCAAGGCCATATCCCGCGACGTCTGTGTATGACATCGTTTACATTGCAGCGCGAAATAGGCCAGAGAAACCGCCGCTTGGTGCCGAAAATAAAGGAAAAGCTGTGTTGCCATTGACAAGTCTGCTCTGTAAATTTGTCATGATTGCAAAAGCGGCAAGGCGGGCGTTGGGTTCGATGCGCCTGTAAATTCTTGTCAAGGGTGGAAGCGATGGCCGACCAGAAGATCTTTGCCGGGCCTCGGCTGCGCCGGCTGCGCAACGCCAGGGGGCTGACCCAGACGGCAATGGCCGAGGGATTGGGCATCTCGCCCTCCTACCTCAATCTTATCGAACGCAACCAGCGGCCGCTGACGGTGCAACTCATCCTCAAGCTGGCCTCCGTCTACAAGGTCGATCCGCATGAATTGCAGGGAGAGACCAAAGGCTCGATCGCGGCCTTGCGCGAAGCGTTCAGCGATCCGCTTCTTGCCGGCGAACTGCCCGGTGATCAGGAACTGATCGACCTTGCCGAGACGGCGCCCAATGCCTCGGCGGCGATGGTGAAGCTCTTTCGCGCCTATCGCGAGCAGGCCGAGCGCCTGTCCGATCTCAACCAACTGCTGGCCAAGGAGGGCAGGGCGACCGCCCTGTCCGGCGCGCGCCTGCCCGCCGACGAAGTCCACGAAGTGTTCGAACGTCGGCCGAACCACTTTGCTGCGCTGGAGGAGGAGGCGGAGGCTTTCACATCGCTCCTCGAGCCCGGCGACGATCTGTTCGGCGCGCTGAAGGCCTGGTTGAGGCGCGAGCACGGCATCGTCGTCAAGGTGCTGCCGGTCGCCACCATGCCCAACTGGCGCCGCCGCTATGACCGTCATTCGCAGCGCCTGTTCCTGTCGGAGCGTCTGTCGCCCTTCGATCAACTGCGCGAAGTCGCCATGGAGGCGAGCCTGATGCGCATGTCGGTGGCCGTCGCGGGCGAGATCAAGGGGCTGAAGCTCGGCACGGACGAGGCCCGCCGGCTCGCCCGCTTCGAGCTCGGCCGCTATGCCGCGCATGCGTTGATGATGCCCTACCAGGCTTTCCACGCCGCCGCCGTTCGCGCCCGCTATGATATCGATGTCTTGCGTTCCCGCTTCGGCGTCTCTTTCGAACAGGCGGCCAACCGCCTGACCATGCTGCAGCGGCAGGGCGCGGCGGGCGTGCCGTTCTTCATGCTGGAAGTCGACAATGCCGGCAACCGCTTCCGCAAGGCCGGCAGCCAGGGTTATCCGCAAAGTCGCTTCGGCGGCGGCTGCCCCAAGCTTCCCATTCACGCGGCCTTCTCGCAGCCGGGCCAGATCCTGGTCGAGGCGGTGGAAATGCCCGATGGCGCCGAGTTCCTTTGCATCGCCCGCACCCTAGAAGGCCCGCAAAGCGCCTTCTCCGAACGGCCGCGCCGCACCGCGCTCCTGCTTGGTTGCGATATCGGCTTTCGCGACGAGATCGTCTATGGCGCGGCGCTGCCGGCCGGATCCCCCGGCAAGCCCGGGCAAGGTTTCGGCACTCCGGTCGGCCCCGCCTGCAGGCTTTGCGAGCGCGCCGGCTGCCTGGCGCGCGCCGAGCCGCCGGTGACGCGCCCGCTCGGCCTTGACGAGATGGTGACGGGCCTCAGCGCCTTCGATTTTCAGGGATGATACACGCCGTCCGGACCTGCGCGTGGGTGCAGGTTCGACCTGTGTCGAAGTAAACCGCTGCGACGTTGTCCCACATTTCAGTGAATGCTGGATCACGCACGGCTTTCTACTTTGCGCTACGCGATTGAGACACAGTTCTGTCGTTTGAGACGCAGAGTTCCTGTTGTCCTTGGTGCACCATAGCGCGCATAACTCGCTGACAATCATGTCCATGACCGATACCGCATCGCCTCGCGTCGCCCTACCAGACGTCTCGCCGCGCGAGGAGCGGATCGGCATGCTGCTGGTCTTCCTCTCGGCGCTGATGTGGAGTTTTGGCGGCACCATCGCCCGTTTCATCCATGTCGACGACAGCTGGGCCGTGGTGTTCTGGCGCTCGCTCTGGGCGGTGGCCTTCCTCGTCGCGTTCATGGTCTGGCGCGACGGCTGGCGGGGCACGTTGAGATTGTTCCGCGATATGGGCCTGCCTGGTCTCGGCGTGACCTTGTGCTTTGCCACGGCCTCGACCAGCTTTATCGTTGCGCTTGCCTATACGACGGTTGCAAACATTCTCCTGATGCAAGCCGGCGTGCCGCTTCTGGCCGCCTTGCTCGCCTGGCTGCTGTTTCGCGAGCGCGTGAGCCAAGCCACCTGGATTGCCATCGCCGCCGTCATCGCTGGGGTTGCCATCATGGTCTCTGAATCCCTCGACGGGGCCGTGTCCCCGATCGGCGACGGCCTGGCGCTGCTGATTGCGGTGATGTTTTCGTTCGCGACGGTGATCACCCGGCGCTTTGCTCATGTGCGCATGGTGCCGGCCACCTGTCTCGGCGCGCTGCTTGCCGGTATCTTTGCCGCCGCCCAGGCCTCGCAGTTTGCGGTGTCCGCACGCGACATGGGCTTCCTCTTCGCCTTCGGCGTCGTCAACCTCGGCGTCGGCCTCGCCTTTTTTGCCATGGGCGCCCGGCTCGTGCCGGCGGCAATCGCGGCGCTGCTCGGCACTTTCGAGCCGATCCTCGGGCCGATCTGGGTCTGGCTCGTCCATTCCGAGGTGCCGTCGGTGCGCACCATCATCGGCGGCGCGATCGTGGTCACCGCGCTGCTCGTCCATATCGGCCTGGAGTTCAAACGTCAGGCGCGGCCGGCGCGCCCCGGCATCACCGGCCTGCCGTCACCCAATTGACCAATGCATGTCGCCCAAAAGTGCGCAGCGGTTTTGGGAGAACGACATGCATCAAGACAACAGCATGTCGCCCAGAAGTGTGCAGCGGTCCTGGGACAACGACATGCGATCAAGACAACAGCATGTCGCCCAAAAGTGCGCAGCGGTCTTTGGGCGAACGACATGCATCAAAACAAAGACCCAAAGCGCGTCGCCTGAATCCCTCTCGGCGCGACGCGCTTTAGGCAGCCTTCCCCATTGACAACCCCGCTGCCGGGCGGGCAGGCTGCGATCACGGCAACAACAAGACAGGCGTATCTTGCCAAGTGTCTCTGCCGGCCCGACCAGGGCCGGATCACATCGTCGTATCTCTGCCCACGCCACGGCGAACGCCGCTGACGCCGCCCGGGTACCTTACAAGGGCGCCCTGCGGGAGGTCTTTGACCACCGACCGGCAACCCGGCGCAGCGCCGACAGGTCGCGCTTGTTGCCCTTCGGAAAGCCCAATAGCCTGAAATCAATGCCGCGCCGCCATATCGCGACGAGCCGGCAAGGGAACACTCACCAAAGGAGAACACTATGATCCGCAAAGCGCTCTGGCTTTCGGCGACGTCGGTATTTCTGACGCTTTTCACGGCAGGCGGCCATGCCGAGGACCGCGTTGTCAACGTCTACAACTGGTCGGACTATATCGACAGCTCGATCATTGACGACTTCACCAAGAAGACCGGCATCAAGGTCGTCTACGACACCTTCGATTCCAACGAGATCCTCGAAACGAAGCTGCTGGCCGGCGGCAGCGGCTACGACGTCGTCGTGCCGAGCGCGAACTTCCTGGCGCGGCAAATCCAGGCGGGCGTGTTCCAGAAGCTCGACAAGTCGAAGCTGCCGAACATCTCCAACATGTGGGACGTCATCTCCGAGCGCACCGCCAAATACGATCCGGGCAACGAATATTCGGTCAACTACATGTGGGGCACCGTCGGCCTCGGCTATAATGTCAAGAAGGTGACGGCTGCGCTCGGCACCGACAAGATCGACAGCTGGGATGTTTTCTTCAATCCGGACAAGCTGGCCAAGCTGAAGGATTGCGGCGTCTATGTGCTGGATTCTCCCGCCGACATCATTCCGGCGGCGCTGAAATATCTCGGCCTTGATCCCAACAGCACCTCGCCCGATGACATTGCCAAGGCCGAGGACGCGTTGCTCAAGGTCCGGCCCTATATCCGCAAGTTCCATTCGTCCGAATACATCAACGCCTTGGCCAATGGCGACATCTGCCTGGCGATCGGCTGGTCGGGCGACGTCTTCCAGGCGCGCAACCGCGCCGAGGAAGCCAAGCAGGGCGTCGAGATCGGCTATTCGGTGCCGAAGGAAGGCGCCCAGATGTGGTTCGATCAGATGGCGATCCCGGCGGACGCGCCGCATGTCGCCGAAGCGCTCGAGTTCATCAACTACATGATGACCCCCGAAGTCATCGCCAAGTCGTCGAACTACGTGCTCTACGCCAACGGCAACAAGGCTTCGCAGCAATTCGTCGACAAGGCGATCCTGGAAGATCCAGCGGTCTATCCCGACGAAGAGACGACCAAGAAGCTTTATACCGTCAAGCCATATGATCCAAAGACACAGCGCGTCATCACGCGCACCTGGACCAAGATCGTCACCGGTCAGTAAGCATTGAGACACGACCCCGGCAGCCAACTGCCGGGGTCGCTTTCTTTTGGGGAATCAAAAAAGTAACGGAGTGGGGATCATGAAATCGCTTGGCAGCATCCGCAGGGATTTCACGCCATGGAACGACCCGAACGCCAAGCCATATATCCAGTTCGACAAGGTCACCAAGAAGTTCGGTGACTTCACCGCCGTCAACAATCTGTCGCTGACCATCTTCGAGCGCGAATTCTTCGCGCTGCTCGGCGCCTCCGGTTGCGGCAAGTCGACCCTGCTCAGGATGCTCGCCGGCTTCGAGGAGCCGACGGCGGGCCGCATCCTGCTGGACGGGCAGGACCTGCGCGGCATCCCGCCCTACAAGCGGCCCGTCAACATGATGTTCCAGTCCTACGCGCTGTTCCCGCATATGACGGTGGAGAAGAACATCGCCTTCGGCCTCAAGCAGGAAGGCATGCCGGGGCCTGATATTGAAAAACGCGTCGCGGAGATGCTGAAGCTGGTCAAGCTCGAGCAGTTCGCCAAGCGCAAGCCGCATCAGCTCTCGGGCGGCCAGCGCCAGCGCGTGGCGCTAGCCCGCTCGGTCGCCAAGCGACCCAAGGTTCTGCTGCTCGACGAACCGCTCGGCGCGCTCGACAAGAAGCTGCGCGAGGAGACCCAGTTCGAGCTGATGGACCTGCAACAGGAGCTCGGCCTCACCTTTGTCGTCGTCACCCACGACCAGGAAGAAGCCATGACCATGGCCGATCGCATCGCCATCATGGACAAGGGCGAGGTTATGCAGGTCGCCACGCCTGCCGAGATCTACGAGGCGCCGACCTCGCGTTTCGTGGCGCATTTTGTCGGCAACGTGAACATGTTCGAGGGCAAGGTTGCCGAGCATACGGCAAACGCGACGCGCATCACCGGCGCGACCGGGGCTGAGATCGTCGTCGACAATGGCGGCAAAGCCGCTGCCGGCTCCGACATCGTCTTCGCGATCCGGCCGGAAAAGATCAAGGTCTCCTCGAAGAAGCCCGCTGATGCCGTCAATGCGCTGGAAGGCGAGGTCTATGACGTCGCCTATCTCGGCGACATGACCGTCTTTCACATCAGGCTCGACGACGGGCAGATCGTGCGGGCAAGCGCGCTGAACGCCTCGCGCGTCACCGAGGATCCGCTGACCTGGAATGACCGCGCCTGGGTCTCCTTCCGGCCCGATGCCGGCGTCGTGTTGACCCGATAGAGGCTGAGATGACCGATATCGCAGCGACTGCCGCCCCATTGACGCAAACCACGACACTGCCGGCGAGGCTGGCGAAAGGCTTCGTCAACCGCCTCGTCATCATCATCCCCTATCTCTGGCTGCTGTTCTTCTTCCTCGTTCCCTTCATCATCGTCTTCAAGATCTCGCTGTCGCAGACGGCGATCTCTATGCCGCCCTATACGCCGGTGCTCGACTTCAGCGACGGCATCTCAGGATTCCTCGCCGGCTTCCGCGAGCTCAACTTCGATAACTACACCTGGCTCACCCAGGATGCGCTCTATTTCAACGCCTATGTGACGAGCCTGGTCATCGCGGGGATCTCGACGATACTCACCCTGATCGTCGGCTATCCGATCGCCTATGGCATGGCGCGTGCGCCGGCGACGATCCGTCCGACCCTGCTGATGCTGGTGATCCTGCCCTTCTGGACATCGTTCCTGATCCGCGTCTATGCCTGGATCGGCATCCTCAAGCCCGAAGGGTTGCTCAATCAGTTGCTGACGTCGCTGCACATCATCAGCCAGCCGCTGGTGATCCTGAACACCTACACGGCGATCTTCATCGGCATCGTCTATTCCTACCTGCCCTTCATGGTGCTGCCGCTCTATTCGTCGCTTGAAAAGATGGACTATTCGCTGGTCGAGGCCGCGGAGGATCTCGGCTGCCCGCCGATCGGCGCCTTCTGGAAGATCACCTTCCCGCTGTCGCTGCCCGGCGTAGTCGCCGGCTGCCTGCTGGTGTTCATCCCGGCCGTCGGCGAGTTCGTCATCCCCGACCTTCTCGGCGGCTCGCAGACGCTGATGATCGGCAAGACGCTCTGGAACGAATTCTTCTCCAACCGCGACTGGCCGGTCTCCTCGGCGGTGGCCGTCATCCTGCTCTTGGTCCTGATCATCCCGATCATGTTCTTCCAGCAGGCGCAAGCAAAGGCACAGGAGCAGGGCAGATGAACTCGACCTGGAGCCGCTTCAACATCACCTCGATCGTGCTGGGCTTTGCCTTCCTCTATCTGCCGATCGTGCTTCTGATCGTCTTTTCCTTCAACGAATCGAAGCTCGTCACCGTCTGGGGCGGCTTCTCGACCAAGTGGTACGTGTCGCTATTCCACAATCAGGGCCTGATGGACGCCACCTGGGTGACGGCGCGCGTGGGCGTCATCTCGGCGACGGTGGCGACCGTGCTCGGCACGCTCGCCGCCATCACGCTGACGCGCTACACGCGCTTCCGGGGCCGGGTGCTGTTCTCGGGCATGGTCTTCGCGCCGCTGGTCATGCCGGAGGTCATCACGGGCCTGTCGCTGCTCTTGCTCTTCGTCGCCGTCGGGCTCGACCGCGGCTTCTTCACGGTCACGCTCGCGCACATCACCTTCACCATGTGCTTCGTCGCCGTCGTCGTGCAGTCGCGGCTGGTCTCGTTCGATCGCTCGCTGGAGGAGGCGGCGATGGATCTCGGCGCGCCCCCGGTGAAGACCTTCTTCCAGATCACCTTGCCGGTCATCCTGCCGGCGATCATCTCCGGCTGGATGCTGGCTTTCACGCTCTCGCTCGACGATCTGGTCATCGCGAGCTTCTCCTCGGGCCCGGGCGCCACCACGCTGCCGATGAAGATCTACAGCCAGGTGCGTCTCGGCGTGACGCCGGAAATCAACGCCGCCTGCACCATCCTGATCGCGGTCGTGGCTGTCGGCGTCATCATCGCCTCGATCGCCAACAAGCGTCGCGAGATCCAGCGCCAGCTCGACGAGCAGGCCGCGCAACGCGGCTAAATTTAACTGGCGGGGGCGCTCTTCGCGCCCCCGAATTTTACTGGCCTGAAACGCCGGGAGCGATCGGCGAGATGAACGGCGCGCTCCAGTTGCCGCCGACGAAGAACAGCGACTGGTTCGGCACTGCGGGAGGCGGATTGGCCGCCTGGCCGTTGGCCTGCTGGGGCTGCTGTGCGGGCTGTCCGCTGGGCATCACGCCGCCCGAGAGCGCCAGCCCACGTCCGACATAGGAGGCGATGCCCGACAGCCAGATCTTGTATTTCTGCGCATTGATCTCGGCCTTGTCGAGGCGCGCTACGCCCTTCGATATGCTTGCCTTGATCTCGGCGCCGTCGATCGGCAGGGAACCATTGGCGACGTCGTCAAGCGCGAAGAAGCCGCCTTGCTGGTTGCGCTTGAGGAAGGCCGGCAGGTCGAGCCCGTTGAGCGTGCCCGGCCCGAACGTCGCCGAGAACGATCCGTCGGCATTCTCAAAGATCGAATTCCACGCCTTGCCCGGTCCCTTGAGGATGACCGACACCGTGCCGGTGCCGGCCGGCACCAGCCGCGTCATTCCCGCCGCGGTGGCAAAGGCTCCCGTATCCACATCCGACGCCAGGAGCCGCAGCTCCACCTGCGTGCCCTCAGGCTTGCGGTCGAAGCGCAGGCTGCTCTGGATGGTGCCGTTGAAGGCCGACGCGTCGGATATGTCGAAGACGGCAAGACCGTTCTTGACCTGCGCGGTCGCCGCGACGTCGGCGAGCTGCACCGGTCCCGCCATGGCATGCGCCGCTGACAGCCTGAGGTCGAGGTTGATGCGGTCGGCGAAGCTGGTGTCGATGTCGCCTGGGCCGGCCTCGCTGGTGGGCGCGACGGGCGTGAAGGCCGACAGGAAAGATCTTAGATCCAGCGTATCGAAGGCGAGCGTGCCGGCGATCACCGGGCGCCCTTCGGCGAAGGAGAAATCCAGCGCTCCCATGCCCGGATTGTTGTTCAGCGTGACGGTCGTGTTCTCGAATTTCGCGCGCCCCGCCGAGGCGTTCACCTTGCTGGCGACCGAGACCGCCCCGATCGCGGCGCCCGGCGCGAGGCCGGCCTGCGACCACTCCAGCACGCGCCGCAGCGACGGGGCGGCGAACTTCGCCTGGCCATCCAGATAGGCATTGTCCGACATCGAGGCCGTTCCGTCGAAGGAGAATGTCGCTGGTGCCGCCTTGAAGGAGAGGGTGACAGGCGCCGCGCCTCCGGCAAACAGCACCAGCGGCTTCGCCGAGGAGAAATCGAGCTGCACGGTCTCGCCGCGCCAGATTCCGGTCGCGGTCAGCGATGCATCACTGTTCATCGCCTCCCAGTTCACCTGGCCGCTCAGGCTGCTCAGGATTTCGGTGTCCTTGCCGTCGGCCGTCGTCACGACGCGGCCATCGCGGAACTCGACGGTGCCGAACGGATCGGAAGGCAATCTGCCGAGGTCGGGCTTCTGCGGGTTGGCGGCGACCACACCGCGCGCGGTATCGATCGAGCGCGTGATGCGGCCCCCGGTCGGAAGCGGTGGCAGATAGAAGCCGTTCGACATGCGCTGCACCCTGATCGTCGGGCGCACCAGCCTTGCGGTCGAGAAGGCGACGTCGCCCTGCAAGGCGGCCATGGCTGAGAGATCGACCTCCACGCGATCGGCCTCGACCACCGGCGGCGCGTCGGTCTCTGTCCATTGCGACAGGGTCACGTCGCTGAGGATGGCCCGGAACTTCGGCCAAACCTCGATGCGCGGCGAGCCGTCGATCGTGACCCTGAAGCCGCTCCAGGCGCTCAATTCCCAGGCGATGCGGTCCCGCACGATGCGGGTCGAGGCAATCAGCGGCAGCGCCGCGACCGCGAGCGCGATGACGAGCACGGCAACGCCGATCGCCCACACCCCGCGCCGGATCAAAGATGATGGCATTTCGCCCCGTATGCTTCTATTGCCGACAAAATCGCCCGACGGTGTAACCGAGCGCCGACGCTTTTCAAGTCTTTATGGCCTTGCGATGGCATTTGCGCAGGGACAGCCATGGGTCGCGCGAACAAAATCTTGCTCTGCTGCGCTGCAATATGCATAAGCGACCGTACGACCCCGGTCCACGGTTGCGCGCCGTTTTTGGAACGATGGCATAGGCGATGTTGAGCTTAACTGGCTCGTTCGCGACGCGCTTTGGGAGGAGCGATCATGACCGCCGACACACCTTTGTGGACCCCGACGCAGGAGCGGATCGACGCAGCGCCGTTAACCGCGTTCATGAAGGCCGCGGCAGCGAAGGCCGGGGAGGCTTTCTCCAGCTACGCGGAACTTCACCGCTGGTCGATCGAGGATCGAGAAGCTTTCTGGAGCCTGGTCTGGGATTTCTGCGGGCTTGTCGGCGACAGAGGCGAGCGGGGCCTCATCGACGGCGAGCGGATGCCCGGCGCGGCTTTCTTTCCTGACGCCAAGTTGAACTTTGCCGAGAACCTTTTGCAGAAGACCGGCGGCGGTCCTGCCATCGTCTTTCGCGGCGAGGACAAGGTCGAGCGCCGGCTATCCTGGAACGAGCTTCACGCGCTGACCTCGCGGCTGCAGCAGCTTTTCCTGTCGCTCGGCGTCAAGGCCGGCGACCGCATCGCCGCCATGATGCCGAACATGCCAGACACCATCGCCGCGATGCTGGCGGCGAGCTCGATCGGCGCGGTATGGTCGTCCTGCTCTCCCGATTTCGGCGAGCAGGGCGTGCTCGACCGCTTCGGCCAGATCGAACCGGTCGTCTTCATCGCGCCGGACGGCTATTGGTACAACGGCAAGGCGATCGAGGTGGCCGACAAGGTCCGCGCCGTGGCGGCCAAGCTCACCATACTGCGCAAGGTGCTGATCGTCGATTATCTCGGCACCTCGGCCGACGTGGCCGCCACCATCGACAAGGCGACCGCGCTCGAGGAAGCGCTCTCGCCATTCGCCGCCAGGACGGTCAGCTTCGAGCGGCTGCCTTTCGCGCATCCGCTCTACATCTTGTTTTCCTCGGGCACGACCGGCATACCGAAATGCATTGTGCACTCGGCCGGCGGCACGCTGATCCAGCATGTCAAGGAGCATCGCCTGCATGCCGGCCTGCTCGACGGCGACCGTCTGTTCTATTTCACCACCTGCGGCTGGATGATGTGGAATTGGCTGGTCTCGGGCCTCGCCTCGGGCGCTTCGCTTTTGCTCTATGACGGCTCCCCATTCTACCCCGACGGCAATGTGCTGTTCGATTTCGCCGACGCCGAGCAGATGACCTATTTCGGCACCTCGGCGAAGTTCATCGATTCCGTTCGCAAGGCAGGGCTCAAGCCGATCGCGAGCCACGATCTGTCCAGCGTGCGCACCGTCTCCTCCACCGGCTCGCCGCTGTCGCCGGAGGATTTCCGCTTCGTCTATGACGGCATTAAGAAGGACGTGCATCTGGCCTCGATCTCGGGAGGCACCGACATCGTGTCCTGTTTCGTGCTCGGCGTGCCGACCGAGCCGGTCTGGAGCGGGGAAATCCAGGGACCTGGTCTCGGACTCGCTGTCGACGTCTGGGACGACGACGGCAAGCCGATCCGGCAGGAGAAGGGCGAGCTTGTCTGCACCAAGGCCTTCCCGTCGATGCCGATCGGCTTCTGGAACGACCCCGAGGGCAAGAAGTATCACGCCGCCTATTTCGAGCGTTTCGACAATGTCTGGTGCCATGGCGACTTCGCCGAATGGACGGCGCATGGCGGCATGATCATCCATGGCCGTTCGGATGCGACGCTCAATCCGGGCGGGGTCCGGATCGGCACGGCCGAGATCTACAACCAGGTCGAACAGATGCCGGAAATCCTCGAGGCGCTCTGCATCGGCCAGGATTTCGACAATGACGTCCGTGTCGTGCTGTTCGTGCGGCTGGCCGCCGGCGTGACCCTGGACGAGGATCTGGAAAAGCGCATCCGCGCCAGGATCCGCACCGGCGCCAGCCCGCGTCACGTGCCGGCCAGGATCGTCGCCGTCACCGACATCCCGCGCACCAAGTCCGGCAAGATCACCGAACTCGCGGTGCGCGACGTGGTCCACGGCCGTGCCGTGAAGAACAAGGAAGCGCTTGCAAACCCGGAAGCGCTGGAGCTGTTCCGCGACCTGCCGCAGCTGGCGGGCTGACGGATGGCATGGTTAACGAAATCGGTACGGCGAATTTACCTAGATTTCACGGGTGGTACACATTCGTAAACTTTTCCGAGGTCCGGTAAGGACTTGTTAAGGGACGACCTCGATAGTCGCGTGTAACTTGAGGGAGAAATCCCGTTCCTCGTCCCCTGAGGTTCAGTTCAAGCCCCCGTTGTGACAGCATCCCATTTCTCAAGGCGTCCTCCCGGACGCCTTTTTCTTTGGAACCGAGACGATCTTATTCGGCAAGCACGCGGGTCGACGGGAAGACGACCTCGACCAGGGTTCCTTCGCCCGGCGTCGAGGTGATGGCGAAGCGGGCTCGGTTCGCCTCCACCATGGCCTTGGTGAGGGGCAGGCCGAGGCCAGTGCCGTCGCCGCGTCCGCGCTTCAGCGCATTGATCTGCTTGAACGGCTTCAGCGCCTGCTCGATCTCGGCCGGGGTCATGCCGATGCCGGTATCGCGCACGCGCATGACGACATCGCCTGAGGCTTCGTAAGCGGTCGAGACGATCACCTGGCCACCGGCCTGGGTATAGCGGATGGCGTTGGACAGGATGTTGAGGGCGATCTGGCGCACGCTTCGCAAATCCGCCACCACTTCCGGCAGCCGCGAGGCGAAGCTGGACCGGATGATGACGCGCTCACGATTGGCCTGCGGCTGCATCATCGCCACCGTCTCGGCCAGCGTGTCGTTGAGCGACACCGCCTCGTAATCCATCTCCTGCTGGCCGGCCTCGATCTTCGAGATATCGAGCAGGTCGTTGACGAGGTCGAGCACATGATTGCCTGACCGGTTGATGTCGCGCAGGTAGTCGCGATAGCGGTCGTTGGCGATCGGACCGAATTTCTCGTCCACCATCAGCTCGGAAAAGCCGATGATGGCGTTGAGCGGCGTGCGGATCTCATGGCTGATGCGGGCCAGGAAATCCGTCTTCTGCGAGGACGCGCGCTCGGCAACCGCGCGTGCCTGGGTCAGGTCTTCCTCGGCCCGCTTCCATTGCGTGATGTCGCGCACCACGGCGCAGAAGCCGCTGTCGTTCGGCAGCCTGCCGATGGTCATGAACAGCGGGATGAAACGTCCCTGCGCCTCGCGGCCGATGACCTCGCGGCCGTCATTCAAGACGCTCGCCACGCCCGGCTCCGAAAGGCCCGCGAGATAGTCGCGCGCCGCGCGCTGGCTTTCGATGGCGAACAGCGAGGCAAAGGGCTTGCCGGCGACCTCGTCGCTGTCGAAGCCGAAAAGGGCTTCCGCCGGCCGGCTGATCGAGCGGATGTTGCCGTCGCGGCCGATCAGTACGACGCCGTCCGTGGCGGTGTCGATGATGGTGCGCATCTCGGCGATGCGCGATTTCAATTCCGGCACGTCCGGCTGCAGCGCCGGCTCGTCATTGGCGGCGGTGAAATGCGCGGCATCGTCCTCGCCGGAGCGCCGCACCACCAGCATGAGCGCCTTGCCGCCCCGCCATGGCACCGAGCGAAGCAGGGCTTCGATTGGAAATTCCAGGCCCTGGCGGCTCTTGAGCTTAAGCGAGTGGTCGCTTTCGTCCGCGCCGGCATCCTCGGCATAGGGATCGGCAAACAACGCGCCCAGGCCCCCCGCATCCGCGAGGTCGTCCAGCGCATCGTAGCCGGTGAGTTCGAGGAAGGCGTCATTGGCGTAATGGAGCTCGTCACCCGAATGGATCAGCAGCGGCACCGGCAGCCTGGCGAGGATGGACGTATCGGGCGCCTTGGCTTCCTCTCCGGTCGAAAAAGCGGAGGGCACAAAGCCTGCGAGCTTGAGTGGCGGCACGTCCAGGCGTGGCCGCGCCGGCGTTACGGGTTCTTCCGCGGCCGTCGCCGCGTCGGCGTCGGAGCCGGCCCAATCCTCGCTGTCTTGCGCATCGCGGAAATCGTCGGCGGTCATGCTGTCATCGTCCGCCGTCGCATCGCGAGCCGGCTCTTCGGCGACCGGCTCGGTCACTGGCCGTTCCTCCGGCTGCCGCGGCTCGGAAGCGGCACGCTCGGCCGCCTGCCGGGCGAGCGCTGCCTGGCTGTCCTCGGAAGCAGGTTCGACGCCGGCTTCTTCCTCGGATTTCTCACCATCGGCGTAGCTGAGCAGCGAGCCGGAAGCGGCCGGCGTCACCGTCTTGCCTGCGTCGCCCGTCGCGGCGGCGTCATCGATACCGTCGAGCCTCGCCAGGTCTTCCTGGTCTTCCGCCTCGGTCTGTGCTTCAGCGGTCTCCGCATCAGCCTTCGCGTCAGAGGTTTCCGAGGCTTCCGGCGCGGGTGCCGGCGTCGCCTCCAGCGCCGGGTTCTCGTGCGCCGCCTCTTCAAGCGTCGTTGGCTGGTTTGCCTCGGCCTTCGTTGCGACGGCGGGCTCTTTCGCTGTTGCCTCGTCCTTGCCGGCAACAACCGCATCGGTCTGCTTGCCGGCTTCGGCGGCGCCCGGCTCGGCGGGCAGGGAATTGTCCTTGCGCAGCCGCTCGCCAATCTCGCGGAAGGCGCTGCGCTCAAGGATCGACAGGCTCTTCTGACTTGCGGGCGTGTCGCTGCCCGGCTGCTTGTCGTTGGCCGGCTGGCGGTGCTCGGCCAGCCTTATCACCTTGTCGGCGAAGCGCCGCTCCGGCTTCGGCACGATGCTCAGCGCCGGCACTTCGCCCTGGAACGGATCTGCGGGCTTTGGCTGTTCCGGTTGCGCCTGCTCCGCGGCTGGCTGCTCGACCGACGGCTCGCTCCCGGCAGGCGCGGCATTAGGCACCAGCGCCATGCCGAGCGCTTCGGGATCGACCACGGCGTCGGCCGCGCGCGCGACGCCGAAGCCGCGAAAACCCTCGAAGGCGCGGCTGCGGCCATAGACGGGCAGCGCCGCCAGATCGACCGGTATCTTCAGATCGGTTCCGGCCACCGGCCACAGCACCGATCGGCCTGACCAGGTGTCGCGCCGCTCGAGCAGACCGGCGATCTCGCCCGAGGTGTCGAGCCCGAAGATGGTGGCGACGTCCTTGAAGCGGCGGCCGATCACATCGGCGGCGGGCTGGCCGACGATGTCTGCGAATTCGGGCGACAACGCGCTGAATTTGCCGTCGGCGTCGGTGCGCCAGACGAAGCGCAGGGGTGGCGCCGAACGGTCGATGCCGCGGGGCAGGGCTGGCCGCGACGGCATGATGGTTTCGCGCGCGGCCGTCTCGCCACCACCCGGCCGCAGGCCTTCGGCCGCGACAACCTCCTTCGGCTCATCCTTCGCCGGCGCTGCCGGTTGAACCTGCCCGGCGTCATCGTCGCCGGCGTTGAAATACCAATGGTCATGCTGGCCGCCGCCGGCGTCCGAAGCCTGTTGGCTGGGCTCGGCGGCATCCGCCTGATGATCGGTCCGGCTTCCAGCGTCAGTCGGTGCATCGCCTTCAGCAGGCTCCGGGACCAGCTTGGCCTGTTCGCCGGCCGTCATGGCCGGCGCGGGGCTATTGTCCTGGACCGGCCGGGGTTCGGGCTCGGCGGCCAGGCTTTCACCCGACAGCGTGGCCGCAACGGTGCCTGGCGTCGCGACTTGCTCACTTTCGGGCCGATCGCCCTGGCCGGCGGTCGGCTGTTCCTCTTGGTCGCCGTCGAGCTGGTCTTCATCGATCACCACCAGCAGATGCCGTGTGTCGGTGAGCCGCGCGAAACCGGCCGGGTAGGAAGTACCACTGCCAGGCACAAGGCGCTTGACGACACGGTCGCCGCTGCTTGCCACATCCGCAACCAGCGCAGCCAGGGTCCGCGGCTCGATGCCGAGCGCCGCGAAGCCGTCCGAGGCCGCTTCGACGCTGCCTTGCGCGTCGACGAAGGCGATGAAATGTCCGGCCTCGGTAAAACCGCCGATGGCGCGGCCGGCGATTTCGCCGGCGCTGCGTGAGCTAGTCTGCGCCGCCGGCACCGCCAGCATGATTGCCTTCTCGCCGTCCGGCATTGTCACGGCGCTGGCCAGGAAGCCGACGGCACGGCTCACCATGCCGGTGGCCAGCCTCACCGTGATGGCACGGTCGCTGCCAATCTCGGGAAAGCCGCTGGTCGCCATGATCTGCCGCCTGGCGATCAGCGGCAGCCGCGCCGATGCGCCGATGATCGCCTCGATATCCGGATAGCCGAACACCGACGCCCCCGGTCCGTTCGCCCAGATCACCTGCTCGAGGTCGGCCGACAAAATGGCCAGGGCGTCGCCAGCGGCAAAGCGCTGGCGCACCGCGTCGAGCACGGCGACGTCGAGGAAGGAGTAGTTTTCAGGCGGCATGCGCTGGGCAACCCTCCGGAGCGGGCATTTCAGTTAACGCTTTGTTAATAAAAGCCCGCGGTCCGAAGGTCCACAAGCCCTGGCTTGCATAGGCCGAAATCTCTAGGCTCTTGGTTAACGGCCCAGCGGCTGACGCTACGGTTGACGTACGGGAAGATCTTATGGTGCGGTGCAACAAAGATGTTGCAATGCACAAAAAATCCTCTATATTGCCACTATGAATGAACGAGACGGCTTTCTGTCAAAGCCGCTATCCCGAAAAGGTTGGAAAATGTCCAAGACCACCGCTAAGACCGCTGCCGAGACCATCGAAAACGTTGAGTTCCCGAGCTTCGACGCGTCCAAGGCCACCGACCAGATCCGCGCCTTCGCCGAGAAGGGCGTCGAGCAGTCGAAAGAGGCCTATGCCAAGCTGAAGACCGGTGCCGAGGAGACCCAGAAGGTTCTGGAGTCGACCTACGAGACCGCCAAGGCCGTCTCCAGCGACGTTTCGCTCAAGGCGATCGCCGCGCTGCGCGCCAATGCCGAAGCCGGCTTCTCGCACCTTGAGGCCTTGGTCGGCGCCAAGACCCTTTCGGAAGTCGTCGAGCTGCAGACCGCTTTCCTGCGCAAGCGCGCCGAAATGGCCGTGGAGCAGGCCAAGGAGTTCCAGGCCGTTGCCACCAAGGCGGTCGAGGATGTAGCCAAGCCGGTCAAGAGTGCCTTCGAGAAGGCGATCAAGGACGTCAAGGCTGCCTAATTTTCGCGCACAACTGCGCGATGCATCAAAACGTCGCATTTCGTCAGACAAATAGTTATGCGATAGAGTTGAATAACCAGATACCCGGAAGCGGAACCTCCTCCCTCTGTTTCCGGGGTGACCAGCCAGCACCTCCTCCCGCTGGCTCGTAACACGAAAAGGCCGGCACCTCCTCCCGCCGGCCTTTTCTTTTTGCCTTATGCAAGGTGCGACGAGGACAACCCGTCCTTTGCCTTATTAAGGGCCTTGAATTAGAATCCGATAGCCCGTATTGGACGCATCGCCAACGATGGAGCGCATCCTCAGGATTCCTGGATAGCGCTCGCCTGGAATGTGCCGTTGTAGCTCAGTTGGTTAGAGCACCAGATTGTGGATCTGGGGGTCGCTGGTTCGAGCCCAGCCAACGGTACCATCGCCTTCCCGCGTAAGTAACTGATTTTTCGATTTAAATTGGGAAGTTCGATCGTAAGCTTCGCATCTGCTTGCGATTTTCCCCACAAATTGTGCTCCCTATTTTGGTGCAAACGGATGGTAGGGACGAACGCGCGAAGAGCGCGCTCTGGCCGCTGCATCCTCCTCCATCATAGTGGTCTACTGCGATCGCGCACCTTTCGATCCGGATTTACACGTCGCCGCCCATGGAAGTTCTCGAGCAGGACGCGTCATAACGTTGACGGATCACGTTCGTGAAGCTCTCTTATCGCTGGCGGCGATATGGCCTTCATACGCCCAGCAGGCGAGCCAGGGATGATGCGGCCCCGGTTCCGGCCAAGCCAAGGTCGCGGACGCTGCTCATGTGGTTGGCCCCTGCAAGGCTTGTGGGCGAGACGGCAAGCCCTTCCCCTTCGAAACGCTCCGCAAGCGTGGCGGCCTGGCTGTGGAAGGGCGGCGTTTCCTCGGCGCCGACGGATATCTCAACCGCCACGTCCGGATCGAAGCGATGATTTATCGGCGAGAACCGCTCAACCTCGTCGTCGGTGATCGCGATCTCGGCCGCGAGAAACGACTCCTGCAACGGTCTTAGATCGTAGACACCGCCGAGCAGGAGCGCGCCTTTGATGCCTGAAGGCCGGGTGTTGTCGTCAAAGAGCATTGTCGCGAGATGCGCCCCCGCGGAATGGCCGCTTACCGTCAGGTGGTCGGGATCGCCGCCATAGCTCGCGATATGGTCGTCTATCCATTGCCTCGCGCGGCGTATTTGATCGACGATCGTCGCCATTCTCACGCTCGGCATCAGTGCGTAATCCACGATGACGGCAATCGCTCCGGCGTTGGCGACGGTGTCCGCTACGTAGGAATAGTCGCGCTTGGAGAACATGCGCCAGTAGCCGCCATGAATGAACATGTGCACCGGCAGGTGATCGCGTTTGCCCTGCGGGAAGAACAGGTCGACGGTCTCCGTGCCGTCCGGTCCGTAAGGCACGTCGGCGGCCATCGGAACCTTGGCCCTGGTCTGGGCGCTGCGCCGGACGATATCGGCGACGATGTCGTCGAACTCGGGGACATGGTCGCGAATACGGAATGGATCTTTCGCCATCTGTCTCATCAGATCGTCACGGCGATGTATTTCGCCTCCATGAACTCGGCGATGCCGTGCTTCTGGCCGCCCTCGCGCCCAAGCCCACTCTGCTTGACGCCGCCGAAGGGCGCGGCAGGGTCCGACATCAGGCCGCGATTGAGCGCGATCATGCCGGACTCGATCTTCGACGCCATGCGCATGCCTTTCGCAAGATCGCGCGTGTAGATATAGGCGGCAAGGCCGTATTCGGTATCGTTCGCCTTTGCGATGACCTCCGCCTCGTCCTCGAAGCGGCTGATTGGCGCCACGGGACCGAATATCTCCTCATGAGCCATGGCGGCGTTGGCCGGCACGTCGCTCAGCACCGTGGGCGGATAGAAAAATCCTCGGCCCTCGGCGACCGCGCCGCCGCACAGAATCTTGGCGCCGCGCGCGACCGCGTCCTGGACGAGCCGATCGATCTTGTCCACGGCTTTCCTGGTGATCATCGGCCCGCATTCGGTTTCCGAATCCGTGCCGGGGCCGATGGCGAGCGCCGCCATGCGTTTGCGCAGGCCTTCGGCGAACGCATCGTGAATGCCCGCCTGGACGTAGAGCCTGTTGGCCGCCGTGCAGGCCTCGCCGGCATTGCGCATCTTGGCGATCATCGCGCCGTCGAGCGCCGCTTCCAGATCGGCGTCGTCGAGCACGATGAAGGGCGCATTGCCGCCAAGTTCCATCGAACAGGAAATGACGTGCTTCGCCGCCTCGCCGAGAAGCACGCGGCCGACGCCGGTCGAGCCGGTGAAGGAGAGCTTCCGCACGCGGGCGTCGGCCAGCATTGCCGCGATCACCGGCCCCGGATTCGAGGTGGTGATGACGTTGACGACGCCCGGCGGCACGCCGGCTTCCTCGTAGAGGGCGGCAAGCGCGTAGGCCGTCAGCGGCGTCTCGCTGGCCGGCTTCAGGATGACGGTGCAGCCGGCGGCAAGCGCCGGCGCGATCTTGCGCGTGGCCATCGCCGCCGGGAAGTTCCACGGTGTTATCAGAACGCAAATGCCGATGGGCTGGAAGTCGACCACGATCCGGTTCGCGCCCGACGGCGCAAGGCCGAACTCGCCGCTGATGCGAACCGCTTCCTCCGCGTTCCAGCGGAAGAACTCGGCCGCATAGGCGACTTCGCCGCGCGCGTCACGCAGGGCCTTGCCGTTCTCCAGCGAAATCAACGCGGCCAAGGTCTCGGCACGTTCGGTCATCAGCTCGAAGCAGCGCCTCAGGATCTCCGACCGCTTGCGCGGCGGGGTCTCGCGCCAGCTGGTCGCTGCCTGTGCCGCCGCCTCGACCGCTGCCGCGGCGTCGGCGAGCGTCGCGTCCGGGACCGCGGCGATCACAGCTTCGGTCGATGGATCGACCACTTCGATGACACGGCCGTTCGAGGAGGGGCGCCATTCGCCACCGATATAGAGTCCATGCGAAAACGCGGCATATTCAGTCATGTCGGGATCCTGGTCGAATAGGTCTATCGAAATGTTCATGGGTTTGGGCTCCGTCCCTCACATCGTCACGGCGGACATATCGCCGCTGTAAGCAGCCCTGACCAGGCGCTGCATCGCGGGCAGGTCGAAGGGGCGGGGATTGTTCTTGATCAGCCGGTCGATGCCGAGCGCCTGTTCCGCCGTCCAGTCGATCTTGTCCTCGGCAAGACCGAGGTCAGCCAGCGTCCGGGTGATGCCGATGGCGTTGAACAGTCGCGCGACTTCCGTGATTGTGGCATCGGCCAGCTGACCGGCATCGCGGTCCTGGCGCGGCAGGCCAAGCGCAATGCCGATTTCCGCGATATCCGAGCTTGCCGCCGACAGGTTGTAGCGCATCACATAAGGAAGCATCGTGGCGACGCCCAGGCCATGCGGCGTGTGGGTGAGCGCGCCGACCGGGTACTGCACCGCATGGGCGGCGGCGGTTCCCGCCGTGCCGAAGGCGCAGCCGGCGGCCAACGCTCCCATCATGACATCGGCCCGTGCATTCTCGTTCGACCCGTCGCGATAGGCTGCTTCGAGACTGCGGCCCAGGAGCCTGATCGCCAGAAGGGCGAAATGATCGGTCAGCGCGCTCTTGCCGACGAAGACATGGCGTTGCGCCAGATCGGCATCGGCGCCGCGTCTTGCCGCGGTGAAGGCCTCGATCGCATGCGTCAGCGCGTCGGCGCCGGCGATGGCGGTCAGTGATGGCGGGCAGGTCGCCGTCAGGTCCGGGTCGCACAGAGCGACCGCGGCAATGAGATGCGGGCTGGAGATACCGACCTTCAGCGTCCGCTCCGGGTCGGAGATCACCGCGACGGGAGTGACTTCGGAACCCGTGCCGGCCGTGGTCGGCACAGCGATAAGGGGAAGGGTGGGGCCCGGCACTTTGAACTCGCCATAATAGTCCTGGAGCTTGCCGCCATGGCTGATGAGCAGCCCGGCGCATTTGGCCATGTCGAGGCAACTGCCGCCCCCGACGCCGATCACCATGTCCGGCCTGAATCCCTTCGCCTCCGCGATACAGGCGCCGACGCTGTCACGCGGCACATCCGGCAAGGTGCGGTCGTGGACGAGCGTGTCGATCACGGCAGCCTTCAGCCCATCGAGCATCTCGATGAACTCAGGCGTGCCGGCGAGCCGTTCGTCGGTGCAGATGAATGCGCGCCGGCCATATCGCCCGGCAATGGCCGGCAGCGCATGGCGCTGGCCCTTGCCGAAGAGGATTTCGCGCGGCAGGCGCGCGGCTGCAAAGAGGGTCATGGACTGAGATCTTTCGAAAGAGACTGATGAACAAACGTCGTGATCATCGGTAGGGGCGGCCTTCAGTTCGGACGCCGGTGCTTCGTCGGCTTCTTGCTCGCGTCGTTGAGTGCGGAGTGAGGTTCCTAGCCCATCCGTTCGTATCCTCTATAAAATCGTATAGGATATCCTATTGAATTGACCGGAGCATCGTGTTAGGGCTTGCTCCTGTCAAGAGGAAACCGATGGAAAATCCCGACCTGACGGTTGAAACCGAAGCTCGCTCAAGCGGCCGCATCCTGCGCGCCAACAGCTTGGCGGGCGATGTTTACGAAGCAATCTTCGCGCAGTTGATGTCGCTGAAGATTCCACCCGGATCGCGCATTACCGTCGACAACCTCGTCAGGGAATTCGACGTTTCACACACGCCTATCCGCGAAGCGCTCGGACGCTTGGAGGGCGAGGGCCTGGTGGTCAAGACCCACCTGATCGGCTATCGCGCGGCCCCGCAAATCACCCGGCGCCGGTTTGACGAGCTTTACGAGCTGCGCCTTCTGTTGGAGCCCGCTGCCGCCGCCAAGGCTACGGCAGCGCTGGACGAAGAGCGCCTCGCGGTGTTGCAGGAAGCGGCGGGCGTGATGGCGCGGCGGGTGGGGAAGGACGAGCGCCTGCGCTATTCCAATTTCGCGCGGCAGGACGCGATCTTCCACGACAAGATCATGGAGTTCGCGCAGAACGAGCTCATCCGCGAGACGCTGAACCACCAGCATACGCACTTCCACATTTTCCGCCTGATGTACCACTCGCGCGTCACCGAAGAAGCGCTGGATGAGCATGAGGCGATTCTCGCTGCTTTCGCGGCCGGCGACGCGCATGCCGCCGAGAAGGCGATGCACGTGCACATTGAGAATTCGCGGGACCGCCTCCTGCCCGCCTTCGAGTAACCGAAAGGACAAGTCATGCCAGCCAAGAAGATACTGATGCTGACCGGTGAGTTCACCGAGGAATACGAAATCTTTGTTTATCAGCAGGCGATGGAAGCCGTCGGTCACACCGTGCACGTCGTTTGCCCCGACAAGAATGCCGGGGACGTGATCAAGACCTCGCTGCACGATTTCGAGGGCGACCAGACCTATACCGAGAAGCTCGGCCACTATGCCCTGATCAACAAGACGTTCGCCGACGCGGAGAAGCAGCTCGATCAGTACGACGCCGTCTATTGCGCCGGCGGCCGCGGACCAGAATACATCCGCACCGACAAGCGCATTCAGGCGATGGTGCGTCATTTCCACGAAACGAAGAAACCGATCTTCACCATCTGCCACGGCGTGCAGATCCTGATCGCGGTCGATGGCGTCGTACGCGGCAAGAAGGTCGGTGCGCTGGCGGCCTGCGAGCCGGAAGTGACGCTCGCCGGCGGCACCTATATCGACCTGTCTCCGACGGAGGCTTATGTCGACGGCACGATGGTTTCGGCCAAGGGCTGGACGGCTCTCGCCGCCTTCATCCGGGAATGCCTGAAAGTGCTCGGCACGGAAATCCGGCACGGGTAAAGCATGTCTCCCGAAAGTGGCAACCGGTTTCGGGAATCAAAAACCTAAAGCGCATGGGGCTATCTGAAAAATCGCGACGCGCTTTAGGATCTTCGGGACGCAGAAAGACTTGGAGCAGGTGGCCGATTCCAGACGGAAGGCGCACCGCTCCAAGTACACAACGATTCCAATCGTTCATCTGTCGAAGAGTGGCTGTTCTTCGACGGCAGCGGAACCCGAGATTATCCAATCCGGCCGGCTTTCCGGCCGACCAACCGATGGTCGGTCTGTCGCCGTTCAGAGCCGACAGACTCTAGACTCCTGCGGCAAATCTCTCGCTTGCGACCCGGATATGCCGTTTCACGTTGCTCCATCGCATAACGGATTGGAGTAGCTGGAGATAGTTGCAGGGAAACGACGCATCATGACATCGGCCAATATTCTGATCTGCGATTTTGTCGGCCTCCGGTTTGGGGCCGATGGCAATCCCGACCATAGCGAGGTCAAGGCCTACATCGAAGCCAAGGGGGGCGTGTTCCACCAGACAGGCATCGCCAAGGCCGGCGCGCTTGACCCCGGCAAGCTGCATTTCTTCTACCAGCCGCAATTGAGCACGCGCGACGAATTGCTGGCCGAGGCCGGCGACGGCCGCTACGACGCCGTCATCGCCGCCGCGACGTTCATTCCGGCCGAGACCAGGTTCCGGCTCGGCGGGGTGCGCATCGGCGCCGGCACCGGCAATATGGGCTCGGCATCCTGGGGCGGCGGCAGCGGAGAAGGCGGCGAAGCGCCGCTGATGAACACGCCCGGCATCAACAGCCGCGCCACCGCGCAGATGGCCATGAAGGCGCTGCTGAAAGTCAGGCCTGACCTTCCAGTTGACAAGCTCAACGCCCTCGTTGCCGGCGGGCAGTTCGATACGGGAAAGGACCTGCGCCATTACCCGACCGAGAAGCTCGAAGGCAAAAGACTGGCGGTGATCGGCTATGGCAATATCGGCCGGGAATTCGCCAGGCTCGGCCAGGCCTTCGGCATGCGGGTCGCCATTCATGCGCGGCCCCGTCACCAAAAATGGATCGAGCTGGAAGGCTTCGACTACGCCGCAACCATGGAAGACGCGGCGCGCGGCGCCGACGCGCTTTCAGTCCACCTTGGCCTCGGTGCTTTCGATCCCGGCGCGCAACGATACGCCAATGCCGGATTGATTGGAGATGAAGTCCTCTCCCTCCTCAACCGCGGCGCCGTGCTTATCAACTATGATCGCGGCGAGCTGGTCGATGTTGCAGCGCTGGAGCGCGCGCTGGCGTCAGGGCGCGTTTCCCATGCGGCGATCGATGCGGACCTGTTCAGGGACGGCGGCACGCTTTCGGGACCAATGCTGCCCTATCTCAAACTGGTCGAAGCCTATAGCCCGCGTCTGGAACTTCTCCCCCATGCCGCGGCCGACACCGATCACCCGTCTCGCGTCGCGGGCGCCAGGCAGGCGGTCGATCAGATCCATGCGGTCATCACCGAGCGTCAGGTTACCAATCTGAAAGGCTCGCTGCCTCCGGGTTTCGTCGATATGGGGGCGAAAGTCCCTCCCGGTATCGGCGGCATTACGCCTCGGCACCTCGCGGCACTCGCCGCGGACCAGGCGGTTGCCGCCGACTTGGCCGGTGCGGGCGCTGTCGTGGCCGGATTCTGGGAGCGTCTCCTGGCTGCATCCGTGGAAGAGCGGGAGGCGCTGCTCTCTTCGGAAGGCGAATTCTTCGCCGAGGCGGCGAACCGGCTCTCTACCTTGCTGCGCAACCATCATCTTTCCGGGCCGTTCACGTCAAAATAATCCTTAGGTTTCGCTCTCAGTCTCCAGCGAGCACCAACTCGTCCTGGATGTGTTGCTGGCGCGCGACTCCGAACGCGCCAGCGCTGGCATGCTGACGCATCTGAGGACCGTCGAACCAACCTTTTGGGGAGGTAGCCGCCCGGACGGCGGAGCCCCGAGTCGACATTGCAAGAGGATGCCACTATATAGCGCCTGCTCCGGCTCGGGCCGGGGCAGCGTTGACCGGGAAGCCGCGATACGGTTTGTGATGCAAATGCGCTGTCGAAGTTAGAAAAAGGCAAGCAAAAACAACGACGACGGCCTTCTGTCGATCCCGGCCCACCATTCCATCATTCTCAATGATCTGAACGTGCACCTCGAACCCTTCCATTCCTGCGGCTCTGCGTCTCATGGCCAAGATGTCTTGTCTCATGGCCAAGATGTCTTGCCGGTCGGGGGCGACTCGGTTCGAATGGGGCATGCATCCTTTGCAGGGTGCGGACGTTCATGGCTACCAACCGGCTTTGCCGCCAGGGAAGAAGCAGTATGAGTGAACATGCGATCGAGTTCTTGCGCGGATGGATTGGCGAGAAAGTCCAATGCCAGCATTCGCCGATCCAGATCGAGCAGGCCGAGACTCTCGCCAAGGAGTGCTGCGCCAAAGCCGCCGAGGCAGGCATTCTCCTCGAGGACATCCAGGAAGAGGTCGGCGACATCCAGGAACTGATCGCGTCGCGCCTCGAGGAAGCCGCCGAAGAGGGCAATAGCGAAGCCAAGCCCGACACGCCGGCGGAGTGAAAACGTGCCGGCGCGGGCAGACGGTATTTCTTAGCCGAATTTCTCCTTTAGCCAACCCTTCGGCAGCGCCGGCACGAAATTGCCGTCGCGTCCCGTCATGTCCTCATTGGCGGTGAGCGCGTTGAGGATCGCCTCCTCGACGCCTTGCACGACCGCGTCGAAGAACGGATCGATGTCGACATCGGGGATGAACTCCGCGCGTCCGATGCGCCCGGAAGCGCCAAGCGCCGCCTCCGGATTGGCGGTTGAGAACGCCAGAAAGATATCGCCCGAACTGTGGTAGCCATAGCCGCCGGTCATGGCGATGCCGAGCGGCACGCGCCGGGCGAGCCGCTTCATCTGATGCGGCAGGAACGGGGCGTCGGTGGCGACCACGGCGATGATCGAACCCTTTTCGGCGCGCGCCGTCGCCTCGCGGATCGCCGGGTCGACAAGCTCCTGCCCGATGCGCCGGCCGCGAATGGTGAAATTGTGCCTCTTGCCGAAATTCGACTGCACGAAGACACCCAGCGTGTAGCGCTTGTCTTGCCATTCGACGATGCGCGAGGCGGTGCCTGATCCGGCCTTGAAGCCGAAGGTGATCATCCCGGTGCCGCCGCCGACGCTGCCTTCCTCGATCGCGCCGCCGCGGGCCCTGTCGAGCGCGGCGACGACATGCTCCACGCTCACATGATGGCCATTGATGTCGTTGAGGAAGCCGTCATAGGTCTCGGCCGCCACCGGCAGGCCCCAGCCTGTGTCGAGCGCGGCTGGCAGCACCTTGTGCATCCAGCGCAGCGTGGCGTCGCGGGTGACGCCGCAGGAATGCGTGTTGGTGATGGTGACCGGGAAGTTGAAGGCGCCGGTCTCCTCGATGATATGCGTTCCTGTCAGCTCGCCATTGCCGTTCTGGCTGAACACGCCGGCGAAAACCGGCGTCGCGAGTTCCTGAACCGGCCCTGGCAGGATCGCGGTGACGCCGGTGCGCACCGGTCCGTTGCCGACACGCAGCGGACCATCGCCGGAAATCAGCGTCGTGTAGCCCACCGACACGCCTGGAACGTCGGTGATGGCGTTGAAACGGCCTGGCGTGCCGTCGAGCGCGATGCCGAAGGAGCGCAGGCGCGGCTTGCCGGAAGGCGTGCGAAGATGCGGGTCGTGACTGCTCATGCGGTCCTCAGAACAACGAGCCCTGATTGCCCGGCTCCCTGGCCTTGGCGGACGGCTTCGCGGCCAGCTTCGGCCGCGCGCCGCCGCTGGTGGCGATGGCCTCGGCAGTGCCGTCGGCGAATTCAAGCTGCAGCGCCGCGCCCGGCGCCAATTCCGCGACCCGCTTGATGACGGCGCCGTCGGCGTCCTTGACCAGCGCGAAGCCGCGCGCCAGCACGGCTTTGTGCGAAAGAGTGGATAGCAGCCGGTCGGCCTGGGTCAGCGCCGCGCGAATCCGGTCGAGCCGCCGTGCCAGCGCCTGGTCCTGCCTGCGCGACAGTCCGGCCAGCGCGTCGGCCTGCAGCTTCTGGCGCCGGGCGATCGGAGCCGGCGACAGGCGCGTCGAATTGCGCTGGAAGCGCTGGCGCCGCTCGCGCACGATGGCGAAGAACGCCGCCCGCGCCCGCGCGATGTCGCGGCCGGTCAGTGTGCGGGCCTCGTTGACGCGCCGCGACAGGGTCGCCGGCGTCAACCTTTGCCGCTCCAGCGTCGCCCGCTTGCGCTCGATATTCACCGTCAGCCCGCGGCCGAGGCGGCTGGTCGCATCGTCGAAACGGCGGCGCGGCAGCGCCAGCAACTGGTCGGGCGAGGGGAGCGCGCGCGCCGCCGCGCGCACCGCCTGGCGTTTGCGCTCCAGATGCCGCGAAGCGCAGGCATTGAGCCGCGCGCCAAGGCTGGCCAAGGTAGCCTCCAGGTCCGCCCTGACCGGCACGGCGATCTCGGCCGCGCCCGTCGGCGTTGGCGCGCGCCTATCGGCGACGAAGTCGATCAGAGTCGTATCGGTCTCGTGCCCGACGGCCGAGATCACGGGGATGGACGACGCCGCGACGGCACGTGCCAGCCCTTCGTCGTTGAAGCCCCAGAGGTCTTCGAGGCTGCCGCCGCCGCGCGCCACGATCAAAACGTCGGGCTGGCGGATAGGTCCGTCCCAAGTCAGCGCGTTGAAGCCGTTGACGGCCGCGGTGACTTCCTTGGCCGTCGTCTCGCCTTGGACCCGCACCGGCCAGACCAGCACATGGAGCGGAAACCGGTCCTTGATGCGATGAATGATGTCGCGGATCACCGAGCCCGTCGGCGAGGTGACGACGCCGATGACCTTGGGCATGAAGGGCAGCCGTCGCTTGCGGCCGGCGTCGAACAGGCCTTCGGCCTGCAGCCGGCGCTTGCGCTCTTCGAGCAGCGCCATCAGCGCGCCGGCGCCGGCCGGCTCAAGATTGTCGATGACGATCTGGTAGTTGGATTTGCCGGGATAGGTCGTCAGCCGGCCGCTGGCGATCACCTCCATGCCTTCCTCGGGGCGGAATTTCAGCCGCGCCATGGTGGTCTTCCAGACCACGGCATCGATCCGCGCCCGGTCGTCCTTCAGCGCGAAATAGGCGTGGCCGGACGAATGCGGGCCGCGATAGCCGGAAATCTCGCCGCGCACCCGCACATTACCGAAGGCGTCCTCGACAGTGCGCTTCAGCGCGCCGGAAATCTCGCTCACCGTGTATTCGGTGGCGTTGCTGCGTGATTCGGTTGCTGTTTCATTCATCGCCGGATTGGGGAACGCTTATCGGCTCGCGTCAAGCCGGGAGAACCCCTGCTAATATTATAACGTGATTTTAAGCCCGATTTGCTTTCACTGACGGCACAAGAGCCGGCCAGGAAACGCGATGAGCGCACGCCACGACAGCAGCCCGTTGACGCACCAGGTCACGTTGACCGTGCTGACGCTTGCCGCTTTCGCGTTGGCGATTGTCGTCGACTTCGGCTTCTACGCCGCCAATCAGGCCGACGAGGCTTCACTCGAACGGCAGAAGATTTTCATCGCCGATGGGCTGAACGACCAGATTGCCGCGGTCCAGCGCGAGCAGGAAAGCGTGACGGTCTGGGATGACTCGGTAACCAATGTGAGGGCGGGCAATCAGGCCTGGATCGAGGAAAACCTCAGCACCTGGATGTACAGCTACTACGGCCACAACCGGGTCTACATCCTTGACGCCGCCAACCATGCGATCCACGCCATGCGGGAAGGCAAAGTCGTTGCGGCGTCGGCTTTCGGCGAGGACGAGCCGGAATTGCGGCCGACCATCGACAAGCTGCGCCACATGTTGGGTGAGCCGCTGAAGGCCGACGCCTCCGGCCAGCCGGCCAAGATGGTCGCGCAGGATCTCGTCTCGCTCCAGGGAAAGCCCGCTATTTTGAGCGTCATGCCGCTGGTGCCGAGCTCGGATCGCGTCAGCCAGGCGCCTGGCACGGAATATCTGCATATCTCCGCCGAGTTCATCAACGATGCCGTCATCGGCAAGATCGCGGCAAAATACCTGCTCGATGGCGCGCGCCTGGTGCCGTTGTCCGAGCCGGTTGGCCCGGCCGCCGTGCCGCTGGTCGATTCGCGTGGTGTTATCCTCGGCTATATCGGCTGGGACCAGTTGCGGCCCGGCCTTACCTTGGTGCGCAAGATCGCTCCGGCCTTGGCGATCGCGCTGCTCGTGGCGGGCGGCGTTCTGGTGTTCCTGCTGCGCCGATTGCGTCGCGCCTCAGCCGCGCTGCAGACCAGCCAGGACCAGGCGCAATATCTCGCCTTCCACGACACGCTCACCGGCCTGCCTAACCGGGCGCTGTTCGAGGACCGGTTGCGGCGCATGCTGCTCTTCGCCGGCCAGGACGGAACGCACGTTGCGCTGCTTTACCTCGACCTCGATCGCTTCAAGCACATCAACGACACGCTCGGCCATCCGGCCGGCGACGAGCTCGTGCGCCAGACGGCGGCGCGGCTCAAGCATACGATCCGCGAAGCCGATACTGTCGCGCGGCTCGGCGGCGACGAGTTCGCTGTGATCCTGCTCGACATTCCCGACGCCGGAAGCGTCGAAGATATCGCCGAAAGGCTGCTTATGAAGCTGCGTGAGCCGTTCAGGCTCATTGGCGACCAGGTCTTCGTCGGCGCGAGCATCGGCATCGCGCTCTCGTCCGGACCGGATACGGATGCCGACGACCTGCTGCGCAAGGCCGACATCGCGCTTTACGAGGCCAAGAAGAACGGTCGCGGCCGCTACGAGGTGTTCGCCGGCGACATGGACGATCTCTTGTTGCGCAAGCGCAAGGTCGAGTCGGAACTCCGCAAGGCGCTGGACGGCGACGGCGGCATAAAGCTCGCCTATCAGCCGGTTTTCGCGGCCGACGGCCGCCGGATTCTCGGGGCCGAAGCGCTGATCCGCTGGGGGCATGAGGTGCACGGCGCGTTGCCCGCGGCGCAGTTCATCGCGATTGCCGAAGAGCGCGGCCTCATCGGCGAGCTCGGCAAATGGGCGCTGAGCGAAGCGTGCCGCTTTGCCGCCGGGACCGAACTTCCCTGGATCGCCGTCAACATCTCGCCGATGCAACTGCGCGATGCCGGCTTTGCCGAACAGATCGCCGGCATCCTGAAGGAAACCGGACTCGACCCGTCCCGCCTGCAGCTCGAGACCACCGAGGGGGTGCTGCTCGAGCACAACGACGCGATCGGCGCCGTGATTGCCGCGCTCCGCCAGTCCGGCGTGCGCATCGTGCTCGACGATTTCGGCGCAGGCTACTCTTCCCTCAGCTATCTGCGCCGCCAGGCGATCGACAAGTTGAAGATCGACCGTTCCTTCGTGCGTCTGCTCGACGAGGACGAAAGCGCCCGCGCAATCGCCAAGACGCTGATCGAGCTGGCGCTGGCCCTGAAGGTCGAGGTGACTGCTGAAGGCGTCGAGACCGACGCGCAGAAGGCCTTGCTGGTCGGCATGGGTTGTCTCCAGATGCAGGGCTATCTGCTGTCGCCGCCGTTGGAGCCCGGCCAGTTGCTTGCGCTGCCGGGTGTTTCGTCAGCCGGCCCGGAGCGTTCCGTCGCTCGGGCCTAGAGCAGTTCGTCGTTTCACGGAAACGGCGAACCGCTCTATCTCTTTGTCTGGACGCAATTCCTGACGAAAAACCGCTTCACACTTTTCCTGGAATTGCTCCCGCCTTACCAGCCAGGCATGATCTGGTTGGCCTTGACCCGCTTCATCTTGGCAAAGGCGAGCGCCGCGAAGTCGAAGCCTCCCGCCTCTTCGCTCGCCGGCACGGAAATGTTGTCGAGGCTTTCGGCGATGTGACGAGCCAAGGCGTCGACGATCTCCGGCTGTGAGGTCTGGCCGCGCATGATGCCGATGCGGCAGTCCGGCAATTGGCCGAAGCCGTCGGCCTCGCCGAGCACGCGCATGCCGGGCCTGAGCGCGCATTCCGGCAGCACCGAGACCGCCAGGCCGGAAAGCACGGCCGCGGTGATAACGGTGGCCGAGAAGCTGGAGAACAGCACGCGGTAGTCGCGGTTCTGCCGGTCGAGCACGTCGACAGCCGCACGCCGCCAGATGCAGTTCGGCCGGCCGAACGCCATCGGCAGGGTTTCCTGTTCATGCGTGGCGTGGTTGGCCGAGGTGACCCACAAAAGCGGCTCGCGCCGCACCACTTCCGACTGGCCGCGCGTGTCGTTATGCGTGACCAGCGCTAGGTCAAGATTGCCGCGCTTGATGTGTTCGACAAGCCCCGGCGTCGGCTCGCAAACGACCGTCAGTTCGACACGCGGATTGGAGCGCGAGAAGCGCGCCATGATCTCGGGCAGGAAGCGGTCGGCATAGTCGTCCGGCGTGCCGATGCGGATCGTGCCTTCGAGGCGCTGGTCGTCGAAGGCGGCGAGCGTCTCGCGGTTGAGGTAGATCAGCCGCCGCGCATAGGAAAGCAACCTGTCGCCCTCCTCGGTCAGCTTGTTGGTGCGGCCGTCCTTTTCGAACAGCGGCTTGCCGATCCGCTCCTCCAGCCGCCGCATCTGCATCGACACGGCCGACTGCGTCCGGTGCACCTCCTCGGCCGCGCGGGTGAAGCTTCCTGTATCGGCGATCGAGATGAAGGTTTGCAACTGATCGAGGTCAAGCGGCGCTTTCATCGGTCCAACCTATCATTGATGTTGATGCTAGAGATTAAAAACATTCGTTGGATTAATCAATCGCGCGATGGCAAATTGTCATTGTCCACATGAGAACAGTGCAAGTCGCTCAGAAGTGGTTCCCGGTTCTGGGGACAACGACATGCATCACATCAATGAATGGAAACCGGAACGGCGCTTCTCCCAAGGCGCCGATTGGCTGGTTTCGTCCGCTCGACTCCTGGAAGGAGAGACCGAAATGACCACGATTGAATTCGCCTCCGAGACTCCGCGCATCACCACGCGTCCGGCCGTTGCGACGCTTGTGGTCAATGCCATCGCCAACAGCTACCGCGCCTGGAAAAACCGTCGCGCCTTCTATCGCCTCGGCGAGATGTCGGACGCCGAGCTTGCCGATATCGGCCTGACGCGCGGCGATCTCCATGTCGCGATCGACGTGCCCTTCGGCCGCGATCCGACGGCGAAGCTGCGCGTGATCGCCAGCGAGCGCGCCGACACGATCGAGGACCTTGCTCGTCAGGTAGGCTGAAGGGCGGCGTTTCCCTCGGATTTCCCGTCGCGCTGACCCTTTTCACGGCTCGGCGCGACCAAGCTTCATGCAGGCTCCCACACTCCCTGCCGGTTCCCCGCCGGCCAGCCTGCAAATTGCCCGGTTCTCCTCCAGGACCGGGCATTTTTTATGGGCTTCGACTCATGACCGGAAGCGTTGGTTGCAGCCAGACGCAATTTGGTGAAACCAGCAAAGCCGTCTAGGAACGCAGGCTCTAGTCTGGCGCCATCTGGCAATCGGGGCCGACCCACTTACCCGTTGTAATATCCAACTCGGCATCCATGTTTGCGGCGCTGCACACGGGATATCGATCGTCACCCTGTCGGGCCTTGCTGCGGCTTCTGTATTGATTGACGAGGGTATCGTGGTCGGGCTGCTGCGAGCCCCCCTGCCGCAGTGAAAGCTGCATCATGCAATTGGCGAAAGCATCCGTACCTTGTTCAAAACCGAAGCCAACGCATTGCGCCTCGTTCTTCGAGCTTTGGCCGGCGTTTCCGTTGCTTGTTGTGCAGCCCATCAACGATACGGCAAGCATCAGTAGCAACATAGAGGACGAAGGGCGCATCCGCTTTTCCTTATGATCCATCATACTCGGTAGTGAAGTTTGTGGTCGAAAACACCCTGCAAGCAGTCGCGGCGACGATCGCGGCGCATCTGCTCGGGTCTCTTGCTCGCGGAACGTCGCTCCGGGGGCGTTCGGGGACTCAACGCCGGTCCATGTCGCGCTTGAACTGGTCGAAGATCGTCTCCACGCCCTTCTGATATTCGTCGCGCTGCTGCGCGCCGGTCTCGAACATCTTGCCGAAGATGTCATCGAACGGGTTTCGCGGACGGCCGCTCGGGTTGGCCTGCGGCTGTTGCGGCGCGCTCTGCTGCGGTTGGCGCTGTTGCGGCTGCGGCGCCGGCTGCCCGCCGGGCGCGCCGAAGCCGCCACCGCCCTGGCGCAGCATCTCCTCGAAGATCTTGCCGAGCGGATTGTCGCCATAGGGGCTTTGCGTCTGCTGGGGCTGGCTTTGCGGCTGCGCGCTGCCGCCGAACATATCCTGCAGCACCTTGCCAAGCGGGTTCTCGCCGTAGGGATTGGGCGCTTGCTGTGTCTGGCTTTGCGGCTGCGCCGCGCCGCCGCCGAACATGTCCTGCAGCACCTTGCCGAGCGGATTCTCGCCATAGGGATTGGGCGCCGGCGCCTGCCGCGTTTGCGGCGCCGGCGCGAGGCCGCCCTGCCGCATCATCTGCTCGATGATCTCGCCGAGCGGATTGCCGCTGCCGCCGAAGGCCTGCATCTGCCCCCCGGTCAACTGATTGTTGGTCTGCTTGAACAGCCCGCCCATCATCATCGAGGCCATGGCCGGCAGCATCTGCTGCAACACCTGCTGGCTGAGCCCCGTCGCCTGCGCGGCCTGGTTCGCCACGGCGCGCGACAGCTCCTTCGAGCCGAACAGATGGCCGAGAATGCCATTACCCTCATCGATGCCTTGCGGCGAAAAGGCTCTTGTCGCATCCTCGAAATATTTGGCGTGCTGGCCGCTCGCCATCGCCGTCATGAAGGCGCCCATCCCGTAGGGATCGGCGGTGTTGCGCTGGAGCCCCTGCGAGAAGGCGGGCAGCAGCGCCTGGACCGCGGCCTGCGTCTGCTGCATCGAAAGCCCATATTGCTGGGCCAGCGCCTGCATGCCGGCGCCATTCTGGGCTTGGGCAAAAATGTCGAACAGGGAAGGCATTGGGTTCTCCTCCGACAATATCCTCGTCGGAGAGCCTAGTTCGTTTCCATCACCGATTGAAGCGGCTTTTGCTGCCCAACCGCTCGGCGTACACCGGACAGTTAATAGGCATATTCCATGAACACCGGCTCGATCGAGCCGCCCCAGCGCGTGTGGTAGGCCGACAGCATCTCCTCGGCGCTGGTGGTGCCGCGCGAGACGACCTCGTCCAGCGTGTTGAGGAACGACGTCTCGTCATAACCGTCGCGGTTCTTCTTGCCGCGGTTCTTCAGGCCCATGCGCGAGATGGCGAGCACGTCGCGGGCGACGTCGCGCAAGGTGGCGTTGCGGAACGGCGCCGCGATGCCAAGCTCCGGCACGGCATTGCGCATCGCCAGCGCTTCCTGATAGGTCCAGCTTGCGGTCAGCGCCTCGACGGCGTCCAGCGCCTGCTCGTCATAGAGTAGCCCGACCCAGAAGGCGGGCAGGGCGCAGATGCGACGCCACGGGCCGCCATCGGCGCCGCGCATTTCGAGGAAACGCTTCAGCCGCACGTCGGGGAACAAGGTAGAGAGATGGTTCGCCCAGTCGCCCATGGTCGGCAGGCCGTCGGGGATTTCATTGCGCGCCGCACCCGCCATGAACTGGCGGAAGGTGTAGCGCGTCATGTCGTGATACTGGCCGTCGCGGATGACGAAATACATCGGCACGTCGAGCGCCCATTCGACATAGTCGGCAAAGCCGAAATCGGGCGATAAGCAGAATTCAAGCATGCCGGAGCGTTGGTTGTCGGTGTCGCGCCAGATGTCGCCGCGCCAGCTCTGCAGCCCGTTCGGCCGGCTCTCGGTGAAGGGCGAGTTGGCGAACAGCGCCGTCGACAGCGGCTGCAGCTTCAGCGACACCTGCATCTTGCGGCGCATGTCGATCTCGCTCTCGAAGTCGAGATTCACCTGGATCGTGCAGGTGCGGTACATCATGTCGAGGCCCTTGGTGCCGACCTTCGGCATGTAGCGCGTCATGATCTCGTAGCGCGACTTCGGCATTTTCGGCGTGTCGGCCAGCGACCACTTCGGGCTGCCGCCAAGGCCGAGGAAGCGGATACCGAGCGGCTCGGCGATCTCACGCACCTGCGCCAGATGCGCGTTGCCCTCGCGGCAGGTCTGATGGATCGATTCCAGCGGCGCGCCGGAAAGCTCGAACTGGCCGCCGGGCTCCAGCGAGATCGCGCCCTGTCCGGTCGGCTCGACAAGGCCGATGATGCGGCCGGCATCCATGATCGGATCCCAGCCGAGCTTTTCCTGCATGCCTTCGAGGATGGCGCGGATGCCGCGCTCGCCGCCATAGGGCACCGGCGCGTTGCCGTCGACATAGAAGGGGAATTTTTCGTGCTCGGTGCCGATGCGCCATTTGTCGCGCGGCTTGTTGCCGGCGGCCAGATAGCCGACCAGTTCGTCGATCCCTTCGATGGGCTGGGTATCGGTCGTGTCGCGCGCCATGAGGCCCCTCCGAGCGCTTTGCCCCGGAAATCGGCATCGACTTCCGCCAGGCGTCCTGCACAGTTCCTAAGTGTTACAGCGCCCTTCGTGCGTCGAAAAGCATGCGCGGTGCTGCAGAGGCCGGACGGCCGCCGGCGCTAGATGGACGAAATGCCGGCAGCCGATCAAGCAAAAAATCCTGAGCCAGGCCTCAATGGGATTTGATTTACCAGTCGCCGATCGTCACCTGGATGGCGGCAAGCGCCGCCACTGCCGCCGTGTCGGCGCGCAGGATCCGCGGTCCGAGCGGGATGGCGGTGACGAAAGGCAAGGGCCTCAGCATCCTGCGCTCGTCCTCGGAAAATCCGCCTTCGGGACCGACCAGAAGCGCAAGTTTCTTCTCCCTTACCGCCTGCAGGGCCGGCAGCGGATTGTTGGTCGAAGCGTCCTCGTCGCAGAAGATCAGCCGCCGCTCCCTGTCCCAACTGGCGAGCAGCCGCTCCAGCTTCTCTGCTTCACGCACGTCCGGCACCGCGAGGATGCCGCATTGCTCGGCCGCCTCGACGACATTGGCGCGCAGCCGCTCGATGCCGGGCTTCGCCACCTGCGTGTGCTGGGTGATGACTGGCTGCAGCACGCCGGCGCCCATCTCGACCGCCTTCTGCACCAGGTAGTCGAGCCGCCCCTGCTTGAGCGGCGCGAAGCAATAGACGAGGTCGGGCAGCGGCGGCTGCGGCCGCTGCAGCTCCAGCACTTTCAACCGGACAGCCTTCTTGGATTTAGCGGCGATCGCAGCCGACCATTCGCCGTCGCGGCCGTTGAAAAGCAGCACCTCGGCGCCTTCGCCGAGCCGCAGCACATGGGCGAGATAATGGCTCTGCTGCTGTCCGGCATCGAATTCGACGCCTGAGCCTAGATCGTCCGGCACGAACAGCCGCTGCATTTTGTAGTTGGCACGCATGGCCCAGGCAGGTCCCGCAAAAGTGTCCCCGCGGTTTTGCGATCAGAACCTGCGAAAAACAAGGGAATCTAGGCAGATATTTGCGGGCCATCCCGCGAATATCTGCCGAGCAATGGGCGAGGCGATGGATATCGTCAAGTGTCGGCGGTCGGATGCCAGACAGGCGCAAAGCCTTGCCGCAGCACCGCGATGGTGGTCGCCGGCGTCAGCAGGCGCAGCGATCGGCCGGTGAAGCGATCGAAGCCGGTTTGACCGGCGAAACCCGCGAAGGACCATTCAAGTGCCTTTCCGGAACGCAGCGCGTAGGCGGTGTCGCCCTGCGCGATCATCGCTCCATCAGGCAAGCCGCCAAGCTCCGGTACGGTTACGCGAGGCGGCCGTCCACCCGAAGCCAGCCGTTCCCTGTGCAGCCGTTTGTCGACCATCGGCGCGCGGGGCTCTGCGATGCCGAAGGCCTTGCCGAAGCGGCCGACGAAATCGGTCGCCCGTTCGCGCCGGCAGAAGAAGCAGGGCCGGTGGCCGGCGGCCAACGCCGTCACCTCGTCAAGGAAGAACAATTCGGTCCAACCAGCCTTTCCTCCCCTGTTGCGGCCCATCGGCTCGCGCCGCACGTTTCGGAACTCGCACACACAGATGATCCAGGCCGGCAAGGCCCAGCGCTTCCTCAGCAGAGTCTTGGTCTCCGGATCATGGATGATGCCGCGATTGCCGGTGAACAGGCCGCGTTCCGGCACGGCATGGATGGCGCCGAAGGGATCGACCCGGTTCTGCAGTGGCATAGCTTTCTCTCCCGCCGCGCATCTTGGCTGAAACACGGGCCGCATGATATCGCTCGCCCCAGCCTTTTCATGTCAGCAGGATTCTCGATGCGCGTGCTGGTGGTCCAGAACTACGACAATACCGGCCTCGGTCAGGTCGGTGCCGCTCTGGCCGAAGCGGGCGCGGATGTCGACCTGCGGCGCCCATACCAGGGCGATCCGTTGCCGCAGGACGCAGGCGGGCACGATGCGATGGTCTTGCTGGGCGGCGGGCAGAATGCGCTGGCCGACGAGGACTATCCCTATTTCCCGGCGCTCCTTGAGTTGACCCGCGATTTCGCCGATAAGGACCGCTCGGTGCTCGGCATCTGCCTCGGCGGTCAGCTCCTTGCCCGCGCATTTGGTGGCGACAACCATATCGGCGGCGCCACCGAGTTCGGCTGGCACAAGGTCTCGCTGACGCCCGCCGCGAAGTCGGATCCGGTCCTGGCGGCGCTGCCCGAACAATTTCCGATCTTCGAATGGCACGACGACACTTTTGCGCTGCCTCAGAATGCCGTGCGGCTCGCCGGCAGCGCGGTCGCCGAAAACCAGGCCTTCCGCCTCGGCCGCGCCGTCTATGGCTTTCAGTTCCACTTCGAGGCCGACACGCCGATGGTGCGCCACTGGAGCACCTCCTTCGCGGCAACGATCGCCGAGCGCCATCCCGACTGGAACGACCGGCTCGACGACGAGTTGGCCGGTAACGGCCCCGAAGCCGATGCCGCCGGCCTGGCGATCGCCCGCGCCTGGGTGGCTACCATCTAAGGTACGTTGATATTCAGGTAAGGCCGGCCTGACCTGCATCTCAACCCATCCGCGCGGACGCAGCGTGGCATAATTGGCACGCCTCAGCGCCTGCGCCTGGGGATAACGCTCTTCTTTCTTGGTTTGTGTCCGGCCACTCCCTTAAGAGGGCGCGCTTTGTATCGCTGGTGCAACCGCCATGAACCTTTTGTGTGATCCAGCCGACACACCGGCGAAACAGAATCTGCTTAGAAGCGCGAAATCGTCGAAACATTGAGACGCATTTTATCGTTTCAACGCATTGGTAACCGCCTCGTGCCCAGATGCAGAAAGCTTAACCAGAGATGACGTCCGTGAAAGCAGCTCTCCTGTCTTTTGTCATGCTGTCTGCCATCGTGCTCTGCGGCCTGGGCATCTATGCCGCCGACGCAGCAACCAACCACCGGGCCGTCGACGGCTACGGCGTGACGGCCTCGCTCGACTGAGCCCAATCAAAAATCGGAAGCGCGCCCGCGCCGAGATTGCGCCGAAGGCGTGTTGAGATTCAGGTCAGGCCGAGTCGAAAATGGTGGTTTCCGAGAACCGGAGCGGAGCGTACTTAACGTACGTGAACACCGGAAGCGCAGGAAAACACCATTTGCAGGCCGGCCTCACCTGAATATCAGCACGCCTTAAAGCGCTTTGCCTTGCACGTCGATGATCTGCTTGTCGCCGCCATTGACGGCGAGCGCGCTCAGCGTCCCCGATTTCCAGGCGAGCGTGTCGACATTGACGCGGTTGGCCTTCACTTCGGCCTCCGGGACGGGCGTGTGCCCATGCACGATCACCTTTGAAAAAAGTCCCGGGTGATCGTGGAAGGCATCGCGGATCCAGATCAGGTCCTGCTGGTTCTGATGGTCGAGCGGCACGCCCGGCCTTATCCCGGCATGGCAGAAGAAGAAGTCACCGAAACTGACCGAAAACGTCAGCGATTGCAGGAAATCGACATGACTGCGCGGCACCGCTTTCACCAGCGCAGCGTGTCCACGCGCGACTGTCTCCGCCTTGCCGTACCAATGGGCGTCACGGACAAGTTCCACGCCATAGGACTGCGCGGTCTGCACGCCGCCATAGTTCATGAACAGGCCGTCCGGCTCGGCATGGGCCATGAATTCGAGCATGCCGATATCGTGGTTGCCGGCGAGCATGATGTTGCGCGGATCGCGCTTGCGCGCCTCGATCAGGAAGTCGATGACCCTCTTTGAATCCGGACCGCGGTCGACATAGTCGCCGAGATGGATGATACGCCAGTCTGACGCGGGCGCATGTTCCAGTTGGCTTTCGATGCGCCGGTGCATGGCGGCGAGCAGGTCATGGCGTCCATGTACGTCGCCGATGGCGTAAAGCCGCATGCCGTCCGGCCCGCGCGCGTCGAGGTAGTGGATGCCGGTTTCGGTCAAGGTGAACATGTTCCCAAGGCACAGTTGGAGCCAAGCCTAGTGCCGATCGATGAACAACGCCCTAGCGACGCAACCGATCCGTGCGATCTTGGCTACTGCGTCCTAGCGGCGGAGCTGGTCCTTGCCCATGTCGGCGACGAGGCGCTTGCCGCACAGCGCCATCGTGACATCCATTTCCTTGCGGATGATTTCGAGCGCCTTGGTAACGCCGTCCTTGCCCATCGCGCCGAGGCCGTAAAGGAAGGGCCTGCCGATATAGGTGCCCTTGGCGCCGAGGCATAGCGCCTTGAGCACGTCCTGGCCGGAGCGGATGCCGCCGTCCATGTGGACTTCGATCCTGTCGCCGACCGCATCGGCGATCTCTTCCAGCACGGAGATCGAGGAGGGGGCGCCGTCGAGCTGCCGCCCGCCATGGTTTGAGACCACGATCGCGTCCGCCCCGGTCTCGGCCGCCATCAGCGCGTCTTCCTTGTCGAGGATGCCCTTCAGGATCAGCTTGCCGCCCCAGCGTTCCTTGATCCAGGCGACGTCCTTCCACGACAGGTGCGGATCGAATTGCTCATTCGTCCAGGACGATAGTGAGGAGACGTCGCCCACGCCCTTGGCGTGGCCGACGATGTTGCGGAAAGTGCGGCGCTTGGTTCCTGCGATGCCCAGGCACCAGCGCGGCTTCAGCGCAAGGTCGATGATGTTGGCAAGCGTCATCTTCGGCGGCGCCGAAAGCCCGTTGCGCACGTCCTTGTGGCGCTGTCCCAGGATCTGCAGGTCGAGTGTCAGCACCAGCGCCGAGCATTTCGCCGCCTTGGCGCGGTCGATGAGGTTGAGCACGAAATCCTTGTCGCGCAGGACGTAGAGCTGGAACCAGAACGGCTTCTTGGTCACCGAGGCGACATCCTCGATCGAGCAGATGCTCATGGTGGACAGCGTGAACGGCACGCCGAACGCTTCCGCCGCCTGTGCCGCCAGCATCTCGCCGTCGGCATGCTGCATGCCGGTCAATCCGGTCGGCGCGAGCGCCACCGGCATCGCCACCTTCTCGCCGATCATGGTCGATTCCAGCGAGCGGTTGCTCATGTCGACCAGCACGCGCTGGCGGAACTTGATCTTGCCGAAGTCCTCTTCGTTGGCGCGATAGGTGCTCTCCGTCCATGCGCCGGAATCGGCATAGTCGAAGAACATCTTCGGCACCCTGCGGCGTGCCAAGTCCTTGAGGTCGGCGATGGTGAGGATTTCGCTCATGATGGGTCCCCGCTAAATCTGTGCTTAGGAGCGTTTGCGTGTGGGTTCGATATCGCCGGCATCGGAGCGCTGTCTCAGCCTCAGCCGGGAGACGCGCTGCCAGTCGCCGCTGCGCTCGGCTTCCGCCATCGAGCGCTCGACATAGGTGATGTGGTCCATCGCGGCCTTGCGCGCCGCGATCGGGTCGCCGGCCTTGATCGCGGTATGGATCGCCCGGTGCTGCTCGAGCAGCGCCTCGCGCGCGCCCGGCACGCCGAACACCAGAAGCCGGTTCTGGAAAACGCCTTCCGACAACAGCCGGTAGCAGGAGCGCAGCGTGTGCAGCAGGATGATGTTGTGCGCGCATTCGCACACCGCATGATGGAACTCGACGTCGATTTCCGCCTCGTCGTCGAAGTCGCCCGTCCGGTGCGCCTCCTCCATGCGCGCCATGATGCGGTCGAGCAGCGCAAGGTCCTCCGGCGTCGCCCGCCGCGCCGCATATTCGGCCGCCACCGCCTCGATCTCGCGCCGGTACTCCAGATAGTCGGTCACCGCCTTGCGGTGCGTGGAGATGAGGTCCGTCACCGGCTTGGTGAAGAGCTGGCCGATGACGTCGGCGACATGCGTGCCGCCGCCGGGGCGCGTCGTCAGCAGTCCGCGTCCCTCCAGCGCCTTCAGCGCATCGCGCAGGATCGGCCGCGACACGTCGAACTGGCGCGCCAGCTCGCGCTCGCCCGGCAGCCGGTCGCCGGTGCGCAGAACGCCTTCGAGGATCAGGCTCTCGATCTGCTGCACCACCTCGTCGGCGGTGCGCGAATGCTCGATCCTGGAGAAAATGTCGCTCAACGGAGACGCCTGGAGCTGGAACGGATGTTGCCCAGATTAAAGCGTCTGTCGCCAACTGGTCAAATTATTTATCCAATTCGCCCAATGTGGTCGGATCGCCTGCCGCGCGCCGTCATCGCCGGATGCTAATATTTGCTGTTTACGCGTCTCGCCGATTGCCGCAAGACCACCGGGTTGCACGAAGGGTCGAAAACAGGGGGACCAGCCGTGTCCGACGAGATGTCCAGTCTCGAATTCCAGCCGCGCGCCCAAGGCAGCGTCATGGGTTTTCCGGCGCATGAGGGGCGTCCCGGCGCGATCGGCGAGGTTCATGCCCGTCCGCATCCGCTGATCGAAAAGCCGCGCGTGCTGATCCAGCTTTCCTTCATGACCGAGGCCGGCGCCGCGGTCGACCATGCCGTGCTATCGGAGCTTTCGAGGCGGCTGGGAATCGCCGCGCCTGAGCGGAACGCGCGCCACCATGCCATGAAATGGGGCAAGGGCTCGCTGCGTTGGGAGCGGCATACGGAATTCTCGACCTATCTGTGGGAAGGGCCGCTGGCCGAGAATGGCCGGGGGCAGGAAGATTCGCCCTTCGGTAACGGCTTCTCGCCCCCAGGCACGGTGATTTCCGGCATCCGGCTCGAAATCCGCAAATGGACGCAGGCGAGCGAAAGGCTGATCGCCGGCTTCGACCCCACCAGCCTTTGCTACTCGCTGGTCGAAAGGGGCGCCGCCGCCATCATCACCGATTTCCGCCAGGACGGCGACGGGCTGACCCGCATGCTGGTGCTCGATCGCGGCCTGACGCCGGCCAGCACCGGCGCTCTGTCGCAGCGGCTGATCGACATCGAGACCTATCGGACGCTGGCCATGCTCGGCCTGCCGCTGGCGTTGACGCTGTCCGGCCGCGCCCGCCGCATTGAGGACCGCCTGGCGCAGACCACGCTGGAAATGAAGGCCGTCGAAATCCGTGACAGCCAGACATTGCTCGCCGACCTCACCGAGCTCGCCGCCGAGCTCGAGGCCGACGCCGCGTCCAGCCTCTACCGCTTCGGCGCCAGCCGCGCCTATGACGGCATCGTCACCGAAAGGCTGGAGGCGCTGGATGAAGAACCGGTGCAGGGTTTTGACACCTGGGCTGGCTTCCTCCTGCGGCGCATGGCGCCGGCAATGCGCACCTGCCGCTCGGTCGAAGAACGCCAGGCCAACCTGTCGCGAAAACTCACCCGCGCCACCACGCTGCTGCGCACCTGGGTCGACGTCGAAGTCGAGAAGCAGAACCGCGACCTGCTGGCATCGATGAACAACCGGGCCCGGCTGCAGCTGCGCCTGCAGCAAACTGTCGAAGGCCTGTCCGTGGCCGCCGTGTCATACTACGTCGTCGGCCTTATCGGCTATGTAGCCAAGGGCGCCTCGATCTTCGGCCATGCCTTCGCGCCAGAAGTCGTCACCGCCGCCTCCGTCCCCGTCGCCATCCTGCTGGTCTGGTGGGGCGTGCGTCGGGTGCGCAAGATGCATTCCGAGCCGGCGAAGCATCCGGGCGAGTAATCTTCCCCTCGATGCGAGGAAGCAGCGGCAGATTGCCGCTGCGGAAGCTGGGCATTACGGTCGCCGCCATATTTGACCAAAGCAGCGTTTGCAACAAAACGGTCAAGCTGGTAAAAGATTTTGACCAGTCAAGCGGGATAGATAACCGATGTCCGGCCTAGCCATGCCCAAGCCAGATGCCGAAACGCTGCGTCGGCGCGCCGAGATCGTCGCCGACATGCGCATCATCGTGCCGGGCGAGGGCGTCGTCGACGCGGCCAATAAAATGCGCGCCTTCGAAAGCGACGGCCTGACCGCCTACCGGCAGTTGCCGCTGGTCGTCGTGCTGCCGGAAACGGTGGCTCAGGTCTCGCGGGTTCTCAAATACTGCAACGAGCGCAACATCCGCGTCGTGCCGCGCGGTTCCGGCACTTCGCTGTCCGGCGGCGCGCTGCCGCTGGAAGATGCGGTGCTGCTGGTGATGAGCCGCTTCAACCGCATCCTTCAAATCGACTACCCCAACCGCATTGTGGTCGCTCAGCCGGGCGTCACCAATCTCGGCATCACCACCGCCGTCGAGCAGGAGGGCTTCTACTATGCCCCCGATCCATCCTCCCAGATCGCCTGCTCGATCGGCGGCAATGTCGCGGAAAATTCCGGCGGCGTGCACTGCCTGAAATACGGGCTCACCGCCAACAATGTGCTGGGCATCGAGATGGTGCTGATGAACGGCGAGGTGGTTAGGCTCGGCGGCAGTCATCTCGATCAGGAAGGCTACGACCTACTCGGCGTCATGACCGGCTCCGAAGGCCTGCTCGGCGTCGTCACCGAGGTCACGGTGCGGATCCTGAAGAAGCCGGAGACGGCGCGCGCGCTGCTGATCGGCTTTCCGACCAGCGAAGAGGGCGGCCAATGCGTCGCCGACATCATCGGCGCCGGCATCATCCCGGGCGGCATGGAGATGATGGACCGCCCGGCAATCCACGCTGCGGAAGATTTCGTCCATGCCGGCTATCCGCTCGACGTCGAGGCGCTGCTCATCGTCGAGCTCGACGGGCCGAGTGTGGAGGTCGACCATTTGATCGGCCTCGTCGAGGCGATCGCCTATCGCAACGGCTCGACCACCTGTCGCATCTCGCAGTCCGAGCAGGAGCGGCTGAGCTTCTGGGCCGGCCGCAAGGCGGCCTTCCCGGCCGTCGGCCGCATCTCGCCCGACTATTACTGCATGGACGGCACCATCCCGCGCAAGGAACTGCCGCGCGTGCTGGCCGGCATGCGCGATCTCTCCGAGAAATACGGCCTCGGCGTTGCCAATGTTTTCCACGCCGGCGACGGCAATCTGCATCCGTTGATCCTCTACGACGCCAATGTGCCGGGCGAGCTCGACAAGGCCGAAAGCTTCGGCGCCGACATATTGCGGCTTTGCGTCGAGGTTGGCGGCGTCTTGACCGGCGAGCACGGCGTCGGCGTCGAGAAGCGCGACCTGATGCCGGAAATGTTCAACCAAATCGACCTCGACCAGCAAATGCGCGTCAAATGCGCCTTCGATCCCAACCACCTGCTCAATCCGGGAAAAGTGTTTCCGCAACTGCGCCGCTGCGCGGAGCTGGGAAGGATGCATGTGCATCGCGGGCAGGTGGCGTTTCCGGATATTCCGAGGTTTTGATGGGGGCTCAAACACGCATGTCGGCGTTCTGTCGCGCCCCCCTCTGTCCTGCCGGACATCTCCCCCACAAGGGGGGAGATCAGCTGTCATTGCGGCCTTCGCTAATCTCCGACCTTGCAAGTGAGGCGCGGTGGCCGAAGCTGCCAATCTCCCCCCAAGTGGGGGAGATGTCCGGCAGGACAGAGGGGGGCGCGAAGGAACGCGACCTATCTCCTCTCCCCCGCTTTGCGGGGGCGAGGAACCCAGGCTTTTCAAGGTCGCGACGTCGGCGGTTGGCGTTTCCTCGCCCCCATGAAATGGGGGAGAGGTGTCCGCGTAGCGGGCGGAGAGGGGGCAGCGCTGCCGTATGCGATTGTCCTGGCCCTGCGCGGGCGAGGAACAAGGCCAAGCCATGACCACCTTCACCCCATCATCATCCGCCGAAGTCCTCTCCACCGTCCAATGGGCGGCAGCCGAAGAGACACCCCTCGAAATCTTCGGCCATGGCTCCAAGCGCGGCATCGGCCGCCCACTGCAGACCGAACACACGCTCGACCTCTCCAAGCTCACCGGCGTCACCCTCTACGAGCCCGCTGAGCTGGTGCTGTCGGCCAAGGCAGGCACGCCGCTCGCCGAGATCGAACAACTGCTTGCGGAAAACGGCCAGCAATTCGCCTTCGAGCCGATGGACTACGGTCCGTTGCTCGGTGGCGAGCCAGGCAGAGGCACCATCGGCGGCGTGCTGGCCTCGAACCTGTCCGGCCCGCGCCGTCTCAAGGCGGGAGCCGCGCGCGACCATATCCTTGGCGTCGCCGCCGTCTCGGGCCGTGGCGAGGCCTTCAAGTCGGGCGGGCGCGTCGTCAAGAACGTCACCGGCTACGATCTCTCCAAGCTGATGGCGAACAGTTGGGGCACGCTGGCCGTGCTCACGGATGTCACGTTCAAGGTGCTGCCGGCCGCCGAAACGGAAGTGACTTTGGCCATCCGCGGCCTGCTCGACGATGCGGCGGTCGCCGCCATGGCGCTGGCGCTGGGCTCCAGCGCCGAAGTGTCGAGCGCGGCGCATCTGCCGGAGCGCATCGCGGCCCGCGTCGCCGGCGGCAAGCACGGCAGCGACGCCGCCACGCTGCTGCGCGTCGAGGGGTTTGGCCCCTCGGTCGTCTATCGCATCGAGGCGCTCAAGCAGCTGCTCGGCAAGGCCGGGCCGCTGGAAGAGATCGCCGGCGAGGCGTCGAAAGCCATCTGGCGCGACATCCGAGACTGCCGGCCTTTCGCCGACGGCGGCACGCGGCCGGTCTGGCGTGTCTCGATGGCGCCGTCCGTGGCGCATCACATGGTGATGGCGCTGCGCATGCAGGCGGCGGTCGATGCGTTCTACGACTGGCAGGGCGGTCTGGTGTGGCTGTCGATGCGCGAGGACGATCCCGAGGCCGACCTCTTGCGCGGCTTGATCCGCAAGCATGGCGGCGGCCATGCGACGCTGGTGCGCGCCTCCGCTCCGCATCGCGCGGCGCTGCCGGTGTTCGAGCCGCAGCCGCCGCATCTGGCGGCGCTCTCGGCGCGGCTCAAGGCCGAGTTCGATCCGAAGAATATCCTCAACCCTGGCCGCATGGCGCCGGGCTCCGGCTCTGCTACTCTCGCCCGATCAACACAGGGAGCAGCATCATGAGCAATACCGATCCAGGACCGAGCAGCGCGCCACGCCAGACCGATCGCTGGCTGGAGCCGGGCCAGACCAACGCGCTGGTCATCTACATTCTCTACCTCGCCGGCCTCGTCATCGGCATCACCGGCATTGTCGGCATCGTGCTTGCCTACATCAATCGCGGCAAGGCCGGCGGCTTCGTCGAAAGCCACTATACGTTCCTGATCAGGACGTTCTGGATCGGCCTTCTCTACGCGCTGATCTCGGTGGTCCTGATGATGCTTGTGATCGGCTTCGTGCTGATGTTGGCCGCCGCCGTCTGGTTTATCGCCCGCTGCATTCTGGGCATCCAGGCGCTGCAGCGCGGCGAGCCCGTCAGGAACCCGCAAAGCTGGCTTCTGGGACAGTAAGGATTTTTGCGTGCAGACCAATTTCTCCCTTGCCCAGCTTGCCGACCCGCATGTCGCGGAATCGGAGAAGATCCTGCGCAAATGCGTGCATTGCGGCTTCTGCACCGCCACCTGCCCGACCTATGTGACGCTCGGCAACGAGCTCGATTCGCCGCGCGGCCGCATCTACCTCATCAAGGACATGCTGGAGAACGGCCGCCCGGCGGATAAGGAGATCGTCACCCATATCGACCGGTGTCTCTCCTGCCTTGCCTGCATGACGACATGTCCGTCGGGCGTGAACTACATGCATCTGGTTGACCACGCCCGCGCCCACATCCAGCAGACCTATAAGCGGCCGCTGCTCGACCGGCTGACGCGCGCCGTGCTGGCCTTCGTGCTGCCTTATCCCAGCCGCTTCCGCGCCGCGCTGAAACTGGCCGGTCTCGGCCGGCCTTTCATCCGCCTGTTCGAGAAACTGCCGGATCTGAAGCCGGTCGCAGCCATGCTGAAGCTGGCGCCGTCCGCGGTCCCGCCGGCATCGCCGATGGCGAAACCAGGCACGCATACCGGGCAAGGCACAAAGCGAGGCCGCGTCGCGATCCTTACCGGCTGCGCGCAATCGGTGCTCGATCCCGCCATCAATGAAACGACGATTTCTCTGCTGACCAGGCTTGGCGTCGAGGTCGTGGTGCCCGAAGGCGAGGGCTGCTGCGGCGCGCTCGTCCATCACATGGGCCGCGAGGATCAGGCTCTTGCCTCGGCCAGGCGGAATGTCGACGCCTGGACGCGCGCGATCGACCAAGGCGGGCTCGACGCCATCATCATCACCGCGTCAGGCTGCGGCACAACGATCAAGGATTACGGCTTCATGCTGCGCCTCGATCGGGCCTATGCCGAAAAGGCCGCGCGCGTCTCGGCGCTGGCCAAGGACGTCGCCGAATATCTCGCCGCCCTCGACCTGCCCGAGCCGGTGCGCAAGCCGGGCACGATCGTCGCCTATCACTCCGCCTGCTCGATGCAGCACGGCCAGAAGATCACGCGCCAGCCGAAGGAGCTTCTGGCCAAGGCGGGCTTCGTCGTGCGCGAGCCGCGCGAGGGGCATCTTTGCTGCGGCTCGGCCGGCACCTACAACATCCTGCAGCCCGACATCTCCGCCAAATTGCGCGACCGCAAGGTGCGGAATATCGAGGCGACCGGCGCCGAAATCGTCGCCACCGGCAATATCGGCTGCATCACGCAAATCGCGTCCGCCGCCAAGCTGCCCGTGGTGCACACGATCAAGCTGCTCGACTGGGCCTATGGTGGTCCGAAGCCGGAAGGAGTTTCCGATGTAACGATGGTCGCCGCCGAGTAGTGGAAGTTACTCCGCCGCGAGCTGATCCGCCACGCCGTAGGTCGCGCGATAGAGCGCGCGCTGGCGGTTAAGCGCCACCATGGTGTTGCGCAAGAGGATCGCCACGGTGAGCGGCCCGACGCCGCCTGGCACCGGCGTGATCCAGGACGCCACTTCCTTGACGCTGTCGGTGTCGACGTCTCCAACGATGCGGGTTTCGCCGTCGGGCCCGACCTCGGAATTGATGCCGATGTCGATGACGGCGGCGCCCGGCTTCACCATGTCGGCCTTGATCAGCCGCGGCTTGCCGACCGCGACGAACAGCGCGTCGGCGCGCCGTGCATGCGCCGCCACCGAGCGCGTCATGTGGTGGCACACCGTCACCGTGGCGCCTTCGCTCATCAGCAGGAAGGCGATCGGCTTGCCGACGATCTCCGAATGGCCGACGACGACCACTTCGAGCCCCTTGAGATCGAGGCCGGTCTTCTTCAGCAGTTCGACCGAGGCTGCCGCCGTGCAGGGCGCCAGATCGAGCTGGTTGTAGACGATGTTGCCGATCGAGGCCGGGTGCATGCCTTCGACATCCTTCAGCGGATGCACGGCGGCCTGCAGCGTCTTGATCGGGATATGCGCCGGCACCGGCCGCTGGATGATGATGCCGGTGACGCGCGGGTCGGCGTTGAGGCCGTGGATCGCGGCTTCCAGTTCGCCGGCCGTGATGTCGGCGGCAAAGCGCCGCTCCTCGAAGCCGATGCCGGCAAGGGCTGCCTTGGCGCGCTGGTTGCGCACATAGACATCGACCGCTTCGGTATCGCCGACGGTGATCGAGACCAGCTTTGGCGGAAAACCTTCGGCCGTCGCGATCAAGGCATCTTCGCGCACCGACGCAATGATGCGCTGGGCAACCGGGCCGCCTTTCAGATAGCGGCTGTCGTCGGTCCGGGTCATGGCTGGCACCTCTGCCTTCTGGGCAATTCGAGGAAATCGCGTAAGCAGCGTAGCGTCCAGAATTGCGTGACGATCAGGATTTGTGCACTGCAATAGCAGAGGAGCGCCGGGAAATCAGCCCCGAAAGCGAATCCGTCTGTTTGCGGGGCGACTTGCCGCGCCACGCGTCAAAGAAGCCTCAAAAACGAAAAGGGCAGCGCGGTTGCCCACGCTGCCCTTTCGTGACCGGCCGTATCCCCACACGGCCCGTCCCCCGTAAACTCGAAATCGGGTTAAGCACATCCCACGGGATCGCACTATGACTTGACGGCAACAGCTGGACTAAAAGTGCTGCGCCGTCTAACCGGCTGGTTCGCAGAAACTAGATCACCTCGACCGTGGTTCCGACATTGACGCGCTCGTAAAGGTCGACGACGTCCTCGTTGCGCATGCGGATGCAGCCGGAAGACACCGCGCCGCCGATCGTCCAGGGCTGGTTGGTGCCGTGGATGCGGTATTCGGTGGTGCCGAGATAGAGCGCGCGGGCGCCCAGCGGGTTCTCCATGCCGCCGGCGAGATAGGTCGGCAAATAGCGGCCCTTGGCCGCCTCGCGCTTGATCATCGCCGCCGGCGGGCGCCAGTCCGGCCACACCTTCTTGTCGGTGATCTTGTGCGTGCCCGACCATTCGAAGCCCGGCTTGCCGGTGCCGACGCCGTAACGCCGCGCCTTGCCGTTCTTCTCCACCAGGTAGAGGAAATTCTGGTGCGTATCGATGACGATCGTGCCCGGCTTCGCCGGCCCGTCATAGGCGACTTCCTGCGGCAGATAGATCGGGTTGATTTGCGGTCGCATTACCATGCGCTTGGCCGGCTGCTGCACGGCTGCCGTCCTCTGCCGGTCGGGCTGCGCCTGGAACAGGCGCTGCAGCGGCTGCTGCGTCGCTTGCCGGACCGGGCGCACGATGCCCGGCGCACGGCCAAGTTGCAGCACCCAGGGCGCCGAAAGGTCGGGGCTCACCGTCACCGGCGGCATATCGGCGTAGCGGTCATTGGCAAGGGAGGTGGTGGCGCCGGCGGCAAGGATCGCCGCCGCGCCGAGCAGGTAACAAAACGCTGTCTTCATTGGAACGCACCTTGATCGAACTCATCCGGGGCGGAGAGGACGCCCTCGGTTTCGCGATCCTTGGCGCGCAGCGGCAAGCAAAACATGAATCGGAATGCGTAAAATGCCGCTTTGTCAGTAAACCTTTTGGTGTGGTTACCGGCCGGTTCAGGAATCTGGTAAAGCCACGGTAAAAGCGGCGCCGAGGCGCATTAACGAATGGATTTGCTGACGATGGCAACGGAAAATACCGGCATTCTCGATGGTCCCGACGGCAGGGCGCGCTGCTTCTGGCATGGCAATTTGCCGGACTATCTTCACTATCACGATCATGAATGGGGCCGGCCGGTAACGGATGATCGCCGGCTGTTCGAAAAGATCTGCCTGGAAGGATTCCAGTCGGGCCTGTCGTGGCTCACCATCCTGCGCAAGCGCGAGAATTTCCGTGAGGCCTTCGCCGGTTTCGACTTCGACAAGGTGGCTCAATTCACCGAGAAGGATGTCGAGCGCCTGCTCGGCAATGCCGGCATCATCCGCCATCGCGGCAAGATCGTCTCGACCATCAACAACGCCAAACGCGCCCGCGAGATGGTCGACGAGTTCGGCTCTTTAGCCGCCTGGTTCTGGAAGTTCGAACCGGGTCCGGACGAGCGTCCGGAAATCGTCGACCTCGCGCATCTGCGCGCCAATCCGACGACGGCCGTGTCTGTCAGGATATCGAAGGAGTTGAAGAAGCGAGGCTGGAGCTTTGTCGGCCCGACGACGGTCTATGCCTTCATGCAGGCCATGGGCCTCGTCAACGACCACCTCGAGGGCTGCTATTGCAGGGCGGAGGTGGAGAAAGAGCGCAAGAAGCTCAAAAGGCCGAAGTAGAGCGCGCTCTTTCCTTCTCCCCGTGAACGGGGAGAAGGTGCCCGAAGGGCGGATGAGGGGCAGCGCCGGCCTTCGAGATTTCTCGGTAGACCTCAAGTCAAACGCTGCCGGCGCCTGCCAAAAACAACCCCGCCAGGATCGCCGCCACAGCCGCGAAAGCCGGGTAGATTACCAAAAGCCCGGTGACCAGCGCGTCGCGGGCGCTCGGCTTGGTCGCCGCAGCCTCGAACGGCCCAGCCGGCTGCTGCGCCGGCTTCAGCGCCGGAACCCCGGCAGGCCTCAGCCTTGCAGTCTCGCCCTCGATGATATCTTCAGCCGTGGTCATGGCCCTGAACCCCTTGTTTCGGCGCGTTTTATGGTCGCGGATTGTGTCGGCAGCATGCCGCGCTGGTGGCGGAATTGTTTCGTATTTGCGCTGATTGTTTCGAAGTTCTTGGAGGCCCTCAACCCTCTAGGGTGGGATATTGAAGTCTACTTCTTTGTTAGTCGGCGCCGCCCCTCATCGCCCTGCCGGGCACTTCTCCCCTTATAGAGACGGGGAGAAGGACGCTGGCGCCGCGGGTTTGGCCAGTCGGCAACGCTGGAGCTGTCGCGCCGGCGCTTCCTCCTTCTCCCCGGTCACTACACGGGGAGAAGGTGCCGGCAGGGGGACGAGGGGCGGCGCGGCGCCTGCAAACTATCGAACTGTTTCCTGCAGGTCTGCAAACGCTTGCCGCACCACTTGGCATGGGTTAGGACACGCCCGCTCCCGATAAGCCAGTGTTTACTTAACGAAAAGACCTACCCCATGGCCGACAAATCCGAAAAGACGAAAGCGCGGCTGCCGCGCGGTTTTGCCGACCGCAGCGCCGAAGACATCCGCGCCGTCGAGAAGATGATGGCCACCATCCGCTCGGTCTATGAGCTTTACGGCTTCGAGCCGGTCGACCAGCCGATGATCGAATACACCGATGCTCTGGGCAAATTCCTGCCCGATCAGGACCGGCCGAACGAAGGGGTGTTCTCCTTCCAGGATGATGACGAGCAGTGGCTGTCGCTGCGCTACGACCTGACCGCGCCGACGGCGCGCTTCGTCGCGGAAAATTTTGACAAGCTGCCGAAGCCTTATCGCAGCTACCGCTCCGGCTGGGTGTTCCGCAACGAGAAACCGGGTCCCGACCGCTTCCGCCAGTTCATGCAGTTCGACGCCGACACGATCGGCACGCCGGGCGTCGCCGCCGACGCGGAGATGGCGATGATGATGGCCGACGTCATGGAGGCGCTCGGCATCAAGCGCGGCGACTACGTCATTCGCGTCAACAACCGCAAGGTGCTCGACGGCGTGCTGGAGGCCATCGGGCTCGGCGGTGAGGACAACGCCGGCCGCCGGTTGACCGTACTGCGCGCCATCGACAAGCTCGACAAGCTCGGGCCGGAAGGCGTCAGGCTTCTGCTTGGCCCCGGACGCTGGGACGGTGGCAAGGAAGGCGAGGGCGATTTCGCCAAGGGCGCCGGATTGAAGGATGCGCAAGCCGAGGCGGTTCTTCTGGCAACGGCCAGGAACGGGCAGGCCGCCCAGGACGCCAGCGTCAATGCCAATGCTGTCTATCAGGAAGGCGTTGGCGAACTCGCAACGATCGAGGCCCTGGTTAGAGCCGCGAGCTACGGCGAAGACCGCATCGTGATGGACCGCTCCGTCGTGCGCGGCCTCGAATACTACACCGGCCCTGTCTTCGAGGCCGAGCTGCTGGCCGAGATCCCCAACGACGAAGGCCAGATCGTGCGTTTCGGCTCGGTCGGCGGCGGCGGGCGCTATGACGGGCTGGTCTCGCGCTTTCGCGGCGAGCCGGTGCCGGCGACCGGTTTTTCGATCGGCGTCTCGCGGCTGATGACGGCGCTGAAGAACCTCGGCAAGCTGGATACCTCCGATATCATCGCCCCGGTCGTCGTGCTGGTCATGGACAAGGATACGGAAAGCCTCGGCCGTTACCAGAAGATGGTCGCCGATCTGCGCGCCGCCGGCATCCGCTCGGAAATGTATCTCGGCGGCGCGGGCATGAAGGCGCAGCTGAAATATGCAGACCGCCGCGGCAGCCCTGTCGCCATCATCCAGGGCGGCGACGAGCGCGCCAAGGGCGAGGTGCAGATCAAGGACCTCATCGAAGGCGCGCGCCTGTCGGCCGAGATCACCGACAACGCCGAATGGCGCGCGGCACGCCCGGCGCAGGTGACGGTCGCGGAGGGTGACCTGGTGGCTGAGGTGAAGAAGATACTCGCGGCGCAGGCCGCCGACCGCGCGAAGGGTGGCGCTTGAGCCCCCCTCTCTGGCCTGCCGGCCATCTCCCCCTCAAGGGGGGAGATCAGATGTCGCGCATGCTTTCGCCAATTTTCAACGCTGCAGGAGGAGGCGCGGCGTCCGAGCTGCCAATCTCCCCCCTTGAGGGGGAGATGTCCGGCAGGACAGAGAGGGGGGCCTCGCGCCCAACTTATCCATGACCTCCCGCCCCGCCATCGCTGCCGACATCGCGAAACTCTTCGCCGCCCGCGATACGCACGCGGTCGAAGTCGCCGTGCTGCAGCCGGCCGATCCGTTCCTCGATATGGCGGGCGAAGACCTGCGCCGGCGCATCTTCCTGACCGAGAGCGAGACCGGCAAGACGCTGTGCCTGCGGCCCGAATTCACCATTCCGGTCTGCCTCGACCACATCGCCAGCCAGGCCGGCACGCCGCGCCGCTATTCTTACCTGGGCGAGGTGTTCCGCCAGCGCCGTGAGGGTGGCAACGAGTTCTTCCAGGCCGGCATCGAGGATCTCGGCGACACTGACATCGCCGCCGCCGATGCCCGTTCGCTGGCCGAGGCGCATGCGCTGCTGTCGCTGGTGCTGCCGGGACGGCCCCTCGCCATCACGCTTGGCGACCAGACCCTGTTCGAGGCGGTGCTGGCCGCGCTCGGCCTGCCGCGCGGCTGGCGCATGCGGCTGGCCCGCGCCTTCGGTTCGGCGCCGATGTTGGAAGCGGCCCTTGCCGATCTCGCCAACCCGCCGCGCAACAGCCAGCTCTCCGGTCCCGTCGCCTTGCTGGTGCTCGACGGCGATCAGGAAGGCCTCGCCGCGCACATTGCCGAAGGCATGGAGCAGGCCGGGCTGTCGGCTTCCGGCGGCCGCTCGCCGGCCGACATTGCGCGCCGGCTGATCGAGAAAGCACAGTTGCGCAGCGTGCGGCTCTCCGATGACGCCTTCTCGGCGTTGAAGGGTTTTCTCGAGATCGACGTCGCGCTCAGCGGCGCGACCGCGGCGCTGGAAAAATTCGCCGCTGATGCCGGCCTGTCGCTGGGGCCGGCGCTGGAGAATTTCTCCGCCCGCGCCAAGGCGATCGAGGCGCATGGGCTGTCCTCGGCGCAGATCCGCTACGATGCCGCTTTCGGCCGCCCGCTCGACTATTACACCGGCCTCGTCTTCGAGATCGCTGTCCAGGGAGGCGATCGCCCGCTTGTCGGCGGCGGCCGCTACGACCGGCTGCTGACGCTGCTTGGCGCCAAGAAGCCGATTCCCGGCGTCGGTTTTTCGGTCTGGCTCGACCGGATCGAAGCCTTGCGGGAGAATGCCAAATGATCACGCTGGCGATCCCGTCGAAAGGCCGACTCAAGGAACAGTCGCTCGAAGTGCTGGCCAAGGCAGGGCTGGCCGTTACCTTGCCCGAGGACGACCGCAAATACCGCGCGCGTATCGACGGCCTCGACAATGTCGAGGTGGCCTTCCTGTCCGCGTCCGAGATCGCCGGCGAGATCGGGCAAGGGTCGGTCGATCTCGGCATCACCGGCGAGGATCTTTTGCGCGAGAATCTCGCCGACTGGGAAGCGCGCGCCGAGATCGTCGCGCGCCTCGGCTTCGGCAATGCCGACGTCGTGGTGGCCGTGCCCGACATCTGGCTCGATGTCGACACCATGGCCGATCTTGACGATGTCGCCGCCGATTTCCGCCAGCGCCACGGCCGGCGGCTCAGGATCGCCACCAAATATTGGCGGCTGACGCAGCAGTTCTTTTCGCTCAAGCACGGCATCCAGGTCTACCGCATCGTCGAAAGCCTCGGCGCCACCGAAGGCGCGCCGGCCGCCGGCCTGGCGGACGTCATCGTCGACATCACCACCACCGGCTCGACGCTGCGCGCCAACCACCTCAAGGTGCTGGGCGACGGCACCATCCTCAAGTCGCAGGCCTGTCTGGTCGCGTCGAGGAAGCAGCGCGACGCGGCGGATGAGGCACGGTTGCGGGCAATCGCAGCCAAAATGGGCGCCTTGGTCGCTTAGCCCTCCCTACCTTCGGCGGGTTTCCACCGCCTTTGCAGGCTGATAGGCTCAATCATCTCGGGAGGAGACGGCGATGGCGATCAAACTCGACGAGCTTATGAACGCCACCAATTTGCGCGGGCATCGCGCGAGCGGCACCTTTATTGCCCCGGCCGGCGGCAAGGCGCATGTCTCGGGCGATCGCTTGGTGCCTTTGCTCGACAAGACCATTCCGGAGCTGTTCTCCGATACGGTGAGCAAATACGCCACGCTCGACGCCGCCGTCTTCGTCGGTCAGGACAAGCGCTTCACCTGGAGCGAGCTGTCGGATGCGGTCGACGCCCTGGCCGCCGGTTTCCTGGCGCTCGGCCTGGAAAAGGGCGACCGCGTCGGCATCTGGTCGCCGAACCGCTGGGAATGGCTGGTGACGCAGTTCGCCACCGCTCGCATCGGCCTGATCCTGGTCAACATCAACCCGGCCTATCGGCTGACCGAGCTGGAATATGCGCTCAACAAGGTCGGCTGCAAGGCGCTGGTCACGGCGGCCCAGTTCAAGACATCCGATTACCTCGGCATGATCGAGACGCTCGCGCCGGAGATCGCCAAGGCGGAGCCCGGCAAGCTCAAGGCGAAAAAGCTGCCGGCGTTGAAGATCGTCATCCGCATGGGTGACGACAATTCGCCCGGCATGTTCAATTTCGGCGATGTGCTGGCCATGGCCGGCCGCGACGAGCACGACAGTCTCGACCGCATCTCGGAGAGCCTGAAGCCCGCAGATGCCATCAACATCCAGTTCACCAGCGGCACGACCGGCGCGCCGAAGGGGGCGACGCTGACCCACGCGAACATCGTCAACAACGGCAATTTCGTCACCTCGGCCATAAAACTCACCGTCGATGACCGGCTCTGCATCCCCGTGCCGCTCTACCATTGCTTCGGCATGTCGATGGGCACGATGGGCTGCGTGTCGAAGGGCGCGACCATGGTCTTCCCTGGCGAAGGGTTTGACGCCGGCGCGACGCTGAAAGCGGTCGCGCAGGAGCATTGCACCGGGCTCTACGGCGTGCCGACCATGTTCGTCGCCATGCTCGACCATGCCGATTTCGCCGGCTTCGACCTCTCCAGCCTGCGCACCGGCATCATGGCCGGCTCGCCATGCCCGATCGAGGTGATGAAGAAGGTGGTGTCGCTCATGCATATGAGCCAGGTGACCATCGCCTATGGCATGACCGAGACCAGCCCGGTCTCCTTCCAGAGCAGCGTCGACGACCCGCTTGAAAAGCGCGTCTCCACCGTCGGCCGCATCCACCCGCATGTCGAGGTGAAAGCGATCGGCGCGGATGGCGCGACCGTCGCGGTCGGGGAGCCTGGCGAGCTTTGCACGCGCGGCTATTCGGTGATGAAGGGCTATTGGGACGACGCTGACAAGACCCGCGAGGCGATCGACGCCGAGGGTTGGATGCACACCGGCGACCTCGCCACGATAGATGCCGAGGGCTATTGCAACATCGTCGGCCGGGTAAAGGACATGGTCATCCGCGGCGGCGAGAACGTCTATCCGCGCGAGGTCGAGGAGTTCCTCTACCGCCATCCAAAGGTCAAGGAAGTGCAGGTCTTCGGCATTCCGGACGACAAATATGGCGAGGAACTCTGCGCCTGGATCGTGCTGAAGCCCGGCCAGATCGCCACTGCCGAGGAAATCAAGGCCTTCTGCGCCGGCCAGATCGCGCATTACAAGGTGCCGCGCCACATCCGTTTCCGCACCGAATTGCCGATGACGGTGACCGGCAAGCCGCAGAAATTCCTGATGCGCGAGGCGATGGTGGAGGAACTCGGGCTGGTGGCGCAGAAGACGGCGTGAAACGGCATTCATGGACAACGAGTTTCCCAATTTCGCGGCGCTGAGGGCCGCCAAAATCGAAAACGTGGATTATCGCATCGTCGTCCGGCGTGGCGCGCGAACCGGCGGTGCGCTCGTCATGGCCCCGCATGGCGGCAAGATCGAACCCCGCACCTCCCTGATCACCGAGATGATAGCTGGCGGCGATCTCGACATGTATTGCTTTGAAGGGCTGATGCCGGAAAGCAACCGGGAACTGCACATAACGTCCAGGAACTTCGACGAGGCAACCGCGCTGGAGCTGTTGCGGACCAAGTCTACCGTCGTCGCCATCCACGGCCGCCAGGACCGGGACGATCTCGCGACGGTCTATCTGGGCGGCAAGGACGCCGCATTGGTTTCGGAGATAGCCTGGCGCCTGCAGGAGGCCGGCTTCCAGACGCAAACGGACAACCACCCGTTTCCGGGCATCCAGGATTCGAACATCGTCAATCGCGGATTGACGGGAAAAGGCGCACAGCTGGAAGTCCCCTTCTCGCTGCGCCGCCGGCTGGGCAACGAGCCGGACCTTCTGGAAAAATTCTGTGGGGCGGTCCGCAGGGCCATCGAGACACGCGACGCCCAAAATGGTGCCTGGTCCCCAATCCTATTTTGAATGCTGCAAAGTGCCCGGGACGTGCTCCCCACGCGCTTTTCCGCTAAGGTCGCAAAAACGCATGGCGTAGACCAAGGGGGGGTGGATGACGAGTTACGCCCGGTCGGTAACGTCCTACACGATGCCGCTGGCCGCGCTGGCGATGGCTCTCGCGGTCAGGGCCAGCGGCGTTTCGGTTGACGAAGGGTCGCTAAACGTCAGGATCCTCGTCGGAGCGCTGTCGAGCGCCATCATGTTCGTCACCATTTTCGTCGTGCTCGACCATGCCGAGGCGCTCGCCCGGCGCGTAGGGGAGCCGTACGGAACATTGGTGCTGACCTTTGCGGTGACGGCGATCGAAGTGTCGATCATCGTCTCCATGATGCTGCATGGAGAAAACAACCCGACGCTGGCGCGCGAGTCCGTTTTCTCGACGGTGATGATCACCTCCACCGGCGTTGTCGGCATTTGCCTCACGCTTGGCGGCTGGCGCTATCGCAAGCAGGCGATCGTCCGGCAAGGGACCAGCGCCTACCTGTCGGTTCTGATCGCGCTGACCGTGATGACGCTTATTCTTCCGACCTACACCCGAACCACGGACCCCGGCACATTTTCGGCGGCCCAGCTTGGTTTCGTGAGCGTCCTTTCGGTGCTGCTCTATGCAAGCTTCGTGTTCGCCCAGACTGTCCGGCACCGCGAGGACTTCGTCCAGGGGCAGGCCCACGACGCGCCGACGCGAACCGCCTCCCACGACAGCGTTTCCGTCAGCGCCCTGCTGCTGATGTGCGGGCTCATCGGCATTGTCCTGCTCGCCGAGCAGGTCGCCGCAAGCGTGGAGGATGCGCTCGCCGCCTACCGGGTGACCCAGGCCGACAGCATCGTGGGGGCATTGATCGCGGCGCTGGTTTTGATGCCGGAGGCCATCTCAGCGATCCGCGCCTCGTTCAGGAACGAGCTGCAGCGCAGCCTCAACGTCGCGATGGGCTCGGCCTGCGCCACGATCGGTTTGACGATACCGGCGGTCGCGGCCGCCAGCCTGCTGACGGGCAGGGGACTGACCCTGGGGCTCCCGGCCTCCGATGCCGTGCTTCTGGTACTGGCGCTTTTCATATGCAGCGTAAGCTTCAGCACCGAAAGAACGACGTTCCTGACCGGGATGGTCCATGTCGTGGTGTTTTTCACCTATGTGTTTCTGATCTTCGTGCCGTGAAGGGTGTCGCGAGCCGAGCATCGGGCGCAGGGTTAGCGCCGTCTTGAAAGGCGCTCACGCCGCCAGCACCGCCCGATCCAGCCCGCGTATGATCCGCGCCAGTTCCACGCACTCGTCCTGCCGCACCTTGTTCTTCCGCCAGGCCATGCAGATCATGCGCTGCGGCATCGGCTCCTGGAACGGCACGATCCGCAAGTCGGGCATGACGCCGGCGGCACTTGCCGCCATTTCCGGCACCAGCGTGACGCCGAGCCCATGCGCCACCATCTGCAACAGCGTGGTGAGACTGGTCGCGCCGTAGCTTGCCATCGCCACCGGCCGCACATTGCCGCAGACGGCCAAAGCCTGCTCGCGCAGGCAGTGGCCTTCCTCCAAGAGCATCAGCCGCTCCAGCGCCGGGCTTTCGGGCGGCACCGGCGGTGAGGCAAAGGCCGGATCGCCGGCGGGCACGGCGAGGAAGAAGCGGTCGGGAAAAAGCTTTTCGGTCACGATCGCCGGCTGATCGAGCGGCAAGGCCGCGATGAAGGCGTCGAGCCGGCCTGACGTCGCTTCCTCGACCAGCGATGCGGTCACCGCCTCGCGCAGCTCGAGCTGGAGGGAAGGGTAGTGCCTTTTCAGCTCCGGCAGCACATGCGGCAACAGATAAGGCGCGACGGTCGGGATGATGCCCAGACGGAAGCGTCCTTCCATGGTCGGGCGGCCGCGCCGGGCAGTCGTCTCGACGTCACGTATGTCGGCCAGAATGCGCTCGATTCGCGGCTGCAGGGCAAGCGCCTCGTCGGTCATGCGCACGGTCTTGCCGCCGCGCTCGAACAACAGGCAGTTCAGCCGCTCTTCCATCTCGGCGATCTGCGCGGAAAGCGCCGGCTGGCTGACGCCGGCAAGCTTCGCGGCGCGGCCGAAATGCAGCGTCTGCGCCAGCGCGTCGAAATATTGCATCTGCCGGACGGTGAGGCCAATCATAAGAAAATCCTATCAAATGAAACAGGAAAGGCAATTTGTCTTTATCGGCCGGCCGGCCTAGTCTGGAATCATTCCAGGGTGACGCGGCCAATGGCTGCCCCCGGGAAATTCCGGGAAAATCAACCTCGGCAAAATTCAACCACGGCAAAACCTCGGCAGAATCGGGAGACCAAGATGGACGCGAAAACCGACGACAACAGCGCTGGCAAATGCCCGGTGGCGCATGGATCCGCACGGACCAACCGCGACTGGTGGCCGAACCAGCTCGACCTTTCCGTTCTCCATCAGCAGTCGAACCTGTCGGATCCGATGGACGAAGACTTCGACTACGCCAAGGAGTTCGCGAGCCTCGACCTCGACGCGGTGATCGCAGACCTGCACAAGGTCATGACGGATTCGCAGGATTGGTGGCCGGCCGACTTCGGCCATTACGGGCCGCTCTTCATCCGCATGGCCTGGCACAGCGCCGGCACCTATCGCATCGGTGACGGCCGCGGCGGCGCCGGTGCTGGTCAGCAGCGTTTCGCGCCGCTGAACAGCTGGCCGGACAACGCCAACCTCGACAAGGCGCGCCGGCTGCTGTGGCCGGTCAAGCAGAAATACGGCAGTAAGATCTCCTGGGCCGACCTTCTGATCCTCACCGGCAACGTCGCGCTGGAATCGATGGGCTTCAAGACCTTCGGCTTCGCCGGCGGCCGCGCCGATGTCTGGGACCCGGAGCAGGATGTGGACTGGGGCTCCGAAGCGAAGTGGCTCGGCGACGAGCGCTATTCGGGCGATCGTGAGCTTCGCGGCCATCTCGGCGCCGTGCAGATGGGCCTGATCTACGTCAACCCGGAGGGCCCGAACGGAAAGCCGGATCCGGTCGCGGCGGCTCGCGACATCCGCGAGACCTTCGGCCGCATGGCGATGAACGACGAAGAAACCGTGGCGCTGATCGCCGGAGGCCACACCTTCGGCAAGACCCATGGCGCGGGCGATGCCTCGCTGGTGGGCGCCGAGCCGGAAGGCGCCGGCATCGAGGCACAGGGCCTCGGCTGGTCGAGCAAATATGCCTCCGGCATCGCCGGCGACGCCATCACCTCGGGTCTCGAGGTCACCTGGACGACGACGCCGACCAAGTGGAGCAACAACTTCTTCGACAACCTCTTCAACTATGAATGGGAGCTGACGAAGAGCCCGGCCGGCGCCCATCAGTGGACGCCGAAGGGCGGCGCCGGCGCCGGCACGGTTCCGGACGCGCACAATCCCTCCAAGCGCCACGCGCCGGCCATGCTCACCACCGACCTCGCGCTGCGTTTCGACCCGGCCTATGAGAATATCTCGCGCCGGTTCCACCAGAACCCGGACCAGTTCGCCGACGCCTTCGCCCGCGCCTGGTTCAAGCTCACCCACCGCGACATGGGTCCGGTCGTGCGTTATCTCGGCCCGCTCGTGCCGAAGGAAGAGCTGATCTGGCAGGATCCGATCCCCGCCATCGACCACGAGCTGGTGAGCGAGGCCGACATCGCTTCGCTCAAGGCCAAGATCCTGGCTTCCGGCCTGTCGGTCTCCGAGCTGGTCTCGACCGCCTGGGCCTCGGCCTCGACCTTCCGCGGCTCGGACAAGCGCGGCGGCGCCAATGGCGGCCGCATCCGCTTGAGCCCGCAGAAGGACTGGGAAGTCAACGAGCCGGCGCAGTTGGCCAAGGTGCTGGGCAAGCTGGAAGCCATCCAGAAGGAGTTCAACGCGGCCCAAACCGGCGAGAAGAAGGTCTCGATTGCCGATCTCATCGTGCTTGGCGGCGCCGCCGCGGTTGAAAAGGCGGCGAAGGACGGCGGCACCGAGGTGAAGGTGCCGTTCACGCCGGGCCGCATGGACGCGTCGCAGGAGCAGACAGACGTCCACTCCTTCGCGCCGCTCGAGCCGAAGGTCGACGGCTTCCGCAACTATGCCCGCGGCAGGCTGCCGATGTCGGTCGAGGCGATGCTGGTCGACCGCGCCCAGTTGCTGACGCTGACGGCGCCGGAACTGACCGTGCTGGTCGGCGGCCTGCGCGTGCTCGGCGCCAATGCCGGCGGTTCGAAGCATGGTGTCTTCACCGACAGGCCGGGCCAGCTCACCAACGACTTCTTCGTCAACCTGCTCTCGATGGCGACCGTCTGGGATCCGGCGGCCGGCTCCGAGCCGGGTTCCGATGAAGTCTATGAAGCGCGTGACCGCAAGACCAGAGAAGTGAAGTGGACCGGCACCCGCGCCGACCTCATCTTCGGCTCGCACGCGCAGCTGCGCGCGCTCTCCGAGGTCTATGGTTCAAGTGACGCCAAGGCGAGATTCGTCAAGGACTTCGTCAAGGCCTGGACGAAGGTGATGAACGCCGACCGCTTCGACATCGCGAAGTAAGGTCGTACCTCTCAATCAAAAAAGGCGCGGGTCATGCCCGCGCCTTTTTTTGCGTTTCTCCGGAGCTGTCAGTCTTTTTCGAAGATGCCGGCCTTGGCGACGATACCGGCAATCGCTCCGCCGATCAGCGGCGCGACGATGAACAGCCAGAGCTGGCTGAGCGCGGCACCCCCCGAAAACAGCGCCGGGCCGATCGAGCGCGCCGGGTTGAGCGACGTGCCGGTAACCGGGATGATGGCGAAATGCAGCCCGGCCAGCGTCAGGCCGATCACCAAGCCGGCAAAGGCGGTGGTGTGCTTGGCGTTGGTGACGCCGAGGATCACCGTGACGAAGGTGAAGGTGCCGATCAGCTCCCACAGCAAGGCCGAGCTCATGCCCCATTTCGCCTCGTCCCAGCCATTGGCGCCGAAGCCGCCGGTGTGGCCGCCGGCCTGGCCGGAAACGATGATCCCCAGCGCCAGCGAGGCGATGATGGCGCCGATGATCTGCGCGATCCAGTAGGGAACGACGTCCTTGGCCGGCATCCGCCCTGCCAGGAACACGCCGAGCGTCACCGCCGGATTGAGATGCGCGCCCGAGATCGGGCCAATCGCATAGGCCGCGGCGATCAGGCCGATGCCGAACGCCAGGCCGATGCCTTCCTGTCCGAGCGGCAGCGCGCCGCCGAAACCGCCCGTGACCACGGAAGCCGTGCCGATGAACACCAACAAAAACGTGCCGAGAACTTCTGCCAGATAAGTCTTCATTGCCCTCTCCTCATTGGATCCGTCGAAACCACGTTTCCCGCGTCGCGAATCACTGGCGGAAGAGTATTCCTGCCGGAAACACTTGGGAAGCTGAGAGATTAAGCCGGCAGGCTTGCTTGTGTATGTCAGGTAAGTACATTAGAGATCTTTCATATTCTGGTTGATTGTTCTTGTTTTTTCCGTAGCGCCGCTTGCGATCGAAAAACCGTTTGGGGAAATTGCGTCGCGCTGAAACCCTGTTTCACCGGCAAGCCGAATAGAATTGTTTCAATCCTGGCCTGAAAGGCTTTAAGAGCGGCTGGAACCGATTTGCAGGAGCTACGGAAAACGGGATGCGATTGGGCGGAAGGCTGGCGGCGGCCATAGAGGTTCTCGAAGACATCGGCCGGCGCCACCGGCCGGTGGCCGACGCTTTGCGCGACTGGGGCCTGTCGCATCGCTTCGCCGGCGGCGGCGATCGCGCCGCGATCGGCAACATCGTCTATGACGCGCTGCGCCGCAAACGCTCGGCCGGCTGGCTGTTCGACGAGGACACGCCGCGCGCCATCGGCTTCGGCGCGCTTCTCTTGGAGTGGGGGCAAACGGCGCAGTCGCTCAACGAAGCGCTGAACGGTGACAAGTTCGCGCCGCCGCTGCTCAGCGCCGCCGAATTGAAGGCAGCCGCCGAGCGCAGGCTTGCCGATGCGCCCGATGCCGTGCGAGCGGATGTCCCGGACTGGTGCGCGCCTTTGCTCGAGCAAGCCTATGGCGACGCCTGGGTCGAGGAAGGCGCTGCGCTCGCCCGGCGTCCGCCGCTGGACCTCAGGACCAACACGCTCCAGGCCGATCGGGCCAAGGTGCTGGCCGAGCTGCAGGGCACCGGCGCGGCACCCGCGGCGATCGCGCCGCACGGCATCCGTATCCCGCCCATCGATGGCGACGGCAGACATCCGAACGTGCAGGCCGAGCCCGCTTTCCAGAAAGGCTGGTTCGAAGTGCAGGACGAGGGCTCGCAGCTCGCCGCGGCGCTCGCGGGCGCCGAGCCCGGCATGCAGGTGCTAGATTATTGCGCCGGCGCCGGCGGCAAGACGCTGGCACTGTCGGCCGAGATGGACAACAAAGGCCAGCTCTTCGCCCATGACGCTGAGAAGGTGCGGCTGGCGCCGATCTTCGAGCGCATCCGCCGTTCGCACAACCGCAACATCCAGGTCGTCAGCAAGCCGGCGGAGCTTGCGCCTCTTTCAGGTCATATGGACCTCGTGCTGATCGACGCGCCCTGCACCGGCAGCGGCACCTGGCGTCGCCGCCCGGACGCCAAATGGCGACTGACCGAGCGGCAGCTTGATGCCCGCAAGGCAGAGCAGCAGGCGATCCTCGACACGGCCCAGGCCTTCGTCAGGCCGGGCGGTCTGCTGGTCTACATCACCTGCTCGGTGTTCGACGCCGAAAACGGCGAGCAGGTCGCGGCGTTCCGCGAACGCCATGCAGGCTTTGCGCCGGTCGATCATCGCCAGCTCTGGGACGGCCGCTTCCCCGGCCATGAAGGCGCCGCGCGCATTGCCGGCAACGGTGGTATCTCGCTGTCGCCGGCGCTGAGTGGCACCGACGGGTTTTATTTCCACGCCTTGCGCAGGGGGGCCTGAGAGCCGCGCGATTTTGCTGCGCTGCAACATAAAAGATTGCCTGTGTTGCCTGCCTCTGCAATAAGCTTCGCCAGCAAAACGTGAGGCGGAGACCATGGCAGCCAAGATCGTACCCGCTCCCGACTTCGAGGAACGCGTCAGGACGTCCTTTGCCCGGCAGAAAGCCATGGCCACCATCGGCGCCGAGCTGACGCTGGTGACGCCCGGCATCATCGAAATCGAGATGCCGTATTCCGCCTCGCTCACCCAGCAGCACGGTTTCCTGCATGCCGGCGTCATTTCCACCGCGCTGGACTCGGCCTGCGGCTACGCGGCCTTTTCGCTGATGCCCGAAAATTCCGGCGTGCTGACCATCGAGTTCAAGGTGAACCTTTTGGCGCCGGGCAGGGGCGAGCGCTTCCTGTTCCGCGGCTCCGTGACGAAGCCCGGCCGCACCATCATCGTCGCCGACGGGCAGGCCTACGCTTTTGCCGCCGACGGCGAGGCCAAGCTGATTGCCACGATGACCGGCACGATGATGACAGTGGTGGGCCGCGACGGGATCGAGGGGTGAGGAGCGGTCCGCGCAGCGGACGAAAAGCCCCCAAATGGGCTTTCGAGCGACGAACGCCCGGAGCCATAGCAAAGGGCCGGCAGACGGCGTTGCCGCTTTCCTTTTCGTAGTGGTAACAAACAGGGGTGGAGCCGCCATGACCGTCGAAATGTCGCGCCTGTCGGAAAAATCCGTTCTCTTCGTGATGGCGGTGGAGGCCGAATACGGCCCGCACCTGAAAAACCTGTTCACGCCGCTGATGACTGGTGTCGGTCCGGTCGAGGCTGCTGTGCGGCTGAGCGCCGAACTCGCGGCGTTGAAGGCCGAAGGAGCGCTCCCGGACCTGATCGTCTCGCTGGGCTCGGCCGGCAGCCGCGAGCTGGAACAGACCGAAATCTACCAGGCCGTGTCGGTGAGCTATCGCGACATGGACGCTTCGCCGCTTGGCTTCGAGAAGGGGGCGACGCCTTTCCTCGACCTGCCGGTGACGGTGCCGCTGCCTTTCGTCGTCCCGGGCATCAAGACAGCCTCGCTCTCTACCGGCGGCGCGATCATCTCCGGCGCCGCTTATGACGCCATCGATGCCGACATGGTCGACATGGAGACCTTCGCCTGCCTGCGCGCCTGCCAGCTCTTCGGCGTGCCGCTGATTGGGCTGCGCGGCATTTCCGACGGCGCGGCCGATCTCAGGCACGTCAACGACTGGACGGAGTATCTGCACGTCATCGACGAGAAGCTCGCCGCGGCCATTGGGCTACTTGAGCAGGCGATCGAATCCGGCGCGATCCGGCTGGCATAGGCGCAAAAGGACGGAAGGCCGCAGCGCTGAGCCCATTGCGCCGACTCGTTTCTTTCTCTAAAGGCTCGCCATGACGACAGCCAATCATCCCGACACCGTTCTGCCCAACACTGTCCTGATCATCGATTTCGGCAGCCAGTTCACGCAGCTCATCGCCCGCCGCATCCGCGAGGCCGGCGTCTTTTCCGAGATCGTGCCGTTCCAATCGGCCGAAGCGGCCTTCAAGCGCATCAATCCCAAAGCGGTGATCCTGTCGGGCGGTCCGGCCTCGACCACCGACATCGGCAGCCCGCGCGCGCCGCAGATCGTCTTCGACGCCGGCGTGCCGGTGCTCGGCATCTGTTACGGCCAGATGGCGCTCTGCGTGCAGATGGGCGGCGTCGCCGAAAGCTCCAACCACCGCGAATTCGGCCGCGCCTTCGTCGAGATCGAGAAGGAGAGCCCGCTGTTCGAGGGCCTCTGGGCGCCCGGCCAGCGCCACCAGGTGTGGATGAGCCATGGCGACCGGGTCATCGAATTGCCGCCGGGCTTCAAGGTGCTCGGCAAGTCGGAAAGCTCGCCCTTCGCCATCTTCGGCGATATCGAGCGCATGATGTACGGCATCATGTTCCATCCGGAAGTGGTGCACACGCCGGACGGCGCGAGGCTCTTGAGAAACTTCGTCCACAACATCGCCGGCATCGAGGGCGACTGGACGATGCGCGCCTATCGCGAGCACGCGGTCGAAACGATCCGCAAGCAGGTCGGCAAGGGCAAGGTGATCTGCGCGCTTTCGGGCGGCGTAGACTCCTCGGTTGCCGCACTTCTGATCCACGAGGCGGTCGGCGATCAACTGACCTGCATCCTCGTCGACCACGGCCTGATGCGCAAGGATGAGGCGCAAAGCGTAGTGGAGATGTTCCGCCAGCACTACAACCTGCCGCTGATCCTGGTCGATGCGTCAGACCGTTTCATCTCGGCGCTGGAAGGCGAGGCCGATCCGGAGAAGAAGCGCAAGACCATCGGCCGCCTGTTCATCGAGGTATTCGAGGAAGAGGCGAAGAAGCTCGGCGGCGCCGATTTCCTGGCGCAGGGCACGCTCTATCCCGATGTCATCGAGAGCGTTTCCTTCTCGGGCGGCCCGTCGGTGACGATCAAGTCGCACCACAATGTCGGCGGCCTGCCCGAGCGCATGAACATGAAGCTGGTCGAGCCGCTGCGCGAACTGTTCAAGGACGAGGTGAGGGCGCTGGGCAAGGAGCTCGGCCTGCCCGAAAGCTTCATCGGCCGCCATCCCTTCCCAGGCCCCGGCCTTGCCATACGCTGCCCGGGCGGCATCACCCGCGAGAAGCTGGAGATCCTGCGCGAGGCCGACGCCATCTATCTCGACGAGATCCGCAAGGCCGGCCTCTACGACGCCATCTGGCAGGCCTTCGCCGTGCTGCTGCCGGTGCAGACAGTCGGCGTCATGGGCGACGGCCGCACCTATGAATTCGTCTGCGCGCTGCGCGCCGTGACCTCGGTCGACGGCATGACGGCCGACTTCTACCACTACGACATGAACTTCCTCGGCGCCGCCGCCACCCGCATCATCAATGAGGTCAAGGGCATCAACCGCGTCGTCTACGACGTGACCTCGAAGCCGCCAGGCACCATCGAGTGGGAGTGATTTTGCCCATCCGGGCATATCGGCCGGCGCCGCGTCGCTGGAGAACCATCCTGCTCAGTTCTCGTCCTGCCACCTGCGAAGATCCGTCTGGTCATGATAGGCCATGCGATCCGGCGTGGTGATGAATTCCATCGTCGTTCCCCACGGCATGCGGCAGTAGCAGACCTTGTTTCCAGGACCTTTTTCGGTTGCATAGGGAATAGCGCGCGGCGCGGTGAGGGGTGTGCCTCCCGCCTTCTCGATGGTGTAGACACCGAAGTGCGTAATGCCGAAGTCGCTCGCCCGGATCGGCTGGGCTTGCTCGGGACCGTGCATTTCGAAGAGTTCGATATCGGGTCCGGTTCCGATCTTGACCATCGCCTGCGCACGCACGACCGTTCCGGGGAACGCGCCGACGGCCCGCTCGAATTCGGGTCCCTGTCGCGGCGGGTCCTGCGGTCCGAAGGACTGGTAGATCACCTGGCCGCCGAAAGCTTCCACCAGGAACGATTTAGCTGCTTCGATGTCGGGCACCGTGATGCCGATATGATTGACGCCGCGAATGACGGGTGCGGTCATGACAGTCTCCATTCTTATTTAGGCGATCCGCCCGGCCCACGACGGCGCGGGCGCCTAGTTTCAATTGGTCTTGAGGAAATCGATCAGAGCGGCGGCGACTTCGTCCGGCCGCTCGTCCGCGACATAGTGGCTGCACCGGGCGATCGAGCCGCCCGTCACATTGGTGGCGAACTCCTTGAGCATGGGGACCATCTGCGCACCGAAGCGCTGGTCCCCACCCAAGCCAAGCACCGGTATCTCGAGCGGCTGCTTCTTGTACTCGAGCGCGGCCGGTGGTCGGCAGCGAGGCTGCGATACCATTCCATGCCGCCGCGCGTGCGGCCAGGAAGAGCCATTGCTTTCGCGTAGATCGCGATGTCCGCCGGATCGAAGGTGCTGTGATCGTAGAACCGCTCTGCCATGAAGGTCGAAACATAGTCATATTCACGGCCATGGATCAGGCGCTCGGGCAGATCCCGGTTCATATGGAAGCTGAAGTGCCAGAGCCTGGCGGTTGTCGTCTCCCATCCGGTCCAGCCGGGAAGCGGAACATCCAGGACGGCCAGGTGGGTAACAGCCTCCCGATAGATGGCGGCCTGCGGCAACGACACCATTCCGCCAATGTCATGGCCGCACACGACGTAGCGTTCATGCCCAAGGGCAACCATGACCTCGTGCGCGTCGCGCGCCATCGTGGCCTTGTCATAGCCGTCAAGCGGGCAGTCGGAAAAACCCGCGCCGCGCAGATCCATGGCCACCACGCTGAAATGCTCGGCGAGCAGCGGCATCACATGGTGCCATTCCCACCATGTCTCCGGCCAACCGTGAAGCAGAAGGATCGGCGGGCCTGAGCCCCCCGTGACGGCGTTGATCTTGATGCCATTCACCGGCACCATCTGCTGGGTAAACTCTTCCAAAGTTGCGATCATGATCGCTTTCCAATCGATGTTGACGTTCAAACAGAGCTCGCGGCCAGCGCTTAGGGCTGGCCGAAATCGGTGGCGATCGTGATGTCGCGCCAGGCGTCGATATCGCTGCGAAAGGAAGCCAGCTTTCGCTCGGCGATCGAATGCGCGATCGGGCCGAGCGGCAGATGAAGCGGGGCATTATCGGCATCGACTGCCTGCAAGATGACCGCGATCGCCTTCTCGGGATCGCCGGCCTGATTGCCGTTGTTGGTTTCGCGATAGTGCCTGCGCGAGCTCGCGGCGTATTCCGGCATCTCGTTGGCCGCCATCGTGATCGAACGGCCAAGGAAATCGGTGCGAAACGGCCCAGGCTCGACGATCAGCACGCGAATGCCGAACGGCATCAGCTCGCCGGCGAGCGCTTCGGAAATCCCTTCCAGGGCGAACTTGGCGGCATGGTAATAGCCTCCACCGCCACGACCCTCGATGCCCGCGCCGGACGACATATTGACGATCGTTCCGCCCGAACGTCGTAGGACGGGCAAGGCGGCTCTGGTGGTTTCGATCAGACCGAAGACGTTTACCTCGAACATCGGCCGATATTCCTCGGGCGTGCCTTCCTCGATCGCGCCGAACAGCGCGTAGCCGGCATTGTTCACAAGCACGTCAAACCCGCCAAAGGTCTCGACCGCCTTTGCGACCGCTGCCTTGGCTGCCGCCGCATCCGTCACGTCGAGCGGCAAGGTGATCATGCGGCCGCCGAAAGGCTCGGCCATTTCCTCGATCGTCTTGACATTGCGGGCCGTCGCAATGACCCGGTCGCCACGCTGTGCTGCGGCGAGCGCGAGCCGCTGGCCGAAGCCGCTTGAGCAGCCTGTGATGAGCCAAGTTTTCATTACTTCTTCTCCGAGTTGTTTTCACACGCTGCCGTCGCCGCGAGCCGTCATGTCGGCCATGACGACCAGTCCTTCTCCCCGAGGCCCGCCGAGACAGCTTTGTTCAGCTCCCCGCGGACAGCTTCAAGCATCGGGAGACCCGCGCCGATGCGTTGGACGGTCGCGATGCCGAAGCCACAGGGGTGGCTTCGGGGCATGGGTCACGAAACTTCCGCAGCCCTGAGCCTGAACATCAGGGCGTCGGCTTCATTTGCTCGCCGCTTCGGCGATGACATCGGCGACTTCGCCCGGATGCGAGATATAAACCGCATGGCTGGCACCGGGCACCTCGGTGACCTTCGCACTTGCCCGCTTGTACATAGACCGCTCCGCCTCGGCGCTGATAGCCATGTCCAGCCCGGCCACGATGCCGTAGCTCGGCTTGGTCTTCCAGGCCGCGTGCTGCGTCTTGGTTCCGAGGATCTTCGCCGAAACCGGCACCTGCGAGTCGGTCATGAAATCCGTCTCGGCTTTGGACAGGTCAGCGGCGAATCCCGCCCGGAACTTCGCGGGGTCGAACAGCAGGAAGCCGTCAGAAGTCGCCTTGAACGCGTCCGCGGTCGGACTCGGCCACTTCTCAAACAGATCGCCTACGCCCTCGCCAACATCCGGGACGATGGCCGCGACATAGACAAGTGCCGAAATCTTCGGGTCGACGCCGGCTTCGGTGATGATCTGACCACCATAGCTGTGGCCGACGAGGACGACCGGCCCATTTTGCTGCTCGATAGCGCGGTGAACCGCCTGAACGTCATCCGCCAGCGAAGTGTTCGGTTCCTGAACGACCGTGACTTTCAAGCCCTTGGCGACCAAGCGCTCATAAACGCCCCTCCAGCCGCTGCCATCGACCAACGCGCCATGGACCAAAATCACATTTTGGGCCGCTGCGCGAAAGCGGAGGGCGCGCCGAACACCACTGCAAGAGCCGCAGCACCGAGATAGAGAGACTTGAGAGACATTTGCCGATCCTTCCGAATGACATGGGGTGATACACGAGAGACGGTCCGACCGACCGATGGTGGGAATCTAGGTGCTTAGATTTGTTCTTTAACTGACATAAATGTATTCTCGGCGTTCAGTTTTGTGTGGGCGGTCGAGATGGAATGGAGTGACGTCAGGATCTTTCTTGCTATTGCGCGATCCGGCACGCTCGGCGGCGCCGCGCGTTCTCTTCAGACAAGCCATCCGACCGTCGGCAGGCGCCTTCGTGCACTTGAGCAGGCGATCGGTCACACGCTTTTCCAGCGGACTGCGAATGGTCTTGTTCTGACCGACGAGGGCCACGGGATCATCGCGCTGGCGGAGCAGATGGAAGAAGGCGCGCTGGCCATGGAGCGCCGGCTTGCGGGGCAGGAGCAGAATCTCAAAGGCAGTCTGCGCATTTCGTCAGCGGACTGGTTCGGGGCCTATGTCCTGCCTCCTATCCTGGCGGATTTCTCCAAAGCCTATCCCAATGTGAACGTCGAAATCCTGACCGGCACACGCCTGTTCAACCTCGCCCAGCGGGAGGCCGACGTCGCTTTTCGTATCGTTCCGTTCGACACTGCCGATGTCGTTCAGCGGCGACTCTTCAGGCTCGAATACGGCGTCTATATTGCCGAGGAGGCGCCTGATCCCAAATATGGGGATGGGACCGGTTTCCGGCTGATCACCCATGACACATCCACGGGCCATTTCCCTGACATAGCGTGGCTCATCGAGAGTTTCCCCAACGCGAGACCGGTCCTGCGGTCGAACAACCGCAACGTCCAGGGGCGCATGTGCAGGCAAGGCGTCGGCATCGCCGTCCTGCCCCGCGTGGTCGGCAATCAGATCCCGGGTATCCGCAGGCTGGACCTGCCGACGTCGCCGCCAGCGCGAGACATTTGGATGGGATACCACCGCGACCTACGGCGTCTTCAGCGTCTTCGCGCGTTCATCTCGACGGTATCGGACCATCTCGTGAACGCGACCGCATGATGTGCGGCCCTGAAATGGCTCAACGTTCCCGGTGCCGAGGACCACGTCGTTCCCGGCTGGGAGTCTGAACCGGTGTACCAGCACAAAAGCACCGCGTCAGACCAGGGCGCACACCGTCTTCGTCTCGAGATAGTTCTCCAGGCCGGGCGCGCCGTTCTCGTAGCCCCAACCAGACTGCTTGTGACCACCCTTGGGCAGTTCCGGCGAGAAGTAGGAATGGCAGTTGATCCATACGGTGCCGGAACGGATGCGCGCCGACAGACGATGCGCGGTGGAGAGATCGCGCGTCCATAGGCTTGCCGCGAGGCCATAGGGCGAGTCATTGGCAAAGGCGACCGCCTCATCCAGCTCGTCGAACGGCGTCACGGCGACGACGGGTCCGAAAATCTCCTCGCGCATCATGCGCATCTGCGGCCTGACGCTTGTGACCACGGTAGGCTCGAAGAAGGTGCCCGTCCGCTTTCCGCCGACAACGATGTCGGCGCCGGCTTGCTCGCCTTCCGCGACAAAAGCCGCGACGCGTTCGGCCTGGACCGCGTTGACCAGCGGTCCGAGATCGGTATCGGGATCGAGCCCGTGACCGAGCCTCAGCTTCTTCGCTTCCGCCGCCAGCCCCTCGATCAGCTTTTCGCAGATCGAGCGATGGGCATAGACGCGTGAGCCGGCGACGCAGACCTGGCCGGCATTGGCGAAGATGCTGCGCGCGATGCCGGGGATCGCGAGCTCCATATCGGCATCGGGCATGACGATGGCCGGCGACTTGCCGCCGAGCTCGAGCGTGAGCTTCTTCAGATTGCCGCTTGCGGCAACGACAATCAGCTTGCCGACCTCGGTCGAGCCGGTGAAGGCGACCTTGTCGATACCCGGATGCGCGGCAAGCGCGGCGCCGACCGTCTCGCCCGGGCCGGTGACGATATTGACGACGCCGGCCGGCAGGCCGGCCTCGATCATGAGCTCGCCGAGCCTCAGCGCCGTGAGCGAGGTCTCCTCCGCCGGCTTCAACACGACGGTGCAGCCGGCGGCGAGCGCGGGCGCGAGCTTCATCGCCGCCATCAACAGCGGCGAGTTCCACGGCGTGATGGCCGCCACTACACCGATCGGCTCGCGCGTCGTATAGGCGAAGATCTTCTTGCCCACCGGCTGGTGCGAGATGGAGGTGGGAATGGTCGTGCCAAGGATCTTGGTGGCGAAGCCGGCGAAGTAGCGGAACTGCTCGGCGGCTGCCGGTATTTCGCCGAAGCGCGCGGTCTTCAGCGACTTGCCCTGGTCGAGGGTCTCAAGCTCGGCAAGCTCGTCCGCTTGGCGGTCGATCGCCTCGCCGATCCGCCACAAAAGCTTGCCGCGCGCCGAAGACGTCATGCCGCACCAGGCATCGCTCTCGAACGCGCAGCGAGCCGCCGCTACGGCCCGGTCGGCATCCTCCGCGGTGCCCTGCGCAAGCTTGGCGAGCAGGCGTCCGCTGGCGGGATCGGTGGCCGGCATGGTCGCGCCATCGGAAGCGTCGTACCATCGGCCGCCGATCAGGTGCTGCAGGCGTGGTCGCGCGAGAAAGGCCTTCACGCTCTCGTGCCTGGGATCGCTGTTGCGGATGGCGATGGTCATGGCCTGGATTCCGTTCTCAGCCCTGAGTGGATGGCGGAGCGCTGCGGTCCGCCATTGCCCTGACGGCGCGAGCGCTCCACGGATGATGGAGTGATAGCCGGTGCAGCGGCAGATGTTGCCTTCGAGCGCCGCGCGGATGGCGGGCTCGTCGGCGTCGAGGTGCTCACGCAGCAGCGCCGTCAGCGCGATCGTGAAGCCTGGCGCGCAATAGCCGCACTGGAAGGCGTTCTCCTCGGCAAGCGCGCTGCGGATGATGGCCGCCTCGGGCAGGGCGTCGAGACCTTCGGGCGTGAGGATGTCCGCGCCGACGATCTGCCATGCCATCAGCAGGCAGGCATTCACCGGCCGCTCATCCACCAGCACGGCGCAGGCGCCGCAGCGGCCGATGCCGCACGCCTTTTTGGCCGCCGTCAGCCCCAGCCGCTCGCGCAGTATGTCGATGAGGCGCATGTCAGGCGGAACCTGCATCGCCGTGTCCGCGCCGTTGAGGCGAAAGGCGACCGCAATCGTCTCGATCATGCCGCCGCTCCCAGCGCGTCGAGCAGCCTTTCGGCATCGAAGGGCGCGGCGTGCGGCCAGACGCCGGTCGCGTCGGCAACCGCATTGGCGATCGCCGGCGTGACCGCGCCGATGCCGAGCTCGCCGGCGCCGCGCGGCCCGAACGGGTCGCCGGGGTCGAGGTCCTCGAGCGCGTAGGTTGCGACGGATTCGGGCGCGTCGGCAATGCTGGGCATCATGTAGGTGTCCAGGTTGGCGGTGACGTAGCGGCCGTCCTGCATGGCGGCGTGCTCGGTCAGCGTGAAGCCGACGCCCTGCAGCCCGCCGCCTTCGATCTGGCCGAGATAGGCGGCGAGATCGAGGATCGGCCCGGCGGCGGTATGCTGGCTGAGATCGAGCACACGCACCTGCCCGGTGATGCGGCTGACGGCCACCCGCGCCAGGGTCACGCCGAAGGCGAAGATCATGCGGGCATTGCCCTCGAAATAGTCAGACTTGGGAAACTCGAAGCTCGTTGCCGCGAAAGGCAGTTCTTCGGGATCGAGCCCTTCCGCCAGCGCGGCGAAGCTCAGCAGCAACTCGCCGCTGTTCGAATGGCGCTCGACGATGCCGCCCGGTGCGATCGCCAGGGTTGCGGGCTCCCGGCCGAGGTCTTCGGCCGCACGAGCGAGGATGCGCTCGGCCAGCGCCGGAGCCGTCTTCGCCGCGACCTTCCACACGACGAAGGTGCCGCGCGACGCCGTGGTCGAGCCGGATTCCGGGGTCCGGCCCGTATCGCCGGTCACCGGCCTGATGTCGTCGCGGCCGCAACCCAGCGCTGAGGCGACGGCGGACCTGATCGAGGTCAGCAGGCCTTGGCCCATCTCGTCCAGGCCGTAGAGCGCCTCGATCGCGCCGTCGGCAGCGAGCCGCAACGCGCCGCCTGCCGGATCGGGCGGCAGCGTGCCCAGCCCGTTGCCCTGGTAGTTCATCGCCATGCCGGTGCCGACGATTTCGGAACCATCATCGGATGGGCCGCGAGGCTTTTGCCAGATCGGGTCGGCCGCGGCGGCCTGGAGCATTTCCTCCAGGCGCTCGGACGGCGCGACGACCTGGCCGAGATAGCCGCGCGTGCCAGGCTTGCGCATATTCCTGCGGCGGATTTCCAGGACATCGAGTCCGCATTCCGCTGCCAGCCGGTCCATCTGGCATTCGACCGCGAAAGCCATCTGGTTGGCGCCGAAGCCGCGGAAGGCGCCGCACACGCCGTTGTTGGTGTAGGCGAGCCTGCCCGACGTGCGAACATTCCGAACCACATAGGGCCCGCAGGCGTGTTCGAGCGCAGTTTCCAGGACTGCGGGCCCAAGCGAGGCGTAGGCGCCGGCGTCGGAGATCACATCCACCTGTTGGGCAAGCAGCAAGCCGTCCGCATCGCAGGCCGTGCGCATGCGGATCTTCATCGCGTTGCGCTTGGCGCCGGCAAGGACGGATTCGGCGCGGTCGAGCTGCAGGCGCACCGGGCGACCGGTCTTGAGGGCGAGCAAGGCGAGCGCCGGCTGCACGGTCAGCTCGTCCTTGCCGCCGAACGCGCCTCCCGTCGGACTGGTGACGACGCGGATATTCTCCTCCGGCAGGCCCAGGATGCGCGAAAGCTGCAGCCGGTCGCGCAGGCCGTACTGGCCGCCGGCGCAGACATTCAGTGTTCCATCCATATCTACGAAGGCATAGCCGCCTTCGGTCTCCATGAAACCGTGCATCTGGCGCGGCGTTTCGTAGACGCCCTCGACGACGCGGGCGGCGCGGGCAAAACCGTCGGCGATGTCACCGCGTTCGAAGCCGAGGGAGGTTTGCAAATTGCCCGCCGCGTGCACGGGCTCGGCGTCGGCTGAAAGCGCCTGCTCCGGATCGGAGACGACGGGCAGCGGCGCATAGCGCACCTGGATGAGGCCGAGCGCGCGCTCGGCGGTCTCGGCATCGACTGCCGCCACCGCCGCGACGGCATCCCCGACATAGCGGACCTTGTCGAAGCAGAGCGCCGGCTGGTCTTGCACGACAATGCCGAAGGCGTTGCTTCCGGCGATGTCGCGATGCGTGACGACTGCCGCGACGCCGGGCAAGGCCTCAGCCGCGCTTGTGTCAATCGAGAGAATCCTCGCGTGGGAAATGGCGGCGCGCAAGATCCGACCCACCAGCATGCCCGGCTGGCGATGGTCGGTCAGGTATCTCAGCTTGCCCTCGATCTTCGCCGGTCCGTCAGGGCGCATGTGCCAGCGCTCGCCGGCATTCGATCGCGTCAGCCGGATCTCGCCGGCCGGCGGCGTGGCGGGGCGGACGGCCGGAGTGCGGGGCCTGGAGGGTTGCGCGTCAGGTTTACCGCCGCTCAGCCCGTGCACGAGGGCGTTGGCCGCAACCTTGCGGCGATAGCGGGCGGAACGGAAGGCATCGTCCGGCGCGACGATCTCGCCCTCGATCGCCGCCCGCAAAGCGTTCCAGTCGACGCCGGGAAACGGCTGGCCGACGAGCAGGGCCTCGGCTCCGCCGAGCCGGGCCGGCGTCACCATGCCTCCGCCGACGGCCAGGCGTGCGGCTGCGACACGGCCATCGACGATTTCGATGATCCCGGCGGCGCCGATCACGCTCGGCGTGAAAGCAGCGCGAAGACCGATTTTGCGATGCGTCCACCGGACATGGGCGCCGGGAACCGGGACCGTGATCGCTTCGATGATCTCGCCGCCGGGCTCCTGACGCAGCCATTCGGAAAGCGGCAAGGTCCGGCGTCCCACCACGGAGGAGCTTTCGACACGGGCGTCGAGCGCTAGCAGGGCAGGGAGCAGGCAGCCGGTCCGGCCGGCAACGTTGCCGCCGACCGTCGCCAGATTGCGGACCGCCGGGCCCGCGGTCGCGCGGATTGCCGCGGCGAGCAATGGCAGCTCTTCGCGCACGGTCGCGTCACGCTCCAGGGCGCCCAGCGTCGTGAGCGCGCCGATCCGGAACTCGTTGCCGGCAGGGACAATCCCCTTCAATCCGCCGATCTGGCCGATGTCGACGAGGCTGCGCGGCTTCGGGAGGCCTTTCGCCCACTCCAATAGGAGCGCGGTTCCGCCGGCGACCAGTCTCGCATCGCCGCCGGCAAGCATGGCCAGCGCGTCGGCGATCGATGCCGGGTGAAGCACCTGCACGGTCAGTGCGCTCCCGTCGTTCCGAACCGCAGGCCCTTCTCCTTGAGCCAGCGACGATAGGCGACGGAAGAGCCGTCCGCCCGCGTCGGGATCTCCAGGCGCGGTTCGAGCGGCAGCAGGAGGGGACGCTGGTTCTCGACTATGATCCGGTCCTGCAGGAAGATCACCTGCTCGAAATTGAGCAGCGCCGTGTCGGTCGAGGTCGCGTCGACGAGATACATGACCGGCTGCGCGCGGCAGAGGTCCTCCTCGATCGGCTGGATGAAAAGGGCGATGGCATCGAGGCGGTCCGGCGCGCTGGGGCAGACGCGGTAGAGCATCACCACGAAGGGGCTTGGCACGCGGTAGGTGAGGTGCACGAAGTCGCCTGAACTTTCCGTCGCCGCGATGCGCGGCTGGAAGAAGGTGCAGTTGGTGGCCCAGACCTCGTCCACGTCGCGGCGGATCTCGCTCAGATAGCGCGGCACCTCGGTGTGCGGCTCCGACCCGAGTATGTCGGTGTGCACGAAGGGGAAGTGCGCCATGTCGAGGAAATTCTCCACGACGCGCAGGCCGGAGGCGCGCATCCTGACCCAGCCGCAGGGCACGAAGCGGCGGTCCGCCTCATGGCTTTCGGCGATGTCGAAGATGTCCTTGTTGGGCCGGCCGAGCGTCGTCCAAATGCAGCCGTAGCGCTCCTGCGCAGGCAGAGCGTGGCTTCTTCCGCCGTCGTTCAAGATTTCACGGATGACCGGCGCTCCGGCCTCGTCGCGGCAGAGCTCGATGTCCTGGCCGAGCAGGCGTGTCACGACCGGAGCTTGTCCGAGTTCCGCGGCGGTCGCCACCGCGTACCATTCGTCGAGCGCCGCCCTGTCGGTCGTCTTCATGGCTCCGCTCCGTTCAGTCGGTCCATTGCCGGATGCCGTCGGCATTCTCGGCGAGGAAGGCCGCGCGCCGGGCAAAGAGGCCGGGCGCTACCTTACGGACCTCCGCGATGATCTCACCCAGATCGGCGGTCTTGAGCTCGCCATCCTCGACGACGATCTGGCCGTCGATCATCGTCATTGCCACGTCGCTGCCGCGCACGGCATGAACCAGATTGTGCTGCAGGTTGAAGTAGGGGCCTTCGCCGTAGAGGGGCGTCATGCGCGGCGTGTCGGTGCGGACCGCGATGATGTCGGCGCGTTTGCCGGGCTCGATCGAGCCGATCTCGGCGTCGAGCCCGATCGCCTTGGCCCCGGTGATCGTCGCCATGCGCAGCACCTGCCAGCTGTCCATGGCGGCGGCGTCGAGATCCTTGAGCTTGCCAAGCAGGGAGGCGACCTTCATCTCCTCGAACATGTCGAAATTGTTGTTCTCCTTCTCGCCGTCCGTGCCGATGCCGACCGCAACGCCGGCGGCCAGCATCTCGCCGACCAGCGCGATGCCGCTGGCGAGCTTCATGTTGGAGACCGGGTTGTGCGCGACCGACACGCGGCGCTTCGCGATGAATTCGATCTCGGCGGAATCGAGCCACACGCCATGCGCGATCATGGCGAGCGGTGTTTCGAAGAAGCCGAGATCGTCTAGCACGTACATCGGCCGCTTGCCGTAGCGTCTCTCGAATTCGGCGAGCTCGATCTGGGCTTCGCTGCAATGGGTGTGGAAGCCTGTGCCGTGCTTCTTCGCCAGCTCCACGGCGCGGCGCTGCCCAGCCTCATCGGCATAGAAGAGATGCTCGAGACCGACCCATACGTTGACGCGGCCGCCGGCCTTGCGATGCCACGTCTCGATCATCGCCTCGTTCATGTCGAGCGTGTCGAAATAGTTGTAGTCCGGATGCTCGCCGACATAGGGCACGGCGACGAGCCGGTTCCCGATCGCTTCCGCCGCCTTGGCGCTGCCCTCCATGAAGCGCCACATATCGACGACCGTGGTCGTGCCGCCGAGCACGGATTCGGCGTAGCACAGCCATGAGGCGGCTTCCGCCTCGTGCGGCTGCAGCACCCTGTGCATCGGGTTGATGTGCAGCGTCAGCCAATCCCAGACCGGCAGATGCTCCGCCGTGCCGCGCAGGAAGCCGGAATGGGCGTGCGCGTTGACGATGCCGGGCATCAGCACGCTGTCGGCGATTTTTTTCACCGGCGCCGACGGGTTGTCGGCCGCGATCTCCCGCAGCTTGCCGACCGCGGCGATGCGGCCGTCCTCGATCAGCAAGGCGCCGTCGGCGATGACGCTGTTGGTTGCGTCCATGGTGAGCAGATGGTCGCCTGCCAGGATCATGCTTTCAGTCACTACGTTCCCCTCATCCGTTCGTCCCTCGTCCCGCAGCCAGGCAAGTTTCGGGCCGCCTGCAAGATGAAGTCGGCCGCGCGTTCCCCAATCATCGTTGCCGGCGCATGGGTGTTGCAGCTCGGTATGATCGGGATCACCGACGCATCGGCGACGGTCAGTCCGCCGATGCCGCGCACCGCGAGGCGGCTGTCGACCACGGCCTCGTCGTCCTCGCCCATGCGGCAGGTGCCGCAGGTGTGGAAGAAGGTCGAGCAGGCGTCGCGGACGAAGGCAACCGTCTCCTTTCGCGAGAGCCGCCGGTCGGGCGCGGCGAAGCCGGCGAAAACATGCGCGTTGGCGCGGGCGGCCGCCATCTCGATGACGGCCTCGACCGCCGTGACCATCGCCTCCAGATCCTCGGGCTCGGCGAGGAAGTTGGGCTGGATCTCCAGCGCGCCGCCTGGCCGGGCTTCCAGCAGCCGCAGATGGCCGACGCTCTTCGAGCGCATCACGCCCGCGCCGAAGGAGAATACGTCGCCCGAAATCTCATAGCGGGCGCGGATCGCCGGCTCGGCGCTGTTGCCCTGCACCGGGAAGGCGTGGAGGTCGGCCTGCGGCAGGTCCGGCCGCGATCTCCAGTTCACCATCGAGCCGCCGCCATTGCCGGTCACCGGACCGAGCGGCCGTTTCGCCCGGAAGACGCAGGCCTGGGCCAGCGGATGATCCTGGAGGTTGCGGCCGACGCCGGGAAGCGCGTGAACGGTCGGGATGCCGAGCCGGCCGAGCTCGGCCGGGTCGCCGATGCCGGCGAGCATCAGCAGGCGCGGCGTGTCGATGGCACCCAGCGCCAGCACGACCTGTTCTTGCGCGCGGGTCTCCCGCTCCGCGCCGCCGACGAGATGGCGCACGCCCGCGCACCGGCCGTCCTCCACCGCCAGACTGACCGCCAGCGATTCGGTCAGGACGGTGAGGCGCGGATGGTCGAGGATCGGCAGCAGGTAGCCCTGCACGGCGCTCCAGCGCCGGCCGCCGGCGATGTTGAAGTTGGCGGGGGCGGCGCCCTCGTTGTCGGGACCGTTGGGATCGTCGATGACCGGGATGCCCAGTTCCGCCGCGCCGTCGATGAGCGCCTGCGCCACGGGATGCATTTCGGCCGCGCGCTCGATGCGCAGCGGTCCGCCCGCGCCGCGCCATTGGCTGGTGCCGTCCTGCCAGTCCTCGCAGCGACGGAAGTAGGGCAGGCAGTCGGCGAAGCTCCAGCCCTTCGCGCCGGCGTCTTCCCAGGCATCGTAGTCGCGCGGGTGGCCGCGATACCACATCATCGCATTGATGGCGCTGGAGCCGCCCAGCACCTTGCCGCGCGGGATGCCGATGGTGCGGCCGTTGACGGGCGGGGCGGGCGCGTAGTCGTAGCCCCAGTCATAGGCGCCGCGCCCGAGCGGCACCCATTGCGCCGGATCGTCGATCTCGGCGATGCCGATGCCGGCCGGCCCCGCCTCGATCAGCAGCACCTCGGCGCCTGCGTCCACCAGCCGCCGCGTCACCGCTGCGCCGCCGGAGCCCGCGCCGACCACGATGACGTCGTAGGAAGGTTTGAGCGGCCTGGCGGGAATGGCGGGGGCGGAGGCGATCATGGGCCGACTTCAGTTGTGCTCGCTCGGACCCATGATGGTTATGCCTTCGGTCGCCTCGACGTGGCGCACGAAGATGTATTTGTCCTCGCGGCCGTCGCTGTGCTTGCGCCTGATGTCGGGCTGCACCGTGCCCGACACCTTGGCGACGACGATGTACGGCTTCCCGGCGGCCAATCCAGCCTTGCAGTGGGCGTCGAACTCGTCGAGCGTGCGCACCAGATAGGCGTCCTCGACCCCGGCGCCACGGGCGATCGCGGCGAGGTCCACCCGGCCGAAGGCAGTGTGGGTCGGCGGGCCGCCGATCGACAAATATTGCTCGTTGTCCCAGACGACGACCAGCAGGTTCTTCGGCTGCTCATTGCCGAGCGTGGCGAGGATGCCGAGATTGAAGAGCAGTCCGCCATCGGTGTCGAGCGAGACGATGCGCCGGTGCGGCAGGCCGGCCGCCAGCCCAAAGGCCTGGGGGGTCACGCAGCCGAGCTGCTGCTGGAAGAGGCTCGCCTCGCGCATATGCGGCGCGGCGTTGTACCATTCGTCGACGCTGCCGCCGAGCGACAGGATCACCAGCTCGTCCTTCAGCCGGGCAGCGAGCGCCTTCATGCAGTCGAAGCGTTTCATCGCACCACCTCGCCGCCGAGCGCGATCGCCGAATGGTAATAGGAGGCGTAAGACCAGGAGTAGGCGTCGGCGATCGCCCGTTCGATCTTTTCCTCGTCGCGCACCACGCGGTAGGGGATGCGCAACGCGTCCAGCACCGGCTCCATGGTGATGCCGTGGGGGATGGCCCACCAGTTGTTCTCGCCGAGCTCGCCGCGGTAGCTCATCAGCATGACGACCGGGATGCCGGCGCCCAGGCCCATGCGCGCCAGCGGCTCGACCGAGGCCCTGAGACCCGAGTTCTCCATCACCAGCGCGGCCCGCTTGCCCGACAGGAACACGCCGCCGCAGATGGCCGCGCCTTCGCCCTCGTTGGTGACGCGGATCGTCCTGATGTCGGGATCGGCGTCGAGCGCCGGGTAGAGTTCCTTGAATAGCGAATCAGGCAGGTAGCAGACGATCGACACTCCTGTTCTTTTCAGTCCGCGAATGACGGCGTCCACCGCGCTTTTCTTCATGCGAATTCTCTCCTGCCGACGCAGGTTCGCAGAAAAGGAGATGTTCCGAATAGTGCAAAAGGAAGCCGCGATACGATGCGTGGAACGCAACAACAGGCGGCGGTGGTCATCGACCGTTTCCGAGCCGCTCTACCGTCCGCGCCAGTTGCGTGGCGAAGGCGGAGGCCGCGTCCGACATCTCGCGCTCCGGCCGAGTGAGCAGCATCAGCCGGCGTGGCGGTATCTTGGCGTCATGCAGCGGGACGAAGATCAGTGTGCCGTCGGCGACCTCCGCCTCGACGCCGATGCGCGTCTGCAGCACCGTACCGAGGTTGAGCTTGGCAAGTTCGATCATCATTCCGATCGAATTGGTTCGGGAGCGCCGTGTCAGATCGATGATCGAGCGGCTGATAGCCTCCTCCACCGAAAGCCCCAGCGCCAGGCTGCCGTCCGACAGGATAACGCGCTCGCCGGAAAGGTCGAACAGCTTCAGCTCTTTGCGGCCGGCGAAACGGCTGTCCGGATGCGCGACCACGCCGAGCGGCAGCGTGGCTGCCGCGATCTTGCGCACGCTGCGCGGCACCTGCACGTCGAAGGCGAGCGCAAGCTGGCAGTCGCCTTCCGCCACGGCATCGCACGCCTGCTGCGACCCCGCGACCCGCACGTCGACCGTGATCAGCGGGTGACGCTCCCAGAACTCCTTGAGCGCGGCCGGCATGAGGCCGCGCGCGACGCTCTCGACCACGGTCACGGAGACGCCGCCGCGGTTGAGGCCGCGCAGGTCGTTGATCTCCGACCAGGCGCGGCCAAGCTCGGAGGTGCTCACTTTGGCGTGGTAGAGCAGCAGCTCACCCGCGCTGGTCAGCTTCAGGCGTTGCCGCACCCGCTCGAACAACGGCGTACCGATCTCGTCCTCCAGCGCCTTGACGAGGCGGCTGATGGAGGACGGCGCGACGTTAAGCACCTGCGCGGTCTGCCGCACTGAGCCCAGCCGCGCCACCAGCTGGAAATAGTGGATACGCGGCGAGACGAGGCCGAGGCGATAGGGATCCACTCAGGCCGCCTCGAAGGCCGGCACGATCGTCATCTCCGGCACCAGCACGAGTCCCTTGTCGGTGATGCGTATCTCCGGGATCACGGAGAGCGGGATGAGGTTGAAGCCCATATAGGGGATGGAGCAGCCGGCCGCTTCCCATTCGCGCTTCAGCACCTTCATCTCCTCCGCAACCTCGGTGACGCGCTTGTCCGAGAGAAGTCCGGCGATCGGCAGGTCGACCATCGCGGTCACCTTGCCGTCATGGACCACGCAGACGCCGCCCTGCTTCTCCTCGAGCGCGCGCAGCGCGACCTGCATGTCGACCTCGTTGACGCCCGCGACGATGATGTTGTGGCTGTCATGCCCGACCGAGGATGCGACCGCGCCGCGCTTCAGCGCGAAGTTGCTGAGCAGCCCGTGCGCGACATTGCCGACGGACTTGCCATGCCGTTCCACCACGGTCACGAAGCAGAGCCCGTGCCGGTCGAAATGCGTCTGCCAGTCGTTCGCCGGCTCGAGCGTGATCCGCTCGTGCCCGAGCGTGATGCCCGGCAGCTCGGTCCGTATGGTGTGCGCCACGACCTTTTCGATCGGAAGGTCCGGGGTGAGCCTGATCGCCTTCGGCAGCTTCACCGTGTGGTAGGCCGCCTCGGGATAGCGGTAGCGCTGCGAAAGCGCGCGGTCGAGGACCGGCGTGATCCTGTGGTCTTCGACGACCAGTTCGCCGCCGTACCAGGTGTTCACCGGCTTGTAGGAATCGTCGAGCAGCACGAGGTCGGCGCGACGCCCGCCGCCCAACCCCCCGATCTCGCCTTCCATGCCGAAGCGCGTGGCCCCGTGCAGCGAGCCCATCGCCCAGGCCTGCTCCGGTTTCATGCCGGCTTTCATCGCTTCGCGCGTCACCCAGTCGAGGCCGAAGAGCAGCAAATCGTCGGCGTCGCGGTCGTCGGTGCACACGGCGACGCGCTTGTGCGAGGCGCCGAGCTCGGTGATCGTCTTGATCGCCTGCGGGAGCGAGTGCCACGGCGTCGTCGGCGGGCCGCCGCGCAGGAAGAGCCAGATGCCGGCCTCCAGCATGTCGTCGGCGATCTCGCGGTCGATCGCCTCGTGCGTGTCGGTCACGCCGGAGGCGGCATAAGCCGCCACGAATTCGCGGCCGTAAACGTGGCCGGAGACGGGGCGGCCGCGCTGGAGCGCCGCCGCGAGGATCGCATGGCTGCGCTCGTCGCCCATCGCCACCTGCACGAAGTCCATCTTTTCGCCGAGCGCCACCGCTTCCTGCCATTTGTCGAACAGCGCGCCGATCTTTTCCGCCGTCAGGTCGCCGCCGGCCGTTTCGAGCTGCGGCGAGGTGGCCGGCACCGTGCTGGGCACGGTCAGGAAGATCGAAAGCGGCGCCTGGCGGGCGTCTTCCAGCATCGCCTCGACGCCGGCGACGTCCATCACGTTGCCGATCTCGTGGCTGTCGCAGAAGATTGTCGTGGTGCCGTTGAGCAGAGCGGCCTCCGCATAGGCGCAGGCTGTCACCATCGATGATTCGATATGGATGTGCGGATCGACCAGCCCCGGCGCGACGATGCCGCCCTTGGCCTGGTAGACCCTGGCGGCGGTTCCCTTGTAGGTACCGGCGGGCTTCACCGCGGCGATGCGCCCGCCCGAGATCCAGACTTCCCGGTCCACCAGGATGCGCTCGGAATAGGTCGACAGCACGCGCGCCCCGGCAATGACCAGGTCGGGCTCCTGCCTGCCGAAGGCGACGTCGGCCAGCCTCCGCGTCATGGTCGAGAGCGGCTGTACCGAGAAGCGGCTGAGATTGCTCATGACTTTTCTGCCTTCTGCCTGGGCGTCTGCGCCTCAATAATAGTCCGGAATGCCCGGCATGGTCACGAAACCGGGGAGCGAACGGACGCGCCGTCCCCAGCGCCGCAGCCCGGCATATTCATCGTGGTCTATCCCGAAATCGCGGCTGAGCGCGAAGGCCGGAAAAAGCGCGATGTCGGCGATCGTGGGATGGCCGGCCGCGAACCAGTCGAGGCCCTCGTAGCCGCGCGCGATCATGTGGTCGTCCATGATGCGCAACAGCTTGCCCGCCGATGCCTGCAGCGCCTCGCCGTCGCCCGGCGTGTCGAACAGGGAGTTGCGGCGCGCCTCGGCCGCGACCGCCAGCGCGCCGGCCGAGAAGACGAGCCACTGCATGACGCCGGCGAAGTCGGCGCCCTCCGCCGGCAGCCATTTGCCAGTGGCGTCATTGGCGCGGGCGAGATGCGCTAGGATCGCTTCGGCGCCGAACAGGGTCAGGTCGCCGTCCTTCAGAATCGGCAGTGTGCCGAGGGGGTTCATGGCCAGGAAGGGCGGCGTCGTCTGCTCGTTGCCGGGGAAGGCGTTGACCGCGATCGGCTCCCATTTGAGGCCGAGCATCGAAAGCGCGAGCCGCACCTTGTAGCAGTTCTCGTCAAGCTCGTAGTTGTAGAGGACGATCCCGGCCATCACGCGGCCACCGCTGCTGCCGGCTGCGTCTCGATGCGGTGGCGCAGTTCGGCCGTCCAGGCCAGGAAATGCGCCTGTCCCTTGCCGGCATAGCGTGCGGCAGGTCCGGCGATGACGACATGCAATGCCGTGCGCTCTCCGGAAAGGCTATGCAGGCCGAGGAGAAGCATGTCGTTGCCAACCGTCAGCGCGTAGAGACGACCGTCGATCTGGCGGAGGACGGGGGCTGCAGCCTCGTCGCTGAAAGGGCGCGACGGTGTCGTCTCGATCGCCGCCAGCACCGCGTCAATGGCTGCGCCGAAAAAGACGCTGCGCACCGGGACGGTCTCGCCGGTCTCCTGCGGGGCAGGAGGCGCGGACTCAGTCGGCTCGGTGGCCATCCAGATCATGCCAGCCGTCTCGACCGTCTGGAGGACCGGCACCCTAATGCTCCCCGGCACGTCCAGCTCAGGATGAGCCGGGATGTAGCGGCACTGCCCGGCCGTGTCGTACTGCCAACCGTGATAGAGGCAAGCGATGTGGTCGCCGCGCACGAAGCCGAAGCTGAGCTTCATGCCGCGATGCGGGCAGCGGTCTTCCCAGACATGCGGTGCGCCGCTGTTGTCGCGCCAGACGACGAACTCCTTACCGTCGATATGCGTGCCGGCCGAGCTCCCCGGCTCAATCGAAGCCGACAGTGCGACCGGATGCCAGACACCCGCGGTGGTCATCGTTCTTGTTCCCCATTGGAAATGCTGTGGATTCTGGTGCGCTCATAGTCGAGCACGAGGCAATCGAGCGGGCCGAGGCTGCACGCCATCTCGAACGCGTCGACGAGGTCGGGCTGGCCCGAGACTTCGACGGTGAAGCGGTCGGCGGCGACGCTCCTGATCGCCATCTTCAGGTCGAGCTTCTCCGCCCGCCGGTCGCAGAACGCGGCGAAGCTGGGCGGCACCAGCCGTCCGATGAAGGACAGCCGGGCGGTTTCGGTCGAGACCACCTTCACTCCAGCCCTCGCTGCTTCATCGCACCACGCACGCTGCCTACAATCCCAGCCATTTGCACAATTTTTAAGCAATATTGCCTTCTGTCTAATTAGGCATCATTTTGGGGCTTGTGCAAGCCAAATTTCCCTGACATCTGTTGCGTAAGGGAGAATGGAAGGCACGGAAAACGACGAAAAAGTCGAACAACTTCGTGTTGAATAGGTGTCCCGCAACGGCCTGAAAGAGCCGGAAGGGAAATGAGGCAGATGGCGCCGTCAGCGACATTGTGCCTCGGAATGGGGAAGGCTGATGTCTTTGGCGAGCTTCGTTCAGCAGCTGCCCAAGGTCGAGTTGCATCTGCACCTCGAGGGCGCCGTTTCCGCCTCTACCTTCGCCGATCTCGCCGCTTTGAATTCGGTCGCGCTGCCCAAGCCGACAGCTGAGCTGTACAGCTACGACAACCTGCCCGACTTCCTGAAAATCTACGACCTGGTCTGCGCCTCGATCAAAAGCGCCGCGGACTTCTCGAGGGTTACCTTCGAGGCGCTGGAGCGCTGCGCGATCGCCGGGGCGCGCTACGTCGAGCTCTTCTTCAGCCCGCATGCGCATCTCGCCCACGGCGTTTCCTACTCCAACATGCTCGCCGGCGTTCTCGACGGGATGCGGCGCGCCAAGGAAAAATATGGCGTCGTCTGTAAGCTCATTCCCGCACACAGCCGCGAGCTCGGACCGGAACGCGGCGAGCAGTTCCTGGATATGGTGCTGGCCGAGCGCGTGCCCGACGTGATCGGCATCGGCCTTGACTACAACGAGGCGCCGTTTCCGCCGGCTCCCTACGCGACGATGTACGAGCGCGCGCGCTCAGAGGGGCTGAACGTCACCGCCCATGCGGGCGAATCCGGCCCGGCCGAGAACGTTGCCGACAGCATCGACCTGCTCGGCGTGCGCCGCATCGACCACGGCTACCACGTGGTCGACGATCCCGCGCTGGTCGAGCGCTGCAAGGAAGCCGGCATCGTCTTCACCTGCTGCCCGAGCACGACGCTGGCAACCACGGTCTGGCGCGACCTTGCGGCTCCTGGCCACGCGATTCGGCGCATGATCGAGGCTGGCCTCAACGTCACCATCCATTCCGACGATCCGCCGATGTTCGCCACCACGCTCGACCGCGAATACGCGCTGGTCATGGACAATTTCGCGCTCTCGCCGGAGGCGCTGAAGAAGATCGCGCTCGCCGGCCTCGAGGCCGCATGGCTCGACAACGAAACCAAGCAGGCATGGATGTCCGAATGGTCGGCGGAAATCGATGGCCTGCTGAAAACCGAACTCCTCCCAAACTGACCGCCGTGTATCGCGCAAAGGATAGAACATGATCAGTATCGAGAAGCTTTCCCGCCGTGGATTCCTCAACATGGGCGCCGCCGCCGGCGCCTCGCTCCTGCTGCCCAGGACGGGCCTCGTCGGCGCCGCGCGCGCGGCCGCGCCATTGCCAGCCGTCGCCGAAGAGAATGCCGTGATCGGCTTTGGCCATGTCGGCCCGGTCACCGACGAAGGCTGGACGTGGGCGCATCACCAGGGCGTGCTGGCCGTACAGAAGGCGTTCCCCAAGCTGAAGAAGGTGCTCGAGGTGGAGAACGTGCCGTATTCGGCGGATGCCACCCGTATCTACCGCCAGTTCGTGAGCGAAGGCGCCAATCTCATCTTCGACACATCCAGCACTGGCGACTTCCTGCACGAGGTTGTGAAGCGGGCGCCCGACGTCGGCTTCATGGAGTGCGACGGCCGCACCACGATGGACAATCTCGGCTGGTACTATCTCAACCATTGGTACCCGACCTATGTGCTGGGTGTTGCCGCCGGCCATCTCAGCAAGTCCGGCAAACTCGGCTATGTCGCCTCCTTCCCGGTTCCGTCGGTGTTCAGCGGCACCAACGCCTTCCTCCTGGGCGCGCGTTCGGTCAATCCGAATGCCACGCTGCAGGCGGTCGTCATCAACTCCTGGTTCGACCCGCAGGCCGCCGCGCAGGCCGGCACCGCGCTCATCGACAATGGCTGCGACTTCCTGTTCGGCATCATGGACGAGGCCGCCTATCTGCAGGTCGCCGAGAAGCGCGGCGTCTGGGCAGCGATGTGGAACACCGACATCCGCCGCTACGGTCCGAACGCCTACGTCTCCTCCATTATCATCGACTTCAAGGACTTCTACGTCGACCAGGTGAAGAAGCGCCTGGCCGGCGAGTGGACCTCGAGCGAGAACCTGTTTGCGATGGGCAAGGGCATCGACCGCGACGCATGGGGCGAGAAGGTCCCAGCCGATGTCGCCAAGGCGGCGGACGACGTGCGAGAGAAGATCCTCGGCGGCTGGTCGCCCTTCGCCGGCGAGATCAAGGACTCGACCGGCAAGGTCCGCGTCGAGGCCGGCAAGACCATGACCGACCTCGAGCTCTACTACTGGGATTGGTCGATCGAGGGCGTCTCGGGCCTCAGCGCCTGATGACCTGCCATAACGCAGCGCATTGCGGCAGGCCGGCATGAATGCCACGCAGGATCGCTACATCGCGGCGCCGGGAACGGCGCCGCTGGTGCAGCTGAAGGGTATCGCCAAATATTTCCCGGGCGTCGTCGCCAACCAGGACGTCGATCTCGACGTGCTTCCGGGAGAGATCCACGCGCTGCTCGGCGAGAACGGCGCCGGCAAGTCGACGCTGATGAACATTCTCACCGGCATCTACCAGCCCGATGCAGGCGAGATCACCATCGACGGCTACGCCAAGGAGTTCGCCACGCCGCTCGACGCCATCGCGGCGGGCATCGGCATGGTGCACCAGCATTTCAAGCTGGTGCAGGCCTTCACCGTGGCCGAGAACATCCACCTCGGCTGGAGCGAGACGCCCCGGCTTGCCTCCGCTCGTAAGCTGGAGGCGCGGACGAAGGCGCTGGCGCAACGCTTCAACCTCAATGTGCGGGCGGACGCACGCATCAACGAGCTTTCGACCGGCGAGCAACAGCGCGTCGAGATCCTGCGCGTGCTCGCCCGCGAGGCCCGCATCCTCATCCTCGACGAACCGACGGCGGTGCTGACCCCGGCCGAGGCGCGCGAGCTCTTCAAGGCGCTACGCGAATTCACCTCGCGCGGCAACGCGGTCATCTTCATCAGCCACAAGCTGGACGAGGTGCTGGAAATCTCCGACCGCATCACCATCCTGCGCGGCGGCCGCAGGATCGCGACGCACGACACATCCGAGTGCAATCCCCGGATGCTGGCGCGGCTCATGGTCGGCCGCGACATCGTGCTCGCCGACATGCGGCAGCGGCCGCCCGGCGCGGCGCCCCGGTCGGCGGAGCCGATCCTGAGGCTGGAAAGCGTCTCGGCGCTCGACGACGGCGGAAAAACTGCCCTCCACGACATCACCCTCGACATCCATGCGGGCGAGATCGTCGGCATCGCCGGCGTCGCCGGCAACGGGCAGCGCGAGCTTAGCCATGTGCTCACCGGGCTGCAGCGCATCGCGTCGGGACGCATCGTCGTGGACGGCGCGCCGCTCGGGGCGGGGGATGCTGCTGCGTTCAGCGAGCTCGGCATCGGCCACATCCCGGAGGACCGGCTGCGCAGCGGGCTGGCCCCGGCGATGAGCGTTGCCATCAACGCGGTCATGCGCGAATACAAGAAGCCGCCCATCGGCTCCGGCGGGCTCTATCGCTCGGGCGCCGCGACCCTGCTTGCGCGCGAGATCGCCAAGGCCGCGGACGTCGCCGTGCCGGACTTCGCCATGCCGGTCCGCAACCTGTCGGGCGGCAACCAGCAGCGTCTGGTGGCGCGCCGCGAGATGCGCATCGCCCACAAGGTGCTGGTCGCCGCCTATCCCAGCCGCGGCCTCGACGTCGGCGCCATCAACACGATGCTGCGCTACATCGTCGAGCTGCGCGACGCAGGTGCCGGCATCGTGCTTATCTCGGAGGACCTGGAGGAACTCCTCAACCTCTCCGATCGCATCGCCGTGCTCTACGAGGGCCGGCTCATGGGCGCGCTCGACAACGACAAGATCGACGTCGAGCAGATCGGCCTGCTGATGGGCGGACGCACCGTGCGGAAGGAGGCGGCGTGATGTTGCAGGGCCTGCGCCTCCAGCGGCTGCCATCCGTCCAGCCTGGCATCGCGCTCGCCATGCGCGCGCTGGCCATTGCCATCGTGGTGCTGGCCGCATCCATCGCGCTGCTGGTGGCAGGCGAGGACCCGCTCGCGCTAGGAGCGCAGCTCGTCAGCGCCACCTTCAGCTCCACCTTCGGGATGGAGGATTTCGGGCTGCTCGTGATCCCGCTGATCCTCACCGGCCTCTCGGTGGCAATCGGCCAGCAGATTGGTACCTGGAACATCGGCGCCGAAGGACAGTTCCTCCTCGGCGCCTTCGCGGCCACCGCGGTCGGGCTGTTCGTACCCGGCCCTGCCTGGCTCATCCTGCCGCTGATCATTGCCGCCGGCGCGCTCGGCGGCGTCGTCTGGATCCTGGTCCCCACACTGGCGCGCGCCTTCGTCGGCGTGAACGAGCTGATCACGACGCTGCTGCTCAACTTCGTGGCTGCGCTGCTCGTCTACTACGTCTCCACCGGCCCGTGGCGCGACCGCGTCGGCATGTCCAACTCCTCGACGCCGCGGATCACGGTCGAGATGCCCGAATTCTGGGGACTGATTCACTGGGGCCTGCCGATCGCCATCCTGATGGCGCTGGCCGCCGCCGCGATCCTCGCCTTCTCCCGCTGGGGATACGAGGTGCGGCTGTCCGGCTCGAATCCTTCGGCCGCGGCCTATGCCGGCATCGCGGTGCGGCGCCACATCATCACCGTCATGCTGCTGTCGGGCCTGATCGCCGGCGTCGCCGGCGCCTTCGAGCTCGCCGGCACCGTTCACCGCCTGCAGGGCGGGATTTCCAACAACTTCGGCTATCTCGGCATCATGGTCGCGGTGCTCGCCCGCAACTCCTGCGTCGGCGTCATCTTCACCGGCATACTCATGGCCTTCATCCTCAACTCCGGCATCATCCTGCAGACTCAAGGCATCACCACCTCCGCAGTGCTGGCGATGACCGGGGCGATCCTGTTCCTGACGGCGATCGGCGACGAGCTTGCGCATTACCGCATCCTCCGCGCCGGATCGACGAGAGCATAGAGCGAGACCGACATTGGACCTCTTGACCGGAATTCTCGCCACAACCTTTCTCGCCGGCGGCGTGCTGGCGCTCGCGGCCATGGGCGAGGTGCTCGCCGAGCGCGTCGGCGTCGTCAATCTCGGCGCCGAAGGGCTGATGGCGATGGGCGCGATCACCGGCGTAGCGACCGTCGCGGCCGTTCCTTCGCCGGCGCTCGGCTTTGCCGCGGCTCTCGTGGTCGGGGCGCTGTTCGGCATGGTCTTCGCGTTCGCCACGGTGACCATCCGGGCGAACCAGGTTCTCTGCGGACTGGCGCTGACGCTGATCGGCACCGGGCTCGCCAACACCATCGGCCGCAGCTACTCCGGCACGCCATCGGCCGCGGTCTTCGAGCGTGTCGAGGTACCGCTGCTGAGCGACATCCCGATCCTCGGGCCGGCGCTCTTCTCGCAGAACGTGCTGCTCTACCTCATCTACATCGTCCTGCCGCTCGGCCTGCACTACCTGCTGTTCCACACACGGCACGGGCTCAACATGCGCGCCGTCGGCGAGAACCCGGCCGCCGCCGATGCCGCCGGCATCCCGGTCGGCCTGATCCGCTTCGCCTATGTCACCGCGGGCGCGGCGCTGTGCGGCGGCGCCGGCGCCTACCTGACGCTCGCCTTCGTGCCGGCCTGGTCGGACGGCATGGTCGCAGGGCGCGGGTGGATCGCGGTCTCGCTCGTCATCTTCGCCGGTTACCGGCCGGTCAACGCCGTGCTCACGGCGCTGCTGTTCGGCCTCATCACGTCGATCGGCTTCGTCGGTCAGGCGCGCAACTGGCCGGTTGCCGCCCCGTTCCTGTCGATGCTGCCCTATCTCGGCACCATCGCGCTGATGATCGTGCCGGTGCTTGCCTGGCAGAAAGTGCGCCGCCTGATGGCCGCGCCGGCCGCTCTCGGCGAGCCGTTCTACCGCGATGTACGCTGATGGGCGGCCGATGACGACGCTTCTGGTCAAGAACATCGATCATCTCGCGACGGTCGACGACGCGCGCCGCGAGATTTCGGGCGGCGCGCTGTTCGTCCGCGACAATGTGATCGACAAGGTCGGCACGACGGCCGAACTCGCAGGGTTTGAGGCCGATGCGGTGCTCGACCTCTCCGGCCATGTCGTCATGCCGGGCATGGTGAACACCCACCACCACATGTACCAGAACTTGACGCGCGTCATGGTGCAGGACGACGAGCTGATGGTCTGGCTGAAGACGCTCTATCCGATCTGGGCCGAGCTGGACGACGACGCTATTTATGTCTCCGCGCGGGTCGCCATGGCCGAGCTCATTCATTCCGGCTGCACGACCAGCTCGGACCACCTCTATATCCTGCCCAACAACTGCACGCTGGATTCGACAATCGAGGCGGCGCGCGAGATCGGCCTGCGCTTCCATGCGGCCCGCGGAGCCATGTCGCGCGGCGAGAGCCAGGGCGGACTGCCGCCGGACTACTGCGTGGAGAAGGAAGACGCCATCCTCAAGGATGCGGAGCGCCTGATCCACACCTATCACGACGCGTCGCGCCACTCGATGGGCCGCATCGTGCTCGCGCCCTGCTCACCCTTCTCGGTGACGCCGGAGCTGATGCGCGACGCGGCCGCGCTGGCGCGGCAGCATCCCGGCGTGAACCTCCACTCGCATCTGGCGGAAGAGCTGTTCGAGGAGAAGTACTGCCACGAGATCTATGGCATGCGGCCGGTCGAATTCGCCGAATCCGTGGGCTGGCTCGGCGATGACGTCTGGTTCGCCCACTCAATCTTCATGACGAGCGGCGAGATAGACCGCTTCGCCGAGACAGGCACGGGCGTGGCGCATTGCCCGTCGGCCAATATGCGCTGCGGACAGGGCATCGCGAAAGTCCGCGAAATGCTGGACAAGGGCGTCAAGGTCGGCCTCGGCGTGGACGGCTCCGCCTCCAACGACACGTCCAACATGTTCATGGAGGCGCGGCTCGCGCTGATGCTGCAGCGCGTCGCGCCGCACCACTACCTTTCCGAGAAGCCGGGCGGGCGCGGCGGCTTCGGCGGCACCCCGACGGCGCTTTCGGCACGCGAGGCGCTGGAGATGGCGACGCGCGGCGGGGCGGCGCTGCTCGGCCGCGACGACATCGGCCATCTCGCGCCTGGCATGAGCGCCGACTTCATCGCGGTGAAGCGCGACCAGCTCGGCCTGTCCGGCACCGAACGCGACCCGCTCGCGGCGCTCGTGCTTTGCGGGCCCTTCCGCGTCGACTATTCCTACATCAACGGCAGGGAAATCATCGGCAAGGGCGCGTTCCGGTCCTTCGACGTCGAGAAGGCCCTTGCCGACCACCGCGCAGTGATGAACAGGATATACAACCAGTAGAGGGAGACGGGCATGGCCATGCAAGCCGAGAAGGCTGCTCTCGACCAGTGGTACTGCATAGAGGCGCTGGACGACATTCCGGTCGGCGCGATGCGCAACAGGCTGCTGGGCGTCGATCTCAGCGTCAGCCGCGATGCCGGCGGCAAGGTTGTCGTCACGCGCGCGGGCGACAGCGAGGCTTTGCCGATACGCGAACGCTACGGCTATTTGTGGGCGACGCTCGGCGCGCCCGAACGCGACGTCCTGCCGATCCCCGAGACGCAAGAGGACGACCGGCGCTGGGTGATCTGCGGCGCGGTCTCGGTCAGGGCCTCGGGGCTCAGGATCGTCGAGAACTTCCTCGACATGGCGCATTTCCCCTTCGTCCACACCGACATCCTCGGCGCCGAGCCGCACACGGAGGTGCGGCACTACACGACCGAAATCCGTCGCGACGTCGACGAGGTCTGGGCGACCAATTGCGAGTTCTTCCAGCCGCAGGCGGCGCTGTCCGCGACCGGAGGCATCATGACGCAGTACATGTACCGCGTCGCCAATCCCTTCGCGGTCATGCTCTACAAGACATGCCCGAACTCGGCGAACCGCTGGGACGTCATCTGCCTGTTCGTCCAGCCGGTCGAGCCGGACCGCTGCCGGGCTCATCCGGTGATGTTCCTGATCGATGACTTCTCGACGACGGCAGCACTCGTCCAGTTCCAGCAGCTCATCTTCCTGCAGGACCGGATCATTTTGGAGAACCAGCGGCCGCGGCTTCTGCCACTCGAGCCCCGCGCCGAAATCCCCACCCGCGCGGACGCCTCCTCGGTGGCCTACCGCCGCTGGCTGAAGGAAAAGGGCATCGTCTACGGCACCACGGCCATGGCCGCCTGAGCGGCTGCCTGGCCGCGCGAAGGCAACATGACCGACCTCAAGGGTAAGACATTGCTCGCCTCCGGCTTCCACGCGCCGGAGCGCGGCAGCATAGACGAGCTTCGCGACGCGCTGATCGCGGTTCGCGAGGACGGCGTCATCGCCTCCGTGCTGAGGCCGGGCGACGAAGCCTATGAGGCCGCCGTCGGCGCGGCGGCCAGGGCAGGGACGCTCGTCCGGCTGCCGAAGGGCCACTATCTGCTGCCCGGGCTTGTCGACCTGCACGTGCACGCGCCGCAATACCCGCAGCTCGGCCAGGCGCTTGACGTGCCGCTGGAGGTCTGGCTGCACAAGTACACCTTTCCGCTTGAGGCGCGTTACGCCGACGTCGCGTTTGCCCGGCGCAATTACGGCCTGCTGGTCGAAGACCTGCTCGCCAACGGCACGACGACCGCGCTCTATTTCGCCACCATCCACCGCGACGCGACCCGCATCCTCGTCGACGCCTGCCTAGAGCGCGGCCAGCGCGCCCTGGTCGGCAAGGTGGTCATGGACAACGCCGACCAGTGCCCCGACTACTATCGCGACGCCTCCGCGCAAGCGGCGGTCGACGGCGCGGCCGAGCTGATCGACTATGTCCGCGCGCACCCGGACAACGGGCACGGCCTGGTCCGTCCGGTGGTGACACCGCGTTTCATCCCCGCATGCACGGATGCCTCGCTCGTCGAGCTGGGAGCGCTCGCGAAGAGCTGCGGCTGCCATGTGCAGACGCATTGCTCGGAGAGCGACTGGGAGCATGGCTACGTGCTGGAGCGGTACGGCGTGACCGACACCGCGGCCCTCGACCGGTTCGGGCTGCTTGGCCGATTGAGCGTGCTCGCGCATGCCAACTTCATCACGCCGGACGACATGGACACGATCCGGGTGCGCCGTTCGGCGGTCGCCCACTGCCCGCTCTCCAACGCCTACTTCGCCAATGCGGTCTTTCCGCTGAAGGCAGCGCTGGAGAAGGGGCTCAATGTCGGGCTCGGAACCGACATTTCGGGCGGGCCGAGCGCCTCGCTCTTCGACGGCATGCGCGGCGCGGTCATGGCATCACGCATGCTGGAGACCGGCACCGACCCCGACGTGCCGCCGGAAAAGCGGAGCAGCCGGAGGGCCGCGCGGATCGATTTCCGCGACGCCTTCCACCTCGCAACCGCCGCGGGCGGGACCGCGCTCGACCTGCCGGTCGGGCAGTTCGCGGCGGGCTATCATTTCGATGCCTGCGTCATCGACACCCAAGCCGTGGGCGGCACGATCAGGCTGCTGCAGGAAGACCTCGACCGTGGCGAAGGCATCCTGCAGAAGATCGTCTACACTGCGTCCAGGACGAACATCGCAACCGTCTGGGTAGGCGGCCGCGCTGTGGCCGGCGGGTTCCCTTCGTAGATACGATTTCAATTCTGTAGCCAATATCGGATAGAACGGATACCCAATCGACCCGCTGCTTCAATGGGTTACAAGACGTAATCGCGCCCGACCAGTTCACGGCGTCGATCACACGGTCGCAGACCGATTACTGCACCTTCTTGAACAACTTCTGGAAGATGAGCTGGCCCCAAGCGCGGCCACGTGCCTGCACCAGCGCTCCGCCCTCGTTGAGCTTTCCTAACGCCTCGTTTTGCGCCACGCCTCATACTCTCCGCGGGCATCGTCGTGCAGCGGATAGTAGCGCTGCAAGGGCGCGCCCTGCATGAGCTTCTCTCGGGAAAACTCTTCCCAATCGTGGTGCTTCTGCGCCTCCTCGATCACCATGGGCGCCATCGAGACGGGGACCACCACCGCCCCGTCATCGTCGGCGACGATGATGTCGCCGGGGATCACGGTGACACCGCCGCAGGCGATCGGAACGTTGACGGCATTGGGATAGATGCTGGTCTGCACATGATAGTTGGGCGTCCAGCCGCGCAGCCATAGCGGCAGGTCGAGCTTCTCGACATTGGGCCGGTCGCGCATGCATCCGTCGATGACGATGCCTGCGCCGCCCCGGCCCTTGAAATAGGTCGACATCATATCACCGAAGACGCCGGACCTCATGTCGCCGCGCGCGTCGACCACGACCACGTCGCCCTCCTGCGCGTGGTAGAGCACATGCCGGTGCAGCTGCGTTTCCGGATCGGCATATTCGCCTTCGTTGAAGAGGTCCGGCCGCTGCGGCAGGAATTGCAGCGTCAGCGCCGGTCCGACGATCGTTTTGCCATGGTTCTGCGCCACCGGGCCGACCATGTGCGGACTGCGGAAGCCCATGTGGCCGAGCGTGCCGGCGACCGTCGCCGCGCCGATCTCCTTCAGCGCTTCGATCAGGTCCTTGGACGGTCGCGTGATGTCGGTTGTATGCGTCATTGTCGGACTCCGGGTGAGATGGAACTACCAGTTGGTGACGGAACCGTCGCGGCGCTTGAGATGCGGCGCTTCCCAGAAGCGAAAGCTCTGCGCCTGGATCGCCGCCTCGTTGACCTCGATCCCGAGCCCCGGCAGGTCGCCGACCGGGTAATGGGTGCCGTCCAGCCGCGGTTGCACGGGAAAGAACTCGGAATTGTCGAAGCCCAGCTTCCTTTCGGGCACCCTGGTTTCGAGCCAGGCGAAGTTGGGCACCGCGGCGCCCAGATGGATGGTCGCGGCCGTGCACACCGGGCCAAGCGGATTGTGTGGCATCAGGTCGACATAATGCGCTTCGCTCCAGCCGGCGACCTTCATCGCCTCGGTGAGCCCGCCGACATTGCAGACATCGAGTCGGTTGAATTGGTGGATGCCGCGCTCGATATAGGGCAGGAACTGCCACTTGCTTGCAAACTCCTCGCCGATGGCGAAGGGGATGTCGGTCATCGTGCGCAGGCTCTCATAGGCCTCCGGCGCTTCGTCGCGGATCGGCTCCTCGAGAAAATCGAGTACGCCGCGGCCAAGCTTGCCGCAGAAGCTCGCCGCCTCGGCCACCGACAGCCGATGATGATAGTCGATGCCGAGCACGACCTCGTCGCCCAGCGCCTCTCGCGCCTTGTTCAGCATGGTGGCGGTAGGACCGATGGACTCGCGCGGCTCGAAAATGTCCCTGCTGCTTTGTCCGGCGGGGAAGAAGCGGATCGCCTGCCATCCTTCGGCATGCAGTTCGCGCGCTCGTTCGATGGCGGCGTCGCCCTCGGCCTCGTCTCCGGTCGAGGCGAAGGTGGGGATGCGATCACGCTGCTTGCCGCCGAGCAGCTCGTAGACCGGCACGCCTAGCGCCTTGCCCTTGATGTCGTGAAGCGCGATGTCGATCGCGGAGATCGCCGCCTGCAGAACCCGCCCGCCTTCGAAATACTGGCTGCGATAGAGTTCTTGCCAGATCCGGCCGATCTGCATGGCGTCGCGGCCGATGAGAAATTCGCGATAGTGCTCGACCGCACCGGCCACGGCCTTCTCGCGACCGCTCAGGCCGCTCTCGCCCCAGCCGAAGATGCCCTGGTCGGTCTCGACCTTGACGAGCATCTGGTTACGGGTCCCGACCCACACCGGGTAGGGCTTGATCGCGGTGATCTTCATCTTCGTCGTCATTCCCCCTCATGTCTCATGCGTTCGCCGTCTCAACTGGCCTCGAGCGCCATTTCCGTTTCGCTGTCGAACAGGTGCATGCGCTCCTGGTCGAACTCGAGCCAGATCTGCTCGTCGGGTGCGACGGCGACGTTGGGGGACACGCTGATGTTGACGATGGCACCGGAGAGGAACGCCTGCACGAAGGTCACGTCTCCGGTCGGCTCCACCGTATAGGCCTTGGCTGGAATGGCACCGGGGACCGCGCTCTTGTGCAGCTTGATCGTCGAATGCCGCGCGCCGAGCACGACCTTCCTGGTGGTCGCTTTCTGGACCTTGCGCGCATTGCGTTGCGACAGCTCAAGACTCCAGCCTTCCGCGCTCGTCAGGACGGCGCCGCCATTTGCCGTCGACCCCTCCAGCGGAATAAGGCTCATCGCCGGACTGCCGACGAAGCTCGCGACGAACATATTGGCGGGATGGGCGAAAACCTGCGCCGGCGAATCATATTGCTGCAGGTAGCCGCCATTCATCACCGCCATCCTGTCCGCCATGGTCACGGCCTCGAGCTGGTCGTGCGTCACATAGATGATCGTCGCCTTGAGGTCCTGGTGGAACCGCTTGATCTCGGATCGCATCTGCACGCGCAGCTTGGCGTCGAGATTGGAGAGCGGCTCGTCCATCAGGAACACCGCAGGATCGCGCACGAGGGCGCGTCCGAGCGCCACGCGCTGCTGTTGCCCGCCTGAAAGCTCGCGCGGCTTGCGTTCGAGCAGCTGCGTCATGTCGAGGACCCGCGCTGCTTCCCTGACCTTTCTGTCGATCTCGTCCTTGGGCAGCTTGCGCATCTGCAGTGGGAAGGCGAGGTTCATATAGACCGACTTTTGCGGATAGAGCGCGTAGTTCTGGAACACCATGGCAATGTCCCGGTCCTTGGGGTCGAGGTCGTTGACCACCCGGTCGCCGATGACGATGTCGCCCGATGTGACCGAGATCAGGCCCGCGACGAGATTGAGCGTGGTCGTCTTGCCGCAGCCGGAGGGCCCGACAAGCGCAACGAACTCGCCGTCATTGATTGTCAGCGAAACGTCGTTGACGGCTTTGAAGCTGCCATAGGTCTTGACGAGATCTTTGAGGACCACATGGGCCATGCAGGCAGCTCCCTAGAGCATGATGCCGAAAAGTGTGAAGCGGTTTTCGGACGACATCATGCTCTATCTCTTTGATTTAGAGCCGGATTCAGATTTCAGGTCGGTTCGACCTGAAATCATCCGGCTCTAGTGCTTGACCGCGCCTTCCGTGAGGGCGCGCACGAAGTATCGTTGCAGGAGGAGGAACAGCACCACGACGGGCACGCTCATCATGAAGCTGGCCGCCATCAGGCCAGGAAAGTCCGTCGTGTTCTCCGAGAAGAAGCGCTGGATGCCGACGGGCAGCGTCAGCTGTTCGTTCTTGGAGAGGAAGGTGTAGGCGTAGATGTACTCGTTCCAGGCGCCGATGAAGGAATAGATCGCGGTGGCGATGATGCCTGGCGTCGAGAGCGGCATCACGATCAGCATGAAGGCCTGGAACCGCGTTGCGCCGTCGATGCGCGCCGCCTGCTCGAGCTGCACCGGGATGTTGTCGTAAAAGCCCTTCAAGAGCCAGATCGCCAGCGGCAGGCCGAAGGTGAGGTAGGTGAGAACAAGCGAGCCATGCGTGTTCACCAGTCCGATCGCGCGCATCAGGATGAAGAGCGGCACCAGGAAGATCACCGCCGGGAACATGTTGCGCAGCAGGACGGCGAAGAAAAGGAAGTTCCGACCTGGGAAGGTGAAGCGCGAGAACGCGTAGGCCGCGGGAACCGCCACGATCACCGAAAGGATCGTCGTGGCGGTCGAGACGATGAGACTGTTCCAGAAGAAGCGCAGGAAATCCTGGCCGACGCTGTTCTGCGGATCGAGCAGTTTCTGGTAGCTGTCGAGTGTAGGTTGGTCAGGCCACCATTGCGGCGGAAACTGCATCGCCGCGAAGCCGGACTTGATCGAGGTGAGCAGCATCCAGATCATCGGCAGCGCGGTGTAAAGGAGCATGAACAGCAGAAAGGCGCGCCCGCCCCATCGCCATCCGTCGATCCGCACCCGGCGGACGGACCGGCCTCGTGAGATTGTCTCGGAAACCGTGCTCATGCGCCGCCGTCCTTCCGCTCGTTGCCGCTCAGCGCTCGGACATAAAAGTAGCCGAGCGTCATCAGGATGATGAACAGAAGCACCGAATAGGCCGATGCCACGCCCCAGCGCTGGCGGCCGAAGGCAAGCTCATAGATGTGGGTGATCCAGATATGCGACGCGTTCGATGGCCCGCCGCCGGTCATGATCCAGGGAATGATGAAGGAGTTGAAGTTGGCGACCGCGAGCAGCAGGATCGTCACCGTCGAAACATTGCGCAAATGCGGGAAGGTGACGTGCCAGAAGCGTTGCCATGCGTTGGCGCCGTCGACTTTGGCGGCGCGCAGCAACTGCTCGGGCACGGTCTGCAGACCGGCCGTCATCATGATCATGGCGAAAGGGAATTCGCGCCAGATGTTGACGACGATCAGCGAGGGAAGCACCGTTGAGACGCTGTCGATGAAATTCGGCGGCCGCTCGGCCCATCCGAGCTCGACCAGCACCGCGCCGATGATGCCGAAATCCGAATGGTAGATCCACTTCCAGATATAGGAGGCGGCGACCGCGCTGATGACCCAAGGAATGATGAGAATGGCGCGCAGGACGCCGCGGCCGGCAAAGTCGCGATGCAGCGCCAGCGCGGCGGCAAAGCCGAGCACGAAGGAAAAGAAAGTGGATGCGACTGTCCAGATCAGGGTGTTGAAGGTGACCTGCCAGAACACCCCGCTGGTCAGGATGGCCGTGTAGTTGTTGAAACCGACGAAGATCTTGTCGCGGAGCTGCAGGCCGGGCGGCGTGTTGAAGAACGACAATTCGATCGTGTAGTAGATCGGATAGGCGATGACGATGAGCATCACGGCAATCGCCGGAAGCACATAGGCATAGTCGGCGCGATGCTCCCACATCTTGCGAAGCACATCGGACCTGGCGGATTGCAGTCTTCGGCGAGCCTCGGCCTTGCCGCTCACGATCGTCACTTTGGCGTGCCCTTGTTCATCGGAACGAACCGGCTGCGTTGTCGGCGCAGCCGGTGAGATCGCAGGTCAGGCTTCTGAGTCAAAGAAGCAGAGCATGATGTGGTCCGAAAACCGCTTCACACTTTTCGGCATCATGCTCTAGAGTCCGCCGCCATCAGGTCTTTCACCTTCTTGGCCGCGTCGTCCGCCGCCTGGTCGACGGTCATCGCTCCGGTCAGGGCATCTGCAGCATGTCCGGGACGATGATGTTCATGATCTCGGGCGACTGCGGCAGGGCCGGGAACGGAATGCCGTATGGCAGCATCGACGTCGTGACATCGAGGAACTTGATGCTGTCCAGACGCTCCTTCATCCATTTGGTCTTGAAGCCGTTGAGGTTGCCGGGGTTCGAGCCGGCGTAAGCCATCTTCAGCGACCATTCCGGGCTCGTCCACATGCAGATGATGGCCTTCGCCGCCGGCTCGTCCACCTTGCCGCCCTCTACATATTCGGGCTTCAGGATGTGGATGTTCGAACCGCCGAAGACGACGGCGCGCTTGCCGTCGGGACCGGTCGGAATGAGGCCGTAGCGCATATTGTCGATGACGGTCTGCGCCTTGTCCTTGTCAGTGCCCGTCGCCTTCTTCTGCAGGTCGAGCATGACGTTGTAGTCGGACGGATGCGAGATCATCATGCCGAGCTGGCCGGCCAGGAACAGCGGCTGGTTGTCGGCCTGCTGGTTGGTGAGCGCCGAAACCGGAACCGATTTGTCGCGGACATACATGTCGTAGGAAGCCTGCAGCGCCGCTTTGCTCTGCGCGCTGTTGAGCTCGATGTCCTTGTAGGTCGGGTTTGCCGCGGCTTCGTCGAAAACGCCGCCGCCATACGCCCATAGCTGCGGCATGAAGCGGTAGGGCGTGTTGCCGGCATTCTTGCGCGCCACGAGACCGTAGCCGGCAATGCCGAGCTTGTCGTGGATCTGCTTGGAATATTTGACCACGTCGTCCCAGGTTGCCGGGGGCTTGTTCGGATCGAGGCCCGCGCGCTTGAAGATGTCGGCGTTCCAGATGAACGCCATCGTCTCGTTGTTGGTCGGAATGCCGTAGGTCACGCCGTCCCAGGTCACGGCCTTCATGGCGCCGGGCCAGAAATCCTCGGTCGAATAGCCGACGTCCTCGGGTTTCAGCGGCTGCAGATAGCCCTTCGAGGCGAACTCGGTTCCGCCCAGGATTTGCAGGCGGACCGCCATCGGCGCCGCGTTGCCAAGGAGCGCGGTGCGAAACTTGTCGAGCAGGTCGTTATAGGTGAGGGCCTGTTCCTCGAGCTGGATGTTCGGGTAGGTCTTGCGGAAGGTTGCGAAGAAATCCTTGTAGTACTGGCGCAGGAGGTCGGGGTCGCCCTCGAACACGCCCTGATACCAGAAAGTCAGTCGCCCCTTGTAGTCGAGCGGGGTGACCTTGGCGCAATCGCCTGCCGTGTCAAAATCCTGCGTGCCGGCAATCGAGCGCACATATTCCGGCGACCACTTGCTTAGGTCGACCGGGGGCGCGGCAAGCGCCGGACCCGACATCAGCGATATCGTCAAAGCAGTGGAAACGGCGCCGCGCAGAACGGCACCGCCGACTGTGATCCTCCTCATAGGTCTCCTCCCAGGTTCTCCTATGCCGCTCTGCGCCTAGGCAAAGCGGTCCTTGCTCGTTTCGATCGCGGGGATATTTCTCCGCCCTAATGTATCCCTTCGATCACTTCATACGTTTTCAGATCGCAGAATAGCTGTCAACGCAACAAATCGTACATTGTTTGTCGAAGATGTGCGTGATATCGGTCAGATCGTGTATTGGACTAGGGGACGGCGATGGCGGAAACGAGTGATTTCAAAGCAGAGCCACCCGAGGGGATTGACGCTCTCGGGGCATCGAGCGAGGGCGCCTCGCTTTACGAGCAGATAAGGGAGGACATCATCGAGGGACGGCTGGCTGCCAACGAGCGGCTCGTGGTCACCGATCTCGCCCGCCGTCACGGCACCTCGACCAATCCCGTGCGCGAGGCGCTGCAATTGTTGCGCGGCGAGGGCTTCGTCACCTTCGTTCCCAACCGGGGCGCGCGCGTCCGGCCCATAGATCAGGATTTCGTGCGCGATATCTACGAGATCGGCGTTCTCATCGAGCCCGCCCTGACGCGCTGGTTTGTGGGAATGGCGACCGAGGAGGACATCGCCGAGCTCGAACGTCTCGAGGGCCTGATCGAAGAGAACAACTTCGCCGACACGTTCAGGCACAGCGAGCTGGATACCGCCTTCCACACCGTGATGTACCAGCGGCACTACAACCGCCATGCCGCCGAGCTCTGGTGGAAGCACCGCGAGGTGCTGCGGGCGGTCAGCCGGCGTTTCAATTTCACGCTTGCCCGCCGCGCCGCGATCATCCGCGAGCACCGCGAGCTCATCGCGCTCGTAAAATCGGGCGAGGCCGACAAGGCGGCCGAACTCATCGCTCGCCATGTCGAGGGCTCCGGCCGGCATGTCCTCGAACACATGCGCGCGCGCAGCGCCGCCCGGGCAGGGTAGCGGACCCGCAACATCGTCAGCCTGGCCATTCAGGGAGGATAGTCCAGATGAAAATCACGAGCATTCGGCCATGGCTGGTCAAGTCCGACGCTTCCTATTGGGGAGAGTATTTGTTCGTCGAAGTGACGACCGACGAGGGGATCAGCGGCTGGGGCGAGATCACTACCACGACGAAGCTCGCCAACCGCGCGCTCTGCACGATCCTGCGCCAGATCGGGCTTGCCGTGGCAGGCGAGGATCCGGCGCGCATCGAGCATCTGTGGCACAAGGTCTTCCGCAGCTTCACCTATATGGGCAGCCGTGGCGCCGCTGTGGAATGCGTGAGCGCCATCGACATAGCGCTTTGGGATATCCGCGGCAAAGTTCTCGGCAAGCCGATCTATGAGCTGCTGGGCGGGCCGGTGCGCGATGAAATCTCGCTTTACACCCATCCCAACCAGGCCAAATTCACCAGCAAGGAAGCGGTGGTCCGCGAAATTCGCGACATCGTGGAGTCCGGCCACACCGGGCTCAAATTCGATCCGTTCCCGCACCAGGGTCCCAGCGTCGATGGCGTGGCCCGCGAAAGACGGGACGGCTATCTCGACGGCAGCATGACCCGCAAGGACGAGCGCGAAGCTGCCGAGCTCACGGCTCTCATCCGCGAGACGGCGGGGCCCAATGTCGACATCCTCATCGATGCGCATGGCCGCTTTGACGTTCCCACCGCCATCCGCCTGTGCCGCAGCCTCGAGGAGGCCGGCCAGATCGACTGGTTCGAGGAGCCTTGCCCGCCGGAAAGCCTCAACGCGCTTAAGCAGGTGCGCGACAAGGTCAGTGCCCCCATCTCCTGGGGCGAGCGCGGCCACACGAAATGGGATTTCGTGCCGGTGCTCGAGAACAAGCTCGCCGACTACATCATGCCCGACGTCACCTGGACCGGCGGCATCACCGAGCTCAAGAAGATTTCCGCCCTTTGCGAGGCCTATTACATCCCGGTCTCGCCGCATGACGCCGCGGGTCCGATCAATGTGGTCGCGGGAGCGCAGGTGATGATGACCGTTCCCAACTTCTACAAGCTCGAAACGTCGGAGTGGGACCTCTCCAAATACGATCACCTCATCGACAAGCCGCTCGACGTGTCGAACGGCAACCTCAAGCTGACGTCGAAGCCGGGTCTCGGTGTCGAGATGAACCGCGGCTATCTGCAGGCCCACGAGATCGAGCTGGGCTAGCACTGTTTAAAGCAGGCCCGGCGGGCGGGGCCACTCCCAGCGGAACGAGGACAAATCATGCCAAAAACGGATGGAGCCGACGAGGCTCTCGATCGCATCAACACGAATTCCAGGCCCTCCGAGCTGCGCATTACCGACATGCGGGTGGCCGAGATCGTCGGCGCGCCCTTCACTTCGGCGCTGCTCAAGATCTACACCAACCAGGGCATCGTCGGGCTCGGCGAGGTGCGCGACGGCGCCAGCGCCACCTTTGCGCTGATGCTGAAGAGCCGGCTGCTCGGCGAGAACCCCTGCGATATCGACCGCCTGTTCCGCCGTATCAAGCAGTTCGGCGGCCATGGGCGGCAGGGCGGCGGCGTCTCGGCGGTCGAGATTGCGCTCTGGGATCTCGCCGGCAAGGCCTATGGCGTGCCGATCTACCAGATGCTCGGCGGCAAGTTTCGCGACCAGGTGCGCGTCTATTGCGATACGGACGCCGAGAAGCCGAGCGGCACCGAGACCGGCAAGCGCCTCAGGGCGCGCATGGAGCGCGGCTTCACCTTCCTCAAGATGGACCTGGGCCTGATGCAGATCGCCCACATTCCGGGCGCCGTGACGGCGCCCGCCGGCGCGCTCGAAGGGTTTCACGCCAATCCGCGCGGCCGCGGCGGCACGTTCGAGGAGCGCAAGGCCCGCAATCTCGCCTACGATGCGCAGAACGTGCAGCACCCGTTCACGGGCCTGCATTTCACCGAGAAGGGCATCGACCTGCTGGAGCAATATATCCACGAGGTCCGCGAGGTCATCGGCTACGAGATTCCCTTGGCCATCGACCATGTCGGCCACATCTCGCTGCAGGACGGCATCCGCCTGTCGCGCCGTATCGAGAAATACGTGCCGGCATGGCTCGAAGACGTGATCCCCTGGCAGTACACCGAACAGTACCGGCAATTGCAGCAGGCGACGTCGGTGCCGATCTGCACCGGCGAGGATATCTATCTCAAGGAGGGCTTCGAGCCGCTGCTGAGGAGCGGCGGCCTCTCCGTTATCCATCCGGACCTGCTGACCAGCGGCGGCATCCTTGAGACCAAGAAGATCGGCGACATGGCGCAGGATCACGGCGTCGCCATGGCGATCCACATGGCCGAAAGCCCAATCGCGGCCATGGCCGCGGCGCATGTCGCGACCGCGACCGAAAACTTCATGGCGCTAGAATACCACTCCGCCGATGTCGACTGGTGGGATGATATCGTCACGGGCCTCCCCAAGCCGCTCGTCAAGGACGGCTTCATCACCGTGCCCGGCAAGCCGGGGCTGGGGATCGACGACGTCGTCGACGAGGTGATCTCGCAGCATCTGCAGCCCGGTGTCACAGGGATATGGCAATCCACCGAGCATTGGGACGATGAACATAGCTGGGACCGGACCTGGAGTTAGCCCGGACGCCCTTGCCCTCATCCCCAAGGTCACAGAGCCACCCACCGACCATTCGTGTCGACCTCTCCCACGGGAGAGGCGGAGAAAGAAACGGACGAAACCATGATCTACGAAATGCGCATCTATGACTGCCTGCCGGGCAGGCTGCCGGCTTTGCTCAAGCGCTTTTCCGACCAGACGCTGGCCATCTGGGAGAGGCACGGCATCCGCCAGGCCGGGTTTTTCACCACGGTGATCGGTGAAAACAACAATCGGCTCACCTATTTCCTCGCCTGGGAATCGCTGGCCGAGCGCGAGGCGAAATGGACGGCTTTCGTCACCGATCCGGTATGGCACAGGGCCCGGGACGAGTCTGAGCGCGACGGGCAGATCGTTGCCAATATCAGCAGCCAGCTGCTCACGCCGACAGCTTTCTCGTCTGTGAAATAGGACTGCGTCATGAAGATCACCGACCTGCGCTGCGCCGTCATCGGCAAGCACCCCATCGTCCGCGTCGTCACCGACGAAGGCCTCTATGGTCTGGGCGAGGTCGAATACACAAAGACCTACCTGAAACCCTTCGTGCTGCATTTCCGCGAGGCGCTGATCGGCGAGGATCCGACCGACGTCGAGCGGGTGATGCTGAAGATCCGCCAGCGCGGCTCGTTCAAGCCCTATGGCGCGGCGGTGAGCGCTATCGAGCACGCGCTGTGGGACATCGCCGGCAAGGCCGCGGGCGTGCCGGTTTACAAGCTGCTTGGCGGCAAGGTGCGTGACAAGGTGCGCGTCTACAACGGCTCGATCCGTCGCAAGCGCACGGGCGACCGACCGGAGGATTATGCCGCCGACGTCAAATGGATGATGGAGCAGCCCCAGAATTTCTTCATGGTCAAGCAGGGCATCTCGTTCCACTCCAACATGAAGGACTCCATTGAGGGCTTCCATTACGGCGTTACGCAGAAGAAGGCCGGCTATCACGGCGCCATGGACCAGGGTGTGATCAGCGAGCGCGGTTTCAATCACATGCTCGACTGCGTGGCGGCGATGAAGGAGGTGCTGGGCGACAAGGTCAGCCTGGCGCTCGACTGCGGGCCGGGCTGGATGCTGCCCGATGCGATCAAATTCGCCCGCGCCGTCGAGAAGTACAATCTGATGTGGCTCGAGGACATGCTGACCGGCGACTATGTGCCCTGGGTCAATCCGCAAGCCTATCGCGAGCTGACCACGTCCACCTCGACGCCGATCCACACCGGCGAGCAGATCTATCTGCGGCACAATTTCAAGGAGTTGATCGAGACGCAAGCGGTGCGGGTCATCGGCCCCGATCCCGCCGATATTGGCGGCATCGCCGAGCTGAAGTGGGTCGCCGAGCACGCCTATATGCACTCGATCCTGATGGCGCCGCACGGCACCGCCAACGGCCTGCTCGGCCTCGGCGCGCTGATCAACGTCTGCGCCACCTTGCCCGCGAACTATATCGCCTTCGAATATCCGAGCGCTTCCGACCCTTGGTGGGAGGACCTCGTCATCGGCCTGCCGAAACAGATCGTGAGGGACAGCATGGTGGACTTGCTGGAGGCGCCGGGGCTCGGCCTCGACATCGACGCCGAGGCGGCGAGAAAATATCTCGAGGAAGAGGATGCGGGCTTCTTCGACTGACCTTGTCGCCGCTCGCCTTTGAGCGACAGGCATTGAGCTGACCCGTAAGGATCAGCTCACTGTGTCCGCCAGTCATGCTCTTGCCGGAATCCGAGGACATCGCGCAGCTTCCGGTTTGAGATCGGTCCCTCGAATGCGTCCATGGTCCGAGTGACCGGTATGTCGGGCGCATGCTTCCTGAGGAACTCCGCCGTCGGCAATTCGGACACGATGTTGTCGTTGACGGCGTTGAATATCTGGAAGCCCAAACCGTCCTTCTCGACGCACAGGTCGACGATCTGGCCGAGATCGCGCGCGTCCATATAGGTCCAGGCGTCGCGCCGCCGCTTCGAAGGATCGGCCAGGAATTCCGGAAAGCGGGCATAGTCCTTCGGCTCTACGACGCCGCCGATCCGCAGCGCATAGATGTCGGTTCCCGTGCGGGAGGCGAAAGACCGCGCGATCTTCTCGCCCAGCAATTTGGAAAGGCCGTAGCTGTCGGTCGGATCGGCGTCGTGCTCCTCATCCACCGGGAAGGATGAGAAGTCGCGTTCGCCTTCGGCAAAGCAGATGCCGTAGACCGTTTCGCTGGAGGCCGTGACGATCTTGCGGATGCCGAGCTTGGTGGCGGCTTCGATCACATTGTAGGTCGACTGCACATTGGCGGCAAACATGGCGTTGTCCGGCCGCAGGAATATCCGCGGAAGCGCTGCGAAATGGACGACGGCGTCGACCGGGCCGCGGCCCTTGCCGCCGAAATACTCGCTGAACCCGAAATGCAGCGTCAGCGCATTGTAGGCTTCGCCCGCGTCCGCAAGGTTGGTGATGACGGTATCGACCCCAGGCACATCCAGCGGCGTCAGGTCGAGGTTCAGAACCTGATGCCCGCGTTTCAGCAGATAAGGTATGACGTGCCGGCCGATCTTGCCGCTGCCGCCGGTGAAGACAATCCGCTTGCCCATGGCTTCCTCCGAGCGAATTTGTTTGATCGAGCAGCGAACCGGCCGGTCGTCCGCTATTCAAATATGCCGAAGCCGGGCACGGCATGTTTGTGGACACCGTCCATGTTGAGCTCGACGCCGATGCCTGGCACATCAGGCACCGCGATGTGGCCGTCTTCGACGATGGACTTGGCGCCATTCGGCAGGCGCACGTAACTGTCCCAGGCGTCGCGCTCCTCCAGCGCGTGCCATTCCAGCACGAGGAAGTTCGGAACGCTGGCGCAGACATGGCAGGTCGCCATCGTGCCCAGCGGCGTCGACACCAGATGCGGCGCGAAAGGCACGTAGTACATCTCGGCGAGGTTGGCGATCTTGCGGCTTTCGGCAAGGCCACCGCATTTCGGCACGTCTGGCATGACGACATCGGCGCCGTAGTTCTGGAACAGCTCCCGAAAACCCCAGCGCAAATAGAGGTTTTCGCCGACGCAGATCGGCGTCTTGGTCCGCATGCGGATCTGCTTCAGGGCCTCGACATTTTCCGCGGGGATCGGTTCTTCGAGCCACAGAAGATTGAAGCGCTCCATCTCGGTGGCGATGCGGCTGGCGCTGAGCACGTCATAGCGCGCATGCAGGTCGATGCAGAGATCGACGTCAGGGCCGGCTGCTTCGCGCACCGCCGCGACGCGCTCGATCATGGAACGCAACTCGGCGCCGTTGATGGTGTGGTTCACCGCATCGAACTTGCCCGGGTGGCGCAGATTGTCGATGTCGAATTTCAGCGCCGTGAAACCTTCCGCAACCATGCGGCGGGCGCGAGCCGCGCATCCCTGCGGCGATCCCGATTCGTCGTCGCCGTCGCCGCAATCGGCATAGAGCCTGATGCGGTCGCGGAACTTGCCCCCGAACATACGGTAAAGCGGCTGGCCGGCGGCTTTTGCCGCCACGTCCCACAGCGCCATTTCGAGCCCGGTGAGGGCGATGAGAAAGATGCCGGCCTGCGCGCCGGAGAAGACATGATCGCGGCGGATCTTGTCCCAGCAATATTCGACATTGCGCGGATCCTGGCCGATCAGTTCCGACTTCAGTTCCGAGATCAGACCGACGATTGCGGCCGCGCCTGCGTCGGGATTGGCCTCGCCATAGCCGGAAATGCCGGCGTCCGTATCGATCCGGATGAGGGTCGCCTTGCCGTGATAGGCCACGACCGCCGTTTTGATGTCCACGATCTTCATCGGATCCCTCTCCCCGTGATGGCGCGCGCTCACAAGTGCAGAATTCTGCCCATGGGCCAAACTTGTCTAATAAGCATACAAGAATGACCAATGTGCCGTAAACCCCCTTCGATGGATTTTGCATCTGCGGACGTTCGAAGGTGCCGCTGCTCGTTGTTTTGCTTGGGAAATTCAGAGGCGTGTGCCAAGAATCCCGAAACTCAAACTTCACACTTGTTAGACGAGTATATAAGCGTATAAATTGGGCGACCACAGAGCTATGGCTCATGCGTGTCGTCAATCGGGAGGAACAGGATGCAACAGCGACAGCTCGGATCGTCGCCGGTGAAGGTATCGGAAATCGGCCTCGGGACCTGGGGGATGTCCGGCGCGTTTTGGGGCGCGGCTGACGACGAAGAGTCGATCCGGGTGATCAGACGCGCGCTCGATCTCGGCATCACGCTGATCGACACGGCCGAAGCCTATGGACACGGCCATGCCGAGGAGGTCGTCGGACAGGCGCTGGCCGGCCGCCGCGACAAGGCCGTGATCGTGACCAAGGTCGCGCCCAATCATCTCGAACCCGCCGCGATCGAGGCGGCGCTCGACGGTTCGCTGAAGCGAATGCAGACGGAATATGTCGACGTCTATTTCGTCCACTGGCCGAACTCGGATTTTCCGATCGGGCCGACCATGGAGATGATGGAGCGGCTGCGCGCGTCAGGGCGGATCAAGGCGGTCGGCGTCTCGAATTTCAGCATCGCCGACATGGACAGCGCCCGTCAGCACGGCGTCATCGACGTGCTGCAGCCGCCCTACAACATGCTGTGGCGCGAGGTTGAAGCCGAGACGCTGCCCTATTGCCGCAAGCACAATGTCGGCGTCATGCCATACAGCGGTCTCGCCCAAGGACTGCTCACCGGAACGCTGTCAACGGACACCAAGTTCGTCGAGGGCGATGAGCGGCGCACGACGGTGCTGTTCCAGCCGGGCACCTATGAGCGGGCGGTGAACGCCGTCGACATGCTCAAGCCGATCGCGGCGCGCTACGGCAAGACGGTTCCGCAACTTGCGATACAGTGGCTCACCAGCCGGCCAGGCGTCAGCTCGCCGCTGGTCGGCGCCCGCACCGTCAAGGAACTGGAGGAGAACGTCGAGAGCGCCGGCTGGACGATTTCCGACGCGGACATCGCCGCTATCGACAGGATCACTGCCCCGGTCTGGGCGGAAATCAAGGACAAGGGCGACATGTTCGGTTTCCGTGCACGCCAGCGCCAGGAACAACAAGCGAAGAGAGCATAGTGCACTTCCGTGGGATTGCTCCACGTCAAGCCCTGTCCTCCCGGCACGCTGCGGCGCGGCCAGCGCAAATGCTGGCTGCGCCGCTTCTTCAGCGAGGCAGGCCGACCGCGGTGGTCTTCTTGAGGTGCCGGCGCATCGCTTCCTCGGCCCGCTTTTCGTCGCGCGCCACGAGCGCCTCGTAGATAGCCCTGTGCATTTCGGTTGCGGAGGGCAGCGCATGGGGCATCTGGTTGCTGATGCGCCTGCTCGCCATCTGCCACCACCGGGACGAATACATGAAACGGTCGAGGATCCTGTTCTGCGCCGCCCGGCAAATCTCCATGTGGAAATCCAGATCGAGCTTCAGATAGGCGTCGGGATTGTCCTCGCTGGCCGACATCGCCGCCAGCAAAGTGCCAAGGCGTTCGAGATTTTCCTTGGTCATGTGCTTGGCCGCGATGGCGGCGATGGCCGGTTCGATGATGATCCGGGTCGCATGCGCTTCGGCCAGGATCTCGCGCATCTGCTCATGCGGCAGCCAGTCGATGAGCAGTGGGCTGAGATAGTCCCACTCCTCGGCTGGACGCAGCACCACGCGCCGCCCTTGAGCGATCTCGATCATATCGAGCGACGCGAGGATCTTCAGCGCCTCCCGCGCGACCGCGCGCGAGACTCCGAATTCCTGCAGGATCTGCTGTTCCGACGGCCCCTGGGCGCCGGCGACACCGCTGCCGGCGATGCGCCGCGCCAGCACGCCAGCCACCTGCTTGGGCAAAGTTTGAAGCTTGACCTCAACGGTATCCATCACTAACATCCACTTGTCTGATAAGCTTATAGGCTGATAGCTAGATATGCAGTCAACTTATCTCATAAAAACGCTCACTAGCCTATAACACGGCTGGCGGGAAGGGAGGATCGAGCGGTGTCCAGCCGCCGTGCCCCGTTGCCGCCGTCCGAGGTCACGATCGATACGCCTGCTCAACCGAGCGAGGCGTGTTGGAGCGCAAGTGCCGATCGCCCGGAGGCTCGCAAGCGTCGTTCGGGAACCAATCCACGCAGTCCAGCGGCGGGAGGAGCACGCCGCAGGCTGCCGAGGCTGAAAGTCGTCGGCCGTCCCTGGATGGACCGACCAGTCAAACCAGGAGGAGATTGTGATGTCCGGAACCTTATCGAGACGTAAATTCCTTGCCGCGAGCGCGGCAGTGACGGCCGGCTCGCTTGCCGCGCCGTGGGTTGCCAAGGCAGACGCCAAAGAGATCACCGCATTGCTGATCACGGGCGGCCCGCTCTATCCCAAATACTGGGAGAAGATCGTTCAGGACTTCACCGCCAAGACCGGCATCAAGGTTCGCTACGACCTTCTGGAATTCACGCCCCTGACGGCGAAGGTGGTCACGTTGAGCGCGGCGCGGTCGAGCCAGTACGACGTCTACAGCACCCATACGGCGCAGATCGATTCCTACTTCAACCATTTCGCGCCGCTGAACAGCTATTTCAGCGACTCCGAGCTGGCGGACTTCTATCCCGTCGCGGTCAAATACCTGCGCGATCCCAAGACCGGAAATCTGGCGGCGATTCCGCGCAACATGGATGCGCGCGTTCAGTACTACCGCAGCGACATCTATCAGGAAAAAGGCCTGAAGCCGGCCGAAACCTGGGAAGAACTGGTCGATGTCGGTCTGAAACTCACCGGCAACGGTCACTATGGCCTTGTCGTGCCGGGACAGGGCGATCCGGCGCAACGCACCTTCAGCGACCTGCTCTGGCAGGCAGGCGGCGACTGGGTCGACCAGGCCAACAAGCCGGCCTTCAACTCCGAAGCCGGCATCAAGGCGCTCACCTTCTATCGCGATCTGATCCAGAAGCACAAAATCGTGCCGCCCGACGCCGTCGGCTATCAATGGAACGAGAACTCGACCGAATTCTCGTCCGGCACGGTCTATGCCACTTTCGATTGGCCGGGCGCCTTCGCAACCCTTTCCAATCCGGAAACCTCGCGCGTCGTCGGCAAATGGTCGACGGCGCCCTATGTGCGGGACAAGGCGGCGATCTCATGTGCCATCTCGCATGCGATGGCGCTGAATGGCCAGTCCGGACGCAAGGAACCCGCCGTCGCGTTCATCAAATACACGGTCAGCACCGACGCCCAGCGGCTGCAGTTCGATCAGTTCACCAACTTCCCGAGCAGCCAGAGTCTGGCCAAGGAAGTGATCGCCGCGGCCAAGGGCCCCCAGGCGACATGGCTGCAACAGCTCGAGACGACGATCGCCAACGGCAAGGAGTGGCCCAAGCTTGCCGGCTTCTCGAAGGTCTGCACCTTGATGTTCTCGGCCATCGAGCAGGCCCTGTCCGACCAGGCTTCCCCCGCCGACTCGCTTAACCAGGCGGCGACCGAGGCGGAGGACATCATGCGCCGGGCCGGGGCCTACGATTGAGCATGGCGCCCGTTGCGCAGACGCGGGTGTCAGGGCGCCGGCGACGTTCGCCGCTGCCCTACACCTGGCAGAGAGGATACCTGCTGGCCAGCCCGGCGCTTTTCGTCATGCTGGCCATCCTCATCTATCCGCTCGGATACTCCTTCATCATGAGCTTCTTCCGCTGGGACCTCAGCGGATCGGCGCCATTCGTCGGAACGGGAAACTACACCGACGAGCTGTTCGGCCGCCAGTTCAACCAAGCGCTCCGAAACCAGACCATCTTCAGCGTCGTTTCCATCACGATCGAAGTGGTGGCCGGCATGGCGATCGCTGTGCTCGTCAACGGCAAACTGCGCGGCATGCGCCTCGCGCGCACCTTACTCCTGGTCCCGCCGATGATCGCGCCCGCCGTCGTCGGCCTGAATTTCCGCTGGCTGTTCAACACCCAGTATGGGCTGGTCGACGCGCTGCTGCGCATCTTCAACCTGCCCGACATTCCGTGGCTCACCCATCCGGCCTGGGCGCTCGTCTCGGTGATCGTCGCCGATGTGTGGCAGAACACGCCGCTGATGGTGCTCCTGTTTCTTGCCGGCCTGCAATCCTTGCCGCAGGAGCCGCTCGAGGCGGCCACAGTGGACGGCGCCACGCCATGGCAGCGCTTCTGGCATATCGTGCTGCCGCTGATGCGTCCGGTCATCATGATCGCGCTGATGCTGCGCATCATCGACACGTTCCGCACCTTCGACGTCGTCTGGCTGATGACGCAAGGAGGACCGGGCGGCGCCACTAACCTGCTCACGGTCTATTCCTACCTGCTGGCGTTTCAGGCGGTGGATTTCGGACACGCGGCGGCGGTCTCCTACATCGCGCTGGGCATGTCGCTGTTCGTGCTCGGCCTGCTTTACGGAGTGCCGTGGCTCATCGCGAAACGGAGGGCGATATGACCGAAGCCGTCATCGTCGGTGCACGTTCCATGCCAAAGCGCCGGCGCCGCCGGTTCACGGCGGCGATCGCCGGTCAGTATTTGGCGCTGGTCCTGACCGTCGCGCTCACCGTCTTTCCGCTGGTGTGGCTGTTCCTGACCTCGATCCGCAGCTCGGCCGACATCTTCTCGGTTCCGGTGCACATCATCCCCGAGACCGCGACGCTGACGCAGTATGTCGCGGTCTTCGCCCAGTACGACACGATGGGCTATGTCTGGAACACCGTCATCGTCTCGGTGGCGACGGTCGTCCTCGTCCATCTGCTGGCCATCCCCTGCGCCTATGCGCTGTCGCGCTTCAGGATGCCGGGCGCCATGCTGATCTTCGGGCTGCTTTTGATCATGCGCATGATCCCGGTCATCGCGCTTGCCATCCCGCTCTTCGCCGTGTTCGCAGCCATGGGCCTGCTCGACACCGTCTGGGCGCTGATCCTCAGCCATACCGCGGCCAAGCTGCCGGTCGCCATCTGGCTGCTTCTGGGCTTCATCCAGGATGTGCCGAAGGAGATCGAGGAGGCTGCCCAGTCGGACGGCGCCGGCACCGTGCGCACGCTGGTCCAGATCGTCGCGCCGCTGATTGCGCCGGGCATCGGCGCCAGCGCCGTGATCACCTTCCTCTTCACCTGGAACGACCTCTTGCTCGCCTTGACCCTGACTTCGAGCAAGGCGGCGCAGACGCTGCCCGTCGGGCTCACCAATTTCGTCTCGCAGTATGGCATCGACTGGGGCGCCATGTCGGCCGCCGGCGTGCTCATGGTCATCCCGACCTTGGTGTTCGTCTGGTTCGCCCAGGGGCTGCTGGTCAAAGGCCTGACGACTGGTGCGGTTCGCGGTTGAACGGCTGGAACGATGGTTGAACGCAACTGAGTGACGATCGCTGAGGCTTGCGCCTCAGCGCAGATTGGAGGAACGGAATGGAAGCTGACCAGATACCGGCGATACCGGACATTTCACGGCCGCCACGAGAACTGGTCGACGCGCTGGCGGCGATCGGTTCGGCGACGCTGGCCAGCGAGCTCTACCACAAGATGGGCATTCGCGACCCGCAGATCCGCGGGCCGCGTCCCTTGCGTTCCGGCAGCACGGCGGCAGGGCCAGCGCTGACGCTCCAGTGCATGCCGAAGCGCGAGGATCTGTACAACGAGACGGAGTATGAGGAGCCTGAGCGGCAACTGCACCGCCACGTGCTTTATCCCACCCAGCCCGGCGACATGGTGGTGGTCGATGCCCGCGGCGATCTGGGCAGCGGCATTTTCGGTGAGATGATGCTGACCTATTTTGCTGGGCGGGGCGGCGCCGGCGTCGTTGTCGACGGCTGCATTCGCGATTCCGCCCAGGCGGCGGCGCTCGATATCGGCATCTGGGTGAGGGGCGTCACGCCGAATTTCCACGCCCAGACCAACATCGTCCCCTTTGCCGTCAACGTTCCGATCGCCTGCTCGAACGTGCTGGTCATCCCGGGCGACATCATCGTCGCCGACGACGATGGCGTTGTCGTCGTGCCCCCAAATTGGTCGAGCTCGCCGGCGCGCATATCGAGTGGGAGGAGTTTTCGCGCGCGCGGCTCGCGCAAGGAGGAGACCTGCGGAAATACTACCCGTTGAGCCCCGAGGGCGAGGCCGAATACCGCGCATGGCGGCAGGCCCAAGGAAAATGAGCCGCGCCGGTACGGGAGAAGAATAGGTGTCCGCAATCGAGATAGAACAGCTCGGCAAGAGCTTCGGCGCGGTGGAAGTCCTGCGCGACGTCAACATCGAGATCGCCAGCGGCGAGTTCGTGGTCCTGGTCGGTCCGTCGGGCTGCGGCAAGTCAACGCTCCTGCGCATCATCGCGGGGCTCGAAGAGCATACGACTGGTGAGATCCGCATTGGCGGGCGCGTCGTCGACGAGATGCCGGCCAAGTCGCGCGACATAGCCATGGTCTTCCAGAGCTACGCGCTCTATCCGCATATGAGCGTGGCCGACAATATGAGCTTCGCGCTTCGGCTGGCCAAAATTCCCAGGGAGGAGATCGTCTCCAGAGTGAAGGCGGCTGCCGAAATCCTCGGTCTGCAGGACCTGCTCGACCGCATGCCGCGTCAGCTGTCCGGCGGCCAGCGCCAGCGTGTCGCCATGGGTCGCGCGATCGTGCGCGCCCCCTCGGCCTTCCTGTTCGACGAGCCGCTCAGCAATCTCGACGCCAAGCTGCGCGTGAAGATGCGTGCCGAGATCAAGAAGCTGCACCAGCGGCTCGGCCGCACCAGCATCTACGTCACGCATGACCAGACCGAGGCGATGACGCTCGCCGACCGAATCGTGGTCCTGAACAAGGGCCGCATCGAACAGATCGGCACCCCTTCCGAACTCTACGAGAAACCGGCCAATCTGTTCGTCGCGGGCTTTATCGGCTCCCCGGAAATGAATCTCATCGAAGGTCGCGTCGACAACGGCGCGTTCGAAGCCGGTTCAGGCCTTCGCCTGCCATTGCCCAAAGGTCTGGAGTTCCACGGCGCACAAGAGGTGATTTACGGGATCCGTCCTCAGCACATCATCGTCGGGGGCGATCACGCGAGGGCCAGCGTCCAGGTGGTGGAGCCGACAGGAGAGGCTCAGGAACTGACGTTGAGGACAAGCGGGGTCGAGCTCGTGGCCGAAGTTCGGGATCAGCAGCCGTTCAAGCCCGATCAAGAGGTTGGGTTGGAGGTGATGGTTTCGAAGGTCCACCTATTCGACGCGCGAAGTGGCATGAGGATAAATCAGGACGAACTCGTCAGAGGGTAGGGGGAACTGCTCGCCCGTGGAGCTCGCGTTTAAGCGGCCGAGGCCGCGAATGGGTGCACTCGGCCGGATCGCGCGCGACCAATGGCGGCCGAACCAGCTCAGCCGACTGCGCCGGCTGAGCTCGCGTTCCGAGGGTTACAGCCGGCGCCTCAGGCCTGCTTCTCACAATCAATGACGATGCGGCCCTGGATGTCACCCTTGTGCATGCGGGAGAAGATGTCGTTGATGTTCTCGAGCTGTTCGGTCTCGATTGTCGCCTTGACCTTGCCGTCCCCCGCAAAGTCCAGCGCTTCCTGCAGGTCGAGCCGTGTCCCGACGATCGAACCGCGGACGGTCACGCCGTTGAGCACGGTATCGAAGATCGACAGCGGGAAATCGCCAGGCGGCAGACCATTGAGCGACACCGTTCCCCCGCGGCCGACCATTCCGAGCGCCTGCTCGAAGGCTTTCGGCGACACGGCGGTAACAAGAACCCCCTGGGCGCCGCCGACCTCCTTCTTGACGAAGGCGGCGGGATCGGCCTGGCGGGCGTTGACGGCCAGCGCGGCACCGAGGCGTTTGGCGAGGTCGAGCTTCGCATCGTCGATGTCGACCGCAACGACGTTCAGCCCCATCGCCTTCGCGTATTGAACCGCCAGGTGGCCCAGCCCGCCGATACCCGAGATCACCACCCAGTCGCCAGGCTTGGTGTCCGTGACCTTGAGGCCCTTGTAGACGGTGACGCCCGCGCACAGGATCGGCGCGATCTCCGTGAATGATATGTTGCCCGGCAGACGGCCGACATAATCGGGATCGGCAAGGACGTATTCGGCAAAGCTGCCGTTCACCGAATAACCGGTGTTCTGCTGCTCCTCGCAAAGCGTCTCCCATCCGCCGAGGCAATGTCTGCAGTGGCCGCAGGCGGTATAGAGCCAGGGCACCCCGACGCGGTCGCCTTCCTTGACGTGCTTGACGCCCGATCCAACCGCCACGACGTGCCCGACACCCTCATGGCCGGGAATGAAGGGGGGCTTGGGCTTCACCGGCCAATCGCCTTCGGCGGCGTGCAGATCGGTGTGGCACACGCCGGTGGCCGCGATCTTGACGAGGATCTGGCCGGCTCCGGGCGTCGGCACCTGAACCTCTTCGATCACGAGCGGCTTGCCGAACTGGCGAACGACGGCGGCTTTCATGGTCTTGGGCATGGAATACTCCTGGGTTGTGAGTGGGTCCTATTTCAGGAACTGGCGGAAGCGCCGCAGCGAGAACGCAAACAGGAGCGTGCTGATGACCAGCAGCGCCGCGAGCTGCGGCCACACGACATCGAGGCCCGCGCCGCGGAACAGCACCGCCTGTGCCAGCATGACGAAATGCGTGTTGGGCGCGGTGAACATGATGGCCTGGATGGCCATGGGCATGCTCTCGCGCGGCGTGACGCCGCCGGACAGCACCTGCAGGGGCAGGAGCACCATCATCAGCAGCAGGCCGAATTGCGGCATGGAGCCGGCGACGGTGGCAAGGAATATCCCCAGGCAGGTCATGGCGACGATGTCGAGCGCCGCGCCCACCATGAACAGCGCGATCGATCCGTTGATGGGGACCGACAGCAGTCCCTGGATGACGACAACGAGTGCAAGGCCGGACGCCACCAGCACGACAATGCCCATCGACCAGATCTTGCTCGTCATGATCTCGAAAGGGGTGACCGGCATCACCAGAAGATGCTCGATCGTCCCGTGCTCGCGCTCGCGGATCAGCGCTGCGCCAGTGAGCACGATAGACAGCATCGTGATCGAGGAGATGGCATTGGTGATGGCGCCGAACCAACCCTTGTTGAGTTCAGGGTTGAAGCGCGCCCGCAGGTCGAGGTCGACGGGCAGGGAGGCCTTGGAACGATAGCGGTCGAGAAATTCGTTCACTTCTCCCGAAACGATCGACTGGATGTAGCCTCCGCCGGTAAAGGCCTGCGACATCCGGGTGGCGTCGATGTTGAGCTGAACCGCCGGCGAGCGGCCGGCCAGCAGATCGCGCTGGAAGTTCGGCGGAATATCCAGCGCGAAAGTATCCATGCCTGAATCCATGCGGCTGTCCATCTCCGGCTGGGAGATGAGCAGAGGCGCGGTGAAGTAGGGCGGATAAAATGCCGTGACGATGCGCGACGAGACCGGCGACTGATCCTCATCGACGATGGCGATCGGAGCGTGATTGAGCGTCTCGGGCATCGCCTTCGAGGCGGTGTAGGTGGCGGCGGTGAAGGCATAGACGATCAGCACGAGCATCATCGGGTCCCGCATGAGACCGCGCAGTTCCTTTATGCCGAGATTGTATATGTTGGCGATGCGCATCAGCGGGCCTGTTTTTTCAAGAACGCCGCTCCAAGGCCGAGCAGCACCGGAATGGCGACGAGCATCGGCACGAACGCGCCCGACAGGTCGGCAAAGCTGAGCGCCTTGGAAAAGACGCCGCGCGAGATCGTCACGAAATAGGTGGTCGGATAGATCCGGCCCACGAATGCGCCCACGCCCTGGAGCGACGACACCGGGTCGATCATGCCCGAATATTGGGTGGCGGGGATCATGGTGATCAGCGCGGTTCCGAAGATCGCCGCGATCTGGCTGCTCATGAAGGTCGACAGGAAAAGCCCCATGGCCGTCGTGGCCGTGACGTAGACAAGGGCGGCGGCGGCGAAAGCCGGAAGGCTGCCGGTCAGCGGCACGCCGAAGAGGAAGACGGCGAAGCCCGTCAGCGGCACGAAGTTGAGCATCGCGAGGGCGACATACGGAATCTGCTTGCCGATCAGGAACTCCAGCCGGGTGACGGGCGTGACGTAGAAATTGATGATGGAGCCGAGCTCCTTCTCGCGCACCACGCTGAGCACGGCCAGCATCGCCGGGATCAGCAGCAGAAGCATCGGGATAACCGCCGGAACGATGGCATCGAGACTGCGGACGTCGGGATTGTAGCGGTAGCGGATGTCGAGCTGGAAGGCGCTGGCGGTGGCGGCGTCGCCATAGAGTTCACGCGCCTTCTGCGTCAGCCAGCCGGCATGCATTCCCGAAACATAGCCTTGCACGGTTTCGGCTCGTGTCGGCATGGCGCCGTCGATCCAGGCGCCGATCGTGACGTCGCGGCCGCGCGCGAGGTCGCGCCCGAAGCCGGGCGGGATCTCGATCGCGAGGCTGAGCTCCCCGTCCTCCATGCGCCGGTCGAGATCGGCATAGTCGATGATCGGCGCCTTCTCGGTGAAATAGCGCGAGCCTGCGATCTGCAGCACATAGTCCCGGCTGATCGTCGTGTCCTCGTGATCGAGGACGGCGAAGGAGAGGTTTTCGACGTCCATGTTGATGCCGTAGCCGACGACGAACATCAGAATGAGGCTGCCGACGGTCGCCAGCGTGGCCCGGATCGGATCGCGCAAGAGTTCAAGCGCCTCGCGCCGCGTGTAGGCGAACATGCGGCGCATATCGAAGGAACGGCCTGTGCCGCTGCTGCCGGGGCGACTGGCCGGCGCTTCCGGGACCGGCATTGTCCCGGCCGCCACGCTCGGCGTTTCGGCCTGCGCGCCTGTCGCCTCCTCGAGATATCCGACGAAGGCTTCCTCCAGCGTTGCCGCCGACCGGCTTTTGACGATTGCGGCCGGCGTGTCGCTGACCAGGACCTTGCCGGCATGCATGAGCGAGATGCGGTCGCAGCGTTCCGCCTCGTTCATGAAATGCGTGGACACGAAGATCGTCACGTTCCGCTTGCGCGAGAGGTCGGCAAGAATCCGCCAGAAGCCGTCGCGGGCAACCGGGTCGACGCCGGAGGTCGGCTCGTCGAGGATCAGTATCTCCGGAGAATGGATCATCGCCACGGCCAGCGACAGCCGCTGGCGGATGCCGAGCGGGAGCGCTTCGGGCAGCGTGTCGACATTGTCGGCGAGGCCGAATTGCTGCGCGACCTCCTCGACCCGGGGCGGGATCGACGCATCGGCCATGCCGAAGAGGCGGGCATGGAGCTCGAGATTCTGCCGGACCGTCAGCTCAGAGTAGAGCGAGAATCCTTGCGACATGTAGCCGACGCGCCGCCGCACATCGATGTCGCGGGAGTCGATCTCGCGCCCGAACAGCCGTGCCTTGCCCTCGGACGGCTCGAGCAGCCCGGTCAGCATCTTCATCGTGGTCGTCTTGCCGCAGCCGTTCGATCCGAGGAAGCCGAAGATCTCGCCGCGGCCAATGCGGAAGCTCACGTCGTCGACGGCGGTGAAATCGCCGAAGCGCATGGTAAGGTGTTCGGCCTCGATGGCAGGTTCGCTGTCGGCGCCGGCGGGCCGCGGAGGGATCACCACCGCCTCGTGGCTGTCCCGCTTCTCCGGCGGGAGAAGGGCTATGAAGGCGGCGTCCAGGTCGGGCGCGCCGGTTCCTTCGAGCAGGTCGGCCGGGGTTCCGGAGGCGAGCACGCGGCCCGCGTCCATGGCCACCAGCCAGTCGAAGCGCGCGGCCTCTTCCATATAGGCCGTGGCGATGATGACGCTCATGCCCTCGCGACCCTTGCGGATCTCGCCGATCAGTTCCCAGAACTGGCGGCGCGACAACGGATCGACGCCGGTGGTCGGCTCGTCCAGGATCAGGAGGTCCGGATCGTGGATGAGGGCGCAGCACAGGCCAAGCTTCTGCTTCATGCCGCCCGAAAGCTTGCCGGCCTGCCGCTCGGCGAAAGGCGCCAGCCCCGTTCGCTTCAGAAGCTCGCCGATGCGGCGCTCGCGCTCGCGCCGATCATGCCCGAACAGGCGGCCGAAGAAATCGATGTTGTCGAAGACCGACAGCGTCGGATAGAGGTTCTTGCCCAGGCCTTGTGGCATATAGGCGATCCTGGGGTAGGCGCTCTGCCGGTGGCCGAGATCGGCCATGTCGCCGCCCAGCACCTCGACATGCCCCTGCTGGATCGTCCGTGCTCCGGCAATCAGGGAAAGCAGGCTGGATTTGCCGACGCCGTCCGGCCCGATCAGGCCGACCATGCGGCCGGCCGGGAAATCGAGCGTTACGGCATCGAGAGCCCTGACCTTTCCGTAAGCGTGGCCGACATTCTCCAGCCGCGCCACGTAGCTTGACGGAAGGCCCGCGCCGGCGTCCGGCCGCGCATTCATTGCACGAGCTTTCCCTTGAGGCTCGCCGGCCATGAGGCCTGCGGATCGAGCCGCACATAGGCCACGCCGGGCAGGCCGGTTTTCACCTGCTGGATATATTTGCGGAGCAGCTCCGGTGCGATGTGCGCCTTGATCCGGAACATGAGCTTCAGGCGCTCCTCCTCCGTTTCGACCGTCTTGGGCGTGAACTGCGCGACGTCCGCGACGAAGGTCACCTTGGCGGGGATGATGTATTGCGGCGCCGCGTCGAGCACGAGACGCACATCGGAGCCGATCGCGACGCGCCCGGCCTGCGCGGTCGACAGGAAGAAGGTCATGTAGACATCGCCGAGGTCGACGAGGTTGAGCACGCGCCCGCCGCCCGCCAGCACCTCTCCGGGCTCCGCCACGCGGAACTGGATGCGCCCGTCGCGCGGCGACGCCAGCGTGGCGTCGCCGATATCGGCGTCGATGCTTTCGATCGCGGCCTGCGCCGCGTCGACCGTGGACTTGGCATCGACCACCTGCGCCCGCGCGGCGTTGATGGCCGCTTCACTGGCGGCGAGTTGGGCCTGCGCGGCGGCGACGGCGGCTTTCGCGCTCTGCTCGGCCGCGCGGTCGTTGTCCAGGACCTGCTGGGAGACGGTGTTGTTGACCGCAAGCTGCTGCGAGCGCGCCAGGGTCCGATCGGCGGCGTCGAGCTCGGCTTCGCGCTGCGCGACGACAGCGCCGGCCGCCGTCTTTTCAGCCTCGCGCTGCGTCACCAGGCTGCCAGCGGTCTCGACCCCGATGATGGCGCGCTGAAACTGCGCCTCGGCCTGACGGCGCTGCGCCTCGAGCTGCGCTGTGTCCATGCGGGCAAGCACCTGGCCGGCCTTGACGAAATCGCCTTCGCCGACAAGGATTTCCTTGATCCGCCCCGCCGCCTTCGTCGAGACGTCGATTTCGACCGCCTCGATGCGGCCGTTGCCGCTGGCGATGCCTTCCGGCAGTTGCCCGTCCTTGGAACGCTGCCACACATAGTAGCCGGCTGCTCCGATGGCTATCAGGGCGCCGAGGATCAGCCATCGCCGGGAAACCTTCATGGCCGGCCTTCGGTGTTGCGCGATACGTCAGGTTCGGCTGGCGCCAAAAGCGCCCCCTCGAGATGGAGTGGCGCCGGAGACAGCGGCCCCGAAGCGGAGAAGGGAAGGAACCTTGCCGAGGCAATCTCCCGCCGCCAGGCGCCGATCTGTTCGGCGCTTAAGGTAATGCCGTCCATGTCAGGGGAACTCCGTTCAGGTTGCCAAGTTGGCGCGACCAAAACAGAGACCGGCTGCGGCGACCTTGATCGATATCAATTCTGGGAGAAGGGGTCGCTGTGAGCGTCGGGACCAGGGCCTGAACGTTCGCCGGCCTTCTGATCGGTCAATGCATTATGGCGAGGACGATACCGTGCTGACGCGGTCGAGAGGAGCTGTTCGGCGGCCGGAGCGTCAGACAAATCGCGGGAAAGCGTCCGCATCGGGCGCGTTCGCCCAGCTTTGCAATGTCTGTCCGCCGTCGAGCAGGCAGTCGACGCCGGTGACGTGGCGGGCATCGTCCGAGGCCAGGAAGGCGACGGCGGCGGCGACATCCTCGGGCTGGCCGATACGGCGCAGCGGAATGCGGTCGGCGAAACGGCGAATGCCGGCTTCATAGGCTGCCTGGTCCCGCGCCGGCACGCCCAGCCGGGTCTCGATGACCCCGGGGCAGATCGCGTTGACGCGAATGCCATAGGCGGCGGCGTCGAGGGCCGCGATCCTGGTCAGGCCGACCACGCCGTGCTTGGTCGAGGCATAGCCGGCGCCGCCGGACAGCACGTCCCAGCCGGCCATGGACGAGCCCATATTGACCACCGATCCCTTGATCTTGCCCGCGATCATGGTCGCCAGTGTCGCGCGCAGGACGTAGAACATGCCGTTGAGGTTGATGCCGACGATGCGTTGCCAGTCCTCGGTGCTCAGCTCGTGGACCGGCGCGACCTTTCCGGAAATGCCGGCATTGTTGAACAGCACGTCGATCCGGCCGAAACGCGTAACCACCGCCGTGACCATAGCGTCCACCGCCACGGGTTCGGCGACGTCAACCGCGAAGGCTTCGGCGCGGTCGCCAAAGGTCGCTGCCAGGGCCTGAGCACGAGGCCCGTCGAGATCGGCGATCGCGACTGTAGCGCCTTCCTCGACGAAGCGGCGCACCGCTGCGGAGCCGATGGCGCCGGCGGCGCCCGTCACCAGAACGATCTTGTCCTTGAAGCGCATCTCTTGTCTCCGAAGCCCAGATACCGGTCAGCGATAGTCGCGCCACGAGAAGCGCGGCTCGAAGCCCAGCGCCGCTTTGGCCGCCGAGGTGTCGATGAAGGCGGCGTTGCCATCCAGCGGGCGCCTGATCGGAACATCCGGATAGGCTTGCGCCGCGAGCGTTGCGCTGGGCACGTCCATATAGCTGTCCCACACCGATGCCGACCCCAATCCTCTACGACTGCGACCCCGGCCACGACGATGCCATCGCGCTGGTCATGGCGCATCGCTCGCCCGACATCGAGCTTCTCGGCGTCACCACGACATGCGGCAACGCGGAGCTCGAGAAGACGACGGACAACGCGATCCGCGTGCTCGATTTGCTCGGCGCCGGCGATGTGCCGGTCGCCGCCGGCTGCGCGCGGCCCCTGGCGCGGCCGCTGGTTCTGGGCACCGCCGATGGCCCGAGCGGGCTCGAAGGCTCGCCCTATCTGCCGCAGCCCTCGCGCGGGCCGATCAAGCAGCGTGCGGTAGACTTCCTTGCCGAGAAGCTCGCGGCATCACCGGAACCGCTGCTGGTGGTGGCGACCGGCCCGCTCTGCAACATCGGCCTGCTCGTGCTCAAGCACCCGCACGTGCTGCCCAAGATCAAGGAGCTGATCTGGATGGGCGGCGTGTTCTATCGCAAGAGCGAGATCATCACGCCGACCGAGTTCAACGCCTTCTGCGACCCCGAGGCCCTGAAGCTGGTGCTGGACGCAAGGGTGCCCATCACCATGATCGGGCTCGACGTGACCATGCAAGTGCTGATCGAGGCGCCGCAATACGAGGAACTGGCCAGGATCGACACACCGCTCGGCCGCGTGGTCATGGACTGGCTGAAATTCTACGAGAAGCTGCACCGCAACTCGATGGGCGTCGGCGGCGCCATGCACGACCCGCTGGCGCTGGCGCTGGCGATCGATCCGACGCTCGTCCGCACGCGTCCGGCGCATATCGGCGTCGACCTGTCCGGCAGCTACACATTCGGCGCCACGGTGGCCGATTTCTGGCATGAGCGCGGTGAGGAGGACAATGCGCGCATCGCCTATGAAGTCGATGCCGACCGCTTCTTCAAGCTGATGCTCGATTTGCTCCGCTAAAGCATGTCTCCCGAAGTGGGAACCGGTTTCGGGATCAAGACATGCGTAAATCAAGAACCTAAAGCGCATGGAGCGAATCTGAAAGATCGCGACGCGCTTTAGGCCGTCGGAAGGCTCACCGCTCCAGGCAGATCGCGACACCCTGGCCGCCGCCGATGCAGAGCGAGGCCAAGCCCTTCTTCGCTCCACGCCGGACCATCTCGTGCAGCAGCGTCACCACGATGCGGCAGCCGGAGCCGGCCAGCGGATGGCCAAGCGCGATGGCGCCGCCGCTCATATTGATGATGTCCTCGTTCCAGCCCATCTCGCGATTGACGGCGATGGCTTGCGCGGCGAAGGCCTCGTTGATCTCCATCGCGTCGAGATCGGACGCGCGCCAGCCGGCCTTGTCGAGCGCGCGCCGCGAGGCCGCGACGGGACCGAGGCCCATGTCCATCGGCTCGACGCCGGCAGAAGCATAAGAGGCGATGCTGGCGAGGGGTGTCAGGCCGAGTTCCTTCATCCGCGCCTCCGACATCACAAGCACCGCGGCGGCGCCGTCGTTGAGACCGGATGAGTTGCCGGCCGTGATCGTCCCCGCCGCATCGAAGACCGGTCTCAGCCGGCCAAGGCCTTCCATCGTGGTGGAGGGGTTGGGATGCTCGTCACGCTCGATGACGACATCGCCTTGCCTGGCCTTGATCGACACAGGCGCAATCTCGTCGTCGAACCTGCCAGCCTGGATGGCGGCGTCCGCCTTCTCCTGCGAGCGCAGCGCGAACCTGTCCTGTTCCTCGCGGGTGATCTGGTAGCGCTGCGCCAGCGCTTCGGCGGTGACGCCCATATGCACCTGATGGAAGGCGTCCCACAGACCGTCGGTGATCATGGAATCCTTCACCGTACGGTCGCCCATGCGGATGCCGGCGCGCACCCCGTGAATGACATGTGGCGCCGAAGTCATCGAATCCTGTCCGCCGGCGATCACGCAGTCGGCGTCGCCGCAGCGAATGGCCTGGGCGGCGAGATGGATCGACTTCTGCCCGGCGCCGCAGACCTTGTTGACGGTCATGGCGGGCACGCCGACCGGCAGGCCGGCCTTGAGAGCAGCCTGCCGGGCGGGATTCTGCCCGGCGCCGCCGGTCAGCACCTGGCCCATGATCACCTCGCCGACGGCATCGGGCGCAAGCTGCTTTTCGGCCAGCATCGCCTGGATAAGCTGCGCCCCCAGCTCCGCCGCCGACAGACCGGCGAACGCGCCGTTCAGCTTGCCGATGCGCGTCCGCTTCGCGGCAACGATGTAAACGGCGTCCATGTCTGTTCCTCCGGCAGCGCGGTCCGCTTGGGCGTGATCGCCGCTTGACATTCTGGTTATAACCAATAATCATGAAATGCATCGGCAGGCAAGGTCGCGGCATCGAGCCCGGCCTGCATTGCGGGAGGAAATCCATGTCATCCGTGCTTTGGACGCCGGCGCCGGCCGCGTTCCAATCGTCCAATCTTGCGCGCTTTTCGATGGCCAACGGCTTCGATCCGCGCGACTACGAGACGCTGCATCGCTGGTCCATCGGCGATCCCGGCGCCTTCTGGCGAGCGATGTGGGATTTCGCCGAGGTCATTGGAGATCCGGGCGGGAGCGCCTTCCTGCGCGACGACAATGCGCCGATGACCGGGAGTCGCTTCCTGCCGGAAGCGACACTCAATCTCGCGGAAAACCTGCTGCGCGGCGACGAGGAGAGGATTGCTCTCATCGAGGCCGACGAGAGCGGCCATTTCCAGACCATCACACTGGGCGAATTGCGCCGGCTCGTCGCTAGGACGGCGCATGGCCTGCGCGCGGCCGGCGTCGGCAAGGGCGACTGCGTCGGCGGTATCCTGCCAAATAGGGTCGAAGGGCTCGTGGCGCTTTTGGCGACGCTTTCCGTCGGCGCCATCTGGTCGTCCTGCTCGCCGGATTTCGGCGCCGCCGCGATCGTCGACCGCCTCGGCCAGATCGGCGTCAAGGTGCTGTTCGCCGCGCCGCGCTACCGCTATGCGGGCAAGGAGCACGACATCTCCGCCAGGCTGGCCGAGATCGTCGCCGCGATGCCGACGGTGACGACGCTGGTGCTGACCGGCCAACCCGGCCCGAAGCCGGATTGCGCGGCGGATTGCATTTCGTTCGACGATTTCGGCCGCGACGCTCCTCTCAGTTTCGAGCGCGTGCCCTTCGACCACCCGGCCTATGTGCTCTACACCTCCGGCACGACAGGCGCGCCGAAGGCGATCGTCCATCGCGCCGGCGGCGTGCTGCTCCAGCACCTGAAGGAGCACCTGCTCCACGGCGACGTCCGCCCGGGCGACGTCATGAGCTGGTACACCAACACCGCCTGGATGATGTATCACTGGCTGATCTCAGGTCTGGCCTGCGGCGCGAGCGTGGTGCTCTATGACGGCGCGCCGATCCTGAAATCGGCCGATCGCCTCGACCCCAGTCCGCTCTGGAAAATGGCCGAGCGCGCTCGCGTCACGCATTTCGGCACCAGTCCTAAATACCTGGCGACACTTGCCGCCGAAGGTTACGCGCCGGGGCGCCTGCATGATCTCTCGTCGCTGCGTTCGCTGCTGTCGGCCGGTGCGCCCGTCTCACCCGGGCAGTTCGACTGGGTCTACGATCATGTGAAGCGCGACATGATCTTCGCTTCGATCTCCGGCGGCACCGAGATCATCGGCTGCTTCCTGCTGGGATCGCCGATCCATCCTGTGCGGCGCGGCGAGCTGACCGTGAAAGGGCTCGGCCTCGCCGTCGGCGTCATGGACGAGCGCAATGCGCCGGTCATCGGCCGGCAGGGCGATCTCGTCTGCACCGAGCCGTTCCCGTCCATGCCGCTGGCCTTCTGGAGCAAGGACGGCGACGCGCGCTATCACGCCACCTACTTCGCCGCACGCCGCGAGATCTGGACACATGGCGACGTCGCCGAGATGACGGCTTACGGCTCTGGCGTCATCCACGGCCGCTCGGACACGACGCTGAAGCCCGGCGGCGTGCGGATCGGCACGGCGGAAATCTACGCCGCCTGCGAGAATTTTGCCGAGATCGAGGATTGCCTGGTCTTTGGCGCGCCCATCGAAGGCGACGAGGAGATCGTGCTCTGCGTCAAGCTCAACGACGGCTTTGCGCTGACCCCCGAGCTCGCCATGCGAATTCGCAAAGCGATCCGCGAAGGCGCCTCGCCCCGTCACGTGCCGCATCGCATCCACGCGGTGCAGGCCGTGCCCTATACGCTGAACGGCAAGCGCGTCGAGGGTGCCGCCCGCGCCACGCTCGAAGGCAAGCCGGTCAAGAACATGGCTTCGCTCGCCAATCCCGCCTGCCTCGACGAATACCGCGCGCTCGACCGGAGCAAGGCGGCATGAGCCGGGCAAAGGGAGCGGTCGTCGGCATCGGCGAGTTGAAGCCGCAGCGCCTGACCAGCGGCGTGACGACGCTGGAGATGATCGCCGAGGTCTCGCGCCTGGCGGTGCTCGACGCCGGGCTGGAGCCGGCGGCTATCGACGGGCTGCTGGTCGGGCCGCAGGTCGGCGAGACGCCGCAGCATGTTCCGGCGACCATAGCCGAATATCTGGGACTCGCGCCGACCATGGCCAATGTCGTCGATCTTGGCGGCGCGTCCGGCGCAGGCATGGTCTGGCGCGCGGCGGCCGCGATCGAGGCCGGCATGTGCGAGGCGGTGCTGTGCGTGCTCGCCAACAACCGCGAGGAGGTTGCACCCCGCTCGCCCAATCGCAATCCGATCCGCGAGTTCGACGTGCCTTTCGGCGCTTCGGGCGCCAACATCTCCTATGCGCTGCTGATGCAGGCGCATATGGCGGAATACGGCTCGACCGCGCGAGATTTCGCGCTGATCGCCGCGGCGGCGCGCGCCAACGCGCAGCTCAACCCCGACGCCATCTTCTATGGCAAGCCGGCCGATGTCGAAGCGGTGCTTGCCTCGCCGATGATCGCCTCGCCGCTGCATCTCCTCGAAATCGTCATGCCGGTCGCCGGCGGCGAAGCGGTCGTCGTCACCTCGGCCGAACGCGCGCGGTCGCTCCGCAAGCCGCCTGTCCATCTGCTCGGCGCCGGCGAGAAGGTCACGCACCGCGCGGTCAGCCAGGCCCCACACCTGACTTCCGGTCCGCTGAAGAGCGCCATGGCAAGGGCCCTCGCGCAGTCCGGCACGAAGGCTGACGAGATGGGCCTTCTGTCGCTCTACGATTGCTACACGATCATGGTCGCGACCACGTTCGAGGATGCCGGCCTCTGCGCGCCGGGCCAGTTCGGCGCGTGGCTGAACGAGCACGATCTGTCGCACAAGGGCGACAAGCCGCTCAACACACATGGCGGCCAGCTCGGCTTCGGCCAGCCCGACCTTGCCGGCGGCATGACCCATGTCGTCGAAGCGGTGCGCCAGCTGCGTGGCGAGGCCGGTGAACGCCAGATCGGCAAGGCCGGGCTCGCCCTGGTCACCGGCAATGGCGCGACGATGAGCGAAGCGACCGCCCTGGTGTTGGGGGCCGCCTGATGTCCGTCGATCTCAACACGCTGAAAACCCCTGGCCCGACGATCACCGCGCTGTCCAGGCCGTTCTGGGATGCCGCCGCCGAGGGCCGGCTGACCATCCAGCATTGCGAGGATTGCGGCAAGGCCGTCTTCTATCCGCGCCCGATCTGCCCGCATTGCTGGAGCAAGCGGCTGGTCTGGAAAGACGCATCGGGCAGGGGACGGCTCAAATCCTTTTCCAAGGTGCATAAACCCGGCCATCCCGGCTGGCTGCCCGCGGCACCGTATGTGGTCGGCCTGGTCGAATTGGCCGAAGGCCCGACGATGCTGAGCTTCATCCTGCCCGGCACACGGCCGCAACAGATCGGAGACATGCTGTTGCTTGCGCCGACCGCCATCGGCGGCCGTGTCCTGCCGGCCTTCAGACCAGTCGAACCCAGAGCAGAGGAGAAGCCGCAATGAGCACCGAAACGAAGGACGGTTGGGTGGGTGTCGTGAAAGGCCGTCCGCAGGTCGGCGCCTTCGCCGAGCGCACGCGACGCACAAGGATGAGCGACATCGAGGCCTTCACCGGCATCACCGGCGATCGTAATCCCCTGCACTACGACCGCGCGCTGGCCGAGAAGTTGATGTTCGGCAAGCTCATCGTGCAGGGCGGCGTCACCTCCGGCATCCTCAACGCGTTGGTCGCCGAGGATCTGCCCGGCCCCGGGACCGTGTTCCTCGAAGTGGCCTGGAAGTTCGTCAAGGCCGTTGGCGTTGACGAGGAGATCACCGGCCGCGTGGAGGTCAAGGAAGTGCGCCCCGACAAGCCGATCTGCAAGATCGAGACCAGCGTGCGCAACGGCCAGGGCGAGCTTTGCCTCACCGGCACGGCCACGGTGTTCACCGTACCGCTGCAAGGCGCATGAGCACGGTCGGCGACGGCCGCCTTGGCATGGCGGCCGACAGCGAGCGCTGGCGCGTGCTGTCGCTGCTTTGCCTGGCGGTCGTCCTGTCGCTGACCACGTGGTTCTCGGCGACCGCGATCCTTCCCGAATTGAAGCAGGAGCTGGCGCTGGGCGCCAGCGCCGAGGCCTGGCTGACCAATGGCGTCCAGGTCGGCTTCGTCATCGGCGCGCTGGTGGCGAGCCTGGTCAATTTGCCGGACCTTGTACGGCTGAGCCGCCTGATGGCGGCAGCAGCCCTCGTCGCTGCTTTAGCCAACGCGACGCTGCTCTTCCATCCCGGGCCGGGCGGTGTGATCGCCGCGCGCATCGTCACCGGCGCCGCACTTGCCGGCGTCTATCCGCCGGCGCTCAAGCTGGTCGCCACCTGGTTCGCGCGCGACAGGGGACTGGCGCTCGGCGCGGTCATCGGCGCGCTCACAGTCGGTTCGGCGCTGCCGCATCTCTTCCGCGCCGTCTCGACCGTGCTCGACTGGCGGCCCGTAGTCGCCGCGGCAAGCGTGGCCACCGCTGCGGGCGCGCTGCTCTTCCTGCTGTTCGCGAAGGAAGGACCCTATCCCTTCGGCAAGGCTATCTTCGAGCCCTCGCGCATCGGCCGGGTGTTTCGCGAAAAGCCGCTGCTCCTCGCCAATCTCGGCTATCTCGGCCACATGTGGGAGCTCTATGCCATGTGGGCCTGGCTGCTCGCCTATACGCGCGCGGCCTTCGAGGCGCAGGCGATCGGAACCGCCGCCACAGCCTCGCTCGCGACTTTCTTCGTTGTGGCATCCGGCATCCTCGGTTGTCTGCTCGGCGGCTATCTGTCGGACCGCATCGGCCGCACCGCCACCACCGCCGGCATGATGCTCGTCTCGGGAAGCTGCGCGCTGCTGATGGGCTTTCTGTTCACCGGACCGCTCTGGCTGTTCATGCTGGTGGCGATCGTCTGGGGCGTTTCGGTGATCGGTGATTCGGCGCAGTTCTCCGCCGCAGTCACCGAACTTGCCGACCGCCGCTTTGTAGGCACCGCCCTGTCGGTGCAGCTCGGCGCCGGTTTCGCGCTGACGGTGCTTGCCATCTGGCTGACGCCGCGCTTCGCCGACTCCATCGGCGGCTGGCGCTGGGCCTTCCTGCTCCTGGTTCCCGGACCGCTTCTGGGGGCCGCCGCCATGCTATGGTTGCGAAACTTGCCGGAGAGCGTGAAAATGGCTGGCGGCCTCCGATAGGGTGGCGCTGCCGCTTTTGAGTCGCGGCAAATGATTTTGCGGCGGGACCCGAATGGAACAGGCAACCAGAACGCGCGGGCGTCCTCGTTACGATCAGGAAGATGCCGAGGCGGCCGCGGCGTTCCGCTCGATCGGCTCGAAAGTCCAGCTCAACCGCGACGAGGCGGCCCCGCTCTGGGTGCAGCTGCGCAACCAGGTTGAGGAGGCGATCAACACCGGCCTGCTGGCAGCCAATTCGCGCATTCCCTCGGAACAGGCGCTTTGCGATTTCTTCGGCGTCTCTCGTCCCGTCGTGCGCGCCGCGATCGGATCGCTCTCCAATGAAGGCCGCATCATCAAGATGCCGCGCAAGGGCATGTTCGTCGCCGCTCCCCGCGAGCATGTAGACTTCATGACCGCCAATCTCGGCGTGTTCGACGATTTGACCGCCAAGGGCCACAAGGTCTCGACCCGCACGCTGGAGATCTACCGCTGCCCGCCGAGCGAGAAGGAGTCCAAGGTCTTCGGCATTCCCGCCAATGGCAGCGTGGTCCGCATCAGCCGCGTCTACATGACCGACGGCACGCCGATCACCATGACGCGCATCAGCCTGCCGGGGCATCGGGTCCCGGGGCTGGAGAACATCCTGTCGGAAAACCAGTCGATCTTCGGCACCATCCGCGCCGTCTTCGGCCTGACGGTGAAGCGTGCCGACCGCTGGCTGCGTGCCGCGCTTCCCACCAAGGAAGAAGCCGATCAGATGGGTGTCGCCGCCAACACGCCGCTGATCGAGATCGAGTCGATCGCCTATGATTCCGACGGCGCCGCGCTTGAATATTACGAGGCCTTCTACAACTCCTCCGTCGCCCGCATCCACATGGCGGTCGAGCAGCCGTCGGCGACGGTGAACGGTGTCGATCGCACCTGAATTGCGCACATCCAAAAAAGATTCCGTTTTCTGGTTATAACCAGATTGACGGACCCGGGAAGCTTCTGTAACGTCCCTGTCAGGGGGTCGGGAGGAGCCTGACACCGGAGGCATTATCAGGACCGGCCGGCTTGCGGCGCCGCTTCGGCGGCGAGGGTGGAATTTTGCCCGCTCTCAGGCCTGGTTCCGATGGAGGACGTGCATGGATTACCGGTCGCAATTCGACCTGACGGGCGAGGTTGCCGTCGTCACCGGCGGCGCCAGCGGGATCGGACTTGAGGCCGCCAAGGCGCTGGGGACTTGCGGCGCGAGGATCGTCCTGCTCGACATGAATGCGGATGGGCTGAAGGCCGCTGCCGAGGCGCTCCAGGCCGCTGGCGTCGCGAGCGTCGATGGCCGCGTGTTGAACGTTACTGATCCGCAAGCCGTCGAGGCGATGGCAACCGCAGTCGTCGCGGATTTCGGCCAGGTCGATATCCTGGTCAACAGCGCCGGCATCGCGCGCCTCAACACCGCGCTCGACACGCCGGACGAAGAATGGCGCCTGGTGATGGATGTCAACGTCAACGGCGTCTACTGGGCCTCGCGCGCCTTCGGCCGTTCGATGGTCGACCGCAAGAAGGGTTCCATCGTCAATCTGGGTTCCATGTCGGGGCTGATCATCAACCGTCCGCAGACCGCGCCGTCCTACATGGTGAGCAAGGGCGCCGTGCACATGATGACCAAGGCGCTTGCGGTCGAGTGGGCGAAGTCAGGCGTGCGCGTCAACGCGCTGGCGCCGGGCTACGTCGGCACCGACATGACGCTGAAGATGCGCGAGCGTCCCGAACTCTTCAATACCTGGATCGACATGACGCCGATGGGCCGGCTGGGCACGCCGCAGGAGATCGCTTCGGCGATCCTGTTCCTGGCGTCGCCGGCCTCGAGCTACATGACGGGCGCGATCCTGTCGATTGATGGCGGCTACACGGCCTGGTGACGGACTGAGCAAGGATTGGAATATCGCATGACCGTTTCGGACCGAGATGTGCGCCAGGCCATCATCGACGCCTGTATCGAGATGAACGCACTCGGCATCAACCAGGGCACATCAGGCAACATCAGCTGCCGCCATGGCGAGGGCATGCTGATCTCGCCGACGAGCACGCCCTATGACACGCTGGTGCCCGAAGACATCGTCTTCATGGGCTGGGACGGCGAGGTCGACGGACGCCTGCCGCCGTCCAGCGAATGGCGCTTCCATCTCGACATCATGAAGGCGCGGCCCGAGGTCAACGCGGTCGTCCATGCGCATCCGACCTATTGCACCACAATCGCCATCATGGGCCGGAAGATACCGGCGATCCATTACATGGTCGCGGTCGCCGGCGGCAACGACATTCGTTGCGCGCCCTACGCCACCTTCGGCACGGCGGAGCTTTCAGCGCACGCGGTGGAGGCGTTGCGCGGCCGCAAGGCCTGCCTGCTTGCCCAGCATGGCATGATCGCCATCGGGTCGAGCCTCGCCCAGGCGATGTGGCTGGCCGTCGAGGTCGAGACGCTGGCGCGCCAGTATCACGGCGCCCTGCAGATCGGCGAGCCGCCGATCCTGTCCGACGAGGAGATCGAAAACGTCATCAAGCGCATGGCGAGCTACGGCCTGCGCGACAATGACGCCGCTGCCTGAGGAGCAGCAACTGACTGTTTCGCATATCCTCCGGGACGGCCCGGAGCGATCAACAAGGGAGGAAATGAAATGACCAGATCCATGAAAGGCCTCGTCAAGGCGCTCGCTCTGGGGTTGGCGGCGGCTTGCAGCCTGGCCGCCATCTCGGGCGCCAGCGCTGAGGAACTGTCGCTCAAAGGCAAGCGCATCGGCGTCTCCGCCATCGGCACCGACCATTATTGGGACCTGATGGCCTTCAAAGGCATCCAGGACCGCGTCAAGGAGCTCGGCGGTGAAGTCATCGCGCTCGACGCCGGCCGCAAGGACCAGCAGCAGATCGCGCAGCTGCAGACGCTTATCGCGCAGAAGCCGGACGCGATCATCGAACAGCTCGGCAATCTTGAAGTGCTGAACCCGTGGCTGCAGAAGATCCGCGACGCCGGCATCCCGTTGTTCACGGTCGATACCGCGACGCCGCACGCCATCAACAACACCACCTCCAACAACTACAATATCGGCGCCGAGATCGCGCTGCAGATGGTCGCCGACATGGGCGGCAAGGGCAATGTGCTGGTCTTCAACGGCTTCTACAGCGTGCCGGTCTGCAAGATCCGGTACGACCAGCTGAAATATGTGCTGACCTCGTTCCCGGATGTGAAGATCGTCGAGCCCGAGCTGCGCGACGTCATTCCGAACACGGTGCAGAGCGCCTATTCCAACGTCACCGACATGCTGACCAAGTCGCCCGAGAAGGGTTCGATCGGCGCGGTCTGGGCCTGCTGGGACGTGCCGCAGATCGGCGCCACGCAGGCGGTCGAAGCCGCCGGCCGCAACGAGGTCAAGACCTACGGCATCGACGGCAGCCCTGAAGTCATCAAGATGGTGATGGATCCGAAGTCGTCGGCCGGCGCGGTCGCGGCGCAGCAGCCTTATGAGATCGGCAAGACCTCGGTCGACAATGCCGCGAAATATCTGGCCGGCCAGAAGGTGCCGCCCTTCACTTTCGTGCCTTCGGTGCTGATCAACAAGGAAAATGCCGTCGAAAAAGGAAAGCCGTTCCTCGACGCCGCCGAGAAGGCTGGCGTTAAATAGGACGGAACGAAACGGCGGGCAGCCGCGCCTATGTGGCTGCCCGTCACATCCAACCAGGATTGACGGCCATGCAGACAGCAAAGCGTGACATTGCTGTATCGATGACAGGCATTTCGAAACGGTTCGGTCCGGTGCGCGCCCTGGAAAACGCGAACCTCGAGATCGCGCGCGGTTCGATCCTCGGCCTTGTCGGTCAGAATGGCGCCGGCAAGTCGACCATCATCAAGGTGCTGGCCGGCATCATCAAGCCGGACGGCGGCTCGATCGTAATCAACGGCGAGACCGTCACTTCGCTGACACCGGCCTCGGTCGAAAAGCTCGGCGTGCACTTCATCCACCAGGACAGGCTGCTGGTGCCGACCGCGACGGTCGGCGAGGCCGTGTTCCTCGGCCATGAGATCGGCCTCGGCCCATTCGTCAGCCGCCGCGCCATGGAGCGCAGGGCCGCCGACCTGCTGAAGCGGTTCTTCGGCATGGAATTGCCGGCCGGAACGCTTGTGAAAGATCTCACCACGGCGCAGCAGAAGGTCGTGCAGATCACCCGCGCCTTAGCGCAAAAAGCCTCGGTGCTGGTGCTCGATGAGCCGACGGCGGCGCTCGTCAAGCGCGAGGTCGACAGCCTGTTCGACGTGCTGCGCCGGCTGCGCGACGACGGCATTGCCGTGGTCTTCATCTCCCACTACATGCAGGAGATCGAAAAGCTCTGCGACCGCGTCACCGTGATGCGCAACGGCACCGATGTCGGCACGGTCGACCCGCGTCAGACGCCGATCGACGAGATCATTGCGATGATGATCGCCCGCGATGTCGGCGAGATGTTCCCGAAGCGCTCGGTCACTTTAGGCGCGCCGGTGCTGGAGGTTTCCAAGCTTCGTCTCGGCGGCAGCTTCGAGAACATCGGCTTCAATGTCCGCGCCGGCGAGATCGTCGGCTTCACTGGCTTGCTCGGCTCCGGCGCCAAGGAGATCGTGCAGTGCCTGTTCGGCCTCAAGACCGCCGAGGGCGGCCAGATCAAGGTTGAGGGCAGGGAGGTCGCGCTGTCGACGCCCGTCAAAGCGGTGCGCGACGGCATCGCCATGCTGCCGGAAGACCGCCGCGCCCATGGCGTGGCGCTCGGCCTTTCGGTGCGCGAGAACATTTCCCTGGCCAGCCTGCGCCGCTATTCCAAGAGCGGGTTGGTCAGCCGCGGCAGCGAGAACCAAGCGGTGGACGGCCTGATCAAGGAACTGTCGATCAAGACACCGCATCGCGACGCGCTGGTGCGCGAGCTCTCCGGCGGCAACCAGCAGAAGGTGGCGATCGCCAAATGGCTGAGCTGCCAGTCGCGCGTCTATGTGCTGGACGAGCCGACGGTGGCCGTCGATGTCGGCGCCAAGGTCGAGATCTACAATCTTCTCAATCGGCTGGCGGGCGAGGGCGCGGCGATCCTGCTTCTGTCCTCCGACCTGCTCGAGCTGGTCGGCGTCTGCGACCGCGTGCTGGTCGTCTATCGCGGCCGGCTTGCCGGCAGCTTCTCCGGTTCCGCGATGAACAGCGATGCGCTGCTGGCGGCTTCGTCGGGCGCACGTTCGAACATCGATGGAGTGGCTGCATGAGCGCGACTGTCCTCCACACAGACGTCGGTGTTTCCGACGAAAAGCAGGCCGCCGCCAAGAGCGCCGGCCGCCGCTTCGGCGCGCTCATCGTGCGGCTCGGCGCCATCGCCGCCTTCGCCGCGATCATGGCTTATTTCGTCATCTTCGCGCCGGGCTTCACCTCGACCTTCAACCTGATCAACGTCGTCGAGCAGTCGGCGATACTGGGCGTGCTCGCCTATGGCATGACCGCTGTCATCATCGGCGGCGGCTCCGACGTCACCGAAGGCGGCATCGATCTCTCCATCGCCGCCAATATGGGGCTCTGCGCCGCCGTCTATGCGACGCTGCTGTCGATGGGCTACGGAGACTTCCTCTCGGTGCTCGCGGCGATTGCCGTCGGCATGGCGGTCGGCGCGCTGAACGCCCTTGCCGTGGTCGGGCTCGGCATCCTGCCGCTGCTCGCAACACTTGCCGTGCTCAATGTCGCGGCCGGCATGGAACTCACCCTCACCCAGAACACGGTCGTCGGCGCATCCTCCCCGCTGCTCGGCGTGCTGGTGTCGGGCAGCTTCCTCGGCATCTCCGCGCTTGCCTGGGCGCTGATCGTCTTCTCCGCCATCATGATCGTGGTCGTTCACGGCACGTCGTTCGGGCTCAGGCTCTACGCCGTCGGCGGACACCCGGAAGCGGCGCGCGCGGCGGGCATCAGCGTGCCGTTCTACGTGTCCTTCACCTATGTGCTGAGCGGCTTCTGCGCGGCGGTGGCGAGCATCCTCACCGTCTCGCGCCTGTCGGCCAGCACGCCCGGCTCCGGCGAGCTGCTTCTGTCGGTGCTGGCGGCGGCGCTGCTCGGCACCGTCTTCTCGCGCCGCTTCGTGCCGACCATGGGCGGCACGCTGCTCAGCGTGTTGTTCATCGGCTTGCTCGCGAACGGCTTCCAACTGCTCAACGTCTCCAGCTACTGGGTCAACGGCGTGCAGGGCGCGCTGATCCTGCTGGTGGTGGCGATCACATCCTTTGCCCGCGGTTCGGAGGGTTCGCGATGAGCATCTCGGCCAATGAAACCACCGCCAAGGTGAGCCTGCGCGGCTTCCTCGCCAAATACAGCGTGCTCATCGCCTTCGCGGCCATCGTCATCTTCTTTTCGGTGGCGAGTCCGACTTTTCTCACGCCGGCCAACCTCTTCAACGTGCTGGTCAACAATGTCGTCATGCTGGCGATCGTGGCGCTCGGCCTCACCATCGTCATCTCGTCGGGCGGCATCGATCTCTCGGTTGGCGTCTCGGTCGACATGGCAAGCATGATCTTCGTCATGCTTCTGGCCGCCGGCTACAGCGGCGTGGTCGGCGTCGCGGGCGGGCTCGGCGCGGCGCTGATCGTCGGCATTCTCAACGCGATCCTCATCACCAGGCTCAACATCAGTCCGTTCCTGGCCACGCTCGGCGTCCTCTTCATCGGCCAGAGCACGCAGCAACTCGCCACCAGCGGCGGCCAGCCGATCTATCTCACAAGCGGCTATGCAGCCGACCAGTTCAACGCAATCGCCCGCACCGCTCTGTTCGGGATGCCGACGCCGGTGATCGTGCTGATCGTCCTTGTTGTCGCGGTTCATGTCCTGCTGCATCGCTCGGTCTTCGGCCGCTATGTCCAGGCGATGGGCGCGCAGCCGGGCGTGGCCTGGTATTCCGGCATCCGCGTGCCGCGCGAATTGTCGATGGTGCATGTTCTGTGCGCGCTGCTCGCCGGCGTCACCGGCATCCTCTTGTCGGCGACGGTGAAGTCCTACGTGCCGCTCTCCGGCAATGCCTTCCTGCTCGACGCCATCGGCGCCACCTTCATCGGCACGACGCTCAGTCGCGAGCGCAAGCCTTCGGTCATCGGCACGCTGCTCGGCGTGCTGCTGCTCGCCATCGTCAAGAACGGGCTGCTTTTGGTCGGCTGGAATTTCTACTGGCAGCAGGTCGGCATCGGCGTGCTCGTCTTCCTGGTGCTGGCCGCAAGCTTCGGCCTGCGCCGCGCCGCCCATTGAATTCGAAAGGTCAAGTCAGTCATGCCAAAATTCGACGTCAGCTCGATCGGCTTCTACGTCCTCGACATCCTCGGACGGCCGGTCTCGCGTATCCCCGAAGGCGGTCGCGCCGACTATATCGAGGAGATTCGCATGACCGTCGCCGGCACGGCGGGTGCCACCGGCATGGACTGCGCCATCCTGGGCCTGAAGACCAGGGCCGTCACCACGCTCGGCACCGACGACATGGGCGACTGGTTTCTCGCCAAGCTGAAGAAATACGGCCTGGATACGAGCCTTGTTCGCCGCGACGGCAGCGTCCAGACCTCGTCCACCATCCTGCCGGTGCGGCCGAACGGCGAGCGGCCGGCATTGCATGTGCCCGGCACCGCCACCTTGTTCGAAGTCGCTGATGCCGATCTCGATGTGGCGCTCGATGCGACCGTCGTCCATGTCGGTGGCACCGGCCTGCTCAAGCGCTTCGACGGCGAGCCGACCGTCAGGCTCTTGAAGCGCGCCAAGGAACTTGGCCGCGTCACCACTTTCGATCTCATCCAAGCCACGCCCGAGACCTGGAAACTGGTCGAGCCGTGCCTTCCCTACATCGACTATTTCGTGCCGAGCATCGACGAGGCCGGCGAGATGGCGCATGACCGCGATCCGGCCCGCGTCGCAGCCTTCTTCAAGGCGAGGGGCGTGAAGACCTGCATCATCACGCTGGGCGCCGACGGCGTTCATGTCTCGCCCGAACATGGCGAGGATTTCCATCTGCCGGCCTTCGAGGTCGAGGTCTTCGACACAACGGGCTGCGGCGATTCCTTCACGGCGGGCATCATCGTCGGCGTCGTCAGAGGTTGGGACCTCAGGCAGTCCGCGCGTTTTGCCAGCGCGGTCGCCGCCAAGGTGGCGATGGGTCTCGGTTCCGACGGCAAACTCGTTTCATTCGACGACACGGTCGCGGCGATGAATCGCTTCCGGTCAAGACATCAAAGGTGGAAGCAGCATGACCATTCTTCCTGAAGCCAAGGGCAAGACGGCTCTCGTCACCGGCGCCAGCCGCGGCATCGGCAGGGCGCTCGCGAAGGGGCTTGCCGAAGCCGGCTTCGATGTCGCCATCACCGATCTGCCGTCGCAGGCGGCGGAACTCGACGTGACCAGGGGCGAGATCGAGGCCGCGGGCCGCAAGGCCTATGTCTATACGATGGACGTCAGCAAGAAGAAGGACATCGAGGCGACCGCGCAGGCCCTGCTTGAAGAGGCAGGCAGCATCGACGTGCTGGTCAACAACGCCGGCATCCTCAAGCCCAGCCTGCTGCAGGATCTCGACGAGGCCAATTGGGACGCGCATTTCGACGTCAACGCCAAGGGCGTGCTGATGATGTGCCAGGCGGTGCTGCCGCATATGCGCGCCAGGAAGTCGGGCAGGGTGATCAACATCGCCTCGATCGCCGGCCGCCAGGGCGTGCCGACGCAAGGCCACTATGCGGCGACCAAGGCGGTGGTGATCACGCTGACCCGCGTGCTGGCGCAGGAGGTCGGCATGGACGGCGTCACCGTCAACGCGATCTGCCCCGGCATCATCCTGACCGAGATGGGCAAGAACAATCTGGGCAGCGAAGCCGCGATCCGCCATTGGGAGGACGTCGCGGCGCTGAAGCGCCTCGGCGCGCCCGAGGATATCATCGGACCGGTGCTGTTCTTCGCCTCGGACCTGTCGGCCTTCGTCACCGGGCAGGCGCTCAACGTCGACGGCGGCATCTACTACCACTGAGGCTTAGGAGCGGGTCTCTCGGCCTGCCCTACAGCCGCGGTCCCGCCACCATGCGCGCGACGCGCGCCATGTCGGCGCTCATCTCGCGGTCGTCGTCGAGCGGGGCGACGAGCGCCCGCACGGCTTCATAGCTGCGCCGCGGGCCTTCGCCCATCGAATCCAGCACGCCGCGCAGCTCCACGCCGGTGGCGGCGAAGATCAGCTCCATCGCCACCAGATAGCGCAGCCGCTCGATAATCCCTGCCGTCTTCGCCACCACGCGCGGCGCCATCGACGACTGGTCCTCGACGCCGTCCGAGATGGCCAGCGGGCTGAGCGACATCGGATTGGCAAGGTGGCGGATCTCCGCTTCGAGCGCTGCGACCGGCTTCTGCAGTTCCGCGTAGCCCTGGCGGCTGCCGCCCCTGGCCGATAGGAAGCGCGGCAGTTCCGCCACCGTCGGCGACATCAGCTTCATCGAGCGGTTGGCGGTGCCGACCGCGCAATGCGCCAGCGCCTGGCCGAGATTTTCCCAGGTCAGCGTGAAGGCGGTCAGGTCGAAATTACCGTTGGAGACGACCCGCTCGGCCTCAGGCAGGATGACCGGATTGTCGCCGGAGTGGCCGAGCTCGATCTCCGTCGCCAGCTTCGCCTGCTCATAGGCATGGAGGAGCCCGCCCAACACTTGCGGCACGCAGCGGAAGCTCAGCGGATCCTGCAGGCGCCGCGCGGCGTTCTCCTGCCACAGCCCGCTGCCCACAAGCTCGCCCCGCAACTGCGCGCCGATCTCGACTTGGCGGAAGGCGGGCCGCGCCGCAAGCGCATCCTCGTCGATCGCCTTGAGCGATGCGCGGAAAGCCTCGTAATTCAGCGCCACCGCCGCCAGCGACCAGTCGATCAGGCAGGCGACCTCCTCAAGCGCCAGGCACGCCGTTCCGGTCGAAAGGCTGTTGGCGACGATGATGGCGTGGCCGTCCTTCTCGCGCAGGTCGAGCGGTTCGAGCCCGGCGAGCTTCAACGCCTCGGCCGACGGCATGATCCTGCCCTGATACTCGCTCTCGCCGTCGCCGCGCAGCGCCCGCGCCAGATGGCCGAGCGGCGCGAGGTCCGCGGCGCCCACCGAACCCCAGCTTGGAATGACCGGATGGACACCGGCGTTGAGCGCCGCGAGCAGGCCGAGCACCACACCCTCCGAGGTGCCGGTGCCGCCTGCCGCCATGCCGCAGATGCGCGCGACCATCAGCGCCCGCACCGCCTCGGTCGGCAGCGATGGGCCGGCGCCCATCGAATGGCTGAGCGGCACGCTGTGCTGGAACGCGATCAGGTCCGCCTGCGCCAGCGGCGTGTCGACACAGGCGCCGAGCCCGGTGGTGACGCCGTAGAGCGGCTTGCCGAGTTGGGTGAGATGTTCGATCAGCGCCCTGCTTGCGCGGATGCGGCGCATGGCTTCCTCGCCGAGCACGAGCCGGGCGTTGCGCCGCGCGATTTCCGCGACATCTTCCGTGCCGAGCGGCTTGGCGTCGAGGACGATCACTCTGGTAGTCATCGGGCTATTCCTTGGGCCTCCGGGAATGGTGGCGAACGAATGGAGGATATCCGGCATCGCACCCGGCCATTGTCGAAAATCCGCCGTCGCGATTGCCGTTATCTTTCTTTAACCGGCGGTACGGTGGCGACAAATGCCCCGTACGGGAAACTTTTGCGCGGCTGGCGATTTTGGATATGCTGCGGATCCAAAACTGCCACAAGGTTGCCGTCGATGATGAAGTACCTGACCCTCTCTGCGCTCGGGCTGGCCACGGCCGCGACCGTGTCCGCCCAAGCGGTTGCGGGCGAAAGGCATCATCATCGCCACTATCAGCCGGTCGAGCGCGAGCGCTATGTTCCGGCCAGCGACGATCTTCTCTATCAGCTCTTCGGCGGTCCGCGTTACTACGACCAGCAGCTGTTCACCACCGCCGCTGGCGCTTGCTCCTACGGCCGCGTCGGGCCGGACGCGAATGCGATCAACAAGATCAACGACCACCATTGCGGGAAGTAGCCTTCGACCCATACTGACGGGTGCACACATTCTCGCGAAACATTGTATACAATACCTAAGAAAGATGTTGACAATCCGCCCTAGGCGGTTTCCCTTAACGCCATCCGCGCAGCCCATGAGCAAAACACAAAGCGCGATAACCAAGGGGAACTGCCAATATGATCAACCGTCGCTCGACTCTGAAATCCATGGCGCTCGGCGCCGTCTCGACCCTGGCCATTGCCGCTGTCGGCATTTCGTATGCGCAGGCTGAAAACAAGGAACTGAAAATCGGCTTTGTCGGCGTCACCAGCGGCCCGGCCGCCGCCTGGGGCACCTCGAATGTGCGCTCGATGCAGACGCGCGCCGCCTGGTTAAACGAGACCGGCGGCGTCAAGATCGGCAACGACACCTACAACATCAACATCGTCACCTTCGACGACCAGAAGGATCCCAAGCGCGCCATCGCCGGCATGGAGAAAATGGCGCAGGAAGGCATCCACTATGTCGTCGGCCCGAATGTCGATGACGGCGCCGCCGCGGTGCGCCCGGTCGCCGAGGCCAACGGCATCATCTATTTCCCCTACGCCTTCCCCAAGGCGCTCTACCAGAAGCCGGCCTCCAATGCCGTGCTCGGCATGATCGCTAACTACCAGTCGGGCCCGGCGATCTACAAATATCTGAAGGAAAACAAGGGCGTGAAGAAGATCGCCTTTGTCGCGGCCAATGAATCCGACCCGCTCAGCCAGCGCGACAGCGGTGTCGAGGCGGCAAAGGCTCTCGGGCTGGAAGTCGTCGCCCAGAACGACACCTACCAGAACGACACGCGCGATTTCACCCCGGTGCTGACGCCGATCGTCGCCTTGAAGCCCGACCTGCTCGTGTTGTCGGGCGTAGCACCCGCCAACGCGCCGCTGCTCATCCGCGCCGCCCGCGAGCTCGGCTATGAAGGCCTGATCTCGACTGAAACCGCGCAGGACGCCAAGGTCCTGGAAGAGGGCGCCGGCGAATATGCCAACGGCTTCATCTCCGTCGGCGGCGCCTCCACGCCGGAGATCGCTTCGGACGAGATGAAGGAATTCGTCACCCGCTACACCAAGATGTTCGGCGAATACAACGACGAGTCCAACACCAAGGTCTACGCGCTGGAATACATCCTCGACACGCTGAAGGCCAATCCGGCGGCCATCAGCGATGTCGCGGAATTCAAGAAGACCATGGACACCTTCACCGCGCCCAATCCCTTCCTGAAGGGCGACGCCAAGCTCAGCTATGTCGGCGCGACGTCCTTCGGCCAGAAGCGCCAGCTCTCGGTGCCGATGGTGGTCAACGAATACAAGGACGGCGCTTTCCAGACCCTGTTCGTCGGCTCCGTCGACTAGCGTAACCTTCGAGCGTATTTCCTCAAGCTTGCCATGGGGTCCGGTCGATAGGCCGGACTCCATGGAAGATCGAAGGTATCCATGGAACAGGTCATCGCCAACGGATTGTATCTCGGTGCCCAATATGCGCTGATCGCGCTGGGGCTGACCCTGATCTTCGCCCTGATGAACGTGCTCAATTTCGCCCACGGCCAGATGTATGTGCTGGGCGGGTTCATCACCTACACCGTCTACGGCCAGCTCGGCCTGCCTTTCGTGGTGGCGCTGCTCGCCTCGGGCGTGACGCTGGCCGTCATCGGCGCGCTGATGGAGAAATTCCTCTTCCGAACCGTCATCCGGCGCAGCCATCGCGAGGAAAGCACCATGCTACTGGCCGCCGCGACCGCCTTCTTCTTCGACGCCGTCATCCTGCTTCTGTTCGGCGAGAAGCAGCGCGGCGTTCCCAAGATCGTCAAGGGCGTGTTCAACGACGTTGGCATCATCATGCCTTACGACCGCATCGTCGTCGGTGCGCTGGCGATCGTCTTCATCGGCGCCTTCGTGCTCTACATGCAGTACAGCCGGGTCGGCCGCGCCATGCGCGCGCTTGCACAGGACCGTGTCGCCGCCCAGCTTATGGGCGTCCGCGTCGACCGCTATTCGATGATCGGCTTCGCCATGGGCGCCATGCTGGCGGGCGTCGTCGGCGGGCTGCTGGTCACCATCACCGGCGTCAATTCAGGCATCGGCGGGCCGATCTCGATCAAGGCCTTCCTGATGGTGATGATCGGCGGCGCCGGCGTCGTCGGCGGCGCGATCGCCGGTGGGTTCATCCTCGGCATGATGGAGTCGGTCGGCCTCACCGTGCTGCGCGAATATGGCGACGTCACCTATCTCGTCATCTTCGCCGCCCTGATGGTGTTCCTGTCGGTCCGCCCCAACGGGCTGATGGGCAAGCCCTGGGGTTGATCGCGCCATGACCCTCAATCGCAACACCAGGATCGCCGCGGTCGTCGCCTTCCTGGCGATCGTCTTCATCGCCGTGCCGGCCGCGATCTCGGCGAGCGGCCGCTTCGACCTCTATTACACGCTGACCTCGGTGGCGCTGCTCAGCATCGCCAGCGCCGGTGTCTGGCTCACCTTCTACATTGGCCGCATCAACATCGGCCAGGGAGCCTATGCGCTGATGGGCGGCTATGTCTCCGCCATACTGGTGATGAACCATGGCTGGTCGTTCTGGCTGACCTTGCCGGTGGCCGGGCTTTTCTGCGCCGCGGCAAGCGTGCTGATCGGGTTGCCGATCCTGCGCCTGCGCGGCGTCTATTTCGCCATGGTCACGCTGGTGCTGACCGAGGTTGCGCGCCTGCTCGCTCTGGCGCTGCCGATCACCAACGGCGCCAAGGGCATCGTCAGCATTCCGCTGCCCGGCGCGCTGTCGGTCTTCGGTATCACGCTGATCCCCGATTTCGCCACGCTGCAGAATTCGCGGCTCGCCTTCTACCTGCTGGCGGTCACGCTGATGGTGGTCTGCTTCGCCATCATGTACCGGCTGGTCAATTCGCGCATCGGCAAGCTGTGCCAGTCGCTGCAGCAGAACGAGGAGCTCGCCTCCTCGATCGGCGTCAACATCGCCTATCTGCGCGTCATCGCCTATGCCGTCTCGTCCTTCTTCGGCGGCGTTTCCGGCGCCATCTTCGCCGCCATCTCGCAGTCGATCTACCCGTCGAGCTTTACGGTCACCGATTCCGTCAACTTCATGCTGAACTGCTTCCTCGGCGGCCTCGGCTATGTGTTCGGTCCGATGCTCGGCACGCTGGTGCTCTATTTCGGCTGGGACCTTCTGTTCCAGACCGGCCAGTTCCAGCTGCTCATCTATTCCGCCCTGATGATCGTCCTGATGCTGGTGCTGCCCAACGGCCTGCTCAGCCTTGCCGAAACGACCCGGAAGAAGGGTTGAGCCATGGCCGAAATGCTCGAGGTCTCCGGTATCACCAAACGCTTCGGCGGCCTGGTCGCGGTCAACAACGTCTCCTTTTCGGTGCGCGAGAAAGAGATCCTGTCGGTGATCGGTCCGAACGGCGCCGGCAAGTCGACTTTGTTCAAGCTGATCTCATCTTTCCTGCGCCCGACGACAGGCGAGGTGCGCCTGAAGGGCGAACGCATCTCCGGCCTCGCGCCGCACATCGCCGCCCGCAGGGGCGTGGTGCGCACCTTCCAGGAAACCACCATCTTCAAGAACATGAGCGTGCGCGACAACGTCATCATCGCGCACCATCTGCGCTCCAAGGCGAGCCTGTTCGGCTTCTTCCTCGGCACCGGCACGGCAAAAGCCGACGAAGCGGCCTTCGGGCAATCGGCCGATGAGATTCTGGCGCTGCTTGGCCTCTCCTCGCTCGCTTATGAGATTGCCCGCAACCTGCCGCATGGCCATTTGCGGGCGTTGGGCATCGCCATCGGTCTCGCCACCGATCCTTCCATCCTGCTGCTCGACGAACCCTTCGCCGGCATGAACCATGACGAGACCATGCGCATGGTCGAGATGGTGCGGCGTCTGCGCGAGCGCGGCCTGACAATCCTTCTGGTCGAGCATGATATGCCGGCTGTGATGAGGATTTCGGACCGGCTCGTCGTGCTCAATTTCGGGCAGAAGATCGCCGAGGGAACGCCGTCGGAGATCCAGGCCAACGACAAGGTGATCGAGGCCTATCTCGGCAGCGAAGACGAGGCGATCGGCCTATGAACCAGATCCTGAACTTCGCCAATGTCGAGCTCTATTACGACCACGTCTACGCGCTGAAAGGCGTCTCGCTGGAGGTCGACGAGGGCGAGACGGTCGCGCTGATCGGCGCCAACGGCGCGGGCAAGTCGTCGATCCTTCGCGCCATCACCGGCCTGCGCAAGATCAGGTCCGGCGAGATCCATTATGGCGGCAAGCGGATCGATGGCGCGGCGCCCGACGAGATCGTCAAGATGGGCATTGCCATGGTGCCGGAAGGACGCCGCGTCTTCCCCTATATGTCGGTCAGGGACAACCTCCTGATGGGTGCCTTCACGCGCACAAGCAAATCCGAGATCGCCGCGTCGATGGAGATGGTGCTGGGGCGGTTTCCCCGGCTGAAGGAGCGCTTCTCGCAGGCCGCAGGCACGATGAGCGGTGGCGAGCAGCAGATGCTGGTCATCGGGCGCGCGCTGATGGCGAAGCCGAAGCTGTTGCTGCTCGACGAGCCGTCGCTGGGCGTCGCGCCAAAGCTCGTCCAGGACATCGCCCGCTCCATCGTCGCCATCAACCGCGACGAGAAGGTCAGCGTGCTGCTGGTCGAGCAGAATTCGCGCATGGCGCTGCGCATCTCGCAGCGTGCCTACGCGCTGACCACCGGTAGTGTCGCGCTGAGCGGCAATTCCGCCGAACTGCTGACCGACGACCGGGTCAAGCGTCTTTATCTCGGCGGCGAGATCTGAGGCTGATTGGAATGCGCATTCTCGTCATCAACCCCAACACGACAGCGTCGATGACCGCCAAGATCGGCGAGGCGGCGGCAAGCGTCGCCTCCGACGCCTCAGAGATTGTTGCCGTCAATCCGACGGACGGCCCGCCGAGCATCGAGGGTTATTTCGACGAGGTCTTCGCCATTCCGGGCATCATCGCCGAGATGGGCAAGGCGCCCGCCGATGCCTATGTCATCGCCTGCTTCGACGATACCGGCCTCGATGCCGCGCGTTGCGCCACCGAGGCTCCGGTGATCGGTATCGGCGAGGCGGCGTTCCATATGGCGAGCCTTGTCGCGGGCAAGTTCAGCGTCGTCACCACGCTTGCCCGTTCGGTGCCGGCGATCGAGCACAATCTGGCGAAATACGGCCTTGCCTCGCGCTGCGCCAAGGTACGCTCGTCGGACGTCGCTGTGCTCGAGCTCGAACGTCCGGGCTCGAATGCAAGACATCGGATATCGCAGGAGATTGCGCGCGCCATTCGCGAGGACCATGCCGAAGCGATCGTGCTCGGCTGCGCCGGCATGGCCGATCTCGCGCGCAGCCTGTCCGAGGAGCATGGGGTTCCGGTGCTGGACGGTGTGGTCTGCGCCGTCACGCTGGCCGAGAGCCTGTTCAAGGTCGGCTTGAAAACATCGAAGATCGGCGGCTATGCGGCTCCGCGCGGCAAGCGGTTCGCCGGCATGTTCGCACCGCTGTCGCCGGCCGGCTGAGACGAGTCGTATAAGGCCGGCTGCCCGGGATTGACCACCGCGCAAGCCATATTAGATTGAGCCGACCTCTACCAATGGAGGCAAATCAGGCGGGCTGCGCCTGCGCGTTGAAGAGCATGTTGACGGTACTCAGGGAAGACGATCGAGACGACAAGCCGGCGGCGCGCTGGTCGCCGATCTATTACGGGCTGAGGGACGCCATCGTCAGCCACCGTCTCGCGCCGGGCACCAAGCTGCCGGAAGACGAGCTGGCCTCGATCTATTCGGTGAGCCGCACCGTCGTCCGCGCCGCCCTGCAGGCACTCGCGCATGACCGGCTGGCACGGCTGGAGCCAAATCGCGGCGCTTTTGTCGCGCAGCCGTCGAAGATGGAGGCGCGCGAGGTGTTCGAGGCTCGGGCGCTGATCGAGCCCAAGGTGGCGGCGCTTGCCGCCAAGGCGGCGGTGCCGTCGGACATCGTGCAATTGCGCCACCATCTCGAAAAGGAGCATGAGGCGCTGCATGATGGCCGCGACAGCGACGCCATCATGCTGTCGGCGCGCTTCCATGTCGGCATCGCCGAGATCGCGGCGCATTCGGTCTTCACCAACTTCGTGCGCGATCTCGTCTCGCACTCCTCGCTGATCATCGCGCTTTACTGGAAGCGCCGTGACGCAACCTGCGAGAAGCACGCCCATCACGCCCTGGTCGACGCGATCGAAGTCGGCAACAGCGCCGACGCGGCCGCCTTGATGAACAGCCACTTGGTCGACCTGCTGTCGGGACTCGATCTCACGGACAAGGTTGAAAAATCCGACAGTTTGGCGGATCTGTTGCGCGCCTAACCCAACTGGGGAGGTTGAGGCGGTTCAGCTTGGTTGCCGAACCGCCCCGGGGGCCAGCTATGCCGCGGCGGCTTGCGAATAGTCCATCTGCTTAAGGTCGGCGATGAGGCCGGGTCCGGTCGGCTGCCAGCTGAGATGCGCGCGCGTCCATTCGCTCGACGCCGGCAGGTCGAGGCCGGCGAACATGGCGAGCCACCCGAAATGGTCCGCTGCCTCGTCCTGCGACAGCGAGACCACAGGGACGTTCAGCCCGGCGCCGATCACTTCCGCGATCTCGCGCACCGGAATGCCTTCCTCGGCAACGGCGTTGTAGCGCACGCCGGCTTCCTGTTTGTCGAGCGCCAGGCGGTAGAGCTTGGCGACGTCGAGCACATGCGCCGCCGACCACCGGTTGCGGCCTTCGCCGAGATAGGCCGACACGCCCTTGGCGCGTGTCTGGGCGATCAGCGGTGTGATCAGGCCCTGCTTCACCGTGTCGTGTACCTGAGGCAAGCGCACCACCGATACTTTGACGCCCTTCTCGGCTATCGCCGCGCCGGTAAACTCCGACAGGATGCGCGGATTGGGATGGTCGGTGTTGAAGACGTCTTCTCTCGCCGGCTGTCCGTGTTCGGCGGAGCCCATGCCGACACCCGACGTGATGATGAGCAGCCGGTCCGAGCCGGCCAGCGCGCCGCCCAGCGCTTCGATGACCCGCTTGTCCTTCTCGCAATTGGCGACGAAATTCGAGAAATTGTGGTCGAAGGCGGTGTGGATCACCGCGTCAGACTTCGCCGCGCCGTCGCGCAGGCTGTCGAGGTCTTCGAGGTCGCCGCGATGGGGCTCGGCGCCGGCGGCGATAAGCGACCGCGCGCCGGCCTCGGAGCGGGTCAGGCCAAGCACCTGATGGCCGGCGGCGAGAAGCTCAGGCACGATTCTGGAACCGATGAAACCGGTCGCGCCGGTAAGGAATACACGCATGGGAGGTCTCCTGTGGTTGTTCGGAGGCCTTATTTGCGCTATAACTCATTCTGTTAAAGTAGTGACTTTATCATGGTATAAAAGCCAACAGGATGGCAATGCCCCTAGCGACCGCCAACAAGGAGACGACCAACAAGCTGGGCGCCTTTCTTCGTGATCGCCGCATGCGTCTCGATCCGGCGGCCTTCGGCTTCGCCACGGGTCGCCGGCGCACACCGGGGCTGCGGCGAGAAGAGGTGGCGCAGCGCGCCAATATCTCCCCGACCTGGTACACCTGGCTGGAGCAGGGGCGGGGCGGCGCGCCGTCCGCCGATGTGCTGAACCGCATCGCCACCGGGCTGATGTTGACCGAGCCCGAACGCGAGCACCTGTTCATGCTGGGTCTCGGGCGGCCGCCGGAAGTTCGTTACAAAAACGTCGACAGCGTCACGCCGCGCCTGCAGCGCGTCCTCGATGCCTTGGACCCCAGCCCGGCAATCATCAAGACCGCGACATGGGATGTGGTGGCCTGGAATCGCGCCGCCGCGGCGATGCTGACCGACTATTCCAAGCTGCCGCGCGAGCAGCGCAACATCCTGCGCCTGATGTTCGGCAACCCGCGCGTGCGCGACAAGCAGGACGATTGGCAGAGCGTCGCGCGTTTCGTGGTTGGATCTTTCAGAGCGGATGCCACCAGGGCCGGAGCGGGCGCGGAAATCACCCAGCTCGTCGAGGAGCTTTGCCGGATCAGCCCCGAATTCGCCGCGCTCTGGCGCGACAATGATGTCGTCCCGGCATATGGCGAAGGCGTGAAGCGCCTGCGGCATCCCGAGATCGGACGGATCGAGTTGGAGTTCTCGGTCTTTGCGGTTGACGGTCGTCCGGAGCTCGGCATGATCGTCTACAATCCCGCGACGCAGGCGGATGCGGAACGCATTCAATCGCTGATCGCGTCTCGCGCCGCAAAGTGATAGCCACCATGAAACAGGCACAAAGGCAATCCGGTTAGGGTAATATCCGCCGTCCGACTCCTTCGTGGAAGATGTCTATGACCTTGAATGAGCCCAGTTGGTCGCCTTCCGAAAGAAAGTTGCCCGTGCTGCCTATGACAAGGCTCTTGAGAGGGCACTGGCCAGCATCATGGCCGAATTCAAAAGACGGGCGAACGCTGCGACCACGGCCTCCGAAATGTGGGAGGTCGAGGGCTATCTGAAGGAGCAACGTCGAGATTTGGACCGGACGTTCGACTATCGCTATTCGCAGCTGACGATGGTTTTCGCAATTCTCATCCGGAAAGGATATCTGGACGAGAATTTGCTATCGGGTCTGTCCGAAGAAAAACGCAATGAGATCCGCAGAATGCTAGCATAAGGGTTTTCGAGGCGGTCACCTTCGGACCGCCGCGCGCCTGAGCGCCTGCGGTGGCTGACCTAAGCTCCTCATGAAAGCGCGACGCATGCGGCCGAGATCGCCGAAGCCGGTTTCCCCGGCGATGCGGTCGAGTGGCGCGTCCACAGCCTGCGCGCCGCTTCCAACCATGCATGCAGCTCAAATATCTCGGACACAGCCGGCCCAGTAAACCGTCGGATTTAAGCGTCAGCTTTGCCGCTGTCTGCCCGATCGCTTCGCGGAAGCCTCTGCGCCGCCCGGCTGCCTGATATGGTCGATGAAAGCGCGCAGCTTCGGCAGCACCTGGTGCCGTTCCGGGTAATAGAGAAAAACGCCCGGTGTGGTCACTGCGAAGCGGCCGAGCAGCGCCTGCAGGCGCCCGTCGGCGATCGGCGCTTCGGCGATTGGGCTCGGCACCTGCGCCAGCCCCACACCCTGGATCGCCGCGCCGAGCAACGACGGATAGTCATGCGCGATCAGCGGTCCGGAGACGATCGCCTCGACAGCCTTGTTGCCGTCGACCAAGGACCAGGGCGCGACCGAACCGTTCGAGCGACGCAGGCGCAGGCAGGCATGGTCACGCAAATCCTCGATACGCTCCGGCGCTGCGCGCCGGCGCAGATAGTCGGGACTGCCGACCACTACCATCGGGAAGGACGGCGTCAGCCGCACCGCGACCATGTCGGGCGCGATCAGATCGCCTATGCGGATGCCGGCATCGAAGCCTTCGGCGGCGAGATCGGCCAGCTCGCCGCTGGCGACGATCTCCAGCTCGATCTCGGGATAGGCCTGGCAGAAGGAGGCGATCACCGGCTCCAGCAGCACCGGCACCACGGCCGGCGGCACTGAAAGGCGCAACAGCCCGGCCGGCCGCTCGCCCATCCCGCGGGCGATCTCGCTCGCGGCGATCAACTCCTCGAAGGCCGGCCGGGCGCGCGCGAAAAAGCGTTCGCCGGCTTCGGTGAGACCCACGCTGCGCGTCGTGCGGATGAAGAGCGCGGCCCCGATGCGCGCCTCCAGCGTGCGTATCGCCTGGCTGGTCGCTGACGGGGTGACGGCAAGCTCGGCCGCCGCCTTGCGGAAATTGCGGTGTTTCGCGACACTCAAGAAGGCCTCGACGCCGTCGAGCGCGCCATGCCTGACTGTGAAGTTCTGCTTCATGACCCATCGACATTATCGCGGATAGTCGTTGGCCGAAAGCGGTCGTATCTCTTGCATGGCTTGGAAGCCCTGAAGGGAAGTGGCAATGACCGACGAACTTGATCGCGTGCGCGATCACTACCGTGCGACCGGCCTGACCGATCGATTGAAGACCGCGCTGGCGGTGTCGGGGTCTGAGGAACAGCGGCTGCGGCCTGAACAACTGGCGACGCTAGACCAGTTCCACACCCGCGGGCTCGCCGCGACGGCCGAGCTCGCTAATCTGGCGGTCATCAGCGCCGACATGTCGGTGCTCGACGTCGGGTCGGGCGTTGGCGGGCCAGCTCGCTTCCTGGAGGCGACCTTTGGCTGCAAGGTGACCGGCGTCGATCTCAGCGAGCCCTTCGTCGAGGCCGCGCGCTATCTGACCGCGCGGACCGGGCAGGACGGCAGCGTGTCGTTCGAGACCGGCAGCGCGCTGGCGCTGCCCTTCGAGGACGGCCGCTTCGACGCCGCACTGTTGCAGCACGTGGCGATGAACATCGCCGATCGGCCGCTGCTCTACCGCGAGATCAGGCGCGTGCTGAAACCCGGCGGAAAATTCGCCACCTTCGACGTCGTGCTGAATGGCGGCGATCCTCTTTATCCGGTGCCGTGGGCGAAGACGCCGGGCGAAAGCTTCCTGCTGACCGCCGAAGCGACTTGCGAGGCGGTTGAAGCCGCCGGCTTCGGCACGCTGGTCCGCCGCGACGACACGGCCATAGCCAAGGCCTGGTTCGCCGAACTCCGCGCCTCCGGTCCGCCGTCGCTCAATCTCGGAGTCGTCATGGGGCAGGGTTTCGCCGAACTCACCAGCAATCTCGGGCGCAATCTCATGGAAGGGCGGCTGGGCATTCTGACAGCAGTGTTCAAAGCCTTTCCCACCAAGGCTTTATAGGAGGTGCGGATGTCACCGGCGATGATCCTGAACATCCAACTTGGGCTCGGCTACGTGCCATGGCTGCTTTGCTTCGCCGCCTACATCTGGCCCTGGCTGAGATCGATGGAACCGGTAGAAGCGCAGCGCGCCATCGCCACTCTGCACAGCTTCCGCTTCTTCGGGCTCGTCTTCCTCATCCCGGGCGTTGTCGGCCCCGACCTTGCTCCTGGTTTCGCAAGCTTCGCAGCCTATGGCGACTTCGCCACCGGCCTGCTCGCCATGCTGGCGTTGCTCGCGGCGAAGCGGCCCGCGATCTTCTGGCTGCTCGTCGTCGCCTTCAATGTCGTGGGCGTGATCGACCTTGTCGGCGATTACTATCATGGCGTCATGCTCGACCTTCCCGGCCATGCCGGCCAGTTGGGCGCGACCTACGTGATCCCGGTCATCTACGTGCCGCTGCTGATGATCACGCATGTCGCGGCCTTCTATCTGCTGGCGCGTTCGAGGCGCCATCAGCCGGCAACGGCCTAATACATGGGATTTGCCATATGCTTGGGCGCAGGCCATTCGCCCGTGATTTCGGGCTGCACCGGGCGCTCGAGATAGGTCGACAGCACGACGTAGCTGCGCGTCGAGGTGACGCCGGGCGTGTCGTAGAGACGGGCGAGCAGGCCTTCGAGCGCCCGCGTGTCCTCTGTGCGCACCTTGAGCAGCATGCAGGTGTCGCCGGCAACCGTATGGATCTCCTCGACCTCCGGATATTTGGAGACCGCCATCAGCTCCGGCGTCTTGCCCCAGCCCCTTGTGTCGATATGCACGAAGGCGAGCAGCGGCTTCTTCACCGCCCTTGGATCGATGATCGCCGAGGTGGCGCGGATGGCGCCGCTGCGCTTCAGCCGCTTGACCCGCTCATGCGCCGCCGGCGGCGACAGGCCGACGCGCTCGCCCAGATCGGCGTAGCTGATGGTCGCGTCCTCGACGAGAACGCCTAATATCTTTCGGTCGATCGGGTCGATCTCGCGGGCCGGTTGCTTGTTCCGCTGAATGTCATCTGTTTCTGCGTCCATATGGAAATTCTCCTTTGATGCGGAATTTAATTCGGCCATTATGATGATATGTCGAACAGCAATCAATCAGCTTTTATAACCGCGGCGCCGCGCGCGCCGATTCCGGCCGCCGCCTATCTGCTGACCGGCTGCATCGCCGTCATCGGTTCTAATTCGCTGGTTCTGGGACCGATCGCGCCTGCCGTCGCGGCGTCGTTCGGCGCCAGCGTGCCGGCGGTGATGACGGCTGCCGCCGCCTTCGGCCTCGGCACATCGGCCAGCGCGCTCTTCCTTGCCCGCTACATCGACCGCATCGGCGCGCGCCGCATGTTGCAGGGTGCGTTGTTGTTGCTGGCCCTGGCGCTGGTCGCCAGCGCGTTGGCGCCGAGGGTGACGACGTTGGTGGCGGCCCAGCTCGTCGCCGGCATTGCCGCCGGCATCGCCATGCCGGCGATCTACGCCAGTTCGGCCGCGATCGCGCCGCCCGGCCGCGAGAGCGGCACCATCGGTGTCGTGCTGACCGGCTGGACGCTCTCGATGGTCGCCGGCGTCTCGCTGTCCGCGGTGCTCGCCGATCTCATCCATTGGCGGGCCGTCTTCGCGGCGGTGGCGTTGCTGGCGGCAGCAGCTGTTGCCGGCCTGGCGATGAGCTCTCTGCACGACACCAGGAAAAGCGGTCCCGCGCCGTCGCCGCTCGGCGCGCTCGCTGTTCCCGGCATTCTGCCGCTGCTCATTGCCTGCGGCGCCTTCATGACCGCCTTCTATGGCGTCTATGGCTATCTTGGCGATCATCTCCATGAAGCCCTCGGCGAGCCGGTAAGCGCCAATGGCCTGGCGGCGGTCGCCTATGGCCTGGGCTTCGGCGCGGCCGCCTTGCTGGATGGCGTCATCGATCGGCTCGGGGCGCGCCGCGTCATGCCCTTCGCCTATCTGCTGGTCGCCGCCGTCTATGTCGCGATCGCGCTGGCCAGCACCGCCTTCGGCCCGTTGATCGCGACGATCGCCGTCTGGGGCTTGGCCAACCATTTCGGGCTGAACGTGCTGGTCATGCGCCTCACCGCGCTCGACCCGTCGCGGCGCGGCACCATTATGGGCCTGAACAGCGCGGTCACCTATCTCGCCGTCACCGTCGGCACGGCAGGCTTCGGCCCGCTCTACACGAGCCTCGGCTTCGCCAACTGCGCCCTGGTCGCCGCTGGATTGATGCTGGTGGCGGCGGGCGCGGCGGCATGGCGGTCGTCCACCCGGCAATAGGCTTGCATCTGCGTTCACACCTTCGCTAAGGCTGGCTTGCGAACCGGAGTCGCAGCCGATGAAGACGACGCTCGAGATCACCGCCGAGCCCCTGCCGCGGGACCTTGCTTTCCTGGGCGAAAGTCTCACCGCTTTCAATGATGATGACGTCGGGCCCTCAGGCCGGAAGCCTCTCGTTGTCTTCGTGCTCGACGAGCATGACGCCGTCGTTGCCGGCATATCCGGCTACACCGCCTGGGGCTGGCTTTACGTGCAGTGGCTGTGGGTAGACGAAAGGCTGCGCGGAAAAGGCGTTGCCGCCGGCATGCTCGACGCCGCCGAACAGGAAGCTGTCGCGCGCGGGTGCCATGGCGCCTGGATCGACACGTTCAATCCAATTGCCGAAAAGGTCTATCGGCGTCAGGGCTACCAGCCGTTCGGCGAATTGCCGGATTTCCCGATCGGCCGCCGCCGCGTCTTCCTGCAGAAGAAGCTGCCTTAGAGCAATTCCAGGGAATTGTGGAGCGGTTCTCCGTCCGGAATTGCGCAAAAACTAAAGACTACCCCGCGAGCTTTCCGCCGCGCATCGGCTCTGGCGCGCCGGTGGTGCTCGGAAAGCTGATCGGAAGGCCGCGCAGCACGCGTACGGCGAGGAAAGCGAAGCACTCCGCTTCCACCGCGTCGCCCTGCCAGCCAAGCGTCTCGGCCTGCACCACTTCGACCCCGGCGCGGCTTTCGAGCATCGCCATCATCGTCCGGTTATGGCGGCCGCCGCCGCTGACCGCCAGCCGCTTCGGCCGGCGCGGCAACAGGTCGAGCGCCTTGCCCACGGCCGACACAGTGAAGGCCGTCAGCGTCGCCGCGCCGTCCTCGGCGTTCAGCCCCTCGGCCATCGCCGCGGTGAAGTCGAAGCGGTCGAGCGATTTCGGGTAGGGCTTCGTCAGGTAGGGATGCTGCAAGAGCCTGGCGAGCCGTTCCTCATCGACCCTGCCGGCAGCCGCCAGCCTGCCGTCGCGGTCCATCTCGCCGAGGCGCTTCGCCTTGATGAAATCATTGACCGGCGCATTGGCCGGCCCGGTGTCGAAGGCGACGATATTGTCCTTGCCGTCCCACCAGGTGATGTTGCCGACCCCGCCGAGATTGAGCACGGCGGTGTTGCCGCTCGGATCGGCTTCCTTGAGCAGCGCTGCATGATAGGCGGCCGCAAGAGGCGCGCCTTGCCCGCCCGCCGCGACATCCGCCGAGCGGAAGTCATAGGCCACCTTGGTGCCGAGCAGCGAAGCCATCAGCTCGCCATCGCCGAGCTGGCGCGTGCGACCGATCCGCCCCGGCTGCGGCGCGCGATGCAGCACCGTCTGGCCGTGGAAGCCGACGACGCCGATCTCGGCCATGCGCATGCCCTGGCTCTCGACCAGATCCTTGACCGCCGCCGACTGCGCCCGCGTCAGCGCCTCCTCTGCCTCGCGAAAAATCGCCGGCTCCGCTCCCTCGAAATTCCAGGCGCGGGCTTGGCGCAGCGTCTCTTCGAGCAAGGCGCGGATTGATTGCGGGTAAGGGGCCAGCGTGTATGTGCCGGTGTCGGCGATGCGCTCACCATCCGTCTTGATCAGCGCCACGTCGATGTTGCCGTCGAGCACCGTGCCGGTCATCAGCCCGACGGCCCAGATTGGTTCCATGGTCTTGTTCCCTAATCGTCGTCCAACCACGTGTCGGACGGATCGGCGCGGCAGGCAAGTCTTTCGGCTCGCCCTTGCCGGCGGCCTTTTGCGCCAAATGGCGAAAATCGAGCAACCACGTTCTTGCCTCTTGCCGCCGAAGGCGCGAGCCTGCACGACCGTTGCCGACCTGTCTCAAGGAGAAAATGCCATGGCAGCCAATATCGCAGTGATCGCGGGCGCCGGCTCCGGGCTCAGCGCCTCGCTGGCGCGGCTTCTCGCCAGGGAGGGCTTCCGCGTCGTCCTTGCCGCGCGCAATGTCGACAAATTGGCGACGCTGGCGAAGGAAACCGGCGCGCTGGCCGTCGAAACCGATGTGTCGGACGCGGCCTCCGTCGAGCGGCTGTTCGAGACGGCCGACAAGGCAGGCCCGCTCGAGATCGCGGTCTTCAACGCCAGCGGCCGCACACGCGGGCCGATCGCCGACCTCGATCCCGAGGCGGTCAAGCAAGCTTTGCTTGTCGGCGCTTATGGCGGCTTCCTGGTCGGCCAGCAGGCGGCGCACCGGCTCTTGGCGCGCGGCTCGGGGTCGATCCTGTTCACCGGCGCCACGGCGAGCCTCAAGGGCTTTTCCGGCTCGGCCGGCTTCGCCATGCCGAAATTCGGCCTGCGCGGGCTGGCGCAATCGATGGCGCGCGAGCTTTCCCCGAAGAACATTCATGTTGCGCATTTCATCATCGACGGCCAGATCGAGCCGGCCGGACAGGCGCCAGAGCCCGACCGCCCGGACCGCCGCCTCTCGCCCGACGCGATCGCCGAGACCTACCTTGCGATCCATCGCCAGCATCGCAGCGCCTGGAGCTTCGAGGTCGAGCTGAGACCTTGGGTCGAGACGTTCTGACGACCCACTACAGGACTCTTCAACAACGCGCCCCGCCGCGGGCTGCGCTATTTTAGAAGATCTGCATATTTGATGATGCCATTTTAGCGATCTGCAATGTAAAAAGGGGAAAAATAAAAGATACCTTTACTTAACTTCGGCGTGCATACTGCGGATTGGTCAGATCTGTTGTCCGGCTCTCCTGCGCGAATTGAGAATGGGCATGCCGCTTACACGTCGCACGCTGTTTGCAGCCGGAGGCGGAGGGCTGCTGGTCGCGCAGGCGCAAGCCATGGCCACGCCGGCCAAGGCGCAAGACGCTCCAAAACCCATCGTGAGCGACAACAAGCTGCGCATCGCCATGCCGGCTTTCGCCTCCGATCCTTTCTTTCCGGCCGACGGCTCAGGCGACAAGGGTATCGACATGGACCTTGCGCGCGGCATAGCCGCCGAGCTTGGCGTCGAATCCGTGTTCGACCGGTCCGCCGTGACCTTCGATGGCATGGTGCAAAAACTGATCTCCGGTCAGGCGGACCTGGCGATCGGCAAGCTCAGCCGCACGCTTCAGCGCGGCCGCTCGATCCTCTATTCACGCCCTTATGCCATGCTGCATCAGGGGCTGCTCGCCAATCGCGTGAACCTGGCGCGCATCACGCAAGGCAAGCCGCCCGAACAGATCATCCGCGATTTCTCCGGCGATCTCGGCGTGATCGAAGGCTCGTCCTTCGCCACGTATGCGGCGGCCACTTTCCCGCACGCCACGATCCAGCGCTTCGCGGGCTGGAACACGGTCATCGACGCGATCCGCAATGGCACGATCGACCTTGCTTATCGCGATGATTTCGAGATCAAGAAGCTGATGGTCGATGACCCGTCGATGACTGTCGTCGCGCGCTCGATCACGCTGACGGACAAGGTCGACACAATCGCGGTCGGCGTCAGCCCGGCCAATCCGCATCTCGCGGCCTTTGTCGATCTCTATCTCGATCTGGCAAGGGGTCAGCAGGTCCTCAACACCGACGAGATCATTGCGCGCTATCGCCAGGGGAGCAAAGCCTGACAATGGCCGTCTCGGATGCAGCCGCACCCATGCCTCTCGATTGGCGCCTGGCGGCAAAGCGCATCCTGCGCTCGCCGTTGACGACGATCATCATGATCCTGGCCGGGATTCTGTGCGGACTGTACTACCCGACCTTCGCCCATGCGATCAGCCCCGTGGCGCAGGTCTACCTGAATTTCCTCAAGATGGTCGTCCTGCCTTACCTGGTCTCGTCCGTCATCTTCTCGATCACAGCCATGGTTCAGGACCCGAAATCGGTCCGCTATCTCGGTAAGGTGGGTATAGCCGTGTTGGTCGTGTCGTTTCTCGCCGTGCTGGTCAGCGGCACCTATTCGCTGATCCTCAAGCCGGGCCAGATCGAGAACCCACAGTCGCGCATCGAGCTCGGCGAATTCATCAATTCGCAAGGCAGCGTCTCCACCGATCTCGCCTTCCCGTTCCAGCCGCCACCTCCCACCGCCGATCCGAACGGCGGACATTCGATCTTCCTGGACCTGGTGCCGAACAACGTTTTCAACGCGCTGGCCTCGGGCCAGACCATCCAGGTCCTCTTGTTTTGCCTGCTTTTCGGGCTGGCGATGGGCAAGATTCCCCAGCCCTCGTCGCTGAGCCTCTCACAGGCGCTCCACGCGGTGTATCGGGCCTGCACGGTGCTGACCAACTGGTTCGTCTGGGGACTGCCCTTCGCAACCTTCGTCCTGATCGCCGACCAGACCGCGTCGACCGGCACCAAGCCGCTGATGCTGATGGGCGGCTATCTGCTGGTGATGGGCCTTTCCTGCCTGACATTCCTCGCCGGCGCGTTCGCGATTATCGCCATCAGGTCGCGGCGAAGCTACTGGGCCACGATCAAGACCCTTCAGCCGCTTCTGATGGTTGCCATCACGACGCGCTCCACCGTCGCGTCGCTGCCCTGGGTCATCAATCTTTTGAGCGAGCGGCTGCGCTTCAACCTGGTGGTGGTCGAGCTGCTCGTGCCGCTGCAGGCGGCGCTGCTGCGGACCGGGCCGGCGCTGGTCTACACATCCGGCGCCCTGTTCATTGCCCAGCTCTACGGCCATCAGCTGGCGATCCCGGACCTCATGCTTGTCGGCGTCGTCTCCGCGCTTCTGGCGCTGACGACAGGCGGCATGGGCAGCCTGCTCATCCTCTCGCAGATGTCCATCGTCTGCGGCTATCTGAAGCTTCCCTTCGAGGCGGCATTCGCCCTGTTCGTCGCGGTGGACGCGGCCGTGGACACGCTGATGACGCTGTCCAGCGTCTCCACCGTGGCGGCAAGCACGGCAATGATCGCACCCAGCCATAGGGAGACGGTGCAGAGCGCCGAAACCGTCGCGCAAGGTCTCGAAGCCGAGCCCGCCCGATGATCGACGACGCCATCCGTCCGCAGCTCGGCATCATTGGCGGCCTCGGGCCGCTGGCGTCGGCCGACTTCTATTTCAAGCTGACACGGATGACCGAGGCGCTGCGCGACAACGAGCATGTGCCTTCCGTCATCCTCAGCGTGCCGCAGCTGCCCGACAGGACCGAAGCGATCCTCAGCAACCATGACGGGCCGCTGGCCCCGCTGACCGCTGCGGTCTCGACGCTCAACGCGCTCGGCGTTGCCTGCATCGCCATGCCCTGCAACACCGCCCATCATTGGTACGACAAGCTGGCGGCGAACTCGTCAGCCGAGATCATCCATATCGGCGACGCGGTGGTGGCGGAAATCCGCCGCGGCCTGGACCGGGGCAGGGTGGCGAACCTCGCAACCCGGGGCACCCTGGTTTCCGGTTTCTATCAGCACAGGATAGCGGCGGCGGGCTTCGACCTCTGCCTTCCGCAGGATGCCGAGTTTCAGGAACGCGTCGACAGCGCGATCATGCTCGTCAAGGCCGGTTCGATCGCGCAAGCCGCGGCCGAGACCGAGCGCGCGCTTCATCTCGCGCAAATGGCCGGCGCAGATGTCGCCCTACTTGGCTGCACCGAACTGTCCGTCGTGGCAGCCAGCCTCGGCGACACGAACGGACTGGTCGTCGTCGACAGCAATGCGGCGCTGGCGCGGGCCAGCCTGCAACGGTTGGGCTACCCTGTGCAGGAAGCGCGAGGCCTGCCCACCGTCTCGTCGCTGCCGGCAGACGGCCGGCCGTCCTTGCGTGTCACCCGGCGGGCTTCCTAATGCATGGCGCCCAGAACTGTGCAGCGGTTCTGGGACAACGACATGCATCAAACAAAGACTTAAGGCCGCGTCGCCAGAATCCGGTTCGGCGCGACGAGCTTTAGACGCGCAAGTTTCCATCGCCTTGCCGTCGATATCCGCTTGCCAGCGGCCGATGTGCTCCAAGTCATAAAATCTTTGAGAGAATATTTTCCGCCTCCCGTCCGAGAGGAAATGCGCTTCTTTGCCCGAGCCGGCAGCATTGGTGATGCTTGATATCAAGGCTTCGCATCCCGCCAGGCCCAAATGATTTCAGGATTGCAAGGAACGCATCATGTCCGAACCCGGCAACGCTTCAAATTCTCTCGTTACGTCAACCACCAGGCGCGCCGGACTGGCGGCGCTTCTCGCCACGACATTGGCCGTCATCGGCCTCAACGCGCCGTCGTCGTCCTTCGCCGAGGAGAAGAAGGCGATCAAGGTCGGCATCATCAGCGGCGAGGATGAGGATGTCTGGCGCGTCGTCACCGCCGAGGCGGCCAAGAAAGGGCTGACCATCGAGACAGTCGTCTTCAACGATTACACCCAGCCCAACGAGGCGCTGGAGCGGGGCGAGATCGACGCCAACGCCTTCCAGCACAAGCCGTATCTCGACAACCAGATCAAGACGCAAGGCTACCACATCGTGCCGGTTGGCTATACCGGCGTCTGGCCGATAGGGCTTTATTCGAAGAAGCATGCCAAGGTCGCCGACCTGCCGGAAGGCGCTGTCATCGGCCTGCCCAACGACCCGTCCAACGAGGGCCGCGCGCTGCACGTGCTGGAGCATGAGGGCCTGATCAAGCTGAAAGACGGCACCGGCATCCTGGCGACGACCGCCGACATTGCCGACAACCCGAAGAAGCTCGAGATCAAGGAGCTCGACGCCGGCATCGTCGGCCGCTCGGTCGACGATCTTGACGCCGCGGTCGTCAACACCGACTGGGCGCTGAAGAGCGGCCTCGGCCCGGAAAACCGCATCGCGCAGGAGCCGGTGGCCGACAATCCCTACCGCAACTTCATCGCGGTCAAGATCGGAAGCAAGAACGAGCCCTGGGTGAAGACGCTGGTCGCCTCCTACCAAAATGAGACGGTCAAGGCCGAGTTCGACAAGGTCTACAAGGGCACCGGGATCAGCGCCTATTGACCGGCGCATGGTTGGCAGAAATGGGCGGTCCGCTGTTGAGCGGGCCGCCGTCGCGTTTGCGTGGCACTGAAACGGAAACAGAGATGAACCAGCACGTCACCGCCGGACTTGCCGATCCGGTCCGCGTCGAGCCGACCGGGCGGGAAGACGTTGTCCGCCTCGTCGATCTGAAGCGCCGCTTCGGCGCGACGGCGGCGCTCGACGGCGTCTCGCTGACCGTGAAGAAGGGCGAGATCCTCGGTATCATCGGCCGCAGCGGCGCCGGCAAGTCGACGCTGATCCGCTGTCTGAACGGGCTGGAGCGGCCGGATTCCGGCGAGGTCTTCATCGAGGGGCGCGAGATCAGCCGCCTCGGCGAGCGCGAGCTGCAGCCGCTGCGCCGCCGCATCGGCATGGTGTTCCAGCATTTCAATCTCTTGTCGGCCAAGACCGTCGAGGACAATGTCGCGCTGCCGCTCAAGATCGAAGGACGCCCGCGCGCCGAGCGTGTGGCCCGCGCGGCCGAGCTGCTGCAACTCGTCGGCCTGTCGGAGAAAGCCAAGGCCTATCCCGCTTCGCTGTCGGGCGGCCAGAAGCAGCGCGTCGGCATCGCCAGGGCTTTGGCCGCGCGGCCGGCGCTGCTCTTGTCGGATGAGGCGACATCGGCGCTCGATCCGGAAACGACGCGCTCGATCCTGGCGCTGCTCAAGGACATCAATTCCAGGCTCGGCCTCAGCATCCTGCTGATCACGCATGAGATGGAGGTGATCCGCTCCATCGCCGATCGAGTGGCGGTGATCGATGCCGGCCGGATCGTCGAGGAGGGCGCCGTCTGGCAGGTCTTCGCCGATCCGAAGTCGGAGATCACCCGCAGCCTGCTCGGCGGCATCCGGCCGCAACTGCCGCCCGAGATTGCCAGCCGGCTGGTTCCGGGCGAAGGGGCGGAAACGATCCTCCGGATCGACGTCGCCGGCGAGGCGGCGCGTCGCCCGCTGCTGTCCGAGCTTGGCGCCAGCGTGCACGGCGCGTTCCGGCTTGTGCATGGCGGCATTGACCATGTGCAGCAGCAGCCGGTCGGCACGTTGTTCGTGGCGCTCCCTGGAGCCGACGCTGCCCATCTGGCGGCGGTTATCGCTTTCCTGAAGAACCGCGGCGCGCGGGTGGAGGTGCTTGGCCATGTCGCCGGTCCTGTTTGAACTCCTGCTTCGTTCGATCTGGGAGACGGTGCTGATGACCGGCGCGTCCGGTCTGATCTCGCTTGTCTTCGGCCTGCCGCTCGGCCTTGCCCTGGTCGCCACCGATCGCGGCGGCATCGCCGAAAGCCTTTGGGTCAACCGCATCCTTGGCGCCGTCATCAATGGCTTCCGTTCGGTGCCGTTCATCATCCTGCTGGTGGCGCTGATCCCGGTGACGCGGCTGATCGTCGGCACCTCGATCGGTACCTGGGCGGCGATCGTGCCGCTGTCGATCGCGGCGACGCCCTATTACGCGCGCATTGCCGAAGTGTCGCTGCGCGAGGTGGACCACGGGTTGATCGAGGCGGCGCGCGCCATGGGCGGCAACCGCTGGACGATCATCCGCGAGGTGCTGGTGCCGGAGGCGCTGCCGGGCATCGTCGCCGGCTTTACCGTGACGCTGGTGACGCTGGTCGGCGCCTCGGCCATGGCCGGCGCCATCGGCGCCGGCGGTCTCGGCGATCTCGCCATCCGCTACGGCTATCAGCGCTTCGAAACCAGCGTCATGGTCGCCGTTGTCATCGTGCTCATCGTGCTCGTCTGCGGCATCCAGTGGATCGGCGACCGGCTGGTCGCTCGTCTGGATCATCGCGGATGATGTGCGGCATCCGAACGCAATTTGCCGCAAAAGCCGGGAATTGAGCGCTGGTATGCTGCGTTTGCAATGAGATTGTTCGGTGTGTTTCTTCACCGGCAATGACACGCATGTCATCGTGCGATGGGGAGCTAAAACAAAGAGTTACCGACAAGAGGAGCCTGTCCATGCCAAGAATAGTTCCGGTGCTCGATCTCGACCGCCTGGAGCAGGGTCCATCCGAGCTTCGAACTTTCTTGTTTGATTTGCGCACCGCCGCCCGCGATGTCGGGTTCTTCTATCTGAGCGGTCACGGCATCACCCAACCGGAGATCGACGCGGTGCTGGGTGCCGCGCGCGGCTTCTTTGCCTTGCCGGAAGCCGACAAGCTTGCCATCGAAATGGTGAAGTCGCCGCAGTTCCGCGGCTATACGCGCGCCGGCGGCGAACTGACCAGCGGCAAGGCCGACTGGCGCGAGCAGCTCGACATCGGCGTCGAACGCGCGACCATTGCGCAAGGGCCGGGCGTGCCGGCCTGGACGCGGCTGCAGGGCCCGAACCAGTGGCCGGCCGCGCTCCCCGATCTGAAGCCGGCGTTGCTCGCCTGGCAGGCCAAGGCGGCCGATGTGGCGATCCGGCTGCTCAAGGCATTCGCGCTGTCGCTCGACCAGCCGGAGGATGCCTTCGATGCGATCTATCGCGGCGAGCCGAACCACCGCATGAAGATCGTGCGCTATCCCGGCCGCGACACGACCGGCGACGACCAGGGCGTCGGCGCGCATAAGGATGGCGGCTTCCTCACCCTTCTGCTGCAGGACGAGAACAAGGGGTTGCAGGTCGAGTATGACGGCAGCTGGGTCGATGTCGACCCGATCCCGCGAACGCTGGTCGTCAACATCGGCGAACTGCTTGAACTCGCCTCGAACGGCTATCTCAGGGCGACCGTGCACCGCGTCGTCACGCCGCCCGCCGGCGTCGAACGGATTTCGGTGCCGTTCTTCTTCGGCGCCCGTCTCGACGCCACGATCCCGCTGCTCGACCTGCCGGAGGAGCTGGCGGCCGAGGCGCGCGGCCCGGCCAGCGACCCTGACAACCCGCTGTTTCGCAACGTCGGAACCAATGTGCTGAAAAGCCGGCTGAGGTCACATCCCGACGTAGCCCGGCGCCATTATGCGGATCTGTTGGAAAAAGCATCGGCCGCCGGCTGACGACTTCACAATGATTAAGCGAGATTTTTTCGCGATCTCGGTATTTTTCGTGGAAAATACGCCGCCGAGACCCCAAATAGGCTGCATCGCTCGGCGTTTTCCTCCCATTGCGCCGGGCGATGTTCCCCTCTGAAGGTTATGACCTTCATGCTTGGCCGGGCCGCTTTCGCGCCCGGCCTTTTTCTTTCAAATGCTTTAGAGATGCCTTGATCAGGCGAGGCGATACTGATCGCGACAAAGCGGCCTAAAGCATGTCTCCCGAAAGTGGGAACTGGTTTCGGGATAAAGACATGCGTAAAACTAAAAACCTAAAGCGCATGGAGCGAATCTGAAGATCGCGACGCGCTTTACTTCGTCAGCTTCGGCAATCCCGCCGCCAGCGCGTCGATGGCCAGCCGCACCTTCAACGGCAGATGCGGCATCTGGAGCCAGAGTGCGTGGCAATCGTAGAGATAGTCCGGCTTGTCAGGCAGCACGCGGATGAGCTTGCCTGCTTCGACACGCTCACGCACCAGCCAGTATGGCAGCCAGGCCAGCCCCATGCCTTCGCTCGCCGCGTCGGCGATGGCATCGAGATCGTCGAGACGCAATCGACCGACCGGCGCGAACTCTGCGACGGAACCGTCATCGCGCGGGAAGAGCCATGGCTGCAACACATGGCCGAGCCGCCGGTAGACGATCGCCTGATGGGCGGCGATATCCTCAAGATCGGTGGGCTTGCCGAAGGTCTCGATGTAGGACGGCGAAGCGCAGACGACCATGCGCTGGCGCGCGACTCGGCGCCCGATGATGCCAGCCCGATCATCCAGCGGGCCGGTACGGATCGCCAGGTCGAAACCATCCTCGACGAGATCGGCGAAGCGGTCGCTGAGCGACAGATCCAGTTCCAGTGTCGGATAACGCCGGGCAAGGGCGAGCAGGATCGGTGTGACGCAGTGCCGGCCGAAATGCGCCGGCATCGTCACCCGCAGTTTCCCGCGAGGTTCGGACAGCTGGTCGGCCGCCAGCGCATCGGCCGCCTGCGCTTCCGCCAGTACGATCCTGCAGCGCTCATAATAGGCGCGCCCGAAATCGGTCGGGCTCTGCCGGCGCGTGGTGCGGTTGATGAGCCGTGCGCCGAGCCGCTCCTCAAGGGAGCGGACATGCTTGCCGACCATCGGCCCCGAAAGCTCGAGAGCCGCCGCGGCGGCCGTGAACGAGCCGAGGTCGATGGCTTTCACGAACACTTCCATGCTTTCGAGGCGATCCATATTGAAAACCTATTGTTTCGACTGTTCTGCCTGAACAGCGATTTATCTGCTCTCCACGCCCCTGCATAGTTCCATTCCATCGATTGGATTTGGAGTTGCATGGATGGCAAGGGTTGTTCGCTTTCACAGTCACGGCGGTCCCGAGGTGCTTCGCATCGAGGAGATAGAGGTTCCGTCGCCAGGTCCTGGCGAGGTGCGGATCCGCGTCAGGGCACTCGGCTTGAACCGGGCCGAAGCCTCGATGCGCAACGGCACTTACATCGAAACGCCGTCGCTGCCGTCAGGCCTCGGCCTTGAGGCAGCCGGCTTTGTCGAGGCGATCGGCGAGGGCGTCGCTGGTTTCGCGCCGGGCGATGCGGTCAGCATCATCCCGCCGCGATCGATGGCGCGCTGGCCTGCGTATGGCGAGCTTGTGACCTTTCCTGCCGAGCTCGTCGTCAAGCATCCGCCATCGCTTTCGTTCGAGGCCGCCGCGGCGACATGGATGCAATATCTCACCGCTTATGGCGCGCTGATCGATATCGCCCATCTGTGCGGTGACGAGCCCGTCGTCATCACCGCCGCTTCGAGCAGCGTCGGGCTCGCCGCCATCCAGATCGCCAACAGAATTAGCGCCGTGCCGATCGCCGTCACCCGGACATCGGCCAAGAAGACGCCATTGCTCGATGCCGGCGCTGCGCATGTAGTGGCCTTGGCTGAGGACGATCTCGAAGCGCGGCTGAGAGCGATCGCGCCGCAAGGCGTGCGCGTCGTGCTCGACCCCGTCGGCGGCCCGATTTTCACGCCTCTTGCAGCCGCGATGGCACGCGGCGGCATTCTCATCGAATATGGCGGCCTCAGCCCTGAGCCGACGCCGTTCCCGCTGTTCGAGGTCCTGGCGAAGACGTTGACGCTGCGCGGCTACCTTGTCCACGAGATCACCGGCGATCCCGCCCGGCTGCAAACAGCCAAGCGCTTCATCCTCGATGGCCTCGCATCGGGCGCGCTGAGGCCGATCATCGCCAGGACGTTTCCGTTCGAGGCGATCGCCGAGGCGCACCGCTTTCTCGAGGCTGGCGAACAGTTCGGCAAGATCCTCGTGACTGTGTGAGGGCCTGAAAGGATCGGCGCCCGATCGAGCGGCGCGCCCGATCGATCATGCCGCTCGAATTACGGAGACCGTCGCTAGCCGCGCTTTTCGATAACCGCGTAGAGCACGTTGCGGTTCTCGCCATAGAACACCTGCGCGTCGACGGTGTTGCGGTCGACGCTGGCATTGATGATGTTCCACATGTCGGCTTCCGAGCGCAGCAGCAGCACCCAGTCCATGAATGTCTCGCGATAGCCGGCGTCGGGAGTGCCTTCGGCATAGTTGGCGAACAGGAACCTGCCGTTCGGCTTCAGCATCTGCAGGCACGTCTTCGTCAGCTTAACCGCGACGTTGTGCTGAAGATAGTCGTAAAGGCCCGAAGCATAGATCAGGTCGAACTTGCCGAGCTTGTGGCCTCTCGTGAGCACGGTTCGCACCGAGCCGTCCACGGCCTCGATCGCGGTGCCCTGGAAATCGCGCGCGATCAGACCGACGCTCTGCGGATCCTGGTCGAGCGCGACCCACCGCTTCAGCCTGCCCTCGGCAAGTGCGGTCGAGCGGTTGGCCTCGCGCAGATGGCCGGCCGCGATCGCCAGCACTTCCGCTTCCGGTCCATTCCTCGCCGCCGTCTCGTCGACATATCGGGTCAACAGGTCCCGCCGTTCCCGCGCCGCGACGCATGACGGCACATTCTGGGTATGGCTGTAGAGCGCTTTGCCGATCTCCGAGGCGTTGGCCACGTCGTCGGCCACATGCGGATCGCAATAGATAAAGTCGAGCAGCTGCGCGTCGCCGGAATAACCCCTGGGTTTGGTGAAGGACCAGTGCGTGAGGGGATCCTGGAGGAAATATTGCAGGATCGCGTGGTTCTGTGCCACCGGTATTAAGGCCTGCCAGACGTCGGGATGAACCCTGGAGCGCAGCGCGCTGAGGACCGACAGCAGGCGCCGGACGATCTCGGCGGGATCCCTCTGCTGCTCGATCTGTTGGTGCGTCGTCAACAGGATGAGCGCGAGCTCCGCGCGAGCGTCCTCGAAGGCTCCGCCATGGCGCTCGGGCTTCCCTCGATGCAGACCGGCGGCAATCGTCTTAGCAGTAATCAGGCTTTTGCCATCAAAAACGGTCTGCACTGGATACTCCGTGGTTAACAGTCATTTAACTTATTGCGTAGAATGTCGGATTTGCCAACGGTGATCGTTAGCATTTTAATGATATGATTAATTTCCCGCTAACCATCTCGCTTCATTGGATATTTTGCGGGCCGGAATTCGGGTTCGAGTTAACGCAAACTTGTCTCCCGCCGTGGCATTTTATTGCTCGGCAAACCGTTGTTTCGCTAGGAGCGGGCCCGCGTGGGGGCAGGAGCGAGAAAAGAGTTCGAAAGGCAAAAACCCTTTGAGCAGGGGTTCATTGCGGACGAACGCGTCGCGTCCAGATTGGCCGATATGGCGCATGTCGAGCCCTACGAGCCGCGTCCCGGCCCGGGGCCGAACGAGCTGCGCGTCCTTTATCGCGAGGAATCGCAGGCGAAGCGGCGGCGGGAAGCCAGGCCCGGGCTTTGGATGGCCGTCGCCATCTATGTGCTGTTCTCGGCGACGGATCTGCTGCTGATACCGGATGTGGCGCTCTACACGATCACGGCGCGCTTCGCCGTCGGCCTGACCGCGCTGCTGACGCTGGAGGGCCAGCTTCGCCGCGGTGTTGCCACGCAATGGCTCGACGTGACCTGCGCGGCCGCAATCATCTTTGGCTATATCGGCTGGCTGTGGCCTACATCCTGGGGAGCCGACCGGGAAACCGTCGCCTACTACATGGTGTTCGGCACGATCTTCATGATGAGCGCCAACCTCTTTTTCACATTCAGCTTCAAGCTTTCGATCATCACGTCGACCATAATCCTGTGCATTCTGTACGTGGTAAATTATTTCGTGCCTGCTTCGCTGACGTACAAAATGGTGTTCGGTACCTTCTACGTCTCCTGCTTCACTTTCACCTCCTATGTGAACTGGAAGCTGAACGAGGAGCGCTACAACGTCTTCCTCAACGCGCTCGAAGCCAAGATCCAGCACAAGGAGGCGACGGAGCGCGGCAAGGCATTGCTGAGACTATCGCGGACGGATCCGCTGACGGGCCTGGAGAACCGCCGCGCGATCGACGAGAAGCTGCGCGAATACTGGAGCGACTGGCAAAAGCTCGGCAACCGTTTCGCGGCGATCCTCATCGATGTGGATTTCTTCAAGAAGTTCAACGACTGCTATGGCCACCAGGAGGGCGATCGTTGCCTGATCCATGTCGCCAACGCGCTGGGCGAGCTGGTCACGCGATACAACGGCTCGATCGGGCGCTACGGCGGCGAGGAATTCATCGTGCTCGCCCGCATGAACGACAAGGAACAGGTCGCCGCTCTCTCGGAAGCCATTTGCCGCACGGTGGAGGATCTGGCGCTGACGCACGAGCTGCGGCGCGACGGCACCTCGATCGTGACGGTGAGCGTCGGCGCCGCCTTCACCAGGACGCAGGCCGGCGCCAAGCTGGAGAAGATCATCCACGAGGCCGATCGCGCGCTGTACCTGGCGAAAGCCGGCGGCCGCAATTGCGCGCGCCTGTTCGACCCGACCGATCCGCAGAGCAGCGACGAGAGCGAGAACATCGCGGCCTTGCTCAAGATCGCAATCGACAGGAATCTCGTCTCCCTGGTCTATCAGCCGATCCAGGAAATAGCCTCGGGCCGGGTCGAGGCCGTCGAGGCGCTGATGCGCCTCAAGATGCTCGACGGCATTCTGGTTCCGCCGAGCCTGTTCATTCCGGTGGCCGAACGCACCGGCGCCATCCTGGAGCTCGGCCGCTGGGCGATAAGGACGGTGTGCACCGACGTCCTTGCGCATGACGAAGTCCGCGTGGTCAGTGTCAACGTGTCGCCGATCCAGCTCAAGACGCCCGGCTTCGCGACCTCCGTCGCCGGCATCCTCGGCGAAACCGGCGTGGCCGGCAGCAGGCTTGCCTTCGAGATCACCGAGGGGCGCGAGCTGGAGATGGACTCCGACATCCTGCGTTGCATCAGCGACCTGAAGCTCCTGGGCATCAAGATCTGGCTCGACGATTTCGGCACGGGCTTCGCCGGCCTGTCATGGCTGCGCCTGATCGATTTCGACACGGTCAAGATCGACCGCTCGTTCCTGCATGACTGCGGCACGCCTAAGGGCATGGCCATGCTCCAGGACATCATCGCGCTGGTCCGCAACCGCGGCCACAAGATCCTGGTCGAAGGCGTGGAGACCGACGAGCAGATGGCCCTGATGCGCGAATTCGGCATCGACAAGGTCCAGGGCTACCACGTCGGCCGCCCGATGCCCGCCGCAAGCTTCCAGGCAAAGCAGCAGGTGCAGAAGCGCCCGTTCACGGTGCTGAAGTCGGCGTGATACGGCATTCGAATTGAAGCCGCAGGTAAAGGCATTTCCGAGATCGAGTCTAAGGCGCGGGCGGGGGAGCAGTTTCTCCTTGCTGCCTCCAGCCGCCTGTCCCGAACAGTTCGGCAAGGTGGTGGTCGTGGTTTGAGGCGCGCTTGCCTGTTTGCAGGCTGCTGCCCCGCTCAGCACGGGTTAATAGGCCGCGGCCGAGCCGGGTATAGCCTGAAGGCGCTCGATGTCCTGACGGGGCGGGGCGCCGAACAGGCGCCGATATTCGCGGCTGAACTGGGACGGGCTGTCGTAGCCGACCGCGAAACCGGCCGTGCCGGCGTTGGCCCCGTCGGCCAGCATCAGCCTTCGCGCTTCCTGCAGGCGTAGCTGCTTTTGATACTCGAGCGGGGTCATGCGTGTGATCGCCTTGAAGTGGGCGTGAAGCGACGACGCGCTCATGCCTGAGGCGGCGGCAATCTCGTCGATTCGCAACTGCGTGTGGAAGCCGTTGCGTATCGTGGCGATGGCGCGGCTCACCTGGTTCAGGTGGCTGTCGACGGTTCCCATTTGACGAAGCGTTGCGCCATGCGGACCGGTGAGCAGACGGTAGAGGATTTCGCGCTCTACGAGCGGGGCCAGGACATCGATGGTCTCGGGGCTATCGAGCAGCTTCACCAATCGGCATGCGGCATCGATCAGGTCAGGATCGCTTGGATAGACGGCAAGCACGGGCAAGTCCTTCTCGGAAGAAACCCGCTGCTCGGTCACAAGCAGGTCGGCAAGTGCCGCGGGGTCGAAGTCGATCTTGCAGCAAAGATATGGCGCGGCCGGACTGGCCTCGAGAACATGGCCGACCAGAGGCAGGTCGACCGAAACAAGAAGATAGCTCGATGCATCATAGACCACGCTCTGGCCGGCCAGCGAGACGCGCTTCGACCCTTGGGCGATTATGCAAAGCGAAGCTTCATAGACCGCCGGCACCGGCGCGCTGGGATGGTCGGCGCGAATGAGCGACAGCCGGTGCACAGCGGTGCCGGACATGCCGGAGACCGGTGCGAACCGCGAGATCAGCTGAGCCAGGTCGGCAATTTTGTTCATGCTGCATAAATCTGCATCGCGCGCAATGTTGCAAGGCTTGGTCGGCTTATTTGGAGGATCGTGCAAACTCTTTGGACGATTACGCTACCGCTCTCCGCCTTCGCGCCACCATTTTTCGACCCGTCACCCGCAAGCGAAAAGGAAACGATCATGACGGGACTGAAAGACAAGGTTGTATTGATCACCGGCGCCTCGAGCGGCATCGGCGAAGCGACGGTTCGCGAGCTCTCATCGGCGGGCGCCAGGCTGTTTATCGGCGCCCGACGCGTCGAGCGTCTGAAGGCGCTGGCCGAGGAAATCGGTGAACGGGTCGCATGGCGCGAGTTCGACGTAACGGAGGCTGAGAGCTTCGATGCGTTCGCCGATGCCGCGCACGCCGAATTTGGACGGATCGATGTGCTGGTCAACAATGCCGGCGTCATGCCGCTGTCGCCGCTTGCCGCGCTGAAGCGCGATGAGTGGGCGCGCATGATCAACGTCAACATCTTCGGCGTGCTGAACGGGATCGCTTCGGTGCTGCCGCGATTCGTCGCGCAGAAAAACGGGCACGTCGTCAACGTGGCGTCCGTCGGCGCGCATCTCGTGCTGCCCACTGCGGCGGTCTACTGCGGCACCAAATATGCAGTATGGGCGATCACGGAAGGCCTGCGCCAAGAGCATGACGACATCCGCGCCACGATCATCTCGCCCGGCGTGACCGCGACCGAACTGGGCGACGACATCAGCGATCCCCAGGTGGCCGCGGCTTTGAAGGAGTGGCGGCGGAAATCACTTACGCCGGACGCCATCGCCCGCGCGATCCGCTTCGCCCTCGAACAGCCCGACGGCGTCGACGTCAACGAAGTGATCGTGCGCCCGACGGCAGCAAATATGTAGACATTCGTCTGCCAAGATGCCGGTTGTCAGTGAATGACGGGCAGGCCGGCCTGAACGCCGGCCTCCTCCAGCCCTTGAGCTCAAGCAGCCTTGACCTTCAGCTCTTCCTCGCCGCGCACCATCCTGGTCACGCCGGCGAAGTCGAGCTTGCCGGAACCGAGCACCGGCACTTTCGGCACGACGCGCACCTCGGCCGGCACCATCAGGTCCATGGCGCCATTCGCCTTGGCGAAGGCGAGGAAGTCCGCGCGTGTCGCGCCGGCAGCCTCGGTGATAAGGATGAGCTTCTCGCCCTTGCGCGCGTCCGGCACCGTCGCGACGGCTGATGGCGAGCCTTTCCACAGTTCACCGGCCAGCGCCTCGACCGCGGCAAGCGAGACCATCTCGCCGCCGATCTTGGCGAAGCGCTTGGCGCGGCCGCGGATCGAGATGAAGCCCGCGTCGTCGACGGTGACGACATCGCCGGTGTCGTGCCAGCCGTCCTTCACCGGCTCGATCACGCCGGGGTTTTCGGCGCGCAGATAGCCGGCCATGACGTTCGGGCCGCGCACGAAGAGCCGGCCGCCCTCGTCGACGCCGGGCACCGGGTCCAGGCGATACTCCATGCCGGGCATGATTTTTCCGACGCTGCCCGACTTGTTGTACATCGGCGTGTTGATGGCGATCACCGGGGCTGCTTCCGTCACGCCGTAGCCCTCGAGAATGCGCAGGCCGAACTTCTCCATATAGGTGGTGCGCGTCGCGGCCTTGACCGGCTCGGCGCCGGCGAAGCAATAGCGCACCGAGCGGAAATCGTAGGGGTGCGCGGTGCGCGCATAGCCGGCGAGGAACGTATCGGTGCCGAAGATGATCGTCGCGTTCGACCCGTAGATCAGTTCCGGCACGATGCGGTAGTGCAGCGGCGAGGGGTAGAAATAGACCGGCACGCCCGAGATCAAGGGCAGCACCGTTCCCGCCGTCATGCCGAAGGAATGGAAGATCGGCAGCACGTTGAACACTTTGTCGCCCGAGTGGAAGTCGATGCGCGAGGCCGCCTGGGCGGCGTTGGCCAGGATGTTGCGGTGGGTCAGCACCACGCCCTTTGGCGTGCCCTCCGAGCCCGAGGTGAACAGGATCGCGGCCGGATCGTCCGCCTTGCGCGCCACCCGCGGCGTCGTCTTGCGCAACAGGCCGAGCAGCTTGTCCTTCAGGCCGATCGTGGCGCGCAGGTCGTCGAGCCAGACGATGTCGACCGAGCGGCCGATCTCCTCTATTACTGGCCCGAGCTTGGCCTGCTCGACGAAGGCACGGGAGGTGAGCACGGTCTTCACCTCGGCCGCCTTGCAGGCCGATAGGATGTTGGCCGCACCCGCGGTGAAGTTGATCATCGCCGGCACCTTGCCGGCCGACATGACGCCGAGCAGCGTCGCGCATGAGCCGTTGGCGTTGGGCAGCATGATGCCCAGCGTCTCTTGTCCCGCATAGAGATGCTCGAACTTCTCGCCGAGCACCGCGGCGGCGGTGAGCAGCTTGCCGTAGCTCAGCGAGCCGGTGACCGGATCCTGCACGGCGAGTTCCTTCATGCCGCGCTCATGGGCCGTCTCGATGATCTTCTGAAGCACTGTCTTGTCGATATTCTGGGTGCGGAAGACGAGGTCCGACATCACCTGGTAGAGCGCGGAGCCAGCCGCGGCCCGGCGCTGGCGCCCCTTCAACTCCTGGGGGACTTCGAGCTTCACCGGCTCCAGGATGGTCACCTTGACCTTCGGGAACAGGCGATGCCGCACATGCTGCGAGGTCAGCCGCGAGAAGTAGCTCTTCTCCAGGCCCTCGATGCGCACCGGCACCACCATCGAGCCGGTCTTGTCGGCGACCATGGCGGCGCCGTCATAGACCTTCATCAGGCCGCCGGTGACGGTGATGCGGCCCTCCGGGAAGATGACCAGCGGATCGCCGCCCTGCACGATCTTGATCAGCGTGCGGGTCGACATCGGCTTCGCCGGATTGAGCGGCAGCGCGCGGGCGAGCTTCATGAAGGGCTTCATCCACCAGGCCTGGGCGATCGTGTAGTCGATGGCGAAGACCGGCTCCTCGTCGGTCAGCGTCAGCGCCAGCGGACCGTCGAGGAAGCTGACATGGTTGAGCGCCAGGATCGGCGCCTTGCCGGCCGCCTTGAGATTGTCCAGCCCCTCGACCTCCAGCCGCAGGAAGGCGCGGAACAGGATCGAGACGAAATCGCGGAAGGGATTGGTCGGCAGGAATTTCAGCATCAGCCAGGCGGCAATCGCGTTGGCGACGACGAGGCCGAACAGGATGCCCGCGATCGAGACGCCTGCCGCCTGGATCGCGGCGACAAGGATGCCGCCGACCGTCATGAAGCCGGCATTGACGATGCTGACCGCGGCAACGACTCGGGCGCGGCGCGCCTCCGGCGACCAGGCCTGCACGGCGGCGAAGGTCGGCACGACGAGGAAGGCGGCGGCAATGGCCATGCCGGCGAGGTCGATGGCCACACGGATGGTGTTGGGGCCGGCGAAGAAGGTGGCAAGCGTCTCGGCCTGGGGCGAGGGCTGCATGCTGCCGATGGTCCAGGCCAGGTGCAGCCCGAACAGCGCCATCAGCGCGGTGCCGACCGGCGCGGGCAAAAGCACCATGCGGCCTTGCGACATCCAGGCTGCGATAGCCGATCCGATGGCAATCGAGACGGCGAACACCGCGAGATAGGCGGTGACGGCGATCTCATTGCCGCCGAGTGAATCCTTGATCATCGCCGGCAGGATCGAGAGCACGATGGCGCCGACCAGCCAGAACCAGGAGGTCATCAGGCCGGCGCGCCAGATGCGCGTATCGGTGCGCAGGTCGGCGACCTGCCGCCAGGTCGAGCGCAAGATGTTCCAGTCGATGGTGAGGTTGGGAGCAGCCGAACCGGTGGACGGGATGTAGCGGCTGACGAACCAGCAGCCGGCGGCCAAGGCCATCATGATCGGCCCGAACACCGCAACGCCGATGCCGTCGGCTGAAACGACGCCGCCGGCAATCGTGCCGCCGAGGATCGCGGCGAAAGTGGCCGACTCGATCCAGGCATTGGCCTTTGGCAGTTCCTTGCGCTCGAGATGGTCCGGCAGGATGCCGTATTTGATCGGCCCGAACAGCGCCGAGATGATGCCGAACATCAAGAGCGCCGTCATCAGCACCGGGATCGATGACAGCGCGATGCCGACGACGGCGACGGCGGCCGCGGCGATCTCGGTGAATTTCAGCCGCCGCGCGATCAGCGCCTTGTCGAAGCGGTCTGCGATCTCGCCGCCAAGCGCCGAAAGCAAGAGGAAGGGCGCCATGAAGACAGCGCCGGCCAGCGTCACCAGGGACGCGGCCTGATCCTTCGCCAGCGTGAACAGAATGAGGAACACCAGCGTGTTCTTCAGGAAATTGTCGTTGAAGGCCGAGAGGAATTGCGTCCAGAAGAGAGGCGCGAAGCGCCGCGACATCATCAGATGGGTGTTCATGGCAATTTCCATTGGGCAAGTCTGGCTGGCAATCCGATTGGACTGAGCGGACACTTGCGCGGTTTGAGCCTCGTTGTATCAGGAAGAGGTTAAACTTCGTTACTGCGGTTCAATCCGATCCATTTGTTTCTTGGTCTTGGCGCATGGAATCTGTCGTCCATGATCGGCTTCCAGGCCTTCCAGCCACTCGACTGCTTGCGGGCTTGGTTGTCTGCGAGCATCGATATGATCCTTTCGTTTCAGCATTAGGCCGGATCGGAGACGGCCTGTTTCAGGCCGGATCGGAGACGGCCTGTTTCAGGCCGGATACAATCCAATGAACATTGTTCATAATCGCAGCATAGCACATCTTGAACGACGTTCAAGAGCAAAATGAACAGCGTTCACGGATCGAACTGTTGAATGACGACATGCTGGATGCGAGCTTCGCGCGACCGGGCCTTCAGGAGAACAACGGAACGTTAGACAAGCTCTCGATTTTCCGGCGAATGGAGCTACACCAGCCGGCCGCAAACGGCTATCAATCGTCGCGAAGTCATGCTTCGGGGTGGTGAGAGGCGCGCGGCTTGCAGCTGGATTTGAAAACAGTCGAGGCTTTGGCCCCCGATCAGGCCTCGCTTGGCGCAGCCGCCAAGCTGACCAAGCGATCGAACTGGCCCAGGCTTGAAGCGCATGAACAGCTGCCGCTGATCTGGGGCGAATGCCAGGGCTCGGGCTCCAACCCCTACCGGGTCGCGTTCGACACCTCCGACCACGGCTACAAATGCACCTGCCCGTCGCGGAAATTTCCGTGCAAGCACATTCTGGCGCTGGCCTGGATCGGCGCCACGGCACCCGACAGCTTCACCCGCGTCGACCAGACGCCCGATTGGGTGAACGACTGGCTCGGCCGGCGCCGCAAGCCAGGGCAGCCGCCAACCCAAGCGCCAGCTCGCGCGGAAGGCAAAAGCATAGACGAAGCATCGCGGCCGGAAGAGGCACCTCCTGTTGAGGACGCCGCTGCGGCCGAACGCCGCGAGGCGGCGCAGCGTAGGCGGGCGGAGGACACGCGCAGCGCGGTCTCGGCCGCGCTCGACGAGCTCGACCAGTGGATCGCCGACCAGTTGCGGCTCGGCCTGGCCGGCTTTGTCGATGCCTCGAGCGAGCGCTGCCGCCGCATCGCCGCACGGCTGGTCGACCTGAAGGCGACGGCGCTCGCCGGGCGCATTGACGAATTGCCCGCGAAGCTGATGGCGCTGCGCGGCGAGGAGCGGCCGGACGCCGCGATCCGCGAGCTGGGCAAGCTGGTGCTGCTTGCCAAGGCCTGGCGCGCGGCACCCGATGATGCCGAGCTGAAACGCCTGGTCTCGGCATCGGAGACGCGCGACCAGATCCTCGCCAACCCCGATGCCGTTCAGGTCGAGAGCGACTGGGAGGTGCTTGGCGAAAAGATCGAGACCCGCCGCGACGGCCTCGTCAGTCACGCGACCTGGCTGCTCGACCTGAAAAGCACGACGCCGCGATTTGCGGTGCTGCTCGATTTCTTCCCGGCTTCCGCCGGACGGCGCTCCGGCGCCTTCGCGGCGGGCGACCGCTTCAGAGCGAGGCTGGTGTTCTATCCGTCGCGCAATCCGCTGCGGGCGCTGGTCGCCGAACGGCTGGGCGACGTGGCGCCCGGCGCGTGGCCGACATTCGTCCCGGATGCAGCCGGCGATCCGCTGGCCGCCTACGCCGCCTTCCAGGACGGCGCCCCATGGCTGTCGGACTGCCCCATCATCCTGCCCGCCGGCGCGATCGCGTTGGACGAAAAGGACGGCGCCTGGTGGCAGGCGGCAAACGATCCGCACGGCATCGCCTTGCCTGTCGCCGGGTCCGTCCACCAGACCTTGCTCGGCATCGATCTCGCGGCGACGGCGGCGCTCTGGAATGGCGCCAGGCTCGAGCTGCTGGCCTCGCAAAGCAGCATCGGGAGGCTCGATCTGTCATGAACGAACTCGACCAAGCAGGGCTGGCGCGGTTGCGCGACGGCTGGATTTCCGGCGGCGCCATGTTCGAATTCGCCCCGGTCGAGTGGAAAGAGGTAGCCACCGCTTTCAGCCCGGACGAGCAGGAGCGGCGGCTGTTGGCCATCGCCGGGCAGGCACTGGATGTCGCGCTCCGCCCCGCGGCGCCGAAGAGCTTGAAGCGGCGCCCGCCGCTGCCGGTGCTGGCCTTGCCGATGCTGCCTGAACGCCTGCGGCCGTTGCTGCGTGCCGCATTGAAATATGCGGCCGATGCAAGGCTCAAGACCCGCGTGGCCACGCTCGTCGCCAGCCGTGGCTTCGTCACCCATCCGATGGACTGGATGCCGGCTGCGTCGGATCAGAATGGTCCGGAGGTCTACGCTCCCTGGGTCGACTGGCAGGCGGGCGCGGATGGCGAAAAACAGCTCCGCCGCGAGCATCTGACGGCGGAAACCTGGGATGATTTCTATCCCGCCGCGCGCCGTAGCGCACTGATCGATTTGCGGCGCTCCGCACCCGCCTTGGCGCGGGCCCTTATCGAGACCAAGGGAGCGAGCGAGCCCGCCGAGGTCAGGCTTGCGCTCATCGAACTCATGCGCTTCGGCCTTGGTGCCGATGATGTGCCATTTCTGAAGAGCCTGTCCGCCGATCGCTCAGGAAAGGTGCGCGAAATGGCCGGCCGACTCCTGGCAAGACTGGGAGAACGTAGCATCACTGAAGGCCAAACCGAAGATCCGGCGATCGAGCTATCCGCTTTCATCGAGGAAGGCAAATCCGGTTTCATCCGCCGCCGCTCCACCTACGCGCCGATAAAACCCAAGTCACAGGCGCAGCAAGCACGTCGCGCCGACTTGTTCGCCACCTGTTACTTCGGCGATCTCGTCGGCCACTTCGGCAAGACGGAGAGCGATTTCATCGGCGCATGGCAGTTTGGTGTCGATGACGGCGCCGATCTCTTTCTGGTTCGAATGGTCGCGGCGTCCGGCGGCGACGCGGCGGTGGCCTCTCTGGCGGATCTGCTTGCCGCAGCCGGCGGCAGGCTGGCGATTCTCGGCCTCCAACTCACGGCGCGTTTGGACAGCGGCAGGAAGCGTGTCCTGATTAGGCAGATCCTGAACGACGCGCAAAATCTGGCCGCGCTCAACATGGTCGAAGGCGCTGAGGCAGGCTGGCTGGAGTGGGGCGACCTTGCAAAGGGCAAGACGCTTTCCGCGTTGCGATCCGCCGTCTCGGGCGACAACGACGTCGTGAAACGAAACGCCGAGCAGTATCTCGAAGCCATAGGCTTTCTGGCCAGTCCGGCGACGGCCGAAAAATTGATCAGCGAGGTCGTCGCCGCCGGGCTGCCGCCTGCATCCCCATCGCTTAGCCTGTTGCGCCTCAACGCGGCGCTGGGCGGAAATCCAACCAGATGATCAACCCGGAGAAGATCGCATGAACGCAGCCATCCGCCTTCCGGCCGAACAGGTCTACGCCGCCGAACTGCAGGCGCTGGCGCGCGGCGACGACCGGCAAAAGCCTGCCGGCTGGAGCCTGTCGCCGAAAGCCGTGCTCACCTATCTGATGGGCGGCAAGGCGAGCGACGGCACGGTGATTTCGCCGAAATATGTCGGCCGCCGGCAATTGATGGAAACGGCGGTCGCCACGCTCGCGACCGACCGCGCGCTGCTTCTGCTCGGCGTTCCCGGAACGGCAAAATCCTGGGTCTCGGAACATCTCGCCGGCGCCATCATGGGCAACTCGACGCTGGTCGTGCAATGCACTGCCGGCACCGACGAGAACCAGATCCGCTATGGCTGGAACTATGCCCAGCTCCTGGCAAAAGGGCCGAGCCAGGAAGCGCTGGTGCCGACGCCGCTCTATCGCGCCATGCAGGACGGCAAGCTCTGCCGGCTGGAAGAGCTGACGCGCATGGGCTCCGACGTGCAGGACACGCTGATCACCGTGCTGTCGGAAAAGATGATGCCGGTGCCGGAGCTGAACACCTCGATCTATGCCCAGCGTGGCTTCAACATCATCGCCACCGCCAACAACCGCGACAAAGGCGTCAACGAGTTCTCCTCGGCGCTGAAGCGCCGCTTCAACGTCGTGGTGTTGCCTTTGCCGGACGATATGGCGGAGGAAGTCTCGATCGTCTCCCGTCGCGTCGGCGAGATGGCCGGCGGGCTGGAGCTGCCGGTGCCGAAGAATGTCGGCGAGGAGATTGCGCGAGTGCTCACCATTTTCCGCGAGCTGCGCTCGGGCGCAACCGCCGACGGCAAGGTGACGCTGAAGACGCCGTCGGGCTCGCTCTCCACCGCCGAGGCGATCGCCACCATGGTCAGCGGGCTCAGCCAGGCGGCATGGTTCGATGACGGCAAGCTGCATGCCGAAGGCCTGGCGCCGAGCCTGGTCGGCGCCATCGTCAAGGACCCGGTGCAGGACAAGGTGGTGCTGGAGGAATATCTGGAGACGGTGCTGAAGAAGCGGCCGGACTATGCCGGCTATTATGCGGCGCTCAACGCGGCCATCTGAACCATGACCCAAGGCGGCATCAGCTATTTCGGCATCCGCCACCACGGCCCGGGCTCCGCCGGGAGCTTGGTCAAGGCGTTGCAGGAATTGCAGCCGGTCGCCGTGCTGATTGAGGGGCCGGTGGATGCCTCGCCGCTGCTGCCGCTGCTCGCCAGCCCCGACATGAAGCCGCCGGTGGCGCTGCTCTGCTATCCGGAGGATGATCCCGCCGCGACCAGCTTCTGGCCTTTCGCTGAATTCTCGCCGGAATACCAGGCAGCACTTTGGGCCGTCGCCAACAAGGCGGCGCTGCGCTTCATCGACCTGCCGTCGGCCGCGCGGCTTGCGGAGAAGGCGGCTGAAGCGGCAGCGGACACCGAAGCAGCCGAGGCGGAGGCCAAGGACGAGCAGGGCGAAGAACCCACGCGCGTCCAGGATCCGATTGGCACCCTGGCGCGTGCCGCCGGCTACGAGGACGGCGAGAGCTGGTGGTCGGACATCATCGAGCAGAATCCCGAGCCCGGCCCGATCTTCGCGGCCATCGCCGACGCGATGACGACGCTGCGCGACGGCGAGGGTTCGATCGGCAGGTTAGAGGCTATGCGCGAGGCACATATGCGCCTCGAGATCGCCGCAGCGCGGAAGGAATTCGACGGCCCCATGGCCGTGGTTTGCGGCGCCTGGCATGTGCCGGCCCTTCAAGCAGGGCATACGCAGAAGAGCGACCAGGCGCTGCTCAAGGGCATCGGCCGGCGCAAGACCACGATGACCTATGCGCCGTGGACCGGACCGCGCCTGGCGCTGGGCTATGGTTATGGCGCCGGCGTCGTAGCGCCGGGCTGGTGCAAGCATCTGTGGCAGACACGTGGGCAGGACGACGCCTCGGTCCTGTGGTTGGCGCGGATCGCCTCGGTGCTGCGGGCGAAGGGCCACATGATCTCCACCGCATCGCTGATCGAGGCGGAGCGCCTGGCGCGCGCGCTTGCCGCCATCCGCGAACGGCCGAAGCCGGGCTTCGAGGAGCTTCGCGATGCCTCGGTCTCGGCGCTCTTCAACGGCGAGGCCCTGCTGTGGAAGATGGTCGAGGCCGAGCTGCTGCTCGGCGCCGATGTCGGCGAGATCCCGCCCGACACGCCGCTCGCGCCGCTGATCGACGATCTGCAGCGCAGCCAGAAGGCTGCAAGGCTGAAGCCAGAGGCACTGGAGCGGGAACTTTCCGTCGACCTGCGCAGCGAGAGCGGTCTCTTCCGCTCGACATTGCTGCACCGGCTGAACGTGCTTGGCGTCGACTGGGGCAGGCTGACCGATGTCGGCCGCAGCCGCGGCACGTTTCGCGAGCGTTGGATGCTCGCCTGGCAGCCGGAATATGCCGTCCGCCTTGTCGAGAACCTGGTCTACGGCCCGACCATCGAGAAGGCCGCCAATGGCAGGCTCATCCAGATGATCGGCGCCGCCGCGACGCTCGATGCTTTGGCTACGCTGGTGCAGAGTGCGATCACCGCCGCCCTGAGCGAGGCGTCCGCCGCCGGTCTTGCAGCGCTCGAGGAAAAGGCGGCGCACAGCAGCGAGTGCCTGGAGTTGTTGGCCTCGGTGCCGCCGCTTGCCGACATCATCCGCTACGGCGAAGCGCGCAAGACCGAGAGCGAGCGACTCGCCGGCCTGCTGGAGCGGCTGATCATCGAAGGCTCCATCGCGCTGCCTTACGCGGCGCGCGATCTCGACGCGCAGGCCGCGGCCGCGCTGATGGGAGCGCTGCGCAAGGCCGACGAGGCGATCAAGCTGGTCGAGCCGGACGAGCATGTCCTTGAAGCCTGGCGCAACGGGCTGGCGGCCGTGCTGGATTCGTCACGCTCCACGGCGCTGGTCACCGGCTGCGCAGCGCATCTGCTCTACGAAGCAGGCCGGCTCTCAGCCGATGAGACCGCCGATCTCCTGGCAAGACGCCTGTCGCCAGGGACGGCCGTTCTCGATGCCGCCGCCTTCTTCGAAGGTTTCTTCAGCGGCGCCGGCCAGCGGCTGATCTATGACGAGGGCCTGCGCGGCGCTGTCGATGCCTGGCTGGCCTCGCTCGACGAGGAGGCCTTCGTCGCGCATCTGCCGCTGCTGCGCCGCGTCTTCTCGAACCTCGACAGCATGGAGCGTCGCCGCCTCATCGAGGCCGTGCTTGGCAAGAGAGCGAGCCTGCCTGCCGGGCTAATTCCGGCGCCGGATGGTGGCGCGGCATGGCGGAGGCATTTTGGCCTTCTCGCAAAGCTGCTGGCAGGGGAGGTCAACCATGGCTGACGAAACGACCGGGCGGGATCTCGAAGCGGCAACGGACAATCGCGAGCGTCGCTGGCGGCTGGCGATCGGGGCCGACGACGAGACATCGTCGGCGCTGTCGGCCGAGGACCGAAAACTGTCGGCGGCGCTCGATGCGCTTTATGGCGACGGCAGCGGCGACACCGCCGGCGATCCGTGCAAGCGGCGTGGCGGGCTCGGCCGCTCGGCACCCCGCGTCGCGCAATGGATGGGCGACATCCGCTCCTTCTTCCCCGAGCAGGTCGTCCAGGTCGTGCAGAAGGACGCCTTCGAGCGGCTGAACCTGAAGCAGATGCTGATGGAGCCCGAGTTCCTCAAGGCGATCGAGGCCGACGTCAATCTCGTCGCCGACCTCGTCTCGCTGCGCTCGGCGATGCCGGACAAGACCAAGGACATCGCCAGGTCGATCATTTCCGACATCGTCGCCAAGCTGATGCAGCGCCTGGAGCAGAAGACCGCGGAGGCGATCCGCGGCGCGCTCGATAAGTCGCGGCGCACCAACCGGCCGCGCCAGCGCGATATCGACTGGCCGCGCACGATCACGGCGAACCTTCGCCACTACCAGCCGGACCATAAGACCGTGGTTCCGGAAAAGCTGGTCGGCTTCATGCGTCGTCAGCGCCGATTGGTCGACCTCGACGAGGTGACGCTCTGCGTCGACCAGTCCGGCTCGATGGCAAGCTCGGTCATCTATGCCTCGATCTTCGCCGCCGTGATGGCCTCGCTGCCGGTGGTGCGGACGAAACTCGTCTGCTTCGACACGGCGATCGTCGATCTGACCGAAGAACTCAGCGATCCGGTCGAGGTGCTGTTCGGCGTCCAGCTCGGCGGCGGCACCGACATCAACCAGGCGGTCGCCTATTGCGCCGAGCGCATCGAACGGCCGACCAAGGCGCATTTCGTCCTGATCACCGATCTCTACGAGGGCGGCAACGGCAAGGAGCTCCTGCAAAGGCTGGCAGCACTTGTCCGGTCGGGCGTCAACGTCGTCGTGCTCTTGGCGCTCACCGATCAGGGCCGTCCCGGCTACGATCCGTCGATGGCCGGGTCGGTCGCCGCGATCGGCATCCCGGTCTTCGCCTGTACGCCCGACCATTTCCCCGACATGATGGCGGCGGCGCTGCGTCGCGAGGATATCGGCGCCTGGACGGCGGGCGCGGACATCAAGCTCGTCCGTGCCGACGCGGAGACGCCGAACGCCGCCGAATAGCGCTCGGCGGCGTTCGCTATGACCTTTTCCGCGACCTGATCATGACAGGTTATGCGGATGCTGCTTAGCCGAATTTCGGGTCGAGGCTGCCCGACTTGTAGCGCTTGGCCATCTCCGCCAGCGGAATCGGCTTGATCTTCGGCGCGTTGCCGGCGGTGCCGAACTGCTCGAAGCGCTCCTTGCAGAGCTTCTTCATCGCAGCCATCGCCGGCGTCAGATATTTGCGCGGGTCGAACTCCGACGGGTTCTCGGTCAGCACCTTGCGGATCGCGCCGGTCAGCGCCATGCGGTTGTCGGTGTCGATGTTGATCTTGCGCACGCCATGCTTGATGCCGCGCTGGATCTCCTCCACCGGCACGCCCCAGGTCGGCTTCATCTGGCCGCCATATTTGTTGATGATCTCCTGCAGCTCTTCCGGCACCGACGAGGAGCCATGCATCACCAGATGCATGTTGGGCAGACGGCGATGGATCTCCTCGATCACATTCATCGCCAGCACCGCGCCGTCCGGCTTGCGCGAGAATTTATAGGCGCCGTGGCTGGTGCCCATGGCCACCGCCAGCGCATCGACATGCGTATCCCGCACGAACTGCTCGGCCTGCACCGGGTCGGTCAAGAGCTGGTCGTGGCTGATCGCGCCTTCGACGCCATGCCCGTCCTCCTGCTCGCCGCCGCCGCTCTCCAGCGAGCCGAGCACGCCGATCTCGCCCTCCACCGACACGCCGCCCCAATGCGCCATGTCGACGACGCGGCGGGTGATGCCGGAATTATAGGCGTAGTCGGCCGGAGACTTGCCGTCCTCCTTCAGCGAGCCGTCCATCATCACCGAGGTGAAGCCGTACTGGATCGCGGTGACGCAGGTCGCTTCGTTGTTGCCGTGGTCGAGATGCATGCAGACCGGGATATCGGGATGGATCTCGACCAGCGCGTCGATCAGCTTGGCCAGCACCACGTCATTGGCGTAGGCGCGCGCGCCGCGGCTGGCCTGCAGGATGACTGGCGACTTGGTCTCCTCGGCCGCCTCCATGATGGCGAGGCCTTGTTCCATGTTGTTCATGTTGAAGGCAGGCACGCCATAGCCATGTTCGGCGGCATGGTCGAGCAATTGTCTCAGTGTGATGCGAGCCAACGAATAGTCTCCCGTATCTGTTGAAAGCGCGATTTAGCAGGTTGGGCCGAAACCCGGCCCAACTGCTTCTGGCCGGATTTCCGACGGACCGCAACCCACTCAGGTCGCGGTCCTGAAATCCAAATCGGTTTAGTTCCGACGCGCTGCTCGCGAAGCGGTTCAGGCCGCGATTCTGGCACGCGCGGCGAGGATCTCGACGCAGGCCTTCGCCGCCTCCTTGCCCTTCACGGTGAAATGCTCGTGGAAGAAGCGGTGATGCTCGGCGCTGTCATGGTAGTTGTGCGGCGTCAGCACCGCCGACAGCACCGGCACGCCGGTCGCAAGCTGCACATTCATCATCCCGTCAATGACGGCGCTCGCCACGAAGCCATGCCGGTAGATGCCGCCATTGACGACGAAGGCGGCGCCGAGGATCGCGGCATAGCGGCCGGTCTCGGCAAGCGTCTTGGCGTGCAGCGGAATTTCATAGGCTCCGGGCACGTCGAAGACCTCGACGGCAAAGCCGCCGAGCGCTGCAAGCTCGGCCTCGAACGCCGCTGCGCATTGGTCGACGATATCGGCATGCCAGCGCGCGCGAATGACGGCGACGCGAAGGGTAGTTTGGTCTTTAGGGAAATGCTGATTCATGGGTCCTTCCTTCCGTTTCGAACCAGAATCAGGACGCACGACGCAAAAACACGGCCCGCGCGAGCGGACCGTCTCCTGCGGCCGTTCTCTTCCATCCGGACTGTAACCGTCGGCTCCGGAATCGCACCGGATCTGCTGACCCTTCCACTAGAGCGCCACGCGTCCTTTTGGACGCGTAAAGGACGCTCTAGCACTTAAGAATCCACGCATTAATGCGTGGACCGGAAGGCGCTCGCGGGCTTGGGTCGAGACCCTTACCGCCGGTGGGGACTTTCACCCCGCCCTGAGAACATTAACGACGGAGGTATGGAGGGGGAGGCAGGCGCTGTCAATTGGCGACTAGCCAATCTCCCCCTAGTGGGGGAGATGCCCGGCAGGGCAGAGGGGGGCGCGAAGGATCGCGGCGTATCGTTTTCTTCACGCAGGCGCTAGACGATAATTCGTTTGGGTAAGATCAAAGGCGATTCCGACATGCTGGCGGGACAGCGCCCCCCTCTGTCCTGCCGGACATCTCCCCCACAAGGGGGAGATTAGCTAACCCCGTTCGGGAAACATCGCCTTCAGCCCCTCGCGCGAAGCTTTCGCCACGCCGCGCTCGGTGATGAGACCCGTCACCAGCCGCGCCGGCGTCACATCGAACGCCGGGTTGGCCGCCGGCGTCGCATCCGGCGACACGCGCACCTGCGCGACCTTGCCGTCAGCCGTCTTGCCCCACACCAGCGAAACCTCGTCGCCGGAGCGTTCCTCGATGGGGATTTCCTTCAGCCCGTCGGCCACCGTCCAGTCGATGGTGGGCGAGGGGAGCGCGACGTAGAAGGGCACCTCATTGTCGGCCGCGGCCAGCGCCTTGAGATAGGTGCCGATCTTGTTGCAGACGTCGCCATTGGCGGTGGTGCGGTCGGTGCCGACGATCACCATGTCGATGTCGCCATGCTGCATCAGATGGCCGCCGGCATTGTCGACGATCAGCGTATGCGGCACGCCGTGGCCGGCCATCTCCCAGGCGGTCAGCTGGGCGCCTTGGTTGCGCGGCCTGGTCTCGTCGACATAGACATGGACAGGAATGCCGGCCTCGGTCGCCAGATAGATCGGCGCGGTGGCCGTGCCGTAGTCGACCGTCGCCAGCCAGCCGGCATTGCAGTGGGTGAGGATGTTGACGGTCTCGCCCGGCTTCTTCTTCGCCGCGATCTCCTTGATGATGGCAAGCCCGTTCTCGCCAATGGCGCGGTTTAAGCCCACATCCTCGTCGGCGATCTCGGCGGCCCGCTTGTAGGCCGCTTCGGCACGCTCCCCTGGCGCGAGGTGCTTGAGGTGCCGGCGCATCTCGTCCAGCGCCCAGCGCAGGTTGATCGCCGTCGGCCGCGTCTTGTTGAGCGTTTCCCACACCGTATCGAGCGCTTCGTCCGACGGATCGTCCTTCATCTGGATGGCGACGCCATAGGCGGCGGTGACGCCGATCAGCGGCGCGCCGCGCACCCACATGTCGCGGATGGCGGTGGCGATGCCGGCGACGGTTCCGATCGTCTCGATGCGGAACTCATGCGGCAGCCAGCGCTGGTCGATGATCTCGACCGAGCGCTTGTCGTCGCTGAGCCAGATGGTGCGGTAGTGGCGTTCGCCGACGTTCAAATTCAGTTCTCCTGTTCGATCAGCGCGGCCAGATTGTTGACCTCGTCGATACTGTGGATCCGGCGCCGGTTGACGGCGATGTGGCGGCCGAAGCGCAAAGCCTTGGCCTCACATCTGGCGCGCAGGTCTTGATCGGCAATGGTCTCGAAATCGGCATTGTGGGCCAGCCCAAGGATGCGCCGGTGCACCTCGATGCCGGCAAAGCCGAGCAGGTCGGTCCAGATGGAATGCAGTATGTGGTCGAGCGCCTGTTCGGAACCCAGCCTGTCGCCCTGATCCTCGAACAGGCTTTTCTGGTAGAGCATGCCGGTGCGTTCGGTGCGCCACAGATGCGAGAACTCGGCGCGGAAGGTTGCCCATGTCTCGGCCGTGACGCCGAGCAGATAGGCGCGCATCGAGTCCCTGCTGCCTTTCTCCTCATGGCCGCGCTGCGAGAAGAAGGCCATCCAGAAATTGGCGAGCAGCATGCCGACATCGAAGGCGATCGGGCCGTAGAAGGCGAATTCCGGATCGATCATCCGGGTCTCGGTGTCGGTGACCATGATCGAGCCGGAATGCAGGTCGCCATGCAGCAGCGTCTCGGCATTGGCGGCGAACAGATGCTTCAGCCGCTGTGCCTCGACCTTGAGGTCGCGGTCGGCGCGCAATTCGGCAACCAGGCCGTCGAGCTGCGGCGAGGTATGCCGGTTCATCCTGGCATCGAAATAGGGATCGGAGAACACCAGATTCTCGGTGATGTCGCAGAGCTCGACATTGTCGGCGAACAGCGCCAGATCGGCCTTGCGCTCCTTCGTCACCATCGACAGATCCGAGCCGCGGAACAGCGTGCGGGCCATGAACAGGCCGATGTCGCGCGCGATGTTCGGCAGTTCGCGGCCGTCGATCAGCGCGCGCCTGAGGATGACATGCGGCGGCGCCATATATTCCATGACGATCAGCGCCTGGGTCTCGTCAAAATGGTAGATCGCCGGCACCGAGCCGGGCGCCCGGCGCTCCTGCCTGGTCAGCGCATGATATTCGAAGAAGGAGCGCTTCAAGGGTAGTGGCCAGCTATCGCCAACCAGCCGCACATAGGGCAGCGCCTGCTTCACCACCGCCGCACCTTGGTCGCCCTCGACGATGAAGACGAGGTTCAGATTGCCGTCACCGACCTCGCGTACTTTCCAGTGGCTGGCGTCCTTGCCGATGCGCTCGGTCAGCGCCGCGGTCTCGCCAAGGCGCTTCGGCAACGTCTCCACCGACAATGCTTCGAACTTCCCGGTCATTCTCTCCCCTCCTGCTCGTGGTGTCCGACGATAGCGGAGCCACGGCGGCGGGGCCAAGCTAGGAAGCGCTCTGGCAAATGTCAATCGTGTTGACAATTGACGAATGAGCCCATAGCGTCAGGAACCAGGGAGGAAGGAATGGGCGCAGATGCCGTGTTCCATGTGGAGGGCTTAAGGAAATCCTTCGGCCAAAACGAGGTGCTTGGCGGCATCTCGCTCGAACTGCATGCGGGCGAGGTCACTGTGCTGATGGGCGCCAACGGCGCCGGCAAGTCGACCCTGGTCAAGATCATCAGCGGCGTCTATGCGCGCGGTGCCGGCACGATGCGGCTGGCCGGCAACGCATTCGACCCGCAAACCCCCGCCGAAGCCATTCGCGCCGGCGTCGTCACCGTGCACCAGAACATCAATGACGGCGTGGTCGCCGACCTCGATGTCGCCACCAACCTGACGCTCGATCGGCTGAGCGGCAAAGGCGCGTCGATGCTGTTCAAGCCCGCCAATGTCCGTGCCGAAGCCAAGGCCGTCGCCGACCGCATGGGGCTCGCAATCGACCTCAAGGCGCGCGTCAGCGATCTGTCTCTGGCCGACCGGCAGATGGTGGCCATCGCTCGCGCCATGGCGCACCAGCCCAAAGTGCTGATCCTCGACGAGCCGACCTCCTCGCTGTCGAGCGCCGAGGCCGACCGGCTGTTTTCGCTGATCGACCGGCTGCGCGGTCATGGCGTTGCCATCCTTTATATCTCGCACCGCATGTCCGACATCCGGCGGCTCGCCGACCGCATCATGTCGATGCGCGACGGTGTCGTCTCCGGCGTCTTCGATCAAAAACCGCTCGATTACGAGGGCGCCGTCAACGCCATGCTCGGCCGCAAGATCCGTCTCGACAGGGTCGTTGCCAGAAGTTCCGTCAGCGCGGTCTTCACTGCAGAAGGCCTGCGGATCGCGCATGGCGCGAAACCGATCTCGATGACGCTCGGCGCCGGCGAGGTGGTGGCGATCACCGGCCTCGTCGGCGTCGGCAAGACGGCGCTTGCCGAAACGCTTTTCGGCGTGCGCCGGCCGCTCGCCGGCGCCATGCATATGGACGGCAAGCCCTACGCGCCGGGCTCGGCGCGCGAAGCGATCGCCGCCGGTGTCTTCCTGGTCGCCAAGGATCGCGCCGAGAGCGGCATCGTCGGCGGCTTCAACATCGAGCGCAACATCAGCCTGCCGTTCCTCAGGCGCATGTCGAGCCTCGGCGTCATGAAGAAGCGTGCCGAGCGCCTCGCCGCCCGCCGCCAGATCGACGAGCTCGGCATCGTCTGCCGTTCCGAGAAGGACGAGCTTTCGTCGCTCTCTGGCGGCAACCAGCAGAAGGTGATGGTAGCGCGCTGGATGTCGCAGGCCTCGCGCCTCTTCATCCTCGACGAGCCGTTCCAGGGCGTCGACATTTCGGCCCGGCGCGATATCGCCGCGAAGCTTCGGGCCAGCGCCGACGGCCGCGCGACGCTGATCTTCGTCACCGAGATCGACGAGGCGCTGGAAACCGCCGACCGCATCCTGGTGATGTCGGAACACACGATCGTCGGCGAGCACAGGAACGCCGATATCGACCTCGACCGGCTGCTGGCGGAAGTGGCCGGCGGACCGCTGCATGGTGTTGCGTGAGATCGTGCGGATGACGAGACTCGGAGTGCAGGCATGAGTTCTAGTTTGGCGGAGAGGACAACAGCGCGGGAGCGTTCGATGACATTGCGCGACTATGCCATCCGCTACGGCTTCATCGTCCTGCTGGTCGGGTTGATCGCCTATTTCGCGATCGCTGCCGACGGTTTCGTTTCGCCGCAGAGCGCGGTCTTTATCTTCCAATCGGTGGCCATTACCGGCGTGCTGGCGCTCGGCGTCACCGCGACGTTGGTCGTCGGCGGTTTCGACCTGTCGATCGGCTCGGTCGCCACAAGCGCCATGATGGCGGCGTCCTATGCCATGGTCGTGCTGGAGCAGAACGCCATCGTCGCGGTGATCTCCTGCCTGGTCATCGGCGTCATCGTCGGCCTGATCAATGGCTGGCTGATCGTCTTTATGCGCGTGCCCGACCTGCTCGCGACGCTTGGCATGATGTTCCTGCTGCTCGGCCTGCAGCGCATCCCGACGGAAGGCCGCTCGATCGCCACCGGCATGACCATGCCCGATGGCTCGGTCGCCAACGGCAAGTTCTCCGAAGCCTTCCTGGCGCTCGGCCGCCACCGCATCGACTTCTTCATCCCGAACCTGATCCCGGTCTCTGTGGTGGTGCTGGTGGTGCTCGCGCTGCTGATCTGGTTCTTCCTCGAATACACCCGTTTCGGCCGCATGATGTATGCCGTCGGCAGCAATGAAAGGGCGGCCGAGCTCGCCGGCGCGCCTGTCAAGGCATACAAAATCTGGGCCTATGTCATTTCGGGAGTTTTTGCCTCGATCGGTGGGATTTTGCTCGCCGCGCGGCTTGGACGCGGCGACATCGCCTCGGGTAATAATCTGTTGCTCGACGCAGTCGCCGCGGCGCTCATCGGCTACGCGGTGCTCGGCGCCGCCAAGCCCAACGCCTTCGGCACCGCCGTCGGCGCGGTGTTCGTCGGCGTCCTGCTGCAAGGCCTGACGATGATGAACGCTCCTTACTACACGCAGGATTTCGTCAAGGGCGCGGTGCTCGTCGTCGCCCTTGTCTTCACCTTCGCCCTTTCCGGCAGGGGCAAGAGATAGTTGCGACCGGGACATTGATGAGAACACAAACGGAGGAAAAAGTGAGCATCACAAGGAGACTTTTGGGGAAGGCGGCACTCGGCCTCGCCGGCGCGGCGCTGCTGATGCAGGGAACGGCGTTGGCGGCGGACCGCCCGGCGCCGTTCGACAAGCCCGGCGTCAAGATCGCGCTGGTGCGTTATCTCTCGACCGGTGACTTCTTCCAGGCCTATCTCTCCGGCGTCGAGGCGCAGGGGAAGGCCCTCGGCGTCGACCTGCGCGTGCTGGACAGCCGCCAGGACGCCGCGCTCCAGGCCGACATGGTCGACCAGGCGATCGCGCTCGGCGTACAGGGCATCATCATCCAGCACGGCCTGACGGAATCGATGAAGGACGCCGCCCAGCGCGCGGTCGACGCCGGCATCAAGGTCGTCGCCTTCGACGTCAATGTCGAAAACCCGAAGATCCCGCAGGTCGAGCAGTCGGACAAGGATCTCGCCAAGCTGGCGCTCGAGCAGGCGGTCAAGGACAATGGCGAGAGCTGGAAGGCCGGCTATGTCTATGTCGCCGGCATCGCCCCGCTCGACCGCCGCAACGAAACCTGGGTGGATGTGAAGAAGAAATATTCAGGCATCAGCGAGGTCGCCCAGTTCGGCACGCTCGACAACCCGATCGCCAACTCCGTCGCCAACCAGGCGCGTTCCGTGCTGCAGGCGCATCCCGATATCAAGGTGATGTTCGCGCCCTATGACGAGTTCGCCAAGGGCGTGAAGATCGCCGTCGACGAGGCGGGCCTGAACAAGGGCATCAAGATCTACTCGGCCGACATCTCGACCTCGGACATCGCCGCAATGCGCGAGCCCGACAGCGCCTGGGCCGCCACCGCCGCCACCAACCCGGCCGTCGTCGGCCAGGTCTCGGTGCGCGCGTTGGCGCAGCTGCTCGCCGGCGAGGATCCCGGCCACAACGTCATCGTGCCGCCGACGCTGATCACCCAGAAGGAGCTGATCGACAAGGACATCAAGAACATGGAAGACCTGTCGGCCAAGCTGCCGCAATTCGCCCATGCCGATGTCGCGATGCCGGCCTGGATGCCGAACCCCAACGCCAAGTAAGGTCTCAGGCAGTCACGAAATGAAGAGAGCGGTCCAGCGGGCCGCTCTCTGTCTTTGTGAGGGCTGCTGTTGCGGCCTCACCGCTGCCAGAAGGGCAGTTTGGCGATCTCGGCCTCGACCTCTTTTTTCGTCAGCCCGATATCGTCGATCAGATGCGGATTGTCCCTCGCCATCCGCTTGAGCTCGAAGCGAAAATAGGCCTGCTTGCGGTGCTCCGCGATGAGGCTGCGCAAGGCTGCCAGGCGATAGCGCCGCCGGCCCGTGTGCATTGCCGGTGCCAGACATGTGGAAAAAGCAAAGCTGTCGTTCATGGCAACCTCCATTGAAATGAGGGTTCCAAAGGCCCTCGACCTGATTGAGATTGCACTGTGCCGCAGGCGGCGAGCGGCGTAATTAAGCCCTCCCAAATAGTTCTCAAAACTTCCAAATCGGATAGACGGGTTCGCCGTTTCACCGAAACGGCGAACCCGTCTATCCCTTTGTTTTTACGCAATTCCGGGCGGAAGGTTACGGCGAAGACGCCGAACTTAACCGCTCACACTTTTCCTGGAATTGCTCTATAGATCGCCGCATGCAGGGATCGCGCTTTGCTTTCGGACCATTCGTGTTTGATCCCGGCGCGGGAACGCTGCTTCGGGGCGATGTTCCCGTTGCCGCCGGCCATCGCGGGCTGAAGCTGCTCGAGGCCCTCGTCGCGCGTCCAGGCGAAATCCTGGCCAAAGCCGAGCTGATGGACGCGGCCTGGCCGGGCACGGCGGTAGAGGAAGGCAATCTCACCGTCCAGATCGCGCAATTGCGCAAGCTGCTCGGTCCGGCGGCCGGTGGTGGCGAGTGGATCGCCACGGTGCCGCGTGTCGGCTATCGCTTCACCGGTACCGTCGAACAGGCCGACGCCACGCGCAAGCCCTTGCCGCTGCCCGACAAACCGTCGATCGCCGTGCTGCCCTTCATCAATCTGAGCAACGATCCCGAGCAGGAGTCTTTCGCCGACGGCCTGACCGAAGACCTGATCACCGACCTCTCGCGGATTCCTGGCCTGTTCGTCATCGCGCGCAATTCGGTCTTTGCCTACAAGGGCAAAGCGATGGACGTGCGCGCCATCGCCGGCGAGCTCGGCGTGCGCTATCTGCTGGAGGGCAGCGCCAGGCGCGCCGCGGGGCGCGTGCGCATCAACGCCCAGCTGATCGACGCGCTGAGCGGCAAGCATCTATGGGCCGAGCGGTTCGATCGCGGCGTGGAAGACATCTTCGCCGTTCAGGATGAGGCTACCGCCAAGATCGTCGAGGCGCTGCTCGGGCGGCTGCGCGCGCCGCCGGCCCGCAACCGGCCCAGGAATCTGGAAGCCTATGATCTCGTCGTGCGGGCTCGCAAATCGTTCGACGAGTCCCCACAGATGGCGCGCGAGGCGCATCTGATGCTGACGCGCGCCATCTCGCTCGATCCGGACTATGCCGAGGCGTATCGCTGGCTTGCGATGAACCACTGGATGGGCTGGGTGCATTGGGGCGAGGCGTTCGAGCCTGCCCGCAGCACGTCCCTGGAATTGGCGCGCAAGGCGGTGGCGATCGACCCCAACGACGCTGGCTGCCGCTGGGTGCTCGCCAATCTGCTTGCCTATGAACGCGATTTCGAGCAGGCCGAGATTGAGTTCGCCAAGGCGATCGAGCTCGATCCGAACGAGGCGGATATCTGGGCGACATTGTCTGACTTCGAGGTGCTGGCCGGCCAGGTGGACTTGAGTCTCGAGCACATCCGCAAGGCGTTCCGGCTGAATCCCTTTCCGCCGAGTTGGTATTATCTGACGCTCGGCCAGGCGCAATATGCGGCCCGTGACTACGAAGCCGCCGTCGAGACACTGCGCCGCGACGAGACCTACCGCACCAGCTCACGCCGCTTCCTGGCGGCAGCGCTTGCTCAACTCGGCCGCCTCGACGAGGCCCGGACCGAGGTCGCGCTGTTCCTCGTCGGCAATCCGCATTTCTCGACCCAGCGCTGGGTCGACACGGAGCCGTTCCGCGACGACGCGACGCTTGAGCACTTCGTCGACGGGTTCAGGAAGGCAGGGCTGCCGGAGTGAGGACGGCGTAACCTCACCGGCCGGCGCGCGCCAGCCCATGCGTCACCAGCCGGTCGATGACCTCCGGATAGCTGACGCCGCTCGCCGCCATCGCCTTGGCGTACATGCTGATATTGGTGAAGCCCGGAATGGTGTTGAGCTCGTTGATCAGGAAAGTCATGTCCGGCATCAGGAAGAAATCGACGCGGGCCATGCCGTCGCAGCCGAGCGCCCTGAACGCCTTTGCCGCCGTGTCGCGCATGGTTTCCTCCACCTCCGGCGGCAGCTCGGCCGGCACGATCAAGGCAGCGCCGTTCTCGTCGATATATTTGGCGTTGTAGTTGTAGAAGCCGTGGCTCTCCGCAGGCACGATCTCGCCTGGACGCGAGACGAAGAGTTCGCCCGAGGGACTCTCCAGCACGCTGAATTCGATCTCGCGGCCACGAACGAATTCCTCCGCCAGCAGCTTGCTGTCGTGCTGGAACGCCTCCGCGAGGGCCCGGTCAAATTCCTGGCTGGCATTGACCTTGGCGACGCCGACCGACGAGCCCTGCCGCGCCGGCTTGATGAACAGCGGCAGCCCGAGCCGGTCTTCCAGTTCGGCAAGCGAAAGCACCGCGCCCTCGTCGATCGTCACCGACCGTGCGACGGGCACTCCCGCCGCCTTCAGCAGCCGCTTGGCGATGTCCTTGTCGAGCGCCGTAGCGGAGCCGAGGATGCCGCAGCCGGCGAGCGGCACGCGCGCCACCTCGGCCAGTCCCTGCACCGCGCCGTCCTCGCCATGCAGGCCGTGCAGCACCGGAAACAAGATATCTATGGCGGGCAGGTCGTGGGGTGCGCGGCCGGTAGGGATCGCGAGCATCCGCCCATGCCCGCCCGGCACCAGGCAGAGCTGCGTGCCAACCGACGGCGTCGCCAGCGCGCCGTTCTCGAAGCTGCTCAGCAGCCACAGTCCTTCGCGCGTGACGAAGATCGGAACGGCATCGTATTTCGCCGGGTCAAGCGCGGCCATGACGTTGGCCGCCGAAAGCAGCGACACCTCATGCTCGGCGGAGCGTCCGCCGAACAGCACACCGATACGAAGTCTTTTTGCGGGCATCGACAACTCCACCAATGATCAGGGTTGGAGCTCGCATGCGAAACACCAGCTAATCCCCTTCAGCCCTTCCAGTAGTATGGAAGGATTGGAGTGGGACTTTGACCGGTTGAAGCAGTTTTTCAGCAGAAGCTGCGAAACGGTTTTCTCCTGGGAAACGCTTCAACACGAAGAGGCAGTTCATCGTTGTGAGAGCGATGAACCGCTCTGACAGCGTCCTCACCGCAGCGCCGCCGCGATGTTGCCGCCGTCGACGGTGGTCACATCGGCCGTGGTACGTTCGGCCAGCGCCTGGTGCAGGAAGGCCTGCGCCACGTCGTCGGCCGTCACTTCCTGCCCGAGCAGATTGCCGGACATGTATTCCTTCTCCGACACGCCGCGCGCGCCGGAACGGCTGGCGATCATGGCGTCGGTGAGAAGGCCGGAGCGGATGCGGTCGGCGTTGACCGCGTTGGAGCGGATCCCATAGGCGCCGTAATCCAGGGCGTACTGGCGCGACAGGAACAGGGTCGCCGCCTTCGGGATGCCGTAGGCGCCGAATTTCGGGCCAGGATTGATCGCCTGCTTCGAGGTATTGAAGAGCAGCACGCCGCCCGTGCCCTGTTCCAGCATGATGCGCACCGCGTTCTGCGCCGCCGACTGGTGGGCGAAGAAATTGAGCTCGAAGCTCTTGCGCAAAGTGGCGTCGTCGAGCTCGCCGATACGGCCTTCCCAGGCGGCTCCCGCGTTCGAGACCAGAATGTCGACGCCGCCATAGACCGCGATCGCCTTGTCGAAGGCGGCGCGCATCTCGGCCGGCTTGGTGATGTCGGCGCCGACGCCGATCGAGTTGTTGCCGGCAGCCTTGGCCGCGTCCGCGGCTTTATCGGCGTCGAGATCGACAAGGACGGCATGCGCGCCATTGGCGGCGAACAGCTTTGCCGTCGCGGCGCCGATGGCGCCGGCACCGCCGGTGATCAGAACCACCTGGCCGGTCAGCGGCTTCGGCTTGTTGGAGGCAAGCTTGGCCTGCTCCAGCGACCAGTATTCGAGCGGAAAGAGATCGGCCTTGGAGAGCGGATGGAAATTGCCGATAGCCTCGGCGCCGCGCACCGCCTCGATCCACATCTCGCCGACATCGGAGGCGATCCTGGCATCCTTCAGCGTGCGGCCATGGCCGAACATGCCGAGACCCGGCACCAGCGTCAGGCGCGGCATCGGGTCGAGCATGGTGCGCTTGACGTCGTCGAGCGCGTCATTGGTCTCGAAATAGGCGGTGTAGTCCTTGACGAACACCTCGACATGGCTGCGCACCACGGCCTTGTAGTCGCCGAGCTTGTCAGCGTCCGGCGCCGGCACCGCCATCGGCCCGGTCTTGATGCGGATCGACAAATCGGGCGTCGACACGCCGCGGCCGGCCAACTCCACGATCTTGGCCGAATTGATGAAATCGACGATAGCGTCCGAAGTGCGGAAGTCGCTGATCATGCGATCGAAGCGGCCTTCGCCGCGCGCCACGGCAACCGCGCCACGCAGCGTCGGCGCGATGTCGCTCGGCTTGGCGAGCTTTGCGGGCAGCGCCGCCTTGGCCGCCCGCGGCTTGCCGTTCCTGGCGACATACTCCTCGGCGACATTCACATAATGGATCATGCGGTCATAGGCCTGCTTGGCATCGTCGCCGAAGGTGAAGATGCCGTGCTTGTCGAGGATCAAACCCTCGACGCTCGGGTCGGCGTCGAACACTTCCGCCGCCACCTTGGCGAGGTCGAAACCCGGCTTGATATAGGGCACGTAACCTAGTCTGTCGCCGAACACGGCCTTGATCAGCGGCTTGCTGTTTTCCTGGTCGACGATGGCCAGGATCGCGGTCGAATGCGTGTGGTCGACGAATTTGTGCGGCAGGAAGGCGTGCAGCAGCGTTTCGACCGACGGGTTGGGGGAGGACGGATCGATCAGGTTGGAGCGCTGCAGCGCCACCATGTCCTCGTCGGAAAGCTTGTCCAGCGCGCGCGCCTTGAGCAGCGCGCCCATCTTCACCGCCGGCAGGCCTTGCGGCTCGATGACGGCCATGTCCCAGCCGCTGCCCTTGACGCAGAGCACGTCCCATTCGTCGCCGAGGAGATCGGTGGCCTTGGTCTTGCAGGACGTGTTGCCGCCGCCATGCAGCACCAGCCTCGGCTCGCCGCCGAGCAGGCGGGTCGTGTAGACGCGCAGCGCAAGGTCGCCGCCGACGCCCTTCTTGGCGTAGTCGGCAACCATCTTCTCCGCGTCGGCGTCGTTCCAAAGGTTCTTCATGTCGTTGCGTCCGATACTCGTCTTTTTGCTCATGAACAGAAAGCCGCGACGCCTTTATGACAGAAGCGGCGAGGGTGGTTTCTAAGAGGCCTTCTTGGTTGCCGCCTCGGCGTATTGGAGCAGGCGCTCGGCCATATGCGCGCCGATCACCAGATGCGTGCAGAGCCCGCCGGCGATGGCCGCAAGCAGCGGCTCGAACTTCGTATCTTCCTGCACCACCATCAGCCGCTTCTCGATGGCGCGCAGCGAGGCGAGCGCGGCGGAGATGACGCGCCGGTTGTAGCTGCAGTCGAGCACCTCGCCCCTGGCGTCGATGATCTGCCCGGCGATGACGCCGGCCGCACCCTGGCTGCGCAGCGCCTCCATCTCGGCCGGCGCCAGCGCGCCACATTTCACCAGATGGCTGTCGGCGTCGACCGCGCCGACGGAATAGAGCGCCAGATCGCAGTCGGCGATGCCGGCGAGCTGGTCGCGGATCACCGGCTCGGCGCGCAGGCTCTTCGCCAGCTCTTCCGTCGACAGCACCAGCGGCGCATAGAAGTTCAGGCCCTTGGCGTTGAGCCGTCGCGCGATCTCCATCGTGCACTGGTCGGGCCGATAGGAATAGGGCGCGCCGAGATTGCCGCAGAGCTGCACCACGGTGACATCCTGCAGGTCGGCGAAGGACATGATGTCGGCTATGGTGTAAACGGTGCGGCCCCAGGCGACGCCGATGCGGTCGCCCTTCTTCACCAGCTCGAGAAAGACGCTGGCCGCGAGCACCGCGATGTCGGTTGAGGGATCGGCGAGATAGGCATTTTCGGGCGCGATCCAGACGGCGTCGAGCCCGAAGGCGTCTTCAACCTTGCGTGCCATGACATCGTCGGTGAAGAGCTGCGTCGAGGTCGTGATGTTGACGATGCCGGTCTCGCGCGCCTTGCGCAGATACATGGCGACCGAGGCCCGCGAAATGTTGAGCTGGCTCGCCACTTCGTCCTGGCGAAGGCCATGCGCATAGTAAAGCCAGGCGGCCTTGTGGATGAGCTGTTCTGCCGGTCTGATCGCCATGCCGCCTCCCTGGCTGACATTAGTCACGGCTCTCGACAAAAGTCAAACCTGAGTGAGCGGAGGCGTTTACCTGTCGGCACGGCTCAGCGTGGATCGCCGTTCTGTCAAGCGACCGGATCATAGCATTTTCAGCTATTCGGAGGGATAGCGTGACAGCGGGCCTGAGGTTAGAAGGTTCGAAAAGAACTTTGGGGAGAACGGGATGGCCAATCCCTACGAACAGGATCTCGACAGGAACGCCGCCAATTACCAGCCGCTGACGCCACTCACTTACCTTGAGCGCACGGCCAAGACCTATCCCGACCATGTCGCTATCATCCATGGCAGCCAGCGCATCACCTATCGCGAGTTCTGGTGCCGCTCGCTGAAGCTTGCCTCGGCGCTTGCGCGGCACGGCATCGGCAAGGGCGACACGGTGACAGTGATGCTCTCCAACACGCCGCCGATGCTGGAAGCGCATTTCGGCGTGCCGATGGTGAAGGCGGTGTTGCATTCCCTGAATACCCGCCTCGACGCCGCCATCATCGCCTTTCAGCTCGATCATGCCGACTCGAAGGTGCTGATCGTCGACCGCGAATTCTCGGGCGTGGTCAAGGAGGCCTTGGCGTTGGCCAAGGCCAAGCCATTGATCATCGACTATGATGATCCCGATTATGCCGCCGATGCTCCCTACCCGAAGGGCGAGCGGATCGGCGTGCTCGACTATGAGGACTTCGTCGCCGCGGGCGACGAGGCGTTCGCATGGTCGATGCCGGACGACGAATGGGACGCCATCTCGCTCAACTACACGTCCGGCACCACCGGCAACCCGAAGGGCGTCGTCTACCATCATCGTGGTGCCGCCCTGATGGCCTACACCAACACCATCCATGCCGGCATGGCCAGGCACGCGGTCTATCTGTGGACGCTGCCGATGTTTCACTGCAACGGCTGGTGTTTCCCCTGGACACTTGCCGTCCAGGCCGGCACCCATGTCTGCCTGCGCTGGGTGCGGGCGGAGCCGATATATGACGCGATCGCCGATCACGGCGTGACCCATCTGTGCGGCGCGCCGATCGTCATGTCGGTGCTGATCAACGCGAAGGACGAGGACAAGCGCCAGTTCCCGCAGACCGTGACCTTCAACACCGCCGCCGCGCCGCCGCCGGAAGCTGTGCTTGCCGGCATGGCCGACGCCGGCTTTGCCGTCACCCATCTCTACGGCCTGACCGAGACCTACGGCCCGGCCGTCGTCAACGAATGGCACAATGAGTGGGACGCGCTGGAGAAGGGGCCGAGGACGGCGAAGAAAGCGCGCCAGGGCGTGCGCTATGCCGCGCTGGAAGGGCTGACGATCATGGACCCCGAGACGATGGCGGAGACGCCGGCCGACGGCGAGACCATTGGCGAGGTCATGTTCCGCGGCAACATCGTCATGAAGGGCTATCTGAAGAACCGGAAGGCGACCGACGAGGCCTTCGCCGGCGGCTGGTTCCATTCCGGCGACCTCGGCGTCATGCACCCCGACGGCTATATCCAGCTGAAGGACCGCTCCAAGGACATCATCATCTCGGGCGGCGAGAACATCTCCTCCATCGAGGTCGAGGACGCGCTCTACAAGCATTCGTCGGTTGCCTCCTGCGGCGTCGTTGCGCGCGCGGACGAGAAATGGGGCGAGGTGCCGGTCGCTTATGTCGAATTGAAGCCGGGCAAGAGCGCGACCGAAGCCGAGATCATCGAGCATTGCCGGGGGCTGCTGGCGCGTTTCAAGGTGCCCAAGGCGGTGGTGTTTGCGGAAATCCCGAAGACGTCCACGGGCAAGATCCAGAAGTTCAGGTTGAGGGAAATGGCGAAGGGGGCGTAGTACGCTCCTCCCGCCATGACCGCGACGTCGACAGCTTGCGCTAGCAACTGCGACTTCGTCATCCACGGGCGGAGCAAGGAGCGAAGCGACGTCGCGGAAACCCTAGGATCCATGCCGTGACCATGCGGCCGCGCTCCGGCGGTTGAGAGTAGCCGTCAGCGACGATATCGTCGTAACCTTGATCCGCCTTCGTTCTTCGGCCTACGTCACGGAATGGATCCTCGGGTCTGCGCGCGTCGCTTCGCTCCTTGCTCCGCCCGCGGATGACGACGCCTCCGGCGCCAATGGCTAATCGTCAACGCCGGCCCTCGCAACTGTCACCATCTGTCACCAATTATACGCGTACGTCGATTTCGCGTTGACTCCTCGATGCTTTCGTTTTACGACTAACGAAAATTGAAATTCGTCACTCGTCAAACCGAAAGCGCCATGTCCGAAGCCGCTAACATCGTGGCAGACCCCACCAGACAGGAGAATGTGACCCGCATTCTCGACTGCGCCGAGCGGCTGTTCCGTCACTATGGCTACGGCAAGACCAACGTCGCCGACATCGCCCGCGAGCTCGGCATGTCGCCGGCCAACATCTATCGTTTCTTTGCCTCCAAGGTCGAAATCCACCAGGCCGTCTGCGGCCGCATGCTCGGCGCCAGCTACAAGATGGCCTATGAGATCATGCACCTGCCGATCAGCGCCGAGGAACGGCTGCGGCGCTACATCCATGCCCAGTACAAGATGACGCTGGAGGTCATGCTCGACCAGGAGAAGGTGCATGAGATGGTCATCGTCGCGCTGGAACGCGACTGGGGCGTCATCGACAAGCATGTCAACAGCATCCACGACCTCTTCGCCGAAGTGATCCGCGAGGGCATCGAGGCCGGCGAGTTCAGGGAACAGGATCCCGAGACGGCCTCGCGCTGCTTCGGCGCCGCGACCATCATTCTATGCCATCCGCAGATGGTGGCGCAGTGCCTTGCAAAGACCAACCGGGCGATGCCCGACGAACTTATCGACTACGCCATCAGAGCCTTGAAATAGAAGCCGCCCGCCGGGTGCGGTCGACGATCATCTCCAGTTCGGGAGTGCTAAGGTGTCTTTGTCCAATTCCATCCTCCGCAAGCTGCCGGCCGCCGGCCTCCCAACCGCCGCCGTTATCGCAGCAGTGCTTGGCCTTGCCGGCTGCAGCCAGGAGAAGGCCGAGGTCGTCCAGGAGGTCGTCCGGCCGGTCAAGGTGGTCGAGATCGGCGAGGCGCAGACCACCCGTCAGCTTGACTATTCCGGTTCGGTGCGCGCCCGCACCGAGATGAATCTCGGCTTCCGCATCGCCGGCAAGGTCACCGAGCGCCTGGTCGACATCGGTCAGCACGTGGATGAGGGCGACGTGCTCGCCCGCATCGATCCGGCCGATTACGAATTGTCGGTGAAGAGCGCCGCGGCCAGCCTCGACGCGGCCGAGCGCCAGGTCGAGACCGTCGACCTTGCCAGGAAGCGCGCCGAGCAACTCTATGCCAAGAATTTCGCGCCGAAGTCGCAGCTCGACCAGGCGCGGCTGACCTACGACCAGGCCGTGGCGACCCGCGACGCCGCTCGTTCGACTCTGGCCCAGGCGCAGAACCAGGTTCAATACGCCGATCTGAAAGCCAGCAGGAACGGCATCGTCACCGCCATCTCCGCCGATGTCGGCCAGGTGGTCGCCGCCGGCACGCCGGTGATGACCGTCGCGGTCGACGGCGAGAAGGAAGTGTCCATCGCGGTGCCGGAGATGGATATCGCCGGCTTCAAGCCTGGCAAGGAGGTCAAGGCGAGCTTCTGGTCTGACGAAGGGCTCACCCTTGACGGCAAGGTCCGCGAGGTCGCCGGCAGCGCCGATCCGCAGTCGCGCACCTTCGCCGTCCGGGTCTCGCTGCCCAACGATCCCCGCGTGCTGCTCGGCATGACCGCCAATGTCCAGGCGATCGTCGGCAGCAAGGCTGAGCTCGTCTCGATCCCGCTCACCGCGATGACCGAAAAGGACGGCAAGCAGATCGTCTGGACGGTGGACCGCGCCTCCGACACCGTGCATCCGCGCCCGATCAAGGTCGCCAACTTCACCGCCGACGGCGTCACCGTGGCCGACGGCCTGAAACAGGGCGATGTCGTGGTCGCGGCAGGCACCCAGTTCATGACCGAAAACCTGAAGGTCAAGCTTTCCGGCGACGCCCAGCAATCCGCCTCGGCGGCAGAGGATGTCGCAACCACCGGCAGCCTGCACTAGCCAGGCGTAACAGACGCCTTTCCCGCTCTCGCTGCTTCGAGCCGCGAGCCGGGGAAGGGCATGGGTTCCGGGCGGCGAACACCCGATCGCGGGATGCCGGCATGTTGGCTCCCCCCGCGGCAGTGCCGCGTCCAGCGCGATTTGCGAGTCTCTCTCCGCTTGAGGGTCTCGCCGCCCGGAAACCCGACCGAGAATTCACGGGCAATGCCAGCTATGCATTGCCGGCCAATTGGACTGGACTTGCGCCATGACCACCACGACCGACAGCAGCACTGAAAAGCGCCCCTTCAATCTCTCGCGCTGGGCGATCGGACATCCGAGCATCGCGCGCTTCCTGTTCGGGTTGATCATCCTGGCCGGCGCGATGGGCCTGATGCGCATGGGCCAGAAGGAAGACCCGGACTTCACCTTCCGCATCATGGTGGTGCAGGCGATCTGGCCCGGCGCCTCGATCCAGGACATGGAGGACCAGGTCGTCAACAAGATCGAGCGCAAGCTGCAGGAAACGCCGCATCTCGATTTCGTGCGCTCCTACACGCGTGCCGGCAGCACCATCATCATGCTGCAGGTGAAAGGCGACACCAATGCCGAGGAGGTGAAGGACGCCTTCTATCAGGTGCGCAAGAAGGTCGGCGACATTTCCAATGAGTTGCCGCAAGGCCTGCTCGGTCCGTATTTCAACGACGAGTTCGGCGACACCTTCATCACCTTGCATTCGATCAGCGGCGACGGCTTCACCTATCCGGAGCTGAAGAAGTTCGCCATCCAGGCGCGCGATATGCTGCTGACGACGCCCGGCGTCGAAAAGGCCGTCATCATCGGCGACCAGCCGGAGAAGATCTATATCGACGTCTCGTCCAAGGCGCTGGCCGAGCGCGGCCTGACCATCGTCGACTTGCAGAACGCCGTGAAGGGGCAGAACGCTGTCGATCCGGCGGGCTCGGTCGACACCGGCCTGCGCTCGGTGCGCATCTCGGTCGAGGGCGACGTCACCAAGGCCGCGGACATCCGCGAGCTCAGGCTGCGCTCCGGCAACCAGGTGACGCGTCTCGGCGATATCGCCACCGTCTCGTCCGGTCTCGAAGACCCTTATGAGCGCAAATACCGTTTCAACGGCCATGAGAGCGTCCAGGTCGGCGTCGTCATGGCCAAGGGTTTCAACGTCAGGGACGTCGGCAAGGATGTCGAGGCGACCTACCAGCGCTTCGAGGCCGGGCTGCCCTACGGCGTTTCGGTCGACCAGATCTCGGATCAGCCGGAGGTGGTCAAGGACGCGGTGAGCGAATTCATGGAAGCGCTCGGCGAAGCGCTGCTCATCGTGCTCGCCGTGTCGCTGCTGTCGATCGGCTGGCGCTCGGGCCTGGTGATCGCCATCGCCATCCCGCTGGTTCTGGCCGCCACCTTCGCCATCATGTACGAGATCGGCATCGACCTGCAGCGCATCTCGCTCGGCGCTTTGATCATCGCGCTCGGTCTCCTGGTTGACGACGCCATGATCGTCGTCGAGATGATGGAACGAAAGCTCGAGGAAGGGCTGGTCAAGATCGAGGCGGCGAGCTTCGCCTATACATCGACCGCCTTCCCGATGCTCACTGGAACGCTGATCACCACGGCGGGCTTCATCCCGGTCGGCTTCGCGGCATCCACTGCCGGCGAATATGTGCGCACGCTGTTCTATGTCGTCGGCATCGCGCTGATCGTGTCGTGGTTCGTCGCGGTCTATTTCACGCCGTGGCTGGGCTACATGATCCTCAAGCAGCGCAAGCATGCCGGCACCCACCACGATGTCTTCGACACTGGCTTCTACCGCCGCCTGCGGGCGACGGTCGCCTGGGCCGTGCGCCACCGCATCATCGTTCTGGTGATGACCCTGGTCACCTTCGCCACCAGCCTGTGGGCCTTCCAGTTCATCCCGCAGAATTTCTTCCCGCAATCCTCGCGTCCGGAAATCCTCGTCGATCTCTGGCTGCCGGAAGGCACCTCGATCAAGGAGGTCGAGAACCAGGCCAAGGCGCTGGAAGCGAAAATGATGGACGATCCCGACAAGCGCTTCATCGCCACCTATATCGGCGAAGGTGCCCCGCGCTTCTTCCTGCCCCTCGACCAGCAGCTCAGGAATCCCAACTTCGCCCAGCTCCTGGTGATGGCCAAGGACGAGCCGGCGCGCGAGCGGCTGATCGTCAAGATGCGCGGCATCCTCGCCAAGGACTTCCCCTCGATCCGCGGCAAGGTCGACCGCCTGTTCCTTGGACCGCCGACGGGCTGGCCCGTGCAGATGCGCATCATGGGTCCGGACCGCAAGGAGGTGCGCCGCATCGCCGACGAGGTGAAGGCGAAGTTCCAGGCCAACCCGCTGCTCGGCGCCATCCATGACGATTGGCTGGAAACGGTGCCGGCAATGAAGCTGGTGATCGACCAGGATCGTGCTCGCGCCCTTGGCGTAACCTCGCAGCGCATCCGCCAGGTGCTGCAGGCCACCATGTCCGGCGCGGCGCTCGACGACTTCCGCGACGGCGAGGAGACGGTGTCGATCGTCGCCCGCGAGCCGGAGGCGACCCGCCATCTCCTGTCTACGGTCGACTCCGTCTACATCCCAACCGACTTCGGCGGCTCGGTGCCGCTCTCGCAGGTGGCCAAGGTCGTGCCGGTCATGGAGCAGGGCGTCGAATGGCGACGCGACCGCCTGCCGACGATCAGCGTGCGCGCCACGTTGCCGGACGGCGTGCAGTCGAACGACGTCGTCACCAAGATGTACAACGACATGAAGGACCTGCGCGCCGGCCTAGCGCCCGGCTACAAGATCGAGATCCAGGGCGGCGCCGAGGATTCGGCCGAGAGCCAGGCTTCGATCGCCGCCAAGGCGCCGATCATGCTGGCCATCATCGTCGTGCTGCTGATGGTCCAGCTGCAGCATTTCGGCAAGTCGATGCTGGTGCTCGCCACAGGTCCGCTCGGCATCATCGGCGCCGCCGCGGCGCTGCTGATCAGCGGCGCGCCCTTCGGCTTCGTCGCCATCCTCGGCGTCATCGCGCTGCTCGGCATCATCATGCGCAACTCGATCATCCTGGTCGACCAGATCGATCAGGACATCGCGGCAGGCATGGACCGATCGGAAGCGATCGTGGGTGCGGCGGTGCGCCGCTTCCGGCCGATCATGCTGACGGCGCTGACCGCCGTGCTGGCGCTGATCCCGATCTCGCGCGCCGTCTTCTGGGGACCGCTCGCCTACGCCATGATGGGCGGCATCCTGGTCGCGACCGTGCTCACCATCCTGGTGCTGCCGGCCGGCTACGCGCTGTTCTTCGGCCGTGCGCCGAAGAAGGCCAAGACCGACGAGCAGGCGCCGGAGCCGGAGAAGATCGAAGGCATCGAACGGCCGCAGCTGGCACTGGCCGCGGAATAATGCATGATCCCGAAAAGTGCATAGCGGTTTTTGCTGCGCTGACCTTCGGTTCAAAAGAGATCATGCTCCAACGATAAGGTGGCAACCTTGGATCATCCGCCATCGGCGAAAGCCGGTGGCGGATGATCCGCATAAAGGCCAGCCGGGCGAAAATGCTCCGCGGCAGGGCTTCGGCAAAACAGAATTCCTTTTCAGCGGCGCGATGCAGGCCGATCCTGCGCTAATATCGGAGCGGCAACGCTCGTCATCGCTGGATCATTCCTCATGTCAGAAAAACGGCAATTGCGGCTCGGCGCCTTCATGCGCCCCGTCAGTCTTCACACCGGCGCCTGGCGTTACCCGGGCGCTTATCCCGACGCCAACTTCAACTTCGCGCATCTCAAGCGTTTCGCGCAGACGCTCGAGGCGGCCAAGTTCGACGCCTTCTTCATGGCCGATCATCTGGCGGTGCTCAACATGCCGATCGAGGCGCTGCGGCGCAGCCACACGGTAACGTCCTTCGAGCCGTTCACGCTGCTCTCGGCGCTTGCCGCCGTCACCGACCACATCGGCCTGGTCGCCACCGCTTCGACCACCTTCGACGCGCCCTATCACATCGCCCGCCGCTTCGCCTCGCTCGACCATATCAGCGGCGGACGCGCCGGCTGGAACATCGTCACCACGTCCAATCCCGACGCGGCGCTGAATTTCGGCCTCGACGAGCATGTCGAGCATGACGAGCGCTACCACCGGGCGCGCGAGTTCTACGATGTCGTTACCGGGTTGTGGGACAGTTTTGCCGACGACGCCTTCATCCGCGATGCGGAGAGCGGGCTCTATTTCGATCCGGCGAAACTCCATGTGCTCGACCACAAGGGCGAGCATCTGTCGGTGCGAGGGCCACTCAACATCGCCAGGCCGGTGCAGGGCTGGCCGGTCATCGTCCAGGCCGGCGCGTCTGACGTCGGACGCCAACTGGCCGCCGAGACGGCGGAGGTGATCTTCGCTGCGCCGCCCGACCTGGCATCCGGCCAGCGCTTCCTTGCCGACGTGAAAGGCCGAGCGGAAAAACTTGGCCGCGCGCGCGAGGACATCAAGATCCTGCCCGGCGCCTTCGTCATCGTCGGCGACAGTGTCGAGGAGGCGCGGGCCAAGCGCGCGAAGCTCGACAGCCTCGTCTATTACGAGAGCGGCATCGCCTCGCTGTCGATCGCGCTCGGCCACGACGCGTCCGGTTTCGATCCGGACGGACCGTTGCCGGACATTTCGGAGACCAATGCCTCGAAGAGCAGCCGCGAACGCGTCATTGAACTGGCGCGCAGTGAAAACCTGACCGTTCGCCAGCTAGCGCAGCGGCTCGGCGGCTATTCCGGACTGGCTTTCGTTGGTACCCCGAAAACCATCGCCGACGAGATGGAGGAATGGCTGCTCACCGACGGTTCCGATGGCTTCAATGTCATGTTCCCCTATCTGCCCGCCGGGCTCGACGACTTCGCCGAGAAGGTGGTGCCCGAGCTGCAACGTCGCGGGATCTTCAGGCGCGACTATGAAGGATCGACGCTGCGCGAGAATCTCGGCCTGAAGCGGCCGCCGAACCGGTTCTTTGAAGAGGAGGGCCGTCCGTAAGGCCGGCTGATCTCTGCTTCGACCAACTCGCAAAAGAAAACGGGCGCGCCGAGGCGCGCCCGTTTCGTTCGGGTTGCCACGTCAGATGACGAACACCCAGTTGGCGATCAGCATCACGATCACGCCGGCGGCGAGCGTCAGATAGGGCAGCATGCCCGCCTTCTTGACCGAGAGGTCGGCCCCCGCCATGCCGAGATCGGCCATCATATGGTCGGGGAATTTGCCGCCATCCTGGATGTAATGGCGGAAGCAGAACACCGGGATGATCAAGGCAGCCGTGATCAGGCCGGCCCACAGCGCCATCGGGTTCCAGACCTTGGCGCCGGCGCCCATGAAGATCGCGTTGACATAGGCGAAGATGGCGCCGATGCCGAGCAGCCAGGTCGGCGCCCGCCACGGCCGCGTGATGTGGCCGTTGTCGATGCGGTGGATCCAGCCGGCATTGAGGTTGAGGAAGTTGAAGATGATATAGCCGCAGTTCGACACGGCGAGGATGAAGAAGAAGCTCGTCGCATCGGCCGAGGCGATGGCCAGCACGATCAGGTTGAAGATCAGGTCGGTCCACATCGCCCGCGTCGGCGCGCCGTGCTCGTTGACATGGCTGAGATAGCGCGGCAGCCAACCGTCGACCGAGCCCTGGTAGAGCGTGCGCGAGGAGCCAGCCATCGCCGTCATGATGCAGAGCACCAGCGCCAGGATCATCAGCATGACCAGCAGGCTGTGGATCAGCTTGCCGCCGCCGACCATGCCGGCCAGCGCGTCGGCGACGCCCGAGCCGTCGACGATCGGCGTCGCAAGCATGCCGTTCAGGCCCAGAACGCCCTGGAAGGTGAAGGGCACCAGGATGAACAACAGCATGCAGAGCAGGCCGGAATAGAAGATCGCCTTGAACGTGTCGGTGCCGGGGTTCTTGAACTCCGACGTGTAGCAGACCGCGGTCTCGAAGCCGTAGGTCGACCATGCGGCGATGAACATGCCGCCCAGCACGAGTGTCCAGCCGGCGATGTTCCACGACCCGGGGTCGGGCGCATAGGCCGCCGCCAGCGGCACCAGCGGCGAGAAGTTGGCGTAGTCGATCTGGCCGGTGATGATCGGCACCACGCCGACGATCAGCATCGGGATGATGACCAGCAGGCCGATATATTTCTGCACATTGGCCGTGCCGAGGATGCCGCGATGCTGGATGGCGAAGATGACCAGCATCAGCACCGCCCCTATGAAGAAGGTGGCGTTGAGCGTGAAGGAGACGGGTCCCAGCGTATGGCCCCACAGCGTCCAGGTGCGGATCGCCGGCGTCGCGGCGGCCGTCACCGCCGCGATGGCGTCGGCAGGGGCCGTCCCCGCATGCGCGGCGATATAGGCGACGACCTCCGGCGAGGTCTCGGAGAAGACCGGGATCGGTGCCAGGGCGTTGAGGATATAGGCGGCGGCGATGGAGCAGCCGAGCGACAGCACCGGCGACCAGGCGAACCAGTTGCACCACACCGACAGCGGCGCGATGAATTTCGAATAGCGCAGCCAGGCGGTAGCGCCGTAGATCGAGGCGCCGCCCGACTTGTTCGGGAACAGGCCGGCAATCTCCGCATAGGTGAAGGATTGCAGGAAACCCATGATCATGGACACCGTCCAGATCAGGAAGGCCAGGGTTCCAGTCGTGCCGGCAATGCCGCCGATCGAGAACAGGACCAGCGCCGGAACGCCGCTCGCCACCCAGAAGGCGCCACGCCAGTCGATATGCCTGAGCAGCTTGCTTTCGGCAGGCTGCTCCAGGGCCGTGCTTATCGTGCTCATATCTTGTGTCTTCCCCTTTTTTCTGTTCCCCGCCGGCGACGCTTCGGCTCTCGCGAAGCTTGCTCCCCGGCCACTATGGCCCAACCGTGGTGTTTCCACTCAGTCGTATTTTTTTCTTTAGAGTGAAGATTGATCCGGCGCGCTTTCGCGTCAAGCGTTTTGTGGATGTCATGCACATCACGCTTGCGAAACATCGGCTCTTTCCTCCTCCCCTTGTGGGGTGAGAAGCGGTCGCGCAGCGAACGAAAAGCCAATTGCTTGGCTTTTCGAGCTTCGAACGCCCTGAGTCTGCGAAGGGCCGGGGGCCGATCCACCTCCCGGTCCCCGCTGCTTCGCAGCGTCCTGGCGTTCGCTGGCATTTCATCGTGCCAGTGGCACGATGAACTCGCCTTCGGGGAACCGGCTGCTCACCCCAAGGGGAGAAGGCAAGGGCTGCCGCTATCAGGATCTCGGCTTGGTCTTCTGCGGATCGTAATGCGCGAAGGCCACGACGCGCGCCGGCAGCCGCTTGGCGTGGCCGTCGAGCTTGCCGATCTCGACCTCCGTGCCGATCTCGGCATGGGTGACGTCGAGCCGTGCCAGCGCGATTGTCTTGCCGAGCACCGGCGAGCGCATGCCGGAGGTAACCACGCCGATCTGGGCGCGGCCGACATGGACGCAGTCGCCATGGCCAACCGGGATGTTGGCGTCGATGTCGAGGCCGACGACCCTGTGCTGCGGATGCTCCTTGCGCCGGATCAGCGCGTCGCGGCCGATGAAGTCGTCGACCTTGGTCTTGAGTGGCACGGTGAAGCCGATGCCGGCCTCGAACGGATCGGTCTGGTCGGAGAATTCGTAGCCGGCGAAGATCAGTCCGGCCTCGATGCGCACCATGTCCAGCGCCTGCAGGCCCATCGGCTTCAGCCCGTGCGGCTGGCCGGCTTCCCAGACGGCGTCGAACACTTTTTCGGCGTCGCGCGGATGGCACCAGATTTCATAGCCCAGCTCGCCCGTATAGCCGGTGCGCGAGACCACCACCGGCACGCCGTTGCCGCCGCCGATGCGCGCGACGGCGAAGCGGAACCATTCGAGCTCGCCGATCGAGGGCTGCACCGGCGAGGTCCAGACGACCTCCTTCAAGATGTCGCGGCTCTTCGGTCCCTGCACGGCGATGTTGTGCATCTGGTCGGTGGAAGAGCGCACCAGCACGTTGAGGCCGAGCTTCTTGGCGGTCTCGCGCAGCCATTCGCCGGAAAAATCGTCGCCGCCGACCCAGCGGAAATTGTCCTTGCCGAGCCGAAGCAGCGTGCCGTCGTCGATCATGCCGCCATGCTCGTAGCACATCGCCGTATAGACGACCTGGCCGACGCCGAGCTTCTTGACGTCGCGGGTGAGCGTGTATTGCAGCAGAGCCTCGGCGTCCGGTCCCGTGACCTCGAACTTGCGCAGCGGCGACAGGTCCATGATCACGGCGTCCTGCCGGCAGGCCCAGTATTCGGCGATGGGACCTTCCTTGGCGAAGGAATTGGCCAGCCAATAGCCCCTGTATTCGACGAAATCGCGCGTGTGCTTGGCAAAGCTCGAATGAAAGGCTGTCTCGCGGGTCATTTTCGGTTCCGAGTCGGGCTTCATGCGCCTGGCGATCGCTCGCGAGAATTTGTGCTGGCCGGAATAGGTCCGCACATGGATGTCGGTGAGGTCCCAGCCATTGGCGGGCGTGGTGTCGTCCGGGCAAGCCGAGGACACGCAGACGATATCGGTCAGGGCGCGCATCAAGACATAGTCGCCCGGCCGCGACCAGGGCTCGTCCGACACCATCACGCCATGCGCGTCGATCGCCGTGTTGAAGAAGAAGTTGATGGCCATCCAGCCGGCGCGGGGCGTGACACCATTGTCGGCAAGCGCCTTGTTGAAGTTCTCCGAGCAGTTGGTGTGGCCCGGATAGCCGATGTCGTCGTAATATTTGGCGGCGCAGGCGAGCGCGAAGGCGTCGTGCCGGCCGCATGTGTCCTGCACCACCTCGACCAGCGGCTCCATGTCCTGATCGTAATATTTCGAATGCAGGCCGGGCATCGGATAGGCCGAGCCCATCAGCGTGCGCGTTGTCGTCACGTCGAGCGGCAGGTCGCAGCCCTTGTCCAGCTTGCGCGCCGAAAAGCACTGGAAATCGGTGCACTGCCGGCCGTCGACGTCGATGATCTGCAGATAGTCGCCGGCCTTGACGAAATAGGATTCGGCGGTCGCCGACTTCACCCTGAGATCGAGCACCGGATCGGCGAGCGGATCGGCAAGCTGCCCTCTTGTCTTCAGCCGGATCGTGGCGCGGCGCACGATCACGGTGAGTGGCGTCGCCGTGTTGTGGCCGTCGACCAGCATAGGCCCGCCGGGCGCCGCGATCAGCAGCGCGCCATCGCGCTGCACGGAAAAACTCTGCTCGGTGCCCGCCGGAGTGGCGCCCCCGAACACGCGCACGGCCATCGGCTGGTCGAGCTCCACCTTGCGGCGCTCGAGGCTGAGGCGAACCGCCGAGAGACTGTCGTCCCCTTCGGCAAGGAGCGCCTTGATGCCGGCCGCATTGCTGTTCGACCTCTCACCGAAAATGCCGGGATCGGTGATCCCCGTTTTATCCCAGGCCAGCAATTCGCAAGGCTGCCCGCCCTCGACATTGGTCACACTGACGCTGTCGCCCGCCTCGACGTCGATCAGCACCGCGCCATTGCCCTGCACGGTGTAGCGCTCCAGCCCGGGGGGCAAGCGGATCTCGCCGGGCCTCAGGATCAGGCTGGGCTTGGGCGGCCCGGACAGGACGGCGGGGTAGGGCGACTGGCTCATCTCAAACCCTCCTCCGAGCGAGAAACAAGTTTGCCTGTGTGTAAAATTATTTTCCGCCGAGAGAATAGCAGGGTGAGGGCTTTTGGCAAGGCGGGACTTCCCTTCTCCCCTTGTGGGAGAAGGTGTCGCCGAAGGCGACGGATGAGGGGTGCTCCAGGGAAAGCCAGCGTCTCACTTCGCTGGAACACCCCTCATCCGTCTCGGCGCTAACGCGCCGATCCACCTTCTCCCACAAGGGGAGAAGGAGAGCGCGCAGCGGCTACGCCGGTTCCTCGGAATGGCCGATGGTCACGCCATATTCAGCAGCGAAATCCAGCACAGTGTGCCAAAGGCTCTCGGCAAAAGTTGCAAACACCAGCAGATTGAAAACAGCCAGTCCGTTGCGATCACCACCGCGCCACAGCGTGACGCTCGTATGATCCATCGAGGTCGCCGCCGCCGCACCTACGCCAAATACACTGGGATGCAAATCGATCGACGACAGCTTGGCGAGCATTGCGCGCGCCTTCTCTCCGGAGACGCTGATCAACGCCCGCGCATGCGATTGGTCTGACAGCGATGCCGAACCGGCAAAGCCGGGGGCAAGCGCCTCAATCGAATGCTTGCCGCCCTTGGACAGCACAAGGAACTGGTCCGGTCCCGACCAGATCAGCGACGCGTCCGAGGTGCCGATCGCCTTGGGCGTCTCCGGCGCGGCAACGCCGAAGCGCGCCTTCGCAGCCGCTATCATCTCGCCGGCCTTGCCGCGCCGCGCCATCACCTGCACGAGGTCGAAATTGCGGATCTCGGCCAGCGCCACGCCGGAGTCGCCCTGCGCGCCGTAAGGGCCGGCGACCAGTGCTCGCTCGAGCGGGCTGCGGACGTCCCAGGAAAACTCAGCCACGCTGGCGCCCTCCATCCGGATCGTAGAAGACGGAATTGCAGAGTTCGACATCGTAGTCCTCTGAGCGCAGCGGGTCATGCGCGCGCACCATCTCGCCGATCCGCTCGCGGCCGCGCTCGACGAGGCCGAGCCCGATCCACTGGTCGAGCACCGGCGAGAAGCAGACCGAGGTGACATAGCCTTGGTCGTTCTCGGGGCCGGGGGTCTCGCCCTTCGGAATGATATGCGCGCCTGAGCGCAGGCGGCGCGCCTTGTCGGTCGGCTTGATGCCGACGACCACCTGCCGGTTCGGCGCGGTGAGCGCCTCGCGGCCGGCCATGACGCGGCCGATGAAATCCTTTTTGGTCGACATCATCTTGCCGAGACCGAGATCGCCGGCAGTGGTGGTGCCGTTGAGCTCAGGGCCGGCGACATGGCCTTTTTCGATGCGCATCACGCCGAGCGCTTCGGTGCCGTAAGGCGTCACGCCGAAGGGTTTCCCGGCAATCATCAAATTGCGTGCCATCGCTTCGCCATAGCGTGCCGGCACCGAAATCTCGAACGCCATCTCGCCGGAGAAGGAGATGCGGAACAGCCGCGCCTTGATGCCGCCGCGCAACGCAACTTCCCGCGCGCCCATGAAAGGAAAACCTTCGTTCGACAGGTCCTCGGACGGATCGACGACCTCCTTCAAGAGATCGCGGGTCTTCGGCCCGGCGATCGAGAACTGCGCCCATTGGTCGGAAACCGACGTGAGCTGCACATCGAGCTCGGGGAACAGCACCTGCCGGCAGAACTCCAGATGCTGCATCACCAGCCCGGCCTTGGCCGTGGTGGTGGTGAGGAAATAATGATCTTCGGCCAGACGCGAGGTCGTGCCGTCGTCATAGACGATGCCGTCCTCGCGCAGCATCAGCCCGTAGCGCGCCTTGCCGACGGCGAGGCTGGAGAAGGCGTTGATGTAGACGCGGTCGAGGAAGGCCCCGGCGTCCGGGCCGTGCACGTCGATCTTGCCGAGTGTCGAGACGTCACAGAAGCCGACACCCGAGCGCACCGCCTTGACCTCGCGCGTCACCGATTCCAGCCAGTCCTTCTCGCCGGCGCGCGGATACCACTGCGCGCGCTTCCAAAGCCCGGTGTCGACAAACACCGCGCCTTGTTCGGCCGCCCAGTGATGTGACGGCGTCAGCCGCGTCGCATGAAAATTCTCGTCGCGGTGATGGCCGGCGAAGGCGCCGATGGCGACCGGCACATAAGGCGGCCGGTAGATCGTCGTGCCGGTCTCTGGGATCGACTTGCCGCTGACCGCCGCCATGATGGCGAGGCCGGCGACATTGGAGGTCTTGCCCTGGTCGGTCGCCATGCCGAGCGTGGTGTAGCGCTTCAGATGTTCGACCGATTGAAAACCCTCGCGCTGCGCCAGCTCGACATCGGAAGCCGTGACGTCATGCTGCTGGTCGACGAAGGCCTTGCCCTTGCCGGCGACATGCCAGAGCGGCGTTAGCGAGAAAGCCGCGTCGTCGGCGACTGGCATCGAGCCGATATTGCCGCTGCGTCCGGCATCACGCGCCGCGGCAGCGCCGGCTTCGAACCCTTCGCGCAGGCAGGCGCCGAGACCGAAGGCGCCGTTGGCGGCGCCCGCGGCGACCATGCCGGGCGGCGCGCCGTCCGGCACGAATGCGGCGATGTCGTCGCGCCATTTCGGTCGGCCGCGATGATAGGAGGTAAGGCCGACCGCCGGGTTCCAGCCGCCCGAGACGGCAAGCCCGTCCGCCTCGACCTCGGCGCGCGCGCCGCCGGTCAGGGAGACGGAAATCTTGCGCACGCCGGTCTTGCCGCCATCGACAGCGGAGACCGAGCCGTGCAGCACCGGAAAGCCGCCCTTGCTGGCCAGCGAGCGATGCGCCGGCGAAACATCCGGCCGCGCATCGATCACCGCCGCCACTTGCAGCCCGGCGGCGATCGCCGTCTCGGCCGTGCGCCAGCCGTCTTCATTGTTGGTGAAGACCGCGATGTGTCTCGCCGGCGTAGCGGCGTAGCGGTTGATGTAGCTGCGCATGGCCGACGCCATCATCACGCCCGGTGTGTCGTTGCCGGCAAAGACGATGGGACGTTCGATCGCGCCGGCGGCAACCACGCAGCGCTTGGCCACAATCCGCCACAGCCGCTGCCGCACCTGATGCTCCGGCGGGACCGGCAGATGGTCGTTGACGCGCTCGATCGCGCCATAGGTGCCGCCGTCATAGACGCCGAACAGGGATGTGCGCGTCATGATGCGCACATCGGGCATCACAGTCAGTTCGGCAACCGCGCGCGCAACCCATTCGGCGGCGGGCAGTCCGTCGATCGGACCGCCATCGGCAAGCAGCCGCCCGCCAAGGACGAAATCCTCCTCGCACAGGATGACGCGCGCGCCGCTGCGGCCGGCGGCAAGGGCAGCCGCCAGACCAGCCGGCCCGGAACCCGCGATCACCACGTCGCAATGCGCCCAGGCCTTGTCATAGTGGTCGGGATCGGAAACGCCCGCCGCGCGACCGAGGCCGGCGGCGCGGCGGATCGCCGGCTCGTAGATTGCTTCCCAGAACTTCGCCGGCCACATGAAGGTCTTGTAGTAGAAGCCCGCGACGAAGATCGGCGCGAACAGCTGGTTGACCGACATGACGTCGAAATTGAGCGACGGCCAGCGATTCTGGCTGGCGGCTTCGAGGCCTTCATAAAGCTCGGCGGTGGTCGCCTTGGTGTTCGGCTCGCGCCTGGCGCCGCTGCGCAATTCGACCAGTGCGTTCGGCTCTTCCGACCCTGCGGTCAGGATGCCGCGCGGGCGGTGATATTTGAACGAGCGGCCGACCAGCTTGACACCATTGGCGACCAGCGCCGAAGCCAGCGTGTCGCCCTTGAAGCCCAAAAAATTCTTGCCGTCGAAGCGGAAGCTGAGCGCGGTTGAGCGGTCGATGAGGCCGCCGGATGTGAGACGGTTTGCCTGATCGCCGGCCATCACGCACCAACCTTGGCGGCGCCGGCGCCTGCAGCCGCCTCGACCGCCGAAATCTCATGCGTCAGCGTGTTGCGAGTGACCTTCAGCCACGCCCGGCAACCGCCGCCATGGTACCAGTGCTCGCTCATCACGCCGGCGATGTTGTCGCGCAGATAGACATAGTCGTAGACGGCATCCGCGTCGGCATCGGCCGCGGGGCGTTGCGGCTTGGCGTCGCCGAGATAAGTGAACTCGCCGAGCTCGCGTTCGCCGCAGAAGGGACAGGTGATACGCATGGTCTACTGGCGGCCTCAGTGCAGGTTTGGTTGGGCGCCCTGGCCCTTCTCGTCGATCATGGCGCCGCGCTGGAAGCGGTCGAGGCGGAAGCGGGCAGCCTCCTTGTGCGACTCGTCGCGCGCCAGAAGATGAGCGAAGACGAAGCCCGAGCCAGGCGTCGCCTTGAAGCCGCCATAGCACCAGCCGGCATTGATATAGAGGCCGTCGACCGGGCTCTTGTCGATGATCGGCGAGCCGTCCATCGACATGTCCATGATGCCGCCCCATTGGCGCAACAGCCGCACGCGGCCGATCATCGGGATCAGAGCCATGCCGCCTTCGCAGACATCCTCGACCACCGGCAGATTGCCGCGCTGCGCGTAGGAATTGTAGCCGTCTATGTCGCCGCCGAAGACCAGCCCGCCCTTGTCCGACTGGCTGACATAGAAGTGTCCGGCGCCGAAGGTCATGACGCCGGGGATCAGCGGCTTGATCGCTTCGGAGACAAAGGCCTGCAGCACATGGCTTTCGATCGGCAGGCGCAGGCCGGCCATCGCCGCCACACGCGAGGAAGAACCCGCCACCGCCATGCCGACCTTGCCGGCGCCGATCTTGCCGCGCGAGGTCTCGACGCCGGTCACCTTGCCGTAGGCGTCGCGCGTGAAGCCGGTGACCTCGCAATTCTGGATGATATCGACGCCGAGCGCGCTCGCCGCATGCGCATAGCCCCAGACCACGGCGTCGTGCCGCGCCGTGCCGCCGCGCCGCTGCAACAGCCCGCCCTGCACGGGGAAGCGCGCATTGTCGAAGTTCAGGAACGGCAGCATCTTTCGCAGCGCCGCCTGGTCGAGCAGCTCGGCATCGATGCCGTTGATGCGCATCGTGTTGCCGCGCCGGGCGAAGGCGTCGCGCTGCGCGTCGGAGTGATAGAGGTTGAGCACGCCGCGCTGGCTGACCATGGCGTTGTAGTTGAGGTCCTGCTCCATCGTCTCCCACAGCTTCATCGACAATTCGTAGAAGCCGGTATTGCCGGGCAGGCCGTAATTGGAGCGGATGATGGTGGTGTTGCGGCCGGCGTTGCCGGAGCCGATCCAGCCTTTTTCGAGCACCGCGACGTTGCGGATGCCGAACTCGCTGGCGAGGAACCAGGCGGTGGCGAGCCCGTGCCCGCCGCCGCCGATGATCACCACGTCGTAGCGATCCTTGGGTGCTGCGTCGCGCCAGGTCGGCTGCCAGTTCTTGTGCCCGGAGAGAGCGGCGCGGGCGAGCGAGAAGATCGAGTATTTCATAAAATCATTCCGAGGCCGCTCACCCTCAACGCTGGATGCTAGATATCCAGCGTGTGGTCGCGCTCCCACTGCGTGAAGTGCGAAGCATAGGAATTCCATTCCTGCTGCTTCAGCTTTAGATATGCCGACGAAAATTCCTCACCCAGCGCCGCCTTGAGCGATTTGTCGTTGTCGAATTCGCGCAACGCGTCGAGCAGGTTGAGCGGCAGTTTCGGCGCATCCGTGACGGTATGGCCGAACTGGTACATGTCGATGTCGTAGCGCTTGCCGGGGTCGGCCTTGGAGCGGATGCCGTCGAGGCCGGCGGCGATGATCACCGCCTGCAGGAGATAGGGGTTGGCGGCGCCGTCCGGCAGGCGCAGCTCGAAGCGGCCGGGCCCCGGCACGCGCACCATGTGGGTGCGGTTGTTGCCGGTCCAGGTCACCGTGTTCGGCGCCCAGGTCGCGCCAGAGATGGTGCGCGGCGCGTTGATGCGCTTGTAGGAGTTGACCGTCGGATTGGTGATCGCGGCAAGCGCCGACGCATGTTTCATGATGCCGCCAAGGAAGTTCCTGCCCTTGGCGGAGAGGCCAAGCTCTTCCGAATTGTCGGCAAAGACATTGGTCTTGCCGGCCTCGTCCCACACCGAGATATGCGCATGGCAGCCATTGCCGGTCAGGCCCTGGAAGGGCTTCGGCATGAAGGTCGCGCGCAGGCCGTGCTTCTCGGCGATCGACTTGACCATGAACTTGAAGAAGGAGTGCTTGTCGGCGGTCGCCATCGCGTGGTCGAAGGTCCAGTTCATCTCGAACTGGCCGTTGGCGTCCTCGTGGTCGTTCTGGTACGGGCCCCAGCCCAGCGCCAGCATGTGGTCGCAGATCTCGGCGATCACGTCGTAGCGGCGCATCACCGCCTGCTGGTCGTAGCAGGGCTTCGAGGCTGTGTCGTATTCGTCGGAGATCGCCTTGCCGTCGGGCGAGATCAGGAAGAACTCGGCCTCTACGCCGGTCTTGACATGCATGCCGTCGCGGGCCGCTTCGTCGATCACCCGCTTCAGCGTGTTGCGCGGCGCCTGGTCGACGAGCTTGTCATCCATCACGCAGGTGGCCGCCACCCAGGCGACGTCTTTCTTCCACGGCAATTGGATGACCGAATCCGGGTCCGGCACCGCCAGCATGTCCGGATGCGCCGGCGTCAGGTCGAGCCATGTCGCGAAACCGGCAAAGCCGGCGCCGTCCTTCTGCATGTCGGCGATCGCCTGCGCCGGCACCAGCTTGGCACGCTGGCCGCTGAACAGGTCGGTGTAGGAGATCATGAAATATTTGACGCCGTTCTCCTTGGCGAATGCGGCGAGATCGTTCCCCATTATAGTTCCTCGCTTATGTGGTCTTGGAAGTTGTCCTAGAAGCCGTTCTTTCCCGGTATCCAGTTGGTGCCGGCCAAAGGCACCCCGGCCATGGCGGCGGCTTCGATGGTAAGCGCAACGAGATCCTCGGGCTCCAGATTGTGCAGGCTGTTCTTGCCGCAGGCGCGGGCAATCGTCTGCGCCTCCAGCGTCATCACCTTGAGGTAATTCGCCAGGCGTCGTCCGGCCGCGATCGGGTCGACCCGCTTCATCAGTTCGGGGTCCTGCGTGGTGATGCCGGCCGGGTCGCGGCCCTCGTGCCAGTCGTCATAGGCGCCGGCTGTGGTGCCGAGCTCATTGTACTCCGCCTCCCAGCGCGGATCGTTGTCGCCGAGCGCGACCAGCGCCGCCGTGCCGATCGACACCGCATCGACGCCAAGCGCCAGCGCCTTGGCGACGTCGGCGCCGTTGCGGATGCCGCCGGAAACGATGAGCTGCACCTTGCGGTGCATGCCGAGGTCCTGCAGCGCCTGCACCGCCGGCCTGATGCAGGCAAGCGTCGGCTGGCCGACATTCTCGATGAACACTTCCTGTGTCGCGGCCGTGCCGCCCTGCATGCCGTCGACCACGACGACGTCGGCGCCGGCCTTCACAGCGAGTGCCGTATCGTAATAGGGCCGAGCGCCGCCGACCTTCACATAGATCGGCTTTTCCCAGTCGGTGATCTCGCGCAGCTCGAGAATCTTGATCTCGAGATCGTCCGGCCCGGTCCAGTCGGGATGGCGCGAGGCGGAACGCTGGTCGATGCCCTTGGGCAGGGTGCGCATCTCGGCGACGCGGTCGGAGATCTTCTGCCCGAGCAGCATGCCGCCGCCGCCGGGCTTGGCGCCCTGGCCGACGACCACTTCGATGGCGTCGGCGCGGCGCAGGTCGCGCGGGTTCATGCCGTAGCGCGACGGCAGGTACTGATAGACCAGCGTCTTCGAGTGGCCGCGTTCTTCCTCGGTCATGCCGCCGTCGCCTGTGGTGGTCGATGTCCCGGCGATCGTCGCGCCGCGGCCAAGCGCTTCCTTGGCGGGACCGGAAAGCGACCCAAAACTCATGCCGGCGATGGTGATCGGGATCTTTAGCTCGATCGGCTTTTTGGCATGGCGCGAGCCGAGCACCACCGAGGTGTCGCAGCGTTCGCGATAGCCTTCGAGCGGATAGCGCGAGATCGAGGCGCCGAGGAACAACAGATCGTCGAAATGCGGCAGCTTGCGCTTGGCGCCGGCGCCGCGGATGTCATAGATGCCGGTCGCCGCCGCGCGGCGGATTTCGGAAAGCGTGTAGTCGTCGAAGGTCGCGGATTTGCGCGGCGTCGTGGGAGGATTGTGATAGGCCATTTCTGTCCTCAATACGCGTCGGCGTTGTCGATGTTGAAATTGTAGAGCTTGCGGGCCGAGCCGTAGCGCTTGAATTCCGACGCCTTGACGCCGGTGACGCCGGCCTTGTCCAGCAGGCCCTGCAGCAATTCGATATGCTCGGGCCGCATCTCCTTGGCGATGCAGTCGGCGCCGAGGCTCTCCACCTTGCCGCGCACGAAGAGCCGCGCCTCGTAGATGGAATCGCCCAGCGCGTCGCCGGCATCGCCCAGCACCACGAGGTTGCCGGACTGCGCCATGAAGGCCGACATGTGGCCGATATTGCCGTGCACGACGATGTCGATGCCCTTCATCGAGATGCCGCAGCGCGACGAGGCGTTGCCCTCGATGACCAGCAGGCCGCCGCGGCCGGTGGCGCCGGCATACTGGCTGGCATCGCCCTTGATGACGATCGAGCCCGACATCATGTTCTCGCCGACACCCGGGCCGGCCGAGCCATGCACGGTGATCGCGGCGCCGTCATTCATGCCGGCGCAGTAATAGCCGACGCTGCCGCGCACATCGATGGTGACCGGCTGGTCGACGCCGACGGCGACCGAATGGCTGCCTTTCGGGTTGAGCACTTCCCATGCGGTCTCGTTCGAACCGGGCGTGAGCTTGTGCAGCGCCTGGTTCAATTCGCGCAGCGAATGTAGCGAGAGGTCGAAGATCCTCGCATCGCCCTGCTCGCGCTCGGCCTTCGACATTGGGGTTGCCGGCATCGGCTCAATGCTCCCAGAAATAGACGGTTGCGGGCTCGGGCTCCCAGACCCGCGCATTGTCGATGCCGGGCAGCTTGGTCAGCGCGCGATATTCCGAGCCGAAGGCGACATACTGGTCGGTCTCGGCCATCACGGCCGGCTTGCAGGCGATCGGGTCGCGCACCACGCCGAAGCCGTTCTTGGTGCCGACGACGAAGGTGAAGAAGCCGTCGAGGTCGGAGAGCGTGCCTTCCAGCGCCTCGCCCAGATTCTTGCCATGCGCCATCCGGTTGGAAAGATAGGCAGCGGCCACTTCGGTGTCGTTCTCGGTCTCGAACTTCATGCCGTCGCGGATCAGCTCGCGGCGCACATTGTTGTGGTTGGAGAGCGAGCCGTTATGCACCAGGCACTGGTCGGCGCCGGTCGAGAACGGATGCGCGCCCATTGTGGTGACCGCCGATTCCGTCGCCATGCGGGTATGGCCGATGCCATGCGTGCCGCTCATCGAGCGCACATGGAAGCGATCGATGACGGTTTCCGGCAGGCCGACCTCCTTGTAGATTTCAACCGCCTCGCCGGCGCCCATGATGCGGATGTCGGGCCTGAGCGTCTGCAGCGCTTCACGCGCGGCATCGACCTTGTCCGGCGTGGTCCTGATGACGGCGTGCGTCGAATTCACCGCCACGCTAACCGGCGCGCCGATCGCCTTGGCGAGTTCGGCGTCGAGGCCGCGGAAATCGCGATCTGCCTTCGGTGACTGCACGGTGACCTTGGCTTCATTGCCGGTGGCCGCGCCATAGATGGCGATGCCGGCGCTGTCCGGTCCGCGGTCGCTGAGCGACACCAGCATCTCCGACAGCATGGCGCCGAGCTTCGGCTCCAGCGCCTTGTCCTTCAAGAAAAGTCCGACGATTCCGCACATGCCAGCCTCCAACGTTTTTTGGCTCTCAGATGATGTACTCAATGAGCGAGCCGAATTCAATTGCTATGAAAGAAATTTTCCTGTGGTTACATGTTGGGCGGCACATCGCCTGCGGCACTATCGCCGCCCGGGCGCGCCTTGTGAACCCAGATCGCATGGCGGACACGTGCGATCTTGTAGGCGTCGAGGATCGAGAAAGCATAGATCAGGAAAGCGCCGGCATGGCGGCCGATGAAGCTGGCATCGGCCGGCGCCAGCTTGGTCGTTATCCAGCCAAGGATCACCATGAAGAACAGGAACTGCAGGCCGCGTACCGGCACGCCGAGCATGACGTGGCCGCTTGCCGGTAAAATGACCGCCGCGCCGAGCACGAGATAGGGATTGACGGGAGCAGGGGTGGCGGTTCCGTCGCTCATGCCGCCTGCCTTTCGTGCCGGTTGATGGCTTGGCGAAGCGTGGAGGCGGCCTCGAGCAGCCTTTCGATCAAGGCCGGATCGAGCCCGGCATCTCCGAACGCGGCCTGCCGGAAGACGCCGTAGCGCGCGCGCTCGGCCTCGGCCAGCAGCCAAACGATGCGCACGCCGTTCGGCGTGATCAGCAATTCCTTGGCGCGCCCCTCGGCAAAGATGTCGATATGCGCGGCGATCAGATCCTGCGGAAAGGCGACGCCTCTGCGGTCCGTCTTGAGCACCGCGTCGGCGGGAAAGCCGAGCACCTTCGGCAGCGTGTACGGCAGATGGTCGAAGTTGGAGAACGTCGTCGCGGAATTCGGCCGCATCATCATGTCGAAAATGCCCGGCACGGCGACCGGCTCAGTGATCGAGACGCTGAGCCAGCGCGTCGGCAGCTTTCGCGTCGCCAGCGTGTCGACGATGGTGCGCAGCTGAACGCGCTGGCCGTTCCACGTGCCGGCCCAGGTGACCACGCCGGCCGTGCCGCTGGAAATGTCGGCGGCATCGAGAACGACGCTGCAGACGCTCGCCGTGTCGGCGGCCAGAGCCGCCTTCGCCCTGTTGCGGCTGGCGCGCGCGAGCCAGGCAATATGGGCAACGACCGCCAATGCGATCGCCCCGGCAAGCAATATTGACGTCAGTTCCGACATTTCGACACGCCACGGCCCGCCGTCGAGAGGCGGGCCTTCACTCCACTCAATAACCCTGCGGCTTCGGCCACGGCATGGAGAACTGGTCGCCGCGCCGCACGAACTTGTAGCGATAGAAGTGGAACCATAGCGAGATCAAGAAATAGAACACCGTCATCGCGATCAGCTGTGAGCCGAAGCCCAGGAAGATGGCGAAGAACGTTACCATGCAGAGGCAGAAGAGCACGATCGCCGGCAGTGGATGGAAGGGATGCGTGTAGCCGCGGCGGATCGAGCCCAGCGGCCACTTCTTGCGGAACATCATGATGTTGATGCTCATGAAGGTGTATTGCAGCACGCCCGACAGGATCGAGAAGGTGATCGCCTGGTTGAGGTCGGCGATGAAGGCGAAGGCGAGCGCGATCGGCAGCAGGAACAGGATCGAGCGATAGGGCGTGCGGTATTTCGGATGCACCGCCGAGAACCAGCTTGGCAGGTAGCGGTCGCGGCCGAGCGAGAACCAGGCGCGCGCCGCGTCGTTGATGCAGCCATTGGCCGAGGCGAGCGCCGCCAGCAGCGTCGCGATGAACAAAAGGTTCTCCAGCAGCGGGCTGCCCGTGAGCTTGCCGGCGTCCCACAGCGGATAATAGGTGATGCCAAGATATTCCCAGGGCATCAGCGAGGCGCAGACATACCAGGTCATGGCGGCCGCGATCAAAAGCGTGATCATGCCGGCCATGGTGCCGTAGGGCAGGGAGCGCGCCGGCGAGCGCACTTCCTCGGCCGCCTGCGTGGTGCCCTCGATGCCGAGATAGTACCAGATGCCGAACTGGAAGGCGGCGATGACGCCGATCCAGCCATAGGGCAGCGCGTTGCCGGGGGTGACCAACTCGTTGAGCTTCAGCACCGCGCCCTGCGTCCACGGGCTGACGGAGAAGAACAGGATGACGATCGAGACATAGGCGATGGCGGTGATGACGAAGTTGACGTTGAGCGTCATCAGCACGCCGCGATAGTTGAGCCAGGCGAGCACGACTATGGTCGCGGCGATGAAGGAATTGTGCGTCAGCCCTTCGACGCCGGCCTTGGCAACGATCGTGTCGCCGAGTAGGATGGCGTCCGACACTTCGAGCATCGTGTAGGCGAACACCAGGAACAGCGCGACGTTGAAGGCCATCAGCGGCCCGACAATGTGCTTGGCCTGCGCGTACTGGCCGCCGGCGGCGGCCACGGTCGAGGTCACCTCCGAGTCGATCATGGCGACCGAGGTGTAAAGCAGTCCGACGATCCAGCAGACGATCAGCGCGGCCAGCGCGCCGCCCTTGTCTGCCGCGAAATTCCATCCGGTGAACTCGCCGACCAGCACGATGCCGACACCGAGCGCCCAGACATGGGCGGGGCCGAGCACCCGAAGCAACGAGACCCTGTCGCCGTGGATCGTCGTCGTCAGTCCCGTTTCAACCGCAGCGGTCATCGTCAGTCCCCACTCAGATCCGGTGTTTCTCGGAAACGGCTTCAAGCTCGCCTTCGCGCGAGGAGGTCAGCACGTCCTCGGAATAGGTCGTGTCGATCTTGAACCAGTCGTAGAGCATCCAGAGCGCAAGCAAGACCGAGATGCCCCAGCAGGCGTAGTTGATTGCCATCCACATGGATCTTGTCCCCGAATTACTTGTCGTCGAATTTTTCGTTGATCACCTCGCGATACTCGCGATCGGAGGCGCGGAACAGGAAGACGAAATAGGCGACCAGCACGATCGGCATGATGATCAGCGTCGGCCAGTCGATGATGTAGTGGAAACGGTTCTGGATGATGTCGTGCGCGGTCTCGGGCGTATAGCCGAGCTTCTCCCAGATCGAGGCCATGGTGGCGTTCTGGCCGAGCGCGTCCCAGGTCTTGGCGTCCAGGGGATCGATGGATTTCGCCGCGCCGGCGAGGCCGAGCTTCAGCGGCAGCCACAGCGCCACGAAGATAGCGACCACGACGACGGCGATGTCGAAAATCTGGCCGGCCTTGCTCTGTTTCGGCGGGATGTAGCGGGACATGGTCTTTCCCCCTCAGGACTTGCTGTTGCGGAACGCGTCGGCGTTCTTGATGTCGAGGCCGTAGATGAAGTCCTTGTCTTCCTTGTAGTGGTTGAGCATCGCCAGGATGGCGGCGGTGTTGAAGATCAGCACCGCGGCAGCCGCGATCACCACCACGAGCTTGATCCCGCTGTCGGGGATGTACGCCCAGGTCATCAGGAGGACGAAGAGGATCGTCGCCCACAGGCAGACGATCAGGAGCACGGATCCGCGCACGTCGGAACGGTACAGCGCTTCGATGCGCTGCTGCAGGTCGGACATCGGTTTTTCCCCTTCTGGCGACGTCCGGCCCCGAAATCGACCGGGCGTCCACTCTTTCTAGAGAGTGAAATTTTTTTCATAAATTCCGACCGATCTTCGAAATTGTCAAGCCGGATTTACGCTTCGTAAGGCGTTTGTCCACGGGCAAGAAATTTGCCTGACAATGAAATTATTTGCTTCAAGGGGATTGCAGGGCTCCGCCGTTTGCGGTCAATATTCGAGTAAGCTCCGCCGCCAAGCAGGAGCAGGGAACAGCAACCGCTTAAAGCGACCTAATCGCACGGAGGACGATCGGATGACGGCATCCTGGAGATTCTCGACCCTGGCGGATCGCCATCGCGCGCTCGGCTCGAAACTCGAGGACTGGAGCGGCATGGGCACCGCCTGGACCTATGACAAGGACGCCGACGAGGAATATATCGCCATCCGCACCAAGGCCGGGCTGATGGACGTCTCCGGCCTGAAGAAGGTCCACATCACCGGCCCGCACGCCTCGCATCTGATTGATCTCGCCACGACGCGCGACGTGGAGAAGATCTATCCCGGCAAGTCGGCCTATGCCTGCATGCTGAACGAGGCCGGGAAGTTCACCGACGACTGCATCCTCTACCGCATCAGCCCGAACTCGTGGATGGTCGTGCACGGCTCCGGCACCGGCCATGAGGAGCTGCAGCGCGCTGCCATTGGGCGCGACGTCTCGCTGCGCTTCGACGACAATCTGCACGATTTGTCGCTGCAGGGGCCGACCGCCGTCGACTATCTGGCCAAGCATGTGCCGGGCATCCGCGACCTTCCTTATTTCCATCATATGCAGACGCAGCTCTTCGGATTCCCGGTGATGATCTCGCGCACCGGCTACACCGGCGAGCGCGGATACGAGATCTTCTGCCGCGGCCAGGACGCCGGCACGATCTGGGACAGGATCCTCGAGGAGGGCAAGAGCGCCGGCATCATCCCGTGCCGCTTCACCACGCTCGACATGCTGCGCGTCGAGAGCTATCTGCTCTTCTACCCCTACGACAATTCCCAGAAATATCCGTTCGAGAACGAAGGCCCCGGCGACACGCTGTGGGAGCTCGGCCTCGACTTCACCGTCAGCCCCGGCAAGACCGGTTTCCGCGGCGCCGAGGAGCATTATCGGCTGAAGGGCAAGGAGCGCTTCAAGATTTATGGCGTGCTGCTCGACGGCAAGGAGCCGGCGGACGAAGGCGCGCCGGTCTACCGCGACGGCAAAAAGGTCGGCGTGGTGACCTGCGCCATGTATTCGCCCCTGGTCGAGAAATCGATGGGCATCGCCCGCCTTGACGTTGACTGCGCGGTCAAGGACACCAAGCTCGAGATCCGCAACAGAAGCGGCTCGATCAAGGCGACGGCGCAACCCTTGCCGTTCGACGATCCGAAGAAGACCAAGCGGACCGCCAAGGGTTGAGGCATCATCAACGGGGAGGAGTTTCGAGGCACTAGAGCATGATCCCGAAACGTGGGAACCGGTTTTCGGAAAAGATCATGCTCCAACTGATCTAAGGAAGAATGGCAGCCAAGACGATCATCAGCAGGCCCATTTACGGAACCCTGTCTCCACAGCCTGGCAAGCATCACCTCTTCATCGCCGATGCCGAAGGCGCGCTGGCGATCACGGATATGGCCGGCAAGGCGCCGCCCGGCTTTTTCGACGGCGCGGAAATCGACTTCATTCCAGGCTCGGAGGGCAAGCACATCGCGGCCCTGGAAGCATTGAAGCCGGCGCAGCTCCACATCGCGCCGTCCTTCGCCAGCCTCCTGCCGCGTATCAAGCAGACGCTGACCAACGCCCATATGGGATTGCGTCTCTATCTTGCCGGCACCGAGGGCCTGATCGGCCAGGCCATGCAGGCAGCGCTCGAAGCCGGCATGGACCACGCCTCCATCCAGACCGAGCATCGCGGCTCGCTGGCGCGGCGCATGCAATGCGTGCACTGCAAGGGCATCACCGAGAACGTCACGACGCAGCCGGCGCTCTGCTCGCATTGCGGCCTGCTGCTCCTGGTGCGCGATCATTATTCGCGGCGCCTCGCCGCCTTCCAGGGCGTGTGCATCAACGCCGAGGATCGCTCGGAGATTCCTCCGATGGAGGAGGCCTTCCCATGAGCACCGGCACCACCAAGCTCGATGTCGTGGTCAGCGACGTCGTTCCCGTCAACGATCTCGTCACCCGCTTCCATTTCCGCCGCCGCGACGGCGGCCTGCTGCCGACTTTCTCCGGCGGCGCCCATGTCGTGGTGGAGATGCGCGACGGCGACCGCACCAGGCTCAATCCCTATTCGCTGATGGGCTCGCCGCTCGACACGCGCGAATACACGATCTCGGTGCGCCGCGACGATGTCGGCCGCGGCGGCTCGCTGTTCATGCACCGGCAGGTCAAGCCCGGCCTGGAGATGGTGATCAGCTATCCGGTCAATTTGTTTTCGCTCGATCTGAGGGCTAAGAAACACCTGATGCTGGCCGGCGGCATCGGCATCACGCCCTTCATGGCACAGACCTCGCAGTTGGCGGCGGCCGGCGGCAATTTCGAATTGCACTACACCTGCCGTACCGCTTCGCTCGGCACCTATGCCGATGTCTTGCGGCAGCGGTACGGCAACCGGGTCCGGCTTTATCACGACGACCGCGAGGAACGCATCGATCTCGACCGGCTCCTGTCCTCGCAGCCGCTCGGCACGCATCTCTATGTCTGCGGCCCGGCCGGCATGATCAGCTGGGTGCGCGACCGCGCGGCGGCGCTCGGCTGGCCCTCGGAAACCGTGCATTTCGAGCATTTCGCGGCGCCCCAGCCTGGCGCGCCGTTCGACGTGACCTTGGCCCTCAGCGGCAAGACGATCCGCGTCGGCGAGCAGCAGAGCCTGCTGGAAGCCATGGAAGCGGCCGGCGCCGACCCGCCTTATCTCTGCCGCGGCGGCGTCTGCGGCCAATGCGAGACCAATGTGATCTCCTCCGACGGCAAGTTCATCCACAACGATCACTGGCTGAGCGAGGAAGACCATCGTTCCGGCTGCAAGATCATGCCTTGCGTCTCGCGCTTCGAGGGCAAGTCGCTGGTCCTGGAAAGATAGGAGGCGTCAATGGGCATCACCTTTCGCAAGGAAACCTTTCGCGACGACTACACCTTCAGGAACAGCCCGGAGCACATCAGGCGCTTTCCGTTCCCGTTCAACGAAGACGCCTACATGTACGCGGTCAACATCGAGCCGCATGTCGTCGGCCCGAAGGGCTCGGTGCTGGAAAACCTGATCGACGTCGACGAGCACTATGTCGCCGAGATGCAGGACCGCGCCTTGGTGCTGGCGGAGGATCCGCTGCGCTGCCAGTCGCTGCCGCATATGACGCTGGCCGGCTGGGACTTGCTCGAGCTTCTGATGGAGCAGCAGGCGCACGGCTACCCCGAGCATTTCACGCTGCAGCGGGACGGCGATCGCTGGCGCTGGATCAACCGGCCGCTCGGCATCGACGACACCTTCACCTTCGGCGACACCTCGACGCTGCCCTATGGGCCGATGGAATACATCACCCGCCAGAGCCAGGGCGATTTCTGCATCCTCGACCAGCGAGACGGCAATCTGTGGATGGACGCCGGCATGGTCACCACCCAAGCCGACTGGTCGCTCGACTTCGACATCGGCATGAACTTCTTCGAATGGCATGCGCCGGTGCCGCTGGCGCATGAGAATGGCATCTTCACCCGCGCGCTAAAATTCCTCACCAACATCCAGCAGGGCAAGCCGGCGCGGCGCCTCAACTGGACGATGACCATCAATCCGCGCCTCGACACCAGCCCCGAGAATTATCACAAATGGGGTCCGGACCGCGCCACGGTCACGCCTGAAAATGTCGGCCAGAAGGTGCATCTGCGGGTCGAATTGCAGAGCTTCTGGCGGCTGCCGCGCTCCAACGCCATCGTCTTCCCGATCCGCTGCTACCTGATCAAGATGGACGAGCTGGTCACCCAGCCGAAATGGGCCCGCCGCCTGCACCGCGTCATCCGCGACCTGCCGGAGGAACTCGCCACCTACAAGGGCCTGACGCGGTATCGGCCGACGCTGGTCGAGTGGCTGTCCAAGCTTGATGATGGCAGCCCGACGTCACCGGGATTTGGGCCGGACTGAAGACTTGGGTTCCTCGCCCCCGCAAAGCGGGGGAGAGGTGTCCGCGAAGCGGACGGAGAGGGGCCTTCGTAGGGCGCTCCCCTCTCCGTCTCGGCTTCGCCGAGCCACCTCTCCCCACTATCGTGGGGCGAGGAACAACGTGTCACCCCGCACTGTTCTGCGGATAGCAGATGATCGACAGATACCGCATCGGCAGTTGCGTCAGCTCTTCCGGTCCGTGCGGCGCGTCGGCATCGAAGAACAGACTGTCGCCCGGCTTCATCGGATAGAGATTGTTGCCGTGCCGGTAAACCACCTCGCCTTCGAGCATGTAGAGGAACTCCATGCCCGCATGCTGGAAGGTCGGGAACACATCCGAATTCTCGGTCAGCGTGATGAGATAAGGCTCGACCACGACGCCGCTGGTGTTGGCGCCGATATGTCCCAGCAGATTGTACTGGTGGCCGGCGCGCGTGCCGCGCCGCTCGACATCGACACCTTCGCCCGCCTTGACAAAGACGGCGCTGTGCTCTTCCTCGAAGCGGCGGAAGAAGGCGGTCACCGGAACGCCCAGCGCCCGCGACAGCGCCTGAAGCGTCGTCAGCGATGGCGAGGTGATGCCGTTCTCGATCTTGGACAGCATGCCGAGCGAGATGTCGGTGGCGGCGGCGAGATCGGCGACGGTGATACCGAGCTTCTTGCGGAACGCGCGCACCTCATGGCCGATCGCCACTTCGAGTACCTTCTCGCGCGTGTCGCGGATGGCGTGCGGGTTTTGGGTCAGCGGCGTGCGGATCGAGCGTCCGTCGGCCGAAACGCGTTTCGGCGGCACCTTGTCCTTGGCGGCCGCAGCGGCGGGCTTTGTGTCAGAAGTCTTGTTCGGCATGTCGCCCCCGAATCCGCGGATTTATTTCACTCTAGGTGAACATATGCGGTGGCGATACAGGAGCGCAACCGCAAGGGCAAGCCATCGGATGTCGCGGCAATTCTTTATGGCGGTTTCCGTTTTCCGCCGAAATCCGTTCGCGGCAAAGCCCTTGCCCTCAGATGCCTGTTGACAGCACCGAAGACCCAATTACTGTCACTGTGAGTGAAATTTGTTTCGTGAGAGCAATTCCAGGAAAAGTGCCGAACGTTTTTCCGCCCGGAATTGCGTCAAGAAAAAAGTCGAAATCAAAAAGGAGGCCCGCAATGAAATCTCGTGTCGCCGTCATCGGAGCCGGACCGTCGGGCCTGGCCCAACTCAGGGCCTTCAAGTCGGCCGCCGACAAGGGCGCCGAGATCCCGGAAATCGTCTGTTTCGAAAAGCAGAGCGACTGGGGCGGCCTGTGGAACTACACCTGGCGCACCGGCCTCGACGAGCATGGCGATCCGGTGCACGGCTCGATGTACCGCTATCTGTGGTCGAACGGCCCGAAGGAATGCCTCGAATTCGCTGACTACACTTTCGAGGAACATTTCGGCCGGCCGATCGCCTCCTATCCGCCGCGCGCCGTGCTGTGGGACTATATCAAGGGCCGCGTCGAGAAATCCGGGGTGCGCAAATGGGTGCGGTTCAACACGCCGGTGCGCATGGTCACCTACTCCGACGAGACGAAGAAATTCACCGTCACCGCGCATGACCGCACCAACGACGTGACCTATTCGGAAGAGTTCGACAATGTCGTCGTCGCCTCCGGCCATTTCTCCGTGCCCAACGTGCCGTATTTCGAGGGCTTTTCCACCTTCAACGGCCGCATCCTGCACAGCCACGATTTCCGCGATGCCATGGAGTTCAAGGGCAAGGACATCCTGATCATCGGCCGTTCCTATTCGGCCGAGGACATCGGTTCGCAATGCTACAAATACGGCGCCAAATCGATCACCACCAGCTACCGTTCCAAGCCGATGGGCTTCAAATGGCCGGAGAACTGGAAGGAGGTGCCCCTGCTGCAGAAGGTCGTCGGCAAGACGGCGCATTTCAAGGACGGCACCACCAGGGATGTCGACGCCATCATCCTGTGCACCGGCTATCTGCACTCCTTCCCCTTCCTCACCGACGATCTCAAGCTCAAGACCGCCAACCGCATGTGGCCGCTGGATCTCTATGAGGGCGTCGTCTGGGAGAAGAATCCGAAGCTGTTCTATATCGGCATGCAGGACCAATTCTACACCTTCAACATGTTCGACGCACAGGCCTGGTACGCCCGCGACGTCATCATGGGCCGCATCAAGCTGCCCTCGGCCGAGGCTATGGCCGAGCACAGCGCCAAGTGGCGCGCGCGCGAGGAGACGCTGGAGGATGCCGAGCAGATGATCTGGTTCCAGGGCGACTACACCAAGGAACTGATGGACCAGACCGACTATCCGGGCTTCGACGTCGAGGCGGTCAACCACACCTTCATGGAGTGGGAGCACCACAAGATGGAAAACATCATGACCTTCCGCGACAACGCCTACCGCTCGCTGATGACCGGCACCATGGCACCGGTCCATCATACGCCCTGGCTGCAGGCGCTGGACGATTCCATGGAGAGCTATCTCGAGGTGAAGGGCGTGGCGGCGGAGTAGCGCGGCGCGCCTCCGCCCGCATCCGTCAGATCAGCAAGGTGGGTGTCTAGCGGGACACCCCATCGGTCTACCAGCACACGTAGCCGCCATCGACGATCAGGTCGAGGCCGGTCACGAAGCTTGACGCACGGCTGGCCAGGAACACGGTCGGTCCGACCATTTCCTCCGGCGCGGCCATGCGGCCCATCGGCGTGTCGCGCTTGAAGATCTTGATCTCCTCCGCGACCTCCGGCCGCTTGTTCATCGGCGTCAGCGTGTAGCCCGGGCTGACGACATTGACGCGCAGGCCGCGATCGGCCCACTCCATGGCCAGACTTTTCGACATGTGGATGACGGCGGCTTTGGAGGAGTTGTAGTGCGCCTGCGTCAGCCCGCGGTTGACGATGGTGCCCGACATCGAGGCGATGTTGATGATGGAGCCCGCACGCCGGGGAAGCATGACGCTCGCCTCGGCCTGGCAGGACAGAAACACACCTGCGACATTGACCTCGTGCACCTTGCGCCATTTTTCCAGCGGCATGGTCTCGGCCGCTTCCGATCCGGCAATGCCGGCATTGTTGACGGCAACCGTTAGCGCGCCGAGTTCAGCTTCAACCCGATCGATCGCCGCGGTCAGGTCGGTTTCGGACGTCACGCTGCCGGCCAGCGCCAGCGCCTTGCGGCCGAGCGCCTTGATCTTGTCGGCAGTCTGCTCCAGTCCGCCGTTCGAGGCATGGCCGAAGCAGGCGACATCGGCGCCGGCCTCGGCAAGCCCGATCGCGATCGCCTGACCAATGCCGCTGCCGGCGCCCGTCACCAGCGCCACGCCGCCGTCCAGTTTGAAAAGATCCATCGCACCCTCCCTGATTGCGGGAGGGTATGCGCTGAATGGCGCCTCGATCAAGCGGCCTCATCTGGCCGGCCGGAGGCCTCGAGGTTCAGAAATAGCCGTCCGACGCCGCCGTTGCTTCCTTCGGGATCTCCACGCCGTCGACCAGGATCTTGTCGACCAGCTCGTGATGAAAGCACACCAGCCCCTTGATGCGCTCGGCCTCATGCACCGGCTCGGGATAATACCAGACCAGGTTCTCGTGCCGCTTCTTCGGCGTCGTCACATGGTAGTAGTTGGAGATGCCCTTGTAGGGGCAGCGCGAGATGTAGCGGCTGGGCGCAAACATATCGAGGCGCGTGTCCGAGATCGGCAGGTAGTGCCGAACCGGATGTCCGGTCTCGAACAGGAAGACGCCGCGCCGTGAATCGGCCACCTGCTCGCCGTCGAGGATCACCTGCACCCGCCGCGACGAGGGCAGGCAGTCGACCCGTCGGAACGGGTCGCGGGCATGGACGAAGATCTCCTCGTCCTCCTCATACCAGTGGGTCATCTTCGGCCAGTAGAAGGAGATATAGTCCTGGATCGGGGGGCAGCCCTTGATGGGATCGAGGTAGCGCCAGGCGCCGTCCTCGACCAGCGTGATGCCGGTGTTCAAAGAATAATGCGTGGCGACACCCTTGAACGGATCCTCCGTCTTCGTGCGGCTGGGCAGCAGGAACTCCTCGCGCACGTCGCTCATCGGGAAGTAATAGACCGGCAGATGGTCGCTCTCCTGGAACACCAGCGCCTTGGTGGTGTCGGCGACGATCATCGGCCCGACCTGCACCCTGATCCGCTTGGGCGAGGGCATGGTGAAGGAGACATAGCCCGGTTCGAACTCGTACTGCACGATGCCGTCGAGGATCGGGAAATGCGGCCCGCGGCCGCGCAGATGGGGCTTGCGAATGGTCGTCGTCCTCTTCTCGTCGTTTGCTGCCGGGTTCTTTCGCGCGGTCACGGTCATGACGCCACCGATACGCGATCGAGCAGCAGGCCGGCGGCGATCGGCGGCACGCCGCTGACAGTCTTGCGCACGGGTACCAGCAGGTCCGGGAAATAGCTGAAGATCACCGGCGTCTCATCGAGCAGCAGCTTCTGGATGTCGGAAGCGGCCTTGCGCTGGGCGTCGAGGTCGAGCGCCTTGAGGTAGCCGGTGACCAGCCCGTCATAGGTCGCGTTCTTGAAATGCGCCGCGTTCCACGACCCGTCGCTGACCAGCGGGCTCTTCAGGAACACGTTCGGCACGCTGCGATGCGCGTAGTCGGTGATGCCGAGCGGGCTGTCCAGCCAGTCCGACTGTCCGAACACCGCCTTGCCGTAATATTTGTCCTGATCCTCGATGTTGAGCGCAATGCGCGCGCCGATCTCCTTGGCGAAGTTCTGGAACAGCTGCGCGTAACCGGGGATGTCGGAATAGCGCAGCGTCGTCAGCGTCATGTCGAAGCCGCTGCCAAGGCCGGCCGCTTCCATCAGCTGCTTGGCCTTGGCGATGTCCTGCGTGCGCTGGGCAATCGATTTGTCGGTGACCGGGAAAGCCGGCGCGAACGGGCTGTCATTGCCGGTCGCCGCCATGCCGCGGCAAAGTCCGTCGACCAGCTTGGAGCGGTCGATGCACAAGGCCAGCGCCTGGCGCACGCGCTTGTCGATGAAGGGCGCCATGTCGCAGCGCATATGCAGCTGGCGATGCGCGGTGGACGCCACGCGCAGCACCGTTATGTCGGGGTTGCCGAGCACCACCTGGCTGACGTCGAGCGGGATGGCGTCGAGCACGTCGACCTCGCCTGCCTGCAGCGCGAGAATCCGCGGCTGCACATCGCCATAGAACTTGAATTCCAGCCGGTCGGGCAGCGCCTTCTCGCCCCAATAGTCGGCATTACGCACGAACGTCGCGCCGACCTTCGGCGTGTAGCTTTCTAGCCGGAACGGACCGGTGCCTTCGAAGGTCTTCTCGTAGTCGCCCTTGTAGCTCGCCGGCAGGATGACGGCGTTGTAATTGTCGATCGACACCGAATAGGGGAAACTGCCGTTCGGCGCGTCGAGATGGAATTCGACCGTGTGGTCGTCGACCTTGCGCGTGCCGCCCTTCGACAGCAGGCCCTTGAACACCGAGAGAGCGTTGGAGGGGTCGTTCGGATCGGCAAGGCGATCGAAGGTCGCCACGACGTCGTCGGCCTTGAAATCCTCGCCATTGTGGAATTTCACGCCCTTGCGCAGCTTGAAGGTCCACACGCTGCCGTCGGCATTGGGCGACCAGCTTTCGGCCAGAACCGGCTTCAGCGTCAGGTCGGGCTGCGTCACGCACAGGAACTCGGACGTCTGGAAGGCGAGCTGGTAGCTGCCGCTGTCGTAGAAAGTCACCGGATCGATGGCGCCGCCGGGCACGGCGATGCCGGCGCGCACCGTGCCGCCCGGCTTGCCCTCGGCCCGCGCCTGCGGAGCGCCGAGACCGACCGCCGAAGCGATGCCGCCGAGGAAGGGCAGCGACAGCCCGAGCACGCTGCCATGGCGAAGGAATTCGCGCCGGCCGATCCTGCCGGCGAGCAATTCGTCGATAGCGGAATTTTCGATTGCGCTGAGGGTTTTGCGAGCGGCGTCGATCGTCCTGAAATGCTTCGGCATGGCGGCATACCTTGTTTTGTCGCGGGGGCTTTGGCATTTAGGCCATTGTTGACCGCGACCGGAAAGCGATATTTTCTGATTGAGGCCATCGAAGATTTCGATGGCGGTAGCTCAAGGGGCAGAGGACCATGGACACGGAGAATCTGCGCAGTTTCCTGGAGGTCGCGGCGCATGGCAGCTTCACCGTGGCGGCCCATCGGCTGAACCTCGCCCAGTCGACCGTCAGCGCTCGCATTCGCGGCCTGGAGGAACAGCTGGGGCGAAAACTGTTCGTGCGCGACAGCGACGGCGTCACGCTGACGCCGGCCGGCCGGCAGTTCCTGCCGCATGCCTCGACGATCACCCGCACCTGGGAGCAATCGCGCCAGGACATCGCCGTTCCCGATGGCTACGAGACGCTGCTCAGGCTGACCGCGCCCGCCTATCTCTGGGACAGCATCACCTCGCCCTGGATCGACTGGATGCGCGCGAAACGGCCGAATGTGGCGCTCAGGCTGGAGGGCAGCTTCCCCGATCTGGCGATCGACCAGATGGCCGAAGGCCTGCTCGACATCTGCATCCTCTATCTGCCCAGGCCGCATCCGGGCATCGTCTATGAGACCTTGGCCGTTGATCAGGTGGTTCTCGTCCAGCACAGGGATCAGCTCGGATCGTGGACGAATAACTACATCCTGATGGACTGGGGGCTGGAGTTCCGCGTCGAGCACGACCGCGCCTTTGCCGGAATGGTGAAGCCGGCGATCTCGGCCGGGCTGGTCTTCATCGGCCTGCAGCACGTGCTGTCGCAGAAAGCGGCCGCCTATCTGCCGCTGAGCGCGGTCAGCACTCATATCCAGCGCGGCGAGTTGAAACGCGTCGAGGACACGCCGGTCTTTCAGCGCCCGATCTACCTTGCCTATCCGGAGAACCCTGCCTCTTCCGATGCTCTCGACCTCGCGCTCACGGGCCTGCGCACGCTCGCCAGGAACCTGTCCGGCGATCAGGCTTTCGCGGAGAGCGACCGCGCCTTCAGCATGTTAAAGCATGTCTCCTGAAAGTGGGGGCCGGTTTCAGGATAAAGACATGCGTCAATCAAAAACCTAAAGCGCATGGAGCGATCTGAAAGATCGCGACGCGCTTTAGGCGCGGCGGCATTCTGATCACGCCGGCTCCACGGCCTTCGGCTTTTGCAGCCTTGCCAGTTCGTCGTAAGGGATATGGCATCGGATGGTATGCCCGGGCTGGGCCTCGGAAAGCTCCGGCTCCTGCGTCTCGCAGATCGCGCCGATCTTGCGCGGGCATCTGGTGTGGAAGACGCAGCCCGTCGGCGGGTTGGCCGCGCTCGGGATCTCGCCGTCGAGGCGGATGCGCGAGCTCTCGCTGCGGTCGAGCTTTGGAACCGCCGACAGCAGCGCTTCGGTGTAGGGATGATGCGGCCCGGAGAACACCGCTACCGACGGCCCGAACTCCATGATGCGGCCGAGATAGAGCACCGCGATCTTGTCGGAGAGATAGCGCACCACGCCGAGGTCGTGCGAGATGAAGATGTAGGAGACATCCTGCCTCGACTGCAGGTCGGCGAGAAGATTGAGGATCGCCGCCTGCACCGAGACGTCGAGCGCCGAGGTCGGTTCGTCGCAGACCACGATGCGCGGATCGCCGGCAAAGGCGCGCGCGATCGCCACGCGCTGCTTCAGCCCGCCCGAGAGCTGGCGCGGCTTGACCGCCAGATGCCGGTCGGTGAGCCGCACCGAGCGGACCATCTCTTCGAGGCGCGCGTCCAGTTTCTTGCCGGTGAGCCCGCCCAGCCGTTTCAGGGCGCGGCTCAGGATATGCCGGATCGAATGCGAGCGGTTGAGCGCGGAGTCCGGATTTTGGAAGACGATCTGCACCGCCTTGACCTGATCCTCCGAGCGCATGGCAAGCCGTGGCGCCAGCTTTTTGCCCTCAAGCTCGATCGAGCCGCCTTCGTCGGGCGGGACAAGGCCGAGCAGCAGCCTGGCGAAGGTCGTCTTGCCGCTGCCGGATTCGCCGACCAGGCCAAGCGTCTCGCCGGGCCTGAGGCTGACCGAGACGTCCTTCACCGCCCGCAGCGGACGGCCGTGGCTGGCATAGGTCTTGTTCAGCCCTTCGACCTGCAGCACAGGCGGCGCCTGCTTCGGTGCGACAGCGGGAATCTCCGCGGGTGTCGCGCGCGGCAGCGACTGCGCCTTGTCATGGTAGTGGCAGCGCGACAGCCGGCCGTCGCCGACCTCATAGAGCGGCGGCGGCTCGGCACGGCAGCGTTCGGGGGCCAAAGCGCAGCGGTCGGCGAAGGCGCAGCCGACGATGGTGGCGCCGATGCCGGGGAGGAAGCCGGGGATGGTGTCGAGCCGGCCCTGGTCCTTGCGCTGGCCGCCGCGCGGCAGGCAGCGCAGCAGCGCCACGGTGTAGGGATGGCGCGGGTCGTTGAAGACGTCCCTGGTCGAGCCTTCCTCCACCAGCATGCCGGCATAGAGCACGCCGACCCGGTCGCACATGTTGGAGACGACGGCGAGGTTGTGGCTGATGAACAGGATCGAGGCGGACAGCTCGCGCCGCAACTGGCCGATCAGGTCGAGCACCTCGGCTTCCACGGTGGCGTCGAGCCCGGTCGTCGGCTCGTCGAGGATCAGCATCGAGGGGTCGTTGGCGAGCGCCATGGCGATCGCCACGCGCTGTTGCATGCCGCCGGAGAGCTGGTGCGGATAGCGCTGCATGACGCTTGCCGGATCCGAGATGCGCACCCGGTTCAGCATGGCGAGCGCCTTGTCTTCAGCCGTCTGTCCGCTGATGCCCGCAAGCTCGAAGATCTCGGTCAATTGCCGGCCGATGCGCAGCGACGGGTTCAGCGCCTTGCCGGGATCCTGATAGACCATCGACACGCTGTCCGCGCGGGCCCGCCGCAGCGCCTCGCCATCGAGCTTCATTACGTCCTTGCCGTCGAGCGCGATCGAGCCGCCGGTGATCGAGCCGTTGCGCGGCAGATAACGCACCACGGAAAGCGCCACGGTGGATTTGCCGCAGCCGGATTCGCCGACCAGCCCGTAGGCTTCGCCGGCCTTGATGGTCAGGTTGACGTTGCGCAGCACCGCGCGGTCGCGGCGGCCGACGCGATAGGCGACCGAAAGGTCTTTGAGTTCTAGCGCGTTGGCGGCTTGGCTAGTCATTGAACGCTCCATGCACGCCGTCGGCCACCAAATTGACGCCGATCACCAGCGAGGCGATGGCCAAGGCATCGAACAGCACCGTCCACCAGAAGCCGCCGCCGATCATGCCGTAATTGGAAGAGATCGACAGGCCCCAGTCGGGTGAGGGCGGCTGGATGCCGAAGCCCATGAAAGAAAGCGTGGCCACCGCGAAGATGGCATAGCCCAGCCGCACCGTCGTCTCGACCAGGATCGGCGGGATGACGTTGGGCAGGATCTCGACGAACATCGTGTGCAGCGCGCCCTCGTGGCGCAGCTTGGCCGCGGCGACATAGTCGAGCTCGCGTTCGGCCAGCACCGCCGAGCGCACCGTGCGCGCGATGATCGGCGCGAAGCTCAGGCCGATGACGACGATGACGGTGATCTTGGACGTGCCGAGCGCGACGATGGCAAGCAGCGCGATGATGACCACCGGGATCGCCATGAAGGCTTCCAGCACGCGGCTGACGATGTCGTCGACGATGCCGCGGAAATAGCCGATGACCAGGCCGAGCGCGGTGCCGGCGATGGTCGCAAGGATCGTCGCCAGCGGCGCGACGGTCAGGATATCGCGGGAGCCGACGATGACGCGTGAGAACACGTCGCGGCCGAGCTGGTCGGTGCCGAACCAGTGGTCGGACGATGGCGGCGCAAGCGTGTTGATGATGTCGGCGTCGAGAGGATCGTAAGGCACGAATTGTTCGCCGAACAGCGCGCAGATAACCCAGAACAGCAGTATGCCCAGGCCGGTCAGGAACGTGGGGGACCTCACGAGCGAATGCAGCACCTCGCCCCAGGGGCTGCGCCGCGCAACAGTATCCGGGACCGCGGGAAGGGATGGGCTGTCCGTCGCGCTCATTGTTCTGCCCCCAGCCGGATGCGCGGATTGAGCACGGAATAGAGGAAGTCGGCGGCCAAGGTCGCCACCGCATAGACGATGCCGATGGTGAGAATGCCGGCCTCCAGCATCGGGAAATCCTTGCCGCGCGCGGCGGTGAAGATCAGCGAGCCGATGCCCTGATAGCGGAACAGCGTTTCGATCACCACCAGGCCGCCGATCAGATAGCCGGTCTGGGTGGCGATCACCGTGATGGTCGGCAGCAGCGCGTTGCGCAGCACATGGCGCCAGATCACCGTCCGCCAGGGCAGGCCTTTCAGCACGGCGGTGCGCGTATAGTCGGAATCGAGCGCCTCGATCATGCCGGACCTGGCCATGCGGGCAATGTAGCCGAACAGCACCAGGAACAGCGGCAGCGAGGGCAGGATAAGGTAATAGATCTGGGTGAAGAAGCCGGCGCCTTTCGGCCATGCGGCGGCGATCGGCAGCCAGCGCAGCCACACCCCGAAGATCAGGATCAGGATGATGCCGGTGACGAATTCCGGCAGCACCGTCACCGACAGGCCGCCGAGGCTGATGATGCGGTCAAGCGGCCGGTTGAGATTGAGCGCGGCGATGACGCCGCCCAGGATGCCGATCGGCACCACCAGCACAAAGGCGATCAATGCCAGCTTCAGCGAATTGCCCAGAGCATCGATGACGAAGGGGGCGACCGGCGCGCGGAAAATGTAGGACGTGCCCATGTCGCCATGCAGGAAATTCCAGATCCAGGTGCCGTACTGGACGAGCAGTGGCCGGTCGACGCCGAGCGAGTGGTTGAGCGCATCGACGGCGCGCTGGTCGGCGAACGGCCCCAATATGGCGCGCCCGACATTGCCCGGCAGCACCTGGCCGCCAAGGAAGACCATGACGCTGAGCAAAAACAGCGTGACGAGCGACAGGGCCAGGCGCCGGACGAGGAAGACGAGGATGGCGAATACTCCTATTGGAGCCGGCTCTCCGTGGAGAGCCGGCTGTCAGGGATATGCTTGTTCGCTCTCGTCAGGCCTTCGACGCCTTGTCGAGGAACAGCTGCGACATGGCGGTGGGCTGCACGCCCGTCACGCCTTTCGCCGTCGCCGTCAGGTAATCGTAGAAATAGCCGAAGACCACCGGCGTTTCTTCGAGCAGCAGCTTCTGGATCTTGCCGGCGGTGGCCTTCTGCGCCTCGAGGTCGAGGGCCGCGATATAGCTCGCCGCCATCTGGTCGTAGTCCTTGTTCTTGAAGTGGGCGGCATTCCAGGTGCCGTCGCTCTTCAGGGGGGCCGCCAGATAGACGTTGGGCACGCCGCGGTGGCCGTAGTCGGTGATGCCCATCGCCGAATCCAGCCAGTTCGACTTGCCGAACACCGCATCGCCGTAATAGGCGCCCTGGTCGAGGATGTTGAGCTCGAGCTCGATGCCGATTTCCTTGACCCAGTTCTGGATGAGCTGAGCGTATTCCGGGATTTCCAGGTAGCGCTCGGTGGTGAGCGTCATCTTGAAGCCCTGGCCGACGCCGGCCGCTTCCATCAGCTGCTTGGCCTGGGCGAGGTCCTGCTTGCGCTGCGGCACGCTGGTGTCGGTCGAGGGGTAGACGGCGGCGAACGGGCTGTCGTTGCCGAGTGCCGCGCGGCCCTTCATCAGACCGGCGGCGAGTTTCTCGCGGTCGAGGCAGAGCGCGATGGCGCGGCGCACGCGCGCGTCCTTCGTCGGGCCCTCGTCGCAGTGCATATGCAGCTGCTGATGCGCCACCGACTTCAGGCTGATGATCTCGAAATTCGGATCGTTGAGGAGCGCAACGCCCGCCAGCACCGGCATCTGGTTGATGATGTCGATCTGGCCGCCCTGCAGCGCCAGGATCTGCGGCTGGATGTCGGTAAAGAAGGTGAACTCGGTGCGATCCGGCAGGGCCTTGTCGCCCCAGTAGTCGTCGTTGCGCACGAAGGACGCACCGACCTTCGGCGTGTATTTTTCCAGCTTGAACGGACCGGTGCCGTCGAAGCTCTTCTCGTAGTCGCCCTTGTAGCTCGCCGGGATGATGACGGCGTTGTAGTTGTCGGACGACACCATATAGGGGAAGTTGCCGTTCGGCGCATCGAGATGGAATTCGACCGTGTAGTCGTCGACCTTCTTGGTGTTGCCCTTCTGCAGGATGCCGCTGAACACCGACAGCGCGTTGGACGAGTTGGCCGGATCGGCGAGCCGGTCGATGCTGGCCACCACGTCTTCGGCCCTCATCTCGCCGCCCGAGTGGAACTTGACACCCTTGCGCAGCGTGAAGGTCCACACCGTGCCGTCGGCATTCGGCTTCCAGCTTTCCGCCAGCGCCGGCTTCAGCACCAGGTCCGGGCCGTCGACGCAAAGAAATTCTGCCACTTGCTGCATAACGAGCAGGCCGCCGGCGTCGGCGATGGTGACGGGATCGATCGCCCCGGCCGGCACGCTGCTGCCGACGCGAATGGTGCCGCCGGCAGCACCTGCGGCGCGAGCGAGCGAAGGCGTCGCGCCGAAGCCGGCGGCCATGCCGATGCGGCCGAGCAGCGGCAGCGACAGGCCGAGCAGGCTGCCGTGGCGGACGAATTCGCGGCGGCTGAGGCGGCCGTCGACAAGGCCGTCGATCAGATGGTTTTCGAGGGGCGTGCGGCCACGCCGCAGCAGATCGAGAATGCGATAGTTCTTGCTCATGGGTTCTATGCCCTTTCCCCAGTTGTTGTGGTTGGCGAGTGCATTCCAACTGATGAGTTCCGTGGAGTTCTCCTGTTCCAGGCCTCATCAGTATCGGTCGATATACAGTAGCATGCGGTTCCGACCGATCCATCCGCTGGTTGGGACGGAAAAGTCAGATTTTCTTGATGAATTGTCTGTCGGCCAGGCGACTTGTGGCCGCCTTTTTCCGGATAGGTCCTGCTAGCTTTTCGACATCCTCCTAATTCAGCGGCAGTCTGCGGTAGGTCCCGGGTTTTTCCGGGTCGTGATATTTGTTGCAGGGGCCGTTCTCGACGAAATCGCGATGGCAGGCGGCGAGCCTTTCTTGCGACAGCGTGACCCCGAGGCCATGGCCTTCCGGCACCGGCACGGTGTTGTTCTTGGGCGCGAACGGGCCTTCCTCGATGATGTCCATCGGCTGCATGCGAAACAGCGACTGGTTGGGCTCCCTGATCCAGCCGAGCGCGGCGCACAGATGCAGGTAGCAGGCGCTGCCGATGCCGGTGTCGCCGCTGTAGCACCAGCAGTCGATGCCGGCATGCTCGCAGGCGCCAACGAAGCGCAGCATGCGGTTGATGCCGCCATGCGCCGTCGGGTTGCCGACGAAGGCATCCGGCACCTTCAACTCCATCGCCCGCGCGACGTCGATGTTATGGGTCGAGAACGGGATCGAGGTGTGACGGCGCAGCTCGCGCATCTCCTCGATGGTCGCGACCGGGTCCTCCCAGTTGCGCACGCCGAGCTCCTCCAGCGGCCGCGCCAATTGCCTGGCGGTGGCCAGCGAATAGGCTTGGTTGGAGTCGATGCGGATCATCGCGTCGCCGCCGAGCTTCCTGCGGATCAGCTCGACCATCTTCATGGAAATTTTCGGATCATGCATCGAGAACTTGCCTTCGAAGAAGGTGGTGCCGTGGCGCTCGTGGAGTTCGACGCAATAGTCGGCGACCTCTTCCGGCGTCTTCTCGCCCTTGACCCTGGCGCCATCACCGCGCAGTGAGAAATAATCGGTGAAGGGGATGTCCTTGCGCACCGCGCCGCCGAGCAACTGGTAAAGCGGCTGCTTCCACGCCTTGCCGCGCAGGTCCCACAGCGCCCTCTCGATGGCGCCGAAAGCCATGATGCGGGTGCGGTCGTTGATCGACTGCACGCCGCTCCAGAATGGCAGGCAGACTTCCTCCGCGCCGGCGATGTCGAAGGCGTCACGGCCAACAAGCCTCGGCGCCAGCACGTCGTTGACAATGGCCGCCGCGCCCGGCGTCGGCGCCTCGCCGATGCCGACAAGCCCGTCCTCGGTCTCGACCTCGACGATGGTCGGCGAAAAGCCGTCGAGCTCGCCGAAGACCCAGACATAAGGGGCCTCCAGCCGGTAATTGATCGGGGTTGCCTTGACGCGCCTGATCTTCATGTCAGCCGATCTCGAAGAAGGGTTCGCCGAGCAGGCCCGGATCCACGTCGATGCCGAGGCCGGGGCCGTCGGGAATGCCCATATGGCTGCCGGTCACCGGTGGCGCGTTCCTTGCCGTGCGCACCGCGACCCATTCGTGGAAGGCGATGGCATGCAGCCGGCGCTCTGCCGGTGTCGACAGCGACAGATGCGCCATGGCGGCGGTGTCGATCTCGGCGCCGCCTGTGTCTTCCACGGTGATCATGAAGCCGAGGTCCACGGCGACGTCGCGGATCAGCCGTGTCTGTGTCACGCCGCCGAGCCGCGAGATCTTCAGCGTCAGCCCGTCGGCGGCACCCCGGCGGTGGATTTCCAGCATCTCGCCGAGCGACGTGACGGATTCGTCCAGCACCATTGGCTTGTCGAGCATGCGGCGCACCGACATGTTCTCATCCAGCGTCGTGCAGGGCTGCTCGAACGTGTAGTCGATGCCTCGCGTGGCGTCGGCGAACTGCCGCGCCTGGTAGGGCGTCCAGCCGGCATTGGCATCGCAGAAGATCACCGTGCCCTTGGGCACCGCCGAGGCGACAGTCGTCACCCGCTCGATGTCGTCATGCACATTGCCGCCGACCTTGACCTGCAGACGGCGGCAGCCCTCGGAAATGATCCGCTTGGCCAAAGCCGCCATCTGATCGAGCGTGCCGTGGGTGACGACCCGGTAGGTCTCCGCCATATCGCTTTCGCGGCCGCCCAGCATGGTCACCAGCGGCATGTCGGCCGCGCGGGCGGCGAGATCCCAGCACGCCATGTCGAGCGCCGACTTGATGTAAGGGTGGCCCTTGAACACCGTGTCCATCAGCCGGCCGATGCCGGCAAATCCGCGCGGATCCTGGCCGATGAGATGCGGCGCGATTTCCGGCACGCCCGCGCGCGCTCCCGCCGGGAAGGCGGCCGAATAGAAATTGCCGAGCGGCGCCATCTCGCCCCAGCCGGTCACACCGCTGTCGGAGGTGATGGCGACGATCACCGCATCGAAACAGTCGGCGACGCGTCCCTTGGACATGCGGTAAGGCCCGTCCACGAAGGGCTGGACGACATGGTAGGCCTTGATGCTCTCGATCTTCACTTTGCTGTCCGTCTGTCAGTTCTTCGATGTGCGCTTTTCGAGGCCGCGCGCGTATGAAAGCAGCTCTTCGAAATCGAGATCGATATGCTCGCGCGCATGGCGCTGGGCGGCGCGCATGTCGGCGCCTTTGAGCAGCGCCACATAGGTTTCGTGCACATCCTCGGCCGGCACCGGTTCGTTGCGCGCCCGCTGATGCAGGGCGAAGTACATCTGCAGCCGGCTCGTCAGCCGCTGCCAGGTCTCGAGCAGCACCGAATTGTCGGCCCACTCGTAGATCAGCCCGTGCAGCTGCAGCGCCGTCTCGATCTGGCGCGTGGTGTCCACCGCCCGCGTCGCCTGCTTCACCGCCTCGTGGCGGCGGTCCAGCTCATCCAGGAAGCGTGGGTCGCGCTGCGGCCAGGCAAGCTCGATGGCGAATTCATCGAGCACCTTGTTGAGCGAATAGGCATCGATGATGTCCTTGGCCGTGACGTCGATGACGAAGGTTCCGGCATAGGGGATGCTGGTCAGGATGCCTTCCTGCACCAGCTCGCGCATCGCCTCGCGCAGCGGCGCGCGGCTCACCCGCATCTGTTCCGAAATCCTGAGCTCGTTGAGCTTCTGCCCCGGTTCCAGCTGTCCGGTCAGGATGGCGCGCCTGAGCAGGGCGACGATCTCCGCCCTGCGCGTCGTATCCGCGATCGGACCGAAATCCAGCTTTGCCATAGGTCGACCCCCGGGAGGAATTTCTGCAAGACAAGCAGATTGTCGACAATCTAACAAGAGCTTTTTGACCGAGATCGGCGAGTTGTGGAGACTGTTTCGAAAATCGCTCTGGCGAGTCTCAAGCGGCACGGCCGTAGAAGCCGATCCGCTCCTCATCGGTGAACATCACGCCGGGACGTTCGTAGTAGGAGAACACCGCGATCATTCGCTCGCGATTGCCCTCGACCGTGGTGACGCGATGCGCGGTGTTCTTGCCGCGGAAGACGTTGAGCGTGCCGGCCTTGATGCGCAGGATTTTTGCTTCAGGGTCGCGCCCCTCGAGCAGCTTGGCGACCCCGTCATAATTCGGGTCGCAGTCCGAGCGCAGGTCGGTGCGGTACTCGAAGTCGCCGCCGCGCTCGGGCGCCTGCAGCAACAGCGTCGTGGTGAATTCCGAGCGGTCGAAATGCCAGTTGAGCGCTTCGCCCGCCCGGTAGCCCATGACGTTGGCCCGGGCCAGCGGATCCTGCATGACATGCAGTTTCGGCTTGTCCATCGTCGCCGCCAGGAACCGCACCAGCGGCTCGTATTCATAGATCGAAAGCACAGTGCTGCTGGCGATCTGGTCGGCGCAGACCGTATGGCTGATCGTCTCGACCTTGCGCAGCGCCGGATGGTCGGGCGCCAATTCCGGGATCGACGGCTTGAAATAGATGTTGTGCATGCGCCTGTGGACATGCGAGCGCGTGTCCATCACCGGCCGGATCTCGGCGACGGCCTTCTCGGCGATGCCGGGGCGCAGGCACCCTTCCAGGTTGAACATGCCGTTGGCCGCAAGCGCGGCCTTGGACTCGTCGACCAGCCGTTGCCATTCAGGGCTGCCCTCGCGGTGCAGCGGATAGCGGTCCAGGTCGAGAATGGTTTCGATCATAGCGTCCTCCAAAATCTGAGGTCACTACACCGCAAGGAAATCTTTGCGGCAACGGGGAAAATTGTTAGGCTCTCCCGAGAAAATCTTTCGAGGATGGTGCGTGGAAAAGCTTCCGCCTTTGAATGCAATGCGGGCCTTCGAGGTCGCGGCCCGCGCCGGCTCCTTCACGCTTGCCGCCGGCGAGCTTGGCGTCTCCTCGGCCGCAGTCAGCCAGCAGATCCGCAACCTGGAAGACTGGTTCGGCAAGCAGCTCTTCGTGCGCAACGGCAACCGCATCGCGCTGACCGATGCCGGCCACGCGATCTATCCGCAGACGGCGCATGCGCTGGGCGAGATCGCGGCGGTCGGCCGGCGCATGCTGGAAGGCGGCTTGCGCACGCGTCTCGTGGTGAGCGTGCCCTTCTCGCTTGCCGAGCTTTGGCTGGCGCCGCGACTGGCGGTGCTGCTCGACGGCTTTCCGCAAATGGCCATCGATGTCCGCGTCGAGGACGATCCCGTCGATGTGGTGCGCCAGAACATCGACCTGCGTATCTCATATGGCGATTACCACTATCCGGCGCTGAAAATGGTCAGGCTCGTCCATGACGAGGTGCTGCCGGTCGCAGCCCCCGACTTCTGGCAGCGCTACGGGAACGGGTCGCCCACCCTCGCCGATGTGCATGAGAGCCATTTCATCCACACCAACTGGGGGCCGAACTACGCCTCGCATCCGAGCTGGGCGGATTGGTTCGCCGCCGCGGGCGGCAACCGCGCGCCCGACCCGTCGCATGGCCGCCGCGTCGGCCTGTCCAGCCTGGCGATCGGCGCCGCGCGGCTGGGGTTGGGGATAGCGCTCGGCCAACGGATCATGGCGAGCGCCGATCTCGAAGCCGGCCGATTGATCGCGCTGTCGTCCGTCTCTGTCCGCCTCGGCCAGCCCTATTGCGCCTTCATGCTGCCGGCGAAGGCGGAACGCGCCGACATTGCCGGCCTGGTCGAATTGCTGGCGAGCAGTCCCGGCAGGCCCCTACGGAACCGGTATCGGGAACCGATTGAACCCTCCTAACAAAACGGCGCCCTCGACGTGGGAGTCGAGGGCACCGTCGGACCGGAAACTGATGGGGGTTATCAGCTGGCCGGTTTCGGTTGCGGCAAGGGAGAAACCGGCATTCCGGGTCCGATCTTCTGCAGATTGCCCGTGATCACCTGGTCGGTCTCGGAAATGCCGGAGGTCACGGAAATCAGGTCGCCGTCGGTCGGCCCAAGCGACACCAGCTTCTGATCGACGGTGTTGCCCTTGCCGATGACATAGAGGTACTTGCCGAGCTGGCTGGAACCCAGCGCCACCTGCGGCACCATCAGCGTGTTGGGCTGCTCCTTCACATGCAGCCGCACCCGCACATATTGCCCGGGCAGCAGCGTGAACTTGGCGTTGCCGATCGTGGCGCGCGCCGTGATCGTGCCGGTCGAATGGTCGATCGTGTTGTCGATGAAGGTCAGCTCACCCTTCTGGCTGGGCTTGGTCTCGCTGGGCAGGAGCACGTCGACGGCGATCGGACCGTTGGCCTTCGCCTGCTCGATCTGCACGAGATCGGTCTCGCTCGGGTTGAAGGTCACATAGATCGGGTCGAGCTGCACCAGCGTGTTCAGCACCGTGCCGGCGACGCTGACCAGCGTGCCGACCGAAGCCTGGTTGCGGCCGATCCGGCCCGAGAAGGGCGCCTTGATCTCGGCATAGCCAAGGTTGAGCTCGGCTGTCCGCACCGCCGCCTGGTCGACGGCAAGGGCGGCCTGGGCCGTGCGCAGATTGCTGGTGCGCTGGTCGAAGCTGTCCTTGTCGAGATAGCCGGCCTTGGCGAGGTCGGTGCCGCGGCCGAGATTGGACTTTGCATATTCCAGCGTCGCGGTATCGCGCTGCACTTGCGCCTTCGCCTGGTCGAGCGCGGCCTGATAATCCTCCGGCGCGATCCGATAGAGCAGGTCGCCCTGCTTGACGTCGCTGCCGTCGGCCGCGGTCTGCTCCTGCAGATAGCCCGGCACACGCGCCTGCAGCGTGATGCTGCGGATCGACTCCACCCGCGCGGCGTAGTCGAGATAGATCGGCAGCGTCTTCTTCACGACATTCACCACCGGCACCGGCATGACGAAGGCCGCCGGGGCGGGCGCCGCGCCCGCCGTGCCGCCGCCGAGATAGCCCGGATTCAGCAGGTGGACGCTTGCAACCGACACTGCGCCCACCGCGACGGCGGCGCCTAAAGCGATTTCCCATCTACGCATTTTGCTCTCCAATCCTATTCGGCCGCCTGGGCGAGCGGCTGAAGCGCCGGCTCGGCGGTCGGTTCAATTTCCTTTGACTCAGGGGCGCCATGGTGTCCCTCGGCTGGTTCCTTTTCGCCGCGCTCGCGCAGCTGCTCGATCACCGCGTAGAAGACGGGTACGAACACCAGCGACAGGATGGTCGCCGCCACCATGCCGCCGAAGACGGTGGTGCCGATCGACTGCCGGCTGGCGGCGCCCGCGCCTGTCGCGAACATCAGCGGCAGCACGCCGAGGATGAAGGCGAAGGCGGTCATCAGGATCGGCCGCAGCCTCAGCCGCGCGGCCTCCATCGAGGCCTCGACGATGGTGAGCCCTTCCTCGCGACGGCGCCTGGCGAACTCGACGATCAGGATCGCGTTCTTGGCCGCGAGGCCGATCAGCATGACGAAGCCGATCTGCGAGTAGACGTCGATCTGCATGCCGCGCAGCAAAAGCACCACGAAGGCGCCGAACAGAGCGAGCGGCACGGCGAGCAGCACCATGAAGGGCATCGCCCAGCTTTCATACTGCGCCGCCAGGATCAGGAAGACGAAGACGATCGCCAGCCCGAACACGACCGAGGCGATCGATCCGGCCTTGAGCTCCTGGAAGGTGATGCCGGTCCATTCGTAGCCGAAGTCGCGCGGCAGCACGTTCGCTGCCGCCCGCTCCATGGCCGCCACCGCCTGACCGGACGAGAAGCCGGGGGCAGCACCGCCATTGATCAGGGCCGAGGCATTGTTGTTGTAATGCGGCACGGTCTCGGGTCCGACGATCGGCACCAGCTTGCCCAGCGTGCTCAGCGGCACCATGCCGCCCGACGCGTTGCGCACATAGAGCCTGGAGATGTCGGTGGCGTCGGCGCGCGCGTCCTTGTCGGCCTGGATGGTCACGCGGAAGGTGCGGCCAAATAGGTTGAAGTCGTTGACGTAGAGCGAGCCGAGATAGATCTGCAGCGTGTTGAACACATCGGGCAGGTTGAGGCCGAGAAGCTTCGCCTTGCTGCGGTCAAGGTCGTAGTTGAACTGCGGCGTCGAGGTCGAGAAGGACGAGAACAGCTGCTGCGGATTGAGCTCGGGCTGCTTGCGCGCCTCCGCGATCAGCGCCTGCGTCACATCGTTCAGCGCAGCGCTGCCGCGTCCCGACAGATCCTCCACCTGGAACTCGAAGCCGCCGGTGGTGCCGAGGCCCGGGATCGACGGTGGATCGAAGGACAGCGCGAACGCATCCGGCATCTGCAAGAGCTTGCCGCGCACCTGTTCGACCAGTTTCGAGGCGCTCTGGTCAGGCCCGCGCTCATCCCAGGGCTTCAGGATGGCGAACTCCACCGCCGAGTTCGACTGCGCGGCGCTGGTGAGGAAGTTCAGACCGCTGATCGAGCCGACGATGTCGACGCCGGGCGTGTTCTGCAGGATGTCGCGCGCCTTCTGCGCCACCGCGTCGGTGCGTTCGAGCGAAGCGCCGTCCGGCAGCTGGATGACGACGAAGAAATAGCCCTGGTCCTCCACTGGGAGGAAGGTCGAGGGCAATTTCTGCCAGACGAAATAGGTGGCGACGAGGCCGGCCGCGAACAGGCCGAGCATCGCCCAGCGCAGCTTGATCAGGATGCGCACGCCGTGGGCATAGGCATGGGACAGCCAGTCGAAGCCGGCGTTGAACCAGCGGAACAGCACGAACTGGGTTTCGCCGCGATGGCGCAGGAAGGCGGCGCTCAGGGCAGGGGACAGCGTCAGCGAGTTGAAGGCTGAGATGCCGACCGAGATCGCGACGGTGAGCGCGAACTGGTTGTAGAGCCGGCCGGAGACGCCCGGGATGAAGGCGACGGGAATGAACACCGCCATCAGCACCGCCGTAGTGGCGATGATCGGTCCGGTCACTTCGGCCATCGCCGCGCGCGTCGCGGCAAGCGGCTTCAAGCCCGCTTCCAATTGTCGCTCGACATTCTCCACCACCACGATCGCGTCGTCGACGACAAGGCCGATCGCCAGCACCATGCCGAGCAGCGAGAGCATGTTGAGCGAGAAGCCCAGCATATACATGATCGCCAGCGTCGCGATCAGCGATACGGGGATGGCGATGGTCGGGATGATGGTGGTGCGCCAGCTCTGCAGGAAGATGAACACCACCGCCACGACCAGCACCAGCGCCTCGCCGAGCGTGATCAGCACGTCATGCATCGAGGCCGACACGAAGCGCGTCGTGTCGTAATGCATGGCGTAGTGGACGCCCTTCGGGAAGCGCTGCGACAGCTCCTGCATCTTGTCCTTGACCCGCTGCTGCAGGTCGAGCGCGTTGGAGCCGGGCATCTGGTAGACGGCCAAAACCACCGTCGGGTCCTTGCCGAAGAAGGCGGATGACGAATATTGCAGCGCGCCGAGCTCGATGCTGGCGACGTCCCGCAGCCGCACAAGCGAGCCGTTCTGGGAGTTGGCGCGCACGACGATGTCGCCGAATTCCTTCGGGTCGCTCAGGCGGCCGACGGCATTGACCTGCATTTCGAAGGCGGTGCCGGCCGGCGCCGGCGACTGGCCGATCTTGCCGGCCGCGACCTGCACGTTCTGCTCGGCGATGGCGTTCTGGACGTCGACGGCGGTGATACCGAGATTGGCGAGCTTGTCTGGGTCGAGCCAGACGCGCATCGAATAGCGGCGCTCGCCGAAGATCTGCACGTCGCCGACGCCCGGCAGGCGCTTCAGCGGATCGACCACCTGCAGATACGCAAGGTTGCTCAGCGCCACGGGATCGACCGAGCCGTCCGGCGAGGTGAGGTCGACGATCAGCACGAAATTGGGGTTCTGCTTCTTGATCGTCACGCCGCCCTGGTTCACGATTGCCGGCAGGGAGGACGCCGCTTGGCTGACGCGATTCTGCACGTCCACGGCCGCCGTGCTCAGCGGATAGCCGACGTCGAAGGTGATGGTGATGGTGGACGAGCCGTCATTTGAGCTCGTCGACGACATGTAGGTCATGCCCTGCACGCCGTTGATCTGCTGCTCGAGCGGCGTGGTGACCGTATCGGCCACGACCTGCGCGCTGGCGCCCGGATAGTGGGCGCTGACCACGACCTGCGGCGGCGTGATGTCGGGGAACTGCGAGACCGGCAGCAGGAAATAGGCGATCGCGCCGGCGAGCACCATGATGATGGCGATCGCGGACGCGAAGATCGGGCGGTGGACGAAGAAGTTTACCATGATGCGCATGCCTCGACGAAGGGCTTTGCGAAATGACGCAGGCGCCGGGTCCGGCCGGAACCGGAATCCTGCAGGAAGGAAGGCAGGATTTCATCATCCGGCGCCTGTTTCGCCGCGCGCTGGCGCAGCATCCGTTCGAAGGCTTTGGGGTCGATTCCGTCCGCCTTCATCACCAGCCGGATCATCGGATCCCGGACGGCTTCGTCGACCGTCAGGTCTTTGCGCTTTTGCATAGGAGCGGCTCCTTGCTCGGTCCGCATCGATTGATCACGGACCGCTTTTCTCTTTTTCACCGGCCGAAGCCGCATGACAGGCTGCTTTTTCGTCCTATCTCACTCTGGCAGGCTATCGGAGGGCCTTGTCGTTTGACGGGGAGTGATATAGGTGTTACCAGTAAGTAACATCTAAAAGTTACAGACCGGTAACACCCTAGTCAAGAGGTGGCGACGGTTTTTTTGGAAACGACGAAAGGAGATCATCATGAGTGACGGCGTCGCGGAGCGTTCCCGTCCCCGGGATCGGATCCTGGAGACGGCGCAGGACATGTTCCACAAGCACGGCATCAAGGGCGTTGGCGTCGACGCCATCACCGAGGCTGCCGGCACCAACAAGATGACGCTTTACCGCCATTTCGAGTCCAAGGACGAGCTGGTCGTTGAATGCCTGCGCGCCACGGCGGCGAAGGCTTCAAGAATCTGGGACGAGTTCGAGGCCCAGCATCCCGGCGACAAGCTCGCCCAGTTGCATGCCTGGGTCCAGAAGGCTTCGGAACTGCTCAGCGCCGACAGCCGCGGCTGCGACATGGCCAATGCCGCCGTCGAGCTCACCGAGGCCGACCACCCGGCCAGGCGCGTCATCAAGGAACTGAAGGAAGCCCAGCGCGAGAAGCTGGTAGCGCTTTGCCGCGATGCCGGCATCGGCCAGGCCGAACTGCTTGCCGACACGCTGTCGCTGCTGCTCGAAGGCGCCCGCGTCTCGATGCAGAGCGTCGGCGCCGAAGGCCCGAGCGCGCAATTCGTGCGCATGGCCGAAAGCCTGATCGCTTCATTCCGGGCGCGCTGACTCGGGGCTTACGGACTCCCCCTCATCCGGCCGCTTCGCGGCCACCTTCTCCCCGAGGGGAGAAGAGATTGGGGTCGGCGCCGACCGTCTCCTCTCCCTTGGGGGAGAGGTCGGATTGCCCCGAATTGCCCTTCGCAATTCGGATCGCAATCCGGGTGAGGGGGCTGGAGCGCCGCCTTATTGCGCACAAAGAAAAAGCCCGCTGCCGGGAGGAGGTGGCAGCGGGCTTGATTTCGAATACGGCACGGGAGGAGGTGTACCGCACTCAGCGCCGGTGTCTGGGAGGAGGAAGACATCCGACAGGTTCATAAATACGAGTTGCCCAACGATTCGGCAATTGCGAAACGTGCATAGCTGCTGTGCAGAATTGCGGGATCAATTATCAGACAAATCCGAATAGGCACCCGCCAGCACCCATTGCCGGCCTACTGCACCGGCACGTTTTCCTTGAAGATCAGCCGCGGCTCGATGAATTTCTTGGTCAGGTAGGGCGCCGAGGAGGCGATCGAGCCGAGCAGGCGGATCACAGACTGTTCGGCGATCAGCCGCGCATTCTGGTCGATGACGACATCGGCGAGGTCATCGACGAGATAGCGCCGTGTCTCCTTGGTCAGGTCGTGGCAGATGAAGACCGGCTTCCTGCGCGGCTTGGCTTCCAGCAACGCCCTGGCGACGCCGGAGCGTCCGCCGCCGACGCAGTAGATGCCGAGCAGATCCGGTTCGTCGTGCAGCGCCTTGATGGTGGCGCGGTAGCTGGCGTCTGGCTCGTCGTTGATCTCGACGGCGCTGGACACGGTGAGATTGGGGAACTCCTCGCTCAGCACCGAGCGGAACCCCATCTCGCGCTCTTCATGGCCGCGATAGGAGCGCGAGCCGACCATCATCGCCAGATGCCCGGTGCGGCCGCCGAGGAAGCGCCCCATCAGCAGCGCCGCTGTGCGGCCCGCCACGCGGTTGTCGATGCCGACATAGGCCGAGCGGGGCGCCGCCGGCACGTCTGAGACCAGCGTGACCAGCCTGATTCCCGCCTCGACCAGCTCGCGCAAGATGTTGCGCGTGCGCGGGTGATCGACGGCGATGACGCCGACGCCATTGGCCTTGAGCGACAGATTCTCCACAGCGCTCTGCAGCGCGCTGGGCGAAATGCCGGCAAGATTGTGGATGCGGCACGACGCGACCAGGGGCAGGCGCGCCGCATAGTCCTCGATGTGATGGGCAAGATCGGCCATGAAGGCGTTGGACCCGATCGGCAGGAAGAATTCGAGATGCGCCGGCTTCGAGGGCAGCACGACCTGGTCGAGTGTCGGCAGATAGCCGAGCTGCTTGGCCGCTTCCATCACGCGCTGCCGGTTGGCGGCGCTCGCGCCCGGACGGTTGTTCAGCACCCTGTCGACGGTCGCGGTCGACAGGCCGCAGCTCCTGGCGATGTCGGCTACGGTGGCTTTCATGGGTCCAGTCATAGGATGGGATGCGAGCCCCTGTCACGCCAAGTCAAAGTCAGCCGAAATCAGCCATGCGAGTCCCGGCCGTCTGAAATCGCATCGCGGATTTCCTTGTCCGACATGCCGGTGATGACGCGCTCGACCTCGGCCACCGTCGTCTTCTTCGGATCGATGTCGTCGGCCACCACCTTGCCCCGGCGCATCACCACGATGCGGTCGACCACCTGGAAGACATGGTGGATGTTATGCGCGATGAAGATGCAGGAATGACCGGAATCGCGGGCGCTGCGCACGAAGCTCAAGACACCTTGCGTCTCGGCGACGCCGAGATTGTTGGTCGGCTCGTCGAGGATGATGAGGTCGCTGTCGAAATGCATGGCGCGCGCGATCGCGACCGCCTGCCGCTCGCCGCCCGACAGCGAGCCGATCGGCGTCGTCGGCGGGATGTTCTTGGTGATGCCGACTTGCCGCAGAAGGTCCCGCGCCACCGCGTTCATCGCCTCCTGGTCCATGCGGTTCAGGAAGCGCGGCGGCTTGATCGGCTCGCGGCCGAGGAACAGGTTGCGCGCGATCGACAGCTGCGTGACCAGCGCCGAGTCCTGGTAGATCGTCTCGATGCCCTCAGCGATTGCGTCGCTGGTGCTGCGGAAATTGACCTTCTTGCCGCGCACGAAGATGTCGCCGCTGGTCAGCGGCACGGCGCCCGACAGCACCTTGATCAATGTCGACTTGCCGGCGCCGTTGTCGCCGAGCAGGCCGACGATCTCCTTTTCGTTGACGTGGAAATTGGCGTCCACCAGCGCCTGCACGCGCCCGTACGACTTGCGGATGTTTGCCATGCGGATCAGAGGCTCGGCCATCGTCTTAAGTCCCTGCCTGGTGCCGGCGTTCGAGCCACGAATGCAGCGCCATCATGCCGAGGATGATCGCGCCGATGAAGATGTTGTAGGCAAGCCCCGGCACCCCGATCAGCACGATGCCGTTGCGCATGACGCGCAGGATCAGGATGCCGAGCACCGTGCCGATGATGGTGCCGCGTCCCCCCGTCAGCGCCGTGCCGCCGATCACCACCATGGCGATGACCTCGAGCTCATAGCCGGTGCCGCTGTTGGGGTTGGCCGCGGAGGTGCGCAGCGACGAGATCACGCCGGCTAGCGAAGCCATCACCGCCGACAGGACGAACAGACCGACCTTGACGCGGTTGACGTTGACGCCGCGGGCGCGCGCCGCATTGGGATTGCCGCCGGCGGCCTGGATCCAGTTGCCGGTCCGGCTCTGCGTCAGCACATAGCCAAGGATGATCGCGGCGCCGATGAACCAGAAAAGCGAGGCGTAGATGCGGAACGGCCCGACATAGAAGTCGCCGACGAGGATATCGGCCAGCCAGCTGCCTTCGGCGCTCCAGGTCCGCTGCGGGAAGCCGTCGGTGACGAAGAGCGCCGTGCCGCGCACGACCAGCAGCATTCCGAGCGTGACCAGGAAGGACGGGATCTTGAGCTGGGTGACGAACCAGCCATTGACCAGCCCGATCAGCGCGGCAACGATTAGCGCGATCAGCAGGCCCACCTCCAGCGAGGTGACGCCGCTGTTGAACAGCGTCCACATCAGCACTGGCGAGAAGCCGAACAGCGAGCCGACGGAAAGGTCGAATTCACCCGATGTCATCAACAGCGTCATCGCCAGCGCGATCAGGCCGAGCTCGACGGTGAAGGCCAGGATGTTGGAGATGTTCTGCGGCGAGAGGAAGTCCGGATTGATGGCCCAGAACACGACCAACTCGACGACGAGCAGGACAAGGGGGCCGAATTCTGACCTGCCGATCAGGCGCTGGACGAAGGAATGATTTTCCACGAGATACCCGTGACATGATTGAAACTGGCCGGATTTCGCGCCGGGTATGGCGGCGGGCGCCGGCGGCGGTAGCATCCAGCGCCGCGCTTCAGGTGCAAAGCGCGGCGCTGGTCAATCGCGCGGGAACTTATTTGCCGGACAGGATCTTGTCGTAGACGCCGGCGGTGTCCTTCTCGTAGAGCGCGCCGGTGATGACATTGAAGCCCGGGGGGATGCCGCTGGCGGCCATGTTGGCGAGCGACAGCGCCACATAGCTGGTCGCCTGCGGGTCCTGCCACTGCGCGGCGTTGACATAGCCGTTCAGCACTTCCTGCGTGGTGTCGAGCGAATTGCCCCAGCCAACGACCGGGATCTCGCCCGCCTTGACGCCGACCTGGTCGAACACCCGCTTGATCGAGCCGGTGACGAGGTCGCCGAGGCCGATGATCGCCTTCACCTTGCCCTTGTGCGCGGTGAGATAGTCGGCCATGCGGCTGATCACTTCGGCCTGGTCGAGCGTGGCCTCGGTGATTTCATAGGTGATGCCGAGCGGCCCGAAGACGCTCTTGATGCCTTCCTCTTCCTGCACGCCATAGGTGGCGCCGGGAACCTCGACCGGCATCCAGACAAAGTCGCCTTTCTTCACAAGGCCCTTGTCGACCAGGTATTGCGCCCAGTGCTTGCCGAAGGTGACGTTGTCGCCGCCGACATAGGCGTTGAAGTTGGCTTTCGGGTCGGGTGTGTTGAAGTTGATGATCGGGATGTTGGCCGCGCGCGCTTCCTTGGCGAGCTCGATCAGGCTGCCCGGATCGGGGCTGGTGGTGACGATGCCGTCGGCCTTGGCCGAGATGGCGGCGCGGATCGCCTCCTGCTGCGAGGCAACGTCGCCATTGTGGAACGACGTGTTGACCTTATTGCCGGTGTCGCTTGCCCATTGCTTGGCGCCGGCAAGGAAGTAGGTCCAGACCGGGTCGGCCGGGCCGCCATGTGAAATCCAGTAGAACGTCTTGGCCTCAGCCATCGCCGGAATGGCGACGAGCGCGATCAAGCCAAGCACGAGCAGTCTTAGCCGCGAAAGCATTCGATTTCCTCCCATGTTGAAACTCTCCCTCTACATCAAGCGCGATGCGGCTCCTCGAACCGCACCTCCTGCCAGCGCCGAGCGGGACGCCCAGAGCATTCCCCTTTTTCGAGCGGTGGCAAGCCTCCGTCACCAATGGATGTTGGGTGAGGCGCGCACGCCATCAGCAATCCCATCAGATTGCATCAGTTCAGGCGCTATTTTCTCGGGCAGGCGGTGCCGTTAGCGCTCGCTCTCTGCGGCGGGCTTGGACAACGTCGCCTCGGTTGGGCGCTAGAGAAGATTGGCCTTTGCCAGGTCGCGCATGAGGTGGCTGGCGCCGTAGGTCCAGTGCGGACAGTCCGGCGACAGGCGCACGCGGTTGGTGAGAGCGCCGAGCTTTTCCGACGAGATGGTGACGATATCGCCGACCTTGTGGGTGAAGCCCTTGCCCTTCTCGCCGCGGTCCTTGGACGGCACGAACATCGTGCCGAGATAAAGCGCCAGCCCGTCCGGATATTGGTGATGCGGCCCCATCGTCGCCTTGACCAGTTCTTCCGGCGAGCGGCTGATTTCCGCCATCGAGCTCGCGCCTTCCAGCGAGAAGCCGTCCTCGCCCTCGACGCTGAGCCGCACCGTGGCTCGCTTGACGTCGGCAATCGAGAAGGTCTCGTCGAACAGCCGGATGAACGGTCCGAGCGAGGCGGAAGCATTGTTGTCCTTGGCCTTGCCGAGCAGCAGCGCCGAGCGCCCCTCGACATCTCGCAGATTGACGTCGTTGCCCAGCGTCGCGCCGACGATGCGGCCCGAGCTGTCGGCTATCATGGCGATCTCCGGCTCGGGATTGTTCCAGGTGGAGACGGGGTGCAGGCCGACATCGGCGCCGAAGCCGACGGACGCCATCGGCTGGCATTTGGTGAAGATCTCGGCGTCCGGGCCGATACCCACCTCCAGATATTGCGACCAGGCCCCGCGCGAGATCAGCTTGGCCTTGATTTCCATCGCTTCCGGCGAGCCGGGTTTCAGCTTCGACAAATCATGGCCGATCAGGCTGGCGATGTCGGCGCGGATGGCGTCGGCCTTTTCCGCCGAGCCGCGCGCCTGCTCCTCGATGACGCGCTCGAGCAGGCTGACCACGAAGGTGACGCCGGAAGCTTTGACCGCCTGCAGGTCGACGGGCGAAAGCAGGATGGGCTTCTTCGTGTCACGCGTGGCCTCGAAGCTGTTCGCCGCGACATCGGCGAGCGCGCCGATCGCTTTGCCCTTGGCCGAACGCACATGGCCAGCAGGATCCTTCAACTCGCAAAGATCGCGCACCGTCGGCGCCGCGCTCGAGGTGATGTCGATCACTTCGCCGTCCCGCACCGTCACCACCAGCGGGTGGGCGGCATCGCTGGTTCTGGCGCGGCCGACGAAAAGTCCATCGGCGGGCAGACGGGTCGGATCGGTCATGGCATCATTCCTCTCGATTGTCGCGCGGCACTTTCCCCGGATTTAGCGCAAACGTCTATCCCGTCGATGCCAAGGTTTATGGGCCATGGCTGTGCTGTCACACAGTCAGGATTTGTCTGGCCTATCGAGCGCTCTTTCAAATTAGTGAAATCGACAATAGGATTTTCACGAAATTTCAGCGCCGAGGTGGTCTTTGCCCGCAGCCTTCTCCGATCCGGTCTGGCAAAAACCCCAAACGGCGCCGGCGTTCCGGTCGGAACTGTCATCCGGCAGCACGCTCGACGCGATCATTGTCGGCGCCGGCATCATGGGACTGTCGACGGCGCTGCATGCCGCGCGCGCGGGCCTTTCTGTTCAGGTGCTGGATGCCGGCGCGATCGGGCAGGGCGCTTCCGGTCTCAATGGCGGCCAGGTCATTCCCGGCCTCAAATACGACCCTGAATGGCTAATCGAGCATTTCGGCAAGGAGCGCGGCGAAGCCCTGGTCGCGTTCGCCGCCTCGACGGCCGATGCCGTGTTCGACGTGATCCGCGACGAGAAGCTGGCCGTGCCGTCCACGCGCAATGGCTGGATCCAGGCCGCGCACACCGAGACAGCGTTGAAGGCCGCCGTCAACCGCGATCGCCAGTGGCGCTCACGCGGCGCCGACGTCAAGCTGCTCGACCACGCCGAGATCGCAGCGATGACCGGCGCCCTGGGTTATCTCGGCGGCTGGCTCGACCGCCGCGCCGGAATCATCGATCCGTTGTCCTATACGCTCGAACTGGCCCGCGTCGCCTCGGCCGCCGGCGCTGGCGTCGCCGAGCAGCAGCGGGTGGTGAAGCTCGCCAAGGAGGCCGGCGTCTGGCGGGTTTCGACGCAAGGCGGCGCCGAACTGCGTGCAAGATCGGTCGTGCTCGCCACCAATGCCTATACGGACAGCCTGCTGCCGGGCCTCGCACAAACAATCGTGCCGCTGCATTCGTTCCAGATCGCTACCGCGCCGCTTCCGGCGGAGCTTGCCGCCAGCATCCTGCCTGGCGGGCAAGCGGTTTCGGATTCCCGTCGCATCTTGGTCTACTACCGCCGGAGTCCCGATGGCCGCATGGTGCTGGGCGGACGCGGCCGCATGGCGCTGCCCTCAAGCGCCGCGGACTGGGCGCATCTCGAACGCGCGCTCACCCGCCTCTATCCTGCGCTTGCCGGCATCGCCATCGAGAAGCGCTGGTTCGGCCGCGTGGCGCTGACGCCGGATCACCTGCCGCATCTGCATGAGCCGGAAAAGGGCCTGCTTGCAGTTGTTGGCTGTCAGGGCAGGGGCGTCGGCCTGATGAGCGCGCTCGGCAGGCGCATGGCAAATTATCTTGCCAGCGGCGATGCCAGGCAATTGCCATTTCCCTTGTCGCCGATCCGGCCGATCCCGTTCCACGCCTTTCGCCAGATCGGTGTTGCCGCGGCAATCACCTGGTATCGGATGCTCGATGCCTTCGAGCGCTGAGCGAAACGCCTGCGGCGCACAAGCGATTCGGCTTGACAGTTTCATGAATATGAAAAAACATTAAGCGATTTCAGAATACCGATGGGCAGCCCAATAGGAAAATGTCGACCATCGTTGCAACAAGGCCCTTGCCGGAAAACCGCATCTCGCCGGTGTTCCGCTTCGCCATGCTGCTGCCGGGCGGATTGGTCACATTCTTCCTCATCCTGTTCGCGCTCGGCCTCGTGGTCTTCCTCGCCTTCAGGGGGAATGACGGCTCGCTGCTCGGCGTTGGCCTGACGGCGCAAAATTTCATTACCGTCGCCACCGATCCGCTCTACTGGACGGTGACGCTGCGCTCGCTGGTCATTGCCGGCCTGGTGACACTGGCGACCGTCGTCACCGCCTATCCGGTCGCCTACTATCTCGCCTTCCATGCCGGCCGCCGCGGCAACCTTTTGCTTTTCCTGGTCACGCTGCCGTTCTGGACCAGCTACCTCTTGCGCGTCTTCGCCTGGAAGATCGTGCTCGCCTATAATGGCGTGCTGAATTCCGCCTTCATCGAGACCGGCCTCTGGAAGGAGCCCACGCTGGCCTTCCTCAACACGCCGGCCGCAGTGGTCGTCACGCTCGCCCACGCCTACGCGCCCTTCGCTATCCTGCCGATCTATGTGGCGCTGGACACGATCCCGAAATCCCTGCTCGAAGCCGCTTCCGATCTCGGCGCGCGACCCTTCACCAGCTTCCGCCGCGTCGTGCTGCCCAATTCCATGCCGGGCGTGCTGGCGGCGGCGCTCGTCGTCTTCGTGCCGACGGTCGGCGACTATGTCACGCCGGCCATGGTGGGCGGCCCGGCCAGCACGATGATCGGCACGCTGATCCAGTCGCAGTTCGGCAAGGCCAATGACTGGCCGTTCGGCGCCGCGCTCTCGGTCTGCGTCATGCTGGTCATCCTGTGCGTGGTGCTCGTCGCGCGCGGCGCCGACCGCCGGTTCGGCAGCCGCACATGAGCGCGCGGGGAGATACCAACGCAGGCGGCGGCTGGCTCGGCCTCTATGTGCTTGCCTATCTCGTCTTCCTCTATTTGCCGGTGCTTTTGATCCCGCTGTTTTCCTTCAACAACTCGATCCAGGCCGCGTTCCCGCTGCAGGGCTTCACGCTTGAATGGTATGAGACGCTTTACGGCAATCCGGCGCTGTCCGGCGCCTTGGCCAACAGCCTGGTCATCGGCGTCATCGCCGCCTGCGGGGCGACGCTCTGCGGCATCACCGTTTCCTATATGGACCTCTACGGCCGCTCGCCGCTGGCGGCGACCATCAGCGCCATCGCCCGGCTGCCGATCCTGATCCCCGGCGTCATCGTCGGCATCTCGCTGTTGATCGTGGTCAACCTCATCGGCCTCGGCCCCTCGCGCGTTTCGATCGTGCTCGGTCATATCCTCGTCGCGCTGCCGACGACGGTCGTGGTCATGCGCAGCCGCTTCGCCGCCATCCCGAAGACGATCCGCGAAGCCGCGCTCGATCTCGGCGCTTCCGACTGGACGACGTTCCGGCGCGTTATGCTGCCGCTCAGCGCGCCCGCCGTGCTGTCGGCCTTCATGCTTTCTTTCCTGATTTCCTTCGACGAGTTCATCGTCGTCTTCTTCCTCGCCGGCACCGAGCCGACGCTGCCGCTCTACATCTGGAGCCAGCTGCGTTTCCCGCGCTCGCTGCCGACCGTGATGGCGCTGGGAACGGTGATCCTCACTGTCTCCCTCATCATCGCCGGCACCGCCGAAATCCTGCGCCATCGCGGCCTCGGCGCCGCGCGCCGCAATCCAGCCTGAAGCACAACAAAGAAGAGGAGAACGAAAATGACAGTACACCTGAAATCGACAACCGGCCGCAAGGCCCTGGCGGGTCTCGCGGCCCTGGCCATGGCGCTGTCGTCGACGGTCGCTTTTGCCGCCGACAAGCTGCAATATTTCACCTGGTCGGGCTACGAACTGCCGGACTTCAACAAGAGCTTCCTCGCCGCGCATCCCGATGGCGTCGAGGCGACGATCTTCGGCGACGACGACGATGCCTTCACCAAGGTCAAGGCCGGCTTCCGGCCCGACATCGCGCATCCCTGCTACGACAAGGTGGCGCGCTGGAACAAGGAGGGCCTGCTGCAGCCGATCGACACCAAGCGCATCAAGAACTGGGATTCGGTCTTCCCGGTGTTCAAGAACCTACCCGATCTGCAGGCGGGCGACGGCAAGGTCTGGATGGTGCCGTGGGACTGGGGCAACACCTCGATCCTCTACCGCACCGATCTGGTGAAGAACCCGGAGGCAAGCTGGAACCTCCTGTGGGACAAGCAATATGCCGGCCGCATGGCGACCATCGACGCGGTGCACGACACGCCGATCGTCGCAGCACTTCTCGCCGGCGTGAACCCCTTCGACATGACGCCGGACCAGATGGACAAGGTGGCGGCAAAACTGCGCGAGCAGCGGCCGCTGCTCTCCAGCTACACCACCGACATGACCTCGGTGGAGCAGGCGCTGGCCAGCGGCCAGCTGGTCGCCGCCATGACCTGGAACGCGTCGGCCACCTCGCTGAAGAAGCAGGGCGTGCCGGTCGAGTTCATGAAGCCGAAGGAGGGCATGCTGACCTGGGCCTGCGGCTTCGTCATGCTCAAGGACGCCAAGAACGTCGATCTCGCCTATGACTTCATCAACAGCCGGCTCGACGCCGACTCCGGCAAGTTCCTGATCCAGTCCTACGGCTATGGCAGCTCGCTCTCGACCGCCTTCGCCGGCGTGTCAAAGGAAGAGCTGGACAAGCTGCAGCTGCCGGCCGATCCGGACGTGATGCTGAAGAGCACGATCTTCACTGGCCCGATGAAGCAGAATGACGATATGGCCAAGATGTTCGAGAAGGTGAAGGCCGGCGGTTGAGCGATCAATTGCCAAAGTTTGCGCTGCCCCTCACCTGCCTGCCGGCATCCTCTCCCCGTATAGTGACGGGGAGAGGGGGGCTGTCACCGGCGGCTTCGCCAATAACCAGCGTCGCAGAACTGGCGCCAGCGTTGCGGCCAGCCCCTTCTCCCCGTCACTATACGGGGAGAAGTGCCCGGCAGGGCGATGAGGGGCGGCGCCGGCGTCTGGCAAGATAAGAACCCGATCATGGAGCCGGCTTGGTCAACTGCCGGCCCGACTGACTGCAACAGGGACGAACGCATGGATGTCTTTGACGAAGCCGCCGAAAGGTGGAAAGACGATGCCGACATCCGCGTCGGCCGGCGCGTGCGGGCGTTGCGCCTCGAGCGCAACCTCTCGCTGGCCGACTTGGCCGCCAAAGCCGGCATCTCCATCGGCGCGCTGAGCCAGATCGAACGCGGCATGTCCTCGCTGCGCGTCAAGGTGATCTGGCCGCTGGCCGCGGCGCTGGACATCGAGCCGTCGGCGCTGATCACCGACGGCAATGAGGCGGTCAACGACCTCTATTGCGTGCGCGCCGACAAGCGTCGGCAGATCCCGGTGAAGTCCGAAGGCATCGCCAAGGCGCTGCTGTCGCCGCCCGCCGCCACGCTCACCGGCATGCTGGTCACGGTCGAGGCCGGCGGCGGTACGGCGGAAGCCTACGCCCATGCCGGCCACGAATTCGGCTTCGTGATGGCGGGCGAGGTCGAGCTGGTGGTGGACGCCACCACCTATGTGCTGAAAGCCGGCGACAGCTTCGCCTTCAAGAGCACGCTGCTGCATGCCTTCCGCAACCCCGGCGCCGAGCGCTGCCAGATCCTCTGGGTCAACACGACCAAGCCGTCCGAGGTGCGCGATGGCGCCTGACGCGCTCGTTCGCCTGCAGAAGGTTTCGAAGGTTTTTCCGGGCGGCATAGTCGGCCTCGACGCCGTCGATCTCGATATCGCTCCGGGTGAGTTCCTGACCCTGCTCGGCCCTTCCGGCTGCGGCAAGACGACGAGCCTGCGCGTCATCGCCGGCTTCGAGAGTCCGTCGAGCGGCAATGTCCTGCTCGAAGGCCGCGACATCACGGGCTTGCGCCCCTTCGACCGGCCGGTGAACACTGTCTTCCAGGACTATGCGCTATTCCCGCATATGGATGTCGCGGCCAATGTCGGCTTCGGCCTGTCGCTGCGCAAAATGTCCGGCGCCGAGCAGGCAAAACGCATCCGCGACGCGCTCGACATGGTTGGCCTCGCCGACAAGCTGCGCGCCCGCGTCTCGGAACTCTCGGGCGGCCAGCGCCAGCGCGTCGCTTTGGCCCGCGCCATCGTCTGCGAGCCGCGCGTGCTCCTTCTCGACGAGCCGTTGTCGGCGCTCGACGCGCATTTGCGCGAGCAGATGCAGGTCGAATTGAAGCGGCTGCAGTCGCGGCTCGGCACCACCTTCGTCATGGTCACGCACGACCAGACCGAGGCGCTTTCGATCTCCGACCGCATCGTCGTCATGAACAAGGGCCGCATCGAGCAGATCGCGCCGCCGGCCACGCTCTACGACCGCCCCGCGACACGCTTCGTCGCTTCCTTCATCGGCACGATGAACTTGTTGCAGTCGCGCTTCCAGGGCCGCGACGGCGAGCGCCTGCGCTTTACCGCTGGCGACCTGCCGCTGGAGGCGACCTCAGACAGCGGCGAGATGCCGGACGCCGGCGACACCCGCACCATCGGCGTGCGCCCGGAAGATCTTCTCGCCGCTTCCGAGGCCGCCGAAGGCACCGCGCCGGCGCGGGTCAGCGGTGTCGTCTTCCACGGCCGCACGCTGCGCCTGCATGCCGAGCTCGGGCAGGGGACTCCGATCGTCATCGATGCTCCGCGCCGCGCCGACGGTTTTCAATTCAGCGTCGGCGACGTGGCGCATGTCAGCCTGCGCCGTGGCGCCAGCTGCCCCATGCTTTCCAGCTGACGGGGAGGGCGCTGGCTCACGAAGCCTTGGCGAACAATCCCTGATAGTCGGACTTGGCCTGCAGCAGGCGCAGGATGTTCTCGCGTGATCCGCGCACATGCGCGCGGGCGCGCTCGCCCGCCAGAGCGACATCGCCGGCGCAGATCGCGTCGACGATGCCGGCATGCTCCTCGCGGGTAAGCTTCCATTCGTCCAGCCACAGAAGCTCGGTCCAGACATATTGCTGGCATTTGTCGAGGATGCCGCAGAGCATGCCATGGAGCATCTCATTGCCGCCGATTTCGGCGATCACCCGATGCAGGTCGATGCCGACCTGCAGCTCCTCGAATTTTTCGCGCGTGCTGCGATCCGGGATCGCCGCCAGCCTTTCGCATTCGGCGAGCATCTCGCGCAATTTCGCCTTGTCGGCGGCGCTCGCGTTGGCCGCGGCCAACTCGGTCGCGCGGCCGTCGAGTAGTTCGCGGATGTCGAAGGCCTCGCGGAACATGGTCAGGTTGAACTCGGCCACGACATAGCCCTGGCGCGGACGGCCGATCACCAGCCCGTCGCGTTCCAGCCGGTTGAAGGCTTCGCGCACCGGCGTGCGGCTGACCTTGAGGCGCTCGGCGATCTCGTTTTCCGTCACGCGGCCGCCCGGCGGGATCTGGCCGGTGATGATCAACGCCTTCAGCTTCTCGAAGACCGAGTCGCGCAGCGTGTTTTTTCTTTCCTTGCTCAAACGTCCGGCCTCCAACGGTCAGTCATGGAATCGCAGTCTAGTGCCTTTTAGCGCCTGCTTGAACAGACCCTGTCGCGGTGCGCGGCCGCTTCGAACTGTCCCGCTTCTCCACCATCAAAAACCTGAAGCCCATGTTGACATCGGCTTCCGTCGAATTACACTCAAAATTGTATACAAATTAGCATACCAAATCAACGATAACGGGAACACCGGTTGGAGAAGCGAAAATGACGAAGAGACTTTTTATTCACGGCCTGGCGATTGCCGGGCTGCTGGCATCGGCCGCCGTTCCGGCGTCGGCCGCCGACACCATCACCGTCGCCTCATGGGGCGGCACCTATCAGGAAGCGCAAACCAAGGCCTTCTTCGATCCGACGGCCAAGGAACTCGGCATCACCATCAAGCAGGACACCACCAACGGCCTCGACGACGTGCGCCTGCAGGTCACCGGCAACGCCGTCAAATGGGATATCACCGAGCTTGGCGCCGACGAATGCGCGCGCGGCTCCAAGGAAGGCCTGTTCGAGAAACTGGACTACAATGTCATCGACAAGACCGGCATCAATCCCAAGCTCGTGCATGACGACTGGGTCGGCATCTCCTACACGTCCGTCGTGCTGATCTACCGGACCGATGTCTTCGGCGACAAAGGCCCGAAGACCTGGGCCGATTTCTGGAACGTCGAGAAATTCCCCGGCCGCCGCGCGCTCTCCGGCAGCCAAGCGACGGAGACGGTGAGCGTCGCCGCTCTCGCCAAGGGCATTCCAATCGACAAGGTCTACCCGGTCGACATCGACGGTGCGCTGCAATCCGGTCGACAAGATCAAGGGTCATATCGATGCCTGGTGGACCTCCGGCGCACAGGCCATGCAGCTCGTCAAGGACGGCGAGGTCGATATGGCCAGCATCTGGAACGGCCGCGCCGGCACACTGAAGAAGAGCGGTGCGCCGGTCAGCTTCTCCTTCGACCAGGGCGTGCTGACCGCCGACTGCATGGTCATCCCGAAGGGCTCGAAGAACAAGGACATCGCCATGAAGGCGCTGGCCAAGTTCGTCAGCCCCGATCTCCAGGCCAACTTGCCGCTCTATGTCGACAACGGCCCGGCCAACGAGAAGGCTTTCGAGACCGGCAAGATCCCGCCCGAGCGCATCAAGGACATCAATTCCTCACCCGAGAACGTCAAGAAGCAGGTGCTGCAGGACCCGGCCTTCTGGCGCGACACCCTCGTCGAGGCGACGGAGAAGTTCAACAACCTGATCCAGCAATGAGGATCGTACCGGAGTGGCGTCCTTGCGGCGCCGCTCCGCATCGTTTCGCAAAAATGATCCGGAGTTGAAGGAGATGCTGTTGTCTCTCGCGCAGTCCGCGCTGCCCATCGGCATAAGCGGGATTGAGAAGCGCTTCGGCGCGGTCTCCATCCTCAGCGATCTCAGCCTCGATGTCGCGGCGGGCGAATTCCTGACGCTGCTCGGGCCGTCCGGCTCGGGAAAGACGACCTTGCTGATGATCCTGGCCGGCTTCGTGCGGGCCAATGCCGGCTCGATCAAGGTCGGAGGCGAGGAGATCATAACCATGCCGCCGCACAAGCGCAACATCGGCATGGTGTTCCAGAACTATGCGCTGTTCCCGCATATGAACGTCTTCCACAACATCGCCTTTCCACTCAAGCAGCGCCGCGTGTCGGCCGCGGAAACAGCTGAACGCGTCGAGAGGGCGCTGGACCTGGTGCAACTGAAGGGCCTCCGCGAGCGCCGTGTCGACCAGCTCTCCGGCGGCCAACGGCAACGTGTGGCCCTGGCCCGCGCCATCGTCTTCGAACCGCGCATCGTCTTGATGGACGAACCGCTGTCGGCGCTCGACAAGAGCCTGCGCGAGCACATGCAGATCGAATTGCGCAACCTGCATCGAAGGTTGGGCATGACGACCGTCTACGTCACGCACGACCAGCGTGAGGCGATCACCATGTCGGACCGCATCGCCGTCATGGATGCCGGGCGCATCGAACAGATCGACCAGCCGGAAGTTCTTTACGCCAGGCCGCGGACGAAGTTCGTCGCCGGCTTCATCGGCGAGTCCAGCTTCATTCCCGTCGAGAGCCGCAATGGCAGCGTCTGGTACGAGGACAGGAAGTTACGGATGAACGATGCGGCGCCATCCACTGGTCGGCATCTGATGGTGGTGCGGCCGGAAAAGCTGCGCCTGGTTGCCGACGTCGGCGAGACCGGCGTCAACCTGCTGCTAGCAACCGTCGGCGACGTCATCTACCAGGGCGACAGCTTCGTCTGCTACGCCACGCTCAAGGACGGCCGGCAGGTGACTCTGCGCGACTATTGCCGCTCCGATGTGCTGGCGAAACTGCCGGCGCCGGGCGAGCCGATCACGCTCGGTATCGATGCCCAGGACGTCGTGCTGGTGGCCGACCAATGAGCCTCGCATCCGCCAGTCTCGGTCATGCCTCCCGACGCGATGGGGCGCTCAATGCCGATGCGCTCAACGCCGACGCGCGATGGGAAGCGCATGGCATGCTCGCGCTGCTGTCGCCCGGGCTCTTCCTGGTCTTCGCCGTCATCATCGTGCCGATCGGCTGGCTGTTCTGGCTTTCGCTGTTCGATGAGAGCGGTCAGCTCAGCGCCGCCAATTACGCGCGCTTCTTCGAGCAGGCATCCTACATCAAGACCTTCGTCACCACCTTCAAGGTGGCCTTCACCGTCACCGGCGCCTGCGTGCTGCTCGGCTATCCCTTGGCCTACATGCTCTCGCAGCTGCCGCGTCGCGCCGCCTCCATCTGCCTGATCTTCGTCATCCTGCCGTTCTGGACCTCGGTGCTGGTGCGCACCTATGCCTGGCTGGTCATCCTGCAGCGCAAGGGACTGGTCAACACGTGGCTGATCGATCTCGGAATCATCTCCCAGCCGCTGCCGCTCGCCAACAATTTCGCCGGCGTCATCATCGGCATGACCCACATCATGCTGCCCTTCCTGGTGCTGCCGCTCTATGCCTCGATGAAGACGATCGACGTCGACTGCCTGCGCGCCGGCATGAATCTCGGCGCGAGCCCCGCCGCCACCTTCCGGCAGATCTTCTTTCCGCTGTCGCTGCCGGGCCTGGCTTCGGGCCTGGTCATCGTCTTCGTGCTCTGCCTCGGCTTCTTCGTCACGCCGGCGCTGATGGGCGGCGGCAAGGTGATCATGTGGGCGATGCGCATGGAGCAGACCACCAGCCTCTATTCCAACTGGGGCGCGGGCGCAGCACTTGGCGTCGTGCTGCTCGCCGTCACGCTGGCGCTGCTCGGCCTTTTCCACTGGCTGCTCGGCACCCGCGCGACCGGGGTCTGGAGCAGGCGATGAGCATGGAAAACGCCCTGCCGATCTCGCATCGGCAACGCCTCTGGCTCTACGCGCTCGGCGGCCTCGTCATGCTGTTCCTGATCGCCCCGTCGGTGATCATCGTCATCATGTCCTTCTCCGGCTCCTCGCTCTTGGAGTTCCCGCCGCAGGAATGGTCGCTGCGCTGGTACGAAAGCTATTTCGGTTCCCTCGAATGGCGCGACGCCACCGTCGTATCGGTCAAGGTAGCGGTGATGACGGCGATCGTCGCGACGCTGCTCGGCACCGCGGCGGCCTACGCCATCAACGCCCGCACGCTCAGGATGACCGGCTTGATCAACGTGCTGCTCACGGCATCGCTGATCATCCCGGTCATCCTGATCGGCATCGGCACGTTCTTCCTCTATGCCCGCATCGGCCTCAACAATACGCTGACCGGCCTCGTCATCGCGCATACGGTGCAGGCGCTGCCGCTGGTCGTGCTGACCGTGCTTTCGGGGCTGCGCTCCTACGACATGAACCAGGAGATGGTGGCGCGCAGCCTCGGCGCCGGCCGCTTCTCCGCCTTCTTCCAGGTGACGATGCCGCAAATAAGATTCTCGATCGTCTCGGGCGCGCTGTTTGCCTTCATCACCTCCTTCGACGAGGTGGTGGTATCGTTGTTCATCTCGGGCGGCGAGACCACGACGCTGACGCGGCGCATGTTCAATGCGCTGCGCGACCAGATCGATCCGACGATCGCCGCCATTTCGACTTGCCTGATCGTGCTATCGATCGTCTTGTTGTCCGCCGCCCAGCTTTTCGGCCGCGGACGTTGATATAGGATACCAGAACCAGCATGCGTGACTTCCAGTTTCCCGGCCGCTCGCCGGTCCGCGCCACCGAGGCGATGGCCGCGACCTCGCATCCGCTTGCCACCCTTGCCGCGATCGACATGCTGCGCGCCGGCGGCAATGCCATGGACGCCGCCGTCTGCGCGGCCGCGGTCCAGGCGGTGGTCGAGCCGCAATCGACGGGCATCGGCGGCGACTGCTTTGTGCTCTATTGCCCGAAGGGGCAGGGCGAGGTGATCGCCTTCAACGGCTCTGGCCGCGCACCCGCCGCCGCGACCGTCGACTGGTATCGGGACAAGGGCTTCAGCGAACTGCCGCTGCACGGTCCGCACGCGGTCACCGTTCCAGGCGCCGTCGATGCCTGGTGCCGGCTGCTGGAGGACCACGGCCGCCGGGGTTTGGCCGATGCGCTCGCTCCGGCCATTCACTATGCGGAAGAAGGCTATGTCGTGCACGACCGTGTCGCCTTCGACTGGGAAGATCCCGAGACCGACCTGTCGGCCGACGAGGTGGCGACGCGCATCTTCCTGCCCGGCGGCAGGCCCCCGAAGGCGGGGGACATCCATCGCCAGCCGGAGCTGGCGGAGACGTTGCGCATCATCGCGAAAAAGGGCCGCACCGGTTTCTATCAAGGCGCTGTCGCGGACGATCTGGTCGGACGCCTTCGTGCGCTTGGCGGCCTGCATACGCTGGAAGACTTCGCCGCGACCAAGGGCGATTACCGCACCCCGGTCAGCACCTCCTATCGCGGTCACGACATCCACCAGATGCCGCCCAACAACCAGGGCCTGACCGCGCTTCTGATGCTGAACGTGCTTTCGGGCTTCGACCTCGGCAAGCTCGATCCCGAGGGTGCCGAGCGTCTGCATCTTGAGATCGAGGCGGGGCGCCTGGCCTATCAGGATCGCGATGCGTTTTTCGCCGACCAGGATCATGTCGATGTGCCGGTCCAGGCGCTACTTTCCGGCGCCTATGCCGACAGCTTGCGCGCCGCGATCGATTCCGAGCGCGCCATGACCCATCTGCCGCGTCTCGATCTTCCCGGCAGCGACACGGTCTATATCAGCGTCGTCGACCGCGACCGCAACGCGGTCAGCTTCATCAACTCGACCTATTATTCCTTCGGCAGCGGCGTCGTCGGCCCGAAGACCGGCGTCGTGTTGCAGAACCGTGGTTCCAGCTTCCGCCTCGATCCGAAGCACCCGAACGCGATAGCGCCAGGCAAGCGGCCGATGCACACGATCATGCCGGGTATGATGACGAGGAACGGCCGCGCTATGATGCCGTTCGGCGTCATGGGCGGCGGCTACCAGCCTTTCGGCCATGTGCATCTCGTGACCAACATGATCGACTTCGGCATGGACCCGCAGCAGGCGATCGACGCGGCCCGCGTCTTCTACAACCACGACGTCGTCGAGGCCGAGCGCAGCGTGCATCCCGATGCCGTTGAAGGCCTGCGCCGGCGTGGTCATCGTGTCGTGGAGCCCGATCACCCGCTGGGCGGCGGACAGGCGGTGCTGATCGACTGGGAAAAGGGCACGCTGACCGGCGCGTCCGATCCGCGCAAGGACGGCCTGGCGCTCGGATATTGAGCAGCGCTGGACATCGGCCGATCGTTCGAAACATAGTCTGGAACCATGACAAACAGCGAAAACGCCACCGATCTCGCCCATCGTCTTGCCTCCGGCGCCGATGACGCGCCGGCCATCGCCGCGCCCGAACGGACGGCCCTCTCGCATGGCGGATTGCGCAAGCTGATCCGCGATACGGTGGCGCGGCTCAACGCGCTGGGCATCGGCCGTGGCGACCGCGTCGCCATCGTGCTGCCGAACGGCCCGGAAATGGCGACGGCCTTCATCGCTGTGGCGGCGGCCGCGTCCACCGCGCCGCTCAATCCGGCCTACCGGGCCGACGAGCTCGATTTCTACCTGACCGACATCGGCGTCAAGGCGATCCTCGTCGGCAAGGATGAGGCAGGTCCCTCGGTCGAGGTCGCCGCGCGCCTCGGCACCCCGGTGCTGCGTTTGGTCGTGCCTGAAGGCTCGCCCGCCGGTATCTTCACGATCGAGGGCGCTCCGGTCGGGCCACCGGTTTCCTCAGGATCGGCCGAGGACGGCGACGTTGCGCTTCTGCTCCACACCTCCGGCACCACCTCGCGCCCGAAACTCGTGCCGCTCAGCCACGCCAACCTTGCGGCGTCGGCCGCGCATATCGGCGCCACGCTCGGCCTGACGCCGGCCGACCGCTGCCTCAACATCATGCCGCTGTTTCACATCCATGGCCTGATCGCCGCGGTGCTTTCCTCGCTCGCCGCCGGCGGCAGTGTCTTCTGCACGCCGGGTTTCAACGCGCTGCGGTTCTTCCAGTGGCTCAGCGAAGCGAGGCCAAGCTGGTACACGGCGGTGCCCACCATGCATCAGGCGATCCTGCCGCGCGCCGCGCGCAATCCGGAGCAGCTTGCCGAGGCGAAGCTGCGCTTCATCCGCTCGTCGTCGGCTTCGCTTCCGGCGCAAGTGATGGCCGAACTCGAAGCGACCTTCGGCTGCCCGGTGATCGAATCCTACGGCATGACCGAGGCCGCGCATCAGATGGCGTCCAACCGCTTGCCGCCCGGCCTGCGCAAGCCCGGCAGCGTCGGCGCGTCGGCCGGACCGGAAGTCGCCGTCATGGCGCCGGATGGGCGATTGCTCAAACCCGGCGAGATCGGCGAGATCGTCATTCGCGGCCCGAATGTCACCGCCGGCTACGAGAAGAACCCGGACGCCAATGCCAGCGCCTTCGCCCATGGCTGGTTCCACACCGGCGACCAGGGCGTGCTCGACGAGGACAACTACCTGCGCGTCACCGGCCGGCTGAAGGAGATCATCAATCGCGGCGGCGAGAAGATCTCGCCGCTCGAGGTCGACGACGTGCTGATGGACCATCCGGCGGTGGCGCAGGTGGTCACCTTCGCCATGCCGCATGACAAGCTGGGCGAAGAGGTGGCGTCCGCCGTCGTGCTGCGCGAGGGCCAGAGCGCCAGCGAGGCCGACATTCGCGGTTTCGCCGCGACCCGGCTCGCCGATTTCAAGGTGCCGCGCAAGGTGGTGATCCTCGACGAGATTCCGAAGGGCGCCACCGGCAAGCTGCAGCGCATCGGCCTCGCGGCAAAGCTCGGGCTCGGCTGATGCGCATCACTGTCTTCGGCGCCGGCGCCATCGGCGGCTATCTTGCCGCGAAGCTCGCGATCGCCGGTCAAGTCGATCTGTCGATCGTGGCGCGCGGCGCGCATCTGGAGGCGATCAAGGCCGATGGCCTTCGCCTGATCGAGGACGGCAACGAGACAGTCGCGCGGGTGAGGGCTGCCTCCCGTGCGGAAGAACTTGGCGTGCAGGATTATGTCGTGCTGGCGCTGAAGGCGCATTCGCTGGCGCCGGCCCTTGACCGGATAGCACCGTTGCTGGGCAAGGGCACCGCCGTCGTCACCATGCAGAACGGCGTCCCCTGGTGGTATTTCCACAAGGCGGGCGGCGCGCTGGAGGGCACGCGGCTCGGCGCTGTCGATCCCGGTGGCGAGATCTGGCAGCGCATCAGGCCCGAGCGCGTCATCGGCTCCGTCGTCTATCCGGCCGTCGAGGTCGACGCGCCCGGCCTGATCCGCCATGTCGAGGGCACGCGCTTCTCGCTGGGCGAGCCGTCGGGCGAGAAGAGCGAGCGGGCCACCGCCTTGGCGCGCGAAATGGTCAAGGCCGGGCTGCAGGCCCCGGTGCGCGAGGACATCCGCTCTGAGATCTGGGTGAAGCTCTGGGGCAATCTCTCCTTCAACCCGATCTCGGCGCTGACCGGCAGCACGCTGGCGGCCATCGTCGCCGACGAAGGCACGCGTGCGGTCGCCCGCGCCTTGATGCTGGAGGCGCAGGCGATCGGCGAGCGCATCGGCGTGCGCTTTCCCGTCTCCGTCGACCGTCGCATCAAGGGCGCCGGCGATGTCGGCGAGCACAAGACCTCGATGCTGCAGGACCTCGAGCGCGGCCGCCCGATGGAGATCGACGCGCTGGTCACGGCGGTGCAGGAACTCGGCCGCCTGACCGGCCAGCCGACGCCCACCATCGACAGCGTGCTGGCTCTGGTGCGGCGGCTGGCGATCGAGCGCGGGTGTTATTAGAGGAACGCCGGTCCTGAAGCTCCGTCACTCCGATAGCTCTAACTGCCACAATGAACAAAAATAGAACAAAAGGGTTTTGCTTGAATTGACTCCGCGAGGAACACTTTCCTATTTCGTAGGGCATGCCGGAGCCGAGCAGCAGATCCCGACGCGTCGTTCAGACGCTAAGCCGTGCCCATGAAATCGGGCAGTTAATCCGCGTCCGGTGCATCAACTGCAACATCACCCATCACTACCTCCCCGGAGATCTCCTCAAGCTCATGGGGGACATTCCGTTCTGGGACGTCGAGCGGCACATGCGGTGCGAGCGCTGCAAGCGGCGGGAGTTCGACGTGGACATTTTGCTGCCCAGCGCCGTCCAGGGCGTGAAGATACGCGTGAGGCGCCTTGTGGGGGTGCGTATGGTGCGGCGGGTGATCTGGCGAGACGAAAAAGATTGATAGATCATCTCCTCGCCGGGTCAGAGCCGGGTCAAAGTAATGACATTTGGCCACCCGCCGCATCCCCGGCATTTGGGAACTTGATTTGTGTGGCCGGCTTCTCGACGATCACCAAGGCATCGTCGGGGGCTGTCCGCTGCATGTGCCGCGCTTCGGACCACGGCGCGGTTAGCCACATGTCCACCTCCTCGCGCGTAGTCAGGATCACCGGCATGGCCTTATCGTGGATGGGCGCTATGAGGGCGTTCGGCTTGGTCGTAAGGAAGCCGTAAAGCTCGAAGTCTCCAGCCCCGTCCTTGACCCTGCGGACCCCCTGCCAGCGCGTCCACATGCCAGCGAAGAAAAACAGCGGACGGTCCCCGCTTCGCGCAAACCAGTAGTTCCGCTGTATGCCCGTCTCAGGGTCCTTGTCGTTGGGCGTGGGGCTGGGCTCCGCGAAGCTTGTAACGGGCACCACACAGCGGTTCTCCACGCCAACGTATTGCTGCCAATGGGCGTACTGCGGATTGCGGATGTTGGTGGTCCCGTAGTCCGCCTTGCCCTTCACCCGCTCTGCCGGCGTTGGCATGCCCCAGAGCAGCTTGGCAAGCTCACGCTGGCCATCGGGGGCATTGCGAACCACTGCGCCGGGCATGTTGGGATAGACGTCCAGCGAGGGCTCAAGGTTGCCCATGATGTCCCGCATGGCGCGGGTCCACTCGCGGATGGCGTCCTGGCTTGTGGTGATGTTGTAGAGGTTGCACATGCCATAGGATGCCCCAGCGATCGCTCGTAATCCAGAAACAAAAAATGGCCGACGGACCTCTACTGGTCCGTCGAACATGCCTGCATCTCGAACTCTCCAACGCTGAATCGTTGACCTCTTGGCACGGCATCGTGATCCTGACACGAATTGTCACCTGCCGAGCGACGCACCGCTGGCAGGCGAACGATCGGTTCCTACTTGATGTCTGGTCCAAACCCGGGAGGAAATCATGACCACTGCGGAAATTGCCAAGGATTTCACCGAGCTCCTCAAACAGGGCGACAGCCACAGCGCCGCCGCGAAATACAATGCCGACGACATCGTCAGCTACGAAGCCATGGAAGGGCCGATGGCCGTCTGCAACGGCAAGGAAGCCGTCAAGCAGAAGAGTGAATGGTGGGAAGCCAATCACGAGGTTCACGGCGGTTCGGTCGAGGGTCCCTATGTCAATGGCGACCAGTTCGCCTTGCGCTTCAGCTTCGACGTGACGCCCAAATCCACAGGCGAACGCGTCAAGATGGATGAGGTCGGCCTCTACACGGTCAAGAACGGCAAGATCAGCGAAGAGCGGTTCTACTACTGAGGCCGGATATTGCACGCGGCGGCCGGGCTCCGGCCGCTGCCCAGGCAAGCTTCAAATCGTCTACGCAAGTTGGTCGGCCGTTTTGTCCCAGTGGCCGAAACCATCAAAATGCGGGCCACCGCAAAGCGCTGGCAAAGCTTGCAGGGCCGGCCTAGGGTTTTGTCGGATTCGAAACCTCCATCCGACAGAGGCCCGCCTTGACCATCACCATGTATGGCATCACCACCTGCGACACGATCAGAAAGGCGCGCGTCTGGCTGGAAAGCCATGGCGTGCCCTATCGTTTCCACGACTACCGGGCAGAGGGGATCGAGGCTGACAGACTGAACGGCTGGGTCGGCAAAGTCGGCTGGGAAAAGCTGCTCAACATGGGCAGCACCACGTTTCGCGAGCTGCCGGAGAAGGACAAGGCCGGGCTGGACGAGAAGAAGGCAAAGAAGCTGATGCTCGCCAAGCCGACGATGATCAAGCGGCCGGTGCTCGAGGTGGGGGAACGGATTTTGGTGGGGTTCAAGCCGGATGCTTATGAGGAGGCGGTCGGCGGAAAGTAGGCTCGACTACTTAGGCAGCGTTCCTTCGCCCCCCTCTCTGTCCTGCCGGACATCTCCCCCTCAAGGGGGGGGAGATTAGCCGTCACGCCGGCTTTCGCTAATCGCAGGCGTTGCAAGACAAGCGCCTCGCCAAAGCTGCCAATCGCAGACGTTGCAGGACGAGCGCCGTCGCCAAAGCTGCCAATCTCCCCCTTGAGGGGGAGATGTCCGGCAGGACAGAGAGGGGGGCGAAGGAACTCGACCTCTCAACAATTAGCTTGGGCTTCCAAATACCCCGCCAGCGCCACCGCGTTGTTGTGCGCCTCGTCATGCGCGCCATAGAGCAGCGTCACCTTGCCCCCGCGCAACAGACCACGCAGTTGCGCCACCGCCTCGCCATTCGCGTCGAGCTCCGCCCGATACCGCTTCTGGAACTCCGCCCAGCGCTCCGGCTCGTGCCCGAACCATTTGCGCAGCTCGTCGCTCGGCGCGATCTCCTTCAGCCAGAGCGTTAGCGCGGCGTCTTTCTTGGCGATGCCGCGCGGCCAGATGCGGTCGACCAGCACCCGCCGGCCGTCCGCTTTCTCGGGCGCCTCGTAAATGCGCTTCACCGCGACGTCGAAGGCCATCACACCTCCGCAGGCGATACCTGTTATGCCCACTCGCCCTTGCGCATCACCGGCACGCGGTTGCCGTCCTTGGCCACCCCGTCGATGTCGATCTTGTCGGAGCCGATCATCCAGTCGATGTGGATGAAGCTCTTGTTGCCGCCGCGCGCGGCGATCTCGTCCTGGCTGAGCGAGGCGCCGTTGACGAAGCATTTCGAATAGCACTGTCCGAGCGCGATGTGGCAGGCGGCGTTCTCGTCGAACAGCGTGTTGAAGAACAGAAGTCCGCTCTTCGAGATTGGCGAGGAATGCGGCACCAGCGCTACCTCGCCCAAGCGGCGCGCGCCCTCGTCGGTGTCGAGCACCTTCTTCAGCACGTCCTCGCCCTTAGAGGCCTTGGCCTCGACGATCCGCCCGCCCTCGAAGCGCACCGAGATCTCGTCGATCAGCGTGCCCTGGTAGGAGAGCGGCTTGGTCGAGGAGACATGACCCTCGACGCGCCTGGCATGCGGCGTGGTGAAGACCTCCTCGGTCGGGATATTGGGATTGCAGGTGACGCCGTTCTTCGCCGTCGAGGCGCCGCCCATCCATTCATGGCCATCCGCCAGCCCGACGGTGAGATCCGTGCCCGGCCCGGTGAAATGCAGGGAATGGAAATTGTGCTCGTTCAGCCATTTCGTGCGCTCGGCCAGCGCGGCGTTATGCGCCTTCCAGTTGCCGATCGGATCCTCGACATCGACCCGCGAGGCGGAGAAGATGGCGTCGGCGAGCTTCACCACCGCGACGTCGTCCGGCTCGCCCGGAAACACTTGGCGAGCCCAGGCGAGATCGGGATAGGCGACGATGTTCCAGTTGATGTCGAAGCCGGTGATCTTCTCCAGCGCCGGCTGGTAGGCCATCGAGTTCGCCTTGTTGGCGCGCGCGACCTTGGCCGGATCCTGCGAAGAAAGCAGCGACGGGTCCTCGCCGCGTACCGCGAGCCGCGCGGCATTGTTCGAGAAGGCCTTCGCCATGCCCTCATAGAGCCAGCCGGCGGCGCGGTCGAACCCGGCATCGGCGCCGTAGCGGAAGCGCGCCAGCGTGATCTCGTCATCGTTGAAGATCGGCGTCACCAGTCCGGCGCCAGCCTTGTAGGCATGCTCGACAATGCGTCGCGTCAGCGGCAGCGCCGCGATCGACGAAGTCAGCACCAGATCCTGACCGGGCTGCAGCTGCAGCCCGACCTTGATGGCGACTTCGGCCAGCCTGTCGAGCTTCACCGGGTCGATGCTTGCCGAAACGCCGCGCGAATGTGTGGTCATGATCCTGCCTGCCGTTGTGTTGGGGTTCTATCCTTACATAGACCGCTGCGATTGACCTTTCCACCGCGATCGACTGGGCCTGCTCTCAAGCATGGCGGACCGCGTTGTCTCAAAGTGCGCAGCGATTATGCGACGCTGTCCAGCGCGCGAAACTGCGCCACCGTCACCTCGATCTCCTCGCGGATCCAGGCCTTGAAATCGCGCACCTTGCGGCTTTCACTCTTGGTGGCCGAGGTCACCAGCCAGTAGCCGAGCCCGCTCTCGGCCCTGATCCCGAAGGGCGCGACCAGTCGGCCGTCGGCCAGCGCGTCGGCGGTCAGCAACTGCCAGGCAAGCATCACGCCGTGACCGGCGATCGCCGATTCCAGGCAAAGCATCGGATCGGTGAAGCGCGCGCCCTTCTGGAAGGTGACCGGCTCGACGCCGGCGGCCTCGAACCAGCTGTCCCAGCTGAACATCGCCCGCTCGTCGGTGATGGCGCAGGTCTGCGCCAGATCGCCGATCGAGTGCAGCCTGGCCGCGATCGAGGGCGCGCAGACCGGAAACACCTCCTGCGCAAGCAGAAGCTCGGCGCGGTCGCCTGGCCATTTGCCGTCACCGAGCCGGATGGCGATATCGATGTCGGAGCGGTCGAGATCGGCGACCTTGGCCGAGGCGTCGATGCGCAAAAGCACGTTCGGATGCCGCGCGAAATGCCGCGACAGCCGGGGCAGCAGCCATTTCGAGGCGAAGGCCGGCGCCACCGAGACGACCAGCGTGCATTCATTGGCCTCGTCGGCCAGCGCCACCGCTTGCGCGAGCTCGCGGAAGCCGGTGCTGAGCCGCGCCGTGAAGGCGGCGCCGAATTCGGTCGGCACCAGCCCGCCAGGCGTGCGTTCGAACAGCGCCTGTCCCAGCTGCTTTTCCGTGCGCTTGACCTGCTGGCTGACGGCGCTGACCGAGACGTTCAGCTCGGCGGCGGCTGCCGCCAGCGATCCCAGCCGGGCGACGGTTTCCACGGCGCGCAGGCCGTTGAGATGGACGCGGTTGAGCATAGCCATTCAGTTTTTCTAAATGGCGTCGATCGAAATCTCAATTGAATCCCGACGGGAAAGCGCAGAATTTAACACGAATAGCCTTGAGCCACGAGTAGTCCGATGAAGATTTTATCCTTGCTGAAAGGGTTTGCCGGGACCGAGGCGAGGTCGCGCGACGATGGCGAGATCGCCCGCTGGATCACCGATCCGCTGTCGCATCCGGTGCTCGACACGATGTCGGAGCGCGAACTCGGCGACATGCCGTTCCGGCTGACGGCCCGCCGGACGGCCTACGAGACGGCAGGGGCGGGCTGTCGCTAGTTATTGGCCTTTCGGCGGCGCTCCCCCTCATCCGGCCGCTTCGCGGCCACCTTCTCCCCGGTGGGGAGAAGAAGTTGGCGCCGGCGTCGACAATCTCCTCTCCCCAGCGGGGAGAGGTCACCCGAGCGAAGCGGAGGCTGGGTGAGGGGACGTCTACGCCTGGGGCGCGTCCCCGCGCTGGCCCAACGCAAGCGCATTGTTTCGCGAGCGCACATTCTTATTGTGCGCCGCAATGAACGCCTCGCCATCTCCCGTGCGTCTTGCCTTTGCCGGCATGGTCGCGCTTGCCGTCGCCCAGGGCATCGGTCGCTTCGTCTACACGCCGATCCTGCCGGGCATGATGGAGGGACTGCACCTGACCCCGGCCGATGCCGGCTGGATCGCGGCCGCCAACTATCTCGGCTATCTCATCGGCGCTTTGGCCGCGGCCGGCGGCTGGGCGCATGGCCAGGAGCGCCTGCTGATGTTCGCCGGCCTGGCCGCCAGTGCCGTGCTCGCAGGGCTCATGGGTCTCAACGAGACGATGGCCGCTTTCCTGCTTCTCCGCTTCCTCGCCGGCCTCGCCAGCGCCTTCGTCATGGTGTTCATGGCCTCGATCGTCTTCAGCCATCTGGCGGAAGCCGGACGCGGCGATCTGCAGGCGCTGCATTTCGGCGGTGTCGGCCTCGGCATTGCCGTCTCCTCCGCACTGCTCGCGATCCTCGTCTCCGAACACGCGGATTGGGCCGCGGGCTGGCTCTGGTCCGGAGCGCTTTCGGCGGTTGGCTTGCTGATCGTCATGCTGCTTGCGGGCTCGGCCACGCCGGCCAATGGCGTTGACGGGCGTGAGCCGGCGCTGCCGAAAGACCGGTCGCTGGCGAAGATGATCGTCGCCTACGGGCTGTTCGGCTTCGGCTATGTGGTGACGGCCACCTTCCTGGTCGCCATCGTTCGCCAGGGCGGCGGCGGCCGCGTGTTCGAGGCTACCGTCTGGATGGTCGCCGGGCTTGCCGGCTTTCCCTCGACCTGGTTCTGGCACAAGCTCGCCGCCCGCATCGGGATCTACGCCGCTTACGCTGCGATCTGCCTGATCGAGGTGGTCGGCGTCACCGCCAGCGTGGTCGTCAAAGGTGCCGCCGGGCCGCTGATCGCCGGTGTCCTGCTCGGCGGCACCTTCATCGCCATCACGGCGCTGGGGATACAGATGGGCAGACAGCTCGCGCCGCGGGCGCCACGCCGCGTCTTCGCAGTGATGACGGCGGCCTTCGGCCTTGGCCAGATCGTCGGCCCGGTCGCCGCCGGTCTGCTCGCCCAGGCGTCGGGCAATTATACCCTTGCCTCTATCATGGCGGCGGTTGCCCTGTTGCTCTCCGGCGTCATTGCCTGGTCGGCCGCGCCAAAATCGCCATGATTTGCGGCCTTGTTCGATGCCGGGCATCGGGCAGGGCATTTTCTTTCCCCCTAATGTGTGACCTTATGCCGAACAGCAACGCCGCTGATTTGCGGTCAGACCGAGGAAACCCGCCACAGTGTTCGTATCTTTCTTCCCGCAGCCGAAGCTCTTCTTCACCTCGGCCGCCCTCTGGAGCCTTGCGGCGATCCTGTTCTGGTTCTTCGGTGGTGAGCAACTGGGCGCCGTCTTCGGCTTGCCGCCGGCAGCGGCCGGCACGCCGCCCATTATCGGCATCGCGGTGCTGTGGTCGAAGCCGTTCCTGTGGTTCTATATCTACTTTGTGGCCTGCGTGGCGGTCTTCTACGCCTTCTGGAGCTGGTACGCCCCGCACCCGTGGCAGAACTGGTCGATCCTGATGACCGCCGTCATCCTGTTCTTCATCTACTTTAACGTTCAGATCTCGGTTGCGGTCAATAATTGGTATGGCCCCTTCTTCGACTACGTCCAAGGCTTGATGTCGGGAACGACTCCCTCGACCAACATAGAATTCTACAAAGGGCTGGCCGATTTCTCCTGGCTGGCGCTGGTCGGCATGAATGTGCAGGTGGTCAACGCCTTCATCGTTAGCCACTGGATCTTCCGTTGGCGCACCGCGATGAACGATTACTTCATGGCCAATTGGGGCCGGCTGCGCCACATCGAGGGCGCCTCGCAGCGTATCCAGGAAGACACGATGCGTTTCTCGCAGATCATGGAAGATCTCGGCTCGACCTTCGTTCAGTCGATCATGACCCTGATCGCCTTTCTGCCGGTCTTGATTCAGCTACAGGCTCACATCACCGAATTGCCGATCATCGGCGCGGTCCCTCAACCACTGGTCGTTGCGGCATTGGGCTGGTGTCTATTCGGAACGATCTCCGTCATGGTGGCGGGTCTTAAGCTCCCGGGCCTGCAGTTTCGAAACCAGCGTGTCGAGGCAGCTTATCGCAAGGAGCTTGTCTACGGCGAAGATCATCCCGACCGGGCTCAGCCGGCGACGACGACGCAATTGTTCAACAACGTCCGCCGCAATTATTTCAAGCTCTATTTCCACTACATCTATTTCAACGTAGTTCGTTACACCTACCTGCAGGCCGACAACATCTTCTCGCTGCTGATCCTCGGGCCTTCGCTGGTCGCGCACAAGATCACGTTTGGCGCGCTGAATCAGATCTCGAACGCGTTCGGCAAGGTGACGAACTCGCTGCAGTTCCTGTTGAATTCTTGGTCGACGATTGTCGAGCTGCAGTCTGTGCACAAACGTTTGCGTGCCTTCGAGGCGACGCTGCAAGGCGAACAACTGCCGGTTATCGATCAGCATTATCTGGAACGCGAGCAGGCTGGCATGCGTCCCGAAGATCAGCCGGTAAGTTAAAGCAGCCTCCCGAAAGTGGGAACCGGTTTCGGGATCGAGACATGCGTAAGATCAAACCTAAAGCGCATGGAGCGAATCTGAAAGATCGCGCCGCGCGTTAGGGCGCGGCTGGGTCCAGTCAGCCGCCCACACTCGCCTGCGCGCGTCCGGCGCGCTGGCGTGCGACATAATCGCGAAAACTGATGCACTCGACATCGGCTTTCACGCAGACCTCCTCGGAGAACCGCTCCAGCGCGTCCCAATAGGCGCCGTTGTTCATCAGCGTGAAATGGAAGCCGATTTCCAGCGGCAGGCGCTTGCCGTTGTACTCAGCCTCGAAGGCGGCGCGGAAGGCCTGATAGGCGCGCTCGGTGAATTCGCCCGCCATCGCCGGTTTCTCGGCGCCGTCTGAATGGCGGACATAGAGATTGTAGTCCATGGCGACCACCGGCTTCGCCTTCGGCCCCTCCGGAACGAGGGGCAGGGCAAAACGGATTGTGCCGTCGCGGCTCGGCGGCAGTTCAGGGCCTTTCGAGACGCCACTCGCGTCATATTGGAAACCCGCCTCGGGCAGCGCTTCGTAAAGCGCCTTGTCGGTCGAAAGATATGGCGCGCGGAAACCGGTCACGGCATGACGGGCGAAATCACGCCAGTCGGCCGGTTCGGGGATGCCGTTGATCGCATAGGCATTCTCGAAGATGCGCCGGACGGAGGCGAATTCGGCCAGCCAGTCTGCCTTGCTCCAGTCCTTGCCGTCGAAATGGCCGCAGGCGTGGCTGCCGATGTCATGGCCTTCGGCCGCCGCCAGCCTGACCTGCTCAAGCCGATCCGCGACGTCCTGTTTCGAGGCGCCGAAGCCGACATTGGATTTGCCGGCGGCCTTGCCGGGGCCGGCATATTGTTGTCGCGTGTCCGGCGAGAGCAGGAAGACGCAGGACAGGAAATAGGTGAAACGCGCGCCGGTGCGCTTTGCCAGCACCCGGCTTCGCTGCCATTGCGAGATCTCGCGGGCGGCATCGAAAGAAATCAGCACGACCTGCTTGGGCCTGGCCGGCGAAACGGCTGGCGGTTTCGGCGGATCGGCGAAGGCGGCATTGGCTGAGGCGAGCGAAGCAAGACTGTATGCAAGGACGCGGTATGAACAAAGCATTGGCAACCTTCTGGCAGGACCCTTCCGGCCGATCGGAAGCCGGCTATCGCGCAAATGTGGCGTCGATGCGATCCGGCAAGCCCCGTGCGGCATCTGGCGTTCTCAGCCGATTTTCCGGCCCGCCCCCTTCCATGCCGACAAATTTTCGCTAAAACGCGGGCTCAAGAAGCGCCCCCTTTGGGGCAATAATGGTTTTTTAAGGATGTCGGACGACAGTTTTATCCGCGAAGTCAACGAAGAGATTCGTCGCGAGCAGGCGCAGGCGCTGTGGGATCGTTTTGGCCCGGCCATTCTGGGCATTGCCATCCTGATCGTGCTGGGCACTGCCGCCGTCGTCGGCTACCGCTACTGGGACGAGAGCCGCGCCAACCGCTCGGGCGACGCCTTCTCGGCGGCCCTCAAGCTCGCCAATGACGGCAAGAACGACGAGGCGATCGCCGCTCTCGACCAGCTGGAGAAGGACGGCTACGGCGCCTATCCGCTGCTCGCCCGTATGCGCGCCGCGACCGTCAAGGCCGACAAGGGCGACGTCGACGGCGCGGTCAAGGATTTCGATGACGTCGCCGCCGACAACGCCATCCCCGCCGGCATCCGCGACATCGCGCGGCTGAGAGCAGCTCTGCTGCTCGTCGACTACGGCTCCTTCGCCGATGTCTCCAGCCGCGTCGAGGCGCTCACCGCCGACACCAATCCGCTGCGCCATTCGGCGCGCGAGGCGCTTGGCCTTGCCGCCTGGAAGGACGGCAAGTCGGCCGATGCGCTCAAACTGTTCGACCAGATCTCTTCGGACGAGGCTGCCCCGCGCAATGTGCGCCAGCGGGCGCAGCTGATGTCCGAGCTGATCCGCGGGTCGGGCAACGCGTCGTGATTGCATGTCGCCCAAAAGTGCGCAGCGGTTTTGGGGCAAACGACATGCAAAATAAACGGTAGACTGGATGTCGTTCAAAGTCGCCATCATCGGCCGGCCTAACGTCGGCAAATCGACTCTTTTCAATCGGCTGGTCGGAAAGAAGCTGGCGCTTGTCGACGACACGCCGGGCGTCACGCGCGACCGCCGCGTCCATGCGGCGAAACTCTACGATCTTTATTTCGATGTCATCGACACCGCCGGTTTCGAGGATGCGGCCGCTTCGACGCTGCCCGGCCGCATGCGCCAGCAGACCGAGATCGCCATTCGCGAGGCCGACCTCATCTTCTTCACCGTCGATGCCAAATCCGGCCTGATGCCGGACGACCGCACCTTCGCCGACGTCGTGCGCAAATCCGGCAAGCCGGTGGTTCTTGTCGCCAACAAGGCCGAGGCGCGCGGCGCTCAAGGAGGACTGCTGGAGGCCTGGGAGCTCGGCCTCGGCGAGCCGATCCCGGTCTCGGCCGAGCACGGCCAGGGCATGCCCGACCTGCGCGATGCGGTGGTCGAAGCCTTGGGCGAAGAGCGCGCGCTCGGCGAGGAGGAAGACGACAGCGACGAGATCGCCGCCAGCGAGGTGTTGATCGGCGAGGACATCGCCGACCCGGATGCCGAGCCCGCCTATGACGACACCAAGCCGCTGCGCATCGCAGTCGTCGGCCGCCCGAATGCCGGCAAGTCGACGCTGATCAATGCGCTGATCGGCGAGGAGCGGCTGCTCACCGGCCCGGAAGCCGGCATCACCCGCGATTCGATCTCGGTCGACTGGGATTGGCGCGGCCGCCGGATCAAGCTGTTCGACACCGCCGGCATGCGGCGCAAGTCCAAGGTGCAGGAGAAGCTGGAAAAACTCTCGGTGCAGGACGGGCTGCGCGCCATCCGCTTCGCCGAGATCGTCATCATCGTGCTCGACGCCACCATCCCCTTCGAGAAGCAGGACCTGCAGATCGCCGACCTCATCATCCGCGAGGGCAGGGCGCCGGTGATCGCCTTCAACAAATGGGACCTGATCGACAACCCGCAGGAGCTTTTGGCCGAGCTGCGCGAAAAGACCGAGCGGCTCTTGCCGCAGGTGCGCGGAATCCAGGCGGCGCCGGTCTCGGCCGAGACCGGGCGTGGCCTCGACAAGCTTATGGAAAGCGTCATCAAGACGCACAAGGTCTGGAACAGCCGCGTCTCCACGGGCAAGCTCAACCGCTGGCTGGAAGGCATCCTGGCGCATCATCCGCCGCCCGCCGTCGCCGGCCGCCGGCTGAAGATCAAATATGTCACCCAGGCAAAAACCCGGCCGCCGGGCTTCGTCGTCTCCTGCTCGCGGCCCGACGCGATGCCGCAATCCTATGTCCGCTATCTCACCAACAGCCTGCGCGAAGCCTTCGACATGCCCGGCGTGCCGATCCGCATGGCGCTGCGGACGTCGGACAATCCTTTCGCGGGCCGCGCGAAGAAGCGGTGAGGCATTAGGGCGGCGACGCCTCTCCAGTCGTCATCCACGGGCGGAGCAAGGAGCGAAGCGACGCGCGCAGACCCTGTTGAGGATACGGCCACGCAGAACGGATAAGCTGTGATCCTTCGCGCCCCGCCAGCGTTTCAAAGCTTAGGCGACCTTTATCAGGTTCTCCTTCGCCCGCGCCCCCTCCGGCAATGTCTCCAGTGCCGCCTGCAAAAGAATCTCCGCCAGCCGCGCCGCGACCGGGTCGAGCTCGGCGTCCTTCTGGTGTAGATGCAGCGCCATCATCGGCAGGGCGGGAAGCCCCAATACGCCCGGCGCGATCGCCCTGACATTGGCGGGCAGGCCGATATCGGTTCGGATCGTCAGGCCGAGGCCGGCCGCCACCGCCGCCCAGATGCCGCCGAGACTGGGGCTGGAGAATGCCATGCGCCAGGGCATGCCGGCGCGGTCGAGCGTTTCCGTCGCGACAGTGCGCAACAGGCACGGCGCCTCGAACACCACCAGCGGCAGCGGCTCGCCATTGCGCGGACCGACCTCGATCGGCTTTGCCGGGCCGATCCAGCGCGACTGCACATCGGCGACGTGGCGGCTGTAGGGCAGGGTGGTGCCGTCATGCCAGGCGAGCGCGATGTCAAGATTGCCGGACAGGACGCGTTCGACGAGGTCGTGGCTGCGTCCGATGCGCGCCTCGATGCGCACCTTGGGATGGGCGCGGGCGAAGCGGCCAAGCACGTCGGGCAGCACGGCCTCGCCGAAATCCTCCTGCAGGCCGAGCCGCACCCAGCCTTCCAGCTCGACGTCGCGAATGGCGGAGGCCGCCTCGTCGTTGAGCTCGATCAGCCGCCGCGCATAGCCGAGCATGGTTTCGCCGGCTTCGGTCAGCGCCAGGCCGCGCCCCGCCTTGCGGAAGATCGGCGTATCCGCCTGCTCTTCCAGCTTCTTCAATTGGGCGCTGGCCGCTGATGTCGAGCGTCCCAGCCGTTCGGCCGCCTTGGCGAAGCTGCCCAGCTCCATGCCGGTGACGAAGGTTCTGAGGACATCGAGGTCGAACGTGACGCGGCGCATGAGATTGTCCTGATTTTCAGGAGTGTCGATCAAAAACTTCCTGATTTTATGGATGAAGCTATGGCGCTACATCCGGTCCGTCAAGCCGCCAGCCGGCCGTCACGGGAATGGATCATGTCCGCCATCGTCACACGCAGCGACTGCCAACAGCCTGATGCAGCCGCCGTCACCTCCGCGCGCCGCGCCTTCGGTCCCAACCATCGCTGGAAGGTGCTCGGCATCGGCGTTGCGGCCAATGCCGGCTTCTCCGCCACCTTCTCCGGCATTCCGGCGACTGCGGTGGCGATGCGCCAGGGCTACCACCTCGACAATGCCTCGCTGGGCCTCGCGCTTGGGCTTCTCGGCCTCGGCGTGGCGCTGAGCGAACTGCCCTGGGGCGTGCTCACCGACCGCTGGGGTGACCGCCGCGTGCTCCTGACCGGGCTCGGCGCGACGGCTGCATGGCTTCTCATCATGGCGCTGCTCGTCGTGCCGACGAAAATGGCCGTTCCCGGCGTCACGCTTCTGTCGGTGAGCCTGCTTGTCGCCGGCTTGCTCGGCGGCAGCGTCAACGGCTCCAGCGGCCGCGCCATCATGGGCTGGTTCGGCGAGGGCGAGCGCGGCTTCGCCATGAGCATCAGGCAGACGGCGGTGCCGCTCGGCGGCGGGCTGGGCGCGCTTGTCCTGCCGTCGCTGGCGCTGGCCCTGGGCTTTACCGCGGTCTTCGGCCTGCTTGCGGCCGTCTCCGCGCTCTCGGCCTGTTTCGCCTGGCGCTGGCTGCACGAGCCGCCGGTGGAAGGCGGCAGCCACGCCGCCGCGGCGACAACCGGCCCGGCGCCCTTGCGCAACATCGAGGTGTGGCGCATCTCGACCGCCATCGGCCTGCTCTGCTTTCCGCAGGTCGCGGTGCTGACCTTCGCCTCGGTCTTCCTGCACGACTTCGCCGGCATGGGCACATGGGTGACCAGCACCAGCCTCGCCGCCGTGCAGACCGGCGCCATGGTGATGCGCGTCTGGAGCGGCCGCTTCACCGACCGCCACGGCAACCGCCGGCCGTTCCTGAAGATCTGCAGCGCGTTGAGCGCGCTGGCCTTCCTGGTGCTGTGGCTGCTGGTGACAGGCGCCGCCGCAATCCCCCCGCTGCTGCCGCTGCTTCCGCTGATGGTCGTCGTTGCCGGCATATTCGTCTCCGCCTGGCACGGCGTCGCCTATACCGAGCTTGCCACGCTAGCCGGCGCGGGCCATGTCGGCACCGCGCTCAGCCTCGCCAACAGCTTTGTGTTCGTCGGCTTCTGCCTGGTGCCGATCGCCATTCCCTGGCTGCTGGTGGTCTTCGCATGGCCGGGCGTGTGGCTCGCTGCCGCGATCTGTGCGGCGCTCGCCTGGCCGATCTTCCTGCGCCAGGTCTGATTCACCCAACCCGATGCACCCCCATGCCCGATTCTTCGCCGGCTTGCTGTGGAAACGGCAAGCCGGCTTTCCTCAAACATGAAAAGAACATGATCGATGTCGTTAACCCCGCATCAAGGTTAATGCTTCATTTTGGCTCTCCGGGGTCAGTAGCGTTCTGGAGAGTTCCGTGCATCGACGCGTTTCCATGCGGCTTGCCGCCGCCGCCGTTGCGAAAAGACGTTCCTTCCTTTCTCCTTTGGTGCTCGGGCTGGGCATGTGGATCGGCTTTCCGTCGGTCGTTGCCTATCAGGATATGACCAGCCTGATCACCGGCCTGGAGTCGCCCAGCGCCCGCTGGAACGCCTATATCGAGAAATCCGCCGCCGGCTCGGTGCATGCCGCAGAAATGCCGTTCATCGATTCCACCGCCACCGGCTCGATCTCCGGCTCCGGCGTCAATCTGCCGGGCGTGGGCACCGTCGCCTTCCGTGGCAAGGGCAACGCCGCGGGCGTCACGCCCGATGAGGATCGAGTCGTGCGCGCCGACAAGAAGGGCCGCCTCGTCCAGGTCTCGCCCGTCGCGCCGCCCAAGAATTTCAGCGCCGGCTCGATCTTCGAGCGCACCTCCTCGCTGCTGCGTCCCTCGATGGACAGCGGCCTGAAGCTCACCTTCGCCAAGCCCGGCATCAAGGGCAAGGAAGTCCAGATCGCCCAGGCCTTCCATCTGCGCGAGGACAAGAAGCCGGATCCGGATCTGCCGGCAGCGCTCGTCGCCCTCGTCAACAACGACAAGCCGGACATCCTCGCCACCGCCTATGCCCAGTCCGCGCCCGACTATGCCAAGGCGTCGCCCTTCGAGGCGCTGCTGCAGGACGATCCGAACGATGGCCGCTTCATCCCGCCGATGGGCAAGGGCGACCACGCGTGGCTGCAGAACCCGCTGCCGGCCAGCGTCTTTTCCAAGCCCGAGCAGGCCTGCCTTGCCAAGGGCATCTATTTCGAGGCGCGCAGCGAGCCCGTCCGCGGCCAGGCGGCGGTCGCCCAGGTGATCCTGAACCGCGTCCGCAACCCGGCCTATCCGAAGACGATCTGCGGCGTCGTCTACCAGAACGACGGCTGGTTCAACCGCTGCCAGTTCTCCTTCGCCTGCGACGGCAGGAAGAAGACCATCACCGACCAGGCTTCCTACAAGACTGCCCAGGAGGTCGCCATGGCGGTGACCGCCGGCAAGATCTTCATTCCTGAGGTCGGCTCCTCGACGCATTACTATGCCAATTATGTCCATCCCGGCTGGGCGCGCGCCATGCAGCGCATGACCCGGATCGGCCTGCACATCTTCTACCGTACCTATGGCGGCGGCTGGAGCTGAGCCGTCAGGCGGCTTGAACTGGACCCACCTAAACGACGCCTCCGGCAATGCTCCCGGCGGCCCGCCGCGCGTGCCGATCGATGCGGCTTGTCGCCAGGATTCGCGCCGTCACCTCACGCGGGCGTGAAGGGCACGATGTCGCACCTCGATAAGTCATTGTTTTAACAGCGAAAAATACATCGCTTGGAAGTTCGGCCCGTGGCTTGACGGGCGCGGACCCTCTAACTATGTTGCCGGCGACTTTAGAAGCGGACGGACGGCAATCGTCTGCCCGGGCAGGGGGGTTGCGATGGCCAACAAAACCGGGCCAGACGGAACCGGAGAAACCGGCCGCGGCAGGCAGCCAGAAGCCACCATCCGCGACGACGAACTTGAGCGCCGCCGGCGCGATCTCGAAGCATCGCTTGCGACGAGGCGCACGGACCGGCTCGAGGGGAAAGACGAAGCGAAAGCTGCGGCCGGTTACGGTCAGGCGCTGAAACTGTCCAGCGAGTTCATCGCCGGAGTGGTGGTTGGTGTCGGCTTGGGCTGGATCATCGACCGCCTGGCGGGAACAGCGCCTTGGGGTCTGATCGTCGGCCTGTTGCTGGGCTTTGGTGCCGGTATACTCAATGTCCTGCGTTCGGCGGGGCTTGCACCGGAATTCGGTCAGGGCGGCAAGCCGCGCGAGCCGAAAGAATGAAGTGGGCGCCCCCTGGGTGCTGAAGTGAACTTAAGAAGCCGATTGTGGCTTTGACGGGGATTTAAAGTGGCTGCTGCTGACAAGGTCGATCCGATCCACCAGTTCCAGATCCATCCGATCATCCCGCTGCATATCGGCGGCTACGACGTCTCGTTCACCAACTCCTCTCTATTCATGATCGTCACGATCGTGCTGGCCTCGGCTTTCCTCTATTGGAGCACGGCCAGCCGCGCCTTGATCCCGGGGCGCCTGCAGTCGGTCTCCGAGATGGCCTATGAATTCGTCGGCAACATGCTGCGCGATGCCGCCGGCAAGCAGGGCATGCAGTTCTTTCCGCTGGTGTTCTCGCTGTTCATGTTCGTGCTGGTCGCCAACCTGATCGGCCTGTTCCCCTATTTCTTCACCGTCACCAGCCACATCATCGTCACCTTCACGCTGGCAATCCTGGTCATCGGCACGGTCGTCGTCTACGGCTTCGCCAAGCACGGTTTGGGCTTCCTCAAGCTGTTCGTGCCGCATGGCGTGCCGGGTCTTCTTCTGCCGCTGGTGGTGGCGATCGAAGTCATCTCCTTCGTCTCGCGCCCGGTCAGCCTCTCGGTTCGTCTTTTCGCCAACATGCTGGCCGGCCACATCACGCTGAAAGTGTTCTCGGGCTTCGTCGTCAGCCTCAGCGCGTTCGGCGCCGTCGGCATCGCCGGTTCGGTTCTGCCGCTCGCCATGGCCGTCGCGCTGACCGCTCTCGAGCTGCTGGTCGCCTTCCTGCAGGCCTACGTCTTCGCGGTGCTGACCTGCATGTATCTGAACGACGCGCTGCACCCGAGCCACTGATTGATTTTCACCGGCGCCGCGGCGCCAGCATACCCAACGTACCAACCGCAACGAACAAGCAAACCACAGGAGTTTTTGAAATGGACGCAACTGCAGCAGCTGCTATCGGCGCTGGTATCGCCTGCATCGGCATGGGCGGCGCGGGCATCGGCCTCGGCAACATCTTCGGCAGCTACCTCTCGGGCGCGCTCCGCAACCCGTCGGCTGCCGACGGCCAGTTCGGCCGCCTGATCTTCGGCTTCGCGGTGACCGAAGCTCTGGGCATCTTCTCGCTCCTGATCGCTCTGCTCCTGGTCTTCAAGTAAGATTGAGAGCTGACGAAAGGGGCCGCATGGTGCGGCCCCGTTCCATGGACAGGGGAATGAGATGTTCGTGACATCTGCCTATGCGCAAGAAACAGCGCCGGCCGCGGCCGAGGGCGATACGCATGCGGGCACTGCCGTGCCTGCCGCGGAGCATGAAGCGTTCCCGCCGTTCGACGCCAAGACCTTCCCGTCGCAGATCCTGTGGCTGGTCATCACCTTCGGGCTCTTCTACCTGTTCCTGAAGCGCGTTGTGATGCCGCGTCTTGGCGGCATCATCGATGTCCGCAGTGATCGCATCACCCAGGACCTCGACCATGCCGCAAGGCTGAAGGGCGAGGCGGATGCCGCCGTTGCCGCCTATGAGCAGGAACTGGCGGAGGCCAAGGCCAACGCCAACAAGATCGGCCAGCAGGCAAGCGACGCCGCCAAGGCGGACGCCGAGGGCACGCGCAAGAAGCTCGAGGCCGAGCTCGAGAAGAAGCTTGGCGAGGCCGAGGCGAGCATCGCCTCGATCAAGGCCAAGGCGATGAAGGAAGTCGGCACGATCGCCGAGGATACCACGTCGGCCATCGTCGAGGCGCTTGTCGGCGGCAAGGCCGACAAGTCCGAGATCGCGGCCGCGGTCAAATCCGCGAGCCGGTGAGGAGCGGGATCATGGACGCCACATCACTTGCCACGCTCTGGGCCACCATCGCCCTGATCATCTTCCTCGGCGCCATCATCTATCTGAAGGTGCCGGGCATGCTCACCAAGTCGCTGGACGGCCGCGCGGCCAAGATCAGCGGCGAGCTCGAGGAAGCGCGCAAGCTTCGTGAAGAGGCCCAGCAGCTGCTTGCCCAATATCAGCAGAAGCGCAAGGAAGCCGAGAAGGAGGCCGCCGACATCGTCGCCGCCGCCAAGCGCGAGGCTGAGCTGCTCGCTTCCGAGGCGGCCAAGAAGACCGAGGACTATGTCGCCCGGCGCACCGCGCTTGCCGAGCAGAAGATCAGCCAGGCCGAGCGCGAGGCCGTCAGCGAAGTGCGCGCCTCGGCCGTCGACATCGCCGTCGAGGCCGCCCGCGCGCTGCTCGCCGCCAAGGTTGACGCCAAGGCCGGCGCCGACCTGTTCAAATCGGCGCTGAATGACGTCAAGGCCAAGCTGAACTGAGCTGACTTCGAAACTTCTAAATCGAAAGCCGCCTGGGCAACCCGGCGGCTTTTTTGTTGTAGCACGTTCGTCATCCTAGGGCGGAGCAAGGAGCGAAGCGACGCGCGCAGACCCTAGGGATCCATGCCGTGACGCTAAGGCGTTGCAACGATTACAAAATTCTGCGCCGCTGCGCCCCACGAAAGAGGTCACGGCATGGATCCTCGGGTCAAGCCCGAGGATGACGAAGGATGGAGGCAGTCGCCGTCACTCCAACCCGGCGAAGCTCTCTTCTTCCTCGACCACCTCAGCGCCACCCAGCCTGAACGGCGCGAACGAGGTCCGATGCAGCCTTGCCACCGGGCCATGCGCCTCGATGGCGGTGCGGTGCCGGACCGTCGCATAGCCCATATGTACCTCGAAGCCGTAATGCTCGTGATGGCCGCCGCAGCCGCACATCATGCGGTCGCGCATCACCTTGGCGACGATCGAGGCGGCGGCGATCGACTGCGAGCGCTGGTCGCCCTTGATCAGCGCGCGGCCTTCGCAGGCGAGGCCTGGCGGGATGTCGCGGCCGTCGGCCAAGGCGAGTTTCGGCTGCAGTGACAGACCCGCGGCGGCGCGGCGCATTGCTTCGAGGCTGGCTTTCAGGATGTTGCTGTTGTCGATGCCTTCGGCGCTGATCGAGGCCATCGATACGCTGAGCGCCGAGCCGAGGATCTTGAGGAACAGCGCCTCGCGCTGCAAATGCGTGAGGCGTTTGGAATCGTCGAGGCCTTCCGGGATATTGGCGGGGTTGAGCACCACCGCCGCAGCCACGACCGGGCCTGCCAACGGACCGCGGCCAGCTTCATCCATGCCGGCGACCGGCCACAGCCCGTCGGCCATCGCCTTGGTCTCGATCGAGAAGTCGGGCTTCTCGACCATTTCAAAGAGAAGCGGAGAATCGGAACGCGCGCGAGCCATGGTGCGGCGAGGTTCGCATCGGCTCCGATTCTCCGCAAGTCCCTCCGGGTCGGGTGGGGCGCCGGACCGGGAGGGCACCGTCTCACGGCCGGGGGACAAGGGCCGGACGGAATTCTTGAAACAAGTAGCAATTCCAGATGGACAACCGCTTTGCCTGGAACTGCTTTAGGGCCGGCCGTCACGGCCGGCGCCATCTTCAAAGCAGCATCAACTGCTCGCCTGCGCCGGAGCCTGCGACGAATTGATCGACGCGAAGCTGCCGCCGCTCGACATTGAGGCCGAGACGCTTGGCCGCGATCTCGAAGCGCCGGCCGATCTGCCAGGCGTAGGGTCCGGCGCCTTTCATGCGCTTGCCCCATTCGGAATCGTAATCCTTGCCGTCGCGCATCGACCGGATCAGCGACATCACATGCCGGTAGCGGTCGGGGTAATGCCGCAACAGCCAATCCTTGAAGATCGGCGCCACTTCGAGCGGCAGGCGCAGGATGACGTAGCCGGCCTCCCGGGCGCCGGCGGCCCGAGCCGAATCGAGGATGCGCTCCATCTCCGGATCGTTGAGGCCGGGAATGATTGGCGCCACCATCACGGAGGCCGGGATGCCGGCGTCCGACAATTGCCTGATCGCCTCCAGCCGCTTCGTTGGGGTCGACGCGCGCGGTTCCATGGTGCGGGCCAGCATGCGGTCCATCGTCGTCACCGAAAGCGCCACCTTGGCAAGGCCACGCTCCGCCATGCGCGACAGGATGTCGATGTCGCGCGTCACCAGCGCCGACTTCGTCACGATGCCGACCGGGTGTCCGCGCGCCTCCAGCACTTCGAGGATCTCGCGCATGATCCGGTACTGTTTCTCGATCGGCTGGTAGGGATCGGTGTTGGTGCCGATGGCGATCGTGCGCGGCTGGTAGCCCGGCTTCGACAACTCTCTGTCCAGCATGCGCGCCGCATCCGGCTTGGCGAACAGCTTCGATTCGAAATCGAGCCCCGGCGACAGGCCCATGAAGGCATGCGTCGGCCGGGCGAAACAGTAGACGCAGCCATGCTCGCAGCCGCGATAGGGATTGATCGAACGGTCGAAGGAAATGTCGGGCGACTCGTTGCGGGTGATGATGGTGCGCGGCTTCTCGACCTGCACTTCCGTCTTGAACGGCGGCAACTCCTCCAGCGAGTTCCAGCCGTCATCGAAGACATGCCGGCTGACCGGCTCGAACCGACCGGACGGGTTGATGCCGGCCGAGCGGCCGCGATTGCGGTCGGGCCGCACGCGCATGCCGCTCTGCTCGATCATCGCGTTCGCCATCTCGGCTCTGCCTGCTCCGAAAGCGGCAATGTCGGCGCGTACGATCTGTTCCATTTTCGCCCTCTCCCAGGGACTGTCGGCAGGCTGTCGAATCGCTCTGTTCATGAAACTATTCCTATTTTGCCGATGAGAACAAAGCAAGAACTTTTTCGCTTGGGGAGCGCAACTGGCGCATCGCCGCACTTTCCGCTATTCGGCTAGGCATGCTCAGCGTTCTTATCGAGACTCGGAACGACGAAGAGGGACTTGCCCGCACGCTCGCCTCGCTGGTCGGCGGCGCGGTCGAAGGCGTCGTGCGCGACGTCATCGTCTGCGATCAAGGCTCGACCGACCAGACGCATCGGGTGGCCGAGCATGCCGGCTGCCATTATGTGAGCGGTGGGTTGGGCGCCGGTATCGGCCAGGCCAAGGGCGATTGGCTGCTGCTTCTGGAGCCCGGCGCCCGGCTGGCCGAAGGCTGGATCGACGAGGTTGTCGCGCATACGGCGAAGCAGACCATGCCGGCCCGTTTCTCACGCGCTCGGGCCGACCGCGCGCCTTTCCTGGCGCGTGTCTTTTCGGGCAATCGGGCGCTCGCCGAAGGTCTCGTCATCAGCAAGCGCCAGGCCTCGGCTCTGGCAAAGTCCGCTCGCGGCGCGGAAGCCCTGGCTCGCGGTCTCGCGACCAGGCGGCTGAACGCCGAAATCTGGGTGGCGCCGCCGAAGTGACGCCTGCGCTCCCCTATGAGGCAGGCTTGCCGCCGCGCCTCAGATGCTCGTCCAGCCGCGGCATGATTTCCACGAAGTTGCAGGGCATGTGCCGATAGTCAAGCTGCGCCTTGATGATGCCGTCCCAAGCGTCCTTGCAGGCGCCGGGCGAGCCCGGAAGCACGAAGACGAAGGTGGCGTTGACGACGCCGCCGGTCGCCCGGCTCTGGATCGTCGAGGTGCCGATCTTGTCGTAGGAGATGCGGTGGAAGACCTCCGAAAAACCGTCCATGCGCTTTTCGAAGATCGGCTCCAGCGCCTCCGGCGTCACGTCGCGGCCGGTGAAGCCAGTGCCACCGGTGGTAATCACGACATCGATATTGTCGTCCTTCGACCAGTCGAGAACCTTGTCGCGGATCTTTTCGCAGTCGTCGGTGACGATGTCGCGCGCCGCAAGCGTGTGGCCGGCTTGCGTGATGCGGTCGGCCAGCGTCTGGCCCGACTTGTCGTCGGCAAGGCTGCGCGTGTCTGAGACCGTCAGCACCGCGATGCGCACCGGAATGAAGGGTCGGCTCTCGTCAAGCTTCGCCATCGCTCACCTCCCTGCTGCGCGTGGCGGCCACGAACCAGTCGGGATGACGCGCGCGGATCTCGATCGCCGCGCGCTTGGCCACATTGCCGGTCTCGAACAGGCCGAAGCAGGTGGCGCCCGAGCCGGACATGCGCGCGAAGGCGGCGTCGGCGCGCTTGAGCGCCTTGAGCGCCTCGCCGATCGCGGGCTGAATGGCTTGAGCGGCGCCTTCGAGATCGTTGCGGGTCGTTTCCAGCCAGTTGCGGACGGCATGGAAGTCGAGGCGCCTTGGCAGCGGCGGCAGCGCGTCATTGTCGCGACGGGAGAGCGCCTTGAACACGTCCGGCGTTGAGACGGCGACGCCCGGATTGACCAGGACCAGACCAAGCGCCGGAAACGCGGAGAGCGGCGACACTTCATCACCGATGCCGCGCGCGACCAGCGGTTTCGACTTCAGGCACATCGGCAGGTCGGCTCCGAGCGAAAGCCCGATCCGGGCCAGCGAAATCTCGTCGATATCGAGCTTCCAGAGCCGCGCCAGGCCGTTGAGCGCGGCTGCCGCGTCGCTGGACCCGCCACCGACGCCCGAGGCGACCGGCAGGTTCTTCTCCAGCCGGATGGCGACGGGCGGCGTGCGCTGCGCGCCGGCCTCCCGGCGCAAGGCATCGCGCGCCTTCACCACCAGATTGCCGTCGTCGAGCGGCAGGGCGGCGGCATATCGGCCGGACACCGAGAATTCGTCCTGCTCCGCCGGCTCGATTTCCAGCCGGTCGCCGAAGCGTGTGAACACGGCAAGGCTCTCGATGAGATGATAGCCGTCGTCGCGCCTTCCCGTGACATGCAGCGCCAGGTTGATCTTGGCCGGCGCAAGCCATTTCCGGACCTCTGTGCCGGGCTCCAGGATGTCGGCTGCTGGCGAGATGGGATCAGTCCTTGGCGAGACGATATTCGCCGGTCTTGGGATCCTTGACCAGCGTGCCCATCGTGCCGTTCGCCGCCTGTTTTTCGGTGCGCCGGATCTTGGCTGTCACGCGCTCGGCCTCGCGCACGAAAGCGCGGTAGCCGAAATAGGCGGCGGCGCCGACAACAGCGAAGAAAATGATCTGCGGCATATCCAAACTCCTCCCGCGTTGTCGCGGCAAGGCCGGCCGAAGGGCTCGGTCAAGCGATCATGCTATCCGCAATCATGGCTTTTTCAAAGCCCGAAGCGCGCCCACAGCGCGCGTTCTTCCGCCGCATCGAGGACGCCGTTTGCGGCCGCAGCGGCGATATCGGGCGCCGAGAAGCGCGAGCCGAACAGGCCGAAACGGCCGAACAGGCCACGCGGCGCGCTGATCAGTTTGAGCTGCGTCTTGTCGCCGAAACGGGTCTTGAGCACGCTGCGCATGTCGCCCAGCGCATCGACAAGGCCGAGCTCGAGGCCTTTCTTCGCGGTCCAGAACAGGCCGGTGAACAGGTCAGGGTCGTCTTTCAGCTTCGAGCCGCGCCGCTCCTTGACGAGGTCGATGAAGGTCTCGTGCACTTCGAGCTGCAACGCCTTCAGCCGCTCGACGTCCTCCTTCTTCTCGGGCTTGAACGGATCGAGCACCGCCTTGTTCTGCCCGGCGGTGTGGACGCGCCGCTCGACGCCGATCTTCTTCATCAGCTCGGGGAAGCCGAACGAGGCCGAGACCACGCCGATCGAGCCGACGATCGAGGACGGGTCGGCGAAGATCTCGTCGCCGGCGACCGCGATCATGTAGCCGCCGGAAGCCGCGACATCCTCGACGAAGACCAGCACCTTCTTGTTCTTTTCCACCGCCAGGTCGCGGATGCGCTTGAAGATCAGCCGCGACTGCACCGGCGAGCCGCCCGGCGAGTTGATCGAGATGGCGACCGCCGGCGCGTCGAAGCCGAACGCCTTTTCGATGAGGCCGGCCGTCGAGGCGAGCGACAGGCTCGGCCGGAACTGGCCGCCGCCGGCCATGATGGTGCCTTGCAGCCGGATGACCGGAATGGTGACGACTGTCGAGCGCCAGGATTTCGGCAACAGGCGGTTGAAAAGGCGTTTCACGAACGGGTGTCTCCGGACAAGATGCAAAGGAGCAGGGTGAGATCAGGCAAGTCGGTAATGTCTTTCGGGCGCGATGTCACCTTGCCTGCCATGTAGGCATTCGCCGGCCAACGGCAATGCCGCATCGCCGGCCCAGGATCAATCGCCGAACAGCGATGCCAGGCCGTTGTTGATCATTTCCGTCCGCTCCGTCGGCGCGTTGCCGGATGGTCCGTGCAAGGCGAGCGGCGGGCGGATCGACAGTTTCCCGCGCGCCCCGAGCACCGCCCTGACGACGATGCGGATCGCCGCCGCGTCCGGGCGCGGATGCACGCAGAGCAATTCGGCGTCGCCGAAGCGCCCTTCGATTGCATCGAGGATGGCAACGAGCTGCTCGGGCCGGGCGATGACGGCCAGCCCGCCGCGCGGCCTGGCGACGGCGGCGGCGCTCCTGATCCAGCTTTCGAACAGCCCGTCCTCCGCCACATGCGCCTGCCGGCGCAGCGCGTCGGGCGTCGAGCGATCCTCGGCGGCGTTGAAAGGCGGGTTCATGATGACGAAGTCGAAGGAATTGTTCGCCAGCCCGGCTTCAGCGCGCGCTCGGCCGGTCAGCGTCACGTCGGCCGTCAGCACCGAGGCACGGTCGCCGAGATGCGCATTGCCGGGATGCGAAAGCGTGGCGGCGGCGAACCCCGCCATTTCGGCGGAGCGCTCGACGAGCACGGCCCGCGCCGCAGGGCAGCGCGACAGCACGGCAAGGGCGGCAGCACCAGCCCCGGCGCCGAAATCGGCGAGCCGGCCGGAAAAGCCGGACGGCACGGCGGCCGCCAGCATCATGGCGTCCATGCCGGCGCGATGACCGCCCTGGCTAGGCTGCACCAGCCAGAAGCGTCCGCGATGGAAGGCATCGACCGTGTGCGCCGGCGTATCTGGGGCGGTCGTCGCTGCCATTATTTCTGGCGGATCTCGTTTTCGATGCCGGCATCCTTGAGGATGCGGCGCGCCACGTCGGCCTTGTCGGCGTCGACCATGACACGCTTCTGCAAAAGGCCGATCGACCCTTCGAGCACGCTCATATTCTGGTCGGCTACGAAACAGGCGATGCCGGCGTCGCGCATCAGCGATTCGACAAAGGAGATCACGACGGCGTCATTGGTGCGGACAAGCTCGATCATGGAACGAAAATCGCAGGTTGCGGCGTTCGTGTAAACGTGCGGGTAAACACAGCGTCGGCAGAGCGCGCCAATTCGCCTCTTGCCGTGCCCGGTTGTGCCGCCCTAGAGTCGGCGCGGGATCAAGGGTGCCGTGGATGCGCGCTGCTCGTGCGCGTCAGTGTAGACGGGAGTTGTCGTGGTGGGTGTCGTTCTCAACATCGAAGGCAAGCGGGAACCCGCTTCCATCAAGGATCTGATCGATCTGACGGCCGCCGACATGGGACGCGTCAACGAGCTGATCCTGTCCAAGGCCGGCTCCGACGTCGAGATGATCCCGGAGATCGCCAACCACCTGATCTCTTCCGGCGGCAAGCGGCTCAGGCCCATGCTGACGCTCGCCGCCGCGCAGATGTTCGGCTATTCGGGCGAAGGCCATGTCAAGCTCGCCACCGCGGTCGAATTCATGCACACGGCGACGCTTCTGCATGACGACGTGGTCGACGAGAGCGCCTTGCGCCGCGGCAAGAAGACGGCGCGCATGATCTGGGGCAACCAGGCGAGCGTTCTGGTCGGCGATTTCCTGCTCGGCCAGGCTTTCCGCATGATGGTCGAGGTCGGCTCGCTGGAAGCGTTGGACATCCTGTCGGCCGCCGCCTCCATCATCGCCGAGGGCGAGGTGATGCAGCTTGCCGCCGCCAAGAACCTCGACACCACCGAGGACGAGCATTTCGCCGTCATCAAGGCCAAGACCGCGGCGCTGTTCTCGGCCGCCGCCGAAGTCGGGCCGGTGATCGCCCAGGCCTCGCGCACCGACCGCGCCGCATTGCGCTCCTACGGCATGAATCTCGGCCTTGCCTTCCAGCTCATCGACGACGCGCTGGATTACGGCGGGTCGAGCACGGATCTCGGCAAGAATGTCGGCGACGATTTCCGCGAGGGCAAGGTGACGCTGCCGGTGATCCTCGCCTACCGGCGCGGCACCAAGGCCGAGCGCAGCTTCTGGAAGCGCGCCATCGAGGAAAACGTCACCGACGATGCCGGGCTCGAAAAGGCGATCGGCCTGATGGCCCGCCACGGCGCCATCGCCGACACGATCGGCCGCGCCCGCCATTTCGGCGAGATCGCCCGCGACGCGCTGGCGCCGCTGGAGGCGACGCCGCAGAAGTCGGCGCTGCTCGACGTCATCGATTTCTGCATCAGCCGGGTGAACTGAGCCTGCTTGGCTCCCTGTGCCTGGCTGGCATCCGCCGGGCAGGGCGCTTGTGAATCCCGCTTTGGCCGCCTCGACAAAAGGCCGTTGGCCAAATTATCTATAAAATATGGCCAGCACAGAAGACACGATCGCCGTCCGCATCAGCAAGGAACTGGCGGACCGCATCATTTCGGGCGCGATCGAGCCCGGGTCGCGGCTGCGCCAGGACCATGTCGCCGAGGAATTCAAAACCAGCCATGTCCCGGTGCGCGAGGCCTTTCGCCGTCTGGAGGCGCAAGGCCTGGCGATCAGCGAGCCCAGGCGCGGCGTGCGCGTCGCCTCCTTCGATCTCGGCGAGGTCAGGGAGGTGGCCGAGATGCGTGCGGCGCTGGAAGTGCTGGCGCTGCGCCATGCCGCGCCGCATCTGACGGCGTCGATCCTCGACCAGGCCGAGGAAGCGACCAAGGCTGGCGACAAATCCCGCGACGTCCGCTCCTGGGAAGAGGCCAACCGCACCTTCCACCGGCTTATCCTGGCGCCCTGCAACATGCCGCGCCTGCTCTCCACCATCGACGACCTGCACGCGGCGAGCGCGCGCTTCCTGTTCGCCGCCTGGCGCTCGGAGTGGGAAACCCGCACCGACCAGGACCACCGGGCGATCCTCAGCGCGCTGCGGCAAGGCAACACCGAATCGGCCGCCGCCACGCTCGGCCGCCACGTGCAATGGATCGGCCAGAAGCCGGTCAAAACTGCCTCCGGCCGCACCCGCGACGCCTTCGCCATCGTGGGGTAGCAATCGGCGATAAGCGTTTGGCCGAGGCCCTCTCGACCTCGTCATCGTCGGTCGGCCGAGGCGTCCCAGCTTCGTCATTCCAGGGCGGAGCAAGGAGCGAAGCGACGCGCGCAGACCCTGGAATCCATGCCGTTACGTCGGAGCCTTGCAGCGGTGCAGAACGACCTGGGTTCTGCCCCGCTTTTGCCATTCGGCTAAGGTCACGGCATGGATCCTCGGGTCTCCGCGTCCGCTTCGCTCCCGCTCCGCCCGTGGATGACGAACCTGCAGGCTTGCCATTGTCACGAAAATATGGATTCGATAATAGATCGAATAAAGAAATTATCTATAATTTTGCACAAACCAGGGAAGACACCGTGACCAACGCAACCGCTTCGATCGACAAGCCCTCCTTCAGCCCGCTCAAGCTGCACAGTCGTTCGCTCGCCTGGCAGATCGGCGCCGTGATCATCGGCTCGCTGTTCCTGGCGCTGTCCTCCTACATCGAGGTGCCGATGGTGCCGGTTCCGGTGACCATGCAGACCTTTGCCGTCACGCTGGTCGGCGCGCTCTACGGCTGGCGCTTCGGCGCGCTGACCATCGCCGCCTGGTTGGTTGAAGGCGCGGCCGGCTTTCCGGTTCTGGCGGGCGGCGCCGCCGGCGTGCAGCATTTCGTCGGTCCGACCGGCGGCTACCTCTTCGCCTTCCCGGTCGTCGGCGCCGTCGTCGGCTGGCTGGCCGAGCGCGGCTGGAACGGCAACCGCGTCATGCTTGCCTTCGCCGCCATGCTGATCGGCAACCTGCTTTGCCTGGTTCTGGGCACAGCCTGGCTTGCCGTCATGATCGGCGCCGAGAAGGCGATCACCTTCGGCTTCCTGCCCTTCATCGTCGGCGGCCTGCTCAAGTCGGCGCTGGGTGCCGCGACGCTGAAGCTGTTTTCGGGCAACCGGCCGGCCGATCCTCGGTAAGCCGCCGGGCGGATGACCGAACCCGACACCAGATGACCGTCAGGCTGCGCGCCCATCATCTGCTTTGCCTGCTGACCTATGTCGGCAAGGGCTACTCGCCGGCCTTCACCGCCAACTACGACGTTGTAGTGAAGCGCCTGGCCGGCGGCGAGGATATCTTGATCGTTTCCGGCCCTGACGACATCTGCGCCCCGCTGCTGAGTGAGAGCGAGCCGCACTGCCTGGGCGAAAGCGCTGCCGGGCGGGATGACGTCGCGGCTCGCGATGTCGCCGGTCTTCTCGGCCGGCCGCTCCCGGCCGGCGCTTGGCTCGAGCTCGATCCCTCGACCCTCGCGCGCATGCGCGAGGCCTTTTCTTCCGGCCTGACGCGCAAGGCATGCCCGGGCTGCGAATGGTTCGAGCTGTGCGGCGCGGTCGCGGCGAGCGGCTTTCACGGAACGCGCATTTAGACGGATATGGCGAAATTCGGCCGCCGATCCGCATATTTTCGCTGACTGGCATCGTTTTTTAAGCCGGATGATTGCATTGTGATTCGCTCGGCGATTGAAGCCCGACCCCAAAAAGGCCATGCTTTGGCCGGAAAAGATCGAGTCTATGGGCGGTCCGCCAAGGGCGGGATCGCGTCTGGCTGAAAGGGATACGATGCGGCAAGGACGTGCGCGCTGGCTGACGAGGCTGGCATTTTTGACCGGAGTGGCGCTCTGGGTGCTGCCGGTCCAGGCCAAGGAAGAAGCCCAACCGCTGCAGATCACGTCATTCTCGGGCGCCTATCTTGCGGCCCATATCGCCGAAAGCGACAACGACCTCGACGACGCGATCGCCTATTACAAGCAGGCACTGGCCTTTGCCCCTGATGACAAGGATCTGCAGCAGAGCCTGATGCTGGCGCTGGTCTCGCAGGGCCGCTTTGAGGAATCGCTGGTCTATGCCGACAAGCTGAAGGAAGTGCCCGATGTCGAGCGCTTCTCGCGCCTGGCGCTGGCCATCGATTCCTTCCACAAGAAAGACTACGCCAAGGCGCAGTACTGGCTGAAGCTGTCGCTCGAATCCGATCTCGACCGGCTGCTTTCCGGCGTCATGGACGGCTGGGCCAAGCAGGGCGCCGGCAACGCGTCCGAGGCCATGGATGCCATCGACAAGCTGAAGGGCCCCGATTGGTTCGGCCTGTTCAAGTCGTTCCACCGCGCGCTGATCGCCGATGCCGCCGGCCTCAGCGACAAGGCCGATGCGATCTACGCCGCCACCTTGGCCGACACCGCGGCCGGTGGCTCCGCGCCCGAAACCTGGATGCGCAATGCCCAGGCTTATGCCTCCTTCCTCGCCCGCAAGGGCGACAAGTCGAAGGCCGAGGCGGTGTTGAACCAGGCGGAAGCCTTCGCCCCGGGCAAGCTCGAGATCACCACGCTGCGCGACCGCATCGCCAAGGGCGACAAGATCGAGCCGCTGGTCGCCCGCCCGGCCGACGGCGCGTCCGAAATCCTGCTCGACCTTGCCACCGCGCTCAACCGCGGCGGCGGCGAGCCTTTCGTGCGGCTTTACCTGCAATACGCGCTGGCGCTGAAGCCGGACAGCGACGCGGCCCTTGTGCAGCTTGCCGCCGTTGCCGAGCAGCTGAAAGATGGCGAGGGCGCGGTCGCGCTCTACCGCCGCATTCCGGAATCCTCGCCGCTGAAAGAGCTCTCCGACCTGCAGATCGGCCTCAACCTTGCCGATCTCGACAAGCATGACGAGGCGATTTCCCACCTCAAGGCCTATCTCGACAAGCACCCGGACGACATGCGCGCCTATCTGGCGCTCGGCGGCGTCTATGGCTCGAAGGAAGATTTCCGTTCGGCCGCCAATCTCTACGACAAGGCCGTCGAGCAGCTGAAGTCGCCGACCGCCGCCAACTGGAACATCTTCTACCAGCGCGGCATCGCCTATGAGCGGCTGAAGGAATGGCCGAAGGCCGAACCCAATTTCCGCAAGGCGCTGGAGCTGCAGCCCGACCAGCCGCAGGTCATGAACTATCTCGGCTATTCCTGGGTCGATATGAACATGAACCTCAAGGAAGGCCTGGCGATGATCCAGAAGGCCGTGGATCTGCGGCCGAACGACGGCTACATCGTCGATTCGCTGGGCTGGGCCTATTTCCGCATGGGCCGCTTCGACGACGCCGTGCGCGAGATGGAGCGCGCCGTCTCGCTGAAGCCGGAAGATCCCGTCCTCAACGACCATCTCGGCGACGCTTACTGGCGTGTCGGCCGCAAGCTCGAGGCCACCTATCAGTGGACCCAGGCGCGCGACCTGAAGCCGGACCCGGATGTGCTCGCCACCCTGCAGCAGAAGCTGCTCAAGGGCCTGCCGCCGATCGAATCCAACACCGCGCAGGAAACCCCGAAGGTGAAGCCGGATCCGACGCCCGCGCCGAAGGGCTGAGCGGTGTGCTATTGATTTCTGGCGGGGCCCTTCGGGGCCCCGCGGCATTTTCAGAACATCTTTCTGTACACCACGAACCCGGACTTCTCGGCGACCTTGTCGTAGAGCTGCATCGCCGCGTGGTTCGTCTCATGCGTCAGCCAGTAGACGCGGTTCGCGCCCGCTTCACGGGCGCGTTCGTAGACGTCTTCGATCAGCGCCCTGCCGACGCCCTGGCCGCGCGCGGCCTGCGTGGTGAAGAGATCCTGCAGATAGCAGCTCGGCGCGATCGACGTCGTGGAGCGGTGATAGAGATAGTGGACCAGGCCGAGCAGACTGCCTTCGCGCTCGGCCACCAGCGCATGCACCGGCTCATAGGCGTCGAAGAAGCGCGACCAGGTCATCTGCGTGATCTCGCCGGCAAGCGCCGTCGGGCCGGAGCGTCCGTAGAACGCGTTGTAGCCGTCCCAGAGCGGCAGCCATTGCTCGTAATCCTGCCTTGTGACGGGGCGGACGGCAAGTTGACCAGACATGGCGAAACCTCTGTCGTTGACGTGGAACGGAGCAAACCGCGGCCGCCGCTCGACGGCAATGGGCCAGCCTGCCGCAAAGCTTTCCGCCTTGCCGGACGCGAGCCACCGCCTTGACGCTCGCCGGCCCGGCAACTAGGGAAGCGTCATCCTGCGCTTTCCGAGGCCGCCGTGACCATCGAGATCCCCGCCCATATGCATCCCAGCCGCTCCTTCCAGGGGCTGATCCTGACCTTGCACAATTACTGGGCGGACTATGGTTGCCTCATCCTGCAGCCCTACGACATGGAAGTCGGCGCCGGCACTTTCCATCCGGCGACGACCTTGCGAGCGCTGGGTCCGCTGCGCTGGAACGCCGCTTACGTGCAGCCCTCGCGCCGGCCGAAGGACGGCCGCTACGGCGAGAACCCGAACCGTCTGCAGCATTATTACCAATACCAGGTGATCCTGAAGCCCAATCCGCCGAACCTGCAGGAGCTCTATCTCGGCTCGCTGGAAGCGATCGGCGTCGATCCGCTGCTGCACGACATCCGCTTCGTCGAGGACGACTGGGAAAGCCCCACGCTTGGCGCCTGGGGCCTCGGCTGGGAATGCTGGTGCGACGGCATGGAAGTCTCGCAGTTCACCTACTTCCAGCAGGTCTGCGGCATCGAATGCGCGCCGGTGGCGGGCGAGCTGACCTACGGCCTGGAGCGGCTCGCCATGTATGTGCAGGGCGTCGACAATGTCTATGACCTGAATTTCAACGGCCGCGAAGGCGCCGAGAAGGTCACTTACGGCGATGTCTTCTTGCAGGCCGAGCAGGAATATTCGCGCCACAATTTCGAATTCGCCAACACCGCGATGTTGCTGAGACACTTCGAGGACGCCGAGGCCGAGTGCAAGGCGCTGCTCGATGCCGGCACGCCCAAGCCGAGCGACAATCTTCCGATGCACCGGATGGTCTTTCCGGCCTACGACCAGTGCATCAAGGCAAGCCATGTCTTCAACCTGCTCGACGCACGCGGCGTGATCTCGGTCACTGAGCGCCAGAGCTATATCCTGCGCGTGCGCAACCTGGCTAAGGCGTGCGGCGAGGCGTTCCTGAAGACGAGGGCAGGCGGGCTGGCGGCGGCTTAGAGCAATTCCAGGAAAAGTGCGTAGCGGTTTTCCGTCCGGAATTGCGTCAAAACAAGATAGAGCGAATTCGCCGTTTCAGTGAAACGGCGGCTCGCTCTAAGCCGGTACGGCTTTCACGGTCTCGGCGGCGGCGCCGACCGGCAACACGACCTGCGCCGTTGCGCCATCGATCGTGCGTATGGCCTGCCTGACCCCCGGCATCGTGATCACGCCATGCATCTGCGCGGCGAAGCAGGCGCTGAGCGCCAGGATCTGCAGGGTTCTCGATGCCGTCTTCATCGTCGTTCAGCCAATAGGTCTCTGCCTGAGCGTTTGTCGCTTCAGCGCCGCGTTCGGTTCATGGGAAGGTCTGCTCCAAGGACGACCGACCCCGAGCCGTCCCGACAGTTGGCTGAAAAATTCCGTGAAATCGCTTGAAGAGGCGATCTCCTGGCGGGGTGACAGCGGCCGGCCGAGTTGCTATGCGCTCTTACCTCCCCCTTGATGGGGGAGGTCGCCGCGAAGCGGCGGGTGGGGGTGACTGGCGCTTCCCTATGCCAAAACTTGGCCGTTTCAAGTTGCAGTCTGCGCGAAGGCTCCGCGCCTCGATGACGGACGAAGAACGACTGCTGTGGCGGCACCTGTGGCGCATCCCGGTCGAAGGGACGCATTTCCGCCGACAGGCGTCTGTGAGCGCCTATTACCCCGACTTCTTATCCCATCGGCTGAAATTGATCATCGAGGTGGATGGCTCCCACCACAGTGCCGATGATCAACTTCGCCATGATGAAGTTCGAACACGATGGTTTGAAAGCCAGGGCTATCGCGTCGTCCGCTTCTGGAACCATGAGATAAAAAACGAACTGGATTCCGTGCTCGATACAATTTATGCGGCGGTGGAAGAACGGAAATCACACCTGCATCTGCGCGATGGTGCCGAAGGTATTGGCGGCTGAGAGGCCGCCACCCCGCCCCGGCGCTACGCGCCGACCCTCCCCATCAAGGGGAGGGTGGGGAGCTCAACTATGCCTGACCTGCTCTTGGAACTTCGCTCCGAGGAAATCCCCGCCCGCATGCAGCGCAAGGCTGCCGGCGACCTCAGGAAGATGCTGACCGACGGTCTGGTCGAGGCGGGTCTCACCTATGAGGCGGCGCGCGAATATTGGACGCCGCGCCGGCTGGCGCTCGACATCCGCGGCCTGACGGCGCGCTCCAAGGACATTCGCGAGGAGATCAAGGGTCCCTCGACCACCGCGCCCGAGCAGGCGGTGCAGGGTTTTCTGCGCAAGGCCGGCCTCTCGTCGATCGCCGAGGCGCATGTCCATTCCGATCCGAAGAAAGGCGACTTCTACGTCGCCCACATCTCGAAGCCGGGCAGGGCGGCCGAAGAGATCATCGCCGAGCTGGTGCCGGGCATCATCAAGAGCTTCCCCTGGCCGAAATCGATGCGCTGGGGGCCGGCCTCGGCAAAACCCGGCTCGCTGCGCTGGGTGCGCCCGCTGCAGTCGATCGTCTGCACCTTCGGTCCGGAGACAGAGGAGCCGGTCGTGGTCGATTTCGAGATCGATGGCATCCGCGCCGGCAACGTCACCTATGGCCATCGCTTCCATGCGCCGGGCCCGATCACGGTGCGCCGCTTCGACGACTATGTGGCGAAGCTCGAAGCGGCCAGGGTCGTGCTCGATGCCGACCGGCGCAAGGAGATCATCCTGCACGACGCCCGCAATCTCGCCTTCGCCAATGGCCTCGACCTGGTCGAGGACGAGGGCCTGCTGGAGGAAGTCTCCGGCCTGGTCGAATGGCCGGTCGTGCTGATGGGCGAATTCGAGCAGGATTTCCTCACCATTCCGGGCGAGGTCATCCGCCTCACCATCCGCGCCAACCAGAAATGCTTCGTCACCCGGCCGCAGGGCGCGGGCGAGGCTCTCTCGAACCGCTTCGTCCTGGTCGCCAACATCGAGGCGAACGACGGCGGCAAGGAGATCGCCTATGGCAATGGCAAGGTGGTGCGGGCGCGCCTGTCCGACGCGCTCTATTTCTGGAAGACCGACCAGAGCGACCTGCCGGACCTCGACCAGCTCGCGGGCTCGGCTGCGAAGTTCGACCTGAATTTGAAGAAGCCGCTCGACCAGCGCATGGCGCGACTCGACCACCTCAACGTGACCTTCCATGCCAAGCTGGGCACGCAGGGGCAGCGCGTTAAGCGCATGGGGCGGCTCGCGCAAGAACTGGCCCCGATCGTCGGCGCTGATAGCGCTTTGGTCGCCCGCGCGGCCGTGCTCGCCAAGGCCGATCTGCAGACCGAGGTGGTCGGCGAATTTCCCGAGTTGCAGGGGGCCATGGGCCGCAAATACGCGCTGCTGCAGGGCGAGCATCCATCGGTGGCCGCCGCCGCCGAAGAGCACTACAAGCCGCAAGGTCCTTCCGATCGCGTGCCGACCGATCCTGCCTCGATTGCCGTTGCGCTTGCCGACAAGCTCGACACGCTGACCGGCTTCTGGGCGATCGATGAAAAGCCTACGGGCAGCAAGGATCCGTTCGCTCTGCGCCGAGCAGCACTTGGCGTGGTCAGGATCCTCATAGAGAACCGTATCCGTCTGGCGTTGACGTCCGTCTTCGCCAAGGCCTTCGCGAACTTCAAAGACGGCACAGATCAGTCGTCTGACCTTCTCGCCTTCTTCCACGATCGCCTGAAAGTCTATCTGCGTGAAAGCGGTGCACGGCATGACTTGATCGACGCCGTGCTGTCGGCAGGTTCGCGCCCAATCTCTCCCCTTGTGGGGGAGATGTCGGCGAAGCCGACAGAGGGAGGCGCTGTCCCGCCGGCCTCACATTCTGTCGCGCCCGGCCAATCGCCGAACGACGACCTCCTTCAGATCGTGCGCCGCGTCGAGGCGCTGGGCTCCTTGCTCGAAACCGACGGGGGCAAGAACCTGCTCGCCGGCACCAAGCGAGCCGCCAACATCCTGGCCGCCGAGGAGAAGAAGAAAACGTCCGTGGCCGAGACCGTTGAGCCGGCTCTGTTCCGCGAAGACGCGGAAAAGAAGCTCTATGCCGCGGTGAATCAGGCCGAGAAGGAAGCCGGCCAAGCGATTCAAAACGAAGATTTTTCTGCCGCCATGCTGGCGCTTAGCGTGTTGCGCGAACCGGTTGATTCATTCTTTGAAGGCGTTCTCGTGAATGATGAGGACCAGGCCGTGCGCGCCAACCGCCTGGCGCTGCTTGCCCGCATCCGCACCGCCACCGACCAGGTCGCGGATTTTTCAAAAATCGTCGGCTGACGGCTCGAAACGTCGCACATTTGGACATGCCCGCATCCGCCAGGATGCGGGCACGTTTCAACAATTTGCCGCCCGGAATTTAATGCCCCGGAGCCGGCTTACAGTCATACGGCTATGACCTCCGCGTGGGAGAACCGATGCATGTCGCCCGGAACTGCGCAGCGGTTCCGGGACAACGACATGCATCAGACAAAAGACGTTCCCAGACCACGGAGGCATGCCATGAATTCCGTTGACGATATCGACCTGATTGAAGAGACCCCGGCCGCCGCCGAGGCCGTCGAACCCGCTTCCGATGACATCCTCAACCATGCTGCCGCCGCGGCGGTCGAAGCCGCCGACCTGCCCGAGGACGACGAGGACGAAGACGCCGACGAGGAGGCCGCTGCCTCGGCCGACGATGAGTCGGAAGACGAGGATGAGGATGACGACGAGGACGGCGACGAAGAAGCCAAGGCCTCGGGCGACGATGAGTCCGATGACGAGGATGAAGACGGTGATGAGGATGAAGACGACGCCGACGAAGACGACGACAAGGAAGAAGCGGCCTGAGCCGTCGGCAGTCGTTTGAAGAATGAAGGGCGGCGCGTTTCGCGTCGCCCTTTTTCGTCAGGCTAGCCTGATCAGGCTTCCAGGAAGAATGGCCCCGTCAATCAGGAAGATTGAGGCCTCAATCTTCCACGATGCTGACGCGCACGCTGTCGGAGTAGACATCCACCTCGATCAGCGGCTCGCCGTTGACGATGGCGCGCCTGGTGGCGCTGCTCATGGCGCCGCCGCGTTCCAGCATGCGTTGCAGGTCGGCGCGCGAGCCGTCGCTGCGGAACCAGGGATCGCCCTGGTCGTCGCTGTCGCGCCGATGGAACTTGTGCCAATTGGCGCGGTCCTGCCGCACCATCTGCGCCGCGCTGCTCAGCGGATAGCCGTCGCTGGCGCGGTGATCGCGATCGGAAATCCGCGCGACGTAAGAGCCGAGCATGTCGTCGGCTCGCGCCGAACCCGCGACCAGTGTCGCCGCCACCAGTCCGGCAACGGCCATTGCTTTCGAAACAGTCATGAAACCCCCATTGAACGCCAGCGCGATAGTGCCCGATCGGGATGACGGGAATCGGACAGCGAGAGCAATTCCAGGAAAAGTGTGAAAACGGTCAGGCTCGGCGACTTCGCCGTAGCCCCCCGTCCGGAATTGCGTTCCGACAAACAGCGCCTAGCACATCGAAGCGGTATCGAGTGTGATCTACATCGCCTTGCCGACGCGCGGCAGCGGCTGGGCATTTGGCGGCTGCGCGCCGCCCGACGCATTGGCCGTCGCGGCCGGCTGGTTGCCGGCCTTGTCGTTGCCGTTCGAAGCGGAGGCGGTGCCGTTGGCAGGCGTTGCCGGCGAAGTGCCGTTTGCCGGTGCGGCCGCGGTTGTGGTTGCCGGTGCCGTGGGCTTCGCCGTCACGGGCGTTGCGAAGGCGCCGCCGACAATGCCGCCGCGGATGATCATTGGCGCCGGCTGATGCCCGGCCTTTTCGGGAATAGCCGCGACCTTTTCGTCGGTGACGGCGGGCACGGGATCGCCCAGCGCAATCATCGATGGCGCGGAGAGCGCCGACAGCTTGGCCGGATCGATCGCGTCCAGCCTGACCACCGAAGGCGTCGACGTCGAGGGTCCGACTACGACGATCGACGACGCATGCGCCGCGCCGTTCATTGCCAAAAGGCCGATGCCGAACGCTCCGAGCAAACGCATTACAAAAACTCCCCAGCCGGTAACCACCGGTCCGCACCTTAAGGCCGGCAAATTGAAGCGGGCTTGCGCGGAAACTTAACATTTTAGGGATTGATAAATCGCCAATGCCCGCCCTTGCCCGATGGAAGCCGTCGTATTACGGGACCGGCATGTTTGAGACTGGTGGCAAATTTGGCTGAGATATTGGCGGTTGGCGAGGCGCTTGAGCGGGCTTTGGCGTTGCTGCAAGCCGGCGACGTCGTCGCCATCCCGACCGAGACGGTTTACGGCCTGGCTGGCGATGCCACCAACGGCGTTGCCGTGGCGCGCATTTTCGAGGCCAAGGGCCGGCCGCGCTTCAACCCGCTGATCGCCCATGTCGCCGATCGCGCGATGGCGGACCGCATTGCCGGCTTCGACCCGCTCTCGGCAAAACTCGCGCAAGCCTTCTGGCCCGGCCCGCTGACGCTGGTGCTGCCGCAGCGCGCGGACAATGGCATCCATCCGCTGGTCACCGCGGGGCTGGATACGATCGCGCTGCGCATGCCGCGCGGGTTCGGCGGCGAGCTGATCGCGCGGCTCGGCCGGCCGCTCGCCGCTCCCAGCGCCAATTCCTCAGGCGGGATTTCCGGCACGACGGCGCAGGCGGTCGCCGCCGATCTCGGCGACAGGATCAAGCTGGTCGTCGATGGAGGCGCGACGCCCGTCGGACTGGAATCGACCATCCTCAAGGTCGAGGACGGCAAATTGCGGCTGCTCAGGCCGGGCGGCATCGGCGCCGAGGAGATCGAGGCCGCCGCCGGCGCGAAACTGGTGCGCGGCGCTGCCGGCATCGAGGCGCCGGGCATGCTTGCCTCGCATTACGCGCCGGGTGCGGCGATGCGGCTCAATGTTCAACAGATCGTGAGGGGCGAAGCATTGCTTGCCTTCGGCCGCAACCGCGCCGAGGGCTGGCAGAATGCGGCGGCTATGCGCAATCTCTCCGAGGCCGGCGACCTGCGCGAGGCGGCCAGCAACCTTTTTGCCGCCATGCAGGCGCTCGACCGCAGCGGCGCCGCCACCATCGCTGTCGAGCCGATCCCTTTCGAGGGGCTGGGCGAGGCGATCAACGACCGGCTCGCGCGCGCCGCTGCCCCCCGTGACAAGCAGGCCTAAGCGCCATAGGTTCTTGCCGCCATGAACGATCAGCCCTTCGACCTCGACCCTGCCGTCATCGACCGCTTCGCGGCAATCGTCGGCGACAAATATGCCTTGCGCGACCAAGCCGACATCGCGCCCTACATCACCGAGCGGCGCGGCCTCTGGCATGGCCGCACGTCGCTGGTGCTGAGGCCCGGCAGCGTCGAGGAAGTGAGCCGCATCATGCGGCTTGCGACCGAGACCGGAACGCCGATCGTGCCGCAGAGCGGCAACACCGGGCTAGTCGGCGCGCAGGTGCCGGACAAATCCGGCCACGACATCGTGCTGTCGCTGTCGCGGCTGAACCGCATCCGCGAGATCGATGTCTTGTCGAACACGGTGACCGTCGAGGCCGGCGTCATCCTGCAGACGCTGCAGGAGGCGGCCGACGCCGCCGACCGGCTCTTTCCGCTCTCGCTCGCCGCGCAAGGCTCCTGCCAGATCGGCGGCAATCTGTCCTCCAATGCCGGCGGCACGGGCGTGCTTGCCTACGGCAATGCGCGCGAGCTCTGCCTCGGCGTCGAGGTGGTGCTGCCGACCGGCGAGGTGTTCGACGATCTGCGCAAATTGAAGAAGGACAACACCGGCTACGATCTGAAGAACCTCTTCGTCGGCGCCGAAGGCACGCTCGGCGTCATCACCGCCGCGGTGCTGAAACTGTTCCCGAAGCCGAAGGGCAGCGAGGTCGCCTTTGCCGGCCTGCCGTCGTCCCCGAAAGACGCGCTGTCGCTGTTCACTTTGGCTATGGGCCGCGCTGGCGCTTCGCTCACAGCTTTCGAGCTGATCGCCAGAAGGCCTTACGATTTCACGCTGAAGCACGGGCAGGGCATCACGCGGCCGCTGGCCGACGACTGGCCGTGGTATGTGCTGATGCAGATTTCGTCCGGACGCTCCGAGGAGGACGGCAAGGCGCTGATCGAGGAGATCCTGTCAGCCGGCCTCGAGCAAGGCATCGTCGGCGACGCGGTGGTGTCGGCAAGCCTGGCCCAGGGCGACGCCTTCTGGAATTTCCGCGAGACGCTGCCCGAATGCCAGAAGCCTGAGGGGGCCTCGATCAAGCACGACATCTCCGTGCCGATCGCCTCGATCCCCGACTTCATCGATAAGGCGGCCGGCGTGGTGGAAGGCGTCTGCCCCGGCGCGCGCGTGGTCTGCTTCGGCCACATGGGCGACGGCAACCTGCACTACAACATCTCGCGTCCGGTGGATTGGCAGGACGAGCCGTTCCTCGAGCTCTATCACCCGATGAACAAGGCCGTGCACGATGTCGTGCGCTCCTTCCACGGCTCGATCTCGGCCGAGCACGGCATAGGTCAGCTGAAGCGCGACGAGCTGATCGCCACGGCGCCGCCGATGGCCATCGACCTGATGCGCCGGGTGAAGGCCGCCTTCGATCCCGCAGGCATCATGAATCCCGGTAAGGTTATCTGATCCTTCCCATATCTGGTGGGCGGTCGCATTCCGATAACCATCGGCTCCGATCAGCAAAATTTAACCGACTTTCTTAAGCGCGCCGGTAAGAAGCCAGCGCTAACATTTCTTCCCATAACGAGGCCGGAAAAACCGGCCCTGAGAGAACCGGAAAACGGCCCTCAGGAGTAACAGGGAAGACATCGATGAACACTGGACTGAAGCCAGTCTGGGCCGGGCGCAACATGCGTCTCGACCCGTTTCGCCTGCCGCAGGTGGTGAGCTACGCCACCCGCGACGACTATGGCGATGTGACCTTCACCATCGACCAGCGTGGCGCCGTCATTCGCCGCATGCTGGAGATGAGCGGTTTGCCGGCGATCATCGCGCTGCCCGCCAAGGCGTTCCGCGGCGTGGCCGCCCGCGCCATGGAGGATCCGGACGGCAACGTCACCGTGACGCTCGAGCTCCTGCACAATGATCCGATGCTCTCGGTGCCGTTGCTGGTCGCCGACGATCTCGAGGATGTCGCCGCCGACTGGCGCGCCTGGGCCGACGCCTATCGCCTGCCGATGCTGCTGATCGAGGCCGACGGCATTGCCCGCACGCTGGAAGAATCGCTCGGCGCCGCCATCAAGGCGCTGCCGCCGCAGGAGCGCCGCAAGGGCCGCGTCTCCACCACGCGCCGCCCCCGCTTCCTCGCCCGCCGCAAGGCCGGCAATCTGGGCCTGAGGCTCGTCATCGACGGCCAGGAGATCATTGCAAGGGAGTAGGTTTCTTCTCCCCGTCACTATACGGGGAGAAGTGCCCGGCAGGGCGATGAGGGGCAGCGCCGACCTGGATGTTTGGCCACCTCAAAAACCCGATCAGACGCTGTATCGCCGCTGCAATTTGCCTCCAAAGGTTGGCGCTGCCCCTCATCCGGCTGCCGCCACCTTCTCCCCGTAGAACGGGGAGAAGGGAGATCACACCAGCGGCTTCAGCCATATCCACACCGAACCGCCGATCAGCCCCAGGAAGATCAGCCAGCCGACCTGGTTGTTCGACTTGAACAGCTTCAGGCACTGGTCCGGATTGTTGATGTCGAGCCGGATGATCTGGCGCCCCAAATGCGCGCCGGCGGCGATCAGTCCCGCCAGCGCCACGATCGGCACCTGCGCCGAGGCGAAGGCGATGGCGAAGCAGATCAGCGCGCCGCCATAGAGCCCGCTAAGCCACATCTTGGTGTTGTCGCCGAACAGCCGTGCCGTCGAGCGCACGCCGACGATGGCGTCGTCTTCCTTGTCCTGATGCGCATAGATCGTGTCGTAGCCGATCACCCACAGGATCGAGCCGATATACAGCATGATCGCCGGGTCATCGATGTCGCCGAACTCGACCGCCCACCCCATCAGCGCGCCCCAGGAGAAGGCTAAGCCCAGCACGAATTGCGGCCAGTTGGTGATGCGCTTCATGAAGGGATAGACCGCGACGATCACGAGCGAAGCGATGCCGAGCGGAATGGCGAAGCTGTTGAACTGCAAGAGCACGGCCAGGCCCACCAGCGCCTGGATGATGACGAAGATCCATGCCTGGCGGCGCGTCACCTTGCCGGCCGGCAGCGGCCGCGAGCGGGTGCGCTCGACCTGGTTGTCGATGTCCTCGTCGGCGAGATCGTTATAGGTGCAGCCGGCGCCGCGCATGGCGACGGCGCCGACGAAGAACAATACCAGATACCAGGGCGCCGGAAGCAGCGTCAGCAGCGGGTCGGTCGGACGCGGATAGGCGCCCGCGGCAAGCGCTGCCGACCACCAGCAGGGCCATAACAGGAGCTGCCAGCCGATCGGCCGGTCCCAGCGCGCAAGCTGCGCATAAGGCCAGAGCCAGCGCGGCAGCACGCGGTAGACCCAATGGCCGCTCGGCGCATCGGCGACGCGGCCCTGGATCGCTTTCGACTGGACGGTTTCCATCACGCTGGAGTGGCAGCAGCAGGCAGCGCCGTCAAGCGGCCGTGGTGTCGCTCAAGCGCTGAAAACTCAGGCGGTGAAAACATCGTGACCGGCAAACCATGCCTTGGCGACCTCGATGAAAGCCACGGCCGCCTTGGACAGGCGCTGGCGCGTGTCATGCGTCAGGATGATGCGCTGCATCGGCAGCGGATCGGAGAGCGGCTTTAAGACCAGCGGCAGGCCGTCATAGCTGCGGTCGCCATGGGGCCTGGTATAGCTGACGGCGACGCCGAAGCCGTTGGCCACCATGGAGCGCTGCAATTCGAACGAGCTCGTCGTCGCCCGGGCTATCGGCGACAGGCCGCGGCTGAGAAAGAGGTCCAGCATGTGCTGCCAGCTGTGCGGCTGGTCGGTGGTGATCAGCGGATGCTGCGCGAGCTCGGCCAGGCTGACGGCGTGCTTGTCCGCCAGCACATGTCCGGTCGGCAGAAGCGCGTGCGGCCGCAATTCATGCAGCAGGACGCGTTTGAAATGCCCTGGAAGCCCGAGATCATAGGTGAGGCCGAGATCGACGGCGCTGTCGGCCAGGCGCCGCCCCAGCGTCTCGAAGGTCTCGTCGCCGATGACGACCGTGACGGCCGGGCAGCGCTCGGCGAAGGCGCGCATCAGCGCCGGCGCGAAATAGGGCGCCAGGTCCTCGAAGCAGCCGAGCACCAGCTCGCCGCCGACATCGGCATCGCGCGAACCGAGCGCCGCCAGCTCGTCCGCCTCGCCCAGCACTTGCCTTGCCTTGGCGACGGCCCTCCGGCCAAAGGACGTCAGCGCAACGCCGCTGCCGCGCTGGCGCACGAAGATTTTCTGGCCGAGCGCGTCCTCGACATGGTCGATCGCCACCGAGATCGACGGCTGCGACACGTTCAGCGCCTGGGCCGCCATGGTGACGCTGCCATAGCGGGCGACGGCGACGACGTAGCGCAACTGGGTGAGTGTGAACTTCATAGGTCAAAACTATAAGCGAGATGACAAGTTATTATTTTACGCAATGTGCGGCTCTTGCGATAGTCGGTCATTGACAAGCAGGAGAGCACGATGGCCAGCCCGAAGATCGACGCCGCGACGATTGCCGATTACCAGCGTGAGGGCGCGGTCTGCATCCGCGGCGCCTTCACGGACTGGGTCGGCGTCATCGCCGACGGCATTGAACGCAATATCCAGAACCGCAGCGCCACGGCCTCCGACATCGCCGGCGGCAAGGGCAGTTTCTTCGACGACTACTGCAATTGGGAGCGCATCCCGGAATTCGTCAGGATTGTCAGGGAATCGCCTGCGGCAGAACTCGCGGCCGCCGTCATGCAATCGCCGCAGCGCCCAGTTCTTCCACGACCACGTCCTGGTCAAGGAGCCCGGCACGCAGAAGCCGACGCCCTGGCACCAGGACATTCCCTATTACTTCGTCGATGGCAGCCAGACGGTGAGCTTCTGGATCCCGATCGATCCGGTGAAGGAAGCGACGCTGCGGCTGATCGCCGGCTCGCACAAATGGGAAAAGATGGTGCTGCCGGTGCGCTGGCTGAACGACGCCAATTTCTATGCCGGCGAGGGCGATTATTTGCCGGTGCCCGACCCCGACAACGATCCCTCGATGAAGGTGCTCGAATGGGAGATGGAGCCGGGCGACGCCATCCTGTTCGATTTCCGCACGGCGCATGGCGCGCGCGGCAATTTGACCTCGGCGCGACGCCGGGCGCTGTCGCTGCGCTGGGTCGGCGACGACGCGCACTACGTCGAACGGCCGGGCCGCACCTCGCCGCCCTATCCCGGCCACGACATGAAGCCGGGCCAGAAACTGCGCGAGGACTGGTTCCCCGTTATCTATCAGAGCTGAGCGGCCCTGCCTCGTCATCCACGGGCGGAGCGACGCGAAGCGGCGCGCAGACCCGAGGATCCATTCGGTGACCTTGATCGTATGGCGCAGCGGAGCAGAATTCTGCACCGCGGCAACGCTTCGACGTCACGGCATGGCAACTGTGTTCACGCGAATGCGGTTTTGTCGCGCATGATGGCGTTGAGGACGACCAGGAGCTTCCTTGCGACGGCGATGATGGCGAGTTTCTTGGACCCTGAGCGGGCAGCAAGTGCGGTATAGAAGGTCTTGAAGCGCTCACAGGTTCTGATGGCGGTGAGGGCAGCCATATAGAGGGCGCGGCGCACGCGTGATCGCCCGCCCCGGATCTGGCTCCTGCGGCTGAGCTTGCCGCTCTTGTTGTCGAACGGGGCAAGGCCGGCGAGCGCGGCGATCGCCTTGGGTGAGCGCTGGCCGAGCTCGGGCAGGAGCGCCAGCAAAGAGAGCGCGCCGACATTGGAGACACCGGGCACGGAGACCATCAGCGCATGGTCGCGAGCGGTGTCCTGGTTTTGACGAATGACTTCGGCAATCTGGCTCTCGAACGCCTTGATACGCGTGTCGAGGAAGGCGATCGTCTCTTCCAGATCGGCAATGACGGCCTCCTCGAAAGCCTCGGCGAGGTGCTTCTTCAGCGCTGCCCGCATCTCGACCAAATGATCGCGGTGGCCGGCAAGCGATTGAAGCCGCTCGACTTCTTCGCTCGGCGCCGGCTCGGCCTCAGGGTTATAGCGACGGCCATAGTCGCTCAGCATCCTGGCATCGAGAGGATCGGTCTTGGCGCGCCGGCGCGTCGACTTCGAATAGTGGTGGGTGTGCGCCGGGTTGTGCCGCGAGAACGGCACGCCGGCCTTGGCCAGCGCATGGCGCAGCAGCCGGTCATGGACACCTGTCGCCTCCATGACGACGAAGTCCCGACTGGGATCAAGGCCTGCCACATAGGCGGCGATCGCATCGGCCTGGTTGTCGATGCGCCGAAGACGGCCGCTTGTCTCATCAAAAAAGTCGAGCCACTGCTTGGAGATGTCGCAGCCGACATAGTTCTGGGCTATCATGTCCACGCCTCTTCCTGTGGTGCGGGGTCTGCTTCGAACAGCCCCGTGCAACTGTTCAGGTTGATGGTTCACCGGTGGGAAGGGACCGGGCCATGCCACGGCCTGTCCGAAAGGACGACCACGATCCACTCGGTCTCCTTCCCACCTCAACCATACACCAGAACCAACACACAGGATCCTCGGGTCTGCGCCGCGTCGCTTCGCTCCTTGCTCCGCCCTAGAATGACGAGGTTCGGGAGGCTTCAGCCAATCCTCGGCGTTTGCGCTGCTTTCCCGTGCGCAATTGCCGCCAAAATGCCAAGACGGCTTGACCGGTCGCCTGCGGACCAATAGCGGGTTCGGGGAGACGATCAGCAAGAGGTGGCCATGAATGTTCTTCTTCTCGGCTCGGGCGGCCGCGAACATGCGCTCGCCTGGAAGACCTCCGCCTCGCCGCTGCTGACGAAACTTTATGCCGCGCCCGGCAATCCCGGTATCGGCCGTGTCGCCGAACTGGTGAAGCTCGACGTCGCCGACCATTCCACCGTCGCCGCCTTCTGCCAGGAAAAGAAGATCGACCTCGTGGTGGTCGGCCCTGAAGGCCCGCTGGTCGCCGGCATCGCCGATGATCTGCGCGCCTGGGGCATCCGCGTCTTCGGCCCCTCCAAGGCGGCGGCCCGGCTCGAGGGCTCGAAGGGCTTCACCAAGGACCTTTGCGCCAAGTTCAACATTCCGACCGCCGCATATGGCCGCTTCAGCGATCTCGCTTCGGCCAAGGCCTATGTCGAGAAGGTCGGCGCGCCGATCGTGATCAAGGCGGACGGGCTTGCCGCTGGCAAGGGCGTCACCATCGCGATGACTTCTGATGAGGCGAACGCCGCGCTAGAAGCGTGTTTCGACGGCGCCTTCGGCGCCGCCGGCGCCGAGGTCGTGGTCGAGGAATATCTGACCGGCGAGGAGGCGAGCTTCTTCTGCCTGTGCGACGGCGCCACCGCGCTGCCCTTCGGCACCGCGCAGGACCACAAGCGCGTCGGCGACGGCGATACCGGGCCGAACACCGGCGGCATGGGCGCCTATTCGCCGGCGCCGGTGATGACGCCCGAAATGACCGAGCGCACCATGCGCGAGATCATCGAGCCGACCATGCGCGGCATGGCCAATCTCGGCGCGCCTTTTGCCGGCATCCTCTTCGCCGGCCTGATGATCACCGAGAGCGGCCCGAAGCTGATCGAATACAACACCCGCTTCGGCGATCCCGAATGCCAGGTGCTGATGATGCGGCTGAAGGACGATCTGCTCGTCCTCCTCAACGCCGCTGTCGACGGCCAGCTTGCGCATATGTCCATACGCTGGAGCGACGAGACGGCGCTGACCGTGGTGATGGCGGCGAGGGGCTATCCCGGCACGCCGGAAAAGGGCTCGGTCATCCGCGGCCTCGACGAGGCCGAGCGTGATGGCGCCCAGATTTTCCACGCCGGCACCGCCATCAATGGCGGCGCGCTCGTCGCCAATGGCGGCCGCGTGCTCAACGTCACCGCGCTCGGCAAGACCGTCGGCGAGGCGCAGGCCAAGGCCTACGCGGCGATCGAGCACATCGACTGGCCGCAGGGCTTCTATCGCCACGACATCGGCTGGCGCGCCGTCGAGCGCGAGAAGACCGGCGCGTAACCCAGCTTCAGGCGGCCGCGCTCTTTCGTCCGCCACGCGCCCAGGCCGGCAGCCAGTCGCCATGCCCGGCAAGCAGGTCGTCGACCAGCGACCAGATCTGGTCGAGGTCGAGCTCGGCGGCGGTGTGCGGGTCCATCATCGCGGCATGGTAGATGTGCTCGCGGTTCTCGTTGATCAGCGCCCGCACCGTCAGCTCCTGCACGTTGATGTTGGTGCGGATCAGCGCCGTCAGCTGCGGCGGCAGCTCGCCAATGTAAGTGGGCTGGATGCCGGAGGCATCGACAAGGCACGGCACTTCCGCCGCGCAGTCGAAGGGCAGCGAGGTGATGCAGCCATTGTTGCGGACATTGCCGTAGATCACCGATGGCTCGCCGGTCCACACCGAGTTCATAATCGAGGAGGCATATTCCCTCGACTGCTCGACCTCGATCCGTTCGGCCGAACGGTAGGCTTCCGCCTGGCCCTTCCAGCGCTCGATCTGCTCAATGCAGCGTTTTGGATATTCATCGAGCGGAATGCCGTATTTCTCGATCAGATCGGGCCGCCCATCCTTGATGAAATAGGGCGTGTATTCGGCGAAATGCTCCGAGCTTTCGGTGACGAAATAGCCGAGCCGGGTCAGCATTTCGTAACGCACCTTGTTCGGGCAGCGCGGGTTCCAACCCGGCTTCGGCGCGCGGCCTTCGCGATAGGCGCGCACGAGGTCGGGATAAAGGTCGCGATAGCTGCCGTCCGGCTGGCGATGCTCGAATTTGAGATAGAACGCCATGTGGTTGATGCCGGCCGAGCGATAGCGGATCTCCTCGTAGGGAAGGTCGAGGTCGTGCGCCAGCTCCATTGCCGTACCCTGCACCGAATGGCAGAGCCCGACCTGCTTGATCGTGGGGTATTTCTCGGCGATCGCCCAGGTGTTGATCGCCATCGGGTTGACATATTGCAGCATGATCGCCTCGGGGCAGACGGCGAGCATGTCCTCGCAGATCTTCCACAGATGCGGCACGGTCCTCAGGCCCCGCATGATGCCGCCGACGCCGAGCGTGTCGGCGATGGTCTGGCGCAGGCCGTATTTCTTCGGCACCTCGAAGTCGGTGACGGTGCAGGGCTCGTAGCCGCCGATCTGGAAGGCGACGACGACGAAGTCGGCGCCTTTCAGCGCCATGCGCTGGTCCGAATAGGTCTCGGCCTTCGCCTTGACGCCGAGCGTCGCGATCAGCTTGTTGACGACGATGGCGCTTTCTTCCAGCCGCTGCGGATTGATGTCCATCAGCGCGATCGTCGCGCCAGACAGCGCCGGCCGCTGCAGCACGTCGCCGACGATGTTCTTCATGAACACCGTCGAGCCGGCGCCGATGAACGCGATCCTGGGATTTCTAGCCACTGTAAGCCTCCGGCACTTGTCTACGCCACCTCGAAAGCGGCCCTGACGAGCCGTTCGGTGTAGGCGGTCTTGGGATTGGAAAGGACCTCGTCGACGGGTCCCTGCTCGACGATTTGACCATGCTGCATGACGATGACGCGATGGCACAGCGCCCGCACCACCTTGAGGTCGTGCGAGATGAACAGATAACTCAAGCCGCGCTCGTCCTGCAGCTTGCGCAGCAGGTCGATGATCTGCGCTTGCACCGAAAGATCGAGCGCCGATGTCGGTTCGTCGAGCAGGATGAATTCGGGCTCCAGCGCAATGGCGCGCGCGATCGCGATGCGTTGCCGCTGCCCGCCGGAGAATTCATGCGGAAAGCGCGACAGGATGTTGCCGGGCATGCCGGCGCTGACCAGCGCCTCGCGCACCCGCTCGACCCGTTCGCGCCGCGTCGCGCCCAGCCTGTTGACGACCAGTCCTTCCTCGATGATCTGGCCGATTGTCATGCGCGGGTTGAGCGAGGAGAACGGGTCCTGGAAGACGATCTGCATGCGCGAGCGCAGCGGTCGCATCTCGGCGCGCGACAGCGTCTCGATCGGTTGGCCGTCGAAGCGGATTTCCCCGCGCTTGGCATCCTGCAATCTGAGCAGCGCCTGGCCGAAGGTCGTCTTGCCGGAACCGGATTCGCCAACCAGCCCCAGCGTCTCGTGGCGGCAAAGCTTTAGGTCGAGATCGTCGACCGCGACCAGCTCGCGCCAGTCGGGTTTGAGGAACGTTCCGTGGCGCAGCATGAAGCAGACGCGCACGCCGTTCGCCTCGAGGATGGTGCCGCTGCCTTCCGGCAGCGGCTGCGGCCGCCCGTGCGGTTCGGAGGCGAGCAGCCGCTGCGTGTAGGGATGCTGGGGATTGGCGAAGAGCCGCTCGGTGATGTTGTGCTCGCGCATCTCGCCATGCTGCATGACATAGACGTAGTCGGAGAATTTGCGCACCACGGTGAGGTCGTGGGTGATCAGGATCACCGCCATCTTCAGCTCTTTCTGAAGATTGCGGATCAGGTTCAGGATCTGCGCCTGAACGGTGACGTCGAGCGCCGTGGTCGGTTCGTCGGCGATCAGCACATCGGGGTCGTTGGCTAAGGCCATGGCGATCATGACGCGCTGGCGCTGGCCGCCGGAGAGCTGATGCGGATATTGCTTGAGCCTTGCCTCTGGCTCGGGGATCTGGACATGCTTGAGGAGCTCGAGCGCCCGCGCCCAGGCTTCCCTGCGGCTCACCCTGCGGTGCACACGGATCGCCTCGACGATCTGGCTGCCGACCGTGTAGATCGGGTTGAGCGAGCTCATAGGCTCCTGGAAGATCATCGAGATGCGGTTGCCGCGCAGCTTGCGCCGGGCGGCCTCGGGGAATTTCAGGATGTTCTGCCCGAGATAGTCGACGCTCGAGCGTGGCGACACGGTCGCGCGCCGCGACAACAATCCCATGACGGTGCGCGCCGTGACCGATTTGCCAGAACCGGATTCGCCGACGATGGCTATCGTCTCGCCGCGATAGAGCTGGAACGAGACGTCCTTCACCGCCTCGACCGTGCCGTGCTCCACCTTGAAGGCGACCTCGATGTTGCGGGCGTCGATGATGGGCTGTTCATGGCGCGCGGCGTGGTCGAGCCGGACGGCCGGTGCGAAATTCTCTGCGAGCGTGATCGTCGTCATCCCGGCCACCTCAATACGGATCGACGGCATCGCGCAGGCCGTCGCCCAGCGCGTTGAAGGCAAACACGGTGATCAGCACGAAGCCGACCGTCGACAGGATCCACGGATAGGTGCCGATGACCGAATAGGTCGCGGTGTCCTGCAGCATCAGTCCCCAGGAGATCAGCGGCGGCTTCACGGCGAAACCGAGAAAGCCGAGAAAGGCTTCGAGCAGCACCACGGTCGGGATGGCGATCGTCACCGCGACGATGACATGGCTCATCACATTGGGAAAAATGTGCTGCATGATGATGCGCCGGTCCGTGGCGCCGACCGCCATTGCGGCGCGCACATAATCGATCCGCGCCAGCGCCAGCGTCTTGCCGCGCACCTCGCGCGACATCTGCGCCCAGCCCAGCGCCGACATGACGATGATGACGAAGCCGAGGAAGACATTGGTCGGCGCGGTGACTGGGATCAGCGTCGTCAGCGCGAGATAGAGCGGCAGCTGCGGGAAGGCGAGCACCAGCTCGACGAAGCGCTGCATCCAGATATCGAACTTGCCGCCGAAATAGCCGGAGACCATGCCGACGGTGGTGCCGATAACGGTGATGATGAAGACCACCGTCAGCGCGATCATCAGCGAAACCCGCGAGCCGTGGATGGCGCGCGAGAGCACGTCGCGGCCGAACTTGTCGGTGCCGAGGAAATGCACCGGCTGGCCGTCCATCGACCCGAACAAATGCCGGTCGGCCGGGATCAGCCCGAAGAGCCTGTAGGGCGCGCCCTCGACGATGAAGCCGAGCAGGCGCGGATGATCGTAGTCGGGACCGACGATCGGCTGGAAGGTGACCGGATCGAGATCGGCCGAGTCGGCCAGCGCATAGATCCTTGGCCGGAAGGTGAGATTGCCATCCTTGTCATGGAAGCTCGGCACCTGCGGTGGCGCGAAGGCGATATCGGTCGCCTTCGGATCCGAAGGTGCGATGAAATCCGCGAATACCGCCATGAGAAGCAGAAGCACGACCAGGAAGAGCCCGGCCATGCCGGTCCAGGAGCGCTTCAGCCGGCGCCAGACCAGCGCGATGTAGCTCTCATTGCCATGCGCCGGCTCGGCGATGGCCACGCCTTCGGCCGGCAAGGGGGGAAGGGGCGGCGGGGAGGGGTCGCGCGCCAGCATCTAACGCTCCCCGAACTGTCGGATGCGGGGGTCGAGCAGCACCAGCAGCATGTCGGCGATGATGTTGCCGACGATCAGCGTCGCCGACAGCACCATCATGAAAGTGGCGGTCACATAGACGTCGCCCACCGCCATCGAACCGACGATGGCCGGGCCGACGGTCGGCAGCGCGAAGATGATCGCCGTCTCGATCTCGCCGGTCAGCATATAGGGCAGCACCACGCCCTGATACATGACCAGCGGATGCAGCGCGTTGGGCACGGCATGCCGCATGACGACCGCGCCGCCGGTCAGGCCCTTGGCCTTCGCCGTCTCGACATACTGCATGTTCAAGGTGTCGAGCAGGTTGCCGCGCATGACGCGCATGTTGTAGGCGAGCCCGCCGAAGGTCGCGATCGCCACCACCGGCCAGACATGCTTGACCAGGTCGACGAACTTCGCCCACGACCATGGCGCGCCGCCATATTGCGGCGAGAAGAACGAGCCGATCTCCGACACGTTGAACTGGAAGACCAGCAGATAGACGATGATCAGCGCCATCAGGAAGCGCGGCACCGTCATCCCCAGGAACGAGATCGCCGAGAGCGTGGAGTCGATCCAGCTATACTGCCTCGTCGCCGCCCATATGCCGAAGGTGATGCCGAGCACCGAGGCGAGCAGGTGGCAGACCAGCGCAAGCACCAGCGTGCGCGGCAGGCGTTCGCCCACCACATCGGCCACCGGCTTGTTGTAGTAGAGGCTGTAGCCGAAATCGCCGCGCGTGATGATGCCGCCGATCCAGTTGAGATACTGGACGGGCAACGGCTTATCGAGGCCATGCTCGACGCGGTAGGCCTGGGCCTGCGCATCGGCTTCGGCATAGGAGGCGCCGCCCTGGTTGATCAGCTGCGATTTGATGTAGTCGGCATAGTCGCCCGGCGGCGCCTGGATGATGGCAAAGGTGACGAGACTTAAGATGGCGAAAACCGGTATCGCCGAGGCGATGCGCATGAGCAGGAACCGCAGCATCGGATCGTCCGCCTTCTTGTCTGCCCGCCGCTCCCTCGGGTGCGTTCGGAGATTTCGCTTGTCCGGCCGCACCGCGGCACGGCCGGACGTCTCTCGGTCAGGGGAGGTAAGCTTAATCCATCGGTCCCTTATCGCCAGGCTTGCCGGGCAATTCCTTGGGGAACAACTCATACTTTGCCTGCTTGTCCGCCTTGACGAACACGCGCTCGCGCATGATCGAATCCTCGGCCCAGTTGAACATGAAGATCGGCGTGCCCTGCGGGATGTTGGAGAAGCGCTTGTTGATGATGAGCGCGCCCGGATATTCCGTCAGGCCGACATTGTAGACATGCTCGGTCGAGATCTTCTGGAACTTTCGCATCAGCTCGGCACGCTGGTCGTTGTCCTGCGTCGACACGAACTTGTTGACGATGTCGACGAGATCCTTTTCGAAGGGCATCAGGTCGACCTGGCCGCTTTCCGGCGCGCGATGGTTCCAGCTGGTCTTCGGACCGACCGGCGCGAGCTGCTCAGTATTTTGAACGACGGAGGTGAGCTCGGTTTCGTTTCGCCGGATCAGCCAGTCGAAGCGGCCGGAATATTGTGTGGCATCGCGCTGCGTGCCGTTAAGCCCGTTGAGCACGACCCTAAGGCCGAGCTTCTCCATCTGCGCGACCACGCCTTCGGCAAGGCTCTTGTCGGTGGTGTAGTCGTTATTGACCAGCATCACGATCTCGACATCCTTGCCGCCGGCGGTGCCGGCCGGGAAGTTCACAATGCCGTCGCCATCCGTATCCTTGAGGCCGGCCTTGGCGAGCAATGCTTTGGCGCCTTCGAGATCGAACTGATAATAGACCGTCGACTTGCGGTCATAGAAGCTGGTGCCGGATGAGAAGCCGCCTGGATAGATGGCGGTGAACGGACCCTTGACCAGCGAGTCGCCCAGCGCCTTGCGGTCGAGCGCCATGGTGACGGCCTTGCGGAAGTCCTCGTTGCGGTTCAGCTCGCGGATCGCCTGGCCCCGCTCGTCCGGGTTGCCCCAGCCATTGGCGGAAAAATTCATGCGCAGATTGTAGCCGATGAGACGCGGGCCGAAGGCGAGGCGTGCAGGTGCATTCTTGTCAGCCGCGCGTTTCAGCGAGGCGACGAAGTTCTCCGGCTGCTCGAGGTTGGAGAAATCGCCGGAGCCGGCAACAGCCTGGACGTCGCGGTCAGCCCACGTCGAGAGCTTGTAGTGCAGCTCGTTGAGATAGGGCAGCTGGTTGCCCTTCTCGTCGACCTTCCAATAATAGGGATTGCGGCGCATGACGATGATGTCGTCCGGCCGGTATTCGACCGGAACCCAGGCGCCCATCACCGGCATGTTCATATATTCCGGCGGGAAGGCGTTCTTGAACTGGTCGTAGGTGTTCTTCGAATGTTTCGGATGCTGCGGCTTCAGGATGTGCGAGGGGCCGGGGCAGAAAGTGCCATAGGCCATGGCATAGAGATATTGCCGCGGGAATGCCTCCTTGAAGGTCCACTCGACGGTGTAGTCGTCGATCTTCTTCAGCGTCGTGCCGACGCCGAAAGTTTCCGGCGTGGCGCCGTTGAGCGGCGAGACGTTTGGATCGACCACCTCGTCATCCCAGTAGAACATCACGTCGTCGGCATTGAAAGGCGCGCCGTCCGACCATTTGGCGCCTTCGATCAGATGCATGGTCAGCTTGAGGCCGTCGCTCGACCAGTCCCAGCTCTTGGCGAGATTGGGCAGCGGCTCGGTGTCCTTGGCCTCGACCTGGAACAGCGGCGCCGTGCGCGTCAGGCATTCGGACAGGCCGATATCGATGCCGCCCCAGCCTTGCGTCTGGCCGGCGCCGTAGTTCCAGCCTTCCGGCCTGCCGCCGATGACATGGCGCATCGTGTCGCCATAGACGCCGATGCCATCCGGCATGTTGGCCGTCTTGAAGACCAGCGGTTCCTTCGGCAGCCTGTCCTTGACCGGCGGCAGCTTGCCGGTCTTGACGTATTTCTCCGTCACCCAGTCCGGCTCGTGATATTCCGGCAGCGCCTTGAACTCCAGGATGGAGTCGCGCGCCACATAGTGGATCTTGCCCTCGGCCGGGAATGTCGCAGGCTGCGGCGGGATCGTCGGCTCGGAAGCGAAGGCGTTGAGCGCATGGACTGAAACGCCGAGCATCAGCCCGGCGGCAATGGCAGTTCTACGAAAAGTCCTCATAGTCTCCTCCCAGATGTTTTTGGACGTCTGCTGCTGCCCGCCTCTTGTGAATTTCTTGCCGAGCTGCCTCCCGCGACCCGGCCTGCTTGCCGTTAGGCCTCAGCCGGCCTGTTTCAGTGCCGCCTTTTCGGCGCGCAATTCCTCGATCGAGCGCACGTTGCGCCGCGCGGCACCCGCCCATTCGCGGGTCTTGACGTGTGCTTTCGAAAGCCGCTCCTTTGCCGCCGGAACGGCGTGCGCATATTGCGGCAGCCACTGAGCCTGGGCGACCACCATCTCGTCCACCATCTGCCAGACCTCTTCCGGCGTCGACACCGCACCCACCAGCGGATCGTGCAGCACGGCGAGCTTCAACAGATCGATGTCGCCGGCGATCGCCGCATGCACCGACATGCGCTGCACGTTGATCGAGGCCATGCAGGTGGCGGCACAGGCTTCCGGCAGCGTGATGCCGGCCGCCATGTTGATGCCGAAACGGTCGACGAAGCCGGGCGATTCGATGATCGCGTCCTGCGGCAGGTTGGTGATCACGCCATTATTCCGGACGTTGAAGTGACCGCGATAGACGCGGTTGGTCTCCAGCGCCTCGAGGATGTGGCTGGCATGCTCGTTGGAGCGTTTTGACGGATCGATCGGCTTCGACGCCGCTTCGAGGAACTGCGGATATTCCGTCTCGAACCAGTTGCGGGTTTCGGTCGAGTAGCGCAGATAGCCGCCGGTCTCGCCATGGATCCAGTCGGACATGTCGATCCAGCGCGTGATCTCGTCGGGGCGCTTGCGGTACCAGGGGAGGTATTCGGAGAGATGCCCGTTGCTTTCGGTCGAATAGACGCCGAAGCGCTTCAGCACGTCGATCCTGAGCTTTTCCTGCTTCGAATAGACCGGATGCGCCTCGAAGGCGGCGACGAGTTCGTCCTTGCCGATCGGCCGGCCGTTCAGCTTGAGCTCGATGAACCAGGTCTGGTGGTTTATGCCGGAGCAGACATAGTCGAGCTCTCTGGGCGATTTCGCGCCGAGCACCTCGGCGATCTGTTCGGCGCCGTGCTGCACGCCGTGACAGAGCCCGACCGTGTCGACCTTGCCATATTCGATCGCCGCCCAGGTGTTCATCGCCATCGGGTTGGCATAGTTGAGGAATTTCGCGCCGGTCGCGGCGACCTCGCGAATGTCTTTGCAGAAGTCGAGGATCACTGGAATGTTGCGCTGGCCGTAGAGGATGCCGCCGGCGCAGATCGTGTCGCCGACGCACTGGTCGATGCCATATTTCAGCGGGATGCGAATGTCGTCGGCATAGGCCTCCAGCCCGCCGACGCGCACGCAACTGATGATGTAGCGCGCGCCCTCCAGCGCCTCGCGGCGATTGGTCGTCGCCGTCACTTTGGTAGGCAGTCTGTTAGCCTCGACGATCCGGTCGAGGATCGCCTTGATCATCCCGAGATTGTGCTCGCTGATGTCGGTCAGCGCGAATTCGATGTCCTGGAATTCAGGCACGCACAGAATGTCGGTGAACAGCTTCTTTGTGAAGCCGACGCTGCCGGCGCCGATAATAGCGATTTTGAAGCTCATCACCTTCACCTTGGTCCAACTGAATGCCAGGCAAGGAGCGACAAAGGAGGCTTTGGCCACGCGCCATCGCGCGCCAGCCACTCAAAGCCGGAAATCCGGCTCTTTCTCCTCCCGCCCGCTCCTCGACCGCGGGTCTTTCGCGTTCTGAGAAGTTGGATTATGCCCTTATTGGCGGGCACCGCCAGAGAAGGATTATGCTTTCGAGGGTAATTTTGTGCTGCGGGACCTGATCGCCAATGGAAAGCTGATGCGGACGATTTCGCTGCCCCGCGGGCGCCAGCGGCTGCATGCCATGCCGACAAGCACCGGCTATGAGGTGCGCGAGGACGAAACCTATGACTGGGACGGCAGAAAGCGTGGCCAGACCCCGTTCACGGTGCTCCAGCACACGATAAGCGGCACCGGTCAGCTGCGCTACGAGAACCGCAACTACCGTCTGCAGGCGAACGACACGCTGCTGGTTCTGGTGCCGCACAATCATCGCTACTGGCTGGAGCAGGGCGACCGCTGGGAATACTTCTGGATCTCGATGAACGGTGAGGAGGCGCTGCGCGTCCACAAGTCGATCCTCAGCGTCTCCGGCCCGGTGTTCCGGCTGCAGCCGGCGACCGTCGATCACCTTGCCGATTGCAGCCTGCGGCTGATCAAGGGTGCCGCTTCGCCCGGCGCCGCCTCCGCGATCGCCTATGAGGCGGCGATGGCGCTTTACGACGATGTCTTCGGCTCGCACGCCTTCGCCGAGAAGCAGAGCGCCATGCAGTCGGTCATCGATCATATCAACGCCAATCTGGACAAGCCGCTGCCGGTAGCGGAGCTGGTCGAGATCAGCGGCCTCAGCCGCGCCCATTTCTCGCGCTGCTTCGCCGAGAGCGAAGGATTGCCGCCGGCGGAGTTCGTCCTGCAGCAACGCCTGCAGCGCGCGGCCAAGCTGCTCACCAAGGCCGATTTCCTGCCGGTCAAGGAGGTGGCTGTGCTCTGCGGCTTCGAGGATGCGAACTATTTCTCGAAGGTCTTCCGCTGTTTCTACGGCATCACGCCGACGCAGTTCCGCACCACCGGCATGTATGCGAGCCTGGGCAGCCATCGCTGATGCTTGGCATTCAGTGCCGCCTACGGTCCAGAGCGGTCGAAGCGGTCTTGACCGGATCGGCGGCGGCAAAGGCCGCGTCAACCTGCTCGGGCGTGTGCTGCTCGGTCTGCTTCCAGGCGACATATTGCACGATGCCGAAGCTCGGGCGCGGCGGCACCGTATTCACCACCGGCATGCGGAAGCCGTCGCGGAATTTTTCCCAGCGCGCGCCGAGCACCGCGACCATTTCCTCGACGGTCGGCGGCGTCGCCACGTCGGCATAGGTGATGGTGACTTTGCCGGCGAGCGCTTTTTCGCGCGAGACCGGCACCGGGATCGAGGCGAGATAATCGGCCGGCACGTCGAGCAAACCGCCAAACGCCCATTGCCGGCGCAGATCATCGGCGCTCATCGGCGCAACGCTGACGTCGATGTCGTTGGGCGTGCCGGGCACCCGGTAGGGGCAGCGGAAACGGCCGCAATTCGCCTGCGCCGAGAATTGCCACAGCGCATAGCTCTGCCAGTTGCCCATCGGGAAATGCACGTCGATGTCAGGCTTGTAGCGCGCATACCAGAGCGGCAGCCGCGACAGCAGACGGTACTGGTAGCGATTGTCGGCGATATACTGCGCCGTCTTGCCATTGACATAGAGCACCGGGAAACGGCCGACGCGGCGGTGCACCTGCCGCACGAATTCCTCGGCGTCATCCAGCGACATCCATTGCGTCGGATCGATGCCTTCGATGTCGAGAGCCATCAGCTCATCCGGCGCCGGTTCCGCGAAATCGATGAAATTATTGGCCTGCTCGACCGGGTTGCCGGGCCGCGCCAGGTGATAGGCGCCCCATTTCAGGCCGAGCGCCTTGGCCACGATCTTGCGCGTCTGGAACAATTCACGCGTCACCGCATAGCGCTTCCACTGCGCCTTGCAGAGTTTCACGTCCGCCTCGGCGCCGAAGCAGAAATAAGGCGGCGGCAGCCCGTCGGAAGCCTTGTTGATGAAGCCGGCGACGCGCTTGTCGGTGACGAGCTGCTGCCAGTCGATCGAATTGTATTCGTAGGCGTCGATCACCAGCGGGCGGGCGGCATTCTTCCACGGCTCGGAGAAATCCGAGGCCTGTGCCGCCGTACCCAGCGCAACCGCCGCAGCGAGAAACGCCAGGCGGCGAAGAGGGCGCGCCAGCTTTTTCAATCAGGGTGTCCCCACTGACCAGGGGACGATCCTGAACCGCTATGGTTAAGGAATTGCTTTCACAACATCGGCTTGCTTCGGTCCGCTCCAAAACGTCAAAAAAGTATCGCTTGGGTGGACAAGCCGTGGTGGCAGGGGCTTCAATTGCCGCCTAAGCTTTCAATCACGGCGGCCAGTGGGAAGAGACGGGCCCGCCTGACGAAGCGCAGCAACCGGTCACAAGACCGGACCCGCGCGGGGAGGAAATGAACATGAATCCGGACCTGGAAGTCGTCCAGATCAGACAGGGAGAGTCGTTCAAGGCCTGGGCCCACGGCTATCCTTTCCGCACCGTGCGCTGGCACTTCCATCCCGAATACGAACTTCATCTGGTCGTCGCCACCACTGGCCGTTATTTCGTCGGCGACTTCATCGGTGAGTTCGAGCCAGGCAATCTGGTGCTCACCGGGCCGAACCTGCCGCACAATTGGGTCAGCGACGTGCCGCCGGGCGAGACCGTGCCGCTGCGCGGCCGCGTCGTCCAGTTCTCCGAAGAATTCATCGCCAGCGCTTCAGCCGCCTTGCCCGAACTTGCCGCCTGCGCCGGTATCCTTGAAACCAGCCGCCGCGGCGCGCTGTTCTCGCCGGCGACGGCCGAGCTTGCGGAGCCTCTGCTGGCGGAGTTGACCGAGGCGCAGGGCGTGCGTCGCCTGTCGCTGTTCATGGCCGTGCTCGACATCTTGAACCGCGCCGGCGACGTCCGCACGCTGGCCAGCGCCGGCTATCTGCCCGACCCCTCCGGCTTCATGTCGGCAGGCATCAACCAGGCGCTCGCCTACATCAATTGCCACCTGACCGAGCCGTTCAGCGAAGGGACGCTGGCCGAGATCGCCGGGCGCAGCCCGAGCGCCTTCTCGCGCAGCTTCCGCCGCCACACCGGCATGGCGCTGGTGCAATATGTCAACCGGCTGCGCATCAACCTTGCCTGCCAGCTGTTGATGAGCGAGGCGCAGATGTCGATCACCGAGATCTGCTACGCCGCCGGCTACAACAACATCTCAAATTTCAACCGCCAGTTCCTGGCGCAGAAAGGCATGTCGCCTTCGCGCTTCCGGGCCTTGCTGGCTGAGAACATCAACGCGGAGATTGCCGCCTAACAGGGAGGAAACCGGGAGGAGCTCAAAGCAATTCCAAAAGGAATTGCGTCAACACAAAAGAGACATTCAGGGAAGGAAGAACGCGGGGTGTAACGCACCCGGTGCTGGAGATCGTTTGTTGTGAAATCCAGCACTTCAGGAGGATGTTTGCGCGGCTTTACCAGGATCGGATCGATCCTCAGCCGACTGATCATACTCCTTTCAACAGTTCGACATGCAGTCAAGGCCTGGCGCGCCGTTCACCGCGCAGGCCCGTGAAACCATTTCTCGAAAGGGAGACATTCGAATGACCAGACATGCTTGGAAATCGCCGTTTGCCTTGAAATCGACCATCGCGGCCGTTTTCGCCGTCTCGCTGCTCGGCAGCACGGCAGCCTTCGCCGACACCGTCACCGACGCCACGGTGGCCTTCCTGATGCCCGACCAGGCATCGACCCGCTACGAGCAGCACGACTATCCGGGCTTCGTCGCCGAGATGAAGAAACTGTGCCCCGGATGCAAGGTGATCTACCAGAACGCCGATGCGGATGCGGCTCGCCAGCAGCAGCAGTTCAATTCGGTAATCTCGCAAGGCGCCAAAGCGATCGTGCTCGATCCGGTCGATTCCACCGCCGCCGCCTCGCTGGTCAAGCTGGCGCAGAGCCAGGGCGTCAAGGTGATCGCCTATGACCGGCCCATTCCGACGGCGCCCGCCGATTTCTACGTGTCCTTCAACAATGAAGGCATCGGCAAGGCGATCGCGGATTCGCTGGTCGAGCATCTCAAGGCGCTCAAGGTCGACCCGGCCAATGGCGGCCTGCTGCAGATCAACGGCTCGCCGACCGACGCGGCCGCCGGTCTCATCAAGAAGGGCATCCACGAAGGCCTCGACAACAGCGGCTACCCGATCCTGGCCGAGTTCGACACGCCGGAATGGGCGCCGCCGAAGGCCCAGCAATGGGCGAGCGGCCAAGTCACGCGCTTCGGCGCCAAGATCCTCGGCGTGGTCGCCGCCAATGACGGCACCGGCGGCGGCGCGATCGCGGCCTTCAAGGCGGCCGGCGTCGATCCGGTTCCGCCGGTGACCGGCAACGACGCGACGATCGCGGCTCTGCAACTGATCATCGCCGGTGATCAGTACAACACCATCTCCAAGCCGAGCGAGATTGTCGCGGCCGCCGCGGCCAACGTCGCCGTCAAGCTCCTGTCGGGCGAGACGCCGAAGGCCGAGATGACGCTCTACGACACGCCCTCGCAGCTCTTCACGCCAGCGGTGGTGACGCAGGAGAACCTCAAGGCCGAGATCATCGACAAGAAGATCAACACGGCGGCCGAGCTCTGCGTCGACCGCTATGCCGAAGGCTGCAAGAAGCTCGGCATCACCAACTGATCAATTGGCATCCGGCCGCCCATGGGCGGCCGGATGTCCAGGCAACGACTGTCAAGAAAGGCGGCGCATGAGCGAAAGTCCTGAAGGGTCGGCATCCGTCGGCGAGCTGGTGCTCAGCCTGCGCGGCATATCGAAGAATTTCGGCGCCGTCTCGGCGCTGACCGATATCGACTTCGACGTCCATGCAGGCGAGGTCGTCGCCCTGGTCGGCGACAACGGCGCCGGCAAGTCGACACTGGTCAAGATTCTGGCCGGCGTGCATCAGCCGAGCTCGGGAACGATCAATTTCCGGGGTCGGCCGGTCACGCTGCCCGACCCGCGCGCGGCGCTGACGCTCGGCATCGCCACGGTGTTCCAGGACCTCGCGCTTTGCGAGAACCTCGATGTCGTCGCCAACATTTTCCTCGGCAACGAGCTCAGCCCGCTTCGGCTGGACGAGGTGGCGATGGAGATGCGCGCCTGGACGCTGCTCAACGAATTGTCGGCGCGCATTCCAAGCGTGCGTGAAGCGGTCGCCTCACTGTCCGGCGGCCAGCGCCAGACGGTCGCCATAGCGCGCTCGCTGCTGCTCGAGCCGAAACTCATCCTGCTCGACGAGCCGACCGCCGCCCTTGGCGTCGCGCAGACGGCGGAAGTACTCAACCTCATCGACCGCGTCCGCGCGCGCGGTCTCGGCGTCGTCATGATCAGCCACAACATGGAGGATGTCCGCGCCGTCGCCGACCGCATCGTGGTGCTGAGGCTCGGGCGCAACAACGGCGTCTTCGAACCCGACGCCTCGAACCAGGATCTGGTCAGCGCCATCACCGGCGCGTCCAACAACGCGGTGTCGCGGCGCGCCGAGCGCCTGCGTATGGAACGCGATCACAGCGCACAGGCGGGGGAGCAGCGCCCATGACGGAGCAAGGCAATTCGGCTCCCCTGGCGCTCGACCGCGCCGATGCGCGCGTCAAGCATGAGGCCGGCATTGGCGGGGCGGTCCGCGCCTTTCTCGACCGCGTGCGCAGCGGCGACCTCGGCTCGCTGCCGGTCATCGTCGGTCTACTGGTGATCTGGACGGTCTTCACCAGCCTCAACCCGGTGTTCGTTTCGAGCAGCAATCTGGTCAATCTCCTGTTCGATTGCTCGACCGTCGGTGTGATCGCGCTCGGCATCGTCTGCGTGCTGATGGTCGGCGAGATCGACCTGTCGGTCGGCTCCATCAGCGGCTTCGCCTCGGCGATGGTCGGCACGCTGTGGGTCAACCAGGGCTGGCCGGTCGCGCTGGCGATCCTGGCCGCGCTGGCCTTCGGCGCCCTGATCGGCTCGCTCTATGCCTTGCTGTTCAACCGCCTCGGCATGCCGAGCTTCGTTTCGACGCTGGCCGGCCTGCTCGCGGTGCTGGGCATGCAGCTCTACATCCTCGGCTCCACCGGCTCGATCAACCTGCCCTATGGCTCGGCCCTGGTGGATTTCGGCCAGCTGATGGTGATGCCGAAATGGGTCTCGCACACGCTTGCCGCGATCCCGGGTTTGGCGATGCTGGTCAGCGGGCTTCGCACCTTCGCGCGCAGACGCGCGGCCAATCTGTCGACGCCGTCCGTGGCCGGGCTCGTCCTGCGCGTCGCCGCCATAACGATCAGCCTCGAGCTGATCGTCGCGTACCTCAACCAGTCGCGCGGCATCCCGTGGATGTTCGGCCTCTTCGTTGGCCTAGTCGTCGCGATGAACTATGCGCTGACCCGGACCAAATGGGGGCGTTCGATGACCGCCGTCGGCGGGAACCGCGAGGCGGCACGGCGTGCCGGCATCAAGGTGCGCGCCATCTATCTCAGCGCCTTCGCCCTGTGCTCGCTGTTCGCCGCGCTGGGCGGCGTGCTTGCAGCCGCCCGGCTCGCTTCCGCCAGCCAGCAGGCCGGCACCGGCGACGTCAATTTGAACGCCATCGCGGCCGCGGTCATCGGCGGCACCAGCCTGTTCGGCGGCCGCGGCAGCGCCTATTCCGCGCTGCTCGGCATCATCGTCATCCAGTCGATCGCCAGCGGGCTGACGCTGCTCGATCTGTCCTCGTCGCTTCGATACATGATCACCGGTGCCGTTCTGGCCATCGCCGTGATCGTCGACTCCCTCGCGCGCCGTTCCCGTGCCTCGCACGGCCGCGCCTGATCCGTTCAAACGAGAAGGGTACACATGGCTCAAGATCTTTCGGGAAAAGTCGCCGCGGTCACCGGCGCGGCATCGGGCATCGGCCTCGAATGCGCCAGGGCGATGCTTGCCGCCGGCGCCCGCGTCGTGCTGGTCGACCGCGCCGAGGACCGGCTGAAGGAGGTCGTCGCCGAGTTCGGCGACGGCGCGATCCCACTGGTGATCGACCTCACCACCCCCGCCAGCGTGGCGACCATGCTGCCCGGCATCCTCGACAAGGCCGGCCAGCTAGACATTTTCCACGCAAATGCCGGCTCCTATGTCGGCGGCGAGATCCTCAACGGTGATCCGGATGCCTGGGACCGCATGCTGAATCTCAACATCAACTCGGTGTTCCGTTCGGTGCATGCGGTGCTGCCACACATGGTCGGACGCAAGACTGGCGACATCATCGTCACCAGCTCGATCGCCGGGCTGGTGCCCGTCGTCTGGGAGCCGGTCTACACGGCCTCCAAGCACGCCATCCAGGCCTTCGTCCACACGCTGCGCCGTCAGGTCGCCAAGCACGGCCTGCGCGTCGGCGCCGTGGCGCCCGGCCCGGTGGTGACGGCCCTGATCAGCGATTGGCCGAAGCAGAAGCTTGAGGACGAGCTGGCGGCCGGCGGGCTGATGCAGCCTGTCGAGGTCGCGGAAGCCGTCCTGTTCATGCTGACGCGGCCGAGAAACATCACCATCCGGGATCTGGTGATCCTGCCGCAGAGCAATGATTTGTAGTGAGTAGGGGAGTAGGGGAGTAGGGGAGCAGGTAAAAAGACCTCTGCCCTTGCGATGGACTGCTCACGACTGACAATCTTCCTACTCCCCTACTCCCCTACTCCCCTACTCCCCTACTCCCCTACTCCCCCGCTTCTGAGGTTCCCCAATGCCTTCCCACTTCCTCGGCATCGATGTAGGCACCGGCAGCGCGCGCGCCGGCGTCTTCGACGAGCGCGGCGAGTTGCTCGCTTCGGCCAAGCGCGACATCGCGCTCTTCGTCGAGCCTGGCGAGATCGCCGAGCAGTCCAGCCGCGACATCTGGCAGGCGGTATGCGCCAGCGTACGCAAGGCGGTCGCGAAGGCGGGCGTCGATCCCCGGGAGATCGGCGGTATTGGCTTCGACGCGACCTGTTCCCTGGTGGTGATCGGCGACGATGGCGAGCCGCTGCCGGTCGGCCGTTCCGGAGACAGCGATCGAAACATCATCGTCTGGATGGACCATCGCGCCCTCGATCAGACCAGGCGCATCAATGCCCTCCGCCATCCCGTCCTCGACTATGTCGGCGGCGTCATTTCGCCCGAGATGGAAACCCCGAAGCTTTTGTGGCTGAAGGAGAACCTGCCGGAGACCTTTGCCAAGGCGCGGCATTTCTTCGACCTTGCGGACTACCTGACCTGGCGCGTCACTGGCAGCCTCGCCCGTTCGGTCTGCACGCTGGCCTGCAAATGGACCTATCTCGGCCACGAGCGGCGCTGGGACGACAGCTATTTCCATGCCGTCGGGCTCGGCGGGCTCGCGGATGAAGGTTTTGCCCGCATCGGCACCGAAGTGGTCGACCCAGGCACGGCGGTGGGCGCCGGCCTGACGGAGAAGGCCGCGGCCGAGCTGGGGCTGGTCGCGGGCACGGTCGCCGCCGCCGGGCTGATCGATGCCCATGCCGGCGGTGTCGGCACGGTGGGTGCTTCCGGCGATGCCGGCACCATTTCCTCGCGCATGGCCTATGTGCTGGGCACCTCGGCCTGCACTATGGCGAGCAGCCAAGATCCGGCCTTCGTGCCCGGAGTCTGGGGGCCCTACTTCTCCGCCATGGTGCCTGGGTTCTGGCTGAGCGAGGCGGCCAGTCGGCCGCCGGCGCGGCCATCGATCTCCTGGTGCATTTTCACCCGGCGCAAGCCGAGGCTTCCGCGCGCGCCGCGGCGGAAGGCAATCGCTGGTCGACTGGCTGGCCGCGGCCGCCGCGGCGGCTTCGCCCGACCTATCGGCGGCCGCCAAGCTCGCGGGAAGCATCCATGTCGTGCCCGAATTCCTCGGCAACCGCTCCCCTTGGCCGATCCGGACGCGCGCGGCCTGATAGCGGGGCTGATGTTCGCTGGCATCGGAGCCGCTCCGTCGACATGGTCCTCGTCGGCCTCCTATGGCGAGCAGCCAAGATCCGGCCTTCGTGCCGGAGTCTGGGGCCCTACTTCTCGCCATGGGCCTGGGTCTGGCTGAGCGAGGGCGGCCAGTCGGCGGCGGCCTCTACGTGGCCGGGCTTTGCGGTCTGGGCTACGGCGTGCGCCAGATCGTTGCGGCGATGGCGTCGTCCGGCCTTGCCGTCGACACCATCGTCATCAGCGGGGGCGCCGGGCAGTCGCCGCTGGCGCGCCAGCTGCTCGCCGACGCCGCCGGCCTGCCGGTCGCCGCCTCGCAGTCGCCGGAGCCGGTGCTGTTGGGCGCCGCGATGCTCGGTGCCGTCGCGGCCGGGCATTACGACTGTCGAGCGCCATGCCTGCCATGTCCCGGCTTGGCGAGGTTTTTACACCTGCGTCCGGTGACATCCGCGCTTGGCACGACCGCCGCTACGAAGCCTTCCTGGCGCTGCAGGCGGTGGGCCGCAGCATACGCTGAGGATCGATCAGCGCCTAAACAGCGACGGGACCTTGAATGGATCGGGCGCCGGCTCCCTCCGCCGCGGATAGCGGCGTCTATGCAAAATCCGCGTGACAAAGTTTGACGTTTACGTAAAAAGAAGGTGCGAAATCGACGCATGGTTTCGCGTCGGCCATGCGTTACGGTTGGCTGGGTCGGAGGAGGAGCAGACATGTATCGCGCGCCGGTCGAGGACATCGCCTTTACGCTCAAGCACGTGGCGGGGCTGAAGCCGGCGCTGGATGCCGGCATTTTCGGTGACTTCGGCGAGGACTTGGTCGACGCGATCCTGGCCGAAGCGGGGCGTTTCGCCAGCGAGGAGGTGGCTCCGCTCTACAAGGTCGGCGACGAGCATGGCGCGGTGCTGAAGGATGCGGCCGTCACCACGCCGCCAGGCTGGAAGCAGCTTTACCGCCGCTGGATCGAAGGCGGCTGGAACGCGCTGTCGGGGCCGGAGGAGTACGGCGGCCAGGGCCTGCCGACCATGCTCGGCGTCGCCGCGCTCGAAATGTGGAACTCCGCGGCCATGGCCTTCGGCATCGGCCCGACGCTGACCATGGGCGCGGTCGAGGCGCTCGACAAACACGCCTCGGCGGAACTCAAGGCCAAATATCTCGCAAAGCTCGTCTCTGGCGAGTCGATGGGCACGATGAACCTGACCGAACCGCAGGCGGGCTCGGACCTCGCGGCCTTGCGCGCCCGCGCCGAGCCGGTTGGCGACGGCACCTACCGCATCTTCGGCCAGAAGATCTTCATCACCTATGGCGAGCACGATTTCACCGACAACATCGTGCATCTGGTGCTGGCGAGGTTACCCGACGCGCCGGCCGGCACGCGCGGCATCTCGCTGTTTCTGGTGCCGAAATTCTTCGTCAATGACGATGGCTCGCTTGGCGCCCGCAACGACGTCTTCTGTTCCGGCCTCGAGCACAAGCTCGGCATCCATGCTTCGCCGACCTGCACGATGATCTATGGCGACGGTTTCCAGGGCGCCAAGCCCGGCGCCATCGGCTGGCTGATCGGCGAGGAGAACAAGGGGCTCGCCTGCATGTTCACCATGATGAACAACGCCCGCCTTGCCGTCGGCATGCAGGGCGTGGCGGTGGCCGAGACCGCGACGCAGAAGGCGATCGCCTATGCCAATGAGCGCCGCCAGGGCAAGGCTTCCGCCTATGCGGGCTCCGGCATGGCGCCGATCGTCCATCACCCGGACGTGCAGCGCAATCTGCTCACCATGCGGGCGCTGACCCAGATCGCCCGCTCGATCAGCTATTCCTGCGCCCATGCCATCGACCGCGCCCGCGTCGGCGAGGGCGAGGCAGGAGCGAAATGGCATGACCGCGCCAGCCTGCTGACGCCGCTGGCAAAGGCCTTCTCCACCGATGTCGGCGTCGAGGTCGCCTCGCTGGGCGTCCAGGTGCATGGCGGCATGGGCTTCATCGAGGAGACGGGCGCTGCCGCGCTTTATCGCGACGCTCGCATCGCGCCGATCTATGAAGGCACCAACGGCATCCAGGCGATCGACCTTGTCTCGAGAAAGCTGCCGCTCGGCGGCGGCGAGCATGTGCATGGTTACATCAGCGAACTGAAAGCGGTGGCGGAAGCCGTGCGCACCTCCAACATCGAAGGCTTCGGCCGCACCGCCGACAATCTCGACCGCGCGCTGGCCGATCTCGACGAAGCGACGCGCTTCCTGCAAAAACTGCTTGCCGACGGCAAGGCGGACGCCGCGATGGCCGGCGCCACGCCCTATCTGCGCCTGATCTCGCTCGCCGCCGGCGGCGCCTATCTGGCGCAGGGTGGCCTGGCAGACCGCAGCCGCATCGCGCTTTGCCGCTTCTTCGCCGAAAACCTGCTCGGCGAGACCCGCGCCTTGAAGGAGCGAGTCATCGACGGCGCCGAAAGCCTCGTCGCCGCTGGCAAGGCACTGATTTCCGCTGAAGCACCCCGACGCTCAAAGGACCAACCGTGACAGACCATATCCTCGTCGAGCGCCAGGGCGCCGTGCAGATCATCCGCATCAACCGCCCGGACAAGAAGAACGCGCTGACGCGCGCCATGTACGCGAAAATGTCGGCGGCGCTCACCGAAGGCGACGCCGATCCGGCGGTCCGCGTGCATGTCTTCCTCGGCGTTCCGGGCGCCTTTTCCTCCGGCAACGACCTCGCCGATTTCCTGGTCATCGCCACCGGCGGCGAGGGTGGCAATGAGGTATGGGATTTCCTGATGGCGCTGGCCATGTCGCAGAAGCCGATGGTGTCCGGCGTCGACGGCATCGCCGTCGGCATCGGCACCACGCTCAATCTGCATTGCGACCTGACCTTCGCCACGCCGCGTACGCTGTTCCGCACGCCCTTCGTCGATCTCGGCCTGGTGCCGGAAGCCGGCTCCAGCCTAATCGCGCCGCAACTGCTGGGACGGCAGGGCGCCTTCGCGCTGCTCGGCCTCGGCGAGGGCTTTTCGGCCGAGCGCGCCAAGGCCGCCGGCCTGATCTACGACGTCGTCGCCGAAGAGGCGTTGGAAGGCACGGTGCTGGCCGCCGCCAAGGGCATCGCCGCCAAGCCGCCGCAGGCGCTGAAGATCGCGCGCGACCTGATGCGCGAGCCGCGCGAAGCGCTCATCGCCCGCATCAAGGTCGAAGCCGAGCATTTTCGCGAGCGGCTGACCTCCGAAGAGGCCCGCGCCGCGCTGACCGCTTTCATGACGCGCAAGAAGAGCTGAACGCGTCGCCCGCCCTCAGGGATAAAGCCTGGTCTTGTCCCAGCCGCCGGCGGCGTTGCGTGAAAACACGACACGGTCATGCAGCCGGAACGGTCTGTCGTGCCAGAACTCTATCGTCTGCGGCACGATGCGGAAGCCCGACCAATGTTTTGGCCGCGGGATCTCGCCGATGGCATAGCGCGCCGTGTATTCGGCCACCGCCTTCTCCAGCGCGAAGCGGCTCTCCAGCGGCCGCGACTGTTTCGACGCCCAGGCGCCGATGCGGCTGCCGCGCGGCCGTGTCGCGTAATAGGCGTCGGCCTCGGCGTCGCTGACGATCTCCACCGGCCCGCGCACCCGCACCTGGCGGCGCAGCGACTTCCAGTGGAAGCACATCGCCGCCTTCATGCTGCCAAGAATCTCGCGGCCCTTGGCGCTCTCGAAATTCGTGTAGAAGACAAAGCCTTTTTCGTCGAACCCTTTGAGCAGCACCATCCGCACATCCGGCATGCCGTCGGCGTCGACGGTTGCCAGCGCGACCCCATTGGGATCATTGGGCTCGCTCTTCGTGGCGTCCTCCAGCCATACGGCAAAGAGCCGGAACGGCTCCGCCGCTTCGGTGAAGTCACTGCTTGTTAACTCGGTTTCGTTCATAGTTTTCCAAATTTTTAACATTGCGGGAGGAGTTCGCCGATTGTCGCGTATCGCGCAAGCTTTTGACAGCGGGCAATGGAGCGTTATCGCTTCGGCCAGTGCCAAGGCTGCGCTGCTGACCTTGGCGCTTCCCCTTGCCGCCTGCGGCGCCGGCGGGTTCAGCCTGCAAAAGGCCGAGGTCGACCGCTCGATCATCACCGCCAGCGCGCCGTCTTCGCCAACCGCGCCGGCTATCTCCGACCAGGACTCCGACCAGACCACCATCGGCAACGCCGTTTCTTCCGCCGACATCAAGGAGCTTGGCGGCCAGACGGTACCTTGGGCCAATGCCGGCACCGGCTCGCGCGGCGCGATCACCGAGCTGGTCGAGCTGAAGGACGGCGACTTGACCTGCCGCCGCTTCAGCGCCACGCGCGAGAGCTTCGATGGCGTCGCCCTCTACAAGGGCGAGTTGTGCCTGGCCGAAGCCGGCGGCTGGCGCATGCAGGAGTTCAAACCGCTCTGATTTTGGGCCCCTGATTTTCGGGCGCTAATTGCCCTTGCGCCACTGGAATTTCTTCCTATGCGAGCGCATATAGGGGGCGACCACAATTCCATTCTCTCTAGCAGGCAGGAAGCATGCGCGACCCCTATGAGGTGCTGGGCGTTGCCAAGAACGCATCGGCCAAGGACATAAAATCGGCCTACCGCAAGCTCGCCAAGAAGCATCATCCGGACCAGAATCCGAATGATCCGAAGGCGAAGGACCGTTTTGCCGCCGCCAACCAGGCTTACGAGATCGTCGGCGACGAGAAGACGCGCGCCGCCTACGATCGCGGCGAGATCGACGCCGAGGGCAAGCCGAAATTCCAGGGCTTTGAAGGCGCGGCCGGCGGCGACCCGTTCGCCGGCTTCCGCCGCCAGCAGGGCCCGGGTGGCGCGCATTTCGAATTCCGCACCGGGCGTCCGGGCGGCGATCCGTTCGACGGCAACAGCGACATCTTCAGCCAGATCTTCGGCGATGCCTTTTCCGGCGCCCGCGGCGCCGGCCCAAGGGGAGCCGGAACAGGCGATCGCCGCCAGCCGGTGCAGGCTGCCGACCTCAACGTCACCATGGACATCAGCGTCGAGGAGGCGGCCACCGCCGACAAGGTGACGGCGATGTTCCCCGACGGCCGCAAGGTCGCGGTCAAGCTGCCGGCCTATGTCGAGGACGGCCAGACGATCCGCCTGAAGGGCCAGGGCGAGCAGGGGCCTGGACAGCCGGGCGACGCGCTGGTCAAGATCCACATCCGCCGCCACCCGCGCTACCGCATCGAGGGCCGCGACCTGCATGTGGATCTGCCTGTCGATCTGGCCGACGCGGTGCTCGGCGCCAAGGTGGCGGTCGAGACGCCGACCGGCAAGCTCGCGGTCAACGTCCCGGCATGGTCGAGCTCGGACAAGGTGCTGCGGCTGAAAGGCCGGGGCCTGCCGGAAAAGGCCGGCGGTCACGGCGATCTCTATGCCCATGTCCGGCTGATGCTGCCGGAGGGCGGCGATGCCGAGCTTGAGACCCTGATGCGCCGCCAAAAAAGCTGATCGAGGAAATCTTGTTCCCGTTACAGTGTCTTTTGAGCGCTTGAAGGGGCTCTGTGCCTGTGCGATAGGGCTCTCCACAAAGCAGATATTCTTGCGGAGAGCTTGCACATGGCAGGTGGACAGGGCCTGATGGCCGGTAAGCGGGGCCTGATCCTGGGCGTCGCCAATAATCGGTCGATCGCTTTCGGCATCGCCAAGGCTTGCGTCGATCACGGCGCCGAAATCGCGCTGACCTATCAGGGCGAAGCCTTCAAGAAGCGCGTCGAGCCGCTGGCGGCCGAGCTCAACGCGCATGTCGCCGGCCATTGCGACGTCACCGACCCGGAAAGCCTTGATGCCGTTTTCGCCGACATCGCCGAGCATTGGGGCAAGCTCGACTTCCTTGTCCATGCCATCGCCTTCTCCGACAAGGACGAGCTCACCGGCCGCTATGTCGAGACGACGCGCGACAATTTCCTGCGCACCATGGACATCTCGGTGTTTTCCTTCACCACCATCGCCAAGCGCGCCGAGCCGCTGATGACCGATGGCGGCTCGCTTTTGACGCTGACCTATTACGGCGCCGAGAAGGTGATGCCGCATTACAACGTCATGGGCGTCGCCAAGGCGGCGCTGGAAGCGAGCGTGCGCTATCTCGCCGTCGATCTCGGCGCCAAGAAGATCCGCGTCAACGCGATCTCGGCCGGGCCGATCAAGACACTCGCCGCCTCCGGCATCGGCGATTTCCGCTATATCCTGAAGTGGAACGAGTACAATTCGCCGCTGAAGCAGACGGTGACACAGGAAGAGGTCGGCGATTCCGGCGTCTACTTCCTATCCGACCTGTCGCGCGGCGTGACCGGCGAGGTCCATCACGTCGATTCCGGCTACCATGTCGTCGGCATGAAGGCGGTCGACGCGCCGGATATCTCGACCGTCAAGGACTAATCCGCTCCGCCTATCCAGCGTCCAAGCAATTCCAGGAAAAGTGCGAAGCGGTTTTCCGTCCGGAATTGCTTGCAAAAGCAAATAGCGTCCGACCTCGGAAGACCTGATGTACCCGCTCGTCTACATCGCGCGCCACGGCCAGACCGAGTGGAATACCCAGCGTCGCCTGCAGGGTCAGGCCGACACCGACATCAATGAGCTTGGACGCCAGCAGGCGACTGCCAACGGACGGCGCCTGGCCGCGATGATCGGCAAAGGAGAGGATTTCGACTTTGTCGCAAGTCCGATGCGGCGCACATGCGAAACCATGGAACTGATGCGCGCGGCAATGGGGCTCGACCCGCTCGCTTATCGGACGGAGCCGCGTCTGGTGGAATTGAGTTTCGGCGAATGGCAGGGTTTTACGTTTCGGGAGCTCGAGGCCCGGCATCCTGGATCCACGCGTGGCCGCCGCGCCGCCAAATGGGATTTCCAGCCGCCCGGCGAGGGTGCGGAAAGCTACGAGATGCTGCTCGAACGGGTGAAGCCTTGGTTCGACGCGCTTGACCGGCAGACGGTGTGCGTCACCCATGGCGGCGTGATCCGCTGCCTTTTCCGCTTCGTCGAAGGCATATCCAAGAACGAGGCGGCCGCCCTGGAGATCCCGCAGGACCGCCTGCTCCGGCTGGAGGGCCGGAGTTTGGAGTGGTTATAGGTCCGGGTGCGGCCGTGAAAGTCGTCATCCTTGGGCGCAGCGACGCGAAGCGGAGCGAGGACCCATGGATCCATGCCGTGACATTCGCCGAATAGTAAAAACGGTGCAGAAAGGGTCGTTCTGCACCGCTGCAAAGCTCTGACATAACGGCATGGATTCCAGGGTCTGCGCGTCGCTGCGCTCCTTGCTTCGCCCTGGAATGACGAAGCTTAGGCGTTCAAGCCCCTGGCCGGAAAAGTTAGTTCTGGTCGCTGTCGGGCAACTGCATATCGGTGACGACATTCTCGCCATTGCTCACGTCATAGGCGATGACGATGTCCATGCCCGGCTTCAGCGAGTCGATGTCGGTCTCAGCGTTGAGCTTGTAGGCCTTGCCGTCGTCAAGCGTCAACGTCAGCGTGTCCTTGTCGACCTTCTTGATCAGGCCTTCGGTCTGGCCGGCGAACGCGGCGGCGGTGGAAATCATGAGCATGGCGCAGGCGGCGCCAATCAGGGTACGCATCGTCGTCCTCTTTGGTCATTGCGCCGGCTGGTCAGCGGCGGGTCCTCAACGGCGGATGGGAAGAGAGCAGAAACCAACCGAATGTGTCAAAACTAAATCCGCCAGATCACAGTTTGATGCACCCGTTTGACCACCGTGGAAAACGCCAATAGAAGGCAGCCGTAACCGGTTTTCCTCACCGGCAGGGCGTTTTTCATGTCTCACAACACATTCGGCCATCTCTTCCGCGTCACCACCTGGGGTGAAAGCCATGGCGCCGCGCTCGGCTGCGTTGTCGACGGCTGCCCGCCCGGCATCCGCTTCAAGCGCGAGGACATCCAGGCCGAGCTCGACCGCCGCCGCCCCGGACAGTCGCGCTTCGTCACCCAGCGCCGCGAGCCGGACGAGGTCAAGATCCTGTCCGGCTTCATCCTCGACGGGGATGGCGAGACGATGATCACCACTGGCACGCCTGTGTCGATGCTGATCGAGAATGTCGACCAGCGCTCCAATGACTATGGCGAGATCGCCCGCCAGTACCGGCCGGGCCATGCCGACTACACTTACGATGTCAAATACGGGTTGCGCGACCATCGCGGCGGCGGCCGCTCTTCGGCGCGCGAGACAGCGGCGCGGGTCGCGGCCGGCGCGCTGGCGCGCAGGGTTGTGCCCGGCATGACGGTGCGCGGCGCCCTGGTTGCGATGGGCGAAAAATCTATCGATCGCGCAAACTGGAACTGGAATTTCGTCGGCGACGCCGAAAACCCGTTCTTCACCCCGGATCCGGCATCTGTCCCGGTCTTCACCGAGTACCTGGACGGCATCCGCAAGGCCGGTTCCTCGGTCGGCGCAGTGATCGAGATCGTCGCCGACGGCGTGCCGCCCGGCCTTGGCGCGCCGATCTACGCCAAGCTCGACCAGGACATCGCGTCCGGCCTGATGTCGATCAACGCCGTCAAAGGCGTCGAGATCGGCAACGGCTTCGAGGCCGCCCGCATCACCGGCGAACAGAACGCCGACGAGATGCGCATGGGCAATGACGGCAAGCCGGTGTTCCTGTCCAACCATGCCGGCGGCATACTGGGCGGCATCTCGACCGGACAGCCGATCGTCGCCCGCTTCGCCGTCAAGCCGACCTCGTCGATCCTGACGCCGCGCAAATCGATCGACAAGGACGGCAAGGATGTCGAGGTGATGACCAAGGGCCGCCACGACCCCTGCGTCGGCATCCGCGCCGTGCCGATCGGCGAAGCCATGGTTGCCTGCGCCATCGCCGATCATTATCTGCGGCACAGAGGACAAACGGGGAAGGGAGGGGAGTAAGGCAGCAGGGCAGTAGGGCAGTAGGGCAGTAGGGCAGTAGGGCAGTAGGTTAATGCTGCCGCCCGCAGCCCGCCAAACTTTTTCCTTTTCCCTACTGCCTTACTGCCCTATTCCCGTACTCCCCTGCGAGCGAAGCGAGCACTTATGCCTTACGACCAGAAGAAGATCGTCGAAGCGATCCGCGCCTTCGAGCGCGGCGAGATCGTTGTCGTCATGGACGATGACGGACGCGAGAACGAGGGCGACCTGATCGTCGCCGCCGTGCACTGCACGCCGGAGAAGATGGCCTTCATCGTGCGCAACACCTCCGGCATCGTCTGCACGCCCATGCTGCGAGAGGATGCAAGGCGCCTGAATCTGGCGCCGATGGTGGCGGACAACGATTCCGCCCACACCACCGCCTTCACCGTCAGCGTCGATTTCAAGCATGGCACGACGACAGGCATCTCCGCCGACGACCGCACGCTGACCGTGCGCAACCTCGCCAACGGCAATGTCGGCCCGTCGGATTTCGTGCGCCCCGGTCACATCTTCCCGCTGATCGCGCGCGAAGGCGGCGTCTTGATGCGCTCCGGCCATACGGAGGCCGCGGTCGATCTCTGCAAGCTTGCCGGCCTGCCGCCGGTCGGCGTCATTTCTGAACTGGTCAATGACGATGGCACCGTCAAGCGCGGGCCGGAAGTGCAGGCTTTCGCGGAACAGCATGGCCTGAAGCAGGTGTCGGTGGCCGATCTCATCGCCTATCGCCAGCGCAAGGAAACCCTGGTCCAGCGCGTCGCCTGTTCCGACATCGAAACGCCAGGCGGCAAGGCGCAGGCCTTCACCTACACGCTGCCATGGGATTCCATGCACCACCTGGCGGTCGTCTTCGGCGACATCCGCGACGGCGAGGAGGTCCCGGTGCGCCTGCATCCGGAGGATGTCGTGACCGACGTGTTCGGCACCAGCCACCGGCTTGACGGCATCATGAAGGCGATGGGCGAGCGCAGGCGCGGTGTTATCGTCTATTTGCGCGAAGGCTCGGTCGGCGTCGCCCACCAGGAGCGCAAGCGGCCGCTAAGCGGCGACCGCGAGGATCACGAGGAAGCCCGCCGCCGCGAGAACGAATGGCGCGAGATCGGCCTCGGCGCCCAGATCCTCAAGGACCTCGGCATCTCCTCGATCAACCTGATCGCCTCGCGCGAGCGCCACTATGTCGGCCTCGAGGGCTTCGGCATCCACATCGCCAAGACCGAAATTCTTTAGTCGTCAAAGGGTTGACGAGCGGGAGGCCCTACGGCGGCGTTGCAGCCCGCGTGTCGCTGACTGACCGAAGCCTCGGCGACATAGGCGGTTGTCCGAACCCTCCGCAACGCAGGCGATTGGCCGAAACCTATCCGACGTCGTCATCCACGGGCGGAGCAAGGAGCGAAGCGACGCGCGCAGACCCGAGGATCCATTCCGTGACTTTCACGCGTTGCGACAGTGCAGAATTCCGCTCCGTAGCGTCCTACGATCAAGGTCACGGAAAGGATCCTCGGGTCTCCGCTCGGCTGCGCGTCGCTTCGCCCGTGGATGACGACGTCGCGTAGGTCTCGGGCTAACCGCAACGTCGGCCAAATAACCGTCACTCCGCAGGCGCCACCGCTTCGCCTCTGTCCACATCGCAATCGTCCGTCGCCAGCCGGCATTGACCAGCAAGCACGGTGACCAGTGCGACCCCTCCTGCAGCCACCGAGACCCAAAATCCGTTCTGTGGACCGAAAGTGTCGACCATCCAGCCGGCGGCGAAGGAACCCAGCGCCATGCCGATGCCGATGCCGGTCGTTACCCAGGTGACGCCCTCGGTGAGCATCGCGGCCGGCACGTGGCGTTCAATCAGGCCGAAGGCGGTGATGAAGGTCGGCGAGATCGCGACGCCGCTGACGAACACCGCCAGCGCCAGCGTCGGCACGGTGTCGACGAAAAGCAACGGCAAAGTGGTGAGCGCGATCACGGTGACCGCGAGCGCCAGCTGCCGCTGCAGCGGCGCCTTCAGGCTGAGCGCGCCAACGATGATTCCAACCACGAAGGATCCCAGCGCATAGACGCCGATGACGAGGCTCGCCGCCTCGGGCTGGCCGAGCGCCTTGGTGATAGCGACGGTGGTGACTTCCGTGGTGGCGAAGGTCGCGCCGACGAAGATCAGCGCGAAGGTGATAATCTGGACCGCGCGCAGGCGGATCGCCGAACCGGTCGCGCCATGTTCGGCCGGGCGGATGGGTGGTTCGGAAGAGCGCTGCAGCAGGAATGCCGCCGAGCCCAGCGCAAGCAGCAGTGTGCTGACGACCATGCCGGCTTCGGGAAACAGCGCTGCGCTCAACCCCACCGACAGCGAGGCGCCTGCGACATAGACCAGCTCGTCGGCGGCCGATTCGAAGGCGAAGGCGGTGTTCAACTCCGGCCGATCGTGAAAGATCTCGGTCCAGCGCGCCCTGACCAGCGCCGGGATGCTGGGCATGGCGGCGGCGAGCAGGGCCGAACCGAACAAGGTCCAAGCCGGCCAGTGCCGGTTGGCCGCGATAATCAATGTCACGAAGGCAAGCGCCGAGACAAGCGTCATGGGTGCTGCGATCGCCGTCTGGCCGCGGCGGTCCACCAGCCGCGATACCTGCGGCGAAAGAAAAGCGTTGACCAGCGCATAGGTGGCCGAGACGGCGCCGGCCAGCCAATATTCGCCATGCGTCTGCGACAGCATCGCCACGATGCCGATCGGTGCCATTGCGATCGGCAAGCGCGCGACGAAGGCGGCTGTGGCGAAGCCTTTCGTGCCAGGAGCCCGAAAGATGTCCACATAGGGGTTTCGCATGATCCTGCTCCTCGACAAGGGTGCATACCACAATTACATACGTTGCGTATGAATGTGAGATAGTTCATACGCCGCGTATGTCGATTGGCATACGAAGCGTATGTGAATAGGGCCAGAGCCATGCACAGACCGCGCAAGGAGATGATCGCCGAGACGCGCGCCAAGCTGATCGCGGCCGCCCGCCACGCCTTCGGCACGGTCGGCTATGCCGAGTCCTCGATGGACGATTTCACCGCGTCGGCCGGCCTCACGCGCGGCGCGCTCTACCATCATTTCGGCGACAAGAAGGGGCTGCTGCAGGCCGTGATCGCCGAGATCGACCGCGAAATGGCCTTGCGCGTCAACGAGGTGGCCTCGAGGGCGCCGACGCGCTGGCAGCATTTCGTCGACGAGTGCACCACCTATATCGAGATGGCGCTGGAGCCGGAAATCCAGCGCATCATGTTCCGCGACGGCCCGGCGGTGCTCGGTGACCCGGCGCAGTGGCCGAATGCCAGCGCTTGCATCGCCTCGATGACCGACCACCTGACGAAGCTGCAGGAAGAGGGCGTGGTCGTCACCGATGTCGACCCTGAGACAACCTCGCGGCTGATCAATGGTGCCAGCAGCCAGGCCGCGCAGCGCATCGCCAATTCGAATGATCCGGAAGCCACCTCGAAGAAGGCGATCGCCGCCTTCAAGCAACTGCTCGAAGGCTTACGCCAAAAGCCCTGAGGCACGCTTGGGTAACCAAGCCACCGCGTTGTGCACCGGTTTCGGGCCGGTGCAACCCTGCCGCGATTGACAATCTATGGGGCGAGCGCATCCTCCTGCGCCATCTCTTAGGGCGTGGAGAGTCGGGGCCATGTGGGACTTCAGCATTGGCCGGTCTGTGTCCATCATGATGCGGACATGGCCGTTCATCGTCTTTCGCATGATCGTCTATTTCGGCATCACAGTCGCCTACATCATGGCGACCGGCACGGGCGCCAGCGTCGGCTACGGTGTCGGTCATATCTCGACCGATCCGGATGGACCGATGTCCTTTGCGCTGTGGGGTGGCGTGGTCGGCTTCGGCATCGTGTCGATCGCCGTCTACTGGATCCGCGAATACATCCTTTATGTGCTGAAAGCCGGCCATATCGCCGTCATGGTACATCTGATCGACGGCCATGACGTGCCCGACGGCCAGGGCCAGATCGCCTATGCCAAGGAAGTGGTCAGCCAGCGTTTCGCCGAGGCCAACATCCTTTTCGTCGTGGACCAGCTGGTCAAGGGCGCCATCCGCGCCATCACCGGCCTGATCGGCGGCGTTGCCGCCTTCCTGCCCATTCCGGGCCTGAGCGGCCTAGTCAGCTTCATCAACACGGTGATCCGCCTGTCTCTGACCTATGTCGACGAAATCATCCTCGGCTACAACATCCGCATCAATTCGAACTCGCCCTTCGAGACGGCCCGGCAAGGCGTCGTGCTTTACGCCCAGAACGGCAAGCACATGGTCAAGAACGCCGTGTGGCTGGCGGTGATCATGTGGGGCGTGTCCTTCGTCATCTTCCTGTTGATGCTGGCGCCCGCCGCCGCGATCCTGTGGGTCATGCCCGGACAATTGGCCGGCTGGGCCTTCGTGCTGGCCATCGTCTTTGCCTGGGCCTTCAAGGCGGCCTTCATCGAGCCCTTCGCCATCGCCTCGCTGATGCAGGTCTATTTCGAAGCCATCGAAGGCCAGGTGCCCAACCCCGAATGGGACACGCGGCTCGCCGAGGCCTCGTCCAAATTCAGGGAGCTGCGCGACAAGGCGCTGGGCTCCTTCGGCGGCGGCTCGCGCTGGGATACGCCCCGGGCCGCTTGATCACTGCTGGCGACCTAGCCTTGCAATCGCCGACTTGAGCGGCGCCTCGCCGGCGCCGCGAAACGTCTCGCTCATCACCAACTCGGGCAGCGGCAGACGCTTGGCCCAGCCATGCGCCTCGAGGTCGGGCCTCGGCGCGAATTCCGAGACGGGGCCGACGCAGAGATAGGCGATCGGCGTGACATGCTCCGGGATCGACAGAAGCCGCTTCAGCGCCTCCATCTCGATGATGCTCACCCAGCCGACGCCGACGCCTTCGGCGCGTGCCGCCAGCCAGAAATTCTGCACCGCGCAGACGGTGCTGTAGAGATCCATCTCCGGATTGTGCCAGCGCCCGAGCGGCGAGTCCTTCGAGCGCTGCCGGTCGCAGGTGATGCAAAGATTGAGCGCGCTTTCGCAGATGCCTTCGAGTTTCAGCTTCCGGTAGAGCGCCTGCCGTTCCGCCTCGATCGCCGGCAATTCCTGCTCGCGCGCGGCGAGGAACAGGTCGCGCACCTGTCTGCGCCGCTCGGCATCACGGATGACGATGAAATTCCACGGCTGCATGTAGCCAACAGACGGCGCATGGTGCGCGGCGGTGAGAAGCCGCGCCAGCACACAGTCATCCAGATTGTCGGGTACAAAATGGCTGCGCACGTCGCGCCTGGTGAACATCGCCCGGTACACCGCGTCGCGCGCCAATTGGTCAAAGTCGTCGCCACACGCGGCGATCGCTGCTGCCGTCATCGCTTTTCCCCTTGCGACAAGCAGTCCCCCGCCTGACCAAGCGGAAAACCATGTCTGCCGGGCCGGTCTTCTGGCTCGGGATCGTCCCGCTCCGGCGCCTTCCCGTCATCGACAGTGGCATTTGCCGGCGCGGTCCCCCTCACAGCGTTGGGCACGCCACGGAATAAAACCGTGTTCCCGATTCTCCCGCGTCGCGGGCACCAGGCAGCGGGACGACCTTACCGCGAAGTTCGGCACCCGCCAATGGCGCGGACGACATGGGCTGGCGCAATTTCCCCAGCCATTCGGCTTTTCAAACATGGTCATTACGGCCGCGGGTGCCTAGATTAGGCGCCATGGCCACCCGTCTCTACACGCACTCAATCTTCCTCGAACACCTCACGCCGCCCGGCCACCCCGAGCGGCCCGACCGCCTGCGCGCCATCGAGCGCGTGCTGGACGACGAGGCGTTTTCGGCGCTCGACCGCGTCAAGGCGCCGGAAGGCGATGAGAAAACCATCCTCTATGCGCACCCCGAGACTTTCGTCGAGCGCGTGCGTGCGGCGATCCCTCGGACCGGCATCGTCTCGATCGATGCCGACACCAGCGCCAGCCCGAAAAGCTGGCAGGCCGCGGTGACGGCGATCGGCGCGGCCAACGCGGCGGTCGACGACGTCTTCGAGGGCCGCGCCTCAAATGTCTTCGTCGCCGCCCGCCCGCCGGGACATCATGCCGAAAAGGCTACGGCGATGGGTTTCTGCCTGTTCAACACGGCGGCCATCGCCGCCCGCTATGCGCAGAAGAAGCATCAGGCCGAGCGCGTCGCCATCGTCGATTGGGACGTCCATCATGGCAACGGCACGCAGGACATCTTTTGGGACGACCCGTCGGTGCTCTACTGCTCGACCCACCAGATGCCGCTCTACCCGGGCACCGGGGCGAAGAGCGAGACCGGCGCCGGCAACATCGTCAACGCGCCGCTCGCGCCGCGGACCGGCAGCGACATGTTCCGCGACGCCTTCCTGTCGCGCGTGCTGCCGTCGATCGATGCGTTCGCGCCGGACCTGATCATCATTTCTGCCGGCTTCGACGCGCATCACCGCGATCCGCTGGCCGAGATCAATCTGACCGAGGACGATTTCGACTGGGCGACCGGCCAGTTGATGGAACGCGCCGGCCGCCACAGCTCCAACAGGCTCGTCAGCCTGCTGGAAGGCGGCTACGATCTGCAGGGACTGGCATTTTCAGTCGCCGCCCATGTCGGGCGGCTGATGAAGGGATAGGGTATGGCAGTGGAAGGCAATGAGGACGTCAAGACGATGAGCTTCGAACAGGCGCTCGACGCGCTGGAGAAGATCGTTGATGACCTGGAGCGCGGCGACGTGCCGCTCGACCAGTCGATCAAGATCTATGAGCGCGGCGAGGCGCTGAAGGCGCATTGCGACCGGCTGCTCAAGGCGGCCGAGGACAAGGTCGAGAAGATCAGGCTGTCGCGCGACGGCAAGCCGGTGGGCACGGAGCCGCTCGACGCGGAATAGTTTGGGTGGCAGAGCAAGCAGGTAAGGAGTTCAAGCCATGTGCCGCAACATCAAGACCCTGGCCAATTTCGAGCCGCCGGCGACCAATGACGAGGTGCATGACGCAGCGCTGCAATTTGTGCGCAAGCTGAGCGGCTCGACCAAGCCGTCCAAGCGCAACGAGCATGCTTTCTATCACGCCGTGGAGGCGATTGCGGCCGCCGCGCGCGAATTGATCGATTCGCTCGAAACCAGCCAGGAACCGCGCAATCGCGAGGAAGAGGCCGCCAAGGCGAAGGCCAGGTCGGCGCTGCTTTTCGCCTGAGGGAACATCATGAGCTTTTTTCCGGGAAACGACCCTGAACCAGGCGACGCTTTCGCCTGCGACCAGATCGAGCTGATGGTCATCCCCAACGCCAAGGATATCGGCGGGTTCGAGGTGCGCCGCGCCTTGCCGACGGCAAAGCGTCGTCTGGTCGGGCCGTTCATCTTCTTTGATCGCATGGGCCCGGCCATCCTGCGCGCCGGCCACGCGCTCGATGTGCGCCCGCACCCGCATATCGGGCTCTCCACCGTCACCTATCTGTTCGACGGCAAGATCAGGCACCGCGACTCGCTCGGCACCGAGATGGTGATCGCACCCGGCGACGTGAATTTGATGACCGCCGGGCGCGGCATCGTTCACTCCGAGCGCACGCCGGAGGAACTGCGCGGCGCGCCGATGTCGGTCTCCGGCCTGCAGACCTGGCTGGCGCTGCCGGACGGCAAGGAGGAGATCGCCCCGGTCTTCGCGAACACGTCCGTCGCCCGCTTGCCGCAGATCGATGCCGAAGGCGTCAGCGGCCGCGTCGTCATTGGCGAGTTCTCCGGCCTGCGCTCGCCGGTCGCGACCGCATCGGACACGCTTTACGCCGATCTGCGCCTGGCGGCGGGCGCCAGCGTGCAGATCCCCGCCGATGCCGAGGAACGCGCCATCTACACGCTGGAAGGCGACGTCTCGATCGCCGGCGATGTTTTTCCGGCCGAGCGGCTCCTTGTGTTCAAGCCGGGCGAGGAGATCGTCGTCTCCTCCGAGCGCGGCGCGCATTTCATGCTGTTCGGCGGCGCCTCGCTGGGTTCCCAGCGCTACATCTGGTGGAATTTCGTCTCGTCCTCGAAGGAACGCATCGAACAGGCCAAGCAGGAATGGAAGACTGGCCGCTTCGATATCGTTCCTGGCGATGAGGAGGACTTCATTCCGCTGCCTGAGGGTTAGTTCTCGAGCACACAGAATTTTTAACGGCTCGGATATGCGTTTCTAGGTGCATGCCTTGGCGATTGGCCGAAACGTCCCTTGCGTCGTCATCCTATGGCGGAGCAAGGAGCGAAGCGACGCGGCGCAGACCATAGGATCCATGCCGTGACTTCCAAGCGTTGCAACGGTGCAGAATTCTGCTCCGCTGCGCTCTTCGGCCAGAGTCACGGCATGGATTCCAGGGTCTCCGGGACGGAGCTTCGCTCCTGCTTCGCCCTGGAATGACGACGTTGGGGGGCTTCCGCCAATTCCAGCCGTTTTCGATGGCTTGCCAAAACAAGCAGCGCCGCGCGTCACTGACGCGCATTTACATTCGCTTGGCGGCGGCCTATGCCGCGCATGATTAAGGCGCAATCTGCTGGTAGCGCCGTGTTCGATCAATTGAGGCAGGACGCGCCCGAGTGAAGCCAGACACGCCGCTGCTCGACAAGGTTCGCATTCCCGCGGACCTGCGGACGCTCGATGAGAGCGCGCTGCCGCAGCTTGCCGCCGAACTCCGCGCCGAACTCATCGACGCCGTTTCGCAGACGGGTGGCCATCTCGGCGCCGGCCTCGGCGTCGTCGAGCTGACGGTCGCGCTGCACTATGTCTTCAACACGCCACAGGACCGGCTGATCTGGGACGTCGGCCACCAGGCCTATCCGCACAAGATCCTGACCGGCCGCCGCGACCGCATCCGCACGCTGCGCCAGGAAGGCGGCCTTTCCGGTTTCACCCGGCGCGCCGAGAGTGAATACGACCCATTCGGAGCCGCGCATTCCTCAACCTCGATTTCGGCCGGTCTCGGCATGGCCATGGGACGCGACCTGTCGGGTGGCCGCAACAATGTCATTTCCGTTATCGGCGACGGCTCGATGTCGGCCGGCATGGCTTTCGAGGCGCTGAACAATGCCGGCGCGCTGGATGCTCGCCTCATCGTCATTCTCAACGACAACGATATGTCGATCGCGCCGCCGACCGGCGCTATGAGCGCCTATCTGGCCAGGCTCGCCTCCGGCAAGGCGTATCTCGGCTTACGCGATTTCGGCAAGAAGCTGACCTCCTATCTCGGCAAGCGCGCCGACCGCGCCATCACCCGCGCAGTCGAGCATGCGCGCGGCTATGTCACCGGCGGCACGCTGTTCGAGGAACTCGGCTTCTATCACATCGGCCCGATTGACGGGCACAATCTCGAGCACCTGATCCCGGTGCTGAAGAATGTGCGCGACAACGGCAAGGGTCCGGTGCTGATCCATGTCGTGACCCAGAAGGGCAAGGGCTACGCGCCGGCCGAGGCCGCGGCCGACAAATATCACGGCGTCAACAAGTTCGACGTCATCACCGGCGCGCAGGCCAAGGCGCCGGCCAACGCACCCGCCTACACCAAGGTCTTCGCCGAGAGCCTGATCCAGGAAGCGCGGGAGGACGAGCGCATCGTCGCCATCACCGCCGCCATGCCGAGCGGCACCGGCCTCGACCTGTTCGGCGAGGTGTTCCCGGAGCGGACCTTCGATGTCGGCATCGCGGAGCAGCACGCGGTCACCTTCGCCGCTGGCCTTGCCACCGAAGGCTACAAGCCTTTCGCCGCCATCTACTCGACCTTCCTGCAGCGCGCCTACGACCAGGTTGTCCACGACGTGGCGATCCAGAAGCTGCCGGTGCGTTTTCCCATCGATCGCGCCGGCTTCGTTGGCGCCGACGGCGCCACCCACTGCGGCGCCTTCGACACGACCTTTCTCGCGACGCTGCCGGGCTTCGTCGTCATGGCCGCGGCCGACGAGGCGGAGCTTCGCCATATGGTGCGCACGGCGGCGTCCTATGATGACGGTCCGATCGCATTCCGGTATCCGCGCGGCAACGGCGTCGGCGTCGACATGCCGGAGCGCGGCTCGGTCCTCGAGATCGGCAAGGGCCGTGTCTTGAAAGAGGGTACCAAGGTCGCGCTGCTTTCCTTCGGCACGCGGCTGCAGGACTGCCTGCTGGCGGCCGAGGAACTCGGCGCCGCGGGCCTTTCCACCACCGTCGCCGACGCCCGCTTCGCCAAGCCGCTGGACGAGGATCTGATCCGGCGCCTCGCCCGTTCGCATGAGGTGCTGGTGACCGTGGAGGAGGGCGCCATCGGCGGCTTCGCTGCCCAAGTCCTGCATTTCCTTGCCCATCAAGGCCTCTTGGAAAGCGGCCTCAAGGTGCGCCCGCTGGTCTTGCCGGACGTCTTCACCGACCACGCCAAACCCGAAAAGATGTATGCCGATGCCGGCCTGGATTCGGCGGGCATCGTGCGCACGGTCTTCGCGACGCTCGGCCATGGCGTGCAGGCGCAGCGCGCCTGAATCAGGACTTCAACACGCTGAATCGGTTTGCCGGCTTCCGGCCGTAAGCTTTTGTTAACGCTTCCGTTTGGCGGTTCGCTTACCCTGTCTCTTGGCCGATTTTCAACGGCGCCCTGCTAAGACCTTGGCCCCAGAGCAATTAAGGAAAAGAGTGAGCGGTTTTCCGCCCGGAATTGCATAAAAACAAAGGGATAGAGCGGTTCGCCATTTCGCTGAAACGGTGAAACGCTCTAGGCAGGGGATAAGAACAATGAAGTCGTTTTTTTGCGGCACGGCCTTGCTGGCCGCCATGGCCGCGCCGGCGACAGCCGAAACGCGTTACGACCGCAATATCGAAAAGGCGGCGATGGACATCGTCGCCGCCAAGATGGGCAGCATCCGCGGCGGCTTCTCCTACAAGCAGAGGCCTCAACTCGTCATGCCGCCGGATGCTACGCCCGTCGCACCCACTCCGGTTGAACCGCCGCGCAAGGAAGCCTCCGGCAATGACGGCCTGACACCGGCTGTCGAGCGCCGCGTCTCCCGGACCGTTTTCTAAAACCACACATCGCGCACGCAGCGGCCGTCGCGCGGCAGGTCGTCAAACGTATCGAGCCCATCGAAATGATCGATCGGCAGGTCGGCGACGTCTTCGGGCGGCGCCAGCCTGACATTGACGGCGATGCGCGTGCGGCCGCTCTTGGCCGCGCGCAGGCCGCGCCAGGCGACCACGCAGGCGCAGGTCGGGCAGAACAGGATTTCCAGCGCGGGCTCCGTCACCTCGGCGCGCGTATAGGACTTCAGCGGTCCCGCGATACGGATGCGCTCGTCGAGATAGTCATACGCCCAGAGCGCGCCGTAGCGGCGGCAAAGCGTGCAGTTGCAGGCGGTGATTCCGCCGGGATCGCCTTCCAGCGTCCAATGGGCCGCGCCGCAATGACAGGTCCCCTTCAGCATCGACTCCTCCGATCGACAGCCCGCGTGGCGGCATTCTGCAGTCTCTTGCGCGGTATTCAAACCCATTGCGTTAGCGCTTGGCTTTCGCCAATGAAGGCCGATGAGTTCCCCATTGCCATTAAGCCGGCGCCAGCGGCTCGACGAATTGCTCGTCGGGCGCGGCCTGTTTGCCAGCCGCTCGCGCGCCCGCGACGCGATCGAGCGCGGCACGGTGACGGTTGACGGCACAATTGCCCGCAAGCCCGGCCAGCCCGTTGCACCGGACTGCCTGGTCGCCATCGACGATCCGGCCCAGGCCTATGTGTCGCGGGCGGCGTTGAAACTGATCGCCGGCCTCGACCGTTTCGGCCTAGATCCTTCCGGCAGCGAGGCGCTCGACATCGGCGCTTCGACCGGCGGCTTCACCCAGGTGCTGCTGGAGCGAGGCGCGGCGCATGTCACCGCGATCGATGTCGGCCACGGCCAGATCCATCCCGAGATTGCCGGGGACCCGCGCGTGACGATGATCGAAGGGCTGAACGCCCGAGATTTGACGGCAGCCGATCTCGGCGGCCGCGTTCCGGATTTCCTTGTCTGCGATGTCAGCTTCATCTCGCTGAAGCTGGCGCTGCCGCCGGCGCTTGAGCTGGCGGGCGAGGGCGCCAGGGCAGTCCTTCTGGTCAAGCCGCAATTCGAGGCCGGCCGCGAGGCGATCGGCAAGGGCGGCATGCTAAAGGATCCAGGCGATGCCGAGCGCATTGCCGGGAATCTGCGCGATTGGCTCGCCGGCATTCTCGGCTGGCGCGTGCTGGGACTTCACCCGTCGCCGATCGAAGGCGGCGACGGCAACCGCGAGTTCCTGCTCGCCGCCATAAAGGACGCCGGTTCGGGATGAGCACACGCTTCACCATCGCCAGGCTGGGCTCCCAGGGCGACGGCATTGCCAACGCCGAGGGCGGGGAGGTTTTTGTCCCGTTCACGCTGCCGGGCGAGACAGTCACCGCCGCGCGCCAGAAGGACCGCGCCACGCTGATGTCGGTGCTGGAAGCCTCGGCGCTCAGGACCGACCCGGCCTGCCGCCATTTCACCGAATGCGGCGGCTGCGCGCTGCAGCACTACGAGGCCGCAGCCTATCAGGAATGGAAGCGCGAAAAAGTCGTGCAGGCGCTGAAGGCCAAGGGTATCGCTTGCGAGGTCGCCGCGCTGGTGCCGTGCGCGCCGCACAGCCGCCGCCGTGTCACCTTCAGCGCCCGGCGCACCGAGGCCGGCATGCTGCTCGGCTTCGTGCGCGCTTTGTCTTCGGAGATCATCCCGATCGAGGAATGCCCGATCTCGCTGCCGGCGATCGTCTCGGCGCTCGCTAAGTTGCGCGCCCTGGCCGGATTGGTCTGCGCCACGCCGAAAGCCTTTCATATGACGGTGACCGTCACCGCTTCCGGCCTCGACATTGCCGTCCATGAGGCCGGCATGCTTGGCGACCACCAGCGGCGCATCGCCTCCAACTTCGTCATGGCCGAGGGCCTGGCGCGGCTTTCCGTCGACGGCGAGATCCTGGTCGAGCCGAAGAAGCCGGTGGTGCAGTTCGGACCGGTCGCCGTGGCCGTGCCGCCTGGCGCCTTCCTGCAGGCGACGGAAGCCGCTGAGCAGGCGATGGCCGGCCTAGTCGGCCAGCATCTGTCGCGCGCCAAGAAGGTCGCGGATCTGTTTGCCGGCTGCGGCAGCTTCGCGCTCCGGCTGGCGGCAAAATCCGAGGTTCATGCCGTCGAAGGCGAAGCCGCGGCACTTGCCGCGCTCGATCGCGCCTACCGCTTCGCCACCGGCCTGAGGAGGGTGACCAGCGAACGCCGCGACCTGTTCCGCAGGCCGCTGACCTTCAAGGAGTTGAACGCCTTTGACGGCCTGGTCTTCGACCCGCCGCGCGCCGGCGCCGAGGATCAGTCGAAGCAGATCGCCCGCTCCGACGTACCGCTGGTCGCCGCCGTGTCCTGCAATCCGGTGACGCTGGCGCGGGATTTGCGCATCCTTCTCGACGGCGGCTATACGCTGAAAAGTGTCACCCCGATCGACCAGTTCCTGTGGTCGTCGCATGTCGAGGCCGTGGCCTTGCTGGAGAAGCCGAAGCGGCGGCGCTAGTCGACTGCCGGAGGTTCGCTGGAAAAATTGTGAAGTCTCTGTTCTTTCGGTGAAATCGCGCCCTAAAGCCGCCTTTTTGCCGGACCTTAATTTCGCTGTTAGGGAAACATTCCTGCCTCCCCGGCGTTATCGCGTGGGATGGATGGCGAACAAGGATGGCGAATTGCTATGCTCTCGCTTCGGAAAGTCATCGGTCTTCTCGTTCTTCTCATCGCGTTCACCGTCGCCTCCGCGACCGATGTGCTCGCGCAACAGCAGAAACGTCTCGCTTTCGTCATCGGCAACGCCGCCTATCCGTCCGATGCGTTGGTCACCTCCGCGAACGACGCCGGTCTGATCGCGCAGACCCTGCAAGCAGCCGGGTTCGATGTGGTCGGCGCGCGCGATGTCGACCAGGAATCGCTGCGTGGCGCGCTGCGTGATTTCCTTGCGAAAGTTTCCGCCGCCGGTCCGGACGCTACCGTTTTCGTGTACCTCGCCGGCCGTGGCGTGCAGTTCGAAGGCGAGAACTACTTCTTCCCGGTCGATGCCCAGATCGCCAATCCGGCCGACGTGCCGCTCCAGGCCATGCGGCTCTCCGATATCACCAAGTCGCTGGCCGGACTGCCGACGAAGGTTAATATAGTCGTCCTCGACGCGGCCCGGCCGAATGCCCTCCCAAAAATGAGCCAGCCGCTGGCCAGCGGGCTGGCGCTGGTCGACCCCGAGCCCAATATGCTGATCGCGTTCAACGCCGCTCCCGGAACGGTTGCGCCGGAAGGTGAGGGCCCATACGGCGCCTATGCCCAGGCGCTCGCCGAGATGATGCGCGACGGCGGCTTGTCGCTCGATGAGGTTTTCGACCGCACGCGGCTGCGCGTCAACGAGGTGACGCAGGGCGCCGAAATCCCATGGGATGTCTCGAAGATCGACGTGCCTTTCGTCTTCTTCGAGCGCGCTCCGGACGCGCCGCCGCCGAAGGTTTCCGAGGCCGAAGAACGGACTAACCGGACCAGGGCGATCCGCGACTTCAATGCGCACGACGCCTATCTCGCGGCACTCGATCGCGACACGATGCGCGGCTACGAGGATTTCATCGTCGCCTATCCGCACGACCCAATGGCCAAACGCGTGCGCGCCATCATCGCGGCGCGGCGCGAGGCGATCACCTGGCGTGAAACATGGCTGCGGGACACGCCTGAGGCCTACTGGTCCTATCTCGAACGCTATCCGCACGGGCCGCATGCCTGGGACGCGCGGCGCCGGCTGGAGCATTTCGACGCCGAGCTCGAGCCACCGGCGAGCTTTACAGTCATCGTGTACGATGTGCCGCCGCCGCCGGAGGAGGAAATCGTCTATGTCGATAGGCCGGTGCTCTATTTCGACGATCCCGATTTCGATTTCGAGCCTCCGCCGCCGGTCGACGTGATATTCCTACCTCCTCCACCGCCGGACTTTGTCGTGCTGCCGCCGCCTCCGCCGCCAGTCGATGTTTACGTCCTGCCGACGCCGGTCTTCGTCCCCGTGCCGGTCTGGGTCAGGCCGCCGCGTGACATCGTGCCGCCGCCGGACAACATCATTTTCAACAACATCCACAACACGACCGTCATCAACAACATCAATAACACCACGATCCGCAACGAGACCGCCAATCAGGCCGGGCAGCCAGACGGCAATGCAGAGGGCGGCCTCACCACCGGCCAGAAAATGACCGGAGCTGCCATCGGTGCCGGCGCGACGCTGGCGGCCAGGATCGCGCTGCCGCCGCTCTTGAAGAAGAGGGCGGCCGTATCCGGTCAGGCCCAGTTCAACCAGAATCAGGGCGCCTTGCCGCTGAAGCCCGGTCAGGGTGTGACGCAGGGCCAGCAGCCTGGTGCTGCGCGTCCGCTGTCGAAGAACCTGTCCACCCGCAAGCTCGGAACCGACCACGCCTTGCCGGGAGCCGATGGCAAAACGCTGCCGCTCGTCAACGGCAAGCCGGTGCTCAACGGCCGGAATCTGCCCAACGACAGGTCGAGGAAGCTGCTTGGCAAGCAAGGCATTGTGGAGGGCAACCAGGAGGCGACGGGAAATGCCGGCGCCGCGGCGACCGGAGTGCAGGGCACGGATCAGCGGAAGGGCAAGAAATTCCGCAAACTGCCGACCGTCAACGGCTTACCGGCCGACAACGGACTCAACTCACGGGAGAAGTTAAGGAAGAACAATCCCAACGCGTTGTCCGACCAGGGCAACGGCAAACCGAAAAGGCTGATGCGCAAGGATTTGTCAGCCGGCCGGTCCATAGTCGAGCCAGGCGATCAGGGCTCGGCCAACAGAAACGACAAAGGCAGAAAATTCGGCAAGCTGCCGACCGTCAATGGTGAGCCGGCTGACAACCGGACGAGCGTGCGGAAGCACCTGAGGAGGAACAATCCGGACGGGTTCTCCGACCAGGGCTCGATCGACAGGAACGTCAAGAAGGTCCGCAGACCGCCGACCGTCAATGGTGAGCCGGCCGACAATGGGCCGAGTATGCAGAAGCGGCTCAGGAAGAACAATCCGGATGTCTTCTCCGGCGAGAATCAGGGCTCCGCCGGCGGGAACGACCGGGCCAGGAAGTTCCGCAGGCCGCAGAACGAGGAAGGTTCCGTCGGCCCCGAAGTCAACGTCCAGCGCAACTTCAAGGTCAACCGACCGAACGAGAATGTGCAGCGCCAGCTCAAGCTACAGGAAAACCCCAACGCTCAGGCGCGGCGTCTGCCACAACAGCCCAAGGAACAACCGCCGCAGGGTAACAACAAGAAATTCGCCTGCGGCAAGCCGGGCGAGCCGCCCTGCAAACAATAGCGGCAGGGTTGGACAGCAATTCTCCGTCGATGGGCCGGGGTTTCCCGGCTCATCGCCTGCAAATCAAGAGATCGCTGGCTCGCGGCGCTTCAGCCGATGCTGGCTGAACGGGACAGGCGGACAATCCGGCCTATGAGCTCGGCGATAGCCGCTTTGCAGTGCCGCCACGCTGGTTGATCGAAACCCAGGTGTTCGGGTTCTGCTGCGACTGCCGTTTCAGGAAATAATAGCCAGTTGCGTTCCAGGGCCTGACCTCGTCGACCAGATTGTCAAGGATGAGATCGCCCTTGTCGGTCTTCACCGTCAGGATGGTATGGCCCTCGTTGTGCAGGTCGCGAACCACCGTCATCAGCAATGCCTGCCGGGGAAATCCTGCTTCCTGAAGAAGCTTGCGCTTGTAGAGCGCGTAAATCTTGCAATCGCCCTTGCCGTCCACGGGATAGTCCCAGTGGTCCATCATCGTGCCCCAGTGATCGTAGTTGCTGACGGGCTTGATCGAGCGGTTCGCCTTCTGGTTCACCCGCTTGAGGATGCTCATGTTCCGCGCTGTCAGCTTGACGCTGGCGGCCGGCAGGGCAGGCACCTTGCATTCTTTCGGCCGACGATGACAGAAGTCGAGCCAGCCATAAGGAACGCTGGTGCTTGCGCCGACAGTGGCGGAACTGGCGGCAGGTCGTGTCGACGCTAGCTTGAACAGCGACGATTGCGCCGCCGCAGGGCCTGCTTGTAGCGAAGTCGCGCCGATCAACGCAAAACCAAGGAAGAGGGAAGAGGTCAGGACGCCTGGGGAATGCTGCACTACCGACACCACCGCAACGAGAAGACTGGCCGCAGGCTAATGCGCAAAGGCAGGCCGAGGCAACTGAACAATTAATAATGTTCTAACGCGATTGTGTTTTGCGTTGGGCGAAGGCTGCCGCAGACCGGTCTCAAATGGCAGTTTGGCGCCGCTGCGCTTCAGCTAGCAGGGCGGTGTCGATATCCTCCAGCATTTTTGGCTTGCCAGGGGGCCGTAGGCTACCAAACACGTCCTTTGGCCGCGTCGGGGCAAAGGGCGTTGCCGGTTTCAGATCAGCGCCCTCTGATGGGCTTTCGGATTTCGACATTGTGGACTCCGTGGGGTGAGCACCGCAGGCACGCGAGAATAGCGGGACGTGCCCAGCGCCTCAAACCCTGGTGCCGCCCACCGTCATCTGGTTCATCCGCAGATGCGGCTGGCCGACGCCCACCGGCACGCCCTGTCCTGCCTTGCCGCACGTGCCGATGCCGTTGTCGAGCTTCATGTCGTTGCCGACCATGCTGACGCGGTGCATGGCGTCCGGACCGTTGCCGATCAGCATCGCGCCCTTGATCGGCTGTGTCACCTTGCCGTTCTCGATCATATAGGCCTCGGTGCAGCCGAACACGAACTTGCCGGACGTGATGTCGACCTGGCCGCCGCCGAAGGAGACGGCGTAGATGCCGTTCTTGACCGAGGCGATGATCTCTTCCGGCTCCATGTCTCCGGCGGTCATGTAGGTGTTGGTCATGCGCGGCATCGGCTGGTGCGCATAGCCCTCGCGCCTTCCGTTGCCGGTCGCCTTCATGCCCATCAGCCGGGCGTTCTGGCGGTCCTGCATGTAGCCGACGAGCTTGCCGTCCTCGATCAGCACGTTGCGCGCCGAAGGCGTTCCTTCGTCGTCGACGGTTAGCGAGCCGCGCCGCTCGGGGATGGTGCCGTCGTCGACAACCGTGACGCCCTTCGCCGCCACCTGCTGGCCCATCAGGCCGGCGAAGGCCGATGTCTTCTTGCGGTTGAAATCGCCCTCGAGCCCGTGGCCGACCGCTTCATGCAGCATCACGCCCGGCCAGCCGCTGGAGAGCACGATGTCAAACGTCCCGGCCGGCGCGGGAACCGCCTCGAGATTGACCAGCGCCTGCCGCAGCGCCTCGCTTGCCGCATGCTTCCAGCTTTCCTCGCTGACGAACTCGCCGAAGCTCTTGCGGCCGCCCATCCCGTAGGAGCCGCTCTCCTGCCGGTCGCCGCTGCCGACCACGACCGAGACGTTGATGCGGACCAGCGGGCGGATGTCGCGCACGATCTGGCCGTCGCCGCGCACGATCTCGACATGCTGCCAGGATGCTGCCAGCGAGGCCGTCACCTGCCGCACGCGCGGATCCTTCGCGCGCAGCCAGCCGTCGATCTCCTGCAACAGCTTGGCCTTGGCCTCGAAGGACGGCGAGGGGATGGGGTTCTCGTCGCCATAGAGATGGCGGTTGGTACGGGCGGGTGCTCCGGCCAATGTGCCGGAATAGCCGCCCTTGACCGCCGAGACGGCGTCGGCCGCGCGCAGCAGGGAGGCTTCGGAAAGATCGCTGGAATGCGCATAGCCGGTGGCCTCTCCGGCCACGGCGCGCAGGCCGAAACCCTGATCGGTGTTGAAATTGGCCGTCTTCAGCCGGCCATTGTCGAACATCAGCGCCTCGCTTTCGCTGTATTCGAGGAACAACTCGCCGTCGTCGGCGCCCTTGATGGTCTCGGTGACGATCTCCTTGACGCGATCATCGGAAATATCGAATTGGCCGATCAGGCTGTTCATGGCAAATCCATTCGTGGAAACAAATCTTGCACCGGATGTAGGCGCGAAGCTGGCCTCAGACAATCGCTAACGAGTTGAAGCCGGCGATTGCGACGCCGTCACCTGCCGTTGACGAAGTCCTTGATGTTGCCGGCCATCGCGTTCCAGTTGGAGAACTGTTCCTCAAGATTGGCCCTGGTGATGCCGCCGGCGAAGCTGACATCCATCTTGAAGTTCGAGCCGTCGCCCGAATAGGCCTTCACCCAGCGGTATTTTGCGTTCCAGGCATTGGCCCGGTCGGCGGTCAGTGGATCGGTGTAGCCGGTCGAGAATTGCAGCGACTTGCAGTTCTCGTGGTCTTCGCAGCCGTAGAAATGGATCAGGTATTTGACGCCCTCGACGCGGCCGGAAATCATCGGGTCGCCATTGTCGTCTTTGTCCATCCTGGCCGAGCCGAAGCCCTTGGCGATATCGAGAACCGTCGCGGGGTCCGGCGTCTGGAGGATTGCGGCATCCTCGGCCCGGGCCGCCGAGGCCACGTAGGCAAGCGCCAGACTTGCAATGGAAACGGACAACGTCGCGCGCATCAAGCCTCCTGGCCGCCAAGCGCGTATCACCGCCGCGCCTCAGCCTGAGGGGCGGCCGCTGCGCGTGGACGGCAAGATCAAGGTAGGGCGGCGAAGCCTTCCGCAAAGCCCTTGAGGTCGACGGGAATGCCGATGCCCTCTTCGGGCGTCTGGAAGACGATGAAGGTGGCCGAGGTGCCGCTCTTCAACGTGTCGAGCAGCGGCTTTTCGAGGATCACCTCGGCATAGCAGCCATCCTGGAAGCAGCGCACGAAATAGGCGCGGCCGATATCCTTGCCGTCGACATTGAGACCGAGGCCGTTGGGCAGGAGAACGCCGAGCGGCGCCAGCACGCGCAGGATCTCGGCCTTGTTGTCGGCGGTGCGCAGCACCACGACCGATAGCCCCATTTCAGGGCGATCCTCGGCGACGACGTTCTGCATCATCACGCATTGCTCGGAGGTCGCTCCCGCCGGCGTGTCGCAGATGATCGACCATGCGCCATGCGTCGACTTCACCGTGCCGCTGGGCGGCGTGGCGTTGTTCGGCGAGGCGGCGGCGCCAACGGCTATGCCGACGCCGAGCAAGGCGACGGCAAGAACGACCTTCGCCAAGGTTCTCGAAAGCCAGGAAGTCATGACGGCTCCATTGCGAATCACGGCACTTTAAGCTGCGCCCGGGCCAAGTAAAGGACGAGACCGTCGCCGGTGCGCCCCGATACCGGCAATTGCGTGCTTTTCCAAAGCAAATTCGCCCGAATTGGGGCCGCCCGGCATATAGCATGGCGAGCGCTGAACACGGCCTTCGGGCTGCGCGCAAAAATGCCGCACGGTTTCCTCCGCTCCTTTCTTGCGGAGGGAAAAAGAGTATGGTTTGAACCACCCAGGGACAGACCGGGATTCCCAATCCCGGCATCGTCCGCTATTGGTGCGACAAGATCGCGGGAAGTGGGAGACGAGAGGGCGATGAGGAAATTCCTGGCAAGCGCTAAATTCTTGGCAGGTACGGCAGCTTCGGCCGTGCTCTTCTCCGGTGCCGCGGCCCGTGCCGACCAGCCGCGGGAATGGGAGGTGAGCTTCCAGGCTCCGGCCACCGACATGATGCGGCAGATCGAGCGGTTCGGGAACTACACGATGTGGTTCATCGTCCCGATCACCGTTCTCGTGCTGGTGCTTCTGCTGGTCTGCATCGTCAAGTTCCGCGCCAGCGCCAATCCGGTGCCGTCAAAAACCAGCCACAACACGCTGATCGAGGTGATCTGGACCGTCGGGCCAGTGATCGTGCTCTTGCTCATCGCCATTCCCTCCTTCCAGCTGCTCACCGCGCAATATACGCCGCCGGAAGAAGCCAAGCTCACCGTCAAGGCGACCGGCAACCAGTGGAACTGGGATTACGAGTACCAGGTCGACAAGACCTTCTCCTTCAACTCGGCGGTTCTGCAGGATGGCGACCGCGCCAAGGCCGGCAAGGAGGATCGCGCCCTCTATCCGCGCCTGCTCGCGGTCGACAACGAGCTGGTTGTCCCGGTCAACACCACGACCCGCGTGCTGATCACCGCGACCGACGTCATCCACTCCTTCGCCGTGCCGTCTTTCGGCATCAAGATGGACGCCGTTCCCGGCCGCACCAACGAGACCTGGTTCAAGGCGGAGAAGGAGGGCCTCTACTACGGCCAGTGCTCGCAGCTCTGCGGCAAGGACCACGCTTTCATGCCGATCGCGGTCCGCGTCGTTTCCGATGCGCAGTTCAAGACCTGGCTGGAAACGGCCAAGACCGATGTGCCCGCCGCCAACAAGGCGCTGATGGCCGAGATCGATGGTACCAACAAGGTAGCGGCCGCCGGCAACTGATGCCGCGGGTTAGCAAGATTTAGGGAACGGAGCGGAACATGGCAGAGGCTGCAGCTCACGATAACGACGACCACAGGCCGCATGGCTGGGTCCGCTGGGTCTACTCGACCAACCACAAGGACATCGGCACGCTCTACCTGATCTTCGCGATCATGGCCGGCATCATCGGCGGCGCGCTCTCGGTCGCCATCCGCATGGAGCTGCAGGAACCGGGCATCCAGATATTCAGCGGTCTGGCGCAGATGGTCTACGGCATGCAAGGCGACGCCGCCATCGACGGCGGCAAGAGCATGTACAATGCCTTTGGCGCCGCGCACGGCCTGATTATGATCTTCTTCATGGTTATGCCCGCGCTCATCGGCGGCTTCGCCAACTGGATGGTGCCGATCATGATCGGGGCGCCGGACATGGCCTTCCCGCGCATGAACAACATCTCCTTCTGGCTGCTGCCTCCGGCCTTCATCCTGCTGCTCTCCTCGATGTTCGTGCCGAGCGCGCCAGGTGCCTTCGGTGTGGGCGGCGGCTGGACGATCTACCCGCCGCTTTCGACGTCAGGCCAGCCCGGTCCCGCGATGGACCTTGCGATCCTGTCGATCCACATTGCCGGCGCTTCGTCGATCCTCGGCGCCATCAACTTCATCACCACCATCTTCAACATGCGCGCTCCCGGCATGACGCTGCACAAGATGCCGCTGTTTGCCTGGGCCGTGCTGATCACCGCCTTCCTGCTGCTTTTGTCGCTGCCGGTCCTGGCGGGCGCCATCACCATGCTGCTCACCGACCGCAATTTCGGCACCGCCTTCTTCGTGCCGGACCAGGGCGGTGACCCGCTGCTCTTCCAGCACCTGTTCTGGTTCTTCGGCCACCCCGAAGTGTACATCCTGATCCTGCCGGGCTTCGGCATCATCAGCCACATCGTCTCGACCTTCTCGAAGAAGCCCGTCTTCGGTTATCTCGGCATGGCCTACGCCATGGTCGCGATCGGCGCGGTCGGCTTCATCGTCTGGGCGCACCACATGTACACGACCGGCCTGTCGCTCGACACGCAGCGCTATTTCGTGTTCGCCACCATGGTCATCGCGGTGCCGACCGGCGTGAAGATCTTCTCCTGGATCGCCACCATGTGGGGCGGCTCGATCTCCTTCAAGCCGCCGATGCTGTGGGCGCTGGGCTTCATCTTCCTGTTCACCATCGGTGGCGTCACCGGCGTTCAGCTGGCCAATGCCGGCCTCGACCGTTCGCTGCACGACACCTATTTCGTGATCGCCCACTTCCACTATGTGCTGTCGTTGGGCGCCGTGTTCGCGATCTTCGCCGGCTGGTACTACTGGTTCCCGAAGATGACCGGCTATATGTACTCGCCGGTGATCGCCAACACCCACTTCTGGGTCACCTTCGTCGGCGTCAACCTGATCTTCTTCCCGCAGCACTTCCTCGGCCTCGCCGGCATGCCGCGCCGCACAGTCGACTATCCTGACGCGTTCGCCGGCTGGAACATGATCTCGTCCTACGGCTCCTATATCGCGGCCGTCGGCGTCGCGATCTTCCTTTACGGCGTGTTCGAAGCCTTCCAGAAGAAGCGCGTCGCCGGCGCCAACCCGTGGGGCGAGGGTGCCACGACGCTCGAATGGCAGCTGCCTTCGCCGCCGCCGTTCCACCAGTGGGAACAGCTGCCGAAGATCAAGTAAGGCAGCCCTATCACGAGATCGCCGGACAGCCGGCGGTCTTGGCCAACGGAATGATGGACTTTAAGTACGCATGGCCCTTGCCGACCACAGATTGATGAAGGACGCGGGCTTTCGCATCTCGGAAGCGACAGCGGGCGATTACTTCGCCCTGTTGAAGCCGCGCGTCATGTCGCTGGTCGTCTTCACCGCCTTTGTCGGCCTGGTCGCCGCGCCCGTCGCCATCAATCCGCTGATCGCTATGGTCGCCATCCTGGCAATCGCCATAGGCGCCGGCGCCTCCGGCGCGCTCAACATGTGGTACGACGCCGATATCGATGCGGTGATGACCAGGACGGCATCCCGCCCGGTGCCGGCGGGCCGCGTCACGCCAGGCGAGGCGTTGACCTTCGGGCTGGTCCTGTCGGTGCTGTCGGTGATGACGCTCGGCGTGCTGGTCAACTGGCTGTCGGCATCGCTTCTCGCCTTCACCATCTTCTTCTATGCCGTCATCTACACGATGTGGCTGAAGCGCTGGACGCCGCAGAACATCGTCATCGGTGGCGCCGCAGGCGCCTTCCCGCCGGTGATCGGCTGGGCCGCCGTGACCGGATCGGTCAGCCTCGAAAGCGTGATCCTGTTCCTGATCATCTTCCTGTGGACGCCGCCGCATTTCTGGGCGCTGGCGCTGTTCAAGTCCGATGACTACGCCCGCGCCGGCATCCCGATGATGCCGAATGTGGCCGGCCAGGCCTCGACGCGCCGGCAGATCTTTGCCTATGCGCTGATCCTGGCGCCGATCGGCGTGCTGCCCTGGGCGCTCGGCTATACCACCGCCGGCTACGGCGTGGTTTCCGCGCTGCTGGGCTTAGGCTTCGTCTGGTATGCCTGGAAAGTGCTGGGCATGGCTGACGGCGACCGCGCGATGAAGCCGGCCAAGGCGCTCTTCGGCTATTCGCTGCTCTATCTCTTCGCCATCTTCGCCGCCTATCTCGTCGACTGCGTGGTCGGGCGCGCCCTCGTCATGGGGGGGATATGATCGTGGCCGACAAGAAGATCGAACTGGTCACGCTCACCGAGCGCCAGCTGAAGGCGCGCCGCAATCGTTCCGTTGCCATCGGCTTGGCGCTGGCCGCTTTGGTCATCATCTTCTACGTCGTCACCATCGCGCGCTTCGGCCACCATGGCGCGAGCCTGACCGGCTCGGGTCTGTTCGGAGGCGGCTGATGGGCGGCGACGTGAGCAAGCCCCGCAAGGTGAACAACGGCATCGTCGCCGCGGTCTGCCTCGCCTTTTTCACCGGCATGGTCGGCATGGCCTACGCTGCCGTGCCGCTCTACAAGATGTTCTGCCAGGTCACGGGCTATGGCGGCACCACGCAGCGCGCCCAGAAGCAATATGCCGGCCGCGTGCTCGACCGCGACATCACCATCCGCTTCGACGCCAACACCAACGGCATTCCGTGGCGGTTCGAGCCCGTCGCCCGTTCGGTGACGATCAAGATCGGCGAGACGACGCAGGCGCATTACAGCGCCACCAACAAGTTCGACCGCCCCATCACCGGCCGCGCCTCGTTCAACGTGCAGCCGGAAATGGCCGGCGCCTATTTCAACAAGGTGGAGTGCTTCTGCTTCACCGACACGACGCTGAAGCCCGGCGAGACGCTGGACATGCCGGTCGTGTTCTATGTCGATCCAGACATCGTCAACGTGCCGGAACTCAAGGACTTGAAGACCATCACCCTGTCCTACACGATGTTCCCGGTCGAAAAGAAACAGCCGGTCGCCTCGTCGGCGCCGGCCGCTGGCAGCAGCAAAAAAATTCCAGATTCCGAAGCAAGCCTCGGGGGTTGATATGGCAGACGCGCACGCAAAACCACACCACGACTACCATCTCGTCAACCCGAGCCCCTGGCCCTTCCTGGGTTCGGTCGGCGCGCTAGTCACCGCCATCGGCGGCGTCTGCCTGATGCAGTATCTGAAGGGCGGCAACTTCCCGGTGTTCGGCCACAACATCGCCAATCCGTGGCTGTTCTTCATCGGCATGATCATCGTGCTCTACACGATGTTCGCCTGGTGGTCGGACACCATCAGGGAAGCGCATGAAGGCTACCACACGCGCGTCGTGTCGCTGCATCTGCGCTACGGCATGATCATGTTCATCGCTTCCGAGGTGATGTTCTTCGTCGCCTGGTTCTGGGCCTTCTTCGACGCCAGCCTGTTCCCCGGCGAGGCAAACCAGTATGCCCGCACCGCCTTTACCGGCGGCGTTTGGCCGCCGAAGGGCATGGAAGTCCTCGACCCCTTCCATCTGCCGCTCTACAACACCATCATCTTGCTGCTGTCGGGCACGACGGTGACCTGGGCGCACCACGCGCTGCTGCATGGCGATCGCAAGGGCCTGGTCAACGGCCTGGTGCTGACCGTCGGCCTCGGCATGCTGTTCACCATGGTTCAGGCCTACGAGTACATGCACGCGCCCTTCGCGTTCAAGGAATCGATCTACGGCGCCACCTTCTTCATGGCGACCGGCTTCCACGGCTTCCACGTCATCATCGGCACCATCTTCTTGGCTGTCTGCCTGGTGCGCGCCATGCGCGGCGACTTCACGCCGAAGCAGCATTTCGGCTTCGAAGCTGCCGCCTGGTACTGGCACTTCGTCGACGTGGTCTGGCTGTTCCTGTTCAGCGCCATCTATGTCTGGGCCTCGAACGGCGCGCTGATCGAAGGCCATTGATAAAAAGCAATTCAGGGAAAACGCGCAGCGATTTCTCCGGAATTTGCTTTCAGCAGTTTTTCAGGAGTTTTGAAGGTGGTCGCGGCAACGCGACCGCCTTTCTTCTTTTCGGCGCAATGGCCGGCCATCGGTGAGCGATGTGGGTGAAGTTTCCTCTGGCCATCGCCGCGCGTCTGATCGCGACGGCTCCGCTGCTTGAACGCAATGTGCTGTCGCAGCAGAAGGTTGATTTGGTGCGCGTCGAGAAGTCAAACCGGCAATTGCAACTGATCGGCGGCGATAAGATCCTGCGCAGCTACAGTATCGCGCTGGGCGGAGATCCGGTTGGTCAAAAGCATCGGGAAGGCGATGAGCGAACGCCGGAGGGTCGATACATGCTCGACTGGCGCAATCCTAACAGCGTCGCCAACAAGTCGATCCACATCTCCTATCCCAACGCCGATGACATGGCGGCGGCAAAGGCCCTCGGCGTCGATCCAGGCGGCGCGATCATGATCCACGGGCAGCCGAACGGTTTCGGCTGGCTCGGCCGGCTGCTTCAAATGGTCGACTGGACCGACGGCTGTATTGCAGTTACGAACTCCGACATGGATGAAATCTGGACTATGGTGGCCGATGGCACACCGATCGAGATCATGAAATGAGCGAAGACAAGGCGATCTGGCCCCCCATCGACCTGATCTCGGCGGGCCTGCATGGCCGCTGCCCGCGCTGCGGCGAAGGCAAGCTGTTCTCGGGCTTCCTCACCGTCGGCAAGCGCTGCTACAATTGCGGGCTCGACTATTCCTTCGCCGATGCCGGCGATGGGCCGGCGGTGTTCGTCATCCTGATCATCGGCTTCCTCGTCGTCGGCCTGGCGCTCTGGATGGAGGTGACGTTCAGCCCACCGCTCTGGCTGCACTTCATCTTATGGATACCGCTGGCGCTGGTGCTCTGCCTGACGGCGCTGCGCCTGATCAAGGGCGTGCTGATCACCTTGCAGTACTCGAAGAAAGCCTCCGAGGGCAGGCTGGAATCCCACGAATGACCGAGGCGACCGGTTCGGCGGCCGGCCGTTCGCGGCCGCGTTCGGCCTTGCTCATCGGCCTCGGTCTTGTCCTGTTCGCCATCCTGATCGGGCTCGGCACCTGGCAGGTCCAGCGCCTGCACTGGAAGGAAGACCTGCTCGCGACCATCGACAAGCGAACGCATTCCGCTCCGTTGCCGCTGGCGGACGTCGAGCAGCAATTCGCCGCTTCCCATGATGTCGATTACACCCCGGTGACGGTGACGGGCACTTTTCTGCACCAGGGCGAACGGCATTTCTTTTCGACCTGGCAAGGCGACAGCGGCTTCAACGTCTACACGCCCCTGCAACTCGAGGGCGGCCGCTTCGTGCTCGTCAACCGCGGCTTCGTTCCCTACGATCTCAAGGATCCGGCCAGGCGCCAACAGGGAGAAATTGCCGGCAAGGTGACGGTGACCGGACTTGCGCGCAACCCTCTGCCCACCAAGCCGTCGATGATGCTTCCTGACAATGATGTCGCCAAGAACATCTTCTACTGGAAGGACCGCGATGTCATGGCGGCGACCGCCGGCCTGCCGGCCGGGTTCGTGCTGGTTCCGTTCTTCATCGATGCCGACAAGACGCCGAATCCCGGCGGCCTGCCGGTCGGTGGCGTCACCATCATCGACCTGCCGAACAACCACCTGCAATACGCGGTCACCTGGTATGGCTTGGCCGCCGCTCTCGCCGCCGTCCTGATCCTGAGTCTGCGCCGCCCGGCGAAAGAAGCGTGAAACGGCCGCTCTTGACAGGGCAGGGGTGCGCACCTCATTTCCCTCCAGCTTTCCGACTGAACCGGCCTGAATTTGATGATTGAGAAAAAGCCACCGCTGACGATCAGGCTCTGCCAGCCGCGCGGCTTCTGCGCTGGCGTCGACCGCGCCATCCAGATCGTGGTGCTGGCGCTGAAGAAATACGGCGCGCCGGTTTATGTCCGCCACGAGATCGTGCACAACCGTTACGTCGTCGAAGGGCTGCAGAGCCTCGGCGCCGTCTTCATCGAGGAACTGTCCGAGATCCCGCCGGAGCATCGTCAGTCGCCCGTGGTCTTTTCCGCGCATGGCGTGCCGAAATCGGTGCCGGCGGATGCCGAGGCGCGCAATCTCTTCTATCTCGACGCCACCTGCCCGCTCGTCTCCAAGGTGCACAAGCAGGCGATGCGCCACCAGCGGCTCGGCCGCCATGTGCTTCTGATCGGACACGCCGGGCACCCGGAGGTGATCGGCACGATGGGCCAGTTGCCGGAAGGCGCCGTGACGCTGATCGAGACCGAGGCCGACGCCGCGCGCTTCGTGCCCGTCGACGCCTCGGCGCTGGGCTTCGTCACCCAGACGACCTTGTCGGTCGAGGACACTGCCGGCATCATCCGGGCTCTGCAGGAGCGGTTTCCCGAACTGCACGCGGCCGCGGCCGAATCGATCTGCTACGCCACCACCAACCGCCAGGAAGCGGTGAAGGAGACGGCCGCCGGCGCCGATCTTTTCCTCATCGTCGGCGCGCCCAATTCGTCCAATTCGCGTCGTCTTGTCGAAGTGGCGGAGCGCGCCGGCGCCACCATGTCGCTTCTCGTGCAGCGCGCCGCCGAAATTCCGTGGGATGAGATCGCCGGGATCAGGACACTTGGCCTGTCGGCCGGCGCCTCGGCGCCGGAAATCATCGTCGACGAGATCATCGATGCGTTCCGGCAGCGTTTCGACGTCACCATCGACCTGGCCATCACGGCCACGGAAACGGAGGATTTTCCGGTGATGCGGGTACTGCGCGATGTCGAACTGACGGCGGCCGACATGGCCTTCGTCAATGGAGCGGCGTGAAACCGGATGGCCGTCTACACCGACGTCAATGAAGGCGAATTGACCGCATTCCTCAAAGCCTATCCGGTGGGTGAGCTGCTCTCCTACAAGGGCATCGCCGAGGGCACCGAGAATTCCAATTTCCTGGTCCACGCCTCCACCGGCTCCTACATCCTGACGCTTTACGAGAAGCGCGTCGACAAGGCCGACCTGCCGTTCTTCCTCGGCCTGATGGGCCATCTCGCCAGGAAGGGCATTTCCTGCCCGCTGCCGGTCACGGCGCATGACGGCACCGTCATCGGCACGCTCGCCGGCCGTCCGGCCGTCATCATCACCTTCCTCGAAGGCCTGTCGCTCAGGCGCCCGACCGCCGCGCATTGCGCGGAAGTGGGCAAGGCGCTCGCCAGCCTCCATATTGCCGGCCAGGATTTCCAGATGAGAAGGCCGAACGCGCTGGCGATCGATGGCTGGCGCAAGCTCTGGGCGGCCTCGCGCGAGCGCGCCGACGAGGTCGAGCCGGGCCTCGCCGCCGAAGTCGATGCCGACTTCGCCGATTTCGAACGCAACTGGCCGAGCGGCCTGCCGCAAGGCATCATCCACGCCGACCTGTTCCCGGACAATGTCTTCTTCCTCGGCGAGAAGCTGTCCGGGCTGATCGACTTCTATTTCGCCTGCGACGATCTCTACGCCTACGATGTCGCCACTTGCCTCAACGCCTGGTGCTTCGAGAAGGATTTTTCCTTCAACCTGACCAAGGGGACGGCGCTGCTCGCCGGCTACCAGTCGGTGCGGCCGCTTGGAAACGACGAGAAGGCGGCTATGCCGATCTTGGCGCGCGGCTCGGCGCTGCGCTTCATGCTGACCCGCCTCTATGACTGGCTGACCATCCCGGATGGCGGACTGGTGATGAAGCGCGACCCGACCGAATATATCCGCCGCATGCGCTTCCACCGCGCGATCAGGTCGCCATCCGAATACGGGCTGACATGAACAAAAAGATCGAGATCTTCACCGACGGCGCCTGCTCGGGCAATCCCGGGCCGGGCGGCTGGGGCGCCGTACTGCGCTACAACGGCGTCACCAAGGAACTGTCCGGTGGCGAGGCCGAGACCACCAACAACCGCATGGAGCTGCTGGCCGCCATCACCGCGCTCAATGCGCTGAAGGAACCTTGCACGGTCGACCTCTACACCGACAGCAAATACGTCATGGACGGCATCTCCAAGTGGATCCATGGCTGGAAGAAGAACGGCTGGAAGACCGGCGAGAGGAAGCCGGTCAAGAATGGCGAGCTCTGGCAGGCGCTCGACGAAGCCAACCGGCGCCACAAGGTCACCTGGAACTGGGTGAAGGGCCATGCCGGCCACCCGGAGAACGAACGCGCCGACGAACTGGCCCGGCAAGGCATGGCGCCGTTCAAGCCGAAGCTGGCAGGGCCTGCGCCGGTTGCGGCAGCGCCACAGAAAGCCGCTCCAACCGGCAAACGCGCACCCCGGCGCTCTACGCAGAGCTACTGACGCGAGACTTCTACAGCTAACGGATCAGAAGCGCCGTCGAGAACATGCCGAGCGCGAACACCGTGTGCGCCACGAGGTTCAGCGCGCGCACCTTCGTCGGATTGGGAAGTTTTGATGCCGCCCAACCGGCGCCCATGCCCGGCGCCAGCAGGAACCATCCGGCGCCGACCGTGACGATGCCGAGGATGAAGGCGGGCAGGAAGGTCGGCGCGGCCAGCCAGCCCGCGCCGGCGAGCACGACCAGGATCACGCCGTAGAGGATGCCGACGAGGTAGTGGAAGACCCAGCCTAGCGCCTTTTCATGCGCATAGGGCGCGGCCTTGCCGATATCGTCGTGAAAGACCTTTTCGGGCAGATGCCGGACCCAGCGTCCGACCATGCCCCAATTGGGCAAGGGCTGGCCGACCGCCTTGTTGAGGATGATCGCCCAGATATCCATGAACACCGTGGCGCCGATGCCGATCGCGACCGCGCGCCAGGCGATGTCGAGCATTAGAGCTGCCCGAGGATATGAGCCGCGCCGCTCTCGTCGACGCCCGGCTTGGTTTCGACATTGAGCGCGGTGACCTTGCCGTCGTCGACGATCATCGAGAAGCGCTTCGAGCGCAGGCCCATGCCGGCCGCGGAAAGATCGTTGTCGAGGCCGACCGACTTGGCGAAATCGCCGCTGCCGTCGGCGAGGTAGAGGATCTTGCCTTCCCCGCCGGTGAAGTGCGCCCAGGCGCCCATGACGTGGACGTCGTTGACCGAAACCACGGCGATCGTGTCGACGCCGCGCGCCAGGATGGCGTCATGGTTCTCGAGATAGCCGGGCAGGTGGTTGTTGCTGCAGGTCGGCGTGAAGGCGCCGGGGACGCCGAACAGCACCACCTTCTTGCCGGCGAAGATCTCGTCGCCGGTGATCGGCTTGGCGCCGTCGGCGGTCATCACCTTGAAGTTCGATGCGGGCAGTTTTTCGCCAACCGAAATGGTCATGGGTTCCTCGCTTGCGAGATGGGGAAGATTGATGCTTTCGATATCGGACCGGACAGTTTCCCGCAACCGTTGCGCTAATGCTGGATCAAGGGAAAGGCAGCAACCCGTCGACCGAACCCTCGGCGCTGGTCAGCGTGTAATACAGCCCGCCATCGCTCGGCGTGGCCGACGGCCGGTCGAGGATCGGCACGGTGAAGACGAGCTTGCCGTCCTTCTGGCTGCGCACCGGCGCGCCGAACATGTAGTCGCGCTCGCCGGCGATGAAGAAGTCGACCGATTCCGGATCCCCGGGCGACTGCGCCTGGACGACAAGGGTTTCGTGGTCGCCGGGCAGCACGTTGATGCCAAAATCGGACCGGGCCGGGGAAGGCAGCGTCGCAAGCGAGGTTTTTACCAGCGCGGCGTCGGTCGCATTGTCGGGATCGGAGCCGGGGTCGACGCTGAGCCGGGTCTGCACCGGAATGCAGATCGTCTCGCAGATGCCGAGGAAGACATGAGCGTCAATCGTCGCAGGTTGGCCGGGCGAAGACACCGTGAAGGTCACAGGCAGCGACACCGGACGATCATAGCCGGCCCATTTGCCGTAGCCGTCGTCATGCCGCTGCGGCGGCGGGAACGACAATTGCGCGTCGGCGATGTTGGTGCTGCCCGATATGTCGAGCTGCGGCGGCACGCCGGCATCGCCGGGATCCCGCCAATAGGTCTTCCAGCCCGGCTTCAGCGCGATGTCGAGCACGCCGCGGATCTTGCCGGCCTCGTCGGGCTTGCCGGTGGTCACCAGCCGGACCTTGCCGCCCTCCGAATTGTACCAGATCGAGGAAGAGGCCTCGGCCGGGAGGCCCGTAGCCCATCCGAAAACGATCCCGAGAACCAGTATCTTCATGTATCGCATGGCGGTGATTTGACCGTCCGTTCTTGGCCGCGCAATGGCCTCGTCGCTCTCCCGGTATCATATTTGCGTGACATCGGGGACTGACACCATCTTTTCGGCGCAGCCGAAACGCGTTACGCTCAACCCATGGACTTGCTGCGCCACAAGAAGGCGGCCGCCGGACGCGGCTTCCTAGACGACCAGTTCCTGATTGCCATGCCCGGCATGAAGGACGACCGTTTCGCGCGCTCCGTCATCTACATCTGCGCCCACAGCGACGAGGGCGCGATGGGGCTGATCATCAACCAGACGCAGCAGATGCTGTTTCCGGATCTGCTGGTGCAGCTCGGCATCATGAACGAGCAGGAAGCGATCCGACTGCCGGCGCATACGCGCGATTTCGTCGTGCGCAATGGCGGGCCCGTCGACCGCAGCCGCGGCTTCGTGCTGCACTCCGGCGACTATCGCGTGGAATCCTCGCTCAACGTCTCCGATGACATCTGTCTGACCGCGACCGTCGACATCCTGCGCGCCATCTCCACCGGGCGCGGCCCCCGACATGCGCTGATGGCGCTCGGATATGCCGGCTGGGGCGCCGGCCAGCTCGAAACCGAGATCGCCGAGAATGGCTGGCTCACCTGTCCGGCGACGCAGGAGCTTCTGTTCGATGCCGATATCGAGCGCAAATACGACCGTATCCTGGCCTCGATCGGAATCGACCTCGCCCATCTGAGCGCCGCCGCCGGCCACGCCTGACGCTCGCGACGTCGGTCGGAACCGTTTGCATCGGATCATCGCAAACCTTCGAGGTTGGCCGAGCCGCCCGTTGTGGTCGTCATCCTAGGGCGGAGCAAGGAGCGAAGCGACGCGCGCAGACCCTAGGATCCATGCCATTACGCCGACCGTAGAGTGCAGCGATGCAGAATTCTGCTCCGTTTTCAACGCTTTAACGTCACGGAATGGATCTTCGGGTCAAGCCCGAGGATGACGATGTGATGGATGTCACGGCCAATCGCAGAGGGCATTGCTACTCCACCGGAACGGCAGGCCGCATCACTGTGCCCAACTAAGCCTGGGTCAGCGGATATTGCTCCTTCAGCGTCTTCAGCACCTGGTCGCCGGGCATCGGCGCGCCGAACATGAAGCTTTGGACATATTCGCAGCCCATCTGGCGCAGTTCCAGCGCGTCGCTTTCGTCCGAGATGCCTTCGGCCACGACCGACAGCCCCAGCTCATGCGCCATGTTGACCATGGATTTGAGCAGCACGGCGCGCTTGGGCGTCGCGTCGTCAACAAAACTCTTGTCGATCTTGATCGTGTCGAAGGGGAAGCGCGTCAGGTAGGAGAGTGAGGAATAGCCAGTGCCGAAATCGTCGAGCGACAGCCCAATGCCGAGCTGCTTCAGCTTGGTTAGCACATGCGCGGTCTGCTCGGGATTATCCATCACCAGAGATTCGGTGAGCTCGAGCCGGAAGCAGCGCGGCTTCAGATTTGCCCGCGCGATGACAGAGCGCACGTCGCTGACAAGGTCGCGGCGGATGAGCTGGCGGCTGGAGAGGTTGACCGACACCGACAGCGGCGCGTCGCCGATCTGCTTCTGCCAGCCCGCGAGGTCCTCGGCCGCCTGCTGCATGGCGAACAGACCAAGCTGCACGATCAGCCCGCAATTCTCGGCCACCGGGATAAAGTCTCCCGGCGGGATCATGCCGCGGCGCGGGTGGTCCCACCGCAGCAGCGCCTCGAAGCCGGCGACGCTGCCGTCCTCCAGCCGCACGATCGGCTGGTAGGCAAGCGTGAACTCGCGCCGCTCGATGGCGCGGCGAAGGTCGGATTCGAACTGCAGGCGGTCGGTGCCGACGGTGCGGAAGGCAGGCCGGAACGGCTCGATCCTGTCGCCGCCGAAACGCTTGGCCTGGTGCATGGCAAGCTCGGCGTCTTTGACCATGTCCTCGGCCGATGTCTGCGCCGTCGTCCAGGTGATCAGGCCGATCGAGGCGGTGAGCACGATCTCACGCTTGGCGAAGGTGATCGGGTTGTTGATCGCGTGCTTGATGGCATCTGCCATGGCCGCGATGCGGGCAGGGTCCTGCTCGGAAAGCAGCATCAGCGCGAACTGGTCGCCGGCAAAGCGCGACAGCGAATCCTTCGGCTTCAAGAGCCGGTGCAACCGGCGCGCGACGGTGAGCAGAATGGTGTCGCCGGCGGAAATGCCAAGGCCGTCATTGACCTGCTTGAAGCGGTCGATGTCGATGATGAAGACCGTCGGGCGCACCTTGTCCTCGGTGCGGGCGATCGAGATGATCGCCTCCAGCCGGTTCATGAACAATTCGCGGTTCGGCAGGCCGGTGAGGTTGTCGTGCACGGCGTCGTGCAGCAGCCTTTCCTCGGATTTCTTCTGCTCGGTGACGTCGACTATGGTGCCGACGCAGCGGATCACTTCGCCGTCGGAGCCGATCACCGGGCGGGCGCGCAGCGAGAACCAGTGGTAGTGGCCGTCGGCGCCGCGCAGGCGGAAATTCTGCGCCACCTTGCCGCGGCGGTGCTCCAGCACCACGTCGAGCGTGGTGCGGAATGTGTCGCGATCGTCGGCGTGCAGCACCGGCAGCCAGTTGCGGGCGGCACCCCCAAGACTGTTCGGCGCTAGGCCGAGCTGCAGGCTGATGTCCGGCTTGGTCACCACGCGGTCGCGCAGCACGTCCCAGTCCCAGACGATGTCGCCCGAGCCGGCCACCGCCAACGCCTGGCGTTCGAGATCGGAGAACAGGCCCTGGTGCAGCGCGCCGCCGGCAAAGGCGTGCTGCATGACGGTGAAGCCGATCAAAAGGATGATCAGGATCAGCCCGCCGCCCAGCGCCGGCTGAGCGATGTCGTTGTCCAGCATGCCGGTGATGGCCATCCACGACCCGCATAGCCAGAGCAGCACCATCACCCAGCTCGGCACAAGCATGATCGCTCGGTCGTAGCCGCGGATGCCGAGGAAGATGATCAGGCCAAGGCCGGTGAGCGCGGTGGCGGCGAAGGAGATGCGGGCGATGCCGGCGGCGACCGCGGGATCGACGATGGCGACGCCCGCGATCAAGAGCAGCCCAAGGATCCAGACCAGCGCTCCGTAACTGAAATGGCCGTGCCACCGGTTGAGGTTGAGATAGGCGAACAGGAACACCACGAAGGTTCCGGCAAGCGCCACCTCCGTGCCGGCTCGCCATATCTGCTCGTTGCCGGGCGATATTTCGATGATCTTGTTGAGGAAGCCGAAGTCGACGCAGATATAGGCCAGCACCGCCCAGGCGAGCGCTGCCGTTGCCGGAAACATCGAGGTTCCTTTAACCACGAACAGGATGGTCAGGAACAGCGCCAGAAGGCCTGAGATGCCGATGACGATGCCGCGGAACAGCGTGTAGGAATTGACCGAGTCCTTGTAGGAATCCGGCTCCCAGAGATAGACCTGCGGCAGTTTCGGCGAGGCGAGCTCGGCGATGAAGGTCACCACCGTTCCGGGGTTCAGCGTCACGCGGAACACGTCGGCGTCGGGGCTTGTCTGCCGGTCGAGCGCGAAGCCCTCGCTGGGCGTGATCGCGGCGATGCGCGTCGAGCCGAGGTCGGGCCAGAAGATGCCGGAGTTCACCAGGCGGAAATGCGGCGCGACGATCAGCCGGTCGAGCTGCTGGTCGGTGGTGTTGGCCAGCGCGAAGACGGCCCAGTCGCCGCTGGAGCGCGCGTCATTGGCCTCCACCTCGATACGCCGCACGATGCCGTCGGGGCCCGGCGCGGTCGAGACCTGGAAGTTCTCGCCCTGGTTCCGGTAGATTTGCACGGCGCCGGAAAGGTCCAGCGCCTTGTCGTCGCGCGCGATCTTGATGGGCTCGACGGCGAAAGCCGGCATGGCCGCAAAAAACGTGACGACGACCGCCAGGATAAGGGCGAACAGCGACGCTAATCGCGAAAAATTCGTCACATTCAGCCCTTCGTTCCATCACCCGGCGGATCGTCCGCGATCCGGGCGTAGAGGTAGTGATCCTGCCAGATGCCGTTGATCCTGAGATAGGATCGCAGAAGTCCTTCGCGCCGGAATCCGGCTTTTTCAAGCACGCGGATCGACCGGGCGTTTTCGGGAATACAGGCAGCCTCGATCCGGTGCAACCTCAGCGTATCGAAGGCGAAACGCGACACCAGCTTGACCGCCTCGGTCATCAGGCCGCGGCTGCCGAAGCGTTCGCCGATCCAGTAGCCGATATGGCCGCTCTGCGCGACGCCGTGGCGGATGTTGCCGAGCGTGATGCCGCCGGCAAGCTTGCCGCTCGATTTCTCGAAGATGAAGAAAGCGATGGCCGTGCCCTGCGCGTAATCCTCGCGGTACCGGCTGATGCGCAGCCGCCAGGCGGTGCGGTCGAGCTCGTCCGGCTGCCAGCGCGGCTCCCAGGGCTCGAGGAAGGCGCGGCTTTCGCCGCGCACCGTCGACCATTCGCGATAGTCATTGGTCAGCGGCACGCGCAGCGTGACCTTTTCGCCCTTCAGTGCCGGCAGGTCGCGGCGAAAGAAAGGGAGCGCGAACACGGCTCTGGAACGGAGCTAGACGGCGAGCCTGCGGGCCGTCGTCTGCGGACCCGCAAGCGATTCGAGGATCGCCTCGTAGGGCGCAAGCGTGCCCACGGGGCCGACCGCAGTCAGCGTCGGCTTGGTCGAGAACAGCCGCGAGGAGAGGTCGGTCAGCCGCTCGACGGTCAGCGCCGAAAGCCGCTCCATCAATTCCTCCTTGGCGATCGGCCGGCCGAACAGGAGCATCTGCCTGGCGATCTGAGATGCGCGGCTGGCCGGGCTTTCGGCCGACATGATGAGGCCGGCGCGATATTGCGCGCGCGCCCGGTCGAGCTCTTCCTGCTGGATGCTCTGGCCGGCCTTCTGCAATTCGTCGATGATCACCGGCACCAGCTTGGCGATGTCGCTCTGCCCGGTGGCGGCGTGCACGCCGAAGATGCCGGTGTCGGAAAAACCCCAGTGGAAGGCATAGACCGAGTAGCAGAGGCCGCGCTTCTCGCGCACTTCCTGGAACAGCCTGGACGACATGCCACCGCCCAGGATCATCGACAGCACCTGCGAGGCGTAGAAGTCGCGCACATGATAGGCGCGGCCCTCGAAGCCGAGCACGATCTGCGCATCCATCAGGTCGCGGTCCTCGCGGAAGTCGCCGCCGACATATTGCGCGTATTGCGGGATATTGCCCGCCGCCTTGGCGCGGAAGCCGCCGAGTTTCTTCTCGACCTCGCGCACGAAATTGTCGTGCTTGATGTCGCCGGCCGCCACGAGGACCATGCGCTCGGCATCGTATTGCCGCTCGATGAAGTCGTGCAACTGTCCGGAAGTGAAGGACTTGACCGTCTCCGGCGTGCCCAGGATCGAGCGGCCGATGGTCTGGTGCCGGAAGGCGGTTTCGGTGAAACGGTCGAAGACGATGTCGTCGGGCGTGTCGTGGGCGGCGCCGATCTCCTGCAGGATCACATGCTGCTCGCGCTCCAGCTCGTCGGGATCGAATTCGGATTCCTGCAGGATGTCGGCCAAGATGTCGACCGCCAGCGGCACGTCGTCGGAAAGCACCCTGGCATAATAGGAGGTCGTCTCGACGCTGGTGGCGGCGTTGATCTCGCCGCCGACATTCTCGATTTCCGAGGCGATCTGGAAAGCGCTGCGGCGCTTCGTGCCCTTGAACGCCATGTGCTCGAGCAGATGGGCCATGCCATGCTCTTCGTCGCGCTCGTTGCGGGCGCCGGACTTCACCCAGGCCCCTAGGGCAACCGATTCGATGCTTGGAAGGGTTTCGGTGGCGACTGTCAGGCCGTTCGACAGACGGCTTACCTCAACACCCATATGGCAAGTACTCCCTAACGCGCCGCCCGCGAGTGGCGGTTCACGTAATCTTCCACCATTTTCAAGTCGGATGGAAGTATCGTGTATTTTTCGTCGGCTGTCATCAAGCCGCCTAGCCATGCGGGCAGGGCAGGGGTGACGCCGCTCGCTGCCTCGACCGCGGCCGGGAATTTCGCCGGATGCGCGGTGCCGAGCACCACCATGGGCACCGGACCGGAAGCGTGGGACGCGGCGACATGAACGGCGGCGGCCGTGTGCGGATCGAGCAGGTAGTCGCTTTTCTCGAGCGTCGCGCGGATGGTGGCCGCGACCTCGTCCACCGTGGCGCGACCGGCGTCGAACTCGGCGCGGATGCGCTCAAGTTCGCCTTCCTCGATGGTGAAGGCGCCGGACTGCTTCAGCCCGTTCATGTAGCGGCGCACCGTTTCGGCGTCGCGGCCAGCCGCCTCGAACAGCAGGCGCTCGAAATTCGACGACACCTGGATGTCCATCGACGGCGAGGTCGTGGCGAACACGCCCCTGGTCCGGTATTCGCCGCTCGCCAGCGTGCGCGCCAGGATGTCGTTGTCGTTGGTGGCGATGATCAGCCGCTCGATCGGCAGGCCCATGCGCTTGGCGGCGTAACCCGCGAAAATATCACCGAAATTGCCGGTCGGGACGGTGAAGGAAACCGGCCGGTCTGGCGCGCCGAGCGACAGAGCGGACGAGAAATAATAGACGATCTGAGCCATGATGCGGGCCCAGTTGATCGAATTGACGCCCGATAGCGACACCCTGTCGCGGAAAGCGTGGTCGTTGAACATGTCCTTCACCAGGCCCTGGCAGTCGTCGAAATTGCCTTCGACCGACAGCGCGTGGACGTTGGCAGCGCTTGACGTCGTCATCTGCCGCTGCTGCACCGGCGAAACCTTGCCATGCGGGAAAAGGATGAAGATGTCGGTGCGGTCGCGGCCGGCGAAGGCGTCGATCGCGGCACCCCCGGTGTCCCCCGAAGTCGCGCCGACGATGGTGGCGCGCTGGCCGCGGTCGGCAAGCACGTGATCCATCAGCCGCGCCAGCAACTGCATCGCCACGTCCTTGAAGGCCAGCGTCGGGCCGTGGAACAGCTCGAGGATGAAGGTGTTCTTGCCGGTCTGCACCAGCGGGCACACGGCCTGATGCCGGAAAGTGGCATAGGCCTCGCGCACCAGCCGCTCGAAGACGGGCGCCGGGATCTCGCCGCCGAGGAAGGGCGTCAGCACGCGGATGGCAAGGTCCGGATAGGTAAGCCCGCGCATGGCGCGGATGTCGGCGGGCGAAAACCGCGGCCATTCGCCCGGCAGGTAAAGCCCGCCGTCGCGCGCCAGCCCGGCCAGCACCGCGTCTGAAAATCCAAGCGCGGGCGCATCGCCGCGGGTACTCACATATTGCATTGTAAAAGGCCCATTGCTGCCGCTCGCGTCATCCACGGCAATTGGTTAATTTTCCGAGCCGGCTCAGTCGCATTTTTGCCGCGCCGTTGCTATACGTCACCGGCTTTGTGAGAGGGAAGTGCAGTTTCATGGCGTTTTTTTCGGTCAACCGTCGCTTTGTCGCGGGTCTGGCGCTCACCGGCTTTATGCTTGCCGCCGCCGGCTGCCAATCGAGCGACAATGGCATATTGAACCTCGGCATCGGCAAGAAACCCGATCCGACAGCTCCGATACCGCCGCAGGACCCCAAGATACTCGCCAGCCAGTTGCAGGCCTATTGCCCGAAAGTGACGCTGCGCGACGGGACAGCCTTCTTCAACACCTATGCCAAGGGCACGGCGGCGAAGCCGAAGAAAAAGAAGGTTGACGCCGCGGCCGACGCTGAAGCCGAGGCGGCGGCCGCCGCAGCCCAGACCGGCCCCAACGGCCAGCCGGTCGATCCCGCTCACGATCCGTCCAAGATCATCTACCAGGCCTCGATCTCGGACATGACGCGCGATTGCACCCATGCCAACGGCCAGTTGTCTATGAAGATCGCGGTCGCGGGCAAGGTCGTGCCGGGTCCGATGTTCGCGCCCGGAACCGTCACGATGCCGGTCCGCATCGCCGTCCAGCGTGGCGACGAGGTGCTTTATTCGCAGCTCCATCAGTACCAGGTGCAGGTCACCGATCCTTCGGCCGCAACCCAGTTCGTCTTCACCGATACCAATGTCGTGGTGCCGGAGCCTTCCGCAAAGGATTACCAGGCCTATGCGGGCTTTGACGAGAACACGCCGGCCGCCCCAGCGGACAAGTCGAAAGGCAAGCGGAAGAAACGCGCTCCGGCGACGAACTGAGCAGGGCTGGGATCGGAACGGATTTAGGCGTCTTCCGACCACTCCGAGAGCGCCGCAATCGTGCTGTTGAGCTCCGCCCAGCGCCGGATGACCGTTTCGGCGCCGGCCTCGGTCAGCGCGTCGGCGTGGCCCGGATAGCTGTGCCCGGCGCCGGTGAAGCCGATCACGCGCATCCCGGCCGCCCGGGCGCCGGCGATGCCGTGCACGGAATCCTCGATGACGAAAGTGTTCTTCGGGTTGGCGCCAAGCTTTTCGGCGGCGTAGAGGAACACGTCCGGCGCCGGCTTGGTCTTCTTGCTGGGAATGTCCAGCCCCGAAAAGATGCGGCCGGCGAAGAACGGCAGCAGTCGCACCTTCTCCAGCATGAACTCGACCCGCTCGGTGCGCGAATTGGAACAGACGGCACGCGGTGCGGTGACGGCGGCGACCGCCTCCCGGGCGCCGTCGATGATGCGCACGTCGCTGCGCAGCTTGCGGTCGACCAATTCCTCGGCGCGGTCGATCAGCGAGGCCTGGAACGGAATGTGCGACTTCTCCTCGAGCCGCAGCATGATGTCCTTGAAGGTCAGCCCGGCATAGGTCTCGGAAATTTCCTCCGCCGAGATCTCGAATCCGGCCGATGTCAGAAGCTCGGCCTCGACGCGCGCGGCGATGATTTCGGAATCGACGAGCACGCCGTCGCAATCGAAAATGACAAGATCTGGCTGGGGCATGGCAATCCGGGTCGTTGGGGGAGGAGCCTGACTGGCTTAAGCGGCGCGGCATACACCAACGGGCCGGCCTGCGCAAACCGCCGAGGGTCAGGCGTCGGGCCTTCACCGAATGTTTACGCTGATCGGTAACCATAACAGCCAGTAAACCGTAACGCGTTTGTTTGGGTGTTTTGATGTCTGCCGTGCGTCTTCTCGACGAGCTTTCCCTCGCCCCTGTTAGGTCCGAATGGCTGGACACGATCCTCAAGGGCGATTGTGTCGCCGCCCTCGACCGGCTGCCGGAAAAGACGGTCGACATCATCTTTGCCGACCCGCCCTACAATCTGCAGCTCGACGGCGACCTGCACCGGCCCGACCAGTCCAAGGTCGACGCCGTCGACGACGACTGGGACCAGTTCGAGAGTTTTGAAGCCTATGACGCCTTCACCCGCGCCTGGCTGCTCGCGGCGCGCCGCGTGCTGAAGCCCAGCGGCACCATCTGGGTCATAGGCTCCTACCACAACATTTTTCGCGTCGGCGCCCGCATGCAGGATCTCGGCTTCTGGATCCTCAACGACATCGTCTGGCGCAAGACCAATCCGATGCCGAATTTCCGCGGCCGCCGCTTCCAGAACGCGCATGAGACGATGATCTGGGCCTCGCGCGACCAGAAGGCCAAGGGCTACACCTTCAATTACGAAGCGCTGAAGGCGTCGAACGACGATCTGCAGATGCGTTCCGACTGGCTGTTTCCGATCTGCACCGGCGGCGAGCGCCTGAAGGACGAGAACGGCAACAAGCTGCATCCGACACAGAAGCCGGAAGCGCTGCTTGCCCGCATCATGATGGCCTCGACCAAGCCGGGCGACGTCGTGCTCGATCCCTTCTTCGGCTCCGGCACTACCGGCGCCGTCGCCAAGCGCCTCGGCCGCCATTTCGTCGGTATCGAGCGCGAGCAGGCCTATATCGACGCCGCCAATGAGCGCATCGCCGCGGTGCGCCCGCTGGAAAACGCCGATTTGACAGTGCTTTCGGGCAAGCGCGCCGAACCGCGCGTCGCCTTCATCAGCCTGATCGACAACGGCCTTGTCGCGCCCGGCGCCACGCTCTACGACGCCAAGAAGCGCTGGGCGGCGAAAGTGCGCGCCGACGGCACGCTGGCGATCGGCGACAGCGCCGGCTCGATCCACAAAGTCGGCGCCGAGGTGCAGGGGCTGGACGCCTGCAACGGCTGGACCTTCTGGCACTATGAGCGAAGCGGCGGCCTGACCCCGATCGACGAGCTGCGCCGCATCGCCCGGCTCGGTATGGAGCGGGCAGGGGCCTGAGCCGCCGGTCCGCTCTTGAAACGACGCTTCAACGGATCGCCGCAAGCGATTCAGTTCAGGCCACAATCCCGAGCCGTTCAAGATCCGCTTTAAGCGTCGGGGCGTTGGTGAACAGCAGCGCCTGCCAGCCGGCGGCCTTGGCGCCGTCGACATTCTTCTGGCTGTCGTCGATGAATAGCGAGGCCGACGGATCGAGTCCGAACGACACGACGTGATGGTCGTAGATGGCGCGGTCGGGCTTGATCAGGCCAATATCCCCGGAGACGGTGACGCCGCGCGGTTTCTCCAAGAACGGGAAACGGGCGCGCGCCTCGCGGAACGTGTCCGACGCCCAGTTGGTGAGCAGCGTCACGTCGTGGCCGTCATCGATCAGGTCCTCCAGAAGCGCGACGCTGTCTTCATAGGCGTGCGGCGCCATCTCGTGCCAGTAGCGGCGGAAATTGCGGATGTTCTCGGCATGGCCGGGATGCTCGGCGATCAGCAGCGCCTCGGCTTCTTCCCAGGTCCGGCCGCGATCCTGCTCGAGATTCCATGCGCTGGTGCAGACATTATCGAAAAACCATTTCCGCTCCCCGGCATCGGGGATCAGGCGGCTGAACGGGATGTCGGGATCGTAGTGGACCAGCACCTTGCCGATGTCGAACACGATATGGCGGATTTCAGTCATACGGGCCTCTTTGCACTGTGCGACGACGGTTTTTTCGTCGCGCCCGGTATGGCCGCTTCGATTGCCTTTTTCATGACAGTCGGCAGCGCCTCCCCGGAAATCTCGTGGGCCAGCGACCAGAAATGTCCGGACGGTGCGGCGCCGTTGACGCGGGCGTGGAAGATTTCGAGCTCGAGCGCGAAATGCGTGAAGACATGGCCGATCTGCCCGGCGCGCCGCCAGTCGCCTGGAAAGGGCGCGGCGTCGGCTGTCGTGGCGCCGTCGATCCGCGCCGTCCAGTCCGTGGTCGGCACCTCGGTCATGCCGCCGAGCAGGCCCTTCTCCGGCCGTTTGCGCATCAGGATGGCGCCGTCGGCGCGCTCGGCGACGAAGGCAGCACCCCTGCGCAGCGGCTTGTCGTCCTTCGGCAGGCGGACCGGGAAACGCTCGGGATCGCCGGTGAGAATGGCGCTGCAATCCTCGCGGACCGGGCAGAGCATGCAGCGCGGCCGCTTCGGCGTGCAGGTCGTCGCGCCGAGATCCATCATCGCCTGGGCGAAATCGCCGGGCCTGGCCTGCGGCACCAGCTTTTCGACCAGTTCGCGGATTTCGGGTTTCGCTTCGCTGAGCGGGGCTTCGATCGAATTGAGCCGGGTCATCACCCGCTCGACATTGCCGTCGACGACTGCCGCCGGCCGGTCGAAGGCGATCGCCGCGATCGCCGCCGCCGTATAGGCGCCGATCCCCGGCAATTCGCGCAGGCCGGCCTCGGTGTCGGGAAAGCGGCCGCCGCGCAGCGCGACGAGGTCGGCGCAGGCCTTCAAATTGCGCGCCCTGGAATAGTAGCCGAGCCCGGCCCAGGCTTTCATCACGTCTTCGGCGGGGGCCGCCGCCAGCGCCTCGACCGTCGGCCATTTCTCGACGAAATTGCGGAAATAGGCCTTTACCGCCTCGACCGTGGTCTGCTGCAGCATCACCTCGGACATCCACACGCGATAAGGATCGGCCCTCACGCCGCGCGCAAACGCAACCGGCGTGACGCGCCAGGGCAGGTCGCGGTGATGCGCGTCGTACCAGGCAAGCAGGCGGGACGCGATGCCCATGTCTTCGGACGCGGCTTTCTGTGATGCCTTGCGGGTCTGGTCGAGCGGTGCCATTGATCGGATGAACTGGGAACTGGAGAACGCACATGGCAGGGAAAAGGGCCTTCGGCAATCCCGTTCCGGTGAGCGATCTCGCCACCGAGATCCTCGACCCGGTGCTGAAGAAGCGCGCCGGCATCTCGATCGGGCTGGTGCAGTCCTGGGAGGAAATCGCCGGGCCGCGCCTGGCCACTCATTCGCGCCCGGAAAAAATCCAGTGGCCGCGCCGGCTGCATGAGGACGACCCATTCGAGCCAGCGACGCTGATCATCGCCTGCGAAGGCATGGCGGCTTTGCATCTGCAGCACGAGGCCGGCGAGATCATCAACCGCGTCAACGCCTTCCTGGGCTTCAACGCCATCGGCCGCGTCAAGATCCTGCAGAGACCGGTGCTTTCGCAAAAGGCGCGGCCGAAGCCCGCGCCGCGACCCTTGACCGAGGCCGAGAAGGCAAAACTTTCGCATCTGGTCGGCAAGATCGAGGATGACGGCCTGCGCGCTTCGCTTGAGCGGCTCGGCGCCACAATTTTGGGTGAAAGGAAGCCCAAAGGGTCGTAAGAAGCGTCATGAATGCGTCACCATCTCGCGCATTCGTGATGCTCGTGATCAAGTTTCGCGATTGGATTGGGGATCGCGATGCCTTAATTCGCGCCAACTCTCGCCTTTTCTAGCCCTTGCATTGCAAAATCCAACCGATATCAGGTGATTCGCATGAACCGTGCCCCGTTTGGCAATAGCTTGTCCCGCAGAAACCTTCTGACAGCGCTGGCCGCTGTTCCTGCGGTGGCGCTGCTTGCCGCATGCAGCGACTCCGGCGAGGAGGCCAAGGCCGCCGACGTGAAGCCCGCCGACCCGTCGACGCCTGCCAAGCCCGCCGCCACTCCGGCGGCCGCCCAGGTGCCGGAGGCACAGGGCACGGTCGACATGGCGGAACTGCTCAAGCCCGGCGCGCTGCCCGAAAAGCAGCTCGGCAAGGACGACGCCAAGGTCACCATCGTCGAATACGCCTCGATGACCTGCCCGCATTGCGCGCATTTCGCCATGACCACCTTCCCCGAGCTGAAGACCAAATATATCGATACCGGCAAGGCGCGTTACATCCTGCGCGAATTCCCGTTCGACCCGAGCGCCGAGGCCGGCTTCATGCTGGCACGCTGCTCCAAGGACAATTACTTCGCCATGGTCGACGTGCTGTTCAAGCAGCAGCCGAGCTGGGTCGGCGTTAACAACACCAAGGAAGCGCTGCTGCAGATCTCCAAGCTCGCCGGTTTTACACAGGAGTCCTTTGAGTCCTGCTTGACGGACCAGAAACTTCTGGACGATGTGAGAGCAGTCCAGAAACGCGGAGCGGACGAGTTCAAGGTCGACTCGACGCCGACTTTCTTCATCAACGGAAAGACCTACAAAGGGGCGATGTCGATTGAGGAAATGTCGGCCATCATCGACCCTCTGCTCTGACATCCAGGCCGCGCCGAAGCGGTCAGGTTTTGGCGCGCGCATCTGTAGTGTAGGGCGGCGCGAATGAAATTTTCGCGCCTTCGCCTTCTCGGTTTCAAATCCTTCGTCGAGCCTGGCGAGTTCGTCATCGAACGCGGGTTGACCGGCATTGTCGGGCCGAACGGCTGCGGCAAGTCGAACCTCGTCGAGGCCTTGCGCTGGGTGATGGGCGAAAGCTCCTACAAGAACATGCGCGCGTCCGGCATGGACGACGTGATCTTCTCCGGCTCCGGCGCGCGCCCGGCGCGCAACACCGCCGAAGTCACGCTTTTCCTCGACAACACCGACCGCACGGCGCCCGCCGCCTTCAACGATGCCGACGAATTGCAGGTCTCGCGCCGCATCGAGCGCGAGGCCGGCTCGCTCTACCGCATCAACGGCAAGGAAGCCCGCGCCAAGGACGTGCAGCTGCTCTTTGCCGACCAGTCGACCGGCGCCCGCTCGCCCTCCATGGTCGGCCAGGGCCGTATCGGCGAGCTGATCCAGGCAAAGCCGCAGGCGCGCCGCGCGCTGCTCGAAGAAGCGGCCGGCATTTCCGGCCTGCACACGCGCCGACATGAAGCCGAGCTTCGGCTGAAGGCCGCCGAGCAGAATCTGGAACGGCTGGACGACGTCGTCGGCGAGCTGGAAGGCCAGATCGAAAGCCTGAAGCGCCAGGCGCGCCAGGCCTCGCGCTTCAAGAACCTGTCGGCCGATATCCGCAAGGCAGAAGCGACGCTGTTGCATCTGCGCTGGACATTGGCAAAGACCCAGGAAGGCGAGGCGCGCTCCGCGCTTGCCGTCGCCACCACGCTGGTCGGCGACCGCGCCGCCGCCCAGATGGCCGCCGCCAGGGAGCAGGGCATCGCCGCGCACCGGCTGCCGGACCTGCGCGACGCTGAAGCCGCCGCGGCCGCCGCCTTCCAGCGCCTGTCGATCGCCAAGACGCAGATCGAGGAGGAGGCCGGTCGCATCCGCGCGCGCCAGAGCGAGCTCGAACGCCGGCTGCAGCAGCTCGACGCCGACATCGCCCGCGAGGAGCGGATGGTGCGCGACAATGCCGACATCCTCGAGCGCCTGCGCACCGAGGAAGCCGAGCTCAATTCGGAAAATGCAGGCGCCGCCGAGCGCGAGGCGACCACGCGCGCCGCTTTCGAACAGGCAGGTGCTACGCTGTCGCAAAGCGAGGCAAGACTTGCCGCGCTGACGGCCGAGCGCGCCGAGGCGGCGGCCTCGCGCCACCAGATCGAGCGCTCGTTGCGCGAAACAGCCGAACGCCGCGACCGCTTCGCCCGCCAGCTCGCCGAGGTCGACCGCGAGCTTTCCGACATCGTCGCGCGCATTTCCGGGCTGCCGGATCCCGCTGAAAAGCGGCTGCTGGTCGAGGATGCGCTGGCCAGGCTGGAAGAGAGCGAGGCCGGCGCCATTGCCGCCGAGCAGGCCGTCGCCGAGGCGCGCGCGGCCGAAAGCGCCGCAAGGCCCCCGCTGCAGGATGCCAGGGCGGAACTGGCACGCATCGAGACGGAAGCGCGCACGCTGGCGAAGATCCTCAACGCCACCAGCGGCGGCGATCTTTTCCCGTCGGTGCTGGAGCAGATCAGCGTCGAGCGCGGCTATGAGACAGCGCTTGGCGCGGCGCTCGGCGAGGACCTCGACGTTCCGCTCGACCGCAGCGCCCCGGTGCATTGGGGCGAAAGCGCGGTGCAGCCGGGCGATGGCGTGTTGCCCGAGGGTGTGAAGAGCCTGGCAAGCGTGGTGCATGCGCCGGCGCAGCTCGCCCGCCGCCTGGCGCAGATCGGCATTGTCGACGCCGCTGACGGCCGCCGGCTCCAAGCGCTTCTGGCTACTGGCCAGCGGCTGGTCAGCCGCGATGGCGCGCTCTGGCGCTGGGACGGCCTCACCGCTAGCGCCGACGCCCCGACCGCCGCCGCGCTGCGGCTCGCGCAGAAGAACCGCTTGGCCGAGCTCGATGCCGAGGCCGTGCAGGCGACGCGCGTCGTGCGCGAGGCGGAGGAGGCGCTGGCGCGCGCAGAGCACGCGATGCGCCAGGCAAGCGAGGCCGAGCGTAATGCGCGCCAGGCCGGCCGCGACGCACAGCATGCGTTGGATGCCGCCCGAAATGCGCTGGCCGAGGCCGAGAAGGCCGGCGGCGAGTTGGTGAGCCGCCGCGCTGCCTTGGACGACGCCCGCGCGCGCATCGTCGAAAGCCATGAGGAGACGCAGGCTGCGTTCCTCGAAGCCGAGGATATGCTTAAGGACGCGCCCGATCTCGGCGACCTGCAATTGCAGCTCGAACAGGCATCCGCCAATGTCTCGCGCGACCGCGCCACGCTGGCCGATGCGCGCGCCGTGCATGAAGGGCTTCGCCGCGAGGCCGAGGCGCGCATGCGCCGGCTCGATGCCATCGGCGCCGAGCGCAGGAACTGGGTGGAGCGTGCCGAAAACGCCGCGACGCAGATCGCCGCCCTTGGCGAGCGCAAGGCGGAGGCCGAAGCCGAGCGCGAGCGGCTGGCGGATGCGCCGGACGAGATCGACGCCAAGCGCCGCGCTTTGCTGACGCAGCTTTCCGAGGCGGAGGCGCTGCGCCAGGCAGCGAGCGACCACCTGCAGGAGGCGGAAAACAAGCAGGCCGAGCTCGACAAGGCGGCCACCGCCGCGATCCAGTCGCTCGCCGAGGCGCGCGAGACCCGCGTGCGCGCCGAGGAGCGGCTCACCGCGGCGGACGAACGCCGCGCCGAAGTCGAGGCGCGCATCCAGGAGGCGCTGAACACGCCGCCGCATCTGGTCATCCAGCATACCGGGCTCAAAGCCGACGATCCGATGCCCGACATGGCCGAGATCGAGCGACAGCTCGACCGCCTGAAGATCGAGCGCGAGCGGCTTGGCGCGGTCAATTTGCGCGCCGAGGAAGAGCAGCGGGAGCTATCGGAGCGGCTGGAGACCATCGTTTCCGAGCGCGAGGACATCATCGAGGCGATCAGGAAACTGCGCCAGGCGATCCAGAGCCTCAACCGCGAGGGCCGCGAGCGGCTGCTGTCCGCCTTCGAGGTGGTCAACGGCCATTTCCAGCGGCTGTTTTCGCATCTGTTCGGCGGTGGCACGGCCGAGCTGCAGCTGATCGAGTCGGAAGATCCCCTGGAAGCTGGCCTTGAAATCCTCGCTCGCCCGCCAGGCAAGAAGCCGCAGACCATGACGCTGCTTTCTGGCGGCGAGCAGGCGCTGACGGCGATGTCGCTGATCTTCGCCGTCTTCCTCACCAACCCCGCGCCGATCTGCGTGCTCGACGAGGTCGACGCGCCGCTCGACGACCACAATGTCGAGCGCTTCTGCAATTTGATGGAAGAGATGGCGAAGACGACGGAAACCCGCTTCGTCATCATCACCCACAACCCGATCACCATGGCGCGCATGGATCGCCTCTTCGGCGTCACCATGGCCGAGCAGGGCGTCAGCCAGCTGGTCTCGGTCGACCTGCAAGCGGCCGAAGCGATGCGCGAGGCGAGCTGAGCTCACCTCTCAGGTTCGACGACCAATCCTACTTTTCCGGAGCTGTCGCAGGCGCCGTATACCTGCGCCGCACCGCGTCGATCACCAGCTTGCGGCTTTCCTCGGCCGACAACGCCTTGTTCTTCTCCGCCTCCGCCGTCTCTCGGGCGAGGTCCTTGTCCCTGATCTGCTGGCGGAACCATTTCGAATAATCGCCGGCGCGCAAATGGTGTTCCCATGTCTTGTCGTCGATGCCTTCCGCCATCTGCGCGAAGATGATGAGGTTATGAGCTCTGAGGTTCATCGCCTTCTTCGGTCCGGTGAAATAGAAGCTGCCCTCTTCGTCGAGCTCGCCCTCGGCATATTTGCGGCTGTGGCGCTTCAGCGACTGGGCGGGCTCGATCGCCTTGACCGTGAACGGCGCCTTGCCGTCATGCGGGCGCCAGAACAGCACGCGGTCGCCCTTCGGCGATGGAATGTCCTTCGGCGCCGGGAGTCCCGTTTCCTTGCAAAAGGTCTTGATCACGCCCTTCGCCTGGGGGCCAAGCGCGATCACCGCCGTCACCAGGCCGAGCGCGTCGGTGGAGATTGCTTCGGGGTGGACGGTGATCAGCACCGTGCCGGGCAGCTCGATCGAAAGCACCGAACGCGTATCCCCGCGCCGCTTGGGCATCAAGTGATGCGCCTCGTCGATGATCAGCCAGTGCGGCCTTGCCGTCCGGTAGCGGATATTGCCGAGGCCGGGCAGCAATTCGGCGAAGAAATCAGGCCGCTCGTCCACCTTCAGCGCCAGGCCGTTGACCACGACATTGTTCTGCGGCTTCTCGATCAGTTCCAGCAGCTGCTCCTTGTTGGGCGCGGTCGAGCCGTTGCCGAGCGGCACCGCGCCTTTCAGCCCGTCATAGTCGCCCTCGGGGTCGAAAATGCAGAACTGCAAACCCTTCTCGACCAGCCGCTCGGTGAGCGCCGTGGCCAGGGTCGATTTGCCGATGCCCGAGCTGCCGGCGATCAGCACTGTTTCCGTCGGCGACAGATAGATGTCCTTGCCGCGCGAAGTTCCGAGCAGCACGCCGCCCAAGCGCTTCTTGGCAATGAGGTGGTCGTGCTTGATCAGCTTGCGGATCAGTTCCTCGACGCCCTTGCCGCGCACCTCCTTGGTGACGAGATCCGCGGTTTCCTTGACGGCGGGCAGCGCGTTGGCCACCGCGACGCTGCAGCCCGAGGCCCTGAGGAAGGCGTGGTCGTTCTCGGCGTCGCCGACGGCCACGACATTGTGCGGCGACAGCTTCAGGTCTTCGAGCGCCGCCGCCAGCCCGGTCGCCTTGTTGACGCCCGAGGGCAGGATCATCACCGCGCCCTTGTTGAAGATGATTTCCAGCTCCAGCCCGAGCTTTTTGATGACATCGAGCACGGTCGCCTGGTGCGGCTCCCAGGTAGCGACGATCGATCGCCCGACCGAGAGCGGCTTCACGCCGCGCTTCTTGAGCTTTTCAATGAGATCCGCAGGGGGCGAGGGCGAGATCGTGCGCTCTTCCTCGCTGGCCGGCGTGTAGATCAGCGCGCCGTTTTCGGCCACGACCTTGTCGAACAGGGAGAGTTCGGGAAAGACTTCCTTCAGATCGGGCAACTCGCGCCCGGTGACCAGGACGAGCTTTCGCCCGGATTTCTTCAGCTTCTCCAGCGCCGAGATCGTGCTCGCGGTGACCAGGCCATCATGCGCCAGCGTGCCGTCATAGTCGGTGGCCAATGCCATGAAATACATCGGTTGAGCCTCTCCATCGTCCGGTTTGCCGGTCGCCTGGAAAACCGGCCGGGTGGACAACAACGCCTGTTGGTGGAAAAGGTTTAGGCCAGGCACTGGATTTGTCGGGCTGGCGCCAGGTCCGTCCTGCATCGTGGCGGCCAACTCGCCGATACCAATGGAACGATCGGGCGCCAGGATCTCGATCCGCGCACTTGCCGCGCGGCAACACCTTCGCTACTGCCATTCCATGGCAACGCACAAGCTCATCAACAGCACGTGGCACAATGTCCTCGGGACGGTCGCGCCGGCGCTCACAATTGCATCCGGCGATGTCGTGATCACGGAGACGCTGGACGCCAGGGGCTTCGACAAGAACGGTGCGCGACCGGCTCATGGTCCAAACCCGATGAACGGCCCGGTCTTCGTGACGGGAGCCGAACCGGGCGACGCGCTCCGCGTGGACATCCTGCGCATGGATCCTATCCGCCCCTCCGGCTGGACGATCTCGTCGCTCGCCGCGAATGTTGTCGATCCCGAGGCTGCTCGCCAATTGCCGGCGCGCGACAGAGCCGACTGGCTGATCGATCTGGAATCGCGAACAGTGAAGTTGCAGGAGCCGCCGCCAGGCCTTGAGAACTTCGTGCTGCGGCTCGAACCGATGATCGGTTGCTTTGGCGTGGCGCCCGCGATGGGCCAGGCTTTCTCCACCGCGACAAGCGCGGAGAATGGCGGGAACATGGATTATCGCGGCTTTCGGCCTGGCGCGACCGTTTGGTTTCCCGTCGCCGTGGAGGGTGCGCTTTTCTTCGCGGGCGATTGCCATGCAACGCAAGGCGATGGGGAGATCGTCGGAACCGGGATCGAGACCTGTTTTGAAGTGCAGCTACGCTTGAGCGTGGAAAAGAACAGGCGGTTGACATGGCCTCGCGGTGAAAACGAAACGCACATTTTCTCGGTCGGCAACGCTCGGCCGCTGGATCAGGCCCTTCAGCATGCGACCACGGACATGCTCAACTGGCTGACCAGCGATTATGGATTGTCCGCTGCCGCCGCATCGCATCTGATGGGACAGGTTGTCCGGTATCACGTCGGAAACGTCTTTGATCCTGCCTACACGATGGTCTGCCTTGTCGAAAAGCGATGGCTTCCGGCATCCGTCGGCTGAGGAGCGCACGCCCCAAGGTGCGCCAACCGGAACCCGCTCCGTGGCTCTGGGCGGCATACATCAGACTGTCTGTGACGGCATGAAGCGGACGCTTGCCGAGCGGCTCTCGCCAGGCGCGAGCACCATGCAGCCTGTGTCTTCGTCCAACCGGTTGAAGGCGTCGGTGACGTTGCTGACCGGCTCGGCGCAGAAGAACGGCTCGCCTGGCGGTGTGTAGAGCACCAGGAAATCGAGCTGTGCTTCGGCCTCGATGTCCAATAGCCGTTCCTCATCCGGCCAGGTGATGCGGGCACGGCGTGTCCATCCCGTGAAGACGGTGTCGAATGCGGCCTCGGCGACGTCGAAGCCCGTTGTCGGATCGGCGCCCGCGGGCGGCGAAACATGGCGTGTGGGCAGAACCTGGGCGTCGGTTTCCCACATCCCGGTGACATCGGCCTGGATATGCGTCCACGGCGTGGCGGGAAAATAGGGATGAAGCCCGAACCCGGCCGGCATGGGCGTGTCCGAGAGGTTGCGCAATGAGATCCGGATGCTCAGGCAGCCCGTACGAGTCCGATCCTCTGCTCGGCCTCGTAGCTCCAGGGCCAGGAATCGGCATCGTGGCGATAGCGCAGGACCGCCCTGCCTTGCTGGTGTCCGGCCAGCGTCCACGGCAGTCGCCAGCCATGGCCGTGCTCATAATGCGGGTCGTCTGGTCGCGTCGGCAACTCTATGGTCCGGCCGGCGAAGCTGAAGCGGCCGCCCCTTACACGATTGGAGTAGGGGACCAGCGGAAAGCAGGCCATCGCGCCCGCGTCGCGGCTGTCGAACGCGGCGGGCAGGGCGGGGCGTAGCCAATCGACGGCATGCCCATTTTTCCGCCAGCGATATGACGCCAGCGCGCCGCCGGCGGCCGGGGCGATCTCGACCGTCGCCAGACCGTCGGTGATCGTGACCAGGCCGTCCGCGCCTCTTGTCTCAAAATTTCCATCCATCCTCTCTCCAGCGGCTTGACTCTCATCTATAGCTGGATAAAGACATATCATATGAATAGTATGAAGAATACAAAATCCTTCAGCACCGCACGCAGGTCGCGGATCGTCGCGGCGGTCGCCAGCGGCTCGACGGCGCTGCATGCGACGGTCGTCGAGCAGATCGGGCTGCGCATTGTCCAGGGCGATTTCCTGCCGGGCGAGGCACTCCCCAATGCCGATGATTCCAGTGAGATGCTGGGCGTCAGCCGCACCGTGCTGCGCGAGGCCATCAAGGTCCTGGCGGGCAAGGGGCTGGTCGAGTCGCGGCCTAAGACCGGCACCCGGGTGCGCCCACGCTCCGACTGGAATTTCCTCGATCCGGACGTCCTTTCATGGCGCTACGCGGCGGGCGTCAGCGCCGAGGACGTCACCGCCCTTTTCGAGCTGCGCCGGGCGATCGAGCCGATGTCGGCCGCGCTTGCGGCCAAGCGCGCGACGCCGGCGCAGCTTGCCGATCTCAACGCCGCGCTCGCCGAAATGGAGGCCGTGGGCGACGACGGCGACCGCTTTGCCAAGCCCGACCTCATCTTCCACCAGACCATCCTGCGCATGACGGGCAACGAGCTGATCGGCTCGCTGGCGGCGCTGGTCGAAACGGCCCTGATGATGAGCTTCCGTCTCTCCAACGACAATCCGGAGGGGCAGCGCCACTCGCTGCCGCTGCATCGCGAGGTGGCCGAGAAGATCGCCGCCGGCGATGGAAGCGGCGCGCAGCAGGCGCTTCTCGTCCTCATCGACAATGCCGAGGAAGACGTTCGCCGCAGCGTCGAGAACCGCAACAGGCGCCGTAAGGAGCAGAGATAGTGAGCGAAAGACGAAAGCTGCGGTCGACAGCCTGGTTCGGCGGTGAAGGCAAGAACGCCTTCATGCACCGCAGCTGGATGAAGAACCAGGGCATTCCGGACGATGCGTTCGACGGTCGCCCGGTGATCGGCATCTGCAACACGTGGTCGGAACTGACCCCGTGCAATGCGCATTTGCGGGCGCTTGCCGATCACGTCAAGCGCGGCGTCTATGAGGCCGGCGGCCTGCCGGTCGAATTTCCCGTGACATCGCTCGGCGAAAGCAACATGCGCCCGACCGCGATGCTGTTCCGCAATCTGGCGAGCATGGACGTCGAAGAGTCCATTCGCGGCAACCCCATCGACGGCGTCGTGCTCATGGTCGGCTGCGACAAGACCACGCCGTCGCTGCTGATGGGGGCGGCGTCCTGCAACCTGCCGACCATCGCCGTGTCAGGCGGCCCGATGCTGAACGGCAAGTTCCGCGGCCAGGACATCGGCTCCGGCACCCATGTCTGGAAATTCGCCGAGGACGTGAAGGCCGGGCGCATGAAGGTCGAGGACTTCCTCGCCGCGGAGCAGGGCCAGAGCCGGTCGGCCGGCAGCTGCATGACCATGGGCACCGCTTCCACAATGGCCAGCATGGTCGAGGCGCTGGGCATCGGCATGCCGGACAATGCCGCCATACCGGCGGTCGACTCGCGCCGTGGCGTGCTTGCGCAGCTCGCCGGGCGGCAGATCGTCGACCTTGTGCACCGGGACGTGACGATTTCGCAAATCCTCACCCGGCAGGCCTTCGAGAACGCCATCCGCGTCAACGGAGCCATCGGCGGATCGACCAATGCGGTGCTGCACCTCATAGCGATCGCGCATCGCGTCGGCGTCGATCTCAGCCTCGACGACTGGGATCGCCTCGGCCGCGATGTGCCGACCATCGTCGACCTGATGCCGTCGGGCCGGTTCCTGATGGAAGATTTCTACTACGCCGGGGGGCTGGCTGCGGTCATGGCGTCGCTGGATGGGGCGGGGTTTCTCCATCGCGACGCCATGACCGTCAGCGGAAAGACGATCGGCGAGCTGGTCGACGGCGCGCCGAACTACAACAGCGAGGTAATCCGGCCGCTCGACCGGCCGCTGACCAGGGAAGGCGGCATATCGGTGCTGCGCGGCAACCTTGCGCCCAACGGCGCCGTCATAAAGCCCTCGGCGGCGACGCCGGCGCTGATGCAGCACCGGGGCAGGGCGGTGGTCTTCGAGAATATCGAGCACTACTACGCCCGCATCGACGACCCGGACCTCGGCATCGACGCCTCGTCGGTGATGGTGCTCAAGAATTGCGGGCCGCGCGGCTATCCGGGCATGGCCGAGGTCGGCAACATGGAGCTGCCGGCCAAGCTCCTGAAACAGGGTGTTTCCGACATGGTCCGCATCTCCGATGCGCGCATGAGCGGCACCGCCTACGGCACCGTGGTCCTGCATGTTGCTCCCGAAGCTGCTGCGGGTGGCGCGCTTGCCCTGGTTCGCGACGGCGACCTCATCGATCTCGACGTGGCCGGCAGGCGTCTCGAGCTGCTGGTTTCCGAAGAGGAGCTTGCCGCCCGCCGCCGCGACTGGAAGCCGCCGGCGCCACCCGAGGGCGGCTACCAGAGCCTCTATGTCGAGCGCGTGCTCCAGGCCGATCGGGGCTGCGATTTCGATTTCCTTGTCGGGCGCCGCGATGCCGGCATCCCCCGCCATTCGCATTAGGTGCCGCAATGAGCGACGAGACCGAGAGCTATGCGATCTACCCCAGCCTGCGGGGCCGCAGCGTCTTCATAACCGGCGGCGGCAGCGGCATCGGCGAGAGCCTCGTGCGCCATTTCTGCGCGCAAGGCAGCCGCGTCGCCTTCGTCGACATGGCGGTGGAGCCGTCCCGACAACTGGTGGCGGCGGTCGCGGCGCAGGGCCATCCCGAACCGCTGTTCATTCCCTGCGACCTGCGCAATGTCGAGGCCCTGCAGGCGGCGGTCGAGCAGGCGAGGGACCGCAACGGCCCCATCCAGGCTCTCTGCAACAATGCCGGCAATGACGACCGCCACCAGACCGCCAATGTCAGCGTCGCCTATTGGGACGACCGCATGGCCGTCAACCTGCGCCACCAGTTCTTCGCTGCGCAGGCCGTGCGCCCGCAGATGAAGGCCCTTGGTGGCGGCTCGATCATCAATTTCGGCTCGATCACCTGGATGGTCGGCGATCCGGATTGTCCCGCCTATGTGACGGCGAAGGCGGCCGTCTACGGCATGACGCGGGCGCTTGCCCGCGAGCTCGGCCCCGAGCGCATCCGTGTCAACTGCATGGTGCCGGGCTGGGTGATGACAGAGCGCCAGATGCGTCTGTGGCTGACGCCGGCCGGCGAGCGCCAGATCGAGGAAAGGCAGTGCCTGCCCGACCGGCTGCAGCCTTCCGACATTGCGCGCATGGCGCTGTTTCTTGCCGCCGATGACAGCCGCATGTGCTCGAGCCAGCAATTCATCGTCGATGGCGGCTGGGTGTGACCCGGCGAGAAGGAAAAAGGTAGGTTCATGCGTCTCGTTCAGTTCAACTTGCCCGATGGCAGCCGTCACGTGGGGCGCGTCAGCGCCGACGGCGATCAGCTCCACATCCTTCTCGACACCAACACAGTTCTCGAGCTTGCCACTGCGGCTATTGCCGAGGGCAGGTCCATCGCGTCGGTCGTCGAGGAGCGGACCGGCGGCGAGAAAGTCGATTACGACCAGCTGCTGCGCGAAGGCCGGGTTCTCGTTCCGGTCGATCATCCGGAGCCGGCGCGTTTCCTCATCACTGGCACGGGCCTCACCCATACGGGAAGCGCTGCCGCGCGCGACAAGATGCATATGCTGACCCATGGCGAGGACGCCGCCGAATCCGATTCGCTGAAAATTTTTCGCATGGGACTGGAGGGTGGCAAACCCGCGCCGGGAGAGCTAGGCGTGCAGCCCGAATGGTTCTTCAAGGGCGTCGGCACCTGCGTCGTCCCGCCTGGTGCCGCGCTGCCGCTGCCGGCCTTCGCCAAGGCGGGTGCCGAGGAGGCCGAGATCGTCGGCCTCTATCTCAACGGACCGGACGGCCGCCCCTATCGCATCGGCTACGCGCTGGGAAACGAATATTCCGACCACGTGACCGAGGCCGAGAACTATCTCTATCTCGCGCACTCGAAACTCCGCTCCTGCTCGATTGGCCCGGAGCTGCTGATCGGCGAGTTGCCGGCGGAGGTGCGCGGCCATTCCCGCATCCGGCGGGACGGTGCCGTCATCTGGGAACAGGAATTCCTGTCCGGCGAGACCCACATGTCGCACTCGATCGCCAATCTCGAGCATTACCATTTCCGCTACCCGATGCACCGCCGGCCGGGCGATCTGCACGCCTATTTCTTCGGCGCGGCGGTGATGAGCTACGCCTCCGGCATCAAAACGGCGCCGGGCGACGAATACGAGATCCAGGCGCCGGAATTCGGCAAGCCGTTGCGCAACCGGATGCAGGCTGTGCCGGACGAAGGGCTGGTGGCCGTCACCCCGCTGTGACGGCAAGACCCGCGGACTGAGATCATCACAAACAACAAATGGGAGAATGATCATGCTACTGAAGAGACTGCTTCTGGGAATAGCGGGTGTCGGCCTCGGCATCGGCCTGATGGCGTCGTCGGCGCTCGCGGCGAACCTGCGCGTGCTGGCCTGGGATGGCTATGCAGACGCCGATTGGGTCAAGGACTTCACCGCCGAGACCGGCATCGGCGTCGATGTCGTCTTCATCGGCAGCGACGACGAGATCTGGGCCAAGATCAAGGGCAGCGAAGGTCAGGACTTCGATGTCTTCGCCGTCAACACCGCGCAGCTGCAGCGCTATATCAAGGCCGACCTCGTCACGCCGATCGACCTGTCGAAGCTTCCCAACCAGAAGGATACGCTGCCGCGCTTCCGCGACATCACCAAGGTCAGCGGCGACACCAAGGACGGCAAGGTCTACGGCATCCCGTTCTGCTTCGATTCCATCGGCCTGATCTACGACACCGACAAGGTGAAGCCGGCGCCGACATCGATGTCCGTGCTGTGGGATCCGGCTTACAAGGGCAAGGTGCTGGCCTATGACAATGGCGAGCACAATTTCTCCTTCACCGCGCTGACGCTGGGCTACAAGGACCCGTTCAACCTCAGCGCCGAGCAGATGGCGGTGGTCAAGGCGAAGCTCGTCGAGCTGAAGGGCAATGTGCTCAGCTTCTACACCACCGCCGACGAGGCCCAGCAGATCTATCAGAACAACGACGTCGCCCTGATCTGGGCCAATTACGGCCAGCAGCAGGTCAAGGCCTTGCAGAAGATCGGCGCCCACGTCGCCTACATCAACCCGAGTGAAGGCGCGCTCGCCCGGCTCGACAACTGGGTCATCTCGAAGGGCGTTCGCGACAAGGACGCGGCCGAGAAGTGGATCGACTTCATGCTGAGCAAGAAGGTGAGCGGCGCCTTGTCCGAGCGCACCGGCTTCGGCAACACCGTGGTCGAATCGAGCAGCGCCGGCAGCAACGACAAGCTGGTCTGGCTCAACAATGTCGAGGACCCGACCAAGCGCTCCGACCTGTGGAACGAGATCAAGGCGGCGCCTTGACCCGCCCTCGCGATCCTTGAGGACCTGGCGGTCCGGGCCGGACCGGACCGCCGACACGCTATTCTTGGAAGTCAGCCATGAACCAGACCAGCGACCTTCTCACGCTGCGCTCCGTCTCGAAGTCCTATGGCACCGTTCCCGTGCTCTACGACATCGACCTTGCGATCCGCGATGGCGAGTTCTTGACCGTGCTGGGACCGTCCGGTTCGGGCAAGACCACGGTGCTCAGGCTGATCGGCGGCCTGGAGCCGCTGACTTCGGGCGAGATCCGCCTCGACGGCCAGGACATCAGCGGCATGCCGATCAACCGGCGGCCCTTCAACACCGTGTTCCAGGACTATGCGCTGTTCCCGCATCTTACCGTCGCCGGCAATGTCGGCTACGGCCTGTCGGTTCGACACGTGGCACGCAAGGAGATCGCGCGCCGCGTCGCCGAAGCTCTGGAATTGGTGCAGCTCGGGCGGTTCGCCGACCGCTTTCCAGCCCAGCTCTCCGGCGGCCAGCGCCAGCGCGTGGCGCTCGCTCGCGCCCTGATCTGCCAGCCCCGGCTCGTCCTGCTCGACGAGCCGCTCGCGGCTCTCGACCTCGAACTGCGCCGGCAGATGCAGGAGTTCCTGAAATCCATCCAGCGCGAGGTCAAGACCACCTTCCTGTTCGTCACCCACGACCAGGAGGAAGCCATCGGCGTGGCCGACCGGATCTGCGTCATGCAGGCCGGACATATCCGCCAGCTCGGCACCCCGCACGAGCTCTATTACAAGCCGAACTGCGAGTTCGTGGCGCGGTTCTTCGGGGAGAACAATCTCGTGGCAGGCTCGCTGGGTGAGACGCAGGGCGAATTCCGCGCGATCGAGACTGCACTCGGCCGGCTGGTCTGCTCGGTCGCTGGCCAGCCGCATCTCAAGGCCGCCGCGACCGGCGCCAGCGGCTTCGCCGCCTTCCGCCCCGAAGCGCTGCGCCTTGCCGGCGATGGCGACGCCGAAAATCGTCTTTCCGGCACCGTCGCCGATCTTGCCTTTGCCGGCTCCTCGACGGTCGCCACCATCGCGGCCGGCGGCGATGCCGCGCAGCGCCTCAGGCTGCGCTTTCCGAGCCGGGTGGACGGCAGCGCGCTGAGGACCGGCGAGACCATGGCGCTTTCCTTCGCGCCGCACGAAGGCCATCTGGTGCTGGCATGAAGAGCGCTGGCCTGGCGCGTCCCGTCGCCATCCGCTGGTCGCCGCTGGTCACCGCGCTTGCCTTCGCGCTGCCGGTGGTGTTCGTCCTGGTGCCGCTGGCGATCTTCCTGGTCTACAGCTTCTTCAGCGTCGACCAGGGCCAGATCGTCTACGCGCCGACGCTGGTCAACTATGTTCGCTTCTTCGCCGAGCCGGTCTTCCTCCCGGTGTTCTGGCGCACGATCGTGCTCTGCCTCTCGGTGGCGGTGATCTCGATCCTGCTCGCCTATCCGACAGCCTATTTCCTGACCACGCTGCGCGGCCGCTGGCGTTACGCGCTGCTGATGTTGCTCATGGTGCCGCTCTTGATGAGCTACGTCATCAAGATCTACGCGATCCGCAGCATTCTCGGCCTCAATGGTTTTCTCAACAAGGCGCTGGTCGGACTTGGCATTCTCGCCGAGCTGTCGACGCTCTTCGTCTTCAATATGAACGCCATCCTGCTCACGCTGACGCTGCTTTTGATTCCCTTCGCGATCCTGCCGATCTTCCTGGCGCTCGAGCGCATCCCGCAGGTGCTCTTGCGCGCGTCCGACGATCTCGGCGCAAGCAGCCTGCAGACGTTCCTGCGCATCACCTTGCCGCTGTCCCTGCCCGGCGTCGCCTCGGCGGCGAGCTTCGTCTTCGTGCTGGCGATCGGCGATTTCCTGACGCCGCAGATGGTCGGCGGCATCAGCGGCTTCACCTTCGGCCGCATCCTCTACAGCCAGTTCGGCACCGCCTATAACTGGCCCTTCGGCGCCGCTCTGTCGGTGGCGCTGGCCGTCGTGGTGATCGTCGCGATCCTTCTCGGCGAGCGCTTCGGGCGCAATCGGGGGGCCTCGCTTTGATCGCCGCGCCGCGCCTCTCCACCATCCTTCTCGCCGCGATAACCGTCCTGGTCGCGGCGCTGCTCTACAGCCCGCTTTTCGTGCCCATCGCGTCGTCCTTCTTTCCCGTGGCGCGCGGCGAGGTCGACTGGTCGTCACCGACGGTCGAGACCTATGTCGCATTGGCTGGGAATCACGAGATTCTGGCCGCCCTCCGCACCACGCTCGTCGTCGGCGTCTGCACGGTCGTCCTCTCGGTCGTGAGCGGCACATTGCTGGCCCTCTACTATCATGGCCGCCGCGCCGGCCGCTCGCTGCTGCAGTTCATCGTCTTTCTGCCGTTCCTGATGCCGCCCATCATCAGCGGCCTGGCGCTGTTGATCTTCTTCCGTGAGATCGGGCTCGAACGCTCGCTGCTGACGGTCGTCATAGGCCATACGGTCTTCGTGCTCGCCATCGTCTATCGCACGGTGCTGACGCGCCTGCAGTCGATGAGCCGCACGCTGGTCGAGGCCTCCTACGACCTCGGCGCGACCAAATGGCAGACCTTCTGGCGCGTCATCCTGCCCAACCTTTCGAGCGCGATGGTGGGCGGCGCCATCCTGGCTTTCGCCCTGTCGTTCGACGAGACCATGATCACCATTCTGGTCACCGGCACCCAGACGACGCTGCCGGTACGCCTGTGGGCGATGATGCGACTGGGTTTCTCGCCGGATATCAACGCGCTGGTGGCGCTGATCCTGATGTTCACCATCTTGCTCTGCGCCCTTGCGGCCAGGTTCCTGGTTCCGAGGCAGATCGCCACGCAGCGCAGTTGAAACAACGCTGATCCTGCGCTGGGCGATGCCCGGGGCGGAGCTGGTTGGCAATGTGAGGGATGGCTGGGGCGCCAGGATTCGAACCTGGGAATGTCGGTACCAAAAACCGATGCCTTACCGCTTGGCGACGCCCCAGCAGGCGGGGCATGCCCGCTTGCGCGCGGCCTTATAGGACGGGGCGAAGCAAAGCTCAATGCCGCAACATCAACTAAAAGCGGCTGCGATACGGGTCGCTATTGCTGCCAGTTCGTCGCTTGATCGCCAGCGGCTCATCCCGGGCCGCCCGCTGCCGCACGCCTGCTTCGCTCGCCTGGCCGACATCGGGGCAATCCTGCTTCCGCGAAGCCGACGACGCTGCTTTGCTCACGCCTGGGCCACACGTGCACGGCAATCCTGCAGGACCGCCGCAAGCGTCTCCTCGAAAGAATGCTCGGGCGCCCAGCCAAGCAGGGTCCGGGCGCGGGTCGCATCGCCGACGATGCATGGCAGGTCGCTTGGCCTCATCCGCAAAGGATCCTGCTCCACGACGATCTTGACGCTACTTTGCGCCAGCAGCAGATCCAGAATATCTGCCATCCGCCAGGAGAGGCCGGACGCAAGGTTGAAGATGGTGTTCGGCGCAAGCTTGTTGCTGTTCAAGACCGCGCGCGCATAGGCATTGGCAATGTCGCGCGCGTCCAGAAAATCGCGCCTGGCGTCGAGATTGCCGACGCGGATGAGCGGCGGAGCGAGGCCTGCTTCGATCCGCGCGATCTGCATGGCGAAGGCCGGCACTGCGAATGCCTCAGTCTGGCCCGGTCCCGTATGATTGAAGGGACGCATCCGAACGCATTTCAACCCCCGGTACGACAGCGCGCCGAGCGCGAGGTCGGCCGCGGCCTTGGTTGCGGCGTAGTCGTCGACCGGGGCAAGCAGCGTGCTTTCGTCGAGCGGTCGTCCGGTCTTCGCGCTTTCGCCATAGACCAGACCGGATCCGACATGGACGAGCCAGCAGTCCGGAGCCGTGTTGAGGATGGCATTGGCCACGTTGAGCGCGCCGTCCACGTGGATGCGCCACGTGTTTCGTGGATTCGCCTGGGCGGCATCGGGGGCCGCGACCGCCGCCAGGTGGATGACATGCGTTGGCCGATGACGGGCCATGGCCTCATGGACGGCGGCCGTATCCGTCACGTCCAGCTCTTCGACCTGGCCGAAAGCGGGGTGCGGGCCCCCATCCTTGGAGGTCGCGGCAATGACGACCTCAGGGCCGCAGATCTTGCGCAATGCCTCGCCGACATAGGGGCCGACGAAACCGTTGGCGCCGGTCATCAAAACGCGCATGCCGGCCTCACGAACCATGAAGCGTTGTCCGGATGCGGATGCGTGGCGGAACGCGGCGTCACAACGGCTTCCCTTTCAACGCCTGGCGGCTGCGTGGCGCGCGAGATCGGCGTCCACCATCTCGCGGATCATCTCTTCCAGGGAGATCGTCGCTTCCCATCCGAGCTTCGCCTTAGCCTTGGCCGGATTGCCGAGCAGGATCTCGACTTCCGCCGGCCTGAACAGGTCTGGATCGATGACAAGATGGTCGTTCATCTTCAACCCGACATGCTCGAAGGCGATCCTGCACATGTCGCGCACCGTCGTCGTCCTGCCGGTGGCGACCACATAGTCGTCGGGCTTTCCCTGCTGCAGCATCAGCCACATGGCGCGGACATAGTCCCTCGAGTGGCCCCAGTCGCGCCTGGCGTCGACGTTGCCCAGGCGCAGCTCCCTCGCCAGCCCCATCTTGATGCGCGCGACGGAGTCCGTGACTTTGCGGGTCACGAATTCGATGCCGCGAAGCGGCGATTCGTGATTGAACAGGATGCCGCTCGAGGCATGCAGGCCGAAGCTCTCGCGATAATTGACGGTGATCCAATGGCCGTAGGCCTTGGCTACCGCATAGGGCGAGCGGGGATGGAAAGGCGTGGTCTCCGACTGCATCGGCTCCTGGATAAGGCCGTACATCTCCGACGACGAAGCCTGATAGAAACGCGCCCCGGGCACTTCAAGACGCAGCGCCTCCAGCATATTGGTGACGCCGATGCCGGTGACGTTGCTCGTCAGGATAGGCTGCTGCCAGGACGATTTGACGAAAGACTGCGCGGCAAGGTTGTAGACCTCGTCCGGCCTTACGTCGCGCATGGTTCGGGTCAGGCCCGACAGGTCCGTGATGTCGCCATCCACGATCCGCACGTCGTCCTCGATGCCCAGCCATTTCAGCCGCATCGTGTTGACGTCGGCCGTGCTCGACCGTCGCGCCAGGCCGTGGACCTCGTAACCCTTCGAAAGCAGGAGCTGCGCCAGATAGGCGCCGTCCTGCCCGGTGATCCCGGTTATCAATGCTGCCTTTGTCATCAATGGTCTCGGTGGTCGGGCGCGATGCGGGGGCGGGAGCGGGAGCGGGAGTTCCCATCGCTGCCGATTGGCCGCTCTACGCCTGCGGCAACCGGCACCGCTGTCATTATACGTCCCCGGCCTTATCCGCCAGTGCGGCGTCCCGCGCCCGTTCCAGCGCCATTGCCATGATTTCGCTTGCCCTTCCATGGCTGGCGGCCTCGGCATAGCAGCGAAATTCGGGAGCGTTTCCGGAAGGTCGCAGATGGATGATCTCTCCGCTGGTCATTCGCGCTCTCAGACCGTCGGTCTCGTCTACATCCGCCACCATGCCGAAGGGCGCCAGGAACCGCTGCAACGCGTCGCGGTCGGCGAGCTTGCGCATCAACACGCGCGATGTCTCGACCGGGAAGTTCTCGAGCCGCTCGCTGGCGCAGACCGGAAGGTTCCAGGTTTCACGCAGGTTAGACAGCGATTTCCCCGTCGATGCCATCGTCCCCAGCACGGCCAGGATCGGCAAGAATGAATCCCGTGTCGGCAGCGCCGACAATATTTTGCCATTCACCAGGCAGTCGGATCCCAGCAGAACTCCGCCATTGGCTTCGAAGCCGACGACGATGCCGCCTGCCTGCCGCGCGGCGTCCATTCCCTCGATGACGAAAGGCGACCCGACCTTCGTTCTCCTGACGCTGAACCCGAACGCTTCGGCTATGCCCGAGTTGGAGGTGACCGGCGTCACCACGACATCGGCCTTGAGGAAGAGCGCCGTGGCCAGCCCGATCAGGTCGCCGCGGAACAATTCGCCATTTTCGTCGATGACAAGAGGGCGATCGGCATCGGCATCGGCCGAGACCACCGCGTCGAGTTTGAACTCGCGCACCCAGTCCCGCACCATCGCCAGCGTTTCCTGGCTGACGGCCTCGGTATCGACAGGCACGAAAGTATCTGTTTTGCCGACGACGATCACATCGGCGCCGAAGGATCGCAGGACCTCGACCAGCAGCTCCGCCGCAACGGTGCTGTGCTGGTAGACGCCGAGCCTCATTCCGGAAAGGGCGCCAGGGGGCAGAATTGCCTCCACACGGTCTCGAAAGGCCGCGAGCGCCTGTTCATGGCCGGCTTGCCAGTCCGCATAGGTCGGCGGCCAGGGATATTGATCGGACAGCTCCGCGACAGAAAGGGCGATCGCGGCCTCGTCCGCCTTGTCGATCTCGCCCTTCGGTCCATAGAACTTGATGCCGTTGCGGTCGGCGGGGATATGCGAGCCGGTCACCATCAGCGCCGCGGCGTTGTGCCGGCGGGCATAAAAGGCAAGCGCCGGTGTGGGGATCGGACCGCAATCGACCGGCTGGAAGCCGGATGCGGCCAGCGCCGCCATGCAGTCCTGTGCGATCGCCGGGCTGCTGTCGCGCAAGTCCCGTCCCACGAAGACCTTGCCTTGCTGATATCCAATCGCCCGCAAGCGCCGGGCGAAGCCCTCAGTGTAAAGTCCGCTTGGCCTTCCGGCCAAATCGGAAGCCAAACCCCGGACACCGCTTGACCCGAATTTCATCAGCCTGCTTTTGCTGTTAGAAGGTTGCCGCTGCTCATTTGAATGAGCCCCGCGGCCCACTGCCTGTCAACAGCAAAAAACCTCGAAACCCGCGTCCTTTCTAATGTCCCCACACCGCCAGTTCGTTGCCGGCCGGATCGGTGAAGTGGAACCGTCTGCCGCCGGGGAAGGAAAAGATCGGCTTGACGATGGTGCCCCCGGCGCTCTCGACCGCGTCCAGCGTTTCCTCGAGGTTCTCGGAGTAGAGCACGGGCAGCGGTTTGGCCGGCGCTTCCCCGGCATCGGCCTGGAAACCGCCATCGAGCCCTTCGGCGAAAGCGGAATAGGTCGGGCCGTAGTCGGTGAACGACCATGAAAAGGCGGCGCTGTAGAAGGATTTGACGCTGTCCAGCGTGCCCCCTGTCGCCGGCAGTTCCAGATAGTCGAGTTTCCCGTTGAGTTTCATCACGCTACTCCACTATGTTCTCTTTATGTTCTATATCGCGCCATGCCTCTCCGGCAAGTCTTTTTGACGCAGCTTTGCTTAATCGATTGTAGTGGCGGCGAGCGCTGCCGGTACCTTGCCTTTCGCACTGCAGCATCCTATCGCTCGGACCGGGGAAGCGGGGAACCGGGCCATGGTCCGGCTGTTTCTATCTTCCACGAACTGGAGGGCAAGCATGACCAAGTGGGTTTACACCTTCGGCGACGGCGCCGCCGAAGGCCGTGCCGGCGACCGCAATCTTCTCGGTGGCAAGGGTGCCAATCTGGCCGAGATGTGCAGTCTCGGCCTGCCCGTGCCGCCCGGTTTCACCATCACCACGGAAGTCTGCAACGCCTATTACGCCAACGGCCGGGCCTATCCCGATGGGCTCGAGGCGGATGTCGTCGCCGCTCTCGACCATATCGGCCGCATCACCGGCCGCCGCTTCGGCGATCCGTCGAAGCTGCTTCTGGTCTCCGTCCGCTCCGGCGCCCGGGCGTCAATGCCCGGCATGATGGACACCGTGCTCAATCTCGGCCTCAACGACGAGACGGTCGAGGCTTTGGCCGCCGATTCCGGCGATGCGCGCTTCGCCTATGACAGCTACCGCCGCTTCATCCAGATGTATTCCGACGTCGTCATGGGCCTCGATCACGAAGTGTTCGAGGAAATCCTCGAGGACCAGAAGGCCAGCCTCGGCCACGAGCTCGACACCGAGCTGACGGCCGCGGAATGGCAGGGCGTCATTTCGCTCTACAAGGCCAAGGTCGAGGAAGAGCTTGGCAAGCCGTTCCCGCAGGACCCGCACGAGCAGCTCTGGGGCGCGATCGGCGCCGTGTTCTCGAGCTGGATGAACAGCCGCGCCATCACCTATCGCCGCCTGCACGACATCCCGGAAAGCTGGGGCACGGCGGTCAACGTCCAGGCCATGGTGTTCGGCAATATGGGCGACACCTCCGCGACCGGCGTCGCCTTCACCCGCAATCCCTCGACCGGTGACAGGCAGCTCTATGGCGAGTTCCTGGTCAACGCCCAGGGCGAGGACGTGGTGGCCGGCATCCGCACGCCGCAGAACATCACCGAGGCGGCGCGTATTGCCGCCGGCTCCGACAAGCCGTCGCTTCAGAAGCTGATGCCCGACGCCTTCCAGGCCTTCGTCGACATCTCCGACCGACTGGAAAAGCATTACCGCGACATGCAGGACCTCGAATTCACCATCGAGCGCGGCAAGTTGTGGATGCTGCAGACCCGCTCCGGAAAGCGCACCGCCAAGGCGGCGCTGAAGATCGCCGTCGAGATGGCGAGGGACGGCCTGATCACCAAGGAGGAGGCGGTCGCCCGCATCGATCCGGCATCGCTCGACCAGCTCCTGCACCCGACCATCGATCCGAAGGCGGCGCGTGATGTCATCGGCATGGGCCTGCCGGCCTCGCCCGGCGCCGCCACGGGCGAGATCGTCTTCTCGTCCGCAGACGCCGAGGACGCCAGGGCTCAGGGACGCAAGGCGATCCTGGTGCGCATCGAGACCAGCCCGGAGGACATTCACGGCATGCATGCCGCCGAAGGCATCCTCACCACGCGTGGCGGCATGACCAGCCACGCCGCGGTGGTGGCGCGCGGCATGGGCAAGCCCTGCGTGTCGGGCGCCGGCTCGCTGCGCGTCGACTACAAGGCCGGCACGCTGGTCTCGATGGGCCAGACCTTCCGCAAGGGCGACGTCATCACCATCGATGGCGGCAACGGACAGGTACTGAAGGGCGCGGTCGCCATGCTGCAGCCGGAGCTTTCCGGCGATTTCGCCGCCATCATGGAATGGGCTGACGCCGCGCGCCGCATGAAGGTGCGCACCAATGCCGAAACGCCGCTCGACGCGCGCATGGCGCGCTCCTTCGGCGCCGAGGGCATCGGGCTTTGCCGCACCGAGCACATGTTCTTCGACGGCGACCGCATCGTCGCCATGCGCGAGATGATCCTGGCCGATACCGAAAAGGACAGGCGCTCAGCGCTCGATAAGCTGCTGCCGATGCAGCGCTCGGACTTCCTCGAGCTGTTCGAGATCATGGCCGGCCTGCCGGTGACAATCCGCCTGCTCGACCCGCCGCTGCATGAATTCCTGCCCAAGACCGAGGCCGAGCTTGCCGAGGTGGCGAGCGCCATGAATGTCTCGGCCGACAAGCTGCGGCAACGCACCGAGGCGTTGCACGAGTTCAATCCGATGCTCGGCCATCGCGGCTGCCGGCTCGCCGTCTCCTATCCGGAGATCGCCGAGATGCAAGCGCGCGCGATCTTCGAGGCGGCGGTCGAGGCCGGACGCAAGGCCGGCGCGCTGGTGGTGCCGGAAATCATGGTGCCGCTGGTGGGACTGGTGAAGGAGCTGGAATACGTCAAGGCGCGCATCGACGCGGTGGCGCAAAGCGTCATGCAGGAGACCGGCACCAAGATCGATTATCTAACGGGCACGATGATCGAGCTGCCGCGCGCGGCGATTCGCGCCCATGTCATTGCCGAAGCCGCCGAATTCTTCTCCTTCGGCACCAATGACCTCACCCAGACGACCTTCGGCATCTCGCGCGACGACGCGGCGTCCTTCCTTGAAACCTACCGGCAAAAGGGCATCATCGAGCAGGATCCGTTTGTGTCGCTCGATGTCGATGGCGTCGGCGAACTGGTGCGGATCGCTGCTGAAAAGGGCAAGGCGACCCGGCCCGGCATCAAGCTTGGCATCTGCGGCGAGCATGGCGGCGATCCGGCTTCGATCCGCTTCTGCGAGGAGGTCGGGCTCGACTATGTATCGTGCTCGCCCTACCGTGTGCCGATCGCCAGGCTGGCGGCCGCGCAGGCGGCCGTGGCGGCGGCGAAAGGCGCCGCCAAACGCGCCTGAGACGTGCATTCCGGGGAGCGGCACCCCAAGGGACCTTACGGTTTTGTATGGAATGTCACGCTAACGTGCGCGTGACAGCCCTGAATCTCGACACCGTTTCGAGGGAGTTTCCGACACCGAACTTTTTGGTGTCAGAAACCCATGTTGCAGATTGCCCCCACTCCTTTCCGGTCGATCCTTGTCCTGCAGACCAAATTTATCGGCGACATCGTGCTTGCCTCGGCGCTGGCGAACAACCTGCAGCTCGCATATCCGGGCGTCAGGATCGTGTTTCTCTGTGAAACGCATTTGGCCGGCTTCCTGACGGCCCACGGCATTGCCGCCGAGGCTATCCCCCTCAGCCGCGCCAGGATGCGTGGCATGCCGTTCGAGCGGGGACGCGAGCTCTTCCGCGTGGTGCGGGAATTGCGGCGGCGTCGCTTCGACATGACCATCGACATCACCGACTCGAAAACCTCGCGTCTTATTTCCGGGCTGGTCAATGCTCCGGTCCGGGTCGGCTATTCTCCGACGGAGCGGCCTCTGCGCTGGCATGAACGCCAGCCCGCCAATGTCAGGATGAAGCCCTTCGGATTTGGCAAGAAGCACTTTCTCTACCGCTATCTGTCTCCGTTGGAGGCGCTCGGCGTCGACCTGCGCGTAAAAGCCCCGGCCATTCGACCGCTGCCATTCGAGACGACCCGCGTCCTGGCTTTGCTGGCCCGGCACCACATCCTCCCAAACGCCTTTGTCGCGGTTCATGCCGGAGCAAGTTTCGCCGGGCGTCGCTGGCAGCCGGAGCGCTTTGCCGAGGCAATCGACAGGATTGCCGGCGAGACAGGCTTGCGCGTCGTCCTGGTCGGCGGCCCGGACGAAAACGAGGCGACCGACAGGATTGTGGCCGCGGCGAAGACGCCTGTCGTCAATCTGGCGGGCGCGCTGCGGCTGGAAACCCTGCTTGCGCTGCTCAGGCAGGCGCGGCTGTTTCTCGGCAACGAAAGTGGGCCGATGCATATGGCGGCCGCGGCCGGCACGCCGGTTGTCGGCCTGTTCGGCCTGACCAATCCGGTCCGCTGGGCGCCGGTCGGCGTGCCCAGCATCTCGTTGCGGCCATCCGTGCCCTGCGACTGCGTCGGGGGCGACCTGTGCCGCCGGACCGATCCGAGCAAGGCCTGCTGCGTCTGGCGCCTGGAGGTTGATCCGGTGGTCGAGGCGGTGCTGGAGCTCCTGGCGCGTACCGAGGCAGTCCTGGAAGCCGCGGTCTGACACGCGGGGAGATTCTCGTGCCGTCGTCGTCCGCATTGCAAACAGCGAAATCCGGAATTTCGCTATTTCCATGACCGTGAAACGATCTGCCGGCACGTGCAAGTCACTCTGGCCCACGACCTTGTCGTCTTGTATATGAGGGCCACGTGAAACATGCGCGTGGCGGCCCCGGATGTCGACGTCTCAACTCAGTTCTGGTGCCCGGACACGGATGTTGCAGGGGCCCTTCGCAGGCGTCCGGTCGATCCTGATTCTGCAAACGAAATATATCGGCGATCTGGTTCTTGCCTCGACGCTGGCGAAGAATCTTAGGATCGCCTATCCGGAGGCCAGAATTGTCTTCCTGTGCGAGGCTCGCTTCGCAGGCTTCCTGACTGCTCACGGGATCGCAGATGAGACCGTAGCTTTCAAGCGCTCGAGCGCGCGTGGCACGGTAATGCAGCGCGGCCTGGAACTCTACCACGTATTGCGAAAGCTGCGTCGTTTGGCTTGCGATATGACCATCGACTTGACCGATTCAAAAACGACGCACTTCGTCGCCATGGCGCTCAACGCCAGGATCCGCGTTGGCTATTTCCCGACCGAGAGGCGATTGGGCCGGTTCGAGCGCCAATCCGCAAACGTCAGGGCCAAGCCCTTCGGCTATGGCGAGAGGCATTTCCTTTATCGCTATCTTTCTCCGCTGGAGGCGCTAGGGGAAGATCTGCGCGTGCGGGTTCCCTCGATCGAGCCGCTGCCATCGGAAACCGCGCGGGTCCTGACATTGCTGGACAGCTGCGGTCTTCGCCGCAAAGCCTTCCTGGTGGTGCATGCCGGAGCAAGCTTTCCGGGCCGCCGGTGGCAGCCCGAGCGTTTCGCCGCGGCCGTCGACACGATATCGAGCGAAACCGGTCTCTCCGTCGTCCTGGTCGGCGGACCCGACGAAGCCCAGGCGAACGACCACATCGTGGCCGCGGTCAAGGCGCCGGTCGTCAATCTGGTAGGTAAGCTATCGCTCGAAACGTTGATGGCGCTGCTCAAGGAGGCGCGGCTCTTCCTCGGCAACGAAAGCGGCCCAATGCATATGGCCGCCGCAGCAGGCACGCCGGTCGTCGGCCTGTACGGCCTCACCAACCCGGTTGCATGGGGTCCGGTTGGCGCACCCAGCATTTCGCTGCGGCCCCCAATGCCTTGCGAGTGTGTGGCCGCCGACATGTGCCACCGGACCAATCCAGCCAAGGCATTTTGCGTCTGGCGCCTGGAAGTGGACACGGTCGCCGAAGCAGTGCGCGAACTGCTGGCGCGGACGGACAGACCCATTAAAACCGCGGTGTAGACGAAAGCAATTTTTCGCGATTGCTCCTTTTGCGCTGTTGGACGTCCCCATTTTCGCCTAGATGCCGGTCTGTTGGGACGAGCGGAGGCAAGTTTTCTTTGGCGCGATGCGGCAACTGGCCGTGCGTGCCGGGTTGGAATGGATGATGGGTCTGCTTCGAAATTCTCTTTGCGTGCTCGCGCTGTCGCTCTTGGCGGCGTCGGCCGGCAATGCCGCAACGCTTCTCGAGCCGACGCTGCATCTGAAGACCCAAGCCCCGGAAGGGCGTGGGCGAGTCGCCCTGACGCTCGACGCTTGCGGGGGAAAGACCGACACAAGAATACTTTCGGCTCTTGTCGACAATCGCATACCGGCGACCATCTTCGTTACCGGCATCTGGCTCAAGCGCAATGCCGCGGCCGCCGAGATCATGCGAGCCCATCCTGATCTGTTCGAGCTGGAAAACCATGGCGGCCGCCACATTCCCGCGGTCGATACGCCGCGGAAGATTTACGGCATAAGCAGCGCCGGCAGCCCGGACGCCGTGCAGGCCGAGGTTGAATCCGGCGCCGCGGCGCTCGCCAGCGCGGGCGGACCGGCGCCCAAATGGTTTCGCGGCGCCACCGCGGAATACAGCCCATCGGCGATCGCCATGATCCGCAAGCTGGGCTTCAAGATCGCCGGCTTCTCGGTCAATGGCGACGGCGGCTCGCTGCTCGGCGCCAAGGAAACGGCACGCCGCATCGGCGCCGCCAAGGACGGCGACGTCATCATCGCCCACATCAACCAGCCGACGCATGCGGCCGGCGAGGGCGTGGTTCAGGGGCTGCTCGCCTTGAAGCAGAAAGGCATGACATTCGTGCGCCTGGACGATGCCGACGGTATAGGCAACGACGGCACCACCGATTGAGCGTGCGGTGCGGCGGCTGAATTTTGGCAGCCACATCCTTCCGAGATTGACGTGAACGCCCATCCCTCCGCCCTGGGATGACGACGCTTGGCCTTCGCCTGCCTCGGATCGCAGCGACGACCCAGCCCAATCGAAAACTCAGCCCGGTTCGGCTTCGACCGTTACCTTGCTCGTGTAGAACGCGCCGTGGTTGCGGATCTCGGTCATTTCGTCGATCGGATGTTCATAAGCCCACATGGCGTTCGTGCCGGCTTCGCCGGCCGCCTGGACGCTCCAGTAGCTGGCATCGCCCTTGTAGGGGCAATGCGTCGAGTGCTCGGTGCCGGCGAGCTTGCTGAAGTCGATATCGTCGAACGGGATGTAGAAGGCCGCCGGGTAGGGTGGTTCTGAAAGCACCTTGGCCCGGGTGGATCTTGCGATGACGGTATCGCCGGCGCGCACGGTGACACTGCCGCGATAGGGTTCGACGGTGATCACCTTGTCGGGATTGCGCTGGAAGCCGGGGGCAGGGTTGGCGGGCTTGTCCATGAATGGTCTCCTGGAGCAATTCCAGCAAAAGTGCGAAGCGGTTTCCGTCCGGAATTGCGTCAAAACAAAGAGAACGGTTTGCCGTTTCCATGAAACGGTGAAACGTTCTCGCGGCAGACTTACATGTGTCGGGTGAGTGCGTCGCGCAAGCCCGCGCGGCGCGAGGCTCCATCACCATTCATTGAACGTCTGCTGGCCAGCCGTCAGGCGGCTGTCTTGAAGGCATCCATGAGGCCGGCATAGGCGGCGGCAATGCCGGCCACCGGATTGGTGCTTCTTGCCGCGGTTTCGACCTTGAGCGCGCCGCCGCTGGTCGGCAGCGTCAGCAGCAGGAACTGGCGGTTGCCCGCGTCGCCGATGCAGGCGGCGGCGACATGCTCGCCATTCTCGCCGTTTTCGACGCGCATCTTGAACAGCAGCGTCCCGCCGACGGCTTCAAGCGCGCCGCCGACGACTTCGGCAAATTCATCTTCGGAAACGGTTTTGATGTCCGGCGCCAGATCGTCCAGACTTTCGGCAAGCGTGCTTTCGAGGGCTTTTTCGTCGAGCTGCGCGTCCATGCGAACCACTCCATTCGCCAATCTCACCCAGCCCGTTAACGAAACTTAACGGCGAGGATGGCCGGATTATGGCGGTTTTCCCGGTTCTTCGATCCATCCACGGGCTTCGACTTATGGCGGCTGGACAATCCGCCGGTTCGTTCCACAATGTGCGGAACAAACGACGCGAATGCGCAAAGGGGAGGAAATAGATGCTCGGATTGATGCAGGAATGGCCGCTGCTTTGCCACAAGCTGATCGACCACGCCGAACGCCAGCACGGCAGCCGGGAGGTCGTGTCGCGTTCGATCGAAGGTCCGATCGTGCGCACTACCTTCGCCGAAATCCATCGCCGGTCGCTCAAGGCGGCGCAGCGGCTGGAGCGTGACGGCTTCGTGCTCGGCGATCGCATCGCGACCCTTGCCTGGAACACGACCCGCCATATCGAAGCCTGGTACGGCATCATGGGCATCGGCGCTATCTACCACACGCTCAATCCGAGGCTATTTCCCGAGCAGATCGCCTGGATCATGAACAATGCCGAGGACAAGGCGATCTTCGTCGACCTCACCTTCGTACCGCTCCTGGAAAAGATCGCCGGCGCGGTGAAATCGCTGCGCCGGGTGATCGTGCTGACCGACCAGGCGCATATGCCGCAAACCTCTCTGGCCAATGCCGTCGCCTACGAGGAATGGCTGGCCGAGGCCGACGGCGATTTCGCCTGGAAGACGTTCGACGAGAACACCGCCGCCGGCATGTGCTACACCTCCGGAACGACGGGCGACCCGAAAGGTGTGCTTTACAGCCACCGCTCCAATGTCCTTCACGCCATGATCGCCGCCATGCCCGACGCGATGGGCCTGTCGACGCGCGATGTCGTCCTGCCTGTGGTGCCGATGTTTCACGCCAACGCCTGGGGCCTCGGCCAGAGCGGGCCGATGATCGGCACCAAGCTGGTGATGCCGGGCTGCAAGATGGACGGCGCCTCGATCTATGAACTGCTCGACACCGAAAAGGTGACGTTCAGCGCCGCGGTGCCCACCGTCTGGATGATGCTGCTGCAATATCTGGAAGAGACCGGCAAGAAGCTGCCCTATCTGAACAAGGTCGTGATCGGCGGGGCGTCCTGTCCGCGCGCCATCACCGCAAAGTTCCAGGATGATTACGATGTGCAGGTGGTGCATGCCTGGGGCATGACCGAGATGTCGCCGCTGGGGACGCTCTGCACGCTGAAGCCGCAATATCAGACGCTGACCGGCGAGGCGCGGCTGGATGTCCAGGGCAAGCAGGGTTTTCCGCCCTTCGGCGTCGAGATGAAAGTGACCGACGACGATAACAACGCGCTGCCCTGGGACGGCAAGACCTTCGGGCATCTCAAGGTGCGCGGTCCGGCGGTGGCCCGCGCCTATTATGGCGGCGCCGGCGCCGAGCAGTTCGATGCCGACGGCTGGTTCGACACGGGCGATGTCGCCCATATCGACGCCAGCGGCTACATGCAGATCACCGACCGCGCCAAGGATGTCATCAAGTCCGGCGGCGAATGGATATCGACCATCGACCTGGAGAATCTCGCCGTCGGCCACCCGGACGTGGCGGAGGCGGCGGCGATCGGCATCCCGCATTCGAAATGGGGCGAGCGGCCCTTGCTCGTTGTCGTGCGCAAGCCCGGTCGGGAGCCGAGCAAGGGCGACATCCTCACCTTCATGAGTGGCAAGGTGGCGAAATGGTGGATGCCCGACGACGTCGCCTTCGTCGGCGAAATTCCGCACACCGCTACCGGCAAGATCCAGAAGACCAGCCTGCGCGCCCAGTTCAAGGATTACCGCCTGCCGACGGATTGACGAAAATGTTCGATCTTCCGGCTTCAAGCCCGCGCCAAAAACCGCTAACTCTCGGCCCGGGTTGGGACGATACGGCGAAGAATGGCATCTATTCCTGAACGGCAGACGTCGAGGGCGGCCGGCTGGTCGCGGCGGATCGGGGCATTTTCCCTCGTCCTTCTGCTCACCGCCGTTGCCGGTTACCGACTCGGATTCGTCGAGACGCCGCCTTTCCTGTGGGTGCTTGCGGTCGTCGCGCTGCTGGCGGCGCTCGCCCTGTTGCTGGCGGGTCTCGGCCTGTCGAGGGTCTGGAGCTTCGGCGATCGCGGTGGCCGCGATCTCAGCGTCGGCGCGCTGCTGGCGCTGCTGGTTCTGGCGCCCTACGGCGTCGCCGTCTACTGGGCCACGATCTACCCGCCGCTGCGCGACATCTCGACCGATCTCGACGACCCGCCGGTCCTGGACACCAGCGACCGGACAAGCGACATGAACGAGCTGTCGCCGCCGACCCCTGGCGAACAGAGCCTGCAGGCCGATACCTATCCGCTGGTCAGCGGCCACAGCTACAATCTGCCCTTCGAAACCGTCGTCGACGCTGTCGAAACCGTGCTCGACCGCCGCGACTGGCAGCTGACGGCGCCTTATCCCGACATCAACGGGCAGAGCGAGGCGACGATCAATGCGCTGGCCAAGGGCTTTGTGCTCGGACTGCCGGCCGACGTCGCCATCCGCGTCACCGACGATGGCGAGCAGGTCATCGTCGACATGCGCTCGGCCTCGCGCTACGGCCGCTACGACCTCGGCGACAACGCCGCCCGCATCACGGATTTCCTCGGCGAGCTGGACCAGGAAGTCGCCGGGCAGGTTGGCGCGGCGCCGGCCGAGTGATCAGCCGGCGGGACTGAAAATGCCGTCGATCGCCGGGTCGCCTTCGGTGGCGATCAGGCCGCGCGCGGCCAGATCCTCGAGATGGGCGAGCACCGACAGCCCCGCGGCGCCGTGCAGGCGGGGGTCGGTGTCGCGATAGATCGCTGCGACCATCTCCCTGATCGTCCGGTCGCCAGCGCGGATGCGCTCCAGGATCGCCCTTTCACGCATCTTGCGATGCGTCTTCAGGCCGCGCATGAACCTTTGGGGCGCGGTCACGGGCCCGCCATGGCCCGGCAGCAGCAGACGATCCTCGCGCGCCAGCAGCCTGTCGAGGGAGCTCATATAGTCGGCCATGGCGCCGTCCGGCGGCGCGACGATCGAGGTCGACCAGGCCATGACATGGTCGGCCGAAAACAGGATGCCGGTTCCCTCGAGCGCAAACACGGCATGGTTGGCGGTGTGGCCGGGCGTCAGCATGGTGCGGATCGCCCAGCCGTCTCCCTCGGTCAGGGCATTGTTGGCCAGCGCGATATCGGGCACGAAGGCGAGGTCGGCGCTGGCGTCGAGCGGATTGACCTCGCCGATGCGCAAGGGCCGTGCCGGCCGGTGCGGGCCTTCGGCAAGCGTCGGCGCGCCGGTGCGCTCCTTCAGCCGTGCCGCCAGCGGCGAATGGTCGCGATGCGTGTGGCTGACGAAGATGTGGCTGACCGGCCGGCCAGCGATCGCCGTGAGCAGCGTTTCGAGATGCGCGTCGTCTTCCGGCCCCGGATCGATCACCGCCAGCGTGTCGCGACCGACGAGATAGCTGTTGGTGCCGTGGAAGGTGAACGGACTCGGGTTTCCGGCAGTGATGCGCAGCACATCCGGCGCAACCGTGACCGCCCGGCCGTAGGCCGGGTCGAAGCTGGTATCGAACTCAAGCGCCATGCCGGATTCCTTTGCAATGCGGCAAAATGATTGCCGCCCGATACGGAAGCCAATATAGGAAATTCAATGCATGTCGCCCAAAAGTGCGCAGCGGTTTTGGGACAACGACATGCATCAAGAAAGTTTTTGAGCATTTCGCCCAAAAGTGCGCAGCGGTTCTGGGACAACGACATGCATCAAGAAAGTTTTTGAAGCCAGCAAATCAGCCACCCAATGAATCAGCCAGAATGAGGAAGACCATGGCAATTGCAACCACGATGCGTCCGCTCGTTTCTCTCACTCTGCCGGAGCGGGGCGCCGCGCGGCTCGCGACCCAGCTCTTCCTGGCGCTTGCCGGAACCCTGCTGCTCACGCTTTCGGCCAAGACCAAAGTGGTGCTCGGCCCGGTCGACATTTCGCTGCAGACGCTCGCCGTGCTGCTGATCGCCTCGGCCTTCGGCCTGCGGCTGGCCGTCGCGACGCTGCTTCTCTACCTTGCCGAAGGCGCTTTTGGCTTGCCGGTCTTCCAGGGCACGCCGGAAAAGGGCATCGGCATCGCCTATATGCTGGGCGCGACAGGCGGCTATCTCGCCGGTTTCGTGGTCATGGCCGCGATCGCCGGCTGGGCCGCCGACCGCGGCTGGGACCGCAGCCCGTTCAAGCTGTTCGGCGCCATGCTGACGGCGGAAGTCGTCATGATGGCCATGGGCTTTGCCTGGCTGGCGATGCTCATCGGACCGGAAAAGTCCTGGCAGTTCGGCGTCCTGCCCTTCATCGCCGGCGACCTGATCAAGGTGGCCCTGGCCGCCAGCCTGGTGCCGGCCGTGTGGGCGTTGCTCAAGCGCGGCTGATCGCGATCGACGAAAGAAGGGCCGGCGGGCGACAAGCGCCCGCCGGCCCTTTTTCATGCCGCAGTCGGATTTCGCTCGAAACCACCGCGTGCCGGATGATAGAAAGTGGAACCAGCGTCAGGAAGGAAGCAAACCCGACATTGACAAGCCGGTGCCCGAAACCTAAGCACGGGCAACTTGGCGTCGAGGCGGGGGCCGCGGTAGTTCAAGGAGAGCTTGTTGAAAGGAATTATCCTTGCGGGCGGCAGCGGAACACGTCTTTATCCGCTAACATTAGCTGTATCTAAGCAAATACTGCCGATCTACGACAAGCCGATGATCTACTACCCGCTGAGCGTGCTGATGCTCGCGGGAATCCGCCAGATCCTCGTCATTTCAACTCCGCGCGACTTGCCGGTGTTTCAGGCTTTGCTGGGCGATGGTTCGGAATTCGGCCTGGAGCTCTGCTATGCCGAGCAGGCGGAGCCCAATGGTCTCGCCGAAGCCTTCATCATCGGTCGCGACTTCATCGGCAAGGACAGCGTGTCGATGATTCTCGGCGACAATATCTATTTCGGCGGCGGCCTGTCGCAGCTCTGCGGCGAGGCGGCTGCGCGCGACGGCGGCGCCTCCGTCTTCGCCTACTATGTCGACGATCCCGAGCGCTATGGCGTGGTCTCCTTCGACAAGGTCACCGGCAGGGCTTTGACGATCGAGGAGAAGCCGCAAAAGCCGAAGTCCAACTGGGCCGTGACAGGTCTTTATTTCTACGACAACAACGTCGTCGACATTGCTTCGACCATCCGCCCTTCGGCGCGCGGCGAGCTCGAGATCACGGCGGTCAACAATGTCTATCTCGAGCGCGGCGAGCTGCATGTCCACCGCCTCGGCCGGGGCTATGCCTGGCTGGATACCGGCACGCATGACAGCCTGCTCGAGGCCTCGTCCTTCGTGCGCACGATCGAGCATCGCCAGGGCATCAAGATCGCCTGCCCCGAGGAGATTGCGCTGGAGCAGCGCTGGATCAGCGCCGACGAGGTCCTCGATCGCGCCGCGCGGCTCGGCAAGAACGAATATGCGGCCTATCTGCGGCGGCGGGTCGCCGATCTGATGGAGGATCAAGGTGCTTGAGGTCAGGACGCTCGGCCTGGAGGACGTGCTGGAGATCGTGCCGAAGCGGCATGGCGACGCGCGCGGCTATTTCTGCGAGACCTGGAATGCGGAGCGCTTTGCCCAGGCCGGTATCGACCTGACCTTCGTGCAGGACAACCATTCCTATTCCGCGGCCGCCGGCGTCCTGCGCGGCTTGCACTATCAGTTACCGCCCCGCGCCCAGGACAAGCTGCTGCGCGTCGTGCGAGGCAGCGTCTTCGATGTCGTCGTCGACATCCGCCGGTCTTCGCCGACTTTCGGAAAATGGTCGGCTTTGGAGGTGTCGGCCGAGAAGGGAAACCAGATCCTGGTGCCGAAGGGATACGCGCACGGCTTCGTCACGCTCGTCCCGGACACCGAGATTCTGTATAAGGTCACCGATACGTATTCGCCGGAGCATGACCGGTCGATCCGCTTCGACGACCCCGCCATCGGCATTGCGTGGCCGTCGCTTGCCGGTGACTTCCAGCTCTCGGACAAGGATCGCAAGGCGCCACCGCTGAGCGAGGCAGAGGTTTTCGCGTGAGGGAAGAGGGCAGGCTGAATTTCCTGGTCACCGGCGGCGCCGGCTTCATCGGCTCGGCCGTCTGCCGGCATCTGTGCGCCAACCCGGCCTACCGCGTCACCAATCTCGACAAGCTCACCTATGCCGGCAACCTCGCGTCGCTGCGGACGATCGAGAACGCGCACAACTATCGCTTCGAGCAGGGCGACATCTGTGACGAGCGCGCGGTGCTGGAGATATTGCGCCGTGACGATATCGACATCGTCATGAACCTTGCCGCCGAAAGCCATGTCGACCGCTCGATCGACGGCCCCGGCGCCTTCATCGAGACCAACATCGTCGGCACCTACCGCATCCTCAATGCGGCGCTGGAATACTGGCGTGGGCTGTCCGAGGAGCGCAAAGCGGGCTTCCGCTTCCACCATGTCTCGACCGACGAGGTCTTCGGCGACCTGCCTTTCGACGGCGGCATGTTCGTCGAGGAGACGCCTTATGCGCCGTCCTCGCCCTATTCGGCCTCGAAGGCGGCGTCGGATCACCTGGTGCGGGCCTGGCACGAGACCTACGGCCTGCCGGTGGTGCTGTCCAACTGCTCGAACAATTACGGCCCCTACCACTTCCCGGAAAAGCTGATCCCGCTGGTCATCCTCAACGCGCTCGACGAGAAGCCGCTGCCGGTCTACGGCGCCGGCGCCAATGTGCGCGACTGGCTGTTCGTGGAGGATCACGCGCGGGCGCTGGAGCTGGTGGCCACCAAGGGGCGGCCGGGCGAGAGCTACAATGTCGGCGGCAATTCCGAGCGCACCAATCTCGGCGTGGTCGAGGCGATCTGCGATCTGCTGGACGTGCGGCGGCCGCGTGCCGCCGGCAAGCGCTATCGCGACCTGATCACCTTCGTCACCGACCGTCCTGGACATGACCGCCGCTATGCGATCGACGCCTCCAAGATCGCGCGCGATCTCGGCTGGGCGCCGCGCGAGAATTTCGACAGCGGCCTGGCCAGGACCGTCGACTGGTATCTCGACAACAAATGGTGGTGGGGCCCGATCCGCGAGCAGCGCTACGCCGGCGAGCGGCTGGGCCACGCTGCGGCCGCAAACAGCCAAAGCGGTCCGGTCGCGGGCAATCCGGCCAGGACCGCGGCCGAGAGCAGGAAGGTGACCACGTGAGGCTTGCCGTCACCGGACGCGAGGGCCAGGTCGCAGCAAGCCTGGTCGAGGCGGCGCGGGGCCGCGACGGCGTGGAAGTCGTCGCCGTCGGCCGCCCGGGGCTCGACCTTGCGCAGCCCGACACAGTGCTCGCGGCATTGGAAGCGGCAAGGCCGGACATCGTCGTTTCCGCCGCCGCCTACACCGCCGTCGACCAGGCCGAGGACGATAAGGACCTGGCCTTCGTGGTGAACGCCACCGGCGCCGGCAAGGTGGCCGAAGCCGCGGCAAGGCTCGGCGTCCCCGTCATCCATCTGTCGACCGACTATGTCTTCGACGGCGCCAAGGACGGCGCCTATGTCGAGACAGACGCCACCGCGCCGCTCGGCGTCTACGGCGCTTCCAAGCTCGTCGGCGAAGAGGCGGTGGCCGCCGCCAATCCGCGCCACATCATCCTGCGCACGGCCTGGGTCTACAGCCCTTTCGGCAGGAACTTCGTCAAGACGATGCTGCGGCTGGCGGCCGATCGCGACGAGATCGCCGTCGTCGCCGATCAATGGGGCAATCCGACCTCGGCGCTCGACATCGCCGACGCCATCCTGCATGCGGCGGCGAGGCTGCGGGACGACAGGAATTTCGCCGCCTTCGGTGTCTACCACCTGGCGGGCGAGGGCGACACCAACTGGAGCAGCTTTGCCCGCCACATCCTCGACACAAGCCGGGCGTTGGGTGGCCCCTATGCGAAAGTGCGCGATATCGCCACGGCGGATTATCCGACCAGGGCCAGGCGCCCGCAAAATTCGCGGTTGTCGAGCGCGAAGTTTGAGGGTGTGTTCGGGTGGCGAGCGCGGCAGTGGCGGGAGGCGACGGGGACCGTAGTGAGCAGGTTACAGAGCGGCGCCACGGAAGCTACAGCGGCACTCTGAAGGGATGAATATGATCTCAAACACGTCAACGCTGTGGTTTCGGCTTGCTCAGTTCGACATAAAGCTTCGTTACCGAAACTCGACCTTCGGTCCACTTTGGATAACTTTGAATACAGCGATATTCGCTGCGTCGGTTGGCTTTCTTTATGCGGTTCTACTCAACCAGCCAATAAGAGAATATCTTCACCATTTGGCAACGAGCATAGTTCTTTGGCAATTTCTATCGGCAACTGTCGTCGAAGGCGCTGAGAGCGTAATTAACGCTCATGACTTAATTTTGAATACCAAAATGTCTCCTGCTTCTTGCATATTTAGATGTGTTACGAAGAACTTTATGATTCTTCTTCACAATCTTATAGTTGTTTTATTTACAATGTTAATAGCTTACCCAAATGTTGGATTAAATATTCCAATGTTCGTTATTGGTGTCGTATTGCTGATAGCTCACGCGACGTGGATATCTTCCATTGTATCGGTTATTTCGGTGAGGTTCAGGGACGTCCCGTTAATCACGGCATCGGCAATGCAGTTGCTTTTCATACTGTCGCCAATCCTTTGGACGGCGAAGGTTCTGCCCTCTGAATCGCTATTCCTGGTTCTCAATCCCATCACCTACATGATCGACGCTGCGCGCACGCCGATCCTGAACGGTGGCACAGACTACACAAGCGTGCTGGTTTCTGCCGCGATCGCTTTGCTGGGCAGCCTCGCCGCATACGCGCTTTATCGCAGAACTCAGCACCGAATTCCGTATTGGCTCTGAGCCACGAGCTGCGATCAATTGGAATCCAATGTCACAACCATCGATCCAACTAACTGACGTATCTGTTCGAATCCCAATCTGGTCCGCTCCGGCTAACCGGTCGCTCAAGCAGGCAGCGCTCAGATTTACGACCGGCGGTCGTCTCTTGGCGGGCGATTCCGGTCGGTTCGAGGTGGCTGCGCTCGACGGCGTTTCGCTTGACCTTCAACCCGGCACGAGATTGGGTCTGTGCGGACACAATGGCGCCGGCAAGACGACTTTGCTGCGAGTTTTGGCTGGTATTCTGAAGCCCACAAGTGGGACTGCCGCGATAACGGGAGATACGGCTGTTTTGATAAAGCCGTCGATGGGCCTTTCTCCAGAGCTTACCGGACGAGAATTTATTCGGCTTCAAAGCCTCATGGCTGGAATATCGCCAAGGGAGGTGGAACAACAGATCGATTCTATCATCGATTTTTCAGAGCTAGGGGACTTCATTGATCTCCCGGTTCGAACATACTCCGCAGGTATGCAAACACGATTGTCATTCTCAGCTGTTACTGCCTACCCCACTGACATTGTGCTGCTAGACGAAGGACTAGGGACAGGCGACGAATCTTTTCAGAAAAAAGCGCGCGAGCGGATGGATCATTGGCTCAACAATGCGGCAATCATCGTTCTGGCGTCTCATTCCGACGCCTTGATCCGCTCCATGTGTCACTCGGCGGTGTATCTCGAAAAAGGTCGAATCATGAGGGAGGAGATTTTCAGCTAATGCGTCGACAGGTAATTGCAGCGCTCGCAGGTGCGGGGTCGATGTTGTTCGGGCATCAGGAGTTGAAGCAATCCTATCACAAGGTCTTCGATCCGAACATCAAGCTACAGAGCTATAAGAGTCGGCTCGCGTATCTTTGCCTCTTCGCGGCTCACCGCTTGGGGCTGCTTGCGGATTTGCAATCCTCTTATCTTGCGGGCCTCCCGCTGATTCCGGCGATCGCACCTCCGAACCACGTTTATGATCGCGATTTCCTCAATCTGCGCCTGAACCGTGTCTATGACCTGCCTGACGTGGAGATTGACAAACGTCGGCCGCAGACTATCAACGTTCTCGTTCCAGCGTTCGATTTCAAATCGATCTCAGCAGGCTTCTTTGGCGTCTTTCAGATGGCGCTGTTCCTGCGCAAAACAGGTGTGAACGTTCGCCTTGTTCTGTTCGATAACTTCTACTTTAACCTTCCTGAATTCAAAGAAAAGGTTCTGAAGTATCCAGGAATGGAAAGGATTTTCGATGAACTTGAGGTTGAGTATATAGGTGAGAGGAGGGAGCCTCTTCGCGTCTCCGAATATGATAGCGCAGTTGCAACGGTATGGTACTCGGCCTACTTTGCGCAAAAAATTAACTTGGCTATTGGAAAGGATAAATTTATATATTTGATACAAGACTACGAGGCGTTGTTTTATCCGGCAAATAGCTTGCACGCGATTGCTGATCGAACGTATGAAATGAATTATCACGCTATATTTTCGAGCGAGAGCCTAATGAGATTCTTTGTCGAGAATGACGTCGGTGGCATCAAGTCTCGAAATATGTCATATACGTTCTTCAATAACGCCTGTTCTGCTAATCTACTGCCAAAGGAAATTTTTATTCACCGCAATCGGTCAAAAGAGAAAAAGAAGATCGTCTTTTATTCTCGCCCGGTTGTGGACCGGAATATGTTCGAATTGACGGCATTGGCTCTCTCAACGGCCTTCAGGTCCGGTATATTCGATCCCGACGAGTGGGATTGTGTCGGCATGGGTCTTGGTGAGGGGGTTGTCGAACTCCTTCCTGGCGTTCGCTCGGTTTCACTGCCTAGAATGGATTTAACCACCTATATCGAGGAAGTTGCCAGCTTCGATATCTGCCTTACTTTGATGGCTTCGCCTCATCCGAGCATGATCCCCATGGATTTGGCGGCATCGGGTTGTGTTGTCGTGACGAACACCTTCAAGACCAAGACCGAAAGCTACCTGCAGAGTCTGAGCGGAAACATAATTCCAGCGGCGCCGGGACTAGGCGAAATCGTTGCGGCGCTGGAGTTGGCGAAATTCAAAAGCCTCGATCTGGAGGAGCGCTATCGGCTCGCCAAGACGATGAGGTATCCGCGGAACTGGGATCAATCGCTCACTTCAAGACACTTGAACTTCCTCAAGCGCCACGTGCGCGCTATGGCGAGCGAGAAGCTAGCCGGCGAGCGGAAGACCGCCTAGTGTACGCACTTGGTCGCGCTATTCTCGCCGGCAGACAGTCAAACAGTAGAAGCGGTCAACATGGTCACATCACATAGGGCGATCAGCCTTGAGCCTCCTAATGCCGAAAGAACTTTGATAGTGGTGGGTTGTGGGCGAGGCGGAACCAGTTTGGTTGCTGGCGCAGCCATCATCCTGGGCGTGCCCATGGGTGCGGACAGCGATTCCGTCAATCATGAGGACGTTGAACTCGTTAACGCTGCACAAGGTCGCGATGTACACGGCCGTCCAACGAGTCCTGTTGCGGATTCAGTGACTGAGAACCTTAGAAGGCTTATTCAGGAACGCAATGACTCGAACAGCCTTTGGGGCTGGAAGGATCCTTCGGCCGATCTTTATCTTGAAAAAGTATCGACAGAAGTAAGAAATCCGCTAGTAGTTTTTGTAAACAGAGATATGGCTGCAATAGCGCAGTCGGAATTCAACAAGATGCAATACTCGATCGAGCAGGCTTATGAGCAGGCTCTGCATCGGTTTAGCCGGTATTGGAGTTTATTGCAAAAGTTGCAATGGCCGACGTTGCTCGTGAGTTACGAACGAGCGGCACTGGATCCCGAAGCGCTGCTTTGTGAAATGGCCGATTTCATAGGGCTCGACCAGCCAACGAAACAACAGAGGGAGGCAGTAAAGCGGTTTGCCGCTACCCGAGACTATCAAGCGATACCTCAATCCTCGACAATTTTAGAGGCGCCGATCATACGCTCAGAGACGGCATAACGTTCTTGGTGAGGTTAATCCGTGCGCAATGGCCGTCTCGGTTTTGTGGTTGCAGGAGTTCAAAAGGCAGGAACGTCTGCTCTCTTCACCTATCTGACGCGCCACCCTAGTCTGCTGCCTCCGAGGCGCAAAGAAATTCACTTTTTTGATGACGAAACCGGTGTTGATTGGATTAGTCCCGACTACGAACGGCTTCACAGCTTCTTCCCGTCGGACGACAGTGAACGAATTGCGTTCGAGGCTACGCCAATCTCAATTTTTTGGCCGAATGCTTTGGAGCGCATCGCGGAGTACAATCCCGAAATTCAGATCATTCTGATTTTCCGTGACCCGATCGAGAGGGCTTGGTCGCACTGGCGAATGGAAATGTCCCGAGGCGCAGACAACGTTCCTTTTAGCTATGCCATTAGGAATGGCCGTGCTCGTCTCAACGGGTTCGCAAGGAATCATCCTGCGTGGAGGACGTATAGCTACGTGGAGCGAGGTCTCTACGGCGCTCAGATCAGCAACTTGCTTCGATTGTTCCACCCCAGTAAAGTTCTGCTACTGCGTTCCAATGACTTAAAACGCGACCCGGCTGGCGTCCTCGCTTTAATCGCGCGATTTCTACAGATATCCCCCTTTCCAATAAAAGAAGAGATAGCCGAGCATGTTGGCGGTGGTGCCTATGTTCCGCCGAGCAAGGAAGACATAGCTTATCTTAGAGATTTTTACCAGAACGATATGGAGTTATTCGTCGATACCGCTTGTGTTAACGTAGCCGATTGGCCTACATACTGGAGGTAAATTGCTCAAACCGCCTATGCGGGTTGTTGCGGTGCGCCAACCGCCTCGGATGCATATTCGACAGCTTGCTGCCGGGAAAGCGCTAAACGTTTGGTGTTGAAATCAGCGAGTGAAATTTGGATGGCTGGCGTCTTTCGTAACTGAACAATAAATTCTGAGCCGTGGCTCTCAACCAGGCTTGTGATCGATACGTCAAGCAGTCGCATGTAATTGAGTTCAAGGATGAGCAATTCAAAGGATGCTGGAGTGAAAAACCACGCGTGTGCGTCTATGTAGCGAGCGTCTAGGCTGGCGACGTCCTGCTGGTAAGACCGCCAAGCGTGGTCAAAATTTCCTGTGAAGGCGAGAGGTGCGGTGGATCCGGCCAGCCAGGAGCCCAGGCCGTTCCGGTTTACGGACAGAGCACGGGCCTCAAATAAGGTCTCTGGGGTGTGTCGTACCCGCTTCTCTCGATAAGCCGTGAGGACCTCCCGGATGCTGCTCGCAGGCTTAAAGAGATCAAAGCATTTGCGCATATCTGGGACGGCCAGTGAGATAACCCCGGTCTCTCGCAGAAGCCGCGAGACCTGCTGAAGGAAACTCAGAATATCGGGTGTGTGTTCTATAACGTGGCTTGCGATGAAATAGTCGTATCCCTCTGGCCTTCGGACCAAGGCCAGATCATCCAGCGGATCGCCTTGCCAAACAATGTCTACGTCTTCGATTTGGCTAACTTTGGCGCGAATTGCCTCAACGCTATGGTCTCTGGCTACAGACCGCAAAGCATCGCCGTCCTGGAAGTCTATAACAATTGTCTTCCAACCATCGAACTTTGGAGCAACGGGACTATAGAAGGGCCCGATCTCGATGCCGACCATATTTGTCTTATCAAGGTTTCGACGAAGCTCTTCAAACCGATCCAATGCTGGCCCTCCGATCAATTTTAGTTGAAGATAACATTGGCTTCAACCTTCGCTGAGAGACTATACGTCTAAACTTTGCCCTTAAGTAGGCGGGTCCCCTAAAAAACCTCTGGCTCTCCCGCCCGCTCCGCGCTAATGCGGTAGCCGGGTGACGGGGTTGGGGATTTGCAATCCAGAGTGGCGGCAGACGATGTTTTGTCCTGCGCGGTTCTGATAGCATGTCCCTACGCCTGGAGTTCAGTACTACCCAATGACCGCCTATGTAGAAGCCGTATCGGGACTCCGACCGAAGATGCGGCAGGCCATCATCATGATCCAGGACCTCGTCATGGTCCTGGTCGCGGTGGCGCTCAGCCTCATCCTGTCGCAGTCGCGGCTTTCTTTCGATGCGTTCTCCTTTGCCGGGCTGGTCTGCTGGGCGATCATCGTGCTTGCCGCCCATCTGTTGTTTCGCTCCTGCGGCCTCTACAACACCGTCTGGCGCTTTGCTTCCACGCCCGACTTCTTCAACATCCTCAAGGGCTGCGGCAGCCTCACGGTGGTCCTTTATCTGGCCTCGCTTGCCTTCCGCTTCTTCTTCCAGCCGGTCGCCGGCCTCAACGAACGCCAGTTCATCGTCTTTTTCCTGGTCTCCTTCACCATCATTTCGGCGCCCAGGCTTTACTACCGCTTTCTGCGCGACGGCGCGTCATGGCGCATCCTGCGCCGCGCTCCGGGCGACGCGCCGGTCAAGCAGGCGCTGTTCATCGGCCGGCTGAGCGAGGCGGACGTGATCGTGCGCTTCACCCGCACGGCGGTGCCGGCCGAATACGCCATAGCCGGCATCATGGCCACCGAGAGCGACGCGCCGCTCGGCACGCGGATCCAGGGCGTTCCGGTCGTGGCGCTCAGGCCGCGCCTGGTCGAGGTGCTGGAGGACTATGTCAAGGGCACGGAAAACCTCGATCTCCTGATCTTCGGCAATGGCGCCGAGCGCGACATCGAGGACTATGCCGAGCTGGTGCGCGTCGCCCGTCACAGCGGCATCGCCGTCGTCCAGTTCTCCGGCCTGTCGGAGCTGGGGCAGGGCGGCAGGCTGGTTCTCGATACCGTCGAGATGGAAACCATCATGCGCCGTTCGGCGGTTGCCACCGACACGACGCGCATCGGCGCCTTCGTCGCCGGCAAGCGGGTGATGGTCACCGGCGGCGCCGGCTCCATTGGTCGCGTGCTTGTCAAGCGCGCGCTGGAGCTGGGCGCCGAGTCGGTGCTGGTGGCCGACAATTCCGAATTCGGCATTTTCCAGCTCGACCAGCTGATCGACGAGAAGCACCGCGACCGGCTGACCAGCCGCATCGTCGACGTCACCGACCGGCCTCACATGATGCGTCTCGTCAGCGAGTTCAAACCCACGATCCTCTTTCATGCCGCGGCGCTGAAGCACGTGCCGCTGCTGGAAGAGAACTGGGAAGCGGCGATCGACACGAATGTCTTCGGCACGCTCGCCTGCGCCGAGATCGCCGCCGAATGCGGGGTGCCGCAGTTCCTGCTGATCTCCAGCGACAAGGCCGTCGCCCCGACTTCGGTGCTCGGCGTCACCAAGCGGGCGGCAGAGCAGATCGTCTCCTCGCTGCATGAGGCCCATGCCGCGCCATCATCCTTGCATGCCGCCGCGGCGAACGGTCATGGGGCCGGCCTCTCAAGCGCGCATCGTTCCGGCACCAAGTTCATCGCCGTGCGCTTCGGCAATGTCTTCGGCTCCAATGGCTCGGTGGCGACCATCTTCCAGGCGCAGATCGAGGCCGGCGGTCCAGTCACCATCACCGACCGGCGCATGACCCGCTATTTCATGACCGTGGCCGAGGCGGTCGATCTGGTCATCATGTCGGCCGCCGATGCCGAGCAGCGTCAGGGCGAGGACGATTACGCCATCTACATGCTCGACATGGGCAAGCCAGTGCCGATCCTCGAAGTCGCCGAGACCATGATCCGCATGGCCGGCAAGAGCCCCTACACCGACATTCCGATCCGCTTCACCGGCATCAGGCCCGGCGAGAAGCTGCACGAGACGCTGCATGGCGAGAATGAAGAGGTCGTCAAGCTCGACATCGCCAAGATCTTCGGCCTCAGGAGCGACGTCCTGCAATGGTCCAGGATCGAGGCCGCGCTGCCGGCGCTGGTGGCCGCGATGCACGATCGCGACAAGGCCGCGGCGCTTGCCGTCCTGGGCGGCTTATACCAGGCCGAGGCAGACCTCGGCGCGCACGGCCAGGCTGTGCCGAAAACGGCCGCACAGATCGGTTAGAGCAGTGCCACCCGCCCGAAATCGGCCGTTGAAGCCCGTTCGGATGCGCCCGCGGGTTCAGACACCGTGACCGCGAAAGATCAGCGGGTGGCCGTCCTCATGGGCACGAAGGATGGCGGGGCATTCATCGGCGAGCAATTGGAATCGCTTTTCGCGCAGTCCTGGCCCGCGGTCGATCTATGGGTTTCCGACGACGGCTCGACGGACGCCACGGTCGCAATGGTCGAGGCTTGGCGATCCCGCTGGAACAAGGGCTCCGTTACGCTGGTGGATGGCCCGCGAAAGGGTTTCGCCGCCAATTTCCGCTCGATGATCATCGATCCCCGCATCGATGCCGATTACTATGCCTTTTGCGACCAGGACGATGTCTGGGAGCCGGATCGGCTGGAGAGCGCCATCCGCTGGATGGAGGGAGAGGATAGCGACATGCCGCTCCTGTTCTGCTCGCGCACGGCGACCATTTCGGAGGCCGGCATCCCAGCAGGCTATTCGCCGCTGTTTCGCCGTCCGCCGTCTTTCCGCAACGCGCTGGTGCAAAGCATCGCCGGCGGCAACACCATGCTCTTCAACCGCAAGGCGCGCGACCTCCTGGCGAAAGCATCGGCAAGGACCGAATTCGTCAGCCATGACTGGTGGGCCTATCTCATCGTCACCGCCGCCGGCGGCAAGGTCCGCTACGAGCCGCGGCCGCTGGTCAGATACCGGCAGCACGCGGCGAACCTCGTCGGCGCCAATGTCTCGTGGGAGGCAAGGCTTTCACGGCTCGGACGGCTGTTCCAGGGCCAGTTCGCCACCTGGACCGACAGCAATCTCAGGGGCCTTGCCGTCAACCGCGACCTCATCGCGCCCGATCCCGCACTCTGCCTTCGCCTGTTCATCAGGGCGCGCAAGGGCAGCACCTTCAGGCGCTTCCGCCTGCTCGGCAAAAGCGGCGTCTACCGGCAGACATTGATGGGCACGCTCGGGCTCTACCTTGCTTTCCTTTCGCGCCGGATCTGAACCGTGACGGCAAAGCGGGTCTTTGATCTGGTTGTCGCGGCGGTGATGCTGGCGCTAACGTCGCCGATCGTGCTGGTCGCGATGCTGGCGATCCGGGCGACGTCGGCCGGCCCGGCCATCTTCTCGCAGACCCGCGTCGGCCGGGAAGGAACCCTCTTTTCCTGCCGCAAGCTGCGCACGATGCGTCGCGACACCCCCTCCTTGCCGACCCACCAGGCGCCGGCCAATTCGGTCACGGCGGTGGGCAAGGTGCTGCGCGCAACCAAGATCGACGAGTTGCCGCAGCTCTGGAACGTGCTCAAGGGCGAGATGAGCCTGGTGGGACCGCGTCCGTGCCTGCCGACGCAGACGGAACTGATCGAACGGCGCAAGCAGCTGGGCGTGCTCACAGCGCTTCCGGGCATAACCGGGCTGGCGCAGATCAAGGGGATCGACATGTCGGATCCAAAACGCTGCGCCGAGACCGACGCGGCCTACGTTCAAGCCGCCACGATTCGCCTGGATATCAGGATATTGCTGGGCACGTTCTACCGCGCCTAGAGCGTGACGCCGAAACGATGAAACGCTCCTGGTTTGGGCGGAAACCGTCTGCGCTGGAATTAACCCTGCCGCGCCAGGTCCTCGAGCCGGCCAAGAGTGTCGGCTTCCGGCATCCAGCCTTCCGAGGCCAGCAGCGACGAATCGCAGATCTGCGTCGCCACCAAAGCCTGCCACGACGCTTGTCGGCCACTGAGCGTCGCCAGCAGCCGGAACGGCCAGGCCGGCATGGGAATCAGCCGGGCTGGCCGGCCGTATCCGCGCCGGAACGCGGTGATGATTTCGGCCATAGCGACGGGCGAGGCATCGCCCAGCACATAGGTGGGGCGCGGCGGCGTCGGACGGGCCAGGAGATGCGTCACGGCGCCAGCCACCGCGTCATGCGAGACCAGCGAACGAACCGCGGTCAAGGCGGCTGCGGGCAGCGGCAGGCCGGTGGCTGCGAGACGCATCAGCCCGCGCAGATTTCCCTTCATGCCTTCGCCATAGACCGGCGGCAGCCGCAGCGCCGTCGCGCCCGCATGTCCGGCGGTCGCAAAAGCCTCCAGCATTGCGATTTCGCCTTCGCGCTTGGAACGCCCATAGGCGCATCGCGGGGCAGGGGGCGTGGCCGCGTCGATCGTGCCGCTGAAATCGGCCGCCACGACGGCGCGGATCGAGGAGAAATAAATGAAGCGCCCTTCGGCGCGCTTGGCGGCCGCCTGAGCGAGCCGCCCGGTCAGTGTCGCGTTGACAGCCCGCAAGTCGGCCTCGCCGGCGCCGCGATTATTGTTGAGTGCCGCGCAGTGGACGACATGCGTCACGTCGCGCATCAGCGCCAGATAGGCCTCCTGCGGCGCATCGGCGCCGGGCAGCGCGACGGCATCGTCATCCCCTGCCAGCCGCTGCGGCAGGCGCGAAGCGGTCCGTATGTCGAATCCGGCTTGGCGCAACCGGCCGACGACCCGGCGCCCAATGAAGCCTGTCGCGCCGGTGACCAGAACCTTCATGGTTGCCGGCTGGCGCCCGGCGCCACCGCAGGCGCGTCCTTGCCGGTCGGCGCCACCGTCCGCCCGGACGCAAGGTAGGTTCCGGAAACCAGGAACACCATCAGCGTCGCGTCGAGAATGTCGTGGCCGACGAGGATGCCGGCCATTCCGCCGATGAGATAGGTGATGACCGCGACAAGGACCATCGTCGCGCCGAACCGCTCCACCGGATCGACGCTGAGGCGCAGCGTCCTTGCCGCGTTCCATGCGGCAACGATGAAAATCGAGGCTAGCGCCAGCCCCCCGAGCAGCCCGGCCTCGACCATCGCGGTCAGGAAGCCGTTGTGAAAATGGCTGAAGCCCGCGCTCAGACCGAACTGCTCATGAAAACCCTGCTTCATCAGGGCGCGGCTGGCCGTGATGCCATGGCCGAAAATCGGCATCTCGCGAACCGCGGCAAGGCCGATCTCCCACATTGCCACGCGCAGGCCGAGCGCCGTCGAATGATCGCCATTGGCGTTCAGCGCATCCCAGTCGCTGACCAGGAAGTCGGCTCGATCCATGATGGCGCGAGAGCCGATGGCGGCGATCGCCAGGGCGACCACGACGCCGATCACCGCCAAGCGCGCCATGCTGGCGTTGGTGAACCGGCGGCGGTTGACGAGAAGCACGACGATGCCGGCAATCGGCACCGCCACCCAGATCATGCGTGAGCCCGAATAGACGATCGCAATCGCTCCGGCGATCGCCGCCAGGACCAGCAGCTTCCAGCGTTTCTCGATGCCTGACAGCGCGCCGGCGAGGCATAGCATGACGGCAAGGCAGGTAACGGTTGCGAAGACGATCGCGTTTCCGGCCCCGCCCTCGGCCCTCGTGCCCAGCCAGTGATATTGGACGATGGCGATCGCCAATGCGCCGAAACAGGCCGCGGCGCTGGCCAGAATGGCGATGCGTGCCAGCGCGGTCTTCTCGGTAATGCTCCAGGTCGAATAGGAGATCGGGAAAAGCAGGAAGGTGATCAGCGGCAGGAAGAACCGCAGATCGGCGGCCAGCGTGCCATTGACGATCGAAGCGAGAACCATGGCCGCGCAATAGGCGTAGATCGCCGCGGTCAAGGCGAGCATCGGCCCGTCGATGTTGAAGCGCCGCCGCTTCGCGGCCAGCAGCATTGCCGACCACACGCCGCCGGCATTGAAGGTGATGCTGACGAGCGAGCCGAGCACCGGCGGCGAAAAAAAGCAGACGATCGAGAAATAGAAATTGATCTGAGCGGGCGTGAGCTGGCGCCGGAGCTTTGTAAATGGGTTCAAATGCTTGCTTCGCAATTTCCAGGTTGCGCCCGGATCCGTGATGCCAGCTGATGGCTGGCTGGACGTACCCGTTTGCCGCGCCTTGCCCGTTCCCCGAGCCCATATAGCGGCTGGCGTCGTTCCGCGATAGGCCGGTTGACGATGTTCCGACAGAAATCCTTGGTTCGGAGCGGCCGCATCGGAACTTACGGTCCTCTCCTTGCTTTCGCGTTGCGCCCTGGCAGGATTTTCCGCTTTCTCGCCCTCGCTTGGAAAATTCGTTCCCTAATCATCGTGCGTCCGGCGCGTCCCGCATTGTTATGGACAGCGCCGATCTGTTAGAACGCCCGCACGAAACAGTTTGTCCGAAGTGAGATTTGCGCCCGGGCGGCATGGAATTGCGCCTGCAATGCAAGATTTCCGCTCGACGGCACGAGAGAACGCTCGACAGTCCATGAATATCGCGCTCACGCATCTGCAGCGGCTCGAGGCCGAATCCATCCACATCTTCCGTGAGGTTGCGGCCTCCTTCTCCAAGCCGGTGATGCTCTATTCGGTCGGCAAGGATTCCTCGGTGCTGATGCATCTGGCGATGAAGGCCTTCTATCCCGCCAAGCCGCCTTTCCCGTTCCTGCATGTCGACACCACCTGGAAGTTCCGCGAGATGATCGCTTTTCGCGACCAGATGGCGCAGAAGCTCGGCTTCGACCTCCTCGTCCATGTCAACGAGGATGGCGTGCGCGACGGCATCAATCCCTTCGACCATGGCTCCAACACCCACACCCATGTGATGAAGACAGTGGCGCTGCGCCAGGCGCTCGACAAATACGGTTTCGATGCGGCCTTCGGCGGCGCCCGCCGCGACGAGGAGAAGTCGCGCGCCAAGGAGCGCATCTTCTCCTTCCGCAACGCGCAGCATTCCTGGGACCCCAAGAACCAGCGGCCGGAAATGTGGAAGATCTTCAACACCCGCATCGCGCCGGGCGAGTCGATCCGCGTCTTTCCGCTGTCCAACTGGACCGAGCTCGACATCTGGCAGTACATCCTGCAGGAGAACATCCCGATCGTGCCGCTCTATTTCGCCAAGGAACGGCCGGTGGTCGAGCGCGATGGCATGCTGATCATGAAGGATGACGACCGCATGCAGCTGCGCCCCGGCGAGGCGATCGAGAACCGACTGGTGCGCTTCCGTACACTGGGTTGCTATCCGCTGACCGGCGCCATCGAATCGGAAGCCGACACGCTGGAGGCCATCGTTGGCGAGATGCTGACCGCCCGCACTTCCGAGCGCCAGGGCCGCCTCATCGACCGCGACGAGGCGGGCTCGATGGAAAAGAAGAAGCGCGAGGGTTATTTCTGATCATGCGCCACATCATGGCCAAGAGCCTCGCCCCGACCGATTCTATCCGCGACTATATGGCCGCGCAGGAAAAGAAGTCGCTGCTGCGCTTCCTCACCTGCGGCTCCGTCGATGACGGCAAGTCGACGCTCATCGGCCGCCTGCTCTCCGACACCAAGCAGATCTTCGAGGACCAGCTTGCCGCGCTCGAGAAGGATTCGCGCAAGCACGGCACCACCGGCGACGATATCGACTTCGCGCTGCTGGTCGACGGGCTGGAGGCGGAGCGCGAGCAGGGCATCACCATCGACGTCGCCTACCGCTTCTTCGCCACGCCAAAGCGCAAGTTCATCGTCGCGGACACACCCGGCCATGAGCAATACACGCGCAACATGGCGACTGGCGCTTCGACCGCGGATCTCGCCATCGTGCTGATCGATGCCCGCCAGGGCGTCCTGCGCCAGACCCGGCGTCATTCGATCATCGCCTCGCTGCTCGGCATCCGTCACATCGTGCTCGCGGTCAACAAGATCGACCTTATCGGCTTCGACAAGGCTGCGTTCGACCAGATCGTCGCCGACTATCGCGAGTTCGCAAAACAACTCGGCTTCGTCAGCGTTGTGCCGATCCCTATGTCGGCGCGCTTCGGCGACAATGTCACCAGCCATTCGGAGCGCACGCCCTGGTATTCCGGTCCGTCGCTCATCGAGCATCTTGAAACCGTGTCGGTCGACGAGGCGGTGGTCGAATTGCCGTTCCGCTTTCCCGTCCAATATGTGAACCGTCCGAACCTCGATTTCCGCGGCTTCGCCGGCACCATTGCGTCGGGCACCGTTTCGCAGGGCGACGAGGTCGTCGTCGCCAAGTCCGGCAAGGCGTCCCGGGTCAAGCGCATCGTCGCGCAAGGCGGCGATCTCGATCAAGCGGTCGCCGGCCAGGCGATCACGCTTGTCCTCGAGGATGAAGTCGAGGTGTCGCGCGGCAACATGCTGGTGTCGCCTGCGGCACGGCCGCAGGTCGCCGACCAGTTCGCCGCCAACATCGTCTGGTTCGACGATCAGGCGCTGCTGCCCGGCCGCTCCTACATCCTGCGCACCGAGACCGACCAGGTCAGCGCCACCGTCACCGACCTCAAATACCGGGTCAACGTCAACGATTTCGCGCATGAGGCGGCGAAGTCGCTCGACATCAACGAGGTCGGCGTCTGCAATCTCTCGACCCGCGCGCCGATCGCTTTCGATCCCTTCGCCGAGAACCGCACCACCGGCGCCTTCATCCTGATCGATCGCATCACCAACGCCACCGTCGGCGCCGGCATGATCCTGCATTCGCTGCGGCGCGCGGAAAACATCCACTGGCAGTCGCTCGACGTCGGCAAGCGCGGCCGTTCCGACCTGAAGAACCAGCGCCCGGCGGTGTTCTGGTTCACCGGGCTCTCCGGTTCCGGCAAGTCGACCATCGCCAACCTGTTCGAGAAGAAGCTTTTCGCCTCCGGTCGTCACACCTACATCCTCGACGGCGACAATGTCCGCCACGGGTTGAATCGCGATCTCGGCTTCACCGACGCCGACCGCGTCGAAAACATCCGCCGCGTCGCCGAAGTGGCCAAGCTGATGGCCGATGCCGGGCTGATTGTCATCGTCTCCTTCATTTCGCCATTCAGCGCCGAGCGCCGCATGGCGCGCGAGCTGATGGCCGAGGGCGAGTTCGTCGAGGTGTTCGTCGATACGCCGTTCGAGGAATGCGCAAGGCGTGACCCGAAGGGCCTTTACGCGCGCGCCCTGAGCGGTGAGATCAAGAACTTCACCGGTGTCGATTCTCCCTATGAGGCACCTGAGAATCCGGAAATTCATCTTCAGACCCTCGGCAGGAGTCCGCAGGAGATGGCGGAAGCCCTCGAACACTGGCTGATCGAGCGCGACATTGCCGAGGAGCAGTATGACAATGGCGGCGGTATCTGACGACGACGCGATGCTGGGCGTCTTCGAGCGCCTGGCGCTGGAAGCGGGGCGCGAGGTGATGCGCGTCTTCCATGAAGGCTGCGCCGTCGACAGCAAGGCGGACTCTTCGCCGGTGACGGAAGCCGATTGCGAAAGCGAGAAGATCATCCTTGCCGGCCTGCGCGCCGCCTATCCGGATATCCCATGCGTGGCCGAGGAAGAGGTGGCGGCGGGCATCGCCACGCCCGACCTCGACGGCGCCTTCTTCCTGATCGATCCGCTCGACGGCACCAAGGAATTCGTCAACCGCCGCACCGATTTCACCGTCAACATAGCGCTGGTGCGTCATGGCGTTCCGGAAGTGGGCGTTGTCTACGCGCCCTGCACCGGACGCTTCTTCAGTGGACGGCCTGGCAAGGCCGAAGCACTGGAGGTCGATGCCGATTATCGCATTGCCGGCCGCCGGCCGATCACCGTGCGGGCAGGGGGCACGCCGCTGGCCGTCGTCGCCAGCCGTTCGCACAACACGCCTGAAACCGACGCCTTCATCCGCGACCTCGGTCCCGCCGAGATTGTCTCGATCGGCTCGTCATTGAAATTCTGCCTGCTCGCCGCGGCGGAGGCGGACGTCTATCCGCGCTTCGGCCGCACCATGGAATGGGATACGGCAGCGGGCGACGCAGTGCTTCGCGCCGCAGGTGGCATGACGCGCACTTTGGACGGCCGGCCGCTCGTCTACGGTAAGCGCAACCAGGCGAGCGACAGCGATTTCGCCAACCCGCATTTCATTGCGATGGGGAAGGGCGCTGCGTAGGGCTTTGGTGATTGGCCGCCCACATCGCGTTCGTCATCCTAGGGCGGAGCAAGGAGCGAAGCGACGCGCGCAGACCCTAGGATCCATGCCGTTACGCTAAGGCGTTGCAACGGTTACAGAATTCTGCTCCGCCGCAGTCACGTTCAACGTTACGGCATGGATCCTCGGGTCAAGCCCGAGGATGACGAAGGCGCTGTTCAAGCCGCCGCGACATGCGCCGAGTTCGACCCGATATAATTGCGAATCGTCTCGATGATGCGGTCCTGGTCGGCTTCGCTGAGATAGGCGTGCATCGGCAGGCAGAGGATCTGCTTCGGCAGCGTTTCGGAGACGGCAAGAGCCGTCGGCGTGCGCGGATAGTCCTTGTAGGCCACCTGCTCATGCAACGGCTTCACATAATAGATCACCGAAGGGATGCCCTTTTCGCCGAGATGAGCTTTAAGCCCGTCGCGCTTCGGCGTCTCGATCGCGTATTGCGCCCAGGCCGAGCGGCCGTGGCCCAGATTGCGCGACGCCTTGACGATGTCGCCGAGGCCCTTGGCATAGCGGTCTGCGACCACCTGGCGGGCCACCATCTCTTCTTCGAGGATGGCGAGCTTCTCGATCAGGATCGCCGCCTGCAGCGTGTCGAGGCGCGAATTGATGCCGACGCGGACATTGTCATATTGCGTCTCGCCCTTGCCGTGGAAGGCGAAGGAACGAAGCTTGTCGGCCATCGCACCGTCATTGGTGAACATCGCGCCGCCATCGCCGTAGCAGCCAAGCGGCTTCGCCGGATAAAAGCTGGTCGAGCCGACATGGCCGAAGGCGCCGCACATCTTGGCGTCGGCGGAACCGCCGATCGCCTGGACGTCGGCGGAACCGCCCATCGACTGCGCGGCGTCCTCGATCACCAGGAGGTTCTCGCGCTTGGCGATCGCCATGATCGCCTCATAGTCGGCGGCAAGGCCGAACAGGTCGACGGGGATGATCGCCTTCGGCTTGAGGCGGCCTTCCTTCTTGATCATCTCGATCGCCGCTTCGAGGCTGGCGATGTCGATGTTGTAGCTATCAGGGTCTACGTCGACGAAGACCGGCTCGGCCTTGGCCAGCGCCACCACTTCAGCGGTCGCGGCAAAGGTGAAGCTCGGCACGAACACCGCGTCGCCCGGGCCGATGCCGGCGGCAAACAGCGGCAAAAGCAGCGCATCGGTGCCGTTGGCGCAGGCGACCACATGCTTGACGCCGATATAGGCAGCGAGCTTGTTCTCGAATTCGGTGACCTGCGGCCCGAGGATGTAGCGGCCGTCCTCGACGACGTGGTCAATCGCGGCCTTCAGCCGGTCGCGGATACGTTCGCGCTGCGCGCCAAGATCGATGAACTGCATGTCGGCCTCGAATGCCAATAAAATCGGCCCGCTGGTATCAGACTTGGCGCGGCTGAGAAAGCCGACCACGACGAGGGCGAATTGCCTATGTGTCGCAGCCTGTTACCGCTTTTGCCGGCGCAATGCCCGAAAAAGCCAGAAATCCGTGCTTTGCGAGGCGCTTACGGCCTCCCTTGTCGCGGCGCCCCGTTATCGGGAAACATAAAGTGATCGGCCGAAGGGCGATCCGGCAGCGGATCAGGCGATTTCGTGCCGCCATGGCGGGTTGGCGCCGGCCCGCGACACCGTTACCGCCGCCGCCCTGGCGCCGAGTTCCAGCGCCTTGCGGATGGCGTCCTCGGACAGGCCGCCGATCGCCGCCTTGGTGAGCAGACCTTGCTCATGCAGCGAGGCCAGGATGCCGGCATTGAACGTATCGCCCGCGCCGACGGTGTCGACCACCTTGACCTTCTGCGGCATGACCGTGACCCTGTGCGCCTTGCTGTAGCCGACCGCGCCTTCGCTGCCATGGGTGACGACGATCAGCTCCGGCCCGCGATCCAGCCAATTGCGCACGACATCCTCATGCGAGCCGGCCTCGTCGAACCATTTGAGGTCCTCGTCGGAGAGTTTGACGATGTCGGCCATCGCCATCATCTCGCGGATGCGTCTGAGATGCTTCGCCTTGTCGGGGATGAAGTTCGGTCGGATGTTTGGATCGAGCATCATCACACGGGCTTCGTGCTCGCGCCGCATGAACTCCTCATAGGCCGATCCGGCAGGCTCGGAGATCAGGCTGATGGCGCCGAACAGCATCGCCTCGATCTCGGCGCCGAGCTTCGGCAGGTCCTCGATGGTCAGCATTCGCCCGGCGGTGTTCTCGTCATAGAAAGTGTAGGTCGCCTGGCCGTTGGTGAGCCGCACGAAGGCGAGCGTGGTCGGGCGAGGGGATGTGTGGGCATAGGTGGAGCTCACCTTGCTGGCGCCGAGCGCGTCGCGGAACTGGCCGCCGAACAGGTCGGAGGAGAGGCCCGAGAAGAATCCCGCCGGGGCGCCCAGCCGTCCAAGCGCGATCGCCGAATTGAACACCGCGCCGCCGACATAGGGGGCGAAGGCCGCTTCGCCTTCCGTGGTGATGCGCGGCAGCATGTCGATCAGGGCTTCGCCACAGCAAAGGATCATGTCGTCTTGGTCTCCGGCGGATCAATCACGCCCTTGCGGATGATGATGTTGGCGAAGAGCCTTGGTTCGCTGGTTGCCACGATCGCATGCGCGGCCTTGACGCGTGCATAGAAGTCAGGCCCGGCCAGCGCAACCACCTTGTGGCCGGGCGCGCGTCTGGCGCAAACCGCTTCCATCTCGCGATGCACGGGGTCGGCCAGAGCCGGGTCGCCCTGCACCGAGGCGCGGAACAGCGCTTCCGGCACCGCTTCGTCCACCGGCAGCACGCTGAGCACGGCGTCGAGGACCGGGATGACATGGTGGCCGTCGGCGCGGATCAGCCGCCGCGCTTGTTCCTCGGCCGGATAATTGCCGTCGACGATGGCGATCTCGTCGCCATGACCCATCGCCCTGAGCGTCGCCAGGAACTGCGGCCCGAGCAGCGGGGGGATGCCGATCAGCATGGTCAGGCGCCTCCGGTCGTGTTCGGTCTGACCAGGAAACGCTCGGAAAGCGGCAGGCTGGCGCCGCCCAGCGCCCGCGCATGGATGCCGACGGTGCCCTCGCGCACGAAGGGCAGCTTCAGTCCCTCGGCATCGATGCCGGAGATGGCTTGCCGGATCGCCTCGACAAGACGGCGCCGCACATCGAGCGGCATCCAGCCGTCGATCACCGCCGCTTCGAAATCGATGACCGACGAGGCCGCGACGATGGCATAGGCAAGCGCGCGCGAGGCGCTGGCGATCCATTCGTCTAGCTCGGGGCCGATGTCGCCCCAGTCCTGCGGGGAGGTCCAAAGATAGGAGCCGTCGATGCCCTTGGCGGAAAGCGCCTTCTCGAGCATTGCAATCGAGGCGACGTCGATGAGCTGCGTCGGCTTGCCGTCCGGCCCCGGCACCGGCATCGATCCGAGCGCGCCGGCGTTCCCCTTCGGCCCGCTGTAAAGACGGCCGTTGAGAACGATGCCGCCGCCGGCAAAGGCGCCGATATAAAAATAGACGAAGTCGCGCGCCGCGCCCGCCTGGCCGAAGACAAGCTCGGCGCCGCAGGCCGAAGTCGCGTCATTCTGCAGGTAGACGGGGAACTCGCACTGCGCCTGGATGTCGGCGCGCATGTCGCGATGGCGCCATTCATCCATGACGTCGCGCGGCGCGCCGGCCGTGTCGGCCCAGTTCCACAGTTCGAACGGCATGGCGATGCCGAGGCCTGCGATGCGCTTGTCCTGCGTGGGCGTCAGCTCGCCGCGCATCGTCTTGATGCCGGCGGTGACGAATTCGACGGTCTCGCGCGGCGCGGGATAGCGGTAGGAATGCTGCAGCATGGCGCGCACATTGCCGAGAAAGTCGATCAGCACCAGCTCGGCGCTGCGTCGGCCGATCTTGAGGCCGATGAAGAAGGCGCCTTCCGGGTTGAGCGCCATCGGGATCGAAGGCTGGCCGATCTTGCCGCGCAGCGGCGCCTGGCGCACCAGCAGCTTGTCTTCCTCGAGCTCGCGCATGATCACCGACACCGTCTGCGCCGACAGCCCGGTCATGCGCGCGATATCGGATTTGGCCAGGCTGCCGTGCTGGCGCACCAGGGACAGCACCAACCGTTCATTGTGGTCGCGCATGCCGCTTTGGTTGGTGCCGCGATGCAGCCGACTCTCCAAAGCCTCGGGCGAACCGTGCCTCGCAATGCCGGTCTCCACCCTGTTCCTCCCGTTTGTTTCCCCGCGATGCTTTTCGTTCAGAATGAGTGAACGACGCAAGAGTGTCAATAATAAATAAGAGTGATTTAATTATTGACAGCCGTTCTGTCCTGGTGTTTTTTGAGATGTGTCCACGCTGGGAGAAAAGGTGGATGCGCTTGGGACGCCGGGTGGCCGGTGTCCGCAACAGTTCCATTGGGAGGAAAATCGTGACCAAGAAATCACTGCTGAAGTCTACCGTGTTTGCGGCCGCAGGCTTGGGCCTGATGGCGTTCGCTTCGTCGGCATCGGCCGCCGGCGTCGGCGCCTGCCTGATCACCAAGACCGACACCAACCCCTTCTTCGTCAAGATGAAGGAGGGCGCGACCGCCAAGGCCAAGGAGCTTGGCGTCGACCTCAAGACCTATGCCGGCAAGATCGACGGCGACAGCGAAAGCCAGGTGGCGGCGATCGAAAGCTGCATCGCTGACGGCGCGAAGGGTATCCTGATTACCGCGTCCGACACCAAGGGCATCGTGCCGACGGTGAAGAAGGCGCGTGACGCCGGCCTGCTGGTCATCGCGCTCGACACGCCGCTCGATCCGATCGATGCCGCCGACGCCACCTTCGCCACCGACAACCTCGAAGCCGGCAAGCTGATCGGCGCCTGGGCCGCCGCCACGCTTGGCGACAAGGCCAAGGACGCCAAGATCGGCTTCCTCGACCTCACCCCCTCGCAGCCGACCGTCGACGTTCTGCGCGACCAGGGCTTCATGATGGGCTACGGCATCGACGTGAAGGATGCCAACAAGATCGGCGACGAGGACGATCCGCGCATCGTCGGCCATGACGTCACCAACGGCAACGAGGAAGGCGGCCGCAAGGCGATGGAGAACCTTCTTCAGAAGGACAACACCATCAACGTCATCCACACCATCAACGAGCCCGCCGCCGTCGGTGCCTATCAGGCGCTCAAGGCCGTCGGTCTCGAAAAGCAGGTGCTGATCGTCTCGGTCGACGGCGGTTGCCCAGGCGTGAAGTCGGTCACCGAAGGCGTGATCGGCGCCACCTCGCAGCAATATCCGCTGCAGATGGCCGCGCTCGGCATCGAGGCCATCGCCAATTACGCCAAGGACGGCACCAAGCCGAAGCCGACCGAAGGCAAGAACTTCTTCGACACCGGCGTCAACCTCGTGACCGACAAGCCGGCCAACGGCGTGAAGTCCATCGACACCAAGGAAGGCCTCGCCAAGTGCTGGGGCTGATGCCCGCCTGAGCGCACAAACCTCGCGGCTGGGGACTTGATCCCCGGCCGCATCGGGTGGACGATGCATTTTCGTAAGCGCTGATAAGCCCGGCGACAGACCGGAATGCGTAAACGCGGCACGGAGCCATGACGAAGTTCCGTGAGACGGGAGGAGATATGTCCCAAATCCAGGAATTCGAGAAGGTTCTCTCGGGCAGCGATACCAACGTCGCCGCCTTCGAGGAGCACGGCAAATCGTTTGTGAAGCGCGCCCAGCATTTCCTGCATTCCACGCCGGCGGCGGTGCCGCTGATCGTGCTGGTGCTGTCGATCATCATCTTCGGTGTCGCCATCGGCGGCCGCTTCTTTTCGTCCTACACGTTGACGCTGATCCTGCAGCAGATCGCCATCGTCGGCATCCTGGGCGCCGCCCAGACGTTGGTCATCCTGACCGCCGGCATCGACCTTTCGATCGGCGTGATCATGGTGATCTCGGCCGTGATCATGGGAAATTGCGCCATCACCTACGGCATGCCGACCATCCTGGCCGTGCTGCTCGGGCTTGCCGCCGGCGCGGCCTGCGGCCTGCTCAACGGCCTGCTCGTCGCCTACATGAAGCTGCCGCCCTTCATCGTCACGCTCGGCACCTGGAACATCGTCATGGCGACGAATTTCATCTATTCGGCCAATGAGACGATCCGCGACGCCGACGTCGACGCCCAGGCGCCGCTGCTGCACTTCTTCGCCCTGAGTTTCAGGGTCGGTTCGGCCGTGCTGACGGCCGGCGTCATCGCCATGGTGCTGCTGGTGATGCTGCTCTGGTATGTGCTGAACCACACCGCCTGGGGGCGCCATGTCTATGCCGTCGGCGACGACCCCGAGGCGGCCAAGCTTTCCGGCATCCAGACCAAGAAGGTGCTGATGGCCGTCTACACACTTGCAGGCCTGATCGCCGCCTTCGCCGCCTGGGTCTCGATCGGCCGCAATGGCTCGATCTCGCCGTCCGCAGCCGTCACCGACTACAATCTGCAGGCCATCACCGCCACGGTGATCGGCGGCATCTCGCTCTTTGGCGGCCGCGGCTCGATCCTCGGCACGCTGTTCGGCGCCATGATCGTCGGCGTCGTCTCGATGGGTCTCAACATGCTGGGCGCCGACCCGCAATGGAAAGTGCTGCTCACCGGCGTGCTGATCATCGGCGCCGTCGCGGTCGACCAGTGGATCAGAAAGGTTTCGGTGTAATCATGAGCCAAGTGCCTGTTCTTACCGCGCGCGGTCTCACCAAGCGCTACGGCCGCGTGACGGCGCTCAACAGCTGCGACTTCGATCTCTATCCGGGCGAGATCCTGGCCGTGATCGGCGACAACGGCGCCGGCAAGTCGACGCTGATCAAGGCGATCTCGGGCGCGGTGATCCCCGACGAGGGGACGATCGAGCTCGACGGCAAGCAGGTGCTGTTCCGCTCGCCCATCGAGGCGCGCGAGGCCGGCATCGAGACGGTCTATCAGAACCTCGCTCTGTCGCCGGCGCTGTCTATCGCCGACAACATGTTCCTTGGCCGCGAGATCCGAAAGCCGGGCCCGCTCGGCAGCTGGTTCCGGATGCTCGATCGTCCGGCGATGGAAAAGCGCGCCCGCGACAAGCTCACCGAGCTCGGCCTGATGACCATCCAGAACATCAGCCAAGCGGTGGAGACGCTTTCCGGCGGCCAGCGCCAGGGCGTTGCGGTGGCGCGTGCCGCCGCCTTCGGCTCGAAAGTGGTGATCATGGACGAGCCGACCGCGGCGCTCGGCGTCAAGGAAAGCCGCCGCGTGCTGGAGCTGATCCTCGACGTCAAGAAGCGCGGCCTGCCGATCGTGCTGATCTCGCACAACATGCCGCATGTCTTCGAGGTGGCCGACCGCATCCACATCCACCGGCTCGGGCGTCGGCTCTGCGTCGTCGATCCCAAGCAGATTTCGATGTCGGATGCCGTCGCGCTCATGACCGGCGCCAAGAAGCCGCCGGAGGATGCGCTGGCGGCTTGATCTCCAGGATAGGTCAATTGCAGCAGGCAGGCTGCTGGCTCGATCACTAAATCGATTGAACGCATGCTGCAATGCGATAGGATGGGCTGGGAGAAACGGCGAAAGCCGCTATGATCAGGCCAACTGAACGAGAGGCGAAATGACATCCGCCATGACGATCGAAGCCCCTGTCCTCGACCATCCCGATCCCAAGACGCTTGCCGAAGAAGTCCTGATGTCGCTCAAATACCGGGTCGGCAAGGACACCACCGTCGCCACGCCCTATGACTGGCTGACCGCCTCGATCAAGGTGGTGCGCGACCGCATCGTCGACCACTGGATCCAGGCGACCAAGGAAGCCTACGACCAGCAGGAAAAGCGGGTCTATTATCTCTCGCTCGAATTCCTGATCGGCCGCCTGATGCGCGACGCCTTCTCCAATCTCGGTCTGATGGAGAATATGCGCGAGGCGCTGTCCTCGCTCGGCGTCGACCTCGACCTGATCGCCGGCCTCGAGCCGGACGCAGCGCTCGGCAATGGCGGCCTCGGCCGTCTCGCCGCCTGCTTCATGGAAAGCATGGCGACCGTCGACATCCCCGCCCATGGCTACGGGATCCGCTACGCCAACGGCATGTTCCGCCAGGAAATCCAGGGCGGCTGGCAGGTCGAGCTGCCGGAGACATGGCTCGACCACGGCAACCCGTGGGAGTTCGAGCGGCGCGAGCGCTCCTTCGAGGTCGGCTTCGGCGGCTCGGTGGAATCGATCACTTCGAAGGACGGCCGGCTGGAGCGCCACGTCTGGAAGCCGACCGAGCATGTGCTGGCCGTCGCCTATGACACGCCGGTGGCCGGCTGGCGCGCCAGGCGCGTCAACACGCTGAGGCTCTGGTCCGGCATGCCGATCGACCCGATCCTGCTCGACAAGTTCAACGCCGGCGACCACATCGGCGCGCTGGCCGAAAGCAACAAGGCCGACGCGCTGTCGCGTGTGCTTTATCCGGCCGATTCCCACGTGGCCGGCCAGGAGCTTAGGCTCAGGCAGGAATATTTCTTCTCGACCGCCTCGCTGCAGGACATCGTCCAGCGCCACCTCAGCCAGTATGGCGACTTGAAGTCTTTGCCCGACAAGGCGGCGATCCATCTCAACGACACGCATCCCGCGGTGGCGGTGCCGGAGCTGATGCGGCTCTTGATGGACGTCCATGGCATGGATTTCGATCTCGCCTGGGACATCACCAAGCGCACCTTCGGCTACACCAACCACACGCTGCTGCCCGAGGCGCTGGAAAGCTGGCCGGTGCCGCTGTTCGAGCGGCTTTTGCCGCGCCACATGCAGATCGTCTACGCCATCAATGCGCAGGTGCTGCTGGAGGCCCGGGCCACCGGAAAATTCTCGGGCGACCAGATCGCACGCATCTCGCTGATCCAGGAAAATGGCGACCGCCGCGTGCGCATGGGCAATCTGGCCTTTGTCGGCTCGCATTCGATCAACGGCGTCTCGGCGCTGCACACCGAGCTGATGAAGGAGACGGTGTTCGCCGATCTCCACAAGCTCTATCCCGACCGCATCAACAACAAGACCAACGGCATCACGCCCCGCCGCTGGCTGATCCAGTGCAATCCCGGCCTCACCGCGCTTGCCCGCGAGGCGATCGGCGACCGCTTCATGGATGACATAGAAGCGATCAAGGGCCTCGATCCCTTGGCCGACGATGCCGCCTTCCGCGAGAAATTCGCCGCCGTGAAGCGCCAGAACAAGGCGCGGCTCGCCAAGCTCGTAGCCGACCGTCTCGGCATCAGGCTCGACCCGTCGGCGCTGTTCGACATCCAGGTCAAGCGCATCCACGAATACAAGCGCCAGCTGCTCAACATTCTTGAGGCGATCGCGCTCTACGACCAGATCCGCTCGCATCCCGAGCGGGACTGGATGCCGCGCGTGAAGTTCTTCGGCGGCAAGGCGGCGCCGAGCTACCACAACGCCAAGCTGATCATCAAACTGGCCAACGACGTCGCGAAGGTCATCAACGGCGATCCGTCGGTGCGCGGCCTGCTGAAAGTCGTGTTCGTGCCGAACTACAATGTCAGCCTGGCCGAGGTGATGATGCCGGCCGCCGACCTCTCCGAGCAGATCTCGACCGCCGGCATGGAGGCGTCGGGCACCGGCAACATGAAGTTCGCGCTGAACGGCGCGCTGACCATCGGCACGCTCGACGGCGCCAATGTCGAGATCAAGGAACATGTCGGCGACGACAATGTCTTCATCTTCGGCCTGACCACCGCCGAAGTCGCCGAGCGGCGCAACAATGGCTACAATCCGCGCGAAGTGATCGAGGGCTCGCCCGAGCTGTCGCAGGCGGTGTCCGCCATTTCCTCCGGCGTCTTCTCGCCCGACGATCCCGGCCGCTATCGCGAGCTGATGAACGGCCTCTACCAGAGCGACTGGTTCATGGTGGCGGCCGACTTCGATTCCTACGCCGCCTCTCAGCGCGAGGTCGACGCCGTCTGGCGCAACAGCCCCGACTGGCACGCGCGCGCAATCCGCAACGTCGCCCGCGTCGGCTGGTTCTCGTCCGACCGCACGATCCGCCAATACGCGAAAGACATCTGGAACGTGCCCGTCTGATATGATTGCATGAGCCACCAGGAATGTGGCCCCGGTGCATGCCGCCCAAATCACGGCATGCACCAAGACTAAGTTAGTGCATGCCGCCCCAAAGTGCGTAGCGGTTTTGGGATCGCGACATGCGCCAAGACAAAGAACGGCGCGTGCCGCACCAAGGCATGCTCCAGAACAAGATGCCCGGGGAGGGCGACCGCTTGATGAGGAAGCCGCGCGCGACCGCTGCGACAAGCGGGCCGGACGGACTGGCGCCAGCCGGCGATGTCGCGGCGATTGTCGCCGGAACGCATGGCGATCCTTTCGCGGTTCTGGGCGTGCAGGAGGCCGGCAAGGGCTTCGTCGCCCGCTGCTTCGTGCCCAACGCCGAATTCGTCACCGCCTATACGCTGACCGGCAAGGAGGCCGGCGAGCTCTCGCGCCGCGACGATGCCGGCTTCTTCGAGGGCAAGGTCTCGATCCGCAAGCGCCAGCCGCTGCGCTATCACGCCAGGAATGCCGGCGGAGACTGGTGGCTGACCGATCCCTATTCCTTCGGCCCGGTTCTGGGACCGATGGACGACTATTACATGGCCGAGGGCTCGCATCTGAGGCTCTTCGATAAGCTCGGCGCCCACATCATGGATCATGAGGGCGCCACCGGCGTGCATTTCGCCGTCTGGGCGCCCAATGCCAGGCGCGTCTCCGTGGTCGGGACCTTCAACGACTGGGATGGCCGCCGCCACACCATGCGCGACCGCAAGGACACCGGCATCTGGGAGCTGTTCATCCCCGATCTCGCCGCCGGCCAGCCCTACAAATTCGAGATCATCGGACCGGACGGCGTGCGCCTGCCGCTCAAGGCCGACCCGTTCGCCTTCGAATCGGAACTGCGCCCAGCGACCGCCTCGGTGACGGCGCCGCCAATGGCGCATCAATGGGGCGACGAGGCGCATCGCGGCTACTGGCGCAAGGCCGATCCCCGGCGCGAGGCGATCTCGATCTACGAGGTCCATGCCGGCTCCTGGCAGCGCCGCGACGACGGAACGTTCCTCTCCTGGGACGAGCTCGCCGCGCGGCTGATCCCATACGTGGTCGACACCGGCTTCACCCATATCGAGTTCCTGCCGATCTCGGAGCATCCTTACGATCCGTCCTGGGGTTACCAGACCACCGGCCTTTACGCGCCGACGGCCCGTTTCGGCGACCCCGACGGCTTCGCCCGCTTCGTCGACGGCGCGCATCGCGCCGGCATCGGCGTCATTCTTGACTGGGTGCCGGCGCATTTCCCGGTCGACGAGCACGGGCTGGTGCAATTCGACGGCACCGCGCTCTACGAGCATGCCGATCCGCGCCAGGGTTTTCATCCCGATTGGAACACCGCGATCTACAATTTCGGCCGCCGCGAGGTGGTGTCGTTCCTCGTCAACAACGCGCTGTTCTGGGCCGAGAAATACCATGTCGACGGATTGCGCGTCGACGCGGTCGCCTCGATGCTCTACCTCGATTATTCGCGCAAGGCGGGCGAGTGGATTCCGAACGAGAAGGGCGGGCGCGAGAACCTGCAGGCCGTCAGCTTCCTGCAGAAGATGAACAAGGAGCTCTACGGCCACCACCCCGGCGTGATGACGATCGCCGAGGAATCGACCTCATGGCCGAAAGTGTCGCGCCCCGTGCATGAAGGCGGGCTCGGCTTCGGCTTCAAGTGGAACATGGGCTTCATGCATGACACGCTGGAGTACCTTTCCAAGGAACCGATCTTCCGCAAGCACCACCACAACGACATCACCTTCGGCCTGATCTACGCTTTCTCCGAAAACTTCGTGCTGCCGCTCTCGCATGATGAGGTCGTGCACGGCAAAGGCACGCTGCTCCACAAGATGGCCGGCGACGACTGGCAGAAGTTCGCGACGTTGCGCGCTTATTACGCCTTCATGTGGGGCTATCCCGGCAAGAAGCTCCTGTTCATGGGCCAGGAATTCGCCCAGCGCCGCGAGTGGAGCGAGGCGCGCGCGCTCGACTGGAACCTGCTCGAATTCGCGCCGCATCGTGGCGTCTGGCAGACGGTGCGCGATCTGAACTACCTCTACCGTTCGCGCCCGGCCCTGCATGCGCGCGACTGCGAGCCGGAAGGCTTTTCCTGGCTGATCGTCGACGACCGCGACAATTCGGTCTTCGCCTGGCTGCGCAGCGCGCCGGACGGCAACCCGGTCGCCGTCATTTCCAATTTCACGCCGGTGCCGCGCGAGAACTATCGCGTGCCGCTGCCGAAGGCGGGAAAGTGGCGCGAAATCATCAATACGGACGCCGCCGACTATGGCGGCTCCGGCATGGGCAATGGCGGCATGATCGAGGCGAGCGGAGAAGGGGGCGGCGTATCGGCGACGATGCTGCTGCCGCCGCTGTCGACGATCATGCTGGAATTCGTCACGGACTGAAGCAGATGATATCTCACCTTGCTAAGATTTCGGTCCGGGCAGCTTGTTTGGGAGGGTAACAAAATGGCAGAGATCAAAAGAACCCAGCCGCTGGCGCGCGACGCCATGGCCTATGTGCTGGCCGGCGGCCGCGGCAGCCGCCTCAAGGAGCTGACCGATCGGCGCGCCAAGCCCGCCGTCTATTTCGGCGGCAAGACGCGCATCATCGATTTCGCGCTGTCCAATGCGCTCAATTCCGGCATCCGCCGCCTCGGCGTCGCCACCCAGTACAAGGCGCATTCGCTGATCCGCCACCTGCAGCGCGGCTGGAACTTCCTGCGTCCAGAGCGAAACGAGAGCTTCGACATCCTGCCGGCGTCGCAGCGCGTCTCGGAAACGCAGTGGTATGAAGGCACTGCCGACGCCGTCTACCAGAACATCGACATCATCGAGGCCTATGGCCCCGAATACATGGTCATCCTCGCCGGCGACCACATCTACAAGATGGACTACGAGCTGATGTTGCGCCAGCATGTCGATGCCGGCGCCGACGTCACCGTCGGCTGCCTGGAGGTGCCGCGCCTGGAGGCGACCGGCTTCGGCGTCATGCATGTCGATGCCAAGGACAACATCATCGCCTTCGTCGAAAAGCCTGCCGACCCGCCGGGCATTCCGGACAAGCCGGAATTCGCGCTCGCCTCGATGGGCATCTATGTTTTCAAGACCAAGTTCCTGATGGAGCAGCTGCGCCGCGACGCCGCCGAGCCCGGCTCCAGCCGCGACTTCGGCAAGGACATCATCCCCTATATCGTCCAGCACGGTAAGGCGATCGCCCACCGCTTCGCCAAATCCTGTGTGCGCTCCTCGCATGAGTCCGAGCCCTACTGGCGAGACGTCGGAACCGTCGATGCCTATTGGGAAGCCAATATCGACCTCACCGACATCACGCCGGAACTCGATCTCTACGACCGCGACTGGCCGATCTGGACCTATGCCGAATTGAAGCCGCCGGCAAAGTTCGTGCATGACGAGGATGGCCGCCGCGGCGAGGCGATCTCCTCGCTGGTGTCCGGCGACTGCATCGTCTCCGGCGCCTCGCTGCGCCGCAGCCTGATCTTCACCGGCGCGCGCATCAATTCCTACTCCAAGCTCGAGGAGGTGGTGATGCTGCCCGACGTGACTGTCGGCCGCAACGCGCGCCTGAAGCGCGTCGTCATCGACCATGGCGTGAACATCCCGGAGGGCCTGGTGGTCGGCGAGGATCCGGCGCTCGACGCCAAGCGTTTTCGCGTATCGGAAAAGGGCATCTGCCTGATCACGCAGGACATGATCAACAAGCTGTCGACCCCGTAGGGTCGATCAACAAGCTGTCGACCTGCCGATCAACCCTATCGGGTTGACGGCTTGATCAACAGATTGTCACTTTGACCTGTCACGTTGAGATCGGAATGTGGAGCGCATGCAGGTTCTGTCGGTCACGCCCGAAATCTTCCCGCTGATCAAGACCGGCGGGCTTGCCGATGTGACCGGCGCCCTGCCGATCGCGCTGGCCGGGAAGGGCGTGGCGATGCGCACGCTGGTTCCAGGCTATCCTGTCGTGATGGCTGCCTTCGCAAAGAAGAAACGCGTGTACCAGTATCCGTTGCTGCAGGGCGGCAAGGCTTCGATCCATGCCGTCAAGATCGGCGACCTCGATCTCTTCGTTTTGGACGCGCCGCATCTCTTCGACCGCCAGGGCGGCCCTTACGGCACCGCATCCGGCGCCGACTGGCCGGACAATTGGCGGCGCTTCGCGGCGCTGAGCCAGGTCGGCGGCGACATTGCCGGCGGCGCGATCTCTGGTTACCAGCCGGACATCGTTCATGCCCATGACTGGCAGTCGGCGATGACGCTTGCCTATATGCGCTACGGCAAGGCGGTCGGCGTGCCCTCCCTGATCACCGTGCACAACCTTGCCTTCCAGGGCCAGTTCGGCGCCGGCATTTTTGGCGAGCTCGGCCTGCCGGGCGTGGCGATGCAACTCGACGGCGTCGAATATTATGGCGGCGTGGGCTTCCTGAAGGCCGGTCTCCAGGCCGCCTGGGCGATCACCACGGTGAGCCCCACCTATGCGCAGGAGATACGCTCGCCGGAATTCGGCATGGGCCTCGACGGCCTGATCAACATGCGCGCCACCGACCTTTACGGCATCGTCAACGGCATCGATGTCGACATCTGGAATCCCCGGAACGACAAGCATCTGGTCGCCAATTATTCGGCCGAAACGCTAGAGGCGCGGGCCAAGAACCGCAAGGCGGTCGAAGAGCGGTTCGGCCTGGAGGCGGACGGCAGCCCGATCGTCTGCGTCGTCAGCCGGCTGACCTGGCAGAAGGGCATGGACATACTGGCGGCGGTCGTCGACGGCATCGTCGCCGCAGGCGCGCGCCTCGCCATTCTCGGCTCGGGCGATGCGGGCCTGGAAGGCACGCTGCTTGCCGCCGCCGCGCGCCATCGCGGCCGCGTCGGCGTCGTCGTCGGTTACGACGAGGGGCTGTCGCATGTCATGCAGGGCGGCTGCGACGCCATCATCATCCCGTCGCGCTTCGAGCCTTGCGGGCTGACCCAGCTCTACGGCCTGCGCTATGGCTGCGTGCCGGTCGTCGCCCGTACCGGCGGCCTGGCCGACACCATCATCGACGCCAACGAGGCGGCGTTGTCAGCAGGCGTCGCCACCGGTTTCCAGTTCGCGCCCAACAATGGCGGCGCGATGCTCCATGCGATCCAGCGGCTGGTCGAGCAGCATGCTCGCCCGGCGACCTGGGCTTCGATCCAGCGCCAGGGCATGAAGGCCGATGTCTCCTGGGACAAGAGCGCCGAAAGATACGTCGAACTCTATCGCTTGCTGCATTCGAAAAGGGCTGCCTGAGGCATGATAAAAACCGTCCCCACCAAACCCTATGCCGACCAGAAGCCCGGCACGTCCGGCCTGCGCAAGAAGGTGCCGGTGTTCCAGCAGGAGCACTATGCCGAGAACTTCATCCAATCGATCTTCGACGCGCTGGACGGTTTTGAGGGCAAGACGCTGGTGATCGGCGGCGACGGCCGCTTCTACAACCGCGAGGTCATCCAGAAGGCCATCGCCATTGCCGCCGGCAACGGCTTCGGCAAGGTGATGGTCGGCCAGGGCGGCATTCTCTCGACGCCCGCCGCCTCCAACGTCATCCGCAAATACAAGACATTCGGCGGCATCATCCTGTCGGCCAGCCACAATCCCGGCGGTCCGCACGAGGATTTCGGCATCAAATATAATGCCGGCAATGGCGGCCCGGCGCCGGAGAAGATCACCGACGCGATCTTCGCCAGGTCGAAGGAGATCAAGAGCTTCAAGATCGCCGATATCGGCGAGATCGACATCGACACGATCGGCACCGTCAAGGCGGGCGACATGACCGTCGAGATCATCGACCCGGTCAAGGACTATGCCGAGTTGATGGAGAGCCTCTTCGACTTCGAGGCGCTGAGGAAGCTCTTCAAGTCCGGCTTCCGCATGCGTTTCGATGCCATGCACGCGGTGACCGGTCCCTATGCCAAGGAAATCCTCGAACGCCGGCTCGGCGCGCCGGACGGCACCTGCCGCAACTTTAAGCCGCTGCCGGATTTCGGCGGCCATCATCCGGATCCGAACCTGGTGCATGCAAAACATCTCTATGACGAGATGATGGGGCCCGACGCGCCGGATTTCGGCGCCGCCTCCGACGGCGACGGCGACCGTAACCTGATCATCGGCAAAGGCATCTTCGTCACGCCCTCGGATTCGGTCGCGATGCTCGCCGCCAATGCCAAACTGGCGCCGGGCTACAAGGACGGCCTGAAGGGCATCGCTCGCTCGATGCCGACCAGCGGCGCCGCCGACCGCGTCGCCGAAAAGCTCGGCATCGGCATCTACGAGACACCGACCGGCTGGAAGTTCTTCGGCAACCTGCTCGACGCCGGCATGGCGACGATCTGCGGCGAGGAAAGCGCCGGCACCGGCTCCAACCATGTGCGCGAGAAGGACGGCCTTTGGGCGGTGCTTCTATGGCTCAACATCCTCGCCGCGCGCGGCGAGAGCTGCAAGCAGATCGTCACCGAGCACTGGGCGACCTACGGCCGAAACTACTATTCGCGCCACGACTATGAGGAGGTCGAGAGCGACCGCGCCAACGCGCTGGTGGATGAGCTGCGCGCCAAGCTCGGTTCGCTGCCCGGAACGAGCGTGCGCGGCTTGAAGATCGCCAAGGCCGACGATTTTGCCTATCACGATCCGGTCGACGGCTCGGTGAGCAAGAACCAGGGCATCCGGATATTGTTCGAAGGCGGCTCGCGCGTCGTGCTGCGCCTCTCCGGCACCGGCACCTCTGGCGCGACGCTGCGCGTCTATATCGAGCGCTACGAACCGGACAAGGCCAGGCACGACCTCGACACGCAGGAAGCACTCGCCGACTTGATCGCCGCCGCCGACGACATCGCCGGCATCAAGAGCCACACCGGCCGCAACAAGCCGAGCGTGATTACTTGAGGGTGGCGGGGCGCGCCTTTCCTTCCCCCCTTGTGGGGGAAGGTGGATCGGCGCGTAGCGCCGAGACGGATGAGGGGTGCTGGCCGGATCGCCGTCGTCGCCAAGCTGGAGCACCCCTCATCCGTCGCCTTCGGCGACACCTTCTCCCACAAGGGGAGAAGGGGGAGCCTACATGACCCTCGGCGCCACCATCACCGCCGAAGGCATCCGCTTTGCCGCCTGGTCCTCATCGGCGCGGCGCCTCTGGGTCTCGCTTTTCGACGACAGCGGTGCGCGCGAGATCGACCGGCTGGAGTTGAAGTCGGAAGGCGAGGGCGTGCGCGCGCTCCTTGTCTCCGGCCTTGGTAGCGGCTGCCGCTACGGCTTCCGCGCCGATGGCGACTATGCGCCGGAACGCGGCCTGTGGTCCGATCCCGACAAGCTGCTCACCGATCCCTACGCCGTGGAGATCGATCGTCCCTACCAATACCATTGGCGGCTTGCCGCCAAGCGCAACGAGGGCGCCGACACCGCACCCCTGATGCCCAAGGCGATAGTGGTGGCGCCGCTTGAGGCGGTGGCGCCTTTGCCACCCCTCTTCAATCCCGGCGGCCTGATTTACGAACTGAATGTCCGCTCCTTCACCAGGCTCCATCCCGACATTCCGGAAGCGCAGCGGGGCACCATCGCGGCGCTCGCCCATCCCGCCATCATCGAGCACCTGAAGCGTCTCGGCGTCTCGGCCGTCGAACTGATGCCGGTCACCGCGTCGATCGACGAGCGGCACCTGCCGCCATTGGGCTTAAGCAACGCCTGGGGCTACAACCCCGTTACCTTCATGGCGCTCGACCCGCGCCTGGTGCCGGGTGGTCTGAGGGAGTTGCGCGACACCGTCGCCGCGCTGCGCGAGGCCGGCATCGGCACCATACTCGACCTCGTCTTCAACCATACCGGGGAGAGCGACCGGCTCGGGCCGACGCTGTCGCTGCGCGGGCTCGATGCGCTGGCTTACTACGGGCATCAGCCGGATGGCCAACTGGTCAACGACACCGGCACCGGCAACACGGTAGCCTGCGATCATCCGGTGGTGCGCGAGATGGTGCTCGACACGCTCCGACACTTCGTCCGCTTCGCCGGCGTCGACGGCTTCCGCTTCGATCTGGCGCCGGTGCTCGGTCGCGTCGATGGCGCCTTCGATCCGGAAGCGCCGCTGCTGCAGGCTATAGCCGGCGATCCCATGCTAGCCGACCGCGTGCTGGTCGCCGAGCCCTGGGATATCGGCCCGAACGGCTATCAGCTCGGCAATTTCCGCCCGCCCTATCTGGAATGGAACGACCGTTACCGCGACGATGTCAGGCGCTTTTGGCGCGGCGACGCCGGCGCGATCGGTGAGCTGGCGACACGGCTTGCCGGCTCCTCCGACGTATTCGGCAGGGACGGCCGGCCGACGACCCGAACGGTCAACTTCATCGCCGCGCATGACGGCATGGCGCTCGCCGATATCGTCGCCTATGAGCGCAAGCACAACGAGGCCAATGGCGAACAGAACCGCGACGGCCATAACGACAATCTGTCCTGGAACAACGGCGCCGAAGGCGAGACGGACGACGAGGCGATCAGCCTGGCCCGCTCCAACGACCGGCGCGCGTTGCTCGCCACCCTCTTTGCCTCGCGCGGTACCATCATGCTGACCGCCGGCGACGAGTTCGGCCGCACGCAAAAGGGCAACAACAACGCTTATGCCCAGGACAACGCCATCACCTGGCTCGATTGGGCCGGCCGCGACCAGGCTCTGGAGCGATACGCAGCATCGCTGGCCACGCTGCGCCGCGCCTTCCCGGTGCTGGCGGATACACGCTTCCTGACCGGTGAGCCCGCCGGTGGTGGAGAATTTCCCGACGTCGCCTGGCTCACCGAGACGGGCGTACCGCTCGGCGAGTCCGACTGGAACGATGCCGGCCGACATCGCCTCGTCATGCTGCTTGGCGATAGCCAGGGCGAGCGCCTCGCGATCCTCGTCAATGGCGACCGCCGCCAATGCGTCTTCTCCTTGCCTGCGCGCGAGGGTTTTGAATGGCGCCCCGCAATCGAAGCGCAGCCTGACGACATCGCGCGACCGCTCTCCGGACGCAGCGTCAATTTCATGATCGAGCAACGTGCCGCTAAAGCGCGCAGCAGGAAGGGTTCTAATGGCTGACGAGAATGCGGAGCGGGGGAGTGAATGGTGGCGCGGCTGCGTCATCTACCAGGTCTATCCGCGCTCCTTCCAGGACACGACCGGCAACGGCAGCGGCGACCTCAAGGGCATCACCGCGCGGCTCGCCCATATCGCTTCGCTCGGCGCCGACGCGGTCTGGCTGTCGCCCTTCTTCAAGTCGCCGATGGCCGACATGGGCTACGATGTGTCCGATTACCGCGACGTCGATCCGATGTTCGGCACGCTGGAGGATTTCGACGCGCTCATCGCCGAGGCGCACCGGCTCGGTCTGAAGCTCATCATCGACCAGGTGATCTCGCATTCTTCCGACAAGCACGAATGGTTCGTCGAAAGCCGCGCCAGCCGTGACAACGCCAAGGCCGACTGGTACGTCTGGGCCGATGCGAAGCCGGACGGCAGCGCGCCCAACAATTGGCAATCGCTGTTCGGCGGCCCCGCCTGGGAGTGGGACGCCACCCGCCGGCAGTACTACATGCACAATTTCCTCACCGCGCAGCCGGATTTCAACTTTCACAATCCGGAGATCCAGGATGCGCTGCTCGACACCGTGCGCTTCTGGCTGGAGCGCGGCGTCGACGGTTTTCGGCTAGACACCGTCAACTACTATGTCCACGACCGCTGGCTGCGCGACAACCCGCCTTTGGCCGCGAGCGTCGCCGGCACCAACGGTGCGACCAGCACCTATGCCTTCCAGGAGCATCTCTTCGACAAGACGCGTCCCGAGAATCTCGACTTCCTGAAACGCTTCCGCGCGCTGCTCGACGAATATCCGGACCGCGCCGCGGTCGGCGAGGTGGGCGACGAGGAGCGTTCGCTGCAGACGCTCGCCGCCTATGTCTCCGGCGGCGACAAATTGCAGATGTGCTACACTTTCGACCTGCTCAGCCCGCAATTTTCCGCCGCCCATGTGCGCGGCTGCGTGGAGGCGTTCGAGACGACTGCCCCGGACGGCTGGGTCTGCTGGGCCTTCTCCAACCATGACGTCGTGCGCCATGTCAGCCGCTGGACGCGGCCCGGCGAGAGCCCGGACGCGGTAGCCAAGTTCTCGATCGCGCTGCTGTCATGCCTGCGCGGCTCGATCTGCCTCTATCAGGGCGAGGAACTGGGGCTGGAGGAAGCCGAGCTCGCCTATGAGGATCTGCGCGATCCCGTCGGCATCCGCTTCTGGCCGGGCGTGAAGGGCAGGGACGGCTGCCGCACGCCGATGGTCTGGCAGGCAGAGGCGGAAAATGCCGGTTTCTCGACGGCCAAGCCCTGGCTGCCGGTGCCGCTGGCGCATCGTGGCCGCGCGGTCGACATTCAGGATGGCGAGTGCGGTTCCGTACTCGCGGCCTATCGTTCGATCCTTGCCCTGCGCAGGCGCCATCCGGCGTTGATCGCCGGCTCCATCCGTTTTCTCGAGGCCGAGGGCGACGTGCTGGCCTTCATACGCCAGCGGGAGGATGAGAGATTGCTGTGCGTCTTCAACTTCGCCGCGGAGCCGGCGAACTGGGCGCTGCCGGCCGAGATCGGGGATGTCGAGATAACGGCTCTTGCCGTTGATGTCGCGGGCGTTCTTGGCGGCGTTGTCGAGGAGAGCGCGCTGGCGTTGCCGCCCTTGGGCAGTTTTGTCGGAAGGATTGGCTGATAGCGGCCTACTGGACGAGGACCGAGCGGCCGCATGTCGCGCCGGTCACGCGCACATCGGCCTCGCCGACATGCACGCCCAGTGTCCCAAGCACGTTGTAGACCAGGCTGTCGACCGGCGCGGTCACGCCGTTGAGCAGCGTTGTCACCGCCGGCTTGACCGCGCCGAGCAGGGCGGTCACATCGAGGCCGAGTCCCAGCGCGTTGACCGACAACGACAGTTTGTTGATCAACGATGTCGTCAGCGACTGCGTCAGGTTCCTTGTCGACACCGTCTTGATCGCCTTGTTGGCGATGTCGGTGGCACTATAGGTCAGCGTGGTCGGCGCCATGTTGGTGATTGAAAAGGCCGACGATCCTTTGATCTGCAGCAGGTTGAGGTTGATCAGCAACAGCTTGAGGCTGACATCCGCGATCTCGGCGTCGGAGAAGGATTGCGGCTTGGTGAAGTCCGCGAAACCACTGGCGTTGCTGTCGGCCAGATGAGCCCCGACGACTCCTGGTTGCGCGGCGATCGAGACCTTGATGCTGGAGGGGCCGGTCGGACAGGTGATATCGGTCAGCTTGGCCTCGGCATAGGCGACCTCGACATTGAGCGGCAGGTTGACGGCAAGCAGATTGATGCCGCCGCCGAGATTGGAATTGCCGACGGTGACGCTGGCGTTGAGCTTGATGCGTGTCTGCGCCGTGCGCACCACGGTGCCTGCTTCCCCCACCGCGAGCCAGGGCGAGTTCTGCATGGGCTCGCCGATGGCGATGGCAAGCGTCGTCGATGCCAGCCCCGGTATGGTAGCGCCGAGATTGACCGCGACCTGGTTCGTGCCGTTGGCCAAAGCCGCCGCCGCCGTCAACATGCTGAGCGCGCTGGCCTCGACCGACAGCCCGGCGGGTTTCTGTCCAAGGCCCAGGCCGCCCACCGAGCCAAGGTCGACGAGAGTGCTGAGCGGAATCTTGACAGTATTGGTGGCGCTGGAAGCCATGGTCTGCAATGCGATCTTGGCCGTACGGTCCAGCCCCGGCACGTTGGCCATGGCGGTGGCGATCTGGCCGACCGTCGCCTTCGAGGCGAGCACGTCCGAATAGGAAACGCCGGTCAGCCTGAGCTGCACGGCAAGTTGGTCGACGAAGGAGAGCACGTCGACATCGGCCGAGATCAGCGAATTGTAGTCCATCACGCTGAGCGAGATGTTGCCGCCGAGAAGGCTGCCGATAAGCGCGTTGAGAATGCCGCCATTGAGACTGGCGAGTCGCGAGCCGACCGAGAAAGCTGCCTGCGGCTGCGCACTGGCGATGGCCGTCGTGCCGAGTGTGGGCGGCGCCATGATCGAGCCGGCGAAATAGAGCGTGCCTTGCTTCTTCAGCGACACCTGCACGGCATTGTAGGGCAGCTTGCCCGCCTCGAACCGGTTGCCGGCGGCAATGGTGCTGACGCCGGTGTAGCGCCCCGGCACGATCTGGACGACTGCCTTGGTGGCGGTTGGCGCCACGTTGGTGCCTTGTTGCTGCACCGCGACCGATGTGATGCCGTTGTCGGCGAGCGTCGTCAGCACCGCCTGCTGGGCATTGGTGATGTTCGAGGCCGCGGTGATGGCGGCGAGGTCGACGATCGACTGCGCGGCACGGCGCTCGTTGTAAAGGGAACCTTCGTCGATCGCGAAGGCGGTCAGCGCCAGCGCCACTGGCGTGCACAGCGCCGTCATGACGGCGAAATTCGCGCTACGGTCGGCGACGAGCCTCCTCGTCGCCGCCATCAATCCCCCCTTGATGGACATCAAATGCCTCCGACACGAATCGTCGACTGGCGCTGTATCGTCGTACCCGGCAGCGGCAGCGTCCTGAACAGGTTCCAGATCGGCAGGTTGCGCGCATCATAGGTGACGGAGACGACGAACTGGCTGCCATCGGCGACACTGTCCCGTGCGTTGACGGTCAGCTTGTTGGGATCGACGAACGGATAGCCGGAGACGTCACGCGCGATGAAATCGGTGACCAGTGCCTGCCGCTCGGTCTGGTTGAGGCCGGCGATCGCCGTTCGCGCCGCATCGGCGGCGATCTGCTGCACGGAATGGCTGGCGCCGAAATAGATTCCGTATGCAACCATGCCGAGCAAAAGCAAGATGAAGACCGGCGCAAGCATGGCGAATTCGACTGCCGATGTGCCCGTGGCATCCGCCCGGTAACGACAGCACGAAGCAAGGAATTTTCGCTTTTTCAGCATGTTGCGGAGAATGCCAAACCCCGCCTGCAAAAACAGAAAACGCGTCGAACAACCGGCGGGTGTGCCAAGTTGAAGGTAGGTTTATAACGTTAGTTTTCGCTGTTTTAGCGTGATGACGCTCACTTTGCGTCAAGCAGGCAATGGTTGAAATAAGATTCCGCTCTGTCTAGTCTCCAGCCACCAGCAGCCGGAAGGGACCGGCGGCACGCCTGAAGGGGCCGTTTCAACGGTTCCGGGGCGTCAACACTTAAGAAAGGCGCGGCTGAGGGGCTGCGCCGACAGGGAGAACTTCATGCTGAAAAATATGCTGAAGGCGACGGCGTTCGCCACCACCTTGGCTCTGGCCACGGGCTCCTTTTACACCCATGCTTTCGCCGAAACCGTCTACAACCGCGGCAGCGCCGCGGAGGCGGAGACGGTCGATCCACACAAGACGTCGACGACCTACGAAGCCGATATCATACGCGACCTGTTCCAGGGCCTCGTCATGCATGACCAGAAGACGAACCTCATTCCGGGCGCCGCCGAAAGCTGGACGGTGTCCGACGACGGCACCGTCTACACCTTCAAGCTGCGCAAGGACGGCCTCTGGTCGGACGGCACCCCGGTGACGGCGGACGACTTCGTCTATTCGTTCCATCGGCTGGAAGATCCGGCCACCGCCGCGGAATACGCCTCGATGCTCTATCCGGTGAAGGGCGCCGAGGACTTCAACACCAAGAAAGGCAAGGCCGAGGATATGGGCGTGAAGGCGATCGACGCCAACACGCTTGAAGTCACGCTGAAGGCGCCGACGCCTTATTTCCTGGAGATGCTGACCCATCAGGCGACCTATCCGGTCAACAAGGCTTCCATTGACAAGCTCGGCGCCGATTGGATCAAGCCCGGCAAGCTGGTTTCCAACGGCGCCTATACGCTGGCCGAATGGGTGCCCAACGACCATCTCAAGATGGTCAAGAATCCGAAATTCTGGGACGCAGCGAGCGTCAAGCTCGACGTGGTGAACTACATCCCGACCGAGGATCGCTCGTCGGCGATGAAGCGCTTCGAGGCTGGCGAGCTCGACAGCTATGGTGACCTGCCGACCGAGCAGCTCGCCGATCTCAAAGCCAAATTTGGTGACCAGGTCCGTGTCGGGCCATATCTCGGCACCTATTATTATGCGGTCAAGACCGACAAGGCGCCGTGGGACAATGTCGAGCTGCGCAACGCCATCTCGATGGCGATCGATCGAGACTTCCTCGCTGAGAAGGTCTGGCAGAACTCCATGCTGCCTGGATATTCAATGGTGCCTCCGGGCATCGAGGGCTACACGCCGTCGCTGGCCAAATACGCCGACATGCCGCAGATCGACCGCGAGGACGCGGCCAAGAAGATCCTAGAGAAGCTCGGCTACACGCCCGAGCATCCGCTGAAGATGGAAATCCGTTACAACACCTCGGAAAACCATAAGAATACGGCTGTTGCTATCCAGGAACAGCTGAAGCCGCTCGGCGTCGAGGTCACGCTGCTCAACACCGACACCAAGACCCACTACGGCTTCCTCGAGCAGAAGGGCAATTACGACGTCGCTCGCGCCGCCTGGATCGCCGACTACAAGGATCCGGAGACCTTCCTCGGCATCTCGCGCAAGGCGAGCGGCAACAACTACTCGAACTACAACAGCCCGGCCTATGAAGCCGCGATGGACAAGGCTGCCGCCGCCGGCGGCAAGCCGGAAGAGCGCATGAAGGACCTCGCCGAGGCCGAGCGCATCCTGGTCGACGACGTCGGCCAGATCCCGCTGCTCTACTACAGCTACCACGACATCGTTTCCTCGAAGCTGCATGGCTTCGATGACAATGTGATGGACATTCATCCGTCCCGCTTCATCTCCAAGGACTGACAAGTAACCTTGGCCGTGCCGCCGCTCTCTTTTTAGGGCGGCGACACGGTCTGTCGTCGTGCCGGGCCGAAAGTCGGATTGGATTTTCGACTGCCCCGGTGCGAAGATCAGAGATGCCAGCGCGCCACGATCTCGTCTGGAGAGCCGTCGCCCTGGCTGAAACGGGGCGCCGATGCTGCGTTATGTCTTCCGGCGGTTGTTGACCGCCATCCCGACGCTGTTCGTCATCGTGACGGTGGCGTTCTTCCTGATCCGCGTCGCCCCTGGCGGCCCGTTCAACCAGGAGAGGGGCCTAAGCCCCGAGATCAGGGCCAATCTCGAAGCCCAGTTCGGCCTCAACGATCCGCTCTGGCTGCAATATCTCCACTATCTCGGCAATCTTTTGCGTGGCAGTTTCGGCCCGAGCTACAACCTGCCTGATTTCACCGTCACCGAACTCTTCGCCAAGGGCCTGCCGATCTCCGTTCAGCTCGGCACGTCGGCATTGGTGCTGGCGCTGATTGTGGGCTCGATCCTGGGTACGATCGCGGCGCTCAACCAGAACAAAATCGCCGACTATTCGGTGATTGCGCTCGCCACTGCCGGCAGCACCATCCCGACCTTCGTCATCGCTCCGGTGATCCAGCTTGTCTTCGGGCTGTCCTGGAAGCTCCTGCCGATCGGCGGCTGGGGGGACGGCGCGTTGATCAACAAGGTCGGCCCGGTGCTGACGCTGGCCTTGCCGCAGATCGCCATCGTCGCCCGCCTGATGCGCGGCTCGATGATCGAGAGCCTGCGCTCCCACCACATCCGCACCGCCCGCGCTCTCGGTCTCTCCGACTGGTCGGTGGTGGTCAAGCACGCGCTGCGCGGCGCCGTGCTGCCGATCGTCTCCTTCACCGGCCCGGCGGCCGCGGCCCTGCTCACCGGCTCGATCATTGTCGAGACGATTTTTTCCATCCCCGGCGTCGGCCGCTACTTCGTCGATGCAGCGCTCAACCGCGACTACACGCTGGTCATGGGAACCGTGGTGGTGATCGCGCTCTTCACCATCGTCTTCAACCTGATCGTCGACCTTCTCTACGCGGTCGTTGATCCGAGGGTGCGCTATGACTGACCTTGCCGTCGCCGTGCCCGAGCCGATCGTCGGCCGCTCGCTCTGGGGCAATGCCTGGGCGCGGCTGAAGCGCAACCGCGCCGCCATGTTCAGCCTCTACTACCTGGCCTTCATCTCCGTCATCAGCGTGTTCGGCCCAATGGTCGTGCCGCACGAATACACCACCATCTACGGCGACTATGTGCGCATGCCGCCGAGTCTCTCGGCCTATCCGAAGCCCGACATGATCCAGGGCGCGCTCACCGATGCCATCAAGCGCATGCGCGCCAACATCAAGGAATGGCACCAGGACGGCAGTCGCGTCATTGTCACCGTCACCTCGACCAAGCCGATCGACGACCGCAACATCCGCTATCTCGACCGTTCCGACGCCTTCGACGACACCAGGATCGAGAACAAGTCGGCCGATGGGCTCGAAGTGACGATGAGCTCGGCCATCAAGCAGCAATATTTCTACTTCGGCACTGACAACACCGGCCGCGACCTGCTTTCGCGAACACTGATGGCCGGGCGCATTTCGCTCGCCATCGGCCTGCTCGCCGGCGTCGTCGCCGGTGTCATCGGCGTCATCTACGGCGCGACCGCCGGGTTTGCCGGCGGCCGGGTCGACGAGGTGATGATGCGCATCGTCGACGTGCTCTATTCGCTGCCCTTCATCTTCTTCGTCATCATGCTGGTGGTGTTCTTCGGCCGCAACTTCGTGCTGATGTTCCTGGCGGTGGGGGCTGTGCTGTGGCTCGACATGGCGCGCATCGTGCGCGGCCAGGCGCTGTCGATCCGAAGGCAGGAATATGTCCAGGCGGCGGAAGCGATGGGCGTCGGTCAGCGCGGCATCCTGCTGCGCCATGTCATCCCCAACCTGCTTGGCCCGGTCGTCATCTACATGACGCTGCTTGTGCCGCAGGTCATCATCCTGGAAAGTTTTCTTTCCTTCCTTGGCCTCGGCGTTCAGGAGCCGATGACCAGCTGGGGCGTGCTGATCTCGGTCGGCGCCAAGAACATCGGCTACGCCAACTGGCTGCTGTTGTTCCCAGCTTTCTTCCTCGTCTCGACGCTGTTTGCCCTGAACTTCGTCGGCGACGGCCTGCGCGACGCGCTTGATCCGAAGGACCGCTGACATGGCCACCGAAACGATCCTCAGCGTCAAGGACCTGCGCGTCCGCTTCCAGACCCTCGACGGCACGGTGGAGGCGGTCAAAGGCATTAGTATCAACGTGAACGCGGGCGAGACCGTCGCCGTCGTCGGCGAATCCGGCTCCGGCAAGAGCCAGACGATGATGGCGGCGATGAACCTCTTGTCCTCCAATGGCGAGGCGACCGGCCATGTCGACTACCGTGGCCAGAACCTTCTGACCCTGTCGAAGAGCGAGCTCAACAAGGTGCGCGGCCGCAAGATCAGCATGATCTTCCAGGAGCCGATGACCTCGCTCGACCCGCTCTACACCATCGGCAATCAGCTGATCGAGCCGATCCGCCGGCACCGCGGGCTCTCCGGGCCGGCGGCGCGCGAAGAAGCGCTGAAGCTGCTCAGGTTGGTGCACATCCCCGATCCCGAGCGGCGCATGAAATCCTACCCGCACGAAATGTCGGGCGGCCAGCGTCAGCGCGTCATGATCGCCATGGCTCTCGCCAACGATCCCGACATCCTGATCGCAGACGAGCCGACGACAGCGCTCGACGTCACCATCCAAGCGCAGATCCTGATGCTGCTGGCCGAACTGCAGCGCAAGCTCGGCATGGCGATCGTCTTCATCACCCACGACCTCGGCATCGTGCGCCGTTTCGCCGACCGGGTCTATGTCATGCGCCAGGGCGAAGTGGTGGAGGAGGGCGCGGCGGAAGCGCTCTTCGCCAATCCGCAGCATGCCTACACCAAAATGCTGCTCGCGGCCGAGCCGACCGGCAGCAAGGCGGCGCCGCCGGCCAATTCGCCGGTGCTGCTCGAAGGCCGAAATGTCGAGGTCGTCTTCAAGATCGGCGGCGGCTTCCTCGGCGGCGAGCCGCTGATGCTGCGCGCGGTGGACAAGATCTCGGTCAGGCTGAAGCGCAACCAGACGATCGGCATCGTCGGCGAATCCGGTTCGGGCAAGTCGACGCTCGGCCGCGCGCTGCTCAGGCTCTTGCCCAGCGACGGCGTCATCCGCTTCGGCGACCGCGACATCTCAGGAGCCGATCGCCAGGCGATGCGGCCGCTCAGGCGCGAATTGCAGCTCGTCTTCCAGGACCCGTTTGGTTCGTTGTCGCCGCGCATGACCGTCGGCCAGGTGATCACCGAGGGCCTTCTGGTGCATGAGCCTTCGCTGACCGGCAAGCAGCGCGACCAGCGCGCCGTCGAGGCGTTGCGCGAGGTCGGCCTCGATCCCAACGCCCGCAACCGCTATCCGCACGAATTCTCCGGTGGCCAGCGCCAGCGCATCGCCATTGCCCGCGCCATGATCTTGAAGCCGAAAGTGGTGGTGCTGGACGAGCCGACCTCGGCGCTCGACCGCTCGGTGCAGAAGCAGATCGTGGAATTGCTGCGCAAGCTGCAAGCCGACCACGAGCTGTCCTACCTCTTCATCAGCCACGACCTCGCTGTGGTGCGCGCCATGGCCGACTACATCATCGTGATGAAGCAGGGAAAGATCGTCGAGGAAGGACCGACGCAGGAAATCTTCGACAACCCGCGCGAGGCCTACACGCAGACGCTGATGAACGCGGCGATCGATTCAACACGGTTCCGCATCAGCGCTTGAGGCGGGGCGAGCCCGACCGGGCGCCGGCTCACTGCGCGGAGGGGCACCTTTGCTTTCTGGCCGTGACGATCACCTGCTGCTGTTGCTGCAGCCGTTCGATCCGGACGGTTTCGCGATTGGCAACCACTGCCTTCACACGTTCGCCGCCGAGCAGCCAGTTCGGCACGCTGGTATTGGCGACCTTGCCGCGGGCGATTGCGGTACGCGAAATATCCGTGGCGGTGTCGCCCACCGCATTGTTGAGCTCGGCGCAGTTCATCTTGTCGTATTTCGCCGGGCTGATCGACGCGGTGGTCGATGAGCAGCCTGCTGCCAGAAGCAGCGTCGCGATCAAAATGGCTGTAGGCTTGAATGTCATTCTCTCAGCCGCTCTGCGGGTTCCGCGCTCCACGAACCCAGGACAGTACGCCATTAGGTCAAAGTAAGGGCCGGCTGTCGAGCACAATAGGCGGCACAAGCCAATCGGCTCACTGTTCCACGAAAAAAGTCAACGAGGCGCGCGGGATTGCAAGCATCCAAGTGCTTGTTTCTTCTGGTCGGAGTGGCAGGATTTGAACCTGCGACCCCCTCGTCCCGAACGAGGTGCGCTACCAGACTGCGCTACACTCCGTGACCAGACGGCGGGCTTATAGCCGCCGCTTTTCGATACTGCAAGCGGCAATGGCAGCACTTCTGTCGCATTTCGTCGGCTTTCGTCGCGCCGGTCGGGACGGCAGCGGGTTGAGGCAGTTCGTGAAAGGCGAGTTCCAGCCTTGTGTGACCAACCATGACGCCGCTAAAACGAGTTCTCCGGCCGCCTGGAGTCCGAATCTTGCCTCAGCGCATCGTCAGTTTCGTCATGAGTGGCGGCGTCGGGTCGCGGCTATGGCCGCTGTCGCGCGAGGACAACCCCAAGCAGTTCCACTATTTTTCCGGCGATGGCTCGATGCTGGCCAGGACCTTGCGCCGGCTGGCGGCGCGGCCGGACGGCGAGACGCCGATCTTCCTGATCGCCGCGGAACGTCACGCCGAGCGCGTCCATGCCGACCTTGCCGGCGTTGATCTCAAGGGCGGCGGACCGTTGTTCGAGCCGACGGGCCGCAACACGGCCGCCGCCGTCGCGCTGGCAAGCCTGCGCACGCTCTCCGAATATGGCGACGAGCTGGTGCTGGTGGTGCCGTCCGACCATGAGATCTCGACGACCGCTCAGTTCTGGCAAAGCATCGAGGCGGGCGCGGTCGCGGCAAATGCCGGGCGGCTCGTGGTGTTCGGCCTGAAGCCAACCCAGCCCGAGACCGGCTACGGCTATATCGAGGTTGGGGCGGACAGGGCGGGCGTGTTCGACGTCTCGCGCTTTGTCGAGAAGCCGGATCTCGCCACCGCGCAGGCCTATCTCGACGCCGGCAATTTCTACTGGAACACCGGCATCTTCCTGTTCCGCGCCGGCGCCATGCGCGACGCCTTCGCGGCCTATGAGCCGAAAATCTGGCAGGCGACCGAAACTGCCTACAAGGCGGCAACCAGCGATCTCTCGGGCCTTTACATGGCGCTGGAACTCTACTCGGTCATCCCGTCGACCTCGATCGACTACGCCATCATGGAGCGCGCCAAGGACATTGCCATGGTCCCGGCCGGCTTCCGCTGGAACGATCTCGGCTCGTGGCAGTCGCTGCTCGATGTCGGCCCGTCCGACAAGCACGGCAACGTCATCATCGGCGATGTCGTCGCCATCGATTGCGAACACTCCTATATCCGCGGCGATGGCCGCCTGCTTTCGGCGATCGGCATGAAGGATGTCGCTATCGTTTCGACGGCTGACGCCACCTTCGTCGCGCCGGTCAGCCACAGCCAGCACGTCAAGAAGATCGTCGAGCAGCTGGAGAAATCCGGACGGCTGGAGACGCGATTCACGCCGGCGCATGACCGCGTCATCGAGAGCGGCGCCTGGCGGCGGCGCGTGCGCCACTGGCTGTTCGAGGAGACGCTGCCGCTGTGGTCGACGGTCGGCGTCGATGAGCGCCATGGCGGCTTCCACGAAGCGCTCGGCTTCGACGCCGCGCCTTTGATGAAACCCAAGCGAATGCGCACGCAGGCGCGCCAGGTCTACGCCTTCGCGGTGGCCAAGGAGCGTGGCTGGGAAGGTCCGGCGGACAGGCTGATCGCCCACGGTATCGACTTCATGGCTGGTCAGGGCCGCACCGTGCGCGGCGGCTGGGTGCGCACGCTCAACATCGATGGCTCGGTCGCCGATCCTGTCGAGGATGCCTACGATCATTCCTGCGTGCTCCTGGCGCTGGCGCACGCCCACATGTCGGGCCATCCAGATGCGTTGCGGCTCGGCGAGGAGACGTTTTCCTTCCTCGACGCGCATCTGGAAGACAGCCGCATGACCGGTTTCCTGGAAACCTCGGATGGGGCGGAGGAGCGGCGCTCCAACCCGCACATGCATCTGCTCGAGGCCTTCCTCGCCTGGCACAAGGCGACGGGCGAGCGCGCCTATCTGCGCCGCGCAGCGCGCATCATCGACCTCTTCCGCAGTCATTTCTTCGATGCCGAAAGCTGGACGATTGGCGAGTATTTCGACAAGGGCTGGAAGCCGGCCGCGGGCGAGAAGGGGAGTTGGACCGAGCCTGGCCATCATTTCGAATGGGCCTCGCTGCTGGTCGATTTCGCCGCCCGCAGCGGCCAGAGCGAACTTACCGCCTTCGCCCGCAAGCTCTACGCCTCGGCCATTGCCAACGGGCTCAACCGCGCAACCGGCCTCGCCTACGGCGCCGTCTCGCGCCAGGGTCTGCCGCTCGACACGGTTTCGCGAAGCTGGCCACAGGCCGAGGCGATCAAGGCGGCGATCGCGCTGGACGGCTCGGGCGGGCCGGACCTCAAGCCCGAGATCGAGGCGCGCGTCGGCCGCCTGTTCCGCTGGCACATCGATCCGGCGCCGCTCGGTCTGTGGATCGACCGCATCGACGAGCGCGGCCGCTCACTGGCGACCGAGGTGCCGGCCAGCATCTTCTACCATCTGGTCTACGCGCTGACGCAGTATCTGGACGGGACGGCGCAGATGGGGTGAGCCGGTTTCCGGCACGGCCCGATCAAACACCTTCGTCACGGCGTCACGCTCCCGCGGACGATCAGCGCCAGCAGCGCGACGACCGGCGGCGCCGCGAATGACCAGACACCGATCTGCACATGGAGCAGCGCGGCCGTTCCGCATCCGAGAGCGAAGACGGCCACCATGCCCGACATCCGCGCGAGGCGCGACCGTGACGCGGCAGTATCCGCGGCGGACGAGCCGTAGATCAGGTCGGCCAGGTCCAGCATGATCTGGGTCGTGGTGCCGGTCATCAGCGTCGAAGGCGGCAGGCTGGCGAGATGGACGCGATGCGCGGCGTTCTGCACCGCCATGGCCGAAACCAATATCATTCCCGTTACGATGGCGGCCCAATGGTCGCCATCCGGGAAAGGCCCGAGCCGGACCGCCAGAACGGCGGCTGCGATCAGCAATACGAGCTTGATCGTCAGCAGGTAACGAAAGACCGGCGCTTCCCGGTGTCTCAGCGCGTTCGACAACAGCCGGCTGAGGATGACAACAGCGCAAAAGACCGGCAGCGCAAGCAGCTTCGACAGGGCGCCTGACGTGCCGAGCGCCAGGGAGGCGCCGAGCGTCACGAAGTTGCCGGTGACATGCGCGGTAAACAGCCCCTGGAGCGCCAGGAAACCCATCGTGTCGACATAGCCGCCGTTGAAGCCGAGCAGTAGCGGCAACACGACGGCTCGGTTGTCCTTGGCTTCCCCCGCCATCTTGGCCTCCTTTGCCTCCGGCAAGGTTGTGGCAAACCGCGGCAAGGAGAACAGCGCGATGATCTGCCGAAACGGATCGCGACATCAATAAGGCGCCGCCACGTCACCCGTCTCGACATAAACCGCCTTGAGCTGCGAATAATGCGCGAGCGCGGCCAGCGAGTTCTCGCGGCCGATGCCGGACTGCTTGACGCCGCCGAAGGGCATTTCGACCGGGGTCAGATTGTAGGCGTTGATCCAGCAGGTGCCGGCCTGCAGCTCGGCGATCACCCGATGCGCACGCGGCAGGTCTCGCGTGAACACGCCAGCCGCCAGCCCGAACTCGGTGTCGTTGGCGCGCTCGATCACCTCGTCCTCACTGTCGAACTTCAAGACGCTCATCACCGGTCCGAAAATCTCCTCGCGTGCGATGCGCATGGTGTCGGTGACATTGGTGAACACGGTCGGCTCGATGAAGAAACCGCTCTCGAAACCTTGCAGCGACGGCACGTTGCCGCCGTAGGCGAGTGTCGCTCCGTCCTGCTGGCCGGCTTCGATGTACGAGACGACCTTGCTCTGCTGCAGCCGGCTGACCAGTGGCCCCATCTGCGTCTCGGGATCGAGCGGATCGCCGATGCGAATTTTCTTGGTCCGCTCGACCAGCCGCTCGACGAAGCGGTCATGCAGGCCCTTCTGCACGAAGACGCGCGTGCCGTTGGAGCAGATCTGCCCGGTCGAATAGAAATTGCCGAGCATGGCGCCGCCGATGGCATTCTCGAGGTCGGCATCGTCGAAGACGATGAGCGGCGACTTGCCGCCGAGCTCCATCGTCGCATGCGTCATCTTGGAGCCGGCGAGCGACAGCACCTTGCGACCGGTCGGCACCGAGCCGGTCACCGAAACTTTTGCCACCACATCATGGCCGACGAGGCCGGCGCCGACATCGCCATAGCCTTGCACGACATTGAACAGCCCATCGGGCAAGCCGGCCTCCGAGTAGATCTCGGCCAGCGCCAGGGCCGAAAGCGGCGTGTTCTCCGAAGGCTTGAACACCATGGCATTGCCCATGGCCAGCGCCGGCGCCGATTTCCAGCCGGCGATCTGGATCGGGTAGTTCCAGGCGCCGATGCCGACGCAGACGCCGAGCGGCTCGCGGCGCGTGTAGGCGAATGGTCCGCCGAGATCGATCATCTCGCCGTTGAAGGCGGCGACCGCTCCGGCGAAATATTCCAGGCAGTCGGCGGCGGAAGGGGCGTCCGCCACCAATGTCTCCTGGATCGCCTTTCCGGTGTCGAGCGTCTCGATGCGCGCCAGGTCGGCGTTGCGCGCGCGCAGAATATCGGCGGCGCGGCGCAGGATGCGGCCGCGCTCGACGGGCTTTAGCCGCGCCCAGGCCGGCTGCGCGGAGCGGGCCGCCTCGATCGCCAGCTCCAGCACGTTCGGCGTCGCTGAATGCAGGGTGGCGATGGTCTCGCCGGTTGCCGGATAGATCACCGGCAGCGGCGTGCCGCCCTCATCCTCGATATAGCGGCCGTTGACATAGTGCGATGCGGTCGGCTGGGCGCGCATGGCTTTCTCCAAGTCTGTTCGCCGGGAGGGCGGTCAGCCCGACAATGCCCTATCGGTCCGCCACCTGCCAGCGCGGATTGATCCAGGGTTCCTGGTTGGATGGCGCCAGCGGCGTGCGGCCGAGGATATGGTCGGACGCCTTTTCGCCGGTCATGATCGAGGGGGCGTTGAGGTTGCCATTGGTCACCCGCGGGAAGATCGAGGAATCGGCGACGCGCAGGCCCTCGACGCCGATTACTCGGCATTCCGGATCGACGACGGCGGTCACATCGTCGGCACGGCCCATCCGGCAGGTGCCGCAAGGATGGTAGGCGCTCTCGGCATGGTCGCGGATGAAAGCGTCGAGCTCGTCGTCGGTCCGCACATGGCTGCCGGGCGAGATCTCCTTGCCGCGGAAGCCGTCGAAGGCCTTCTGCCCGAAAATCTCGCGGGTCAGCCGGATGCAGTGGCGGAACTCGCTCCAGTCGTCCGGATGCGACATGTAGTTGAAGCGGATCACCGGCTTCGTCTTCGGGTCGGGCGAGCGCAGCGTCACTGAGCCGCGCGACTTCGAGCGCATCGGCCCAACATGCGCCTGGAAGCCGTGCGACTTCGCCGCCGACTTGCCGTCATAGCGCACCGCCGCGGGAATGAAGTGATACTGGATATCGGGGTAGTCGACGCCGGCCTGCGAACGCACGAAGGCCGCCGCCTCGAAATGGTTGGTGGCGCCAAGGCCACTCTTGAAGAACAGCCACTGCGCGCCGATCAATGCCTTGGAGAAGGGATTGAGCACCGAGTTCAACGTGATCGGCCTGGTCGATTCCTGCTGGATATAGAGCTCCAGATGGTCCTGCAGATTGGCGCCGACACCCGGCCTGTCGGCGATCACCTTTATGCCGTTCTCCTGCAGATGCGCGCCTGGGCCGATGCCGGACAGCATCAGGATCTTCGGCGAGTTGATCGACGACGCCGCGACGATCACTTCACGCCGCGCCTTAACGACCTGAATCTTTTTGTCAGCTTCGATCTCGACGCCGAGGGCGCGTTGATTCTCGATCACCACGCGCCGGGCGAAGCCTTTGACCAGACTCACATTCTTGCGTTTGAGAGCCGGCTTCAGATAGGCGTTCGCCGCCGACCAGCGGCGGCCGCCAAGAATGGTCTGCTCCATCGGCCCAAAACCTTCCTGCTTGGAGCCGTTATAGTCGTCGGTGAGCTCGAAGCCGGCTTGGCGGCCGGCCTCGACGAAGGCGCCATAGAGCGGATTCTTCCGTGTGCCGCGCTGCACATGCAATGGTCCGCCGTGGCCCCGCCAGCCATCCTCGCCGCCGTCGGAATCCTCCATGCGCTTGAAATAGGGGAGCACGTCGGCGAAGCCCCAGCCGGTCGCACCCTGTTCCGCCCAATGGTCGAAGTCGTGCGCATGGCCGCGCACATAGACCATGCCGTTGATCGAGGACGAGCCGCCGATCACCTTGCCGCGCGGCGTCGCCAGCACGCGGCCGCCGAGATGCGGCTCCGGCTCGCTGGCGAAACCCCAGTCGTAGAGGCTCATATTGAGTGGGATCGACAGCGCCGACGGCATCTGGATCAGCGGCCCCATATCGGTGCCGCCGAACTCGATGACGATCACCGAGTGCTTGCCGTCTTCCGACAGCCGATAGGCCATGGCCGAGCCGGCGGAGCCGGAGCCGATGATGACGAAATCCGCTTCAAGCATTGTTCATATGCGCCATAAAATCGGCGAGCGAGACATTGCCGCCGGTTGCAACCACCAGGACAGTCTTGTCCTTCACATCCACCTTGCCGCCGAGAAGGGCGGCCAGTGATGCCGCGCCCGAGGGCTCCAGCACCAGCTTCATCCGCTCGAAGGCGATCTTCATAGCCCGCCGCACCGAGGCGTCATCGACGGTGACGCCGCGCACGCCGGCGGCACTCACCGCCGCAAAGGGCGCGTCGCCAGGCTTGCGCGCCATCAACCCGTCGCAGATCGATTTCGGTCCGATCGGCATGGTCTCGATGGCGCCATGCGCGAGCGACGAGCCCATGCCGTTGAAACCCTCCGGCTCGACGGCGATGATCTCGGTCCTGGGCGACAGATAGTGGAAGGCCAGCGAGACGCCGCCGATCAGCCCGCCTCCGCCGACCGAGCAGAACACCAGGTCGGCATGCGCCTTCTTAGCCGCCAACTGGTCGAGCGCTTCCAGTCCGGCGCCGGCCTGGCCTGCGACGATTTCCGGATCGTCGAAGGGATGGAGCAAGGTGAGGTGCTCGGTCTCGGCGATCTCGCGCGCCTTGGCGGCGGCGACCTCCTCACGCGCGCGGTCGCCATGGTCGGTCAGCACCACGCGTGCGCCATAGCCTGCGGTCGCGTCGCGTTTTGCGGCTGGCGCGTCGATCGGCATGACGATGGTGACGGGAATGCCCAGCGCCTGGCCGGCGGCCGCCAGCCCTTGCGCGAAATTGCCGGAGGAATAGGCGACGACGCCTTGCTTCGCTTCATCCGGCGAAAGCCGCTTCAGCCGCCAATAGGCGCCGCGCACCTTGAAGGAGCCGGCCCATTGCAGCGACTCCGGCTTGACGAAGACGCGCGCCGCGCCGGTTTCCCTGGCCAAAGCCGCCGACACCAGGAGCGGCGTCACCTGCGTGGCCGTCGAGGTGACGGCATAGGCCTGCCTCAGATGATCAAGCGGTGGGACGAGAATGTCTGCCATCATTCGCCTCTCGGATACCGTTTGCTCTCTTCCAGATTGTCGAGGTTCATGTGGTTGCGCATGTAGCGTTCCGATGCCTTCTGCAGCGGCTGGAACTCCCATGGGTAGTAGGCGCCGTTGCGCAGCGCCGGGTAGACGACCCAGCGGCGCGCCTGGCTTTCGCGCACAGCGGCGTCGAAGTCCGCCATGTTCCAGCGCGCGCGGACCTTTTCCATGAAGGCCGAGACCAGATCGGCGTAAGCCGGGTTGGCGGCGAGATTGTCGAGCTCGCGCGGATCGGCGTCGAGATCGAAGAGCTGCGGCGGATCGAGTTCGCAATGGACGAATTTGTATTTGCCCTCGCGGATCGCCACCATCGGCGCGTAGGAGCCTTCAGCCGCATACTCCATCAGCACCGGCGCCGAGCGCTCCTTACCGGCGGCAAGCGGCAGCAGCGACTGGCCGTCCGTCCATGGCGCGATCCCGCTCATGTCGATGCCGGCGAGGTCGCAGAGCGTCGGCGCCACGTCGAGATTTGAGACAGGCGTCTCGATCAACCCGGCCTTGATGTCCTTGCCGCCCATCATCAAAGGCACGCGCGCCGCACCCTCGTAGAAGCACATCTTGAACCAGAGGCCGCGCTCGCCCAGCATGTCGCCATGGTCGGAGCAGAACAGCACGATCGTGTCGTCCAGCATGCGGGTGCGTTCCAGCACCGACAGCAAGTCGCCGAGCTTGTCATCGAGATAGGAGATGTTGGCGAAATAGCCGCGCCGCGAGCAGCGAATCTGTTCCGGCGTGATGTCGAAACTGTCGTAGTCGGATGCCTTGTAGAGCCGCTTTGAATGCGGATCCTGGCTGTCATAGGGAATGAAGCCGACGTCCGGCTCCAGCGCCGGGCAGTTCTCATAGAGGTCCCAGTATTTGCGCCGCGCGACATAGGGATCGTGCGGATGGGTGAAGGAGACGGTCAGGCACCAGGGGCGCTGGTCCGCGTCATCCGACACGCGCGCGAACTCATAGAGCTTCTGCGTCGCGTGGAAGGCGACCTCGTCGTCATATTCCATCTGGTTGGTGATCTCGGCGATGCCGGCGCCGGTCACCGAACCCAGATTGTGGTACCACCAGTCGATGCGCTCGCCGGGCTTGCGGTAGTCCGGCGTCCAGCCGAAATCGGCCGGGTAGATGTCGGTGGTCAGCCGCTCCTCGAAGCCGTGCAACTGGTCGGGACCGACGAAATGCATCTTGCCGGAGAGCACCGTGTGATAGCCGGCGCTGCGCAGATGATGCGCGTAGGTCGGGATCGAGGAGGCGAATTCCGCGGCGTTGTCATAGACCTGGGTGCGCGACGGCAGTTGCCCGCTCATGAAGGAGGCACGTCCCGGCGCGCAGAGCGGCGAGGCGGTATAGTTGTTGGCGAAGCGCGCCGAGCGCGCGGCCAGCGCCTTCAGATTGGGGGCATGCAGGAACTCGGCCGGGCCGTCCGGGAAGAACGTGCCGTTGAGCTGATCGACCATGACGATCAGGAAATTGGGTCGCCGGGTGGTCAAGGCAGGCTCCGTCCGTTGAGCTTGGTTTCGAGATAGTCTTCCACAAGCGCGATCGCGGTCTGCGCGTCCGGCACGCCGTCCTTCAGCGCGCGGCGGATGTAGAGCCCGTCGATCAGCGCCGCGGTCGCTTCCGCCACGCGGTCGGCCTCTGCCCGGGGCAGGATGCCGGTCAGCCCGCTCATCAGGTTGGAATGCAGCCGCCGCGCATAGATGCGCAGCAGGCGCCGCAGTTCGGTCGATTTCTGCGCCTCGACATAGAAGGCGAGCCATGCGGCGATGATCTCGGCCTGGAACTGGTCATCTGAGAAGCTGACCGCGACCACGGAAGAGACGCGCTCACGCGCTGTGCCGGCGGTGTGAAGCGCGCGCCTGGTGTCGATGTTGAGCTCCGTCAGGATGTGCCGCATCGTCGCGAACAGCAGCTCGTCCTTGGCGCCGAAATAGTGATGCGCCAGCGCCGACGACACACCGGCGCGTCCGGCGATCTCCGACATCGTCACGTCCAGCGATCCGCGCTCGCCGATCGCAGAGATCGTCGCGTCGATCAGCGCCTTGCGGCGCACGGGTTCCATTCCGACTTTCGGCATTTTAGGGATCCGGTTCGGGTCGAGATTATTTTTTATTGACGCGTCAATCAATAAAAAATCGACACCGGGATCAACTGATCGTGTCGTTCTGGCCCATGGCAGGGGGCTAGAAAACGGTTCACTGTTGAACAATATTGAATCACGTGCCGCCAAGGATCGTGCTAGGCTGCGGCGCAAATGGAGGTTGCCATGACCGCATGCATCGTCGGCTGGGCGCATTCGCGCTTCGGCAAGCTCGAAGGCGAGACGCTGGAGGGCCTGATCACCAAGGTTGCCGTCGAGGCGCTCGACCATGCCGGCATCGGTCCAGACGATGTCGACGAGATTGTGCTCGGCCATTTCAACGCCGGCTTCTCCCCGCAGGATTTCACCGCCAGCCTCGTGCTGCAGGCCGACGACCGGCTGCGCTTCAAGCCGGCGACACGCGTCGAGAATGCCTGCGCCACCGGCTCGGCCGCCGTGCGGCAAGGCATCCGCGCCATTGACGCCAACGCCGCCCGCGTCGTGCTGGTGGTCGGCGCCGAGCAGATGACGACCACGCCGGGTCCCGAGATCGGCAAGAACCTGCTCAAGGCATCCTACCTGCCGGAAGACGGCGACACGCCTGCTGGCTTTGCCGGCGTCTTCGGCAAGATCGCGCAGGCTTATTTTCAGCGCTATGGCGACCAGTCGGATGCGCTGGCCATGATCGCCGCCAAGAACCACAAAAACGGTGTCGACAACCCTTATGCGCAGATGCGCAAGGATTTCGGCTATGAGTTCTGCCGCCAGGAAAGCGAAAAGAACCCCTTCGTCGCCGGTCCGCTGAAGCGCACCGATTGCTCGCTGGTCTCGGATGGCGCGGCCGCTCTTGTGCTGACCGATACCGCGACTGCGCTGAGGATGCGCCGCGCCGTAACCTTCCGCGCCAACGAGCATGTCCAGGATTTCCTGCCGATGTCGAAGCGCGACATCCTAGCCTTCGAGGGTTGCGAGCACGCCTGGAACCAGGCGCTGAAGAAGGCAGGCGTGACGCTCGACGACCTCTCCTTCGTCGAGACGCATGACTGCTTCACCATCGCCGAGCTGATCGAATACGAAGCGATGGGCCTGGCCAAGCCAGGCGAGGGCGCCAAGCTGGCGCTGGACGGGACGACGGCCAAGGACGGCCGCCTTCCGGTCAATCCTTCGGGCGGCCTGAAGGCCAAGGGCCATCCGATCGGCGCCACCGGGGTCTCGATGCATGTGCTTACCGCCATGCAACTGACTGGCGAAGCCGGCGGCATCCAGGTGCCGGGCGCGAAGCTCGGCGGCATCTTCAACATGGGGGGTGCAGCCGTCGCCAATTACGTTTCCATTCTCGACCGCATCAGGTAGAAGCGGCCCGCACTAAAGCGTCCCAAGGCGCGTGCGGGAGGCAGCATGTCCAATCCGGTTCTGGTCGAAGTCACGCGCGGCGCGGTGGTCGAAAGCAGGCATCGCGGCGCGGTTTCGGTCTTCGACGCCGACGGCAAGGCCGTCTGGGAGATCGGCGACACGGACCGTCCGGTTTTCCCGCGCTCCGCGGTGAAGGCGATCCAGGCGCTGCCGCTGGTCGAATCGGGCGCGGCCGACGCCTACGGCTTCGGCAACCGCGAACTGGCGCTGGCCTGCGCCTCGCATTCGGGCGAACCCGCCCATGTCGAACTGGCGCGGGCAATGCTCGCCAGGGCCGGTCTCGATAAGACCGCGCTGGAATGCGGCGCGCATTGGCCCAACCATGAAGCCACCCTTGCGCTCGCCCGCGCCGGCGATGTGCCGAGCGCCTTGCACAACAACTGCTCCGGCAAGCACGCCGGCTTCCTCTGCACCTGCGTGCATTCGGGCATCGCCCATCAGGGCTACGTCAAGGAGGGACACGCGCAGCAGGAGATGGTGCGCGACGCCATGCAATCCGTCACCGGCGCCGCTCACAACACCGGCAACAGCGCCATCGACGGCTGCTCGATCCCGACCTATGCCGTGCCGTTGAAGAATTTTGCGCAGGGCTTTGCCCGCATGGCGACGGGCAGGGGCTTTTCGCCCGAGCGAGCCAAGGCGGCGAAGCGTCTGCTTTCGGCCTGCATGGCCGAGCCGTTCCTGGTCGCCGGCACCGGCAAGGCCGATGTCGCGCTGATGCAGGCAGCACCGGGCCGCATCTTCGTCAAGACCGGCGCCGAAGGCGTCTATTGCGCGGCCTTGCCCGAGCTCGGTCTCGGCATCGCGCTCAAATGCGATGATGGCGCCGGCAGAGGGGCCGAGGTGATGATCGCCGCGGTGCTGGCAAAGCTGTTGCGCGCCGAAGAGGCGGTAGCGGCAAGGCTCACCCAACTCGCCCATCCCGCAGTCGAAAGCCGCATCGGCGCCAAGGTCGGCTTGCTGCGGCCGACGGCGGCGCTGGGCTAGCGAGGTTTCACCGGCACCGATATGCCGTGCGCATAAGCCGAGACAAAAAATTATGTGCTAGTCTCCTCCACTAACAATCGGACGGCGGGCCAGATCATGCTGGAAGCGGACAAGGTGTTTGCCGGGTCGATCCCGGAAAATTACGATCGCCATATGGTGCCGCTGATTTTCGAGGCCTATGCCGCCGAGACGGCGCGCCGGGCGGCTTCCTTCTCGCCAGCCGCCGTTTTGGAGACCGCCGCGGGCACCGGGGCCGTCACGCGCGCCTTGGCGCCGAAACTCTCTCCCGATGCCAGCTACACCGTGACCGACCTCAACCAGCCGATGCTCGACTATGCGGCGTCGCGCCAGGGGCCGGACAGCCGCATTACCTGGCGCCAGGCGGATGCCTTGAAGCTGCCCTTCAACGACGCTGCCTTTGACCTCGTCTGTTGTCAGTTCGGCGCGATGTTCTTTCCCGACCGCGCCGCCGCCTATCGCGAGGCAAAGCGCGTCCTGAAGCCTGGCGGGCATTTCCTGTTCAGCGTGTGGGATCGCATCGAGGAGAATATCTTCGCCGATGACGTGACGAATGCCCTGGCCAGGATCTTTCCGCACGATCCGCCGCGCTTCCTGGCGCGCACGCCGCATGGTTATCACGACAAGGACTTGATCCGTAGCGATCTGGCCGCCGCCGGATTCTCCGATGTGGCGATCGATACGAGGGCCGAGCAGAGCCGCGCATCCTCGCCGCGCGTTCCCGCCGTTGCCTATTGCCAGGGAACCCTGCTTCGCAACGAGATCGAGGCCAGGGAGGCCGGGAGCTTGGCGTCCGCCACCGACTATGCGGAAGCCGCGATCGCCGAGACGCATGGCCGCGGCGCGGTGGCGGCCAAGATCCAGGCGCATTTTATCGTGGCTGTGGTCTAGCTCACCTTGTTGCGCTCGACGGTCAGATGCGCATAGCCGCTGTCGCTTGCCTTCGCGAGGTCCCTGGTCACCGGATCGGCCCAACGCTGGCCGATGATGGCGCCATTCTGCGCGCCGTCGATGACATTGTCCGAGATGACGGCCGTGCCGGACCCTTCGACGACCGAAACGACGATGCCGGTGCCGGCCTTGCGGATAATGTTGCCGGTGGCCACGACATTGCGCAGATAGGGCCCCCAGCCGAGCTGCATGCCATAGAGCGGCGCGTTCTCGACGACATTGCCGGAAACCGTCGTGTCGGCCTCGGCGCTGATGCCGACGCCGAAACCGGGCGGATCGGCGGTGTAAGGGCCAACCGTCGTCAGGTTGCGCACGATGTTGTTCGAGCAGACGGCCATGCGGCCGCCTTCGTTGAAATTGACGATCGAGATACCGTTGGCGGCGCCGTCGACGAGGTTGTTGCTGAGGATCGCGCCTTCGAAGGAGAATTCCGAATAGATCCCGGTCTCGCCGGAGCGCGAGCAGGTGTTGCCGGTGATCTGCAAATTGCTGGCGCTGTTGGCGCGGATCGCGGTGAAGGCGCAGTCAGAGACAACGTTGCCGGAGATGATGACGTTGCCGGCGCGGAAGGCATTGATGCCGTTGCCGTTCTGGCCGGTGCCGCCGCTGCGCGCGCCGATCCGCCGGACGCGGTTGCCGCTGACGATGGTGCCGTCTTCCGCCGCCTGCCAGCGATGCACCAGGATGCCGCCATTGGCGCAGTCGGACACGGTGTTGCCGGAAATCTCTAGCCCGCCGGCCTCGACCGAATAGATGCCGGCATCCGCCGCGCCGGAAATATCGCAGCGGCCGATGCGGCCGACGGCGTGCTCCAGCGCCAGCCCGTTCTTGCCGCTGCCGGTCACCTGGCAATTGTCGATTGTCAGATGGGCGACGCGGCGCAGGTCGAGCAGCCCCTGCGCGTAGTCGGCCAGCCAGCGGTTGCTGCCGTCGAAGACGAGGCCAGTCAGCTCGATATGCTCTGCCTGTTCCGCCATCATCAGATGGCCGTTGCCGCCATAGACGATGCGCGTCGCTCCCGGCACGCCCGACAGGCGCACGCGGGCAGGCAGCTTCAGGTTCGAGACGAGATAGGTGCCGGGCGGCAGGAACACCGGCTGGTCGCGATCGCTGGCCTCGGCCAGCATTTTGGCGAAAGCCTTGCTCTGGTCGTCGACCGCGCCTGGCTGCACGCCGATCTCGGTGGCATCGATCGAGCCGCGCATCGCGGCCATCTCGATGCCGGGCAACGACTTCGCCGATGCCTTGCCGGCAAAGAGGCCGGCGACGGCGAAGCCGGCGGTCTGGGCAAGCAGCGTTCGTCTGTTCAACATCGGCACAGGTCCTGGCGTTTCGCCCTGTCTGTCGCAGGAATCGTGCCAGGATGGCCCTATCGGCAAACCGCTTGTGCAGTCGCCTCGCCAAGCCTAAGTTCATTGCATGAGCAGAGCTTTCACCCGCGAAGAAGACAGCGAAAACGCCATTGCCGGCGTCGGCGAACGCCCGGTCAGCACGCACCGCAATCTGGTGACGGAGCGCGGCCTTGCTATGATCGAGGACAATCTCGCCGACCTGCGTGATGTGCTCGCCAAGGCAGAACGGAAGGGCGACCGCGAGCGTATCGCCGTGGTTTCGCGCGACCTGCGCTACTGGACGGCGCGGCGCGAGAACGCCGAACTTTCGGTGCCTGAGCCGGGCAGCGACGTGGTGCGCTTCGGCATGGGCGTCACGCTGGAAGGCGACGACGGCAAGAAGGTGCACTGGCGCATTGTCGGCGAGGACGAGGCCGATCCGTCGAAGGGCAGCATTTCCCATGTCTCGCCGATGGCCGTGGCGCTGTTCGGCAAGAAGGTCGGCGAAGTCGTCACCGTCAACGGCAAGGAATGGGAAATCGTCAAGCTTTCGGACAAGGCTGAGAATTAGTTCCTCAATACAGAAGATTTGACCGGTTGGTTGGTGTGCGTTGCAGGTCCCCTGCCTTGGCGATTGGCCGAGACGCCTATCGCGGTCGTCATCCACGGGCGGAGCAAGGAGCGAAGCGACGCGCGCAGACCCGAGGATCCATGCCGTGACTTGGAAGCGCCGCGGCGGTCCAGAATTCTGCACCGTTGCACATTTCGGTCCAGGTAACGGCATGGATTCCAGGGTCTGCGCGCGTCGCTTCGCTCCTTGCTCCGCCCTGGAATGACGAGGTTCAGAAGCCTCCAGCTCATCGCCAGCGTTTACGCTGACTATCCCGGCGGATGTTGATAGCCTTGCCCTTAAAGCCTGCAATCTTTCGAAATCACTGTGTCGAGGAACTAGCCGTTAGCCAACGTTGAAAGCTTGCGCAGTGCAGCCTCGTATCTGTCCATGACGTCGCGAGCAGCGTTCATTTGCCGTTTGTGGTCGTCATGGCGGATTGGCTTTAGAATGAGGCCGTCGTCGCTTTCGATCATCTGGAGCTCGTCACCGACCTGAAGGTCCAGGCTGTCAAGCATTTCGCGTGGCAGCAGCAACGCTCCCGATCCGTCATCAAGCCCGTGGATAGTTGTCTTGAACATCATCGCGCCATGGTTGTGTCTATTTCCATAGAACAACCTTTCAGCCAAACCGGCAAGCCCTCATTGATCGGACAGCAACCGGTCCATCAGCCGGTTCGCAGCTTCCGGGATAACCGTTCCCGGCGGGAAGATCTCCGCGGCACCCGCCGCCAGCACCGCGTCATAGTCCTGCGGCGGGATGACGCCGCCGGCGACGATCAGCATGTCGGCATGGCCGAGCTTCTTCAGCGCTTCCTTGAGCTCGGGGATCAGCGTCAGATGCCCGGCGGCTAAGGAAGAGGCGCCGATGATGTCGACGTCGTGCTGCACCGCAAGCTTCGCGATCTCGTCCGGCGTCTGGAACATCGGCCCGACGGTGACGTCGAAGCCCAGATCGGCAAAGGCGCTGGCGATCACCTTCTGGCCGCGGTCATGGCCGTCCTGGCCCATCTTGGCGACCAGGATGCGCGGCTTGCCGCTGGATTTCTTTTCGAACGCCTCGATCTTCTCCTGCAACCGGTCGAGCGCCGGGTTGTCACCGAGCGCGTCGCGATACACGCCTGAGATCGTCTGGACCGCAGCCGTATGCCTGCCGAACACTTTTTCCAGCGCCAGCGAAATCTCGCCGACGGTCGCGTTCGCGCGCGCCGCGCGAATCGCGAATTCGAGCAGGTTCTCGCCGCTCTCGGCGGCACGCGTCAGCGCCGCCAGGGCGTTTTCCAGGGCCGCCACATCGCGGGTGCCTTTGAGCCGCTGCAGCTTCGCCAGTTGCCTGGCTTTCACCTCGGCATTGTCGATCTTCAAGACATCGACTTCGATATCCGTCTGCGGCCGGTGCGCGTTGACGCCGACCAGAATTTGCTCGCCGGAATCGATGCGCGCCTGGGTGCGGGCAGCCGCTTCCTCGATGCGCAGCTTCGGGATGCCCTTTTCGATCGCCGCTGCCATGCCGCCGAGGCTCTCGACCTCCTCGATATGGGCGAGCGCCCGCGCCGCAAGATCATGCGTCAGCCGCTCGACATAGGCCGAGCCGCCCCACGGATCGATCATGCGCGTGGTGCCGGATTCCTTCTGCAGGATGAGCTGCGTGTTGCGGGCGATCCGCGCAGAATGGTCGGTCGGCAGCGCCATCGCCTCGTCGAAGGAGTTGGTGTGCAGCGACTGCGTGTGCCCCTGCGTCGCGGCCATCGCCTCTATCATCGTGCGGGTGATGTTGTTGTAGGGGTCCTGCGCCGTCAGCGACCATCCGGAAGTCTGGCAATGGGTGCGCAGCGACAGCGAGCGCTCGTCCTTCGGCGAAAAGTTCTTCTGCATCAGGCTCGACCAGAGCAGCCGCGCGGCCCTGAGCTTGGCGACCTCCATGAAGAAATTCATGCCGATCGCCCAGAAGAAGGAGAGCCGGGGCGCGAAGCGGTCTATGTCGAGCCCTGCAGCGACCCCGGCGCGCGCATATTCGATGCCGTCGGCGATCGTGTAGGCAAGCTCGAGGTCGGCGGTCGCTCCGGCTTCCTGCATGTGGTAGCCGGAGATCGAGATAGAGTTGAACTTCGGCATGTGCCTGGAGGTGTAAGCAAAAATGTCCGACACGATCCGCATCGAAGGTTTCGGCGGATAGATGTAGGTGTTGCGGACCATGAACTCCTTCAGAATGTCGTTCTGAATGGTTCCGGCGAGATCCTTCTGCGCGACGCCCTGTTCCTCCGCCGCGACGATGTACAGCGCCATGATCGGCAGCACCGCGCCGTTCATGGTCATCGACACGGTCATCTCGTTCAACGGAATGCCGTCGAAGAGCTGCCGCATGTCGAGGATGGAATCTATCGCCACGCCGGCCATGCCGACATCGCCGGCGACGCGCGGATGGTCGCTGTCATAGCCGCGATGCGTGGCAAGGTCGAAAGCCACCGACAGGCCTTTCTGGCCGGCGGCGAGATTGCGCCGGTAGAAGGCGTTGGATTCCTCTGCCGTCGAGAAGCCGGCATATTGCCGGATCGTCCAGGGCTGCTGGACATACATGGTGGGGTAGGGGCCACGCACGAAGGGCGGCAGGCCCGGATAGGTGTCGAGATTGGCAAGCCCCTTGAGGTCGCCTTGCGTGTAGAGGTGTTTTACTGCGATGCCTTCCGGCGTCATCCGCTGGCCCTTGAGCTCGACCGGCGCGCGACGCGGCGCCGACCAGCCGATCTTGCTGAAATCCGGGATCATGATCCGGCTCCGATCGACTGATCGATGCGCACCGGAAACAGCGGCTCGCAGGTCGCCACGCCTTCCGTCAGCGCCGGGCGCCGCTCCTGCGGCAGCGTCTCGACCGGGCGCTCCGTGCCGGCGCGGTACAACGTCGTGCCGACGATGCCGCGTTCGCCGGCGCGGTAGGCGCCGTTGCGCCTGGCGGCGGCGGTCTGCACGCGGTTCTGGATATAGCCCTGCTGCAGGCTGGTGAGCACGCCGCCCTCGGCCTCGATGCGCTGGAATTCTTCCCAGGCGGCGGCGCAGAGATCGTCGGTCAGCGCCTCGACCGCGCCCGAGCCGCTGGCGGGGTCGGCGACTTGGCCGAGATGGCTCTCCTCGGCCATGATCAGCTGCGCGTTGCGGGCGATGCGGCGGGCAAAGCCCGCCGGCAGCCCATGCGCGATCGTGTGCGGCAGGATCGAGATCGAATCGGCGCCGCCGGTTGCCGCCGCGAAGGCTGCGATCGCCGTGCGCAATATGTTGGTCTCCGGGTCGGCCATCGTCATCATGCGGTAGGAGGTCTCGGCATGGATGCTGGCGGTCGAGGCCGGGATCGAGCAGGCTTCCTGGATGCGCGCCCACAGCTTGCGTAACGCCCGCACCTTGGCCATCGACAGGAACTGGTCCTGGTCGACGCTGAGCGCGAAGCCGATATACGGTGCCGCATAGACCAGCGGCTGGCGCGCCTTCTCGAACATCCTGAGATAGGACACGACGGAGGCCATCATCGTGCCGAGCTCCTGCGCCTCGGTGGCGCCGGCATTGTGGAAGACGCGGCCGTCGGCCTCCAGCAGCACGCCCGGCACGCCCATCGAGAAGAAATGCGCCAGCGACTGCGGCATCGATTCCTGCAGCGCCTCGATCGAGGTGCGCAGCCGTCCGGTGCCGGCGAAGATCGCCGCTGGGTCGATACCGAAGGACAGGTTTAGCTTGGTCGGATCGGAGCGGCGTTTGCTCAGGAAGGCGAGCAGCCAGTCGGCCACGGCGCGGCTCCAGGGATGGGCGTCGATGCGCACCTGCACGCGGTTGAGCGGCACGCCGTCGAGCACCCTTTCCAACGCTTCCGCGGTGCGCGGCAGGCCGTAGCCGAAGGCATTCGGCGCTCCCTCGAAGACAAGCGACAGGCCGGTGGCGCCATGGGCGATGTCTTCCAGGGCTTGCGCGCTGGCCCGGGCGATGTCCGGGTCGTCGACGCGCTGGCTGACGATCCAGGGCGCCGCCGGGTTTGTGCGCGGCCATGGATCGGCGGCCGTCGCGCGCTGGCTGAGCGGCTCGATGCGGATGCCGTCATCGGTACGGGAAACGAGCTTTTCCTCGAAGGAACCGCCGGCAAGGGCCTTCTCCGCCAGCGCCTGCCAACGCTTGGCGTCCGGGTTCGGAAGGTCGACATCCCTGGTCATGGCGCCGGCGCCCATCGCTCTCCTCGCTTCTCGGCCGCATCAGCCGGGTCCAGCCAATCTAAGGTCGGGAACCGGATATCACAATGCGTTATCCGCCCGGGTTTTCCCGCGGCCAGCCAATCGATTGCCAAACATGCGCGAAATCCGCAAGCGCCAATGGCCAGATTCCGGGCCGCTCCCAAATCGATACTGGCCATTGCCGCATGCGACGCGCGTTACTATACCTCCGGGTGAGGCCCTTTGAGCGGAACAGATTGCGGAGACCGGACATGGTTGACGAGACCAGCATCTTCATCGGCGCCAGCCGCAAGCCCGACGATTCCTATCAGCGCGCCGAAGAGCTGCTGCTGCGCTACGGCAACCGCCACGGCCTCGTCACAGGCGCCACCGGCACCGGCAAGACGGTCAGCCTGCAGATACTGGCCGAGGGTTTTTCGAATGCCGGCGTGCCGGTGTTCTGCGCCGACATCAAGGGCGACCTTTCCGGCATATCCATGATGGGCGAGGCCAAGGATTTCCTGGTCAAGCGCGCCGGCGAGGTGAAGCTCGATCCCTACCAGTTCCAGGAATTCCCGGTCATCTTCTGGGATCTGTTCGGCGAGCAGGGCCATCCGATCCGCGCCACCATCTCCGAGATGGGGCCGTTGCTGCTCTCGCGGCTGATGAACCTCACCGAGGCGCAGGAAGGTGTCATGAACATCGCCTTCCGCATCGCCGACGAGGAAGGCCTGCTGCTGCTCGACCTCAAGGACCTGCAGGCGTTGCTCGCCAACATCGCCGAGCGCGCCGACGAGCTCAGCGCGCGCTACGGCAATGTCACGAAGCCTTCCGTCGGCGCCATCCAGCGCACGCTCCTGGTGCTGGAACAGCAGGGTGCTGCGAACTTCTTCGGCGAGCCGGCGCTGCGCATCGCCGACATCATGCGCACCACGCGCGACGGCCGCGGCGCTATCAGCGTGCTCGCCGCCGACAAGCTGATGATGAATCCCAGGCTCTACGCCACCTTCCTGCTCTGGCTGATGTCGGAGCTGTTCGAGGAACTGCCCGAGGTCGGCGATCTCGACCAGCCGAAGCTGGTGTTCTTCTTCGACGAGGCGCATCTTCTGTTCGAGGACGCGCCGAAGGTGCTCATCGATCGCGTCGAGCAGGTGGTGCGGCTGATCCGCTCCAAGGGTGTCGGTGTCTATTTCGTCACACAGAACCCGCTGGATATTCCGGAAAAGGTGCTGGCCCAGCTCGGCAACCGGGTCCAGCACGCGCTGCGCGCCTACACGCCGCGCGAGCAGCAGGCGGTGCGGACCGCGGCCGAGACCTTCCGGCCCAATCCCGATTTCGACTGCGCCACCGCCATCACCCAGCTCGCCACCGGCGAGGCGCTGGTCTCGATGCTGGAGGACAAGGGCGTGCCGGCCATGGTCCAGCGCACGCTGATCCGGCCGCCGTCCTCGCGGCTCGGCCCGATCACGCCGGACGAGCGTCGCAAGATCATCGCCGAGAGCCCGGTCGCCGGCCAGTACGATCAGGTCGTCGATCGCGAATCGGCCTTCGAGATCCTGCAGAAGAAGACCAAGGAGGCGCAGGACGCCGAGGCGCAGGCACGGCAGCAGAACAGCGGCGGCTCGCGCTGGACCATTCCCGGCTTCGACGATGTTTTGGGAACAGGCAACCGCCGGTCTTCCAACCGCCAGACCGTAGCCGAAGCCGCCATCAAGTCGGTGGTGCGCTCGGTCGGCTCCTCCGTCGGCCGCGCCATCGTGCGCGGCATCCTGGGAAGCCTGGCGCGGGGGCGGTAGGCACCGTCTCATTGTCAGTTGGCGGGTGTTTTTCAGCCGACCTCGATGTTCATCGCGGCGATCAGCCGCTCGCGCCCGGCCAGCGAATTCAGCGCCTTGTCGCCAAGCTCGCGGGCGACGAGGTTGAGCAGCGCTTCGCAAAACACGACATAGGCACCCATGCTGTTTGAATAGAAGCTGCTGGCATGCGGGATGAAGAACGCATGCTGGGCTGGCGGAACAAGCGGCGAGGACCGGGAATCGGTGATCGCGATCACGTTCTGGCCGTTGGCCGCAGCAATGCGGCCGACCTCGGCGACGCTGCGCGTATAGGGCGCGCAACTGGCTGTGATGACGACGTCGCCCGGCTCGAGCTGCGACAGCGCCTCGGCGACGCCGAGGCGCGGCGCATCGAGCAGAGCCACGTCCGAGCGCACCATGCCCAGGCAATAGGTGAGGAAGCTCGCCAGCGAATGGAACTGACGAACGCCATGCACGCGCACACGCCGCGCTTCGGCCAGCAGCGCGACCGCGCCCTTCAGCGAGGCGCTGTCCAACTGGCCCAGGAAGCCGTCGACATTCGCCGCCGTTTCGCGTGCCAGCCGCTCGAAGACCTCGACTTCGGCGCCGCCTGCCGAAGGCGTCGTCATCAGCCTTCCGGCCTGGCGACTGTAGAAATATTGCTGGTCGTCAGCGATCGCCTTGCGGAAGACGGCCTGGAAATCGCTGAAACCTTCGAAGCCGAGACGCTTCGCCAGTCTCGTCAGTGTCGACGGATTGATGCCGAATTGATCAGCGAGTTCCGAGATCGTGCGGACCGCCGATTGTTCGGGCGCCTCGACAAGCTTGGCGAAGACATCATGCGCCTTGGAGCCGAGGGAAAAACCCGCTTCGTCGCGGCCGACCGAGAGCGCCAACGCCCTCAGATCCTCGATGGTGCGCGGCGGCTCCGCGACGGCTTCCTCTGGCATTGTTTCCCGCTCACCCCGCGACAGGGACCAGCCCATCCCGCATGTCGAAGCGCACTGCTTCGTGTGCCGCATCGTAGACAGCCCACTCGACCTTGTCAGCCCCGACGCGGAAGACGGCGCTGGCAAGCGTGTTCTCGACATCGCTGTCGGCCGGGTCGGTGCGATAGATCGGCAGCTCCGGGTCGGCCGCGTCCCACAAGATGCCGAGTGCGCGGCGTTGCGGCTCGGACTGAGGCGTCTCATTCAGCAGCGCTTCGCCTCGTCGCTGGCGCACACCGGACGAACCGGTGACGATCTGCGACATGCGCCCGGTGTCGGCATGGATCAGGTGGTTCGAGTGGACACGCGCCGCCTCGACGCGATCGACCGATAGCGCCTGCGCGGTGAACTCGACGCTGAGCAGCCGCTCGTCGCAGGCCTGGGCCAGGGTCAGGTGAAAGGCGCCGGCGCGGGGCACCGATTTGAGCAGGGCCAGCGCTGCGTCGAGGTCCGGTGCGTCGAGCACTGCGCGGGCGAGCACCATGCGCGGCGCTCCTGCGCCGCCGGCCAGCGGCCTGGTGTTGTTGACCGTCTGCACCAGCCTCGCTGACGTGGCCGCGAATGTGTGGCCGGGCAGCGAGCCGGGATAGACGAAGGCTGTGAATTGATTGCCGCCTTCGGACGTCACATGGGCCAGCGCGCAATGGCCGGCGAAGTCCGGGTCGCCGTCCTCGTTGTGGCCGATGACATGCGGGGACCCCGGTAACTGCACCGTCGTGCAGCCATCGGGCGCCATTGCCCAGATGTCGCCGCGGCAGTTCCACAGGAAGACGTCGTCGAAAGCCAATTCAAGTCCGTCGGCGAGGCCCTGCAGCTCGGCCCAGTATCGGGGGAACCGCTCCCGCACAATCGTCGCCATCATGCCGATGCGTGGATCGGCGCGCCGAGCGTTTAGCTCGCGCCATGCGGCGGACGTCTGGAAATGGTCGTTGAGCGCCGCTCGGCCGAAGTGCCCGAGAGCAGCCCCGACGTCGTAGGGCGGCCCCGAGACATCGATGAAGGAAAGCCGGCGGCCGGCGTCATGCGACATGCTGCAGAAACTCTTTCAAGCGAGGATTTTGCGGGTTTGCAAGCAGCTCCCGCGGTTCTCCGTCAACAGCGATCTTGCCGCCTTCCATGAAGATCAGCCTGGTCCCGACCTTGCGGGCAAAGGCCATCTCATGGGTGACAACGATCATCGTCATGCCTTCCTCGGCCAGCGCCTGCATCACGCGCAGCACCTCGTGCCTTAGTTCAGGATCGAGCGCCGAGGTCGGCTCGTCGAACAGCATCAGCTTCGGCTTGACGGCAAGCGCGCGCGCAATGGCGACGCGCTGCTGCTGGCCGCCCGAAAGCTCGCTCGGATAGTGATGTGCCCGTTCGGCAAGACCGACCTTGGCGAGCATTTCCAGCGCCTGCTTGCGTGCCTCCTGTCGCGTCTCGCCACGCACGCGGCGCGGACCGAAGGCGACGTTTTCCAGCGCCGTCATCTGCGGAAACAGGTTGAACTGCTGGAAGACCATGCCGGCTTCCTGGCGGATCAGGCGGACCTTGCGGCCGCCGGATTTGACACTGATGCCGTCAACGACGAGGTCGCCGCCATTGATCTCCTCCAGCGCATTGATGCAGCGAAGCAGCGTCGACTTGCCGGAGCCGGAGGGGCCGATCAGCACCACCTTCTCGCCGGGCTCGATCGACAGATCGACCTGATCGAGGATGGTAACCTGGCCGAAGCGCTTGGTGACTTTGTTGAACGCCACGATGCTCACAGGATGCGCATCCTCTTTTCGGTCAGCCGCAGGATGAGCGTAAGCGTGCCGGTCATGATCAGGTAGAACATCGCCACAGCCGACCATATCTCGACGGCACGGAAGTTGGCCGCCATGATTTCCTGGCCTTGCCGGGTGAGCTCGCCGACGCCGATGACGATGAACAGAGAGGTATCCTTCAGGCTGACGATGAACTGGTTGCCGAGCGCCGGTATCATGCGGCGGAAGGCAAGCGGGCCGATGATGTAGAAAAGCACTTTCCAGAACGGCAGGCCGAGCGCCAGGCCGGCCTCGCGCAAGCCGCGATGGACGGAAAGGAAGGCGCCGCGCACGATCTCGGCGATATAGGCACCCGCATTGATGATGATCGCCATGATCGCCGCCGCCAGCGGATTGATGCGGACATCTGCCAGGATCGGCAGCGCGAAATAGATGAACATCACCTGCACGATGATCGGCGTGCCGCGAATGATCTCGATATAGATCATGGCGATGGCGTTGAGCACGATGTTGCCATAGGCGCGCGCCAGCCCGGCGGTGAAGCCGATGACGAGGCCGCCGGCAAGCCCGGCGAGCGCGATCATCACGGTGAGGCGGGCGCCCTTCAACAGCTCGGGCAAGGCCTGCCAGATGACGGACCAGTCGAAATCCATGAGAGCCAACCTTCAGGGAAGGCACGCCGGCCATGCCGGCGCGCCGGGAGATCCAACGGGAAACCGGTGATCAGCTCTTCGGCGGCTCGGTGCCGAACCACTTCTTGTAGATGTCGGCGTAAGTGCCGTTGGTCTTCAGTTTGGCAATGGAAGCATTGACCTTGGCGACGAGCGGGCTGCCCTTTGGGAAGGCGATGCCATATTGCTGCGCCATCATCTGCGGGCCGACGGTCTTCACTTTCCCTTGGCCGTTGGTCTTGATGTAGTAGAGCACGTTCGGAGTGTCGTGCATGGCGGCGTCGGCGCGGCCGGTCGCGACCTCGAGATAGGCGTTGTCGCTGTTCGGGAACAGGCGCAGTTCCGTGCCCTCGAAATGTTCCTTGGCATAGTCGGTCGCCGACGTGCCGGTCTTCACGGCAAGCGTCTTGCCGACGAGATCATCCGGACCCTTGATCGTGCTATCGACCGGCACCATCAGAAGGAAGCCGCTGTCGTAATAGCCGTCAGAGAAGTCGATGACCTTCTTGCGCTCGTCCTTGATGGTGATGCCGGCCAGGCCGACATCGACCTGCTTGGTCTGCAGCGCCGGGATGATGCCGTTGAAGTCCATCGGCTGAAGTGTGTAGGTCACGCCGATATCCTTGGCGATCTCGGCCCACAGGTCGATGTCGAAGCCGACATATTTGTCGCCTTCCTTGAACTCAAACGGAACGAAGGCGGTGTCGGTCGCGACGATCAGGTCGTCGGCGAAGGCCGGCTGGCCGAAAGTGAGCGTTGCCGCGACGGCCGCGGCGGCGGTGAGGCTTGCGAGTGCGAACTTCATTTTTCGGGTTCCCCTTTTTGTTGGATTGCCCGTGAAGCGTAACACCGTCGATCCGGTGGTGCAAATCATAAATGCATCATGATACAAGATGCACTTCATATTTGCAAAGTGCCGACGCATTAGGCATCCGACCACTGGGTTCGCAACGCGTCCGCGTCAGCGAGCGTGAGCCCGCAGGGTTCGACTGCCAGCCTTGTGGCCAAGACGAGATCCTGGTTTCCGGAAGCCAGCGTCCCATTAGGGAGAAAAAGATTGTTCTCGAAACCAACGCGTGCATGTCCGCCGAGCAGAGCAGCGGCCGTCACGCAGGCTGCTTCCTGGTCGCCGAAAGCGCAGACCATCCAGTGCCTCGCTGCGGGGATGCCAGGCGCCAGGAAGGGGAGCAGGTCGGCGGGCCGGGACGTCTGCCCGACCGTATAGCGGCCGAGGACATAGAGGACCGGCAGATTGTCGAAGGGGACCAGGCCGCGACCCGCCAGCGCCGCGAGATAGCTCGCCTCCTCGGGCGTATAAAGGATGATCTGCGGCGTGACTTTTTCCACGCGCAGCGTTTCGAGAAACGAGGCGAAAGCCGCTTCATGCGTCGGGTTGGGCACGAGCTCGCGCAAGGCCAGCGAAACCGCCTCGGGGCGGACTTCCAGCACCACCCGCATCTGCTCCTCGGGCCGATAGATACCCAGCGCCTCGCTGGTGATCTGGAGAACGAGCCTGTCGCCGACGCTGGCCCTGATCGCCGCGGTCGCGGCCCGATAGGCATCGGCGTCGAGCAGATGGCGTCCGTCGCGGTCGCGGACATGGACATGGATCATGGCGGCGCCGGCCTCGAGCGAGGTGGCGGCCACATCAGCCAACTCAACTGGGGTGATCGGCAGGGCCGGGTGATCGGCTTTGGTGCGCCGGCCACCGTTGGGCGCCACGGCGATCGCCAGGCGATTCTGGTTCGGCATCGACTGCTCCATTTGTTGCATATTGATAATCTATGCAACATATATTGCACGATCATCCATTCGCGTCTATGGTCGTGGCATGATCCGCGCGCCACTTACCGATGCCATTGTCGAGGCCTTCGACAGCTTGCCCTCGCAGTTGCAGGACGCGGCCCGCTATCTTTTGGACAATCCCGAGGACGTCGCGCTGTTGTCGATGCGCGAGCAGGCGCGTCGTGCCGGTCTGCAGCCCTGGACGATGGTGCGTCTCGCCAAGCGGCTGGGCTTCGACGGCTACGAGCCTCTGCGCTCGCTCTACGCCAATGCGATGCGGCAGGGTGAGCTCGGCTTTGCCGGCAAAGCCGGCGCGCAGCTCGCGCACCAGCAGGAGGTCGGCGACCGCGCGTTGGCCGCCGAGATGGTGCGGTCGCTGGCGGATCAGATCGCTCGACAGGGCGAGCCCGAACAGCTCGACGCGCTTGCCACGGCGGCCGAGCGGCTCTACGCAGCACGCCGAATATTCTGCCTCGGGCTGCGCTCCAGCCATCCGGTCGTCGCGCATTTTTCCTATGTCATGTCCTTCCTCGGCGAGAAGGCGGTAATGCTGGACGGTGCCTCGGGAACTGGCACCGACGCCATCCGCCTCGCGACCGCCGAAGACGTCCTGTTTGTGGTCAGCGTCGCTCCCTACACCAGGCTCACCGTCGATCTTGCCCGCCGCGCCGCGGCGGATGGCGTGCCGGTCATCGCGCTGACCGACAGTGCCGTGTCGCCGCTCGTCGGGCTGGCGGCCCTGTCGGTGCTGGTGCCGACGGAAAGTCCGTCCTTCTTCCATGCCATGGCGCCGGCCTTCGTCGTCGGCGAGATCCTCGTGGCGCTGGTCGCCGGCAAAGGCGGGGACAAGGCGCTGGCCGCCATCCGCCGCACCGACGACCAGCTCTCGCAACTCGACATCCACATCTTGCCGCCGCGCGGCCGGAGGAAATCATGACCCATATCCTGCATCGCCAGATCAACGCTGTGCTGCCGGTCGCCAGCGGCGGCAAGGGCATCGAGCTCTTCGACAGCAATGGGCGCGCCTATATCGACGCCTCCGGCGGCGCCGCGGTTTCCTGCCTCGGCCACGGCCATCCCGATATCATCGCCGCCATGCATCGGCAGGCCGACACGCTTGCCTACGCCCACACCAGCTTCTTCACCAGCGACGTCGCCGAAGCGCTTGCCGACCGGCTCGTCGCCGACGCGCCGGCCGGCATCAGCCATGCCTATTTCGTCTCAGGCGGTTCGGAGGCGGTCGAGGCGGCGCTCAAGATGGCGCGGCAATATTTCGTCGAGATCGGACAACCGCAGCGCCGCAACATCATCGCGCGCAAGCAGAGCTACCACGGCAACACGCTTGGCGCGCTGGCGACCGGCGGCAACGAGTGGCGCCGCGCCCAGTTCCGGCCGCTGCTCATCGAGACGCACCACATCGATCCCTGCTTCGCCTACCGCTTCCAGGAGACCGGCGAGACCGACCAGGACTATGCCGCTCGCGCTGCGCAGGCGCTGGAGAACAAGCTCATCGAGCTCGGACCGGAGACGGTCATAGCCTTCGTCGCCGAGACGGTGGTCGGGGCGACAGCGGGCGCGGTGCCACCGGTGGCGGATTATTTCCGACGCATCCGTGAGATCTGCGATCGTTACGGCGTCCTCCTGATCCTCGACGAGGTGATGTGCGGCATGGGCCGCACCGGCACGCTGCACGCGTGCGAGCAGGATGGCGTCGCTCCCGACCTGATGACAATCGCCAAGGGGCTTGGCGGCGGCTATCAGCCGATCGGCGCGGTGCTGCTCAGCCGCAAGATCTTCGACGCCTTCGCGAATGGTTCGGGCATCTTCCAGCACGGCCACACCTATATCTGCCATCCGATGGCCTGTGCCGCCGCACTCGCCGTTCAGGACGTCATTGCCCGCGACAGGCTGCTCGACAATGTGAAGGCGATGGGTGCGCATCTGGCGCGCAGGCTCGGCGAGCGCTTCGGCAACCATCCTCATATCGGCGACATTCGCGGGCGCGGCCTATTCATGGGCATCGAGCTGGTGGAGGATCGTTCCACCAAGCAGCCTTTCGATCCGAAGCGGAAGCTGCATGCGCGCATCAAGAAGGCGGCCATGGCGAACGGCCTTCTGGTCTACCCGATGGGCGGCACGATCGACGGAGCCAGTGGTGACCACGTGCTGCTCGCGCCACCCTTCATCTGCGATGTCGCAGCCATCGACGCGATCGTCGAGCGTCTCGGCGATGCCATCGGCCAGGCATTGCGAAGCTAACCAATCAGCCGATCAGTTCGTCGGGCCAAGCCGGTCGCGCGGTTCACAGCGGGATGAGCGGCGCGACCTCGCGGTCGGACGGCCGCTCGCTCGCCGCCAGGCCGGCAAGCACGCCGGCGCGATCGGCCGCGTTGCGGTTCTGGCTCATCTTGCGCTTGCCTTCGAGCTTCGTGATCGGCATGCGCAGGCCGACTATGCCCTTCAGCTGCGACTGGATGAAATCCGCAGGCGCGTCCGACACGGCCCAGGGTGCGGCGCGCTCGCCTTCATGCAGGTTGGTCAGGCGGGTCACCACCTCGAGCAGCCGGTCGGCGTCCTCGAAGAACTCGATCGGCCCATGGGCGTGGACGGCGACGTAATTCCAGGTAGGCACCACCTTCCCGGTCTCCTGCTTGGTCTGGTACCAGGCCGGCGTCACATAGGCGTCCGGTCCCATGAAGATCGCCAGGCCGTCGCCCAGGGCCGGCACGCGCCAGTGCGGGTTTGCCTTCGCGACATGGCCGTAGATGACGCCGTGCTCGCCTTCGCTGTCATCGAGGAAAAGCGGCAGCGGCGTCGCCAGCGGTCCTTCCGCCGTGGCGGTGACCAGCGTCGCCAGCCGCGCGGCACGGATCGTTGCCGTGAGGCTCTCCCTGTCGTCGTCGCGGAAGGCGGGTGGCGTGTACATCGCAAAACTCCTTGCGGCATAAAATGCCTGAAATCCGGCCTGCTTAGAACATCCTGTCGTGGAAGTTTTGTGTGGTCCAGCCGGGCTGCACGCCCGGGGCCCGATAACCGATTTTCATCCCAGCGCCCGGGCCGCGGCGCCGGCCGCCATATTGGCCAAGCACCGCTGATGGATCGGCGTCGTTAGATAATCTCGTTGGTGAGCCGCTTCACCGGACCGAGCAGGATCGAGCCGGTCGGCACGCCATTGTCGATCGGGATCGCCTGGCGGTCCGGCATGTCCTCTTCCGGCGCGCCGATATTGGCCGTCACGATGACCGGGGTCTTGGTCGGCACGCGGTCGTAGAGGTCGATGATGTCCTGGTTGATCAGGCGCACGCAGCCCGACGACACCGACTTGCCGATCGACCACCATTCGGGCGATCCGTGCAGGCGGTAGAGCGTGTCCTGGTTGCCCTGGAAGAGATAGAGCGCACGCGCCCCGAGCGGGTTCTTCAGGCCGCCTGGCATGCCGCCATTCTTGGCGCTGTATTGCGTCAGCTCCGGCTGGCGCGCCACCATCTCGTCCGGCGGCGTCCATTTCGGCCATTTCTGCTTCCACTGCACGACCGCGTCGCCCGACCATTCGAAGCCGGCGCGGCCGAGGCCGACGCCGTAGCGGATCGCCTGGCCGCCCTCGCGCACCAGATAGAGGAAGTGGCCGGTGGTATCGACAACGATGGTGCCCGGGCGCTGCCCGGTCGGATCGGGAACGATCTGGCGCAGGAATCTGTGATCGATCTTGTTCACAGGAATGGCCGGCAGGTCAAAACCATTGTCCGACATCGCGCCATACATCGTCTCATAGTCGCCGAGCGGCGGCTCGACAGGGGCCTGAGGCGGCGTCTGGATGGGTGCTGGGCCTTGGTCGCTGGTCGTGGTGCAGGCGGATAGGGCAGCCGAAGCAGCGCCGAGGGCTGTGAAATTGAGGAAGCCGCGGCGGCTGATGCGGAAGGAAGCGTCTGACATGGTTGCCTTTTCTAGATCAGAACGGCGGTTCGTTGAACCGCCGTTCTGATCTAACTCTTTGTTGGAGCATGATCTTCTCCGAAAACCGGTTCCCACTTTTCGGGATCATGCTCTAGGTCTCAATTCGCAAGAAAGCATGAATGCGAGGGTCCGTCGCCGGCGCCATCCATAACAGTCGGGGCGATAGGCGGTTCCAATTCTGGCCTGAGGGTGGACAGAAAAAGGCGAAGCTGTGACCACGCCACAGCTGTTGCGCTGCAGCAACAGCGAGGTCAGGGCGGTTCGCCACTTCACGGAAACGCCGAACCGCCCTTTCTTTTGTTTTGACGCAATTCCGGACGGAAAACCGCTTCACACTTTTCCTGGAATTGCATCAGACGCCTGCCAGCAGCCCGTCGAGCGACGGCAGGATCAGGCCTGGCGGAAAGTCGCGGTATTCATCCGGCTGGTTAGTCCGGTTGATCCAGACCGTACGGAAACCGAACTTCGTAGCGCCCGCTATGTCCCAGCGGTTCGACGACTGGAACGACACCGCTCCCGGATAAAGCCGCCAGCCGGTGACCACCATGTCGTAGACTGACGGGTCGGTCTTGAAGCGTTTGACCTGGTCGACCGAAAATACGTTGTCGAGGATCTGGTCGAGCGCGGCGGATTTGACCGCGGCGTCGAGCATTTCCGGCGAACCATTGGAGAGGATTGCAAGCTTCGCGCCGGACGCCTTGAGCGCCTTCAGCACGGCCGGCACCTCCGGATAGCAATCGAGCCGCCAATAGGCTTCGAGCAGCTTCGTCCGCAGCGCCGGATCGGCCGAGGGCACCTTGCGCAGCGCAAAGTCGAGAGCCTGCTCGGTCAGTTGCCAGAAGTCGGCGTAAGAGCCCATCAGCGTCCTGACCCAGGAATATTCGAGCTGCTTGGCGCGCCAGATGTCCGACAGCAACTGGCCATCCGGCCCGATCTCGCCGGCATGGCGGCGCACGGCGGCGTGCACGTCGAACAACGTGCCATAGGCGTCGAAGACATAGGCCGCATGATGCATGCTTGAGTTTTGCGGCGCGCAGGCCTGCCATGCAAGCATTGATTGCAGTCAAGTGCCTCTGGCCTCAACGATTTTTCCCGATGTCGGTTGACGCCGGCCGCCAAAGCATCGTCCTATGCCGGCCTGAAGTCATCGATCTGGACGGCAAACATGACACTGGCGACGGCGGCGCAAACCGCGACATGGACCTATGTGGACGGCGACTGGTACGAGGGCAACGTTGCCATTCTCGGACCGCGCAGCCACGCCATGTGGCTCGGCACCAGCGTCTTCGACGGCGGCCGCTGGTTCGAAGGCGTGGCGCCCGACCTCGAGCTTCACGCCGCCCGCGTCAACGCTTCCGCCACGGCGCTCGGCCTGAAGCCGTCGATGACGACAGAAGAGATCGTCGGCCTGACCTGGGACGGCCTGAAGAAATTCGACGGCAAGACGGCGGTCTACATCAGGCCGATGTATTGGGCCGAGCATGGCGGCTATATGGGGGTGCCGGCCGATCCGGAGTCGACCCGCTTCTGCCTCTGCCTCTACGAGGCGCCAATGATTCCGCCCTCCGGTTTCTCGGTCACGGTGTCGCCGTTCCGCCGCCCAACCATCGAGACCATGCCCACCAACGCCAAGGCCGGCTGCCTCTATCCCAACAACGGCCGCGCCATCCTGGAAGCCAAGAACCGCGGCTTCGACAACGCGCTCGTGCTCGACATGCTGGGCAATGTCGCCGAGACCGGCACCTCCAACATCTTCCTGGTCAAGGACGGCCATGTGATGACGCCGGCGCCGAACGGCACGTTCCTGTCGGGCATCACCCGCTCGCGCACCATCAACCTGCTCGGCGATTACGGCTTCAGGACCATCGAGAAGACGCTGTCGGTTCGCGATTTTCTGGACGCCGACGAGATCTTCTCGACCGGCAACCACTCCAAGGTCGTGCCGGTCACCCGCATCGAGAGCCGCGACCTGCAGCCCGGGCCCGTGGCCAAGAAGGCGCGCGAGCTCTATTGGGAATGGGCGCATTCGACGTCTGCCGCCTGAGCCGCCGGAGTTTCAGTGTTTCACGGAACGGCGACCCACCCTTTCTCCTGTTTGGCGTAATTCCGGACGGAAAACCCTTTCACACTTTTCGGCGAATTGCTCTAAAGTCGCTCGGCGCTTCATTCCGGAGTTGCCCCAACCCATTCCAGACCTATCTAAGTTCGGCAGTTTCACCGGATTTTTTCCTCGAGGGAGTACCATCCATGGCTTTTGAGTTGCCCGCCTTGCCTTACGACTACGAGGCGCTTCAGCCCCATATGTCGAAGGAGACGCTGGAGTATCACCACGACAAGCACCACAAGGCCTATGTCGACAACGGCAACAAGCTGGCCGCTGAAGCCGGCCTTGGCGACCTGTCGGTCGAAGAGGTGGTCAAGCAGTCCTTCGGCAAGAATGCCGGGCTCTTCAACAACGCCGCCCAGCACTACAACCACATCCATTTCTGGAAGTGGATGAAGAAGGGCGGCGGCGGCAATAAGCTGCCAGGCGCGCTGCAGAAGGCTTTCGACAGCGATCTCGGCGGCTATGACAAGTTCAAGGCGGATTTCATCGCCGCCGGCACCACCCAGTTCGGCTCCGGCTGGGCCTGGGTCTCGGTCAAGAACGGCAAGCTCGAGATTTTCAAGACGCCGAACGGCGAGAACCCGCTGGTGCATGGCGGCTCACCGATCCTCGGCGTCGACGTCTGGGAGCACTCCTACTACATCGACTACCGCAATGCGCGGCCGAAATATCTCGAAGCCTTCGTCGACAGCCTGATCAACTGGGACCACGTCCTGGAGCTGTACGAAAAGGCCCGCGCATGACCCCGAAAATCGTGATCGATTTTCGGAAAGGATCATGCGCAGAATCAAAGCGTTACAGCGTCCTTTGCGCGCCGAAAGGCGCGCGGCGCTGTAAAGGCTGATCGATCTTACTGAAAAGCCCCGGCATGCCGGGGCTTTTCTTTATCTGCCAACACAGCAGATTGATCGCGAGCGGCAAAATCGTGACGCACCGGGGAATATTTCCATGGTCGGGTCCGTTAACGTCCGGAGCAATTCCAGACGAGATGTGGAACAGTTTTCCGTCCGGAATTGTGCCAACCAGGAGATAGAGCATTTCGCCGTGAAACGGTGAAATGCCGGTAGTCGCGAACTTTTTTCACCACGGAGCCAATTGAATGAGAAAGCTTGTCCTCGCCATCTCTATGCTCGCCTTCGCCGGTTCGGCCGCCTTTGCCGATCCGATCCAGGAGCGCCAGGCGCTGATGAAGGAGCGCGGCAAGCTCGCCGGCCAGTTGTCCAAGGTGGTCAAGGGGGAGGAAGATTTCGACGCGGCCGCCGTGCTGACGACCCTGAAGGCCCTGCAGGCCAATGCCGAGAAGTTCGATGCCGAAAAACTGTTTCCGGCCGGCTCCGACAAGGGCGACACCACGGCAGCACCCAAGATCTGGGAAGACATGGCCGGCTTCAAGGCCGCCGAGGACAAGTTCCTCGCCAACACCAAGGAAGCGGTCGCCTCGCCGCCGGGCGATGTCGACGGTCTGAAGGCGCAGCTCAACACGCTGGGCGGCGATTGCGGCGCCTGCCATCAGAGCTACAGGATCAAGAAGGGCTGATCGCCTGATATGGCCTGGCTGAAGAAGCTCGTCGGCGCCGTCATCGTACTGGGCGGCGCGGCGGCCGCCGCCGGCTGGGCCCTGTCCGCGCCGGTCAGGCTTGACGCCGGGGCCATCGCGCAGCTCGGCCCCGGCGACGCCGCCAAAGGCAAACGCATCTTCTATGCCGGCGGCTGCACGTCCTGCCATTCCAAGCCTGGCGCCCAGGGCGACGCCCGGCTGCAGCTGGCCGGCGGACTGGAGCTCAAGACGCCGTTCGGCACCTTCGTGCCGCCCAATATCTCGCAGGACCGGAAGGACGGCATCGGCGCCTGGAGCGAGGAGGACTTCGCCAACGCCATGCTCAAGGGCGTCTCGCCTTCGGGCGAGCATTTCTATCCGGCCTTTCCCTACGTCTCCTACGCGCGCATGAAGCCGGCCGACATCGCCGACCTCTACGCCTTCATGAAGACGCTGCCGGCGGTCGCCGGCAAGGCGCCGGACCACAAGCTTTCCTTCCCCTTCACCATCCGCCGCGGCATCGGCCTGTGGAAGCTTCTCTATCTCAGTCCAGAGCCGGTGATCGCGCTGCCCAACGGCACGCCGGACAAGGTGCTGGCCGGCCGCTACCTCGTCGAGGGTCCCGGTCATTGCGGCGAATGCCATACGCCGCGCGATTTCGCCGGCGGCGTCAAGAAGGGCGAATGGCTGGCCGGCGCCGTGGCTGCCGAGGGCACTGGCGTCGTGCCCAACATCACTCCCGACGGGAAGAGCATCAAGGACTGGTCGGAAGCCGATATCGCCAACTATCTCGAGACCGGCTTCACGCCCGATTTCGATTCCGTCGGCGGCGCCATGGTCGAGGTGCAAAAGAACATGGCGCAATTGACCGCGGACGACCGCGCAGCGATCGCCGCCTATCTCAAGGCTATCCCACCGCACCCCAACGGCTATCCAGCGCGCAAGCCGGCGAGTTGACCTTTATCTTACGGGTGGCGGTCGCCGAGAAAATCGAAGCCGTCTTCGAAAAAGTGATTGTAGTCGCAGGTCAGTTCCTCGCCGGGCGCGATGTCGCGCAGCGCGTAGGTTTCCTCGGGCGAGGAGACGTCGCAGTTCGGCTCGTCGGCGTGGTTCATGTAACGCGCGTCATCCGCCTCGAAGACGATGTAGTTGGGGTCGCGCCGGTCCGGATAGGAATAGCGGTCGAGATAGGACTTTACCGGCCCGCTCTCGCCCTCATAGGTGTCGACGGGAATGCGCCGGTCGAACCTTGGGTCGAGCTTCCAGATCAGCGTGCCCTTTGCAATGCGGTGTTTGGCGAAGACGCCGATGCCCTGGATGGGCGATTTGTCGAGATAGACGTCGACGAGCAGCATGACGAACCTTGTGAATGAGCAGTCGGCGCGGTCCAAGGGCCACGTCCAAAAAAGCAGAGCATTGCGTAACGCGCGCCCTTGTCAATTGCGAGTGGAAAATCAGGTCTTCCCGGTCACTTTCAGGGCATAGGCGTAAATGTAGGCGATCTCTTCCAGCCGGGAGAAACGCCCCGAGGCGCCGGCGTGTCCGGAATCCATGTTGATCTTGAACAGGACCGGGTTGCCACCTGCTTTGCGTTCGCGCAGCCGCGCCACCCATTTTGCCGGCTCCCAATAGGTGACACGCGGATCGGTGAGGCCTGCCAGCGCCAGGATCGGCGGGTAGGCGAGCGCCGCGACATTGTCATAGGGCGAATAGGCGGCGATCGTCTTGTAGTCGTCGGCGGACGCGATCGGGTTGCCCCATTCCGGCCATTCCGGCGGCGTCAGCGGCAGGCTGGCGTCGAGCATGGTGGTGAGCACGTCGACAAACGGCACCTCGGCGACGATGCCGCCGAAGCTTTCCGGCGCCATGTTGGCGATCGCGCCCATCAGCATGCCGCCCGCGGAGCCGCCTTGCGCGACGATGCGGTCGTGCCGTGTGTAACGCTCGGCGACGAGATGGCGGGCGCAGGCGATGAAATCGGTGAAGGTGTTCATCTTCTTCGCCCGCTTGCCGTCCTCGTACCAGCCATAGCCCTTGTCCTTGCCGCCGCGCACATGCGCGATGGCGTAGACGAAGCCGCGGTCGACCAGCGACAGGCAGTTGGTGTTGAAGGCCGAAGGCACCGTGATGCCATAGGAGCCGTAGCCGTAGAGCAGGCACGGCGCCGAGCCGTCCAGCGGCGTGTCGCGATGGTAGAGCAGCGAAATCGGCACCAACTCGCCGTCGGCGGCCGGCGCCATCAGCCGGCGCGTGACATAGTGCTCCGGATCGTGGCCGGAGGGCACTTCCTGCGTCTTCAGGAGCACACGCTCGCGGCTGCGCATATTGTAGTCGAACACCTGCACCGGCGTTGTCATCGACGAATAGGTGAAGCGCATCGTCTCGGTGTCGTACTCGTAGGAGCCGGAAAGGCCGAGCGAGAAAGCCTCCTCGTCGAAGGAGATGAAATGCTCCTCGCCGCTGGCGCGCTCGCGCACGACGATGCGCGGCAGGCCGTCCTTGCGCTCGAGTCTCACCATGTGATGCTTGAAACCGAGCACCGAGAGGATCAGCCGGCCGGGCTCGTGCGGCACCAGTTCCTGCCAGTTGGCGCGGACCGGATTGTCGACCGGCGCGGTCATGATCTTGAAATCCTTGGCGCCGTCGGCGTTGGTCAGGATGAAGAAGACGTCGCCGCCTTCTTCCAGGTCGTATTGCAGCCCGGACTCGCGCACCGCCACCAGCCGGGGCGCCGCTGAAGGATTATCGGCCGGCAGAAGCCGGTACTCGGACGTCTCATGGTCGTTGATGCCGACCAGGATCCAGTCATTGGCGCGCGTGCCGCTGACATCCATGAAGAAGCCCGGATCGGTCTCCTCATAGATGAGGCGGTCGTTCTCCAGCTTGTCGCCGAGCTTGTGGAAGAATACTTTCGACGGGCGATGGTTGTCGTCGAGGCGGGTGTAGAAGAAGCCGTCATCGCCGGCATTCCAGACCCCGCCGCCGCCCGTATCCGGGATCTGGTCGGCAAGGTCGGTGCCGCCGGCAACATCGCGCACGCGTAGCGTGAAGAATTCCGAGCCCTTGTCGTCGAACGCCCAGATGAGCTTCTTGTGGTCCGCGGAATGGTCGACGCCGCCGAGCCGGAAATAGGCCTTGCCCTCGGCCTCCGCGTCGCCATCGAGCAGGATTTCCTCGCTGCCGCCATCGCGCGAGGTGCGGAAATAGCGCGGCTGCTCGCCGCCCTGCCGGAAGGACGAGCCGTAGGCATAGGGGCCGTCCTTCATCGGCACCGTTGAGTCGTCCTCCTCGATGCGTCCCTTCATCTCGGCAAACAGCTTGCCGCGCAGATCCGCGGTGCCGGCCATCAGAACGGCCTGATAGGCGTTCTCGGCCTCCAGATAGGCGCGGATCCGGCCGTCAAGCAGGGAAGGATCCCGGAACACGGCCTGCCAGTTGTCGGCCCGCATCCAGGCATAGCCGTCGCTGCGGGTGATGCCGTGATGCGTGTCGGAAACAGGATGTTTCTCAGGCGTCGGCGGGCTGGCGGCCGGGAAGGCGGGAGTCAGGGCGGAAGTGCTGGTCATTACGTCTCGCTGCGGAATTTGCTTGAATGACGAATGAACACGCCACTCAGCGGCGGTTCAAGGGGCACGGCTCAAGATGGTCGACAGAAGCCAAGTCGAAGGGGAAAAGATGAAATCCTGTGTTGCTACCGCTATGTCTGTCGCCGTCCTCGCGGCGGGTCTGACTTTTTCCAGTCCGTCTCATGCAACCGTCTTTGCCGCCTGGCAAGTGGCGGGCGTGCCGTTCGGCGACACGCTCAACGCGCGAAAGTATCCCTCCAACGCATCGCAAAAACAGGCCGCCTATCCGAACGGCACCGTGCTGCAGATGACCGGCCGCTGCACAGGTGGCGTAAATCTGCTCGATATCGCCGGGCAGCCGCAATGGAAGCAGCGCCAGGCGATCCGCTATCGCTGGTGCGAGGTGTGGCACGACCCGGCGCAGAATGGCCATTTCGTCACCGGCTGGGTCTACGGCAAATATATCGCGCCTTATTGACGGACCGTCGGCTCGCCTTGTCGGGCCGGCCGGCAGGGCAGCTACGTTGCGCCATAGGATTCATCGTGCTGGCGCAACAGGCATCCAAGCATTGGTCAAGCATCGCGGGCCATGTCGTGCGGCGATCGGATGTCTAACACGCCAGTGACGCAGCGTCATGGCATGCTGGTCTGGCCAGAAAAATCTCGCGAAGTTACACGCCGCACGAATTTTTGAAGCTGAAACGGCAATATTTGATGAATATCGGCCAATATAAGTCAATATGCGAATTGACTTACTTGCGATGCGGCGTCATTAAGATGACCGACGCGAATCGCAGGGTTTTCCTGAATGAAATTCGCGCGATGCCCGACCTCGGAAAAAAGGGCGCAATTTTAGAAACAACTCTCGTTGGGGCCTGAGCACTATGGAAATCGTCGAAACACCTTCGAAAAACGGTGATGCGCTGATCGAACTGACCGCCGATGTCGTCGCCGCCTATGTCAGCAACAACCCGGTGCCCGTTGGGGAATTGCCGAACCTAATCGCCGACGTCCATGCCGCGTTGGGCCGTGTCGGTGGTTCGCCGGAGCAGCCATCGGCCGAGAAGCAGAAGCCGGCCGTCAATCCCAAGCGCTCTGTCCACGACGACTACATTGTCTGTCTGGAGGACGGAAAGAAGTTCAAATCGCTGAAGCGTCACCTGATGACCCATTACCATCTCACGCCGGAGGAATACCGTGAGAAGTGGGGGCTGGACGCCAACTATCCGATGGTGGCCCCCAACTACGCGGCTGCCCGCTCGCAGCTCGCCAAGAAGATGGGTCTGGGCCGCAAGCGCAAGGGCCGCTGATCGCCTTCGCTATCCGGAAAAGCAAAACGGCGCCCTTGCGGCGCCGTTTTGCTTTTCCGGATAGCGAAGGCGATAGGGACCGGATCAGGCCGTCTGCTTCAGCGCCGCTTCCGCGTCGCGCTTGATGCGCTTGACCATCGAACGCAGGCCGTTGGCGCGCTGCGGCGAAAGATGCTCGTCCAGCCCGAGCTCCTTTAGCGTCGCCTCCGCGTCCGTGCTCTGGATCTCGCTTGCCCGCCGGCCCGAAAACAGCGCCAGCATGATGGCGACGAGGCCGCGCACGATGTGGGCGTCCGAATCGCCCTGGAAGCTGATCACCGGATCGGCGCCCGCTCCCTGCTCGGTGGTGAGCCACACCTGGCTGACGCAGCCGGGCACCTTGTTCGCGGCCGTGCGTTCGTTCTCGGGGAAAGGCGGCAGGCCCTCGCCGAGCTCGATCACATAGCGATAGCGGTCCTCCCACTCGTCGAGCAGGGAAAAGTCGTCGCGGATCGTCTGGATCGGGGTGGTCATGGCCCGCATATAGTGGCGCGGCACCGTCGCGTCACGGAAAAAGAAAGCGCCGCGGGCGTCGAGAGGTCGGACGGGCCCGCGGCGTAGCCAAGTGGCGGCTGAAGATTGTCTCAGTTCTTGGAAGTCAACAGCACTGGTATGTTGACCTTGGCGGGTAGCACGATGTCCTCGGCGACGCTGCCTGTGGTCATCTTGGCCGTGTCCGCAACCTTCGTCTCGGCCGCGCCTGCCTGCTCTGATTTGTCGTCGATCATGGCGGCGGCGATCTTGGCCGTTTCCTGGGCCCGGACTGTAATGGTGTACATGGCAGATTTGCCGGTTTCGCAGACATCGGGCTTGCGCTCGCAGAGCCCTGCAATGTCGCCCACCGCCTCGCGCGCCGCGAACAGCGCCTGGATCGGCCCGACGCTCTGCTGGCCGTCCTCGCCCGGGCCGACGCCGAGCGGCAGCGCCAGCAGCACCAGCGAAAACCAGAAAGCCATCCTGATCAGAAAGCCCATCTCACTTGCCTCTCGTGCGGGATGGATCCTGCATCCATCCGTGACGGGTCATGCATCCATCGGCATGACCTCTTTTATGGGCACGATAATGGCACGGTCACGCAAAGGACGGCTTGCCTCGAAGCCGCGAATTTGTCTCAAATTTTAGGCGAATTGGAAAGGAATTGGTTTTGAAGCGGACTTGTGTCGAATCTCATCGACAGCATTAACTTTACGATAACCATATATCGCATTGTAATTATTCGATTTTATTCGCAACAGAAATTAGCCGCGTCAGGTTTAGGCCCGTTTTGGCACAGGCCTCGCGGCTAACGCGCCGTTTACCATGACGCCAACTCGGCGCGCTTTGCGGTGCCGGCATCACAATATTTGCCTTGGGGCGGTCGCTGGCACCCGCCAGCCTTATCCATTCCTTAAACGCTGGATGCGAGTTTCAAGTCATTGATTGAGTCACCTGCCAGGCAGGATGTTTTTACCACCGGGTACGCGTGCGTTGAGTTCGATTTCAGCCAGATACGTTCAATTGCCCGGCGCGGTTGCCGCCGGCTGCGAACGCTTGGTTCACCCCACCGTGACGAGTGAGGCGGAACGCCTGCGCCAGCGCCGCTTCATCGGCGTCATGCTCGCCGCGCCATTCCTTGCCGCGGGTGCCGCGGTGACGCTGGTCACCTCGAGTCTCGGCGCGGCCGTCACCATGGCCGCCATCTTTGCCGCTTTCGGCTTGTGCTGGTTCGCCGCGCTTCTGGTCGCCGCCACCGGCCACATGGCGCTCGCCGGCCGCATGGCGGTCGCCTTGGGCGGCCTTGCCCTTGCCGGCGCAATAGCGGCGGCAGGGGGATTGGCCTCGCCGGTCGCGCTGCTGGGCTTGGCATTGCCGGTCGAAACCTGGTGGGTTTCCGGGTCGCGGCGCGCCGCGCTGTCGAGCGTGCTGGCCGCGGTCGCCGCGATCGTTCTCCAGCCCTTTGCCGGCCAGCTCCTGCCGCCTGGCGAAATCGCCGCCTGGCACTGGCTGCTGCCGCTAGCCTGGGCGCTGACATTGTTGCCGCGTGCCGCCGCCTTCGCCGATCCTGCCGGCCTGCGGCCGGCGGAGCCCGCCGGCGATCGTCTCGAGGACCTGATCGACGCCGTCGTGCTGCGCGTCGGCCGCCAGGGCGAAGTGCTCGACGCGTCCGCCAAAGCGCGTTCGGTCATGAAACTGGCGCCGGAGCTCCTGCTTGGCACCGGCCTGTTCGAGCGGGTCCATCTGTCCGACCGCGTCGCCTATCTCACCGCCTTGGCCGACATGCGCGAGGGGGCGCCGAAGCGCCGGCTTGAGTTGCGCATCCGCTTGCCGCGCGAGGGTTCCGGCGCTGCCGATAATTTCCGTCCGTTCAGTCTCGACTTGCTGCGCGGCGAAGCCGAACGCGACGTCTTCATGCTGGTGCTGCGCGAGAACGACGATGTCGCGGAGCTGCGCGAGGAGCTTGCGGAAGCCAGGGAGGCCGCCGCGGCCGCCGAAGTGGCCAAGGGCCGCTTCCTGGCGGTGGTCAGCCACGAGCTGCGCACGCCGCTCAACGCCATCATCGGCTTTTCCGACATGCTGCTGCATGAGATGTTCGGCGCCTTCAAGGACCCGCGCCAGAAGGAATATGTCGGCCTGGTCAGGGAGTCGGGCCAGCATCTTCTGTCCGTCGTCACCTCGATCCTCGACGTCTCGCGCATCGAGGCGGGCGCCTATGCGACCGAGCTGGAGACGTTCCGTTTCGTCGAGGCCGTCGACATGTGCCGCTCGATGATGCGGCCGCTGGCCGACGCCAAGGGCATCGTTCTTGCCACCCAGATCGCGCCGGATGCCGGCGAGATCAATGCCGACCGTCGCGCGGTGCAGCAGATCCTGATCAATCTCGCTTCGAACGCCGTCAAGTTCACGCCCGATGGCGGCAGCGTGGTGATCGGCGCCAAGCGCGTCGGCTCGCGCCTGCATTTCTGGGTCAGCGACACCGGCATCGGCATCGCCGAGGAGGATATGGCCAATCTCGGCAAGCCTTTCATGCAGATCCAGAACGACTACACGCGCCGTTTCGAGGGAACCGGGCTCGGCCTGTCGCTGGTCAAGGGCCTGGTGGCGCTGCACGACGGCACGATGTCGATCGAGAGCGCGCCGGGTGAGGGCACCACGGTGACGATCGGCCTGCCGGTGAGCGGGCCGAAGCGGCATTCCGTTGCGCAACCCGGTGTGCTGGCCATGCCGGCGGCGAAGCCGAAGGGGGATAGAGATGGGGAGGGGAATGGCTCGCTCCGCAAAACGGCGTAAGGTGGTCGAACCCGAGCGCGGCGTCCTTGCCGAAGGCGCGGCCGCGGTCGGCCAGCTGATCGCAAGCAACCCGGTCCTGGTCGGCGGTTCGACCGCCTTCCTGGTGACGCTGTTCTATGTCTCGGCCAATGCGCTCTGGTATCAGCCTTTTCCGCATACCGGCGCCTTCTTTGCCACCCGCAGCATCGAGAATTTCCCGCATACCGTCTCCAACGAGCCGGAGACCACCATCAACATCGTGCGCCAGCCGCCGGCACAGCCGGTGGCCAAGCCGGATCCGATCGTCCAGCAGGTGCAGGGCATCCTGAAGGACCTCAACTTCTATGACGGCACAGTCGATGGTCTGACCGGACCGGCGACCCGCAAGGCGATCCAGGCTTACCAATTGAAAGTCGGGCTGCCGGGCTCGGGCGAGATCGACGGCGCGCTGCTCGACCAGCTTGGCACGCGCCAGACGACGGCGGCGATTCCACATCCGGCGCCGCGGCCGGCCGACGCGGCAGCAGCCACGCCGTCCGCCAAGCCATCGGTAATTCCGGTCTCGGCCCCGGCCGATGGCGCCACGCAATCGCCCGATGCCCGCATCGTCAAGATCCAGGCCGGTCTGAAAGCTTTCGGTAACAACGACATGCAGCTCGACGGCAAGGTCGGCGCCCGCACCAAGGCCGCGATCAAGGAATTCCAGGCTCTCTTCGGCCTGCCCGAAACAGGCGAGCCGGACGAAGCGGTGTACGTCAAGATGCGCGAGATCGGTCTGACGAACTGAGTGGCGGCGGCGCCAATCTAGTTTTGGGCTGCGCGTTTAGCCTTTAGAGCGCGGAAGAAGGCATTGCGGTCCACGCTCTGGCCTTCACCGCTCGCCATGCCTTCAGCATATGCACGCTTGAGCTGATTCAGTTCATGATCGGTTAGGGGTCGGATTGTCGCTTCCATGCGCAACGATAGCATTATCCGGTGCATTCACGAAATTTGCCAATTGTCGGAGCCGGCGCCGCCCCTCATCTGCCTGCCGGCATCTTCTCCCCGTGAACGGGGGAAGGGGCTGGCCGCGGCGCCGGCGCTCTTCCTGCAACGTCTGAGATTGGCGAAATCGTCAGCGCAAGCTTCCTTCTCCCCGTCACTACACGGGGGAAATGCCCGGCAGGGCAATGAGCGGCAGCGCCGACCTGTCAGGCAAAGCAACACCACCGTCAGGGGACGCGGGACCACAGCAATCCAAACCTGTCGCTGCCCGGCGCTCGCGGACAAGCCGGAATCTCGTTAAACAATCGGCATGTCATCCGGAAACCACCCATGCGCGTAACCACCGATCTGTGGGTCTCGGCCCTTCTGCGCCGCGTTTTCGGCGCCGGCGGTTTTGCCGCCGTGGTTAAGCGCGGCGCCACCGAGGCGGGCGCCGTCTTCGTGTTGTCGCGCGGGCGTCTGGGGGAGGTCGTTCTTTACGGGCCGGCGCCGCAGACGAGTTACGATTCAGCCAAGCCGGATGAGCGCTTCTTCACCTTGCTCGATGCCGGCGACGATAGCGCCGCCTTCGATGCGCGGTTGGAGCGCGAGAAGAAATTCGATCCCGACATCTGGGTGGTCGAGATCGAGGCAGGGACTGTACCGGTCGAAGAGCTTCTTTCGGTGAAGGCCGACTAGGGCGTTTCGCCATTCATGGGACCGGAATCGCGATGAGAGCAAGAGCGCTGGGCGAGAAGGTTCATCATGCCGCTTCCCCCTTCTGGACGGGAAACCGGGTAGCGAAGACTTCCTTGGCCGCAAACAGCCCGTTGAGCGCCGCAGGAAAGCCGGCATAAACCGTCATCTGGATGATGGTTTCGATAATTTCGTCCTTGGTCAGCCCGACATTGAGCCCCGCCTCGATATGGACTTTCAGTTGCGGGGTCGCGGTTCCCATCGCAGTCAGCGCCGCGATGGTCGCGATCTCACGGGCGCGCAGATCGAGGCCGGGGCGGCTGTAGATGTCGCCAAACGAGAACTCGAACACGTAGTTCGCGAAATCGGGGGCAATGTCCGCCAGGGCGGCGATGACATTGCGGCCGGCTTCGCCATCTATTTCAGCGAGCGCCCGCTTGCCGCGTTCCAGCCGGCTTTCGCTGACGTTCGGGGATTGATGCGTCATAGTCCTTCATCCTCTTTTCAACGCCGGCATATCCGGCAATCTTGGTGTCGAGGACGAGAAGGCAGGCTTGCAGTTTGGCCAGATGCGCACGGACACGCTCGCGGTGCTGCTCGAGCAACGCGCCGCGCTCCGCTTCCGTGTTGACGCCGCGCTCCCGCAAGGCCGCGTAACGCAGCATTTCCCGAATAGGCATCCCTGTCGTTTTGAGGCGATCGAGAAATTCTATCCAGGTCAGGATTGATGCGTCGTAGTCACGTTGGCCCGATTGGTCCCTGTCGGCATGGGGAAGCAGCCCGATCCGCTCGTAGTAACGGATGGTGTAGGCAGACAGTCCCGAACGCTTCGCCAGCTCGCCAATCTTCATCACGCTCTTCTTTCGTCACGACGCGCAGAAAGCTACGAGTTAGAGTGCGCTCTAAGTCAAGAGGCTGTGTCACTTCGTCGTGTCGCGGAAATGCTAAGTTTCGCGACGACATCTGATCGTTCATTTTAGCTGATAAAACAAATGCTTAAAGCGCATCCCTTTAATCCTTTCAAGCGCGAGGCGCTTGAAGCCGGTCAGGATGCCTTGAGGCTGGAGCTCGCGTCGTCGCCGTTCGACGCGTCGCGTCGCTCGCCACCGATCGTGTCGGCCGCTTTGTCGCGGATGGCACGCGAAAGGGTCTCCGCCTTCCAGGCGCGCACCTTGTCCAGCGCCGCCTCGCGGTGCAGCAGCCGGTAGCGGTCGAGGAACAGCCGGATCGCCTGCGGGTGCGGGAACTCGCCGGGATAGACCGCGACCGCGATCAGGAAGGCTCTGTCCTCGCTGAGGTCGAGGGCGCGCAGCGCCGCAAGCAATGCGGCATAACCCGACTGCCCGGTCACCGAGCGGGCCGTCGCGAAGTCGATCTCCAGCGCATCGGCAAGTGCGGTCTGGAAGAAGGCCGCGTTGCCGGTCAGCGCCGTCTCGCGCAGCCTCACATAGGCCGACTGGCCGAGGAAGGTGTTGAAGTCGGCAGTATCGCCGGCCGGGCGCATCATCGACCGCAGGCGGCGGCGCGCGTTCTCCGCCGCTTCGCCGGATGCGGCGCGGTCGGCGTCCGCCTTGGCCACCGGCTCCGGTTTCGGCGTGAGCTTGGTGACCGTTTCCGGCGGCCGCGTCTTGACCAGCGTCGGTCTTTCCAGCGCGCGGATCAGGTCGGCGATCGTCGGATTGAGCTCTTTGCGGCGCGCAATGGCGCGCGCATGCGGCAGCCCGTGCCGGCCGATCAGCGCGATGAGGTCGATGTCGCTCAGCGCATTGGAGCGGGTGAGCAGGGGCGCCGCAATCTCGACCGGCTCCTCGGCCAGCCGCCGCACCAATGCGGTCGGCGCGTATTCGCATTCGGAAAGGGCGGCGGCGACATAGCGGCGCGATTCGACCGACACCTCGTCGAACAGCGGCAGCGTCAGGTCCTCGAGCTGGGCGATCTCGCGTCGTGAAGGGCGCGTCAGCGAGCAGAAGGCCGAGACCGCGGCGCGGAACAGCCTTTCGGCCTTTCCCGCTTCGGTCCGGATAGCGATTTGCCTGAAATCCGAAGATGACACGGAGGATACGCCCGACACTCGACACAACTCCTGAACCCACGCAATCCGGCCGGGCCGGTTCGCATCTTCAGGAAAACAAACATCAAATTAGCCGCGATCCGTTAGCGCTCCGTTAACCCTCTACGCCCCTTAATCAACTTGGAGGCGTTGCGTTGTGCTCCGGTCAAACCGAGAGGAATGCGCGAACCATGGGCATGGTCCTGTCTTTTGTGCCGCGTGCGGCACCTGTAAATCGAGCAAGTCACGACGCCACGACGGCGGCGGTGATCATTTTCCCCGGCGTCCGTTATGAGTTGCACCCGCAGGCCGATGCGGTCCGGCCCGGCGGCAGCGGCTCCGACAGGCCAGGCTCCCCGCCGCCCGCCAAGCCGCATCACTGAACACGCCTTTCTCAGTCGTCCTGCAAATCGCAGCTGCTCTGCTCGAGGAAGCGCGACACGATCGGCTTCCAGCTCTCGTCCGGCACGAAGGCGCGGACGACGAAGATGCCTTCCTCGATCGGCGCCTCGACAAAGATCGCGCCTTGCAGATCCTCCGGAAGGTCGCGCCGCACATCGATCATCTGCGCCGGGGTCAGCACCACCGTATCGAGCTTCTCGCCATTGGCGTTGTGATCGTTGAAGGAATAGATGTTGTGGCCGCCGCGGTCATAGACCGAGGCCGACCAGAACGGCACGTCGCCGGGCGCCTTGATTCGCACAAGGCCGTCGGCAAGGTCGAAGCGGCAGGCGGCGGCATAAAACAGCGGATCGACCGATTTCACCACCGGCGCGCCGCCGGCTTCGGCATCCAGCCGCGTCATCCTGTAGAGGTCGGAGGCCGTCGCCAGCCGCGACCAGGCATCGCGCTCGGAAAATTCCGGCACCAGGAACAGCACAACGATATGCACGATGCCGGCGCCGAGCAGGCCGAGGATGAGGGCATGCAGCAGCCTACGCATTGCAGCCCGCCTTCAGGATGCGCGGCAGCGTCACATCGGAGAGGCCGGTGCTGGACGCGATCGGCGTGTCGTAGAAGGTCAGCACGAAATACATCTTGCCGGATCCGCCGGTGAGCAACCAGTTGCCGGGGGCAGGGCGATTGCCGACCGAAATGACGACGGAATTGTCGGGCCGGCGCAGCACTTCGTAGGACTGCAGCGCCGCCTGCCTCGGCTTGCCGGTATCGATCACGCCAAGCGACTGGTCGGCGGCATAGAGCGTCCAGAAACGGGCGGTCGGGTAGCTGCCTTCGATCGTGTAGGTGCATTCGCGTCTTAGCGGCTCGCCGGCGTCATCACGCTCGGCGACGAAGGCCAGCCCCTCGGCCCGGCCGAGCGCCAGCACGCCCTGGCGCGCCACGCGCGCCTTGGAGTAGGGGTCGGCGTCTAAAGTCCCGACTTCGGGGAAGGCGGTCCATTGGCCGATGCGGATCGCCCCGACGCCGTCCTGCGCGTTGAGCGCATACCAGACGCTGTAGCCGCCAAGCCCAATGGCTATGGCAAGCGAAAGCAGCGTCAGGATGGCGTTCTTGAGCATGAGAGCCGCAAACAGAGGAGGTTGCCCGGGATATCGCGGCGCGGGGTGCCGTGGCAAGCCGGCTTCACGCGAGGGGTGGCTAGATCAGGATGACGTTTCGCTGAAACGTCGTCCTGATCTATTTTTTTGATGGAGCATTATCTTATCCGAAAACCGGTTCCCACTTTTCGCTATCGCGGTCCTTCGGTTCGGGACCATGCCCTAAAGCGCCGAAAGTGCTTCCGGCAGGGTGGGCGCATCGAGCACGGGCGCGGCCTGGAACGCCTTGGTCATGTCCCTCAGCGTCTGGGTGGTACGGCTGGAAAGCACCGGCGGCCGTTCGGCCTCGGCCTGCGCCTCTGCGGCGTCGGCTTCCTTCTTGGCCGCCTCCTCTGCCTTGGCCGCGACCTCTGGGTCGACGAACGGGTGGTCGAGACCGGGGATAGGCTTCAGGTCGATGTTCTGGTGCGCATAGACCATCAGGCGCTGCCAGACCATCGCCGGCAGCGAGCCGCCGGTCATCTTGTTGGTTGCGGTGAAGTCGTCATTGCCCAGCCAGACGGCCGCCGTGTAATTGCCGGTGAAGCCGACGAACCAGGCGTCGCGGTAGGACTGCGTGGTGCCGGTCTTGCCGGCAACGACGATGTTCGGGAGCTGGGCGCGCCGTGCCGTGCCGATCACCGGCACCGCCGCCAGCATGGTGTTCATGTATTTCAGCGCCTTTTCCGACAGCACGCGGTGTGGTGGCGGCGCGTCCTTGGCCCAGTCATAGACCACCTCGCCGGTGCGGGTGACGAGCTGGGTGATGCCGTGGCGCGAGCCGACGAAACCGTTCTGGGCAAAGACGCTGTAGCCGGTCGCCTGGTCCATCACCGTCATGCCGGATGTGCCCAGCACCATGGTCTTGTGCGCTTCCAGCGGCGATTCGACACCCATCGATTCGGCCATTGCCTTGATCGGACCGATGCCGAGGTAATCCTTGGCGAGCCGCACCGGCACCGTGTTGATCGACTTGGCGATCGCCGTGAGCAGCGTGACGTTGCCGGCCGATCCGCCGCTGTAATTGTGCGGCGACCAGTTGCCCCAGCTGATGGCGCCGCCCGAAACCACCGAGTCCGGTGTGAAGCCATGCTCCATCGCAGTGGCATAGACATAGGGCTTGAAGGATGAACCCGTTTGGCGCAACGCCTTGGTGGCGCGGTTGAACTGGCTGGCGCCATAGTCGCGGCCGCCGACGATGGCGCGCACCGCGCCATTGGTCTCGATCACCACCACCGCGCCTTCGGTGACGTTGTATTCCTTGCCGAATTGCCGCAGATGGAACTCGACCGACTCCTCGGCCGCCTTCTGGATGTTGGCGTCGAAGGTCGTGTGGGCGACCAGCGAATGCTGGCCGGGCTTGGCGATCTTCTTGACCTCGTCGAAGGCCCAGTCGAGGAAGTAGTCCGGGCTCTTCTGCTCGCCGCGGTCGACCACGTCGGCCGGATGCAGTCTTGCCTGCAGCACCTGGCCTTCGGTCATGAAGCCGGCGTCGACGAGGTTGGAGAGCACCACATTGGCGCGCGCGCGCGCCGCCGGCAGGTTGATGTGCGGGGCGTATTTGGTCGGCGCCTTGAACAGGCCGGCCAGCATTGCCGCCTCGGCGAGGTTCAGATCCTTGACGCTCTTGCCGAAATAAAAATCCGCCGCCGCTTCGATGCCGAAGGTGCCGCCCCCCATATAGGCGCGGTCGAGATAGAGCTGCAGGATCTCCTTCTTGGAGAGGTTCGCCTCCAGCCATAGCGACAGGAAGGCTTCCTTGATCTTGCGCTCGAGAGTGCGCTCGTTGGACAGGAACAGGTTCTTGGCGAGCTGCTGCGTGATGCTCGACCCGCCCTGGACCACCGAATTGGCGCGCACGTTCTCGAAGATCGCGCGCGACAGGCCCAGCACATCGATGCCGTAATGGTCGAAGAAACGCCGATCCTCCGTCGCCAGCACCGCCTTGATGACGATGTCCGGCATCTCGTCGACCGGCACGGAATCGCGCTGGATGATGCCGCGCTGGCCGATTTCGTTGCCGTAGCGGTCAAGGAAGGTGACGGCGAAGTCGCCCTGGTTGCGCCAGTCGCCGGTGGTGATGTCGAAGGCGGGCATGGCAAGCGCGAGCAGCACCACGAAACCGCTGGCGCCCATGGTGAAGCCCTCGCTCAGCACCTCGACGATGGCGCGGCGCCAGCCCTGCACACGGAAGCGGCGGGAAAAGATGGTCGCCGCTTCCCAGAATTCGCGCGCCTTGAAGCCGATCTCGTAGAGCGAAGTATCGAGCCACGCATCCACGGCGAGCAGCGCCGAAGCGATCCGGCCTCTTCTCCTGCGTGGTTTAGAGGGATTGTCCATTCCAGAATTCCACCCCGGCACTTCCGCCCGAAACAGCCGTGGCAGTTCCGGGGCGCCCTCCCTGCCAAACTAATCGACCATTTTAGCACCACTCACAAGGGCAGCGAAGCCACACCCAGGCTTTGTTGAACGCCATGGTTGATTGTGCCCCGAGCCATTCCAGGAAAAGTGAGCACTTCCTGGAAAAGTGAGCAGCGGTTTTCCGTCCGGAATTGCGTAAAACAAATACTAAGAGCGATATCACCGCGCCGCGATGAAGCGCATGAAATGCGTCACATCCGCCTCGCTCGGCTCCAGTCCGGTGAAGGAGCGCAGATAGGCGGCGAGATGGCTGACGCGCGCCTCGACAGGTTCCTTGAGGTCGAGCACGTAATAGCCGATTTGCATGTAGTAGAGGACGCGGGCGCGGATGAAGGCGTCCTCGCTCTCATAGCCGTGCCGGCGGTACATGTCGCGTATGGCCAGCAGTCGCTCCTCGTCGGCCTTGTCGATCATGCGCCGCACGTCGTCCGAGCGCCTTGCCCATTCGCGAACGGCGAAATCGAGCCTGGGATCGAACAGACGCTCGTCGGCCCAGCATTCGAAGACGTTCATCACACCCATGATGATGGTGTCGGCCGGCCGCCGCGCCCGCTCGACGATCGCGGTGGTGTTGGTCTCGTGCCAATGCTTGAGCAGTTGGTCGAGCAGGTCCTGCCGGCTTTCGAAATACCAGTAGAAGCTCGAGCGCGAGACGCCGAGCTTCTGTCCCAGCGTCAGCACGCGCACGCTCTCGATACCATCGGAAATCAGCGTTTGCAGCGCGAGGTTGATCCAGTCCGCGCGGGTTACCTTGATGTTGCCGGGCGCCGGCTCGTCCTGGGGAGCGGTCATGGTCATGAGCCAACAAGTGGCACGGCGCGGAGCAGCGCGCAAGCTCTGGACAGAAGTGTCTAGACACATATGTACGGGGCATATATCTTGAGAGCCTCCAACGAGAGGGGAGAGGCTCGTGAAGTCGCATTACCGGGCAGTGGTCATCGGCGGAGGCGTGGTCGGCGCCTCGGTGCTCTATCACTTGACGCGCTTTGGCTGGAGCGACGTGGCGCTGATCGAGCGCGCCGAGCTGACGGCGGGCTCGACCTGGCATGCGGCGGCCGGCTTCCACGCGCTCAACGCCGATCCCAATGTCGCCGCGCTGCAGGACTACACGATCAAGCTCTATCGCGAGATCGAGGCCGAGTCCGGCCAGAATGCCGGGCTGCACATGACCGGCGGCGTCAACATGGCGAGCGACCCGCAGCGCTGGGAATGGCTGAAATCGGCCTGGGCGGTGTTCCAGTCGGTCGGCATCGAGACGGCGCGGCTGGTGACGCCGAAGGAAATCAAGGAGATCTGCCCGATTGTCGATGTCAGCGGCGTGCTGGGTGGCCTCTATGATTCCAACGAGGGCCATCTCGACCCTTATGGCACCACGCATGCCTATGCGGGCGCCGCCAGGAAGCGCGGCGCCGACGTCATCCTGCGCAACCGCGTCGTCGAGCTGAAACAGCGCGCCGACGGCGGCTGGGACATCGTCACCGAGAAGGGCGCGATCGTCGCCGAGCATGTCGTCAACGCCGGCGGTCTCTGGGCCAAGCAGGTCGGGCTGATGGCCGGCGTCGACCTGCCGGTGACGCCGATGGAGCATCATTATTTTGTCACCGAGGACATTCCGGAAGTCGCGGCGCTAGACAAGGAGCTTGGCCTTGCCGTCGATCTCGATGGCTTCTCCTATCTGCGCCAGGAGCGGAAGGGCGTGCTGCTCGGCGTCTATGAGCAGAACCCGAAACACTGGAACATGGACGGCGCGCCCTGGGATTACGGCATCGAGCTGATCCCCGAGGATATCGATCGCATCAGCCCCGAGCTTGCCAAGGCCTATGAGCGCTTTCCCTGCCTGGCCACGGCCGGTATCCGCAAATGGGTCAACGGCGCCTTCACCTTCACGCCGGACGGCAACCCGCTGGTCGGCCCGGTCAGGGGGCTGAAGAATTACTGGGTCGCCTGCGGCGTCATGGCCGGCTTCAGCCAGGGCGGCGGTGTTGGCAAGTCGCTGGCCGAGTGGATGATTTACGGTGAGCCGGAAGCCGACATCTTCGGCATGGACAGCGCTCGCTACGGCGCCTTCGCCGCCAACCGCGAGTATCTCAGGCAGACGACGGGCCAGTTCTATGCCCGCCGCTTCGTCATGACCTTCCCCAATGAGCGCCTGCCGGCGGGCCGGCCGCTGAAGCGCCCCGGCGCCTATGATGGCATGAGCGCCGCCGGCGCCGAGTGGACGGCGTCCTGGGGCCTGGAGATCCCGGCCTATTTCGCGCCGATGGGGTTCCGCGAGGAGACGACGCTGAAGCGCTCCAACGCCTTCGAAATCGTCGGCGACGAGGTGCTGCAGGTGCGCCGCGCCGCCGGCCTCGTCGATACCACAGCCTTCTCGCGCTATGCCGTGTCAGGCCCGGGCGCCGAGGCGTGGCTCGACCGGCTGCTCGCTTGCCGGCTGCCGAAGCCTGGCCGCGCCAAGCTTGCGCTGATGCTCGGGCCCAATGGCCGGCTGAAGGGCGACCTCACCGTGCTCAACTGGGGCGGCGGCGAATACTGGATCATGGGCTCCTACTATTTGCGCGAATTTCATATGCGCTGGTTCGAGGCGCACATCGCCGAAGGCGTTTCCGTCACCGACATTTCCGATGCCACATCCGGCTTCCTCGTCACTGGACCGAATGCACGAAAGATCCTCGAACGCACCACGCATCAGGACATCTCCGCCAAAACCCTGCCGTTCATGGCTTGCGGCGAGTTCGATATCGGCATGGTGCGAGCGCGCGTTGCCAGGCTGTCCATCGCCGGCGAACTCGGCTTCGAGATCAACTGTCCGGCCACCTTGCATGCGACGCTTCGCGAAACACTGCTTGCCGCCGGCCAAGACCTCGGCCTTGCCGAGATCGGCTATTACGCGCTGAATTCGCTCAGGCTGGAAAAGAGTTTCGGCATCTGGTCGCGCGAATTCACGCAAGGCTATACGCCCGGCCAGACCGGGCTCGACCGCTTCATCGCTTTCGACAAGGCCGAGTTCATCGGCCGCGACGCGGCGCTGAAAGAGCGCGACGCCGGTGTCTCGCGGCGGATCGTGACGCTGGAGGTCGACGCTGTCGACGCCGATGCCAGCGGCTTCGAGCCGGTCTGGTCCAAGGGCCGGCGCATCGGCTTCGTCACCTCCGGCGGCTACGGCTATACCCTCGGCAAGAGCGTCGCCCTGGCGTTGCTCGATGACGGTTTCGACGGGGAGGGCACCGAACTTTCCGTACACATTGTCGGGGTCGAACGGCCGGCGCGTATCATTGCGGCCTCGCCCTACGACCCCGAAGGCAAGGCGATGCGGCAATGAGGAGGAAGCGCCATGATTGACGAGGCCGCACGTGATCTCAGGCGCGAGCGCCGGCGGGGACGTACCGGCGAGGCGGGCAGCGAGTCGAGCCGGCACCCGAATTACCGGTCGCTGAAGAACCCCTTCCTGCCGCAGCCGATCTTTTCCGACGATCAGGTCGCTGCGATCCACGATACCGCGCTACGCGTGCTGGAAGAACTCGGCATCAAGGTGCTGCTGCCCGAGGCCCGCCCCATCTACGCCAAGGCCGGCGCCTTGGTCGACGAAGACAGCCAGATGGTCAGGATCGGCCGCGACATGGTCGAGGCAGCACTTGCCTCGGCGCCGCGCTCCATTCCGGCACTTGGCGGCGACCGCTCGCGCGACCTGACGCTTGAGCTCGGCTCGATGGCCTTCCTGGCGGGCTCCGGCGCCCCCAACGTCACCGATCTCGAGCGCGGCCGCCGACCGGGCACGCTCGCCGCATTCGAGGAATTCATCAAGCTGATCCAGCATTTCGACGTGCTGCACATGCTTGGCCCCTGCGTCGAGCCGCAGGACATCGACAACCGCTTCCGCCACTATACGGTCAACCGGGCGCAACTGACGCTGTCGGACAAGTTCCCCTTCATCTTTGCGCGCGGCACGCCGCAGGTCGAGGACGGTTTCGAGATGATCCGCCTGGCGCGCGGTCTCTCCGAGGACCAGTTCCGCGCGGGCGCCTATTGCTACACCGTCATCAACACCAACTCGCCGCGCCAACTCGATATCCCGATGGCGCAAGGCATCATCGACTTCGCCAGGGCCGGCCAGGTCCTGATCATCACGCCCTTCTGCCTGGCGGGCGCGATGGCGCCGATTACGGTTGCCGGCGCGCTGACCTTGCAGCATGCCGAGGCGCTGGCTGGGTTGACGCTTGCCCAGATCGTGCGCCCCGGCGCGCCGGTGGTCTATGGCTCCTTCTCCTCCAATGTCGACATGAAGTCCGGCGCGCCGGCCTTTGGCACGCCGGAACATATCAAGGCGACGCTTGGGGCGGGACAGCTCGCCCGCTACACTGGGCTGCCCTGGCGTTCCGGCGGCGGCAGCGCCGCCAATATTGCCGATGCGCAGGCGGCACACGAGACGCAGTTCGCGCTGTGGGGCTCGGTGCTGGCTGGCGCCACCGTCTGTATTCACGCCGCCGGCTGGCTGGAAGGTGGCCTCAGCGTATCCCTGGAAAAGCTGATCACCGACGTCGAGGCGCTGCAGACGATCGCCGAGCTTTGCGCCACCACGCCGGGCGACGCCGATGCCATCGGCTTCGAGGCCATCGCCGAGGTGCAGCCGGGCGGCCACTTCTTCTCCGCCGCCCATACCATGTCGCGCTACCGCACTGCCTTCTACGAGCCGCTGGTGGCCGACTGGTCGAACTTCGGCAACTGGACGCAATCCGGCGGCAAGACCGCGACCGAGCGCGCGACCGGTATCTGGAAGCGCATTCTTTCCGACTTCCAGCCGCCGGCCCCCGCTGCCGCTACCGCTGGCGTGCTCGACGAGTTCATTGCCAAGCGCACCGAGGAGGGTGGCGCCGCGCCGGTCTCCTAGTTTGACGAAAACGTAATAAATTCGGGATCTTCGCCATTCACGTTATAGTCAAAACGATTCGCGATCTGGCATCGGATCGCGAGCGCGGCTACGTTGCCGGGCAGCGTGAGGAGATATGTACTGGCGATGGACGGTAGATGACGACGCCTGGCGATTTGATGCAGGCCTTGTTCCTGAGGCTGAAGACTGATGCGTCGCTGTCGGCGCTGCTTGGCGGCGCCGGCCTGCTCGAGCAGGCGAGCGACAAAGCCGCCTTTCCGAACGTCACTTACGGCCGCACCAGCGCCTTCGACCTCGAGACCGGCGCCGATAACGACAATGACCAACTGGTCACCTTGCATATCTGGTCGAAAGCTCAAGGCGAGGCCGAGACACGCCTCATCATGGACAGCATCAGGGCGCGGCTCGACGGCGCGGCATTTTCGATCGGTTCGCGCGGCCAGACGCGCCTGTCGCTGGAATTCGCCGAGGCTCGCTATGACGAGGATCTGGCCGTCCACCATGGATTGCTGCGCTTCCGCGCGCTGACGCAGGACGCTCCTTGAGAGACTGCGCCGATACATGCCGCCCAGGAGTAAAGTGGCTCCGGAATGTTCATCAAAACAACAGCTTGAGCGCGGCGTTTGAATCGGTTTCACGCGAAGCGCCTTGGCCTACAGCTGCGCCTGGATGGCGGCCTTGTCGATGACCGACCAGACTTCGCGAATCCGCCCGTCATGGAACTCGTAAAAGACGTTCTCGGCGAAGGAGACGCGCTTGCCGTGGACGGGCAGGCCGAACAGCACGCCCTTGGGCCGGCAGTCGAAATGCAGACGCGCCGCCACGCGCGGCGGCTCCGAGATCAGAAGCTCGATGTTGAAGCGCAGGTCGGGAATAGCCTCGAAATCGCCCTCCAGCATGCGCCGATAGCCCGAAAGCCCGATCGTCTCGCCATTATACTGCACCTTCTCGCCGACGAAGCGGCCGAGATTGTCCCAATCCTGCTCGTTCAGGCAGGCGATGTAGCCCCGAAAGAGACCGGCAATATCCTCGCGCGTCATCGCATCCTCCATGGCCGTCCGGTGTTTCTACACTAGCTAGCGCAGTGCGCGGTGAAGACAGGCCAAAAAGCGTAGCGGATCAAGTGCCTTTCCGGCTATGAATTCGAAGCCGGGCTTGAGGGAGCCTTGGCACCGCCAGGCGCGGGGGAATGGCGGGCATGATTTTCGATCGTTCACCGTTCATTTCACGTTCAGCCCATATGCGTTAGAACCGTGATCATGAAAAACCTTGGCTCACATCTCCGCAAAGCAGTGCTGGCGCTTGCCGCGGCCGGGCTTCTTGCGTCGCAGGCGATCGCCCTGCCGGTCATCGAGCCGTCGGCCGATCAGCCGGTGGTGCTCGCCTCCGGCGATTGCTACGCCATCGGCCAGCAGGTCGCCGCGCAGAATGGAGGCACGCTCGCCAAGGCGTCTCAGGCGACGCGGGGCGGCCAGCAGGTCTGCGTCATCGTCGTGCTCGTCCCCGGCAAGGACGGCCAGCGGCCGCGCCGCTCGGAAATCGTCGTCCCGATGGGCTGACCCCTCTCGTTTCCCAGGCCAGCGGAATCGGCCTATACGTCTATCCAGCAACAGGCTTCAACCCATGCGCGTGCTCGTCGTCGAGGATGACAAGGATCTCAACCGGCAACTGGCCGATGCGCTGGTCGATGCCGGCTATGTCGTCGACCGGGCCTATGACGGCGAGGAGGGGCATTTCCTCGGCGAGACCGAGCCTTACGATGCCGTGGTCCTCGACATCGGCCTGCCGCAGATGGATGGCATCAGCGTCGTCGAGCGTTGGCGCCGCGGCGGCCGCAAGATGCCGGTGCTGATCCTCACCGCCCGCGACCGCTGGAGCGACAAGGTTGCCGGCATCGACGCCGGCGCCGACGATTATGTCACAAAGCCCTTCCATATCGAGGAGGTGCTCGCCCGAGTGCGGGCCCTGATCCGCCGTGCGGCCGGCCATGCATCTTCGGAGCTCACCTGCGGCCCGCTGCGCATCGACACCAAGGCGTCCAAGGCCGACGTCAATGGCATGCCGCTGAAGCTCACCTCGCACGAGTTCCGGCTGCTCGCCTATCTGATGCATCATATGGGCGAGGTGGTGTCGCGTACCGAGCTGGTCGAGCATCTCTACGACCAGGATTTCGACCGCGATTCCAACACCATCGAGGTGTTTGTCGGCAGGCTTCGCAAGAAGATGGGCATCGACATGATCGAAACCGTGCGTGGCATGGGCTATCGCATGCGAGAGCCGGAGGCGTGACGCGGAACCGCTGAAGCCAGCGATGGGAAGGTGGATTTCAAGGCTGCGGCTCTGGCCGCGCTCGCTGACCTTCCGCGTCATTGCTTTCTCGACCATCTGGGCGATCCTGACGCTGGTCGTCATCTTCACCCTCATCACCACGCTTTACCGCCAGGCCAGCGAGCGCGGCTTCGACAGCCTGCTCTCGGCTCATCTGTTCAACCTGATCGGCTCCGTCGGCATTTCCGACAACGGCGCGCTGACCGGGGCGCCCGACCTTGGCGATCTGCGCTTTTCCGAGCCGAATTCCGGCTGGTACTGGTCGGTGGAGCCTTCCTCCGAGGGCGTGCATGGCGAAATCCATTCTTCCTCGATGACGACCTCGCTCCTGTCGCCGAGCGTCGCGGAGGTCCCGTTCAACGCGAACTTCCAGCGCAGCTACTCGATGGAAGGCATCAAGGGCGAGCAGCTCGCAGTGTTCGAGAGCGAGTTCGTGCTGGACGCCAAGAACCGCGCCGCCCGCTTCCGCGTCATGGGCAACCACAGCGAACTCGAGCAGGAGATCGCCAGCTTCCAGCGCCGCCTGCTCACCTATCTGTCGCTGTTCGGGGTCGGCATGATCGCCATCAACGCCATCGCCATCCTCTTGGGCCTCCAGCCCTTGCGCCGGGTCCGCAATGCGCTCGCCATGGTGCGCGAAGGCACGGCCCAGCGCCTCGACGGCAGCTTCCCGGCCGAGATCGAGCCGCTGGCCAACGAGACCAATGCGCTGATCGAGAACAACCGGCGCATCGTCGAGCGCTCGCGCACCCAGGTCGGCAACCTCGCCCATTCGCTGAAGACGCCTCTAGCCGTGCTGATCAATGAGGGCCGCGCGCTCGGCGGCGCCAAGGGCCAGCTGATCGCCGACCAGGCGGCTTCCATGCAAAAGCAGGTCGATCATTACCTGCAGCGCGCCCGCGTCGCCGCGCAACGTGACAGCGTCGTCTTCCGCACGCCGGTTTCGCCGCTGGTTGAGCGGATGGTGCGCGTTCTGCGCAAGCTCAATCCGCAAACGCGGCTGACGCTGTCCCTGCCGCCGGCCGAGATCGTCTTTGCCGGCGAGCGCGAGGATCTCGAGGAACTGCTCGGCAATCTGCTCGACAATGCGATGAAATGGGCAAAGAGCGCTGTTGCCGTGACAATCGCCACTATTTCGGGAAGCGGCAACCTGTTTGAAATCGTTATAGAGGATGACGGTCCGGGCATTCCCGAAGACAGCGCGCGAGAGGTGTTGAAACGTGGCAAGAGACTGGACGAGACGAAGCCGGGAACGGGGCTTGGCCTTGCCATTGTCGCCGACCTCGTCAACGAGTATGGAGGCTCGCTGGCGCTGGAACGGTCGGGCATGGGCGGCTTGAGGGCGGTAGTGAGATTGCGGAGCCTTCAATGATGTTTTTTATCGATTTGCGAGCAGGGGCCTGACGGCCAAATTTCCGACAAATATCAACACTATGGCCAGGATGCTTCCCTGATGGCGCGGTCGCCTAACCATCTCTCTCAAGAAGTCCATTTCGCTCAAGAAGCTCATCCCGCTCAAGAGAACCGGTTGTTGGCATGAAGATCCGCGTCGCGCTCGTTTCCGCCCTGCTCGCCGTTTCCGGCTGCACGACACTCGGCAGGGGCGGTCCAACCTCCCCGGTCACGCCTGTTTCGACGCCGCCCGCCGGCGGCAAGGTGTCGACCAGCATCGTCTCGGCGATGAATGGCGGGCTTATCGGCGGGTCGATCGGCTCGGGCCTGAGCGACGCCGAAAAGCGCAAGGGGCTGGAGGCGGAGTACAAGGCGCTGGAATACAACACCAGCGGCCAGAAGGTGACATGGAAGGGCGACAACGCCTCCCATTATGGCGAGGTGGTCGCGGCCCAGCCTTATCGGGTCGGCTCCCAGGATTGCCGCCAGTACACCCACACCGTCTTCAACGGCGGCGCGGGCGTCACCGCGCGCGGCACCGCCTGCCGCAACGCCGACGGCAGTTGGACGCCGCTGACCTGATAAATCGGCCCATTTGATATACATCAAGGCCGGACAGAGCATCCGCCGTCAAAGCGTCGCAGTATGCTTGTGTTGGCAGGGCAGGGCTCTGCCTTTATTGGAAGAGCCATGCTGTTCTGGGTCGTAGCCGCAATCCTCACGCTGGGCGCCAGCCTGGCGGTGCTATTGCCGCTCACCGGCGGCATGAAGGGTGCATCGGCGCCTGGCGACCACGACCTCGAAGTCTATCGCGACCAGCTTTCCGAATTGGATCGCGACGTGGCGCGCGGCCTGATCCAGCCGGGCGAGGCCGAGGAGGCGCGCGCCGAGATCGGCCGCCGCATCCTGCGTCTCGGCGCGGCCGAGCGGCCGGCCTCCGCCAGCGCCTCCTCCTCCCGCGGCATCAGGTTGGTCGCCAGCCTGGCCGTGCTTGCCGTTCCGCTACTGAGCTGGGGGCTGTACGGCGTGCTCGGCTCGCCCGATCTGCCTTCGCAGCCTCTGGCCGAACGTCTCGCCAAGAATCCCGCCGATTCCTCGGTCGACGAGCTGGTCGCACGCGCCGAAGCGCATCTCGCCGCCAATCCGTCGGACGGCAAGGGCTGGGACGTGCTGGCGCCGATCTATCTTCGCCTGCAGCGCTTTCCCGACGCGATAACCGCCTACCGCAACGCCATTCGCCTCGACGGCGACAGCGCGGTGCGCCAGGCTGGTCTCGGCGAGGCGATCGCGAGTGCTGCCGGCGGCATCGTTTCGGCCGATGCGCAAAACGCCTTTGAGGCGGCTCTCAAGCTCGATCCGGCCAATGCCAAGGCGAATTTCTACCTGGGCGTCGGCCTTGCCCAGGAAGGCAGGAAGGACGAGGCTGTCGCCGCCTGGCAAAAGATGCTCGGCCAGCTTCCGCCGGATTCGCCTTGGCGCAGCGCCGTCCAGCAGGCGCTTGCCGAGGCTGGCCAGCCGGCGGTCGCGGCGGGCGCGCCGGCGAGCGGGCCGGATGCCCAGCAGATGGAAGCCGCGCAGCAGATGTCGCCGCAGGACCGGCAGGCGATGATCGAAACGATGGTCGCGGGCCTCGACGACAAATTGAAGCGGAATCCCCGCGACGAGGAAGGATGGATGCGCCTCATTCGTTCCTATGCCGTGCTCGGCAAGCCCGATCAGGCGCGCGAGGCGCTCGGCCGCGCTGTCGCCGCCTTTGGGGCCGACAGCGAGCAAGCCAAGAAGTTCACCGCCTTCGCCGCCTCCCTCGGCGTGACGGCGACGGAGTAAGAGATGACGCGCAAGCAGAAGCGATTGTCGGTGATCGTGGCGGGGCTGGCCTTCCTCGCCGCGGCCGCCGGACTCACCTTCTACGCGCTCGGCCAGAAGGCCTCCTATTTCTACATGCCGGCAGAACTGGCGACGGCAAGCGTCCCGCCCGGACAGCGCATCCGCCTTGGCGGCCTCGTCGAAAACGGCACCGTCGTGCGCGGCAGCGGCGCAACTGTCGCCTTCTCGGTCACCGACACGCAGAAATCGGTGAAGGTGACCTATACCGGCATCCTGCCCGATCTCTTCCGCGAGGGGCAGGGCGTCATAACCGAAGGCGCTTTCGGTCCGGACGGGGTTTTCGTCGCCGACAGCGTCTTGGCCAAGCATGACGAGCGCTATATGCCGAAGGAAGTCGCCGACGGCCTGAAGGCCAAGGGCGTCTGGGTGGAAAGCAAGAGCCAATAATGGTTGAGACCGGACATTTCGCGCTTGTGCTCGCCTTCGCGCTGTCGCTGGTGCAGATGCTGGTACCGCTGGTCGGCGCCCGCACCGGCAATCAGCGGCTGATGGCGGTCGGCGGCCCGGTGACCGTCACCGGGTTCGCGCTTACGGCGCTGTCCTTCACGGCCCTTGCAAGCGCCTATGCCGGCTCGGACTTCTCGGTGGCCAACGTCTGGGAAAATTCCCATTCGCTGCAGCCGATGATCTACAAGATCACCGGCACCTGGGGAAACCACGAAGGCTCGATGCTTCTGTGGGTGCTGATCCTGACCTTCTTCGGCGCGCTCGTCGCCGTCTTCGGCAACAATCTGCCGGCGACGCTCAAGGCCAATGTGCTTGCCGTGCAAGGCATGATCGGCGCGGCCTTCTTCCTGTTCATCCTGACGACCTCCAACCCGTTCATCCGCCTCAATCCGGCGCCGGTCGAGGGGCGCGACCTCAATCCGGTCCTGCAGGACCTCGGCCTCGCCATCCACCCGCCGCTGCTCTATCTCGGCTATGTCGGCTTCTCGGTCTGCTTTTCCTTCTCGGTCGCGGCGCTGATCGAGGGCCGCATCGACGCCTCCTGGGCGCGCTGGGTGCGGCCATGGACGCTGGTCGCCTGGATGTTCCTCACCGGCGGCATCGCCATGGGTTCCTACTGGGCCTATTACGAGCTCGGCTGGGGCGGTTTCTGGTTCTGGGATCCGGTCGAGAACGCCTCCTTCATGCCCTGGCTCGCCGGCACGGCGCTGCTCCATTCGGCCATCGTCATGGAGAAGCGCTCGGCGCTGAAGATCTGGACGCTGCTGCTTGCCATCCTCACCTTCTCGCTGTCGCTGCTCGGTACTTTCCTGGTGCGTTCGGGCGTGCTGACCTCCGTGCACGCCTTCGCCACCGACCCGGCGCGCGGCGTCTTCATCCTGTGCATCCTGACTTTGTTCATCGGTGGCTCGTTGGCGCTGTTTGCGTTGCGCGCCTCCAGCCTGACGGCCGGCGGCTTGTTCCACCCGATCTCGCGCGAGGGCGCGCTGGTCCTCAACAACCTCTTTCTCACCACCGCCACCGCGACGGTGCTGGTCGGCACGCTCTACCCGCTGGCGCTCGAAGCGCTCACCGGCGGCAAGATCTCGGTCGGCGCGCCCTTCTTCGATCTGACTTTCGGCCCGCTGATGCTGCCGCTGCTGGCGATCGTGCCGTTCGGCCCGCTGCTCGCCTGGAAGCGCGGTGATGTGATTGCCGCCTCGCAGCGGCTGATGGCGGCCTTTGCGCTCGCGATTGCCGCGATGCTGGTCACCGGCCTGTTCATCGACGGCGCCTCGGTTTTTGCAGCACTTGGTGTCGGCCTCGCTGTCTGGCTCGTCGCCGGCGCGCTGACCGACCTTGCCGTCAAATCCGGCGCCGGCTCGGTGGCGCCGGCCGCCATGCTTCGCCGTTTCGCCGGCCTGCCGCGCTCGGTCTTCGGCACGGCACTGGCCCATCTCGGCCTCGGGCTGACCTTGCTCGGCATCGTCGGCACGCTCTGCTTCGGCAGCGAAAAAATCCTCACCATGCGGCCTGGTGAGACGGTGGAACTCTCCGGTCACACGCTGCGCTTCGAAGGGCTTTTTCCCCAGAAAGGTCCGAACTTCACCGAGGATCGCGCCCGCTTCCTGCTGATCGGCGCAGACGGCAATGCCAAGGGCGAGATCTCTTCGGCAAAACGCTTCTTTCAGGCCCGGCAGACGGCAACGACCGAGTCCGGCATCAGCACGCTCGGCTTGAGCCAGCTTTACCTATCGCTCGGTGACGAGGGTAATGACGGCTCCGTCGTCGTGCGTCTCTGGTGGAAACCGCTGGTGACGCTGATCTGGGGCGGTGCCCTGGTGATGATGGCGGGCGCGGCCATGTCGCTGGCCGACCGCCGCTTGCGCGTCGGCGCGCCCGCGAGGCGCCGCAAGCCGGCTGCCGCGTTGACGAGCCCGACATGAGGGCAAGGTTTTCGCTCGCCTCGCTGATCCTTCTGCTCGCCTTGGCGTTTACGGGCGCGGCGCAGGCGGTGAAGCCTGATGAAGTGCTGCAGGACCCGGCATTGGAGGCGAGGGCGCGTGCGCTGTCGGAAGGCCTGCGCTGCATGGTTTGCCAGAACCAGTCGATCGACGAATCCGACGCCGATCTGGCGCGCGACTTGCGCATCCTCGTGCGCCAGCGCCTCGTCGCCGGCGACACCGACCAGCAGGTGATGGATTACATCGTCTCGCGCTATGGCGAGTTCGTGCTCTTGAAGCCGCGCTTCAGCCTGCGCAACGCGCTTTTATGGGGCACGCCGGTGCTCCTGCTCCTGGCCGGCGGCCTCTTCATCGTGCTGAGCGCCCGCTCGCGCCGCCCGACGTCGGACAGCACTCTCAGCGCCGAGGAAAAGGCGGCGCTGGACAAGATGCTAAGCGATTAGCGCCATCACCGTGCTTGGCGATTGACTGTATCCGTCTTCGGGCGCTCCGCACGTCCGTGGTCCTCGTCGCCAATCCCCAACATTACAAAACTTTCATGTACCGGAAATGGCGCCGTAATGTGCGCCTCTCTAATCCTCTTGCCCGAGGATGCTTCGCCTGAGCGCATCCGCATCGATAGAGGATAAGAAACCCGATGAATAATGCCCCCAATTCATATTCCCGCACCCGAAAGCGCCTGATGGCCGCCGTCGCTTCCCTGGCCGTTGTCGGCACGATCGGCGCGGGCATGCTCGCGACCGGCACCGCCCCCGTGCTGGCCGAAGCCGTGCGCGTCGAGGCCCCGCAGATGCCGAGCTTCGCCGATGTCGTCGAGCATGTCTCGCCGGCGGTTGTTAGCGTCAAGGTCAAGGCCAAGATCCAGCCGACCGCCGACGACGGCTCGGACGATCAGGGCGGTTTTGACAACCTGCCCGACAACCCGCAGCTGCGCCGCTTCTTCAAGGAATTCCGCGGCTTCGGCGACCAGGGCCAGGGCGGCCAGTTCGGCATGCGCCGCTTCGGCCATCGCGACCATGGCAATGGCGAGCCACGCCCGGTTGCCCAGGGCTCGGGCTTCTTCATCTCGGAGGATGGCTATCTCGTCACCAACAACCATGTCGTGTCGGAAGGCTCGGACTTCACCGTCGTCACCAATGACGGCAAGGAACTCGACGCCAAGCTGATCGGCACCGATCCGCGCACCGACCTCGCCGTGCTCAAGGTCGATGGCGGCGGCAACAAGTTCACCTATGTCGACTTTGCCGACGATTCCAAGGTCCGCATCGGTGACTGGGTGGTTGCCGTCGGCAATCCGTTCGGCCTTGGCGGCACCGTCACCGCCGGCATCGTCTCGGCCCGCGGCCGCGACATCGGCGCCGGCCCCTACGACGACTTCATCCAGATCGACGCGTCGGTCAACCGCGGCAATTCGGGCGGTCCGACCTTCAACCTCAACGGCCAGGTGATCGGCATCAACACCGCCATCTTCTCGCCGTCGGGCGGCAGCGTCGGCATTGCCTTCGACATCCCGGCCTTGACCGCCAAGCAGGTCGTCCAGGACCTGATGAAGAGCGGCTCCGTCCAGCGCGGCTGGCTCGGCGTCGAGATCCAGCCGGTCACCTCCGACATCGCCGAGTCGCTCGGCCTGAAGTCGGACAAGGGCGCGCTGGTGTCGGGCGCCCAGGACGCAGGTCCGGGCAAGAAGGCGGGCATCACCGCCGGGGATGTCATCACCCAGGTCGACGGCAAGGACGTCGCCTCGCCGAAGGAACTCGCCCGCATGATCGGTGCGTTTGCGCCGGGCAAATCGGTCGATGTCACGGTCTGGCGTAACGGCAAGGACGAGACGGTCAAGGTCGATCTCGGCACGCTGCCCGCGAGCGACAAGCAGGCCTCGAACGACGACAACAGCAAGCAGTCGGCGCCTGCCGCCAAGCCCGACACGCTTGCCGATCTCGGCCTGACCGTCACCAAGGCCGAAAACGGCAAGGGACTCGTGGTCACCGATGTCGATCCCGACAGCGACGCGGCCGACCGCGGCATCCAGCCCGGCGACGTCATCACCTCGATCAATTCGAACGAGGTGAACACCACCGACGACGTCTCCAAGGCGATGACCGATGCCGCCAAGGCCGGCCGCAAGGCCGTGCTGATGCAGATCACCCGCGACGACTCGAACCGCTTCGTCGCGCTGCCGGTCGGCAAGGGCTGACATGCCGCGCATGACCCCGGAAATCCCATGGGGGTTCTCGGAAAGGACCATGCGCCACTAGAAGACGTTCAGCTTTCCCCATGGCGGTATCAACACCCCCGAGCCGCCGTGGGGAAACATGGGGCCGAGCACGTAAGTCAGTCACCGTGTTTCGCTCCTGGCGGCAGCGGGTTTCCCATCACCCGCTGCCGCTTTATCGCATGTCGCCCAAAAGTGGTTGCCGGTTTTGGGAAGAAGACATGCGACTAATGAAGGCAAAGCAGGACGCAATGACTGCCCCTCAAACCTCCGATGAAATCGCGTATAACGGCTCCATGAAGATTCTCGTCATGGAAGACGATCGCGAGGCGGCGGACTACTTGCAGAAAGCCTTCGCCGAGGCGGGCCACACCGCCCATGTCGCCGGCGACGGCGAGACCGGCTTCGCGCTGGCCGACGCCGGCGACTATGACGTGATGGTGGTCGACCGCCTGATGCCGCGCCGTGACGGCCTGTCGGTGATCGCCGCGCTTCGCTCGCGCGGCAACACCACGCCGGTTTTGATCCTGTCCGCCCTGGGCGAGGTCGACGACCGCGTCACCGGCTTGCGCGCCGGCGGCGACGATTATCTCACCAAGCCCTACGCCTTTTCCGAATTGCTGGCCCGTGTCGAGGTGCTGAACCGCCGTGCCGGCGCGCGCGAATCCGAGACTGTGTATCGTGTCGGCGACCTCGAACTCGACCGGCTGTCGCATTCGGTCAAGCGGGCGGGGCGCGAGATCACGCTGCAGCCGCGCGAGTTTCGGCTGCTCGAATATCTGATGCGCCATGCCGGCCAGGTGGTGACCCGCACGATGCTTCTGGAAAATGTCTGGGACTATCATTTCGATCCGCAGACCAACGTCATCGACGTCCATGTCTCGCGCCTGCGCGGCAAGATCGAAAAAGGCTTCGACAAGCCGATCCTGCACACGATCCGCGGCGCCGGCTACATGCTGAAGGGCGGCTAGAGCATGATCCCGAAAAGTGGGAACCGGTTTTCGGAGAAGATCATGCTACAACAAAGGGTTAGATCAGGATGACGATTCAACCAATCGTCATCCTGATCTAGAGCCCGCAAATGGCTCTTTCCCTGCCGGCCATCATGAAGACGACGGCGGCCCGGCTCTCGGCGCTCTATCTTCTGCTTTTCGCGCTTTGCGCGGTGCTGCTCGTCTTCTACATGACGTCGCTGTCGGCGCGCATGCTGACCGCGCAGACGCAGGAGACCATCAACGACGAGGTGCTGGGCCTCGCCCGTGCCTATCAGCGCGGCGGCCTGCCCGTGCTGGTGCGCGTCGTCGAAAACCGCTCGCGCCAGCCCGGCGCCAACCTCTATCTCATCGCCGACGCCAACGGCCAGATCCTGACCGGCAACGTGCAGAGCCTGGAGCCCGGCGTCATCGAGACCGAGGGCTGGACGACCGAGCCCTTCTCCTACCAGCGCTTCGGCGAAGGCGAGCTCGACCGGTTGCGCAGTGGAGCTACCGACCAGCCCGCGCCCCAGGCCGGCGACAACAGCACTCCCCAGTCGCCAGGCGAAAAGGGCCACAACGCCATCGCCTTGGTGCTGCGACTGCCAAACCAGATGATCATGCTGGTCGGCCGCGACCTCGGCGAGCCCGAGCGCTTCCGCGCCGTCATCAGCCGGGCGCTGACGCTGGCGCTCGGCATGATGGGCCTGGGCGGGCTCCTGATCTGGTTCTTCGTCGGGCGCGCCGCGCTGAAACGCATCGACAGCGTGTCCGATGCCAGCCGCCGCATCATGGGCGGCGACCTCAGCGGACGGCTGCCGGTCACCGGCGCCGGCGACGAATTCGACCGCCTGTCGGAAAACCTCAATGCGATGCTGGCCAGAATCGCCATGCTGAATGAGGGGCTGAAGCAGGTCTCCGACAACATCGCCCATGATCTGAAGACGCCGCTGACCAGGCTGCGCAACCGCGCCGAGGCGACGCTTGCCGGCAGGCACAAGACGGAAGACTACCGCCAGGCGCTGGAAGGCACGATCGCGGAGTCCGACCAGCTCATCAAGACGTTCAACGCCATACTGATGATCTCGCGACTGGAGGCCGGCTATTCCTCGGAACAGACCGGTCCGGTCGATCTCGCCGCAACGGTGAGCGACGTCGTCGAGCTCTACGAGCCGGTGGCGGAGGAAGCGGGTGTCACGCTGGAGGCGACCGTCCCCGAGGCCTTCACGATCAACGGCAACCGCGAGCTGATCGGTCAGGCGCTGTCCAACATCGTCGACAACGCCATCAAATACTCGACCGACGCCGCCGAGACGCCGAGAGTGCGTGTGGCGCTGGAGCGCGCCGGAAGCGAAATCAAGCTTACCGTCACCGACAATGGCCACGGCATTCCCGACGACGCCGATCGTGCCCGCGCCACCGAGCGCTTCGTGCGCCTGGAAAAGAGCCGCTCGCAGCCGGGCTCGGGCCTCGGCCTCAGCCTCGCCAAGGCCATCATGACTTTCCACAACGGCAGGCTTGATCTTTTGCCCGCCAATCCAGGATTGTCCGTGGTCATGAGTTTTCCGTTGCGGGAGACGCATTGATGGTTCGGACAAATGGCGAAGAAGAAGATCGAATCCGAGTTCCGGCTTAGCCCCACATTGGCGCTCCAGCCTTTGGACGCGAAACACGCCCGGCGCGAATTGTCGGAAATCGCCGACGCCGTCGAGGAGGAGGGGCTTTCCCGCCTCGCCGCGTTCCTGGCGGGCGAGGGGCCGCTGCCGGACCTGCTGGCGGCCGTCTTCGATCTCTCGCCCTTCCTCCGCGATGTGGCGCGCCGCCGGCCGGCAATTCTCGAGACGCTGTTCGAAGAGACGGTAGAAGCGCGGCTCGCCGCCATCGGCGAAGCGATCGGCGGCGCGGCCAAGGCGGACGAGGCCTCCGAATCGAGCCTGATGATGGCGCTGCGGCAATGGAAGACGGAAGCCCATTTCCTGATCGCGCTGGCCGATCTTTCGGGCGAGGCGGAGACCTCTGTGACGGTGCGCCGCCTCAGCGATCTCGCGGACGCCTGTACAAACGCCGCCGTCGATTTCCTGCTGCTCGACGCGCACCGGCAAGGCAAGCTCAAGCTGCCGAAGCCGGCGATGCCAGCAAAGGATTCAGGCTGGATCCTGCTCGGCATGGGCAAGCTCGGCGCGCATGAGCTGAATTTTTCCTCCGATATCGATCTCGTCGTCTTCTTCGATCCGGAAGCGCCCGCCGTCATCGATCCGCTCGATGCGACCGAGCTGTTCTCCAGGCTCACCCGCCGTCTCGTGCGCATCCTGCAGGACCGCACCGAGCACGGCTATGTCTTCCGCACCGATCTCAGGCTCCGTCCCGATCCAGGCTCGACGCCGCTGGCGATCCCGGTCGAGGCAGCGCTTCGCTATTATGAGGCGCGCGGCCAGAACTGGGAGCGCGCCGCCATGATCAAGGCGCGCCCAGTTGCCGGCGACCTTGCCGCCGGCGCCGCCTTCCTCAAGGAATTGCAGCCCTATGTCTGGCGCAAATACATGGACTATGCCGCGATCGCCGACGTCCACTCGATCAAGCGCCAGATCCATGCCCATAAGGGTCATGGCGAGATCGCGGTGAAGGGCCACAATGTGAAGCTCGGCCGCGGCGGCATTCGCGAGATCGAGTTCTTCGTCCAGACCCAGCAGCTCATCGCCGGCGGCCGCTTCCCGGAGCTGCGCGGCCGCGAGACGGTGCCGATGCTGGGCGCGCTCGCCGCGCGCGGCTGGATCACCGCCGATGCGCGCGATGCGCTGACCCGGCAATACTGGTTCCTGCGCCGTGTCGAGCACGCCATCCAGATGGTGGCGGACGAGCAGACGCATATCCTGCCCGACAGCGACGAGGGGCTGAAACGCATCGCCCTGATGCTGGGTTTTGCCGGCGAGGCGGACTTCACGCAGGCTTTCCGCGCCTCGTTGCAGCAGGTCGAGCGCCACTACGCGGCGCTGTTCGAAACCGCTCCCGAACTGTCGGCCGGTATCGGCAATCTGGTCTTCACCGGCGATGTCGACGATCCTGACACGCTGCAGACCTTGCATCGCCTGGGCTTTCAGCGGCCGAGCGACATCTGTCGGGTCATCCGCGGCTGGCATTTCGGCCGCTACCGCGTCACCCAGTCTGCCGAAGCGCGTGAGCGGCTGACCGAACTGACGCCGGCGCTGCTCAAAGCCTTTGGCCAGACGCGACGCGCCGACGAGGCGCTGATCCGCTTCGACGAGTTCCTTGCCGGCCTGCCAGCGGGCATCCAGCTCTTCTCGCTGCTGCAATCGAACCCGGCGCTGCTCAAGCTGATGGCGACGATCATGGGCGCTGCCCCACGGCTGGCGGCCATCATCACGCGCCGCCCGCATGTTTTTGACGGGCTGCTCGACCCGGCGCTGCTCACCGAATTGCCGGATCGCGCCTATCTTTCGGCCCGCCTTGCCGCCTTCATCGAGGGCGACCACGCCTATGAGGACGTGCTCGATCGCCTGCGCATCTTCGCTTCCGAGCAGAAGTTCCTGATCGGCGTGCGCCTGCTGGCCGGCTCGATCGATCCGGCGCGGGCGGGGCGTGCCTTTTCCGATCTCGCCGACCTCACCATCGAGGCGGCGCTTCAAGCGGTGATCGCCGAATTCGCGCTGCGCCACGGCAGCATCGCCGGGGGCAGGGTGGCGCTGCTCGGCATGGGCAAGCTCGGCAGCCGCGAGCTCACCGCCGGTTCGGATGTGGACCTTATCCTGCTCTATGACCATGACGCGGATGCCGAAGAGTCCGACGGCGACAAGCCGCTGGCGCCGTCGCACTACTATACCCGCATGACGCAACGCCTGATCGCCGCCGTCTCGGCGCCGACCGCCGAAGGTGTGCTCTATGAACTCGACCTTCGCCTGCGCCCCTCCGGCAACAAGGGGCCGGTCGCCACCCATATCGACGCGTTCAAGAAATATCAGCGCCAGGATGCCTGGACCTGGGAGCACATGGCGCTGGCGAGGGCGCGTGCCATCGGCGGCGATGCCGAACTCTGCGCCGAGCTCGACGAAGAGGTGGCAGCGGTTCTGGCGCAGCCGCGCGATGCCGCCAAGGTGAAAGCCGAAGCCTCGGAGATGCGCGCGCTGATCGAAAAGGAAAAGCCGCCGCGCGACCTCTGGGACATCAAGCTGATCCCGGGAGGGCTCATTGATCTGGAATTCATCGCCCAGGTCGCGACCATCACCGGCAATGTCGAGCCCGGCCGCCGGGTGACGGCGACGGCCGACATTCTGGCGCGGTTGGCTCCGGGTTTCGCGGGGGGCGACATCCGCGAAGAGCTTGGCGAAGCCTACCGGCTTTATCTGGCCCTGACCCAGATGATCAGGCTTTGCCTCACCGGCGAGTTCCAGCGCGACGATGTCCCGCCGGGCCTCTCGGACCTGCTGCTGGCGGTCACCGACCTGCCGGATTTCGCTGTGCTGGAAGCGCATCTCAAGGAGACGTCGCGGAAGGTCAGGAGAGATTTTGATCGTCTGCTACGCGCGGGAGTGTTGCCATCAACCGTATCGTCGCCATGAGATTCCCCGGGTGGCATATTAGTCACAGTTAATATTAATCGGCGATCCGGCCTTGCGCCATTGGCAGAGGCGTCCCGTAATGGGTCAATGGGTCTGGCACCGCAATTGCAGTGCAGCAATGCCGGGGTCAATCATCACCCCGACGAAGGGGGGCCTCGCCGCTCCGCAAATGGAGCGGCGGGTTCTTTCAACGGCTGACTTGAAAGCCCCCCAAATCGCCAAAACCTGGGGCGCTGGGCAACTATGGATCTTCAGAAATTCTTGGTGGGCATGTTCGCGGCGTCATTCATGGTGGCGATCTGGGCTGACATGGAAACTGGTTCCGTCTGGACGGCGCTCGGATGGGCAATGCTGGCCATGGTCATTCTGCAGGTCGGATATTTCGGTCTCGTCGTCGGCTTGGTCTATAGACGGGCATCGAAAGGCGCCGAGGCGAGCCCGGCGTCGGCAGCCGTAAACGATCTAAACCCTACTGGCTCAGTTTAGCGGCCCGACAGTTCGTTGGGGTGGGTTCGACCAACCGCCGGGCCTGACCGGCGCGGGGGCAAGCCGGCTGAGCCAATCGTAATATTAGCAATTCTGCAATAAAACCCGAAGTCGACGTTTTCCCCTGTTTTGGGCAGCACAGCGGGCGCTGGTCCGCTGGTGAACCGCTCTGACCTAAGCCGCGACCTTCACCGCGGCCGGCGCCTTCTTCAGCGGGATGCGCACCGACACGATGGTGCCGACGCCTTCGGTCGAGCGGATCTTCAGCGCGCCGCCCTGCAGCTCGGCCAGCGAGCGCGAGATGGCGAGGCCAAGGCCTGAGCCGGTGTGGTTCTTGGAGAACTGGTTCTGCACCTGCTCGAACGGCCGCCCGAGCTTGCTCAGCGCATGCTTGGGGATGCCGCAGCCATTATCCTCTATGGTGAGCAGTAGCGCTCCCGACGTGTTGCGTGCCCGGACCGTGATCTTGCCGCCCTGGCCGGTGAACTTCACTGCATTGGAGAGCAGGTTGATGGCGATCTGCTTGATCGCGCGGCGGTCGGCGTAGACCCGCATCGCATCGGCGATGCGCGTCTCGACATTGATCGACTTTTCCGCCGCCTGCAGCGAGATCACCCGCACCGTCTCCTTGATCAGCGGGCAGAGGTCGATCTCCTCGCGGTCGAGCGAGAACTGGCCGGCCTCGATCTTCGACATGTCGAGGATATCGTTGATGACGCCGAGCAGGTATTTGCCGCTGCCGTTGATGTCGGTCGCGTACTCTTCGTAGCGCTCCGAGCCGAGCGGCCCGAACAGGCCCTGCTGCATCAGCTCGGAGAAGCCGATGATGGCGTTGAGCGGCGTGCGCAGCTCATGCGACATGTTGGCGAGGAATTCCGACTTGGCGCGATTGGCCGCCTCGGCGCGCTCGGTCTCCTTCATATATTTGCGGTTGAGCTCGACCAACTCGCTGGAGCGTTCCTCCTCGGCGCGGCGGGCGAGGCTGAGATCGTGGATCGTCGCCATCAGCCGGCGCTCGCTGTCGACCAGCTTCTCCTGATGCAGCTTGATCTGGGTGATGTCGGAGCCGACCGAGACGATGCCGCCGTCGCGGGTCCTGAGCTCGTTGACCTGCAGCCAGCGGCCGTCGGCAAGCTGGCGCTCCAGGGTGACGCCGCCATGCGGACCGTTGGCGTTGGCGAGCCTGCGCTCGGAGGCGAAGGCCAGCATCCGCTCCTCCAGCGCGTCGCGACCGACGCCCGGTACGACATCGCGGTCCGAGAGCCCATTGTCCTTCTGGAACTTTGAGTTGCACATGATCAGCCGCTCGGAGGCATCCCACAGCACGAAGGATTCGTTGATGTTCTCGATCGCGGTCCTCAGCCGCATGTCGGCCGCTTCCGAACGCAGCGCCAGATGCCGCTGCTCGGTGACGTCGACGGCGATGCCGATCAACTGGATTTCCGGCGCCTCCGGGTCGATCACCTGCGCGCGGGCCCGCATCCACACCCATTGCCCGTCGGCGTGGCGCATGCGGAAGACCTGGTCGATATGATCGATCTCGCGTTCGACGATGCGGTTAGCGAGCTCGAAGAGGTCGCCGTCGTCCGGGTGGATAATCTCGTCGACCTCGCCGAAGGACAGCATCGTATCGCAGGGTTCATAGCCCAGCATGTCGTACATCGAGCGCGACCAGTACATCTTGCCGCGCACCATGTCCCAGTCCCACAGCCCGCAGCGGCCGCGCACCAGCGCCATGTCGATGCGCTGATGCGCCTCGAGATAGATGCGGTCCGCTGCCTGGGCGCGCGCCGCCTGGCCGAAATAGGCATAGAGGATGACGATCAGCACGCCCGCGGTCAGCACGAACAGGGTGACGTTGAGCGACATCGACTTGCGCCAGCTGTCGAACACCGCTTCCTGCGGCACCAGCACGGCGGTCGCGTGCCCGCGGTCCCCGGTGAGGCTGACTGCGGCGAACCAATCCTTTCCGGCGATCGAGACATCCATCACGCCGGCGCGGTCGCCGAACATGAACAGCGGCTGGCCGCCAAGGACCAGACCGTCCAGCGTGCGGCCCTGCCAGCCGGTCGAAAGCGGCGAGACGGCGATGACCTTGAAGTTGCCGTCGGTGATGGCCAGCACATGGGCGCGGCTCATGGCGCCCTGGCGGCTGGTGCTTTCCAGCAGGCTGACGGCGTTGGCGCCCGCAACGTTGGGATCCGCCGTGATCGCCTGCGCCATCTGGCCGGCGGCTAAAGCCAGCACCGCCTTGGCGTCGCGCTCGATCTCGTCATGCTCGTTCATCAGTGACAGGAAGCGCAGCGCCGCGATAACGGCGAGGAAAATAACGATCAGCGCCGGGATCGACCGGCGCAGAAACGGCTCGGCGGCCAACAGCCGCTGATAGGTGGGTTCGGCGATCAGGCGCGTATTGCCGGCAAGTCCATCGCCCCTTGCCTTGCGACGCGCGAAAGCCTTCCCTCCGGGCGCGCCCCACGCGTCCGCCTTGGCCATAAATGGCACTCCCCGATCTGCCGTATACTGGATGATCCGGATACGCCGCACGCCCGAATCGCCATTAAAGAATCAAACGTGATTCGCCTTGTCCAGAGGGCCGGGCGAAAAAGATTAAAAGTTGATTGAAATTTAGCTGATCTCCCCCACGAGGAGGGAGATCGCTAGTCAAGCCAGCGTCCGCTCCACGATATCCCGCAGATCCGCCGACAGGTTCTCTACCTTCGCCATATCGAGCAGCGCCTGCTTGGCCTTGGCCTGGCGTCCGGGCTCCAGCGAGCGCCAGGAGCGCAGCGCCGTCGCCAGCCGCGCCGCCACTTGCGGGTTGCGCTTCTCGACCTCCAGCACCGTCTCGGCGAACAGGCGGTAGCCTTCGCCGTCGGGGCGGTGGAAGCCGGTCTGGTTGGCGCTGGAGAAGGTGCCGATCAGCGAGCGCACGCGGTTCGGATTGGCGATCGAGAAGGCGGGGTGCAGCATCAGCGCGCGTACCTTGTCGACAGTCTTGGCGCCGGGAACGCCGGCCTGGATCTGGAACCATTTGTCGAGCACCAGTGCGTCGCTGCGATAGCGGGCCTCGAAGGCTGCCAGCGCCTCATCGGCCTCGGCCGTGCCCGAGTGGCGATGCGCCAGCACGGCCAGCGCCGCCGCGCGGTCGGTCATATTGGTGGCGGCAGTGAAGTGTCGCGCGGCGAGGGCGGCGCCTTCCGGCAGCAGCGAAAGATAATCAAGCAGGATGTTGCGGAGCGCCCTGCGGCCGGCGCTCGCGGCGTCCGGGCTGAACGGACCCTCGTCGGCGAGGCTGTCATAAAGAGCGGAGAAGGCATCGCGATTTGTCTCGGCGATCGTCCTCGCCAGCGCCTCGCGCGCGGCGAAGATGGCGTCGGGGTCGATGCCCCTGCCGATGTCGCGGGCGATGTCGGATTCGCCGGGCAGCGCCAGCGCCAGTGCCCGGTAAGCCGGCTCCAGCGCCTCGTCGCCGGCGATCCTGCCGGCAAGATCGGCCAGCCGTGCCGCGAAGACCGGCACCTTGCCGCCGAGGATCTGGCGGAAGGCGGCGATCAGCGCGTCGGTCAAAAGCGTGTTGAACGCCTGCCAGCGCGAGAAAGGGTCGCTGTCATGTGCCGCCAGGAAGAACTGGTCGTCCGCCTTCTGCTGCACCGAAAGCGTGATCGGTGCCGAGAAACCGCGGTTGAGCGACACCGAAGGCCGCTCCGAAACGCCGGAGAAGCGCACCGTGTGCCGGCGCTTGCGGATATGGACGACGCCGTCATCCACCGTCGCGCCCTCGACGGCTGTCCAGGTGACAGGCTTGCCGTCGGCGCCGACAAATCCGAATGCAAGGGGAATATGCATCAGGCGCTTACGGCTCTCCGACGGCGTCGGCGGCACCGACTGCTCGATCTCCAGGATGAATTCCCTGGCCGCCGCATTGTGCGTGGAGCTCACCGTCAGGTTCGGTGTGCCGGCTTGATGGTACCAGAGCGCGAATTGCGCCAGGTCGCGGCCCGAGACGTCCTCGAACACTTTGAGGAAATCCTCGATCGTCGCGGCCTGGCCGTCATGCCGTTCGAAATAGAGGTCCATGCCGGCACGGAAGAGCTCCGGCCCGAGGATGGTGCGGATCATGCGCACCACTTCCGAGCCCTTCTCGTAGACGGTCGCCGTGTAGAAATTGTTGATCTCGCGGTAGCGCCGCGGCCTGACCGGATGCGCCAGCGGCCCCTGGTCTTCCGGGAATTGATGCGCGCGCAGCGTGCGCACCTCGGCGATGCGCTTCACCGCCCGCGAGCGCTGGTCGGCGGAGAATTCGTGGTCGCGGTAAACGGTCAGCCCTTCCTTCAGGCAGAGCTGGAACCAGTCTCGGCAAGTGATTCTGTTGCCTGTCCAATTGTGGAAGTACTCATGCGCGATGATCGCCTCGATATTGGCGAAGTCGGCATCCGTCGCGTTCTCCTCGTCGGCCAGCACATATTTGTCGTTGAAGACGTTGAGGCCCTTGTTCTCCATCGCGCCCATGTTGAAGTCGGACACGGCCACGATGTTGAAGACGTCGAGGTCGTATTCGCGGCCGAAGGCGTCCTCGTCCCATTTCATCGAGCGCTTCAGCGCGTCCATCGCATAGCCGGCAAGCCGCTCCTTGCCGGGCTCGACATAGATGCCGAGCTCGACCTCGCGGCCGGACATGGTGGTGAAGCTGCCCGCCACCCTGCCGAGCGCGCCCGCCACCAGCGCGAAAAGGTAGGAAGGCTTAGGGAAGGGGTCGTGCCAGACCGCGTAGTGCCGGCCATTGGCGAGCGCGCCGCGCTCGACGGGGTTGCCGTTGGAAAGCAGCAGCGGCGCCTCATTGTGCGGGGCTTCGATGCGCACGGTGTAGACCGACAGGATATCGGGTCGGTCGAGGAAATAGGTGATGCGGCGAAAGCCCTCGGCCTCGCATTGCGTGCAATAGACGTTGTTGGAGCGATAGAGGCCCATCAGCGCCTCGTTGCGCGACGGCGCGATCTCGGTCTCCAGACGAAGCTCGAAACGCTGTGCCGCCGGCAGCTTCAGGATCGTCAGCCGGTCCGGCGTCGCCTCGTAGTCGCCGGCAGCGAGCGCCTGCCCGTCGATGGCTAGGCCAAGCAGCGTCAGCCCATCGCCGTCGAGCACCAGCGGCGCCGTCGGCGCGACGCCCTCGCGCCGTTCGATGGTGAGCAGCGCGGTGACATGGGTCGCGTCCGGCGACAGGCGGAAGTCGAGGCTGGTCCTCGGGATGAGATAGTCGCTGGGGCGATAGTCTTCGAGCTTGAAGACATGGCCGGTATCGGTGCGCATTCCTTGGGCTTTTCCTGTCGATTTCGGTCGGGAGCCAGCGTGGCCGGTCCAGGAATTTTGAGATGCGCGCTCTTTACACGAAACCGTCACGCGACAAAACCGCGGGATAGGGTGTGTTTCGCAATTCCGATTGCACACTTTTCCTGGAGTTGCTCTTAGGCTATTGGGCGGCTTCGTTTTCCGACATTCTGACGAGGCAAGATGACCGTCGATCATGCCGTCGGCCACAGCACGCTGCGCGGCATCACACTGAAAATCGTCTCGGTGACGGTTTTCGTCGGCATGCAGACCTGCATCAAGGCGGCCGGCGACGTGCCTGCCGGGCAGATCGTCTTCTTCCGCTCCTTCTTCGCCATCTTCCCGATCATCGCCTTCCTGGCCTTCAAGGGCGAGCTCGCCACCGCCTTCACGACCAGGCGGCCGTTCAACCACATCGCGCGCGGCCTTGTCGGCGTCGGCGCCATGGGGCTCGGCTTCTTCGCGCTGACCAGATTGCCGTTGCCCGAGGCGATTACGCTCAACTACGCCCAGCCGCTGCTGGTCGTCGTGTTTTCCTCGATCTTCCTCGGCGAGACGATCCGCGTCTATCGCTGGAGCGCGGTCGTCGTCGGTCTTGCCGGCGTGCTGGTCATCTCCTGGCCCGAACTGACGTTGCTCAATTCCGATCAGGGCCTCGACGACCAGGAGGTGCTTGGCGTCATGGCCGCGCTGATCGCCGCCGCGATTTCGGCCGTCGCCATGCTCCTGGTGCGCAACCTTGTGCAGACGGAGAAGACGGCGACCATCGTTCTATGGTTCTCCTCGACGGCTTCGGTGCTGTCGCTCTTCACGCTGCCTTTCGGTTGGCAGGCGCTGACGCCGCTGCAGGCGGCGCTCCTAGTTTTTGCCGGCTTTTGTGGCGGCCTCGGCCAGATCCTCATGACGGCGGCCTACCGCCACGCCGAAGCCTCGGTCGTCGCGCCATTCGAATACACCTCGATGATCCTCGGCGTCGTCGTCGGCTATTTCGTCTTCGGCGACGTGACCTCGCCCAACACGCTGGTCGGCGGCGTCATCGTGGTCGCCGCCGGCATCTTCATCATCTGGCGCGAGCGGCAGCTCGGCCTGGAGCGCACGCGCACCAGGACAGCCGCGCCGCCGCAGGGGTAAGCTACGAAGCTGCTGCGCGCTCTTTCGCCAGCCGCACCAGCACGGCTCGGGTCTGCTCATCGGCCGGGAAAAAGGATTCGATCGCCAGTTCTGACAGGGTGACGTCGAGCGGCGTGCCGAACACGGTGATCGTGCTGATGAAGGAAAGCACCTGATCGCCATGCGCGAGCCTGAGCGGATGCACGATGCCGCTCGGCTCGACCGGAGCCGGCCGGCTGCTTTTCAAGCCGGACGGATAGGCGCGCAGCTCGCGCTCCAATTCGATCAGCACCGGATCGCCGGTGGCGTCGTTCTGGTGCTTCAGCCGCTCCAAGAGATGCGCGCGCCATTCCGCCAGATTGACGATGCGCGGCGCCACGCCACCGGGATGCAGGCTCAGCCTCAGCACATTGACCGGCGATTGGAGCAGCGACTGTTCGGAGATATCGGCGAGGAATGGGGCGATCGCTGCATTGGCGGAAACAAGATTCCAGTGCCGGTCCACCGCCAGCGCCGGAAAAGGCTCGTGGCCCTTGAGCACGGTCTCGACGGCGGCCACCGCCGGCGCCAGCGTGGCGTCGGTGAGCGGCTTTTCGCTGAAGCTCGGCGCGAAGCCCGCCGCGAGCAGGAGTTGGTTGCGTTGGCGAAGCGGGATCGAGAGCTGCTCGGCCAGATGCAGCACCATCTCGCGCGACGGCTGCGCGCGGCCGCTCTCGACAAAGGAGAGGTGCCGCTGCGAGATATCGGCCTCCATGGCGAGATCGAGCTGGCTCATGCGCCGCCGCGTGCGCCATTCGCGGATCAGGCTGCCGGCGGAGGGTTCGGGTGTGGTCATGAGGAGCAGGACTAGGGCCGAGGGGGAGGGATTTCAATTACCTGGGAGGTTATGGCTCCCTTCCCCCCTTGTGGGGGAAGGTGGCCGAGCGAAGCTCGGTCGGATGAGGGGTGTTCCAGGGAAAGCCAGCGTCTCACTCCGCTGGAACACCCCTCATCCGTCTCGGCGCTATCGCGCCGATCCACCTTCTCCCACAACAACGGGAGAAGGAAAGGTGGCGCTTATCCCAACGCCTTGAGCTTCGCCTTGACCTCGAGAACATCCCGCCAGGCCAGTTTCTTGTGCGCCGGCGTCCGCAAGAGATAGGCCGGGTGCAGTGTCGGCATCGCCGGAATGGCTATGCCCGATGCGGTCGTGTGCACCCGCCAGTTGCCGCGCAGGCGCAGGATGCCTTCGGTCGTGTTGAGCAGCGTCTTGGCCGACGGTCCGCCGAGATTGACCAGCACTTTCGGATTGACCAGCTCGATCTGCCTTTCGATGAAGGGCCGGCAGATTTCGGTCTCATGCGGCGTCGGCGTACGATTGCCCGGCGGCCGCCACGGGATGACGTTGGCGATATAGGCCGAGGTCCGGTCAAGGCCGATCGCCGCCAGCATGCGATCGAGCAGCCGGCCGGAGCGGCCAACAAAGGGCAGGCCCTCCAAATCCTCGTCGCGGCCCGGCGCCTCGCCGACCAGCATAAGGTCGGCGTTGGGATTGCCGTCGGCGAAGACCAGGTTCTTGGCGGTGAATTTGAGGTTGCAGCCGTCGAAGGCGGCCATCTGTTGGCGCAGCTCATCGAGCGTCGTCGCGCGGGCGGCAAGCTGCCGCGCGAGCAGGACCTGCCCCTCGTCGGGAACGGCCGCGGCTGCAGGCGGCCGGGCGGGTGCGTCCGGAATATTGCTGGCATCGAGGCCGGAGAAGGGCGCCGGCGGGTTCTCAGCTTGTTCGGGAGCCTGCTCGGGTACCGTTCGGCTCTCGGGCGCGGCTTCGCGGCGCGGCGCGGCCGGCGCGCGCTCGGCAGGCCTGCGTTCGGCCGGCCCGCGTCCAGGTGGCATTGCCGCCGCTTCGGCAAACCGATTGATAGGCTCGTCTTCGAGCGCGTCCTCGACGCCGGCGCTGGCATAGAAGGCGAGCAGTTCGGCGATCTCGGCTGGTGTTCTGGGGGAGGCGGCAGTCATGGCGCCACCATCGTCCGCGCGCTTCGCATTTGCAACCGTGGTCAGACTTTTAGCCGGTCGGTATGCGCGGATCCTGCACGATGTAGAACGTCCAGCGCGGCGTGTAGTCGGTGATCAGGAAATCGAAGGTTGCTGACTTCAGCGGATCGACCTTGCCGTTTTTGAACAGCAGCTGGTCATAGGGTTCGAACTTACGCTCGAAATCGGCGAAATTGCTGGAGATGATATTGTCGGGCGTCTTGTTGCGCTGGTCGAAGGATAGGCCATCGCCGAACACGCTCGGCTGGTCGAGGATTTCCTGCAGCTCGAACTGGAACTCCACCCAGGGGAGCGCGCTGTTGTTGAGCACGTCGATGCGCATATACATCACGCCGTTGGCGACCTCGCCGGCCTTGCCGAAGGGCTCGATCGGCTTGGTCGCGCGGATGGTCAGCGTCACCGGCGTCGCCGTGTTCAGCTCCTCCTTGATGACCAGCGGATCTTCCTTGGTGCCGATGCCGGACACGCCGGTAATACGGAAGCCGCCCAGCTCTTCGGAGAAGGAATAGGCGCCGGTGGTCCAGACCTTCACCGGATCGGCCTCAGCTGGCAGGCTCAAAAAGAGGAGCGGTAGAACCGCGCGCCAGGCCAGGCTCGGCGTGAAGAGTAAGCGCTTCGATGGAAAGCCGGAGGGCTCTGGACTGCGCATGGCGCGAAGTATTGCCGATAACCAAGCCGCCGAACAATTAAAAACATGCAGGCGCCGCCTGGCCTGCCAACATGCCGGGTCTGGCCTATGCTTGGCCATGGCCTGTGCTGGTGCCTTTTCGTAGGAAAACCGCGACTTTTTGTCGAAATCGGCGTTGTCACGTCAGCGCCGGTTTCGCGTCGCGAATTGATGCGCTATGCAGCGCGTGAGCCAGCACAATGCGAGAATGCGGCAAGCTATAGAGGGGTCGATGAGCGATATCGAACGCGAAAGCATGGAATTCGACGTGGTGATCGTCGGCGCTGGCCCCGCCGGCCTCGCCGCGGCGATCCGCCTGAAGCAGCTCAACCCGGAACTCTCCGTCGTCGTCCTGGAGAAGGGCGGCGAGGTCGGCGCGCACATCCTGTCCGGCGCGGTCGTCGATCCGATCGGCATCGACCGGCTGCTGCCCGGCTGGCGCGAGGAGGGCGATCATCCCTTCAAGACGCCGGTAACGGCGGACCATTTCCTGGTGCTCGGCCCCGCCGGCTCCTTCCGCCTGCCCAATTTCCTGATGCCGCCGCTGATGAACAATCACGGCAACTACATCGTGTCGCTCGGTAATGTCTGCCGCTGGCTGGCGACGAAGGCCGAGGCGCTGGGCGTCGAGATCTATCCGGGCTTCGCCGCGGCAAGCCTCGTCTATAACGAGGCCGGCGCCGTCACCGGCGTCATCACTGGCGACATGGGCATCGAGAAGGACGGCACGCATGGCCCGGCTTACGCGCCGGGCATGGCGCTGATGGGCAAATATGTGCTGATCGGCGAGGGCGCGCGCGGCTCCTTGGCCAAGCAGCTCATCGCCAAATACCAGCTTGCCGACGGCCGCGAGCCGGGCAAGTTCGGCATCGGCCTCAAGGAGCTTTGGCAGGTCAAGCCCGAGAACCACAAGCCGGGTCTTGTGCAGCATTCCTTCGGCTGGCCGCTCGACATGAAGACCGGCGGCGGCTCCTTCCTCTACCATCTCGAGGACAACCAGGTGGCGGTCGGCTTCGTCGTCCACCTCAACTACAAGAACCCTTATCTCTCGCCCTTCGAGGAGTTCCAGCGCTTCAAGACGCATCCGGCGATCGCCGGCACCTTCGAAGGCGCCAAGCGCATCGGCTATGGCGCGCGCGCCATCACCGAGGGCGGCTGGCAGTCCGTGCCGAAGCTGTCTTTCCCGGGCGGCGTGCTGATGGGTTGCGCTGCCGGCTTCGTCAACGTGCCGCGCATCAAGGGTTCGCACAATGCGGTGCTGTCCGGCATGCTGGCGGCCGAGCATGTCGCCGACGCCATCGCCGGCGGCCGCGCCAATGACGAGCTTGCGTCCTATGAGGAGGCCTGGCGCGGCAGTGACATCGGCAAGGACCTGAAGAAGGTGCGCAACGTCAAGCCGCTCTGGTCGCGCTTCGGCACCATCGTCGGCGTCGGCATCGGCGGCCTCGATATGTGGCTGAACACGCTGTTCGGCTTCTCGCCCTTCGGCACGCTGAAACACGGCAAGGCCGACTATGCGACGCTCGAGCCGGCCTCCAAGCATCAGAAGATCGCCTATCCGAAGCCGGACGGCGTCTTGACCTTCGACCGGCTCTCCTCGGTGTTCCTGTCCAACACCAACCATGAGGAAAACGAGCCGGTGCACCTGATCGTCGGCGACATAGCGCTGCAGCAGCGTTCCGAGCACGACGTCTTCGCCGGTCCCTCGACCCGCTATTGCCCGGCCGGCGTCTATGAATGGGTGGACAAGGACGGCAACGCCGCCGCCGATCCGTCGGCCAAGGACGTGCGCTTCGTCATCAACGCGCAGAACTGCGTGCACTGCAAGACCTGCGACATCAAGGATCCGAACCAGAACATCAACTGGGTGCCGCCACAAGGCGGCGAAGGCCCGGTCTACCAGGGCATGTGAGCCGCTTCATCGACCGGCAACCGTTTGCGGTACAGTCGGCGGGTTCCTTACGCTTGAAATTGCAAGCGGCTTATAGTTCCTTCTCTGCGGATAGGGAGCAAATGGGCAATGCGCCTGGCGGTTCTTACATGCCTCATCATGCTCGGCCTGTGCGGCGGCGCCCCGCAGGCCCTGGCCGGCACCAAGGTGCTGGTCACGACGCGCAACTATGACATCGCCGGTGCGACGGGCGCCGCCCTGGTTGAAGCGATGAACCGCAAAGGCCCCAAGCACGGCTTCATGACCCGCGCCATCGCCGATACCGGCTATGTGGTGAACTGGAAGCTCGATGTGGACCGCACGGACGGGGTCTGCAGGTTGCGAGGCGCAGACGGAACGATGGAGCTCACCTACACTTTTCCGCGCCTGGCTTCGCCGCCGAAGCCCGAGCTCGAGCGGCGCTGGCGGCGCTTCCTCGCCGGCGTCCACGCCCACGAGCATCACCACGGTCGCATCGCCGAGGCTATGATGCGGGCCACCGCAAAGTCCATTGCCGGCCTTAAGCTGGCCGACAATTGGTTCTGCACCGCCACCCATCGCGAGGCCAGGCGCCGGATCGACGCCGTCTACGCGCAATATGAAGCGAGACAGAACGCCTTTGACGCGCGCGAGCACCGCGACGGCGGCCGCGTCGATCGGCTGGTCAATGCGCTGGTGGGGACGAACTGAGCTTCAGCCTGTTCGCTTAAGAAACGAAGCGTCAGCTCCGCGGTCTGTCCGGCGCGTCGTTCGCCGCCAGCGCCGACTTATGCGCGTCCTCGGGCGGGTCGCTTGCGGGCGGCAGCGTGAATTCGACCAGCACCGGCAGATGGTCTGAGCCTGTACCCTCCAACCGGGCCGACGAGAGGATCGTCACTCCGCCTTTGCTGAACACCTGGTCGATCGGCAGGCCGGCGTAGCGGCGCAGGACGTCCGGCAGGGTGCGGTGGATCCAGGTCGGGCCGGCCGAGGGCATCAGCGTCATGCCGCTGAGCCGCACCACCCGCCGCACCGCCGCGCTCCACGGCACGGCATTGCAGTCGCCGGCCATGATGGCGGTTTCGCCAAGCGCTGCCAGCGGTTCCGCCAGCTCGCCGATCTGCCAGGACTGCTCCATTGGCCATGGCCAGCTGAGATGGATCGCGGCGACGTCGACCGGAACGCCATTGAAATCGATCGTTGCGGTAGCCATCGCCCCGCGCGGCTCGCAACGCGGCGCGGTGCCGGCGGCGAACGGACGGCGTGACAAGAGCCCCACGCCGAATATGCCGTTGGGATAGTCGCACAGGATGCGATAGGGATAGGCGCCGGCAATATAGCCGAGTTCTTTCGCCCACATGCCGGACACTTCGTCGAGCGTGATGACGTCCGGATTGGTCCGGCCGATCAGCGACAGCACCTTCTTCGGCGTCGGATTGTTGAAGCGCAGGTTCATCTGCAGCAGGCTGTAGACGATCCGGTCGGCCGGCTTCGCGACCGCCTGCTGCGTCGACAACCTGGGCAGCGCGCTCGTGGTCGTGGCGAGGCATACAATGGCGAAGACCAGCGCCGCGACCGCCTGCAGCCGGTAGGAGCCGGCAAGCAGCGGCAGCGCGAGCAGCGCCGTCAGCACGCTCAGATGCATGCGGAAATGCGAGAAGGAATCGAAGGCCGGATGCAGCGCGCCGAAGAACCCGGCCAGCAGCGCGGCCGAGAATGCCGTCATCGCCAGGAATGTCAGCTGAGCCATCATGCTCAAGCGCGCACCGCCCGTAGTCATCTTGTTGCCCCGGCAATCCGTTCTGATCGCTTATCGGCCAAATTGCGGCTCAAGCAAGACGACGGATTGCCTCGCCAGCAACTGGCTGGCACGCGCCTACTGGAACGCCGTCTCCGAGAAACTTCTGAGCTTGCGCGAATGCAGCCGCTCCATCGGCATTTCGGCAAGCTTCTCCATCGCCTTGATGCCGATGGTGAGATGCTGCGCCACCTGCCGCTTGTAGAACTCGGTCGCCATGCCGGGCAGCTTCAATTCGCCATGCAGCGGCTTGTCGGAAACGCACAGCAGCGTGCCGTAGGGCACGCGGAAGCGGAAGCCGTTGGCGGCGATCGTCGCCGATTCCATGTCGAGCGCGATGGCGCGGGACTGCGACAGGCGCTGCACCGGTCCGCGCTGGTCGCGCAGTTCCCAGTTGCGGTTGTCGATGGTGGCGACGGTGCCGGTGCGCATGATGCGCTTGAGGTCGTAGCCGGAAAGTCCAGTGACTTCGGCGACTGCTTCCTGCAGCGCCACCTGGATCTCGGCCAGGGGCGGGATCGGCACCCAGACCGGCAGATCGTCGTCCAGCACATGGTCCTCGCGCACATAGGCATGCGCCAGCACATAGTCGCCAAGCGCCTGCGTGTTGCGCAGGCCCGCGCAATGGCCGAGCATGACCCAGGCATGCGGCCGAAGCACCGCGATATGGTCGGTGATCGTCTTGGCGTTGGAGGGGCCGACGCCGATATTGACCATGGTGATGCCGCCATGGCCGGGCTTCTTCAGGTGATAGGCCGGCATCTGCGGCAGGCGCTGCGGCGGCGTGCCTTCCGAGGCCGTTGCGCCATTGGCCGTCACGACATTGCCGGGCTCGACGAACTCGACATAGCCGCTGTCGCCCTTGGCCATCAATTCGCGGGCCCGCGCCACGAACTCGTCGATGTAGAACTGGTAGTTGGTGAACAGCACGAAGTTCTGGAAATGCTGCGGGCTGGTCGCCGTGTAATGCGTCATGCGGTGCAGCGAATAGTCGATGCGCTGCGCGGTGAACGGCGCAAGCGGCCGCGGCTCGCCGAACGCCACCTCGAACGTGCCGTTGGCGATCTGGTCGTCGGTGCCGTCGAGATCCGGCACGTCGAACAGGTCGCGGATCGGCCGCTTGATGCGCTCGGCGGCGGCGCCGTCGACATAGCTGCCTTCCAGGAAGGCGAAATGCAGCGGAATGGGCGTCGTCGATTCCGACACCGTCACTGTCACGCCGTGGTTGCGCATGATGAGGCGAAGCTGCTCGATGAGGTAATTCTCGAACAGCTGCGGCTGGGTGATGGTGGTGGCGAAATGCCCGGGCGTCGGCATATGGCCATAGGCCTGGCGCGAGTCGACCTGGCTGAACGAGGTCGTGGTGACGCCAATCTGCGGATAGAAGGCCCGGTAGCGCTTGCTCTCGTCGGCGCCCGCGGCAAGGGCGGCGAAGGAATCGCGCAGGAATTTGGTGTTGCGGTCGTAGAGCGCCTGCAGCGCCGCGACGGCCTTTTTGGCGTCATGGAAGCCCTGCGCGCCGAAAGGCTCCGGCATGACGACCGATTCGATGGCTTGAGGGTAGATTCGCTTTTCCATGTCTCAATATAGAGATTCAGGATCGCGCTTGGGAGGGGGATGTGGGACCGCGAGAGCCGATAGCGTCGATTTTCTTCGGATGTGTTTAATGCATGTCGCCCAGAAGTGTGCGCGGTTCTGGGACAACGACATGCAGCAAAACAAAGACTTAAAGCGCCTCGCCTGAACCCGGTTCAGCGCGACGCGCTTTAAGGCGCGCTGGCTACGAGCCAGTCGCACCGTTCGACACTCTATAAAGCTTGTCCGCGCTGCAGGCTGATCAGCAGCACGAAGCCGACGCTCCTGTTCTTATTCGCCGGCGCCTCGATCCTGTGGCCCGTATCGGCGCGCATCATCGGCACAGCCAGCACCGGGGCGGCGAGCAGCATCAGGATGAGCGTCGCCCGCGGCAGCAGCCTCAGGATCTTCGTTGTGGTGGCGGCGATGCGGTTCATTTTGGTGGTGTCCCGATTTTCAACGTGGTCGATTTTCAACTTTGTCGTTTCTGCGCGTCACTTGGTTCACGGAGCCGAGAACCCAGCCACGGGCCGTTCCCACAAGCGGGCCGAGTGGCCGCCCTCGGCCACCAGGATGGCGAAGAGCATGCCGAACAGGCTCATCAGCAGGCAGACGATGGTGAAGCGACGGGCAAGCATTTCTCTCTCCTTCAATGCGGGAGAGAATGCCGCAATGCCTCTGAACCGGTTCTGAGACGGGTATTCATCTGCGGTTCAAAATGATTGACGAGGTCTCAAGCCGCCGTCGGCGACAAGACCGTTCGGCGGAGCGCCGCCGCCGCAAAAGAAAACGGGGCCGCTCGGGGCCCCGTTTCGGATGATCTCGGAAGGTCAGTTACAGCTTGTGCCAGGTCTGGCTCTTGCAGATCAGGCCGCCGAGCACGCAGCCGCTCATCTTCAGCGAGGTGCCCGACAGCGTCGCCTTGCCGGAATAGGTCTTGTCGGTTTCCGGGTCGGCGATGGTGCCGGTGTATTTGTTGTCGCCGGCGGCCTTGAAGGAGCCGATCGTCTTGCCGGAGTACTTGCCGGATTTCAGCGTGATGGAGAACGCATCGCTGCCAGCGATTGCCGCCGTCGAGCCGGCCTGCGTCTTCCAATTGCCTTCGATCGGGTCGGCCCACGCGGCGCCCGCCATGATCAAGGTGGCCGCCAGGGCCAGGCTCGTCTTTCGAAACATCTTGTGCTCCTCCCAATGGGCATGCGGCGGACTCCGGCCCGCCTTCCAGTCCCTTACGCAAAGGTAAAGCTAGTCCAGCTCCCGCCAAAACAAAAGCGGTGCCGCCACGGAAGGTTGTAGCGTTTTTCGCCTCGCGCATGGCCGAAAATGAACGGCACTGGAAAAACGCTTCGGTTCCCGTGGTTAGCGAAGTCTTGATTCCGCTCCCGCCAATTTTCATCGAATTTGACGCAAAACCCCGCAAACGCTGGATTCCCATGCTTAACGGTTTCCCGCGTTTACCTCTTGTTTTAGCTTTGTTTTCCGCAAATTAAGCAAGCCATTTAACGACGGATTCAAGGCCAGGCTTCATCCTCGAAAGCATCGAAAGAGCGGCCCGCCCCGAGGGAAAGCAAGGGACAGAAGGAGGCAGCTCTCGGGAGCCAGACAGGGGATTGAAATGGCACGTTTTGAAATGCTTGAAGACGGCTTCGGCGCCATGGGGGCAACTGCCCAGGCCGACATTCTTTTCGAACTGGGCATGATGTATGCGACCGGCCGCGATTGCGAGACCGATGTCGTCGCCGCCCACAAATGGTTCAACATCGCCGCGATCAAGGGTTCGGTCCGCGCCGCCGAGCTGCGCTCGGAACTGTCTGCCACCATGTCGAAGGTAGAGATCGCCATGGCGCTGCGCGAAGCCCGCGAATGGATGACGATGCACTGATCCTGCGCGCAGCGCTGAGAGGTTGATTTGGACAAGGCCGCGAAAAGACGGCCGGCCCACAAGACCAAGAACGCGGCAGGCCAACAGGGCAAAGCCGCGCCGACCATGATCCCGAACCGAAGGTCCACGCAGTGAAAAGGGGAGTGCGGTTTTCGGATAAGATCATGGTCCACTAGAAACAGGGAAGCGAGCGGGTTTCAGGCGGGGGCGTCTGGGGAGCTCGACTGCAAAAGCCGCGACCGACCGAAACAAGGTCGGCGCGGCTTTTTGCATTACACGGGCGCGTGGCCCAAGAAATCCTCGCCGGAATGAACCAAAACCGGCCGTACTGTCATCTCGACAGTCTCGGCGAAGGGTGAAATTGTCCCGGCTCTGTGAAAGAAGCGCGGCCATGCCGCCGCGCGCAAGTGGAGGAGTTCTGATAGCCATGAAAAGATTGGGTATTTTGAGCGCGGCCGCATTTGGCCTGATGATGAGCGCCCCGGTTGCCTTTGCCGACGACATCACCATTTCGGTGGTCGGCCCGATGACCGGCCAGCTCGCCACCATCGGTGACCAGTTCAAGCAGGGCGCGCAGGCTGCCGCCGCCGCCATCAACGCCGCCGGCGGCGTCAACGGCTCGCAGATCAAGCTCGACATCGAGGACGACCAATGCGATCCGAAGCAGGCGGTGTCGGTTGCCAACCGCATCGTCGCCAACGGCGTCAAGTTCGTCGACGGCCATGCCTGCTCGGGCTCGAGCATTCCGGCTTCCGCCGTCTATGCCGAAGCCGGCACGCTGATGATGAGCCCGGCCTCGTCGAACCCGGTGCTGACCGATGCCGCCGCCAAATCCGGCTGGCCGACGATCATGCGGCTCTACACGCGTGACGATGCGCAGGGCGCCTTCATCGGCCCGTGGATCGCCAAGAAATATGCCGGCAAGAATGTCGTCGTCCTGCACGACAAGAGCGCCTACGGCCAGGGCGTTGCCGACGCCGTCAAGGCGACGATGAATGCGGGCGGCCTCAAGGAAGTCGATTACGAAGGCATCAACGCCGGCGAGAAGGATTACTCGGCCCTCGTTACCAAGCTGAAGGAACTCAAGGCCGACGTCGTCTATTTCGGCGGCTACCACCCCGAGGCTGGGTTGATCCTGCGCCAGGCGGCGGAGCAGAACGTCAAGTTCCAGCTGATCATGCCGGATTCGATCGCCTCGCCGGAATTCTGGCAGGTCGCCGGTCCAGCCGGTGAGGGCACGCTGTTCGTCTTCCCGTCGGACCCGCAGGCCAAGCCCCAAGCGAAGGACGCGGTCGCCAAGATCAAGGCCGGCGGCTTCACGCCTGAAGGCTTCACGCTGTTCTCCATGCCGTGATCCAGGCCGTCGCCGAAGGCGTCAAGCGCGCCGGCACCGACGATCCGGCCAAGGTCGCCGAGGCGCTCAAGGACGGCAAGCCCATCAGCACCGTCGTCGGCGACGTCATCTTCGACGAGAAGGGCGACCTCAAGAACGCCAGCTACGACATCAACCAGTGGCACGACGGCAAATACGCGCCGATCCAGCAGTAATCGGTCCTGTTTGTGCGAAGGTGGCCGGGGCCTTGTCCCGGCCACTTTCGTTTTATTTGTGGTCCTCCGCGAACCGCACCAAAACGGTGCCATCGCTGACCTGAGCTCCCTCGGCCGCGATCTCGGCGATCACCCCGTCATGCGGGGCGGCGATCATGTGCTCCATCTTCATCGCCTCGAGGATCAGAAGCGGCTGGCCCTTGATCACGGCATCGCCCACTGCTGCCCGCACCAGCTTGACCAGTCCCGGCATCGGCGCGCGCAGGCTGCCCGAGGCGCTACCCGCCTCGTCGGCCTTGGCCAGCGGGTCGGGAACCGTGAAGGCGTAGCCGACGGCGCCCTCGAAGACGGTGACGTGGCCGGGCCAGCGGACGGCGCGCGGCATGGTTCTCAGATCATGCGTGTTCACGGCATCATGCGGCGCCTCCAGCGCCACCTGGAAGCGGCCGTCCGGCCGCGCCGAAACCCGGGCCAGAATGTTCTCCTCGCCATGGCGCAGGCGGATGCGGCGCGCGAGCGTGTGGAAATGGGCATAGCCTGAGAGCGTCGACCACGGATCTGCGGCCGCACCTGGCGCGCCGGCGTCGGTCGCGGCCAGCGCCGCGGCGGCAATCGTCTCGTCGCTCGGCGCGGGGATGGCGGTGAGCACCTCCTGATGCCTGCCGATCAGCCCGGTATCGACATCGCCCTCCGCGAAATCGGGGTTGGCCGCGAGCGCCGCGAGAAAGGCGGTGTTGACTGTCGAGCCGGCAACTTCGGTCTCGGCGAGCGCATCGCGCAATGCCGCAAGGGCGGCGTTCCTGTCCTTGCCGTGCACCACCAGCTTGGCAATCATCGGATCATAGAAGGGCGAGATCGCGTCGCCGGCGCGCACGCCGGTCTCGATGCGCATTGTGGCGCCTCCCGGCGGCGCGTCTGGGAATTTCAGATGATGCAGCGTGCCTGTCGCCGGCAGGAACCCTTTCGCAGCGTCCTCGGCATAGAGGCGTGCCTCGAAGGCGTGGCCGGAAAGCGCGATCTCGCCTTGCGTCTTCGGCAGCTTTTCGCCGGACGCGACGCGCAACTGCCATTCGACAAGGTCGACGCCGGTGACCATCTCGGTGACCGGGTGCTCGACCTGCAGCCGCGTGTTCATCTCCATGAACCAGAAGCGGTCGGCCTTCAGTCCTTCCGAAGCATCGACGATGAACTCGATGGTGCCGGCGCCCGAATAGTTGATCGCCTTGGCGGCCTTGACGGCGGCCTCGGTCATTGCCTTGCGCAGCGCGGGCGTCATGCCGGGGGCGGGGGCTTCCTCGATCACCTTCTGGTGGCGGCGCTGCGCCGAGCAGTCGCGTTCGAAAAGATGCACGGCATTGCCGAAATTGTCGCCGAACACTTGGCACTCGATATGGCGCGGCTTGTCGACATATTTTTCGACCAGCACCCGGTCGTCACCGAACGCCGCTTTCGCTTCGCGCCTCGCGCCCGAGAGCGCTTCGGAAAAATCGTCGGGATGGTCAACGCGGCGCATGCCCTTGCCGCCGCCGCCGGCGCGCGCCTTGATCAGGACGGGATACCCGATCTCGCGCGCCTTGGAGGCAAGCAGCACGATCTCCTGCGCCTCGCCGTGATAGCCGGGCACGACAGGCACGCCAGCCGCCTCCATCAGCCGCTTGGCGGCGTCCTTCAGTCCCATGGCGCGGATCGAGGCGGCGGAGGGACCGATGAAGACGAGGCCTGCTGCCGTCACCTGGTCGACGAAGTCCGGATTTTCCGACAGGAAGCCGTAGCCGGGATGGATCGTCTCGGCGCTGGTGGCGAGCGCCGCGGCAACTATCTTGTCGCCGCGCAGATAGCTTTCACCGACAGGCGAGGGGCCGATATGCACCGCCTCGTCGGCCATCTCGACATGCAAGGCGCGGGCGTCGGCGTCGGAATAGACGGCCACGCTGCGCACGCCGAGCTTGCGGGCCGTGCGAATGACGCGGCAGGCGATCTCGCCGCGATTGGCGATCAGGATCTTGCCGAACATGGAGCCTCCGCAGCCAGAGTATGCTTTGAGCGAAGTCGGCGTTCCTTCGCGCCCCCCTCTGTCCTGCCGGACATCTCCCCCACTTGGGGGGAGATCGGATGTCGCCGCCGCCTTCGCCAACTATCGACGTTGCAGGAAAAGAGCCATCCGCAAAGCTGCTGATCTCCCCCTTGTGGGGGAGATGCCCGGCAGGGCAGAGGGGGGCGCTGTCCCGCCAGCGTGTCCGAACAAGCACTCGTCCGAAATCATAGACCTCTCCCTTGCCAAGGGAGTGCTCTGCCAAGGTCGCCTCTTGGGAAGTTTTGGTCATCAAGGTCCGCTCCTTCCAACGGCAGCGGCGGCCCGCCGGTAGATCTCCGCCGTCTGCTCATCGAAACAGCAGAAGGTAACTGCATTTGGCACTGCATTCTGCCGCAGAAAGTTATTTACAGTGTCGACGGCAATCCCGGTCGCTTCCTCTTTCGGAAAGCGGTAAATACCGGTCGAGATGGCTGGGAACGCGATCGTTAGACAGCCTTGGTCGGTGGCGATTTCGAGCGAGCGCCGATAGCACGAGGCAAGCAGGCCGGCCTCGCCCTCGCCGCCGCCCTGCCAGACCGGACCGACCGTATGGATGATGAAACGCGCCGGCAGGCGGTAGCCCCTGGTCAGTTTGGCGTCGCCGGTCTTGCAGCCGTTCAGCGTCCGGCACTCGGCAACCAGCTCCCGCCCGGCCGCGCGGTGGATGGCGCCGTCGACGCCGCCACCGCCGAGCAATGAGGAATTCGCTGCGTTCACGATGGCATCCACCACGAGTCGGGTGATGTCGCCGGTGTGGATGCGGATCCTGTCGCCGAGAGCACCCATCGTCACATCCTGAACACGCCGAACTTCGTCTCCTCGATGCCCGCATTGAGCGTGGCCGAGAGGCTGAGCGCCAGCACGTCGCGGGTCCTGGCCGGATCGATGATGCCGTCGTCCCAGAGCCTCGCCGAAGAATAGAGCGGGTGGCCCTCATGCTCGTATTTCATCAGGATCGGCTTCCTGAATTTGGCTTCCTCCTCGGCGCCCCATTCACCACCCTTGCGCTCGATGCCTTCGCGTTTGACCATGGCAAGCACGGTGGCTGCCTGCTCGCCGCCCATCACCGAGATGCGCGCGTTGGGCCACATCCACAGGAAGCGCGGCGAATAGGCGCGGCCGCACATGCCGTAATTGCCGGCGCCGAACGAGCCGCCGATGATGACGGTGAGCTTCGGCACCTTGGCGGTGGCGACGGCCATCACCAGCTTGGCGCCGTCCTTGGCGATGCCGCCGGCCTCGTATTTTCGCCCTACCATGAAGCCGGTGATGTTCTGCAGGAAGACCAGCGGAATGCCGCGCTGGCAGCAGAGTTCGATGAAATGCGCTCCCTTGAGCGCGCTCTCGGAAAACAGCACGCCATTGTTGCCGAGGATGCCGACCGGCATGCCGTGCAGATGGGCGAAGCCGGTGACCAGGGTCGTGCCGTAATTCTGCTTGAACTCGTCGAACTCCGAACCGTCGACAAGGCGTGCGATTACCTCGCGCACGTCATAGGGCTGGCGCAGATCGGTCGGTACGATGCCGTAGAGTTCCTGCGGATCGTAAAGCGGTTGAATCGGCTTCTGCAAATTCAGGCCCAGGGTCTTGTTCCGATTCAGATTCCGGATGATGCGCCGGCAAATGGCCAAGGCGTGCTCGTCGTCCATGGCGTAGTGGTCGGCGACACCGGAAAGCCTGGTATGGACGTCCGCGCCGCCGAGCTCCTCGGCGCTGACATCCTCGCCCGTCGCCGCCTTCACCAGCGGCGGGCCGCCAAGGAAGATGGTCGCCTGGTTGCGCACCATGATCGTCTCGTCCGACATCGCCGGCACATAGGCGCCGCCGGCCGTGCAGGAGCCCATGACGCAGGCGATCTGCGGGATGCCCGCCGCCGACATGTTGGCCTGGTTGTAGAAGATGCGGCCGAAATGCTCGCGGTCGGGGAAGACTTCGTCCTGATTGGGCAGATTGGCGCCGCCGCTGTCGACCAGGTAGACGCAGGGCAAATTGTTCTGCAGCGCGATCTCCTGCGCGCGCAAATGCTTCTTCACCGTCAGTGGATAATAGGTTCCGCCCTTCACCGTCGCGTCGTTGACGACGACCATCACTTCCCGGCCCTCCACACGGCCGATGCCGGTGATGATGCCGGCCGACGGAATGTCCTCGCCATACATCGACCAGGCCGCGAACTGGCCGACCTCGAGGAAAGGCGAGCCGGTGTCGAGCAATTGCGCCAGCCGTTCGCGCGGCAACAACTTGCCGCGTGAGACGTGGCGTTCGCGCGCCTCGTCGGAGCCGCCGCGCTCGATGCCTGCCGCCTTCTCGGAAATGTCGTCGACCAGCGCCCGCATGCGCTCGGCATTGGCGCGGAAAGTGTCGGAGGAGGGGGAGATTTGCGAGGTCAGGGCAGGCATTGACGAACCTCAGATGATATCATATTTTGCTATCAATCTCGTCGCGCAGGACGTGCGACCACCAACGGCGACCTTGGCACTTTTAGCCGGGTCATTTTCCATGGAGGTCATCATGCGCGGCAAACACAGACAAACACTGAAAGCCATTTTTGCGGACCCGGTAAGTGGTTCGATAAAATGGCGGGAGATCGAAGCGCTCTTGATAGCACTTGGCGCGGAGCTTTCCGAAGGAAACGGTTCACGTGTGCTTGTCGAAATTGGAAGAAATCGCGCCGTCTTCCATCGTCCACACCCAAGCCCGGATACGGACAAAGGCGCAGTGAAGGCAGTCAGACGTTTTTTGATTGAAGCAGGTATCAGGCCATGAAGCCGTACAAGGGATATGTCGCGGAAATCTGGTATGAGGAGGATGATGCCGCCTTCCACGGAATTGTGCACGGGATACGCGACACCGTTCATTTCGAAGCTCATTCGGCGGAAGATCTGCCTCAGGCGTTTCACGACAGCGTCGATGACTATCTTGCTTTCTGCAAGGAGCGCGGCGTCGACCCGCAAAAGCCCTATTCCGGCAAGCTGGCTCTGCGTACTACGCCCGAAATCCACGCCCTGTTGGGAAGGGCCGCCGCCAGCGATGGCAAATCGATCAACCAGTGGGTTTCTGATACGCTCGCGGAGGTTGCGCAAAAGCGCGTCGACGAAGGGTCGACCAAGGTCAAAACCCGCGCTCACTAGACCCCCTCCGCCATGATCTCGCGGCCGATCAGCCAGCGGCGGATCTCGCTGGTGCCGGCGCCGATCTCGTAGAGCTTGGCGTCGCGCAGCAGCCGTCCCGTCGGGTAATCGTTGATATAGCCGTTGCCGCCGAGCAGCTGGATCGCGTCGAGCGCCATCTGCGTCGCCTTCTCGGCGGCGAAGAGCACGCAGCCGGCGGCGTCCTTGCGCGTGGTCTCGCCGCGGTCGCAGGCGGCCGCCACAGCATAGACGTAAGCCCGCGCGGCATTCATCGTCGTGTACATGTCGGCGAGCTTGCCCTGCACCAGCTGGAACGTGCCGATCGGCTGGCCGAACTGCTTGCGCTCGTGGACATAGGGGACAGCCACATCGAGGCAGGCTGCCATCAGCCCGATCGGGCCTCCGGAAAGCACTGCCCGCTCATAATCGAGCCCCGACATCAGCACCTCGACGCCGCGCCCTTCCTCATGCAGCACATTCTCGAACGGCACCTCGACATTTTCGAAGACGAGCTCTGCGGTGTTGGAGCCGCGCATGCCGAGCTTGTCGAGCTTCTGCGCCACCGAAAAGCCGGCAAAAGTCTTTTCGACGATGAAAGCGGTGATGCCGCGCGAATGGCGCTCCGGATCGGTCTTGGCGTAGACCACCATCGTTCCGGCGTCGGGGCCGTTGGTGATCCACATTTTCGAGCCGTTGAGCACATAGCGGTCATTGCGCTTTTCGGCGCGCAGCCTGAGCGACACCACGTCGGAGCCGGCGACCGGTTCCGACATCGCCAGCGCGCCGACGGTTTCACCCGAGCAGAGGGCCGGCAGGTATTTCTCCTTCTGCGCCGGCGTGGCCCAGCGATTGATCTGGTTGACGCAAAGGTTCGAATGCGCGCCGTAGGAGAGGCCGACAGAAGCCGATGCGCGCGAAATCTCCTCCATGGCCACGACATGCGCGAGATAGTTCATGCCGGTTCCGCCGAAATCAGGATCGGCGGTGATGCCGAGCAGGCCGAGCTCGCCGAGCTCGCCCCACAGATGCGCGGGAAACTCGTTGGAGCGGTCGATCTCCGCCGCGATCGGCGCGATCCTGTCCTGGGCGAAGCGCCGTACAGTGTCGCGCAACGCCTCGATGTCGGGATCAAGTCCGAAGCTGAGCGTGTTCGTATACATGCCGTTCCTCCCTGCGCACGCCCCGGTCTTCGCGGGGATCATGCCCGTATCAGAGTGCCACGGCGTTCCCGGCTCGCCCGGAAGGACGCGCGGTGCCATGGCTGATTGTCGCGCCGACCAGGCGCATTGTCATCGAAAGATATGATGCCGTGACTTCGGCGATCGACAGTCGTTCGCCCGGACGGAACCAGACGATGACGCCGGTCATCATCTGGATCAGCGCCATGGCGGTCAGGCCTGTATCGTCGATCTCGAAAGCCCCAGCTTCCAGGCCGTCGCGCAGGATCGTGCGCAGCTCCTTCTCATAGGCTGTGCGCATCTTGAGGATCTGCGTCAGTCGTTCATGCGAGAGGCTGCGCAGCTCCATGTTGGAGACATGAGTGGCATGGCGCCGCTCGATGTGGAAGGCGATGTGGTTCTCGACATAGGCGGCAAGCCGGATGACCGGCTCGGCGCTCGCCGGCCGCGCCGCCTCCCAGGCCTTGAGCAGACCTTCCATATGCTCTCGCATCAAGGTGAAAAGCAGATCTTCCTTGGTGGGGAAGTAACGGTAGAGCGCGGCCGCCTGCACGCCGACCTCCGCCGCCAGCTGCCGCATCGACATCGCCTCATAACCCAGCCGCGCGATCAGGCTGACCGCCGCCTCGCGGACGGCCGCCTCGGTCTTTTCCCCGTCTGAGCCTGTGGTGCGCGCCATATTCGCCTCCAACAGCACTAATAAAACGAACGTTCAATTAATTCAAGATGGGAAGAAAGCAATTCCTCGCCCCCTCAAAGCGGGGAGAGGTGGCTCGGGCGAAGCCCGAGACGGAGCGGGGGTTGCGGCGCTGGCGGGTTTGTTCTGAAATTCATCAAGATTGCGCTGTTCCCTTCTCCGTCGCGGCTTCGCCGCGCCACCTCTCCCCACTGTCGTGGGGCGAGGAATGGCCCTAGACGATGATCCTGAAATCCGCCGGCGCGTCGTCGCCCGCTTCCTCGATCTCGACCTTCGAGACGAGCGCGCCCCGCGGCCCTTGCCACAGACGTTCGGTCATCGCCGCGACAGCGGCATCGGCGCCGGCAATCAGAGCGGTGACCGAGCCGTCGCGCTCGTTGCGCACCCAACCCGTCAACCCGAGACGCAGGGCTTCGCCGCGCGTCCAGACACGGTAGCTCACGCCTTGCACCGTACCGGAAACACGCACCCGAACGGCTTTTTGCTCACCCTGCATCGCCCGCTCCAGAATCTTCCCCATCAATCTGGAGCATGAAAGGTCAAATGCAACCGGTTCAAAGGATGGGTGGCTCGGTGGATTAAATAATTGACTCAGTCAACAATAAGGAAATTATCGGATGCAATGCCCTCAAGGAGGTTAGCATGCCGCATGAAGCTCTGGTCCGTGAGATTCGTCGCTTCAACCGGTTCTATACCGGGCTAGTGGGGTTGCTCGATGAGACCTTGATGCAGAGCCCCTACACGCTGGCCGAAGCCCGCGTGCTGTTCGAGCTCGGGCGCAAGACCCGACCCGGCGGACGGGCAGGTCTGCTGGCGCGCATGTTTCATCTCGACCTCGCACCGGGTGGCATCCGAACTGGCCGAAGAACTTAACCTCCCCCTGCCTATCTCATGCGGGTGCTTCGGAAGTTCACTGCCACGGGGCTGGCTGAAATGCGCGACGACCCGGAGAACGGGCCGCCCGTCCTTGCGCTGACCGAGCGGGGTAAGGCCGCGCTGGCCGATCTCGAGGCAACGACGAACCGCGATCTCGCCCGCCTGATCGTCAAGCTCGAGAACGGGCAAGCCGCTGAGCTTTCCGATGCGCTGAACCGCGTGACGCGTCTGCTGGCAGCCGCGGGACTGTGAATCGCCCAATTAGCTCCCTGGGAAGCAGGGGCTGGGGTCCGGTCAGTTCCCCCGCGCTGCCGCGAGCGCGCCCGGCAATTCCTCGGCGAAGATGTCGAGCTCGTGGTCGAGGCCGACGCTGACCCTTATGCAGCGGTCGAGCCTGGGGACCATCGGCTTGCGGATGAACACGTCGCGCGACAAGAGGCCCTGCATCACCTTCAGCGCGAAGGCGCCGTCGCGGCCGCAGTCGATGGTGACGAAATTGGTCGCCGACGGCAACGGTTTCAGGTCGTTCTGCCTGGCGACGGTCGAAATGCGCTCGCGGCCAGCCGCCACGCGCGCCACCACCGTGCGCAGGTAATCCTGATCGGCAAGCGCCTCGAGACCGGCGATCTGCGCCATGCGGCTGACGCCGTAGTGGTTGCGGATCTTCTCGAAGTCGCGGATCACCTCGGCCTCCGCCACGGCGTAGCCGCAGCGTATGCCGGCCAGGCCGTAAGCCTTGGAGAAGGTGCGCATGCGGATGACGTTCGGCCGCGCGACATCGATCGCCGGCAGCGCCGTGGCCGGGCCAAGCTCACCATAGGCTTCGTCAAGCACCAGCATGGTGGTTTCCGGCAGCGCTTCGATGAAGCGGACGACATCCGGCGCCTCCCACCAGCTTCCCATCGGATTGTCGGGATTGGAGAGATAGACCAGCGGCGCCTTTTCGCTGACGACCTTGGCGAGGAGCCCGTCCAAATCCTCCTTGTCATTGGCATAAGGCACCGTGACCAGCCGGCCGCCGACGCCGGCGATGTGGAAATTGAAAGTGGGGTAGGCGCCGAGCGAGGTCACGACCGCATCGCCCGGCGCGACATACATACGTGCCACCAGGCCGAGCAACCCGTCAATGCCTTCGCCGACGACCACGTTTTCGACGGCCACGCCGTGATGCGCGGCCGCCGCAACCTTCAGCTCGTAATTGTCGGGATCGCAATACATCCACTGGTCGCGCGCGACGCTCTCCATGCGCGCAATGACGCGCGGCGACGGGCCGAAACTGCTCTCATTGGCGCCGATGCGGGCGCGAAAAGGCCGCCCGCGCTCGCGCTCCTGCGCCTCCGGACCGACGAACGGCACCGTGGTGGGAAGCGCGCCGATGATCGGGGTGAGGGAAGGGCGACGAAGCATGGCATTGGCTCGCTTGAGAGGAGCTTCTAGCTAGCCTGTGCGACCGGCGGGCGCAAGTTGGCGGCCGCCCGGAGAGCCGATGCCATTTCTCTCAATGAATGTGGACGACGACGTATCGGCCCCCGTAGGGCTGGTAATACGTGCTGCCACAGTGCCACAGCACGGTACCGTTGATCGAAGTTTTCACGCACGCTGCCGGTAGTCTGGTCACATAGATGGTCGAACGGCGGATCGTACGGCGCGTGGTGCGCCTGGCAACCCCAGCTACGCTTCCTGGAGTGAGCGGGTGACCGACGCGGGCCTGCGCAGGGCTGACGAAAAGGGCGAAGGGTGTAACGGCATCGGCGATTCCCGCAAGCATCAATGCGAATGCTATCCCGGCAGCGCCAGTCGATCTCAAGCTCGATTTTTTCAGTTGCATCCTCCAAGAACTCACAACTTGCCTGCGTTCAAATCCGTAGCCGATGAGGTCGCTCACCTGACGCAAACCCGGACCGCCGCCCCCGGAGGCAACATATTTTAGAGGATACCAATTATATAATCGGGCTTCTATCCGGATTGCGCAATTTCCGTCGAACTGCCTGCATGACGACTGGCGCCAATTCCGCGACCACGTTCACCCTCGTTGTCATCTTCTGGCACGTTGAAGTGTGTCCTTCGGGGACTCACCGAACAGCATGCGATAACTCGCAGCGAAACGGCCAAGATGGGTGATCCCCACCTCCATCGCGATCCTTGTGACGCTCAAGCCATCCGCCCCCCGCGCAGTGAGCAATCGCCTCGCTTCATTGAGGCGAACCGCCCTGATGAATTCCAGCGGGCTGAGAGCAAAGGCGGCGCGAAAGGCATACTCCAATTGTCGTCGGCTGATGCCGATTTCCTTGCACAACCGGATGATGGGGATGTCTTCGCGGATGTGCGCGCGAATAAAATCCTCGGCCGCCCATGCCTGTCGGAGGTGGCGACTGGAGGACCGATCTGTTTCGACGTTGCCACGGGCGCCAGCGAACGCGTTGGCTATGCCCCCCAAATATTCCGCCAACGCGATCGGAGTATGCTCCGGCAAGGCTGAATCGCTTGCGGCTTCCCCGAAGCGGTATGCCATCGCCTCCATCTGGCTGCGGAACATTTGCGCATCGCTGGCGGTGAGCCGAACGGCATTTGGATGGTCGGCCGCCCGATCCAAGATCGTGCCGGCGGAAAGTGCCTGGATTTCCACCCAGATCGACGTCGGAACAACGGCGCCCGTGTAGCGAAGGCCGGGCTTGACCGTCGCTGCGACGCTCGTGCCGGCGGGAATTGCCACGATCATGTCGTCCTTGAGCGGAATGCCGCAGATCGTCGAGTCCCGGGCCCGCTCTACAGCCACGATTGCCACGGAACCTGGATCAAAGCCGCCGTTCGCACGGAAGGCGCAATTGAATTCAGCCAGATCGAGCGCCCACTTGCCGTGGGACTGGATTTGCCGGAGGCGCGACGGCATTTGCCCTGGCGAAAGCCTGTCGACCTTCACGGGCAGCCCAGAGGCGGCATCGCCGAGCGCGTCTGGGCCAAGTTGCACGTCCCTGTGCGAAGTCGTTGGAGGCCACGCGCTCAAAAATGCGTCCTTTGCGCAAAGTGGATATCACAACACTTGTATTAGGTGTAGCTTAAACGCAAATTGCGCGAGATCAATTCGCCGCAAAATATCGCCGACTCACGGCTCTGGGGACGATGGACGAAGCAGATCTACTTATTGGGGAGGCGCCAGGCGTCTTGGCCGTACGCATCGCGTTGACGGCGTCAGCATCGCACATTGGATCAAAGGCAATTTGACAGAGGGCAGGACCTGAGACGGCGCGGGACATGATGCGGGCGTGCACGCGCCGGCTAAGTATAGCAAATCGAGGAGCACCTTGAGGGGATGATCGTGAAAAGATTTCGTTTGGTGGCCTTGGGAACGGCTGTGATATCGGTACTTTGTGCCGTCGACGCATCTGCGGCGGACATCGCCAGGCAGCGGGATGAGGGCTGGACGTTGACTGTCGCCCCGTATCTCTGGGCCTCGGGAATCAAGGGCGAGAGCGGAGTCTTCGGATTTCCGCCTCAGGATGTCGATGTGAGCTTCAGCGACGTGCTGCACCACCTCAAATTCGGCTTCATGGGGCTTACGGAAGCTCGCAACGGGCCTTTCACAATCAGCACGGACATAGTGTACGCCAAGCTCGACGCCAACATAGGCACCCCGAAGGGGATCCTCGCGTCCAACATTGATGCGACGGTGAGCACTTTCATGGGTACGGCGCTGGGTGGTTACAGCGTTTACTATCAGGATGGGACGAATTTCGATCTTGTCGCCGGTGCCCGCCTCTGGTCGGTCGACAACAGTTTCGACTTCCACGGAGGTGTGCTGGATGGCAGGTCAGCGAGCGACGGCGATACGTGGGTCGATCCGGTGATCGGCGCCAAATTCAAGGCCGATGTCGGTAACGGGATCTACTTGGCTGGCTGGGGCCTCGTCGGCGGTTTCGGCGCAGGGTCCAAGTCAATGTGGGATGTAATGGGAGGGGCCGGTTATCAGTTCAACGACAAGATGTCGATGTTCGTCGGCTATCGGGCCGTGCACGACAATTATAGCCATGACGGCTTCGTGAACAAACTCACTCAGCAGGGTCCGATTCTGGGGCTCACTTATCAATTCTCGCCAGCCCATCCGGGATAATAGTGGATTGAGATGACGTGGTTGGTTCTCTGCGGCGCCTGCATTCGGCATTGGGCTGCTGAGCGATGGCGGAGCCAGGCATCGCCCGCCGGTCTTGTAGCTGCTGGTGCAGACCATTGCCGATACGATCGTGCTGTGGAACGGAATTCCATTTTACCGCCGGTTGCTGTTAGCCGGTCAGCAGTTTGACCCGCCACTCTATTTGATTGCCGCCCTTTGCTCCATCGCCGGGCAAGTCGGTTACTGGTCGGCTATGTCAATACGGCAAAGCGTAGTCTTGCCTCGCTCTACCGTAGCATCTCACATTCTCCAATTTCTGGCGCGGCTCAACTTCATCTATGCCAGCGCCATGTTCTCGGTAGTGTTTTCGTCAAGTTCGACGAGGTGGACATCAGGCTGGGGAAGATTGTCCTTCTGATTGCCGTGCTGTTCTCGATGTTCTGCTATTCCTCGCAACTAGAGTGGACAAGGCGCTTACGGTGGGCCAAGGCGCCCAGGCAAGCGAAAGGTGACGTGCGCTCGGGGGCGCGTCTGAGCCGCCCGCGTGACGAGCCACAGCAAAGCATCTCCCGGGACGGCGACGCAGGTCAGGACGCCAAAAAATGCCTCCTTTGCGCAAAGTGGATAGCGGCACGGTTCTATTAGCAATAACTTAAGCGAAAATAGCGCGAGGGAAATAGCGCGGAAATACCGCCGACGCACGGCGAGTGGGGAGCATGAACAGGCAGGGCTATTCGCAGGTGTGCGCAGAGGACATTGAGCGCGCCGCAGCAACGGCAGCGGCAGACGTGGGTGCTGAGCCGCCGCGCCTTTGGATTCCAGGCAAATGATTGGCGCCAGAACACCAGACGCGCCGCGGTTTTGAGCAGAACGGCGTGAATTAGCAGAGCAGGGGCATAATATGAGCAACGATCGAGACTTCCCGGCCGAAGCCGGTGCAACCAACAGAATCACGCGACGGGACGCTTTGATGGGCGGCACTGCGGCTGCGGTTTCGCGATTTGCAGCACCTGTCGGCCTTTCCGGCGCGCTCGCCGGCCTTGCGGGCGTCCAGACGGCGGCGGCCCAGCCCTCGCAGCCGAACATCGTCTTCATCGTTGCGGACGATCAGGGATGGAAAGACGTCGGCTATCACGGCTCGGACATCAAGACGCCCAACATCGACAAGCTTGCCGCGGAAGGGACGAAGCTCGAAGAATATTACGTGCAGCCGATGTGCACACCAACGCGCAGCGCCCTCATGACCGGCCGCTATCCGCTGCGCTATGGCATGCAGGTTGGCGTTGTCCCCGCAGCGGGAACCTATGGCCTTCCGCTCGATGAGACACTTCTTCCGCAAATCCTAAGAGACGCGGGCTACCAGACGGCGATGAGTGGCAAATGGCATCTCGGCCATGCCAAGACGGACTACTGGCCGAAGCAGCGTGGATTTGATTCATTCTACGGGGCGACGGTCGGCGAGATCGACCATTTCAAACATGCATCGCATGGTATCGCGGACTGGTACAGGAACAACAAGCCGATCAAGGAACCGGGCTTCGACAACACGTTGTTCGGTCAGGAAGCTGTCCGGGTCATCAACGCTCACGATCAGAAGAAGCCGCTCTTTCTCTACCTCGCTTTCACCGCGCCCCATACGCCATTCCAGGCTCCGAAGGAATATCTCGACCGATATAAGAACATCGCCGACGAGAACCGCAGAGCCTATGCCGCAATGATCTCGGTGATCGATGACGAGATCGGCAATGTCGTTGCCGCCCTTGAGAAGAAAGGGATTCGCGACAATACCCTGATCGTCTACATGAGCGACAACGGTGGCGTCGTTAACTCGATGTTTGCGGGCGACTCGAAGGTGGGTGGCAAGCTGCCTGCGGATAACGGCCCCTATCGCGAAGGCAAGGGCACCCTCTATGAGGGCGGCACCCGCTCGGTCGCCTTCATGAACTGGCCCGGCAAGGTCAAGCCTGGCGTCTTCAATGGCCTCATGCATGTCGTCGACATGTTGCCGACACTGGCTGGGCTGGCCGGCGCCAAGCCTGGCAAGGATAAACCGCTGGACGGCGTGGATATGTGGCCGGCCATCAGCGAGGGCAAACCTTCGCCGCGCACAGAGATCGTCTACAATGTCGATCCGATGGCCGGTGCGGTGCGCGAGGGCGAATGGAAATTGTTGTGGTCGGCAACGTTGCCGCAAAAGATAGAGCTGTTCGATTTGTCGCAGGACAAATCGGAGGCCACTAACTTGGCTGATAAGTATCCTGATAAGGTCAAGGTGTTGCAGGCAAGGATCACCGAGCTCGCAGCCCAGATGAAACCCCCGCTGTTGCTTATGGAGGCAGTGCGGCTGACCTACTTCACGCCGCTGGTGACACCAAGCCCGGAGGAAATGTTCGCTGCGGGGGATTGAACGGCGGATGCGCTCTGCCGTTCAGACGAGACCAGCCGATGACTGAAGCGCGACCTGCAGCAAAGCCAACGGATTCGTCAAACGCCGATATGCTTTGGATTCGCGGCGGCGAGTTCCTGATGGGCTCGGACAGCCACTATCCCGAAGAGGCGCCGGCGCACCGCGTCGTCGTCGGCGGCTTCTGGATGGATCGCTCGACCGTCACGAATGCCGAGTTCAGACGCTTCGTCGAGGCCAGCGGCTATGTCACGCTGGCCGAGCGTCCAGCGAATGCCGCGGACTATCCCGGGGCCAGTGCAGAATCATTGGCGCCGGCCTCAGCCTTGTTCGTCAGGCCCTCGCGCGGCATCGATCGCAACAATCACTACAACTGGTGGGCTTACGTCCGTGGCGCGAACTGGAGGCACCCACGCGGCCCCGCCAGCGGGCTGAAGGGGCTCGACAGCCATCCCGTCGTGCACATCGCCTATGAGGACGCGGAAGCTTATGCGAACTGGGCGGGGAAGGCTCTGCCGACCGAGGCCGAGTGGGAGTTTGCCGCCCGCGGCGGGCTGGAGGGCGCCGAATTCGTTTGGGGCGCCGAGCTGACGCCTGGCGGCCGGCATATGGCCAACACCTACCAGGGCGAGTTCCCTTTCCGCAACGATTGCGAAGACGGCTACGAATGGACTGCGCCCGTCGGCTCGTTTCCGGCAAATGGCTACGGGCTCCATGACATGGCCGGCAATGTTTGGCAGTGGACCACCGACTGGTACCAGGAACATCGCCGGATCGAGAGCCCTTGCTGTACGATGGAAAATCCGCGCGGCGGCGAGCGTGAGGCGAGCTTCGACCCGCTGACACCCGACATCAAAATTCCACGCAAGGTGACCAAGGGCGGGTCCTTCCTGTGCGCCCCCAGCTATTGCCGACGGTACCGGCCGGCCGCTCGCATGGCGCAGCCCGTGGATACGTCCACTTGCCACCTGGGTTTTCGATGCATCGCGCGTCCGTCGTGAGAGGAGGGCGCAGCGCGCTCCATGGGCATCGCGGCACCGGGAGGTCCAAACCGGCGCGCTGGCGGGTTGCAGCAGCCATATCGGCCGTATTCCTTACGCTCACGGCGTGCGGAACTGGACCCGAAGGGGTTCTGGCGCCGATCCCCGCGAGCTTGGTTTCGCCGGCGGCATCGGATGTGACGATGTTGGTCGCGACCAGCCGCAAGCCTTCCGGCGACCCGGCGACCTTGTTCACGGGCGAGCGCAGCCCGGCGCTTTCGTTGACCGACCTGACCATCTCGATTCCGCCGAACCGTGCGCCCGGCACGGTCGAGTGGCCGAAAAAGCTGCCGCCAAACCCCCAAAAGGATTTCGCGGTCATTGCCGCACGAAACCTGTCGATTCCCGAGGCTCACAAATGGCTGCATGCTCACAATTCGAACGGCCATGTTCTCGTCTTCGTGCATGGCTTCAACAACCGGTATGAGGACTCGGTTTTTCGCTTCGCGCAGTTCGTGCACGACTCGCGGGCGAACGTCGTGCCGATCCTTTTCACATGGCCGTCGCGCGCCAGTGTGCTTGGCTACAACTACGACAAGGAAAGCGCGAATTTCTCGCGCACTGCGTTCGAGCGGACATTGAAGGCCTTGGCCGACGACCGCAGCGTGACCGACGTCACCGTCATGGCCCACTCGATGGGCACCTGGCTGGCGATGGAATCGCTGAGGCAGATGGCGCTGGAGGACGGGCGCGTTTCGCCCAAGATCAGGAACGTCATACTGGCGTCTCCCGATCTCGACGTGGATGTCTTTGGTCGCCAGTGGACCGAGCTTGGGCCGAAAAAGCCGAAGTTCACCATCACCGTCTCGCGGGACGATCGGGCGCTCGCCGTCTCGCGCCTGATTGCGGGCAATGTCGACAGGGTGGGGCAGGCCGACCCGTCGAAGGAGCCATACAAATCGAAGCTCCAGGCGGCTGGAATAACCGTGCTTGATCTGACCGACGTAAAGACCGCGGATCGCTTGAATCACAGCAAGTTCGCTGAAAGTCCGGAGATCGTCCAATTGCTCGGCGCGCAACTTGCTTCCGGCCAGACCTTGACGGATTCGAGAGTGGGGCTTGGCGACGAACTCGGCCTTGTGGTTGCCGGCACGGTCGACACGATCGGCAACGTCGCGGCAAGCACGGTCAGCGCGCCCGTCGCGGCCATTGAAGGAAAAACGAACAATGCCCCGCCAGACGAGCTCGAGACGATCCTGAAGGGTGATGTGACGACCCAGTGATCGTATTAGGTGGCGTAAACGGCGCGGGCGATTAGGAGGCGACCTGCCTTCAGCGCCCGAGAGGCTGGATTCTGTTGCCCCTTTTTTCTAGCCAGACACGATGAACAACCGGCTGCCGCCCGCCTGGTCCAAACACCTGAAAGATCCGTTGGAAAGAGAATTCCACAACCCAAGACCGGACAGCCGAAAGCAAGGCCGCTATCGATCGCGCGCGACGCTCTCCATGCGCGCGATAACGCGTGGCGAAGGCCCGAAACCGCCTTCATTGGCGCCGATGCGGGCGCGAAAAGGCCGCCCGCCCTCGCGCTCCTGCGCCTCCGGCCCGACGAACGGCACAGTGGTGGGAAGCGCACCGATGATCGGCGCGAGGGAAGGGCGCTGGCGCATGGCAAAGGGCTCGGTTGAGAAAGGGGGCTTCTTGCTAGCGTGGGCGGGGAGTGGGTGCAAGTTGTCGAAAGGGGCAAATAGCGCGGGTGCGTTGCCGGTTGCACCATGGCTGGATTCCCGCGCCTCGTTTTGTTAGCGAGGCGAGATGAATAACCGACCGCCCCTGGCTGGTCCAAGCATTTGAAGAGCGGACCCGCGCCAAAGCAGACTGTAAAACAGCCAACACTCAAGCAGCCGAAGGCGAAGCCGCGTATGCAGGCCAACGAAATGTTGCTGGAACTTCAGCTGGCGGGCAGGTTGCCCGAGGCCGAGGAACTGTGTCGTCGCGTTTTGGCAAGGACGCCCGAGCACCCGATGGCTTTGTACATGTTGGGGACGCTGGGACTGGGCGTCGATGATAAGTTGTCCATCAAATACCTTGCTCGGGCGGTCGACCAGACGCCACTCGACCCATATTTCCACTTCAGTTTGGGCGATGCTTATCTGACGGTTGGCGAACACGCACTTGCCATCAGGCACCTGCGGCGCGCTTAAGGCACCGCGGGTCTTCACCTCGCAACCAAATGAAAAACCCGGCGATCGCCCGCCGGGTTTCGATTTCGATCAGGCAGTGCCTGTTAGAACGAGCGCTGGAAGCGGAGCAGACCGCCGACGCTGTTCTTCTTGTCGGCGCCGGTGAAGTTGACGACGTCGGCACCCGAAACCCAATCATCGAACTTGCCGAAGTGATCCCAATCGACTTCGGCCGTGACCGTGAAGCCGGGTACGATGTCATAGGCGACGTTCGCCGCCACGCCATAGTTCTTGTCCTGATCACCCGACACCTGGAGGTTGAACGAGGTCTTCTCGTTGAACTTGTAGGTGCCGCCGGCCCAGAATGCCCAGTTGCCGCCCCAGATTTTATAGAAGCCGCGACCACTGGCCCCGATGGCATAGCTCGGGTCGTTGAGGTTGTCGTCGCTGCCATAACCGAACATGCCGAACAGCGACAGTTCGTTGGTGACATTCACATCCAGGCGAACCTTGCCGGCGACTTCCTCGTAGTTGCTGTCGTAAGCAACGACGCCGGTGATGGCGCCCCACCCTTGAGTCCACTTCACGCCGCCGACGACATGCGGAACGTAGCTGTCGATGGTGCCGACGACGCCCGAACCTTCTTCCAGCGAGACCACGGCCGAGAAGCCGTTGCCGGCGTCGAAATAGTACTGGACGACGTTGGTGTCGAAGTCGCCATAGGGGACGATCGTATCCTGGATGACGTTGCCGGCGTAGCCGATGAACGTATCGAAGGCCGATTCGTCCTTACCGACGCGGAGGCCACCGAGCTGGATCCAGGCGAAATTCAGCGAAACGTTCTTGTTGCCGGCAGGATTGCTGTTGAATTCATCCGCTGCCGTGGTCGGATCGTCTGCCGATGGGTAGCCGTTGCGGTTGCCGAAGTTGAACCGGGTCTCGGTGTAGGTCTTCAAGGTGCCGAGTTCGGTTTCCTGGCCGGTCCAGGTCTTCAGCGTGAAGCGGGTGTTCTTGTAGAAGGTGCTCTGCTCATCGCCGTCCTCGTGGTCGAACGACTTCGCGCCGTCGAACGATCCGACGTCGCCGACGCCGATGTCGTAACGGACATAGCCGCCGACGCGCAGGCAGGTCTCGGTGCCGGGGATGTAGAAGTAGCCCGAGCCGTAGACGTCGCAGATCTTGACGTATTCAGCCGGTTCCGGCTCGGCGACGGTCACCGCGTCGGCGGCGCGGGCGCCGGAAACTGCGATCAGGGCCGCAGCTGAGCCGAGAAGAAGGCTCTTGATGTTCATTTTCTGACCTCCAGTCAAAAGTTAAAAAACGGGTCTGGGTATTTTTTGCTGAAGGACAGCGTTCCCTGCCCCATCCCCACTACCGAAAAAGATGCGCACCGCGCCGCTCCTTCGAACGTGACCTTTACCCAGGCGGCGGCGGCGTTCAACCACGATCGTATCGGCGAAAGCCCGATCCAGACGCTATCCCCGGATGTTGTTGCACAAATGACACGATTTGGCCTCACTCCGAAAGCTCTCGTTAACCATCAGGGCCTCCACGGCGGCTGAATCCGGCCAAATCCGGCGATCGGCCGGCTGAATTGCGGCGTCCCGGCGAGTCGCCTCGTCCGGTTCTTGCCGCAGAATCGCCTTGCGAAGGGAGGCTTGTCGCGCGCAGCGCGGGGGAGGATGGCGGAGAGGATGGGATTCGAACCCACGAGAAGCTTTTGACCTCTACTCCCTTAGCAGGGGAGCGCCTTCGACCACTCGGCCACCTCTCCGTCGCGCGCTGGATAAAGAAAAGCGTGGGCACAATCAACAAGCCGGCGCCATAATCGCCGAAAAATCCTCTGGCCGACAACTTGGGAAAGCGGTGGAGCGTCGGCATCGCATCGGCCCAGACGTGGCGAATCGTGGCTTATGCGGCCTTTTCGAGCCAGCAGAGGCGCCTTCATTGGAGCGCCTTCTTAGACCGGAACCGGACGCGCAATCACCGGCAGACGCCCTTCGTCACGCTGCACGGGGGCGAAAAAGAGCGCAATAACAAGGCATTGCCCATAATTTTGGTCGAAAGTCCGCATCGCTTCCGTTCGATTCTGACTGGAGGTCAGAAAATGAACATCAAGAGCCTTCTTCTCGGCTCCGCTGCGGCCCTGATCGCAGTTTCGGGCGCCCGCGCCGCCGACGCGGTGACCGTCGCCGAGCCGGAACCGGCTGAATACGTCAAGATCTGCGACGTGTACGGCTCGGGCTACTTCTACATCCCCGGCACCGAAACCTGCCTGCGCATCGGCGGCTATGTCCGTTACGACATCGGCGTCGGCGACGTCGGCTCGTTCGACGGCGCGACGTCCGCCGATGTTGAGGACGGCGGCAGCAACGACACCTTCTACAAGAATGCCCGCTTCACCCTGAAGACCTGGACCGGCCAGGAGACCGAGCTCGGCACCTTGAAGACCTACACCGAGACCCGCTGGAACTTCGGCAACCGCAATGCCGACCTGGGCGCGCTCGTTGATCCCGATGGCGCGGGTCCGCTCCCCGCGGCCAACGCCGTCAATCCGGCCTTCAACAAGGGCACTTCGCTGAACTTCGCCTGGATCCAGCTCGGTGGGCTGCGCGTCGGTAAGGACGAATCGGCCTTCAACACGTTCATCGGCTACGCCGGCAACGTCATCCAGGATACGCTGGTTCCCTATGGCGACTTCGACACCAACGTCGTCCAGTACTACTTCGACGCAGGCAACGGCTTCTCGGCCGTGATCTCTCTCGAAGAAGGCTCGGGCGGCGGCACTGATGGTGTCTACGGCGTGGGCACGATCGACAGCTATGTTCCGCATGTCGTCGGCGGCGTGAAGTGGACGCAGGGCTGGGGCGCCATCACCGGCGTTATCGCTTACGACAGCAACTACGAGGAAGTTGCCGGCAAGGTCCGCTTGGACGTGAACGTCAATGACGCGATCTCGCTGTTCATCATCGGCGGCTACGGCACCGATGACAACCTGACGGACCCGACCTATGCCTTCGCAGCTGGCGGCCGCGGCTTCTACAAGCAGTGGGACGGCAACTGGGCAGTCTGGGGCGGTGGCACCTACAAGTTCAACGAGAAGACCTCGTTCAACGCTCAGGTCTCGTATGACGAAGGTGAGAACCTCGGCATCGCCGCCAACATCGCCTACGACATCGTTCCCGGCTTCACGGTTACGGCCGAAGTCGACTACGTCAATGCAGGCAGCATCAACGAAGCCGATGGCCTGAACCACAACTGGACCGGTATTACTGATGGCGACGACGCCATCGGCGGTCTCCTCCGCTTCCAGCGCTCCTTCTAAGGGCTGGACTGCTACAGGTGAAATCCGGCCCGGGCGTCTCCACGCCCGGGCCGTTTTTATTTTCCGCGGTTGGTCAACGCAAACGAAAGGATGGGGGTGAAACGGTAAGCTGATTGAGTCTGATGGAACGATTTTGTGGGATCCGCTTCGGCGGATGGGATCGGCCGCAAGACTCGAAAACTCTTGAAAGGACATCTCCGAACGGTTAGGGCTGAAGGCTTAACCACAGGGGGTGTGGCTAAAAATGTCGAACGAAGCGGTTCAAGAGGCCGAGGCCTCTGGTCATTTTGCGTTCTTTTCTTCTCAGAATTCGAAGTTCAACTACACGTTCAACAAGATCCGGGAAGTAAAATCGCACAGGATCGGGGAACTCTTTGCAGCATACCGAGATATACTCTGGGATGATGGGCGGCATAAATACAATGTCAGCTCTTTCATCGGTGAAATAGACGAGATCCTTCTCGGAGAGCGTTTCAGCACCTTTGACCAGAACACCCTGGACAATCTTATCGGGACCTTGCGCCAGCGCGGGAACAGCAACGCAACCATCAATCGCAAGATGGCTGCACTCAGCAAGCTGCTGCGCAAGGCTCACAAGATGGGAGATATCCACAGCCTGCCTGAGTTCCGCCGCCAGAAGGAGCGGGCAGGACGGATTCGTTTCCTAGAAAGGGACGAAGAGGCAAGGCTGTTCGCCGCCATCAGGAGCCGCAGCGAGGATGCTTACAGGCTCTCCGTCTTCCTGGTCGATACCGGCTGCCGCCTCGGCGAGGCGCTCGGCCTGATCTGGAACGACATCCAGGAGCATCGCGTCTCCTTCTGGATCACCAAATCCGGCCGCAGCCGCACCATTCCGATGACCGAACGGGTCAAGGAAGTCATCAAGCTGCCGCCGAACACCGAAGGACGCCGGCCGAAGGGCCCGTTCACCAAGCTTAGCCAGGCGCAGTACCGCGCCATCTGGAACGAAGCGAAGGCGGAAGTCGGTCTCGGCGCCGATGAGCAGGTGGTGCCGCATATTTTGCGTCACACTTGTGCTTCCCGCCTCGTTCAGGGCGGTATCGACATCAGGCGCGTCCAGATGTGGCTTGGCCACCAGACGCTGTCGATGACCATGCGTTACGCGCACCTCGCCACCAACGATCTTGATGGCTGTGTCGTCGTTCTCGAGAAGCCGCGTGCCGATCAGGCGCCGAGCGCCGCGGAGAACTCCGTCTTTGCCTCTCCCCTGACCGCGCCGTCACCTGGCAAAGCCGCTCGCAAGGAGAGCGGAGCGGAGCCGGCAAAGGCGCGGCGCAAGAGCTCCAAGGGCAAATAGGCACGCGCCGCGTGCCGGAGAATCTATATTTTATCGACAAGCCCGAGGTTGAATTAGTCTCGGGCTTTACTTTATTTTGATTCGCGCTCTGCCCGATCGAGGAAATCCGCAATCTCCCGCGGCAGAGTGCCGGTTTCCAGAAAGGGAGCGTGTCCCTGACCTTCGACGGTGATCGTCTCCATGCCGGGATGACGTCTTCCCATCTCCTCGACGCTCGCAGCTGATAATAGTTTTGAATTGCCGCCGCGAATGGCAAGCAGCGGCACGGCGGCCAAAGCATCGAACTGCGGCCACAGACCCGGCAACGGCTTGCTGAAATCGATGCCGGCCAGCGTGTCGACCAGCGCCGGATCGAAATCCGGCACCCAGCCCGCCGCCGTCTCGCGGCAGATTGCCCGGACCATCCTCGCCCAGTCGACGTCGGTGAGCGCCGGGAAATCGGCGCCATGCACGCGCCGCTGGGTATCCACCGCCTCGGCGAGTGTCTTCGGCTTCGGCGCGCGGTCGAGATAGGAGCGGATATGGGCCAGCCCCTCCGCCTCGATCACAGGGCCGATGTCGTTGAGCACGATGGCCTTCAGCACGGTCGGCTTTAATGCCCCGAGCACATGGATGATCAGGCCGCCGCGCGACGTGCCGACGAAGGCTGCGTGCTCGACGCCGAGCGCCGACATCCCGGCAAGCACGTCGCCGGCTTCGACCCCGACATTATAGTGGCCGGTATCGGGATCGTGGTCCGATTGCCCGCGGCCGCGATAGTCGAAGGCGATGACCTTACGGGGGATCTCCGCCTTCCTGGAAAGATGCAGCGCCAGCTCATGGAAGTCGCGGGCATTGCGGGTGAGGCCCGGCAGGCAGATGACCGGCCAGGCGTCGGCGTTTCTTTCGCCATAGATCCGGGTATGGAGCTTCAGGCCGTCAGCTGCGGGATAGAAGAAGTCGGAGAAACTTTCGTCGCTCGCCATCGGAGTGCTGTCCTCGCTGAATCGAACGGACAGCTACAGGCGAGAGTGAGGATCGTCAAATAGGAAGCATCGTATGGAAGCGTCTCACGCCGGCGGGACAGAGGGGGGCGCGAAGGAACTCGACCCTAAACGCCTTGCGGACGCCGCCTCAACTCCGTCCGTTCACAAGGTCCCCCACGATGTCGTACTTCCCCGAAATACGCATCTTGTAGACCTCGTAATTTTCCATCACGCGCTGCACGTAACTTCTTGTTTCCGTGTAAGGAATCCGCTCGATCCAATCGACCACCGCGTCCACGTCCTTGCCGCGCGGATCGCCGTATTTCGCCACCCACTGGGCGGCGCGGTTGGGGCCGGCATTGTAGCCGGCGAAGGTTAGCACATAGGAGCCGCCGAAGCGGTCGAGCTGCTCGCCGAGGAAAGCCGAGCCCAGCGTCGCGTTATAGCCGGCATCGCTCGTCAGCCGCGCCTGCGAGAAATTCATGCCGGTCTTCTTCGCCAACTGCTTGGCCGTGCCCGGCATCAACTGCAGCAGGCCGCGCGCGCCGGCGCTGGAGACGGCGCCGACATTGAACTCGCTTTCCTGGCGGGCAATGGCGTAGGCGAGCGCCTTGCCGGATCCGGAAATGTTGGCCGAATCGGGAATGACGCCGAGCGGATGCGACAGCGCGCCAACATCGATGCCGCGTTGGGCGGCGATCTTGCCGACCTTCAGCGCCATGAAATGGTTGCCTTGCTTTTCCGCCAGCACCGCAAGCAGCGCCAGCTCGCCCGGGCTGGTCAGCTGTCCGGCAAGGTCGCGATAGAGCGTCTCGGCATAGCGGTCATAGCCCGCCTCCTGCAGCCGCTTGATCGCGCTCACCGCCTCGCGCCCGTCGAAGCTCTGGCGGTCGGCCGCGCTCGGTTTCGGGTAGGCGATGTTGAGTGTCCTCAACCCCACGCGCTCGCCGGCGAGCTGGCCATAGAAGGTCGTGCCGTAGCTGGCCGCGCGCGTGAAATAATCCTTGGCGCTGCCCGGACCGCCGACTTCCGCGGCGCGGCCGAGCCAGTAATAGGCGCGCGACAGCGACACCGGTCCCTGCGCGAGCTCGGCAATGCGCTTGAAGTGGGTGGCGGCGATCGCCGGATCGTTGAGGCCGCGCAGCGCGTACCAGCCGGCATGGAATTCGGCCTCGGCGGCATTGGCCGGGCTTTCGGCCGCATGCATGGAGACGATTCTGTAGGCGGTTTTCATGTCGCCCTGATCGACCAGCTCGCGCGACAGCACACGCCGTTCCACCCACCAGGCATCGGGGTCGACCAGCGAATCGCGGTCGGTCGGCGCCTTCATCACGACAGCAGCGGCTTCAGTGAATTTCTGCTGCTTGCGCAGATATTCCGCCTCGGCGAAGAAATAGCCGGCCGAGCGTTGCGCCGCCGGCACCGCCTTCAACAGTTTGGCGGCGTTCTTGTCGCCCTTGTCGGCAGCCGCCCACGCATCCGCCAGCGGCTGAGCGCCGGCAAGACCGGCAACGAGCAGCGCGGAGGACGGCCGGTCGGCATAGAACATGCGCTCCATGCGGTAGCGATGGTCGGCCGCGGGGATCAGCGTGCCGAACTCCTTGATGATGGCGTTCTCGTCCTTGGCTTCCAGCTTTTCGCTGCGCCAGAACGGCACCAGCACCGACCGGGCCGCCGCCTGATTGCCAAGCGCCACCTGCGAGCGGGCAAGGATGATGACGCCCTCCGGCGTCAGCGGCTGGCTGCGGCCGAAAGCCTGAACCACCACTTGCGGCGGCGGGTTTTCGCGATAGAGCGCGCGTTCGCTGTTCTTGCGCAGGGCGATCGTGCCCGGCCAGCCGGGAAGCATCTTGGCGGCATCGGCAATCTCGCCGCTCGGCACCTGGTCGCCGCCATAAAGCGCGATCGCCCAGGCCAGGATGTGCCGGTCGAGCGAAGTGGCGGGCAGCGTGTCGCGGGCATTGCGCGCGCCGGCAATGTTGTTGGCGGCAAGCGCGTCGAGGCCGCTCTTCAGTTGCGCGATGTCGAAGAATGGGGCGGTGGGGCCAGGCGTCTGCGGCGCATCGGGCATGGGAATAGAAGCCGTCACGCGCGCGTCGACGCTGCCGCCGATCGCCATGGTCGGCGTCAGCGCGACGATCGCGCCGAAAAGCGCGAAGAGATGAGGCCGCCTCGTCGGCATGGTTGCAATCCTAGCACATCGTCAGCAGGCGCGGGCACTAGAGAACCCGATGCGAAGCCTAGACTTAGGTCGTGAAGGGCTCGTAAACAAAAGGTTATCGAGGCCGTTCGAATTGCGCTTGCTGGCACTACGCCGATGCTTGCCGCTAAACCATGTCGAGACTATGGTGCGCGGCTTCGCTTTCGGTTAGAAGGCGCGCAAACAAAACAGACGCATGTCGCCCAAAAGTGGGAACCGGTTTTGGGATAACGACATGCGTAAACAGACAAAGTTCCAAGGAGTTTGGAAGATATGCTGAGAGGCTCGCTGACCGCGCTCGTCACACCGTTCGAAAAGAGCGGGCGTTTCGACGAGAAAGCCTTTCGCGCTTTCGTCGAATGGCAGATCGCCGAGGGCACCACGGGCCTCGTCCCGGTCGGCACCACAGGCGAGTCGCCGACGCTGTCGCATGAGGAGCACCGCCAGGTCGTGAAGGTCGCCATCGAGGTGGCCAAGGGCCGTGTTCCGGTCGTCGCCGGCGCCGGCTCCAACAACACCGAGGAAGCGGTCGGACTGGTGCAATATGCCGAGAAGGCCGGCGCCGATGCCGCCCTTGTCGTCACGCCTTATTACAACAAGCCCACGCAGCGCGGCCTTTACGCGCATTTCGCCGCCGTCGCCAAGGCGACCAGGCTGCCGATCATCATCTACAACATCCCACCGCGCTCGGTGATCGACATGACGCCGGAGACGATGGGCAGGCTGGCGCAAGACTTCAAGAACATCGTCGGCGTCAAGGATGCCACCGGCAAGGTCGAGCGCGTCTCCGAGCAGCGCATGACCTGCGGCAAGGACTTCATCCAGCTCTCGGGCGAGGATGCGTCGGCGCTCGGCTTCAACGCCCATGGCGGCGTCGGCTGCATCTCGGTGACATCGAATGTCGCGCCGCGGCTCTGCGCCGAATTCCAGGAAGCGACACTCTCCGGCGACAGTGCCAAGGCGCTCGAGCTGCAGGACCGACTGTTGCCGCTGCATAAGGCGATCTTCATCGAACCCGGCCTGTGCGGCGCCAAATATGCGCTCTCGAAGCTTGGCAAGGTCGAAGACGTGGTGCGCTCGCCGCTGGTGACGATCGAGGCCTCGACGGCCGAAAAGATCGACCAGGCGATGAAACACGCCGGCTTGATTAATTAGCGAGCCCGTTTGGAAACTCTACTCCTGCGGCCATCTGAAGGCGCCACCTGCGCTTCAGTGCTCACGTACTATATGTACGCTCCGCTCCGGTTCCGCGCATGGCCCCGAAAGCACGTTGCTTTCGGAGAGGGCCATGCGCAAGGTCGGATTTACAGAGCGTCCTTAGCGCGTTTTAAAAACGCGCGGCGCTCTGTGGACACCTTCACCTGACTCGCAGGAGCGAGTTTCGAAACGGACTCTGGACGCCATGAATCAAGTCAAGAAAGCCGACCCGAACAACAGGACGGTCGCCGAAAACCGCAAGGCGCGCTTCTCCTACGAGGTGCTCGACACGATCGAGACCGGCTTGGTGCTGACCGGCACCGAGGTCAAGTCGCTGCGCCAGGGCCAGGCCAACATCCAGGAATCTTACGCCTCCGCCGAGGGCGGCGAGATCTGGCTGATCAATTCCTATCTGCCGGAATACCTGCAGGCCAATCGCTTCAACCACGAGCCGCGCCGGCGCCGCAAATTACTGGTCTCGAAGCGCGAGATGGCCAAGCTGTCGCAAAGCGTCGAGCGCGAGGGCATGACGCTGGTGCCGCTGAAGATCTATTTCAACGACCGCGGCCGCGCCAAGCTGCTCTTGGCGATCGCCCGCGGCAAGAAATTGCACGACAAGCGCGAGACCGAAAAGCAGCGCGACTGGTCGCGCGAGAAGGGCCGACTGCTGAAGGAGCGCGGCTGAGCTTTCGCCGCTGGCGGAAAAGCCACCGGTCAGCTTCTTGGTTCAGGCCTAAAAGCATTTCGGACGGGGGGTGGTCTTGGGCAAGCGGATCGTTTTCTGGGGCCTGGCCAGTGTGGTTGTCGCCTGTGCCGTCGCGGCCGGCGCCTATTTCTGGTTCCGTGGCTTTTCGCCGGATCGCGAGGAATTCCCGATCCGGGGCATCGACGTCTCGCATCATCAGGGCAAGATCGACTGGCGGCGCGTCGCGGCCGACGATGTCGCCTTCGCCATCATCAAGGCCACCGAAGGCGGCACCCATGTCGACACCCTGTTCGCCACGAACCTACGCGAAGCCCGCGCGGCCGGCCTCGCGGTCGGCGCCTATCACTTCTTCACCTTCTGCCGGCCGGGGGCCGACCAAGCGAAGAATTTCATTGCCGTGGTGCCGCGCGGCGAACCGCTTTTGCCGCCGGTGGTCGACATCGAGTTCGGCGGCAACTGCCCGCAACGGCCGTCGCCCGAGCAGTTGAACACCGAGCTTGCCGCTTTCCTCGGCCCGGTCGAGGCGGCCTTCGGCAAGCAGGCGATCTTCTACCTGACCGATGAGGCGGCCGACGCCTATTCCGCAACCATCATCGCGCGCCGGCGCTGGCTGCGTTCGCTAGCGATCAGGCCGCGCGAAAACGACTGGATCTATTGGCAGTATCACAATATGGGCCGCGTCGACGGCATCGAAGGCGATGTCGATCTCAACGTTCTCAAAGGCAGCCGCGAGACGATGGCCGAGTTGTTCGCGCCGACGCCTTCAATTGCCGGCCCTTGAAGTGTGTTTGCCGCGCGGCCGAAGGCTCACGATCCTCCCGGCGCTGGTGTACTGAGACGTCTGCTGGCAATACGTCCTCCGATCGCTGACAAGCCCATCCCGGCGGCCATGATGGCTATGGCTGCGAACTGGATCGTCATCGGCGTTTCGCCGAGTACGGCCATGCCGACAACCACCGTGGCGATCGGTATGCCGGGCAGGAACAGCGATGCCGCCTGCGGCCCCAAATGCCGGACGATGTAGGTATAGAGGAACATGGCCGCCGCGCCGGCCAGAATCCCCTGGATCACGATCTGACCGATGATTTCCCCAACGGCCGCTGCATGGATTTGGCTTGGCGCGAGGAGATAGAGAACCGGCAGCGGCAGGCAGGACAGGAGCACCACCGCGGCCGTCGCCGTGACGGGATCGGCGCGCCAGCGCCTGACAAGAACGGCATAGGTCGAAAACATTAGGCCCGATCCGATGAAAAGCATGTCGCCGAAGAGAACGCTGCCTGTTCCGTCGCGCGCCGGCGCGAGGAACAGGAACAGGCCCGCGATGATCGCGAGGACGCCGATGGTCCGTTGCCGCGAAGCGCCGTCGTGGAAGACGATGCGCGACAGCAGGAACGAGAAGAAGACGATTGACGCGGGGCAGAGCGCCGCCGCATGGGCAGCAGGCGCATAGGTCAGGCCCCAATTCATGATCAGCGGATAAGGCAATCCGGCCAGCGCTGCCAAGGCCAAGGCTCGTCGCCAGCCAAGCGCTCTCATGCCTGCGAAGCCACCGCGCCAGGCGATCGGCAGAAAGACCACCGCGGCGCCGCCAAAGCGCAAGACGGCTAGGTCCGTCGCCGTCAGATGCTCCCGGAGGCTGAAGCGGGCGGCGACGAATTGGATGGCATAGATGCCGATCATGGTCAGGCCGGCGAAAATCGCCAGTGTCGTGCTTCCCGAGTCTCGTTCGCTTGCCACACTGTCACCCATATGTCGTCCGGGCGGACCACCGGCACGATGAAAGTGCAGGCTATTGTTCAGTTCGCTGTGTTGAAATACGCTCCTTTTTGGAAATCGTAGCGATATTCACGCTAGAAGGGGCGTTCTGAAGTGAATCCGGAAGCCAGCGATCTCGACGCGGTCGACCGCAATCTTCTTCGCCTGCTGCAGGAGGACGGGCGTCGCACCACACTTGATCTGGCGGCGCGTGTCGGCCTGTCGCCGACCGGCACCAGCCTGCGCGTAAAGCGGCTGTTTCGCGAGGGTTACATCACCGCGGTCAGGGCCGTGCTCAATCCGGCAAAGATCGGGCGTGGCACGCTCGTCTTCATCGAGGTTCGTCTCGACCATACGGCGCCGCATATTTTCGAGCGGTTTGCCGAGGCGGTGATCAAGGCGCCAGAGGTGCTGGAATGCCATATGGTCGTCGGCGGCTTCGACTATCTGGTGAAGGCGCGCATCTCCGAAATGGCCGCCTATCAGGATTTCCTGACCCGGGTCATCCTGCCGCTGCCCGGCGTGAAGGAGACGCACACTTACGCCTCGATCGGCGACGTGAAGCCGGATGCGCTGCTGCCGGTATGAGCGGGTGGGCAGCGCACCTAAGGTGATTTGGGTCTAGCCCCTCAGGAACGCTGCGATCTCGCTGAACACGCTGACGAACATCTGTTCCGTCAGCACGCCCGTATTGGTGTTGTAGCGCGAGCAGTGATAGCTGGAGAACAGCGTGATGCCGCCGGCCTCCTGCTTTCCGCCGTGGCGGAACGGAATGGCCGCGACGCGCTCGCCCAGCGCCCGCACCGTCGACTGGTGCGCGATTGAACCCAGCGTCAGAATGGCGCGCAGATTGGGAAAGCGCGCGATGGTGGGCTTCAGAAAAGTCCGGCAGGTGGCGATCTCGGCGCCGACCGGCTTGTTCTCCGGCGGCACGCAGCGCACCGCATTGGTGATGGCCGTGCCGACCAACTCAAGCCCGTCATCCGGCCGCGCCTTGAACTCGCCGCGCGCCAGGCCCTGCGCGATCATCGTGCCGTAGAGCAGGTCGCCGGCATAGTCGCCGGTGAAGGGGCGCCCCGTCCGGTTGGCGCCGCGCAAACCGGGCGCAAGCCCAACGATCAGCAGCCGGACCGAGGCTTCACCCTCGGGCGGCAGGAAGGTCGGCACCGGCGCATTGAACCAGCCCGGCTCGCGCTCGCGCCAGGCGGCGATGAAATCATGCAGCCGCGGGCAAAGCGGGCAGTCGCGGCTGGGTTCGGGGGAGGTTGTGGCGGTCAAGGCCGCCGCCCGTCAATAATCGTCCTCGTCGACTTCGGCGGGTTCCGGCCGGCGCACCGGCCGCTCGGACGGATCGCGGCCGACGTCGCTCTTCAGCGTCATCAGGTCGATGAAGTGGTCGGCCTGGCGGCGCAGATCGTCGGAAATCATCGGCGGCTGCGAGGCCATGGTCGAAATGATCGACACCTTGCGTCCGCGCCGCTGCAGCGCCTCGACCAGCGTGCGGAAGTCGCCGTCGCCGGAGAAGATGACATAGTGGTCGACGACGTCGGCAAGCTCCAGCGCATCGACGGTCAGCTCGATGTCCATGTTGCCCTTGATCTTGCGGCGGCCGGTCGAGTCGGTGAATTCCTTGGCGGGCTTGGTCACCACCTTGAAACCGTTATAATCAAGCCAGTCGATCAGCGGCCGGATCGAGGAATATTCCTGGTCCTCGACCAGCGCGGTGTAATAATAAGCGCGTAAGAGATACCCGCGCTTCTGGAAACTCGACAGGAGCTTGCGGTAGTCGATGTCGAAGCCCAGCGCGCGGGACGTGGCGTAGAGATTGGCGCCGTCGATGAAAAGAGCGATCTTTTCACGGGGATCGAACATTGAAAAACATCCCTTTCAAAAATTTCTGTCGTCTTAAAAGCGTCGACGGGCAGGTCCACAAATGCGCTTGCTACCCGTCATATCCGAGATAACGCGCAATTTATGGATATCCAAGGGCACGGCCCACATTGCAAGCAATTGTGATCGCGACTATGTGAGCCGCATCATGGCGTGGCGCGATGATGAGCCGGGCAACGGCCCATAAGCTGGCGCCGCCGCCAAAAAGCTTGTATTTCGGCCGCGCCCGCGTTATGGAGCGCGCCAGCTTTCCATCAAATCCATCGCATGAAAGGGGCAGTCCATGGCCCGCGTAACCGTTGAAGATTGCATCGACAAGGTCGACAACCGTTTTGAACTCGTGCTGCTCGCCGGCCATCGCGCCCGCCAGATCAGCCAGGGCGCGCAGATCACCGTTCCGCGCGACAATGACAAGAACCCAGTCATCGCGCTGCGCGAGATCGCCGACGAGACGCTGTCGCCTGACGACCTCAAGGAAGACCTGATCCACTCGCTGCAGAAGCATGTCGAGGTCGATGAGCCGGAAGCCGAGGGCGAGGCGATCACCGACCAGACCGGCGCGACCGCGGTCGCGGCCGACGCCGACGATGCCGAGGAGAACATCGCTTTCGACCGCATGAGCGAGGAAGACCTGCTCGCCGGCATCGAAGGCCTGGTGCCGCCGGAAAAGAGCGACGATTACTAAGAGCTTTTGTCCGGGTTGGATCAACCATCCAGGACTTCCGTATCTTAGGTTTCGTGGCTATCTATGAGATGCGTCGTACGCCAGTGCGGCGCATCAATCATTTCAGCACCGCGAGATCCCGCCCATGATGCGTCAGTATGAGCTTGTCGAGCGCGTCCAGCGCTACAAGCCTGACGTCAATGAGGCACTGCTCAACAAGGCCTATGTCTATGCCATGCAGAAGCATGGCCACCAGAAGCGCGCTTCGGGCGATCCCTATTTCTCGCATCCCCTCGAAGTCGCCGCCATCCTCACCGAGATGCACATGGACGAGGCGACCATCGCCGTTGCCCTGCTGCATGACACGATCGAGGACACCACCGCGACCAGGGCCGAGATCGACGAGCTGTTCGGCCCCGAAATGGGCAAGCTGGTCGAGGGCCTTACCAAGCTGAAGAAGCTCGACCTCGTCTCCAAGAAGGCCGAGCAGGCGGAGAACCTGCGCAAGCTTCTGCTCGCGATCTCGGAGGATATTCGCGTCCTTCTGGTCAAGCTCGCCGACCGCCTGCACAACATGCGCACGCTCGACCATATGCCCGAGTCCAAGCGCCTGCGCATCGCCGAGGAGACGATGGACATCTATGCGCCGCTCGCCGGCCGCATGGGCATGCAGGGCATGCGCGAAGAACTCGAGGAAATCGCCTTCCGCTACATCAATCCGGAGGCCTATCGCGCCGTCACCGCGAGGCTTGCCGAGATTTTCGAGCGCAACAAGGGTGTCCTGCAGGAGATCGAGACGGCGCTGTCCGGCCTGTTCGAGAAACACACCATCAAGGCGAGCGTGAAGAGCCGGCAGAAGAAGCCATGGTCGGTGTTCCGCAAGATGGAGGCCAAGGCGCTCTCCTTCGAGCAGCTCTCCGACATCTTCGGCTTTCGCGTCGTCGTCGATTCGGTCGACGACTGCTACCGTGCGCTTGGCGCCATCCACACCACCTGGTCGATGGTGCCTGGCCGTTTCAAGGACTATATCTCGACGCCCAAGCAGAACGACTACCGCTCGATCCACACCACCATCGTCGGCCCGTCGCGCCAGCGCGTCGAACTTCAGATCCGCACCAAGGAGATGAACAAAATAGCCGAATACGGCGTCGCCGCCCATTCGATCTACAAGGACACCGGCGGCAAGATGAACGGCGCCGGCCACGCGATCTCCAAGGAGACCAACGCTTATGCCTGGCTCAGGCGCACCATCGAGCAACTGGCCGAGGGCGACAATCCGGAGGATTTCCTCGAGAACACCAAGCTGGAGCTGTTCCAGGACCAGGTATTCTGCTTCACGCCCAAGGGCATGCTGATCGCGCTGCCGCGCGGCGCCACGCCGATCGACTTCGCCTATGCCGTCCACACCGATGTCGGCGACACCTGTGTCGGCGCCAAGGTCAATGGCCGCATCATGCCGCTGATGACGGAATTGAAGAATGGCGACGAGGTCGAGATCATCCGCTCCAAGGCGCAGGTGCCGCCCGCCGCCTGGGAATCGGTCGTGGTCACCGGCAAGGCGCGCGCCGCCATCCGCCGCGCCACCAAGAACGCGATCCGCAAGCAATATTCCGGTCTCGGCGCCCGTATCCTGGAACGCGCCTTCGAGCGCGCCGGCAAGACCTTCACCAAGGAGAGCCTGAAGCCGGTTCTGCACCGGCTGGCGCGCAAGGATATCGAGGATGTTCTGGCTTCCGTCGGACGCGGCGAGCTGAGCTCAACCGACGTCATGAAAGCGGTCTTCCCCGACTACAAGGACGAGCGCGTCACGGTCGCGCCGCCCAAGCAGCGCGAGGAAGGCTGGTCGAAGATCCGCAACGCCGCCGGCATGCTGTTCCAGATGCCCGGCACTCGGGCCGCGCGCAAGGGCAAGGACCAGCCGCGCGACGGCGCGGTGCCGATCCGCGGCGTGCGCGGCGACCTGCCGGTGCGCTTCGCGCCGGAAGGCGCCGTGCCCGGCGACCGCATCGTCGGCATCATCCAGCCTGGAACCGGCATCACCATCTATCCGATCCAGTCGCCGGCGCTGCAGGCCTTCGACGACCAGCCCGAGCGCTGGATCGACGTGCGCTGGGACATTGACGAACGCACCAAGGAACGTTTTCCGGCGCGCATCTCGGTCACCGCCATCAACGCGCCTGGTTCGTTGGCCGACATCGCCCAGGTGGTGGCGTCCAACGACGCCAACATCCACACGCTGTCCATGATACGCACGGCGCCCGATTTCACCGAGATGCTGATCGATCTCGAAGTCTGGGACCTGAAGCACCTCAACCGCCTGCTGTCGCAGCTCAAGGACAATTCGAGCGTCAGCGACGCGCGGCGCGTCAATGGCTAGATGAAGATTGAACGGGGGACCAAATGAACACTGACGAAGTGCTGGGCATTTTCCGCGAGGCCGGCGCCGTTCTCGAAGGTCATTTCATCCTGACGTCCGGCCTGCGCAGCCCGGTCTTCCTGCAGAAGGCCCGCGTCTTCATGCATGCCGACAAGACCGAGCGCCTGTGCAAGGCGCTGGCCGAGAAGATCCGGGAAAGCGTGCCCGGAAAGATCGACTATGTCGTCGGCCCGGCCATTGGCGGCCTGATCCCGGCCTATGAGACCTCGCGCCACCTCGGCGCGCCGGCCATCTGGGTCGAGCGGGAAGGGGGCGAGTTCAGGCTGCGCCGCTTCGAGATCGCCAAGGGCTCGCGCGTCGTCATCGTCGAGGACATCGTCACCACCGGCCTGTCGATCCGCGAGACAATCGACTGCCTGCGCGAGATCGGCGCGGAGGTCGTCGCGGCCGCATGCATCATCGACCGCTCGGCCGGCAAGACCGATGTCGGCGTGCCGCTGGTCGCGCTCGCCGAATATGAGGTGCCGGCCTATCCTGCCGACCGCCTGCCGCCGGAACTCGCCGCCATTCCCGCTATCAAGCCGGGAAGCCGCAACATCTGACTCAAGTTTGTTCGCGTGACGGCGGGCAGTTTAGCGGCTGACTCCGCGGCTCGCTATCGGGGCCAATCCACGTACGGCCGAACCTGCTTCGCCGCCCGGGGCGTTGTCGGTCCACGGATCGGCCGCCGTTTCGTCGGCCATACCAGCGGCGATGATAAATGGATGGATTTCGACGACGCTTTCGAACACGCCGCGCCCGGCGTCATACTCGACGTGGGTGATTGCTCCCATGAACTCCCTGTAGCGTTGCACGTTTAGTCACCTACGAAGATAATGCCAAGCTTTGCGCCGCGCTTGCGAGCGCATTCATCGGCTGACGAGCCCCGCCGCCATCGTCACTGCGACGGCGGTGAGGATGACGCCCGAGATGAGATCGAAGATGCGCAGGTTAGCGCGGTTTCGAAGCAGCCAAGCCATGAGGCCGCCACCCAGCGTGTAGCCGTAGCAGGCGAGCGCGGCCATCAGGATCAGCGCCATGACGAATTCGAGCCTGGCGCGGCCGGCGGCGAAGGACTGGCCGAGCGCCGCCGGCACGAGCAGCAACTCGACATAGGTCAGCGGGTTCATCCACACCACGCCCATGACGCGGGCAAGACAGGAGCGCCCGCTCTCGGCGTGTGCGGAACGCTGCTCGACGCCACCGGCGGCGGAGGCGGCGCGGAAGGACTGCAGCGCGAACCATGCCACTGCCGCGAGGCCAAGCCAGGAGAGGGCCGTGCGGACAGCCGGATCGAGCCCGGCGATCGAGCCGCCCAGCAGGTAAGAGGCGGAGATCAGCGCGACGTAAGTGCCCCATACCAGGCTTGCCACGAATATCGCCCGTCCGCGCAGCAGGCCCTCGCGGATCATCATCAGGTTGTTTGGTCCGACCGAGGCCATCGAGGCCATGCCGAGCGCCAGCCCGACCTGGAATCCGTTCGCATCCACCAGGCTCATGGCGTTTCCTCCAGCGACGCATGACCGCCTCTATCGGCCGGTCGCGCTAAGGACAAAGTCAGATAGAGAATGGGCCGGAAAGGGCTGGCTTAGTGCGACCGGTAATTTCCGACGGGGAGGCGCTCCGGCGGACAATCCATCTCCGCCGCTCCTTTGAGGAGGCCAGTTCCAAGCGGCGCGCGAAGCCGGTGACTGTTTCTCGGAACCTGGACAATGGTGTGAAAAGCCGGGAAGCGGCTCGGCCGGGTACAAGCATGGCTCCAGCGAGCAACGAGCCACCTTGCGCCAATCCGGTCGCCATGAGCCGCCGATGCAACTCATCCACAGAAGGTTTTTGCCCGTAGATCTTGCCTTGATCGAGCGAGACGATCATCAACGGTGACATTTGAGCCCCTCGGTTCAATGCTGAAGTTAACGAGGGGCACTTTGCGCCAGAGGGACCGTTTGGCTCCTTTGGCCGAGTGTAAAAAATTCTAAAAAGATATGAGAAACCGAGGCTGCCCGCGCCAGCAATTCCCGCGCCGGCTCACCGCCAAGAAACATGTTGCAGCGATCAGTATCCAATATGCGGCGCCGTAATGTGCATTGGGGGCAAGGGATTTCCGGCGAAGTGCTTGCCGATCAAAGGTGCGCTATCAGATATTATCCCTCTTCAAGGCCGGCCAGCCGCAGCCCTTCAAGCACGACGCCGATCCGCTCCGGGATCATGGCAGGCTGGCCCGCTCTGATCGTCGCGATCGTAACGCCTGGAGAGAGCTTGCTCAGCGCCTCGACAAATCGGCGGGCCTCGTCCATGCGCCCGAGATAGGCGCTGGCAGCGGCCAACATCCAGAGCATGGCGTCGAAGTTCGGATTGCGGGCCAGCGCACGGGAAGCCGACGCCAGCGCTTCTTCATAGTTACCGAGAATGACATGCGCATGGGCAATTCCGCAGAGCGCTATATGCGCAATTTGATCGCGAGGCATCAGCCGGTTCGCTCGGTGGAAACAGGCAAGCGCGTCCTCGACGCTCCCGCAATGGAGATGACCCACGCCCGCCGAAGTGACGACCGTCAGGTTGTTGGGGTTGGCGTCAACCGCGGATTGAAGGACGGCCATGCCCCAGTCGTAGTCTCTGACGACCTGAAGCAGCGCCATGGCGCAATGCGTCATCACTATCGCATCGCCGGCCGCATGTTCCAGCCCGCGCCGGGCGAAGTCTGCGCATCTTTCCCTGTCGTCGGGCCCGAACGGCGGCCAGCCCATCGTTATGCGGTGTTCTAGCGCCCAGGCTGCGTGAGCCAGGAATTGGGGATTGTCCGGCTCAAGTGCGAGGCCCTGTGTCAGAAGGGCATAGGCTTCTGCATTCCCCCGTTTGGATTCCGACAGGATCTTGGCCCGTGCCTGAAGATAGACGTCATAGGCGGCGATGCTTCCGGGCCGCTCCCGCCGCGAACGTTCGATCTCGGCCCATTCGATCTCCGGCCCGACCACGGTTGCGACCGCTTCTGTGATCCTGTCCTGGAAATCGAACACGTTGTCGAGGGCGCCATCGAGGTTCTGCGCCCACAGATGCGCGCCGGTGCTCCCTTGGATTAATTGGGCCGTGATTCTGAGCCGGTCGCCCGAACGCCGCACGCTGCCCTGGAGGACGTAGCGGACATCGAGTTCCTTCGCCACTTGCCGCACGTCTACGGCCCGGCCCTTGTAGACGAACGAGGAGTTACGGGCGATCACCGCGAAACTCTTGAAACGGCTGAGCGCGGTGATGATGTCGTCGACCACGCCGTCGGCGAACCAGTCCGGCTCGGAATCGCCACCAAGGCCCTCGAAGGGCAGCACGGCAAGTGCCGGCTGTGCGGGAAGCGCAACCATGTCCTCGCCACGCCTCGAAGTCAGCATGCGGTAGCCGATCCGCGGTACAGTCGCGATCCACTCGCGGCCGTCCGGGTCGACTCCAAGCAGCTTACGCAGGGTGGCGATCTGGACGGAGAGGTTTCCCTCCTCCACCGCCATGCCAGGCCACACGCTATCCATCAATTCTTGCCTGCTGACGACACCGCCCTCAGCCTTGAGCAGCGCCTCGAGGAGCGCAGCGCCTTTTTGACCGAGCGCGATCGGTTTGCCGTCCCGCCGCAGCTCTCCAAGGGCGGGGGCGAAGACAAACGGTCCGAAAACGAAAGGCGGCGCGACCATAACCGCCAAAATAGCCGCTACGCGGTTCCAGTGAAACTTTGATCTGCGTTTGCGTTCTTATCTTGCGACCCGTGCCTGACCGGGAACGTGCGGAAGAGCGCGGCTCAGCTTGGCTCGCAAGCATTCCGTGTCGTGAAGCTGGCCACAATGTTATCAATACATGTCGCCAGAAGGCGCGCAGCGGTTTCGGGGTGACGACGTGCAGGAAAGGAAACCAAAAATGATCGCCGGGATCGACCATTTCGTGCTGACGGTCCGCTCGGTCGAAGCGACCTGCGACTTCTACCAGCGCGTGCTCGGCATGCGGCGCCTGGATGAAGCGAACCGGCCGACCGCGCTTCTGTTCGGCTCGCAGAAGATCAACCTGCACGAGGTCGGCCGCACTTTCGAACCTAAGGCAAAGATGCCGACGCCGGGTTCCGGCGATTTCTGCCTGGTGGCTGCGGTGCCGCTCGTCGAAGTCCAGGCCAGCTTGCAAGCCAATGGCGTGGCGGTCGAAGTCGGCCCGGTCGAACGCATTGGCGCGCGCGGGCCGATGATGTCGGTCTATTTCCGCGATCCGGACAGCAATCTGGTCGAGGTCAGCGAATACCGGAAGTAGCTGCCAGCTCCGGAATTCTCCTCAGTTTCGCCAGAAATGAGGTTCTTGTTATAGGCTGCGGCAGACCAACGCGGCGGCGTTTCGTTGTTCCGCGGCTTGCCCATCTCTATATCAGAGACTTGTTGCCTTTCTGCGCCATGGAGGCGCAAGATATGTGTGGCGCGTCCCGGTGGGCAGGGGCAGCGCGTGTAGGACCGGGAACTGGAACAGAGTGCTTTTTCGACGCCGAGAGCCTGATGGCCTCCTGGAACGGGTGCGTACTTATCTATGGCCGCGCCGCTCGTTCTCGCGTTCCGTGCAGTATTTCTCCAAGCGCATCCTGCGGCTGAACGCGACGCCGCATTCGGTCGCCGCCGGCGTCGCCGCGGGTGTTTTTGCCTCCTTCTTCCCGCTTGGCGCCCATTTCGTGGTTGCCGCCGTGCTTTGCTGGATGATCGCCGGCAATCTGGTCGCGGCGGCACTCGGCGCCGTGTTCTTCGGCAATCCGCTGACCTCCCCGCTGCTGTGGGGCGCGTCCTGGGAAACCGGCAAGCTGCTCCTGCATGAGCGCCTGCCCAAGCACGGGCCGCCCGAGCATCTCGGCGAAATGATGCACAAGCTCTCCTTCGCCAAGCTCTGGCATCCGGTTCTGGAGCCGATGCTAATCGGCGCGGTGCCGCTCGGCCTGGTCTTCGGGCTCGTGTTCTACGGCGTCACGCGCTGGGGCATGACCGTGTTCCGCGAGCAGCGCAAGAAGCGCATGGCCGAACGCGCCGAGAAGAAAGCGCGGCAGGGCGGACGGGAAGTGCCGGCGGAATGATCATCGGCATCGGCAGCGACCTCATCGACATCAGACGCATCGAAAAATCGCTGGAGCGGCACGGCCAGCGCTTCGTCCAGCGCATCTACACCGAGGTCGAGCAGGCCAAGTCGGAAAAGCGGGCCGCCCGCGCGGCTTCCTACGCCAAGCGCTTCGCCGCCAAGGAGGCCTGCGCCAAGGCGCTGGGCACCGGCATGGCCGAGGGCGTGTTCTGGCGCGACATGGGCGTGATCAACCTGCCGAGCGGCGCGCCGACCATGGCGCTGACCGGCGGCGCCGCCGCCAGGCTGGAGAACATACTGCCGAAAGGCCACCGGGCGCTGATCCATCTCACCATCACCGATGATTTCCCGCTTGCTCAAGCCTTTGTGCTTATCGAGGCGGTGCCCGCCGAACAAGCGCCACATTGATTCCATCTGACCACGAGCGGCATGACGTTGCTCAGCGCGCGCCGAGACTCTATACCAACATCGCACAATCGAGGACGACATGAGCGTGGCTGAAAAATCGCAGAAGAAATCCGGCGGGCTCGGGGAAACCTTTTCCGTCATCATCCAGGCTCTGCTGCTCGCGCTCGTCATCCGCACGCTGCTGTTCCAGCCTTTCTCCATCCCGTCCGGCTCGATGCGGCCGACTCTGCTCGAAGGCGACTATCTCTTCGTCACCAAATGGGCCTACGGCTATTCGCGCTATTCGCTGCCGTTCGGTCCCGATATCTTTTCCGGCCGCATCTGGGGCTCGGAGCCCAAGCGCGGCGACGTGGTGGTGTTCAAGTTCCCGCCGGACCCATCGGTCGACTACATCAAGCGCGTCGTCGGCCTGCCCGGCGACAAGATCCAGATGAAGGACGGCCAGCTCTTCATCAACGACGTCGGCGTGCCGCGCGTGAAGACCGGCCAGATCGAAAATCCCGACATCACCGAAGTGCCTCAGCCCGTCGACGTCTATCACGAGACGCTGCCGAATGGTGTCAGCTACGACACGCTCGACCTGACGCCGAATTCGATCGGCGACAACACCCGCGAATGGACCGTGCCGCCCGGCCACTATTTCATGATGGGCGACAACCGCGACAACTCCTCCGACAGCCGCTTCACCGTCGGCTTTGTTCCTGCCGAAAACCTGGTCGGCCGCGCCAATCTCATCTTCTTCTCGATCGCCGGCAAGGCGAGCCCGCTCGAGATCTGGAAGTGGCCGTCGCTGATGCGTGCCGATCGCCTGTTCCATTTCGTCCACTAGAGCGATGGCGGCCAGCAAGCGTTTGACCGCCGATGCCCTCGCCGAGGCTCTTGCCCCGCGCACCGGCCATGCCTTCGCCGATCGCCAGCGTCTGCAGCGCGCGCTGACCCATGCCAGCGCGCGTTCGACCCATGCCGGCGTCGACTACGAACGCTTCGAGTTCCTGGGCGACCGCGTTCTCGGCCTTGTCGTCGCCGACATGCTGCTTGCAGCCTTTCCAGATGCAGCCGAGGGCGAGCTGTCGCTGCGTCTCAACGCGCTGGTCAATGCCGAGGCGCTCTCCGACATCGCCGAGGAGATCGGCTTGCCAGAGCTGATCCGCGCCGGCTCCGATGTGCGCAATCTCGACGGGCGCAAGCGCACCAATCTGCGCGCCGACGCGCTGGAATCGCTGATTGCGGTCCTTTACCTGGATGGTGGCCTCGAGGCTGCCCGCGCGTTCATCCATCGCTATTGGCAGCCGCGCTCGCAGGCGATCGGCGCGGCGCGGCGCGACGCCAAGACCGAATTGCAGGAATGGGCGCACCAGGCAGCCGCCGGCGCCGTGCCGGCTTACCGGGTCGACGGCCGCGAGGGACCGGACCACGACCCGCTGTTCACCGTCAGCGTCAAGGTCGGCTCATTTGCTCCGGCGACCGGCAGCGGCCGCTCCAAGCGCGAGGCGGAGCAGGCCGCCGCGGCTACTCTTTTGCTGCGCGAAGGCGTATGGAGCGCGGCATGACAGAAAATGAAACCCCTGAAGTTCCCCCGACGCGCTCCGGCTTCGTCGCGCTGATCGGCGCGCCCAACGCCGGCAAGTCGACGCTGGTCAACCAACTGGTCGGCGCCAAGGTGTCGATCGTCACCCATAAGGTGCAGACCACCCGCGCCATCGTGCGCGGCATCGCCACGCATGACAACGCGCAGATCGTGTTCGTCGATACGCCCGGCATCTTCAAGCCGAAGCGGCGGCTGGACACCGCGATGGTGACCACCGCCTGGGGCGGCGCCAAGGATGCCGATGTCGTAGTGCTTCTGATCGACGCCGAGCGCGGCATCAAGGGCGATGCAGACGCCATCCTCGACCGGCTGAAGGACGTCCGCCAGCCGATGCTGCTCGTCCTCAACAAGGTCGACCGCGTCAAGCCAGAGACGCTTCTCGCGCTGGCCGCGACCGCGAACGAGCGCGTGCCGTTCAAGCGCACCTTCATGGTCTCAGCGCTCACCGGCTCCGGCTGCAAGGACCTGCTCGACTATCTCGCCGAGACGTTGCCCGCTGGCCCTTGGTATTACCCGGAAGACCAGATTTCCGACCTGCCGATGCGCCAGCTTGCGGCGGAAATCACCCGCGAAAAGCTTTATCTGCGGCTGCACCAGGAGCTTCCCTATTCCTCGCATATCGAGACCGAGAAATGGGAAGAGAAGAAGGACGGCTCGGTGCGCATCGAGCAGGTCATCTATGTCGAGCGCGACAGCCAGAAGAAGATCGTGCTCGGCCACAAGGGCGAAACGATCCGCGCCATCGGCCAGGCCGCGCGCACCGAGATCGCCGAAATCCTGGAGCAGAAGGTGCACCTCTTCCTGTTCGTGAAGGTGCGCGAAAACTGGGGCGACGATCCCGAGCGCTACCGCGAGATGGGACTGGAGTTTCCCCATTGATGCTTGTCGCTTAGAAGGTCCGTAAGGGTCTGCGACATGCATAATCCAAAGATCACGATCGATACCGGTCTCGTGCGACGGCTGGTCGACACGCAGTTTCCGCGATGGCGGGGCCTGCCGGTCAGCCCGGTCGCTTTCGGCGGCTGGGACAACCGCACTTTTCATCTTGGTGACGAGATGACGGTCCGACTGCCGAGCGCGGCCGCCTATTCGCTGCAGGTCGAGAAGGAGCAGCGCTGGCTACCGAAACTGGCACCCCTCCTGCCACTGCCGATTCCGACGCCGCTGGCCGTGGGCGGACCGGCCGAAGGCTACCCCTGGCATTGGTCGATCTATCGCTGGATCGAGGGCGAGACGGCTAAGAGCGGCCGCATCGCCGATCTCAACGTCTTCGCCGTTTCGCTCGCCGATTTCCTTGTCGCATTGAGGGGCATCGATCCGACCGACGGGCCTGCACCCGACGAGCACAATTTCCACCGCGGCGGGCCGCTGACCGTCTATGACGGCGAGGCGAGGCAGGCCATCGCCGCGCTTGAACGGCGGATCGACGCCCAAGCCGCCACGACCGTCTGGGAAGCCGCACTTGCCGCCACCTGGTCTGGCTCTCCGGTCTGGTTTCATGGCGATGTCGCCTCGGGCAATCTTCTGGTCGAGGACGGCCGCCTGAACGCCGTCATCGACTTCGGCACGTCCGGCGTCGGCGACCCATCCTGCGACCTGGCGATCGCGTGGACCTTCTTCGAAGGCGAAAGCCGGGAGGCCTTCCGCGCCCGCATCGCCGCCGACGACGCTACCTGGGCGCGCGGCCGCGGCTGGGCGCTGTGGAAGGCGCTGATCACCGTCGCCGGCCACGACGCCAACCAGGCCGAGGCGGAAAGGCAGCGCCACGTGATCGACGAGGTGCTTGCCGATCATTGCCGTTGGGCCTGACACGGGATCAGAGGATGTCAGCACAGATCGAGCCCGGCGTGTCGAAACCTTGATTTCGCCGCGCAACGGGTGAAAAGCTCGATCCATGGAATGGCGCGACGAGGGAATCGTTCTCGGCACCCGCAGGCATGGCGAAACCAGCGCCATCCTCGAGGTGATGACGCGCACCCATGGCCGCCATCTTGGCCTTGTGCGGGGAGGGCGCTCGCGCAAGCAGCAGCCGGTGCTGCAGCCCGGCAATCGCGTCGACCTTCTGTGGCGGGCGCGGCTCGACGAGCATCTCGGCGTCTTCCAGGCCGAGGCGATCGAGATGAACGCGGCGCGGTTGATGGACAGCGCGGTTGCCGTCTATGGCCTGCAGACCATGGCCGCGCATCTGAGGCTCCTGCCCGAGCGCGACGCCCATGGCGGTCTCTACGAGGCGCTTGCCGTGATGATCTCCCATCTTGGCGACGCCGACGCGGCGGGCGAGCTGGTGGCGCGCTTCGAGCTGCTCATCCTCGATGAACTGGGCTTCGGCCTCGATCTCAGCCAATGCGCGGCGACCGGCACAAGACAGGATCTCGCTTATGTCTCGCCGAAGTCCGGACGCGCCGTGTCGCGCGAAGCGGGTGCGGCCTGGCACGACAAGATGCTGGCACTGCCAGCCTTTCTGCAGCGCGGCTCCGGCCTGCGCGCCGACGCGGCAGCACTGGAAGACGCCTTCCGGCTGAGCGGCTTCTTCTTCGCCCGCCATGTTTACGAGCCGCGCGGCCTCGAGCCGCCCGACGCCCGCGCCGGCTTCCTCGCCGCGCTACGCCGGCATCATGCGGCGGTGAAGGCGGGTGTGGGCGAGGCAGGATAGCGGGCAGACGCCTAGTCGGCGCCGCGCCGTTCCAGGAAATCGTCGAGCATGGAGCGCTGGCCTTTCAGGATCTTGACGCCGGCTTCGGCCGGCGAAAACCAGCCGGCCCGATCCACTTCGGGGAACGCCTTCATCTTTCCCGATTTTGGCGGCCACTCCAGGGTGAACATGTTGCTCTTGATGGCGTTAGTGTCGACATCGGCCTCGACGCTCCATGCCACCACGATCTTGCCGCCCGGCTGCCTGTAGCTGCCGAGCGGCTGGAAGTCGCCGTCGATGGCGACGCCGAGCTCCTCCTCGACTTCCCGTTTGGCGGCTTCGAGCTCATCCTCATTGTCGCCGATCAGTCCCTTCGGTATCGACCACGCGCCTTCATCCTTGCGCGCCCAGAACGGACCGCCTGGATGGACGAGCAGAAATTCGAACACACCGCCTGTGTGTCTGTGGATCAGCAGCCCGGCACTTCGCTGCGGCATCGGTCACCTCACGGCATTCCTTTGATCGCGCGAGACTAGCACGAGTACTTCGGGGCAGAGGTCACGCAATCTCGCCTGCAATACCGACAGCCTCGGCGGCCCGCCATTGGATAACCAGGCAAGTTGCTGGCAATCGGCCGCGAAACATGCTCGATCTTGTTAGCCGGCCCGATCTTGTTGATTGGCAAGACGCTGATTTGGGTCAGTCGTGTCACCGCCGCATTTGTTGACCACGACTGGTCTGGTTTTGAGGGAAACCACCATGTTTTTCAGCCTGATCGCCATTGCCGCCGTCATAGCTCTTTTCGTCATCGTGTCACGACAGCAGAACCGCATCGCGCTGGTCGAGCGCGAGCTCGGCATCCTCCGAGGCCTGGTTCAGTCGGGAGCTTCGCTGTCCGCGCCCAAGGCGGACATCGCGAAGGAAGGTCTTCCCGAGGAGGCCAAGGCAGTTGCGGCGCCTGTCGCGCCGTTGGCCGACGGCACGACCGTTGCCGAGGAGCTCGTCGCAAAGCCCGAGGCCGCCGAAGGCGAGGCCGTGGCCGGACCCTGGACGAAGGCCCGGCCGGCCACGGCGCAATCCGCCGAGCCATCCGAACCGAAGCAATCTCAACCCGTGGCCGAAGCGCCGGCCACCGGGTCGGCCGTATCCGCCAAGGCGGCGCGCCAGACGGATGTCGAGACGGCGCTGGGCACGCGCTGGGCGGTCTGGGTCGGCGGCATCGCGCTTGCGCTGGGTGGCCTGTTCCTGATTCGCTACACCATCGAGGCCGGCATCTTCGGTCCCGGCGTGCGTCTCACCATGGCCGGCATCCTCGGCCTGGCGCTGATTGCCGGCGCTGAATTCATCCGCCGCACCGGCTTCAGGGTGCCGGTGCAGGGCGCCGCCAGCGCCTATATCCCCGCGATACTGACCGGCGCCGGCGCCTTCATCCTGTTCGGCACGGTCTACGCGGCGCATGGCATCTATGGCTTCATCGGGCCGGCGACCGCCTTTGCGCTGCTTGGCGTCATCGGCGTCGCCACCATTGGCGCCTCGTTAGTGCATGGTCTGGCGCTGGCCGGCATCGGCCTCGTCGGCGCCATGGTCACGCCGGCGTTGGTGGCATCGCAGGCGCCCAATCCCTGGGCCTTGTTCGTCTATCTGGCGATCGTGCTTGCGGCGAGCGCGGCAACCGCCCGCATCCGCGACTGGAAGGCGCTTATGGCGGCCGCTTTCGCCGGCACGGGCATCTGGACCATCCTCTACATGGTCGACGCGCCGGACGTGAACCTTGCGGCCGTGCTGTTCATCAGCCTCGCCACGCTGGCGGTGCTTGCCTTCGTCTGGCTCGCCCCGTTCTTGACCACTGGCCGCGACGAAGCGGCCCGTGGCTTCGACTGGCCATCGATCGTGCCCGGCTTCTTCATCGCCCTAAGCGCGCTGGGCCTGTCCGTCGATCCGGCTTTTGCCAGCGCCGGCGATGCATTGCACGGCGCCGTCCTGCTGGCCGCGCTGGTCGCGGTGGCGCTCTACCGGCCGCGCGCGCTTCCGCTGGTCTTTGCCGCCGGCATCGCCACCGTGCTGATCTATCTCGGCATCATCCCGCCCGCCACCATCGGCGCCGATGCGCTCGATGTCGGGCTGGACGCCCAGCCCTTGGCGTCGTCCGACACGCTGACGTTCCGCATCGGCATCGCGCTTGCCCTGATCTTCCTCGCCGCCGGCTTCTGGGCGGCGCGCCGCCTCGCCGCCACCGCTGCGACACGCGCGGCTTGCTGGGCAGCCTGGGGCGTCATTGCCCCGCTGGTGGTGCTGGCCGCCCTGTGGCTGACCTTCGGCGATATCGACCGCGACCTCGGCTATGCGCTGCCGGCGCTGCTGCTGATGCTCGTCTTTGCTGCCGGCGGCGAATGGATCGCGCGCGCCGAGCCGCCGCCGCTCGCCGGCGGCCCGGCGGTGTCGTTCGCGTTGGGCGGCGCCGGCGTTGCCGGCCTGCTGATGCTGCACATGGCATTTGGCTCGGCCTGGACGACCGTGCTGATTGGCGCCGCCGCCATTCTGCCGGCGCTGGCCACGCGCTGGCGCTCTTACCCTGTGCTCGGCTGGATCGCGGTGGGTGCGGCGGTCGCCATGCTCGGCCGCGTCGCCTTCGATCCGACCATCGTCGGCGCGGCGTTTCTGTCGAGGACACCGGTCTTCAACTGGCTGCTGCCGGGCTATGGCGTGCCGGCGATCGCCTTCGGCTTCGCCGCCTGGCAGCTCGCCCGCACCACCAGCGGCCGGCCGCGCCTTGCCATGGAGGCGGCCTCGGCGCTGTTCGCGCTGCTCACCATCGCCATGCTGGTGCGCCACGCGATGCATGGCGGCGTTATCGACACCGGTGCGGTGACCCTCGCCGAGCAGGCGATCTACACGCTCATCGCGCTCGGCGCCGGCGCCATACTGGTCGCCATCGACATGCGCTCGCCGAGCTCGGTTCTGCGCTATGGCTCGATTGCCGCCGGCGTGATCTCGGCGGGCCTCATCGCCATTCAGCATTTCGTGGTGCTGAACCCGCTGCTGACGGATGAGTCGACCGGCACGATCCCGGTCTTCAACCTTCTGTTCCTCGCTTATCTGCTGCCGGCCATCGCCGCCGCCGCCGTCGCGCTGGCGCTCTATGTCCGCGACAAGCGCCCGCGATGGTATGCGGCGATGCTGGCCTTGATCGCCGCGCTGCTTGCCTTCGCCTATGCCACGCTTTCGGTGCGCCGCCTGTTCAAGGGCGAGTTCATCGCCTTGTGGAGCGGGCTTGGCCAGCTCGAGACCTACACCTATTCGGCGCTGTGGCTGGTCATCGGCGTGGCGCTGCTCACCGCCGGCGTCTGGCTGAAATCGCAGGTGCTGCGCATCGCCTCCGCGGTGCTGATCGCGGTCGCGGTGGTGAAGGTCTTCCTCTTCGACATGTCGGAGCTGGAAGGTGTGCTGCGCGCGCTCTCCTTCATCGGCCTTGGTGCGGTGCTGATCGGCATCGGGCTGTTCTACCAGCGGCTGCTGACGAGGGCGGCGCGGGATAAGCCTGAAAACTTGCAGGAACAAGTGGATAGCCGGGAATAAACCGGCCCGCGCCCGCGTTATTCACGTGCTTGGGTAATCGCAGCGGTTCGGCCGCTTCGCGCTGACTGCTTGCACCGCGTCGGGAAGGCGCGTTCTATCGGGATGGAAGGCGACCACGAAACAAGCGGTCATGGACGACAAGAAGGCAGCGATCCTGAGCGAAATACCGCGGTTGCGGCGCTATGCGCGCTCGTTGCTGCGCGACCGCGATTCCGCCGACGACCTTGTCCAGGACTGCCTGGAGCGGGCGCTTGTGCGGCTCGACAACTGGCAGACTGGAGAAAGCCCCCGGAGGTGGCTGTTTACGATCATGCATCACTTGTTCATCGACCAGATGCGCAAGGTCAACCGGCGCGGCGAGGCGGCGATGCTGCCTCTCGAAGCCGGTGAGGCCCAAGCCGCGCCCGCCGAGCAGGTCGAGACCATCGCCTCGCGCGAGATCATGGATGCCCTGCAGGCGATCAGCCCCGATCGCCGCGCGGCGTTGGTGATGGTCGCCATCGAGGGCTTTTCCTATGCCGAGGCCGCCAACATCCTTGGCGTGCCGGCCGGCACGCTGATGTCGCGCATCGCGCGTGGCCGCGAGGAACTGCGGGGATTGCTCGACGACACATCGCGCCGCCGCTCGATAAGGATCGTCGAGAAATGACCCGCCGCGATTTTTCCGAACGCGATATCCATATGGCCCTCGACGGCGAGCTGCCGGGCGAGGAGCGCATGGCTTACGATGCCTGGCTCGAGGCCAATCCCGAGATGAAGGCGAAGTCCGCGCGCTACATTGCCGACCGCGCCGCCATGCGCTCCGCCTTCGCGGGCGTGATGGACGAGCCGGTGCCGGCGAGGCTGCGGCAGGTCGTGCTTGGCGAGGCGCCTGCAAAAGCATCGGCCTGGCGCTCGCGCTGGTGGCTGTCGGCTGCCGCTGCCGTGATGCTAGCGGTCGGCGGGCTCGGCGGCTATGTCGCCGGCGTCGACAGCATCGCCCGTGGCGGCGAAGGCGACGACCAGCTCGCCGAGCAGGCAATCGCCGCCCATGTTACCTACGCTGCCGAGAAGCGCCACGCCGTCGAAGTCCCGGCGAGCGACAAGGACCATCTCCAGACCTGGCTGTCGAACCGCGTCGGGCTGAAGCTGGTCGCGCCCGATCTTGCGGCCGAGGGCTTCCAGCTGGTCGGCGGCCGGCTGCTGCCGGCTGGTGAGCAAGGCAAGGCGGCAATGCTGCTCTACGAGGATGCCAAGGGCGAGCGCATCTCGCTCTACGTCACCGCCGACTCGTCGGAGACATCGAAGGGCACCTACGCGGCCGAGACGGGCGGACCGGAAGCAGTCTATTGGCTCGACAAGGGCTACGCCTGCGCGGTCGTCGGCTCATTGCCGCCGGAGCGCCTGTCGGACGTCGCAAAGAGCGCCTATGGCCAGCTCGTGGCCGGCATATCGAGCTGAACCGGCTGCGTTTTTCGGCGGCCGGCAGTCGCTTGAACAGCAATTCTGTTCAAACGATCGACCCTTTGCTGCCGCGGCGGAAACTGTCACAATTCGGCCCTAATCAAGGAGCGATAGCGCTTGATGAATACTGGCGCTTCGGCCAGTATTCGCGACGCATCCACCGGGGCCGTTTCTTAAACCCAATCGAGGTTCTCCCAAGCCCGTATGCCTGTCGAGATCCGCAAGGCCCGCGCGTCAGACGTCGATGACCTCGCCGCCATCGAGAAGGCTGTTTTTCCGGGCGACAGGCTCTCGCGCCGCTCCTTCCGCCAGTTCATCGAACGCGAAACCGCCGAGATGCTGGTGGCCGAGAACGAGGGCCGGGTCGCCGGTTATGCGGTGGTGCTGTTTCGTAAGGGCAGCGGCGTCGCGCGGCTCTATTCCATCGCTGTCGGTCCCTTTTTCGGCCGGCTCGGTATCGGCCGGCTCCTGCTCGCGGCCGCAGAAGAGGCGGCCTTCGAGCACGACCGGCTGTTGCTGCGCCTCGAAGTGCGCGAGGACAATGATCGCGCCATCCGCATCTATGAGCAGGCCGGCTATCGGAAACTGGGCCGCGAGCCCGACTATTACGAGGATGGCGCGACCGCGCTGCGCTATGAAAAGACGCTGCGCGGCGACACGCCCACGGCAACCAAAGTGCCGTTCTACCAGCAGACCTGCGAGTTCACCTGCGGCCCTTGCTGCCTGATGATGGCGATGGCGAATTTCGACCGGGGCTTCGTGCCCGATCCGGTCATGGAAATCCGCCTGTGGCGCGAGGCGACCACGGTCTTTATGATGTCGGGTCCGGGCGGCTGCGAGCCTTTCGGCCTGGCCGTCGCCGGCTATGAGAGCGGACTCGCCGCCGAGATATTCGTCTCCTTCTACGGCGCGCTGTTCCTGCAGTCGGTGAGGAGCGAGGACAAGCGCCGCGTGATGGAGCTCGCCCAGGTCGATTTCCGCCGCCGCGCCGAACTCTACGGCATCCCCGTCAACTACCGTCCGTTCGGCATCGGCGATATCCGCCAAGCCCTCGCCGACGGCAAGCTGGTGCTGGTGCTGGTCAGCGGATTCCTTATGTTCGGCAAGAAGGTGCCGCATTGGGTGCTGGCCATCGGCGACGATGGCGACCATATCCTGATCCACGACCCATGGGTCGAGGATGAAAGGCAGGAAACCATACTCGATGCCGCGAACATTCCAGTGCCCTACGACATCTTCATGAATATGGCGCAGTTCGGCCGCGACGGTCTGCGCGCCGCCATCACTCTGGGAAAACGCTGAACAATGACCTGGGTAATCCTCACGGGCAGGCAGAACGATCTCGATCAGGTGGCCACACCCCACAAGATCATCACCAACCGCGACTATCTCGCGCATCCGGCGCTGTTCCGCGGCCAGCGGCCGAAAGTGATCAACCTGTCGAACAATTACGGCTATCAGAGCCGCGGCTACTACGCTTCGCTGCTGGCCGGTTCGCGCGGCCATAGGGTGATCCCAACCGTCGAGACGATGATCGACCTGTCCGAGCGCAAGCTCTACGAGCACGCGCTGCCGGAACTCGAGCTTGCCTTGAACAAATGCCGCAAGGACCTCGGCGGGATTTTTCCGGCGAAGGTCGCGATCTTCTTCGGCATCGGCCCGTCGAAAGTCTGGGACCGTTTCGCCAAGCTGTTGTTCGACTGGTTCCGCGCGCCGGCGCTGGAGGTGCACATCAAGGACAGCGCCGAATGGGCCTCGATCCGCAAGATCGGCTTCCTGCCGCTCGCCCGCATGACCGAAGACGAGGAAGAGCTCTTCCTGCAATGCCTGGAGACCTATACCAACCGCGAATGGCGCGACACCAAGGGCCGCACGCCGGCACGCTATACTTTTGCGACGCTGGTCGACCCGCATGAGGAATTGCCGCCGTCGGAGATTTCCTCATTGCGCTATTGGGCGCGGATCGCCGAGAAGATGGGCGTCGAAGTCGAGCCGATCACCAGGAAGGACCTCGCCAAGCTCGCAAATTACGACGCGCTGTTCATCCGCGAGACCACGTCGATCTCCAACCACACCTACCGCTTCGCGCGCCGCGCCCAGCAGGAAGGCATGCCGGTGATCGACGACCCGCTGTCGATGATCCGCTGCACCAACAAGGTCTATCTCAACGAGCTGATGACCTACAACAAGGTGCCGGTGCCGCCGACGGTGATGATCGCCGGCACCTCCGACTCCGAAGTGGCGGCGCAGACGCTTGGCTTCCCGCTGGTGCTGAAGATACCGGATTCGTCCTTCTCGCGCGGCGTCAAGAAATGCGAGAACATGGCGGAGCTCACCAAGCTCGCGACGGAGTGGCTGGAAGATTCCGATCTCCTGATCGCGCAGAAATTCATCCCGACCGAATATGACTGGCGCGTCGGCGTGCTCGGCGGCCAGCCGCTGTTTGCCGTGCATTACCTGATGGCAAAGAAGCACTGGCAGATCGTCAACCACAAGGCCAGCGGCAAGCCCGACCAGGGCGGCATCAAGACCTTTACACTGAAGCAGACGCCGCCGCATGTCGTCGAGACGGCTGTGCGGGCGGCAAAATGCATAGGCGACGGCCTCTACGGCGTCGACCTCAAGGAGACCACGGACGGGGTCTTCGTCATCGAGGTCAACGACAATCCCAATCTCGATCATGGCTGGGAGGATTCCGGCGAGAAGGACGAGCTCTGGGTGCGGCTGACGCAGTGGTTCCTGGAACGCCTGGAGCGGCCGGAGAAGTAGGGGCGGGGGAACAGGAACTGAGGAACTGAGGAATTGAAGAACTGGAGAATTGAAGAATTGGGCATCACCTCCTCGCTTCCCTCGGTTTCATCAGTACTGAATCATTCGAACTGAGGGAAAAGTATGCTGTTCTTCGTGATCGAGGATTTTCACGGTTCGGACCGCAAGGAAATCTACCGCCGTTTCCGCGACAAGGGCCGGCTGAAGCCGGATGAACTCGTGGTGCATCACAGCTGGATCGCGAGTGACATGAGCCGCTGCTTCATGCTGGTCGAAGCCGATGACGCGACGGTGCTGCAGCGCTGGGTCATCGAATGGGCGGATCTCGTGGAGTTCGAGATCGTTCCCGTAGCCAGCAGCAAGGACATGGTGGTTGCGCTGGCCGGGCATCTCTGAGCAACGATCCCGGCAGCCGTTTGCGTGGAACCGTCTAACTGCGTCTTAAGCCCGATTTGCTATCCCGCCTGTATTGTGGATTGCCTCAAGGCTCTCAGAAGATGATCAGGCTGTTTCAATCAGGTAATTGCGGCCAAATACTCTACATTTTCCTTCTTGTGTTTTTGATCGGATTTGATTTTGCCAAGGACCCGATCGAGCATTTTCTGGTCGGGGCAAAAGAAGGTGTTCAGAAGCAAATCTATGCGGCTGACGGCAACAATATAGCCCGTACTCAGAGGTCCTTTGTCGAGGAACTGAGAGTCCCGGATTATGGGATGCACGATGCTCCGAAATCCGCCGAGGAGCATGCCTCCGGCATCGTCGCCCAGGCGATCGCCATGGAGGCAAAAAGCTCCGCCATCGGGACGATTTACATCTCGATGCTTGCGGCGATTGGCTTTGCCACCCTCGTTGCGATCATTTGGATGGTGTTTGCTCGCGTGCGCGACATTGGCTGGCCTGCCGCCGTGGGGTTCGGCATTCTTGCTCCGAAGCTCGCGATCTCGGTTCTTCCCGGCAGTCTTCCGCCACTGACCTTCGACATTCTGCAATACGGTTTCATCGCCGCCATAATAGTGCTTGGGCTCGTGCCGGGTGGATTTGCCGACGGACCGCGTGCCCAGCCGGTTCGACAGGCAGCCGTAGCCGAGCCGGCGCGTCGCGCCGCAGGCCAATTCGGTCAAAGACGACGCTGAGCAGCAACGCCCAGCGCCGGCGATCCGACGGCGCGCCGGCATTCCTCGACCAGCCATTCCCGGAACGCCGCAACGGCATCGCGCCTCGCGCAGCGTTCGGGGATCGTCAGGCAATAGGGCTGGCGCAGTTCCAAGGACTGCGCTGCGGCCCGCACCAGTTTGCCATCCTCCAGCGCTTGCGCGCAATAGATGCCTTGCGCCAGCGCCACGCCCAGCCCTGAAATGGCGAGATCGAGTGCTGCACGCGAGGAGTTGGCCGAAAGGCCGCGCTGCGCCGCACGGCCGGGCTCGCTTCCCGACGCCTCGAACCAGTTGCGCCAGGATGGAAAGGACGCGCCGGTCGGTCCCCAATCGGTGTGGATCAGCGGCAGGCCAGCAAGGTTTTCGCTATTGGTTGAGGCCAGTGTCGGTGCGCAAACGGGATAGACGGCATCCCTGGCGATTTCCTCGGTCGGATGCTCCCGATAATGAGGACCGTAAGAGAGCCGGATGTCGACCAATTCATGATCGAAGGGCACCGGATCGTCGTCGCCTCTTAGCGATATATCGGCGGCGCCATGGGATTCGACGAAGCCGGCGAGCCGCTCGGAAAGCCAGCCCATCGCCATGGAAGGCGGCACTGAGATCACGAGCCTCGGCCGGAACGCGTCGCCGCTGACATCGCGCGCGACGCTGCCGATTTCCCGCAAGGCCATGCTGAGCCGCGGCAGCATCTCTACCCCGGCCTCGGTCAGCACGGCCCGCCGGTTGATGCGGTGGAACAGTTGTCGTCCCATCTGCTCCTCGACGGTGCGGATGAGCTGGCTAACGGCCGCTGCCGAGATCGACAGTTCCTCCGCCGCGGCGGCAAAGCTGCCTGTGCGCGCCGCCGCTTCGAAGGCCTGAAGTCCGCGCAAGGAGGGAAGGGCGACCATGACAATCCAATAGATAAGTTCACATTATCTATTTCGCAGAAATCCTCGTTTTTCGAAAGGTTTCTTTCCGGAGTATCGTGACTCATGAACGCAATCGATCATCACGAAACCGTCGACCATCGCCAGGTGATCGCCTCGCTGACGAATGAGGAGCGCGGGCGGCTGACCGGCAAATCGGATGGGCCGGGCCTTGTCCAGTTCGCGCTCCATCTCGGGGCGATCACCGTCCTTGGCGCGCTGATCGGGGCACGAGTGCCGTTCTGGCCGGTCCTGATGCTGCCCCAGGGCATCCTGATCATCTTCCTGTTCACCCTGATGCATGAAACCGTGCACCGGACGGCATTCGAAACGCAATGGCTGAACGATGTGGTCGCGCGCTTCTGCAGCCTGGCGATCGCGCTGCCGGCGGACTGGTTCCGCTACTTCCATTTCGCCCATCACCGCTTCACTCAGGATCCGGAAAACGATCCGGAGCTGGCCTTCCCGAAGCCCGAGACGATGCGGCAATACATCGTCCACGTCTCAGGGCTGCCCGTGTGGTGGGGCCACTTCAAGACGCTCTACACCAATGCGATGGGGCGCTGCCGGGACAGCTACGTGCCGCCGAAGGGGCTGCCGAAGGTGAAGGCCGAGGCGCGGGCGATGATCGCCTTCTATCTCGTTCTGTTGGCGCTCGCGGTGTGGTTCAAGGCGTCGGTGCTGCTCACTGTCTGGATCGTGCCCGCGCTGCTCGGCCAACCGTTCCTCAGGCTCTATTTGCTCGCCGAGCACGGCCGCTGTCCCTTCGTCGCCAACATGCTGGAAAACACCCGCACGACGCTGACCAACTGGTTCGTGCGCAAGCTCGCCTGGAACATGCCTTACCATGCCGAGCACCACGCCTATCCCGGCGTCCCGTTCCACCAGCTGCCGGAATTCCACCGGCTGATCGAGCGCCATCTCAAAGTGGTCGAGCGGCTATGTGAGCTTCCACGAGAAGTACATCGAGACGCTGCGCTAAGCGACCGACGCGTCAGTGAGACAGCGGATATATATCAGACTGACTGGCGCAGCAGCGCCGGCGAACGCAGCAGCCGGCTCATGTCGGCCGCTTTGGCCGGCACGCCGATGAGATAGCCTTGCGCCTCGCCGCAGCCGGCCTTGCGCAGCATGTCGAGCTGCGCTTCGGTCTCGACGCCTTCGGCGGTGACGATGACGCCGAGCTCGGCGCCGAGACCGATCACGGTGCGCACGATCGCCGCCGTGTCGCGCCTGTCGAGGTCGCGGATGAAGGAGCGGTCGATCTTGATCTTGTCGACTGGAAAGCGCCGGAGGTAGCCGAGCGAGGAATAGCCGGTGCCAAAATCGTCGAGCGCGATGCGCACGCCGAGACCGCGCAATTGGCTGAGCGTCCTCAGCACCGCGTCGCTTTCGTCCATCATCACTGTTTCGGTGATTTCGAGTTCCAGGCGGTTGGCCGGCAGGCCCGAAAAGGCGAGCGCCGAGATCACGCTGCGGGCGAAGCCGCCGCTCTTGATCTGTGCGGCCGAGACGTTGACGGCCATGCGCATCTCCGGCGGCCAATGGGCGGCCACGCTGCAAGCCTTGCGAAGCGCCCAATCGCCGAGCTGCACGATCAGTCCGGTCTCCTCGGCGGCGGCGATGAAGTTTTCCGGCGACACCAGGCCGCGCGATGGCGAGCGCCAGCGCATCAGGGCTTCCGCGCCGACAATTTCGCCGGAGCCGATGTTGAGGATCGGCTGGAAATCGAGCTCGAACTCGCGCTTGGAAACGGCTGCTTCAAGATCCGCCTCAAGCGCGCGGCGCTCCCGCATCAGGGCATCCATGCCCGGCTCGAAGAAGCGATAGACGTTGCGACCTTCGCTCTTGCCCTGGTAGAGCGCCATGTCGGCATTGGTGAGCAGCGTGTCGGCATCGTGCCCGTCACCGGGATGGAGCGCGATGCCCAGGCTCACGCCCACATGCATTTCGCGTCCCTTGTCGCGATAGGGCTTGCCGACGATCTCGACGATGCGCTTGGCAAGCTTTTCGGCGTCGGCGGCGCTCTTGATGCCGGACTGGATGATGGCGAACTCGTCGCCGCCGAAGCGGGCCACCACGTCCTTGCTGCCGCGCACGGCGTGCTGCAGCCGCTTGGCGACGCATTTCAGCAGCCAGTCTCCGGCCGGGTGGCCGAATGTGTCGTTGACGGCCTTGAAGCGGTCGAGGTCGAGCGAGAGGATCGCCAGCGGCTTGGCCTTGGCCTCGCCAAGCGCTAGGTCCAGCTTCTCGCGAAACATCGAGCGGTTGGGCAGGTTTGTCAGCGTGTCGTGATGCGCAAGATGCGTCATGCGCTCCTCGACGCGGCGCCGCTCGGTCACGTCCTCGAAGGTCGCCACCCAGCCGCCGCCGGCGAGCGGCCGCCGCAGGACGAAGAGCGTTCGGCCGTCGACCAGTTCGCGATAGCTCGAGCGCGGCTGGCCCGCGTCCAGCGCCGCCTTCGCCTTTTCCACCTCTATGTCGACTTCAACAGGCACGAAGATGCCGAGAGCCACGAGTTTCTCCAGCATCTGACGGTGCGTCATGCCGAGCGTGAAATCGGCAGCCTTCGCGTTGCAAAGATCCAGGAAGCGCTGGTTGCGGACGATCAGGCGGCCCTCGGCGCTGTACATCAACAGTCCCTGCGACATGTTGGCCAAAGCAGCGTCGAACCGACGGTGCTGCTCCTTCAGCTCCGCCTCGGCTCGCCGCCGCTCGGTCACGTCCTCATAGATCGAAACCCAGCCGCCGACGGCGATGGGCCGATGGGAAATGACGATGATGCGCCCGTCGGACAGGACTTCCTCGTAGGTCGAAGGCTTGGCGCCGTCGATATAGGGCTTCCGGATAGCATGGAGTTCTTCGGCGCTTTGCGAGGCGACGCCGACATCGACGCTGTGCTGCAGAATGTCGAAGTATCGGATGCCAGGCTTCACCACCTTGGCGTCGAGGCGGAAGAGATCGATGTAATTGCGGTTGCAGATGATCATCCGCTCATCGGCGTCGAACATGCATAGCCCATGCGACATGTTCTCGACGGCGGCCGCGAAACGCTCGTTCTGGGCCCGTAATTCCTCCGCAATCCGCCGTGCCGGACCGATAGCGGCCGTTCTTCGCTTGCCGGCGGTGGAAGCCGTCTTGACATGAACGCCAGGCATGAGCACGCCTTCGGACCGTGACCGAACGCTATACTGTCCTGGTAGCCGGTTAATTTAGCGTTCTTTCAAATAACCGAATTGGCGACGAACGAAGACTGGCGCATGGCATCCAGTGTCTTGAAACGCTTGAGGAAAGCCGTTTGCGCCCAAGTGACGGATTTGGGCGTGAGGTCGAAGCGGTCGGCGGAGAAGCCGCGCGGGCGGCCGAAATACTCGGTCGCTTCCGCCGTCGAAAAGCCGGCCAGCAGCGTCGCCTCGAAATAGGCGGCGATCTGGTCGGCGCGCTTGATGTCCTTGCGCAAGGAGGCGGCGAGCTCCGCCGGCAGCGAGAAACGCAGATGGATCGCGCGCTGCAGGCGCAGCTCGCAATCCTTATAGGAGCCGCCCATCACCGATTTGAACGGCGAGATCATGTCGCCGATGACATATTCCGGCGCATCGTGCAGCAGCGCGGCGAGCCGCGCCTCCGCCGTGGCCTGCGGTGCCAACTCGCCATAGAGCGCCTCGACCAGCAGCGAGTGCTGTGCGACGGAGAAGGCATGGTCGCCGCTGGTCTGGCCGTTCCAGCGGGCGACGCGGGCGAGCCCATGCGCGATGTCGGCGATCTCGATGTCGAGCGGCGAGGGGTCGAGAAGGTCGAGCCGCCGTCCCGAAAGCATGCGTTGCCAGGCGCGCGGCGGCGCGCCGGCCCGGTCGGCCGCCATCAGGCCTCCTCCGCGCTGGCCGCGCCTTCAGGGAAGCTGAACTTCGCCCAGGCGGGAATCGCGAGCGTCACCGGAACCTCGCCCGCCAGGATCGCCTCGCCGGCATCGAGCGCCGCCTTGACCCGGTCGATGCGGGCAATGGCAAGTCCGGTCCTGCCGCCAACCGAGCCGAGCGCGCCCACCGGCCGGCCGGCGACGGTAAGCTCGGTTCCCGAAGCGGGCAGGGGGCCGTCAGCCGATGCGATCAGAACCCGGCGCCGTGCGGTGCCGCGATGCTGCATGCGCGAGACCACTTCCTGGCCGATATAGCAGCCCTTCTTGAAGCCGACGCCGCCGGTTTCGTCGAGCAGCACGTCATGCGGGAAGGCGTCGCCAAGCTGGTAGTCGGCGCCACTTTCGGCGATGCCGTTGGCGATGCGGACGGCTTTCCAGCCATCAGGATCGCCACCGTCCTTTGCCCCGCCGCCATAAGTGCGCCTCACCGCCACGTCGCGAAAACGCGTGTCGGTAAGCGCCGTTGAATCGGAAGATGAGACGGTTGAATCATCGCCCCACGCGACCGTGACAACCACCTGATCCTGCTTGGCAATCTCGGCCTTTGCCCTTAGCCGATAAAGCATCAGCCGGCGCACGAAATCGTCGGCGGTGTCGGCCCGGCATTCGAGCCGAAAACCGTTGTCGCCGGCGCGCGAGATCAGGAAATCGAACAGGATTTTGCCCTGCGGCGAAAGCAGCGCGCCGGGTTTGGCCTCGCCGTGCGGGAGCGTATCGAGATTGGTGGTGAGGATGTTCTGCAGGAAATGCTCGGCGTCGGGGCCTGACACGGAAATGAGCGCGCGGTCGTTGAGCTGGGTAAAGGGCATGAGGGAAAGTCGGCCTGATCTTGCAAAACGTTCGGCCATTACGTAAGCCGGCCACACTCCCCCCGCAAGAGATTGGACCTGCCCATGGCAACCACCTTCGACCTCATCCTGACAGGCGGCACCGTGGTCAACCATGACGGGGAGGGTCGCCGCGACATCGGCGTGAAGGGCGGACGCATCGCGCGGATCGGCGATCTCGCCCAGGCTTCGGCCGGCGAGGCCATCGACTGCACCGGCCTGCACATCCTGCCGGGCGTCGTCGACAGCCAGGTGCATTTCCGCGAACCGGGGCTGGAACAAAAGGAAGACCTGGAGACGGGTTCCCGCGCGGCGGTGCTGGGCGGCGTCACCGCCGTCTTCGAAATGCCCAACACCAATCCTTTGACCACCAGCGAGGCGGCGCTGGCCGACAAAGTACGCCGCGCCACCGGCCGCATGCATTGCGATTTCGCCTTCTGGGTCGGCGGCACGCGCGACAATGCTCGCGATGTCGGCGAACTGGAACGGTTGCCGGGAGCGGCCGGCATCAAAGTGTTCATGGGCTCGTCCACCGGCGACCTTCTGGTCGAGGACGATGAAGGCGTCGCCTCGATCCTGCGCAACACCCGCCGCCGCTCCGCCTTCCATTCGGAAGACGAATTCCGTCTGCGCGAGCGGCTCGGCGAGCGCGTCGAGGGCGATCCGTCGTCGCATCCCGTCTGGCGCGACGAGATCGCGGCGCTGCGCTGCACCGAGCGCCTGGTGCGCATCGCCAGGCAGACGCGCGCGCGCATCCATGTGCTGCACATCTCGACCGCGGAAGAAATTGTTTTCCTCGAGCAGCACAAGGATGTCGCGACCTGCGAAGCGACGCCGCATCATCTGACGCTGACGGCGGACGACTATGCCAGGCTTGGCACGCTGATCCAGATGAACCCGCCGGTCCGCGCCGCCCGCCACCGTGACGGCGTCTGGCATGGCATTCATCAAGGGATCGTCGATGTTCTTGGCTCCGACCACGCGCCGCACACGCTGGCTGAGAAGGCGAAGACCTATCCGGGCTCGCCGTCCGGTATGACCGGCGTGCAGACGCTGGTGCCGATCATGCTCGACCACGTCAATGCCGGCCGGCTCACGCTGCAGCGCTTCGTCGACCTTTCCAGCCACGGCCCGCAGCGCATCTTCGGCATGGCCAGGAAGGGCCGCATCGCCGCCGGCTACGATGCCGATTTCACGGTCGTCGACATGAAGCGGCGCGAGACCATCACCAACGCCCAGGCCGGCTCCAAAGCCGGCTGGACACCCTATGACGGCAGGGAGGTCACCGGCTGGCCGGTCGGCACCATCCTGCGCGGCAATCGCGTCATGTGGGAAGGTGAGATCGCGACACCCGGCCAGGGCAGGGCGGTGGAATTTTCCGAGGCGCTGCCGGTCTAAGGGGTTCAATCCCCGGCCACAAAGAACAGCCACTGCCCTGTCGGCGTGATGCCGACGCGGTAGAAGATATAGGCGCCGAACTGCTTCATGTCGTCATAATCGCTGGCCGTGACCAGCTTGAACAATTCGACGCGTTGCCTGGCATCGAGCTTGTCGAGCGGCAGCGCGAAGAAATACGGCCAGACATAGAGTTCCTGCGGCGTGCCGGTGTCGACATGGACATAGCCGGCCGAAAGCACCTCTTCAAGGATGGCGAGGATCTCCTGGCCGTCGCCGTCGCCCGAGAGGCCCTTGAGAAAGGTGATCGGGTCGCCGTCGATATCGCCCAGCGACAATTGCGTCATGGAATCGCCCTTGCCGATCAGCGGCCGCAGCTTCTCGATGTCGCCGGTACGGCAGGCCTCGATGATCAGCCCATGCATGCGCTTGACCGGTTCAGGAAGCGTGTTGAGGTCGTAGACGACCGCCGGCGGCGGCGCGTCCGGATCGGCGCGCGGGCTGGTGATGCCGCCATTGGCGGGCGGCGTTTCCGGCTCCGACTTGTCGGTGTCGTCTGCCGGCTGGCCGCTGTCCGAAGGCTTGGAGCCGGGCGCTTCCTGCATCGGCACGGTCGCGCCAGGCGCGGCGCTGTCGCTGTCGGCGGGCGGGGCCACCGGGGAAGGCAGGTCCTCGCGCTGGATCTCACTCAGTGCGTAGGAAGGCGTGCTGGCGAGGCACAAAGGCAGCGCGAGGCAGGAAGCGGCGATCAGGATGTTGAGCGTCAGCCCGCGCGGCCGGCCTGACATCGAAAATCTCACCGCTTGCCTCTCCATTGTTCCCCGGCCTGATCCGGGCGGCGCCTTGAATGGTCAAGCGCATGGGCATGATGCCCAAACGGCGTGCACTCGTCAAAAGTCACTGTCGAAAAGTCGCTGTCAAAACAGATGACTAGAGCAATTCCAGGAAAAGTGTGAGCGGTTTTCCGTCCGGAATTGCGTAAAAACAAAGAGATAAAGTGGTTCGCCGTTTCCGTGAAACGGTGAAACGCTCAGTGCTTCAGCCGTTCAGGCTCGAAGGCGCCGGCGATCACCTTTTCCCGCATGCGGTCGAGCAGCGCCAGCGCCGAGGTCTCGCCATTGGCGCGCAACATCTCGCCGAAAGCCGTCTCCAACGCCGCCTCGGCGATGATTTCCGGCTCGATGCCGGCCGACAGGCCTTCCGCCCATGCCTCGCTGTGGCTCTCAACGGCGGTCAGGCGTTTTTCTTCCCTGACCAATGCGTCGATGTCGCTGACACCATGTTCCATTGCGATGTCCACCTTACTGCAAGCGGCGATCCAACAGTGGATCCGGCTTGGGCTGTCAGTTCGTCCGCAGTCTCAAGTAAGTCATTGTAAATACGACATTTTTAGGGTCGAAATTCACATTGTCGGCGAGACTGCGCTCAATCGATGCCGAGCTTAGCCGATTAGGCCGGCTTGCGGCATCAAAACCTTCAGTTTGAGTTAATTCCGCAATCGCGCGCTAACGTTTCATTAATACTGTTGCGAAACCGCAACAGATGATTGCACCAGAGCGGGACAGGAGACAATAAGGCACATCACATTGGCGCCAATTGTCGCAAGAAATCTGGGCAAAACGTATTGGCGGCCCGAGCCGCCTCAGTTCCCGTAGCGCGAAGCGATGTCGCGCGACAGCGTCTCGCCTTCCTTCATGTAGCGGGCGATGGCCTCGGTCGCCGAAGGCGTGCATCGTGTATAGGTGCCGCTGAAGGAGCGGTAGCCGCGGTTGAAGGAGGCGATGAAGCGCGCGCGCCGGTCAGGGTCCGGATTTTCCGATTCGAGCAGCTTTTCCATTTCGACCCGCCACTGGTCGCCCTTTTCACCGCACAGGTTGCGCAGAAAATGCAGCGATCCCAGCACTTCCGCCAGCCGCATCAGCCCCGGCTCGAACGGCGCCTCGGCGGCGCGCGCCGGAACCGGCGAAGCGGCGATGCCGACAGCGAGGCACGCGGCGAGAAGAGGGGAAGCGCGGGTCATAGACTTATGTGATCGAACAGTTCGTTGTCCACAAGGCGACTGTGAGGCTGTTGGCATTGGCCATCGAATGAAAGCGCTTTGCCCGTTGGAATTCAACTTGTCCAGGTTGGCGCCGCCCCTCATTGCCCTGCCGGGCATTTCTCCCCGTATAGTGACGGGAAGAAAGGGCATGGTGCAGCGCTGGCGCATTCCCTGCCAGTTGGCGGTTGGCGAAATCGCTGGCGACAGCGTCCCTCTCCCCGTCACTATACGGGGAGAGGATGCCGGCAGGCAGGTGAGGGGCAGCGCAAACGTCTGAAGTCATGGCGTTGCATTCTCGAAGCTACTTGTGCGAATCGTTAAGCAACGCTACCGCAACCTCAAGCACTGCATCGGCAAGCGGCATGTCAGCCATTTGCGCCAGCGTGTAGAATGCCGCGGTCTCGGCATCGTCGCTGGCCACTGGTTCGCCGTCGGCATAGGCGGCGCCGAACACCGTCAGCAGATAGTCGACCGCGTGGTTTTCACCGCTGCCGTCGATATGGATGTCGCGCAGCGGGCGGTAGTCGATGGCTTCAAGTCCGGTCTCTTCCCGCAACTCCCGTGCGGCAGCCTCTGCCAGCGTTTCGCCCGGTTCGACCTTGCCGCCTGGATAGGCATAGAGCCCTTGCGATGGCGCCCGCCCACGCTTGACCAGAAGCACGGTGCCGTCGCGCACGACCGCGACCGAAACGGCCGGTATGATCTTGCGCTTTTCCATGCGTGCCGATCCTTCTGCAGGCTTTTGTGGACCGATTGGGCGAATCCAGCTTTAGCCGTTGAGGCGTGGCGGTTCCATCGCCACTTTTGATGGCACGTCACTCGAAAAGCCCAGATCCATGTGCGGACGCTTTGCCCTGACCGCCACGCCGGACCAGACCGCCGCCTTCCTCGGCCTGGCCGAACTGGAGGGATTTCCGGCCCGCTACAACATCGCGCCGACACAGCCGGTGCTGATGGCGCTTGCCGGCCCGCCGCGGGAACCCGGGTCCAACCTGCCGGACCGCCAGGCGATGCTGGTGCGCTGGGGCCTGATTCCCGCTTGGGTCGAGGACACCAAGGCGTTTCCGCTGCTCATCAACGCCCGTTCCGAGGGCGTGTTGCAAAAAGCATCGTTCAAGACCGCCATGCGCCACCGCCGCGCTCTTGTGCCGGCATCGGGCTTCTACGAATGGCAGCAATCGGGTTCGGCCAAGGGGCAGCCCTACTGGATCCGCCCGCGACGCGGCGGCGTGGTCGCCTTCGCCGGCCTGATCGAGACTTACTCCGAGCCCGGTGGTTCCGAGATGGACACCGGCGCGATCATCACGACTGAGGCCAATGCCGACATCGCCCATATCCATGATCGCATGCCGGTGGTCATCGAGGAACGCGACTTCGCCCGTTGGCTCGATTGCCGCACGCAGGAGCCGCGCCACGTGCTCGATCTGCTGAAGCCCGTCGAGCCCGATTTCTTCGAGGCAATTCCGGTTTCCGACCTGGTCAACAAGGTCGCCAACACCGGGCCGGAGATCCAGGAGCGCGGCATCGTTTCGCAGCAAGCTGAAAAGCCCGGACGCCAGAAGCCTGGCGCGGACGAAAACCAGATGAGCTTGTTTTAGAGCAATTCCAGGAAAAGTGTGGAGCGGTTTTCCGTTCGGAATTGCGTCAAACCATCCAACAGAAGGCTGCCTGCCCGAAAGGCTGCTTTGGGGCCTTCATCTCCAGGGCCCTCATGGCGCCCTCGTCACCGCCGTCTCCATCGTCGGAGACTGTGCCGGTCGCGCCGTTTCAGGCGGCGCGCGGCGAGACGATCTTCTGCGCGGGCTTCTTCTTCTTCGCGGTGTGGAGGAGGGCGGCGACGATGGCCGCCGGGCCGATCGCGCGGTAGTGGTTGGCCAGCGCGGGCTGCGTTTGTCGGATCTGTTCCTGCTTGCTGCGAGCCATGATTCTCTTCCCTGGTAACGGTTTCGTGTTCGGCGTTTGGCGGCTGATTCCGTCCAAATCGTGACACCGGGCGGTCTAGCCGGCGAATGTTTCATCACTGTGCCGACATGTTTAATAAAATGTTTCGCCACGTCTTTACCTGTGATCCAACGACATCTTTCCTAAGCCGAGCGACTTGACGGCAGCACCCGCCGGCGCGATAAAGCCGGCCATGAAAACGTCTTTCGCCATTTGTGGCATTTGCATTATTGGCTAGCCTCGCGCTGGTCCGGACGTTTTCGCCTCATCTTTCCCCAGATCGGAAAAAAACGCCCCGGCCAGCAGGCTGGAGCCTGTTTTGCGCCGTGGCGCAGGCAAGGCTCCATCCAAGTCTAAGGGATCGGAAGGGCACGTATGTCTGAACCATCGAAGGGCCTCAGCCTCTACAACACGCTGACGCGGACGAAGGAACCGTTCGTTCCGATCGACCCGCAAAACGTGCGCATGTATGTCTGCGGCCCGACCGTTTACGACTTTGCCCATATCGGCAATGCCAGGCCGGCGATCGTCTTCGATGTGCTTTTCCGCCTGTTGCGCCAACTCTACGGCGAAAAGCACGTCACGTATGTGCGCAACATCACGGATGTCGACGACAAGATAAACGCCAGGGCGCTGCGAGACTTCGGCGGCGAGATCGCGGCCGGGAAGTTGTCGCTGAACGATGCGATCCGCAAGGTCACCGAACAGACCGCCGACCAGTACCACAAGGATGTCGCGGCCCTCGGCTGCCTGCAGCCGACCTACGAGCCGCGGGCGACGGAGTTCGTCGCACCCCGCGCCGACGGCAAGGCCGACATGCTGTCGCTGATCCGCCAGCTGATCGAGCGCGGCCATGCCTATGTCGCCGGCGGCGAGGTGCTGTTCGACACCGCCTCGATGCCGGACTATGGCGAATTGTCGAAGCGCAATCTCGACGAGCAGCAGGCCGGCGCGCGCATCGCCGTCGACGCGCACAAGAAGAACCCGGGCGATTTCGTGCTGTGGAAATTGTCGAGCCCGGAAGAGCCCGGCTGGGAAAGCCCGTGGGGCAGGGGCCGGCCCGGCTGGCACATCGAGTGCTCGGCCATGTCGGCCGCTTATCTTGGCGAGGTCTTCGACATCCATGGCGGCGGGCTGGACCTGATCTTCCCGCACCACGAGAACGAGATCGCCCAGTCGCGCTGCGCCCACGGCACCAAGGTCATGGCCAATGTGTGGATGCACAACGGCTTCCTGCAGGTCGAAGGCCAAAAGATGTCGAAGAGCCTCGGCAATTTCTACTCGATCCACGAATTGCTGGAGACCGAGACCTTCGGCGGCCGCACCTGGCCGGGCGAGGTGCTCAGGCTGGCGATGCTGATGACGCACTATCGCGAGCCGATCGACTTCTCCGTGCGCAAGCTGGAGGAGGCGGAAAACACGTTGCGCAAATGGAAGCGTGCCGCCGATCTTGCGCCCGCGGCCGCGAATGACCTGCCGGCCGAAGTGGTGGAAGCGCTCTCGGATGACCTTGCCACCTACACCGCCTTCCAGCGGCTGACGCAGCTTGCCGGCGAGGCGGTCGAGGCTGGCGGCGATGGTGGCAATGCCGCCGCCGCTTCGTTGAAAGCGGCACTGGCCTTCCTCGGCTTCGACGTCGGCGCGGCCAAGGTGGACGAGACGGCGGTCGCCAAGGCCATCGCGGATCGTCTGGAGTTTATCGCTGCCAAGAACTGGGCCGAGGCTGATCGCATCCGCCACGAGCTTCTGGCTCAGGGCGTGCAGTTGAAGGACGGCAAGGATCCTGTCACCGGCGCGCGTGTGACGACGTGGGAGATCAAGCGGTGAAGGTGGATGCCTCCATACGGGAGAGGTTGGAGCGAGGCCCCCCTCTCTGTCCTGCCGGACATCTCCCCCTCAAGGGGGGAGATTGGATGTCGCCTGGGCTTTCGCCAACCGCCAACGTTGAAGATTGGGCGCCGTCGGCGAAGCTGCTGATCTCCCCCCTTGAGGGGGAGATGCCCGGCAGGGCAGAGAGGGGGGCCTCGCAATGACCCATCATCGGGTATCTCCCGCCAATCGCGGCGATGCGCGCAAGATGCGCAAGGCGATGATCGATGCCGAGTTGAAGCTTTGGAATGAGGTCCGTGCTGATAGGCTGATGGGAATCGCGTTCAGGCGTCAGATGCCCATAGCTGGCTACATCGTCGATTTTGCCTGCCCCAGCAAGAAGCTGATCGTCGAGATTGATGGCTCTCAGCACGCTCTTGCCGAAGTTTCGGCGTCCGACGTCGCGCGAACCGCGAAGCTTGAAGGGCTAGGCTGGACCATCCTGCGCTTCTGGAACGACGACGTGGTCCGCGATATCGACAATGTCTGCCAGCACATCGTCATCGTGGCCGGGCTGGCCGCCGCGCCACCAAGGGAGGAGCTCGTCCTGTGATCGATCATCTCGGCATCACCGTTTTCGATTTCGACGCGTCGAAGGCTTTCTACGACAAGGCGATGGCGCCGTTGGGGGCTTCGCTGCTCTACATGGTGCCGGAGGAATACACCGGCGGCGCCAAGATCGGCGGTTATGGCCGCGACCGGCCGGTGTTCTGGGTGAGTGCCGGCAAGGAGAAGCCGAAGGATCACCAGCACATCGCCTTCACCGCGCGCAGCCGCGCTGAGGTCGACGCCTTCCATGCGGCAGCGCTTGCCGCCGGCGGCAAGGACAATGGCGCGCCGGGCCTGCGTCCGCACTATCATCCGAACTACTACGGCGCCTTCGTCTTCGATCCCGACGGCAACAATGTCGAGGCGGTCTGTCATGACCCGGAATGAGCCCCTAAGGCAGCCCATGAAACGGAGTGAGCGATGAGCCTCGACAACAGGCCGATCTACACCGGCGGCTGCCAGTGCGGCGCCGTGCGCTTCCGCGTCGAAGGCGCGTTGGGCGACGCCTCGGTCTGCCATTGCCGCATGTGCCAGAAGGCGAGCGGCAATTTCTACCTGCCGCTGGTGTCGGTGCGCGGCGCCACGCTCGACTGGACGCGCGGCGAGCCGAAACGCTTCCGTTCGTCCAACGCCGCCTGGCGCGGCTTCTGCGCCGAATGCGGCACGCCGCTGACCTTCGAGGCGCCCGACGGTATCGCATTGGCGATCGCCACCTTCGATGACCCGACCGGCATCGCGCCGACCATCCAGTGGGGGACGGAGGCGAAGCTCCCCTATGTCGACGGCATCCCCAAGCTGCCGTCCGAGGACACGATGGCCGATATCGCCTCTGCGCCTTACCTCGCCGAGCTCGTCTCCTATCAGCATCCAGACCACGACACCGACCAATGGCCGCCGGAGGAAAGACCATGACCGATCAAGTTCGAACCGGCGGCTGCCAGTGCGGCGCCGTGCGTTTTCGCGTGCACGGCAAGCTCGGACGCCCGTCCATCTGCCATTGCCGCATGTGCCAAAAGCAGTTCGGCAATTTCTTCGGCGCGCTCGTGACGGTGCCGAAGGACGGCGTCGAATGGACCCATGAGGAGCCGACCTATTTCCAGTCCTCGGTCAACATCGACCGCGGCTTCTGCGCCCGCTGCGGCACGCCGCTGACCTACCGCCAGCCGGGCGCGCTGGAGATCGCCATCGGCGCGTTCGACGACCGCTCCGATCTCGCGCCGCAGATCCAGGTCAACTACGCGGTGCGGCTGCCCTGGGTGGAGAAGATCTTCGAGGCGCCGATCCTCGACGATCCCGATTTCTACCGACGGCAGGAGCAGATCATCTCCTTCCAGCACCCCGATCACGAGATGGCCAACTGGCCGCAGCAGGGCTTGAAACTATGACGATCCACAGTGGTTCCTTGCGCAGCCTCTATCCCGAGATCGAGCCGTTCGAGTCGGGCATGCTCGATGTCGGCGACGGCCACACCATCTATTGGGAGCGCTGCGGCACCAGGGGCGCCAAGCCTGCCGTGTTCCTGCATGGCGGTCCGGGCGGCACCATCTCGCCGAAACATCGGCGGCTGTTCGACCCGAAACTCTACGATGTCATCCTGTTCGACCAGCGCGGCTGCGGGAAATCGACGCCCAACGCCTCGCTGGAAGCCAACACCACCTGGCATCTCGTCGCCGACATAGAGCGCCTGCGCGAGATGGCCGGCTTCGACAAATGGCTGGTCTTCGGCGGTTCCTGGGGCTCGACGCTGGCGCTCGCCTATGCCGAGACGCATCCCGAGCGCGTCAGCGAGCTCATCGTGCGCGGCATCTACACGCTCACCCGCGCCGAGCTCGAATGGTATTATCAGTTCGGCGTCTCCGAGATGTTTCCCGACAAATGGGAGCGTTTTCTCGCGCCGATCCCCGAGGCCGAGCGCGGCGACATGATGGCCGCTTACCGCAAGCGACTGGTCGGCTCCGACCGCGCGCGCCAAGTGGAGGCCGCCCGCGCCTGGAGCATCTGGGAGGGCGAGACGATCACGCTGCTTCCCGAACCCGAGACCAGCGATCCGTTCGGCCAGGATGACTACGCCATCGCCTTCGCCCGCATCGAGAACCACTATTTCGTCCATGCCGGCTGGCTGGAGGAAGGGCAACTGCTCCGCGACGCCTGGAAACTGAAGGACATTCCCGGCACCATCGTCCACGGCCGCTACGACATGCCGTGCCCGGCGAAATATGCCTGGGCGCTGCACAAGGCCTGGCCGAAGGCGGATTTCCACCTCATCGAAGGCGCTGGCCACGCCTATTCCGAGCCGGGGATTCTGGATCGGCTGATCCGGGCCACGGATCGGTTTGCAGGGAAATAATGATGCAGGTTCGTGCTCTACGCGAAGGATCCCGGCATTTCGAGCTATCGCCATGAAGAAACAACGCCTCTATCTCTTCGACACCACTCTGCGCGACGGCCAGCAGACGCCGGGCATCGACTTTTCCGTCGAGGACAAGATCGCCATCGCAAAACTGCTCGACGCGTTCGGGATCGACTATGTCGAGGGCGGCTATCCGGGCGCCAACCCGACCGACACCGCCTTCTTTCAGAAGAAGCGGACGGAAAGCGCGAAATTCGTCGCCTTCGGCATGACCAAGCGTGCCGGGGTCTCGGCCTCCAACGATCCGGGGCTGGCGGCGCTGGTGCAGTCGAAGTCTGACGCCATCTGCTTTGTCGCCAAGAGCTGGGACTATCATGTCCGTGTGGCGCTCGGCTGCACCAACGAGGAGAATCTGGAGGCGATCAAGGCCTCGGTCGAGACGGCGGTGGCCGCCGGCAAGGAGGCGATGGTCGACTGCGAGCATTTCTTCGACGGCTTCAAGGCCAATCCCGATTACGCGCTGGCCTGCGCCAGGACCGCCTATGAAGCCGGAGCCCGCTGGGTGGTGCTGTGCGACACCAATGGCGGCACGCAGCCCTCGGAAGTGCGCGAAATCGTCGGCAAGGTGATCGCCGGCGGCATCCCGGGCGACCATCTCGGCATCCATGCGCATGACGACACTGGACAGGCGGTGGCCAATTCGCTGGCCGCCGTAGAAGCTGGTGTGCGCCAGATCCAGGGCACGTTGAACGGCATCGGCGAGCGCTGCGGCAACGCCAATCTGATCACCATCATCCCAACGCTTTCGCTGAAGCCCGCCTTCGCCGACCGTTTCGAAACCGGCATTTCAGCCGAGGATCTGACCGGAATATCCAGGCTCTCACGCGCCTTCGACGAATTGCTCAACCGTGCGCCGGAAGCGCAGGCGCCCTATGTCGGTTCGTCCGCCTTCGCCACCAAGGCCGGCATCCATGCCTCGGCTCTGGCCAAGGAGCCGGCGACTTATGAACATGTGCCGCCGGAAGCCGTCGGCAACCGCCGGCGAGTCATGGTCTCCGACCAGGGCGGCAAGGCGAATTTCCTCGCCGAGCTGAAGCGGCGCGGCATCGAGGTGCCGAAGGACGATCATCGGCTAGACGCGCTGATCGCGGTGGTCAAAGAGCGCGAGGCCGAAGGCTATGCCTATGAAGGCGCCGACGCGTCCTTCGAGCTGCTCGCGCGAAAAATGCTGCACGGCTTGCCGGAGTTCTTCAACGTCACCTCCTTCCGCTGCATGGTCGAGCGCCGCTTCGACGCCAACGGCAATCTGAAGACCGTCTCCGAGGCGATCGTGAAGGTCGAGGTCGACGGCGAGGAGAAGATGTCGGTGGCGGAGGGCCATGGCCCGGTCAACGCGCTCGACATCGCGCTGCGCAAGGACCTCGGCAAATACCAGAGCGAAATCGTCGACCTCGAGCTCGCCGACTTCAAGGTGCGTATCCTCAATGGCGGCACCGAGGCCATCACGCGCGTCCTGGTCGAATCGCATGATTCCACCGGCGCCCGCTGGTGGACGGTCGGCGTTTCGGAAAACATCATCGACGCCTCCTTCCAGGCGCTGATGGATTCGATCATCTACAAGCTGATGAAGAACCGCGAGATGGCTGGGCTGGTGGCGGCGGAGTAGGGGGATTCGGACCGTCAGCCGGCTCGATAGTCGGCATCATAACCGAACCGCCTGAAATCCTCCGCATAGGCCCGCCTGACTTGATCAACCAGCGGCCGCGTCCATGCAATTCCTGGCGTAGGGGCAGACTGGTTGAGCGGTTTTGCCAGCGAGTTCCGAATTTCCTCCGAAGCGCCTAATCGGGCCAAGACAGGATTCAAGCCTTCGGCCAGGGATTCGAGCTTTATGATCTCGATCCTGAAGTCGCTCGAATTCGGAATTATTGCTGACATCAGGCTCCAATGGCCGTTCTTGCCGAGAGCAGCCGTTGTGCAGGCGCCTTTGACGAAGCTGTCGAAAGACAGTTGGTCTCGGTCGATGTCGGACGAGGACAATGAGGTCATGTCGCCCATCAATTGCTCAATCAGTCCGGTATTTCCTGGGTCGGATAGTTTGAGCTTATAGAACTTGTTGAGATAACATGACCGCAATCTGGAGAATGGATTTCTCACCACGGAGAAAATCAGCGTCTCGGGGTCGCGCAGCAGCGATTCGAATAGTTTTACGCCGACGTCGCTCGGGGCAAGCAGTCCGGATTTTCGACGCGAATGATATGCCTCGGGATCGTCATCATGGTTGATTCCGTAGGCGCAGATCGAAAGCAGTCGCTTGACTGTGGTGCAACCCGCTTTGGGTACTTCCACATAGATCAGCTTGCGGTCCGGGAAAACGTGAAAGAAGTAATCGATGTCTGTTGTCGCGCGGTAAGCCCGATAGGCGACCGAGTCGGCCAGATGACGCCTTACCCCGAGCTGCGCTCGGAAGAAAGTATACTTCCTATTCTTTATGGCACTTGTCAGGCGCGACATTGAAGGGTTCCAGAATCACTTCATATTAGAATTCCCCCAAGCGCTAAAATGAGGCTATTACTACGGGCGGGCCATCGCAAACAGAAAATTCTGTAGGCGGACCGGCGGAGGCGAATTGTGATGCGGCGCCCCGGAAAGGAAGCGGTCCCGGCCGCTGAGCCATCACCAAAACTCCGTTGATCCATCATAATTTTGTGATGGTCTTGGGCGGCCCGCTGAGCCATAGCGTTGGGCCATGGTCACCGCTACAGCCGATCTCGATCAAGTCGCCAAGGGCCGCCGCGGCTTCCTTCTGGCACTTGGCGCCTATTTCCTCTGGGGGCTCTTGCCCTTCTATATGAAGGCGGTGGCGCATCTGCCGCTTGCCGAGGTGATCGCCAACCGCGTCGTCTGGTCGGTGCCGATCGCGGCGGCGGTGCTCCTCTGGGCCGGCCGCACCGCCGACTTCAAGGCGGCGATCCGTTCGCCGAAGAGCCTTGCCATGGCGGCACTGACGGCGGTGCTGATCTCGGTCAACTGGGGCATCTATGTCTGGGCGATCGCGGTCGACCGTACCGTCGAGACCGCGCTGGGCTACTACATCAACCCGCTGGTCAATGTCGTCGTCGGCGCCGTGCTGCTCGGCGAGAAGCTCGACCGGCTGCAGATCGCGGCTGTTGTGCTGGCCGCCATCGCGGTGACGGTGCTGACTGTCGAGGCAGGCAAATTGCCCTGGGTGTCGCTGGCGCTCGCCTTTTCCTTTGCCGCCTACGGCTTCTTCCGCAAGACGCTGCCGATCGGCCCGAGCCAGGGTTTCCTGCTCGAGGTGCTTTTGCTGTCGGTGCCGGCGCTCTGCTACATCGTCTACCTGATTGCCACCGGCCAGGATCACCTCATCTCCAGCACCGGTGCCGACACGGCCTTGCTCATCGGCTGCGGCCCGATCACCGCCGTGCCGCTGCTGCTCTTCGCCTTCGGCGCAAGGCTGCTGCGCCTGTCCACCATAGGCATCATGCAATATATCGCGCCGACCATGGTGTTTCTGATCGCCGTGCTGATCTTCGGTGAGCCGTTCGGCACCACACAGGCAATCGCGTTCGGGCTGATCTGGACGGCGCTGGCGATGTACAGCTGGTCGATGTTCAGGGGCCGCGAAGCGCGGCCGGCGGCGCCGGCGACGAGATAGAATCGGCGCCCTACACGCGCCCGAGCCGTCGCACGATCTTGTAAACAACGCCGGCTATGACGACCGAGATCGCCGTCACCACCCAAAAGCCGTGCGGCGTGTCGACCAGCGGCACGCCGCCGACATTCATGCCGAACAGGCCAGAAATGATGGTCGTCGGCAACAGGACCGCCGTCATGACGGAGAGGATGTAGAGCAGCTGGTTCGACTGCTCGGTAAGCTTCGCCATCAGCTCATCCTGCAGCAGCCGCGTGCGCGCCTGCAGCTGCTCGCCGTCATGATGCAGCGTATGCGCCCGGTGCGAGAGGCGTGTGGCCATGTCGTTGATCGGGTCGGGCAGCTCGTTGCGATGCGAATGGTCGAGGTGGCGGAAGAGGCTGGTGAGCGTCGCCATCTGCCGGTGGATCAGCACCAGCTGCCGGCGCGCGTCGACCAGCGCCTGGCGCTCATTGTGCCATGCATTGCACACGATGCGATCCTCGATGCCGTCGAGCGTGTTGCCCATCTTGTCGAGCTCGGCCGCCATGCCGTCGAGCGACTGGCCCATCACCGCTTCGATCAGCTCGGCCGGCGTGCGGAATTTCCGTGTGCCGCTCTCCACCAGCTTGCGGATCTTGTCGACCGATTCCAGCGGCTGCTTGCGGGCGCCGACCAGCATCTTGTCGTTGAAGGCGAAGCGGAAATGCGTGAGTCCGCGCGCCTCGGCAAAATCGTGCCTGAGGTCCGGCAGGTCGCCATAGAGGAAGTCGTCCTCGAAATCGATCTGGCAGCCATGGCTTGGCGACAGGAAGGCGTCGCGCACCGGCGCCGGCAGGGCCGTCTCGGCGCCGATCTCGTGGCGGGCGCGCATGTCGGTGATCTGGTAGCTGCGCCAGCTCCAATGCGCCTCGGCGGGATCGGCGGTGCGGGAACCATCGGCCTTGAAATGGTAGATGAAGAACAGCCCGTGCTCGTCCGGCAGATAGGGCGAGAGATCAGTGCCTTCGGCGGGGAGGGCGATGTTCATGGCGGCTTCGCCGGTTCTTGATGCGGTCGGGGTCGCGGGGGCGGCCACGGCAAACCTACCATGGCGATTGCCGCCTGGTGTGACAGTTTGATGACCGGGTTTTCAGCGGGTCTCCCTCTCGGCAGGGCTGTCCTGTCGTTTGCCCGCTTGCCGAACGGGTCGTGCAGCCGGCAACAGCCCGGTCAAATGGCAGCTGGGTGAGCCGGCATCGCTATCCCGCTGCCAGCCACTCCCGCGACTGCGCGAAGATCCTGAAGGATGTTGCGTCCATCGGGCGCCCGAAGGCGTAGCCCTGCAGGATGTCGCAGCCAAGCTCTTTCAGGATGCGCGCATGTTCCATCGTCTCGACGCCTTCCGCCACGACCCCGATGCCGAGCGATTTGCCGATCTCTATGATTGACGACACCAGCCGCCGCTGCGCCGGCGAGCCGGTTATCGGCGTGACGAGCTGCCGGTCGATCTTGAGACGGCGCGGTTGCAGTTTGAGCAGGCTGACGACCGATGCGTAGCCCGTGCCGAAATCGTCGATCTCGATGTCGATTCCGAGTTCCTTGATGTGCTCGATGTTCCAGGCGACAAGGTCGTCGTGCTCGTCGAGAAAGATCGACTCCACGAGCTCGAATGAAACGGTTCCCTTCTTGATCGCCAGCTTGCGCAGGCCGTTGATGAGATCCTTGTCTTCCAGCCTTCGTGCCGAGACATTGACCGACACGCGCGGGATGTTGAGCCCGTCGAGCGACCAGCGCTGGAAATTCTCGAGCGTTTGTTCGAGGATCGTGCGGTCGATGAGCGAGACCACGTTCAATTCCTCGGCCACCTTGAGGAACACGTCGGGGCCGAGGATGCCGCGCTGTGGATGGCGCCAGCGCGACAGCGCTTCGACACCGACGATCTCGAGCGTGTTGGCGTCGAACTGCGGCTGGTAATAGGCAATGAACTCGTTGCGCTCCAAGCCGCCGAGAATCTCATCGGCAGTTTGCTTGGTCTTCACGATCTCGCTTTGCAGCTCTTCGTTGAAGAACTCATAACGGTTGCGCCCTCGGCTCTTGGCTCGGTAGAGCGCGAGGTCGGCATTGACCAGCAATTGCTTGGCATCGATGCCGCTGTTGGCCGCAATCCCGATGCTGACCCCAAACCGGCATTGGTGGCCCTTATAGTCGACGGGTTGGCGCATCTCTTCGATGATCCGGTCCGCGAGTGCGGCGAGTTCATCGTCCCTGCGTCCGCGGCACACCACGATGAACTCGTCCCCGCCGATGCGCGCCACGAAGTCGGCCGCCCGGACGTTGGCCTTGATGACCTTCGAGGCATGCATGAGCATGGCGTCGCCTGCCGCATGGCCGAGCGTGTCGTTGATGTGCTTGAAGCGGTCGAGGTCGAGATGCAGCAAGGCAGTGCGATCATCGTGCGCCCCGGCCAGCATCTCATCAAGATAGCGGCGATTGGGCAGGCCCGTCAGAGAATCATGCAGCGCAACGTGCTCGATGCGCGCCTTGGCGGTCTCAAGTTCGGCATTCTTCGATTCCGACAATTGCCGCTCATGCACCAGATTCTCATTGAGCAGGACGTCGCTGGTCACGTCCCATTCAGCGCCGATCATCTTGGGCGTGTCGTCGACGTCCTGCAGGAAGCCTGCCCGGGTGCGCACATGGCGGACGGTGCCGTCAGGAAGGAGAAGACGGTACTGCGAGGAATAGCGGCCTTGGGTTGCTGCCGCCGTGTCGAAGTCCCTTCTTGCGCGCTCCAGGTCGTCTGGATGAATGGTCAGCGCCCAGTCGTCATAGCCACGCGGCCGGCCGTCAGCCGGCCTGCCATAGATCTCGTTGAGGCGATCGTCCCACACGAGCTGCGAGGTGGCGAGGTCGTGTTCCCATACGCCGATGCCCGAGGCATCTAGCGCAAGCTCAAGGCGTTGGGAAAGCCGCCGCAGCTCCGCGTAATTCTTCTGTCTCTCGCCGAACAACCAACCGGCTATCAGGATGGGCAACACAATCAGCGCGCCGGCCAGCGCCACCGTTGCCCACAAGGTGGCCTCGTTCTTCGGCGTGGCCGGCCAGCCGTGTTTCGGTATCGCCGACAATTGCCAGGACCCCAGCGGCAGTTCCACTTCGGCCGTTACCGGGGTGCCGTTGACCACGTTCTCGCTGCCGAAGAAGCGCTGGCCGCCGCCGCCCAGCGCGTCCTTGCCTGTCAGGGCGACCTCGATATCGAGGTCCGGGTCGGTGAGGCCGCTTGCGGCAAAGAGCCTGTCGACATCGATGACCGCGGAGAGAATGCCCCAGAACCGGTCACCGCCGCCCACTGTCGGTACGAAAATCGGAATCCTGCCGATGAAGCCTCGGCCGCCCTGGACGAGGTCTACCGGACCCGCCAGGACCAAGGCGCGCTGGTCGCGCGCCCGCAGCGCCGCCATGCGCTGTGCTTCGTTCTTGCGGTAGTCGAGCCCGAGCGCCTTTTCGTTGCCTTTCATCGGGTACATCAACGAGATCACAAGGTCGGGCGCGCCGGCAATGTTGCGCAGCTGTGATTTCTCCTTGAACAGGTTCGCGGCGAGCGCCGCAAATCGCTGTTGCCCCATATACGGCTCGGTCGTCACCGCCGAAGCAAGGCCCTGCACCAGCTGCAGGTTGCCGTTTATGTTTCCCTCGAGCTTGGCGCGGATGATGTTGACCTTGGCGAGCACGTCGGCGCGCAACAGCTGGTCGGAGACTTTTCTGTTTTGCTGATCGACGAAGAGCGCGCAGATCGCAAGCACGAACACAGCGATCGCCGCCGGCAAGTTGGCGGAAGAGAAAACGGCCTGTCTGATACGGCCGATATTGAAACCAGTCCCGGTCAATTCGACGCGAATACCTTTCGCGGACAGAAATCCATCGGTTGAAGCTAGCAGGAAGTGCTTAAATTTAAACTTCCGGACCGGCTTCAAGTTGCGTCACTGGCAGCTTGGCAGGTTATTTTCAGCCCAAAAGCTGGAGCGATGCTTAACGCCGGCTAACTGGCCGCGGCTTCCCGTTTCATCCGGACGGGTCGCGATTTGTATCGCGCCCTGAAAAGATTCTCCGCCCCCCGGGAATAAAGCCCGAGCCTTCCGGGTCTTGGCTGTAGCGAGGCCATCCTCCCAAGGCACGCATCAACCAACCCGGAGAATACGCATATGAACAAGATCGCCCTCACCGCAGTCGCCATCCTCCTTGCCACCGGCGGCGCCTTTGCCGGCAGCGACCACTTCTCCGCGGCCGCCCAGCACGCAGCCGCCGTCGACACCACCACCACTGCTTCCATCGTGAAGCTGGACCGTCACGACATGAAGCCGGCGGCCAAGATCGCTGCGGATGAGCCTGGCCAGGGCATCTGGGGTCGCTGAGCTAGGAGCTTGGGGCTGAACGTCCCGATCCGGGCGGGGAAGGCACGCCTCGCAGGGCTCGGAGCCGAAGTCCCGATCTCCCCTGTGCCGGTCGGTCTTTCAGTCGGACCGGCCGGCACCGGCTTCCGCAGCCGGCGGAGGGTCGCACCGGGCCCTCCGCCAATCTCTCATACCGCCTGAAACCTGACGCAACCCGCAGCCACTAGAGGAGATTTCTGATGTTCAACATGACACGCCGCATGGTGCTCGGATCAGCCGCCGCCGCTGCCGCCTTCGGCATTGCCGGCAAGCTCGAATTCGCGCCCGCGGCCCACGCCGAAACCCCGGTCGAGCCGCTGGTCGGCTTCTACAAATACAAGGTCGGCTCGCTCGAGGTCACCGCCGTCTATGACGGCATTTGGCGCAAGCCCCACGACCCGGCCTTCATCAAGGACGTCTCGGTCGACGACACCAAGGCGGCACTCGCCAAGGCAGGATTGACCACCGACTTCATGCCGATCCCGCTCACCGTCGTGGTGCTCAAGATGAACGGCCGCACCATCATGATGGACGCCGGTTCCGGCGTCGGCCAGTGGCAGGCCAACGCCACGCATCTGCCGGCCAACATGAAGGCCGCGGGCATCGACTACAAGGCGATCGACACCATTCTGATCTCGCATTTCCATCCGGACCATGTCTGGGGCCTGATGGAGAAGGGCACCAACGATCCGGTGTTCCCCAATGCCGAGCTGATCGTCAACGCCACCGAATACAATTGGTGGACGGATCCGAGCCGCCTCGCCAAGCTGCCCGAGGGCCGCAAGCCGGCGGGCAAGCGCATCGCCGAGAATTTTCCGAAATGGAAGAACTGGAAGCTGGTCGACGATGGCGCGGAAGTGGTGCCCGGCATCCGCCTCATGGCGGCGCCCGGCCATACGCCTGGCCATTCGGTCTACCATGTCGATGCCGGCGCCGAGCAATTCCTCGTCTCGGCCGACACCATGTACGTGCCGGCGCTGCTTGCCCCGCATCCCGAATGGCAGGGCGCCTACGACCAGGACGGTCCGACGGCGATCACCACGCGGCACCGGATCATTGACCAGGTGATCGCCGACAATGTCCGCATCTGCGGCTCGCACTTCCCGTTCCCCGGCACAGGCAGCTTCGTCAAGGACGGCAATGCCTACGCCTTCACCCCGACCCAGATCTGATCTCACTCGGATCGTGAACAGAAAGCGACACTCCAATGAAACACTTAACTTTCGCGGCGCTCGGCGCCATTGCCGTCTTGACCGCGGCCCCGATCGCGATCGCCGTTCCGGCCTATGCCGTGGACGACATCGAAGGCGCCGATGCGCCCGACCTGACTGCCGTCAAGGCCAAGATCGACGCCAAGGACTATAAGGGCGCGCTGGCCGATCTGCGCGACCTCGCGCAGGACACCCAGCAGGCCGACGTCTACAACCTGCTCGGCTTCACGCTGCGCAAGACCGGCGACTATCAGACCTCGCTGACCTACTACACCAAGGCGCTGGAGCTTAAGCCCGACCATAAGGCCGCGCATGAGTATCTGGGTGAGCTCTATGTCGAGACCGGCGACATGGCCAAGGCCAACGAGCAACTCGCCTCGCTGGAGAAGCTGTGCCCGTCGGGCTGCGAGGAGCTTTCCGACCTCAAGCAGGCGATCGACACCAAGGTGACGAAGTAACGCCGCCTGTTTCCTCGCCCACGAAGGGGGAGAGGTGGCCGCGAAGCGGCCGGAGAGGGGGCCTGGCGCTGATCTCTCCCGCCAATACCAACTTTTTGGGCGCCACGGCGGTAGCGCCCGAAAACCGGAGCCGGCGTTGCTCTCCCTCGCGCCGGCTCCGACCTTTCAACCTCGAGCGCGCAGGCCCACGCGGACGCGTGGCGGCCACCTGTTTCCAAGGATTGGAGCCGATCATGACACCGATCGAACTTGCCGAAAAACTGCACGCCAGGGATGTCGTCCTGCTGGCCGGCCGGCTGTTTCTGTCCCTGATCTTCGTGCATGAGGGACTGCAACTGGCGACGCATTTCGAGGGCGCTCAGAAGGCGATGGCCGCGCTTGGCGTCGGCACGCCGCTGCTCATTGCCACCATCGCGCTGCAACTCGGCGCCGGCCTGTCGGTGGCGCTCGGCATCCTGGCGCGGCTGGGTGCGATCGGGCTCGGCCTGTTCTGCCTGATGACGGCAAGCCTCTTCCACACCAATTTCGCCAGCCAGAACGAACTGCTCCATTTCGAGAAGGATCTCGCCATCGCCGGCGGCATGTTCATCCTGGCGCTCAGCGGGGCGGGCAGGCTGTCGGTGGACAGGGTGTTGACCGGGTTCGCGAAGGACACCAAGATCGATCCGCCCATCGAGCGGCATCTGTCGGTGGGGGAGACAAGCCTACCGGTTTGAGTGTTGCCTATGAGGCTCACAACACACTGGTGATCCCGCCATCCACCAGCAGCGTCTGACCAGTGACGAAACTCGCGGCATCCGATGCCAGGAACACCGCCGCGCCAGCCAGTTCCTCGACATCACCCCAGCGCCGCATCGGCGTGCGGCCGGTGAGCCAGGTCGAGAATTTCTCGTCGGCGACTAAAGCCGCGTTGAGCTCTGTCTTGAAATAGCCGGGCGCGATGGCGTTGACGCGCACGCCGTGCTGGCCCCATTCGCCGGCCATCGACTTGGTCAGCATGGTGATCGCTCCCTTGCTCGCCGCGTAAGGCGCGATCGAGGGGCGTGCGAGCGCGCTCTGCACCGAGGAGACATTGATGATGACGCCCTTGCGGCGCTGGATCATGCCCTTCACCGCGGCGCGGCTCATCTTGAACACGCCGTCGAGATTGGTCGCCATCAGCGCGTCCCAGTCGGCATCGGAGAAAGTCTCCAGCGGCGCGCGGCGCTGGATGCCGGCATTGTTGACCAGGATGTCGATCGGCCCGGTGTCGGCTTCCGAAGCTGCGATTGCCGCATCGACCGATTGGGTGTCGGTGACATCGATTAATGACTCCGCGATCGTGTGGCCTTCGGCACGCAGCCTGTCGGCGGCAGCCTTCAGCTCCTCCATCTTGCGGCCGCCGAGCGTGACGCGCGCGCCGGCCGCGGCCAGTGCCCCCGCGAAGGCGAGGCCCAGCCCGCGGCTGGCGCCGGTGACGAAGGCATGCCTGCCCTCGAGGCCGAAAAGACGGCCGAGATAATCAGTCGAACGCAATTTGCACCTTCATCGATTGCGATTTGTCGCTGGCCAGCTCGAAGGCCTTTCGCGCCTCGGCGAGTGGCAGCGTGTTGCTGAGCAGCGGCGCGACGTCGATCCGGCCCGAGCCGATCAGGTCGACCGCCAGGGCGAATTCCGTGTCGAAGCGGAAGCTGCCCTTCACCTGGATTTCCTTGGTGACGATGACCGACATGGAAAGCTCCGCCGTCGCGCCCTGGCCGACGGCCACCAGCGTGCCGCGCGGCTTGATGACAGGCAAGGCGCTGGCGACCGTCCCGCCCTGGCCGGCGGCCTCGAAGACGACGTCGAAATACCCCTTGTTGGCGGCGTAGCCGTCCATCGCCTCGGCATGTGTGGCGACATTGATCGTGCGGTCGGCGCCGATCTTGGCGGCGTATTGCAGCGGTCTGTCCTGCACATCGGTGACGACGACTTCGCGCGCGCCGGCAAAGCGCGCGGCGAGCACCAGCAGCGTGCCGATCGGTCCAGCGCCCATGATCAGCACGCGGCTGCCATAGACCGGCGCCTGGGCGACGGCATGCAGCGTCACGGCAAGAGGCTCCGCGAACGCGCCGGCGGTAGGGTCGGAGCCCGTCGTCAGCGGCACGGCGTTTTTGGCGCGGCAGACGAGATGTTCGGCAAAGCCGCCCTGCACATGCGGCATGCGCATCGCCGACCCCAGGAAGCGCATGTCGAGGCAATGGATCGGTTGCCCGGCCCGGCAGAAGGCGCAGACGCCGCAAGGGTTGGCGGGATTGACGGCGACCGCCGTCCCCACCGCCGGCCTGGAAACGCCGGCGCCCAGCGCCTCGACGCGGCCGGCGATCTCGTGGCCGAGGATCATCGGCTCCTTCATGCGCACAGTGCCGAAACCGCAATGGCGGAAATAATGCAGGTCGGAGCCGCAAATGCCGCCGCGCGCAATGCGCACCAGTACCTCGCCTGGCCCGGGCCCTGGCGTTGTGCGCTCCTCGACGTCGAGGTCGAGCGGCCGGCGCAGCACCACCGCGCGCATCGAGGATGTTGGCGACAAACCGGCTCTCCGCTGCTTCCCCCAACAGCTAACAGGAAAGTCGCGATGCCTTCAACTGCATTTATCTGACAAATCAGATGATAATGGACAGGTTCGGCTTGCTAAGATAACACCGACGCTTGCTAGCAGAACCAAATGGGCCGGGACAAAATGGCAGGCAACCAGACGGCGTCGGTGACGGACGAGATAACCAACAATCTCGGCCGCGAGATTCTCCGAGGGCTGTTTCCGCCCGGCGCGACCCTGATTGGCGAGGAGGAGATCTGCGCCCGCTTCGGCGCCAGCCGAAGTGCGGCGCGCGAAGCGGTGAAGATCCTGTGGGCCAAAGGCCTGCTGGTCACCCGCCCGCGGCGTGGCTCGCGCATCCGCCCGCTGAAGGACTGGAATTTCTTGGACCCCGCGGTGCTGGGTTGGCTGCGCGCCAGCGCGACACCGCGCCACTTCATCATCGAGCTTCTGGAAGTGCGCCTGGGTTTCGAATGCGAGGCCGCGGCTCTTGCCGCGAGCCGCAACAACCCGGACGAGATCGTCGCCATCCGCGAGGCCTTCGAAGCGATGCGCGCGGCCTCCTCCGGCCAGGGCGATCCGGTCTTGTCGGACGCCGCTTTCCATGAAGCGGTGCTTGCCGCCACCGGGAACCGCTTCTTCCTGCCGCTCTCCGCGCTGATCCACACGGCGCTGCAGTATAGCGTGCCGACCACCAACGCGCTGTTCGGTCACCCGGTGGGCGATCTCGACGCGCATGGCAAGGTGCTGAAGGCGATCGAGTCCGGCGACTCCGCAAGAGCCCGCAAGGCCATGCACGACATGCTGAGCGAGGTGCTCGCCCGCGTGCGCACGGCAGCTGAACTCACTGGTGCCGGCTGAATCGTTCAGATCGGAATTTGCCTGTCGTCCCGGTCTGCTGTGTGTCGGCGGCAATGGGCACGCCAGAATGGCGCTCGGCAAGCTGGAGACGATTTCTTCGTTGCGGCGAGACCACCGGCGTCGTCTCGCCTGGCAGGGTTTTCAGCCCAGTGATGATGGCCGAATTTAAGCCCGCATCGGTTCCGTTGCCGGTAGGGGAAGGCAGGTCTCGGCCAGCCGCACCCCGGCCCACGGTTCGAAGACCGCCCACGCCGTTACGCGCAGTTAAGGTCGGACTGGTACATTACGCTACGTTCGGTCGGGGAATAATGGCCCATGAGCCAGCGCGCGTTCATCACTCTGCTCGTCCTTCTGGCGGTGCTGCTCGCGCTGTCGGCGACGTCCTTTCCAGGCGCGATGATCGGCTTCCTGTTCGGCATCGCCATTGCCTTGTTCGTCGCCGGACCGGCGATGCTGATCGGCAAGGTGCTCGAGAATAACGGCATTCCGATATCCGGCGGGCGGTCTTGTGGATGCTGGCCAGGTTTTATGCGCTGCTTACTCTCTTCGCGGCATTCCAGACCTGGCGCCGGCTTCAGCGTCAGGAGACCGGCCAGGCGCGATCCGCGGGGCTGCGGCTGGCGCTGCTCGTCGCGCTTCTCGCGATGGCATGGCTTTCAGTGAACGCGATGCAGGAAGCCTGGCCGTGAGGCCGCCAATATGCGGCAACCTCACGAATAAGGCTCGATTCAGCGCTTCGGCCCAAAGCCAGGATAGGGGTTGAGCGGCACGATCGCCGTGATGTCCATCATGCCGGCCTCGATCAGCGGCAGCGTGGCGAGATGGCCGCGCACTTCCTTCTCGTCGGCCGCCTCGAACATCATGCCGCTGCCGGGAATGTCGCCACGGTTCCAGATCTGGCGCACCGCGCCTTGCACGTAAAGCGCCTTTCGCCGCTCGGACTCCGGCGGCAGCAGCGGCGCGAAATCGGCGTCGCTGAATTTTTGGGTGTTGCGGCTGAGCAGGGCAAAGAACTGCATGGCGATCTCCTTCGTGGCTGGGGTGACGAGGGAGATATCGCGCCGAGTCCAGACTGTCCAAGACTGATTAGGATAAAGCTCAGACCTTTGAGGACTTGGAATTGAGAGGCCAAAAAATGCTCGACCTGCGCCAGATCAGATATTTCGTCGCCGTCGCCGAGGCCGGCAATGTCGGCCGCGCCGCCGAGCAATTGCACGTTTCGCAGTCGCCCTTGAGCCGGCAAATCATACAGCTCGAGGAGCAGCTCGGCGTCACTTTGTTCGAGCGGGTGAAGCAGCGCCTCCATCTCAACGCCGAGGGCAGGGCCTTCCTTGCCGAAGCGCGCGCCTTGCTTGCCAACGCGGCGCGACTGGAAGAGCTGGGCCGCAACCTCGCCAGCGGCGCCACGGGCAGCCTTGCCATCGGCTATGTCGAGGGCGCGGTGCATGCGGGGCTGATCGCCGCGATGCTGAAGGATTTCCGCCACGCGCGGCCGGATTTCCACCTGCAACTCAGGAGCCTGCGAACGGCTGCGCAATTCGATGATCTGAGGCAGCGCGTGCTCGACCTCGGTTTCGTCTACTCGCCGGCACCCGAGGGCGATCCCGATCTTGAAAGCATGCTGGTGCGGCGCGAGCCATTGGTGCTGGCAATCCCAGAGGGCGATCCGCTTGCCGGTATCGCCGACATACAGCCCGGGCAACTCGACGGCCGCGTCTGGATCACCGTCGTGCGCCAGCCCGGCGACACCAACCGCGCGCAGTTCCTGGCGGCCTGCGCCGAATCCGGTTTCATGCCCGACATCGCCTATGAGACGAACGATCCGTTGACGTCGCTCGGCCTGGTCAGCGCCGGTCTCGGCCTCGCCACGGTCCAGGAAAGCTTGCGCAGCGCGGCACCTCCGGGCGTGATCTTCCGCGACCTGCCCTGGTTCAAGCGCAGCGTGTCGATCCATCTGGCATGGCGCAGGAATGATCGGCGGACGGTGATTGGGGATTTGAGGAAGGCAGTAGGGCAGTAGGGCAGTAGGGCAGTAGGGCAGTAGGGCAGTAGGGCAGTAGGGGGCATTTTCCGCAGCCTTACATACTGCCTTACTCCCCTACTGCCTTATTGCCTTACATCTTATCTATCACCGACTGTACGCCTTCCGTCGGCGCGTCGACGGACGAGCCTGCCACCATGATAGCGGCGACTATCGCTTCCGGGTCGTTGACCACCAGCGGCTTCACGCGATGCGCGGTGTGTATGAAGCCTTCCTCCGACATATGCTCGATCAGCGACAGCATCGGATCCCAGAACCCCTTGACGTTGGCGAAGACGATCGGCTTGCGATGATGGCCGAGCTGCGCCCAGGTCATGATCTCGACGATCTCCTCCACCGTGCCGATGCCGCCCGGCAGCGCCACAAAGGCGTCGGATTTTTCGAACATGCTGTGCTTGCGCTCGTGCATATTGTCGGTGATCAGCAATTCGTCGAGCTTGTCGAGCGCGGTTTCGGTCGCTTCCCTGTTGATCAGGAAGCGCGGGATGATGCCGGTGACCTTGCCGCCGGCCTTGAGCGCGCCATCGGCGACGGCGCCCATGATGCCCTTGGTGCCGCCGCCATAGATGAGGCGCAACCCGGATTTGGCAAGCGAGCGGCCAAGCGTGTGGCCGGCCTTGATATAGGCCTCGTCGCGGCCCGGAGACGAGCCGCAATAGACGCAGACGGATCGAATCGTGTTCATGACGATGATTGGTGATGGGGACGGTTGGCCGGGTCAAGCCCGCGGACGGGCTTTTTCTTGTGAGCTTGGAGAAAACACGCTAGACCGGCGTTAGGTGGCTAAGGGGGCAGTATAAAATTATGGCTATCAATCCTTCTAAGGCGTTCTTGTTCGCGGCGGGCGGCGTGGCCGTCGTGGCGGCGGTCGCCTACGGGTCGGGCGCGCTCGATCCCTACATCAACCAGAAACCAGCGCAGGTCGCGGCGCTGCCGCAGACCGGCGCGAAACCGGCTGAATCCTCGAGCACGACCACCGAGGCGCGCGTGCCTCAAGCTCCTGCAAACACAATGGCCCCGGCCAACACGATGGCGCCGGCCAACAAGAACGCAACGGCGCCGGCCGCCGCGGCCGGTTCGACGCTGCCGACCTTCGATGTCGTGCGCGTCGAAAGCAACGGCTCGATCGTCGTCGCCGGCAGCGCCGCGCCCAACGCCAAGGTCGAGATCCTGAGTGGCGGCACGGTGCTCGGCTCGACCGATTCCGGCCCCGACGGCGCCTTCGCCATCGTGCTCGACGATCCGCTGAAGCCGGGCGACTATACGATCACGCTGCGCCAGACGGTTGGCGGCACTGCCGTCGCCTCGGCCCAGACCGCCGTCGTTTCGGTGCCGCAGAGCCCGACCGGGCAGGTTCTGGCCATGGTCGAGGAGCCGGGCAAGGCCTCGCAACTTATCACCGTTCCCGGGGTCGAGACCAAGCCGGCGGCGCCCGCCGCCACCGACCAGGCGGCACCGGCAGCCCAGGCTCCGGCCGCAAGCGCGCCCGCCGCCAGTGATCAAGCTTCTGCGCCTGCGACTGCGCCGGCCCCGGGCGAGCCCAAGATCGCCGTCGAAGCGGTCGAGATCGACGGCAGCAAGATCTTCGTCGCCGGCACGGCCGATCCCGGCCGCAAGGTGCGCGCCTATGCCGACGCCATCCTGCTTGGCGATGCGCGGACCTCCGCCGACGGCCATTTCCTGATCGAAGCGACCCGCGACATCCCGGTCGGCAACTACACCATCCATGTCGATGGCCTGGACAGCGACGGCGTCAAGGTCGTCGCCCGCGCCGCCGTGCCGTTCGAGCGCGAGCCCGGCGAGTCGATCGCAGCCGTCGCTCCAAATGAGACCAAGACCGGCGAGGCCAAGCCGGCCGAGACCAAGCTCGCACAGGTCCAGGGTGCCGGATCCCAGGCCGCGGAAGCCAAGCCGGCGGCAACGGCCGAAGCGGCCAAGCCCGCCGAGGCTCCGGCCAAGGTCGCCGAGGCGACGCCGTCGGCCGACGTGGCCGAGACGGTCGCGCCGAAGCTCGAACATGCCAACAGCGCCGTCATCATCCGCCGCAACGACACGCTCTGGCGCATCTCGCGTCGTGTCTACGGCCATGGCACACGCTTCTCGACCATCTATCTCGCCAACAAGGATCAGATCCGCGATCCCGACCGCATCTGGCCCGGCCAGGTGTTCAAGGTGCCGTCCAAGTCCAAGGAGGGCGAGGACGCCGACATGAAGGCCATGGGCGAGCAGATGACAGCGCCGAAGACGGAGTAGCGACTTCGTCATCCTAGGGCGGAGCAAGGAGCGAAGCGACGCGCGCAGACCCTAGGATCCATGCCGTGACAGTCGCCGAAGTGTGCTGCGGTGAAGAAAGAAATGGCGCTGTTTAGTGCCATCGGCCAGGACAGGTGAAAATTCTCGAACGCCGGGATGTTCTGGGGTAACGGCATGGCAACTGTGTTCACGCGAATGCGGTTTTGTCGCGCATGATGGCGTTGAGGACGACCAGGAGCTTCCTTGCGACGGCGATGATGGCGAGTTTCTTGGACCCTGAGCGGGCAGCAAGTGCGGTATAGAAGGTCTTGAAGCGCTCACAGGTTCTGATGGCGGTGAGGGCAGCCATATAGAGGGCGCGACGCACGCGTGATCGCCCGCCCTGGATCTGGCTCCTGCGGCTGAGCTTGCCGCTCTTGTTGTCGAACGGGGCAAGGCCGGCGAGCGCGGCGATCGCCTTGGGTGAGCGCTGGCCGAGCTCGGGCAGGAGCGCCAGCAAAGAGAGCGCGCCGACATTGGAGACACCGGGCACGGAGACCATCAGCGCATGGTCGCGAGCGGTGTCCTGGTTTTGACGAATGACTTCGGCAATCTGGCTCTCGAACGCCTTGATACGCGTGTCGAGGAAGGCGATCGTCTCTTCCAGATCGGCAATGACGGCCTCCTCGAAAGCCTCGGCGAGGTGCTTCTTCAGCGCTGCCCGCATCTCGACCAAATGATCGCGGTGGCCGGCAAGCGATTGAAGCCGCTCGACTTCTTCGCTCGGCGCCGGCTCGGCCTCAGGGTTATAGCGACGGCCATAGTCGCTCAGCATCCTGGCATCGAGAGGATCGGTCTTGGCGCGCCGGCGCGTCGACTTCGAATAGTGGTGGGTGTGCGCCGGGTTGTGCCGCGAGAACGGCACGCCGGCCTTGGCCAGCGCATGGCGCAGCAGCCGGTCATGGACACCTGTCGCCTCCATGACGACGAAGTCCCGACTGGGATCAAGGCCTGCCACATAGGCGGCGATCGCATCGGCCTGGTTGTCGATGCGCCGAAGACGGCCGCTTGTCTCATCAAAAAAGTCGAGCCACTGCTTGGAGATGTCGCAGCCGACATAGTTCTGGGCTATCATGTCCACGCCTCTTCCTGTGGTGCGGGGTCTGCTTCGAACAGCCCCGTGCAACTGTTCAGGTTGATGGTTCACCGGTGGGAAGGGACCGGGCCATGCCACGGCCTGTCCGAAAGGACGACCACGATCCACTCGGTCTCCTTCCCACCTCAACCATACACCAGAACCAACACACAGGATCCTAGGGTCTGCGCCGCGCCGCTGCGCGGCGCTCCGCCCTAGGATGACGAACGCGAATGGCGGGCGCCTCACCTCAATCTACCCATCCGCCTAGCTTGCCCTCTCATCCTCCATCGTCTATCGGCGATGGACGATGACCGAATCCCCCGAAAGCCGTTGCGCCGACAGCCGCGCCATCGCGCTGCGCCTGGCGGCGCTCTCGCATCCGGCGCGCATCGAGATCCTGAAACATCTTGCGGCCAGCTCATGCTGCTCGTGCCGTGAGGTGGTCGATCATCTCGATCTCGCCCAGTCGACCGTTTCGCAGCACCTGAAGGTCCTGGTCGAGGCGGGGCTCGTCCGCTTCGAGGCCGACCGCCAGCGCTCGCGCTACGCGGTCGACCATACCGCGCTTGCGGGCGTCTCCGCCTCGCTCAACCAACTCATTGCTTCCTGCTGCCCCGGCAGTTTACCCAAAAGGCAAGACTAGTGGCCGAAAAGACCGTATCCGCCGAAGCCGGCACCCTCACCACATTGCGCAATCTCTGGCCCTATATGTGGCCGGCCGAGCGAGCCGATCTCAGAGCCCGTGTCACGTGGGCGACGCTGCTTCTGGTCGTCGCCAAGCTCACTTTGGTCGCCGGCCCGTATTTCTTCAAATGGGCGACGGATGCGCTGGCCCATGCCTCCAAGACCCCGCCGCCGCTGCCGTCCTTCCTGCTCGCGCCCGTGGCGCTGGTCATCGCCTACAACGTGCTGCGCCTGGTCCAGCTCGGCTTCAACCAGTTGCGCGACGCGCTATTTGCCCGCGTCGGCCAATATGCGGTGCGCCAGCTCGCCTACCGCACCTTCGTCCACATGCACGAGCTGTCGCTGCGCTTCCATCTGGAGCGCCGCACCGGCGGCCTGTCGCGCATCATCGAGCGCGGCACCAAGGGCATCGAGACGATCGTGCGCTTCATCATGCTGAACACGGCGCCGACCATCCTCGAATTCGCTCTGACGGCCGGCATCTTCGCCTTCACCTATGGCTGGAAATATGTCGCCGTGGTCGCCGTCACCGTCTGGCTCTATGTCTGGTTCACGGTCAAGGCCAGCGACTGGCGCATCTCGATCCGCCGCGACATGAACGACAGCGATACCGACGCCAACACCAAGGCGATCGACTCGCTCTTGAACTTCGAGACGGTCAAATATTTCACCAATGAGCGCATGGAGGCCGAGCGCTTCGACCACTCGATGGCGCGCTACGAGATCGCCGCGACCAAGACCTGGACATCGCTCGGCTGGCTGAATTTCGGCCAGGGCCTGATCTTCGGCCTGGGCACAGTCATCGTCATGTGCATGTCGGCGCTGGAGGTGCAGGCCGGCACGCAGAGCGTCGGCGACTTCGTCTTCATCAACGCCATGCTGATCCAGCTTTCGGTGCCGCTCAATTTCATCGGCTTCATCTACCGCGAGATCCGGCAGGGCCTGACCGACATCGAGCATATGTTCGACCTGCTCGACGTTCGCCAAGAGATCGTCGATAAGCCGGACGCGAAGCCGCTCAGGGTCGGCCCCGGCAAGGTCGAGTTCCGCGACGTGCATTTCTCCTATGATCCTAACCGCAAGATCCTGAAAGGCGTCTCCTTCGAGGTTCCGGCCGGCAAGACGGTGGCGATCGTCGGCCCCTCCGGCGCCGGCAAGTCGACCATTTCCAGGCTTCTGTTCCGCTTCTACGACGTGCAGGGCGGCCAGGTGCTGATCGACGGCCGGGACATCCGCGACGTCACTCAGGAGAGCCTGCGCGCCGTGCTCGGCATGGTGCCGCAGGACACGGTGCTCTTCAACGACACCATCGCCTACAACATCCGCTATGGCCGCGTCGGCGCCAGCGAGGAGGAGGTGCGCAAGGCCGCCGAGCTTGCCCAGATCGGCCCGTTCATCGACAAGCTGCCCGAAGGCTACAAGTCGATGGTCGGCGAGCGCGGCCTGAAACTGTCGGGCGGCGAAAAGCAGCGCGTGGCGATCGCCCGCACCATCCTCAAGGCGCCGCCGATCCTGATGCTCGACGAGGCGACCTCGGCGCTGGATACCCAGACCGAGCAGGAGATCCAGGCGGCGCTCGACCTCGTCAGCAAGGGCCGCACCACGATCGTCATCGCCCACCGCCTGTCGACGGTGATCTCGGCCGACGAGATCATCGTGCTCAAGGACGGCCAGATCGCCGAGCGCGGCACGCACACGGCGCTGCTGGCCAAACACGGCCTCTACGCCTCGATGTGGGACCGCCAGCGCGAAGCGACCGAAGCCGAAGAGCGCCTGCGCATCGCGCGGGAAAGCGACGAGCTTGGGGTGATCGTGCGCAGAAGGACTGCGGAGGTGAGCTAGGAGCCGGCTTCCCCTTCTCCCCTTGTGGGAGAAGGTGGATCGGCGCGCAGCGCCGAGACGGTTGAGGGGTGTTCCAGGGAACGCCAACGCCTCATTCCCCTGGAGCACCCCTCATCCGGCCGCTTCGCGGCCACCTTCTCCCACAAGGGGAGAAGGAGAAGTTGGCGCTAAATCCCCCCTTGACCTCAACCTATCTTGAGCTTGCAAACCGTCTCCGAGCCACCTGCCAGGCAACCTTCCAAATCGGAGACAGATCGAAATGAGCACCAACAATCACCCCACCGGCAGCGTGTTCCGGGTCGACAAATTCGTCGTGCCGGCCGAGGCGCGCGACGAAATCCTGAGCAAGGTCTTCATGACGCATGAACTGCTGCGCCGGCAGGAGGCCTTCGTGCAGGATTTCCTGCTCGAACAATTCTCCGGCCCGGGCGAGTTCAACATCGTCACCATGGTCGAGTGGGAAAGCCAGGCGGCAATCGACAAGGTGGTGCCGATCGTCAAGGCCGCCCATGAACGCATCGCCTTCAGCGCGCAGGAAACCATCGCGCGGCTCGGCGTCAAGGCCGACATCGCCAACTATCGGCGCGTGCCGGAGGTGTAAGAAGGCCATCCGGCTCCCGGCGCGGATACAGCGATGCTCAGCACCTGACCGGTGCGGGCGTCGCTCACCATGTTTTCGAAACCGCGCCATTCGGCGGCGAGGACGAACAGCGTCCTGCCGTCGGCTCCGCCCAGCATGCAGGCAAAGCAACCGCGATCGACCTCGAGCTGGTCGATCTTCTCGCCGCCTTCGCGCACCCTGACGCAGTGCCGGTTCGGCACATCGGCATACCAGACGCAGCCTTCGGCATCGATGCAGATGCCGTCAGGATAGTCGTTGCCGAGATCGGCCCAGACGCGCCGCTTGGAAAGGCCGCCTTCTTCAGCGATGTCGAAGGCCGTCAATCGATTGGCATGGGATTCGGCGACGATCAGCGTCCGGTGGTCCGGCGTCACCGCCATGCCGTTCGCGAAAGCAAGATCCTCGGCGACCTGCCGCACCGCCCCGTTCGGGCTGATCAACACGATCGTGCCCGGTCCGAAATGCTCGCCCGGCGCCGGCGCCGGCCCGCCGCCATTGACGTAGATGTTGCCGCGCCCATCGACGACAATTTCGTTCCAGGGGTTTTTCGACAGGCCTCGGAGATCGGCATGGGTGGCGAGCGTTCCATCCGCTTCCCGCCGCAGCAGAAGCCCCTCCCGCCCGGAAACGACAAGCAATCGTCCATCGGGCAGCCAGTCGATCGAATAGGGCAGGACGGCCGGCACCTTGAGCATGACCTCGCTTGTGCCGCCCTCGTCCACGGCGACGACCTCGCCGGTGCCCCAGTTGCAGAGCCAGAGCCGGCTATCATGCCAGCGCGGCGACTCGCCGAAGGCAAGGCCTTCAGTGATGATATTGGCTTTCCTGGCGCTGCTCGATGACGGCATTTGGCTGGCTCCGTTGGCGGGTTCTCCAGCCTTAGGACGGATGAGGTCGCGAGGTTCCGACAGTCAATGCTGGAATCAGCAGCGATGTTGGCTTCCTCACATCCCCCATTGTTGCGTTGCGGGGAGGGGGGCTTTCGGCTATTGAGGCGCAACCTGAAACAGGGACCGCCCCCAAGCCCTATGACGCTTCTCGACTCGGTCAAGAATACGTTCGTTCCGATCCACCGCGAAGGCTATCCCTTCATCGCCGCCTTCGCCGCGGCGACGCTGTTTCTCGGCTATTTCTCCTCGGTCCTGTTCTGGATCGGGCTGATCCTCACCGCATGGTGCATCTATTTCTACCGCGATCCCGAGCGCGTCACGCCGGTCGACGACCGGCTGGTCGTGAGCCCGGCCGATGGCGTGATCTCGGCGGTGGGGCCGGCCGTGCCGCCGAGTGAGCTTGGCCTGGGCCCGGGCGAGATGACCCGGATCTCGGTGTTCATGAACGTGTTTTCCTGCCACATCAACCGCGCTCCGGTGCGTGGGCGGATCACGCGCATTGAGCACAAGCCCGGCAAATTCCTCAATGCCGAGCTCGACAAGGCAAGCGCCGAGAACGAGCGCAACGGCCTGGTCATCGACAGCCCGAACGGCACCATCGCTGCCGTCCAGATCGCCGGGCTGGTGGCGCGTCGCATCGTCTGCTGGGCCGAGGCCGGCGGCTCGATCGCCATCGGCGAGCGTTTCGGCCTGATCCGCTTCGGCTCGCGCGTTGACGTCTTCCTGCCGACAGGCGCCGTGCCGCGCGTCGCGGTCGGCCAGACGGCTGTGGGCGGCGAGACCGTGCTTGCCGAATTCGGCGGCACGGCGGTCACGCCCCTGGTCAGGGCTTCCTGAGCGTTGGGCGCGCCATTCAAGAAATTCGAGGCCCATGCCAGCGGCGGTCCGCGCATCCGCGAGATCCCGATGCGCATGGTGCTGCCCAACCTGGTCACGGTGCTTGCCATCTGCGCCGGCCTTTCGGGCATCCGCTTCGCCTTCGAGAACCGTTTCGAGATCGCGGTGGTCATGGTGCTGCTTGCCGCCTTCCTTGACGGCATCGACGGGCGGCTGGCGCGCATGCTGAAGGCCACCTCGAAATTCGGCGCGCAGATGGATTCGCTGGCCGATATCGTCAATTTCGGCGTCGCGCCGGCCCTGGTGCTCTACGCCTTCCTGCTCGACCGCGCCGGCTCGCCCGGCTGGATCGCAGCACTTCTCTTCACCATCGCCTGCGGCATGCGGCTCGCCCGCTTCAACGTGCTGGCCGACGACACCGACCAGCCTGCATGGCAGACCGAATATTTCGTCGGCGTGCCGGCCCCGGCGGGCGCGGTGCTGGTCATGCTGCCGCTCTATCTCTATTTCCTGCGGCTCGGGCTGGAGCCGTCCCGCCCTGCCGCCTTCATCGCCACGGGCTTCACCGTACTCATCGCTTTCCTTCTGGTCAGCCGCCTGCCGGTCTATTCGGGCAAGAGCGTCAAGGTGCCCGGCGACAGGGTGCTGCCGGTCATCCTCGGCGTGGTGCTCTACATCCTCTTGCTGATGACCTATCCCTGGTACACGCTGACCGCCTCGGTCGCGGGATATCTGCTCTTCCTGCCGTTCTCGGTGCGCGCCTATTCTAAGCGGGCCATGCGCGAAGGCGAGAAGGTGCCGCCTTCGGATATCGGGTAACGCGGCGCGCTAAGCCGCCACACCCAGTCCCAACCGATCAATCGCCAGCTTTCGCGCCGAGACGTAATCCGTCTTGCCCGAGCCCAGCACCGGGATCTCTTCCACCTTGAGGATGTCGTTGGGCACCATCAGTTCCGCAGCACCCGCCTTCTTGCCGAACTGGCGCAGTTCCTCGGCATTGGCGTCGTCGGCGGTGGTGACCAGCACGATACGCTCGCCGCGCCTTTTGTCGGGCACCGCCACCGCCGCGTGGCGCTCTTCCGGCCACAGTGATTGCACCAGCATCTCGACGGCGCCCAGCGACACCATCTCGCCGGCGATCTTGGCGAAGCGCTTTGCCCGGCCGCGGATGGTGATGAAGCCCTCGCGGTCGATCGAGACGATGTCGCCCGTGTCGTGCCAGCCTTCCAGCGGCTGCAATTCGCCGGGGCGGTCGGCGCTCATGTAGCCCATCATCATATTCGGCCCGTCGAGCCACAGCCGGCCGCCCTCGGTGATGCCTTCGACAGGCTCCAGCTTCATGCGGATGGCCGGCAGCGGCCTGCCGACCGTGCCGTCCCGGCTGTGGATGGCGGTATTCACCGCCACCACCGGCGCCGCCTCGGTCAGGCCGAAGCCTTCGACGATCGAGGCCTGGAAGCGGTCGCGATAGGTGCGCCGCGTCTCGGGCTTCACCGCCTCGGCGCCGGCCACGACGAAGCGCAGGCTGGAGAAGTCGCCGTCCTTGGCGGTGCGCGCATAATTGGCGAGGAACGTGTCGGTTCCGAACATCACGGTCGGCTTCACCTTGCGGGCGATCTCGGGGATGATCTTGTAGTGCAGCGGCGAGGGGTAGAGGAACAGCTTTACGCCCAGCACCAGCGGCAGGATGGTGCCGCCGGTGAGCCCGAAGGAATGGAACGCCGGCAGCACATTGAGCAAGGTGTCGGCCGGCGAGACGGAGACGCGCGCCTCGGCCTGCATAACATTGGCAAGCAGGTTGCGGTTCGACAGCACCACCGCCTTCGGCGTGCCTTCCGAGCCGGAGGTGAACAGGATGACGGCGGGCTTCGAGGCTTGCTGCCGCTGCAGCGGTAAGCGCCACAAAAGTGCTCCGGCGACCTTGTCCAGCGCGGTCACGCCGGCGCGCACGTCTTCCAGCCACAGCATCTTCGCGCCGCCCGCCTCGACCGCGGCAATGATGTCGTCGATGCCGGCCTTTTCGACGAAGGCGCGGGATGACACCACGGTGCGGATGACGGCGGTACGGATCGCCGCGGTCACGCTTGCCGGGCCGGCGGTGTAGTTGATCATCGCCGCAACCCTGGCCGCCGAGATCAGGCCGACAAAGGTGAGCACCACGCCATTGGCGTTGGGCAAGAGCACGCCGACCGCTTCGCCGGGCGCCGTCACCGCCTCGAAACGGCGTCCGAGCACGCGCGCGCCGATGAACAGCTTGCGGTAGCTGAGCGAACCGGAGATCACATCCTCGATGATCGGGCGCGAAGGGCCGACGCGATCGGCGGCGTCGCGCATGGCGAGGAACAGGCCACGGTCGAGATTGGTGCCGTAGAGCCGCGCCTCGGCGAAACGATCGAACAGCGCGTTGGTGTTGGAGGCCATGTCGGGGTTGCGCGCCACCAGCTCGGCGATGGTCATCGGCTCCAGCACGCTCACCGAAAGCCGCGGGAACCAGTGCCTGGGCGCTTTCTCCTTCGGCGTCAGCGACATCGGCAGATCGCGCGTTCCGGAAACGAAGATCGGCACGATGCGGGCGTCGGCCTGCATGGCGATGCGGGTGAGGGCGCGAAACAGCCGGAAGGATTTGACGTCGGGCTCGACACTGTCTGGCAGGTAGACGGCAAGCCGTCCCTTGCCCTTCAGCACGCGCACCAGGCGCCGGCTGACGAAGACATGCTCGGCGTTGAAGGCGATGGTGCGGCCAAGCTCGCGCCACGGCTCCAGCCATGGCGAGCGCGCCGAGGCCTCGTCCAGTATATGCAGCGTGTCGTCGGGAAGCAGCGACAGCATCAGCGCCGGTTCGATGCGCGACTGGTGCGAGATCACATAAATGACTGGCGTGTTGGCGCTTCGGGCAATGCGAATACGGTTGTCGGCGATCCGATAGACGAGCTTGAACGGCACATAGAGCAGCGCCTGGGTGAAGCGCAGGTCGAGCCGGAACCGCTCGATCACGGCGATCAGCAGCCAGGCAAAGACAAGGCCCGCCAGCAGCGCCAGGGTCAGGATCATGCCGCTCTCTCCCAGTCTCCTCCAGGGCGCGGCTCTTGAGCGGCCGCTTCGGTGGCAGAGGGTAGCGGAAGCGCGGGCAAGGTCAATGCGGGCTGAAGCACAGCGTCCCCTTCTCCCCTTGTGGGAGAAGGTGGCCGAGCGAAGCTCGGACGGATGAGGGGTGCTGGAAGGATCGCTGCGCGAGAGAGTAAGCTCCTCAAAGCATTGAATTTTTCAAGGCCGTGTTCCTTCCAACACCCCTCATCCGTCTCGGCGCTGCGCGCCGATCCACCTTCTCCCACAAGGGGAGAAGGGGAAGACGGCGCCTATGCCGCCTTCAATCTTCCGCTGATGAAGCGGAATTCCTGGGTTTTGCCGCCATAGCCATAGGCCGCCGCCGGCACTTCGTGCACGAAGGCATAACTCTCCTCATGCACGAGCAGCCGGCCGAAAGCCTCGAAGATTGCCTTCAGATAGGCTTCGAGCTCGAGCTTGGTGTTGGTGCCGTCGACGACCTTGATGTCCAGCCAGAACGTGTTGGTGCCATGCTCGACCAGCGACCTGCCGCCGGCGAACCAGTGCTGCGGATCGATGTAATTGACCGCGACCGCGGTGATCGTCGGGTCCTTGCGTAACTCCTTGGCGGTAATCTCGGTGATGTCCTTGGCGATCGCGGCGGACAGCTTGGCATCGGGCTTGCCGGTGACGCTGATATTGATGATCGGCATTTTCTCTCCTCGGGTTGGGCGCCTCGCGCCTTCGATGAGAGGATCATGGCATTGGCATGTATTCGACAAAATCGAATTGTTTTTGAGAAACGATTCGATATCATCGAAGTATGGAAATGCTCGATCTCGACTTGCTGAAGACCTTCCTCGCTTTCGTCGAGGGCGGCTCGCTTGCCAAGGCCGCATCCGCCGTTGGCCGCACGCCGTCGGCTGTGACCGCGCAGATGCAGCGGCTGGAGGAGATCGTCGGCGAGCCGCTGCTCATCCCGCAGGGCAGGGGACGCGGCCTGACACCGGCCGGCGAGGATCTTGTCGGCCATGCGCGCCGCATCCTTGCCGTCCACACCGAGGCGTGGTTGGCGCTGAAAGGCGCGCGCGCCGGCGGCCGCATCGCCATCGGCACGACGCAGGATTTCGCCGACCACGGCCTGCCGGATCTTCTAAGGGCCTTCGCCGCCAGCCACCCGCGTGTGCGGATCGAGCTGCGTGTCGGTCGCTCCCTGGAGCTCGGTTCGGCGCTGCAGGCCGGCCAGCTCGACCTCGCAATCTCCATGCGCCATGTCCCGACGCCAGATGAAACGGCCGTGGTCAGCGAGCCGATGTTGTGGCTCTGCTCGGAAAAAGGCCTGGCGACGCGGCAGGAAGCCGTGCCGCTGGCGCTGCTCGATCCCTATTGCGGCTTCAGGGAGGCCGCGCTCAACGCGCTCGATGCCGCCGGCCGCCGCTACCGCATCGCCGCCGGCAGCGCCAGCCTTGCCGGCCTGCGCGCCGCGGTCGATGCCGGCATCGCGCTGACGCCGCGCACCCGGCGCTTTGCCCATTCGGGCATTGTGGAGGCGCCATACGAGCACGACCTGCCGCCATTGCCGATGGCCGACTTCGCCATCCGGCTCGGTCGCGAAGCTCCGCGCCCGGCGCGGGATCTGGCGGAGCTGCTGGGCGATGGCCTCGCCCAGCCGTGGTGATGGGCCAGGAAGTCCCAAAGAAAAAGCCGACCTTTTTGCGGGTCGGCTTCTAGTCGGACGGGTCGAGGGGTTTGGGGGGACTTGGGGGGGTGACCCGTCGACCTAACAATGCCTGAGCCGGATGATGGTTCCGTGATTGGCAGAAATATTTTTACGAGCGCGCCGATTTGGCCTTCAGCCAGTCGCGGCCGGCATGGGCAAAGACCGCGCAAAGCACGATGGCGCCGCCGATGACGCTGGCCATGGGCGGAGCTTCGCCGAGGAAGATCAGGGCAAACAGGATGGCGAACGGCACCTCGGCAGAGCCCAGCAGGCCGGATTCGGCGGCAGGGATAAGCCGCGAGCCTTCCGTCCACAGGATCGAGGCCAGCGCGAAGGAGCAGCCGAAGGTGGCAAGCAGCACCACGTCGCGCGTCGAGACGGCCAGCGGATCGGTGACGAACCAGCCGAGCACGAAGAGCAGGAAGGCCGAGACCGCGCCCGCCCACACGACCGGCGAATCACGGAAGGCGCGCACCATGATCATGTAGAGCGCGCTGCCCGTGGTCATCAAAAGCGCCAGCCCGTCGCCGAACAGATGGCCGCTGCCGAGGCCGCCGCCCACCATGATGGCGACGCCGCAAAACGATACGGGGGCCGCGACCATTGTCTGCAGCCGGCATTTTTCCCGTACCAGAAGGAAGGCAAGGAGCGCGGCGATGAAGGGCGAGGTCGCGTAGATGACCGCGACATTGGCGACATAGGTGTATTTGAACGCCGAGATGAAAGCGATGCTGACGGCGGCACCCTCGACCGCCAAGAGCCAGCTCCGCCAGCCCAGTCTCAGGCTCTCGCGCCCGCTTGAGCGGCGCCGGCGCCAGAACACATAGAGGCTGATCAGGATCGAGCCGAAAAAACCGCGCCAGCAGGTGATCGTCAGCGGATCGGCGTGGATCGATTTGGTCAGCACGCCGGTAAGCGCGAAGGCGATGGCCGATGCCGAGATCAGGATGATGCCAAGCGTGCGCTCGGCCGCTGCGTCGGCGGCGGCATGCGTGAGCTTTTCAGGCATCTCGAGCGTGTCCGTCATGGCGCCAGCCCACCCGGTTGCTCCTGACAGCCCTCTGTCATCAGGCCTGCTCCCGCTTGCGGAAATGCTCGTTGCCGACGATGAGCAGGCCGGCGCCGATGATCAGCGCCGCGCCCATGAACACCTCCGTGCGTGGCACGTCGCCCCAGATGGCGTAGCCCAGCGCGAAGGCCCAGACCAGCGAGGTGTATTCGAACGGCGCCACGATCGACACCGGGGCGCGCTTCATGCCTTCGAACAGCACATATTGCGCCACCCCGCCGAGCGCGCCGACGCTGAGGAGCAAAAGCAGCTGCGTTCCGTCAGGCATGCGCCACCACAGCAGCGCCGGCACGGCCGAGAAGAGCAGGAAATAGAAATTGTTGAGCACGAGCTGGATCGTCGTGCGCTCCTGCAGCGCCGTCTTGCGTAAGAGCACAACGGCGATCCCCCAAAGCACGGCGGCCGCCAGCACCAGCAGCACCGGCACGGAGAGGCCGAGCCGCGTCGGATCGCAGGCGATGAAGACGCCGACGAAACCGACGAAGACCGCGATCCAGCGCAGGAGCGGCACCGTCTCGCCCAGGATCAGCACCGACAGCACGGTGACGATGATGGGTGCTGCGTAATAGATGGTGGTGAGCTCGGCAAGCTGCAGCGAGCGCGCGGCGTTGTAGTAGCAAAGCCAGGCGGCCAGCGTGAAGGCGCTGCGCACCAGCATCGGCCTGACGATCGGTGAATCGATCGTGTCGGCAAACAGCCGCTTGCCGCCGATCGCGCCGCAGGCGAGGAGCACGGTGATGGAACGCACGAACATGATCTGCCAGACCGTCATGCCAGCGACCAACAGCTTGATCGAGGCGTCCTGCGCCGAAAACAGGAAATAGGCGGCAGCCGTGAACAGGATGCCGGCCAGCACCCTTTCGCGGCTTTCGAGGACGATGACTTCGGCCATGCGGTTTAAATGTGTTTGCGTGGGGCGGTTCCGCCCCAGTCGGGACCGTTGCTCCATCTATACGGGCGAAAGCTCGCATGCCGCTGCTCCAGCGCGGTGCTAGCGTTGGCGCAGGTCGTTGCCGGAGGCCGGTCGGGATTACTGCGTCGCCTGATAGAGCTCCGATGCCGCGTCCTTCAGGGCGCGCCGACCGTCCGGCCGCAGATACATCATGTGCCCGCCCTCGACGACGTCGAGTCGGATCGGCTTGGCGTCTGACAGCGAAGGAAGCTGGTTCACCAGGTAACGTGAGGCGAGATAGGGCGTGACCAGGTCGGTAGAGCCGTTGACGATGACGACGCCGAGGGCCGGGTTGAGCGAACGCGCCCGCTGCAAATCGTTCATCACGCCGGCATAGCCCTGGCCCGAAGTGCCGTAGTCCCAGTTGCGGGTGACCTCGCCATTGAGCAGCCGGTAGCTGATATCGGTGCGGTAGTTCAGCTCGTCGCGGACATAGGCGACGAAGGCGGATGTCAGGACCGGAACGCTGCGGTCGAGCACCGGGTCGGGGCCGGCGTCGCGCGGACTTTGCGGCGCGATGTCGGCCGTGCCGATGGTGGCGTCATAGGGGCTGAGCACCTTGCCCGTAGCACGCTGGAATTCCTTGGCGAAAAGCCCGGTGGGGATGCGGGCGAAATTGCGCTGCACGAGCTCGAGCGGCAGGCCGGTGAGTTCCGAAACGCGCCCACTGGCGAGCTTGCCGCCCTGCTCCAGCCCGCTGTTCAGCGCCGTCAGGTAATCGCCGAGCGCATAATGCTCGACCTCGGCCAGCCTGTCGCGCAGCGCATCGCCGCTCACGCCGTCACCCTTCAGGCGGGTCGCCGCCAGCGAAGGCAGCTCCAGCGCCCAATGCAACTGGTCGAACTGGTCGGGCCGCACCAGCATGAACTCCAGCGCCGGCGAGATCAGCACGATGCCGCTGGGGCTGAGGCCCACATCCTCCTGCAGCGTGCGGGCAAGAAGTGCGGCGCGAAAGCCGCCATAGCTTTCGCCGGCGAGGAACAGCGGCGATCCGGTCCGGCCGTTCTGCGCCAGATAGAGCCGGATAAAGGCGCCGACCGAGCTGGCGTCGGCATCGACGCTCCAGAATTCCTTGCCCTCATGCCCCGGCGCCTCACGGCTGTAGCCGGTGCCGACCGGATCGACGAAGACGAGATCGCTCATGTCGAGCCAGCTGTCGGGATTGTCGATGAGCTTTTGCGGCGGCCGGCGGAACTCGCCGTCGGCGGCTGTCTCGACGATGCGTGGCCCGATCGCGCCGAGATGCAGATAGGCAGACGCCGCGCCTGGCCCGCCATTGAAGACGAAGGTGACCGGCCGATCCTTCGCCGGGGCGGACGACTGCTGCGTGTAGGCGACATAGAAGATCTCGGCCGTGACCTCGCCCTTGCCCGACAGGAGCGAGAGCGTGCCGGCCTTGGCCTGGTAATCCAGCTTGCGCCCGCCAAGCGTGATCGAATGCTCGGTCACGCTCGGCGGCGGCAGCAGCGACAGCACGCCGCCTTGGGGCGCGGGGCGCTCGGGTGCTTCCGCGGCGAAGCCCGGCTGAGCAAAGGCGGCGAGCGCCAGAAGGATAAGGGGGACGAGCTTGGATCGCATGACGACTCCGCTTAGATGGCATCCGCAAAAGTATGGCTAGGGCGAGGGAAGTCAAAGAAACTATTAGCAAATGTCGAGTTCCTTCGCGCCCCCTCTGGCCTGCCGGCCATCTCCCCCACGAGGGGGGAGATCAGATGTCGCGTCGGCCTTCGCCAATCTCCGACGTTGACGAAAGGGCGCCGCCGGAGAAGCCGCCAATCTCCCCAAGTAGGCCTAAGTGGGGGAGATGGCCGGCAGGACAGAGGAGGGCGCTGTCCCGCCAGCATAACAGTGCTATCAAGCTCGGAGACTTATCGAAAAGGACAGCACCATGGACGCCACCGCACTCAAGGCCACGCAGGCGCCGCTAAAGGAAGCCTATCGCGACGACGCTGCCAAGGCACTGATCACGCTGAGAGCGCGCGGCACGCTGGACGATCAGTCGATCGCCTGCAAGGTGGAGACGGGCAGGGCGCTTGCCGTCGCCGGCCTTCATCCAGCCACCGGCGGCTCGGGCTTGGAACTATGTTCTGGCGACATGCTGTTGGAGGCGCTGGTCGCCTGCGCGGGCGTGACGCTGAAGGCTGTGGCCACCGCGCTGGAGTTCAAGCTCGGCAACGCCAGCGTCGATGCCGAGGGCGACCTCGATTTTCCCGGCACGCTCGGCGTCGCTCGCGATGCGCCGGTCGGCTTTCGCGAGATAAGGCTGAAATTCGACCTCGACACCGACGAGCCGCAAGAGCGCATCGATTCTCTGATGAAGCTCACCGAGCGCTACTGCGTGGTGTTCCAGACGATCAACAACAAGCTGGCGCTGAGCGTAAGCGCGGGGCGTTGAAGCGCGACGCCCCCTCATCCGGCCGCTACGCGGCCACCTTCTCCCCGGTGGGGAGAAGAGATTGGCACCGGCGCTGACAGCCTCATCTCCCCAGCGGGGAGAGGTCAGCCGAGCGAAGCGGAGGCTGGGTGAGGGGGAGTGTTGCCTACTGGGCCGAAGGCTCCTCCGCGTCCCCTTCATCCGTAAACGGCGAGGCGCTCGGCACGCATTGCACGGCCCAGCCCTGCGGCGTCGGCTGCTTCTGATATTCGGTGATGGCGTTTGTGCACTGCTCGCGGGTGTCGAAGGTGCTGGGCAGCACCACCATGCCGCCTTGCGGGCCGGCGATCACCAGATACCAGACCAACGCTACGCTGGGAGTGGCAGCCATGGGAATTCCTCGCTTTGCTTGAATGTCGGAGTCGCAGGGACTCTAGCAACTCCCCCGGCACGGCGAAAGCTGGGCGGTGGCACACGCTTCCACCGCCCCGGTCACAGACCTGTGAAGAGGGCCTTCGCCAGGCGGGCTCGATCGGCCGCGACGCGCTTTTGAACTCGAATTATTCCGGTTGCCGGTAGGCGACGAAGCGGTTGTGCTTGGCCTGGAAGATCAGGCCCGTCTCCTTCAGTTCCGGGCTTGCCAGCGGCACGATGCGCTGGGCGATCTCGGACGGATGCGGCAGCGTCTCCGGATCCTCGCCGGGCATCGCCTGCGCGCGCATCGCGGTGCGGGTGGCGCCGGGATCGGCGGCGTTGACCCTGAGCGGCAGGCTCTCGGTCTCATGCGCCCAAGAGCGCATCATCGTCTCCACCGCCGCCTTGGACGCCGCGTAGGGCGCCCAGAAGGCACGCGCCGAATGGGCGGAGTTGGCGGACATGATGATGGCGCGGCCGGCATCGGAAAGCCTGAGCAGCGGGTCGACCGAGCGGATCAATCGCCACGTCGCGGTGACGTTGATGGTCATCACCTTCTCGAAGGTCTTGGCCTCGACATGGCCGATCGGCGAAATGACGCCGAGCACGGCGGCGTTGGCGACAAGGATGTCGAGCTTGCCCCAGCGCTCATGGATGGCGCCGCCCAGCCGGTCGATGCCTGCCATGTCGGTGAGGTCGAGCGGCACCAGCGTCGCCTGTCCGCGCCCATCAGCCTTGATCTGGTCGTCGAGCTCTTCCAGCCCGCCCACCGTGCGCGCCACCGCGATGACATGCGCGCCGGCTGCCGCCAGTTCCTTGGCGATGAAATAGCCGATGCCGCGCGAGGCGCCGGTGACGACCGCCACGCGGCCGGAAAGGTCGAGGGTCATGCGAGAATTCCGTGGGCTAAAGCAATTCCAGGAAAAGTGTCTGACGGTTTTCCGTCCGGAATTGCGTCAAAACAGATACCGCGGCCTACGACCCGCTCGACGCCAGCAGCGACAGCGTGCGCACATTGTCGTGGCCTTCGAAGTCGAGCAGGCGGGTGGGGTACTGTCCCGTGAAGCAGGCGTCGCAGAATTGCGGCTGGTCGTTGTCGCGGCGCGCCTCGCCGACGGCGCGGTAGAGCCCGTCGATCGACAGAAAACCGAGCGAATCGACACGGATGAACTCGGCCATCTCTTCGACCGTCATGCGCGATGCCAGCAGCTTCGACTTTTCCGGCGTGTCGACGCCGTAGAAGCAGGATGCGCTGGTCGGCGGCGAGGCGATGCGCATATGCACTTCCTTCGCGCCGGCATCGCGCACCATCTGCACGATCTTCTGGCTGGTGGTGCCGCGCACAATCGAATCGTCGACCAGCACCACGCGCTTGCCCTCGATCATGCGGCGGTTGGCGTTGTGCTTCAGCTTAACGCCCATGTGGCGGATCGAATCGCCAGGCTGGATGAAGGTGCGCCCGACATAGTGGTTGCGGATGATGCCGAGCTCGAAGGGAATGCCGGCGGCCTGGGAGAAGCCGATTGCGGCCGGCGTGCCGGAATCCGGCACCGGCACGACGATGTCGGCCTCGACCGGGTTTTCCTGCGCCAGTTCCGCGCCGATGCGCTTGCGCACCTCGTAGACGTTGCGGCCCTCGACCGAAGAATCCGGCCGCGCGAAATAGACATATTCGAAGATGCAGAAGCGCGTCTTCTGCGGCTCGAACGGGAAGATGCTCTCGATCCCCTTGGAGGTGATGACCACCATCTCGCCGGGCTTGATGTCGCGCACGAAGCGGGCGCCGATGATGTCAAGCGCGCAGGTCTCTGATGCCAGGATCCAGGCGCCGTCGAGGTCGCCCAGCACCAGCGGGCGGATGCCGAGCGGGTCGCGGCAGCCGATCATCTTCTTGGCCGTCATCGCCACCAACGAGAAGGCGCCCTCCACCTGGCGCACCGCTTCGATGAAGCGCGAATTCAGATCGCGCTCCTTGCTGGTCGCGACCAAGTGCAGCAGCGTCTCGGTGTCGGAGGTCGACGAGAAGATCGAGCCCTGCTTCTGCAGAGCGCGCTGCACGGTGAGCGCGTTGGTGAGGTTGCCGTTGTGGGCGACGGCAAGACCGCCCTCCGCAAGCTCGGCGAAGAAGGGCTGGATGTTGCGCAGCCCGGCGCCGCCGGTGGTGGCATAGCGCGTATGGCCGATGGCGCGATTACCCTGCAAACTGTCGATGACGCGCTGCTTGGTGAAGGTGTCGCCGATCAGGCCGACATGGCGCTCGACATGGAACTGGGTGCCGTCATAGGAGACGATGCCTGCCGCTTCCTGGCCGCGATGCTGCAGGGCGTGCAGGCCGAGTGTGACGATGGCGGCCGCGTCCTGCCGGCCGAAGATGCCGAACACGCCGCATTCGTCGTGGAAATGGTCGTCGGCCTCGGCGGAAAGGACATTGCCTGCATCTGCCGTTGAGTCTGCCATCTGGTGCTCAAGCTCCGCTAAAGCCGCCATATAGGGCGATCTCTGACGGAACGCAACGCACCTCGTCAGGCATTCACAAATTGCCTCAGGCCAGCGCTATGGCTGGCCTGGATTTCAGTTTGCCGGCGCTGGAGCGGGAGCCGGGGCGGGCGCCGGAGCCGGCTCGTTGTCGGCAGGCGCCTCGCCCTCGCTGTCGTCGGGCGCCGGCGCGTTGTCGTCGCCGGCCGGCGGCTCTGCCGCGGGCTGATCGGTCGTGGCCGGCGCGCCAGCCTGCGGCGTGCCCTTATGCGTGTATTTGTTGACCAGTTCCTCGGTGTTTTCCGGCAGCACGCTTTCGAGCTTGGCGCCGATCGTCTCGAGCAACGGCCGCGACTTGGCGTTGGCGATCCAGGCGGGCGCCTTGGCGCCGGCAAGCCAGTTGAAGAACAGGAGCGCCACCGCGACCACCAGGATGCCGCGCGCCGCGCCATAGAGGAAGCCGAGCGTACGGTCGAGCGCGCCGATACGCGAATCGATGATCCAGTCGGCAAGCTTCATCGTGATGACGGAGACGACGATCAGCGCGATCAGGAAGACGATACCCGCTGAAGCGGCCATCGCGATCTTGTCGTTGTCGATATAGGGCTGCACATAGGGAAGCACCGGCTTGTAGAAGAAGAACGCCGCTGCCGCCGCCGCTGCCCAGGAAACCACCGATAGCACTTCGCGGGAGAAGCCGCGCACCATGGCGAGCATTGCTGAAACCAGGGTGAAGCCGACGAGAATTCCGTCAAGCAGCGTAATCGGCATGATCCTCGCCCCACTTCCTGTCTTACGGCCCGACGAGCCGCGTCACTCATCGTCGTCGGCACGGCTGCGCCGTGAGCCGGCTATGCGCGCCACAAGGTCGGCAAGCTCGGTGGGCTGGAACGCGCCGGCCCCGATCCCCCCGGCAACTTCCTCGCTGCCGAGCGGCAGCACCGCGCTTCCAAAGCCCAGCTTTTCGGCTTCCTTGAGGCGTTGCTGCGCATGCGCAACCGGCCTCACGGCGCCCGATAAGCTGATTTCGCCGAAATAGACGCAATCGGCGGGAAGGGCAAGACCGGTGAGCGACGAAACCAATGCCGCGGCGACCGCCAGATCGGCCCCCGGCTCCGAGATCCGATAGCCGCCGGCGACGTTGAGATAGACGTCGTGCTGGCCGAAGCGCACGCCGCAATGCGCCTCGAGGACGGCGAGCACCATCGACAGCCGCGCTCCGTCCCAGCCGACGACGGCGCGGCGCGGCGTGCCGAGCGAGGAGGGAGCGACCAGCGCCTGGATCTCGACCAGCACCGGCCGCGTGCCCTCCATGCCTGCGAAAACCGCGGCGCCCGGGGATTTCGCGTGGCGTTCGCCGAGGAAAAGCTCGGACGGATTGGAAACCTCGCGCAAGCCCTTATCCGACATTTCGAAGACGCCGATCTCGTCGGTTGGCCCAAAGCGGTTCTTCACCGTGCGCAGGATGCGGAAGTGATGGTTGCCTTCGCCTTCGAAGTAAAGCACGCCGTCGACCATGTGCTCGACCACGCGCGGGCCGGCGATCTGGCCCTCCTTGGTGACATGGCCGACGAGCACGATCGCAGCACCCGTGGATTTCGCATAGCGGATCATGGCTTGAGCGGCCGCGCGTACCTGGGTGACGGTGCCCGGCGCCGAATCGGCAAGGTCGGTCCACAGCGTCTGGATGGAATCGAGGATGACGAGGTCCGGCCGCTTGCCGTCGGCGATGGTCGCCAGAATGTCCTCGACATTGGTTTCAGCGGCGAGCTCGACCGGCGTCGAGGCAACGCCGAGGCGCTGGGCGCGCAGCCTGATCTGCGCGACGGCCTCCTCGCCCGAGACATAGACGATGCGGTGGCCCTTCGAGGCGAGCGCGGCGGCGGCTTGCGTCAAAAGCGTCGACTTGCCGATGCCCGGGTCGCCGCCGACCAGCAGCGCCGAGCCGCGCACGAAACCGCCGCCGGTGGCGCGGTCTAGCTCGCAGATGCCGGACACGATGCGCGGCGCGTCCTCGATGTCGCCGGCTAAGCTGGTCAGCACCACGGCGCGGCCCTTGCGGGCGTTGCGCGTGTTGGCCGGCCCCGAGCCGATGCCGCCGGCAGTGCCTTCCTCGACCAGCGTGTTCCACTCGCCGCAGGCATCGCATTTGCCCGCCCAGCGCTGATGCACCGAGCCGCAATTCTGGCAGATGAACTGAACCCGCGATTTGGCCATTAGTTTATTGGTTCCAAGAGGTATTTCTGGCGATCCCAATATATCGGCAACGCCTCTTCGATCGTATCGAAATGGATGCGGCGCTGTCGGTGGCCCTGTGCCCAATTGTCATACGCGGACCAACAGGCATGAATGAAGAGGCCGACTGCTAATTCGTTATCTCGTGTGAGTTCTTCGTGCAGCGTCTCCAACAATCGCCTGAGCGCCAGAGAGAGACGACGGTCCTGAAGGCGATGCATGAGAAGGAATGCGCATCCGATCGCGGAAATAGAGGTGGAGTACCGAGAATCCTCTGGCCAAAGTGCTATGAGGCCTAGCAGATCATCGATATCGGAGGTCGTTCCCAGCTTCCAAATACGATAAAGACCAGTCGCCGCTGCACTTCGTGTGTAGTCCTCAACATCTTTGGCAAGGAATTTCCTGACTAACTCAACGTTCTCGGGCGCCTGCTCGCTTGAATAGCAGAAGACTAGCAACCCGGCGTGAGATTTCGCGCTAGAAATTGACCCAGGAGATCTCAAATAACTGGTCAGTTGCGTCCGTTCGTCGTCGGAGATTTCGTATGCTTCGAACTTCATCCGCTGATAGATGTCGCTGAAATCCAATCAGCTACTCCCAAATTGAGAGATCACTCAAACCTCTCCGGCAGGTGATGCTCCTCGGCCAGGTCGGAGAACCGCGTGAATTCGCCGTGGAAGGCGAGGCTGACGGTGCCGGTCGGTCCGTGGCGCTGCTTGGCCACGATGCACTCGGCCTTGCCGCGCGCCTCGTTCATCTCGTTTTCCCACTTGACGTATTCCTCGGTGCCGAGCTTCGGCTCGCGGTTCTTGAGGTAATATTCCTCGCGATAGACGAACAGCACCACGTCGGCGTCCTGCTCGATCGAGCCGGATTCACGCAGGTCAGAGAGTTGCGGTCGCTTGTCGTCGCGGCTTTCGACCTGGCGCGACAGCTGCGACAGCGCGATGATCGGCACGCCGAGCTCCTTGGCCAGCGCCTTGAGGCCCGTGGTGATTTCGGTGATTTCCTGCACGCGGTTCTGCGAGGCGCGTGCGCTCGATCCCTGCATAAGCTGGATATAGTCGATGACGATGAGGTCGAGGCCGCGCTGGCGCTTCAGGCGCCGCGCCCGGGCGGAAAGCTGCGCGATCGAAATGCCGCCGGTCTGGTCGATGAACAGCGGGATCTTCTGCATCGTCTGCGAGCAGGCGACCAGCTTTTCGAAATCCATCTCGGTGATCTCGCCGCGGCGGATTTTTGACGACGAGATCTCGGTCTGCTCGGAGATGATGCGGGTGGCGAGCTGCTCCGACGACATTTCCAGCGAGAAGAAGCCGACGACGCCGCCATTGGCGGCTTTGAACGTGCCGTCGGCCTGCTGCGCCGGGACGTAGGCCTCGGCGATGTTGAAGGCGATGTTGGTGGCCAAGGAGGTCTTGCCCATGCCCGGGCGTCCGGCCAGCACGATAAGGTCGGAAGGCTGCAGGCCGCCCATGCGGCGATCGAGGTCGCGCAGACCGGTCGAGATGCCGGAGAGGTGGCCGTCCCGCATATAGGCGGCATTGGCCATATCGACGGCGGTCTTGACCGCATCGTTGAAGCTTTCGAAGCCGCCGTCGTAGCGGCCGGTTTCGGCGAGCTCGAACAGCCGGCGCTCGGCGTCCTCGATCTGCTCGGACGGCGACATGTCGACCGGCGCGTCATAGGCGATGTTGACCATGTCCTCGCCGACGGTGATCAGCGCGCGGCGCGTCGCAAGGTCGTAGATGGCGCGGCCATAGTCGGTGGCGTTGACGACGGTGACGGCCTCGACGGCGAGCCGCACCACATATTGCGCCACCGTCATGTCGCCGACCTTCTCGTCGGCCGGAAGGAAGGTCTTCAGCGTGATCGGCGTCGCGATCTTGCCCATGCGGATGAGTTCGGACGCGACTTCGAAGATGCGGCGGTGCAGCGGCTCGTAGAAATGCGCCGGCTTGAGGAAATCCGAGACCCTGTAGAAGGCGTCGTTGTTGACGAGAATAGCGCCCAGCAACGCCTGCTCGGCCTCGATGTTGTTCGGTGCCTCGCGATAGAGCGGCGTTTCCGCCGCGCCGAATTTCAGTGCCGCCTCTGCCATAATGTCCCCGATTTCGATCCCGCCTTCCTCGATACCAGAACGGGAAGATTCGATGCTGACCTTTCTGCAACAGTACGATTCTGACTGACCTTGATACTCGCGATTCACAGCCAAAATTTTCTGGTGGAAAGAATCGTCATTGACTCGAATCGAAGAGGGTGAAGATAACGCTTCGAACGAGAACAAAACAAGAAAATTCCTATCGCAGCGTGTCGCCCCAATCCGCGCGCCGGGCCGTCTTGAAGACGGCGCCGTCGCGCTTGCTGAACAGTTGCTCGCCGGCGCTGCCGTCCGGCTGGCAGAGTTTCAGCACCACCTTGCCGGAGCCGCCTTTCGGCGGCGCCAGCACCCGCGCGGCGCGCGCCGGCGCCGGCTGCCGGGAGGCGGCGAGATAGATGAACTTCTCGTCCTCCCACGGCACGTCGGCTTCCTTGACCAGGCGATGCAGGCGCGAGCGGGCGACGCGGCGCGAGAAATGGCACCAGTCGGGCGGCGTGATCGGGCAGGGCGCCGCGTGGGGACAGGGCGCCAGCATATGCGCGCCGGCGGCAATCAGTTGCTGCCGCGCGGCAAGGATGCGCTGCCAGCCGGCGGGCGTGCCTGGCTCGACGACGAGCAGCGTTTCGGCGGTCAGCTGCCAAAGGCGATCGACGAGCTTCGGCAGCGAGGCCGGCGCGACTTCGTCGAGCACATAGGCGATGCTGACGAGGTCGGCGGGCTTGAGGCTGTCGAGATCGATGGTGGCATCGCCGGCGACCCATTCGGTGCGGGCGGCGATCGTGCCGGCTGCAAGCGACTGCCCGACCTTGCGCACCGCGGCGCTTGCCTCGACCAGCATCGCCTGTCCCAGCTCCGGCCAGGCGTCTGCCGTGGCCCAAAGCATCGTGCCAGGCCCGGCGCCGATGTCGAGCAGGGTCCTCGGCTGGAAATCCGGCCGCGCATCGGCAAGCGCGTCGAGGCTGGCGCGCACCGCGGCGTAGGTGGCGGGCAGCCGCGTCGCCAGATAGGCCTTGACCGCCATCTCCTCGCCCATATGCAGGCGGCCGTCGCGAAGCTCGGCGCGGTAGCGTTCGGACAGCGTCCTTGCCGCCTGCTTTAGCGCCGCAAGCGGCACCTTCTCGAGCAGGCTGTCAACGCCTTGGCGCAGCTGGGCAGGAAGCTCCATCGCTCAAATCCCGCGCGGCGCAAGCAGGATGACGGAGGCGCCGATGATGCAGAGCGCCGCGCCCGCCAGGTCCCAGCGGTCGGGACGCACGCCTTCGACCAGCCACAGCCAGCCAAGCGAAGCCGCGATGTAGATGCCGCCATAGGCGGCATAGGCGCGGCCAGCCGCGTTGGTGTCGACCAGCGACAGCAGGAAGGCGAACAGCGCGAGCGAGACGAGGCCGGGGAGAAGCCAGAGCGGCGACTTCTCCAGCCGCCACCACGCCCAGAACGAGAAGCAGCCGGCGATCTCGGCAAGCGCTGCGGCGATACAGATGAGATAGGTCATGAAAAAAGGTCTCGCGAACGAGACCTTTTTCATAGCGTCACCGCGCAATGGCAAGCGGCAATGCGTGCCTACTCCACCGCCTTGCGCCTGCGCGTCGGCTTGGCCGGCCGGGCGGCAGGCGCTTCCGGCTCCGGATGGCCGTGGTCGCGCAACTCCAACGCCTTCTCGCACTTGGCGATATAGTCGCGGGTCACCGGCAGCGTGTCGTTCTTCTTGGCGAGCTGGAACTGGAAGATCACCAGGTCCTGCCAGCGGAAGGCGGCCTCCGAGGCGGCGAGATAGAACTCCCACATCCGACAGAAGCGCTCGTCATAGATCGCCTTCGCCTTGTCGCGGTTGGCAGCGAAGCGGGCGCCCCAATGCTTCAGCGTGTCGGCATAGTGCAGCCGCAGGATTTCTATGTCCGTCACCACCAGGCCCGACTTCTCGATCGCCGGCATCACCTCCGACATCGCCGGGATGTAACCGCCCGGGAAAATGTATTTGCGGACGAAGGCGCTGGTCGCCCACGGCACGCCGGAACGGCCGATCGTGTGGAGCAGCATCACGCCGTCTGGCTTGAGCAGCGTCGCGGTCTTGTCGAAGAAGGTTCGGTAATGGTTGACGCCGACATGCTCGAACATGCCGACCGAGACGATGCGGTCGAAGCGCTCGTTGATGTGCCGATAGTCCTTGAGCTCGAAATGCACCCGGTCCTGCAGGCCTTGCGCATGCGCGCGGTCGGTGGCGACACCATGCTGCTCGGTGGACAGCGTGACGCCCTGCACGTCGACGTCGAAGATCTTTGCGAGATAGAGGCCGAGCCCGCCCCAGCCGGAGCCGATGTCGAGCACCGTCTGGCCAGCCTTGAGCCGCAGCTTGGCGGCGATGTGGCGCTTCTTGGCAAGCTGCGCTTCGTCCAGCGTCATGTCGGGCTGCTCGAAATAGGCGCAGGAATACTGCATGTCCTCGTCGAGGAAGAGCTTGTAGAGCTCGCCCGACAGGTCGTAGTGGCGCTGCACATTGCGGCGCGAGCGCGCGGCGGTGTTGATCTGCTGCAGCCGGCGGAAGGCATGGCGCAGACCCTCGATCGCCTTCGACCAGGACACGTCGATGCCGCTTGAGCCCATGTTCTGGAACGCGATGCGCATCAGCCCCAGAACGCCGCCCTCCAGCACATCCAGCTCGCCGTCCATATAGGCCTCGGGCACCGCCAGCATCGGATCGAAGGTGATGGCGCGCTCGGCATGCGACGTCTTGATGTGGATATGCACCGGCTCGCCGCTGCCGTCGCCGAACTTGTGCGTCGTGCCCTTTGGGCCCGTCACCTTGAGGTCGCCGACCCGCACCAGGCGTTCGAGAACGTGTTTCAACAGGATGTTCATGACCAAATGTCCCCTCAGTCGGATCACCCGGTAATCAGACTGGAATGCCTAAGCGAAGATGCCACAGCACATCGCCCGCGTCCAATCGACGCGCTACGCTGTAATGTGCACAAGATATGGGGTGTCGAAAAGTTCCTTTTGGCACAAAAAAGCCCGGGTCTGAGACCCGGGCGTTGGTCCAGAAATCCTGGACGTCTGCGAGCCGAAGCGATGCTTCGGAAATGCAGTGATCAGGCGTTCTCTTCGCCGCCTTCGAATTCGGCGTTCGGGTCGAAGAAATTCTCCGGCCGGGCGTTGTCGTTGATGTCCTCGCCATAGATGGCTTCGGCGGTGGTCAGCGTCTCGCCCTTGGCCTGGCGTTCCGCCTCGTCGGCCGAACGGGCGACGTTGAGCGTCACGGTGACCTCGACTTCCGGATGCAGCGCGATCGCCACGTTGGAGAGGCCGATGGTCTTGATCGGCTGGTTGAGCTCGATCTGGTTGCGGTTGACGGTGAAGCCTTCGGCGGTGAGCAGATCGGCGATATCGCGGGTCGACACCGAACCGTAGAGCTGGCCGGTCTCGCCGGCCGAGCGCACAACGATGAAGCTCTTGCCGTCGAGCGTCTCGGCGATCTTGGAGGCTTCAGACTTGCGCTCCAGGTTGCGGGCTTCGAGCTGGGCGCGCTGGCCCTCGAACTTCTTCTTGTTGGCTTCGTTGGCGCGCAGCGCCTTGCCCTGCGGGAGCAGGAAATTGCGGGCGAACCCGTCCTTGACCTTCACGGTCTCGCCCATCTGGCCGAGGCGGGAAATGCGCTCGAGGAGAATGACTTCCATGGTTTCGTTCCTTCGTCTGGGCGTCGATCGAGGATCGACGCTGAGTGATTGGAACAGGTCAGCAAGCTTGGCGGCGTTGCCGCTTTTGTCGCTGTCCTGCCTGTCTGGGCAGTTAGAGGCAACAGGCCCCAACTCGGGATTTGATTTCAAACCTCGCGGCGCCCGTCGCCGCGGAGGTGGAAGCGGGCGGCGAACCGCCCGCTCGATTTTTAGCGAACCACGTAGGGCAGCAGGCCGAGGAAGCGGGCGCGCTTGATCGCCTTGGCGAGCTCGCGCTGCTTCTTCTGGCTGACGGCGGTGATGCGCGAGGGCACGATCTTGCCGCGCTCGGAAATGTAGCGCTGCAGCAGACGCACGTCCTTATAGTCGATCTTGGGCGCATTGGCGCCGGAGAACGGGCAGGTCTTGCGGCGGCGATGGAACGGGCGCCGGGTCGGGATCTGGTTGATGTCGACCATTATTCTGCACCCCCTTCAGAGCTTTCGCGCGGACGGCGCGGACCACGGTCGCCGCCGTCACGGTCGCCGAACGAACGCGGACCACGGTCGCCGCGGTCGCGGTCACCGAAGGAACGCGGGCCCCGGTCGCCACGGTCGCGGTCGCCGAAGCCGCCGCGCTCGGAGCGCTCTTCGCGCTTCTGCATCATCGCCGAAGCGCCTTCCTCATGCGCTTCCACCTTGACGGTGAGGAAGCGAAGGACGTCTTCCGACAGACCCATCTGGCGCTCCATCTCGTTGAGCGCGGCCGGCGGGCAGGTGATGTCCATCAGCGTGTAGTAAGCCTTCCGGTTCTTCTTGACCCGGTAGGTGAGGGACTTCAGTCCCCAGTTCTCGATCCGGCCGACCGAGCCGCCATTCGCGGTGATGACGCCCTTGTACTGTTCGACAAGCGCGTCAACCTGCTGCTGCGACAGGTCCTGCCGGGCAAGAAACACATGTTCGTAAAGAGCCATTATGTCTTTCTGCCTTTCTTCGTTTCTCTGTCCGGCCCTCGCGGCTAAGCCTCTGCAACTTGTCTGACCCGACAAAGCGGGGAAGAAAGGAGCATCGCGAGACGGTCGAGAGCGGAGACACGGGAGGCTAAAAGCGCTTCTGGCTTCGTGTCGCGGCTTCGAAAAGCCACGGCCCTCCGTTCAGCCCCCAGCAAGGACCGGCAGATTGCGGGCGTCTATATAGCAATTTCGCGGGAACGCAAGGCCGGCAGCCAGGATCCAGGATTCCACAATGCCGCAGGGCCTGATTTCTCCGACGCCTGCGGAATGGTGGCCGATCTCAGCTCGTATGCGCGACGAGCTTGTTCACCGTCTCGGGGAAGAAGTCGGGCGCCGAGAGGCGTTTGCCGAACATCATGTCATACTGGATGAGCCGGAAATCGTTGATCTTCGGATCTATCTGCTTCTGCCGCGCCCAGTCCGGCGTCGCTTCGCCCTCGGGCGACAGGAGCAGGTTGCGGTCGACCACCCGGTAATGTTCGCGCAGCGCGCCGAGGAAGCCGGTGTAGTACGGATGCGTGATGCCGGCCGTGGTCAGGATGTGGTAGGGCAGGAAGGCCGGGCTCACCGCGCCCACGTTCTGCACCGGACCGGAGCGGTTCGACCAGATCACCAATGGCGTGTCGTGGTGCTCGAGCGCGGCGTCGCTAGGCTCCTTGCGCGGCGCGACATTGTCCTTGAGGAAGCCGGTCTCGACATAGACGGGTCCGAGCGGCGGCAGGTGGTCGCCGAAGAAGGCGATGATGGTCGGCCGCTCACGCTTCTTCGCCCAGTCGATCAGCCGCTGCAGGCCATGGTCGGCGTCGGCCGAGCCCTCGGCGTAGGAAAGCAGCGATTCCCGCGCCCAGGAACTGATCGGCGCCTCGACCGAATGCGTCGGATTGTAATAGCGGTAGGGCTCGTAAGGGCCATGGTTCTGCAGGCTGACGGCGAACAGGAACACCGGATCGTCGCTGGCGTCGGCCTCGCGGATGATCTCATCGGTCATCGCCGCGTCGGACGCCAGCGGCCCGCGCTTTTCCATCGGCGGCAGCGTCTCCTCGGAACGGAAATCGCTGAAGCCGAAATCGGCATAGACGGCGCCGCGGTTCCAGAACCAGTTGGTGCCGGGATGGATGGCGCGCGCCCGGTAGCCCTCGCTCTTCAGGAAGGTCGCCAGCGAGGGCGTCGGGGTGCGCACATATTGCTGGTAGGGGATCGAGCCGGCCGGCAGGAAGGCGTTGGAGAAGCCGGTCAGCGCCTCGAATTCGATATTGGCGGTCATGCCGCCGAACTCGGGCGAGAACATCGAGCCGGAGCGCAAGGCGCGCACGGTCGGTATCGGGTCGGGCTTGATGGTGACGCCAGGCAGTCGCGTCGGATCCCAGAAGGATTCGCTCATCACCACGACGATATCCGGCTTGTCGGCCGGCACCGAAGCAGCGACGTCGGTGCGCTGGATCGCGGCCATCGCCTTTTCGGAATAACCGGGCGGCGCCGAGACATGCGCCATCGGCACATTCATCGCGAAGGCCAGCGCAAAACCGTTCGAGGCGTAGTTTTCCTTCTGGTCCCACATGATCGGGATGATCTGCAGCCGGTCGCGCGTCCACGAGAAGGTGGCGTAGTCCATGATCGAGACGAAGAAGGCGAGCAGCGGCACGGCCAGCGCCAGCCGCGCCAGGCGGCCCTTGCGGCTGAGGATCGGCACCCGCCGGCGCCAGGCCCGCCAGCCATAGACCAGCAGCGCCAGCCCGCCGACGATTGCCGCGGCCAGCATGATGGCCGTCCATGGCCGTTCGCGCACCAAAAGCGGCATCAGCGCCATGATCTGGCGGGCAAACAGGAAATCGGTCGGATAGAGCGGATCGCCGAGATAATGCGATTTCTGGTGACCGACAAAGGCGAGCGCCAGCGTCAGCGGCGCCACGATCATCAGGCTCTGGTGGCTGCGGCCAATCACGGCGTCCAGCCCGACCAGCACCAACGCGAAGACGATGATGGTGGTCCAGCCCGGCTTGAAGGGCTGCAGGAAGAAATCGACCGTGCCGAAGAAATCGCCGCGCACGATCCATTCGATCGCGAAGACGAGCAGGGCGGCGGCAAGAAGCGTCGCCAGACCGTAGCGTACAGTCGGCCAGGGTCGCCCCGGCAGGTAGCCGGTGGACGGATCGTCTTCCAAAAATTGCGGCACGGGCTTGGCCGCGCCTTTCCTGATCCTTGCCACTAAACTCCCCCGGGCCCTTGCAACACGCCTTCCACGCGCGTCACGGCTCTGTCATCAAAGTGTCACGCAAAGCTAGCGCCTGTGGCGGAAATAAGAAGAGCCAGCAAACCAAACGTGAGCGGTTTTCATCAGGTGTGATCGCCAAAAAGCCTTTTGGAACAGGGAGTCAGTCGGGTTTTCGGGCTGAAAGACGGGTTAAAGGTATGCCCGCGGGCTTGACTTGGCCGTCCGCCTTGCGCCAGAGGCAGGGAAAAACCAGCCTCTGGAGAGACCAAAATGGCCGTCGCATTCACCTTTCCGGGACAGGGCAGCCAGGCCGTCGGCATGGGCAAGGACCTCGCCGATCAATTCCCGGAAGCGCGCCGCGTCTTCGAGGAAGTGGACGCCGCGCTCGGCGAAAACCTGTCGAAACTGATCTGGGAAGGCCCGGAAGAGACGCTGACGCTGACCGCCAACGCCCAGCCGGCGCTGATGGCGGTGTCGCTGGCGGCGATGCGGGCGCTCGAAGCGCGCGGCTTGTCGCTGAAGGACAAGGTGGCCTATGTGGCCGGCCATTCGCTGGGCGAATATTCCGCGCTTGCCGCAGCCGGCTTTGTTTCGGTCGGCGACGCGGCGCGGCTGCTCAGGACCCGCGGCAACGCCATGCAGGCGGCGGTGCCGGCGGGCGAGGGCGCCATGGCCGCGATCATCGGCCTCGAACATGCCGATGTCGAAGCGGCATGCGCGGAAGCGGCCAAGGGCTCCGTCTGCCAGGTCGCCAACGACAATGGCGGCGGCCAGCTGGTGATTTCAGGCGCCAAAGCGGCGGTCGAGCTGGCGGCGAAGCTGTGCACCGAAAAGGGCGCCAAGCGGGCGCTGATGCTGCAGGTTTCGGCCCCCTTCCACTCGGCGTTGATGGCGCCGGCGGCCGACATCATGCGCGAGGCGCTGGCGAGCGTGGAAAAGCAGGCGCCGGTGGTCCCGGTCGTCTCGAACGTGACGGTGACGCCGACCAGCGACCCGGACGAGATCGCCCGCCGGCTGGTCCACCAGGTGACCGGCCGCGTGCGCTGGCGCGAGACGGTGGAATGGTTCGGCGCCAATGGTGTCGCCACGCTTTACGAGGTCGGCGCCGGCAAGGTGCTGTCGGGCCTGGCGCGCCGCATCAACCGCGACATCGCCACCGGTGCCATCGGCACGGCGGCGGAGGTAGAGGCGGCGCTGGCGGCGCTCGCCTGACAGGCTGGCGATTTGACGGCACCTGTGCCAAGGGTGCCCCTCTGAGATCAGGAGAGAAAAATGTTCGAACTGACCGGCCGCAAGGCGCTCGTCACAGGCGCATCGGGAGGCATCGGCGAGGCGATCGCCAGGGTGCTGCACAGCCAGGGCGCCATCGTCGGCCTGCACGGCACGCGCGTGGAGAAGCTGGAAGCGTTGGCAGGTGAGCTCGGCGACCGCGTAAAACTGTTTCCGGCGGATTTGACCGACCGCGACGCGGTGAAGGCGCTCGGCCAGAAAGCGGAAGCGGATCTCGAAGGCGTCGATATCCTGGTCAACAATGCCGGCATCACCAAGGACGGCCTGTTCGTGCGCATGTCGGATGCCGACTGGGACAGCGTGATCGAGGTCAACCTCACCGCCGTGTTCCGGCTCACCCGCGAGCTGACCCATCCGATGATGCGCCGCCGCCGTGGCCGCATCATCAACATCACCTCGGTGGTCGGCGTCACGGGCAATCCCGGCCAGACCAATTACTGCGCCTCCAAGGCCGGCATGATCGGCTTTTCCAAGTCGCTGGCGCAGGAGATCGCCACCCGCAACATCACCGTCAACTGCGTCGCCCCGGGCTTCATCGAATCGGCCATGACCGACAAGCTCAACGACAAGCAGAAAGAGACGATCATGGCCGCCATCCCGATAAGGCGCATGGGCACCAGCGCCGAGGTCGCGTGCGCGGTTGCCTACCTCGCTTCCAATGAGGCGGCTTATGTCACCGGCCAGACCATTCACGTGAATGGCGGCATGGCAATGATCTAGGGCATGTCGATATTCAGGTGATGCCGGCCTGCAAACGGTGGCTTTCTGCGCTTCCGGTGCTCACGGACTCGATGTCCGCTCCGCTCCGGTTCTCGAAAGCCACCATTTTCGGCTCGGCCTGACCTGAATCTCGACACACCCCGGCGGCCAAGCCCGGACGCCTGTGAAAACAGCCATTTCGGCTTGGACGCCCGGCATTTTTCGTGTAATGCGGCCCGCAACCCGGCGGTTCGGGCAAAAACCGGTCCTGTGGCGTTGCGTTGCCCGCAAGACCATCTTTCAGCTTGATTAGCGGCATTCCGCCCGCTAACGAAGATCGACAAACATAAGACGAGGATTGCCCAAATGAGTGACACCGCAGAGCGCGTCAAGAAGATCGTCATCGAGCATCTCGGCGTCGATGCCGACAAGGTGACGGAGCAGGCGAGCTTCATCGACGACCTGGGCGCGGACAGCCTCGACACGGTCGAACTCGTCATGGCGTTCGAAGAAGAGTTCGGCGTCGAGATTCCGGACGATGCCGCCGAGACCATCCTCACCGTCGGCGACGCCGTGAAGTACATCGACAAGGCCTCGGCCTGAGTTCTTTCGCAGGCATAATCGGGGAGGACCTGCGATGAGGCGTGTCGTCGTCACGGGCCTTGGCCTGCTTTCGCCGTTTGGCATGGGCGTCGAGCATAGCTGGCGGGAATTGCTTTCCGGCCGCAGCGCCTGCCGCCGCGTCACCGAGTTCCAGGTGGACGATCTTGCCTGCAAGATCGCCCACATCATCCCGCGCGGCGACGGCTCGAATGGCACCTTCAATCCGGAGGCCGTGCTCGAGCCGAAGGAATTGCGCAAGATCGGCGACTTCATTCTTTACGGCATCGCGGCCGCCGACGAGGCGCTGGCCGATTCCGGCTGGAAGCCTGAGACGCATGAGGATCAGTGCGCCACCGGCGTGCTGATCGGCTCAGGCATCGGCGGCATCGACGGCATCGCCGAAAACGCGATGATCCTCAAGGATCGCGGCCCGCGCCGCATCAGCCCGTTCTTCATCCCCGGGCAGATCATCAACCTGGTCTCTGGCCAGGTCTCCATCCGTCACGGCTTGAAAGGCCCGAACCACGCGGTAGTCACCGCCTGCTCCACCGGCGCGCACGCCATCGGCGACGCGGCCCGGCTGATCATGTGGGGCGATGCCGACGTCATGGTGGCGGGCGGCGCCGAGGCGCCGGTTACCCGGCTGTCGATCGCGGGCTTCGCCGCCTGCCGCGCGCTCTCCACCGACCGCAACGATGCGCCGGAGACCGCCTCGCGTCCCTATGACCGCGACCGTGACGGCTTCGTCATGGGCGAGGGCGCCGGCGTCGTCGTGCTGGAAGAGCTCGAGCACGCCAAGGCGCGCGGCGCCAAGATCTATGCCGAAGTCACCGGCTACGGACTGACCGGCGACGCCTACCACATCACCGCCCCGGCCGAGGACGGCGACGGCGCCTTCCGCTGCATGACGGCGGCGCTGAACCGGGCGAAGCTTTCCCCGGCCGATGTCGATTACATCAATGCCCATGGCACTTCGACCATGGCCGACACGATCGAGCTTGGCGCGGTCGAGCGCCTGGTCGGCAATGCCGCCTCGAAGATCTCGATGTCGTCGACCAAGTCGTCGGTCGGCCATCTGCTGGGCGCCGCGGGCGCCGCGGAAGCGATCTTCTCGATCCTTGCCATCCGCGACAACATCGCCCCCGCCACCATCAATCTCGACAATCCGGAACGCGAGACAGCGATCGATCTCGTGCCGAACAAGCCGCGCCAGCGCCAGATCGACGTCGCGCTGTCGAATTCCTTCGGTTTCGGCGGCACCAACGCATCGCTCGTGTTCCAGCGTTACAACGGCTGAGCAGCAACCGGAGCGGCCCCGGGAGGAGTGCACGGTTCCACCCGGCATTGCGCCGAGACAGACAGCTAATCGGCAGTCCGCCAACTGCCGTCATTTTTGCCAAATTCGCCCCTAGCCTTGCGCCGGGGGATTCATTGCAAGATCAGACGGCAGGGCGTCATGAACACTAATCCGAGCGACGGGGAATTCGGGCGGCAAGGCGCGAAGGGCCCGATCGTGCCGAAGACCGCGGCCGAGGCGTTGCGTCCGGAAGCCGGCACGCCGCCGCCGTCGAAGCGCTCGCGCGCCTCGCGCAGCCAGGTCGTGGTGTTCCTGAATTTCTTCCTGTCCATTGCGATCCTTCTCGTGCTGGCCTCGGGGGCCGCGCTCTATTTCGGCATGCAGGCATTCGTCGAGCCCGGCCCGTCCGCCAATGGCGACACCTTCATGATCAAGCCCAACACCGGCGTGCAGGAGATCGCCGATCAGCTCGAACGCCGCAGCCTGATCAGCGATGCCCGCATCTTCCGGCTCGGCGTGCGCGCCACCGGCAATGAATCGGCGCTGAAGGCCGGTGAATACGCCATCAAGCCGCGCGCCTCGATGCGCGACATCATGGAGCTCTTCAAGAGCGGCAAGTCGGTGATGTACTCGCTCACCATTCCCGAGGGGCTGACGGTCCAGCAGGCATTGCAGCGCATGGCCGATCAGGAGGCGCTCACCGGCGACATGCCGGCGACCTTGCCGCCCGAGGGCAGCATCGCCACCGACACGTTGCGCTTCACCCGCGGCGACACCCGCCAGCAGATGATCGACAAGCTTGTCGCCGATCAGAAGAAGCTGGTCGAGGACGTCTGGTCGCACCGCGCGCCCGACCTGCCGATCGCCAACATCGATGATTTCGTCACGCTGGCGTCGATCGTGGAAAAGGAAACGGGCCGGAGCGACGAACGCTCGCGCGTTGCCGCCGTCTTCCTCAACCGGCTGGCCAAGGGCATGCGGCTGCAATCCGACCCGACCATCATCTACGGCCTGTTCGGCGGCAAGGGCAAACCCGCCGACCGGCCGATCTATCAGTCAGACCTCGACAAGCAGACGCCCTACAACACCTATCTGGTCAAGGGCCTGCCGCCGACGCCGATCGCCAACCCGGGCCGCGCGGCGCTCGAAGCGGTCGCCAATCCATCGAAGACCAGCGATCTCTATTTCGTTGCCGACGGCAATGGCGGCCACGTCTTTGCCGCGACGCTGGAAGAGCACAACCAGAATGTCGCCCGCTATCGGACGCTGCAGAAGAAGCAGGCGGACGCCGCCGCCAAGGCTTCCGGCCAGACGACGGCCCCGGCCGCTCCCGAAGGCGGCGACGCCGGCGACAATGGCGACAGCGGCGAAAACGGCGACGCGGGCGGCGACGCGGCTCAATAAGCATGCCGCACGCGTCCTTTGACGCGACGCCATATTCATGTTTTGAGGGGGCGCCGGCCGATCGTCCGGCGATTTTTAGAGCAATTCCAGGAAAAGTGTGAGCGGTTTTCCGTCCGGAATTGCGTAAAAACAAAGAGATAGAGTGGTTCGCCGTTTCCGTGAAACGGTGAAACGCTCTAGGGCGTGTAGCGCCGGGCCGCTTGCGTTGGCCTGCGACAGGGGATGACAGGCACAATGAACCTGCAAAGCATGACCGGTTTCGCGCGGTCCGCCGCCGAGAGCGAGGGCACCTCGATCGCCTGGGAGGTGAAATCGGTGAACGGCAAGAGCGCCGAGGTTCGGCTGAGGTTGCCGCAGGGTTTCGACCGGCTGGAGACCTCTGTCCGGCAGACTGTTCAGAAGCGTTTCGCGCGCGGCAATTTCCAGGCGACATTGACCGTCGGCCGCGCTGCTGCCAGGCAAGCCCAGCCGGTGGTTAACGAGGCGTTCCTCAAGGATCTGGCGGGACTGGCGAAGCGCTTGCAGGAGCAGTTCGGCACCGAGCCCGCCACCGCCGACGGCCTGCTCTCGCTGCGCGGCGTGCTCGACATTCCCGAGGCGATGGAGACCGAGGAGGAGCGCGCCGCTCTTGACGCCGCGATCCTGTCGGCGCTCGAGGCAGCGCTCGCCGGGCTGGAACAGGCGCGGCAAGGCGAGGGCGCGGCACTTGGCGCGCTGCTTTCCGGCCATATCGACGCGATCGAGGCGTTGACGCTGAAGGCCGAAGCCGATCCGTCGCGGGAGCCGGCGGCAATCCGCGAGCGCATCACGGAGCAGGTACGCCTGTTGATGGATGCCTCGGCCAATCTCGATGCCGTCCGGCTGCATCAGGAGGCGGCCTTCCTCGCCACCAAGGCCGACATCCGCGAGGAGATCGACCGGCTGAAGACGCATGTCGCTTCGGCGCGGACGCTGCTCAAAGGCGGCGGTGCGATCGGCCGCAAGCTCGATTTTCTGGCGCAGGAATTCAATCGCGAATCGAATACCTTGTGCTCCAAGTCGAACGCCGCCGCGGTCACCGCGATCGGGCTGGAGCTCAAGGCGGTGGTCGACCAGTTTCGCGAACAGGTCCAGAATCTGGAGTGACGGGAATGGTTGCCAAGGAACCGACGGCTGCCAGGGATCTGGGATCCCGCATCCGCCGCCGCGGATTGATGCTGGTGCTGTCGTCGCCGTCGGGCGCCGGCAAGTCGACGATCGCGCGCAACCTTCTGGAGAGCGATCCAAGCCTCGAGCTTTCGGTCTCCGTCACGACAAGGCCGCGCCGCGGTTCGGAGATCGAAGGCGTCCACTATCATTTCCGCTCCATGCGCGACTTCGAGCGGCTGCGCGATTCCGACGCGCTGCTCGAATGGGCCGAGGTGCACGGCAATTGCTATGCGACGCCGCGCGAGCCAGCGGAAATCGCGCTGGCCGAAGGCCGCGACATGCTGTTCGACATCGACTGGCAGGGCGCCCAGCAGCTCAAGGAGAAGATGCGCGCCGACATCGTCTCGATCTTCATCCTGCCGCCGTCGATGAAGGAATTGAAGGCGCGCCTGAAGCGACGCGCCGAGGACCAGGAATCCGTCATCGAGACCAGGCTGAAGAACGCTCGCCTGGAGATCGAGCATTGGAAAGAATACGACTTCGTCATCGTCAACGACGATCTCGACCGCGCCTTCGCCGAGGTCCGCGCCATCGTTGCCGCCGAGCGTCTGCGCCGCGACAGGCGGCCTGGCCTGTTCGACTTCATCTCGGGATTGCTGGACGAGAAGACGGAGTAGCTTTTCCCTTCTCCCCTTGTGGGAGAAGGTGGATCGGCGCGATAGCGCCGAGACGGATGAGGGGTGTTCCAGCGGAGTGAGACGTTTGCTTTCCCTGGAGCACCCCTCGTCCGTCGCCCTCGGCGACACCTTCTCCCGCAAGGGGAGAAGGGAAGGGCGCAGCTACACCGCGTTCGTCAGCCGGACAAACTCTTCCACGCTCAGCGTTTCCGCCCGCCGCGTCGGGTCGATGCCGGCCCGTGTCAGCAAAGCCTCGCCGCCCAGGCTCTTCACGCTTTGCCTCAGCATCTTGCGGCGCTGGCCGAAGGCCGCCTCGGTGACACGGCCGAGCTTCTTGCCGTCGACGGGCAGGGGAGACGGGCGCGGCACCAGATGCACGACGGAGGAGGTGACCTTGGGCGGCGGCGTGAAAGCCTGCGGCGGCACGTCGAAGGCGATCCTCGCCTCGGTGCGCCAGCCGGCCAGTACGCCGAGCCGGCCATAGGCGTCGCTGGCTGGACCCGCCGTGATGCGCTCCGCCACCTCGCGCTGGAACATCAGCGTCATCGACTGGTAGAAGGGCGGCCAGTCGTTGACCGTCAGCCAGCGGATCAGAAGCTCGGTGCCGATATTGTAGGGCAGGTTGGCGGCGATCTTCACCGGCCCGCCATTCGCCGTACCGGCAAGCGCGGCAAAATCCGTTTTCAGCGCATCGCCGGGAATGACCTCCAGGCGACCGGGATAGTGGCTGGAAACCTCGGCCAGCGCTTCGAGGCAGCGCTCGTCGCGCTCGATGGCGATCACGCGCCGCGCGCCGTTGAACAGCAGCGCCCGCGTCAGCCCGCCCGGGCCGGGACCGACCTCGATCACGGTCGCCTCGCTGAGATCGCCGGCGGCGCGGGCGATCTTGCTTGTCAGGTTGAGGTCGAGCAGGAAATTCTGCCCGAGCGCCTTCTTGGCCTGGAGTCCATGCCGCTCGATCACCGCGCGCAACGGTGGCAACCCGTCGATCGTCATGCGCTCGTTCAAGGCGTCCTCACGCGGCCGCGGCTTGGCGATCGCTGTCGGCCAGCCGGCGCGCCAGCCTGAGCGCCGCGATCAGGCTCTCGGCGCGGGCAATGCCCCTGCCGGCGATATCGAAGGCGGTGCCGTGATCCGGCGAGGTGCGGATGAAGGGCAGGCCCAGCGTCACATTGACCGCCTCGTCGAAGGCCAAGGTCTTGGCCGGAATCAGCGCCTGGTCGTGATACATGCACAGCGCCGCATCATAGGTGGCGCGCGCGCGTGGATGAAACATCGTGTCGGCCGGCAGCGGCCCAACCGCGTCGATGCCTTCCCCCTTCAGCGCCTCGACGGCCGGCGCGACGACTGCGGCATCCTCCTGGCCCATGGCGCCGCCTTCGCCGGCATGCGGGTTGAGCCCGGCGATCGCAAGCCGCGGCCGCGCGATGCCGAAGCGGCTCTTGAGATCGGCGGCGGTGATGCGCGCGACGGCGACGATCAGCTCCGTGGTGAGCACCTTCGGCACTTCGGCCAGGGGGATATGGATGGTCACCGGAACGGTGCGCAGATCGGGTCCGGCCAGCAGCATCACCGGCGTGACCTCCTTGCCGGTGTGGCGCGAAGCCAGATGCGCCAGATATTCGGTGTGACCGGGAAAGCCGAATCCCGCATCGTAAAGCGGCTTCTTGGCGATCGGACAGGTGACCACCGCGGCGGCGCTGCCGGCGAGACAGTCGGCGACGGCCCGGTCGATCGCCTCGATGGTGCCGGCGGCATTGGTCGGATCCGGCTCTCCCGGGCTGTCGACATGACGCGCATGGAGCGGCACGACGGGGAGCACACGGGCAAAATGACGCGCGGCCTGTCCGGGCAAGGTCTCGGCAACCGTCACATTTGCGCCGACAAGGCGGGCGCGGGCTTTGATCAGGGCCGGGTCGGCCAGCAGATAGAAGGGCGGAACCCCGGCGCTGTCGCCCGCCTGCCAGGCGGCGATGGCGATCTCGGGTCCGATGCCCGAAGGGTCGCCGACGCTGAGCGCCAGCGGCGCATCGGTCTTGCGCGGGCTCATGGGGTGGGCTGACTGCGGTATCGCATGCTTGTCGCTCAGAGCATGACGCCGAGAAATGTGCTGCGGTTTTCGGACGACATCATGCTCCATTTCTCGGATTTGGGAGACGGATTGAGGCTGGTCCGACCTATGTCTCCGGCTCTAGCGTTCGACGATCTTGGCCTTTTGGCGCAACTCGGCGACATATTTCTTGCTGAGCTCGTCGGCGTCCTTGTCGTTGGTGCCCTCGGCCTGGAACACCATCTGCGCGGCCTTGTCGTCGGAAACCTCGCGCGAGGAGCAGATGCCGATGAATTCGACGCCGCGTTCGGTCTCACGGGTCGGTGTCGCGCCGCCGACCTTGGTGGCCTTGATCTGCTCGGCCCAGTCGGTCGGCAATTGCGGCGCCAGCACCCGGCCGAGATCGCGCACGGTGACGTCGATCAGACCCTTGGCGAATTCGCGCGTGGTGTTGCAGCCGCTGAAGCGGGCACGCATGGCGTCGGCCTCGCGCTTGCGCTTGGCGAGCGTGGCGGCACGCTCCGATGCCGGCACCACGAAGATCACCTGCTGCAGCATGTACTCCGTCGCCGTCGGCTTGCTGCCGCCCTTGTCGAGCATGCGCCGCACGGCGTCCTGCTCGGTCACCGAGCCGCCCTCGCCGGAGCGGTAGCGCGCGCTGAGCGCCTGGTTCCAGGCCATCTGGGCGCGGATGAATTCCTTGAAGTGTTCCTTGGTGACGCCCGACTGGCTCATGATCGCGTCGAGCTTGGCCAGCGGCATCTTGTTGCCCGAGGCGAAGCGCTGGTAGGCGGCGTCGACCTGCTCATCGGTGATGCGGATGCCGAGCCGCTTGGCCTCGGCCAGCCGCAGCGTCTGATCGATCATCTCCTGCGCGGCATCGCCTTTCTTATGTTGGAGCTTGAAGAAGGCGGCGCGGTGCGCGATGTCGCCGGTGGTGATCGGTATGCCGTTGACGACATATTTGATCTCCGCGGCGAAAGCCGGCTGTACAACAGCCGTGACCGAAACCGAGCTCGCCGCCACCAGAAGCGCCAATCCTGCCGAAAACAGGTATTTCCTCATCTTACCTTCCAATTTCCCGCCCCAATTTGTCGGCACGACAGCGCCGCGCGTCCTCCGAACGCCTGCGCGCTGCAGCCGACCCCATGCCTGTCCTATGCGGCGAAACGATGTCGCCGGCGCATGGCCCCGAGAATCACCGCATTTTCGGGGGTTCACGCTCCAAATCAAGACCAAAGCATCGTCGGCGCCCGGCTAGCAAGCCACGCGCCGGCCTTCGGTTATTGGATGGTATCGATCGCGCTCGTCGACGAGCCGAAATCGCCCAGCGTGCGGAACGACAGATTGAAGCCGATATTCTGCGACACTTCCTTGGTTACGGTATCGCGTGTCTGCGAATAGGTCATGATGTAGGTGAAGCAGGAATCGTTGTAGGCGAAACCGACCCCGTCCTTGACCAGCACGTTGCTCTGGAGGTCGTAGGTGCCGGTGCCGAACAGCCGCCAGTTCTGCGCCAGATGCGTCGAGGCGCCGAGCGTGACTTCATGGCGGTCGGTGGTGAAGCCATAGAGCGGCTGCGCCTCGATGAAGGCATATTTGGCGCTGAGCGATATCGGCAGGCTGGAATAGGCGGCCTTCACTTCGGCGCGCCTGACCTCGAATGTCTGCTCGTCGAAACGCCCGCTCACCGAGCCGGAAAAACCGCTCGGGCTGTTGAAGCCGACGAGGCCGACATAATCCGAGGTCCGTTTGTCCAGGCCGGACTCGGCTCCGGCATTGACCAGATCGGGCGCGGCGAAGGAGTTCTCGCCCGCGAGCTGGTAGGACTGGCCGAAGATGGCATTCGTGGCCCAGCCATTGTCATAGGCGCCTGAATAGCGGAAGCCGACATTCGCGCGTGTGCCGCCTTCGATCCGGTCATAGCCGGAGAATTTATCGCGCTCGAACAGCGTCGTGGCGTCGAAGACGAAGCTCTGCGCGTCTTCGTTCGGAACGGCCAGTCCGCCGACATATTGCTCGTTCGGACGCACAAAGACCTGCGCGGTCGGCTCCAGGACATGGCTGGAGCTGGGCATCGAGAACAGCAGCGGCCACCGCGCCTCGAGGCCGAGGGTCGCCATGTAGCGGGCAAGCGACGAGCGCATGTCGACGTCTTGGCCGAGATTCGTGCCCATCTGGTTGACGGCATCGAGCGAAGCCTGATTGGCGTTGACATAGCCGGCATCGCCGCGGAAGGCGAGCAAGGGAGTCAACTGCAGACCGCCATCGGTGGTGAAGGTCCGCTTCCACTCGGCTTCCGCGCTCACCCGGCTGGATTCGCCTTCGATGCCGCGCACGTTGTTGATCGAAGCCGGGTCGCTGGCATCAGCCAGCACGGCGTCCAGCCGGTTGCGGCTGATCACGCGCGTGTTCACGTTGAACGACAACTGGCCGCCGGCCACCGACGTGTCGGGGATGTAGGCATAGTCGAGCGACGGCAGCACCCAGGGCTGCTTGGCGGAGCGCGATGTCGGATCGCTGGAGAGCGTGTCTTCCTGCACCTCGAAGCGCATGGCGCGGACGTCGAAGTAGTTGCGGTCGCTCAAGCCCGTCAGATAGATCGACGACTGATGGACGAGGTCGCTGAAGCCGTCGATGTTGTAGGTGCGCGAGAAATTCTTGTCGGTCTGCAGCAGCACATCCCAGCCGAAGTCCCAACGCTCGTTGATCGCGAACTGGCCCGTGGTGCCCATCATGCCACGGAACTTGTTGGGGTCGCCTTCCGGGCCGGAATTGACCGTATGGCCGTGGTTGATGTCGAGGGTATTCGTATTGATGAACTCGTTCGGATCCTGCTGGTTGATGCCGGCGATCTTCAGCGTGTACTGGCCGTTGTTGAAGCGCTGGCGCCACTCGGCCTCGCCGAGGAAGCCCTGCTTGGTATAGCCGCTGCCGGTAACGGTCAGGTCATAGGTCGGGGACAGCGCGAAATAATAGGGGACTTTGACGCCGACGCCGAGATGGTTGTTGTAGACGATGCCGGGGATCAGGAAGCCGCTCTTGCGCTTCACCGTCGGGTCGGCGATCTCGAAAGCTGGCAGATAGGCAAGCGGGAAGCCGAAGAATTCGAAGTTCGAATTCTCGAAGCGGACCGTCTTCTTCTCGCCGTTCCAGATGATCTTGCGCGCCTTGACGCGCCAGGTCGGCGCTTTGTCCGGCTTGTCCTCGCAAGGCTCGCAGGCGGTGTAGACGCCATTGTGGAAGGTGGTCAGCACGCCGCCCATGCGCTCGCCGCTCTCGGCGGCGAAATAGGCCTTGTCGATCGTCTCGACGCGCAACGCGTTGGTGAACCCGTCGGCGAAGTCGTCGGTGATGTCGATATGATCGGAATTGATCTTGGTGCCGTCGCTGTTGATAAGCTCGACGGCGCCGCTCGCGACGAGGCGCTTGGTGTCGCGGTTGTACACCACGCGCTGGGCGACCAGCTTGTTGCCGCCATAGTCGATCTGCACGCCGCCGACGGCCGTCACCGTATGCTGGTCGTTGTCATAGACAAGCGTATCGGCGGCCAGCAGCATCTGCGTGCCGGACGGGACGGGCTTGGCAGCGATGGTCTGCGCCTGCGCGGGTGCCATCGGCGCCGCACAAGCGAACAGACATGCCAAGGCGGTCGCCCCATAAAGGCGTGCCAAACCGGCCTGCCTATGGCTGCGCAAAACCGACTCCCTCACTAGCCGTCTTCCTTGTATAGCAGAAACGTCACCCCAAAGAACATAGCCACGACGACCGGAACCCATGCAGCCACCACCGTAGGAACGAATCCGGCCACACCGAATGCCTTGACCAGTACCGAAACGACATAAAGCAGAAAGCCGGCCACGACGCCACCCAGAATCATCGTTGCCGACTGCCCCATTCGCGCAAATCGCATTGAAACCGTTGCAGCAATCAGCGTCATGGCGACGAGGAGGAACGGCAACGCCAGCAGCGAATCAAACTGCATGGCGAAGGCATTTGCCTTGAGCCCAAAGGAACGGGCAACCTCGATCTTGCGCGGCAGCTCGTAGAAAGGGATGGTTTCCGGGCGCGCCAGGCGCTCCTGAACGAATTCCGGCTTGAGGTTGGTCGGCACCTTGTCGGTTGCCAGCGCCCGGATGTTGCCCGCCTTGAAGACCTTGACGTCCTGCAATTCCCAGTAGCCGTCGCGCAGGAAGGCCTTGGCTGCGTCCTTGCGCTCGGCGATGTTGCCCTGCGGGTCGAGGATGAAAAACACCGCGTCCGCCATCTCCAGCCCCTGATTGAGGATGGCGCGGGCGCCGATGATGGTGTCGCCTGATTCGGTCTTCTGCCTGAGCCAAGGCGTGACATTGGTGGTGACGGCATTCGATTTGCCGGCCCTGAGGTCGTTCTCCATCTGCTCGGACCAGGAAAAGCCGTGCGCGGCGATGGGGTTCATCACGGCCACCGACAGCACGCCGAACATCAGCGCGCCGACGCAGCACGGAAACAGGAACTGCCAGGCCGAAACGCCGGCCGAGCGCGCGATCACCAGCTCGTAGCGGCGGTTGAGCGACACAAGCGTCGCCATTGCCGAGAACAGCCCGACGAACGGCACCGTCTGCAGCATGATCATCGGCATCCTGAGCGCCGAAATGGCGAAGGCCGTGCCATAGGTGAACCCCGGCAGCCCGGTCGTGCGGCCGGAGAGCTCGGTGAAATCGATGAGGAACACCAGCGCCAGCAGGCCGAGGAAGAACCAGAAGGTGATCGAGACGTAGCGGAAGAAGAAATAGCGGCCCAGCGTCCAGCCCATGGTCAGGCTCCCTGGCCGGAAGTGCGCCGCGCAAGCCACAGCTTGAATGCCGTCCAGTTGTCGCTGGCGCGCTTGGCGAGATTGGTCAGCCAGTCCGCCCAACTGACCGGCAATTCCATGGTGCGGGACGAGACGATGAACCAGATCGAAACCGCGGACGCAATCAGCGGTATGCCGTAGAGCAGGTAGATGTAGTACGAGACCCTGTCGGCCTTGCCGGCGGCGAAGAAGCCCAGCCATCGCACGAAAAGCGCTATCGCGATCGCCGTGATCAACGGGTTGATGCGTGCTTCGCGATGCGAGCGCGCATCGCCCGCGACGGCCAGCGCGATCAGCGCGAACACCAGCGAATAGGACCACTCGGCAAAGCGCTGGTTGAGCTCCGCGCGGTAGCTGCCCGGTTCGCGCTGGAACATCTTGTCGTTGGGATCCGGGTTGAGCAGATACGCCGTCGTGCGGTCCTTGGGCAAAAGCGTGATGTCGTTCGCCGCGGATAGGAAGGCGGACATGTCGAAGGCGTAAGAGGTGAAGCGGATGACCGAGAGGTCGCCGGTGACCGATTTGCGGTTGATGACGCCGTCATTCATCATCAGCACCTTCTCGTCGCCTTTTTCGACGATGCTGCCGGTCTTGGCATAATAGGTGAGGCTGGCGCCTTCCTCGCGTGAATCGGCGACGAAGATACCGCCGAGCCGGTTGCCGGGAAGCCGCTCGCCGACCTGCAGGTAAAGGCCCTCGTCGATCTTGCGGAACGTGCCTTCCTGGATGATCAGCGACACGAGGTCGGCGCGCGAAGCCGCCACCAGCTGGCGGTTCTTCTGCCTGGCATAGGGGTCGATGGCGTTGTCGACGATGAAGGAAAAGGCGCAAGCCGCGATTGCGAGCAGCAGGACGGGCCGCGCGATGGTCCAGCGCGAGGCGCCCGCGGCGCTGAGCACGGCGAGCTCCGAATCGGTGTTCATGGCGCTCAGCGTCTGCGCCACCGCCACCACCAGGGCGAACGGCACCACGATCGGGATGATCGAGGGAATGATCAGTGCCGCGACCTCGAAAAAGGTCAGCGCCGACTGGCCGTTGTCGGTGACGAGGTCAATCTTGGCCAGCACCTGCGTCGTCCACACGATCGCCAGCGTCCAGACCAGCGCGGCGAGGAACATCGTCAGCGCGCGGCGCATGATGTAGCGTTCAACGACCTTCATGAAGGCTTTTCTCGATTTTGCCGAACGGCATCATGCCCGCCGACAAGGTAGTGATCCGGCGTCGCCCGCACAACTGCGTCATAGGCGGCTCGCTCCGGTTTGTCGCCCCACGCCACATGCCCCGGCGCGGCGGAGTCTCCGCGCCAATGGATAAGAAATGCAAAACATCGATGGTTAACAGCAGGTTGCGGCAGCAATCTAAGGTCGTGCCGAGGCGAATCCTTTGTCTATGGTGGCGCTGATATAGGCAGCGATTTCGGCCAAAGTCTTGCCAAATGGCTGAAAACGACCAAATGTCGCGCACGCTTGCCAAACCGTTTGCTCGCTGAAAATTACCTTTGCCGGCACCTTGCGGCCATCCCCGAAAGCAGGACCTGATGACGTTGAGACCATCCATTTCTTTCGCCAAATTCGCCGTGCCGAAAAAGGGCAGCGTCTTCGTGTTCGCGGGCGACGGCGTCGGGCTCGGCGAGGCGGCGAAGGCCTGCGATCCCGCCGGTGCGCTGGCTCGCGCGTTTCCGGTCGCCGATTTCTCCGGCAAGTTCGCGAGCTCCGCCGAGGTGCTGGCGCCGGAAGGAACGTCCGTCGACCGGCTGGTGGCGATCGGCGCCGGCAAGCTGTCGGCTCTCGACGACAATGCCTGGCTGAAGCTCGGCGGCGCTGTCGCCGCTTCGCTGCGCAAGGCGACCGAGGTGGCTGTCATTCTCGATCTGCCGGAACTGCAGGCCGATGGCCACCAGGCGGGGAGCCTCGCCGCCGGCATCCTGCTGCGCAGCTACGCCTTCGACAAGTACAAGACCAGGAAGGACAAGGACGACGGCCAATCCGACGCGAAGGCGGCGAAGCCCGCCAAGGTCACGATCCACTGCGCCGATCCGGCTGCCGCGAAGAAGGCCTTTGCCGGCGAGGAAGCGGTGGTCGACGGCGTGCTGCTGGCGCGCGACCTCGTCAACGAGCCGGCCAATGCGCTGGGGCCTGTCGACTTCGCCGAGCGCGTCAAGGCGCTGGAGGCCCTCGGCGTCGATGTCGAGATCCTCACCGAAAAGGAGATGAAGAAGCTCGGCATGGGCTCGCTGCTCGGCGTGGCGCAAGGCTCGCCGCGCGGCGCCCGCCTGGTGGTGATGCGCTGGAGCGGCGGCAAGGCCAAGGACGCGCCGCTGGCATTCATCGGCAAGGGCGTCACCTTCGACACCGGCGGCAATTCGATGAAGCCGGCCTCCGGCATGGAGGACATGAAGGGCGACATGGGCGGTGCGGCCGCCGTCACCGGGCTGATCCATGCGCTCGCCGCGCGCAAGGCCAAGACCAATGTGGTCGGCGTCATCGGCCTTGTCGAGAACGCCGTCGACGGCCATGCCCAGCGCCCCGGCGACATCGTCACCTCGATGTCGGGCCAGACGATCGAGGTGCTCAACACCGACGCCGAAGGCCGCCTCGTGCTGGCCGACGCGCTTTGGTACACCAACGACCGCTTCAAGCCGAAATTCATGATCAATCTGGCGACGCTGACCGGCGCCATCATGGTGGCGCTCGGGCAGCATTATGCCGGCCTGTTCTCCAACAACGACGAGTTGGCGGGCAGGCTCTTCGGCGCCGGCCAGTCGTCCCAAGAGCGGCTATGGCGCATGCCGCTCGGCCCCGAATACGACAAGCTGATCGATTCCAAGAATGCCGACATGAAGAACATCGGCGGCCGCTATGGCGGCGCCATCATCGCGGCGCAGTTCCTGCAGCGCTTCGTCAAGGACACGCCCTGGGCGCATCTCGACATCGCCGGCACCGCGATGGGCGCGCCGTCGAGCGAGATCAACCAGTCCTGGGGCTCGGGCTTCGGCGTCAGGCTGCTCGATAGGCTGGTGCGCGATCACTACGAAGGGTAGGGGATGGCCGACATCCTGTTCTACCATTTGACCGAATCGACGCTCGAGGAGGCGCTGCCCGGCCTGCTCGAGCGCAGCGTCGAGCGCGGCTGGCGCGCGGTGGTGCAGACCGGCACGGAAGAGCGGCGCGACGCGCTCGACCAGCATCTGTGGACTTTTCGCGACGATTCCTTCCTGGCGCACGCCACCGACCGCGAGGCCTATCCGGCCGAGCAGCCGATCCTGCTCACCACAACCGAGGGCAACCAGAACGCCGCGCAGATCCGCTTCCTGGTCGACGGCGCCAGCCCGCCCGAGCTATCGGGCTACGAACGCGCCGTCTTCCTGTTCGATGGCCATGACGCGGCACAGCTCGAAGCCGCGCGCGGCCATTGGAAGACGATGAAGGAAGCCGGCCACGCCGTGACCTACTGGCAGCAGACGCCGGATCGGCGGTGGGAGCGGAAGGCTTAGTGCCGTCAGCGATCGCCGATCGTCACCTTGTTGATTTTCGTGCCGTGCGGAAGGTCTTTTACTTGTCGGTGGATTTGGCCGGTTATGTGCACCTTCACCACGAAGAAGGTCTTGTTGATTTGCGCGGCGGACATTTCGCCACCGAGTACGGGTGGCGTGTCGAAGTCGTAACATTCGCCGTCCGCCAAGACCAATCCCTTCTTTCGTGCCGCCGCGGCTAAGTCAGCCAGCAACAGCTCGTCGCGACGATCATGATCGTTGAACTGGGTTGTAAGCTCCGGCCACGTTTCCGACACTTGGGTCAATCGGCCTCCGATCATGTCCAGCAATTTGACGGAACCATCGGGAGCTCGGAAGAAAATGTCGCCGAATGCGGAGACTGCGGCGGGTTCCAGGCCATCAAGCCCAATCCACTTCCAGCCGTCCAGCGCTTCCCAGACATCCTTCTTTGACGGCTCGATAAACAGATACTGGAGACCGTCCGGCCATGGGCTTCTGACAACGTCCGCATTTGGCTTCGAAACAGAATTCCCAAAGACAGAAGAAATAAAGCGAGAAAAAGAATTAGCCATACCTCACCCCCCTGCAACATCACACACTTATCGCAGAATGATCGGCGAGCAAACGTGGCCGCTCAGGCGCCGTCATGGTCGTCGCCTCGAACCGCTTTTTGCGCTAGATAGAGCCAAGCTCAAGCGGCGAGGGGGGAATGCGGATCAGGATCGTCGGAACCGGCAGGGCGGTACCGGCTGAGCGGGTGACAACGCGCGCGCTGGAAGCGAAATTGAGCCTCAGCGAGGGCGCACTGGAAACCGCCACCGGCGTCGTCGAGCGCTATGTCTGCAATGCCGAATCGCAGATCGATCTTGCCTGCGTCGCCGCGACAGTTGCGCTAGCCGATGCCGGCGTAAAGCCCGGCGCTGTCGATCTCATCATCGGCGGCTGCGGCGTGCCTTACCAGCCGCTGCCGGCGACCGCGCCTTTGGTCATGCAGCGCCTCGGGCTGGCGGACGGCTCGGCCGCCGCCTTCGACGTCAACAGCACCTGCCTTGGCTTCCTCACCGCTTTCGAAACCGCGGGCCGCATGATCGAGGCCGGGCAATGCGAGACGGCCTTGGTGTTCTCGTCCGAAGTCGCCTCGCGCGCGCTGCCGTGGCAGGATGCGCCGGAGATCGCCGCGCTCTTCGGCGACGGCGCTGCGGCGGCGGTCCTGCGCAAGGCCGGGCCGGGCGAGGGCAAGGTGGCGGCGAGCCTGATGCGCACTTATCCTTCCGGCTGGGAAGCCTGCGGCATCGGTTCGGGCGGCACACGCTTCGATTTCCGCAAGGAGCAGGAAGCGTTCGCGGCGCACAGCCTGTTCCACATGGACGGCAAGGAACTGTTCCGGCTCACCGCGCGCCACTTCAACGGCTTCGTCGAAGCTCTGCTTGAGCGTGCCGGCTGGCGGCGCGACGATGTCGATCTCGTCGTGCCGCATCAGGCGAGCCCGTTTGCGCTTGCGCATATGGCGCGCCAGACCGGCTTTGCGCCGCAAAAGCTGGTCGACATCTCTGCCCGCTTCGGCAACCAGATCGCCGCGTCCATGCCCTTCGCGCTCGACGTTGCGCGCCGCGACGGCCGCGTGGCGTCCGGCATGAAGCTGCTCTTTCTCGGTACGTCCGCCGGCGTCTCCTTCGGCGGCATGGCGCTGGAGGTCTGAGCGATGGCCGTCCTCGTCACCGGCGCCAGCGGGTTCCTGGGCTCCCATGTGCTCGAGCGGCTGGCCGCTTCCGGCACGCTGGCGCTCGGGCTCGGCCGCGATGAAACGCGCTGCGCCGCGCTCGAAGCGGCCGGCCATCGCATCATCCGTCACGATTTGGCGCAGCCGCTCGATGCCGCCCTCGACCCCAGGCTGGGCAGGGTCGAGCGGATCATCCACTGCGCGGCGCTTTCGTCGCCCTTCGGACGCCTCGCGGATTTCGAGGCGGCCAATGTCACGGCAACGCGCAATCTTGTCGGATTCGCCAGACGGCAAGGCGTCAGCCGTTTCGTCCACATCTCCAGCCCGTCCGTCTGCTTCGCCTTCCGCGACCAGCTCGGTCTCACCGAGGATGCGGCCTTGCCGCAGCCGGTCAATCACTATGCCCGCACCAAGTGCGAGGCCGAAAAGATCGTGCTCGGCGAGCCCGATATCCATCCTATGGTGCTGCGGCCGCGCGGCGTCTACGGCAAGGGCGATCGGGCGTTGCTGCCGCGCCTGATCAAGGCGGCAAGGAGCCGGCCACTGCCGCTGTTTCGCGACGGCCGGGCGGCCATCGACCTCACTTATGTCGACGATGTCGTCGATGCGATGATGGCGGCGCTCGCCGCACCTGGCGAAGCCGAGGGCCGGATCTTCAACATCTCCGGCGGCGAGATGCTGCCGGTCCGCCGCATCGCCGACGCGGCCTGCATCCGCGCTGGCTTGCACGCGCGCTGGCGGCCGATGCCGCTCGCGCCGGCGATGCTGGCGGCGGGCTTGATGGAAGCGGTGGCGCTGCGGTTGCCCGGCCGGCCCGAGCCGCCGGTCACCCGCTACGGGCTCGGCCTCTTCGCCTATGCGCAAAGCCTCGATCTTTCCAAGGCGAAACGCATTCTCGGCTGGGCGCCGAAAATCTCGTTCGAGCAAGGGCTCGATCGCACCTTTGCCGGCGGGGCCAAGCCATGAGGATCGTCTTCGCCAACAGCGCCTGGGTCAACGCCGCCGAGCGGCTGATCCTGCGCGGCGGTACCTGCAAAAGCGTCAGGCTGCGTGTCCGCTACGGGCTGTTCTTTCACCCCGCCGCCGGACCGGTGCTGGTCGACACCGGCTACACGCCGGAAGCGCTGAGCGGCGAGCGTCGCGGCCGGATGCTTCGGCTCTACGGCGCGCTGCTGAAACCTCAGCTCAATGCCGACGAGCAGGTTCTGTCGGTGCTGCGCCGTTTCGGCCTGTCGCCTGACGATATCCGCACAGTCATCGTCACCCATTTTCACGCCGACCACATTTCCGGCCTGTCGCTGTTCCGCAACGCGCGTTTCATCGCCAGCGAAACCGTCTGGGCGCGGGTCAAGGCGCGCACGCCGGGCCAGAATTTGCGCCATGGCGTCTTCATCGAATTGTTTCCCGCCGACTTCGAGTCGCGGCTCGATGGACTATCCGGCAAGCCGCGCATCGAGCCTCTCGGCGGCATGCCGGGCGGCATGGATCTCTTCGGCGATGGCAGCGTGATCGGTGTCGATCTTCCAGGCCACGCCGATGGCCAGTTCGGCCTGTTGTTCAATCGCCTCGAGCGACCGCTGCTCTATGCCGTCGACGTGCAATGGCTGCTCGCCGCTTTGATCGAGAACCGCACGCCCGGTTTCCCGGCCACCCTGATCGCCGAGGATGCGGCGGCGATCGAGCCGACCAGCGCCACGCTGCGCCGCTTCCTCAGCACGGGCGGCGAGGTGATGCTCTGCCATGATCCCGCGCCGACGCCTTATGACCTGGCGCCGGAGATTGCATGAACCGGCTGGCCGAAGCGGTAGGATCTTTCGCTCTGACGCGCTGGGTGTCGCGCAAGAGCCGCGCGGATTTCGAGCGCTGGCAGGCAGGCGCCTTGCGCCGCTTCCTCGACCGCGACCGGCCGCGCGCGCCCTTTTACGGCAAGGCGCCGGCCTGCCTCACCGACCTGCCGGTCACCGACAAGGCGCTGCTGATGGCGCGCTTCGATGAATTCAACATCCACGGCCTCACCGCCGCGCAAGCCTGGGCGACGCTGGCGCATGACGGCCGCGCCGGCGCGCTCACCGTCGGCGCCAGCACAGCCGACCTCGCGCAGCCAGGCACCTCCGGCAATCGCGGCCTGTTCGTTGATTTTCGGAAGCGGGAGAAATACCCGCTGGCTGGGAGAACGATCCTCGCCAAGGAGGCGGCGCCCGACCTTGTTTGGCGCGGCATGCGCGTCGCCGTCATCCTGCCGCAGAACACTGGGCTTACGACAGCGCCCGCACATCGCACCTGATCAAGCTTGCCTTCTTCGACCTAACGAAAGGGCCGGAAAGCTGGCGCCGAGACTCGAAGGCTTTGACCCGACGGTCGTCATCGCGCCGCCCAAGATCCTGCGGCATTTCGCAAGCGAGGGATTTCGGCTACGTCCGAAGCGTATCTTCTCGGCGGCGGAAACGCTCGATCCGGTCGACCGGCCGGTGATCGAAAATTTCTTCAGCCTGCCGCTCGATCAGATCTACATGGCGACCGAAGGGCTACTCGCCGTGACCTGCAGACAGCGCGGCCTGCATCTTGCCGAAGACTCCGTCTTCTTCGAATTCGAGCCGGCGGCGAGGGGCTGGTGACGCCGCTGGTGACAGCCTTTCGCCGTCAAACCCAGATCATGGCCCGTTACAGGATGAACGACCTGTTGCGCTTGTCCAAAGAACCTTGTCGGTGTGGTTCGCCGCTGCGCTGCGTGGATGAGATCGTCGGCCGCATGGACGATGCTTTCCGATTCACGTCGCCGGACGGCCCGATCCTGGTCACGCCCGATGTGCTGCGCAACGCGGTGCTCAAAGCCGATCGCCGCATCGACGATTTCCGCCTCGTCCAGACCGGGCCGGAGAGCATCGAGTTCAGGCTTCAGCCGACGCTCCCGGACGATGCGGCGGCGGCCGCGCATCAGGCGGTTCGCGCGCTCCTGGAAATGCGAAAGGCGGCCGCCACCGTGACGCTCGTCCGCGCGCCGCTGCCGTTGGAAACAAGCCGCAAGCTGCGCCGCGTCGAATGCCGCCTGGAGCCGGCGCGATGACGGGCGCGGCGACGATGGAAGGCCCGTGCAGCAGCACGACCGCGTCGAGAACAAGCCGGCAAAGGTCGCGGCCTTGTGGGCTTTTCAACGAGATACCCGTGCGCGATCTCATCGCCAACCTCAAGACGAAGGTGGAAACCTTCGAAATTGCCGGCCGCGTTTTCCCGCTGACGCTGAACGACGCCGATGAAGCGCCCAATTGCTACATCTGCTGCCCGACCAGCGCATATATCGACTACGCGATGGACGAGACGCGCAACTTCGCCGCCCATCGGCTGCTCAAGCGCGCGCTCAACGCCCTGATCGGCGCCTGCGCGCCTTTAGTCAGGGCAAGCGGCCTCGACCATCAGGCGCAGGTCAACAACTGGCTCTATTCGACCAATCCGGTGCCGCTGCTCGACCGGCCGACAGTTGCGTCGCTGCGCTCGGCCGGCCTTGACCGCGCGTTTCCCCGATCGCGCCATCGTCATCCGTTCGTGAACGACATCGCCGATCCGGCGACGATTGCCGTCTTGAAGGCCGAGGGTTCCGCATGCTGGCGGCGCGCCAGATCTACATCTTCGCCGACCGCAGCGCCGCGCCCGCCATGACGCGCGACATGAAGCGCGATCGCGCCCGCCTGCGTGCGACACCGTTCGAGCGGGTCGGAAACGGCGATTTCAGCGAGGCTGACTATGCCCGCGCCGAGCAGCTCTACGATATGCTCTACCTCGACAAATACACGCCGCTCAATCCGCACTACACGGCCCGTTATATCGCCGAGATGCACCGGCGCGGCATCATCAGCCTGGCGGGATTGCGCCGGCCAGGCGGCGAGCTGGTCGCCGTCACCGGCTTGTTCGAAAACGGCCGCACGTTGACCCAGCCGATCGTCGGCTACGACACCAGCCTGCCGGTGGCCGAGGGGCTCTACCGCATGGTGATGGCGGTGGCGCAGGATCACGCCACGGCGCGGGGCCTGTTCTTCAACATGAGCGCGGGCGCCGCCGGTTTCAAACGCCGGCGCGGCGCGGTCGCCGCGATCGAATACAACGCCGTCTATGCCGGGCATCTCCCGCTTCGCCAGCGCGTGGTGATCCGCGTCATGGAGACGGTGCTGGCGCTGATCGGCATTCCCCTGCTCAGGAGGTTCGAACTGTGAGTGAGGGCCGGCGGGAAGCCTTTTGGCAGGCGGTGGCGCTGTCCGCCGACATCGGCAAGCGGCCGAAACGCATTCTGTTTGATGGCGCGCCGGTGGTGCTGTTCCGCTCCGCGCAGGGCATCTCGGCGCTGTTCGACCGCTGCCCGCACCGGCTGGTCGAGCTGTCGACCGGCAAGGTGGTCGGCGGCGAGATCGAATGCCCTTATCACGGCTGGCGTTATGACGGCGAGGGACGCTGCACGGCGATCCCCGGCCATGTCGGCGCCATGCCGCATTACCGGGTCCGCCGCTACGCCGCGATCGAGCGCGACGGGGTGGTCTTCATCTCGTCCGGCACGCCCAAGGACGAGCCTTACCTGCATTGCATGCAGGGCAAGGATATCATCCTGCGGCGGGTGCGCTCGTCGACCCAGTCGACGGTGATCGATGCGGCGGAAAACATCCTTGACGCCACCCATACCCATTTCACCCATAAGGGCCTGCTGCGCGGCCTCACCTCGAAACGCCATCGGGTGCGGGTCGAGGTGACGGGCGGCGAGGGCTGGGTCGAGGCGAGCTACACCGGCGAGGAACGCCAGCAGGGCCTGATCAGCCGGCTGCTGGAAGGCGAGCGCGCCAAGACCATTGGCCGCTTCCGCCATCCCGGCATCGCCGAGCTCGAATATTGGGGCAAGGACGGGCTGGTACTGGCCACCACCTTCCATCTGCGCCAGGCCGATGAGCGCACCGTCGAGGGTGTCGGCTGGCTGATCGGCCGGCGCCAGGGCCTGCTCGGCGAGCTGAAAGCGCTGGCCTTCAAACCATTATTCAATGTCGCTCTTCAGCAAGACCGCCGGGTGCTGAAATCGGCGAGCGACAATGCCCGTTTCGCGCCGCGTGCCCTGCCGGTCATCGGCCCGCTCGACTTCCTGCGCCGCGACATCGCGGCGATCATGGAGGGGAGGACGCCGCCGGCGGCGAGCGGGCCGAAAGTGCATGAGATCGAGCTGTGAACTGAAGTTCACGCATCTTGATCTGAGCGTCTGCGTGAATTATAGTTCACGCATGATCGAGGTCCGGCAGACTGACGAATTCAGGAAGTGGCTGCGGGACCTTAAAGATATCCGAGCCGCGAGGAAGATTGCTCAACGGATCATTCGTGTTGAAGCGGGCTTGGCGGGAGACGCGAAGTTCTTCGAAGGTTCGGCGAGCTTCGGATCGACTATGGGCCGGGCTACCATGTCTATTTCATCAGGCGCGGTAACACGGTCATCATCCTGCTTTGCGGAGGCGACAAATCCTCTCAAGACAGGGACATCAGAAAGGCCAAGCAGATGGCAAGCGAGGTTTGACATGGCTCTCAAAACTACACCATTCGATGCCGCTGAATATTTCGACGATGCAGAGTCTCAGGCCGAGTTCCTTGCCGACGCGTTCGAGACCGGTGACGCAACCTATATTGCACACGCACTCGGCGTCATCGCGCGAGCTCGCGGCATGACCGTCGTGGCTAAGAACGCCGGTGTCACCCGGGAGGCGCTTTACAAAGCACTGAGCGAGAAGGGTGATCCGCGCCTCAGCACACTGCTGGGTGTCACCAAGGCACTTGGTCTGCAACTTGACGTGAAACCTATCGGCCCTGGCTCGCTCGGGGCATGAGCATATCAAACTGGCCCGTTCCACTCGATATCCCGCGTCGACGCCGCCTGCAGGCTGATCCGCTCACGCCACGCCATCCCGGCGATCTCCGCCAGCGCCGGCCATTGCGCCCTGACCGGGGCTGAATCGCCCGGCCAATCGAGCAGTTCCTGGCCCTCGCGCATCGACTTGCGGAAACGGGCGAGCCCGCCTGAACGAAGCGCCACCGGCAATCCATAGATCCACATCGCGAGCCGCACCGTTTGCGGCACTGTGACGTCCGGCCTGACTTCCGGACCGTCGCCAAGCACAGCAGCGGCAAACCGCGCCGGATCGCGGAAGAAATGCAGGCCGCTGACCGCCCGCGGATTGCATTCGAGCGGCAGCACGCGGCCCCCCGGCTCGCGCATCAGGTCGAAGGAGATCTGCCCGGTCCAGGTCGTGCCCGCGACGATGCGCTCGACCAGATCGCGTGCAGCCTCGTCCTCGACCCACTCGAAGAAGATGCCGGCGCCCTTGCCGGCGCGATAGGGAGAACGGTAGAGCGTCAGCGCCTTGAGCCGTCCCTCGCGCGCCACCGCATAGGCGCTGATCTCCTCGCCCTCGACGAAACGCTGCGCCACCCAGGGCATGGCAGGGGAGGGCGCGATCGCATCGAGGAAATCCGGTGTCGGTCGCAGCAGGACATGGCTGGCGAAGCGCGACCAGACCGGCTTGAACACCAGGTCGCGCGAGTGGCCGCGCACCGACTCCAGATCGTCGCGGGAATTGAGAAGCGTCGTCTCCGGCACCGCCAGGCCAAGCTGTTCGGCCAGCCGGATGAAGCTGTGCTTGTTGTGAACCTCCGCCAGCAACCTGATGTCGGGGGCGAACAATTTTCCCGGCATGGTCCTGCCGCGCCAGGCCAGCGCAAGGTGAAAGACTTCCTCGCAGGTCGGGATGACCAGTTGGACGTTTTCGGCTCTTGTCAGCGCTTCCACCGCATTCGCATAGGCCTGCGGCTCGAAGCGCGGCGGCGGCAGTCGATGATAGCGCGCGCAGGCCCTGCTCGCCGCCGCGACCGGCCGCGCCGGCGTGTCGGCCAGGATCACCCTGCGCCCGGCGCCGTGGACAAGGCGCGCCAGATGCAGCGCCACCGGCGCGCGCGCGCCGGTTATCAGGATCGTTCCGTCAGCCCCCGGCATCGGTCACGCGGTCGTTTCAGCCGCGACGACCGTTGCGCGAAATCGCCGTGCTTGGCAATCGCGCTACTTCAAGTCGAGCTGCGTCCGCGACTACAGCTCCGCCTTGAAGCGTTTCACCTTCTTGCTGGCATAGTCGCCATTGCGCAGGTCCGATTTGCCGCGGCGGTCCCTGAACTCATACCAGTCTCCGCTCGGAGATTTACGCTGGTAGATCACCTTGCCGGCCTGGCGATGCTCGAAGCAGCTCAAGGAGGTCTTGGCGCCCCATGAACCGCGCCAGGTAGCCCGGAAACACAGTTTGCCGCTGCCGGGCATGAACCAGATACCCTCGCCGTCGCTAGGCTTGTCCTCAGTGGACCAGGCCGTAAACTGCCGCTTGCTAACCGCAAAAAACGCGGCGCCATGTTTGCCCCAACGCCAGGAACGGTTCTTGTAGAGCTGATAGATGCCTTCTTCGGAGACGGCGGTGGCCTTCGCCGCCTTGTCGCCGATCCTGTTCGCGGCCTTGGCCATTGCGGCGTCCTGCAGGCCGATAACAAAAACGGAGCAGACCAGCGCCGCTCCGACAAACTTCCCCACTGCGCTTTTCACGATTTTACTCCGCCAACTGATTTACGCATACGCTTCACCCGCCGCCGAGCAGCTCGGCGGCAACCCCACTTCAACACCTTTAGCCGGAGCCCGTCCCGGTCTGGCCGGGACGAGCATGATCACGTCTCTTATGGCAAGACGTGCTGGGTCACCCGCCAGTCGGGCAGGCCATAGCCGCCCAGCCACGGCCAGACTTCCTTCTGGTTGAAGTAGACGACCGAGGTAAGGGCCGGAAACTCCGCATAGGACTTGCGCGAGTCGTCGGCCCATTTCGACACGTAGTCCTGCTTTCCGACATAGCCGAGTTCAGCCACGATAACCGGCTTGTTGAATTTCGCGACACGGTCATAGCCTGGCTTCAGCGTCTCTTCAAACGTCCGGTCGCGGCCGACCTCGTCATTGTCCTTCTTCTGCAGGCCGAACACCGAAAGGCCGATGACGTCGACATAGTTGTCGCCGGGATAGTATTTTTCCAGGCCTTCGACGCCCTTGGGCGACCACATGTATTTTGCCGCCGGCGCGGCCTTGCGGCAGACGTCCACCTCGCGCTTGTAGGCGGCGATCCAGTCCTTCGGCGCCCAGTTTGCCCAGGTGAAGCGGCCGTTGGTGTCTTCCATTTCCTGCGCCCAGCGGATGGTGACCGGGCTCTTCATCTGTCCGACGAGGTTGCAGATCGCCTGCATGTTGGCGTCGTACTTGCCGCTCAATATGCCATTCTTCAGCTCGGGCGGCGTGATGCGCCAGTCCTTCGACCATGTCCAAGGCTCGATGGTGATCAGCAGCGAACGGCCGCGCTGCTGGGCGTAGGCGTCGGCCAGCGGCAGTGTCGACAGGTCGACGTCTTCCCAAGGCAGGAACAGTTCCTCGATGCTGGCCGACTTGTCATTGCTGAAATCGCCATAAGGATCGTAGGAGCCGAACGCCGACGCGGCCGAGCTCGTCTTGATCGGATCCGTTCCCGTCTGCGAACCCGCCGACGCTGGCAAGGCCACGCTGAGAATAAGCGCCGACACAAGCGCGGTTGCTGTAGAGAGTTTCATACCCGCCTCCGATGGGCTTCAATGTCCCGCTGGACCTTGAAGCTTGCCACAACGTGCCGACTGAAGCCGGCACGCAAACCCAATATCGGTTTGCCGACGTGATGCGGGTTTTCTGAGCGACTAGAACTGGCACGTTCTACGCTGTGCCGTCCGTTATTGTGGTCTCTCCAACCTCTATAGCTGGATCTTGAGACGAGGTCGCCGCGATACTCACAAATTCGCGTCAACATTACGATATTAACCCTCTCTCATATGAGAGCCTATGCTCGGCGAGAGTCAAGCGCAATTAACCGTTACTTAACCTTATAGCTGCCGGTATGGTTAACGGAAGGTGGCTCGCGCTGGCCCCGTGCGTTTCACCTCAGCCGGGCGTTGCGGCCGCGCGCCGACCGTGAAGGTCGCGGAAGCCGCGGTTGGTTAACCAGTTTCCAATAAGCTTGGTTAACGAAAACCTAATTCTGTTGACACTGCATTAGCTCAAGCTGATTCTGTAGCGGGGATGAATGCGTTCGACCGGCTCAGCCGGGCGGACAGGGCGTGGGTAGTATGGGCGTATCTGGGGATGCCGGCGTTGTCGGCGGCAAAACGACGTCAATGGGCAAGGCTGGCGCGGTTTCGACCGGCCACGGCCCCAAGGGTCCTTATCTCGTGCCGGTGCTCACGCCGCGCCAGCAATTGATCTTGCGGCTTGGCCTTGCTTCCTGGTTCGTCGCGCTGGCTTTCTTCTGGTCCTGGTGGCTGCGGCCCGAGCATATCGATCATGTCGGGCCCTTTGCCTTCGCCACAATCGTGCTGGCCTGGCTGACCTTGATGCCGATGTATTTCCTGCTCAACGTCCATGCCTCGAGGAAGTCGTCGAAGCTGCACATGATCCCGAAGCATTCGCGCGTCGCCATGGTGGTCACCAAGGCGCCGTCGGAGCCTTTCGCCGTGGTGCAGCGCACATTGGAAGCGATGCTGGCGCAGGACTATCCGCACGACACCTGGCTTGCCGACGAGGATCCGACCGAGGCGACGGTTCGCTGGTGCGACGCGCATGGCGTGCTGATTTCGACCAGGCGCGGCCGCGAGGACTATCACCGCAAGACCTGGCCGCGCCGGACCCGCTGCAAGGAAGGCAATCTGGCCTTCTTTTACGACCACTACGGTTACGAGCGCTACGACTTCGTCGCCCAGATGGACGCCGATCACGTGCCGACGCCGACCTATCTGAGGGAAATCCTTTATCCCTTCGCCGATCCCGCCGTCGGCTATGTCTCGGCGCCCAGTATCTGCGACAACAATGCCAGCGAAAGCTGGGCCGCGCGCGGCCGGCTGTTTGTGGAAGGTATGCTCCACGGCCCCCTGCAATCCGGCTACACCAGCAACGGCGCCCCGCTCTGCATCGGTTCGCATTATGCCGTGCGCACCATTGCGTTGCGGCAAGCTGGTGGGCTGGGTCCTGAACTGGCCGAGGACCATTCAACCTCGATGCTGATCAACGCCGCCGGATGGCGCGGCGTCCATGCCATCGATGCAATCGCGAATGGCGACGGTCCGCAGACTTTCGCCGATCTGATTACTCAGGAATTCCAATGGTCGCGTAGCTTGACGACCATCCTGCTTGAATACACGCCGACATATCTGTCCAAGCTCAGCCCGAGGCTCAGACGGCAGTTCGTATTCTGCCAGCTCTGGTATCCCATGTTCGCCTTGTTCGCGATGGCGACATATATCATGCCGATCTACGCGCTTTTGTCGGGCGACAATTTTGCCAACGTGGCGTATCCGGAACTCCTTTTCTACTATATGCCAAGCGCGGCCATCCCGATTGCTCTGGTGATCTTTCTAAAGAGGTTAGGTCTCTCGCGTCCATTCTCGGCGAAGGCTGTCAGTTGGGAAGGGACACTCTTCCATCTGTTCGCGCGCTGGCCCTGGGTGATGGCAGGAACGCTGGCATCGGTTCGCGATTATCTGACCAAGTCATTCGTCGATTTCCGCGTCACTCCAAAAGGCAGCGGCCCAAAACACCTTCTGCCCGCCCGCGTCATCGTGCCATACGCCCTGCTTGCGGTTGGTGCTTCGTTGCCGGTTCTTCTTGTGGAGCATCCTTCGAGGGCCCTCGGTTTCTACTGGTTGGCCGCGTTCAATGCGACGATCTACGGATTGCTGGTCGTGGTGATAGTTGGCAAGCATCTGACAGAGAACAAGATTTCGCTGCGGCAAAACGTAGGCAAGTTTGCCCTGCAAGGATCGCTCGCCGCCGTCGCCGTATTAATCCCGCTGGCGGGATTTTACGATCGCGGGCTGCAAGGCATATATGGACTGCAGCAGGGCGCCGGCCTACACATCGTCAAGGTCAGGTATCCGGTTTCCGGTGCAGGCCGCGGCGAACTCGGAAGCCAAAGGTTCCGCTTTGATCCCGGTTGGGGTGAATGAAGCCTCAAGAGTCGAATGAATGGTCGAATGGAATGCCCGGAGACAGCTGTCGTTCATAGTTCAAATCCTATTCGGCGGACTCGCTTCTTTGGTGGTCGTCGTCGCGCGCGAATGCGTGTGATTAGTCTGGACGCGACGACGCTAAGCCCTGGCAAGCGGGCATCTCCTGCTCACCATCATGCCTAATCCCGAGTATAGGCCGCAGATAGACTCGCTGCGAGCGGTTGCTGTATTCGCCGTCATGTACTCGCACTTCTGGGATGAAGCCTCACCCTGGGGGCATTATGGTGTTCGGCTGTTTTTTGTTATCAGCGGTTACCTGATCACGGGTATCTTGATCCGATCGAAAGAAGTGGCCCGATCGCAGGGCGCTCTCGGAGTCATCCTGGTCTTCTATCTGCGGCGGGCCCTGAGGATTTTTCCGGCATATTACGTGATGCTGACCTTGGCGGCCGCCTTCTTGCCCGAAATCCGGACATCGTTGCCCTGGCACGCTGCCTACCTCTCCAATGTCTTGTTTGCGCTAAACGGTAACTGGGACCCCTGGCAGCTCGCCCATCTGTGGAGTTTGAGCGTCGAGGAGCAGTTTTATTTGTTTTGGCCGCTGCTGATCGTACTGAGCCCTCGTCAAACACTAATCCCGACGCTGATTGGGGTCATCCTTGCGGCAGTCGCCTTTCGGGCAGCCATCATGTTCTATCTTCCGGAAGGGCCGGCCCGTTACGTGCTGACGCCGGCCGCGTTTGACGCTTTGGGCGCCGGCGCCCTTCTCGCGGCGATCGAAGCTTCCAATCGACTGACCGATGTGCTGCGGTGGAGACTGGCGATAGCAAGCGTCGCGGCCATCGCCATCGTGGCGGTTTCATTCACGCTGCAGGCGGCCATGTTCAACTTCGTCCTCGGCGACTTCCTGACGGTCGTACCTTTGGTCGCTGTCGTGTGTTGGGCGAGCGCAGGTGCCAAGGGCCTGATCAAGCGACTGGCAGAGAACTCCGTTGTGCGATATCTGGGCCGGATCAGCTACGGGATCTATCTTTATCATTTCCCCGCACTGGCCGTCGTCTTCCTGTTCTGCGAATCCTTCGAGACGCAGTTTCCTCCGCTCGGTCCGATCCGGTTCGTGATTGCGGGCCTGGTCACGGTCGCGGCTGCCGCGACCTCCTGGCACTTGTTGGAACAACCGTTGAGCCGCCTGAAGGCGAGACTGTCCTACACAGCTACGCTGGCCAGAAATTGACCGTCGGCTTGGGCGGAAAGAGCGGCTGCCGAAATAAACGTTCGCATTTTAATAATAGTCGATAGAGTCGCGAAAGACCGCGCTCATCATCTCGTTTGCACGAATTTTAATAAGTCGCCTCTAATATTGAGCCATGATGTGAATGGCGGCGAGCCGTTCGCGTGGCGCGGAAGCCAAGCAAAGAGGGAATATATCCGCGCGAAAACAACGCTTATTTCGTGGCAGGGGACGACAATGAACGATTTCATGAAGGAAGCAGCGGCCGTAGGCAAGAGATATGCTTGCGCCATTGCCGCTCTTGCACTGGTCTCGATCGGGTCCGGTTGCCAGAGCATGGACACGATGAAGACCAGCTCGATCAGCATCGACCCGGCAGCCCACACCACCACAAAGAAGATGCAATATGTCATGAAGCATCGGCTGCATCGCGTTCACCGCAAGTCGCTGACGCAGACGTCCAGCGTGACGCGCGTGAGGGAAGAGGCTTATGCCACCTTCGTCCGGCCGCAGCCTGCTCGTGTGCCACGGCCCGTCAAGATTTCCTACAGCATGGGCAGCGTCGGTCCGCTGCTTGGCCATTCGCCGTGGATCTGCGGCCCGAGTGGCTTCGGCCAGCGCTCGGCCTGCCGGGCGCGCTAACCCACCCAATCCGTCGCCGGGGGGCGTGATCGCGGGGCAAGAGGGTATTTGCGTGCTGACGGCACTCTGCCTCTTGCCCTTCGGTTGCTCGCCCGTTGCGGTTCCGGCCGACGGACGCCGGCGGGATTACTTCCGACGCGCCTTCGGCTTTTCGACAACAGCCGCCTTGCTCGGCCAGTGCCAGCCGTCACCCTCGCCATGCGCGGGCTGCGGCCGCGCCACGTAGGCGAGCGCGCCGTTGGCCTCGAGATAGACGCGTGACAGCATCTCGGCCAGCACGCCCGACGTCACCGCCTGCAGCCCGGCGATCACCAGGAAGAAGCCGGTGATCAGCATCGGCCTGGTGCCGATATCCTGCCCCCAGAAAACCTTGATCGCGAAGAGATAGGCCAGGATCAGCGAGCCGAGCACTCCGAGCACGATGCCGATGCCGCCGAAGAAATGGCCCGGCCGCGTGCGATAGCGCAGGAAGAAGAACATGAAGACGAGGTCCAGCACCACACGGAAGGTACGTGAGATACCGTATTTCGACTGGCCGTGGATGCGGGCGTGATGGGTCACCACTTCCTCGGCTATGCGTCGCGGCGTCGTCACCGTCGCCAGCCACGCCGGGATGAAGCGGTGCATCTCGCCATAGAGCCGCACGCTGCGGATGACGCTGCCGCGGAACACTTTCAGGCTGCAGCCATAGTCCTTGAGCTTAACGCCGGTGACCCGCGCGATCAGCCTGTTGGCGATGCGGGACGGCAGGCGGCGCAACCAGAACCCTTCCTTGCGGTCCTTGCGCCAGCCGGCGACGAGGTCGAGATCCTCGGTCAGCAAGCGATAGACCATGCGCGGAATGTCGAAGGGGTCGTTCTGCAGATCGCCGTCGAGCGTCGCGATGACATCGCCGCGCGCGGCGTCGAGGCCAGCCTGCATGGCGGCGGTCTGCTTGTAGTTGCGCACCAGCTCCACGCCATGCACATACGGCCCGTACTGCGCCGCCAGCCGGCGGATCTCGGCGGGGGTGGCGTCGGTGCTGCCGTCGTCGACCAGCACCACCTCCCATGGCTGGCTGTAATTCTCCATCGCCTGATGGATGCGCACAAGCAGCGGCTCGACATTGTCGGCCTCGTTATACATCGGGATGACGATGGAAAGCTTGTGCTCGGGCATGACGGCGCCCTCGGGCAATCCCGATGCGGGGATGGGAAGCACGTTCATGGCGGTCATTTCCTTGCCGGTCCCGCCGCCGGGGTTTCCGGCAGCGTCGATTTCGAGGGGAACAGCCAGGCGATCGCACCGGTTGCGACCGCCGAGCACAGGATGAAGAGATGCAGCGCGAGCGCCGCCTGCAAGCCGTCCTTCATGGCAATGCCGGAATAGAGCAGCGCCGCGGCGGCGCCCGCCTCATAGGTGCCGAAGCCGGCGACGCCCTGCACTGGCAGGATGGCGGCTGCCTCCGCGCCGACGGCGCCGGGAAAGGCGGTCTGGAACGAGGTGTTGAGCAGCATGGCGAGCAGCCAGCCCTGCACGCCGAGCTTCAGCGCCCAGTTGGCGATCGTCCACCACCAGCCATAGCGCGAGCGCCCCGTCGCCTCAGTGAAGATGTCGCGCAATTTGCCGAGCTTGGAGACGATCCTGCCGCCGGCTGTCCAGTTGTGCGGCGCGCGGGCCCAGCGCGGCAGGTACCAGGCGGCGGCGATCAGCGCCGCAATGCCGGCGGCCCGCAGCGCCAGATGGAGGCCCGGCCAAACGAGGCAGGCCAGCACGCCGACGACGAAAGCGTCCTGCAGCCTGAACCAGAGAAGAGAGGCGCTGGCGCGCACGATCGACACGCCGAACACCTGACGCAACAGGATCGGAAAGGCCGTCTCGCCGCCGCGGAAGGGAACGACGTTGATCATGGCATTGTGGATCAGGATGATACGCAGCGCGGCGCCGAAGCGGCCGTTCACATCGTCGCGGAACTCGTCGCAGACGCGCAGCGCCCTGAGCACATAGGTGACGAACAGCGCTGCCGCGACCGCCACGAAGGCGCCGGGCGTGATGGAGGCGAAGGCATCGCCAACCATCTTCCAGCGCTGATCGCTGGCAAGCCATGCCAGCAGCGCCAGTGTGACGACTATCGATATCGCTCGCTTCAACCAATTCTCCGATGGCGCCACCGCCGCGTTGGAGCGGCTTATCCGGTGGTTCGACAATTCACGCCTTTATCCGCGGGTCGCTTCGCCGACGCGGCTCGACGGGCGCGCCGTCACGGGCGGGTGATCCTATAGACCAGCATCGTATCCGAATCCACAAGCTTGGTCGCAGTCTTGTCGAGGTGGTCGATCACTGCGTCATGAGGTTCGACGAACCATTGCCAGCGGCAGCAGTCTCGGCTTGCCGCCGGCCGTCGCGCCTCGCAACTCACTTGTTTCTGCGCTGTCTAACATGTGGAGCAGCCCCCTACCGAAGCTATTCTGGCGACATCCAATCGCCAGGCAAGGTCAGACTATACAACATTGTAATATCCCTGGTTAACTAACGGCTTGTAGTGATCACTTGGGCCTCGACTCAGTTGACATCGGGCCGCGCGCGGCTGTTAATAGGCTCAAGGGCGCTGATCGCGCCGCCATTGGGCCGACAGGCCCGGGCATCGTGACGGCTCGCGGCAGGCCCCGAAGAAACATCTTCCAGATCATGGTTCATCGGCCCCGCCGTGTCGGGGTCGAGAGGGGGTATTGATATGTGCACGCGCATCGGAACGACAGCTGAAGCCACTTCGGCATCCGAACGGAGTCGACTTGAATTGAGCAGGGCCGATCGGCTTGCCAGAGGCGGCTGGCTGGTTCCGCTCCTGGTCGCCTGCGGCCAGCTTGCTTTTAGCGGCGCCGCCGGCGCGGCTCCGGCGAAGACCGGTGCGGCCGTCGAGGCCGCTGCCAAGCCCGACATTGCTCCGACGGCTTTCGAGCTGCAGCTTCTCTACGCCGACCGCACCTGGAACTGGAAGAACGGCGCCGCCTATTTCGGAATGGACAGGCGCCTGCATGCCTGGACGAAGGGGGAAGATTCGCCGGCCGTCGGCGAAGGCCGCTGGCTGGTAACGGAAAAGGGCAAGATGTGCATGGAACTTGCCTGGCGGTCCAAGACCTACTCCACCAAGCCGCAGCGTACCTGCTACAGCCATCGTGTCGACAAGGGCAACATCGAGCAGCGCAAGGATCCCGATGGCACGTGGTATGATTTCAAGCACGCCAAGGACGATCCCGCCGACGAGCACCAGAAGTTCGAGGCGGGCAACACCAAGGGTGCTCAATTTGAAGCTGCCCGCAAATTGATCGACACCAAGAGCTGACGCAGCGTCAATGCTCGGCCAATTTTGGGCCGAGCAAGCGTGACGCTGGATCTGGAAAGTGGAGGCTCGCTGAGCCGGCCTTAGCCGAACTCAGCGAGCCCGCGCCCCGACACATTACTCACAGGGCCGACCGCCGGCCTTGCGGGCCGGCGTTTCTGATTGACGTTCGCGCCGCGCGGCGCGCGCAATGCGCGCGGCATGGCGGCCGAAGCGCCGGAATCGCGCAAGGCCGGACCGAGCCCGAAAAAGGGTGCGGCCGTCCTGACGATAGTGTCGATGTCGGAAAGTTGCGCCACGAAGCCCAGCTGTTCGCGGGCAAGGCCGGGGTCGGCGAAAAGCCCGGCCGGATCGCCGGGGCGTCGCGCCTTGTACATGACCGGGACCGGCCGCGATGTGATCCGCTCGACCGCCTCCATGATCTGCCTGATCGAGACCCCGCGGCCGGTGCCAAGGTTGACAGCAAGGCTTTTGCCGCCGGCCTCCAGATGCATGAGGGCCTTGAGATGCGCCCGGGCGAGGTCGCCGACATGGATGTAGTCGCGCACGCAGGTGCCGTCCGCTGTCTCGTAGTCGGTGCCGAAAACCTCGATCGCCTCGATCATGCCGGACGCCGCCATCAACACCCTGGGAATGAGATGGGTTTCCGGCGTGTGCCATTCGCCAAGCTCGCCGTCGGGGTCGGCGCCGCAGGCGTTGAAGTAGCGCAGGATCGCGTATTTCATCCCATAGGCCGCGGCATGGTCCTTGATGATCTGTTCGCCCATCAGCTTGCTGCGGCCGTAAGGGCTGATCGGGTTCTGCGACGAGGTCTCGCGCACGGGCAGCGCCTCGGGCATGCCATAGGTCGCGCAGCTGGAGGAGAAGATGATGTTGCCGATGCCGTTCGCCCGCGCGGCCTCGAGCACGGCGATCGTGCCGGCGACATTGACCGAATAATAGTCCGCCGGGTCACTGACCGACTCGCCGACATAGGCGAGCGCGGCGAAGTGGACGACCGCCTGCGGCCTGTGGCTGGCGATGGCCCGCTCGAGCGCGCCGCGGTCGCGGATATCGCCGACCACCAGCGGCCCCCAGGCCACCGCTTTCTCGTTGCCGCGGCTGAGATTGTCGTAGACCACCGGCAGGTAGCCGGCCGCCGCCAGCTGCTTGCAGGTGTGGCTGCCGATGAAGCCGGCGCCGCCCGTCACCAGGATGGGGCGGGCACTCATAGCGCCAAAGCCCCGCCGGAGGACAGATGGTCGCCGCGTGAGGTCCCGGGCTGCCGGCGGCCCAGCAGGGCTTCGAAATAGGCCGTGGTGTGGGACAATCCTTCGCTGAGCGCGATTCTCGGCTCCCAGCCGAGATGCTGCCTGGCGAAGGAAATGTCGGGTTTGCGCTGCCGGGGATCGTCGACGGGCAGCGGCCTGTGCACGATCCGCGAGCGGGAATTGGTGTAATCGAGGACGAATTCGGCCAGTTCCATGACGGTGAACTCGCCGGGGTTTCCGAGGTTGACCGGATGGTTCGGCCCCGCGGGCGACCGCATCAGCCGCATAAACCCTTCGATCAAGTCGTCGACATAGCAGAAGGAGCGCGTCTGGGTGCCGTTGCCATAGACGGTGATATCGTCCCCGCGCAGTGCCTGAACGATGAAATTGGACACCACGCGACCGTCATCGGGCCGCATGCGCGGCCCATAGGTGTTGAAGATGCGCGCCACCCGGATATCGAGGCCGTAGGTTCTCGCATAGTCAAAGAACAGCGTTTCGGCCGAGCGCTTGCCTTCATCGTAGCAGGCGCGCGGGCCATGCGTGTTGACGTTGCCGAAATAGCCTTCGGGCTGCGGATGAACCAGCGGGTCGCCATAAACCTCGGAGGTCGAGGCCTGGAATATCTTGGCGTTGTGGCGCCGGGCAAGTTCCAGAAGGTTGATTGCCCCGAGCACGCTGGTCTTGAACGTGTGGATGGGATCGGCCTGGTAGTGAGGCGGGGACGCCGGGCAGGCGAGGTTGTAGATCTCGTCGACGGCGATATCCATCGGCAAGGCATCGACAACGTCGTGGCTGATGCAGGTGAAGGCGGCGTCGCGCGCGATACCGGCTAGATTGTATCTTTTGCCGGTGTGGAAATTGTCCAGGGCGATGACTTCATAGCCGTCCGCAAGCAGCCGCTCGCACAAATGAGAACCCAGGAATCCCGCTCCGCCGGTGACCAGGGCCCGGCCGCGATCGATGCTTTTTCGTCCCGATCGAACCGGCTTCAGAACTTTGATGACCCTATTCATGCCAACCTCGTACGCACACACACTACCGTTCCGGGACGGGGGCTACCCGACCAGGTCACAAAGGCGATTCCTCCGCATGTGCGGAACCGCCTGCACTGATGTGCGTCATACTTTTCTGAGTTCGCGAGGCTGTCGCTCTACGGCTTGTCTTCGCCGCATAAGCGTCCCTTCCGCCCCTAAGTCGCGATCCACGAGTCGGTTGCCACCACCGCAGACTGCTCGCCCAAATTGCACACCCAACGCATACGAAGATATACCTGTGTCGGGGGTAGTCAACTAAATTAGCGTTTTGTTAACCTCACGTCTTTGCGAATGGTTAACCAAGGAGTGGGCGCACAGGGCGCATCAGCGGTGAGACGCTGCCCCGGAAAGCTTGGTAACGGCGCCGCGTTCATCGAATTGCGGCAGCAGGCCGGGAGAGGCTCTCGGCATCATCCTTGAAGCCTCGAAGCAACGTCAGCAAGACGCCGGGTCGAGATTGCGCATCGTGGCTAGATGTTCTCGGCGACCGCCCCGGCACTTCTGGCGAAGCAATGCGATTGCTGTCCAAAGCCGCTCGGGCCGCAAATAAAGTCAGCGTTCCCAAGATAAGGATTGATCCTTACCACAGGCGCCGAGCGAGACGGGCTCTCTGTATGGATGTGTCGGGTTGGTTTCAAGTCGATCAAGGCGGCGTTGCCGCTTAGCGACACGCTGAATGAGCTCGACTGACCGAAGTTGAAGTATTGGCAACCGGAAGTTGCCAACAACGCACCCAGGACAAAAAGACGGGGCAGGGCCTTCATTAGAATGCGAAATTTTTGTTGAGGCAGGGCCGGCTTAAGCCTCGATAGGCCATCAGCATGAAGTAAAAATCCCCTCAAGCGCGCGGCGCTTATGTTCGAATCACGATTAGCCGCCCACCCCAACTCATTATGGCAACTTGGTTAATTTAGCGATAGCTGTTTGAACGCTTGCACGGATTTTCTGTTGCCGCAAGGGGCGAGACGGCTTACCGCCGGACATCCCGCCGGTGCCGGCCGGCAAAGCGTGGCAACAAAATGGCCCGCGTCGCCGCGGGCCATTTTTTCACCTTCGGTACCTTGTGCCTGAGCCCTCATTCTCCGCCCATCTCTTTCTTGAACTGGTCGAAATCGACCTGCATGCCGTTGAAGATGGTGCTCCAGTGACGCGTCAGCGCCGCCATGGCGACGGCTTCCTGGATCTCCTGGTCGGTGGCGCCGGCGTGCCTGGCGTTCTCGGTGTCCGACCAGATGCAGTAGCTGCAGGGGATCTGCGCCGCGACCGCCAGCGAGATCAGCGACTTCTCCTTCGGCGTCAGCGCCGTCTTGTCGCTGAGCTCGATGGCCTTGACCTCGGCCCACGCGCCGGGCAGACCGGCTTTCGGGAACTGTTTGACGAAGCTCGGCACGCCGCCCATCGTCGACTGGATGTCCTTGAGGGTGGCGTCGTAGTCATCGGCCCGGGCGGGCGCGGATGCGAGCGCCACGGCAAACGCGCCCGCGATGGCGATGAGCGAGGCGGAATGAAGGCAGGAATGCACGGCTGAGGCGATGCGAATGACTGACATGATGTTCTCCTCTGGTTTTTGTTAGCCTTACGATGTAAGGTATGCGAACGATGAACCTTACAGTGTAAGTTGTCAAGCGCCGCCATGGATGCATCGAGCAAAAGAAAGCGCCCCCGCGGCAAGCTCTCCCGCGAGATGATCGAGGATGCTGCCTTCAAGTTGATCGAGCGGGAAGGGCTGTCCGGCTTTTCGATGCGCAAGCTCGCCGCCAGGCTCGGCTGCGAGGCGATGAGCATCTATCACCACTTTCCCTCGCAGGCGCATCTCTACGAGGCGCTGGTCGACCGCCAGATGAGCGGGCTCGTCATACCTGGCGCTGATCTGCCCTGGCGCGAGCGGGCCCGCATCGGCATGCAGGAGTTCCGCCGTGTCGCCACCGAGCACCCGGCCTTCGCGCCCTTCATCGTCGTCTACCGCATGAACTCGCCGCCCTGCCTTGCCAAGCTCAACGCCATCATCGGCCTGTTCGAGGATGGCGGCTTCGGCCCCGAGCTTAGCGCCCGCCTGTTCCGCGCCGCCGGCTACTATCTGATGGGCGCAATCCTCGACGAGACGGCCGGCTACGCCAAGGGGCCTTCGGCCGTCACCACGGTCAGCGACGAGGAGCTGGCGCGCGACTATCCGAGCGTTGTGAAGGCCGGCGCCTATTTCGGCAGCGCCGGCTTCGACAAGACATTCGAGCTTGGCCTGGAAATGTTTCTGGACGAGATGGAGCGAGTCCGCGAAGCTGCCCGAGGGGAAGACCGCTAGAGCAATTCCAGGAAAAGTGTGGGCGTTTTCCGTCCGGAATTGCGTCAAAAAAAGATAGAGCGGACAGCCGCTAGCCGAACAAAACAGCCAAGGGTCTGAATGCGCTTCCTCTCTGTCCTTCTCCTCATCGCCGGCGCCGCCGTCGGCATCTTCTATCCTTGGGCGATGAGCAACTTTTCCGGCCATGCGATCGGCACCTACCGCGTCTATGAGGGCGGCCGCTTCCGGCCGGTCACCGTGCAACTCGCCGCGAGCGACGCGCCGGTGCGGGTGCTGGTCGACTTGACCGCGCGAGCCGAGCGCGTCGCGGGCCAGCAGCGCACGGTGCTGACGCTGACGGCGGCGAGTGGCGGCCGCACCGCCCTGGCGTTGGCGCTCTCCTTAAACCATACCGACAATCCTCGCCAGGCCAGCCCGCAACTGCCCGACAAGATCTTTCGCGACGAGGCCGGCGTCATCGACAGGATCACGCCCGGCCCTTACGTCTTCACCGTCGGTCCCGGCGATGCCGACGGCATCGACATGCGCGCGGTCGATCTTGTCCTGCGCGCCGGCACCGGCTCGATCGACGAACGCGCTGAGCCGGCCGGCTACACGCTGATGGGCGTCGGCCTTGCCGGACTGGTGCTGTCGCTCGTCTTCGGCCGCCGCGGCGGAGGCCATCCGCAGAATCCCAATTCGCAGCCGCCACCGCCGCGCTGGGGCCGCAACGGTTCGCCACGAGCATGATGCCGAAAAGTGTGAAGCGGTTTTCGGACGACATCATGCTCTCTGAAGTGAGGCCGGCATGAATTATCGCCACGCCTACCACGCCGGCAATTTCGCCGATGTCGTCAAGCATGCCGTGCTCGCGCGCCTCGTCGAATATCTCAAGCAGAAGGACAAGGCTTTTCGCGTCATCGACACCCATGCCGGCATTGGCCGCTATGATCTTGCCTCGGTCGAAGCCGGCAAGACCGGCGAGTGGCAGGGCGGCATCGGCCGGCTCACCGAGGCGACGCTCGAGCCGCAGGCGGCGGCGCTGCTTCAGCCCTATCTGGAAGCGGTGCGCGCGCAAAATCCCGACGGCGGCCTCAAGCATTATCCCGGCTCGCCGCTGATCGTTCGCCATCTCCTGCGCAGCCAGGACCGGCTGACGGCGATCGAGCTGCACCCCGAGGATGCCGTGCGGCTGAAATTGGTTTTTGCCGGCGATTTCCAGGCAAGGGTGATCGAGCTCGACGGCTGGCTGGCGCTGGGCGCGCAACTGCCGCCGAAGGAAAAGCGCGGCTTGGTGCTCATCGATCCGCCCTTCGAGGAGGAAGGCGAGTTCTCCCGTCTGGTCGATGGTCTGCGCAAGGCGCACCGGCGCTGGCCGGGTGGCATCTACGCGCTCTGGTATCCGATCAAGGATCGCAGGGCGGTGACGGTCTTCCGCGGTGCTCTGAAGGAAACCGGCATTCCGAAGCTGCTCGACATCGCCTTCGAGATACGGCCCGCCTCGGATGAGGCCAGCCTCGACGGCAGCGGGCTGGTGGTGGTCAATCCGCCCTACACGCTGGAAGGCGAATTGAAGGTCCTGTTGCCCGCCCTCCATAAGGTGCTCGCCGTCCGGCAGCCGTCGCGCTGGAGTTCTGATTGGCTGGCGGGCGAGTAGGGCGCCTGCGTTCGCGCAAGCCAACGCCGAGGGCGTCACGCCGGTCAGCCGCCGGCTTTCGCGGATCAGATGCGCCTGGTCGGCATAGCCCGCCTCGATGGCGAGCAGCGCGGTCGAGGCTTCGCCCTGCTGCCGCTGCATGCGCCGGAACCGGTGGAAGCGCAGGATGCGGTCGAGCGTCTTCGGGCCATAGCCGAAAGCGTCCTCGAAACGCCGGCGCAGCGTCCGCTCGCTCATATGCAACTGGCGTTGCAGGAACGGAACCAGCGGCGTTCCCGGCGGCAAACCTTCGTGTATGACGTCAAAGGCCCGGCCCATCTGCGGGTCGAGCGCAGAGCGTCCTTCCGTGTGCGCGCCGATCGTCTCCTCCAGGCGCCGAACCAGACCGGCGAGGTCGGGCGTCGCTCTGATCCGGTCTGAAAGCTCGCGGCTGCGCGTGCTCCACAGCTCGCCGAGATCAAGCCGTCCGCCGACGATTTCGCCGGCCGGCACGCCGAGCCAGCCCGCCGCCGCGCCCGGCCGGAAGCGGAAGCCGACGATCACCGCCCCAGCGGCAGGCTGCTCGATCTGCGGCTCCTTGTCCGGGCCGGCGATACGGAAGCGGCATCGATCCATTGCAGGTCGATCGTCGCGTCCGGTGTGATGACGATAGGGGGAACAGCCCGCTCGTCCATGCGATGGACCCAGACGGCGGAGAAGGCGTCGGCCAGCACGCCAGCGGCAGGCCGCTCCCGAAAGAAGCCGGTGGTCTGTGCCAGGACCGGTTCCATCTCCTCTCCGATCTGCTCCAGCGGGGTTGCCGGATCGGTGTGACGGTCATTTTGGCCGAAATATTCAATGCCGGCCGCGTCATCCATGGCAAAACGGACGGAACTTCACGGCGCTTCACGCGCTCGCATCGGACCGCATCCGTGCGCGACTGTGGTCACGAATATAGAAAGGAGTGAGAGAAATGAAAGCTCGCATCACCGTATTGACGCTCGGCGTCGATGATCTGGAAGCCTCCCTCAAATTCTATCGCGACGGCCTCGGCCTGCCGACCGAGGGCATCATCGGCCGCGAATTCGAGCATGGCGCCGTCGCCTTCTTCGACCTCGCCGGCGGCCTGAAATTCGCCATCTACGAGCGCGCCAGCATCGCCTGGGATGCCACCGTGCCGCAAAGCGGCCGCAGCCCGACCGAATTGACCATCGGCCACAATGTCGGCAGCGAGGCCGAGGTCGACGCGGTGATGGCTGAGGCCGTCAAGGCCGGCGCGCGCGTGGTCAAGCCGGCGCAGAAAACCTTCTGGGGCGGCTATGCCGGCTATTTCCAGGATCCCGACGATCATCTGTGGGAGGTCGTCTACAACCCAGCCTTCATCCCCGAGGAGTGAACGGAGCCACGCACGTCGAGAGGAGATCGCCATGCTCGTTCAAATCGTTCAAGCGCTCGGCGCTCTCCTCATCGGCGGCGTGTTCGTTTTCGCCGGCATCGAGCACTTCGCGAAATTCGGGGCGATGCGCGACTATCTGGCCGCGCAGAAATTTCCTGCTCCGGCGCTGGTGCTGGCGCCGGTTCGACGATCGAGATCATCGCGGGTTCCCTGCTTGCCGTCGGCGTGGCACGGCTGTTTGCCGCCGTCGCTCTGGTCATCTTCACACTGGCGACGAACCTCATGCTGCTGCGTTTCTGGGCGAGCGCGTAGCCGGAGCGCCAGGTGCTGCGCAACGCCTTCCTGATCAACATTGCCGTCATCGGCGGGCTGCTGCTTGCCGGCACTTACTCATCAACCGGCAAATCCGCAACGAAGCTTTGCGGAAACCATTGTTTTCGCGACCGCTTGACCGCCGCCAAGCGAATCCGCACAGTGCGTGCAACCGACCTCGAGAGGCTGTCATGACTCGCTTCGCCCATTTCGCTCTTGCCGCGCTGATTGCGCTGTCCACTCCCTACGCCGCTCCGCTGGGCTTCACCCAGGCGGCGCAGGCCGCCGACCTTTCGGTCTACAGCGGCGACGATGGCAGCGTCTGCGGCGAAAGCTGGGTGCTGAACAAGATCACCGACCGCTTCTCCTACCAGGTGCATCACGTGCCGCATCTGCCGGACGTCGCGATCACCGATTTCCGCGACATCCGCCAGCATCGCTACGAGCCGGCGAGCGAGGAATGGCCGATCGGCCGCCATTATTGCCGCGCCACCGTCAACCTGTCGGACGGCCACGACCGCTCGATCTTCTATCTGATCGAGGAAGGCCAGGGCTTTGCCTCGATCGGCGACAATGTCGAGTTCTGCGTCTTGGGCTTCGACCGCTGGCTGGTCTATAACGGCCGCTGCCGCGTGCTGCGGTAATATTTGCTGGCGGGTAGACATTGAGGCCGGCGCTCTACGGCGCCCCCTCTGGCCTGCCGGCCATCTCCCCCACAAGTGGGAGATCGGCAGCTGTGCCGCCCCACCTTCCTTCAGACGCTGGCGATTGGCGAAAGCCGGCGCGACATCTGATCTCCCCCCTTGTGGGGGATATGCCCGGCAGGGCAGAGAGGGGCGCTGTCCCGCCGACCTATCCTAAGTTGGCTTCGGGCTTCCAGGGGCTCCGCCGGTAGCCGCGCAGGCAGCTCCCGCTACAGCCTGCTTCGCTGCCGCTGGACTCACATCACCCTGCCGCCCGATATGTAAGCCGAAATCAGCTCGACGAGCTGCCTCTGCAGTTCCGGCGCGTCGAGCATGTTGCGCCGCGCCGCGTTGTGGATCACGCCCTCGACCGCCGAGGAGAGCACGCGCGCCATCGTCTCAGTGTCCTTGCGGCGCTTGCGGTACTGCGCGACGGCCGCGGCGTAATGTTCGAGATAGCGCGCCTGGAACGAGGCATGCGCGGCGCGCGAGCCGCGGTCGCCCGGCGCCTCGTCGAGCAGCACCTGGTGCAGCGTCGGATGGATCGAGTGCGCGCCGATCATGCCGCGCACCAGCTCGCGCGCGAATTGCCTGAGCGGCTTCTCCTCCGCCGACGCTTCGCGAATCACCGACAGCACATGATCGAAGTGACGGCGCCGGATCGCTTCGACCAGAGCGAGCTTGTCGGGAAAATACTGATAGAGCGAGCCGATGCTGACGCCCGCGGCCTCGGCCACCTTGTTGGTGGAGAAGCCGGCCCAGCCGAGCTCGCTCAGAACGTGAGCACCGGCTTCGATGATCGCCTCGACGGTGGCGATCGAACGCGCCTGGCGCGGCTGCTTGCGCATGCGCGCGGCCGGCTTTGCAATGCGAGTAGACATGCTGGCCCGTCTCCCGAGAATATGAAGAGGATACTCACATTCATTTTGCCAACGCAAATGGAGCCACGAAGATGAGCGCCAAGACCTTGCTGAAGGGCCTGCTTGCCTATCAGGCCTGGGCGAATGACGAGCTCTTGGAGACGCTTGCCGGATTGGATCCCTCCCGCGGCGCGGCAGAGCGACACGCCGCGATCCGCCTGATGAACCATATCCATGTCGTGTCGCGGATCTTTGCCGCGCATCTGGAGGGCGTGGCCCACGGCTATGCGGGCGACAATGCGCCGGACACGCCCGAGCCGCGCGTGCTGCGCGCCAACCTGGCCGAGGTCGATCGCTGGTATCTCGACCATCTCGAAACCATTTCGGAGCAGGCACTTGCCGAGCCGATCGCCTTCACCTTCACCGATGGCGACAAGGGCTGCATGACGAGGCAGGAGATGCTGACCCATGTCGTCCTGCACGGCGGCTATCATCGCGGCGAGGTCGGCCGAATGTTGGCCGGGATCGCGGTCTCGCCGCCCTGGGACACCTACGCCGTGCACCTGCACCGGGTCGAACCGGCGCGCCGCCTGCAGGTCGAAATATGAGCTTGAAGCTCGCTTTCAAATGCGTAAGCTTTGACCGCCTCGCGTCGCCGGTTCATCTGTAGATGTTTTCGCTGGACAAGATGAAGCCGGTGTTCAGCGGCGGGTTCTCTATTGTGAGCACTCTGCTCACATTACGATATAAGCTTATGTGGCGGATGGATGGATCATCGGGTGATAGAAGCCACACGAAAATCTGTGTGCCGGGCCGTCACTTCGAAGGTGATAGATTCGCTCACAATTTTTCGATGAGATGCATCTTCGTGTAACCAAAATTCAATAACTGAAAATCATTGTGTTGCTTCGCTGGCTAGACAGTCGCGAGTCAGATATGCATGAGCATGCCGGGTCACTCACGACCTTCGGCAAAACGCAAGGGGCATCGCATGGCAAAGACCACAACCAAGGCGCCGGCGGCGAAAGCGCCGGCAAAGAAGCCGGCAGCTAAGGCTGCCGCGAAACCTGCAGCAGTTAAGAAGGCAGCGGCACCGAAGGCAGCCGCCAAGGCTCCGGCCAAGGCAGCAGCGAAGCCGGCCGCGAAGGCCGCGGCAAAGCCCGCCGCCAAGGCAGCAGCAAAGCCCGCCGCCAAGGCAGCAGCGAAGCCGGCCGCGAAGGCCGCGGCAAAGCCGGCCGCAAAGGCAGCAGCCAAGCCCGCCGCCAAGAAGCCGGCAGCGAAGGCCGCGGCCAAGCCCGCCGCCAAGGCTCCGCTGAAGGCCGCCGCCGCCAAGGCTCCGGCAGCCGTCAAGAAGGCAGCTCCGGCGAAGAAGCCGGCCGCCAAGAAGTAATCGCGTAACTTCGCGCGCGAACCGCAACGGCTGAGGGCGGGTGCTATTCAGGCACCCCTCTCGCCAATTCGATGTCTGAGCGAGCGGAGTCGGAGCGGGCGCTCCTCCTAAAGCTCCCGGAAATTTGCCGTCAGGCAAAACTTTCCGGGGGCTTTTTTGTTGCCGCGTCCGCGTCGGCAAGACGTGGCTAATCCGGATCGGCTTTGCTGGGCCGTTGCCCTGGAGGTTCCATTCGGTCAACAGTGCGGCAGACAACTGGGAAATCGATCATGCCGAAACTGCTCTATGCTTCCACGTCCCCCTATAGCTCGAAGGTCCGTATGGCGGCCGTCTACGCCGGCATCGCCATCGACCTCGTGCCGGTCAAGACGGAGGACAAGCCCGCCGAACTGATCTCGGCCAATCCGCTCGGCAAGATCCCGGTGCTGGTGCTGGAGGATGGCAGCTCGATCTATGACAGCCGCACTATTACCCAGCATCTCAACCGGCTGTCGAAGAACGCGCTGTTCCCGCGCAACCCCGACAGGCGGCTCGAGGCGGAAGTTCTCGAGGCGCTGGCCGACGGCATTTGCGACTGCGCGCTGTCGATGGTCTATGAGCGGCGGACGCGGCCCGAGGCGATGGTCTACCAACCCTGGCTCGACCGCCAGTGGGGCAAGATCACCACCGCGCTCGACCTCGTCAACGCCAACCCGCCCAAGCTGCCGAAGAAGATCACCGCCGGCCACATGGCGCTGCGCGCCACCCTTGGCTATCTCGCGCTGCGCTTTTCCGGCCAATGGGAGAAGGGCCGCAGCCGGCTCGTGCGCTGGGCCGCGAGGTTTGACGAGAAGTTTCCGGAACTGAAAGCAAGCGTGCCGGGGTGAGGCGCCTTTTCCTTCTCCCCTTGTGGGAGAAGGTGGATCGGCGCGATAGCGCCGAGACGGATGAGGGGTGTTGGACGGAGCGAGGCGCTGGTGAACTTGGCGCCATCCGAGAATGGCCAAGGTGTGCGTCAAGCTGGAGCACCCCTCATCCGTCCGAGCTTCGCTCGGCCACCTTCTCCCACAAGGGGAGAAGGGGAAGCGAGCTTGAAACGCCACCCGCTTCCATGCTTGCCTGACACCATCCAAGTCGGAGGTGGTGAGCATGGCAAAGCCCTCAACCAGCGTCGCGCCCGACCCGATGGTCGAGCGCTTGCGCGCCGCCCTCGGCAAGCGCATCTTCACCGAGCAGAAGATGTTCGGCGGCACCTGCTTCATGATCGACGGCAACCTACTGATCGGCACCTCGAAGCGTGGGCTGTTGGTCCGCGTCGGCAAGGACGCGCATGCGGCGGCGGCTGCTCGCCCCCATGCGCGTCCGATGGAAATGGGCGGGCGCTTGATGGAAGGCTACCTCCACGTCGGGCCGGAAGGCACGGCGAGCGAGGCCGAGCTCGCCTTCTGGCTCGATCTTGCTCTGGCCTTTGTCCAGTCCCTGCCGCCGAAGGACAAATCCGCCAAGGTCGCAAAGAAGCGCGCGTAAGCCGCTGACTCGCCATTTTCCAAGCGGCGATGTGTCAGTATCGGCTGCGCCGGCGATGATGAACGCATGGCCAAAGGGGGAAGCGATGGCACTCAGCGGGCATTGCATGTGCGGAGCGGTCACCTGGACATATTCCGGCGACATCATCCGCAATCTGGTCTGTCACTGCGCTGACTGCCGGCGTGCCACCTCGTCTCCCTTCACCGCCTTCCTGGGACTGAGGCCCGATGAGCTGAGCTGGGCCGGCGACATCAGGCACTATGAAAGCAGCACGGACACGTTTCGCGGCTTCTGTCCGTCCTGTGGCACCAGGCTCTATTTCCGCTCGACAAGATGGCCCTCGGAGATCCACGTTCACGCCGCCACGATGACCAGTCCGGGCGACTACCGACCGAACGCCCAGGTCTTCATGCGATCGCGCTTGAAATGGCTGGACCGGCTGCATTGCATCCCCACCCACGATGGTTTCCAGCGACAGCCGGCGCGTCGGTCGGGCGCCTGACGCCCTTCGGCCGGGTCAAAAAAAAAAGCCGGGCGCAAGGCCCGGCTTTTCCGTGTCGTGGCTTTTACGACTTAGAACTTCATACCGACGCCGAACGTGACGCGGTTGTCTTTCGACTTGACGTTGCCGAGGGCGCCGAAGTCCTTGTCGCCATAGTCGGTGTAGCGGTACTCGACACGGCCGAACACATTGTCGGTGATCTTGATGTCGGAACCGACACCAGCCGTCCAGCCGAGCATTCCCTTGCTCTCGTCGGTGGCGGTGACGCTATCCGTGATCTTCTGGTTCTTGGCGGCAAGACCGCCGGTGCCATAGAGCAGGATTTCCGGGGTCACGGCGTAGCCGAGGCGAGCGCGCAGCGACCCTTCGAGGCCGCCCTTGGCGTTGATGCCGGCGCTGTCGCCCTTGACGCCGTTGTAGCCGAGATCGGCTTCAGCGCCGTAGACGAAGTTGTCCTGCTGCCACTGGTAGCCGCCGAAGACGCCGCCGATGAAGCCCTTGGTCTTCACGTTGACGCCGGCGTCACGAGCATCGGCATGGCCGCTGAAGCCGTAGCCGAGGCTGATACCGGCATAGGGGCCGGCCCAGGAAGCAACCGGAAGCTCGGCAACCGGGGCGGGAGCCGGCGGCTCTTCGGAAACGACGTCGGCCGCAAAGGCGGTACCAGCAAAGGCGAACAGCCCGAGCGCGGCGGCAAGCGGCGCGAATTTGAGATTGGTCTTCATTATATACTCCTTAAGCCACAAGACACTTAGGCTTGCTTGTTCATGAAACGCCCCGGCCCGTCCGGGGGGATAAACGAGCCTGACGTTTAACAGTTCCAAATGTCGTGCTGAAATGCGGCTGAAGCGAACCTGAACTTGGGTCATTCCCGGGCGCGAATGAGGCCGAAAGGTGACGTTGCATCTTCGCAACAGCGAATGTCAGCAGGCTAATCATGTTGCGCTGCACATCGCTTGGTTCAAGGGGTGCAGCGACATATATTGCCGGCAATGGCGCGCCGAATCCGGCGGGGCGGAAGCGCATCCGGGCCGCTTCGCCACATTCCTGCCCAAGGTGGAAATGGCATTTAACGCTTGGCCCGTCATATTGTGCCGGCTTCCCGGAATCGTGAAGCCGATTGAGGATTGACACCATGAAACAAGCCACGGCCGTCGCGCTGGTGACGGGTGGAGCAAGGCGGATCGGCAAGGCGATCGTCGAGGATCTGGCCGCGAATGGCTTCGCCGTCGCCATCCATGCCAACCGTTCAGGCGCCGAGGCCGAGGCGCTGGCGGGGAAGATCACGGGCGAGGGCGGCCGCGCCGCCGTCGTCGCCGCCGACCTCACCGACATGGATGCGGTGGGTGGTCTCATCGGTCGCGCGCAAGCCGCGCTCGGGCCTGTGACGCTGCTGGTCAACAACGCGTCCCTGTTCGTCGACGACAGCGTCGATGATTTCGACTGGCAGGCCTGGGACCGCCATTTCGCCATCCACCTGAAGGCGCCCGCGCTCTTGGCGCAGAATTTCGCCGGCGCGCTGCCGCAAGGCGAGGAGGCGCTGATCGTCAACATGATCGACCAGCGCGTCTGGCGGCCTACACCGCGCTATTTCTCCTATGCGCTGTCGAAATCGGCGCTGTGGACGCAGACTGAGATGCTGGCGCAGGCGCTCGGGCCGCGCATTCGCGTTAACGCCATAGGTCCCGGCCCGACACTGAAGAACAAGCGCCAGGACGACGACGATTTCGGCAAACAGGTCGAGGGCCTGATCCTGAAGCGCGGCCCGCAATTGCCTGAATTCGGCGCCACGATTCGCTATCTCTGGCAGGCGCGCTCGGTGACCGGCCAGATGATCGCGCTCGACGGCGGCCAGCATCTTGCGTGGCAGACGCCCGATGTGACAGGCATGGTGGAATGAGTCCCGCAGTCCAAAAACACAGACGCAACGGCGCCGCCGACGACCTGCCCCCCGATGTCGATCTCGACGTCGAGGACGAGGCGGCTGAGGAGATCGTCGAACCCGAGGCTTTGCCGACTGGCCCCGATGTCGCCTTCACGGCCATCGACTGGACGCCGCATGCCGGCGATGCCGACGGCATGGTCGGCGCCGAGGTGATCCAGACCTTCGTCAAGCGGCTGCCCAACCAGCCCGGCGTCTATCGCATGATGAACGCCGCCGGCGACGTGCTCTATGTCGGCAAGGCGCGCAGCCTGAAGAAGCGCGTCACCAATTATGCACAGGGGCGATTCCACACCGCCCGGATCGGCCGCATGGTGCGCGAGACGGCGACGATGGAATTCGTCGTCACCCGCACCGAGATCGAGGCGCTGCTGCTTGAGGCCAACCTCATCAAGCGGCTCAGGCCCCGCTTCAACGTGCTGATGCGGGATGACAAGTCATTTCCCTATATCCTGCTCACCGGCGACCATGTCTCGCCCGGCATCTACAAGCATCGCGGCGCGCGCTCTCGCAAGGGCGACTATTTCGGCCCCTTCGCCTCGGCCGGCGCGGTCGGCCGCACCATCAATTCGCTGCAGCGCGCCTTCCTGCTTAGAAGCTGCACCAACTCCTTCTACGAGAACCGCACGCGGCCTTGCCTGCTCTACCAGATCAAGCGCTGCGCCGGTCCCTGCACCGGCGAGATCTCGCATGAGGGCTATGCCGAGCTGGTCGCGGAGGCCAAGGATTTCCTCTCCGGCCGCAGCCAGAAGGTGAAGACCGAAATCTCGGCCGCCATGCAGCAGGCTTCGGCAGAGCTCGATTTCGAGCGCGCCGCAATCTACCGCGACCGGCTGGCCGCGCTCTCCCATGTGCAGGCGCATCAGGGCATCAACCCGCAGACGGTGGAGGAGGCCGACGTCTTCGCCATCCATCAGGAGGGCGGCCAGACCTGCATCCAGGTGTTCTTCTTCCGCACCGGCCAGAACTGGGGCAACCGCGCCTATTTCCCCAAGGCCGATCCGGCGCTGGAGCCGGCTGAGGTGCTGGGCTCGTTCCTGGCGCAGTTCTATGACGACAAGCTGCCGGCGCGCACGCTGCTTCTGTCGCAGACCGCGCAGGAGCAGGAACTGCTGGCGGAAGCGCTGTCCACCCATGCCGGCCGCAAGATTACGATCTCGGTGCCGCAGCGCGGCGAGAAGAAGGACCTGACCGATCACGCGCTGCAGAACGCCCGCGAGGCCCTCGGCCGCAGGCTGGCCGAGACCTCGACCCAGGCGCGGCTGCTGCAGGGATTCGCCGAGACCTTCGGCCTGGTAAAGCCGCCGGTGCGCATCGAGGTCTACGACAACTCGCACATCATGGGCACCAATGCGGTCGGCGCCATGGTCGCCGCCGGGCCGGAAGGGTTCGTGAAGAACCAGTACCGGAAATTCAACATCCGCTCGACCGAGATCACGCCGGGCGACGATTTCGGCATGATGCGCGAGGTGATGCAGCGGCGTTTCTCGCGGCTGCTCAAGGAGCATGGCGACGAGCAGCCTGGCGCAACCGCGGACGAAACCGGTGACGAGGATCTGGTCGCCGGCAATGGCGGTTTTCCGGCCTGGCCCGACGTCATCCTGATCGACGGCGGCCAGGGCCAGATGACGGCGGTGCGCCAGATCCTTGCCGATCTCGGCGTCGAGGATCGGGTTGTCGCCATCGGCATCGCCAAGGGCCCGGACCGCGATGCCGGCCGCGAGCGCTTCTTCGTCAAGGGCAGGGAAAGCTTCATGTTGCCGGTGCGCGACCCGGTGCTCTATTTCGTCCAGCGCCTGCGCGACGAGGTGCACCGCTTCGCCATCGGCTCGCATCGCGCGCGGCGCAAGAAGGAGATGGTGAAAAGCCCGCTCGACGAGATCGCCGGCATTGGACCCGGCCGCAAGCGCGCCCTGCTGCTTGCCTTCGGCACCGCCAAGGCGGTCAGCCGCGCCGCGGTCGAGGACCTGGTCAAGGTCGACGGCATTTCCGAGCATGTGGCGAAGCTGGTCTACAATCATTTTCATGAGAGCTGAGGCGGTTGCGCAGGGATGTCCCGAGGGGGTACCTCACAACGCCCCTCACGCCATTTTTCCCTGTCCAATCGAATCTCGGCTGTTGACCCCCTACATTGGCTTCTGATTTGAGTACCTGTGGCGGTGGAGATTTCCCGAGACGATATGGCACAACGCGCGTTCAACCTGCCGAACATCCTCACCTACGCCCGCATCGTCGCGGTGCCGCTGGTCGTGCTGTGCTTTTTTCTCGAAGGACATCTGAAGTCGTCCGACTTCGCCCGCTGGTCGGCGCTGGTCATTTTCCTGCTCGCCTCGATCACCGATTACTTTGACGGCTATTTCGCGCGCGCCTGGCAGCAGACTTCCAACATCGGCAAGATGCTCGATCCGATCGCCGACAAGTTGCTGGTCGCCACCTGTCTGCTCCTGCTTGCCGCTGACACCGACCGCCACGCCGGCATCGCCGGCTGGTCGCTCTGGGCGGCGATCATCATCCTGTGCCGTGAGATCCTGGTTTCGGGCCTGCGCGAATATCTGGCGGCCCTGAAAGTGTCGGTGCCGGTGACGCAGCTCGCTAAGTGGAAGACCACCATCCAGATGGTCGCCATCGCCTTCCTGCTGGTCGGCCCGGCCGGCGACAAGATCTTTCCGCTGACCACCCAGATCGGCCTGGTGCTGTTGTGGGTCGCGGCGCTCGTCACGCTCTACACCGGCTACGACTATTTCCGCGCCGGCCTCAAGCACATCATGGACGAGTGAGATGTCCACCAAGCTCATCTATTTCGCCTGGGTACGCGAGCGGATCGGCAAGCCGGAAGAGGACGTCGACTTGCCTTCCGGCATCGAGACGGTGGGCGACCTGCTGGGCTGGCTGAAGTCGCGCGGCGAGGAGTACGAAAACGCGCTGCAATACCCCGACGTCATCCGCGTCGCCATCAACCAGGAACATGTCGGCCACCGCGAGAAGATAGCCGGTGCGCGCGAGATCGCGCTGTTTCCGCCGATGACCGGAGGCTGACATGGCCGGCGCCGTCGTGCCCGCCATCCGCATCCAACGCGAGGATTTCGACGTCGCCGCCGAGATCGCCGGCCTGACCAAGGGCCGGACCGATATCGGCGCCGTGGTCACCTTCTCCGGCCTTTGCCGCGACGAGCAGGGCGCGCTGTCGGCGCTCGAGCTCGAGCACTATCCCGGCATGGCCGAGGCCGAGATCGGCCGCATCGCGGCTGAGGCCATCGAACGCTGGCCGCTGCAGGGGCTCACCGTCATCCATCGCCACGGCAAGATTGCGCCGGGCGAGAACATCGTGCTGGTGGTCGCGGCCTCGTCGCACCGGCAGTCCGCCTTCGAGGCGGCTAATTTTCTGATGGACTATCTGAAGTCGCGCGCGCCCTTCTGGAAGAAAGAGCATCTTGCCGACGGCTCCGAGGGCGGCTGGGTCGAGGCCAAGGAAGCCGACGACCGAGCGGCGGACCGCTGGAAGAAGTCACGTGAATAACCATGGGCGGATCACAATGACTCGCCCTCTATTCCCGTGCCAGTGTTGTGGTTCGCTCGCCATAGGTGAGCCGGGCAACTATGAAATTTGCCAAGAATGCGGGTGGGAAGACGACCTAGTGCAGGCCGCCGATCCCGATTGTGCAGGCGGGGCAAACGAACTCAGTCTAAATCTATACCGGGATACAATTTCAAACTGAGGCTACCGGTTGCGGCCATTGATTGACCGCAATCCTTCCCGACCATGCAAATCGGTTTGATTTGCTTGGCGGGGCAATCTCATGCTGGACCGCATCGCGGAGTTCTTCATCTTCGGGCTGGTGCCGCTGGTCGTCGGCATTCTTGCCGTACCGCAAGTGACCAAGGCCGCCGAGAAGACCATCGCGGGCGAGGTGACTTATCGCGAGCGCATCGCTTTGCCGCCAGATGCCGTGCTCGTGGTCGAGCTTGCCGACGTCTCGCTGGCCGATGCGCCGGCAACCGTGATCGCAAAGCGCAGGGTAGCGCCCACCGGACAGGTACCGATCAAGTTCGACATCGGTTTCGACCCCAATGCGATCCAGAAGGGTCGGACCTATGCGCTGCAGGCGCGCATCACGGTCGGCGAGCGGCTGATGTTCATCACCGACACGAACCATCAGCTCGATCCGCTGGCCGGCACGCCCCAGACGGTGTTGGTGAAGATGCCGCGCTGACGTCGGGCGCCGACTGTACGGCCGCGACTTTTCAGCCAGGAAACCGTGCTCGCCGGAATAAACCGCCGGCGCCAGGCGTTGACCTATGCAGATGGCGGGCAGGCAAAGGGACAAACGTCCCTTCACTCAAACCGCCAGACCGAATGCGCGGGATCGATCTGGCACTCAATGGAGACCAGATATGAAAAAGCACGTGCTCATTCTCGCAGCCACAAGCGTATCGCTGATTGCCTTCCCCGGTTTTGCCCGCGCGGACGACCATCTGTTCAATGCCACGCAGCATGGCCTCAGCCCCGACAGCCAGCCCTTCCAGACCAACAAGGCCGGCCATAGCGGCGACCTTGCGCCTGGACAGGGCAGCCCGTTCTCCGGCGAGGAGACGAAGACGCCGGCCACCGACACAGAGGCGGCTAACGCCCACGCGAATGTGAAAGACCGTCAAGCCAAATGATTCCTGTGCCCGCCGGGAGGGCGGCGGGCCTGTTAAGAGCAATTCCAGCAAAAGTGGGGCACGCTTTCCCCCGAATTGCGGAAAAAGGCCGTTAAAGCGAGGTCTGCGCTTCCGCGCTGAACCCGCTCCGGGGTTGTGTCGACTATCCTGTTCTCGTCCCATCGCAGGGCAATTGACCCCACCGCCTCAACCGCCTAGGCTCGCCCGAAAATGGGGATGGGGTTCCCCCGAAACCGCCCTTATGGGCTGATGACTCCTGCCAGGCGTGCTCTTGCGCGGCAGGATTTGTTTTTTCCGCTCGCATCATGCCTGATTTCGTGAGGTGATTCCCGTGCGGGAATCGCATTGGAAAGGCATTGAGACGATGACCCTTGCGGCCTGCGCCCTGGTCCTGATCGGCGGTTTCCTCGGCGGCGTATCCCGCTTCTTCCTCTCCGGCGTGATTGGCCGTGGGGTCGGCGAGACCTTTCCCTGGGGCACGCTGGCGGTCAACGTCTCCGGCGCCCTTGCCATCGGCGCCTTCGCGGGTGCCGCGCGGGCGGTCGGCGGCGTCTTCGCCAGCGATCTCGTGCGCGACCTCATCGTCGTCGGCCTGTTCGGCGGCTACACCACCGTGTCGTCCTTCTGCCTGCAGACGCTCAACCTCGCGCTCGACGGGCAGGGGCGGCTCGCGGTCTTCAACGTCGTCGCCTCGTCGGTTCTGTGCGTGCTGTTCGTCGCCCTCGGCTTCTGGGCGATCGTCTGGGTGGCTGGTTCAACTGCCGGGGCAGCGGGCTGAGCGATGACGGACAGACAGGCGGCAACGCGGCTTTATCTGGCGGTCGGCTGCGGCGCGGCAATCGGCTCCCTGACCCGGTTCCTGTCGGGCTACGTCGTCGTTTCGCTGCTCGGCCTGAACGCTCTATGGTCGACCGCTTTCGTCAACATCGTCGGCTCCTGGGTCATCATGGCCTTCGCGACGCTGACCGGACCGGATGGGCGCATGATGGTCGGACCGGTCAGCCGCAATTTCGTCATGGCCGGCTTTTGCGGCGGCCTCACCACGTTTTCGGCGATGAGCCTCGACACCTTCATCCTGCTGTTCGAGGACGACTTGCCGCTGGCCGCGACCTATCTCATCAGTGTGGTCGGGCTGTCGCTCGTCGCGGCGTGGCTGGGTTATCTCATGGCATCCAGGCTCAACCGCTTGCCGAAAGGCAGTCAGGCAACAGGTAGCTAGAGCAATTCCAGGAAAAGTGTGAGCGGGTTTCCGTCCGGAATTGCGTCAAAACAAAGAGATAGAGCGGTTCGCCGTTTCTGTAAAACGGTGAAACGCTCTAGGGAGGAAAACATGGAACTTCCCGCGCAATGCGCGCTGCTCAGGATCTTCTTCGGCGAGGACGACAGGGCGGCCGACGGCAAGCCGCTGCACGAGGCGATCGTCATCAAGGCCCGCGAAACAGGCATGGCCGGCGCCACGGTGCTGCGCGGGCCGCTGGGCTTCGGCCGCTCCAGCGTGCTCCACACCGCCAAGATCCTGCGCCTGTCGCAGGATCTGCCCATCGTCGTCGAGATCGTCGACGCGCCGGAGAAAATCGATGCGCTGATCCCTGCGATCAAGGCGCTGACGAGTGAGAAGAGCTGCCTGATCACCAGGGAGAAGGTCGAGGTCATCCGCTACGGCGACGGAGACTGAGCTCCAAAGCATGTCTCCCGAAAGTGGGAACCGGTTTCGGGTTAAAGACATGCGCAAATCAAAGACCAAAGCGCATAGAGCGAATCCGAAGGATCGCGACGCGCTTTAGGTACCCTCGATCAGCGGTCGCGAAGACGGCGGCCGATCGTATCCTCGTCGAAAATGCCGGCGGAAAACAGCTCGATGGCTTCGATCGCCAGGTCCGAAGCCTCGGAACTGCCGCGGGCAATGCCTCGCTCCACGCAGACCTGATCATAGATGCGCTTCAGCAGGACGAGATCGTCTGGATAAGCTATGCCGCTCTTGGAAACATGGGGGCCAATCATCGCATCCTCCATTGTTGGACGGAAGCATGACAGAAGCTCGCGGGGGCGGTGAGCCTTCTATCGCCAGACCGGCACCATAGGGTGCTGCGTCGGTCGCGCATTCACCCATGTTAAAAAGGCGGCCGACGGGCCGCCTTCTGTACCCGGAAGGTTTCAGCTGACTCAGCCGACGATCTCGGTGTCCGAGAACCAGTACTTGATCTCCTGCGCGGCGGTCTCCGGCGCGTCGGAGCCGTGCACCGAGTTCTCGCCGATCGACAGCGCATGCACCTTGCGGATGGTGCCTTCTGCGGCGTTAGCCGGGTTGGTGGCGCCCATCACTTCGCGATTCCGGGTGATGGCGTTCTCACCTTCCAGCACCTGCACGATGGTGGGCGCCGACGACATGAATTCCACCAGCTCGCCGAAGAACGGGAGATCCTTGTGGACGGCGTAGAAACCTTCGGCCTCGCGGCGGCTCATCCACACGCGGCGCGATGCGACGACGCGCAGGCCGGCGTCTTCGAGCATCTTGGTGATGGCGCCCGTCAGGTTGCGCCTGGTCGCGTCCGGCTTGATCATGGAGAAGGTGCGTTCGATCGCCATAGGGTCGTCCTTGTTCTTGGGAATGGAAATTGGAGTGGCGGGCTCTATACAAGCCGCCCGGCGGCTTGCCAAGGGGAGGCGGCTTCTGGTCAAGGCGGGCGCTTTGCGGGATAATGAAACGGCTGCATGCGCTTCGGGCGCTTGCTCCGGAACGCTCGCGGCGGCGGAGCCGGAGGCGATGAACTGGCCTTATCTCAGACGCGGCGACATCGTGGGTATCGTCTTCATGGCGCTCATATGCGCCGTGATCGCCTTCTTCCTGCTGGTTCTGCCGGCGCCGGATCACAATTTCGGCTTCGGCCCGGAATGGCAATGTACGCGCATCGGTGAAGGCGATCCGATCTGTGTCAGGCTGATCGACAAGGACGCGCTCAAGCGGAACTAAAGCGCGATCTCAATGGTCACGATCGGCGCGTCTCCGGCCTTCAGGCTCTCAGCTTGCCGCACCGACGCCTTGACGGGCAAAAGCAGGCTGCCCGAGGCCTTGTCGGGGAAAAGCGACGTAGTCCATTTTGTCCTGCCGATGACAGCCGTCACACCAAGCGAGCCCCAGGGTCGCGCCAGCCCCGCCATGGCCGCCTTGATCCGCGCCGCGACATCCGTTGGCAGCGTGATGAAATGCCAGCCGCCCTTGCCGGGGTAGACCCAGATCCCGCCCTGCATCTCATAACGCAGCATGGCAATTCCGACGGCCGTCACGCCGCCGCCGCGACCTGCCGTCCGATACCGCCATGCAGGTCGAGGCAGCGCTCGAACCAGCGGGCGATGCTGTCGCCGTCGTCGAGCAACTGGAAAGGCGAGGCGATGCGTCCCCATTGCAGCGCGCCGAACACGATGTAATCGGCAAACAGCGGCGCCTCGCCGCCGATGAAGGGCTGGTAGGTGAGCGTCGAGCGCAGCGGCTCCAGCGCGGCGCGGAAGGCCGCGAGCCCGGCATCGCGGTTCGCCACGACCTCTTCCAGCCGCTTGCCGTACCGCTGCTCGCGGCTTTCGCGGAAATAGGCGGCGTTGGGCTCGTCTTGCATGTCATGCAGATCGGTCAGAGCCACCGTCGCGACGTAGGGATGGATGGTGAACTGCGACCAGCGCTCGATGAAGCGCGCCATCGCCTTGCCGCCATCGCCGCCGAATAGCGTCGGCCGATCCGGATAGGCTTCGTCGAGATAGAGCGCGATGGCGAAGGAATCGGCCACCACGCGCTCGCCGTCACGGATCACCGGCACCGTCTTCGACGCGCCGCTCTCGACTTCCGGCACCTCGAGGAAGCGCGTCGGCACCTTGGTGACGGCGAGCCCCTTATGGGCCAGCGCCATCTTGGTCTTCCAGCAATGCGGGCTGAACGGGCGGCCGACATCATGGCCGACGAGGTCGTAAAGCAGAATGGTCATTGGCGGGTCCGTTGCTGCGGGTTACGTAGAGCCAGGATTCGTGGCGAACCGGTGGATGATGAAACAGCATTTCATGATGTTTGCGGCCTATAATCAATGGGCCAACCAGCGTCTCTACGATGCCGCGGCACACCTCAGCGACGAGGAATTCAACCGCGACACCGGCGCCTTCTTCGGCTCGATGATGGGAACGCTCAACCATATCCTGACTGCCGATCGTATCTGGATGAAGCGTTTCACCGGCGAGGGACAGGCACCGTCTTCCCTTGACGCCATTCTTTACAAGGCGCTGCCACCCTTGCACAGCGCGCGCGAGGCGGAGGACAAGCGGATCATCAACTGGGTCGGCGGCATGAGCGAAAAGGCGCTCGCCGGCCGCTTCTCCTATATGACCCTCTCCGATATGCGAACTGTCTCGCAACGCGTGGCACCCGCGCTCAGCCATTTCTTCAACCACCAGACCCATCATCGCGGCCAGGCGCACATGGTGCTGACCGTGCTCGGCCGCCCTTCGGTGCCGCTCGATCTGGCGCTGTTCCAGCGCTCCGAGGAAGGCCGCGCCTATGCCTGAAGCATAAGCTCCGGGAACCCGCACGTTTCTGCTGCGGTTCGTTGCGAATGGCGCTTGCTGCGGGAAGTGTTTTTTGTTTGCTTTACAATTTAAATTTCGAAGAAAAGTCGAAAATTTATTTAACAATTCGATATAGCAACAAGAACAAAAAAGTATTACTGCAAATACGGTACGAAACTGAGGCGTGAATTTCGGCGTAGATATGTATGCCCACGGCGTCAGTCAAAGAACGCGGTGCCTGGATGATGCAGTGCAGCATATTCCGTCTAAGAGGAGAGTGTCATGCCAAGTATCATTCGGGAATTGCATAAAGTCCTTACTTGCGGCGCGGTCATCGCTATTTTGGCGGTTCCGGGCCATGCCGCAAGTCTTGGATTGGGTGGTGTCGGCGGCGTGTCCGTCGGTGGTAATGGCGCCAGCGCTAACGTCGGCGGCGCGAGCGGTGCCAATGCGGATGCCTCCTTTGGGGGAAGCAGCACGGCCTCCATCGGCGGCACCAACGGCGCCAACGCTGGCGTTTCGCTTGGCGGCGGCCAGGCGGCGGATGCGGCGGTGTCCCTGGGCGGGACCGATACCGGAGCCACCACCTCGATCGGCACCAGCGGCTCCAATGTCGGCATCGGGACGCTTGGAGCTTCCGCCGGTGTCGGTGTCGGCATACCGGGCACTCCAGGAGTTCCGGGCACCCCCGGCACTTCGGTCACCACCAAGCCTTCGGCCGCTGTTGCGCAGATGTCGGGTACCCAACTTGCGCGCATGAAGAAGCGCAGCGCCGACGTGCTTTCCAGCGAAGGAACCTATGATGCCGATCTGAGGGCGCTCTGCCTGATGATTTCGCGTCGCTGACATATGCTGCAAGACAGCCCGGTCGGGAGTGCCGGACCGGCCGTGAGGGCTCTGCGGCATCTCCTACCGCATCGCCGCCATGGCTGGCGGTGCGTTGACGAGAACCTCCGGCCAGTCGGGAAGCCTGCTGCTTTTGGCGGCGGGCTTTCTGCTTGCCTGCCGCCAAGGGCGGTTCCGACGGCCTGTTAACCACACTTGCATTGAAGCTAATATGTTAGGACTTCCTTTGCGCTCGCGCTCCACAATAAGCCGGTAGCAGTGGGAGCAACGGCATGCGCATCGATTTGTCCCCGACAAGCTGGGGTAGGGTCGTGGTGGTCACCGCCGCCGGCACAGCCTTTTTCATTGCCGTCGCCTTCTTCGTCGATTCCTTCAATTTTCCCTCGCTGTCGCCGCAGGCGCTGCTGTGGGCGAAACTCACGGATCTTTTCCTGCCGCTTGTCCTCGGCGGCTCCTTTCTGTTCTTCCTGATGTGGAAGATGCGCCAGCTGGCGATCACGCAAAAGGAGCTCAGCGTCATCGCCGCGACCGACAGCTTGACCGCGGTCTTCAACCGCGGCGCCTTCTCGATGCTGGTCGAGGCCTATCTCGACCAGGCACGCGACCAGACGGTCGCCGACGCCGGCGCGCTGCTGATCGTCGATGCCGACCATTTCAAGTCGATCAATGACCGCCTGGGCCACGACTGCGGCGACCAGGCGCTGAGGTTGATCGCCGCGACGATCAAGGGGCAACTGCATGGCGCCGACATCGTCGGACGCATCGGCGGCGAAGAATTCGCGGTCTTCCTGCCCGGCGCCGATGCCACACGCTCCTTCCTGGTCGCCGAATCCATCAGGCGCCGCATTCGCGAGGCCGAATTTGCCCCCGACGGGCGGCCCTGGCCGCTTTCCGTGAGTATCGGCGGCATCGCCTTCAGCGGCCCGACCACCTACCACGACGTGTTCCAGGTCGCCGACCGCCATCTCTACAAGGCCAAGTCCAACGGCCGCGACCAGGTGAGCTTCGAGAGCCGGCGCAGCGGGACGGCTGGCAATGCCGGCGGCACCATGCACTAAAGCATGTCTCCCGAAAGTGGGAAACGGTTTCGGGATAAAGACATGCGTAAAATCAAAAACCCAAAGCGCATGGAGCGAATCTGAAAGATCGCGACGCGCTTTAGGCGTCCCTTAGCACCATCAACGGTCCGTTCATCCTTTGGCGGCTAGTGTCGGCGGCTGACCTCAGCCGATCCGCGAGCGACCGTATTCGATCTCATCGACTTCAAGGCGGTGCTGATCATCGCCCTCATCTTCATCCCGCTGGAGCAGCTCCTGCCGCTCAATGGCGAGCAGTCGGCGACGCGCCGGCATTGGCTGAACGACGTTTTCTACCTGCTCTTCAACGGCATTGTCATCAAGGCCGGCATAGTATTGGTGGTTGGCGCGGCGATGCTGCTGGCGCAGCGTTTCGTTCCCGAGGCGCTCACCGCCGCCGTTCAGTCGCAGCCTGTGTGGCTGCAGGCGATCGAGGCTCTGCTCATCGCCGACATCGGCTTCTACCTCGCCCATCGCGCCTTTCACGCGGTGCCGTTCCTGTGGCGCCTCCACGCCATCCACCACTCGATCGAGGAGATGGACCGGCTGGCCGCGCACCGCGTGCAGCCGGTGGACCAGATCCTGACCAAGTCGGCTTCGTTCTTGCCGCTGTTCGCGCTGGGTTTTTCCGCCGAGGCGGTTCTCATCTACGTGCTTGATCTACCAGTGGCAGTCGGTGTTCATCCACTCCAATACGCGCATCAAATTCGGGCCGCTGAAATGGCTGATTGCCTCGCCGCAGTTCCATCACTGGCACCACGCCAACGAACGCGACGCCTATGACAAGAACTTCGCCGGCCAATTGCCCTTTCTCGACCTGATCGGCGGCACTTTGTTCATGCCGCCGCGGATGCCAGAAAAATATGGTGTCGACGAGCCTGTGCCGCAGCTCTACCACCGGCAGCTCGTCTATCCTTTCGTCGCAGCGGCCGAACCGGCCGCGATCGCCGAAGCCTCGGCCGCCGGCAAGCCCGAATAACGGCAAGGAAAAGCCTCTCGTCAGGTGAACTGAGCCGGGGGCAGTTCATAGGCGGTGGGCCTGAGAAGATCGCCGTAAATCAGGCGGCAAAACCGCCATAGCCGCGCGCGACCGGCTTCACCGAAACGATCGGCTGGTCCGACGGCCACAGGATGCCGGCGGTCACCGCGAAGGTGATCAGCGCATCGCGCGCGGCCTCGGCCGAGATTTCTCGGGCCCGTGCCGCCTCGCAGGCCTTTACCGCGGCGCCGTAGCTCAGCCGCCGCCGCGATGGCGGAAACTCGGTCAGGAATTCATGCATGGCGGACAGCGAGGCGATCATGCGCTTATGGCCGGCGCCGACGCTGAGGGCGACCGGGGTGAAGAACATCCTGTCGTACATTGAGACCTCGTCTGTTGGCTGCGGAGGCGGCGGGCCTCCGGTCTGGGAAGGGACGCCACACAACGCGGCTTGCGGCGTGAGGTTCCGCGCACGCCGATTTTTCCGTCTTGGACCTGATCCGTCGCGTGAATCGGCAGGAGGGGGCAGGCGGCCTATTTCCACATGCCGCGCATGCGGGCGCCAAGGTCGACCTTGACGCCTGGCCGCTGGCGCGGGTCGTCCTTGAGCGCCGCACTCGCCCAGGACGACTGCTCGAAGGCCGGAAGCATCGAGGCCGGGATGAAGCGGGTGCGCGAGGCATAGACATGGCGGTCGCCGCGCGCAGCCTGGTTGTGCGGATAAAAGCGCTGCGGCACCACCAGATGCAAACTGTCCTTGGCCCTGGTCATCGCCACATAGAGCAGCCGGCGTTCCTCCTCGATGTCCTCCTTGGTGCCGACCCCGAGATCGGCCGGGATGCAGCCATCGACCGTGTTCAGCACGAAGACGTTCTTCCATTCCTGGCCCTTGGCCGAATGGATGGTCGACAGGATGAGGTAATCCTCGTCGCGATGCGGCGCCCCGGCCTGGTCGCTGGTGGCGTCGGGCGGATCGAGCGTCAGCTCGGTCAGGAAGCGTTCGCGCGACGGATAGGTCGAGGCGATCTGCTCGAGCTGGATGAGATCGGCCCGGCGCGTGATCGCATCCTCATGGATGCGCTCCATATGCGGTTCGTACCAGAGCCTGATCCGTTCGAGGTCGGCCGGCCATTTGGCGCCGGCGCGTAGGCCGCTATAGATGTCGAGGAACACCGGCCAATCCTGCGCGGCGCGCTGCGGCGGCCGGAAGCGGGCAAGGCCGAGCGTCTCGTCGAGCGACGTCGCCATGGCATCCACGATCTGCGAGGCGGCGGACGGCCCGATGCCCGGCATCAGCTGCAGCACGCGGAAACCGGCGACGCGGTCGCGTGGGTTCTCGGCGAAGCGCAGCATCGCCAGCATGTCCTTGACATGCGCGGCGTCGAGGAATTTCAAGCCGCCGAACTTGACGAAGGGGATGTTGCGACGCGTCAGCTCCACCTCCAGCGGCCCGCTGTGGCTCGAGGTGCGAAACAGCACCGCCTGCGCCTTCAGCGCCGTGCCGGCCTCGCGTTCGGCCAGGATCGCCTGGCAGACATAATTCGCCTGCTCGGCCTCGTCGCGTACGCTGACCAGCTGCGGCCTGTGCGAGGAACGGCGCTCGGTCCACAGATTCTTGGTGAAGCGTTCGCTGGCCTCGCCGATCACCCTGTTGGCGGCTGCCAGGATCGTCTCGGTCGAGCGGTAGTTGCGCTCCAGCATGACGATCTCGGCGGGCTTCGCGAATTGTTTCGGGAAATCGAGGATGTTGCGCACTTCCGCGGCGCGGAAGGAATAGATCGACTGCGCGTCATCGCCCACCACCGTCAGGCCGGCGCCGTCCGGTTTCAGCGCCAGGAGGATCGAAGCCTGCAGCCGGTTGGTGTCCTGGTACTCGTCGACCAGCACGTGGTCGAAGCGGGAACCGAGATGAGCGGCGATTTCCGGCTCGGCCGCCATCTGCGCCCAGTAGAGCAGCAGGTCGTCGTAATCGAGCACGTTCTGCGCCTGCTTGGCCTCGACATAGGCCGCGAAAAGCTCCTTCAGTTGCTCCGCCCATGCCGCGCACCAGGGGAAGGCGGAGCCGAGCACCTCGTCCAGTGGCGCCTGCGCGTTCACCGCCCGCGAATAGATCTGCAGGCAGGTGCCTTTGGTCGGAAAGCGGCTTTCGGTTTTCGAGAATCCCAGCTCATGCCGTGCAAGGTTCATCAGGTCGGCCGAATCCTCGCGGTCATGGATGGTGAAGGCCGGGTCGAGGCCGATCTGCTCGGCATAGTCGCGCAGCAGCCTGGCGCCGATGCCGTGGAAAGTGCCGGCCCAGGCCAGCGCGTCGCCGATGATCGCCGCGTCGCGCCCCAGCACCTCGCCGGCAATGCGCTCGACCCGCTTGGCCATCTCGGCCGCGGCACGACGGGAGAAGGTCATCAGCAGGATGCGGCGCGGATCGGCGCCCTTGACGATGAGATGGGCGACGCGATGCGCCAGCGTGTTGGTCTTGCCGGAGCCGGCGCCCGCGATCACCAGCAGCGGCGCCGCCACCTTGCCGTCGCCATGCACCACCGCCAGCCGCTGCTCATCATTCAGCCGGGCAAGATAAGCGGGCGTCTCGAAGGACGAATCACGAGCGGCGATGTTCATCGCCCATCAAGCATCGTTTCCGCTTTGTTCGCAATAATTTCCTCGCGTTGCGGGAGAGCCGGGAGGGGACCGCAGCGGCCGGAGAGGAGGCTGAGCCGGTGGTGGGTGGGCGCATACATTCTCTATGGAGCGCTGGTCGACCCCCACTCCGTCTCGGCTTCGCCGAGCCACCTCTCCCCCGATCGACGGGGTAGAGGAAAAGCGCCGAGCTTCCAGCAACGCTCCCTTCCTTTCCCTCCGGAGGGGGAAGGTGGCGCTGCGAAGCAGCGACGGATTGGGGGAACCACGTGGCAATCAAACCTCAGGTCGATCAGTCACGCCGTCACAGACGATGTGTGCATGGCGTAGAAGAAGGTGGGCCGAGCAAGGGCGCTACCGCTTCGGCTCCACCCCCATTGCCGCCGACTGGCGCCGCAACTTGCGCCTCTCATCGCCCGGCATGTCCAGCGGCGCGACATCGCCAGGCACCTCGTTGATGATCCTCACGGCGACGCGATAGGCGGTGTAGGCGAAAAGGCCGGTAAGCAGCAGGCGGATCATCATCGTCTCCTCATGCGGTTGATTGGCTTTCAACCGGACGCGGACCGGTTGGTTCCGCCTCACGCGCAACCAAACCGCCATCGCCTCGTTTGCCCTTTATGAAAGGGGCGAACGAGAGGAGGTCGTCATGATGAAGCTTCCTGTGCTGCTGGCTCTTGCGGCAGGGCTCGTGCTCGCCGCCTGCGACAACAGTGTGCAACCCACCAAGGCGCCGGGCGACGAAGTCAACCAGAACCCTCAGGTCGACAAGAACCCGGTGCCGAAATCGACCACGGGCGGCGACCAGCCGGGCACGCCTCCGAAGCAATAGGGCAGGGCGAGTCGGGTTATCGTCGGCCCTAAAGGTCAAGTTATCGTCGGGCTGGAAGAAGGCCGGCGCTGCTTGGGAGGAAGCTGGATAGCGCCGGCCAAGCGGGAAAATCAGGCCCGCCGCGCAATCCAACATAGCTGAGTCTCGGCCTTGCGTCATGGTGCGATCGCGCTAGCCGGCTACAGTCAGTGGAAACACCCGGAAAATCCTGACGCTGCGCGAGCGGCGCTGCTTAGGCCACCGCCGCGCGTGCCGGCTGTCCGCCGGTGATCTCCATGTCGAGTTGGCGCTGCGTCAGCGCCGCTTCGGCCAGGATCCATTGCTTGAACAGTTCCACCTTGCGGGCGCCGAGCGCCTTGATGGGGCTGACGAAGTACCAGCCCGCCGTGTTGGGATGGTGGACCGCGAAGGGGGCTACCAGCCTTTCGGCACGGATGTCGCTTGCCATGTAGGCGCGGTTGGCGACGGCGAAGCCCATGCCGGCATTGGCCGCTTCGTAGGACATCATGCAGCTGTCGAAATAGACGCTTCTCGTCTCGCCAAGCACGAAGCTCGCGCCGGCGAAGCCCAGCCACGACTGCCAGTTCTGCGTGCAGGTGTCCGAATGCAGCAGCGTGAAGTAGCGCAGGTCCTCCGGCACCACCTTCGACAGCGGCTTGTCGCCCAGCACGTCGTGAAACAGCTTGCGGCTGCACACCGGCGTCAGGTCTTCCTTGAACAGCAGTTCCGAGGTGAGGCCGGGGAAATTGCCGTCGCCGTAGCGGATCTCGAGATCATATTCCGAGGTCGCGAATTCATGCGTGGCGTAGGATGTCGACACCCGCATCTCGATGTCGGGATATTGCTGCTGGAAGGTCATCAGCCTGGGAAACAGCCAGCGCGCCGCGAAGGTCGGCAGCACGCAGATCCGCAGCACATGCGCCTGCGACTGGCCGGTGGCCTCCATGCTGGCCGCCACGATCCGTTCCAGCGCCTCGCGCACGCGCGCCACATAGGTCTCGCCCTCCGGCGTCAGCGACACCGCGTTGCCGCCGCGCTCGAAGATCTTGAAGCGCAGCTGGTCCTCCAGGCTCTTCACGCGCTGGCTGACGGCGGAAGCGGTGATAAACTGCTCTTCGCCGGCGCGTGTGAAATTCCTGTGCCTCGCGGCGCTTTCCACGATTTTCAGCGAGTTGAGGTTGACCTGACTGAGCAGACGCACGGGGTTTCGACCTTAAGCTGGGCTTACGCTACCACCAGCATTCCTAAATTTACAGGGGTAGGCGTTTAAATGACTGTTAACCAAGTGTTGCCCCCATCTTGGAGAAAGTACAATGAACGCCCATACAATTCCCGAACTGCGCTGTGCAATGAGCCGCGAGGCCATCATTGGTCATGAGACGGCCTGGAAAGTGTCGGGCTTCGGCGTCGCCCAGTATCGTCACGGTTACGACCCGGCTCTGCTTGCCGCGATCGAGGAAGCCGCCCTGAAGCTGAAGGCCAGCCATGCCGTTCACAAACATCTCGACCTCACCTTTATCACCGGCGCGGACCGCTATATTCCCGAGATCAAGGAGCTTTTACACGACAAGCTGCGCTTGGAAAGGCTGTCCGACATGATGGGCACCAAGCTCGAACCCTATCCACTGTCGATCGTCGGTTCGACCGTCACCTTCATGAACCCGAGGGACGGCGCCGTCGAATGGCATTGCGACGGCGTCCCGGTGACGGAGCTGATCCCGCTGTCGATCAGCGACCCTCTCATCGGCGGTCATCTTGAGATCTATTGCGACGATTCCGAGACCGGCCGCTCGATCCTGGAATCCGGCCGCGACCTGCCGCGCAACAAGGTCATGCGCATCGACCACAAGATGAACTACGCCACGCTCGGCCAGTTCCTGGGCGTGCTCCACCGCACCGCGCCGATCCAGCTCGGCGAGCGCGTCACGCTGGTGCTCAACCAGCGCTCGGCGACCAAGCCGTATGTCGACGATAACCGAATGTTTTACCTCGCCGCCGACAATGACCATGACCGTGCCTGGGTGAACGAGCTGGCCGAGGATGTCTGGACCAACCAGCTGCCCGCCTATCGCCGCCATGCCGAGGAGCATCCCATGCCGCAGCCCGCCGCGGAGCCGGTTTCCGGCGGAGCAAGGGAGTCTTGGTAGTGACCAACGATCCGGTCGAGCGCCAGCCGCGCCCAGCGTCGCTGAGCCTCGGCCCGGCCGTGGCGGACTGTCGAGACCATCCCAGCGCCGCCCCGGCGGCGGCGCTGGCCTTCGCCCTCGGCGCCGTGGCGCTGTGGGCGACCAACGCCCTGGTCGGCAAGACGCTGCTTGCCCTCTATCCGGTATCGCAAGTGCAGTTCCTCCAATTTTGCGGGGCGGCCGTCGTGTTTGCGCTGATCCGACTTTTCCCTTCTCCCCTTGTGGGAGAAGGTGGCCTCGCGAAGCGAGGTCGGATGAGGGGTGCTGGACGGATCGCCGACGCTGGAGTTTCTTCCAACACCCCTCATCCGTCTCGGCGCTCCGCGCCGATCCACCTTCTCCCACAAGGGGAGAAAGAAAGAGTCTCGCTTGCCGCCTATGCCGTCGGCTTCCTGGGGCTGGTCGGCACCATGGTGTTGCAATATATCGGCTTCGCCTCGATGCCGGTCATCGAGGCGAACCTCGTCGCCTATACTTGGCCGCTGATGACCGCCGCGGCCGCTATTCTGCTGGGCCGGCCGCGCCGTCCACTGTTGCTTGGCCTGGCCGCGGCTGTCGGCTTCGCCGGCGTGGCGCTGGTCATTTCCGGAGGGCGCGCGCAGACCTGGTTCGAAGGCGGCAGCGTTGTCGGTTATCTCGCCGCTTTCGGCTCGGCGCTCTGCATGGCCTTCTACTCGCTTACCGTCGGCCGCCTTGGCGTGCCGCCGGAACGTCTGCTTTTGCCCTCGGCGCTGATCGGCGTCGCGCTCACCTTTGCCTGGTGCCTGCATGACGGCGCCGGACGCCTGACCGGTGGGCATCTCCTGCTAGGCCTCTATCTCGGCGCCGGCCCGATGGGGCTCGGCTACTATTTCTGGTCGCGCGCGGCCAAGCTCGATCACGGCGGCAGGATTGCGGTCGTCGCCTATCTGACGCCAATCGCTTCCACGTTTCTGCTGACCCTGTCGGGCGAAAGCCTGTCGATGACGGCTGTTGCCGGCGCCGTCCTCGTCATTGGCAGCTGCCTCGCGGTCGGCATCGAAGGTACGGAGACCACGCACAATGTCCAGAATGCCCGTTGACGAGGACGAACGCCGCGCCAGACAGGAGGCGCACTGGCTGGTCAGGGAATTTGGCGCGGAAGCGCCGCTCTATGCGGCCATGAAGGCGGAAAAGGCTATTGAGCAAAAGGACTTTGGCCGCTGCGCGCGCTGGAAACGCGTGCTGGAAATCCTGTCGGACAGCCCTTCGGCGGATGTCAGGCGCGGCGTCGCCGTCAAATGAGCGATTTGCCCTGGCGCCGGCGAATCGCGAAAGGCCCACATCCAGCCGGCGGATTGTCATTGCCGTGGCCGGACTTGGCCTGAACTTCGATTTTTCAGCAACTTCCTTGGCCGACCCAGTGCAACCGGAGGTTCTACGTATCCTGCCGGACCGTCGGTTCTATAAAGCATCTGTTATAGCTATTAGAAATCCTAACTTGCGCCTTCGCAGCTCGCGTAGAAACATAACCCGGTATTGAGTCGCGTAGCTTTACTGACTCTGGACGGTCCGTTGGGGGACAGGTCCAATTCGATACACCGACAAAAGTCTTAAAAACGAGCTGGCGATTTGAGGGCCGGCAGAAGGTGAAAAAATTGTCCAACATCGACGATAAGACCGCAATTGAACTGACCGCCGACATTGTCTCCGCCTATGTCGGCAACAATCCGCTCCCTGCTTCCGGCCTGCCTGATCTGATCGCCAGCGTCAGCGCGTCGGTGCGCAAGCTCGCCGGCGGCAGTGTCGTCAAGGAGGCGGTGGCGCTGACGCCCGCCGTAAACCCGAAGCGTTCCGTCTTCCCGGATCACATCGTCTGCCTGGAAGACGGAAAGAAGTTCAAGTCGTTGAAACGCCACCTTGCGACCGATCACAACCTGACGCCGGACGAATACCGCGCCAAATGGGGCCTGCCTGCCGATTATCCGATGGTGGCGCCCAGCTATTCGGCGACCCGCTCGGCGCTGGCCAAATCTTCCGGCCTCGGCCGCAAGCCGGCCGGCGGTGACGCGGGCAAAGGCAAGCGCAAGGGCAAGGCCTGAGGCCGGACCTAAAGCATGTCTCCCGAAAGTGGGAACCGGTTTCGGGATCAAGACATGCGACGCGCTTTAGCTGCTGCCTGAGGCAATGAGTGACGCCGCGCCATCGTCATGGCGCGGCCCTCGGACCGCTCTCGGCATGTTGCGTCGCCGCGTGACTGGTTTCCGTAAACGCGCCGAACACCCGGCATCAGTTACGGGGCGGCTTGCTCTCGTCGTGGCGGTCGGGGTCCCGCTCGGCGGTGAGGCTGTCCGCTTCGACGGCGGTCATTTCAAGAAGATAGACGAGCATCTGGTAGCGCGTGCGCGAGAGCATCTTCGCCAGCCTGCGCGCGATTTCCGCCACATATTTCAGCGTTCGCAGATCGTTGACCGCTTCGCCCATCGTGAGCTCCTGACATAGCCGAGTTATTGTTGGGGCCGAGTTATTGTTGGGGCCAAGTTCTTCATTGGCGCTCACGCACGACTCACGGCGCGCTCACAGATTTGCAGTTCGCAAGGAAAACTGAAATCGATTTTCGACAAGCACAACGGCCGGCCCCGCAGATTCTGGCCCTTTCTTCATGGTAACGCCGCGCAACGCTTAAATATAAGCCGAAGCTGAACTTGTGGTTCGTCCGCTTGGCCTGGCTGATTTCCCCGCCGGGAAAGCCGGTGCCGAGCGGCAGCCCGGCAGGGCGGGCGCTTCTCTCACCCCTTATACGCGGAACAGAAGGCCGGCGGATTGTCGTTGCCGATCATGGCGCAGCCGCGCTTGATCTCGTCGATCATCATGCTGCATGCGTTCTGGCCATTGCAGGGCGGGTTGGTCGCCGGCGAAACCTGGACGCATTGCGAGACATATTGGTCCGACTTCGCCTTGCCGGCGGATTGCACGCATGGCCGCGTGTCGTTCTGGCTAGGGGCAGGTTTCGCAGGCGCGGCCTTGGCCGTCGCAGGCGCGGCCTTCGCAGGCGCGGCATTGCCGCTGCTTTGCGGCACGCAGGAGAGATCGCCCTCCGGGCATTGCAACTGGTGCTGCAACTGCGCCAGTCGCGCCTTGGTCAACTCCGCCTTGCAAACCCCGACCAGGCTCGAATAGACCGAGCCATCGGCATAGGGCTGGGTGCGGAAGGCGCATTCCTTGTCGCGGAAGGGGATCCAGGCGCGCTGCGCGTCACGCAGGCGCTTCAGGTCGGCGGGAGCGAGACGTGCCGCCAGCGCCTTGTAGACAGCGTTGAGCCCTGCGTCGGCCGAAGCGGCATTCGCGGTCGTGCAGGTGGCAAGGTCGGCCTGCGTCTTCGCCGCCGCGCAGTCGACGGCTGCCGCGCGGGCGGCGGGCATGGTGAGAAACAGGCCGGCCGCGATCGCGAAAATCGTGGCCGCCAGCGAGGCCGAAAGGAGCGAGGTCTTGCCCGACATATCGTCTGCCCTCTGTTTGAAACGGCCCCGGCGCCTGTGCCAGCATAGGTTGAGGCAATAGCGGCGATCAACGCCAAATCTGTGACGTGGCAAGCAATGTATGACCGGCGGGCGAAAGCCGGGAGTGAACGATTTCACTGCTTGTGTGGAGATGCCCGGCGCGGCGGTGGGCGCTGCCCAGCCAGCCTCTCAGTCATTCAAGGGGCGACGGCCGGAGTTCCCGCTTTCGATCTGGATCAGCAGGTGTTCCGTCGCGCGCCTCACCACGGGGGAGATTGGCTGTGTCGGTGCCCCGCTTGTCGATTCAACTGGAAGAGCAATCGGAGCGGTCTCGCTCTCGAACAGAACCACCTGCGTCGCCAGCGCGGTTGTCGTGGCGACCTGGAAGAAGATGAAGGCGAGGGCGAGATAGCGGATCACGGGCTTCCCAACGCTTTGGCCGGCGACTGGTTCCAGTCCATCGGGCTTTTTGTTGAACGCTCGCGGAGCGCGGCAGGCCTCGTCCGGGCGCTGGCTCTTGCGAAGCGCCGATCTCCCGTGCAAAAGCCCGCTATGCTTATCATCAACGACCTTACGCTGCGCATGGCGGGGCGGCTGCTTCTCGATCATGCCTCATTGACCCTGCCGGCCGGCACCAAGGCCGGCCTTGTCGGCCGCAACGGCACCGGCAAGACCACGCTGTTCAAGGCGATAACCGGCGATTTCCCGTCGGAGACAGGCTCGATCAGCCTGCCGAAGAACACCCGCATCGGCCAGGTGGCGCAGGAGGCGCCTGCCACTGAGGAACCGCTGATCGAGATCGTGCTGAAAGCCGATGTCGAGCGCCAGGCTTTGCTCGAGGAAGAGAAGACCGCGACAGATCCGCACCGCATCGCCGAGATCCACACCCGGCTGGCCGACATCGACGCGCATTCGGCCGAATCCCGCGCCGCCACGATCCTGGCCGGCCTCGGCTTCGACGATGCCGCCCAGCGGCGGCCGGCTTCGTCCTTCTCCGGCGGCTGGCGCATGCGCGTGGCGCTGGCCGCCGTGCTTTTCTCCGAGCCCGATCTTCTGCTGCTCGACGAGCCGACCAACTATCTCGATCTCGAAGGCACGCTGTGGCTGGAAAACTACGTCTCCAAATACCCGCACACGGTGTTGCTGATCTCGCATGATCGCGACCTGCTCAACCGCGCCGTCAACTCGATCGTCCACCTCGATCAGAAGAAGCTCACCTTTTGGCGCGGCGGTTACGACCAGTTCGAGCGCCAGCTGACCGAGCAGCGCGAGTTGCAGGAGAAGAGCCGCGTCAAGCAGGAAGCGCAGCGCAAGCATATGGAATCCTTCGTCGAGCGTTTTCGCGCCAAGGCTTCTAAGGCGAGGCAGGCGCAGTCGCGCCTGAAGGCGCTGGAGAAGCTGAAGCCGATCGCCGCGGTGGTGAACGACACTGTGCGGCCGTTCTCCTTCCCCGAGCCGGTGAAGACGGTGGCCTCGCCGATCGTGGCGCTCAACGGCGTCAATGTCGGCTATACCGAAGGCGATCCGATCCTGAAGAAGATGACGCTGCGCATCGATGCCGACGACCGCATCGCGCTGCTCGGCGCCAACGGCAATGGCAAGTCGACCTTCGCCAAACTGCTCGCCGGCCGGCTGAAGGCCGAGACCGGCTCGATGACCATCGCGCCGGGCCTGAAGGTGGCGATCTTCGCCCAGCACCAGCTCGACGATCTGCGCCCGGAGGAAAGCGCCTATGAGCATGTGCGCCGGCTGATGCCGGACGCGCCGGAAGCCAAGGTGCGCGCCCGAGTCGCCCAGTTCGGCCTGTCGACCGAGAAGATGAACACGTGCGCCAAGGATTTGTCCGGCGGCGAGAAGGCGCGGCTCTTGATGGGGCTATCGGCCTTCGAGGGACCGAACCTCTTCATCCTCGACGAGCCGACCAACCATCTCGATATCGACAGCCGTGAATCGTTGATCCACGCGCTGAACGATTTCCCGGGCGCCGTGATCCTGATCTCGCACGACAGGCATCTGCTCGAAGCCACGGCCGACCGGCTGTGGCTGGTCAAGGACGGCGCGGTCAATCCCTATGACGGCGATCTGGAGGATTACAAGACGCTCGTCACCGGTGTCTCCTCCAACCGGCGCGAGCAGAAGGAAGCCGACAAGGCCTCCAAGGCCGACCGCCGCCGCGAAGCCGCGCAGCGCCGCGCGGCACTTGAACCGCTGGCCAAGGAGATCCGCGCCACCGAGGCGCTGATGGACCGCATCCGCAAGCGCATCGACCTCATCGAGGACGAGCTGGCCAACCCGGCGATCTACGAAAAGGATCCGTCCACCGCGACGCGGCTCGCCAAGGAACGTTCGCAACTGGCGCACACGCTGGCGCTCAACGAGGACAAGTGGCTGACGATGTCGGCGGAATATGAGGAAGGGATAGCGGAGTAGCTCCCCCTTCTCCCCCTGTGAGGGTTTTGCATGGGAGTCGATATTTAGCGCACGAGGCGGATGGGCGTTTTTTGAAAGGCGCTCTGGCCGCTTTGGCGGGTTATTTTGCCTCGCTCTTGGGGCCTCAGGCCGCCATGGCAGTGGATTTTGGGCGGACTGCGCCTCATGCCGGCTTCCTCTTTGGGAAGAGGACTGCGGCCGCTCTTTGCAGATTGTAGCCGCAGCCGGCAAGCATGCACTGCGTCCGGTTGGTCGCAAGGTTGAAGAAGCGCAGTCGCCGCATGCCGTAGCGCTGCTTGAACACTGCAAACGGCCGCTCCACTGCCGCCCGCACCTTCGAGATCAGCCGGTTGCGCTGCTTCTGACGCGGCGTCAGCGGATGGTGCTTGTTGGCTCTGTGCATCAGCCGGTCCTTGATGCCGGCCTGCTTCAGCCGGGCATGGCGGGCATGGGTGTAGTAGGCTTGGTCGCCATAGGCCGCCTTCTCGTCCCCGATGATCAGGCCGTCGGCCGGCTCGGTATCGGTGACCGATGCATCCGTGAAGTCCATGCGCCGGATCAGCGTATGAGCATCGTCGACGCCGTTGTGCACCTTATAGCCGAACACGGTCTTGTTGCCCTTGCGTCCCCAACGTGCCTCGCCATCAACCGATGGCCGCGCCGTCGCCTCCGGCTTCGCCGGCGGGCGCGCGGCGGCCTGCATGAAGGAGGCATCAATCAACGTGCCGCGCTTGACGATCAGCCCCTTCTGCTCAAGCTGCCGCGTGATCTCATAAAACACCCGGTCGATCAGCCCATCGCACTTCAGCTCCTCGCGGAAACGCCACAACGTCGAATGGTCCGGCGTGGGGTCCGACAGGCTGAAACCGGCAAAGCGGCGGAACGACAGCCGGTCGCGCAGTTGTGCCTCCAGCGAAGGATCGCTGAGATTGTTCCACACGCCAAGCAGCAGACAGCGCAGCAAGGCCTCGGCCGGATAGCTAATATTGCCCCGTCCTGGTCCGCTGCGCTGACCAAGAAGCGCCTTGATCGGCACCCAGTCGATCACTCGCGAGATCTGGTCAAGCTCCGTCACATCCGACCACACCAGCCCATCCGCAAGGCTCAGTTGTCCAAGCACGCGATCGACCATCCGAATCATCTCCCCTTCATGCCGGACATACGGAATCACCAACTCAGTTCCGTGCAAAGCCCTCCTTGTGGGAGAAGGTGTCGCCGAAGGCGACGGATGAGGGGTGCTCCAGGGAAAGCCAGCGTTTCACTCCGCTGGAACACCCCTCATCCGTCTCGGCGCTATCGCGCCGATCCACCTTCTCCCACAAGTGGAGAAGGAGGAGCCACATCTGGCCCTACACCTCTCTTCGAAAACCCGCTACACAGCCCCGCATGAACCAGCACGCCAAGCTCCGGATCGGTCATTCGGCCTGTCCGCATGACTGCCCCTCCACCTGCGCGCTCGAAGTCGAGCTGCTCGACAACAACCGCATCGGCCGCGTCCATGGCGCCAAGGCGAACAGCTATACGGCCGGCGTCGTCTGCGCCAAGGTCGCGCGCTATGCCGACCGGGTACATCATCCCGACCGCCTGCTGAAGCCGCTGGTGCGCGCGGGCGCCAAGGGCGAGGGCGCCTGGAAGGAAGCGAGTTGGGAAGCAGCGCTCGACCTCGTCGCGGAAAAATTCATCGCGGCGGAAGCGAAATACGGCTCGGAGACCGTCTGGCCCTATTTCTATGCCGGCACGATGGGGCTGGTGCAGCGCGACGGCATCGAGCGGCTGCGCCACGCGAAAAAATACTCGGGCTTCTTCGGTTCGATCTGCACCAATCTCGCCTGGACCGGCTGGATGATGGGGACCGGCGCGCTGCGCGGGCCCGATCCGCGCGAGATGGCGAAGGCCGATTGCGTGGTGATCTGGGGCACCAATGCGGTGGTCACGCAGGTCAACGTCATGACCCATGCGACGAGAGCGCGGAAGGAGCGCGGCGCGAAGGTCGTCGTCATCGACATCTACGACAACGCCACGATGAAGCAGGCCGATCTCGGCCTGGTGCTGAAGCCCGGCACCGACGGCGCGCTCGCCTGCGCGGTCATGCATGTGCTGTTCCGCGATGGGCTCGCCGACCGCGCCTATCTCGAAAAATACACCGACGATCCGCGCGGGCTGGAAGATCACCTTCGCAGCCGCACGCCCGAATGGGCGGCGGCCATTACGGGCCTGAGCGTCGCCGAGATCGAGGCCTTCGCAACGCTCGTCGGCACGATCAAGAAGACGTACTTCCGCCTCGGCTATGGCTTTGCGCGCCAGCGCAACGGCTCGATCAACATGCACGCCGCCTCCTCGATCGCCGCAGTCACCGGCGCCTGGCAATATGAGGGCGGCGGCGCCTTCCATTCCAATTCCGGCATCTTCAAGCTGAACCAGGACGTGCTCGAAGGCACCGCGATGCGCGATCCGAACATCCGCTATCTCGACCATTCGCGCATCGGCCCGGTGCTGACCGGAGCCGAAGACGCGCTCTATGGCGGACCGCCGGTGACGGCGATGCTGATCCAGAACACCAATCCGGCCAATGTCGCGCCGGAGCAGCGGCTGGTGAAGCAGGGTTTCCTGCGCGAGGACCTGTTCACCTGCGTGCACGAGCAGTTCATGACCGATACGGCCAAGCTCGCCGACGTCGTGCTGCCGGCGACGATGTTTTTGGAGCATGACGACCTCTACAAGGGCGGCGGCAACCAGCACATCACGCTCGGCCCCAAGCTGATCGAACCGCCGGAAGGGCCGCGCACCAACCACTACGTCAATGAAGAGCTCGGCAAGCGGCTGGGCGTCGGCGACCGTCCAGGCTTCGGCCTGACCGAGCGCGAGCATATCGACATCATCCTCGGCAAGCGCGGGCTCGGCAGCTTCGACAGCTTGAAGGCTGAGAAGTGGGTCGACCTGCAGCCCGACTTCGACGACGCGCATTTCATCAACGGCTTCGGCCATGCCGACAGGAAATTCCACTTCCGGCCAAACTGGACAGGGCAGTCGGCGCCCAACCGGCCGCCGAAAAGCATGGGTCTGTTCGGCCCGGTCGATCGGCTGCCGGAATTCCCCGACCATGTCGAGCTGATCGAGGTGGCGGATGAGGAGCATCCGTTCCGGCTGGCGACCTCGCCGGCGCGCAACTTCCTCAATTCGAGTTTTGCCGAGACGCCGGTGTCCAAGGCAAAGGAAGGCAGACCCGAACTGCTCATCCACCGCGAAGATGCCGCCGCGCTCGGCATCGAGGATGGCGGCCGCGTCGAGGTCGGCAACCGGCGCGGCGACCTTGTACTGCACGCAAGATTCTTCGACGGCGTGAAGCGCGGTGTGGTCATCGCCGAAGGCATCTGGCCGAACAGCGCGCATGAGCGCGGCGAGGGCATCAACGTGCTGACCGGCGCCGACGCGCCCGCACCCTATGGCGGCGCCGCCGTCCACGACAACAAGGTGTGGCTCAGGGCGCTCTGACGAACTCGGCTACTTCGCCGCCTGCGCGTCCAGCGTCTTGATCTCTTCGGCCGCAGCCTTGCGCGCCGCCGCCTCGACACCGGACCCGCCCTTCGCCTTGGCGAAGGCGATGATGGCCGTACGCGTGTCCTCGTCGCATCCCTCCGAGCCGACGCCGTCGACACCGGCTTTCTTCGCAGCAGCAAGCACGGAGTCGCAGGCATCCGGCGCGAAGGCGAACTGGCCCATCATGGCGCCGAGCGTCAGCGGGTCTTGCAGGCGCGGATCGTCGCGGATCGCCTGCAGAGTGGCGCCGCCGACCGCCTTCGATTTCCGGTCCTGCGCGATCTGCGTCAGGTCGAAGATGAACTCGAATTCCGGCTTCTCGACGCCCTCGGGCTTCGACACCAGGATGTCCAGCGCGTAGCGGGTGATCTCGTCCGGCGTGACGACCGAGCGAATGGCCCTTGCCTGATGGTAGTTGCGCACCAGTACCCAGCGCGAGGGCAGGTCGCCGTAGCGGGCCAGAATGCCGAGCTGTTTGATGGCGGCAAGCTTCTGCTTGTCGGTCTTGGCGGCCTGCGCCTGGGCAAAGACCTTGTCGCGGATGCGGTTGACGACGTCCGCGTCGAGACCGCCGGGAGCCGGCGCGGCCTGCTGCTCCGCCGTGGTTTGCGGGCGGGGAGGGTCGCCAAGCGGACCCTTCGCATCGACCCAGGCGGCGAGCGCCTTGCGCGCGTCGGGGCCGAAATAGCCCTTCGGCTCGCCCGTATAGAAACCTTCGCTCTTCAGCGTCGTCTCGATGGCGACGCGGACCTCGTCGGGCAGCGCCTTGCCGATGCCGACAAGGTTCTGGTCGTCGAGGCCGGCCGGCGCCTCGCGAAATGCATCCATCACCGCGCCCGCGATCGCCGCGCTTCCGGCGCTGGAGGCCGGTCCGGAAAAGAGGCCGCTCAGCTCAATGCCGGCGTCGTTGGCGCCGAACACACCGACGCCCATCCTGCCGATGCCGTCATTGTAAAGGGCGATGCGATCGGTGATGCCTTCGCGCAGCGTCATCAGATGGTCGAAACTGTCGAAGGTGAAGGCGTTGGCGAGCTTGCTCTTGGCCTTGAGCGAGCCGAGCCGCGCCGCCTCGCGCCAGGCATGCAGCCGCTCGCGCGGGTTCTTGTCGACGCCGAGACCATCGTCATAGGCATCGCCCAGCAGCACCATCGCTTCGACGCTGCCGAGATTGGCGGCGTTGATCAGCATGGTCGTCGCCCTCTGGTCGTCCTGCGGATAGACCACGCCCTTGCGCAAAAGATTCGCGTGCAGGAGATAGGCCTGCTGTTGCTTCTTGGCCTCGCCTTCGTCGATCAGGACCTTCAGTTGATCGTCGCTCAGGCCGTCGTCGCGGCGCGACGGGCGATAGCTGGTCGAATCGAGGTTGGCATATTGCGTCGAGGCGTAGAGCCAGAGCGCGTCGCGGTCGCCCGCGTCCGCCAGCGGCTTCAGCATGGCGCGCGCCACATCCTCGTTCTTGAACCGCTGATCGTCCGACAGCTGCAGCCGCGCCAGCGCCAGCGCAGCACCTGGTTCGCCGGCCTCGGCGGCGTCGCTCAGGCGCTCGACGAGCTGGTCCGGATGGTCGATCTGAAAGCCGTCATAGTCGGGAAGCAGCTTCGCCAGCCTGATGCTGGCGTCGAGGTCCCACGGGGCATTGAGCAACCGGATCGCCTCGCGCGGCTGGCGGCCGACGAATTTGCCGTCGAGCAGCAGGCCGGCGAGCATTGGCCCGGCGCCGGCGACGTTTTTGGAGGCGGCACGCAGCATGGCGATAGCGCGCTTGCCGTCGGCTGGCCCGCCTTCGCCCTTGGCCAGCATGTCGGCCAGCATCGGTATGGCATATTGATCGTTGGCGACGCGCGCTTCCAGCAATTGCCTTGCCTTCGCCGCGTCCTGCTGTGTGCCTCGGCCGAGCCGCAGCGCTTTGATATAAGCGAGCACCGACGCTTCGGGCCCGCCAGTGCCGGCCTTGGTATCCGCAGCAACGGCCTGAAAAGCCTTGTGCTGCTCCTCGGCGGCAAAGCCGTCGTTCTCCAGCGTCGTCCGCGCAATCAGCAGCGGCATGGCGGCACGGAACTGGCTGTCCCATTCGCCGGGCGATTGGCCCTGGGCCGGCGCGTCGATGACGCGTTGCGCGGTCTCGACCACCTTGTGCGCATCGCGGCGCAGCAGCGGCCCATCGATATACTGACGCAGCAGCGTCTCGAGCGCCGTGAGATGGCCGGCAGCGCCTGCCTTCTGCAAGGCTTCGAGCGCCATGTCGCGCGAGACAGGTAGCGGACCGGCGTCGGCGCCGTCGCGCCGATGCACCGAGTAGACCTCGTAGAGCAGATAATTCGCCTCGGGACTGCCGCCTTCGGCGATGAGCTTGATCTGCGGCAGGAGAAAGGCAAGCCCCGGCTGATTGAGCGCGACCTGGACCCGCAGCCATTCAAGCGTCAGCCGCTTTTCCTGTGGCGCGCCGAGCATCGCCGCCTGGCATTTGTCGGCCAGGGTTTTGAGCTTGGTGAGATCGAAGTCTTGCGGAAAGAGCGCGCCATATTGGACAGGCGGCGCCTTGGCTTCAGGATCGAGCGGCACGGAAGCGCCACGGTCGCAGACGCTGATCGCTTCGGCAAGCGCGGCTTTCTTCGCCGCATCGTCCGCAGCCTTTTTGGCCGCGTCGTCGGATTTTTCGGAAGACGCCTGCGCTCCCAGGGCCGCCCCGGCGATGGGCGTCAAGGCGAGGCAGGAAAGAACCAGGGCGTGCACTGGCCGCAGCATGAGCGTCCCCCTCGGACTTGGTCCGGGCGCAGCCGGACACAGGCGCTAAATTAGCATGTCGCGTCAGCGATGATGAGTGTGGCGCTTCACATTCGCGTATAGTTCGCCCTCGTATCGCCCGCATGTCGCGGCCCGCAGTCGTTTGAATCAATTTGCCAAGGCGGCGTGCTAGAGGATTGTCACGACTCGGATTTTCGACAGGATCGCCATGCCGCAACCGCTGAAAATTGCCATCGCCGGTGCGCTCGGCCGCATGGGACGGCAGATGGCGGAGACCGTCGCCGCCGATCCGCGGCTGGAGCTTGTCGCGCGCTTCCATCGGCCGGGCAGCATGGGCGAGGGATTGGTCGAGCGCGACGAGGCGCTTTCGCTTGCCGACGTGGTGATCGACTTCACCACGCCCGCGGCGTCCGCCGAACTGGCCAAAGCCTGCGCCGCGCGCAGCGGTCCGGCGCTGGTGATCGGCTCAACCGGTTTCACCGCCTCGGAGTTGGCCGCAATCGCCGAAGCGGCAAAGACAATCGCCATCGTGCGCTCCGGCAGCTATTCGCTCGGCCTCAATATGCTGACCGGCCTGGTCGAGCAGGCCGCGAGGGCGCTTGGGCATGATGACTGCGACATCGAAATCCTCGAAGCGCATCATCGCTTCAAGGTCGACGCGCCGTCGGGCACGGCGCTGATGCTGGGCGAAGCGGCTGCGCGCGGACGTGGCATTGAACTGGACGATGTGGCCAGGCGCGCCCGCGACGGCCTCGTTGGTCCGCGCGGTGCCGGCGAGATCGGCTTTGCCGTGCTGCGCGGCGGCGGCATCGTCGGCGAGCACAGCGTGAGCGTCCTTGCCGAAGGCGAGACGCTCACGCTTTCGCATGCCGCCGGCGATCGCTCGATGTTCGCGCGCGGCGCCATCGCGGCGGCGCTCTGGATTGCCCGGCGGCCGCCCGGCGAATACGACGTGCGCGATGTGCTCGGCTTAGGTGGCGTGTAAGGTGCGAAGGAGTTCGGCCCAGTGCCTGAAGTCTGTTCTGCACTTTTCCGTCAAGCGCCGGCGCCGCCCCTCATCTGGCTGCCGCCATCTTCTCCCCGTAAAACGGGGAGAAGGACGCTCGCGCTGAGGATTTCGACAATCGCCGACCTGCAGAGAAGGAGCGCGCGTTGCGGCCAGCCTATTTCTCCCCGTTCACGGGGAGAAATGCCCGGCAGGGCAATGAGGGGCGGCGCCGGCGCTGGCAGTTGAACACTCCGGTTTCAAATACGAAACTTGAGCAATTGCCCTGTAAACGGCTGAAAGCCAGCTGAAAGCTTGGCCATGCCATGACGGTTTCGTGGCGTTCGCCACATGAGCGGGCCTGGGAGCGGCCGGCAGGAGGAAATGCGGCGCGGCGCGTCGCTTAGGTGGAGGAAGTTACGTGACCGGTTTCATCTCTAAACGCGCGCTGCGCTCAGTGGCGCTGACGCTTGCCATGCTTGGCGCTGGCGCATCGGCGGCCTCGGCTGCCGACAAGATCACCATCATCGTCGGCGGCATGGAGAAGCAGATCTATCTGCCGGCCGTGCTCACCCAGCAGCTCGGCTATTTCAAGGATGAAGGGCTCGATGTCGAGCTGGTCAACTCCCGCGCGGGCGTCGAGGCCGAGAACGAATTGCTGGCCGGCGCCGTGCAGGGCGTCGTCGGCTTCTACGATCACACCGTCGACCTGCAGTCGAAGGGCAAATACATCCAGTCGATCGTGCAGTTCAGCCAGGCGCCGGGCGAGGTCGAGCTGGTCTCGGCCAAGCATCCGGAGATCAAGTCGCCGGCTGACTTCAAGGGCGCGACGCTCGGCGTTACCGGCCTTGGTTCCTCGACCGATTTCCTCACACAGTATCTCGCGGTCCGCAACGGCTTGAAGCCGGGCGACTACACGCTGCTTCCGGTCGGCGCCGGCAACACCTTCATCGCCGCGGTCAAGCAGGACCAGATCCAGGCCGGCATGACCACCGAGCCGACCATCGCCAAGCTGCTTCAGACCGGTGAGGCCAAGGTGTTGGTCGACATGCGCACGCCCGAGAAGACCAAGGAAGCGCTGGGCGGCGACTATCCGGCGGCCTCCTTCTATGTGCAGTCGAGCTGGCTTGAGGAGCACAAGGACGAGGCGCAGAAGCTTGCCAACGCCTTCGTCAAGACGATGAAGTTCATCGCCGGCCATTCGGCCGAGGAGATCGCCGACAAGATGCCGAAGGACTATTACGCCGGCAACAAGGACCTCTATGTGCAGGGCCTCGCCGGCGGCAAGGCGCAGTTCACGCCGGACGGCCGCATGCCGGCCGATGGTCCTCAGACGGTGCTCAAGGTTCTGTCGACCTTCTCCAAGAGCCTGCAGGGCAAGCAGATCGACCTTTCCAAGACCTACACGACCGAGTTCGTGGACGCGGCCAAGTAGGCGCTGGCAGGCGAGGGCGGACGGACCCGTCCGCCCTGAAAACAAGGACTTGCGCCGGCTGCCTGAATCAATCCGGCAGCTGCGCCTTGAGATGCCGGCGAGCAGGCCACCGGCCCGAGCCGCCATTCTCGCATCACCACCACAGGAGTGTGCCATGCAATCGCAGACCATGGCGGCGGAGAAATTGTCTCCCGCCGCGCCGCCGGCCGATGCCGCTATAGCCATCGACGATGTGACGCTGCGCTTCGTCACGCCGGACGGCCACATGATGACGGCGATCCGCGATTTCACCATGACGGTGGCGCGCGGCGAGTTCGCCTGCGTCGTCGGCCCGACCGGCTGCGGCAAGTCGACCACGCTCAACCTCGTCACCGGTCTCTTGCGTCCAACGACCGGCAATGTCCGCGTCATGGGCAATCCGGTCACCGACATCAGCCGCGACATCGGCTTCGTCTTCCAGGCCGATGCACTGTTTCCCTGGCGCAGCGTCATCGACAATGTCGCTGCCGGTCCGCTCTTCCGTGGCACGCCGAAGGCGCAAGCCTATGAGAAGGCGCGCGACTGGATCGGCCGCGTCGGCCTTTCACGCTTTGAGAAGCATTACCCGCACCAGCTCTCGGGCGGCATGCGCAAGCGCGTGGCGCTGGCCCAGACCTTCATCAACCAGCCCAAGATCCTGCTGATGGACGAGCCGTTCAGCGCGCTCGACATGCAGACCCGCACCGCCATGCAGGACGAGTTGCTGGGCCTGTGGTCGGGACTCAAATCCTCCGTCGTCTTCGTCACGCATGATCTGGAGGAAGCGGTGGCGCTGGCCGACAAGGTCTATGTGCTGACCGCCGGTCCGGGCACGGTGAAGAGCGTCTACCGTATCGACCTGCCGCGCCCCCGCGTCATGGCCGACATCCGTTACGACCCGAAATTCATCGAGATCGCCAAGGTGATCTGGAACGATCTGCGCGAGGAAGTGCAGCTCGGCCAGAGCCGTGGCTTTCAGACCGGCCATTGAAAGGGGAAACAGCATGACCGCCATCTCTCCTACCGAACAGGCTGCCATCCGCGCGACCTCGATCGTCGCCGCCGAAGCGCAGGCGAGGGTGCGGCTGCGCAAGCGCCATGCCTTGGTTATCGGCCTGCGGCTTGCGATCCTCGTCGTCTTCCTTGGCCTGTGGGAACTTTGCGCCGATTACAGCATCATCGACCCGTTCTTCTTCTCCAGCCCGTCGGGGATATGGGAGCAGATCTGGTCCTGGGTCACCGAGGGCACTTCTCAGGGGCCGCTCTGGCTGCAGATCTATGTGACGCTGGAGGAAACGTTCCTCGGCTTTGCCATCGGCGCGGTCGGCGGCATCGTGGCGGGCATCATCCTCGGCCGCAACAAGCTGCTGGCGGATGTCTTCTCGATCTACATCAAGATCGCCAACTCGGTGCCGCGCGTGGTGCTGGGCTCGGTCTTCATCATCGCGCTTGGCCTCGGCATGGCGTCCAAGGTGGCGCTGGCCGTCGTCATGGTGTTCTTCGTCGTCTTCGCCAACGCCTTTCAGGGTGTGCGCGAGGCCGACAGGGCGATGATCGCCAACGCCCAGATCCTCGGCGCCTCGCCGATGCAGATCACGAGATCGGTCATCATTCCTTCGGCGATGAGCTGGATCCTCGCCAGCCTGCATGTCTCGTTCGGCTTCGCCCTTGTCGGCGCGGTCGTCGGCGAGTTCCTCGGCGCCAAGCAGGGCATGGGCCTCCTGATCTCCACCGCGCAGGGCGCCTTCAACGCCAATGGCGTCTTCGCGGCCATGATCATCCTGGCGGTGATGGCGCTGGTGGTGGAGTTCCTGATCACCCGCTTCGAGAACTATGTGGTGAAGTGGCGCCCGGCGCCATTCAACGAGCAGGGGACGTGATCGATCGCCGCACACCATCATGGTTCGATGTTTGGTGTGCGGCCTTGCCTAAAGTGTATGACAAAGTCATGCACCAGTGCTATATCAAGGGGCATCGAGGAGACGGTCATGCGAAACTCCCAACCCCTGACGATCACACTGCCGCTCGAAATGGCGCAGATGGTGAAAGACAAGGTGGCCTCGGGCGAATACGCCACCGAAAGCGAGGTCATCCGTGATGGCTTGCGCACGCTTGCGGCGCGTGATGCGGCGGTTGAACGTTGGCTGCGCGAGGAAGTCGTGCCGATAATGCGGGATGCGCGCGCCCGTCCCGAGAAGCTGTTGACGGCCGAACAGCTGCGCCGCAATCTCTCTGAGCACATCAACGCGATCGCCGCCAAACCGCGCTCCGGTGCATGAAGTACCACGTCAGGTTCCACGCTGCCGCCGAGCGAGACATTGCCGAACTGCTGAACCAATTGGCGCCTAAAGCCGGCGTGGAAACGGCATTGCGCTTTGTCGGAGGTCTCATCGACTATTGCCTCGACTTCGCGACATTTCCGGAGCGTGGCATGCGTCATGACGAGATCGCCCCGGGTTTGCGTACGGTGGGGTGGCGCCGGCGCGCGACGATCGCGTTTGAAATCGTGGATGACAAAGTGATCATCCTGCGGATTCTTTATGCGGGTCGTACGCTCGAACTGCCGGACGAAGAATCGGAACACTGACGCGGCCAGTGGCCTCACGCCAGCGGCAGCCGTACCTCGACCTTGAGCCCGCCGCCGGCGGCATCGCCAAGCGTGACGCTGCCGCCGGCATTCTCGACCACCTCGCGCACGATCGCCAGGCCGAGGCCGCTGCCTTCCTCGGTCGCGCCGGCGAGGCGGTAGAAGCGCTCGAAGACATGCTCCCGCTCTTCAGGTGGGATTCCCGGACCGGCATCGCTCACCATGAGCACCGCCTCGCCATCCAAGGCGGCGAGCCTCACGGTGACGCTGCCGCCTGGCCTGGAATAGCGCAGAGCATTGTCGACCAGGTTGACGATCATCTCGCGCAGCATCGTGCCGTCGCCGATCACCGGCACCGGTCCGTTCTCATCGAGGCCGAGGTCGATATCGCGCTTGATCGCCGCCGGCGCCTGCGCTTCCAGCACCTGGCGGGCGGCTTCGGTGAGGTCGATACGGTCGGCGCGCGGCCGCCGGCTGCCGGGTTCCGCTCTCGACAGCGTAAGCAGCTGTTCGGCCAACCGCGCCAATTTGCCGGAACTCGTCTGCAGCGCCACCAGCGCCTCCTGGCGCCGGTCGGCCTTGGTCTCCCGCAACGCATAGCTTGCCTGTGTCGACAAGAGCGCCAGCGGCGTGCGCAGCTGGTGCGCGGCATTGGCGATGAAGCGCCGCTGCGCCGCCATCTGCGCCCGCACGCGCTGCATATAGGCGTTGAGCGCTTCGATCAGCGGCCGGATCTCGCTCTGCGCGCCCGGAACCTCGACCGGCTCGAGATCGCTGCGGCTGCGCGAACGCACGGCGTCGCGCAGCCGGATCAGCGGCGCCAGCCCGCGGCGCAGGCCGAGCAGCACGAACACGCCGGCAATAGCCACCAAGGCAAGCTGCTGGGCGAAGGCGCTGAGCCACAGCCGCTTCACCATCGCGTCATGGCCGGCGAGCGTGACGCCGACCGTGACCTTGATGGGCGAATCCGCGCCGGCGCCGATCACCGCATGGCTGAGCGTTGCTAGGCGCAGCGGATGATCGCGATAGGAGGCTTCGATGCTGTTCCGCTCCGACGCCACGGGCAGGTCGGGGTAGCCGGTCAGCAACCGTCCGCCGGCGGTCTCGACGCGATAATAGACGCTGTCGCGGTCGCCTGTGTCGAACATCTCGATCGCCGCCGGCGGCACGATGGCGTCGAGCACGCCGTCGGCCATCGCCACCTGCTCTGCGATGGCGCGCGCCGAGCCTACCAGCATGCGGTCGGTGACGAGGTCCGCCGTCGCCAGGGCGTTGCGCTGGCTGGTCCACAGATTGATGGCGGCCAAACCGGCCAGCGGCAGCACCACCCAAGCCAGCAATTGGATCCGAAGGCTGCCGATCCGAAGACTGCCGATTCTCATGGCGCCGGATCGTCGTGACGCAAGAGGTAGCCGAGGCCGCGCAAGGTGGCGATCTGGACGCGCGATGCCTCGAGCTTCTTGCGCAGCCGGTGCACGTAGATCTCGATGGCGCTTGGGTCGGCGTCGGTGTCGAAGTCGTAGATCGCCGCCGAGAGCGCCGCCTTGCTCACCGTGCGTCCGGCCTTGACGACCAACTGTTCCAGCACCGCGTGCTCGCGCGGCGTCAGCGACAGCGTCGCGCCGGCAAGCGAGAACAGGCGGGTGTTGGTGTCGAAGACGAGGTCGCCGCAGGAAATGACCGGCGCGGTGCGGTCGTTGGCGCGGCGCAGCTGCACGCGGATGCGCGCCTCCAGCTCCTCGATCTGGAAGGGTTTGGCCAGATAGTCATCGGCGCCTTCGTTGAGGCCCTTGACCCGGCCGTCGAGGCTGGCATTGGCTGTGAGCACGATCACCGGCACCGGGTTGCCGCGCGCCCGCAGCCTTTTCAGCACTTCCATTCCGCCCATGCGGGGCAAGGCAAGGTCGAGGATGATCAGAGCGTGATCGCCGGCGGCCAAGGCATGCTCGACATCCTCGCCGTCATGCACGACGTCGACGACATAGCTCGCCTGGCGCAGCGTCTTGCTCAGCCAATCGGCCAGTTCGCGATTGTCCTCGACAAGCAGCAGCCGCATCGTTCGTTCGCTGTTTCCTCCCAACGGCGCCGACCTTCGCCGAGGGTGGCGGGCGGCGTCCGAATTGGTTCCCTGAGGCAACCGATAGTATCGATCCGCCCGCAAGGCAAACGCGGTTTCCCGGCGGCCGCCATCCCGGTCATGATGCCTGCGGGGCCGCTTGCCCGGTCGTGCAAGTGATAAAACCGAACCGTTCGGTTCAATTAATGTTTGACGGTTAGTGTAGCCATGGTGAACGCTGGCAGGTCCCGTCAGATTGGCATCTCGACGGGTGATCGCCGTAACCTATTGATATGAAACGATAAGAGTCTGGCCGCTTAGCCTTCCATGCAATTTCAAGATCGAACCGAACGGTTCGGTTCACAACTTTACGTGATTGGAAATGGCAACAGGGCCGACCCATCTCGGGGAGGTCCGAGCGACGCGAATTTCCATCACGGCACGCCACTAGACGGACACGACTTTTGAGATCTGGAGTACCTGAAATGAACAAGATTGCTTTTGCCGCTGCTGCCCTCCTCATCGCCACGAGCGGCGCTTTTGCCGGCAGCGACCATTACGGTTCCGACAACGTCAATCAGCCGGCCGTGACCGCTCCTGCGGGCAAGGTCGACAACACCATCACGGGTTCGATCCGCAAGTTCGAGCAGCGCGACCTCCACATCACGCCTGATCAGAACCAGCCGGAATCCGGCCAGGGCATCTGGGGCCGCTAAGCGGCTCCCGTCCCCATCAATCCCAACCTCAATTCTTAAATCTGGAGTAACTCAAATGACCAAGATCGCTCTTACCGCTGCCGCCCTTCTCGTTGCCACCGGCGCCGCTTTCGCCGGCTCGGACAACTATGGTTCGGCCAACGCCAACCAGCCGGCCGCTTCGGTCGACACCTCGTTCACCGCTTCGGTCAAGAAGTCGGACGCGGATGCCCAGAAGCCGATCGTCACGGGCGCCAACCACGACCTGTTCGGCAGCCACTAAACGGATCTGTCCTCGACAGACCTCAAAGCGGCGGGCTTGTCCCGCCGCTCTGTTTTTGTGGAGCCGGCTATCCGTTGGCCCGGGCTTTTCCGTGCGTCGACCAGGCAATTTGCGCGATCCCCGTCGCGGAAGCCGAAATCTTGATCGGGAATAAATCCGGACTGTTCCGGGTCTTGTCGGCAGCGGGGCCATCCTCCCAAGGCGCCGCCGATGAAACGACAGGACAAGGAACATTGAGATGAACAGGACCGCATTCGTCGCGGCTGCCATGCTCGCCGCTGCCATGGGCAGCGCCTCCGCCGGCAGCGACCATTACGGCGCCGACGGCGCCAAGCAGCCGGCCGCCAGCGCCGATCACATGATGACCAGCTCGATCCGTGAGCGCGGCACGGCGGATCACCAGGCTCCGGTGACGGCCGCAACCAGCCGGACCGTCGTCGACATCATTGCCCGGCACAACGACGACGGCCTGTGGGGCCGCTGACGCCGCTTCGATCCCCCAAAGACCTCCACATTTTTAACGAAAGGAACTTTTGCAATGACCAGGATCGTCCTTACCACCGCAGCCATACTTCTCGCCATGGGTTCTGCCTTCGCCGGCAGCGATCATTACGGCGCGGACAACGTCAACCAGCCGACCGCCGGCGTCGATCGCGGGCTCACCGCCTCGGTACGCAAGCACGAGCCCGCCAAGCCTACCAATGTCGACACCTCGATGACCACCGGATCGGCGCCGTCGCAGGCCTGGCATGATCCGGGCCAGGGCATCTGGGGCAATTGAGGTTTAACGTCTCAGGCTTTGCCAAAGGCGGCGGGCTTGCTCCGCCGCCTTTGTTTGCGGCGGGAGATTGGCAGCTTCGGGGTCTACTCCAAATCCCTCGGCCTGACGAGATGCGTCAGCCGAGCGCCGCCGAAATCCAGATTCGCCCAGTTGCCCTTTACTGTAAACCGCGCGAGCGCCGCCGTCGGAAACTTCGCTTCGATCTTCTTGAAAACGCTCTCATCCGACCCGGCGCCGGCCAGCCGCAACACAAACTGCTGGAGGCCGGGGTTGTGGCCGATCACGAGCAGGTTGGTCGCCTTGACCTGCCGCACGTGCGCCAGGATAGCGCCGGCCTCCGCCTCGTAGAGCTCTTCCGCGAAATCCGCGGACACATGCTTCGGCAGCTCCTGGGCGACCAACCGCCAAGTATCGCGGGCGCGCAGCGCCGGCGAGACCAGAGCCAGATCCGGCAGCCAGCCACGCCGCGAAAGCTCGCGCCCGATCAGCGGCGCGGTCTTTTGCCCGCGCGGGGCGAGCGGCCGGTCGAAATCGGCAAGCTTGGGGTCATCCCAGCTCGACTTGGCGTGGCGTAAGATAAGCAATTGTCTCGCGGGCATTGTTCAGGACCACGATTGCTTGTCCAGTCGGGCGCGGGCCTTCTGCTTGATCTCGTCGATGTAGAAGGGGGCAAACGGGCCGCTGCCTAATCTGTCGATCCAAGCCTTACGCAGCCGGTCCGTTTCGGTTTGACCCAGGGGTTGGCTCGGCAGTTCAGGGGTAAGCGCCATGCTGCAATTCCCGGCCAGGGCCCTACGGCGTGATCCGCGCCAGATGCTCGAGGTCGGTCTCCTCGCGCAGCGGGTCCGGCGCCATCACGACCGAGCTTGCGTTCTCTGCATCGTCGGCGAAATGGGCAAGCACGGTGTGGCCCTTTTCCATGCTCGCCTTGCCCTCGGCGACGAGGCCTAGCGCCAGCGGATAGAGCCGATGCTCGGCCTTCAGCACGCGCGCGGCAAGCGTGTCCTCATTGTCGCCGACCATCACCGGCACGGCGGCCTGCGCGATGATCGGGCCGTCATCCATCTCCGGCGTGACGAAATGCACCGAGCAGCCATGGATGCGCACGCCCGCGCGGATCGCCCGCGCGTGCGTGTCCAGCCCCTTGAAGGCGGGCAGCAAAGCAGGGTGGACGTTGACCATGCGCCCCTGCCATTTCTCGACGAGGCCGCGGCCGAGGATGCGCATATAGCCGGCAAGCGCCACGATCTCGGCGCCGAAGCCGGTGAGCGCGGCGTCGAGCGCGGCGTCATAGGCATCCTTGCTCGCATGGTCGGCGCGCTGGATCACCTTGGTGGCGATGCCGCGCGACTGGGCGATGCCGAGGCCGGCGGCGTTCGCGCGGTCGGAGATCACGCCGACGATTTCAGCCGGATAGCTTGGATCGGCGGCGGCCGCGATCAGCGCCGTCATGTTGGAGCCGCGCCCTGAGATCAGGACGACCGTGCGTTTCCTGCTCATAGGCCGATCGAGCCCCTGTAGATGACGCCGGCGTCGCGGCGCGGCACGATCCGGCCGATCGGCGTCACCGTCTCGCCGGCTTCCTGCAGCACCGCCGCCACCTGCGCCGCCTGGCCGGAGGCGACGGCGAGGATCATGCCGATGCCGCAATTGAAGGTGCGCATCATTTCTTCCGGCGCGACGCCGCCGGTCTTTGCCAGCCACGAGAACACCGGCGGCGCGTCGATCGCCTCGAGGTCGAGCTCGGCCGAAAAATCCTTGGGCAGCACGCGCGGGATGTTTTCCGGGAAACCGCCGCCGGTGATGTGGGCCAGCGCCTTGATGCCATGCGTGTTGCGGATAGCCTTCAGGATCGACTTCACATAGATGCGCGTCGGCTCGAGCAGCGCCTCGGCGAGGCTGAGCTCTTCGTTGAACGGCGCCGGATCGCTCCAGGCAAGACCGCTCGCCGCCACGATGCGGCGCACCAGCGAAAAACCGTTGGAGTGCAGGCCGGAGGAGGAAAGGCCAAGCAGCACGTCGCCTTCGACGATGTCGTCTGTGGGAAGCAACTGGCCGCGATCGGCCGCGCCGACCGCGAAACCGGCAAGGTCGTAGTCCTTGTCGTGATACATGCCGGGCATTTCGGCCGTCTCTCCGCCGATCAGCGCGCAGCCGGCCTGCCGGCAGCCCTTGGCGATGCCGCCGACGATCGCGGCGCCCTGGTCCGGATCGAGCTTGCCGGTGGCGAAATAGTCGAGGAAGAACAGCGGCTCGGCGCCCTGCACGACGATGTCGTTGACGCACATGGCGACGAGGTCGATGCCGATCGTGTCATGCTTGCCGGCATCGATGGCGATCTTGAGCTTGGTGCCGACGCCGTCATTGGCCGCGACCAGCACCGGATCGGTGAAGCCTGCGGCCTTGAGGTCGAACAGGCCGCCGAAGCCGCCGATCTCGCCATCCGCGCCCGGCCGGCGCGTCGCGCGCACCAGCGGCTTGATCTTCTCGACCATCAGATTGCCAGCATCGATATCGACGCCCGCCTCGGCATAGGTGAGCCCGTTCTTGCGCTTGGCCGGATCGCCCTTGCTCATCGTCGGCTCGTCCCTGTTTGTCATTGCGGGCTCTTCGCATGAATGGTTTCGGGGAGCAAGGATGACGCGCAGGTGAGTGATGTTGTTTCCGAGGAAAGTGCGGGGTTGATTGGCGAAGGCCGAGACCAGTGCCAATCTCCCGGGGAGATGTCCGGTAGGTCAAAGGCGGTGTCCGCCAACTCTGCGATTATGGCAGTCACATTTCCTCTAGAATGGGTGCTGCCGTTTCATCCACCCACATACGCCCCTGGGGAACACCAACCTCCTTTCCCACGGTTCGTCCTTGCGATGCCAAGCCCTGCTGTTGGTAAAACGCATATTGAGCGAGCGTTGGATGCTCGCGGCTGCTGGCCGGATGTCCTTCCTGGACATCGCGCCAAATCGAACCCCAGTCGGGTTTCCAGATTTCGACGAATCTATGGAATAGGGCGAGCAGGACTTCCGCCCCAAAAGGCTCGGCCCCTGCCATGCAGTTAAGCTCCAGACAAGCATTGTTCTGACTGTCTCGTGACAGATACTCGGAATACGCCCCGCAATGGATCGACGTTGACGCTTCCACGTTTCCCCGGCGCTGGTTCCAGAGGGAGACGCGGTAACCCAATTCCGGAATGGGTTGGCGCGGGGCGATGTCCGTCTTGTTCTGGCCTTTCTCCAGCAGGTGCTGCAGGTTACTGGCTGCCGATGTGTCGATAGGTTCGGACGCCATCGCCTTTTTAAGAGACCTTCCCAGCGGAGCCCAGCTAGCGAGTCTTTCGTCGGCAATAGCCAATGCTCGGAAATGCGCTTGAGGTTGTGGGATCGAATCCTTGGCTGTCCGTTTCCTTGGACCCCAGTAAACGTTGATGTTGACCGCCATGTGCGCCTCCCGTGGCATGCAGCCTATCAGCTTCCCTGCAGGTCTGTTGGTCCAAAGTCGGCGTTCCTTCGCGCCCCCTCTGGCCTGCCGGCCATCTCCCCACGAGGGGAAGATCGGCAGTTCCTCACTTGCGCCAATCTCCCATCTCCCTCATCTTTTTCCCAACAAAAGACACGACGGGACATCACGTGACCCTTCCCAACATGATCACGATCATGCGGCTGCTGCTCGTGCCCGCCGTGGTGCTGGCCATGCTGCAGTCGCTTTGGGGCTGGGCTTTCGCCGGCTTCCTCGTCGCCGGCATCTCCGACGGCGTCGACGGCTTCATCGCGCGCCGCTGGAACCAGTCGTCCCGCCTGGGCGCCTATCTCGATCCGATCGCCGACAAGCTCCTGCTTGTCTCGGTCTTCGTCGTCATGGGCTTCGCCGGCGAACTGCCGCTCTGGCTGGTGGTCATGATGGTTTCGCGTGACGGGCTCATCGTCTGCGCCGTGCTCCTGTCCAGCGTGATGAGCAATCCGGTCGAGGTGAAGCCGCTCTTCGTTTCGAAAGCCAACACCGCCGCCCAGATCGTGCTGGCGGCGCTGGTGCTGGGCGAGCTGGCCTTTGCCGTGCATCTTGGCCCACTGCGGACCGGGCTCATATTGCTGACCGGGGTCTTGACCGTGGCTTCGGCCGCGGCCTATCTCGTGGCTTGGCTAAGGCATATGAGCGGCTATGGCGAAGGCTCCCGAACGAGCAACTCCCAGAACGACGTCACCAAGTCGGGCAACACCAAGTCGGGCATCGGCAGATCGGGCGGCTCCGGCACGGACGCCTGACCACGATGGCGCCGTGATCGCCGCGGACGATAGCTCCGGCGCGCTTCGTCGCCAGGTCTTATTCTGGCTCGCGACGGCGGTTCTGCTGGCGCTGTTCCTCTATGTCTTCTCGGGCATCCTCCTGCCTTTCGTCGCCGGCATGGTGCTCGCCTATTTCCTCGATCCCGTCGCCGACTGGCTGCAGCGGCTCGGCCTCTCGCGCCTGATGGCGACGGTGGTCATCCTGATCGCCTTCATCGTCGTCGTGGTGCTGGCCTTCGTCATCCTGGTGCCGGTGCTGGCCACCCAGATGGCCGATTTCGCCCGCAAGCTGCCGGAATATCTCACGCGCCTGCAGTCGCTGCTCACCAGCTTCGACCCGAAATGGCTGGAGCAGCGTTTTGGCGTCAACGCCGCCGGCCTGCGCGACGGGCTGAACTCGCTGTTGACTTCCGGCTTCAGCCTGCTCACCACCGTCTTCACGTCGATCTGGAGCTCCGGCGTGGCGCTGGTCTCGGTGGTCAGCCTGTTCGTCGTCACCCCGGTCGTCGCCTTCTACATGCTGCTCGACTGGGACCGCATGGTGGCCGAGGTCGACGGCTGGGTGCCGCGCGACCATGTCGAGACGGTGCGCGCGCTTGCCCGCGACATCAACACCGCCACGGCCGGTTTCGTGCGCGGGCAGGGCACGCTATGCCTTGTGCTCGGCGCCATGTATGCCACCGGGCTGACGCTGACCGGATTGAACTTCGCCATCCTCATCGGCTTCTTCGCCGGGGTGATCTCCTTCATCCCCTATGTCGGCTCGCTGACCGGGCTGGTGCTGGCCATCGGCGTCGCCTTCGTCCAGTTCTGGCCGGACTGGACCATGGTGGTGCTGGTTGCCTGCGTGTTCTTCGTCGGCCAGTTCATCGAGGGCAACATCCTGCAGCCCCGACTGGTCGGAAAGAGCGTCGGCCTGCATCCGGTGTGGCTGATGTTCGCGCTGTTTGCCTTCGGCGCGCTGTTCGGCTTCGTCGGCCTGTTGATTGCCGTGCCGGCCTCGGCGGCGATTGCCGTGCTGGTGCGCTTCGCCATCGCCCGCTATCTCGAATCGCCGCTCTACAAGGGTCACGCCACAGGGCCCGTGCCGCCATTGCCGGCCGATCGCGGCGGCGGCCACCGTTCGAAGCGGGGCTGACATGGCTGCTCAGCCAGCAGATACGCCGCGTCAGCTGCCGCTCGATCTCGGCCACGGCACCGGCTATTCGCGCGACGAGCTCGTCGTGTCGGGCACCAACGCGCAAGCCGCGTCGCTGATCGACCGCTGGCCGGACTGGCCGTCGCCGGTGGTCGTGCTGGCCGGGCCGCCCGGCTCGGGCAAGACGCATCTCGCCCGGATATGGCAGGAGCGGGCGCATGCCGTCGCCATCGAGCCGGGCCGGATCGGCGAGCACATCGCCGGCCTGGGCATGAGGCCGGCGCTCATCGACGACGTCGACAAGACGGCGATCGATGAGCAGGGCCTGTTTCACCTGATCAACGAAGTGCGCGGCGCGGGCTCGACGCTGCTGCTTACGGCGCGGCGTTTCCCCTCGGCCTGGCGCGTCACGCTCCCCGACCTCGTCTCGCGGCTGAAAGCGGCGGCGACGATCGAGATCCACGAGCCCGACGATCTGCTGCTTGCCGGCGTCATCACAAAGCTGTTCGCCGACCGCCAGGTCGAGGTCGAGCCGCATGTGGTGCAATATCTGGTGCGCCGCATCGAGCGTTCGCTCGGCACCGCCATGCGTGTCGTCGAGCGCCTCGACCGCGCCGCGCTTGAGCGCAAGACGCCGATCACCCGGGCGCTCGCGGCGGAGACGGTCAGCGCTATGGACGAGGGGCAGGGCGAGTTCGATATCTAGGCCTTTCCCTTCTCCCCTTGCGGGAGAAGGTGGCCGCTAAGCGGCCGGATGAGGGGTGCTCCAGGGAAAGCCGACGTCTCACTCCGCTGGAATACCCCTCATCCGTCTCGGCGCTGCGCACCGATCCACCTTCTCCCACAAACAAGGGGAGAAGGGAAAAATTACGCCCATAGCCCGGCCAGATGCCGAGCCAAAAGATACACGCCCGTATGCGCCGCGATGTAACAGGCGGCGACAAGGACGAAGACCATCAGGCCGGCGGACCGCGACCGGGCGACGCCGCTCTGCCGCTTGCTCGGCCGGTTGTTCCAGACCCACAGAGCGGCGCACAGGATTGCCCAGGCGACCATGACCGGAACCGCGAAGCCGTAATAGGCCAGGTAGGCCGGACCGATCAGCGACAGCAGCGCCTCGAGCACGGGCATCGACAATCCCCCTTTGTCCGAAGTCTAGACCGGTGACAAAGTTGGGAGCGAGGGGGATTGTTCGAGCCGCGTCCCGGCTTGTGCGGCATCTGTGGGAGCGTGCGGCGTAGCCGTCCCATTCCGGAACAGTCTTTCCGGCATCAGTCTTGCAACACCGACAGTGCCGGTTGATCCCGGCCCCGGTCGCGTTCCAGATCGGGTTGTAGGCTCGCCGGGCTTGAGGTTGTTGGGGACTCGCCCGGCGGGTTTACCCGTCTCCGTGTTCACACCACAGGTTTGATTTCAACCCGGACGGGACTGTTGGGGATCGGCACTCAGCCCGTGCTGCCGTGTCTGGCGAGCAGGCGTAGCACCTGAACGCTGTTGGGCAACTCGATGAGAAATTCCTCGTCACGGTCTAGATGGTGGATCTTGGTGGGATCGCCGCCGGTGAAGCGCGCCATTGCCTCGTTATTCTCCCAATAGGAGATTGTCATGAACTCCGAATAGGTCGGCGTGTCCTCGCGGAAGGTCTGGACACCGAGCGCCTTCTCGATCAGCGGCTTGATGCCGACCTCGTAGTTGTAGGCCTCATATGCGTCGGCTTTGTCGGGCAAGGTTCTGCCGCGCCAGATGCGCGCGATGGTCGGAGTTTTCGCATTGCCGGTCATGGCAACCGAAACTTGCGAAGGCTGACATGGTTCCAGGAGAGTGAGGCCAAGAGCCCTTCTGGTCAGGCCCTGGGCCGCTAGACCGGCACGGCAATTTTTTGGGGGAAAGCGATGGTCGGAGTGGCGTGATTCGAACACGCGACCCCCTGATCCCAAATCAGGTGCGCTACCAGGCTGCGCTACACTCCGACGTCCCGCGGCGTATAGGGGGCGCACGCCCGGAAGGCAACACAAAAACAGAGCGCGGTTCGATCCGGCCGATGATGCTGTCCAGGCAGCCTAGAGATCGACCTTGGCGACGTTGTCCTTGTACTCCTCCTTCGGATCGTAGCCGAGCAGCATCTTGATACCGGAGACGACGCTGGAGGCGTCGAGCCAAATCTCGGCCTGTTCAGGCTCGAAGCGAAGCAGCGTCAGCTTCGGATCGTCCCTGCCGCCTTCGAACCACGCTTCCACGTAGCGGTTCCACAGCCGGTCGATCACGACCCGGTCGTTATCGATCTGCAACCGGCCTTGCACCGTTGCAAAAAGGTCATGACCCTTGGATACAAACGTCGCCGTTGCCTGGCTGCCGGAGGAAAGTCCAAGCACAAGCTCGGTTTCCCTGGCGGTGAAGAACCAGATCGGGCCCCTGGCCTCGGCTTCCAGTTGCGCCGTCATGGGGCGCGGGATGATGTTCGAGCCGTCAAGCCCGATCATCATTGTCATATCCGATTTCAGGGCTTTCCAGAATTTTGCTTCGAGCTCATCGGGCGTCGGCATCTCGCTTCCTTTCATCAGAGAAAGGCAAACGACCGACCGTCTTGTCTGTTCCTTGTAGCGCGCTCAGCTCTTCAGGCCAGTGATCTTCCTGGCGATCGCCGCGGCCTGGATTGTTGAGTTGGCGAAGCAGCCGCGAATGCTGGGCCGCATGCCGGTGAACCAGAGCCCGGGCAGCTTCGGGTCGTTTGCGGCGCCGTTGAACAGCGGCACGCCCTTGGCGTCGAGCACGCCGAGCTTGCCCAGCATCGGTTCCAGTCCGGTGCGGTAGCCGGTGGCGGCGATGACGATGTCGGGCGCTATTCGCTGGCCATTGTCGAGCACGACGCCGTCGCGCCTGAATTCGCGCAACTGCGGCACGACGATGATGCGCCCGGCCTTGATGGCCTCGACCGCGCCGTCGTCGGCCGCGATCGCGGTATAGTCGGAGCCGAGCCGGCTGGCGCCGCCCGACGGGGCAGGGGGCAGGCCGTATTTCGTCAGATCTCCGAACACCAGGCGCTGCGTTGCCGCCATGACCGCGTCGGCGAGCCATGTGGGCAGGTTGGCCATGAGCGGCGATATGCGGTGCACCGCGATCTTGCCGATGCGCTTGGGCAGCAGCGAAGGTCCGTTGCGCGCCGAAAGCCAGATCTGGCCGGTCTCGACACGGGAAAGATGGTTGAGCGCATCGAAGCCGGAATTGCCGGCGCCGACCACCAGCACCTTCTTGCCGGCATAGTCGCTTGCCTTTCCGAAATCGGCCGAATGGATGATCCTGCCGGAAAAATCGTCCATGCCTGTCCAGGCCGGGATGAAGGGCTGCCGGTCCCGTCCGGTGGCGATCACCACATATCGCGCCGCCTTCAAGCCCTCGCTTGTCCGCAGCAGCCAATGGTCGCCTCGGAATTCGATCTCGTCGACCTCGACCCCGAAGGCGACGGGCAGCCGGTGCGTTTCGGCGAACTCATTGAGATGGCGCGCGACGGCGCTGCGGTGCGGGAACGCCGGTGTCCCCGCCGGATAGGACACGCCTGGCAATGAGGAGAGGTCGCGATGCGTGTTGAGGTGCAGATTGTCGTGGCGGCGGTGCCAGGGTTCGGCCAGCCTCTGCTCGCGCTCCAGGATCCGCGTCGTCACGCCAGCCATGGTCAACGCATGCGCGGCGGCAAGCCCGGCGGCGCCCCCGCCGACGACAATCGTACCGTCCAATATCGCTGGCTTGCCGGCCCCCGACGGCGAGACTTCCGTATCCGCGCTCATTCGTATCTTTGTCGTCGCCATCATGCCATCAAGTGGCACGACCATGTATCCGATGTATGCCGCTCGCAGGCCAAAAGGAATAGGTGCGTGTTGCAAAGCCCCCCGGCATTGTGTCGCGGATTTTGCAAGCGCCGGCTAATGAACCGGGTCGGCATGGCGATGCACCAGCTTGAACGCGCCATCCTCCAGCCGAAACACTTCCGTCACCCGCAAGGTCATCTCGGTCGCCTCGCCGTTCTTGCCGATGCGCGCCTTGGCATGCTGCAAGCCGCTCCAGAACGCCAGATCGCCGCTCGCCGACGCTTGCAGCACCTCGAGGTCGGTGTTGCCGCCTTTGTGGAAGCTTGCGGCATCGCGTTCGTAACGGCCGGCAACCGCTTCGGCGCCTTCGAGATGGTCGCCGCGCGGTGAGAAGAACGTCGCCGGCCCGGCACGGGTGACGATCGCCTTCAGCGAGGCGGCATCGCCATTGACATAGTCTTCGGCGATCTTCTCGCGCTGCTTCATGAAGGCATCGAAGGACGAGCCGGCAGGATGCACCGTCCTGATCCAGCTTTCCAGGCTGGCCATGAAATTTTCGAGGAAGGTGGCGGTGTCGGCATTGGTCACCGCGCCTTTGCCGTCCAGGATTTCCGCGACATTGCCGATATAGGCCTCCGGCTGCTGCATCACTGGCATGTCGAGGAAGGCGAAGGTTTGTCTCAGCGCATGATTGGCGCCGAAAGCGCCAAGCTTATGCGGTGTGACACTGACGACCCCTGCGGGCAGTCCCTTGAACACGCTCTTGCCCGATGGGCGCGAGCCGACATCAAGCGCGTTCTTCAGGCAGCCGGGGATCGAGCGGTTGTATTCCGGGGTGACGAACAGCACCGCGTCGCATTCGCGCATCGCCGCACGGAAGGCCGACCACGCCGCTGGCGGGTCGTCACCGTCCAGATCCTCGTTGTAGAGCGGCAGGTCGCCGATCTCGATGAAGCGGCAGCGCACCGAATCCGGCGCGCGGGCGGCCAGGGCCTTGGCGATCTTGCGGCTGAAGGACTGGGCGCGCAGGCTGCCGACAAGCACGGCGAGCTGCAGGACGGCATGTTCGGTTGCATTGGTCATGGCGAAACGTCCGCTTCTGATTGAGGCTGACAGGGAAGGCTTGCCCGGCCCGGCCGCCCGACCTTTCGATAATGTCGCCGGCGCGGCGAGGTTCCCCTGCGCCTTGGGAGCGCAGGGGCGCTTGCGGCCTTGCCGCCGCGGCCATTGCACAGTAATGACGGGGTTGGCGCGAGGTTTCGGGCTCCCGATGGGACCCGGGAATGGCGCCGAACAACGGTGCCCGATTTCCGGGCGGCAAAGAGGTGGTCATGTCCGCGCGCATTTTCAGTCCAGCCAAAACCGCGATGCAGTCCGGCAAGGCCAAGACCGGACATTGGGTGCTGGAGTTCGATCCCGCGCAGCGCAAGAAGATCGACCCGCTGATGGGCTACACCACCTCCGGCGACATGCTGAGCCAGGTGAAGCTCACCTTCGACACGAAGGAAGAAGCGGTGGCCTATGCCGAGAAGGAAAAGATCGCCTATCGCGTCGAAGAGCCGAAGGAAGCCAAGCGCCGGCAGATTTCCTATTCGGACAATTTCCGCTATGACCGCAGGACGCCCTGGACGCACTGACTTCCCGAGTCTTGCATCGCTTGGCGTAACGCAGCAGCCGGCCCGGCCGGCCGACGGTCCCGTAGCTCAGCTGGATAGAGCACCGGCCTTCTAAGCCGATGGTCGCAGGTTCGAATCCTGCCGGGATCGCCATTCCCTTGGCGCGGTTCGTGTGCGGACCTCACTTCCGCATCAGTTTAGGGGAGGGTTCGGCTAGCCATTGCTTGCCGTCTTTCTCGCTGGCCCATGGATTGCCGAAAGCCTTGGTCGGCAACGGTTCTTCGTCAAATTCGAGCCGTGCCTTCACGGCCCGCCGCTCGCGCCGATGCTCGGCTTGCTTGAATGCCTTGTCGCTGTCGACTGTGGTCATGCCGACGATCGGGGGTATTCCTTCGGGATCGGCTCATAGGCGTCACTTATCACAGAATGTGCGCAATAGGGCAGCGGGCGGGCCCGCTGCGCCGGTCATCGATCTAAACCTCAGCCAGCAACTCCATCACGAACTCCACGAACGCCCGCACCTTGGCGGTGCGGTATTGTCGCGAAGGGTAGATCGCGTGGAGCGGGAAGAGCTCGTCGGACCAATCCGGAAACAGGTCGATCAGCCGGCCGTCGCGCACCTGCTCGCGCGTGGCGAATTCCAGCACCTGCGCGATGCCGGCACCGGACAGGCAGGCGTTGAGCATGGTCGGCGCGTCGGAGGTCATCAGCCTGGTCCGAACGCTGACCGGCAGCGCCTCGTTGCCGCGGCGAAATTCCCACTCATAGGCGCGGCCATGCGCGGCGTCCCAGAAATCGATGGCGTAGTGGTCGGGCAGGTCGGCAGGGTGCCGCGGACGCCCTCGGCGCTCGACATAGGCGGGCGCCGCGACGGTGAGTACGCGCGTCTCGAACAGTTTGCGCGCGGTGAATGAGCCGGCCGGCGGATCGCCGAAGCGCAAGGCAAGATCGAACCCGTCCGCCACCAGGTCGCCCACCGCGTCGCGCATGATGAGCTCGAGGCGAAGCTCCGGATAGAGCGCCAGGAACCGGCCCGCGTGCCCGGCCAGCACCAGCTGCGAGAAGAACGGGTCGACATTGACGCGCAGCCTGCCGCGAACCACCGAGGTGGCGCCGGTGGCCTCGACCGCCGCCTCCTCGATGCCGTCGAGGTGAGGGCCGACCCGCTCGTGGAAGCGCCGCCCTTCGTCCGTCAGGTGCATGGTGCGGGTCGTGCGGTCGAGCAGCCGCACCCCGATGCGGGCTTCCAGCCGCTGGATGGCGCGGCCGACGCCTGAGGCGGTCATGCCGAGCGAGTCCGCTGCCCGCGCCATCGAGCCGGCTTCGACCACCGCCATCAGCACCGTCACGCCGGACAGCAATCTTCCGTCATAAGACATGCGCTATTCCCAACCTGGAGTCCGGATTATGATGACATATCGGCGCTGTGATCAGCAAGCCAAGGGTGTGAAAAGACCGGCCAGAGACCGCCGGCCCGTCGTGGCCGCCGGCCGTGATCCCGTTCAACCACCACAAACGAAGGAAAGATCATGTACGCAGTTACCGCCATTACCGGCCGCATCGGCGGGGTTCTTGCCGAAACGCTGCTGGCATCGGGCCACAAGGTTCGGGCCGTTGTCCGCGACGAAGCCAAGGGCGCGCGGTGGCTGGCCAAAGGCTGCGAGGTCGCCGTCGCCGATCTCGGCGATCCCGGGCCTCTGGCCGCGGCGCTTTCGGGCGGCGAGGGCGCGTTCATCCTGTTGCCGCCGGTCTATGATTCCGAACCCGATTTCCCGGACGTGCTGCCGAAGATCGCCGTCGTCCGCGAGGCGCTGCACAGGGCGCTGCCGCCCAAGGTGGTCGTGCTGTCGACGATCGGCGCGGACGCCACGCAGCCCAATCTGCTCAATGTGTTGCGCCTGCTGGAAGAGGCGCTCGCCGATCTGCCCGTGGCCGTGACGTTCCTGCGCGCCGCCTGGTTCATGGAAAATGCCCAGTGGGACCTCGCCTCGGCGCGCGATCAGGGCGTGATCGACAGCTACCTCCAGCCGCTCGATCGGCCGGTCGCGATGATCTCGGCCGCCGATGTCGGCAGAACCGCTGCGGAACTCTTGCCTGAGGATTGGAGCGGCCACCGGGTGATCGAACTGGAAGCGCGACACAGGGTGTCGCCGAACCAAATCGCCGCCGCCCTTGCCAAGGCGCTCGGCCGCGAGGTCGAGGCACGCACAGTCCCGCGCGAGCGCTGGGAGACGATCTTCCGCGAGCAGGGCATGCGCCATCCCGAAATGCGCATGCGCATGCTGGACGGCTTCAACGAAGGCTGGATCGACTTTCGCGATCCGGATACGCTGGGACGTCAAGGAAGGATTGGGATCGACGAGGCGATTGCGAAGCTCGTCGGCCCGCCTGACCGTATCTAGAAACAACCAGATCCGAGCGTCGCTGCGCGCTCTGAAGGACTGGAACGAGGGCGGTCGGCCTTCAGAAATCGCTCACGGCCTGCCCGGCCGGGCCGCCCAGATAAGTGTTCCACACATAATCCCGGAGCATTTCCCGGTGCTCCGCCGTTCGATGGTGATAGCCCGGTCTTTCGGGGTAGGACACGCCGGCGAGGTGAAAGAAGGCGCCGTCGATGAACTCGTGGTGCCCGACCGCGCCGGCCATCGTCATTGGCCGCTGTTCCACGGTTGCCACGGCGACATCCGCCTCGGCAAGTTTCGAATAGAGGATCGCCCAGTTGGCTGCGCCGGTGTCGAGGCCGAGATTTATGCGGGGTTCGAAATTCAGTTTATAGGCGGCCACGGCGGAGAACCGGTAGAAGCAGTAGCCTGCCCACAAATTCCAGTGCCGATCGTCCGGCTTGGCCTTGTAGACGTGATTTTCGGTACCGTATGCCCTGCGGCCATACACGACTTTGCCGGCCAGATTGGACGGGATATCGAACGGCACGACCGGGAAGCAGTCGTGATCGATGAAGCCGAAGAACTCCGGCTTCAGATGGCGCACGATGTTGTGAAACGCCCAGGTGATCGCCGTTCCATGCGATCTCGACAGGTGTTTTTCGACCCGCATCGGCAAGGCAAGGTAGGGCACGCCGCGCATCTTGCAGATCTGTGCGATGGCCGCTCTCGCCTGGGCCTTCGTAGAATTGTCGACGACGACCAGCGTCATCCCTGGCGAATGCATCTCCCACGCCTTCGTCAAAGCATCGATCACCCAGGGTACGTTGAAGGCGACCGTGATGCACACGCGCGACACCCCGGCGTCGTGCAACTGTTTTGCAAGCAGGCGCCCAGACGCACGCCCTCGATATTCGAAGCTTTTATAGGCGAACTCGTTTCTGAGCGCCTTTAGCTGGATGACCAATCGATTTTTGCTTAGTCCGTCGGCTATTAGTTTGAGTGCCATGCTGGTTCTCGTAGGCAGCCGGCAATCGGCGGGCCTTCGCATGCCCCTTTGCTCGAAGCCGCCGAGAAATCAAGCAACTCGAGTTTCGCTGACCTAGCGACGTTAGGTCAACCTCGGGGTTTTAGCTTTTGCGAAGATCGGCCAGCGGGATGTGCGTCAGGCGTCCAGCCTAGACTCAAATCGACCCGCTGGGTTCGCCAAAAGGTTCCGTTTCGGCAATGGGCGAACAGCCGCGACAATTCCCCACGAACTTTCGTGGTTACGCTTTTGGGGCGATGCGGTGCCGTTTGGATGATCGTCGGCATCGTATTTCGTTCAGAAAGAAAACGGTGCTGTGCGCAAAGGGCCGGTGTCACCTGATAGGTTGTATTGCGGGCGCACATCAGCGAATTCGGGCTGAACAATGCGAGATCGACCGGTTCCTTCAGGCGTTTTGTCCGCTGAAGCAGCTTTTCAGCCGCAGCCTTGGAAATGACATAGCCGGCCGTACCGAGATGCTCGCCGACCAGCCGGCCAATCGAATGGCCCTTCCCAATGGACGCAAGGCGCGCCAATCTGACCTGACCGAAGAACGTCTCGAGCTTGACGATGTCGGCATCGCGCGGGACCCAACTGTCATCGGACAGGAATGGTCCGGCATCGCTCCTGAAAACGACGTCATCCTCAAAGATTGCGGTATATTGCTCGGCGCCATCTGCGATCATTTGCCAGCACTTACGATGGCTGAGAAAGCATGCAATCTCTGGCTTGGTGAGGCGGCGAGCGGCAGGAAAATTCGAGGGCTCGCTGGACGTATCGACCGCCGCAACGCGCTCAAAAGCGATGCCGATCTTCGCGAATTCGGAGGTTGCCTGGTTCAACCTGTCAGGTGATCGATCAAGGTTGATTACCAAGCATTTCATGTGTCATCCGTTCTCTCAAATCGCCTTACGAATTCCTCAGCAGGTAAATCGAACGCAGCCTTTTCCTCCATGATCTTCTCACTCGGCAGTACCACCGGATGTTGGGCATCGCTGTCAGTAGCTGACTGCGACTTGCATTCCAAGAGGTCTCATTGCCGGAACTACCTTCCCGCCTGACAGCCTCGCGATTCGGCCAAGGTGCGTACAGCCAGTTCCCTGGGCTTGTAGGTTATATCTAACAGCGGCTATGTCGCTGCACGGCTGCCGCTGAGGTTTGCAGATGTCGACGATTTCCAGATGGTTCAAGGACGCGCGTTCCAAGTTGCCGGAGCATGTGACGGTTGGCCGCCACACTTATGGCGTGACATGGCGAAAGGTCCTGTTTCCCGCAAAGGAGGCCCCGCTGCGGGTCGGGGCCTTCTGCTCGGTTGCCGGCCGGGTGCTTTTCATTTGCTCCGGCCAGCATCCGACCGCGAGCGCTACCACGTTTCCGATTTACAGCCGGCTGCTGAAGCAGCCGGAGCCGATCGCGGAGGACAGCAAGCCGGCTGGCATCACCGTGGGCAATGACGTCTGGATCGGCAATGGCGCCATGATTTTGCCGGGCGTCGAGATCGGCGACGGCGCTGTCGTCGGGGCAGGGGCGGTGGTCACGAAGAACGTGCCGCCTTACGCGATTGTCGGCGGGTCGCCGGCAAGGCTGATCAGATACCGCTTTTCGCAGGACGTCATCTCAAAGCTGCTCGCCATCCAATGGTGGCGTTGGGACGATGACAAGGTCAAACGCGAGGCGGGTCTGCTGACCGGCCCGATCGAGACTTTTATCGAGAGGCATTCTGACGCAGGCACCGCAACGAAATGACGGGCGGCGGTTAGCGGAACGATGAAGTCGTGTTTCTTCCTGGCGACGGATGCGGGCTACTTCCCATATGCCTGCCTGACGGCGCGCCGGATACTGGATGTCTCCACCCCGATCGACGGCTTTCTGCTCTACACCGGCGCGAGCCAGGCGGATATTGAAGTCGCCCGGCATCTGCTGGAAGGCAAGGTCGAGCTGGTCGATGTCGCCGACTTCATGACGAATTTCGGCTTTCGCTTCGGAACCTACAGCATTGCCGCTTACATTCGGCTTTTCGCCGATCGGCTTCCGGTTTTCGAGCCGTATGACCGCATCGCATACACGGACTGCGACGTTCTCTTCAACCGGGACATCAATGACCTTGCCAGGCAGCGGCTGCGCGCCCCGCTGCTCGCCGCCCACGACGACTACATGTATTTCCGGCCCTCTTACCGGCAAAAGCTCAAGCTGGCGCCAGGCGCGCCATATTTCAATTCGGGCGTCGTCGTCTTCGATATGAACGCTGTCCGGGAGAATGCGCTGCTGGAGCGCACGCGAAAGACCGCTATTGACGGAAGCATGAACGACCAAAATGCCCTGAACGTCGTCTTCGAGGGCAAATGGCAGACGATGCATCCAAACTGGAACCTGCAGTCGCTCGGAGAATTGGGGGGCTTCTCGCAAGCCTGGGCCAGGCATTTCGCGGGCGGCAAGCCGTGGGGCAATCAGGTCGGGGTCGAGTTGGAAGCGCTGCGCATCTGGCGGGATCTGGCAAGGGACACGCCCTGGGGCAGGCCTTTCGAGCAGCGCATACCCTTCGAACGCGGCGTGGTGAAGCGCTTCCTCCGGCGCTTCGACGCAGTTGCCGGCCTGTTCGGCAAGGACGTGCAGCGCCGCAGGGCCAGGTATGACGGCAGCAGGATGCACGCGATCTATGCCAGGCAGGCGGATGAAGGCGCGATGGCCGTCCAGTTTCCGGAAGTGCTTGGCGGTTTCGCCTGAAAAGGCCGTCGTCTGCCTGCTGGCTCGTTCGGCCATGCGCTGTGGATATTAACCTGGCGTTTACCATGCTCCGGCGCTCGCGTTGCGGCCCGGCGCCCGACTCGCCGAAATGGAAAGGCCTGAACCCGTCAGGCAGCCCCTAAGCCCAGCGGCCGGCGTTTTCATGTACCCTACGGGATGCGTGCTTGAACGCGTTCCGCAGTATGCGCCGGCCGTAACTTCCCTTGAACGGAAAATGGAAGCCCGCCGCGGCAATGGGAAACCGCGACGGGCTTGGCGACGCCCCAACGGGACGCCATGGGAATCGAGGCTACGCCAGCAGCCCGGCGATCTTCGCCGCCTTGCGCAGCGTCTTGCGGGCTTCCACCGGGCTGCGCAGCCCGTCAAGCGCGTCACGGCAGACACGGCTCGCCGAGCGCCAGGCGCCGTCGCGCGCCTGTCCCGGCCAACGTAGGTCGAGGCATTCCATCGCCTCGAAGCAGCTCGATACCTTGCGTTGGCCGTTTGGCTGGAAATCGATCACGACTGGTTCGGAAAACCAGACATCGTTCATCACTTCCTCCGTTCTTATGATTGTCTTTTTGAGCAAGCAATCGGTGCCGGATGGCGTCCGATGCAGGTCCGTGAGGCGATTGCGGACCCGCGCATTAACCAACCATCATGCGTTAGGTTCCGAGAATTTTCATGACCGGAACGGACAGCATTCGGACAGTCTCACGGGCCGACCAATCCGTGCTCCGGACGGCTGAAAATCGTGTGACCAAAGTCACTGCAGCACCCTCGCGGACGGCGCTAATGAATCCGCAAGGCTGATGAAACGCGGGAAAACCTCTCATGATTATCGCCGTGCTTGCACTCGTCATGACCGCCGCGACGTTGATGGCGACCGCTTTCGGGCTCTACGACGAGGTCCGGCAAAACCGTTCGCATGCTGAGACGGATCATGCGCGCGTTTCGAACAGCGCGTCGCCTTCCCGTCAATCTGCGCGTTCGGTAGGTCCGACACCGCCCAGGCATGCTCACGCCGCTTTCCCTGGCCATGTGTATTTTTCGGGCTTGAATCCTGCTCTCTCCGGCTGCGTTCGCGGTGCTGGTGCTTTTGTGGCTTTTCTATCGATAGGCAGCCGCGTGTAATAAGGCGCTGCCATGCCCTATTCGACCAGCACATGCGCTTCGCGCGCGGCGACGACGAAGGCCTCCCTGGCGGCATCGGCCGTGACGTCGCCGCGGATCGCGCGGCGGCAGGCCCGCAGCGCCTCGCCATGCAGCGCACTGCCGGCATCGCGCCATTGGCCGGTCAGCAGCTCGGCGGCTTGTTCGGCGTTGGAGATGTGGCGGATTGACCCGGAAAGGCCGACGGCGACTTCAACCGGCTTGGAGAACCATCCCTGGATCATCGCGAAACCTCCCGAACATGTCGGAACACGATATTCTGCCGTTGCGTTCCGTGCCGGAACGTCAACCTAACGTGAAGCCGCCTCGCGTGGGCGGATCACGTTGCTCATCTTCCAAGCGGCCTGCGCGAAAGCTCGATCAACTCCGCCTCGTCGGTGATGCCGGCCATGTAATTGGCCAGGATGCGCGAGGCGCGTGCTTCCTTCTGCTCGGTAGTCTCGCCCTCGACGCTGCCATTCTCATAGACACGGCCAAGCATGGCCGTCTCGTCGGGAGTGAATGTGTTGCGGGCATTGGACGCGATGGACATGGCTTCCTCCTTGCGCCGGGCTCCTTTTTTGCCCGGCTAATATTAGCATGTTTGAAGGTTGAGCGTGAGTCGCTGCAAGGTATCCTTGCCATGCGCTTCGGCTGACGCCGCTCTTGCCCTGAGGCTGGCCGCTGTTTTGCCGGCCTCGTTATATTCTTGCCGAACGAGCGCTGCGCTGATACGTATTAGCAGCGCGGAATTTTTCCGAGTCTGCATTGACTTGAGCCCGAAAAAGCACCGCGCGTTCTGTCCGAGACCAGCAACCTCGACGTGGTGGCAACCGGGTTACGAAGGGGTTCTGGTCGAAAAGAAGCAGGGCAGGTCCCGCGTCCAAACCGGGGCAGGCTCATCAACGCTCTGGAATTCTGAAGCCATTGCCCCCATGGCCTTCGGAAGAGCATGAAGCATGGGGAAATCGATGGTTACCAAGAAACTTACCGCCAACGCAGAAAGCGCGGCAGCCTTTCTTGCGGTGATGGGCAACGAAAAGCGTTTGCTCATCATGAACTACCTCGCCGAGGGCGAACTCTCTGTCGGCGTGCTCGCCGACAAGGTCGAACTCAGCCAATCAGCGCTGTCGCAACACCTGGCCAAACTGCGCAGGTTTGGCCTTGTAGAAACCCGCCGTGATCGTCAAATGGTCTATTATTCCTGCAAGTCTTCGGCAGCGCGCGAACTTCTGGCGTTGCTCGATGGCCTGCTGACCACGGACAAGCCGCTTGCCGGACCGGCAAGGCAGGCCTTCGTCGAGAGGATGCGGCGGCCGCAGGCCGCCTGAACGGACTGCTACGCACGGGCGAGGCCGGGGGGCCTTCGTCCGGTGCGGCGCCTTGATGGCGCAGACTGCTATGAAGCGGGCGCGTCGCGACGCCGCCCCGGTTCCGCTGCGTTTCCAAGCCGCTCCGCCGTCCCGCCGGTTGGACAGACGGTTCATCACGTTTCTTTGAAAAGCGCTGTCTCGATGTCGGATGCTCTCCGCAAACCGATGATAGAACAGGCTTTTCCTGGCCGGTTGGGCACGCAGACCGACCGGAGATTACGGATTTGTAAGTCGCCCGGCTGAGCCCTGTTGGCTAGATTTCGAGTCGATCCACACCCCCGGATCATGACGGTGCCGTGCTTCCACTTCGGCTCCGTAAAGAGGCTCGCCGCTCCTGGCGGGCCTCTTTTTCCGTGAACGCAACCGCTCTACGGCGACGCCTTCTGTCTGGTGATCACGCTCCTCACCGCCAGCACCAGCACCGTGATGACGATCAGGATCACCGAAAGCGCCGCGATCGCCGGATCGATGTTGTCGCGCAGGCCCATCCACATCAGGCGCGGCAAGGTGATCGCATTCACCGAGGTGATGAACAGCGTCACGCCGATCTCTTCCCAGGAAAGCACGAAGGAGAGCAGCGCGGCGGTGACGATGCCGAACTTGATGTTGGGCATGATGACGCGCGTCGCGCGTTCCCACACGCTGGCGCCAAGCCCGCGCGCGGCAAGATCGATGCGCCGGTCGAGCTGGCTGAGCGACACCAGGATGAGCACCGTGGCGAAAGGCACGGTCATCACCGAATGCGCCATGGCGACGCCGAGCCAGGTGTCATAGCCGAAGAACGAGGTGAGCCCGGAGACCGAGGTGAGCAGGAAATAGAGCGTCACCGCCGACACCACCGGCGGCACCACCATGGGCAGCAGCACGAAGCCGACAAGGGCTGCGGTGAAGCGCGGCTGGAACATCCACACGCCGAGACTGAAGGCGAGTGCCAGCACCGTGGAAAGCGCGCTGCTCACCACGCCGATCCGGATCGACAGCAGGATGGACTCCAGCCAGCGCGGATCCTCGATCAGCGAGCGGTAGTGGCGCAGCGACAATTCACCCGTCGGCATGGTCAGCATGCGGCTCGGCGTCAATGACACCGGGATGACGGCAAGCAGCGGCATCAGGAGGAACAGCGCCACCAGCACGGCGAGGAGGAGCGAGACAGGCCCAGGACGGTAGGTTGGCATCGCTACACCAGCTGCTTCGGTTTGACGTAGCGGAAAAGCAGCGCCATCAGCGCGCCGACGAACACCACCAGCACGACGCTGATAGCCGCGCCCAGCCCCCAGTCCGGGCTCTGGAAGATGCGCAGATAGATCAGCTCCGCGATCATCACGCTGCGGCCGCCGCCGAGGATTGCCGGCGTGACGAAGAAGCCCAGCGAGAACACGAAGGTGATCATTGCCGAGCCGATGATGCCGGAGCGCGTCATCGGCACGAACACGGTCCAGAAGGTGCGCATGCGGCTGGAGCCGAGCCCGCGCGCCGCGAGCAGCACGCGCTCGTCCAGGCTGCGCATGGCGGACGCCAGCGGGAACACCGCGAAGGGGATCAAAAAATGCGACATGCCGACGATGACGCCGAATTCGTTGCGCACCAGTGTCAGCGGCTCGGAGATGAAGCCGATCGATTGCAGCCAGGTGTTGATCAGGCCGCGATTGGAGAGCAGCGCCACCCAGCCGAAGGCGCGGGTGAGTACGGAGATCCAAAATGGCACCAGGATGCAGAATTCGGCCAGCACGCGCTGCAGCGGACTGCCGCGCACCCACACCACGGTGATGGCGTAAGCGGCGGTGACGGAGACGAGAGTGACGATCGCCGCGATGCGCAGCGTGCGGATGAATACCGACTGCACCAGGTCGTCGGTGAGCAAAGCATGGTACTGGCCGAGCCCGGGCGTGGGAAGCGTAAAACTCCACTTCACCACGCCGAGGAACGGCCAGGCATAGGCAAGGACCAGGAACAGAAGCAGCGGCGCCATCAGCAGCGCCGCGCCCATCCTGTCGGAGAGGGTGCCTCTCATCAGTGAGAAAGTCTCCGCCCTGATCAGGCGGAGATGATCTTGGTGTATTCGTCGAGCGCGGCGCCGTAATTCTTGGCGTACCACTCCATGTCGAGCGCGATCTGCTTCTTCATGTTGTCCGGATCGACGGGATTGATGCGCTTTTTGTCGGCGGGGATCAGCGCGTCGGCCGCCGGATTGGCCGGACCCTGGCCGAGCTTGTCGAACATCACCAGCTCCTTCTGCGGATCCTGCGTGCTGGCGATGAACTTCATCGCCGCGTCCTTGCCGCCGGGGTTGTTCTTGAGCACCGCCAGCGCGCCGGGCGAGATCAGGCCCTGGTCCCAGATGAACTTGATCTGGCCGCCGGAGTCCTGCTCGATCAGCGAGGCGCGCGTCGACCAGACGATCGCCATCGAGGCCTCGCCGTTGAGCAGCACGCTCTGACTTTCGGCGCCGCCGCCCCAATAGGAGACGACGTTTTCCTTGAAGGCGGCGATCTTGTCATGCGCGCGCTTCAGATCGAGCGGATAGAGCGAGGCAGGCGCGACGCCGTCGGCCAGAAGTGCGGCTTCCCAGCTCGACACGCCCCATTTGTAGAGCGAGCGCTTGCCTGGGAATTTCTTGACGTCGAAGAAGTCGGCCATGCCGGTCGGCGCGTTGGAGCCGAACTTCTGCGAGTCGTAAGCGATCACATAGGAGAAGAAGTAGGTGGAGGCTGCATACTCCCAGCCGAAGCCCGGCCGCATCTTGCTCTTGTCGACGATCTTGTAGTCGATCGGCTCGAGCATGCCTTGGCCGCCCAGCGTGATCGCCGAGAACGGGTCGACGTCGACCAGGTCCCAGGTCGGCGCGCCGCTCTTGAACTGCGCGGCGATGGCGCCTTCCGTCGGGCCCGAGCCGTCCATCTTGACCGGGATGCCGGTGTCTTTGGTGAAGGCCTGGCCGTAAGCGGCGTCGTAAGCCGTGATGGCGTCGCCGCCCCAGTTCACCAGCACCAGCCCTTTGGTCTCGGCGAAGGCGCCGGTCGAGCGCAACAACAGCGGCGTGCCGGCGAGCGCCAAGCCCGCTAGTTGCGCAAACTGGCGGCGTGAGATCTCGCCGCGCTTGGTCCGCTCGGCGAGGGATTCGATCGTCTGTTTCTTTGTATCGCTCATGTCAGTTCCCCTTGTTTGTCGTTGATTTGAACCGGAAGCCGCCGCGGTGATGTGTCTGGCCGCGACGGCGGTGCTTACTGTCCTCCATCCGGAAGGAGGAAACCCTTCTCCGCTGGCCATGTAAGCCAGACCGAATTGCCTTTGCTGAGCGCCGCCGCAGCCACTTCGTTCGGCACCGAAACGGTGACCCTGGCGCCCTGGCGCGTGGTGAGGTCGAGCTTGGTCGCCGCGCCCAGATAGGTCGAGGCGACGGCCGTCGCGGCAATGCCGTTCTGGTTGACCGACGCTTCCGGCGCGATCGACATGTCCTCGGGGCGGATGGCGAGGATGGCGTCGCCTTTGATCGCCTCCGCCTTGCAGCGCATGTTGACCGCGCGGTCCTCGCAGAGCCCCGTGGCGCCATTGTCGGCGGGGCGCACGCCCTTCACCGGCAGCATGTTGATCTCGCCCAGGAACTCGGCGACGAAGCGGTTCGCCGGCCGGTCGTAGACCTCATCCGGCCGGCCCACCTGCAAGAGCTTGCCGTGGTTGAAGATGGCGACGCGCGAGGACAGCGCCAGCGCTTCGCTCTGGTCGTGGGTGACGAAGACGAAGGTTGTGCCGGTCTCTTGGTGCAGCCGCTTCATCTCGGCCTGCATCTGGCCGCGCAGGCTCTTGTCCAGCGCCGAGAACGGCTCGTCGAGCAGCAGCACGCCCGGCTCGAACACCAGCGCACGGGCCAGCGCCACGCGCTGCTGCTGGCCGCCGGAAAGCTGTGCCGGCAGTTTCTTCTCGTGCCCCTTGAGGCCGACGCGCTCGACCATCTCGCCGACACGGCTCTTGATTTCCGAGGCGGATTTCTTGCGCACTCTGAGCGGGAAGGCGATGTTCTGCTCCACGCTCATATGCGGGAACAACGCATAGCCCTGGAACACCATCCCGGCGGCGCGCTGCTCCGCCGGGCGGTTGGTGATGTCGACACCGTCGCTGAAAAGCCTGCCCTCGCTCGGCTGCACGAAGCCAGCTAGGATCATCAGGAAAGTGGTCTTGCCGGAGCCGGAAGGGCCAAGCAGCGTCAGGAACTCGCCGCGGCCGATATCGAGCGACAGGTTATCGAGCGCCCGGAACGAGCCGAAGCTCTTGCCGATCCCGTTCGCTTTGATTTCTGCGGCCCGGCCGGGTTGCTGCATCCTGGCTCTTTCCTCAGTTCCCAATGAAATCGTAGGCATGGCTGCGGCTCACCGCAACCGAATAGTTTTCGCCTGATCGGCAAATTTGATTCACGGGTGACCCGTATTGGCAGGTGGCAACAGCGTGTGCAGACGCGGGCGTTCGGCGCTCACTAACGTTCGCGATTGGCGAAAGCCTTCATGCCCTTTTCCAGGGCGGAGCAAGGAGCGAAGCGACGCGCGCAGACCCTGGAATCCACACCGTTACACACGAGCGTTGCAACGGTCCAGAATTCTCGCCCGCCGCACACTTCGGCCAACGTCACGGCATGGATCCTCGGGTCAAGCCCGAGGATGACGACCGGAGAGGGCGGCAGCACTCAATCTAAACCCTGCTCTCCGACAGCTTCGCCCTCAGCCAGTCGCCGAAGGCGTTGAGCACCGGGTGCCCCGCCTTGGCGTGCTCGAAGACGAGGAAATAGGAGCGCGGCGAGGGGACGGTCGCCTCGAAAGGCTTGACCAGCCGGCCTTCGCTCAGCGCCTGGCGGCCGGTCAGCTCGTCGCCCAGCGCAATGCCCTGGCCGGCGATCGCCGCCGAGAAGACGAGGTTCATGTCGGAAAAGAAGATGCCGCCTTCGGTATCGGGATTTTCCACCTTGGACAGCGCCAGCCAGCGCGCCCAGTCCTCGGTGTCGCTGAGATGGAGCAGGCTGGCGCGCAGCACGTCGGCGGGTTTGGAAAAGCCGCCGACCTTGTTGAGCAGCCTTGGACTGCAGAGCGGCGTGAAGGAGACTTCGCAGAGCAGTTCCACGGCCCGGTTCGGCCAGTTGCCGACCCCGAAGGCGATGAAGGCGTCGGCGTCCGGATTTGAGACGTCGTCGAGCCGCCGCGGCGTGAGCACCGACAGCGCCACATCCGGATACATTTGCTGGAACTCGCCGATATGCGTGCACAGGAACATCGAGGCGAAGCCCGGCGGGCAGGAGATGGCGAAGGAGCCGCCGACGCCGGCACCGTTGTTGTGCGTCCCCGCGTCGCCGAGCACGGTCAGCGCCTTCCTGACGTCGGCCGCGTAGCGCTGGCCGCGCGGCGTCAGCGCCACGCCCTTGCCGATGCGCTGCAGGAGATCGAAGCCGAGGTCGCGCTCAAGCAGCCGTAGCTGATGCGAGACGGCGCTGCGGGTGAGGTGAAGCTCGTCGGCGGCGCGCCATACGCTGCCGTGACGGGCAAAACTGTCGAGGGCGCGCAGCGCCTGCGTGGAGGGTATTCGCAAGAGGCCTCAGGTGAACCGAATTTGCACGAGCCGGGAAAACATATCACTTTTTGATGAGCCGCTTCACTGCTTTTCTTGCACCATGGACAAACCGGTGACGAGTTCAGCGCAGGAAACCGCGCTTGCCTGCATCGACGGCATCCAGCCGCTGCTGTCGGCCTGGACGCGCACCATCTTCGATTTCGGCGAGACCGCCTGGCGCGAATATCAATCGGCGGCCTGGTATGTCGAGCGGCTGAAGCGCGAAGGCTTCTCGGTCGAGGAAGGCTCCGGCGGCATGCCGACGGCCTTCTGCGCCCACTGGACGAATGGCGACGGCCCGGTGATCGGCATGTATGGCGAGTATGACGCCGTGCCCGGCAACTGCCAGGACGCCGCGACGGTGAAGCGGCCGCGAGAAGGCTTGGGATTTCAGGCCGGCGGCCACACCGATCCGCATTCGGGCCTCGGCATCGGCAGCCTCGGCGGGTTGCTCGCGACTAAGGCGGCGATGCTGGAGCATGGCATCAAGGGCACGCTGCGCTTCACCGGCGAGCCGGCCGAGAAGGTGCGGGGCTCGAAACCGATCCATGCGGCAAAAGGCTATTATGACGGCCTTGCCGGCATGATCTCCTTCCATCCCTTCTACATGCTGCCGCTCTGCAACACCGCGCGCTGGGACACGCATTGCGGCGCCGCCTATTCGATGATCTACCGCTTCGTCTGCGACGAGCCCGAGAATTGGGGCCGCGCGGCAAGCGACGCAGCACCCATCCCGCAGGCGCATTCGGCGGTGCGGGCGCCCGGCGCCAATGACGCGCTGATGATGATGTACATGGCCTCCAAGGCGCTGCGCGATTCCATGCTCACCCATCAGGGCGGCTGGTCGATCAGCGAGGCGATCCTGACGGCAGGGCAGGCGACCGCCGACAATCTGCCGGCCGGCCTTGCCGAGATCCAGTACATGATCCGCGTGCCGACCATCGCCATGGCCGAACAGGTGACCGCGGTGCTCGACCGTAACGCCGAAGCCGCTGCCAGGATGAGCGGCTGCCGCTACGAGCGTCATTGGGTCTCGAAGTCGCGGCCGGGGCTCGCCAACCACGCCATGGCCGATATCACCTATCAGGCGCTCTCCACTGTCGGCGCGCCGCAATGGAACGAAGAGGCGAGGGCGATCGGGCGCGAGGTCCAGGTCAATGCCGGCGGCGAGGCGACCGAAAACCCGTTCATCGACGAGCTGGAGCGGCTTATCGCGCCGCAGGAGGCCGAGGCGATCCTGCGCCGCGACCTGCCGCCCTCGCAGGTGAACTCCACCTCCGACGACTACACCGACATGAGCTGGCACGCGCCGACATCGCGTTTCTACATCGCCCGCCCGGCGCTGCGCGCGGCCAAGGGCCATGTCTATCCATCCTGGGCGATGAACGCGCTGGGCGGCATCTCCGCCACCATCGATCCGATGGTCACCTGCGCCGCCAAGACGGTCGCGCTGACGGCACTGCGCCTGCTGGAGGACAAGGCCGCGCGCGATGCCGCGATGGACGAGTTCGTCAGGCGGACCGGCGGCGGCATCGGCGGCTCGAACTGGATCGCGCCGCTCTGCGACTATGAACCGCCGATCAACTTCCGCTGGCCGGAATATGTCACCACGCCGCGTGGGCGCGACTGGTGGATCCCGGCCGCTTCCACCGCATGACCCATCAACAAAACAGTCCAGAGGAGAACCCCATGACCGTCCATGACCGCATCGTCGCCGAGCCCTTCTCGCTGCAGCGCCGCAACCCCAATGGCGGCACCAAGCCGCTGACCGCCTGGGGCTTCGCCAACGAGACCGATGTGCTGACTGACGTGCTGCTCGGCTCGCCGAACTTCCTGCGCCACCTGTCGACCAGCTCGCTATCCAGGAAACATCTGCGCGAGGCGCCTTGCAACGTCCAGATCGCGCAGGCGCAGCACAAGGACCTCGTCGCAGCCTATGAGCATTTCGGCGTCAACATCCACTGGCATGAGCCGACGCCGGAACTGCCGATGCAGGTCTATTCGCGCGACTCCAGCGTCATGACGCCCTACGGCGCCTTCATCACCGCCATGGCCAACTGGTGGCGGCGCGGCGAGAACTACGCCGCCATCCGCACCTATGAGAAGCTCGGCATCCCGATCTACGACATGGTGACGGCCGGCACCTTCGAGGGCGGCGACTTCAACGTCATCGAGGACGGCGTTGTGCTGATCGGCTGCGGCGGCGCCCGCACCCAGGAAGAAGGCGCCCGCCAGGTGAAGGAATGGTTCGACAAGGAAGGCTGGGAGACGCGTCTCGCCTTCATCGACGAGTACTATGTCCATATCGACCTGATGGTGGTGCCGATCGCGGAAAAGCTTACCGCCGTCTGCCTCGCCTGCACCGAGCCCGGCATTGTCGACTGGCTCAAGGGCAAGGGCCACGAGATCATCGACGTGCCCTTCCAGGACACGATGGCGCTCGGCTGCAACTTCATGTCGCTCGGCAAGGACAGGGTGATCGCGCCGACCTCCAGCAAGACCTTGATCGGCCAGTTGAAGGCGCGCGGCTTCGAGGTCGCAGCCGTCGACATGAGCGAGATCTCCAAGACCGGCGGCGGCATCCACTGCATGGCGCAGGCGCTGAAGCGCGTGCCGGCGTAAGGGGCTTTCAAGGGCCGAAACCACCGAAGGGGATGCTTACCCCCTGGCTGTCGGGCCAGGGGGATTTCTCCTTTGTTGGCCCGGCCTGTCAGGAGACTTCGCCATATCCGTTCCGATCATCCTGGCCCTGCGCTAGGCTCCCTCCAGCCGAAACAGGATTGCCGCAAAGATGATCGTCCAGGCTTGCATCAACGGCGCCCGTCCCGCCGACTTCCATCCCGCATTGCCGCTCGATCCAGAAGCTATGGCGCGCGACGCTGCGGCCTCAGTCGGAGCGGCGCGGCAGAGCTGCATGTCCATGCGCGTGGCGCCGACGGCCAAGAGAGCCTTGTGCCGGAGGCGATGGATAGGACGGTCGCAGCGCTCCGCAGAGCCTGTCCGGGCACGCTGATCGGCGTCTCCACCGGCGCCTGGATCGAGAAGGACGATCTGCGCACGCTGGTCGCCATCTCCGGCTGGCGCGAGCTGCCCGACTACGCATCGGTCAATCTCAGCGAGGCGGCGGCGCCCGAGGTGATGGAGGCCCTGCGCGGCCGCGGCGTCGGCATCGAGGCGGGGCTGGCCTCGATCGGCGACGCGCTCAGGCTTGCCAGTCTCGACCATGGCGGGCGGGTGCTGCGCGTGCTGATCGAGATTTCCGAACAGGCGCTGGACGAAGCCTTCGCCGTCGCCAACGGCATCCAAAAGGTGCTGCAGCGCGAGGGTATCCGCCGCTCGATCCTGCTGCATGGCGAGAACGCGACCGTGTGGCCTTTTGTTCAGCGGGCGGCGCTGCGGAAATTCTCGACGCGGGTTGGGCTGGAGGACGGGAAGGAGTTGCCGGACGGCAGCGTGGCCGAAAGCAATGCGGCGCTGGTAGCGGCGGCTGTGGGGATTTATCGCGGAGCGTGACCCGTTCCTCGCCCCACGAAGTGGGGAGAGGTGGCTCGGCGAAGCCGAGACGGAGAGGGGAGCGCCCTACGAAGGCCCCTCTCCGTCCGCTTCGCGGACACCTCTCCCCGCCTTTGGCGGGGCGAGGAAACGCCCTCACTGCATATCCGCGTCGGCCCTCGACTCCGCCCGCTTCTCATCCGACACCACGGCGAGGTCCAGCACCTTCTGCAGGCCAGCCGCGTGGCGGAAGGTCGGTTCGGTCTGCACGCCGCTCTTCACCGCTTCGACGAAGCGCTGGTAGTTGGTCGGCACGGAGCCTGCGTCGAGTTCCTCCCATTTGGCGTTCTCGACATTGCCGCCGATACAAGCCCTCAGCATCGAGCCGTCGAGATTGTGCACGACCTCGACGGCGCCCTTGTCGCCATGGATGCGCAGGCGCAGTTCGTTGATATGGCCGGTGGCCCAGCGGCTGGCATGCACCACGCCGAAGGCGCCGTTGGAGAAGTCGAGCGTCATGGCGAAGCTGTCATTGGCGTCGAGCTGGTACTCGCCGATACGGTTGCCCGGCGCCTTGTCGAAGGCGCGCAGCCGGCAGAAGACATGGTCGATGTCGAGCGCGGCGCCATAGCTGGCGAAATCGAGGATATGGATGCCGACATCGCCCAGCACGCCGTTCGAGCCGTGGCCGCGCGACAGGCGCCACAGCCATTTCGGATCGGTGCGCCAGTCGCCCCAGAATTTCGACACCAGCCAGCTCTGCAGATAGGACGCCTCGACATGGCGCACCGTGCCGATCTCGCCGGCCTGCACCATCTGGCGGGCCTTCTGCAACGCGGGCACATTGCGGTAGGTGAGGTTGACCATGTTGACGATGCCGGCGACCTCCGCCGCATCGGCCATCTCGTTGGCCTTGCCGAAATTCTCGGCCAGCGGCTTCTCGCACAGCACCGGCTTGCCGGCGGCTACCAGCGCCATGGTGGTTGGATGATGGATGCGGTCGGGCGTGACATTGGCGACCGCGTCGAAATCGCCCCAATCGAGCGCCGCCTCAAGCGAGGTGAAGCGCTTCGGGATCTTGTAGGCGTCGGCGTACTCGCCGACGCGAGCCGCATCGACGTCAACCGCGCCGACGATGTCGACGCCCTCGATGGCGCCGAAGCGGCGGGCATGTTCCTGCGCCATCCAGCCGGTTCCGAGTATCAAAAGCCGCATTTATGCTCCTCCGAGCGATTTGGTTCGATTCAATCGCGCCAGGCGAATGTGGCCCAGGCGCTGTTTCCGCGCAATCCCAAGCACAGAGGGAAATGTTTTCTAGCGGAAGCCGGCCTCGCCATGCGCGTGCAGCTTGCCGCCGCGCTCGACGATCGGCTCCAGCGCCTTCTCGACCGGCACGTTCGGCGCATCGAGAATGGCGGGCTCGGATCCTTGCGGGTTGTGCGCCCACTTCACCGCGTTGCGCAGCACCTTCTGCACGGTGGCGTCGTGGTAGGTCGGATAGGTCTCGTGCCCGGGCCGGAAGTAGAAGACATTGCCGGCGCCGCGCCGGTAGGTGAGGCCCGAGCGGAACACCTCGCCGCCCTGGAACCAGGAGATGAAGACGGTTTCCAGCGCCTCCGGCACGGCGAACTGCTCGCCATACATCTCCTCGTTCTCGAGTTCGAAGAACTCGCCCAGGCCTTCGGCAATCGGGTGCCTGGGGCTGGTCACCCAGAGCCGCTCGCGCTCGCCGGCCTCGCGCCATTTCAGCGTGCAGGGCGTGCCCATCAGCCGCTTGAAGATCTTGGAGAAATGGCCGGAATGCAGCACGATCAGGCCCATTCCTTCCCAGACGCGCTTTGCAACGCGCTCGACCACCTCGTCGGCGACGGCGCCATGGTCCTTGTGGCCCCACCAGACAAGCACGTCGGTCTCGGCGAGGCGGGATTCCGGCAGGCCGTGCTCCGGCTGCTCCAGCGTCGCGGTCGAGGCGGAGATCGCCTTGTCCGCATTCAGCGCCTTGGCGATGGTCGCATGCATGCCTTCCGGATAGATGGAGGCCACCACCTCATTGGTCCGCTCATGGATGTTCTCGCCCCAGACGACAGCGCGAATTGTCATGGATTGCCTCGTGAAATGGTTGGGAGCCGCCCCCGCGCCATAGATAGCGCCTTCGCCTGGTATTGGAAGCGGGTTCGTGATGTAGCCCCCGCCTATGGCGTCTTCGCGCGCCCGCTTGGCAAGCACGCTTCGGCTTCCGGGCGCCGCGCAACACCATCGTGATCGGCAGGTTCGTCATGTCGGCGGCGCTGGTCGCCACGGCATCTATTTGATCAGGGAAATGGATCAGCCCTTTTCCGGCCCGATCCAGATCTCGCCAGCGCCGTTCCAAAGGGGGCTGGCGGAGTTGAAGCAGTAAGATCACTACTGGCCCAACCACTCGATCAGCCACTTGGCTGCGGCTTCGGCGCCGTCGGCGCGGATCTCGCTGGCCACTTCTCGAGCGCGAATCCTGACCTTTGGCGCCAGCGCCACGTCCAAGGCCGCGGGCAATGACTCCGTCGTCGGCACCGCGCCGCCATGCGCAGCCCCGATGCCCAGCTCGGCCACGCGCTTGGCCCAGTAAGGCTGGTCGCCGATCTGCGGCACGACCACCTGCGGCGCTCCCGCCCGCGCGGCGGCGACCGTGGTGCCGGCGCCGCCGTGATGGATGACCGCGGCGACGCGGCCGAACAGCGCCTGCTGGTTGACCTCGCCCACTTCGAAGCAGTCGTCGCGATCATCGATAAGACCGAGCCCGGCCCAGCCCTGTGCGAGCACCGCGCGAAGGCCCCTGGCGCGGATCGCCTCGATGGCCGCGCGGCCGGTTTCGCTGGCGACCGAGATCGAGCCGAAGCCCACATAGACCGGCGGCGGGCCGGCATCGAGGAACGCGTCGAGCCGATCGGGGAGGGGTCGTTCGTCCGGCAGGATGCAGGCGCCGGTCTGCACGGCGTCGATCAGGTCCGAGGGCAGCCATGGCCCCAGCACCGGGTCGCAGGCGAGCAGGACGGGATTGCCGTAGACATAGTCCCGGACATTCTGCACCGGCGGCAATCCGAGCGATGCGCGCCGGCCGTTGATCGCCTCGCCGAAGAGCGCGTTCTTGGTCCGGATGTCTGTCTCCCACAGCAGCCGGTTGTCGGTCACGCCGGCCGGCAGCGGATGTCCAGGATATTCGTGCGGCCGGTTGTGCTGCGACGGCAGCCAGATGGGGCAGAACGTGCCGAGCACGTAGCGCATGCCGCGTTGTTCCGCGACCAGCCGCGCGGCGGCGCAGGATGGGAAAAGGCCGAACGCCACCACCGCGTCGCAGCCTTCGGCGGCCGCGCTCAGCGCCTCATATTGCCTGGCGGCGATCTCGGCCGCCTGGCCGGAGATGAGCCTGGCCCGGTCCTCGGGCGACGCCGATCGCGACCGGTTGACCATTTCCTTCGCCCATTCGCGCACCGGCGCGAAGGCCGGCGCAAAAGCCACGCCGGCGCGAGCGGCCAGCGCCGCAAACTCCGCGTCGCCCGGCGCGCTCGCCCGGGCATTGACGCCATGCGCCTGCAAGGCCGCGCCCAGCGCCGCCAAAGGCTCGACGTCGCCGCGCGAGCCGTAAGTCGATAACAAGATCCGCATTCCGTGCTCCGCTTTCTTTTTTCGGAGCAGCGTTGATACGCCATGCCCAGGGGCTTGCCGCAAGCCCGGGCTGCGCCATATGTACATCCTGGGAAGGGTCGTTATCGCTGCCCAGGTGAGGTTGCCGTCATGGCCGCAAGCCGCGACGGTGGATTTTTGGCGCGAGGCCCTTCGGACCGGCAAGTGGGGACTGACAAATGCCGGCGACACGTTCGCCGGCGGGTGCAGGCTTAACCCTGGCGGCCTTCCTGGGCGACCTGGGTCGGGGACCTTGTCAGGCGCGGCACCACGACAAGGCGTTTGATCTTGCCTTTCTTGTAGGCGGACAGGAAGCGCTGGTAGTCCTTGAAAACGAGGCAGCCATTGGATTCGGCGCGGCCGCCGCGCAGCATGTAGGTGTGTGCGAGCAGGCCGTCGCGGCCATATTTGTTCTTACCGCTGGTCGGCGTCAGCCGGATCGCCTCGACGCCGTGGAAGCGCGATTCGCGCATCGTCAGATTGTAAGTGTCGGGCGGCGTCGGTCCGACATTCTTGCGGTTGACGAAGCGCGGCTGGTCGACCATCGAGCCGTAGCCCGAATGCGCCTCCAGCTTCGAACCGTCAGGCATGTAAACGGTCCTCGCCGAAATATCGTAGACGGCGACGCCATTGCCCGTCGAGGGGCCGTTGAACAGGCTGCGGAAGGCGCCACCAAGGTTGCCGCGCTCCGGCGTGTCCGGCTTGGCATAGGCGAGCATCTCCGACGCCTGCGCCTTGCGCTTGCCGGGCTTGGTGTCGGCCACTATCGGCTTCGAATTCGCCACGCCGGGCAGGGCCTGGTCGCCGCTTCTCGGTGAAACCGCCGTCGGCGCGCTTTGCGCGGTGTCGGCCGTGGTCGGCTGCGGCTTGGCCTTGGCGGCCTGCGGCTTCACGGCCTCCGGCTTCTGCGGCTTGGCCGCGTTCTGTTCGGGCGCTTCTGTGGCGCGCTCCAGCGAGGTGCGGGGGCGAAGGCCGGGCACGGCAATGGCATCGGGCAAATCGTCCTGCGGCGGCAGCGAGGCGATCTGATAGGCGCCGTCCTGGCCATTGTCCGCATTGTTAGCAGCATCGGGGCCGGCGACATCGGGCGCGTCGCTGTTTTGCAGCGCGACGGCGGTCGGAACATCCGCCGTATCCTCGGGCGCGACGTTGGCAAGCGCCAGCGCCAGTTCGGAAGCGCCTGGGGTCTCGGCCGGCTGCAAACCGAAGCGCGCTTCGATCGGGGCGTCCGGCTGTGCGCCGCCGAAGCGGCTTGCCGAAGGCAGGCTGGCCAGCAGGAACGGCGCCTTCTCGGCACGGGCAAAGGCGTCGGCAAGCTTCTGCGGCGAAAGCGCCGCGCGCTTCACAACGCCATCGAAGCGGTCGGCGGCTCCGGCGGCCGAAGCCACCACCACGACCTTTTCATGCGCCACGCTGTCGGGCGACGGCAGCTTGAGCCGCGCCATTTTGCCGTCACGGCCATTATTCTTCAGTTTTTCAACGGCTTGCCCGTTATGGCTGAAGCTTGTCGCAAGGCTGAAGCAGCCGGCATCGCAGCCGCCGGTGAGTGAGGCCGCCTTGTAGCCGCCATTGACGCCAAGATGCGGCGCCCAGGTATTGGCGATCTGCCGGCGCTGGTCGCCAAGGGCGATGGTGCGCATGCCTTGCGGCAATCCGTTGGAAGCGGCGGTCAGCGAGGTGCTCACCGAATAGAGCCCCGCCAAGGTGGCGGCGGACCATAAAGCGAGGGCGGCGCCGACAGCAGGCACCAGGACCCAACGATGACCAGACTTTTTCGAAGTTACCTCCCCATTAGGAGCGTCACCCCGGTTTTTCAAACGCAAAAACGCCATACGACCACTCTCAATCGGCATGCCGGTTTTCGCACCTGGCACCCGTCACGATCACAGTTCGCCGGTGCCCCCTGCACCTTCACGCGTCTGTTGCCGATTGATTCAAAAGATGGACAAAGATGGTTAACCAATCCCTCCACCAATCGCCGATTTGGCGACGGTCCACACGAAAAAAGAGCCCTCCATGGTCTTCGCCACGGTAAAAATGCTCTCCCTCACCCGCTTTGCTGCCCGTTTTTCCGGCCTCTGTCAAGAAACCGTGAACAACGGAACCGCGACATCTTCAGCCGGCTAGAGGCCGATTGGGGTCAAAATGCGACTATTCGGCAAACCTCGATACAGGCAGGCCGGAAATGTTGTGGACCAGCCGATCGGCCGGCGGCCCAGGATCGCTTTTTGCGCCATCCGGACAAAAACACCCAAAAAAAGTCACTGCGGTCGGGGCAGCTTCCGCCCGCGAATATCCCTCTTGACCTTCCAGTTACTGGAACCCGTAGCGTTCGCAAAGGATCGTCCCGGCGGCGTCCTTCCCAATCGCGATCCAGGAGAAAAAGATGCTGACGGTCGATGTTTCCGAAACGCCAGCCGAGGCAATGCCGCCGCTGCCCGGACGGCTGAGGCCGATCGCGCCGCTTGGGGCTCCCACGGTCAGCCGCCGCCTCTTCCTCACCGAGGCCATGACGAACGGCAAGGCGTTCGATATGGGGCGTGTCGACACCGTTGCCCAGGGCGGCGATACCGAGCTTTGGGAAATCGTCAACCCGGCCGACATGGATCATCCGTTCCATATCCACGGCACGCAGTTCCAGGTTGTCGAGCACGAACGCGACGGCACGATCGCCAAACCGCCCTATCTGGCGTGGAAGGACACGGTCAACGTGGCGCGCGGCGAGACGGCTCACGCGCCAGGAGCGGCCGGGCGCGCGCATGTACCACTGCCACATTCGGGAGCATGAGCAGCTCGGCATGATGGGCATCGTCGACGTTAAGGCATGAGGTCTCGCATCATTCTGAGGGCGGTTTTGCTGGCGCTCGCCGGCCCGTTGATCCTTGCTCCGTCGCTGGCCGCGGGGCCCGGCGACACCATCGTGGCCGCTCGCCAGGCCTCGATGAAGGAGATGGCGGCCGCCGCCAGGGCGATCGCCGAAATGTTCGACGGCAAGCGCGCCTATGAACCAGCGGCTTTCAAGGCGGCGGCGGACGCGCTGAGCGCCCGCGCCGGCGGCCTGACCGGGGAATTCCCGCAGGGCACGCTTGGCGCGCCATCGGCCGCCAGACCGGAGATCGACCAGGCCCGGCCGGAGTTCGAGGCGCTCGCCCGCCATATCGGCCGGCTCGCCGACGCGCTCGCGATCAAGGCGGGGAACGCGCCGCCGGAGATCACCGCCGACATGCGGATGACCGGCCCGCCGATGGATGGCGGCAGCCTGCTCGGCAAGCGCCCGGGCGCGGCTGAAGCCGATCCGGCCAGGATGCCGGCGGAACATCTCCTGCACCTCATCCTGCAGGACTGCACGAGCTGCCATTCGAAGTTCCGGCAAAAGCAACAGTAAACGCGGTCACCGACACGCGCTTTTCCGCACAATCAAATCAGTTTGTGCTAATATACTGAGGCCATGCTCATCCGTGCATGACAGGTTTAGGGAGGATGCGATGAAGACGATGAATCGCAGGTCTGCAATCGCGCTCGGCGTGACGGCCGCAACGGTTGCTCCCCTGTTCGCAACGGCAACATTTGCGAAAACCAAGAAGTACGGTGCGAACGAAGGCAAGGAGATGGCGCCGGGCGTCAGAGTGGTCGAGGTCGGCACCGGCAACTCCGACATTCCCGCCTACAAGAGCATCTCGATTGTTGACGTGGTGTTTCAGCCCGGAGCGCACGCTCCTCAAAGTGTGATGGATAACGACATGGTATGCACCATTACTTCCGGCGCATTCACCATCAAGAAGGCGGACAAGGAGTTCAAGCTCAAGGTCGGTGACATGTACACCTGCTCCAAAGGCAAGACCGACGAGGCGACAAATACCAGCAAGGAAGTCGGCGTGCATCGCATCGCCGTCCTTGTGCCCGCGTAAAGGATAGAGCGACCCAGCTCTTTGATAGAGCCCCCGAACTTCAACGGAAGGCCTTGCGATTTGCCAAGGCCGGCCCGCAGGGACATATCGCGGCCGCCCTGGCCGTGCGGCTTTGCTATGGCGAGAATTCACGGCTGGATGCCTGCGCCATGAGTTCTTTAGGCTAGAGGCCGAGGGTCGCGGCCGCCACCGCCAGGTACCGGCCGGTCTTGGCAACGGTGACGATGGCGATAAAGCTCCATAGGGGCTCGCGCAGCACGCCGGCCATCACCGTCAGCGGATCGCCGATAAATGGAGCCCAGCTCAGCAGCAGGCTCCATCGTCCGTCACGGTGATAGCGCGCCGCCGCGCGGTCGAGCGCGGCAGGCTTTGCCGGAAACCATTTGCGGTCGCCGAAGCGATCGATGCCGCGGCCCAGCAGCCAGTTGACCACCGAACCAAGCACGTTGCCGATCGTCGCGACCAGAACCAGCGCGGCCGGCGAATGGGTCCCGGCCAGGAGAAAGCCGACCAGTGCTGCTTCCGATTGCAGCGGCAGGATGGTCGCGGCGGCGAAGGCGGTCAGGAAGAGTCCGCCGAAGGCGGCAAGGTCACCAAGCATTGCCGTCCGTCAGTTCGCCTCTCGCCATCCCGATTATCGACGGCTTGGGTCATGGCGACCGTCGCCCAACTCCCGGCGCGTATCACGAAAGTGACGCGCTCGCTCCCCTATATGCTAGGCTTATGTCGTCAAAACAGGGTCATCGTTATGGATGCCAGCGAATTGCAGGCCATAGGCGACACGCTGATGTGCCTCGTCACCCCCGATATGAAGCCGAAAGACCTGCTCAAGGCGGTGCGCAAGGAGCATCCCGACGCCAGGAAGAAGGACATCGCCCGCGCCGCCTTCCATGCCATCATCGCCAATGCCGACCAGGATCCCGGCAAATCGCGCAACCTCCAAGCTTTCGCGCTTGCCGAGCGCACCCAGCAATCGGAATAAATTGCCGCGAATTGTAGCATTGGGCTTGCTGGAAACTTAATAAGCGACTTCTAATTTATGGCTCCGCCGGCAACTGGCCCCAACCGGTACTAAGCCCATGACCAAAAACCTCGGCAATGCCAAACCCAGCGCTCCAGCCAAGGAGATAAGCGCCTCGCTTTTCAGCAGGGCGGCGCCGGCGCTGTTTCCGCTGGTGGTCGCGGCGCTCGGCTATCTTTTCGGCCAGCATTATTTCGGCTTTTGACGCGCGGCCGGTTTCAGGTGGTTTTCAGTCTGATTGTGATTGGTCCGTCTCGGCCCCTGCGCTTGCAGCTTTGGTCCTAGGGCCTAGGTCGTTCTTGCCCTCGCATGGGCGCGAGCGCATCCTTTCCTGTAGCCGGCGGCCTCGCAAACTCCGGTCAGGCCCGGCCGCCGAACCCAGTATCACCCCCCAAGGCAGCCGGGCCGCCCATCGCTCCCCACCACTCCGTGAGTTATTGTAGTCTTTGCTCCGGACGGGGCGACGTAGGCGCCATAGTCGTTTTTATCCGTCAGATTTCAAAAACCTACTGAGTATCGGCGAGTGCCTTCGCACTAAATGTCGATCAGCTCCGCTTTCGGCAACTTAAGGCGCTCTAGATCGTATTGGGTCTAGGCACCAGATACTTGGGCCGAAGGCAGGAGCCGTATGATAACAAGCGAGCCAGACAGTGTCCGTGTAAAAGCCGTCAATGGCCAATGGATCGTGCGCGTCGTCGACGGTGGCAGGCTGACGCAGCAAGTGTTCGACATTCACGAGCAGGCCGAGAGCTTCGCCGAGGAGGAGCGGCTGCGATTGGGGCTTCCCGGGGAGCCACCGGCCGAGGAGCCGCCCGGTCCGCCGCAAAGCGGACAGGCTGGCTGAGATCGTCGACGCTCATGGCCAACTGTGAAAATGCGAGACAAATCGGCGGACGGCACGCGGGTGTTGCATTTGCCTTCGACGCACTGGCCACGCAACGCCGCTCGCTGACCCGAGTGTTTGGACACAAGTCGCCAGCGGAGCGCGGTGTTCCGCCTTCGCTACCCCAGATGTTGCGCCCTGAGCGTCTCCTTCATCCGCTCGAGCGCCGGCTCGCCGCCGGCCGCGAGGTCATCGGCGATTTGGGCAAGCTTGTCGTCGGCCTTGCGGTGTTTGCTGCCCCAGGCGCCTAGCGTCGCCAGCACCGGCAACAGGTCGATGCCGGCCTCTGTCAGCCGGTAGATCGCCTTCAGGCCATGGCTGGGATCGTCGCTTCGGGTGAGGATGCCTTCGTCCTGCAGCGTCTGCAGCCGCTCGGCCAGCGTGCGCGACGAGATGCCTTCGTCGGACTGCAGGAATTCGCGGAAATGCCGTTTCCCGGCGAAAGCCAGGTCGCGGATGATGAGCAGTGTCCAGCGGTCGCCGAGCAATTCGAGCGAGAGGCTGATCGGGCAGCCAGACCGTCCCTTGGTCGCCATCAACATACTTCCATTTGTAAATCAATTTACTATTGACACCATTGCCGCTTTGCGTCAAACGGTTCCAAAAGTAAATCATTGGCGAGGAGAATGAGCATGAGGAAGCTGATCCTTCAGATGCAAATGTCGGTGGACGGCTTTGTCGGCTCCGATGAGGATCGTCGCTGGCAGCTTTGGGAATGGGGCGACGACAGCGACTGGGACGAGGACTTGAAGCAGGATTTCAATGCCGTCTTCACGACCGTCGGCACCATCCTGTTGAGCCGCAAGATGGTGGAAGAGGGCTACCTTGCCCATTGGGGCAATGCGGCCAAGAAATATCCGAAGGATCGCTTCTATGCTTTCGCGCAGCGTATCGTCGAGGCTGAGAAGGTCGTCGCGAGCGACAAGCTTGCAGCGTCGCGCTGGGAACGGACACGGGTCGTAAGCGGCGACCTGCCGCGCGAGGTCGGCGCGCTGAAGCAGGGCGAGGGCGGCGACATCGCCGTGTTCGGCGGCGCCGGCTTCGCCTCGGCGCTGATCGCCGCCGGCCTGGTCGACGAGTTCCAGCTCTTCATCAATCCGGCGGTGCTGGGGAAAGGCCGCCGCATCTTCGACAAAAGCGGGTTCGCCAGGCTGACGCTCCTCGGCTCGAAGTCCTATGCCTGCGGCATGGTGGTGAGCCGCTACGCGCTCGCGCAATGAGAAGCGGCAACCGAGCCCGCACCGCCTTGAATCAATCTTGCGGCGCGCCTTTCTGACTGGCCCCCAGCCTCAGTGCCCCGCCTGGTCGGCATCGGTCAGCGTGCCGAGGAAGGCGACGATGTCGTCGATCTCGGCATCGGTCAGCGACGGCTTGTCGCCGGGCTTTCTGCCGTTGAACGGCGGGTCGGTGTTGAGGTTCGGCCAGTAAGCTCTTGGCAGATCGTCGAATTTGTCGACCGTGCCGTCGGCATTCTTCGGGTACCAGCGCGCCGGATCGCTGTCGCGGCTGGAATAGAAGGCGACCGCGTCGCGCAGGGTGTGTAAATAGCCATTGTGGAAGAAGCTTTTGCGCAAGGCCACGTTGCGCAGCGTCGGCGTCTCGAACAGGCCGCAATACTCGGCGCGGCCCTTGAAGTCGGTGCGCAGCGGGCCACACAGGCCGAGGTCGAAATTATCAGGATCGGAATTGGCGGGGATCGCCGGATTGCGCGGCACGGCAATCGCGATCAGGCCGTAGTCGGTGAACTGCGGCGGCTCGCCGTCATTGGCGGGCTCGCTCAAATGGCAGCTCGCGCAATTGCCCTTCGCCTCGTCCTCGAACAGCATCCGGCCGCGCAATTCCTGCGCCGAGAGCTGCGCCTTGCCGGCGAGGAAGGCGTCATAGCGGCTGGAATAGGGATAGAAATCGGCGCTGCTTTGCTCGAAGGTGCCGAGCGCTTCCACCGCGGCATCAAAAGCGTCCTGCGGATGGTCGAAGACATCGGCGCCGAAGGCGGCCTTGAAGGCGTCGGCATAGGGCGCCTTGCCCAGGCTGGCGGCCACCTGGGCCTTGTCCTTGTTGCCCATCTCGAAGGGCGACAGCAGCGGGATTCTCGCCTGGTCCTTGCCGTGGTCGGCGCGGCCGTCCCAGGTCAGGCCGCCGGTCGGGCCGTTGTCGACGCTCTCGTCTCCTTCGTCCTCAGAGTCGTAGAAATGCTCGCTGAAGGCTGGCGCTGCCTGCAAATAGCGCAGCGACGGCACGGCGCGCACGCCGGGCTGGTCGAGCTTGGCTCCGCCCATCTCGACCGGCGAGGCCGAGGCCGGTCCGAAGGCGTGATTGGGATCGTGGCAGGACGAGCAGGCCTGCTTGCCGGAAGCAGAGAGCGAAGGGTCGAAGAACATCTGCCGTCCGAGCGCCGTCAGCGCGTCGGCGCGGGCATAGGCTTGCGCGCGCGTCATTGGGCCGGGATGGACGCCCAATGGCTCCGCGGTATTGGCGCCGACGATCGAAGCTGCCAGCAGGGCGATCGCGTGATTTTTCCGTCTCATCGTGCGCGGCGACATCCCTGATTTCCTTCGCCCGATTTCGTTCGCGACGTAAGGTTCAAGTGCAACAGATTGATGACTGGCCGTCCCGCTCACGAAACCGTGTTTGACGGGGACGGAACTGTCACAAAGGTGACAAGGCATCGAAGTAGCTGGGCATTGATGCATCTGCGTTCCTGCATTGCCGTCCTCCAGCCATCCCCAAGCCACGAGGCATTTCCCAATGATCCGGTCCCTTCTCTCCCTTTGCCTCGCCACCACGGCGCTGGCATCGCTCGCTGCTCCTGCCCACGCGGCTCCCCCCGGCTACGACAAGATCGACACCGTCGTCGTCATCTACGCTGAGAACCGCAGCTTCGATAACCTCTATGGCGGCTTCCCCGGTGCCAACGGCCTGGCGAATGTGTCGCCCGGCCAGGCGCGCCAGCTCGACCGTGACGGCACGCCGCTTTCCGAATTGCCGCCGGCCTGGGGCGGGCTGACCGGCAAGGGCGTCACGCCGGCGGTGACGGAAGCGCAGAGCGCGCATCTCGCCAATGCGACATTCGCCATCGACGATCCGAACGGCTTCAACGAGGGCACCAACGTCGTCACGCATGACCTCTGGCACCGCTTCTACCAGGAGCAGATGCAGATCGACGGCGGCAAGAACGACAAGTTCGTCGCCTGGGCCGATTCCGGCTCGCTGGTGATGGGCCATTACGACGGCTCCAACCTGCCGATGTGGGCGATCGCCAAGAAGTACGTTCTGGCCGACAATTTCTTCCAAGGCGCCTTCGGCGGCTCCTTCCTCAACCACTTCATGCTCGCCTGCGCCTGCGTGCCCTACTATCCGAATGCCGACACCAGCCCGGTGAAGGGCCAGATCGCCGTCGTCGAGCCGGATGGCGTGACGCTGAAGCCGGCCGACAATTCGCCGGCCTCCGCGCTCGGCGGCGTGCCGAAATTCGCCAATGACGGCGCAATCACTCCAGACTTTTATGCCGTCAACACCATGCAGCCGCCCTACCAGCCGAGCGCCAACAAGCCGGCCGAGGGCGGCGACAAGGCGCTCGCCGATCCGGCTGCGCCGACCACCCTGCCGCCGCAGCACGAGATCACCATCGGCGATCTCCTGTCGCTGAAGGGCGTTTCCTGGGCTTGGTATTCGGGCGCGTGGGAGGCGGCGCTCGACGGCAAGAACGCGACGCCGGTGCCGAACTTCCAGTTCCACCACCAGCCCTTCAACTATTTCGCGGCCTATGCGCCGGGCACTGCTGCGCGCGCCGAGCACATCAAGGATGGCGGCCTCGGCGGCGAAGAGTTCATCAAGGCGATCGACGACGGCAAGCTGCCGCAGGTCTCATTCTACAAGCCGCAGGGCAACCTCAACGAACATGCCGGCTATGCCGACGTGACCTCGGGCGACCAGCATCTGGCCGACATCGTTTCGCATCTGGAGAAGAGCCCGCAATGGGCGCATATGCTGGTGGTCGTCACCTATGACGAGAATGGCGGCTTCTGGGATCACGTCGCGCCGCCCAAGGCCGACCGCTGGGGCCCGGGCAACCGCGTCCCAGCCTTCATCATCTCGCCCTATGCGAAGATGGGCATGGTCGACCACACGCAGTACGACACCACCTCGATCCTGCGCTTCATCACCAACCGCTACGACCTGCCGGTGCTGCAAGGCATCGTCGCCCGCGAGAAGGCGCTGCGCAACAACGACCAGCCGCCGATGGGCGATCTGACGGCGGCGCTGGATCTGACGAAGTAGCGTTTTCCTCGCCCCGCCAAAGGCGGGGAGAGGTGTCCGCGAAGCGGACGGAGAGGGGGCCTTCATAGGGCGCCCACGCTGCCTTTCAGGCGCCGGCGCCGCCCCTCATCCGCCTTCGGGCACCTTCTCCCCGTGAACGGGGAGAAGGCGGGGACGCGACGCCCGCGACAAGCCCTTTCTCCCCGTCACTATACGGGGAGAAATGTCCGGCAGGACAATGAGGGGCAGCGCTGACGTTGCAGGTTGTCCTCGTCAATTGTTGTCCTCGTCAATTCGCGTCCGCTATCAATAGCCTCCAAACTGGAGACGACACGATGGCTGACTTCAAGATCAGAACCCGCAACGCCGGCGCGCTCGCCGTCATGCCGCTGGGCGGCCTGCCGACGATAACCACCCCGACCGGTGGCATGGTCGATGTCGTCACGCAGGTCAGCGCCCCCGGCTTCAGCCCGCTTGACCTGCTCTATGCCTCCTTGGCCGCCTGCATGGTGCTCAGCGCCCGCATCGCCGCGACCCGCCTCGGCGTCGCCGACAGGCTCGGCGAGGTGAGGGCGGAGGTCACCGGTGAGAAGGCGAAGGACGAGCCCTCGCGGGTCGAGACGTTCACCATCAAGCTCGAGATCACCGGCGATCTCGATGCCGCGACGAAAGAACGTATCCTGGCGGACGCCGAGGGCATCTGCACCGTCTCCAACACGCTGCGCGGCGCGCCGGCGCTTCACGCGACGCTCGGGTGAGTCCGATGGCGCATCTCTCCGCAATCGACTACGCCACCGCCTCCGACGACATCCGCGCCGAGCATGACCGCGAGCTCAAGCTGCGCGGCCGCATGACCAACATGAAGCGCATCCTGCTTCATTCGCCGGCCGCGCACCGCATCTACGCCGAATGGTTCACGCTGCGCGATCTTCTCAAGCCCACGCTAGACGACCGCGCCATCTGGCTGTCCTCGAAGGCGATTGCCGAGACGATGCGCGCGGAGATTCCGGTCACCTTCTTCCGCAGGGCGCTGATCGAGGGCGGGCTCGATCCCGAAGCGATCGATCCCACCGCGGATGAGGCGCTTTTGATCGGCTTCGGCAAGGCGGTCGCGGCCGATGCCAATGCCGTTCCGGACGAGACCTGGGCCGCGCTCAAGGCCCGCTACGACGAAACGCTGCTGGTCAATCTCACCGCCTTCGCCGGCATCATGGTGGCGACCTGCGTGTTCACCAATGCGGTGAAGGTGGATCTCGACCCGGAGCTGGATGGGTATCGGAGGAAGGCCTAGGTCGAGTTCCTTCGCGCCCCCCTCTGTCCTGCCGGACATCTCCCCCACAAGGGGGGAGATCAGCTGTCATCGCCGCTTTCGCCAATCACCGGCGTCGCAAGAAGGAGCGCCGCCGCCTCAGCTGCCAATCTCCCCCCAAAGTGGGGGAGATGTCCGGCAGGACAGAGGGGGGCGCTGTCCCGCCGGCTTCTCCAACGATCTCATTCACTCCGCAGGAATCGGGTGGCCCTTACATTGGCTTCGCCCCACTTTGATGGCGAGCAAGGAGCCATCCCGATGACCATCCACTCCCTGAACACCAAGCGCGCCAGCCGGTCCTCCGAATCCCGCGTCGCCGCTCAGGATTGGCGAGCCTTGGTCTCCGAACTCAACATGCATGGCTGCGCCGTCATGCCGGGCCTGGTGTCGGCGGAAGAATGCGCCGAAATCGCCGGCCTCTATCCGCATGAGGAGCATTTCCGTAGCCATGTGGTGATGGCCCGCCACGGCTTCGGCAAGGGCGAATACCGCTACTTCAAATATCCGCTGCCGGACCTGATCGAGGGTCTGCGCACCGCGCTCTATCCGCGCCTCGCCGTGGTCGCCAACGATTGGAACGAGAAGATGGGCGCGTCGCTGCGCTATCCCGCCGATCACGCCGCTTTCCTGAAACGCTGCCACGACGAGGGCCAGACGAGGCCGACGCCACTTCTCCTGCAATACGGCCCTGGCGACTTCAACTGCCTGCACCAGGACCTTTACGGCGCGCTCGCCTTTCCGCTGCAGGTGGCGATCCTGTTGTCCGAGCCCGGCGAGGATTTCACCGGCGGCGAATTCGTGCTCACCGAACAGCGCCCGCGCATGCAAAGCCGCGCCGAGGTGGTGCCGCTGAAACGCGGCGACGCGGTAGTATTTGCGGTGCACAACCGACCGGTGCAGGGCACGAAGGGATATTACCGGGTGAATCTCAGACACGGAGTCAGCCGGTTGAGATCAGGACGGCGGCATACAGTCGGAATTATCTTCCACGACGCGAAGTAGGGCGCAGCGCCGTTCCTCGCCCCCGCCGAGGCGGGGGAGAGGTGTCCGCGAAGCGGACGGAGAGGGGGTCTTCGTAGGGCGCTCCCCCTCTCCGTCTCGGCTTCGCCGAGCCACCTCTCCCCACTTCGTGGGGGCGAGGAACCTACATCCTGCGGCGCTTCTGCCTCTTCCCCTGCCGCCCTCATTCGCGTACACGCCGGGCAAATCCCGCCATATCAGCGCAGTTGCCCGGACCGCCCCATGATCCGTCTCGAAAATATCGGCAAGCAGAACGGCCGACAGATCGTCTTCATCGAAGCCTCGGCCGCCTTGCAGAAGGGCGAGAAGGTCGGGCTGGTCGGCCCGAACGGCGCCGGCAAGACGACCTTGTTCCGCATGATCATCGGTGAGGAACAGCCGGACGAGGGCCAGGTCTCGGTCGATCGCGGCGTCACCATAGGCTATTTCAGCCAGGATGTCGGCGACATGGGCGGTATGAGCGCCGTAGCCGAGGTCATGGAAGGCGCCGGGCCGGTGAGCGCGGTGGCCGCCGAAATGCGCGAGCTCGAGCACGCCATGGGCGATCCCGAGCGCGCCGACGAGATGGACGCAATCATCGAGCGCTATGGCGAATTGCAGCACCGCTTCGAGGAGCTCGACGGTTATGCGCTGGACGGCCGCGCCCGCGAGGTGCTGGACGGGCTCGGCTTCAGCCAGGAGATGATGGACGGCGACGTTTCAAAACTTTCCGGCGGCTGGAAGATGCGCGTGGCGCTCGCCCGCATTCTCCTGATGCGGCCCGACGTCATGCTGCTGGACGAGCCATCGAACCATCTCGACCTCGAAAGCCTGATCTGGCTCGAAAAATTCCTGAAGGACTATGACGGCGCGCTTTTGATGACCTCGCACGACCGCGAGTTCATGAACCGCATCGTCAACAAGATCATCGAGATCGATGCCGGCGCGCTGACCTCCTATCCCGGCAACTACGAATTCTACCAGGAGCAGCGCGCGCTGGCCGACAAGCAGTTGCAGGCGCAGTTCGAGCGCCAGCAGGCGATGCTGGCCAAGGAGATCGCCTTCATCGAGCGCTTCAAGGCGCGCGCCTCGCATGCCGCGCAGGTGCAGAGCCGGGTGAAGAAGCTCGACAAGATCGATCGCGTCGAGCCGCCCAAGCGCCGCCAGACCGTGGCGTTCGAGTTCCAGCCGGCGCCGCGCTGCGGCGAGGACGTGGCGACGCTGAAAGGCATCCACAAATCCTATGGCAGCCGCTCGATCTATTCGGGCCTCGACTTCCAGATCCGCCGCCGCGAGCGCTGGTGCGTGATGGGCGTCAACGGCGCCGGCAAGTCGACGCTGCTCAAGCTTGTGGCCGGCGCCTCCGAGCCCGACGAGGGCTCCGTCGCGCGCGGTCCGAGCGTCAAGATGGGCTATTTCGCCCAGCACGCCATGGAACTGCTCGACGGCGAGCGCACCGTCTTCCAGACGCTGGAGGATAATTTCCCGCAGGCCGGCCAGGCGCCGCTGCGCGCGCTTGCCGGCTGCTTCGGCTTTTCCGGCGACGAGATCGAGAAGAAGTGCCGCGTGCTGTCGGGCGGCGAGAAGGCCCGCCTGGTGATGGCGCTGATGCTGTTCGACCCGCCCAACCTCCTGGTGCTCGACGAGCCGACCAACCACCTCGACATCACGACCAAGCAGATGCTGATCGAGGCGCTGTCGCAATATGAGGGCACGATGCTCTTCGTCTCGCACGACCGCCATTTCCTGGCGGCGCTGTCGAACCGCGTTCTGGAGCTGACGCCCGACGGCATCCACACCTATGGCGGCGGTTATACCGAATATGTCGCGCGCACCGGCCAGGAAGCGCCGGGGCTGAGGGGATAGGGATCTTATTCAGAGCGCGTCGTAGACGGCTTCGATCAGGGCCTTGCGGCGCGGGTCCACGTCGTCGAACCCCAGCATGCGGTTGGTGACATAACCGAACCCGACGCCGGCGCCGGGATCGGCAAAGCCGATGGCGCCGCCCCAGCCGGTATGGCCGAAGCTTTGCCGCGACGCACGGCCGGCATAGACAGGATCCTCGATCTGGTAGCCGGCCGCGAAGGCGGCCGGCAGCGCGAAGCTGTCGTCCATGCCGCGAAAGCGCGGCCGCGCGGCCTCTTCGATCGCTGCGCGGCCGATCAGGCTCTTGCCTTCAAACGTGCCGCCCGCCGCCATCATGCCGTAGATGCGTGCCAGCGCCTGCGCCGTGGACTGGCCGTTGCCGCCCGGCACCTCGGCGGCGCGCCACGCGCGGTCGTTGGGCGCCAGGGCGCGGGGAGCCGGGTTGCCGCATGCATGGGGAAAGGGCGAGGCGCGCACGAACTCGACCCATTCCGAAGCTTTCGGGCCCTCGATCATTTCGGCTGCCCGGGCATCCTCGGGCTCCGGCAGGCCGACATGGAAATCGGCCCCAAGCGGGCCGGCGATCTCTTCCGCGATGAAGCGCCCGACGCTGCGCCCGTCGACGCGCCGCAGCACCTCGCCGGCGAGGTGGCCGTAGCTGAGCGCATGATAGACGCAGCGGCTGCCGGGCTCCCACAGCGGCACCATGGCGGCAAGCGCATCGACATAGGGCGTCCAGGCGAGCATGCCCGCCTCGTCCATCGGCACTGCGAGACCGTTCAGCCCGGCCTGGTGCGACATCACCTGATCGAGCGTGATGCGCTCCTTGCCGCCGGCCGCGAATTCCGGCCAATAGCGCGCGACCGGAGCGGCATAATCCAGCTTGCCGCGCTCCACCAGCATCGCGATTGCCAGTGCGACGACTCCCTTGGTGCAAGACCAGACATTGATCAGCGTGTCACGCTGCCACGAGCGGGTGCGCGCGGCATCCGCATGGCCGCCCCAAAGATCGACGACGGTCCTGCCGTCGGCTGCGACCGAGACGCCGCCGCCATGCTCGAGGCCTTCGGCGAAACACCGGGCGAACGCATCGCGCACGCCGGCAAAACGCGGATCGCAGAAACCCTCTATTGTCATGCGCGAATTCCCTTTAAGGGCGCCTCAGCCGAACAGCTTTGTCACGAAGCCGCTGAACCAGGCAAGCTGCCAGCATCCAATTAGCGTTGGACGCTGGCAAGCCATTCAAGCGCGCCGCCGGCGCTTACCCCTTCGCCAACCCGCGATCGATCAGCCGCGCAAGACGCGCCGAGAAGGCCTTCGCGTCGGCCGGCTTGTCGCCGTCGAGCACGCGCGCTTCGTCGTAGAGCAGATGCGCGGCGTCTTCCTTGAACGCCCTGTCGTCGTTGCCGAGCTTTGCCAGCGCCGCCACGCGCTCGTGGCGCGGGTTGATCTCCAGGATCGGCTTGGCCGCCTTGTCGAGCCGGCCGGCGGCGTTGAGCAGGCGCTCGAACTGGCGGTCCGGGCCATGCTCGGGCGCGACCAGGCAGACGGCGCTTTCAGTCAGCCGGTCGGAAGCCTTCACGTCTGACACCTCCTCGCCGAGCGTCGTCTTCACGAAGGCGAGGAACGCCGCGATATCCGATGATGTCTCGGCATCGGGCTTGGCCGCGTCGTCGGGCAGCGGGATATCGGCAAGCTCGGCCGCGCCCTGCGTCACCGACTTGAACGGCTTGCCGTCGAATTCCGGCGTCATCGTCACCCAGAAACTGTCGACCGGGTCGGTCAAGAGCAGCACCTCGATGCCACGGGCGCGAAACCCTTCGAGCTGCGGCGAGGCCTCCAGCCGGGCGCGGTCGTCGCCGGCCATGAAGAAGATCGCCTTCTGGCCTTCCTTCATAGCCCCGACATAGTCGGCAAGGCTGCGCCAGCTTTCGCCGGAAGCAGTCGAACGGAAGCGGGCAAGCTTCAGCAGCTGCTCGCGCCGCTCGTAATCCTCATAGAGACCTTCCTTGAGGACGACGCCGAAATTCTCCCAGATCTTGGCATAGGTTTCGGCGTCATTTTCGGCAGTCTTGGCAAGGTCGCCGAGCACGCGGTTCGTCACGCCCTTGCGGATCGCGGCGAGCAGCGGGCTTTCCTGGATCATCTCGCGCGAGACGTTGAGCGGCAGGTCGGCGGAATCGACCAGGCCGCGCACGAAGCGCAGGTAGCGCGGCAGGAGATCGGCATCGTCGGTGATGAAAACGCGCCGCACATAGAGCTTCATGCGGTCCTTGCGGTCCTGGTCGAACAGGTCGAACGGCCGCGATCCGGGCACGAAGGCGAGCACGTTGTATTCCTGCCGTCCCTCGGCGCGGAAATGGATGGTCGAGGCCGGCTCGTCATATTGGCCGGCGACGCTGCGGTAGAAGTCGGTATATTCCTCCGGCTTGATCTCGCTCTTCTGCCGCACCCACAGCGCGGTGCCGTCGGCGATGTCGCGCGGCTCGGCGCCGGGCTTCTCGACAAGCGTGATCGGCACCGGCACATGGCCGGACCGCGACTTCGCCAGGCCTTCGAGCCGGTATGGCGTGGTGTAGGAGGTGGCGTCCTCCATCAGATGCAGCACCACGCGCGTGCCGCGCCTGGGCGCCGCCTCGAGCGGGATCGGCGCAATTTCATAGGTGCCCTTGCCGTCGGACGACCAGCGGAAGGCCTCGTCGCTGCCGGCCTGGCGGCTGATCACGTCGACCCGGTCGGCGACCATGAAGGCGGAATAGAAGCCGACGCCGAACTGCCCGATAAGCTGCGTGTCCTCCGTCGCCTTGCCGGCCTCGACGCGCTCCATGAAGGCGCGCGTGCCGGAGCGCGCGATGGTGCCCAGCGCCTCGGCCATCTCGTCGCGGCTCATGCCGATGCCGTTGTCCTCGACAGAAAGCTGCTTATTGTCCGGGTCGGCGGCAATCGTGATGCGCGGCTTCGGATCGTCGCCCAGAAGCTCGGGACGGCTCACCGCCTCGAAGCGCAGCTTTTCGCAGGCATCCGCCGCGTTGGAGATCAGCTCGCGCAGGAAGACGTCGCGGTCCGAATAGACCGAATGCACCATCATGTGCAGCAGCCGCGAGACGTCCGCCTCGAATGTCCTGGTTTCCGCCGTCTTGGTGTCAGTCGTCATTCAGAATTCCTGGGTTGGTCGTTTGTCCGCCGCGCAGCACGCGCCGGGCTTCAAATCTTCAGCTATTGTTACTTGTGCCATTGTTGCTTGTGGACGCGCGCCCTGCCAGCGCCGCGGGCGCAGCGAAACCATGTCCGGCGCCAGAATATCGTTGCGGCGGGCGAAGGCAACAAGGGTTGCCCGCACCGTCTCCGCGTCGATTTCGCCGGCAATGCCGGCCTTGCAGGCATTGAGCGCGATCGCATGCGCGCTGCTCCTGCTCGCGGCCGGCCAATCCTGCAGCAGGGCATAGGCTTCCGCCACCGTCTCCAGACGCGCCGGCAAGCCCATGCCGACAAGCACCGTGACAGGCTCTTCAAAGCGGTCGTGGTTCATGGTCTGGCCCCTCTTTCGGGTGGATACCCACGGTGCCCGGGCGAAGCCCACCGGCGAGCGCATGCCGGCGCGGGTAGGGTGGTTGCAGGACGATGCCATGCGGCCGCGGCTGGCCTATGCCGGGGAAGGCCTGCACATTGATCAGGCCCGCCGGCGTGCTGTGCGTCGCTGAAATCTGCTGGTTCAGGCGCGGCGGCGGCAGCGCGCTATGCGCCTTGGCCAGGGCCTCGATCCAGGCGGCGACCGCCAGCGGCACCGGGGCGCGCCCGTCGATCCAGCGCGTCGCATCGGTCCTGGAACAGCCAAGCTCCTGCGCAAGGTCGCCGGCGTCCCATCGCAAGCTTCTCAGGCATTCCCGCAAGCGTCCTGCAATCATGGCAATCGCAATTCCCTTCGCCCAAATCCCATCGCGACATAGTTGGACGGCCCCCGCTGTGGCGGGGGCCGATTTCGCTCAGCTTCGCGCCGATGTTTCGGTGGACGACACCTGCTGCGCGGCAAGGAACATCAGCGTCGAGGCGACCGTCCGCCGGTTCCACCCGGTGGCTTCGGCCGCGTCGAGCAGGCCTGCCAGCAGCGGTTTCAGCGCGCTCCGGCATTCGGCTTCATAGGCGAGGAATTCGCTTGCCGAATGCGTCGGCGCGGGAATCGAGCCATCTGCGCTCATCATGTTCATAACGCCCTCCCAAGTTTTGGCGGAACGCCCGCTCCCGTAGCCGGGAGCGGGCTCTCGTCAGCGTCTCAGAAGTCCATGCCGGCGCCGGCCGGCACGGCCGGGGCGGCTTCCTTCTTCGGCTTTTCGGCCACCATCGCCTCAGTGGTGACGAGCAGACCGGCGACCGAGGCCGCATCCTGCAGCGCGGTGCGCACCACCTTGGCGGGGTCGATCACGCCCTGCTTGTAGAGGTCGCCATACTGGCCGGTCTGGGCGTTCCAGCCGTAGGCGAAGTCCGTCTTCTCGCGCAGCTTGCCGACGATGATCGAGCCTTCCGATCCGGCATTCTCGGCGATCTGGCGCGCCGGAGCCTCGATCGCGCGCCGCACGATGTCGACGCCGTATCTCTGATCGGGATTGTCGACAGCGACTGCGTCGAGCGCCTTGGCCGCCCTCAGCAGGGCAACGCCGCCGCCGGGCAGGATGCCTTCCTCGACCGCGGCGCGGGTGGCGTGCAGCGCGTCGTCGACACGGTCCTTCTTCTCCTTGACCTCGACTTCCGTCGCGCCGCCGACGCGGATCACCGCGACGCCGCCGGCGAGCTTGGCCAGCCGCTCCTGCAGCTTCTCGCGATCATAGTCGGAGGTGGTCTCCTCGATCTGGGCCTTGATCTGCGTGACGCGGCCCTGGATCTCCTCCTTCTTGCCGGCGCCGTCGACGATGGTGGTGTTCTCCTTCTCGATCGCGACCTTCTTGGCGCGGCCGAGCATCTCCAGCGTGACGTTCTCCAGCTTGATGCCGAGATCCTCGCTGATGGCCGTGCCGCCGGTCAGGATGGCGATGTCCTCCAGCATGGCCATGCGGCGGTCGCCGAAGCCCGGAGCCTTGACGGCGGCGACCTTCAGCCCGCCGCGCAGCTTGTTGACCACCAGCGTGGCCAGAGCCTCGCCCTCGACATCCTCGGCGATGATCAGCAGCGGCTTGCCCGACTGGACGACGGCCTCGAGCACGGGAAGCAGCGCCTGGAGGTTGCCGAGCTTCTTCTCATGGATCAGCACATAGGGCTCGTCGAGTTCGACGCGCATCTTGTCCTGGTTGGTGATGAAGTAGGGCGAGAGATAACCGCGGTCGAACTGCATGCCTTCGACGACTTCCAGCTCGGTCTCGGCGGTCTTGGCTTCCTCGACGGTGATGACGCCTTCGTTGCCGACCTTTTCCATAGCCTCGGCCAGGAAACGTCCGATCTCGGCATCGCCATTGGCCGAGATGGTGCCGACCTGGGCGATCTCGTCGTTTCTGGTGATCTTGCGCGCATTGGTCTTGAGTTCGGCGACCACCGCATCCACCGATTTGTCGATGCCGCGTTTTAGATCCATCGGGTTCATGCCCGAGGCGACCGCCTTGGCGCCTTCGCGAACGATCGCTTGGGCAAGCACGGTGGCAGTCGTGGTGCCGTCGCCGGCGAGGTCGTTGGTCTTCGAGGCGACTTCGCGGACCATCTGGGCGCCCATATTCTCGAACTTGTCCTCAAGCTCGATCTCCTTGGCGACGGTGACGCCGTCCTTGGTGATGCGCGGGGCGCCGAACGACTTGTCGATCACGACGTTGCGGCCCTTGGGACCAAGCGTCACCTTCACCGCGTCGGCGAGGATGTTGACACCGCGCAGCATGCGCTCACGGGCGTCGGAATGGAATTTGACTTCCTTGGCAGCCATTGGATCACTCCTTGTCTAGGCAGCTTTCATTGACTGGGTTGCGGTTCGGTCGAAGCCCCGGTCAGGCGGCTTTCTTCAGCGTCGCGGCCTGCTCGATCACGCCCATCACGTCGCTTTCCTTCATGATGAGCAGATCCTCGCCGTTGAGCTTGATCTCGGTGCCCGACCACTTGCCGAACAGGATGCGGTCGCCGACCTTCACGTCGAGGGCCACGAGCTTGCCGCTCTCGTCGCGGGCGCCCGGGCCGACGGCGATGACTTCGCCTTCCTGCGGCTTTTCCTTGGCGGTGTCGGGGATGATGATGCCGCCGGCCGTCTTCTCTTCGGCCTCGATGCGGCGGACGAGCACGCGGTCATGCAGTGGACGGAACGTCATATCGTTCTCCTTCAGGACAAACAGATTGCGAGAGGTCCCTCCGCTCCGGACCGGGAGGACTGGAGCGGGGCTCGCGACCCTTTCGGCGTCGCGCGCATGTCGAGCTAATTTTGCCTTCTTCTACTTTCAAGGGGGTGCCAAAAAAATTTTGGCACTCTCGATCGCCGAGTGCTAGCACGCTGAAAACATGCGGTAAATTGGGTCGCTCCGATCAAGGAAAGGCTTGAATTCGCGATTGAGCTGAACAAGATTATCGGCGCCTGGCAGCGCCGGGACCGCTGAGAAATTTGGAACCTGAACCAAGGAGTTTTTGGAGACGGAGGACAGAAATGGACCGACAGACGCTCTCGCCGATCATTCCTTCCCTTGCTCCCGAAATATCAGACCTTTCGCTCGACCGGCTGCTGTCGCCGGCCAGCCATTTTCAGCACCCGCGGGATGTGCTGGAGGACGGCTCGCTCGACATATGGGAAAAGCGGGCGATCCTTTCGTCCTGGGCGTCCGACGCCTGCGCCGTTGAATCGATGCCGGCGCTGCGCCAGCCGCCGGGGGCCGAGCGGCCGGTCTCCTTCGACGACATCATGGATGCGCTGCGCCGACTCGACGCAACCGCCCCGCCGCCCAGCGGCCCTGCCGATGACGACCACCGGCAGCTGGTTGACCGGCTGAGCGCGTGAGGGCGGAAGACGATGGTGAACGCGGTCAGCACGGAATTCCGCCTGCAGATGAGTGGCTATGGCCTGACCACTGCCGAGATACATTATCATCTGCCAGACCATCCCAGCCTGCTCCAGCTTTATGTCTGGCAGGACTATGATCTCGCCCCGGACTTCCCCACGCTGAGGGGTTTTCTGGGGCTTTTGGGAACGCGAGCTGGCGGGCGCCTTGCATTCCGTTCGCGTCGCCCACCATCGGCTCATCAGGCCATCGGAATGGCGGGCCGTCGACGGGATCATCCCGATCCATTGAAGATCAGCTCCATCAAGGCGGTCGTGTTGTGCGGCCGCCGTCCATCATAGCCTGCCAGCGCGCGCAGACGAAGAGGGTGGCTTTTCACGACCTTGAAGGGGGCTTCGGGTTGGGCCCTTGACGTCCCGGATTTGAATTCCCAGATGGATTTTGCCGGTGCTTTGAGAGACCGGCAAGGGTCAAGGAGCGCCGCTTCCTTGGCGCTCCTCGTATCTATGTTGCTCAATGGAGGATGTAGCTATGAGAACCAGCTTTGACTTCACTCCCCTGTTCCGGTCGAGCATCGGTTTCGATCGAATGTTGAACGCGCTCGAAACGGCGAGCCGGATCGAAACCGTCGACAATTGGCCACCCTACGACATCGCCAAGACCTCGGAAGATGACTACCGCATCAGCATGGCGGTGGCAGGCTTCGCGCAGGACGAACTGGACATTACCCAGGAGCAGAACATGCTCATGGTCTCGGGCCAGAAAGCCGGCGAGGATAAGGGTGAGTACCTGCATCGAGGCATCGCCGGTCGCGCATTCCAGCGCCGTTTCGAGCTTGCCGACCATGTCAAAGTCGTCGGCGCCAGCCTGGTCAATGGCCTGCTGACCATCGATCTGAAGCGTGAAATTCCCGAAGAGATGAAACCGCGCCGGATCGAGATCGCAGCCGACAAGGCGATGCCAAAAGGCGCGACGAAGAAGATCGAAGCCGAGAAGCACGCGGCCTGAGGCCTTCCTGTCAGCGCCCCCGCGCAACGCGCCGGGCACATGGCCCGGCGCAACAGGAAGCCTTTCAGACCGATGAGCAGAAAGGAGGAAACCATGAGTGTCCGTGACCTGATTCCCTGGGGCCGGAGCAACGGCAACCAGGTTCCAAGCCTGTTCCGCGACGGCGAACGCGATCCCTTCCTGTCGCTGCATCGTGAGGTCAACCGCCTGTTCGACGATGTTTTCCGCGGCTTCGACAGCCGGTTGCCGTCTTTTGGCGGTGTCTCCGCCCTCGGCTCTGGTTGGCCGAGCGTCGAGATCTCCAACGGCGAGAAGGAGATCAAGGTGATGGCCGAGGTGCCGGGCCTTGAACAGAAAGATATCGAAGTCCTGTTCGACGACGGCGTTCTGACTCTGCGAGGCGAGAAGCGCTCGGAGACCGATGACAAGGATAGGCAATTCTCGGAGCGGTACTATGGCCGCTTCGAGCGCCGCATCCCGGTCGGCTACGAGGTCAAGGAAGACGAGGTGGAGGCGCGCTTCAGGAATGGCGTGCTGACTGTCACCTTGCCGAAGAGCGAGAAGGCGCAGTCGCAAGTCAGGCGCATCGACATCAAGAGTTGATGCAGAGACGCGGGAGGTCGTCCGATGCGCCTCCCGCGCAATCTTCCATGACAGCCACGGCAGTCGGATCCGCGGCGCGGTCGTCAGGGGCGGCGCGCAGAGAGAAAGTTGACGAACGGCGCTTCTCTGTTCCGTCGCAAAGTCTTCGTATCCGCCATATGAATGATGCCAAACAGCTCGATGAATGATGCCAAGCAGCTCGGTGCCTTCTCCCTTTTACAGCGGCGAATTTCAGCATCCATCGCGAGATGAAGTTAACATATGTTATGCCCGGCAGGCAGATCACCTGGAAGCGGTTCCGCATAAGATTGCGACCGGCGATAACCTTAATTTCGGTTTCGGTTGCATAGGCTTCCCGAAAGGAAGGTAAAGGGCTAGATTAGCAATTCGTTAAGTACGCGTGGGGCGTGAGTAAGGGATGTGCGGTGATGAATTTCAAGTCTCTGATCAAGCGGGCCGAGGACGTCGATAAGGAATTTCAGGAACTCCAATCGGATCTGGCGGAAGCATTCCGCGATGGGCAGGGCCATCTGCAGGAGATCGAGGCGAAGCTGGCGGAGATCGCCACCGCCCATCACATGACGCGCGAGGTCCTCAACGTCTTCCACCGCGACGTGTTGCGCTCCAACGAGCTGGAGCTGGCAAATCTAGCTCTTACCGCCGAACACAAAACGCTTTCGGAACAATTGCTTGACGCCGCCCGCAAGCAGCGCGAGCGCGACGGCGCGGCCGAGGCCTGGCAACAGCGCGAGGCGAGCCTCGTCCAGGACCGCGAGCAGTTGCGCTCGGCGCTGGCGGCCGTGCGCCTGGAACTGGTGGAGATGAGCAATGAGAACGCCAGGCGCGAGACGGAGTTCGGTGAGATCGTCAAAGCCTTGACCGCTAAGACCGTCGAAGTCGACAGGCGCGGCGCCGAGAACAAGCTGCTGCGCGAGAAGCAGGTCGGCCTCACGGTCGACCTGGAGCAGGCGCAAAAACGCGAGGCTGAGGCCCGCCACAAGTTCGACGAGTTCGCGGCAACCCACGCCAGCGAAACCGCCCATATTGCCGAGCTGATGGCTCAGATCGGCAACCACGAAAAGGAAGAAACCCGGCTGCAGAAGGCGCTGGAGGCAACCCAGGCCAGGCTCGCCGAAACAGCCGAGGCGGCGCGGATCGCCGAAAGCGACAGCGCCGCCGAATTGGCGCGCAGCCAGGCCGAGATGCGTGGTTTGCGCGCCGAAATGCAGGAGCTGCAGTCGCGCCTGGACAAGGTCTCGACCGACAATGGCGAAGCCTCGGCCGAAATCACCAGGCTCAAGGGGCAGTTGAACGATGCCGTCACCGAACGCCAGATCGCCGAGGAAAGGCTCGCCGTTCTCAGGGAAGAGAGCGAAGCCGACAAGAAGAATTTGTCGGAGGTCAGCACTAATCTCTCACAGCTTTCGTTGCAGCAGGCGTCCGAGCAGATCCAGCTCGATATCCAGAAGCAGGAATGCGAGGATCTGCACGCCGAGGTCGAAGCGCTCAATGCGCGCATCCGGGAATTGCTGCCTTACGAGCGGCTGCATCGGGTGACCGACGCAAGGTCGCGCAAGGATGCCGCGCCTCAGGCCAACGGGATCATCGCGGAAGCGGCACGCCCGGCCGCGCGGCGTGTTCCGCGGCGGAACTTGCGAGCCAACGCGGGCTGAGAAAACCGCCGCGCCTGGAACTGCTGTGGCGGGCTACTTGCCCGTCATGCCGTCGGCAAGGTCCTGCGCCTGCTTGAGCAGCGCCGGGAAGGACGGATCGCCGGGCAGACGCTCAGCCATGCAGGCGCGGTAGTCGGCATCGCCCTTTTCCCAGGCGGCGTTGGCGGGATCGGAAGCCTGCGGGTCGTCCTGATCCGAGCCCTCGTTGCCCTGCTGGGCTTTCTGCGCGGCCGCGTCGGCGGCTGCCCAGATCGAATCGCAGGCCGCGATCTTCGGCACGGCGGGCGAGGCGGGCGCCTCGGCAATCAGCACGCGGTCGCCTTTGACGACCGCCACCACGATATGCTGCTCGTAGATCGGCCCGACATCCTGCGTCCAGCCGCCGAGCCGGGCCACCACCATGTCGGCGCCGTCGGGCTTCTTCAGCGGAAAGTCGAGCGTGCCGGAGAAGGCGGCGTCGCTGCCGATGGCCTGGGTGTAGAAGCTGTCGAGCTTCAGCGCCGCGCCGATATCGGTGGGCAGCTTGAAATCCGCTTCCGCCTCGGTCGATTTGGACTTGAGCCAGCGCTCGGTCAGCCCGCGCGTCGAGACGACGATGCTCGGGCCGTCGTCGCTCTGGGCATAGCGCAGCCCGTCGAGCATGCCGTAGCCGATATCGGAGGCGTTGAGGCTTTCGATGTTGTTGGTGCCTGTCGCCGGAAAACCCTTGACTGAAAGCGGGCCGAGAATGGCGGCGAGACGCTGCTTCAGGTCGGCCAGCGCCTTCTCGTTCTGCGCGTCGATGGTTTCGATGGCCGTGTTGGCGCTTTCCTGCGCGGTGATGTCGGCGATCGCCTTGTCGCGCGCCGCGATATAATCGTCTTCCGGCGAGGCCGCGAGCGCCGCGCTGCCCGCCAGCGCGAGGAGAAGTGTCAAGACCAGCCGCATGATGTGCCCCGTTTCGCCCAAAACCGTATGCATGTCTTGCAGGCAAGATTGGGCTAAAAAAAGACTTAGGCGCTGCCGCTGAAGCTGCCAATCTCCCCCCTCGTGGGGGAGATGCCCGGCAGGGCAGAGGGGGGCGCGAAAGAACGCAAACCATTGAGGTCGTCATCCTAGGGCGAAGCAAGGAGCGAAGCGACGCAGCGCAGACCCTAGGATCCATGCCGTGACGCTAAGGTGTTGCAACGGTTCAGAATTCTGCTCCGCTGCGTCCTCCGGAGAAGGTCGCGGCATGGATCCTCGGGTCAAGGCCGAGGATGACGAAGCGCTGGGACGGGCCGATCGAAGTACCGATACGTCGGCGGGACAGCGCCCCCCTCTGTCCTGCCGGACATCTCCCCCCAAGAGGGGAGATCAGCAGTTCCCGCCTCTGCGCCTTATGCCTTGCGTTTCTCCACCTCGGCCTTGCGCAACAGGAATCGCTGGATCTTGCCGCTCGGCGTCTTCGGCAGCTCGCTCACGAACTCGACCTCGCGCGGATAGGAATGTGCCGACAACCGCTTCTTCACATGCTGGGCGAGTTCCTCGGCCAGCGCCTCGCTGCCTTTGTAAGCGGGCGCCAGCACCACGAAGGCCTTGACGATTTCGGTGCGCTGCGGATCGGGCACGCCGACCACCGCCGCCTCGTTGACCGCCGGGTGCTCGATCAGCGCGCTTTCGACATCGAAAGGCCCGATGCGGTAGCCGGAAGAGGTGATGACGTCGTCGGCCCGGCCGATAAAGGAGACCGAGCCGTCCGGCTCGTACTCCACCGTGTCGCCGGTGCGATAATAGCCTCCGGCAATCGCCGGCGTCTCCGCCTGGTGGTAGCCGTCGAACCAGCGCAGCGGCGAGTTGGCGATGTCGACGGCAAGCACGCCCGGCTGGTTGGGGCCGAGCTCGTTGCCCGCCTCGTCAAGCACCACCATGCGGTAGCCCGGCATGGCGAAACCGGCCGAGCCCGGGCGTACCGGATGCTTGAGCCCGTGATGGTTGTTGACCATCATGCCGTTCTCGGTCTGGCCGTAATGGTCGTGGATGGGCGCGGCGAGATGGGCGGCGAACCAGCGGATTACTTCCGGGTTGAGCGGCTCGCCGGCGCTGCTCACCACGCGCAGCTTTCCTTTGACGCGGGCCGCGGCCTCGGGCCCTTCCGCCAGCAGCAGGCGATAGGCCGTCGGCGAGCCGGCAAGGCTCGTGACGCCCAGCCGCTCGATGATGTCGTAGGTCGATTTGGCGTTGAAGGCGCCTTCGTAGAAGGTGGTGGCGATGCCGAGCAGCAAGGGCCCGGTGATGGCGTAGTAGAGCCCGTAGGCCCAGCCGGGATCGGCGATGTTCCAGAAGACGTCGTCGGGGCGAAGCCCGATCGCGTCGCGCATATAGGCGCCGAAGGCAAGAAGCGCGCTGAGCGGCACCGGCACGCCTTTCGGGTGCCCGGTGGTGCCGGAGGTCGACATCATCATGAACAGGTCCGAGCCCTTGCGCATCACCGGCTCGCAGTCGGGGGAGGCGGCGGCGAGCGCCGCCCGGAAATCGATGTCGCCTGCAGGCATCTCGCCGGGGCCGAGGATGGTGGCAATGCGCGGATGGTTCTCCACCTCCTCGAGCTTGCCGCGGTTGGCGAGATTGGTCACCACCAGCTTCGCCTTGCTGTAGCTCAGGCGATGCTCGATCGCCTTCGGTCCGAAGGCGGTGAACAGCGGCTGATAGACGGCGCCGATCCGCCATGTGCCGAGGATCAGCGCCACAAGCTCGGGGATGCGCGGCAGCATGCCGGCCACGACATCGCCAGGGCCGACGCCGAGACTTTTGAGCAAGGTGCCGACACGGCCCGACATGTCGGCGAGGTCGTCGAAGGAATATTCGCGCAATTCGCCGCCGGCCGAGATCGCGCGCAGCGCCAACCGGTTCTCGCCAGTATAGCGGCCGCAGCATTCGACATAGGCGTTGATCCCGGTGGCCGGATCGCCATGCAGCCGCGCGATCTCGTCCTCGATGCGGAAGCGCTCGACGGCATCCTCATAGAGCGGCAGCGCCGCCGGCATATCGGTCATGGCAATCCTCCCTTTGGCGGCGGTCATCTCCCCATGATCGCCGCCGAGGGAGATTGCATGAAAAGAGGGCGCTGGTCGATGCGGCGAAAGTCGATGGGGCCTGGCAAGCGAGTGAGGTCGCGCTCCACGGCGCCCCCCATCTGTCCTGCCGGACATCTCCCCCACAAGGGGGGAGATTGGCAGCTTCAGCGCCGGCCCTCCCTTATTACATCGGCGATTGGCGAAACCCGGCGCGACATCCGATCTCCCCCCAAGTGGGGAGATGTCCAAGAACAGAAGGGGGCGCGAAGGAATGCAAACCCTCTGTGGCCGCCTACGCCGCGAGCTAAGGCAAGCGCAGCCCCTGCGCCTCCATATGCCGCTTCCAGCGGTTGCGCAGCTCTCCCGGCCGGCAGCCGATGCGCTCGTCGAGGAACTCCGCCGCGCTGACGCGGTCGGTGCGGAAATGGCGGAAATTCTGGCGCAGCTCGCACCAGGCGGCAAGCAGCCGCACCGTCTCGGCATAGCCGATCATGGTCGGCCAGATCACGCGCTCGCTCTCGTCGCCCTGTTCGTTGCGGTAGCGGATCCGGATCTTGTGGCCCTTGCGGATCGAAGCCCGCGCCTTGGCGATATCCAGCCCGTCCGGCAGGCTCGCGCGGCTGAGCGGCGCGCCGACGGTTGGATTGCTGACGAAGGGGCGCAGCCGCTCGGGCACGACGGTGGCGATCTTGGCGATCAGGTCGCGCGCCGCGCCCGCCAGAACGGGGTCGCCCTTGTCGGCCACCCATTGCGCGCCGAGCACCGCCGCCTCCAGCTCGTCCGGCGTCAGCATCAGCGGCGGCATGTCGTAGTCGCGGTCGAGCACATAGCCGAGGCCGGCCTCGCCCCGGATCGGCACGCGCTGTCCGATGAGGTCGGCGATGTCGCGATAGACCGACCGGCGCGAGGTCTCGAGCTCCTCGGCGATCCGGCTGGCGGTGATCGGCCGGCTCGAGCGCCGCAGGATCTGGATGATCTGGAACAGTCTGTCGGCGCGGCGCAAGGCAAGTCTCCTGTTGCCACTATGCTGGCAGCAGGCCTGGTCCACAAGCCGGGGCAGGGCTCCTGAACGGGCGCGCCCAGCCGCGAAGATCTCTTCGTCGGCCAGCCGACGGAGAAGACCAGATGAATTTCGTTTCGACCCGCATCATCACCGCCGACGTCAAGCGGCTCGTCGCCTTCTACGAGACAGTCACGGGCATGAAGCTCACGCTCTACACCGAGGACTTCGCCGAGCTGGTCACGGAAGCGGGCACGCTGGCGATCGGCAGCACGCGCACGCTTGCGCTCTTCGGCGGCGACCACGTGGCAAGCCCGGCGGCAAATCGCACCGCCATCATCGAGTTCCGCGTGGCCGATGTCGATGAGGAATACCGCAGGCTTGCCGGGAGTCTGGGCGAAGCGCTGGTGCAGGCGCCGACCACAATGCCCTGGGGCAACCGCTCGCTACTGTTTCGCGATCCCAACGGCAATCTGGTGAACTTCTTCACGCCGGTGACGGAGGCGGCGATAGCGAAGTTTGGCGGGTGAGGGATTGCTATGCCCAGCGCGAAGGAATGAGACGCGGCCGGCTAGCGTGCTTGGCTCTGCGTCAACCGTGCGGTTGACGCCGTGCGCCATCCATCCGATATCCCGCGCAAATCTGTTCCGGGATGTCCATGACTACCGATCTCAAACAACCGGCCGCCGACGCCGCCTGGCAGGACGATGTCCGCGCCGGCGTGCGCCATGTGCGCGACCTTGCCCCGCTGCCGCTCTCGCCGGCCGAGCGCGCCGCCGCGCAGGAGGCCGCCGCGGCCCACAAGGTGCGCGTGCCAAAACCCTATCTCGACCTGATCGACTGGAACGACCCGGACGATCCGATCCGCGCCCAGGTGATCCCTTCGCCCGACGAGCTGGTCGCCGCCGAGGGCGAGCTCGACGACCCGATCGGCGACCATGCCTTCAGCCCGGCGCCCAGGCTGACGCACCGCCATGCCGACCGCGTGCTTCTGTTCCCCACCTATCAATGCGCGGTCTATTGCCGTTTCTGCTTCAGGAAGGAGTCGCTGACCTCGATCGGCCGCGGCTATACGCGGGAAGCCCTGGAGCCGGCGCTGGCCTATATCGCCGGGCATCCCGAAATCCGCGAGGTGATCCTGACCGGCGGTGATCCGCTGTCGCTGCCCGACAAGGCGTTGGCCGAGATCCGCGCCCGCCTGGAGGCGATCCCGCATCTGAGGCTCCTGCGCATCCACACCCGCGTGCCGGTGGCGCTGCCGTCGCGCATCACGCCCGGCCTGGTCGAGGCGCTGCAGGGCCGGCTGATGGTGAGCGTGGTCACGCACTTCAACCACGCGCGGGAAATCACACAGGCCACGGAGGAAGCTTGCCGCGCGATGCGGCAGGCGGGTTTCGTGCTGCTCAACCAGAGCGTTTTGCTGAAAGGCGTCAACGATAAGGTCGAGGTGCTGGAGGAGCTCTGCCGCGAGCTGATGTACCGTCTCGGCGTGAAACCCTATTACCTGCACCACGGCGACCTCGCGCGCGGCATGGCGCACCGTCGCACAACGATCGCCGAGGGCCAGGCGCTGGTGGCGGAACTGCGCCGGCGGCTCTCCGGCATCTGCATCCCGACCTATGTCATCGACCTGCCGGACGGCGGCGGCAAGGTGCCGCTGGCGGCGAGCCATATCGAGGGCCGCGACGGTGACACCTGGCTGATCAGAGGCCAGGACGGCAAGGTGCGGGAATACAAGGAAGTGGTTGGCCAGGACTGACGCCGTATCTGTCTTGCCGGCGTCCGGCGACGGCGCTTGCCCGCCCGACTTTGGCCCCCATTGCGCAGCAGAAGGAACTCCATCTCGCGCCCCGCATTCTATGAGCGGGGACTGAAGGAGCGCCGCGTGAAGGCTTTGTTGGGAATTGCCGGTGGGTTCGTGCTGACCTTGGCCGTGTTCGCCAGCGGGCTTGCCTTCGCCACCTGGATGCTGGCCGCCAAGCCGGTGCGCCAGGCAACCCCCACGATCGGCGTTTCCGAGCTCTGGACGAAGGACGCGCAGCCGGTCGATCCGCAGAAGCAGAATCTCGAGCGCATTCCCGCCCAGCAGGCCGCGTCCGCCAAGGCGGGCGGCGAGCCGACCCCGGGCGAACCAGCCAAGGCGGCTGGCGCCACCCAGCTCGCGGCGCCGGCGGCGACCGCACAGCCGAAGCTGCAGCCATTGCCGGACGTTTCCGCTCCCATCCAGCCCGCGCCGGCCGCCAACGCGGCCCAGCAGCCGGCGCCGGCCGATCAGCAGGCTCAGCAACAATTGCCCGTCGCCCATCTGCAATGGTGCGCGACGCGCTACCGCAGCTACCGCCCGGACGAAAACAGCTACCGTTCCTACAGCGGCGAGCTGCGCCCCTGCATCTCGCCCTATTACGATCCCGGCGACCGCACCGCCTCGACCGGCCAAAGCGATCAGACCAGCGATCAGGGCGCGAACGACCGGCAGGCCGCCACGGCCGGCGACGGGATCAACGAGACGAGCGACGACCAGGCCGAGATGCAGGGCTATGCCCCGTTCGGCGACGGCTACGCCACAACCTATGGCGGCCCGCCGGAGGAGATGTCGCCGGAGGCGGAGGCCGCCCAGGCCTCCAGCCGGCCGGTCTCGGCCGACCATATCGACTATTGCTTCAGCCGCTACCGCTCCTACGATCCGCGCGACAACACCTACCAACCCTTCGACGGCGGCCCGCGCCGCCAGTGCGAGTAGGGCCAACGCTTTTCCTCGCCTCCGCCAGCGGCGGGGGGTCCGAACGACGGGCGAGACCCGTGGCCGGAACGGTGGCCGCGAAGCGGCCGGAGAGGGGGCCTGCGGCGCCGGCGGGCTCGCTCAGCATCCTTACGTCGGCGCTCCCCCTCTCCGTTTCGGCTTCGCCGAGCCACCTCTCCCCCGATCGACGGGGTAGAGGAAGGCGCCAAGCTTTTTGCCGTCAACGCTCGTCCAGCAACGCTCCCTTCCTTTCCCTCCGGAGGAGGGGAAAGGTGGCGCTGCGAAGCAGCGACGGATTGGGGGAACCACCTGGCAATCGAGCCGAGGCCTGATCAGTCACGCCCGTCACAGAAGATGTGTGCATCCCCTGGCCACATTCGTGGGGGCCAAGAAAAGAGGGCAGCGCCGCGTTCCGCCACACCCCTCTGTCCTGATTGCTTTCGAGCGACGAAAGCCGGCAGGCCAGAGGGGGCGCTCTCCCGCCCGCATCTCAAGGCTAGCCCACCGATCTCACCCCACGACCTTCCCCGGATTCATCACATGACCCGGATCGATCAGCGCCTTGATCGCCTTCGCCAAATCCCGCTTCACTGGGTCGGCGTAGCGCTCATACGCCTCGCGCTTCTCCAGCCCGACGCCATGCTCGGCCGAGAACGAGCCGCCGGCTTCGCGCAGGCCCTGGTAAAGCACGTCCTCGATCGCCGCGTGCCGCTCATGCGGAAGCGGGCCGTCGCAATTGATCGAGATGTGCAGATTGCCGTCGGCGAGATGGCCGTAGACATAGGGCGCGTAGGCGGCGTCGATCCGCTTCAGCCCGGCCTCGATGCGCGCCACATAGGCGTCCAGCGCGCCGCCCGGCACCGACACGTCGAAGGAGGGCGCCATCGGGTGCGCGCGCTCGATCTCAACTGTCTCCTCGCGCAGCCGCCACATCTGGGCGGCTTGCGCCTCGGAGCTCGCGACCAGCCCGTCGATGATGCCGGCCTCTTCCCAGATCGCCGCCAGCCCGTCCTCAAACACCCCTCTGGCCGCCTCGACACTGTCCGCGCTGAGCCCCAGCACCAGTAGGCAGGGCGCATCGAGCGGCAGCTGCCCGGGCGCATAGCCCAGCCCCCGCTGCATCAGCGAGGCGAAATTGCGCCACAGGATCTCGGCGGCGCTGAGCCGCGCGCTGGTCGAGCCCAGAAAATGCCGCACGATGCGCTGGGCGCTTGCCGCATCCGGCACGCCGACCAGCGCCGTGGCGCTGGCGCCTGCCACCGGGTCGAGCCGCACCGCCACGCGCGTGACCATCCCAAGCGTGCCCTCCGCGCCAATGAAGAGATGTTTTAGATCATAGCCGGCGCTGGTCTTGAGCACCCTTGTGAGGTCGGAAAACACCCGCCCGTCCGGCAACACGGCTTCAAGGCCGAGCACGCGGTGGCGCATCGTGCCGTTGCGAAACGCCATGATGCCGCCGGCATTGGTGGAAACCATGCCGCCGATCGTGGCGCTGCCGCGCGCCGCAAGATCGATGCCCGGGTCGAGCCCATGCGCCGCCGCCGCCTCCCGCAGCGCCCCCAGCGTCACCCCCGCCTGCACGATCGCCACCCGCGCGAACGGATCGATCTCCTCGATTTGGGCAAGCCCGCCGAGATCGCAGATGATCTGCCCTTGGGAAGTCGCTGCCCCGCCCGCCAGCCCCGTGCGCCCGCCTTGGGCGACAAGGCTGATGCCACGCTCCGCGCAAAACCGCACCAGCGCCGCGACGCCCTCGACATCACGCGGCCGCACCAGCGCCGAAGCGCCGAAATTGCGGGCATCGAAGCCGGGATCGCGCGAGGCGAGCTCGGCGGCGTCCCAGATGGTGGTGGAGGGCAGGGCGGCGCGCAAAGCGGCGATGAGGGAGGCGGACATGCGAAGGCTCCGGGGCGGGAAGCGATATTCTATAGAGGAACCGGAGCCTCCGAGTCACGGAGCTTACCGAAGAGCCCGCGCGAAGACAGCGCCATCCAAACCCGTCACCGGGCTGGGCGCGAGATCGGCAAAAAAGACGCGCCTGACGGTCTGGCGTCAGCCCTTTTTGGCAAAGCCGGCGGTAACCTCGTCCTTGTGCGCAGCGAAGGCCTTCAGGACCTCCGACTTTTCGGCCTCCGGCACCTTGAAGTGGTCTAGGGTCCGCCCCAGTTCCGCCGCGACCTCGTCGAATTCCGCCGGAGAGATCCGCAAGTCGCGATGCGCCTCCTCGAGGCCGAGCGGCGTCGCGCCGGGCCTCGTGGCCACGAACTTATAGGGGCCGCCGGAAACGTCGCAGACCCACAGCGTGCGCATGAATTTGAGGCCGGGGAGCCGTTCAAGGTTCTTGGTGTGCCATTTCCGTAGCTGTGGGTTCTTGGACTTCTTGCCGACAATGGGATTCTTCACTACGGCGTCGCTGAAGTAATCCACCACCGCGGCGATGGCGAACACGCCCCCCAACCGCTCGTACAGGCTTTTGTCAGGCGTGGTTTGCTTGTTCTGCGCGCGCGCCATGTCGGCCGGCAATACAGCGGTCGATGCGGCGGCCACCGTCAGCCCTGCGACGACACATCGTCTTGTGAAAAAGGTCGAAACAGCCGTTGTCATCTCTGGTTCCCTTTGAGGTTATGCCAGAGCAAGCCGCGGCCTGTCTGGCGGCGACAATGAGTTAGATCTTCGGATATGTCCACTTTGCCTTACCTGGCATCGTCTGAGAAACTAACGAGTCCCCAGTGCCAAATATTCCGGTCGAGGCCTGTTTCATGGCCACGCCAGTTTAAAGACCCGCGCTAGCGCGTCGTCCAGGTTCAGGAACATTCCGCGTCGAACGGAGTTTGAAACGACGGCCCCCGCTCGCAGTGGCCAAGATCGGTCGATGAGGCGAGCTTATGTCGTCTCGGTGAGAAATGCGATGAACGTCAGCGGCGAAGCGACCAGATCTTTTTGGATGCTCGATACCAGCTTCCCCAGCGCTCCCCGCCTCGAACAGGACGAGCAGTGCGACGTGGCCGTCATCGGAGCCGGCATCGCCGGAGTTTCCGTCGCCTACGAGCTGGCCTTGGCAGGTCGCAAGGTGGTGCTTGTGGATCGCGGCCCTCTGCTCGGCGGCATGACTTCCCGCACGACCGCCCATTTGGCGCCCATCTGCGATGACGGTTTGAGCGCTCTGGTTAAGATGCGCGGCGAGGCCCTCGCGCGCGGATTTCAGGAAAGCCAGCAAGCCGCCGTCGACTGTATCGAACAGCATGTCGGCAGGCTGGAGATCGACTGCGACTTCCGGCGGCTGGACGGCTTCCTTTTCCCCGCCGCCTGGATGGATGAGAAAGAGGCCGCCAGAGAATGCAACAAGGAATATGCCGCCGCGGCAAAGATCGGCGTCGCGGTTGAGCATGGCAAGGGTGTAGCGCTCAAGGGCCATGAAAAGGCGCCCATCCTGCGCTATCCGAACCAGGCCACTTTCCATCCGCTGAAATATCTTCGCGCGCTGCTCGCCGATTTCCAGAAGCGAGGCGGCAAGGCATTCACCGATAGCGCCGTCGTCGAAATCGAGGAGGGAACGCAGGTTCGCCTGAAATGCGACGGCGGCTCAACCATCACCGCTTCGAACGCGGTGTTCGCCACCAATTCGCCGATCAACACCTGGGTAAAGATCCATAGCAAGATGGCGCCTTACCGCACCTATGCGATGGCTTTCGACATTGAAAGGGGAATTCTTCCCGACGCGCTCTACTGGGACATGGACGATCCCTATTATTATGTCCGACTCAATCCCGGCCCCAGCGAGACCGACTGTCTCATTGCCGGCGGCCGCGATCACAAATCGGGCGAAGCCGATGACGGCGAGGCTCGCTTTACTGCGCTCGAAGCCTGGATCAGGGCATTGGTGCCCGATCTTGGCAGAGAAAGAGCGAGATGGTCCGGTCAGGTTCTCGATACGATCGACTATTGCGGCTTCATAGGCCGCAGCCCCGGCAACGGCAACGTCTTCATCGCCACCGGCGACTCCGGACAGGGCATGACGCACGGCGCATTGGCCGGACTGCTGATCCGCGATTTGATCGTGGAAGGATCGAACCCCTGGGAAGCCGTGTACGCCCCGGACCGGACGCCGCCCGCAGCCTTTGCGCAATACGTCAATGAGAACCTCACGACGGTGAAGAACCTTGCTGGCTATTTGCTGCCCGGCGAGATCAAATCGGCTGACGATCTCAAGCCTGGTGAAGGCGGCATCCTTCAGGACGGCTTGAGCAAGCTCGCCGTATGTCGCGACTGCGACGGAACGCTGCACCGGCATTCGGCGAGCTGCACGCATCTGGGCTGCATCGTGCATTGGAATTCCACGGAGCAGTGCTGGGATTGCCCCTGCCATGGCTCGCAGTTCTCGCCAGACGGAACCGTCCTCAACGGGCCGGCGATCCGGCCTTTGGCCTAGCCCGGCGGGAGAGGCTTGACCGCTGCAATTCGCCCGACACTCGTCGGCTATAGCGCCCCAGCCACCGGCTCCGATTGTTCTGTTTCGTAGGATTCGCCTATCCCACCCAAACCGAGCACCCAACCTTCTGCCCGGTAACGCTATCCCGCACCACCTTCGCATCCACGCGCCGCAACCCCACCCGGTTGGCCCGCACTTCCTTGCTCGCGAGATAGGCCGGATCGCCCACTTCCCAGTGGTAGCGTGTGTTGGCGGGCGCCCGCATCCAGGTGAATTTCGACAGGTAGGCCACCTGTCCGGGCGTGGTGTCGGCGAAGCGGCAGTCGATGGTGGCGGGCATCAGGCCCTTCGCGGCCATCGCGTTGACGACCTTGTCGGCGTCGGCCGTCGCCAGCCATTGGTCGATGCCGCTCGTCTGGTATGCGTCAATGCCTGTCGGCTGGTGCGTCATGCACCCTCCCAGCAGCATCAGCGCCGCCAGTGCCGTGCCTGCCTTGCCTGCTCGCCTGCAGTCTTCCCGATAAATGCCCATTGCCCGTCTCCTTGTCCCTGAAGAGTGGAAAGTCCCGGGCGGGATGGTGCTCGGCTGCAGATCGCCTGTATATTAGCCGCTTCACATGCGCGACCCGAGCGGGCTTGGCCGCTCTATCGGCTTGCGCGGGCAGGGGGAGCGATCGCGCCTGGGACGATGTCGGTGTTCTGGGCCACCTTGATCCGCCATCCAAGCTGTTCCTTCTTCACCACCAGAAGCAGGATGCCTTCCCGCGTTCCGGCGGGCGAGCCGTCCGGGGCGGATGCGCCGGTCAGGGTCCATCTGTAGTGCACCGATGCGAGGCCGGGAGACAGCTCGACGACCGACGCGGCGACACCCTCCAGCCGGCTGTCGCGAAACATGGTCTTGTGCGTCGCGCGGTGCGCCGCTTCGATCTCGGCCCGGTCTTTCCACCACATGCCAACGACATTGACGAAATTGGCGTCCTCGCAAAACAGCGCCGCGAAGTCGTCCATGTCATGTCTGTTCCAGGCAACGGCGAAGGCGGCCGCGGCGTCCTCGGGCTTGCTGATCTCCATGACATGATCTCCCTTGCTTTCCGCCAGGCTGGGGTGAGACGATAGCGGCATCGGCAGGCCCTGTCACCGTGCGGCCACAGAACTTGGCCGCGCCACTTCCTTAACGGCCCTGATCCCCAAAATTAACCTTTTGTTAACCATTCGCCCGGCACCCTTTAACCATTGAGTAAGGATTCGCCTGGACGTGACCTTCGCCGCCCCCCTGCACAACAAATCGATCCGCTTCCGCGCCCGTTCCTTCGTCGCTTTCACGCTGACGCCGGAGGCGCCGATCGCCGACTGGCTGGAGGGACTGGATCGCTGGATCGCCAACTCGCCGGGCTATTTCAACGGTCGCCCGGTGGTGCTGGATCTCAACCTCCTCCAGCCGGGACCGGAGGAGATCGGCGCGCTGGTCGGCGTGCTCGGCTCGCGCGGCATCCGCGTCTATGCCATCGAACTGGAAGGCGCCGAGCTCGGGCCTGAGCTGCCGCCGCTCTTGGCCGGCGCCAAGGAGGCGACCGCCGAGGGGCTGCTGGGCCGGGCCGCGCGCAAGGCGCGGGCCGAGGAATTGGAAGTCGTCGCCGGGGAGCAGGCTCAGGCCGCTGGAGAGATCCAGCTGGTCGCGGAGGCGGTGCCGGCCGAGGTTCCGCAGATCGCGATGTCCGCCGACGAGCCGGTCGACCCCGATCTGGCGAGGCTCGAAGCGGTCAGGATCGAACCGGCGCAAGCCGCAAGCGCGGGCGCCGAGCCGCCGCGGCATTCCGCCGGCACGCTGATGATCAAGGCGCCGATCCGCTCGGGACAGTCGGTGTTCCATCCGCATGGCGACGTCATCGTGCTGGGTTCGGTCGCGTCCGGCTCGGAAATCGTCGCCGGCGGCTCGATCCATGTCTATGGCACGCTGCGCGGCCGCGCGATCGCCGGCTCGGAAGGCAATGTTTCGGCGCGCATCTTCTGCCGCAAGAACGAGGCCGAGCTGCTCGCCGTCGACGGCTGGTACACGACCGCCGAGGAGATGGAAGGCGTCTCGCGCGGCAAGGCCGTGCAGGCCTTCCTCGACAATGATGCGCTCTGCGTGGTGCCGCTCGGCTGAGGCCGCAAGCTTCGGACCGGTTTCGCGTGCCAAAGTTGTTACGAGTCCGCCGTGCCCGGCACGGTCATGAATAAAAATCGCCAACGGAGGCTGTATAAATGGGCAAGGTAGTCGTGGTCACATCGGGCAAGGGGGGCGTCGGCAAGACGACCTCGACGGCCGCGCTCGGCGCCGCCGTGGCCAAGACCGGCAAGAAGGTGGCGCTGGTCGATTTCGACGTCGGCCTGCGCAACCTCGACCTCATCATGGGCGCCGAGCGCCGCGTGGTGTTCGACCTCGTCAACGTCATCCAGGGCACCGCGAAGCTGTCGCAGGCGCTGATCCGCGACAAGCGGCTGGAGACGCTCTATCTGCTGCCGGCCTCGCAGACGCGCGACAAGGACGCGCTGACCGAAGAGGGCGTGGCCGAAGTCATAGCCAGGCTGCGATCGGTGTTCGACTATGTCTTCTGCGACAGCCCGGCCGGCATCGAGCGCGGCGCCCAGCTTGCCATGCGCTTCGCCGACGAGGCCGTCATCGTCACCAACCCGGAAGTGTCGTCGGTGCGCGACTCCGACCGCATCATCGGCCTGCTCGACGCCCGCACCATGAAGGCCGAGCAGGGCGAGCTGGTGCAGAAACACGTGCTGGTCACGCGCTACGACGCGGCGCGCGCCGCGCGCGGCGAGATGCTGTCGATCGACGACGTGCTGGAGATACTCTCCACGCCGCTGCTCGGCATCATCCCGGAAAGCCAGGATGTGCTGCGGGCCTCCAATCTAGGCTCGCCCGTCACGCTCTCGGAACCGCTCAATGGGGCCGCAAAGGCTTACCTCGAAGCGGCAAGGCGCCTTGAAGGCGAGGACCTGCCGGTGGTCGTCCCCTTCGAACGCAAGGGCTTCCTCGACCGGCTGCTCGGAAGGAGGGCCGCATGAGCATCCTCGACCTCTTCAAGCGGCGCACCAGCGCGCCGGTGGCGCGCGAGCGGCTGCAGCTGCTGCTCGCCTATGAGCGCCAGAGCCGCGGCCAGCCGGACCTCGTCTCCATCCTGCGCGAGGAGATCATGGCGGTCATCGCCAAGCATGTGCAGATCGACCAGGACTATCTCCAGGTCTCGATGGACCGCGGCGCCACCATGTCGACGCTGGAGATCGACATCCAGATCCCCAACAAGAGCGCCGCGCCGCTGGCCATGGCGGGGTGACGCCGACGCATTTCCTCGCCCCCGCCAAGGCGGGGGAGAGGTGCCCCGCGCAGCGGGGCGGAGAGGGGGCCTGCGACGCTGGCGGGTTCCCTCCGACTGCTTTCCAGGCCGGCGCGTTTCCCCCTCTCCGTCGCGGCTTCGCCGCGCCACCTCTCCCCCACCTTCGTGGGGGCGAGGAACCAAGGTTCCGAAGCGCCTCGATCCTTCGCGCTCCTCACTCCGGCTGGTACAACTCATCCATGCTGCGCGCCGCCAACTCGGCGAACGGCGCCTGCTTCCGCACCCGTCCATGCTCCAGGATCACCAGGTCGTCGCAGAATGAGATCGTCGAGTGGTGGTGGCTGATGACGATCGTCGTGCGGCGTCCGGCGCGCGACTTCAGTGTTTCCACGATCGCCGCTTCCGACAGCCCGTCGACGGCGTTGGTGGCCTCGTCGAGGATCAGGATGTCGGGATCGCGCACCAGCGCGCGGGCGAGCGCGATGCGCTGCCTCTGTCCGGCCGACAGGTTGACCCCGCGATAGCCGACGACCGTCTGGTAACCCTGCGGCAGGCGTTCGATGAATTCATGCGCCTCAGCAAGCTCGGCCGCGCGCCGCGCTTTTTCCGCGCTCGCCGTGTCCTTGCCGTAGGTGATGTTCTCGAGGATCGTGCCGTCCACCAGTTCCAGCTCCTGGCTCGCGAGGGCGATGTGCGCCCGCCATGCGACCGGGTCGATGTCGCCCAGCGGCGCGCCGTCGACGAGTATGCGGCCGCCGTCCGGCTCGACGAAGCGGCAGAGCAGGTTGACGATGGTCGTCTTGCCGGCGCCGGAGCGGCCGATCAGCGCCGTCGAGCGGCCGCTTCTTATGTCGAAGCTCGCCGCGTGCAGCACCGCCGCGCGCTGCTCCTCGTTGGCATAGCTGAAGCTCACGCCCTCGAAGGCGATTTTTTCGCTTAAAGACGCGAACGGCCGGCGGCCTTGCGGCGCGGCCGGCTTGCCCTCGGGATCGAGCAGCCAGGTCACTTCCTCCAGCGAGCCGGAAAGCCCCTGTAATTGGCTCCATGTCATCTGCAGGGCCCTGACATGCGGCTGCAGCCGATAGAGCAGGATGAGGAAGGCGGCGACCATCGGGAAGCTCAGGCCCGCGAGCCAGGCCCCGATCACCACCGCCAGGAACAACATGGCGTGCAGCACTTCGGTCAGCGGCGCCAGCGCGCCCTGGCGGTTGGAAAGCTGGAAGGCCGCCCGGCGCACGCCGTCCGACGCCGCCTCGAACGCCGCCTTCTCGCGCGCCTCCTGGCCGAAGATGCGGATCAGCCGGCCGGCATGGACCAGGTGCAGCATCCGTGAGGCCAAGGCGCTGTTGCGCGAGGCAACGCTTCGGCTTGGCTTTCTCAGATGCGCCGACAGCGCCATATGCGCAAGCTGGACCAGCGCCAGCCCGAGCATCACCAGCAGCGTCATCCGCCAGGAGAGCAGCAGCAGGAAGACGAGCAGGATGAGCGACGCCGAGGCGCTGACGATCGAGCCCAGCATCGCCTGAATGGCGTCCGAGGCCCGCCAGGATTCGCTGGAGATGATGTTGAGCAGCCGCCCGGGGCTCTCCTTCAGGAAGAACGGATAGCCGACATTGAGCAGCCGCTCGGCGAGCGCGCCGCGGATCGCCTGGCTGGCCTTGCCGTAGATATGTGCGGTTAGCACCGAATTGGCGAAGCCGAGCAGGTTCTTCAAGAGGATCGAGCCAAGGATCGCGGCCGCGATGGCAATCAGCCGCTCGCGCTCGCCGAGCCCGGCGCCGACCTTCTGCAGGAGGGCCGAGAAGCCCGCCATGCCGGCTGTGTCGCCATGCCCCATGATGATGCCGAGCAGCGGGATGATCAGCCCGATGCCGAAGCCTTCGAGCGCCGCGCTTGCAAGCCCGAGCGCGACGACGGCGGGCAGCAGGCCAAGCTGCCGGCTGCCGAGCGCCCGGCGCAGCATCGACAGGGGCGGGCGCCCGCTCATCGCGCGCCGGCCTCCGCCCTGGCCTCGATGGTCTCATTGCCCGACTGAGGCTTTCGAGCCGGCCGCTTGACAAGCACGAGAGCGATGAACTTCGCCGCGCCCGCGAGGTTCATCAGAACGATCGGCCAATGCGACAGTTTGAGCTCCTGGTCGAAGCGCGGCCCGCCGACGAGCTCGCGCATGGCGGCCCGGGCCGCCCAGTAGAAATGGCGCAGCAGCCAGGGCGCGCGGCGAAAATGCTTCAGCAACAGCGCGCCGTTGCCGAAATTATAGTCGCGGTGCAGCCGGTCGATCGCCATGCGGTCGCGCCGTCCGTGATGGTGGAAGATCGTCATGTCGGGCACATATTCAACCGCCATGCCGGCGAGCATCGCCCGCACCAGATAATCCGTGTCCTCGGCCGAGCGCAGCGCCCCGCCGGCGCCAAAGCGTTCGTCGAAGGGGCCGATGCGGGCGGCGACGTCGCGGTGCATGGTCATGTTGCAGCCGAGCACGAAGCCGCCCGGGTGGACCGCCGGCGTCAGCCGCTCGCGCTCGTCGCAGCGCTTGATGGTGAAGGGCAGGTCCAGCGCGTCGCCGGTCTCGACGCGGCCGCCGCGGATCAGCCATTTCTCGCCGCTCGCATAATGCCGCTCGAGGTCGATGAGATAGCTGCGGTCGAGCCTGCAGTCGTCGTCGACGAACACCAGCACCCGCCCGCGCGCCCGCGCCAGCCCCGCATTGCGCGCCGCCGCCAGTCCGGGGCGAGGCTCCGAGATTGCGGTCAGGGCGATGTCAGAGCTAGCGGCGGTCGCCGAAAGATAACTGGCCGTGCCGTCGCGCGAGCCGTTGTCGACCACCACCAGTTCGGCTGTGTAGGCCGGGTGCGCCCGGCAAGCGGCGCGGATCGATTCGATGCAGGCTTCGAGCACAGCCAGGCGGTCGCGCGTGCACACGATGAAGGAGACCTGTGGCCGCTGCCTGGGCCACGGAGGAGGGGGCAGGGCGGGGCGCAGGTGCCGCAGCAGCGGATGGCGCTCGGCGTTCATGGCGCGGCCATCCTGTAGGGCGCGAGCACTGACGCTGCCGGCGCGGATTTGAGGCGGTAGGCAAGCCCGTCGGCGCGCTTGCCCGCCCACATCGAGGCCTGGCTCAGCCAGGGCGCCCAGGCGCCGGGGCCGAGCGCGTATTTCTCCCGGCGGCGGATCGCGTTCCATTTCCCGGTCAGCGTCAGCAATTCATGTGTCAGCGCCGGCCGCTCCTCGTCATTGACGAGCTGGTAGAGGAAATAGAACAGGTTCAGCGCGCCGGCTTCCAAGCTCGGCCGCGTCGGGTCGGGCAATGCCGCGATCCGCTCTTCAAGCGCCCGGATAAAGGCGGCCGCCCGGCGCACGGTGTCGAGGCAGACGCGATCGCCGATAGCGCGCAGGTCCTCGCAGCCCTGCGCCAAACCCAGGCGCTCGAGATTCTCGCCGACAATCTTGAGATGCGTGCGCCGCATCTCCTTGCTGTGCCGGCTGGTCACGCTGCCGGGATGGACGCGGTAGACCAGAAGGCTTTCCGGCATCAGCGCCGCCGGATAGCGGTCGGCCAGCCGCCGGAAGAGGTCGAAATCCTCGGCGTGCCGGTAGTTGCCGTCGTAGTGAAGGTCGGCCTCGGAGATGACCTTGCGGTTGTAGACCACCGTCGGGTGCAGGAAGATGGTGAAGAATTTCGACAGCACGGTGAGGTCGAGACGGAACACCGGGTCGAGCCGCCCCTTAAGGACGCGGCCGTGCAGCAGCGTGTCCACCAGCGCGCCGCAGAAGCCGAGCTCCGGCCGCGCGGCAAACAGCGCCGCCTGGCGCGACAGCCGCCAGGGATAGGCGAAGTCGTCGGCGTCCATGCGCGCGACCAGCTCGCCCCGCGCGACCGCCAGCCCTTCGTTGAGGCTGGCGACGAGGCCACGGTTTTCGCGCGAGATGATCGATACGCGGCCGTCGTCCCGGCGGCAGCGTTCGAGGATCTCCAGCGACCTGTCGGTCGATCCGTCGTCGATGGCGATGATTTCGAGCCGGCCGTAGTCCTGCCGCAGGATCGACTGCATGGCGGCGGCCACATAGGGCTCGGCATTGTAGACCGGCAACAGCACGGAAATGAGAGGTGCCGCGGTCATGGTCGGCTCCGGTCCGTCGGCCGCAGATCGAGCGCCGGGGCGGCGCCGAACCGGAGGGCCTCGCTCGCGCCGCGCGGATGAGCGGGCGCGACATAGGGGAAATAGCGCTTGAGGCCGTTGAGCGGCTTCTCGAAGAACACCCAGGAGAGCGAGGCGACGACCAGCGTGGCGGTGCCCGCGACGAGGAACCGCCCCGGCCCCTGTTCCGAGACGTTGACCGGGATCCATGGCTGCGCCCTGACGGCACAGGCCAGAAGGATCGAATGATAGAGGTATACGCCGTAGCTGATGCGGCCGAGCCATAGCAGCGGGGGGAGTTCGGCCACCCTGCCCATTGTGCCGCGCAGGCCGTTCGAGCATGCGTCGACGATTGCCAGCATCGGCACCAGCGGCAGCACCTGCACCAGCGTCCAGCGCGGCCATTCCCAGGCCGAATCCGCCGGCCCGGGATCGGACTGGACCACGAACAGGAACGCCACCGCCAGGGCCGGCCAGCAGAGCCGCATCCATTGCGGCGCATCCGCGCCCCTGGCGCGGCGGACGGCAAGCAGGGCGCCGCAGCCAAGCGCGTCCATCGAGGCCGGCGGCAGCAGGTCGCGGGCCAGCGCCGGGTTGGCGGCGAGCGGCCAGTAGAACCGGTAGGCGAGCGAGAACGCGATGACGCCGATGGCGATCGCCTCGATGCGCCGGCGCGGCGCCAGAAGCACGATCAGCGGCCAGGCGAGGTAGAATTGCTCCTCGATGCTGAGGCTCCAGAAATGGCAGAGCAGCCAGGGCGTCCAGTCGTTCTGCCGCGCGTACCAGAAATTCGAGAGGTAGAGCGCATGCCAGGCGAGCGAGGGCCTGGATTGTTCCGAGGCGAACCATGCGAGCGCCAGGACCGCGAAGTAAGGCGGGAATATCCTGAGCATGCGCCTGGCATAGAAGGAACGCAGCGCCGGCCCGGAGGCGAATGCGCTGGTGTCACGCGCGTCCAGCAACAGCCGCGTGATCAAGAAGCCGGAAAGCACGAAGAACAGCCTGACCCCGAGATGGCCGACGAAGGACGAGCCGCCTGGAGCGAGGAAATGCGAGTAGAGCACCAGCATCACCGCAATGGCCCGCAATGCGTCGAGTTGGATGTCGCGCGCGTTCGCCATCAGCGGCATCCGTCAGGCCGGTCACGCCATGTGCCAGAGGGCGAGCAAATTTCGCCGCTGCGGGCCGACCGCTTGCCGTCCGAGCCCGGGGCGCAATCCCTGCCGGCCGGCAGAATGCCCATCCGAGTCACAATATTGGCATCCTCCAACAGGCATGCCCCCGCTCCACGATTGTAGCGGCGGATGTTGCGGTGCAACACAAAATGCTTACGATCCTGAAATAAGATGTGATCCCATTGTGGGCCGAAAATAGTTGTGCAACGAGATATCCATACGGTTGATCCAATGGTCCTATGAATTCATGGGCAATTGGTCTGATCTGCAGAAAGTATCAATCGCGATGGATGTCGGAGAGTTATCCTTGCAACCGCAGCGAGTATGATGGCGATATTGGAAGAAAGGCTCGATCGCGGCGCCAAATTCTACAGAAGAGTCCGCGGAAACATCTTGAATTTCAAGTTATTGTGCGGTGCAGCGGGCCTGCCGCCCGAGGAAGAGGCCGCCTTGTCCCATCATCCGCTGCCCGCTGCCTCACGACGGCGCTGCCGCAAAGGCCTTATCTCCGGTCCCGACCAAGGCAGGGGACGGAGAGCAAGTGACGTCGACGCCGATTGCAAAACCGCAGGCGCAAATGGGCGCCGTGCCCGTGCTCGGCCTGCTTGGCTCGATGCTGTCGGTGCAGATCGGCGCCGCCTTTGCCAAGGGCCTGTTCCCGGTGCTGGGACCGGAAGGCACGACCATGCTGAGGCTTGCCATCGGCGCGCTGATGCTGGCGGCGGTGCTGAGGCCATGGAAGGTGCTGCCCTCGCGGAAAACCCTGCCCTGGCTCGCCGCCTACGGCATCACCGTCTGCGCCATGAACCTGCTGTTTTATGCCGCGCTCCAGCGCATTCCGCTGGGTATCTGCGTGGCGCTGGAATTCACCGGGCCGCTGTTCGTCGCGACCCTCGGCTCCAGGCGCCTGCTCGACCTTCTCTGGGTGGGGCTGGCGATAGCCGGCATCGCGCTGCTGTCGCCCTTTGCCGGGATCAGCCGCGGGCTCGATCCGCTGGGCGTCGCACTGGCGCTGGCGGCCGGCGCCTGCTGGGGGCTCTACATCATCTTCGCGCAGAAGGCCGGCGCCGAACTCGGCGCGCGCACTTCCGCCTATGGCATGGCGATCGCCGCGGTGCTGGCGCTGCCTTTCGGCTTCGGCGCCGCGCAGCCCTATTTCAGCGATCCGCACGTCATCGCCGGCGCGGCCGTGGTCGGCCTGTTCTCCAGCGCGCTGCCCTTCTACCTGGAAATGCTGGTGCTGGCCCGCATGCCGGCCAGGGTCTACGGCATGCTTGTATGCCTGGAGCCGGCGGGCGCCGCGCTGACCGGCTTCCTGTTTCTGGCAGAGAAGCTCAACCTTCTGCAATGCGCCGGCATCGCCGCCGTCATTGCCGCCGCCTTCGGCACGGCGGTCGCAGCGCGGCGGCCCGCGCCTTCGCCGGCCTGACTCCACGGAAGCCGTCAGGCGCACCAGAATCCATTTCTGAGCGACGCGCTCCAAAGCGTTGCCCGGCTTGGAGAAATCGATGCGCGCGCGGCAATATCCGACCACATCCGGTGGTTGAAATAAGACTTAGGTCCTATGGAAAATAGCAATAAGTCCGAGTGGACAAGACAAGGGTCGTGGGCCACTTCCTAATCATGGGCTGATTGGGGATGCTTATGCTGCGACATTGCCGGTGGGGTAGTTCGGCCGACGAGCTGAAGGGCTGGCGTGGGGAGAGCGGGATGCGCTTAACGCGCAGGGGCTGCAGGCTGGTCTTGCAAGCGCTGACTGCGTTGGCGCTTGTTGTCGCGCCTTTCAGTCTCTCCCTCGATGGTGTCGTTGTGACCAAGGCCTATGCCGGCAATGGCGGCGGAAACGGCGGCGGCAATGGTGGTGGAAACAGCGGCGGGAACGGCGGCGGTAATAGCGGCGGCAGTGGTGGTGGTAACAGCGGCGGCAATAGCGGGAGCAGCGGCGGAAATAGCGGTAACGGCAATAGCGGCGGAAACAGCGGAAACGGAAGCGGCAACAGCAGCGGGAACAGCGGGAACAGTAACGGCAACAGCAGCTCGAGCAACAGCGCCAGCCAGGCAAGCGCCGCCGATGTCGACAGCCACGTGAACGCGGCGACCGGCGATAAGGTCGAGGCCACCGCCGGCAGCATCCAGGTCACGCACCGCAACGGAATGAAGGAGACGATCGAGAAGGGCCGGTTCAGGATGGAAGACAAATACGGACGCACCATCGTCGACCGCAAGGCCACCATGGCCGATCTCAATCGCCTGAAGAGTTTGTGAAAGCACAGTTTGTGAGAGCGAGGTTTTATCCGGATTAGATCTTAAGGGACCGAAGGTCAGCGCTGCAAAATCAGGTTGCCACCTTTTGCTTCGTCTCTACGGTCCTGATCGTCTTGCGATGGAATCTGGCTACTCACCTTACCCCCGCCTCCGTGCGGGGGTAATTTTTTCAAGCTGCGGCGATTGCTGCTGTTGCGACATTGGTCACCCATGGCGGCGGAAATGGTCTGATCGGCCGGAGCATGGGTCGTGGGCCGCTTTCGTCGCGTCGGAGGAATGTGATCCTTGCCTCCGTCAAGCGACCGGTTCCGCGGTGCTCGTGCCGAGAGCGGACCTTCGGCAAACCGAGGTGGAACCGGCAAGAAGGAAAAGAATGCGCCAACCCGCCCGCAAAAGGCTAGCCGACCTCTCGCTGCGCCTCGCTGTCGCGCTGGCGGTTGTGGTCGCGCCCTGCCTGCTGGCGCCGGGCAACGTGACAAAGCTCTTGTCCGCCGCCTACGCCGGCAACGGCAATAGCGGCGGCAACGGCAATGGCGGCAATTCGGGTTCCGGCGGCGGTTCCAACTCCGGCTCCGCAGGTGGCTCCAATTCGGGCTCCGCCGGCGGCAATTCCGACAACAGCAATGCCGGCGGGGGCAACCCCAATGCGGGACCAGGCAACAACAGCGGCAAGGGCCATGCCAATCCCGGCGGCAAGAACAGCTATACCAACGCGGCAACCGGCGACACGCTCTCGATCGACGGCAACAAGATCACCGTCGTCCACCGCAACGGCATGAAGGAAGAAGTCCAGAACGGCCGTTTCGAGATGACCGACGCGCAAGGCCGCACCATCATCGAGCGGCAGGCGACGGAGGAGGATCTGAATCGTCTGCTGAGCTTGTGAGGGCCGGGAAAGGCTACCCCCTTTATCCGATACCCTCGCATGTCACCCCCGTCCCTTGAGGCGGGGGTGATTTGCGCTGGGGGAGGGGAACTGGGGAATTGAGGAGGGGAATTGAGGAATTGAAGAAATGAAGAACTGAAGAAAGGGGATCGGCCACCGTTCCTTGCTTCCTCGATCTCCAACGTCTCAAATTCTTCAATTCTTCAATTCTTCAATTCCTCAGTTCCTCAGTTCCTAATTGGCCCCTCAATTCCCCAACTCTCCGTCCAGCCCCTCAGTTCCTCTCCCTCGCCTCATGCATCAGCAGCGCCGCTTCGGTGCGGTTGCGCACGTTGAGCTTGGCGAGCACCCTGGTCATGTGATGCTTGACCGTCTTTTCCTGCAGCGACAGCCGGGCGGCCACTTCCTTGTTGCTCAGCCCCTCCGCGACCAGCTTCAGGATCTCGGCTTCGCGGCCGGTGAGCTGGGCGAGCGGGTCCGGCTTGCTGCCGGTGGGCTGCAGAAGGTCGGAAAGCAGCCTGGCCGAGAGGCTCGGCGAAACATAGCTCTGGCCGTTGGCGACATCGCGCAGGATCTCGGCCAGCGCCTTGGAGCCGACGCCTTTCAGCACATAGCCGCGCGCGCCGGCCTTCAGCGCCTGGGCGACGTCGGCATTGGTCTCCGACACCGTCAGCATCACGATCTTCTGCTCGGGCATCGCTGAAAGGATGCTGGCAAGCGCGCTGAGGCCGCCGCCCGGCATGCTGATGTCGAGCAGAAGGATATCGGGCGTGCTGGCGCGCACCAGCCTTTCGGCGTCCTCGGCGCTGGCGCCTTCGCCCACGAGTTCGAAGCCGCCTATCTCGCCGAGGCTGCGCGCAACGCCCTCGCGAAACAGGGGATGGTCGTCGACTATTGCGATGCGGATGGACGTGCTCACGGTTGCTCCTCGACAGACAAGGTGATCACCAGTCTTGTTCCCCCGGGGCCTGTCAGTGTCTCGAACTGACCGCCTATGCTTTCGATACGTTCCCTCAGGCCCGCAAGCCCAAGTCCCTCGCTTCGGGCCGGGTCGAAGCCGGGGCCTGTGTCCACGACCTCGACGAGAAGCTTGCCGCCTTTCGTCGTGGCCCTGACCTGCTGGCCCTTGCCCTTGCCGTGCCGGAAGGCGTTGTTCAGGCCTTCCTGCACGAAGCGATAGATGCTGATCTTTTCCGAGGTGCCCAGTTCCGGCAAGCGCTCTGGCAGGGTTAGCAACACATTGGTGCTGGTGCGGCGCTCATGCTCGGCCACCGCCAGGCGTAGGATGTCCGCGATGGCCTGGGTTTCGATCTGCGGCAGGACCAGCCCGTTGCAGATGCCGCGTATCTCGCGCATCGCTTCGCCGAGCGTCTTGTGGATGCCGGCGATCTCGGCTTCACGCAGCGTGCTCGACGTGGCCGGGTCGACCAGCGCCGGGCTGTCCATCCTGAGCGCGGCGAGCGCCACAAGTTGCGCCGGCCCGTCATGCAGGTCGGCGCCTATGCGCCGCAGATAGCGCTCGTTGATGGCGGCGGCGCGGCGCGAGGCGCGCTGAACGCGCTGCCGCAGCGTCGAGTTCTGCGCCAGCGCCGCCTGCAATTCCGAGACCTTGGCCTCGAGCGCCGCCTGCTGGGTGACGATGGTGCGGCTGCCGCGGAAAACGATGCCCGAGAGCAGGGCCAGCGCCGCCGCCGTGGCGCCCGCCACCACCAGCCAGCTCCACAACAGGGCCGAGTGCAGCGATTCCTCGAAATCGCCGGACAATTCGTAGAATTCAGACACGGCCACGACCTCGCCCGACCAGGGTTCGCGCACCGGGTTGTAGATCTCGAGCAGCGGCACCCCCATCGACCGTTCCTTCTCGTCTTCCTCGTCTTCGAGCCTGTTGGAGTTGTATTTGACCATGACATTGCCGGCGAAAGCGGCGACGAGATTGGCGTTGGGCTTGAACTGCCTGCCGATGAGGTCGGCGTCCTTCGAATAGAGAATCGTGCCGTCGCGCCGCCATAGCTTGAACGAGACCAGCCTTTTCCCAAGCGCTCCCTGGCCGAGCGTCTCGTCCAGCGCCCGCTTGACGGTGTCGTCCAGCTCCTGGCTCTTGCGCATGTCGGGCAGCAGCGGCGCGATCACGCTGTCGACATAGAGCGCGGTGGTGGCGGCGGAATTGTGCAGGACGCCGTCACGGATCTGAGATGTCACCCACAGCCCGACCACGAGCATCACCGCCAGAAGGCCGATGCCGCCCGCGATCACGAACTGCCAGGCAAGCGAGAGCCCGCTCCAGATTCGTGCAAGCCGTTTCAGATACCTCCCAAACATCGGCACCGTTCACCCACCCGTTCGCGACAGTATAGGCGAGGTGACGCAATTGCGACACCGACCTTGGTCCGTGCCGAGGAGGAAGGTTAATGACGGGCCGTTGCCGGCGGGGCAGCTGTGATTCGCAAGCGGTAAGATCGCCCATACCCCGAATGGCAAATGCCCGCGTCGCTCCTGTTGACGGGGAAGACGCGGGCCGGCTGCCACCTGAACTTCTTTCAGCGCCGACACAACCACCAATCCGGCCCCAGGTCCAGACCAAAAGACGTATGCCCCGCAGAGCATAGCGCCGCGCCGCCGCCGTCCGGTCTGGCGCGGTCCTGTCATCGGGCGTTGCGGATCTGAATATATAACGACGTCTGTCGGATGCCCCAGCCCAGGGCCGGGCAGCTCTGTCCTTGCATAAGACGCGGGAAGTCGCGACGGCATTTGCCCCCAAAAGAAGTCAGGGCCAAGGCCTTGATCGGCCGGACACGCGCCGCCTATACGATGGACGTTACCTTGCTGTTCGTGGCAACGCAGTATGGACGTAGGCACAAAAAACCATAAGAGAAATCACCGGCTGTCGATCTTTGATCTCGACGCATTGCGGGAAGCTTTCAGGCAGTCTGTTCGGGAGAACGACGTCACGGAAGCCGAATGGGCGCGGTACGCCGAGCATTTCGTCAAGAGCACGCTCCAAAAAGGCAGCCGGCTCACACGGGCTTGAGCGTTCGTGCGTCCGGGATCCGGGTGATTCCAGGCATGAACGTTTCGGTCCTGGCCGCTCGGACCATTGCGCCGGCGCATAGGACCTCAGCGACAATTGCGGGCGCAGGTGGAAACGGACACTGTGTCCGTGCGCCGGCTACCCCCCAAAGGAAACCCAATGGTCGGCGCTTTAGCCCGGCTTGCCTGTAAGAGAGCCGTACTCTTTTACCGCCAAGGCAAGCCGGGCTACCCCGCTCCCTGAACGCTTCAAGGCTGGTCCGTCGTCGAAACCCGGCGCCGAAGAATTAATGGCCGTGGGCCATTTCAATGCGGCGGAACGAAAGCAGGTCGGGCGCGTTCTAGGCCGCGATGTCGAGGAGTCCTCACCATCACAAGGCCGAAAGGCCGTTTCAAGCCTCGACAGACGAGGCGGAGCGCTTGGCGCGTGCGGAAAAGAACGCCAGGCTGAAGGAGCTTCGCACCCACGCTTCCTGGCTGATGCTCGATCCGCAGGCGCATTTCCAGGAGGAGATCGACTGTTCGGTCCTGCTCGGCGACCTGTCGATCCGAAAGGTCGGCCGCGAGGGCTAGGACAATCCCAGGAACGGGCTTTCAGCCCGTCACGCGAGCTGCAATCCGGCCGCGCCATCCTCGCGCGTGATCTCGATCAGCCGCGCGATCGCCCATGGCGTTATCAGCGCAAGGAAAGCAGTGAGATCGAAGAAGAGCGACCGCGCCAGATCGAACCCGCTGTGATCGTAGCAGACTGCAAACTCCATAGCGCCTTACCCCTTTTGACCCACCCGCAGCGCACGTAATTTCACGCACCCTTGAGCATGATCCTGATTGGCATCGAATACAAGGGGTCGCTAATCAAGCCGAATGTGCACCGCTATCGGCGAATCTGAAAGATCGCGACGCCGCTTTAGGCCGGCTTCGGCCAGAACAGCCAGGTGAGCGCCAGCGCCGCCAGAACCCAGACCGCGATCATGAAGGCGAGACCCGCCTTGCTGACCGGCTTCTCGCGCCGCGTGGCTTCTTCACGGAATTCCCGCATCAGGTCGGGTGGCACCAGCCTGACCGCGAGCATGATGCCGAGAGGCACGATCAGCAGGTCGTCCAGATAGCCGATGATCGGGATGAAATCCGGGATGAGATCGATCGGGCTCAGCGCATAGGCCGCGACGGCGCCCGCGATGGCTTTCGCGAACCAGGGCACGCGCGAATCACGGGCCGCAATCCACAGCGCCACCACGTCGCGCTTGATGGCGCGCGCCCATTGCTTTGCCGAGTCGAGAGCCGACATGAGCCCATTGTATAGGGCCGTATGGGCCTTCAGGCCAACGGACGAATACCGGATTTGGCCTCTCAGGCGCAGTCCTTCAACTCGACAACCTCGACGCCGAGGCGGAAAGCCTGGCCATCGGCGTAGGAACGCGCATATTGCTCGGCTTCGAAGGGGAAGATGAGTGTGGTGCCGTAGGCGGTGACGCGCACTGTCCACTTCTGTCCCCTGACGAGTTCAACACCGTGAAGCTTCGCCGTCACCATCTCACCCTCCTCAGATCCGGCACGCTCGCAACATCCGCATAACGTCGCGAAAGTCATTTGAATACAAACAATTCGACTTAATCGTGTCGTTGCGATGTCGATTCCGACATTGGGTCGTTTGCGTCCGTGAAATGGTTCACCGACAGAAGCGTTTTTTGCCGCCGGCCGCGCGCGGGCATCATGGTGATCGGAACCGAGGCAGGCACGGCGGGTTGGAGTCATGGCCCGCACAGGAGGTTTCCATGATCCGCAAACTGAAAACCGGCGAATACCGGCTCTATTCGCGCAAGATCGATCCCAGGACCGGCAAGCGCCGCAATCTCGGCACCTTCAAGTCGCGCGAAGCCGCCGGAAAGCACGAACGCGAAGGGCAGTATTTCAAGCGGCATTAGTTCCTCAACACAGTGATTTTGAAAGATTGCAGACTTGTCGAGCAAGGCCATCAACGTTGGGGTAGTCAGCGCAAACGCTGGCGATGAGCTGAAGGCTCCTGAACCTCGTCATTCTAGGGCGGAGCAAGGAGCGAAGCGACGCGCGCAGACCCTAGAATCCATGCCGTTACTTAGACCGAAGTGTGCAACGGTGCAGAATTTCTGGACCGCTGCGGCGCTCCCAAGTCACGGCATGGCAACTGTGTTCACGCGAATGCGGTTTTGTCGCGCATGATGGCGTTGAGGACGACCAGGAGCTTCCTTGCGACGGCGATGATGGCGAGTTTCTTGGACCCTGAGCGGGCAGCAAGTGCGGTATAGAAGGTCTTGAAGCGCTCACAGGTTCTGATGGCGGTGAGGGCAGCCATATAGAGGGCGCGACGCACGCGTGATCGCCCGCCCTGGATCTGGCTCCTGCGGCTGAGCTTGCCGCTCTTGTTGTCGAACGGGGCAAGGCCGGCGAGCGCGGCGATCGCCTTGGGTGAGCGCTGGCCGAGCTCGGGCAGGAGCGCCAGCAAAGAGAGCGCGCCGACATTGGAGACACCGGGCACGGAGACCATCAGCGCATGGTCGCGAGCGGTGTCCTGGTTTTGACGAATGACTTCGGCAATCTGGCTCTCGAACGCCTTGATACGCGTGTCGAGGAAGGCGATCGTCTCTTCCAGATCGGCAATGACGGCCTCCTCGAAAGCCTCGGCGAGGTGCTTCTTCAGCGCTGCCCGCATCTCGACCAAATGATCGCGGTGGCCGGCAAGCGATTGAAGCCGCTCGACTTCTTCGCTCGGCGCCGGCTCGGCCTCAGGGTTATAGCGACGGCCATAGTCGCTCAGCATCCTGGCATCGAGAGGATCGGTCTTGGCGCGCCGGCGCGTCGACTTCGAATAGTGGTGGGTGTGCGCCGGGTTGTGCCGCGAGAACGGCACGCCGGCCTTGGCCAGCGCATGGCGCAGCAGCCGGTCATGGACACCTGTCGCCTCCATGACGACGAAGTCCCGACTGGGATCAAGGCCTGCCACATAGGCGGCGATCGCATCGGCCTGGTTGTCGATGCGCCGAAGACGGCCGCTTGTCTCATCAAAAAAGTCGAGCCACTGCTTGGAGATGTCGCAGCCGACATAGTTCTGGGCTATCATGTCCACGCCTCTTCCTGTGGTGCGGGGTCTGCTTCGAACAGCCCCGTGCAACTGTTCAGGTTGATGGTTCACCGGTGGGAAGGGACCGGGCCATGCCACGGCCTGTCCGAAAGGACGACCACGATCCACTCGGTCTCCTTCCCACCTCAACCATACACCAGAACCAACACACAGGATTCTAGGGTCAAGCCCAGGGTCAAGCCCGAGAATGACGACCGCGATAGGTCTCGGCCAATCGCCAACGCATGCCAATGCACACATAGCCAACCGGTCAAAATTTCTGTGTTAAGGAACTAGGACAATTCGGTGAGCGTCGGGTACGGAAACGCCCAGGGAGCGGCCGCCGTTTCACCGGGAAGGTTTCATCCGTGCGGCGTCGGTTGCGTGCGCGGGCGAGGGTGGCCAGCCACGTTCGAGCCGATATGGTCGAGGTCGCAACGTCTCGTCACCATCTCGACCGACCCGGTGTCGACGGTCACCCGCCCCAGCACCTGCACCGTCGTGCGTCCGAGATCCTCGTCGACATGGACGACGTCGCCCTCCAGCCTCAGCTTGTCGCCTGCCTTGGCGTTTGGCTCGACCATCGAATAGCGGTGGCCGTTGCCGTCGAGGCTCAGCGTCACGCGGTCGTTGGTGCGCTCGACCACGGTGGCGATCACCGCCACCCTGTCGCCTATTTCAACAATGGGCCGTGCCATTGCGGCCTCCTTTCTGCTCCGCGCGGTCGTTGGCCGGGAGCCAATTGGCTGACGATATGACGGATGCCGACAGCTGCTGAAATAACGGGAAAACAAGTGTTTGGTTGCCTCTGCGCCGCCTGCCCCCGCGGCCCGGCCGATCACATGAAGCCGGGATTTCGCGGCAGATACTGCGTCCAGTCGCGATAGCCGGGCGATGCCATCAACAGCATCGGGAAGGTGATGCGCATGCCTTGATCGACCGCAAGGCTGAGCGCGCTCTCGCATGTGCCCGGCAGGAAGGCCGATACCTTTTCGGCCGAGCGATCTGCCGCCAGCCGCAATGCCGTTGCGAAGGCATCGCGAAGAAAACCGGGCCGCGTCACCGCCAGGGGCCCGATATGCCCGCCGGCGCTAAGGTAGCTGTAGCCGATCGCCTCACTGCCGGCGAGGAGCAAGACACCTGTCGTCGCGGCATCGGTGCGCAGATAGCGGTGGTGCTTCTCTCGCGAGACCCCCAGGGCACTGGCATCGATTGCGACGAGTTTTTCCATTGTCGCGGCGCTGCGGTCCATTTCGACGGCGCGCAATGGCGATTGAGGCAAAGCCTTGGTCACCCGTTCGCGCGCGGCGCTGAAAACGTAGATCGGCGTTTTGGGAAACAGGCCGTGCCGCATGTAGAGGCCCTGCGAGACACGGTTGAAGGTGAACGTGATGAGCGCCCTGTGGGCTGCGCCCGATTTGCGGGCGTGCTGCATGGTTCGCTCCAGCAGCGTATTGCCGATGCCGTGGCCTTGTCGGCCAGGATCGACGAAAAGCTGGGCGAGAAACCAGATGTCGCCGCAGACCCAACTCCAGGCGAAGCCCGCAATGTCCCCATGGTCTTCCGCCACCCACAGGCCGTCGGGGTCGTCCTCGAGTGAGAACAACTGGAAATTGGGCGGGCTCGTCGCCGCCATCGGGCCGAAGCCGTGCCGAACGGTAAGCTCATTGATGCTGGCGACCACCATTGCATCGGTCGCGGCCAGGTCATCGGCGCGAGCAGGTCTGTAAACGAGCGACATGGAACAACCCCAACTATAGAGCGCGAGCCGCAGTTGCACCGATCATATCAGCGATCCATGCCTGCCGTCTTGGCCACGATCGGCGCTATCGCAGCTCCACCGGAGGCCACATCGGCCCCCGGTGCTTACGCTGCCCGTCAGACCGCCCCCGCTAGGGCGACTGCGTCGGCGCCAGCGGGGAAGCGCAGTGTGCCGGTAGTGTCGTTGACGGCCCGCCAAACGCCCTCGGCGACATCGATTTCCCTGGTGGTCAGCGCCCCGGCCATCGCCGGATCGGCGAGATTGCCGAAGACTGCCCTGGCAAAGTCGGCATAGGCCTCGGGGATAAGGTCCTGGACATTCACGCCGGTATTGGCGGTGAACCTCGTCGTCGGCCCGTAACCCGGTTCGACCAGCTTGGCCAGGACGTTGAAGGGCGCGAGCTCCAACGCCAGCGAGCCGGTGAAACCTTCGATCGCCTGCTTGCTCGCTGTATAGGCCGCCGCCAGCGGGAAGGGCGCCAGCGTGGCACTCGACGTCACATTGACGATGACGCCGGAACGGCGCTCGCGCATCCGCTGGATCACCGCCTGGGTCATCGCCATGACGCCGAACGTGTTGGTCTCGAAGACCTTGCGGATATGCGCCATCGGCGTCGCCTCGAAAGCTCCGGCGACGCCGATGCCGGCATTGTTGACCAATGCGTCGATCGGCCCGGCCGCTTCGACCGCCGCCGCGATGCTTTTGTCGTCCGTCACGTCGAGCGGCAGGATGCGCAGCGCCGGCGAAGGCGGCAGCACATCCTCGCGCGGGTTTCGCATCGTCGCGACGACGTTCCAGCCATTCGAGAGGAAATGGCGCGCCGTCTCCAGGCCATAGCCCGAGGAAGCGCCGGTGATCAGGATGGTTTTCATGGGTCCTCGCTGTTCGGTTTGTACGGCGGCAAGTTACCGGCAGCAGTCAGGACTATCTATGATTGACGATCCTGATTTTGTTTGCAAGAGTCCTGAAATGGTCGATCCTCTCTCTGAAGTCATAGCCTTGCTCAGGCCGCGCGCCGTGTTCACCAAGGGCATCAGCGGCGCCGGGCGCTGGGGTGTCCGCTACGCGGATTTCGGCCATCCGAGCTTCGCCGTCGTCATCGAGGGAGCCTGCCTGTTGGCGGTTGACGGCCAGCCGCCCTTGACGCTCGAAGCCGGCGATTTCGTCCTGCTGCCGAAAACGCCCGGCTTCACCATGACCGGCTTCGAGCCGGTCGTTCCGACGCTGATAGATCCCAACCTTGCCATGGCCGCCACGGAGGAGGTCCGGCACGGCCAGCAGGACGGCCCGCCGGACCTGCGCATGCTTGGCGGCTACTTCCTTTTCGACGGCGAGGATTCCGGCCTGCTGGTCTCATTGCTGCCCGCTCAGGTCCATGTCCGTGGCGTCGAGCGGCTGTCGGTCCTAGTGAAGCTGCTGGTCGAGGAGGCGGCGGGCCGGCATTCGGGGCGCGACCTGGTGCTGACCCGGCTGATCGAGATCCTGCTGGTCGAATCCCTTCGGCAGGCGCAGACGTCCGACGCGCCGGCCGGCCTGCTGCGCGGCCTGGGCGACGCGCGGCTGGCGGAGGCGATCCGCCGGATGCATGCCGATCCGGCGCGGCCCTGGACGATCGCCGAGCTGGCGAAGGAGGCCGCGCTTTCGCGCTCCGCCTTCTTCGACCGTTTCGTTCGCGGCGTCGGCGTGCCGCCGATGGAATATCTCTTGGCCTGGCGCATGGCGCTGGCGAAAGACCTGCTGCGCCGGCGGGAGGCCGATATCGCCGAGGTTGCCGAGCGTGTCGGTTATGGCTCGGTCAGCACCTTCAGCACCGCCTTCAGCCGCCATGTCGGCCAGCCACCCGGGCGCTACGCCAGGGCGACCGCGCACTAGCGGCGCCTTCGCCGCGCGGAACCAGGCGGGTCGCCAGATGTTCCTGTTGATCGCAACGACAACAGGAATGGCACATGGTTGCGCCACGCGCGGTCTGGAAGGGTTTTCTCAAGGTTGGGTCGGTCTCGTGTGGCGTGAAGCTGGTCGGCGCGACCAGCGAAACCGGAAAAGTTCATTTCAGGATCCTGAACCGCAAGGACGGCCTGCCGGTGAAAAGCGCCTATGTCGACGAGCAGACCGGCCATGTCGTCGAGGCCCAGGACCAGACCAAGGGCTTCGAGGCCGAGAAGGACGATTTCATCGAGATCGAGCCGGATGAGATCAAGAAGCTGAAGCTCACCTCGGCGCATACATTGGAGGTTGACGAGTTCGTCGCTCTTGACGAGATCGACACCCGCTATCTGGAAAAGCCCTATTATCTCATCCCCGCCGACGGCGCCGCGCTCGAGGCCTTCAGCGTGCTGCGCGAGGCGATGAAGAAGAAGCGCGTCGCCGCAAGGTCCTGCGTCGTACTCTACCAGCGCGGCCGCGAGGTCGTCATCCAGCCTTTCGGCAAGGGCATGCTGCTCACCGAACTGCGCACCCGCGACGAGATGGTCTCGGAGAAGAGCGTTTTCGAAGACCTGACGTCACCGAAATACGACAAGGACCTGCTCGAGATCGCCGAGCTGTTGATCGACAAGAAGGTGACGAAGTTCGATCCTTCGAAATTCGAGGATACCTATGAGGATGCGCTGATCGCGATGATCGATGCCAAGCGCAAGGGTAAGAAACCGCCGAAGGCCGCGCCGCCGCCAAGGGAAAATGTCGTCGACCTCGCCTCGGTGCTGAGGAAGAGTCTCGCCAAGGAAGGCATCAAGGCCCCCTCGAAAGCCAAGCCTGCCCGCAAGTCGGCCTGATCGGCCCGCCGATAGGATCGCCCAAGCTCGATCGGCGGATCTGCTCACTCCTGTCGGACGTAGTCCATCCCCCGGGTTGCCCTATCCTACCCTGGGGGATAGGATTTAAACCATGACGATACACAGCTCCCATCCCGACATCATCGCCCGGCTCAAGCGCGCGCACGGCCATCTCGCTGCCGTGCTCACCATGTTCGAACAGGGCCGTTCATGCCTTGACCTCGCGCAACAGCTCCATGCCGTCGAAAGCGCCGTCGGCAACGCCAAGCGCGAGCTCATCCACGACCATATGGAGCATTGCCTTGTCGAGGGCGGCGAGCCGACCAGGGACACGCTGAAAGAGCTGAAGCAGCTCACCAAATATCTGTGAGGCGGCCCATGTTGACGAGGATTCTCGACTGGTTTGGCTTCGGCTCGCACGGGCATGACCACGACGGACATGAACACGGCGGGCACGGCCATGACGGGCCGCACGGGCACACGCATGGCGTGATCGATGCGACGATCGCCACGACTGAGCGCGGCATCTGGGCGATCAAATGGTCGTTCGTCATCCTGGCGATAACGGCAGCGCTGCAGCTCGCCGTCGTCCTGTTCTCGGGCAGCGTGGCGCTGCTTGCCGACACCATCCACAACATCGCCGACGCGACGACGGCCATCCCGCTCTGGATCGCCTTCGTGCTGGCGCGACGCAGGCCGACCCGAACGTTCACCTACGGCCTCGGTCGCGTCGAGGATCTTGCCGGCATCGTCATCGTGTTGATCATCCTGGCGAGCGCGCTGGTTGCCGGCTACGAGGCGATCGATCGCCTGTTCAATCCGCAGCCGGTCCGGTTCCTGGGCTGGCTGGCCGCTGCCGGCGTCATCGGCTTCCTCGGCAATGAGGCGGTGGCCGTCTTCCGCATCCGCGTCGGCCGTCAGATCAACAGCGCGGCCCTGATCGCCGATGGTTACCACGCGCGCACCGACGGGCTGACCAGCCTTGCCGTCGTTGCCGGCGCGGTCGGCGTCTGGCTTGGCTACCCGCTCGCCGACCCGATCATCGGCCTGCTGATCACCATCGCCATTTTCGGCATCGTCTGGCAGTCGGCGCGTTCCGTGCTAACGCGCATGCTCGACGGTGTGGGGCCGGGGCTAGTCGACGAGGTTCATCACGCCGCCGACCATGTCGCCGGGATCGACAGGGTGGTCGACGCGAAGGCCCGCTGGCTCGGCCACAAGCTGCATGTCGATGTGGAGATCGCGGTCAATGACGGGCTGCTGCTCGCCGCCGCCAACAACATCGCCGCGTCGCTGAAGACGGAGCTCTTCGCGCACATTCCCGCGCTCGACGTCGCCACGGTGCGCTTTGCCGCGCCCGAGGCCGAGGGCGGTCACCATCAAGCGCCTGACCCGTTCCTGGTGTCGGGCAAGCTGGCTAGCGGGCTGCTCGAGATCGTCGACACGCCTCAGGGCGAGCGCATTCGGCTGCGCCTCTCGCGCCATGCCGAGGGCCTGCAAGCGAACGTCGCCATCGAAAGGGGGGGCGGCGCGGTCGAAAGCCTGCCGCTGTCGCCGGTCGGCGGCGATCATCACTATCTGCAAAGCCTTGTCGCGCCGGCCGAGCCGCATGAGTTCAGCGCCAGGCTGCAACTTGCGGCCGGTCAGGACAGCGAGGACCTGCCCTTCGCCATGGCCGAGCCGGGAGGCCACCAGCACGAGCACGCGCATGGATGATACAAGCGCTCTTTGACTACCAACGCGAGATTTACCTGGCGGTGGCGCAGCACCTCAAGGCGTTCGCCGGCGACGGCAACTGGCTTACGCTCCTTGCGGTCCTGCCGATGGGCGTCGTGTTCGGGGCGGCTCACGCGCTGACGCCGGGCCATTCGAAGACACTGCTAGCCGCCTATATCGCCGGCTCGCAGGTGAAATTGGCTCGTGGATTGCTCGCCTCGCTCGCCCTTTCCTTCACCCATATCACGCTGGCGGTGCTTATCGCGGTGCTGGCGCTGCCGCTCGTCTCGATCTCGCTGGGCAGCGTCGGCCGCGCTCCCGCGCTGGAAACGCTGAGCCGTGGGCTGCTGGGCCTGATCGGCGTGTGGATAATCTGGCGCGCGCTGCGCGGCCGTCATCGTCATCACGTCCATGAGGGCGAAGCGGTCGGCTTCATGGCTGGACTGATCCCTTGCCCGCTGACGCTGTTCGTCATGACTTATGCCATTTCGCGCGGCATACCCTGGGCCGGACTTGTCTTCGCTGTCGCGATGATGGTGGGCGTCGCGATCACGCTCGGTATCGTCGTGCTGCTGGCGGTGCTATTCCGCAGCGGGTCGGTAGCCGCGCTGGAACGGCTGGGATCGAGCACGGCCGGTGTGGCCACCTTTCTGGAGATCGCGACCGGGCTGATTCTGGTTGGCGTGGCATTGCATCAGATCTTCGGGTAGCGGAACGCGTCACCTCACGCTGATCAGCGCCGTGCCGACGATGGCCAGCAGCGCGCCGGCCCAGGCGGCCGCGGTCGGCCTTTGGCCGCTGCGCAGCCACACCATCGGCAGGATGATGACCGGCGTCATCGAGGATAGCGTCGAGATGATGCCGACATTGCCGGTGCGCAACGCGGCCATCAGGCACGACATGCCGATCGAGGTGCCGACGAAGGCGGACAGCACGGCGAGCCCGACCGTGCCGAACTGCACGGCCTCCCTTTTGCCCTTGCCGAACGGCGTTGCCGTGAGCACGATGAACAGGATGACGGCGAGGCCGGAACGCAGCATGGCCGTGAACGGCTCGACGCCGGCCGCCATGGCGGGCCTGGCCAGAAGGGTGCCGATCGCCTGGCCGAGCGCTGTCGTGACGCCAAGCACGATGCCTGGTCCCATGCGGCCGGTGAGCGGCGGGCCGGGCACGGTGCTGACCGGCACGGTGGAAGGGGTGACGACCGGCATCGCCGGCGCCAGCTCGCCGCGCTTGAGGAAGCGCCGCGGCATGCCGATGGCAAGCACGATGCCCGCAAGCACCAGCGCCACGCCCAGCGCCTGCCAGCGGCTGATGGTTTCTCCGAGCACGAGATAGCCGAGCGCCAGGGCAAATGGCGAGGTGAGCGAGAAGAGCAGCGCCGTGATCCGCGGGCCGACCGAATAGATAGTGGCGAAATAGGTGGTGCTGGCGATGCTGATGCCGGCGAAGCTCGATCCGGCGAGCAGCCAGAATTCCCTCCCTCCGATCGTTTGCCAGCCGCCGATCGCCAGCGACACCGAGCCGGTCATCACGAAGGTGGCGAGCATCTGCCAGCGGGCAAGCTGGAGCAGGGGAACGCGCCCCTTGAGCTCGCTGAGGAACATGGAGCTCAGCGCGCTGCACAAGACGGCGGTAACGGCAAGGGCTTCGGAAAGGAGCATGGCTGCTGGCGGTTGCGGCGATTCCACCCAGGATTGGGCAGGCGCCGATGCTTACGCCAGCTCGCCGCAATGCGCCAGCCGGACCGGCGGCCGCAGGGGCATGCACCGAGATATCAAGTCGAGGACAATGGCGGGCTTGGCCCGAACACGGGAGCGACGGGGCGGGTGCCCCGCCGCTTCCAGGGTGTCGTTCCCGGCAAAGGGCGATACGGACGGTCTATTGCATGGCTGCGGGGTTCATCCACAGGAACTCCCAGACATTGCCATCCGGGTCTTCTATGTGACGGTTGAACATGAAGCCGAGATCCTGTGCCGGGTTGGGATCGGCGCGGCCGCCCGCTGCAACACCTTTCTCGATGACCGCGTTGACCGCGTCCTTGCTGTCGACGGTCAGCGCGATCAGCATTTGGCTCTCGCGCTTGGCATCGCCTATCGCACGGGCTGTGAACTGGCTGTAGTGCTGGTGCGTCAGCAACATGACCCCGATCGAATCGGAGAACATGATCGAGCTGGCCTGGTCGTTCGAGAACTGCGGGTTGAGCGTGCCGCCGATCGCGAGATAAAACTTGGTCGCTGGCTGCAGATCGCGCACCGGCAGATTGAGGAATAGCATTTGGGTCATCGGGTTGAAACCTCCGTTTCATTGACGGGTACTAGTCAGTCTAGTACCGTCTCGATGGCTATCATACGGGAACGGTACCGTCTAGTACTGATAGAGGGGCGCTATGAAAATTGCTGTTGAGACCAGATCGGCCCGTAAGGATCGTGAGATCATCGAGGCGGCGACCGCCGCCTTCATCGCCAAGGGCTACGATGGGACCAGCATGGAGGAGATCGCCACCAGGGCGAGCGCTTCGAAGCAGACTGTCTACAAGCATTTCACGGACAAGGAGACGCTTTTCACCGAAGTCGTGGAGTCCACCGCTTCTCAGGTCAACGACGTTGTCGAGTCCGTGACGATGCTGCTTTCCGAGGCAAAATTCCTGGAGGGCGGCCTGCAGCAGCTTGCCCGGCGATTGACCACGACGCTGATGAACGACGAGTTGCTGAAGCTCCGGCGTCTGATTATCGCCAATGCCGATCGAATGCCGCAGCTTGGCCGTAGCTGGTACGACAAAGGTTTTGAGCGCATGCTTGCCTCGGTGGCGGAGTGCTTTGAAAAGCTAACCAGCCGAGGCTTGTTGCAGACCGGCGATCCCCGTTTGGCGGCCAGCCATTTCTTTGGAATGCTGCTTTGGATTCCGATGAACGAAGCGATGTTCACCGGAAGCAACCCGCGCTCGAAAGCCGACCTTGAGCGCCACGCCGATGCCTCGGTCGAAGCGTTCCTTGCCGCCTATGGGGCACGCTCGAAGTAGTCGCGCCGCCTGGCACGATCTGCGCGGCGCAACGAGCCGCGTTATGTCGCCTGGTCTCGTAGGAGGTCGGCCGGCCTCAGTCAGTTAAGCAGCGCCTGAGAGTCCAACGCGATCGGCTAGGGGACGCCGGAGGGAAAGCGAATGGCTACTATCGTACTCTTTCACTCGGTGTTGGGCCTTCGGGCGGTGGAACAGCAAGCCGCTGAGAGAATGCGAGGCGCCGGCCATTGTTGTGACGCCGGACCTGTACGCGGGATTTACGGCGCCGTCGGTCGACGAAGGGCTTGACCTGATGGGCAAGGTCGGGTCGGAAACCATCTGCGGCCGTGCCAGGGCAGCGCTCCTCCAGACTTCTCGAGACGCGGTGCTCGCTGGCCATTCGATGGGAGCTGGGGTGGTCAGTGCCGTTTGGCCAGAAAGAATCGCTGCCGCGGGCGTTGTGCTGCTGCATGGCCTTGCCGATATTCCCACAAATGTTCGTCGACACATTCCGGTCGCGGTCCACGTCGCCGACCCGGATGCGTTTGCGCTGCCTGAACAAGTTGCCGGCTGGTCGGCGGCGGCAAAGCGCAGCCAAGTCAAGGCGGAGATTTTCACCTATCCGTGGATCGGCCATTTCTACACCGATCGAGCGCTGCCGGACTACGATGCGGCCGCAGCCGAACTGAGTTGGTCGCGCGTTCTGGCTTTCCTGGAAACGATCGCACGAAAGACTTGAAACGGTTCGGTGATACTGTGAGACGCTGAATCGTTCTAGACTGTGCCGGCCCGCGGCGAGGGCAAACGGAAGATCGACCACGCAGCCGTCATCAGCGCCGCCATCGTGACCAGCAGCGCCGCCAGGCTGGGCAGGTGGAAGACCATGTCCCGCCATCTGGGCTCGATCACCGCGCCGGTGCTGAAGGCCTCGCCGCTGAACTGGCACAGGATCCAGGATGCGCCGCTGCGCACCATGTCGGCGTCGATGTCGGAGATCAGCGCCTTCGCCTGGCGCTCGGCTGCTGGCATCGTCGCCATATGGGCGAGCAGCGCCTTGGCGGTGGCAAGATAGGCGTGGCTGCATTCGTTGAACGGGCTTTCCTCGTCGCCGAGGCTTCCCGGCATCAGGCCCCAGAGGCAGTAGGTGAATTGCAGATTGCCGTGATTGTAGAGCCGCCTGAAGCTCGGATTGGTCACGGTCTGGCGTTGGGCAAGGTCGAGGATGTCGCCGCGATAGCGCGCCATCACCGCCATCTGGCCGTGGGTGAGGCTGGGGATCTGCATGCCCGGGGGAGGCGGGGCCGAGGAGCCACTATGCGCCTGCGCCGAGGCAGCCGCCAGCAGGGCGAGCAGCACTGCAACCGAGCAATTCCAGGAAAAGTGTGCCGCGGTTTTCCGTCCGGAATTGCGAGAAAACAAAAGACCAAAGCGGCTCAGCGGTCGTGTCGACCGTTGAGCCGCTTTGGCCGCCAGGGCAAAGAACCTTGGCGGCCAGCGCATGGGTTTCAGGCGTAGCGGCGGGCGCGCTGGTCGCGCATCGCGACCACGCGTTCGGCAACCGCGCCGAAGCCGAGCCCGACGACGGTCCACAGCACCAGCTGGATGCCGAGCGAGGCGACGCGGAACTGCCACAGCACCGTCGCCGAGAAGTTCTCCGGCACTTCGTTGATGTCGGGCAGGGCCGCCTTCACCAGCGCGAAGACGACGAGGAAGGCAAGCCCAGCCACGATCGAGGCATTCCAGGCGCCGAGCTTGCTCCATAGCCGCTGCGCCAGGCCCACCGCCGCCACCATCGCGGCGATCGAGATGACGATCATGATGAAGAACAGTTCGGTGCGGTAGGCGATGGTTTCGGGATTGCCGACCGCGGGCGGGTTCGCGGGGTATTTGAGGCTCGGAACCACGATCACGGCAAGGAAGCCGAGCAGCGCCAGCAGCGCCGAGGTGCCGCGCGGGCCGAGCGAGCCCAGCCGGCCATAGGCATAGGCGAAGACCAGCGAGAACAGCCCGCCAAGCGCCGCGCCATAGACCAGCACGCCGGTCGCGAGACCGATGCCTGCCTGCGTGACGCGGCTGACCATCTCGGGCTCCGGCGCCTCGCCGGCGGCCTGCGCCTGCTGTTCCTCGAAGGCGATCGCCTTGTCGACCTGCGGCTCGCCATAGACGCGGGCGAAGGCGAACGCCAGAATCCCCGCCACCAGCCCGACAAGCATGCCGCGCAGCAAAAGTTTTCCGACCATGTCAGAGTCCCTTCAAGCAATTTCCCGGAAAAATTGAGCGTTTTCCGCCCGGAATTGCATTAGGCCAAATCTCAGAACGGCATCAGCGATGCCGAAGCCGCTCCAGAGCAATTCCAGGTAAAGTGTGCAACGGTTTTCCGTCCGGAATTGCGCGTCAGACCAAAACCTAGGACGGTTCAGCCTTCGCTGAACCGCTCCTAATGGCAGGGGAAGCCGAGCAGGTGGCGGCCGTCATGCACGAATTCATGCACCATCGTGCCGCGGATCAGCGAGGTCGCGCCTTCTTCCGCGCCGACGAAATAGATCATCAACATCAGCATCAGGCCGGCGAAGATTGCCCAGGGCAGAAGCTCGCGGACGGGAATCGCAACCGGGCCGTAGGTCGGGGCGAAGGTGGTGTCGGACATTTTGACCTCCTGTGGGATGCTGCGTCCCGTTGATCCAACTGTGCTGCGGGATAAGGCCTGACTTTCGGCTGGTGCCGATCACAGTGGCGCGACCGTGCCGGACTCGCACCGGCTTCCAATCCCGTATAGCGCTAAAACACTTGTCAGCACTTCGTTCGCCTGTCAACGACATGTAATGGCCAACGCGGCTTCGCCTGGCCGAAATTTCACTGGACCACGGAGTTTTGGATGTTCGCCCGCCTGACGATGATCGCAAGCGGCGCGACGCAGGCCGCGCGCAAGGGCCGCTTTCCGACGGACGAGGCGCCGGAGCCGAGCGCCCTCGATCGCGCCGGCGCGATCGCTTCGTCGCTGCGCCGGGCCGACCGCGTCTGGACAAGTCCGGCGCTTGCCGCGCGCAGGACGGCCGAGGCGCTTGGCCTTGACGCGACCGTCGAGCCGCTGCTTGCCGAGCAGGATTTCGCGCGCTGGGCCGGCAAAAGCTTCGAGGAGGTGCAGGCCGAGGACCCGGCAGGCATGGCCGCCTGGTTTGCCGATCCGGACGCCGCACCCCATGGCGGCGAATCGCTTGCCGCCGTCGCCCGGCGGGGTGCCGCGCTGATGGAGCGGCTGGCCGGCGAGGGGGGCGGCCACACCGTCGCGCTCACCCATGCCGTGCCGATCCGCGCCGCCATCGTGCATGTGCTAGGCGCGCCGCTCTCCTCGGTCTGGAAGATCGACATCGAGCCGCTGTCGCTCACCGAGTTCCGCAACGACGGCCGCCGCTGGGTGCTGCACGCGAGCGGGGTCGCCGGCGCGAGATAGCGCCGGAAACAGCTTTTCTGCTGATGGGCCGCGGTGCAGACGAATCCTGCTGTTTCAGCAACCGCTAACGGAACGGAAACGCCTTGCTGCTATGGTGCTGCCCAGTGGCGAGGAGAGCCTTGCCTTAGGAGCCGCCGGATATGGCCAATTATCCCGAGACCGAGCGCCGTCTTCATGCGCGCGAATTCGTGCTCAAGGAAGCCACGATCATTGCCGGTGCCGTCAGGATCGGCTGCTCGGTCAGGAATCAGCACGAGCAGGGCGCGGAGTTGCGCGTCGCCGCCGATACGGAGATCCCGGAACGCTTCCTGCTCGAGGTCCCAGCCGACGATATGACCTATCGCGCCTTGGTGCGGTGGCGGCGCAACGACCGCATCGGCGTGGCGCTCTACAGCAACGCGCCGAAGGACTGACGCGGTTCTCAGCAATTCGCGACTTGATCCTGTCCGGACGGCATGCAACCCGGCACATCGGGAACGCAACCGTGGCGCGTGCGTTCATGAGGGCCGATCAATTGGGATTCGCGCATGAGCAGGACAGCCGTTTGGGTGACGCTGATCGCTATCATTCTCGTGGGCCTCTATTTGTTGCAGCACAATGGCATGATCAGATTCTAAAGCACGGCGGCGCTCTGCGCCGTTCGCCGGGTCAGCAGCAGCTGTTCTCTCCGCAGCACGGCTTGCCCGCGGCCGCCTGTTCCTTCAGCCAGCGGTCACGCGGCTTGCAGCTCGCTGGCCGTGGCGAAAGCACGACCTCGATGGCGCCGCCAACGACGCTTGGCTGGGCCGCGCGGTGCAGTTCCATCGGGCGGACGCCGTCGCTGACCTCGAAGGTCAGCTTTGCCGACTGGTCGAGGGCCACGTGATCCGAGGCCTTGCGGATGATCGCCGCGAACTTGCCGGCCGGCATATGGACCGGCCCGCCTTCGTCCACGTCCCATAGCTGGACGAAGATCTCCGACCATGATTCCGGATTGGCCTCGCAATCCAGCGCCGAGAACTGGCCCGCCTTCACCTCGGTGACATGATAGCCTGGCTTAACCGGCTGCCCGTCATAGCGGAACACCAGCGGCCTGTCCTTGTAGTCGGCCAGCGCGCCCAGCAGGTCGCCGATGGTCAGGTCGGAGGGGTCGATCGGGGCGGCGTTTTTATGATTGTCAGAAGACAGCATGTCGGCTATTCCTCATTTCAATATTTCAAGGATTATCGAAACGTGGATGAACGTCAAGCCCTGATCGCCTTTGGCGCGCTGTCGCAGGAAACCCGCCTGCGCCTGCTGCGCCTGTTGGTCGTTGCCGGACCGGAAGGCATTTCCGCCGGCTCGCTCGCCGAACAGGTGGAGGTCTCGCCCTCCAATGTCAGCTTCCACCTCAAGGAACTGGAACGGTCCGGCCTCGTCACCGCGCGGCGTGATGCCCGCTCGATCGTCTACAGCGCCGAGTACGACGCGCTGTCCGGCCTGATCCGTTTCCTGATGGAGGATTGCTGCTCGGGCCGCCCGGAGATCTGCGCGCTGGCGCTTGCCGCGCCTTGCTGCCGGCCGGGCGAGGGGACCACGCAATGACTGCCGCGCCCTTGGCCCAGCATGGCAAACCGATGAGCGGCTTCGATCCATTGCGCCGGTTCGTCGCCGAAGCCCTGGGCACCGGACTGCTGGTGGCGACGGTCGTCGGTTCCGGCATCATGGCCGAGACGCTGACGCACGACACCGCGCTGGCGCTGCTCGGCAACACGCTCGCGACCGGCGCCATGCTGGTGGTGTTGATCACCATCCTCGGTCCGATCTCCGGCGCGCATTTCAATCCCGCGGTTTCGCTGGTGTTCTGCCTCAACCGGTCTCTGCCTGCCCGCGATCTCCCTGCCTATATCGCCGCGCAATTCGCCGGCGGCGTCGCCGGCACCATCGCCGCGCATCTCATGTTCGCCCTGCCGGTTCTGGAGGTCGCGACGAAGCCGCGGACCGGGCCGGCGCAGTGGTTTTCCGAAGGCGTCGCGGCGTTCGGCCTTGTCGTCGTCATTCTCGCCGGCCTGCGCTTCGAGCGGCGGACCGTGCCGTGGCTGGTCGGGCTCTATATCACGGCGGCCTATTGGTTCACCGCGTCCACGTCCTTCGCCAATCCTGCGGTTGCCGTTGCGCGGTCGCTCACCAACAGCTTCTCCGGCATCAGGCCGGTCGATCTGCCGGGCTTCATCGTCGCCGAGCTGCTAGGCGCCCTGATCGCGCTTGCGCTGATGGGCTGGCTCCTCAAGCCCGAAACCGTTCAGCAATCCCATCCCCTGAAAGCAGAACCATGACGGTCACGATTTACCACAATCCCGCTTGCGGCACCTCGCGCAACACGCTCGCCATGATCCGCGCCAGCGGCGAGGAGCCCGTGGTGATCGAATATCTGAAGACGCCGCCGAGCCGCGAGCGGCTGCTCGAACTGATCGCGGCGATGGGGATCACACCCCGCCAGTTGCTCCGGGAGAAGGGCACGCCTTACGACGAGCTCGGTCTCGCCGGCCCGAAATGGAGCGACGAGGAACTGATCGATTTCATGCTCGCCCATCCGATCCTCATCAACCGGCCGATCGTCGAGACGCCCAAGGGCACGAGGCTCTGCCGGCCGTCGGAAGCTGTGCTGCCGCTGCTGGACAATCCGGTGTGCGAATTCGTCAAGGAAGATGGCGAGAAAATACGTCCATCGCTTAGGGCGTCAGGTGCTTCATGAAGTAGATGGACGCCCTTGGTTTGCCGAACGGGTCGACGAAATGATGCGGCACGACGCCGACTTGCCGCCAGTTCATGCGCCGATAGAGCCGCTCGCTCGCTCCGCCCTCGGCGGTGTCGAGAAGGAGAAGGGTGCGCTTTCTCGACCTGGCTTCGTCTTCCACCGATGCCATGAGCGCTGAACCGATGCCTTGTCGCTGGAAATCTCGATGCACGAGCAGCATGTAAACCTCCGCCCGGTGCAGCGCATTCGGTTCCGGCGACAGATAGAGCTGGACGGTGCCGACGAGATTGTCCTCGACATAGGCGCAGATGAGGAGACGTTCCCCGTTCGTCAGCGAGGGGAAGATGCCTTGCCAATAGGACCGGGCTTGGTCGACGTCGAACGGCAGTACGAAGCCGACGAGCGCCCCGTCCTCGATGCTCTGCATCAAGAGCCCGGCGAGGGCGTCGAGTCGCGCCGTTGCTCCGGCCTCGTCGATTACCGCGATACGCATGTGCGCTCCCCTTCGAGGCTCGATAAATAGTGGGCTTTGAGCGATCCGTGAAGATTGAAGCGCCTGCGCCCGTCCCCCGCAACCGCCACGTTCTCGTCACGGCCCTCGGAATCACGCAGATCATCGCCTGGGGATCGTCCTACTATCTGCCCGCGGTCCTTGCCGCGCCGATTGCAAAAGATACCGGCTGGTCGCTCGCATCGGTCGTTGGCGGGTTGTCCTGCGGACTGCTGCTTGCCGGGCTTGTGTCCCCCATCACGGGCCGGCTGATCCAGCGCCATGGCGGCCGTCCGGTGCTTGCCGCCGGCTCGCTGCTGCTGGCGGCCGCGCATTCGTTGCTGGCGATGGCAACCGCCTATCCGCTTTACCTGGTTGCCTGGCTGCTGATGGGCCTCGGCATGTCGAGCAGTCTCTACGACGCCGGCTTCGCCACGCTGGGGCGGCTCTATGGTCAGGCAGCACGCAGCGCCATCACCAACCTGACGCTCTTCGGTGGTTTCGCCAGCACTGTCTGCTGGCCGCTCAGCGCGTTCCTTGTCGAGCATGGCGGATGGCGCATCGCCTGCCTTTCCTATGCCGCGATCCATCTGGCGATCTGCCTGCCGCTCCACCTTTGGGTGATACCGCCGCCTCCACCCGCGGCGCCCGCTCCGGTGAGAGGCGAGTCGAAAGAGGCATCCGCCACGGGCAGGACGCGGGCACGCTTCATTCTGCTTGCCTCCATCCTGACATTGGCCGCGATGATCGCATCCACGCTCTCCGTCCACCTGCTGACGCTGCTGCAATTGCGCGGCGTCGGCCTGGCGGCGGCAGTCGGTCTTGGCGCCCTGGTCGGTCCGTCACAGGTCGGCGCGCGCGTGGCCGAGTTGCTGATCGGCCGCAACCGGCATCATCCGATCTGGACGATGCTGGCGTCCGTATCGCTGCTCGCGGCCGGGATCTGGCTGCTTCTGGTGGGCCACGCATTCATCGCGCTCGCCCTGATCCTCTACGGCGCGGGCAACGGCATCCACACGATCGCACGCGGCGCGCTGCCGCTGGTGCTGTTCGATCCGCAGCAATACGCCGTCCTGATGGGCAAGCTCGCAACGCCGAGCCTCATCATCCAGGCGGCAGCTCCTTCCATCGGAGCGCTGCTTCTGGGCATGGGCGGCGGCAATCTCGTCCTGACCACGCTGGCGCTCGCGGCGACGCTGAATGTGGGGCTCTCTATCTGCTTGCTTGCGGCCGTGGGCCGCTGATCCTCGGATCGGTTTGACGCCCGACGAAATCGCCGAATCTGTCGCGGATATCCGCTTTCAGGCGGCTCCGGACGGACGCCGCCGCACATCTTTTGGCGAATTACGCCAATGCATGTCGCTCAATGCGCCGTGGTTTCGGCTGAGCGACATGCATCAAACAAGGCTTAACTGCGGGTAACGAATCTGAACGATTGCGAGGCGCTCAGAAACGGTAATTCACGAAGGCCTTGAGCGTGTGGAAAGCCACGTCGTCCTTGACTGTCAACCCTTCGCCATTGTCGAGTATCTGCTTCGAGCCAAGGTCGACATAGGCATACTCCGTGCCGAAGGAGATGCGATCGGTGATGGCGTGCTCGAGGCCCGCGCCGATCGTCCAGCCGGTGCGTGTCTGCTCCTCGTTGAAGACGGTCGTCCCGCCGACCGTCAGTGTCTGCTCGGTGTTGCCAAAGGCAAGGCCGCCATGGCCGTAGATGAGCGTGCGGTCCCAAGCGTGGCCCAGCCGCGCGCGAACGGTGCCGAGATATTTGAGATCCACGTCGCCATTGAAGATCTCGGTGCCGTCCACCGAGGCCGTAACCGAAGCGCCGTAGCTGGACGCGGCAATATCCGCCACCGCACCGATCACCCAGCGGTCGGCGAACTGCCAGTCATAGCCTGCCTGGATGCCGCCGAGGAAGCCGCTCGCGGAAATCTCGAACGCGCCGTTGATCGGCGGCGGGTTTCCGTCGGCAAAGATCTGCCGCGAATTGAGCTTCATGTCGCCAACCGCAAACGAACCGAACCCGCCGAGATAGGGCCCCGTCCAGCTGAAGCTCTCCTCAGTCGGCGGCATCGGGGCCGCTTCCGGGGCGAGCGCATCGGCCGCGAAAGCGCTGCCGGTGGCAAGAACGATCGCCATGGCGGCCATGGACGTGGGTATGATCTTCATCGGATACGTTCCTCGTTGAATTGCCAGTTTCGAAATTGCGTCCACATTCCTTCCCGCCCATGCATGAGCGGGCTCCGGGGCCGTCAGCCAATCTGCGAAGACATGTCCGCGCATTGCGGACATGAAAATCGAGTACCACCCCTTCAACGCACCGCTAGCAGAGAAAATCCGGGTGCGTGTGGCGGATACGGAAGTCAAAATTGCAATAACGGAACAGTTGTTGTTCCGGAATTTCTGTCTTGCAAATTTGTCACACTTAACTCACTTTCCGAAAGCTGAGAGGCCATTCTGGATTCGGGCTCAAACCAGGGCGGAAATGGTGTTTCTCAAGCGCCAACGGACAGGCAAAGGCCAATTGCGGGCAGGCGCCGTCCAACTCCAGGCAGTCTTCGACAGGGAGCACGATGGCGAGCGCTGATCGGGTGGCTACATTCTCGGCGGACGACATTCCCGAAGATCAACGGGACGAGTTCATTCGCGATTTCTACGGTCGCATCCAGATGCGGTTGGACATCACGCCGCGGGCCGACACGGCTCTCAAATTCTCTGCCCGCACCCTGATCCTGCCCGAGATGAATCTCACCAAGGGCAACGTCTCTCCCATGGTCTGGGAGCGCAACAGCGGGCTGATGGCCGACGGCAACGACGATATCATCCTATCCTGGAACAAGGGCGGCTACCGCTTCACCATGCCTGGGCGTGGCGATTTCAGCACCGATCCCGGCACCGCGGCGATCCTGCCGATGGACCGCCGCTACTCGGTCGCCAGCGAGGATTCGCAATGGACCATGGCGCTTCAGTTCAAGCGCTCGCTGCTGGTCCCGCTGGTGAAGAACCTCGATGATGTGCGTCCCGACAGTCTCGGCCGGACGCTCCCGGCCCACCGACTGCTGTTCGATTACCTCTGGTCGCTCCTGCATATCGAGGAGCCCGAGACGCTCGCGCCTCTTGCTTCCCGCCATATCACCGACCTTCTTGCCGTTTCCTTCGGTGGGATGGAGGCCCATACGCATCCCCCTGGTGTCCGCGCCGCAAGACTTGCGGCCATCAAGCAGCACATCGCCCGCAATCTGACCGATCCCGGGCTCAGCGCCGGGCAGATATCGCGCAAGTTCGGTATCAGCGAGCGCTATGTCCGCCAGCTCTTTGCCGGGGAGGGCACAAGCTTTTCCGACTATGTCAACGGGGAGCGGCTCGCCTATGTCCATAGCTGCCTCACCGACCGCCGACAGTTGCTGCGGCGCATCGCCGACATTGCATTTGAGGTCGGCTTCAACGAGCCATCCACCTTCTATCGGCAGTTCCGGCTGCGCTACGGCATGACGCCGACGGAAGTTCGTGCCCTGACCGAGAAGGGCGATAGTGGCTGAAGAGCCGGGGCTCGCTGCCGCATCTTCGTCCGAAGCGGCGCATCGGCTTGTTTGCCCGCAGCCTGATTTCTGCGCAGCGGCTATTTTTCCACGCCAGCGTCTCGTTGAGCACGGCGCCAGGTGGAGCCGCCGAGCGCCAGCTGCTTCGCGCCGCCTCCAAAAAAAACCCGGCAATTGCCGGGTCGGGTTCGTCTCATTCATTTCACCAGGCGCTTGCGCCTCAGTCGCGATGCTCCGGCATCGCCTTCAACTGGTCCTTCGTCCAGCTGGTGACGGCGTGGACGTCGCCGTCCTCGTCGCGCATGAAATCGAGCTGGCTGGCGGTGACGGCCACCGGCTTGGCGCCGATGCCGAGAAAGCCGCCGACATCGATGACGACCTGGCTGCCGTGCAGGTGGTCGACCGAGCCGATCTTCTCGTCATCGGGGCCGTAGATGGTCGCGCCTTCGAGGATGGCGGGCGTGAGCTCGGCATTGGTCAGTCTTACGTGGCTGGTGTGGTCCATGGCGCATCTCCTGTGGGTGTACAGGAGGAACCGTCGATGCGGCCGAGGGTTCCGCCGATGGAGCGAAAAGCGAGCGCTGCTCAGCGAAGCGCTGGCCATCCCATCACGAGGATGAGGACGAGCGCGACCAGCGCGCTTGAGAGCGCACGCCGGGCGCGGGCGCCGGGGGCGTGTCCTGGGCATGCCCGTGGTTCTCACCGCGGATAGGTTGGTTGCCGGCTCGTCAGCTGCCTCGCTTCGCCTTGAGACTCCGCGCCGCCTCCTCGATCGCCGCGCGATCGTTGCCCAGTCGGTCGAGCAGCTCCTGCGCCTCCTCGCCCGAAATGCCTGTGTGCATGGCAAGCGCCTCCACCGTCAGCACATCCGCGCTGTCGATCTCGCGCGTTTCGGGCAGCGCGTCATCCGCAGTCAGCGGCAGGGCGGCCTCGCGGTCGATCTCCATCTCGGCCTGTTGCCAGTGCCGTTCGTGATTGCCGAGGATGCCGCCCTCGCGTTGAAAGATCTCATAGGCGCGCTGCCTGATCTTCTCGGTCCGATCGTCGTCCATCGCCGTTCCTCCTTGCGTGTCACAAGAACGCGGGACAGGGCGGAACGATCCGTATCGTTCACGAAGTGATCGACCGACCTACGGCCTGTAAATCGCGACCGGCTTGCCGAACATGCCGGGCTCGGGTTTCACGCCCAGCCCCGGCCGCTGCGGCACGGCGATGTGGCCTTGCCTGATGACGACCGGCTGCTCCTGGTCGAAATGGCCCTTGATATATTCCTGGGCGATCCAGGCGCCTTCCATGCGGCGGGGCTCGACGGTGGCGGCAAGATGCACGCAGGCCGCCGCGATGACGTCGCCGCCCCAGGCGTCGTCGCAGCTATGCGGCAGCGAGCGGATGGCGCAGAGGTCGCGCACCGTGGTCATCCTGGTCAGGCCGCCGAGGCGCGTGACCTTGAAGCCGAAGCCGTCCGCGATGCCGAGCGAGATCGCTCTCAGCACCGCGTTCTGGTCCTCGGTGCTCTCGTCGAGATAGACCGGGTGCGTGAGGCGGCCTTTCAGCGTCGCGATCTCGTCCATCGTGTTGCAGGGCTGCTCGAAGACAAAGGGGATCGCCTGGCAGAGCCGGTCGAGATGGAGCGCGGCGGCCACTGTCAGGCCCCGGTTGCCGTCGACTGCCAGCCGGGCCTTGTAGCCGACCGCTTCCCAGACCTTGCGCACAACGGCCACGTCCTCTTCCAAATCGCGCCCGCCGATCTTCACTTGCAGGCGCGGATAGCCGGCCTTCACCTTGTCGGCGGCGATCCGCGCTGTCTCCTCCGGCGCCCCGACGATCAGCGAATAATAGGCCGGCACCCGGTCGGTCAGCGCCCCGCCCAACAGCGTCGAGACCGGCACGCCGAGCTTTTGTCCGAGCAGGTCGAGAAAAGCCATGTCGAAGGCGGCCTTGGCATAGCCGTGGCCGTTCAGCCGCTCGTCCATCCGCTTCGCAAGCAGCCGGATCGAGGCGATCTCCGCGCCGATCAGTCCAGGCGCGATCTCGGCGATCGCGGCGCGGGCGCCCAGCGCATGATGCGGCTGGTAGACCGGGCCGATCGGGCAGGTCTCGCCCCAGCCTGCGAGCCCCTCATCGGTGACGATCTCGACCAGCGTTGAGTCCAGCGCCTCCACATCGGCGCTGGCCATGCGGTAGACGCCGCCTCTGACCGGCAATTGGGCCGAATAGACGTTGATCCGCTCGATGCGCATACGGGCTTCCCTCCGAAGGACAGGTCGGCAACGGGCCTTTGCAGGCCCCGCCTGTTACATCCGCGCCCTGGCCGAGGTCGGATCGTAAGGCGAGTCCGCAATGACCTCGACGACCTTCCAGTCGCCCAGGATCGCGACGTCGAGCTTGGTGCCGGGCCTGGCAAAACGCTCGGGCAGCAGCGCCAGCGCCACGTCATGTCCGACCGCGTAGCCATAGCCGCCCGACGTGATGCGCCCGACCAGCTTGCCGTCGCTGTAGAGCCCCTCATTGGCAAAGGTGCTGGCGCCGTCGGTGTCGATCCTGAGCGTTACCGAGCGACGCTGGTCGTTGCGCTCCTTGTATTTCAGCACCGCGTCGCGTCCGACGAAATCGCCCTTGTCGAGGCGGATGAAGCGCTCCAGCCCGCTCTCCAGTGCGTTGAGCTCCGGGTTCATGTCGCGATACATGGCGCGATAGGATTTCTCGAGCCTGAGCGACTCCAGCGCATGCAGCCCGACCAGCCGCATGCCGTGCTTTTCGCCCTCTCTCAGGATCGCGTCGAGCAACTGCCTCTGGTAGGGCAGGGGGTGGTAGAGCTCCCAGCCGAGCTCGCCCTCATAGTTGACGCGCACCAGCCGGACGTCGCTGGCGAGAGCCACGCTGCCGGTCTTGACGCCGAACCAGGGGAAGCTTTCGTTGGAAAGGTCGATCTCGGTCAGCGGCTGCAGCACTTCGCGCGCTTTGGGGCCGACAACGGTAAAGCAGCCGCGGTCGTTGGTGACGTTTCTCAGGCTCACGCTGCCGTCGGCAAGCAGCAGCCTGGACAGATCGTCGAAATTCCAGCGCTCGGCGCGCGGCGTCGAGATCAGGTAGAACAGATCCTCGCCAAGACGCGCCACCATGTACTCCGCCTGCACGCCGCCATTGGCCGTCAGATGGTGCGCCAGCGTCACCTTGCCGACTGAGGGCAAGCGGTTGGCGATGAGCCGGTCCATCCATCGGGCGGCATTCGGCCCCGACACCTCGAACTTGGTCATGGGAGTCATCTCGACCAGGCCGACAGCGTTGCGCACTGCCAGCACCTCCTCGCCCACGAGATTTCCCTTGGGCGTCCAGCGCCAGCTATACTGGTCCTTGGCCTCGACCCCGTCGCGCGCGAACCAGTTGGGCATCTCCCAGCCGTTGAGCACGCCCCAGACCGCGCCGAGCTCCGTCAGCCGGTCATAGGAAGGCGCGGTCTTCTGCGGCCGTGCTGCAGGCATGTCCTGCCCCGGATATTTCTGCTCGGCATGGGTGCCCCAGGCCTCTCGCACCTTCTGGCGCGTCCATTCCTTGTTGGCGTAGTCGCCGAAGCGGCGCGGATCGAGATCGGACGTGTCGAGGCTGTTGCCGCCTTCGACGATCCGCTCCGACAGATAATAGCCTATTGTCCCGCCCCACAGGATTCCGCCCGGCACGCCTTCGGCGAGCCAGACATTGGGCAGGCCCCAGGCCGGTCCCATCAAGGGCAGCTCGTCGGCCGTCATCTGGAAGGGCCCGCGCACATTGGCCTTGATGCCGACGCGCCCGAGCGCCGGGACCAGCCGCAAGGCCTGCTCCCAGTTCCACGACACCGCCTCGAAATCCTCTTCCAGCAGGTCGGCGCCGAACCAGGCGGGAACGCCGTCCTCGGCGAACAGCTTGAGGTGCTCGGCGCGCTCATAGGGCCCGAACATCAGCCCGTCGCCTTCCTCGCGCAGATAGCCTTCGAAACCCTCGTCGCGCAGGATCGGCATTTCGGGCCGCCCGGCGCGCTTGCGCTCCACCACTTCCGGCACCGCTTCGGTGATCCAGTACTGGTGCAGGATCGGGATCGCCGGGATGTCGAGGCCGAGCAACGCGCCGGTCTGGCGCGCGTAGTTGCCGGTGGCGCAAATCACATGCTCGCAGGTGATGTCGCCCTTGTTCGTCTGGACGAGCCACTCGCCGCCGGCGGTCCGCTTGAAACCGGTGACCTCGGTGTTGAGATAGACTTTTGCCCCAAGATCGCGCGCGCCCTTGGCCATGGCGTGCGTCACGTCGGCCGGCGCGATATGGCCGTCGTCAGGATGGTAGAGCGCGCCCAGCATCTCCTTGTTGTCGAGCAGCGGCCAGAGCTTTCGCGCCTCGTCGGGCGTGAGCAATTGCGCCCGCATGCCTTGCACCTCGGCGACGCTCATATAGCTCTTATATTCGTCGAGCCGGTCGCGCGAATTGGCGATGCGCAGCTGCCCGCATTTGTGCCAGCCAACCGGCTGCCCGGTCTCGGCCTCCAGCCCCTCATAGATCTCAATCGTCTTGTTGATCATACGCCCGACATTGATGTTGCGGGCATAGGACGGGATCAGCCCCGCCGCGTGCCAGGTCGAGCCGGCGGTCAGTTGCGTGCGCTCCAGCAGCGCCACGTCGGTCCAGCCGCGCTTGGCGAGCCCATAGAGGATTCCCGCGCCGACGCAGCCCCCGCCGACAATCACCACCCGCGCATGTGTCTGCATCTAATCACCAGTTTTTCTACCGAGCCGAGAACAACCGCGGTCGAAGCTACAGGCGGTGATTGGCGCTGTAACGTCTTCAAAAATTAGGGGTCATGATAAGCTGGATTTATGCAGCAGCCTGCGGGCTGGCCGCAGTCACTGCGCCTGCCCGTCCTGCGCCGTCTCGTCCTTGAAGTCGACCTTCGTTCCCGGCTTGACCATGCCGGCGAGGTCCTCGGCGTCCCAGTTGGTCATCCGGATGCAGCCATGCGAGAAGGTGGTGCCGATCTTTCCCGGGTCTGGTGTGCCGTGGATGCCGTAGCTCTCGATCGAAAGATCGATCCACACCGATCCGACCGGATTGTTGGGCCCCTTGGCGATGGTGAAGGGATGCTTGGTCTTCACCCCCTTGAAGGCGAATTTCGGATTGTAGTGATAGGTCGGATTGTGCACCACGCGCTTGACCTCGGCCGCGCCGCTCGGCGCCGGTTTCTCCTCGCTGCCGATCGAGGCCGGATAGACGGCAATCGCCTTGCCCGACGCGTCGAGCGCGCGCACCTGGCGGGATGCCTTGTCGACCTCGACGCTGGCTATCTGTGAAGGTGGATCGCCGCGGCCGACATCGGGCACCACCAGGGCTGTGCCGGCCTTGCTGAACCCGGCTTTGGGATTGAGCATCCTCAGCAATTCTTCGCTGACATGAAACCGTTCCGCCAGCTTCTCCCGCGCGTTGCGATAACCCAGGCGCTTGAGATGCGCCATGCTCTCCATGCGGGCCGGGATACGCCTGGTGAAGGGGCCGCGCACATCCTTCGCGGTGGTCTCATAAGTTGCCAGCACCGGACCGGCGAAGGTCGCCGCGAGCTTGTCCCACGTCTCCCGCGTGAGCTTGCCGTCGGAGGGCAATTCGTTCGCTGCCTGGAAGGCCGCGAGCGCCTTGGTTAAGTTCTGCGACGCGCGGCCGTCGATCAGGCCGGGCGAGAAGCGGGCGCGATCCAGAAGCACCTGCGCCTTGAGCAGCATGGGGCTGACGCCTTTGGGCTCGCCTTCGCTGAATTGCGCTTGATTGACGGCGCCGGGCTCCAGCCTCCCTGCCTGCGCGACGCCGCACGCGAGCAAGAGCGCCACCCAGACGACAACAAGGAACCTGACCATCGACGTCACTCCACCGCGACAAGGACCTGTCTCTATGACGCGGCACGTCCGATCTGGTTCCTGTCGCGGGCAGCGCGCGAAGGTCATCGTGAATGTGCGCTTTCCCGCATATACGTTTGAATTTTAAGCTGGAAAGCAGTTCCCATGAACGCGCATTGGTGGCATTATCGCATAAGGGCCTATGCATTGACCGATTAAATGGCCCCCAGTCCTGGTAACCGGCGGCTCCCCAACGCCCCCCGCCCATGCCGTCGGTTGCCTCCATTTCGGGATCAACTATCCAAGCTGGCTTCTTGTCGGAGGAAGGAGGCGGCGTTGCCCGCCGCCTCGGTCACATCAGACATGCTTCGGCCGCGCACTTCCCAGAATGGGGGGAATGGCGCCATCCTCGATGAGGATGTCCTTCTTGCGCGGGAAGGCGACGAAAACGCCCCTCGCTGTTTCCGCATCGACATCCCCGGCGAGGGCTGCCCTGCAGGCACGGATGGCCGGTTTTTGCTCGGGGCTGTTACCACACCAGTCGATGGCGAACTGATAGGCGTCCACGACGGTGTTCAACTGACGCGGAAATCCCAGTCCTACCCAGACGCGGATTGGTTTTTCGAACGGTTTGGCGAACATCGCAAAACTCCCTCGATCCGCAGCGATGCTAGGCGGTCAGCCCGCCGCCCTTGCGGCCTTGGCCGACCATCCAGGGCAAGGTGGTGCTCACGTCTTCATGGATTCTGGCGGATTTTGCGAAACCGCAAAATGCCTCTCTGGCGGCCGTCAGCGGAAAACCGCTGTCGAAGGCCCTCTGGCAAGCGCGCAGCGCCGTTTCATAGATCGGCCCGCGCCGGTTCTTCGGCCATTCATAGAGGAATTCCAGGGCGTCCTCGAGGCACGCGATCTCCTGGACAAGGCTGTTTCCGCTCTTGACGAAAACAGGGCTGTCGAACATCCGATCGTTCATAAGATCCTCCAAGTCGAACGAACAATTTGAGTTTGATAGGGGCGGGGACCGCGGCGGTCTGCGCCCGGCTTCGATATGGGTTTATGGGTTTGAAGCGTCAAGGACCTGGCGGATGCTCTCATGCCCCATTTCTCAGGCCCGATGTTCGGCGCGCCGAGCAGTCGATCAGCCGGCATCCGTGCCGCCGGCGGCGGCCTTCTCACCGACTGGAATTGAGCTTTTGGATACGTCCCTGGTCCAGCCGGAAAACGCCATCCGTGCCGCCTTGCTGCTCGAAGTCTGTTTGAAGCTCATCCCACGTGCCGAGATATTCGCCGCACTCGGCGCAGTGGATCGGCGTTGCGGGTTGGGCATCGGCTGGAATGTTCAAACGGATGACGCCGCAAAACGGGCATTCCAGTTTGTGGTCCAGATACTGGGTGGTCATGACCGTTCAGCATCGCGCAAACGGCATGCCCGTGCAAGCCGGCGGACTTCGACGAGCCGCTGGCGGCACCGCCTGCGAAACCGCAAGCCGCGAAGCGCCTTCACGGTCGCGCAAGCCGGTAGAACATGCGCCGCATTCCGCCGGTCACATACGACCTGAAGCGGACGCCTGAACACGCGCCCTTATGATCCGGGCTTCTCGCAAAAGCGACGGCCGGTCGCGCCCGACGGCCTTTATCAACCTCCTGGCTTGAGCATCGGAGATGCCGGTTTTTTGCTTCAGCAGAATGACGAGCTGCTTGTCGTCAATTCGCCCATGAGAACTGCCTTCACCGGGTTCAGTCATGTCGAGGATCCTCCTTGCAACCGAACTGGAAAAACCGTCGAAAGTTTCATCGCGGCCCTGCTTTGCCTGGCCGCTCCGCTGGGGCGTTATCTGCCCAGCGGTCTTCGCGACAGCTCAGCCAGCTCCCGCTCGTCGGTGATCCCCGCCATGTAGTTCGCGATGATGCGCAAGGCCCGCCGCTCGCGCTGCTCCTCGGTTTCGTCGGCGCCGGCGCTGAGTTCAAGGACGCGGCCAAGGAAGGTCACCTCGTCCGGCAGGAATGCGCCTTTCGACAGTCTCGTAATCGGCATTGTCTCCTCCTCCGTGCCCCAGACCAAAGGATGCCCGACCGGCGGACATGCTCGTGACACAACGGCCGCCGACCGGGCCTGCCAACCCCAAAGTTTTGGCACGACCATCCTGCATGTTTGTTGATGATCCGCTCTAACCCAGGTGAATCGTAGCGCGAAACTCTTCGTGTCGAACCTAAAGCTGCGTGTGCAGCTTGCTCGCAAGCCAATCGGTGACTTTCTCGGTCAGCGGACGCGCCTGCCACTCCGCCAGGGTGATCTGCCTCGACCGTTTCAGGTCCTCGTTGAACAAGTCGATCTGCGTCTGCGCAAAATCGCTGCCGTAGACATTGAGGCTGGCTTCGTCATTCAGGCGCAACGAGCGCTCGTCCAGGTTGGTGGAACCGAAGCTTGCCCAGACGTCATCGACGATGAGCAGTTTGGGATGATACATCGTCGGCTGAAACTCGTAGATGCGCACGCCCGCTTCGAGCAGTTCTCCCCAGAAGTGGCGCGAGCCTTTTCGCACGATGGGCACATCGGTCAGCGAATTGGGCACGATGACGTCGACGGCCACGCCTCGTTTCCTGGCGTCGAGTATCTGCTGCAGCGCGATTTCGTCCGGCACGAAGTAGGCCATGCCGATGCGCAGGTGATCCTTGGCCGCGGCGATCGCGGCCAGCATCATCAGCTCCATATCCTCGGAGCCGTTCGGTTGCGATGACAGGACCAGCTGGGCGCTAAGCGCGCCTGCGGGTTCGGGTGGCGGATAGAACTTCTCTCCTTGCAATGTTTCGCCCGCGGTCTCCAGCCAGTTCTCGGCGAAGGCCGCCTGGAACGCGCCCACCGAAGGCCCCTCAATCCGATAATGAGTGTCACGCCACTCGTTCGGATTGCGCGCATCGCCCAGCCAGTTGTCCGCGATGCCGACCCCGCCAGTGAACGCGACCCGCCCGTCCACGATGAGCAGTTTGCGGTGGGTCCGGTTGTTCACTCGGTCAAGCGTATACCAGTAGACAGGCCGGTAGCGCTGGAACCGCACCCCAGCGCCCGTCATGATGTGGATCAGGTTCTCGTCGAAGGGCAGGGAGCCAAGCCAGTCGACCAGCACTCGGACCTCGACGCCTTCGCGGGCTTTCGCGGCCAAGGCCGTGGCGAACTGATAGCCGACCGAGCCCGACCAATAAATGTAGGTCTCCATGTCGATGCTGGATCGGGCTACGCCGATCGCTTGCAGCATCGCAGGAAAAATCTCGTCGCCGTTGACGAGGGTTTGCACGGCGTTCTGCCCGGAGATCTGCCCTTGCGAATAGCTGCTCATGCTTTGCACGAATTGCGGATCCGCCGCGTCGAAGCGGTGCGGAACGATCGTGCGGATGACACGCGGCTCCGGGGTCAGGTTTACCGCGGCCAGCGTGACGACGGCAGCGGCGACCGCTACGGCGACATATTTGACGATGTCGAGCCAATAGCCGGCATTGCGCCCGGCAGCGAGTGTCTTGCTGGCCAGTAGCGCTCTAAAGCCCTGAGCCTTCACGTCTTTCGCCTGCGATCAGTTTATCCCAACAGCAAGAATGTTCGACCGTGATTCAGGTTCCCGGCTGGGCCTGCGCGGGCTCCGACCGGCGCTTCGTCAGCCGATCCCCGGCCCGCCGCTCACCATCGAGCGCGCGCTGCATCCTTTGCGACCAATCGGCGTTGAAGAAGATCATTCAAGGATGGTCTTGCATGGATATCAAGCTGGAACAGCCCGTAGCCGAAGCCTCGCCGGAGGCCGACATGCTCGTGAACAAAACGGCGCATTTCGTGGAGGAATGGATCAATGAGCATAAGGCCGAACCTCGGGTCGCGATGCCGGCCGAGATAGTCGCCGCCGAATTGGCCGACCAATGTATCGCCGACGCCGAAAGCCAAGGCATAGAGCCTGACGAGATCGACGAGGAAGTGGGCGACCTCAAGGAATATATCGCCGAGACCGTGCTGGAGGAGCAACGCGACGGCAGCGGATGATCATGGATCGATTGCGCCTGCGCCGCCCGCCGCTGGAAACGGAGAGACGAATGCCGAAATTCCGCTTTGAGTTTCTCGAAGCCGCGGCGCAGCCGCCGATCCACGTCGAGATGGAAAATCTCGAAACGGCGAAAGCCGAGGCTAAGCGGGCTGCGAAGGAAGCCATGCTCGACGGCATTGCCGCCGGGTCGGACCCGACATCCTGGGTGACCAAGATCTACGACGAGGCAGGCTACCTGGTGACGACCATCGAATTCCAGGATCTGGTGTCGGAACCCCAGCGGCCCGGTCAGGCGGACGAGGCCGGCGAGCCCGGCGTGATGCGCTCAGGTTGAGGCTTGATCCCACGCCGGCGGAACCGCTCGCATCGCCATCCTGGCCACGGCGATTTGCGCCAGGCCGTCACGAGCCTAGTCGTCGCCCTTGTAGGTTTTGGCGGCTTCCTCGATCTTGCGCCAATCATTGCCATAGCGCCGCACAAGTTCCCGCGCCTGCGCGGGTGACAGTCCCTGCGTCTCGACGACGTGCTTCACCTCCGTCTCTTCGCCCTTCAGCGGGCGCGAGCGCGGCCGTCTGGAGTGTCTGGCCGTCTCTCCATTTCGTCTCGGCATGGATGCCCCTCTCTCGGATCGGTATCAACCGCCGAGCCGAAGGAAGGTTTCCTGAGGCCGTGCGTCAGCCCGGGCCGATGCACAGGCCTCGCCGGCAGGGGTGAGCCGCACCAAGCGTCGCGCTCGAAGAGCTGCAACACCGAGCTGCTCCGCCACGCGTGAGGTCGAATTCGTAGGCGGCCTGCGCGCCGGGCACCCGGCCCGGCGCAGGCTTCGATCCGCCACGTGCGTTCGTTAGGTAACGGTCAGGCCATCCTTGCCAGTATCTTGGCCATATCCGCCGTATCGAACGCCCTCAGGGTCTCGGTTCTGATGTTGCCCATCGATGCGATTGATAGGCCCAGCGCAGTCGCGGCAATGTCGTCCTCCGCTTCGGCAACCGCCACGACATCATGCTTGCCCAGCGTCCACAACAAGGTGTGAATCTTGACCCCGCTTTTGCTGGCCATCTCCTTGAAAGCCTCGGCACGCTTCTGGGTGTCCTTTATGGTCCTGATACCCTGGTCGGTGAAGTTTGACAGCAATACGTAGTGAGCCATTGGTTTCCTCCCACAAGGGAAACGCGGGGCGCTCACGGCGCGTCCGCCGTTCCCAGGACCACAATAGCACGTGCCCACTCTACAAAGAAGCAATTGCTAATATATCGGCGTACAGGTTGGATTGCCGCAAGAGGCGCGAGTCAAGTGTCATGTCTCGAAGGCGGCACGCGCGTGCAAGGCGGTGTGTAGATGGCTGCGCTCATCAGCCCGGCTCGATCTCCGAAAACAGCCAGTCGCGAAACGCCTTGACCTTGCGCTGGCGGATCGCCTCCGGCGGATAGACCAGATAGAAGCTCGAGACCGCCTTCAGTGCGTGGTCGAACGGCCGCACCAGCCGGCCGGTGGCAAGGTCGGCGGAGACCAGCATGGTGCGGCCGAGCACCACGCCTTCGCCCTGGACGGCCGATTCTACCGCGAAGGTGGCGGAATCGAAGGTGAGCCCGCTGTTGGGATCGACGCCTTCGACGCCGGCGCTGGCCAGCCACGCCGCCCAGTCGATGCGGTAGCCGTCGCGGATCAGCGTGTGGTGCTTGAGGTCCTGCGGGTGCCTGAGCGGATGTGGCCCTTCCAGCAGCTTCGGGCTGCAGACGGGAAACACTTCCTCACCGGTGAGGAACTCCGACGTCAGCCCATGATAATGGCCGCCGCCATATCGTATAGCGACGTCGATGCCGTCGCCGCGGAAATTGGTCAGCCGGCCGGTGGTCGAGACGCGCACATCGATATCGCCATGCGCGCGGTGAAACCGGTAGAGCCGCGGCACCAGCCATTTTCCGGCAAACCCGTCCGACGTGCTGACATTGAGCGTCGAGCCGGAATGGCGCGAGGTCGCGGTCTGCGTCGCCAGCGCGAGCTGGTCGAGCGCCTCGCGCACCGCGACCGCATAAGGCTCGCCGACCGGTGTGAGCCGCACCGAGCGCGTCGCGCGCTCGAAGAGCTGCACGCCGAGCTGATCCTCCAGATGTTTTATCGCCCGGCTGATCGCGCCATGGGTGAGGTTGAGCTCGTCGGCAGCCCTGGAAAAATTCAAATGCCGTGCGGCGGCCTCGAAGGCCGGCAAGGCGTTGAGCGGCGGCAGTTTGCGGGTCATGGCGAAGCCATTTGTGAGTTATGGTAACAAATACTTGCCAAACTTTGGTTTGTCCATCGTGCTTTTTCCAGCCAAAAATCCTCACAGAACTTGTGATCAAAACTCACCAACGTGCGAGGACGCCATGGCCACCGTTCATCCTTTCCTCTGGTTCAATCTCGATGCCGAAGCCGCGCGGGATTTCTATCTCTCGGTCTTCAAGAACAGCCGCGCGCTCGGCGCGATCGAGTTCACCGACAAGCCGCACGCGATCTTCGACTTCGAGCTCGAAGGCCAGCGCTTTACCGCGCTCAATGCCGGCGGGGTGCCGCCTTTCAACGAGCGCATCTCGCTCTACATCGAGACTGGGGACCAGGAAGAGACCGACTATTTCTGGAACGCGCTGACCGCCGGCGGCGGCTCGGAACAGCCCTGCGGCTGGCTGAAGGACAAGTTCGGCGTCTATTGGCAGGTCATCCCGGGCGAAGCCTTGCGGCTGATGAACGATCCGGATCGCGCGAAGGCCGACCGGGGGCGCCAGGCGATGTATTCGATGAAGAAGATCATCCTCGCCGACATCGCCGCCGCCCACGCCGGCCGCGCCTGATTTTGAACCCATCCCTGGAAGAACGGAGAAAACCCATGACCAGTCTCACGGGAAAGAAGCTCATCATCGTCGGCGGCAGCTCGGGCATCGGCTTCGGCGTCGCTGCAGCCGCCCTGGAACACGGCGCGGAAGTCGTGATCGTCGGCCGCTCCGAGGACAAGCTGAAGGCCGCCGAAGAGCGGCTCGGGGCAGGACACGTGACAGGCATTGCCGCCGACATGGCGAACGAGGCGGACGTGTCCCGCATGTTCGAGCAAGCCGGCGCCTTCGATCATCTGGTGGCGACGGCCGGCACGCCGCCGCCCAATTTTCCGATCGGCGAGACCGACATGGATTTCGTGCGCGGCTTCGTCGACGGCAAGCTGATCGGGTCGGTGATGCTTGCCAAGCATGCTGTGCGCAAATTGAACAAAGGCGGCTCGATGATCTTCACCTCCGGCATCAACAAGGACCGCCCGCCGGTTCCGGGCGGCGCGGTGGTCGCGGCGGTCGCCGGTTCCTTCAGCTATTTCGCTCGCGCGCTGGCGCTGGAGCTCGCGCCCACCCGCGTCAACATCGTCTCGCCCGGCTGGGTCGACACCGAAATGTGGGACGAGATCGTCGGAGAAGCCAAGACAGGCTATTTCGGGCAGATGGGCGGCCGCATCCCGGCCGGCAGGATCGCCAGGCCCGCCGACATCGCGCCGGCCTATCTCTATCTCATGCAGAACGAATTCATGACCGGCGAGACCGTCCATATCGACGGCGGGCAGCGGCTGGTGTGATCGGAAAGGCCGGACTCTGTCCGAGGATCCGGCTCCGCCATCGCGGTCCCAAGGGCCGGGCCTCGCTTTCCGACCCCTTGTCGGGCAATGGCGTTTCTGGCGGAACGCTCATATACATGACGCTCGAATGAGCAGCGCCTCCGCCTCGTCGAGGAACGCCATGCGAAGGGTCATCGTCACCGTCATCTGCCTTGCCGCCGCGACAGGCGCCAACGGCCACGACTGGTACCAAAACAAGGTCGATCCGATAACGAACCTCAAATGCTGCGGCGGCACGGATTGCCGCCCCATACCGGAGTCCTCGGTGCAGTCCAGGGCGGACGGCGGCTATGTCTATCTGCCCGATGGCTTCAACATCCCGCGAGAGCGCGTGCAGGAATCGCCGGACGGCCGATACCATATCTGCGAGAACAGATACGTCATCACCAACCAGCCCTATCTGCGCTGCTTCTTCGCGCCGCGCCTCAAGGTCTCGCGGTTGCTTCCGCAGTAACCGCCGCCACCAGCTCTTTACGGTCACTGCTGATTACCGGCCCGTTGGGCGCGCCCAAGTCCATGCTGAAGACGTTGCTGACCGGAGCAAAGCGCGCTGCAAACCGTTAGACCCGACAGTGCTGCAGGAATGGCAAGGATGGCGCAACAAGTCAAAAAGCAGGAGCCTCTCGCCTTTCGCTTCGCCGATGACGGGCTGGTGCCCAATCATCCGCGATGGCCCATGCTTGTCTATCCCGGCGCGGTGCCGCTGCCGGACGACGTCGATCCGGCCGCGGTCTTCGAGGAGATTTTCGCCGCGAATGGCTGGGGCGACAGCTGGCGCAACGGCATCTACAGCTTCGTTCACTACCACTCGCGCATCCATGAGGTTTTGGGCATCGCGCGCGGCGCCGCCGAGGTGCGCTTCGGCGGTGACAAGGGCAAGGTGCTCGAGGTCGAGGCGGGCGACGTGGCGGTGCTGCCGGCAGGCACTGGCCACCAGCGCCTGTCCGGCTCGGCCGACCTCCTGGTGGTCGGCGCCTATCCGCCGTTCGGCACATATGATCTGTGCCGCAGCCCCGAGCAGCATGCCGAGGCGCTGCGCACGATCCCGGGGGTCCGCCGTCCCGACAAGGATCCGCTTTTTGGCAGCGACGGGCCGCTGCTGAAAGCGTGGAGTAAGTTGGCGGCCTGAACCGCAACGCGGCCGTCCCCTACGGATAATGCTCCTTCTTCGGCGCATAGATTGCCGGATTGAAATCCAGTTCTTTCGGCAGCGGCCGGCTTGAGCACTGCAGGTGCGTCTGCCTGGCAAGCAGCAGCCGCTGCTGCCGCTCATGCTCCTTCACTGCCGCCACCATCCCCATGCTGTAAGGTCCAAGCAGCACGCCCATGCCCCAGCCGGGATGGTCCTTCTCGCGCTGCGCATAGTCGGCTGCGGCGGCGCGGGCCTGCTGGCATCCCGGCGATGCCCATTTCGGATCCTGTTGCGACAGCGAGGCGCCATAGTCGGCTGGAGAGGACACGCATCCAGCCACACCCGCGCAGAGCGCGGCGATCACCGCATTTCTCATCCTTGAGTCCTCGCTAATTTAAGGCCGGAGAGACCACAGAATGCTTCTTCGCACAAGCGAGATGGCGGCAAAAGGAGAGAGCCGGACAACTGCTGTCGTCGTCCGTCGAGGCGTTCCCGAAATTTTTTCAACACCTCGTTCCGTTTCCACCCGCCGCTTCGTCCTTAACTCGTCCGCACCGAAAAGGAGAGCCGCAATGGCTGGAATGATCGTCATCTACAAGCAGCCAGCCGACGCGCAGGCGTTCGACAAGCACTATTTCGAGACGCATATACCGCTGGCCAAGAAGATACCGGGCTTGAGGAAATACGAAGTAAGCCGGGGGCCGATCACGGTGCTCGCCGGACCGTCTGACGTCTACCTGATCGGGACACTTCATTTCGACGATCTCGACGCGATGAAAAAAGGGATGGCGAGCCCGGAGGGAAAAGCGGCCGGCGCGGATCGCCGGCTCTACGCGCCTGATGGGTCGGGCGTTCAGATCTTCATTTTCGACAGCATGGAAATCTGAGCCCGCTCGCCGCCGCTCAGAATTTCCGGCTGAGATAGGCCGACCCGCGAAGCCCGAACCGCCACTCGAATTCCACCGCCTTGGTCAGGCCGATCCTGCGGCCGCTGACGATGGCGGAGGGATCGGCCCGCGACGGGGCAAACTCGAAAGGCGGCGCGGTCAGCGGCAGCCGATTGTGCGAGCCGTCGATGCCGAGCGCCTGGCAGAGCTTGCCGGGCCCGGAGCAGAGCACCCGCTCGTCAGCTACGCCGCGCCGGCCGTGCATCTCGGCAATGCCCGATTGCGGCTGGAGCGCGCGGATCAGCACGGCGCTGCCCGGCAGGCACACCGCGTTCAGGCACCAGTGCAGGCCGTAGGAGCGATACACATAGGCCGTGCCGGGCGCGCCATACATCGGCGCGTTGCGCGGCGTGCGGCCACGATACGCGTGTGAGGCGGGATCGTCGCGCCGGTAGGCCTCGGTCTCGACGATGATGCCGCCGACACCGGACAGCGTAAGCGTAGCGCCGATCAGCGCGCGGGCGACCACAAGCGCGTCGCGGGCGAAGAAATCGGCGTCGACCGGATCGACCATCGTAGGCGTTCGATCAGCCAAGCAAATTGCGCGCCGCGCGCATGAAGATTCGCGAGCCGATCGGGATCAGGTCGTCGGGAAAATCATAGTCGGGATTGTGCAGCGATGGGTGCCTTTCGCCGGCGCCGAGGAAGAACATCGCTGATTTGGCGCTGTGGCCGAAAATGCCGAATCCTCCGACGCGCGCATCGGCAGCGCCACCTCGCTGCGCGCAACGCCTTCCTCGTCAAGCGCGCGGGCGAGATGATCCACCGCGTCCGGCGCGTTGATGCTGGCGACGAAGATCTCGTGATAGTCGAAGCGCACGGCAAGACCATGCGCGGCGGCGATTTTCCTGGCCAGCGCCTCCGCGGCGGCGACGAGTTCGGCCATGCGCTCGTCGCGCCTGGTGCGCAGCGTCGCCCACACTTCCGCATAGCCCGGCGCGATGCCGAACACGGCTTCGCCCATCGAACAATGGGTGACGGTCACCATGCCGAAATCGTCATCCGCGAAAGTGCCGCGCCCGAGCGCGGGCAGCGCCGGCATCAGCTCGCTCACAGCCGGCATCGGCGAGGTGCCGGTCTCGGGCATCGAGGAATGCGCCGTCTTGCCCTCGAGCACGATGCGCATGCCGCGCGAGGCGCAGTTGACGGTGCCGGCCTTCAGGCGCACCTCGCCGAACGGCACGCCGGGCAGATTGTGCAGCGAAAACGCGAAGTCCGGCGCGATCTCGGCAAAGCGCGGATCGGCGACGACGCCGGCCGCGCCGTTTCCGGTCTCCTCGGCCGGCTGGAACATCAGCACGACGCGGCCCCGCGCCGGCCGCTCGCGGCCGAACTGGCGGCCGAGCGCGGCCAGGATCGCGGTGTGCCCGTCATGCCCGCACATGTGCGACTTGCCCGGCACTTGCGAAGAATGCGCGACGGCCGAAAGTTCTTCGATCGGCAGCGCGTCGAGCTCGGAGCGGAACAGCACCGTCGGCCCGGCCTGGCCGCTGTCATAGACCGCCGCCACGCCATGGCCGCCGAGCCCCGTCAGCACCTTGTCCGGCCCGGTATCGGCGAGGAAGTCCACCACTTCCTTCGCCGTCTTCTCCTCCTCGTTGGAAATTTCCGGCTGCCGGTGCAGCTTGCGGCGCCATTCGGTCAGCTCGACGATGTCTCGATTGGTGAGGGTCATGGGTTGGAACTCCGCTTGGGCTTGCCGGTCACACAAACACGATAGGGTTTTTCTCGCGCCGTGCCATGGCGATCAATTCCGCTAGGCCATCGGCGCCCTGTTTTCTCCGAGCTTCTGGCGCCGTCAGTTCGTAATCAGGAAATGCTCCGTAAACCGCTGAAATCCTTAACACGATTTTCATCCCGGTCGCCTAACCACTTAGGTCATGACAAGGCATGATGAGCGGCTGGCTGCGGGTCCCTCTTCCGGGGAGCGCGGCGGAGCCGTGGACGCCGGCATCCTGCGCGATCAGCTCGCCGATCTGAGCAAGGGCGTCTTCATCTCGATGCCCATCGGCACGGTGCTGGCAGCCCTGATCCTGGCGGTGCAGCTGTTGTCGGGAGGCGGCCTTGCCGCAGTGGCGTGGTTTGCCGCCATCGCCCTGGTCAATGGCGCTCGCGTGGTGCTCGCGCTCGCCCAGTCGGGCGCGGCCGACGAGCGGCAGCAGGCGGTCGTCGTCCGGCTTTCCCTCTATGGCCTGCTGGCGCTGGCGTCGGGTGTCGCTTGGTCGTTCCTGGCGCTGCTCAGCGAAGGGTACACCACCGCCCAGGCGCCGCTCTATCTGATCATGCTCGCCGGCACCTCGGCCGGCTCGGTCACCTACTGTACCTCCCACGCGCCGGCCTCGATCAACTTCATCACGCTGCCGCTTCTCACCGCCGCGGCCTGCGTGCTGGCGCAAGGCGGCGTCGAGAACGACGTGCTGGGCTTCACCATCCTGCTGTTCCTCGGCGGCATGATCAGAGGCGCGCTTCTGGGGCAATCCCGCTTCCGCGAGACAAGCCGCTTCAAATACGAGGCGCGCGAGTTCGCAGCCGAGATGGAACGCAACTCCAGGCGCGATCCGCTGACGGCCCTGCTCAACCGCTACGGGCTGGAGCAGGCAATCGCCGGGCTCGGCCTTTCCGACGGCCCGTTCGTGGCCATGCTGATCGACCTCGACGGCTTCAAATCCGTCAACGACACCTATGGCCACACCATCGGCGACGGACTGCTGGTCAAGGTGGCGCGCCGGATCGAGGACCACGCCCCGCAAGTCGCCACGATCGCGCGCATCGGCGGCGACGAGTTCGTGCTGCTCTTCTCCGCCTGCAGGTCGCCGCAGGCGGCCGGCGAGCTTGCGTCAAGCATCATCGCGGCCATCGCCAATCCGGACCCGGAGCTGAATTCGGTGCGCGTCGGCGCGTCGATCGGCATCTATCAGGCGGACAAGCCGCAATTGACGGAGATGCTGCTCAAGGCCGATTTCGCGCTCTATGCGGCCAAGCGCGGCGGCAGGAACGAATACTGCCTGTTCGACGCGGATCTCGACGCCGCGCTGGAGCGCAGGAACCGCATCGAGCGCGATCTGCGTGGCGCGATCGAGTCGGGCGCGCTCTGCTGCTGGTTCCAGCCGCTGGTGCGGCTCGACACCAGCGCGGTCGTCGGCTTCGAGGCGCTGCTGCGGTGGCAGCACGAGGTCCGTGGCGCAATCTCGCCGCCCGAGATCGTCACCGCCGCGCGCGAGACCGGCCTGCTTTCGCTGCTGACCGAAACGGTGTTCCTCAATTGCTGCGCCATGATCGCAGAGCTGGTGCGGCAGGGCCGCCCGGATGTGCGGGTGGCGATGAACCTTTCGCCGCGCGAGCTCGAGGCCGGCAATGTCGATGACATGATCCTCGACGGCCTCAAGGCGCAGAACGTGCCGGCCGCGATGCTCGAGATCGAGATCACCGAGGAGGCGCCGGTCGACCGCGACCGGGTCGGCCAAAAGGTCGGGCGGCTGGCGGATGCCGGCATATCGATCGTTCTCGACGATTTCGGCACCGGCTTCTCGACCCTGGTGTCGCTGAAGGACAGCCGCATCCGCAAGATCAAGATCGACAAGGATTTCGTCCGTGACCTGGCGAAATCCGTGGAGGACCAGGCCGTGGTCGAGGCGGTGATCGGCCTTGGCCGCAGGCTGGGCATCGAGGTGATGGCCGAGGGCGTCGAGACCGACGCCGACCGCATGATCCTGCGCTCGCTGGGCTGCATGATCGCGCAGGGCTATCTGTTTTCGCCCGCACTGCCGATGCGCGACGCGCTTGCCTTCGACGCGGCTGCCGCTGAGGTTATTTTCGAGCCGTTGCGCAATCCCCGCAGCGGCAACGCCGCCTGACAGACCGTCAGGGGCATTCTTCGTAGTTCGGCTGGCAAGGATCGGCGACAGGGCAGGGGTTAGCCGACGTGGAGGGGCGGTGGGAAGCGCGCCGATGTCGTGCGTAATCGCATAGGGCGCTCCCCTCTCCGTCTCGGCGCTGCGCGCCGAGCCACCTCTCCCCCATTTCATGGGCGCGAGGAAGCGCCAATCGCGAACGGGCGCGGCCTCGGCCTGGGTTCCTCGCCGCCCCCGCCAAAGGCGGGGAGAGGTGGCCCGGCGAAGCCGGGACGGAGAGGGGGAGCGCCCTCTGCGGTTGCTCTGGGTGGCGCTCTCGTGAAACCTTTTGATTTTTGGGCCGTTGTCGCGCGATGCCCCCGGCCAAGCGCAAACCGAAACCGGACGACAGTGCCATTGAGCGCGGTGAAAGCAAGCCGCGCCCGGCGTCGCGCGCCCCGCGCCACGAAAAGCCGCGCCAGCCGAAACCGCGCGGCGCTGTGAAGCCGCGCGCGGATAAGGCAGCGGAAGACGAACCAGAAGACCGGCTGAAAGGCAACAAATCGCTGCGAGACAAGCCACCGGCCGGCGGGAGCCCGCCGGAGGAAAAGCCACCCGCCGATGCCGCGCCCGAGGCCATCGGCCATGCCGGGTCGCCGCCGCCCGAGGCCGCCGAGCCGGGTCCTCAGCTTTCGCCCGAAGAGGCCGAGCGGGCGCGCAAGAAGTATCTTCTGCGGCGCTTCTGGATCAGCGGCCGCGGCTACTGGGGTTTGCATGGCGACAGGCTCGCCTGGCCGCTGACGATCGGGCTGCTCGTGCTGATCTGCGTCAATGTCGGTTTTCAGTACGGCATCAACCGCTGGAACCGCGCGATCTTCGACGCCATCGAGCAGCGCGACGCCCACACCGTCTATTGGCTGAGCGCTATCTTCCTGCCGCTGGTCGCCGGCAGCATCAGCCTGGTGGTCGCCCAGGTCTATCTGCGCATGACCATGCAGCGCCGCTGGCGCTCCTGGCTGACCACGGCGGTCATCCAGCGCTGGCTGGCCAGCGGCCGCTATTACCAGCTCAACCTCGTCAAGGGCGACCACGCCAATCCCGAGGCCCGCCTGACCGAGGATCTCAGGATCGCGACGGAATCGCCCGTCGATTTCGTCGCCGGCGTGCTCAACGCCTTCCTGTCGGCGTCGACCTTCATCGTGGTGCTGTGGACCATCGGCGGCGCGCTGAGCTTTTCGCTGGGCGGCTCGGTCATCACCGTGCCCGGCTTCCTGGTCGTCACCGCCGTCATCTATGCCGCCATCACCTCGACCTCGATGTTCTTCATCGGCCGCCATTTCGTCGAGCTTTCCGAGCAGAAGAACCAGACGGAAGCAGAGTTCCGCTACGTGCTGACGCGCGTGCGCGAAAACGGCGAGAGCATCGCGCTGCTGGGCGGCGAGGAGGAGGAGAACGCCGGCATCGACCGCAGCTTCGCCGCCGTGCTCGGCCGCTGGGCGCGCCTCACCGGCCAGCACATGCGCACCACGCTCGTCTCGCAGGGCTCCAGCCTGTTCGCGCCGGTCGTGCCGGTGCTTCTATGCGCGCCGAAATTCCTCGACGGCTCGATGAGCCTTGGACAGGTCATGCAGGCGGCCTCCGCCTTCGCCATGGTGCAAGGCGCGTTCGGCTGGCTGGTCGACAATTATCCGCGCCTGGCCGATTGGAACGCCTCGGCCCGCCGCATCGCCTCGCTGATGATGTCGCTCGACGGCCTGGAGCGGGCCGAAGCGAACGACAGGCTGGGCCGCATCCAGCGCGGCGAGACCGAGGACGGCGCCATGCTCAGCCTCAGGAATCTTTCCGTGACGCTCGACGACGGCACCTCGGTGGTGAAGGAAACCGAGGTGGAGATCGAGCCCGGCGAGCGCGTGCTGGTCTCGGGCGAATCCGGCACCGGCAAGTCGACGCTGGTGCGCGCCATCGCCGGCCTCTGGCCCTGGGGCAGCGGCAGCGTCGATTTCCATCCGGGCAAGCGGCTCTTCATGCTGCCGCAGCGCCCCTACATCCCGTCCGGCACGCTGCGCCGCGCCACCGCCTATCCGGCCGCCGCCGACAATTGGAAGACGAAGGAGATCGCCGCTGCCCTCGACAAGGTCGGTCTCGGCTATCTGAAGGACCGGCTGGAGGAAGAGGCGCCGTGGGACCAGACGCTGTCCGGCGGCGAGAAGCAGCGCCTGGCCTTCGCGCGCCTCCTGCTGCATGGGCCGGACATCGTCGTGCTCGACGAGGCGACCTCGGCGCTGGACGAGAAGAGCCAGGACACGATGATGCAAACGGTGATGAAGGAACTGCCCACCGTCACCATCATCAGCGTCGCCCACCGCGCCGAGCTGGAAGCTTTTCATACGCGCAAGATCACGCTGGAGCGGCGCGAGGGCGGCGCGCGGCTGGTCAGCGATGTCGATCTGGTATCGAGGAAGAAGAAGCGCGGCCTGATCCGGCGGGCGCTGTGGGGAAGCGGCGCGAATGGCGGCGAGGGGTAGGGAAGCGCTCCGAGCGCAATCGCGGAGGTCGCTCCCCCTCTCCGTCCGCTTCGCGGACACCTCGCCCCCGCCTTTGGCGGGGGCGAGGAAACGCCAATCGGCAAGGGCGCTGCCCGCTGAAAGCTTGGGTTCCTCGCCCCCGCCAAAGGCGGGGGAGAGGTGGCTCGGCGCGCCGAGACGGAGAGGGGGCAGCGCCAGCGTCCGCGATTGCCAGCCAAACTCGCCGACACTGAACGGAGCGCTTCACCCGTTTCCAGGAAACGGAGAACCGCCTACAGTCCCACCGCTCAGGATCGAACCATCGGGGAGGGGAGCATCGCGATGAACGACGCCACGCCAGATAATCCGAGACAGCTTTCGGAGATCGCCAGCTATCACGCCCATATCTATTTCGGCGATGCGGCCGAGCGCCGGCACGCCGAATGGCTGCGCGAGCGCATCGGCGAGCGTTTTCGCGTGCGGCTGGGCAACTGGCACGACAAGAAGGTCGGCCCGCATGACCAGGCCATGTACCAGGTCTCCTTCGCCACCGGCCTTTTCGCCACGCTGGTTCCGTGGCTGATGCTGAACCATGGCGGCTTGAGCATCCTGATTCACCCCAACACCGCCAATGCCAGGCGCGACCACCTCGTCGACCCGCTCTGGATCGGCCGACCCCTGGCGGTGCATGGCGAGGTCCTGCCCGACGAGGATCACGAAGCGGAAGCGGCGCTGGAGGTCAACACCGAGCCGACGCTCGCCGTGTAGCAGCCCGCCGGCTTAGCCTCAAAACCAGCGATATCGGGCACGCCGCCCGGATCTCCCGCGTCGCGCCCGCCCCTCGGGAAGGCTGTCAGTCGGTTGTCAGCTTGGATCAGCTATGCCTCGCCAATGACGCGCGCAAGCCGTCACGGCCTGTCGGCTGAATCCTCAGCCGCGCCGCAACCTTTCAACCGGATGGAGATCCCATGTATCGCTCTCTTCTTATCGTCGCCCTCGCGGGCGTGATCGCCGGACCGGCGCTGGCCGCCGGCACCTGCAGCACCGCCGCGAAATCGAAGTTCCAGCCCAAGGCGACACTCGAGGCGCAGCTGAAGGGCGAGGGCCTCACCATGCGCCAGATCAAGACCGAGAAGGGCTGCTACGAGGTCTATGCGATCGGCAAGGACGGCAAGAAGGTCAACACCGCCTACAATGCCGAGACGCTGGAGAAGCTCGACAATGCCGAAGCCGGCGAAAACTGATCGAGCCTTGCCGGCACGAGCCGACGCGCCCCGCGACGTGGTGCGCGTCTGGGACCGTGTCGTGCGCGGCTTCCACTGGGCGCTGGTGCTGAGCTTCGCCATCGCCTGGTTCACCCCGCAAAGCGCCGAGACCATCCACCACTGGGCCGGCTACGCCGCCGCCTCGCTTGTCGCCATGCGGCTGGTGTGGGGCATCGTCGGCACGCCCTATGCGCGCTTCTCGCAATTCGTGCGCGATCCCGCGACGGTGCTGCGCTATCTCGTTGCCATACTCAAGGGCAGCGAGGCGCGCTATATCGGCCACAACCCGGCTGGCGGCGCGATGGTGATCGTGCTGATGGCCATGATGGTGTCGGTGGCGGTGACCGGGTGGATGCAGACGACGGACACGTATTTCGGCGTGTCCTGGGTGGAGGACGCGCACAGCCTGGCCGCGCACGGCCTGCTCGCGCTGGTGCTCGTCCATATCGGCGGCGTGGCGCTGGCAAGCCTTCGCCATAATGAAAACCTTGTTCGCGCGATGATCACCGGCCGCAAGCGCAAAGCCGCGCCGGCCGACATCGCCTGAACGCGCCCCGCAGCGGGGCAACCGCGGGCGCCTCCCTGGACGCCCGCGGAACCACATGAACGTTGCGCGCCGTGGCGTTCCCGGCCTCGGCATGCGCGCGCCTGAAAAGACGGAGCAAGCCCGATGCGGCGCTATTCACAGATCACCATCGCCATCCACTGGCTTACGGCCCTGCTGGTCGTCATCGCCTGGTTCACCGCAGAGGGCGGGCGCCATGCGCGCGCCGACCCGCCCTACCTGCATTTCACCTTCGGCCTTGCCGTGCTTTTGCTGGTCGTGCCGCGCCTGCTGGCGCGCTGGCTGGGCGCGGCGCCCCGCGTCGAGGACCCGCAGAGCCGCTGGATGGACCTTGCCGCGCGCGCCGGACACACGGTGCTCTATCTGTTCCTCATCGCGCTGCCGCTGAGCGGCTGGTACGCCGCCTCGCGCCTCGGCATCCAGGTCTTCTTCCTGGGGCTGGACCTGCCGGCGCTCGCCGCGCCCGTGCAAGGCGCGCCGGGCCTGATCGCCGAGCTGCACGAAACCGGCGGCACGCTGATCCTGTGGCTGGCCGGCGCCCATGCGCTGATCGCGATATGGCACCAGTTCGTCATGAAGGACGGAACGCTGGAGCGCATGAATCCGCTTGTGTCGAACAAGCTCGCCGACAGCCGCGAATAGCAGCGCCCGGGCTGGACAGAAGGCTGCGCCGGCTCGTCGGCTGCGCAAGCGGCGCCGGCGGTCAACACCGGGGCGGCGCGTGACTAGCAGGCCGCTCCAGGTGGCCGGCGCCTGTTGCCTGATGGGAGCACCCGCCCCGACGCCGGCCCGGCGAACCTGCGTCCGCCGCATATTCAAGATAGCTAAAAAACACCCGCCGCGGGATGGCGTGATCGCATAAGCCTTGGCGGATGGAAGTCGAGCCGCGTCACATAAGGCAGCGCTACCCCGCTCCGTCCGTCGCGCGGACACCCCGGTATCCGCCCCGCCGCGAAAATCGGTGCGTGAAACCCCTTTCATGCGCTATGATGCGCCCCGTTGTAGTGGGGCGCAGGCGTGCCGGTCGAGACGGCACTGGATTGTCCCCATCAATGCCTTTCCACCCTCGGAGGGACGTCGTGAACCTCTTGATTGTCTATGGAACGACTGAAGGGCAGACCAGGAAAGTCGCCGAACGGATGGCGACCGACATTCGCGGGCGCGGGCATCAGGTCGAGCTGCTGGACAGCGCGAAGTTCACGCCCGATTTGAAGCTCGGGCATTTCGACGCCTTCGTTATTGCCGCGTCGGTCCACCAGGAGCACCATCAGGAAGCCGTCACGACCTTCGTGTTCGCGCATCGAGACCTGTTGAGCGGCAAGCCCTCGGCGCTGATATCGGTCAGCCTGTCGGCGGCGCTGGAAGGCCACGAGGCCGCTGCCCGGAAATATGTCGACCGCTTCGTCTCGGTGACGGGGTGGCAGCCGCGCATGACGCTTCTGCTGGGCGGCGCCTTGCGCTTCACCAAATACGATTACTTCCAGGAGCAGTTCGTCAAATTCGTCGTCATGAAGGGCGAGGATCCAGGCCCCGGGCAGGATCACGAATTCACCGACTGGAACGCGCTCGCCGGCTTCACCGACCGGTTCCTCGCAACGATCGGCTAGAGCATGTCTCCCGAAAGTGGGAACCGGTTTCGGGATAAAGACATGCGTATAATCAAAAACCTAAAGCGCATGGAGCGAATCTGAAAGATCGCGACGCGCTTTAGAGCAATTTCAGGAAAAGTGTGAAGCGGTTTTCCGTCTGAAATTGCGCCAAAACAAAGAGATAGGGCATTTCGCCGTTTCCGTGAAACGGTGAAATGCCCTGAAGCATGTCTCCCGAAAGTGGGAACCGGTTTCGGGATAAAGACATGCGTAAAATAAAAAACCTAAAAGCGCATGGAGCGAATCTGAAAGATCGCGACGCGCTTTAGACTGCGGCTGAGCCGGCCTGTCCCGCACCGGCGCCCGGCTGCTGCAAGCGGCGCGGTCAGCGCCGCTTCGAAAGACGGTCGAAATTGCGCCGCACCTGCCTGGCCGCGGGCAACAGGGCAGCCGCCGCCGCTTCCATCGCCACGGTGCCATCGCAAAGCGACGGGCTTTTGCCGGAAAGGACGTCAGGCCAGAAGCGCAACGCCGCCTCGATCATCTTTGCCTGCGCCGCGAACAGCCCTTGCGTTCCCGCAAGCGCCTTCTCCTGCACCGCCTGCAAGGCCTCTCGCCCATTGGGCGCGTGGCTCATGGCATCCAGCACCAGCAGCGGCACCCGCATGCCGACCACCGCCGGCGCCAGCAAGAGATCGCTGCCGGAGTGCTTCCTGCGTTTTCTGCGGACGGGCATGGGCACCTGCCTTCTTGTGCTGGGGACGATGGCGAAACTACGCGCCAGAGGCATGTTGGTTCCACGCGAGGGAGTCCAACCGGGGGCCGGGAAGGGGACAACCGGACAGCTGCATATATTCGGTATAACTAAAATACACCGCGCGACACGGTGGTCTGTGCAGTTCACATTGAGGCCGCGCAACGGCCGGCACAATTCAGGCTGGAAAAGAATCTGAACACAGCCCGCCGTTACTGGTGATGTTCTGGGAACACAACGCGATAAAGACCGGCGGCGAGCGCTTCTACTGCTTGCCAAACCGACGGCCGGCACATAAGCCTGCACATCTGCGATCATTGATCCTCGGGGGAGGGGCTTGTGGCGAAACCAAAACAGCGTGCGGCCAAGTGCGTGGCGTTGCGCCTCGGCGCCGCGATCCTCGCCATGCCGGTCGCCGACGCGCTTGCCGACAATGTCGTTGCGAACGACCAGGTCGTTCAAGGAAGCCTCTGCGTCGGGCTCGACTGCGTCGACAACGAGTCCTTCGGGTTCAACACGATCGTCATGAAGGAAAACAACACACGCATCTACTTCAACGACACGAGCACGAACGCCGGATTTGCCGCCAATGACTGGGCGCTGATTGCGAACGATTCCGTCTCCGGCGGGGCCAATTACTTCGGCATCCAGGATGCGACGAGCAACAAGATGGTGTTCCGCGTCGATGCGGGCGCTCCCGAGAATTCGGTCTATGTCAACAGCTTTGGCAATTTGGGCCTCGGCACGTCCAACCCGACTCTGGGCCTGCAGATAACCCGAAGCGACACGCCGGCGATCCGCCTGGAGCAGACAAACGCCGGCGGCTTCACGGCGCAGACCTGGGACGTAGGCGGCAACGAGACGAATTTCTTCATACGCGACTTGACGAACGGCAGCCAGATGCCGTTCCGCATCCGGCCGGGCGCGCCGACAAGCAGCCTCGACATCGCAGCGAACGGCAATGTCGGTCTCGGCACCGCTTCCCCCACCAGCAAGCTGCATGTCTATGGAGCCGCCAACCAGGATACGTTCGAGACGATCGGCGTATCCTCGGCGGCCAACGCGGATGCGCTGACCTTCGGCTATGGCGGCGCCAGCTTCGGCGTCGGCACCTCGCTGATCAATGCGCATTCGGCTACCGGCTCGAGCGGCCGGCTTCTGCTTGCCACCGACGGCGTGACCCGCATGACCATCGACGCAAACGGCCATGTGGGCATCGGCACGACCGCGCCGGCCGCGGGGCTCGACGTCGTGGGCACCGTTCGCTTCGCATCGCTTGCGGGCTGCACCTCCGGCATCGGCACCAATGCCGCGGGCGACCTGACCTGCATCAGCGGCGGCGGCGGAAATCCGCCCTATTACGACACGACCGCCTCAGGCGCGCAGCCGAACGCCAGCGGCACCAACTCCACCGCGGCGGGCTCCGGCAGCAACGCCAGCGGCACCAATGCGCTGGCCGGCGGCACCAACAACCAGTCGCAGGGCGACAACACCACCGTCATCGGATCGAACAACAGTGTCACCGGCGACGACAGCGGCGCCTTCGGCACCGGCAACACCGTCAGGGGCAATGGCAGCTACGCGATCGGCGATCCCAATGTCGTCAATGGCGACAAGTCCTTCGTCTATGGCGACGACAATGCCGTCAACGCCCCGAACGTCGCCGGCAACGGCAACGGCATTCAGGTCTTCGGCTCGAACAACATTGTCGCCAGCACCGCCAATTCGTCGGGATCGGTGGTGATCGGATCGGGCAGCACGGTCAACGCCACCAATGCGCTGGCGTTCGGCAATGGCACGACGGTGACCGGCGCCAACGCGATCGCCATGGGGTCTGGCGCATCCTCGGCCGGCCTGAACGCTGTGGCGATCGGCACCGGCGCCAGCGCCGCCTATGCGGGCTCGGCCGCCTACGGCTCGGGCGCGGTCGCGACAAGGCAGAACGAGCAGGTGTTCGGAACGGCAAGCAATACCTATTCGATGCCCGGCCTGACGTCGGCGGCGAGCTCATCGGCCCAAGCCGGCGCGATCGAGATCGTCACCACCGATGCCAACGGCCATCTCGCCTCCGTGACCCCGGGCGCGCTCGGCTTTTCCGATCCCGCGCAATTCAACAGCCTCAATTCCCGCATCGACAGCGTCGGCAGCCGCGCCTATTCCGGCGTCGCCATGGCGATGGCGCTGGCCGGCGCGCCGACCGTGCTGCCGGACGAAAAATTCGTCACCACCTTGAACTGGGGCACGTTCGAGGGCGCCAATGCCTTTGCGCTCAGCGCGGGCGCCCGGCTTGGCTCGCAACTCCAGCTCAATGGCGGCATCGCCTTCGATCCCAACCAGAATATGGCCGGCGGACGGCTGGGCCTGAGGATGAGCTGGTAGGAAGCGCCGGCGCGCCAGGATGATCCCGATGCGAACAGTCACGATTCTCCTTGCGGCGATGCTGGCCGTGTGCGCCGCTACGCCCGGCCTTGCCCAGACGCAGACCCAGGCGCCGGCGCCGGGCAAGAAGAAGGCGGCGCCACCGGCGGCGCCCGCGGCGCCCGCCTGGCCGGCAAACGCCGCGCAGGCGATCTACCTTGCCCGCAGCACGATGATGGCTCTCCAGCAGGCGGTGGAAACAGGCAACTTCACCGTGCTGAGGGACATGGGCTCGCCAGGCTTTCGCGCCCAGAACACTGCCGCCGACCTCGCGATCAGGTTCCAGGCGCTGCGCCAGTCCGGCGCCGACCTGACGGCGGTTGCCGTGGTCGCCCCGCAGCTCTCCACGCCGCCGTTTCTCGACCCCCAGAAGCAGCTGCACCTTGTCGGCCTGTTTCCCACGCAGCCGCTAGAGATCGATTTCGACCTGTCCTTCGAAAACGTCGACAACCGCTGGCGCATCTCCGCCATCGGCGTGACCACCGCCCCGGCGCCGAAGGCGCAGGAGGGTGGGGATAAGGCGGCGAAGTAGAGCGCCGGCGAGGGCGGCTGCGATATAGGAGATCGCGAGGCGGCAGTGGCGCTGGAGGTCAATCCCGAGCCGACGTTCACCATGTAGGCTTAGCCCCAAGATTCAGTGGTGGTGAGCACGCCGCTGAGCAGCGGTTCGAGGTCGTCCCACAGCTCCGCCCAGTTCTCCCGCGCCGGCCGGCCGCAAGCCTTCGGCGCTGGTATCGGTCAGCCTGTCGGCGGCGCCGGAAAGCCCCGAGCCCGCTGCCCAGAACTATGTCGACCGCTTCGTCTCCGTGACGGGGTGGCAGCCGCGCATGACGCTTCTGCTGGGCGGCGCCTTGCGCATCACCAAATTACTCCAGGAGCAGTTCGTCAAATTCGTCGTCATGAAGGGCGAGGACCCAGACCCTGGGCAGGATAACGAATTCACCGACTGGAACACGCTCGCCGGCTTCACCGATCGGTTCCTCGCAACGATCGGCTAGCCCGCGGCCGAGCCGGCCTGTCCCGCACCGGCTCGCGCGGATGTTTGAGGCGCGGTCCTGCCCGATGATCGCGAAGCAGGCCGCGCTTCAATCAACAAGTTCATTGCCCTTCACAAGGGCGACCCCGGGAAGGCACTCAAGGAAATGATCGTGCTCAACGGGCACCTTCAACGGCGGCTCGACGCGCTGCCGGGTACTCGGCAGAAAGCATCGCGCCGGCGTGAGAAATGGCGGGTGACCCAATAAAGCCGTTGCGGATGTGTTCAGCAAGCCGTTGGAAATACGGGTGGATTTGCTGTCGGATGAGAGATGGGTTTAGGCCAGGGATAAGCCCCAGAGTCCATAAGCCAGAGTCCACACCCCAACGTTCAGAGGAGAAAGCTGTCGCTTTCTCCTTGGTCAAATGGGAAAGCGGATCGACCGAAAGCGATTGTGGGTCGCCCAGCCAACCGTGACAGCAGAAAAATCTTTGCACCGATGGCATCTCCTTTCGACCCAAAATGATTGTCTGCTTGGGGCCGAGATCGGAACGTCCGCTTTCGGGGATGATTGGGCTAGAAGCCGACCTTTTCACCCAGCGTAGCGCCGACCGCTTTGCGCCTCCAGCGGACGTTCGGATACTTGCAAGAACTATTCTCACTACGGAACTCGCCGTCACATCGAATCTGGCGGCGCGAAGAAGCAGTTCATATGCTCCTCACTTGGATGCAGGCAGATATGAAAATCGTGGTCACCGGACGGCAGCGCGTCTCTATACGGAATCTGAAACAAATGCTGTCGGGTCACCAGGTGGTGGTCGCCAGGAAGTAGTGTAACGGAAAAGCCGCTCGGTCCAGTCTTCACCGATGCGCCCGGGATGCGCTCGCAATCGCCTCCCGGGTCATCTCCCTTGCAGCAAGCTGGCGGATAAGGCCAGCCGCGCACCGCATCATGCGCGCCCGCGCTTCCGCCCGTTATCAACGCGCAGGCTGCCAGTACAGCCGTGGGTTTCGAAGCCATCAAGGTTAGACCTGCTGCCCCTCGTCGCCAGCTGGCATAATCGGCCAAGACAACCTTGGTGTAACGAAAGGAAACCGATCAAACGCCGATTTTCTCCCGATCTGGAGTTTGATATGTTCCTGATCAAGTGTTCGACGTTCTGCGCAAGCAGAGAGATGCGGGATGAATCCGCGCTCATCCAAGACAATCGTGGTGAACGGCATCACTCTCGATTTTGCCGCCGGGATTTTGCGCGACAGCCAAGGCAAGGATGTGGTCTTGCGCTCGCAAGCCTTCGCGGTGCTTGAATACCTCAGCAGGCATGCTGATCGCGTCGTCACAAAAGACGAGCTCATGCAAGCGATATGGCCTGGTATTGCAGTAACCGACGACAGCTTGGTGCAATGCATCGGTGATATCCGCCGGGCACTGCGCGACAAGAACCAGATGGTTCTCAAGGTAGTGCCAAAACGCGGATACAGACTCGCAGTTGATGCCGCGGAATGGCCGATCGAACTGAAAGGCCGGAGCCGGTCGGCAGCCATTATAGCTCTGGCCATGGTCTTGTTTGCGGCAGGACTCCTCTGGGGCATTAATCATAGCGCCGATGAGAGTGGCGCCGGGGCAGTTCTGCCCTCCGTTGCCGTGCTGCCATTTGGGATGATCGGTGGTGATGCGGACCAGCAGCGGCTGGCTGACGGCCTGACCGAGGACATCATCACTGACCTTGCCCGATTTCCAGAATTTCGGGTGATAGCTAGTAATACGACCGCAGCCTACAAGGAAAAGACGTCTAACACGAAAGAAGTGGGTGCGGCTCTCAAGGCTGCCTTCATCGTCGAGGGCTTGATCCAGCGCCAGGCCGATCGCGTGCGCATCACGGCGCAACTTGTTGAATCTGCGACCGGCAAACACATCTGGTCGGACCGGTGGGATCGGCCCGAAAACGACTTTTTCGCGATTCAAACCGAGATCGCCGAGCAGGTCTCGAACCGGCTCGGCGGTGGCGCAGGCCTGATTCAAGAGGCGGGCCGCCGGGAAGCGCATCGCAAGCCACCAGCGAACCTCAACGCCTACGAGCTCTACCTTCTCGGCACCGAGCGGCTCGAACGGGTCAATCGCGACGATCTGGAAGAGGCCATCCGGCTTCTCACACGGTCGCTGGAGCTTGATCCCTCCCTCGCCAGGGCTTGGATCGAGCTTTCGCACGCCCACAAGGTCCTTGCCGGCTTCGGGGTGGAGCCCCTGCGGAACCAAAAGCTGGCTGCCGATGCTGCGATGCGCGCGGTCACGCTCGACCCGGGTGACGCAGAGGCGCATGTGGTCCGCGCGATTACCCTGGCCGAGAGCGCCGATCTGGTGAAGGCGAGGGCGGAGTTCGAGACGGCCCTCAGCATGGCGCCGAACGAGTTCGAGATCCTGACCTTCTACGTTACCTGGGCGGCCATGTTCGGCGAGCCCGAACGCGGAGCCGAATTGGCCGACAGGGCGATCAGCCTGAACCCGAACTTCCCGATGTGGAGCACCCGTCCGCTCAACGTCGCCTACTTCTGGGCCGGCCGTTACGAGGACGCCCTACGCATGACGGACCGGCTCGGCCCTGACAATTACGATCGCTGGGTGGGGACGTTTCGAGCTGCCGCGCTTGCGGCCCTGGGCCGGACGGATGAGGCGCGGACGCTTGTCGCGTTCATCCTCCAGAAGTATCCGGACTTGAGCATAGAGGGAATAATCGCCAACCTCCCCTTCACCGAGGTACAGCGGAACCGGCTGATCGAAACGATGAGCCTCGCCGGCTTTCCACGCTGTGCCAAGTCTGGGGACCTGGCCAAACTTGAGAAGCCGGTCCGGTTGCTCGGATGCGGGTCGCCGTAGACGGCAAGCGACAGTCTGCATGATCGAGGGGGCGCATTCTGTTCGCACGAAGGGGCCGTAAGGAGGTATCGCCATGATTATCCGCATTTATCGCGGCACGGTCTTTGCTGGAAAGCAGCGTCTCTGGCAGGAGCGTGTTGAGTCGCTTTCTATTCCCTGGCTGAGGAAGCAGGCGGGGCTCATCGCCTTTTACCCCGGTAAGCCACCTGCGGAGAGTGCGGGCAGGACGTTCTGCATGGTGATGGTCTGGGATGGCCTGGAGTCGGTGAAGGCCGCTATCGGGCCAGACTGGAATAACGCGATTTATCATGGCGATGAAGCCGAGTTGATCGAGTCTGCACAAGTCGAGCACTTCGACCTCTTTCCGTAGGCTGCCGAGTGCAGGGCAACAATGAGCCGAGAACAGGCCGGCAGCTTCGGTCTACGAATCTTCGAAAGCGGACATTCAGGTGGGCGTGGACATTGTCTGCGAAAATGGAAGACTTAGGCTAGGCGGGGAATCTCTACGAGGTCGCTCCAGCCTCTTCCAACATCGCCAGGAATAAGCGGTGTTTGTCAGGCACACCTTTGAGCACGTGCTCTCCGTGATCTGCGAAACGTAGGCCTGAACCTGCCACCAAGCCCTGGTCTGCGCGATCGTTTGCGGCGCAGGCTCTGATGCAATTGCCACCTAAGCGCAGGCGCTGTGTATTCGCATCTGGCAACTGAAGCCAGGTAAAACGGCGACCGCTTCTAGCAACCACGACCTCTACGGTGGTCGCCGGCTATGTCCGCTTTCCGGATGATGCAGGCTGGTCTCTACGGCCGACATTGGGCGCGAAGCGGCCACTCGTCAAGTTGCGCTCTAGCCATCCATCATCCCCCCGCCAATCGCGGCAGCAGAAATATCTCCGCCCACTCCGGCAACTCCTTGCTCCACGTATCGCGATAAATCGTCCCGTCGATCGCCACCGCGATCTCGCGGTCGATCCACGGCTCGATACCGGGATACTGTTCCGCCAGCTTGTGGGACGGCGCCCTGATTTCCTTGGCCTCGATGTTGTGCCTGGTTTGCCCCTGTGACGGCGCTGAATGAGCCCGGAATTCAACTAGCTATGGCCGGCCTGGCTCCCCCTCAATCCTCATCCTCCACCACAAACGACAGCGCGATCAGGTCGTCGAGGTCGATGCCGCCATGGCCATTGTCCAGCACGTCCGCGACCTTTTGGAAGGCCAGCATGTCATCCGTGCTGAGCTCGGCTGCTCTGAGCCTTTCCTGCAAACCCGATACCCTGGTTTCCAACGTCGTAGTGATCATGCTTGCCTCCGTTGCTGTTCAACGCCGCGTTCCAGATGCCCAGCATGAGGCATGAGACCGGCCCGATGAACAGGCCGATCGCCATGCCCACGGCCGCGGCAATGCTCATCCGATCCGCTTTCGCGGCAATCTTTGCAGGCCCGCTGTAGGCCGGGATGAGACTGAGAAGGGAAAGGTCGCGATGGTGGAGCGCGCCGTTGCCGTTTGCGAACAACCGCTCCCGGAAAAGGAAACGGTTCTCGCCAAAGGGCTCGCAGGCACTCAGCCGCATGGGTCACGCCCCCGGCGCCTTGCCGTGTTGTTTGAAAAGCGCCAGCTTGGCCGAGTAGCCAAGCCTGAGCTTGGTGTTGCAGCCCTCGCAGCGGAAGGTGCTCACCGCCTTGAACCACGAACCGTTTCGGATGATCGGCTGGTGGCAGTTCGGGCATTCATAGCGAAGGCTCGCGTCCCGCAGCTCATCGGAAATCGACACTGTTCACCTCGGCCCCGGTTCTTCTTCTTCGATCGGACGCCCGCCACCCGGGGGCAGGTGGCGGGCGATCCAGCCACTGACGATGAAGGGACTGATTGCTCGTCAGCGCAGCCCTAATGAGATCGCGGGGCTTATGTTTCACGCGACGGACCAATGCGCCGGCGCATGAGACCTCAGTCCGTATCAGCGGAACCTAATGTTCCTCGCGCGCTTATGGCCACATGAGCAGGCGCGGTCTCGACTTCTTCGACAAATGGCTGACGGAGCATCTGCCGAACGTGCTGACGGACGATCCGGTCGCGGTGAGCGATCTTGCCGATGAGATGATGAAGGCGGCCGCGCGCGAAGGCATCGCGGCCGGCGAGATCGACGAGGAAGTCGACAGCGTCTTCGAGGTGATCTTCGAGGCGCTGCAACATCGCGAAGGCAGTCTCGGGGAGAGCGACCAGGCTATCTTCCAATTGCTTGCAGGGCGCCTGGCGAGGGAAACCGGCATCACCGAGGAACAGGCCGGCGAGCTGATCGAGACGATCGGGACCGACTGGGAAGCGCTGCTTCGCGAGGCGCATTTTCTCAAAGAGCAGGGCGAATGAGCGAGCGTGGCGCGGCGTTCTTTGGCCGCTGGATCACCGACAATGTGATGCGTGGCAAGGTCGGCGCGGACATCGTCTCGGTGGCCGAACTGACGAGCAAGCTGTTCGCCGATGCCAGGGCGGCCGGCATCTCCGAGGAAGAGATCGAGGAGGAGATCGGAAGCGCATACGAAGCGATCCTGGCGGCGATCGTCGGCTCCGAGAAAAGCGACAGAGCCTGAGCGTTGCACGGCCGCCCCTGTCGCCTGGAGCGTTTCACCGTTTCACGGAAACGGCGAACCGCTCTGTCCTTTTGTTGTTGCGCAATTCCGGACGGAAAACCGCTCACACTTTCCTGGAATTGCGCCAGGCGCAGCCGGCGAAGATCGATGCTAGCCGTCAGGAACATTAGCGCGCCGTGAAGGTTCTCCCGGAGAAGTCCCTCGCATCCTGGGTTGGAGCCATGGCCGAGCTGGCATTTGCTTTCGTGTATTACTCCGGGCTGACCGGGCATGACGTGGTGGGCGCCGTGGTGTCCTTGATGGCTGGCCTGCTGCTCTACAACGTCATGCGCGAAGACCGGCCAACCCGGTGAACCATCGGCCCGGCCCGAAAGCGGGGGAGCCTACGAGCCCCGCCTGGCTGGTGACGTATGCAGGGCTCCCCGGGGGCGTGCGGATCGGCGAAACCAGCGATGGCGGAGGCCGCTCGCTCGCTACCCCCCAGCCAACCTCGGCAGCAGGAAAATCTCCGCCCCCTCGGGCAGCTCCTTGCTCCACGTATCCCGATAGATCGTCCCGTCGATCGCCACCGCGATCCCGCGGTCGATCCAGGGCTCGATGCCGGGATACTGTTCCGCCAGCTTGCGGAACAGCTCCCTGATGTCCTTGGCCTCGATCTCGTGCCTGGCCTTGCCTCCGGCGACGGCGCTGAGCGAACCCCAGAGGGTGACCTCAACCATTAGGGATAACTCCCACAGCGCAGCGTGGTGAGACGAAAGCTGCTGCGCACCTTTCGTCCTCAGCCTTCCCGTTCCGCGTCCAGCGCGGCGAGAATGCGCGGCGGCGACATCGGGATGTGGGTCATGCGCACGCCCACCGCGTTCGACACCGCGTTGGCGATCGCCGCCAGCGGCGGCACGATCGAGGTTTCGCCAACGCCGCGCACGCCATAGGGGTGGTTGGGGTTGGGGATTTCCAGGATCTGCGTGTCGATCATCGGCAGGTCGGAGCAGACCGGGATGCGGTAGTCGAGGAAGCCCGCATTCTGCAGCCGCCCGTCCTTGCCGTAGATATACTCCTCGTTGAGCGCCCAGCCGATGCCTTGTGCCGCACCGCCCTGGTACTGGCCCTCGACATAGGTCGGGTGCACCGCCTTGCCGGCATCCTGCACCACCGTGTAGCGGATCACCCGGGTCGAGCCGGTCTCGGGGTCGACCTCGACGTCGCAGATATGCGTGGCGAAGGAAACGCCCGCGCCGTCGGCCACGAGCTCGCTATGGCCGGCGATCGGCCCGCCGGTCGTGCCGGACTTCGCCGCGATGTCCTTCAGCGACAGCGGCGACAGGTTGCCGTATTTCTCGCCCTTGGCGATGGCATGGCCCTTTTCCCAATGCACGTCGTCCACGGGCACGTCCCACATCTGCGCGGCGCGCTCGCGCAGGATCTTGATCGCATTGCGGGCGGCCGAGATCGTCGCCATCGAGGAGGAGAAGGTGCCGCGGCTGCCGTCGGTCATGTCGTTGTAGCCGAGCGACGAGGTGTCTGCGACGATCGCCTTCACGTGGCTATAGTCGATGCCGAGCTCTTCCGCCGCCACCAGCGACAGCGAGGCGCGGGAGCCGCCGACATCCACCGTGCCCACGGCCAGCGACACCGAGCCGTCCATGCCGATGTTCAGGTCCGTGCAGGTCTGGCCGCCGAAATTGAACCAGAAGCCGCAGGCCATGCCGCGCCCCTGGTTTTCCTTGAGCGGCGCCTTCATGTGCGGATGGTGCTTCACCGCCTCCAGCGTCGGCCCGATGCCGATCGGCCCGTAGACCGGGCCGTAGGAGGCGCGGGTGCCTTCCTGCGCGGCGTTCTTGATGCGGAAGTCCACCGCGTCCATGCCGAGCTCCTTGGCGAGCTCGTCGACTGCGCTTTCCACCGCGAAGGCTGCCATCGGCGCCGACGGCGCGCGATAGGCCGCGGTCTTCGGGCGGTTGACCAGCACCTCGTAGCCGACGGTCTTGACGTTCTCAAGCTTGTAGCAGGCGAAGGCTGTCATGGCGCCGATCTCGGCCCAGGAGCCGGCATAGGGGCCGGAACTGTAGCGCAGCGTCGCTTCCGCGGCGGTGATGGTGCCGTCCTTTTTGGCGCCGATCTTGACGTCGATCGAGGTGGCGCTGGTCGGGCCCGACGCGCGGAACACTTCGTCGCGCGTCATCACCAGCTTCACCGGGCGGCCGGCCTTGCGCGACAGCGCCAGCGCCACCGGTTCGGCCCAGACATGGGTCTTGCCGCCGAAGCCGCCGCCGATCTCCGACGAGGTGACGCGCAGCTTCGAGGCTTCGAGCCCCAGCAGCTGGGCGCAATGCTGGCGGTAGACGAAATGGCCCTGCGTGCAGACCCAAAGGTCCGCCGTGCCGTCGGCATTGACGCTCGCCACGCAGGCATGCGGCTCGATATAGCCCTGATGCGTCTGCTCGGTCTTGAAGGAGCGCTCGACGACGCAGTCGGCCTCGGCGAAGCCCTTGTGGACGTCGCCATGGCCGAACTGCGTGCGCTTGGTGACGTTGGAAGGCTTGGCCGGCTTTTCCTCGAGGCCTTCGGTATAAACCTGGTCGTTGATCAGCGGCGCGTGGTGGTGCGCGGCCTCGTCGACATCGGTGACATGCGGCAGCACCTCATACTCGACCTCGATCAGCTTCAGCGCCTGGCGGGCGATGCGGGCGTCGATCGCCGCCACCGCGGCCACCGCATGGCCGTCATAGAGCGCCTTCTTGCGCGCCATGCAATTGTCGAGGATGTCGTACATGGCGGCATCGCCGTCGGTGAGGTCCGGCAGGTCCTTCGCCGTGATCACCGCCTTCACGCCGGCGAGCTTTTCCGCCTTGGACGTGTCGATGCTCTTGATCACCGCATGCGCATGCGGGCTGCGCAGGATCCGGCCCACCAGCTGGCCGGCCATGTTGAAGTCGGCGCCGTAGCGGGCGCGGCCCGTCACCTTGTCGATGCCGTCGGGGCGGATCGGGCGCGTGCCGACGGAAGCGAACTGGCGTCCTGAAAAGCGCGGATCGAAATTCATGGATCAGGCTCCCTTCATCACGTTCGCTGCGTCCTGGACGGCGCGCACGATCTTGTCATAGCCGGTGCAGCGGCAAAGGTTGCCGGCGAGGCCGAAGCGGATTTCCTCCTCGGTGGGCGAGGGGTTCTTCTCCAACAGGTCCTTGGCAGCGATCAGGAAGCCGGGCGTGCAGACGCCGCATTGCAGCGCCGCATGCTCCAGGAACTTCTGCTGCAGCGGGTGCAGCTGGTCGCCATGCGCCATGCCTTCGATGGTCTCGACCTTGCGGCCTTCCGCTTCCGCGCCCAGCACCAGGCAGGAGCAGACGAGCCTGCCGTCGACGATGACGCTGCAGGCGCCGCAGTCGCCGGTGCCGCAGCCTTCCTTGGCGCCGGTCAGGCCGAGGCGATCGCGCAGCACTTCCAGCAGCGTCTCGTCGGGCTGGCAGAGATATTCGACGGCATCGCCGTTGATCGTGGTTGATACAGCTACACCGGCCATTATTTGCCTCCCGCACGCTTGTAGGCGATTGCCGCGACGCGCCTTGCCAGCACGCCCGCCACTTTCCGTCTGAATTCGATGGTGCCGCGCTTGTCGTCGATCGGCCGGCAGGCGCCGGAACAGATCTTCGCCAGCCGCTCCAGCGTCGCCTCGTCGAGCTTCGAGCCGACCAGCACCTGGCCCGCTTCCTCGACCAGAAGCACCGTGGGCGCCGCGGCGCCCAGCGCCACGCGCGCGGTCTTGATCGCGCCATGCTCGTCCAGCGTCAGGTTCACGCCGGCGCTCACCACCGCGATGTCCATCTCGGTGCGCGGAATGAAGCGCAGATAGGCATCGCCCGCCTGCTCAGGACGCTTGTCGAGCAGGATCGCCTCGATGATCTCGCCCTTGGCGAGCGACGTGCGGCCCGGTCCCGTCGGCACGGTCTCGACGGCAATGGTGCGCTTGCCCGAAGGCCCGGCGACGACGGCCTTGGCCCCGGCGGCCACCAGCGCCGGCACGCTGTCGGCGGCGGGCGATGCGTTGCACAGATTGCCGGTGATGGTGCAGCGGCCCTGCACCTGCTTGGAGCCGATCAGGTTCGCGGCCTCGACCACGCCCGGCCATGCCTTGCGCATAGCCTTGTTCTCGCCCAGCACCGCGCAGGGCACGGCGGCGCCGATGCGGAAGCCGTCAGCCGTTTCCGTGATGTCGGCCAGGCCGCCTATGCGCTTGATGTCGACGATCAGCTCGGGCTCGATGAAGCCGCCCTTCATCCTCACCAGCAAGTCGCTGCCTCCGGCCAGGATGGCGGCCGGTCCTACCGCCTTGGCGAGCTCGCCAACGGCATCTTCGATTGAAAGCGGACGTATGTAACGCATCGTCTCCCCTTGGAGGTCATAACCAGATCGCCCGTTATAAAGCGTCTGGTTATAATGGCCATCCCGTTCATGCATGTGCGGGTTGGGCCAGAGCCATGCTCCAGATGCGCCCAGAGGCAGGACCAGGGCCAGTTCCTTCTCCCCGTCTCTATACGGGGAGAAGGTGCCCGAAGGGCGGATGAGGGGCGGCGCCGGCGCTGGTCATTGCCCGTCTCCGCCACAAACCGCAAAACTGCTATTCGCCTGACGCGATTGCCGTTCCCGATGTCCATACCGGCTCGAACGACACATTGCGCAACCCGGCCTTGCGCACCCGCTCGACGAACACGTCATTGACGAAGACCGGAGAAGCCCGCATCGGCAGCTTGAACACTTCAGCGCTCCCGATCTTCTCCGCGTCGAAGGCGTAGCGCTCGATCGCCAATATGTCGCCGCCGTCGAACCGCACGATTTGCGATCGCGCCTCGTCCAGCGCGTCGATCACATGGGTGACGTTGAGCAGCCAGACCTCCTCGCCGCGCAGCGCCACAAGCTCGCCATAAGGCCGCAACGCCGCCGCCAGCGCCTCGACGGCCGGCTGGCGCAACAGCGGCGCATGCTCGCCGAGCCAGGGGAAATCAGAATAGAGCCGCTCGCCTTCCTCGGCGCGCCGCATCGCCGGCGGCTTCCAGCCCTTGAGCGATCGTCCGTGGAGGCCGAAGAATTCCTCGTAGGCGTCGTCATCGGCCGGCAGCATCCATTCCTGCCCCTCCGACACGGCGAACTGATGGATGGTCGTCATCGCCCGATGGCTCCGCTGGTTTCGTTCGAGGATCGCGGTTCCAGGCGGTTCGCCGAAAACGCGCGGGGGCAACATGCACCGGCCCCGCGCGCCGTTCAAGGAAGCTCAGCCGCGCAGCAGGCCAAGCCGGATCAGGCTCTCGGCGCAGGATATGATCGCCTCCTCGCGCGAGCGGGGCGTCCAGCCCAGCAGGCGCTCGGCCTTCTTGGCCGTCGCGCTCATGTCGTAGTGGAGCAGCGGCACCACGCCCTTGAGCTGCGCGTTGGTTTCGGCGGCGATGCGCACCTGCTCGTCGGGCCACACCTGCGTCGATACTTTTTCGGCGGCCTTGCCCAGTCGCTGCCGCAGCAGTTCGGCGATCTCGACCATCCACATGCTCTCGCCCACGGTTGCGAGGAAGCGTTCGCCCTTGGCGGCCGGATCGGTCATGGCGCGCAGATGCAGGTCCGCCACGTCGCGCACATCGACGCAGCAGGAACTGACATTGAGGCATCCCGGCTGCCCCTCCAGCATGTTGGCGATTAGCCGGATCGAATGCGAATAGTCGGCGCCCAGCACCGGCCCATAGACGGCGACCGGATTGATCGCCGCCAGTTCCAGCCCGTTGCCTTCGCGCGCCACGAAATCCCAGGCGGCGCGCTCGGAAAGGGTCTTCGATTTCTGGTAGGGCGCGACATTGCCCGTCAGGTTGCTCCAGTCGGTTTCGTCGAAGGGCCGCCGGTGGTCCCGCTTGTGGCCGACGCCGATCGCGCCGAAGGCCGATGTCAGCACCACGCGCTTGACGCCGGCGTCGCGCGCGGCCCTGAGCACCCGAAGGTTGCCGTTGACGGCGGGCCCGATCCAATCCTCCTCGCTGGTCTGGTCGCCGGAAGGCGTCGGCGAGGCCCCATGCATCACATAGTCGCATCCGGTCGCCGCTTCCGCCCATCCGTGGTCGTCGGTGAGATCGGTGTTGGCGAAGGAGAGGCAGTTTCCCGCAACGACGCCGCCAACCTCGAGATGCGCGCGCACCTCCGCTTCCCGCCCTGGCGAGCGGATGGTCGTGCGCACGCGGTAGCCCGCCTTCAGCAGCGCCAGCATGCAATGTTGCGCGATGAAGCCGGTGCCGCCGGTCACCAGGACGAGTTTGTCGGTCATTTGATGCCTCTGGAGTCTGGAATGGAGCGCCGCATCCAATGGCGATGCGTCGGATGGGCGCTAGGTAGGACGGCGCTTCTGAACTGTGAATGCTTGAAAATCCGCATTCTCTGCGCGAGAGTACGGAAATGACCGTCGATCCCTTCTCCGATGTTCTCACGCTCACCAATGCCGAGGCGGTCGTCACGGGCGGCTTCACCGCCGGCGGTCCGTGGGCGATCAGCTTCCCCGGACGCGACAAGATCAAGTTCTTCGCCGTGGTGAAGGGCAGCTGCTGGGTCACCCTCGAAGGCGAGCCAAAACCCTTCCGTTTCGAGACCGGCGATGTCGGGCTGTTGGCGGCGCGGAGCAGCTTCGTGCTCGCCAGCGACCCGAGCGTTCCACCGGTCGACGCGATGAGCCTGTTCACCGGCGCCGGCCGCACGCTGGCGACGCTCGGCGACGGCTCGGAATTCGCCCATATCGGCGGCCATGTCCTGCTCGATCCGGCGCGCGGCGGGCTGCTCGCCGATCTATTGCCGCCATGGATCCACACGCGCGCGGCGTCGCCCCAGGCGGCTATCTTCCGCTGGCTGCTCGATCGGCTGATCGAAGAAAGGGACGCCGGCCAGCCCGGCGCGCAGCTCGCCTCGGCGCAGCTGACGCAACTGCTTTTCATCGAGATCCTGCGCTCGCATCTCGACAGAGCGAGCCTGATGCCCGCCGGCTGGCTCAAGGCGCTGGCCGAGCCGCGCATCGCGCCGGCGCTGCGCCTGATGCATGGCGACCCGGCGCGCGCCTGGCATTTGGAGGAGCTGGCGAAAGCCTGCGCCATGTCGCGCACCTCATTCGCCGTCCATTTCAGGACGGTCGCCGGCATCGCGCCGCTGGCCTATCTGACCGAATGGCGCATGCGCCTTGCCGAGCGCGCCTTGCGCGAGGAGCGGACGCCCGTGGCCGTCGTCGCCCGCACGCTCGGCTACACCTCCGAAAGCGCCTTCTGCAACGCCTTCAAACGCGTCAACGGCAAGTCGCCGATGGCGTATCGGGCATCGCTGAACGGACGGAAGGATTTCAGCCAGCCATTGCCGGGCAAGGGCGCCGATGCCGTCCCGGCCTGACGGCATCGCCGGGAAGGCACGGGCGCCGCCGGCGTGGGCGGACCAACCCACGGCCGAGCGCCGGCAAATATTGTTATAACGGCCAGCGGCCTGTAAGAGCGGTCATGACCTCCATTTCCCGTCTCGCCGCGCTCGCCCTGCTGGCTCTCATCACCTTCGCGACGCTGTCGCCCATCGAGCTGCGGCCACGCTTGAGCGACCCCAACATCGAGCGCGCCTTGGCCTACGTCCTGCTGGGGCTGGCCCTGGCGCTCGGGTTCCCGTCCCGCGTGACGCAGACCGTGCTGTTCGTTTGCGCGGTGGCCGGCGTTCTCGAGGTCCTGCAACTGTTCGACCCAGGCCGGCACGCGCGGGTTCTCGATGGCCTGCTCAAGACGGCGGCGGGCGTCGTGGGGATTGTCCTGGGGCGCTTCGTCATCACGTGGGTAAGCCGCGCCGCCGAGCGGCGCTAGACCACTGTCTCGCGCCAGAGCGGTGTTGCGACCTCATGCGCGTCGTATTCAGAGGGCTCGCCGCAAGGATTTCCGCATAAGCTGCGGCCGAACGATGGACGATCCCGGAAGCCGATGGCCAAGAAGTTCGCATTTCTCCTGGTGCGCGATTTCACGCTCTCGCCGCTGTCGCTGTTCATCGACACGCTGCGGCTCGCCGGCGACGAGGGCGACCGCAGCCGCCGGGTCGAGTTCGACTGGGAGATCGTTGGCGAGCGCGGCCTGCCGATCCGCGCCAGCTGTGGCGTCGAATTGCTGCCGACCAAGGCGATCGGCAATCCGGAGGATTTCGACAATGTCGTGGTGGTCGGCGGCCTGCTCGACACCAGCCGCAGGCTGAGTTCGGAAAAGGAGGCGTTCCTGATGCGCGCCGCCGAAAAGGGCGTGCCGCTGACCGCCCTCTGCACCGGCAGCTTCGTTTTGGCGCGCTACGGATTGCTCGACGGTTACAGCGCCGCGGTCAGCTGGTTCCACATCAAGGATTTCCGCGCCGAGTTCCCCGATGTGAGCGCCCATGCCGACAGCCTCTATTCCGTCGATCGCGGCCGCGCCACCTGCGCTGGCGGCACCGGTGCCGCCGACCTCGCTGGCTATTTCGTCTCGCAATTCATCGGCCAGAAGGCGGCCGAGAAGGCGGCCAAGATCCTGGTGCTCGACCGCATCCGCTCCAGCCGCGACGTGCAACCGGTCGGCGATCTCTTCCCTGCGGCCGCCAGCCGCGCGGTGAAGCGGGCGCTGCTCCTGATGGAGAGCAATTTGCAGGAAACGCTCTCGGTCGCCGAGATCGCCGCCAGGATGAACTGCTCGCGCCGCCAGCTCGAGCGCCTGTTCGGCGCCGAGCTCGGCATCGGCCCGATGGCCGCCTACCTGGCGCTGCGGGTGCACTACGCAAAGTCGCTGCTGGAAGGCAGCGACCTCGCCATCGGCGAGATCGCCTATCGCTGCGGCTTCCCCAATGCCGGCCATTTCAGCCGCGTCTTCCGCCAGCAGACCGGCATCACGCCGACCCATCTGAGGCACCCGAACCGGACAGTGGCGAATGACGTTGCCAGGTAGCGGTGCCAAGTAGCGGGCCCTGTGCACGATCTCGGTAAAGCGGGCAACTCCGCCGGTGTCCAGGCCAATGCCGGCCGGTTGCTACGTTACCGCGACAACCTTTCCCGTTGCGCCAAGGCGACACAGGACTTTCGCTTGTCGCACTTGGACGCCACCTCGGAGCGCATAATTTATTCGCACCTCGATCGGCGCCGCCAGACCGGCTTTGCGTTGGCGCATCGGACCGGCGCTGACCGCGTATACGCGCACGGCGCCAAGGGGCGTCGCGGCCGACACGATCGCCGCACGGCACGCGCTCACGACGTTGGTCGGCGTGCCTGGCTTCGCTTTCAGCGATAACAGGGGCGCAAAAGGATAGCCCGCTGTGGATCGCCCAAACTCGCCGGCACCGTTGCTCGAGGGCTTGAGGGTGGATGGCAGGCCGATCGCGGTTGTTGCGCTTTTGGTAGAGAGAACGGTGGGGTCGTCGGGGGGCGCGGCGACCGTGGTGCCTGACGTTGCTGTGCCGGCACCTGTTGAAACGCCCGCGCTTGCGCTGTCTGGAGCACTGCCAACCGAAACGCCCGCGCCGACTGACCCTGTGTCAGCCTTCGCGGACGCGCCGACACTCGTCCCACCTGCGCTCGCCGACGCACCAACGCTTACGCCTCCTGTGCCCGCTGACGCGCCAACACTTGCGCCGCCCGCACCGCCGAAACTTGCCCCCACCCCTGCGGAAACACCTTGCGATCCGGCGCTCACTCCAGCGCCAACGCCAACGCCGCCGACCTTGCCGCTACCACCGACATCAAGGGCCGCCGCCGGTCCGGTAGCGACTGCTATCATCATGGCGACTGCCACGTATTTGCCCATTTCGGGACCCTCCTGCGGCATGCGTTCGTGCTAACCCAATTGTGCTCCTGGCGATGGTCATCGAGGCGGGGGCGGCAGCAAGGCGTCGGGGAGCGTAATCGTCGTCTCCACCAGATCCCGTTTCGGTGATCCTGGCATCTTCGCTTTGATCTTGCCCTGCAAGCCTGTTTGACGGACAAGTTTGCCATCCTGGCCGGCGAGGGAAACTGCGGCGGAACGCGTGGCGCGCTCTGTTTGCTCTGTGCGGCACGCACCTTGCGCGTTGACCAGTTCGATCGCCTTTCGCGCAGCGGTAAGGGCAACGGACATGTCGGTCAGTCTTTGACGCGCTTGCTCCAATGCTGCGCTCAAGTCGGCGGATGTCTGCTTTGCCGCGTCTCTTTCCCGACGGGCGCCGTCAAGATCGCTTGCGGCCGAAACCGCGTGGGCACGTTCCAGGTCCAATGCTTCGTTGGCATGTCTTGCGGCAGCGACCGCCAGCTGGAGGTCGGTGGCTCGCTCGGCCACGGCCAAATCTGCGCGTTTCTTTTCGGCGTCGGCGGCCTGGCGGGCCATGGCGAGTTCTTGCTCGGATTGCTCGGCCTTGTGCCGCTCATCGGCGAGCGATTGGTTCGCCTCGGCCAGGGACGCTTCCATGGCGCTGCGTGCTTCGTTCGAGGAAACGGCTTGTGCTTTCAGTCCTTCGATGACGCGCTGCGCCGCCTCCAGATCGAGTTTGAGGGCTTCGTTGCTCTGGTTCGCCTCATTCAGCGCTTTTGCTTGCTCCGCGGAAGTGCCGGCCAACACCTTTGCCTGCGCGCTCGCCTTACGCTCAGCGTGCTGGCTTAGGTCCAACTGAGCCTTTGTCGACCGCCAGTTCGCCCCGCGCCGCAACGATCTGCTGCTGCATTTCGGCGCCATTGTCTGCGGGGGATATCGCCCCCAGGAGGAGGATGCATCCCGGAATGGCGCTCCACCTCCAGTGGCGCATGCTGAAGCGAACCCATGCCAGGCGTGTGTCGAACTCCTCGTAAGATCCATGTGTGAGTGTCACTGGCCACGGTCCTCTGTTTGCTAGGCATTCCTCGCGGTGCTCAAGAAACACGCCATAGTGGCTGCGCGTGCTTGGATTAAGATTTCTTCATTGTAGCAGTATGCCCCATGTTGAAGTGAATCAACAACTGTGAAAATCTTGCCGTTTTAGAATTGTTCCGACCGGTTATACCAGATACGTCTTCTGGCGTAGGAAGCATCATCCAAATGGACTAGATATCGGGCGTGGCCGTTCCGATGGTGAACTTGTCGACGGCCGTCGACCAGCGTCGGACGCTCAAAGCGAGATCATGCTTCGCATTCATGCGCTGCCTCGTTTTCGCCAGCGGGAAGAGCGAGAGTTCTCAATTGAACCAGATCGGCTATCTGCGGCTGGCGGGCGCAGCAGGCAATCCTTCACCCGGCATGGTCGGAGCCGCCGTGACAGCGGATGGGAACGACCTGGTCGCCTCGCATGCCCGGTCTGGCCGATTGCGCGGCGTGGAAACGAACCGTAGCTACGTGACGAGCGGCGGTTGCGTCGCTGTTTCAGCAGTCGAACTCGCCTCGGAGAGCCATGCCGCATTATCCCGACGCCATGCCCGGATCGAAGGCCCTGTTCGAACGCGCCAGGAAGGTGATGCCGGGCGGCAACACGCGCACCACGGTCTTTGTCGATCCGTTTCCGGTGTACGCCGAACGCGGGGAGGGGTGCCGGGTCTGGGATGTCGACGGCAATGCCTATTACGACTGCATCAACAATTTCACCGCGATGATCCATGGCTACGCCCATCCCGACGTCACCGCGGCCGTGGCCGGGCAGCTGCCGCTAGGCACCGCCTTCGGCGCGCCGACGCTGAGCGAGATCGAGCTCGCCGAGCTCCTGGTCGAGCGGCTGCCCTCGGTCGACCAGGTCCGCTTCACCAACTCCGGCACGGAGGGCGTGATGATGGCGATCAAGGCCGCGCGCGCCTTCACCTTGCGGCCGAAGATCGTCAAGATCGAGGGCGCCTATCACGGCTCCTACGATTTCGCCGAAGTGAGCCTGGATTCCTCGCCGGCCAATTGGGGTGACCTGCCAAGGTCTACGGCTTACGCCAAGGGCACGCCGCGCGGCGTGCTGGACGACGTGATCGCCGTGCCCTTCAACGACAGCGAGGCGTTGCGCGCCGTCTTCGCCGCCGAGGGCGACAGCATCGCGGCCGTGCTGATCGACCCGATGCCCAACCGCGCCGGCCTCATCCCGGCGCGCCAGGATTACCTTCAAGCCATGGTCGAGATCGCTCATGCGGCGGGCGCGCTGGTCATCTTCGACGAGGTCATCTCGTTCCGGCTGGGATGGTCCGGCGCGCAAGGCCTGTGGGGCATCGAGCCCGACCTGACGGCGCTCGGAAAAATCATCGGCGGCGGTTTTCCGGTCGGCGCGGTGGGCGGGCGCGCCGATGTCATGGCGGTGTTCGATCCGACCGCCGGCAAGCCGGCGCTTCCGCATGGCGGCACCTTCACCGCCAATCCGGTGACGATGCGCGCCGGCCTTGCCTCGATGCGGGCGCTGACGAAAGAGAGCTTCGCCCATCTCGATCGCCTCGGCGCGTTCCTGCGCCAGGGCGTCACCGCCTCATTCCAAAAGCATGGGCTTGCCGGCCAGTGCGTCGGCCTGGGCTCGCTGTTCAAGGTTCATTTCACCTCGCATCCCGTCACCGATTACCGCTCCATCTATCCCGGCCAGGCTGAGCGGAAAAAATTCGACGCCTTCCACAAGGGCCTGCTCGACCGCGGCGTGCTCTCCGCCAGCTACGGCCTGTTCGCGCTGTCGACGCCGATGACCGAGGCGGATGCCGGCGCCATCCTTCAAGCGATCGACGAGACCCTGGGCGACATCGCCGCGCAATCCTGAAGGCAGGCCACAGATGACAGCTTCTCCTCATGTCGTGGTGATCGGCGCGGGCACGCTGGGCATGTGCACGGCGCTCAACCTCGTCGAGCAGGGCGCGCGCGTCACGGTGCTCGAAGCGCAGTCGATCGCTTCGGGGTCGAGCGGCCGCTCGGTCGGCGTCGTCGGATCGCAGCTGACCGATCCGTTCGAGATCCTGCTGCGCGTCCATTCGCTGCGCCGGTTCCGCCAATGGGAGGGCGAGGGGCTACGCTTCAACCATATCGGCTATCTGCGGCTGGCGCGCACGCAAGCGCAGATGGCGCTGTTCGCGAGATCGGTCGAGATCCAGGGCGAGGCGGGCTTAAGGTCGCGCCTGGTCCGCGCAAACGAGCTCCGGGACCTCGTGCCGCACATCAATCCCGACGGCCTCGAAGGCGGGTTGTTCGGACCCGACAACGGCTTCCTCGATCCGCATGAAATGTGCAATTTCCTGGCTGGCATCCTACGCGCCAAGGGCGGCGAGATCCGCCAGTACCGCAAGCTGCTTGGCGTAGAACGGCGGCCGGGCGGCTATAGGCTGGAGACCAGTCATGGCCCAGTGGATGCCGACGCCGTGGTCAATGCGGGCGGCGCCTGGGCGCCGCAGGTCGCAACACTTTTCGGCCAGCGCCTGCACATCTGGCCAGAGCGCCACGAAGCCGTCGTCATCCATCTCGACGAGCCGCTCGGCTACACCATGCCGATGGTGATGGACCTGGTGAACGGCGAAGGCAGCGGCCTCAACTTCCGCCACGAAAAACCGGGCGAGCTGATCGCCGAGATCCACAAGGTGAATTCGACCGCGCCGGAAGACCCCGACAATTACAACGACCAGTGCGAGGAGCAATCGAAGGTCGATCTGGCCGAGCTGCTTCTGGAACGCGTGCCCGACCTGCCTGGCGCGCGGCTCGGCCGGGGCTGGGCGGGCCTCTACCCGGTGACCGCCGACCATCGCCCCTTTGTCGGGCCGATCGATGTCTCGGAGCCGGCGCTGATCACCGCCGCCGGCGCCGGCGGCTACGGCATCCAGCTCGCCCCGGTCATCGGCCAGATCGCCGCCGACTGGGTGCTTCAGGGCGCGCCGGTTTCGGTACTTGGCTCGCAGAGCCTCGCGCCATCGGCCGAGCGCAACATTCCCGGCCACTGACCGATGTGTTTTGACGGGGCCGAACGTCCAAGATGCGACCGTTCGCGTTAACCATCAATTAACTATCCGGTCGCCTTCAATATTGTTCTGGAGGATACTTGAGTCTGGCTGCGAGCGATGGTCTCGCGACGCCGGAATTAGAAAAGAAGCGGCGCTATCGCCGCCATCTGCCGGGGAGGCGCCCAGCATCTTTGATGAGGAGCGCCGGCATGAATATCGAGGAAGCAGTCACTGCGGCAACGGCGGGCTCGGGAGCGCTTCTCTCCTGTCTCGGCCAGCCGGTCGTGGCCTATCACGTCACGGCCATCATGCGCGAAACCGACAGGAGTCATGCGCGGCGGATGCAACTCGCTCTGCTGCGCCGAAGCATCGAGGCGCTTGTCGACGACGGCCTCGAAGGCACCGAGGCCGAACGCTTCGCAACGCAGTTCAATGGTCGCGTCGGCTCGGCCTGGGATTTGTTGCACCCGGCGAGCGACACACCGCACTGATCGTTGGACGGTGCCCCTCCATCGCCGGCCATAGGGAACAAGCCCGGGATGAGGTAGACTGCCGCTTACGTCTGGGCTGACGTTCTCGAACGGGGGCATGCGATGCAGGCGATACCGATAGCGCATCCGGCGGAGCAACCTGCCGCGATCTCGATACCCTCGCTAGGCGGTTATCCGACCGCCGTCTTGTGCTGGCTGCTTTCGGCCGGCGTCTATATCGCGGCCAAATGGGTGGCGCCGGAAATGCCGCCCTGGGGGTTGTGCTTCTGGCGGCTCTTGCTCGCCTGCGCCATCCTGTTGCCGATCGTGCACCGCCATCACGGCGCCATGCTGGCGCTTCTCAAATCCCGCCCCCTTGAGATCGTCGCCGTCGGCGCGATCGGCCTGACATTTTGCCAGGGCATGATCTACCGTGGACTGAACGACACTGACGCGACCACGGCCGGCATCATCATGGCGATGTCGCCGATCATGACCATGGTGCTGGCGCGCCTGGTGCTGGGCGAACCGCTCGGCCTCTGGAAAGCGCTCGGCGCGGTTGCAGCACTTGCCGGCATGCTGGTCATCGTCGCGCATGGCAATATCGGCGCGCTGGTGCAACTGCGCTTCAACATCGGCGAATTGTGGATCGTCGGCAGCGCCTTCTGCTGGGCGCTCTACACGGTGCTGCTGCGCCGCTCCAAATTCGGCCTCGAGCTTCTGCCATTGGTGGTCCTCCTGCTCGGCGCCGGCGCGCTGGTGGCGCTGCCGTTCCATCTCTGGGAGATATTCAACGACGAGCGCTCCGCCCTGAATGGCAAGGGCCTGCTCGCGCTCGCTTATCTGGCCGGCCCCGGCGGTGCGCTGATGTATTATCTCTACAACAAGAGCGTCGAGACGCTGGGCGCCAGCCGGGCAAGCATGCTGCTCTATCTGCAGACGCTGTTCGTCGCCATCCTCGCCTATCTGCTGCTCGGCGAGAGCCTGCATGACTACGATTTGCTTGGCGCCGCCTTCATTGTCGTCGGTGTCGTGCTGGCAACGGTCCTCAAGCCAAGGGCGGTTCGATCCAAGGCGTGAGCAGGCCCAAAGCAGCTCGCTTAACATATGTGGATGTCTCCGCCGCCAAGTCGATCTATCGCCTTGGCGGGGCGGAGAGAATCGACATGGACTGCTTCACCAGGCTCGAAGCGTTGATCGACACCGGCAGCGCCGACGCGGTCGAGGAAGCTCGCGCTCTGCTCAAGCATCTCGCTGCCGGCTCACGCGCCACTTTCGACGCGGCCGACGAATTCCTGATCGAGTTGATGACCTTGGCCTTCCTGGTCGAGGCCGGCCTGGAAGCCTTTCACAACCCGGCGCGGCGCCTGGCGCGCCTCAGGCTCTCACGATTGAAGCTGCTGCTGCCTTGAACCGCCAAGCTTTCCTAAATTAGCCATTTTTGCTATTGGCTGCCCTTCGCAGCGGCGGCCTCGGCCGAAGGGGACCATGGCGATCGACAAGCGCGTGAACGCATGAACGGCCCTCAGCACAGGCTGGAACTGCGCGTGCTTGGCGATTTTCAGGTCACGCGCGACGGCCAGCCGCTGGACCTGCCGCCGTCGCGCAAGACGCGGGCGCTGCTCGCTTACCTCGGCGTCACCGGCAGGCAGCATCAGCGCGAGCGGTTATGCGAGATATTCTGGGACATTCCCGACGACCCGCGCGGCGCCTTGCGCTGGAGCCTCTCCAAGATCCGCCAGGTGCTGGGCACCGACGAATCCGCTTTGAGCGCCGACCGCAACGCCGTCGTACTCAACATCGCGACGGACTATGCGCAGCTGGCGCCGCTGGTGAAGGCTGACCTTTCGTCACACTCGACCGAGGAGCTTGAAGCCGTCCTGGTCTCGATCCGCGGCGGCTTTCTCGCCGACCTCTCGCTCGAGCGCTGCTTCGACTATGAAGCCTGGCGACAGGCCATCGCCAGCGAGGTGGAGATCGTCGAGCTTGGCATCCTGCGCGAGCTGGTCGAGCGTCTGCCAGGTGAGCCGCGACGGGCGCTGCCCTTCGCCCGGCGCCTGCGCCGCCTCCTGCCGGACGACGCCGGCCTCGCCGCCGAGACCGAGGCGCTGGAGGAGAAGGTTCGGTCGGCTGCCGCTCAGGCAACCGGCCGTGCGCCGCAGTCTGCTCCCCCCACGCCGCCGCAGCCGCCGTCGAAACCCGCTGCGTTACCGCAGGATCCCGGCCGCGCCGTGCAATTCTGCCGGGCTCTCGACGGCACCAGGCTCGCCTATGCCAGCACCGGCAGCGGCTCGGTGATCCTGCGCGCCGCGCACTGGATGTCGCATCTCACCTTCGACTGGGACAGCCCGATCTGGCGGCACTGGATGCGTGAATTGTCGCGCCACAATCGGCTGGTGCGCTATGACGAACGCTGCAACGGCTTGTCGCAGCGGCAGGTCGTCGACATCTCGTTCGAGACCATGGTGTCCGACCTCGAACGCGTGGTCGAGGCGACGGGGCTCGACCGCTTCACATTGCTCGGCCTGTCGCAGAGCTGCGCGGTTTCGATCGCCTACGCCATCCGCCATCCCGAGAAAGTATCGGGCATGATCCTCTATGGCGGTTACGTCAAAGGCTGGCGGGCGCGGGGCGACGCCGGCGAGATCGCGACACGCGAGGCCGTGGCGACGCTGATGCGCGAAAGCTGGGGCAAGCCGAACCCGATGTTCCGCCAGGCCTTCTGCTCCATGTTCATCCCCGGCGCCACCCACGAGCATTTCGCCTGGATGGACGATCTGATGCTGCGTACTGTCTCCCCCGACGATGCCTGGCGCCTGCAGAGCGCCTTTTCAGTGATCGATGTCAGCGATTTGCTGGAAAAGGTGAAGGTGCCGACGCTGGTGCTGCACGCGCGCGACGACAACGTCGCTCCCGTCGAATCCGGGCGCACCATGGCCGCGGGCATTCCCGGCGCGCGTTTCATCGAGCTCGAAAGCCAGAACCACATCCTGCTCGAAGGCGAACCCGCCTTCGAGGAGTTCATAGACCACGTTCGCGCTTTCATCGCCGAGACGGCGGGCAGGTAAGCGGATACGCGAAGTCCTCAACCCTTGGCGAGCGGCACGGTGAAAACCGTCGCGGTGCCGGTGAGGCAAAGCTCGCCGGCTTCGTTGCGCACCGACGTCTCCAGCTTCGTGATCGGCTTGTCGGCGCGCACCTCCTTGACCTCGACGCGGCCGGTGATCAGCTCGCCGACGCCGACCGCCTTGACGAATTTCCACGACACTTCGAGGAACACCGAACCGGGGCCGGGAAGGTCCTCCGCCACCACCGCGTTCAGGATCCCGGAGGTGACGCCGCCCTGCACGATGAGCTTGCCGAACACCGAGGCCTCGGCCAGTGCCTTGTCGTAATGCAATGGGTTACGGTCGCCGGTCATCTCGGCGAAGGCGTCGATATCCTGCGGTTGGGTGCGCCGCGAGCGCTCGGCAAAGGCGCCCACCTTTGGCCGGCCCTTGGTGACGCCGACCCAGCCGTCCTTCATCACATGCACAGTCATGGCCTTGCTCCGGTTCGGTTGCGATTGAGATTCGAGCCGGCCGAAGCCGGCGGCTCGTCCTGATTGGCCGGCGCCCGATGCGCCGTCGGCCGCGATGCAGGGAAGGGTGCCCGACGGCCAGGCATGGGCTGGCCTGCCAGGGCCTGCACCTCTGCCTTCAGCACGCCGCTGAAGCGGCGATGCCGCCCGCCGAGATCGTCGAGCGTCCAGTCGAAGCCGGCGATCGCGTCGGTGATATCCAGGATCTGGTTGGCGATCAGGTCGCGCTGCTGCTGCCAGATCGCGAATGCCGCCTCCGAGCCATCGAGGATGGCCCGCGCCAGAGTTTCGGCGTCGCGCAGCGCATCGGAAATGCCGTGCGAGGTGATCGGGTCGCGGAAGAAGCCGGCGTCACCCACCAGCGCCCAGCCGGGGCCGTGCGGCTGGCGGATGTAGCCCGGCACGCCGCGGAACGCCTGCAGGCGAGTGTCCTTCGGCGCCAGGGCCGCCTGTTCCGCCAGCGCCGGCGCAAGCGCTTCGAGCACATCCATGCGGGCACGCGCATGGCCGAGGCGGAAGCGCTGGTCGAACAGGCCGGTCGGCACCGAGGCGACGATGCAGGCGACGCCGTCATTGGTCGGGATGAAGGAGCCGGCGATCCCGTCGCGGAAGTACCAGTGATAGCCGGCGCCCGGCTCGACGGGCGCATAGCCATAGACATGGGCGGCGGACACCGCGCCGCGCCGCAAGGGCTGGGCGTCGACGCATTTTGCCACTAGCGAGCCGATGCCGTCGGCGCCGACCACGATATCGGCGCTGACCCGGAGCGATGCGCGGCCGGCATCTCGGATATCGACGCCGCGCACCCGCCCGCGCGTGTCGGCGAAGAGATCGCCGACCGCGACTTCGTGCAGGATCTCCGCGCCAGCCTTGCGCGCCGCGTCGACCAGGATGCGGTCGAGCACCGTGCGCCGCGGCGCGATCAGGCCGGGTAGGTCCGAACCGGAGGCAAGCGGGACGGTGATCTCGTCGTCGCCATAGTGGAACGTCGTCGTCTCGATCAGCGGCGTCCCGGCCTTGAGCAACGGCTCGAGCAGGCCCCAGCGCCACAATTGCAGCACCGCGGGCCGCATCAGCGCATGTGTCGACAGCGTGTCCGAGCCATAGGGCTTGCGGTCGATCGCCAGCACATTGAGGCCCGCGCGGGCGAGCAGCATCGCGGTCGCGGCGCCCGCGCAACGAGCGCCAACGATGATCGCATCGTAATGGCCGCGCCTCGGGGAGGCCATGAGGGAGATTGTTGCCATGGTCGTGGTCCTCAGGCCGCCTTGCGGCCGTTGCGGTCGAGATGACGGGAGATTTCGCCGGCGATCGCCTCGGCATCCGCCCCGACGCCGCCGATGAAGTTGGAATCGCGCTTGCGCAGGAAGCGGAAGCCGAGCGCGTAGAGGCCGGGCACGCTGGTGACGCCGCCCTGATGCGCGAGCTCGCCATCGCCGCCGAGCGCCAGCGGCTCCAGCCAGCCGAACGAGCGCGCATAGCCGGTCGCCCAGATGATGGTTCGGATCGATCCGTCGGTCAGCGACAGCCGCTCCGCGGAGGATGCCGGCATCACCACCGGCTCGGGCCGGTATGGTGTCGCCACACCCGCGAACCGGTCGATCTGGCCGAGTAGGCGCGCCTGCTTGGCTTCGGCTGCCGCGATGTGCGCCCCAAGATCGCCCGCGAAGCCGATCTCGCCGTCGCCGACGCCGCGCACCCGCCCGGTCAGTTCCACGCCGAGCGCCTGCAGCGTGGCGAGATCGACATCGGCCCTGTCCGGCCGGCCGGCGAGCTGCAGCGATGGCTGGCGCCGGGCGCCTTCCGGATTGGCGAGGTCTTCGGGGCGCTGCGCCATCAGACCCATCGCGCAGAGCCAGAAGAAGATGTCGTGGCCGCGCCATGTTCTGGGCAGCCGCGTATGCTTGCCGACCGAAAGCACCACGCGGCGCCCGGCGCGGGCGAGCTCGTCGGCGATCTGCACGCCGGAGGATGATGCGCCGACGACCAGCACGCCGCCGCCTGGCAGCTCGCCGGGCGAGCGATAATCCGAAGCGTGGATGCTCAGCGGTCCGCGAATGGTTTCGGCCCCAAACGGGATGACCGGCCGGTCGCAATGCCCCGTCGCCACGACGACCGCGCGCGCCGACCAGTCGCCGGCGCTGGTGCGCAGGCCAAAGCCGTCGCTGGTCCGCCGGGCGGCGATGACCTCGACATTGGTCTCGACGGGCGCATGCCATTGCCAGGCGTAGCGCTCCAGGCTTTCCACGAACGCCCCTTTGCTCATGAAGCCGTCCGGATCGCCGCCCTTGTAGGGCGAGCCGGGGAGTGCATTCAGCCAGTTCGGCGTGAGCAGCCGAAGCGAGCGCCAGCTCTGCGAGCGCCAGCGCTCGCCGATGCGCCCGCGCTCCAGCACGGCATGGTCGATGCCGGCCTGGCTGAGGCAATGGCTGAGCGCAAGGCCAGCCTGGCCCGCGCCGATGATGACGACAGCGCGTCTCATGGTTCAGTTCCGTCCGAGGAGAGGGAAGCGGCCCGGACCGGTTCCGGACCGCCTGTCGGCTTACTGGATGGTCTTGATGCCGACGGTGACCGGCACGCCCTTGGTCAGCACGTCGAAGACGGCCGAACGGGCACGCGACTGCTCGACCAGCTGCTGGAGCTTTTCGGCCGGCGCGTCGCCTTCGATCTCGAACGACACATGGATGTTCTGGAAGCCGTTGCGGACCTCATCGGAGATGCCGAGGATGCCGCGCAGGTCGATGTCGCCGTCCACCGAGCACTTCACCTTGGTGAGCTTGATGCCGCGCGCGGCGGCGATGTTGGCGACGCCGGCCATCAGGCAGCCAGCCAGCCCGTGAAGAAGCCACTCGACCGGGGTCGGCGCATTGTCGGCGCCGCACAGAATCGCCGGATGGTCGGCGTCGGCATAATGCGGCTTCTCGTGCTTCTGCTCGTTGCCGGCGCCGAAGAAGCCATGCATGACGGTCTTGCTGTGCGTGCCCTCGATCCACTCATTGTGTGCGCGGAACTGGAACTTGGCGAGCTCCGGCTGCCCGGCGACGAAATTGATCGTCGCCATCAGGTTCGGCGTGTCGACGCCATTGAGAGGAAGCCGTGCAGGTTTGGTGTTGGGTTGCATCATCATCTCCAAAGGTTGTTTTGCGGCTTGGTTGCCGTGACGGCCTCTGTTTGCCGTTGGAGCGTTTGAACGAGAGTGGATGCGACCGTGGAATTTTTCATACGCCCACCGTGGAAATTGGCATGGACGTATCGTTTGAAACGAGGTGGCTCACCGCTTGAGCCGATGCGCCCGAACGCAAAACCCCGGGCGTGGGGAAGCGCCCGGGGCTTGTCGACGGCGTGGCCGCGATCGCTATCGGCGGCTAGCCGATGGTGCGGATGTCCACCCCGCCGGTGCCGGAGGCAGCGCGGCGCGTCGAGGTGTAGTAGTCGATTCCCGAACGCGTGATGCCCATGTCCTTGAGCAGATAGTCAGGCATGGCATGCAAGGCGGCGCGGTCGCTGCGCATCCTCATCGCATGATAGAAAAGCCGCAGCGCCCGGCCGGCAAAGCCGATCGGGCCGATGCCCGACCGGCCGGTTTCATAAGCGGTATGCTCCAAACTCGTCATCGTCGTCTCCATTTTTGCGGCGCGACCATTTCGCGTCGGCGATGGCAGGACTGTCGCTGACGACCGGGGGAGCCAGCGTTGGAGCGGGCGTCGAAACTGCCGTGGAATCTGGCGATTTCTCAGTTTGAAATATCGTCCTTGGCACGGAGCACGTCCGCCTCGAAGCCTGGCGCGATCGCTTCGTCTTCGCGGGGCCTGCGGCCCGCGCCCGGATTGAGGCGTGGCTTTGCGGGCCCGCAAACGAAGACACGGGCGGACATCGGCAAGAGGCTGGCGGTTCGCACCCTCGCGTATCGCCGAAACCCATGCCGGCAGGCAAGCCGCCCCTAGAACCGGTTCAGCAGCGAAAACAGATGGGAGGAGCAACCAGATGCCTGTCCCGGCGTTGAGTGACAGCAGCCGGCTCACGAGGCCGCAAGCCGTGGGCCGCCGCGAAATGCTCTTTGGGAGCCGCGCTCATGCCTCCACTGGTGCTCTTTGTTATCAAGAACCTCGCCATCGGGGCGATCATCGGGTTGGCCGTGGCGTGCTGGCTCCTGGCTTTCGGCACACTCGGCAGCCATCTGTCGTCGGGCGCGGGCGACTATGTGGCTGCCGGGATGATCGCCTATTCGATGGCGTCTTGCTTCGGGATGGGATTCCTGGCCACGGCCTTGATGTTTCTGGAGTAAGCCGTCTGCCCAACGCCGATGTCCCGAGGGCAACTACCCGGCGCCTGGCCATAGGCCTGCCGCTCACCGCAACGGCCGCCGGTAACCCGCCCCTACCTTTCCGCAAATGCCCTTGCGAACGAATCCATCATCGGCCGCACCAGATATTCGAAGAAGGTCCGGTCGCCGGTGCTGATGAAGGTGTCGACCGGTGCGCCGGGATAAAGCTGTTCTCGCTTCACGCCGGGCGGCAGGGCATCGGCGATCTTCAGCCTGGCGCGGAAATAGGGCTCGTGGGTGGTTTCGTCGATCAGCCGGTCGGCTGAGATCTCGCTCACCGTGGCCGGCACCTCTGGCGTGAGCCGCGTGTTGAGCGCCGACAGCCTGAGCTTCGCCTTCTGGCCGACATGCACCTGGTCGATGTCCCTAGGCCTGAGCTTTGCGTCCACCACCAGGCCGGATGACGTGGGCAGGATCTCCATGATCTTCTCGCCGGGCGCGACCACGCTGCCTTGCGAATTATAGGTGGAGGACACGACGATGCCCGCCGCCGGCGCGGTGATCGTCGTGCGCTTCAGCACGGCTTGCGCGGCGCGCATCTGCTCCTCGATGTCGGCGAGGTTGGTGCGCACGTCGTCGAGCTTGGTCAGCGCCTCCTCGACGCGCTGCGTGGTGGCGCGCTCGGTCTGCGCTTCGGCCTCCGCGATCTGCGTGTTGGCGGAGGCAAGGTACGCCGCCAGCGCGCCGGCCTGGCCGACAAGGTCGGCCTCCGAGCGCAGCAGCTGCGAATATTCGGTGCGGTTGGTGAGGCCCTTGCTGAGAAGGTCGGTCTTGATACCGAGTTCCTTCTTCACCACCTCGGTCTGCTGCTCGATGGCCGCCTTCTGCGCGTTCAGGCCCTTGACCGACTCGCGATGCATGGCGACCCGCTGCGCCAGGATCGACTGCTCCGAGCGGAAGCGCGCAAGCCTTGCGTCGAACTCCTTCTGCTGTTCGCGGATCAGGTTCTGGAACTCCGGCTGGAACGGCGCCGGCGCGGGCTCGCTGATCGGCGCCAGCCGGTCCAGCCCGTCGCGCTCGGCCTCCAGCCGCGCGGCATTCGCCTTGAGCGCGATCCACTGCCTCGTTAGCCGGTTGAGATCGGCCTCCGGGGCGGTCCGGTCGAGCAGGATGAGCTCCTGGCCTTCGCGCACGCGGTCGCCTTCATGCACAAGCAATTGCCTGATGATGCCGCCCTCGCGATGCTGGATCAGGATGTTGCCGCCCGTGGCCGCGATCGTGCCTTGCGTGATCACCGCGCCGGCCAAAGGCGCCTGAGCCGCCCAGGTGCCGAAGCCGCCGACCAGCAGGGCGATCGCCGCGTAACCGGCAAAGGCTGTGCGCCGGAAATCGGTGCGCGGGCGGTCGTGGAAGCTGAGGCTTGGCGCGGACATCGCCTACGACCCGCGGCGGATGGTCTGCGAGGCGCGGATGACCGGAGCGAACGATCCCGTCACCACCGTGCTCCGCTGCGCGCCTGGTTGCCGCAGCACCTCGGCGCTCGGTCCGAACGCCTCGATGACGCCGCCGCGCAGGACCATCACGCGGTCGCAGGCCGCTGCGATCGAAGGGCGATGCGTGATGACGATCGTGGTGACGCCCGCCGCGCGCGCGGCCGCCAGCACCGCTTCGAGCGCCGTTTCGCCGGCGCCATCGAGATGCGTGCTCGGCTCGTCCAGCACCAGGATGCGCGGATTGCCGTAGAAGGCGCGCGCCAGCCCGATCCGCTGCCGCTCGCCGCCCGACAGCGTCCCGGCGACCATCGTCTGGTAGCCGTCGCGCAGCGAAAGGATCAGCTCATGCGCCTCGGCGCGTCTTGCCGCCTCGATGATCGCCGCGTCGTCCGCGCCTGCCTCGAAGCGGGCAATATTCTCGCTGACCGAGCCGGGGAAAAGCTCCACCTCCTGCGCCAGATAGCCGATATGCCGGCCAAGCTGGCTCTCGTCCCAGGTCCTGAGCTCGGCGCCGTCGATCCGGACCGAGCCGCCGCTCGGCTGAGTCGCCCCGACAAGCAGCCGCGCCAGCGTCGATTTGCCGGCGCCGCTCGGGCCGACGATCGCCACTGCTTCGCCGGGCTGAATCGCGAAGCTCAGCCGCTTCAGGATCGGCTCGGCGCCGAACGTCGCATTCGGCCCGATGAAGAAAAGATCCTGCGCGGCAATCGCGCCGGCCGGATCGGGCAAGGTTAGTTTGCTTGCTTGTGCCGGCTGCGCCGCAAGCGCGACCTGCAGCCGCGTCCAGGCGCGCCTGGCCTCGCCGATCTGTCGCCACGAACCGATCAGCTGGTCGAGCGGCTGCAGCGCGCGCGACGACACCAGCGAGGAGGCGAAGATCATGCCGGCCGTCATCTCGCCCTTCAGCACCAGCCAGGCGCCGGCGCCGAGGATCGCCAGCTGCAGAATCATGCGCAGCGCCCTGGAAGTGCCGCTGAAGATCGCATTGGCGCTGGCCGAGCGGTCATGCAGCACGAGCGCCTCCGCCACATGCCGTCCCCATGCGCGCGCGGCGTTTTCCACCATCCCCATGGCGCGCAGCGTCTCGGCGTTGCGGGCAAAGGCCTGCTCGGCCCGGCTGGCCAGAGCCGAGCGCTCCGCGGAGAGCGCATCGTTCCTGCCGATGGCAAGCTGGTTGGCCACGACCAGCACGACCAGCAGCGCGGTGCCGCCGAGCGTCACCCAGAACAGCACCGGATGGATGAGGTAGAGCAGGCCGAGGAAGACCGGCGCGAAGGGCAGGTCGAACAGCACCGCCACACCGCGCGAGCGGATGAAGGCGCAGACCGCGGCGAGGTCGGCGAGCGGCGACGGCCCGCTCCGGTCGCCGAGCGAAGCGGCGAAAACCGTCGCGCCCAACCTGTCATTGACGGTGGCGGCGATGCGCTGCGTGTAGACGGCGCGGACGGCGTCGAGAAAGCCGAGGAAGCCGAGCGCCGCGACTGCGATGACCGACAGATAGACCAGCGTTTCGACGCTGGAGGAGGGCAGCACCCGGTCATAGACCTGGAGCAGGTAAAGCGGGACCACCAGCAGCAGCAGGTTGATCAGCAGCGAGAACAGGCCGACATCGCTGACCGCGCGCAGGAACACGCCGCGCAGGGAAACGGGCCGCAAGCTGGTCGGAGGGCGCTCTCGCGACATTGCCCTGGACGCCTAGGCTGTGTGTTCGGCCGTGACGTTCAAATGGCTCTGCTGCAGTTCGTCCAGCGTGTAGGCGTGAATGTAGTCGATCTTCATCTGGGCCGGCGTGGCGAGATGATCCGGCGGCGCGCCGGCCTGGCCGCCGACCGCGAGATCGACCAGCATGTACATCGGCTTGTTCATGTCCGACGGGGTTGCCGCTTGCGCGACCTGCACGCCGTCATAGGTCCAGACCAGCTTGTCCGGCGTCCACAACAGGCCGTAGGTGTGGAAGCCGGCGGTATCCATGACGTTCACCGTGGATCCGACCGTCGTGTGCTGGCCCGTCTCGAGGGTATGCGCCGTCATCAGCAGCGAATTCGGCTTTTGGCCATACATCTCCACCACGTCGAGTTCCGGCGGCCACGAACCGTCTTCCGGCAGCAGCCAGAAGGCCGGCCAGGCGCCGGCGTTTTCCGGCAGGTCGGCGCGCATTTCGAAATAGCCATAGGTCTGCGAGAACGAGTCATGCGTGGTGAGCAAGCCGGAGGTGTATTCGTAATTGTTGATCAGCGGCTTGATGTCGGCCGGCGCCTGCGCCGCGGTGATGGTGAGCACGCCATTGTCGATGCTGAACGGATGCACCGAGCTGGTCGGCGCGTAATTGGCGTCGATATACCATTGCAGCTCGTTGTTCCGGGTCAGCGTGCTGCCGTTCGCCGCGCCCCACCAGAAGTTGGTGTCCCAAGTGCCGCCCTGGCTATTGTTGAGGTTCAGCGTGTTGAACTCGTCGCTGAAGGACAGCGTCATGCCGGACTTGTCGATCGGCAGCTGGAACTGGCTGGGCTGGAACTTGTCGATGGTCGTGTTCTTGAATTCGAGGATCTCGCCCGATCCGAGGTTCAGCACCACATTCGGCCCCGCCTGGATCATGCTGTCGTGGATGGCGGCGAAGGTAGTGAAGCCGTAGCCATCGAGCCGCACGGTGTCGTTCGCGGCGAAATTGACGATGGAGTCGCTGCCATTGCCCTTGGCGATGATGAAAGTGTCGGCGCCGCCGCCGCCGCCATCGATCAGCACATCGTTGCCCGCGCCGCCGTCCAGGGTCTGGCCGCCGCCCTTGGCGGTGATGATATTGTCCAGCGCATTGCCGAAGGCATAGTTGTGGGCGTTGGTGACGACGAGGTTCTCGACATTGTTGGGCAGCGTGTAGCTCATCCATGTGTTGATGGTGTCGACGCCCTGGCCGGCGTACTCGACCACTTTGTTGCTCGCCGAATAGAGGTAATAGATGTCGTCGCCTTGGCCGCCATACATGGTGACGTTGACGCCGCTGGAGGCCCAGATGGAGTCGTTGCCGCTGCTGCCGTTGAACGTCCCGGGCGAGGACGCCGAAAACCAATGGTTGGAAGCGCCGCTATAATAAAGAGGAACGCCTATCGCGTTGACGACGAAGCTCATCGGACACTCCTTCCTGGGTGGTGGCTGACTTTCAGGCCAACCTGCAAAGCCGGCCTATGGTTCCAAGGAATCGCGTCACAGTACAGTAAAAATTGCCATTCATCGATTAATGATTAGAAATGATTATGATAAGGTGTATCTAATGCAATTTAAGCGCGATAATTACACCTCGAATTACCCAATTTTACTCAATATTGCGAGACTCATGCCAAAATATTGGGCAGAATGCTGCTCGTGATCGCAATTGACCAGCGCGGCGCCCGCGATGAACGAGGGTTGAGTCGCCAAGCGCGACGGTGGACATTCGAGCCGGAAACCCGATCGCAGCACCAACGTCCTATCCCCGTCACAAAGCGGCACGGTAGCCGCGGGGCGAAAAATTTGACAGCCTCTGTCGGATCGGCTGGAGGCCGCCCGTCCTTGGGGCATCGATCAACGAAACCAGAGAGGATATCGAGACATGCCGAGCACCATCCACCTGCACCGCGTCCTGGCGACCAAGCCGGAGAAGGTCTATCGCGCATTCGTCGAGGCCGACGCGCTGGCCAAGTGGCTGCCGCCGAACGGCTTCACCTGCACGGTGCATGAGTTCGAGGGCAAGGTCGGCGGCGCCTACAAGATGTCCTTCCGTAACTTCACCACCGGCGGCAGCCATTCCTTCGGCGGCGAATTCGTCGAGCTCGTCCCGGGCGAGCGCCTGCGCTACACCGACCGCTTCGACGATCCCAATTTGCCGGGCCAGATCGAGGTGACGGTGACCTTGAAGAAAGTGTTGGTGGGCACCGAGATCAACATCACCCAGGCCGGCATACCGGACGCCATCCCCGCCGAGGCCTGCTATCTCGGCTGGCAGGAATCGCTGCGCAACCTGGCCAAGCTCGTCGAGCCGGAGATCAATCAATAGTCCCGGGCAAACCGGCGCGGTTGCCGTGATCCTCCCGCCTGGAATTGCGTCAAACCGAAAAACGTGGCGGCCGGGTTCCCGGCCGCCGCGTTCCCCAAGGTAAGCAATATTTCACCAAGCGCTGATAAAAGCCGCTGCCATGGATCGCAACAAGAACAACGACCTCTTTGTCCTGATGGCCGCGCTTGCCGCCATCGCGATCTACAACATTGCCTGCGGCATCAAGATGGGCGAAGTCCGAGGCAAGCTGCACTGGGTCGCGCTCTCGGATGATCCGACACGGTTCTGGAATATCGTGGTCGGCAATTCGATCGTCCTGGTGGGCTCGATAGCCTTCCTATGCGTTCTGTGGGTGATCAATTCACGCAAGCCGGGATGATCTGAGGCGGCGTCCTCGCCACCCTCATATCGCCCTTGTGATGCCCCCATCCACGCGAATGTTCTGTCCGGTGATGTAGGCCGCCCCGTCCGAAGCCAGGAACGAGATCGTCGCGGCGATCTCTTCCGACGTGCCGTAGCGCTTCATCGGCACACTGTCGCGGCGCTCGTTCGTCGTCGGCAGGCTGTCGATCCAGCCGGGCAGCACATTGTTCATGCGGATGTTGTCGGCCGCATAGGTGTCGGCGAAGATCTTGGCGAAGGCGGCAAGCCCGGCGCGCGCCACGGCCGAGGTTGGGAACATCGGGCTCGGCTCGAACGCCCAGGCGGTCGAGATGTTGATGATGACGCCTGATTTCTGCTTCTGCATCACCGGCGTCACCAGCCGGGTCGGGCGCACGGCGTTGAGGAAATAGGTGTCGATGCCCTTGTGCCAGTCCTCGTCGCTGATCTCGATGATCTGCGCGCGCGGCCCGTGGCCGGCGCTGTTGACCAGCACGTCGATGCGGCCCCAGCGCTCCAGCGCGCCGTCCGTGAGGCGCTTCATCATTCGACTGGTTGGAGCCGGTGACGCCGAAGCCGCCGAGTTCCTTGCCCAGCGCCTCGCCCTTGCCGGAGGAAGAGAGCACGCCGACCTTGAACCCGTCGGCCGCCAGGCGCTTCGCCGCCGCCGCCCCCATGCCGCTGCCGCCCGCCGTCACCAGAGCTACTTTTTCGCCTGCCATGTCACTGTCCACTCGTTGGAATTGTTGAAAGCGATCCTGTTAGCATGCGCGGGGCAGGTGATGAACCGGATTGGATTGCGCCAAGGCGATTAGCGAAAGCCGCGGAGCGCCTAATCTCCCTCCTTGTGGGGGAGATGGTCGGCAGACCAGAGGGGGGCGCTGTCCCGCAGCGTATCAGCGGTTATCCATGTCTCCACTACCAATAGGTGGGCGTCCAGGCATTGCCAGCGCCGCGTTCCTTCGCGCCCCCCTCTGTCCTGCCGGACATCTCCCCCACAAGGGGGGAGATCAGCAGCTTCGGCGCCTCGCTCAAACCTAAAAAACACCCATCAGCGCCTTCGAAACCCTCGCGCAGCGCCCCGGCGTCACATCGCCCGGCTTCAACGGCACGCCTTTTCCCGGCGCCACCGCCGGCTCGTACCAGCTCCGCAGCGCCTGGTCGGCTGCGCAATAGCCCCAGTTCACCAGGTCGACCGTCTCTTCGCTGCCCAGGAAATGCAGTGAGGTGCCGATATCCGCCGGCGCGGTCGCGGCGGTCTGCACGAAATTCGGCTCGCTCGCGTCCGGCTTGCTGGCGATCGACCAGAAGACGCCGCGCGTCGCCGCATAGTCGGGCCGGGTCGCGTCCTTGGGCAGGCCGCGATCGTCGGCGTCCTTGGCCGCCTGGAAGCGCGCCACCAGGTCCCGTCGCCGCAGTGAGCGCACCTGGTTGTCGGTGGTGTCGAGCACGCGTTTGAGCTGCGAGAACCAGTTCCAGTAGCCCGCCTTCGAAGCCTGCCAGGGCGCGCCGGCGTCGCTCACCAGCAGCCAGCGGCAGCGCTTCAGCGCCGGCTCGATGCCGTGATTGTCGTAGACGCCGCCATCGGTGAGCACGGCGCGGGAAGGCGGCACCGGCGCGCCGACCGAAGGGTCGAGCTTATCGTTCTTCCACACGAAGGGCGTGAGGTCGAGCCGAAGCGGCGACAGGAAAGGCGGGAAAGCCGAGGAGGCAGCCACCGCGGTCGCGACCGGCAGGTCGGCCTGGTAGGCGACGCCGATGCGATAGTCGGCGATGTAGCGCCGCGACAGCCGAAACAGCGAGCCGGTGCCGAGATTGCTGGAGCAGAACACGAACCAGGGCTTTTCCGGCAGGCTCTTCAACATCGGCCGGGAACCGTCGAATAAGTTCCGCTCGTAGCAGGCGGCGACTTCGCGCGCCGCGCTCGAAAACGGGTTGAACAGGCCCTTGAGGATCGACGGCGCATCGAGGAAGACCTGCGAGAACTCCAGGATCCTGTCGAGATAGATATCGAAATTGCTGGCGACGCCGCCCGCGAAGACGAAGCGTGGCCAGAGCACCGCCAAGAGCCCGGCCGCAATCGAGCCGCCCGAAACCGAGCTCACCATGTCGAGCTTCTGGAGCAGTCCCGCCTCGTTGAGACGGCAGAGCGCGCCGGCGTGGAACAGCATGGCCCGGTAGCCGCCGCCCGACAGGCAGAGGCCGAGGTCGTAGCGCTCGGCCTTGCCGTCGATGCTGGCCGCGCCGCCTGGCGCCGCCCCGGTACCGCGCGCTGCCGTCACACTGGCCATGAATGCTCCCCTCGTTCAGGCGCGGCTGTTCCGGCGCCTAATCCAGCCCAGCGCGGCCATTCTGGCAAGCGGCGGAATCGCGGAATTTCGGGGTTGGGAAGCTTGGGGTTCCTCGCCTCCACGAAGTGGGGGAGAGGTGTCCGCGAAGCGGACGGAGAGGGGGACTTCGTAGGGCGCTCCCCCTCTCCGTCTCGGCTTCGCCGAGCCACCTCTCCCCCACTTCGTGGAGGCGAGGTACTCTCCCTCACAGCTCCTTCTCGGCCAGTTCCCTGAATCCATCCGGCACCGAGCGCGGGCCTTCCAGCGCCACCGTGCCGTAGCCGACGGCTTCCTTGCCGAAGCGCTGGCGGATCTTGTCGATGGCGCGGTCGGCGCCGAAGCGGGCGAGACCCTTGCGGCTGCCGGGCTTCCTCTTCTCATCGATCAGGCCAAGCGGCAGTTCGAGCTGCAGCTCGGCATGCTCCTCCAGATGCGAGACGGAGATGGCGAGCAGCGATATGTCGCGCTCGCCGGGATTGGCGGCCAGCACGCCGCGCACCAGCTCCTCGGCGATCTCGGCCAGCATCACTGTCGCCTGGATCGGCTGCTCCAGCGTCACCGAGCGGGTGACGGCGCGCAGATCGGCGAAGCGCACCCGCACCGTCACCGTGCGCCCGGGCCGGTCCTTGGCGCGCAGGCGGCTCGCCACGCGGTCGGCCAGATGCAGAAGCGTCGGCACGAAGACGCGCGGCACCGCCGGCTTCCTGCCAAGCGCCGATTGCGCGCCGGCCGAATGCGCGCGGCGATGCGTCTCGAGCTTGCGCGGGTCGCGGTTCCAGGCGAGCGCGGCGAGCTTCTGGCCGGCGGCGTGGCCGATCAGCCGCTCCAACGCGCCGCTATGGGTGCGCGGCAATTGCCCGATGGTCTCCACGCCGATCTCGCCCAGCCTCGCCTTGGTCGCCGCGCCGACACCCCACATCAGCGTGACGGGCAGGTCATGCAGGAAGGCGAGCTCGGTGCCGGGCTCGACCACCACCAGCCCGTCGGGCTTGGCCACCTGCGAGGCGATCTTGGCGAGGTGCTTTGTCTGCGCCACGCCGATCGAGATCGGCAGGCCGAGCTCGGCCTTCACGCGCTCCCGGATTTTCCGCGCGATCTCCTGCGGCGGCCCGAACAGATGCGTGCAGCCGGCGACGTCGGCGAAGGCCTCGTCGATCGAGATGCGCTCGACCACCGGCGTGAAATCGTCGAGCACCTTGATCGCGGCGTCGCCGAGGCGCTGGTACTCGGAAAAATGACCGCCGACGAAGATGAGCTGCGGGCAGAGCTCGCGCGCCTTGCGGCCGGGCATGCCGCCGCGCACGCCAAACACCTTGGCCTCATAGGAAGCCGCCAGGACCACGCCGCCGCCGACGGCGATCGGCTTGCCGCGCAGCGAGGGATCGAGCAGCTGCTCGACGGAGGCGTAGAAGGCGTCGAGATCGGCATGCAGAATGGTGGCGGCCGCGGCGTTATTCGTGGCGGCCATCGCGCGCTCCCGTGGCCATTTGTGTGGCATTGCAGCATTAGCTGCGTCTTTTGTAAGGGGAATTAATAGAACATAAAGAGAACAAAAGAAGCTCGCTGTCAAGCCGCCACGCTTGAGCGTGCAAGTTTCCACAACCTGAAGCCACAGCCGCCGATAGAGCTCAGCTTGCACGATCGCCCGTGAAGGAAATCGTGCGAACGGGAAGGATTGTAGGTGCTCTGCGACCGCCCGAGCTTCGGGAATAGAGATTTGATCTGATGTTTGCGACAAGCCGGCAAGCGCATGAATGTGGCTGACACTCAGCCAACGGTGGAGTTCAACTGCTTTTCCATAACAACAAGTTCCAGGTCGGGGCGCAGCGGACGACCGACCGAAGGGTCGTCGTAGGGGAATGCTAGAGTTTCGCCCGTCAGCTCGTATCCACGCCGGCGATGCCAAGCGATCAATGCCTCACGCTGCCGGATCACCTCCATTCGCATCCGTGGCGCCCCAGCCGCCGCGGCCTGTCGCTCGACCTCCTGCTTGATCAACTTTCCGATGCCAGCGGTCTGCTCGTCCGGAGCCACGGCGAGCATCGACGTATGCCACGCGCCATCGTCGTCTATCGCGATGTTGATGCAGCCGGAGATCGCGCCATCCGTCAACCGGCGCAGCAGAAGAATGCGTCCCCGCGCGATGAGCGCACGAACGCCCTCCTCGCCGATGCGCGGTCCATCAAGCAACCCACGCTCGTTGGTCCATCCCTCAACTGCGCCATTGGCCCTGTATGCCCGGTTCACGACTGACACTATTGCAGCGGCATCGCCCGTCACGGCATCAATGAAACGCAATTTTTCTACTCCTATCGAAACGTTCGTCATTGCAGCTGCGATCACCGTTGGGGCGCCCCAGCATCCGGTTTTGGGGTCACGCCGTCTTCGCACCAGCAGGAGCCGGCGACGTGATCGACGCCTACCTCGCTTGTTCGCCCGTCGTAAAAGCCTCGGTTACGATGAATTTGGTTCGGAGATATCTCCACCTTCAGGAGCGCGCTCCCGACACCGTCGCGATAAAGGCGCGCAGGTCGGCCAGCATCAGTTCCGGCTCTTCCAGCGCGGCGAAATGGCCGCCCCGCGGCATGTCGGTCCAATGCACGATGTTGTAGGTCTTCTCCGCGAACGAGCGCGGCGGCGGCAAGAACACCGGATCGGGGAAGGCCGCAACGCCGGTCGGCACCTGGATGCGGGTGCCGGCCGGAAGCATTAGCGACTTCTCAAGCCGGCTGCCGTAGTAGATCCAGGTTGCAGTCACGAACGATGCCGGCGCGATGTAGAGCATGATGTTGGTGAGGAGTTCCTCCTCGGAAAACTTGCTCCAGATGTCGGGGTCGCCATTGGCGGTTGTCGGAAGATCGGCCCACTTGCCGAACTTTTCGAGTATCCAGCCCGCCGCTCCGACCGGGCTGTCGGCCATCGCGATGCCGAGCGTCTGCGGACGGGTTTCCTGCTCGTGAAAGTAGGCGCTCTCCTGATCGGCAATCGCGGCCCGCTTGGCGGCGAAGGACTTCTCCTCGCCGGTCGTCGGAGCGGCGTCCTCCGCACGCACGGTCATCATGTTAATATGGATGCCGAGCAGAGCGTCCGGGCGATCATGCGCTGCCCAGGCCGCGATGCCGTGGCCCCAATCGCCCCCTTGAATGAAATACCGCGCGTCGCCGAACAGTTGAATCATCAGCCCATGCACGAGCGCAGCAGCCCGCCGCGGGCCGATCGGGCGCGTGATCGGGTTGGAGAACGCGAAGCCAGGAAGCGAGGGGACGACAACATCGTGCCCGTCCGCTGCGAGCGGCTCCAACAGCCGCTCGAACTCGAGATACGAGCCCGGCCAGCCGTGGAGAAGCAGGACGGGCGGCTTGGAGCCGTCGCCTTTCACATGAACGAAGTGGAGGTGCTCGCCTTCCACGTCGGCCGTGAAGTTGGGCAGCGCGTTGAGGCGCCGTTCGACCGCACGCCAGTCATAGCTGTCCCGCCAATAAGCGGCGAGTCGCTTGAGGTCATCAACCCCGACCCCCGCCGACCAGCCTCCCGCATCCGGCAGCTGGCTCCAGTCATAAGCCTCGACCTTGGCTCTGATCGTGGCGAGCCGTTCGTCAGGGACGTTTATTGTGTAGGGTGAAATCATGATGTTCTCCGCTTAAGCTGGGATGCGGTTCCAGGAAGAGGGTGTCCACGAATCCGATATTGTCGATCGATGTTCTGAGAGCCGAAGACTACTCGGCATACTGCTCGGTACGTCGCCGAGGTTGAAATCGAACCTTCTGATCTCCGTTTCCGAAGCGCGGTGCGTGGCGCTGGCGACGCATAGCCTTTGACCGCAGCCTGTGGACGAGCCGCTGGTCGTCGGAAGCCAGTACGTGCCATTTCGCTATCACCGCAGCTCTCACCGCCGCCTTCCTGTTCTGGCCTACACGGTCGAAACCACAATACTGAGATACCAGTGCGAGGGCTTTCCCGATTGGGAAGGCCCAGCGGGACGATGATGCGTCCCGCCAGCATCGCGCCATAGCCGGACGCGAAGCCGCTCAAGAGATTGCCGGGTGCGAACAGCAGCATCAATCCAACCGCTAGCGGCCGGCGCGGCAGATGCCCGACTAACGCCGTGACCGTGGGGGCACCGGCCGTCACGGCGAGGGCATAGCCGGAAACGACAGACCAGCCGCCGGGAGCGTTATCCCGAGATCGCGCCCGATCCCGGGAACCAGGCCGATGATCACGAACTCAGTCGCGCCAATGGCAAATGCTCCCGCGGCCAGCGCGATCAGCGAAGGCTTCATGATCGTCGTGCCTCACGCGTCAACCGTCTCGACCACCCTTTCGACATGCGCGACGATGCCGGTCTGGCCCGGCGCGACGTCATCCGCCATGGTGTGGCGATCGGGGAAATCGCCTCCGTTCTGCGCACGGAACGGGATTGGCGCGTCCGTGAACAGCCCGGCGAGTCGCGCGCGCCAGCCCGCCTTGATCGCCTCGACCTCTTCGGCGGTGGAGACATGGCCGGCGCTGTAGACAGCGTGCGTGGGCAGCACATCCATGCCCGGATAGAAGAGCGCGCCGTGGGTCAGCGGAAAGAGCAGCTGCTCAATCGGCGCGTTGATCCCGCGCGGGCCATAGTCCACCACAGGTCCACCGGCCTGAACATTTACCAGCGCGCGCTTGCCCTTCAGGATGCCGTTCCCGAAGCGAAACTCGTTGGTGCCGTTCTGGTAGCCATAAGCGAAACCAAAGGCATAGACGCGTTCGATCCAGCCCTTCAGGATCGCGGGCACGCTGTACCACCACAGCGGGAACTGCAGGATGACCGCGTCCGCGGCAAGGAGTTTGGCCTGTTCGGCGACAACATCCGGCGTCTGGTTGCCGGTCGCATAGGCATGGCCGGATTCCATGATGAACGACAGCCGGTCGGGATTGGTGCGGACGGGAAAGTCGTCGGCGTCGAACACTGCTTTCCACTTCATGCCGTAAAGTTCGGATTGCACGATCTCGTGTCCGGCGGCGCCAAGCGTCTCGACAGTAACATCGACCAACTGCCGGGTGAGCGAAGTTGGTTCGGGGTGCGCAGATACAATCAGGATATTCTTCATCATCATGCTTCTCTGTCTCTATCGTGGAGTGGGGGGTGCGCTTCAGCGCTCGCTGGGATGTACCCAAGCCAGCGGCTTCACCCGATCATAAAGCTCGGTATGGGCCAGCGCGTTGGTGAAGTTGGAGATGAGCTTGGCGGCAAGCCCTATCAGCACTTCGAGCGCCTGACGCTTGGTGTAGCCGGCATCGATGAATGCCTCTGACGGCGCCGCCAAGCAGGCCCGGGGCCAAGGGCACATGTTTCTCGACATAATGGGCAGCATCGAAGCGTGCTTGCTCAGTATTGGATAAAGAAAACTGACGATGACCATCCTTGCCTCCCGCGGGAGAGATTGGTGAAGCTCCCGCGTCGATGCTTGCAGGATGGAGGCTTTCCGGCCATATTTGAAATCGATTATATTTTGTTCGGGAATAAAGGTGGTAGATACCAGCCGCATCGACCTCAACCTTCTGGCAACGCTCGAAGTGCTGCTCGCCGAACGGAACGTCACCAAGGCGGCGGCGAAGCTGCATCTCAGCCAGCCGGCAGTCAGTGCGCAACTCGCGCGGCTGCGGGATTTGTTCGACGATCCCTTGCTTCTTCCCGCCCAGCGCGGAATGACCCCGACCGCCAAGGCAACAGAACTTGCCCCGCAATTGCGCGAGGCGTTGGATCGGGTGCGCTCGACACTGCAATCCCACAGGGACTTCGATCCCGAAACGGCGCAACTCGCTGTGTCGATCGCTTGCTCGGATTATGTCCAGGCAGCCGTTGTGATGCCGCTCGTCTTAGCGCTCCGGCGGATAGCACCAGGCGTGCGCGTGGCGGTTTGGCACCTGTCCCCCGCCCTCATGGAACAGCAGTTGGCGAACGGCGATATCGATTTGGTGATCGCCACACCCGATCCCGCGATGCCGCATCTACGTGCATGTCATCTTTACGAGGAAACATATGTCCTCATCGGCAGGCAAAGCCACCCGGATCTGAAGCCTGGCCTGACGATCGAGAACTATGTCAGGATGGAACATATCATCGTCTCACGGCGAGGCGGCAATTTCGAGACACCAGTTGACGACGCCTTGGGGGTTCTCGGTTATCGGCGCAATGTCGTCATGTCAGCGGGCTCGTTCTTGTTCATTCCCGAAATTGTTTCCAGCAGCGATCTTGTCGCGCTCGTACCCAGGCGGCTGTTTCGTGCCCAATCGGAAAGGCTGACGATCATCGATCTGCCCTGGCTGAGCGAGCGGTTCGATATCGGCTTGATCTGGCACGAGCGTTGTCACGGCCATGCCGGGCAGCGCTGGGTTCGCGAATTGATCGGAAAGCTGATGGTCGAGGGCGAAGACGACGCGCCGCGCGGCTAGACTAACGGGCAGCGACAGTTTCCCGCCATCGCCGAGGCTATCGAGTTCGTCGAGCTCGGCGGCGTGGCGGCGGCCCCATTTGCACAGGTCAAGTAGAACTGGCCTCAGGCTTTGGCCCAGCGGCGTCGCTTCATAATCCACTCTTGGCGGCACCTGCGGGAACACCGTGCGGCTCACGATGCCGTGCGCCTCCATCTCGCGCAATTGCTGGATCAAGACCTTCTGGCTGAGCGGGCATCAGCCGGTTCAGTTCGGACATATTCGGCCTCGAGCTTCTGATATTCGGCGTTTAGCGCCCCAATGGTGGCGTTCTCCTCGGCAGTGAGGTCGAGCGGTTCGCCCTGCACTTAGCCCAGGAGAAACTCGGCCCTCGTTCATCAGCACACGACGCCGGTCAAAAAAATCGGTGCGCCGATAGGCTGCTTCAACCGTGTTGGCGATGCGATGTGCCAAAGCCTTGTCTGCGACTTCCTTCGGCACGTTGGTGCATTCGGCCACCCAATCGGTGAACGTGCTGCGAAAGCCGTGAACGGTCGCATTCCCAACCTTCATGTCCCGCAGAACCTTTAGCATGGTCATATCGCTGAACGGCTTGTCACCTGTGAAGCTGAACAGCAGGCTCTCCGGCTTAACCTCGCCGTGTAATGCGAGGTGACGCTGGTGCAGCGCGCGCAGCAGCTTGACCGTAGCGGGGGCGAGCGGAACGACGTGGGCTCCTTCATCTTCATTCTGGCCGCGGGTATCGACCAGCCCGCCTTGTCGAGATCGAACACGGCCCAGGTCGCCTTGCGAGTCTCATTCGAACGCACAGCGGTCAGTACCGTGAGCCTGAGCGCGTCCCGACCGAGGGTTGAGGGAAGAGCGCTCAGCGTCTTCATGAAGGCGGGCGCATCCTCATGCGGCATCGCGGCGCGGTGGGTCGCGCGACGGGTCTGGTTTCAGAACGGTATCCTTCACAGGAGTCGGTCCACGCGCCCGCCAAGACGCGTGTCGAGATCGTGCGGCTGCCGGGCTACACGTGGTTTCCCTCCCATGTGAAGCGGCGCCTGACGTTGCGATCGTCGGCGACCGCCGTCTCATTCAACACCTTATTATGAGTGGCAGCTAATATACTGGGCGCTCCCGGCGGTCGGAGAATTTTGGGAAGATTTCATTGCGCCTTATCCGAAGTTAATGCGGAACCTTGTCGCCGGTGCTTTGCTCTTTTTGCGCTGGCACGGCGGTGGTTGAGGGACCATCCGTTTTCGCCCGACAGGGAGAATTCGATGCGACCCTCGGCAACAATCAAGGCGATATCATCGCGGCCTCGTGCGTTCCCCAATCAGCATCATGCCGAACCTGTTCCAGCGCTGGCCGAGCGCCGCGGCGGCGCGACATGCCGGCGAGGGGGAAGAAGCTTTGGGCTGGGATAATCAACAACCACCAGGAGGAAACCATGCTTGATCAAGTCGTCAAAGCCTATTCGCGTCCCCGCGGGTCGCCGGCCCTTCGCCAATGCTGCGACAGCTACATCTGCCCGGTCTGCACGCAGGTCGTCGAATTGACGGATTATCGCCAGGTGCTTTGGCACCAGCAGCCCGGCCATCAGCCCATGGACCTCGAGGCCTGATTTCTACCGTGAATTGGAAGGAGCAACAGTTGGAGCGGCCTGTCAAAAGGCGGAAGCGTCAGCAGGCCATGTCTTCTCTCCTTCCGCCGATTTCTATGGCCGGGCAACGGCAGCCGAAAGCGATTGCCCGGCTCTCGGGCGACGGTCCGAAGCGGTTTTCAGACTGAAGTCTCAGCCGCCGAACGCAGAGGCCCGAGTCGCCGATTTTCAAGAAACAACAGCGCCATCAATACATTTGGTAGCAAGCCGCCGGACAAGTCCCTTCATCGGCGGTCGACGGAAGCGTGCCCGCCATTCCTGCGATATGACGGGCACGCCTTTCCCTTCAATCGCTCCTGGAGTTGCTGGCCGTGCAACCCGGCAACATGATCGCGAACCTGTTTGCGGCACTGCTCCTGGCGCTGATGATCGGCGGCGTCTCCTTCTCTTTGGCAGGCCGCTCTGGCCGGCACGCCACGCTCGGATGATAGTCCCTCTTCCAATCGACACCATGACAACCGGATCGGTGCGCAAGGCCTGTATCGAGCCATGCCTGCCGGCCCGCTTCGACCTCAAGCTCGCGCCGGCAAGGCCGCAGGGATGAAGCCGGCCTGGGAACCAGTCCGCGCCACACGCCGTTGACAGGGCGAAGGGATGGCCGCAGCGGAGGCCGCCATGGATCATTTCGAACTCATCGATCTTCTGTGCGTCATCGACGCATGCGTGAGCGACCGTTCGGCCGGGCGCGTCGTGCCTATGTCGAGGGCCGTCGAGGAACTGCGCGTGCTGACCGGCGATTTCGTCTCGTCGGACGAGGATGCGACCACCGCCTTGACGCAGGTTGCGCTGGAGCGCGGCTGCGCGGTGCTCTTCGACGAGCAGCCGGGCGCCGACATCATCGCGTAATTCGGCGTGGCGGCCGGGCCATCGATTTTCCATCAGGAGATCGGTCACCGCGGCCTTGCGAGCCGCTGCCGCTTTCCGTCTCACCTCGCCAGGGTAACCATCCGGCCCGCATACATCTCCCGGTTCCCCAGTTCGGCCGTGCAGTTCGACTTCACGGCAGAGTTTCCCGTCATTGCCACGGTGTCGCCCACCAGCCGCAGGCAGCTGCCCTGGGCGCTCATGTCCGAATTTCCGGTGTAGGTGATGGCGGCATCCGGAGCGTAGATGAAACCGCTCACCAGCGAGCCGGATCCGCCGTTCAGCGTCAGCGCCCGTGTGTTGCCATGCGCCTGGTAGATGGTGATGCCGGCATAGGGGCCGCTGGTGGGCGGCGAGAGGTTCACCTGCTCGTTGGCATTGATGTAGAGCTGCGAGTTCTCCATCAGGAACATCGTCACGCCCTGGCCGCTCAGGCTGCCGTTGCCGCCCGGCTTTATGACGACGTTGCGCATGATGTAGGTGCCCGGATTGAGGGTGATCTTTCCCGACAGGGTCTTGTCGCAATAGGTGCCCGGCGAGAGCGTTATTGTCTTGCCGTTGGGCACCGGCAGGCAGAGCGTGTAGGCAGGCGGAACGACGTCGGCCAGCGGATCGAACGAGGCGTACTGGTTCTCATGCGGCGTGCCGCAGGAAAGCGTGGCGCTGGGCGGCGTCAACCCTTGCGTGGCGCCGACCGTCGAGACGCAAGCTGCGCTGACGACCGCCGAGCCGCCGCGGTTGACGGAGTCGGCGGCGTCCGAATTGGCCGCGATCACGCAGCCGGCCATCGCCACATTGGTCGAGCCCTGCAGGTTGACCGCGTTGTCGGCATGCTGATTGAGCGCCAGCACGCAGGCCTGCGCGCCGGGCTTGATCTTGACCGAGGCGGTGCGCGTCGCCTGCCAGGCCGGCATGGCGGCGAGGAAGGCCGGCCGGCTGATGCTCGACGACGCCGAAATGAAATAGGCGCCCGGATCGCCGCTAGCGGAGGCTTGGAAGGCGGCGAGGCTGCCCGACAGCTCCTGCGCGTCGGCGGCGCTCATATTGGCCGCGAAGAAGGTCTGGCCCAGTTGCTGCAGGTCGCCCGCCGACATGCCCGGCTGGTATTTGGTGCCCATCGCAAGGCCGGCGGCGTCGAGGGAATTCTGCAGCTGGGCGGCGTCGTCGCTGGTGCCGATCAGGTCGATGGATGCTGCCAAACCAAGCATCAGCGGCACCATGGCAACCGCCGTTGCGACCGCGAAGTTGCCGCGCTTCGAAACCCAAAACCGTCCAAGCATGGCGCCCGCCCTCGTCGTATTTCACAGAGTGTTATGCGTGTGGTCTCTACGGGCGATTTCCAAAAAAGTTAAAATGCAGAAAGTGCTAAAATATAAGGTTTTACCGATGGTTACATCTTAAGTCCTAAGGCGGGTAGGCCTTAAGTCTGAGTATGCGCGGCGTAAGTTGGAGGCGGCGCCCCGCTGCGGTCCTACCGGCTCAACTCGACCGAAATAATTAGGCATTCGTTCATACGGCAATGATTGATGGTGGGATAGCTGGGCGCTCGCCATGGCCTCTTCAGGTCGGTTCTTCAGACATCTTTTTTTCCGGCGCTTCATTCGACGCTTTTGCGAAGGCAAGGGCGGCAATGTCGCGACCATATTCGCTCTAACCCTGCCGGTCGTCGTCGGCGGGGCGGGGCTCGGCGTTGAGACCTCCTACTGGTATTATTCGAGCCTGAAGCTGCAGTCGACGGCGGATGCGGCGGCTTATGCCGGCGCAGTGGAAAAGTCCTGGGGCTCCGACACGGCTACCATCACCTCGGCCGCCACGACATCGGCGACTTCGGCGGCATGCTGATGGCGCCAGCACGCAGGCCTGCGCGCCGGGCTTGATCTTGACCGAGGCGGTGCGCGTCGCCTGCCAGGCCGGCATGGCGGCGAGGAAGGCCGGCCGGCTGATGCTCGACGACGCCGAATGAATAGGCGCCCGGATCGCCGCTAGCGGAGGCGGCGGGCTGCCGACAGCCTGCGCGTCGGCGGCGCTCATATTGGCGCGAAGGTCTGGCCCAGTGCTGCAGGTCGCCCGCCGACATGCCCGGCTGGTATTTGGTGCCATCGCAAGGCCGGCGGCGTCGAGGGAATTCTGCAGCTGGGCGGCGTCGTCGCTGGTGCCGATCAGGTCGATGGATGCTGCCAAACCAAGCATCAGCGGCACCATGGCAACCGCCGTTGCGACCGCGAAGTTGCCGCGCTTCGAAACCCAAAACCGTCCAAGCATGGCGCCCGCCCTCGTCGTATTTCACAGAGTGTTATGCGTGTGGTCTCTACGGGCGATTTCCAAAAAAGTTAAAATGCAGAAAGTGCTAAAATATAAGGTTTTACCGATGGTTACATCTTAAGTCCTAAGGCGGGTAGGCCTTAAGTCTGAGTATGCGCGGCGTAAGTTGGAGGCGGCGCCCCGCTGCGGTCCTACCGGCTCAACTCGACCGAAATAATTAGGCATTCGTTCATACGGCAATGATTGATGTGATGGCTGGGATAGCTTGGGCGCGCTCGGCCATGGCCTCTTCAGGTCGGTTCTTCAGACATCTTTTTTTCCGGCGCTTCATTCGACGCTTTTGCGAAGGCAAGGGCGGCAATGTCGCGACCATATTCGCTCTAACCCTGCCGGTCGTCGTCGGCGGGGCGGGGCTCGGCGTTGAGACCTCCTACTGGTATTATTCGAGCCTGAAGCTGCAGTCGACGGCGGATGCGGCGGCTTATGCCGGCGCAGTGGAAAAGTCCTGGGGCTCCGACACGGCTACCATCACCTCGGCCGCCACGACATCGGCGACTTCGAACGGGCTGGGCACAGGCACCATCATCGTGCACACGCCGCCGACATCCGGGGCATACACGGCCAAGAAGGCGGTCGAGGTGATCCTCAACCAGCAACTGGACCGGATGTTCACCTCAATCTTCACATCGAGCAAGGTGCCTGAGCGGGCGAGGGCGGTGGCCCTGATCAACGACGCCTCCTACGCTTGCATACTGGCGCTCAACAACTCGGCCGCGCAGGCGGCGCTCTTTTCCGGCAGCACCACCGTCAATCTTAACGGCTGCTCCGTGATGTCCGATTCGACCGCCAGTGATGCCATCAAGGTACAGGGCTCGGCGAGCCTGAAGGCCGACTGTCTGATCACGGTCGGCGGCATGGTGCTGAACAACCCGGTGACCACGAAATGCGCGTCGAAGATCACACAGGCCTTGCCGGCCGCCGATCCTTTCTCCTCCCTGCCGGCGCCCGCGGTCACGAACCCGTGCAGGAATGTCAACGCCAGCAAGACGACGCAAACACTACAGCCTGGCACCTATTGCAGTGGCATGAACCTCAACGGCAATGTCGCGCTCTCTTCCGGGACCTATGTCGTCCAGGGGAATTTGAAGATCAACGCGGGTGCGGTCATCACCTGCGCCGCCCCTTGCACCAACGGCGTAACCATCTTCATGTCCGGCAGCAACACCGTCAGCATGAACGGCAACGCCACAGTGACGCTGAGCGCGCCGACCTCGGGCACCTATTCGGGCGTGCTGTTCTACGGCGACAGGACTGGCGTCTGGGCACAGAGCACCTTCAACGGTACCGCGACCTCCTTGCTGACCGGCGCCATCTACTTCCCCAAGCAGCAGGTCAACTATCTCGGCAATTTCTCCGGCAAGGGTGGCTGCACGCAGGTCGTTGCGGACACGGTTCAGTGGTCAGGCAATTCCACCATCAATCAGGACTGCACGGCCTATGGGATGGATGGCATCACGGCCGCAACGTCCATAGTGCTCGTCGAGTAGCGGCCATGCAGCCACCGGCGATCCGTTTCCGCAGAGACCGATCCGGCGCCGCCGCGGTCGAATTCGCGCTTGTGCTGCCGGTGCTGTGCGTCGCCCTGCTGGGCACCGTCGACGGCTGGTCCTACGTCACCAACTCGCTTTCGATGCGCGCCGGTGTGAAGACGGCGGCAAACCTGGTCCTGGCGGGATCCGGCGACGACAGCAGCACGCGGGCAGCCGCGCTGGCGAGTTGGGAGAAAAAGCCTACGGACGCGGCGGTCACCGTCAATCGCGTCTATAAGTGCGGGACGATCGTAGTGGCGTCGGCGTCGACCATGTGCGGGGGATCGAAAGTGCCCACGATCTTCGTCGAGATCCAGGCCTCGGGCACCTGGAGTCCGCCCTTTGCCTTCGGCCCCTTTCCGCACGACACCGCGATGGGCCACCAGCAGGTGATCCGTGTCCGCTGAACAGAGAGCCAAGGCGTTTGCCGCCAACGCCTCTGGCGGCGCCGCGATCGAGTTTGCGCTCATTGTGCCTTTCCTGATCATGCTGCTCTTCGGCATCTTCGCCTTCGGCTGGTCGATGAACTCCGAGTCCAGCGTGCGCTATGCGCTGGAGGCCTCCGCCCGCTCGCTGCAGCTCAACAACACGCTGACCCAGGCCGACATACAGGCGATCGCGACCCAGAAGCTGCAGGCGCTCGGCTTGCAGAACGTCAACGTCACGATCACCACCGATCCGGCGAGCGGCGGCTTCTGCATGGCGCATGTCAACGCCAGCTACGCGTTCGTCATCAACTTCCCCTATTTCAGCGATTACCCGGTCAACTATGCGACCACGGTGAACGTGCCGCTGCTCAACAGCGTGCAAGGAGCTTGCCCTCAGTAACAGTCGGAACTGAATCGGCCGATTTGTGCCTTTTTGCGAAGCAGAAGCTGAAGGCGCTCGGCCTGCAAAATGTGAACGTCACGATCACCATCGATCCGGCGAGCGGCGGCTTCCGCATGGCCCATGTCAACGCCAGCTACGCCTTCGTCATCAACTTCCCCTATTTCAGTGATTATCCGATCAACTACACGACGTCCGTGACCGTGCCGCTGGTCAGCGGCTAGAGCAATTCCAGGAAAAGTGCGAGCGGTGTTCCGTTCGGAATTGCGCAAAAACAAGGAGATAGAGCGGTTCGCCGTTTCCGTGAAACGGTGAACAGCTCTAGAAGGGCAGGGGCAAACCGGGCATGAAACCCGTCTCCTCGGGTGGTGCCGGCGGCCTACGTGCCGTCCCATCCACTCCGGCTGATCGGCGCATCATCTTAGCAATCTCTAAAGTCGCAAGCTTGACGCCAGCCACGAATGCTAGGGATTTGCCATCGTCCTATCAGGAGCGCAGCCATGACCTCTCCCGTCGGAAGCCAGCATTCCGCTGGCCTCGTACATCATTCGAGCAAACCTCAGGGATCGTCGGAAACCTTCCCGGGCAAGAGCGCGGAAAGCGTCGGCCACCTTGCAAAGGCCTCGGTCTCCGAGACGAATGCGGGCGAGCCGAACGCGCAAGGAAAAGCCGCGTCCCGCATCGCCCGCATGGATCTGACGGTGCTCTCTCCGACCGGCTCGGGTGAGGAGTCGGATACCTCGCCCGAGGCGTCGGACACCGCCGGCGACGTGGACGCCGCGTGAAACGGTCCCCTCCGCGACCGCACTAAAACGGAGATAGGGCGGTCCCCCGTTTCAAGAGACGCTGCAACGCCCTAGCAGCCTTCCGCTGTCGTCTTCATCTGCCCGGGAGCGTTCGATTTGGCGCTGGTGTCCTGTTGTCCAGGGGCTGCCTGCTTCGCGGTTCCGGTCGTCTGTTGTCCGGGGGCGCAATCCTTCGCCGAGTTTGGATTGGTCGAGTTCGTTTTGGTCTGATCCGTGTCCTTGCTGCTGGGCATCGTCGTCGTGGAGGAAGAACCCGACGAAGTGCCCGACGAAGTGCCCGACTGCGCTGTCGCCAGACCCCCGGACAGAGCAAGCAGGGCGGCGGCAAGAAGAATGCGTTTCATGACGATTGGTCCTTTCAGGTAACGTCCCTTCAGTCATTTAATCCCGGCGGGGCAGGAGTGTTCCGAGCGCCCGAACGCGCTCGACCTGCGGGGCTTTCGCGTGCCCAATGGCGCCCCTAGGGACCATGGTCCGGCGAGACAAGGGCCCTCATTTTTCCAAACGGCCCAAAAGCGCTCGGCCCTTTGTATTTCTGTGTCATTTCAATGAGTTAACGGAATTTTTTTGGAAGAGTGCGGGGCAATGACGGCGATGCTCTCATTTGGCGACCGCAATTGCCTAAAGTTTATCCGACGCCGTTAGGAAATTCTCATAAGACGCTGCCTAGCGGTTGGGCCACGGTAACGATTCATCTGCGGAGAAGTACAATGACATTGCGTAAGACACTTCTGGCATCCCTTGCCATTCTGGCGCTCGCGGCGGCCCCGGCGCTCGCCGGCAACGGCCATGGCGGCGGCAATGGCGGTAGCCACGGCGGCAATGGCGGCAATGGAAACGGCGGCGGCAATGCCGGTGGCAACGGCAAGAGCGGCGCAGAGCACGGCAAGTCGGCTTCTGCTCACGGCCACAACAAGGGCACCGACGACAGCGCGACCGACGACACCACGACAGCCGCCACGCCGAAGGAGAAGAACCTTCACGCCAAGCTCGGCCGGCTGAACTCGCTGCAGCGCAACATCAACGCCTATATGAATTCCAAGAGCAAGAAGTTCGCTGGCATCCAGGCCTATGTGACAGCGGCAGCGGCAGCTCAGAACGCGCAGGCTGCGCTCGACGCTGCTAATGCCCAGCTGACCACCGACCAGAACAAGCTCGCCGATCTCACCCAGCAGCTCGCCGATCTCAACGCGACTGACACGACGGGCTTCACGCCCGAACAGCAGGCGGCTCTCGATGCGCAGATCACCGATGTGCAGTCGCAGATCGATGCCCAGAACGCGGCGATCACCGCTGACACCCAGGCGGTCGCGGATGCCCAAACCGCGGTTACCAATACACCCGCCCCGGACGACGCGACGTTGGACGCCGCCCTGCAAGACATGGCCAACAAGCCGGTCGACCAGGAAGTGACGGACTGGGCCAAGGGCGTGCTTGCCGACAAGATCGACCAGGCCGCCGCAGCGACGACGACGCCGTAAGTCCAAACGAACCGACCAGAGGGTGGACGAAACGCCGCCGGGCCTCGCCCGGCGGCTTTTTTGTCCGCACCGCCTCGGCGTGAAGCCGTCGGCGCGCCAGGCCGGGCCTATTTCGGCGGCGCGTCAGACCTCAGTCGTCTTGCCTTCGGCGACGCACGGCGCCTATGTCATCGTTGCGCTCCCTGTTCTTGCCCCTCCATGGCGCATGGTTCGGGCTCCGCTCCCCCCAGCGGAACCGAGCCCAGATATGGGGAGTTCAGGAGACGACAGTCGATTCCCCCGGGATGTAGCTGCTCCTTCATCGAGCCCGCCACTGGTTCAGGCACCAGTCGGCGGGCTTTTGATGCCGGCCGGAGCAGTCCGGCCGAGGGCAGTTCCGGGAAATGTGAACGCTCGGCCCGGCGGTTTCGCCGCAACCTTCAGCCTTGTCCGATCGAACGGATCCAACGTTTCGCCTTTTCCCTGAAACGGTGAAACGCTCTAATCGGCGTGATCGAGCAGGCGGGTGGCGTCCGGGCGGTCCCGGCCTTGTTTGCTCCCGGCGTGGTCGATGCCCTCGACCGTGATGGCGAACGTCCCGTTCTCGGTCCTGCCGATGAAGCCCTTCGCCTTGAGGTACCACAGGTGGAATTCGAGGTGCTCGCGCGGGCAGCCCGACAGGCGTTCGAGCTCGTCGTCGCCGATGCCCGGATTGTTGACGTCGCGCCGGCGCCGCACATAGAGAAGCGACAGCAAATTGGCCTGGATGACGGCATCCCTGTCCATGCCGCCGCCGTCGCGCGCGCCATCCGTGAGTTCGTGGCGAAGGCCCAGATGCTCGCGGTAGAGGATGTCGTACTGGGCCCGCTTGACTGGATCCCGCAGCGTATTGTGGGCCTCGACGATCTCGCTGAAGCGCGATTCATTCCCTGTTTCCCGATTATCGGGATGATAGCGCATAGCAAAATAGCGGAAAATCCGCTCGATTGTCTCAGAATTGGCGTTCGGGCTTATTTCCAGAACTTCGTAGTAGTCAGTGAACATGTAATCGTGCTTCCGAAATTACGGAAACCACTCCCCGAATCCGAGCATTGCCCAAATGCCGCGCGCTTGCAAGGCGCCATCGGGCCGGTTCCGAACGGGCGCAAATGCCCGCCGCAACTGCGCGAACTCGAGCGGATTCGGGACGCTGAAGCGCATGCTGTTCGCACGCCTGCCAGCGGGGAAGGGATGTCCTGGTCGGCGCACAGGTTCGCGGGCGCCCGATCGGCGAAAGGCCTGCTCTGCTGTGCGGATTCGAAGCTTGCGGGACTGATCGGCGATCGCGGTGGAATAAATCCCGCACTCCGCTACGTTAGGCATGTCTGAAATTCAGGTGGTAACCTGGATGGGAGCCGATCTCAAGCCCGGCTCCCTTTTTGGCTCTCCTCGAAAGAAGCGAGCCATTTTTTCGCGAAGCCGCCTCGCGGGGCTTTCGTCCGACGACTTCACCGACCTAAAGCGCGTCGCGATCCTTTGGCTTTGCTCATGCGCGTCAGATCTTTGGTTTACGCATGTCTTTATCCCCAAACAGGTTCCCACTTTCGGGAGACATGCTTTAGGTGCGCCATGGCTAATATGGCTGGCTAGATATAGACTTCACAGAGTCGGGTCCACAGAGGCATTGGGAGGGACAACAGAAATGCCACGGGTATCGGAACTCTTCTTCAAGACGGCCATCGTCTTTCTCATCCTGGGCATCGGCGCCGGGCTGCAGATGGCGATTTCGGGCGATCACGGCGCCTTCCCGGCGCATGCCCACATCAACCTTCTAGGCTGGGTCACCAGCGCCATCTTCGGTGGCTATTATGCGCTCAACCCGGCCAAGGCCGAGCGCCGCATCGCCATGATCCATTACGGCCTCTATACGGCCGGCATCGTGATCATGCTGCCGGCGCTCTACTGGATGCTGGCGGCAGGCCATCCGGAGATCGAACCGGTCGTGGCGATAGGCTCGCTGATCGTCGCCGCTGCGGTGCTGGTCTTTGGCTTCGTCGTCTTCTCGTCGTCGGAGACGGTGCGCTCGGCCTCACCAGCCGCGGCACGCTAGCTTGCGCGCGAGCAGGGGCTTCGGCCTGGACGGGCTGGAGCCTCCAACCAAAGAGCACGGCAAGACGGCCGTTTTGCATCGCGCCGAATAACCTTTGTTGCGGACGGGCGCTGGCGACAATGCCAAACTGATCGCGCCTCGGAAGCATAACGCGGGGCTGGCCCGGGCTCGCTGCTGCGCTCGAACAGAGGCGTGCAATGTGTCGGGCGAAACGGATTGCCGCCGGCTTCCGGGGAAGCGACTGGCCGGCCATTCGCGAGCAGGCTACGGCCGGCTAAGGCAACAGCTTCGGAAACAGCAGCGAGATGAGAGCGTGGATGATGCCGTCCCGCTCGAACGGGCCAGGCAATTTGGCGGGCGAGACGGCGCCGTCGCTCGACTTGGCCTCGTCGGTCACGCGGGCCTCGCCATGCACCAGCCACAGCACCGCCGCGAAGTAGCCGGCCTGCAGAATAACCGCGGCAAGGACCGTCCAGCCCAATGCCGCCCAGACCGATCCGGTGGACGCGAATGTCCAGCCAAGGACCACCAGAAGCGTCGCCGCCATTCCCACAAGAAACTGCGGAAAATACATTTGCCCAACCGAGCGCCGCGACCATGTCCAGTCGTCGACGATCTCGCCCATGTCTCTACCCGTCATGACCCTTGCACCTTTTCCGGGTGGACCGCAAGCTTGAACAATCTGCCCGGCGGCCTTGTCGCACCATTGTCCGCTCCGACAGGGACCAAGGGAGCAGGACTTCCTTGTAGCAACCGGCAATTGCGCCGGATCGTTCCATGGGCCCCGGCATTCAAGCAACGTCTCATGGAATGCGTCGGCCGCGCGAGCTGTTTTCCGGGCTGCGGCGGCACTCGGACGACAAAGGCCTGCACCGGCGGGCCTTTCTCTCGTGATGCTGTTCTTGTCAGGTCAGGATAAGGACGATCTTGTAAGTGTCCGGGTCGACAATGACGATGCGTCCGTCGGCCAGCACGAAATACTCGTAGTACTCATAGGCAGGCACGATCTTGACGATGCGGGCCGGCAGGCGGTGCAGCCGCACCTTATGCCGCGGCACCTCGATGCCCACCGAAATGTCGAAGCTGACGTCGCGAACCGGTTCCACCTTGGTCTCGTGGATGATCTGGGTGACCTGCGTCCTCTGCTCGACCGTCACATTGTTGATCGAGGCCGTCTTGTTCTGGTCGGTCTCGACGTTGGTGTTGCCCTGGGCGTTCTGCTCGGTCTTGGTACCGGTGCTGGTCTGAGCGTTCTGGTCGGTGGTGCCGGCCTTGCCCTGGGCCTGCTGCTTCTTCTTCAACTGTGTGTTGTCCTGGGCATTCTGGTCAGTCTTCGTGCCGGTGTTAGTCTGAGCGTTTTTCTCGGTCTGCATCTTGGTGTTGCCGCCTTGAGCGTTCTGCTCGGTGGTGGCGCCGGCCTTGCCCTGGGCCTGCTGCTTCTTCTTGAGCTGGGTGTTGTCCTCGGCGTTCTGGTCGGTCTTGGCGCCGGCCTGGCCCTGGGCCTGCTCATCGGTCTTCATCTTGGCCTTGCCCTGGGCGTTCATTTCGGGTTTCGATTTCGTCTCGCCCTGTGCCTGCCCGCCTGCCTTGCCGCCGGTCTTGCAGTCTGCCTGGCCCGAGGCGCAGTTGGCATCGCCGCTGGGCTGCACGGATTCGGTCTGCGCCATCGCGGCGCCGCAACCGACGCCGAGTGCGATCATGCTTGTGATCAGCAGATGTTTCATGGGATTTCTCCTCGGAAATAGTCGGTCCCTTCGGATTGGGTAACCCGGGCCGAAATGCATTGTTCCGAAACAGCCGCGCCGCGCCGTGACGTTTCGCGGAGAACGCCGGCGGCGTTTTTTTGCCGGAACAAGGCTTGCCAGATGGCGTTACGCACAGTGCCTATCGGCTGTGAGATCGCAGGCGCAGCGTGAGAGGCAATCGATCCATGCCAAGGAGAAGATCATGAAAATGCACCTCACAACCGCTGCCGCGGGCCTGCTTCTTCTGACCGGTATCGGCGCCGCCGCCGCTCAGGACGTCATCATCCAGCCCGAACAGGAAACAGTCATCCGCGAATATGTGCACAAGCAGCCGCTGGCTTCGGTGAAGGTTCCGGGCGTCGAGTTGAACATCGGCAGCACGGTTCCCGATACGGTCGAGCTGCACGAAGTGCCGAACGTCCAATACCGTTACGTGGTCGTCGACAATCGGACGGTGATCGTCGATCCCGGCACGCGCAAGATCGTCCAGGTGCTCGAATAACCGCTAGCGTACCGAAGTTGAATGACCCGCCGCCGGCTTGGGCGGCGGGCCACCAACCGAGTATTATTTTGTTACCATGTGCTAACGGAACCTTCCCCTCGCGTTCGAGTTAGCGGCTCTGGATCTCAGCTGTCTCATCAGCAACACAAATGCATGGCAGCATAAATTCGGGCGGCGGCGAACAGATACGGGCGGGCCGAGGAGGAGTTTTACGAACATGTCGAAACGAGAAATCGGAACATCCCGTTCGCTCGGGATGCGCGTCGCCGATCTCAAAGCCAGGATGCGGGACGCCCGGATCACCGAGCACGAGATGAAGACCTTCCAGAAGGTCGCGGCCATCATGGGGGGCGGCGAGGGCTCCCTACGCATCGAAGCGGACGACCTGATCGCCGCGTCCTTCGTCACCGAGGCGCTGGGCGAGTCGACGGCGACCTGACAGCGGCCACCAGCCGAAGAGCCCCATCGATCCAGTCGACCGCAGCCCCGGCGGCGGTCCGCAGGGCAAACGGACGCCAGACGGCTCCACTTGGCGGGGGATCTCGTCGGCCAGCTCCTGAAACCTGCAGGGCAAGCCCAACGCGCAGCGGCCCCAATGCGCACCGGCTCTGTCAGTGCGCCGGCCGCTGCAGCGCCCGGCTCTCGCGTGCCCGGTTGCGCCTGATCTTGGCCTCGCGCAGCACCGCGACCGGATCGGCCCCGGTCCACTCGATCCCCGCCTTCCTCGCGAAGATCAGGAACGCCTGGCGCGCCTTGTCGAGATCGATCTCGCCGGCCCGCGCCGCCTCGCAGGCGCGCAGCGCCCTTGCGTGGCTTTCGCCCCGCGAAGCCGCCGGCCATTCCTTGAGAAAATTCTGCATCCCGGTGAGCGAGGCGATCTCGCGCTTGAAGCCGGCGCCGACGGCGATCGCGATGGGGGCGCGAAGTTGGATGTCGCTTCTGATGTAACCTTCTTGCATGACTGCGGCGCCCTTTGGATTTCAAAGTGTTGGGGAGTTTCAATGCCTTCCAATGCAGAGCCGATGCGAAGGTTCCGCCACCTCAAATTAGTCGTCGCTGACGGAACAACACCTCGCCGGGGGCGTTTGCCCCGGGAGCTCAATTATTCGACTTGCCGATGTTTCCGCCCCGGGCGGAGGCAGGGCGGAGCTCGCCAATACGCGATCCGGAGGATCGTCGTGAACCAATACGCGATCCGAAGGATCGTCGTGAATCCAACAGGAGAGAAACGATGAAAACCACCCTCATTCCAGCTGTCGCCGGCCTGGCTCTGATGGCCGGCATCGGCATCGCCGCCGCGGACGAGGTGATCGTCACCCCCGAGCAGCAGACCGTGGTCAAGGAATATGTCCACAAGCATCCGATCGCCTCGGTCAACGTGCTCGGCCTCGAGCTCGGCGTCGGCTCGACCGTGCCTGATACGGTTGAGCTGCAGGAGGTGCCGGACGTGCAGTATCGCTATGCCGTGGTCAACGACCACACGGTGTTGATCGATCCCGGCACCCGCCGCGTTGTCCAGGTGATCCAGTAACATCTGGCCGCTGAAGAGCCCGATCCTTGCCCGAGGCTTCGGTGAAGGATCGGGCTCTTCTCGCATCAAGGGAAAGCGCCTAGAATAGCCACCGGTTTGGGAGGCAACGAAGCGGAAGGAGTCGTTGCCATGCATCATCCACACGTCGAATCACCCAGTATCGCCGCCATGGTCGACAAGCTGCTGGCCGAGCACAGGACGGGCCTGCTGTCCATGCAGGAGGCAATTTCGCTGCTGCGGAAGCGCACCGGGACCGACCGCTCTGACGCGGATTTGGCCGGATTGATCACAAAGAAGGCAGCCCATCTCGGCATCGCGGTCGTCACCGACGGCCACTGAGCGAATTTGCCGCCTAAGTCGGTCGAATATGCGTGATACCGAAGACGCCGCGTCAAAATTCCGCTAGTGTTCGCGCCGGGGAACCCGTCCCAACCTTAGGAGGCGACAGTGACGGACGACAGGCACGAACGCATTCGCCAACGCGCGCATGAGATTTGGGAGCAGGCCGGCCGGCCCGAAGGTGCTCACGAAGAGCACTGGAACCAGGCGACCGCCGAGATCGACGCGGCAGGCAAGCCGAAGAAAGCTCCGAAGAAGGCGGCTGTCGCCAACGTCGAGAAGCCGAAAGCCGCCAAGGCGGCAAAGCCCGCCAAGGCCCCCGCCAAGGCAAAGACGGCCAAACCGAAAGCCAAGGCCTGAGCCGTTTGGGCGGTCGTTTGCCGCCAAGCCTCTTTCGATCCGCCGGAAGGTGAGGGCGCGGCCATGTCGCGCCCTGCGACGATTCCTGAGAAGCGTCGCCGATTTGCAATGTATAGCGATCATAATATTAGAAATTGTTAATGTATAGACTTGGCAACGAGAGAGGTTTACTGACTATCCGAACTATCTCTGTGTCATCCCGGCAACACTGAGTCTGTCCCTTCAATATTCCCAATAAAAGTCGGACTTTGGTCGGACCGGCCGCTTGACTCGCCGCGCTTTACCATGCGTTTTTCCGCCCGGGCTTTCAACTTGGGGACTAGGTATGCGGGGCATCAACCGTCTAATTTCGTTTGCGTTTCTGGCCGGAACAGGCGGCTGGGCCATGCCGGCCTTGGCTGACGAACCGCATCCGGTCGAATATGTGCGCGTCTGCGATCAGTACGGCACCAACTACTATTACAGCCCAGGTACCGAAACCTGCATCAATACCCAGACGGGTGAGACGCGTCGCGAAACCGACGGCGGCACGGTCGTCGGTAAGACCGCGCTGGCAAGCAAGGTCGAGGACATCGATCACCGCATCCAGCGTGCCTTCGAGGGTGCCTCGGTAGCGTCGTCGCTGGCCAGCCCGGATCTGAACAAGGGCGAGCATTTCGGCGTCCGCGTCAATTGGGGCAATGCCGGTCAGTCCAACGCTATGGGCATCACCGGAGCGGCGGTGTTGGGCGAGGGGTTCATGCCTGGCGGCAACGGTCGGTTGGCCGGCGCCGCGGGCGTCGCTTTCTCCGGCAAGACGGTCGGCGGCAATGCCGGCCTGCAGTTGACCTGGTAAGAGCGGCCGGGGGCATCATGTTCAGATATCTTCTTGCGCCGGCAATGCTCGGCGCGGCAACGCTCCTTGCGTCGCCATCCGAGGCTGCGGTCGACTATCTCAGGTACTGTCAAGCCTATGGCATCAATTACTATTACAGCCCGGGCACCGAAACCTGCATCAACGCCCAGACTGGCGAGACGAAGCAAACGGTCGATGATGGTGAGGGCGGCACCACGACGGTCACCGGCAAGACGGCATTGGCCGCCCATGTCGACGACATCGACAATCGCATCACCCGCGCCTTCGAGAACGCCTCGATCTCGGCCGCGCTCGCCGCGCCCGATCTCGTGCAGGGCGAGCATTTCGGCCTGCGCGTCAACTGGGGCAATGCCGGCGACGCCAATGCCTTTGGCATCACCGGCGCCGCCGTGCTGAGCGAAGGCTTCCATGGCGGCCGCCTGACCGGCACGCTCGGCATCGCCTTCGCCGGCAGCCAGGTCGGCGGCAATGCAGGGCTGCAGTTCAACTGGTAGGAAGATCGAGAAGAGGGAAGGCGCCGCCGATCGCTAGCGCCCTCCCTGCTTGCTGGCGTATTGCGCGACCGCGCAGAGAAGGGCAAGCGCCGCGGTATCGCAGGCGGCCCGCGAGGGCGACGGGCCCTTGGCGAAAAGCACCGCATCCGCGACAGGAACCGTCAGTCCGTGCTTTCTGGCAAATGAAGTGACTTCGTAGGGCTGGTCCTCGGGCAGTGCGCCGATGTCGATTTGCAGTTGCATCAAACGTGTTCCTCCCTGGTATGCGTCTATTCCCTCCTTCACCCGGCAGGAATTAACGCCCGGCCGCTCGCCCGCGTCCACCAATTGGCGATTGTGTGAAACGATGCATTTGCCGGGGCGATGAGCCGAGGGTTGCAACCGGCCGGTTGAGGGGTCTGCGGCGCGGGCTTCTTCGGTCCCCCCCACGGGAAAAGGGAAGCCCTCACCAGGCATCGCTCGACTTGGCGAACCTCACCCCCGCCGCGATCATCGCGCTTTCGCACTCGCTGATCAGCCTGAGGTTGCGCAGATACCGCGCCATCGTCTCCGGCAGCCAGGCGGCGCAGGATTCGACATAGGCGCGGCCGTGCACAAGCGCGCCGGTCGACAGCCGCTCATCCTTCTCGGCGATCACCTTCAGATATTGCCGGATGAAGCGGATGTCGTCGGCGATGTCCTGGCTGGCCATGCGCCAGGCGCCGGCGAGGCGCTCGCGCTCGGCGAGCGGCAGCGGCGACAGCAAAGGGCGGGAGAGGTCGGCAAAAGCGGCATGGTTCGCGGTGTTCAAGCAGATTCCCTCAAAGGAAGTATCGTACTTTATGTACGAAATTCGATCAAGCAGGGTTCGTACAATTTGAACGATATACGTCGTCTTGGAGTAAAGATCAGGCGATCCGCATCGAAAAGCCTTCGAGCTGCGCGCCGATTTCGCCAAGCGCCCGCCCCAAGACCGACTGAACCATCTCATGTCTGTCCGGCTTCAGCAGGCTCAAGCCCTTCCGCAATGCGTCCCGCCAGGCGTCGCCGCGCTCCCACGCTTCCGCGAAAGCCAGTGCAAGGTCATCCTGTCGGCGCGTCGTATTCAGCGCCTCGACCAGCAGGCCCGCTTGATGGAGGTCCTTCTCCCGCTTCGCCGCCGCGCCTCGCTCGCGGCGGGTCGCCACGATCAGCTTGTGAACGGCGAAGCGTTCGGGCGAGGGGACAAGCACCGGCACGCCGGAGCGATGCAGCAGCACCGTCCTCACCGGGTCGCGGATCAGGAAATCGAGGAAGCGCAGCGGCTGCGCCGAGGCGCCGCCGAGCGAAGGCATCAGGCTGGCGCGGTCGGCATGCTCGTCGCTGCCGCGGTTGGGGGTGAGGAACTCGATCCGGTAGCGCGAGGCGTTCTCGTACTGCGTCGCGCGGCCGGCATCGGTCCGGTGCGGGATTTCGCGAAACGTCGGATCGACTGCCTTCAGCACGTCGATGACCGGCGGCATGCTGTCTTCCACTTCGGCCGAAACGGAATGGAACTGTGCGAAATCGGCATCGCCTGTCTGCAGCGCGGCACCCGGCAATCGCACCCCGAGATGCCCGGCATAGGTCTGGAAAGCGACGGTGCCCACCAGCACCGCGCGCAGCCGGAAGAGCCCCGCCTTTTCCAGCGCCTCGACGACATCGCCGGTGAAGGTCTCGGGTGCGGTCAGGCCGGCATCGCGGACAAGCGTGGAGACCAGCTTGCGGCGGCTCCTGAGATCGCCCTTGATCTCCCTGAAGGCCGCAACCCGACTGGCGATCTCGGGATCCTCGGCCGGACCGACATAACGCCTCTTTTTCTCGGGGCGGGTTTCCTCGAAATACCAGTAGTCGCGGCCCTTCACCGGCACGCGCACGAAATTGCCCGCCGTCGAGAAATCCGTCTCGAAGGAAGCATCGAGGCTGCGCTGCACCAACTCGGCGTAAAGGGTGCGGTAGGCGAGGTCGATGGTCTTCATGGGCGCTGCTATTGTGCGTTATAAGATTCCTGCAATTTTCTTATAACTGCGGCGCTAGGTCGATTGCAAGTTCGTTATAAGAAATTCGTGAAAATCTTATAACCACCGGCATCTCCCCTAGGGGAGATGAGACTCGTGGCCCAACTGGCGTCGCAAAAAACCGCTTCCCCAACCCGGCAAACAGTGCTTTAACGCGCCCATCCACAGGGGTGCTCCGTACGGTCGGGGCTGAGATGGTGGCGGCAAGCCTCCGGACCCTAAAGCTGATCTGGATAATACCAGCGGAGCGAGGCGGGCCATGTTTTCCGGCGCACAGATTTCCCTTTATCCCATGGCCGACGATTTCGTCGGCGTCATCCTCGGCGCGTTGGGCGCGCTCGATCCTTACCGCGACAGGCTGAGGATCGAGACCGACGACATCTCGACGCTGCTGGTCGGGCCGCCCGAAGTGCTGTTCCCGGCGATGCGCGACCTCTTCGTGGCAGCGGCCAAAAGCGGCAGGCATTGCGTGCTGTCGGCCGCCGTCTCGCGCGGCTGCCCCGGCGAGCCGGACGACCCGATCTGCCGTTCCGACGAGATCGGCGGCCCGGCGGTCCCGCTCGACGAGCGCAAACGCGCGGCGCTCGGCGCCGTGCGGTCGACGCCCTCGACCGACCAGCCGGTGGCAGCGCAATTCTCGCTCTATGTGATGGGCACGGGCGATCACATGGACGAGATCTATGGCTGCATCGACTTCCTGAAACAGTCCGGCGTGTTCGACCGTTCCAAGAACTTCTGCACCAGGCTGCGCGGCGACGCCGGCGCGGTGTTCGCCACGCTCAACGAAGCCTTCTGCCACTTCGGACCCGGCGCGGGGCATGTGACCCTCGACATCACCATTTCGGCCAACAGCCCGACCGCGGTTTGAGCGCAAGCTCGAGCTGTCGAGGAGAGTTATCGTGGCTGTTTGGTATGACCTATTGCATGGGGGAGAGGGCCCCATATCTGACCGCCTCTCTGAAGAGGGAGCGCAGCCTTCGGCGATTGGCGAAAGCCGAGGTGAAGGCCAATCTCCCCCCTTGTGGGGGAGATGCCTGGCAAGGCAGAGGGGGGCGCTGTCCCGCCGGCATGTCAGGCGTTCGCAAGCGCAGCCTTCGTCGGATGCTATGGGGCAAGTTTCGCAGGGAGGCGTTCCTTCGCGCCCCCCTCTGTCCTGCCGGACATCTCCCCCACAAGGGGGGAGATTGGCTCTCACGGCGACCTTCGCCAAAATCGCTCCCGCCGCCCTCGCGTTTACGTTGCTGCTCCTCGCTTGGGAGTTCTACGCCCGTCTCGGCGGCATCGCGCCTACCGTGCTTCCGGCGCCCACCCGCGTGCTGGCGCAAGCCTGGCAAAACCGCGCGGCACTTGCCGAAAACACGCTGCCCACCATCCGCGCCACGCTTGCCGGCTTCGCCTGCTCGCTCGCCGCCGCCTTCGTGCTTTCGGCGCTAGTCGACTTCCTGGCCCCGCTGCGCCGCGCGCTGTTTCCGCTGCTGATCGCCAGCCAGACTTTGCCGTTGGTGGCGATCGCGCCGCTGGTGGTCTTGTGGTTCGGCTTCGGCCTCTTGCCGAAGATCCTGCTGGTCGCGCTGGTCACCGTCTTCCCGATGATGGTGGCGCTGGTCGAAGGCTATGCCGCGACAAGCGCCGAAATCAGCCAGATGCTTGCCGCCATGGGGGCAGGGCGCTGGCGCATATTCTGGCTGGCGCGGCTGCCGTCGGCGATGCCCTATTTCTTCACCGGACTGCGCATCTCCATCACCTATGCGGTGGTCGGCGCGATCTTCGCCGAATATGCGGGCGCCGCGAAGGGGCTGGGCATCTACATGCTCAGCGCCAAGAACAACTTTCGGCCCGACCTCGTGCTTGCCGCCGTTGCCGTCAGCTCGACGCTGACGCTGGCGTTGTTTGGTCTGGCTGTTCTCGTCCAGCGCCTCGCCATGCCCTGGGAGAGGGCCGACCGCAAGGCCGATGCCTCCGAGCGCCGGCCATGACCCGGCTCGAGCTCCGCGATGTGCGCAAAAGCTTCGGCGCGCTCGAGGTTCTGGCCGGCGTTTCGCTCGATGTCGGCGCAGGTGAGTTCGTATCGATCCTCGGCCCCTCCGGCGCCGGCAAGTCGACGCTGTTCCAGCTCCTCACGGGCGCGATCCGGGGCGAGGGCGAGATGCGCTTCGACGGCGCGCCGCTCGATGGCGCCCGCTTCGCCTTCATGCCGCAGCGCGACGCGCTGATGCCGTGGCGTCGCGTCATCGACAACGCCACGCTGGGGCTTGAAGTGCAGGGCATGACGCGCCGGGCCGCGCGCGAGCGCGTGGCGCCCTTGTTCGCCGAGTTCGGCCTTGCCGGCTTCGAGCGCGCCTGGCCGGCCGAGCTGTCGGGTGGCATGCGCCAGCGCGCCGCCCTGCTGCGCACCGTGGTGCAGCAGCGCGACATGCTGTTGCTCGACGAGCCTTTCGGCGCGCTCGACGCCCTGACCCGGGCGGCGATGCAGCGCTGGCTCGAAGGCATGTGGCGAAGCCACCACTGGACCGCGCTGCTGATCACCCATGACGTGCGCGAGGCGGTGCTTCTGTCCGACCGCATCTATGTGCTTTCGGCGCGGCCCGCGCGCGTGGTGCGTGAGGTGGCGGTGCCGCTGCCGCGCCCGCGCACCGAAAGCGCCGCGCTCGCCCGCGAGGCGGCCGCGATCGAGGCGGGCATCCTCGACACTTTGCTCGGCGCCGCCGATCCGATTTCCCGACCATCCGATGGAGAACCCCGATGACCGAATTCACCCGCCGCCAGGCGCTGGTCCTGGCCGCCAGCCTGCCCTTTGCCGGGGCCGTCACGCGTGCCCGGGCCGCCGCGCAAAAAATCACCGTCGCGCTCGACTGGACCGTCAACACCAACCATATCGGCCTGTTCGTCGCCCGCGACAAAGGCTTTTACCGCGACGCGGGGCTGGACGTCGAAATCCTGCCCTATGGCGACACCGGCTCGGGCGCGCTGGTCGCCAACCGCGTTGCCGATTTCGGCATTTCGGGGTCGCTCGGCCTGTTCACCCAGAAAAGCGCCGGCGCCGACCTGAAGGCAGTCTATGCCGTCGTCCAGTCGGAAACCGGCCGCGTCGTCTTCAACGCCGACCGCGCCGCCATCAAAAGCCCGAAGAATCTCGACGGCCTGACCTATGGCGGCTTCGGCAGTGCCTGGGAGAACGCGCTGTTGCAGACCATCATCCGCCAGGACGGCGGCAAGGGCGACTTTTCGACCGTGACGCTGGGCACCTCGGCTTACGAGGCGCTGGCCAATGGCGCGGTCGATTTCACGCTGGAAGTCTCGACCTGGGAAGGCGTCGAGGCCGAGCTGAAAGGCCTCAAGCAGCGCAGCTTCCGCTACGCCGATTACGGCGTGCCGGACGAGCACACGACGCTGATCGTTTCCAGCAACGCCTTCCTCGCCACCAATCCAAAGGCCGCCGCCGCCTTCGTCCAGGCGACGCGGGCCGGCTATGCCTTCGCCGTCGACCACGCGAATGAGGCAGGCGAGCTGCTGGTCGCCGCCAACCAGGACACGCTCACCAACCCGGCGCTGATCGATGCATCGCTGAAGGCGCTCAACGACGGCCATTTCCTGAAAAGTGCGGCCGGCGCCATCGGCACCATGGACAAGGCCAAGATGGAAGCGATGGGCGGGTATTTGTTTGCCTCGGGGATATTGCTGGATGGCAACGGCAAGGCGCTGAAGGACAAACCGGATCTGGCGGCGTATTTCACGAACGAGTTTCTGGTGGGGTAGGCGCCAAGCGCCGAGGGAACACGACTTTGCGCCGGAACCTTGCCGGGAATCCGGTGCGGAGCCTAATTCTCGACGATGGCGCGAAGGAGCGCGGTTTTGATGTGCCACCCAGCTTCGCCTTGCAGCAACAGGGCGGCCTCATAGAATTTCGCCATGGCCGGACACAGGCCTGGAAAGTCCTGGTTGGCGTTTGAGATAGCCTCCATCTCGGCCGGCGTGCCGCCGATTTTTGTGAAAACGTCGGCGACCAGCGACCAATCCTGATCGCTGGGCACAGCCGCCGGCAGGCGGCTTCTTTTGGCGGCGCCGTAGGCGCGGAACAGCGTGCCGCCGATTCTGTCCAGGTCAGCCAGGAAATCGTGGCCGGGCGCGCTGATCGCGTCCGGCCCGTTGCGCAGGTAATTGTTGCAGGTGGCCGGCGTTTCGCGCGCCATGACATGATTGAGCATGTCAAGCTGCGCCGAAAGCACTTCCGAAGCATTGCTGTCGGGGGTCGTGGGCAGGAGCGGCGCGTATCTATGCCTGAGATCGGCGACCGCCTGCCTGCTGATATTGCGCACTTCTGTTTGGTTTCCAGCCTGGGCCGCGGCAGTATCTTACGCAGCATCGCATCGTAGTCGTCCGGAAATTCCCGGGCGATGGCCTCGAAGATCCCGAGATTCTGCTTCCGGATCTCGGCATCGATGTCGGCGGTGGTCAGCGCCCGGGGCGGCATCGCCACAGACTGATAGTGGTGATGTCCGCCGCCGAACATCGTTGGCATCACGTCAGCCCCAACGATGCTCACGGGGATGACCGCCACCACTTGCAACCATTTCCAAGGTGACATTCGCCGGCCCTCCCGATCCCCGTTCAATTTCCCCCGAGGGTCAGCGCCTTCTTGCGGTCGGCCTCGGCGCGTTTCAAATCGCCCTTGGCTGCCCAAGCCAGGCTTCGGGCGGTGTAAGCATCTGCATATCTGGGGTAAAGCTTGATGGCTTGATTGAAGCTGGTGATTGCCCCGTCCTGGTCGCCCGCTCGCGCCCGCAGAAGGCCTCTGCCGTAGTAGCCGCCGGGGCTGTTCCGGTCGATCTGGATAGCCGTCTCAAAGTCGGCCTGGGCTTGCTTCAAGTCGCCTTTGACTACCCACAAAATTCCACGATCGACATGCACCTTGGCAACGTTCGGATCGAGTTCGATGGCCTTGCCATAGTCTGCGATCGCGCCATCGTAATCCCCGATGATCATTCGGCTGATGCCTCGACCATGAAAGTTCGAGGCATAGGTGGAATCGAACTCGATCGCCTTGCCGAAATCGTCGATGGCACGTTTATGGTCGTTCTTGGCTGTCCAAGCGAAAGCGCGAGCGGAATAATAGCTGCTGTTCTTTGGCTCGATCGCGATCGCGCTGCCATAGTCCGTTATGGCCCGATCGTAATTGTCCTTCTGCCCCCACGCGAGACCGCGATACCCAAAAGCCTCGGCGTTGTGGGGATCGAGCGCTATCGCATGGTCGAATTTCGCGATTGCAAGATCGTATTGACCCTTGTTGTATAGGGCTATGCCGCTCTTGGTGTCGTCGTCCACCGCCGCCGCGTCGGCAGTCGTTGACTTGTATGAAGCCTTCGCCGCGGCCGCATCGTCGCGCTCCTTGCGGGCATTGGTGTAGTTTGGATCGAGACGCAAGGTTTCATCGAAATCCGCGATGGCGCGGTCGTATTGCTTCTTCCTGTTCCAGCAGAATCCGCGGTTGAACCATGCTTCGGCATTCGTTGGCTTCAGTCCGATCGCCTTTGTCGAATCGGCGATGATGCCCTCGCAATCGTGCTTTACGGCTCGGGCTCGACTGCGCAGCACATAGGCGTCGACATTGTTCGGTTGCAACGAAATGATGGTGGTCAGATCCGCGATGGCGCGGTCGATCTTGCCCCTCTGTCGCCAGATGAGAGAACGATAGAAATAGCTGTCGGTAGACTTGGGATCGAGCTCTATTGCCTTGTTGTGGTCGGCCAACGCCCGGTCGGAATCGCCCTTCAGCGTATAGGTGAAGCCGCGCAAGGTATGGGCGCGGGCATTGGATGGGTCGGCGGCGATCGCAATGCCGTACTGCTCGAGGGCGCGGTCGAGTTGGTTTTGAGTGCGCCAGATATCGCCCGCTTCGATAGCGTCTTCCGCTGTCTTGTTCCGAAGCCGGCCGGTTGGTTGCGAGGCTGCGACCTTGCCTTTCGCCGCCAGTGCCAGTTCCCGGCCCTTGTGGGCAAGGCTCATCTTCGGATCGAGCTTCAGCGCCTGGTCGAAATCGGCGATCGCCCGGTCGTAGTCGCCCTTGGCGGCAAAGGCGCCGCCGCGCCCGAAATAGGCCTGAGCGTCATTGGCGTCGAGTTCGATCGCCCGGCTCAAATCGGCGATGGCGCGATCCGGTTGGTTCTTTTTGGTCCACGCGACGGAGCGACCGATGTAAGCGTCCGAATAGTCGGGGTAGAGTCCGATGACCTTGTTGTAGTCCTTGATCGCCGCGTCGTACTTGCCTTTGTCGACAAGCGCGATGGCCCGTCCGACATAGGGTGAGGCATCTTGCGGATCGATCGCCATCGCCTTGTTGAATTCGGCGATCGCACGATCATATTTGCCCTTGTGGTAGAACGCATAGCCGCGATCGACGAAAGCCGCGAGTTCCTTCGAGGATGGCATGATCGAATTACCGCCCATGCCGCCTTTCTGCTGCGCGGCCGTGGCCGCCTTGCGCGCGGCGGCGTAGTTTGGATTGTGCGGGTCTAGTTTGGCCGCCTGGTCGAAGTCGGCAATGGCATCGGCGTAGTTTTTGGCGTCGACCTGCGCCATGCCGCGTCCATAATAGCTGGCGGCGTCTTTCGGATCGATCTTGATCGCCGATGAAAAGGCCTCGATCGCCCGCTTCGGGTCTCCGGTGCCGTACCAGGCCGCTCCAGTACAGAAGAAGGCGCGGCTTGCTTTCGGGTCGAGCCTGATAGCTTTGATGCAATCGTCAAGCGCGCCGTCCGCGTCGCCCGCCGCGCCCTTGGCCAGACCACGGCGCGTAAGCGGCGCGGCGACGTCGGGAATAATGGCGATGGCCTTGTCGAAATCGGCGATGGCGCGGGCAAAATCCTTCTTACCATCAAAGGCCTTGCCTCGTCCGAAATAGGCGAGCGGGCTCTCGGGATCGATCGCGATGGCCTCTTCATAGGCCTCAATCGCTTCGTCATAGTTTTCTTCGTGCAAGAGGCTGTCGCCCTTGGCCACCGCGACCAGGACGCGGGGATCGCTGGTGTCGATAAGCTTCGCCAACTTCGGATCGGCAGGCGAAAGATCGTCACTCGCACCTGGCTCGGCCGAAGCCGCGGTGTCAGCCGGAGCGACAACGGCGTCCGCCGCCTTCGACTGCTCCAAGTCCTGCGCCTGTTCAGCTTTGTCCTCATCGCCGGCAGCCTGCTCGTCGCAGCTTCCCGATCGCGCGGGATCCAGCTCCACGGCGCGCCGGCAATCCTCCGCCGCGCCGGCCTTGTCGCCCTTGAGCGTCCTGGCGCGGCTGCGGCCGAGATAGGCGTCGGCATTTTTGGGATCGAGGCCGATTGCCTTGTCGAAATCGAGCAGCGCGCCGTCGACGCCGTATTTCGCCAGCCGCGCGCCGGCGCGTTCGACCAGTATCCTGGCGGCGGCCTGATCCTGGGCAGCCTGGTCCTGTGTCGTGGCGGCCGCAACGGTTTGCCGGCCGGCCATGAGCGCGGCGCAGGCGCCGGCGCGTTGCGGGTCGAGTTCGACAGCGCGCCGGCAGTCGCTCGCGGCAAGGGTGTCATCCCCGTTTGCGGCCGCTGCCGCCGCCCTGTCGTAAACAGCGTCGGCGTTATCGGGGTCCTCTGCGATGGCCATGCTGAAGGAATTGATCGCCCCTGCAAGGTCGCCCTGTTGCTGCAGCTCCAGCCCTCGTCTGATCTCCCCGGCAGCAAGTTTTGAACGAACTTCCTTGCCGGTGGCCTCCAACTGCTTGGCCAAAGAGGAAAGATCCGGCTTGGACGCCGTTTCCGCCACAGGCACCTCGGCGTCGGCTGGCCCCGAATCGCAACTGCCAATCTTCTTCGGATCGAGCGCGATGGCTTTGCGGCAGTCGGCCGCGGCGCCGGCACTGTCGCCTTTGCGTGATCGCATCAGCGACCGGCCGAGCCACGCCCTGGCCCCGGTTGCATCGAGCGCGATCGCCTTGTCGAAATCGGCAAGGGCGCGATCGTCGTTGTCCTTGCTCGCCCAGGCGACGGCTCGGGCGTAGTAGCCGTCGACCATCCCCGCGTCGAGCTCGATCGCCTTGTTGGCATCGACGATGGCGCGCGCCCAGTCGCTCTTGCCGATCCAGGCGGCGCTACGGTTGGCATAGGCATCGGCGCTCCTGGGATCCACGGCCAGCGCGGCGTCGTAATCGGCAATGGCGCGGTCGAACTCGTCCTTGGCGGCGTAGGCGAGGCCGCGATTGACCAGCGCGATGAAATCGCCCGGATCGATGCGGATCGCCTTGTCATATTCCGCAATCGCCTTGTCGCGTTCGCCCGTCTTGCTCCAGGCGGTGCCGAGGCCCGTATGGGCGTCACCGTTTTGCGGATCGGCCTCGATCGCCTGCTGGAAATCGAGCATGGCCGCGTCGATCTTGCCCTTGCGAAGGAAGGCCGAGCCGCGGCTGGAAAAGGCGTCGCTGGCGGACGGTTCGAGGCTGATGACGATGTTGAAGTCCGCGATCGCGCGGTCGTAATCGCCCTTGTTGGACCAGTCGGTGCCGCGGTTGAACAGCGCCGAGGTCGCCTTTGGATCGAGCGCGATCGCCTGGTTGTAATCGGCAATCGCGCCGTCCCAATCCTCCTTGTCGTCCCGGGCGGAGCCCCGATAGAAATAGGCCTTGATCCGCTGGCGCTGCGCTTGCGTATCGTCTTCGGCAATCGCCGTGCAGGCGGCGATGCGCTGATCGACCGCGGCCTGGTCGACATTCGCTTCCTTTTGGTCACTGCCCTGACCGCCGCTTTCGTCGCCGAAGCAAAGGGCATAGTCCCCAGCAACGGCGGACGCGGGCGCGGCGAGCGCGCAAAGCACCGTCAGCCCTGCCAACGCCAGCCCATGTGAGAGCACGGCGACGAATATGCGCGAGACCGCGCCGGCACGGCGAGACATGGTTTGAACCTCCCCCCGGAGTTGCCGCGACCGCGGCTGCAATTCCTATATAGTTCTGTCTTTGTTCCAAAATGCAAGCAGAAATTGTAGCGACCGCCGAAGTCGGTCTCCCGTCGAGGGGATCCACCCTCACATATCGATTATCGACCTTCTCACCCGGCCGATGATGGTGATCGCGCCCTCCAGTTCCGGCGGGGGGATATCCAGGTAGGAAGCCGGCTGGAACGGCGGGTTGTCGTTCGGGCGATAGCGTTTGTAGGTGGCCCGTCCCGTCTCGTCCGAGATCACATAGCAGCCATTGGTCACCAGCCGCTTGTCGCGCAAATTTACGAAGATGATCGAATCCGGCGGCGAGATCTTGTTCATCGACGGGCCGTCGACGCGCAGCGCGATCCATTCGCCTTCCTCGAGGTCGGCGGTGGGGATCGTCGGATAGTCGGAGAGGTTGACCACGCTGTCCTGGCTGCCGAGCTCGCCGGCGCTGATCCACGACACGATCGGCACGTCTATGGTGACGGGCGAGGGGATGAGATTGACCGGCGCCGCTTCGGCGCCATCGCCCCCCAAACTGCCATTGAACAGCAGCCAGCCGGGGTCGACGCCGAACAACCGGCCGTATTTCTCGGCGGCTTTCCGCGACAGCGGCCGGTTGCCGTTCTCATGGCTGATGAGGGTGTTCTTGTTGATGTCGCGCAGCGCCCGCGCGGCATCGCTGGGCGAGGCATAGCCGGCCTGGGCGCGCGCCTGCTGCAATCTGTGCCGTGAATCCATCATCGTACAAAATGCCTGAAATTTATCGTCCAAACTGTACGATTTAGCTTGCGCGTAATTCGTACATAACGTACGCTTAGCGCATGAATGAGCATCCCGCAAGCCTTTCCGCATTACCGGTGATTCCGGCGCAGCCCACGAGCATCCCGGGACTGCCCACCAATATCTCGGGGCTTATCGACCGCTGGGGCAGCATCGGCGCTTTCGCCGCCGAGGTCGGCTGCGGCTACGAGGCGGCGCGTCAGATGCGCCGGCGCGGCCGCATCGCGCCGCAACACTGGCCGCATGTGGTGGCGGCGAGCCGACGGCTGGGCATTGCCGGCGTCAGCTACGAATGGCTGGCCGGCCGCGCGGCCATGCAACGCGCGGCCGTCATGCGAGGGGAGGCGGCATGAACGCGCTGCCCTCACCATTGGAATTCCAATCGTCCGGACTGTCTTCCTCCCCGGTCCGGGCGCATTCCGGGGCGCTTGCCCCGGATCCGGTCGAACCGCCCGCACCCCGGTTCACCGGAACGGCCGGAGCCGTTCCTCCCCCGGCTCCGGCCCCCAATCCGGGCATAAGCTGCATCCGCACCGAGGACGGCACCGTCATCCTGTTCGACCGCGCGTCGGGCCGGGCGGTGTCGGGCCTGACGCGGGCGGCGGCTGAAGCCAGGCTTCGCGAGCTGGAAGGGGCAGCACGCCCCGCCTGATCCCGACCTTTTCCGAACCCCACCGACGGCCTCGTGGCCGAACCCTGGCGCTTGGGCCGAGCCCGGCGCTTCCCAAGCCCACGCCCCTAGCAATCGACGGAATGAGAAGATGGCAGCCGCCTATACCGAAAAGGAAATCGACGAGATCGCCGCCTGGCTGAAGGAGGGGCTTTCGGCCTCGCGCATCGCCGGCCGCTTCAGCGCGCTGCGCGGCGCCCCGGTCTCGCGCAACGCCATCATCGGCATCGTCCACCGCAATGCCGGCTTGCGCGCCATCGGCTTCGCCAACCCGAAGGGCGGCCGCGCCGGCGGCAGGCCGAGGAAGCATGCCCGGCCGGATCGTCCAGGAAGGCGAGGCAGGACGGTGATTGGAGGGCTCTCCGAGCCGGCCGCGCTTTCCAGATTCGCCGAGTTCGTGGAAGGCGCCGGCGGCGCAACCGCCAATCTCCCCCCTAGCGGGGGAGATGTCCGGCAGGACAGAGGGGGGCGCTGTCCCGCCGACCTGTCCGCCTATGGCATCACCACACAGACGGCCCCCACCACCGCCCGCGCTCCCAAAAAACCCAAACCCCGCAGCCGGCGCGCACCTTGCCGCCGTCCTGGCTTGCGCCGGGCGAGCGCCAGAAATCCGAAGCCCATCTCTACAAGCTCCTCGCGCCGCCGCCGGCGAAAAACCCCGGCCGCCAGCCGCATGTCGCGGCCATGCGCTTCCTCGACTGCCTGTTCGGCCGCTGCCGCGCCCCGCTCGACCTCGCGCTGCGCGAGGATGCCGAAGCCGATCCGCTCGGCGCGCGCCCGGGTCCGGACATGCTCTGCTGCGGCCTGCCGACGTCGGCGACGCGCTCCTACTGCGCGCACCACCACGCCAGGTTTCACGGCCATCGCGGGAGGGGGATGTGATGGGCGGGAGACCGGAGCTGCCAATCTCCCCCCTTGTGGGGGAGATGCCCGGTAGGGCAGAGGGGGGCGCGAAGGAACGCGACGTCTCAGAACTGCCTTTCGCTATGGTTTGTTGTGGTGGGGTAAGGATCCCAAACGCCGATAGGCTGGCGGGACAGCGCCCCCCTCTGTCCTGCCGGACATCTCCCCCACAAGGGGGAGATTGGCCAATCGCCAATGCCCCGCCACCGAGCCCACCCCATGAGCGGCACGATCTGGTCGAAATTCTTCTGGTCGGACTGGGAGTCCGATCCGAACCTGCGGCTGTGCTCGCTCGCGGCGCAGGGCCTTTGGATGCGCATGCTGTGCATTGCCGCCGCGCACGAGCCCATCGGCTATGTCGCGATCGCCGGCAAGGGGCTGGAGGAGACGGCCCTTGCCCGCCTTGCCGGCTGTGCGGAGGGGGAGCTTGGCGCGCTGCTTTCCGAACTGGAAGGCAACCGCGTCTTCTCGCGCGATCGCCACGGCCGCATCTATTCCCGACGCATGATCGCCGACGCCCGCAAGGCGCGCGCGGCGCGCAAGAACGGCTTGAAGGGCGGCAACCCAAGCCTTTCGAAGGAAAGGGCTTTTTCGCCCCCGGATAAGCGGCGGGCAAGGGCCGGGGATAAGGCGGGCGATAAGCCCCAGAGTCCAGACTTCCAGAGTCCACAATCCATCGATCCATCAAAAGAAAACGCCCCGGCGTTTTCTTCCTCCGCTTCGCGGAACAGGAATGGAAAAGCAGTTTCGGATTGCCCGGCCGCGCCCGGACAAAAATGGCGTGGGCGCAAAACCCATGTCGATGCCGCCAACGCAATCATCGAGGAGATCAATGACTGCAGCCGAATTGCAGCAGGCGGCGAAGGCGCTAGCCGCGATGTTTTCCTGCTTCCCGCAGTCCGCGCTGGCTGACGCCGAGATGCAGCTGCGCGGCTATCTGGCCGCCGTGCAGGATGCCGAGCTTCAAGACGTCGAGGCCGCGATCCGGCGCTTCATTCGCGGCGAGGCCAAGATGGCCAACGCCCAGTTCTGCCCGTCGAGCGCCCAGCTTTCCATCGAAGTGCGCGAGAGGCGGCTGATGCGGGAGCTGACGGCGAAGCGGAGTGTCCAGCTAGGCGCCAGTTCCTCGCCCCCGCAATGCGGGGGAGAGGTGGCGCGGCGAAGCCGCGACGGAGAGGGGGACGCCCTCCGCGAAATCAAAGCCGGCTGAGAACCCGGCACCTCGCATCACACGCGAAGCCGAACGAGAACACCCACCGTACGCCATTGGCTTCGCGGAGGGCGTCCCCCCTCTCCGTCCGCTTCGCGGCCACCTCTCCCCCGCGTTGCGGGGGCGAGGAACCCAAGTTCTGCAACGTCCCACCCCACAAAGGACCGCACCCATGCCCCGCAAGCCCTCAAAGAAACCCCAACCCCCAAAGCTTCCCAAGGGCGAGGCCGCGCAGGTGCGCATCCGCCGCGAGGTCGGCCATGACTTCGCCCTCAAGCAGGACGCCTTCGGCCGCCAGCGGCTGACCGCTGGCACGGCCGAGGCGCGCCGCGTCTACGAAGTGTCGAACGGCGGCTACACCTCCACCGGCGGCATCGTGCGCCTGCGCAATGTCGACCCGCTCACCGGCATCACCTCGCTGACGCGCCAGCAGCGCGAGGCCGGCCAGCGCTTTCGCGACGATTTCGAGCGCGCCGCCCGGCACGGCCTGCAGCCGCAATCCTGGAGCGAACGCGTTGACGCCAGCCGCGTCGGCGGCGGCGTCCCCGACCGCGTCCTCTCAGCCGGCCGGGCGCATGCCCATGCAGCCGCCGCGCTCGCCCATTGGGAGGTGGCGGAGGTGGTGCGCAAGACTTGCCTCGAAGGCCAGTCGGTGAAGGCCATCGCCGAGCGTAGCGGCGAGGGAAGGGATGTAGTGGTGAAGCTGCTGAAGGTCGGGCTGGATTTGTTGGCGGTGCACTACGGGATGATGGGGAGGAAGGCGGGGTGAAGGTGGCCTAGTATATGTCACTCAAGGCGTTATTGTTTACCCCATGAACGACGAAACTGAGCAACTGCTTGCTTACCTAACTGCAGACCCAACTGGTCAGCTGCACGATGGCCTAGGCTTAGTCGACAGATACCTCGAAGCTGTCGAACGACAACATGCTTTGATGTTCGATGCGTGGCGGCAGAAGAGATACAAACGCGCGTTGGTAGAGTTGCACTTTTTTCTAATCGCTATCGACAGAGTGAAGGATGGAATTGTCTTAGCGTCAAATGTCTTGGGCGCCGAAATGGCTAGCCATGTTGGGGCTTTGGATCTCTCAGCATACAAGAGAGCAAGGGGTCATTTCGAGCATATTGAAGATCGGCTCTACGGCTCGCGAAAGAACGCACTGAAGAAGATCGAAGAAGCTGGGAACGAACGCACCATTCACTACGGCCTGTCTGCCGAAGACAAAAGCTTCCGATGGAGTGATCAGAAAATTGATGTCTCGGAAGAGTTTCTAAGTAGCTTTCTTTCTTGGGCGGCTGAGGCGAAAGCGATAGCCAATCGCTCCATTTAAACGTGAGGTGAAGCAGGCAGCGCGCAAGAGTCGTTCCCACGATTTTGCACTATTCCAACTTATCGCCCGCAGGCCCCTCCCACCCAAACACACTCCTTCCACCCAGCAGATGCGACTGCTCCATCTCCCCTGCCACAATCTCCTTCAAGCTCGGCCCGGTCACATACCGCTCCATCCGGCGCGACTCCCCATCCAGCCTTCGCAGCGCCTCCAGCTCCTCGCCGCGCCCGAGCTTGGCCTTTCCCACCGCTGATTTCAGCACGGAGATCGTCTCGTCATAGACTTTCAGCGGCACGGGGAAGGGGTGGCGGTCCTTGCCGCCGTGGGCGAGCGAGAAGCGTGCCGGGTCGGAGAAGCGGTAGGGCGCGCCGTGCACCACTTCCGAGACCATGGCCAAAGCCCGCACCGTGCGCGGGCCGACGCCGGGGACGAGCAGCAGCTCGGGGAAATCCTTGGGGCCGCTTTCGATGGCCGAGGCGATGTTGCCGTGCAGGCGGCGCATGACGATGTCGCTCTCGCGCACGTCGTGATGCGCGGGCATGATGAGGTTAGGCAGCATCGGCTGCGCGGCCGGTTCAGGCTCGGGCCGCGGCTCCAGCACGGCAAGCTCGTTCAGGATCTTTTCCGGGCTCATGGTCTTGAGCAACTCGACCTGGCTGCCGCGGGCTTTTTCGGCGCGCCGGTCGGTCAGGTTGACGATCTCGCCCTGGCGCTCGCCTTCGATTGCGGCATGCGGCTGGTCGACGAAGCTGGTCAAGCCTTCCGACAGCCAGTGATAGCGGCGCGCCTGGCGGGCATCGCCGTTCATGCCCTGCTGCACCACCACCCAGCGCCCGTCATCGGCGACGATGAAGCCGTGCAGATAGAGGTCGTAGCCGTCCTGCACGGCGGCGCTGTCCACCTTGGCGACCAGCCGGCTGGCGGTGGCAAGCGCATCGCCGTCCAGGCCGACATGCTCGCCGATGGCCAGCAATTCGCCCGGCGTCTTGCGCGAATGCGCGCCGCGCCCGCCGCAGACATGGATGCCGAGCTCGCCGGCCATCGGGTTCAGCCCGCGCTTCAGCGCGCCGATGACGGAAGTGGTGATGCCGGAGGAATGCCAGTCCATGCCCATCACGGCGCCGAAGGACTGGAACCAGAAGGGATGCGCCAGCCGCCGCAAAAGCTCGTCGCGGCCGTAATGGTGGATGATCGCCTCGCACAGCACCGCGCCGAGCTTGGTCATGCGCTCGCCCAGCCATTTCGGGACCCGCCCGCCATGCAGCGGCAGGTCGGCGCTGCCGCTTCGCTGCGTCACGTGATTCTCCTGGATGCCGGTGATTTAGATGGCATTTTGGCGGGGATTTGCAAGGCGCTGCGCGAAGCTGGCGAAAGAGGCCCAAACCATCTTCGTCATCCTTGGGCTTGACCCAAGGATCCATGCCGTGACGTGGGCCGAGGAATGCCACGGATCAGAATTCTGCGCCGTGGCAGCACTGCACGGATCCTAGGGTCTGCGCGCGTCGCTTCGCTCCTTGCTCCGCCCTAGGATGACGACCGCGAAGCGCGGCCACGCTTGCGTCTGGTCAATGCCGCTTCTGCCGTGCGCCAGTCGCCCACCGCCTAGTACTTGTAATAGTACCCGTGGTGATGCCTGTGGTGGTGCCTGTGATGGTGCCTGTAGTGGTGCCGGTAGTAATACCTGTGGTGCCGGTAGTAGCTGGGATAATAGTCGTCGTAGTAGCGCGGGCCGTAGTAGCGGCCGCCATAGTCGTAGAACGGACCGCCATACATCGGACCGCCGTAGAACGGAGAGCCGCCGAACGGACCGAAACCGAGACCGAGGAAGCCGTGCGCATCCGCCGGCGCTACCGTGGACGCCGCCGACGCGACTGCGATCACCGAAGCAAGTAGAAGTTTTTTCATGGCAACCTCCTCCTGAAGGCTGATTATCGGGTAACGCGCGGCGGGAGGCCTATGTTCCCGATCGCTAATATTTCCCGGAGTATCGAGGAGGAGAAAGCCGCCGCCAGCGGCCTGGAGCGTTGCCACGGCGCGGCGACCAGAGGTTCTACCCGGTATTGCCCAGGGTCGACGCCATTGCTGTCGCGTCCGGCCCATCTCCCCACACGGGAGTTGGGCCGGTGCTGCGGGTCAGCGCTCGCAGATACGGATCTTTTCAATGACGCGGTGATGATGTCGCCAGTGCTTCACGATCCTGACCCGGCAATTGTCGTCATACCGGTTGTGATACCGAACCACGTAACGACGATGGTATGGGGTGTAGTAGTCGTCGTCATAGACGTGCCGGTAATACCGGTGATGGCGATAATATGGGCTGTAGTCATCGTTGTAGTAGTCGTCATCATAGCCCGGACCGATGCCGATACCGAGTTGCACGCCGCCGGCGCTGGCCGGCGCGATCGCAAACGCCGAGGCGATGGCGATCATCGAAGCAAGCAGAAGCTTTTTCATCGCTGCCTCCTTGAGTTTCAAGGCCCCTTCGGCAAGACAACGATTTCGCGCGGTCCATGTTCCCGGCGAGTTGCCAGGGTTGGCAGCCCGGACAGGGCATGGGCAGGACCAAGGCGGCGAATCCAGCGCCTTACTTCGTCCCCGCAACTTCATGAACCCGGATATTTATTAGAGCAGCTGCAACCGACCGGGCTTCGGCGCGTTGCACGCCGGCGAAGTATCTGGGATCATTGCCGGACAGACGGCATGGAGGCTCGATGGTGGCGGCCAATCGCGGGAACGGGGCGTCGGAGCCGAGGCTGGAAGGCCTGCTCGCAGCGTCCAGGGGCCATCCGCGCACGGCGCTGCCGACTGTGGCGAGCGTGGTGGTCACGGTGGCCGCGCTCTATTTCGGGCGCGAGGTGTTCCTGCCGATCGCCGTCGCGCTTCTGTTGACCTTCGCCATCGCGCCTGTCGTGTCCTCCCTGAAGCGCGCGGGGGTTCCGCGCATCGCGGCTGTCATCGCCAGCGTCGCCGGCGCCTTCGCCGCCCTTTCGCTGTTCTCCTTCGTCGTCGCCACCCAGGTCAGCGACCTCGCCCAGAACATCCCCCTCTACCAGATCAACATCCTGACCAAGGTCCGCGCGCTGAAGGAAAACGGCCTCGGCGGCGGCATCATCTCGCGCCTCGGCGGTGTCATCGAGCGCGTCGGCCAGGAGATCGACCGCCAGGAGCCGCAGTTGCCCTCGGCCGCCCAGGCGCCGAAGCGCGAGCCGATCCCGGTCGAGGTCGTCGCGCATGAAAAGCCGCTCGAGGTGCTGCAGAACCTGATCGGCCCGCTGCTCAGCCCGCTCGGCTCCGCCGGCCTCGTCATCATCGTCGTCATTTTCATGCTGATGGAGCGCGAGGACCTGCGCGACCGCTTCATCCGGCTGGTCGGCTATGGCGACCTCCATCGTACCACGCAGGCGCTGCAGGATGCCGGCAAGCGCGTCGGCCAGTATCTGCTGATGCAACTGGTGGTCAACATCATCTACGCCGTGCCCATCACCATCGGGCTCTGGGTGCTCGGCATCCCCAACGCGCTGCTTTGGGGCCTGCTGGCGCTGGCACTGCGCTTCGTGCCCTATATCGGCCCGATCATCGGCGCGCTGCTGCCGCTGTTCCTCGCCTTGGCCGTGGCGCCCGGCTGGTCGCTGCTGTTGTGGACCGCCGCGCTGTTCGTCGTCGTGGAGCTCGTCACCGGCAATGTCATCGAGCCGTGGCTCTATGGCTCGCATACGGGCTTGTCGCCGCTGGCCATCATCGTGGCCGCGATCTTCTGGACCTGGCTGTGGGGGCCGATCGGCCTGGTGCTGTCGACGCCGCTCACCGTCTGCCTGGTGGTGCTCGGCCGGCACGTGCCGCAGTTCGAGTTCCTCGACGTGCTGTTCGGCAACGAGCCGGTGCTGGAGCCGCATGCCAGGCTCTACCAGCGGCTCCTGGCCGGCGACCCGGACGAGGCGACCGACCATGCCGAGGAGATGCTGGAGGATAAGTATCTGTTCGAATTCTACGGCAAGGTGGCGATTCCCGCGCTGCTGCTCGGCGAGCAGGACCGGGAGCGCGGCGTCATGGATGACGCGCAGCGCCGGCAGCTTGCCGACAGCGCCTTGACGCTGGTCGCCAATCTCGACGACAGCGCCCAGCAGGAGGCTGAGGAGGAAGAGAGCGAGCAGGCGGCCGCTGCCGATGAGAAAGCAACCGACAGCAAGGCTGGCGAGAAAAACAAGGCTAGCGAGAAAAACAAGGCTAGCGAGAAAAACCCTGGCGAAGCCAAGCCTGCCGAGGTGGAGGAAGAGGAGGTCGATCTGCCCGACGGCTCGGGGATCGCAGTGCTCTGCGCCGGCGGGCGCGGCGAGCTCGACGACGCCGCCGCCGCGATGCTGGCCCAGGTGCTGGAAGTGCAGGGCGCTTCGGTGTCGAAGGCGAGCTTTACCGAACTCGAGCCATTGGCGATCCGCCGCCTCGACCTCGAAGCCATCGATGCCGTCGTGATCGGCTTCCTCAACCGCCAATCCACCCGGCACGCGCGCTTCATGGTTCGTCGGCTGAAGCGCCTCAAAGCGAAGCTTCGAGTGGGCATCGTTTTCTGGTCGGAAGTCGGCAATGGCGACGTCGAGGCCGCGGCAGAACTGGCTGCCACTCTAAACGCCGACTTCGTGGCATTCGGCATGGTCGACGCGGTGACCGGAGCGCTTTCCAAAAAGGCGGCCGTCACGCTCAAGGCCGGCCATCGGCGCAGACAGCCGGCGCGCCGCAAGCAGCTGCAGGCCGCGGAGTGAAGGCGGAGCGCTCGCCAGTGGCGTAACGGATCGGCAAAACGGTGGGGAAAAGAAAAACTCGCCGGGCCAACCCTGATGCCCAAAGCCCACAGGCCCGGCGAGATTTAAACCTGATCCCCCGATCAGGACCGGCGGGAGGACACCGGCAATCTCTTCATAGCAAGACGGATGCCAGTCCCGAAACGGGACAGTGACGCTTAACGCCGTAAGTCCTGCGGAACGTCCGTTATGTGTTGCTAATGTGCTACAGCTTATAGGCCGCGCCAGCTTTAAAGTTGCACATGCGGACCTATGAAGCCTTGAAAGGGGGTACCTTGAAGAAGACCTATGAGAAGCCTGTTTTGGCCAGGCGTCAAAAGCTGAGCGTCATCACTGCAACGCCGCCATCTTCCATTCCGACCTGATCTGGCCGGACGCCGAAAAGCCCGCCATCCGGCGGGCTTTCTGATTCTGGATGCACGCGGCGGATTTGAACCCGCTGGATCTTCAGCCGCCCGTTGAAGGCACCAGGCATCCGTCGCCGCATCGCCTTCCGCTGTCGTATCGCCGCGTGCAACGCATGCCGTCATCGGCTATGCCGTCGCCAGCCAATTCCGGCGAACCGAAGGAGCATCCGATGACCAGACCCACCATTCTCAAATTCGGCGCCGTCGAGCATGCCGAGGCCGGCGATCTGCCGGGCTGGATCGTCGTCGAAGGCAGGCCGACCATGCAGACCGCCGTGCAGCATACCACCGAGGACGGCAAGGTGATGTCCGGCACCTGGCGCGCCTCGCCCGGCACCTACCATGCCACCTACACCGACTATGAATTCGTCCACATGATCGCCGGCCGCATCATCATCACGCCCGACGGCGGCGAGCCGGTCGAGGTCGGCCCCGGCGACGCCTTCGTCGTCGAGGCGGATTTCAAGGGCACCTGGAAGATCCTCGAGCCGGTGACCAAGCATTTTGTGGTTGTGGTGGGCTGAGGCGCGGCGCCGGAACTGCTGATCTCCCCCCCTTGTGGGGGAGATGGCCGGCAGGCCAGAGGGGGGCGCATTGAGGCGCCGACGCCCCTCCGGTCGTCATCCTCGGGCTTGACCCGAGGATCCATGCCGTGACCTTCGCCGCGAAGCGCGGCGGTGCAGAATTCTGTCCCCGTTGCAAAGCCTTAGCGTCACGGCATGGATCCTAGGGTCTGCGCGCGTCGCTTCGCTCCTTGCTCCGCCCTAGGATGACGAACGCGTGGGCGTCGTCGCCCTATCTTCCCACCTTCGACATCACCCTTTTCTCCTCCTCCGGCTCCAGCGATCCGCGAAGGGCGTGGCCATATGGTGCTGGTCGCGGAAGGCGAGCTTGCCGTCGAGGAAGGCGTGGCAGGCGGTGGCGCTGCGGAAGCGGTCGGTGAGGTCGACGTAAGCAGCGTCGGGGATGCTGTCGACGATGTCGCGCTCAACCGCCGCCATGGCGTCGTTGGCCGTGTCGCCGCCGCGTCCCGCCATGATGGCTCGGCCGCGCTGGCGGCGATGGTTCGCTGCTGCGGATCGAGGTCGCGCACGGCAAGCCTGGCATTGCCGTGGGCGGCTGCGACGCCGGTGCCGGTCAGGAGGAGGACCGGCACCGGCGCCCGCGCCGCATTGGCCATCAGCCAGCCGTTGCGACGGATCGGGTTCTCGATGAGGCGGCAGGTAAGGGCGGACAGCGCCAGCGTCAGCGCGAGGCAATAGAGCCGCTTGATGGGCGTCAGCTCCGACGCCAGCATGCCGGCATAGACGATGACCGGCCAATGCCACAGATGGATCGAATAGGAGAGCCTGCCGATCCACTGCAAGGGCGACAACGCCAGGGCGGCATTCACCCAATTCCGCTCGGAATCGGGTGAATAGCCGTCCCTGGCGCCGGCCGCTCCCGCCTTGAGCAGAAGGACCGTGCCGGCGACAGGCAGAAGCGCCAGAAAGCCGGGGAAGGAAGCGTCCTCGCTGAAGGTGAGATAAGCGGTCCCGATCATCGTCAGGCCGGCCAGGCTCAACGCCCGCCCCAGCAGCGGACGCGCCTGCAAAAGCCGCGCCGGCGCCATCGATGCGAGGCCGCCGGCGGCAAATTCCCAAGCGCGCAGCGGCGAGAAGTAGAGGGCCCAGGGCTGCGAAACGTTCGTCGGCCAGGCCCAGAGGATGAAGGAGACCAAGCCCGAGATAACGAGGAAGATGTCGACCCCGGCAAAGCTGCCCGGCAGCGCCGCCAGGCCGAAATGGCAGGCCACGACGCCCGCCACGGCCACCGCCCGCAACCCTTCGATATCGGGTCGGAAATCCTGCGCCGATGCTGACACGAATACGAACCTCGTGAATGCTCGTTCGTATCCCGCCTGAGGCAAAGCCTCGGCCCTATGCGCCGCTATCGCAATGCAACAAATCTAACGCAGTGCAACATAAGGGGAGATGGGATCCCGCAATCACGCCTTTTTCAGGAACTCCGTCTTCAGCACCAGGCCCTTGACCTGGCTTGGTGTTGCATTCGATCTCGCCGGGATTGCCGTTGAGGCGGATGTTCTTCACCAGCTGCCGCGCTTGATCGTCTCGGACGTGCCCTTGACCTTGAGGTCCTTGATCAGCGTCACGGAGTCGCCATCCTTCAGCGGCGTGCCGTTGCTGTCTTTCACGATAAGGTCGGTCATGGCGGTCTTTCATCAATTGGATGGCCTGCGCCCGCCTATCGCGCCGGCAATGGCCTGGTCAAGCCGCGCGCTTTCCCCGCGGACCGCAGCCCGTGAGGTCCGCGTAGGAGGCATGCACCGCCGTGCCAGCGGCGCTAAGCCCCCAGCCCTCAGGATGGCTGGGTGGCTGTTGGCCGGGTCGTTCGCCCGCGCATTTCCCGCAATTGGCCTAGAAATGCAGGTCCAGCGGCTGCGGATAGGCCTGGCCCGGATCCCCGGTCTCCGGCGTCTGGCCCGCCAAAGGCACGATGCCGCCGGTTGCCGTCTGATCGAGCGGCGGCCGATGCTTGCCAGTCGTGGCGGCCTTTTTTTCGGTCACCACGATTTTCGTCTTGGCCCCGGCCCCTTGCGTCAGCGCGACCGAAAGGAGAAGCGCCGTCAGCGCGGATAGGACGATCTTCATGGCAGGTTTCCGTTCCTGGCTCTGCGGCCTCCTCATGGCTTGAAGCCAGATGCGTCGAGCAGCGCGACCTGCTTGCCGTCGACATAGAAGCGTATCGCATGCGCGTCGTTGTCGATGTCGATGCGGGTGGGCGACGCTCCTTGCGTGGCGGGCGTTGCCTTGACGTATTTCGACTGGAATTCCCCCTGCGGCGCGTTGATGAACAGCAGCGCCAGCGCTATGCATCCTGAAACAAACAAGATGAAGGTGAGTGTCGAAGAAGTGGTCGAGGTCATCTGAACATTCCTTCCGGATGAGGTGGCAATACGGTTTGCTCGTCGCCGGCTTTGGCCGGGATTCGGCGTCGCTCGAAATCGAGCGTGTCACAGCTCTGCGAAGGAAGGGGATGACGTGCTCAAGCCCACATTCAGCGCGTTTATCATGACGGTCTGCCCCTTGCCCGCAGCGAGCTTAGCGCCGGCTGCCCGGGGGCAAAGGGCGGCCATGTGGAAGGGCGTGGAATTCTGCGGAATTTCCGCGGTATAGGCCTGTGGAAGGTTGGGATGCGGACATCGGGCGCAGGACGAAAGTCCGGCGCGCAGCGTCGCGACCATGCGTATCATCACGAGTCGACGCCGTGCCCGGGGGCGGCCGCGGCCAGGCATGATTCTCGGAAGGGCATGGGGTCCGAGGGGGCGGTTCGGTGGCACAACATATCGCGCAGAAACTGCGGCTGACATCGGCCTTGCTCGGCACTGTGACCCGCAAGGATCTCGCGGCAGCGTTCCGGGGCGTCAACGCCAGGACGGCATTCGATCTCGGCCGCGCCGACAAGTGGCTGCAGGGCAGGGCTCATCCGCGCGAACTCAGCGTCTACGAAGACTGGGCAAAGCTGCTGCGGCTGGAGCAGCCCGGCGCGTGGATCGCCGAAAGCGATCTGCCGAGCTTCACCGCCGCCATCTGCGCCCGTCACGGTGTCGACCGGGTGGCGCTGGAGCGGCACGCCGCGCAGCAGTTCGAGACAGCCTCCGCGCATGACGACCGCGCCCGCAGCATCGCGCTCATCGGCAGCTATGCCTGCTATTCGCGCGCCTGGTCACCCTACTATCGCGGGCAGCTTATCAAGGGCAGCCTGTCGATCGAGGGCGGGCCGGGCGTGCACGGTCTCACTGCCCGTTACCGCGAGGCGTTGCCGACCGGCCAGCTCGTTCTGAGCGGGCCGGTGACGCCGGCAAAGCGCGGCCTGTACATCCATGTCAGGGAGGCCGGCGGCGATGCCCAGTTCTTCTTCAGCCTGTTCCCTCAGTCGCAGCCGGGCAGCGTGCTGGGCGGCTATATGTGCGGTACGGCCATCATCGGCCCCGAGGCGCAGCCCTCGTTCACCAGGATCATCATGGTGCGCCTGCGCGACCCGGTGCCCGGCACCTCAGAATGGGGCGGATATCTGCTGCCGCAGGGGTCGCTCGCCACCGATCTGGCGGCGCTCGGCATCGCCATCGAGCATCCAGAGGCGGTTGACCGGCTGCTGGGACGATTCCTCGGTGCAGACGGCGAGGGTGACGTCGGCCAGATTCCGCCGGCCGAATTCCGCGCCATCCTCGATGTCTTCGACCGCCGTTGGCTGCAGCATGCCGGCTAATTGTCCTGTGTCATTCCCGGCGCGCAAGCGCGATCGGTTACGTTGGAAGCAGCGGCAGAACTGGAATCCGGGACCGGCCAGGAGCGGGCGGTACACTGCATGTGCCCGCCCGTCCGGCGCCGCCGCCAAGCTGCTGAAACCCCGTCCGTCCCCAACAGCAACGGTCATGGCGTGACCAGTGCTTGCGGAGTGCCATTGGCGCGGTGCCCTGTCAACGCCGTCGCCGAGGGCTCAAGAAGCGCCTTTTTAGCCGCCCTTTTCGCGCTCGAAGCACGCTCGGCAGTCAGGCTGGGGCCACGGCGAAGAGCCATGAAATGGCGGAATTCCGGGCATTTCCGATGTCCAGCATACCGCGCCGCACATATATGCGTATCCGCTTGAATAAGCTGATTTTTCGCCAGACGGACTGTCCCTTCGATCCCGACTTTTTTTGGGTGCATTTCGCAGCGCGGCATCGGGCCACCGGCAGCGGCCGATTTTCCCTTGAAGCGGCATCGGAGGCTCTGTGAGCCATTTCATGATGTTCTCATGAAATGCATGGTAGAGTATGGCGCAAGCGAAGGGGGAAGTTGCGATGGCCAATCGGTTGTTCGAGATCCTTGCCAGACGGCGCGGGTGGCTGGACCGGGTCGCGTTGGGGCTGCTTGTCTTCCTGGCGACCCTGGTCGCCGCGCTGATGGGCGGCGCCAGCGCCTAAAGCAATTCCGGCAAACGGATCGACTATTCTCTGTCCGATCGCTTTGAATTCGAAGGTCGCGGGCCTGAGCCGCACCGGCCGTGATTCACCTCTCGCCGCTCAGTCCTGCAAAAGAGGAGATGCGCCGTAGCCGCGCAGGCCGGTTCCGTTGCAGGCCTGGCAGGAAACCCGTTGTCCGGGGCACTGTCGCGCAACGTGCCCGAGGGACAGCATGAGCTTTTCGACGCCACCTGCTTTTCACACTCGAACACCTTGCCGGCGCCCAGGCACCGGGGGCACGCGAACTTCCTGAATTCGCCCAAGCGAGCCTCCGGCTGTTGCAAAAGCGCCCGGCAACGCGCTGACCATGCCATGGGTTCCATGAACGGCACGGTTTTTCTTGCGCGCAGTATACGTTAGTAAAGGCTAACGTTAACGAAGTGCCTCCCGCGGCGCATCGTTGGTTCCTCGCCGCGTCAATCCCTTTCAAGGGCCGGGATTACGCGCCCCGCCGCACACCTCCTTCACCAGCCCCCGCAGCCACCGATGCGCCGGATCGGCATCGAGCCTCGGATGCCACAACAGCGAGATCGTCAGCGGGGCAAGTTTGACCGGCAGTGAAAAGGTGAACAGGCCCTCGCGCAGCGTGCCCGTATAGCGCTCCGGCACCGTGGCGATGAGGTCCGAGCCCCGCGCCAGCGCCAGCGCCTCGGCGAAGCCGCCGACCACGGTCGCGATCGTTCGCGTCAGCCCCGCGAGGTCCAGCGCGTCGTCTACCGGGCCGCGATCGAGCCCGCGCCGCGAGATCAATATGTGGCGTCCGGCCGCGAAGCGGGCGGCGGTGACGCGGCCTTCGCTCAAAGGATGGCCGGCCCGCGCGACGCCGACGAAGCGGTCGCGGAACAGCGCCCGCGAGCGCACCTCCGGCCCGGTCGTGGTGCCGATCACGCCGGTCTCCAGATCGACCGCGCCCTCGCGCATCGGTCCGCTGTCCTTGTCGGGCTTGGGCACGAAGCGCAATTGCACGCCCGGCGCTTCCCGCGACGCGCGGGCCAGCAGCGCCGGGCCGAAATTCTCGACGAAGCCGTCGCTGTTGCGCAGCGTGAAGCTGCGGTTGAGCCGGGCGAGGTCGAGCCGCTCGGCGGGCCGCAGCATCGCTTCCGCCTCCTTGACCAGCCGGCCGACTTCCGCGCCGAGCTCCGCGGCGCGCGGCGTCGGCACCAGGCCTCGCCCTGCGCGCACCAGAAGCGGATCGCCCGTCGCCTCGCGCAGCCTCGCCAGTGCCCGGCTCATCGCCGAAGGACTGAGCTTCAGCCGCCGCGCCGCCTTGGCGACGCTGCCTTCGGCAAGCAGCACATCCAGCGTGACGAGCAGGTTGAGATCGGGTCGCGACATAAGCGCAACCATAGCATGGTTGTCGCTCGATGACATGGCGTTTCGTGCACTGATCAAGTGCAAATGCTGCGTGTTCCGCCATATCGGCTGGACGCCTATCTTCCCGGCGCGTTTCACCCGACGGAGAAGACATCATGGCCGATATTGCCGAGACCCGCGCCGCGCCCGTAAGCCATTCAACGGCGGGCGCGCTGGCCAGCCTGTCTCTGGCCATGCTGGTCTCCTCGCTCGCCACCAGCATCGCCAATGTCGCGCTGCCGACGTTGAGCGTGGTCTTCGCCGCCTCCTTTCCGGCGGTGCAATGGGTGGTGCTCGCCTATCTGCTGGCCATCACCGCGCTGATCGTCAGCGTCGGGCGCCTCGGCGATCTCGTCGGCCGCCGGCTGCTGCTGATCGCCGGCCTGGCGCTGTTCAGCGCCGCCTCGTTTGCCGCCGCGCTTGCCCCGTCACTGGCGCTGCTGATCGCCGCGCGCGCCGTGCAGGGGTTGGGCGCGGCGGTGATGATGGCGCTGACAATAGCCATCGTCGGCGAGACGGTGCCGAAGGAGCGCACCGGCAGCGCCATGGGCTTGCTCGGCACCATGTCGGCGATCGGCACGGCGCTCGGCCCCTCGCTCGGCGGCGTGCTGATCGCCGCGCTCGGCTGGCGCTCGATCTTCCTCGTCAATGCCGCGCTGGGCGGCGTCGCGCTGCTCGCGGCCTGGCGCTTCCTTCCAGCGGCAAGCATCCCGCGCCAGGCGGGGGGCGCGAAGGCCCGCTTCGATGTGCCGGGCACGCTGCTGCTCGCCGCCACGCTCGGCGCCTATGCAATGGCCATGACCATCGGGCGCGGCCATTTCGGCGGCCTCAACGCGGCGCTGCTCGGCGCGGCCACGGCCGGCGCGGCGCTGTTCGTCGTCGCCGAAGCCAGGGTGGCGTCGCCCCTGGTCAAGCTCGCGCTGCTGCGCGACAGGGTGCTGGCGCCGAGCCTCGCCATGAACGCGCTGGTCTCGACGGTGATGATGGCCACCCTGGTCGTCGGCCCGTTCTTCCTGTCGCGCGCGCTGGGCCTGAGCGAAGCGGCGACCGGAGCCGTGCTGTCGATCGGCCCCGTGGTCTCGGCGGTCTGCGGCGTCATTGCCGGGCGTATCGTCGATCGGCTGGGGGCGGCCGCGATGGTCGTCGCCGGCCTGGCGCTGATGGTCGCCGGCTGCGCCGCGCTCACACCGCTCCCGGGCCTCTTCGGCGTTGCCGGCTACGCGGCGGCGATCGCCGTGCTCACGCCGGGCTACCAACTGTTCCAGGCCGCCAACAATACCGCCGTCATGGCCGATGTCGACAGAAGCGAGCGCGGCGTGGTGTCGGGCATGCTCAGCCTCTCGCGCAATCTCGGCCTCGTCACCGGCACGGCGGTGATGGGCGCGGTGTTCGCCTTCGCCGTGGGGACGAGCGATATCGCGGCGGCGGCCCCGGCGGCCGTCGCGCGCGGAATGGCGATGACCTTTGCGGTGGCTGCGGGGTTGGTCGTCGTCGCGGTTGCAATTGCGGTTGCCAGCGGTCGGAGGGAGCGCTGCAGCGCCTGATTTCCGGAGCCCAGCCTGCGCTGTGACACAAGGATGCGGACGCGAGGCGATGCCCGGCGGGAAGGAAAGGGAGACTCCGTTAACAAATGCAAATGTCAGAGCTGAGAAGTGTGCGCAGTCTCACTCAGGCCAACGCATGGATGGTCTATAACGTCTAGACGGGCAGGGCGGGGCAGCGCTTCCGCGGACTGTCGAGTGGGCGTGGCGGGGAGGTCGAGCGATGCATGAAACATGGTGGCAGCGGCAGGAAGCTCAGCCTCTGATTCCTGAGCGTGAACTTCGCTTTATGATGAAACTCGGGCGTGTGGAGCGCGACGAGGCGATGAGATTGCTGGGGCGATACCGTGGGGACCGCGAGGCGGTATATGCCGAGTTGAGAAGGCGCGATATGATCAGGGCACGCAACACGCCGCCTCACTGATCACTGTCCCTCGGGAAGTTACAGCCCGAGCGTCCAGCCGGCCGCAGTTTCAGGTCTCCTGTTTGGCCGGAATGGCGCAACGAAGACGGCCGGCCGATGCGTGATCTCGACGAATGCGGCCGCGGCGGTCTCGACGGCATCGGCTGAATGGTCGACCCTGTCGAAGCGCTTCACCACGCGCTCATGCAGCATCGACAGCCTTGCGGCCCGGTGGAGATCGGCGCGCTTCTCGCCGTGCATATCGAGCGGGGCGAACATGACCATCCCCAAAAACGGCGGTGCCCGGCATTTTGTTCCGATCGGCCCGCGTGACAAAGCTACGCCGGGACGGCTTCCTGGAGGCTTCCGCGATCGCGTAATTTCGCCGCCGCCTGAGAGGCCTATCTTTGCCTGGCGGCGGTGCCCATTCCGCCTTCGGCCGGTGCCTCAGCTAGCCCAACGAACCCCCACCCACTGCGGCGCCGGCCTCATCTCTCGCGCCGTTTAACGCCTCTGACGCCGCCAGGCGCCCGGCCTCGATCTCCAGTGCCATCAGCTTGGATTTGATCTCATGCGGCTCGGCATGTTCGAGCCCGACCACGTCGTTGCGCGTCTGCTTCAGCGCAATGACGATCTCGTCGAGCTTGGCGTGGATGGCGGCGGTGTCCCGGTAGCCCTGGATGAGGACCACCCCGGTGATGATGATGGCCGCCACGGACAGGGCATAGGTCACCACGCCTGTAAGCCCGAGCGGCACCAGCAGCGTGCAGGCGGCCATTGGCGGCAAGCATCGCGTAGAAGCCGGGCGGGCGCGACAGGAAATCGGCGATGCGGAAGAGCAGGCGGTTCATCGTCCGACTATCCGAGCAGCATGCCGGCTACCAGCACGGTGAGCAGCACCGATGCCGGCACCGCCAGAAGCCAGCGCGCCTCCAGAACACTGTTGCGATCGTCGTCCATGTTCATTGCTCCTCTTGGCGGGCGCCCTGCCGCGAATTCCCCGCCGGCAAACGAGGCTGGGAAGCTTTCGTTCCCCAATCCGGCGACGGTCGCAAAGCGATGTCGGACTGAGGTCGGACGGGCGTGCGAAGAGGACCGAGCGCCGCAACCAAAGCCAGGGCTTCGCATTGGCACGCGCGCCGATTTTTCGCGCGTCGCCGATAGGGGAGCACACATGAGCCTTGATAGACCGACAGATGATTTAGACGACCAACCCTACGAGCCGGCGTTCTTCGCCGCCAAATACGGCCTGCCGCCGCGGCTCGCCAAACGATGATCGAGGCCAACGGCCCCGGGCGGCGCGCCTGCGACGCGGCCGCCACGACCTACCTGCGCTACATGGCGCTCCGGCGTCGGCGCGAAAGCTGAGCCTGCCACCGGCTGTGCTTTCCGCCTGGCGCGGTCCCATTGCGGATGCAACCCGGGCGGGAACCAAAGCGGCGGGCGGCGGTTTACCCGGCGAAGGGATGAATTCAGGAATTAGGAAAAGAGCAATGAAAACAGTGCTTCTTGCTGCCCTGGCGCTCTGTGTCGCAGCGCCCGCCGTCGCCTCCGCGGCCGAGGCCGATGTCGTCATCAGGACGCATAACAGGCATCACTATCACCACCGCCCGGCGGTCGTCATCAACGACGAGGGCCACCGTCTTCACCACCGCCACCACGGCACGGTCGCCTTTTACGACAATGGCAAGCGCGCCTGGCGTCACCGCCACCACCGCCGCGACGACACCGTGATCGTCACGGGTTCGATCGGCCACCGGCACCATCACCGTCCGGTCGTGGTCGAGAGCGACTCCGACTATTGACGCAACGCGGCCGGGTTGTGCGCAGCGAAGCACGGGCCGGCCGCGTTGTTTCCCGATTTTATTCCTAGCGCAGGCCTCCCGCGGCGCCGGATCGTCCGAGTAGGGCTGGCCGCCTTGTGATTTCGCTCGAGCGGCCTTGCGAGGCAAGATGGCGCGTTGCGCCTCAACTCCCCATTGGACTTCGCGGCGACACAACCCATATTTGAGCCATGGAGCGTTGAGCGTGAGCATCGCGCGAGTGGCCTTCTTCGCCGCCGCTCTTTTGGGCGCGGCCGCCGTTTCTGCCTTCTCCTCCGCCGGGAGCGGGAAGGTTGCGTTGAGCATCGCCGTCGACGGCGCCATTGGGCCGGCAAGCACCAGGCAACTCGAGGAGGCGCTCGACACCGCCGCCAGGCGCGATGCCGCGGTCCTCATCCTTCAGCTCGATACGCCGGGCGGCCTCGTCACCTCGATGCGCGAGATGATCGCCGACATCCTGGCCTCGCCTGTGCCCGTCATCGGTTATGTCGCGCCCTCCGGCGGCCACGCGGCCAGCGCCGGCACCTACATCCTCTACGCCACCCACGTCGCGGCGATGGCGCCCGGCACCAATCTCGGCGCCGCGACGCCGGTCGAGCTCGGCGGCCTGCCGTCGCTTCCAGGCGGCGAGAAGGACAAGGACCAGAAGGACGCAACCGGGCAGCCGGCCGGCGACGCGATGATGGCCAAGGTGACCAATGACGCGGTGGCGCTCATCCGCTCGCTCGCCGAGATGCGCGGGCGCAACGGCGACTGGGGCGAGAAGGCGGTGCGCGAGGCGGCGAGCCTGTCGGCCAACGCCGCGCTGCAGGAACATGTCATCGACTTCGTCGCCCGCGACACCACCGAGCTTCTGGAGCTTGCCGACGGGCGCACCGTCGAGGTGGCCGGCAGGAAAGAGGTGCTGGCGACCAAAGGGCTGCCGGTCGAGACGCTGGAGCCCGGCTGGTTCATCCGGCTGCTGGCCGTCATCACCGACCCGAACACGGCAGTCATCCTGATGCTGGTCGGCGTTTACGGCATCGTCTTCGAGTTCACCAGCCCCGGCGCCGTGGCGCCGGGCGTCATCGGCACCATCTGCCTGGTGCTCGGGCTCTACGCGCTGAACCTCCTGCCGATCAACTATACCGGTCTCGCCCTGATGCTGCTCGGCGTCGCCTTCCTGATCGTCGAGGCCTTCAACCCAACCGTCGTGCTGGGGCTGGGCGGCGTCGCCGCCTTCCTGCTGGGCTCCGCCATGCTGCTCAAGGTCGAAGGGCCGGGCTTTGCCATGTCGTGGGCGGTGATCGGCCCGGCCGCCGCGCTGACGCTCGGCCTGGCCTTGCTCACCGGCACCTATGTCTGGGCGGCGCGCAAGAATCCGCCGCGCGTCGGCGGCGAGGCCATGCGCGGCCTTCCCGTCGAGATTCTCGACTGGCAGGGCGGCGAGGGGCATGTGCTGGCTTTGGGCGAGCGCTGGCGGGCGAAGGCAGGCGAGCCCATGCAGCCCGGCGACCGTGTCGAGGTGATCGATGTCAGCGACCTCGTGCTGACGGTGCGGCGTCGCGATGCAGGCAACAACGGAGCAATAAAATGATGGTCGGTTACGTGGCCTATCTCATCATTGCCGTGGCCGCGATCATTTTCCTGGCGGCGGCAATCCGCATCCTCAGGGAATATGAGCGCGGCGTGGTCTTCACGCTCGGCCGCTTCACCGGCGTCAAGGGCCCCGGCCTGATCATCCTCGTCCCCTTCGTCCAGCAGATGGTGCGGGTCGACCTGCGCGTGGTGGTGCAGGATGTGCCGCCGCAGGATGTCATCTCGCGCGACAATGTCTCGGTCAAGGTCAATGCCGTGCTCTATTTCCGCATCGTCGACGCCGAGCGGGCGATCATCCAGGTCGAGGATTTCATGGCCGCCACCAACCAGCTGGCGCAGACCACGCTGCGCTCGGTGCTCGGCAAGCATGAGCTCGACGAGATGCTGGCCGAGCGCGACAAGCTCAACAGCGACATCCAGGAGATACTCGACCAGCGCACCGATGCCTGGGGCATCAAGGTTTCCAATGTCGAGATCAAGCATGTCGACCTCAATGAGAGCATGATCCGCGCCATCGCCAAGCAGGCCGAGGCCGAGCGGCTGCGCCGCGCCAAGGTGATCAACGCCGACGGCGAGCAGCAGGCGGCGGCGAAGCTGGTCGAGGCCGGCCGCATGCTGGCAACCGAGCCGCAGGCCATGCAGTTGCGCTATTTCGAGGCCCTGCACGACATCGCCGGTGAGCGTTCGTCGACGGTGGTGTTCCCCCTGCCGGTGGAACTGCTCGGGCAGTTCATGAAGGCGCATGGCAAGTGAGGCCCTGACCCTGCTCCTTCCCATCGTGTGGGGGAGGGGCTTCGCCAAGGGGAAGCCGCGTTCGCGGCGCAACCGGGGAACCGCCTTGGGTGGCGGCCTTAACCCGGAAACAACTTTTCAGGTGCTTTTAATGACCCGATCGGAGGTCGGTCGGCGTCATGTGGCAACACCTTACGGCAAATCTGGCTGCGGTGGCGCTGTTCGTTTCCGGCTGGAACTACGTGCAGCCCTGGCTTGAGGGGCGCTCGCAAAAGTTCAGGCTGCTTGTCTTCGGCTGCATCATGGGCTGGGGCGCGCTGGCCTCCATGCTGTTGACCGTCGAGATTCGGCCGGGCGTCCTGCTGGATCTCAGGACGTCGCTGGTTGCGACGGCCGGCCTGTTCGCCGGCCTGCCGGGCGCATTGGTGGCCGCCGCCTTTCCGCTGGGATACCGCATCGCCATCGGCGGCCAAGGCCTCACTGCCGGACTGGTCGGCATTGCGGTGGCGTTCGCCGCCGGCGTTCTTGCCAACCGCATCATCGGGCGCCGCCAGACGCGCACCTGGCAAGTGCTGGTGTTTGCGGTCTGCGTTGGCCTGTCCGGGCTGGTACCGATCTCGATCCTGCCGCAGACGGCCGTCCCCGTTATCGACGCGCGCCTCGTGCTGCCGCTCATCGCGCTCAATATGGCGGCAACCGCCGTGGCCGGCCTCGTCGTGCTGCACACGCAGCTTGTCACCAAGGAGCGCAATCTGCTGCGCGCCGCGGTCGCCCAGGCGCCGGACTTCTACTACGTCAAGAACACGCGCGGCCAGTTCGTCGCCGTGAACCAGTCCGTCGCCGCCTTCCATGGCTACGACCATCCGGTCCAGATGACGGGCAAGACCGACTTCGACATAGCGGACCCTGCTCGCGCCCAGACCCTCTTTGAGCTCGAGCAGCGAATGCTGGAAACGGGCGAGGGGATGGCCGATTTCGAGGAGCAGGTCCCCAATGCGAAGGGCAATCTCCGTTGGTTCTCCACCTCGAAGACGCCCGTGCGCGATGTCGAGGGCAACATCATCGGCCTCGTCGGCGTCACGCGCGACGTCACGGCGCAGAAGCAGCTCGAACAGGCATTGCTCGAAGCCAAGAACCAGCTTTCCTACGCGCTGTCGGAAATGTCGGACGGACTTGCCATGTTCGATGCCGAAGGGATGCTGATCTTCTGCAACGAGCAATACCGGAACTTCTTCCCGCTCACCGGCGACCTGCGCGTTCCCGGCACGAGACTGCGCGACATCCTCGAAGCCGTGACGGTGACCGGCGAGCAGGTGGGCATCCCCAAGGGTCACGAGCGGGAGTGGATAGACAATGTGGTCGGCGCGCTGCGCACGCCGGGCGAGCAGCAGATCAAGCTGTTCGACGGCCGCTGGCTGATGTTGCGGACACGGCCAACAGAGGCGGGCCTGGCGCTTGTGGTCGTCTCCGACATCACCGAGATCAAGAGCACCGAGGGAGAGCTGACCACGCTCAGCAACCAGCTGGCGCAGCTTGCCAACACCGATCCGCTGCTTGGCGTCGGCAACCGCCGCGCCTTCGATCAGAAGCTGGCCGGTGTCGTTGCGGAGGCAAGCCAGTCCGACCGGGAATTCGCGCTGCTGTTGATCGATGTCGACTCCTTCAAGGCCTATAACGACCGTTACGGTCACCTCGCCGGAGACGAGTGCCTGCGCCAGATCGCCGATTGCCTGCGCCAGCGCACGCGCTCGGCCGATTTCGTGGCGCGTTATGGCGGCGAGGAGTTCGCGGTCATCCTGTCGGAGGCCTCGGCCGCCGGCGCGATCCGCGTGGCCAACGATTTGCGCGCCGCGGTGCGCGAGCGGGCGCTGAAACATGATCGCAGCGAGCACAAGATCGTCACCATCAGCATCGGCATCGCCATCAGCGGCCCGACCGCCCGCCACAATCCGACGAGCCTGCTTCTTCAGGCGGACAAGGCGCTCTACGCCGCCAAGGCAGGCGGACGCGATGCCACGCGGCTGGCCGAGCCGGACGTCGGTTTCCAGCCGATCCCGCTTCCACGCAAGGCGTGACCAAGCGCGGCGAGAAAGGCCTCGAACAGGCGTCAATCGGCCTCGCCGCCCGAACCCTTGCCGCACTCGGCCAGCACCTTGCCGATCGCAGCACCTGAGCCTTTCAGCGGAAACGTCGTCGCGCCATACTTGTCGGCGCTGACCGTCACCTCGCCCTTGCCGCGCAGCAGCGAAAGCAACGGGTCGGCGGGGCCGGAGAGCTCGGTGGTGAAGTAGTTGTACATCGCCTCCAGCTCGAGCTTCTCCGTCAGGCTCTTGTCGCCAGCCTTGAAGGTGAAGGAGCCGCTGATGCCGGGCTCCAGCTGTCCGCCCGCGGCGCCGAGATCGTAGCTCAGCACCGGCTTGCCGAAACAGGCGAGCATCAGATGCGCATCGCCCTTCGGCCCGCCGCAGACCGAGGCCATCATCACCCTGCCGCCCTCGTCCTCCTCCATCCTGGCGGACCAGGAGCAGGACGCGGCATGAGCGGGCAGGGTGGTGAGCAGTGCCAGGATGAGTGTTGCCAGCCCGCGTTTCATGATCGCTCCCCCTAGTGATGCGGTGGATCATACAGGGATTGGCGACAACGGGCGAGCGCGCAATCTCCCACCCTTTCGTTTCGTCATGTATGGACGGCCCCTCTTGCCCAAGAGGCGCCGTCCATACATGACGAAGGATAGGCTGGCGCTAGATCGACTTCTCCAGCGTAGTCGGCAGATCCGTCACTCTTTCCCCCGCGGCATGGAACACCGTAAGGCAATCGCAGGCGCGATGCCGACGATCGCCAGTTCCCCACGCCCTTGCCGCCACGACGTGGGTTTGCAATCACCGGGCCTTGGCCGGCTGGAACAATTCCACCAGATTGCCGGAAGGATCGACAAGCAGGATTTGCGAGCCGCCAGGCCCGGTCACAATTTCATTGCGGAAGCTGAGGCCCGCCGACCGCAGCCGGCCAACCTCGGCCGCAAGATCCTCGACGATCAGGTGGATGCGGTTCCAGCCGCCTGGGCCAGGCCGCTCGCCATCCGGCATCGGCCTGCCCGCCGAACTGGTCGGACCGCTGAGGAGCAGCCGAAGCGCTCCCCTCGAGACATCCGCGAAGGCCGGCGCCTGGTTCGAAAGCTGCGTGAAGCCCAGATGTTTCGTGTACCAGGTGAGGGCCTCTTCGACATCGTTGACCATGTAGCGGACATTTACAGTCGTGGACATTAGCGTTGCCTCTTGCGTGAGCGGGTGAGCAGTTTAGCCGGCATGTCGCCAGGCTCCTAATTTTTGTTCATGGTCCCTGAATGCCTTGATCACCCGCTCAGGACTTCCGCCGACATCTCGGAGGTTGCCTTCTCATCGCCGCCAGGGCGGCTCGGGCGAAAATCGCTTGCCGATCCAGTCGGCGAAGGCGCGGGTCTTGGCGGCCTGGCCTTTGGCTGAGGGCGTGACGACATAAACCGCGCCCTCGTCGGCCAGCGTCCAGTCCTCCAGGATCGGCACCAGCCGGCCGTCGGCAATCTCGCGTCCGACCAGCCAGTCCGTGCTCATCATCAGCCCGACGCCTTGCACGGCGGCCTCGACCAGCACCTCGGCGTCGTCGCTGACCAGTGGCCCGGAAACCTCGACGCGCGCGCGCCGGCCCTCACGGTCGGTCATCTCCCAGACCGGAAAGGTCTGGAAGCCGGTGAAGCCGAGGCAGGGATGTTCGAGCAGCGCCTGCGGCGTCTGAGGCATGCCCCTTCGAGCAAGGTAGGACGGGGCGGCGCAGAGCAGCCGGCGCCGCGTCGCCACCTTGCGCGCCACCAGGCGTGAATCCTCGAGGCTGCCCAGCCGCACGGCGACGTCGAAATTCTCGGCGACGAGATCGGCGAAGCGGTTGGAGAATTCGGCCTCGATGCGCAGATCCGGGAATTCGGCGAGGAACTGCGGCAGGAACGGGGCTATCCACATGCGCCCGAACGTGCCGGGCAGCGCCAGCCTGAGCAGCCCGCGCGGCCGGCCGCCGGCATGGGCGGAGGCGGCGGCTTCGGCCTCGTCGACAGAAGCCAGGATGGCGCGCACGCGGACCAGGAATTCCGCGCCCGCCTCGGTCAGCGACACGCTGCGCGTCGTGCGGTGGAGCAGCCGTACCCCCAGCCGCTCTTCCAGCGATTGCAGCCGGCGCGACAGGATGGTCGCGTCGCGCCCGACCCTCGCCGCCGCCCGGGTGAAGGAATGCGCCTCGGCGACGGCCGCGAAGGCGGCCATTTCGGCAAGGGCGGCGGGCTCGTGGGATTGTTGCATGATTTGCAATACTCAAATGCAAAAGACGACAATTATCGAGGCATAGCGCAGCAGATAGCTTCACTCAACCGTCAATCGGCCCCACGGAGTGAACCCATGAAAGCCATCGAACTCACCCAGCCCAGGCTCGACGCCTTCCGCGCCGCCAGCGTCGCCACGCCCGAACCGCAGCGCGGCGAAGTGCTGATCCGCCAGCGCGCGGCGAGCCTGAATTTCGTCGACGTCGCCGTGGCGAGCGGCAACTATCCCGGGCCGGTTTTCCCGCTCATACCCGTCGCCGACGGCGCCGGCGAGATCGTCGCGCTCGGCGAGGGCGTGACCACCTTTGCCGTTGGCGACCGCGTCGTCGCCCATGCCAAGCCGCGCTGGATCGGCGGCCGGCCGCGTCCTTACGAGATGAGGCAGATGCGCGGCATCTCGCTGCCCGGATCGCTCGCCGAATATGTTGCGCTCCCGGCCAATTCCGTCGTGCCGGTCCCGGCGCATCTCTCCTTCGAGGCGGCCTCGACGCTGCCCATCGCCGGCACCACCGCCTGGAACGCGATCCGCGCCGCTGATGTCGGACCGGGCTCCGTCGTCGTGCTGCTCGGCACCGGCGGCGTCTCGATCTTCACGCTGCAGCTCGCCAAGGCGGCCGGCGCCACCGTGATCATCACCTCGTCCTCGGACGAGAAGCTGGAGCGGGCCAAGGCGCTCGGCGCCGATCACCTGATCAATTACCGCTCGACGCCGGACTGGGACGACAAGGTGCTGGACTTGACCGACGGCTTCGGCGCCGACCTCGTCGTCGAGACAGGCGGCGCCGCCACCTTCGCCCGGGCGGTCAACGCCACCGCGCCCGGCGGCACGCTGTTCACCATCGGCTTCGTCACCGGCGCCGAGGCGACGGTCAACCTGCTGCCGATCATCATCAAGGCGCTGAAGGTGGTGGGCAACAACACCGGATCGGTGTCCGACCTCAAGGACGCGGCGCGGGCCATCGGCGCCGCCGGCATCGAGCCGGTCGTCGACAAGGTGTTCTCACAGAACGAGGTGACCGAAGCCTATACCCACATGGCAGCCGGCGGCCTGCATTTCGGCAAGCTGGTGTTCGGGCTGGATTGGTAGGAAGGACAGACGTCGGAGATTGGCGAAAGCCGTGGCGACGGCCGATCTCCCCCCTAGTGGGGGAGATGTCCGGCAGGACAGAGGGGGGCGCGAAGGAACGCCGACCTATGCCTCGTCATTCTAGGGCGAAGCAAGGAGCGAAGCGACGCGCGCAGACCCTAGAATCCATGCCGATACCTTGGTCAAGAAATGCAACGGTCCGGAATAGTCGCCGTCAGCAGCGTCAACTGAGAGAAATCGCTGAAGCGCCGGTCGCGCCAACGGCACGGGTGATCGAGAAGACCAATCCGGAAGGGTGCGAGTTGCTTCACGGGATTGGCCGATGAACGTTCTGGACCGTGGTGGCTCTCAACCGTCACGGCATGGATTCTAGGGTCTGCGCGCGTCGCTTCGCTCCTTGCTTCGCCCTAGAATGACGAAGTGAAAGAGGGCGCCCCCCTCTGGCCTGCCGGCCATCTCCGCCACAGGGGGGAGATTAAGCGCTCCGTCGACGGTGATCCCCTAAATCAACTTCTCCAGCGTAATCGGCAGATCCCGCACCCGCTTCCCCGTCGCGTGGAACACCGCGTTCGCAATCGCCGGCGCGATGCCCACGATCGCCAGTTCCCCAACCCCCTTGCCGCCGAGGGCGGAGGAGTGCGGGTCGGGGATGCCGACCGAGATCGTCTGGATGTCGGGAATGTCGGCATTGGTCGGCAGCATGTAGTCGGCGAAATTGCCGTTGACGATGCGGCCGTGGCGGCGGTCGACGATGCCTTCCTCGAGCAGCGCCTGGCCGATGCCCATGATGATGCCGCCCTTCCACTGGCTTTCCGCCAGCTTGGGATTGTAGAGCCGGCCCGAATCCAGCGCCGACACCACGCGCGACACGCGCACCGTGCCGAAATCCTCATCCACCCGCACCTCGACGAAATGCGCGCACCAGGAATAGCGCGACCAGTCGCCCTCGGTGTGCGGGATCGACTTGGCGATGGTCGTGTAGTTCGCGTAGCGCTCCTCAGCTGTCGTGCTGGCTGGCAGCGTATCGCCCTTGGCTTCGATCTGCTCGCGGCCGACAGCGGCCATGAACTCGGCGATCGACAGCTCCGGCCCTTCGCCGCGCGGCGAGGCGATGCGGCCGTCCCGCACTTGCAGCGTGTTCGCCTGCAGCTTCTGGAACGGCGAGCGCGGATCGGAGAGCGCCAGGCCGACCAGCTCGTCCAGCGCCTGGCCGGCCGCCTTGTAGACGGCGCCGGTCATGACGCCCGCCAGGCGAGAGCCGCCGGTGACGCCCGCGCGGGCGAAGTGGGAATCCCCGAGCTTCACCGACACGCGTTCCACCGGAACGCCGAGCGTCTCGGCCGCCGTTTGCGCCAGGATCGTGTAGGTGCCCTGACCCATGTCAATGGAGGAGCTTTCGACCACGACCGAACCGTCGGCAAGGATCTTCACCACCGCCTCGCCATGCGCGCGCCGCACCGGATACGTGCCGGCGGCCATGCCCCAGCCGACGAGCTGATGACCGTCGCACATCGAGCGTGGCGCCGCCGAGCGCTTCGCCCAGCCGAAGGCTTCGGCGCCGGCGGCAAAGGCCTCGCGCAACTGGCGCGTCGACCACGCCTTCTTCGCGTGTGGATCCTGTTCGGCATAATTGATCAGCCGCATCTCCAGCGGATCGATGCCGAGCTCATGAGCCAGCTCGTCGATGGCGCATTCGATGCCGAAGGCGCTCGGGTTCTCGCCCGGCGCGCGCTTTGCTCCCGGCACCACCGTGTTGACCCGCACCACATTCTGCCTCGAGGAGAAATTCGGCGTGGCGTACATGATCGAGGTGACCGAGCCGAGCGGTTCGACCCACATGCCGTCGACCGCCGTCTCGTTGACGCCGCGATGCACGATCGACTGGATCCTGCCATCCCTGTCGGCGCCGATCGCCACCGTCTGCCGTGTCGCGGCGCGGCCGCCATAGGAGGTGAAATTCTGCGGGCGGTTGAGCACCAGCTTGACCGGCCGCCCCAGCATCTTGGCTGCGGCCGCCGCCACCGCGCTGTGCGCCAGCGCCAGCGCCTTCGACCCGAAACCGCCGCCGATATAGGGCGAGACCAGCCGCACATTCTCGAACGGCACGCCGAACCACTCGGCGTAAGTGCGCGCCATGCCGTCCAGCCATTGGCTCGGCTCCCAGATGGTCAGCTCGTCGCCCTCCCAGCGCGCGATCAGACCATGCGGCTCCATCGCCGCCTGGAATTCGCGCGGCGTGTTGTAGGCCGCGCAGATGCGCACCGAGGCGGCGGCGAAAGCGGCTTCAGCATCGCCCCATTCCTTGGTCATGGCGTCGATCGGGATGCCGTCGCCGGCCTTGCCGTCGCTCAAATCGACGATGGCCGGCGTCTCGTCATACCAGACCTTGACCAGCGCCGCGGCTGCGACCGCCTGCTCGAAGCTCTCGGCTACCACGGCCGCGATATGCTGGCCCGAATAGGTGACCTCGCGGGCGAGGGGGTTGTAGGTCGGCTGCGACGGCGGGTTGCCCAGCCAGTCCGATGCGCCGTTCAGTTCCATGATCGTGTCGGGCGTGAGCACCGCGAGAACGCCAGGCGCGGTCTCGGCCGCGCGGCTGTCGATGGCCGAGACCTTGCCGGCGGCGATTGTAGCGCCGACCAGCACGGCATGCGTCAGCCCTTCGAGCTGCTGCTCGAAGGCATATTTTGCCGCGCCGGTGATCTTGGCCGGGCCGTCGACGCGCGACAGGCGTCCGCCGACCGCTTCGAGGCGCGCGCTGTCCGACGCGGCGTGCTTCATGTCATGAACGGTCATGCCGTCTCTCCCAATTCGAGGATGGCGCGCGCGATCACGCGCGGCGCCAATGCGATCTTGTAGTGGTTGGCGCCGTGGTCGACGGCGCCCTCCATGGCGAGCTCGCTCGCCGCGCGGACGGTCGCTTCGTCGAGCGCCTTGCCCCTTAGCGCGTCCTCGACGGCGCGGACCCGCCACGGCTTCGTCGCGACGCCGCCAAGTGCCACGCGTATGTCACGCACGGTATGGCCGTCGCCTTCGAGCTCCAGCCCGACGGCGGCGCTGGCTGCGGCGAATTCATAGGACTGGCGGTCGCGCACCTTGATGTAGGTCGAGCGCCTGGCGGCGGCCGAGCCGGGGATTTCGATGGCCGTGATCACCTCGCCGGGGCGGATGTCGTGCTCCTGCTCGGCGGTGGCGCCCGGCGCAAGGAAGAAATCCTCGACCTTGAGCTTGCGCTCGCCGAGATCGACCTCGGCGTCGAAGGCGACGAGCGCAACGGCGAGATCGCCCGGATAGGTGGCGATGCAGGCTTCGCTCACGCCAAGCACCGCATGGCCGCGCGTCACGCCGCCGATCGCCGAGCAGCCGCTGCCCGGCGCGCGCTTGTTGCAGGCCGGGAAATTGGCAGGATCACGGAAATAGGGGCAGCGCGTGCGCTGCATCAGATTGCCGCCGATGGTCGCCATGTTGCGCAACTGCGCCGACGCCGCTTGCCACAGCGCTTCCGACACGGCCGGGAAGAGGCTCTTCACGTGCGGGTTGTCGGCGACATGGCTCATCCTGGCCAGCGCGCCGATGACGGCGCGGTCGGCGGTCACGTCGATGGCGTTGAGCCCTTCGATATGGCTGATGTCGATCACGGTCGAAGGTTCGGCGACGCCGCATTTGGCGAGGTCGATCAGCGTCGTGCCGCCGGCAAGCAGCATCGCGCCGGGCAGGGCGGCCGCATTCCGGGCGGCCTCGATATTGTCGGCGCGGAAATAGGAAAAATCTCTCATGAGCGCAGCTCCTGTGCGGCTTGGCGGACGGCGGCGACGATGTTTGGATAGGCGCCGCAGCGGCAGAGATTGCCGGCCATGTATTCGCGGATTTCCTCGTCGGAACCGGCATGGCCCTCGCGGATGCAGGCCACCGCCGACATGATCTGCCCCGGCGTGCAATAGCCGCACTGGAAGGCGTCCTGTTCGAGGAAGGCGGCCTGCACGGCGTTGAGCGTGCCGTCCTGGTCGGCCAGGCCTTCGATGGTGGTGATCTCGCGGCCTTCGACCTGGGCGGCCAAGGTCAGGCAGGCGAGCACGCGCTCGCCGTCGACATGGACGGTACAGGCGCCGCACTGGCCCTGGTCGCAGCCTTTCTTGGTGCCGGTGAGGTGGAGGCGGTCGCGCAGCGCGTCGAGCAGCGTCACGCGCGGCTCGATCTCCAGCGTATGGTCGCGGCCGTTGATGGTGAGATGGACGGAAAGCGTGGTGGGACTGATGGTGACTTGGTCATTCATGGGGCGTCGGGCTCCGATTGCTGGACGCTTGAGCGGATGGAAATGGGGCTTGGGGGGTTAGGGGCAAGGGTCGCTTGGAGGCGACCTTCGCGTTCGTAATCCTCGGGCTTGACCCGAGGATCCATGCCGTGACGTTTGCCGAAGGACGCGACGGGCCAGAATTCTGCACCGTAGCCGCGCTCGCAGGGTATGGCATGGATCCCAGGGTCTGCGCCGCGTCGCTCCGCTCCTTGCTTCGCCCTGGGATGACGAACTCACGAGCGGATTTGCCAACCACGGGCGTCGAAGAATGCCCCTGTCTCCAGCGGCCAGGCGAAGCTTTCCGTCCTTCTCTAGGTGACATAACGCTTCCCCTGGTTATATGATAAAAGCACTCCACTAAAACGGAGGAGCCTCCGTTTATTTAGCTGGGGTCTGGCCAGTCATGGTTCAACCCCCATATTGCGTTGGTGGAGAAAAAAGTGCCCGAGCCCGAAATGATCGCTGAAGCGACGCGCGATGCGCCGGCGCCAAAGCCGCTGCGCGCCGATGCGCAGCGCAACCGCGACAGGCTGGTCGAGGTGGCGGCGCAGATGTTTGCCAGCGACGGCGTCGACGCCTCGCTGGAGGAGATCGCCAAGCGGGCAGGGGTCGGCATCGGCACGCTCTACCGCCATTTCCCGACGCGCGAGCATCTGGTCGAGGTGGTCTACCGCCGCGAGGTGGAAGGCCTCTGCCACGCCGCTGACGAACTTGCCCACGAGCATCCGGCCGACGTCGCGCTGGAGCTCTGGATGCAGCGCTTCGTCGACTACATCGCCACCAAGCGCGGCCTCGCCACCAGCCTCCGCCTGTTGCTCACCGCCAATTCGACGCTGTTCTCCGACACGTCGGGCCGCGTCTCCGGCGCCATGCGAAGCCTGGTCCAGGCCGCCGCCGCCGCGGGAAAAATCCGCGCCGACGTTGACGCCTCCGATGTCATGCATGCGCTCGGCGGCATCTACTCCGCGCCCAATACGCCCGACTGGCGCGAGCGGTCCGGACGTCTGGTGAAGCTCTTGATGGATGGGCTGAGATTCGGGGCGAGGGGGTAGCGCTCCTCCTTCTCGGCTGCGGGTGAAGCCGGCGGCGAAGCTGCCAATCTCCCCCCTCGTGGGGGAGATGTCCGGCAGGACAGAGGGGGGCGCTGTCCCGCCAGCATCTCAAGTCGGACAGGCCAACCCAGCGGCAATAACAGTATGCTGGCAGACATTGTCGATGTCTCGAATGACGTCGTCGTTCCAGAACCGGAGGACCATCCAGCCATCCTGCTCCAGGCGCCTGGTTCTGGTCTCGTCAGGAATGGCGTCGTCGGCATGCTGCGATCCATCCACTTCCACGATCAGCTTCTTCTGAGGACACGCGAAGTCGACGATGTAGCCTGCGATCGGAAACTGCCTGCGAAAGCCGAGGCCCATCAGCCGGTGGCCACGGAGCTCGTTCCAGAGCTTCAGTTCAGCATCGGTCATGACTTTGCGCATCGATTTCGCGTTGGCGCGATGTCGAGGTGGGACTGGTGTATGGGCATGGGTGCATCAGACCGAGGCAGGTTCACCTGCGTTTCTACTCTACGGCGCCCCCCTCTGTCCTGCCGGACATCTCCCCCACGAGGGGGGAGATTGGCAGCTTCGGCGTCGCGCCATCTTCTCTATGCGACTGGTATTCCTCACCCCGCGGCCTAAATAGTCGGCACCACCCGTCCCGTACACCACGCTCCCTCCCAAAAGGAACCTCCCATGCCCGAACAGCTGACATTGAACGACGGCTCGACCATCCCGCAGATCGGGCTCGGTGTGTGGCAGGTCGATCCGGACATCACCGCCAAGGTCGTGCGCTGGGGGATCGAGGCCGGCTACCGGCTGATCGACACCGCCGAAGGCTACCGCAACGAGGAAGGCGTCGGCGAGGCGATCCGCGCGGCGGGCGTGCCGAGGAACGAGCTCTTCATCACCTCCAAGCTGCGCAACGGCGCGCATCAGCGCGACGCGGCATTGCGCGCCTTCGACGACACGATGCAAAAACTCGGCATCGACCGGATCGATCTTTTCCTGATCCACTGGCCGGTGCCCAGCCAGAACAAATATGTCGAGGCCTGGAAGACGCTGGTCGAGCTAAAGCAGGCCGGTCGCATCAAGTCGGTCGGCGTCTCCAACTTCAACCAGGATCATCTGGAGCGCATCATCGGCGAGACCGGCGTGACGCCCGTCGTCAACCAGATCGAGCTGCATCCGCGCTTCCAGCAGCGCGACAAACGCGATTTCCACAAGAAGCACAACATCCACATCGAGAGCTGGAGCCCGCTGGGCAGCGGCCGGCTGCTTTCCGACCCGACACTGGAGAAGCTGGCGAAGAAGCACGGCAAGTCGGTGGCGCAGGTGATCATCCGCTGGCATTTGCAGGAAGGGCTGATCGTCATCCCGAAGTCGATCCACCAGGAGCGCATCGCCGGCAATTTCGACGTCTTCGGTTTCGAGCTCGACGAGGACGATATGCAGACCATCCGTGGCCTGGATTCCGCCGACGGTCGCACCGGACCTGATCCGGCGACGGCGGCGTTTTTATTTTAGCGCTCTGATAGAAGGGAGCCGACGCCGAAACTGCTAATCTCCCCCCCTAGTGGGGGAGATGTCCGGCAGGACAGAGGGGGGCGCTGTCCCGCCAGCCTCTCAGGTCGGATCAGCCAAATCCGCGACGATAACAATGTGCTGGCAGACATTGTCGATGTCGCGGATCACATCGTCGTTCCAGAACCGCAAGACGGTCCAGCCATCCTCTTCGAGACGTCTCGTTCTCAGCGCATCAGCCTCGGCAACGCCGCCATCGCCATGCTGCGAGCCGTCGACCTCGACAAGAAGCCTTTTCTCCGGGCAAGCGAAGTCGACGATATAGCCTGCTATCGGAAACTGCCTACGGAAACCAAGTCCCATCAACCGGTGTGCGCGAAGCTCGTTCCAGAGCTTCAGTTCGGCATCGGTCATGACGCGACGCATCGATTTTGCATTGGCCCGGTGTCGTGGCGGCAGAGGAGTATGGGTCATCGCTGGAGCCGTTTGAACCTGAGGTCTTCACCAAGGTCTTTACTCTACGGCGCCCCCCTCTGTCCTGCCGGACATCTCCCCCACTAGGGGGGAGATTGGCTGTCGCCGCTGCTTTCGCCAATCGCCAAGGGGAGAAGGGAAAGGCGCCCTAAATCCCTTCCCCATCCACCAGCGGCACGTCCTCGCCCTCCCAAGGGCTCGGCATCGAGCCTCGCCCGGCGCTTGGCAGCGGCATCCAGCATCTGAGCTCCGGCTCGGCATATTCGACCACGCGGCCGGGCGAGGAGTCCGAGGCCCGCCAGCCTTCCTCGCCGAACTGGTCGGCGCGCGACCAATAGGCCATGTCGACCTCGGCCGGTCCCTGCTCGGAGGAGCGCACCGTCACCAGGATGCGGCTGCCGTCCCGCGGCGCACTCGCCATGTTGCGCCAGTGATCGGTGTCGTCCATGGGAGGTTCCTCCTGCTTCGTTCGGAGCTGCCGAAAAAACAGCCTGCTTTGCGATAGTCGCCGCCCGCCGGGGAGGGGTCAACCCGAACTTGGCGCGAGACATAAATATCATTCGGAGCTAATATATCCATCGACCGCAATCGAGCAGACGACGATGGACGAAGGATTGCTGTCTCAGGCCACGTGTCTCGGGCCGGTCCATCTCAAGGTGACCGACATTCCGGCCGCCTTGACCGTCTGGCGCGACACGCTCGGACTGGCGCCGGCCGGGGAGGACGCCGTTCTAGCGCAGCTCGGCGCCGGCGGCCGGACGCTGATCGTGCTCCATGCGGGCGCGGAAGTCGCCCTGCCGCAGAAGTCGCGCGATCTCTTCCACGTCGCCATCCACGTCACCACCCGCCGCGACCTCGCGCATGCGGCCGCGCGCCTCAAGGCGTCGGGGTTGCGATACAGCGCCCAGGACCACCTCGTTTCGGAATCGCTCTACGTCTCCGATCCATCCGGCAACGGCATCGAGATATGCTTCGACACGCCTGAACGCCTGCTGCGCCGCGAAGTCTCGCCCGACGGCCGCGTGTCGCTGATCGCCGTCGACGGCAGCGCGCATTCCGGGCTGGAGCCGCTGGACATGTCGGGCCTTTTGCGCGACCTCGGCAACTCCGGCCATGTCGAGCCGAGGATGGCGTGGGACGCCTTCATCGGCCACATCCATTTGCGCGCCCGCGCGCCCGAGGCGCTGATGGAATTCTATCTCGGCGTGCTCGGCTTCCGGCCGCATATCCAGTCCCGGACCTTCGGCATGTTCGACTGCGGCACCGAGCGCCGCGCGCATATGATCGCCTTCAACATCTGGGCGCGCGGCGAGCTGCGCGAACCGCCGCCCGATGCCGCCGGCCTGGACTATTTCACCGTCGAGCTCGGTTCCGCCCACGAACTTGCCGCCGTGGCGCGCAGGCTCGAAGCGGCCGGCATACAAGCGAAAAGAGACGGTCGCGCCATCTCGACCGCTGATCCGGAAGGCAACCGCCTGCGGCTCGTGGTCCAGGGAGGTTGACCGCAACCGCTTAAAGACGGGAGTAGTGGAGGAGGGGGAAATGTCGCTGATGGTGATTGGAACCGGCTTCGGCCGGACCGGCACGGACTCGATGCGCGAGGCGCTGACCATGCTCGGCTTCGGTCCTTGCCACCATATGTCGGAGGTCATGGGGCATGCGAAGCAGAAGCGGCTCTGGCGGGCGCTGGCCAGGGGCGAGGCGCCCGACTGGGCCCAGCTCTTCGCGGGATATAAATCCTGCGTCGACTGGCCCTCGGCCTTCTATTGGCGTGAGCTGATCGAAGCCTATCCGCAGGCGCGCGTCATCCTCACCTGGCGCTCGCCCGAAAGCTGGTGGGAGAGTTTTGAAAAAACCCTGCTGCCGGCGATCGCCGGCAGCACGGATCAGGAGTCGCTCGGCATCCCGCTCGTCGCCAACCAGGTCTTCGGCGGCCGCCCGCAGGACCGAGCACATGCCATCGCCGTCTACCGGGACAATGTCGAGGCGGTGCTGAACACCGTGCCGGCGGGACGGCTGCTGGTGCACAAGCTCGGCGACGGCTGGGCGCCGCTCTGCAGCCATCTCGGCGTTCCCGTGCCGGAGGAATCCTATCCCGCCCGCAACACAACGCAGGAGTTCCGATCCGCGCTTGGCATAGTCCAGTAGATTGGAGCGACTCCAGGACAAAGTGTGTAACGTTAGGCTCGGCGACTTCGCCGTAGCCCTCCGAAATTGAGTAAAAACAAATAGATAGAGCGTTTCGGCGTTTCGTTGAAACGCTGAGAGGCGCTAGCGCGGAATCATCCCTTGACCTCGGTGCCCGCTTTCGCGGAGGGCACCAGCTGGATGGCGGGGCGCTCGCCCGGTGGGGTGCTCCTGGCGACAACCACCCTGTCGCGACCCTCGGCCTTCGCGTCATATTGCGCGTGGTCCGCGGCGTTGGTGATCTCGGCCCAGCCGGTGCCATGCTCGGGATAGGCCGCGACGCCGAACGAGGCCGTCACTGTTCCAAGCGTGCGGCCGCGATGCGCCAGATGCAGATGCTTGATCGCCTGGCGGAGCGTTTCGGCGCGCTGAGCTCCCTCCTCAAGCGAGCATCCCGGCATGACCAGGGCAAATTCCTCGCCGCCATAACGGGATACGACATCGCTGTCGCGCGCATGCTCGATTAGCGTCGCGGCAACCTGCTTCAGCACGAGGTCGCCGGCCTCGTGCCCGAAGGTATCGTTGAACTGTTTGAAGTGATCGACATCGAGCATAATGACTGCCAGCGGCTGGCTCGAGCGCTCCATGCGCCTCAGTTCGCGGCTGCTGGTTTCCTCGAGATAACGCCGGTTGAACAGGCCAGTGTTCGGATCGCGGATCGATTGCTGCCTGAGCGTTTCGCGCAGGCGCAGATTGGCCAGCGCCAGCGCCAGCGTGTCGACGACGCCGCGCAGGATCTGCTGTCGTTCGGTCAGCCATTGCGGCTTCTCGGCGGCATTCGATTCGCACAGATGCATAATGCCTAGCGTCTCGCCCTGCGCCGCCAGCGGCATGCAGACGTAGCCCTTGTTGCCGTTCTCCGTGATGTGAGCGCAACGCGGCGTGAGCAAGCCCGGACCGACGACATGCTCCTGGCCGCGGCGCAGCGCCCAGCAGTCTTCCGGCGCGAATTGATTGACGCTCGAACGCACGTCGCCCCAATGCGCCATCTCCTCGACCAGGTTGCGCGAAGCGCTGGTCAGGTGGACGCTCCCGCTCAGGCCGCCGAGAAACTCGGTCATCGCCGTGCCGACAACCGAGAAGGCCTCTGGGAAGGTCACGCAGGCCTGCAGCAGTTCGCCTAGCTTAACCAGGCGGGCCGTGGTTTCCGACTTCTCGTGCAGCTCGCGATTGAGGATCGCGAGTTGGTCGGCGCGTTCGTTGACGACCCCTTCGGCGCGGCGCAATTCACTGATGTCGTTGAGGGTCAGCACCAGCCCGCCGTCAGATCGGCTGAGCGGACTGCAACTGGCGATGACTGGGATCTGCGAGCCGTCCAGCCTGACGAGGCGTATCTCGCGCTGCTGCTGCCGACCGGTAGCCAGAGCCATCTCGACGGGAGACGACCCACTGGCGAATTCGACGCCTTTCGGATCGTGCAGTGTCAGCGCCGCGTCCCATTGCAGGCCGACGATCTTGTCGGCGCGCCGGCCGATCATCGTCGCTGCGGCGGGGTTGACGCTGGCGATGCGGCCCTCTGCATCGAGCACCGCGATGCCTTCGGCAGCTGTCTCGACGATGTCTTCGATATGCGCCCGCGCCGACGCGAGCTGGTCGGCCATCGTGTTGAAGCCATCTGCCAACTGCCCGAACTCGTCGTTACGCCCATCGCCTATGCGCGTCATGGCGTTGCCTTGCGCCAGCGCCTGCATGCCGCGCATCATATCCTTAAGCCCTGAACCGAAACGGCTGAGCAGCACCCAGGCGAAACCCGCGGCGATCAGCATCGCGGCGGCGGTGCTAAGGCCGACGAGCCAGAGCAGACTATTGGTCCGCTGCTCGGCGGCGTTCAGCACCGGGTCATATTCCAGAAGCACGGCGCCGACGATCGTGTCCTCGTTCTGTTCGATCGGAACGGCAAGAATGGCGTTCACTTCGTTCGGATCGACGAACCGGCGCGGAACACCGTCTTGCAGCGTGAGGCCCACCTCATTGCCCGGATCGTGATCGAATGTCTCGCCGGCGATGTGCTCCTCGTCAGCGGCATGGGCGACAATCCGCTTGCTGCTGTCGACAACGATAAAATCGCGCCGCGCGCGGCGGTGCTGCTGGTCGAGATACCGCTTTAATGCATCAGGTCGATCAAGCAGCGATGGCGCACCGTCGTAGGGTTTGAAAACGATGGTGTCGGCGAGCTCACGGGCGACATTGGTCGCTTCGTTCAGTCCCAGATATCTGGCCGCCTTCAGCTGCGTGAAGACGGCGACAGCGCCAACCAGTCCGATCAGCGCCGCCGCGCTCACCATGCTGACGATAATCAGGCTCTTAATGCGCATGGCAAGGTCCCACCGGCGACAACGCTGTTGTCCGTGAATCGCGGCCAGCCTCTCATCTGTCGCGTTTTATTACCAAATGCTTATCAAGCGGCTAATGATGGCGCGCCTGATGGTTGTCCCCGCACGCGATTTCACGGTGGTTTACCGGCAGGCAGGCATAGCTGAATCCGGGTAAACGTTCGGCGTTCAGCCGCTCACACATGCACGTCGCCGAAGGAAAGCTCGTCGTCCTCGTCGCGGATCAGGAATGACGCGGCCAGCATCGCGAGATAGAAAACAGCGACCCCGCACACCACCGCCACGCCCGGGATGGGCCCGAGCGTCGCAACCCGGAACGTGTCGAGCAGCGAGGCGCTGAAGCCGATCGGGGCGCCCTCGCGCGCCAGGCTGGGTGTCGTGATCTTCAACACCCAGGCGAGCATCAGGATCGTATACATGAAGATGTAATTGCGGCGCAGCCGCCTGACGAGCGCCGAGCGCTGTGAGATCAGGAAGCGTGGCGAGCGCAGGCCTTCGCCGAGGATGGCGAGCCAGTTGGAGGCAAAGTCCGGCTGCGGTGAGAAGATCTGCGCAAAGTAGTATCGCTCGAACTGCCGTACCCTTGTCCTGTAGACGTCGAAGAAACGGTAGCGCCGCGCCTCGATCCACAAAAGCAGCGTGATCAGGAGCATCGCGAACAAGAGCACGCCGTGATGCGCGGAAGGCGTCGACAGCGACACCGACAGCATCGCCGCCACCACGGTGATCGCCCAGTTGCTGGTGCGGTCGAGCCTGTCGCGCCAGCCGGCCATACGCGCGATCTCGGCGCGGTGGAAATGCGACAGCGTCGTGGTGAATTCGGGAGAGCTGAGCTTCAGCGCCAGCGTGTCGGAAGCGCGGGGCGGTGCTGCCTTTTCGGTTGATCTCGCCGGCGCGTTCGCCTCGATGGATTTCGCGGCCCTGGCCGCGTCGGTGGATTTTGCGGCCTTCGTCTGGGACATCGTGCCATGCGCCTCCCACCGCCATGGCCGGCCGCATCCGACTTAAGAACAGGCCGGCCACACCCCGTATAGCACAACGTGTGGCCAGCCCAAAATGTTCCCGCCTTTTCAGGCGGATAAGTCAGGATGCAAGCGGCGGAACGCCGCCATTCGCGCGCCGCGGAAAGGGCAGCACGTCGGCCACCGGCCTGGCATGCTGGGCCGCCGCCACCGCGTCGATCACAAGGTCGAGTGCCTGAAGCGCCGCGCGGCTCGTTTCATCATCTCCACGCAGGTAATGGCACGCCCGGTCGAGGTGCAGGTGGGCGGCGGCAAAGTCGCTTTTCATTAGCTTCTCCTTATTGCCCCGCCTTGGCCGCCAACATCGTCGAGTCGCTTTACCGCGAAGCAAAAATCGGCGCTGGCATTTGAATAGAATTGTAGGGAGCGTTTCCTCGCCCCCGCAAAGCGGGGGAGAAGTGTCCGCGAAGCGGACGGAGAGGGGGCTTCGTAGGGCGGAAGCCCTCCTCTTCGAAGTGCTTTTGCCGGTCGAACCGGCGCTCCCCTCTCCGTCTCGGCTTCGCCGAGCCACCTCTCCCCCGCTTTGCGGGGGCGAGGAAATGCTCCCATCAGCCGTGCAACCGATCCGCGCGCCAGACCGTTAAGCCCAGGCGAGGAAATGAGGGGGCATCTTGTCCATGCTCAATCGGCGCCGGTCGCCGTCGGTCTGGATCGCGCTTGCAGCGGCGGCGCTCGCTTTGATGCCTGCCGTCGCCTTCGCCGCAGAGAAGACCGGCATGTCCTCGGAAGGCATCTTCGTCGCCGAGCTGATCCTGCTCCTGGTTGTCGGCCGCGGCATAGGCGAGGTGCTGGAAGCGCTGGGACAGCCGGCGGTGATGGGGCAATTGATCGGCGGGATCCTGCTCGGCCCCTCGCTGCTCGGCTGGGTCTGGCCGGCGGCCGAGCGGCTGGTCTTCGCCGGCGATCCGACGCACAAATCGATGATCAACGCCATCGCCCAGCTCGGCGTTCTGATGCTGCTTCTGCTCACCGGCATGGAGACGGATCTGAGGCTCGTGCGCCGGGTCGGCCGCGCCTGCTTTTCCATCTCGGCCGCCGGCGTTGCCGTGCCCTTCGCGCTCGGTTTCATCGCTGCCCAGTTCATGCCCGAGACACTGCTCGCCGCCGGCGGCGAGCGCATCGTCGCCGGGCTGTTCCTCGGCACTGCGCTCTCCATCTCCTCGGTCAAGATCGTCGCCATGGTGGTGCGCGACATGAACTTCATGCGCCGCGACCTCGGCCAGATCATCGTCTCCTCGGCCATCATCGAGGACACGATCGGCTGGGTGGTCGTCGCCATCACCATCGGCATCGCCACCAAGGGGCGGATCGAGATCGCCAGCCTGGCCTTCACCGTCGCCGGCGTCGCCCTCTTCATGGCGTTTTCCTTCACGCTGGGCCGCCGCATCGTCTTCGACGCCATCCGCTGGACCAACGACACCTTCCGCTCGGAATATGCGGTGGTCACCGTCATTCTCGCCATCATGGGGGTGATGGCCCTGATCACCGACCTGATCGGCGTGCACACCGTGCTCGGCGCTTTCGTTGCCGGCATATTGGTGGGTGAATCGCCGATCCTGTCGCGCCACATCGAAGGGCAGCTGCGAGGAATTATCACGGCGCTTTTCATGCCGGTGTTCTTCGGCGTCGCCGGCCTGTCGGCCGATCTCACCGTGCTGGTCGATCCGCAACTGGCGCTGCTCACCGTGGCTCTGGTGGTGATCGCCTCGATCGGCAAGTTCGGCGGCGCCTTCATCGGCGCCGAGGTGGCCGGCATGAGCCGCGCCGAAGGCATCGCGGTCGGCTGCGGCATGAACGCGCGGGGTTCCACGGAGGTCATCGTCGCCTCGATCGGCCTGTCGATGGGCGTGCTCTCGCACAACCTCTTCACCATGATCCTCACCATGGCCGTCATCACCACGTTGGCAATGCCGCCGACCTTGCGCTGGGCGCTGCGGCGCCTGCCGATCGGCGAGAAGGAGAAGAAGCGCCTGGAGCGCGAGGAGATCGATCAGCGCGGCTTCGTCGCCAATCTGGAACGGCTTCTGGTCGTGGTCGACGAGGGCGTCGTCGGCCGCTTCGCCGCCTACCTTGCCGGCGTCATCGGCGCCGGCAAGCCGACGACGGTGCTGCATTCGAGCGGCGAGACCGATGCCGAGCCGACCGAGGGCCTGCATCTGGAGGAAATCGAGAAGGGCGCCGAGGACAGCCGCGAGGCGGCAAGGGAGGGCGACGAGGAGCCGATGCGCGAAGCGCCGGTCACCCGCCGCCAGCATGAGGTGCTTTCCGCCGAGGCGGTCGCCAGCGAGGCGCGCAAGGGCTACGGCATGCTGCTTGTCGGCCTCGGCCGCGCCGTCACTGCCAAGGGCGGCTTCTCGCACCGGCTGAACGAAGTCGCCGGCGCCTTCGACGGGCCGCTCTGCCTGGTGCTGAAGCCGGCGAGCGCCGGTCGCCAGATGCCGAAACTCGATCCCGGATCGGGCAAGATACTGGTGCCGGTCAACGGCACGGCGGTTGCCCGCCGGGGCGCCGAGCTGGCGCTCGCGATAGCGGCGGTTACCGGCGCGCCGGTCAAGATGCTCTATGTCGCGCGCGGCGGCCGCGACGAGCCGCGCGACACCGTCTCGCATCGCCGCCGCGAGGCGGTTTTGAAGGACATCGTCGCGCTCGCAGACCGCTACGGCGTCGAGATCGAGACCGCCATCAGAAGCCGGGCCGCGGCCGCCGACGCCATCGCCCGCCAGGCCGGCCGCAACGTGTCGCTGATCGTCATGGGCGTATCGCGGCGGCAGGGCGAGGAACTCATCTTCGGCGAGACGACGACGGCCGTCCTGCGGCGCGGCCCGTGTCCGGTGGTGCTGATCTCCGACGAGCGGGTGCAACGCGACGAGAGTGAGCGCGAGGCCGTGCGAACGGGGGCGGGGACCGGGTGAAGGGAGAGCCCTCGCTTCAAAGTCGGCCTGGATCGGTTATCTTGCTGCGCAAGGAGGCGTTGATGAGCTTCAGCACAAAACCTCTCGACATGGCCACCTGGCCGGATTTTGCCGCGCTGGTCGAGCGGCACAATGGCGTTTGGGGCGGCTGCTGGTGCATGGCGTTCCACGCCAAGGGTTCGGGCGCGGTGGGCAATCGCGAGGCAAAGGAGGCGCGGGTGCGCGAAGGCAGCACGCATGCCGCGCTCGTCTTCGATGGTTCGGCTTGTGTCGGCTGGTGCCAGTTCGGGCCGACCGGCGAACTGCCGCGCATCAAGCACCTGCGCGCATACGAGGATGGGCAGGCGGTGTTGCCCGACTGGCGCATCACCTGCTTCTTCTCCGACAAGGCCTTTCGCGGCAAGGGCGTGGCCGCGGCAGCCCTTGCCGGCGCACTGGCCGAGATCGGTCGTCTCGGCGGTGGCACGGTGGAAAGCTATCCTGAGGACGCACAAGGGCGCACCGTCGCCGGCGCCTTCCTGCACAACGGCACGCTGGCGATGTTCGAGCGCCAAGGTTTCAGCCGCAACCGCCAGATCGGTAAGCACCGCTGGGTGGTTGAGAAGAGAGTGGCGGCGCGGGGTTGAAGCATATATATGATTAATTGCTAATATATACTGGGAAGGAACGATCAGAACGGGAGAACGACGATGGCCGCCTATCTGATTGCCGATGTCGATATCACCGACATGGCCATGTTCGACGAGTACAGACGCGAAGTCCCGGCGACCGAGGCCCGCTATGGCGGGCACTATCTGGCGCGGGGCGGTGCGACGCGGGTGCTTGAAGGCGACTGGGAGCCGCACCGTCTGGTCATTATCGAGTTTCCCGACATGGCCGCGATCACCGCGTGGTACGACTCGCCGGAGTATGAGAGGCTGAAGCAAATCCGTTTCCGCTGCGCCCACACACGCATCATCGCCCTCGAAGGAGTGGCTCCTGCCTGACGGTCCAAGGCTGACGGCTGCGGTTCACTTGCCTTCGAAGAAGCTGTGGATCGCTTCGTCCAGCTGCTCGATGAGTTCGGCGTTGCGGGTGCTGCCGGCCCAGATCAGCGCGTTGAGCCGCATGTCCTTGTTGAGGAAGTTCACCTTCCTGGTCTCGAGCAGATACTGCGCAACCGCGAAGTGCCGCCCCTTGATGGCTTCGATGAGGGCGCTGTTTCGCCCTGTCTTGTCGGCCGCATTGACGTCCGCGCCATGCTCGACCAGCAGCGTGACGGCATCGAGATGCCCGTTCCGTGCCGCTTCGATCAACGCCGTGCGGCCATAATAGTCGGCGCGCGTGTCGATATCGATCTGAGGGTGTCGCACCAGCGCCTGGATGCAGTCGTAGTGACCCTTGGCCGCGGCCAGGCTCAAAGGCGTGCTCTTCCATTTGTTCCTGGAATTGACGTCGATAGCCGGCCGCGCGATCAAGGCTTCGAGCACTGCCATGCGGGCATTGTGGGCGGCAAGATGCAGCGCAGACCAGCCGCCTTCGTCGGTCTGGTTGATGTCCGCCCCGGCCGCGAGTTCGGCACTTACGGTCTCGGCGTCGCCTTTCTCAGCTGCGACCAGCAGGTCGGACCAATTTCTGGCGTCTTCGGCTTCCAAGCTTGCCGTCACTGCAATGTTCCCCGGAACATGGTTCGTACCGGCAGCAGGCCGGCAGTCATCAGTTTGCGGCTTCCCCGGCTGAAGGTTCCACAGTAACCGGCATCGGGCAAATGGATTTTCGCGCTAGCCAACGCGTGGCTCCGCTCGGTCATTGATTTGAGTGGATGCTAATATAACATAGCCCCTTTCCAAAGGAGCTTGGCATTCCGCGAATGGCCGGCCAGGAGTTGCAGTACCGGACAGCGACCCGCGACGACATCGAACGGATTTCGGCGCTGATGGGGCTGGCGATCGCCGAGCTGCAAAAACCCTTCCTCGATGACGCCCAGATCGAATCCAGCCGCGCCATCATGGGCCTCGACACCCAGCTCATCGATGACGGAACCTACTTTGTCGTGACCTGCGCGGGAGCGCTCGCCGGCTGCGGTGGCTGGAGCAGGCGCTCGACCATGTACGGCGGCGACAAGACGCCCGGGCGCAGCGCGGCATTGCTCGATCCCGCCAGGGACGCCGCGCGCGTCAGGGCGATGTACACGCATCCCGATTTCGTGCGGCGCGGCGTTGGCCGCCTCATCCTGTCCCTTTGCGAGGACGCGGCGCGGAAGGAAGCTTCCGGCGTGTCGAGCTCGGCGCGACGATGGCCGGAGAGCCGCTCTACCGGGCATGCGGCTACCAGCCGGGCAAGAGGATCTTCGACGACACCGGCGGCGCGCCGGTGCCGATCGTGATGATGTGGAAGACGATCTGAGAGGGAGAGCTCGATGGCCGCTTATCTGATTGCAGACGTCGATGTCACTGACATGGCCATGTTCGACGAGTACCGGCGGGAGGTGCCGGCAACCGAGGCTCGCTATGGCGGGCATTATCTCGCGCGCGGCGGCACGACGCGAGTGCTCGAGGGCGACTGGGAGCCGCACCGTCTGGTCATAATCGAGTTTCCCGACATGGCTGCGCTGACCGCGTGGTACGACTCACCGGAGTATGAGAGGCTGAAGCAAATCCGCTTCCGCTGCGCCCACACGCGCATTATCGCCCTCGAAGGAGTGTTGCCGGCTTAAGCGCTGGAACGCGCAATCTCCCCTTGTTTGAGGGGAGATTGGCACCTACAGCGCCTCGTTCACGCCATCTGCAGCTTCTGCCGGCTTGGCTGCGGCGGGAAGGCGATGGCGATGCCGGCGGCGCCCAGGCCGATCAGCGCGGAGCCGATGAACATCCAGTGGTAGCTGGCGGTGGCGTCGTAGATCATGCCGCCGGCAAGCGGCCCGAGCGACATGCCGAGGCTGGACAGCAGCGTCGCCGCGCCAAGCACCGTGCCGATGATGCGCAGGCCGAAATATTCGCGCGCCAGCACCGCGTAGAGCGGCATCACGCCGCCATAGGTGGCGCCGAAGATGACGGCCAGGAGGTAGAACTGCTCGATCCGGCCGACGGCGAGATACGCGGCGATCACCAGCCCCTGGATCGCGAGCCCGGCGACCAACACCGGTTTCACGCCCAGCCGGTCGCCGAGCACGCCGTAGAGCACGCGTCCGCCAAGGCCGGCCAGGCCCTCGACGCTGTAGATCGACACGGCCGCCATCGGCGCGATACCGCAGGACATGGCATAGCTCACCATGTGGAAGATCGGGCCCGAATGCGCCGCGCAACATGCGAAGAAGGTGAGCCCCAGCACGATGAATTGCGGCGAGCGCAGCGCCTGGCCGACGCTCATGCCGGGATCGTCGGCGGCGGGTGCCGGCGTGCCGTCGCTTGCCGCGGCCGCCGCCGGCGGCTGGCGCACCAGCAAGACGGCGGGCAAAAGCAGCACCCAGGCCATGACGCCGATATCGAACATGGCGGTGCGCCAGTCATAGGCGGTGATCAGCCAGCGCGCGAAGGGCGAGATGGTCATCGGCGCCACGCCCATGCCGGCCGAGACCAGCGACACGGCAAGGCTTCGGTTGGTGTCGAACCAGGCTGTGGTGAGCGCGATCATCGGCGCGAAGAAGGCGCTGGCCGCAAGGCCGACAATGATGCCGTAGCTGAGCTGGAAGACGATGAGCGAATTGGCGCGGCTCGCCACCACCAGCGACAGGCCGAGCAGCACGGCGCCCGCAAGCACCACGGGCCGCGCGCCGACCCGGTCATAGATCGCGCCCCAGGCGAAACCGCCGAGGCCCATGACGAGGAAGTTCAAGGTCATGGCGCTGGAGATGCCGGTGCGCGACCAGTTGGTGTCGAGCGACATCGGCTCCAGAAAGATCGCCAGCGAGAACATGGCGCCGAGCGCCACGCAGGTCATCAGCGCGCCGGCCGCGACGATGACCCAACGATAGGAATGGTTCATGGTTCTTCTCCATGCCGTAAGGCATCCTGTTTGATGCGGCACGGTTTTTCCAGTCCACCGGGCCGTTTGCGTCCAAAGGACGCCGGAGCGGGAACCGATCCTACAAATCCGGTTGCATTTTTTATCTGGTTTTTTGGGCGTGTCGTTATTTGGCGTCTACGCTCCGCCGCCGGCCTTTCAGTGTCAGCAGCCTGCGGCGCTCCACATTGACCGCGTTGCAGGCCCTTCTAGATTGAGCCGCAGCAACCAGCAGGAGCACCCCATGGAACTCTATCGCGGCCGGCTCATCGACCACATCCAGCTCGTGGTGCGCGACCTTGCGGCCAGCCGGCGTTTCTACGGCGCCCTGTTCGAGGTGCTGGGCATACCGATCGGCGGCGAGGCGCAGGACTATTTCTGGGCCGACGAATTGTTCGTCTCCAGCGCCGACAGCCGCGCCGCGCTCGGCGTGCTGACCGGCCGCCATCATCTCGCCTTCCAGGCGAAGGACCGAGCTATGGTCGATGCCTTTTACCAGGCCGGGCTCGCGGCCGGCGGCAAGGACAATGGCGCGCCGGGCGAGCGCCATTACCATCCCGGCTACTATGCCTGCTTCCTGCTCGACCCCGACGGCAACAACATCGAGGCAGTGTTCCACGGCGAGGCCAGGCGAAGCGCCGCGGCGGTGGAGATCAGCTTCTAGCGAGCGGCGTGCCGTCCCAGCCTGCCAGCTCGAGCCCCCCACGTATTCTCTCGCGGTCCTCGGATCGCTCCATGCGCGTTTCCTCGACGATTTTCGCGATTGTCAGACCCGGCTCCAGGGCGCGTCCTTCACGCACGCAAGCCAGCGCCTTCCCGGCGTCACCGCCCAGGGCGTAGCACGTTGCCAGTCTCGCCCATTGCCAGGCGCTCTTGCGGGGCAGGCAAGAGAAAGAGGCGGCCGCTTCGCGGTAGCGGCCGAGGATCAGCAGGGCTTCGCCCCGGTCGTAATAATACCAGGTCGGATGCATCGGATTGAGCTGGATGGCCTTGTCGAGCAGGGCCAGCCCGGCCTCGCCGTCGCCACGCAGCGCCCGGAAGAAGCCGGTTTGGGCGAGCGTGTCTGCATCGTAGGGATTGAGATCCAGCGCGCGGGCGAAGTGCTTCTCGACCGCGTCGTATTCGTCGCGGCCGCGATAGAGAAGCGTCAGCGCCAGCATGCGGTGGCAGCGCGCCTCGTCCGGGCTGAGCGCGATCGCATGCAGCGCCCGGTCGCGCGCCTGGTCGAGCACGGCGCGCGGCGCGTCGTTATAGCCGCCGATAATCACTTCGGCGAGGGCCAAATAGGCATGCGCCAGCCCTGATTGGGGATCGACCTCGATCGCCTTGAGGAAATGCGTGCGAGCCGCCTGGTTGACCCCTTCGCCATAGCTGCGCAGCAATTCCTTGCCGCGCAGGAAATGCAGATAGGCTTCGACATTGGCGGCGGGCGCGGGCAGGCCGCGCCGCATCACCGCGCTTTCGATGTTGGCGACCAGCGCCGTCACGATCCGCTGCGCTACCATCGTCTGGAAAGCGAAGATATCGGCCGTGGCAAAAGTGAAGCTCTGCGACCAGACGCGCCGGCCAGATGCCGTCTCGGTCAGAACCACGCGAGCGCTGTATTCCGCCCCGGCGGTTTCGACACGGCCTTCGGCGATATAGTCCGCGCCGAGCCGCTCCGCCGTCGCCCGGATGTCCTCGCGCGAATGCTCTGCCAGGGCGAAGGCGGAATGGCGCGCCAGCACGGCGACGGTCTTGAAGTATGAAAGCGCGTTGGTGATTTCCTCGACGGCACCGTCGAACAATGCCTTGGCGGTGGCGTCGGCGGGGTCCACATCAAACGGCAGCACCGCCACCGTAGGCTCCGCCCGCGCCGCGGATGCCGCCGGTGGCTGCGTGGCCTCGGTCTCGGGAAGCTGGAAAAGGTAGCCCCGGCGCGGCACGGTGCGGATCAGCGCCTGCGCCTCGTCGCCAATCGATTTGCGCGCGTCGCGGATCGATTGCGTGAGCGAGTCCTCGGTGACGATGATGCCCGGCCAGACCGCCTGCAACAGCTCGTCCTTGCTCAGCACCCGTCCGGGATTGCGCGTCAGGAAGGCGAGCAGTTCCAGGGTTTTTGGCCTGACGGGCACAATCTCGCCGTCGCGCCGGAGCGTACCCCGGTCAAGATCGAGAACAGCGCCGCCAATCCGTAGCGCCAAGCCCTTGCCCCATCGACACGCCTGATTGCGCGGGGTTCATTGGGAGGGCAAATCCCGGCAAGGTCAAGCCCGAAACATGCCGAGCAGGCCAAGCCACGAACGGCGGCGCGCGGCGTTCGGCTCGACGCGAGCCTCGCCAGGCGCGGTCTCGTTGGGCGGCAGCAGGTATAGCCAGGCCAGCATCTCGTTGGCCTCGCCGCAGCAGGGTCCCGCGATGCCCGCGGAAAGCATGCTCAGCGCTTCACCCCGCGACAGCGACGTCGGTGCAAATGATACGTCAGTCCTCGCATGCATGATCGACCTCCGTGGCTGGCGTCATGTGCTGCCATGAACGCCATCATCGTCCCGAGGGCGTCCGTTTGTCCTGAAACAATCCTGATTTTTCGCTGAATCCGTCCGGCCTAGCGGCGCCACAAGGGCTTGGCGAGTTCGTCGCGCACCTGGTCCATCGTCAGGCCGATATCGCCGATGAGATGCGGCGTCTCGCGCGCCCTGATCGCAAGCTCGTGACGAAACCGCGCCCGCTCGCCCCATGCCGACAGCAGGTCGAACAGGCCGGGCCGCTGCTCGGCCGCGTGGGCGTCCGTCAGCGGTTCGCTGAGATCGAGCCGCACGGCGTCACGGAATTCGGATATGGTGTCGAGCATCGTTTTCATGGTCGGCTCCCTCGTTTGAACGCTGCCCCATGGACAAGGGCATGCGGGGAGGCTGAACCTTCGCCATGCGCCGAACCATCGGCCGCATGCAGTGTTTTGGGTCCTGCATTTGTAGTATTTTGATGGTTCTACGGTTGATCGCATCTATGCCCGCTGGCAGGACAAGCCATGAACCGCATCGTGACGACCTCGGAGGCGTTGTCGGACCGCGAGCGCGCGGTGGCGGAGAGGTTCGCCGCCGGCATGACCTATCGCGAGATCGGCGAGGCGCTGTTCATCGCGCCGTCCACCGTGCGCACCCATCTCGCGGCGATCTATGAAAAGCTAGGCGTGCGCAGCAAGGTCGCGCTCGCCATGCATATCAACGCCATCGCAGCCGCGCCGGCCATGTCGCCGAACGGGCCCGAAGCTTCGCCGATGCTGGCGATATTCCCTATCGAATGCCTGAGTGCCGACGAGCAATGGCGCCGTTTTGCCGACGGCTTGTCGTCGGACATTACCGTCGATCTTGCGCGCTACGCGGACCTGCCGGTCGTTGCCTTCCACACCATGAAGGCCCTTGGCAGCAGGCCGGCCGATTTCGCCGCCGACGGCAAGGCGTTGGGTGCTGCCTATATCCTGTCTGGTCAATTGCGAGCGGACGGCCGACGGGTAAGGCTTACGATGGAACTCGCCGACGCACAGACCGGCGTCAGCCTCTGGAGCGAGCGCTTCGACCGGCCCGTGGAGGACATCTTTGCGCTGCAGGACAGCTTGACCGAAAGCGTCATCAACGTGCTCGCCGGCTGTTTCGGAACGATCGCCACGGTCGGCCGCAATGCGATCCGCCGCAAGCCGCCGGCTAGCCTGCGCGCCTACGACTGCTATCTGTTGGGCGTCGAGCAGCACAACACCTTCAGCCGCAGCGGCAACAGGGAAGCCATCAGGCTGTTTTCACGCGCGCTCGATCTTGACCCGACACTGGTCAGGGCCTGGACCGAACTTGCCTACGCCTATTCGATTGAGGCCTGCAACGGCTTCGGCGACGATCTGAACGCCTCGATCGCCAAATGGCGCTGGGCGGCCGAGAATGCCCTGCGGCTCGACCCGAGCGACAGCACTGCGCACAACTGCTTCGGCGATCTCATGGGCTGCCTCGGCGATCTGGAGGCAGCTGAAAGAGCGCACCGGCGCGCCTTCGAATGTGGGTCCAATCATGCCGACACACTGGCGCTGCTTGCCGGCAGCAAGGCGCTGGTCGCCGGCGATCCGGCCGAAGCGATCCTGCTCATCGAGCGCGCCATGCGCCTCAACCCGCTTGCCCCGCCATGGTATTTCGGCATGCAGGGGCGCGTCCTGTTCACGGCCGGCCGGTACCGGGAAGCCATAGCCGCGCTGCGACGGAGCACGCCGGATTCTCCGCACGTGCTGATATTTCTGATGCTCGCCCATGCGAGGGAGGGCGAGGGGGCCGAGGCGGCCGCCATCGCGGGCAGGTTGCGCACGGAATTTCCAGGCTTCTCGGTGGACGGTTTCATTGCGGGCTATCCCGTCACCAATCCGGACGCCGTGCGCGCTATCCGCGACGCGGCGAAGCTGGTGGCGATCCGTTAGCCGCCGCCCAGAAACGCCGCGATCAGCTTCAGCATGTTGCCGTCCTGCCCGAACTCCTTCGTGTCGAAGTCGCGGCTGCCTTGTCGCTGCGCCCTGGAGAGCTGGTCCAGATAGGCCGTCAGTTCGGCCCTGACCTTCTTGCAGCCGGGATCGTTCTCGGCGGTGAGGCCGGTGCTGAAGGCGACGATCTTGTCGACCATGTCGACGATTCCGGCGCCGTGCACCTTTTCATGCGCGATCAGGCCGGCCGCGAACCTGTCCCAGCGCGCCTGCAGGGCGGGGTCCAGCTTTCCGGCCGGCTTCGGCAGCGTGTAGGTGATGATCAGCTTCGGCCGCGCCGACTTCAGCACGCAGGCGCTGCCTTGCGGCTGGTAGTCGCGCTGCCAGGTCAGCTTGAAGAACGTGTGCGCGATGACGCGACGCCCGCCGCCGGCCGCGCCGACCAGCGGGCCCTTCTCGCCGATCGACAGATAGAGCTGCTCCGCGCTTTGCCCGGAGACGGCATAGGTCTCGATCCTCTCGATGGGCTTCCAGTCCGCCCGCGCAGGGGAGGCAAGGAGCAAGGCGCAAAGCAGGATGGCGAATTTCATGAGGGACTCGATGGGATTCCGTGCGTTAGGTGCATAGCGGTTGTCTCGTGCGAGATCAAAGCGCGCGGGCAATCCGTCCTTTGAGGAAGGAGACTACGAGACGCCGCGCCGGAACCCGCTCCGCCCGTCATCCGTTTCCTTGGCCAATCATCTTCCGTGGCCAATCATCCCAACCGATGGGGGAGGACAAGATGACCCGCAACGAGATCATTTCCGTGCTTGGACCGGTCGACGAGGCCGTTATTGCCGACATCGCGCTCACCGGCGCAAGCCTCGAGGAGCTGCGCGAGGCCTTCGCCTGGATCGGCGCCGACGAGGCGCTGGTGAATGAGGGCCATGCCATGCCTGGCGCCCGCGTGGCGAGACTGATCGAGATCCTCGAACCGCCGGAGGACGAGCCCGAGGCGCCGCGCGCGGCGGACTAGGGCGCCGGCGCTTCATGGGGAGGCGTTATAGATTCCCATCCCTGAAACAAAAGCCGCGTTCCCGGCGTTTGCGAATGCAAACTCGCAAGGTGCGCCATTGCCATCCACCTCGATCAAGAAAACCGAGTACGATCCGACCAGCAGGATCCTCTCTGTGTGGTTCGTGGCCAGCGGCAAGCGCTACGACTTTGAGGGCGTGCCGCCGGAGACTTACGCCGCGTTCCGGTCGGCCTTTGTCAAAGGCCGCTTTTTCAACGACCATATCCGCGGTCATTTCCGGTATCGCCGCGTTACCGATTAGCTGTCCAGTTCAAGCGGCTCATGCTCATCCTGGAACTGGTGCCACATAACCTGTCTGATGTCTTTGCAGTCGACGACCTGGCCGCACGTCTCGCAGCGATAGAAGTCCGAATTCCGAATGGAGCCCGGCGGGCGGTGCACCGTCACCCCTTTCGGCGGACCCAGCTCGGAAAGCCTCGTCATCCTCGAAGCTTCCTCGCCTCGCGCTCCAACGTCTTTCGGTCGTTGCCGTGCTCGCCGATCAGTTCACGCACCTGCTCGGGCGTGATGCGATGCTGTTTGGCGAAGTAGCGAACCTCGTAATCCTCATTCGCCGAAACTCGGTCGCGGTCCCTGAAATCGCGCTTGGTCTTGTCGTCTGCCATAGCCGTTCCTCCTGGTGAGAGAGAACAGAGTTCCGCACCGAATGTTCCCATTAGCTGCAGCTAACGGAACTGAAACGACCCTGCGCTATTGAATCAAACTTGAGTGATGCGTTGGGGCTCTCATGCGTAAGCCGGTTCGGCTGTCCTTCATTCGCCCGATGGAGCCTGAGCTTGTCGAGCAACCGCCAAAGGCAGACGGTTGGAGCCATGAGGTGAAATTCGACGGCTACAGATCGCAGATCATCAGGGACGATGAAGGCGTCCGTGTGTTCACAAAGTCGGGCATTGATTGGACCGCGAAGTACAAGTCGATCGCCAAGGAAGCCGAGACCCTGGAGGCAGAGAGCTTCATTATCGAAGGCGAGATGATTGTGCTCAACGAAAAAGGCCTGTCCGACTTCCATGCGCTGCGGTCGGCCATCACACAGCGGCCTCAGGCTCTCTATTTCGTCACATTCGACCTCCTGCATCTGAATGGCCATGACTTGCGCGACATGGCCCTGAAAGATCGCAGGGAGGTGCTGCAAGCGCTTATCCCGGCAGGTGGGCATATCCAGTTCTCGGAGGCTCTGCCGGGCACTGGCGACGCCGTTTACCACCTCGCGTGCGAGGCCAACCTGGAAGGCATCGTTTCGAAGCGCCTCGACAGTGTCTATCGCTCCGGCGCGACCATGAACTGGCGGAAAATCAAGTGCTACGTCGAAGCCGAAATGGACATCATTGGCGTGCAGCGTGAGGCGGGGAAGCCTGCCATGGTGCTGATGGCCGACAAGGGCCGGTACATGGGCGGTGCGTTTGTGACCTTCAAAGCCGACAAACGACAGGCTCTCTGGGATCGCGTGCAGGGCAAAGTTGGTGCTCCGCCTCCAAAGGGATTGGCAAAGCAGAAGGCGGAGTGGCTGAAGCCGGGCCTGGTCGGACGGGTGAAGTTCCTCAAGGGCGAGGAGACGTTGCGTCATGCCTCACTGAAGGATTTTCGCGAAAAGTAGGTGGAGTTACTGCGATGCCAGTTCGCCAGAAGGCGCAGGACGCCGGAATTTTCGAGCCTGCTCAATTGGAGTTCGTGGCAAGGGTGTTCGACCGGCTGAAAACTGAGGAGCAGACTGCCGATGAACGTGAGGCCCTGGCGTCACGAATCCTCGCCAACTTCATGGCCGGCATCGAGGATGAGGAAGAGCTTGTTTCGCTGTCACGGCTGGCTCTGGGTCGCTCACACATGTTCTAAGCGGCATCACGGTCGTTGCCTCATTAGTCGGGGTAGCTGTTGCTGCCAAGCTACAGCCCTTTACATGAGATTCCATTAGAAAAGGCTTGTGCGGGGTTTCCTGGGTTTCGGGCGGACCATCCGGGGAAAGGGGCGCACAGCAGTTTGAGGGAAGATGACCCGTCGGCTTAGGTCGGCGGGTTTTTCTTTCGAGCGACGGCTCTCATTTGAGATCGCACCTCAGATCGGTCGCGAGTCAAGGAGCGGTCCGCCAGCCGTCGGCGCCACGTTCTGTTGTCGGCGGTGATCTGGCCTTTCGGATCTACTATCGAAGCGCGCCCATCCGGCGCAAAGACAATTCCCCCAGCCTCCAAAGCCAGCCGCACAGCAAGCACACTGCCAGGTCGAGTGTTCTTTAGGCCGTTTTCGATTCCGCTGATCGTCGCTTCGCTGACGTTGGCCTTCGAAGCCAGGCGTACCCGCGACCAGTTCAAGAGGGCCCGGGCCAGTCTGACCTGTTCTGCGGAGAGTTCATGTCGGCTGTCCATAACTCTGGAACATTCAATCTCGCTAAAATGTTCCAGGCCGATTTTTGCAACGAAGCAGGTGGCAGCGCGGCTGCCAGGTTTTAACATTTGATGAAGACTTCAGTCTGAATGAGGTGGCGGCCGACGCCCTTCCTTCCGTTGGGAGTGGCTCCCTTTCCGTTCACGCCCTGGAGCGGCCCGACAGTTCCGCGTTGGGGTAGCGTTGGATGAACCGCCGGGCCTAGCCGACTCGGTGGGGAGCCGGTTGCAGCAGTGGGTATATTAGTGCGGCTGCATAAAGATCACGGTTGATGACTTTCCACCGTTTTTCGCCCATGGCACAGGGATGGACGTCCCTGCGCCGGGAGCGGCCCGGCAGGCTGACGGGGTAGGCCAGCGAACGCCGGGCCTAGCCGGCGGGGACTCGGAAACGAAACATGGCACCGGCTCGCTTTAATATACGCCTCTGCCGAGGGATCGGCACGCTGCCGTTGGTAGTAAGCCGGAATCGCTAAAGCATGTCTCCCGAAAGTGGGAATCGGTTTCGGGATAAAGACATGCGTAAAATCAAAAACCTAAAGCGCATGGAGCGAATCTGAAAGATCGCGACGCGCTTTAGGCCGGCGCTGGCGAGCATCGTGGCACGGCTATCGCCGCCATTCCACCGGCGAGGCGCACTTGCCGATAAGAGCGGCCCGGCGGTTCCGTTGGGTAGCGTTGATGGATGACCGCCGGGCCTAGCCGGCGCTGGGTTTCGGGTGGCGAACGCGGCGCCGGCTGGCGAAACACTACGCTCTTGCCGAAATAGTTGGCACGCATCCATAAGGACGAACGAGGGAGTAGACCAACGTCGTCCCATCTCGGGACCGAATTGCTGGCATCAATTTTGCGTCGGTCGAATTGCTGGCACAGCAAGGGATCTTTTCACATTGCGATTGTCTGCTCAGCCTGCGCGAAAGCCAGGATCACCGAAATGCATATACTCGGCGCCGTTGCAGATCGAGGATGTACAGATCGACGAGAACGGCGATGTGACCGTCTCGATTGTTACTGACGACATCTACTCGAAGAATTCCAAACAGCGCTATCAGATTACGCTGACCGAAGCCGAAATCTGCGTGCTCTCCCGCGGCGCCGAACGGCGCTTTCGAGTATGACGCTCGCGAATAAATCGCGATTTATGCATCTCTGCGGCGTTCATGCACGAAGATGAGGCGCCGGGCGCCCCGCTCCATCCCACGCGGTGGAGCATGGGTGCTTCTCCCTACTTGCCCCTCCAACCCCTCCCGTCATAGGTTTTGCCGCTTTGGCGGGAGGAAAAGCGTTTTGGAGACCAATGTCGTCATTGTCGGCGCCGGCCCTGCCGGGCTCGCTGTCGCGGCCTGCCTCAAACAGGCGGGCGTCGATTTCCTGATTCTCGAAAAGGCTGATGAGGTTGCGCCGTCCTGGCGGCGGCATTACCGGCGGCTGCATCTGCACACGGTGAAATCCTTCTCCTCGCTGCCTTTCGTGCCGTTCCCGAAACGCCATCCCCGCTACGTTCCGCGCGAAAAGGTGGTGGCCTATCTCGATTCCTATGCCGAGCGCTTCGGCCTTGAGCCGCGCTTCGGCGTCACGGTCAAATCCATCCGCCGCGAGGGCGAAAAATTCCTGGTCCAGACGGACGCCGGCGGGATCAGCGCCAGGAAGGTCGTCGTCGCCACCGGCAACAACGCCCAGCCGATCATGCCGGATTTCCCGGGCATCGAGGATTTCAAGGGCAAGGTGCTGCACAGCGCCGCCTACACCGAAGCGGCGCCCTATGCCGGCAAGGACGTGCTGATCGTCGGCATGGGCAATACTGGCGCGGAGATCGCGCTCGATCTGGCCGAAAGCGGCGCTCACCCCACCATCTCGGTGCGCAAGGGCGTCCACATCGTGCCGCGCCAGCTGTTCGGCGTGCCGATCCAGATGGTGGGCATCGCCAGCCGGACCATGCCGCAGGCGCTGAACGATTGGATGTTCCCCAAGATCCTCGACCGGGCGCTGGGCCGGCTGGAGCGATACGGCATCGTGCGGCCCAAGCAAGGCATCCTGCAAGGCATCGAGGCCGGCCGCATTCCGGTTATCGATATCGGCACCGTGGCGGCGATCAAGCAGGGTCGGATCGGCATCGCGCCGGACATCGCAAGCTTCACCGGAGACGGCGTGACATTCGTCGATGGCGTGGAGAAGAAATTCGACGCGGCCATTTTCGCCACCGGCTACCGTCCGGCCTATGACGCCTTCCTGCCGGCGCAGCTCAGACCGGACAAGAGCGGCGTCAACGCGCGGGCGAGCGAATTGGGCGTCTATCTCGTCGGCTTCTACAACCCCGTCACGGGTCTGCTGCGCGAGATCGGCATCGAGGCGCAGGCAGTGGCGAGGGATATTGCGGGGAGGTGAGGAGGTCGCGGCCAACATGATAGGCCGGGTTCCTTCGCCCCCCTCTCTGTCCTGCCGGACATCTTCCCCTCAAGGGGGGAGATTGGCAGCTTCCGACGGCCGTCTCCCTGCAGCGCTGGTGATTGGCGAAAGCATACATGACATATAATCTCCCCCCTTGAGGGGGAGATGCCCAGTAGGGCAGAGAGGGGGGCCTCGCCAAGACCTTTCTGTGTTTTGAGCCCCGCCACCTGAATCGGGTGGCGCATCGGACCACCTCATGCGAAGCCATTGCTGCCAATGAGGGATCGGCCATGCTCATGCTCTACGATTATCTCCCGTCGCAAAACGCCTGGAAGATCCGCGTCCTGCTCGGCCTGCTCGGCATCGCTTACGAAACCCGCATGGTCTCGATCTTCGAGGGCGAGAGCCGCACGGAGGCTTTCCTGAAGCTCAACCCGGCCGGCGCCGTTCCGGTGCTCGCCGTGGACAATGGCCAGGCGATCGCCGAGTCCAACGCAATCCTCACCCTCGTCGCCGAGGGCACGCCCTATTTGCCGACGGACCGGCTTGCCCGCGCCAAGGTCATGCAGTGGCTGTTCTTCGAGCAGTATTATGTCGAGCCGGTCATCGGCTCGCTGCGCTTCTGGAGCCTGACCGGCCGGCTGGAGCGCAACCAGGCGCTGGTTGCCGGCAAGCGCGAGGCGGGTGTGCGAGCGCTTGGCGCGCTGGAGCGCAGCCTGGCCGACACGCCTTTCCTGGTCGGCGATACGCTCACCATCGCCGACATCGCCGTCTATGCCTACAGCCACCGCGCTGAGGATTGCGGTTTCTCCCTCGCCGATTATCCGGCGGTAGAGGGCTGGGTGGAAAGAGTGGGCGAGGCGATCGGGCCCGGCTATCCGGTGCATCCCTACAGCATCGATCCGCATTCGGGCGGGTGAGGGCTGATTGCCAGCTGTCGGCGCCGAGTTCCTTCGCGCCGACGTTCAATAGTCCTCAGGACTTCGACCCCTACCGGTCCACCAGCGACATCGTGCGCTCGTTATACCTTGGCCCGGATACCTTGTCGGGCGTCAGCGCCATGTCGAGCCCCAGTATCTCGGTCGCGTCGAGCGTGATGTCCGCCGCCGCGACATTTTCTTCCAGATAGGTCCGCCGCTTGGTGCCGGGGATCGGCACGATGTCGATGCCGAAGTCCGGCCCCTTGGCGAGCAGCCAGGCGATCGCGATCTGGCCGGGCTTCACGCCTTTTGCCGCTGCAATGTCGCGCACCGCGGCGGCGGCCGCGACATTCAAGTCGAAATTCTCGCCCTGGTAGCGCGGGTCGCCGCGGCGGAAATCGCCCTGCGGATAGTCCTCCGCGCGCTTGACGTCGCCGGCCAGGAAACCGCGGCCGAGCGGCGCGAAGGGCACCAGGCCGATGCCCAACTCCTTCAGCGCCGGGATGATCTCGGGCTCGAGGTTGCGCTCCCAGAGCGAGTATTCGCTCTGCAGCGCCGAGACCGGATGCGCGGCATGCGCGCGGCGGATGTTGGCAATGCCCGCTTCCGACAGGCCGAAGAAGCGCACCTTGCCCTCGGCCACCAGCTCGCCGACCGCGCCCGCGACATCCTCCATCGGCACCGCGGGGTCGACGCGGTGCTGGTAAAGCAGATCGATGCGATCGGTAGCGAGCCGCTTGAGCGAAGCCTCCACCACCTCCCGTATATGGTCGGGCCGGCTGTCGGTGCCGGACTGCTTGCCGTCGACGATGCGGAAGCCGAACTTGGTCGCGATCGTCACCTGGTCGCGCCGGCCTTGCAGCGCGCGCCCAAGCAGTTCCTCGTTGACGAACGGCCCGTAGACCTCGGCCGTGTCGAGAAAGGTGCAGCCGAGCTCGATCGCCCGGTGGATCGTCGCGATCGACTCCGCCTCGTCGGCTGGGCCGTAGGCCTGGCTCATGCCCATGCAGCCGAGGCCGATGGCCGAGACTTCGAGCCCCTGGCTTCCGAGTTTGTGTTTGCCGAGGCTCATATGTCCTTGTCTCCCGCGAAAAATCAGCGCTCGCGAAAGTATAGGGCGGGGACAGGACACGTCCAGCGCCGAGCCGGCGGCGTTTGATCCAGGTCAAGGAAACCGCAGGGCGGCGCCGTATAGTCGGTCCGTCTTGGGAAGGACACAAGGCGGGCGGGTGGTTCCGGCCGACTCCACTCCCTCGGGGACTCACGGAACCACCCACACCGACGTTTGGTAATATCGGACAAAGACTGTAGCGCGTCGCCCGAACTCGTTTTCGGCGCGACGCGCTTTTTTATGCATCCAGAGTTCACGCCGCGCCGGTACGCCCGGCTCAACTATAAGGCGACAGGCACTGCTGGCGAGGGCCGCCATAGGGCTGGTAGCTGTTGTCCCAGGCGCGGTAGGAGCGGTAGCGGTCATAGCACCAGCGCACATGGGCGGCCGCCAGGCGCGCCGCTGGGGGCGGGGGTGGCGCGACCGTGGCGGCCGCCACGCCGGCCGCGAAGGCGGCGGCCGGGAACCAGTAGCCATTGTAGTAGCGGTAGCCGGGGCGCACGCGCCAATAGCCGCGGTAGCCGTTGTAGTAATAGACGCCGCCAACGACGTAGAAGCCGCGCCGGTACCAGACCGGCGTCGCCTGGCTGGTCACGGATGCCTGGCCGGGGGCGGGCACGATCGGAACGGCCTCGGCCGGCGAGGCCAGCATCGATGCGCCGAGCACCAGGCCGCAAAGGGCCGTCACTATCCATTTCATCGTCTCTCTCCTTTGTTGTGTGTCACCTGGGATCACGGGGGGATCACGGGCGCTTCAGCGCCCGCAGTTCGGAAATCGAAAGCGCGCCGTCGCCATCGGTGTCCGCCTGCAGCAGCCGGTCGGGAATGACGGCCGTGAATTCGTCGCGCGAGATTTTGCCGTCGCCGTTGCGGTCCATGCGGCTCGCCTCGGCATGCAGCCCCGCGAAACGCGCGGCCTGGACGTCGCGCTTCGCCTTGACCTGCTCCACGGCCGCGCGCACCTCGTCGGGGTCGAGCACGCCATTGTGGTTGGCGTCCAGCCGGTCGAACATCCGCGCCCGCGCTGCCTGGATCTCGCTGAATTCGAGCTTTCTGTCGCCATTGGTGTCGATGCGCCGGAACGCTTCCCGGGCGCCCTGGTCGGCGGCGAAGGCGCTGCAGCCGCACAGAAGCAGCCCGGCGAGGGCCGTCACAATCTTGGTCATCCGGGTCTCCGCTGTAATCGACGGCCCGCCGCGGACCGTCCTTGCAGCGCCTCCTACGCGCAAGTTCGACGGCTCCTACGCGCTGCCCGCGAATTTTTCGGAAAGTTCGATGCACGGGGCGCCGCGCCACGGCGGCCGGCAAAAAAATCCGGACGTCGGCGTAGGAGCACGAACCGGGCTGCGTATTGGCCGACAGTCGCCCCCGCGACGTGACAGTCGAAAGGACCAACCATGAAACACTCAGCAATCCTTGCGGGCCTGCTTCTCGGGCTCGCTCCGGTCTGCGCCGCCGCGGCGCAGGACATGCCCGGCCAGCGCATCCTGCAGCGCCTCGACACCAATGGCGACGGCGCGATCTCGAAGGACGAGATGCTCGCCGCCCGCGAACGTCTCTTCAAAAGGCTCGACCGCAATGGCGACGGCGTCGTCGACGAGAACGAGATCGAGACCGCCCGCCAGGCCATCGATGACCGCGCCCTGGCAGCCGAGGCCCGCCTCGGCAATCGTTGGCGGCGCATGGACAGGAATGGCGACGGCAAGGTCACCGAGGACGAATTCCAGGCCAGCACGCCGCTCTTCGATCTCGCCGACCGCAATGGCGACGGCAGGCTCTCCGCCGACGAGATCGCGGCCATTCGCAAGATCGTGGCCGCCCACGCCAACTGACCAACCTGCCTTCCAGAAAGGAAATGACATGCTTTCAACATTCAAACTTCCGCTGCTTTGCCTCGGCGCGATGGTTGTCTGGTCGGCCGCTTCCCCTGCCTCGGCCGAGGAGTGGACGCGCGAGACCGTGCATGGCGGCGAACTGAGCCGCAGCGTCGACCGGGACGGCAATATCTACACCGGCTCGACGACGCGCACCGGACCGAATGGCGGCACCTACACGTCGAACTCAACCTGCAAGGCCGGCGTTGTTGACCGCTGCTCCAGGAGCTATTCTGCCACCGGGCCGAATGGCAAGACCGTTTCAGGTCAGCGCTACAGCGCGGCCGGACCGTTTCGCGGCCGTTCGGTCGGCAGCTTCACGGGCCCGAACGGCAACACGGTTCACGGCTTCCGCCGTTGGCGCCGCTGACATCTGGTGGTGGACTTGACGTCGGAATTCGTTCTTCTCCCGAGCCGGATCGTCGCGGATTTCTCCCTCGCCGCCGGAGGCTCCTCGACCGGTGCCCGCCGCCGTGCGGGATGAAGCTGTCGGTGGCGATGAGGAGCTTCTGGCCCGCATCGCCGCGGGCAGCCAGGCGGCTTTGTCCGCGCTCATGGCCCGTCACGGCCGTGGGCTGCGCACATTCGCCACGCGCTATCTCGGTCATGCGGCCGATGCCGAGGACGTGGTGCAGGAGGTGTTCGTGACCGTCTGGAAACAGGCCGCGCGCTTCGATCCCGGCAGGGCGCGCGCCTCGACCTGGCTCTACCGGATCACGGCCAACCGCTGCATCGACCAGCGCCGGCGCCGCGCGCTGCGCAATTTCTTCGGCCTGGACGATGTCGCGGAGGAGCCGGCCGCGCTGGAAGCCAATGCCGAGACGGCGACGGCGGCCAGGCAGGAGCTGGCAATCGTGCGCGATGGCCTGTCGCGCCTGCCGGAGCGCCAGCGGATGGCGCTGCTTCTTAGGGCGGTGGGCGAGCTTGACATCGGTGCGATCGCCGAGGTGATGGGCGCCAGCGCCGGCTCGGTCGAACAGTTGCTCGTGCGCGGGCGCCGCGCGCTCAGGGATCATTTGGCAGATGCGGCCGCGGGCCGCGAAAGGAAGTCCTCATGACACGCGAGGAATTCGAGAACAACCGGCGCCGCTTCGGCGACGACATCGATGCCTGGCCGGCGCCCTTGAGAGGGCCCGCCCTGGCATTCATGGCGCTTGACGGCGATGCCGGCGCCGACGCGGCGCTCGACAGGCTCGTGCGGCAGGCCGCGCTGATCGAGGGCGACGATCGCGCCTTGGCGCGCAAGGTGCTGGCGCGCATCGATCGCGGCGCGGCGCGTCCTTCGCTGCTGCCGCGCTTCCTCGTCGCGCCGGCCGGCATCGCCGCTTGCGCCGCGGCCTTGCTCGTCACCGCGACAGTCGCAGGTTACCAGGTGGCGCGTCTTCAGGACCAGTCGCAGGATTCTGAGCTTCTGGCGCTCGCCGCGGGCGCCAGGCTTCCCGACGACGGCGGACCGCCGATCGCCGGCGATGCGAGCGAGGGAGACGCGCTATGACCGGTCGTTCATGGATCTGGGCTGCCGTGCTGGTCGTGCTTGCCCTTTCGCTCGCGCTCAACTTCTTCTTTATCGGCTATGCCGCGCATGGCCTGCGCCAGGCGGCCGTCGGGCGCGGGCTGCTGGCGGAAGTCGCGGGCGCCTACTCGCCGGAGGTGCGCAAGGAGTTCCGCGCGGTTATGCGCGACAACCGCGGCCGCACGTTCGAGGCGCTGCGGCAGCTGCGCGCGGCGCGCGCCGACCTGGCTGCGGCCGAGAAGGCGCAGCCTTTCGACGAGGGGGCGGTTAGGCAGGCGATGGCCGCGGTGCGCGCCGCCACCACAAACCTTCAGGCAACGGTGCAGGACTACCTGCTTGCCGCCATGAAGAACGTCAACGCCAAGCCGGCCGGGTGAGCCATCGCCCCACTCGCGGCACAATTGCCGTGACCTATTCTAGAGCAATTCCAGGAAAAGTGCGGAGCGGTTTTCCGTCAGGAATTGCGTAAATACAAAGGCTTAGAGCGGTTCGGCGATTCCGTGAAACGCTGAACCGCTCTAGTGTCGGAACCATGATGGCGAACCAATGCGGCACGACCGGCTTGTCCTGATATTGCTCTGGCGCGAGCTCGTCGCCGGCCTGCGGGCGATGCGGTGCCGCGATCTCGCCTGGATCGGGCTCGGCGGCGGCGCGCTGCTGGCCTATGCGATCGCCGATATCGTGCTTGCCCTGCATGCCGCGGCGCCGAAATTGCGGGACGACCAGCTCCTGTGGACGCTTGGCCTGCCGCTCACCCTGGCCGTACTCGGGGCGCTCGCAGGCAACGCAGTCGCCAGGCTCTGCCTTGAACGCGCTTTCGCGCCCTTCCTCAAGGCGCTGCCGCTTGGCTCCAGACAGCGCCGCCACATGGCCGGCAGGGCGACGCTGGCGATCTTCGCGCCGCTGGGCGCCCTGGTTGCCGTTTCTGCGGGCTTGGCCTGCGCAGTCATTGGGCAGCCGTTGCCGGCGGCCTGGGGCCTGGGCGCGGCGATCTTGTTTGCCTTGGGCTTCGGCACGGCCGCTCTTTGGCGCCTGCGGCGGCCACGCCTTCTCCTCGATGACGCGGCAAGCGAGGCCGTGTTGGTTGGAAGGCCGTGGCTGCGCCGCCTCGACCGGGCGTGCCCGCGCTGGCTTTCGAGCTGGGCCTGGAAACTGCCGGGCGGCCGTTTGCGGCCGTCATGGAAGCTGGCCGCCGCCAGCCTCATGCTTGCGGTCGCGGCCATCCTTGGCGCATGGGCAAGCCTTGCCGGCCGCACGGCCGGGCCGGCAGCGGTCGCGGGTCTGGCGGGCGGCATTCTTGTCTTCATGCTCAGCCTGCGCTGCCAGCCGCTCGGCTCGCCGGTGCTGCGCACGGCGCCTATCGGCTTCACCCGCGTGTGGCTGCGGCTGGTGCAACTGCCACTGCAATTGTCGCTCGCCTTCTTCCTGCTGCCGGCCGGCGCGGCGCTCGCGGCCGAGCCGTCGGCATGGGCCGTGCCGGTGGCGGGCGGACTCTGGCTGCTGGTGCTGAACGGCGCCTATGCGGTGTTCGGCGCCTATTTCCTCAACGCGCCATTCGTTGCCATGTTGAGCTTCGCCAGCGCGCTCGCCTATGCCAGCTATGAAACGCTCGAATATGGACGCACCGTGCTGATCGGCCTGGCGGCGTTGGTGTTCTTCCTGTGGCATCGGGCCCGACAGAGGTATCGCAATGGATGAAGTCCTCGCCGTCAGCGGTCTCAGCGCCGGCTATCGCGGGCGCGCCGTGGTGCGCGGCATCGATCTCTCGCTCCGCCGGGGCGACATAGTCGGCCTGCTCGGCGCCAATGGCTCGGGCAAGTCGACGCTCATCAGGGCGATCACCGGCCAGATCCCGTTGCTCGGCGGCAGCGTGGCGGTCGACGGCGTCGCGCTTGCCGCCGCGCCGGAGCGCGCCAAGGCCGGCTTCGGCCTCGCCATCGAGCCGCACGAATTGCCGGCGGCACTGTCGGGACGCCAGTATATGGAGCTCGTCGCCTCGATCCGCGGCTGCGCGCCAAACGATCTCCCGAGTACCGATCTGCCGAGTGCCGATCTGCCGAGCGGCGACCTCCTCGAGCGGCTCGAGCTCGGGCGCTGGATCGACCGCCCGATTGCTGAATATTCGCTTGGCACGCGAGCCAAGGTCGCGATCCTCGCGGCACTTCTCGGCCGGCCGCCGCTGCTGATCTTAGACGAGACGCTGAACGGCCTCGATCCGGTCGCGGCCTGGGAGGTGAAACGCGTCATCACCGCGCTCTGCGCGAGCGGCCGTCACGCCGTGATCGTGTCGACCCATGTGGTGGAGGCTGTGCCGGCGCTCTGCAGCCGCGCCGTCCTGATGGCCGACGGAAGCCTGAGCCGGAGCTGGGATACTGCGCAACTGGCCGAGGCAGGCAGGGCGCCAGGCGGCTTCGAGGACAGCGTCATGCAGGCGCTGCGCCTGCTCGCCGCCTGATGCGATCTAAGCCATGGGCAGCATGCGGCGCATGATCAGCGAGGCGTGGCCGCTGACGCCGTGGGCGGTCTCGCGGCGTTCGACCACCTCGAAGCCGTGCTTGCGGTAGAAGGCGATCGCGCGGTCGTTGCCATCGATCACCTCCAGGGCGATCGAGGGGATGCCGGCGTGGGCGGCAAGCACGGCATGCAGAAGATCGACCGCAAGCCCGCTCCCGAACGCCTGCGGCTCGATATGCAGCCGCTCCAGCGTGACGTCGCCTTTGGCGTCCATCGCCGCCATAGCATAGCCGGCGATCGAGCCGTCGGCGCGTTCGGCGACGAAGGACATCTTGTCCTCGTCCTTGAGTTCTTGCGCAAGCTGGTCCGGCGCGTGCCTTTCGTCGGAGAGCCGGGCCACGGTCTCGTCGCCCATGATCGGCGCGTAGGTCCGCCGCCAGGATTGGCCGAGCAGCCGCGACACATCGGCAAGATCGTTCCTCGTCATCGCCCGGATGCGGGTCATGGTCGTGTCCTTGTTCAATCCGAAGATAGGGCGAAGCACGGTGCGCGGCCAACCCCCGGGCGCGCGGAAGGCGCGGATCCAGTCGGTGCCTTTCGGGCGTTCAAGCGGCTATCACGGGCGGCGCAAACGATCCTGCCTGCTCGATAGCCCGCTGCCGGACCGATAGAGGCGGCAGCGGGCCATTGATGCGACGCTGTCCCGCCGAGCAGGAGACACTGCTCACCTTGGTTTAAGCGGGCATCGCCAGGGACGCGACTTACGGATTCGTAAGCTCACTCACGTTGACGTTCCCAGACGCGCCCGGCGGCGCAGCGCCCCTCTCACGCCGCGCGCGTCTCGGCCGGTTTTCCCGCTTCGCGGACACGTCGGCTGAAGACCATCAACTGCCGCGCGGTGTTGTTGCGCAGGCGGCGCAGGCGCCATTCCAGTCCCGTCTCGGTGGTGATGCGCTTGGCATAGATGCTGGCCCGCAAAGCCCTGGTGTCGGCCGCGACCTTGATCGGATCGTCATAGAAGGCGCAGATCTTGTCGGCCGCCATGCCGGGCGTTTCGAGCCAGGCGGGGATATGCGTGGAGCTGAGGCAATCGACATCGGTAAGCACGCGGTGGATGCCGTCGCCTTGCGCAGGGCAGGTCGTGGCGAACGCATCGCCGATGAAGACCACGCCGTCGCGGCGATGGCCCTGTGTCGTCGTCAGGCTGACCTGCCGCACCTCGACCTCGCTGGCGACGGCGAAGTTGCCGCATCGCTGGGCAATCTCCGGCATCAGATCCAGAAGCATCTTTTGCGGGTTCTCGCGGAACGCCCGCACCCACGGGTCGGCCACGGTCCGATAGACGAACATGTTCGCCCGCAGCCGCTCGCCGATCCGGAAGATGGTAAGAAAGGCAATGCGATCGGCAACCCGCCTTGCGTAGAAGGTGAGGGACTGCAGGCCGAATTCCTGCGGCGTGATCGCGAGATCGAACCCCATCGACAGCGAATGCGCCTTCGATTCCTCGATGCGCTCGACGCCGATGGCGCGCCGCACCGCCTCGCTATAGCCGGTGGCCACCACCAGAAGCCGCGCATCGATGACCGAGCCGTCGGTGAGCACGAGGCGCTGCCGGTCCGGCCCGGTCGACACCTCGGCGACCTTGCCCACCGTCAGCGGCACTTCCGGAGGCAGCGCCGCGCGCATGCCGTTGACCAGCGGCGCGTAGGAGAAGGCGTATTCGAAGGTCTGCTTGCGCTCGAACAACTGGCCGAAGCGGAAGACATGGAGGTCGGTCATCGGCGTGGAGAGCGACCTGAAGACCGAGCCGAGGCCAAGCTTCTCGAACAGCCCCATCTGTTCGTCGCGGGTTTTCTCGGCCCTGAATTCGTCATGGTGGACACGGTGCGGATCGATCAGCGCCACCTTGCGGCCAGCCTTGGCGAGCGTTATCGCCAGAACGGTTCCGGCCAGCCCGGCGCCGACGATCGCCACTTCCGCCTCGGTCCTGCCGGGCGGGGCTGCGGGCGTTTCGCGGTTCTCGGTGGTGCTCATTGCTTGTCTCCAAGGCCCGGGGGCATGCTCTCCCGCCGCTGCTTCCAGCGCGGCGCCATTGCCGAACCATCTATAAATTCCAGCCCGCCCGCTTCGTTGAGTGTGTGTAGCTTGCGGCCGGCCCAGCCGGCGCCGGGATTGAGGATCGTCTCGACGACCTGTTCGAAGCCGCCCTCGTCGAGACGCGTGACCCGCGCGATGCCGAGCGCGGCGCCATAGCTCCTGCGGCAATCCTGGACCGGACGCAGAAGCTGCCCGCCGCGGTTCACCATGCGCCCCGCCGAACGCGCCGACGCGATGTCGATCAGCAGCGGGTTCTTCGGATGTGGTGTCCACGGCCCGCGGAAATCCGGCGCCGACCACAGATGCAGCTGGTCCGAGAAAGCGCCGCCGCCGTCGCGCACGGTGGCGAACATCCACCAGCGCCCGCCATGCTCAGTGAGCGTTGCGTCGCTGGCGACGATGTCCGACAACAGCGTCGCTTCCTTGACCCAGCCGCCCGGGAAGGCGGTGGCGCGGTAGAGATCGACGCTGCGGTTGGCGCCGCTTTCAGGCACCATCCACATCTCGCCGTCGCGCTCGAACACGAAGGGGTAGGAGAGGTGGTAGGGCAGTTCCAGCACCGGCTTCGGGGTGCCTGCCGGTCCGTTCGGCCCGAAAGCCACCGCCGACAGGATCGCCTTGCCGGTGCGGTGGATGTAGTCCTCGACGAACAGCGTCACCTGGCCGCGGTAAAGCACAGGGAACGGATCGGCGTAGAAGCGGCTGCCGTCGTCGGCGAGGTCCCGCCAGCCCGATTGCGGATGGGCGCGCAGTTCGTAGAGGTCGCTGCCTCCGGTCTCGCGCCAGCCAACCCGCCAGTGCGGGGCGTTGTAGCACAGATGATAGATCTGCTGGACGATGCGCCGCGCCGTCGCCTTGGCGGCCCGCACGCCGAGCTTCGTGGCCGATGGCATGGACGGGGACGACGCCCCGGATGGCGGTTCGGGCAGCACAGGCAGGTGCGAGCGCGCGGCGCCATTGACCGCCGCCACGATCAAGCTGGCCGTGCGTGCCAGCATGTCCTGGAAGGATGCCAGCGCAATGCCGTGATATTCGGTGCCGAGCCGCCCCTCGGCGACAACAGCGCCGTTCTGCTCCAGGCGGGCGAGCGGCGTGCCCCCGGCAAGGATGAGCGCCAGCAGCGCTTCCTCGCCGCAGACGCCGTCATAGGCGAGCCGCCAGACCTGTCCGCCTTGCGGCTCGACGTCGCCGACGAGGTCGATGGTGAGATCGGCCGGCTGGGACGCCCTCGCATGGCCGGCCAGCATCGAAATTGGCACACGCCTGGCCGTCCCATTGGCGGGCAGGCGGTGGATAAGCGTCTCAAGCTGGAACAGCGCTTCGGCCGCCTGCGGCACACCGCCCGCCGCCGGACGCGCGTCGACGCAAAGCTCGATACCGGGCAGCCGCGACAGCCTTTCGGCCAGCGCGACATGGAAAGCGCGCACGCGATCGCCGTCGAGGCGCAGGTTCAGGCGCATGGCCCGTCCCCGGGCGACTCGCCTCCGGAGCCGGCAGGCAGGCCCGCCGGTTCTAGTTCCCGCCGCATGCGCACGATGTCTCAAATTTCAGCTGCACCTAATTTCCACCGTGTCGGTGCAAACTTCGTGCCAGGGCAGCCCCAATTTATGAACATAATTAACAGTGTTTTAATCGTTGCCGGGAATAGCTAGGCCAACGCCGCATTTCTCGTCTTGCCGGCCGATGGAGCGTTGTCGGAGCGACCTTTGCAACCACCCCTGCTCATGGTGCCCCAGCAGAACGCTCCGGAGGCGGTCGCGCCGGCGCCAGCCTATTACGCGCCCGCACCGGCGCCAGCGGCTGCCACGGTCGAGCTTGGCGATCTCGGCCGCATCCTGCTGCGGCGCCGCTTCCTGATCCTCGCTGTCACCGCGCTGCTCACCGGATTGACGCTTGTCTACACCATGCTGACGCCGGCGCTCTATTCCTCGACGGCGCAGATCATCGTCGATCCCGAGGACCTCCAGGTCGTCACCAACGACGTCAATCCGAGCCGCATCTCGCCCGACGGCGGCATCACCCAGGTCGAGAGCCAGGTCAGCGTCGCGCAGTCGAACGGCGTGCTGCTGCGCGCGATCAAGGCGGAGAACCTCACCGAGGATCCGGAGTTCAACGGGCAGGGCGTTCTCGGCCGCTGGATGGGCGCGCTCTTCGGCGGCAATGGCAGCGACAGAACGGCGACAACGCTGGATTCGCTGCGTCGCGTGCTCGCCGTGAAGCGCGACGACAAGGTTCTGGTGCTCAACATCATCATCACCGCCAAGAGCGCGCAGAAGGCGTCGGACATCGCCAACGCCATCGCCAACGCCTACCTTGCCGACCAGGCCGACGCGCGCAAGGAAAAGGCGGCCAAGGCCTCCGAGGCGATCACCGCGCGGCTCGACGAACAGCGCAAGCGCGTCGAGCAGGCCGAGAATGCGGTCGAAGCCTACCGCTCGCAGCAAAACATGGTGATGGCCCAGGGCAATCTGGTGAGCGACCAGGAGCTGACCGGGCTCAATGCCGAGCTGACCGCCGCGCAGGCGCGCACCCAGCAGCTGAAGGCGCAGGTCGATCAGTTGCGCAGGCAGGGCAGCGCGCCGGACGCGACCTCGGAAGCCACGCGCTCCTCGACGATTTCGAGCCTCAGGGCGCAGGAAGCGGCGCGGGTCGACCAGATCGCCCAGCTCGGCACCGGGCTCGGGCCGCGCCACCCCTCGATGATCGCCGCCCAGCAGCAGCTGCGCGACCTGCGCGTGCTGATCCAGCGCGAGCTTGGCCGCATCGTCACCGCCGCGGAGACCGACTATGAGCGGTCACTGGCCAACCAGCAGGCCCTGCAGGCCAAGGTGGAGGCGCTCAAGTCGAAGTCGCTCGATACCGACCAGGCTTCGGTGCGCCTGCGCGAATTGCAGCGCGACCTGGACGCCGTGCGCACCGTCTATGCCAACTACCTGCAGCGCGCCCAGGAAACACGCGAGCAGACCAATGTCGACAGCACCAATGCCCGCATCATCTCCTATGCCATGCCGGCGCTGAAGAAGAGCTGGCCGCCGAAGGGCCTGCTTGTCTTCGGCGCTGTGTTCGGCGGCCTGGCGCTGGGCATCGGCATGGCGCTGATCGCCGAATATCTTTCGCCGACCGTGCTTTCCGCCAACCAGATGCAGTCGGCCATCGAGGCGCCGGTGCTGGGCGTGCTGCCGGGCCGGGGGCGCCGCCGCTCCGGCGCTGCCGCCCAGAAGACCGACGCCGTGGCCGGGCTGGCGCTGCAGCGCATCGCCGCCGCCACCAGGCGCCCGGCCGACTGGCCGCTGGTGCCCTCGATCCTGGTGGCGTCGCCGCCCGAGGACAAGGTGCAGCGCTCGAGGGTTGCATGGCAGCTTGCCAACGCGGCGGCGGCCAGGGGCCGCCGCGTGCTGTTCATCGACATCAATGCCGGCAAGGGCCAGAAGGACCCGCAGCCCGGCGTGCTCGACGTGCTGCGCGGCGAATATCCGCTCGACGCGGTCAGCCGCTATGCTCCCGGCAGTTCGGTGGCGCTGATCGGCAGGGGCCGGCCGGCCGCGGTGTTCCAGGAAGCGCAGGCGCTCTATTTCGCCCACCGCATGCTGGCCGAGGCCAATCGCAGTTTCGAGCTCGTCGTCATCGACGGCGGCGCGCTGGCCGACGACCTCAACGTCCTGCCGCTGGTCGCCATGGCTGACGAGATCCTGCTCGTCGCCAGGCTGAACGCGACGCCGATGCGGGACGTCGCCTCGACCTCCGAAGCGGTCTCCGTCATGGGACGGTTGCCGACCGGCGCCATGCTGGTCGACGAGGCGGCCTGACATGGCCTCGATCCTGGCGGGTCCCGCCCGGCCTGTCCCGGCCCCGGGCTACGGCATGGCGGGCCCGAGCACTGTTCCGGTCGACACGCTGACCCGTCTTGGCATCACCGTGGCGGTGCTGCTTCTGTTTTCCATCTCGGGCGGCATGCTGTGGCTGGCCGGCTACAATTACGACGGCCTGCAGGGCAGCCCGCTGAGCAAGATCCACCCGTCCACCTATCTCTTCGTGCTCGTCTTCGTCTGGCGCGCCTGCACCTTCGGCAATCCGGTCGGCTACGTGGTCCATGTCACCAACAAGCGGCCGGCAACGATGCTGATGGCGGTGATCTCGACGGTGCTTCTCTTCGTCGTCATCCTCAGGCAGCGCCCCGGCATGGCCGGCATGATCGACACGTTCGTCGCACCGGCGCTGGTCGTGCTGCTGCTTAGCGAGGACGATGAGAAGACCTTTGCCCAGCTGCGGATCGTCATCCATGCGGTGATGACGGTGAACGCGCTGATGGCACTGTTCGAGTTCGGCACCAAGCATCTGGTGTTCCCCTACAGGTTCGACGGCGCCGTGTTCGTCAATGATCTGCGCTCCACCGCGCTGCAGGGGCATCCGCTCTCCAATGCCACGGTCACTTCGATCTATGTGCTGTCGCTGCTGTCGGGTTCGCGCTCCCTGTCGACGCCGCTCAGGCTGGCGCTTGTCGGGCTGCAGTTCTGCGCGCTGGTCGCCTTCGGCGGCCGCTCGGGCATGGTGCTGACGACCCTGCTCGGCGGCGTCTATTTGCTGATCCAGGGCCTGGCACAGCTCAGGACCGGGCGTGTCAACCTCTTGGGTGCCGCCCTGGTGATCATGCTCGCCGCGCTGCTGCCGCTGGCGATCGCGCTCGCCGGCTATTACGGCTTCTTCGACGCTCTGCTCCAACGTTTCGTCTCCGACAGCGGCAGCGCCAATGCCCGCGTCGAGATGTTCGACCTCTTCAGGCATCTGGAGCTGCGCGACCTGATCGTCGGACCCGATGTCGACCTGCTCGACAGCATGCGCCGCATCGGCGGCCTGGAGCAGGGCATCGAGAACCCGATCCTGCGCCTGACGCTCTACCAGGGCGCCTTCTTCACGCTTCTGATCTTCTTCGGCTTCGCGCTGTTCATGCACGAGGTTGCGCGCCGTTGCCACCCGGGCATCTGGCTGCCGATGCTGGGCTGGCTCATCCTGCTCAACACCTCCGAAAGCATCGCCTCCAAGACGACGCTGATGACCAAATTCGTGGTGATCGCGCTGGCGCTGTACAGGCCGGCGAAGGAACGATCAGACAGTTTCCTTAAGCCTCTCCCTGGCCGCCGCAGCTAGAAACGCAGACCTGGTGACACCCAGTCGATGAGCTGCTTCGTCGATGTCGGCCAGCAGGCCTGCATCCAATGAGATATTGGCCCGGGCCGGCCGGCCATAGTCGCGTATGAGGGGGACCGAGATCAAAACGGCGCCATCGGTCAAGGCCGATCGTACCGCCTCATCGGCCATAAGCTCGTCCATGCTGCGAGGGCGGGGAGCGTCACGACCCTCCGCCAGTTCTTCAGCCACCCATTCAGCCAGAGCCGCGGTTGCGTCCTTGAATGCCTCATCCCGGTTTTCCGATTGGGCCACGCAGCCTGGTGCATCGGGGAACGACACACCGACGATGCCGTCCGCGGCATCCACGAGTGCGATATAGCGAGACATGTCCTGGTCCTATGTTCTTCGTTGCCTTGCTCTTGATGGAGCGTGGTGAGGAGTCGGTATTATTCCCAGCCCGCCGCTTTTGCGATTGACCGGGCTACCAAGGGCGTCACCGTCTTGTGCCGGGGAACCATGATCGTCGGCATCCCGGCCTTCTTGTATTTGTCGTGTTTCGAGCCGCCGACAAGCTGCCAGCCCTCCCGTTCCAGCCGAGCCTTGATCTTGGTGGTGTTGGTCTCCGGCACAAGGATTCCTTGGGAAGCTAACGTGCAATTATTTGCACAATTTGCACGACCTATCAACGAAAATGCGCAAATAGATGTACATTCTGGCTGCCCGGCGGCGAGCGATTGGCGGCGGGCGCCGTTCATCACCCGGAGCAGAACAGGGCGACCGAGCACAGCCTTTACGCATTGGCCGCCACCCCGCTCGCCTCATGCCTCCGCGTCCCAAGCAACACCAGCGGCACCGCGACCAGGTTGATCGCTATCACCGACAGCCAGATGGTGATCTCGCAAGAATGCACCGGTCTCCCACCCACCGGCTCCCGCATCAAACCAAACGCTTGGAACGGTTTGGTGATTCAAAAAATCAAGTTGGCGGCATCGTCAAGCCCAGCGCCTCGACCATGGCGGGATCGAGAGCGCGAGTGGTGTCGTCCATCATGCCCATGCCGTCGAATAGGTCCCAGAACGCCCAGGGAAAGCCGGCGGCTTCGGCGCTCTGCCGCACATCGGCGATGTAGCGGACGCGGTCGGGATTGGGCGCGGCGGTGTAGCGGGCGTCGGTGCGCAGCGCGCCGAACTCGCCCATGATGATGCGCCCGGGCGCGATGCCATGGCCGTCCGCCCAGTCGCTCATCTGCGCGAGGTAGCCGTCGATGAAGCCGCGGTCGGGCTGCGCGTCGAAATAGACTTTCAGCACCTTCTCGGTCTCGGCATAGGCGGCCTTCTTGGCTTCGTCGGACCTCTCCGTATCCTCAGCCATCCTGGCCCGGACCGAGGCCAGCGTCTGCTCCAATGAGCCCGCCGAGGCTGGCCACGGCACGTTGTTCAGCGCGCGATAGACCGGCTCGCGCATCCATGGCGCGCCCTGATGGCTGAACAGGTAGGGTTCGTAGAAGTGGAAGGTGAACAGGATCGGCTCGAATTCCGCCAGCGGCGCCGGATCGAGCGCGGTGAGGCCCCGCACCATCGAGCCGCAGCCGCCGGTGGTGAGCAGCGGCAGGTCTTTCGCCGCGCCACGCGCGGCGGTCAGCAGCGCTGCCTGCACCTTGGGCCACACCTCGGAAGAACAGTCCTGCGGCGGCTCGTTGACCGGCTCCAGCGCGACCCCGCCGGGCGCTATGTCCTTGAGCATGCCCGCCACGTCGGCAACGAAGGCCCGGTAGCGGGCGAATTCCGGCGCGCCGGTGCTGGAAATCATGCGCTCGGGGTTCCAGTAATGGGTGGCGCCATTGGCCTGCACGTTGACGATGACGCCGAGATCGGCGGCCAAAGCCGCTTCGACCGCCGCGCTGAGCATCGCCATGAGGTCGGCGCGTCGGTCCGCATCGGCGACCAGGAACGGGCCCGGATCGACAGGCAGGCGGATGAAGTCAAGCCCGCTGGCGCGCAGCCGGGCAAGGTCGGCCGGCGTCGGCACCGGCCGCTGAGACTGGAAGGGCGGCCAGTCATAGTCGGTGCGGGGCGCGGGGAATTCGCGCGTCAGTGCAAACCATGGCCAGGCGTTGACGCCGCGCCTGAAAGGCCATTCGCCGGCGGCGCGCGCTTTAGATACAAGCGGCGGGACCGCCAGCGGCGCCGTCGCCACGGCCAGCGCCGCGCCGAGCAGACGGCGGCGAGACCAGCCGGTCATGCGTGCCCAGTCATGCGTGCCCCAGTCATGCGTGTTTTGCGCGGTCGGCCTTCGCCGGCGCGGCCGTGGCGCCGCCGAGCTGCTGCAGCGCTTCCTTCTCGTAGGCGCTGAGCACGTCTTCCCAGCGGAAGGCCTCGCGGGCGCGTGCCCGCGCCGCCTTGCTGCAACGCGCCACCAGCGCGTCGTCGGCCAGCGCCGTGTCGATCCGTGCGCTCAGGCTGTCGGTGTCGTTGAAGTAGATCGCCGCCTCGCCGGCGACCCAGCGGTTGTAGCGGTTGTCATGGGCGATCACCATGTTGCCGGCAGCCAGCGCCTCAACCAGCGAGGGGTTGGTGCCGCCCACAGTGTGGCCGTGCATATAGGCGCGCGCATGGTAGCGCAGCGCCTTCACGGTCGCCTGGTCGTAGATCGCGCCTGGCATGATCACCGTGTCGCTCGCTGCCTCGCGCACGGCTCGATGGTAGGGGATCTCGTCGTTGAGCGTGCCCAGCACCACCAGCTTCATGTCGCTGCGATCGCGGCGGCGGAAAGCTTCGATGATCGGCAGGATGTTGTTGTCGGGTTCGATGCGCGCGATCGAGACCAGGTATTTGCCGGGCTCGAGCCCGAGCGCGCGAACGGGTTCCTCCGGCGCCGAGGTCACCGGGTCGGCCCCATAGGCGATGGTGGTGATGGCGCTGCGCGGCCGCCGCGTCGCCAGATGGTCGGCGATCGCCGGGTGGTCTGCGATAAGCCGTTGCGACAGCCAGGCGCCGATCCATTCGTTGAGCCAGAACCAGGCGCGCGCCGCCGGCCCCCATTTCGGCCGCCGCCACTCGATGCCGTCCATATTGGTGATGATCCTGCGCCGCATGAGCCTGAGCCAGGTCAGGAACACCGCGCCGTTATAGCCGAGCACCAGGCACACGCCGGGGCGCCTGGCGGCATCGAGCACGCATTGCCAGTCGAACTCCAGCGTCGCGCGCGGCCCGCTGGAGGCGACCTCGATGGTGATGAGCTCGATGCCGCGCCAGGTGTCGCTCGTCACCCTTTGGCCGACGCGCTCGACTTCCTTCTGGCAATAGACGCCGACCTTCCAGCCGCGTCCGGCCAGGAAAAGCGCCAGCCGCTCGGCGAAAGTCTCGAAGCCGCCGTGGGAAGCCGGAATGCCGCGTGTCCCCAGGATCAGGATCGAAGGCTTTTCGATCGGGTTGGAAGATAGTTCCGGTTTCAAAATAAAAGGATTCCCCCGGGGTCCGGTCATGGTTGTCGCTATGTCAATGACCGCCCAGCAACTTCCGTGCCAGGGGTACCCCCAGGGTGGATACTCGCATGAAGGTGTAAAATTTCTCTTCAGAGCGCGGGGCTTGCTTCATTATCGGTCAACCTTCGCGACGTATCTGTGTCGATACGGGGCACGGTCGGGTACCAGGGCCGCAGCAGGGCAATCAGGAAGCCGGCACGATCCTTGCTCCCGGGCCTGCAGTGGCCACCGCTGGGTGGAGCGGCGTGCGGATTTGGCATGAAGTTTCTTCCGCGCTTGAAGGGCCCGGTGCCGAGCGGACTCGAGGTGCAGGTGGAAAGAAAGTGATGCGCATTGCCTGCGTTCATCAGGGCTACGAGCTCTATGGTTCGGACCGCAGCTTCGCCGAGAGCGTGGCTGCGCTGCGCGCCGCGTTTCCGGCCGCCGAGATCGAGGTCGTGCTGCCGCGCCAGGGGCCGATCGTCGAGATCCTCAAGCCGCATGCCAGCCGCATCGTGTTCGAGCCGCTCTGGGTGCTCAGGCGCCAGGCGATGCTCAGGCTCGCCACCGTCGAGATGGCGCGACTGCCCGCGGCGCTCTGGCGCGCCTGGCGCCGCATGCGGGGCAGCGACCTGACCTATATCAACACCTCGATCATCGCCGACTATGCGCTGGCCGCGCGGCTTTTGCCGCGCAAGGCGCTGCTGCACATCCACGAAATCCCCGAGCGCATATTGCGCAAGGTGCTTGTCGCCCTGATGCGCTGGAGCCGTGCGGACCTGATCTTCAACTCGCGCGCCACGCGCGCAACGTTCGGCGATCCGCCGGCCATCGATGCCAGGGGGCGGCGCACGCATGTCGTCTATAACGGCGTCGCCGGGCCGCTGGCCGCCCTGCCGGTGACCTATGACGGCAGCCGCCCGCTCAGGGTCCTGCTGCTTGGCCGCGTCAACCGCATCAAGGGGCAGGAGGTGCTGCTCGAAGCAGTCGCCTCGCTTCCCGCTGGGTTGCGCAATCGCGTCGAGGTCCGTCTCGTCGGCGGCGCCTTCGAAAGCGTCGAGCGCGAGCAGGCGCTCGCCGAGCTGGTCGGGCGCATGGGGCTTACAGGGCATGTCGAGGTGCTGCCCTTCGTCTCCGACCCGACCGACCACTATCGCTGGGCGGATATCGTGGCGGTGCCGTCGCGCCGCCCGGAATCGCTCGGTCGCGTCGCCATCGAGGCGATGGGCTGGGGCAGGCCGCCGCTGGTGTCGGCGATCGGCGGACTGGTGGAAGTGGTGGCCGACGGCGAGACCGGCTGGCATGTGCCGCCGGGGGATGCCAAGGCCTTTGCCGGCAAGCTCAGCGAGATCATCCAGCGGCCGGAGCTCTGGCGCGGCTTCGCCGCCGCCGGCCGTACGCGCTACGAGACGCTCTTCAGCGAGCATATCGCCGCCGCCGCGATCGTGGCGATCGTGGCCGACAAGCTGAAGGCCACGCCGCGGCGGGGACGGGCGGGCGTCGCCCGCGAGGCGGAGACGAGCCCGTGAAGTTCACCTTCCCGGCCCATCTGGTGCGGCGCCTCATGCTGATGATCGGCGGCGAGGCGATGCAGAGCGGCTTCCATTTCGCCCTCAACATCGCGTTGCTGCATCTTCTGTCGGCCGAAGGTTACGGCCTCTTCGCGCTGGCCATGGTGATGGGCGGCGTCGGCCTGTCCTATATCCGCTCGCTCACCGCCGTTCCGGCCGCAATATGGATGGGCAAGAGCACCAACAGCGCCGGCGTCGACGCGTATGACATGACCTTCGGATCGGCGGCGCTGGTGGTGGCGCTGCTGATGGGGCTGGGCACGGGGCTGCTGATGCGCCTCTTGGGCGACCCGAGCGGCATCGGCGCCGCCTGCTTCGTCTGCGCCTGGTCGCTGCGCAGCCATATGCGTACGGCATTCTTCGCGCGCCGCATGCAACTCGTCGTCTCCATCAGCGACGCCGCATTCACGATCGCGGGCATAGTGCTGGCGGCAGCGGCGATCTGGTTCTTCGCCAACGCGCTTCAGACCACTTTCTACGCACTTGCCGCGGCCAATATCGTCGGCATCGCGGTGCTGGTGAAACTGGCGCGCCGCAGGCTGCGCGTCTCGTTTCGCGCGCCGACCTGGCGGCGCTATGCAAAGCTCTGGCCGCAGCTCTGCTGGTCGGGGTTCAGCGCCACCACCACCAACATCCAGGGGCAATCCCTGGCGCTGCTGGTCGCGGGCATCGCCGGGCCTGCCGCCTACGCCCCGCTGGCGGCGGTGCTGGTGCTGTTCGCGCCGCTGCGCATCTCCAGTCTAGCCTTCTCGAACATGCTGCAGCCGGAACTTGCAAAGCTGGTGCGCAACAAGGAGTTCGACCGCGTCTGGACGCAGGCCAAGATCTGGGCGCTTGTCATGGGTTGCGGCAGCCTGGCCTATGGCTGCGGCGTCCTGTTCATCCTGCCGATGATCAAATCGCAGGCTCTGCAGCATGCCTCGGTCGGCCTGATCGGGCTCTTCGCCATCGCCAACTTCGTGCCGATCATGGCCTATGTGATGCCGCGCGTGGTCCTCGAGATTCTGGGCGATTTCCGCATCGTCGCCTTCATCACCATGGCCGGCGCGATCGTCGGGCTGGCGACGATCGGCATCCTGCTGGCCGTCGCGCCGTCGACATGGGCGCTGGCCGGCGCCGCGGTGTCGGAGACCTTCGTGCTGGTGGCCTCATGGTATTTCACGGCCAACCGCATGTGGAACCTCAAGCACCCCAACGAGCAGCGCCCCACGATGGTCGGCGCCTGGCGCCGCGCGGCGACGCTCGCCGTGCAGAGACGATAGGAGAATGATGTGGCAAGCCAGGCAATGCCGATGGCCGCGATGACGACCGGCCTGGCCGAGGGCGAGGCCGCGCCGCACGCCGGCGCCGCTGGCATCGCTTACGTGGCGCAGTTGCACACCAGCCTCGAAACGGCCAAGCCGCTCTGGCTGCGTCTCGAGACGACCGGCGTGTGCACCGGCCACCAGCATTTCGCCTGGGCCGAGGGGATCGTCGAGCGGCTCATGCCCCCGAAAGCCGAACTGGCCATCGTCGAATTGCGGGACGCCGCGACGGCCGAACCGGTCATGCTCGTGCCGCTAATGCGGCGCCGCGCGTTCGGCCATTGGGTGGTCGAGTGGTTGAGCTGCGGGGTCTGCGACTACGCGGCACCCTTGCTCGCCGACGCCACGCCCTGGACAAGGCAGTCCGCCGAGGCCGCCTGGGCGGCGGTGCTTTCCGTGCTGCCGCCGGCGGACCGCATCCACATCACCGGTATCCCGAAGGAGATCGGCGGCGTCGCCAATCCCCTGGCGCTGCTTTCGCCGGCGCGCGATTCCATCCATTCCCGTTACGGCATCGCCATGGATGGCGACGCCGACACCGTCGTCAAGCGCATCTGCCGTCCGTCCTTCGTCAAGGCCCTCAACAAGGACCTGCGCCGTCTGGACCGCAATGGTGGCCTGGCGTTGGTGGAAGCCGACACGCCGGCGTTGGTGGACTCGATTTTCGGCAAGCTGGTCGAAATGCGGCTCAGCCGTTTTCGCGAGCTCGGCCGGTTCGATCTCCTGGCGCGGCCGCCGGTCGCCGAGTTCTACCGAAGCGCGGCGCAGCGCGGTCTGAAGGACGGTTCGGTACGCGTCTTCGGCCTGCGCGCCGGCGACGTCATGGTCGCGGTCCAGTACCTTGCGGTCCATCTCGGCACACTGCATGCGCTGCTGGTCTCGATCGACCAGGCCGCGGTGCCCAACGTTTCGCCCGGGCTGTGCATCATGGGCGAGCTGATCCGCTGGGGCCGCGGGCAGGGCTTCGACTATTTCGACCTGTCGGTCGGCAACCAGAGCTACAAGGAGCATATGGGCGCGGTGAAGTCGGTTCTGTCCGAACTTTGCTACGGCATCACGCTGAAGGGCCTGGCCGCGAGCGGCGCCATCAAATATCGCGGCCGGGGCGTCGCCTTCGTGCGCGACAACCCGCGCCTGTTCAAGCTCGCGCAGGACTTCATGCAGCGCTGGCGGCGGCTACGGGCGGGGCGGTGAGCGGGCGGCCTGCGCTGGCCAAATTGACTCACATTCCGCTCTCCGCCATGCTTGTGACAGCCGCATCCTTCGGCGGCAGCGTGTTCGAGTGAGGCCATGGCCAGTCCCGTCTCCAGAGAAAAGTCCCGCCGCGCCGCGGTGAAGTCCGCGCTCGAGCGCCACAAGGTCTATGTCACCGCGCAGCGTTTTTCCGGCGGCACCTACAGCGCCCGCGTGCTGGTCGACGGCGAGGCCTACTGGGTCGACGAGTTCCGGCTGAGCCAGCTGAGGCAGGGGCTGACCCCGGCCGAGCTGGAACTGACGCCGGCGATCGACGATTGATCTCTTTCCTTTGCTCCGCCGCGCTATAGGAAAATCTCAGATGCTGGCGGGACAGCCCCCCTCTCTGTCCTGCCGGACATCTCCCCCTCAAGGGGGGAGATCAGATGTCGCCGCCGGTTTCGCCAATCGCCACCGTTGCAAGAGAGGTGCCGGCGCTCAAACTGCCAATCTCCCCCCTAGAGGGGGAGATGTCCGGCAGGACAGAGAGGGGGGCGAAGGAACTCGGCGTTCGTCGTATTCCATTGCGTTCTTCGGCGCCTGATCCATGCCCGCCAACCTCAAACCCTACCGCGCCAAGCGCGAATTCTCCCGCACCCCCGAGCCCGCGGGCGGCCTCGCCTCCGAGGGCTCCAACCGCTTCGTCGTCCACAAGCACCACGCCACCGCCGATCACTACGACATGCGCCTCGAAATCGGCGGCGTGCTGAAGAGCTGGGCTGTCCCGCGCGGCCCCTCGCTCAACCCGGCCGACAAGCGGCTTGCCGTCGAGACCGAGGACCACCCGATCGAATATATCGACTTCGAGGGCGTCATCCCCGAAGGCGAATATGGCGGCGGGCCGATGATCGTCTGGGACACCGGCACCTGGGCGCCGATGGAGGATGTCGACAAAAGCCTGCGCACCGGCGCCTTCAAGTTCCGGCTGGCCGGCCAGAAGCTCAATGGCGGCTGGATGCTGACGCGCCTGAAGCCCAAGCCCGGCGAGGACGAGAACAAGAAGAACTGGCTGCTGTTCAAGGAGCGCGACCTCGCTGCCGATGCGAAACGCGACATCCTGAGCGAGCGGCCCGAAAGCGTGAAGTCCGGCCGTCGCATCGAGGAACTGGCGGCGCCGCCGAGGAAGCGGCGCGAGCGCCTGCCTCCGAAAGCCGGTTCGCTGAAACCGGGCGCACTGCCCGGCGCCGTCAAGGCCGCCCCTCCGACCCGCATCGAGCCGCAGCTTGCCACCCAGGTACCGAAACCGCCGGGCGGCGAGGGGCCGGCGGAGAAGACGGGCGAGTTCTGGCTGCACGAGATCAAATTCGACGGCTACCGCACCATGGCGCATGTGATGGATGGCGAGGTGCGGCTGATCACCCGTGGCGGCATCGACTGGACGAAGCGCTATGGCGATCTCCCGCAGGCCTTTTCGCGCCTGCCGGTCGCCCAGGCGATCATCGACGGCGAGATCATGGTGCTCGACGACAGGGGCATCTCGCGCTTCGCGCTGCTGCAGGACGCGCTGGCCGAAGGCGCAGGTTCAAAGCTGCATTTCTACGCCTTCGATCTTTTGCATCTGGACGGCTGGGACCTGCGCAAAGCGCCGCTCATAAAGCGTAAGGCGCTGCTTGCCGAGCTGCTCGCCGGCCAGGCCGCCAATGCCGCCATCCAGTACAGCGACCATGTCGAGGGCGACGGGCAGGGTCTGTACGATCAAGCCTCGGAGCTGGGGCTCGAAGGCGTCGTCTCCAAGCGCGCCGACGCCATCTACATGAGCGGCCGCACCAAGAGCTGGACCAAGGTGAAGGCGCAAAAGACGGATGATTTCGTCATCGCCGGTTACACCGTCTCCGACCGTGCCGAAGGGTTGGCCGCGCTCGGCATGGCCGAGTTCGAGAATGGTGAGCTGCACTATCGCGGCAAGGTCGGCACCGGCTTCGACCGCGACATGGCGACCGAGCTGCTTGCCAGGCTGGAGCGGCTGACGGCCGGCGCCAGCCCGCCGGAAGGCGTGCCGCGCGAGATCATGCGCGAGATGCATTGGGTGAAGCCGCTGCTGTCGGCGCGCGTGCGCTATTCGAACCGCACCGCCGACAATGCGATCCGCCACGGCGTCTTTCGCGGATTGCGCGATGTCGGCGGGCTGACCACGCCGATGCCGGTGAAACGCAAGCGGCTGATCGCCGAATCCGACCTCGCCACCATCTGGGTGACCGATCCGGAGCGCCGGCTATTCGGCAAGACCGGGCCGACAAAACTCGACATCGCCGTCTATTACGCGCTGGTCGGCGATTTCATGCTGCCGCATATCATCGGCCGGCCGGTGTCGCTGGTGCGGTGCCCGACGGGAAAACCGCAGGACTGCTTCTTCCAGCGCCACGCCTTCACCGGCATGCCGCCTTCGGTGGCGGTGTTCGATAGCGTCAATTCGGAAGGCGAGACGAAGACCTATCTGTCGGTCGAGGACGCCAAGGGCTACCTGGCGCTGGCGCAATTCGGCGTCGTCGAGTTCCACACCTGGGGCACGCACCGCCAGAGGCTCGACCGACCGGACCAGATCGTCTTCGACCTCGATCCGGGCGAGGGGATCTCGTGGCGCGAGGTGGTGGAGGCGGCGGTCCACATCAAGGGCGGGCTGGAGAGCCTCGGCCTGATGCCCTTCGTGAAGACCTCCGGCGGCAAGGGCATCCACATCACCGTGCCAGTGACCCGGAAGCAGAACTGGAAGAAACTGCACCAGGCGAGCAGCGCCATTTCCACCTTGCTCGCGGCAAGCGCGCCCGACACCTTCACCACCACCATGGGCAAGGAAAACCGCAAGAAGCGCATCTTCATCGACTTCCACCGCAACGCCCGCGGCCACACCTCGGCCGCGCCCTATTCGCTGCGCGCCCGCACCAACCTGCCGGCCTCGACGCCGGTGAGCTGGACAGACCTCGAGACCATCGACGCGCCGGAGGACCTGAACTACGCCTCGCTGCCGGGCCTGCTGGAGACCTCGGGCGACCCCTGGGCTGAGATCGATGAGGCGGCGCGGGATTTGCCGGTGGTGGAACGCTAGTTCCTCGCCCCCACGGAGTGGGGGAGAGGTGGCCGCGTGGCGGCCGGAGAGGGAGTGCCAGCGGCTTGAGAGGGCAGCGCAAGCGCTAGGATTTCGTCATCCTAGGGTCTGCGCGCGTCGCTTCGCTCCTTGCTTCGCCCTAGGATGACGAAGCTTCGGGGCTTCGGCTAATCTCCAGCGTCTCAATCCACTCCATCGACGCTAGCTACAATTTGAACTATCCTCCGCGCCAACCGGCCTCAGAAAACACTTCGCTAGGAATTAGGCAGTACCATCACCGGTCGGTGTAGGATTTCCGCAGCCTCAATCGTCCTACGGACGAAGCGCTGCAAGAGCATGATCGCGACAAGACCATGCTCCAACTTAGTGTCAGTGCATGGCCGCGTAGGAGTGTTTCATGGCGCCCAGGGCAAGTTGGAAAGGTTACCTCAAGCTCAGCCTCGTCAGCTGTCCGGTCCGGCTTTACCCGGCCACCAGCGCGAGCGAGCGCATCTCGTTCAATCAGTTGCACAAGAAGACGCACAACCGCATCAACATGAAGCCGGTCGACCCAGAGCTCGGCCTGGTCGAGCGCTCGGACCTGGTGCGCGGTTATGAGTATGAGGACAAGCAGTACATCATCATCGACGACGCCGATCTCGACGCGGTGAGGATCGAATCCAATCACACGATGAACATCGAGGCCTTCGTCGACGAGGGCGAGGTCGATGTCATCTACCAGGACTCGCCCTATTATCTCGCGCCCGACGGCGCCATGGCCGAGGAAACCTTCGCGGTGCTGCGCGAAGCCATGCGCAAATCCGGCAAGCTGGCGATTGCGCGGCTGGTCCTCTCCAGCCGCGAGCGTGTGGTGACCATCGGCGCGCGCGAGAACGGCATGTTCGTCTGCACCTTGAGGAATCCCAACGAAGTGCGCGGCACGGCTGAATATTTCGGCAACATTCCGGCCGGCAAGCCGGATCCGGAAATGCTGGAGCTTGCCATGGCGCTGATCAAGCAGAAGCAAACCCATTTCGATCCGAAGAACTATGAGGATCGCTACGAGGTGGCGCTGATGGCGATGATCCGCGAGAAGCTGAAGGGCCACAAGCCGATCATTGCGGCGGCGCCCGAGCGCGGCAACGTCATCAACCTCATGGATGCGCTGAAGGCCAGCCTGTCGCAGCAGGCAAAGCCCCCGGCCAAATCGAAGAGCAAGGCCGAGGAAGCGCCCGCAAAGCCGGCCAAGAAGGCGGCTGCCGGCGGGGCGCCTGAGAACCCGCTCAAGGCGAACCTGTTGAAGGCCGTCGGCAAGAGCAAGAAGTGACGGGAGGGCCGGTGATCGTTCCAGGCGCCGTCTTCGGCGTCGTCGGCGCGCTGGCCGCCTTTCCGCTGCGGCTCGCCGCGCGCGAGGTCGAGCGCCGCCATGCGGAGCTCAGGCGCGGCGTCACCCGCCGCACCAGCCATGTCGTGTTCGGTCGCGCGCTTCTCGGCAAGGCGAAATCCGGCGATGCCGAGATTGAGCGCCGCGCCAAGGCCGAACGCGAAGCTGGCCGGCAACTCATCAGCGAGAACGGTTTCCTGCGTCTTCTCGGGCTGATGAAGGCGCCCGACGCCTCGTCGCTCTCCAGGCAGTCGCTGATCGACCAGTCGCGGCTTACGGGCGGCGATCTCGACATGCTCTCGCTGTTCGACGCTTTCGAGCATGACGGCCAGCCCTATTCCTTCCGCGACCTTATCCTGGCGCGCAAATATGCCGGGCTGATCGCCAGCGGCGCCTCCTGGGGCGCGATCGTGCGTTCCGTGCATCGCTCCGGCCCGGTCGCATCGCTCACAGCAAAATCCCTCAATCTCGGCTCGCAGCATGGCCGCCCGGACGCGATCTATCTCGACGATGGGACGAGCGAGCTCGACGGCCAATTGCTGTTCGACCTCGGCTCGCCGGAAGACGACACGCTGGAAGAGCTCTTCACCGAGGCCGAGATGGCGGAAGAAGAAGAGCGCCATGACGATGCGGCCGCGCTCTACCAGCGCTGCCTGGCGATCGACCCGAAGGACGCGATTGCCGCCTTCAACCGCGCCAACTGCCTGCGCGGCGCCGGCCGGATCGCCGAAGCGGCGCATGACTATGCCCGCGCCATAAAGCTCGATCCCGGCTTTGTGGAAGCCTGGTTCAACCTCGCCGGCCTGATGAGCGACGAGGGCAAGGTGGCGTCGGCAAGGCGCCACCTGCAGAAGGCGATCGCGCTCGACAAGGCCTATGCCGACCCGGTGTTCAACCTGGCGCGGCTGGAGTTCGATGCGGGCAATCTGACGGAAGCCCGCCGGCTGTGGGTGCGCTATCTGGAGCTGGACTCGGAGTCCGAATGGGCGCGGACTGCGCAAAAGGGGATACAATTCGTGGATCTACATATGGCACGCACGGCGGGGTAGCGCTTCCTCCTTCTCCCCCTGTGGGGTCCGAAGGACGGGGCGAGACCCGTGGCTCGCCCCCGGGCGGTGGATCGGCGCGCAGCGCCGAGACGGATGAGGGGTGTTGGAAGGAATGAGGCGCTGGTGACCTTGTCGCAAGTAAGGATATTGGCGGGCGTATCCGCCAAGCTGGAGCACCCCTCATCCGTCCGAGCTTCACTCGGCCACCTTCTCCCACAACAAGGGGAGAAGGCGAGGTTGGCGCATCCATGACCCACTTCCTCTTCGACGGCTTCGACACTGCTCCCGTCACCATCCTGCTCGCCCATGGCGCCGGCGCGTCGATGGACTCGCCTTCGATGACAGCCACCGCCAAGGCGCTCGCGGCGGCCGGCTTCCAGGTCGCGCGCTTCGAGTTCCACTATATGGCCGCGCGCCGCTATGGCCACCGCAAGCCGCCGCCGCGCGCCGAGACGGTCAACCCCGAATACATCAAGGCGATCGCCGATCTGCGCGCCAAAGGCGTGACCGGCAAGCTCATCATCGGCGGCAAGTCGATGGGCGGCCGCGTCGCCTCCATGGTCGCCGACGAGATGTTCGCCAAAGGTGAGATCGTCGGACTGGTCTGCCTCGGTTATCCCTTCCATCCGCCGGGCAGGCCCGAGCAGTTGCGGACGAAACATCTCGTCGGTCTGAAAACGCCGACGCTGATCTTCCAAGGCACGCGCGACGAGTTCGGCACGAAGGAGGAGGTCGCGACCTACGGGCTGTCCTCGTCGATAGAGGTGGTCTGGCTGGAGGATGGCGACCACGATTTGAAACCGCGCAAGGCGATCTCGGGCTTTTCGACGGCGGATCATTTGAAGACGGTGGCGGAGACGATAGTGGCTAAATTCGCGCAGCCCTCGGCTTCGTCATCCTAGGGCGAAGCAAGGAGCGAAGCGACGCGCGCAGACCCTAGGATCCATGCCGTTACATACGAGCGCTGCGACGGGGCAAAATTCTTCTCCGCCGCGTTCCACGGCGAAGGTCACGGCATGGCAACTGTGTTCACGCGAATGCGGTTTTGTCGCGCATGATGGCGTTGAGGACGACCAGGAGCTTCCTTGCGACGGCGATGATGGCGAGTTTCTTGGACCCTGAGCGGGCAGCAAGTGCGGTATAGAAGGTCTTGAAGCGCTCACAGGTTCTGATGGCGGTGAGGGCAGCCATATAGAGGGCGCGACGCACGCGTGATCGCCCGCCCCGGATCTGGCTCCTGCGGCTGAGCTTGCCGCTCTTGTTGTCGAACGGGGCAAGGCCGGCGAGCGCGGCGATCGCCTTGGGTGAGCGCTGGCCGAGCTCGGGCAGGAGCGCCAGCAAAGAGAGCGCGCCGACATTGGAGACACCGGGCACGGAGACCATCAGCGCATGGTCGCGAGCGGTGTCCTGGTTTTGACGAATGACTTCGGCAATCTGGCTCTCGAACGCCTTGATACGCGTGTCGAGGAAGGCGATCGTCTCTTCCAGATCGGCAATGACGGCCTCCTCGAAAGCCTCGGCGAGGTGCTTCTTCAGCGCTGCCCGCATCTCGACCAAATGATCGCGGTGGCCGGCAAGCGATTGAAGCCGCTCGACTTCTTCGCTCGGCGCCGGCTCGGCCTCAGGGTTATAGCGACGGCCATAGTCGCTCAGCATCCTGGCATCGAGAGGATCGGTCTTGGCGCGCCGGCGCGTCGACTTCGAATAGTGGTGGGTGTGCGCCGGGTTGTGCCGCGAGAACGGCACGCCGGCCTTGGCCAGCGCATGGCGCAGCAGCCGGTCATGGACACCTGTCGCCTCCATGACGACGAAGTCCCGACTGGGATCAAGGCCTGCCACATAGGCGGCGATCGCATCGGCCTGGTTGTCGATGCGCCGAAGACGGCCGCTTGTCTCATCAAAAAAGTCGAGCCACTGCTTGGAGATGTCGCAGCCGACATAGTTCTGGGCTATCATGTCCACGCCTCTTCCTGTGGTGCGGGGTCTGCTTCGAACAGCCCCGTGCAACTGTTCAGGTTGATGGTTCACCGGTGGGAAGGGACCGGGCCATGCCACGGCCTGTCCGAAAGGACGACCACGATCCACTCGGTCTCCTTCCCACCTCAACCATACACCAGAACCAACACACAGGATCCTAGGGTCAAGCCCGAGGATGACGAAGCGCGAAGCGGCGGCATCCAAACATGAAACTCGCCACCTTCAACATCAACAACATCAACAGCCGGCTGGAAAACCTTCTGGCCTGGCTGGCCGCCGCCAAACCCGATGTCGTCTGCCTGCAGGAGCTGAAATCCCGCGACACGCAGTTCCCGCTGACCAGGCTTGCGCACGCCGGCTATGGCGCGGTGTGGAAGGGGGAGCCGACCTGGAACGGCGTGGCGATCCTAGCGCGCGGCGCCGAGCCGGTGCTGACGCGTGACGCGCTGCCCGGCGACGATGCCGACCGCCAGGCCCGCTACATCGAGGCCGCGGTCGACGGCGTCGTCATCGCCTGCCTCTACGCGCCGAACGGCAACCCGAGGCCGGGCCCGAAATTCGACTACAAGCTCGCCTGGCACCAGCGCTTCGCCGCGCATGCGGCCGAGCTCCTCGACACCGGCCTGCCGGTGGCGCTTGCCGGCGATTTCAACATCGTGCCCGAACCTCGCGACATCTATGAGACACGCTCCTATGACGACAACGCGCTGGTGCAGCCTGAAAGCCGCGCCGCTTTCGCCGCGCTGATCGGCCAGGGCTGGACCGACGCGCTGCGCAAGGTCTTTCCAAGGGAAGAGAGGCTCTACACCTTCTGGGACTACCGCCGGAACCGCTGGCCGCGCGACGCGGGACTCAGGCTCGACCACATCTTGCTGTCGAAGAAGCTGGCGCGAAAGCTGAAAGCGGCGGGCGTCGACCGCGAGGTGCGGGGAGGAGACAATCCCAGCGACCACGCGCCGGTGTGGGTGGAACTGGGGTGAGAAAACAGAAATCCCCGCCGTGGCGGGGATTCTTGAAAGATCAGGCTTTGGGGCTCTCGATCACTGTGGAGCCGGCGAACCGGCCACAATCGCCGAAAGCTTGCCCTTGCGGACGAAAACAGGCTTCTCGTAAGTCTTCTTCATGCGATTGCTCTCCTCGAAAATTCCGTCCGATAATCTCATACGACGAGTTCCTGTCAAGTAAGCGGCCAGGACGGGCCGTTCTGTTTCTGGGGACAGCGTTCTACTGAAATAACCGCCGCCCAATAGTGTGATGGCCGCGGCGGCTGGAGCCGCGTTCGGAATATATCGCCGGGAGGATCTATCGAGGCACATTTATCGCCTCTCTGTGATGTCCGGCACTTAAAGCGCGTCGCGATCTTTCAGATTCGCTCCATGCGCTTTAGGTTTTTGATTTTACGCATGTCTTTATCCCGAAACCGGTTCCCACTTTCGAGAGACATGCTTTAGCCACGGCGGAAGGCTCGGCTAGGATGTTGGCCGCCTGCCGCCATCGGACGGCGAGAGGCGCGGGGGAGACCGATGAAGAGACCGACTGACAGGCTGCCGGCGCTGGCGATACTGATCGCCGGCAATCGGTTGCGCGGCCAGGAGCGCGGCGCCTGTGGCTGCTAACGCTCTTGTCCTTTTCGTCTCGGCTCTCGTGGTTGCGGGGGCCATCGCGCTCATTGCGCTCGCCCTACGCCGGCGCCGCAAGCGGCGCAAGCTGCGCCGCAGCGCCGATCCCGCGCACGATTATCGGGCCCGCGCCAATTGGTCGGCAAGCGACCACGCGTTGAATTACTCGTCCTTCGTCTTCATGGATGTCGACGGCGACGGCAGGTTCGGCGAGGCCGACCGGCCGATGGGCGGCATTGTCGTACGGGTGTTCGACGACAAGGGCGCGTTTATTACCTCGGCCACCAGCAACAGCTCCGGCTTCGCCAACTTCCTCATGTCGACCAGAAAGCGGTGGGCAAGCCTCCGCGCGCCTGGACTCTACCGGTTTTCGGTGTCCGTCCCCAAGGGATGGCGCGTCAGCACGGGCAATGAGAGCCAGATGTTGCGGCTGGTCGAACTGCCGGGGTCGCCCGCCGGCCTGGTGGGAGAGGATCTGCCTGGACTTGTCGGGCTGGTCCCGGGGCGCAGCCTGCGCGGCAAGACCCCGGCATCGGCGCAGGCGACATTGAAGGTGATGGGCAAGGGCGAACTGCTGCAGACCATGCCGCTTGCGGCAGGCAGCTTCCACTTCGACCTCCCGGACGTGGCCGACACACTGGAGATTTCGGGCCCGGATATCGGGCGGCGTCTGGCGCTTTGTCCCTATCCGACCGACCTCGGCGAACTGAGGCCGGACGCAATCGCCGACGAGGCCGTGCTGTCGCGGATCGGGTTTGACGACGTCACATCACTCGACTTCAAGAAAGTGCCTTCTGGCCATGCCGGCCTGGAGTGGCGCAACATCAACGCCATCGCTAGAAACTACGTCAAGGAGAGCGAAGGCTATCTCAACGGCAGCATCCGCGGCAACCACGCAGCCTATACCAGCAGCGGCCACCCAGCCGAGTTCGGCGGCAGCACACCCTTCGGCTTTCATTCGGTCATGTTGACCGCCGCCTGGCTGAGATCGGAAGGCGAGGTGGCGCTGATTGAAAGCTGGCTGGGCGACGAACTCGTCGCCAGCGATGAGGTGGTGCTATCGGCATTGGCGCCGGTTCACTACGCGCCCATGCTGAAGGCTGTGACGCGTGTGCGCGTTTCCACCAGGCACCACTGGCAGCTCGTGCTGGACGATCTAGTGCTGGCGCGCTGAGCGGCGTAGACACCCTTTGGCATTTCGGCGGACTGCCATCGGCATCTTGTCCCGGCAATGGGGCCGGAAGAGGCCGCACGCCGTTCTGGAATTCCATCACGCCAAGGAATGTTTGCTCCTGCTTCGGCGGATGCCTTGCATTATTGCGGCGGGTTGGACAACACCACAGGCGCATTCGCGGCGGTGATCGCCCCAAGCCTGCCTCTAAGAACCAAAGTGGGCTTCTCGTAGACTTTCTTCATGCCAAGCTCTCCTGCAAAATCCCTGCCGGATGATCCCATAACATCGTGTGCTGTCAACCAATGCGCCTTCCGTTCAGTCCAGCTATTCCTGGGCAATGTGGCTTTCCGCGCACAGTCGTGGGCCGGCAGGGTCGTAAGGTTCTCTATCGAGCCACATTCTTCGCCTCGATGATGTCCCGCACTTAGTCTTGGCAAAGCTCGGCCGTCTCCCCCTCAGGGGGTCAGCAGCATGCGCCGGCTTACACTCCAGCCCGGAAATTGGCGAAAGCGATCGTGACATCAATCTCCCCCCTTGCGGCGGAGATGCCCGGCAGGGCAGAGGGGGTGTGACGGAACGCGGCCCCTCGATCGGTTCCGGCCGCCAAGTCCAAGGTACGTGCCATGCCCACCCTCCACCTCGTCGAAGCCTCGATCGCCGACCTGCGCCGCGCGCTGGAGGAGGGCACCGTCACCAGTGTCGAGCTGGTCGCTGCGTATCTGCGGCGCATCGCCCATTACGATCGTCACGGCATCACGCTGAACGCCGTGCCCGTCCTCAACCCGAACATGTTCGGGGAAGCGGAAGCGTCCGACTGGCGTCGCCGCGCGGGCGAGGCGCTCGGACCGCTCGACGGCATCCCCTACACCGCCAAGGACAGCTACAAGGTAAAGGGCCTGACGGTCGCCGCGGGTTCGCCCGCCTTCGAGCATCTCGTCGCCACGGAGGACGCCTTCACCATCGCCCAACTGCGCGCCGCGGGCGCGGTGCTGATCGGCCTCACCAACATGCCGCCGATGGCCAATGGCGGCATGCAGCGCGGCGTCTATGGCCGCGCCGAGAGCCCATATAACAAGGATTTCCTCACCGCCGCCTTCGCCTCCGGCTCGTCCAACGGCTCGGGCACCGCGACCGCCGCCAGCCTCGCCGCTTTCGGGCTCGGCGAGGAAACCTGGTCGTCCGGCCGCGCGCCCGCCTCCAACAATGCGCTCACCGCCTACACGCCCTCGCGCGGCGTGATCTCGGTGCGCGGCAACTGGCCCCTGGTGCCGACCATGGATGTGGTGGTGCCGCATACGCGCAGCATCGCCGACATGCTGGTGCTGCTCGACGTGATCGTCGCCGACGATGCCAAGGCGCGCGGCGATTTCTGGCGCGTCCAGCCCTGGGTGGATATCCCGAAAGTCTCGACGCTGCGGCCGGCGAGCTACACCGCCCTTCCGTTGCAAGGCGCGCTAAAGGGCAAGCGGCTGGGCGTGCCCAAAATGTATATCGGCAAGGATGACGGCGCCGACAGGCCGATCGAGACGCGCGCCTCGGTGCTGGAGCTTTGGCGGCAGGCGGCGCGCGACCTGGAAGCGCTCGGCGCCGAAGTGGTCGAGGTCGATTTCCCCGTCGTCTCCAACTACGAGCGCGATCGTCCCGGCGCCCGCTCCATGGTCGACCGTGGGCTGGTGCCGCCGGAATTCGCCGAGCGCGAGATCTGGGACCTGTCGATCTGGTCGTGGGACGATTTCCTGCGCGCCAATGCCGACCCGGCCATCCCCGATCTTGCTTCGGTCGACGGCGCAAAGATCTTCCCGCAGCCGCCGGGCGCGTTGCGCGACCGTTACGGCGAGGCCGATTTCGATCTGGCGCAGTATGTCGAGCGGGCGAAGCGGGGCGTGGCGCGACTGGAAGATATCCCAGCCATAGGGGAAGGCCTGAAAGGCCTCGAGGCAACGCGCCGCGTCGACTTCGAGGAGTGGCTCGATGCCAACCGCTTCGATGCCGTGGTGCTGCCGGCGGTGGCCGATGTCGGGCCGGCCGATGCCGACGTGAACGAGGCCTCCGCCCGGCTCGCCTGGCGCAACGGCACCTGGGTCGCCAATGGCAATCTTGTCTGGCGGCATCTGGGCATCCCAACGGTGACGGTGCCGATGGGCGCCATGGCCGATATCGGCATGCCGGTGGGCCTGACCTTCGCCGGCAAGGCTTATGACGACACGGCGCTGCTGATGATTGCCGGCGACTATGAGCGCGCCACCAAGCGCCGCACCGCCCCGCCGCGCACGCCCGCGCTTGCCGATGATGTGTTTGCGGCGGGCAGCGGTGTGAGGAGGGGCGCTAGCGACGCGCCGTTTGCCCTGAAGCTGACTGCCGAAACGGTCCCCGCCGGTGACACCGACGAGATCACGATCGCGCTGGAGATCGAGCGGGCGGAGCCGGAAACGGTCGTGAAAGTCTACGTCAACGGCGAGCCGGTGATCATGCGGGCCGGCGGGAATCGCTACACCGGCCGGATCGTGGTGCCCGCCGCGACGCATCAAGGTTTCCACAGCGTCTGGCGGGGTTCATATGGCTCGATCGTCACGGCCATTGCGAAGTCGCCGGATGGGATAGTCGGCGGGGCCTATGTTGTGACGGGCGGGATTGGCTGAGGCGCTCTCCTTCTCCCCTTGTGGGAGAAGGTGGATCGGCGCGCAGCGCCGAGACGGATGAGGGGTGTTCCAGCGGAGTGAGACGTTGGCTTTCCCTGGAGCACCCCTCATCCGGCCGCTTCGCGGCCACCTTCTCCCACAAACAAGGGGAGAAGGGAAAGATTGCGCTACTCCACCCAATCCACCACCAGCGCCACCACCCCGAATACCGCGCCTGTCGCGCACACCGCGTTCCAGCCGGCCCACGCCCAGGCGAGGCCGGCCAGCAGCGAGCCGATCGCGCCGCCGATGAAGAAGATGCCGACGAACAGACCATTGATGCGGCCGCGCGCCTTGGGCTGCAGGAGATTCACCGCGCGGCGGCCCAGCGTCTGGTCGCCGGTGACGCCGATATCGAGCAGCACGGCGCTGACGCCCATGAGGATGAGCGGCAGCCACGCCCCGCCGGCCTTGGCCGCGCCCGCCCATGCGGCAAGCCCGAGCGCCGCGATCAGCACGAGATGGCAGAGGACCGTGGCGGAGCGCGTAAAGCCGCGGTCGCCAGCGCGGCCGAAGACCGGCGTCACCGCCGCGCCCCCGGCGCCGACCAGCGCGAAAAGCGCGATGCCTTTCTGGCCTAGGTCGAAGGGCGGAGCGGCGAGGCGCAGCGCCACCGCCGTCCAGAACACGCTGAAGGCGGCCATCACCAGGCTCGCCGTGAAGGCGCGGCGGCGCAGCACCGGCTCTTGGCGCAGGAGCCGGACCAACGAGGCGATGAGCCCCGCATAGCGCGCCTGCGCCAGCGGCCGCCGTCTCGGCAAGGTGAGGCCGAGCAGGATGGCAAGCAGCGCCACCGCCGCGGCGCTGATGCCGTAGAAGGCGCGCCAGCCGAAAGCGTCTGCGACGAGGCTGGCGATCGGACGCGACAGCAGGATGCCGATCATCAGCCCGCTCATCACGTCGCCGATGACGCGCCCTTCCTGGCCCGGCGGCGCCAGCGAGGCCGCCACCGGCACCAGCACCTGGATGCAGGAACAGGCGGCGCCGAGGATGAACAGCACAACCAGCAGCGAGGTGGCGGACGGCGCGAAAGAAGCGACCGCTGCCGCAAACACGGCCGCGCACAGCATGCGCAGCACCAGCACGCGGTTCTCGACCAGATCCGACAGCGGCACCAGGAAGAACAGCCCGGCCGCATAGCCGAGCAGGGTGGCCATCGAGACCAGGCCGCTCTTCGATGCCGCGGCGCCGAGCGAGGGGCCGATCAGCCCGACCAGCGTCTGCGGCGCGAACAGATTGGTGACGATGATGCCGACCGAAGCGGCGAACAGCAGGGTCTGTGACCGGGTGATGGTGCTGCCGTCGGTATGTCGCGGCCGTTCGACGAGCTCGGCCGTAGTGATCCTCACATTGTCTGTTCCGTTCATGGTGGCCTCGCTGTCCGCATGTTTCGCGAGGAGTTTATTCGTAGCAATCATAATGCTACAATTGAAATGACCTGATAATGATTATGCGAGTTGCGCATGAACATCCATGACCTTGAAGCTTTCGTCGCCGTCGTCGAAACCGGCTCGATCGTCGGTGCTTCGGCGAGGCTCAACCTCACCCAGCCCGGCGTAACGCGTCGCGTGCAGAATCTCGAGGAGCGGCTGGCGACGCCCTTGCTCGACCGCCAGTCGAAGCCGCTCAAACCCACCGCGTCCGGTCGCGAGGCCTATGAGCATGGCCGCCGCGTTCTGCGCTCGCTGGAAGACCTGAAGGCGGGCGTCTCGCCGGCGGGCGAGGTGCGTGGCGAGTTTCGCCTCGGCATCATGCCCTATCTCTCGACCAGCGCGCTGTCCGAGCCGCTCGACAGTCTTCGCGCGGCCTTCCCGCAACTTACGTTGAAGATCACCTCGAGCCTCTCGCCGCGCCTGGTGGAGCAGGTGCTGCACAGCGAGATCGACGCGGTGGCCGTCTGCCTCGCCGAGGGCGTCGCGCCGACGCCCGAACTCGTCGGCGACGATCTCGGCGTGCAGGCGGTGCTGCTGGTGGCCTCGCCAAGCCTCGGCGTGCCGAAGCCGGCCGAGCTCGATGATCTCGCGCGCTACCCTTGGGTGCTCAACGAAACCGGCTGCGGCTTCCGCGCCTTCATCCGCCACCGTTTCGAGGCGGCGCGGCTGCCCTTCCATGTCGGCGTCGAGGCGCAGGGCGCGGATCTGAGAATGTCGCTGGTCGCTCGTGGCCACGGCATTGGCGTCGTCACGCCCGGCGCGCTGTCGGGCAGCCAATGGCGCGACGCGGTCGAGGTGGTCGACTGCCCCGGCTTCAAGCCGCAGGTCCGCTGCTGGCTGCTCCACCGCCCGCCGGCCGGCAGGCTGGCGCGCCCGATCGCGGTCTTCCGCGACGCGCTGGCCGAGGCGCTGAAGGGTCCGATGCCGCTGATGTCGTAAAAGCCAGGCGCGTTATCTCCCCCCTGACCGTGGAAAAACCGATCTCAGCATCTTGGCAAACCCAAGTGTTAGAGATTGCCAGAGGGAGCGGGCCGCAACGTCCGTCGAGTTCGCTATTTCCGGGTCTTGCGATCGGGGCAGGGAGGCGAGCCACGAATCCCAAAACTGCTGCTGCATGGAGACGAACACGGGCATCACATCGTAACCTTTGTCAAATATATTGACTAAGTCGCTCTCCTTGGGACGCTCCCCCGCTTTCACTTTGCAGACCACCAATCCACGACTCATCCCTGTCACGGTGCCTTCAGGGAAAACATTCGCGCTCGCGCCATAACAAAAGGGCAGTATTCCATCCACTTCGAGCTGTTTGCGGATTTGGCATAGGGCTTCGAAATAATCGTCTTCCTCGGCAACGATGACTTTGTCGCGATAGCTGCAGGTGAGCCTGCACCGAGTCCCCACATTCTGCGGCGTGAACACCGCCTGCTCGTCACCTCCCGTGCCCCCTCCGATCAGGAACACGGTGTATTGTTCATCCATTGTCATCCCCCAATCCTGTGATCACACTAGTTGCAATGATTTATCAATGCAACTGAAAATTGCGTATGTGTTGACGCGAGTTGCTGCTTGCTGGCTCCTGCCTCGGCCTTGACCTAGCCCACACCCACGTTATCCTCGCGCAATGCCGAACGCCGCTCCCTCCGCCGCCGCGCCGCTCATCGTCATCGACCTGCAGACCGGCATGTTCGACGGTCGTTTCGACCCGCCGATCCATGACGCCGACGCCATCGCCGAGCGCTCGCGCACGCTGATCGACTGGGCGCGGCGCTCCGGCCGCAAGGTGGCGTTCATCCGCCATGACGGGCCGGAGGGCGATCCGCTCGCGCCGGGCGCCTCCGGCTGGCCGGTCTGGCCGCTGCTCGGCCAGGCGGCCGACGAGCCGACCTTCGGCAAGAAAATCGGCAACGCCTTCTCCAATCCCGAACTCGCCGAATGGGTGGCGGGGCAGGGCGCGAAGGATGTCGTGCTCATCGGCGCCCAGACCGATTTCTGCGTCGCCGCAACCGTCAAGGGCGCCTTGGCCGAGGGCTTGGCCGTCACCGTGGTCTCCGACGCGCATTCGACGCTGGATTCGCTCGAGGAGAAGGCGCCCGACATCATCGCCCGCCACAATGAGGCCTTTGCCGGCCAGGGCGCGCGCATGACGACGACGGCGGAGCTGGTTGCGGCTAATAACTAAGGCCGCGTTCCTTCGCGCCCCCCTCTGTCCTGCCGGACATCTCTCCCACAACAAGGGGGGAGATTGGCTGTCCTGGCGCCCTGTTTTGTTCTGCGGCGTCGGAAATTGGCGAAAGCCAAGGCGACGTCTGATCTCCCCCCCAAGTGGGGGAGATGTCCGGCAGGACAGAGAGGGGCGCTGTCCCGCCGACATTTGTCAGTGAAGCCTCGATCAGACGATCCAACCCAAGGAGCCTATCTTGCCCGCCCTCGCTCTTCCCGCCGAAGGAGGTTGCCGCTGCGGCCGCGTGCGCCTGAAAATTTCGGCAAAACCGCTGCTCACCATGGCCTGCCACTGCACCGGCTGCCAGCGTATGTCGTCCAGCGCCTATTCGCTGAGCGCGGCGATCCCCTCGGACGGTTTCGAGATGACGAAGGGCGAGCCGGTGATCGGCGACCTGCATGGCGCCTCAAAACACTATTTCTGCGGCTACTGCATGACCTGGATGTTCACGCGGCCGGAAGGGATCGACTGGTTCGTCAATCTGCGCCCGACCATGCTCGACGACCATGCCTGGTTCGCGCCCTTCATCGAGACCTGGACGGCCGAGAAACTGCCCTGGGCGGCGACACCGGCCGTGCACAGCTACGAAGCGCTGCCTGCCTTCGAGGAATATGAGGGGCTGGTCGCCGAATACGCCGGAGCGCAAAAGTAAAACGGCGACCCTGGGCAAGGTCGCCGTCGCATTCTGTTCATGGTCGACGCGTCCGTTGGGGGCGCATTGTTGGGGATGTGCTTGGGCGTCCGCGTCGACCACGGCGGCCTCATACCGCAGACTTCACCATGGCACATTTGCCGCTCGCTGAAACTTACGCGAAAGCGGTATATAACAGGCGTTGTACTTGGCTTCTTCCACAACGGGAGAAGGCAAGGGCGAAACACTTTCTATCCAATCCCGCATTGACCTTGGCCAGCCAAGCGACGACCACTGATGCGTTCACTTTCAATGGGATGCATCTTGAACCAGACTCATTTCCTCAACGCCAGGCTCGCCGACGGCACGGTCGTTGATCTCACTGTCGAGGGCGGCCGCTTCAGCGCTGTGGCGCCTGCGGCGAACACGACGCCGCCGACGGACGGCGCCGTCGACCTCGCCGGACAGCTCGTGCTGCCAGCCTTCGTCGAGGGCCACATCCATCTCGACACCTCCTTCTACGGCGACGCCTGGCGCCCGCACATTCCCTGCACCAACGGCTTCGACGTGCGCGAGCGCGTCGCTTTCCAGATGCGCAACCTCGAGCAGGCAACACCCATGGCGGAGCGCGCGAAGAACCAGCTCGAGCTTTGCGTCGGCCATGGCAGCCTCGCCATGCGCAGCCATGTCATGGTCGATGCCGCGGTCGGGCTGAAGCATGTCGAGACGATCCTCGCCGTGCGGGAGAAATATCGCGACCTGATCGACATCCAGCTTGTCGCCTTCCCGCAGAGCGGCATCCTGTCCTCGCCTGGCACGGCGGAACTGCTCGACGAGGCGCTCAAGCTCGGCTGCGACCTGATCGGCGGGCTTGATCCGGCGAGCTTCGACCGCGACGTGAAAGGGCACCTCGATGTGATGTTCGGCCTTGCCGAAAAACGCGGCGCCGGCATCGACATCCACCTGCATGACCGCGGCACGCTTGGCCTCTTCGAGATCGAGGAGATCGTCGCCCGTGCCACGGCGTCGGGCATGCAAGGCAAAGTCGCCGTCAGCCACGCCTATGCGCTGGGCGACATCTCCGCCGATGCGTTGGCCAGGGCTGGCGAGAGGATCGCCGCCGCCGGCGTCTCCATCATGACCAACGCGCCCGGCGACCATGCCTTTCCGCCGGTGGCCGCGCTTCGCAAGGCCGGCGTCACCGTGTTCGCCGGTTCCGACAACATCCGCGATTCCTGGTGGCCCTATGGTGATGGCGACATGCTGAACCGCGCCAATATGATCGGCTATCGCTCCAGCTTCTACGAGGATCGGGAGTTGGAAACAGCTTACGACGTTGTGAGCCATGCCGGCGCCAAGGCGCTGGGGCTGGAGGGCTACGGCATCGCCGTCGTCGCCAAAGCCGATTTTGTCGCGCTGAGGGCCGAGCATGTCCCGGAAGCGGTGGTGGCGGTGCCGAAGGATCGCACCGTCTATCGCGCGGGCAAGGAAGTGGCGCGGAATGGCAAGGTGACCGCGTAGCACAACCGGGCGTGCGCCCTGGGGCCGCATGCTCGATCCCCCGAATTAATTTGCACACATATGTTTCAGGCTGCTCCGGCTTCGTGAGGCATTTCACCGTTCGCGCGCAATCCACCGGTTACAGACGCATTGCAAAAGCGGCGCCGGGTGAAGAGGAGGCGCCGGTTTTGCGCCGCCTATTTATGGGAGCTTTCCATGTTCAAAAGTCTCAACCGGATTCGCGCCGCCTTCGCGCAGGCCAGCAAGCGCCGCCGCACGACGCGCGAGCTGAACGAGCTGCCGCCCGAGATCCGCAAGGATATCGGCTGGCCGCAGGCCGCGCAGGACGACGAGATTCGGTTGCCGTTCTGAGACGAGCGCCAAGGCGCCACGCAGTGCGCCGGCTTCTCGCGGCGCTTGTTGTCGACGGCGCCGGCTGGCCGCGTAAGGCGGTCCGTCCGGCGCCAGACGGGGGCGCCTTCAGCCTATATCTCCGCAACGACCGAGCGGACACCGGATCCGTCACGCCGAGATCGCTGCCCAGGTCTTCGAGCATATCGCGGAACGTGTCGAGAATGCCGATCATCATCGGGCGCGCCGCGGCGAGGCTGTCCATGTCGTTCCATTCGCCGACCATGCAGAAGGTGCGCTCGCCGGTCTTGATCAGGGCGCCCTTGCGAAAGCCCTTGGCGTTCAGCGAGACCTTTTCGTGTGCTTCGACGAAGGCCTTCTCCTTGCCCGGCTTGGTGCGAAAACGGACTACGTTATAGGCGGTCATGGCGTCCTCCCTTCGATGCGACATCAGCCCGCCGGCTTGTAGGCGCCGGCGGCCTTGTTGGCTGCCGCAATCACCGCCTTCATGTCGAGCTCTTCGAGAACGACGAGATCGCTCACCGAGCCACTCGCGCGCACGGCAAGCGTCATCCCCATCCCGGCAATCTGGTCCGGCACCTCGCCATTGACGATGACGTCATAAGCGGCGCGTGAACATCAGGCTGTTCATCTTCCCGCCCACGCTTTCAAACAGCGCCGCGATTGCAACTTCCCGGTTCGATCCTTGCATGAGCCCCTTGGCGGCATGGGGTTCGTAACTCGCCAGTATGGTAACCTTCATGGGATCCTCCTCCAGATATCACTGCCTCGGCCACCCAATGATGAGGGCAGCACGGACGTGCCTGTTTCTCCTTACATTTGACTGGTCTGTGGACCGCCTGGGCAACACGGCCGACGGCGGCTCAACCGCAGCGAGGCTCCGGCTTGGAGTATATGCACCTTTTCTAATATAACGGCAATCTGCCATCCGCCATCTGCCGGGAGCCGATGACCGAATTTTCCATTAGCATTTGCGGAAATCCGTGGGCCAAATGTCGCCTCGCCTATGCGCCATGACCGTTTTGTGTATTCACGCGGTCGATGTGGCCTGATAATAGGTCAACCAAGCTGACCTAAATAAGCACTTCGGGAGGTGCGCCTTGACCCTGATGAACCTTCTGGCCTCGCGCTCGTCGCGCATGAAAGCCTCGGAAATCCGCGAGCTGCTGAAGCTGCTCGACCAGCCCGACATCATCTCCTTCGCCGGCGGCATACCGGATCCGTCGCTGTTTCCCGCGCAGGCCATCGGCGACGCCTACCAGGCGGTGCTGGGCGGCAAGGAGGCGGGGACCGCGCTGCAATACCAGGTGAGCGAGGGCTATCTGCCGCTGCGCAAATGGCTGGCCGCCTATATGGGCAAGCTCGGCGTTCAATGCGACGAGGGCAACATCTTCATCACCTCCGGCTCGCAGCAGGCGCTCGACTATCTCGGCAAGCTGTTCCTGTCGCCGGGCGACACGGCCCTGGTCACCTGGCCGACCTATCTCGGCGCGCTGCAGGCCTTCAACGCCTACGAGCCGCGCTATGACCGGCTGAACACCGCCGGCGGCAACATGACGCCCGAGGCCTACCGCGCCGCCGCGGCGGTGAATGGCGGTAAGGTGAAATTCGCCTATCTGGTGCCGGATTTCGCCAACCCGACCGGCAACACGCTGGACGTCAAGCAGCGCGAGGCGGTGCTCGACCTCGCCGGCGAGCTCGACATCGCCGTCATCGAGGACGCCGCCTATCGCGCGTTGCGCTATGACGGCGTGGGCGTGCCGCCGATCCTGGCGCTCGACTGCGCCCGCTCCGGCGGCATCGATCATGCCCGCACGCTTTATTGCGGGTCCTTCTCGAAGATCCTGTCACCCGGCATGCGCGTCGGCTGGGTTTGCGCGCCGCGCCATGTCGTGGAGAAGCTGGTGCTGATGAAGCAGGCCTCCGACCTGCACAGCCCCTCGATCAACCAGATGGTCATGCATCGCGTCGCCGACACCATCTTCGACGCCCAGGTGGAAAAGCTGATCGACGCCTACCGCAAGCGGCGCGACGCGCTGCTCGGCGCGCTCGAGGCCAACATGCCCGACGGCATTGCCTGGAGCCGCCCGGAAGGCGGCATGTTCGTCTGGCTGACGCTGCCGGAAGGCGCCGACGCCACCGAGCTTCTGGCGCGTTCGGTCAAGGAGGCGCGCGTCGCTTTCGTGCCCGGCAACGCCTTCTATGCCGACGGCACCGGCCGCAACACGCTGCGCATGTCGTTCACCCTTGCCGACGACCGCGCGGTGAACGAAGGCGTGCCGCGGCTGGCGAAGCTGCTGCGGGGTTAGGCCTTCTATCACCGCCGCCTCGCGCAAGCGTGATTGGTAGTGCGCAGGCGTGATTGTCCGCGCAGCCCATTCCTCGGCTAGGGTCGCGGCCGATCCAACACCCCCTGGATCGACCCGACCCTGGGGTCCCACCTCCATGGTCCGTACGAAAGAGCCCCGACGGCCTCCACCGGCGGGGCTTTTTTCGTTGTCCGAGCAGGCCACCACGTCGGCTGCCCTTTTTCGGGCTGCTTTTGCGCTACGCTGGATTGTTCAGGGAGGATAGGATGAGTTTGCGCCTCGGCTTCACCATGCTTGCCCTCGTCGCCTTCGCCACCCAGGCCCAGGCCTTCGAGATCTCCAGCCCGTCGGTCTCCGACGGCAAATGGAATGCGAAATATCTCGGCGACAAGGCCGGCTGCGGCGGCAAGAGCGTCTCGATCGCGCTCGCCTGGAAGGATCCGCCGGCCGGCACCAAGAGCTATGCGCTGACCATGTTCGATACCGACGCCAATGGCGGCAAGGGTTTCTGGCACTGGCTGGCCTGGAACATCCCGGCCAGCGCCAAGGGCCTGGGTGAGGGCGCCGGCGCCGAGGGCGGCAAGCGCATGCCCAAGGGCTCGGTGCTGGGCAAGGGCGGCGTCGGCCGCGCAGGCTATTTCGGCCCATGCCCGCCGCCCGGCAGCGGCCAGCACCACTATGTCTTCACGCTCTACGCGCTTGGCGACAAGACGCTGCGCATACCGGACAATCCCTTGCCGGATATGGTCTCCGTCGCCGCCAAGAGTTCGGCGCTGGGCGAGGCGACGGTGACGTATACGTATGGGAGGTAGCTACAGTTGATCTCCCGGCGACCTTCGCCTTCGTCATCCTAGGGCGAAGCAAGGAGCGAAGCGACGCGCGCAGACCCTAGGATCCATGCCGTTACGCTAAGGCGTTGAAACGGCTAAGAATTCTGCTCCGTTGCGCCCTTCGGCGCGCGTCACGGCATGGATCCTCGGGTCAAGCCCGAGGATGACGAATGTCGGCGGTTACTCCGCCGCTTCCAACTTGTCCTGCGTCTTCGTCTCGAAGTCGCTGGCGTCGTGGCGCTCGCGCAGCTGGAAGGACGGATCGCCGGACATGCGGTTGACCATGCGGCCGCGCGTCACGGCCGGCCGCGCGTCGATCGCGTCGGCCCAGCGCTGCACGTTCTTGTATTCATGCACCGACAGGAACTGCGCGGCATCATTGTAGCTGCGGCCCTTGGCGAGCCCGCCATACCATGGCCACACCGCCATGTCGGCGATCGTGTAGTCCGGGCCTGCGAGATATTCGCTCTCCGCCAGCCGGCGGTCGAGCACGTCCATCTGCCGCTTGGTCTCCATGGCGAAGCGGTCGATGGCGTATTCGATCTTTTGCGGCGCATAGGCGTAGAAATGGCCGAAGCCGCCGCCGAGATAGGGCGCCGAACCCATCTGCCAGAACAGCCAGGAGAAGGTTTCCGCGCGCGCCGCGCGCTCGGTGGGCAGGAATTCGCCGAACTTTTCCGCGAGATAGGTGAGGATCGAGCCGGACTCGAACACACGCACCGGCTTCGGCTCGCTGTGGTCCATGAGCGCCGGGATCTTCGAGTTTGGATTGACCTGGACGAAGCCGCTGCCGAACTGGTCGCCGTCGCCGATCTTGATCAGCCAGGCATCGTATTCCGCGCCGGTGTGGCCAAGCGCCAGAAGCTCCTCGAGCATGATCGTCACCTTCTGGCCGTTGGGCGTGGCCAGCGAGTAGAGCTGCAACGGGTGCTTGCCGACCGGCAGCTCCTTCTCATGCGTGGGACCGGCGATCGGCCGGTTGATCGAAGCGAACTGGCCGCCATTGGGCTTGTTCCAGGTCCAGACTTTCGGCGGGATATATTGGTCCATGTCGGGAGGCCTTGTGTTTCGCGCAGGGCGGAGCGTTTCGTGAAGGGCGGGAAATCTGCCACGATGCCGATAGACTTAGGTGCGGTTGCGCGCGCGTCAAAGAAAAAAGTTCAACCTTCGTTGAACTAGCGCTTGTGCCAGCCCCGCAACGGGAAAATCCACCCTTGCGCCGCGCTCCTTCGGCCATACTTATAGAACAAAACCCGCAACGCAGGATGGATCGATGACCGTCGAGAAAATTTCGCGCTCCGTCGTTGCCGTGCGCGCCACGGTTCCGGACGACGCTTTCACCGCCAATGCGCTGGGCACGCGCCGCGAGGGCAGCGGCGTGGTGATCCGCGACAATGGCCTTGTGCTTACGATAGGCTACCTCATCACCGAGGCCGAGGAAGTGTGGCTGACCGACCAGGATGGCCGCGTGGTCGCCGCGCATGCGCTGGCCTACGACCAGGAGACCGGCTTCGGCCTCGTGCAGGCGCTGTCGCCGCTCAACCTTCCGGCTGTCCAGTTCGGCGATGCCAGGAAGGCCAATATCGGTGACGCGGTGACGCTTGCCGACGGCATCGGCCAGCAGGTCGACGCCCACATCGTCACCAAGCAGGAATTCGCCGGCTATTGGGAATATCTGATCGACGAGGCGATCTTCATCGCGCCCGCGCATCCGTCCTGGGGCGGGGCGGCGCTGTTCGACCGCGACGGCAAGCTGCTCGGCATCGGCTCGCTGCGGCTGCAGATGAGCCGCGCCGGCGAGGTGGCCGACATCAACATGGTGGTGCCCATCGATCTTCTGACGCCGATCCTCGATGATCTCATCAAGCGCGGCCAGGCGGCGAAAGCGCCGCGTCCGTGGCTCGGCGCCTTCTCGGCAGAGTCGAACGGCATGGTGGTGGTGATGAGCGTCGCCGAAGGCGGCCCGGCAGCCAAGGCGGGCCTGCGCCAGGGCGACATCATCTCCGACGTGCGCGACGGTGAGGTGGACGGCCTGGCCGATTTCTACAGGAAACTCTGGCAGAATCCGGCCGGCTCGGAAATCCCGCTGCGCGTCGTGCGCGACGGCCGCGAGACCTGGCTGCGCGTCAAATCCGCCGACCGCAATTCCTTCCTTAAGAAGCCGCAACTGCAGTAGCGCCGGATGCATCCAAGGCTGCTGAAAACCTTTCTGGCGGTCGCGCGGACGGGCAACGTCACGCGCGCCGCGCAGGAGGTCAATCTCGCCCAGTCGAGCGTCAGCGATCAGATCCAGGCGCTGGAAACCGAGCTTGGAGCCGGCCTGTTCACCCGCTCGCGGCAGGGGCTCACCCTGACGCCGGCGGGCGAGGCCCTGAAACCCTATGCCGAGGACCTGCTGGCGCTTGCCGACGCCGCCCGCGCCGCCGTCGATGCCACCAAAGCCGACATGGCAGGCAGCCTGTCGATCGGCGCGCTGGAGACGATCGCCTCGGCAAGGCTGGCTCCATGGCTCGCCCGTTTCCGTGCCGCCCATGCCGGCATCGACATCAAGCTCCGGATCGCCGGCAGCGGCGACTTGCTGCGCAGGCTCAGCGATGGCGAGATCGATGTCGCCTTCTGCTTCGAGCGGCCGCCTGAGCTCGATACCAGCGCATCCGACCAGCGCCTTGCCAGGCGCGTGGTGGCGGTCGAGCCGCTGGCGCTGATCGCGCCGCCTGGCGACAACCATGTGGATGTCGACCTGGCGACGCTGGCCGAGAAGCATTTCGTTGCCACCGAGACCGGCTGCGTCTACCGCGCCATGGTCGACAAGGCGTTCGGCGAAGCGGGGCTTGGCAAGCCAAGGCTGGCCGCCGAAGCCGGCAGCATCGACGCCATCGCCGGACTGGTGGCGGCCGGCGCCGGCTTTGGCCTCGTGCCGCGGCTGGCGGTCGCCGCCGCGATCGATCGCGGCGAGGTGGCCGAGCTTGCCTGGCCCGGCCCGGTCCGTTCCGCCGACATCGTGATGGTCTGGCGTCGCCGCCGCGTCCTGCCGCCGTCGCTGAAGGCGCTGTTCGAGCAATTCCAGGAAAAGTGTGCAACGGTTTTCCGTCCGGAATTGCGCAAAAACAAATAGCCGCTGCAGGAGAGGGCTTCGCGCCGGTCACACCAGCCGGTGGCCGCCCTCGACATGCAGCGTCTCTCCCGTCGTGAAGCCGTTGCCGATCAGGAAGCGGATTGCATCGGCGATGTCTTCCGGCTTTCCGACGCGTCCGGCGGGTAACCGCTCAGCCATCGCGGCCAGAGTCTCGCCCTTCCGGTCGCCGGCGACGAACTCCCAAATCGGCGTGTCGACCCAGCCCGGCGAGACGGCGTTGACGCGGATCGGCGCCAGCTCGACCGCCAAGGCTCGCACCAGCCCCTCCAGCGCCGCATTGACGGCGGCGACCACCGAGCCGCGCGCTGCCGGCCGGTAGGCCGCGATACCGGTGACGAAGGTGAGCGAGCCTGTCGGCGGCAGCTTCGGCGCCCCACGCTTTGCGAGCAGCAGCGGCCCGTAAAACTTGCTCTCCACCACTCGCTGCGCGGCCGAAAGCTCGATGTCGGGCAACAGCCGGTAGGCGCCTTCGATCGCGGCCGCGGTGCTGACGATATGATCGAGCCGGCCGATGCGCTCGAACAGCGCCGCGACCTCATCCTCGCGGCTGACGTCGACCACCGCCGTTTCGAGCGCTCCCGGCCGGCCGAGCCCATCCCGCGCAGCATCCAGCTTCGCTTCGCCACGCCCGGCGATGATGACGTGCGCGCCTTCCTGGAGGCAGCGCCTGGCGAGCGCCAGCCCCATGCCCGAACTGCCGCCGACGATCAGGATCTTTTCCATGTCCATGCCTTTCCTTTGCATGGACGGTCATGTGGCAGGCCAACCCGCGAAGCGGAAACGGAAGAAGCCGATAGTGGTATCGGAAGGCCCGATGATGGATCGGCCGCCCAGGCTCGCCGGCAAAGTCAGGCGGCCTTGTGGAACTCCATGTCAAAGCGCAGCGGATGGCCGAGCGCCTTGAACGCCTCCTCGAGCGAGTCGAGCCGTGAATTGTGGTCGAGCCGGAACAGCCGATCGACATGCTCCCGTTGGCATTTCAGCTCGCGCATCAGATCGGCCCGACTCCAGCCCTTTTCCCTCAAGGCCATGTAGAGAGCCGATTTCAGGAAGACGAGCGCCGGGACTTCCACAAACCATCCCTTGCCCTTGGTTTCCTTGAGCGGGAAGGGGATATCATCCCCATGCGCAATTCGGGCGGCGATGGCTTCCTCGATGGCATTGCGTCCATTGCGGCAGGCTTCCTCTTTTGTGCCGCCATACGAGACCACCTCGTCGAATTGAGGCGCCGTAACCAGCCAGGTATCGTTGTCGTCGGGCGTGAGAGCGACTTCATACCACATACACGGTCTCCTCTATTTCAGGCCCAGATCCTTCTTGATCTTCTCGACCAGACGCGTTCCAAGCTCCTTGCCGCCGCCATGCATCGGCAGCTGCGAGACCTTGTCTTTAAAACGAACAGTCAGGTGACCGCTCCCACCGCGGTGGGTTTCAAAAGGTGCATCCCTGCTTGGCGAGCCAGCGCCGGAATTCGCTTGCGTTCATAAAAGATAGCGTATTCCACACATCTGTGGAAGTCAACAGAAGTGTGGGGTTGTTCAAGTCGTTGGAGAATTAGGAGAAATTGTCTTGGGTTAGCGCATCAATTCGAAAAGAGGAATCCGCCAGACCAGCCTAACGCCTGTTGACGGAAACTGGCACCAGCTCTCGCTACAATCGCCGAGGAATCGTCGACACTGCTGGCGGCGAAAAACGAGGTGACAATGGCCCCGATCAAGGTCGATCCGGACAAGGTCCGGGAATTCCCCGATGCGCAAAGCTTCCATGCCTGGCTGGCCGACAACCACGCCTCTGAAAGCGAGGTCTGGATCAAGATCCACAAGGTCGGCTCGGGCCTCGCCTCGATCACGCCGAAGGAGGCGGTCGACGTCGTGCTCTGCTTCGGCTGGATCGACGCGGTGCGCAAGTCGCTCGACGACAAGAGCTTCCTGCAGCGCTACACGCCGCGCGGTAAAAAGAGCATCTGGAGCAAGATCAACATCGACAATGTCGCGCGCCTGGTCGAGGCGGGCCGCATGACCGAGCACGGCCTGCGCGAGGTCGAGGCTGCCAAGGCCGACGGCCGCTGGGACCGTGCCTATGCCGGCTCGAAGGAGATGATGCAGGCCGCGATCGATGCCGAGCCGAAGGCGAAAGCGATGCTGGAAAAGCTCTCGGCGCAAAACCGCTTCGCGCTCGCCTTCCGCACCAACAACATGAAGACCGAGGCGGGGCGCAAGAAGAAGATCGCCGATCTGGTGGCCATGCTGAAGCGCGGCGACACCATCCATCCGCAGAAGAAGTAAGGCATGATCCCGAAAAGTGGTTGCCGGTTTTCGGAGAAGATCATGCCTCACTAAGGCAACCAAAAAACGCCGCCCGGAAGGGAGGGCGGCGTTTTCGGGAAGCGACGATCCTGAACCCTTTGGAAGCGGTCCGGGATCATCCGGTCATGAAGTTCGAAACGCCTCTGGCCTTACGCGGCCTTCTTCGCAGCATGCTTCTTCGCATGGTGCTTGCGCACATGGTGCTTCTTCACGGGATGCTTCTTGGCATGATGCTTCGCGTGCTTCTTCACGTGATGATGCTTACGGGCGTGGTGACGGTGATGCTTGCGGTGATGCTTCTTGTGCGGGCCATTGCTGGCCGGCTTGGCGGCGGTCGCTGCCGGCTTCGCAGCTTCGGTGGTCGCGGCCGGAGCAGTGGTCGTGGTCGTCGCGGCGGCGTTGGCTTCGGTGGTGCCCAGCGATGGCACCGCGAAAGCGAGCGCGACGGCAAGGCCGAGTGCGGAAAGAAGGGTCTTTTTCATAATCGGCAATCCTTGGTTAAGATCGATGTCTGTTGTCGCGCGCCGCAATCGCTCGGCTGCTCCGGTGCCGTTTATGACAGCGGGTTTTTTCGCTAGTTTTTCCGGATTGTTGAATCTTGTTTCCGGATTGTGTCCGGCATTTCCCCGCCCGTGGAACGGGGGCTGCCTGCTGGTGAAAACCCGACGCGAAACGCGCCTTCCGACCGACCCAGGCGGACTATCGGACTCGACGATGGCGTCCGAGCCGCTGCTGGGCTAATGTCGCCGGAACGAGGCCAAAACGGTGTCCGGCTGACAGACCTGTTATTAACACCAGCGTCTGGCGCCACTTAGTACTGGAAGATCAGTTCCGATGCCTACGTTGCTGTCACTGCCCGACGACATATCGATCAAATCGGCGCTCGGGGAATCTGTCCTTGAAGCCGCTCGCCGGGCAGATGTCCCGATCGCCTGCGCTTGCGGCGGCAAGGCCAAGTGCTCGACCTGCCGGATTTGGATCCTCGACGGCGCGGACCGCTGCCCGGAGCGCACCGCGCCGGAGCGCGCCCTCGTGGAGCGGTTGGGGCTTGGCAACAACGTACGCCTGGCATGCCAGCTCAGACCTGACTCCGACATCACCTTCCGCAGGCTCGTACTCGACGAGACCGACCTGCGAATGACCAGTCAGTTGCTCCCGCACAGGTCCACCAGTGCGGGCGAGCTGAAGTCGGTCGTCATTTTCTTCAGCGACGTCGCCGGGTTCACCCATTTCTCCGAAACTTTGACGCCCTACGACGTCATGTACCTGCTCAATCGGTATTTCACTCAGGTCGCTGAAGTCATCGAGCTCAACGACGGCTACATCGACAAGTTCGTCGGCGACGGGCTTATGGCGATATTCGGCGTGCAGGGCCAGGACGATGCACCGGTGCGCGCCGTCAATGCGGCCCTGCAGACCCTTGCCACGGTCGATCGGCTGAAGCCCTTTTTTGCCTCGATGTATGGCATCGAGTTCGATATTCGCGTGGGCTTGCATCTGGGCGAAGCGGTGATTGGCTCGGTCGGATCGCCCGGCAACGAGCGCCTGACGGCTATCGGCGATGCGGTCAATGTGGCGAGCCGGGTGGAAGCGGCCAACAAGGAGGCCGGAACCCGCCTCCTGATTACCGAGACGCTCTATGAACAGGTCAAGGGTGAGGTTGAAATATCCGATTTCATTCGAGTGCGTTTGCGCGGTACCTCCGACCGAATTACGCTGTACGAGATAAAGAAGCTGAAGGTTGAAGCCGAGCGCCGGCTGAACGAAAAAGGCGCGCGGGAGACTATGCAGCTGGGCGGCAAGACCTGGCATCGGACGGTTGCCACGAGCGAACTGAAGGATGGCGACCACAAAGTCATCGAGTTCCAGGCGCTCTATGCCGTGATTTTGCGCAGGGGCGGGCGCGTCTATGCCTTTAACAATGCCTGCCCGCATTTGAAGTTGCCATTCTTCGAGACTGGCTTGCGGGCCAACGGCCACGCAGGACGGGCGAGCATTTTCGGCGAGGACGGCACTCTGGTGTGTCGCTGGCATCACAGCGGATTCGATCTGGATACAGGCGAAATCGTAAGGTGGTGCGAGGCGCTCAATGAGGACGGAACTTCGGCCGGCATGGAGATTCTCGGCGATATTTCAAAGAACCGGGCTCCGCTGCACCTCTTTCCGTGCCGCGAGGAGGATGGCTACATCTGGATCGGTTTCGATTGAGCGTACCGCCAGGTCATCCCAAACGCCCGCCAATCTGCTGTCGGTCCGGCCAGTAAAGTCCTCCAGCCGAGTTGGGACCATTCGGCCCTAGAGCAATTCCAGGAAAAGTCCGTAGCGGTTTTCCGTCCGGAATTGCGCAGAAACAAAGACCGCGCCCGTTCATGAACTGCATTGCGCAATGAGCGCCAATTCGGCGCTTTAATCGGTCGGCGTGATCGATGCCATCTTGGCTGTCGGTAAGAGGAAATTGAAGGAACAGCAGCAATGACCAACACCAAGAATTCCGGCAAGGTGGCCCTGGTCACCGGCGGCAACCGTGGCATCGGCCTGGAAACGGCCCGCCAGCTCGCGGAACTCGGCTTCACAGTGCTCATCGGCGTGCGTGATCTCGCCAAGGGCGAGGCGGCGGCCAGGAAGCTCGGCGGCAAGGTCGAGGCCATCGAGTTGGATGTCGCCGCGCCTGAAGCGGCCGTGAGCGCCGCGGCAGAGGTCGAGCGCCGCTTCGGCCAGCTCGACGTTTTGGTGAACAACGCCGCGATCCATTACGACCCGTCGGCGCAGGCGCTCCAGCCCGACTGGACAGTGATCCGCGAGGCTTTCGAGACCAATGTCTTCGGCGCCTGGCGTGTCGCAGCCGCCTTTGCGCCGCTGCTCAGCGCCTCCGGCCATGGCCGGCTGGTCAATGTTTCGTCGGAAGGAGGCTCGCTTGCTTCGATGGGCGCCGGCGCGCCGGCCTATTCTACCAGCAAGGCGACGCTCAACGCGCTGACCCGCATCGTGGCGGCCGAATTGCGCGGCTCGGGCGTGCTCGTCAATGCGATCTGTCCAGGCTGGGTCGCGACCGACATGGGCGGACCGGGCGGACGCCCGGTGGCGCAAGGCGCTGCCGGCATCGTCTGGGCCGCGACCTTGCCCGACGACGGCCCGACCGGCGGCTTCTTTCGCGATGGCAAGCGCTTGCCGTGGTGAATTGTCGGCTTTCGGCTCCACACCGGCACCTCCACGCCCGCACCCTGCAACCGAAGCGAAATACCCCCAAAAATAGTCAAGTTGGCGGTGTCGAGCCCTCCGAAACGAACATCCGGCGACATCCAATCGAAACAAACTTCAATCACTTAGCCAATGAAAGCGTCCAGAATCGCGCCCGAATCAGGCCCGCGGACAGAGTTCAGTGCCTCGCAGGAAGACTAGCATGCTGCTTCTCAACCAACGCCCAGAACACAACCAGCCGTTGGTTGCCGCCGATGCCGAGTCGCTCGGCAGGGCGGGAGGAGAGCGGGCCGAGCGTTACCTCAAGGCGCGCCAAAGCGATGCCGAAACACCGCTGCATGCCTTGCCGGCATTGGCCGGCGAGCTCGGCATCGCCGCGCTTCATGTCAAGGATGAGGGCCAGCGTCTTGGCCTTGGCTCCTTCAAGGCGCTGGGCGGGGCCTATGCCGTCATGCGGCTGGTGCTGGAGGAGGCCGGCAAGTGGCTCGGGCGAGACGTCGACATCGGCGAGATAAACGACGCCCGGGTGCGCCAGATCGCCTCCGGCATGATCTTCGTCTGCGCCACCGACGGCAACCATGGCCGCTCGGTCGCGCAGGGCGCCAGCCTCGTCGGCGCGCGGTCGGTGATCTTCGTCCATGCCGGCGTAAGCCGCGAGCGGGTCGCGGCCATCGCCCGCTTCGGCGCCGAGATCGTTGAGGTCGAGGGCGGCTATGACCATGCGGTGCGCGAGGTCGCGCGCGTCGGCGCCGAGCGCGGCTGGAAGATCGTCTCCAACACTTCCTGGCTCGGCTATGAGCGCGTCCCCGGCCTGGTCATGCAGGGCTATACGGTGATCGTGCGCGAGACGCTGCGGCGTCTGCCCGAGCCGCCAACGCATGTCTTCCTGCAGGCCGGCGTCGGCGGCTTCGCGGCCGCGATCGCCGGCCATATGGCGGTCCTGCTCGGCTCCAGGCGGCCGAAGGCCGTGGTGGTGGAGCCGGAGCGCTCGGCTTGCGTCTACGCTTCGGCTGAGGCCGGACGTCCGGCAACGATCGCAAATCAGGAGCCGACCGTGATGACGATGCTCGAATGCGCCGAGCCGTCCCTGGTCGCCTGGCGCGTGCTGGCGCGCGTCGGCGATGCCTTCATGACGGTGGACGAAGACGATGCGGTCGCGGTGATGAAGCGGCTGGCGCGGCCGCTCGGCAACGACCCGGCCATTATCTCCGGCGAGAGCGGCGGGGCAGGCCTCGCCGGGCTGGTCCGCGCCGCGGGCGACAGGCGCATGCGCGCCGCGCTTGGCCTCGACAGGCGTTCGCGCGTGCTCGTCATCAACTCGGAGGGCGCGACCGACCATGGCCGCTTTGCCGAGCTGGTCGGGATGGCGCCCGAAGAGGTGTTCCTGCAGACTGCCTGAGAGCAGTCTGCCGGCTTTCGTGGCTCGGAAAGCCAATACGCTGCGCGGACCGCTCCTCAACCCCTACAAGGGGGAGATCAAGCAGTTCCACCCCCGGTAACTCTTTCTTCTCTGCTTTCATGCAAGACTGCAGAGACCGGGTGGCACGAACCAAAGTATGGCGGACGACAATAAACGCAACGGCAAGTTCTGGGCGCAGGCGCTTGACCGCGCTCATCTGGGCCTTTGGGACTGGAATCTGTCGGCCGGCGATTGCTACTATTCACCGACTTGGTCGAAGATGCTGGGCTATGAGCCGGGCGAGCTCGCCAACACGCCCGATCTCTGGCTGAAGCTTACCCATCCCGACGACCGCCAGCGCGCGCAGGAAAGCGGCGACCGGCACATTGCGGGTCTCGTCGATTCCATTGAGACCGAGCTGCGCCTGCGCCACAAGAACGGCCACTGGGTCTGGGTTCTCGACCGTGGCGGCATTGTCGAGCGCGACGCCGACGGCAAGCCGCTTCGGCTGATGGGCGTGCAGACCGACATCACCCGCCAGAAGGAAGCCGAGGCGGCGCTCGAGCAGGTCAACGTCCGCTTCCGCCTCGCGCTTGCAGCCAGCGGTACCGGCATCTGGCATCACGATATCGGCACAAGGAAAACCTTCTGGGACGCGCGCACCCGTGAGATATTCGGCCTCGCTGCCGACAAGGACGAGGTGTCGGCCGAGCTCTGGCACACCTATCTTCATCCGGACGATAAGGAAGCCACTGAGCGCGCCCGTCAGATCGTGCCGGGCTCCAACGATGTCGTGGCCTCGCAATACCGCATCATCCGGCGTGACGGCGAGGTCCGTCATCTCGAAACGCTGGTGCGCTTCGTCGCCGATGTCGGCTCGGCCGGGCAGATCTTGGGCACCGTGCGCGACATCACCGAGGAGAAGATGCGCGCCGAGGGACTTGCCTTCGCCGCGCGCCACGATGCCCTGACCGGTCTGCTCAACCGTTCCGCCTTCGACCGGCTGCTCGCCGAGAACATCGCCATGGTCGAGCGCCTGCCGCTGGCGGTGTTTTACGTCGACCTCGACTACTTCAAGGCGCTCAACGACTATGCCGGTCATGCCGCTGGCGACCTGGCGCTGAAGAGCGTCGCGGCGGGCATCCTCGCCAGCCTGCCCGCGTCGGCCCATGCGGCGCGTCTCGGCGGCGATGAATTCGCGCTGATGGTGCCGAACTGCAATGACGCTTGCGCCGAGCACATCGCCCGCGGCGTGCTCGCCGCGGTGCGCGATGCCGATCTCGGCTCGGCGGTCACCTCGCGCAGGCTTGCTGCCAGCATCGGGATCGCCTTCGTGCGCGACCGCAACATGAGCGTGGCCGATGCGCTCGCCTGCGCCGACGACGCCTGCTACGCCGCCAAGGCCGGCGGGCGCGACCGCTTTGCCGTGTTCTCGCCCGACACGACGTCCGGCGCCGGCGGGCTCAACGCCGCCCGGCTGGCGGCCGACCTTGTCGACGCGATGGAGGATGGCCGGCTGAAGCTGTTCGGCCAGCAGATCCATCGGCTCGGCCGGCCATGGGAGGACAGCCGCCATGTCGAGGTGCTGGCCAGGCTCGAGGCCCGCACCGGCACGATGATCCCGCCCGGCGACTTCATGCCGGTCGCCGAACGTTTCGGCCTTGCCGCGCGGCTCGACCGCTGGATCATCCGCACCGCGCTGACGCGCCACGGCGAGGCGATGCGCGCGGGCGCCATCGCGCTCGACTTCAACCTGTCGGCACAGACGCTTTCCGATCCGCAGCTATGGGATTTCGTCGACGAGGCCATCGCCGAGAGCGGGGCGCCTCCGTCGGCCATCGGCTTCGAGATCACCGAGACCGCCGCCGTCACCAATTTCGACGCGGCGGCCGAGTTCGTGCGCAAGGCGAGGTTCCGCCACTGTCGCGTCAGCCTTGACGATTTCGGCGCCGGCATGAGCTCGTTCGAATATCTCAGGCGCTTCCCCATCGATGCCATCAAGATCGATGGTTCCTTCATCGAGCACATCGCCGACAGCCGCTTCGACCGCGAGATCGTCTTGGCGATCACCGGCATCGCCCGCTCGATGGGCGCCGCCGTGGTGGCCGAAAAGGTCGAGGAAAAGAACGCGCTGGAGATCCTCATGGGCATGGGCGTCGCTTATGGCCAGGGTTATTTCCTGCACCGGCCCGAACCGCTGGCGGCGATCGTGGCAAGAGCCGCCGGCGGCTCGATGTCACCGGAACTGCCGCATGCCAGGTTGGGTTGAAAATAAGCAGTTGCTAAAATTGGTTGAGCCAAACCAGGGAGATAGCGCGGTTCATCGTTAAAAGGTGAACCATCGTTCTATCGAACTCTTAGGACAACCGGGTTATTTCCTGTGAAACGCTTCGCTCGGGACATGACGTCTTGGCTTGACTGTCCGGCGTCCGGTCCATGACGGACGGGCGCGTGCGAGACCCGGCAATGTCCTCGACGCTCAGCACCGCGCTTGTGATCCTGCAGCCGCAGCGCCTGCCGCCAGCGGCCAGACCCGCCGCGAGCATCGACAGCGTCTCCGGCCCGGCGGCTTCGCCGGTCATGCAGCCCGCGACCTCGGCATCCAAGTTCAGCCTCGACAGCCTCAACATCACGGCGACGAAAGTCCGGCTGATGCAGCAGGCGGGCAAGGAATTCGCCGTCGACCAGACCGACTACGAGTCCGTGTCTTCCTACGGTTCGGCGATCAAGAACGCCGTCGAAGCGTTGAAAGGGCAATCTCCGTCGGCGGTCGCCAAGATCGAAAGGCAGCTTGGCCTGGACCAGCTTGGCGTTTCGCTGGATACGCTGGTCAACGCGATCGTCCGGCCGCAAGGCCGCGACAACGACAGGCTGGATGCAGCGATGAAGCAGCATGCAAGCCGGGAGGGCGACCAGCCGGACGAACTCGGGCTCTACAGCCTCTGAGGCCGGTTATCCGATCAGCCACCGCAACGCGCCCGCCGACGCCACCCCGATCACCACTGTGGCCAGCATCGACAGCCTCGTCGCGGCAAGCAGGGTGATGGCTAAAGCCGCGAGGTCGGCGGGGTCCCTCGAGACGAAATCCGGCGCGATCACCGCGATCAGCACGCAGCCGGGCGCGGCTTCCATCACCGCCGTGGCGCGCGGGCTGAGCGCGCGGTTCTTCAGCACAACATAGCCGCCGACGCGGGTGAGATACGTCACGCCGGCCATCGCCAGGATGGCAAGCACTGTCATCGGGTCGATCATGTTTCACCTGCCAGGAACCACGCGGCCACCAGGCCGGACAGCGCGCCGGCCGCCACATACCAGGCGCCGGGCAGGACGAGATAGGTGAGCGCCGCCACCACGAGGCTGACCAGCCAGGGCCGCGCCGCGGCAAAGCCTTTCCACATGCCCCGCAGCAGCACCAGGAAGACGGCCGGGAAGGCCATCGCGAAGCCGTATTTTTCGACGTCGCCGAGCACGGGCCCAAGTGCCGCGCCGCAAGTCGTGAAGGCCACCCAGGCGAGGTAGACGGACAAGCCGGCGCCGAGATAGAAGGGCAGGCTGAAGGCCGGCCGCGTGCCGGCCGCGGCACGGCGTTGTGCATCCGCAAGGCCCACCGCCCAGCTCTCGTCGCACATCAAAAACAGCGCCGGAAAAACCTGGCGCTTCGGCAGGTGCCTGATGAAAGGCGCAAGCGCTGCGCCCATCAGGAAATGCCGGCTGTTGACCAAAAGCGTGATGGCGGCGATCAGGAGGACATGCGGCGGCGAGGTCCAGAGCTGGATCGCGGCGAATTCCGATCCGCCGGCGAAGTTGAGCCCGGTCATCAGCGGCACCTCGAGCACGCTGAGGCCCCTCTGCGCGGCCTGCGCGCCGAGCACCAGCGCATAGGGAATGACGCCGAGCAGCACCGGCGTCGCGGCAGCGAGCCCGCGCCGGAACTCGGCGCCGCGCCTGTTGGCGGCCTTGCCCTCGGCGACGGCGATCTCGGAAACGCTCATGGCTTTGCTTTCGGCTGGCCTTGCGGCCATCCGTTCTCCCGTTCGGTTGTGGGGTTGTGTCGGTCCCGGACCATAGCCGAAACGCGCGGCAATCGGGTTGCGAAAATGCGCCATTTCTGCCAAAATTCGGCATTAGATATCACGTTTGCATGAAGAATTGGAATCTGGAGCCATGAAGCTCGATGAGATCGACAGGCGCATCCTGCGCGCCCTGCAGCGCGACGGGCGCATAGCCAACAACGACCTTGCCAAGCAAGTCGGTCTCTCGCCGTCGCCTTGCCTGCGGCGCGTGAAACTGCTCGAAGAGGCGGGCGTCATCGACCGCTATGTCGCGGTGCTCAACCCGGCCAAGATCGGCCGCGGCCAGACCTTCTTCACCCGCATCTGGCTGAAGCAGCAGGACGAGGACACGATCGAGCATTTCGCCGCCGAAGTGGCGAAATTCCCCGAGGTGATCGAGTGCTATCTGATGATGGGCGATTGCGACGCCCTGGTACGGATCGTCGCGGCCGGCATCGACGACTACCGCCGCTTCCAGTCGGAACATCTGAGCCGCATCAAGGGTGTGCAGAACGTCAAGACGGACGTGCCCAGCCAGACGATCAAGCAGACCTCGGAGATGCCGCTGTAGCGCTTCTTCCCTTCTCCCCGTTCAACGGGGAGAAGGTGCCCGAAGGGCGGATGAGGGGCGGCGCGGCGTTCGGCATTCTGAGAGCCGGCGCCAGCGCAACGACGACAAACTCGCGGAGTCGGTTCTGCCCCTCATTGCCCTGCCGGGCATTTCTCCCCGTATAGTGACGGGGAGAAAGGGACGGCGCCGGCGTTTTCGCCAATCGCCGGCGCCGTCGATCCAAACGTCCTCAATGATGCGCGTGGTGCTCCGCATTGCGCTTGCGCGTCGCGGCAGCCTTCTTGGCCGAAGCCGACCTGTCCGCCGCGGAGCGCTCGCCGGAGGCCTTGCCGCCCATCCTGCCGCCCTTATGCGCGGCCGGATGGCCGGTTTGCTTGCCGCGTCCCGATCCGCCTTCCTTCTTGCCGCCGCCATCGTCCTTGTTGACGGTCGCCCAGGCGCGCCGCTCGGCTTCCTTCTCCGAGACGCCGCGCTTCTCGTAGCCTTCGGCGATATGGTCGGCCTTGCGTTCCTGCTTGTCGGTGTATTTTGATTTGTCGCCACGTGGCATTGTCTTGCTCCTTGTTGCGCTGAGTGAATTCGGAAGGGATCAATCGCCCTTCTTCTTGGCGACGTCGCCAAGGTCGGACCGCTCCGGGTCCCTGTTGTTCTCGCCGGCGGCATCGCGGTTCTCGTCGGGATCGTCCTCCGGCGGCAGGTAGCCGCGCGGCCTGTTGGCCTTCGGGCCTTCCCAGCGCGGCCATTGATCGGACGTTCCGGCTGGTCCCTTCTTCGGTGAATTGCTCATCCTTGCCTCGCTTTCCGGAAGGCGTTCAGCCTTCCGCCTTCATGGTTCGTGCGATCTCGAGCAGTTTGGCGCGGTCGTGTCCGTGCTCGCGGATCAACTCGCGCGCCTGCTTCGGCGAAAGGTCGGTGTTCTCGGCCAGGAACCGCACGTCGGGATCGTCGCCGCCCTTGGTCGGCAGCGTGCCGCCGATTGGCGCGTTCGCGCAGCCCGGCCGGTGCGGTATGTTGTCGTTTGCCTGCGTCATTGCGCGTCTCCTTCGCTTCGGCGCCGTGTCAGTCCGCCGCCTCTGACTGCTTGCGGCGTGCTTCCTTCTTGCGGCGCAGCACTTCGTCGGTCCCGACGATGTCCTTGGAGCCGCCGGTGATCGCGGTGGAAACCACGGCCGGCGGATCGCTGGCCGGAAAGCTGTCCTCGAGGCCAGACTGCAACTGCTCTTCCAGTGTGTCCGGATCCTCCGAGCGGCCTTCCGTGCGGCGCTCGTCGATTGGTTCCAGGTCCTGCTTGGCGTCGGGATGCTCACGTGCGTTGCGCAGTGTCGACACAACGAGCTCGACCGCGAACTCCTTCATGGCCTCGGCATCGGGAGCGGCGACGTCTGTCTCCTCGACCAGTCGCACCAGCGACTGTTCGATCTTGTCCAATTCACGCACCCCCTGGCAGCGCGCCAGTTTTTGCGCCAGGGCATGGATCAGCAGGGGACCGAAGGTCGAATAGGCCTGCATGCGGGTCTCATCGACGCGTTCGGGGTGAAGGGAATGCAAGGACATTGGTGCCTCCGTTGAACATCCTGCGGCGACGGCAGCCTGCTACGGCGGCCGCTCCTAAGGTCAACTGGAGGACGGGGAAGATGTTCCATCCCGGGATCGATCGCGCCGGGCAAATTAGATGGCGCCCGCGTCCGCGGACGCCATCTTGAATTCAGCGCTGGCCGCCCTTGCGACCTGCTTCCGAGGCGCGCTGACGGTCTTCGGCAAAGTTACCGCTGCCGCCCCTGTGCTGGCCCGCGCTCCGCTGACCCATATTGCGGTCCTCGGCCTGCTGCTGTCCGCCGCCGCGACGCTGATCGTCGCGGTTCTTGTGGCTCTGCTGGCCGGCCTTGACGTGCTGTTCGTGGGTTCCGCCTTGATTGGGCATATCCAATTCTCCGTTGGTTCGGATGTTTCTTCAGGGGGTGAAATCAAGGACGCGTTCGGCATCCTTGAGTAGGGGGAACAAGCGCCGGCAACCGATGTTCCGCCCGAAATATTTCGTGACTCCGCCCGACTGAAGTCCGACCCGGCAAGCGCATTGGACTGGCTTGTGCAACCAATGGGCTTTCTGCGAATTGGTGAGCGGCCGACGAGAAAACCCCTTCATCGCCGGCCGTACTGGTTCCCGCCGATCGCCCCCCGCGCAAGTCGGCGGGCACCAATATCCACGAACAAGAAGGCCGCGTAGCCGGCCCCGGAGCGAGACGACGTTTTGACCTATATCTCTACAAAGCCCGCCCGGCAGGATGCCGAAACCCTGCCTGCCAACGACAATCAACCTGCCGCGCCTTTCGATCTTTCATTCCTCGACACCATCAATGATGAGGCTGAGATAGCCGACATCGCCAGGCGCGCGGAGCGTCTGGGCCATGCCGCGCTTATCGCAATGGCGATCGGCTTGGCTGCAGTGCCGTTGCTTTACCTGATGCTTGCGTGAGCCGACCCGTCAGGCGCCTGGCTGGCCCGCGCCAACGCCCACAGGGCTATCTTCCGGAGAAGAATGCATCGAGCGTGGCTGCCGTTTCGATCGGCGACTCCTCCGGAAAGAAATGACCGCCGGGCAAGGCGCCGCCGCTGACGTCGTCGGCCCAGTTTCGCCACAGCGCTTCAGGGCCGCCTTGCTCGACGTACCATTCGGCCAGCGCGCCATGCTCGCTCCATAGGGCCAGCAGCGGGCAGGCGATCCGCCGGCCGGTCTTCCGGTCGGCATGGTCGTGCTCGCGGTCGAGGGATGCCGCCGCGCGATATTCTTCGCAAATGGCATGGATGTGCGCCGGGTCGCGCAGCGCGTCGACATAGAGTTGCCGCACCCCGGGCGGGAACGCGTCGGACGACGATCCCCAGCCGGAAAGCGCATTGTCGACGATGGCATCGGCGGCGGCCGCGAGCATCGTCTCCGGTAGCGGCTCAGGTTGCGCCAGCAACGACCACGGCCAGTAGCCGAGGGCCAGTTTTGCGTCGGCGCGGTCCCAGGCATCGGCGGTGGGAATGATGTCGAGCACAGCGAGCCTCTCGACGCGTTCCGGATGGTCGAGCGCCAGCCGGTAGGCGACACGCCCGCCGCGATCGTGACCGGCAACCATGAAGCGCCGGAAACCCAATTTCTCCATCAGCGCGACCATGTCGGCGGCCATGGCGCGCTTGGCATAGGGCGCATGATCGGCGGCCGATGGCGGGCAGGAGCTTTGCCCATAGCCGCGCAAATCGGCGCAGACGACCGTGAAATCCCGCGCCAGGATTGGGGCGACCTCGCGCCACATCGCATGCGTCTGCGGAAAGCCGTGCAGCAGAAGCAGGCCGGGGCCGGCGCCGGCGCGGCGGGCGAAGATCCTGGCCTCACCTGCGTCGATCTCACGGCTGTCGAAATCGTCGAACATGCTTGCCTCCGGTATCTCAACCGGCGCCGGCCGATCTCACGTCCAGGCCGAATCCAGCGTCAGCGACGCTTCGAAGATCTGGTCACGCTTTTCGTCGAGCACCTTAACCGTGATGGTCAAATGCCTGCCGCCCGGCATCTCGTCGCGGGCGACGTCATGCAGGATGCGCAGCGCCTCCATGCCGGCGCGCTCGCGGCTGGCGAAGAGCTGTCCCTCGGTATCTTCCTGGCTGTGCTCGGTGTTGTAAAGGTCGAAATAGAAGCGTTGCATCGGTACGTCGGTCCCAATCCGACGGTCAATTCGCGGGCGCGATCATGGTTCCAAACATCTGATCCAGAGGGAGAATTGGCTATGCGCCGGCTTTCGGCGCGGCACCGCTCGCAACCAGCGTCGGCCTGCGGCGTTAGGGGTGGCGAACGGAGGCAGCCGGATGCTGGAATCACTCTATCTCAATCTCGGCCAGCATGACGCTCTCTCGGACGAAGAGAAAGCGTTGCTCACATCGACCTTGTCGATCGAGAAATATTTCGGCGTGGGAGAGGATATCGTTGTCGAAGGAAGCAGGCCGACCTACAGCACCCTGATCATCGACGGGCTCGCCGCCCGCTACAAGGTTCTGGAGGACGGCGGCCGCCAGTTCACCTCGCTGCAGGTCGCGGGCGATTTCGTGGACCTGCATGCCTTCCTGCTGAAGACGATGGATCACGGCATCGTCGCGCTGTCGCCCTGTCATGTGGCGGCGGCCGAGCACAGCAAGCTCAAGACGATCACCGAGCAGGCGCCGCATCTCACCCGATTGCTCTGGCTGGACACGCTTGTCGATGGCGCCATCCATCGCGAATGGATCGTGGCCATGGGGCGCCGCTCCAAGCTGTCCCATCTCGCGCATCTCATATGCGAGCTGTTCGTCAGGCTTCAGGTGGTGAAGAAGACGCGTGACATGAGCTTCCACCTGCCGCTGTCGCAGGCTCAACTCGCCGACGTGCTGGGCTTGTCCGTCGTCCATATGAACAGGGTGATCGGAACCCTGCGACGCATGAACGTCATCAGCTGGACCAACCATATGATCACGATCCTCGACTGGGAGCGGCTGGTCACGATCGCCGAATTCGATCCGACCTATCTCAGCATGTCGCGCGAGCCGAGATAGGGCGGCCGGGATGGAGCGGCCTCCTAAAGCGCGTCGCGATCTTTCAGATTCGCTCCATGCGCTTTAGGTTTTTGATTTTACGCATGTCTTTATCCCGAAACCGGTTCCCACTTTCGAGAGACATGCTTTAGCTTGGCGGAACCTTGGAGCGCGACCACAACTCGTCCAGCATGGTGAGCGCGGCGCTCGGCGCGGCCTCCTTCAGCAGCCCCTGCTGCGCGGCGGCCTTCTTGAAGGCGGCAAAGGCGACGGCCGGCCGGCAGGTGCCCGCGATCGCATCGTCTACCAGCCGCGCCGCCTTGAGATAGTCCGGCGCTTCCTTGTTCTTCCAGGTCCCGGCGAGCGCCTTCTTGGCCTCGGCCACCGTGGTGACCACCATCGTGCCGCCGCTGACGAAGCGGATGGTGAGGGGGAGGAAACGGCTCATCGGGTCCTCACCATCCGAGCCATTCGCGCGTGCGCAAGGCAAGGCCGGCAAAGGGCGCCGCGGTGATCATGGCGGCGGCGAGGGTGAGAAGAGGGCTGTTTATAGGCAAGGATTTCATGGTGCACCACAAGATTGGGGATGGGCCTAAACGAGGATGTCGCCGGTCGGTTGCATCCGGCCGGCAAGTCGGCGCGACAAGCTCGAGGTTACATGTTGCTGGCGGGCCGGATCGGCGGCGCCGGCCGGTGCGGCGGCCGCGGGCGCGGCCTCAGCGGCACATCGGCGAGCGAAGCGCGGATCACCCTCGCGGGTGGTGGCGGCATGGCGCCGCGCCGGCGCCGCAAAGCGGCCGACAGGCTGCCGATGAAGGTTCGAACGTCCATGGGACTCCTCCTCGAGAGTCCCCCATTGACGAAGGGTTATCACCCCGGACCGGCCAGCCGCATTTAACTTTGATGTATCCGCGGCATCCCGGCGGGGGAGACGAACCGCGGCCAACCTTTTGCGACGACATGCGTTGTCCCCTGAAAGGAGACCATCATGCCGACCAGCAGCCGAACGAAATCAGACGCAGCCCAAAAACCAATCACCGGGGAGAAATCAGTCGCCAGGGAGAAATCAGTCACCGGGGAGAAACCTGACACCGCCAAGGCCGCGCGCAGGCAGCGCAGCATCCAGCGTCAGGTCGATGCCACCGATCGCAGCAAGCCGAAGCCGAAAGCCTCGGGCGCCATGCAGGCCGGCGCGCGCCGCTACCCCGTGCCGCCTTTCCCGAAGCAGCATCATCCCAAGCCCGGCGAGGAATGGGCGATCGAGCCGGCGCCGCTCTATGAGGCGCCGTTCTGGCAAGGATCCGGCAAGCTCAAGGACAAGGTCGCGCTCATCACCGGCGGCGACTCCGGCATCGGCCGCGCGGTGGCCGTGCTGTTCGCGCGCGAAGGCGCCGATGTCGCCATCGTCTATCTCAGCGAGGACCGCGATGCCAAGGCGACGAAGCAGGCGGTCGAGGCCGAGGGCAGGCGTTGCATCACCCTGCGCGGCGACGTCGCCAAACGCGCCTTCTGCCGCAAGGCGGTGGCCGAGACGGTCAAGGCCTTCGGCAAGCTCGACGTGCTCGTCAACAACGCCGCCTTCCAGGTTCATTCGGCCGACTTCGCCGATCTCACCGAAAAGCATTTCGACACCACGCTGAAGACCAATCTCTACGGTTATTTCCACATGGCGCAGGAAGCCGTGCCGCAGATGAAACCGGGCTCGGCGATCATCAACACCGGTTCCGTCACCGGTATCGAAGGCTCGAAGGAATTGGTCGATTACTCGATGACCAAGGGCGGTATCCACGCCTTCACGCGCGCGCTCTCCGGCAACCTGATCGCCAAGGGCATTCGCGTCAACGCGGTGGCGCCCGGTCCGGTCTGGACGCCGCTCAACCCGTCGGAAAAGCAGGCGGAGGATGTTTCGCAGTTCGGCGCCAAGACGCCGATGAAGCGGCCCGCTCAGCCGGAGGAGATCGCGCCGGCCTATGTGTTCCTGGCCTCGCCGCAATGCTCCAGCTACATCACCGGCGAGATCCTGCCGATCATCGGGGGCTACTGACCACCAGGAGGATCCCATGAAGAAAGCGCTTCTCATCGCGGCCTTCGCGCTGATGCCGGCGCTGCCGGCGGCGGCCCAGACCGCCGCTCAACCGAAGGATCAGCAGACGCAGAACTGCCAGGCCAAGCCGGACGCCAACGACCAGCAGCAGAAACAGACGCAAGAGGCCGATACGGATGAGCTGTCGAAACAGCTCGGCAATTGCGGCGGCGTGCTGGAGCCGCCGCCGACCGGCGACAAGAACGCGACGACCCCGCCGCCGACCGGCAGCGAAATGCCGGTGATCAAGCCGGGCGAGGTGCCGCCGCAGACTGGGCAGTGACGAGGCGCGCGCCTCACTCGATAAGGATCAGTGCTTGCGCTTCTCGCTCTCGGCCGGCTTGAGGACCGGCGAGGCGTGCGCCTCGCGGATCATCTGCAGGGCCTCGTCGCGGGTGAGGCCGCATTTGCGGGCAAAATAGGTTGCTTCGTGGATCTCGGCGCGCGAGGCCTCCACAACGCCGGAAGAGGTCGGTTTGTTTTTCTTCTTGGCCATCGGCTCACCGCGCCATGAATCACTTAGTCAGCTAAATATAGATGCAATGCCTGCTGTTGCAAATCGCCGATTGCGCCCGACCGGCGGGCCGTGAGGGGTGCATTGGTTTCTGCTGAAAAAGCGCCTTGGAATATTCCGGCTATGTCGCTGTTCAATCTGACCAGGAGAACGGCCATGACGGACGACAGGACCAAACGCGACTTTCGATACCGCGACCGCGTGTCGGCGGGCGAGGAGCATGAGGTGCGCTACTGCGCGAAGCAGCATCGGATCCACTCCTGAGCAGGTTCACAGAGCTGATCAGCGAGCACGGGCAACGACCGCAAGACGCTCGGGCGTCAGCGAGGAAGCTGCGGGATTGACAGACATTCCCGGTCGGAACCGGCCTGGCAGGACAGGTCCGGCAAGCATTGCCGGCGACCAACCGTGATCGCTCGGCCAATCATATGTTAGGGCGTCACCCCGCCGAAGGTGTAAGTTCGAGCAGTCGCCGCACAGAGCAAAGGCAAGCGCGCGCCGGAAGAGCCCATCACGCTTTCGCCCAACCTATCAAGGGAAGTGGAGCTTCGATGAGCGACGGAGGAGGCGGCCATTATGCCGCGAAGGGTGAGTATCTCGATCACCGTCTGGAATGCCCGCACTGCGGAACGATCCGGTTGAACATCCCCAGGAACGCCCAATCCTCAACGCCGATCCATTGCGCCGAGTGCGGGGCCTATCTTGGCACGTGGGACGAAATCCAGACCGACTTCGAGCGACAGGGAGGCACCGACGGAGTGTTTCGCCTGGCAAGCGGCCGCATCAGGCGGCTCGCATAAGCGGTCGGCTCCCGGTCAATGCCTGTCTTTCAAAAAGCGGGCTTCGCGAACGAGGGACGTCCAGTCAAAGCCGATCATATGGATTAGCTCCCTCGCTTGCGCCTCGGTTATACCCACTTCCTTGGCCAGCTTCCCGGCCAGCAGTCGGCTATCGACTTTTTCGTCGTGCCCGTCCTTCTGCATGCGCACTCTCCATCGCTCTACAAGTAAAGCGCAAAGCCAGGAGAGGTTTCGTTAGGCCGAGCTCGAAACGGTTTGGTATGAGCAAAAAGCCCGGAGAAGCGCGACGCAAAAAAGCCCGCTGGCATGAGCCAGGGGGAGAAGGTGGCTTGAGCTCGGCCCCGCCAGGGGCGAACGCCGACATGGTGCTCATGTGGCACCGGCCGCGCATCCACTTTTGTTAACCGTCGAGATCGTTTTCGCGCAATGGACCGCAACATGGCCGATCCCATCGGTTGCTTCGAAGACACGGCCGCAATGATCGACGCGCACCATCCATACTTCGCCAACAAAGCAGCGGAGTGTTCATAGACTCAGAACGAAGGTGGTCCGCAGTCTGCGGGGCCGTTCAAAATCGCTCGAACCGCTGCTCCACCTTGCGGGCGAACTTTTCCCGTTCCTCGTTGGAGATGCCTTCCACCGAGTATTTCGCCAGAAAGAGGTGCTTCTCCGTGCGTCCGCACATGGATTTCAAGCCGCGCAAAAGCACCTTCCTGCCCGGGTCCTGCATGTAGAGCCTGGTGTAACACCAGGGTGAGCCGAAGGTGGTGACGACGCCCATACGGCGAATATTCAAAAGTGCCGGCTTGATCGTGCCGCCATCCGTCGGCAGGTCGAACGCGACGCCCGGCCGCCACACGCGGTCGAAATATCCCTTGAGCACAGCAGGCATGCCCGACCACCAGGTCGGGAAGCAGAACACGCAAGCCTCGGCCCATTGCAACGCGTCGATATAGACCCGCAGTTCGCAGGTGCTGGCGATGGACCGGCGTGCCCCTTCAACTCCTCGACCTGCATGACGGGATCGAATTTCATGGCATAAAGATCCAAGTCGACGACCTCGTCGCCCCTGGCCTTGAGGACCCCCAAGACTCGCCTGTGAAGCGAGGCCACGTAGCTGTCCTGCGCCGGATGCGCGTAGACGACATTGACCTTCATCGCATGCCCCCACGCGGCTCTGATCCCGCTTCGAGGCTAGTCGAACGCCGTTGCTTTGCCTAGGCTTCGACGCGAGAAGTGGAGGGGCGCGGGATCAGGGCGGCGAGAGCTTCGGCAGAACCTCCAGGAGGCTCCACTCCGATGTCGGTTTGCCTACATTGGGTACCCCCACCAGGACGGCCCCGCCGAAGAGTTCCGGCTTGTCATAAGCGCTCGCCACCGCGAATGGCACACCGCGGCCGCGCAAGGCCTCGGCTACCGGCGTGACGAGATGGTCGCCTAAACTCACGTCGAGCAAGGCCACCGTCGGCAGTTCGTCTTCCAGCAGGCGGAGCGCGTGCGCGACTCTGGCGACCGGTCCCAGGACCCGCCATCCCAGGCGCTCGAGCATGACTTTAAGATCCATCGCGATGATGAATTCATCTTCGACGATCAGGATGGTCTTTTGCACCGGCCATCAATCTGGGCGAGCGGCCCTTTCGAGTGGGACGACTATCTCTGCTTCGAAACCTTCGGTTCGATAATTCTGTTCCACCTTGCCACCGAGATTGTAGGCGATGGCGAATTGAATGAGCTGGGTTCCGTACCCTGTCGAGGTGGGCTTGCGTACAGGCGGGCCCCCGCTCTCGCGCCAGGACAGGCGCAGCAATGGATGATCGCCCTGCTCGATCTCCCATCGAATTCGAACCGTCCCGGCCGGAGCTGACAAAGCGCCATACTTGACGGCGTTGGTTGCCAGTTCGTGCAGCAGAAGGCTTAGCGACGTTATCTGCTTCGAAGCCAACGTCACTGACGGGCCGGGCTCGATGATGATCGTCTCCGGAGCGGTCTGGAAGGGTTTCGTCGCGCGCGCCACCAGGGCTTCGAGACCATCTTCACCATGATCGCTGAATGCCAGGTCATTTGCATCCACAACGGCCTGCAGCCGGCCGAGGAACGCGCTACGATATTCCTCTGCCGAAATGCCTTCCGTCTTCGTTTGGTTGGCCAGCGCCCGCACGAGCCCGAGCAGGTTCTTGAGCCGGTGGCGCAATTCTCCAAAGACCGCTTCGAACTCTGCTTCTTTCCGGCTTCTGTCCGTAATGTCGACGATCGACAGCAACATGAGGTGGCTGACATTGTCCGGATTGAACACGGTGCGCGCTGTAAGAAGCATGACTTTTCTCCCGATACGCGGGAACTCATGCGTCACCTTGTAATCGATCACCGCCGAGCTTTTCGGGATCACCTCTCCAAGGAGATGACGCAGCTCGGGGATATCCCATTGACCGTTGCCGAGGTCGTACAGGTGCTGTCCGATCGTGTCGTAACGCTCGACCCCGAATGTTCTGAAGAAGGCGCGGTTGGCGCTCTGGACTGTCAGGGCGGAGTCCAGCACCAGCATGGGATCGGGAACAGTGTCGACAATGCCTTGGGCCTGCACGTGACCTGTCCGCAGAATCCGGTAGAGGTCTTCCAAATCCATTGCCGAAATACCCGTTAACCCGACAGCCTATAAGCCTGCCGCAGATCATACAACCGCGCTTCTCCAAAGCGAAGATCGCGCGAAGCGGCTTTATGGCATCGGCGCCGGGGTCCGTACTCCTCGGCCTCCGGCCTTCGGGTGTTCCCGGAACCATCACGCCGGCGCCGGGTTGTGATTGGCGGGCCGCGTCAGCCGGACCTGGTGGCAAAGAGAACAGGGCTGGTTTCTCCGGCTTCTCGCTCTGGCCAACGAAAAGGCAGTCGAGCTCTTGTCCCACCCGGCCCGCTCAAGGGAGGTCTTGTCAGCAATGGCAGGAAATATGCAGTCCGACAAAGCCGGCACCGAACCGCGCCCGGTCCGTGTCCGAGACAGGTGAGGGGGCGATGCCGCGCTGGGTCGACGAAGGCTGGATCATACTGAAGGAAAGCGTCAGCGGCTACATCAATGACAATGCGCTGAGCCATGGCGCGGCGATGGCTTTCTACGCCACCACGTCGCTAGCGCCGATCCTGTTGATCGTCGTCGCGATCGCCGGTTTCGTCATCGGCAACGATGCCGCCCAGCTGGCGCTGACGGCCGAGATATCGGGCGTGATGGGGCCACAGAGCGCCGACCTGCTGAAGGCCACGCTGGAGACCGCTTCGCATGGCTGGTCGAGCGCGCTTGCCACGCTGATCGGAGTGGTGACGCTTTTGGTCACGGCGTCGGGCGTCTTCGGCGAGATGCAGCAGTCGCTCAACGAAATCTGGAAGGTGAGGCCCAACGGGGCGTCGCTGTCGCGCCTTGTAAGGGCGAGGGCGGCGAGCCTCGGCCTCGTGGCTGCGCTCGGCTTCCTGCTCCTGGTCTCGCTCGCGGCCAGCACGGCGATCGCGGCGCTGGGCGAGATCATCAACCGGAGCCTGCCTTTCGGAGAACTGATCGTCAGCGCCATCAACACGATCGTCTCCTTCGCGCTGATCGCGTTCCTCTTCGCCGCGATCTACAAGGTCCTGCCCGACAGGGAGCTCACCTGGCGCGATGTCGGCGTCGGCGCGCTGGTCACCGCGCTGCTCTTCACCATCGGCAAGTCGCTCATCGGCTGGTACATCGGCACCAGCGCCATCGCCACCTCCTATGGCGCGGCCGGAGCCCTGATGGTGGTGCTGGTCTGGGTCTACTATTCGGCGCAGATCTTCCTCTTCGGCGCCGAAATCACCCGCGCCTATTCGCTGCGCCGCGGCACCCGGCCGGACCTCGCGCCAGCGGTGGCCGCCGATCCGCCGGCGGCCGCCACCGCCCCGCCGCCGGCGCGCGGCGCCTCGGGCATCGAAGTCGCCGTATGGATTGTCATCGCCTGCCTGATCACCGCGCTGATGTCGCAAACCGGCGCCAACAGGCCGAACCGCCCGCGATAAAACTGAGTGTCCAGCAAATGCGGCCCCGCCCTGGAAAAAGGCGTGTCCCTTACCGGTCGTTCAAGCGCTTTTCGATCTGGTAGGATAGCCAGCGGCAGAACATGCCGGCGATCGATGTGGCGGCGCCGCCGAGCAGGCAGGCAACCAGCAGCGGGCTTTGCGATGCGCTCGACCAGCTCACGATGGCGAGCAATATCACGCTGACCGTCGAGATCAGATAACCTATGCCTTTCAGCAGGTGGAGCGACGCTTTTGTCATCGCCAGAGTTTCCGCCTATGGCAACTCCCGGCCGGCGTTGAAGTTCCATGGTGAGCTCGGGAAGGCAGGCCTGCACGCTTGCCTTCCCGTAGGGCTGCGCAGCTTGCTCTAAACTCAGGCTGCCTCTGCCGCGACGTTGACCGCGGACTCGGCGAGCTTGGTGAGCGCGACGTCCGTCTCCTTCTCTTCGTTCAGCGTCTGGTCGAGCAAGGTGACGGCCTCGGCCAGGCCGAGTTCCTGCGCCCAGGTCCTGAGCGTGCCGTAGCGCGAAATCTCATAATGCTCGACGGCCTGGGCCGCGGCCAGTAGGCCTGCGTCGAGCGAGGGCGAGCCCTTGTACTCTTCCATGATCTCGGCGCCTTCCTCGGTGATGCCCATGATCGCCTGGCAGGTCTTGCCCACCGGCTTCTTGTCGATCACCTCGAACACTTCCTCGAGACGCGCGACATGTTCTTGGGTCTGGTCGCGGTGCTTTTCGAAAGCGGCCTTTAGCGCCTCGTCCTGCGCTGCCTTGGCCATCTTGGGCAGCGTTGCCAGGATCTTCTTCTCGGCGAAATAGATGTCCTTCAGCGTATCGTGGAAAAGTTCGTTGAGGCCCTTGTTCGAGGCCGCTTTCGTTGTCGGCATGTCTGCATCTCCTGAGTGGGTGGATAACCAACCCCAACACAGTTTTTTCGAACTTGTTCCCAACAGAATTTTCCAGTGAAAGCGCCCGGGAAACTCTCATTTGTTGTTGACCGCCGCCCGAACAAACGAGCCGACCGAAGCGGGCAGGCCGACCGTCCTCGGGGCGGCAATTCGCGCGGCTGCATTCTTTGATTCCGCCTGGAACTTTTTGCCAGCACAAGCGCTGTTGAAAAGCAGTTGTTTCCAATGAACGCAGGGAGAAGAAAAATGAATACCAAAATTCTTTGGATGAGCGCACTCGCGCTTTCGCTCGCGACCAGCGCGGCGATGGCCAGCAGCGCCAAAGGCACATCGGCCTTGGATGACCCGCAAAAGATGGCGCCTTTCTTCACCGATGCGGGGATGAAGACGATGAGATCCGGCGATGAGTTCAAGAAGGCATGGCTGGCCATGACCGAGGAAGACCGCACGTCGATCAAGAAGGATTGCGGCGACGAAACTATCGCCAAGCAGCATGACAATTTCTGCAAGATGACCAAGGAACTCGGCGGCGCAAACTGAGGCCGGTCGACAGACAAGGAACGGCGGCTCTTTCGGCCGCCGTTTTTGTTGTTCGTGGCGCCGGGCCAACGCGGCTCAACGCATTGCGCCGGGAGGAGACCCGTTATGGGCCGCGACGCAAGATCTTGTGTAGAGGGCGCGTATTCGACCGGGTGCCGATTACAGGCTGGACCTATCCATCATGGTGACCACGAGCTGCCGGCTCTCGACAAAGAGTTCGTGTAATTGCTCGAGGTTTTCGAGGTGACGGTTGGCCAATGCCGCGCCGTCGCCATCAGGGCGCATGTCGTTGACCTTTGGGCGCTGCAGCGTTGCAAGATCGGCGATCCTGAGGATGTTCTGGTCCACCATATCCAGCCGTTCGGACAATTTCGCGAATTTGTCCTCTTCAGCAATTAGCAGCCTTTGGACCGTCGCTCTGGTGCCGTCGTCCGTCTCCGTTTGAAGGCGGTCCACGAAGTGCTTGATGTTCTCCCTGGCGATAAAGCGGTCCATCAGGCTCGCCCTCCGAGCTTTGAAATCATATCCCCGTGGGCAGAGGGGAGTCGAGGCGCGCCATGACGACCAGGCCCCTCCGGAAATTGATGAAGATCAAAGCCGGCGCACGATCGCGGGCGCACAATACTGTGTTGCGATACGATCCTCACCCTCGCGTTGGGACCAGATGGTTAGCCCCGAAACCGAGCTTCAGATGCTCAATCGTCATATCCGCACGGGAGCGTCATATCTCCCGCCAGCGAGAGATTATCGATCGCCTCATCGAGCTGGGCGCGCCAGCCGAGCAGGCATTGGAACTGCTCGATTTATTCCGAGTCACGCAGGCGCTGCACATTGCCCACCGGGAGCGGCTTCTCGATTAAGTGACGCCCGCCAGCGTCACCGGATGCCGAGGAATCCAAGGATGGCAAGGACGATGACGATTGCTCCTACGAGCCAGATGATGTTGTTCATGTCTTCTCTCTCAATCCTTGATGAGGCGCTGCCTGTGCAGCTTTCGCCTTCGACCAACGGGAGCAAGTGGCTTCCGTTCCCGGTGTGGGCCCACGGTCCCGCGCGGTCCGGACCGAAGTCTTAACGGCGTCTCTCCTGATTGCCCGAACTTGGCCTCTCAGCGGTTGTCATCTCCTTTGTGATTTCGACCGTTCCTTCGCCCGAGCCTTTCAAGCAGGGCTCGAAGGCGCTCGGGAAGCTGACGGTCAACCCGAAAAAGTGGCCACGCGCGCAGGTGCCGTCGCAAAACCTCGCTGGAAAACTGCCGCCTCAGCAACCTGGCGAGAGCTTCGTTGTGACGTCGATCCTGGGCCATTTCACGCAGTCCTGATCACTGCGAAACCGGAAGCGACTGGACTTGTTCCGCTGCGCAATCGTGATTTGTCATCGCAGCGGCGGTCGCCCGTGAGCGGGTTGTGGCGCGATGAGCTCAATTGAACTCAGAGAGCATCGCTTCCTGAAGGAACATAAGCGCCGCTCGCCGGTTTGGTCCGCGGCGGCATCCCCCCAGCCCGCCGCCATCGGGGTTCCAATCCTCCCGATAGAAGCCCGCCCGCTCCCCTCCGGGCGGGCTTCTCCATTTTGAGAGATTGGCTTCAGCACAGGAGAGACAGTCATGGCAGGCAAGACAACGCACGACCAGCAGCAACGCATCATCGAGGAGCGCGTCAACACCAAGAACGCCGGAAAGGATTTCAACGCCAGGGAAGAGCTGAAGCGGCCAAGCCAGGAGCGGGCCACCCGCGAGAAAGGAAGCGGGTTGAAAGCTGGCGAGCGCGATCTGATCGATCCTGACGACAGGCAGATGCTGCGCGGCGAGAATCAGGAGTCTCCGCACCGGAAACGACGCGGCGATTGATGGGCGTCGGCCGGAAAAGCGCGGCGGGTTGGGGAAAACCGCCCACATTTTCCTGGAATTGCCCTAAAGATTAGGGGGTTCGTCGGAAGGCGGTTCCGAGACAATCGGCAGTTTCGAGCGCACCAGACGCTCGGTGCGGCGCAGCAATTCCCGGGAGCGCTTGATCGCGTCCTTGCTGCCCTGGACGAGTTGATCCTGGAAGGGTTCGCGTGCCCGGGGCAACGCAGTTCTGGCTTGGCGCATAGCGCTCTCCCGTTTTCAGACGGGAGCGCGTTCGTCGTCTCTCAGCCGCTAATGGTGTCCATTGGGGGTTACCAGCGATCTGGACAATCTAGGGCTCGTTCGATCTCAGTCAAGTTGCCCGTCATCGGCAATGCCCGGTTTGATTGGTTCCGAATCGCTGCCAACTGCTGGGCGAGGGCCCTGGATTGCTCCACATGCGCCCAAGCCAATTCCCGCATGCGGCTGTTTTAGGAGCGCAGGGCCTTTGCCCGTGCGATGACCAGAGAATTTGCGTCGAAAATATCCATGGCGACAACAAATGCGGACCGCGAATGAAGGTTCCAGTCCGGACAACCGCAAAGTCGAATTTCAGCCCCGGCCGCCGCATGGCGGGATGCGCCTGGCGCCTCGGCCAAGGTGGACAACGCAATCGGCGCCCAAGGGGGCAGGGCGGTTTCAGCGGCGCCGGCGAGATAGAGCGGCCGCCTCGCCCAATCCTGAACGGCTCAGCAAAAAGGGCGCTGCCGCGCGGCAGCGCCCTTTGCTTCGGGCAGTCGGCTGTCACCAGCCTTGGCGGCCGTACCAGTCATCGATGTCGCGGCGCACGCGATCCTTCTCGATGCCGTAGCGTTCCTGGATCTTGCCTTCGAGCTGGTCGCGCTTTCCGGCGATGCGATCGAGATCGTCGTCGGTGAGCTTGCCCCACTGTTCCTTGACCTTGCCCTTCACCTGCTTCCAATTGCCTTCGACGCGGTTCCAATCCATTTGCCGTACCTCCTGTTGGACATGCAGGGCTAACGGCAGCGCGGTCGCGAAGTTCCTGCAGACAAGTCTTTTTCTCCGGGCGGGAACATTCGCCAGGCGCCGCTGTTCTGGAAGGCAGGATGGCGCGCAGCCCCGCTCCCCCCGCGAGAGGCGCGCCACCGACCGGGTCCAGACCCGAGCAAGCCCGCCTCGGCCGTCCCTCGCCGGGGCGGGCTCTGTTGTGACGAGATTGGAAGGATCATGCTTCACGAGGCAGCAAAGATCGCCGAGCAGGCTCATCGAGGGCAGAAGGACAAGACCGGTCGGCCCTATATCGAACATCTGAGGCGCGTTGCCGATGCCGTCGAGACGTTGGACGAAAAGACCGTCGCCTACCTGCACGACATTGTCGAGAAAGGCGACGGCTGGACCTTTGAGAGGCTGCAGGGCGCTGGTTTCGGCCTGCCGGTGGTGGCTGCGGTCGATGCGCTGACGCGGCGCATGGACGAGAGCGAGGAAGGTTTTCTCTACCGCGCCGCCTCGAACGGGCTGGCATTGCCGGTGAAGATAGCCGATCTGCGAGACAATCTCTGGCAGGCCCACCAGGCGGGCGTCGCGCCCGAGAAGTACGAAACCGGCCTTGCCATCCTCGACCATCTGGATTCCAGGGGCTGAACCCGGCTTAATCCCGGGGTGAGGAAGCGATCAACTTGGCCTCGCGGACAAGGGAACTCCAGTGCAGGCCGATAAGGCGGACGAGATCGCGTGCCTGTGCTTCGCTGATGCCCGTCTCCCGCACCAGTCGCTTCACCACGTCGTGAGAGGTTGGATTGTTGTCCCTTTTGGCCATTGCTGCCCCATTCAGGAACCGCGCTCGTCGAATCAGGAAACCAACGCTCTGTCGGATCGACCGTTCCGGCGGGAACTGCTTTGGTTTGGACGGACCGCGGCTTGAAGTATTATGCCCGGGCCCCTTGCCGCTGAGGAAATTAATAGCTATATAGGGTAAATCGATCTTGCTGAAAGAACGTTGTTTTCGCGCAAAATGCGCCCCTGCGATCTTCCCTCTCAATTTCGAAGAATTCGTCGCTTGGCGGTTGCCGAGCGCGTACAATTTTGCGTCGATTTGTAAGGAGATCGCAATGACTACTGGAACGGTGAAGTTTTTCAATTCCACCAAGGGTTTCGGCTTTATCGAGCAGGGCGGCGGTCAGCCGGACGTGTTCGTTCACATCTCGGCCGTCGAGCGCGCAGGGCTGCGTTCCCTCGTCGAAGGCCAGAAGGTCAGCTTCGACGTCGTGAAGGATGCCCGCAGCGGCAAAAGCGCGGCCGAGAATCTGCAAGCCGCCTGATCACAGCGCCTCGCGGTCGTTGACCACGGATGTACTGGCATAGGCCGCGGAGGCGCGTTGGAGAAGGTCGGGCTTTGCCCGGCCTTTTTTGATTAAGGAGATGACAATGAAGTCGCTACCGGATACCGGCCTGTTCAAGCCGGTCCCATCCCGCACGGAAGCCAAGACCGACACGACCTCTCGTGTCGCTCGGCAGATTCAGGACCTGGAAGCCAAGGAGAGGGCGGCCAAGACCGAGCGCTTGCGCGCGGCCAGGCTGGCGCAGGAAGCCGAAGCGCCAGTGGCGCTGCCAAGGAAAGCCGCTCCAAAGCGCCCGAAGAAGGGCTAGTTCCTCAACACAGTGATGTTGAACATTGCAGGCTTCAAGGGCAAGGCTATCAAGGTCCGCTGGGTAGTCAGCGCAAACGTTGGCGATGAGCTGGACGCTTCTGAACCTCGTCATTCTAGGGCGGAGCAAGGAGCGAAGCGACGCGCGCAGACCCTGGAATCCATTCCGTTACCTGGACCGAAGTGTGCAACGGTGCAGAATTTGTGGACCGCCGCGGCGCTTCCAAGTCACGGCATGGATCCTTGGGTCTGCGCGCGTCGCTTCGCTCCTTGCTCCGCCCGTGGATGACGATCGCGATAGGCGTCTCGGCCAATCGCCAAGGCCGTGGCATCCGTTCCGAGGGGCGCGGTCGATTGGGGTCGTCCAGACGCGACGCGCCTAGCACCGTTTCATATGCAGCACGTCGATGCTGATCTCACCGCCGGACATGCGCCCATCCAGCACCTTTTCGAGGTCGTTGCGATTGTCGGGCTTAAGGACCTCCGGCAGGTCGAGCGCCGTCAGGGCCTCGTCGTCGAACTCGATCGGCGCCCCGTAGAGCTGTGATACCTCCATCACCAGGCTTTCGATGTCCTCGCGGGCGATGTTCTCGGCCAGATGATCCAGCCTGATTTCTTCGGAAATTCGGATGATGTTGACGATACCCTTGGTCCACAAGGCCTGTTGCACCTTGTGGTGGGCGTCGTCGCGCAAGCGGATTGAAAATCGTCGGAACATGGACTGCCTCCTTCCCTGGAGGTTATCCCTCGATTTCCACCATGCGCCAGACGGTCACGGAATGCAAGCAAAAAATTCAAAAAGCTATAAGAAAATCAATAAGTTAGCATAGAACAACAAATGTGGTTTCGGCCCATCGTTGGTATCGTTAGCCTGTGCCGTCTTTCACAGCTTGGTCATTCTTGACGTCCTATGCCACAAACCCTACTTCTACTCACAATGAGGCATTTACTCATTCGCAGCGTTTTTGTCTGTGATGGAGGCAGGCATGGCTGAGCTGGAACGGCCGCAAAGGTTGCAGATCATGCTGACCGAAGAGGAACTGGCGGCGCTGGAGAACTGGCGTTTCGAAAAGCGCATGCCGAGCCGTTCGGCCGCGGTCCGCGAACTTTTGCGTCGAGGGCTGGCGTCGGATGGGTTCCTCACGGCGAATGCGGGCGTGAAATCGCAGGATTTCGGCGTGATATCTGCGGACAGGCCGGCCGGCGATAGCCCCGGCGACAGCAAGCCGTAAGCGGATGCGATCCAGCGGATATGTTGCCTTGATTGCGGGCGGCCCTATTTGATGCGCATGACCGGTACAGGGGGGATCTTTCGTCCGAACGCCAATGCCGATGCTCGCCTCGCGGCGATCGTCGACTCTTCCTATGACGCCATCATCGGCAAGGACCTCAACAGCGTCATCACCGATTGGAACTACGCGGCCGAGCGCATGTTCGGCTACAGCGCGGAGGAGGTGATCGGCAAGTCGATTCTGATCTTGATCCCCGATCACATGCACAGCGAGGAAACCGAGATCATCGGCCGTATCCGCCGGGGCGAGGGCGTAGGCAGCCTTGAGACGACGCGCAAGCGCAAGGACGGCTCGTTGATCGCCGTGTCGATCACCGTCTCTCCCATCAGGAACAACGCAGGCGAGATCGTCGGCGCCTCGCAGATCGCCCGCGACATCACGTCCGCCAAGGAAAGCGAGCGCCGCATCCGGCTGCTGATGCGCGAGGTCAATCACCGCGTGAAGAACCAGTTCGCGGTGATCCTGTCGATGGTCAGGGAAACCAGCAAGCGCTCGACCGATCCGGCTGAGTTCGAGCAGATGATCCGCGCGCGCATCATGGCGCTGTCGCGCTCGCACGACCTTCTGGTGACCTCGGAATGGGCCGGCGCCAGCCTGTTCGACCTCGTTCAGGAGCATCTGAAGCCCTTCGGCCATGAGGAACGCATCTCGCTGTCCGGGCCGCTGCTGACGCTGCAGTCGAATGCGGTGCAGAATCTCGGCATGGCCTTCCATGAGCTCGGCACCAACTCGTCCAAATATGGCGCCCTTGCCGTCGACGGGGGCCATGTGGAAATCACCTGGAAGGTCGAGATGGGTCCGGACGCGCGGCGGCGGTTTCATCTTCTGTGGCAGGAGACGTCCAGCGCGGCAGGAATTGGGGTCGCTGAGAGGAATGGCAAGGAGAAGGGGGTCGCCGAACGAAAAGGGTTCGGCACGGTGGTGCTGCAGCGGGTGGCTCCGCAGTCGCTGAGCGGTTCTTCCAGCCTCGAACGCTCGGACGGCAGTTTGAAATGGGCGCTCGACGCGCCGCTCGAGGCAATCATCGTTCCGCAGCTCGGCGCCGATACCGACGGCGACATCGCCGTTTGAGCGTCGGATCGATCGCGGTGGCCGGCGCCAGCGTGATTTGCACCTTGCCGTCTGGCGGATGAGATCGGTCTGGGCGGGCCGCGGCCGCTCAGGCCCTCCTTGCAGCGCTGCAAAAGCGTAATTATATCAATCGTGAGCGTGCAATGTCCACGCGGATACAGTTGCTTTGGTCAAGCTCCATGGAGGTTGTCATGGCAATGATGGAAACAAGAAAGAGCCTGGACTGGATTACTCTGGTCCTCGCGATCTGCCTCTTCATCTCACCCTGGGTCATCGGATTCACCGCGGCGATGGTGCCCGCGTGGAACGCCTGGATCGTCGGCGTTCTGCTCGGCGGGCTGGCGCTGGCGTCGCTTTCGGTGTTCGCCGAGTGGGAAGAATGGGTCAGCGCGGTCCTCGGGCTCTGGCTGATCGTGTCGCCCTGGCTCCTGGGCTTTGCGGCTGACACGAATGTCATGACCACGCATGTCGTCCTCGGCGTGCTGGTGGTCGTGGCATCGGCCTGGGCCGTCTGGGACTTCCGTCATCCTCACGCGCATGCGTGAGCGGTGATCGGTCGGGAGCCCGCCGCGCGAGCGGCGAGCTCCTCGAATTTTGATCTTCTCGGGCATGGGGTAAGGCGGCGGTGTTGCGGCTTCACGCAATTGCTGCAACCGGAAACCTTTTCGTGCATTCTTGGGAATGGTCTCGATGCTCCACCCCGACACCCCCGCCAAATGCTGCTCCTATTGCGGCGGCCGCGACCATGATTTCGAAGAATGCCCGAAGCGCAAGGCCGACGCCGAGAAGGAAGAGGCGGCGCGGGTGGCCAGCTCCAAGCCTCCGCTCGCCAGCGGGCGCTATGGCAGCCCCCCGCCCCAACGTAAGTGACCGGCGCCCGTTGCCTGTTGGGGTGGATTTCCCGGCGCCGGCCCGGCGAATCGAAGTTCGCCGCACCATCAAAGTGAGCTGTCTGGGCGGGCTCCGCGACCGCAAATTCTGACAGTGCACAGGCTTATTTTAGCGTTGCTGCATCTTTTTTAAGTGACGTTCAGGGCCCGCTGGCCAGATCGGCGGGCGGTCTTTAGTGAAGGGTTATCGGTCGCCATCGACGATCGCCGAACCTTGTTAGCAAGCCGGCTCTCAAATTTTAATGCGGCTGCTATCCCTTCGTCTCACAATGGCACATGTCGAATTACAGGTTCGAGGTCATCCGAAACGGGCAGTGCCTGGGTGATGCCTGGGTCGATCTCGGCAGTTTGAGCGAGATGCGACGAGAAGCGCTCAAGGCTCTGCACGACATCGCCGTCGACGAAATGGCTTCAAGCGACTTGGATGAAACGGTGACCGTGTCCGTCCATGATGAAGTCGGCAGGCCTGTCTATTCTGCTACGCTCAGCGTCTCCCAGACGCTGCCAGCGATCCACCACGTCGGTCGCTAGCCAGCGCCGGGTCGCTTATTTTAGTTGGGAGTAACAAAAGTTATCGCCAAGCCTCGCACAGCCCGGTCATTGTTCGAGCTCTCCGCTGCCCTGAAGCGGAGGATGGGAGGAGCCAGCCTTTGGCTGGCGGGCAAAAGGCAGGCCACTTGGCCCGTTGCGCGGACCGCAGGCTGCTGCGACGGGCCAAGGTGGTCTGACCCAATAAAGGCGGCCCATGTCGCCTGCTTGTTGGCCTTTCCGACCTACTCATAGCCCTGACTTTTTCTGGGACGATCGAAGACCGGGCGTTGAACCGGTCTATGATCGCGACGGAGGTGCGCGGGTGGCGGATATCATCTCAATCAGGATAGGTGCGCGGCCTGCCGGTCGGCGCTCGGCGGCACGCTTGCGGCTTTGCGCTTTCATGGCGATCGCGGGTTTCATGATCGCCGGTCCGGCCGCGGAGCAGGTCTTCGGGGTACAATCGCCGTGGCTGCGTTCCTGGACCATGTTCAGCGCGATCGGGCTGGGCGTCATCGACGCTTCCTTCGAAATCCGCGCGCCCGACGGCGCGCTTGTCCCGCTCGACCGTTTCGAGATGCTCGGCGCGCCCCGCAATGGAGGGCTGAAGTGGATCCAGAACCGAGAGGACCTGGCTTCCGTCATCAAGCGGCTCTGCACGGTCGCAGGGCAGGGCGCCGACATCCGTGTCCGCGCCCGGCTGGGCATGCGCGGCGGCTGGCAGACGATCCATACCGATGCCGAAAATGCCTGCGCCGGCTGACGCCCTCGCCGACTGGCGTCCGGCGCCAGCCATGGCGGCGCGCTTCGCCGGCTGGGCGGCCGGCACGGAAGGCTCGTCGCGTTCGTCCGCGCTGATCCGCATCGGCTTGGCAATGCTGTTCTGGTCGCGCTGGGCGACCGAGCTGCTGTTCTATAGGGACCAGTCGCCTGCCGGCCTGTTTCTGGCAGCCAACTTCTTCCTCGCCACGACGCTGCTCTTCGTCGGCTATCATAGCCGCCTCGCCGCTGTCTGGACCGGCTCCGTCGGGCTGGCGATGTATTATTATTTCGGCTTCGAGCTCGGCCGCGAGCCCTGGACCCACCACCATGCCTATCTGCTAGCGATCGCGGCGCTCCTGATCGCGCTCACCCCCTGCGACCGCTCCTATTCGTTGGACCGCTATTTGGCCGTGACTCGGGCCGAGTGCGCGGGCGTTCCGCCGCCGGCGGAGCGCGGCAACCTGTGGGGGCTGCGGCTGATCGTGGTGCAGCTCTCGGTGCTCTATTTCTTCGCCGCCTTCGACAAGTCGAACCACGCTTTTCTGAGCGGCGCGCGGCTCGAGCAGATATTCCTCTGGTTTTACGCCGGTTCGGACTATCGGTCCGGCCTTGCCTGGCCTGCTACCATCATGTCCGTCGCCGTGGTCGTGCTCGAATATTGCCTTGCCTTCGGCCTGCCGTTACGCGCCACGAGGCGCTATCTGGTCCTGCCGGGCCTGGCCTTCCACGCCATCATCTATGTGACGCTGCCGGTCTACACGTTCAGCGCCACCATGGCGTTGCTCTATCTCGCTTATTTCGATGCCGATGCCGTGGACAGGGTGATCGCGCGTCTCCAGGGGATCGGATCGGCGGCGACCGCCGGAGGGGAAATTTCGTGAAGCGTGGTTCGTTGTTCCCGGGCGCGGTCGTCGCCGCCGCCGGCTTGGCCATGGTCTGCGGCACGGCCCGTGCCGGCGATGCGAGTGACTATTATCCCAGGTGGACATGGGATTCCTTCGCAGGCGGCCAGATGAACACATCGCTGCTGGTGTTCCGCGACCTCAACAGGAACGGCGTCTACGATCTGGGCGACCGGCCGATGTCGCGCGTGGCTGTCGAGCTCGACAGGCCGAACGCCGGCACCATCATGCGACTGACCAATGCCGGCGGCTTCGCCAACTTCCGCATGTCGGCCATGCACCGCGATTTCGAAGTCGTCGATCCCGGGCACTATGCGTTCCGCGTCGTGCCGCCGCCAGCCTATTCGGTCACCACCGGCAACGCCTCGCAGGAAAGCGACTATGTCGTTTCGCCCGGATCGCCGGGCGACATGATTGCAAAGACCACGACCCACCCCGTCGGGCTTGCGGCGGATCTGACGATCAGCGGCGCGGTCGCCGCCGGGGCGCGCGTTTCGCTGACAGGGCCGGATGGCGTCGGCATCGCCGCCAAGGTCGGTCCGGACGGGCGTTTCAGCGCAGCCGTGGCGCCCGGCGAATGGCTGGTCGATTTTTCGGCCGCCGGGGCGACCGAGCGGCGGCATGTGGTGGTCGGCACGGCGCCGGTGGTGCTCTCGACGTTCTCCGGCAAGGGCGGACCGGCCGAGGCGCCGCTGCCCCCGGAGCATGTCGTCGGCTTCGACGACCTGATGACGTCGCCCGGCGTGTTCGAGGTCCTGTCGGGCTATGGCGGGCTCAACTGGTACAACCTCGTTGCCATGCACCAGCGCTTCACCGACGGTCCGGGCTACGTCAACACCACCATGTCGGGCGAATTCATCGCCTACAACAGCTCAGGCCATCCCGCGCAGGTGTTCAGCGACAAACCGTTCGATTTCACCGGCGCCTATTTCGGCGCCGGCTGGGACGACGCGGAGGGTGAGACGCTCATCCTCAAGGCCTGGCGGGGCGATGAGCCCGCCTATGAGGATCGGCTGACGCTGTCCGCCAACGGTCTGGTCTACTTCGCGGCCGACTACCGGCGCATCACGCGGCTCGAGATCCGCACGCAGCACTACTGGCAGGCCGCTATCGACGATTTCGCCTACCGCACCGGCCCATAGGGCGGTTCATCGCGCCGCCGGAGCGGCGAGCCGGAACAGGAAACTGGAAGGACGTTGCTTTCTGCCGCTCCGGCGCGCGGCGCTTCGAGGTCAAGCGGCGGCGTCAGCAAGACACTCGCGGGGATGATCCGCAGGAGCGGGGCCCGCCATCCGAATGGCCGACATTGGAGTCGTGATGGCCGCCGCCATGGCCGCCATTGCTGCCGCCGTTTCCAGCGTTACCACCATTGCCGCCACTGTTTCCGGTGCCGCCGCCATTGCTCCCGCCGTTTCCGGCGCTACCGCCGTTGCCGCCACCGTTTCCGGCGCCCCCGCCATTGCCGCCGCCGTTTCCGGTGCCGCCGCCATTGCCGCCACCGTTTCCGCCGCCATTCCCTCCGTTGCCGCCATTCCCTCCGTTGCCGCCGTTCCCTCCATTGCCACCGTTTCCGCCGTTGCCACCGTTACCGCCATTCCCTCCATTGCCGCCGTTCCCTCCGTTGCCGCCGTTCCCGCCATTGCCACCGTTGCCGCCATTCCCACCGTTGCCGCCATTGGCCGCCAGAAGCGCGCGCTTGGCGTCCTGCAGCATGGCTTTCGCATCCGGCTGGTGGAGCTCGTCTCGCGGCTCTGGGAGGACCGACGCGGCATGGCTCGAAGTGGCCGCCGGCAGCAGCATGGCCGATGCCAAAAGCGCCGTGGCCAGCGTATTTCTCGGAAGGGGAAGGCGCGCGAAATCGGCCGTCGAGGCGAATTCGAGAATCCGTAAGCCTCGCGCCGGCCATCGCCGGGCAGCCTGCGCCCTGATCTTCATTGAGATGAACCCGCCACCGCCGTACCCCCGTCGCGACTATATCAGGTTCGATGCCCGTTCTCGATCACCCCAGAAAAAGTCAGGGCTTCGCGCGCCTCCACGGCCGGCGCGCTCAGGCCATTCGGTGTGCTCGCCTTATCCCCTCAGCGCACGCGCCGCCGCCTCGGCAAAGGAGATGTCGCCCTTGATCTCGCGCATCGCCATCGAGGTCACCGTGCGGCGCACGCCGGGCAGGCGGCTGAGCTCCTCGCGCAGCATGCGGTCGAGCGCCATCATATCGACGGTAACGATCTGCAGGAGATAGTCGGCTTCGCCCGTGGTGGCGTAGCAGCGGCGGATCAGCGGGTGCGTCTTCACCGCCGCCTCGAAGGCGTCGGACACCTCGAAGTCGATCGACACCTGGATGAAGGCCTCGATGCCGAAGCCGATCCTGGCCGGGTCGATGCGGGCCGAATATCCACGGATGACGCCTGCCTCTTCCAGCGCCTTCACGCGCTTCCAGCACGGCGTCTTGCTCAAGCCGACCTCCTCGGCGAGCTCGCCGAAGGAGATCCGCGCATCGCGCTCGAGCGCGGCGACTATTCTGCGGTCCAAGGCGTCCAGCACGGTTCGTTCTCCACTGGGGCAGGTAAGGTCAAAGATCGTCCTTCATTTCATGCCATTTGGATAACAGAAAGGAACAATGTTCAAGCCGGAAGCGCTATCCTTGTGGCGCGGTCATGCCGAGGAGGATGAGCCATGGACAAGACGGACTATCACGCCCGCATCGAGGCGCCCGAGATGCGCGACTACGGCGTCTATCTGAAATGCGACCAGCTGCTCGCCTGCCAGAAGCCGCTGGCCGAGATGGTCAACGCCGACGAATTGCAGTTCCAGATCGTGCACCAGGTCGAGGAGCTGTGGATGAAGCTCATCGCCTACACGCTGGTCGATGTTCTGGATTATCTGGAGAAGCAGAACACGCACCGCATCGTCACGCTGATGGGCCGCGTGCACCGGCTGATGCGCATGATGACGGCGCAGCTCGATCTCCTGGAGACCATGTCGCCCAAGGAGTATCAGCAGATCCGCCTGCAGCTCGGCAACGGCAGCGGCCAGGAATCGCCCGGCTTCAAGTTCCTGCTGCGCCTGCCGCCGGACCTTTGGCGGGCCTTCAGGCATGCCTATCTCGATGGCCGCGGGCTGACCGTGGCGGATATCTATGACGAGCATTACGACCATGGCGACGCCTATGTCGTGGCCGAGGCGCTGATCGAGTTCGACGAGCTGTTCCAGAAATTCCGCGCCAACCACCTCTATCTGATCCACCGCTCGATCGGGCTGGGCTCGAAGTCGCTGAAGGGCCGCCCGGTGGAGATGCTGGAAGGCGGCGCCCGCCACCGCTTCTTCCCCGAGCTGTGGGACATCCGTTGCGACATGACCGACCGCTGGGGCGCCGAATACGGCACCGTGCGGGACTCGATCAGCCATCCGGCGCAGGTGAAGGCCGGCTGAGCCTTCTTCCTCGCCCCGCGCGAAGCGGGGGGGGAGAGGTGGCGCGGCGAAGCCGCGACGGAGAGGGGCCTTCGTAGAGCTAAAGCATGTCTCGCTAAAGCGCATGGAGCGAACCCGAGAGATCGTGTCGCGATTTAGAACTTCGGGCGCGCCACACCGTGCTTCTTCCTCTGTCGCCGGCGCTGCCCCCTCTCCGACCGCTTCGCGGCCACCTCTCCCCCGCCTCTGTGTACAGACTGGGGAGATGGTGGACAGGCGTTCGGAGACATCGTGGACACTTCCCGATCCTTGGATCGGGAGGGATGGAATGCCGTTTTACGAGGTGTCCATGATGGATCGGAAGCGAGAGTTCGTGGAGTTTGCCTCGCGAGAGTGGGCGAATGTGCGTGAACTTTGTCGACGGTTCGGGATCAGTCCGACGACCGGCTATAAGTGGCTCGAGCGATACCGGTCGGAAGGGCCGGCTGGATTGGTCGAACGATCGCGTCGCCCGCACTTGAGCCCGCAACGCACCGCTTCGGCAATTGAGGCAAGGGTGTTGCAGGTACGCGACGAGAGCAACGACGTCTGGGGCGGTCGCAAGATCAGACAGGCGATGAAGAGACATGGCGAACTCGACATCCCGGCGGCGAGCACGATCACCGCGATCCTGCGTCGTCATGATCGGCTGACGGAGGCGACAGCAGCGCAACATCCGGGACCATGGCAGCGCTTCGAGCGGGAGGCTCCCAACGAGCTGTGGCAGATGGACTTCAAGGGTCACTTCGCCATCCATGGCGGGCGCTGCCATCCGCTCACCACGCTCGACGATCACTCGCGCTTCAACCTGGTGCTGTCCGCCTGCGGCGACGAGCAGGGCCGGACGGTACGCCGGGAGCTGGAGATTACCTTTCGCCGCTATGGCTTGCCGCTGGCGATGCTGATGGACGGCGGCTCGCCGTGGAGCGATTCCGGCGGTGAGCCTTACACCGGCTTCAGCGTCTGGCTGTTGCGGCTCGGCATCCGCGTGCTGCACGGTCGGCCGCGCCATCCGCAGACCCAAGGCAAGGAAGAACGCTTCCATCGCACACTCAAGGCCGAGGTGATCAACGGGCGAAGCTTCGGCGATCTCGCCGAGTGCCAGCGAGCCTTCGATCGGTGGCGCCCGCGCTATAACTACGAACGACCACACGAAGCACTCGACATGGCCACGCCGGCCGAGCGCTACCGGCCGAGCCCGCGCAGCTTTCCCGACGTCCTGCCCGCGATCGAGTACGCACCGGGCGACCAGGTTCGCAAGGTCGACAGTGATGGCTTCATCAGCTTCAGGAACCGACCCTGGCGACTCGGCAAGGCATTCCGCGGCGAGCTGGTGGCGCTTCGCCCGACCGTCGAGGATGGTGTCTTCAGCGTGCACTACTGCTCGCATCGAATTGCCACCCTGAACCTACGTCAGGGCGCAAGCGAGACCTGTGGACTTGTGGACAACGCTGAGCGTTGCCCACAGGGTCCACAGGCCGAACAACAAAAACAACCCAGCAGTTCGTGATGAACAAAAGCGTCCACGATGTCCCCGAACACCCGTTCACCTTGTCTCCAGCACAAACACTCTGGCGGGGGCGAGGAAGAGGGCGCTCCAACAATTTTCCTACCCCCTGTCGGAACCAGCGCCCTTCGTCCGTCCTTGGGGCATCAACAGACAACCCGGAGGGACACTCGTGGAAACCCAATCGACCTGGCAGACCGCCGCCATTCTCATCGCTCGCCTGATCTTCGCCGCCATGTTCGCGATGGGCGTCGCCTTCAAGCTCATGGACATGGGCGCCACCGCCGGCTACATCGCCGCCGCCGGCTTCCCGTTCCCGCTGTTCCTGGCCTGGTGCGCGGCGATCCTCGAGACGCTGCTGGTGATCGCTTTCCTTACCGGCGCTTATCTGACGCCGCTGGCGCTGATCGGCGCGGTCTATGTCGTCTTCCTCGGCTTTGCCTTCCACGGCCCGTCGCAGTGGGCCGGAAACCAGGCCGAGTTCGGCGCCTTCATGTCGCATTTCCCCTTCGCCGCCGGCCTGCTCTACGCCGCGGCGCACGGCCCGGGGAGTGTGCTGTCCCTGCGCCAGGGCTGGCCGGGGAGGGCATGACCTTTCCCCTCACATCTGGTCGTTATACGGCTCCTTCATCTGCCCGACCATGCGCGCCAGCTTCGAGAAGGACGGCATGTCCGCCTCGGGCTGGCACTGGTTGGCGAGCTCGAGCAGGCGGATCGGGAAATTGATGGCGTCGCGGTTCGAGGCCGAGATCGCCTCCGAGCGCTCCTCGCCGGTCTCACCGGCCTCGGCCTTGCGCAGCGCGATGTCGATTTCCTCGACGGTGAGCACACCTTTCTTGACCAGCACGTGGTTGATCGCTGCGACGGCCATCAGCAGGCCCTCGAGTTGGAGATTGGCGACGTTCATGGCGTTCCTCCCATTGACCTCGCCACAAGAACGCATGAGCGGCGTTTCCGATCCGGCGGGAAGGCTTGCGCGGCTCTACGCCTCCATCAGCCGCTCGCCATACTCGCTCCAGAGCTGCCTGATCTCGCGGTTGCCGAGCGGCGGCGTCTGGCGGTCGCCGTAGAAGATGGCGACGGCGCTGAGGTCGTACTGGCCATCGGCCTGGGCGATGAAGCGGATCGCCTCGCCGAGTGGTCTCGAATGAAAGAACGGATCGGCCTGGCCTCTGCCAAGGCTGCGAACGCCCGAAATGCTTGCAGGCACATGCCGCATCCGAAAGACGGATGCCATGGCAGGTCTGTCCATGCCGCTCTCCGCGATTCCCCGGGGGATGATCCCATAAGCTCCCGCTAATGACCAGCCCGGGACAACCGGCCACAGCAAAAGGATGGGGACGACACAACCTTGAAATGAAAAAGCCCGGCATCCAAAAGAGAAGGCCGGGCGCGCCGGCCCGGCCTTCTCTCCGCGCGGCCGCCGCAAGGCAGCCTTCGCTTACTACCGTTGATCGGCCCGGCAGCGCGAGCCGGACCGGAAAGGCCTATCTGCGCCAGCGATGCAGCCAGTCCGGCTCGGGGTCCGGGTTCCGGCTGATCGCCATGCCAGCCAGCAGCCCGACAAGGCCGCCGATCAGCATGGCCGTCGAGAAGGTGCCCGGATTCTGCTGCACGGTTTCCGAAACGCTCTGCGCCTGGCTGCGCAATTGGCTTGCCGCGCGCGACGCCCGGCCGGAAGCACCGCTGTAGAGGTTCGATGCGCGATCCGCCGCGCCGCTATATAGGTTCGACGCGCTGTCGGCTGCGCTCTGGTACCAGCCCTGCGCGGTCTCGGACGCTTCCTCGGCCTGCTCGGAAAGGGCGCGGTTCAGGCGGTTTACCTCGCGCTTCAACTCCGCGATCTGCTTCTTCATCGCCGCTTCGGATGCCCTGGCGTTGCCGCGCGATGCGGCGCCACTGCGCGACGCGCCGCTGCTGCGCGAAGCGGCGTTACGGGGACGCGCTTCGCTGGCTGGGCTAGTGCTCGAGGTGCCGGCGCCGTTTGCTGCGCCACCGCTGCTGCTTTCATTGTCTGCCATGGGTTTCTCCTTTGTGCCCCTTGCAACGGTCGGAAGGCCGCATGGTTCCGACCGCCCTTGCCGAGCCGGTGAAGCTGGCTCCAACACAAAGGACGTGGAGCTGCTCCACGGCCTTTGCGAGCGCGAGTGGCAGGCCTACTTGCCGCAATTGTTATCGTTGACGTTCGGCTGCACCGTGCTGGTAGCGGTGTTGTTGGCATCGCTCTGCGCGCCCTGCGGGCTGTTCGGGCAGTTCTTGTCGGCGTTGGAATTCATATCGCCGCCGGTGATGCTGCCGGTCGTGCCAGCGTCGGGCGCCATCTGGTCAGGCGGCGGGGTGGCCGGCGTCCTCGGCTCGACTGTGATGCTTTGGCCGCTGCCGGCCGAGTTATCGGGCGAGTTCGCGGTCTGGGCCATCGCCGCCGTGGCGAGGCCGATTGTCAGGGCCGAAGCCGCGAGAATCTTCGTACGCATGATTCTTCTCCTCTGTTTCGAGACGGTTCGTCTGTTGCAGGGTCTGTCGCGTCTGCGACTGAGGGTGGAACCCTTCGGACCACGGTTGGTTCCGACAAAAACTCGCGCGGCTTTTGCCTGCGGTTCAATCCTTGGCTGTGGCGCATGGGGTTTTTTGCCAGCAGATCTGGGACAAAGGCTGGTTTCAGGAGGATAGGAAAATATGCCTGCAACCTCTTGCCCGGTGTGGGCAGCTATGCTACTATTTTGTCCATGGTGCTGATTTGCGCCAACGACCCGCCGCGAGGCGGGTTATGTTTTTCGGTCATCCATTTCCTTCGAGCGCTGGCGCGATTGAGCGCGGCCCCACTATTCCGCCCCGAGGCTCCATGCCACGCTACGCCACCATCATCACCGCCGATGACGGCGCCGAGATCGTCAGCGCCATCGGCGCGTTCGAGGGCGCGGACCCGCCGCGCCGCACCGGGCGCGTCGAGCAGGTCGCGCCGGGCGTGCGCATCGGGATTGAAGCCGCCAGGCCGCTTGCAATCGTAGGCGCCGCCTGTTTCATTGCCGGTCTTCTCATCGGAGTGCTGCTATGAGCGCTCTGCTGGCATGGCTTCTCACCAATCCGACGATCCTGGCCATCGGCGCCGTCGTTGTCGGCGCGTTCGGCTGGGGCTTTCACCAGCGCCTTGCGGGCGCAAGGGCCGAACGCGGCAAGCAGGCAGAAGCCGAGGCCGCGGCCCGCAATATCGCCGACCAGGTCGACAACGACGTCGGCGCCTTGCCGCCTGAAGCGGTCAGGAAGGAGCTGAAGTCATGGGCAAGGGATTGATCCTCGCAGCCACCGTCGCCGCGCTTGCCGGCTGCACGACGGCTAGGGGCGGTTTCTGCGCCGCCGCCGCGCCGATGCGCCTCTCCGCCAGGGCCGTCGAAACGCTGTCGGATCAGGAGGCGAGGGCGCTGCTTGCGCACAACCGCAAGGGCGAGAAGCTCTGTGGCTGGAGGCCGTGATGCATGACATTTTCGATCTTCTGGGCATCAAGGGCCAGGTCGTGGCGGCGGGGCTCGCCGGCGGCGTGTTGCGGGCGCTGTCGCGCCATCGCTACAAGCTGCGCGAGATGATTGCCTCGCCCATCTGCGGCGCCTTGGCCGCCGCCTATCTGACCTTGCCTGCCGTCGCCTGGGTCCAGGCAAGCGGCCTGCCGATGCCCGACGCCGCCGACGACACCACCACGCTCGCCGCTGCCTTCCTGATTGGCGTCTCGGCCATGTGGATTTCGGACATCGTCTTCGAGCTGGCAATCCGACGGTTCAGGCCGACTTCGGATCCCTGATCGCGCAGGTTCGAAATCGTGGCCGGCATGTTCCCCGAGCCGCTGGAAGAACCCGGCCACAACGCCTATCTATGGAGCAATCCAAAGGAGGTTTGACATGGCTTCTTCCACCGAGCGCGCAGTCCTTGCCGGCGGCTGCTTCTGGGGCATGCAGGATCTGATCCGGCGCTTGCCCGGCGTGGTTTCAACCCGGGTCGGCTACAGCGGCGGCGATGTCGCCAACGCGACCTATCGCAATCACGGCACTCACGCCGAGGCGATCGAAATCATCTTCGATCCGGCCAGGACCAGTTTCCGCGCGCTGCTCGAATTCTTCTTCCAGATCCACGATCCGACGACGAAGAACCGCCAGGGCAACGATATCGGCATGAGCTATCGCTCGGCGATCTACTACACGAGCGACGAGCAGAAGCGGATCGCCGAGGACACGATCGCCGACGTCGAAGCGTCCGGCCTGTGGCCCGGCAAGGTCGTCACCGAGCTTGCTCCGGTAGGCCCCTTCTGGGAAGCCGAGCCCGAGCATCAGGACTACCTGGAACGCTATCCCAACGGCTACACCTGCCATTTCGCGCGGCCGGGATGGAAGCTCCCGGTCCGCCAGAAGGCTGCCGCATCATAGATCGGCTATTGCGTTTAGCACTGATCACCCGAAATCCAGCCCGCCATGCCGAAGAGGCATGGCGGGCTTTTTTGCGTTCAGGATGCTTCGCTGGGCCTGCGCTACTCAGCCTCTGGCGCAAAAGCTGAACCGCTCCAGCTATCGATCCGGGCAAATTCCGCACGGAAAACCGCGGCGAGCATCAAATTGCCTTGGGCGGCTCAGCCCTTGGCGCGGCGGCTTTCATGTTCGTGAGTGCCGATCCAGTGGGCGCGGATGCGGTCGCTGGCCTCGAGATAAGCCATGTCGATGAGATAGGTCAGGAGTTTTTCGCCGTCGGCTTCGGCCTTCTGGCGAAGTTCTCGTAATATCCCCTGCGCAAACTGCAGGTTTTCCATTTTGCTAGGCTGGTCCATGGGTGCCCCCCAAATGTCTGCGCGGTAAGTCTGGATCACTATGCTTGTATGAAAGTTGTGACACCGTGCGCGGTGCGGCTGCACGTGGTTGCACTGACGCCCGGCCAGCGAACCTGTTGGACATTGTGCGGAAATGTCGATATTTTACGCGCCCAATCGGATAGCGACCATGAACGAAGACGAGGGCAGCACTCCTGACAAGTTGCAAGCCATGCTTGACGTGATTGCCAGGAGCGAGCCCTCGTTCGAGAACGAGCAAGTCGATTTCGGACGCTTGAAAGCCGATGCCGTCCGGGCAGCGGGGGTGCTGATCGAATTTTACGGCGATGCGGCGCTTGAGCGCGCCAAACTCATCGAGCACCGATCGCCGCAATCGCATTTCGCGCGCATGGTCACGGCTGAGGTCGGCAGACGCGGCAAGCGAAGCTGACCCGCAAATGATCGGCGAAAGCTGCCTCAGGACGATCGTCGCCTCCTCAGCCTTCCGTCAAGCCGTTGCTCGACCTCTTCCTCGACGTTGTCCAGAAGATAGGACAACAGGTCGTGTCCGATCGATCGCGCGATGTCCCTGGCCTGTTCGACGTGATTGTGCATCTCGCGCAGCGACTGTTCCTCGCAGGTGGCATCCTTCGTCAGATCGACGAACCAGCCAGGGTAGAGCGCTGCCTCGCCCACACCGTCTACGCAGCATTGGCCCACAGCCAGGATCTTGCGCAGCCCCATCTTTTCCGACCGGACCCTGTAGACTTCCCTGAAGCCAGATTTGCGTTCTATCGCCTTGCGGATCGCCAATCGGACCCTGGGCCGGTCTTCCACATCGATGCTTTGCATGCACCGTTCCAGCGACGCGCCATGCGAGAATTCGTCGAGGGTCAGCCCGAAATAATCTGAAAGGTTGGCGTCGCCATAGACGCGGTCACGCTTGACGTCCCAGGTCCAGAACCCGTCAATCGGTGGATACCGCATAAGCATGTTTCGGCCGTGTTCAGGCGCCGACGTCATGAAAACCGCCCCGTCCGGTTTCAAGATTCGGCAGCACTATGTAGCAAAAAATGAAAGAAACAAAGGTGGCCTTTTGTACAAGGTTCGAAATCATAAGGCCTACTGCCTGTGGCAAGTCCGAGCGTCATATTTTGATACTACCAGAAAGCAATGGTCTAAAAATTTCTTAAGCTTAAAGAATTTTGACTTCGATATTGCAACTGCAGCTTGGTATTTCACGCGCTGAACACAAGCGGTCGGCAGGAGAGCAAACCAAAAGGTTGTATTGCGAAAGAGGGATGGCTAAAAATTCTTGCGTTCTGCAAAGCGGATAAAACGCTATGAATGTCGCCGCCTGAAACGTGCAGGTGACGACTCACCGTGAATGCTACCGGCGGCTGACTGACCGGCAAACCTACCGGTGGTTGAAACAGACGGAGCTTGGAGAAAAGCTTGGGATCTCAATCGGCAGCCGGTCCTTTCCAGGTGGCGCCGAAGAGTTCCCTGGACCGGAGGTCATTGCCGTTCAGGCTTAAGTCCGACAGTGATCCAACCTAGGCCGGCTCCTGCCGCGGCTCCGGGTCCATTTCATTGCCGGCGGCCGAATCAGCGGCGACCCGGTCATGCTCGAACTGATGCGCCGCGGGGAGGGCCTGCAGCCAGGATTCGCGCCGCCTGATCCAGAGCTCATAGTCCGGCACCAGCCCCTCGGTCGGCGCGACGTCAAGGCTGCCGATCGTGACCTCGACTTCCTCTTCGCCAACGAATGGAACGCGGCTTCCGCAGGTGGGGCAAAAACTTCGAGCGCCATAGGTGCTGGTGATCCCGCTGGCTTCGAACGCTTGAAGCGGCCATACGGCATAGGCATGGAAAGCCGATCCGCTTGTCTTGCGGCAATCCTTGCAGTGGCAGAGGCCGACCCGGCGTGGCTCGCCGGCCACGCGGAACTGCACGCCGCCGCACAAGCAACTGCCGGTGCGCGCGATTTCAGGCATTTGCCGTTCCTCCCGCTGTTACACGCAGAACAAAGTCGCGGCCGGCCAGTTCTGCCGCTGGCCCGTACAACCCGTATGGGGTTGCTATGGTTCCGCGCGGGACCGCAAGAGGCGGCTATCGGTCGGGAAGGTCGACCGGCTCCTCGCACCGATAGACGCGGCACTCGCCGTCCTTGGCGGGAACGGTTGTTGATATTGGCACTTCCGGCCAGTCGCACTCATTGCCGAATTGCCGCACGAAGCGGTCATAAGTATCCGGACCGGTGGTCAAAACCACCGCATGGTCGCTTTTGATCAGCGCCTGCGTCTGCGCGCAGGTCATGGCGCGAGTATCCGGCCGGGCTTGGGCGGCGCTCGCGGCGCACAGCAGCGTGGCGGCGCTCAACAAGTTGCCGGCGAGGCGTGCGATCGACAGGGTTCTCATGGACACCGGGCTTCGGGGTTTTCCGTGCCGAATATGGACCGCGGCTAAAAGACCGCAAGATATTTGAGCAACGATATGATTCCGATGATGATGACGATGATCTGCGCGATCTGTCGCGTGCGGGCATCGAGTGGCAAGCGCTGCACGAGATAGAGCACCAGGATCACCACCAGGAAGGTGATCAGGATGCCGATGAGTACCGATGCGCCCATAAGCGAGCCTCCGTTATCGCCAGGATTGCCCAAACTGGGCCGCCCCCAAACGTTGCGCGTCTGAAAAAGGTTCCGCTAGGGCGAAGTGGAACGGGAAGTATCGCGCAGCGTTGTTCAGCACCTTTGAATATTCAGGATGCGAACATGAAGGACATCTTCAGCACCGCGGCCATCATTGTGTCGATCGCGATTGCGATTGCGCTCATGTTTTTGGTGCCGATCAGACTTGAAGCCAATCCCGGGCCGCCGATCGTGTCATCCCACTCGGCCAAGGCCGAATAGCATTGCCCGGAGCCGGGTGGAACATGCGCGCCCCTTGCGAGTTGATTTCGTGATGAAAAGCGCCGGCTTGCGCTCAGAGAGAGGAAAAGAACATGGGTCTCGGCACAATTCTTATCATTATTCTCATTCTGGCCTTGCTTGGCGGTTTCAGCGGCCTGGGCGGCGGGCCGTTCTACGGCACGGGCTATTATGGCGGCGGCGGTCTCGGGTTGGTTCTTGTCATCGTCATTATTCTGGTCGTGCTCGGACGGATCTAAGAACGGTCAGACAAATCAAGCGAGCGCGTCCCGGAGCTTCGCCGCCAGTTGTTCCAGCGTGAACGGCTTGGCGATGAAGTGCACATCGTGGTCAAGCACGCCATTGTGCACGACGGCGTTGCGCGTGAAGCCGGTCATGAACACCACTTTCAGGGAGGGGGACTGCTTGCGAGCCTGTTCGGCGAGTTGCCGGCCATTCATACCCGGCATTACAATATCCGTCAGCATCAGCGCGATGGCGGCGTTCTGACCGAGTTTCTCCAAGGCTTCGTCACCACCCGCGGCTTCGATGACGGTATAGCCGAGCTCCAGCAAGGCGGCGGCCGTCGAAGCACGCACGCGGGCATCGTCCTCGACGAGCAGCACGGTTTCGGTTGCCGGAACATCGCTCCTGCCGCCGGTCTTTACCGGCGGAGCCGCTTCCTCCGGACCGGTGAAGCGCGAAAGATAGATCCTGATTGTCGTGCCCTCGCCGGGCTCCGAATAGATCTTGACGTGTCCGCCGGATTGCTTGACGAAGCCGAACACCTGGCTGAGACCGAGCCCGGTTCCCTTGGTCGCGGGCTTCGTGGTGAAGAATGGCTCGAAAGCCTTGGCCATGATGTCCGCCGCCATACCCGCGCCGGTGTCCGTTACCGCGATCATGACATACTGACCGGCCTTCACTTCGGGATGCGCCGCCGCATAGGCCTCGTCGAGATGGCAGTTGGCGGTCTCGATGGTGAGCTTGCCTTCTTCATCCATGGCGTCGCGTGCGTTGACCGCCAGGTTGATGATGGCGTTCTCGACCTGGCTCGGGTCGGCATGCGTTTTCCAAAGTCCGCCCGCCAGCACCGTTTCGATCTCGATCGCATGGCCGAGCGTGCGCCGTAAAAGGTTCGACATGCCGGTGACGAGGCGATTGGCATCGATGATCTGCGGCGCCAGCGGCTGCTGCCTGGAAAAGGCAAGCAGCCTGGCGGTGAGGTTGGCGGCGCGTGCCGCGGCATCGGCCGCCGCCTCAACGAAGCTCTGCACGTCATGCTCGCCGCGAGCGAGCTTGCGCTGCGCGAGGTTCATGGCGCTGGTGATGACAGCCAGCATATTGTTGAAATCATGCGCGATGCCGCCCGTGAGCTGGCCCACCGCCTCCATCTTCTGCACCTGGCGAAGCTGCGACTCCGCCTTCTCACGCGTGTAGATCTCGTTGAGCAGCGCCGCGTTCTTGGCGCTCAATGCGTCCTGCGCGTCAGCCACCTCTCGGAAGCGGCGGCTGGACTGGCGGATCGTATAGATGCCGAGCAGAAAGATGCCCAGCAGCGCCGCGAACGAGCCGATGCGCAGCCAGCCTTCGATCTGTTCCATCCGCTCCGCACGGGCAGCGAGGTTCGCACCGTCGATGCGCCGGATCGCATCGATGTTGGCGCGGATCTGGTCCATGTCCAGCTTGCCCCTGCCGCCGCGCACGATGTCCAGCGCTTTCGCCGTGTTGCCCGTGTCGTAGAGCCTGATCGTCTCAGCGAGTTCCGCTTGCTTGCGGGCAAGCGCGTCCTTGATGCCGGCCACCTGCTGCGCCCGATCGCTGCCGACCGGAAACATCTCATCGACGCGCTTGAGCAGCGCCGGCAGCGCCTCGACCGCATGCTGGTATGGCAGCAGATAGTTTTTCTCGCCGGTCAGCAGATAGCCGCGCTGGCCGGTCTCGGCGTCCTGGGCGAGCGAAAGCAGGCTCGAGAGCGTTTGCTGGGCTTCAATTGCTTCACGGCTGGCGTCGCGGTCGGCGATCTGCGCTTCGGCGAGAATGGCGCGCGCGGTTATGATCAGCGCGACAACGGCAAAGCCGGCAAGAAGCGGAAGCGCTTGCCATCGCAGGGCGCGTCGCAGTCGGACGATCATTGCTTTGCGGGGGCCTGAGGAAATCGTGAAATTCGCCAAGTGGTAGGCGGCGCTGAAGCGCAAAGCAATAGCCAAGTCCAGCGGGCGTTGATCGCAACAGCCCCGGCGGAACCTGCCTATGTCAAACTTTAATGACGGCGGCCTTCGGCCAATGCAGAGTACAGGATTGAGCCACGGCGACGCTGTGGTCGATCGGAGGCTGTCGGGTACCGCTAGAGCAATTCCAGGAAAAGTGTGAGCGGTTTTCCGTCCGGAATTGCGTAATAACAAGGAGATAGAGCGGTTCGCCGTTTCCGTGAAACGGTGAAACGCTCTAGCTGCCGCGCCCGCTGCATTCGAGACAGGCGACGCTGTGTCCTGGGCAGTTAATCCGGTGGGTGCCCTCCGGACAGCAATGGCCGTTCGAGCTCAGCCAGCGCGCGCAAACGAAGACTTTTTTGGCTCCCTGACAGCGGGGACATTCCTGCGGACGCATCAATTCCTCCCGCGATAGGACGCGATGTTCCGCTTCAACGACCGTGTTCATCCGTTTCGTCCCCCAACGCCTGGATTTTCGGTCAGATATGTTAATTCACCGTTCTTTACATTAGGGTTTATGAATGTGAAAGCCATGAAAGCGTCATCACGCTTTGCTGCGCTTGCACGCTTTCCCTTTCCGCCGCCCTTGTTAAATGTGAGGCCGACCCGTCCTCCGGCCGATTCTGGCGGACAGGGCAGGCAACGGGAACCTTCTTGCAATGACATGGACCGGCGCGGGCGCGCTCTTCATCCTCGTGCTCACCTATGCCGGCGTCGCCGTCGGCCGCATTCCCGGGCTGCGCCTCGACCGCGCCGGAATCGCGCTGCTTGGCGGTGCCTTTATGATCGCCATCGGCGCGATCAGCATCGAGGATGCCTACAAGGCCATCAATTTCGATACCATCACGCTGCTGCTCGGCATGATGATCGTGGTCGCGCATCTGAAGGTTTCGGGCGCGTTTCGGGCGCTTGGCGGCTTTGCCATCGAACACGCCCATGCGCCCTTCATGCTCCTGGTCATGGTGACGCTGTTGACCGGCGTGCTCTCGGCCTTCCTGGTCAATGACGCGATCTGCCTGGTGATGGCGCCGATCGTCGTTCATGTCACCCGCGTCATCAACCGCAACCCGGTGCCTTACCTCATCGCCACCTGCACCGCCTCGAACTGCGGCAGCGTCGCCACCATCACCGGCAATCCGCAGAACATGGTGATCGGCGCGCTGTCCGGCATTTCCTATCCGGCCTTCACGGTGGCGCTCGCGCCGGTGGCGCTATTCGGCCTGCTCTGCGTCATCGTCATCATACGCATCGTCTACCGCGCGGAATTCTCCCGCCCCGCCGAGCTCAGCCCGGAAGTGTATCGGGGCCGCATGCTGCCCGGACAGGTGCTGAAGGCCACCATCGTCTGCGTGCTGCTGGCGCTCGCCTTCTTCGCCGGCGTTCCCGTCGCCAAGGCGGCGCTGATTGCCGGCGCTTTCCTGTTGGTCACCCGGGCAATCAAGCCTCGGCGCATCTATCGCGAGATCGACGGGCCGCTGCTCTTCATGTTCGCCGGCCTGTTCGTGGTGGTGGCAGGCGCCGAGCGCACGCTGCTCACGCCCGACATGATCGCCTGGGCGAAGAACATCGGCCTCGACGATGTCTGGCGCCTTTCGGGCTTCACCGCGGTGCTCTCCAACATCATGAGCAATGTGCCGGCGGTGCTGGCGCTGCGGCCGTTCATTCCCGGGCTGGAGAACCCGGAGCGCGCCTGGCTGGTCGTGGCGATGAGCTCGACGCTTGCCGGCAATTTCACGCTGCTCGGCTCGGTCGCCAACCTGATCGTCGCCGAGCAGGCCAAGGCTGCCGGCAAGCAGCTTTCCTTTTCCGCTTTTTTCAAGGTCGGCCTGCCGCTGACGCTGGTGACGCTTCTCGCCGGCACCGCCTGGCTGGCCTTGTCCTGAAGAGGCCGCCCCTCGAACGCCTCAATCGACGCGCCGCGAGCGTCCACGATCTAAGCTGCGTGTTTGCCTGCCATCCGCGCCCGTATCAGCGTCGCGGCGGCATGGCCGGCGGCGTTGACGTAGTCGGGATTGTGATGGATCAGCATGCTGGAAAAGGCGCCGTCCATCAAAAGCACGATCTCGCGCGCCAGCATCTTCGCCTGGGCGACATCGTGGCTTGAAAGCGCGCCGGCCAGCCATTTCTCGAAATTGGTCTTGTGGCGTGCTCCCGCCTTCACCGCCGGATGCCCCGGCATCGCCGCCAGCTCGGCCGCCGTGCGCAGGAAGCCGCAGCCCTTCCATTTGGGATGGCGGGCAACCCGCGCTAAGTTGGTGAAGATCGCCTCGACCTTTTTGTCCGCGCCGCCCTCCGCCGCATCGAACCAGCCCGCCATCTGCTCGAGATTAGGCTGGTCGCGTCCATCGAGATAGGCCGCGATCAGATCGTCCTTGCTCTTGAAATGATAGTAGAGCGTGCGCTTGGTAAGTCCTGCCTTCTCGGCCACGGCGTCGACGCTGACGCGGCCGATGCCTTCGGCATAGAAGAGCTTGGTCGCCGCATCGACCAGGCGTTTTCGCGTAGGATTGGTCTTTTCGCTCATCGTGTAAGTATACCGACTAGTGAATATACAAGCAACCGAAAGCCTGCTCCTTATCCCGCCGAACCACCGGAAAAGGAAAAAGCCATGACCGACCTTGTGCTGAGCGAGACGCGCGACCGCGTCGCGATCCTCACCCTCAACCGCCCCGACAAGCTGAATGCGCTGAATTACGCGCTGATCGACCGGCTGCTGTCGCGTCTCGACTTGATCGAGACGGATAATGACGTGCGCGCCGTCATCCTCACAGGGGCAGGGGAGCGCGCCTTTTCCGCCGGCGGCGATATCCACGAATTCTCGTTGAGCGTGGCCGAGGGCACCGATGCGGCGCTGCGCGATTTCGTCATGCGCGGCCAGCGTCTGACGGCGCGGCTGGAGGCGTTCCGCAAGCCGGTGATCGCCGCCGTCAACGGCCTAGCCTTTGGCGGCGGCTGCGAGATCACCGAAGCGGTGCCGCTGGCCGTCGCCAGCGACCGTGCCTTGTTCGCCAAGCCGGAGATCAAGCTTGCCATGCCGCCGACTTTCGGGGGCACGCAGCGGCTGCCGCGGCTTGCCGGCCGCAAGCGCGCGCTGGAGCTGCTGTTAACCGGTGAGACATTCTCCGCCGCTCGTGCCGCCGAGCTTGGCCTGGTCAACCAGGTCGTGCCGCACGAAGAGCTGATGCGGGCGGCCCTTGACCTTGCCCGCCGCATCGTCAGTCATTCGCAGACGGCGGTCGCCAGCATCCTCACAGCGGTGGCGCGTGGCATCAACTCGAGCATAGCGGAAGGCTTGCTGGTGGAGGCCGAGCAATTCGCCCGCGTGGCCCCGACAGCAGACCTGCGCGAGGGCGTGAACGCCTGGATCGAGCGGCGGCAGGCGGTCTATCACGGCTCATGGGCGCATGTCGCCCGGCCGGACAAGGCCACTGGCGCCACGCGGCGTCTCGACCGGGCGGTCCACTTGCCTGGCTGACGCCCTGTCTGAAGCGGCTCGGCTTTTCACTGAAGCGCTGAACCGCTTCAGGTTCCATGCACTTTCAGGCGGAAGACCGTGACCATGGTCCTCGAATTGCTCCTAGGCCACCGCTTTCAACGGCGCCTTGCCTGCCTGCTGCACGCGCGCAGCCGCAGCCAGCAGACGGTCTGCGTGATCAGCCCAAGTATATGCCGGCCGCCATCGACGATCACCACCGCATGACTGCGCCCGTCGGTCAGTGTCGGCAGCAGGCTCATCGCCGGCATGTCGGGCAAAGCGGTGCTTGCTTTCGACATCACCCCTCCCACCGTGTCGGTCGCTCTCGTCAGCTCGCGCAGGCCGATTGCGCCGGTGAGCCGTCCTTCCGCGTCGACGACCGGCAAGGTGCGGATGTTGTGGTCGATCAAAAGGTTGCGCGCCTCGTCGGCTGAAGCCGTCTCCGGCACCGAGATCACATCGCGGGACATGATGTCCCGGCAAAGCAGCGTGCGCTGCGAGCGCACCATTGCCTGCAGCTCGACCTGGCGCAGCAGCCGCTCCAGGTCATCGCGGTCGATGTCGAAGGTTTCGTCGAGCGCCGAGAGCGCCGCATCGACATCCTCGGGCCGAAACCCGACGCGCTCGGCCGGCGGCCGGTCGGCTGTGCCGTGACTGCTGTTGGCCGGCACATGAACATGGGGATAGTTGCGGCGCGACAGCTTGTGGAAGAGGAAGCCGAGCGCGACCAGGACGGTTGAGTTCAGCGCCACCGGCACAAACGGAAACAGGAAGCCGGCCGCCGCAACCGCCGGCCCGCCGAGCACGCCGGTAAGCGCCGCCGCGCCGCCCGGCGGATGCAATGATCGCGTGAACGACATGGCGGCGATCGCCAGCGCCACCGCAAGGCCGGAGGCGATCACCGTGTCATGCACAAAATGCGCCACCGTCACCCCGACCAGCGCCGAAATCGTGTTGCCTCCGATGATGGACCAGGGCTGCGCCAGCGGGCTCGAGGGAACGGCAAAGAGCAGCACGGCGGAAGCGCCCATCGGCGCCACCAGCATCGCCACAAGCGGGCCGCTGCCCATGGCAAGCCCGCTGATCATGCCGGTGAGCGCGATGCCGATGGTCGCGCCGATGCAGGCGAGCAGCCGCTCGCGAAGCGTCGCTCCGGCGAGGATTGGAACAAAGAGGCGAAACGCCATGGCAGGCCCTGGATCGAATGGGTGGAATTGCGCTGCACGCAATGCCGCTGAAGTCACGGATTTGGAAGCCAAACCAATCCGTATATTCGCGGCCGGAGGGAATATTATTGCGCGGCACGCTGCGGAGGACATGCCGCCAGCGGCCCAGGCTTTGTCAATCGCGTCAAGGCGTTGATGGTTAGCAGTATCCGCTGGGCAACTCGCCGGAAGTCCCCGCTTCGGCTAAGGGTGCGTTGGCGCAGTATAGCGGCGGGCCGCGGCCGGGCAGGGTGGGTTGCGCGCCGGCATTCGGAAGATTGCCGCCAAGCAAGCGAGGCGCCGTGCGCGCCTCGCTCTCCCAGCGCCGGGCCAGGGGGCGGCGGGTTTAGGGGGCCACCCCGATATGGCCCTTCATGTTGGGATGGAAGCGGCAGAAATAGTCGACCTCTCCCGCCGCCTTCAGCGTGACCTTGCCCTTCGACTTTGCCGGGATCATCACATCCCAGCCGCCTTTGACCGTGGCGGTGTGGGCGAGAATATCCTTGTTTGTCCACTCAATCGTGTCGCCAACTTTGGCCTTAACGCTCGCCGGCGAGAACACCAGCTTGTCGATCGTCACCTCGATGGTCGCCGCGAAGGCTGGCGGTGCCATGAGCACCGTCACCAGCATCGACGCAAGAAGCAGCGGCCTCATTTCAGCATGCCGGCGACATGTTCGGCATGCTGCTCATGTCCCTGGAAGATCTTGAGCCCGGTCTCCAGCAGGCTCTTCAACTCGGCATTGCTGGCCGAGGGGATGAGCAGCGTTTCGAGCGCACCGTTGACCTGCTTGTGATAGGCCACTTCGTTCTCGATATAGGCTTTGTCGAACTCGGAGCCCTTGAGCTTCGCCAGCTTGGCGCGCTCCTCCTTGGCAGCCTTGGCCAGCGCCTTGCTGGTGTCATTATCCTCGGGCGTGACCTTCAGCTTCTTCACCAGGTCGAGCGCTTGGCTGTTCACCGCCTCATGGTCGCGCTCCATGTCCTTGGCGAAGGCGACGATCTCCTTGTTCTTGGACGTCTTGATCGCCAGCTTGGCCGCCTCGATGTCGATCGAGCCGGCTGTATAGGCGATGTGGGCGATCTGCGGGTCGGTGGGCTTGTCGGCGGCCAGCGCCAGCGGCGCGTTGCTCATCAGGAAAAGGGCGGCGAGGGCGGCGGTCGGTCGCATGAACATGGCATCTCCTTCGCCCGGCGCATCGGCTTCGGGCTTCATCTGAGGGTTGACGGCCATTGGATGCCGGGAAGCGAGAAACGTTCCCCGGGAAAGTCAGCCTTCGAAACCCAAGCGCTTCATCACCGCCTGCGTCAGCCGCTCGCAGCGCCGGCCGGCGAAGGGGAAGGCGTCGAGCAGCACCGGACCGATCTCGTCGTCCAGCGCCTTGCGCACCAGGGCGCGCGCCCGGTGCAGCCGTGTCTTAACTGTCTCAGGCCGCACGCCCAGAAGGTCGGCCGTTTCCACGATGCTGAGGCCCTCGATGACACGGGCGACGAAAACGCTGCGATAGACATCGGGAAGGCTGTCGGTCGCCCGTTCGACAAGCCCGAGGATTTGTCGCTGCGCCATTGTCCGCTCCGGATCGTCGCTTGGATTGAGGGGAAACGGGATGACCCGCGCCTCCGGGATTTCGGGCATCGCCACCATGCGCTTGCGCTTGCGCAGCCGGCCGAGCGCCTCGTTGATGACGATGCGCGACAGCCAGGTCGACAAAGAGGCCTCGCCGCGAAAGGCGCCGAGAATGGCGAAGGCGCGCATATAGGCCTCCTGCACGATGTCCTCGGCCTCAGCATCGTTGCGCACCACGCCGCGCGCGATGCGGTAGAGCCGCTGATTGTGCGTCTTGATGATGGCACGGCACGCATCCGGATCGCGCGCCAGCGCCCGGCGCACCAGCGCCATGTCGCCGGCCGCTGCCGCGCCGATCCCGGCGGCTTCAATAGCGGGCCTTCTCATCTCGCTCGATCCCCCGGCAGTTTTGCATCCGCAATTGGATGCGCCTGCCGGCAAAAGGTTCCCGAGTTGATTGCGCGGGCTATGCTATCGCTTCGGCCCAGGCATGTCTGCGGCTGCAAATGTGGCGGCCGGCGCCTACTGATCAGCTCGTCACTCGACGGCAGCCGCCGCCGCCAGCCCACGCGCGATGTCGGCCTTGAGGTCTTCGACATCCTCAAGCCCGATCTGCAAGCGGATCAGCGAACCGGCATACGAGCCCTTGGCAAGCGTGCGGTCGCCGAGGAAGACCGGAACGGCGAGGCTCTCATAGCCGCCCCAGGAATAGCCGAGACCGAAGATCTTGAGCGCGTCGAGGAAGGCGTGCTGGGCCTTCTGGCCGCCGCCGTCGAGCACGATCGAGAAGACGCCGCTCGAGCCGCAGAAATCGCGCTTCCAGAGCGCATGGTCGGGATGGCTTTCGAGTGCCGGATGCAGCACCTGCGCGACCGCGGCCTGCTCCTCCAGCCAGCGCGCGATATCGAGCGCGGACTTGCGGTGATGTTCGAGCCGCACCCCCATCGTGCGCAGGCCGCGCAGCACCTGGTAGATGTCGTCGGGTCCCGAACAGCATCCGAGGGTGCAGAAGCCATCATAGAGCTGCTTCCAATATGTCTCGTTGGCCGAAACCAGGCCGAGCAGCACGTCGGAATGTCCGGCCGGATATTTCGTCGCCGCCTGGATCGAGATGTCGACGCCATGGTCGAGTGGCTTGAAATAGAGCGGCGTCGCCCAGGTGTTGTCCATCATCACGATGGCGCCCGCTTCATGCGCAGCCTTGGCGATGGCCGGGATGTCCTGCACCTCATAGGTGTTCGATCCCGGCGATTCGGTGAACACCACCTTGGTGTTGGGCCTGATCAGCGAAGAAATGCCGGCCCCGATGCGCGGCTCGTAATATTCGACCTCGACGCCGAGTCGCTTCAGCATCGTATCGGCGAAGTGGCGCGTCGGGTGATAGACGCTGTCGACGATCAAGAGATGGTCGCCGGCGGCGAGGAAGGCGAGCAGCGGTACCGTCACCGCCGCCAGTCCCGAAGGCACCGCGATGGTGCCGGCCGAGCCTTCAAGCGCGTCGACGGCGAGCGTCAGCGCATCCATCGTTGGCGTGCCGCGCGTGCCGTATGTGTATTTCTGGCTGCGTCCGGCCATCGAAGCGGCATCGGCGTAAAGCACCGTGGAGGCGTGCACGACCGGCGGGTTGACGAAGCCGAAATAGTCGCGCGGGTTGTTGCCGGAATGGGCAAGCAGCGTGTTGGTGCGCATTTCGATGCCGTCTTTACCCATGGTTCGTCGCCAGCCATTTCATGTAAGGGGTCGAATGATGTCAGGGGACAGCCATAAAGCGGCGGCCAAGCCCGCGCAACCGCGCCAGGCCCGCCAAAAGCCCGTCTTCGGCTAGGCCAATCCAAGCCCGCCCGCGCCCAACAAAGCACCGCTATTGCCGAAGCGGATTCGGCCGCCGGCTCATGGATTCGCACCGTTGCAACTTGACTGATTTGTTCGCATGGACTGCCGATTTCATGGGCTCTTGTCCGCAATTCAGGCATTTGCGGCAATTGCTTTTCAAACCTTTGGGGTTTCGGTCATTTCCCTTGACCTCACAGGAATAATCGCCTTCGATGCGTTTCGTGAATGGGAGGCAGCGCATCGGCAACTGATGCGGGTCCGGGAGTGGGCCTGAAGTGGGAGCTGCATTCACAAACGAAAAAAGATCAAGCGTCGCCTGACAGCAGGGGCGCCTGTAACAGAAAAGGGTATGTGGGTCATGAAACACATTGCAATCGGCATTCTTGGCGCCGCCGCGCTCGGGTTCATGGCGTCCGCCGCTTCGGCAGGCACGCTCGATACCGTGAAGCAGAAGGGCTTTCTTCAGTGCGGCGTCTCGACCGGCCTCGCCGGCTTTTCGGCGCCGGACGACAAGGGTGACTGGAAAGGCATCGACGCGGACTTCTGCCGCGCCGTTGCGGCCGCCGTTTTCGGTGACGCCTCCAAGGTCAAGTTCACGCCGCTCAGCGCCAAGGAGCGTTTCACCGCGCTGCAGTCGGGCGAGATCGACCTCCTGTCGCGCAACACCACCTGGACCAGCAACCGCGACAGCGCGCTCGGTCTCGATTTCGTCGGCGTCACCTACTATGACGGCCAGGGCTTCATGATCAACGCCAAGAAGCTGCCGGGCGTGAATTCCGCGCTGCAGCTTTCGGGCGCCGCCGTCTGCGTGCAGAGCGGCACCACGACCGAGCTCAACCTCGCCGACTACTTCAAGAAGAACAAGATGGAATACAATCCCGTCGTGTTCGAGAAGCTCGAAGAGGTCAACGCCGCCTATGACGCCGGCCGCTGCGACGCTTACACCACCGACCAGTCCGGCCTCTATGGCATCCGCCTGACGCTGTCATCGCCGGCCGACCATGTCGTGCTGCCCGAGATCATCTCCAAGGAGCCGCTTGGCCCGGCCGTGCGCCAGGGCGACGACCAGTGGGCGCATATCGCGCGCTGGACCTATTTCGCGCTTTTGAACGCCGAGGAAGCCGGCGTCACGCAGGCGAATGTCGAGGAGATGAAGACGTCGACCGACCCGAACATCCAGCGCCTGCTCGGCACAGAGCCAGATGGCAAGTATGGCGCCGATCTCGGCCTCTCCAACGACTTTGTCGTCAACATCGTCAAGGCTGTCGGCAACTACGGCGAAATGTTCGAGCGAAATGTCGGCTCGGGCAGCCCGCTCAAGATCGCGCGAGGGATCAACGCGCTGTGGACCAAGGGCGGCCTGCAATACGGCCCGCCGATCCGCTGATCGAAACGTGATCCGGGAGGCAGGTCGTCTGCCTCCCGGTTTCTCTTTCCAGGGGACGGTCCATGGCTTCGCAGGAAATCCTTCGCGAGGAGCCGACCCGCGGCTCCTTCATCAATGACCCGAGAATACGCAGCCTGTTCTTTCAGACGCTGGTCGTGATCCTGCTGTTCATCTCGATCTGGTGGATCGTCCACAACGTCATCGAAAACCTCCAGCGCCTGCACATTGCATCAGGCTTCGGCTTCCTGAAGAGCAGGGCCGGCTTCGACATCTCCGACACGCCGATCGCCTACACGTCTGACTCGACCTATTTCCGTGCGCTGGTCGTCGGTCTGCTCAACACGATCATCATTGCCGTCGCCGGCATCGTGCTTGCCACCATCGTCGGCTTCCTCATCGGCATAGGACGCCTGTCGCAGAACTGGCTGATCCGCAAGATCTGCACGGTTTATGTCGAGATCTTCCGCAACATCCCGCCGCTGCTGGTCATCTTCTTCTGGTATTCCGGCGTGCTCGCCGTGCTGCCGCCGCCGCGCGAGAGCATCCATCTGCCCCTCGGCTCCTTTCTCAACCAGCGTGGTTTCTATCTACCGCGGGCCGTCTGGGGGGATGGCTCCTGGCTGATCGGCGTCGCATTGCTGCTCGCCATCGCGATGGCATGGTTCGTCGCCCACAGGGCGCGGCAGCGGCAGCGGGCAACCGGCCAGCAATTCCCGGTGTTCTGGACGTCGGTCGCTCTCATCATCGGCCTGCCGGTGCTTGCTTTCCTGCTCAGCGGCATGCCGCTCACCTTCGATTTCCCGAAGCAGTCGACCTTCAACCTGACCGGCGGCTTCTGGATCAAGCCGGAGTTCCTGTCGCTGCTGTTGGCGCTATCCTTCTACACGGCGGCCTTCATCGCCGAAATCGTGCGCGCCGGCATCAGGGGCGTCAGCAGGGGCCAGACCGAGGCGGCAGCGGCACTCGGCCTGCGCTCCGGTCCGATCCTGCGGTTGGTAGTGATCCCGCAGGCAATGCGCATCGTCATCCCGCCGCTCACCAGCCAGTATCTCAACCTGACCAAGAACTCATCCCTGGCCATTGCCATCGGCTACCCCGATCTGACAGCCACCGCCGGCACCGTGCTGAACCAGACCGGGCAGGCGGTGGAGGGCGTGTTCATCATGATGGTCGCCTATCTGGTGCTGAGTCTCGTGACGTCCTTCGTCATGAACATCGTCAACGCCAGAATGGCGCTGGTGGAGAGGTAAGGCCATGCAGGAACACGACATGTCCTGGGTGCGCACCGAGATGGCGTTGGCGCAGCCGGCGCCGCCTACCGAACGCGGCGCCTATGCCTGGGTGCGCAAAAACCTGATCGGTTCGGTCGGCGACACCATCCTCACGGTGCTGGGCATCGCCATCGTGGTGTGGGTCTTGCCGCAAATCATCAACTGGGCCTTCATCAACGCCGTCTGGACCGGCCCTGACCGCACGGTGTGCACAACCGCTTCGCAAGGCGGCATCCAGCCCGACGGCTGGACCGGCGCCTGCTGGGCCTTCGTCAACGCCAAGTTCGGCCAGTTCATGTTCGGCACCTATCCGATCGAGGAGCGCTGGCGACCGATTCTGGTCGCCATCCTGTTCGTGGCGCTGCTGGTGCCGATGCTGATCCCGCGCGTGCCGCGCAAGGGACTGAACGCGCTTCTGCTCTTCGTGGCGCTGCCGGTTGTCGCCTTCGTCCTGCTTGTCGGCGGCGTGTTCGGCCTGCCGCATGTCGAGACCCCGCGTTGGGGCGGGCTGCTGGTCACACTCAGCCTGTCCTTCGTCGGCATTGCCGTGTCGTTGCCGATGGGTATCGTGCTGGCGCTCGGTCGGCGTTCGAAGATGCCGATCATCAAATGGCTATGCGTCGTCTTCATCGAGACGGTACGCGGCATTCCGCTGATCACGGTGCTGTTCTTCGCCAGCGTCATGCTGCCGCTGTTCCTGCCGGAAGGCGTCAGCTTCGACAAATACCTGCGGGCCCTGATCGGCGTGTCGCTGTTTGCCGCCGCCTATATGGCGGAAGTGATCCGCGGCGGCCTGCAGGCGATCCCCAAGGGCCAGTATGAAGGCGCCGACTCGCTCGGCCTCGGCTACTGGCAGAAGATGGGCCTGATCGTGCTGCCGCAGGCGCTGAAGCTGGTCATCCCAGGCATCGTCAATACCTTCATCGGTATGCTCAAGGACACCAGCCTGGTCCTGATCATCTCGATGTTCGACCTGCTCGGCGTGGTGAAGCAGAACTTCGCCGACCCCAACTGGGCGACGCCGCAGACCCCGAAGTCCGGCCTGATCTTTGCCGCCTTTGTTTTCTGGCTGTTGTGCTTCGGCATGTCGCGCTATTCAATGTACACCGAACGCCGGCTCGACACCGGCTACAAACGCTGAGGCATGTCCCAAAACTGTGGAGCGATTTTAGGACATGCATCAAACACAACGATAAGGGGAATTGGCCATGTCCACCGAAAACGCCGTCAGCGCGGAAGACCTGAAGGTCGATGCCAAGAAGATGCACATCTCGACCACGGATGTCGCCATCGACATTGTCGGCATGCACAAATGGTATGGCGAGTTTCACGTCCTGAAGGACATCAACCTCAAGGTCATGCGCGGCGAGCGCATCGTCATTTGCGGTCCGTCCGGCTCCGGCAAGTCGACCATGATCCGCTGCATCAACCGGCTGGAAGAGCATCAGAAGGGCAAGATCATCGTCGACGGCAAGGAACTCACCAACGATCTGAAGAAGATCGACGAGGTGCGCCGCGAGGTCGGCATGGTGTTCCAGCACTTCAACCTGTTCCCGCATCTGACCATCCTGGAGAACTGCACGCTGGCGCCCATCTGGGTGCGCAAGATGCCGAAGAAGCAGGCTGAGGAAATCGCCATGCATTTCCTCAAGCGCGTCAAGATCCCCGAACAGGCCAACAAATATCCCGGACAGCTCTCCGGCGGCCAGCAGCAGCGTGTGGCGATCGCGCGCTCGCTGTGCATGAACCCGCGCATCATGCTGTTCGACGAGCCGACCTCGGCGCTCGATCCCGAGATGATCAAGGAAGTGCTGGAGACGATGGTGGGCCTGGCGGAAGAGGGCATGACGATGCTGTGCGTCACCCACGAGATGGGCTTCGCCCGCAAGGTCGCCAACCGCGTGATCTTCATGGATCAGGGCCAGATCGTCGAGCAGAACACGCCGGCCGAGTTCTTCGACCATCCGCGCCATGAGCGGACGAAACTGTTCCTGTCGCAGATCCTGCACTGAGCGGGAACAGTTTCCTGGGAGGTGGCTCGTGCCCGTGCCTTCGTCATCCTAGGGCGGAGCAAGGAGCGAAGCGACGCGCGCAGACCCTAGGATCCATGCCGTGACGCTAAGGCGTTGCGATGTTTGCAGAATTCTGCTCCGTCGCGCTCTACATCGCAGGTCACGGCATGGATCCTCGGGTCAAGCCCGAGGATGACGAAGTCACGAACGGCTTCGGCTAATCTCGGAAATAGCGATGAAAGCTTCGCATTTCATTTTTCTCGTCCGGACGTACCGCGCCCGATGAGAACAATCCTGCAATATCTGGCAATGCTCGTCGGAGCAGTGCTTCTTGCCGTCGCGCTCGGCGCGCTGGTGCCGCGCCCGCTCTGGTCCGCGGCGCAGGCCGAAGGCGAGGGGACACGGCGCATATTGGTGCTGAAGAACCCGATCCACACCGACATCGCTATCCCTCTGGATGACGGCGTTCGTCGGCGGTTTGCTTTCCTCGCCGATGCCGGTCTGCCGATGGATGCCCCGGATGCACGCTACATCGTCTTCGGCTGGGGCGGCCGCGCCTTCTATCTGGAGACGCCAACGTGGTCGCAATTGAAGGCCGCGCCGGTGTTGAAGGCGCTGACGCTCGACGCCTCGGTGATGCATGTCGATATTGCCGGCACGATCAAGGAGCTGCATCCGGATGTCGCCGGCTTCGACATCGACGAGGCGCATTTCGCGGCGTTGCTGGACTACATCACCGCGAGTTTCCGACAGGGCAAGGGCGAGCCTGTGGCCGTCGGGGATGCCGGCTACTCGGCCTACGACCGTTTCTACGAAGCCAATGGCCATTTCAACGCGCTGGTCGGCTGCAACACCTGGACGGCGGCGGGATTACGCGTCGCCGGCATTCGCACGGGATGGTGGAACCCGCTGCCGGTATCGCTTTGGTGGTCGATGGGATTGTATAACTGACGCAGTACCGTGAATCGAGTCCTCGGGCGCTCTACCCCTGCACCACCTTCCGTTCCTCCCAGCCATAAAGCCAGTCCAGGTCCGTGGCGAGCTTCTCCGGCGGCCGCGTCGCCAGCACCAGATTGCGGGCGACTGCCACCGGTCCCCAGGCGTGCCAGGTCAGCCGATTGAACGCGCCGCGTTTGAGCACCCTTTCGACGCGCGGCCGCCTGAGATTTTCCCAGACGGCGAGGCTGTGGGCCGGATCGCCGGGAAAATCGGCAACGAGATTGGCGAGCACTGAGGCGTCCTCGATTCCCATGGCCGCGCCCTGGGCCGCGAACGGCGTCATCGCATGCGCGGCGTCGCCGATCAGCGCGATGCCTTGCGGGACGGCCCAGCGCTGTTGCCGGACAGTGTGCATTGGAAACGCCGTCCACGACCCCGCCAGCGCGATGAGCTTTGCGAGCATCGTTGCGGTGCCACGCATGGCATTGGACAGGATGGCCGGGTCGGCATGGCCCGACCAGCCTTCCGCGATGCGTTCGCCTCTGGTGAAAGCGGCGAGGTTGACGGTGCGGCCCTTGCTCACGGGATAGGCGACCAAATGGAAGCCGGGATGCAGGAAGGTTGTGACGCAGCCCGCCACCCCGATCTCGGCAAATGCCTGCCCGGCGGGGCTGTCGACCGCCACGGTGGTGCGCCAGGCCAGTCGGCCCGAGAAGCGGCTTCTCGCGAAGGCGGAGTCCCGGGCCGCAAGCTGCGCGCGAACCGTCGACCAGACGCCATCGGCTCCAACCAGCAGGCCGGCTGCAATCGACGTGGTTTTGCCGTCGGCCTCTACCGTCGCGGTCACGCTTCGCTGGTCGGCGGCGATGCCTGTCACCCGCGCACCGGTAACGAGCTCGATATCCGACCGCCCTGCCATTTCCTCCGCCATGGCCGCCTGCAGGTCGGCGCGGTGCGCCACCAGATAGGGCGCGCCCCAGCGCTTCTCGGCCGCCTGTCCAAGCGGCACGCGGGCCAGCTCACGCAGGCTTTTCGCATCCTTCAGCACCACCGCTTCGGGCCGGACCGCGTTGGGCAACAGACGGTCGAGCACGCCAAGCCGGCGCAGGATGCGGGTTGCGTTGGGAGCCAGCTGGAGGCCGGACCCGGCCGCTTGGAGCTGCTTGGCCTGCTCGAACAATTTGACCGGCAAGCCGCGCTCAGCGAAGGCAAGTGCTGCCGTCAATCCGGCGATGCCGGCCCCGGCTATGACGACTTGCCGGGACCGTGCTTCAATCATGGTCGGCTCAGGCGGCCTGGTCGACATAGAGGCAGCCGGCTGGCTGCGTTTCTGTCGCCTTCAGCGACGGCGAATAGCGATAAAGCGTCGAGCAGTAGGGGCAGACCTTTTCATTGTCGTCACCCATGTCGAGGAACACGTGCGGGTGATCGAAAGGCGGGTTGGCGCCGGTGCACATGAATTCCTTGACGCCGATCTCGATGACCGGATGGCCCGCGTCGTTCTGGAAATGGGGAATGCTACCGCCTGCCATCGTCGTCTCCAATCGGGTTCGGCCAGTGGGTGTGACCCGCCTGCATCTGGAGCATAACATGCCAGTTTGCAAGATCGATGAAATCAAACTGTCGCAAAAGGCTGGCAGAGGATAAGTTGAGCCGGTTAAGCGCGTGAGGCTGGCACGGAGCGATTCCGTGACGATCATGCGTCACAAAGAGATGTTAGGGCGTCGCCGGACGGCAAGATGCGGCGCTCCCTCGGGCGGTTGCGGGCAAGAGCGGGAAACATGAACGAACTGAAGCCGGTGCAGAGCGAGTTCATCACCGTCGAGGCGGCGAGCCCCGACGGCGGCAATCCCGACCGTTTCGTCAACCGCGAATTCTCCTGGCTTCAGTTCAATCGCCGCGTGCTGGAAGAGTCGCTCAACGATCATCATCCGCTGCTCGAACGCGTCCGCTTCCTGTCGATCTCGGCCGCCAATCTCGACGAGTTCTTCATGGTCCGCGTTGCCGGCCTTGCCGGTCAGGTGCGCGAAGGGATCGCGTTGAAGAGCCCGGATGGCCGCACGCCCGAGCAGCAGCTCGAGCAGCTGCTGCGCGAGGTCGAGCGCCTGCAGGAGGACCAGCAGAAGAGCCTCTCGGCGCTGATGGCCCTGCTCAACAAGGAAGGCATCGAAAGCATCACCCGCGACGCGCTGACCAAGGATGAGAAGACCTGGCTGGAGGAGCATTTCCAGGAACAGGTCTTCCCGGTGCTGACGCCGCTGTCGATCGACCCGGCGCACCCGTTTCCCTTCATCCCCAATCTCGGCTTTTCCATCGCCTTGCAATTGCGCCATCGCAAGAACGGTGAGGAGATGAGCGCGCTCTTGCGCCTGCCGGTTGCGCTCAGGCGTTTCATTCGCCTGCCGGACCGCAAGCGCCATGTGCGCTTCATCCCGCTGGAGGAGGCGGTCGGCCTCTATATCGGCAAGCTGTTCCCCGGCTATGAGGTCAAGGGCTCGGGCACGTTCCGCATCATCCGCGACAGCGATATCGAGGTCGAGGAAGAATCGGAAGACCTCGTGCGCCTGTTCGAGACGGCGCTGAAGCGGCGGCGCCGCGGTTCGGTGATCCGTATCGAGTTCGACACGCTGATGCCGGCGGAATTGCGCGATTTCGTCGCCGGCGAGCTCGGCGTCTCGGCGAGCCGCATCAGCGTGCTCACCGGTCCGCTGGCGCTCAACCAGATTTCCGAGATCGTCGCCATTCCGCGCGACGACCTGAAGTTCACCCCCTACAATCCGCGCTTTCCCGAACGCATCCGCGAGCATGGCGGCGACTGCCTGGCCGCCATCCGCGAGAAGGACATCATCGTCCACCACCCTTACGAATCCTTCGACGTGGTGGTGCAGTTCCTGCGCCAGGCCGCCGCCGACCCGGAGGTGGTGGCGATCAAGCAGACGCTCTACCGCACGTCGAACGACAGCCCGATCGTGCGCGCGCTGATCGACGCCGCCGAGGCCGGCAAGTCGGTGACCGCGCTGGTCGAGCTCAAGGCGCGCTTCGACGAGGAGGCCAATATCCGCTGGGCGCGCGACCTCGAACGCGCCGGCGTCCAGGTCGTGTTCGGCTTCCTGGAGCTGAAGACCCACGCCAAGATGTCGCTCATCGTACGCCGCGAGGACGGCCGGCTACGCAACTATGTCCATCTCGGCACCGGCAACTACCACCCGGTCACCGCCCGCATCTACACCGACCTGTCCTTCTTCACGACCGACCCGACGATCGCGCGCGATGTCGCGCAGATTTTCAACTTCATCACCGGCTATGCCGAACCGGCCGAGGAGATGCGCCTTGCTGTGTCGCCCTTCACGCTGCGCAACCGCATCCTGAAGCACATCGCCGAGGAGGTCGTCCATGCACGCGAAGGACGTCCGGCGCGCATATGGATGAAGATGAACGCGCTGGTCGACCCGATCGTCATCGACGCGCTCTACGATGCCAGCCGGGCCGGAGTCGAGATCGACCTCGTCGTGCGCGGCATCTGCTGCCTGAGGCCGCAGGTGCCGGGCCTTTCGGAAAACATCAGGGTGAAATCGATCGTCGGCCGCTTCCTCGAGCACAGCCGCATCTTCTGCTTCGGCAATGGCTACGGCCTGCCGTCGGACGAGGCGATCGTCTACATCTCGTCCGCCGACATGATGCCGCGCAATCTCGACCGCCGCGTCGAGACCCTGGTGCCGATCACCAATCCAACTGTGCATGAACAGGTGCTTGGCCAGATCATGCTGGGCAACATCATGGACAACCAGCAAAGTTTCGAAGTATTGGCTGACGGCACCTCCCGGCGCGTTGCGCTGGAGGAGGGCGAGGAGCCGTTCAACGCGCAGGAATATTTCATGACCAATCCGAGCCTCTCCGGACGGGGTGACGCGCTGAAATCGCATGCGCCCAAGCGCATCGCCCAGTTCAAACGCCGCAAGAAGAACAGCGCCGCGTGATTGCAGTTTCCCAGGGCCGGCTTCAGGACCGGCGGCCACTGTCGATCATCGACATAGGGTCGAACTCGATCCGCCTTGTCGTCTATGAAGGGCTGGCGCGCTCGCCCTCGCTGCTGTTCAACGAAAAGATGCTGGCCGGCCTCGGCCGCGGCATCGTTTCGACGGGCAAGCTCGATCCCGAGGCCGTGACGCGCTCGATGGAGGAGTTCCGCCGCTTCCGCGCGCTGTCGGATCAGGCGGGCGCCGAGCACATGTATGTGCTGGCCACCGCCGCCGCGCGCGAGGCCATCAACGGTCCCGATTTCATCCACCGCGCCGAGGATGTGCTGAAGACCGAGATCCGCGTGCTCACCGGCCGCCAGGAAGCCTATTATTCGGCGCTTGGCGTCATTTCCGGTTTCCATCCGGCCAACGGCATCGCCGGTGACCTCGGCGGCGGCAGCCTCGAGCTGATCGACATCAACCGAGAGGCGATCGGCGACGGCATCACGCTACCGCTCGGCGGCCTGCGCCTGCAGGATATGGCCAAGAACTCGCTGGTGCAGGCGCAGAAGATCGCGCGTCAGGAACTGGCGCGGGCAAAGCTGCTCAAGGGCGGGCAAGGCAGGGTCTTTTATGCCGTCGGCGGCACCTGGCGAAACCTTGCCAGGCTGCATATGGAGATGACCAACTACCCGCTCGGCATCATGCATCACTACGAGATTTCGGCCGACAGCGCGCAGACCTTCCTCAGGCAGGTGGCCAAGGGCGAGGTCGAGAAGGTGAGGGGCATCGAAGGCGTCTCCAAGAACCGCCGCTCGCTGCTGCCCTACGGCGCCGTCGTGCTGCAGGAGATCATGGCGGCGATGCAGCCCTCGAAGATCATCGTCTCGGCGCAAGGCGTGCGCGAGGGTTTTCTCTATTCGCTGCTCGACCCCGAGGAGCAGAAGGCTGACCCGCTGATCTCGGCGGCCGAGGAACTGGCGCTGTTGCGCTCGCGCTCGGTGCACCACGCGCATGACCTTGTCGAATGGACCGGCAAGGCATTCAAGGCCTTCGGCATCGACGAGACGGAAGACGAAACGCGCTACCGCCATGCCGCCTGCCTGCTCGCCGATATCGGATGGCGCGCGCATCCAGAATATCGCGGCAGGCAGTCGCTCAACATCATCGCGCATGCCTCCTTCATCGGCGTCGACCATCCCGGCCGCGCCTATCTGGCCCTGGCCAACGCCTACCGCCATGACGGCATCTTCAACGACGGCATCGCGCCCGAGATCAAGGCGCTGGCGCCGCCGCGCCTTCTGGAACGCGCCCGCGTTCTGGCGGCGATGATGCGCGTGGTCTATCTGCTGACGGCGGCGATGCCGGGCGTCATGCCGCGGCTGAAATGGGAAAGCCGTGGCAACGGCGCGCTGGCGCTGGTGCTGCCAGCCTCGCTTTCCGACCTTTATGGCGAGCGCCCCGCCGGACGGCTGGCGCAACTGGCCCGCATCACCAACCGGCGCCTTGTGTTGGCGGTCGAGGGCGGTCCGAGCGTCTCGGTAAAATAGGATGTTTCGGTGGAATAGGGCTGACTCAGGTCACCTCGGCGCTGATTCCGAAGCCGCGCCCGTCAGCAGACCATGCGCCGGCGCCGGCCATGGCGAGCGCCAGGAAGCCGCCGGCAATGGCGATGTCCTTCATCAGCATCTGCTGGTGCAGGAAGGCGAGAGTGGCATCGTCGCCGCCCTGGCCGTAATGGCCGGTGAAGCCCGCGACGATGCAGAAGGCGGCAAGCAGAAGCGCTACGATCCGGGTCTGGAAACCGACGAGGATCAAGAGCCCTGCAATCAGTTCGAACAAGCCGGTGCCCCAGGCCGCTAAAGTCGGCAACGGCAGGCCGAGCCCGGCGAAATAATTGATCGTGCCGGAGATGTGGGTGAGGGCCTGAAAGCCCGACGGCACGAATAGCGCGGCAAGAAGCAGCCGCGAGACCAGAAGCAACGCATTGCGAAACATTCCCACCTCCCGTGCCGGCCGGTCCGGCTGATGCCGGCTGCGGCGCAGTCTACGCCTGCAACGAAAAAGCGGCGCGGAAAATTCCGCGCCGCTTTCGAGTTTGGCTTGGGAGGAAAGAAGGATCAGCCGCGCTTGGCGTCGATCGAATAGGCGCCGGCGCCGGACGAGGCGAGCAGGAGGAAGCCGCCGGTGATGGCGAGGTTCTTTAGGAACTGGATCATCTGCATCTGGTCGGCCCAGCCGGTGTGAGCGACCAGCCCGGTCGCGATCGTGAAGATGGCGAGCACCCAGGCGACGATGCGGGTCTGGAAGCCGACGAGAATGGCAAGGCCGCCAAGCAACTCGATCAGGCCAACCAGGACGGCGGTTACGGTCGGCACCGGCAGGCCGAGAGCGCCGAAATAGCCGGCGGTGCCGGAAATGGCGGTGAGCTTGCCGAAGCCGGAAAGCAGGAAGATGACGGAAAGCAGTATGCGACCGAGCAGGATCGTGGTGGAGCTGTTGGATGCGGTGCCGTTGCCGGCGACTGAAGAGTTGATGGACATGGCGGTTCTCCAAACGGGTTGAATGACCCGTCAGATAAACGATGTAGACTGTTCACAAAAAGCCACCTATGCGGCGACACATTGTTCACAGGATATATGTTTTTGGAATTGGCGCCCGCGTGCGAAAATCATGTCGCGAGATTAGGCTAACCCGGTAAATTCTGCTGCCGCAAAACGGAACCCTCGGTCCGAAGTTTGCGAGCGCTGGCTTCGGAGATTGCCGGGACGCTCGTCACGTCGTCATCCACGAGCGGAGCAAGGAGCGAAGCGACGCGCGCAGACCATAGGATTCCATGCCGTGACCTCAAAGCAGCCGCAAGCGGTCGGGGATACTTCGCCCTGGAATGACATCGCGAGGCCGCAGCAGCCTGTAACAGCCTCGCTCCGCGTCGCGAAAACTACCCCGGATGCGTCATGTCCTCGGGGCGCACCAGCCGATCATAGTCAGCCTCGCTGACCAGTCCCGTCGCCAGGGCCTCCTCACGCAAGGTCGTGCCGTTCTTGTGCGCGGTCTTGGCGATCTTGGCGGCGTTGTCGTAGCCGATGGTGGGGGCAAGCGCCGTCACCAGCATCAGCGAGCGCTCCAGCGCGGCCTTGATATTGTCCTCGCGAGCCTCGATGCCGACAACGCAATTGTCGGTAAAGGAGACGGAGGCGTCGGCGAGCAGCTGCACCGACTGCAGGAAGTTGTAGGCCATCAGTGGGTTGTAGACATTGAGCTCGAAATGGCCTTGGCTGCCGGCGAAGGTGAGCGCCGCATTGTTGCCGAACACCTGCACGCAGACCTGCGTCAACGCCTCGCACTGGGTCGGGTTGACCTTGCCTGGCATGATCGACGAGCCCGGCTCGTTCTCCGGCAGCGACAGCTCGCCGAGGCCCGAACGCGGGCCGGAGCCGAGCAGGCGGATGTCGTTGGCGATCTTGAAGAGAGCCGCGGCCGCCGCGTTGATCGCGCCATGCGAGAACACCATGGAATCATGCGCCGCGAGCGCCTCGAACTTGTTCGGCGCGGTCACGAAGGCGATGCCGGTGATGGCGGCGATGCGGTCCGCCACCTTTTCCGCGAAGCCGACCGGCGCGTTGAGGCCGGTGCCGACGGCGGTGCCGCCTTGCGCCAGTTCCTGCAGGCCGGGCAACGTCTGCTCGATCCGCTTGATCGACGAAGCGACCTGCGCGGCATAGCCGGAAAATTCCTGGCCAAGGGTCAGCGGCGTGGCGTCCTGCGTGTGCGTGCGGCCGATCTTGATGATGTGGTTGAAGGCGCGCGCCTTGGCGTCGAGCGCCTTGTGCAGATGATGCAGGGCAGGGATCAGATGGTGGGCGACCCGCTCGGCGCAGGCGATGTGCATGGCCGTGGGATAGGTGTCGTTGGACGACTGGCTCATATTGACGTGGTCGTTGGGGTGCACCGGCTTCTTCGAGCCCATCACGCCGCCGAGCATCTCGATCGCCCGGTTGGAGATCACTTCGTTGGCGTTCATGTTGGACTGCGTGCCGGAGCCGGTCTGCCACACCACCAGCGGGAAATGCTCGTCGAGCTTGCCGTCGATCACTTCCTGCGCGGCGTCCACGATCGCCTTGCCGATAGCCGGATCGAGCCGCTTCATCTCCATGTTCACCTCTGCCGCGGCGCGCTTGACGATGCCGAGCGCGCGCACGATCGATGCCGGCTGCTTCTCCCAGCCGATCTTGAAATTGCCCAGAGAGCGCTGCGCCTGCGCGCCCCAATAGCGGTCGGCCGCCACTTCGATAGGGCCGAACGTATCGGTTTCGGTTCTGGTCTTTTCTGCGCTCACGGGAACTCTCCGGCCTGTCGATTTGGGCAAGGGCGTATCGCGTTGCACAAACGGCATCAAGCGGAGATTGCGGGCGAGCAAGATGCAAATCGGTTGAAGGCAAGGGTCACCCCAGCGGCGGCCCGACAATGTCGATGCCGTTCTCGGCGCACAGCCTGGTCAGCATCTCGATCGTCTGCGGCGTCGGCGTCGCCGCCGGCGGCAGGTCGGGCCGTTCAGCGGGGCGGCTTGCCTTGCGCACCATCGTCTCGAAATCCGGACCGCGCGTCACTGTGAGCGTATGCGCCCCTTCCGGAGACTCGACCCTGTAGGTGTGCGGCAGGCCTTTCGGCGCGAGCACGGTCTCGCCGGCGCCGGCGATCCGCCCGCGGCCGTCGATGACGAAGCGTATCCGCCCTTCAAGGATATGAAACACCTCGTCCTCGTTGCGGTGCACGTGCAGCGGCGCGGAATCGCCATAGGGCTGGCGGTGTTCGATAACGCAGATCCCATCCTCGCCGTCGGCCGAAGAGACCTGGATGGCGACAAGCGTGTTGTTGAACCAAAGGAGTTCCTTGCCTGCGATGCTGGTGTTGATCATTGTCATGATTGCTCTTTCTCGTTGGGCGCCGGCGAAACGGCTTCGACGGCGACTTAACCTGGACGGGTCGGCGACGGAAATCGAATGATCGTATGGGGCGGATCGATGCGATGAATTTGAATGCGCTCGACCTTAATCTGGTGAGGGTGCTCGACGCGCTTCTGCGCGAGAAGAGCGTGACGCGCGCCGGCGAGCAGATCGGCCTTAGCCAGCCAGCCGTCAGCGCGGCGCTCAACCGCCTGCGCCATGCGCTCAACGACCAGCTCTTCGTGCGCCGCGGCAACGACATGGTGCCGACGCCGCGCGCCGAGAGCCTGGCTGAGCCGGTGCGCGCGGCATTGCGCGAGATCGAGCGCGCCTTTCAGCCGGCAACCGATTTCGATCCGGCGAAGCTGGAACGGACCTTCACGCTTATGGGTGCCGATTTCTTCTCCATGCTCCTGATGCCGCCCTTTGCCGCTCGCATCGCAGGGGTGGCCCCAGGCGTATCGTTCCGCTTCCTCGACAGCGCCATTGGCGACGTCTCGAAGCTGCTGCAGGAGGATCGGATCGACCTTGCACTGGAGCGCCCGCTGGAGGTGGCGGAATGGGTTTCGAGCGTGGCGCTGTTCGGCTCCCCCTTCGCCATCATCGCCGCGAGGGACAATGCCGCGCTCTGCCAGGCGGGCATCGCGGAGGGCGAGGAGGTGCCGCTCGACTTTTTTTGCGCGCTGCCGCACGCGCTGCGCTCCATTGATGGCTCGATGTCGGGCTTCACCGACGATGCGCTGGGCAGGATCGGCCTCGCGCGCCGCGTCACGCTCGCTTTGCCGCACTTCCAGGCGGTGGCGCTGGCCGTGGCCGGTGGACCTTATCTGGCCGCCGTCCCGACGCAGTTCGCGGTGGCGGCGGCAAAAACCCTGCCGATCGGCATCTATCGGGCGCCGATCCCGATACAATCGCCGGCGGTCAGGATGTACTGGCACGCCCGTCGCGATGATGAGCCGCCGCATCGCTGGATTCGCGAGCAGATCCTCGACGAGGTGGGAAGGCTTGGGTTCAAGGACTGAGACCACCCATTGAGCCGTCAACCTCGCCCCCGCATATAGCCGACATCCACCCGGCGGCCTGTCGCTGGTCTGAACTTTATCCAGCCGAGGCCAGGCCAACGGGCGCTGGCTGGCGTAGCGCCAGTCGCCCCGCGACGAAGTTTTTGACCTGGCGCACCGCCTGTTCGCGCGTGATGCTGCCCGGCTGCAGGCCGAGCCTGAGCCACAGCCCGTCGATCAAGGCGGTGACGCCGAGCACGATCTCCTCGGCCAGTTGCGGCGAAGCGAGACCGCGCAGACCGGACAACAGGTTCGAGCGCATCCGCGCGTGGATCACCTTCTGGATGCGAGCCAGCTTCTCGTCGCGCGGCACCTCGGCGCAGAGCGACAGCCAGGCATGGCAGAGTGGCGGCAGGAACAGGTGCTCCTCGAAATTGCCCTCGATCACGGCGTCCAGCCGTTCCATCGGAGACCGCGCCCGCTGCAGTCTGGCGACGACGGCGTGACAGAGCACGGCGTTGGCCTCGCGCATGGCGTGCTCGAACAGCTCCTGCTTGTTGCGGAAATAGTGCAGCACGATGCCCTTCGAGGCGCCGGCCTGGGCCGCGACCTTTTCCAGCGTCGCGCCGGCGATGCCTTCGCGCTCCAGAACGGCGAACGCCGCCTGCCGCAACTCCTTGCGGCGTATGTCGCTGAGACGCGTCAGTTTCACCGGACCAATCCATGCATGGCGAATCCATGTTGACATCTTCGCCCGCTCAGATCAATGATTGACCAATTGGACAATAAATAGACCGGAAGGTCAAACGACGAGGAGAACCGGAATGTTGCGCGTGCTTGCGAATGGCGTTTGTGTTGCGGCGTTGATGCTGGCTTCCCAGGCGGCCCAGGCCGCCGAGGCCGAGAGCTGTAAAGCGGTCCGCATGGCCGAGCCCGGCTGGAATGATCTCGCCTTCACCACGGGCGTGGCCAAGGTCCTGCTGCAGGCGCTCGGCTACGAGCCTCAGAGCGAGGTGCTCGGCATCAACGTCATCTATGAGGGCATGAAGAACAAGGACCTCGACCTCTTCCTCGGCTACTGGGACCCGGCCATGGTCACCTATTACGAGCCCTACAAGAAGGGGGACGGCTCGATCGAGAATGTGCGGGTCAATCTGGTCGGCGCCAAATACACTTTCGCCGTGCCGACCTATGTCTGGGACGCCGGCGTCAAGGACCTCTCCGACCTGCACAAATTCGCCGACAAGTTCGGCAAGAAGATGTATGGCATCGAGCCGGGCTCCAACCAGCTGATGATGGACGCCATCGCCGATCCGCAATTCGGCCTTGACGGCTGGCAGGTGGTCGAGTCGAGCGAAGCCGGCATGCTCTCGGAGGTCGGCTACGAGATCAAGGAGAAGCAGTTCATCGTCTTCCAGGGCTGGGCGCCGCGTCCGATGAACACGATGTACGACTTCAAGTATCTGACCGGCGGCGACAAGTTCTTCGGTCCGAATTTCGGCGCCGCCACCGTGACCACCCAGGTGCGCAAGGGCTACCTGCAGGAATGCTCGAACGTCGCGCAGTTTCTCAAGAACCTTGCCTTCGACATCGACATGGAAAATGTCGGCATGGGTTATCTGATCAACGATGGCATGAAGCCGGAAGACGGTGCGCTGAAGTCGATCACCTTGCACAAGGATCGCCTCGACGCCTGGCTGGCCGGTGTCACCACCTTCGACGGCAAGCCCGGCCTTGCCGCGGTCAAGGAAAAGCTCGGACTGTGAGCCAGGCAGCCCCGGAGCTGACGGTTCAGGACATCGAGCAATCCACCTGGGCCTCCCGCAAGCGGATTGTCGATGTCGGCGGCCTCGACCTAGCCTATGTCGAGGTCGCCGGTTCGGAGCCGCCGCTTGTCCTGGTGCATGGCTTCACCGACACCAGCCGCAGTTTTTCGCTGCTGGCCCCGCATCTTTCCGGGCGCCGGCTGATCATGCCGGATCTGCGTGGCCACGGTGCCTCAAATGCGGGCGAGGGGTGCAGCGTCGCCGATTTCGCTGACGACATTGCCGGGCTGATCCGGCGCTTGCGGCTGGACCGACCGGTTGTCGTCGGACACTCGCTTGGCGGCATGGTGTCGATCGCGCTGGCCGCACAATATCTGAACGTGATCGGAGGGCTGGTCATCCTGGCCAGCACGCTGAAGCCCGATTTCGGATCGCATCACCAACTGATCGACGGCGTGGCGGCCCTGCGCGACCCGATCTCGCCGTCCGATCCGTTCTATGACTGGTGGCATGCCTGCCAGCCGGGCGTGCCGCAGGCATTTCTCGCCGGTCTCGCGCAGGACGCCTCCGCGATTCCGGCGGCGCGCTGGCGCCCATTCTCGAAGAGATCCGCCGCACCGATCTGACCACCGCGGCGCGGGCCGTGCGGGTCCCGACGCTGATCATCGCCGGCGGGCGCGATCCGCTTTTCGGCGAAGCGCACCAGCGGGCGCTGGTCCAGGCAATTGCCGGATCGCGTCTGGTCTGGGCGCGGGACTGCGGCCACAACCCGCATTGGGAAGACCCGGCCTTTGTCGCCAAGCCAATAGCCGGCGTCCTGTCAGCCGAGTGACTGCCGCAGGATCCTGTTGCGATAGACGCCGGCAGGACAAAAGGGGGATCGCCTTCGCTCGAAAATTCAAGAACGACTGCCACTATTCCTTCAGCGGCTTGATCCTCTCGAACCCCACCTCGCTCTGCGCGCTCGTCCCCTCATCATACCGCCGCGCCAGCACCGCCTGCAGGTCCGGTGAATAGAGCGCGGTGAAGGTATCGATGACGTTGCCCGTGCTGCCGGTGATCGTTTCGCCGACCACGAGCACATTATACTTGCAGTCGCCGAGCCTGTAGGTGTCCTTGCCTTTGACGGTGAGCGCCAGCGTCTCGGTGCTCTGCGGCGTCTTTTTCGAAGACAGCCGCACGAATTCGGTCTTGCTCTTGGCGCCCGCCTTCAGCGGGAACAGCTTCTTCAAGTCGCCGAGCGGGATCATCGACAGCCGCCCGGTGTCGCTGTCGCGGAACACCTCGATCAGCCCGGCATAGAGATACTGCGTCTGCGGCGAATCCGATTGATATTTGTTGGCGACCGCGACCATGCCGCCGGGCGCCGGCCGGAACTCGCTGCTTATGCCGGGTTTTTCGAGCACGAAGCCGGCTTTTGCGGATTTGGCGTCGACGCAGTCTGCGGCCTGCGCGCCGCCGGCGAAGCCGAGCATGGCGAGCACCATGCCGGTTGTAAGGGCCTTCACGCCTTCCTCCCCTGGGTGCATGTACCAGAGCAATGACAGACCGCCGTCGCCCTGTCGACCCAGGAGCTTTCATGCCTTGGCATGAATAAAGCATGTCTCCCGAAAGTGGGAACCGGTTTCGGGATAAAGACATGCGTAAAATAAGAACCTAAAGCGCATGGAGCGAATCTGAAAGATCGCGACGCGCTTTAGTCTCCAGGCGCCGGCTGGGCATTGAACTGGACGAGGCGGGTCGAGAATGTTTAATCGGGTAACGATGAAACGTCCCTCGCCAGCAACCATCTCGCGCCGTCTGCTCTTCGCCCGGATGGGTGGCCTCGTTGCGGCCTGCGCTCTGCCTCGCGTCGCCTTCGGCCAGACCGGAAAGCGCATCCAGCCGATCGACGCCACCTTCCTCTTCGTCGCCGATATCCATGCCTGCCGCATGGCGAGCGGCCTCAGCCCCAATTGCCTGCAGGAAGGCAAGACCGATGCAGCACTTCTGCGCAATGTCGCGGCCTTGAACGCCATTGCCGACAAGAAGTGGCCGGCCGAGATCAACGGCGTCTCCACCGGCCTGCATTCGGCCGGCACCCGCATCGGCACGCCGCTCGGCCTCGTCACCGGCGGCGACATCACCGATGATGGCGGTGGCCAGGTCACCGAGCCCAGCGAAGGCACGCAGCTTCTGCAGTTCTCCCAGCGCTACCAGGAAGGCATCGGGCCGGATCGCGTCCACATCCCGGTCTATGTCGGGCTCGGCAATCACGATCTCGACCAGAACGGCTCGCCGCCGCATGTAGATTGGTATCGCCGCGAATTGCGAGATTATGTCGAGGTCAACCATCGCCCGGGCGTGTTCTTCAAGCCACCGGTGCCGGCAACCGAATATGATGTCGATACCGACTGCTATTCCTGGGACTGGGGCGGCCTGCATCTCATCCAGACGCACCGCTTCGCCGGCGACACCGGCCATGGCGCGCCGAGCAGCCTGCCCTGGCTGAAGCAGGACCTCGCCACCTATGCCGGCGACGGCCGTCCCGTGGTCATCTTCCAGCATTATGGTTGGGACACTTTCTCGACCGAGCGCTGGGATCCGATGAAACGCACCTATGACGACGATGGTTCAGGCCGCCCGCACTGGTGGGGCGAGGCCGACCGCCAGGCTCTGCTGGCGGCGATCAGCGGCTACAATGTCATCGCGATCTTCCACGGCCATGAGCACGAAGTGCCGATGATCTACCAGCGCGACGGCCTCGATCTCGTCAAGCCGAAGGCGGCCTATATGGGCGGCTTCGCGCTCGCGCGCATCACGGCCGACAACATGGATGTGGTGCTGGGCGAGGCGGCCGGCGACCGTGGCGAGATCGTCTTCACCAACGCTTTCGCCAAGCAATTCCAGACATGAAAAGGCCGCCCGCGGCGGCCTCCATGGTGCCTGTCATCCTGGTGCTTGCGGGGTGCGGTTGCATCGGGCGACGCAATCCGGTTAGGCTCGCCGCGGCTGCCGGAGAGGGCAGCCCTGGGGGAACCGGGTTTGCGTCTTCGTGTAGCTTTTGTCGCTGTCCTGATGGCCCTGGCTGGCTGCGTCACTGACGACGTTGGACCGATCAACACGCTCACCAGGCAAGCCGGTCGCCCATCACCCACTTACATCCCAGACCCCGCCGATGATGGCTCGACCGTGGTCGGACTGGCGTTTTCCGGCGGCGGCACGCGGGCCGCCGCTTTCTCCTACGGCGTGTTGCGGGCGCTGGACGACGTCGTCGTCGATCAACGCCCGAAACGGCGCACGCTGATCGACGACATCAGGATGATTTCAGGCGCTTCGGGCGGCGCGGTCGCCGCCGCTTATTTCGGCTACAAGGGCAGGGACGGCTACCGGGATTTTCGTGAGCGCTTCCTGACCCAGAACGCCGAAGCCGATCTCAGGACATCGTTCTCCCCGGTCAACTTCATCCGCGCCTATTATGGCGGTGTCAACGACCGCAGCGGTTTCGCCAGATGGTTGAACCACCATCTGTTCGACGGCGCGACCTTCAAGGCCCTGCACCGGCCGAAAGGTCCGATCGTCTGGATCAACGCCTCCGACATCTACAACCGCACGCCGTTCCTCTTCACCTACGACACTTTCGCGGCGCTCTGCAGTGACCTCGACCAACTGCGGATTGCCGACGCTGTCGCGGCATCGGCCGCCGTGCCGATCGTCTTCGCGCCGATCGTGGTCTCGGCGACCAGCCCGCATTGCGGTTACCGCATGCCGCAATGGCTGAGCGAGGCGCTTGCGGACCGCAACGCCTCGCTGCGGCTCAAGGCCTATGCCAGCGCGCTCGATTCCTATCAGAACGACGATCCGCTCGACTATGTGAAGCTGCTCGACGGTGGGCTGACGGACAATATCGGCGTCACCGGCTTCGCGCTTGAGCGCTCCGCCGCCGGCACGCCTTACGGGCCGCTGTCGCCGTCGGCCGCGGTCCGCCTGACGACGCTGATCTTCATCGTCGCCGACGCCGGGAGCGACAGCGATGTGAACTGGGCGAAGTCGCTGCACGGGCCAAAGGCCGCCGAGCTCCTCGACGCCGTGACCAGCACCACGCTTGCCGCCTCGGTGCGTGACGAGTTCGATGCGCTGAAGCTTGCGGTCTCGCAATGGAAGGGTGAGCTGGTGCGTTATCGCTGCGAGCTGCCGCCCTCGACCGTTTCGGCCTATCGCGGTTCGTCGGCCCGGTGGAACTGCCGTGACGTCCGCCTTGTGGTCCAGCACCTTTCCTTTGCCGATCTCGATCCGGCGACGCAGGCGAAGCTGAACGAGATTCCGACCAGGCTCAGGCTGCCTGTCGACCAGGTCGACCTCACGATCGATGCGGGCCGCAGGGCGCTCGAGGTCAATCCCGACATACACACGGCAGTCGCCGCGATCCAGGCCCGCGCCGGCGTGAGGCCGCCGGCGATCACGACGGCCGAAGCGAATTGACATCATCAGGAGACAGGTCTTGGCAGAGTTCACCCTCTATATCGGCAACAAATGCTTTTCCTCCTGGTCGCTCAGGCCTTGGGTGGCCATGCAGCACCTGGAAATACCTTTCGAGGAGGGCTTCGTGCGGCTGCGCACGCCGCAGACCGCGGCCAACCTTGCCAAGGCGTCGCCGACCGGCCTTGTGCCGGTGTTGAATCACAATGGCAGGATCGTCTGGGAAACGCTTGCCATCCTTGAATATCTTGCTGACCTCTACCCTGAGAAGAAGCTCTGGCCGGAGGACCTCGGCGCTCGCGCGCTGGCGCGCTCGGTTGCGACCGAGATGCATTCCGGCTTCCGCGAGGTCCGCTACGGCTGGCCGATGAATCTGCGCCGGCCGAAATCGCACACGCCGCTCGATGCCGAGGGCGAGGCACAGCGGGCGCGGATCGAGGCGATCTGGCGCCAGTGCCGCGAGCAATATGGTCAGGGCGGCCCCTTCCTGTTCGGCCATTTCACTGCGGCCGACGCCATGTATGCGCCGGTGGTCACGCGCTTCGACACTTATGGCGGCGATCTGGCGCCCGTCACCCGCGCCTATGTCGATGCGGTCTTGGCGATGCCTGCGATGCGTCACTGGTATGCCGAAGCCGCCAAGGAGCCATGGCCGGAGCCTGGCCCGGACGAATAGAGCTATTCAGGAAGAAGGTGTAACGTTTCGTGGAAGTTGCGCGGCGGATCCACCCGTGGGCGGCCGGCGGCAATAGACTTTCAGGGAGGCGGCGATGGCCAACAGTGAAGCACCGCATGAAGCCACGGCGTCAACGATCTTCCATTGCCGGTTGATCCCGCCGCGGCCGGATTTCGCCCTCACCATGACGGAGGAAGAAAGGGCGCTGATGGGCCGGCATGCCGACTATCTGCGCGAGAAGCTCCGCGAAGGCATCATGATCATGGCAGGCCCGGTCGCCGATCCGGCCGGCCCATGGGGGCTGCTGATCCTGCGTGCCGGCAGCGAGGCGGAGGCGAGGGCCGTGACCGACGCCGACCCGGTGGCGCGTTCGGGCCGCGGCTTCCGCTATGAGATCCTGCCGCTGTTGAGCGTGATCATGTAGGCCTGATGAAAAACGCCTCTCGCGCTTTTTACACGCGGGAGGCGTCTTTGCCGTCAACCTTTCTCGATCGCTCTCGAATTGCTGACAGCAGGGATAAAACCGGCAGCCGGCGAAAGGGTTCCCGGCAAAACGAAAAAATCATGCTGTCGGGAAAAATTGCGTGGAAGGATGGACGAACGCCGCAATCCTGCGCCAAGACAAGGCACGCATGAGGATCGCCTTGCCGCCCGACCCCGCCATCACCGTATCGTTTTCGCAAGGCGTCGCCTTCGACTGCCAGAGCTGCGGAGCCTGCTGCTCCTATTCGGCCGACTGGCCGCGCTTCTCGACCGAGGAGGATGAGCAACTGGACCGCATCCCGCTCGAACTGGTAGCCGCCGACCAGTCCGGAATGCGCTGCGAGGGTGCGCGGTGCTCTGCGCTCACCGGGGAGGTGGGTAAGCACACGGCCTGCGGCATCTATGATCTCCGCCCGGATGTCTGCCGCGCCTGCATGCCCGGCGGCGACGACTGCCTGATGGCAAGGACGGCGCATGGGTTGTCGGTGAGCTAGTCTCCACCCGCTTGCCGAAGTCCACACCTCCCGGTACCTTCCGGCCGGGCAGGGCCGCGGAGGAAATCCATGAGCATCGAATTCCTGTTAACGTCGCTGATCATCGTGGCCTCGCCCGGCACCGGCGTCCTCTACACGCTGAGCGCCGGCCTCTCGCGCGGCGCACGCGCCGCTGTCGTCGCCGCATTCGCCTGCACGTTGGGCATCATCCCGCATATGGCGGCCGCCATCACTGGCCTCGCCGCTGTGCTGCACACCAGCGCCGTCGCCTTCGAGACGCTGAAATATCTCGGCGTCGCCTACCTGCTCTACATGGCTTGGAACACGTTGAAGGAGAAGGGCGGGTTGAGCATCGACGAGGACGCCGCGCCGCGCTCGACCGCCAGGACGATCACCGCTGGCATCCTGGTCAACGTGCTGAACCCGAAACTGTCGATCTTCTTCTTCGCCTTCCTGCCGCAATTCGTCAGCACCACCGAGCCGCATGCGCTGCCCAGAATGCTGGAGCTCTCCGGCGTCTTCATGCTGATGACCTTCGTCGTCTTCGCCGTCTATGGCGTCTTCGCGGCCTCGGTGCGCAGCCACATCGTGTCGCGGCCGAAGGTGTTGACCTGGATGCGCCGCAGCTTCGCCGCTGCCTTCGTCATGCTTGGCGCCAAGCTGGCTGTGGCGGATCGCTAGCTCCCTGATCCATTCGCCGTTTCGGAAGCCTCGTCGCTTCCGGAGCCCGCCGCAACTCTAACGCCCAGGCGCCAGGCCGAGGGCGGTACGCCGATCATCTTCTTGAAGGCCCGGCTGAAAGCCGCTTCGGATTCGTAGCCTATCTCCGCCGCGATGCTGGCGACGTTGCTGTTGCCGGTGCTGAGCAGCTCCGAGGCGATCTGCATGCGCCATTTGGCGAGATAATGCATCGGTGGCATGCCGACGACTTTGGTGAAGCGCTCCGCAAGCACCGTGCGCGACAAAGCGGACTCCTTGGCCAGCGCCTCCACCGTCCAATTGTGGGCCGGCCGGTCGTGGATCAGCGCCAGCGCCTTCGACAGCTGCGGATCGCGCAGGCCCGCCAGCCAGCCGGTCTGCTGCGGCGGCAGCGATTCCACATAGCGGCGCAACACGTCAACGAACATCAGTTCGCTGAGCTTGGTAAGCACCGTTTCGCTGCCGGCCCGCTTCTCGGCCACTTCCGAGACCGCCAATCTGATGAACTGGCCGAGCCAGCCGGCATCGCCTTTGACGTCGCCGGCCTTGATGACGGGCGGCAGCGCCTCCAGCAGTGGATTGAAGGGCAGGGCATGGCAGGCGAGATAGCCGCAGACCAGCCTCGCCGACAGCGATCCGTCCTTGACGTAGTTGATCGGGAAAGGCGTTTGGCTTGCGGCCGCGATCTGCAGCACGTCCGCCGTCGGCGGGTCGGCCCTCAAATCGGGCGTGCTCGACATGATATGCGGGTCGCTGTGGGTGAAGACCACGACCTCGCCGGCCTCCACCGGGATCGCCTCCTGCCCGATAATGCGGGCAAAGCAGCGGCCCGCCGTGAGCACGTGATAGGAAATCAGGTGGTCCGCGCCCGGCAGTATCCTCGGCAATATCGAGGCGGGTGCCGGCGAGCAGACCGCCCACGGATCCTGGGCCTCGATGTCGAAAAACGTCGCACCGGTGAGGCGCACCGTTTTCAAAAGGTCAGACAGAGCGTCTCCGGCCATTTCACCCATGTCCCGCTAAGCCAGTTGCGCGACTTCCATTCGAGTTCCGGACGCGCTGTCAACTAACGCGGACGCCCCATCATTCCGTCCCAGGTGGGAAGCTTTAAACCCCAACCGGCGTCAGGAGCTGTCTTCTGTTGCACGCTCTGCGCAATCGAACGCAACGAAAGAAAAGGACTAAAGTCATGACGGTACATAAGGGCGGGTGTTTTTGCGGCGCCGTGGAAATTGAAGTCCACGGAAACGCGGAGGCAATGGGCTATTGCCATTGCAGTTCCTGCCGTTCCTGGTCGGCGTCTCCCGTGAACGCCTTCACGCTGTGGAAGCCTCAGAACGTCAAGGTCACCAAGGGGGCGGAGTTTCTCTCAGGTTTCAAGAAGTCCGAGATGAGCGACCGCCAGTTCTGCACGAAATGCGGCGGCCATTTGATGACGGACCATCCGCCGCTCGGACTGGTCGACGTCTATGCGGCCACCATACCGACGGTGGAATTCGCGCCGGGGGTCCATGTCAATTACGCCGAGACGGTCCTGCCGATGAAGGACGGGCTGCCGAAGCTGAAGGACTTTCCCGCCGAGCTCGGCGGCTCCGGGATCGCGGTCCCGGAATAGGTCCGGACGATGGTCGACGACTTCAAGCAACCGCAATTCACGACAGGAGAACAGCAATGGATATCGCGACGTTTCGCGCCACGCAGGAGCCGATCAAGGATCTTTATCGCAAGGATGCGCGGGCCGCGCTTCTTACCTTGAAGGCGAAGGGCAGCGCCGACGACTCAAAGGTGACCTGCAAGGTCGAAACCGGGCGCGGGCTTGCGCTGGCCGGCATTCATCCGAAGGCCGGCGGCAGCGGCCAGGAGCTTTGCTCCGGCGACATGCTGCTGGAGGCGCTGATCGCCTGCGCCGGCGTCTCGATGCGGGCGGCCGCGGCCGTGCTCGAGATTCCGATCAAGTCGGCGGAAATCTCCGCCGAGGGCGATGTCGATCTTCGCGGCACGCTCGGCGTCACCGAGGGGGTGTCGGTCGGCTTCAAGGAAATCCGCCTGCGCTTCGACATCGAGTCGGATGTCGAGCAAAGCCGGCTGACCCAACTCATGGAGCTCACCGATCGCTACTGCGTGATCTTCCAGACCATCCAGCACAGCCCGAAGACCTTCGTGAAACTCAACAGGGTGGTCTCGTGACACTTTGCCCGGAACCGAGATCCTGGCGGGCAGTTTCGAGCTCGGCCTGAGCGCGGCTTTCCGCGCCAGGCCTATCCTTTCACATGCCCCGTCGCCTCGACGATTTTGCCGGAGCGGCGTGCGCAGCGCTGGCGCTGCTGGTCGAATCTTCGCTGGAAGGCCTTATGGTGATCGCCCGCGCCACCCGCGACCGCACGCCGGTCCAGGCCGTTGCCGACGAGGTCGCCGCGCTGGTCGAGCAGGCGGTACTTGCTGGTCAGGCCACTGCGGAGCCGCATTGACCATTTGAGCGGTCAACTCGGTCGCGCGCGGCCGATGAAGGCCCGCCGGCAGAGCGTTTCGCCTTTCCTTTGAACGGTGAAACGCGCTAGCGGGCCGATTGCCGGATCAGATCGCGGCCGATCGGCTTCGGTGTCTCGCTGCGCAGCACCAGCGCCGTCGTGACGGAGCCGTGGCGCGCCACGGCGTCGACGATGCTTTCAAGTTGCGCCGGCGAGGGGACGACCACTTTGAGGATGAAGCAGTCCTCGCCGGTAAGCCGGTGCACTTCGGTGATCTGTGGCATCTCGGCGAACTGCTTGAGGCAGGGGCGGATATGCTCATGCGTGGTGCGCACCCGGATGATGGCCATCATGCCCAGGCCGAGCGCGGCCGGGTCAATCACGGCGGTGTAGCCTGCAATGACGCCGCGCTCCTCCAGGCGTTTCACCCGCTCCGAAGTCGCCGGCTGCGAGAGGCCGACGCGGCGGCCAAGCTCGGACATGCCGATGCGGCCGTTCTCCTGCAAGGCTTCGACAATGGCAATGTCGGTGGGGTCGAACATAACTGGCTCATCGGGTTATTCATCTTCACTTTGAATCCATCGGATTCGAAGTCATTTTTCCGATGATTTCCTATTCCTGCTCCTGCGGCAAGACGCCACCATGCTCCTGTTGATCTTTAGGAGCAAGGCGACATGACGCATTTCATCATCCTGCCGGGTAGCGGCGGCTCGGGGCCCACGCATTGGCAATCGCGCTGGCAAGACACCGATCCGGCGATGCGGCGTTTCCGGCCATCGAGCTGGGACCTGCCCGATTTCACCGACTGGCTGGCGGCTCTGGAGGCAGCCGTGATCGAAGCGCCCGAGCCGCCCGTTCTGGTGGCGCACAGCCTGTCGTGCCTGCTGGTCGCGCATTGGCAGACAATTTCGCGGCGTCCGGTCCGCGCGGCCATGCTGGTCGCGGTTCCGGACCCGATGGCGGCTCTGTTCCCGGTCTACGGCATGGCCTTCGCCAGGATACCCCAGGACAGATTGCGCTTTGCTTCGCTGGTGGTCGCTAGCACCGACGATCCCTACGGATCGCGCGACTATGCCGAGGCGAGGGCGGCGCGGTGGGGCAGCGGCATCGCCATCATCGGGTCGGCCGGCCATATCAACGCGCAAAGCGGATTGGGCGACTGGCCGCAGGGCCGCGCTTTGCTCGATGGCCTTGTCGCTGAAGCAGCCTGAGGCGCAGCGTTGACGTTTGAGCAACGAAAAAGGGCGGCATCTCTGCCGCCCTTTCCGTATGAATTAGCCAAGCAGCCTGGATTAGAAGTCCATGCCGCCACTCAAGCCCGCTTGCGGGCTTGAGCAATGTTGGCTGATGGGCGTGCTTTATGGACTTCTTAGAAGTCCATGCCGCCACTCAAGCCCGCTTGCGGGCTTGAGCAATGTTGGTTGATGGGCGTGCTTTATGGACTTCTTAGAAGTCCATGCCGCCACTCAAGCCCGCTTGCGGGCTTGAGCAATGTTGGTTGATGGGCGTGCTTTATGGACTTCTTAGAAGTCCATGCCGCCCATGCCACCCATGCCGCCGCCGGGCATGCCGCCCGGCATACCGCCGGCAGCTTCCTTCTTCGGTGCTTCGGCGATCATGGCTTCGGTGGTGACGAGCAGGCCGGCGACCGAGGCCGCGTCCTGGAGAGCCGTGCGCACGACCTTGACCGGGTCGACGATGCCCATGGCGATCATGTCGCCATAGTCGCCGGTCTGGGCGTTGAAGCCGAAGGTCGCGCCCTTGTTCTCGAGGATCTTGCCAGCAACGATCGAAGCTTCCGCACCGGCGTTCGACGCGATCTGACGGGCCGGAGCCTGCAGCGCGCGGCGCACGATGTTGATGCCGGCGGCCTGGTCGGAGTTAACGCCGGTGGCCTTGACGTTGGCCGAGGCGCGCAGCAGGGCCACGCCGCCGCCGGCGACGATGCCTTCTTCCACGGCCGCGCGGGTCGCGTTGAGCGCGTCGTCAACGCGGTCCTTCTTTTCCTTCACTTCCACTTCGGTCGCACCGCCGACGCGGATCACGGCAACGCCGCCGGCGAGCTTCGCCAGACGTTCCTGCAGCTTCTCCTTGTCGTAGTCCGAGGTGGTCTCCTCGATCTGCTGCTTGATCTGGGCGACGCGGCCCTGGATCTCTGCCTTCTTGCCGGCGCCGTCGACGATGGTGGTGTTCTCCTTGGAGATCGACACCTTCTTGGCGCGGCCGAGCATGTTGAGGCCGACATTCTCGAGCTTGATGCCGAGGTCTTCCGAGATGACCTGGCCACCGGTCAGGATGGCGATGTCTTCCAGCATGGCCTTGCGGCGGTCACCGAAGCCCGGAGCCTTGACGGCGGCGATCTTCAGCCCGCCGCGCAGCTTGTTGACCACCAGTGTGGCCAGAGCCTCGCCCTCGACGTCTTCCGAGATGATGAGCAGGGGCTTCGAGGTCTGAACGACAGCTTCCAGGACCGGCAGCATTGCCTGCAGGTTGGAGAGCTTCTTCTCGTGCAGCAGGATGTAGGCGTCTTCCAGATCGGCGACCATCTTGTCGGCGTTGGTGACGAAGTAGGGCGAGAGATAGCCGCGGTCGAACTGCATGCCTTCGACGACTTCCAGCTCGGTCTCGGCGGTCTTGGCTTCCTCGACGGTGATGACGCCTTCGTTGCCGACCTTCTGCATCGCTTCCGCGATCATCTTGCCGACCGACTCGTCGCCATTGGCCGAGATCGTGCCGACCTGGGCGACTTCCTCGGAGGTCTTGATCTTCTTGGCGGCCTTGCCGAGAGCGGCGACGACTTCACCGACGGCGAGGTCGATGCCGCGCTTGAGGTCCATCGGGTTCATGCCGGCGGCAACGGCCTTGTTGCCTTCCTGCACGATCGCCTGGGCGAGAACGGTAGCGGTGGTCGTGCCGTCGCCGGCGATGTCGTTGGTCTTCGAAGCGACTTCGCGGACCATCTGGGCGCCCATGTTCTCGAACTTGTCCTCAAGCTCGATCTCCTTGGCGACGGTGACGCCGTCCTTGGTGATGCGCGGGGCGCCGAACGACTTGTCGATCACGACGTTCCGGCCCTTCGGGCCGAGGGTCACCTTCACCGCGTCGGCGAGGATGTTGACGCCGCGCAGCATGCGCTCACGGGCGTCGCGGGAGAATTTTACGTCTTTTGCAGCCATGGTTAGCTCCTGACAGGGGCTCGGGAAGAGCCCGAAAACTCAGTTGATGGAGAGGCCGAAATTCAGCCGATGATGCCCATGATGTCGGATTCCTTCATGATCAGAAGGTCTTCGCCATTGAGCTTGACTTCAGTGCCCGACCACTTGCCGAACAGGATGCGGTCGCCGGCCTTGACGTCCAGGGGCACCAGCTTGCCGCTCTCGTCGCGGGCGCCGGAGCCGACGGCGATGATCTCGCCTTCCTGCGGCTTCTCCTTAGCCGTGTCCGGGATGATGATCCCGCCGGCGGTCTTGGATTCAGATTCGACCCGGCGAACGACCACGCGGTCATGAAGCGGGCGGAACTTGGACTTTGCCATGTTGTCTTCCTCGAGTGAGAACGGTGAGAACTGTTCCTCCATCCGGCGAGGCCGCCGGATATGAGTTAGCACTCACCAAAGGCGAGTGCTAACGTGGCGCTGAGATAGGCCGGCGCCTTGCCAGAGTCAAGGCGCGCGAAAGGGGCAAGCGGCGCGAAATTTTTCTCAGGCGAAACGTCACCATGAAAAGCGCCTGCTGTCGCGGGACACCGACGAGCAATCCCACCCGTCAGTCCCGGCGCTTCGGCGCTCGCAGCACCAGCAGCGGGCAGCGTTCGGCGAGCCCGTATGTGCCGGTCGACGCGACGTCGACGTCGTCGAAAAATACTTTGGCTTCCTCGACAAGCGCGCTTACCGGCGCAAAATTGTAGATGACGGATGAGTTCCGGTAGACGTCGACGGTGCCGATCACCGGCAACTCCCACCCCGTGCTTGTCGAAAGTTCGTCGCGGTCGGGAAACATCGCTTCGAATTGCTCGAGAATTCCCGTCACCGGTATGACGTAGTCCGGCGCGCCGGCGTTCGCGGTCATGGCCACCCGCCATTTGAGGTCGTGAAAGGTCGAGACGCCGCCGGCCAACGCCAGGGCGCGGACATCCCGCGGATCGTCGCGTGTCTCGGGGGAAGCGTACAGCCTGATGCCGGCGCGCCCGTCTGCTTTCAGAACGCGCGCGATGGCTGAAAACAGCGCTTGCCTCGCATCCGCCCCGCCGATGACAGTGAGGCATCCGTCGCCGATCAGCGCATCGACGCTTGCGTCAGACATCGGCGGATCGAACCAGTCGCCGCGTACCGCCTTGCGCCTTTCGGTATCGCCCGGCCAGATGCCGGCGATCATGTCGGCCGACTCGTCGACCGCCGTCATCCTGGCGCCAAGCCCGGCGAGCTCCGGCGTCACGCCGAACATCACGACGTGCGATCGAGCGAGGTCGAGTTCGCGGTTATAGGCCTCGACGACTTCCGGCGGCGGCCTGAGCGGCGACCCCAGCAACTGCCAATGCCTGCGAATTGTATTCCAATGCTCTGTCATCACAAACCCGCCCGTACGATTGTATTAGAACGCATAATCGAGGACGCTTAAGAAACCAAGCCGGGGGGCGGATGGCACGTATTGCGGTTATCACGCATGAGTTTGACGCGTTTGAACGCCGTCGCGGGCCGTTGCTGCGTCGCGACAGTCCCTACATGCTCTTCGATCTCCTGGAGGAGTTGAAGCGCCGAGGACATTCCGTGCGCATTGTTGCGGGCACTTCGGCCAGGCCGCAGGCGGATATCGCGATACTCCATGTCGACGCGACCGTGACGCCACCCGAATATGTCGAATACGCGCGCACTTATCCCTTCTGCCTCAACATCGGCGCCGCCGATATCTCGAAGCGTCGCGTCAGCGGCGCGGTGATCGACAGGGATCACGGCTGGCGAGGCCCAGTCATCGTCAAAAGCAGCCTCAACAATCTGGGAACGCGGGAGCAGACGCTCAATCGGCGATCGCGGCGCGCCGGCAGGCCGGAGCCGTTTCCTGATGCCAGGCTGCTCGATCGCTACCGCATCCACGGCTCGCTTGCGGAAGTTCCCCCGGCGGTGTTCGACCGCAAGGATCTCGTGGTGGAAAAGTTTGTTCCCGAGCCCGAGCCTGACGGCTTTGGCGCCCGCTTCTGGCTGTTTTGCGGAGAACGCGAGCGTTGTACCCGGCATGTCTCGCCGCAGAACCTGGTCAAAGGCGAAGATACGATCCGACGAGAGCCGGTTCCGGTTCCCGACGAGCTTCGCGCGCTACGGCGCGATCTCGGCTTCGACTACGGCAAATTCGATTTCGTCATGCATGAAGGCAAGGCCCTTCTGCTTGACGCCAACAAGACGCCCGGCCGCGTCCGCAACCTGTCCGCCTTCCTCGCCGCCGGCAATTCAAATCTCGCCGACGGCTTCGAAGGACTGATCCGCCAGGTAACTTAGGCGAACCTCAGATATTCATGCCGCCCGATACTTCGATCCGCTGGGCGTTGACCCAGCGATTGTCGTCGGAGAGCAGCGAGGCGATCATCGGCCCGACATCCTCGGCGACGCCGGCGCGGCCCAGCGCGGTCATCCCGGCCACGACGCGGTTGATCTCGGCGTCGTCGCGCACATGGCCGCCGTTGAAGTCGGTCGCGATCGCGCCGGGCGCCACGGTGTTGGCGGTGATGCGGCGTCCGGCAAGCTCCTTGGCGAGGTAGCGGGTGAACACCTCGACGCCGCCTTTCATCATCGCATAGGCGGACGAGCCCGGCACCGAGAAGCGCGCCAGCCCGCTCGACACGTTGATGATGCGGCCGCTGTCGTTGATCAGCGGCAGCAGCGCCTGGGTGAGGAAGAACACGCCCTTGAGATGGATGTTCATCAGCATGTCGAATTCCTCTTGCGTCGTGTCGGCGATCGGCTTGCGCAGCCCGGTACCGGCATTGTTGACGAGATAATTGAAGCGATCGCGCTGCCAGGTCTCGCGCAGCGTCTTCTTTAATGTCTCGACGAAAGCCGGGAAGCTGGCGACGGCGCCGGTGTCGAGCTCCAGGGCCGCGGCCCGGCCGCCGGCCGCTTCGATCTCGGCGACGGCCGCCTTCGCCTCATCGGCGCGCGAGCGATAGGTGAGGACGACGTCGACGCCTTTGCGGGCGAGGTTCAGCGCTGTGTTGCGGCCGAGACCGCGGCTGGCGCCGGTGATGAGGGCAATGGGACGGGTGGTCATGGCGAAATCTCCTTCTCTTCGGATGGAGATGCATATACCCGCCCATGCAGGCGATATAATCGGGCGTGGATTGCCAACACTATTCAGCCTGTGCGAACAATCTGCCATGGATCGTTTTGACAGCATGCGACTCTTCACCCGCGTCGTGGAGCGGCGCAGTTTCACCGCGGCAGCCGCCGATCTCGGCCTCCCGCGCTCCAGCGCAACCGCCGCAATCAAGCAGTTGGAGAAGCGGCTTGGTGTGCAATTGTTCCGCCGCACCACGCGCCATGTCACCCCGACGCCCGATGGCGAGGCCTATTACCAGCGCTGTATTGGCATCCTCGCCGACATCGAAGACGCCGAAGGCGGCTTCGGCGCCCATGACGTGCGCGGGCGCCTCAGCGTCGACGTCAATGGCCACATGGCGCGCACGTTCCTCTTGCCGGAACTGCCGGCACTGCTTGCCAGATATCCGGGCCTGTCGGTGCATATCGGCGAGGGGGACCGCCTCGTCGATCTGGTGCGTGAAGGCGTCGACTGCGTGATCCGGGCGGGCGTACTTCCCGACAGCGACATGATCGTGCGGCGTCTCGGCATCGCGCGCGAGATTACCGTCGCGAGTCCCGCCTATCTCGAACGCCACGGTGTGCCGCGCACGTTGGACGATCTTGCCGGCCATATGATGATCGGTTTCGTGTCGTCGCGCACGAGGCAAGTGATGCCGCTGGAATTCATGGCCGACGGCAAGGTTCGTGAAGTGGTCCTGCCGTCGCGAGTCACAGTCGCCAATTCAGACACAAGTGCCGCGCTGGTCCGGCTAGGCTTCGGGCTGTTCCAGGCGCCAAAACTCCGCTACGCCGACGACATCGAGGCCGGCCGGCTGGTCGAGGTGCTTCCCGACAATCCCCCGACGCCGACGCCGATCTCGGTGCTCTATCCGCCCAGCCGCCAGCTTTCGCCTCGGGTGAGGGTGTTTGTCGATTGGCTGGTGGAGATTCTGGGGCCGAAGCTGGAGGAGGCCTGAGGCAGGCAAGTGCGGCGAGGGGACGGCGCCCCCGAGTATGACGACGGCTACAAAAACAGCCGCAACTGCGTGTGGATGATCGAGCGATAGTCGTCGATCGTGCGCCGGCCTTCTGCCTCGTCCTGCGTCAGCGCCAGCCGCACGACGCCGCCGGCAAGCTGGAAGATCAGGAACACGACCCGCCCGAACGCCTCGCGCTGATCCGCTTGAAGCATGGGCGCGACATGGTCGCAGAATATCTTCGCCTGGTGTCTCGTCTCGGCAATGTCGAGATGCTGCAGCGCCTTGTCGGCCTGGATGGCGTTCTGCAGGTCCTGGATCGCCGGGTCCGCCGCGACACGGGCATAATAGTCATCGAGCATGCGATCGGCCGCCGCCGTCACGTCGCCCGGCTCGCTTATCTCGGCGATGATCGCGCCGAAGCGTGCCCGGTTTTCCTCGGAAAAGCGCTCGTAGAGCATCGCCAGGATCGCCGACTTCGACGGAAAGTAGTGATAGACGGTCGCGATCGGTCCGCCGGCCAGCGCGCCCACCTCCTTCATCGTCACCGCGTCGATGCCCTTTTCGCCGATCAGCCGCATGGTTGTGGCGAGGATCGCGTCGATGCGCTCGCGGCTGCGCTCCTGCTTTGGCCTGCGCCTGGGTTCCGTCGCCGTTCGCTTTGCATCCGTCATGGCCCGCATCTTTCCCGGAAAAGTGCGAATTCGCGGTTGACAAGAAACATGATCAAGTATCAGTTTCATTAAATGCTGACAACTTGTCAGTTTTTCGACCGGGCTGCAAGGGAGGCATCTCGTGACTGCATCGCAAGCCGCGCAAGCGGAAGAGGGCGATTGGCTTGTCGGCAATCCGACGGGATCGCAGCTTGCCTCGGCGCTGTGGATCGGCTCGGTCGGCCTGCTCATCCTTGGGCTGCAGCCGGTTCTGCTCGGCGCCCTCTATACCGAAGGCCACGTCACCGGCGACGAGCTGGCGCTGGTCGCCACCGCCGAGATGATCGCGATAGGCATCGGGTCGGCGATCGTGGCCATGTTGCTGCCTGCCAGGAACATGCGCTGGAAGAGCGCGGCGCTGCTCGTCCTGCTCGCGCTCGCCAATTTCTGGACCGCTTATGCCGGCAGCCCCAATGGGCTGATCGACGCGCGCATACTGGCTGGCGTTGCGGAGGGCGGGCTGGTCGCTGTCGCCACCGAATTGATCGCCCGCTCGCGCCGGGCAGAGCGCATCGGCGGCTATTTCGTCACGCTGCAGACTTTGGCGCAATGCGCGCTGGCGCTGATCCTGGCGCTCTATGCCGTGCCTGCCGCCGGCTCGGCCGGCGGCTTCATCGTGCTCGGCATCGTCTGCCTCTTGTCACTGGTCGTCGCCTGGATCGTGCCGGACGATTATGCCGATCTGCCCAAGGAAGAGCAGTTCGGCAATGTGGCGAAAGTGCCGGCGATCACCGCGCTGCTCTCGATCTTCTGCTATTTCATGTTCTTCGGCGCCGTCTGGGCTTTTCTGGAGCCCATCGGCGCGCAGTTCGGCATCGACGGCCGCACCGTCGGCCTGATGGTGTCGGCAAGCCTCGCCGCGCAGGTGATCGGCGCCATGACCGCGACGGTCTTCGAAGCGCGCATCGACTATCGTTTTGCCATCACGATCATCGGGATCGTCGCGGCGATCAGCTCTGTCCTGCTTGCGTCCGGCCCGGGTCTTTCGGTCTTCTGGGCGGTTGCGCTGGTGATGGGCTTCATCCTGCTCTTTATCGTGCCCTATCAGATCCGCATGGCAATCACCGCCGACGAGACGCGAACGGCAGTGCTTCTGGTTCCGGCCGCGCAGCTCTTCGGTCTCGCCATCGGCCCGATCGCCGCCTCGCTTTTGATTGATGCCGGCAATTTCCGCCCGGTGCCCGAATTCGCCGCGGCGACTGCTTTGGCCAGCGTGCTGCTGCTCGGCGTCTTCGTGCTGGTCGCCCGGCGGCACTGTCGGGCCTGAGCGGGGAGAGTTAAAATGGCAAACGCCTGGAGCAACTGGTCTGGTTTCGTCACGGCTTCCCCGAAATCGATCGCGACGCCGGCCGACGCCGGCGAGCTGGCCGAGCTGGTGCGCTCGGCGCCCGGTCCGCTGCGCGTCGCCGGCGCCGGCCACTCCTTCACGCCGCTGGTGCAATCCGACGGCACCATCGTCTCGCTTGAGAAGATCGAAGGGCTGGTCTCGCACGAACCGGCGGCCGACAGGGCGCGGGTGGGGGCGGGCACGCGGCTCGGCGCCCTGATGCACATCCTGCAAGGCATCGGCCAGGGCCTGCCCAACATGGGCGACATCGACAAGCAGGCGATCGGCGGCGCGCTGGGCACGGCAACGCATGGCTCCGGCCCGACACTGGGCGCCTATCACACGCAGGTCGAGGCGGTGCAGCTCGTCGATGGGCGGGGCAAGCTGCGCGAATACAGCCGGGCCGACGACCCGGACATGATCCACGCCACCGGTGTCGCGCTTGGCGCCTTCGGCATCCTCACCGAAGTGACGATGAACAACATAGCGGCCTACCGCCTGCGACGCCGCAAATGGGTGCTGCCGATTGGCGACATGCTGCGCGATTTCGAAAAGATGATGGCCGCGCATCGTTCGGCCGAATTCTACTACATCCCGTTTTCCGGCTATGCGCAGTTCATTGCCAGCGACCTGAGCGATGCCGAGCCGACGCAGCGGCCGACCGAGGACGACGAGGGGGGTCTGGCGACATTGCGCAAGCTGCGCACCGTGCTGCGCCGGCTGCCATCGCTGCGCCGCGCGCTGATCAAGGGCGCGGTGAAGAAGGTGCCCTCCGAGGATTATGTGCAAGACTGGCTCAACGTCTATGTCAGCGACCGTCGAACCAAATTCAACGAGATGGAATACCACCTGCCATTCGAGGAAGGCCCCAAGGCGTTGGCCGAGATCATCGCGCTGACGGAGAAGCACTTTCCGGAAGTCTATTTCCCGATGGAGGTGCGTTCGGTGGCGCCGGACGAATTCTGGCTTTCGCCCTTCCACAAGCGACTGACCTGCTCGATCGCCATCCACCATGACGCGGCGAATGACCCGCTGCCCTTCATGCGCGCCGCCGAGCCCATCTTCCGCAAATATGGCGGCAGGCCGCATTGGGGCAAGATGCACAGCCTGAAGGCTGCGGATTTCAAGAAGCTTTATCCGCGTTGGGACGACGCGCTTGCCGTGCGCCGCGACATCGATCCCGACAACCGTTTCGTGTCGCCCTATATGGCCGGCCTGTTCGCCATCGAATGATGAGCGCCTATTTCGCTGCCCTGTCCGAGGCGTTGAAGGCAGCCGAGATCTTCCGGCCCTGCCTGGTGCTCGACCGCGACCGGCTGGACGGCAACATCGCGCTGATGAAGGAGCGGCTGGCGCCCGGCCTTGCCGTTCGGCTGGTCGACAAGTCGCTGCCTTGCATGCCGCTGCTGTCGCATATCGCGCGAGCCCTCGAAACCAATCGCTTCATGACCTTCCATCCGCCGGTGACGCAGGCCGTTCTCGACGGCTTTCCCGAGGGCGACCTGCTCTACGGCAAGCCGATGCCGGTCGGCGCTGCCAGGGCCGCGCTGACAAGAGGCGGCGCCGGCTGGTGGTCACGCGTCTGCTGGCTGATTGACACACCGGAGCGGCTGGCCGACTACGGCGCCTTGGCCGCCGCGCTCGACACCGAACTGCGCTTCGCCTTCGAGGTCGATGTCGGCCTGCATCGCGGCGGTTTTTCAAGTCCCGCCGAGATCAAGGCGCTGACGGTGCCGGAGCGCCTGCATTGCGAAGGCATCATGGCCTATGAAGCGCATGCGCCGGAGATACCGGGCCTCTTCGGCGGTGCGGCCAGGGCGCTGAAGCAGGCTTCGGCCAGGGCGGCGGAGTTCGCCGCCGCGCTCGATCCGGACCGGCGCCGCATCCTGAATATCGGCGGCTCGAAGACCGCGCTGCTGCATGGCGGCGGCGTCGCCAACGAAGTGTCGATCGGCTCGGCCTTCGTGCTGCCGAGCGACTTCGACACCCCTGGCCTTGACGGCCTCCAGCCGGCGGCCTTTGTCGCGACGCCGATCCTCAAGGCCCTCGACCCGATGCTGCCCGGTCCGCCGTCGGTTTCCAGGGCGCTGCAGGCGCTCGGCCTCTTCCCGAAGAAGGGCTGCTATCTCTATGGCGGCAAGTGGATGGCCGAACCGGTGTTCCCTGAAGGCATGAAGCCGAACGGCCTGATCGGGTTATCGTCCAATCAGCAGTTCATGGGCCTGCCGGCAGGCGCCGATGTGAAGCCCGGCGACTACGCCTTCCTGCGGCCGACGCAGAGCGAGGCGGTACTGCAGCATTTCGGGGCGATCGCGGTTTTTGCCGGCGGGCGGATCGGCGAGTTCTGGCCGGTGCTGCCGACGGGGTGAGGCGTTTCAGCGCCTCGCGGCGAGGCCGCCCTCCGCGCTCTCGTCATTTATGGTTTGCACGCGTCGCTTCGCACCTTGCTCCACCGTGGAATGACAAAGTTGTGAGGCATCCCGCTGCAGCCAATTTATTGACTCAGTCAACTAAATGGTTGATCCTGTCGAGAGCAGGAGGACTTCCCATGACCATCCACGACCACCCCGGCAAGGAGCGCATCGATACGGTGCGCGCCTTCAATCGCTTCTACACCCGCCAGATCGGCCTGCTCGACGAGGGCCTCCTGAAGAGCCCGTTCTCGCTGACCGAGGCGCGGGTGCTCTATGAGCTTGCTCATCGCGACGGGCTGGTCGCCAGCGATCTGGTGCGCGACCTCGGCCTCGACCCGGGCTATGTCAGCCGCCTCTTGAAGAAATTCGAGGAGCGTGGCCTGGTCGAGCGCGAAGCCAGCGAGGCGGACGCGCGCCGATCATCGATCGCGCTGACGCCGGCGGGGAGGCAGGCCTTCGCGCCGCTCAACCAGGATTCGCATGACCAGGTGCGCGCGCTGCTCGACCGCTTGCCGCCGGTCGACCAGGAGCGGCTGGTCAACGCCATGCGCACCGTCCAGGACCTGCTCGGGGAAGGGCCCGAACCCAAGGTGCCTTACATCCTGCGGCCGCTGCAGGTCGGCGACATCGGCTGGGTCACGCGCCGTCAGGGCATGCTCTACACCGAGGAGTATGGCTGGGACGGAACCTATGAGGCGCTGGTCGCCGAGATCCTCGCTGAGTTCGTCAAGAAATTCGATCCAAAGTGGGAGCGCGCCTGGATCGCCGAGCGCGAAGGCGAGGTGGTCGGCTCGGTCTTCGTCGTGCGCAAGTCGTCCGAGGTGGCGAAGCTGAGGCTGCTCTATGTCGAGCCGTCGGCGCGCGGCCTGGGCATCGGCCGGCGCCTGGTCGACGAGTGCATCGCCTTCGCCCGCGCCAAGGGCTACAAGACGCTGACGCTTTGGACCAACGACATACTGGGCTCGGCTCGCCGCATCTACCAGGCCGCGGGTTTCCAGCTGGTCGACGAGGAGCGCCATCATTCCTTCGGCAAGGATCTCGTCGGCCAGACCTGGGATTTGGAGCTGTAGTTCTCCCTTCTCCCGCAGCATCGGGAGAAGGGTCTCAATTGTTGATCGGCACCCGGATCTCCAACCCGCCATTGCCAGTATGTCCATCGATTCGAGCCGTAGCGTTCGAATTCCGGCGCGTCGGCTCCTCGCATTTGGCGCGCTACTGTAGCGGCGGCGCCGACAGGCAGTTTGATCGAAATTGCGCACTGGGCAATAATGAGCACCGGGCATGCCGCTGCGAGGTGGGATCGAAGCGGCAATGCGGATAGGCGGGAAGGTGGCCCGATGACGACGGCGACGGCCGATCAGGTGTTCCGGTTTGGCGGTTTCACGCTCGATCTCGCCATGGGCACGCTGCGCGGCGTGAACGAGCCGCTGTTCCTGCGCCCGAAAGCATATGCGCTGCTTTCGCATCTCGCCCGCAACATGGGTCGCGTCGTGCCGAAGTCGGAATTGATGGATGTCGTCTGGCCCGACGTTCATGTCACCGAGGATTCGCTCACCCAGTCTGTGCGCGAAATCCGCAAGGTGCTGGGCGACGACATGGTTCGCACCGTCTCTAAGCGCGGCTATATGCTGGCCGCGGAGGCTGAGGCAGCGCCCGAGATCACCACCCAGCCGATCGTTGCCGTGGTGCGCTTCCGCAACGAGAGTGGCGATCCGGCCGATGAGGCGATGGTCGACGGATTCGCTGAGGACTTGATAAACGGCATCGCGCGCTTCGGCACGGTCACGGTGCTGGCGCGGAACTCCAGCTTCTCCTTTGCTTCCTTCGGCCGCGCCGAGTGGCCGCAGATCCGCGCCCGCATCGGCGCCGACTACCTGGTCGAAGGGTCGCTGCGCCGCCAGGGCGAGCATGTCGTGGTTGCCGTCAGCCTCGTCGGCATAGCCACCGCCAGCCAACTCTGGGGCGACCGTTTCCAATCACAGGGCGACGGCCTCTTCGCAATCGAGCGCGAGATCGTCGAGCAAATCGTCAGCCGGCTGGTCACGCGTGTCGCCAATGCCGGACTGGAGCAGGCGTCGCGCAAGCCGGTCACCAGCCTAGCCGCCTATGAGCTTCTGCTGCGCGGCTTTGCGATGCTGCGCGATCCCGCCCAGACCGACCAGCGCAGCGCCGAAGCCCTATTTGAGGCCGCGATCGCTAAGGACCCGAACTACGGCCTCGCCTACACGTATCTTGGTCTTGTGCGGGCACTGGATGGCGAGTTCGGTCGCGCCAGCGACTCGGTTCTGGAAAATGCGCGCGACCTTGCCGACAAGGGCCTGGCGCTGTCGCCGGACCAGCCGACAGGACACCGCGTGCAGTCGCTGATCCGTCTCTATATGCGTGATCACGAGGCGGCCGAGCATCACATGCGCATCGCGCTGCAACTCAATCCCTACGATGCCGACAGCATCGAGCAGATGGGCATGTTGCTGACCATGCGCGGCCGGCCACTGGAAGCGCTGACCTGGCTGGCACGCGGCATTCGCATCGATCCTTTGCATCCGCACTGGTATCAGTTCGACCGCGCCTTGGCGCTCTACATGATGGGGGAATACCGGCAGGCGGCCGACGCGCTGGAGCTGGCGACGCGCCCGACGCCCTGGATTCGCACGCGGCTCGCCGCCTGCTATGCCCAGATGGGCGAGATGGAGAAGGCGCGGCGGCAAATCGCCCTCATCGAGGAGGGCGCTCTGTTTTCGCCGCTCGACTATGCGCTGCGAGGGGTGCCCTTCGAGAGCCGCGCCGATGCCGAGCATCTCGCCGAAGGCGTCAGACTTGCCCTCGGCGTGACTATTCCCGAGCCGCCTCAATCGACGACCACCACGATATAGCGGCCCTGATAGAGCCGGTAGTAGGTGCCGCTGCAGCGCCAGACGTCGAAGCCGTTGACCTTGGTGCGCACGCAGCCGGCAGGCAGGGTCGCGACCCAGGCCGTGGTGTGCCGCAGCACGCGCCACGTGGCGGTGCGGCGGGCAACACCGGCTGCGCTGCGTGGCGTCCAGGGCGCTCCGATGCGGGCCTCGGCAGCGCTGACGAGCGACAGTGTCGGCGCCGAGGTGCCGACGATCTCGACGGCGGTGGTAGCGAGGGCGAGCAGGGCCGCGGCCGCGCGGTATTTCTTGAGCGATTGCATGGGCATGTTGGTTTCTCCAGATGTTGAGGTGAAGTCTAGTGGGAGGACTGAGCGGCAAGCCGGGCCGAGCCCGCCAGCGCCGCCAGGTGAGCAACCGCGAACAGAAAGTGCGCCGCGGTTGTGACGTAGCCGACGACGAGCACATCGGCGGCGATGAAGAACTGCCAGAACAGGAGATTTGCCGTTCCGAGCAGCACATGCACGGCAGCCAGGAAGGCGTGCCAATTGCGGGAGTAGGCGATGCGCCAGAGCGTCACGCCGATGATCAGTGCAAGCCCGTGCGCCTCGATGAAGCCGATGCCGGTGCCTGGCGCATCGCCTAGCAGGATCGCTTCCGGGCCCCGCCCGAAGAAGGAGCCGGCGATATCGGTGAAAAGCCCGCCGGCCGAGGCCAGCATCAGGAAGCCGGCGTTGAAGCGAACAAGCAGATTTCCGTGGAAGAGGGACATGATCGTTCCTTTCGGGGTTGGGAGTGATCACGGCGGTGCGCCGTGATCTGTCGGGTTGCGTTGCCGGCTCAAGCCGCTACGGCCTGCGGTTGGTTGGCGGGCTCGGCTGCTGCCGCCGTCGCCGTCGGCGCCTTGATGCCGAACCAGGTGACGTAGAGCGTCGGCAGGAAGACCAGCGTCAGCACGGTCGCCACCATTAGTCCGCCCATCACGGCGTAAGCCATCGGTCCCCAGAACACCGTCGGCGCGATCGGGATCATGCCGAGGATGGCGGCCGCCGCCGTAAGCAGGATCGGCCGCAGCCGATGCGTGGTGGCGCTGATCACCGCGGCCCAGGGCTCTTCGCCGGCGGCAATGTGCTGGTCGATCTGTGCGATTAGGATGACCGAGTTGCGGATCACCATGCCGATCAGTGACATCACGCCGAGGATGGCGACGAAGCCCATCGGAGCACCTGACAGGAGCAGGGCGCCAGCAACGCCGATGATGGCGAGCGGCGCGGTGAGCAGCACCAGCACGAGGCGCTGAAAACTCATCAGCTGGATCATCAGCACCGTCGCCATGATGAACAGCATCAGCGGAAAGACCACGAAAATGCTGGCCTGCGCCTTGGCGCTGTCCTCGATCACGCCGCCCTGTTCGACGCTGTAGCGCACCGGCAGCTCCGCCTTGAATCCAGCGATCGCCTTCTGCAGCCGCTTCGAGACGACGGTGGCGTTCTCGCCGGGCGCGACGTCGGCCTGCACCGTCACGGTCGGCAGGCGGCCACGGCGCCAGATCAGCGGCGGCTCGGTCTGGTAGCTGAGCTTCGCCACCTGCTCGAGCGGCACGCGCCGTCCGCCCGACGCGCTGATCGTCAGGCCGCGCAGCGTGTCGATGCTGGCGCGTTCCGAATCCACGGCGCGGGCGACGATGTCGACGAGATAGGTATGGTCGCGCATCTGGGTGATCTTCGAGCCGGACAGGATCGCGTTGATCGTCTCCGACAGCTGCTGCGAGGAGATGCCCAGAGCGCGCGCCCGGTCCTGATCGACCTCGACCTTGATGACCTTGGCCGGCTCGTTCCAGTCGTAGTTGATATTGCGCACCGCGGCGTCGCTGCCCAGCACCTGCGCAAACTGCTGCGCAAGGCTGCGTGTCTTGTCCGGGTCCGGACCCGAGACGCGGAACTTCAGCGGCCAGCCGACGGGCGGCCCCAACTCCAGCGGCGTGACGCGGGCCATGACGTCGTCGAAACCGGTCGACAGCTCGCGCTCCAGCCGGTCGATCACCGCCTGGCGCACGGCGTGGCCCTTGGTGACGACCACGGCCTGGGCGAAGAAGTCATTGGCAAGCTGCGCGTCGAGCGGCAGGTAGAAACGCACTGCGCCCTGGCCGACATAGAAGCTCCAATGGTCGATGCCGGGATCGGAAGCGAGCAGCTTTTCGACGCGCTCAACGACTGCGTCCGTCGCCTTAATCGAAGCGGTGCGGGGCAAGGTGAGGTCGAGCATCACCTCGGGCCGATCCGACTTCGGGAAGAACTCCTGGCCGACAAAGCCCATGGCCACGACCGCGAGCGCGAACAGGCCCGCGGTCGCCGACAACACCAGCCACTTCGCCCGCATCGCGGCTTCAAGCAACGCCTGGAAGCCGCGGGCGATGCGCGATGGCTGATGGCTGCCGCCATGGCCCTTGATGCGATCGGGCAGCAGGAAGACGCCGGTCAGCGGCGTGAACAGCACCGCCACTACCCAGGACACGACGAGCGCGATGGCGACGACCGCGAACAGCGAGAAGCAGTATTCGCCCGCGCCGCTCTTGGCGAAGCCCACCGGCACGAAGCCGGCGATCGTCACCACCGTACCGGTCAGCATCGGAAAGGCGGTCGAGGTATAAGCGTAGGTCGCGGCCGAGATCTTGTCGTAGCCTTCCTCCATACGGGCGATCATCATCTCGACCGCAATCATGGCGTCGTCGACCAGGAGGCCGAGCGCGATGATCAGCGCACCGAGCGAGATGCGCTGCAAGGAGATGCCGAAATACTCCATCGTGACGAAGGTGATTGCCAGCACCAGCGGGATGGCGACGGCCACAACGACACCCGGACGCCAGCCGAGCGCTAAGAGCGACACGGCAAGCACGATGGCGATCGCTTCGCCGAGGCTCTTGGTGAACTCGCCGACGGATTCTTCGACCACGTGCGACTGGTCGGCGACCATGCCAAGCTCGGCGCCAAGCGGCAGCTCGGCCTCCATCTCGTGCATCTTCTCCTTGACGTTTTCGCCCAGCGCCAGCGCGTCGCCGCCGGCCGTCATCGACACAGCGATACCGACTGCGGGCTTGCCGTTGAAGCGGAACATCGGCTGCGGCGGGTCGGAATAGGCGCGCTTGACCTCGGCGACGTCACCCAGCCGGAAGTAATGGCCGTTGGCGTAGAAGTTGATCGCCTTTAGGCTCTCTTCCGAGGTGAAGGAGCCGGACACGCGGATGGCAATGCGCTCTGGGCCGGCATCGACCGTGCCGCTCGGCGTCAGCGCGTTCTGCGCTTGCAGCGCCTGCGTCAGCGTGCCGACGTCGAGACCGAGCGCCGCCACCTTCTGCGTCGAGAATTCGAGATAGATCTTCTCATCCTGCTGGCCGATCAGGTCGACCTTGGCGACGTCCTTCACGGTGAGCAGCCCGGCACGCAGGCTGGTCGCCATGTCCTTCAGCTCGCGATGGCTGAGACTGTCGGAGGTGAGCGCGTAGATCAGCGAATAGGTGTCCCCGAACTCGTCGTTGAAGAACGGGCCCTGCACGCCGGATGGCAGCGTCGGCTTGATGTCGTTGAGCTTCTTGCGCACCTGGTACCAGGGCGGCTGCACCTGGTCGCCGGCGACGGTATCCTTCAGGTTGACGAAGACGACGGATTCGCCGGGCTTGGTGTAGCTCTTGACGTAGTCGAGATCGGGCAGCTCCTCGAGCTTCTTCTCGACGCGGTCGGTGATCTGCTCGACTGTGTCGCTGGTGCTGGCGCCCGGCCACATCGTCTTCACCACCATGGTCTTGATGGTGAAGGGCGGGTCCTCCTCGCGGCCGAGACCGCGATAGGCGTAAAGGCCGGCAAGGGCTGCCGCGATCATCAGGTAGACGATGAAGCTGCGGTGGCGCAGCGCCCATTCGGAAAGATTGAAGCTGCTCATGACAAAATCCCTCTCTCAGCGCGCGCGAAGGCGCGTTCCGCCGGCTTCTGCCGGCTGGCGAAACAAGTGAAGACTGGGTTTCGGTCAGCGCCCGCTGTTTGGCGGGCACTGTTCAGGCCAGGCTGTGCATGGTGCCCGGCACGCGGTAGGGCGCACGCTCCGCTGTCCTCGGCTTGATGGCGAGACCGGTGAGATAGCGCTGGAAGCTGGCGGCCTCCTGCAGCGGCGATGCAAGTGCAACATGCCCGTCCGGCCTCACCAGATAGGCGGCGTCGCGCTGCAGGCCGGCTTTCGCCGCTGCTTCAGACCAGGCGAAGGCGTGCACCGGAACGCCGGTCGATGCCAGCATGGCCCGGAACTCGGCATTGGCCTCGCCATAGACATGCACCTGCCAGTCGAGCGAGCGCAGCGGCTCGAAATTGTCGCTACCTGGCATCGGCACATAGGGCAGGCGGTCGCCGCCGCTGATCTTGCCAGCTGTGCCCGAACTGATCGGGCCGGCGCGGTACTGGATCGCCGCCTGCGAGATGACGCCGAAGAAGGCGCGCGAACCATATGACGTCTGCAGCGCGATGTTCAGGATCTTCGGCATCAGATAGCGCCGGAACAGGCCGACGAGCCGCGAGCGGCTGGTGGCGATGCGGAAGGCCTGGTCCGTGCTCTCGATCAGCCTGTGGGCGAAGGCGATACGCTCCGGCTCGTAGCTGTCGAGCAGGCGCCGATCGGCTCGGCCCTGCACCACGGCGGCGAGCTTCCAGGCAAGGTTCACCGCGTCACCCATGCCGGTGTTCATGCCCTGGCCGCCGGCCGGACTATGGATGTGGCCGGCATCGCCGCAGAGGAACACCCGGCCAACGCGAAAATTCTCGGCGACGCGGTGATGGACCCGGTAGGTCGAGAACCAGTTGACCTCGTCGACGGTCACGCCAGTGTCGCGCTCGACGTCGGCGCGGATCGCCTCGAAGCTGATCGTCTCGTCCGCCTCATGCGCCTTCGGCACGATACCGATCAGCCGGATCGAGCCCGACTGCCTCACCGGCATGACGATGGCGAAACCGTAAGTGCTGATGGTCGTGTCCATGCCATTGCGCGTGATGTCGCCCCGGCCTTTCACGTCGGCGACATAGAAGGACTGTTCATAGGCGCCGCCGGGGAAGCCGATATTGAGCCCATGCCGCACGGCGCTGTGGGCGCCGTCGCAACCGGCGAGGTAGTCGGCGACGACGGTCTCCGTCTGGCCTTCTTTGCTCAGCGTCGCGATGACCGCATGGCCCTTGTCTTGGAACGCGACCAGCTCGGTGCCGCGTTCGACCTCGACGCCGGCGCGCTCCAGATGCTTGATCAGCACGCGTTCGTGGATGTCCTGCGGCAGCGCGAAGGCGAAGGAATAAGGGCTGATGCGGCGGCCGAAATCGGCCAGCGGCAGCCTTGCAGCGACGCCGGCCGGCGTGTGCACAGTGAGCTGCTCGATCTTCAGGCCGGCTTCGAGCACGTCATCGACGATGCCGATCTGGCGGTGGAACTCCAGCGTGCGCGCCTGGACGGCGAGCGCCCGCGAGGTCTCCCCCGGAGCGGTGGCCTTGTCGAAGACGCGCACGGGAACGCCAAGCCTGGTGAGCCAGAGCGCCAGCGTGAGGCCGGTCGGGCCGGCGCCGGCGATAAGGACCTTCGTCTTGGACATGGTCATTTTCCTTCTCCCTCAACGATACGGACTTTTTCGTGTTCCCGCAGCCGGTTTACGCCGGCGGTGACGACCAGATCGCCCTTGGCGAGCCCCTCGCTGACCACCACCCGATCGGTCTCGTAGCGGGCGACCGTGACGGGTTTGAGCTCGACAGCCGACGAGGCTGACACCACCCAGACGGCGGGCTGGCCACCCTTGTCGAAGAGCGCGCTGCCGGGCAGCTGCACGACTGGCGCACCCGCAATCTCGACGCGGCCGGCGACACTTGCGCCGAAGCGCATCTCATCCGGCGCGTTCTCGAGCGACACCTTCACCTGGAAGGTGCGGGTGGCAGCGTCGGCCATCGGCGCGATTTCGCGAACCGTGCCGGTCGTCGAGATTGCAGGATTGCTGAGCAGCGAGACGGTGACTGCGGGAATCTCTCGGCCGCCCCTTTCGCTGGCAAAGGCGGCTTCCGCGATCGAGAACACCGCGTCGCGGTTGCTCGGATCAGCAAGGCGTACCACCATCTGCCCGACATTGACCGACTGCCCGGCTTCTGCGCCGGTGGCGGTGACGATGCCATCGAACTCCGCACGCAGCTCGGTATAGCTGAGCTGGTCCTTGGCCATCGCGAAGGCGATGTTCGCTGATTTCAGCTTGGCCTCGGCCGAGCGCAGATTCTTCAGCGTCGCGTCGTGATTGGCGCGTGTCGTGAAACCCTTGGCGAGCAGGGCGCTGATGCGCGCTTCGGCAGCGCTGGCTTCGACCAGCACGGCCTGGGCCGCTGCGACATCGGCCTCGGCACTGGCCAGCCGATTGCGATAATCCTGGTCGTCGATGCGGGCGAGAATCTCGCCCTTCTTCACCGTCGCGCCAACCTCGGCGCTACGCTGGATGAGCTTGCCGGAAATGCGAAAACCGAGATCACTCTCCAGCCGCGGCTCGATCTCGCCGATGGCGACGCGGTTTTCCGCAACCGGGGCCGGCGAGACCGAAACTGCCTTGACCAGCTTTGTGTCGGGCGTGGCCGGCGCGACGTTCGAAGCTTCGCTGCTGGCGCCATGCCATACCATGGCGGCGCTGCAGGCAAGAGCGGCGATCGAGCCGGCGACGAGGCGGCGCATCAGTGGCTTGTTACGAAAAAGTGCGGCAATCATGTTGTCTCCATGCCCAAGATTGCGGCCGCGCTTGGGAGGACGCGGCAGGCTGAAAATCGTGCTGGCTGTGAGGCAAACCGGGGTTTCGGCTGTCTTGCGCCGGCCAGAAGGTTTTGCAATTTCGACGGCGCGAAATCCCGAACGGTTTCTGAAAATTTTCCGATGTTTGGGTGAGATGCCGTGGGGGATCGCCGGTGCCGGCGCTCAGACCGTCCAGAAATAGCGTACGATGTGGAAGAAGATCGGCGCGGCGAAGACCAGGCTGTCAGTGCGGTCGAGCATGCCGCCATGGCCTTCGATCAGATGGCCCCAGTCCTTGACGCCCTGGTCGCGCTTGATCGCCGAGGCGACGAGGCCGCCGAGAAATCCCATCGTGCAGGCGACGAAGGCGACGGCCGAGGCCTGCAGCGGCGAGAAGGGCGTGATGAAGGAGAGTAGTGCCCCGAGCAGGCTCGACGCGACCAACCCGCCGATCAGCCCCTCCCAGGTTTTCGACGGCGAGACGTTCGGCGAGAAGCGGTGTTTTCCGAACAGCTTGCCGAAGATGTATTGCAGGACGTCGCTGCCCTGCACGACGATGATCAGGAAGGCGATGAGCAGAAGGTTGCGGTCTTCGAAACCCGGCACGTTGAGCGTCAGCAACGCAGGGACATGGCTGACGCAATAGACCGAGATCATGATCGCCCACTGCTGCGCCGAGACCCGCTCCAGAAACCGTTCCGTGTCGCCGTGCAGCGCCGTGATCGCCGGCATCAGCAGGAAGCAGTAGACCGGAATGAAGATGACGAAGAGGCCGTACCAGGCGGTCCACACCAGCCAGTACTGGAAGGGGATGACGATGCCGAACATGCCGAGCAATACCCAGTGGTCGCTGCGCCGGCTGTGCGTCAGCGTCACGAATTCACGCAGCGCCGCGAACGAGATCAGCGCGAACAGGATGGTCATGCCGTAACGGCCGAAGAAGAAGGCGACCGTCATCAGCGCCACCATCACCCACCAGGCGTTGACGCGCTGCGTGAGGTTGACCAGTGTCGAACTGAGCGGCTTCGGCGCGCGCATCGAAAGGATACCGGCGGTGACGCTGGCGGTGCTCAGCACCACGAAAAGGCCGATGATGAGAATGCTGATTTCGTGGCGCATCAATCGTCTCGGTCGGGGCGCGGATTGAGCGCCAGAAGCTCGGCGCGGGCGCGCTGGAGGAAGGCGCGCCGCTCTTCGCCCGGCCCCACAACGACGGGCGCGCCGAAGACGACGCGGCAAAGCAGCGGCACAGGCAGGAACTGGCCCTTGGGCAGCACGCGCGACATGTTCTCGATCCAGCAGGGGATCAGCTCGACGTCGGGCCGCGCCATCGACAGATTGTAGAGGCCGGAACGAAAAGGCAGCAGCTCGTCGCTGGTGTTGCGGGTACCTTCGGGGAAGATGATCAGCGAATGACCCTGGTCGAGCACGGAGAGCATGATCGAGATCGGGTGCTCCGCTTCGCTCGTCCAGGTCCGACTGATCAGCACGGAAGACAACATGTCCTGCGCGATAAAGCGGCGAAGCCGCGACTTGCCCCAATATTCGGCCGCGGCGATGGCGTGCGTCTTGGCACGCTCCGTCTCGCTGAGGCAGGCCGAGAGCAGGATGAAATCGCCGTGGCTGGTGTGGTTGGCGAAATAGATGCGCTGCCGGTCGGATGGCTCGCTGCCGCTCCAGATCGGCCGCACGCCGGTGACCGCCCATGCCATCGCCGACAGGCCGACCGAGGTTACGGTCTGCAACAGCGTGTAGGTGCGCAGCGAAAGCTTGCTCATCTCGGCATCCAGAATCCGGCGGTGAGGAACGCGACGACGAAGACCGCGAAGGCTATCCGCTGCCGGGCCAGCAGGCGGCGTGTTCCGGCGATGCGATCGTCGAGCGGGCGTGGCGTGGCCGGGGCGGGCTTCAACCGCATGCGCGCCAGCATGTCGTCGACCGCGGCGCCTCCTGATATCTCGTCGCCATGCGTCGCCATCAGCCGGAACAGCAGAGCATCGAAGACGAGAAGCGCCGAGAACCCGAGCACCACCACCGCGCTCGCCGCCGCAACGAGCAACGCCAGCACCGCAAGCGGCGCTTGGAACGCGCCGCGCGTCGAGGCGACCAGCGGCGCGATGCTGTCGCCGGCGATCACGATCGCGGCCGGCCATGCCGCCTGCTTGACCAGCATGGCGGCGAAGGCGGCCGTCTTGCGCTGATAGGCGTCGTCGCTCATGCCGGCTCGTCCAGTCCGAGCTGAAGATGCACCGGCCGGCCGGAAGCGGCGAGCTGCTTGCGCGCCTGCGCCGGAGTGTGCGAGCGGCCGCTGGCAACCAGCCAGCGGGCGACGACTGTGGCGCTGCGCTGAAAACCGAGCGCGCAGCAGACCAGCACAGTGCCCTGCCGGCGCGCCGGCTCGATTGCCGCCACCGCCTCGTCGAGCGTCTCCGCGGGCGGCGGCAGAAGATCGAGCATGGGAAAGCCGATCCAGCGGCCCGGCGCGTCACGCGGCCGCTCCAGCTCGGCGGCAAGATCGATGACCGTGCCGAAGGCGTGTGCTTCGGCAGCGTCGGGAAATCGCCCTAGAAAGACACCGTCGATGACGGCAACCACCGGCGGTAGCCTGCGCGTCCAGGCCCAGACATTGACCCTGGCGCCCAGCCGGTATGGCCAGAGCAGGATGCGGCTTGCCAGCGACACGCGGCCGTCCGCTGTCTTCTGGAATACTTTTGGCCCGGCTCCGGCATAGCCGAAAGCGACGATGGCCAGTGCAAGTGCCGGCCACAAAAGGATAAGCGCGAGCGCCGAGAAGAAGGCGCCGATGGCTGCACCGGCGAGCGCCAGGGCGGCGCCCAGCGCGTAGCAGAGCGAAAGCCGCCGCGCCTTGCCGTCTGCAGTCAGACGGAAGCCGGCGAAGGGCAGCTCGCCCCGGGCCGGAAACAGCCACAGCGCGAAGAAGCCGAGTAGCGCGCCGGTCGGGATATCGATGAAATGGTGCTGCCAGGTTGTCAGCACCGAGGCGCCGATCAGGAAGCACCAAACGTGCCAGAGCGTGAGCAGGAGGCCCGAAAGGCGCTGGCGCCAATGATCCCAGATGATCGCCAGCAATGCGATATGCAGGGACGGCGCCTGGTTGAACGGCTTGTCGAAGCCGCCGAGCACGGCAAACATGAAGCCGGGCAGGCCGGTCGTCGCCGGCCGCACAAAGGTGGCGGTCAGCGGAAACAGGATGAAGCAGGAGACGGCGACGACCTGCGCGGTGAGGTAGCGGCCAGCCAGCCGGTTCACGCCCTGCCGGCTGTCGTTGAGCAGCAGCGACAGGGCGTAGAAGAGGTTGATCGACCAATAGGGCACGATCGTCCAGGCAAGGAATGGAACGTGATGTTCCCACGAGAACACGATGCTGCCGACTTGATTGCGTTTCGAGGCCAGCCAGTTGGCGAAGCCATAGGTCGAATAGAAGAACGGCGCGAGGAAGGCGAGCCACAGCGCCGCCCGAAGGACGACACGTCCGTAGGGTTCGGCGGCTGCGCTGGCTGAAAGTGGCGGGGGCTCGGCGCTGGCGGGCATGCGTGGACGGTCCTAAACCCGCCTTGCCAGCGAGACGGTGAAGATACCCCATTGGTCGATGCGCTGGTCGAGCTTCTCGAAGCCGGCGGCTTCGACCAGCTGGTCCATCTCGGCTTGCGTGCGCCGCCGCATGACCCAGGCCTGGCCGCCGCGATGCGAAGTCAGGCTGCGGGCGATCATCTCGAGCTGCGGGTGCCAGGGCTGGTTGGTGTAGATCAGCAAGCTGCCCGGCTGCATCGCCTGGGCTAAGCCGCCGAGCGAGCGGGCGATCAACGCATTATCCGAGAAGAGCTCGTAAAGGCCGGAGACGATGGCAAGATCCGGCGCCGGGTTCAGCGCGGCCAACCCGGCGTCGTCAAAGGCGTCGGCGCGCCGGAACGAGACGCCGGCCGGCAATTGCCGATCGGCGATCAGCTTGCGGCCGAGTTCGACATTGATGTCGGAATAGTCCTGCAGCCGCACGCTGGCCGGCTGCTCGGCGCTCTTGCCGACGGCGTCGAGCACGTAGCGGCCGTGCCCGGCGGCTATGTCGATTATGTGGCCTGGACGTCCGGCCGCCTTCAGCGTTGCCAGCGCCGAACCGATCAGCTCCTCGAGGTTGAGCTTGCGCTGGCGGATGCCGCGCCAGCCGATGGCGTCGAGAAAAGTCCTGTCGACCATGCGGCCGATTGGCCCGAGGCCACGCGCCTCGTTCTCGTAGACATAGTCCAGCGTCGAGCCGGAATCGAAACCGGTGCCGACGCCGATCTTCATGCCGCGCGAGAACCAGCTGCCGATGCGGATGAAGGCGCGGCTCATGGCCCAATAGAGGCCCCTGGGCGACAGAAGATCCAGCGGCGAGGCGAGCCTGTCGGCCTCGTCGCGCGTGTAGCCGGCGATGTCCGCCTGCTTCAGGTCGATGGCTTCGGCCGGCGAAGCAAATTGCCCTTCGATGAACGGCCGGATCAGGTCGAGCGCCTTGGCGCGGTCGCGCTCGCCGAGCGTATCGTGGAAGAAGCCCGGCAGCACATGCCGCTCCTTCACGCGGCTGCCGAGATTGACGAAGAAATCGTGCTGCGGGCCGTGCCGCACCACCCAATCGCTGCCGGACAAAAGAAGCTGCGTCGGCACGGTGATGGCGCGGGCGTCGGAGACGATGCGCGCCGCATGCTGGTAGAGCTCGACCAGGATATTGGAAGCGATCGGACGCGTGATCAGCGGATCGTTCTCGAAGGAGGCGATGCGCACCGGGTCATGGGTGAGCAGGCTCGCCTTGACATAGGAATTGACGAAGAAGCGCCCGTTGATCCTCTGCCATAGCGCGATGCCTTCCTTGGCGAAGGGCACATAGAGCTTGACCGAGAATGCCGGCGAGGCAAGCACCATGGCGCGCAGTTTCGGCGCATAGTCATGCATCCAGGCGGCGGCGAGCACCGCGCCGAAGGATTGCGCGATGAGCGCCATGTCCTGTGCGCCAAAGCCGTCCTTGGCGGCGATCTCGCGCATGAAACAGTCGATATCGCGCACCAGCGCCGCGAAGGACGGCGCATAGCCGCGCTCGCCGGCGGAGCGGCCATTGCCACGCGCATCCCAGGCATAGAAGGCGTAATGCGGCATTCGCAATTCATCGACCAGATGCGCCATGCGGCCGCCATGCTCGTGGCCGCGATGGAAAAGCACGACCGCGCCTTTGGCCTCGGCAGATGCGGCCGGCCAGAAACGGTAGAAAATCTCCGTGCCGTCATGGCTGTGGAAGCTGCGTTCCTGCGCCTGCCGCGTAAGGCTTTCCGCCGGCGCGGCGGCGATCTCTTCGTGAAGCATGCTGTTCCCCTCGTCCGGCATGGCGAGCCTCGATGCTTAGCCGGTGTTGCCAGTAAGACCGGCACGTATCCGGTTTATGGCGGTCAGCAGCGACAGCGTAGCCATGGCCGGAAACACAAACGGCGCGATGGTCGCGGGCCACAGCCCGAAGGCGCACAAGGCCGCGACCACGCCGAGCCCAAGCGCCCGGTCGCTCTTGCCGAACGGGCCGGCATAGTTGCGTCCGATGCCTGCGGGGATGCCGAGCACGCCAGCGAATTCTGCGAGCATGGCCGCCATGGCGAAGGCGACGACACCCCAGACGCCGAACTGCGGAAAGGCCGCGAAGGGCAGGATGAGCGCCAGGTCGGAGACGACGTCGCATATTTCGTTCAGATACATGCCCAGGGTAGAGGCCTGGCCATGCTCCCGCGCCAGCATGCCGTCCATGGCGTTGAGCGCCATGCGCGCGAACAGCGCTAGGGGGATGAGTAGGAGAAGCAGGCGCGAACCGGGCGCCGCCGCGATCGCCAGACCGGCCGCAATTGAGAGGCCGGCTGCAAGCAGGGTGATGCCGTTGGCTGTCACCCCCATGGCCGCCAGCCGGCCGACAAGCGGCCGCAACCTATCCTGGAAGGCCGGCTTCAGCGCATAAAGCGTCGGCATTGCGTGATCCCCCGATCCACCGCTGAAGCTTTACCATGAGCAAGCATGGAGGCGCTAGCGTGTGACAGAAAACACAGTGAATTTTCAGACGGTTGACGCCGCGCTGTGAATGCATCGCCGCAAGCCGCAGCTTTGGCCCGGGTAGCCGTTCAAGAACCGCTAACCATGAATGCACCAAATGCCTGCCATGACGACTTGCCGGCTTCTGGCGCAATGCTTCCCCTTGAATAATAAGCACGCTTATTATATGTATCGCTCATGGTTTCGGATGGCATCGACAGATTGGGATTTTTGATCCACGACGTGCAGCGCCTGATGCGCAAGCGCTTCGAGGCGCGCGCCAGCGGGTTGGGGCTTTCCTCCGCGCAATGGCGGCTGATGGTGCGCGTCGCCAAGGAAGAAGGCATCACGCAGGCGCGGCTGGCCGAACTTCTCGAAATCGAACCGATCAGCGTCTCGCGCCTCGTCGACCGCATGGAGGAAGGCGGCTGGATCGAGCGCCGCCAGGACGCCACCGATCGGCGCGTGCGCATGATCTTCCCGACCGAGAAGGCGAGCGCTGCCTATGCAGATGTCAAAAGCCTTGCCGGCGAGGTCTATGAGGAGTCGCTGACCGGCGTTTCGCCTGAAGATCGACGCATCCTGATCCGGGTGTTGGACACGATCGTGCAGAACCTGACGGACGGCGAGGCATCGTCCCTCGAAAAGATCAAGAGCAGGGAAGGGGCAGCGGCATGAGCGCAGCAGCCAAGCGGGAAGAGGACAACGTCACCAAGCTGAACGCGCCGGCACAGCCGGTCGCTAATGCGCCGGCACAGCCGGTCGCTAATGCGCCGGCACAGCCGGTCGCTGAAGCGCCGGCGCAGCCGGCTTCCGCCCCGGTCGCCGTGGCTCCGGCGCCGGTCGCGCCGAAGAAGAAGCGCCGCCTCGGCCGCTTCCTGCTGATGGTCGCGCTGCCGCTGGCGCTGCTTGCCGGCGGCTCCTATGTCTGGGTGACGGGCGGCCGCTATCAGGAAACCGAGAACGCCAATCTGCAGCAGGCCAGGATTTCTGTCGCCTCCGACACGGCCGGCCGTATCGTTCAGGTCGGCATCGCCGACAACCAGCTGGTCAAGCAGGGCGACCTTCTCTTCGTCATCGATCCCGAGCCTTACAGGATCGCGCTCGCCCAGGCCGATGCGGCGGTCGCCGCGGCGCGCCTCAATGTCGAGCAGCTGCGCGCCGCCTACAGCCAGGCGATGGCGCAGGAGAAGTCCGCTTCGAGCGAGGTCGACTATGCGCAGTCGCAATATGACCGCGCCGCCGATCTCGCGCAGAAGGGCATCAACGCCAAGTCCTCGCTCGATCAGGCCCGCAACGATCTTGACAAGGCCAAGCAGCAGCTGGCCGTCGCGCAGCAGGGCATCGTCAGCGCCAAGGCGGCGCTCGGCGGCAACCCCGAGATCGAGACCGACAAGCATCCGACCGTGATGGCCGCTTTGGCCGCGCGCGACAAGGCGGCCTATGACCTGGCGCAGACGACGGTGAAGGCGCCGGCCGACGGCGTCATCTACCAGGCGGCTTCCTTCAAGGTTGGCCAGTATGTTTCCGTCGGCACGCCGCTCTTCGCGCTGGTCGAGACCGGCGACACCTGGATCGACGCCAATTTCAAGGAGACCCAGCTCACCAACATGAAGCCGGGCCAGAAGGCCGAGATCGTCGTCGACACCTATCCGGGCCGCACCTTCGAGGCGACCGTCACGGCGATCGGCGCCGGCACGGGCGCGGAGTTCTCGCTGCTGCCCGCGCAAAACGCCACCGGCAACTGGGTCAAGGTCACGCAGCGCATTCCCGTGCGCCTGGAACTGACTGATCCTGATGCCAAGATGGCGCTGCGCACCGGCATGAGCGCGACCGTCACCGTCGACACCGGCGTGGCGCGCGGCCTGCCGTCGATCTTCGGCCATGCCACGGCAGGAGAGCACGCGCAGTGACAATACGCCCCCCGTAAATCGGGGGCGGAGCAGGGGATTGGTCTGATGGGAGGAGTGACAAGGATAAGCGTTTAAGATCAGCCGCTTGGCGGCGCGATCAAAACCGAAACCTTCGTCACGGACCCGTCGGTCCTCAGGTTTCCGGGCGGCAGGCATCCGCTCCAACAGAGACTTTCAGTCGATGTAACCCCCACATCGATGGTCGCGTCCCACCGCGATGAAGGTCTCTCTACGGAAGGCATTGCCGCCCGGAAACCTAGAGCCGGATGATTTCAGGTCTGTTCGACCTGAAATCTGAATCCGGCTCTAAATCAAAGAGATAGAGCATGATGTCGTCCGAAAACCGCATCACACTTTTCGGCATCATGCTCTAGTCTACACGTTTTTGTTACCCGCTGGAAGTTCAGCATCATGAGCACGCCGGAAGCCTTCAAGGAAGTGCCGCATCGCGGGCTGATCACCGTCGCGCTGATGCTGGCGACGATCATGCAGGCGCTCGACACCACGATCGCCAATGTCGCGCTGCCGACCATGACCGGCGACCTCGGCGCGTCGCCAGACAACATCAACTGGGTGCTGACCTCCTATATCGTGGCGGCGGCGATCATGACGCCGGTTACCGGCTGGCTCGCCGACCGGCTCGGCCGCAAGGAGCTGTTCCTCGCCTCCGTCGTCGGCTTCACCATCTTCTCCATGCTCTGCGGCCTTGCCTGGAGCCTCGAGACGATCGTGCTCTTCCGCCTGCTGCAGGGCGTGTTCGGCGCCGCCATCGTGCCGCTGTCACAGACCTTCCTGCTCGACATCAACCCGAAGGAGCGCCACGGCCAGGCGATGGCGATCTGGGGCGCCGGCATCATGCTTGGGCCGATCCTGGGGCCGACGCTCGGCGGCTGGCTGACGGAAAACTTCAACTGGCGCTGGGTGTTCTTCATCAACCTGCCCGTCGGCATCCTGGCCTTCCTCGGCATGGCCGCCTATCTGCCCGTCATCGCCAAGCGCGTGCGCGGCTTCGACTTCTTCGGCTTCGCCATGCTCTCGCTCGGCGTCGGCGCGCTGCAGCTCCTGCTCGATCGCGGCGGCGAGGTCGACTGGTTCAACTCGGCCGAGATCTGGATCGAGCTTGCTCTGTCGCTCACAGGCTTCTGGGTGTTCATCATCCATACGGTGACGGCAGAGCATCCCTTCATCGACCCAAAGATCTTCCTCGACCGCAATTTCGTGACCGGGCTGGGCTTCATCTTCGTCATGGGCGTGCTGATCCTGGCCTCGATGTCGCTGTTGCCGCCGATGCTGGCCAACATCTTCGGCTATCCGACCGTGACCATCGGCGTCGTGCTGGGTCCGCGCGGCATCGGCACGATGATCTCGATGCTGGTCGTCGGCCGCATCATGCACAGGTTCGATGCGAGGATCCTCGTCGCCATCGGTTTCCTGCTGACCGCGCAGTCGCTCTACACCATGGCAAGCTTCACGCCGCAGATGGACAATTGGCTGATCCTCACCTCGGGCGTCATCCAGGGTCTCGGCATGGGCATGGTGTTCGTGCCGCTGTCGACGGTCGCCTTCGCCACGCTCGACGCCCGCTACCGCACGGACGCCACCTCATTGTTCAGCCTGGTGCGCAATCTGGGCTCGTCGATCGGCGTGTCGGTGGTCGCGGCCTTGATGGTGCGCAACACCCAGATCAACCACACCGAGCTGTCGGCCTTCATCAACCCCTACAATCCCAACCTATGGGCTGCCTCGCCGGCGGCCGCGAGCGGCAACGCCGCGGCTCTTTCGCAGGTCGACCGCGCGGTGAATGCGCAGGCGATGATGATCTCCTACATCAACGACTTCAAAATCCTGATGGTGATGACGCTGGCCGCGATCCCGTTCGTCATCCTGCTGCGCAAGCCCAAGGCGGCGCCGGCGGGCGGCGCGCCGGCGGCGCATATGGACTAGGACCGCCACACCAGTTGGTCCTAGATTACGACCGGGTCAGGCTGCATCGTTCCAGCGTTGAGCGGTTGGATGAACGTGATGCAGAACCTGTCATTTCCCGTGTTCGATCTCTGACAATTCGAGACCGCGAGCGCCGCACGGAAGAAGGCGCTCGGCCGCGAGGTCGACTACATCTGTCGCAGCACCGGTTTCCTGGCGGTCAAGAACCACGGTGTCCCGCAAGCTGTGATCGACGCCGCTTGGTCGAAAGCAAAGGCTTTCTTCGACCTGCCGCCAGAGGAAAAGCTGCGCTCGAAGGCGCCCTACAAGGGTTATCCCTACGGATATCTCGGCCCCGAACTGGGAGGCGCTGGCAAAATCCCGCAATGTCGACACGCCGCCGGACTTGAAGGAGAGCTTCAACGGCGGACCTCCCCGCGTGCCTCCAGGCATCAAGGACCCGGAGGCCCTGGCCTTCTGCTACGCCGAGACGATCTGGCCGGCCGAGCCCGAAGGCTTCATCGAAGCTTGGAAGGCCTATTATGCGGCTCTCGAGGACCTTGCGCTGCGCATCATGCGGGTCTTCGCCACCGCGCTTGATTTGCCGGAACCTATTTCGACGCCTTCCTCGATGCGCCGATCAGCGCGCTGAGAGCGCTGAACTATCCCGAGCAGCATGTCGCGCCGAAGCCCGGCCAGATCCGCGCCGGCGCTCATACCGACTATGGCAGCCTGACCATCCTGCTGCCGCAGCCAGGGTCGCGCGGGCTGCAGATCGTTACGCCGGGCGGCGAATGGGCTGAGGTGCCGCCAGTGTCCGGCGCCTTCGTCATCAACATCGGCGACCTGATGGCGCGCTGGACCAACGATCGTTGGGTGTCCACCGTGCATCGTGTCGTCAACCCGCCGGCGCAGCAGGGCGGCAAGGATCGCCGGCAATCGATGGCTTTCTTCCACCAGCCGAACTGGGACGCCGAGATTGCGGTTCTGGACGCATGCCTGTCCGAGGGAGAGGCGCCGAAATATGAGCCGGTCCGCTCCGGCCCTATCTGATGGGCAAGTTCAAGGCGACGACGAAATAGGGCGGGGGCCGACGCCTATCGGCCGAGCACCAGCGCCCAGTAGCGCAAGGCAAGATCGCGGCCGTCGCGCACATAGGCGAGCCCGAAGCGGCTGAAGTCCGGATCGAGCATGTTGCGGCGGTGGCCGTCCGAATGCATCCAGATGTCGAACAGTTTTTGCAGGTCGAAGCGGCCTTCGGCGATGTTTTCGGCCGCCGCGCCCCGCACGCCATTGTCCTTCATGCGCGAGGCGAAATCCTTGCCCCAACCGGTGGTGTGGCTCATGCGCTCGCGCGAAGCCATGTAGCCGGCCTGCTGCAGCGCCGCCTGTTCGAGCTGCGTGTCGTGAACCAGCGCTGGCAGCCCCGCCGTGGTGCGAATGCCGGCCAGCGTCGCCGTGGCGGACGAAGAGACGCCGGCGCCTTCGCCGGTCGGCACCGTGACCGTGCTGCAGGCGGCGATGCCCGCAAGTGCTGCAAGGCCAGCGGCCTTGATCAGCATGCGACGGTTCATATCGGGGAGGGCGGTGGTCGAGATGCTCATCCGGTCTCTGATACCGGCGATCGTGGCTTTTGCCGGGCAACCGATGAAAATCGCATGAAGCGGCGACTTTTCGCGGAAGATCGGTTATCATGCCGGCGTTCTTGAAAGTGGCAGCCATGGGCGGCCACCCAGGCGGTGACCGCCCCCGATATAAACGGAGGACGGTTATGGCCGGTTTTCATGTCATGACGGACGCGTACGGCGCACATGTTCAGCCCACGGTGCGCCACATCTCGACCGCGGATCTTTGGGACGCGCTCAAGCTCGGCGCCGAGGATTTTTGGGCCAAGCCTTCGCATTACGTGTTCCTGTGCCTGATCTATCCGATCGTCGGCCTGATCCTGACGCAATGGAGCTCGGGCTCGAACGCCATCCAGCTCGTCTATCCACTGATGTCCGGTTTCGCCCTGGTCGGTCCGTTCGCGGCCATCGGCCTCTACGAGATCAGCCGCCGGCGCGAGCTTGGGATGAGCAGCCGCTGGCACCATGCGCTGGACGTGCGCCATTCGCCGGCGCTGCCGTCGATCGCGGTCATCGGCATCCTGCTCTTCGCGCTGTTCCTGTTGTGGCTGTTCACCGCCCAGTCGCTCTACACCAGCCTGTTCGGCGCCGAGCCGCCTGCTTCGGTCGGTGCCTTCGTGCGCGACGTGCTGACGACCGGCAAGGGCTGGACGCTGATCCTCGTCGGCAATGCCGTCGGCTTCGTTTTCGCCGCTGTCGTTCTAGGCACCACCGTCGTCGCCTTCCCGCTGCTGCTCGACCGCGACGTCGGCGCCGTCGCGGCGATCGAGACCTCGGCCCGCGTGGTGATGGCCAATCCGCTGACGATGGCCCTCTGGGGCCTGACGGTCGCCGTGCTCCTGGTGATCGGCTCGATCCCGCTGTTTGCCGGACTCGCCGTCGTCATGCCGATCCTCGGCCACGCGACCTGGCACCTCTACCGCAAGGTGGTCGAGCCGGAGCAGATCCGGCCGGTGCGCCGCCCGATGTAGAGGTAGGCCCGTAGGGTGCGTTGGGATTCAGGTCAGGGCGCCATTCGCGGCCGGCCTCACCTGAATATCAATGCGCCCTATCTCTGCGCCTCGGTCGCCATCTTGAGCGCCAGCGCCGTCAGCACCGTGCCCATCATCCAGCGCTGGACGACCAGCCAGAACGGTCGTCCGGCAAGGAAATTCGCGATCGAGCTGGCGGTCACCGCGATGATGGCGTTGACGGTGAGGCTGATCGAGATCTGCGTCACGCCAAGCACCAAAAGCTGCGACAGAACATGGCCCTTGGCCGGATTGATGAACTGCGGCAGCAGCGACAGATAGAGCACCGCGACCTTCGGGTTGAGCAGGTTGGTCATCAGCCCCATGACGAAAAGCTTGCGCGGCCTGTCCCTGGGCAATTCGCGGACCTGGAAGGGCGAGCGTCCGCCGGGCTTGAGCGCTTGCCAGGCGAGCCACAACAGATAGAGCGCGCCGGCGAAGCGCAGCGCGTCGTAGGCAAAAGGCACGGCGAAGATCAGCGCCGTGATGCCTAAGGCCGCCGAGATCACGTAGAACAGGAAGCCCAGCGCCACGCCGCCGAGCGAGATCAGCCCCGCCTTCGGCCCTTGCGACAGCGAGCGCGAGATGAGGTAGATCATGTTCGGGCCGGGTGTGAGCACCATGCCCAGGCAGATCAGCGCGAAGGTGAGGTGGTTGGCGGCGTCAGGCATCGGGATCTCCGGAAAGTTCCCGAGATGTGCGCCGCTTCGTCAAACGTCGCAAGGGCTTGATGGGATTGCCCTTTACGCCAGCTCGCCTTACCCGACCACGCGCAGGTTCGACAACTCGTTGGCGATTTCCTTGAAGTTGTCGGACAGCGTCGCCCCCGTTGCGTTCCAGAACAGTTTTGCCGGTTTACTGGGATCGGTCGGATCCTTGCGGAAGCGGGACTCGGAAGAGCATGCTTTCAGCGCCGCCATGGCCTTCTGGTCGCTCGAGCTGGTCGAGGACATGTCGAGCGCCACCGTCATCACCATGATATTGCCGGCCTTGGCATTGTCGCACAGCTTCGCCATTTGCTCGTTCATCGCCGCGGTGTAGTTGCTCGACGAATAGTTGAACTGGCCGATCGCGCTCGATGTGCCGCCGAACAGGCGGGTGACCGAGGTGCCGTTATAGCCGACGCCGGTATAGCCATAGGCGGCATAGGTCGACTTGTTGCCGGCCGGGTCCGAGCTGACCGTCGAATAGGTGTTCTCGCCGTCGGTGAGCACGATGACCACCTTGTCGTTGCCGCGCTCGGTTTCCGGCCTCCCCTCGGTGAAGGGCGGGGCGCTGGAGACGGTGCGCCAGCCCCAGGCCATGCCTTCGGTCACATTGGTGTTGCCGTTGGGCTGCATCAGGTCGATCGCCGCCTTGATGGCTGCGAGCCCATCGGTCTGGGTGACATCGGTGAGCGGTGTGATTGGCGTGGTGGTGCAGCTGTAGTTCGGGCCCGCGCCCTTCGACAGCACCGGCGCATCGATCGGCCGCGGCATGAAATACTTGGCCATGTTCGACTGCCTGGTCTTGCCGGTGGTGCTCGACGGGTCGTCGTTCCACCAGCTGTTGGCGGCGCCGTAGGTGACCGGGTTCGGCTCGTCGGGATCCTGCGTCACTTTCCAATGGTTGCCGGGTTCGTCCGGCGCGAACATCGGCACGAACATGGTCGCCGGATCTCCGACGCCGATGCCGGTGTTGTTGGGGCCGCCGGAGGCTGGCGTGTCGTCTACATTGTAGGGATATGGCCGCACTTCCACGCAACCCTGCCAGCTGGCGAACGGGCCATAGGTGTCGTTGTAGTCGTATTCGTCGTGGCTATCGGAACAGGTATGATTGGATCGGTACTTGTCGCAGACGACCCGCTTGCTGCCGGCGATGCGTTCGTGGCTGGTGACGACCTTCATATCCCGATAGAGCTCGAATCGGGTCAATATCTGGCCTTCCGCCGGACCCCAGCCGGTGCCTTTTTTATACCAGATGCCGTTGATTTTCTGAGCGTATTTGTCGGGGGCGTTTAGCGTCGACCAGTCGAAATTCTCGTTGGCGATCGGCGACAGCCCGTAGGTGTCCATCCAGGGGGCGTTGTCGTTGCTCGGCCCGACATTGACCGAGGCCGCGAATGGCACGAGGCTGAACTGCACCGGCTTGTCGATCTGCTTGATCTGCGCTGCCTGCAGCGCCAGCGTGTCGACGAGTTGCTTGGCGGCCTGCTTGAGCAGGTCGATGCGCTTCTGTCCCGAGCCGGTGCCGGGCGTTGTCATGGAGCCCGAATTGTCGAGCACCATCGCCACTTCCAGCGTGTTCTTCAGCCGCACCTGGGAACACATCTCGACCTGGATCGGCTTGTGCGCGTCGCCGTCTGATGCGCCGCTGAGCAGCGCCGCCGCCGGATGGAAATAGGGATGATAGGTGAGCGTCGCGCAAAGCTTCATCAAGCCGCCGCCTGTCTGGCTGCTCGGCAGCGTGACATCGAGCGCAATGTTGGCGGGATCGACACCATTGAGGTTGGAGTTGAAGAAGCCGACCGCGTAGGCCCTGATCTGGTCGTCGGTCGCCCCTTGCGAAAGCCGCCCCGCGGCAGCGAAATTGGCTGCGTCGAGCGAGTTCAGCACCATCTGCTTCTCGCGGTTGAGTTCGGTGAAGTCGACCCCCACCGCCAAGGCTCCCATCAGCGGAACCATGGCGACTGCCGTCACGAGGGCATAGTTGCCGCGGCGGTCACGGCGGAATTGATGCCAGAATTTGCGCATCTGCTCGAGCGCCCCCGCTTAATGTGCTCAACTGACGATGCGCAGGTTCGACAATTCGCTGCCGATCGCCTTGAAGTCGTCCGACAGCGTGGCGCCGGTCGAGTTCCAGAACAACTTCGCCGGCTTGCTCGGGTCGGTTGGATCCCTGCGGAACCGCGAATCCGATGCGCAGGCCGTAAGCGCCGAGATCGCCTTCTTCTCGGCTGTTTTTTGAATGCTGAGATCAAGGGAAACCGTCATGACGATGATGTTGTTGGCCTTGGCGTTGGCGCATAGCGTTTGCATCTGCTCGTCGAGAGCGGCGGTATAGTTCGCGTCGGTATAGGTGCTTTTGCCGACGGCTGAGCTGGTGTTCATGAACAGGCGGGTCACCGAGCCCGAACCGAGATATGCCAATCCTGTATATCCATAGGCGGCATAGGTCGATCTGTTGTTGGCATAGCTGCTGTCGTTGACTGAGCTGTAGGTATTGGCACCGTCCGTCAGCACGATGACGACCTTGTCGTTACCTCGTTCATTGTTATCTCTGCCCTCGGTGAAGGGCTCATTGCTGGAGAGAGTCCTCCAGCCCCATGCGAGTCCCTCCGGCACGTTGGTGTTGCCGGTAGGTGTCATCGCATCTATGGCGCCGAGGATCGTCTGCTTACCAGCGGTCGTCGTTACATCCTGCAACGGTGTGATCGGGCTCGTCGTGCAACCTGCGTTGGGGCCGTCGTCTGCCGACACGGTCGAAGCGTCGTACGGTTTGGTTAGGAAATATTTCCGCATATCCGCTTGGCGTTGAGGCACCGACAGACCGTCGCTCGAATCTATCCACCAGTTGTTGCTGTAGCCCCAGGAATTCGTGCTGGTGCGTGTGCTATCGGTCCACAGATTACCTGCTTCGTCCGGCGCGAACATCGGTACGAACAGGCTGGCGGGCTTGCTCGCTGTCGGCGTCGTGTCGTCGACATTGTAGGGATAAGGCCTCGCCTCCACACAGCCTTTCCAGGCTTCATACTGTCCGGTTGTGGGGGTAGAATAGGTTTGGCAACTGCCATTGGACCGCTTCTTGGTGCAGGTCCGGGTCGTGGCCGTCATCTCCTCGTAGAGCTTGAAGCGGGTCATTGGGGTGTTCTGTCCCGCGCCCCAACCACTGCCGCGCTTCCAGTAAGCGTCGCCAACCTTGTCAATATACTTGTTTGGATCGCCAGAAGCGGTCTTGGACATCTTCGTCCAATCGAAATTTTCGTGATGGATCGGTGAAATGCCGTCCAGATCCATCCAGGCTTTATCCTTGTTGGCTGGACCAACATTGACCGAAGCCGAAAACGGCACCAGTGAGAACTGCACTGGCCTGTCGATCTGTCTCATCAGATCCGCTTGGCCGGCAAGCATGTTCACCAGTTCGGTAGCGGCGGTCTTGAGCAGCGCTATGCGTTGCTGGCCTCCAGTGGGGGAGATGTCGCTCATCGAGCCCGAATTATCGAGCACCAGCGACACTTCCAGCGTGTTCTTGAGGCGGATCTCGGACCTGGCCGAGAAGTTGACGGTCGTCTGGCCGGGCGTTCCGCCAAGTAGCGCGACCGCAGCCGGCAGGAAATAAGGCTTGTATTGCAGCGCGGCTTCGAGGACCAGCGTGCCGCCGCCCGCATTGTTGTTCGGTAGGGTCACCGTCAGCGCCGTGTTTGCGGGAAGGACGTGCCTGAGGTTGGCTTCGAAGAAGGTTTTGGCATAGGACTTGGCATCGGCGTCGCTGGCGCCGGCGACGATCTGCTGTGCCGTTGCGATACCCGCCGCGTCGAGCGCGTTCAATGTTTCCTGCTTCTGCCTGATCAACTCGGTGTAGTCGACGGCGATCGCCACGCCGCCCATCAGCGGTATCATCGTGATGACTGTCATCAAGGCGTAGTTACCCCGCCTGTCGCGAAAAAAATCGCGGATCATTGCATTTACCCCCGCCAAGGATCCGTGCCGAGATACGACCATGGTCGCAATTGCTGTCGTACCATGGTCATAAATCGTTAAATTTCAGCTTGCGCGAAACCATCAAGAACGCACCGCCTTTTTGACTGCGCGTTAACCCTGTGTGTCCGTGCGAGCGAGATCGACGCTCCGGCCTGTGGTGATCTGGAAAGCTCGTGACAGGATCAAACGCTTCGGTTATGCGGGACCGCCGTGGCCGACAGTCTGTCGCGGCCTGCCAGGAATCGAAATCAGGGACACGGCATGGCGGATTCGCCCGACATCATCGCTTCGCTCGACGATCTGGCGGGGCGCTACGCGGCCATACTGTGCGACGTCTGGGGCGTCGTTCACAATGGCGAATGGCATTTTCCGGCGGCCGCCGCCGCGCTTGCCCGGGCACGCGCGGCCAACGTGCCTGTCGTGCTGATCACCAATTCGCCACGCCGCAGCGCCGACGTCATCGCCCAGATGAAGGTGATCGGTGTTCCCGCCGACGCCTGTGACCGGGTCGTTACTTCCGGCGACGTGACGCGCGACCTGATCGCCGACGGCCCAAGGCGGATCTTCCATATCGGGCCGGAGCGCGATTTTACGCTCTATGACGGGCTCGATATCGATCTCGTCGAGGAATTCGAGGCCTCGGGTGTCGTCTGCACCGGTCTCTATGACGACGAGGTCGAGAAGCCCGCCGACTATGCCGAACTGCTGCAGCGGCTGCGCGCCCGCAACCTGCAGTTCATTTGCGCCAATCCGGATATCCTGGTGGAGCGCGGCGAGCGGACCATCTGGTGCGCCGGCGCGCTCGCGCGGGATTACGCGCAACTGGGCGGCCGCACGCTGATTGCCGGCAAGCCCTTCGCGCCGATCTACCATGTCGCCATGAAGGAGGTTGCCGGATTGCTCGGCCGCGCCGTCGAGCGAAGCGAGGTTCTCGCCATCGGCGACGGCATGATGACCGATGTCAAGGGCGCGGCCGACAACGGCTTTGACGTGCTCTATGTCTCCGGCGGCATCCACGCGCGTGAGCATGGCGACGATCCCGCAAGGCTGGCGGCCTTTCTCGAAAAGCACGGCTACCGGCCGGTCGCCGTCATTCCGCGCCTGCAATAAGTTGATAGTCTGGCCATGACGGGCGCTTTGACATGACGCAAGCCTTCAAACGTCTTTCCACAGCCGCGCCGCTGCCTGCGCATTTGCGCGGCGGCGTCGTGGCGATCGGCAATTTCGACGGCGTCCATCGCGGCCATCAGGCCGTCCTGGAGCGCGCGCTGGCTGAGGCCGGCCGCAATGGCGTGCCCGCCTTGGTGCTCACCTTCGAGCCGCATCCGCGCAAGGTGTTCCGGCCACAGGTGCCGCTCTTCGTGCTGACGCCGCCGCCGATGAAGGCGCGGCTGCTCGCCGGACTTGGCTTCGCCGCCCTGGTCGAGCAGCCTTTCACGCGCGATTTCGCCTCGCTCTCCGCCGAGGCGTTCGTGACCGATGTGCTGGAGAAGAATCTCGGCATCCACCATGCCGTTACCGGCTTCGACTTTCATTTCGGCAAGGACCGCCAGGGCGGCCCGGCCTTCTTGATGGCGGCGGGAGAACGGCATGGCTTCGGCGTGACGCTCGTCGACGCCTTCCGCGATGAAGGCGCCGAAGTGGTCTCGTCGAGCCGCATCCGCGGACTGCTCGCCGAAGGCAAGGTGGAGGAGGCCGCCGGCCTGCTCGGCTACCGTTTCACTGTCGAGGCCGAGGTGATCGGCGGCCAGCAGCTTGGCCGCACGCTCGGTTTCCCGACTGCCAATATGCGGCTTTCGTCGGAAGCCGCCCTCAGGGAGGGGATCTACGCCGTCCGCTTCCGCCGTGCCGACGGCACGCTTCATGACGGCGTCGCCAGCTTCGGCCGCCGCCCGACCGTCGACGACAATGGCGCGCCGCTGCTCGAGACCTACGTCTTCGATTTTTCCGGCGATCTCTATGGCGAGACGTGTGAGGTATCGTTCTTCGGCTTCCTGCGGCCGGAACTCAAATTCGACGGCCTCGACGCGCTGGTGGCGCAGATGAAAACGGACGAGGCAGAGGCGAGGGCGCTCCTGGCGGGCGTGCGCCCGCTCTCGCAACTGGACGCCGAAATCGCGTTCTGATCGCCTGTCGCTTACCGCTTCAAGGCCAGCCCGATGGCGATGAAACTCCAGCCCTGGAAGACCAGGTCGATCGCCAGGAAGATGCCAAGCACCCAAAGGCTGTTGACCGGCCAGCCCATGGCGATCATCAGGCCGAGCAGAATGGTGATGATGCCGGCCGCGAGCAGCCATCCCCAGCCTTGCTCCGGCCGGTGGCTGAAGGCTACCCAGGATCGCAAAAGTCCCGAGGCGATGAGCGCGATGGCCAGCAGCAGCGTCAGCACCGCCGAGGCGAGCAGCGGGTTGTCGAACGCGAAAAAGCCGGCGACGGCGTAGAGCAGGCCGCTCAGCAGCCAATAGAAGAAACGTCCCCAGGTCTTGACCCCGAAAGCGTGGATGATCTCGATGATGCCAGCCATCAGCATAAGCCAGCCGACGACATACACCGAGGCGACGGTGGCGATGAACAGATTGCCGAAGGCGATGCCGCCGAAGATCAGCAGCAGCACGCCGAGCGCCACGAACCATCCCCATTTGTCCCGCGTCTGGCCGATTGCGTCTCTGAGAGCGTCGCTTGGCAAAGTCATGGTTTCATCTCCCTCGAAAATTCACCACCGGTCGTGCGGTGAAAGGAAGCTAGACTGAATGGCATTGTCCGTCCAGCAACACAGCGGAACCCACGGGCGACCGGGCTGTGCCCGAGCCTGGAGCAACTCCAGGAAAAGTGTGAGCGGTTAGGTTCGGCGCGTTCGCCGTAGCCTTCCGCCGGGAATTGCGTGAAAACGAGGAGATAGAGCGGTTCGCCGTTTCCGTGAAACGGTGAAACTAAGGCGCTCGTTCTCGCGCCGGCGTGACTTTATCCGGGAACGGCGCAAGCGTGGCCTCCAGTGTCTCCCGGCCAGCCTGCTCCCAGCTTCGCGCCGTGAATTCGCCGGCCTTCGCTTCATAGGAAGTCCGGACCTCAGGCGAGGTGATCCATTCCCGCATGGCCTTTTCCCATCCTTCGACATCGAGTGGGTCAAGGCAGAGTCCGAATGGACCGACCACTTCGGGGATGGCTCCGCCTGTCGAGGCGATCAGCGCCTTTCCGTAGGCCAGCGCCTCGACGGGCGGCAGTCCATATCCCTCATAGAGCGACGGGTACACGCAGAACGCGCTGTCTTGGTAGAGCAGGGACAATGTCCCGTCATCGACGTTGTCAAGATGGATGAGGCTCTGGCCGTAGTCGGGATGGCTGTGAAGCCTCTCAAGCACCCCATCGACCATCCAGCCGCTGCGGCCGACGAAAACCAGCTTCATGCCGCTATGCGCGACCGTTCCGTCCTGAACGAGGCGCCGCCAGACGTCCATGAGCAACGAATGGTTCTTGCGCGGTTCGATGGTGGAAACGAACAGGATGTAGCGACCTGTCTCAAGTCCGTCCGGCAGGGGGCCGCCGGCCTTCGATTTGCGTGCGCTGTCGCAGCCGAGCGGAACCAGTTTCAGGTCCGGCAGGTGAAGGCCGAGCCCGGCGGCATGCTCCTCCATGTCGGCGGTGACGCGCTTCGACGTCAGGATGAACCGGTCCGCCAGCGTGATCGCCAGAGCCACATAGTCCGTGAATCGCTTGACGTCATGCCGCTTGTACCAGTCGGGAAACTGGATCGGGATGATATCGTTCAACAGCACGATCAGTCTCGCGCCTGCCGAGCAGCACGCGCGCGAAATGACGCCGATATCGGTGTGCGACCAATCATTGTTCATCAAAAGCAGATGGTCGCCGGGCGCCGGCTCGTATTCGTTGCCGGCCACCGTCCGCAGCGGCACGATCCGGACGCGTGAACCATCGTCGCGAGCGACCAGCCGTCGCTCGTTGGGCTTCATCAGCCAGTTTTCGATCCGCTCAAGCAAGGGAACAAGACTGCTGTCCGGATTGTGCCGGGTGAACGCGCCGATTTCCGTTATTAGGATCCGGCGCGGTCTTATGATCGCCATCAGCGCCTGCCGCGCCCAGTTCGGCCATCGATCGTAAAACTGCACCTTGACGCGGGCAGGGTCCGGATAAAAATGCATATCGCATGAGATGTCTCCGGCGATGATTTCCGCCGCCAGTTGCGGCGAGACCTGCCTGAGGACCCGGTCGACCGGGTCGAACACCGTGAACGCCACATCGGAGGCCGTGAACGCGGCCGCGGCCGCGCTGTAGTGCCGCTGCACGCGAACCAGGCCGACCGGAGGGCCGAGCCAGCGCGCCATGCTGGTGAGGTCGACGACAAGCCGCATCAGCCGGGCCGCATCAATTCGGCCGCATCTTGGCAGGGCGCGCGATCATCCTGCGCCAGGCCAGTCGAGGCCCGAGCGCGAGCGTCCTGAACGAGGGGGCGCCGACAGCCGCGAGGAGCAGCAGCTTGCAGGTCGTGGCAAACGGTATGCCCGTCGTTCGCAGCAGCAATTCGATGTCGCGTCTCTCCAGGCTCGAGATGCCGGTCCCCGTGGCGGCGCGCCATGCCAGAAAGGTTCCGATGGCCTCTGCGGGTTGGCCGTTTGCGTCGAACGGCTCGGCGCGGGAGCGGCGCAACAGCGCCGACTGCCTGGCCAGCGCCGCGGCCGCCTTTTGCTGATCCTCCTTGACGCGCGACACCTGTCCTGGATGCGAGCGCAATTTGACCAGCCGCGCATCCATATTGGCCAGCTTTCCCGCCTCGGAAAGCCGCAGCCACAGATCGTAATCCTCCGCATAGGTGAATGCGCGACGGTAGCCCCCCAGGCGCCGGACGGCCTCGGTCCGGAACATCACCGTCGGATGAAGCATGGGATTGTATCCGGTAAGGGCAGACCGCAACGGCTCGTTGCCGATGGGAACCTCTATTGGCCTCAACGGTTTTCCGTCCCGGTCGATCTGCAATCCCGCCGTGCCGAGCAGGCACAGATCGGCATCCGCGTCGAAACACGCCACCTGCAGGCGCAACCTGTCGGGCAGCGAGATGTCGTCGCCATCCATGCGTGCCACAAGAGGGGCCCGCGCGAGCGCAATTCCCATATTGAGCGCGTCGACGATGCCTTTGCCGCGATTGGCGACGACCTTGACGCGGCCGTCGGCTTCGCCGAGCGACGTCGCGATCGCGGCGCTGTCGTCCGAGGAGCCATCGTCGACGACGATAACTTCGATATCAGCCAGATCCTGGTCCAGAATGCTCTGCAAGGCTTTGCCGAGGTAGGGCGCGCCGTCTCTCACCGGAATGATCACACTTACTGTCGGCAACAGAACGTCCTTGCGATAATCGGGCGTGACCGAATGACCATTGAATCGGCCAGTTTGAGTACGGGGTGCTTGCGGTCTGGATTCAAGTTCCATCGCAAAGTTCGATCACTGTGTCGACTGCCAATCTCATTGTCGCGCCGATCTGGGCAGGGCCTGAAGGGTGGGTTCCAGCAAGCGTAAAACGGCCTCGCGCTTTTTCGCCTTCAACGAGAGATCGCCGTCGAGGCCGACTTCGTGCAGCCAGGTTCCCCGCCATTCGCAAATAGGCCTGCCTGAGTTCAACTCCGGGCAAGGCCGCGAATGCCGTTATCGGCCGTTGCGGCAGCGCGTTCGGGTCCACATCCCGATAGAGCACCTCCCAGTTGGCCCCGCCGGTATCGAGGCCGGCGAACCAGTCGAGCCCGAAATCGAGAGGCTTGCGGGCGACGGCGTCGAAGCGGAAGAAACAATAGCCCGCCCACAAATACCAGCGAGCGCCCGCTCGGCGCAGGTCGCCGTAGAACGCCACATGTTGAAGAGGCGCGAAGGGGTCGCATGGCTGCGTCGGGAAGATATCCTGATCCAGAAATCCGAACGCGGCCGGAGCGGCCGGCTTCAGGATATTGTGCCACATCCAGTTGAGCGCCGCGCCGTGGGATCGGCTCGGGTTTTTCACGGTCCATGGATTGGCCGGCAGCCTGACATAGGAGGCGCCGTAGGCCGCGCATACCTGCCTGTTCTCGTCTGCGGCAGCTTCGCTGACGCTGTTGTCGGCCACGATGTGGAGGTCGTGACGGACAAGTCCCCTGATCAGCCGCACCTGCAGATCGAGGCATTGGGCATTGCCGAAGGCGATGGTGAGCAGCACATCGCGACCCCGCGCGGCATCGCGAGTGCCCTGGATGTCGCAAGCCTTGGCCGGCAGGCTCAGGAACCTCCTGTCGATCTTCCGGTAGCGGGCCGTCTTGACGGCATGTGTCAGTGGCTGGAGCCTCAGCCACTGCCGCCAGTTGTATTCACGCAGGGCCTTTGGCACGGATATGGCAGCTTTCAGGCGAAGCCGGCTTGGCAGCCACAATTAATCCACGGCATCTTCATAATCGCGATCCGGTTGATTTCTTTTTTGGACAGCCCCAACGCTACAGCATCCAGGTCTCTTGATAAGCCGCTATATACAGCATATGCGTCTTTTCAACACGACCAACATTTGAGCGCCCGGCGTGTTTGTTTGAGTGGGGAAGTCTGGGGCGCACCCGGAGTCTCTCTCCGTCGATCTTGGGGGTGGGCGGCGCTCCGGAACATGTGATGAGAATCTGCTGTGCAATCTCTGCCCTCTTTATGAACGGGGGTCTGCAGAGGGATTGTCTGAATATCAGTGACCGACTGGTCGCGCGCGGCCATAGCGTGACGATCCTGACGACGCGGCAGGTCGGTCATGTCGAGAGTTCGGCGACGATAAAAGTCCATCCGGCACGGGTTCTTTCCAACCCGGGCACCGAATTTGCGCTGGGAAAGACGCTGCTTTCGGCCAGGCGGGATTTCGACTGCGTGGTCGGTTTCAACAAGATGGCTGGCCTGGACATCTACTATGCCGGCGACCCGCCCTATTTTGCCTCGAAGCTGGGCTGGTGGCGGCCTTTTTCGCCTCGCTTCATTCGCCAGCAAAAACTCGAATCGATGATTTTTGCCCCCAGCAGCGCCGTGCAGATCATTGCGCTCAGCGAGCACCAGGCAGCGCTTTACCGCGACTTCTGGCGAACCGAGGAATCGCGCATCCATGTTGTCGGACCGACGCTCGATCCGAAACGCCGCCGGCCGGAGTTGCTGGCCGGCGAACGCAATGAAATCCGCGATCGGTTCGGGCTTCCCCGCCAGGCCGTCATTGCCTTGAGCATCGCCAACAGAATGAAAGTGAAGGGTCTCGACCGGGCGGTGAAGGCCCTGCAGCCGTTCCCGGACATCCACTGGCTGGTGGCCGGTCTTCGCAAAGACAGCGAGGAGGAAATCCGGCTTCGCAGCCTGATTGCCAAGTGCGGCATGTCGAACCGGGTCATCCTGCTAGGCATCCAGGAGGACATCCCGGCGGTTGTGGTCGCGAGCGATTTCATGCTGCATCCGGCGCGCCTGGAAAATACCGGCACGGTGATCCTCGAGGCGCTCGCAAATGGCCTGCCGGTCATTGCGTCGGCCGCCTGCGGATATGCAAAATATGTCGAAGCCAGCGGGGCGGGACTGGTTGTGGCAAATCACGACGATCCCGAAATCTGGCGACAGGCGGTCCGGAAAGCCGGCGACACGGCAGTACGCGTGCAATGGCATCAGGCGGCCCTTGCCTATGGCTCGTCAAACCCACTTACCGGCGGACTGGAAGCGGCCTGCGATCTGATAGAGAGCTTGCGCCGCAACCGGCATGTCGGATAGTTGGCTTTCAGTCCGATGTTGCGATTTTAAGTCAAATTTTACCGAACGCACGGCATGGCTTGAGCGTCGGCGGATGGTCTTGCCGGCGCGTTTCGCGTAAGGGGTGACGATGCGTATTGTCGGGACGATTCCGCTGGCCGTCGCCATGGGCCTGTTCGCCGCCTCTATCGCCCAGGCGGGCGAGGGCAGTTGGATATCCGGCGACTGGTACCTGACGCTCGGCGCCACAGGCCTGGTCGCGCCGAATTTCGAGGGCGGCAAGAAATACATGTTCAGCGCCCAGCCGATCATCTCGCTCGGCAAGGTCGGTCCGGAGGCGCGGTTCACCTCGCGCAACGACAACATCTCGCTGGCCCTGGTCGACGACGGCTCCGTGCGCGCCGGCCTGACCGGCAAGTTCCTGTTCCATCGCACCAGCAAGGACGAACTCCAGGGTCTCGACCCGGTGCGCTTCGGCGGTGAAGTTGGCGGCTTCTTCGAGTTCTATCCGTTGGATTGGCTGCGCGCCCGCGCCGAGTTGCGGCATGGCGTCCGCTCCCACAACGGCTTCGTTGCCGACATCGCGGCCGACGCGTTCTACGACATCACGCCCAGTGTACGCATCTCCGGCGGCCCGCGCGTGACCTTCGCCACCGCCAACTATTTCGATGCCTACTACGGCGTTAACGCCACCGAGGCGGCCGCCTCGGGGCTCAGCGAATACCATCCAGGCGGCGGTGTGAAGTCGACCGGCCTCGGCGGCGCGATCACCTGGAAAGTGACCGAGCCGATGACGGCCAGCGTCTTCACCGAATATTCGCGCCTGATGGGGCCGGCCGCCGATTCCAGCCTGGTCAAGGAACGCGGCGACCGCAACCAATGGACCTTCGGTGTCTCGACCACTTACCGCTTCAATTTCACCATGTAGGCCGCGAGACTGGCTTCATGCCTTGAATTCCGCGCTTTATTCCTGCCGCGCCATCCGCTAAAAGCCACGCCATGATGAGCTTTTCGCGCCTTTTCGCGATCGCGATACGAATTACGGGCCCGGTGTTCCGGGCGGCCTGAGCGCCGCTGGAGCCGCCGGGAGTTTTCGCGCGCGCCCCTCGCGCTTTTTCAAGAAAATCAACGCATATCGCCCAAAAGTGGGCCCCGTTTTGGGAAAGCGATATGCGTCAGCTAAGACCTCAACGCCCGGGCTTTCCGCCGCCGGGCAACGCAGATGGCAGATCAATGACCGACACCCCAATGACCGACACTGCTGAAACGATCGACTATTCCAAGACGCTTTATCTGCCGCAGACGGATTTCCCGATGCGCGCCGGCCTGCCCGAGAAGGAGCCCGGCATGGTGAAGCGCTGGCAGGACATGGACCTTTACAGAAAGCTGCGCGAGGAGGCCGCCGGCCGCGAGAAATTCGTGCTGCATGACGGTCCGCCCTACGCCAATGGCAACATCCACATCGGCCATGCGCTGAACAAGATCCTCAAGGACGTCATCAACCGATCGTTCCAGATGCGCGGCTACGACGCCAACTATGTGCCGGGCTGGGATTGCCACGGCCTGCCGATCGAGTGGAAGATCGAGGAGCAGTATCGCGCCAAGGGCAAGAACAAGGACGAGGTGCCGGTCAACGAGTTCCGCAGGGAATGCCGCGACTTCGCGGCCGATTGGATCAAGGTCCAGGGCTCAGAGTTCCAGCGCCTGGGCGTCATCGGCGATTTCGACAACCCCTACACGACCATGGCCTACCACGCCGAGTCGCGCATCGCCGGCGAGCTGCTGAAATTTGCCATGTCCGGCCAGCTCTACCGTGGCTCGAAGCCTGTGATGTGGAGCGTGGTCGAGCGCACCGCGCTTGCCGAGGCCGAGGTCGAATACCAGGATTATGAGAGCGACACGATCTGGGTGAAGTTCCCGGTCGCGAGCCTCGCCCAGCCGGTCGCCGGCGCGGCGCCGGCGCTGGATGGTGCAGCCCTTGATCTGGTCGAGGCGCATGTCGTCATCTGGACGACCACGCCCTGGACCATCCCCGGCAACCGTGCCGTCAGCTATTCGCCGCGCATCGCCTATGGCCTCTATGAGGTGACGGCGGCCGAGAACGCCTTCGGCCCGCAGCCCGGCGAGAAGCTGATCTTTGCCGATGCCTTGGCCGAGGAATGCGCCGCCAAGGCCAAGGTCACGTTGAACAGGCTTCACAGCGTCTCGGCCGAACAGCTTGGGAAGATTACGCTTTCGCATCCGTTCAAGGGCCTCGGCGGCGGCTATGAGTTCCCGGTGCCGATGGTTGCGGGCGAGCATGTCACCGATGATGCCGGCACCGGCTTCGTCCACACCGCGCCCGGCCATGGCCGGGAGGACTTCGACGCGTGGACGGAGGCGGCCGCCGACCTTCGGGCACGCGGCGTCGACACCACGATCCCCTTCACGGTCGACGACGCCGGCTTCTTCACCAAGGACGCGCCGGGCTTCGGCCCGGGACGCGAAGGCGGTGCCGCGCGTGTGATCGACGACAACGGCAAGAAGGGCAACGCCAACCAGGCGGTCATCGACGAGCTGATCAAGCGCAATGCGCTCTTCGCGCGCGGCCGGCTGAAGCACAGCTATCCGCATTCCTGGCGCTCGAAGAAGCCGGTCATCTTCCGCAACACGCCGCAATGGTTTGTCTATATGGACAAGGACCTCGGCGACGGCACGACGCTGCGAAGCCGCGCGTTGAAGGCGATCGACGACACGCGCTTCGTGCCGGCGGCCGGACAGAACCGCATCCGCGCCATGATCGAGGAGCGCCCGGACTGGGTGCTTTCGCGCCAGCGCGCCTGGGGCGTGCCGATCGCCGTCTTCGCCGACGAGGACGGCAATGTGCTGAAGGACGAGGCGGTCAACCAGCGCATCATGGAGGCTTTCGAGAAGGAGGGCGCCGACGCCTGGTTCGCCGACGGCGCCAAGGAACGTTTCCTCGGCAATCACGATGCCTCGAAATGGCACCAGGTGATGGACATCCTGGACGTCTGGTTCGATTCCGGCTCGACCCATGTCTTCACGCTGGAAGACCGTCCGGACCTGAAATGGCCGGCCGACGTCTATCTCGAGGGCTCGGACCAGCATCGCGGCTGGTTCCATTCCTCGCTGCTCGAAAGCTGCGGCACAAGGGGCAGGGCGCCTTACGAAGCGGTCATCACCCATGGCTTCACCATGGATGAGGAAGGCCGCAAGATGTCGAAGTCGCTCGGCAACACGGTAGTGCCGCAGGACGTGATAAAGCAGTCTGGCGCCGATATCCTGCGGCTCTGGGTGGTGACGACCGATTATTGGGAAGACCAGCGACTCGGCAAGAACGTGTTGCAGACCAATATCGACGCCTATCGCAAGCTCAGGAACACCATCCGCTGGATGCTGGGCACGCTCGCTCATGACGACGGCAAGGACGTGCCGGTCGAGGCCATGCCGGAACTGGAGCGGCTGATGCTGCACCGGCTGTCCGAGCTCGACGAAGTGGTGCGCCAGGGCTACGACGCGTTCGAGTTCAAGCGCATCACCCGCGCGCTGCTCGACTTCATGGTGGTCGAGCTTTCGGCTTTCTATTTCGATATCCGCAAGGACGCGCTTTACTGTGACGGGCCGTCGAGCCTGCGCCGCCGCGCGGCCGTCCAGGTGGTCCGCCATCTCTTCGAATGCCTGGTGAAATGGCTGGCTCCGATGCTGCCCTTCACCACCGAGGAAGCCTGGCTCGACCGCCATCGGGAAGCCGTCTCGGTGCATCTCGACCAGTTCCCGGAGATCCCGCAGAACTGGCGCAACGAGGCGCTGGCCGAGAAATGGCGCAAGGTGAGGCAGGTGCGCCGTGTCGTCACCGGCGCGCTGGAGATCGCGCGCGCCGAGAAGCTGATCGGCTCGTCGCTGGAGGCCGTGCCGGTGGTGACGCTGGACGACGCCGCGCTGGAGGCGGCCATCGCCGATGTCGACATGGCCGAGATGGCGATCACCAGCGACCTCGTCATCAAGCATGGCAAGCCGCCGGAGGGCGCCTTCACGCTCGACGACGTCAAGGGCGTGGCGGTGGTGGTGGAGAAAGCCGAGGATCGCGGCCTCACCAAATGCGCGCGCTCCTGGCGCTACACCGCCGATGTCGGGCAGGACCCGGAATTCCCGGATGTCTCGGCCCGCGACGCGGCCGTGCTGCACGAGCTGAAGGCGCTCGGGCGTCTCTAGGTGCATGTCGCCCAAAAGTGTGCGGCGGTTTTGGGCTAACGACATGCACTCTTCAAACAAGTGCATGTCGGCCAAAAGTGTGCAGCGGTTTTGGGATCAACGACATGCGCCGGTCAAATAAGTGCAAAAGTACCACGCCGGGCGGCCCATATCCGCCCGTGCGTTGCCCTTAACAAGTGGTTGAGGTAAACACGCGACACTCCGGCAGACAAATTGTCGCCGGATTTCCGTCGCAAGTGCGGGGAAGAAGGGGACCGTGCCCTTGGCCGGTGGCGACCGAAAGGCAGTTAGAGTGGGACTTTTTGGCATGACCGACAGAACGTTCGCGCGCGCCGCGCTGGTGGCGCCGCTTGTGGTATCGGCCATCGCCTTGTCGGGCTGCATGAGCTCGCCGACCTACGGAACCGACAAGACGGCAGCCGCGCAGCTCTTCGACGACGTTTCGGGCGCGGCCTCGATCACGCCGAAGCGCCGCACTCCGATCGACTACAAGCCGCGCCCTGACCTGGTGAAACCCGCGCCGGGGCAGAAGCAAAACCTGCCGCCGCCGCAGGAAAGCATCGAGACGGCGAGCACCGAATGGCCCGAATCGCCCGAGGCGCGCCGCGCCCGCATCCGCGCCGACGCCACCGCCCACCAGAACGATCCGAATTACCAGCCGGAAGCCGTCGAGGATGTCCAGACCGATCCCGCGTCGGTGAAGAAGGCGATGGCTGACTCGGCCTCCAGCCACCCGCCACGCTGGTCGCCCGATGATTCCAGCGCTACGCGCACCGCCGAGATCCAGCGCCGGCTTGCCGAGCAGAAGCAGGGCGACCCGACCACTCGCAAATATCTGAGCGAGCCGCCGCTTGCCTATCGCCAGCCCTCCGATGCCGCGCCGCAGAACGAACTCGGCGAGGACGAGTACAAGAAGGAGCGCCGCCTCAAGGCACAGGCGGAAGGCAAGAAGGGCGGCTGGTTCGACTGGCTGGGGCTGTAAGTAGTGAATAGTGAATAGTGAATAGTGAATAGATCCCTACTCGCTACTCGCTAGTTTCTTCACCATTCACCATTCACCGCCATTTCGCTTCCCGCGGAAAAAGTCCTTGAGGATGAGCGCGGCTTCGCTCTCGCCGATCCCCGGATAGATGTCCGGCGCGTGGTGGCAGATGGGCGAGGCGAAGAAGCGCGTGCCGTTGACCACCGCGCCGCCTTTCTCGTCGGCGGCGCCGAAATAGAGCCGCCGCAGCCTGGCGAAGGAGATGGCGCCGGCGCACATCGCGCAGGGCTCCAGCGTCACATAAAGGTCGTGGCCAGTGAGACGCTCGCTGGCGAGCTTCCGGCAGGCCTCGCGGATCGCCAGCATCTCGGCATGCGCCGTCGGATCGGCAAGCTCGCGGGTACGGTTGCCGGCTTTCGCGATCACCGTGTTGCCGCTGACGACCACCGCGCCGACCGGCACTTCGCCGCGGCCGGCGGCCGCTTCGGCCTCTTCAAGCGCCAAGGCCATGAAATCCGGTCGTTTCAAGCGGTTTCCATCCCGATTACTCCTCGCCACCCGAGAGTGATCCTGTTATCTAGCGCGAGACCCTGAAAACCGGAATCGGTTTTTGCCGCGCCGCTGGATGCGCAAAATCAAGATGACACTGCCTGCGTTGGGCGTCCGAAAGGGCGTGCGGCGCTGTAGCAGGCAAAGACGAGCAAAGTAATGGACGACGATAAGAAATCTCCACGCGGGCCGCGCAAGGGCGGCTCGAAACCGGCAGGTCCGCGCGGCGGCAAGCCGGCCCACGGCGCCAAGAAGCCGTTCCCAAAACGGGAGCGGCCGATCGCTGCCGAAGGCGAGCGCAACCTCAAGCGCTACCAGCCGCGTGAGACCGGGCCGCGTGAAGCAGGCGCGGAGCGTGGCGACCGGTCGTTCCGCAAAGGTCCGCCGCGCGACGGAAAGCCCTTCGAGAAGCGCGAAGGCCGCAAGCCCTTTGCGCCACGCGGTGACCGGCCGATGGCCGAAGGCGAGCGCCCGGCCCGCGATTTCAAGCGCGGCTACAAGCCGCGTGAAATGGGTGAAGGCGCGGAGCGCGGCGACCGGCCGTTCCGCAAAGGCCCGCCGCGCGACGGCAAGCCCTTCGAGAAGCGCGAAGGCCGCAAGCCCTTTGTGCCACGCGGTGACCGCCCGGTGGCCGCTGAAGGCGAGCGTGGCGAACGCCGTTTCGACCGTCCCAAGCGCGACTTCGGCGATCGCCCGGCACGCGACTTTGCCGACCGGCCGAAGCGCGATTTCAGCGATCGTCCGCGCGGCGCGGGAAAGCCCGAGGGCGGCTTCAAGCCGCGCCCGCGTCCTTCGGAAGCCGCGCCGGAGGCCGGCGAGCGCATCGCCAAGCGGCTGGCGCGTGCCGGCATCGCCTCACGCCGCGACGCCGAGGAATTGATCGCGGCCGGCCGCGTCAAGGTCAACGGCAAGGTGTTGGACTCGCCGGCCTTTAACGTCAGCGCCACCGACGTCATTCATCTCGACGGCACCGAGATACCACCGATCGAGCGCACGCGCCTGTTCCTGTTCCACAAGCCGGCGGGTGTCGTCACCACCAACCGCGATCCGGAAGGCCGCAAGACCGTCTTCGACGTGCTGCCGTCCGACCTGCCGCGATTGATGACGATCGGCCGCCTCGACATCAACACCGAAGGCCTGCTGCTGCTTACCAATGACGGCGGGCTGTCGCGCGTGCTCGAGCTGCCGGCCACCGGCTGGCTGCGGCGCTACCGCGCGCGCGTCCATGGCAAGGTCGAGGAGAGCGCGCTCGCCGGCTTGCGTGAGGGCATCGCCGTCGACGGCGTCTTCTACGGTTCGATCGAGGCCTCGCTTGACCGCGAGCAGGGCACCAACGCATGGCTGACGCTCGGCCTGCGCGAAGGCAAGAACCGCGAGGTGAAGAACATTCTCGGCGCGCTTGGCCTCGATGTGACGCGGCTGATCCGCATCTCCTATGGTCCCTTCCAGCTGGAAGACCTGCCCGAGGGCCATGTGCTGGAGATCAAGGGCCGGGTGCTGCGCGAGCAGCTCGGCGAGCGGCTGATCGAGGAAGCCGGCGCCAATTTCGACGCCGAGATCCAAAAGCCTTTCTCCAACAAGCCGGTGCGCGGCGGCGGTCCGCGCCGCGAGGAAGCCGACCGGCCGAAATTCACGCGCGACGGCGACCGCCGGCCGATCGGCGAGGGCGGGCTGATCAAGGCGCGCAAGCGCCGTGAGGACAGCCGCGACGAGGCGCTGAGCAAGCTCTCGACCAAACCGGACAGGGCATTTGGCGAGCGCGGTGCGAAGTCCGATCGCGGCGGCTTCGGCGACAAGCCGCGCGGCGGCTTTGGCGACAAACCGCGCGGCAAGAAATCCGAGCGCGAGCAGCGGCCGATCGAGCCGCCGGGCCAGCGCAAGGCCAATGTCTGGATGGCGCCGGGCGCCCGGCCGATCGGCAAGGGCAGGGCGGAAGCCGACGCCGCCAGGGCCGCCGAGGCGAAGGCGCGCAAGGCGCCGTTCAAACCGGGCGGCAAGGGCAAGCCGGGCGCGAAGCCGTTCGGCAAGCCCCGTGGCGAGCGCCCCGAAGGCGATGGCGGCAACAGGCCGCGTGGTCCGAAGAGGGGCGGCGATGCGGATCGTCGGCGGTGAGTTCCGCGGGCGTCCGCTGGCGACGCCGAAAAGCAATGCCATTCGCCCCACCACCGACCGCACCCGCGAGGCGGTGTTCAACGTCCTGGCGCATCGCTACGCCGACAAGCTCGAGGGCGGCCGTGTGCTCGACCTCTTCGCCGGCACGGGCGCGCTCGGGCTGGAGGCTTTGTCGCGCGGGGCCTCCTACTGCGTCTTCATCGAGGAATCGACCGAGGGGCGCGGCCTGATCCGCGAGAATGTCGAAGCCTACGGGCTCACCGGCCGCACAAAAATCTTCCGCCGCGACGCCACGCATCTCGGCGAAGCCGGCACGATCTCGCCCTTTGGCCTGATCTTCGCCGATCCGCCCTATGGCAAAGGTCTAGGCGAACGCGCGCTACGCTCGGCCAAGGACGGCGGCTGGCTTCTGCCCGGCGCGCTCTGCGTCGTCGAGGAGGCGGCATCGGCGGCCTTCGATCCTGGCGCCGGTTTTTCGGTGATGGACGAGCGCAATTACGGCGAAACGGTTATCCGCTTCATCGAGGCCGGCTAGCTTGTGCTAGCCGCGCCTCGAAAATGCCGAACAAATCACTTTGCCTCGCCAGCGAACCTTGCCTATCGTCGCGCAACCGGGACCGGAGAACTTGATGACACCTACGCGGATTGCGCTGCGCACGGCGCTCCTTGTCGGCACGCTGGCAATAGTGGCGTCGGCTCCGGCCCGTGCGGCCGACGATGGTGACGTGAAGGATTTCCTCCTCGACAACGGCATGGAGGTGGTCGTCATCCCGGACCATCGCGCGCCGATCGTCACCCACATGGTCTGGTACAAGATCGGCAGCGCCGACGAGCCCGCTGGCAAATCCGGCATCGCGCATTTCTTCGAGCATCTGATGTTCAAGGCCACGACCCATCACGCCGCCGGCGAATTCGACCGCGCCGTGTCCGAGATCGGCGGCTCCAACAACGCCTTCACCTCCTACGACTACACCGCCTTCCACGAGACGGTGCCGCCCTCGGCGCTGGAACAGATGATGGGCTTCGAGGCCGATCGCATGCGCAACCTGATCCTGACCGACGACGTCATCAAGACCGAGCGCGACGTGATCCTGGAGGAGCGCCGCTCGCGCATCGACAGCAATCCGCAGGCGGTTCTGGACGAGGAGGTCGATGCGACGCTCTGGCAGAACCAGCCCTACCGCATTCCAGTCATCGGCTGGATGCAGGAAATGGAGCAACTGAACCGTCCGGACGCGAAAGCCTTCTACGACAACTACTACCGGCCCAACAACGCGGTGTTGATCGTAGCGGGCGACGTCGAGCCGGATGCCGTCAAGGCGATGGCCGAGCGCACCTATGGCAAGGTCGCGCGCGGTCCGGATCTGCGGCCGCGCATCCGCCCGGTCGAGCCGGAGCAGAACACCAGACGCACGGTGACGCTGACCGACGCGCGCGTCTCGGTGCCGAGCTTTTCGACGCAATGGGTGGTGCCATCCTATCATACGGCCAAGCCCGGCGAGGCGGAGGCGCTGGACCTGCTGGCCGAGATCCTCGGCGGCGGCAACCGCAGCCGGCTGTATCAGGAACTCGTCGTAAAGCAGGGGATCGCCTCCGACGCGGCGGCCTATTTCCAGGGCACGATGCTCGACGACACCAACTTCACCGTCTATGGCGCGCCGCGCGGCGACGCCAAGCTTGCCGATGTCGAGGCGGCGGTCGACGCCGAGATCGCCCGCATTGTCAAGGACGGCGTGAGCGATGATGAGCTGGAGCGGGCCAAGACCCGCTATGTGCGCTCCATGATCTTTGCCCGCGACAAGCAGGACGACATGGCCAACATGTATGGCTCGACGCTTGCCACCGGCGGCAACGTCAAGGACGTTCAGGAATGGCCGGGCCGTATCCGCAAGGTCACCGCCGACGAGGTCAAGGCGGTCGCTGCCCGCTACCTGGTGCTCGAGCATTCGACCACCGGCTATCTCTTGCCGCAGCAACAGGCGGGGAATTGATGATGAGCATGGCTCCTAGCCACACGAGCACCCTTCCTTCTCCCGCAAGGGAAGAAGGTGGGCACATCTATCGCGTTGTCGCCACGCTTTGCTTTGCCCTGTTCTTCCTGCTTTTGCCGGCGCTTGCGGCCCGCGCGGAGATGAACATCCAGGAGGTGAAGTCGAAGAAGGGCATCACGGCCTGGCTGGTGGAGGACCATTCTATCCCGCTGATCGCCATCCGCTTCGTCTTCGATGGCGGCAGCGCGCAGGATCCGGCCGGCAAGGAGGGGCTGGTCAATCTGATGACCGGCCTGTTCGACGAAGGCGCCGGCGGCCTCGACAGCGACGCCTTCCAGCAGAAGCTCGACGATGCCGGCGCCGAGATGAGTTTTCAGGCCGCGCGCGACGGCACCTACGGCTCGATGCGCATGCTCTCCGACCAGAAGGATGAGGCTTTTGGCCTGCTGAAGCTGGCGGTGAACAGCCCGCGTTTCGACCAGGCGCCGATCGACCGTATCCGCGCCCAGGTGCTCTCCGGCATCCTGGCTAATGAGCGCGATCCGAACACGGTGGCGCAGCAGCGCTGGCTGCGCGCCATTTACGGCGAGCATCCCTATTCGCGTTCCGACCAGGGGACGAAGGGCAGCCTGACTAGCATCACCGCGGATGACATCAGGGCCTTCCACAAAGCCAATTTCGCCCGCGGCGGCCTGCATGTGGCGGTGGTCGGCGATATCGACGCCGCGACACTGGGCAAGAAACTGGACGACGTCTTCGGCGATCTGCCTGAAAGGCAGACGCTGGCTCCGGTGTCGGATGTCACGCCAAAGCTGGGGCAGCAACTGGCGGTGAACTACGACTTGCCGCAGACCTCGCTCCAGCTCGCCTGGCCGGGCGTGAAACGCAGCGATCCCAATTTCTTTGCCACCGTCCTGATGAACGAGATCCTGGGCGGCTCGACCTTCACCTCCCGGCTCTTTTCGGAGGTGCGCGAGAAGCGCGGCCTTGCCTATGGCGTCAGTTCCGATCTGGTCGACAACGAGCACTCCCACGCGCTGCTGGTGACGACAGCGACGCGCTCCGACCGCGCCGCCGAAACGCTTTCGATCGTGCGCCAGGTGGTGAAGGATATGGCCGAGAACGGTCCCACCGAGGAAGAGCTCGCGATCAAGAAATACATGATCGGCGCTTACGCCATCAACAATCTGGATTCCTCCGCCTCCATCGCCGCGACGCTGGTCGAGCTGCAGGTCGACAATCTCGGCATCGACTATATGAAGCGCCGCGCCGCGCTCATCAACGCGGTGACGCTGGCCGAAGTCAAGGCGGCGGCGAAGAAGCTTCTGTCGGCCGATCCCGCCGTGATGGTCATCGGCCCGCCGCTGGTGCAGGTGGCGGGGGGCGGCAAGGGATGAGCCCGACCTTCGGGGTGGCTTTCGGCGGCGGCGGCGCGCGCGGTCTCGCGCATATCCACATCATCGAGGCCCTCGACGAGCTGGGCATCAAGCCGGTGGCGATCGCCGGCTCGTCGATCGGCTCCATCATGGGAGCCGGCATGGCGTCGGGCATGACGGGCGCCGAGATCCACGGCTATGCCCGATCGATCCTCGGCAGCCGCGCCGAAGTGGCGGCGCGCATGTGGCGCTCGCGGCCGGGCACGATCGCGGAGGCCATGCAGGGCGGCATCCGCGTCGGCCAGTTCAACATCGAGCGCATCTTGAAGGCCTTCCTGCCTGAGCCGATCCCGCGGACGTTCGACGCGCTGAAGATCCCGCTCAAGGTGACGGCGACCGATTATTTCGGCCACAAGCTGGCGGTGCTCGCCGAGGGTGAATTGCATTCCGCGCTTGCCGCTTCGGCAGCCATCCCGGCGGTGTTCCGTCCGGTGGTTCGCAATGGCTGCCTGCTGATCGACGGCGGCATCTACAATCCCGTCCCTTTCGATCTCCTCGAAAAGGATGCCGACATCATCATCGCGATCGACGTTGTTGGAGCGCCGAGCGATGCCGAGCGCAAGCACCCGACCACGGTGGACCTGATGTACGGCGCCTCGCAATTGATGATGCAGTCGATCATCGCCAACAAGCTGCAGCAGTCGAGGCCCGACATCCTGGTCCGCCCGAAAGTCTCGAAGTACCGCGTGCTCGATTTCCTGAAGATCGAGGCGCTGATGGCCGAGACGGCGGAGATCAAGGACGAAGTGAAGCGCGCCGTCGAGAAGGCGGTGGCCAGGCATGGCGGCAAGCGCGGGAAGAAGAAGGTTGTCTAGGTGCACCAGGCCCGACGGCCTATACAACAGCCTTGCGGGAGCTAAGTGGGGGCGGACCGCCCCTGCCTCAATGCTGCTGGAAAACAGCCGCTTAATCTTTCGCGGCCGTTGCGTATTCCATCGCCACCACCCCATTGTCGAGCGGCGCGGCCGAGACCAGGTCGAGTTCGACCGGTCCATCGGCCGGAAACAGTTGCTTGCCCTGGCCGGCAGCCCTCGGATAGACGAGCAGCCGCACGCGGTCGATCAGGCCGGCGCCGAGAAGCTGCCGGGCGATGCTCAGGCTGCCATGCACATAGATGTTGCCGCCGGACTGCCGTTTCAGCCGGGCGACGGCCTCGGGCAGGGGGCGTTCGAGGAGCTCGGCCGGTTTCCAATCGACCGTCTTGAGGCTGGCCGAGGCGACATATTTCGGCAGCGCGTTGAAGCGGTCGGCGAAGTCGCCTGTCTCCAAGGGCCAATGGCCGGCGAAGATCTCGTAGGTGACGCGTCCGAAAAGCATGGCGCCGCTATCGGCAAGCTCATCCTCCTTGAACTTGTTCATCGCGTTGTTCTAGACGACGTTGGGCAACCGCTCGTGTTCGGCGATGCCGTCGACGGTAATGAATTCGGTGACGATCAATTTGCGCATGGCGTCCTTCGCATTCGATCAAAATGCCACATTAATTCGAATGTCGAATAGTATGGCAATGGAGATATGCCCGCGGACACTCTGGGCTCAGCTACCCCGATCGTCTTGCAGGCCTCAAACCTGCACAGGATGATCGAGGCAAAAAAAGCCCGCCATTCGGCGGGCTTCCTGCTCTGGCTGGAGGCCTTTGCTTAGTTGAACTTGTACTTGGCGTCGATGCGCACGGTGTGGAAGGACGGCGTCGAGGTCACAAGCCCGCTCAGGATCGGGAATTCGTCCGAAAAATCTTCCTTGGCGAACTGCGAGTAGCGGTATTCGATGCCGACAGTCATCTTGTCCGACACGGCCGTTTCCAGGCCCGCGCCGACCGAGAAGCCGCTGGAGCCCCAATCGACGTCGAGCGGTGCCGGAGCATCGAGCTTGAAGTGCTGCCAGCTGTAGCCGGCGAGCGCGTAGGCCAGCGTCGCTTCGTTGACCTTCATGCCGATGCGGCCGAGCACGTCGAAACCATAATCGGTGTTGAGACTGATCGAATCGACACCGCCACCCAGAAGCCCGCCCAGCTCGAGCTTCGACTTGATGCCTGAGAGGCGCGCGTCCACGAGTCCGCCAACCACCCAGCTGCCCATGTCCTGATCGTAGCCGAGGCTGGCCTCGCCGAACACGCCTTCGCCGCCCAGGCCGTTGACCTTCACATCAGCCGGCGGAACTTCGATCTGATGCACCACCGCGCCGGCGCCGAGTCCGCCGCCGACATAGAAGCCGGTCCAGTTGTAGGAAGGCGTCTCGAAGCTGGCCGCGCCGCCGTCATTGGCGTTGAAGCGGTAGCTGGCGGCCACTTCGAAGGTGTGGCGCGAGGTGTCGAGATTGAGCGCGCCATCCGGCAGCCCAAACTGGGAAAGCAGATTGTCCTTGGTGCCAAAGCGGGTGTAGCGATACTCGCCCTTCAGCGTCCAGTTGCTGTTGATCGCGGTTTCGACACCGGCGCCGACGAAGTAGCCGCCCTGGTCCCAATCCATACCGAAGCCGGCATTGGTGTCGAGCTTGTACTTCTGCCAGGCATAGCCGCCCAGCACATAGCCCAGCGTGCTCGGCGTCAGCAGGTAGCCAGCGCGCACGCCGACGTCGAAGCCGTAGGTTTCCTTGAGGTCGGCGCTGAGGCCACCCAGGGCGCCCACATCAAGCGACGTCTTGATCGTGCCGACATGGGCGTCGATCAGGCCGCCGAGCAGGAAGCGCTGCGAGACCATATAGTCGTAGCCGACGGTCGCCTGGCCGTAGATGCCTTCGCCGCCGATGCCGTTGAGCGAGGATCCCGGGAGGAAATCGCTGCTGAGCTTGTGCACATTGGCGCCGGCGCCGACGCCGAAACCGACATAGACGCCGCTCCAGTTGAAGCCGGGAGCCGCCTGCTCCTGGACAACGTCGGCGGCATGCGCGGCCGACATCAAGGCAACGGCCGAAACAGCGCCCAGCAGAACGGATTTCGCGGAAACACGAAGAAGAAGCATAGCCCATAGCCCCAATTTAAAACCGCCGCGTTTCTAGCAGGGGTTGTCGAGATTCGTAGTAGCAAAAATGCAACACCCGAGGATCGAACTGCCCAATTCCTGGGCAGCTTTCCGCAGGACTCGCGGCTTCCGAAAAAATCCACCCAAAAAAGGTCAGTTTGGTTGTGGGGCCGTGAGCTGGTCGGATCCGCCACGGGACTCGATGGGCGAGGACCTCGACATCGTCATCTCGAACGCCGCGCATGCTTGCCCTGCTCGGCGAGAGGGGGTGATGCGCGATTGCCTCCAGCCCGGCGAGCTGATCGGCGCTGCGGGCGAGGAAGCGTTGGCGCAAGGGCGCGCAGGGGGTCGGTGGCGGTGCTCCATTGGCGGAGGCGATATCAAGCAGAAAGCGGGGCGGGGTGGAACAGGCAGTTATCCGTCGCGGCAGAGGAAAAGCTTTCTCCTACCTAGACTAAACACCCGACATCAGGCTGTATCGGCGCGGACGTACTCCGAGCAAATAGAAGACCATGGCATTTGGGGTTTTCATTCACCGCACAGATTCGATCTACGATGACAGCCCCGCTGAGCAGTACCAATTCCCTCGCCAGTATCTGCGCCGCGTCGAAGCCTGCGTCGGCGATTGGATCATCTATTACGAACCCAGCAAGGTGACCGAGACGCGCGGTTATTTCGCGATGGCAAAGGTCCAGCAGGTTATTCCCGATCTTTCGGCGCCTGACATGTACCTCGCTCTGATCGAACCCGGAACCTACCTCGATTTCGTCAATCCTGTTCCATTCAGTGGGGCCGATGGTCTGGTCGAACGCGGTCTGCTCAATAACGAGGGCAGAATATCCGGCCGTGCGCAATCCGCCGTCCGCGCGCTTAGTCCTGCCGATTTCAACCGCATCATCGATCTGGCTTTCGATGCGAGCGAGGTGGTGCCGCGCGTCGAAGAAACCGGCTTTCAGGAAGAGCAGGCGCCGTTTCAGTTTGAGCAGAGCCGTGACCGGGCGAACTACATCGGATCGCGAATCGTGCGGGATCGAATTTTCCGCCGCATCGTCCTGCGCGCCTATGACGAGCGCTGCGCGATTACGGGGCTGAAGCTGATCAACGGCGGCGGCCGAGCCGAGGTGTCAGCCGCCCATATTCGACCGGTCGAAAGGAATGGCCCGGATGTTATCAACAACGGCATTGCGTTGTCCGGCACAGCGCATTGGATGTTCGATCGCGGATTGATCAGCCTATCCGACGATCTGGAGATCCTGATCTCGCGCCAGGTCAACGACGTCGACAGCGTGCAGGGGTTCATCAACAAGACGCGCCGCGCGCTTCTGCCGAGCCGATTGTCGGAACGACCGCATCCTCGGTTCCTGCAATGGCATCGGGAGCATTGTTTCAAGCAGTGAGGCGGCTTTCGTTAGCAGTGCCCCGCCGGCTCGCTTGAAGGGGAAACTACTTTGCGTGAAGATCATCCAAAAATAGGGTGGCAGTTAGCATCATGGTCGCTAACGGCGCAGGGGTAGCAAATGCCAATAAAATCCAAAGATGGGGGATACCCGGTTAGGTTCAGTGTTCCGCGTCAGCGATGGAGTAAGATCTTTCGCACCCAGGATGAACTGCGTGCTTTCTTAACGTCTGAGATCAAACACTGGCAGGAATATAATCAGCCCCGAGACTTCCCGCTTCCAGGTGGCTCGCAAGGACTCGCCTTTCTAGACCCTCTAACAACCGCAATCTTTAACGAGGCCATGAGCACCGGCCCACATCCCGAAGATGCGCTCAAGATTCTTGAGGACCGGGGCGCTCTCCTAAGTGAGGGTTTGTATGGGCGCTTCCTTTCCAAGCTGCGAGCTGAGAAGCCTAAGCTTTACCCCGGCGCTGTGGCGGCTATTGCGGCAACTCTTGGTCCGCACAATGCGTGGCCTGATCAGAGCGGTCGCCAGCCGTTCCCCTGGGCTGTCTGGCTATCAGGATTGGCCGCCATTTTGGAATTGGTTCCCTCCAGTCTGATAAAGCCTGAGGCGGATCAGTTAACTGCCGTTGTGTCGGACGCGCTCGCTCATCGAGACGAAACGGAGGAGATGAAGCACGCGTTCGAAACTTGGAGCGGGAAAACTCAAAGCGATACCCAAGCCGAAATCGATAGGTTCCGTCAAAGCGCAGCCGACGCCGCCAAATTCACACAGGCGCAATTGACCCAGGCTTTAGCCGACTCCAGCACACGGATATTGGAACTCGAAGACAAGGTACGAAAGCGCCTCGTTTTGGAGGCGCCGACTACATATTGGTCTAAGAAAGCAAACGGTCACGTTGCGATAGCGTTCGGGTTCGGTGCACTGTTTCTGCTCGGCTTAGGAAGCGGGATATATTGGCTTACACACTACGGTGTCGATCTGGTGGCAGACGCTCACCAACGCATCGTCGGAAATGTGCAGGACCCTGGTCTGCTTGCCCTTGTACCTCTGGCGTTCATCACGCTCCCAACGTTGGCCTTCGCATGGTTATTGAGGCATGTCAGCCGAGTTATAGTGCAAAACCTAGCGCTGGGTGCAGATGCGCGACTCCGAGGAACTATAGCCACGACGTACAGCGCGCTCACTGTGGACCAAGCTGCCACACCAGCTGAGTTGGCGATCGTTTTCAATGCGCTTTTTCGGCCGGTAGATGGCAGCACTCATTCTGAAATTGCTCCACCCAATCTGGCCGATCTAATGGAGCTGACGAAGAAGTAGCAGCCTTTAAGAGCAGTCTTCAGCTCACCCAGCTCATTCGTCTCGGGGGGAATTGGGAGAGAGAAGCTGCGCTGACCTAAGTTTGAGAGTACCGCATAACCACCGGCCTGCGAAAATTTAACAATCTGAGGAGACTTGACGTGGCTTGCTCTAGGGGAAAAGCCAATCCAAATCCGGCAACAAAACTCAAACTCTTTACCGATTCAGCCGGGTTTTGCCAGAACCCAGCGTGCAATACCCCTCTCTTTCCCGAAGGATTTGAAAAATATCCACATATCGTCGGAAATGGCCCACATATTCGCGGCAACCGATGGTGGGCCTCGCACCAAAGAAGAGTTGAGCGAGGAAGAAAGAGGCTCTTACGAGAACATCATACTTCTTTGTGCCAATTGCCATACCCTAATCGACAAGACTCCCGACGAGCATCCTGCTGAGCTGATGACGACGTGGAAGCGGGAGCATGCGTTGAAGCGAGAGCGTGCGTTTGGTGTTGCAACGCTTTCTTCAAGAGAGGAGTTGCGCAAAGCCATTCTCGCACTTCTGTCGGAGAATGCCGTGGTCCACCAAGAGGTGGGGCCTGACAATAACTATCGTTTTAACCCCGAGGCATCAGAAGCCGCAGCTTGGAGAGAGCGCGTCAAACGAACCATCATACCTAACAGCCTGAAGATTCTGATGGTGTCTGATGTTAACTCAAACCTGCTCAACGAGGGTGAGTTGGTAACGTTGGAGAAGTTTCGGTACCATGTTCAAGGTCTTGTAATGAGGCACCTCGAGGGCAGGACCTTCCAAACTCACGCTTCCCGACAGAGATGCAGAACATCGGAAAATAGATGATGAGTAACGATTTTATAAGAAACCTATTACTCAGGAGCGACGGAGTTAGCGATGCAAGCTGGAAATCCGAATAGAGGTTTCTCGAAAGCAACGCCCGCCTTTTCAAGCGGCAATTCTGAGAGAAAAGCTAGTGAAAGAGGAGCACATCCAACCGCTGCTAGATCTTCCAGTAGCTGTCATAGTCAATTTCCTAAAAATCGGGAAATGGACTGGCGAGGCAATTGCGCTGTGCGAAGCGCACGGGAAGGCTTGGGGGCAATGGGGTGTCCTGCTGCGAGCCCTCGGGAACGAGTACCCTGAAACCACTGAAAACCCGGAGATATCGTTCAATCGCAGGGCATTGTCGCAGCACTCGAGAGTGAAGGATGTCAGTTTTCTGCTCGATCACGTACTCTTGGTGGAGCATGAAAATGGTAGAACATTTCGCGTAGCGATGTTGTATCAGTATGATCTTTGCGGGGATGACGTAAGGATGGCGTGGGATGATCTAGGCCCCTTCGATCTTCTTTTGAAAACAAATCCCAATGGGTCAATTCTTATTGATGCGCGCCAAGTCGGAGAGGCGCTTGGGATTAAAGTGTTCGGAATTAAAGATATGCTTGCCTATCTGGGCAAGGGGAAGTTTTGAAGTCACGCTCCCTCCTTCAAGCGGCCGGCGTCTTCGAAATGATTTTCGCGTGCCGCGTGGCGGGCATCTGCTCTGATTGGTACGTATTTGGTTCCGTCGCCAGGGGAGCGCAGCTGCCGTCCGATATTGACATTCTGTGCATCGTCCAAAAACCGGGAGATGTTTCGGCAGTCTATCGCGCCAGCGAAGTTCACCTACTACGTGCTCCTATTCACCTTAGGATACTGTCGGTTGAAAACGAGGCTTCCCTTAATTTTATCAAAAGGTGCTCCGCAGTTCCGCTGCTTTAGTGCCAGTTGCAGGGGGGCAAATCGCGTCCTTTAGCCAAGCGAAGCACAGCCCTCCGCTTCTAACGGAACGGCTGCCATCGATGGACAACCAGTTGCCATAGGCCCTTGCCAACCTCCCCACCTTCCCCTACTCTCCGCTCCTGAGAAAACCTTTTCCCAACCCGCTCCGCGCCCGCTGACCTCACCCGTCATCACCGCGCAGGGCGGTAAGAGAAAACCTTTTCCCAACTAAGGGAATCCGCCGCGCCTATGTCGTCCAACCCCGAGCCAGCGCCTGTTCCCGCCAAGCCGCCGGTCACACTGCGCGAGGTGGCGGCCGCGGCCGGCGTCAGCGTGGCGACGGCGTCCAAGGCGCTGAACGGGCAGGGCCGGATGACGGCGGAGACGCGCGAGCGCATCCGCGAGACGGCGCGGCTGCTCGGCTTCCGGCCGAACAGCCTGGCGCAGAGCCTTCTTCGTAAGCGCAGCTTCACCGTCGGCCTGCTCACCAACGATACCTATGGCCGCTTCTCGCTGCCGCTGATGGCCGGGGTCTCGGATGCGCTGGTCGACAAGGGCGTCTCGGTGTTCCTGTGCAATGTCGAGGACGACCAGCGCCTCGGCCAGCTGCAGGTCGAGGCCATGCTCGACAAGCGCGTCGACGGCATCGTCGCCACCGGAAAGCGCGTCGACCGCCATCTGCCGGTCGATCTCTCCCACCTGCGCATTCCGGTCGTCTACGCCTTCACCCAACCCGATCCCGGCGCGGTCGGCCTCGTCTCCGACGATGCCGGCGGCGCGCGGCTGGCGGTCGAGCATTTTCTGCGGCTCGGCCGCCGGCGCATCGCCCATGTCAGCGGACCGGCGAGTTTTGCTGTGGTGCACGCGCGGGCCGAGGCTTATCGCGATGTCCTCAAGGAGAACGGTCTTGCCGTGGGCGAGCCGCTGCTCGGCGCCTGGTCGGAAGCCTGGGGGCACGACGCGGTGGCAAAGCTGTTCGGCCGTGCGGGGAGGGAAGGCTGGCCGGACGCGGTCTTCTGCGGCAACGACCAGATCGCCCGCGGCGTCATCGACGCGCTGCGCGAACGCGGCATCCGCGTGCCCGGGGATGTCGGCGTCATCGGCTTCGACAATTGGGAGATCGTGGCCGAGGCGACGCGCCCGCCGCTCACCTCCGTCGACATGAATCTTTCGACGCTCGGCCGCGAGGCCGGGCTTGCCCTGCTTTCGCTCGTCGACGGCCAGCCGGCCGCGCCGGGCATCAGGAAACTGCCGTGCCGGCTGGTGGTGCGTCAGTCATGCGGAGGTCCGCCTGAATGAAGCAACGAGGCCACGCGCCCGCATCCGCCGGGCGGCGTCGCCAAACTGGGAGGAGAACCATGAGGAGGAGTAACGTGAAGACCATGCTTGCCAAGCTGATGCTTGCCGCTGCCGTCATCGGCGGCGGCCTGCAGGCGGCGTCCGCCGAGACCGCCAACATCTGGGTGCGCGCCGACGGCTCGAACTTCATGCCGCGCATCGTCGACGCCTTCAACAAGGCGAACAAGGACCAGATCAAGCTCGACATCATTCCCAATGCCGAGATCATCCCGAAATATGGCGCCGCCGCCGCCGGCGGCACGGCGCCCGACGCGCTGTCGCTCGACCTGATCTACACGCCGTCCTTCGCCGCCGCCGGCCAGCTGGAGGACATCACCGACTGGGCGAAATCCTTGCCCTATTTTGCGAGCCTCTCGCCGGCGCATGTGAAGACCGGCACCTATAAGGACCGCATCTACGGCCTGCCGTTCTCGGCCGACGCCTCGGTGCTGATCTGGAACAAGAAGCTGTTCAAGCAGGCGGGGCTGGACCCGGAGAAGGGGCCGACGAACTGGGCCGAGATCGCGGCCGACGCGGAGAAGGTCAATGCGCTCGGCGGCGACATCAAGGGTTTCTACTTCTCCGGCAATTGCGGCGGCTGCAACATCTTCACCTTCACGCCGCTGATCTGGGCCTCGGGCGGCGACATCCTGTCGGAAGACGGCTCGAAGGCGACGCTCGACAGCCCGCAGCTGCGCGGCGCGATCGACCTCTACCGATCGATGATCAAGAAGGGGCTGGTGCCGGAAGGCGCGCAGACCGACACCGGCGCCAACTTCTTCGCCGCCTTCGCCGGCGGCAAGATCGGCATCTCGCCATCCGGCGCCTTCGCCATCGGCGCGCTCAACACGCAATATCCGGATATCGACTACGGCGTCACCTTCCTGCCGGGCAAGGATGGCGGCTGGTCGTCCTTCGCCGGCGGCGATAATTTCGTCGTCACCAAGGGCACCAAGAAGATAGCCGTGGTGAAGGAGTTCTTGGACTTCGCCTATTCGCTGGAGGGCCAGACCATCCTCGCCAAATATGGCAGCCTGCCGGTGCGCAACGACATCGCCAAGGACGCGCTGAAGGATCTCGACCCGCGCTACCAGGTGGCGGCCGAGGCGATGGCCAAGGGCAGGACGCCCTATTCGGTGGTGTTCAATGATTTGATCAACTCCGCCAACGGCCCGTGGACGCAGATGGTCAACGAGGTGTTCTTCGGCGACGATGTCGACGGCGCCATCGCCAATGCGCAGGACACCATGCAGTCGATCATCGACCAGGCGCCGAACAAGTAGACACCAGGGCCTACAGGCGACGGGGATCGCGCAACGCTTCGCCGCCACGGCCCTGACCGGCCGCCCGCCCCGTCTCCCTGGCCGGGCGGCCGGGATGATGCATCGCTGAACGGCAGGGTTATAGCGTTGAGAAAGCATTCAAACATGTCGATGGACAGCCGGACTGCGATCGGCAGTTCGGGACGCTGGCAGGCTGGCTCCACCTTCTCCCCTTGTGGGAGAAGGTGGCCGAGCGAAGCTCGGTCGGATGAGGGGTGCTCCAGGGAAAGCCAGCGTCTCACTCCGCTGGAACACCCCTCATCCGTCTCGGCGCTTCGCGCCGATCCACCTTCTCCCACAGGGGGAGAAGGGAAGGTGCTGCCATGACCGCCATCGCCGCCACCTCCGCCCCCGCCCGCTCGCGCACCAGCGCCAGCCTGCGGCAATGGGTGGGCCTGCTCTACGTCCTTCCGGCCGTCGCTTTCGTCACCGTCTTCTTCGTCATCCCCCTCGGCATGACGGCCTGGATGTCGCTCAACAACTGGCCGCTGGTGGGCGAGCATGCCTTCATCGGCTTCGATAATTATGTCGCGATCCTGCGCGATACGCGGTTCTGGAACGCGCTGAAATTCACCTTCTACTACACGGTGATCGTCACCATCGCGATCTTCGCCGTCGCCTTTCCGCTGGCGATCTTCATCGAAAAGCCGCGGCCGCTCACCAATCTCTACCGCACCGCCTTCTTCATGCCGGCGGTGGTCGGCTTCGCTTCGGCGAGCCTGCTCTGGTCCTGGCTGCTCAACGTCGATTCCGGCCTGTTCAGCCCGGCCGCCTATGACCTCGGCCTGACCGAAAAGAAGGTCAATCTTCTTGCTACCTTCCAGCCGGCCTTCTGGTCGATCATCGCCATGGTGGTGTGGAAGGTCGCCGGCTTCACCATGATCATTCTGATGACCGGCCTGCAGTCGATCCCGCAGGATCTGCAGGAGGCAGCCGTCATCGACGGGGCAGGGCCGTTCGCCAGGTTCCGGGCGATCACGCTGCCCTTGATGCGCCGCACGCTGGCGCTGGCGCTGATCCTGTCTGTGGCGGGCTCGATCCTCGCCTTCGACCAGTTCTACATCATCCTGCGCGGCGGCCCGCGCAACCAGACGCTGACGGCGGTCTACTGGATCTTCAACCAGTCCTTCGTGTCGTTCAAATTAGGCTATGGCGCGGCACTATCCATGGTGCTGCTGGCCATCCTGGTGGCGCTCAGCCTCATCCAGCTCTGGCTGCTGCGCAAGCCCGAGGGGCTCGACTGATGGCCGAGGCGATGTCGCAGAACCGCAAGGCCGCCTTCAGCTTCGCCAGGCATTCGACCGGCATCATCGCCTCGGTGCTGTTCCTGGCGCCGATCGTCTGGACGGTGCTGTCGACCTTCAAGCCGGCGCAGGAGGCGCGGCAGCCGCCGCTGCCGCCCTGGCCGACCACCGGCTTCTCGGTCGAGAATTACGAAACGCTGAACGCCTTCGGCGACGGGCTCTGGGTCTCGGCGCAGAACAGCATCTATGTTTCGGTGATGACGGTTCTGCTCTCGGTGCTGGTCAGCGTGCTCGCCGGCTACGGTTTCTCCCGCTTCCGCTTCCCGTTCCGGGATTTCTTCTTCGTCCTCATCCTGTCGACGATCATGATCCCGTTCCAGTCGATCCTGACGCCGATCTTCCTGGTGCTGACGAAGCTCGGACTGCACAACACGCTGACCGGGCTGGTCTGCGTCTATGTCACGCTGCAGCTGCCCTTCTCGATCTTCATGATGCGCAACGCTTTCGACGCCGTGCCGCGCGAGATCGAGGAGGCCGCACGCATGGATGGCGCCAACAACGTCACCATGCTCGTCAAGGTGATGCTGCCTTTGGTCTGGCCGGGCGTTGTCACCATCGCGCTGTTCGCCTTCCTCGGCGCCTGGAACGAGTTTCTGGCCGCGCTCGTGCTGATGACCGACCAGTCCAAATTCACCCTGCCGGTGATGATGACGGCGCTCCAGTCCGGCCGCTTCGGCGCCATCGACTGGGGCGCGGTGCAGGCCGGCGTCACGGTGATGATGGTGCCCTGCCTGATCCTCTTCCTGGCGCTGCAGCGCTTCTACATCCGCGGCCTCATGGCCGGGGCCGTCAAGTAATTCGAATGGAGTGAAGTCATGACCGCATCGAATCCCGCCGCCACAACCGACACTGCCAGGCCGAAGCTCGCCTTCCGGCCGTTGCCCGTGCCGCAGGTCGATCTCCGCGGTTTCTGGGGCGACCGTGTCGATGCGGTGGCTAGCAACACCGCCGGCATCCTCTACGACCGCTGCGTCGAGGCGCGCATGCTGGAGCAGATCGATCCGGACCGGCCCTCGCCAGGCGTCGTCATTCCGTTCCATTCGCCATCGCCCGACGAGGCCGACGGGCAGGGCGCCGAGTTCACCGGCTCGACGGTGACGACGCAGATGTTCTGGGATTCCGACTGGGGCAAGACCATCGAGACCGCCGCCTATTCGCTCTACCGCCGCCGCAATCCAGAGCTGGAGCAGAAGATCGACGCTGTCATCGACATGTACGGAAAACTGCAGCAGGAGGACGGCTATCTCTCCAGCTGGTACCAGCGCATTCAGCCCGGCCTGCGCTGGACGAACCTGCGCGACTGCCACGAGCTCTACTGCGCCGGCCATCTGATCGAGGGCGCCGTCGCTTACTTCCAAGCGACGGGAAAGCGCAAGCTGCTCGACATCATGTGCCGCTATGCCGACCACATCGCTTCGATGTTCGGCCCCGAGCCCGGCAAGAAAAAGGGGTATTGCGGCCATGAGGAGATCGAGCTGGCGCTGGTCAAGCTCGCGCGGGCGACCGGCGAGAAGAAATACATGGAGCTCGCCAAATATTTCATCGACCAGCGCGGGCAGCAGCCGCATTATTTCGACGAGGAGGCGCGCGCCCGCGGCGCCGACCCGAAGGCCTATCACTTCAAGACCTACGAATATAACCAGTCGCATAAGCCGGTGCGCGACCAGGACAAGGTCGTCGGCCACGCCGTGCGCGCCATGTATCTCTATTCCGGCATGGCCGATATCGCGACGGAATATGGCGACGACACGCTGCGCGCGGCGCTCGACCGGCTCTGGGACGATCTCATGACCAAGAGCCTCTATGTCACCGGCGGCCTCGGGCCGTCGGCGCACAATGAGGGCTTCACCAGCGACTACGACCTGCCCAACGAGACAGCCTATGCCGAGACCTGCGCCTCGGTCGGCCTGGTGTTCTGGGCAAGCCGCATGCTCGGCATGGGCCCGAACGCGCGGTACGCCGACATGATGGAACGGGCCTTGTACAACGGCTCGATCTCCGGCCTGTCGCTCGACGGCTCGCTGTTCTTCTACGAGAATCCGCTGGAGAGCAGGGGAGGTCACCACCGCTGGAAATGGCACCGCTGCCCCTGCTGCCCGCCCAATATCGGCCGCATGGTGGCCTCGATCGGCAGCTATTTCTACGGCCTCGCCGACGACGCGCTGGCGGTCCATCTCTATGGCGACTCGACCGCTCGTTTCGAGATCGCCGGCCGGCAAGTCACCCTGGTCCAGACCAGCAACTATCCCTGGGACGGCGCGGTCGCGATCGAGGTCGGGCCGGAGGCGCCGGTTGCGTTCACGCTTCATCTGCGCGTGCCGGCCTGGTGCCGCAAGGCGGCGCTTCGGGTAAACGGCAGGCTGGTCGATCTTGAGGCGGCGACGGTCGACGGCTATGCCGCGATCCGCCGCGAATGGCGCCAGGGCGACAGGGTCGAGCTCGACCTCGAAATGTCGTTGGCGCGCCTCTTCGCCAATCCGCAGGTGCGCCAGGACATCGGCCGCGTGGCGCTGGCGCGCGGCCCGCTGGTCTATTGCGTCGAGGAAACCGACAATGGCGGTGGGCTGCACCGCATCGCCCTGCCGCGCGAGGCACGGTTGGAGGCCCACAGGGAGCCGAACCTGCTCGGCGGCGTCGTCACGCTTTCGGCCATCGGCAGCAGGGCCGAGACGGAAAGCTGGGGCGCCGATCTCTATCGTCCCGAGCCGCCGGCGACTGAGGCGACCAAGCTCAAGGCGGTTCCCTATTTCGCCTGGGATAATCGCGACCCCGGCGAGATGCTGGTCTGGCTGAGGGAAGGGTAGGGCACGCTGGCCGGGCTTCCCCGTATGACGAGTGAGCCCTCCTCATCGAGGTGCAGTCCTACCGAGGATCGGCTATTGGCGCGGACAGAGCCGGTGCCTCCATCGGCGGAACATGCGTGTCGATGTTCATGCTCACTTCCGTCACCAGCTTGCGGCGAAGGGCCGTGACATAATCGTGCGGTTCCTTCGGTGACATCACGAAGGCTTGTGAACCGCCGATGACGGATCGGGCAAAGTAGGAGGCCAGCGGCTGGCGGGGGGCCTCGTCATCCGCCGGTATGGCGATCGCGTTGATCGTGTAGCCCTTGGCGATCGCGTTCTCCCGGCTCGGCTGGACGGGCAGCCCGTCATTGTTCTCGCCATTGGAAGAGATATCGATCACCTTCTTCATGGCGGTCCCGGGGAACTCGTCGAGCAGAAGGCCTCCGACATCGATTGCCGTAGAAACCGAAGTTCCGCCCCTGCCTCGACGCATATGGCCGGTGTCGCCTGTCTTGCTGATCACCGACGCGGCGGCCTTGGCATCGTCCAGTCCGCAGATGCGCGTCCATGGCAGCACGGTGCGCGAGCGACCGGGGCTCGACCATTCGAAATAGGCCACGCCGATGCAACCGAGATAGTTCTGGGAGATGGCGCGGATGATTTCCGGCGAGGTGAGCGCTTTGGCATGGCCCTCACGCTGCAGGTCGGCAATCTTCGGATCAATCGAAGAGGAGAAGTCCACCGCGAAGACGACGGCGACGTCAACCTGCATCGACGGCGGATCTATGTTGGTTGCGTCTGCGGCAGGTCCCCAAAGGACCGCGGCTGGCAGTGTCGCCAGCATCGCCAATGAAAGCGCACGCCTTGCCCCTTTGCCATCGGAGCCCGGTGTCCTGTGAAGACCGTCCACCATCTTACCCTCCATCTCGATACAGGTCGTTTTCCACGCAACGCGGTCTCGGCCGTTGAGACCGGCGTGGGCCGTCGCCGCAAAGGTCAGCGGATTGTCTCCTTCCAACCTGCATTGACGACGATGAGCGTCGCCCGACCGGCCAGGCGCCTGCTGGCAATGCCGCGTCGGCTCTGCCTGGACTGGCTCGCAAGGACGCCGTCGACGTTCGGTTCGACATCGCGACCGACAGGATCGATCCGAGGATGATCGCCGCGCCGAGCGCGCCTGCCGGAGAAGAACGCTCGCCAAGGAAGATCGCCGCGCCCAGGGCGCCGAAGACGCTTTCCGCGCTGACGATCACCGCGGCGTGGCTGGCCGAGGTGAAACGCAGGGCGGCGGTCTGGATGCCGAAGGCGGCCGCGGTCGAGAAAACCCCGAGCACCACCAGTTCGGGACCGGCCTCGGAAGCCGCCGACAATGACAGATTGCCTTGCACCGCCCCGAGCGGCAGGGCTATCGCGGCGGCTGCAAGGAACTGCGCCGCGGCGGCCGTGAAGGGGCGCGCATAGGCATGCATGTGGCGCCCGAGCTCGACCGTCCACAGCGCATAGCAGCCCGCCGAGAGGAGGGCGGTGAGCTCGCCGGCGCCGAAACCGGTAATCCCGCCCGACAACAGCAGGCAGCCCATCACCGTCGATCCGGCGGCGGCGACGAGACCTGCCTTCGGACGTTCACCCATGAGCAGCCAGGCGGCCAGCGGCGTGATCACCGTTGCCGTGCTTACGAAGAAGCTTGCATTGGTGACGCTGGCGCCGAGATAGCAGAGCTGTTGCAGCATGATGGAAATGGCAAACAGCACCACCACCCGGGCCAGGCTGGCGGAATGTGCGGCATCGGCCGGCGCTCGCCTTTCCGTCAGGACGAAGGGCAGCACCAGCAGCCCGCCGATCAAGCAGCGCAGCCCGACTGCGCTCAGTGCGTCGAGATGATCGAGCACCGTCTTTTGCGCCACGTTTCCGAAGCCCCAAAGCGCGGCCGCAAACAGAAGCAGCAGATTGGCCGTGACCTTTGACATTCGCCGCACCCCCGGGCCGGAACCACGCTGCGGGTTCAGTTACCCTTAATTCAGCAGCGTCTAAATGAACTGCGTCACGGTAACGCTTGGGTGGCGTCGCGCTGGAGCTTGCGAGGCGTTAGTTTTGAGTTAAAATTTCAATAGGCTGGGGAGCCGTTGAGCAATGCAAAATGCGGAAAGCCGTGCTGCAAGTCGGATTTTACTTTTCGGCGGTTTCCAGCTTGAAAAGGAGGCTGGTGGCACAATTTGGCTCACCGGTAAGCGCGGCCCCGCAATTCTTGCGTATCTGGCTCGCTGCCCGGGCATGGCGGCGCCGCGCGAGCGGCTGGCCGATTATCTATGGACCGACAGCGACAGTGGACACTCGCGCAACAGCCTGCGGCAAACGCTCAGCGTCCTGCGCCGGGATCTGGCGCGACACGGCTTGGATATCATCTATTCCCACAAGGACCTGATCGGTCTGAGGCCGGAAGCGGTGCGGGTCGATGTCGACGAGTTTGAAACCGGCCTGTCGGCCCGTTCGGCCTCGGAACTCCAGGCTGCGTTGACTCTCTACAATGGACCGTTTCTCGACGGCTTTCATATCGGCACCAACGTTTTCGACGATTGGGCGGCGTCCGAACGCGAAAGGCTGCAGAGCCGCGCGCTTCAGTCGCTGGAAAAGCTCGCCCGTCTCGTGGACGCCGAAAGCGGCTTGGCTGTTGCTGATCGAATGGTGTCCATGGAGCCGACGCGGGAGGAATCCTATCGGCTGAAGATGGAACTGCTACTTGCATGCGGTCAGCGCGACAAGGCGTTGCGGACCTTCGAGACTTGCAGAAACGTCTTGAGGAAGGAGTTCGGTGTCGACGTCAGCGCGGAGACGCGAGCGCTCTGGCAATCGCTGCTTTCCTCCACCGAGCCATCGTCAAACCTTCAGACGGCCAATGGAGCTATCGCCGGTCAGCGCTCGGGACGCCCATCCATCGTCGTGGCCGACATCGTCAATCTGACGGGACAGCGTGGTGACGACTTCTTCGCCAAGGGTCTCGTTCACGATATCACCACGGCGCTTTCCGAGGTGGCCGACTATATCGTGCTTTCGGCCCTCCAGAAAAACGGCGAAGAACCGAGGGCGCCGGCTGGCGTGCGGGCGCGCTATACGCTCAAGGGCAGCATCCAGAGGTCCGGAGACGAGCTCAGGGTGAACATCCAGCTTGTCGACGCCGCTGATGGACGCAATGTCTGGGCGCAGAAATTCGACGACCACTCGGAGAACGCGCTCGCTTTCCAGGACAGGATCGCGCAGTCGGTCGTGTTGGCAGTCAGCCTTGAGCTTCAATTGACCAACTGGAAGGTTCGCGACAAGAGCCCGCCCGGTCCTCCAGAAGTGCGCCGGCTGGTGAACGAAGCCCTGATGAAATACTTCGAGATGACGCGGGACTCGCTCCTGGTCTCGAAGGATCTCGCCGAGAAGGCTCTTTTGCTGGCGCCCGACAACGTTCGCGCGAAACGGACGCTGTCCATCGCGACGACCATGGGTGTTGCGTTCGGTGCTCTGCCTCGCGAGCAGGAGCATATCGACCGTGCGATCGAGCTTGCCGAAGACTCGGTAAGAGCCGTGCCCGATGACGAAATTGCCCGCTGCATCCTGTCATTCGCATACGAATGCGATGGCCGGATCGACGAGGCGATCGTGCAATGCCAGCACGCAATCAGTCTCAACCCGAGCTATCCCAGCAGCCACGGCGATATTGCGATGCTCTTCGCCTTGCGCGGACAGGTCGGCGAGGCGGTCCGCGCGGCCAACGAGGCGATCCGCCTTGGAGCGCATGACGTCATCGACTTCTGGCGCCACCACGGCCTGGTTTTGGCGTTGTTCGCGGGCGGAGACGACCGGCGGGCGCTCGAGGTCGCCCGCAAGGTCGTCAGGACAAAGCCGGGATTCCTGCGCGGCGCGCTTTTTTGGGCGGCAACTGCCGCGGCGACGGGAAATGATGAAGAAGCGTCACGTGCCATCCACCACTGCCTGTCACAACTCCCGCATCTCAACCTCGGCAATGTCGCTCCCGGGTTCATGCCGCGCTATGTGAGGGACGGCCACCACTCGCGGTTTCTTGAAATGCTTTCGAAAGCCGGCCTCCCCGCTTCCTAATGCCTGTCGCCCAAAAGTGCGCAGCGGTTTTGGGCGGACGACATGCATCAAACAAAGACTTAAAACGCGTCGCCTGGATCCGGTTCAGCGCGACGCGCTTTGGAGCAATTCCGGGCGGAAGACCCGTTACATTTTTTCAGGAATTGCTCAGGTTCTTTGCTTGTCCAGCCAAAGTGCCACCATTGCCGTCAGCAACATGAAACACCCGAGTGCCTGCCAAGCCGTGAGAGTTTCGTCCAGGAACAGGAATGCCAGTCCGGCGGCAACCGCAGGCTCGATCATCGATGCGACGAGTCCAGTCACCGCGGAGCGGCACCGCGCCATGCCCGCGCAGTAGCAGACATAGGCGAGAGCTGTCGGCCCTAAACCGAGATAGATCAGAACCGAGATGCTTCGCCAGTCCCCCATGGCCGCGCCGAAATGCGTGAGACCGCCTGGAGCGACTATCATGGCCACGGGTGCGAGAACCAGCGATGCGATGATCAGGCCAAGGCCCGAAACAAGGTTCGGCGAATAGGCAACGGAAAGCGAGCGAGCGGCATTGGTCATCACGACGAAGGCCGCAGATGCCAGCAGCGACAGAGCAAGGCCCAATAGAAGGTCGAGCGGTTGTTCCGATGCCGTATCGACACTTACGAAAGTGACGAGGCCTGCGATCGAGATCGCAAGGGGAAGCACGACCTGCCGCGATATGGGTTCGCCAAGCTTCCTCAGTGACCAGAAGACGGCGATGACCGGTGGCAAGCAAACCGTCAGAAAGACCGTTATCGTCACTCCCAGCAGCGTGAAGCTGCGGAACAGGCAGACCTGGAAGGTGGCGCAGGAAATGCCGAACAGGAGAAATCCCGAAAAGCTACCCGCGCTGGCCTTAACCCTGCGGGTGCCGCCTGTTACCCGCGCCACCAGGAGTATGGCGGGCCCGGCAATAACCGTGCGGACGAATCCGTAGACCTCGTCCGGCATTGCGATTTCATGCGGGACAAACCTGCTTGCGACACCCACGGTCGCCCAGAGTGTGGCGGCGCACATCACCAGCGCCAGCCCCCAGAGGTGATCAGGCGAGAAACCGATCATGTAGGGCTGGCCGATCTTCCGGCATTTTTCGATCGTCTCCAGGTATCGCCTGCCGTCTTCGCCCAGGACTTCGGTGGCAACTCTTTCATTGCTTTGCATCGGCCGTTGATCCCCTTGTCTTGTCCTGGCGAATCGGAGTCGATTTTTTGGTGGGTTGGCTCCGAGCGGCACGACAAGCCTCGCCGAAGATCCCGCGATGTCCTTAGTGAAAGAGGCGTCAGCCGAGCGCTTGGGAAAGGCCGGCGAGCGTCTCGTCGATCGTTAGGATCGCGTCAGGGTTCCGTCAGGAGAGGTGGTGCGCAAGGATGGTCTCCGCCCACAGCGGCGCAAACGGCAGGTCGCAGGCAGTGATCCGGCTGCACGACACCGGCACCCGGACGGTCCAGAACGGCGGCGCGGTCAGCAGTATTGATGGCTATGTTGGTATCAGTCCCGACACAAATGGCACTGTGACGGTGGACAGCACGGGGTCCGGCGCGCTGAACATCGGCGCCGCCTCGCCCTTGCCGGCGGCTCCCCCTTCACGATCGCCGGCGCGCCCATCGCACGCGATGCGGCGGTGGTGGAAGCCGGCCTCGACTTGAACTTGACGCCGGCCGCGACCCTCGGTGTCTCCTATGGCGTCCAGTTCGGCTCGGGTCTCTCCGACCAGTCCGTGCGGGGCGGACTTCAACTGGAAGTTCTGAGACGAAGCTTCGCCGTATACCGGCTGACCGTCGTCGGCGGCAATCTACAGATGCACGAAAGCCGTCAGCGGCAGATGGTCGGAGGCGACGCGCGACAGCGGCGTGTCATGCGCCTCGACGCCTGAAACCAAACCGTGCCGATTGCCCATGATGCGGTCGAGCGCCAGCACCGGCAGGCCCGACGGGAAGGTCGGCACCGCCGGCGGCGTCGGCCCGAAGGTCGTGTGCAGTGTGTTCAGCGCCGAGCGGTTGCCGAGCCGCCATTCGTTGAGGTCGCCGAGCAGCAGCGTCGGCCTTTCATCGGCGCTGCTCATGATGTCGAGCACGACCCGGGCCTGTTCGGAGCGCGAGCGGCGCAAAAGGCCGAGATGGGCGGCGATCACGCGCAGCGACCGTTTCTCGTCAAGATCGATCTCGGCGACCAGCGCGCCGCGCGGCTCCAGTCCCGGCAGCTTGAGTTGGTGGACGTCGCGTACGGTGCCGCGTTTGAACAGGAGCACATTGCCGCGCCAGCCATGCCCCTTGCCGTTGCCCGAGACCGGCACCGGCACGAGTCCCGTCTCCAGTTCCAGGCGAGCGAGATCGAGCAGCCCGGCCCTGTCGCCGAAGCGATTGTCGGCTTCTTGCAGGGCGATCACATCGGGGCTGATCTCGCGGATGACGCGGGCCGTCCTGTCAGGGTCGAACCTGCGGTCCGTGCCGATGCATTTGTGGACGTTGTAGGAGGCGACGACAATTTCAGTGTCGTTGACTCGCTTGCGCGGCGTCGCCTTCGCCTTGCGCGCGTTCCTGGCGCGGATCGACAGGAGCACGGTCCCCGGCAGGCTGCGTCCCTTGATGTCGTCTATCTCCATGATCCTGCTGCTCGATTTCCTGCTCTAAAGATAGGGCGATCCCAGCCACAGCAAACGGTCGAAGACGCGGACTACGAATGGTCTTGCATTCAGCGTCTGCAGCGTCACCGGCTGGGCGGTCGAGATGGCGGCCGCGATGCGGGCGTCGATCTCGGCGGCGAAGTTTTTGTCCAGGACTTCCATGTCGATCTCGAAATTCAGCCTCAGCGAGCGCGCGTCCAGATTGGAGGAGCCGACATAGGCCCACACGCCGTCGATCGCCATCAGCTTGGAATGATCGAACGAGCCCTCGTGGCGCCAGACCCGGCAATAATGCTTCAGCACCTGGTCGAACTGCGCCGTCATCGCATGATCGACGAGGAAAAGATTGTTCACCGCCGGCACGACGATGTCGATTTCGACGCCGCGGCGGCCAGCCGTGGTCAGCGCGCTGATGAACTCCCGGTCCGGCAGGAAATAGGGCGACATGATGCGGATCGACTTGCGGGCGACCGAAAAAGCGCCCATCAAAAGCTTGAGGTTGGTTTCGTTGGAGGCGTCCGGCCCGGTCGCCACCGCGCGCACCAGCACCGGCTGCCCGGGCGGCGGCGCGGCGCGCTCGACCTGCCAGGGCCCGTCCTTCAGGGCCTCGTTGCCGGCAAAGCGCCAGTCCTCGGCCGCAACCGAGAACAGGTCGGCCACAACCGGCCCGGTGACCTCGAAATGCGTATCCCGCGAACTTTCGGAACCGGCGAATTCGGCGGAGAATCCCTTGCGGATGTTCATGCCTCCCGTGAACGCCACCGCGCCGTCGACGATCAGGATCTTCCTGTGCGTCCTCAGATTGGCATAGGGAAGCCTCAGGCCCATCACGATGTTGCCGTTGAAGAGGTCGACGATGACGTCGACCTCCCTGAGTTGTTTCAGGATGCTCGGCACCGAATAGCGCACGCCGACGGCGTCGATCAGCACGCGGACAGTGACGCCGCGCTTGACGGCGTTGCCGAGCGACTGGACGAAAAGCGCCCCGACCGCATCATTGTCGAAAATATAGGTTTCGAGCAGGACGCTTCTTTGCGCGGCATCAATTGCCCGGCACATCGCCGTATAGGCCTCGTCGCCGGTCTTGAGCACGGCGATGGTGTTTCCGGATGTCAGCGGACGCCGCGCCACCCTGTCGCCAAGCGTCTTCAACCCGGTGAAGCGCTGGCCGAATTCGGCGTTGATCAGGGCTTCGAGCGCGACGTCGCGGTCGTGCCTGGCGGCGGCCGCCTCGGGTGAAACCGGCCGCATCGCGCTGATCGTCGCGCGGCGGATGCGGTTGATGCCGGCAATGGCGTAGATGATCGCGCCGAGGAAAGGCGACAAAAGCATCACGCCCACCCAGCCGGTGGCGGCGCGCACGTCCTCCTTGGTCATGATGGCGTGCACGATACCCACCGCCGCCATTGCCAGCGAGAGGATCAGGATAAGCGTCGACCAGTGACTCGCAATCGCGTCAAGCATTGACCCGACTATGGAGCGAGCCGGGGCGGAAAGGCAATGCGGCGGGTTATTCCCGCGCTCATTCAGCCATCGGTCGAGATGGTTACGGCCCTCCAGGCTTCGATCCCCTGCTGCAGGCGTTCGATACGCTCGGACACGAGCTTGAGGGCGTCGCTGCCAAGCAGAAGCTGCGGCGGCGGAGCTTCGGATTCCACCAAAGCCAACACGGCCGCTGCGAGCTTGTCCGGATCGCCAAGCTGCTTGCCGCTTTTCGTCAGCCGGGCTTCACGGATCGGGTCGAACAGCGCGTCATAATCCGCGATAGACCTTTCGGTCCGGACCATGGAGCGCCCGGCCCAGTCCGTCCGGAAGGAACCGGGGCAGACGGCCGTGACGCGAACGCCAAACGGGGCCATTTCCGAACGCATCACCTCCGATATGCCCTGGAGCGCGAACTTGCTGCCGCAATAGTAAGCAATGCCCGGCATCGTGATCATGCCGCCCATCGAGGTGACATTGACGATGAAGCCACGGCGTCGGTCGCGGAACCTCGGAAGAAACGCCTTGGCGACCGCCACGGCACCGAAGACGTTCACGTCGAACTGGCGCCGCATCTCTTCGAGCGGCGACTCTTCAAGCACGCCTTCGTGGCCATAGCCGGCATTGTTGATCAGGACATCGACGGGCCCGTGCTCCTTCTCCGCCTGCGCGACGACGTCCGGCACGCGGTCGAACTCCGTGACATCGCACATGACCGTCCGCATCGCGGGCAGGGACCTGCCAAGTGCCGCGCGTGAGGTCTCGGACCGTACGGTGCCAATGACCGTATGGCCTGTTTGGATTGCGGCGGAAGCGATGGCGAGGCCAAAGCCGGAATTGGCGCCGGTGATGAAGAAGGTCTTTTTCGCCATGGTCTGCGGTCCTTGTTGATGGAGTGCGCCTTGGCAAATAGTATGGTGCGGCGGTCACCTGGATTGCGGTTTCTATGAATTCCTTGCCAAATCCTATCGAAGAAGACCCTGGACGAAAACGGGAACTGGTCGAGCTTGCCGGAACTCTGGCCGAACGCATTGGATACAATGCCACCGCGATCGAGAGCGTACGGGTGCTTCGGACGGAGGCCGTGCTCCATGACGTCCCGGTGCTTTATGAGCCGGGCGCGGTGTTCGTCCTGCAGGGAAGCAAGCGAGGCATCCTCGAACAGGAGGTCTACCTCTACGACGAAGAACACTATTTGGCGGTGTCGGTGCCGGTTCCGTTTCGAATGGAGTCGATGGCCAGCCCCGATCGTCCGCTGCTTGCTGTCTATGTCGAGTTTGACATGCGGCTGGCTGCCGAGATTGCAGGGCGGCTGGAGACGCATTCCGCAGTGGGAAGCGACACGCCACAAAGTCTCATATCGAGCATGATGGAGGCCGATATTGAGGATGTGCTGCTGCGCCTTTTGAAGGCGCTTCGCAACCCTGCCGAGACCGCCGTTCTTGGATCGGGCCTGCTGCGCGAGCTGCATTACCGGGTGCTGATTGGCCCGCAAGGCGGCGCAATGATCGCGGCCTTGCAGCAAAGGGGCAGGTCGGGAAGGATCGTGCGGAGCCTTGCATGGCTGCGGGAAAACTACAGCTGCGAAATCTCGGTCGCCGATCTGGCGAGAGAAGCAGGCATGAGCGTGCCTTCCTACCACGTCCATTTCAGGGAGATGACCGGGAGCAGCCCGATGCAGTACGTGAAAGCCATGCGGCTGCACGAGGCAAGACTGATGATCGCGCGCAAGGGCACGATCGCTCAGGCCGCGGCTTCGGTCGGCTATGCGAGCGCGGCTCAGTTCAGCCGCGACTTCAAGCGGCATTTTGGGCGCACGGCTTCTGAAGAGATGAACTGGGTCCGTCGCCATCTGGGCGAGCTTGCCTGGGCGGAGTAGTCCGCCGTTGGCGCTCAGCCGGCTCTCCGCCTATGGCTTCCTGAAGAAGCCCGACAGAATATTCGGACCCGCTTCTCCGGGCCGCAGCCTGATCCCGTCCTCGAAACAGTTCAGGGTCACGCAGTCGAAGCCGTTGTGCGCGAGCAGCGCCACCAGCGAGTCGCGGTCGAAGTGGTGCAGGTGTTCGTTGGGGAGGCGCATGCGCCAGGTCCGGAACCAGGCGTCGCCGTCGGCGCCGAGCTCACGCCAGCGGCAATAAGGGACAGCGACGGCCAGATGCCGGGTCTTAAGGCGGGCTAGGAAACTGAGATCAGGGATGTGCTCGAGCACGTCGAACATGGCGACGAGATCCCACGAGCCGGCGAGCGCCTCCTCCCAATCGACAAAGCGGACACCTTGGGGCAGCGGAAACTCGGCGATGTCGCAGCCGGCGCAATCGGCGACGCCTGTAATCTTGGCGGCTTCGATGAATGTGCCGGTGCCGTATCCGATTTCGAGCACCGAGCGCGGAATCTCGCCGGTGATCCCCAGCACCCAGCCAAGCCGCTGGTAGCCGAGCTTGATGGTCCGGTCGCTCAGGTCCTCGTAGTACGAGATGTATTTCTTGTCGTATTTGATCGGCGTGAAGTCGATCTGGTGGATCACGCCGAATTCGTCCGCCTCATAGTTATCCAGCATTCAGACGCCGCCTCCGCATCCGAATTCTCTACATGGCAGAGCTAAACGCAAGGTAACGGGAACGCTGAGCGCTTGCGTCAAATCCCATTGGTGCGCCTCGCCATCAGCCGCAGCCAAGGCGTCAGATGGAAGCCCGCCATCAACAGATACATCGGCGCCATGCCGCTCAGCACCGAGGCGGCCGACATGCACATCATGTCGTGGTCGCCGTAGGCAGCCGTCAGCAGCGCCATCATGGCGAAGGTTGGCGCCGCGGCGAGGCAGAGCCAGTCGGCGAGGTCGAAGCCGCTCAGGCGAGGGGCGGGGTTGTCGATGCTCATAATATCCACCTTCTGAAGCGGTCAGGTTTGCAGGGGTCAGAGAGACAAGGCTTGGCGAGATCGGCTCCGGCGACGTGTGGCCGCCGCCGGAGTCGCTTCGCGCTCAGGCGCTCTTGTTGCGGAACGCCGCTTCACCGGCATCCGAGACCTCGACCCATCTCTGGTCTGGGGCGGCGCCTTCATCGTAATTGTCGTGCCAGTTCCACCATTTGTAGGTCTGGGTCTGCGGATAGCCCTCGGGCGAATCCTCCCACACCTCCTGACGGCCGAGCGGCGTGACGTCGAGATAGCTCCACACGGTGCCGAAGGCTTCGTCGCCGCGGTTGTTGACGAAATAGGTGCGGAAGATGCGCTTGCCGTCATGGATGAAGACGTTGTGGCCGTGCCATTGGTCGACGCCGAAATCCTTATCCCAGCTGTCGGTGATGGTGTACCAGGGCATTTTCCAGTCCATCTGTTGCTTCAACCGCTGGATGTCGGCCTGCGGCGCGCGCGAGGCATAGGCGAGCGTGGTGTCGCGGGCGTTGAGATGGGCGAGGTTACCGACCATGTCGGCGCCGAGCGAGCAGCCGCGACAGGCATGTTCGGGCCAGCCAAAGACACCCGGCTCGAAGAAGGCGCGGTAGATCACGAGCTGGCGGCGGCCTTCGAAGAGGTCGAGCAGGCTCGCCTTGCCGTTCGGGCCATCGAACACATAGTCCTTGGTGATTTCCATCCACGGCATGCGGCGGCGTTCGGCGGCCAATGCGTCGCGGGCGCGGGTCATCGCCTTTTCCTTGACCAGCATTTCTTCATAGGCGCCTTCCCACGCTTCCTGCGAAACGACCGGCGGTGTCTTCATGTGTTGGGTCATTGCTCTTGTCCCGTTCTTGGGTTTGGTTGGGGGTGACAGGGACAGACATAGGCCGCATGGTTCGATGGTGAGAGTTACAAGTGTGACGCGATTTGATCCGGCGCGCCTCGAGGCGACGGCATGGACTCGCTGATCAATGCCGCCGGCCGCGCGCTTGCGGCGGGCGATCCGCTCGGCGCCTTGAAGCGCGTCGCGCTGCGCGACGACGCGCCGGCGCTGGCGCTGCGCGGCATCGCGATGGCGCAGCTCGGCGATTTCGCCAAGGCCAAGGCGCTGCTGAAGGACGCGGCGAGGGCCTTCAGTTCGAGGGAGACCGTCGCCCGCGCGCGCTGCGTCGTCGCCGAGGCTGAGATCGCGTTGGTCTCGCGCGACCTCGGCTGGCCGGAAAGGGCCTTGCGATCCGCCCGCGCCACGCTTGCCGCGCATGGCGACCGGCTGAACGCCGCCTATGCCGGCAGCCTCGAGGCACGCCGCCTCATTCTGATCGGCCGGCTCGACGAGGCCGAGCGGCTGCTTTCGGATTTCGATCCGGCGCCGCTGCCGCCGGTCGCGCGCGTCGCGCATGAACTGGCCGCGGCCGGCATTGCGGTCCGGCGTCTGAGGACAAAGGCGGCGCGCTCGGCATTCGGCCGGGCATCGCTTGCCGCGTATCAAGCCAATATCCCGGCATTGAAGGCCGAAGTCGAAGCGGCGTCCCTGGTCCTGAACACGCCGGTCGGCCGGCTGATCGCGCGTGGGACGGAGAAGGAGCTGCTGCTTGACGAGGTCGAAGCGCTGCTGACCTCGGGCGCGCTCGTCGTCGATGCCTGCCGCAACGTGGCGCGCGAGGCCGATGCGGTCGTCTCGCTGGCGACGCGGCCGGTGCTGTTCGCGCTGGCGCGCACGCTTGCCGAAGCCTGGCCGGCGGATGCCTCGCGTGAGTTGCTGTTGAGACGCGCCTTTCGGGCAAGGCATGCGGATGAATCGCATCGCGCGCGGCTGAGGGTCGAGATGGGACGGCTGCGCGCCGAGCTCGCCGGCTTGGCCGAGATCAATGCCACGGCCGCCGGCTTTGCCTTGACGCCGTTGAAGGCCGCCGAGGTCGTCGTGCTGGCGCCGCCGGTCGAAGACGAGCATGGCGCGGTGCTTGCCTTCCTGACCGATGGCGAGGCCTGGTCGAGCTCGGCGCTGGCGATCGCGCTTGGCGCCAGCGCGCGCACCGTGCAGCGAGCGCTGGAAGAACTGTCGACGCAGAATAAGGTGCAGCCGGTCGGCCGCGGCCGGGCGCGCCGCTGGATGATGCCGCCGGTGACCGGATTCCCGACTGTGTTGTTACTCCCGGGGCCGCTGCCGACCGACTAGTCTGCGGCCATTGTTCGAATGGAGGCTGAAAATGAAACGAGCCGCTGCCGAGATCCTGCGCGAATACGGACCGTTCCCCGGCGTCGAGCGCGTCAATGGCGTCACCTATGACGGCCAAAATATCTGGTTCGCCAGTGGCGACAAGCTGAACGCGCTCGATCCCGACAGCGGCAAGATCGTGCGTACGATCGATGTCGCCTCGCATGCCGGGACTGCCTTCGATGGTGAGTATCTCTACCAGATTGCCGAGGATCGCATCCACAAGGTCGACCCGAAGATCGGCAAGGTCGTCGCCACCATTCCTGCCCCCGGCAATGGCGGCGATTCAGGCATGGCCTGGGCCGAGGGTTCGCTCTGGGTCGGCGAATACCGGGCGCATAAGATCCATCAGATCGATCCTGAAACAGGCAGAGTGATCCGCACGATCGAATCCAAGCGCGTCGTCACCGGCGTCACCTGGGTAGACGGCGAGCTCTGGCACGCCACCTGGGAGGGCGAGGAGGGCGACCTGGTGCGCGTCGATCCCGACACGGGCGACGTGCTGCAGGAGCTGGCGATGCCCTCCGGCGTGTCGGGGCTGGAATCGGACGGCGACGGCTGCTTCTTCTGCGGAGGCGGCAGCAGCGGCAAGATCAAGGCCGCGAAGCGTCCGGGACACGGCGCCAAGTAACGGGCTGGCGAAAGGGCAGCGCGGTCAGGCCGCTTCGCGCGCCGGCCGCGTCATGGGCTTGCTGGAGGCTTTCGCGGCGTTCGGCCCGTCGACATGCGCCCAGGCCGGCCGCTCGAACAGGAAGGCGCCGAAGCCGATGCGCTTGACGATGAAATAGAGCACCACCGGGCTGATGACCGAGACAAGCAGCACAGCCAGGCTCAGCATGCCGGTGTCGGTCAGAAGGCCGCTCGCCAGCATGACACCGCGGAAGATCGACATCGGAATGGTGAAGGCGACATAGACGACCAGCGAATGCTCGCCGAGCCAGCGCAGCCACTCCATGGAAGCGAATTTCGACAGGAAGCCGCCGGCCACGCACAGCGCCACCGCGCCGGCGACGGCCAACGTCAGATGCAGCGGCGGCCACGCCGCCAGGCCAATCTGCATGCCGACCGCCTGCATGGCGTAGCCCGGCGAATAGACGAGCAGCCCGTTGACGAGCGCCCAGGCGAGCAGGCCCGCGACGGCGATCGCCGGACGAGCCTGCGTCCATTCCACCAGCCGGAAGATCAGCGGCGCGAGCACGAAGCCAAGATAGAAGAACACGAAATAGGCCGCGAACTGCTCGAGCGCGTAGCTGTCCGGCTTCGGCGCCCACATCTGCAGCGCGGCAGCGAACGGGATGACGACCCAATGCGGCACGCGAAGCTCGCGCAGCACGCGGATCGCGATGCCGAAAACCGCCAGCATGTAGATGAACCACAAGACGCCATAGGGCTGGACGACGGCCATTGCCAGGTCGTGCAGCATGCCGGCGGGGTCGCGGCTGAAGATGCCGATCTTCAGCCCGATCGAGACGAGCGCCCACAGCACGTAGAAATAGAGATAGTGGACGACGCGGCGGTCGACATAACGCCGCCACGGCCGGTCGATCACCTGCGACAGGAACAGGCCCGAGATCAGGAAGAATTCCGGCATGCGGAAGGGTGTCGCGAAGCCGATCACATAGTGCAGGAAGCCGACGCCGCCGGTGTACTCGCCTGTGTTGTAGGCCGAGTACATCATCACCACCAGGATGATGGAAAGGCCTTTTGCCGTGTCCACCCACGGCATGCGGTTCGGGTTGCTCATGAACGATCTCGAGGAAAATTCAACTGCCGCGATTGTAGCGGACCGGCAAATGGCCCGCAGCAACAAGCTTACGATATCGTAAACACCTTGTTCGGGACCCGCGTTAACCATCGCCTTATGGCGACTGCGCGGCGGCATGCGTCTCGCGCATCGCTATCGCGACGATCGCGCCCGACAGGAACGTCAGCGCCGCGATTGCCGCGATCGCCGCGGCAAAGCCGAAGAAGTCGGCGATCAGACCCGCCGACAGCGCACCGATCGCATAGCCGAGATCGCGCCAGAAGCGGTAGACGCTGAGCGAGCGCGCCCGCCAGGACGGATGAGAGGCGTCCGAAACCGCCGCGATCAGGCTCGGATAGACCATTGCCGTGCCGAAGCCGAGCAGCAGGCTCGCCAGCAGCCACCAGCCAAAATCGCGCGTCATGGCGGTCAAGAGAAGTCCCGCCGCCTGCACCCACATGCCGGCGACGATCAGCCCCTTGCGGCCCCACCGGTCGCTGAGCGGCCCGGTCGCGACCTGCAGGATGCCCCACACCGCCGGATACACCGCCTTGAGGATGCCGATGCGCTCGACGCCGAGCCCGTTGGCGACAAAGAAGAGCGGGAACAGCCCCCAGCTCATGCCGTCATTCAGATTGTTCACCAGGCCGGCCTGAGAGGTGGCGAACAGGTTACGGTCCCCGAACGAGGTCAGCATGAAGATCTCACGGAAGCTGAGCGGCGAAGACTGTCTTGGGTGATTAGCCAGTTCCAGCTCCACATGCCCGCGTGTGTCGCGCACCAGCAGGATCGACAGCGCCGCACCCAGGATCGCGTAGACGACGCCGAGATAGATCGGCACTGGCCGCAGCCCGTAGCGGCTGGCGAGATAGCCGGTGAGGAAGGCGGTGATGCCGACGGCGAGATAGCCGGCGAACTCGTTGAGGCCGACGGCCAGTCCCCGCGATTTCGGCCCGACCAGATCGACCTTCATGATCACCGTCATCGACCAGGCGAGCCCTTGGTTGATGCCGAGCAGCGCGTTGGCGGCCACGATCCAGCCCCAGTTCGGAGCCCAGATGATGATGAAGGGCACCGGCAGGCCGAACAGCCAGCCGAGGACCAGCACGCGCTTGCGGCCCCATGTGTCGGCAAGCTGGCCGGAGACGAGGTTGGCGCAGGCCTTGACCACGCCGAAGCTGACGATGAAGGAGACGATAAGCGTGCTGGAAGCGACGCCGAATTCCTCCGCGCCGATCAGCGGCACGACGGTCCGCTCGATGCCCACCATCCCGCCAACGAAGGCGTTGATCAGCACCAGCAGCGAAAACTGCTTCCAGTTGGCCTTGAGGCCGAGCGCGACGGCGGTGGCGTTCACACTGGAAAACCGGCCTTTCTGAAGCCTGATGTGAAAAGCTCGAGAGCGACCGGGTCGGCGAACGGGAGACCTGAAATCAGCCGAACAGTCACGTCGTGTTTCCTCACCAGTGTTTCCTCGACTTCAGCGCGCGCCTTCTCCATCTCGCCCAAATGCGCGTAAGTCGCCGCGAGGAAGGCATGAGTGAAGAAATGGTCTCCGGCCTTCTGATACGAACTGACGGCTTCCGAGTACTTGCCAAGCAGGAAAAGGGAGCTGCCCTTCACCTCCCAAAACCATGTCGGAGGTAACGGGTCGCGCAGCAGCGCACTTTCGAGCACGTTGAGTGCCGTCTCGGCCCGACCGCCGTAATTGAGCCAGCTCGCGTAATCCCCTGCTATGTTCACGTCGAGCGGGTTCAACGAGCGTGCTCGCTCGAAATGCATTCCCGCATCGCTGTGCTGGCGCATATGCGTAAGCACCAGCCCCATGCTCTGGTGACACACGCCGTCGCTCCTATCGAGAGCGAGCGCCGCTCGTGCCGAGTCCCAGGCCTTCTGCAGCGTGCGGGGATCGTTGTCGTACCAAAATTTGCCAACGAGGGCCTGGGCGAGGAAGGCGTGGCCTTGAGCGAATGTCGCATCGAGCTCGACGCACCGAACGAACAGCGGCTCGGACTTGTCCAGTTCATATCTATGGAAGAGCGCGCGCCCTTGCAGATAGTAATCGTATGCATCCCAATCGGCTGGAGGCTTGCGCCTGGAGCGGCTTGCCGAGTCGGCCTCCGTTTGGCCTTCGACCATTGAGGCGATGAGCGCGGCAACCTCGTCTTGCAATGTGAAGATGTCGTTGAGGGCCCGGTCGTACCGTTGGGCCCACAGGTGGGTGCCGGTGGCGGCGTCAATCAATTGTGTGGTGATGCGAATGCGATCGCCGAGCTTTCGTATGCTGCCTTCGACGAGGTAGCGAACCCCGAGTTTGCGACGGACTTCAGCGATGTCCGGTGCCGGATGGCGAAACTGAAAAGACGAGTTGCGTGCGATGACGAGGAGGGAGCGAAATCTGGCCAGCTCCGTGATTATGTCCTCGGTTATGCCGTCACTGAGATATTGCTGGTCCTGATCGCCGCCCAAATTGGCAAAGGGCAGCACCGCAATCGACGGTTTGCCGGATGCCGGCATCGGTTTGGAGGGTGTGCTCGCCACCGGCTCAATCGTCCCGGTGAAGCGGTAGCCGACGCGAGGCACATTGGCGATCCACTCGCCGCCGTTGTCAGCCGGACCAAGAACCTTTCTTAGTGTCGCGATCTGGACGGTAAGGTTGCCTTCCTCAACGGCGGTGCCCGGCCAGGCAGCGTCCATCAGCTCAGCCTTGGTCACGATTTCGCCGGGCCGTGCGCAAGCGCGGCAAGCAACGTCAGCCCACGATGCCCAACGGCGATCGGGATGCGCTCTTTAAGGAGCGTCCCGGTGTCGGGATCGAGTACGAACGGACCAAAAGCGATGCGAGTCCCGTGCATGTGCACATAGTAGACGCTTGGAAAGTTTTCGGAAAAGGGTTTGAGAATGGCAAAACCGGTAACTGGGGCGTTCCGCGCGCCGCCTCGAGGACAGGATGCCGGAATGGAAAGCGGCCAGCCTGCCGGTGGCGGCGGCCGCCTGATGGTGCGGCTGGCTGATTGACCCGGGCGCGCCGGCAGATCAACGTGCGATGGCTTACAAAAGCTGATAGCATCCCTCGATGCTTTCTCCACGAGGCTTGAGGGTCACCATGTCTGCGCGTTTCTATTCGCTCCTGCTAACGTTTCTTCTGATTGCACCCAGCGCCTTCTCGGAGACGCTGAAGCTTCCGGACAATCTGACGGGGTTCAGTTCCCCTGCCGGAGAAGGCTTTCTTGCCGAGAGCATGGCGAAGGAAGCCTATTTCCCCCTCGCGAGCAACTTTCTCACGCAAAAGACGCAGGCCTATTGCGGCGTGGCCAGCATCGTCATGGTGTTGAACGCGCTCAACGTTCCGGCGCCTTCGGTGCCCGAATACGAACCTTACAAGACGTTCACGCAGGATAATGTCCTGAACGAGCGCACGGAAACCATTCTTCCTCGTCAGGTCCTCGACAAGCAGGGAATGACGCTCGACCAAATCGGGGCCATTCTTTCCACCCAGCCGATCAAGGCCGAGGTCCGCCATGCTTCGGATGCCAGCCTCGAGCAGTTCCGCATCCAGGCCAGTTCGTTCCTTGCCAAGCCCGGGCACTTCGTCATCGTCAACTATCTGCGCAAGGCGATGGGCCAGGAGAAAGGCGGGCATATATCGCCACTGGCCGCTTACGACGAGAAAGCGGACCGCTTCCTGATCCTCGATGTCGCCCGCTACAAATACCCGCCGGTGTGGGTCAAAACGGCCGACCTGTTCGGAGCGATGAACACGGTCGACAGCGACAATGAGAACAAAACCCGCGGATATGTGCTGATATCGTCGCCTTCGGGACAGTAGTTCAGCCGAACTTCCAGCGGAGAACGCCCACAAAGGCCCGCGCCGGAGCCTGTGGGTCCTAATTTGCCTCGAAACCAAGAAGGCGGAGCGGTTCGCCGTTTCCGTGAAATGCTCCGCGTTGCCCGTGAGCCCTCAGTCCTTGGCGCGCTCGACGTATGACCCGTCTGCGGTCATCACCACGATGCGCGTGCCGGCGGAGATGTGCGGCGGCACGGCGGTGCGCACGCCGTTGGAGAGCACGGCCGGCTTATAGGAGGAAGACGCCGTCTGGCCCTTGGTGACCGGCTCGGTCTCGACCACCTCGAAGGTGGCGCGCTGGGGCAGCGTCAGCGAGATCGGCACGCCGTTGAACTGGGCGAGCTGAACGGCCATGCCTTCCTGCAGATAGGGCGCAAAGTCGCCGACCACGGCTTCCGAAGCCACGACCTGGTCGTAGCTTTCCGGGTTCATGAAGTGAAAGCCTTCGCCGTCGGAATAGAGGAAGGTGTGCTCGCGCTCCTCGACATAGGCGCGCTCGACCATTTCGGTCGTGCGGTAGCGTTCCGACACCTTCACCCCGTCGCCGATACGGCGCATGTCGAGCTGCGTCACCGGCGTGCCCTTGCCAGGGTGGATGTTTTCGGCAAAGAGGATGACATAGAGCTTGCCGTCCTTATCGACGACGTTGCCTTTGCGTAAGGAGCTGGCGATGACCTTGACCACGATATTCGATCCCGTTCGAGTTTTTCGGCCTGCAAGCGTCGATTTCCGCGAAGCGGCGACGGTGGCCATCGCGTGCGCCCTAGCGCATCTTGCGCCGAACCGCCAGTCTTCCGCGCGATTTTCCTGCCTATGACCGCCGCTTCGCCCTGGTGGATGCCTGATATCCATGCCGACCGCCGGCCACGGCTTATGGCGCGCAACGCCATCGCGTCGGCGCTTCGCGGCTGGTTCGCGGAACGTGATTTCATCGAGGTGACGACCTCGGCGCTGCAGGTTTCGCCGGGCAACGAGGCACACCTTTCCGCCTTCGCCACCGAGGCGCTCGGCCCCGACGCATCGCGCCACCCGCTCTATCTCCACACCTCGCCCGAATTCGCCTGCAAGAAGCTGCTCGCCGCCGGCGAGGAGCGCATCTTCAGCCTCGGCCCGGTCTGGCGCAACCGCGAGCGCGGGCCGCTGCATCATCCCGAATTCACCATGCTCGAATGGTACCGCATCGGCGAAACTTACGAGCGCCTGATGGACGACTGCGCCGAATTCCTGGCGCTCGCCGCGGAGAAGGCCGGCTCCAGGCTTTTCCGTTTTCGCGGACGCGAGGCCGACCCCTTCGCCGAGCCGGAGCGGCTGAGCGTGGCGGAGGCCTTCACTCGATATGCCGGCATCGACCTTCTGGCGACCGTCGCGGCTGACGGGAGCACGGATCGCGACGGACTTCATGCCACGCTGGTCAAGGCTGGCCTGCGCACCGCGCCCGACGACAATTGGGCCGATCTGTTCAGTCGGGTGATGGTGGAGAAGATCGAACCGGCCCTGGGGCAGGGGCGGGCCACCATCCTTTACGGCTATCCGATTTCGGAAGCGGCACTTGCCCGCCCGAGCGCCGAGGATCCGCGCGTTGCCGAGCGCTTCGAGCTTTATTGCTGCGGCGTCGAGCTCGCCAACGCCTTCGGCGAGCTTACCGACCCGGCAGAGCAGCGCCGCCGCTTCCTCGCCGAGATGGACGAGAAGGAGCGCGTCTATGGCGAGCGCTATCCGCTGGACGAGGATTTCCTGGGGGCCTTGGCCATCATGCCGCAGGCAAGCGGCTCGGCGCTGGGCTTCGACCGGCTGGTGATGCTGGCGACGGGGGCAACGAGGATCGAGGACGTGATCTGGGCGCCGGTGGCCGGATAGCACGCCCTTTTCGACCCTGCGCATCCCACACGAACCACCGCGATTGCCTTGAGATTGCCGCATCCGCCATTGCACTAGCGTGGGTGGAACAATAGATGGTGCGACAGCTGGCGCTTCGGCATGCACAAGACGATGCGACAGGTGCCGCAGGGCGTGACAAAGTGCATGGCCCTGACAGATTGCATGAACAAACGGGAACAACCTTATGACCAACCAGCTCGACGCAGCGAAATTGACCGATCGCGTTACGGCGCTCGTCGAGGCCGCCAAGCGCGCCGGCGCCGACGCGGCCGACGCGGTGGCGGTGCGCGGCCGCTCTGCCGGCGTGTCGGTGCGGCTGGGCAAGGTCGAGGGCACCGAATCGTCGGAGAGCGAGGATGTGTCGCTGCGCGTCTTCGTCGGCCAACGCGTGGCGAGCGTCTCGGCGACCGCCGCTTCCGATCCGAAATCGCTTGCCGAGCGCGCCGTCGCCATGGCCAAAGTCTCGCCCGAGGATCCGTTCCGGGGCCTCGCCGATCCCGCGCTGCTCGCCCGCAATTTGCGCGACCTCGACCTTTTCGATCCGACCGAGGTACCGGCCGACCAGTTGAAGGAGGCAGCCCTTGCCGCCGAAGCGGCCGCATTGGCCGTCAAGGGCGTCACCAATTCCTCCGGCAGCAGCGCTAGCGCCGGACTGGGCGGGCTCGTGCTCGCCACCTCGCATGGCTTTGTCGGCCAGTATGTCGCCTCGCGTTTCTCGCGCTCGACCAGCGTCATAGCCGGGGAGGGCACGGCGATGGAGCGCGACTATGAATTCTCCTCGCGCCAGCATTTCGCCGATCTCGACGCGCCGGGAGAGATCGGCCGCAAGGCCGGCGAACGCGCCGTGCGCCGCCTCGGCGCCCGCAAGGCGGCGACCGGCCCGGTCGATGTGGTGTTCGATCCGCGCGTCGCGCGCGGCATCGCCGGCCATCTCGCCGGCGCCATCAACGGCGCGGCGGTCGCCCGCAAGACCAGCTTCCTGCGCGACATGATGGGCAAGCAAGTGGCCTCGGCCGCGATCACCGTCACCGACGAGCCTTTGCGCCGGCGGGGACAGGCCTCGCGCCCGTTCGACGGCGAAGGCGTCGAGGGCGGGAAGCTGCTGATGGTCGAGAAGGGCGTGCTCAACCACTGGTTCCTGTCGACCTCGGCCGCGCGCGAGCTCGGTCTCGTCACAAATGGACGCGGCTCGCGCAGCGGCTCGTCGGTCTCGCCGTCCTCGACCAACCTTGCCATCGAGCCCGGCGAGCGTTCGCCGGACGACTTGATCGCCTCGTTGAAGCGCGGCTTCTACGTCACCGAGGTGTTCGGCCAGGGCGTCGACATGGTGACCGGAGAATACAGCCGCGGCGCCTCCGGCTATTGGATCGAGAACGGCGCGCTGGCACATCCGGTGGCCGAGGTGACGATCGCCTCCAACCTGAAGGCCATGTTCCTCAACATGGTGCCGGCGAGCGACCTCGACCGCAATTTCGGCACGGCTGCCCCGACGCTCCTGATCGAAGGGATGACCCTTGCCGGCGCTTGACCAACTGACATCGAGCGAGGCTGGCGACGACCTTGCATTGCTGCGCGAAGCCGCCCGCGAAGCCGGCGCCATCGCCATGCGTTATTTCGGCAACAACCCGCAGGTGTGGATGAAGGGCGGCACCTCGCCGGTGAGCGAGGCCGACCATGCCGCGGACGCCTATCTTCGCGAGACCTTGCTCAAGGCGCGTCCGGATTATGGCTGGCTGTCGGAAGAGACCGCCGATGACCACGCCAGGCTGTCGGCCCGCCGCACCTTCGTCGTCGACCCGATCGACGGCACGCGCGGCTTTCTCGACGGTCTGCATTCCTGGTGCGTCAGCGTCGCCGTGGTCGAGGACGGCCGCTCGCTCGCCGGCGTGCTCGAATGCCCGGCCAAGCATGAGACCTACTGGGCGCTGCCGGGCGAGGGCGCCTATCTCAACGACAAGCGCATCCATGTGCGTCCGCTGGGTCAGAGCGTCGATATCGGCGGACCCAAGACGCTGGTCGACTTGATGCCGGAGGCCTGGCACGACAGGCTGCGGCGGGCCGCCTACATCCCCTCGCTTGCTTATAGGCTGGCGATGATCGCCGCCGGCAAGCTCGATGCGACCTTCGTCAAGCCGAATGCGCATGACTGGGACATCGCCGCCGCCGATCTCATCCTCGCCGAGGCTGGCGGTGCACTGCTTGATCGCGCTGGCAAGCCGCCGCGCTATGCCGGCGAGGTGATCAATCACGGCGCGCTCGCGGCCGGCAGCGGCGAACTGCTTGGCGTGCTCGCCGGTGTAATTGCCCGCATTGACCAAGGGTGAGTCGGCCCACAGTTCCAAAATCGTCTGCTTTGGGCTAAACGTTTCACAAAATTCATGAATCTGCGAAGGATCGGCATGGCCGTGGAAGACGGAAAGAAACAGCTTTTGCACCTGGTTTTCGGTGGAGAGCTGAAAAAGCTGGGTGGAACCGAGTTTCGTGACCTGGACGCGCTCGACATCGTCGGAATCTACCCCGACTATCAATCGGCGCACACTGCGTGGAAGGCGAAGGCGCAGGCCAGTGTCGACAATGCCCATATGCGTTATTTCGTTGTTCATCTGCACCGTCTGCTCGATCCAGAAACAAAGGTCGGCGGTTGACGTCGATGGAGCATGAGGCGGTGAAAGGGGCGACCAGGCGGCGCGCTGCCAGACGCGGCGGAACGCGTACGCTGTGGCGGCGCATCCGCGAGCCGTTGGCGCAGTCGGGGTTCGTCAAGAATTTCATCGCCAGCCTGTTCGCCTGGTTCCTGCGGCTGATTCGCCTCACCAGCCCGCTTGTCGAAGGCTCGACGAAGGTTGCCGGCGGCGCTTATGCGCATCTCGAGCCCGGCATCATCGCGCTCTGGCATGGCCAGCAACTCCTGACCCCTGCCTATTACCCCAAGGGCCGGCCGCTGGTCGCCATGGTCTCGCGCAGCGCCGACGCCGAGCTCCAGGCACTGATGCTCGAGAAATTCGGCATCGAGGCGGTGCGCGGTTCCGGCGGCCGCAACAGTTCGAACCACCTCGACAAGGGCGGCGCCAAGGCCTTGATCGCGCTCAAGAGGTCGCTCGTGATCGGCAAGAACGTCGCCATGATCGCCGACATTCCGAACGGCAAGCCGCGCGAGGCCGGGCTTGGCATCGTTCTTCTGGCAAGGCTTTCCGGCCGGCCGATCCTGCCTTCGGCTATCGCCACCAGTCGCCGCAAGGTGCTTGAGAAGAGCTGGGACAAGACCACCATCAACCTGCCTTTCGGGCGCTCCGCGGTTATCGTGGGCCCCCCGGTCTTCGTGCCGGCCGATGCCGACGATGCCGAGATGGAGCGCAAGCGCCAGGAGGTCACCGCCTCCCTCAACGCCGCGACGGCCGAGGCCTATCGCCTCGTGGATGGCGGCAAATGAGCGAGCGCTGGGCGCGTGCGGCCCTGACCGCCTACCGCTATGCGGGGGCGGCCGCCTATCCGCTGATCGGTCCTTATGTCGCCTGGCGGGCCTCGCGCGGCAAGGAGGATCGCGCCCGGCGCCGCGAGCGCTATGGCGTCGCCGGCCGGCCCCGGCCGGAAGGGCCGGTGATCTGGATCCATGCGGCAAGCGTCGGCGAGACGATCGCGGTGGTGCCGCTGGTCGAGAGCATCCTCGACTACGGCGTCAACGTCGTCCTGACCACCGGCACCGTGACATCGGCCAAGGTCGCCGACGAGCGCCTCGGCAGCCGCATCATCCACCAATATGTGCCGCTCGATCTCAAGCCCGCGGTAAGCCGTTTCCTCGATCACTGGCGGCCGGAACTGGCGATCATCGCCGAATCGGAAATCTGGCCGATGACCATCCTGGAACTCGGCGCCCGCAATGTGCCGCAGGTTCTGGTCAACGGCCGGCTGTCGGACCGCTCCTTCACCTCGTGGAAGAAGCGCGCAAGCGTTGCCGAGGCGCTGTTCGAGAATCTCGCCCATGTCATCGCCCAATCGGATGTCGACGGCGAGCGGTTCCGCGCGCTCGGCGCCCGGCCGGTCACGGTTTCCGGCAATCTCAAGGTCGACACAAACCCGCCGCCGGTTGATGAGCGGGCCCTGGCCACCCTGCAGCGCCAGATCGGCGATCGCCCCACCTGGGCGGCGATCTCGACCCATGACGGCGAAGAGGTCGTGGCCGCCGAGGTTCATGCCAGCCTGCACAGGCGCCATCATGGGCTTTTGACCATCATCGTGCCGCGTCATCCCGACCGCGCCGACGCGCTTGCCGCGCAGATTTCCGGCATGGGCCTGACGGTGGCAAGGCGCAGCAAGGGCGACCGCATCTCGCTTGATACCGATATCCTTCTGGGCGACACGATCGGTGAGATGGGGCTTTACCTGAGGCTGACCGAGATCGCTTTCGTCGGCCGTTCGCTGACCTCGGAAGGCGGCCAGAACCCGCTCGAGCCGGCAATGCTCGAAACCGCGGTGCTTGCCGGCCGCAACGTCCAGAATTTCCGCGAGGCCTATCAGCGCCTGCTCGACAGCGGCGGCGCCAAGCTTGTGCGCGACCGCGACATGCTGACCGGCGCGGTCAATTTCCTTCTGACCAACGAAGTGGCGCGCCACGAAATGATCGCGGCGGGTGCCGCCACCGTCGACGAGATGCGCGGCGCGCTCGCCCGGACGCTGAAATCTCTGGAGCCCTATATCCAGCCGCTGGTCGTCAAGGCGCGCCTGAAAGGCGCCAACGGGCGCTAAAGCATGATCCCAAAAATCGGACCCGATTTTTGGAGAAGGTCATGCGCAAAATCAAATTGCGCGGAAGCCGCGCGATGACCAGCGAGGCGCCGCCCTTCTGGTGGGAAAAGCCGGACTGGCGCGTGCTCGCTCTGTCGCCGGTGTCGGCTGCCTACGGCATGGTTGCCGGCCGCCGCATGCGGCATGCCCCGCGCGAGAAGGTCGACGCGCCGGTGCTGTGCGTGGGCAATCTGACCGTCGGCGGCAGCGGCAAGACCCCGGTCGCCATTGCCCTGGCCAAACAAGCCAGGCGCATGCAGCTCACGCCCGGCTTCCTGTCGCGCGGCCATGGCGGTTCGTTCGCCAAGCCGCATGTCGTCGATGCGCATCACGACGCCGCCAAACATGTTGGCGACGAGCCGCTGCTTCTGGCCGAACACGCGCCGGTGGCGGTGACGGCGAACCGCGCCGCGGGCGCAAAACTGCTCATCGAGGGACATGGCTGCGATTTCCTGATCATGGATGACGGCTTCCAGTCGGCGCGCATCCATATCGACTATGCGCTGGTCGTGGTCGACGCCCGCTTCGGCGTCGGAAACGGCCGCGTAATTCCGGGTGGACCGCTCCGCGCCAAGATCGTCGACCAGCTGGTCTTCACCAGCGGCTTGCTGAAGATGGGCGAGGGCGCCGCCGCCGACGGCGTCGTGCGCCAGGCGGCGCGTGCCGGCCGGCCGATCTTCCTGGCGCATGTCGAGCCGGCGGATCCGTCACGCTTCGCCGGCGGCCGGTTCCTGGCCTTCGCCGGCATCGGCCATCCGGAGAAATTCTTCGACACGGTGCGCGGAGCGGGCGGTGAAGTCGCGCTTTCGCGCGCCTTTCCGGACCATCATTTCTACGCCCAAGACGAGCTTGCCGACCTTCTGGCACTCGCCCGGCAGGAGGGGCTGCGCCTGGTCACCACGGCGAAGGACGCCGCGCGGCTGCACCACGGCGAGGTGCCCGCCGGTTTCCTCGATCAACTGGACGTGCTCGATATCGAGGCCGTGTTCGAGCTTGATCACGTGCCCGAACGCATCATCGGCGAGACGCTCGATGCCTGGCGTCAGCGCAAGATGCGGGGTTGAGTTGTGCGCCGCGCCTGGTTGATCCGGTGCCCTGCCGTCAGTTGATAAGCCCACGGAAATGGCGAACTGTCTCGCCAAGCCCGTCTTCGAGGGCAACACGAGGGGACCAGTCCAGCGCCGAACGCGCCAGGCCTATATCGGGCTGGCGCTGTTGGGGATCGTCTTCGGGGAGGGGCTTGAACTCGATCTTCGACTTGCCGCCGACGATGCCCCGCACCAGCTCGGCCAGCTCGAGGATCGTGACTTCCGTCGGGTTTCCGATGTTGACGGGCCCGACGAAATCGTCGGGCGTCGCCATCATCCGGGCCATCGCATCCATCAGGTCGTCGACAAAGCAGAAACTGCGGGTGTGGCTTCCGTCGCCGTAGATGGTTATGGGGTCTTTGCGCAATGCCTGAACGATGAAATTGCTGACCACGCGCCCATCCGAAGGGTGCATGCGAGGTCCATATGTATTGAAGATGCGCACCACCTTGATCGGCAGTTGCGACCGGCGCCGATAGTCGAAGAACAGTGCTTCGGCGCATCTTTTGCCTTCATCGTAGCAACTGCGCGGGCCAATCGGGTTGACATGGCCCCAATAGGCCTCGGTCTGGGGATGGACTTGCGGATCGCCATAGACCTCGGACGTCGACGCCTGAAGGATTCTGGCGCCCGAAGCGCATGCAAGGTCGAGCATGTTGATGGCGCCGTAGACGCAAGCCTTTGTCGTCTCGATTGGAATGCGCTGGTAGTGAACAGGCGAGGCGGGGCAAGCGAGATTGAAGATCTCATCGGCCTCGGCCTGAAGCGGCACGGTGACATCGTGCCTCAGCAGGCTGAACCGCGCATTGTTTGACAGGTGACGGATGTTCTCATCCGAACCAGTCGAGAAATTGTCGAGGCATATTACTTCATAGCCGCTTGCCAGCAACAGGTCGCATAGATGCGAACCAATAAAGCCGGCACCGCCGGTCACCAGTGCCTTCACGGCAAATCCCCCATACCCACGGCATTGTCTATAACCGCAGAGTCACGAACCTGTCACGTGCGTTGGAAGAAGGGTTTTTCGTCGCGACGATCGATTGTTGCCGGCACTCGGCCAGGAACCTGTATGGGCTGGCCTCCCGGGTGAATGGCGCCGGCCGTGAAGCCGCGACAGGCCAAGTTGCAGGTTGCCTCAGCGCTGACGCTGCATCGCCTCGAGGATGGTCTCGTCGCGCTCGACATTGAGCTTGCTTTCGAAGTCGAAATGCCAATCCCTGTCGCGCGGCGTGGAAGTCGAGGCGTCGCCGCGCCGGATCTTCTGGTCGAGGTCGGCGAGCGATCGCGACCAATAGTGATTGGTCCTCAATATATCGAGCTTGGGAGGCATACCGGGCACGATGGTCCGTCGATCAGTGTCCACCCCTTCACCGGACAGGAATTTCGACTGATGGACGCCAGGCCTGTAGACCATGCGAGGGTTGAGGATAGTCTTGACCGTCGTGATGTCCGGCCCGGCTCGCATCGTAAAGGCCTCGACCAGTGGACTTTCCGGCCGCTCGACATGGCCGGAAGAGCCATAGAACGCCTGCCAGACGCAAACGCCTGGAAGGTCGCGATAGTCCCTGAGAACCGAGGGCACGTCACGTCCGTCGGGCGCGAAAAGAAACTCATCGATGTCGAAGAATCCGATCCACAATGCTTCACGCCAGCGCCTGCGGATGCAGTCCCTATAAGCCGACAGCTGTCCCACCGGCCGCGGCCAGTCGACCAGCGTAACCAGCCCTTGCTGGATGAACGGGTCCAATACGGCTTTGAAGTCGTCGGTCGAGAAGTTGTTGTAGAGATAGAAATGCTCAAATCCCACACCCTGGTGGAACCTGATCCATTCGGCCAGAAACGGCGCTTCTTCACGGAAGATGGCGCAGGCCGCCAGCTTGAACCGTGGGGCGTTCGATACCGCCCGATCGCGCATTCTCGCACGCATGATAAGCGGCATGCGAAGAAAGGTCTTGAGAGACTTTTTGAAGTTTTTCAATTCGGTAGCCTAGGCGCAATCGAGGTGACTGTCACGGCGTCGTGGGCTCGCCCGGCCTATCACCGTTTGCGCAGTTCCGGGTGCATCTCGATCTCGCGGGCGAGCGAGACTGCCGCGTTCACATAGGGCTCCTGCCGGGCGACGCTCCAATATTTGAGCTCGTCGAGCGGAATGTTCTCGCCCGTCACCGCGCAGCGCACGAACGAGCCCGGACTGGTGACCTGGAAGTCGCCGTCGAGATAGCGGATCCGGGCTTCCCTGCCGCCCGGGCCTTCGAAACGGTTCATCATGAAAGGACGCTTGCGTTCATCTGGGTTTCAATCGCCACAAATCGCAAGCAACGTCAAGCTTGACGCAATGCTCATCCGGTATGGCTGAGCGTCAAAATAGTTTCCGGAAGCCGGCATGGACATCACCTCGACCCGCTTGAACGCACTGATCGGTGAAGCGCTTACCCCGCAGCCGGCGCCGTCGCCCAAGGCCGATCCTGCGGTGGCGGCTTTGATCAAGACGCTGGTCCAGCCGCAGGCGCCCTCGACGGGGCAGGCGGCGCAAATCGCGGCCCAGTCGCTGCAAAGCGCGCAACCGCGCCCTGCCGCCCAGGCATCGCAGCGCCTGTCGTCCTCAGAGGTCGAGAATGCTTACCGCGCCGTGATGGAGCCCGATGCCGTCACCGACTCCTCGCCGGCAAGACCTTCGACGGGCAGGGCGGCGACGGATGCCGATCAGGCTCCGCGCGGCTTCGCCTCACCGCAGGCAGCGGTTGCAGACAATGTGTCCAGGCCCGCGGTTGCGCCGGCATTGTCCACATTTTCGCCGGCCGTCGCCTCCGCGGCGGTGCTGGTAGCAGCCAACGCCAACGCGCCGCAGCCTCGCGGCGCCGCGATCCGCCCGGCTGGTCACGCGCCGCGATCGGAATCCGCGCCGATATCCCTTTGGACGATCTCGGTTGTCACGGCCATCGTCTCGGCGGTGACGGCAACGATCATGGTCCTGCTGCTTCGCTAGAGCAATTCCAGGAAAAGTGTGAACGGTTTTCCGCCCGAAGGGGATGGGGCATTTCACCGTTTTCGTGAAACGGTGAATGCCCTAGACGTCATCCTGAAGGAAACCTTCGAGCTTTTCCCGAGCAAGCCCCGCCTGTTCGGCGATGCGCCCGGCCAGATCTGCCGCCGCCGCGCGCGGCCGGCCGACCGGACGGTCCATCCAATAGGACACTGGATTGAGCGCAACGCGCTCATCGACGGCAACGATACGGCCGGACCGGAGCTGGTCCGCAGTCAGCGGCGGCCGCGCCAGCGCAATGCCCAGCCCATGCGCCGCCGCGTCCAGAACCAGATTGTAATCCTCGAAACGCCGGTCCTGCGGACGGGGGCGGTAATCGATGTCTTGCGCGGCGAGCCATGCACGCCATCCGGATGCATCGGAATCGTTGATCAGCGGGTACTTCAGCAGCCGCGCAGGGTCGCCCCGTCCGATCTCCTTGGCGAGCTCCGGCGAGGCGATGGGGAAAATCTGCTCTTCGAAAAGCTGCACCGAGACGCGGCCCGGAATGCGGCCGCGCCCGCAGCGCACCGAAAGGTCGATGCCTTCGTCGGCAAGGTCGGCCTGGCGATTGTCGACATCGAGCACGATGCGCAACTTGGTCGGATGGTTTTCCAATGCGGCCATGCGCGGCATCAGCCATAATCCGCTCACCGAGGGGATCGAGGCCAGCCGCACCACGGCCGTGCCGCGCGGCTCGACCCAGCGGTCGGAATTGACCGAAATCAGCGCGAAGGCCTCTGTGGTGCGAAGATGCAGGCGATTGCCCTCGATGGTCAGCGACACGCCGCGCGCATTGCGCTCGAACACTTTCAAGCCGAGCCAGTCCTCGAGCTTGGCAATCTGGCGACTCACCGCGCCATGGGTGAGGTTGAGTTTTTCGGCCGCCGCGGAAAAACTCCCCGTGCGCGCCGCGGCATCGAAGGCGCGCAAGGTTTCCAACGGCAGTATCTGATCCGAGCTGTGATCCATGCTCACAGCTGACCCTCGATTTGCTCGTTTGTCAATCGGCCGGCAATGGCGTTTTCTGCGTCCATGGCACAAAAAGACGAGGGTACGGCAATGAGCGCTTACACCGGCACGTTGAATGAGACACAGCGCATGGACGGCACCGCGGCCGTCGCGGTGGCGCTTACGGTGCTTGGCTGGGCCTCGGCGTTCCCGGCGATCCGCGCCGGCCTCGCCGCCTTCCAGCCGCTGGAGCTCGGCGCGCTACGCTTTGCCATCGCGGCGGTTCCGGCCGCCATATTTCTCGCGGTGAAGCGCCCGGCGCTGCCCAGGATCGACGAGCTGTGGCGCTTCGCCTTTGGCGGCGCCATCTTCGTCGCGCTCTACACCGCCATGCTCAATTTCGGCGAGCTCACCGTCTCGGCGGGCGCGGCCGGCTTCATCATCAATGTCAGCCCGATCTTCACCGCAATCATGGCCATGGCCCTGCTCGGCGAGCGGTTCTCAGGCGTCGCCTGGCTGGGCACGGTCATTTCCTTCGCCGGCATCGGCATCATCGCGGTGGCCGACGGGCACGGCCTGCATTTCAATACCGGCGCGCTGCTGGTGCTAGGCTCGGCGCTTTGCTCGGCCGTCAACACCATCGTCCAGAAGCCGCTCTTCGCCCGCCACCATCCGCTGACGATCTCCGCCTCCAACATGGTGCTCGGCGCGCTCTGCCTGTCGCCATTCCTGCCGGAAGCGTTTTCGCAGGCGGCGGTCGCCGACACTGCCGGTCTCGGCGCCGTCATCTATCTCGGCATCGTGCCCTCGTTGATCGCCTATGCGGCCTGGGCGACCGCGCTGTCGCGCCTGCCTGCCGCCCGCGCCTCGAACTTCCTCTATCTAGTCTCGCCGACCTCCGCTTTGATCGGGTTCTTCTGGCTGGGCGAAGTGCCGTCGCTGCTCGGCATCCTCGGCGGCGCGCTGGCGCTGGGCGGCGTGATCGTGGTGAATTTGAAGCGGTAAATCAAAAGGTGGAAGTCGTTTCCTAACTCAAGAAAAGAGCCGCTTCGAGCGGCTCTTTTCTTGCCCCCTCATCCGGCCGCTTCGCGGCCACCTTCTCCCCATGGGGAGAAGAGATTGGCGCCGGCGCCGACAATCTCCTCTCCCCACCGGGGAGAGGTCAGCCGAGCGCAGCGTAGGCTGGGTGAGGGGCCGTGGCGCACTCACCGCCTTCCAAACAGCCGTTCGATATCGGCGAGCTTGAGCTCGATATAGGTCGGGCGGCCGTGGTTGCAGGTGCCGGAGCCGGGCGTCGCCTCCATCTGGCGCAGCAGCGCGTTCATCTCCTCGGCCTTCAGCAGCCGGCCCGAGCGGACGGAACCATGGCAGGCCATGGTCGCGGCGATCTTGTCCAACCGTTCCTTGAGCGTCTCGACGGTGTCGTTGTCGGCGATCTCGTCGGCAAGGTCGCGCACCAGCTGCTGCACATTGGTTTCGCCGAGCATCGACGGCGTCTCGCGCACCGCCACAGCGCCGGGGCCGAAGCGCTCCAGGCCGAGGCCGAATTTGGCAAGCGTCTCGGAGTGCATCGCCAGCCGCTCCGCGTCTTCCTCCGGCAGATCGACGATCTCGGGCAAAAGCAGCATCTGCGACGGGACAGCGCGCGAATGCAGGGCGTTCTTCAGCGCCTCATAGACCAGACGCTCATGCGCGGCATGCTGGTCGACGATGACGAGCGAATCCCTGGTCTGCGCGACGATATAATTCTCATGCACCTGCGCGCGCGCCGCGCCCAGCACCATGCCGAGCAGCGCCTCGGCCGGCTCGGCGACGCCGGCGCGGGCATCGGCGCTGGCGAGCGGGCCGGTGTCGAAGGCCGCCTGGTCGTTCTCCGCAAAGCCATTGCGCTGATGCCCCGCCTCGCCATAGCCCATATCGAGCGGCCGCTGCGCCGAACGCAACGGGTCGAAGCCTCCGGAGTTGGAGGCGTGATAGGCGGCCTCGTAGCTGCGATGGCCGCCCGCCGGGCCGGGGTGGGAATAGGCTGCGGCCCCAGGCCGAAATGCCGCCATCATGCCGGCGGCGCCTGTCGTCGCCGCGCGGATGCCGGCGCCGGCCAGCGCCTCGCGGATGGCGCCGACGATCAGCCCGCGCACCAGTCCCGGATCGCGGAAGCGTACATCGGCCTTGGCCGGATGGACATTGACGTCGACCGTCGAGGGATCGAGCGACAGGAAGAGCACCGTCACCGCGTGCCGGTCGCGCGGCAGCACATCGGCGAAGGCGCCGCGGATCGCGCCGGCGATCAGCTTGTCGCGCACCGGACGTCCGTTGACATAGGCATATTGCTGCAGCGCGTTGGCGCGCGTGTAGGACGGGATCGACACATGGCCGGCCAGATGCACGCCGTCACGCATGGCATCGATGGCAATGGCATTGTCCGGGAAATCCTTGCCCATCACCTGCGCGACACGGGCGAGCCGGCCTTCCGGCGTGTCTTCCATCGCCGGCAACTCCAGGGTGGTGCGGTCCGAGCCGGCCAGCGTGAAGCGCACGGCCGGGAAAGCGATCGCGATGCGCTTCACCACGTCGCTGGTGGCCGAGCTTTCAGCGCGTTCGCCCTTCATGAATTTCAGCCTGGCCGGCGTGGCGAAGAAAAGGTCGCGCACCTCGACCGTCGTGCCGCGATTGGCCGCCGCCGGCTTCACTGGTAAGACGCGCCCGCCGTCGATGCCGATCTCGGCGGCGCTGTCGCCTGACGCCGTGCGCGAGCGGATCGACAGTCGCGCCACCGAACCGATCGAGGGCAGCGCCTCGCCGCGGAAACCGAGCGAGCGGATGTCGTGGATGTCGTCGGAAAGCTTCGAGGTGCAGTGGCGGGCAATGGCCAGCGCGAGTTCCTGTTCGGGGATACCCGAGCCGTCATCGGTGACGCGGATGAGGTTCAGCCCGCCGCCGGCAGTGACGATCTCCACGCGCGACGCGCCGGCATCGAGCGCATTCTCGACCAGCTCCTTCACCACGCTCGCCGGACGCTCGATAACCTCGCCGGCGGCGATCTGGTTGATCATGGTTTCGGAAAGCTGGCGAATGGGCATCGAGCGATTATAGGCGGATTCGAGTGCGCTGCGGATAGGCCCAATTGCATCAGACCGCCGCCGTCACCCAAATCAGCCAGGAGTAACCACCTGCCGCAGATCCACGCCATCCGGCAGCCGAACGTTCCGGGTCAGCTTTGCGATATCCTTCCACCCCTTCTTTCCCAGGATCTGAACCTTTTGAGCTAGAAGCTGTGTCTTGCAGTGCTCACAGCCGAGAAGATCAGATCCGACCAAGACCGTGCCCAAAGCGGGTTTGCGGACTTTCGGGTTGCCTTTCATCAAATCCGCGAAGGGCCTGCTGTCGACAGGGTGCTGAAAAAGTGTGTCGTAATATTTCGCGAACTGCCCATGGTCTGGAAACATCTGGCCGGTTTTGGTTATTTTCCTGAGGTATCGACTGCATTTCCAGCACGTCGGATAGGTTTGCAGCATGAAAAAGACGAAAAATCCTCCCAGGATGAAGCCTATGAAATCGATCACTGCTAACCAGTAGCCAAAGTCGCCAACCTCGCCACTGTCGGTATGGCCGCCATGTCCAGCCTTGAGATGCATCGACCTTAGATAGGTATCGAGATAATCCCAAAAACCAATGGCGTCAGAGGCCATAGTGCCGTCGTCCAGGACCAATGAGCGATATTCGCCATAGTAGATGACCAATTGCGCCGCAGCTGTCACAATGAGAATTTGGACGAGAAGAAACCATGTGGGTCGGGTGTGAAAAAACAAGCTGCCGAAATAGTAGCCAGAGGCTGCAGCCACCCCTGTCAACACTGCTCCAGCCGGAATGACCACCCAAAAACTGAACGAAAAAACGTTGAAGCCTGTTAGGTTGTTGGCGACTATTACCGCCAGAACAACCAACACAAACGTGATCAGACCAGACACAGCCACGCCGAAATGGCCGCCAAGTTTCGCGATCATCATTACCCCCCATCCAGCACGCAACTACTAAACTAAGAAAGCCTATTTCTGATAGAGGGAATTTTCTGGTACAACCACTTTTTCACGCCTGCGCCACCAGCCAGTCCCTGACCTTGCGCGCATTGTCGCTGAGATCGCGATTCTTCGGCCAGATGACGTGGAAGCCGATGCCGGTCCGCATCACATGATCGGTCACCGGCACCAGGAGCCCTGACGCCACCAGGCGCTCGACCAGATGGCGCCAGCCGAGCGAGATGCCTTGCCCTTCCATCACCGCCTGGATCACCAGCGCATAGTCGTTGATGCGCAGGCCGCGCTCGGCATTGCGCAGGCTGGTTCCGGCCGAAGCGAACCATTCGTCCCAGGTCGGGGCCTCGCGATAGGGTTCTTCTAGATGGATCAGCCGGTGCGTGGCCAGTTCCTCGACCGTCCTCGGCTTGCCGAACCTGGCGAGATAGCTGGGGCCGGCGACTGGGAAGATTTCTTCATCGGAGAGCGACAGCGAGTGATAATCCGGCCAGTCGCGCGGCACGCCGCCGCGCACGCCCAGCGGAATCCCCTCGGCGATGATGTCGAGGTCGCGGTCGGCGGTCTGGATGCGCAGGTCGACGCCCGGCAATTCGTCGCGGAACTGCTGCAGGCGCGGCATCATCCAGAAGGAGCCGAAGGCGGTCGAGGCGGCCAAGGTCACATGCCCGCCGGTCGCCTGCAGGCGAAGGTCTTCCGCCGACTTGCGGATATGCGAGAGGCCCAGCGAAACATCGGCATGGAAACGTTCGCCGGCTTCCGTCAGAAGCACCTGGCGGTGGCGGCGCTGGAAGAGCTTGGCGCCAAGCTGCTCCTCCAGCCCGCGCACCGCATAGGAGACGGCCGCCTGCGTCATGCCGAGCTCGCGCCCGGCGGCGGTGAAGCTCGACAGCCGGCCCGCGGCCTCGAAGACGATGAGGCTGCCGGCGGAGGGCAGGAGCTGGCGTAGGTTTCGCATAAGCGCAGCTTATACAAGAGATCAGGATTTTCCAGCATCACATCCATATTTCCTCTCGCTAACTTGGTCGGGCGGGAAGAAGGAGCCTCCATGAACGCACCGGCCGTTGAACTGACCGAACAGACCCACCGCCGCGGCGGCGGCCGGCTCGGCCGCAAGGCGCTGAGAAGCGCGCCGGTCGCGTCCTTCCCCACCCTTGTGCGCAAGATCCCCGCCTACGAGATCGTGCCCGACGAGGCGGTGGAGCTGATCCATGAGGAATCGCTGAAGATCCTCGAGGAGGTGGGCTGCGAATTCCGCGACGACGGCGCGATCGAGCTCTGGAAGGCGGTCGGCGCCGATGTCAGGCAAACGCGTGTCCGCATCGACCGCGCTCTGTTGATGGAGCTGGTCTCGAAGGTTCCGCCGGAGTTCACACTGCACGCGCGCAACCCGGAGCGTACGGTGCGCGTCGGCGGCAAGAACTCGATCTTCGTGCCGATGTATGGCGCGCCCTATGTCCGCGACCTCGACAACAAGCGCCGCTACGGCACGCTGGCCGACCTCAACAATTTCCACAAGATGGCCTACATGGCGCCGGCGCTGCATTCCTCGAGCTCGGTCATCTGCGAGCCGATGGAGATCGCGGTGCCGAAGCGGCACCTTCACATCATTCATTCGGCGCTGAAACATTCCGACAAGCCGTTCATGGGCATCGTCACGTCGAAGGAGCGCGCCGAGGACACGATGGCGATGGCTGGCATCGTCTTCGGCGAGGAGTTCGTGCGCGACAATCCGGTGCTGGTTGCGATCACCAACTGCAATTCGCCGCTGGTGTGGGATGCCACCATGATCGATGCCATGCGAGTCTATGCGAGCCACAACCAGCCTCTCATCCTGGCGCCTTTCGCGCTGTGCGGCGCCTCGACCTCGGCCTCCGCCGTCGGCGCGGTGGCGCAGGTCAACGCCGAGGCGCTCGCCGGCGTGGCGCTGACCCAGCTCATCCGGCCCGGCTCGCCGCAGCTCTACGGCCAGTTCATGGTGACGGTCGACATGAAGACCGGCGCGCCGATGGGCGGCACGCCGGAGGCAGCCCAGATGATGTATCTGATGGGAGCGCTGGCCAGGAAGTATAAGCTGCCCTGGCGCACCTCCGGCTTCCATGTCGGCTCGAAGCTCAACGACGCGCAGGCGGGTTACGAGGCGAACATGCTGATGCATGCCGCGATCCTTTCCGGCGCCAACTACATCTGGCATTCCGCCGGCTGGCTGGAAGCGGGGCTGACCTGCGGCTATTCGAAATTCGCCACCGACTGCGAGCAGCTGGTCGGCTGGTACAAATATGCCGGCGGCGTGTCCTTCGACGATTTCAAGGACGCGATGGCGGCGATCCGCGAGGTCGGCCCGCAAGGGCATTTCCTCGGCACGCAGCATACGCTCGAGCATTTCGAGAGCGCCTTCTTCATGCCCAATATCATGGACTTCAATTCCTTCGAGCAGTGGAGCGCCGAAGGCGCCAAGGACCATGACACGCGCGGCCGCGAAAAGGCGCGCGCCATGCTGGCCGACTACCAGGAGCCGAAGCTCGACGAGGGCATTGCCGAAGGTCTCAGGGATTTGATCGCGCGGCGCGAGGAAAAGCTGCCTGACAGCGTCAGTTGATGGAAGGCAGCATTAGTTGAAGCCAACCGGGCGAAGACCCGACCAGATCAATGGGAGCACGAGAATGACACTTTTCAGAAGCAATGGTGACCGGGTCCCGGCCGCTATCCAAGCGATGGCCGAGGAGGCGCGCGCGGGCCGTGTCGACCGGCGCGAATTCCTGGCGCTGGCCAGCGCCTTCGGCGCATCGACGGCTTTCGCCTATGGCATGCTCGGCCTTGCCGCGCCGACCAAGGCGCTGGCCGACGAGCCGAAGAAGGGCGGCACGCTGCATGTCGCGATGTCGGTCAAGGCGCAGAAGGATCCGCGCACTTACGACTGGACCGAGATGGCGAACGTCACCCGCTGCTGGCTGGAGCCGCTGGTGCGCTACACCCACCAGTTCACCTTCGAGCCGGTTCTGCTCGAAAGCTGGGACGTCAATGACGACGCCACCGAATACACGCTGCATCTGCGCAAGGGCGTCACCTGGAACAATGGCGATGCCTTCAACGCCGACGACGTGGTCGCCAATCTGAACCGCTGGTGCGACAAGGCGGCTTCCGGCAATTCCATGGCCGCCCGCGTCGGCGCGCTGATCGACACCAAGACCGGCAAGGCCAAGGATGGCGCCATCACCAAGGTCGACGACCACACGGTCAAGCTGAAGCTCGTCGAAGCCGATATCGCCATCATCCCGGGCTTGACCGACTATCCGGCGCTGGTCGTGCATCGCGACTTCGACAAGGATGGCGCCGACCCGATCAAGAAGCCGATCGGCACCGGAGCCTTCGAGCTGGTCTCCTACGATGTCGGCCAGAAGGCGGTCGTCAAGCGCCGCGAAAACGGCAAATGGTGGGGCGGCGAGGCGCCGCTCGACGGGGTGGAGTTCATCGACTACGGCACCGACTTCAACGCCACGCTCAATGCCTTCGATTCGGGCGAGGTCGACCTCGATTTCGAAACGCCGGCCGACTATATCGACCCGCTGGACAAGATGGGCCTGGTGAAGTCGGAGGTCGCGACCGCGACCACGCTGGTTGCCCGCACCAACGTCACGCATAAGCCCTATGACGACAAGCGGGTGCGCAACGCGCTGCAGATGGCGGTCGACAACAGCCAGGTCATGCAGCTCGGCTACAACGGCCGCGGCACGGTCGGCGAGAACCATCACGTCGCCCCGATCCATCCCGAATATTATCCGCTGCCCAAGAAGGAGCGCGACGCGGCCGGCGCCAAGAAGCTGATGGCGGAAGCCGGCCAGGCCGACTTCGAGCATGAGCTGATCACGGTCGAGGACGAATGGCAGAAGAACACCGGCGACGCCATCGCCGGCCAGCTGCGCGATGCCGGCATCAAGGTGAAGCGCACCGTGCTGCCTGGCTCGACCTTCTGGAACGACTGGACGAAATATCCCTATTCCATGACCATCTGGTACATGCGCCCGCTCGGTGTCCAGGTTCTGGCGCTCGGCTACCGCTCGGGCGAGGCCTGGAACGAGACGGCCTACTCCAATCCGGAGTTCGACGCCAAGCTCAAGGAGGCGCTGTCACAGATCGACGTCGCCAAGCGCAAGGAGGTGATGAAGGATGTCGAGGCGATCCTGCAGGACTCCGGCGTCATCATCCAGCCCTTCTGGCAGAAGCTCTACTGCCACATGAACAAGAAGGTGAAGAACTACTCGATGCACCAGACCTACGAGATGGACTTCCAGAACGTCTGGCTGGATGCCTGAGCGCGCCCGGGCTTCATGAGCCGCAAAGACTTCATGAGCCGCAAAAAAGGCGATATGCAGGAGGCGTGGTGGCAAGCGTGCCGCCAAGCCGCCGAACCTCGGAGATCCTGCATGAAGCCGATAGTGCTTGCCGCTGTCTTCTCGATTGCCTTGCCCGGCGCCGTGCTCGCCGGGCCGGCCTCCAACGCCGTGAAGTTCTTCTATGTGCCTTCGGTGAAGTTCGAGGGAGACGCCAAATACCGCGACCGTTTCACCGAGCCGGTCACCAAGCTGTTCGAAGCCAACGACAAGGCGCAAAAGGAGAAGCCCGACGAGGTGTCCTGCCTCGACTTCGACCCAGGCCTCGACGCGCAGGATTTCGATCAGAAGACCCTGTCGAAGACGCTGAAGCTCACCGAGACCGTCAATGGCGACACCGCCGAAGTGACGGCCAACTTCAATCTTTTCCCGGAAGGCGATGACTCCAAACGCGAAATGGTGTGGTCGCTGAAGAAAGTGGACGGCAAGTGGAAGATCGCCGACATCAGTTCCAAGACCAGCGACTGGAAGCTCAGCGCGCTGGGATGCGGTGCCTCGACGGAGTGATGCCGTGCCTCGCCGCTTTGTCCTCGCGCTGGCGAGCTTGTCGATGCTGGCCGCGGGGCTGAGCGGCGGCGCCTCTGCGCAGGGGCTGTTCGGCGCGCCGCCGCCGAAAGCCTCATCCGGCGACAACACCTCGCCGCCTGCGGTCGACACGTCGCCGCCTGCAGCCGCTGCGCCGGACAGCAAGCCGGCCGAACCGGCGCCTGTCGCGCCGGTCCTGCCCGGATCGCCGACCGCGGTGGTGAAGCCCTTCTACGAGCATCTCGGGCTGGAGCTCGATCCTGCGCAGCGTAAGAACTTCACCGACCCGGCGAAAACCGTACTCGACAAGGCGGACGCGCTGCGCGCCTCGGGCCAGGGCGAATGCCTCGACCCCAACATGGCGCTCGACAATGCCGACTATGACAAGCTGGCCATAGACCGGAGCCTGCGCACCATCGAAGCCGTCAATGGCGACGAGGCCAAGGTGGTCGTTGCCTTCGTCGTCGAGGGCCACCAGCACCGCCTGGAATGGAAGCTGAAGAAGGTCGGTGGCGCCTGGAAGGTCTCCGATCTCCTGTCGGTCACCGGCGAATGGGCGCTGAGCCAGTACCAGTGCGAATGAAAATGACCAAAGATCAGTGTCGGCGATCCTTCGCGCCCCCCTCTGGCCTGCCGGCCATCTCTCCCACTTGGGGGGAGATCAGAGGTCACGCCGGCTTTCGCCAATCTCCGACGTTTCAGGATAAGCGGGCCGCCGAAGCTGCCAATCTCCCCCCTTGTGGGGGAGATGTCCGGCAGGACAGAGAGGGGCGCTGTCCCGCCAGCCTTTCGCAACAAATTTCAACCTCTCCCGCGATAGGGCGCCACGCCCGTATCGGGCAGCCACGCGTCCTTGGGCGGTGCGCCGGTCTGCCAGAAGACATCGATCGGGATGCCGCCGCGCGGAAACCAGTAGCCACCGACGCGCAGCCAGAGCGGCTTGGTCGCCTCCACGATCCGGCGGCCGATCATCACGGTACATTCCTCATGGAAGGCGCCGTGGTTGCGGAACGAGGTCATGAACAGCTTCAGCGACTTCGATTCCACCAGCGTCCGGTCGGGTGCGTAGTCGATGACGATGTGGGCGAAATCCGGCTGGCCGGTGACCGGGCAGAGCGAGGTGAATTCGGGGCAGGTGAAGCGCACGATCGCCGGCGGGCCATCGCCGTGCTGGAACGGCACGGTCTCCAGGACCGCCTGTTCGGGGCTCTGTGGCGTCTCGACGTGCTTGCCGAGCTGGGTGAGGTTCTTGGCGTCTGTCATGGGCGGCTCCTCGCTGCCGTCCAAGGTCCGGGCGGCAGGCAAAACAGGCGGAAATTGCGCCGCAACCTTTCGGACGCGGCGGGTTTGGGCCGCTCAATAGCATCGGACCGAAAAGTGCGCAGCGGTTTTCGGACGAATCCGATGCGAGAAATGGAAGCGGGAGCGGCGCGACGCTCCCGTGCAAATTGAAACGGCAGGAAGACGATGACCAGCAACGACCCGCTTCTCCGACCCTACCAGCTCAAGCACCTGACGCTGAAGAACCGGGTGATGTCGACCAGCCATGAGCCGGCCTATTCCGAGGACGGCATGCCGAAGGAGCGCTACCGGCTCTACCATGCCGAAAAGGCCAAGGGCGGCATGGCGCTCACCATGACGGCGGGCTCGGCGATCGTCTCGCGCGACAGCCCGGCCGCTTTCGGCAATCTGCATGTCTATGACGACCGCATCGTGCCCTGGCTCGCCGAACTGGCGGATGCCTGCCATGAGCATGACTGCAAAGTGATGATCCAGATCACCCATCTCGGCCGCCGCACGGGCTGGAACAAGGCCGACTGGCTGCCGGTGCTGTCCGCTTCGCCGGTGCGCGAGCCGGCGCACCGCGCCTTTCCGAAAACCATCGAGGAGTGGGATATCGAGCGCATCGTCGCCGACTATGCCGCGGCTGCGCAGCGTTGTCAGGCGGCCGGCCTCGACGGCATCGAGTTCGAATCCTATGGACATCTGATGGATGGCTTCTGGTCGCCGCTCACCAACCATCGCGACGACGAGTTCGGCGGCTCGCTCGACAACCGGCTGCGCTTCACCGACATGGTGCTCGACGCGGTCCGCGCCGCCGTCGGCGAGAAATTCATCGTCGGCATTCGCATGGTTGCCGACGAGGATCTCGAAAAGGGCATCTCGAAGGAAGTCGGCGTCGAGATCGCCAGGCGGCTCGCCAATTCCGGCAAGGTCGACTTCCTCAACATCATCCGCGGCACGATCGAGACCGATGCGTCGCTGACCAAGGTCATCCCGGTGACCGGCATGCGCTCATCGCCGCATCTCGATTTCGCCGGCGAGGTGAGGGCGGCGACCAAGTTCCCGACCTTCCACGCCGCCCGCATTTCCGACGTCGCCACGGCGCGCCACGCCATCGCCACCGGCAAGCTCGACATGGTCGGCATGACGCGCGCCCATATCGCCGATCCGCACATCGTCAGGAAAGTGATGGAAGGCCGCGAGCACGAGATCCGGCCATGCGTGGGCGCCACCTATTGCCTCGACCGCATCTATGAGGGCGGCGAGGCGCTGTGCGTCCACAACGCCGCAACCGGTCGCGAGGCGACCATTCCGCACATCATCGCGAAGAGCGAAGGACCGGAGAAGAAGGTCGTGGTGGTGGGGGCGGGCGCTGGTGGTCTTGAAGCCGCGCGCGTCGCGGCCGAACGCGGCCACCAGGTGACGGTTCTGGAAGCCTCCGGCCAGGCCGGCGGCCAGGTGAGGCTCGCGACCCAGAACCCGCGCCGCAAGGAGCTCATCGGCATCATCGACTGGCGGCTGGCCGAGCTCGATCGCCTCGGCGTCGAGATCCGCTACGACACCTGGGCCGAGAAGGACGATGTGCTGGCGCTGGCGCCGGACGTGGTGATCGTGGCGACGGGCGGCATGCCGCAGAACCCGCCGCTGACGGCCGGCGACAATCTCGTCACATCGAGCTGGGATATCATGGCAGGCTCCGTCAAGCCGGCCGAGAATGTCCTGCTCTATGATGACAATGGCGGCCATCAGGGCATGGGCGCGGCCGAGCTCATCGCGAACAGTGGCTCGAAGCTGGAGCTGGTCTCGCCGGAGCGCTTCTTCGCGCCGGAAATGGGCGGCATGAACCACGTGCCCTATATGCGCGCCTTCCACGAGAAAGGCGTCACCGTCACCATCAACACAAGGTTGCGTTCGGTCCGGCGCGAGGGCAACCAGCTCGTCGCCGAGCTCGCGTCGGATTTTGCCGACGGCTGGCGCGGCGAAAGGCGCGTCGACCAGGTGGTGGTCGAGCATGGCACGGCGCCCCTCGACGATCTCTATCTTGCGCTCAAACCGCTGTCGAAGAATGGCGGCGCGGTCGACTATGAGCGGCTGGTGAACGGCGGCGACATCTTCCCATCGCGCAACGCCGACGGCGGCTTCGTGCTGTTCCGCATCGGCGACGCGGTCGCCTCGCGCAACATCCACGCCGCCATCTATGACGGCATCCGGTTCGGGATCAGGATCTGACCGACAGGTCGCAACGCGAAAAAGCGGTGGGAAAAGCGCCGTACAGGTTGAGGTATCACTGCGGGGTAGCGCGCTCCCCGCGGTCAGCCTGTTTCGCTGCGGGCGCTCAAAATCATTTGTATATGCTTGTATGTATAACCAAGGATCGGTTAGTCTCGCGGGCGAGGGCAGGTCGGCAAGGCCAAGGAGGATCGACATGCGCAATGCTTCCCTCTTCGACCTGTCGGGCAGGAAGGCGCTCGTCACCGGCGCCAGCCGCGGCATCGGGCGCGGCATCGCCGAGGCGCTGAGCGCGGCCGGCGCCGCTGTCGCGGTCACGGCGCGCAGCCTTGCTTCGCTGCAGGAGACGACGGCGGCGATCCGGGCCGCCGGAGGGGTTGCGCATGCCATTGCCCTGGATGTCACCGACGTCGCCCGTTGTCGCGCCGCGACCGGCGAGGCAGCCGGCGTGCTCGGGGGCCTCGATATCCTGGTCAACAATGCCGGCATGGAAGAGGTCAGGCCTTCGCTCGATGTCGATGAAGCGCTCTGGGACCGGATCGTCGACACCAACCTCAAGGGCGCCTTCTTCTGCGCTCAGGCCGCCGCCCGCCACATGCGCGATGCCGGACGGCCCGGCGCCATCATCAATTTGTGCTCGCTGACCTCCGAGGTCGGCATCCCCACGGCCGTGCCCTACGGTTCGTCGAAGTCGGGCCTGCTCGGCATGACGCGGGCGCTTGCGGCGGAGTGGGCGGGTCTCGGGATCAGGGTCAACGCGATTGCTCCTGGCTATTTCAGGACGGCGATGACCGAGGTGTTCTACGCCGACGAGGCGTGGCAGCAATCGATGCTCGCCAAGATCCCGCAGCATCGCTTCGGCGACCTTTCGGATCTGCACGGCATTGTGGTCTTCCTGGCCTCGGACGCCTCGGCCTACATCACCGGGCAGTGCTTTCCGGTGGATGGGGGCTTTCTTGCCTCGATCTGATGCGGTTTGCCGTGGCCGGTCCGCCCGGAGGATGCAGAAAAATACTGGCGAGCATTATACATACATGTACATACTTTTCCCGCGTTTCTGAGGAGCAGCCATGTCCGAGATCAGCTTCCACGACCTCTCATCCGCCAGCGCCGAACAGCGGGCGAGCCTGCTGAAGCGCGCCGAGGCCGTCCTCTCGGCCTTCGTCGAGAAGGTCCGCCCGATTCTTGATGCGGTCAGGACGGAAGGCGACTCGGCGCTGCTCCGCTTCGTCCGGGATCTGGACAAGGCCGATGTGGCCGCGGGTAATCTGAAGGTCTCGGAGGCTGAGTTCGACGCTGCCTTCGGCAAGGTCGACAAGGATGTCATCGACAGCATCCGCTTCGGCATCACAAACATCAGGCATTTCCACGAGGAGCAGCGTCCCGAGACGATGTGGCTCAAGGAAGTCCGCCCCGGCGCCTATGCCGGCGACCGTTACACGCCGATCGGCTCGGTCGCGCTCTACGTTCCGCGAGGCAAGGGCGCCTTCCCGTCGGTGACCATGATGACCTCGGTTCCGGCCGTCATCGCCGGCGTGCCGCAGATCGCCATCGTGACGCCGCCGACTGCGGACGGTTCCGTCGATGCCGCGACCCTGGTCGCCGCTCGGCTCGCTGGGGTCGAGACCGTCTACAAATGCGGCGGCGCGCATGCGGTCGCGGCCGTCGCCTACGGCACCGAGACGGTGAAGCCCGCGCTCAAGATCGTCGGCCCGGGCAGCCCTTGGGTGGTTGCGGCCAAGAGCCTGCTGTCCTCGATCATCGACACCGGCCTTCCGGCCGGCCCGTCGGAAGCGATCATCTTCGCCGACGACAGCGTCGACGGCGGCCTCGCCGCGCTCGACCTTCTGATCGAGGCCGAGCACGGACCGGACTCTTCCGCCTATCTCGTGACGCACAGCCGCAAGGTCGCCGACGCGGCCCTGGCAGCACTTCCCGACCACTGGTCCCGTATGACCGAGCAGCGGGTCGAGTTCTCGCGCGCGGTGCTGACCGGCAAGCGCGGCGGCATCGTGCTGACCGCGTCACTGGAGGACAGCTACCGCTTCATCAACGACTATGCGCCCGAGCACCTCGAAATCCTGTCCAGAGAGCCGTTCGCGCATCTCGGCCACATCACCGAGGCGGCCGAGATCCTCATGGGTCCGCACACGCCGGTGACGCTCGCCAATTTCGTCCTCGGGCCGAATGCGGTGCTGCCGACCAGCCGCTGGGCGCGCACTTACGGGCCGCTTTCGGTGACGGATTTCCTGAAACGTTCGTCGGTCGGTTATGTGACCTCGGCCGCCTATCCGGAGCTTGCCGGCCATGCCCGCAGGCTTGCCCGCTATGAGGGGTTCAGCTCGCACGAGAACGCGGTCTCGGAAATCCGCGACCGCTATCTCGGCGCCTGACGGCGATGAAGGCCGCCAGACTGCATGGACCCGGCGACCTGCGCGTCGAGAATATCGCCGCGCCAGGGCCTCCCGAGCCGGGCTGGGTGAAGCTCAATGTCGACGCCGCCGGCATCTGCGGTTCCGACCTCCACAATTTCCGCACCGGCCAATGGATAAGCCGCGCGCCGTCGACGGCCGGCCATGAACTGACCGGCACGGTGGTCGCGGTCGGCGAGGGCGTCGGCACCGTCGCCGTGGGTGACCGGGTGGTCGCCGATTCCCGCTTCTGGTGCGGGGAATGCGCGCAATGCCGCGCGGGCAGGCGGCATCTGTGCGCCTCGCTGGGCTTCGTCGGCGAAGTATGCGACGGCGGCTTTGCCGAGCAGACGGTGCTGCCGGCGCGCCTGCTGCATCTCATCGACGCCGCGCTGGATGAAAGAGTGGCGGCCATGGCCGAGCCGCTCGCCGTCGCGCTGCATGCTGTGCGGCGCCTGCCGAAGACCGCGGGTTCGGTGCTTGTCGTGGGCTGCGGCACCATCGGCGGCTTGGCGGCGCTGCTCCTGTCGCGGACGCTCCCGGGCAGGGTGCTGATCGCCGACCGCAACAAGGCGCGCTGCGAGCGTGTCGCCCGGGTGACCGGCGCCACCATCGTCGATCTCGACCGCGAGGCCATTGCCGAAGCCACCGCCGACGCGCCTCTGCTTGCGGCCGTCGAGGCCACCGGCAGCATCGCCGCGCTCAACCAGTTGCTGGGTGTTCTGGGTTCCGGCGCCACCGTGGCGCTGGTCGGCATTTTCCACGGCCGCCTCGACATCGACCCCAACATGCTGGTCGAGCGCGAGATCGGTCTGCTGGGCTGCCATGCCTTTGCCGATGAGCTGCCCGACGCCATCGGGATGCTGGCGGAGCTGTCCGGACCACTGATCAGCCTGATCGATCGCGAGATCGGCCTGGACGATATTCCCGCCGCTTATGAGCGTCTTTTGGCGGGGCAGGGCGACGGCTTGAAAACCATTATCCGGCTGCGGCAGCCTGCCGGCACCTGATTTCCGATGTTCGCCGGAAAGGACTTTTGAAATGAGTGCTTTGCCCGATACGGCCAGCCCCCTCTACGAGAAGGTCAAGGACTACATCCTGACCAACATCGGAACCGGCAAGTGGACCAAGGACAGCAAGCTGCCGTCCGAGAATGAATTCGTGGCCGCGCTCGGCGTGTCGCGCATGACCGTCCATCGGGCCTTGCGGGAATTGACCTCGGCCGGCTTCCTGATCCGGTTGCAGGGCGTGGGGACATTCATCGCGCCGCCAAAGCCACAATCGACGCTGATCGAGATCAACAACATCGCGGCCGAGATCGTCGCGCGCGGCAACAGGCATCGCTCCGAGGTTCTCGTCCTCGAAAGGATCACGCCGACCAAGGAGCTCTCGCTGTCCTTCGAATTCGCCAAGCGCGCGGCGATCTATCATTCGGTGGTGGTCAATTTCGAGAACGACCTGCCCGTGCAACTGGAAGAGCGCTTCGTCAATCCTCGCCTGATACCCGACTATGACAAGCAGGATTTCTCGAAGACGGCGACCTATGATTACCTGATGCAGAAGACGCCGGTGACCGAGGTCGAACATATCATTTCCGCGGTCCCGGCCGATGCCGAGACGGCGCGGCGCCTCGCCATCGACGTCGGCAGTTGCTGCCTTCTCCTGCATCGCCGGACATGGACCGGCGCGATCGTCGCCACCATCAGCAAGCTGACCTATGTCGGCAGCCGCTACTCGCTGGGCAGCCGCTATTCTCCGTCGCGCAAGACGTGAGACGGGTCGAATTGTTCACGCCTCCGGCGCCGGTCATGAAGGGGCAGGGATCGGCTTGCCCAAATGCTGCCAAGAGCACGGTAATCAGCCTCTCCAGCTTGTATATGCATGTATGTATTTTAGCCTTGACATCCATCGTCGCCGACGTTGAATATCGTTTCACTCCCGTCGACGTGGCAGGTAAGACGCCGAGGCACAGTGCCGCAAGAAGCAGAAGCCGCATTCTCACCGGATGGGAAGCTTGGTTCAAAAAAGCGCTCTGGATCATCAAGGGGAACAAAGATGATGCTTAACCTCACAGGACAATTCCGTGCGCTCGTGGTAGCGGCGACCATCGGCTTCGCCCCGCTCGCCCACGCCGCCGATACGGTCATTCCCGCGACGCCCGAGGCCGGATCGTTCAAGATCGGCATTGAGCCGTGGCTGGGCTACGGCCAGTGGCATGTCGCCGAAGCCAAGGGCCTGTTCAAGGCGAGCGGTCTGTCGGACGTCCAGATCGTCAATTTCACCGAGGACAAGGACATCAACGCCGCCCTGGCGAGCGGCCAGCTCGATGCGGCGAACATCGCCACCCACACCGCCATGGGCATGGTCGCGGCCGGCCTGCCGGTCAAGATCGTGCTGCTGCTCGACGTCTCGATGACGGCCGACGCCATGATCGCCGGCAAGGACGTCAACTCGGTCGCCGATCTCAAGGGCAAGCAGGTCGCCTTCGAGGAAGGCACGACCAGCGACATCCTGCTGAAATACGCGCTGTCCAAGAACGGCATGTCGATCGCCGACGTCCAGCCGGTGCCGATGCCGGCCGCCGATGCCGGCAGCGCGTTGATTGCCGGCCGCGTCCCGGTCGCGGTCACCTATGAGCCCTATCTCACCACGGCCAGGGCGCAGAACAAGGATGTCAAGCTTCTCTTCACCGCCGGCGAGGATCCGGGCCTGATCAGCGACGTGCTGGTCGTGCGCGACGAGGTGATCAAGTCGCGGCCTGGCCAGGTGCTGGCCATGATCAAGGCCTGGGACGCGGCGCTCAAGGACTACAATGCCGACACGCCCGGCGGCCGCGCCATCATCTCCAAGGCGGTCGGCTCGAGTGTCGAGGATCTGAATACGGCGTTCGAAGGCGTGCGTTATTATTCGCTTGCCGAGAACAAGGGCGCGCTGACGGGAGACTTTTCCACCAAGACATTCGCCGACGTCGAGGCCGCCGCCAAGAATGCCGGGCTGCTTCAGGCCGACGTGACGCCGGAGCAGATGATCGATCCGGCCTTCGTCAAGGCCGCACAATAGGGCGGTTCGTGGCGGCCGCCGAGATGTCCGATGAGCCTGCCGGCAAAGCGAGCCCGCCTGGCCCGGCGACGGGACCTGCCGCCAGGCAGGCGATGCGTCGGCGCCGATCCTCCGGGATCGGCGCGCCCATCGCGCGCTCCCGCTTCCTGATCATCGCCGTGGCCGTCTTTGCCGGTCTCGGCCTCGCCTGGTGGGCGGCGACGGGGCTCGACCTGGTCAAGCCGATCTTCCTGCCGTCGCCCGCCAGCGTGGCGACGCAACTCGGCAAGCTCTGGGCCGACGGCACGCTGCTCACCGATATCGAGGCCTCGATCTACCGTATTTCGGTCGGCTTCCTCATCGCCTCGGTGCTCGCCATTCCGATCGGCGTGCTGATCGGCAGCTTCCGGACCTGGGAAGCGGCCATCGAGCCGCTGGTCGATTTCATCCGCTATATGCCGGTCGTTGCCTTCGTGCCGCTCTCCATCCTGTGGGCGGGCACGAGCGACGTCCAGAAATTCCTGATCATCTTCATCGGCACCTTCTTCCAGCAGGTGCTGATGATCATGGACAACGTCAAGCGCGTGCCGGCCGACTTCGTCGGTCTCGGCAGGACGCTCGGCCTGCCGGACCGCAAGATCCTGACGCGCATCGTGGTGCCCAGCGCCTTGCCGGGCATCTGGGATACGCTGCGCATCAGTCTGGGCTGGGCCTGGACCTGGCTGGTGCTGGCCGAGCTCGTCGCCGCGACGTCCGGCCTGGGCTATCGCATCACCGTCTCGCAGCGCTATTTCCAGACCAACACCATCATCGGCTACATCCTTCTGCTCGGCATCCTCGGCCTGATCACCGACCAGGTCATGAAGGCGCTGGGCAAGGTGCTGTTCCGCCAGGACAGCCGTTCATGACGAGGTCCGGCCGATGAATTCCCCCAAACTGCGGATCAAGGGCCTCCACAAGAGTTTCGGCACCGGAGCGCGGCGCACCGAAGTCCTGCGCGACATCAACCTCGACCTCGCCGACAACGAGTTCGTGTCGCTGGTCGGCACGTCGGGCTGCGGCAAGAGCACGCTGCTGTCGATCGTCGCCGGACTGCAGGATTTCGACTCGGGCGATCTCGACATCGACGGGGCGCCGATCCTGAAGCCGGGCCTCGACCGCGGCGTCGTCTTCCAGTCCTATACGCTGCTGCCCTGGCTGACGGCGCAGCAGAACATCGAGTTCGCCCTCAAGGCCGCCGGCCATGACCGCGCCACCTGCCGCAGGATCGCGCTTGAGCATCTCGATCTGGTCAAGCTCCCGCACTCGGCCAATCTCTATCCATCCGAACTTTCGGGCGGCATGAAGCAGCGCGTCGCCATTGCGCGCGCTCTTTCCTATCGTCCCAAGATGCTCTTGATGGATGAGCCCTTCGGTGCGCTCGATGCCCTGACCAGGCATCAGATGCAGGAACTGCTCACCCAGATCTGGGAGGAGCACAGGCTGACCGTGCTCTTCGTCACCCACGACGTCGAAGAAGCCGTCTATCTGTCGGACCGCATTGTCGTGATGGGCATCGGCCCCGGGCGCATCATGCGGACTTTTGACGTCGACATCGAGCGCCCGCGGCGCGAGGAGGTCATGGAGAGCGCCGCCTTCATGGACCTGCAGCGCAATGTCCACAAAGCCATTCGCGAGGCCTCCAAGCGCCCGGAAATGGCTTAGAGGGTGCTTTGATCGCTCGGCCCGCAGATTGGTGACGCGCAACGGACCTTTGCAAGGAGAGCCACCTGCCGCTCTGGTCCGTTGCGCGCCGCGCCCGGTCGGTTTGGCCGGCCGTGCGGTTTCAGAAAAGCTTGGCGGTCGCCATGCAAAACACCGTGATGACCAGCAACCCGCCGGCGATGCGTTCGCCTCTGGTCATTTTCGCCCGCAGTTGCGTTTGCGTCGCTTGATCGGCGCCAGCCAGTTGCCGGCTGGCGGAGGCGACGAGCGCGCCCTGCACGCCGGCGGCGATCAGCGCCGTCACAATGCCGAGCGCCAGCGCCTTCTCCATTGGGCCGAATGCGCCCTCATGGAAGAAATACCAGAGCAGTATGCCGGTCAGGAACACCACGCCGGAGGCGCCGAGCTGCGGCCGGATGAAGCGCTCCGCCTTGATCTCCGGATCGCGGGCGACCGCAATGGTCGTGCCGGCCCAGAACACTCCGGCCATGACGTGCAGGCCGATGACGACGATATAGATATATTGCATGACCGCATTCCTCTCTGCCGCCCGCCGCACGTCGCTGCCATGTCGCGACGCCCTCAATAAGACAAAGTTAGATATCTAATGATTAGATGTCAATTAATGGAGCCGAGCTTCACGTTCTCATTGCATGCTCTACTGTCACGTCATGACACCATTTGACCGCCCGCCCGTCGGCATGAACCTCGCCCGCACCTCGAAAGTGGTGGCGCAGGCCTTCGATGCCGCGCTGGTCGAGGCCGGCGGCACGCTGCCGGTCTGGCTGACCTTGTTGTCGGTCAAGTCGAAGGAACTGGCCAACCAGCGCGAGCTTGCCGGCATGATCGGCATCCAGGGCGCGACACTGACGCATCACCTCAACGCCATGGAGACGCAGGGCTTGCTGACGCGCCGCCGCGATCCGGAAAACCGCAGGGTCCATCAGGTGGCGCTGACTGTAGCCGGAGAAGCGCTGTTCGAGAAACTCCGTCTCGCGGCCGTCGCCTTCGACAAGCGGCTGCGGGCCGGCATTCCCGATGACAGGCTGGCCGAATTCGCCGAGGTGCTTGCGATGCTCAGGCGGAACGCCGAGGCGCCTCAGTCGTAGCCCGCTATCGCCCCAAAGGCGTAGTGACGCAGCCTGAGCGCCGTGATCAGGGCCGTCAGCTTCGTCTTGCCGTCGAAAGCGTCCTGGAACATCTCGTCATGCATGAGCAGGATCAGCTTGTTCGGCCTGGCGAAATGGCCGTAGCCGAACAGATGATCGATCTCGCTGACCAGATGGTCGACGCTCTGAACCGGCTTGCCGCTGTCCTCATGCACCCACTCGTGATCCCAGCCGTAAAGCCAGAAGCCTGAAGCCGCGACGAATTCGTAGTCCGGATCCTCGCGGCCGGCCTCGGCCAGCCCGAGCGAATTGTCGTCCTTCGAGTAATTGGGCAGCCGGAACACGTCGCGTCCGGGCAGCCGCGCATGCACGGCCGGCTTCAGCCCGAGCACAACATTGGCCTTCAGCATGTCGGCGACCACGCCTTCGGTGTCGCCGTAGAAATGCAGGTAGTGATTATAGGCATGGCTGTAGCTGTGGTTGCCGATCGTCACAAGCGGCATCGATTTCGCCCGCTGCAGCAGCGCCCGGTTGGTGGCGTTGGCTTCGGCATGCATGCCGACCATGAACAACGTCGCGGGCACCTGCTCGGCCTGCAGCACGTCGAGGATGTTGGCTGTACCGGTCAGCGGACCGTCATCGAAAGTGAGATAAATGGTGCGATCGGCGGCCGAGGCGGGCGATGCGACGAGCAGCAGGAACGGCAGGATATAACGAAGCGGCATTCGCAAAACCCGGTTGCGATCCCGATAGGCCGCCATAACGCCCGGTTGTGTCAAGCTTGTCGATGATTGCGCTAGCCCAGGCTGCCTTGCAGCACTTTCAGCTTCGCCTTTTTCGGGCTGCGTGCCGCCAGCCATTCGCGCGCCTTGTCCTGCGGCATCGGGAAGGCGATGGAATAGCCCTGCACCTGGTCGCAGCCGATCGCCATCAGCGAGTCGAGCTCGGCCTCGGTCTCGGCGCCCTCGGCGACGATCGAGATGCCCAGCCCCCTGGCAAGCTCCGTGATGGCGCGCACGATCTTGCTGTTGTCGCCGTTCTCGTTGATGTTCTGAACGAAGCGGCGGTCGATCTTCAGCCGGTCGATCTCGTTCGGGTTGACGTGGCTCAGCGAGGCATAGCCGGTGCCGAAATCGTCAAGTTCCAGATGCACGCCCGCGGCTCGGATGTGGCGGAGCTTGGCGGCGATGCCCGTCTTCTCGTCGTCGAGGATGACGGATTCGACGATTTCCAGCGACAGCTTCTGCGGCGCCAGCCCGGCGCGCTCCAGCGTGCCGAACAGGAACTCGTCGAAATCAGGCTCGCGAAGTTCGGTGCCGGAGACATTGACAGCGATGCGCCCGAAATCGATCCCGGCGCGGTCCCATTCGGCGGCCTCGTTGATCGCCTTGCTGATGACGATGCGGCCGACATCGGGCATGAAGCCGCATTTCTCGGCGACGGGAATGAACTCGCCGGGCGAGATCATGCCGCGCGTGGCGTGGTTCCAGCGCACCAATGCCTCGATGCCGCTGATCTTGCCGCTGGTCAGCGACACCTGTGGCTGGAAATAGACCTCGAAACTCTTGTCGGCGATCGCCGTGCGGATGTCCTGTTCGAGCTGCTTGCGGTAGTCGAGCTCGCGCCGCAGCTCTTCCGAGAAGAAGGAGAAATTGCCGCCGCCGAGCTTCTTGGCGGAATAGAGGGCGAGGTCGGCATGGACGAGCAGGTCCTGCGCATTGTCGGCGTCGACCGGATAGACCGCGATGCCGGCGCTGGCGCCAGGCATGATGGTCGTGCCCTGGAAGGTGATCGGCTCGTTGATTTCGGCAAGGATGCGCTTGGCCAGCGCATGGATGTCCTCGGTGGTGCCGGCCCCGTTGAGGATCATGACAAACTCGTCGCCGCCGAGCCGCGCGCAGAGGTCAGACGCGCGGCAGGAATCGCGCATGCGCTGCGCCGTCACCACCAGCACATAGTCGCCGGCGGCGTGTCCGAGCGTGTCGTTGATCTGCTTGAAGCGGTCGAGATCGAACTGGACCACCGCCAGGCGCTCGCGGCGCCGGTGCGCGCCCTTGATCAGCGTGTCGAAATGGTCGGTCAGGAAGGTGCGGTTGTGGAGACCGGTCAAGCCGTCATGCACGGCGATGAAGGCCATGGAGTTGCGCGCGTCCACCAGCTCGCGGGTCTTGCGCAGGATGGCGTTGGACATCGGCCGGAAGATGAACAGCGCCACCAGCACGATGACGCCGAGGGTGGCGAAGAACAGCGTGCGGTGCAGGTCGAGGATGTTGCTGGATTGCGCGTCGGCGAACGCGCTGATGCGCTGGCCGAGCGCGGCATAGCCCGACAGTGTCGCATTGGCGACGGAAGCGTCGAGGCCGGCGCGTTCGCCGCCGGCCTTGTAGCCGTTGCTCTGCATGCCGAGCTGCGACTCGAAGGACGAGACCAGCCTTTCGCCATTGGCGACGAGCCCGACCGAGAAGTAATCGAGGTGGAACGGCTTGTTGAACAGCACATATTCGATCGACTTCGGATCGTTGCGTGCCGGCGACAGCGGATCGGCGCCGGTCTCCTTGAGCAGCCGGTCGTAGCTGGTTTCGAATTCGCCCGTCGCCTGCTTGAGCGCGGTTACCAGCGCCGGCTGCTTGTCGCGCGAGGCAGCGCCCGTGGCGCTTGCCAGGAAGACGATGCGCTGCGACAGGGCCTTCTGCGTCGAGACGATGTCGAGCAGAGCATCATTGTGCTGCTGCTGCGCCATCAGCTGCTGCAGAAGAATGAAGGAGGCCACCACCATGGCGGCAATAATCGTGAGCGCCAGCCAGTAGCCGGTCTTAATGAGCAGTATCAGCTTGCGCGAAACGCTCTGCACTGGCTGCTGCGACATGACTTAAGTGACCCTCCGGTCGACGGATTCCCGCCTTGGATGCGTGACGGGAAGACGCTTGCCTTGAAAGGGTTAACAGCTCGGCAAAGGAGGCTGATGGCGATCGCGGCGGCGCGACAAAGCTCGCAAGATGGTTATCATGTCGTTTCCCGCGGACAGCTTTTTGATCGCATTGCTGGTGCGTCGCCAGAAGGATTGCCGTCCGGCTTTCGCGACGCCACCGAAGCGGTCGCTTTTGCGATGGATTTTTTGCAGCCGTGGCGCGACAGTCCGGCCTCGAACCGAACAGGGCTGGACCCATGAGCAAAGCATTCCTTTCCCATATCGACAGCGAGCTCCAGGGCCTGAAATCGGCCGGGCTCTACAAATCCGAGCGGGTGATTTCCTCCACGCAGTCCGCCGAGATCGAGGTCGGCGGCGAAAAGGTGCTGAACTTCTGTGCCAACAATTATCTCGGCCTCGCCGACAGCCTGGACCTGCGCGACGCGGCAAAGCAGGCGCTCGACCGCTACGGCTACGGCATGGCTTCGGTGCGTTTCATCTGCGGCACGCAGGAGGAGCACAAGGAACTCGAGACGACGATCTCGTCCTTCCTCGGCATGGAGGACACCATCCTCTACTCTTCCTGCTTCGACGCCAATGGCGGGCTGTTCGAGACGCTGCTTGGCGAGGAGGACGCCATCATCTCCGATGCCTTGAACCACGCCTCGATCATCGACGGGGTCAGGCTCTCCAAGGCCAAGCGCTTCCGCTACGCCAACAACGACATGGCCGATCTCGAGGCCCGGCTGAAGGAGGCGAAGGACTGCCGCTTCCGGCTGATCGCCACCGACGGCGTGTTTTCGATGGACGGCATCATCGCCAATCTGCGCGGCGTCTGCGATTTGGCCGAGAAATACGATGCGATGGTGATGGTCGACGACAGCCATGCGGTCGGCTTCGTGGGCAGGAACGGCCGCGGCTCGGCCGAGCATTGCGGCGTCGAGGGCAGGGTGGACATCATCACCGGCACGCTGGGCAAGGCGCTGGGCGGCGCCTCCGGTGGCTACGCGTCCGGCAAGAGGCAGGTGGTCGACTGGCTGCGCCAGCGCTCGCGGCCCTATCTCTTTTCCAACACGCTGATGCCGGCCATCGCTGGCGCTTCGATCAAAGTGTTCGACCTGATTCGCCATGGCGACGCGCTGCGTGAGCGCCTATATGCCAATGCGGACCGGTTCCGCTCCAGCATGGGTAAGCTGGGCTTCACCCTTGCCGGCGCCGATCACCCGATCATCCCGGTGATGCTGGGCGATGCGGCTTTGGCGCAGGAGATGGCCGCGCGCATGCTGAAGCGCGGCATCTATGTCATCGGCTTCTCCTTCCCGGTCGTGCCGAAGGGCCAGGCGCGCATCCGCACCCAGATGTCGGCGGCGCACTCCAGCGCCGACATCGACCGCGCGGTCGAGGCGTTTGGCGAGGTCGGCAAGGAACTGGGCGTCATTTCCTGAACGCCCGGCGCTAGAAAACGATTCCGGATCAATAGATTCGAAGGACAACAGAATGTCGAACATGATGAAAGCGCTGGTGAAGGCCAAGGCTGAGCCGGGCATCTGGATGGAAGAGGTGCCGGTGCCGGAGATCGGCCCTAACGACGTGCTGATCAAGGTCAAGAAAACCGCGATCTGCGGCACCGACGTCCACATCTACAATTGGGACCAGTGGGCGCAGAAGACTGTGCCGGTGCCGATGGTGACGGGCCATGAATTCGTCGGCACTGTCGCCGATTTCGGCGCCGCGGTCACCGAATACAAGGTCGGCCAGCGCGTCTCGGGCGAAGGCCATATCGTCTGCGGCCATTGCCGCAACTGCCGCGCCGGGCGAGGGCATCTATGCCGCAACACGCTCGGCGTTGGCGTCCACCGCCCCGGCGCTTTTGGCGAATATATGGTCATCCCGCAGCACAATGTCGTGCCGATCCCGGACGATGTTCCGGACGAGATCGCGGCGATCTTCGATCCGCTGGGCAATGCGGTTCACACTGCACTGTCCTTCGATCTGGTCGGCGAGGACGTGCTGGTCACCGGCGCCGGCCCGATCGGCATCATGGGCGCGCTGGTCGCGCAATGCGTCGGCGCGCGAAAAGTCGTCATCACCGACATCAACCCGGTCCGGCTGGATCTGGCGCGCAAGCTTGGCGTCCAGCATGTGGTCGACGCCTCGAAGGAAAAGCTGCGCGATGTCATGCCTTCGATCGGCATGAGCGAAGGGTTCGATGTCGGCCTGGAGATGTCGGGTGCCGCGCCTGCCTTCCGCGAAATGATCGACACGATGAACAATGGCGGCAAGATCGCCATCTTGGGCATCGCGCCCACCGGCTTCGAGATCGACTGGAACAAGGTCATCTTCAAGATGCTGCATCTCAAAGGTATCTACGGCCGCGAGATGTTCGAGACCTGGTACAAGATGATCGCGCTCGTGCAGGGGCCGCTGGATGTTTCGGGGCTGATCACGCACCGCATTGGGATCGACGATTTTCAGGTAGGGTTCGATGCGATGCGGAGCGGCAGCTCGGGCAAGGTGGTGATGGATTGGTGAGGGGCTTCTAAGGAAACGTCGAGTTCCTTCGCCCCCCTCTCTGTCCTGCCGGACATCTCCCCCTCAAGGTGGGAGATTGGCGGTTTCGGCGTCCCACTCATCCTGCAACGTTGGCGATTGGCGAAGCCGACGTGACATCTAATCTCCCCCCAAGAGGGGGAGATGTCCGGCAGGACAGAGAGGGGGGCCTCGCGCCAATCTATCAGCCCTTTTCCTCCAAGGCCCCCTCCAGCGCCGCGATCCCCGTCACGATCGCCGCCCGTTCCTCCGCGCTGAACCTCGCCAGCAACTCCCTCTCAAACGCCTTCGCCAGCGGCACCATTTCCCGATAGGCCGCAAGCCCCGCCTTGGTCAGCGCAAGATGCTCGACCCGCCGATCCTTCTCGTCCGGCGTGCGCGTCAGCCAGCGCCGGCGTTCCAGCTCGACCACGGCGCGCGATACCTTGGTCTTGTGCATGGCCGACTGCTCTCCGAGCTCCGTCGCCGTCATCATGCCGCGCTGGCCGAGGCCTGAGAGCGTGCGCCATTCCGGCCGCGTCAGGCCATGGCGCTCCTTGTAGATGCGGGAGAACTCGCGGCTGACGGTGTCCGCAAGCCGATAGAGACGGTACGGGAGAAAGCTTTCCAGTTCGAGGATTTCAGGCTCCATGAAGCGCTCCCCAGGATGCAGCGCGACGTTGATAGTTACATTTTCGATGGTTACAAATGAAACCAGTTTGGTCAACATCGCCGGCAAGCTACGCTTCGCGAGGTTTGGGAACCGGGATCAGGGAGGATCGGATGGGCTTTTCCTACATGCCGGGCTTCGGCAATGACTTCGAGACCGAGACGCTGCCCGGCTCGCTGCCGCAGGGGCGCAACTCGCCGCAGAGGCCGGCCTACGGCCTATATGCCGAGCAACTGTCCGGCTCGCCCTTTACCGCGCCGCGCGGCACCAATGAGCGTTCGTGGCTCTACCGCATCCGCCCGAGCGTGAAGCACACCGGCCGCTTCAAGGGCGCGCGCTACCCGCTGTGGAAGACAGGCCCCAACATCGGCGATCATGAGTTGGCGCTCGGCCAATACCGGTGGAATCCGACGCCCATGCCCTCCGAGCCGACGAACTTCATCTCCGGCATGCGCACCTTCACCACGGCCGGCGATGCTGTCGGGCAATCCGGCATGGCCGCGCATGTCTATGTCGCCAACCGCTCGATGGTCGACGACCATTTCTTCAATGCCGACGGCGAGTTGCTGGTCGTGCCGCAGGTCGGCGCGCTGCGCTTCCTCACCGAGATGGGCGTCATCGAGCTCCGGCCCGGCGAGATCGCCGTGCTGCCGCGCGGCCTGGTCTTCAAGGTCGAGCTCGCCGACAAGGAGGCGCGCGGCTATGTCTGTGAGAACTACGGCGCCAAGTTCACCATGCCGGACCGCGGCCCGATCGGCGCCAATTGCCTGGCCAATCCGCGCGACTTCAAGACGCCCTGCGCTTGGTTCGAGGAGAAGGAGACGCCGTGCCGGCTGATCGTCAAATGGTGCGGCTCATTCCACGTCACCGAACTCGGCCATTCGCCGCTCGACGTCGTCGCGTGGCACGGCAACTACGCGCCCTACAAATATGACCTGGCTACCTTTTCGCCGGTCGGAGCCATCCTGTTCGACCATCCCGATCCGTCTATTTTCACCGTGCTGACGGCGCCGAGCGGCGAGGAGGGCACGGCCAATGTCGACTTCGTCATCTTTCCGCCGCGCTGGCTGGTGGCGGAAAACACCTTCCGTCCACCATGGTACCACCGCAACATCATGAGCGAGTTCATGGGCCTGATCCACGGACAGTACGACGCCAAGGAGGAGGGCTTTGTGCCGGGCGGCATCAGCCTGCACAATCAGATGCTGGCGCATGGGCCGGATGCTTCCGGCTTCGAGAAAGCCACCCGCGCCGAGTTGAAGCCGGTCAAGCTCGACAACACCATGGCCTTCATGTTCGAGACCCGATTTCCCCAGATGCTGACTCGCTATGCCGCGGAACTCGGAACCTTGCAGGAGAACTACATCGACTGCTGGGCCGACCTGAAGAAGCGTTTCAACGGCACCCCGGAGGGCGATTGGTCTTGAGGCTCGCCCGATGAGCGACAGGCTGGTGCTTCTGGGTTCCAAGGGTGGCCCGGCGTTGCGTCCAGGCGGGCCATGGCCGAGCTCATCGCTCCTTCAGATCGGCGAGCGTGACATCGTCGTCGATTGCGGGCTCGGCGTCACGCGCGGTCTGGTCGATGCCGGCATCAGCCTTAAGGCGCTTGACCTGATCTTCATCACGCACCTCCATTCGGACCATATTTTGGAACTCGGGCCGCTGATCCATACCGCCTGGACCGCAGGCCTAGCGACGCCGGTGACTGTTTTCGGCCCGCCTGGCACACAGGACTACTGGCGGCATTTCTGCCGGGCGATGGAGTTCGACATCGAGACCCGCATCGTCGACGAGGGCCGGCCGGATATTCGCAAGCTGGTCTCCGTCAAGGAATTTGGCGAGGGCGCCATCCTGGAGGAGAAAGGACTGACAGTGACGGCGCTGCGCGTCGAGCATCCGCCGGTGACCGACTGTTTTGCGCTGCGTTTCGAGCATGGCGGTAGAAGCGTAGTTTTTTCCGCCGACACGGCCTTCTTTCCGCCGCTGGCCGGCTTTGCCAAAGAGGCCGACATTCTCGTCCATGAGGCCTTGCTGGAAGAAGGTGTGGAAAGGCTGGTCGCCCGGACCGGCAACGGCGCGCGGCTGCGCGAGCACCTCTTCGCCAGCCACAGCCTCGCCGAGGATGCCGGCCGCATCGCCAGCGATGCCGGTGTGCGGCGGCTGGTGCTCAACCATCTCATTCCGGCCGACGATCCAGCCATCGGCGAAGCCGATTGGGTCGCCGCTGTCAGGAAAACTTGGCCGGGTGACTTGACGATCGCCCGCGACGGCCTTGTTGTACAACTAAGCGGCGCCAAAGCCGCGCGAGGAGAGGAAACCGCATGAAGCTTGCCACACTGAAGAACGGGACGCGCGACGGGAAGCTTGTCGTGGTCTCGCGCGATCTGACGCGGTTCACCGATGCCTCCTTCCTGGTGCCGACGCTGCAGGCCGCGATCGACGACTGGCGCCGCATTGCCCCGCATCTCGCGACGTTGGCGGAATCGCTCGAGACCAACGCCGTCCCGTCGGAGCGTTTCCACGAACACAACGCGCATTCGCCGTTGCCGCGGGCGTATCAATGGGCGGACGGCTCGGCCTATGTGAATCATGTCGAGCTGGTGCGGAAGGCGCGCGGCGCCGAGATGCCGGCAAGCTTCTGGACCGATCCGCTGATCTACCAGGGCGGCTCGGATAGTTTTGTTCCCCCGCGCGATCCGATCCGCATGGCCGACGAAGCCTTCGGCATCGACATGGAGGCCGAGGTTGCGGTCGTCGTCGACGACGTGCCGATGGGCGCGAGCCTGGAAGAGGCGAGGGAGGCGATCCGCCTCGTCATGCTGGTCAACGACGTGACGCTGCGCGCCATCACCGGGCCGGAACTGGCCAAAGGCTTCGGCTTCTTCCAGTCGAAACCGTCATCGGCCTTCTCACCGGTCGCTGTCACACCCGACGAACTGGGCGATGCCTGGGATGGCGGCAAGGTCAGCCTGCCGCTGCTCGCGGATCTCAACGGCAAGCCCTTCGGCCGCGCCAATGCCGGCGTCGACATGACCTTCGACTTTCCGGCATTGATCGCGCATGCCGCGAAAACCCGGCCGCTTGCCGCCGGCACCATCATCGGCTCCGGCACCGTTTCCAACAAGCTGAATGGCGGGCCGGGCAAACCGGTCTCGGCCGGCGGCGCCGGCTATTCCTGCATCGCCGAACTGCGCATGATCGAGACCATCGAGAGCGGCGAGCCAAAGACGCCGTTCCTGCGTTTCGGCGACACGGTGCGCATCGAGATGAAGGACAAGGCCGGCCACTCGATCTTCGGCGCCATCGAGCAGAAGGTCGAGAAATACGAGGGGTGAAGGTGACCCTGCTCGAGCATCTGCGCCGCATGGCTCGCAACAATCTGTGGTCGAATGACCGGCTCTACCGCGCCGTGCTCGCGCTCCAGCCCGGCGAGTTCGAGGCCGAACGCGTCAGCTTCTTTCCGTCGATCAAGGAGACCCTCAACCACATCCTTGCGGTCGACCTTCTCTATTTCGACTTCCTGACCGATGGTGGTCTCGGCGCGGCGGCCTACGACAACTTCGTTCCGTTCGACGGCGCGGCGGGCCTGGCCGAGGCGCAGGCCGTCTTCGACCACAGGCTGATCGCTTTCTGCGACGGCCTGTCGGAAGTCGATCTCGACCGCCGCGTCATCACCGACCGACGCGAGGATGGCAAGATCCCCGAACGCATCGGCGACGTTCTTGCGCATGTCTTCCTGCACGACATCCACCACCGCGGCCAGGTGCACGCGATGCTCTCCGGCACGTCGTTAGCGCCGCCGCAATTGGATGAGTTTCTGCTCGACTACGACATCAAGCTGAGGAGGGACGAAGTCGAGCGGTTGGGGCTGGAAAGTTAAGCTAGCGCAACGTTGTACCGAGCGAAATGCGAGTCGGATGTCAGGATCGTCAGGTTCTCTATCTGCGCCTGTGCAATCAGCAACCTATCGAACGGATCGCCATGGTGAGAAGGTAGATCGCCGACTGCGTGCGCATGCGGCAAGGTAACGGCGAGGGGCTGAAACCGCATCCTCGGAAGCAATGCTGGCAGGTCATCTGCCGCCTGAAGTTTTCCAATTGATCGTTTGATGGCGATTTCCCAAACGCTTGCCGCGCTCGCGAACACCACCGCTTCGGAGTTCAGGATGGCACGGTGCTGTTCGCTGAGACGTCGATCGTCCGAAATCGACCAGAGGATAATATGCGTGTCGGCGAGAAACGGACCTGTCGTCATTTGACGTACTCGTCCCATTCGGGACCGAGTTCGTCAAAGTCGTCCGCAATCCAGATCTTGCCCTTCAGGGCGCCGATACGCGGAAGCGGTTCGACCACCTCCGGAGGTACAATACGCGCGGCAACCCTGCCATGGCGCGTAAGCACGATCTCTTCGCCGGCTTCCGCGCGGCTTACGAGTTCCGACAATTTGGCCTTGGCTTCGGCGATGGAGACATTCATGGATGCGACCCTTTATGACCATAATTTAGGTCATATTTGATCGCATCGCAAGACATCCGAATCGGATCGCCTACGCCGCCTTGCCGTCCAGCTTGATCACGCCGCGCTTGATCTGGTCCTGCTCGATCGATTCGAACAGGGCGCGGAAATTGCCTTCGCCAAAGCCTTCGTCGCCCTTCCTCTGGATGAACTCGAAGAAGATCGGGCCGATCACGGTCTTGGAGAAGATCTGCAGCAGGATCTTGGTCATGCCGCCGTCGACCACGCCTTCGCCGTCGATCAGGATGCCGTGCTTCTTCATGCGCTCGATCGGCTCGTCATGGCCGTGCACGCGCTCATGCGACATCTCGTAATAGGTGTCGGGCGGGCCTGGCATGAACTTCAGCCCATTGGCGGCAAGCTTGTCGGTTGCCTCGTAGATGGCGTCGGTGCCGACGGCGATATGCTGGATGCCTTCGCCATTGTACTTCTTCAGATATTCGGCGATCTGGCTGGTCTCGTCCTTGGATTCGTTCAGCGGAATGCGGATCTTGCCGCAGGGCGAGGTGATGGCGCGGCTGACCAGGCCGGTGATCTTGCCGTCGATGTCGAAGAAATGGATCTGCTTGAAGCCGAACAGGTCGCGATAGAAATCCCACCATTTGTCCATGTTGCCGCGATAGACGTTGTGGGTGAGGTGGTCGAGATAATAGAAGCCGACGCCTTCCGGCTTCGGGTCGCGCTCGCCCAGCCACTCGAACTCCGCGTCATAGGCCGAGCCCTTCTCGCCATAGGCTTCGATGAAGTAGAGCAGCGAGCCGCCGATGCCGACAATGGCCGGCACGTCGAGCGCCTTGTCGGTGCCTTCGTAAGGCGTGGCGCCCTTCGCCACGGCGTGCTCGAAGGCGTGTTTGGCATCGACCACGCGCCAGGCCATCGAGGCGGCGCAAGGGCCATGCTTTTCGACGAACTTCGTCGCATGCGAGCCCGGCTCGGCATTGACGACATAGTTGATGTCGCCCTGACGCCAGACGGTGATGTCCTTGGTCCGGTGCTTGGCCACCGCGGTATAGCCCATGCGGGTGAACAGCTCGGCAAGATTGGCGGGCTCGGGATGCGCGAATTCGACGAATTCGAAACCGTCGGTGCCGGCGGGATTTTGCTTGCTGATTTTCGCGGGCGGTGCGTCGTGCGGGAAGGGGCCCATGGCAGTCCTCCGAAAGCTGTTTTGGCCGGGCTTGGCCATCTTTCATCAGGATAGCGCGGAGTCGCCGCACGGTGCTTGCATTCAGTCGCCCATAATGCGCATCATGTGCCCAAATTGTGCATGATTGGAGGAATACGTATGGATGATGCGCGCCTTGATCAGTTTGACCGCAAGATAATGGCGCTTCTGCAGGACGACGCGCGATACACCAACAACGATCTTTCGGAGCGCGTGAACCTGTCGCCCTCGCAATGCTCGCGCCGCCGCCAGCGGCTGGAGGACGATGGCTACATCAAGGGCTACCGCGCCGTGCTCGACCGCGATCGTCTCGGCTTTTCGCTGGTCAACGTGATCTCGGTGACCTTGGCCACCCACAACCGCGACAATGCCCGCCGCTTCGGCGAACTGGTGGCGCGACTGCCCGAAGTGCAGGAGGCGCACGCGCTGACCGGCGAGATGGATTACATCCTGAAGGTGGTGACGCCCGATCTCAAATCACTGTCGGAGTTCGTCAACGGCGTTCTGCTGCCGCATGAATCCGTGCAGCACGTGAAGACGGCTATCGTGCTGGAGACGCTCAAGGAAACCGGCGCGCTGCCGATTTAACCCCGCTGCTGCTGGATCAGGCCGTAAAGATTGGTGCAGCGCGCGCCCGAGCGGCAATAGGCGAAGACCGGCCCTTCGAGCTCGTCGAGCGCGGCGGCCTGGTCCTCGACATTGTCCATGGTGATCTGGCCGCTGATGACCGGAATGTAGCGGAACGCCAGCCCCGCCGCCTCGGCCGCGGCCTTGACGCTGTCGGCAGTAGGCTGGCCAGGCTGCTCGTCATCCGGCCGGTTGCAGATCACGCTCTTGAAGCCGGCGTCCTTGATGGCGGCGATGTCCTGCGGCTGGATCTGGCCGGAGACCGAATAGTCGTCGCTGATCTGGCGGTATTCCATGATATCGTCCTCGCAATCCTAGGCGCCTGTTGGCTTGGGTGCAGTTCTGCCACTCCCCGGACCGGCGGGCAACTAACTGCGGTGGAGATTTCCTATGTGGTCGCCAGGCGGGCAAGCCGGGTCCTGGCCAAGCGCCCCACCGCGATGCCCGCCACCATCGCGAGGACGAAGATCAGCGTCTCCGCGCGGCCAAGGCCGAGCGCCGGAATGGCGCCGCCTGGGCAAAAGCCCGCAATGCCCCAGCCGATGCCGAACAACGCGGCGCCCCCGACGAGTTGGCTGTCGATGTCCTTCCTGCCCGGCAAGGCGAAAGCCGTTTCGAATACCGGCCTCTTGCGTCGGGCGAAAATGAAGCGGTAACCGGCAAAGGCAATGGCCAGGCCGCCGCCCATCACGAAGATCAGGCTAGGGTCCCAGGTTCCGGCGATGTCGAAGAAATTCAGCACCTTCGCCGGATTGATCATGCCGGACACAGCGATGCCCAAACCGAAAAGTCCGCCGATCAGGAAGGCCGAGGCGAGCTTGCTCATGGTTCAGCCTCCAATCACATGACGGGTGACAAAAACGGTGACGATGGCGGTGGCCATGAAGGTCGCAACGGCGACGAACGAGCGCGGTGACAGTCGCGCGATGCCGCAAATGCCGTGCCCGCTCGGACAACCGCCACCGAAATGCACGCCGACACCGACGAGAAAGCCGCCGACGACAAGGGCCAGCGTCGGTACCGGCACATTGAACTCGATGTCCTTGCCGGCGAGCTGGATCAGCAACGGCGCGCCGATCGCGCCGGCGAGAAAGGCAGCGCGCCACTTCCAGTCGGCGGACACTGGCGGGATAACGCCGGTCAGTATCCCGGTCATTCCCGCAATGCGGCCATGCAATGCCATCAGCAGCACGGCAGACAGCCCGATCAGGGCTCCGCCAAGCAGAGACTGGAAAGGCGTGAAGTCGGTCATGGAAAGGCCAATCCGCTTCGATCAGGAGATGCTCATTCAGCAGATAGACATTTTCGCATGGGAATCCAGCCGGAAATGTCCGGCTGGAAAGGCGGCGTTTGCCGTTTCGCCGACTAGCCCGGCTCAACTGCCGAGGATCGCGCCTTTGATCTGCGTGATGTTGTTGTGCATCATGTCGATATAGGTCGAGGCCGGGCCATCCGACCCCGACAGCGCGTCCGAATAGAGCGTGCCGCCGACCTTGATGCCGGTCTCGCCGGCAATCTGCTCGATCAGCCGCGGATTGGTGATGTTTTCCACGAAGATCGCCGCAGCCTTGTCCTGCTTCACCTGTTCGACGAGCTTGGCGACGTCGGCCGCGGAAGGCTCGGAATCGGTCGAGATGCCCTGCGGCGCCAGGAAGGTCAGGCCGTATTCATGCTCGAAATAGCCGAAGGCGTCATGCGAGGTGATGACCACGCGCTTCGCCTCCGGGATCGACTGGATCGCCGCCTTCACTTCGCCTTCCAGCGCATCGAGTTTGGTGGTGTAGGCGGCGGCGTTGGCTTTGTAGCTGTCGCAGCCTTCGCTGTCGGCCGCGCAGAACGCCTCGGCGATGTTCTTCACATAGATCTTGGCATTGGCGATCGACTGGAACGCATGCGGATCGGTGACGGTCTTGCCGCCGCCTGTGCCGGCGCCTTCGGCGGCATCCGCGTCGGCGAATTCCGGCTTGAAGTCGATCGGCGTGACCCCCTTGGTCAGCGTCACGATCGCGGCCTTGGTGGCGCTCGCATCGACAAGGCGCTGCAGGAAACCTTCGAAATGCAGGCCGTTGACCAGCACGACGTCGGCGCCTGCCATCGCCACGGCGTCGGCCGGGGTCGGCTCATAGACATGCGCGTCGCCGTCCGGCCCGACGATGGTGGTGATGTTGACCCGGTCGCCGCCGACATTCTTGGCGAAATCGGCAATCACGGTGAAGCTCGCCACGACCTTGAGCGGCGCCGCGAAGGCGGAAGAGGTCGCGACGGCGCTTAATGTTATAACACTCAACGTCAGCGCGGCACGGAAGGATTTCAGCATTGGGGACAGTCTCCTTGCTTGGGGATTGGTCAGGCGGTGCGGTGGCGGTGATGCACGATGCGGGCGCGCAATACGCCACGCGTGCCGAACAGGATCGAGCAGAAATAGACGACGCCAGCCGAAAGGATGATCGCCGGGCCGGAAGGCAGCGAAGCGTGGTAGGATAGAAGCAACCCGGCGATGCAGGAGGCAAAGCCGATCAGCACGGCGAGCGCGCACATCGGTTCCACGCGCACCGTCCAGAAGCGGGCGGCAGCGGCCGGCAGCATCATCAGCCCGACCGAGAGCAGCGTGCCCAGGGCCTGGAAGCCGCCGACGAGGTTGAGCACGACAAGGCCTAGGAAGATGAAATGCACTGGGCTGCCCATGCGGCTCACCGAGCGCAGGAACAGCGGATCGAGGCATTCGGCGACCAGCGCGCGCCAGAAGATGGCGAGGCAGGCGAGCGTCACTGCCACGATGCCGCCGATCAGGATCAGCGCCTCATTGTTGAGCGCCAGCACCGTGCCGAACAGCACATGCATGAGGTCGACGCTGGAGCCGCGGATCGACACCATCAGCACGCCGACCGCAAGCGAGATCAGATAGAAGGCCGCCATCGAGGCGTCCTCGCGCTGGATGGTAAAGCGCGACACGGCTCCCGCGCCAAGCGCCACGATGATGCCGGCGATCAGCCCTCCGACCGTCATCGGCAGGATCTCGAGCCCGTAGAGCAGGAAGCCGGCGGCCGCACCCGGCAGGATGGCATGCGCCATGGCGTCGCCCGACAGGCTCATGCGCCTGAGCATCAGGAAAACGCCGACCGGGCAGGCGCCGAGCGACAGCATCAGCGAGCCGAACAGCGCCCGCTGCATGAAGGCGAAATCGGCGAAGGGCGCGATGAACAAGCCGTAGAAAAATTCCATCACGCCGCCCCCGGTCCGGAGCCGTGCCGGTGATCATGCGCATGATCCTGATGGTCGTGCCCATGGTCATGGGCGTGATCATGCTCGCTCGGCTCGCACCAGGGCGCATTCTCTTCCCAGGCCTCGTGGAAGCGCCGTGCCTTGAGCAGGTTTTCCGGCCGCAGCGTTTCCTTTGTGTCCCCCCAGGCCACTGGCTGGCGAGCCAGCAGCAGCGTTTCCGGGAAATTCTGCTGCACCAGATCGAGGTCATGCACCACGACCATGATCGTGCGCTCCTCGCCATGCCAGCGCTTTATCAATTGGATGAGATCGCCGACGGTCTTGGCGTCGACCGCATTAAAAGGCTCGTCGAGCAGGATGAGGTCGGCGTCCTGCAAAAGCACGCGGGCAAACAGCGTGCGCTGCAGCTGGCCGCCGGACAGCGTGTCGATCGGCCGCCTCTCGAAGCCGCCGAGCCCGACCGCCATCAATGCCTTGCTGACCGACTCGCGATCCTCTTTCGTATAGCGGCCAAGCATCCCGCGCTTAGGCCACAGGCCGAGCGAGATCAGATCGACGACGCGCGCCGGAAAGGAGCGGTCGAGCTCCGACTGCTGCGGCAGGTAGGCGGTGCGGACGCCCGGCATGCGGACCACGGCGCCTTCCATCGGCTTCAGCACGCCCACGATGCCCTTCATCAGCGTCGACTTGCCCGAGCCATTGGCGCCGACCACCGCGGTCAACGAGCCTTTGCGGACGACGCCGTTCAGATGATGGATCGCCGGATGGCTGCCATAGCCGAGCGTCAGGTCGCGGAAGGTCAGGCAGGCATTGGTCATCAGGCGTCGGTCCGCGAAATCGGGTAGCTCGTCGATATGTGATGTTATTACATTAGTCAACATCGCGATCCGGCGGAATTGTGACACGGCTGGTCAACTCGCCGTGTACGCGGATGGGGAGACCGAGAATTGGCTCAATTGGTTTCGCGGCCACCGGCCTTGCCCCAAGGCGGTCCGGACTCTAAACAAGCCCGAGTCCAAGAAACGAAGGAACCTTCAATGAGCATTCGTCGCATCGATGTCGGCCCGCGCATGAGCCAGATCGTCATTCACGGCAATACCGTCTACCTGGCCGGTCAGGTTGGCCAGCCCGGCGGCAACGTCGCTTCGCAGACGCGCGACATCCTGAAGACCATCGACGAATTGCTGGCCAAGGCAGGCACCGACAAGACCAAGATCGTCCAGGCGATCGTCTGGCTGGCCGACATGGGCACCTTCGCCGAGATGAATTCGGAATGGGACAAGTGGGTGCCGCAGGGCCACACCCCGGCGCGTGCGACGGGTGAAGCCAAGCTCGCCACGCCGGAGTATCTGGTCGAGATCATTGTGACGGCGGCGCTGTAGTGCGGCCTTCCTTCTCCCCTTGTTGTGGGAGAAGGTGGCCGCGAAGCGGCCGGATGAGGGGTGCTCCAGGGAAAGCCAATGTCTCGCTCCGCTGGAACACCCCCTCATCCGTCTCGGCGCTGCGCGCCGATCCACCTTCTCCCGCAAGGGGAGAAGGGAGCGCAGGCGCTATCCCTGCGACGGGGTAAACCTCGCCACCAGCGTGTGGCTCTCAGCCGGATAGATGAAGCGTACATGGGTCACCGGGTGCTCAGCGCTCCAGGTGCGGCGCTCGACCACCAGGCAGGGCGCGCTCGCGTCGATGTCGAGCGCATCGGCGATATTCTCGTCGGCGGCCATGGCGCGGATGCGATGTTCGGCCTCGCTCCACGGCACGCGGCCGATCAGCCAGGGGCCCGGCGCGATGTCGAGGAATTCCTCCTCGCCGGCCTCGGCCACGGCTGAAAGGTTGATCAGCCGCTGCTCCAGCGCGAACGGCCGTTCGCCGGCAAAATGCAGGCCTTCCAGCGCCAGCACCGGCCCTGGCGCGGCAAGCCCGAGCAACGCGCGGTCATCGGCGCTGCTGCGCCGCTTGACGCGTTCCAGTCGCTCGTAGCGATAGGGCAGGCCGAGCGCCTCGACCTCGATCCTGATGTCGTGCAGTTCCAGCACCGCCGCTTGCGACTGCGGCTGGCGCACGAAACTCCCGGACCGGCGCCGGCGCTCGATCAGCCCGGCCTTGGCAAGCTGCGACAGGGCCTTGTTCACCGTCATGCGCGAGCAATTATATTGAGCCGTCAGCTCGTGCTCGAAGGGGATGCGATGCCCGGGCGCCCACGCGCCCGAGAGGATCTTTTCACGGATGTCGGAGAGGATGCGCTGATGCAGCGATAGGATCTCGCCGCCATCGACATCGTCTGTCTCGACCAGGCTCATCGGACGGTCCTGTTCAGCCTTGCGACAATGCGGTCATGACTTCGCGGAACCGCTTGGCAACGGCGTCGCGCTTGACATGCCTGCCGCCGCTGACCTGCTTTCTGCCATGCACCCAGACGCAATCGACCTTGCTGCCATTGGCGAAGATCCAGGCGTCGAGGATCGCATCGCCCGTTTTGCCGGCCAGCCAAGGGTGGCCGGCATCGAGCGAGACGAGATCGGCAGCGCCGCCGGCGGCAATCTGCGACGGGCCGGCGCCCAGCGCCTGGCTGCCGCCGTCGAGCGCCGCATCGAACAGGGCGCGCCCGTTGGAACCGCCGGGACGCGCCAGCACATTGCGGGCGCGATGGGCGAGGCGCTGCGAATATTCGAGCTGCCTCAGCTCGTCCGGCAGCCCGATCAGCACGTTGGAATCGGAGCCGACACCGAAACGGCCGCCATGCTCGACGAAAAGCGGCGCCGCGAAAGTGCCGTCGCCGAGATTGGCCTCGGTGATCGGGCAAAGCCCGGCGATCGCGCCGGTCCGGGCCATGGCGATCGTTTCGGCCTCGGTCATATGCGTGGCGTGGATCAGACACCAGCGCTCGTCCACTTTAGCGTTGGCGAGCAGGAACTCGACCGGACGCTTGCCCGACCAGGCGACGCAGTCCTCGACCTCCTTCACCTGCTCGGCGACATGGATGTGGATCGGATTGTTCGGTGACATGGCCGCGACTGAATTGAGCTCGTCCGGAGTTGCGGCCCGCAAACTGTGCGGCGCGACGCCGACAACGGCCTGCTCAAGCGGACGAACAGCCTCGCGGGCTTTCTCAAGCAGACGTCCGAAACGTTCGACATCATTGATGAATCGCCGCTGGCCTTCATTGGGAGCGGCGCCGCCGAAGGCGGAATGAGCATAGAAGACCGGTAGGAGTGTCAGACCGATGCCGCTCTTTCCGGCTGCCGCCGCGATCCGCTCCGCCATCTCGGCGACGTTGGCGTAGGGCTGTCCGTCGCGGTCGTGATGCAGGTAGTGGAACTCGCCGACGCGCGAAAAGCCGGCCTCCAGCATTTCGACATAGAGCTGCGCCGCCACCGCCTCGACCTGGTCCGGCGTCATCGACAGCGCGAAGCGATACATGACCTCGCGCCAGCTCCAGAAACTGTCGGCCGAAGGGCCGCGCAGCTCAGCCAGCCCCGCCATGCCGCGCTGGAAGGCGTGGCTGTGCAGGTTGGGCATGCCAGGCAGGACGATGGCATGGCGCTCGTCGCCCGCTCGCGCGACATCGCCGATCTCGACCGTGGAGATGCGGCCGCCCTCGAAAGCGATCCTGACATTGCCCTGCCAACCGCCGGGCAGCAGCGCCTGTTCCGCAAAGATTGCCGTCACGTTCCTCTCCGAATCTGAATGCCCAGGCGACATTATCGCTTGCGTTGCGTTTCAATATGTATATACATAATCGCCATCCAAGCAAACGGAAAAGATGATGGGTGGAGCAAGCGGGAAGAGCGGCCATCGGGTCTGGCGCAATGCGCGCCTGGTGACCATGGCCGATGGCGCGGCCGGTCTCGGTATCGTCGAGAAAGGTGCGGTCGCCGCGCGCGACGGGCTTATCGTCTACGCCGGCCCCGAGGCCGACATGCCGGTCGCGGCCGGGCAGGGCGCCGAGACCATCGATTGCGCTGGACGCTGGATCACGCCCGGGCTGATCGATTGCCACACGCACCTCGTCTATGCGGGAAACCGCGCCAACGAGTTCGAGATGCGTCTGGCCGGCGCCACCTATGAAGAAGTGGCTCGCGCCGGCGGCGGCATCGTCTCCTCGGTCAAGTCGCTGCGCGCGGCGAGCGAGGATGAGCTGGTCACTGAGACGCTGCCGCGTCTCGACGCGCTGCTCGCCGAAGGCGTCACCACCGTCGAGGTCAAGTCCGGCTACGGCCTCGATGCCGGCAACGAGAAAAAGTCGCTGCGCGCCGCCCGCCGTCTGGCAGACGAGCGCCCGGTCACGATCCGCACCACTTGTCTCGCGGCCCATGCGCTGCCGCCGGAAGCCAAGGGCGACAAGGACGCGTTCATCGATCTCGTCGCCGACACCATACTGCCGCAGGTCGCCGCCGAAAAGCTCGCCGACGCCGTCGATGGTTTTTGCGAAGGCATCGCCTTCTCGCCGGAGCAGATGGCCCGTGTCTTCGACAAGGCCAAGGCCCTCGGCCTGCCGGTGAAGCTGCACGCCGACCAGCTTTCCAACCTGCATGGCGCGGCCCTTGCCGCGCGCTATGGCGCGCTGTCGGCCGACCATCTTGAATACACGGACGAACAGGGCGCCGCCGCGATGGCCAGGGCCGGCACCGTGGCGACGATCCTGCCCGGCGCCTACTACTTCATCCGCGAAACCAAGAAGCCGCCGGTCGATCTCTTCCGCGGCCACGGCGTGAAGATGGCTGTCGCCACCGATAGCAATCCCGGCACCTCGCCGCTCACCTCGCTGCTGCTCACCATGAACATGGCCGCGACGCTCTTCGGCATGACCGTCGACGAATGCCTCGCCGGCGTCACCCGTGAGGCCGCGCGTGCGCTGGGGCTCCTCGACAAGACCGGCACGCTGGAAGCCGGCAAATCGGCCGACCTCGCCATCTGGGACATCGAGCGCCCGGCCGAACTCGTCTATCGCATGGGCTTCAACCCGCTCCATGCCCGCATCTGGAGAGGACAATGACCGAACTGACCCTGACGCCCGGCAGCGCGACGCTTGCCGACTGGCGCGCCATCTATCGCGGCGCCGTGCCGAAGCTGGATGCGGCCTGCCGGCCGAAGATCCGAGCCAGCGCCGAGGCGGTCGCCCGCATCCTCGCCAAGGGCGAGCCGGTCTATGGCATCAACACCGGCTTCGGCAAGCTGGCCAGCGTTCGTATTCCAGAGAGCGATCTCGAAACGCTTCAGCGCAACATCGTGCTCTCGCATGCCGCCGGCGTCGGCGAGCCGATGCCGGTCGCCGTGGTGCGGCTGATGATGGCGCTGAAGCTCGCCAGCCTCGCCCAGGGTGCCTCCGGCGTGCGCGCCGAGACCATCGACCTGCTTCAAGGGATGCTCGCCAACGACGTCATTCCGGTCGTGCCGGCGCAGGGCTCGGTCGGCGCTTCCGGCGACCTCGCGCCGCTTTCGCACATGACCGCCGTCATGATCGGCGTCGGCGAATGTTTTACCCCGCATGGCCGCTTCCCGGCCAAGGTCGCCTTCGTCTCGCATGGGCTGGAGCCGGTGACGCTCGGCGCCAAAGAAGGCCTGGCGCTGCTCAACGGCACGCAGTTCTCGACCGCTTTTGCGCTGGCCGGCCTGTTCGAGTCCGAGGTGCTTTACCAGTCGGCGCTGGTTGCCGGCGCGCTGTCGACGGACGCAGCCAAGGGCTCCGACGCTCCCTTCGATCCGCGCATCCATCTTTTGCGGAAGCATCGCGGCCAGATCGAGACGGCGGATGCCTTGCGCAATCTCATGGCCGGCAGTGCCATCCGTGAATCGCATCGCGTCGACGACGAGCGCGTGCAGGATCCGTACTGCCTGCGCTGTCAGCCGCAGGTGATGGGCGCCGCGCTCGATGTGCTGCGCAAGGCCGCCGACACGCTCGAGACCGAGGCCAATGGCGTCACTGACAATCCGCTGATCTTCGCCGAGGACGACACCGCGCTCTCCGGCGGCAATTTCCATGCCGAGCCGGTGGCCTTCGCCGCCGACATGATCGCGCTGGCCGTCTGCGAGATCGGCTCGCTGTCGGAGCGGCGCATCGCCATGCTGGTCGATCCGGCGCTGTCGGGCATGCCGGCCTTCCTCACGCCCAAGCCGGGGCTCAATTCCGGTTTCATGATTCCGCAGGTGACGGCGGCAGCGCTTGTTTCGGAAAACAAGCAGAAGGCCTATCCGGCGAGCGTCGATTCGATCCCAACCTCGGCCAACCAGGAAGACCATGTCTCGATGGCCGCGCACGGCGCGCGCCGGCTGCTCGGCATGATCGAGAATGCGACCGCCGTCATCGGCATCGAATTGCTGGCCGCGGCGCAAGGCTGCGATTTCCAAGCGCCGCTGGCTTCGAGCGAGGCGCTCGAAGCGGTGCGCAAGCTGGTCCGCGCTGAGGTGCCGTATCTCGACAATGACCGGCATTTCCATCCCGACATGGAAAAGGCGATCGCCATGGTGCGCAGCGGCGCCGCGGTGAAGGCGGCCGGTGCTGTGAAGCTGCCCGGGATTGCGTCGTGAGAACGCTTTCCAACTCCAGCGATGGGAGATCTCTCATGACCTCGCCCAACTGGCTTACCGTCACCCAAGGCACTGCGCCTCTGCTGGTCTCGATCCCGCACACAGGCATCGATCTTGCAGGCCTGGACTCTCGCCTGGTCTCGACCTGGCTCGGCCGGCGCGACTGCGACTGGTGGATCGACAAGCTCTATGATTTTGCCGCCGACCTTGGCGCGACCGTCGTGCACACCGCCATCTCGCGCACGGTCATCGACGTCAACCGTGATCCTTCCGGCGTTTCGCTCTATCCCGGACAGCCGACGACGACGCTCTGCCCGACGGACACGTTCGACGGCGATCCGCTCTACAATATGGGTGACGAACCGACCCCGTCCGAGATCGATCAGCGCCGCGAGACCTATTTCGTGCCGTATCATGCCGCCCTGCAGGCCGAGATCGACCGGCTGCGCGGCATGCACGAGAACATCGTGCTCTATGACTGCCATTCGATCCGCTCGGTGCTGCCGCGCCTGTTCGAAGGCACGCTGCCGGTCTTCAACCTTGGCACCAATGACGGCAGGAGCACCGATCCGTCGCTGCAGCAAAAGGTCAGCGAGATCCTTGCCGCGACCGGCGAGAGCTGGGTGGTGAACGGCCGTTTCAAGGGCGGCTGGATCACCAGAAGCTTCGGCCGGCCCGAGAACGGCGTCCACGCGCTTCAGATGGAGCTCTCCAACCGCGGCTATATGCGCGAGCCGGCCGAAAAGGGTTCGCCGGAAAACTGGCCGGTGCCTTACGACCCAAGCTATGCCGCGCCGATCCGCGCCACGCTGAAAACCATTCTCGAAACCGCCATTGAATGGGCTGGGCGCTGACGCGCCGCCTTACTCGAAAGGGACAATGATGAACGATCCGCGCCACAACATTCGCGAAGTGCGTGCGCCCCGCGGCGACAAGCTCAACGCCCGCTATTGGACGACTGAGGCGCCGCTGCGCATGCTGATGAACAATCTCGACCCGGAGGTCGCCGAGAACCCCAACGAACTGGTCGTCTATGGCGGCATCGGCCGGGCGGCGCGCACCTGGAACGATTTCGACCGCATTGTCGCTTCGCTGAAGATGCTGGGCGAGGACGAGACGCTGCTGGTTCAGTCCGGCAAGCCGGTCGGCGTCTTCAAGACCCATTCCAATGCCCCGCGCGTGCTCATCGCCAACTCCAACATCGTGCCGCACTGGGCGAACTGGGAGAAGTTCAACGAGCTCGATAGGAAGGGCCTGATGATGTACGGCCAGATGACGGCCGGCTCCTGGATCTATATCGGCACGCAGGGCATCGTGCAGGGCACCTACGAGACCTTCGTCGAGGCCGGCCGCCAGCATTACAACGGCGACCTCAAGGGCAAGTGGATCCTGACCGGCGGCCTCGGCGGCATGGGCGGCGCCCAGCCTCTGGCCGCCGTCATGGCCGGCGCTTCCTGCCTTGCCATCGAATGCAACCCGGACTCGATCGATTTCCGCCTGCGCACCCGCTATCTCGACGAGAAGGCCGAGACGCTGGACGAAGCGATGGACATGATCGACCGCTGGACCAAGGCCGGCGAAGCAAAATCGGTCGGCCTGCTCGGCAACGCCGCCGAGATCGTGCCCGAAATGTTCAGGCGCGGCATCCGCCCCGACATCCTCACCGACCAGACCTCGGCGCATGACCCGATCAACGGCTACCTGCCGAAGGGCTGGACCATGGCCGAATGGCGCGAGAAGCGTACCTCTGATCCGAAAGCCGTCGAAAAGGCTGCTCGCGCGTCGATGCGCGAGCATGTCGAGGCGATGGTGGCGTTCTGGAACGCCGGCGTGCCGACGCTCGACTACGGCAATAACATCCGCCAGGTCGCCAAGGACGAAGGTTTTGAGAACGCCTTCGCCTTCCCGGGCTTCGTGCCGGCCTATATCCGGCCGCTGTTCTGCCGTGGCATCGGTCCGTTCCGTTGGGCCGCGCTGTCCGGCGATCCGGAGGATATCTACAAGACCGACGCCAAGGTGCGCGAGCTGACCCCCGGCAACTCGCATCTGCACAACTGGCTGGACATGGCGCGCGAGCGCATCTCGTGCCAGGGCCTGCCGGCGCGCATCTGCTGGGTCGGCCTCGGCGACCGTCACCGGCTCGGTCTCGCCTTCAACGAGATGGTCGCCAAGGGCGAGCTGAAGGCTCCCGTCGTCATCGGCCGTGATCATCTCGATTCCGGTTCGGTCGCGTCGCCGAATCGCGAGACCGAAGCGATGAAAGACGGCTCCGACGCCATTTCCGACTGGCCGCTGCTCAATGCGCTGCTCAACACCGCGTCCGGCGCCACCTGGGTCTCGCTGCATCATGGCGGCGGCGTCGGCATGGGCTTCTCGCAGCATGCCGGCATGGTGATCGTGGCCGACGGTACGGCGGAAGCCGCCAAGCGCCTGGAGCGCGTTTTGTGGAACGACCCGGCGACTGGCGTCATGCGCCATGCCGATGCCGGCTACGACATCGCCATTGAGTGCGCCAAGGAGCACCAGCTCAACCTGCCGGGCATATTGGGCTGAGCCGATGCGTATCCTTCGTGCCGCCGATTACCGGGTCATGCCGTGGAAGAATGGCGGCGGCACGACCACCGAGATCGCGGTTTCGCCCGACGGCGCCGGGCTCGACGATTTCGACTGGCGCGTCTCCATGGCCCGCGTCGAAACCAGCGGGCCGTTCTCCAGCTTCGCCGGCATCGACCGCACGCTGTCGGTGCTGGAAGGCGAGGGGATTGTCCTCGACATTGCCGGCCGGGCGCCGGCGCTGCTTACCGCTGACTCGGCGCCGCTCGCCTTTGCGGGCGATGTGCCGACCAGCGCCGCGCTGATCAGTGGCCCGATCACCGATCTCAACGTCATGACCCGCCGTGGCCGCATGGCCCATGGCGTCGAGCGCATGCCGCTCTCCGGCGAGATTCGCATCTCGCCGCGCGCCGACAAGACGCTGGTTCTGGCGGCCAACGCAGGCTTCAGGCTTCTCACAGAGGATGCGCCGAGCCTCGGACCGCTCGATACGCTGATCCTCGATCGCCACAGCCCGGAATTGCGGCTCCAGCCTCAGGGGCAGGGGCTGCTTTTCATGATCGCGCTCGATCGCCTTGCCGCCAACCATTAACGGCTGTTGCCAAACATGATCGCGGCGCGGGCGAATTATCGCCCGGCCCCTTGCATGTATCACGAAAAAGCCTGATTCCTTGCCCTGATCCAACCGGGGGCGAAGAGCGAGGGGCGTTAGCCCACGAGCTGTCGAAAGGGCACGCCCCTATTGTGGTGCGCAGAACAAACTTTCGGCCGATCAGTCATGCAACCAATTGCAATTGAACCGGTTTTAGGGCCATTGCCGTGGCGGTGACGCCGCATTGCGCCCCCGCTTACGGAATTTTCAATGAACATTCAGACCAATCCCAACAAGATCGAACAGACAAGCGCCGGCTTCCCGTTGGTGACGGAAGCGCCGATACGCTCCAATTTCCTCCCTGAGGACCGGCTGCGCGCCTTGGGCGTCGCTTTAGCCAAGGGCGAGGTCAAGGACCTGTTCGGCCTCGCCCCGTTCGAGTTCCAGGCCCGCATCCGCGACAGCGCCAAGAAGATCCTCGAAGTCTACCGTTCGACCAATGCCGCCCAGGCCAAGGGCGAGACCATCACGCCGGCCGCGCAATGGCTGCTCGACAACAACTATTTGGTCGAGGAGACCATCTTCCAGGTGAAGCGTGACCTGCCGCGCCGCTTCTATCGGCAGCTGCCGACGCTCACGCTCGGCGACGGGACGGTGCTGCCGCGCGCTTTCGTCGTTGCCTGGAGCTATGTCGAGCATTCCGACAGCTCGGTCTCGGCCAACATGTTCAAGGCCATTGTCGAGGGCTTCCAGTCGGTCGAGCCGATGAAGATCGGCGAGCTCTGGGCGCTGCCCTCGCTACTGCGCTTCGTGCTGATCGAGAACCTGCGTCGCATCGCCGTGCGCGTCGACCGCACCAGGCAGATGCGACACATCGCCAACGAGGTTGCCGACCGGGTTCTCGCGACCGACGACAATGCCGACCGCACCAGGATCCTGTCCAACTACAGCGCGCATGCGCAGGACACCACGTTTGCCACCCAGTTGCTCTACCGCCTGCGCGACGGGTCGCAGAACGCCGGCCGGGCGCTGGAATGGCTGGAGGGAGAGCTGGAAAAGACCGGCTCCGACGCCGAGGAGATCATCATCTCCGAGCATCAGACGCTTTCCAGCGGCAATGTCACCACCGGCAACATCATCCGCGGCCTGCGCCTCATCAACGACGTCGACTGGACGGTCTGGTTCGAAGGCGTCAGCCGCATCGACACGCTGTTGCGTGAGAAGACCGATTTCGCCGACCTCGATTTCTTCTCGCGCGACCAGTACCGCACCGCGATCGAGCAACTGGCGCGGCGCTCCGAGCTGTCCGAATATCGGGTGGCCGAAAAGGCGATCGAGCTTGCCGGCCACACGCCCGGCGTCACCAATGCATCCGGCGTGCCGGAGACAGCGGATCCGGACGTGCACACCGATGTCGGGTTCTTCCTGGTCGGGCCGCGCCGTCAGGAGCTGGAAAAGGCGATCGGCTACCGGCCGCCTTTCTATGTGACCTTCAAGCGTGCCTTTGCCAGCGCCGGCTGGATGGGCATCGTCAGCCCGGTTTTCCTTCTGACGGCGCTGCTGTTGGTGCTGTCGGGCAGGGCGCTCGCCAATCTCGGCCTGTCGGTGGAATCGATCACGCTGATGCTGGCGCTGTTCGCAGTGCCGGCAAGCGAAGGCGCGCTGGCCTTCTTCAACACCGTCGTGGCGCTGTTCCTCAAACCCACCCGGCTTGTCGGCTACGACTACAACAAGCACGGCATCCCGGCCGAGGCGCGCACGCTGGTCGTGGTGCCCTCGCTGATCGGCTCGCGCGACGACGTCGAGGAAAACATCCGCAACATCGAGGTGCACCACCTCGCCAACACGGCCGAAGAGATCCATTTCGCCCTGTTGTCCGACTGGCCGGATTCCAAGACCGAGATCGACGCCGCCGACATCGAGATCCTGCAATATGCCCGCGACGAGATCGCCAGGCTCAACGCCCGCTATCCGTCGGAAGGCTCGCCGCGCTTCTACCTCTTGCATCGCCGCCGGCTCTACAACCAGGCGCAGGGCTGCTGGATGGGCTGGGAGCGCAAGCGCGGCAAGCTGCATGAGCTGAACCTTCTCCTGCGTGGCGACAGCGACACCACCTTCCTGCCGCTCGACGTGCCGCTGCCGGAAAAGGTCGTCTATGTGATGACGCTCGACGCCGACACGCGCACCACGCGCGATGCGGTTTCGAGCTTGGTCGGCAAGCTCGCCCATCCGCTGAACCGCCCGCATTTCGACCCAGTCAAGCGCGTCGTCACCGCGGGCTACACGATCCTGCAGCCGCGCATCACCGCCTCGCTGACCAGCGGCGACGATGCCTCCTTCTTCCAGCGCGTCTTCTCGGCCAATCGCGGCCTCGACCCCTATGTCTTCGCCGTCTCCGACGTCTACCAGGACGTCTTCGGCGACGGTTCCTTCACCGGCAAGGGCCTCTATCATGTCGACGCCTTCGAGGCGGCGCTGAAGAACCGCATCGACGAAAACACCATCCTCAGCCACGACCTGCTCGAAGGCGCGCTCTCGCGCGCCGCTTTGGTCACCGACGTCGAGCTGGTCGAGGACTATCCCACCCGCTACTCCGTCGACGCCTCGCGCCATCACCGCTGGGCGCGCGGCGACTGGCAGCTGCTCGGCTACATTTTCGACCCGCGCTCCGGCGTGCCGGCGCTGTCGCGCTGGAAGATGGTCGACAATCTGCGCCGCTCGGTCACCCCGATCTTCTGGGTCATGGCCTGCGTCGCCGGCTGGACGCTGCTGCCCTTCACCCAGGCGGCGCAGTGGCAGGCGCTTATGATCCTCAGCCTGTTCATGGCGCCTACCTTCGACATCGTGAACGGGATCCTGCCCAAGAGCGGCGACCAGACGCCGCGCGGCCATTTCTCGGCGCTTGCGCGCGACACCGTCTTCGGCACGGCGCTGGTGGCGCTGAAGGTGCTCTTGATGGCGCATCTCGCCTGGATGATGGGCGACGCCATCATTCGCACCATCTACCGCCTCTTCGTCAGCCGGCAGAACCTGCTCGAATGGCGCACCGCCTCGCAGGCCGCCAAGGGCGGCAACGATCTCGGCGCCTATTACGGCATGATGTATGGCGCGGTGATCATCGGAGTCGTCGGCCTGGCTATTCCGGTGCTGGCCGATTCCACAGGCGCCTTCGTCGCCTTCTTCTTCGCCATCTTCTGGATCGCTTCGCCGGCCGTCGCCTGCTGGATCAGCCGCTCGGCCGAGACCGAGGACAGGCTGCGCATCTCGAGCGCCGACATCCAGGTGCTGCGCACCTTCGCGCGCCGCACCTGGCACTATTTCGAGACCTTCGTGACGACCGAGCAGCATCATTTGCCGCCGGACAATTTCCAGGAAAGCCCGGCGCCGGTGGTGGCGCCGCGCACCTCGCCGACCAATATCGGCGTCTATCTGCTCTCAGTGGTGTCGGCGCGCGATTTCGGCTGGATCAGCCTGTCGGATGCCATCACCCGCATCGACGCCACGATGACGACCATCGAGAACATGCCGCGCGACCGCGGCCATCTCTACAACTGGTATGACACGACGACGCTGAAGCCGCTCTATCCGCTTTACATCTCGGCGGTCGACAGCGGCAATCTCGCCGGACATCTGGTCGCGGTTGCCGCCTCCTGCGCCGAATGGGCCGAAGCGCCGTCCGTGCATCTGCAGGGCGATTTCGAAGGCATCATCGACACCGTCACCATCCTCGACGAAAGCCTGGAAGAGCTGCCGGACGACCGCCGGCAGCTGCGGCCGCTGCGCCAGCGCCTGGCCGACCGTCTCGATGGCATGCGCCGCGCGGTTGCGACCATCAAGGCGCAGCCGGAGATGGCCTCCATCCGCACCATCAACCTTGCCGTGCTCGCCGGCGAGATCCGCAAGCTCGCCACCGCGATCCACACCGAGGCGGCCTCGCCCAAGAGCGATGTCATCGCCGACTGGGCGGCCAGGCTGGAAGCGACCTGCGAGGCGCATGTGCACGATTCGCACAATGACGAGAGCGCCGTCGCCGCTCTGCGCGCCAAGTTGCTCGCTCTGCGCGAGCGCTGCCGCCGCTACGCCTTCGAGATGGATTTCTCCTTCCTGATGCGCCAGGAGCGCAAGCTGCTCTCGATCGGCTACCGCGTCGAGGACCGCCAGCTCGACGAAAGCTGCTACGACCTTCTCGCCTCCGAGGCGCGGTTGACGAGCCTGTTCGCCATCGCCAAGGGCGACCTGCCGACCGAGCATTGGTTCCGTCTCGGACGCCCGATCGTCGAGATCGGCTTCCAGGGCGCGCTGATGTCCTGGTCGGGCTCGATGTTCGAGTATCTGATGCCGCCTCTGGTGATGAAGGAGCCGCAGGGCTCGATCCTCAACCAGACCAGCAAGCTCATCATCAAGCGCCAGATCCAATATGCGCGTTCCAAGAACGTGCCCTGGGGCATTTCGGAAGCGGCCTATAACGCCCGCGACCGCGAGCTCACCTATCAGTACACCAATTTCGGCGTGCCCGGCCTCGGCCTGAAGCGCGGCCTTGGCCAGAACACCGTGATCGCGCCCTATGCGACGATTCTCGCGGCGCAGTTCAGCCCGCGCGAGGCGGTGCAGAACCTGCAGCGGTTGCGCTCGATCGGCGCGCTTGGCCGCCACGGTTTCTACGACGCGGTCGATTTCACGCCGCAGCGCGTGCCTGAAGGCACCGACCACGCCGTGGTGCAGAACTATATGGCGCACCATTCCGGCATGTCGATTGCCGCTGTCGCCGACGCCATTTTCGAGGGCCGGCTGCGCGAGCGTTTCCACAGCGATCCGGTGATCGAGTCGGCCGAGCTTCTCCTGCAGGAGAAGGCGCCGCGCGACATTCCGACCGCGACCGTCAGGACGGAAGCCGACGAGCGATCCAAGGACGAGACCGAGACGGAGAGCCCGGACAGCCGCGTCATCCTCGATCCCATCAAGGCGCTGCGGGCGACCAACGTCATGTCCAACGGCCGCTATTCGGTCATGGTCACCGCGACCGGCTCCGGCTACAGCCGCTTCGGCGAGCTTGCCGTCACCCGTTGGCAGCCGGATCCGAGCGAGGATCGCCTTGGCTCCTATATCTTCCTGCGCGACACCACGACGGGCGACTGGTGGTCCGCCACCGCCGAGCCGAAGCGCGCCCAGGGCGAACGCGTCCAGACGCTGTTCGGCGACGACAAGGCGAGCTTCACCAAGTCCGTCGGCTCGCTGCGTTCCGAGGTCGAGTGCATCGTCATTTCCGAGGGCAATGGCGAAGGCCGCCGCATCACCCTCTTCAATGACGGTGCCACCGACCGGCATATCGAGGTGACCTCCTTCGCCGAGCTGGTGCTGGGCAACGAGGCCTCGGACAACGCGCATCCGGCCTTCTCCAAGATGTTCGTCGAGACTGAGATCGCGCCGAACAACGGCGCAATCTTCGCCACCAGGCGCAAGCGCGATAAGAACGATCCCGACCTCACCATGGTGCATTTCGTCACCGACCCGTCGGGCCCGTCGCGCGATGCCGAGGCCGAAACCGACCGGCGCGCCTTCATCGGCCGCGGCCGCACCATCGCCGATGCCGTCGCCTTCGACCCCGGCGTCCGGCTTACCGGCAGCCAGGGCTTCACGCTGGACCCGGTGGCGGCGCTGCGCCGCCAGGTCCGCGTGCCGGCCAACAAGAAGATCTCGCTGACCTTCTGGACCGCCGTAGGCGCCAATCGCGCCGAGCTCGACGAGGCGATCGCCCGGCTCGACCATCAGGAGAGCTTCGCACGCCAGGCGATGCTTGCCTGGACGCGCAGCCAGGTGCAGACGCGCCATCTGGGCCTCAGCCTCACCGACGCCGCCAATGTGCAGAAGCTCGCCCGCTACCTGATCTATCCCGATCCGTTCCTGCGCCTGCCGGCGGAATCCATCGCCTCGGGCCTCGGCCGCCAGTCGAGCCTGTGGCCGACCAGCATCTCCGGCGATTTCCCAATCTTCCTCGTCCGCATCGGCGACGTCGCCGACCTCGAGATCGTCGCCCAGGCGCTGCGCTTCCAGGAGTATATGCGGGCGCGCGGCATGATGATCGACTTCGTCGTCGTCAATGAGCAGGCCTCGTCCTATGTGCAGGACCTGCAGCGCGCGGTGGAGACGCTGTGCGAGAACAGCCGCCTGCGCGGCCGCGAGCTTGGGCCGCGCCAGCACATTTTCGCGGTGCGCCGCGACCTGATGGACGAGCCGACCTACAAGACCTTGCTGTCGGTCGCGCGGGTGGTTCTTCACACCCGCAACGGCACGATCTTCGATCAGCTCGAACGCGCCGAGACCGCGGCGCTGCAGGCTCGCGATGCCTTGCTGCAGGCCGAGGGCGGCTCGCCGCGCGAACCCAGCCCGCCGCTGCCTTTGCCGGTGCCGGCAAGCCAGGCTGGAGCCGACATCGCCGCCGACGGCCGAGGCCTCAGCCTCTGGAACGGCTATGGCGGATTCGACGGCGACGGCCGCCACTATGTCACGCGGCTGACCGGAAGGCGCTCGACGCCTCAGCCCTGGATCAACGTCATCTCCAATGCCTCCTTCGGCTTCCACGTCTCGGCCGAAGGCGCCGGCTTCACCTGGAGCCGCAACAGCCGCGACTACCAGCTGACGCCGTGGTCGAACGATCCGGTGTCGAACCGGCCGGGCGAGGGCTTCTATGTCTTCGACCACGCCAGCGGCAAGGCTTTCTCGCCGATGGCGGCGACGGTCCGCGATCCGTCGATGACCTACGAGACCTGGCACGGCCAGGGCTTCACGACCTTCCGCTCCAAGCGCGGCCCGTTGTCGATGGACCTGACGCAGGTAGTGGATCCCGTCGATCCGGTGAAGATCAGCCGGTTGCGCATCCAGAATTCCGGATCCGTGCCGGCGCGACTGCGCGTCTATGCCTATGCCGAATGGGTACTGGGCGGCCATCGCTCGCGCACGGCGGCGACCATCGTGCCCGCGCGGGACACGGCAACAGGGGCCATGCTGGCGCAGAACCCCTACGGCCTCGACTTCGGCGAGCGCGTCGCCTTCCTGGGAGCAAGCCATCCGATCCATTCGGTGACCGCCGACCGCTCCGAATTCATCGGCAGGCACGGCACGACCGAATATCCCCAGGCCGTGCTGGGCGGGCTCGCGCTCTCCGGTCGCATCGAGGCGGGCGACGACCCTTGCGCGGTCGTCGCCAGCGACATCGACATCCCCGCCGGCGGCGACGTCACGCTGTCCTGGCTGCTTGGCGACGCGGCCACGGCCGCTGAGGCAAGCGCGCTGGTGCAGACCCATCGCGGCAAGGATTTCGACCAGCGCCTGGCCGACAATGAAAAGGCCTGGCGCGGCTTCCTCGACACCATCCAGGTCGAGACGCCGGATGAGGCGATGAACGCCATGGTCAACCACTGGCTGCCCTACCAGAGCCTGACTTGCCGCATCCGCGCGCGCTCGGCCTTCTACCAGGCCAGCGGCGCTTTCGGCTTCCGCGACCAGTTGCAGGACACGCTCGCCCTTCTGGCGCACGATCCGAAGCTGGCGCGCGACCAGATCCTCAATGCGGCGCGCCGGCAGTTCCCGGAAGGCGACGTGCAGCACTGGTGGCTGCCGCGCACCGATGCCGGCGTGCGCACCATGATCTCGGACGACGTCGTCTGGCTGGCGCATGCGACGGCGCGCTACATCGAGGTGACAGGCGACGCCGCGATCCTCAAGGAGCAGTTGCCCTTCATCGACGGGCAGCAGCTCGGCGAAGGCGAGCATGACGCCTTCTTCACGCCCGAGATCACCAAGAACACCGCTTCGCTCTATGATCATTGCGCGCGGGCGCTCGATCTTGCGATCAAGCGCAGCAGCCCCGCCGGCCTGCCGCTCATCCTCGGCGGCGACTGGAACGACGGCATGAACCGTGTCGGCGAGGGCGGCAAGGGCGAGAGCGTATGGTTGGGCTGGTTCCTCCTGAAGACGCTCACCGACTTTGCCCCTGTCGCCAAGGGGCAGGGCGACACCAAGCGGGCGCAGACCTGGTTGAAGCACGCGGACGTGCTGAAGCGGGCCCTGGAAAGCACCGCCTGGGACGGCCAATGGTACCGGCGCGGCAGTTTCGACGACGGCACGCCGCTCGGCTCGCACAATTCGGACGAGTGCAAGATAGACTCCATCGCACAGTCCTGGAGCGTGCTGTCGGGCGAGGGCGATCCGGCCCGCTCGACGACGGCCATGGAGCAGGCGATTGAGATGCTCGTCGATGACGAACTCAAGATCGTCAAGCTGTTCACGCCGCCCTTCTCGAAGAGCGAGCACGACCCCGGCTACATCAAGAGCTACCCGCCGGGCGTGCGTGAGAATGGCGGCCAGTACACCCATGCCGCCACCTGGTTCGTGATCGCGCTGGCCGAAATGGGCCGCACCGACGAAGCCTATCGCTGCTTCTCGATGCTGAACCCGGTCAACCACGCCTCGGACGAGGCGGCGGCCGAGCATTACCGCGTCGAGCCTTATGTCGTGGCCGCCGACATCTATTCCGGCGAAGGCAAGGGCGGCCGCGGCGGCTGGACCTGGTACACGGGCTCGGCCGGGTGGCTTTACCGCGCAGCGGTGGAAGGCATCCTCGGCATCGAACGGCGCGGCAAGGAGATCACGTTTAGGCCGAAGCTGCCCGCACACTGGGACGGCTACGCCGCGACGCTCAAGATGTTCGGCGGTGAAATCAAGCTTCGTGTCATCCGCGACAAAAAGACCAAGTCGATCTCGCTAGAAGTCGACGGTTCGAAGAAAAAATCGGCCTCTTTCGAGCCGAAAGCCGGCGACAAGGCTGAGGTGGTCGTCAGGATACCTGCGTAAAATCAAAGGCTTGGCTTGTCGGCCGCGCATCCTACGGGGTGCGCGGCCGATCGCCGCTTTTTACTTGGCGCCGCACCCCGCGCGATCGCGCGCCTTCCTTTAGGGCAGGCTAGCAAGCAGGCTGTGATTAAAAATGTGGCAGCGGGGAGGAAGTGCCACTATTTTGCCGCAAGGCTGACATTTCACCTTTTATCTCAAACCGTTAGGTGATCACGTCAGATTTCGTACCGTCGTCATCTTTTGTTCGCTAAATGGGAACGGAAGGGATAGACGACGCATTGTTTCGCGACACATTTACCGTTACGTGTCACAAAATGGTGCGGTGCACAATTCGGGCATTGAGCACAAACAAGAGTTTGGCGGAGTAGCTGAAGTGTCACTTCTGCAGATCTACTTTAGAGCGCTGGGTTATCTGGCGGCCGACAAGAAGCGCGTCGCGCTGATTTGCGGCGCCAACGTCGCGCTCGCGGCGATCGCGATCCTTGAGCCGATCCTGCTGGGTAGGGTGATCGGAGCCATCTCCGAGAAAGGCCCTGTGTTTTCGACGCTCGCCGTGTGGGCCGCGCTTGGTGCTTTCAACGTCATTGCCTTCGTGCTAGTGGCCCGCGGCGCCGACCGGTTCGCCCATGCCCGCCGCTCGGAAGTGCTGTGCCAGTCCTTCGAGCGCGTGATCACCATGCCGCTTGCCTGGCATCACCAGCGCGGCACGTCCAACTCGCTGCACACGCTGCTGCGCGCCGTCGAGACCCTGTTCAGCCTGTGGCTCGAATTCATGCGCGTGCATTTGTCGACGGCCATCGCGCTGGTGCTGTTGGTGCCGACCGCGCTTGCCATGGATATCCGCATGTCCGTCGTGCTGCTCGGCCTCGGCATTCTCTATGTCGGCATCGGCCGTATCGTCATGCGCCGCACCAAGGCGGGGCAGACTGCGGTCGAGCGCCACTACCACACCGTCTTTGCCCATGTCTCCGACAGCGTCAGCAATGTCGCCGTGCTGCAGAGCTACAACCGCATCGGCCACGAGACCGCGACGCTGAAGCGTTACGTCAAGGACCTGCTCGACGCGCAGAACCCTGTGCTCGACTGGTGGGCGATCGCCAATGCGCTGAACCGCCTGTCGTCGACCATCTCGATGATGATCGTGCTGTCGATCGGCGCCTATCTCGTCACCCGCGGCCAGCTCCGCGTCGGCGATGTCGTCGCCTTCACCGGCTTTGCCGGGATGCTGATCGCCCGTCTTGACCAGATGTCGGCTTTCACCACCCAGATTTCCGAGGCCCGCGCCAAGCTCGAGGATTTCTACCGCCTTGAGGACTCGGCTGCCGAGACCATTGAGCCGGATGGCCTGCGCGAACTCACCAACGTCACCGGCCATGTGCGCTTCGAGGACGTCAGCTTCGAGTTCGCCAATTCGGGCCATGGCATCGAGGACGTCTCGTTCGAGGTCCAGGCTGGCCAGACGGTCGCCATTGTCGGCCCGACCGGCGCCGGCAAGACGACGCTGATCAATCTGTTGCAGCGGGTCTTCACGCCGTCCAGCGGTCGTATCCTGATCGACGGCATCGACACCAGGACCGTGACCCGGAAGTCGCTGCGCCACTCGATCGCCACTGTCTTCCAGGACGCCGGCCTGCTCAACCGCTCAATCGAGGACAATATCCGCGTCGGCCGCGCCGATGCGAGCAATGACGAAGTGCACGCCGCGGCCAATGCGGCCGCCGCCCAGGACTTCATCCTGGCCAAGAGCAGTGGCTACGACACCGTCGTCGGCGAGCGCGGCGGCCAGCTTTCGGGCGGCGAGCGCCAGCGTATCGCCATCGCCCGCGCCGTGCTGAAGGATGCGCCGATCCTGGTGCTCGACGAGGCGACCAGCGCTCTCGACGTCGAGACCGAGGATCGCGTCAAGGAAGCGATCGACGAGCTGCGCCGCAACCGCACGACGTTCATCATCGCCCACCGCCTGACCACGGTCCGCGACGCCGACCTCGTCGTCTTCATGGACAAGGGCAAGGTGGTCGAGATGGGCGGCTTCACCGAGCTGTCGCTGCGCAATGGCCGCTTCGCCGCCCTGCTGCGCGCCGGCGGCCTGCTCAACGACGAAGAGGTCCGCCGTCTCAGCCGTCCGGTGACGGAAGCGGCGTAATCCTAGAGCTCCCCCTTCCCCCCTTGTGGGGGAAGATGTCGCCGAAGGCGACGGATGAGGGGTGCTCCAGGGAAAGCCAGTGTCTCACTCCGCTGGAACACCCCTCATCCGTCTCGGCGCTGCGCGCCGATCCACCTTCTCCCACAAGGGGGAAGGGAGGTCGATCCTGCGACACTCTCCCAATTGCCCCAAAGCCACTGCGGGTCTATTTAGGTCGCCATGAGCGACGCCACTTCACGCTTTTCCGGCTGGATCGATCTCGCCAACCCGACGCGCTTTGTCGGGCTGGCCGACAAGATCATTCCGTGGCTGGCGGCGGTCGCGGTGATCCTGCTTGGCGTGGGCCTCTATATGAGCTTCACCGCGCCGGAGGATTTCCAGCAGGGCATCACGGTACGCATCATGTATATCCACGTGCCTTTTGCCTGGCTCGCCATGATGTGCTACACGATCATGGCGATCTCGGCGCTGGGCACGCTGGTCTGGCGCCATCCGCTGGCCGATGTCGCGCTGAAATCGGCGGCCCCGATCGGCGCCACCTTCACCGCGCTGGCGCTGATCACCGGCTCCATCTGGGGCAAGCCGATGTGGGGCACCTGGTGGGTGTGGGACGCGCGGCTGACCTCGGTCTTCGTGCTTTTCCTGATGTATCTCGGCATCATCGCGCTGACCCGCGCGCTGGATGACGCCGGCCGCGCCGCCTGGGCGGCCGCCATCATCACGCTGGTCGGCTTCATCAACATCCCCATCATCAAATTTTCGGTCGACTGGTGGAACACGCTGCACCAGCCGGCCTCCGTCTTCCGCCTCGGGGGCCCGACCATCGACCCATCGATGCTATGGCCACTCGCCGTGATGGCGCTGGGTTTCACCGTGCTGTTCTTCGCCCTGCATCTGATGGCGATGCGCACGGAGATCTTCAGGCGGCGGGTGACGGCGATGCGGAGAGTGGCGGCAAGGCAGGCGGAGAGTGCCCCTTCTCCCCTTGTGGGAGAAGGTGGATCGGCGCGTTAGCGCCGAGACGGATGAGGGGTGTTCCAGCGGAGTGAGACGCTGGCATTACCTGGAGCACCCCTCATCCGTCGCCTTCGGCGACACCTTCTCCCACAAGGGAGAAGGAAAAGCGCTCAGCCCATCTTCCCTCGCGCCGCCACCGGCAGCGTTTCCAGTACCTTGTCGCCGTCGATCAGATGCACCTGGTCGAACAAATTCGTCACCACGCAGCAATGATCGGGCACGACGCGCACCCGCTCACCGATGCCCAAGGCGGCGCCATGGGCAAGCGTGACGGTGCCGTGCTCTTCGCTCAAACCCGTTACGCGGGCGCCCGGCATGCCGAGCAGCTCGCCGAAATCCGGCAGGCCGAGCGTATCGGAAGACAGCGCCTTGCTGCCGCTGTCAAGGATGGTGCGGGTCGGCGTCGGGTGGCTGACGACGGTGGCAAGCACCGTCAGCGCGCAGTCGTCCAGCGTGCCGACGCCTTTGGCGACCTGGTAGCGGTCGAGGTAGATGTAGGTGCCGGGCCGGTATTCGGTGACGATGCTGTTCTCGCCGGAGCGCCACATATCCGGCGTGCCGCCGCTGGAGACGCGCACGCATTCGAGCCCCGCCGCGGCAAGCGCGTCGTGCGCGCTTTTCAGCCAGGCCTCGGCTTGCGCCGCGCCGCCGGCCGCCGGATAGGTCATCAGCCCGCCGAAGGCGAGGCCCTTGGCCTGGTCGATCACCTTCGCCAGCGCCACCGCATCGGCCGGGGTCTGCACGCCACAGCGGCCCATGCCGGTGTCGCACTCGACCAGCACCTGCAGCGGATGGCCGGTATCGGTGAAGGTGGCGGCCAGCCCCTCCAGCGTCTCATGGCTGTCCGCCGTCACCGAGAGCGTGACGCGCCCATGCAGCGCCTTCAGCCGCTCCAGCTTGGCGCGGCCAAGGATGTTGTAGGGCAGGAAAATATCCTCGAGCCCCGCATCGGCCATCACTTCGGCCTCGCCGATCTTCTGGCAGGTGATGCCGACGGCGCCGGCCGCCACCTGCTTCTTCGCCCAGTAGGGTAGCTTGTGCGTCTTGATGTGCGGCCGCAGCTTCAATCCATGGGCGTCGGCATGCGCCTGCGCCTTTTTGATGTTGGCTTCGGCGCGGGCCGCATCGATCAGGATCGCCGGCGTGTCGAGGTCGTCTATGCTTGGCATGAAAGTCACCATTCAAAGCATGTCTCCCGAGAGCGGGATCCGGTTTCGGGATAAAGACATGCGCAAAATCGAAAAGTCCGGCTGGGTTTATGGTCCCGATCCGGCTGGATGTCACGGGGCCAGAACAGCGGGTTTGCGTCGACAGCCGACCGGCATTGGGCTATTCGGATGGGCAGATTTCAGCAAGGCATCGGCCGGAGGACAACCACCATGAAGCGCTCCAAGATCAACGACATCATCCGCGAAGCCGACGCCTTCATCCGCTCCTTCGGCTATATCATGCCGCCCTTCGCCTATTGGTCGCCGGAAGAGATGAAGGCGCACAAGGCCGACTCTTCCGCCATCTTAACCTCACGCCTCGGCTGGGACATCACCGACTACGGCCAGGAGAAGTTCGACGAGCTTGGCCTGTTCCTGTTCACCGTGCGCAACGGCCGCTACGAGGACATGAAGCTCGGCATGGGCATGCTCTATGCGGAGAAGATTATGATCTCGCGCAAGGACCAGCTCTCGCCGATGCACCGCCACAACATCAAGGCCGAAGACATCATCAACCGCGGCGGCGGCAAGCTGGTGCTGGAGCTCTTCATGCACGACCGCGACGGCGGCATCGACCCGAAGGCCGAAGTGTCAGTGCCGGTCGACGGCACCATCACCAGATTGCCGGCCGGCGGGCTCCTGAAGCTCGATCCCGGCCAGAGCGTCACACTTTTGCCCGGCGTCTGGCACGCCTTCTGGGCCGAGGGCAAGGACGTGCTGATCGGCGAGGTCTCGACCGTCAATGATGACCTCACCGACAACGTTTTCCGCGACCCGATCGGCCGCTTCTCCAACATCGACGAGGACGTCGCGCCGCTGCACCTTCTGGTGTCGGATTACGAGAAGTGGGTGGGGTAGGCGAGGGAGGCTTCGCTACCGCGCATACTTATCCGCCTTGCGGTTCCCAAGCAGCAGCTTGCGTTCCAGATGCGCGCGCAGCTCGCCGTAATAGGCGGTGAGGAAAGCCTTTGAATCGATCGGCTCGAACCTGGCGCCGATCTTGCGGGCTATGGTCTCCGCCACCGCCTTGAGCGCCGAATGATCGTCGCGGCGCAGCACTTCTTCCAGCTTCTGCAGCTCGGCGATGCCATAGGCGTCGAGTTGCGCGGGGCTGAACTGGAAGCGGGCGGCAACCGGGTCCTTGCGCAGCGACAGGTCCTCAACCAGCGCCACTTTCGGCGCCTCGACCACCCAGGTGCCGGCGAGCAGGTCGCCGATCCTCAGCCGGTCGCGGTTGAACAGCGGGAACAGCGAGAACAGCAGCGCCCAGACCAGACCGAAAATGGTCGACAGCGTGTCGGCGACATCGGCGCTGGCGCGCGCGGCGAGGATCGACAGCGGCAGGAACACCTCGATCTCGCGCATCAGGTTGCGCGCGATGACCTGGTCCAGCGTGAGGCCGGCGCCGCTGCGCGACGCGACTCTCACGCCGACCATGCGCTTGCCCGGGGTGGCTGCCCGCCGTCCCGTTTCGAAGGCGATGAAATAGACGTTGCGCAGGAAGAAGATGAAGATGATCCAGACGATGAACAGCGGCTCGGCATCCTGCACGCCAAGCCCGCCAAGGCCAAACAGCGCGACGAGGCTGACCACGACCGCCGCCACGACGATGATCACCACGTCGAGCAGGAAACCGGATGCCCGGGTGCCGGCATCCGCCAGTTTCACGCGCAGGTCGACGCCCTCCGGCGTGACAAGCGGGCGGATCAACGCCGCTGGATTCTTGATCTTTGCTGTCCTAGCGGTCGCCATGCCGCACCATCCGGAACAGGTAGAAATAACAGATCCATAAGGCGAGCATGCCGCCGCCGATCGAATAGCGGATAACGTCGCTGGTGATCGTCTGCCGGCCGATGCCTTCCAGCAATCCAGCGAAAAGCAGCATCACCGTGACGCCGATCATGGCGGTCGCCGCCACGCGTCCGGCTCGCGCCGCGGCGGCCATACGGGTGAGCTCGCCGGGAAAGGCGATGCTGGTGCCGATGCGCATCCCGGCCGCGCCCGCGATGGCGATGGCGAACAGTTCCGTCGTGCCATGGATCGAAAGCCAGCCGCCGAGCTCGAAGCCCAGGCCCTTGGCGGCATAGATCTGGAAAATGGCGCCGAGCATGCAGCCATTCATCAGGATGATCAGCACGCTCGGCACGGCAAAGGCGAAGCCAAGCGCGAAGGCCAGGATCGACACCTGCGTGTTGTGCGTGAAGAGATAGGCGGCAAAGCCGGACAGGAAATGGTCGCCGCCGCCGTAAAGCAAGCTGCGCAAGACCTCGGCCGACGAATCCGGGTTGCGCCCGCCCGCCAGGCTCGGCGCGATGATGGCGTCGTACCAGCGCTTGTCGGAGGCGACCAGCCAATAGCCGGCGATCGCGCCGATCACCGTGAGGGCGACCGACGCCCACACTTCGCGCCACAGGTCGCGGATCGCCGCCGGCCAGTCGTGCAGGAAAAAATCGCCGACGCGCGTCCTCAAGGAGCGCCGCGCGCCGTAGAGGTAGAAATAGCCGCGCAGGCAGAGCGCCTCGAGATAGGCGATCAGGGCGCTGTCGAGCGAGGTCGCGCGCGCCACCGAAAGCGAGGACAGCGCCGAGCGGTAAAGCAGGGGCAGCGAGAGCAGCTCGTCTTCCGACAGCGCGCGTGGCGCGCGCTTCTCGACGCGCGCCAGCAGCGCCTCGAAGGCTTTCCAGTCGGCCTCGCGCTCCTGGCGGAAGCTTGCCAGCGACTGGCGCACTGCATCGGTGCCGGCCGACAGCGTCATAGAAGGTTCTCCTCCTTGAGCTGGATATAGCGCTCGACCAGCGCCGGGCCGAGCCGCTGATGGTCGGCCTCGATGACATGCGCGCCGAGCAGCCTGAGCCTGCCGATCACCACTTGCCGCTGCCGCAAGAGGTCGCCGGCGGTGACAGCGCGGGCGACATCCTCAGGCGCCGCCGGCGCCATGTCGGCCAGCGTTTCGAGTTCGATATCCTTCATCAGCATGAACAGCACCAGATGCCGCTCGGTCAGCCGGCCGACGGTGCGCAGCATCAATTCGGCGCTGATCGGGTCGACGAAATCGGTGAAGACGATGACCAGCGAGCGCCGGTCGAGCTTCGCCGATAGCGTGGTCAGCGCCAGGGTGAAATTGGTTTCCTCGGTCGAATAGTCGATCTCGGCGGCGCGCTTCTGGATCATGGTGAAGCTCGGCGAGCCCCGCACCGCGCCGCTCGAAACGCGCGGCTTGGCGTCGAAGGAGAACAGGCTGACGAGATCGCCGCCTTTGAGCGCGATGAAGGCCGACAGGAGGGCCGCCGTCACCGCCCGGTCGACCTTCGGCACGCCGTCGACCGGCTCGCACATCAGCCGGCCGCTGTCGATGGCCAGAACGATGTTGTTGTTCTCCTCGATCCGGAACTCGCGCGCCAGAAGCCTGCCGTGGCGGGCGCTGCGCTTCCAGTCGATCATGCGCCGGCCCATGCCGGGCTGGTAGTCTTTCAGCGCCTCGAATTCGCGGCCCTGTCCAGCGCGCTTCTGGGTATGGCCGTCGGCAAGGGCCGAACGCTGCAAGAGCGTGATTGCCTCGTCGCGCGCGCTGGTGACATTAGGCAGTACCGCGACCTTGCGGTCGACCGGCAATATGACCTGGTTCCACACCAGCCCGAACGGGCCCTGCCAGCGCAGCCAGAGCCGGTCGAAGCTGGCGATGCCGCGGCGGATGGCCTCGAATTCGAGGTCGAGCGTGCCGCCATTGGCCGGCAGCGCGCCGCCTGTGCCGGCGACCGGCTGAACCCGCTGGTCATGCCCGATGCGCGCCTGCAGGCGCCGCAACTTTGCCCCGACACCGGCCGCGATGTGCAATGTGAAGCGCCCGCCGATGCCGACCTGCGGCGGCGCCGTCAGCGTGGCATCAAGCGAGGCGCGGCCTCTGCCCGCGGCCGCGTCCACCGCCAGGAAGGCAAGCAGGACGCAGATCCACAGCAGGCCGAGATACCACATAGAAGGCAGCGCGAGCGCGATCAGGAAGGCGGGGATCGCCCCCGCCGCCGCTGCCCAGACCGCTCGCCCGCTCGGATAGATCAACGCGGCGCTTCCGTATGGTCGACGAGGTCGGAGACGATCTGCTCGACAAGCCGCCCGTCGATCTGAGCGGCCGGCGACAGCACGACGCGGTGGCGCAGCGCCGGCACGGCCAGAGCCTTGACGTCGTCGGGGATGACATAGTTGCGGCCGTCGAGCGCCGCCCTGGCGCGCGCGGCTCTCGCCAGCATGGCGCCCGCGCGAGGGCTGGCGCCCACCTCCAGGTCAGGGCTTTCGCGCGTGCCGCGCACCAGCGCCGCGATATAGCCGACGACATCGCCGACCAGCGTGACGTCGCCGACGGTGGCAAGCGCCGCTTCCAGCGTCCTGCGGTCGGTCTGCGCCCTGATGCCGTATTGCCCGATATCGTGCGAGGCCGAGCCGCCGCCGTGGTTGACGATGATGGCGCGCTCTTCCGCAAGGTCCGGATAGCTCACCCGATGCTTGAACAGGAAGCGGTCGAGCTGAGCCTCGGGCAGCGGATAGACGCCCTGATGCTCGATCGGGTTCTGCGTTGCCACCACCATGAAATTCTGCCCGAGCGAATGCGTCGTGCCGTCGAAGGTGACGGCGTGTTCCTGCATGGCCTCGAGCAGGGCGGCCTGCGTCTTCGGCGGCGTGCGGTTGATTTCGTCGGCGAGCAGCAGATCGCAGAAGATCGGACCGCGCGTCAGCGTGAACTGCCCGGTCTGGAAATTGTAGATGTTGGCGCCGACGATGTCGCCGGGCATCAGGTCGGGCGTGAACTGGATGCGGCCATAGGCGACGCCCAGCGCCTGCGCGAAGCAGCGCGCCGTCATGGTCTTGGCGGTGCCCGGCGGGCCTTCGAGCAGGATATGCCCGCCGGCAAACAGCGCCGTCAGCATCAGGTCGACCGTGTCGTGCTGGCCGGTGATCGCTTTCGCCACTTCTTCCCTGATCGCGTTCGCCAAGGCCTTCACTTCATCGACGTTCACCGAGCCTCCTTGCCGTCCAGTCATGCAGCTGTTCGGCTGCTTCATGCATTGCTGCCAAATTGTTGGATTCGTTCGCGGCCTGGAAGCGCCGGGTGAAGCCGTGCGCCTCGCTTTTGTCGCGGGAATCGAGCCAGCGGTCGAGCGCCTCGCCCTGCAGCCCGTGCGGCGCGCCAAGCAGCGCGCCGGCGCGCTGCCGCACCAGCGTTGCATAGCGGTCGCCGAGGCCCTGCAACCGCCCGGCGCGCCTGAGCAGCGTCGCCGTGGTGTCGACCAGCGCCCGCTTGCCGAAGGCGATGGCGCGGCTTTCCGCCCTTGGCGGCCCGAAGCGGCCGAGCCCGTGCAGGAAGGCAAGGGCCGCCGCCACCAGCACCGAAAGCGTCAAAGCCAGGAAGGGCGGTTCGACCAGGAGCTTGGCGAGATCGTATTTCTGGCCGATGCCGTGCAGCGTCAGGTCGAACATGACCGCGCCCTTGGCGGGCTCCAGCATGGCGATCATGTCGAGCGCTGCGGCCGCCGTCTGCTCGCCCTTCAGCCCGGCATTGTTGATGAAATCGGGATCGGTGAGGATGTAGAAGGGTTCGTTGTCGAGTTCGGTGAGGATGGCTTTGCCGTCACCGGCCGCGATCAGCGGGTGATCGTCCGCCACCCATTGCAGTTCGTCCGGCACGGCGATCTTGCGGCCTTGGACATCGATCGTGTCGACCTTCGGCTTGCCTTCGCCGAGCTTCGCCTTGGCGATGCGGCCGAGCCAGTCGTTGACGACCGAGTTCGGCAGCCGTTCGATTTTCGTTTCCCAACCGTCACGGCCCAGCAATGGCATGGTCTGCCATTTCGGCAACACGAACAGCGTGTCCTTGCCTGAGCGCAGCTTGATGAGGTGATCGAGCGCGGCCGGGTCGCTGCCCGGCGCGATGGTGACGACGAGCAGGAAGGTGGAAGCCAGCGGCGACTCCAGGTCCTTCTCGCCGCGCTCCATCGGCGGCGCCTGTCTAGTGGTGAGCTTCAGCCATTCGACAAGCCCGGCATAACCGGTGCCGCCTTTCGAAAACGGCGTGGCGCCGCCTTCAGGCTGGCGGAAATCGGGCGCATAGGTGGACAGGAGGAAGAAGCCTGCAGCGGCCAGAAGACTGGCGAAAATGCCCCAGAACAACGTCTTGCGGCTGAACGGCTCCTGCGCTGCTTCCGTCGTTGCCACGCTCATGCCCAGGCGTCCCGGAAGGCGAAGCGCTCATAGGCGCCGCGCGCCTGCTGCCACCCTTCGGCGCCGACGGGCCGCCGGGCAAACAGCGCGGCTTCGACGATGCGGGCGATCTCGCTGAAGGCGGCGCGGGGCCGGCTGGGGATCGAGCTGGCGGCCGCGATGTCGCGCGCGGTGAGCGACGGTCGCAGGAAGTCCGGTATGTGGGTCGCGATGTCGGCGACGCTGCGGCGCAGCAGAAGATGCACCGCCTCGTCAAACTCGCCGCGGGCGGCGAGCGCATCGGCCTCGGAGAGCAGGACCTGGGCGACTTCAGCGTCCGGACGCCATTCCTCCTTCTCCTCGGTCTCCTGGCGCTTGCGCCGCCAGGACAGGCGCCAGGCGACGCCTTTGGCTTCAAGGACGAGCAGAAAAGCGATAATCGCGACGCCGAGGATCACCGCGCCCCAGAACAGATAGATCATGTAGGGGCCGAGCTTGGCCAGGCCATCCAGCAGCGGCTTCAGCCACTGCGGCGGCTCGGGCCGCACATAGGTCGGCAGCCCGAACTGGATCGAATCGTCCGCCAGCAGCTGCATGTGCAACTGTGCCAGCCGTTCCGCGTCTTCCGTCCCTGCGGCTGTCACCCGCCCTTTCCCCTGCAACCCGCGGTTCAGGGCCGACACTGGCAATACGCCATGACAATTGCAAGTGCACTGGACGCAGCCCCGCAATCTTGGCAAATTTACTTTGAAGTCACCGATTGGAGGCGGCGATGACTCGGGGGAAATTATCATGACCACTGCGACATTGGGACAACCCGGCAGGTTCGAGATCGGCAGGGTATTCAGCAATACCTTCGCAGTCATTGGCCGAAACATCGGGCTTTGCGTGGGGCTGGCGGCGCTGTTCGCCGGCCTGCCGACATTGGTGATCCGGATGGTGACCCAGCCTCAGATCGACGCGATTCTGCAAAGGGATCCTGGTGCCATGCCTGATCCGAGCGCGGCATTTCGCAATTCCTACATCACCATCATCGCCGGTCTGATTTCATTTGTGTGCACGCTTCTGCTGCAATCGGCGCTGGTGCGGGCGACCATCGAGGACCTCAACGGCAAGCGGCCGTCCTTCGGCGACTGCATCCAGATTGCGATCCGCTTTCTGCTGCCGACGCTGGCGATCGGCATTCTTGTCGCTCTCGGCGCGGGCATTGGCCTGATGCTGCTGATCGTGCCCGGCATCATTCTGTGGCTTGGCTGGTCGATGTCGGTGCCCGTCCTGATCCAGGAACGGCGGGGCGTGTTCGGCTCGATGTCGCGCAGCCGCGCCCTGACCAAGGGCAGCCGCTGGTCGCTGTTCGGCCTGTTCCTCATTCTCATCATCATCGCGATGATCATCCAGTGGGGAATTTTGCTCGTTCTCGTGCTGTTCGGCGGCCTCATCGCCGAGATCGGCGCCGCGCTGGTGCAGACCGTGGTGTCGATGGTGCTCTCGATCGCCACCGCGGTGAGCTACGTCGAGCTGCGTCAGGCGAAGGAAGGCGCAAGCATCGACGAACTGGCGGAGATTTTCTCGTAGCGGCCGGCACCGTCGAGGAGCGACAGCCGCCTAGTGACAACAGCAACAGTCCGCCTGCACGCTCGTCCGGCACAGGCACGATGACGTGATCGGCACGTCCGCCTTCACAAGCGCCGTCGCCAGCTTCGCCTGCAGCCCCGGCAACTCGTCTTTCTCGCCGCGCCGCTTGAGGCATTCGACCAGTCCGTGCAGCGCCCAGACATTGTCCGGGTGCTGGGCGCAGCGCTGCACGGCGCCGCTCAAGCCAAGATCGTCGCGATAGACCTGTTCCGCCTCCGTCGCGTGGCCTTGATCCAGCAGCAGCGCCGCCAGCGCGTGGCGCGGCGGATGCATCCAGGCCCACGGCTCGGTGTAGGACAGATTGTCGTCAAGCTCGACCGCGCGCCGCAGATGACCATAGGCCTCGTCGTGCCTGCCCTGATGATAGGTGAGCTCGCCGTCAAGCAGCGCCGCGCCCACTGCGAGCGAGGTTTTTGTAGGGTTGCTGAGGAAGCGGCGCTCCGGCGGAATGTTTTCGATTTGCCGGTTAAACAAATCGCGATGATGTTCGGCGGAGGCGAAGTCGCGCAGCGTCGCATGCGCCACGCCCTTGGCGTAGTGCTGGAGCGCGGTGGTCACCACATAGAGGCCGGGCTCGCTATTCATCGGATCGTCGATGATCTCGCGCCAGCGCCCGAAGCGCACCTGAACATGCGATTTCATCGCGTGATAGCCTTCGACCGTCTGCGTCAGCTTCGGCCGGTCGGGGATGCTGACGACGTCGCGCGTCACTAGGCTGCGCACCTTGTCGGCCGCCCACAGGGCAGGGCGGTACTGGCCAAGCAACATGCAGGTGAACATCATCAGATGCAGGTCGTGGCAGCAGCCAAGCAGGTAATAGGTCGGCTCGCGGGCATAGGCGAGGTAGAGGTCGTTGGCGCGCACCCCCTTCTCGCTGGCAATCTTGGACTTCTCATATTCGCCGCACAGCACGTAAATGTGCCCCGGCATATGGTTCATATGGCCGGCATCCGGGCACATCGCGCCCAGCCGCTCCGCCGAGCGCATGCCGCGTTCGGGCTGCGTCGACATTTCAAGCAGGTGGATATGCAGATGCAGGGCCGCCGGGTGCGGCGCCGCGCCTGTCTGGTCCGACAGCCGGATCGAGCGCTCGCAAATCTCAAGCGCCTCGATAACATCGGAATTCGGCGCCGGCGCGCCGGTCTTGAGGTTCCACAGGCGCCGCACCGTGCGCATCATCAGAGCCTCGACGGTCAGCGCCATCACGTCATGGTCGTCGGGATAGTCGCGATAAACCTCACGCATCGCGGCGGCATAGGCGTCGTCCCACTTTTCGAATTCGGCGACGCTCACGCCCTGCGGCTGCTGGAAGCGGGCGCTGAGCGCTTCGATCAGCCGCCGCTCGACCGGGCTCGCGCTCGCTGCATTGGCCTGCGCCAGCCGCACATGCTCGAAACAGCGCCTGGCGGCATGATCGGCCTCGGCCTTGCCATGCTCTTTCCAGGTAAGATTGTAGAAGGGCCCGGCGGCATAGGCGATGCCCCAATGCGCGAAGGCGCAGCCGGGATCGCGCTCCAGCGCCTTCTCGAAGCATTTGATGCCTTCCTCGTGGTTGAAGCCGTAGCACCAGTTCAGCCCGATATCGAACCAGCGCTGCGTCTCGTCCGAGGAGGTGGAAATGGGGCGGCGACAGGTGCCGAGGTCGAAGTGATCCATGCCTTGCTGCTTCTCGTATTTCGCGCCGGCGAAAGCCGACCGAGCGCGCAATCTGTGCCGAAAGGCGGCTGATTGGCAAATGACAAACGACCGGCGCGACCCAACCGAGCCATGCCGGCTGTTTCGGCCCCGGAGGTTCAGCTCTCCAGCCACACCTTTTCGAAATGCTGCTCGAGCGCCTGGTGCTGTTCGCAGCCCTGCACGCCCTTGCGATAGGTGCGGTAGACTGAGCGCCAGTAGGGCTGGATGATGATGCCTGAGTCGCGCAGATTGGCCTCGATCTTGGCCATGATCTCCTTGCGTGCCGTGGCGTCCGGCGTCGCAAGCGCCTTGTCGAGAAGCTCGTCGAACTCCTTGTTCGCATAGGCGCTTTCGTTCCAGGCCGCACCCGATTTATAGGCCAAGGCCAGCACCTGGACGCCGAGCGGGCGGCCGAGCCATTCAGTGCAGGAATAGGGGAACTTGCTCCAGTCGTTCCAGAAGGTCGCGGCCGGCAGCACTGTGCGCTTGATCTTGAAGCCCGCCTCGCGGATTTGCGCCGCGATCGCATCCGCGGTGCTCTTTTGCCATTCGATGTCGACCGAGATCAGCTCATATTCGTGGTCGGCCTTGCCCGATTCCGACATCAGCTTCTTCGCCTGGTCGACGTCGCGTTTGGCCGGGCCGATATCGGCGAATTCCGGATGCATGGGGCCGACATGGTGGTTGTCGGCGGGCTTGCCGCGCCCGTCGAGGCCGAGCTTCAGCACGGCCGCATTGTCCACGGCAAGCTGGGCGGCGCGGCGCAGCTTGACGTCGTCATAGGGCGCGTTGGAGACATTGAAGCGCGCGACGATGGTCGAGCCGGTGGCGATCTCGGAATTCTGCAGGCCCATCTTGTCGGTGTGCGAGACGGCGTCCGATGCGGTTTCGTGGTCGGTGTCGATCTCGCCGGATTCGAAGGCCGACAGCATGGCGTTGGGGTCGGAGCCGTAATCGACCCATTTGATGCCGTCGAGATGGAACTCGCCCTTCCACCAGGGTTTGTCCTTGCGCTTTACTTCCGCGCCGGTCTCGGCATCCCAGCTCACCAGCTCGCAGGGGCCGGTGGTGATCGCCAGCGCCTTCTTCGGGTCGGCCTCGCCCTCGTAGGAGCGGTGCATGATCAGCGCAGGATAGTCGGCCATGCCGGCGATCAGCGAGATGTCGGGCTTGGGCAGGTTGAGCTTGACGGTGTAGTCGTCGACCTTCTGGATGCCGCCATCGACCGGCTTCTTGGTGTCGGCATTGACCAGCGCGCCCATGCGCGCGGCGACCGAATTGCCGGCGACCGACGCATCGCACCAGCGGTTGAGATTGTGGATCACATCGTCGGCGTTGAATGTGTCGCCATTCGACCAGGTGATGCCCTTTCGCACGTGAAGAGTGATCGTCTTGGCATCATCGCTGGTCTCCCAGCTTTCCAAGAGCCAGGGCTCGAAGGAAAAGTCGGTGTTCCAGCGCACCAGATATTCGTTGCACTGGCGCGCGACATTCGACATCTCGACGCCGTCGAAGGTGCGCGGATCCTTGAACCCCTTGACGTTCATCGCGACGCGCAGCACGCCGCCCTTTTTCGGCTCGGCGGCGCGGGCAGGCGAGGGGGCGATCCCGCCCAGCGCCATCGCGCCGGCGGCGCTGACGCCGAAACCGGCCATCAAGGCCAGATATTCGCGCCGGCTGATCGCGCCTTTCTTGAAGTCATCGGCGGTGGGCTCCGCGCGCGGGTGCAGTTTCCTGTCGGTCAGCATGAATTTCATCGTCGTTCCCTCTGTTGTTGGCGCACGTTGCCCGCGTGGCGGTTCTGATTTGCAATGACGTGCACGAGCCAACGGTCGCCCCGGGATCGCCAGGCGCGGGGGCGGATGCGACCGCCGGGGCGCCGTTGCCTGCGAGGGAATGATAGGTCCGCTTTCCGCGGCCAAATGTTTGGTTTTCCGCAGTTCTTGTGCGCTGTTCCGCAGGCTAAGTTGACTCAGACGGCGTCGCCCCCTCATCCGGCCGCTTCGCGGCCACCTTCTCCCCGAGGGGAGAAGAGGTTCGCGCCGGCGCTGACAGGCTCCTCTCCCCTTGGGGAGAGGTCAGCCGAGCGAAGCGGAGGCTGGTGAGGGGGAGCGCCGTTCAATACGGCCACTCGCCCCGTCCGAGCGCGCCGATATCCGCAACAATCCGCCCAAACGCCTCCGCCGCGCGCGGCACAGTCGCGCGTGCCCGAAAAAAACTATGTACCAGCCGCTTCTCCTCGCGCCACCACGCTTGTCCGCCAGCGGCAACACTCCGGTCGCGATAGGCTTCTCCGTCCGACGACAGCGGGTCGCACTCGGCAGTGACGATCACTGTCGGCGGGAGTCTGGAAAAGTCACGATCCGTGAGCGGCGAGAACGTTGGGTCGTCGGGTGACTGCCCGGGCGCGGACCGGAGGCGCCGGTAGAACTCGATGTCGGCGAGCGTCAGCAGCGGCGCCTCGGCGTGCTCGACATAGGAGCGCCCGGTCTCGTCGCCGCCAAGGCCAGGATAGATCAGCACTTGGCCGACGGCGCGCCGCACATGCCGCCGCGCCGCCTGCGCCACCGCAGCGGCGAGATTGCCGCCGGCGCTCTCGCCGCAAAGCACGATCGGCAGCGCGCTGGTCGCGGCGACCCATTCGAACACGGCCAGCGCGTCGTTGGAGGAAGCCGGATGCAGATGCTCCGGCGCCAGCCGGTAGTCGGCCGATACCACCTCGAATCCCGTGCCGACGCAGACTTCCGCGCAGATGTCGTCATGGCTGTCGAGGTCGCCGAGCACGAACCCGCCGCCGTGATAATAGACGACAATCGCCGCCGGCTTACCCTCCATCCGATAGCGGCGGACCGGGATCGCATGCGCCGCGGTAGCGACCATGCCGTCACTGGTGGTCACACCCTCGGGACGGCCCTGGTGAAACGCCACGCACATCCGGTCATAGACCGCGCGCTGCTCGGCGATCGGTGCCGCAACGATCTCCGGCGGGTACCAACTGTTGACCTTGTCGATGTATTCCCAAAGCTCCGGATCGATCCGGTCGGCATATTTACCGCGCCCTGTCGGATCGGTTGGGTCGCCTCCCACAGCCGTCAAAGCTCGGCGTAGAGCTGCGCCGCGTTCTCAAAGGTGAAGCGCAGCGGCACCGAACCCTCGACCTGCCACACATTCACCGTGTCGCCGGCCATCAGCCGGCAGGCGTCGAGCGTGTTGGTGACGGCGCCGCCATAGAGCCGGTTGGCGAGGCTGAGGATGCCGGTCTGGTGCATGGCGGCACTGGCGCTGCCGCAGGCATCCTTGGCCAAAAGCACGCGAAAGCCGCGCGCTACCGCATCCTTCACCGTGGCGTCGATGCAGGCCTCGGTCCAGACGCCGGCAATCACCAGCCATTCGATGCCCGCCGCCTTGAGCTTGTCGCCGAAATCGTTCCTGCCGAAGGCGCTTGCCTCCTGCTTGACCAGCATGGCCTCGCCGTTCCGCGGGGCCACTTCATGGCAGATCGCGGTCAGCGGATCGTCCTTGTCGGAAAAGGCCGACTTGCCGCTTTGGTCCACAGGGTGGAACGGCCGCGCCGCCGCGAGGTCGACGATATAGGCCCAGTGGTAAAGCGGCACGAAATTGCGCCGCGCCGCCTCCTGCAGGCGCTGCACATTGGCGAGGATGTCGGCAAACCCCTCGACCAGATAGCGCTCGTCCTTGCGATGCTCCTCCTGGAGATCGATGAACACCGCGGCCACCGTGCCGCGCCGGATGGAAATGGGCGTTTTCATGCAATGTGCTGTCGGTATGTGGGCGCTACTTGTCAAGAAATTCGTCTTCATAAGGAAACCGCGAGAGCAGCTCGGTCCCGGTCTCGGTGATGAGAATCTCGTCCTCGAGCTTGACGCCCTCGCGGCCGCCTTTCTCGCCGATATAACTTTCCACGCTCACCACCATGCCCGGCACGATGATGCCGTCGCGGCCATAGGTCTCGTAGTCCATCGAGTGGGCGATGAAAGGCGTCTCGCCATGCATGCCGACGCCGTGCATGACCGATGTGTAGCGCTGGTCGACGAAACGGTCGGGGATTTTCCACGCCTTCTCGGCAATCTCGCGAAAAGCCATGCCGGGCTTCACGATGCCGATATTGTGCTGCACCTGGTCGTGCGCCATGCGGTAGAGCGACTTCTGGTAGGGCGTCGGCTTGCCCGGGCCGCAGCGAAAGGTACGCGAGAAGTCGGAGTAGTAGCCGTAGCAGCCGATCGTGTCGGTATCGAGCGCGACCAGTTCGCCCGGCCTGATCTTGCGGCCGCTCGCTTCGTTGAACCACGGATTGGTGCGCTGCCCGGAGGTCAGCAGCCGAGTCTCGATGAACTCGCCGCCCTGACGGATCACCTCGTGATACATGATGGCGAAGAGCTCGTTTTCGGAAACGCCGGGCTTGATCGCCTCGCGCACCGCAGCAACCGCGGCTTCGGCGCCGGCCATCGATGCTTGCAGGCACTTCACTTCCTCTGGCGTCTTCACCGCGCGCACCGCGAGGATCTCGCCCTGGCAGTCCTTCACCTCGCAGCCGCGCTTTTCCAGCGCCAGCGCCTGCAGGTGGCTGCAGCGGTCGAGCCCCAGCTTTATCGAGCCGCCGCCATGCTTTTTCAGAAGCTCGGTTATCTCGTCGGCGAAGGGGCCGGCGGTTTCGTCGTCGCGGCCGGAGACCGATGACCAGACCAGTTTCGAGGGCCGCGCCTCGTCGATCGTGTCGAGCACCATCGAGACATGGTAGCTCTGCGGATATTCGAAGAGCACAATCGGCCCTTCGGTCGGAATGAAGAAGTAGCGGGTCGAATTGCGCAGGAAATAGCCGAACATGTTGCGCGAGCCGGTGGCGTAGCGCTGGTTGTAAGGATCGAACAGCACGACGCCGCCATAACCCGCCTTGCGCATCCATGCGCGCAGCTTGGTAAGGCGTCCCTTACGCAGTGCGTCCGCATCGATGAAGGACGGTTCGGTATCGGACAGCCACATGCCGCCGGCAGGATCGGCCGCTGCGGGGTGGCGCATGCGCTCCTTGAAGTCCACATCCTCGGTGCTGTCGGGATCGAATACGACGATGCTCATCAGAAGGTCTCCTGTTGCGGAGACCATAGCCGGCCAGGGTTTTGAGCTTGTGCGGCATTCCGCGATTGTTGTGCCGGATGCCGCAGTGTAGCGATCCTTCGCGCCCCCTCTGTCCTGCCGGACATCTCCCCCACGAGCGGAGAGATCAGATGTCGCGCAGGGCTTCGCCAATTGCCGAAGTTGCAACAAGGGCGCGGCGCCGAGGCTGCCAATCTCCTCCCAAGTGGGGAGATGGCCGGCAGGCCAGAGGTGGCGCTGTCCCGCCAGCGTCTCATCGCGCCAGCGCGCACTGCACCCTAATGCCTCCGCATCGCCTTCGGCGCGTGCCCATGCTCCTCGCGAAAGGCCCTCGCAAAACTCGACATCGAAGCAAAGCCGCAGGCCAGCGCCACATCGCGCACCATCAGTGTCGAATGCGCCAAAAGGTCGGCCGCCCGCTTCAGCCTGAGCCGCCGGTAATAGCCGTTAGGAGAGATATCCAGCTCGGCGCGGAAATTGCGCTCGAGCTTGTCGGGCGACACACCGAGCCGCTCCGCAAGTTCCGCCATGCCGAGCCGCTCCTCCACCGCGTCTTCCATGATGGCGATGGCCGATAGAACCAGCTCGTTCTGCACCCCGGTGCGCAGCCTGAGCGGCATCAGCTTGCGGTCGACGCTGGAGCGCAGTGGACTGTGCACGAACCATTCAGCGACACCCGCCGCGAGCTCGGCGCCACAGTCGCGCGTGATGATCTCCAGCATCATGTCGAGGCTGCCGACGCCGCCGGCCGAGGTGAAACGCTTGCGGTCGATGACGAAGAGCTCGCGCCGAAGCTCGATATCCGGAAACGCTTCGGTGAAGGCGGGCTGGCTGGTCCAGTGCAAGGTGCAGGCATGGCCGTCGAGCAGCCCGGCGCGGGCGAGGAAGAAGGCGGCGTCCGCGACAGCGCCGATATGAGCGCCGCTGCGCAGGCTCTTGCGGATCCAGCTCATCGCTTCATCGGCCACGACATGGTCGGCATCGCCACCGGAGCACACCACGATGCGGTCGACCTTCGGCGCGTCCGCCGCGCAAAAGCCGGGGCTGGATGACGACGCCATTGGAGGCTTCGACGGTGCCCGGATCGGCGCCGACGATGACCCAGCGGTAGCAGTCGCGCTTGGCAAGAATGTTGGCGGCGCGCAGCGGCTCGATAACGGACGAAAACGCCATCATCGGAAAGCCGGGAAAGACCAGCACCGCGAAGGTGAGAGGCGCTCCGCCCACCGCCTGTTTTTCCACGTTGCGTGAATTCATGGTTGGCGGCCGTAGCGCGGCAGGACGATATCGGCGGTCAGCGGCGCCAGTTCCATGCCGCTCGCCAGAGCCGGGTTAAGCCAGATCATTTCGTCGATCTCCGCCGCGGGGATCGGCTCGTCTGTGATGGAAAGCTCGAACAGCTCGGCCTCGACACGGGCATCTGGCTCGTTCGCGGCAGGCGCCGAAAACAAACCGAGATGCGAGGCAGCGCCCGGATCGACGACGATGCCCAGTTCCTCGCGCAATTCGCGCGCCAGGGCTGCGGCCGGCAACTCACCCGGCTCGATCTTGCCGCCGGCCTGCATGAAGGCTTTTGTGCCGCGCTTGCGCACCAGCAGCAGCCTGCCGCCTTCGTCGCGGATCACCGCGGCGGCGATGCGGATTGTCCTGGTCGTCACTGTTCCGGAATGGCTGGAGGTCACGACAGGCTGTTTCCCGGCGGCGGTTTTGGTGGCAGAGAGGCCGGACTGTATCGGGCACGTGCGCGCCCTTGCAACGGAGAAACGACCAGGAAGTTTGCGGCAACCGCCGCAGCTTGCTCTTATGCAATTTTCTTGACCTGTACGCCGATGCGACGTACATAAGGCGCGCGAAGGAGCAAGGACATGGAAACTTTCCATGATGAAATTCGAGAGATCGAGGAGCGCAGCAGCGAGCGGATGAACTTCCGCACAAAGCCGCGCATCAAGAAAGCCATTCAGCAAGCCGCAGCTCTTGCCGGTGTCGACGACTCGGTTTTCACAATGAATGCCGCATACAAGGCCGCCATGGAAACGATTGAGGCTCATGAGCGCACCGCTCTGCGGCCTGTCGACCATGCTGCCTTCTTTGCGGCCCTCGAAAATCCGCCGCAGCCGACGGATCGGCTGCGGGCGTCGTTTGCGCGCTATGTCAAAACCGTCATTTCCAAGTGACGCGGCAGCCCGAAGTCGCCAACGTCATAGAGCCGTTCGATCCTGAAAAGCACGATCGAACGGCTTTTTCCTGTGGCGTAGATCAGGTCGACAATTTCTTCAAAAGGACCGCCAACAAGCTATCCAAAGCCGACAATCTTCGGGTCTTCGTGATGGTCAGTCCGGCCGGAGACCTGATCGGCTTTTACGCCATCAATTCGCACTCGGTGGATTATAGCGAGCTGCCGCACAAATACGCGAGAACCCGGCCGGGACATGGGAGCATCCCTGCGGCCTATCTGTCCATGATGGGTGTTGACCTGCGATTCGCAGGCAATGGATATGGCGGCGACCTTCTGCTCGACGCACTGGTGCGCATAGCGAGGGTTGCTGAGCAGATCGGAATTGCCGTTGTCATGCTGGACGTGCTGGATTGCGGCGACCCAGCCAAGGTGGCGCGCAGAAAGAAGCTCTATCTCGATCATGGTTTCACCGCATTGCCGTCCAACGAATTGCGGTTGTTCCTGCCGGTCAAAACCGTTCAGGACTTATCTTGATGCACAGCAATCTGTAGGCCGAGCACTCGGCTTGCAACGGAGAGACAATACGATGTTCGCGGCAACCGCCATCGACGCCAAGGACAAGCCGGCCTTCTATAAGGAGTTGGCCGCGCAATTGAAAGCGTTGCTGGAAGGCGAGGGCGATTCCGTCGCCAATGCCGCCAACACGGCGGCGCTGATCTACCAGATGGTGCCCGACCTCAACTGGGCCGGCTTCTATTTCCTCGCCTCCGATGACGAGCTGGTGCTCGGGCCTTTCCAGGGCAAGCCGGCCTGCGTGCGCATTGCCGTCGGCAAGGGCGTCTGCGGCAAGGCCATTGAGCTCGACATGTCGATGCTGGTCAAGGACGTCAACGAATTCCCCGGCCACATCGCCTGCGATGCCGATTCGCGCTCCGAGCTGGTGGTGCTGTTGCGCGACGCCGATGGCGCGTTCGGCGTGCTCGACCTCGACAGCCCGCTGCCGGGTCGCTTCGACAAGGAGGACCAGGCCGGTATCGAGAAACTGGCCGCTATCTATGTAGCGGCGTGCGAGTTCGAGGACTGAGGGCACAGGCTCGCTGCGATTGGAGCGTTCGAAGGGCCGTCAGGATCACGCGTGCTTTTCCTGCGCGACGTCGTTGAAGAAGTCCACCAGTGAGAACGGCGCGCGTTCGCCGAGGCAAAGCTCCAGCACCTGGCGCGCGTCCGGGGCTTCGGCGGCGGCGCGGGCAAACATCGGATTCTCATAGTCGGCAAGTGCCTTCTCGATGTCGTACGGGTTCGCGGCAATCGCCTTGCCGAGCTCGGCGCCGTCGAACATTGCCAGGTTGGCGCCCTCGCCGGACGGTGGCATGAGGTGCGCGGCATCGCCGAGCAGTGTCACGCCTGCGACGCGACCCCAGCGGTGTTCATCGGGCAGCGTGTAGATCATGCGCGGAACCGGCGCGGTTTCGCCGTCGGTGATCAGCGTGGTGAGCGCTGGCGCCCAGCCTTCAAACTCGGCGGCGATCCGGGTTCTGGCGGCGTCGGCATCGGTGAAGTCGATGCGTGCGAACCATCCCGCGGGCCGGCTCAATTGAACATAGGTGTGGAGGACGCCTCCCGCTTCTCGATGCGCGGCGATCGCATTTCCCGGGGCAGCCGCAAACATTGTGCCCAAGCCGACCACTTCGGCGGCGGCGGGGTGTCGATCGTCAACATCATATAGATACGTCTCGATGAACGTTGCGCCGACATAACGTGGCGTTGCGTCCGACAGTAGCGGCCGCACCTTCGACCATGCGCCGTCAGCCCCCACGAGAAGCCCGGTTTCGACAGCCGATCCGTCGGTGAAGGTCAGTTCGTGCCGGCCGCCACCCAGAGCGGCGACGCCGGCAAGCTTCTTTCCCCAGCGGATGCTGTCGGCGGGCAGCGAGTCTATCAGAATGCGCCGCAGATCGCCGCGCAGCACTTCGGGTCGGCCGCCATCGTCCGCTTCCTCAAGCAGCACCGTGCCGTGCCGGTCGAGCACGCGGCTAGCCGCGCCGCCTTGGTGGATGATGGCGTGGAAGGCTTCGGTGAGGCCAGCGGCTTCGAGCGCGATCTGTCCATTATGCTCGTGGATGTCGATCTGCCCGCCTTGCGTGCGCGCCGATGCCGAAGCCTCCGCTTCATAGACCGTTACAGCTATGCCGTGGATATGAAGCACGCGCGCCAGGGTGAGGCCGCCAAGACCCGCGCCCACGATTGTTACCTCAGTCATCGTCTGATCCTTTTCGACGAGAGATTGGAACGATGTTCCATAAATAGCATTTGGAACGTCGTTCCATTCATGTCAAGCTGCGGCATGGCAAGGAGTGGACGGGTTGAGCGGCGCACCGATGCGCTTTCGAAGGAGCGGATCATCGGGGCCGCGATCGAGATCCTGGATTCAGGCGGCGAGAGCGGGCTGACTTTCCGTGCGCTCGCGGCACGCCTGGCGACGGGAAGCGGGGCGATCTACTGGCACGTCAAGGACAAGGACGAACTGCTCGCCGCGGCGACCGAGGAGGTCATCGACCGTGTCATGAGCGAGGCGGTTCAAGAAGCGGAACCACGGGAGGCGATTCGGGCAGTTGCGCTGGGGCTGTTCGATGCGATCGACGCGCATCCCTGGGCGGGCGCCCAGCTTTCGCGGGCGCCGTGGCAGCCGGCAGTGGGGCGGATATTCGAAAGCATCGGCAGTCATCTCGACGCGCTCGGTGTTCTGGACCGAGCGCTGTTCGACGCGGCGTCCGCGCTGGTCCACTACATCCTTGGCGCCGCTGGCCAAAACGCGCAGAACGCCGCCAACGCCCGTCCTTTGCCGCCTGGCACCGATCGGGAAGCATTCCTGTCGACCGTCGTCGAGCGATGGACGAGGTCGGACCCCGCCGGCTATCCGTTCCTGCTTCGCACTGCCGCGCGGTTTCACGAGCACGACGACCGCGAGCAATTCCTCGCCGGCGTGGACCTCATCCTGGCCGGTATCGGAACGCTCCGCCGGGTTTCCCAGTAGGTCAGACGAACCTCACCAGCACCAGGCTGAAGCCCGCAATGAAGAGGAAGGCCGAGAAGGCCAGCATCAGCGGCCGCAGGCCGCGCGAACGCAGCTCCGAAATATCGGCCTGCAGGCCCATGGCGGCGAGGCCCATGGTCAGCATGATCTGCGTGGCCAAGGCAGTCGCCGAATGGATCTGCGCCGGGATCGCGACCAGGCTGTTCAGCGCCACCACCGCGACGAAGGCCGCGACGAACCAGGGCATCGGCGGCTTGGCGCCGGAAGCGTCGGAGCTGCCGCGGCGCGCCATCAGGCCGAGCGCGATCACCATCGGCGCCAGCATGGCGACGCGAGTGAGCTTGGCGACGGTCGCGGTCTCGCCGGCGAGAGTGCCGTTCTGGAAGCCGGCGCCGATCACCTGCGCCACCTCGTGGATCGAGGCGCCCGCCCACAGGCCGAAAGCGTGCTGGTCGAGGCCGAAGACCGGCGCCAGCAGCGGGAAGCCGAGCATGGCGATGGTGCCGAACAGCGTGATGGCGGCGACCGCATAGGTGACGTCCTCATCGCGCGCGTCGGTGACGATGTTGGTGGCGACGATCGCCGAGGCGCCGCAGATCGAGGTGCCGGCGGCGATGAGTTGCGCGAGCTTCCGGTCGACGCCGATCAGCCGTCCAAGCGTGACGGTGAACAGGAAGGTGGCGCCGAGCGTGGCCGCGACGATGCCGACGCCGCCGAGGCCGATGCCCGCCACCTGGCCGAGCGTGAGCTGGAAGCCGAGCAGCACGATGGCGAAGCGCAACAGGCGCTTTTGTGAAAACGCAATGCCGGCCTTGGCGTGTGCGGGCACGCCGAGCATGTTGGAAAAGATCATGCCGACGACGACAGCGAGGATCATCGGGCTGAACAGGCCGGAGAAGCCGCGCGCCGAATAGGCGACGCTGGTGATCATCGCCACCAACACTAGTCCCGGCATGATGCCGGCCGAGATCGCGGCCAGGGCAGGGTGCCTACGCCCGGCGGCTGTCGGGTTCAGGTAATCTGGAAGATCGTTCGCGGTGGTGGGCAGGAAAGACAATCGAATTCTCCAGGCGCGCTCGGTGCCGGAATGCCATTCCCGGACTAATCTTTCAAACGAATTATTCGAGTTATAACGATCGATTTTTGCGAACGATTGGCGAGCGGGTTGGCCGGCACCGGCCGAGCCTTGACGCTTGCCGGTTCCTCCTCCAGCTTGCCGCGATGTTCTCCCGCGCGCCCGCCAATACCAAGCGACGCCGCTTTCGCCGAGTGCGGAGCGGCAGGCCGATTGCGCGACGATAAGCCCGATACGATAGATAAGGTTCGTTCGTTTCCTGCCCCGCCCGCGACTTCAGCCGGCGGGGTTTTCATATCTGGAGCCTCGCAATGACCATCGATTTTCCCATCCGATTTCGGACGGCCGAAGCGGCGGATGCCGCCGCCATCCGCGATATCGTGCGCGCCGCCTATGCCAAATGGGTGCCGGTAATCGGCCGCGAGCCGCTGCCGATGCGCGCCGATTACGACAAGGCTGTCGCCGAGCATCCATTCGACCTCGCCGTTGCGCAGGATCGCATTGTCGGGATGCTTGAATCCGTCCTCGCCGACGATCATCTCTGGATCGAGAATCTCTGCGTCGCGCCGGAGGCGCAGGGCAAAGGGATCGGCCGGCTGCTACTGGAGCGGGCAGAGGGCAAGGCGCGCAAGGCCGGGCGCCATCAGCTTCGCCTGCTGACCAACGGCGCGTTCGAGGCGAATGTGTCGCTCTATAAGAGGCAGGGCTATTCGGTCGACCGGGAAGAGCCGTTCATGAACGGCTCGACCGTTTATATGAGCAAGAGGATCGCGGGATGACCGACAATCGGAGCGGGGCCATGGCTGCCAGGATCAGGCTGAAGCAACTGCCAGGCCTATACGCGATTTCGAGGCTGGAAGCTGGACATGGCATTCCCGATTGGGCGGACGGGCCGGGTTTCGTCAGCATCACCAGAACCGAGGATGAGCTTTCGATAACCTGCCCGCAGGAGCGCGTTCCGGATCTCGCAAGGCAGGATCGCGACTGGGTCGCCTTCAAAGGTCCCTTTGCCTTCGGCGAAACTGGCATCGTGCTGTCTGTCATTCGGCCGCTGTCGGAGAACGGCCTCGGCATCTTCGTGGTGTCCACCTTCGATGGCGACCATCTGCTGGTGAAGGCCGCCGATCAAGCCGCGGCGGCGCGGCTGCTGGGTGACGCTGGACATACGCTACTGTAATCGGTCCCGGTGGGCGTCAGCCGGCACATCAGGCTCGACGGACGGCTGGCTCAATCGCCCGCGCTTGCGTTTGACAGGGCGCTTGCCGCATCGTTATCTCTGGCTGTATACGACGACCCACTGCAATCGAGCACCCACGGCTTGCCGAGGAGGAAAACCATGTCCCACAATCTGCAATTCTATATCGACGGCGCCTGGGTCGATCCGGTCGTGCCGAACACGCTCGATGTCATCGATCCCTCGAACGAGGACGCTTTCGCGCAGATATCGCTGGGCTCCAAGGCCGATGTCGACAAGGCGGTGGCCGCCGCCAAGCGCGCCTTCGCCAGCTTCGGCTTCACCTCGGTCGAGGAGCGGCTCGACATCCTCAACCGCGTCATCGAAATCTACAAGAAGCGCAGCAAGGACCTCGCGTTCGCCGTTTCACGCGAGATGGGCGCGCCGCGCCAGACGGCGCTGGACAGCCAGGTCGGCGTCGGCCAGGCGCATCTGGAAAAGATGGCCGAGGTGCTGAAGACCTTCCAGTTCCGCCACGTCAAAGGCTCGTCGCTTATCGTGAAAGAGCCGATCGGCGTCGTCGGCCTGATCACGCCGTGGAACTGGCCGCTGAACCAGATCACCTGCAAGGTGGGCCCCGCGCTTGCCGCCGGCTGCACCATGGTGCTGAAGCCGTCGGAGATCGCGCCGCTCGACGCCATCATTTTCGCCGAGATCATCGATGAGGCCGGCGTGCCAAAGGGTGTGTTCAATCTCGTCAACGGCGATGGCCCGAACGTCGGCCAGGCGTTGGCTAGCCACCCGGATGTCGACATGATGTCCTTCACCGGTTCGACCCGCGCCGGCATCCTCGTCGCCAAGGCGGCGGCCGACACGGTCAAGCGCGTGCACCAGGAACTGGGCGGCAAGTCGGCCAACATCCTGTTCCCGGATGTCGATCTGGAGCGAGCCGTCACCAAGGGCGTCGCCGGCTGCTTTGGCAACAGCGGCCAGTCCTGCAACGCGCCGACCCGCATGTTCGTGCCGCGCGACCGTCACGATGAGGCGGCCGGTTACGCCAAGAAGGCGGCGGAGAAATTCACCGTCGGCCCGGCCGACGCGCCCACCTCGAAGCTCGGCCCGGTGGTCAGCCAGATCCAGTTCGACAAGATCCAGGACCTGATCCAGAGCGGCATCGACGAGGGCGCCACGCTGGTCGCCGGCGGCCCCGGCCGCCCGGCCGAGCTCAATCGCGGCTACTACGTCCGCCCGACCGTCTTCGCCAACGTCACTCATGACATGCGCATCGCCAGGGAGGAGATCTTCGGCCCAGTGCTGTCGATCATGCCGTACGACACGGTCGAGCAGGCGGTCGAGCAGGCCAACGATACGGTCTATGGCCTGGCCTCCTACATCCAGGCCAAGGACATCGAGAAGGCGCGCGACGTGGCTGCCCGCATGCGCTCCGGCAACGTCTACATCAACTACCCGACCTGGGACGCCGGCCTGCCCTTTGGCGGCTACAAGCAGTCCGGCAACGGCCGCGAATATGCCGAATACGGCCTGGAGGATTTCCTCGAGATCAAGGGCATCGCGGGGTATGAGGCGGCGGAGTAGGGAGCCCGGGTTCACAACCGGAAGAGTGTCCAGGGCGACCGGCAGCCGCTACCCACCTCGAAACGCAAAAGGCCTCGCCGGCGAGATGCCCGCGAGGCCTTTTTCGAGCGCGACTTGCCGATTAGCGGCGGTCGCCGCGGCTGTCGTGGTGGCCGCCGTTGTTGGCGGCGCCAAGGCACATGCCATAGTAATCGTCATGATTGCTGCACGAATTGATGGTCGTCTGCTGGGCATAGGCCGAAGTTGCCAGGCCGGTAACAGCAACAACTGCGAAAACTGCATTGCGAAGGATCTTGGTCATCTCGATTTTCCTTTGTTTAAACTCCGGACGAGCCGGTCGATGACGGTTTTCCTGCGATTGCGTTTCGGTTTAATGGCGCTTGAGCGCGTATTTCGTTTCGAAATGGAAACTGTCCATCCCTGCAGCGGCCCAAGCCGGCCGGCACTCTGCAGGCAACGATAAACTCGTTTGCATGCAAATGTTACGCGCCGGGCGTTTCCGTGCAATGCGACGGAAACATTGATCGATCATTTAGACCGCCATCATGAAGGCGACGGGGATTGTCTCCGCCATAGCCTTGGCGAAACAGGGATAGGTCTATGTCGATATTGAAGACGTTGAATCGCATGGGTATGGCCTTGAAATACGCCCAGGACGGCCACAGGACGGCGGGGATGCTGAACGGGCTGCCGCCCGGCGCGCGTATGGATGTTGGTTTCCCTGTGATGCCGATAACCAGGCATCTGTCGCCGAACATCTGGGACGATCTGAGATAACCGTCGCCAGGAAGCTTTGATCGTCGAAGTGCCCGGGTGGCAATCATCACCTTGCGAGCTTCGGGCAATACGCCGTAACCACGCTTCTCGGCGCCTTCCAAGCTCGTCACGAGCGTATCGACGTCTGCGGTTTACCCGCGGCCCGCCTCGATGATACCGACCATCGCCCGGGTAAATTCAACCATACTGTTTGCCGTGATGGCTGCATTGTCGGGAGATTGCCCGATATGCTCGGCGGCTCCGCAACATGATCGTCGGATGCTGTCGTAGTAGGGATCTCTCTCATCGTCCGGCATCGTCGCCAAATTCAGGGCACGGCGGTGGATCATGCGCAACAGCTGCGCCAATGCTGTTTCGACACTCATGCGTTTGCTCCGCATCGGTCGAGCGTCTCGGCACACTGAGTGCCGGATCGTCGATCGGGGACATTCCCGATTCGAGCAGGCTGCGCCGTAGCTATTAATATATAGTTGACTGCTAATATAACGGGAAAACCAACCGGAGTTCAGCCGACATCGATACCCGTTGCGATGAACTCACGGTTCAAGTTTGGGAATGCGCGGAGAAAACTTTGGCTGGGGAACCTGGATTCGAACCAGGACTAACGGAGTCAGAGTCCGTGGGTCTACCGTTAACCTATTCCCCAGCAGGCGCGTCTGGTGTCGCGCTAGCCGAGCGGCTCATGTGCCGCGAGCGCTGCCTTGTAGCCGGCATCGGAAAATAGTCAAGCCCGCAACTGAGATCAACCGCAGCCTTTTTGCGGATGCTCCCCGCGGAAGCGGGCAAAGGGCTCAACTGCCGCCTTTGCTGTACTGCGAATGCTCGAAATAGAGCACCATGCAAAGGCCGATCAGCAGCGGAATGATGAGATAGAACAGGCGGAACACCAGAAGTGCTGCAAGCACGCCGACCGGATCCATGTCCGACAGCCCGGTGAGGAAGACGACCTCGAACACGCCGAGCGCGCCCGGCGCATGCGACAGGAGCCCGATCGAGAACGACACCATGAACACGCCGAGCACGACGAAATAGCCGGGATTGCCGGTCTCCGGCAGGGCGAAATAGATGATCGCGGTGGATGCCAGCAGCTCGACAGGCCCGACCAGCAACTGTCGCGCCACGATCGGCAGCGCGGGGTAGTGCAGCTGGAAGGAGCCGATCTTCAAAGGTCTCAGCCGGAGCCAACTGCCGAAGGCATAGGCGCCGACGAGGATGAGCATGGCGAGCCCGGCGGCGAAGGCGGCGCCATGGTGCGGCGCGCCGGTGAAGCGATCGATGATCTGCGGCTCGAACAGCAGAACGAGGCCGCCGAGGAAGACGCTGGAGAGGATGAAGGTGAACCAGCAGATCGCCACCAGCACGCCGATCTCCTGGCCGATCAGCCCCCTTGTGGCATAGGCGCGATAGCGGATCACCGCGCCGGAAAACACTGAGCCACCGATATTGTGCGACACCGCGTAGGTGGTGAAGGAGCACAGCGTGACGAACAGCCACGATACTTTCTTGCCGATATGCAAGAGCGCTATGTGGTCGTAGCCGGCGAGCGAGGCATAGGCGACGACGGAGCTTAGCGCCGCCAGCACCCAGCCGCGCGGCGGGATGGCGGCGATACCGGCCCAGACATCGTCGAGCGATACGCCGCGCAATTCGTGAATGAGCAGCCACAGCGAGAACGCAACGGCCGCGATGCCTATGACCGGCCAGAAATAGCGCCTCCAATTCATGGCGTCGTCATCATGCGTTGCAGCTCATTGTTGTGATGGTGCCCAACCTCTTCGAACCCGCATTTGAGACATGCCTGATTGAAGCCGGCTATTCAACCGGCAAGACATTGCCCCGACGTGACCCTGCCAAAATTCGAGCCCCGCGCTCTTGGTGATTGCGAACGGCACTGCTACTCTGTTGCCAACTTGAAACAAATCGAGGTGCCTGCTGCGTCCGTTCCCGGTTCGCGCGGCGCCGGAAGGAACTGAAGTGGAAGACCACGATACCGGCGCGGGCGCGTCGGCAGTGGGCATGTCCGGGGCATCGCCGGCGCAGTCGGGAGGCCCGCAACCGGCGCGATTCAGCCGCCACGCGGGTGCGCACCAAAGACATGCCGACCCCAGACATGCCGGCTCCAAACATGCCGGCCCCAAACATGCAGGCCAGAGACAGACTGGCGCCGGTCAGGCCGACCAGCATGGCGATCAGCCGAAAGGCAAGACGCGCAAGCGCCGCAAGCGCAAGCGCGGCCGCAAGGTGTTCGCGCGTGACGAGAACGGCGCCGTGCCCAATGCCGCGCCTGCCAGCACGACGGCAAGCCAGCCTCAGAGTCCGCCCTTGCAGGCCGAGCGAAGGCCGCCGCTCCAGTCTGCGCCACGTCCGCCCCAGCAGGAATTGCCTGTCTTCGCCGCGCTCGACCTCGGCACCAACAATTGCCGGTTGCTGGTCGCGGTGCCCGGCCGTCACGGCCAATTCCGCGTCATCGACGCCTTCTCGCGCATCGTCAGGCTGGGCGAGGGGCTGACGGCCAGCGGCCGGCTCGGCGAGGCCGCAATGGACCGCGCTCTCGAGGCGCTGAAGGTCTGCGGCGAGAAGCTGCGCAACCGCAAGATCAGGAAAGCCAGGCTGATCGCCACCGAGGCCTGCCGCTCGGCCGCCAACGGCGTCGAGTTCCTGGATCGCGTCGAGCGCGAGGCCGGGCTGAAGCTGGAGATCATCGACCGTCAGACCGAGGCCCGCCTTGCCGTTTCCGGCTGCGGCTCGCTGGTCGAGCGCGACACGCAAGGCGTGGTGCTGTTCGACATCGGCGGCGGCTCGTCCGAAATCGCGCTGATCGACCTGACCGGGCGGCGCTCGCCACGTCTGGCCAATCACATCGTGTCCTGGACGTCGCTGCCTGTCGGCGTCGTCTCGCTCGCCGAGCGCTTCGGCGGCCGTACGGTGACGCGAGAGACCTTTGCCGCCATGGTCGACGACGTGGCCGCGCGGCTGAAGGCTTTTGACGGCCGCGACCGGCTCGCGCATGTGCTGGCCAGCCCCAACTTCCATCTGCTTGGCACGTCCGGCACGGTGACGACGCTGGCCGGCGTGCATCTCGATCTCGAGCGCTACGACCGCCGCCGCGTCGACGGGCTGTGGATGGACCGCGACAGCGTTGACCGCATGATCGAGCGGCTGATCGGCTGGGATTTCCAGCAGCGTTGCGCCAACCCCTGCATCGGCACCGACCGCGCCGATCTCGTTCTCGCCGGCTGCGCCATCCTGGAAGCGATCCGCGGCGTGTGGCCGTCCGAGCGGCTGCGTGTCGCCGACCGCGGCCTGCGCGAGGGGATCCTGAGCGAATTGATGGCCGATGACGGCGTCTGGCGGAATGATGGGCGCCGATGACAAAGAAACCGGAAAAGCCGGGCTCAGCCAGCCTGCGCGTGCTCAAGACCCGCATCAAGAAGAAGAGCGGCCTGAAGGAATCGTCGCGCCGCTGGCTCGAGCGCCACATGAACGATCCTTATGTGCAACGCTCCAAGGCCGACGGCTACCGCTCCCGCGCGGCCTACAAGCTGATCGAGATCGACGACAAACACCATTTGCTGAAGCCCGGCATGAAGGTCATCGACCTGGGCGCGGCGCCCGGCGGCTGGTGCCAGGTGGCAGCCGCGCGGACGAAGTCGAGCGCCGAGAATCCCCATGTCGTCGGCATCGACTATCTCGAAATGGATGCGGTTCCGGGCGCCGTCATCCTGCAGATGGACTTCCTCGATCCGGACGCGCCGCAGAAGCTCGCCGAGGCGCTCGGCGGCCAGCCGGACGTGGTACTGTCCGATATGGCAGCACCCACCACCGGCCACCGCCGCACGGATCATCTGCGCACCATGCATCTGTGCGAAGTCGCGGCCGATTTCGCGCTGCACGTGCTCAAGCCCGGCGGGCATTTCCTCGCCAAGACATTTCAGGGCGGCGCCGAGAACGAGCTCCTGTCGCTGCTGAAGCAGAACTTCCGCTCCGTCCATCATGTGAAGCCGCCGGCTTCAAGGGATGAGTCGGTGGAGCTTTATCTGCTGGCGAAGGAGTTCAAAGGTCCCGGAACTTCGTCATTCTAGGGCGAAGCAAGAAGCGAAGCGACGCGCGCAGACCCTAGAATCCATGCCGTTACCTCGGCCAAGAAACACAGCGGTCCAGAATTCGTGGCCGACATTCGCCAGAGCTGCTCCAAGTCCTGCACCGCAGCGGCGCTGAAACATCACGGCATGGCAACTGTGTTCACGCGAATGCGGTTTTGTCGCGCATGATGGCGTTGAGGACGACCAGGAGCTTCCTTGCGACGGCGATGATGGCGAGTTTCTTGGACCCTGAGCGGGCAGCAAGTGCGGTATAGAAGGTCTTGAAGCGCTCACAGGTTCTGATGGCGGTGAGGGCAGCCATATAGAGGGCGCGGCGCACGCGTGATCGCCCGCCCTGGATCTGGCTCCTGCGGCTGAGCTTGCCGCTCTTGTTGTCGAACGGGGCAAGGCCGGCGAGCGCGGCGATCGCCTTGGGTGAGCGCTGGCCGAGCTCGGGCAGGAGCGCCAGCAAAGAGAGCGCGCCGACATTGGAGACACCGGGCACGGAGACCATCAGCGCATGGTCGCGAGCGGTGTCCTGGTTTTGACGAATGACTTCGGCAATCTGGCTCTCGAACGCCTTGATACGCGTGTCGAGGAAGGCGATCGTCTCTTCCAGATCGGCAATGACGGCCTCCTCGAAAGCCTCGGCGAGGTGCTTCTTCAGCGCTGCCCGCATCTCGACCAAATGATCGCGGTGGCCGGCAAGCGATTGAAGCCGCTCGACTTCTTCGCTCGGCGCCGGCTCGGCCTCAGGGTTATAGCGACGGCCATAGTCGCTCAGCATCCTGGCATCGAGAGGATCGGTCTTGGCGCGCCGGCGCGTCGACTTCGAATAGTGGTGGGTGTGCGCCGGGTTGTGCCGCGAGAACGGCACGCCGGCCTTGGCCAGCGCATGGCGCAGCAGCCGGTCATGGACACCTGTCGCCTCCATGACGACGAAGTCCCGACTGGGATCAAGGCCTGCCACATAGGCGGCGATCGCATCGGCCTGGTTGTCGATGCGCCGAAGACGGCCGCTTGTCTCATCAAAAAAGTCGAGCCACTGCTTGGAGATGTCGCAGCCGACATAGTTCTGGGCTATCATGTCCACGCCTCTTCCTGTGGTGCGGGGTCTGCTTCGAACAGCCCCGTGCAACTGTTCAGGTTGATGGTTCACCGGTGGGAAGGGACCGGGCCATGCCACGGCCTGTCCGAAAGGACGACCACGATCCACTCGGTCTCCTTCCCACCTCAACCATACACCAGAACCAACACACAGGATCCTCGGGTCTGCGCGCCGCTTCGCGTCGCTCCGCCCTAGAATGACGAAGTTAGGGCAGGGCGCGCCACCTCTACTTCCCCGCCGTGCTCACCGTTTCCAGGGTCTTCGGCGTGGCCAGCCGGCCATGGCCCGAGACGGCACTGCCGGCTTCCGGCGCCAGCCGCATGAAGGTGATCGATGCCGCGGCGGACACTGCCGCCACGATGAAGAAGGCGATGTGGAAATCGCCGAGCGTCAGCGCCCCGCCATGGATCGAGGTCGAGACTTCGAGGATGCCGCCTGCCAGCGCCACGCCGAGCGCGATCGACAATTGCTGGAAGACCGCGGTGATCGGCGTCGCCTTGCTGGTGTCGGCGGCCGTGATCTCGGCATAGGAGAGCGCGTTGACGCCGGTGAAGAACATCGAGCGGATGAAGCCGCCAACCAGAAGGATCGCCAGCATCAGCACATAGGGCGTCTGCGGCGTGAACAGGCCGTAGATGGCGATCGAGGCGGCCGCGACCAGCGAGCCCCAGATCAGCACCCGCCGGAAGCCGGCAATGCGGAAAAGCAGCGCGGTGACGAACTTCATGCCGATGGCGCCGATCGCCGAAACGAAGGTGATCATGCCCGACTGGAAGGGCGTCAACCCGAAACCGATCTGGAACATCAGCGGCAGAAGGAACGGCACCGCGCCGATGCCGATGCGAAACAGCGAGCCGCCGAGCACGGAGGACCGGAAGACCTGGTTGCGGAACAACTCCAATGCCAGCAGCGGGTTCTTCGCGCGGCGGGCGTGGATGAGATAGAGCACGCCGGAGATCAACCCGACCGCCACCGTGATGAAGCCGGCCATCGGCGGCAGCGCCGGCAGGCTGACGACGGAAAGGCCGAAAACGACCCCGGACGCTGCGAGACCGCTGAGCACAAATCCAGGGAAGTCGAGCGGCGGCGTCTCGGCCGGCGCGGTTTCCGGCAGATAGCGCGTGGCGAGCCAGATGCCCAGCAGCCCGATCGGCACGTTGATCAGAAAAATCCAGTGCCAGGTCAGATAGGTGGTGATGAAGCCGCCGATCGGCGGGCCGACCAGCGGTCCGACCAGCGCCGGCACGGTCAGCCAGGACATTGCCGCGACCAGCTCGCTTTTCGGCGTGGCGCGCACCAGCACGAGGCGGCCGACCGGCGTCATCATCGCGCCGCCTATGCCTTGCAGGAAGCGCGACACCACGAAAGCCGGCAGCGAATTGGAAAAGGCGCAAGCGACCGAGCCAGCGATGAACACGCCGATCGCGGCTCGGAACACGGTCTTTGCCCCGAACCGGTCCGCCATCCAGCCACTGATCGGAATGAAGATCGCCAGCGACACCAGATAGGCCGTCAGCGCCAGCTTCAGCGCGATCGGGCTGGTGTGGATGTCGACGGCGATCGCTGGCAGCGACGTCGCGATCACGGTCGAATCCATGTTCTCCATGAAAAGAGCGACCGCCAGGATGAGCGGGATGGTACGGTTCAAGGGGAAACGCCCTGATTTGTCTTTGCGATTCTAGGCCCGGCTTGGGGGCGAACCGGCTACGACGGGCGGGTATCACGCCTTCGCCCGCATGTCGCATTAAATTGCTGTCACTTTTGCGCGAACGCACGGCTGGTGGCCTCATGTCATAGTTTTGAGGTCAGTCGAGCCTATCAACGTTTCCAACGTCTTCGATGTGCAGGCTGCTCGACAAATCTCGGCTCGACAACCTTCAAAGGCAAGAGCCAAATACAATAAGCGGTTTGCAAAGCAGGGGGCGGAAATGGACACCGAAAACGCAAATTTGACGGCCGAACAAGCCAGGCTCAACAAGATGCTAACGCGGGGCGTTGTGTTTTCTATTGTCTGGCTCGCCGGTTTTGGGTCTTCTTATGCGCTTTACCAAGGGCTTCTGGCACGACGGATGTTAAAGCTGAATCCCATGCTTCGGGGGAATGGGCTCGCCTGGTGGTGCATCATCGCGGGAGGGCTTGGGGCCGCGGTCCTATGCGTGACAGTGGGCATCGGCATTTTCAACGCCGTGGCGGAACGCTAATCAGTGGCGACATCCAGACGCATTCAGCGAAGAAGGCGTCGAAATGGATGAGGTTGTTTCGTCAACGGACGTCAAACGCAGATCTCCAAGATCCTGCGCGGCGTCCTGAGCGGACGAAGCTGTGTTGTGATGAGCCGAGGCGTGCGGTAGCCCGGATCATTCCGTCGGCAACCCCCGAGCGCCACTGTCGTGCCGCGCTGCTGTCCCGGCTTCAGCAGCAGCCTATTGTCAACGCCGCAAGCCTTACCCGCGAGGATGTCTACCGGGACGAGTGGTGAAAGCCGGTGGGCCGTATAACAGCTACTTGAAGCGCCGCGCAACGACCGGCTTTCCTTCCGCCCCAGGACGTGTTACCAGCCAGCGCCAATCCTGAAAGGGAAGATGAGAGTCGGCGCTGGCCAATCGGCCCAGCGCCTTTTCCGCATTCAAAAGGACTGGCCATGGGAAAAATCATCGAAACGTCCACCGGCGCCCTGGCGCTGACCTTCGACGACGTGCTCTTGCAGCCCGGCCACTCCGAGGTCATGCCGGGCGAAACCGACATCCGCACCCGCATCGCCGGCGATATCGATCTCAACGTGCCGATCCTGTCGGCGGCCATGGACACCGTCACGGAGGCGCGGCTGGCGATCGCCATGGCGCAGGCCGGCGGCATCGGCGTCATCCACCGCAACCTGACCCCGGCCGAGCAGGCCGAGCAGGTCCGGCAGGTCAAGAAATTCGAATCCGGCATGGTGGTGAACCCGGTCACTATCGGTCCGGACGCCACGCTTGCCGACGCGCTGGCGCTGATGCGCTCCAACAGCATTTCCGGCATTCCCGTGGTGGAGAATGGCGGCACCGGCGGCCACACGGTCGGCCGCCTGGTCGGCATCCTCACCAACCGCGACGTGCGTTTCGCCTCCGATCCGGCGCAGAAGGTTTACGAGCTGATGACCCGTGAGAACCTGATCACGGTCAAGGAGAATGTCGACCAGGACGAGGCCAAGCGGCTGCTACACAAGCACCGCATCGAGAAGCTGGTGGTGGTCGACAGGAACGGCAATTGCGTCGGCCTGATCACCGTCAAGGACATCGAGAAGTCGCAGCTCAATCCGCATGCCACAAAGGACGCACAAGGGAGGCTGCGCGCCGCCGCCGCCACCAGCGTCGGCGATGACGGCTTCGAGCGCGCCGAGCGCCTGATCGACGCCGGCGTCGACCTGCTTGTCATCGACACAGCGCACGGTCATTCGCAGCGCGTGCTGGATGCGGTGGCGCGGGCCAAGAAGCTCTCCAACTCCGTGCGCATCCTGGCCGGCAACGTCGCAACCGCCGATGGCACGCAGGCGCTGATCGACGCCGGCGCCGATGCGGTCAAGGTTGGCATCGGCCCGGGCTCGATCTGCACCACGCGAATCGTTGCCGGTGTCGGCGTCCCGCAATTGTCGGCGATCATGTCGGCGGTCGAGACGGCCAGCAAGGCCGGCGTCAGCGTCATTGCCGATGGCGGCATCAAATATTCGGGCGATCTCGCCAAGGCGCTCGCGGCAGGCGCGAGCGCGGCCATGATCGGTTCGCTGCTCGCCGGCACGGACGAGAGCCCGGGCGAGGTCTATCTGCACCAGGGCCGCTCCTTCAAGGCTTACCGCGGCATGGGCTCGGTCGGCGCCATGGCGCGCGGCTCGGCCGATCGCTACTTCCAGGCGGAGGTCCGCGATACGCTGAAACTGGTTCCGGAAGGCATTGAAGGGCAGGTTCCCTACAAAGGACCTGTTGCTGGCGTGCTGCACCAGCTTGCGGGCGGCCTGAAAGCCGCTATGGGTTATGTGGGTGGACGTGACCTTGCAGATTTCCGCGAGCGCGCCACCTTTGTGCGCATATCCAATGCCGGACTTCGTGAAAGCCACGCCCATGACGTCACGATCACCCGCGAAAGCCCCAATTACCCGGGCGGAATTTGATCGGGAGGCCGATCAGTCCGATCGTCAGGGCGGACTGTGGTGTGATTTGAGCGTGGCGGTGCTGCGGCTGTCGCGGCACGCGGCGGCGCTCTCCATCGCTTCGATTGCGCTTTTCCTGGCCATGACGGCGCTGGAGTTCCTCTATTTCCAGCGCTTGAGCGGCGGCCTGGCCTCGCTTGACATCCGCGTTGCCGGCTTCACCCCCGACGAAGGCATGGCCTGGCTCACGGCGCTCGGCCGCCGCGGCGGCGAGATCATCATCGTCTGGCACTATTTGACCTTCGATGTCCTGTTCCCGGCGCTGCTGTCGCTGACGCTGGTGAGCCTCATCCTTGTTTACGGGCGGCGGCTCAGCACGTTCCGCGCCATGTCGGCGCAGTTGCAGGCACTGTTCTCGCTGGTGCTGGTGCTTCCCTACGCGGTCGCCGACTACGCCCAGAATTTTGCCGTGGCGCGGCTCTTGTCCGATTTCCAATCGGCCAATCCCGATTCGCTGGCGTTCGCCTCGTTGCTGACCGTCACCAAATTCGCGCTGCTGGCCATTCCGGTCTTCGTTATCGCCGTCTTCGCGCTGGCCGGACAGCGGCGGCGCTAAGGCAGTTCCAGGAAGAGTGTAAAACGGTTTTCCGTCCGCAATTGCGTTAAGGAAAAGGGAGGGGCTGATGCGCCAGACCGCCATCTTCTGGCCGATGCTGGCGCACGTGCTACTGGTCTATATCGTCTATCTGGTGATGCTCAAACGGCGCTACGGGGCTGTGAAATCAGGCGAAGCCAGGGTCAGCCAGTACAAGCTCCGCTCGACCGAACCCGCTTCGAGCGTCACCGTCGCCAACAATCTGATCAACCAGTTCGAGCTGCCGGTTCTCTTCCACGTGCTCTGCCTGGCGCTGTTCGTCACCAACGGCGTGAACTATCTGACGCTGGCGCTGATGTGGCTGTTCATCCTCACGCGCTATGTGCACGCCTGGGTGCATCTCGACGGAAACCATGTGCCGCACCGCACCGGAGTCTTCTTCCTCGGCGCCGGCATACTTCTCCTGGCCTGGGTCTGGTTCGCGCTCCACCTGCTCGGGGTGGTTTGATTTAAAGATCGAACACCGCAATCCTGCGCTTGTCGAACTTGATGCCGATTTCGCCGCGCACCAGCCTCAGCGCCTGATCGCCGAAAACGGCGCGCCGCCAGCCCTGCAGCGCCGGCACGTCGGCTTCGTCGCCCTCGGCCGCGATGCGATCGATATCGTCGCTGGAGGCCAGCACCTTGGTGGCGACGCCTTCCTTTTCGGCGACGATCCTGAGCAGCACCTTGAGCAGCTCCGCCGCCGCGTTCGATCCTTCCGGCGGTTGCACGCTCTTTGGCAGTTTCGGCATCGCATCCTTGGGCAGCGCGAGGGCGGCGTTGACTGCGCCCAGCAGCGCGGTTGCCGTCGCGGAGCGTTCCCAGCCTTTCGGGGTGGTGCGCAGCTTGCCGAGCGCCGCCGCGTCGCGCGGCGCCTGTTGCGCGATCTCGTAGATCGCGTCGTCTTTGAGCACGCGGCCGCGGGGCACATCGCGCTCGCGCGCCTCGCGCTCGCGCCAGGCGGCCACCGCCTGCACGATCGCCAGCTCCTGCGGCTTGCGCAGCCGCATCTTCAGCCGTTTCCAGGCATCCTCGGGATGCGGATCGTAGGTCTCGCGCGAGGTGAGGATATCCATCTCTTCGTTCAACCAATGCGCGCGATCCTCGCGCTTCAGCTCGGCGCTGAGATGCTGGTAGACCTTGATCAGATGGGTGACGTCGGCAAGCGCGTATTCGAGCTGCTTGTCGGAGAGCGGCCGGTGCCGCCAGTCGGTGAAGCGCGAGGATTTGTCCAAGCGCGCCCCCGTGACCTTCTGCACGAGCTGGTCGTAAGAGACGCTGTCGCCGAAGCCGCAGACCATCGCCGCCACCTGGGTGTCGAACACCGGATGCGGCACGAGATTGCCGAGATGGACGATGATTTCGATGTCCTGGCGCGCCGCGTGAAAAACCTTCAGCACCGCTTCATTGGCCATCAGCCGGAAAAACGGCTTCAGGTCGATGTCGGGGGCCAACGGATCGATAAGCGCCTCGATCCCAGGTGCGGCGATCTGGATGAGGCAAAGGATCGGCCAGAAGGTCGTCTCGCGGATGAATTCGGTATCGACGGTAACGAATTCCGACTTTTCGAACGCCGCGACAACGCTCTCGAGTTCTTCTTGTGTGGTGATGACGCGCATCAAATCGCTTCTGGCACAATATTAGGCCCCTTTCAATTTCAGCCGCGCGCGCTTTCGTCAAGCCGCCGCAACGTAAGCGGTGGCTGGATCGCCAGGTTCTCCCATGCGAAATCGCACGGCGCGCCTGCGCGCCAAGCCGCCATACCCTCAGGCCGTCACGCTCCGCTCCGCCAAGAGCCCTTCATGCCTCATAGGCCCGCGCCGGCACCCGCTCTCTTGTCGGACCGGACATCGCGCCGTCCGGAACCGCGCTCGGCGATGGCCGCCGGCCGAGCGCGCCCGCTGCCGCCAGGCTGAGCAGGATGAACGGTATGCCGATGCCATATGCCGAGCGGATGCCCCAATGGTCCGACACGAAGCCGAGCAGCGGCGGCCCAAGCAGGAAGGCGACGAAGGAGATCTGCGACAGCGCCGCCACATTGATCGCCGCGGGGCGATCGGTGCGCTGAGCCGCCGCCGAGATCGCCAGCGGGAAGATGGCGCTGCTGCCGATGCCCAGAAGCGCAAAGCCCAACATCGAAATGAAGGGCAGGGGCGAGAAAAAGACGGTGAAGACGCCGGCCATCATCGTCGCCATCAGCACGCGCGCCACGCCGCTCGGCGAGTGGCGGTCCACGAAGCTGTCGGCGAAGAAGCGCGTCGTCGCCTGCGAGAAGGCGAACAGCGCCACGGTGAAGCCGGCGGTCAGCGGGCCGGATTCGAACACCGTGCGCATATAGATCGCCGACCAGTCCATGCTGGCGCCTTCCATCAGCATCGCCGACAGCGTCACCGCGACGAGGATGAGGATCGGCAGCGTGGGGCGCGCGAATATCGGCGCTTCGTCGCTGGTCGCGGCGAACCGCGCCGGCGCCGGCTCAAAGCCGCCGAGGAACAGCGCCATCGCAACCGCCACCATCGGCACTACCAGCGCCAGATGCAGTTGCGGCGAAAGGCCGAGATGCGCCAGCGCGCCGCCGAACAGGCCGGCGCCGAAGAAGCCGATGCTCCAGAAGGAATGCGCCCGGTTCATGATGCGGCGTTGGAGCAGGAACTCGGTCCTGTCGGCCTCGACATTCAAGATGATCTCGATGCTGCCGATCATCAGCCCGACCGGAACCAGCATCAGGAACAGAGACGCCGGGCCAGGCGCGTGCATCGCTATCGCATAGGCCAGGCCAAGCAACGGCACCAGCCAAAGCAGCGCGCGGCGAAAGCCTACACGCTCCAGGATAGGCGTCGCCAGCGTCAGCGCGACCAGTGTGCCGATCGGCGTGCCGATCAGGGCGAGCCCGAGCGTGCCATCCTCGATCCGCATGGCTCGCTTGATGTCGGGCAGGCGCGGGAAGATGTTGCCCATGGCAAAGGAATAGATCGCAAAGCCCGCATAGACGCGGTGCTGCGGAGCGAGTTTCAGGCCAAGGGTCATCGCGGGCATCCAACGAACAAGGAGATACGGCGGGCGAACTCCTCGACCCGCTCACGACCGTGTTCTTGCATGAACAGGCAAAACATGCAATAACGTGCACAAATAAATAGGATCGTGCATGCTCACCGAAGAACGCCACCAACTCATTCGCGACCAGCTTGCGGCGGACGGAAAGGTGCTGGCCGGCGAACTCGCCAGCCGTTTTGGCGTCTCGGAAGACACCGTGCGCCGCGATCTCAGGGAGCTCGCCAAGGCCGGGCAGTTGCGCCGGGTCTATGGCGGCGCGGTCGCCTCGGCGCCCTTCGCCGCCGCCACGCTCAGCCAGCGCAGCGGACATGCGGTCGAGGAGAAGACGCGCCTGGCGAAAGCGGCAGTGGGGCTGCTCGTGGCGGGGCAGTCCCTGTTCATCGATGGCGGCACGACCAATGAAGCCATCGCCAGGGCAATCCCGCGCGATATGGAACTGACCATTGCCACCAATTCGCTGGGGGTCGCCTCGGCGCTGGTCGATCGTCCTCTGGTCGAACTGATCGTGCTCGGTGGCCGCTATGTTCCCGATCTCGGCACCTGCGTGGGCGCCGATACGCTGGCCGCCGTGGCCCAGCTTGGCGCCGATCTGTTCTTTCTGGGCTCCTGCGGTCTGGATGCCGCGCGCGGCGTCACCGCCTTCGATTCGGCCGAAGCTGAGGTGAAACGCGCCATGGCGAAAAACAGCGCCGGCATTGTCATTGCCGTCACCAACGACAAGCTTGCGACTGCTGCGCCGTATCGTGTCGCCGGCGCCGATGCGATCCGCCATCTCGTGGTGGAAAAGACCGCGCCTGCCGCCACGCTCGCCGATTTCCAAAGCCAGGGCGCGCAAATCCACTTTGCCTGAGCGGAAGCGCGCCTGTGTGAGCGCTTGCCTTGACAAAGCCGGCCTCTCATGCGCTTTTCGCGCCAATTTTCGAGGGCTGGTGCCCGCAACTTCCGGACTTTGCCCATGACCACGCATCGTTACCGCAGCCACACCTGTGCCCAGTTGAGAAAGAGCGACGTCGGCAATTCCGTCCGCCTGTCGGGCTGGGTGCATCGCGTGCGCGACCATGGCGGGCTGCTCTTCATCGATTTGCGCGACCACTACGGCCTGACCCAGATCGTCGCCGATCCGGATTCGCCGGCTTTCAAAGTCGCCGAGACCGTGCGCGGCGAATGGGTGATCCGCGTCGACGGCGAGGTCAAGGCGCGGCTGCCGGAGACGGTGAACGCCAATCTGCCGACCGGCGAGATCGAGATTTTCGCGCGCGAGATCGAGGTGCTGTCGGCCGCCAAGGAACTGCCGCTGCCGGTGTTCGGCGAGCCCGAATATCCCGAGGATATCCGCCTGAAATACCGCTTCCTCGACCTGCGCCGCGAGACGCTGCACCGCAATATCGTGGCGCGGACAAAAATCATCGCCGAGATGCGCAAGCGCATGGGCGAGGTCGGCTTTACCGAATTCTCGACGCCGATCCTGACCGCGTCCTCGCCGGAAGGCGCGCGCGACTTCCTGGTGCCGTCGCGCATCCATCCCGGCACCTTCTATGCGCTGCCGCAGGCGCCGCAGCAGTACAAGCAGCTGATCATGGTGTCCGGCTTCGACCGCTATTTCCAGATCGCGCCCTGTTTCCGCGACGAGGACCCGCGAGCCGACCGGCTGCCCGGCGAATTCTACCAGCTCGACCTCGAGATGAGCTTCGTCGAGCAGGACGACGTGCTCTCCACCATGGAGCCGGTGCTTCGCGGCGTCTTCGAAACCTTCGCCAACGGCAAGCCGGTAACCCAGAAATTCCGCCGTATTCCATATGACGAGGCGATGCGCACCTATGGATCCGACAAGCCGGACCTGCGCAACCCGATCGAGATGCAGGCGGTCTCGGATCATTTCCGCGATTCCGGCTTCAAGGTCTTTGCCAACATCCTGGCCAACGATGCGAAGGCCGAGGTCTGGGCCATTCCGGCCAAGACCGGCGGCAGCCGTGCCTTCTGCGATCGCATGAATTCCTGGGCGCAGGGCGAGGGCCAGCCAGGTCTCGGCTATATCTTCTGGCGCAAGGAAGGCGAAAAACTCGAAGGCGCCGGTCCGATTGCCAAGAACATCGGCGAGGAGCGCACCGAGGCGATCCGCCAGCAACTCGGCCTTGCCGATGGCGATGCCGCCTTCTTCGTCGCGGGCGATCCGAAGAAGTTCGTCACCTTCGCGGGCGCTGCGCGCACCCGCGCCGGCGAGGAGCTGAACCTCGTCGACCGCGAGCGCTTCGAGCTGTGCTGGATCGTCGACTTCCCGTTCTTCGAATGGAACGAGGATGAGAAGAAGATCGATTTCGCCCACAACCCGTTCTCCATGCCGCAGGGCGGCATTGACGCGCTGAACGGCCAGGAGCCGCTCGGCATCAAGGCGTTCCAGTACGACATGGTCTGCAACGGCTTCGAGATCGCGTCGGGCGGCATCCGCAACCATCTGCCGGAAACCATGGTCAAGGCTTTCGAGATGGTCGGTCTGGATCGCGCGACTGTGGAAGAGCGCTTCGGCGGCCTCTATCGCGCCTTCCAGTATGGCGCGCCGCCGCATGGCGGCATGGCGGCCGGCGTCGACCGCATCGTCATGCTGCTCGTGGGGGCCAAGAACCTGCGCGAGATCACCATGTTCCCGATGAACCAGCAGGCCTATGACCTCTTGATGAACGCGCCGTCCGAAGCGACCCCGCAACAGCTGCGCGAGCTGTCGCTGCGCGTCTCGGTTACGAAGAAGGAAGGCTAGGACTCCCAGCCAAGCCTTTCTTTCCTCTTAAGAAATCGGCCGACAAAAAAGCCCGGCATCACTGCCGGGCTTTCGTTTGGAGCTGACGTGTTCGATCAGTCCTGGTTCGCCTTGACCTTGACGCCGAGCGTCTTGGGCAGGTCGAGCGGGTTGGACATGGCGCCGGCCATGATCAGCGCGAACGGTACCGACGACGGAGGCTCGGCCGAGATTTCCAGGCTCTTCGGATCGTCGAGGAAGGTGTTGACCGCCGACGAGACTTCCGCCGTCAGCTCGGGATTGTTGAGCTGCGCCATGCCGAACGGCACGATCGCCTTGGCCTGGTTGGCGACATCCTTGGCCGACATGCCCTGCTGCTTGCCGACATAGTCGAGCACCTTGCCGGTGAGCGAATCGTCCTCGAAACGCACCGAGGCGCCGTTGAAGGAAAGCTGCTGCATCAGTCCGAGCATGGCCATGCCTTGCGCGGAATTGTCCGCGCCTTCCGGCTGCGAGGCGAGCTGCTTCTGCATCGCCTGCATCGACTTGATGAAATCGACCGTGTAGCCGCCGAGGTTGAAGGTCATGCCGAGCGTGCCGGCATTCTCGACCGAGATGTCATATTTCGACAGCTCCATCTTGCCGTCGCTCGGCTGCCATGTGCCGGCCATGGCAATGTTGCCCGAGATGTTCTGGTAGCCGAGCGCCTCGATCGCTTCCTTCGACTTGGGGTCGTCGATCAGCGACAGGTCGGCGGTGAATTTTTCGGTGTTGGCGGTGAAGTCCATCGCCTTGCCGTCGGCCGGCGGGGTGATCTGGACCGCAAGCCCGTCCATCGCGAAGGCCGTCTTGTCGCCGACCTTGACCGTCATGTTGGAGAGCTCCGCCGATTTGTACATCATCAGCGAGCCGAGCGGATCGGTGCTGCCTTCGGCCGGGATCTTCATGTCGTGGATGATCACCGGGCTGAGGTCGAGCGTCACGCCGTCCTTGCTGTGTTCGAAGGGCGAGGTCGAGACAGTGGCGATCGCATAGCCGCCATTGGCCTCGGTGACCCCTTCCAGCTTTACGTCGCCGATCGGCAGCGCTTCCTTCTCGGCCGCCGGCTTGATGGAAACACCCTGCAGCACGGCGTTCGAATCGTCGCCCGAGACACCGGTCCAGGAAATCTCGACGCCCTGGGCGGCAAGGGCTGCCTTGATACGCTCGGCCACCGCCGGATCGGCGGCGAAGGCCGCATTGAGAGGCAGCGTCAGCAGAAAGGTCGAAAAAGCCAGTTTCTTGAGCGTCGAGCGTTGGATTGTCATGGCGAGTTCCCTGTCCTGATTTGGCTATGATGAAAATTGTTCTGACACCTGCTCCATCACCATTCCGTGACGAACGGGACGGGAAGAAGGCATTTTCCGGCAGATGTGTCGAAAATGGCGACGAAAAGCAAACGCCGGCCGGCAGTCATTGCGCGATGCGGTGAATTTGTCATGAAGATCGCGGCTTTCCTCCGCCAGCGCGTTGCATGCCAGATAGAGGCCGCGTGTAACGAGTTGATGTTGGCCGGCCTCATGGTGCCGTCGCGGCCTGTTGCAGATCGGTGGCAAATTGCAGCCGCCTCCCGGGCGCTTCCGTGAAGCCCTTCACATCGCCGGTTGTGTGTTCGTAGCCGCGACCAAAGCGCCGATGTTCACGCGACGCTTGCCGCGAATCACCCGCTCGGCTAGTCCAAAACCATGGGAAAGAGGCTTTTGCCGCCCGATGACAATGGCGGCGGCGACAAAATCGAACCGGTCGATCTGAAGGAAGCGCTTGAGCGGCGCTATCTCGCTTACGCGCTGTCGACCATCATGCACCGGGCACTGCCGGATGTGCGCGACGGACTGAAACCGGTCCATCGCCGCATCATGCATGCCATGCGGCTGCTCAGGCTCAACCCCGATCAGGGTTTCGCCAAATGCGCCCGCATCGTCGGCGACGTGATGGGCAAGTTCCATCCGCATGGCGACCAATCGATCTACGACGCGCTGGTGCGCCTGGCGCAGGATTTCTCGATGCGCTACCCGCTGGTCGACGGGCAGGGCAATTTCGGCAACATCGACGGCGATAACGCCGCCGCCATGCGCTACACCGAAGCGCGCATGACGGAGGTGGCGAGCGAGCTGCTTGCCGGCATCAATGAAGACGCCGTCGATTTCCGCCCGACCTACAATGAAGAGGACGAGGAGCCGTCCGTTCTGCCGGGCGCCTTCCCGAACCTGCTCGCCAACGGCTCCTCGGGCATTGCCGTCGGCATGGCGACCTCGATCCCGCCGCACAACGCCGCCGAACTCTGCGACGCCGCTCTCCATCTGATCGAACATCCGGAAGCGCCGGTGGCGAAGCTGATGGATTTCGTCCAGGGGCCGGATTTCCCAACCGGCGGCATCATCGTCGACAGCCGCGCCTCGATCCTCGAAGCCTATGAGACGGGCCGCGGCGGTTTTCGCGTGCGCTCGAAATGGGGGCAGGAGGATCAGGGCAGGGGCACCTGGAGCATCGTCGTCACCGAAATCCCTTACGGCGTGCAGAAGGCCAGGCTGATTGAGAAGATCGCCGAGCTCTTGATGGCGCGCAAGCTGCCGCTGCTCGAAGACATCCGCGACGAGAGCGCCGAGGACATCCGCATCGTGCTGGTGCCGAAGAGCCGCACCGTGGATCCCGGCCTGCTGATGGAATCGCTGTTCAAGCTCACCGAGCTCGAAAGCCGCTTCCCGCTCAACATGAACGTACTGTCGCGCGGCAAGGTGCCGAACGTGCTCTCGCTGAAAGGCGTGCTGAAGGAGTGGCTGGACCACCGTCGCGACGTTCTGGTCCGCCGCTCGAAATACCGGCTGGGCGAGATCGAGAAGCGGCTGGAAATCCTTGCCGGTTACCTGATCGCCTATCTGAACATCGACGAGGTGATCAGGATCATCCGCGAGGAGGATGAGCCCAAGCAGGTGATGATGGCCCGCTGGTCGCTCACCGACAACCAGGCCGAAGCCATCCTCAACATGCGCCTGCGCGCCTTGCGCAAGCTGGAAGAGATCGAGATCCGCAAGGAGTTCGACGGGCTCACCGCGGAGAAGAAGCAGATCGAGGCGCTGCTCGCGTCCGACGCCAAGCAATGGGCGACGATCAAGTGGGAAGTCACGCAGCTTCGCGACAAGTTCGGCCCCGAGACCGAGCTCGGCAAGCGCCGCACCCAGTTCGCCGACGCGCCGGAGCACGATCTCACCGACATCGCGCATGCCATGATTGAACGCGAGCCGGTCACGGTCGTCGTCTCGGAAAAGGGCTGGCTGCGCGCCATGAAGGGCCACCTGACAGATTACTCGCAGCTCGCCTTCAAGGAAGGCGATAGCCTGAAGCTGGCCTTCCATGCCCAGACCACGGACAAGATCCTGGTCTTCACCACTGGCGGCAAGTTCTACACCATCGGCGCCGACCGGCTGCCGGGCGGGCGCGGCCATGGCGAGCCGATCCGCATCATCGTGGACATGGAGAACGACCAGGACATCGTCACCGCTTTTGTCCATGATCCGAAGCGCAAGCTGCTGCTGGTATCCTATGACGCCAACGGCTTCATCGTTTCGGAGGAAGAGGTCGTCGCCAACACCCGCAAGGGCAAGCAGGTCATGAACGTCAAGGCGCCGGATGAGGCCAAGCGCTGCATTCCGGTGGCGGGCGACCACCTCGCCATTGTCGGCGAGAACCGCAAGATGCTGGTCTTCCCGCTCACCGAAATCCCGGAAATGGCCCGCGGCAAGGGCGTGCGCCTGCAGAAGTACAAGGACGGCGGCGTGCTGGACCTGAAGACCTTCACGCTGGAGACCGGGCTCTCCTGGCAGGATTCGGCCGACCGCACCTTCACCAAGTCGCGCGAGGAACTCGCCGAGTGGATCGGCGCCCGCGCCGCCGCCGGCCGTATGGTGCCGAAGGGCTTCCCGAGGACGGGGAAATTCGGCTAGCGCGACCTTTCCTTCTCCCCCTTGTGGGAGAAGGTGGACGAGCGAAGCTCGGCCGGATGAGGGGTGTTGGAAGGATCGCGACCTTTCCGACGTAAGCGGTGAAATTCCTTGGATGTTTTGGCGTCTTACTCCGCTGGAACACCCCTCATCCGTCTCGGCGCTATCGCGCCGATCCACCTTCTCTCACAAGGGGAGAAGGGAAGGTCGCCCCAATCATTTGGACTATCGTCACGATTGCTGCACTATGATGGTGCATAGACATCCATCGAAACCATCGGGTAGGGAGAAACGCCGGATTGAAGCGGGCTGAGATCCAGAAGCCGGGGCAGCGACTGTTCGGCCTGTCGACGCCGCTCAGGGCGGCCGTCATCCCGCCGCTGTCGGCGGCACGGTGGCTTCTGGTGCTGATCGCCGCCGCCGGCGTCTATTTCTTCCACGGCTTCCTGTTCCCGGTTCTGGCCGCGCTCGTCATCGCCTTCGCCAGCTGGCCGCTCTACCGCCGGCTGCTCGTCGCCGTCGGCGGCAACCGCACCATAGGCGCGACGCTTGCGATCCTCTTCATCCTAACCTTCCTGGTGGTGCCGATCGCGCTGGCCGGCACCTACGCCATCAACGAGCTGCGCGAGTGGGTCACCTGGGCGATCGAGACCAACCGGCATGGCGCGGTGACGCCGGGCTGGATTGCCACCATGCCGGTCATCGGCGAGTGGCTGAACGGGCAGTGGACATCCTATCTTGGCCATCCCGGTGGCATCGGTGAAGTGATCCAGGCGGTCAGCGGCTCCAATATCGGAAACATCTATCGCGGAGCTTTGGCTGCTGGCGGCAGTGCGTTCAGCCTGCTGCTGACGCTTCTGTTCATGATGATCGCGCTGTTCTTCGCCTATCGCGACGGCGAGTCTTTCGCGGCCCAGGTCGATCGCTTGGGCGAGCGCATCCTGCCGACGCGCTGGGAGCGCATCTCGCGCGTCGTGCCGGCGACCATCTCCTCGACCGTGACGGGCATGACCATCATCGCCATCGGCGAGGGCCTTGTGCTTGGCATCGCCTATTGGCTCGCCGGCGTGCCGTCGCCGGTGACACTTGGCGCGCTCACCGGCATCATGGCGCTGATCCCCGGCGGCGCGCCACTCTCCTTCACCCTGGTCTCGATCTACCTCGCGGCCAGCGGCAAGCTGTTCGCCGGCCTTGCGCTGTTCACATGGGGCGCGGTCGAGCTCTTCATCGTCGACAAGACGCTGCGGCCCAAGCTGGTGGGCGGGCCGATCAAGCTGCCTTTCCTGCCGACCTTTTTCGGCCTGATCGGCGGCGTCAAGACGATGGGCTTCCTCGGCCTGTTCATCGGCCCGGTGCTGATGGCCCTGCTCGTCGCCATCTGGCGCGAATGGCTGCGCGAGGTGGAATTGATGGACGAGACTCCCCCGGTCGCCGATCACACCGGCGCGCCGTCCCAGATCGAGGCGGCGGCCGAGCCAAGGAAGATTCAGGCCGGGTGAACCACGGCAAGCGCCGCCCGCCTCTTGCGGCCCTCATGCAATTGCCACAGCGAATGCGCCACCAGCGTCACGATCAGGATCGTGCCGCCGATCAGGCTGTTGCGCGTGGGAGCCTCGGCGAAGATCAGCCAGACCCAGATCGGCGCCAGCACGGTCTCCAGAAGATAGAACATCGCCACCTCCGGCCCCGAAATGTATTTCGGCCCATTGGCCAGGCAGAAGAACGAGATCGGCATGATCACGGCGCCGTTGAAGATGATCCACCACGGTGCGTTCACGTGGAATCCTTCGCCCGAAACCATGAAGGCGGCGAGCGCCAGCGGCAGGATGACGCCGACCAGCCCGGTGAAGCCCATGTCCTTGCCGCTGGCGCGCGAGATGGTGATGGCGAGCGCAACGAAGAAGGCCGAGCAAAGCGCCATGAAATCGCCGAACAGATGCCCGGTTCCGACCGAGCCGCCGACAATGATCAGCACGCCGAGGATCATCGCCAACATGGCGATTACGGTCGCAATCTGCGGTCTTTCCTTGAGGAAGAGCCACGACAGCAGCGCCGCGAAAACGGTGTTGAAGGCCAGGATGAAGACAAGGTCGGCGGTCGAAGTATGATAGACGGCCGTGACGAAGCTTATGCCGGTCAAACCGTAGCAGACAGCAACGGCAAGTCCCGACCAGCCCGGGATGAGCTTCGGCGCGTTCCTGTCCAGCGACCTCCAGATCGCCCACATCACCAGCCCCGCCAGCAAGGTGGTGCCGGTTCGCAGCAGCATGATCGTCCAGGGTGCGCCGTCGGCAAGCCGGATCAGCGGTATGTCGACGGTCAGCGTGAGGCCACCGATGGCGGTGATCAGCAGACCTTTTTGGTGGTCGGTATGGGTGGGCATGCGGGCAATCTCGCAAGCAACTTGAGGGGACGCAAAGCGGCCGTGACGCGGTCGTTCCAGCCTGCCGGCCGAAAGACCAGCGTCCTCCTCCTTGAAACAGTTTAAGGGTGAAGCGTTGGGCGGCTCAGCGACTGACCGCTTCGTGGTCGTAGCGTTCCCAGCCCTTCGGGCCGAGATGCTCCTGCGGCATGAATCGCATCTTATAGTTCATCTTGCGCGAGCCGTTGACCCAGTAGCCGAGATAGACGTGGGGCAAGCCCATCGCCTTGGCACGGGCGATGTGGTCGAGGATCATGAAGGTGCCGAGCGAACGGTCCTCGAGGTCGGGATTGAAGTAGGAATAGACCATCGACAGGCCGTCGGCCATCTTGTCGGTGAGCGCCACGGCGATCAGTTCGCCCTGGCCTTTGCCGGTTATGAAGGTATCAGGACCACGACGCCGGTATTCGATGATCTTGGTGTCGACATGCGTGTCCTCCACCATCATCGCATAGTCGAGCACGGTCATGTCCGACATGCCGCCACGGCGATGGCGGGCGTCGAGATAGCTGCGGAAGAGAGAGTATTGCTCGGTCGAGGGCTGCGCGTCATGCATGGCGCCGACGAGATCGGCATTGTGCTGGATGACGCGGCGCATGTTGCGGCTGGGATCGAATTCCTGCGCCAGGATGCGCACCGACACGCAGGCGCGACAGGACTCGCAAGCCGGACGGTAGGCGATGTTCTGCGAGCGCCGGAAGCCGCCTTGCGTCAGCAGGTCGTTCATCTCCGGCGCCTTGTCGCCGACAAGGTGCGTGAACACCTTGCGCTCGAACTGTCCCTCCAGGTAGGGACACGGCGACGGCGCGGTCAGGAAGAACTGCGGCGACTGTGTCGGATGCTGCGTCATCTAATCTTGGAAACGCTCCTGCGAATCGCCCTACCTTTGGCCCGGCCGGCGAAAAATTCAACAGGATTGTGCGGGCGCGGCGGCCCAAGCCTGTTCATATTTGGGCACAGGCGGCGCGGCGGTTCGATGGACGCGACCCTGGACACCGTCAGATGTCGGTGCGGGTGACCACGGTGCCGAGCAAAAGGTCGTGCAGCGTGCGCTTGCGGTCGGAAAACAGCGTGACCAGCAGCACCAGCGGCGTCACGATGACGTTGCCTGCCCAGAACAGAACGGAATGCACCACCGCCGTCATGCCGTCGATACGGCTGCCGTCGAGCTTCTCCAGGCGGATGCCCATGATCTTCATGCCGGTCGTCGCTTGGTCGCGGCTGCCCAAGGTATTCCAGATGTAGAGGATGGCGACCATCGGCACCAGCACCGAAAACAGCGCCCAGCCGAGGCCGAAGGTCAAAAGCCCGAGAATGGCCACCAGTATGGCAAAGGGAATGGTCAGCAGCGCGACGAAGAAATAGTCGAGCAGGAAGGCAAAGATCCGCCTTGTCCTCACCCCGCGATAGGCGCGGGTGTCATCGAACCTGGTCGTAATGATCTCACCATCCAAAACGCGTGCGTTCATGTCCGTTCCTCGATCGCCGCATCCGCATAAGGATGCCTGCCGCATTCTCAAATGGTGAGAGTGGCCCGGAATTCAAGGAACGTGCCAGCGGGCGGGCGGCGTGATCTCAGAAAATGCCGGGACAGAGCCTGTAGCGAACCCGCCCGAGATAGTGGCGATATTCTTCCGTCAGCTGCCGCACGTAGCGGTAGGCCCCCGCCGGTGACGACGCCGCGATTGGCGGGCAGGATGGCGAAGGAGCGGCCGAGCGACATCTTGCCCCAGATCACCAGCCACAAAGCCAGCAACTGCAGTGGCGCCGCGATAGACAACGGAATGATTGCGGCGCCCTCCTGAAGCGAGACGAAGCCCGAGCCGAAACCCGCTGTCAGCGAAATGAATACCGTGAAAGGACTCCAGTCGCGGACAATCGGCCGCCGCGCCAGAAGCAGCCAGATGAAGGTAAGCGTCTCGGAGATCGTCAGCAGCAGGACGTGGAGGCGGCCCGGATCGACGATGACGTTGTTCATGCCGCGATAGACGAAGATCGCGGCGACGAGCAGCGCGATGAAACGAAACAGGCCTTCACGCCGATCCACGAAGAAGGGGTGGGCCTGTAGGTCAGACAGGAATCCAGTCGCTGTGCCAGGCAAGGTATCGCTTTTGGACATGAAAACTCAGCCACCCCCGTGGTTCCCTCGTTTATCACCATTGCACGCAAGCGTTGCCGTCGGGTCAAGTTCACGGTTCATACGGCCGCTTCTTACAGATTTTCCGCGGTAGGCAGACGCGATAGGCAGTTGAATATGACGCCGCCGCCGGATTAGCTTGTTGCGGCGCACAAAGATGCGGGGAAGGGGTTCATGGATTACGACATGCTGGTCATCGGCAGCGGCCCTTCGGGACGCCGCGCCGCCGTGCAATCGGCCAAGCTGGGCAAGTCCGTCCTGGTGGTCGACCGGGGCAGGCGTCTGGGCGGCGTCTCGGTGCATACCGGCACCATCCCGTCCAAGACGTTGCGCGAGACCGTGCTCAATCTCTCGGGCTGGCGTGAGCGCGGCTTCTATGGGCGCGGCTACCGGGTGAAGCAGGACATTTCGATCGGCGACCTGGTCGAACGGCTGCACAAGACCCTCGACCACGAGGTCGAGGTGTTGCAGCACCAGTTCATGCGCAACACCGTGAGGAGCGCGCGCGCCGCGGTTAAATTCCTCGCGCCGAACAAGGCCAGCCTGACCGCCGACAATGGCGATTACAGCGAGATTGGCTTTGCCAACGCGCTGATTGCCGTCGGCACCCGGCCGCACCGGCCGGCCGACGTGCCCTTCGACCGGAAGCGGATCTTCGACAGCGACGAGATGCTGGAACTCCACCACCTGCCGCGCACGCTGACGGTGATCGGCGCCGGCGTCATCGGCGTCGAATATGCCACCATCTTTTCGGCGCTCGACGTGCCGGTGACCTTGGTCGAGCCGCGCAACTCCATCCTGGATTTCATCGACCGCGAGATCGTCGACGATTTCATTCACCAGATGCGCGACCGCGGCATGACCATCCGGCTCGGCAGTCCGGTCAAGGAGATCGCCTCCAAACCTGACTATGCCGAGGTAACGCTCGCCGACGGCCGCACCATCCGCTCCGAGATGGTGCTCTACGCCGCCGGCCGCACCGGCAACATCGCCAGCCTCGGCCTCGACGCGGTCGGCATCGAGGCCGACGCCCGAGGCCGGGTCAAGGTCGATCCGCAGACCTTCCAGACCAGCGTGCCGAACATCTACGCGGCCGGCGACGTCATCGGCTTCCCGAGCCTTGCCTCGACCTCGATGGAGCAGGGCCGGGTGGCGGCATGCCACGCCTTCGGCGTCAACCTGCCGCCCCCGCCGGAGAGCTTTCCTTATGGCATCTACGCCGTGCCGGAGATCTCGACGGTCGGCCTGTCGGAAGAGCAGGTGCGCGAGAGCGGCGATGCTTACGAGGTTGGCCTGGCGCGTTTTCGCGAGACATCGCGCGGCCATATCATGGGCGTCTCAAGCGGTTTCCTGAAGCTGTTGTTCTCTGTCGAGACGCGCCGCCTGCTCGGCGCCCACATCGTCGGCGAGGGCGCCACCGAGCTCATTCATATCGGCCAGGCGGTGATCAATCTCGGTGGCACGGTCGACTTCTTCGTCAACAACACCTTCAACTATCCGACGCTGGCGGAAGCCTACAAGATCGCAGGCCTGGATGCCTGGAACCGGATGGGACGAGGGTAGAATTCCTCGAGCCGCCGCGGGCCGCGCCTGCCGTCTAAAGGCAGCATCGCCCGGCTGGCGGCGCGGTCAGGCCGTCGGCATGGGACCTGCCAGCCACTGCCGCGCGATCGCGGCGTCGGCGTCGCCGAATTCATGGCCCGAAGCAACGATGCGCGCGTCGACCTCGGCGCGGCGTTCGCTGAACAGCGTCACCAGCGCCGGGGCGAATGGGCCGTAGGTCTGGTCGGCGGCGCCGGCGATGATCAAGACACGTGTTCCGCCGAGATCGGTCATCGGCGAAGTGTCGAGCACCGGCATCGCTCGTAGTAGCGCCGCCTCCCGGACCAGGCCAGGATGGAGCAGCATCAGGCTGGAGACGACGTTGGCGCCGTTCGAATAGCCAAGGAAGGCCGCGCGCCGCGGGTCGAGGCCATGGCGCTCGGATACCTCTACGGCGAATTCGGCGTAGGCGGCGGTCTCCTTGCGGATGCTGGTCTGTTCGAAACTTGTCGGCGTGATTCGCTCGAACCAGCGGAAGCCATTGTCCTGGGGGATGCGCCCACGCGCGGCAACCAGCGTCGCGTCGGGCGCGATCTTCCGTGCAAGCGGGATGAGCGTCGTTTCGTCCACACCCGATCCGTGCAGCACAAACAGGCATTTGCCGGTCGACTTTGCCGGCGTCACCACGCGGTAGCGGAAGCCAAGATCACTGTGCAGGATACTGTTTTCATCGCTATATTCGGACACGCTCACATCCATTTGATTCCATGAGAGATTCGTTGATTTGCCGGCTTCAAAACGGAATATTTTCGCGCTCCGCGAAAGTTGATTGAACCAGGCGCATTTCAGTCCGTTTCAGCGCCGATATACCTCCCGCGGGAGGAATCGAAGCGGTGCGCCCCGGGGGTCGCATTGCTGGCTATGAACAACCAGCTTTGAGGCCTTTTGTCGATGACCACCCCTGTTTCCAACGAACGCGACAAGCGTATCGGAGAGCGCGACACACGTATCGACGTGCTGCGCGCGCTCGCGCTGCTCACCATCTTCGTCGACCACGTTCCGGGCACGGTCTTCGAGAATTGGACCTACAAGAATTTCGGTTTTTCCGATGCGGCCGAAGCCTTCGTGCTGATCTCCGGCATCTCGGTGGCGCTGGCCTACGGCACGAAGTTCAAGCCGGGCGGCCGTTTGCTCGCGACCCTGAAGATGTGGCGGCGCGCCGGCGTGCTCTACATCGCTCACATCGTCATCACGATGGTGGTGATCGCGCTGTTTTGCGCCGCCGCGCTGTTCGCGCACCGGCCGGAAATGCTGACCATGATAAACATCGAGCCCTTGATGAAGAACACGCCGCAGGTGCTGCTCGGCATCGTCACGCTCGGCCACCAGCTCGGCTACAACAACATCCTGCCGGTCTATGCGGCGCTGCTTCTGGCGGCGCCGGCTTTCGTGCTGTTCGTCAGCCATAGGCCGGTGACGGCGCTGATCGTGTCAGGCCTGCTCTGGCTCGTCGCCGGCATCTGGCAGATCGCGCCGCCAAACTACCCGGAGCCTGGCCTCTGGTTCCTCAACCCGCTGTCCTGGCAGTTCGTCTTCAACATCGGCCTTGCCGCCATGCTGCATGTGAAGCGGGGCGGGCGAATCCCGATCAATCCGTGGCTGCTTGGCGCCGCGGGCATCTACGTGGCCGGCGCGGCGATCTGGGTGCACAGCCCGCTCTGGGGCCAGATCACCTGGTTCAATCTGCCGGTGGTGATCGGCGGCTTCGACAAGACCTTCCTGTCGCTGCCGCGGCTGTTGCACATTCTGTCGGTCAGCTACCTGATCGTCGCGTTGCCGGCTGTCTCCAACCTCTTCCGCGTCAGGCCCGACAATCCGCTGGCCATTCTGGGCAAGCGCTCGCTGCCGGTGTTCATCGCCGGCACGCTGCTTGCGATGTCGGCGCAGGTGCTGAAGCTGATCAACCCGGGCGGCCCGGCTTACGATACGCTGCTGATCGCGGCCGGCATCGCCATGCAGTTCGCGCTTGCGCTCTACCTTGAATGGCTTGCCGGTCTTGGGCCGTCCCGCGCCAAGGAAGCGCGCGGGGAGGCTCCAAACAGGCCGTTCGGCGCGCAGCCGGTGCCGGCAAGGGCGGGAGGATACTGAAGCAATTTCAGGAGAAGTGCGGAGCGGTTTTCCGCTCGGAATTGCGCGACGCCGCAAGAGCGCTTAGCCTGTGCGGGCCGGGCCGGTTGAGGCTCTGACGATCAGTTCGACACCCATCGTCTCGCGCCGCACCGTACCGTCATGATCGAGGATCATGCGCGCGGCGCGGCGGCCGATCTCGGTGATCGGCTGGGCGACCGTGGTCAGCGCGGGTGTGCACAGCGCGCCGTCCGGCACGCCGTCGAAACCGACGATGGAGACGTCGCCGGGGACGTCCAGGCCCCGCGCTTTCAGCCAGTCGATGGCGATCAGCGCCATGCGGTCCGACATCGCCAGTATGGCGGTCGGCGCCTCACCATCGGCGAAGATCGCCTCGAGGCCGGCTCTGGTGCTCTTTTCCTCATTCTCGGTCTCGTAGACCGGGATTTTCGTCGTATCGATGCCGAAGCGGGCAAGCTCCTCGAAATAGCCGGCAAGTCGGTCGCGTGTTCCGGTGTAGAGCGCGCCGCGCACGATGTCCGGCGTGGCGAAGCCGGTGCGGTTGTCTGCGAAGGCCAGCGACAGCACCGCGAAGCGGCGATGGCCGAGCTCGGCCAGATGGCGCGCCGCGAGCCTTGCGCCCGCGACATTGTCGACGCCGATGGCCGAGACGGTCTCGTCCTGGAAGCCGAGCTCCAGCGCCACGAAGGGCAGCCTACGCTCGCGCGTCAGGTCGACAAGGCGCGAGCCGCCTTCGATGCAGAACAGGATGAAGCCGTCGACAAGTGCGCTCTGGATGTTCCAGGCAAGCTTCTCTTGGTTGGCGGCCGACACCAGCGCGATGCCCGCGCCGGTGGCGTCGCAGGCTTCTGAAATGCCAGCCATCATGACGCGGGCGAAAGGATCGTCGAAGAAGTAGGAGAGGGGCTCCGTGGTGGCGACCCCGATGGCGTTGACTTTGCCGGCGCGCAGCAGCCGGCCTTTCGGGTCGGGACCGGCGTAACCCATCTGCTCCGCCACCGCCTTGACCCGTTCGCGCACTTCGGCGCGCACGATCTCGGGCCGGCTGAAGACATTGGAGGCCGTGCCATGCGAGACGCCGGCGGCCTTGGCGATGTCGGCAAGCCTGATCGGTCTTGCCTGGCCTTCGAGGAGTGATGCCATGTCGTTCCTCCGAATCCGGTCACGTCACGAACATGACCGCTGAATTGCTGCCGGTCATCTAACATTTTTATTGGATCGATTCAAAATTCTGTTGACGGTGGGCAAAAGAGGTCTATGATTTGAATCGATCCAAGTTCCGTGCTCCATGGCGGAGCGAATTTCGACAGGAGGGGTGCCATGCATCCGGTGAGCTATTTGTTCGAGGACATCTACCGCAACGACTGGGGCATCGCTTCGGCCGCTGTCAGCGAGAAGCGGCGAGGCAGGTCGAGCCCATGGCGCCGCAAGCCGCGCTTCCTCGTGGACCCCAAGCGAGGCTGACCCGCAGTTTTTTCCGCACCCGTATATTGGATCGATTCAAACCCAAGGAGAAGCAATCATGCATCCGATTGGTCATCTGTTTCAGGACATCTACCGCAACTATTGGGGCATCACGCCCGGGACCGAGCAGCCTCAGCGGACCCGCCGTGACGAACTGCCTGCGCGCGAGCGCAAGCGGCGAGCCGGCCGAAAATAGGCGCTGAAAAATAGCCTAATGCCGAGGGCGCCACAGGGCCGAGGCGGCGATCGCCACCCAGCCGGCGATCAGCAGCGTGCCGCCGATCGGCGCCGACATCGGGAACAGCCGCGATCCGAGAAAGTCGCGGGCAAGCAGATCGCCGCAGAACAGCAGCAGGCCCAAGAGCAGGACGAGGCTGGCGATCCTGAGGCAACGGTTGCCGCCGGCAAGGCCGATGGCAAGAAAAGCCGGCGCATGCATCAGGAGGAAATTGGCGGCAGTGCCGGTAAAGGCGCCGCCGCGATGCGCGGCGGCGGCCGACAACGCTACGCCCGCCGCCCCAACGAGGCCGGCTGCCAGCACGAGGACGCGGCTTCCGCTGTCTGATGCTTGCCCGGTGAGGCTCATCCTGGATGCTCCATGGCGGTTGGGCGGAAGGCCGATCAAGACTCGCCGGCCTCGATCAGCATATGCCGCGCCCGCCTCGATTGGACAATCCAGTTGTAGGCAGCGCCCAGCGCCATCAGCACCGCTGTGCCCAGAAACACCGAGCGCATGCCGAAATGCCCGCCGACGAAGCCGCCGGACAGCGGCCCCGCGACTTGGCCGACATATTGCGCCGAGATTGCCAGGCCAAGCACGTTGCCACCGATCCCGTCGGGGATATTGTGCCGGATGACGCTGGTGATGCAGGGCAACAATCCGCCCAGCGCCAGGCCCATCAGGAAGCGCAGGCCGATCAATTGCCAGCCATTGGTGACGAAGGCTTGCGGGATAAGCAGCAAGGCCGAGACGGCAAGGGCGCCGACCACGACGTTCCAGTGGCCGACGCGGTCGGCGAGCTTGCCCAGCCAGGACGAGGACAGGATGGTGCCGAGCGCGGCCGCCGACATGACGACGCCGGCGACCATGGTCACTTTGCTCTGGTCATCGACGAGCTGCTGTACATAGACGGTGATGATCGGCTCGATCGACATGGTGGCGAAGGCGAGCAGCATGCCCGTTGCCAGCATGGCGACGATCGGCCGTTTGTCGGGGATCTGCGACCAGTCGCTTTTCGGGCTCGCCGCCGAGGCGGGCTTGGGCGGCGGCGGATTCTCCTTGATCAGGAAAGTCGTCGCCAGAAACGCCAGGAAGATGACGCCGCCGGAGAGCAGGAAAGTCGCGCGGATGCCGATCAGCGGCGGCAGCAGGCCACCCAGCAGCGGTCCGACCAGCGAGCCGGCGGTGATGCCCGCCGCCAGCACGCCCAGCGCCCAGCCCGAGCGCTCCTTCGGCGTCTGCATCGCCACCAGGATCGTCGAGCCCGAGGAATAGCCGCCGGCAAAGCCGATCAGCAGCCGCAGCAGCACCAGTTGCCACACGCTCTCAACCATGCCGGTCAGCGACATGCAGATCGCCATGCCGAACGAAGCGCGCACCAGCATCAGCTTGCGGCCGTAGCGGTCGCCCAGCCGGCCCCACAAGGGCGCCACCAGCGCGGCCGCGAAGAAGGTCGCGCCATAAGCGATGCCCGACCACTGCACAATCGCCGCGTGCCCTTCGGCGCCAAGCTGCTCGACGTAGAGCGGCAGGAACGGAAGCAGCAGCGTCATGGCGATGAGCGTGCTGAACGAGCCGGCGAAGCAGACGGCGAGATTGCGTCGCCAATGGATGTTGAAGCCGCTCTGTCCGGTTTCGCTGGGCGTCATGTCACACTTGCCACTGCTGGGATTGTTATGGATCCCAACTTGGGATACCAAACCGGTATTCGTCATGGACCTGGCATTTGTCGCTGTCAATGCGGCTTTGAAGATCGGACCGACAATGTCGCAGATGCAGAATGTCGAAAGGCAGCTTCGCGAGATGATCCTCGGGCTGGAGATCGGCCCGGGCGAACGTTTGACCGAGCGCTGGATCGAGAGCCGGTTCGGCGCTTCGCGCACGCCGGTGCGGGCGGCGCTGCTGCGCCTGGAAACGGAAGGGCTGATCGGCCGCGACGGCCGCGGCTGGACGGTGGCGCCGATCAACCTCGCGGAACTCGGACAGATCGCCGTCTACCGCGAGGCGGTCGAGATCGCGGCGGTTCGCCTGACGGCGGCGCTCGAAGACCGTGGCGGCATCGAGTTGATCGCCGCGATGCTCGATTCCTGCGATGCGGAAACGCCGCGCGAGGAGTGGCATCGCGTCGGCCTGGATTTCCACATCGAGCTGGCAAGGCTTTCCGGCAACGAGTTCCTGTTGAGGGCGGTGCGCGATGCGATGACGAGGCTGTCGCGAGCGCGCTGGCTGGAAGTGCGAGATGAAAAGGCGCTCGGCCGCGCCTGGGCCGAACACCACGCCATTCTCGCCGCCGTCAGGATAGGCGACGCCGAGCAAGCGGCTCAGCTGCTTTCCGCTCACATCGCCGGCAGCCGCGATCGGCTGGTCACCTCGCTGCATGACGATCGGCGCGGTCTGCGCGCAAGAGGGTTCGCGGTCGTCGCAGCGTAAAGTCTCATGTGGCCATTCGCATTAGCAGGCTTGCAACATGGCCGGGAGAATGCTGTAGGAGACGAGGGGGATGAAGGCTGACTACCATTGACCATCTTGCTGAACTCGCGGACGCATGGCCACACTCGCTCGAACCGCCGCAAAGCTGTTCTACTATGCGCGTAATTTCGCGCGTGACCGCGCACCGCAGTCCCTGTTCCGCGACCGCCTGGCCAGCCGGCTCGATCAGGCCAGGCTTTCAGGCAAGACCGTTCGAGCGCGTCTGAACTATTATAACAAGCTGGAACAGCCGTTCGCGCCCAGTCCAGACGCGGTGGCCGTCGGCAAGCTGCCGACCGCTTCCAGCATGTATTATTACGATCTCAAGGAATTCGCCCGCTATTTCGATCCCGGCCTGCTGATCGATTTCGAATATGGCGATGTCGTCGGCATTCCGGAGGTGCCGAGGATCGTCAAGGACCGGCCCATCGGCGACGACAACGCCAATGGCGTGCTGATGAAGCTGAACAAGTTCCGCCACTTCTACATGCCACCCGACAAGCTGTCCTTCGCCGACAAGCGCCCGATGGTGGTCTGGCGCGGTCATCTCAACAATCCGCTTCGCACCCGCTTCGTGGAAAAGGCCGCCGACCTACCGTTTTGCGATGCGGGTTCCCACAAGCCCGACGCGCCGGATGGATACCGCAAGCCGTTCCTGAACATCGAGCAGCAGCGGCAGTATCGCTACATTGTCTCGCTCGAAGGCAATGACGTCGCGACGAACCTGAAATGGATCATGAGCTCCAATTCGCTCTGCCTGATGCCGGAGCCGACCTACGAAACCTGGTTTGCGGAAGCCAAGGTGGAGCCCAATATCCATTACGTGCCGCTCGAGCCTGATTTCTCCGACCTTGTCGACAAGGTGGCCTATTTAGAAAAGCATCCTGCCGAGGCGGCGCGGATAACTGCCGCCGCCAACGCCTATTGCCGCCAATTCGGCAATGAACAGGACGAGCAGGCGATCTCGCTGCTCGTCCTCTATAAATATTTCGTGTTGAGTGGGCAGATAAAGCCCGATCCGGAAGTCTGGCGCTTTATCGCCGACTGACTGTTTTAGGCATGCGAGCGGTCGAGCACCTTGTCGGCCGGCCCGAACCGGTCCCTGGCGGTGAACTGCTGGTGCCAGTAGGGATAAAGCACCGGCGGGCGGCTGACCGAGTCAAGTCGCTGGCGTTCTTCCTCGGAGAGCGACAGGCTGGCCGCGGCGAGGTTGTCCTTGAGCTGCGTCTCGTTGCGTGCGCCGATCACCAGCGAGCTTACGGCCGGACGGCCGAGCAGCCAGGCCAGCGCGACCTGCGCCCCTGAGATGCCGCGCGCCTTGCCGATGTCGGAGAGCACGTCGACGATGCGCCACAGCCGGTCCACGTCGCGGATCGGCGGTTCCTTCCAGCCGCCGAGCTGGCGCGCGGTCGGGCTGTCGCGATGATATTTGCCGGAGAGCAGGCCGCCCGCCAGCGGACTCCAGACCAGCACGCCGAGGCCCTGGTCGACCGAGATCGGCAGCAATTCATACTCGGCTTCGCGCGCTTCCAGCGTGTAATGGATCTGCTGGGTGACGAACCGGGCCTGATGTCGGCTGTCGCTGACGGCAAGAGCCTTCATCACCTGCCAGCCCGACCAGTTGGAGCAGCCGATGTAACGGATCTTGCCCTGGTTGACCAAAGTGTCGAGCGCCGCGATCGTCTCCTCGACCGGGGTCAGCCCATCCCACTGGTGAACGAAATAGACGTCGATGACATCGGTCCTGAGCCGCTTCAGGCTCTTTTCGCATTCGCGGATCAGATGGTGGCGCGACAAGCCCTCGTCATTCGGACCGGCGCCGATGCGCATGCGCGCCTTGGACGCGATCAGCACGTCGTTCTTGCGCTTGCCGCCAAGCGCCTCGCCGATGATCTCCTCCGACAGCCCGTTGGAATAGACGTTGGCGGTGTCGATGAGGTTGATGCCGGCATCGATGCAGGTGTCGATGATGCGCCTGGCTTCCGAAAGATCGGAGTTGCCGACGGCGGCGAACGGGCCCGTGCCGCCGAAGGTCATGGTGCCGAGGGTCAATGTCGAAACCTTCAGGCCGGAACGGCCAAGGGTGCGGTATTCCATGTCGGGTCCTCGCGATTTTGTTTTGCAGAGGCGCCGTGGCGGGCGCGGGAAAGAGGCGAGGGATTTGTAGGACAATTCCAGCCGCTTGTCGCCCCGCTATCGATACGGGCCGATCACATATCGTCTATCATGCCCGGCTGTGGTCGCCTTGCAATAAAACCGTCATTGCGCCTCTGTATCTCAGTCGGCTTACGGAGTGGCGTGTCGGGGCGGAGCCGCGGCGCATTCCGAAGCGATGATGGCTGACAGGCGACGGAGCTGCGCGGTGAATGAAGTGAAATCGAATTCCGGGGCCAAGGACTGGCTGGAAGCCGAGCTCGAGGACACGCTCGACGAAGACTACGAGCTGGAGATTTCCGAACCGGCGCTCTCGCTCGAGATCGCCAAGATCTACAAGAAGTCGCATCCGCCTTCCATCGATCGGATGACTTATTTCCGCGAGCTGTTGAGGCTCCAGTCCGAACTGATCAAGCTGCAATCCTGGGTCGCCTACCACAAGAAGAAGCTGGTGGTGGTCTTCGAGGGCCGCGACTCCGCCGGCAAGGGTGGCGTCATCAAGCGCATCACGCAGCGGCTCAATCCCCGCATCGCCCGCGTGGTGGCATTGCCGGCGCCGACCGAACGCGAAAAGTCGCAATGGTATTTCCAGCGCTACGTGCCGCATCTCCCCGCGGGCGGCGAGATCGTGCTGTTCGACCGCTCCTGGTACAACCGCTCCGGCGTCGAGCGGGTGATGGGATTTGCCAATGCGGATCAGGTCGAGGAGTTTTTCCGCGACGTGCCGGAATTCGAGCGCATGCTGGTCCGCTCCGGCATCACGCTGGTGAAATACTGGTTCTCGATCACCGACGAGGAACAGCAGATGCGCTTTCTGATGCGCATCCACGACCCGATGAAGCAGTGGAAGCTGTCGCCCATGGACCTGCAGTCGCGCGTGCGCTGGGAGCAGTACACCAAGGCCAAGGAAGAGACCTTCGCCCGCACCAACATCAAGGAGGCGCCCTGGTTCATCGTCGAGGGCAACGACAAGAAACGCGCGCGGCTGAACTGCATCGATCATCTGTTGCAGCAGGTGCCGTATGAAGATGTGCCGCATGAAGAGATCACGCTGCCGGAGCGCGTCTTCAACCCCTCCTACGAGCGCCAGGTGCTTCCGCGCGAGCTTTACGTGCCGGAGAAGTATTGAGGCGCCCTTTTTTCCTTCTCCCCGTTCCACGGGGAGAAGGTGCCCGAAGGGCGGATGAGGGGCAGCGCCGGCTTCGGTGATTGACCTTCAATTCGCAGCGTAGGCCCAAAGACCATGGATAGGCTATCGCCAATCTCGGGCCGGCAGCGTTGCCCCTCATTGCCCTGCCGGGCATTTCTCCCCGTATAGTGACGGGGAGAAAGGGCTGTTGTCCGAACCGGATAGATAGGTAACAGAATGGACCGATTAGATGGGTGACAGTTTTCTTGCCAGCCGGGAGGACCGGCGATGGTTTGGCGAGAGACTGGCATCATGGATGAGCGGCTTCGTTTTGTTGTTGAAAAGCTGGCGAGGAGACGATGACGCAGCTTTGCGCGGCCTTCGAGATCTCACGCAAGACCGGCTACAAATGGCTTGGGCGTTACCGGGAGACCGGCCCGGAAGGCCTGCACGACCGGCCGCGGGCGCCGCTCGATCACGGCCGGGCAACGGCAGCCGAGCTGGTGGAGCGGATCGTGGCGGAGAAGGAAGCGCATCCGCTGTGGGGGCTGAAGAAGATCATGGCGCGGCTGAAGCGGGCGGAGCCCAGTTGTGGCTGGCCGGCAGTCTCGACAGCTGGCGAGATCCTGAAGCGGCATGGTCTTGTGGGACGCCGGCGCCGGCGCTGGCGGGCTGTGGGCAATGGGCCATGGCCGGAGCCTGCGGCGCCGAATGCGGTGTGGACGGTAGACCACAAGGGCTGGTTCCGGACCCGTGACGGCTGGCGCTGCGAGCCATTGACGGTGATGGATGCATTGAGCCGCTACCTGCTGGGGCTCGAGGCGACGGGCTCGACGGCCGACGAGGAGGCGTGGCCGGTGTTTGAGCGATTGTTTGAGGAAAACGGTCTGCCGGATCGCATTCGAAGCGACAATGGCCCACCCTTTGCGTCGGCCGGCGTCACAGGGCTGACGCCGCTGGCAGTGCGCTTCATTAAGCTCGGCATCGCCCTGGAGCGCATCCAGCCAGGCAAGCCGCAGCAGAACGGGCGCCATGAGCGTTTCCATCTGACCATGCTGCCGATGGCCGATGCACCGAAGGCTGACAAAGCGGCTCAAGCCAGGGCCTTCGAGGACTTCCGGCGCAGCTACAATGAGGAGCGTCCGCACGAGGCGCTGGGCATGGACACCCCGGCACAGCATTACCGCCCCTCGACCCGGCCGATGCCGAAGACAGCCCCTGAGCCCGATTATCCGACCGAGGCAGCGGTGCGCGGCGTGCGCCAGAACGGCGCCGTCAAATGGCGGGGCACCGAGATCTATGTCTCGGCCACGTTGGCCGGCGAACCGATTGCCATTGAAGAGACCGAGGATGGCGAGTGGACGATGCGCTTCCACACCCATCCGCTCGGCTTCATCGATGAGAAGCACATGAAACTGGTTCGCCGCAGCGCCGCGCCAAGCCGACCGCTTGGCGCTGCGGCGACCGCATCATAGGGAGAGAAAACTGTTACCTATGTATCCGGTTCAAAGTGTTACCCATCTATCCGCTGGACACTGTAATCACGCCCGCCCGATCATCACATGCGTTGCATCGGCGGTCGCAACCTGCCCAGTGCAGCGGTATCCCAGCTTCAGCATGTCGAGCCCGGCGAACAGATGCTCGCCCGAGCCGAGCAGGAGCGGCGAGACTGCCAGATGCATCTCGTCGATGAGCTTCTCCTGCAGATACTGCCGGACGCCGCCGCCGACGCGCACATCCTTGCCGCCGGCGGCCGCCTTCGCCTGTTCGAGCGCTGAGTGGATGCCGTCGGTGACGAAATAGAACGTCGTCCCGCCTTCCATCTCGATCGGCGCGCGCTTGTGATGCGTCAAAACAAAGGTCGGCACGTGGTAGGGCGGGTTGGGACCCCACCAGCCTTTCCAGTTGTCGTCCGGCCATGGACCACGGCTCGGGGCGAACATGTTGCGGCCGAGGATCCAGGCGCCGACATTCTCGAAGCTGCGCACCGCAAAATCGTCATCCGTATCGGTCGTTCCGCCTTCCTTGCCGATCATCTGGTAGAACGAGCGGGTCTTGATCATCCACTTGTGTAGACCTTCGCCGCCTACGCCGAGCGGGTTGTCGAGGCTCTGATCGGGACCGGCGCCGTAACCGTCGAGCGACAAGGTGAAAGCGTTAACACGCAGCCTGGACATCATTGCCTCCTGATCCAGTTGTAATTTGCAATCGGTTAACTGATAGCTTGACTGATTGCGAATTGCAAGCAGATGGGTAGCAGTATCGCGCTCGGCGGCACGATCCAGGTTATGGATTTGACGAGGAACTGGGCGCCCACGGCGCCGGTTTGTTCGTCCGCGCGTCCCGCTATTCCATCGCCAGGATGAGGTTGCGCACTACGGGATAGATTTCGCGTTCCCAACGTTTGCCGTTGAAGACGCCGTAATGGCCGACATTGGCCTGCAGGTGATGCCGCTTCAAATGTGGGCGCAGCGAGCGGCACAGATCATGCGCCGCCGAGGTCTGGCCCAGCGCGCATATGTCGTCGCGTCCGCCCTCGACGGTGAGCAGCGCCGTGTTGCGGATCGCGCCGGGATCGACCTTGCTGCCGCGGAAGGTGAACGCGCCCGTGGCAAGCTCCGCCTTCTGGAACACCCGGTCGATGGTCTCGAGATAGAATTCCTCGGTGAGGTCGAGCACCGCGAAATACTCGTCGTAGAAAGTCTTGATCTTCTCGGCTTCGGCGGTCTCGCCGGCCGCCAGATGCTCATGGAGCTTGCGATGCGCCGTGACGTGGCGGTCGCTGTTCATGGCCATGAAGGCGGTTAGCTGCAGGAAGCCCGGATACACCCGCCGCCCGCCGCCCGGGTGGCGGAAGGGCACATGCGAGATGACGTAGTTCTGGAACCAGGCCAGCGACTTGCTGACGGCGAATTCGTTGACCTCGGTCGGGCTTTCGCGCGGGTCGATCGGCCCCGCCATCAGCGTCATCGAGCGCGGCGTCGCCGGATGCCTGTCCTCGGACATGATGGCGACGGCGGCGAGCGCCTGGACGCAGGGCTGGCAGACCGCCAGGATATGCGCCCCCGGGCCGATCGCCTCCAGGAAACGGATGAGGTAGTCGACATAGTCGTCCACGCCGAAGTTGCCGGCCGAAAGCGGCACGTCGCGGGCATTGGCCCAGTCGGTGACATAGACCTCGTGGCCGGCCAGCAGCGTCTCCACCGTGCCGCGCAGCAGCGTCGAGAAATGTCCGGACAGGGGCGCGACCACCATGACCTTCGGCTGGCGGGCGTCGATGTCCTTGGCAAAGCGCAGCAGTTTGCCGAAGGGCAGGGTGAGCGCCGTTTCGACGGCGACCGGCACCTCGCGGTGGCCGACCCTGACAGTCTCGATGCCGAAATCGGGCCGCGTATGGGTGAGCCTGAAACGGGCGATCATCTCCAGCCCGGCCGCGATGCGCCGTTTGGCGGCGTCGCCGAGCGCCATCCCGCCCGTCGCGGAACTCGTCAGTTCGGCAAGCATGCGCGCCGGAGCTATGAGGTCGTCCTGGAGCTGGTAGGCCTGGTAAAGCATTGCGCCTCGTTCCGCTGACAGCCCATCGTGCAGTGCAAAAAAGCTAGTGCAATTTATTTTGCATTGCGAGAGGATTGTTGCCGGCGAAAGGCTTGGAGGTTCCACGACATGGCCAAGGCGGCGAAGGCGGTTGCGGCGAGGCCGGAAAGCGCGACGAAGGCGACGCTGACGATCTCGTCGAAGAACTACTCGTCATGGTCCCTGCGCGGCTGGCTGCTGTGCCGCATGGCCGGTTTGGAGTTTGAGGAGGAGCGCGTCGACATCGATGATCCGGAGCAGCGGCAGGAGTTGCTGCTCCTGTCGCCATCGGTGTTGGTGCCGCGGCTGACGCATGACGGCGTCACCGTATGGGATACGCTGGCCATCGCCGAATACCTTGCGGAGACGGTGCCGGGCGCCGGCCTGCTGCCAGCCGAGCGCGTGGCGCGCGCCCATTGCCGCGCGGTGTCGGGCGAAATGCATTCGGGCTTCCACAACCTGCGCTCGGTACTGCCGATGAACCTCAAGGCGAGGCACAAGAGCTTCAAGATCTTTTCCGGCGCGCGGCCCGACGTGGAGCGGATCAAGGCGATCTGGTCGGAATGTCTGACGACCTATGGTGGACCGTGGCTGTTCGGGGCATGGCCCACCATGGCCGATGCCATGTATGCTCCGGTCTGCACCCGCTTCCGCACCTATGCGGTTGACTTCGAAGCGCCACTCGCCGCCTACTGCGAGACGGTCTTTGCCTGGCCGCTGATGCGGGAATGGACCGAAGGCGCGCTCGCCGAGCCAGATGAGATCGTCGAGCTCGACGTGGAATTCTGAAGGCTGATCAATGGCGCCGCTGCTTGCCGGTTTGGCGGCTTACCCCTTCAGCATCTCCGCCACGGTCGGCGCGAAATAGGTCAGCACGCCGTCGCAGCCCGCCCGCTTCAGCGAAAGCAGCGATTCCAGCATCGCCTTCTCGCCGTCGATCCAGCCATTGGCGGCCGCTGCCTTGATCATCGAATATTCGCCCGACACCTGATAGGCGAAAGTCGGCATCTGGAACTCGTCCTTCAGCCGACGGATGATGTCGAGATAGGGGAGACCCGGCTTCACCATCAGCATGTCGGCGCCTTCGGCGAGGTCCTGCTCGGCCTCGCGCACCGCCTCGTCGGAATTGGCGTGGTCGATGTAATAGGTCTTCTTGTCGCCCTTGAGCAGGCCGGCGGTGCCGACCGCCTCGCGATAGGGGCCGTAGAAGGCGGAGGCGAACTTCGTCGCATAGGACATGATCGCCACGTCCTGGAACCCGTTGGCATCGAGCGCGTCGCGGATGGCGCCGATGCGGCCGTCCATCATGTCGGAAGGCGCGATGATGTCGGCGCCGGCGGCGGCCTGGATGACGGCCGCGGCCGCGACCTGCTCCACCGTCTCGTCATTGACGATGATGCCGTCGCGCAGGATGCCGTCATGGCCATGGCTGGTGAACGGGTCGAGCGCGGCATCGGTGATGATGCCGATTTCCGGCACCGCGTCCTTGATGGCGCGCGTGGCGCGGTTGATGACATTGTCCGGGTCGAGGATGTGCGAGCCGGTCTGGTCGCGCAGCGCAAGCTCGACATTGGGGAAGGTGGCGATCGCCGGAATGCCGAGCTTGGCGGCGCGCTCGGCTTCCCTCACTGCGAGATCGATGGAGAGGCGATAGACGTCCGGCATGGCGGCGATCGGCTCGCGTATGTTCTTGCCGTCAACGACGAAGATCGGCCAGATCAGGTCGTTGACCGAAAGCTGGTTCTCCTGCACCAGCCGGCGCGACCAGTCGGCCTTGCGCATGCGCCTGAGCCGCCGGCTGCCGGTGATCTCATCGACGCTGCGCGCGCCGGCAGGCTTTGCGGGGGTGAATTTGTTCATGGCCGAAACTCTCTTTTGCGCCGGCTTTTACCACGCGTCTTGGCAGCTGACCAATGCGACACGATTGTGCCAGGCTGGGCCTAATTCCTCGCCCCCGCTAAAAGCGGGGGAGAGGTGTCCGCGAAGCGGACGGAGAGGGGGCCCTCGTTCGTAGGGCGCTCCCCTCTCCGTCTCGGCTTCGCCGAGCCACCTCTCCCCGCTCGCGCGGGGCGAGGAAATGCACTTACGGCTGCCCGTGCCCCGACAGGATCTGCGCCGCGCCCCTGATCGCGACCCGGAAGGCCTCGTCGAAGCTGACGCCGCGCGCCTGCCAGCGATAGATCTTGCCACGATCGGCCAGCCGCCAGTCGGCGATCCAGCCAAGCTCCTTGTCGCTCCACACGATGCTGCCGGCGAGCGCCCGGGCCGCTCCCGCTTTTTTCGCGAACTTGTCGAGCCTTGCCATATCGGCTTCGGAAAGCGCCTTCTCATCGAGTCCGCCAAGCTGCCCGGCCCTTGGAAAGGTGACGCGCATCAGCAGCGGACCGGCGGCATTGGCGAAGGATTCGCGCATCGCGTTGCCGCGCTGCTCGTCTTGCGTCAACACGAAATGCCGCGCGCCCTGCTCGGCGATCATGAAGACGGCGATGGTCGGCCGCTCGCCGGGCCAGGGCCTGCTGCCGAGCTGCGCAAGCAGCTTGTCGACCACAGCAGGCTTGTAGAGGCAGGTCAGATCGTGCGGCCGGTCATGCGTGCCTTGCTCGTCATGGATCGGAATGCCTTCGAGCCGGTCGTGGTAGCGGAAGGACTGGACGAAATCGGCCGCCTTCTCGCGCAGCGCCAGCATCTGCGTCTTCTGCGTCAGCCGCTGATCGCCCGAGACCTTGACCAGCACCTTGTCGAGGCAATCCTTGAAGCCGATCTGCCGGTTCACGTCTCCGGTTCCAGTGACGATCGTTTGCGCCTGGTAAAGCTCGGCGGGCGTCGCGGCGCGGGCCGGAACACCCAGGCACAGGAGACCGGCCAATCCAACCACGAAGCGAGAAATTCCAGGCATGTCGATCTGCTCGAAACCTGTCAGGGCGCGGGCATAGTTCTTTGCCGGTTACCTAACATCTGGCGCGGCCGCCCGCCAGCCCAAGGACCGCCGCCCCGAACCGCTACCATTGACGTGTCCCGACGCCCCCTTTAGCACTTCTCCCCCGCGGGCGGAGAGAGAGATTCCTGGTGATCGATTTTGGCGGCGGCGACGAGATCCGCTTCGAGCGGTTGGGCAGAGCGGGCGTGGTCACATTGACCCGGCCGAAGGCGCTCAACGCCGTCACGCACAACATGGTCAAGACGCTCGGCAAGGCGCTCGACGCCTGGGAACAGGATCCGGGCATCGGCGTCGTCGTCGTCAAGGCCGAGGGCAGGGCGTTTTCCGCCGGTGGCGATATCCTGCACATCTATGAGGCCGGCCGCGCCGGCAGGCCGCCCGTCGACTTCTTCGCCGATGAGTATCGTCTGAACGCCCGCATTGCGCGCTTCAAGAAACCCTATGTGGCGCTGATCGACGGCATCGTCATGGGCGGCGGCGTCGGCATCTCCTTTCACGGCTCGCATCGCGTGCTGACCGAAAACGCGCAGTTCGCCATGCCCGAGGTCGGCATCGGCTTCTTCCCCGATGTCGGCGGCAGCCATCTGCTGCCGGATCTCGGCGGCGCGTTCGGCATGTATCTGGGGCTGACCGGAAACCGCATCCGCTATGGCGACGCGCTATGGTCGGGGCTCGCCACCCACACCATCAAGGCCGGGGACCAGGCGGGCCTGCTCGACGAGCTGGCCACGAGCGGCGACGCCAATGCCGAGCTGCGCGATTTCTTCGTGCCCGCCAAACGCGAGACCGAGCGGCAGGACCTGGAAGCGATCGCGCGCCATTTCTCGCAGAGCTCGCTCGCCGGCATCATCGACAGTCTGGAGCGGGCAGGGGCTGACGATGCTTTTGCCGCAAAGACGCTGGCGACGCTTAAGACCCGCTCGCCGACCAGCCTCAACGTCGCCTGGCGCCAGATCAGCGCGGGATCGACGCTGTCGATGGACGAATGCATGAAGATGGAATTCCGCATCCTCAACCGCATGCTTGCCGGCCACGATTTCTATGAAGGCATCCGCGCCGCCATCATCAACAAGGGGTCGACGCCCCAGTGGCGGCCAGCGAGCCTGGACGAGGTCAGTGCCGCCGACATCGACGCCTATTTCGCGCCGCTCGGAGACAAGGAACTCGCCCTGTGAGCGAGGTCACCTCCAGGCGTGTCGTGCTGCAGCCCTCGACCACCGAGGTCATCTTCGCCTGGTTCCAGCGTGTGATCGCCGGCTATTGCCTTCTGTTCGGCATCCTCTACTGGATCCGCCTGATCGGCATCTATCCCGGCGAATTGTGGCGCTTCGACCTGATGCCGGTGCATTGGCAGGTGGCGGCGACGACGCTTGCCGTCTTTTTCCCCTTCGCCGCGGCGGGGCTTTGGATGCTGGCGTCCTGGGGGCCGGTGATCTGGTTCATCTGCGCGGTGACCGAGACGGTGATGTATGCCGGCTTCCCCGATCTCTTTGGCCACCGCCTGCTGATCGTGATCTCGCACGCATGCGTAGCCTTGCTCTACATCGTCTTCCGGGTCACCATCTGGCTGCAGAAGCGCCAGCTCCGCCAATAAGCCGAGGGCTGGTTTTCCGGGCCGATTTCGCGGCGCGTTTTCTACCCGGAACCGTTGGCTAAATCTTTAGGTTAATTGTTCTTGCTCGGGTGACCGATCGTTAAGCGTCTTCCGAAACCTCTTACCGGTAAGCTCTTGTTAGCCCTGGCGTTTAAGTCGAATTTTATGAGTATTCGATAGTGTCGGGATCAAGGTGAAAAACAAAAAATCACCAAGGCGACAAACGAGAGGCAAAGACAATGATCAATTCGCGTCCGGCGGCGAAGACCGCAAACGTATCTGACGATCGCCGCGAGGCTATCCGTTCGCTGTACATGGAATCGCTGCAGCTGGTGGAGCGTCTGCACCGCCGTCTGCTTGACGTGATCAAGGACGAGTTCGACCGCAACGGCCGTTCCGACATCAACGCCATCCAGGCGCTGCTGCTCTTCAACATCGGCAATTCGGAGCTGACCGCCGGCGAGCTGCGTTCGCGCGGTTACTATCTCGGCTCGAACGTCTCCTACAATCTGAAGAAGCTGGTCGACCTCGGCTTCATCAACCACCAGCGCTCACGCATCGACCGCCGCTCGGTCCGCGTCTCGCTGACGCCGAAGGGCAACGAGGTGGCCGACGTCGTCGCGGGCCTCTACGAGCGCCATGTCGGCTCGATCGAAGCGGTCGGCGGCATCAACACCGACGAGTTCAAGCAGATGAACCGCGCCCTGCAGCGGCTCGACCGCTTCTGGAACGATACGATCGCTTACCGGATGTAGGCGTTCGAAGAACATCGAAGCCGCGCCGAAGAAGCGCGGCCTAGGGGAAAGAACATGGGGCCGGTGCCGAACGCGCCGGTCCTTTCTTTTTGCAAAGGCGGCATCCACGGTAATTTGACCATCGCTGCGCGCGTTGAAGCTCTGTGCCTGACGGGGAGGGGCGCAGACTTTACAAGGGCGCGCTCGTGTCGCTGCGATGCAAAAAAGCATCGCCCCCATTTCTTTCACCTCGCCCCCTCATGCAAATCGCGGGCCAAGGTCACGTTGCCGCCATAATCGCGGTGGAATGCGGATGACGGGTCAAGCTGCGGGCCTATGCCCTGCGCTCCTTGGAACCTGCGTGGCGGCAGCGCGTTTCTGGCGGCCGGCGAAGCGGGGTCATGGTTGGCGAATTGTTAAGTTTGCCAACCCTAGAGTGCGGACAAAGCCGCCCGGCAAGCGATTGAGCGAGAGCGATCAAACAAGAATGTCTGCCATGAGAACCAGCCGCCGTTTCTTTCTTACCGGAGCCTCCGCGCTCGCCGCGGCCGTGGTCGCCGGCCAGGCCAGCGCCCAGGACGTGATCGGGGATATCCTGAAATCCTCGACGCGCGGCAATTGGGACGACCAGTTCGACGCCCGCGGCAACGACACCAACAAGGTCGCCTCGACGCTGCCGATCTTCAGCCAGCAGACGGTGGCCTTCACGGAGCAGGCGGTGGCGCAGTACCAGAACATCGTCGCCCAAGGCGGCTGGGAACAGGTTCCGGCGACCAAGAAGCTGCAGCTCGGCGTCGACGACCCGGATGTCGTGCCGCTGCGCAAGCGCTTGATGGTCTCGGGCGACCTGCCGCAGAGCGCCGGCATCTCGACGGCCTTCGATTCCTATGTCGATTCCGCGGTCAAGCGCTTCCAACTCCGCCATGGCCTGCCGGCCGACGGCGCCATGGGCAAATACACCTATACGGCAATGAACGTCTCGGCGCAGATCCGCCTCGGCCAGTTGCAGACCAACCTGCAGCGACTGAAGGAAAAGGCCGGCACGCTCGGCAGCCGCTATGTGCTGGTCGACATTCCGGCGGCCCAGGTCGAGGCGGTCGAGAACGACCGCGTCGTGCTTCGCCATACCGCGATCGTCGGCAAGATCGATCGCCAGACGCCGATCGTGAACTCCAAGATCAACGAGATCATCGTCAATCCGTACTGGAACGCGCCGGTCTCGATCGTGCGCAAGGATATCATTCCGCTGATGCGGAAGGATCCCAACTACCTCAAGGACAGCCACATCCGCCTGTTCGCGCCGGACGGCAGCGAGGTCGATCCGATGACCATCGACTGGTCGACCGACGATGCCGCGAAATACCGCTTCCGCCAGGATCCGGGCAACAACAATGCGATGGCCTCGGTCAAGATCAACTTCCCGAGCCCGGACGGCGTCTATATGCACGACACGCCGCAGCAGAGCCTGTTCGGCAAGCTAATGCGCTTCGACTCGTCGGGCTGCGTGCGCGTCCAGAACGTGCGCGACCTCGTCACCTGGATCCTGCGCGACACGCCCGGCTGGGACCGCCAGCATTTCGAGGCGGCGATCAAGACCGGCGAGAACAGGCCGATCAACGTGGTCAACCCGGTGCCGGTGCACTTCCTCTATCTGTCGGCATGGTCGACAGCTCCGGGCGTCGTGCAGTTCCGCGACGACATCTACGCCCTCGATGGCGCCCAGGAGCTGCAGATCAGCTCGGCTCAGTAAGCGTCTGATCTTGTTTGCACAAGCCGCCCATTGGGGCGGCTTTTTTGTTGCGGCATGAGGGTTCTGCAGCCGGCGCCGTTAACCTCCAAGAAGGATGCAACCCGATATAGGCTAGAAATAACAAGAGGGCGATAACGTATGCGTTGGCATATCAAAGCAATTGCAGTCGCGTTGGCCGTCGTTTTGGTTGCTCGATTTGCACTGTTTGACGACGCTGCGGAGTTCCGAAATTTCGCTGCATTGCTTATGCGGTACGGGCCAATGACTGTGGCGATCTAGGCGTTAGGGACTGTGCTTGCGTTGATAGCGATTTCACTGACGGCAAAACCCAAACAAGCGAGAGCCGTGTCGTTGCTGACCAGGGTAAACTACGTGCTGGTCGTAGTGCTACTTGGTGGCTCCTTCGCCGCATTTAAACTCGGCTTCTTAGCGTAAATATTCGCCCGACCTGCTGGCCTCTCTGCCGAACTGCTATATCAGTCGCTGGTTCACCAGCCGCGCCACCGCTTGCGCGCGGTTGACGGCGCCGAGCTTGCACCTGGCATTGTCGACATGGAAGCGCACGGTCGCCTCCGCGATGCCGAGGATCACCGAGATCTCCCAGTCGGTCTTGCCCTCGGCGACCAAAGCCAGGCTGTCGCGCTCGCGCGTCGTTAGCCTGACCGCCGTGGTCGGGGGCGGCGAGGTCAGGCTCATCAGCCTTTCCGTCAAGGCAAGGCCTGCCATGTGGATGGCGAACGCTCGTCCGGCGCAAACTCCCGCCGGCGAAAGCCGAGATGCAGCGAGGCGATCACGCCACCCGCGCCGTAAGAAGTGGCGCAGAGGGCGTCGTCGAAATTCGCCTCGCTCAGCGCCTCCCAATAGGCGCCGTATTGCGCATCGTCGTGCGGCGCGAAATCGCTGAAGCGGTAGCTTGTGCGGCTCTCGCGGATCACGCCCAGCAGCGGGTTGCATTCGAAGCAGACATAGTCGAAGGCCGGACTGCCGGGCCAGCCGCTCCGTGCCAGCCTGGTGATGAAGCCGCCGGCTGCCCAATGGCTGGCCGATGTCAGGATTGCCGCCGGCCTGCGGTAAAGCCTCGTCTGCAGATAGGAGGCGCCGAAATCTTCCATTGCCGCGAAGAAGGCCACGCTGGCGTCTTCGGCCGTAGGCGCCGCATACGCCGCCTCCACATGCGTCATCAATCGTGACAGCATCGCACGCCCCAGTATCAACCCACCCGGGAGACGGGGTTGCACGGGCCGTGCCATGCCGCAAGGGCAGGGGCGCTTCGTCTGTCAACCCGGCGATTTCGAGAGGTTGATGGAGTTGGCCCCTCGCGTATCAGGAAAGACGCGGCGCCAGCCACCCGCGCGCTTCCGGCGGGAAGGGTGCGGATCCGGTGCCCTCTTCTGCATTTGCCACGCCGATTCCAGGGCCTTGGCGCGGCGGCCGGCCACCCGGCGCCCCCTAGCAGCCTTGCGCTGACGCCGGGTGCCGGCCGGTTTTTTCGAATTTGGCTGGCGCTCCGGATATCGCGAGCCGCCGGATGCGCCCCGACGTCGGGGACGCTCTCGACCAAGCGCCGCGGCTGCGGCGAAAGAGTGGGCGTTGGCCGTCGGGCGCATCTTCGGCTTGCTAAAATCTTCTGTGGCCGCTTCGAACGCTGCGCGCCGAGGCCCCCGAATCCGGCCGCATCGAGATCGAACTCAGGCTTGCCGGCATCGAGGCCGAGCGCGCCGAACTGCAGGCGATGCTGCGCCGCGGTGACATCAACGACCACACGGCGCGCAAGCTGTTGACCGAGATCACCTTCTCCGAAGCGATCTTCAAGGGCCGGGAACCGCGGGATTAGAACCAGGCGGCTTTGTCTTGGCGCAAACCGGCCAGCAAATTTCGCGCCGCAAACGTGGCGGCCCGAAAACAACTGTGTTAATGCGCGGCGACCTCGCAGACCTCCGGCCCCAAGGGAAAGCAAGCCATGTCAAATGCAGCGGCAGCCTCCAGCAAATTCGAATCCTTCTTCGAGACCACGCTTGCCGACGCCGATCCGGAAATCTTCGGCGCCATCCGCAACGAGCTTGGCCGCCAGCGCCATGAGATCGAGCTGATCGCGTCGGAAAACATCGTGTCGCGCGCCGTGCTCGAAGCGCAGGGCTCGATCATGACCAACAAATATGCCGAGGGCTATCCGGGCAAGCGCTACTATGGCGGCTGCCAGTTCGTCGACGTGGCCGAGGAACTCGCCATCGAGCGCGCGAAAAAGCTGTTCGGCTGCAACTTTGCCAATGTTCAGCCGAATTCGGGCAGCCAGATGAATCAGGCGGTGTTCCTGGCGCTGCTGCAGCCCGGCGACACCTTCATGGGGCTCGATCTGAATTCGGGCGGCCACCTCACGCACGGCTCGCCGGTCAATATGAGCGGCAAGTGGTTCAAGGTCGTCTCCTATGGCGTGCGCAAGGACGATCACCTCCTCGACATGGACGCGATCGAGAAGACCGCGCATGAGACCAAGCCGAAGCTGATCCTGGCCGGTGGCACCGCCTATTCGCGTATCTGGGACTGGAAGCGTTTCCGCGAGATCGCCGATTCGATCGGCGCTTATCTGATGGTCGACATGGCCCATATCGCCGGCCTCGTCGCCGGCGGCGTGCACCCGTCGCCGCTGCCTTATGCCCATGTCGTGACCACGACGACCCACAAATCGCTGCGCGGTCCGCGCGGCGGCATGATCCTGTGCAACGACGAGGAAATCGCCAAGAAGATGAACTCGGCGGTTTTCCCGGGCTTGCAGGGCGGTCCGCTGATGCATGTCATCGCCGCCAAGGCGGTGGCGCTCGGCGAAGCGCTGAAGCCGAGCTTCAAGGCTTATGCGGAGAGCGTCGTCGCCAACGCCAAGGCGCTTGCGTCCAGCCTGCAGGAGACCGGCCTCGACATCGTATCGGGCGGTACCGACAACCATTTGATGCTGGTCGATCTTCGTCCGAAGAACGCCACCGGCAAGCGCGCCGAGGCGGCCCTCGGCCGCGCCAACATCACCTGCAACAAGAACGGGATCCCGTTCGATCCGGAAAAGCCGTTCGTCACCTCGGGCGTGCGCCTCGGCACGCCGGCCGGCACAACGCGCGGCTTCGGCCAGGCCGAATTCCGAGAGATCGGCAAGCTGATCGCCGAGGTGCTGGACGGGCTGAAGGTGGCGAATTCCGACGAAGGCAATGCAGCGGTCGAGGCCGCGGTGAAGGCCAAGGTCACGGCGCTGACCGACCGCTTCCCGCTCTACCCCTACCTCGGTTGATCCTTCCGCCGGCTGTTAGCCCTCGGTTGACCGGGCGCCGCGCGTCATCTTTTATCCTCGCGCTTCGCGCCGCTCCCTGATCGGGCGGCGCGCTTACCGGAGACTTGATGATGCGCACTTTCCACCTTGTCGCCTTGGCCTTGTCAGGCTCGCTGACCGCCTTCGCCCTGACCGGCGCAATTGCTCAGGAGCAGACGCAGTCCGCCTCCGACATGCCGGCCACCAAAACCTTCGGCAGGTGGACCACCATCATCGATACGCTCGATACCGGACAGGACGCACACAAAACCTGCGCCGCCTCGACGGCTTTCGTCGATGGCGACGGCAACGCCGGCTCCCTGACCCTGTCGATCTCGACCGGCGACGCGCTGCCGCCGGATGCCTATCCGGCCATCATGTTCATCATCGACAACAAGACCCTGCCGACGGGCGACAAGATCGCCGCGACTTTCGGCGACCCCGGCGTGAAGGTCGCCGCGACCGTAAGCTCCAACGCGGCCGCGGGCGGCCGTCCGAGCTGGATGGTCGACAACCAGGCCAAGACCAGCCTTGCTTTGCTGCGCGCCATGCGCAAGGTGACGTCGCTCGACGTGACCTTCGGCAAGCAGCAGGTCACCAGCATCCCGATGGACGGCTTCACCAAGGCCTATCGCAATCTCGGCACCTCCTGCGGGTTTTCGACCAAGGATGTCGCGCCCTGACACTGTCGGCCGGCGGGGTAAGCCGCTGGCAATCTTGCTTATGCATCGCTATCTCTGAGGCATAAAAGGCTCTAAGCCTGTCGCCCACAGAATCGCGAACCCAAGGCTCTCCATGCGCTGCCCCTATTGCCAGTCCGAAGATACGCAGGTGAAGGATTCGCGTCCCGCCGAGGATGGCGCGGCGATCCGCAGGCGGCGGGTGTGCCCGGATTGCGGCGGCCGCTTCACCACCTTCGAGCGCGTCCAGCTGCGCGACCTCGTCGTCGTCAAGAAGTCCGGCCGCAAGGTGCCTTTCGACCGCGACAAGCTGCTGCGCTCCGTCGAGATCGCCGTGCGCAAGCGCAATGTCGACCCCGAGCGCATCGACCGCGCGGTCACCGGCATCGTGCGCCAGCTCGAAAGCTCGGGCGAGACCGAGATCGCTTCAGGCGAGGTCGGCCGCCTGGTCATGGAGGCGCTGAAGTCGCTGGATGACGTCGCCTATGTGCGCTTCGCCTCGGTCTATCGCAATTTCCGCGAGGCCAGGGATTTTCACGAGCTGCTGGGCGAGTTGAAGGGCGACGAGGAAAAGACCGAAGAGGACGCCGGCTGATCATGGCAGGACCGCGACTGGACGAGGCCGCGCAGGCGGCCCTTGATCGCCGTTTCATGGCCGCGGCCATCAGGCTGTCGCGCCGCAATGCCGGCCGCACCTCGACCAATCCTTCCGTCGGCACCATCATCGTGCGCGACGACGGCGCCGGTCCGATGATCGTCGGCACCGGCGTGACCGCCGTGGGCGGCCGCCCGCATGCCGAGACAGAAGCGCTCGCCGAGGCCGGTGAACTGGCCCGAGGCGCCACCGCTTATGTGACATTGGAGCCTTGCGCCCATCACGGCCGCACGCCGCCTTGCGCCAACGCGCTGGTCAATGCCGGCATCGCGCGTGTCGTTGGCGCTGCCAGCGATCCCGATCCGCGCGTCTCCGGCAAAGGCTACGCCATCCTGCGCGCCGCCGGTGTCGAGGTGGTGGAGAAGGTGCTGGCAGCCGAGGCCGCCGAGCAGATGGCCGGCTATCTCACTCGTTCTCTCAAGAAGCGTCCGGAAGTAACTCTGAAGCTTGCGCTTTCGAGCGACGGCAAGATCGGCCGCAAGGGCGCCGGCCAGGTCGCGATCACCGGCGAGATCGCGCGGCGCGACGTCTATCTGATGCGCGCCGAGTCCGACGCCATCCTGATCGGCATCGGCACCGCGCTCGAGGACGACCCGGCGCTGACCGTGCGCCTGCCGGGACTGGAGAACCGCTCGCCCGCGCGCATCATCCTCGATCGGCAGATCCGGTTGCCGGAGACATCCAAGCTGGTGTCCGGCGTCGACCGCGTCCCGCTCTATGTCGCCGCATGTCTGGAAGCCGACCCGCACAGGCGGGCCGCGCTCGAACGCGCCGGCGTGCGCTTCATCGGCACCGAAACCCATGACGGCGTCGTCGCTTTGCCGGAATTGCTGGAAGACCTTGCCGCGCTCGGCATGGCAAGCGTTTTGGTCGAAGGCGGCGCCAAGGTGGCCAAGGCCTTCCTCGAGGAAGACCTTGTCGACCGTATCGTGCTGTTCCAGGGGCCGGACGCCATTGGCGAAGACGGTATTGCATCGCCGATCGACGCCGATCATATCCCGGCTGGATTTCGCAAACTGCGCGACATGCGCTTCGGCGAGGACAGCTACGCCGAGTGGGTAAGACCATGATCCCAAAAAGTGGGAACCGGTTTTTGGATCAGATCATGGTCAAAACGAAAGAAACTCTTTGATGTTTACGGGAATTGTGACTGACGTTGGCACGGTAGCCGCTGTGAAGCCGCTCGCCGAAGGCGTCGGCCTGCGCATCGACACCGCCTACGATCCGGAGACCATCGCCATCGGCGCCTCGATTTCCTGCGGCGGCGTCTGCCTTACCGTCACGGCGCTCCCCGAACATGGCTCGAACGCGCGCTGGTTCGAGGTCGAGGCCTGGGAGGAAGCGTTGAGGCTGACCACCGCGTCGAGCTGGAAATCAGGCACCCGGATCAATCTCGAACGGGCGCTGAAGATCGGCGACGAGCTCGGCGGCCACATCATCTCCGGCCATGTCGACGGCACCGCCGAGATCGTCGAGCGCAAGGAGGAGGGCGACGCCGTGCGCTTCACGCTGGAGGCGCCGCGCCATCTGGCGAAGTTCATCGCGCCGAAGGGTTCGGTCGCACTCGACGGCACATCGCTCACCGTCAACAAGGTCGAGGGCACCCGCTTCGACGTTCTTCTTATCCATCACTCGCTGACCGTTACCATCTGGGGTGAGCGCCAGGCCGGCGACCGCGTCAACATCGAGATCGACACGATGGCCCGCTACGCCGCGCGCTTGGCGGAGGCGCCGAAAGAGGGGCTTTGATGGATCCCGCCGGAGACGAAGAGAGGGCTGACCACCGACAGATGACTCTTGACGCGTTGGCGGATGTCGATGCCGGCCGAGTGATCGATCACAGGGAGGTAGAGGCTTGGGTCAAGAACCTCGTAAGGTGCGTGGAGACCGTAAACGCGCCAGCCTGACTAGGCCACAGAACGTCGCGCCCAGCATCTTCCGCTTGCGATCAACCCCGCTTCGGCCTAAGTCACCGGCAACCCCCCGGAGACTTTTATGGCAGGCACATCCCAACACGGCAAAGCGTTCATTCGCCCGAAGGCGAAGGCGCATCTGCTCATTGTCGAAGCGCGTTTTCATGACGATCTCGCCGACGCTTTGCTCGAAGGCGCGACCGGCGCGCTCGATGAGGCCGGCGCCACCTATGACGTGGTGACGGTTCCCGGTTCGCTGGAGATACCGGCCGTCATCACCTTCGCGCTCGATGGCGCCGCCGAAGGCGGCACGCCTTATGACGGCTTTGTCGCGCTCGGCACCATCATCCGCGGTGACACCTATCATTTCGACATCGTCGCCAATGAATCGAGCCGCGCGCTGATGGACCTTGCGGTGCAGGAGGCGATCGCGATCGGCAACGGTATCCTGACCACAGAGGACGACGCGCAGGCATGGACGCGCGCGAAGAAGACCGAGGGCGACAAGGGTGGCTTCGCCGCCCGCGCGGCGCTGACCATGATCGCGCTCAAAGAAAAATTCGGAGCCCAATCGTGACCGAGCCTGCCTCGACCGGAGCGGTGCGCCACGCCAACAAGCGCGGCGCCGCCCGTCTTGCTGCCGTTCAGGCGCTTTATCAGATGGATGTGGCCGGCAGCGGCGTCTTCGAGATCACGGCCGAATATGAGGCCTTCCGCCTCGGCAAGGAAGTCGATGGCGCGCTCTACCGCGAGGCGGACGCGCAATGGTTCCGCGCCATCCTGACCGGCGTCGTCGAGAACCAGAAGACCATCGACCCCGTCATCCGCCAGGCGCTGACCGAGGATTGGCCGCTGTCGCGGCTGGATTCGACGCTGCGCGCTATCCTGCGCGCCGGCGTCTACGAATTGATGAAGCGCGAAGACGTGCCGGTGGCCGTGATCGTGTCCGAATATGTCGACATCGCAAAAGCTTTTTACGAGGAAGACGAACCCAAGCTGGTGAATGCCGTTCTCGATCGCGTCTCGCGCCGGGTTCGCGGTGAGGGGCGCGGCAAGGACGCTTCGTGACGACCGCAACGGCCGCGGTCGCCGCGACCGGCAGGGAAGGGCGCCGCACAGCCGTCCTGCTTGCCGCCGCGCAGGCGATCGTCGGTTCGGCCGCTCCGATCGCCATATCGCTCGGCGCGCTGGCCGGGCAATACCTGCTCGGTCCCGACAAGTCTCTCGCGACGGCGCCGATCACCGGCTTCAATCTCGGCGTGGCGCTCGGAGCCTTGCCGGCCGCCGCCATCATCCGCAGCCTCGGCTATCGCGGCGGCTTCATGACCGGCACCGTGGTCACCGCGCTCGGCGCCCTGATCGCGACCCTCGCGCTCTTCCAGGCGAGCTTTTGGCTGTTTGCCTTCGGCCTTTGCGTGATCGGCGTCGGCGGCGCCTTCGTGCAGCAGTTTCGCTTCGCGGCCGCCGACAACGCGCCGCCGCAATTCAAGGCGCGCGCCATCTCCTTTGTGCTAGCGGGCGGCATCGTCACCGCCATCCTTGGACCGCAGATCGTCATTTACACCCGCGAACTGCTGGCCCCAGTTATGTTCGCGGGATCTTTCGCTTCGATCCTGCCGCTTGCGGCGGTTGGCGCGCTTATCCTGTCGTTCCTGCGTGTGTCTTCAACGACCAACACCGTCACCGAAACCGCTGCAAGCGATGGCCGGCCGCTGGCTGAAATCGTCACCCAGCCGCGTTTCGTCGCAGCACTTTTCTGCACCGTCGGCAGCTACGCGCTGATGAGCTTCGTCATGACCGGCGCGCCGCTCGCCATGGTCGGCTGCGGCCTGTCGGAAGACGATGCGACGCTGGGCATTTCCTGGCACGTCATGGCCATGTTCGGGCCGAGCTTCTTCACCGGCTCGCTGATCCATCGCTTCGGCGCCGAACGCATCCTGGCCACTGGCCTCGTGCTCCTGATCGGCTGCGCCACGGTGGCGCTTTCCGGACTGCATCTGTGGCAATTCTGGACCGCGCTGATCCTGCTCGGGCTTGGCTGGAACTTCGGCTTCATCGGCGCAACGGCCATGGTCGCGGCCAGCTACCGCCCCTCCGAGAAAAGCAAGGTGCAGGGTTTCCACGACTTCGTCCTGTTCGGCTCCGTCGCCTTCTCCTCGCTCATGTCAGGCGCGATCTACAACGCATGGGGCTGGACGATGCTCAACTGGGTCGTCTTCCCGGTCGTCGCGCTTTGCTTTGTCGCGCTCGGCACGTTGAGGATGGTAGGCTCCCGCGAACGCTGAGGAAGGTGCCGAGGCCGTTCCGGCGACAAGTCCGAAACGGCCGGCGTCATGCATCAGGCGGGAGCACCTGCAGCACCCGCGCTATGAACATGTGGAACTCGTCCATGTAATTGCGCAGGAATGTTTCGGTTGACGCCACAGTCACCTCGCCGTCGTCGGTGATCAATCCCGGGGTAAACTGGATATAGGCTTCGGGAGAGTTCATCTGGGGTGCGTTGCAGAAGCTGAGCACGCTGCGCAGGCTCTGCTGGGCGACGGCTGTCGCGATCGCGCCTGGCGAGGTTCCGATGACGGCAGTCGGTTTGCGGGCGAAAGAGTTCTTGCCGTAGGGCCTGCTCGCCCAGTCGATTGCGTTCTTCAGGCCGCCGGGGATCGAGCGGTTATATTCCGGCGTGACGAAAAGCACTGCCTGGACGGACGCGATGGCCTTCTTGAACTCCAGGGCGACCGGCGGAAAGTCGGCATCATAGTCGTAGCTGTAGAGCGGCAGGTCCTTGAAGGGGATTTCCGTCATCTCAAGTTCGGGCGGCGCCAGTTTCACGAGGGCCTTCGCAAGCTTGCGGTTGATGGAGCCCTTGGCAAGGCTGCCGATGAGGTAGCCGACTTTATGCTTGGCCATGACCCACTCCCTGTTTTGGCCGCCGACCCGCCTTTCCCTAATATCCCCCAGAACAGGGCAGGCCGCCAGCCGACCTTAGGTCGGCATAGCCATGGCGGGGTGCGGCCGTGGCCTTCGTCTGGCCGAACAAAATTATTGCGTGTATTCCCCTAGTTATGAAACCGTATGCCCCGACCGGCCGTTGAAGCTGTGCTCATATGCGACCACCGACTGATCGGCTTATAGCAAGGGATTTTCACAATGTTTTCAGCTAGAAAGCTCGCTTTCGCGGCGATGGCGCTTGGTATTGCGACGGCATCGGCGAATGCCCAGGTGGTGGTGTCTTCCAAGATCGACACCGAAGGCGGCGTGCTGAGCAACATCATCCAGCTCGTGCTCAACGCCAACAACATCAAGACCACCGACCGCATCCAGCTCGGCGCGACGCCCGTGGTGCGTAAGGCGATCACCGCTGGCGAGATCGACATCTATCCAGAATATACGGGTAATGCCGCCTTCTTCTTCCAGAAGGCCGACGATCCGGTCTGGAAGGACGCCGCCAAGGGCTACGAGACCGCCAAGAAGCTCGACTACGATGCCAACAAGATCGTGTGGCTGTCGCCGTCGCCGGCCAACAACACCTGGGCGATCGCGCTGCGCAAGGAAGTGGCTGACGAGAACAAGCTCGCCACCTTGTCGGACTTCGGCAAGTATGTCGCCGGCGGCGGCAAGGTGGTGCTCGCGGCTTCCGCCGAGTTCGTGAATTCGGCGGCGGCGCTCCCCGCCTTCCAGACGACCTACGGGTTCATGCTGAAGCCGGACCAGTTGATCACCCTCTCCGGCGGAGACACCGCGGCAACCATCGCTGCCGCCGCCAACCAGACCAACGGCGCCAACGCCGCCATGGTCTATGGCACCGACGGCGGCATCCAGCCCTCCGGCCTCGTCGTGCTCGAGGACGACAAGGGTGTGCAGCCGGTCTACCAGCCGGCACCGATCATCCGCGAAGAGGTCCTTAAGCAGCATCCCGAAATCGAGGCGCTGCTGAAGCCGGTCTTCGCCAAGCTCGATCTCGTCACCCTGCAGGAGCTCAATGGCCGCGTCCAACTGGGTGGCGAGCCTGCCAAGGGCGTGGCGGAGGATTTTCTGAAGAAGAACGGGCTCTTGAAGTGAGGTGAGCTCGGCGCGCCGTGCTGCGGCGCGCCGCCGATTGGGGGGCGATCGTGACCATCCGCTTCGACAAGCTCGGCGTCGTCATTGCCGCGATCGTCGCCTACGCTGCGTTGGCGGCCCCCTTTGCGACGTTCCGCGCCAACCGCATTGTGCCAGGCCAGGCGCGTTCGATCCTCGAAGCGCTGCCGCCCGTGCTTGGCATGGTGCTGCTGGCTATGGTGATCGTCGCCGCCATCGTCGCCTTGCTTAAGACGCCGCTGATCCTCAGGCTGGCGGTCAGCGTCGTCGCGCTGGTCGCGCTATCGGTCCTGATCGGCACCGCCGGCGGTTTCCTGACGCCTGCCGGAAACACCTTTGCCCGCGTCGCGCCCGCCTCCGGTTTCTGGCTGCTGATCTTTGCCTTCACCCTGCTGTTGGCCGATGTGCTGACCAGGCTGAACCTGTCGCCCTGGTCGCGCGTCGGCGTGCTCGTCCTTGCCGCGCTCGCCATTGCCGTGCTGCTCGTCTCGGGAAGCTGGGACACCCTCTCCATCCTCAAGGAATATGCCAGCCGCGCCGACAGTTTCTGGGCCGAGGCTTCCAAGCACGTTAGCCTGGCGCTTGGCTCGCTGGCTGGCGCGGTGATCGTCGGCATACCGCTCGGCATCCTTTGCCATCGCGTCGAGAAGCTGCGGGCGGGGGTGCTGAACGTGCTCAACATCATCCAGACCATTCCCTCCATAGCGCTGTTTGGCCTGCTGATCGCGCCGCTCGGCTGGGTCGCCGTCCACGTGCCGGGGGCCGCCGCGATCGGCATCAGGGGCATCGGCACCGCGCCCGCCTTCGTCGCGCTCTTCCTCTATTCGCTGTTGCCGGTGGTGGCCAACACGGTGGTCGGGCTGGCTGGTGTGCCCCGCGCGGCCAACGACGCCGCGCGCGGCATGGGCATGACCGATCGCCAGCGCCTTTTCGATGTCGAGTTCCCGCTCGCCTTTCCGGTGATCCTGACCGGCATCCGCATCGTGCTGGTGCAGAATATCGGCCTTGCCACCATTGCCGCGCTGATTGGCGGCGGCGGCTTCGGCGTGTTCGTTTTCCAGGGCGTCGGCCAGACCGCGATGGATCTGGTGCTGCTCGGCGCGCTGCCCACCGTGGCATTGGCCTTTGCGGCGGCCATCATCCTCGACGCGGTCATCGAGATGACCGCCACCAAGCGCAGGGTAGTTGAAACGGCATGATCGAGATCGAGGGCATCACCAAGCGCTATGACGAGACGACGGTGGTCGACAATGTTTCGATGGTCATTGAGCCGCGCACCATCGCCACCATTGTCGGCACGTCGGGATCCGGCAAGACGACGCTGCTCAGGATGATCAACCGGCTGGTCGAGCCGACCTCCGGCGTCATCAAGCTCGACGGCGCCGACAACCGCTCGGTGCCCGGCTATCAGCTGCGCCGCAGCATCGGCTACGCCATTCAGGGCCATGGACTGTTTCCGCATCGCACGGTGGCGCAGAACATCGCCACTGTGCCGCTGCTGCTCGGCTGGGACAGGGATCGGATCAAGGCGCGTGTCGACGAGCTGATGACGCTTTACCAGCTCGATCCACAGGCCTACGGCCCGCGTTACCCGCACGAGCTTTCCGGCGGCCAGCAGCAGCGTGTCGGCGTGGCCCGCGCTCTGGCCGCCGAGCCAAACGTGCTTTTGATGGACGAGCCCTTCGGCGCGTTGGACCCGATCATCCGCACCAAGGCGCAGGAGGATCTGCTGGCGATCCAGAAGCGTTTCGGCACCACCATCATCCTCGTCACCCACGACATGGAAGAGGCGGTGCATCTGGGCGACAAGATCGCCGTCATGGATGCCGGCAAGCTGGTGCAATATGCCAAACCGGCGGAGATTCTGGCCAGGCCGGCGAGCGGCTTCGTCGAGACATTGGTCGGCGCCAGCGAAAGGCCGTTCCGGCTGCTGTCGCTCGGGCCTGTGCGCGATGCGGTGGAGCCGGGCGGCGCGGAAGGCGAGGCGATCCCCGGTGAGGCCACGCAGCGCGACGCGCTTGCCGAGCTTCTGTGGTCGGGGCGGCCCGCGCTGCCGGTAAAAGGCGCGGACGGCAGGCTCATTGGCCGCGTCACCGTCGAGGGCCTGGTGAAACGCGCGGCGAGGCCGCAATGAAAGCCTGGCTGCCCGCGCTGCTGAGGCTGGCTGTCCTGGCGCTGCTGGTGGTCTTCATCATCAGCCCGGGCTGGTTCGAGCCGCTGTTGAAACCCCTGACCGAGAATGGCGCGCCGGCGATCTACAACCAGGGCAGCCTGCTGACGCTGACCCTGCAGCACCTGCGGACCGTCCTTGTCGCGACGGTCGCGGCAACGATTGTCGCGGTGGCTTTAGCCATCCTGGTCACCAGACCGGCAGGCGCAGAGTTCCTGCCCTTGTCGCGCAGCCTGGTCAATATCGGCCAGACCTTTCCGCCGGTTGCCGTGCTGGCGCTTGCGGTACCCGCCGTCGGCTTCGGCGAGAAGCCGACGCTGATCGCGCTCTTCCTCTATGGGCTGCTGCCGATCTTCGAGAATGCGCTGACCGCGCTGACCACGCTGCCGGGCAATGTGATGGAAGCGGCGCGCGGGGCCGGCATGACCGGCTGGCAAAGGCTGATGAAGGTCGAGTTGCCGCTCAGCGCCCCTGTTATTCTGGGCGGCATCCGGCTGTCGGTCGTCATCAGCCTCGCCACCGCGACGATCGGCTCAACGGTTGCCGCCAAGACGCTGGGCGAGGTGATCATCGCCGGCCTGATCTCGAACAACCTTGCCTTCGTGCTGCAGGGCGGTCTCATCGTCGCCGCGCTTGCCGTGCTGATCTATGACGGTCTGTCTGCCATAGAGCGCTACGCCGCGCGGCGCATGGGGCAGGGGGCGGAGTAGAGATGTTCAGACATCTGTTTCGCTGATTTTCGCCATCTTCAGAAGATGGCGCACGAGACCCGTCTTGAGGGGCTTGTTGCCATGTATTGGGATAGAGAGACGCATAATGCTTCCCTCTTTTCCATAAATATGATGGCTGCCTGCTATTCGCAGAAGTCGTCAGCCTCGCCGCTCAATGCCCCTGGCCAGATCCTTGCCCGAAATGGATTTCAAACTGCGATTTCCACCACCTTGCCGGGAACTGAAGTGACCGAAGACGGCAGATCTACCGAAAGGCAGCCTTCAATTGCCTCACGCAGATTTGCCATGAGTTCGTCCAGGGTTTTTCCTTCGGTTGCGCATCCCGGAATGGCGGGAACCTCGGCCCAGAATCCACCTTCTTCCGCTTCGTGCACGATAGCTTTGAACTTCATTGATCAACTCCTGTCCACCCGGAAGATATGCTTGGCATTGAGCATTTGCAAAGCGCCGATCCGTCAGCCGCCAACCTCGCCACGGACCGATCCTGAGCAGCCGGACCCAACGTCATTTCAATCGATCTAATTCCAGGCTCGCGCTGGCACAACGATTCCCGCCTTCTTCTTTTGGGCGAAAGCCGGGCAAAAACCGAACAATATCTTGACGTTCCAAGCCTTGTTTCGCATACCCCAACCAAGAGGTGGATTCCAAGCGCGGCATCCGTCTCCGTTCCAACGGCCCAGGGAGGGGTTCTTTTGGGCCAACAATCGAGGAAAATCCGGCAATGACCATTATTACCGCCGTCATCGCCTGCGGCTTGCTGTCAGTTCTGTACGCCATCTGGGCGACACGTTCGGTCCTTGCGTCCGATCAGGGCAATCAGCGCATGCAGGAAATCTCCGCCGCCATCCGCGAAGGCGCCCAGGCCTATCTGGCGCGCCAGTACACCACCATCGCCGTGGTCGGCATCGTCGTGCTCCTGCTTGCCTGGTGGCTGCTCTCGATCACCTCCGCTATCGGCTTCCTGATCGGCGCCGTGCTTTCGGGCACCGCCGGCTTCATCGGCATGCATGTCTCGGTGCGCGCCAATGTTCGAACCGCGCAGGCGGCCTCGAACAGCCTCGCCGCCGGCCTCGACATCGCCTTCAAATCCGGCGCCATCACCGGCCTGCTGGTCGCGGGCCTGGCGCTGCTCGGCGTCTCGATCTACTACGCCATCCTCACCGGCCCGATGGGCCTGCAACCGAACGACCGCGTCGTCATTGACTCGCTGGTTTCGCTCGGCTTTGGCGCATCGCTGATCTCGATCTTCGCCCGTCTCGGCGGCGGCATCTTTACCAAGGGTGCGGATGTCGGCGGCGACCTCGTCGGCAAGGTCGAGGCCGGCATTCCCGAAGACGATCCGCGCAACCCTGCCACCATCGCCGACAATGTCGGCGACAATGTCGGCGACTGCGCGGGCATGGCCGCGGACCTTTTCGAGACCTATGCGGTGACCGCCGTCGCCACCATGGTTCTGGCCGCCATCTTCTTCGGCGGCACGGCGGCGCTGGGCGCGGCCATGCTCTATCCGCTCGCCATCTGCGGCGCCTGCATCCTGACCTCGATCGTCGGCACCTTCTTCGTCAAGCTCGGCTCCAACGGCTCGATCATGGGCGCGCTCTACAAGGGCCTGATCGTCACCGGCCTGCTGTCGATCGTCGGTCTTGCCGCCGCGACCTCCGCCACGGTCGGCTGGGGCGAGGTCGGCACCGTTGCCGGCATCGGCATCACCGGCAAGAACCTGTTCATCTGCGGCCTCATCGGTCTGCTGGTGACCGGTTTGATCGTGGTGATCACCGAATACTACACCGGCACCAACAAGCGTCCGGTGAATTCGATCGCCCAGGCGTCGGTGACCGGTCACGGCACTAATGTCATCCAGGGCCTCGCGGTCTCGCTGGAATCGACCGCGCTGCCGGCCATCGTCATCGTCGGCGGCATCATCGCGACCTACCAACTAGGTGGCCTGTTCGGCACGGCGATCGCCGTCACCACCATGCTTGGCCTTGCCGGCATGATCGTGGCGCTCGACGCCTTCGGCCCGGTCACAGACAATGCCGGCGGCATTGCCGAAATGGCCGGCCTGCCCAAGGAAGTGCGCCACTCCACCGACGCGCTCGACGCTGTCGGCAATACCACCAAGGCGGTGACCAAGGGCTATGCCATCGGTTCCGCTGGTCTCGGCGCGCTGGTGTTGTTCGCGGCCTACTCGAACGACCTCCGGTTCTTTGCCGCCAATGGCGACAAGTACCCCTACTTCCAGGGCATGGGCGACGTCTCCTTCGACCTCTCCAACCCCTATGTCGTCGCCGGCCTGATCTTCGGCGGCCTGATCCCCTATCTGTTCGGCGGCATCGCCATGACCGCCGTCGGTCGCGCCGCCGGCTCGATCGTCGAGGAAGTGCGCAAGCAGTTCCGCGAGGACAAGGGCATCATGGCCGGCACCTCGAAGCCGAACTATGCGCGCGCCGTCGACATCCTGACCAGGGCGGCGATCCGGGAAATGATCATCCCGTCGCTGCTGCCGGTGCTGGCGCCGCTCGTCGTCTATTTCGGCGTGCTGCTGATCTCGGGCTCGAAGGCCTCGGCCTTCGCCGCGCTCGGCGCCTCGCTGCTCGGCGTGATCGTCAACGGCCTCTTCGTCGCCATCTCGATGACCTCCGGCGGCGGCGCCTGGGACAACGCCAAGAAGTCGTTCGAGGACGGCTTCACCGACAAGGACGGCGTCAAACACCTGAAGGGTTCCGAGGCGCACAAGGCCTCGGTCACCGGCGACACCGTCGGCGACCCCTACAAGGACACCGCCGGCCCGGCCGTAAATCCGGCGATCAAGATCACCAACATCGTCGCGCTGCTTCTTCTCGCCGTGCTCGCGCACGGCTGATCGCGGCGGTTATTCCAAGATAAGCCCGCAGGAGATCCCGCGGGCTTTGTTTTTTCGCATAACACCATACGTGCCGCCTTCCGGCGGGCGCTCAGTTGGCTTCCGGCCTTTCGCTGGCATGGCGATAGCGGGCCAGCAACGCATCGATGTCCGGCTCTCGCTCGGGCATTGGCGGCAAGCCGCGTGTCTGGCGCAGCATGGCAATGAAGGCGCCTCGGCGAAGCTGGCGACGGAAGGAACGCGCCCGCGGATGTATGCCAAGCATCGCCAGGAGCCTGCGTTTAAGGTAACGGGAACGCTTAAGGGGAGCAGGTTCCTCGGCGTTGCCAAGAATCCTGGCGCGCAAAGCGTCCGGCGAGCTCATCGCGTCCATCAGTTCTTCCTGCTCCTGCGCCGTATCACGCGCATAGCTGCCTTCGCGCTTGCCCGAATGCAGCATGAGCACGGTCAGATGCGGCATTGTCGCGATCACCGCACCCTTGCGCCAGGCACGGAACAGCCAGTCCTGGGAACTCTCGCAAACGCACTGGCTGGCCGGGCGCCATGGTCCAAGTCTTCGCAGCGACGTGCGCCGGATCATTTGCGCGGAGCCAAATCCGACCGTGGTGACTGGGTCATAGAAGCCGTCCCGCCCCATCCCGAGGATCATATGCCTGGAACCCTTGCTCGCGGCCGACTCGATGACCGCGCCGCGGGCGATCACTACATCGGCAGCGGTGGCGTCGATCCAGCCGCTCATGGATGCCAGATGGTCGGGAAACCAGAGGTCGTCATGATTCAAGATGGCAACAAAACGGCCGCGTGCTCTGGCAAAGCCGATATTGTTGGGCCCCGACTGTTCGCCGAAATTCACCGGAAGATCGATATAGGATATGCGGCCGTCGCCGAAAGCGGCGACCGTTGTCGCGGTGTCCGGCCGGCACGCGTCGCCGACGACGATGGCTTCCCAGTCCTGCAGGGTCTGGCCCATGAGGCTCTTCAGCGTCTGGCGCAGTACCGCGGGGCGGTTGTGCGTCGCGATGATGACTGAGACAAGCGGTTCGATCCGCCCTGTCGGCGGGCGCTGGCCGGCCTGTTCCACGCTATGCCAGCTTGTAGGGGATCTGTTCAGTATCGGGCGGTAGCCGCCAGTGATCGGGCGCGTCATAGGCGTAGGCCTTGTCGACCAGATTGAGCACCAAAGCAATGTCCGGTCCGAGCGCGACGACTCCGTGCCAGACGCCCGGCGGAATGACGACGATGGCAGGCCTGACCGCGCCGACGATCTTGTGCCAGACCGCGCCGAATGTCGGCGAGGCCTTGCGACCGTCGAACAGTGAGATGCGAACGCTGCCCACCGAGCAAAAAAGCCGGTCGGTTGTGACGCCATGGGCATGCCACCCCGTCACCGCGCCGGGATAAAGCGTGCGTTGAAACACCTGTCCGATTGCAAGCCCGTCCAGATCCCATTCCTCGCGAAAGACTTCAGTGAGGTAGCCGGTCGAAGTCGCGACAGGCCGGATTTCCTTGAGCGCGACGCCCTGGATTGTAGGCGCATCCACGACGAGCCAGTCGGGTGTCACGGTCTGCCGGTCTGGCGTGCCTGTCGCCATCCAGTCTTGCGGCACAGTACGATCGCTGTTGCTCATGACCGGTCCCCAATCCCGGCGAATTGATAGGGGGACGCCGGAACATAAGCAAGGGCGTCGGGCCGCACATACACAAAACCCGCCGGCGAGGTGGCGGGTTTTGATTGTTCCGCGGTTCGTCGATAGACTTAAGGCGTGCCGCTGCCGCCGCCGGGGATGCCGGGCGCCAGCTTGCTGGCGCCGTTGATGACCTGGGTGAGGAAGTTCTGGTCCTTGCCGCCGGTCGGTGTCGTCCTGGAGATGAAGTCGAAGATCTTGCCATCCTTGAGGCCGTAATTGGCGATCTGGGTCACGCGGCCGTCAGCGCCGAAATAGACCGCCAGCACATGCTGGTCGATGATGTGCGGGTTGTCGAAGGCGACGTAGCGCTTGCGCGTCTGCGAGATATAGTAGAAGGCCTCGTTGTCGAAGGTCGCCGTCGTCGACGGCGTGCCCAGCGCCAGCAGCACCTGTTCACGGCTCGATCCGACCGGTACTGAATCGATGGCCTGCTGGTCGATGACGTAGCCTTTCGTCAGCGTCTCGCTTGGATGGAGATCGCCGAACATCTTAGATGAATTGCAGGCGGAAAGCGCTGATACGACCATCAGCAGTGAAGCCACGCCCACCGGGGCGGGCGCAAGAAACGACTTGAATTTCAGCGCACCCAACAACAATTCTCCATCACATCCCCGCAACTTGCGCTGGGCCGCAAAACCGGTAAACCAGCTTGCATGCCGATGCAACAAGGCCAAATCAAACAACAGGTCCCCGGGAGACCGCCCTCAATGTTCCAGCGCCTTTTTGGCCGCGAACGCAATGCCAACCGCGCTATCACCGACGCGCTCTACGCACAAATCGTGGCGGCGGCGCGGCAAACGGTGTTTTATTCGGACTGGAATGTGCCCGATACGCCGCTCGGCCGCTTCGAGATGCTGTCGCTGCATATCTATCTCGTCCAGCACCGTCTGCATGGCGAGCAAGGCGTGGCGGCCGAGGTCGCGCAAGTGCTGATCGACGAGTTCTTCCTCGATGTCGATCATTCGCTGCGCGAACTTGGAATCAGCGATGTCGGCGTGCCCAAGCGCATGAAGAAGCTGGCAAGGATGTTTTACGGCCGCACGACCGCCTATGATGATGCCCTCCGAGAAAACGACCGGTCGGCGCTTGCGGCGGCGCTTGCGCGCAATGTCAGGCCGGACGCGGGCCCCTGGCCGCAGGCGTCGCTGCTGGCGGATTATGTCTGCGATGCCAGCCAGAAGCTCGCCGCGCAGCCGACCGAATCGATCGCCGCCGGCACGGTCGCATTCCCGGCCGCCGGGGCCGCTTGAAGGAGGCCAGCATGAAAGACGCTGAATTGCGCAGCCCGGTATCCTTTGTCGCCAATGTCGCGCGGCTGCCGCAAAAGGGCCTGCCGATCCTGGTCGAGGCCGATCAGCGCCAGCGCGAAGCACTTGCAGCCGAATATGAGCTGCTTTCGGTCGAAAGCTACCGTGCCGAATTGCTTGTTGCTTCGTGGAAGCGCAACGGCGTCAAGGTTACCGGTCGTGTCGAGGCCGACATCACGCAGGCCTGCATCGTCACCCTGGAGCCGGTAAGCGCACATATAGACGAGCCGGTCGAGGCGCTGTTCCTGCCCGAGCAGTCGAAGCTTGGACGCGAGGGCTTCGAGGGCGGCGGCGAGATTATTCTCGACGCCGATGGACCGGACAGTCCGGAAACATTCTCCGGCGACACGATCGACGTCGGTGCGCTGGCCGAACAGTTCTTCGGCCTGGCGATCGACCCCTATCCGCGCAAGCCGGGAGCCTCGCTCGACGTCGCCGGCGACGATCAGGCCGAGGAAAGCGAATTCCAGAAAAAGCTGCGTTCGTTGCTCGGAAAATCCTGAGAGTGGTCCGGATTTTGGAAAAGTTGGTTGTGCGCAGGCGCAAAACCGCTATTTTCGCCGAACCTTCGCGAGCCCCCTTACCTTGGCAGGCGTCCGCCGCTAGCCAGGCAAACCGTGAGAAAAACACCGAGTGATCAGGATTTCCATCGATGCCATGGGCGGCGATCACGGACCAAGCGTGGTCATCCCGGCGCTGATGACGGTCGTCATCCGCCGCCCTGACATCCGCTTCGTCATCTATGGCCGCGAGGACGTGGTGCGTCCCGAGCTCGCCAAGTTCCCGAAACTCGCCGAAGTGAGCGAGTTCGTCCATTGCGAGATCGCCGTGCGCATGGACGACAAGCCGAGCCAGGCTCTGCGCCACGGCCGCTGGAAGTCGTCGATGTGGAAGGCCGTGGAGGCGGTGAAGAGCGGCGCCGCGCAGGCCTGCATCTCGGCCGGCAACACCGGCGCGCTGATGGCGATGTCGAAATTCTGCCTGCGCACCATGGCCACCATCGATCGCCCCGCGATCGCGGCGCTCTGGCCGACGACGCGCGGCGAAAGCGTCGTGCTCGATGTCGGCGCCACCATCGGTGCCGACGCGCATCAGCTGATCGATTTCGCCATTCTGGGCACCGGCATGGCGCGCTCGGTGTTCGGCATCGAGCGGCCGAGCGTCGGCCTGCTCAATGTCGGCGTCGAGGAGATCAAGGGCCAGGAAGAGGTCAAGGAGGCTGGCCGCATGCTGCGCGAGGCCAACATGGCCTCGATGAATTACCGCGGCTTCGTCGAAGGCGACGACATCGGCAAGGGCACGGTCGACGTGGTGGTCACCGAGGGCTTTGCCGGCAATATCGCGCTTAAGACCGCCGAGGGCACGGCAAGGCAGATCGCCGGTTATCTTCGCGCCGCCATGAGCCGCACGCTCATGGCCAAGATCGGCTATGTCTTCGCCAAGGGCGCCTTTGACCGGCTGCGTGAGAAGATGGATGTCGGCCGCTCCAATGGCGGCGTCTTCCTGGGCTTGAACGGCATCGTGGTGAAGAGCCATGGTGGCGCCGATTCGGATGGCTTCGCTGCGGCGATCGAGCTCGGCTACGACATGGTGCGCAATAATCTGCTTGACCGGATCGAGGCCGACCTCGATCTGTTCCATGCGCGCAATCCGAATGCCCAGGCAAACAGGAAATCCGGCGTCTCCGCCGACGCCGAGGAATAGGAACGGACCTTGATCAGATCAGTCGTGCGCGGCAATGGTGCCGCGCTGCCCCGCCGCATTATGAAGAATGCCGACTTCGAAGGCATGGTCGAGACCTCCGACGAGTGGATCGTCCAGCGTACCGGCATCCGCCAGCGCCATGTCGCGGCCGATGACGAGACGACGGCCTCTCTGGGCGAGGCGGCGGCGCGCGCCGCGCTGGACAGCGCGGGCATGACGCCCGCCGATATCGACCTCATCATCCTGGCGACGTCGACGCCCAACAACACGTTCCCGGCGACCGCCGTCGAGATCCAGAACAGGCTCGGCATGCATCACGGCTTTGCCTTCGATATGCAGGCCGTCTGCTCTGGCTTCGTCTATGCCGTCGCCACCGCCGACCTTTATATCCGTGGCGGCCTGGCCAAGCGTGTCCTGGTGATCGGCTCGGAGACGTTCTCGCGTATCCTCGACTGGAACGACCGCTCGACCTGCGTGCTGTTTGGCGATGGCGCCGGGGCGCTCGTTCTCGAAGCCCAAGACGGCGCCGGCGCGATCACCGACCGCGGCGTGCTGGCGGCGAGCCTGCGCTCCGATGGCGCGCATAAGGACAAGCTCTTCGTCGATGGCGGGCCTTCGACGACGGGAACCGTCGGTCATCTCAGGATGGAAGGCCGTGAGGTGTTCAAGCATGCCGTCGGCATGATCACCGATGTCATCGAGGCGACCTTCGGCGAGGCCGGCATAACGGCGCAGGACCTCGACTGGTTCGTGCCGCATCAGGCCAATAAACGGATTATTGACGCTTCCGCCAGGAAGCTCGGGATAGCCGAGGAGAAAGTTGTGGTCACCGTCGATTTACACGGTAACACCTCGGCTGCCTCGGTGCCGCTGGCTCTCGCGGTGGCCGTCGCCGACGGCCGCATCAAGAAGGGCGATCTGGTGCTTCTCGAGGCGATGGGTGGAGGCTTCACCTGGGGCGCGGTGTTGCTCCGCTGGTAAGTGCCGAACGCGCCGGTTCGGTCCTTGACCTTGCCGGATCAATTACTTAGGCTCTGCCTTTGGCTGTATCGATTTACATTTTCTGCGAGCAGATGGGACGGTCGCATGGGGGGAAAGACACTGACGCGTGCCGACCTTGCTGAAGCCGTTTATCGGAAGGTTGGCCTGTCGCGGACTGAATCGGCGGAACTCGTCGAAGCCGTGCTGGACGAAATCTGCGAAGCCATCGTTCGGGGCGAGACGGTCAAGCTTTCGTCTTTTGCCACCTTCCACGTCCGCTCCAAGAACGAGCGCATCGGCCGCAATCCCAAGACCGGTGAGGAAGTGCCGATCCTGCCGCGCCGGGTGATGACGTTCAAATCGTCGAACGTGCTCAAGAGCCGGATTCTGCGCTCGCACCAGAACAGCAAGGGCAAAGGCGGCAAGTAGTTTGCTGGCGAATGCGGTTGAAAAACCGCCCGCGGTTTTGACGCTGGGCTTGAATATCGCTTCATAAATCGCTGAAATAAGGGGCGATTCGGCATCATGCGCCGGATCGTGGTCCAGTGTGGAGGATTGGCCCATGGACAAGAGCCCCGATGCTTTCCGAACCATCAGCGAAGTCGCGGAAGATCTCGACCTGCCGCAGCACGTGCTGCGTTTCTGGGAGACGCGCTTCACCCAGATCAAGCCCATGAAGCGCGGCGGCGGCCGTCGCTATTATCGGCCGCAGGACGTCGAGCTGATCAAGGGCATCCGGCACATGCTCTACGATCAAGGCTATACGATCAAAGGCGTGCAGAAGCTGTTGCGCGAGAACGGCAACCATTTTCTGGTCGCCATCGGCAATGGCGACATGGCCGCGGTGGAGGCGATCGCCCAGCGCCGTCAAGCCGAGCAGGTGCCGCTGACGGCGGCCGCGCAGCCGCGCGGCGATGAGGATGCGCTCGTCGGCCAGCCGAAGGTGAAGCCCAGCCGGCGTTTCTTCGGTCTCGGCAAGAGTGACGACGAAGGTCCGGTGCAACCGGACGCCTCAAAGTTGTCGCGTGACAATCGCGCCTTGCTGCAGGAGGCGCTGTTCGACTTGCTGGAATGCAAACGCCTGCTCGACCAGGTTCGTTGAAGGCATCATTCCACGTGATGCCGCGCGGTCGGGCCGCCGGAACTGGCCCGTCGTCCATGCGTTAGGCCTTCTCGAAGAGAAGGACAATCAGCATGGCATCGTTTTCGACCCTCTCCGACCTCGACATCGACAAGCAGGTCGCGGCGCTTTCGCGGCAATTGAACGACCTCAAGAAGGTTTTGGCCAGGCGCGGTGACGCCTATTATGAGGATGGCCGCGAGGCGGCGTCCGACTATTACTCGCAACTTGCCGACCGCCTTCACGAGGCGCTGCCGGCAATAAGGCGCAGGGGCAGGGTGATCGAGCGGACGGCGCGCGACCATCCGGCGACGACCGCCGCCGTCGGACTTGTCGTGGTCGGACTGCTTGCCGGCCTTCTTATCAGCCGCCGCTGATCAATCGACCGAATCTGAAACAGAAACGGCGGCCGTCCTCGACGGCCGCCATTTCCATGCCGTCGGCTGCAGGCGATCAGTTCGCCAGCTTGAGCCGCGTCTTCGGGTCGACCTTCATGACCTGGCTGCACTTGCCGTAGACGGTGCCGTTCTTGTCGGTGGCGTCGGTGTAGGTGCCCTTACAATCGAGCTGCAGCACCAGGCAGGAGCCCGAACCCTTACAGACGGCGCCGCCGTCGCCGGTCGGATGTGTGCCCGCGAAAGCCGGAGCCGAGACCGAGCCGAAAGCCGAGACGACGAGAGCCGCGGCGAGGGTGATACGCTTGAAGTTGGTCATTTGAGCATTTCCTTCCATTGGTTGTTGGGATCGGCATTCTGGCGTCCCGTTGGGTTGAGGAGCACCTTCGCGGCGCCCATAACCGGTTAGTGCTGTCTCCAACGGAAAGGTTCATATGCGATGCAAAAAATGCGGGGCAGAGAGGAAGTCGCGAGTAGAACTCTCACCTGCGTGTTGCCATTTGGCAAATCCGTCCTAACGACAGCATATGAGCGATTGTCCCGATGCCCGAAGCGAAACGGATGGCGTTCCCTGCGGCGCTGTCGGATTGCAAGTTACGGTCACCGACTTGTTCGGGTTTGGAAAGGTTACCAGGTCGCTTGGGGGCCTGCGCGGCTTCACATGGGCGGCGCGATGCCGTGATTCCCGACCACGACTCGATTCGCGGTGAGCTTGCCATCGCCACCTCGCTTGGCGTTGACGAAGACCGCGGCGCCCGGCGTCAGATCCGAAGGCGTGGCAGCGGCGAATGTCACGATCGGCGTCGTCTGGGGGATCGCGATCTGTTTTTTCTGGCCGTTGTCATAGGTAAGCGTGACCGTGCGGCCCTGGATTTCGGTGACGTCGGCCACGGTGCCGTTTGTCATGCGGCTGTTGGGCTGCAGATCCCAGTCGCGGTCGCCTTCTCCCGTGCCCGTCAGCGCCGCGGGAAAGATGACGACTTCCAGCGCCCCGCTGGCGCCATCGGCCTTGGAAAGCGAGGCGATGCCGAGAAAGTCGCCCTGCTTGATGTCGGCCGCCGATGCCTTGGCGACACCCGAAATCTTCCAGCCGTCGGCAAGCGTGATCGCATCGGTCTTGCCGTCGCGGTCCTTCACCGTCAGCGTCGATCCGGTTATACCGACGACAGTGCCTCGAACACGTGCGGCATCCGTCGCCCACGCTTCCCCGCAGATGACACTTGAGACTGTGCCGAGCACAATTGCGAATGATTTCAAATCCATGGCATTCGGTCCTTCCGTGAAACGCCCGTCGCCCGGGTTTTGGCTGCCGGTGACGGCCAGCTAACGAATCGAGGCGTCGAAAATGCCGGCGAAACCGGTCGCGGCGCTTCAAAAGAACTTGATTGGGCGCCGCGCGATCTTACATGTGGGACGCCTGCGATACCGGCCGGAATGCCGCTTCACGATGGCGTGACGGCCTAAGCTCTTGGCAAATCATTTGTTAACGAGCATTCTCCCGCCAGTCTCAGGCAACGCCACATTTCATCCGACCTGTTTCATCCAAAGGAGTTGCCATGCCCAACACCGCACGGAACGCCGTTTCCAACGACATCATTGCCGCGTCCGGCCTCAATCCGCTGAAGGCCGCTCGCGAAACGAGGGGATATACGATCGAGGAACTGTCTTTGACCTGCGGCCTGGCCGTGGGCGAGATCGTCGACATCGAGGACGGCAAGGACGCCGATCCCGCCAAGCTCCGGCGCATCGCTTCCGCGCTGCAGATGCCGGAAGAGGAATTGATCAAAGTGCCGGCCGCCGAGAATCGGCCCACGCATCAGTAGAGGCGCGAAAAGCGTCCATTCGAGCCCGCTGAGGTTTCGCCCGGCGGGCTTTTTAATGCCTGAAGGCGGAAAGCGCTGGCTCTTGCCAACAATGGTTTAGCCGTGCGATTCGCCGACCGCTGCTATCCGACAGACCTGACGAGGGGCCCACCATGAGCTTGGAATCGGTTCGCGCTTTCTTTGCGCGGCATGCGCCCGACATCGAAGTCATCGTCACCGAGGCCAGTTCGGCCACCGTGGCGCTGGCGGCGGAAGCCCACGGCGTGATGCCCGCGCAGATCGCCAAGACGATCTGCCTGCGCGTCGGCGACGAGACCATGCTGGTCGTCACCAGCGGCGTCGCCAGGCTCGACAACCGCAAGTTCAAGTACAGGATGGGCGGCAAGCCGCGCATGTTGGGCGGCGAGGAGGTGCTGGCCGTCACCAGCCATCCGCCGGGCGGCGTCTGTCCGTTTGGCCTGCCGGCGCCGCTTCCCGTTTATTGCGATCTGTCGCTCAAGGCCCTCGACGAGGTCGTCCCCGCTGCCGGCGCCACCAACGCCGCTGTGCGCATCACGCCGCAGCGCATGGCCGATCTGGTCGGCGCCATATGGGTCGACGTTTGCCAGTAACAATTACCGCCTAGATATCTCCTTGCGGTCCGCGAGCGCCTTCGCCGGCATTCGGCCGCAGGCGCACGCTCGCATTGGGTTGATGGCGGCGCTCATGGTCCATGCCTTTCGCGGCTGCGCCTCGATCAATCCGAAAGCGTCGACTAACGGCCAAAGATTTGGACATTAGTCTTGACAGAAATACATATGTTCAATACCCGTCAAGCATCAGACAGCATGCAATATGGGAGGAATAAGCGGCATGGCTTCCAATATTTCGTTGACGGGCCTTGCCCGGGATCTCGAGGAACGTGGCAAGTCCGGCAAGCCCATCCGCATCGGCCTCATCGGCTCAGGCGAAATGGGAACCGACATCGTCACCCGCGTCGCCCATATGTCCGGCATCGAGATCGGCGCCATTTCCGAACTCAACCTGCCGGCGGCCAGCAAGGCCGTCGATATCGCTTTCCAGGAAACCGGACACGCGCGGGAAGTGTCGAACGCGTCGGCCATGACCGCTGCCATGGAGGCGGGCAAGATCGCCGTCACCAACGATTCCAGCCTTGTCATCGGCAATGACCTCATCGACGTCGTCATCGACGCGACCGGCGTTCCGGCCGTCGGCGCCGAGATTGGCCTGCGCGCCATGGAGCATGGCAAGCACCTGGTGATGATGAATGTCGAGGCGGACGTCACCATCGGCACCTATCTCAAGAGCGAGGCCGACCGGCTTGGCGTCACCTATTCGCTGGGCGCCGGCGACGAGCCGTCTTCGTGCATGGAACTGATCGAGTTCGTCTCCGCCATGGGCCACCCGATCGTTGCCGCGGGCAAGGGCAAGAACAACCCGCTCAACATCGACGCCACGCCTCCGGACTATGAGGAGGAGGCGAAGCGCCGGCACATGAATGTGCGCATGCTGGTCGAATTCGTCGACGGTTCGAAGACAATGGTCGAGATGGCGGCGATCGCCAACGCGACTGGGCTGGTTCCCGACAAGCCCGGGATGCACGGCCCGGCGGCCACGCTCGGCGAATTGTCGAAGGTGCTGGTGCCTGAGAAGGACGGCGGCGTGCTGTCGAAGGTCGGCGTCGTCGACTATTCGATCGGCAAGGGCGTCGCGCCGGGCGTCTTCGTCGTGGCCGACATGTCGCATCCGCGCATCTCGGAGCGCATGGAAGACCTGAAGATGGGCAAGGGCCCGTATTTCACCTTCCATCGCCCCTATCACCTGACCTCGCTGGAAGTGCCGCTGACCTGCGCCCGCGTCGTGCTCTACGGCAAGGCCGACATGGTGCCGCTGGCAAAGCCCGTGGCCGAGGTCTGCGCGGTCGCCAAGAAGGACCTGAAGCCCGGCGACAAGCTCGATGCCATCGGCGAATATTGCTACCGCGCCTGGATCATGACGGCGCCGGAAGCCCATGCGGCGCGCGCGATCCCCTGCGGCCTGCTGCAGGGCGGCTCCGTGACGGCGCCCATCAAGAAGGGCGAGCTCATCACCTATGCCAATGCCGCGCCCGCGCCGGGCTCGAAGATCGCCGAGCTGCGCGCCCGCCAGGACAAGCTCGTCTACGGAACCGTGGAGGCGTGATCATGGCCGGAGCCAGCAAAGCCGTCGTGGATAGCCGGGCCAACCTGCCTTTCGTCTATCGCCAGTACCGTCCAGAGCAACTGAGACAGGTGCTTCACAAGATGTACCTCATCCGCCGCTTCGAAGAGGGCGCGGAAGAGTGCTACATGCGCGGCCTCATCCACGGCACCATGCACCTGTCGATCGGGCAGGAAGCGAGCGCCATGGGCATCTGCATGCCGCTCGCCGAGGATGACCAGATCACCTCGACGCATCGCGGCCACGGCCATTGCATCGCCAAGGGCGCGGAGGTCAGCCGCATGTTCGCCGAGTTCTTCGGCAAGACCACCGGCTATTGCAAGGGCAGGGGCGGCTCCATGCACATCGCCGATGTCGCCAAGGGCAATCTCGGCGCCAATGGGATCGTTGCCGGCGGCATTCCGATTGCCGTGGGCGCAGCACTTTCATCCAAGAGGATGAAGACCGGCAAGGTCGTGGTCTCCTTCTTCGGCGACGGCGCTAACAATGAAGGCGCCTTCCACGAGGCGTTGAACATGGCGGCGATCTGGAAGCTGCCGGTGATCTTCGTGTGCGAGAACAATGGCTACGGCATGTCGACGTCGACGGCGCGCTCGACCGCGGTGAAGAACATCGCCGAGCGGGCGTCCGCCTATTCGATGCCGGGCGTCATCGTCAACGGCAACATCTTCTCCGAGGTCGCCGAGGCGTCCTTCAAAGCGGTCGAGCGGGCGCGCGCCGGCGAGGGGCCGACGCTGATCGAGTCCAAGACCTACCGTCATCGCGGCCATTCCAAGAGCGACCGCAACCGCTACCGCACCAAGGAAGAGATCGAGGACTGGATGGCGAACCGCGATCCGATCACGCTGTTCGAGACGGAGCTGCGCGATTTCGGCTTCATCGACGACCAGGGCATTGAGGCGATCCGCGACGCGGTCGCCAAGGAGATTGCCGACGGCATCGAATTCGCCAAGGCGAGCCCGGCGCCGGAGATCGCCACCCTTGAGGACTATGTTTACACGGAGCATGCGTGATGGACGCCGTGGTGCGTGAACTGAGCTACGCCCAGGCGATCCAGGAAGCCATGGCCATCGCCATGGACATGGACGAGCGCGTCTTCCTGATGGGGGAGGATATCGGCGTTTATGGCGGCGCCTTCCAGGTGACCGGCGACCTCGTCGAACGGTACGGCACCGACCGGGTGATCGACACGCCGATCTCCGAACTGGGCGGCGCTGGCGTGGCAGTGGGCGCGGCCGTCACCGGCATGCGGCCGATCTTCGAATTCCAGTTCTCGGATTTCGCCACGCTCGGCATGGAGCAGATCGTCAACCAGGCGGCCAAGATGCGCTTCATGCTGGGCGGCGAGGTCTCGGTGCCGGTTGTGATGCGTTTCCCTGCCGGCTCCGGCACGGGTGCAGCCGCCCAACACAGCCAGAGCCTGGAAGCCTGGCTCGGCCATGTGCCTGGCCTGAAGGTGATCCAGCCGGCGACGCCGCACGATGCCAAGGGCATGCTGCTGGCCGCCGTTGCCGATCCGGATCCGGTGATGATCTTCGAGCACAAGCTGCTCTACAAGATGAAGGGCCATGTGCCGGAAGGCCACTATACCGTTCCGATCGGCAAGGCCGAAATCCGCCGCGAGGGCCGCGACCTCACCATCGTCGCCACATCGATCATGGTGCAGAAGGCGCTCGACGCCGCCGCGGCGCTGGAAGGCGAGGGCATCGACATCGAAGTCGTCGATCTGCGCACCATCCGCCCGATCGACCGGCAGACCATCATCGACAGCGTGAAGAAAACCTCGCGCCTGCTTTGCGTCTACGAAGCGGTGAAGACGCTCGGCATCGGCGCGGAAGTGAGCGCGCTCGTCGCCGAAAGCGAGGCCTTCGATTATCTCGATGCGCCGATCGTGCGCCTGGGCGGCGCCGAGACGCCGATCCCTTACAATCCGGACCTGGAAAAGGCCACCGTGCCGCAGGTTCCCGACATCATCGCCGCAGCGCGCGACCTCGTGAAAGGGGTCCGCTGAGCGATGCCGACAGAAGTCATTCTTCCCAAGGTCGACATGGACATGGCGACCGGCCAGATCTCGCGCTGGTTCGCCGAGGAGGGCGCTCGCGTCAAGAAGGGTGACGTGCTCTTCGAGATCGAGACCGACAAGGCGGCGATGGAGATCGACGCGCCGGCCAGCGGCACGCTTCGCAACGTCACTGGCAAGGAGCGCGTCGACATTCCCGTCGGTGAGCCCGTCGCCTGGATCTATGCCGACGATGAAGTGTATTCGGCTGAGACGCCGCAGAACAAGGCGCCAATCTCCCCCCTCGTGGGCGAGATGTCGGCGCAGCCGACAGGTGCGGGCGTTGTCCCGCCAACCTCTCATTCCGTCGGGCCCCCCTCAGGCCTGCCGGCCGTCTCCCCCACAAGGGGGGAGATCAGCCAATCGCAGGGGCCCGCCCGAGCCACGCCTTTGGCTCGACGCTTGGCCCGTGAGGCAAATCTGGACCTCTCGGCCATAGCAGGCAGCGGCCCGCGCGGCCGTGTCGTGCGCGCCGACGTCGAGGCCGCGGTCGCAGCGAAAGGCACGGCCACCCTCGCTAAGCCGGCCGCCGAGATTCCGGCCGAAGTCCCGTTCGCCCCGGCGCCCGCGCCCAAGCCGATGTCGGACGACCAGGTGCTGAAGCTGTTCGCCGAAGGCTCCTACGAGCTCGTGCCGCATGACAACATGCGCAAGACCATCGCGCGCCGCCTGGTTGAGGCGAAGTCCACCATCCCGCATTTCTATCTGACGCTGGATTGCGAGCTCGATGCGCTGCTTGCGTTGCGCACGCAGCTCAATGCCGCCGCCCCGATGAGGAAGACCGACAAGGGCGAGGTTCCGGCCTACAAGCTCTCCGTCAACGATATGGTGATCAAGGCGATGGCCATGGCGCTGATGGCGGTGCCGGATGCGAACGCCTCCTGGACCGAGAACGCCATGGTCAAGCACAAGCACGCCGATGTCGGCGTCGCCGTGTCGATTCCCGGCGGCCTGATCACGCCGATCATCCGGCATGCGGATGAAAAGACGCTGTCGGTCATCTCCAACGAGATGAAGGATCTGGCGAGCCGCGCCAGGAGCCGCAAGCTGAAGCCCGAAGAATATCAGGGCGGCACGACGGCGGTATCCAATCTCGGCATGTTCGGCATCAAGGACTTTGCCGCCGTCATCAACCCGCCGCATGCGACGATCCTGGCCGTCGGCGCGGGCGAGGAGCGGGCGGTGGTGAAGAAGGGCGAGATCAAGATTGCCACGGTGATGTCAGTGACGCTTTCGACCGACCACCGCGCGGTCGACGGCGCGCTCGGCGCGGAACTGCTCGGCGCCTTCAAGCGCATGATCGAAAACCCGATGAGCATGCTGGTGTAAGCCAATTCCTGCAGGTCCTTGATCCGGCTTGCTCTTACGCTACAGGCCCTGCGATCACCGACTTGTCAGGCCGGCAGCTCGCAGGAATCCCGGCCGGTGCTTGAAGCCGCCGCCATTTCGTTCCACATCGGGCGCAATGAACGGCAAGATGCGGGAATGGTTTCGGAATTGGCGATGGGCCCTGGCCGCATCGCTGTTCCTGCATGTCCTGATTGCAGCGTTCCTGTTCTTTGGCCTGCCGAGGCCCGAGCAACAGCCGGACCAGCAGGAACAGCCGGTCAACGTCGCGATCGTGCCGCCGCCGGAACAGCCAAAGCCGAAGCCCGCTCCGAAGCCGCCGGAGCCGAAACCTGAACAGAAGGTCGAAAAGCCGCCCGAGCAGCCGGCTCCGAAGCCACCGCCTCCGCAGCCGCCGAAGCCGCAGGACATCCCGGTTCTGAAGCGCGTTTTCCAGTATGGCGAGAAGGATACCGGCCCGGAGAAATCTCTGAACGGGGGCAGCGCTCCGGCCAACGCCCCGTCGCCGGCCCAGGATCAGCCTGCGAAGCCGCCGGTCGCGCCGAAGCCCGCGCCCGGCCAGCCCGCTTCGCCTGCAACGCCCGAGCAGCAGCAGCCGGATTCCAACAAGGCTCAAGAGAAGCCGGCAACCGCAGCGTCGGACGAAAAACCCGCGCAAAGCGAGGAGAAACAAGCCACTGAGGATGCCGACAAGCAGCAGCCCGACAAACAAGAGACGCCGCCGCAAACCACCGAGCAGCAAGCGGCCGTGCCGTTAAAGCCATTGACGGCCGAGTCAGGCGACAAGCCCGCGCCTCCATCCTCGGCCGAAAAGGCAAAGCCTAAGCCTTCCAGGGCGATGAAGTTCAAATCCGCAAGAGCCTTGAGAGCGCCAAGCGGGAACCCGGCAAGGTCGAACTCCGCCGACAGCGCGGCTGCGGGAGCGCCGATCTATTCCGGCCTGCCGGGCGTCAGGAAACTTTACTCGCCGGGTGCGACCGGCAATATGCAGGCTACGAGCTCGATGGAGAACGTGCCGCGCGATCAGCGCATAGCCAATCTTTGCGCCAACGTCCTGAACCAGGAACTGCAAAGCGCCGACTACGCGCCGAAATGGCTGCCGACCATCCCCCTGAAGCAGGGCAATGTTCTCAACCCTCCGCAGGCCGCCTTCAGCACGACAACCCAATGGTACGATCTGAGCTTCCGCTGCGAGGTCGACGTCGACGCCACGCGGGTCCTGTCCTTCAACTTCCGTGTAGGGGGATTGGTCCCGCCGGGGGACTGGACCCGGCGTCGCTTCCCCAGTCTCCGCTAGATTAGGCCGGGACACCAAGCTCCGCCAACTGCCGGGCAACCTCGTGCCAGTCGGCGCAGACAAAATCGGCGCCGGCGGCTTTCAGCCGCGCGCCGTGCTCGGGATAGGTGTGACCGCCGCCGGTATAGCCGATCGCGATCATGCCGGCAGCCACCGCGCCCTGAACGCCGAAGGGCGAATCCTCGACCACGATACAGTCGGTCGGCTTCGCACCCATCTTCTCGGCGGCGCAGAGGAAGATGTCCGGCGCCGGCTTACCGTTCTTCACCATCGAGGAGGAAAAGATCGCCTCGCCGAAGAAGCGCGACAATCCCGTCACCGACAAGCTGTGGTTGATGCGCTCGACCGAGGACGACGAGGCGACGCAACGGTTTCCGGCAAGCGTGTTGAGGAACGGCGCGATCCCCGGCGTCGGCTTCAACTCCTCGGAGAAGAGCAGCTTGGTCTCGGCCCAGATGTCGCCATCGGCCGCCGGGGGGAACTGGTGGCCGGTCAGTTCCTTGATCTTCACGATGATGTCGGCCTGCTTCATGCCGATGCATTGCGCGATGATGCCGCCATGCACGCCCGGCATGCCGTGCTTCTCATAGACGCGCTCGTAAGCCTTGGCGGCCAACGGTTCGCTGTCAACGAGAACGCCGTCGCAATCGAAAATCATCAGTCTGGTTTGCGCCACGCGCTTCTCCCGGCCTCTGTGCCAATGCGCACATCGCTATCGATAAAAAGTCAGATGTTCAATAGCGGGTGATTACGTCTCCAGCGGCTCAAAGCTGGCGCAACGCTTCGCTGACCGGCGAAGATCCGAGCGCGCGCTGCATGGCCTGGCGTGACTGGGCGCGGTCGGGTGTGATCCAGTTGGGCTCGGCGCCGAGGAAGCGGTCGAGGAACGCCACGGCATAGGCGGGCATTTCCGTTGCGTTCTCGCGGTAGGACCACCAGGTGCGCAGATCGTCGGCGCATTTATCGATGCTGGGCGCGTTGCCGAATTCCTGCTCGTGGACGGCGAGGATCGCCGACACGCAGTAGTTGGTATATAGGAAACCTTCCGGCCAGAAGCGCACGATTTCCGCCGTGCCAGCATTTGCCTCGGTCTCGATCATTTCCTTCAGACCTGAGACCTCCCGCGCCGGCGCCTGCCGGATCAGCTCACGCAGCACCAGTCCGGCGGCGAAGACGATGAAGTCCGCGCGGTCGACCGCCGCGAATTGCTTCTGCGCTTCCATGACCTCGATCCAGTCGAGGAAGGCGTGCGTCAGCTTGGCCTCGTCGATCTCGAAGCGCACGCCGAACGTTTCCGACACCACCTTCGCACTGCTGCGGAAGGTGGCGCGGAACCAGCGCAGCTGCCGCAGCCGGTGGCGAAGGTCCGGCATAAGCGCCAGTTCGTGCCTGAAGGGCAGGTCCATGTCTCACATCCCGTTTGACGACAGGCTACCACAGCGCCGCCGACGCCGAAATCGGCCGGTCGGCTGTGGAGCGTTATGGCTGCTAATATAATACATGTTGACATTCGAGGAAACAAATGTTCTCACTTTCGGGTCGTCTCGCCTCCGTTCAATATGTGCCGGAGGAAGAGACTCGGGAGGAGACCGAAATGGCAATCTGGCAGTGGGCACTGCTTCTGCTGTTTGTTGTCTGGGCGCTGCAATCGTTGGGCGTCTGGCTGCAGATGCGGCATTATTCGGATGTCTTCAAAGGCGTCACCAGCCAGTACAAGGACGGTTTCGTCGGCGCGGGCAATTTCCGCGGACGCCTCGCAAAGGGCACCATCGCGCTCATCGTCGTAACGCCGGATCTCATCGTGCGCCGCATGATGGTCATGAGCGGCCGTTCGGTGCTGACCAAGTTCAAGCGACATGAAAAATTCGAGGGCATCCCCCTCGATCGACTCCGGTCCAACCCTGCGATCATGGGGGAGGGGGAACCCGGTGTGGCCGAGGCCGTGAAACGGGCGATCGAGCAGATCGATCGCGCACGGTCGGAGCCGGGGAAGAAGCCGGGCCTGGCCGGCTTGAACATAGCAAGGGCTTAAACGACGCCGGCAGCCGGCTGGGAATGACCGGCAGGGGTCATAAGGAGGAGAAATGTCTGTAATTACACTATTGGCACAGCATGCAGACCTCGCGGTGCACAACCTGCATGTCGCAGGCACCATGGTCTCGGATGCTGCCTGGCACGGCAAGCTCGGCGTCGAGCATGCCACCGATCATCTTGTGGTCCTGGCGCAGGCGACGACCGACAACGCGCCGGTCACCGCCGATCAGCTCAAGGAACAGCTGAAGAATGTGCAGCAGGAAGAGCAGCTCGGCTGGCTCACCGCGATCGGCAAATACTTCATCGGCATCTTCCAGAAGGGCGGCGAAGTGTTCGCCGGCTTCGTCACCGGCATCATCCCGACCCTGGTCGTGCTGATGACGGCCTTCTACGCCGTCACCGAACTGGTCGGCGAGGAGCGCGTCCACGGCCTGGCACGTGGCGCCGGCCGCATCGCGCTCACCCGCTACACGGTGCTGCCTGTGCTCTCGGTGTTCTTCCTTACCAACCCGATGGCCTATACCTTCGGTTCCTTCCTGGAAGAAAAGCACAAGCCTGCCTTCTATGACGCGGCAGTGTCCTATGTGCATCCGCCGCTCGGCCTCTTCCCGCATATCAACCCCGGTGAATATTTCGTCTGGGGCGGCATGCTGGTGGCGCTGCTCGACCTCGAGAAGCGCGGCGTCATCGCCAACGGCTATCACGTCAAGGTGGCCATCTGGTACGCGATCGTCGGCCTCGTCGTCATCCTGCTGAAGGGCATCCTGACCGAGCGCATCACGGCCATCATGGCACGCCGCCAGGGCGTCGAGCTCTAAGGGCGGGAGGACACCATGGCCAAGACATACAAGGCAGTAAAGATATCGAAGGGGTCGACCGGTTGGGGCGGCCCCCTGGTCATCGAGCCGACCGAGCAGCGCAACAAGGTCGTGTCGGTAACCGGTGGCGGCATCCATCCGGTGGCGCAGCTCATTGCCGACATGACCGGCGCCCAGGCTGTCGACGGCTTCAAGTCGCCGCCGATCGAAAGCGAGATGGCGGTCGTCGTCGTCGACTGCGGCGGCACCGCGCGCTGCGGCGTCTACCCGCGCAAGCGTATCCCGACCGTCAATCTGACGCCGGTCGGCCAGGCGGGTCCGCTCGCCCAGTTCATCACGGAAGACATCTACGTTTCGGGCGTGAAGCCGGCCAATGTCGCAGTGGCGGACGGATCCGAAGCGGTCACCACTGCGGGGGGAGCAGCATCGATGAGTTCAAGCAACAACACCACTGCCAGGGCGGCCGAGCCGCTGCCGAGCGAAGGCGGGCTTATCGGCCTGATCAGCTCGATCGGCCGCGTCATGGGCCGCGTGGTCGGCATCTTCTTCAACTCCGGCCGCCGCACCATCGATCAGGTCGTCCGCAACGTGCTGCCCTTCATGGCCTTCGTGACCATGCTGATCGGCCTGATCCTCTATACCGGCATCGGCGATGTGCTGGCGCAGCCGATGGGTCCGCTGGCCAACAACATCGTCGGCCTGCTGGTCATCTCGGCCATCTGCGGCCTGCCGTTCCTGTCGCCCATCCTGGGACCGGGCGCGGTCATCGCCCAGGTCATCGGCGTCGCCATCATCGGCCCGCAGATCGCCAACGGCACCATCTCGCCCGCAATGGCGCTGCCGGCGCTGTTTGCCTACAACACCCAGGTGGGCTGCGACTTCGTTCCCGTCGGTCTGGCGCTCGGTGAGGCCAAGCCGAAGACGATCGAAATCGGCGTGCCGGCGGTGCTCATCAGCCGCCAGATCATGGGCCCTGTCTCCGTGCTGATCGCCTGGGTCGTGTCCCTGATCGTGTTCTAAAATAGCAGTAGTAAAACGAGGTTCGTCATATGTCGGTTCTTCTCAAGACACGGGTCACGGCAATAGGACCCGAAGTGGCGGACCTCGCCGAGGGCGGCGTGCTCATCCTGTTCGCGGATGGCTCGCCTCCCGAACTGGCCGAGGTCTCCGTGCTGCACAAGACGGAGGAAGGCCCGAGCGACGATGCGCCAGCAACAGGCGCCTCCATCACACTCGGGCCGGTCTCGGCGACGATAACGGCGGTCGGCTCCACGGCCTGGAGCAAGGTCCGCGAGATGGGTCATGTCGTGATCTCTTTCAACGGAGCATCCGAGGCCGAAAGGCCGGGTGAGGTTTGCGCGTCCGAGGTCGATACCGGAGCGCTCGTGGCCGCCCTTACACCGGGCGCTGTCATCACCATCGCCGCCTGATAATATCCGCGCTGTCTGTCGATAAGCGCCCAAACCTAGAGAATTGCCATGGAACGCTCGACCATCGTCAGAGTGCACGAAGGTTTGCACGCCCGTCCCGCCACGCGGTTCGTAAAACTCGCCAAGGGTTTCGAATCCGATGTCGAGCTGGTCAAGGACGGCAAGGCGGTCAGCGCCAAGAGCTCGGTCAAGCTGATGCTGCTGGCGGTCAAGGAAAACCAGGAAGTCACCGTGCGCGCCAACGGCGCCGACGCCATCGAGGCGATCGAGGCGCTGATCGGCTATCTGGAGAATCCGCGCGCCGGTCTCGACGACGAGAGCGAAGCGGGTGAGGGCGGCTCTGAAACCGCAGCCGTCGCACCTGCGTCGGAGCCCGTAGCACCGGCTGCAGCATCGGCGGATGGAACGCCGAAACTGCAGGGCGTAGCCGCCAGTGAGGGCGTGGCGATCGGGCCGGCCTTCGCCCATTTCCCGCCGGAGATCGAGGGGCCGGGCAGGCACCTGCAGGCCGGCGAGATCGAAAGCGAGCTCGAGCGCTTCCGCGGCGCCGTCGCCAGCGTCCAGGCGCGCATGGACCGCACGCTTGCCGAGAACAATCTCGCCGCCGGCGACCGCGGCATCGTCGCGGCTTTGCGCGACATCGCCGCCGACGACAGCCTGACCGGCGAGGTCGAAAGACTGATCAAGGGCGGTGACGATGCGGTCTCCGCGGTCATCGCGGCCGCGGCCACCATCGCCGCCGATTTCAGCGCGGTCGACGACCATTATCTCAATGCCCGGGCCGACGACGTCCATGCCGTCGGCCGGCAGATCTGCCTGGTGCTGCTCGGCCAGGACGAGGTCAGCTTGGAGACCATCCCTCAAGGCGCGATCCTGATTGCCGACGACATCGGCGCCTGGGATCTGGCGCGCGCGCCGCTGAAGCGCATCGGTGGCGTGGTCTGCGGCCATGGCGGCGCCACCTCGCACATCGCCATCATCGCCCGCTCGCACGGCATTCCGGCCGTGCTGGGTCTGGGAGACAAGATCAACGAGTTGCGTGCGGCCAAGGAGGTCGCCATCGACGGCAATGCCGGGCATGTGATCGTCGATCCGGATGAGGCGACGCGCTCCGATTTCAACAAGCGCGTTGAAGCCGCGGCGCAGGAGCGCGCCGGGCTGAAAGTGTTCAAGAGCGTGACGCCGACCCGCGCGGATGGCACGGTGATCGAGGTCGCGGCCAATATCGGCTCGCTGGAAGAGATCGAGGCGGCGCAGGAAGCCGGCGCCATGGGCGTCGGCCTGTTCCGCACCGAGCTGCTCTTCATGCGCCACATGCATCTGCCTTCGGAAGACATGCAGGCCGAGACCTACAGCGCCCTGGCCAAGGCGTTCGCGCCGCATTCGGTCATCGTGCGCACGCTCGACATCGGCGGCGACAAGCCGATCGCCGGCATCGAATTCCCCGACGAGGAGAATCCCTTCCTCGGCTGGCGCGGCATCCGCATGTGCCTGGATCGTCCCGACATCTTCAAGAGGCAGTTGCGGGCACTGCTCAGGGCCGCGGTTCACGGCAACATCAAGGTGATGCTGCCGATGGTCTCGGAAATCGCCGAGGTGACGCGGACCCGCGCGCTGGTCGATGAATGCGCGACCGAGTTGAAGGCCGAAGGCGTGCCGCATGCAAGCTTCGACCTCGGCGTGATGATCGAGACGCCAGCCGCCGTGCTGATCGCGTCGGCGCTGGCGAAGGAAGTGGCGTTCTTCTCGATCGGCACCAACGACCTCACCCAGTACATCATGGCCGCCGACCGCCTCAACCCGACGGTCGCCAAGCTTAACGACGTCACCAATCCGGCGGTGATGTCGGCGATCGAGCTGACGGCCAAGGCGGGTGTCGCCGCCGGCATCATGGTGGGCATGTGCGGCGAGGCCGCCGGCCGTCCGGACCTGATCCCGGCCTTCATCGGGATGGGCCTGACCGAGCTCAGCATGAGCCCGGCCTCGATCCAGCGCGCCAAGAAGACCATCGCGGCGATGGCGCCCGAACGATAGCGGATTCCTCGCGGCGGTTACGTCAGATGCGCGAGCAGAGTGGCGAGAACCGGTGTCAGTTCCTGGACGGCATTGGCCTGGGCGCAAGCCTGCCGGATGCGATCCTCCCGCACTTCGGCCGCCAGCACCGCGATCTCGAGAATGTCGGGCTCCGGCGTGCCGCCGTCCGCCTTGGTCGCCAGTCCGCAGGCAAGCACCACGGGCGCAAGGCATCTTATGTCGAGCGACCGGTCGGCCGTTGCCGCCTCGCCAGGCTGAACCGGACGGTGGTTGAGGCATTCGACCAGCAGAGCCGCGCACGCCGCAGCGACCTGGTCGGTGGACGCCGCATCCGCCGTCGCCCCGGCCAGAAGATCGGCATGGCGCTTGCGCATCGCGGCGTGCACGGCGGAAAAACTCGCCTCGTGCACGCGGGGATTGTCGACGCCGTAACCGGCCAGAACCGCGCGGGTCAGATAATACATGTCGCGCCTGAATTGACGTTCGCCGCCGATCTGCCGGTCTTCATCGCCGTCCGGGAAATAGGAGCGCAGGCTTTTCACGGTCGTTCCGTCGACCTTGAGCGGCCGGGAATGGGGAACGAAGGATTCGGCGATCGTCAGCGCGTCGTCGACAGCGGTCGCGGCGTGGCCGAGCAGGCTGCGGCCCGGAAAGGGAGGCAAATTGCCGACTATATCATGAGACATCTCGCCGGCGCTGTCGTGGCGGCTCCGGCGAATGGCGTCGCGCAGTTCCCGAAGCCGGTCCTTCAGGTTGGCGCGGACGTCCTCGGAGATTTGTCGCAGCATCGCCAATTGCCTCGAAATGCTGAAGTCGCTAACGGCTCGGGGGCGCCAGTCGCCCCTCTCTAGATTGTTCGTGTCGATTGGTAGATCAATAGACGATATTTAACCAGCACGCAGAATCGGCGACGGCATCGCGGAGGGGAACTTGGGCAGGCGACGGCAGGGCGAAGCTGAAAACGGCAAGGCGACAGCGGAGGCGGCCGACCAGGTCGTCAATGAAAACCGGACCGACCGGCTCAGGATCCGCGCCGCCTGGATGTATTTCGTCGAGCAGATGACACAGAACGAGATCGCCGACGTGCTCGGCGTCGGCCGGGTCACCATCGTGCGCATGCTGGCGGAAGCGAGGGCGCGCAACGAGGTCAAGATCACCATCGAAAGCGAGCTCCTGGAGATCGTGCGCCTGGAGCGCGCGCTGGAAAAGACCTTCGGCCTGCGGCAGGCGCTGGTGGCGCCGCTCTCCGACCCCAACGCCGATCCGATCCCGGCGATCGCCGCCAAGACCGGCATGTTCCTGTCCGACGCGATGAAATCCGGCATGCGGGTCGGCGTCGGCTGGGGCGTCACACTGTTCCACACCTTGCCTTTCATCAGCGCCAAGTCGCTGACCGACTTCAGCGTGATCTCGCTGCTCGGCGGCGTCGGCGTCGCGCGCCGGGTCAACCCGGCCGAGTTCGCCTGGCGCTTCGCGCAGATTTTTCAGGGCGACGGCTATTTGATGCCGACGCCGGCCGTCGTCGACAGCGTCGAGACCAAGATCGCGCTGGTCGAGCGCTGCGGCCTGCAGGAAATCTTCGAGATGGCCGATGCGCTCGATGCTGTGCTGCTCAGCGTCGGCGGCATCGCGTCGGCCACCACCTTCTCGCGCGGCGGCTTTCTCAAGGAAGCGGACCGGGAGGCCCTGCTTGCGCGTGGCGCCGTCGGCGACCTTCTGTTCCATTTCTACGACCGCAAGGGCGACCTGGTCGACCATCCCGTCAACAGCCATGTGATGTCGGTGGATGTCGATCGGCTGCGCAAGGCTCCGATCCGAATCCTGACCTCCGGCGGCGAAGAGAAGACCGAGGCGCTGCTCGGTGCCATGAACCTGGTCGCGCCGACCGTGCTCATCACCGACGAGGAAAGCGCGCGCCGCATGCTGGCCGCGCATGGCGCGTCGAGGTAGTTGCCGCAAATTTCAATTGATGCAATATTGCTTGCAATATCACTTCTGCAACTCGATATAGTCGCATGAGGCTGGTTCTCGACACAGCGGTTATGGTGGCGGCCGTCCGCAGCGATGCCGGCGCGTCTCGTCGCTTGTTGGTGGCGGCGCTTGAAAGGCGGTTCACGCTGCTTGCCTCCGTACCACTTGTTATAGAGTACCAGGCGGTGATGACGCGGCCGGAGCATTTGAAGGCATCCGGCTTGCCGATCGACGATGTTAATGTCCTGCTGGACGCAGTGGCGGCTGTTGCCGAGCCGGTGAGGCTTGCCTTTTTATGGCGACCAGTGGCTCGCGATCAGGACGACGATATGGTGCTCGAGGCTGCGGTCAACGGACAAGCTGACGCTATCGTGATCTTCAACACCCGCGACTTTAGCGAAGCAGCGGTCCGCTTTGGAATAGATGTCCTGGTGCCCGGTCAGGCTTGGAAACGAATGGAGAAACATAAATGAGGAAAAGCAATTTTGCGCTGCGGCTTCAGCCCTCGCTCCTGGACGAAGCACGTAAGGTAGCGGAAGACGAGGGTGTGGCGCTTAACCAGTTCATCAACGTGGCTGTGGCCGAGAAGCTATCGGCGCTCAGGGTCGAAAGCTATTTCCAGGAGCGCGCGGCGCGCGCCGACATTCCCGCAGCGCTCGATATTCTCAAGCACGCCGGCAAGGGTAAGCCGCCTGTCAAAGGTGACGAATTGGCAAAGTAGCCGAATTTCGGCTGGCTTGGAGTGAGCACGGCTTGCCTCGCGTTATACGCTGCTGTGCTTCGCTGCCGTAATCGCTCGAAAAAATAGAATAACATGGAAAACAGATGGAAGGCCCGGCGTGATTTTGTCCTATTGGCCTCTTGCTTCTGAACCTTTGAGACTATAGGGCTTTGCGCGGTCCGGAGTGTAGCGCAGCCCGGTAGCGCACTTGACTGGGGGTCAAGGGGTCGTCGGTTCGAATCCGGCCACTCCGACCATTTTTAACCTGAGACTTGGCCCCAAGGCTTTCATCGACCGGGAGCGACCGCTTCGTGTCGGTTCGTTCGGCTGCTTGGCGGAGCTCCCAGCCGCAATTTCCGCTGGTGCCGGTACTCCAGCGCGATCGCGCCCCAGACTAGGCCGAGCAGCAGATAAAGATGGCGCCAGTGGTCGATGTCGATCAAGGTGCCGAGCCCGATATTGCCGAGATAGGCGACATAGGCGCAGAGCAGATAGGGCTGCCACGGCCGGTCGCGCAGAAGGATGCGGAAGCCGGCGCCGATCGTCCATAAGGTCAGCGTCAGGAACGACACAAAACCCAGCCAGCCATAATCCATCAGCGCCTTCAGCCAGATGTCGTGCGTGTCCTCGCCATAGATCGTGCCGAAGACCAGCGGGCCGATGCCGAACGGATGCTCGATAGCCAGCTGGAAGCCGATCGCGTAGCGGGCGAAGCGGCCGAGCCTTGCCGAATCGTAGCTCTGCTCGAGCTGCGCGCGCTGGGTGAACATGTCCGACACGCCGGGCAGTTGCAGAATGATGAGGAAGGCGATGACCAGCAGCGCCACGGCCGCGATCGTCATCACCACGACCCGCAGCCGGAACTTGCCGCTGGCGCTCTGCAGGAACAGGCATGCCGTGAGCAGCACCGCCGACACCGCGAACATGCCCCAGGCGCCGCGCGAGAAGGAGAAGAAGATGCCGGCGGTGATGATGAGCAGCGGCATCGCAAGCAGCGGCATGCGCGACACCGGGCCGGTGAGCAGCAGATAGAGCAAGTAGGTGCCGGGCAGCACCAGGAACGGCCCGAACACGTTCGGGTCCTGGAACGCGCCGGCGGCGCGGTCGTATTTGGTGAACATCTCCGCGCCGGGAAAGGCATGGAAATAGCCCGCGATGCCGAGCAGCGACGTCGCCACCGCCGATATGACATAGGCGATGAAGATCAGCCGGTAGAGGCTAGGCTGGACCGAGGTCACCGAGGCGAAGAACACCGCGCTGAAGGCCAGGAACAGCGAGACGGCGAGATAGAGCGGCGTGTTGGCGAGATCCGTCATCTGCGTCATGGCGATCATGCCGCCGATGTTCATCGCCACCAGAAGCACCAGCAAGGGAACGATCGCGCGCGAGATTCGAAGGCCGAACAGCGCCCAGACCGCGATCAGCCCGGCCATGTAGATTTCGTAGGGCGCGGGCTCGCTGATGACGAAGCCGGAGAGCAGGATACCGATGGCGATCGCGGCCGACGCGATCAGCGAGATCAGCTTCGCATTGACCGCCGACGCCGGCAATGCCCACGGCTGCAACTCATGGGCGACGGCGCTCAATAGGCGTTTTCCGTGTTGAGCAGGCGGATCGGCGTCAGGAACAGGATGCGCAGATCGAACAGCATCGACCAGTTCTCGATGTAATAGAGGTCGTATTCCGTGCGCATGCGGATCTTTTCGTTGGTGTCCATCTCGCCGCGCCAGCCATTGATCTGCGCCCAGCCGGTGACGCCGGGCTTCACCTTGTGGCGGGCGAAATAGCCGTCCACCACCTCGTTGTAGAGCAGGTTGTGCGACTGGGCGGCGATGGCATGCGGGCGCGGCCCGACCAGCGACAGCGAGCCGAAGAGCGAGTTGAAGAACTGCGGCAGTTCATCGATCGAGGTCTTGCGTATGAAGCGTCCGACACGGGTGACGCGCGGATCGTTCTTGGTCACCGTCTGCTTGGCGGTCGGGTCGGACCTGTCGGTGAACATCGAGCGAAACTTGTAGACTTCGATGATCTCGTTGTTGAAGCCATGCCGCTTCTGCTTGAACAGCACCGGCCCCTTGCTGTCGAGCTTGATGGCGATCGCCGTGGCGAGCATCACCGGCGAGAAGAGGATGATGCCGACAAGCGAGAAGACGATATCGAAGGCGCGCTTGGCGACCGAGTCCCAGTCGTTGATCGGCTTGTCGAAGATGTCGAGCATCGGCACGGAGCCGATGTAGGAGTAGGCGCGGGGCCTGAACTGCAGCGCGTTGGAATGCGCCGAGAGCCGGATATCGACCGGCAGCACCCAGAGTTTCTTGAGCAACTGCAAGACGCGCGATTCGGCTGTCAGCGGCAGCGACACGATCAGCATGTCGATGCGCGCGATGCGGGCGAATTCAATGAGCTCGGAGATCGTGCCGAGCTTCGGATAGCCGGCGACGATCGGCGGCGAACGCTTGTCGTTGCGGTCGTCGAAGATGCCGCAGATGCGGATGTCGTTGTAGGGCTGCTTCTCGACCGAGCGGATCAGCTGTTCGGCGGCCTTGCCGCCACCGACGATGAGGGCGCGGCGTTCCATGCGGCCATCGCGCGCCCAGCGCCGGATGAGGCTGGACATCACCAGCCTCAGGCCGAAGATCAGCACAAAGCCGACCACGAACCAGGTGCCGAACAGCAGGCGCGAATAGTCTTCCGAGGCCTTGATGGCAAAGGCGGTCAGCGCCATCAGCGCGAAGCTGCCGGCCCAGACAAGCAGCACCCGGCTGAAATTGGCGAGGGGGCGCATCAGCGCCGCGATCTGGTAGCAGTCGGTGACGTCGAGCAGCACCACGGCCAGGAACGATGTCGCCGCGATCGCCAGCGGGTATTGCCAGGCCAGATAATTGAAGAAGCCGACATAGTAGAAATAGACGCCGAGCCCCGACAGGAACAGCAGAGCGAACTCGACCATGCGCAGCACGCCGCTGACCATGATCGGCGACATGGTATCGCGCCGGTATTGCGACGCGACCTGGCGCGCCACATCGTTGATGCCGCCGGGCTTTTCGCTTTCGGCGGGAGCGTCGTAGTTGCGCACCGCATCCATCGAAAAGCGGCGTGCGGGGTCGATCTCATTCATGGGAACTGTCCGCGAGCTTCGCGCAATTGCTTAGCAAAAGAGAGCTAAGAAAGGCTTGAAACAACCCGTGGTTTTGAAGCTGTTGTGCGGTTGCGGACCTACTTGCTCAGCGCCGCGAAATAGGCCTTCTCGATCTCGGCTGCCATCACGTCAGAGCCGAAATGCGCCTTCAGCTCGTCGGCCTGTGGCATCGCCTTGCGGTACGCATCCATGTCTTTGACCGCCATGCCGATTTTGCTGGCAAGCTCGACGGGATCCGGCCGGATCAAGGCAGGGGAGCCATCGCCGAAGATTTCCGGAATGCCGCCGACCGCGGTCGCGATCATCGGCATGCCGGCGGCCAAGGCCTCGAGCACGATATAGGGCATCGCCTCCGCGCGCGACGGAACCACTACCAGCTCAGCCAGGGCGAAAGCTTCCCTCGCCGGCATCGGAGGCAGGAAGCGAACCCGGTTCTCGAGGCCGAGCCGCTCGACCTGAGCGTGGTAGCGCGGCAGGTCGTCGCCATCGCCAACCATCACGGCGCTCAAGGGGCGTTCAAGCTCGCTGCCGGCCAAAGCCAGCGCATCGATGAAGATATCCGGACCTTTCAGGTCGCGCATCATGCCGATGTACAGGAAATCGGCGGCATTGATCGCCGTCGTCACCGATTCGAATTCCGCGGCGCGCAGGCCGTTATAGACGAGCCGGTTGGGTATGGGCGGCTCGCCGACCTTGCGCCGATACGTTTTCCGCTCATAGTCGGAAACGAACAGCAGGCAATCGGTGAAGCGCGCCATGAAGCGCTCCAGGCCGAAGAACAGCTTTCCCGTCGCCGTCGTTTCGTCATAGTGGAGAGAGCCGCCATGCGGCGAATAAAGGCGGGCCACGCGAGACCTTGAAACCCGCAACAGTGAGCCGAACAGCCGGGCATAGGCGCCACCCTTGGCGCCATGCCCATGCAGTACGTCCGGCCGCAATTCCTGGATGATTCGATAGGTGCGCCAGGCCGAGGCGAGGTCGCCCGGCCCGACATGACGCTGCATCGGCGTGCGATGGATGCCGAGCGCGAGGCTGTCCTTCATCGCCTCGAACAGCCGCTCCTCGAAGTCGCCGCCGGTCGTCGAGTCGCAGACGATGCCCACCGCATGGCCGGCGGCGACCTGCGCCTCGGTCAGGTCGCGCACATGCCGGAAGATTCCCCCGACAGGTGAGCGGAAGCAGTGGACTATCCTGAGATTCACCGCCACGCCGGATTTTTCAGAACAGGCGTTCGCGGACGTAGACGGTGTCGCCGGGCAGCAGCGGATCGGATGTAAGCACCCGTCCGGTCATCACCTTGCCGTTGATGTCGCGGGTGATGTCGACGCTCTCCTGATTGGCGCGCGAGGTGAAGCCGCCAGCAATGGCGACCGCCTTTTGCACGGTGAGCCCCGGCACATAGGAATACTGGCCGGCAGCGCCCACTTCGCCCATCACGAAGATCGGCCGGTAACGGTCGATCTCTACCGAAACGTCGGGATCGCGCAGATAGCCCTGGCGCAATTTGTCGGCGATCTCCTTTTCCAGCTGCTGCGCGGTGTGGCCGCGCGCCGGCACGGCACCGACCAGCGGGAAGGAGAGGTAGCCGGACTGGTCGACGCTGTAGGTGTTGGTCAACCCGTCCTGCTCGAACACCGTGACACGGACCCGGTCGCCCGCGCCGAGCCGGTATGGCTGGTCGAGCACTTCATGGAAGGCGGCCGGCGTCGGGCGATAGCTCGAGCAGCCGGTCAGCAGCGACAGGGCAAGCAAAGCGCGAAAGAGGGAAGCAGTGCTTTTCATGACCGGCCAGGAACCTTCATCGCTCTTGCCGCAAGCCGCGGCACAACCCCAGGAAAGTGCGACCGTTATCATCCTGTTAGGGTTAATGGGCGGTAAAGGAGTGCGATCGGGCAGCGTGCTGATCGGTAAAAAGCCCAATTGTTCTATTGCTTTCGCCGGATGTTCTTTGAGGATTGTCTAATAAGTGTTCGTTTCGATCTTAACGGGTGAGTTACCATAGTTGTTTACGGTCCATCCTCGACTCAAAGTTCGGAGCAGGATGCATGTCCGTTCAGTCCGCGGCCGCAGATGTCGATGTCGACCTGAGACAGCTGTTCGCCAGCCTAGCGAGGAACTGGCTGCGCATTGTTCTTGTCACGCTTGTGGTCACCGGGCTCGCCTTTGCTTTGGCCTGGCTCGCGACGCCTTATTACAAGGCGACAGCCAAGCTGGAGATCGGCTCGCGCGAATCGGAATACACCCGGCCGCCGGGCACCAACGATGACGACAAGCCGATTCTCGACGAACAGGGCGTGGCGACTCAGGTCCAGATCATTTCCTCGCCCGATATCCTCAAGCAGGTCGCGACCAAGCTCAATCTGGACAAGCTACCGGAGTTCGATGAAACACTGAAGATGTCGGCGCTCGGGCGCATCCTCGTTCTCGTCGGCTTGAAAAGTGATCCCTTCGATATCCCGCCGGAAGAGCGCGTGCTGAATGCCATGCACGACAAGCTCAATGTCTACGCTGTCGAAAAGACACGCGCGATCGCGATCGAGTTCGCGTCGAAAGATCCCCAGCTTGCCGCCGATGTCGCCAACGGCATTGCCATTGCCTATATCGCCTCGAAGAGTGACGCCAAGCTCGAATCGAACGCCGCCGCCACCGACTTCCTGGCGCCGGAAATCGCCGACCTGCAAAATCGGGTGAGAGACGCCGAGGCCAAGGTCGCGGCCTTCCGCGCCCAGTCAGACCTTCTTATGGGCGGCAACAATGCGGTGCTGCCGACTCAGCAGCTCGCCGAGCTGTCCAGCGAGTTGTCGCGCGTGCGCGCCAGCCGCGCCGCCGCCGAGGCGAGTGCCGAGAGCGTGCGCCGGGCGCTGCAGAATGGCGGTTCGCTGGACAGCGTGCCGGAAGTGCTGTCCTCCGAGCTGATTCAGCGCCTGCGCGAGCGGCAGGTCGAACTCCGGGCCAACATTGCCGACCTTTCCACGACCCTGCTGGACAATCATCCGCGCATCCGGGCGCTGAAGTCGCAGCTTGCCGACCTCGACGGCCAGATTCGCAACGAGGCGCAAAAGATCATTCGCGGCCTGTCGGCGCAGGTTCAAACGGCCAAGGCCCGCGAGGATCAGCTGGTCGCGGACGTGAACACGCTGAAAGCCGCCTCGGCACGCGCCGGCGAACAGCAGGTGCAGTTGGATGCCTTGCAGCGCGACGCGAACGTTCAGCGCCAACAGCTTGAATCCTATATGGCAAGTTACAATGCGGCGGCCTCGCGCAAGGACCGCAAATACTCCCCCGTCGCGGCGAGCCTGATCGCGCAGGCGCAGGTGCCGTCGCAGCCTTATTTCCCGAAGATCGGACCGATTACCGGGGCCGCCGCCGCCGCTTCTCTGCTGCTGATGGCGATCGGCACACTGCTTGGCGAGTTGTTCTCCGGCCGCGCCATGCGTCCTGCCCCCGGTGCTCGGTTTGAGAGCATAGAGCAGGTGGCGATGCCTGTCGCGCGCACGGAACCGGCGATCGATGACCAGCGTCGTGCTTTCGCTCCTTACGAGGAAGCGGCGCCCGGGCATTCGATCGCCGAAGCGGAACTCCCGAGGCGGGCCGAGAGCGAGCCGGTGGAGGTTCATGCCCCCGCTGCCGGACCCGCTGACTCCGTTGACGGGCCTTCTCAACCCGGCAAATCGGCGCTCGAGCCGCGCCAATCCCGGCTCGGCGAGATCGATGTCGACAAGGCGGCGGAGAAGCTGATCGCTTCGGGCGCGGCGCGCGCGATCTTCGTGTCGCCCGAAGGCGATGAGGCGGCCGCGTCCGCCGTGCTGGTGGCGCGCGAAGTATCGGATGCCGGCCTGCGTGTGCTGCTGCTCGATCTCACCGCGTCGGGCGCGGCATCGCGGCCGATGCTGGACTCGAGCCTCTTCCCCGGCATCACCAATCTTCTAGCCTCCGAGGCGCAGTTCAGCGACGTCATCCATCCCGATCTCTATTCGGATGCGCATGTCATTCCGGTCGGCACCGCCGACCCGGTCCGCGCCATGCGCGCCGCCGACCGGCTGCCCATCATCATGCAGTCGCTGACCACGGCCTACGATCTCGTCGTTGTCGAATGCGGCCCGGCCGATGCGCAAGGCATCAGCCGCCTGGTCGGCGATGGCACCGAAGTCTTCCTGTCGATGCTGGAAGCCGACGACCAGGTGACCCAGGCTGCGGTGAAGCTGATCGAGAACGGCTATCCCGACGTCACGCTGGTCACGCCGGTCGGTCATGAGCCGGGAGATCCATTGCCCGGGCGCCGGTCGGCTGCATAAGGCCGGAGGCCGACAAGGCTGTCCCGCGTTGCCGCTTCATTTCTCGGCGGCTCCCGCACTTTACATTGGCGGCAAGGCTCCTAGTTTCGATGTTTCGCGCTGCGCATTCTGATGCGTGGATGATCGAGAGCGGGACCGAGATTCCTAGGCGTGCCCCCAAAACTCCCAAAGGATGGCTGCTATGACACAGGCCAAGAACGGCGACACCGTACGCATCAACTACACTGGGCGTCTGGTGGACGGCACCCAATTCGATTCTTCCGGCAATGAACCGCTGCAGTTTACACTCGGTGAAGGACAGGTAATTCCTGGTCTCGAAACCCATGTCGAGGGCATGGAGGTCGGCACGAAAAGCACCGTCACAGTTCCCGCTGACGCCGCTTATGGTCCCCATCGCCCCGAGGCGGTCGTAACCATCGACCGCGCCGCCGTCCCGGCAAACATCAACATCGATGTTGGCACCCGATTGCAGGCTCGCACCCGCGAGGGACGCCCCATGCGAGTGACGGTCATCGGCGTCGACGATGCCAGCGTCAAGCTCGACGGCAATCATCCGTTGGCCGGAAAGGACCTGGTATTCGACGTTGAACTGGTCGAGATCGTTCAGGCGGCGTAGCTAGCGACTCTCACCTGGCCTAGCTGTCGTCCTCGGCTGCGGCAGGCGCTGCCTGTCCGGCAGCCTTGCGGCGCAGCATCTTGGTCAGCCTCCAGATCGTCGGATTGTTCTTGATGAAGGCCTTCGCCCGCGCGCCTTGCCGCAGCCCCGTCGCCAGCGCGCGGCCCTTCAGCGTCAGCGGCGCGAGCACCTCGAAATGCTGAACCTCGATATCGCACCAGAGCCGCTTGTAAGGCTCGTCGCCGACGGAGAAGTCGTAGACATCGAAACCCTGCTCGCAGGCTTCCTGGACGTTGTCGAAGAACAGGAAGTCGCCGGGGCTGGTGAAGGCGAGATCATCCTCGGCAATGGCGCCGAACTCGCAGATCAGCCGCTTGCCGGACCGGCTGGAGCCGGTCACCGCGCGCAGCTTTCCCGTCACCTCCAGGCCGTGCAGCAGGAAAGGGGGCTTTTCCTCAGCCAGCGCATCGGTAAACAGCGCCCGGAAGAAGTCGCGCACTTGCTTGTCGCCGAAGACATTGGCGATGCCCATCTTGGCGAAACGCGCTTCCTTCATCTCGAGGAAGGCGTCGAGCAGCCTGTCCACCTCCTCGCGGCTGCCGGCCTCGATGCGGCGGAAGGTTCCGACTGCCTCAAACTTACGCGTCTGCGAGCGGTGCTTCTTGCGCTTGCGCTTGCCGCTCGCGCGCGACAGCAGCGCGTCGAACCCGCCGTCGAGATCGACAGCGAGCGCAAGGTTCGGACTGGGGAAGCCGGGCAGCGTTGCGAGCGGGTTGGCGACGCCATCGAGGTTGGGCAGCAGCCTTTCCAGCGAGATCAGGTCGATGTCCGGGCGCACCCTCGCGATCGCCTTAAACATCGAGCGGATCGCCGGGCCGTCGATGGTGGATAGGAAACGTGGATCGGCGGCGGCGAAATTGCCGTTGGCGTGACGCCCGCCCGCGAAACGGGCAATTTTGAACGGGCCGCGTCGCACGACTTCCAGCGCTAGCGAAAGCGCCGGGCGGCCGTCGCAGACAAGCGTCGCGACAACCATGTCGGTGCCTGTCGCGGCTGCCCAGTTGTTCACCCAGGATGCGCTTTGCGCCGGCGCAAACACCGCCGAGGCGCAGAATTCGATGTAATCGGCAAGGCCGGCGCCGTCGCTTGCGGCAACGGTCCATCGACCCTGATCGGCTCGCATGGAGCGTGCGGAAATCTCGTTGGCCGCGACCCGGTTGCCGTCAAATGACGCGGCGGCGTCAACCATCCCTCAATCCTTAAGAAGTATTCGTTCCGACTTGGGGGTTCGCATAGGCGAATGTCGTGCTTGGATGAGCCTAGGCGCAAAAGGTGAAGGAATGATCGACGGGGGCGAGGCAATCCGGAAACTGGCGTTGAACCTTGCCCGCTACTCCGGTCTGGCGCCCCTGGCGCGGCCGTTTGTCGGCGGCATCGGCGCCATCCTGATGCTGCACCGCGTCACCGCGACGCCGGAGAAGCCGAACAGCGTCAACCGCCATCTGAACATCGCTCCCGCCTTCCTCGACAGGCTCATCGCCGACATGAAGGGAAGGGGTTATGCCTTTGTTTCGCTCGATGAAGCGATCGAGCGCATCAAGATGGGTGGGAAAGGCGGTCAGTTCGCCACCATCACCGCCGACGACGCCTATCGCGACAACATGACCGAGGCGCTTCCGGTGTTGGAAAAGCACGGCGCGCCAATCACCATCTACGTCGCCCCCGGCCTGATCGACGGCGCCGTCGATCTCTGGTGGGACGTCATCGAGGATATCGTCGACACCAGCTCGCGCCTGACGCTGACGATGGCGGGCAAGCAGAGGGTGATCGATTGCTCGACACGGGGCAGGAAGATCCTGGCCGTCGCGCGGCTGAACGCCTGGCTGACCGTGAAAGTGCCCGAGGAGGAGCAGGGTGCGGCATTGCGCGAGCTTGCCCGATCGAACGGCTATGAATTCGGCACAGGCCGCCCATGCCCCTTGATGAATTGGGATGAGCTCCGAGCCATGGCCGCCCACCCGCTGGTGACCATTGGCGCGCACACGGTCAATCATCGAAACTTGAAGCGGCTGTCCGAAACCGATGCGCGCCATGAGATCGGCGACGTCCGCCGCATCCTAGCGGAAAGGCTCGGCGAGGAGCCGCGTCATTTCGCTTACCCTTACGGCTATGCCAGCGCTGTCGGCTGCCGCGAAGTGGGCTTCGCCCGCGACGCGGGCTACGTCTCGGCGGTGACCACGCGGCACGGCGTGCTAAGGGCCGAGCATGCCGGCTTCCTGCACGCGCTGCCGCGCATCTCCGTCAACGGCCGCTACCAGAGCGTGGCGCATATCCAAACGATGCTGTCCGGCATCACGACGCCGCTCGCCAATGCCGGCAAGATGGTGGTGACCATCTAGACTAGCCGGCGCCGCCGGCGTCAGCGAGGATCAGCCCTTGGGCCGCGGCTCGATGATCAGCCATTTGATGATGGCCATGGCCGGCAGAACCCAGAGAAACCCGCTGAGCAGGAAGAACAGGAGATGCGCCGTGGGCCCGTATTCGGCGAGCCTGGTGACCGCGACCGCGGAGGCGATCAGCGCATAGATGATGACCAGCGCCACAAGCAGGATGGTTCCGATCAGCTTTTTCAGGCGAATGGGCATGTCGCGGTCTCGTTGACCCGTCTCGCTTAGGCTGAATGGCGTGCGCGCGCAACCACCGCGGCCCGGCGCGACGGCGTGCCGCGCTGTCCAGCCTTGCCACGGCGCGAGCCTTGGTCCACCACTCCAGCGTTTCAATTGCCGGAAAACGTCCATGGCTGCCATCACCGCCACGGCCCCCTATGCCGCACGCGACCGAGACCTGCGTAACCGCGCTTTGGTGCGCGGCTGGCTCTACGTCGTGGTGCTCGTGCTGTTCGCGCTGGTGCTGGTCGGTGGTTCCACGCGTCTCACCGGCTCGGGACTGTCGATCACCGAGTGGCAGCCGATCCATGGCGTCATCCCGCCGCTCAACGACGCCGAATGGCAGGAAGAGTTCCAGCGCTACCAGCAGATCCCGCAATATACCGAGATCAACAAGGGCATGAGCCTTCAAGACTTCAAGTCGATCTTCTGGTGGGAGTGGGCGCACCGCATCCTGGCGCGCAGCGTCGGCGTGGTCTTTGCCCTGCCGCTGCTGTTCTTCTGGGCGACGCGACGCATCGAACGAGGCCTTGGATTAAAGCTCATCGGCATCCTGGCGCTCGGCGGGCTGCAAGGCGCCATCGGCTGGTGGATGGTGGCTTCCGGCCTTGTCGACCGCGTTTCGGTCAGCCAGTACCGGCTGGCTACGCACCTGACGCTTGCCGCGCTGATCTTCACCGCCACCATGGCGGTCGCGCGAGGTCTCGCGCCGCATTCGGAGCCTGCCGCCGACCGCTCGACGCAGCGACTCGCCGGCTTCATCGTGTTCCTGACACTGATCCAGATCTATCTCGGCGGATTGGTCGCCGGCCTTCACGCCGGTCTTTCCTACAACACCTGGCCGCTGATGGACGGAAATTTGATCCCGTCCGATCTGCTTCTCCTGAAGCCTGCCTGGGTGAATTTCTTTGAAAATCCGAAGACGGTGCAGTTCGTCCACCGGCTGGGCGCCTATATGGTCTTTCTCGTGGCGCTCTGGCATATGATCGCCACGTGGCGGCGCCAGCCCGGCACCACCCATACCCGTCGCGCCACGCTTCTCTTCGCGCTGGTGGTCGTCCAGGCCTCGATCGGTATCGGCACACTGCTGATGCAGGTGCCGCTGCACATGGCATTGGCGCATCAGGCGATCGCGCTGGTCCTGCTCGGCTTTGCCACCGCGCATTGGCGCGGCACCAAGGGCGCCTATCCGCTGCCGACCGAGATAAACGTCAGAAGCTGACGGCCGGCGATCAAAATTGTAGCCGAACCCTCCGAACAGCCTCGGCGATGGTCAATTCCCGGTTCTCGTCAACCGCGTTCTTGTCCTCGCGATGCCACGCGGCCGACAGGCAGCCATAGGCGATCGCATGGTCGAGGATGGCGTGCGGCGACTGCCCGAGCGTTTTGCCGAACATGTCGGCCATATGCGCGATCCGGCGCGGATCGAGGCAGAGATCATCGCGGTCGAGCGGATTGTAGAACATGTTGGCCGCATCGAAGCCGGGGTCGCCGATGACCCCCTTGGGGTCGATCGCAAGCCAGCCGCGCGGGCCGAAGAGGATGTTGTCGTGATGCAGGTCGCCATGCAGCGGCCTGATCTCGTACGGATCGGCAAGCAACCGCTCGGCGATGTCTGCGGCGTGGACATAGAGGCTGGCTCGTCCGGCAGCCCGGTCGGCCCTGGCCACCCGAAATAGCGCGACATACCGCTCCCGCAACGGCTGTAGGTGGGGCGGAGGCGTGTGCTTGGACGGCGACAGCAATCTTGCCATCACATCGGTCGCGATCGCGGTGGCCGCGTCGTCGCCATGCTCGGCGAGATGCTGCGAGAGCAGCCTGTCGCCGGCATATTCGAGCAGCATGCCATTGCCGTCACGGCCGAGCAGCCGCACCGCGCCTTCGCCGCGCCGCCAAGCAGGTAATGCTCGCCGCGCAGCTCGTCCGCGACGTCGTCGAAGGGTTTCAGGTCCTTGACGACGGCAACCGAGCCGTCGTCCTGTGCGACCTTCCAGATCCGGCTGGAAAACGTCTCGGCAATGAGTTCGGAGCGCTGACTTTCCAGCGCTCGGGAAACGCCTGCACTGCCGCTCAATGCTTGATGCCGAGCATCAGATCGAGATTCTGCACCGCGGCGCCCGAAGCGCCCTTGCCGAGATTGTCGTAGACGGCCATCAGCAGCGCCTGCGCCCGCTCGTCATTGGCGAACACATAGACCTTCATCCGGTTGGTGCCGTTATAGATCTCCGGATCGATCTCCGGGATCCGCTCCATATGAGTGTAGGGCGCGACCTCGACCACGCCGCCGTCGATCGACGCATAATGGTCGGCGATCGCCGCGTGGAGTTCGGCGCCGGTCGGCACGCGGTCGAGACCGCCGAGCTGCAGCGGCACCATCGTGATCATGCCCTGCGCGAAATTGCCCACCGCCGGCTGCATTATCGGGTCGTGCGACAGCTTCGCATAGGTGCGCAGTTCCGGCACATGCTTGTGCTGCAGCGTCAGCCCGTAGGGCAGGAACTCGGGCGCGTCCTCGCCCTTGCCGATATAGTCCTCGATCATCGGCCGGCCGCCGCCGGAATAACCGGAGATGCCGTTGACGGTGACCGGGAAATCGGCCGGCAACAGGCCGGCGGAGACCAGCGGCCGCAGCGTCGCGATCGGCCCTTGCGGCCAGCAGCCCGGATTGGCGATACGCTTTGCGCTGGCGATCTTCTTCGCCTGGTCCTTGTCCATTTCGGCAAAGCCGTATTCCCAGCCATCGGCCACGCGATGCGCCGTCGAGGCGTCGATCACCTTGGTCGTGTCGTTGGTGATCAGCGACACGCTTTCCTTCGCCGCCGCATCCGGCAGGCAAAGGATCGCGACATCGGCCGCGTTGAGGAATTCGGCGCGGGCGGCGGTCTCCTTGCGGCGCTCGGTCGGGATGGAGATGATCTCCAGGTCGCCGCGGTCGGCGAGCAGCGCCCTGATCTGCAGGCCCGTCGTTCCGTGTTCGCCGTCAATGAAAATTTTCGGTTTCATTGCTTACCAAATTCCCTGCGATTCCAATATCATATGCCGTGAGCATGATTTAGCGCGGCATGATTGCCGTTGTTCAACTCTTCCGCCCGTGCCTTTCGTTCCGCCAACAGGCCGAGATAGTGCATGGCGATGATCGATCCGGCGATCGCCGTTATATCGGCATGATCATAGGCCGGCGCAACCTCGACTATGTCGGCGCCGACGACATCGACCTGGCCGAGTTGGCGCAGCGTCGACAGCATCTTGGCCGATGACGGGCCACCTGCCACCGGCGTCCCAGTGCCGGGCGCGAAGGCCGGATCGAGGCAATCGATGTCGAAAGTGAGATAGGTCTTCTTGCCGCCGGTGCGGTCGACGATCGCATAGGCGATATCGGAGGCGCGCATTTCCTCGACCTCATGACCGTAGAGGATTTTTATGCCGAACGTATCCGGCGCATGGGTGCGGATGCCGACCTGGATCGAGCGGTCGGGGTCGATGATGCCTTCATTCACCGCGCGGGCGACGAAGGAGCCGTGGTCAATGCGCTTGCCGTCATCCGGCCAGGTGTCCTGATGCGCGTCGAACTGCACCATCGCCAGCGGCCCGTGGATCGCGGCATGCGCCTTGAGCAGCGGCCAGGTGACGAAATGGTCGCCGCCGAGCGTCAAAAGGAACGCGCCTGATTTCAGGATCTTGGCCGCCTCGCGCTCGATCGTGCCCGGCGTTTTCTGGTGATTGCCGCTGTCCAGCAGGCAATCGCCGTAGTCGACCACCGAAAGATGCTCGAAGAGATCGCGCGAGAACGGGTATTGCGGATCGTTGTCGAGGATCGCCGAGGCGCGGCGGATCGCTTGCGGCCCAAAGCGGGCGCCCGGCCGGTTGGTGACAGCGGCATCGAAAGGAATGCCCCATACGACGGCGTCCGCGCCCTTCACGTCCTTCGTATATTTGCGCCGCATGAACGACAGCGCGCCGGCATAGGTCGGCTCGAACGACGCGCCCGTCTTGGAGCGGGCGGTGAACGCGTGGTCGATCTCTAGGTTCGCCATTACGGGTCCTCGGTTTGCATCGGGGCAGCCACAACTACAGAACCGGCACGCAACATGCCAGTCACAGCTTGCGGAAACGGCGCGGCGCTCGGCGAGTGCCACGGCAACACAGGATCTGTATCATTATGGCTGAGACGGCTCTGCTCAACCTTGCGCCCGCACCAGCGGCGACCCGTGTCGGCACGGCGGCCGGCGAGCGCTTTCTGGTGCTGGATTCCTGGCGCGGCATCTGCGCGCTGCTGGTGGCGCTGTTCCACTTCCCGACGACCTCGATGATTTCGCAAGGCGCGTTTGTCGGCGGCTCCTATCTGTTCGTCGATTTCTTCTTCGTGCTCTCCGGCTTCGTCATCGCCAGCGCCTATGGCAGCCGCCTGAACGAGCCGGACGATCTTGCCCGTTTCGCGCTCGTGCGCTTCGGCCGCATCTATCCGCTGCATCTTATGATGCTTGCCGCTTTCGCTGGCTTCGAGGCGCTGCGGCTCGTCCTGCCGGCGCTGCACGGAACGGGTCCGGCGCCCTTCACCGCCGGTTTCGACCTGAAAAGCTTGATCGCCAACCTCTTCCTTTTGCAAGGCATGGGCGTCGAGGATCATCTGAGCTGGAACGCGCCGAGCTGGAGCATTTCGGCCGAGTTCTTCACCTATCTGCTGTTTGCCGCCGTCTTCTTCACTGCTGGACAGCGCGCCTGGATATGGTTCGTCGCCGCCGCGGTGACGGCGCCGCTTTTCCTGGTGGCGGTCTCGACGCGTCATATGGACGTGTCCTTCGACTTCGGCTTCATCCGTTGCCTTTACGGCTTCTCGCTCGGCGCGCTGCTCGCCTGGTTTCAACACGATTCCATTGCAGAGGCGCGACAGGCGCTTAGCGGCGGGGCAGGGCGCATCGCCTGGACGATTGCGGAGCTGGTGATGATCGCGGGGATCGCGCTGTTCGTCTCCATCGCCGGCACCAACGACATCGGCATCGCGGCGCCCGTCGTCTTCGCGCTGGCGCTTTACCTTTTTGCGCATGAGGGTGGGTGGGTCAGCGTGGCTTTGCGCAGCCGGCCGATGCTGCTGCTCGGTTCGCTCTCCTATTCGATCTATATGGTCCACATCTTCGTCCAGGCGCGCATGATCAATGCCGGCGGCCTTCTCGAGCGCAAGCTCGGGCTCGGCATCGTTGGCGACCTGATGCTGCGAGGTGAGCATGCGACCGGCTTCGGCGCCGGCTCGCCCTTGATCGGTTTTGCGGCTTTGATCGCGATGTTGATCGCCGTCGTCGTCGCGTCGTGGTTCACCTGGCGCTTCGTCGAAATGCCGGCGCTCGCCTGGTTCCGGCGCCTTTCCAAGCGTATTTGACGGACTTCGATACGAAACAGCTAGCCGGCTTCGTTCACCGCCCTGTCATGGGCATCGCCTAACCGGGTCGCGACCGGAACGGAGCGATTCCCCGATGCGAACACTCTGGCTGAGGCTTTTTCTGTCCGCCGCGCTTGGTGCAATTCCTAACCAAAGTCTAGCCGGCGAGACGCGCGCCACCCAAATCCTCGATCGCTTCGAGCACGCCAACCAATGGCGCGATCATGTGATGATCGCCGCGCACCGCGCCGGCAGCATGCAGGCCGGCAAGACGCTTTATGCCGAGAACTCGTTGGCCGCGGTCGAAGGGTCGATCGCGATCGGCGCCGAGATCGTCGAGGTCGATGTCCGGCGCGCGAAGGACGGCGAGTTCGTCATCATGCATGACAGCTGGCTCGACCGCACCACCACCTGCAAGGGGGAGGTCGTGAACTACACGCTGGCCGAGCTGAAGAACTGCCGGCTGGTCATCGAGGGCACGGGCGCCGTCACCAACGAGACGGTGTCGACGCTGCGCGAGATGCTGCTGACGACCAGGGACAGGATCCTGATCAACCTCGACAACAAGCTGGAGGTGACCGACCTGCCGGGCATGGTCGCGGAGGCGCGCGACCTCGGCATGGCCGACCAGGTGATCGTCAAGGAGAACCTCTGGAACCGGCAGCGCATCGATGCCGCCAGTGCCGCGCTTACAAGCGCAGGCGGCGGCTTCCAGTTCATGCCGATCCTCGCCGACGACGCCGTGCATGATGCCGCCTTCGCCGATGAGGTCGACAAGGTGTTCGCGCCGCGCGCCATCGAGTTGATCAACTGGCGCAACGGCGCCGAGACGCTGACCGCCTCTGGCGGGCCGCTGTTCAGCAACCATATGCGGGCGGAAGCGGCCGGCGGCGATTGGCACCTTTGGGCCGACACCTACGCCATCGTGCACAAGCCGGGCGGCTTCCTTGCCGGCGGCCGTGGCGACGAACTCGCCGTCGCCGCCGGCCTGCCACGCGAGGCCTGGGGTTTCTGGGTCGACCGCGGCGCAACGATCATCCAGACCGACGAGCCGAAAGCGGCGATCGAGTGGCTGGCGGCGAATGGCTATCGGGTGCCTTATACGACGGACATCAGGCAGGCCGAGCCGGCGCATACGGCGAGCATTAATTAGCTGGCGTCGGCGCTTCACCCCGCCCGGCGCTTCGCGCCGACCTCCCCATCGAGGGGAGGTAGAACGTCGTGCCAAACTGCCGTCGCTGCATGCCTGCGGTGCGGTAATCCTGAATGCTAAACTGGCGTTCAAGCATAAAGCGCGGCGCCCTACCTCCCCTCGATGGGGAGGTCGCGCCGCAGGCGCGGGCGGGGTGCTGCGCCGACCTACGCAGCTTTCGCCACGCCATCCAGCTCGTTCAACACATCAGCCGACAGCTCCAACTCCGCGGCTGCCAGATTCTCCCGCAGATGCGCGACCGAAGAGGTGCCCGGTATCAAAAGGATATTGGGCGAACGCTGCAGCAGCCACGCCAGCGCCACCTGCATCGGCGTCGCGCCGAGCCGGTCGGCCACGTCGGACAGCGTCGACGATTGCAACGGGCTGAACCCACCGAGCGGGAAGAACGGCACATAGGCGATGCAGTCGCGAGCCAGCTCATCGATCAGCGCGTCATCGTCGCGGTGCGCCAGATTGTACTGGTTCTGCACGCAGACGATGTCGCAGATCTTGCGGCCTTCCGCGATCTGCGCGCGGGTGACGTTGCTCAAGCCGATATGGCGCACCAGGCCTTTGCGCTGCAGCTCGGCAAGCTTGGTGACCTGCGCCTCGATGGAACCTTCGGCCGGACCATGCACCCCGAACATGATGCGCAGATTGACGACGTCCATCACCTCAAGACCGAGATTGCGGAGATTGTCGTGCACGGCCTGCTCGAGCTCGTCGGCTGTGAAGGCCGGCAGCCAGGAGGCGTCTTCGCCACGGCGGGCGCCGATCTTGGTGACGATGGTGAGGTCGTCGGGGTAGGGCGCAAGCGCCTCGCGGATCAGCCTGTTGGTGACATAGGGCCCGTAATAATCGCTGGTGTCGATATGGTTCACGCCTTGCTCTACCGCTTCGCGCAGCACGGCGATGGCCGCGTCATGGTCTTTCGGCGGACCGAACACGCCTTTGCCTGCGAGCTGCATGGCGCCGTAGCCGAGGCGGCGGACCGAACGGTCGCCGAGTTTATAGGTGCCGGATTTGTTTACGCTGGACATCGTGGTTCTCCTTCGCTGTCGACGAGGGAGATAGGGCATGGCCGTTGTCCAGATAACCGGGTATAATCGAAACAACTTGTACGGATTGCAGAACAGTGGCTGACCTCAACGATCTCCAGGCATTCATGGCTGTGGCGCGCGCCGGCGGCTTTCGCGAAGGCGCCCGCGCCACGGCGGGCAGCGCCTCCGCGCTCAGTGAAGCCATCCGCCGTCTGGAAACCCAGCTCGGTGTCAGGCTCTTCAACCGTACAACGCGCAGTGTCGCTTTGACCGAGGCCGGCGCCGGCCTGCTGGCGCGGCTCGGCCCCGCATTGGGCGAAGTGGAAGCCGCGCTCGATGTGGTGAACGGCTTTCGTGACCGGCCTGCCGGAACCCTGCGGCTCAACGTGCCGATAAGCGCCTCGCGGCTGGTGCTGCCAAGAATCGTTCCGGGATTTCTGGCGGCCTATCCTGCCATTCGCCTGGAGGTGATCGCCGAGGAGAATTTCATCGATCTGCTGGTGGCCGGCTGCGATGCCGGCATCCGCTATGACGAGCGGCTGGAGCAGGACATGATCGCCGTGCCGATCGGACCGCGCACGCAGCGCTTCACCACCTCCGCAGCGCCGGCCTATCTTGACCGGCACGGCCGGCCGCAGCATCCGCGTGACCTGCTTGGCCATGCCTGCATACGCGGCCGCTTCCCGAGCGGGGTCATGACGCCCTGGGAGTTCGAGCGGGATGGTGAGGTGGTGCGGGTCGATACCACGGGACCATTGCTCGTCAGCATCGGCGGAGGCGTCGATCTTGCCATCGACGCGGCGATCGCCGGCGTCGGCATTCTCTGGCTCTTCGAAGACTGGGTACGCCCGCATTTCGAGAGCGGCGTGCTGGAGCCCGTGCTGGAGCCGTGGTGGCAAAACTTTTCGGGGCCGTTTCTCTACTATCCCGGGCGCCGCTTGGTGCCGGCGCCGCTGCGTGCCTTCATCGACTACATCAAGACGCCGGCCGGGCACTGGTAGCGGAAAACAAAAAGGCCGCCCGGAGGCGGCCTTTTCGAAAGCTTGGATTCCCGGCGCTTAGCGCTTCGAGAACTGGAAGCTGCGACGGGCCTTGGCCTTGCCGTACTTCTTGCGCTCGACCACGCGGCTGTCGCGGGTCAGGAAGCCGCCCTTCTTGAGCACCGAGCGCAGGCCCGGCTCATAGTAGGTCAGCGCCTTGGAGATGCCGTGACGGACCGCACCGGCCTGGCCGGAGAGGCCGCCGCCGATGACGGTGGCGACGATGTCGTACTGGCCGGCGCGGTTGGCCGCCACGATCGGCTGGTTGAGGATCATCTGCAGCACCGGACGCGCGAAATAGGTCGCGAATTCCTTGTCGTTGACAGTGATCTTGCCGGAGCCCGGCTTCACCCAGACGCGCGCGATGGCGTTCTTGCGCTTGCCGGTGGCATAGGCGCGGCCCGACTTGTCGAGCTTCTGGACATGCACGGGCGCGGCCGGCTGCGCGGCGACGGTGCCGAGTTCTGCGAGCGAGGAAAGCTCAGCCATTACGAAGCCCTCTTGTTCTTGGAGTTCAGCTTGGCCACGTCGAGCGTGACGGGCTGCTGGGCGGTGTGCGGATGCTCGGCGCCGGCATAGACGCGGAGATTCTTCATCTGGCGGCGGCCAAGCGGGCCGCGCGGGATCATGCGCTCGACGGCCTTCTCGACGACGCGCTCGGGGAAACGGCCCTCGAGCAGCTGGCGCGCGGTGCGCTCCTTGATGCCGCCGGGATGGCCGGTGTGCCAGTAATAAACCTTGTCGGTGTATTTCTTGCCAGTGAACACCACCTTGTCGGCATTGATGACGATGACGTTGTCGCCATCATCGACATGCGGGGTGAAGGTGGGCTTGTGCTTGCCGCGCAGATGGTTGGCGATGACAGTGGCCAGACGACCGACGACGAGACCTTCGGCGTCGATCAGCACCCACTTCTTCACCACATCCGCAGGCTTCTGCGAAAAGGTAGCCATGGTTTTGCTCTCAGTTTGACCTTTCCCGTCCACGAGGGACAAGAGAAGGCGTTTCTTGTTGCTTGGATTGACGGGAAAACCGAAGCCACCCGCCAATAACAAAACGGCGGCCGTTGCGGGCCGCTGCTTCGCGAGGGCTTATAGGCGAGGGGGCCTTATGCGTCAAGGCAGCGGAAAATGCGTTTAGCGAATAAAATAAAGAAAAAACAATGGCTTGGCCGAACGGTATTATTTTACCACAAAGGTGATCGATGCCAGTCGCCCTCGCGCTAGTGCTTTGCCTCAATTTCCCTGCGGGCGGCGCTTGAGAGAAACGCGGACCTAGTGATGCCGCGCTCGCGCGCGGCGGCATCGATTGCGCGCAGGACACCGCGTTCGAATGTCACGTTCGCCCTGACCACGGCACTGTCATTGTCGATCAGCGGCACGGAGACCAGATAAGCTCCTTCAGATAGCGCGGTACGGATATCGGCAAGCGATACAATCGCCTCATGGCTGGATGGTTCAGGCACGGACATATCCTCGGCCCAAAGTTGCAGGGCCTCGATTGCATTCGGCACGATATCCTCGGGTACATCGGCCGCTGAAAAACAGCCCGGAATGTCGGGGAAGCGAATACCGAATGCGCTGTCGGCATCCTTCTCAACCAGCGCGAAGTAGTTCTTCATTACAGTCTCCTGATTGTATACTTCAGGTCTAGCGAATCCAGCCTGCCTGTTTGGCGATCGCGCGAGCAGTGCCGACTGGCAGATCTTTTTCCGGGTGCGGAACGACAAGCACGATGGCGCCTTTTCGGAATTTGTGATGCGAGCCCCGAACTGAGACCAATTCGAAGCCGTCGTCTCTCAGCCGCTTTATGATGCGGCGGCTGTCACGCTCGATCAAATGTCACCTATGCGCATATATATACACATCTCACTGCGGTATCAAGTTTGAGAAGACTTACGAGGGATCGAATAGGTCCCCGTGGCATGGGCCACAGTGTGCCCATCCGGGCCCGCCACGATGTCGATGTCGAACACCATCAGGCTCTTGCCGAGCTTCAGGATCCGGCAATGGCCGTCGATTGGACCGGCTTCGGCCTTGCGCATGAAGTTGATGTCGAGATTGATGGTCACCGACAGCGCGTCCTGTCCGGCGTGGCTGAGCACGCAGACATAGCCGCCGATGTCGGCCAGCGTGAACAGCGACGGACCGGACACCGTGCCGCCGGGACGCAGATGCCGTTCGTCGGCGTTGAGCCGAACCGTGCAGCCGCCGGGAAATACGTCGATCGCCTCATAGGAGGTGAAGCTGTCGTTGAGCTGCGGATAGACGCTTGCCATCAGCGCATTGACTTCGGCCGCATCGAGCATTGGCTTCAGATCGCTTTGGGCGGGCATGGGCAACGTCCTATATGTGGTGACAAGCTCCGGGCGATATGCCTGGACCAAACGGTGCGACGGAGAAAACACGCCTCGCGGCTGTTCTGCAACCAGCAGCGTGCTAGTTCTGTTGCTCCATGCGCCGCGAGCGCTGACCCGAAAGGTTGGACATGGCTGAAGTTGTTGCCATCAAGCCCGCCGTCGCCGACGGCCCCATTCTTGTCAGCCAGGACAAGGGCATCCTGCGCCTCACGCTCGCCAGCCCGCCGGCCAATGCGCTCTCGCTGGCGACGATGGCAGCGCTGCAGGCCGAACTCGATCGCGTGAAGGCCGACAAATCCGTGCGCGTCATCATCCTGGCTGCGTCGGGAAAAGTGTTCTGCGCAGGTCATGACCTCAAGGAAATGACGGCGCACCGCGCCGAGCCGGACCGCGGCAAAGCCTTCTTCGAAAGAACCTTCGCTGCCTGCGCGAAGTTGATGCAGACCATCGTTCGCCACCCGAAGCCGGTCATCGCCGAGGTCGACGGTCTCGCCACCGCCGCCGGTCTGCAACTGGTCGCGAGCTGCGACCTCGCCATCGCCTCGCACGAGGCCACCTTCTGCACGCCGGGCGTCAATATCGGGCTGTTCTGCTCGACGCCCATGGTGGCGCTGTCGCACAATGTCTCGCGCAAGCAGGCGATGGAAATGCTGCTCACCGGCGAGACGATCGACGCGGCGACCGCCAAGGAATTCGGCCTGATCAATCGCATCGTGCCGCGTGAATATCTCAACCAGGTTGTCGACAAATACGCCCAAACCATTGCTTCCAAGTCATCTTTGGTGGTCAAGACCGGCAAGGAAGCCTTCTACGCCCAGGCCGAAATGGGGCTGGCCGACGCCTATGCCTATACCGGCCGCGTGATGGTCGAAAACATGCTGGCGCGCGACGCCGAGGAAGGCATCGGCGCCTTCATCGGCAAGCGCAAGCCGCAATGGTCCGACGAGTAGCCGGTTTGCATGGAGCCGCACCATCCCATCGCTGAAGGTTCGACGTGGCTGCCCGCAAGCAACTGACGCGGCTGAAGGCACCCTATCTCAAGCGCATCCTGCTTGAGCCGTCGCGGGTTGCCGACTGGGACCAATATCCCTGGAACCTGCCGATTTTTCGCGACCGCGAATTCGAGTTCGAATTCGCCTCGGCCATCACCATCATCGTCGGAGAGAACGGCACCGGCAAATCGACGCTGCTGGAAGCGATCGGAGCATTGGCAGGCTATGACGAGGCGGGCGGCGGCAAGGGGTATCGTCCGGTAGATCATTCCATCGCCATCGACAAAAGCGGCGCGGCGCTTGCGGACACGCTGCGCGGCCATTGGCTGCCGAAGGTCACGGCCGGCTGGTTCTTCCGCGCTGAATCGTTCTACTCGGTCGCGCGCTATCTCGATAAGGTAGCGCTCGAAGATCCGTTCAGGCCACCGCCACCCGACTTTCTGTCCTGGTCGCATGGCGAAGGCTTCATCCGCTTCTTCGAGGAGCGCTGCCGCCGGCAAGGCATCTACATCCTCGACGAGCCCGAAAGCGCGCTGTCGCCGACGCGCCAGATCGAGTTGCTCAAATTGCTTCAACGCATGGAGCAATCCGGCACGGCGCAGGTGATCATGGCGACGCACTCGCCGCTGCTGATGGCCTGTCCGAATGCGCGGCTCTTCCGCATCAGCCGCTTCGGCCTCGACCCGATCGATTTTCAGGACACCGACCATTTTCGCATGATGCGCGACTTCTGCAGCGACCCGGCTGCCTTTCTCGCCGAAGCGCTGTATGAGGACGAACCATGAATCACGACACTTACGACAACGCCTACATCGCCGGCATTTTGAACTCGGTGAAGACGATCGCCATGATCGGCGCGTCGCCCAACGACGTGCGGCCGAGCTACTTCGTGTTGAAATATCTATTGGCTAAAGGCTTTTCGGTGTTCCCGATCAACCCCGGCCATGCCGGCAAGGAGATCCTGGGCCGCACTGTCTATGCCAGCCTGGCCGACCTGCCACAGCCGGTCGACATGATCGACATTTTTCGCGCTTCCTCGGCAGTGCCCGGCATCATCGACCAGGTGCTGAAGCTCGACCCGTTGCCCAAGGTCGTCTGGATGCAGCTTGGCGTGCGTCATGAGGAGGCCGCCGCCCGCGCCGAGGCGGCCGGCATCAAGGTGGTGATGAACCGCTGCCCGAAGATCGAATACGGCAAGCTGTCCGGCGAGATCGGCTGGACCGGCGTCAACTCCGGCGTTCTGTCGTCGAAGAAACCCTTGATGCGCCAGGGGTTTCAGAGCTTCGGCGTGCGCCAGAAGTAGGCGCCTAGCGGCGCGCGCAAAATTATTCCGGGAAGAAACGGATTTTCTCGGGCGTTGGTCGCAGATCGCGCCCTGAAAGGTATTTTCTTCTTTGCATTCCAACCCGGGCTTCGCCAAGAATGCCCGGCGTTTTTTCGAAGATCAGGAGAGGAAGATTTAGATGACCCGTACGCCCGGTTTCAACACCTTGGCCGTTCATGCCGGCGCCAAGCCCGATCCGGCGACCGGCGCCAGGGCCACGCCGATCTATCAAACCACCTCCTTTGTCTTCGACGATGCCGACCATGCCGCTTCGCTGTTTGGGCTGAAGGCCTTCGGCAATATCTACACCCGCATCATGAACCCGACGCAGGCGGTGCTCGAGGAGCGCGTCGCCGCGCTGGAAGGCGGCACCGCCGCACTTGCCGTCGCCTCCGGCCATGCCGCGCAGGTAATCGTCTTTCACAACCTGATGCAGCCGGGCGACAATTTCATCGCCGCCAACAAGCTCTATGGCGGTTCGATCAACCAGTTCGGCCACGCCTTCAAGAATTATGGCTGGGAAGTGCGCTGGGCCGACGTCAACGACCTCTCGACCTTCGAGAACCAGATCGACGACAGAACCAAGGCGATCTTCATCGAAAGCCTCGCCAATCCTGGCGGCGTTTTCGTCGACATCGAGAAGATCGGCGACATCGCCCGCAAGCATGGCCTGCCATTGATCGTCGACAGCACGCTGGCTTCGCCCTATCTGGTGCGGCCGATCGAACACGGTGCCGACATCGTCGTCCATTCGCTGACAAAATTCATCGGCGGCCACGGCAATTCGATCGGCGGCGTCATCGTCGACGGCGGCACGTTCGACTGGTCGAAGTCGGGCAAATACCCGATGCTGTCGGAGCCGCGCCCCGAATATGGCGGGCTCGTCCTGCACGAGACTTTTGGCAATTTCGCCTTCGCCATCGCCGCGCGCGTTCTTGGCCTGCGCGACCTCGGCCCGGCGATCTCGCCCTTCAACGCTTTCCTGATCCTGACCGGCCTGGAGACGCTGCCGCTCAGGATGCAGCGCCACTGCGACAACGCCGCGAGCGTCGCCGGCTGGCTCTCCAACCATCCGAAGGTCGCCTGGGTGAACTATCCCGGACTGCCGAGCGACAAGAACAACGCGCTGCAGAAGAAATATTCGCCGCAGGGCGCGGGCGCGGTCTTCACATTCGGCCTCAAGGGCGGTTACGAGGCCGGCGTCAAATTCGTCGAGGCGCTGGAATTGTTCTCGCACCTCGCCAATGTCGGCGACACCAAGTCGCTGGTCATCCATCCGGCCTCGACGACGCATCGCCAGCTCTCCGATGAGCAGAAGGTCAAGGCCGGCGCCGGGCCGGATACGGTGCGGCTGTCGATCGGCATCGAGGACGTCAACGACATCGTCGCCGATCTCGAGCAGGCGCTGAGCAAGGTCTGATATGTCTGCCTTTCTTGCGGTCGATATCGAAGCCGTCGAGCCGGAGGCCGGTGCGCCGGCCTCGGACCGAGTGATCTCGGGCGATCCGAAATTCCGCACCTGGAATGTCGAGGAGCGCGACGGCGGCCTCTATGCCGGGATCTGGGAAGCGACGCCAGGCAAATGGCGCATCTCTTACGACGAATGGGAATTCTGCCACATACTGTCCGGCGTCTCGGTGATCGCCGAGGACGGCGGCGAGCCGCGCACCGTGCGAGCCGGTGACAGTTTCGTGCTGAGGCCAGGCTTCAAGGGCACCTGGGAAGTGCTCGAGACGACGCGCAAGGAATATGTGATCAAGCTTTGACGGTTTCGGCCGGCTCACAACAGTCGGTCGACATCGTCGTCGGAAAAACCACATTCGCTCATCATGTTCCGGTGCCACGGACTTCCGAGCAGATCGCTCAGGCACCGATCGATCCGCTCGCGCAACGCGGCATTGCCCTTGGCCAATGCGAACGCGCCGGCGGCCGGCCGCTTCTCCGATGCGGGAACCTCGACGACATCGAGCCGCTCGTCGGGGCGCTGGGCAATGTAGCCGCGATGCGCCATGGCGACGCTGGCATATGCCTGCGCCATACCCTTCGCCACGGCCTCCGCCGCCTGAGCCTGCGTCGCAAATATCCTGACCCGATTGGGCGGAACGCCATTCTGCAACGCGGTTTGATGCTGAACCTGGTCCGATATCACTGCAAGTACCGCTGAAGGGTGCAGGGCAAGCGAGCGGTAGCCCTCCAGCCCCAACGGATTGTTCTTCGCCACCATCAGTCCGTCAGGCAGCGACCAGATCGGGCGCGTAAACTCAACGAGCCTTTTGCGCTCGTCCGAGATGAACAGGCCCGTCGTCATGTCCCATCGGTTGTCCACCAGCCCGGGAAGCAGTTCAGCGAACTCGGCTTCGACGGGCGAAAACTCGCCCAGCCCGAGCATCTGGCATATCCGCTTGGCGAGTTCCACGTCGCAGCCGACGACCGAGCCCGATGCGTCGGCGAAGCAGAAGGGTGGTTCCTGCAGGTAGGCGAATTTCATGTTCTAGGTTCCCGAACGACAATTTTGGCTGCTCTAGGCAGGGTCGGTTCGCCTATCAAAAAGTCACGGCAACCCGCTCCAGCCCGTGGAAATGATAAGTGTCGCGGAAGCGCGGCGTCTCCGCCAGGCGTAGTTCCGGCAGCCGGTCGAACAGCGTCTTCAGCGAGACCTGCAACTCAAGCCGCGCCAGCGGCGCGCCGATGCAGAAATGGATGCCGGCGCCGAAGGAGACATTCTTCTGGTCCGCGCGGGCCGGATTGAAGGTGTCGGGCTCGGCAAAAGCCTGGGGATCGTGATTGGCCATGCCGAGCAGAAGCGCGACCATCTCGCCGGGCTTGACCACGATGCCTGGTGACACTTCGATCTCCTCATAGGCATAGCGCAGGAACATGTGCAGCGGCGCGTCGTAGCGCAGGCATTCCTCAACTGTCGCGGCATTCGCCTCGGGTGTCGCGAAGAAGCGGCGCGGATCGCCACCTTGCGCCAGGATCGAGCGCACCGCATTGCCGGTCTGGTGCACCGTCGCCTCATGACCGGCGTTAAGAAGCAGGATGGCCGAGGACACCAGCTCGTCTTCCGACAGCCTCTGGCCGTTGTCCTGGGCCTCGATCAGGAGGGAAAGCAGATCGTCGCCCGGCTTCTTGCGCCGCTCGGCGACGTAGCCGCGCAGGAACGCGGCAAAATCGCGTGCGGCGCGGTTGGCTGTGTCCTCGGTTTCGCGTGTGCGGCCGTGCATGTACATGGCCACCATCTGGTGCGACCAGTCGAGCAGTTGCGGCCCCATCTCGACCGGCACGCCGAGCATCTCGGCGATGATGGTGATCGGCAAAGGCGAGGCGTAGGCCGGCAAAAGGTCGACGCCGTCTGGCTCGAAGCGGTCGACCAACTCGTTGGCCAAGGCCTCGATTCGTGGCCTGAGCCGTTCGACCTGGCGCGAGACGAAGGCGCGGTTTACCAGCGTTCTGAGCCGCGTGTGCACCGGCGGCTCGAGTTCCAGCATGGAGTTGGCCTCGATCGCATCAAAGGCCACGAGGTGCGAGCGGTCTTCGCCAACGCCGCGGCTGTCGGGAATCCCCGCCGGGTTCTGGCGGCCGAAACGGCGGTCGCGCAGCAAGCGGTTGACGTCGTCGAAGCCGCCGAAACACCAGAAGCCGTAGTCTTCCCAGAAGAACGCGTTGGCAGTGCTATGCAGGAAGGCATAGGCCTCGTATGGGTGCTGCACGAAGGCCGGTTCGTGCGGGTCGAGACGCAGGCGGCGATTCGATGTGTCAAAGTCGAGATAGGCTGGCATCATGGTCGATCTTTAGCGCGCCTTGTCAGCGCGATGCCAGACAATGTCTTGGCGCCCGAGAGGGAGAAGCGTTGAACCAGCCGTCAGTGTCCCGTTTTCAGGATGCTCGCCACCTTGGCGGCAATCGCCGCGTCCAGCGCCGGCCAGTTCGCCAGCAGCTCGCGCGGAAAGCGGTAGGTGAGGCTGAGATCGTCGCCGACCTGGACGTCGCGCTCGCAAGGCGCCAGCGATTCCTCCGCGCTCGGCCCGCTGAGGCAGCGGGCGACGAACGGATCCTTGCCGGGGCGCTCGGCGACGGCCAGCACCTCGCTGAGATAGCCTGATTTTTCGCTGAAAGCGTAAACCGTCGTGCCGCCCGGCCCCGGCGTGCCGGGCTTTTCGACCAGGGCGCTGTAGATCGGCGCGAAACGGCCGCTCATGTCGCGCGACATCATGCGCGGTTCGAACGACAGGAATATGATCTTCCTGGTCGTGGTGTGGTTGAAGTCGTCGCGCGCGGCCGCGCTGTAGCCGTCCATCTCGGGATAGCGCAGATAGAGATCGAGCCGCGAGGCGATGCCGTCGCGCCTGGCCTGGTCGAAGCGGATGAAGTTTGCCGGCACGCTGATCAGATTGTTGCCCATGACGATCTGGCGCACCGTGGTGTCATCCGAATAGCCCGCCATGGCGATCGACCGTCCGAGCCATTTGCCGCCGACGCTGATCGCCACCGAAAGCAGCGCCAGAGCCGCGAAAATATAGAAGACCCGCTTCATCAGGGTCGAATTGACGACCTCGAAGTCCGGGCTCTCGGCAGCCGTTGCGTCTTTCATCTCTCATCGCTCTTTCCCGATCCGCCCACCTGTCCTTCGGCGGCACAGCCTGCGCGGCATGGCTCTTGCAGCGCGTTGGCACGACTGTGCGTTTTCATGGTAAACGGTTGGTAAACATGGAGCCCGTTGTGCTTGTTCTTTACGCGTTTGCGGTTGGTATCACGGCTTGCGGATTGGCCGGATCGGCCATGGAGCTTTTCTCCGGACGACGCCTGGCCTTCGCCGAGCCCTATGTTTCGCCGGTCCATATCCTGCGCTCGCTCGCGGCAACGGCCTGCGCCGGACCGTTCATGCTTACCAACGAAGCCTTGGCCGCCCGGCGCGAGGGCCGCATCGGCACGATGGCGCTGTTGTCCTGCGGCTGCACGGCCATCGCCTGGGCTCTGGCGCTTGGCGTCGTGCTCATCGCCATTGCATCCTGGGCGACCGCCAATTTAGGGTCTTTCGAATTCGCTGGTTGAGACGAATCGGAGACGAAAAATGCCGGTCTATGCGATCGATGGGAAGGCGCCCGAGTTCGAGGACGCCGATACGAACTGGATCGCGCCCGATGCCACGCTTATCGGCAATATCCGGATCGGCCGCAATGTCGGCTTCTGGTTCGGCGTCGCCATCCGCGGCGATGGCGAGCGCATCACGATCGGCGCAGACACCAATGTGCAGGAACACACGATCATGCACACCGATCCGGGCTTTCCAGTGACCATCGGCGAAGGCTGCACGATCGGTCATAGAGCCCTGCTGCATGGCTGCACGATCGGCGACAACAGCCTGATCGGCATGGGCGCCATCGTGCTGAACGGCGCCAGGATCGGCAACAACTCGCTCGTCGGCGCCGGCGCGCTGGTGACGGAAAACAAGGTTTTTCCCGACAATTCGCTAATCGTCGGCTCGCCGGCCAAGGTGATCAGGACGCTGGATGAAGCGGCGATCGAGCGCCTGCGCGTCTCGGCCGCCCACTACGTGGCCAATGCCAAACGCTTCAAGGCCAGGCTGACGGTGGTATAACGGCGGCCGCGCGCCGCGCGTCATCCGTGGCGGCTGTTCATCGCTTCACGCAGCAGCAAGGCGCCGGCCTCGAAGCCGGCCTCTTCGGCGCCTTCCAATGGTGTCTCGTAGTCGTCGATGCGGGTTCTTAGCGACGGGTCGGCGCCCGCCAGCAGCAGGAGACGGATCGCTTCGGCGTCACGCCGGGACACCGCATAGTGCAGGGGCGTCCAGTCGTTCACGCCGCGCATGTTCGGGTCGGCGCCAAGCTCGAGCAGGATATGGATGACGTCCAGCCGGTCCGGCCGTTCCGTCGACAACGCCGCTATGATCGAAGGGAACCCGGCAGGATTGTCATAGTTCGGGTTCGAGCCGGCATCGAGCAAGGCGGTGATGAAGGCGGCCGGGCTCCAGTAGATCGCATATTCCAGCGGATGGCCAAGGCCGAGCTCGAACGGCATCCGCTCGTCGAACCAGCGCGCAGAGCCGCCGAGAGCTGCCGCCAGGGTGGCGAAATCTCCGGCCTTGAAAGCCTGGTCTATGGCCTGGAACAGTTTGCGCCGCTCGCCGCGATCTTCGGGGATTTCCAGCATCCTGCTGATCCAAAATACGGAATTTGACGGCTGACAGTGCCTCGATCCCCTACCTGTGAAAAGGCGCAGGTTAATGTGGGACGCATGCACGTTCGCTGCGATGTCACTGCGACGGTGTTTTCTGATGTCGCCATCTGGTACAACTCACGCGGATGCCATTTCCCAGCCCTTACCCGCTTTCGGACATGCTGCCGGTACTTCTCCGCCGAGGGCCCTTGCGCATTTTGTGCCGTGTTTGATTGCAGAATTTGCACGCCGCAACAATGTTTTCCAAATTATTCGAGCCGCCATTTTGTACGGGCGTCAGGTGTTCCGCGGTGCACTGAAAGCGGTTGGCCAATCTCTTTCCGATACCATAGCGCTTCGAGAAAGCATCTACATCGCGTTCCCACATAGTAAATCGACAGTAGAAGCATAGCCAATCTTGCTGCTCGGCTCGCAAGTTCCTGACTTTTGCTAACTTGTTATACATTTCGCACATCCTTTGCTTCATCAACGTGAAGCGGATGTGCAGCAAGGCTTGAGCTCTTGCCCCTCTTTCGGAAGGATATCCCTCGCACGAGACAGCACTCACATGAGTGCCACTCCGCAGTATCAACAGTAGATGCAGATCATTTGATCGACATCCCCATCCGTTGTCGCAGGCGGCTTAAGCTCGTCTCCGCAATTTTTCTAATAATTCAAATTTGCGCGGCTTGCAAGAAACAGCGGAGCCGGCCCCGGGGACAGGGGCCGGCTCCTAAAACCCGGTCGTTGGGGACGGGGAGGGTGGGGACTCGACCGGGCTTTCTTCCTGGGCACGCCGCCGCGTCACCGCGACGTGCCCGATCGCTTCGGCGCCTTAGCGGACGCTGGCGACCGCATCCTCGCGGCCGTCGTTGATCGTCACCCAAACGCCGGAATTCTCCGTCGATTGGCGCTTGAGATAGGTGTAGACCGTATCGTTCCAGGCGAGCACTTTCGGCTCGAGATTGTCGAGGATGAACTCGCCGAGGCCGGTGCGCACGGTGAGCACGGCATGGCCGTCGCCATTGGGCTGGCGCACCACCGTCATCAACAGATTGCCGGCCGGGACACCCGCGGCCATCAACTCGCGGCGCTTCTCCAGCGCGTAGTCCTCGCAATCGCCAACGCCATTGTCGGGATAGGCCCAGTATTCCTCGACACCGTAGATTTCCATGTCGGTGCGCGGCTTGACCCGGGCGTTGACCGAATTGTTGATGTCGATGATCGTCGCCCACAGCTTGCGCGTCAGTTCGACCGGCGGTCCCTTCGGCGTCCGCTCGTTGCATTCGACCGGAATGCGCTGACAGAAATCATAGTGACCGACCGGCTGGGTGGTGCGGCCACCCGTATGCATGAAAACCGGTCCCGCGCTTGCCGTGCCCCAGGCGGAAAGCTGCATCGCCATTGCCAAGAGCAACAGCTTGCCCCTCGTCATTTTCATTCTTGTAGTCTCCCCGTTTGAGGAGACTGTGCCACGTTGGGATTTATTTGACGCAAAAACCCGAAGTAGACATTGAGTAAAACGCCAGTAGAATAAGCATAAAATTTAAACTATCGTGGGCCTGGATTGTTCAGATTTGTGAAGATTTGGTAGGTGCCGGGTGGCCTATTTCGGGTGAAAACCGGGCCACAAAAAACCGGCCGCCGAGGGCCGGTTCGTTTGGCTTTGCGGTGGCTTGCGTCAGGACCGCGGCGCGTTGAATTCCTGGTCGAGCGTTTCCGGCCGCTGGATGACCGCGAACTCGATGGCGACGCCGTCCTCGAAATGGCGCACCACCTGGCCGCGCATGGTTCCAAGCATGACCTGGATGCCGATCGCCGGCTTGACGTCGATCTCGATCGCGGCGCCCGAGAGCGACAGGTCGATGATGCGGCACTGGTACTGGCGCCCGTCGGTGAGTTGCAGGACGCTCATCGGATTGCGCGGTGCCACGCGCTCGTGGCGACGATCCTCGGGCAGGTCCAGCTCGTGCTTGTTGGCAAGCCAGGTGAGCTGCGCGGCAAGCTTATCCTTCTTGCGATCGGAGGCGATGACGGTCATGGCGAAACCGTCCGGCGACGTGCGCGTCACGATGCCCTCGACGCGGCCGATATGGTCGATATAGGCGATGACCTTCTCGCCCGGCATGCCGATGCGGTCGGTGCGCAGCGCGACATTGCCTGGTGACATATCGATCACCTGGCATGGATGCTCGGTGCGGTCTTCCAGCATGAAGCGGCCGTAAATCTTTACCCGGACACGCTGAAAATTGCGCCGCTCAGCTCGTGACGGTGCAAATTCTACCGCCGCTGACCTCATGACTGCCTACACCCCATTGGCATTCCGCGCGACGATGCGTGGAATTTCGCCCGAAAAACTACAGCGAAGCAGGTTAACAAACGGGAAAAGTCGGCCGCGAAAGCCAGGGCCAGGAGACGCGCGCGACGCGGAAAAATTAACCGCGCGCGAGGGGAAAATCCCGCGCGGCCGGGCTCATTCGTGACGTCCGCCGTCGAGGACGACGAGGTGGCGGATGCGGCGCACACGGCCGAGCGCCGAAATGGTTTCCGGGGGATCGAATTCGGACGGAACGAGTGAGGGAACCTCGATCGCCGGCCGGTTCTTCAGGAACATCGGTTCTTTGTCGGGATCTATCACCCGGATCGTTTCGATGAGCGCGTCGGCGAGCGGGTCGGCGCCAAGCCAGAACGGCTTTTCGGCGGTGCTGATAATGCCGAGGCAGCGCGGATTCTCGTGCCCCCCGTCCAACGGCAGCGCCAGGAGCTCGAATTTGTTGGAGCGGCCGTTGCGGCTGAATCCCTCGTAAGTCATGAACAGCACCGATTTCTGATCGAAGACGCCCTGCATCAGCCTCGACACCAGACGCTGGTCCTTCTCGCGCCACAGCGAAGGAAAAGAGAAGCCCTTGAGCTCGCGTCCGTAATAGGCGCAGAGCCTCGTGCCGGCTAGCCGGAACACCGCTTCGCCGCGCGTGTCGCGCTCGAGGATGAAGGTGTCGGCCAGAAGCGCCTTGATGTCGGCCGGCTCCACTTCCGATCGCTTGGGGGCGAGGCGGCCATCACGCAACTGGTTCCAATATTGGAACAGCGCGATCGATCCTTTTTCTTTCATTTCCATTCCGCTCCGCACAATCTGTCTTTTGATGTCCCATCGGCGAACAGACAGGGCGCCCTCCGATGAGCTTCATGCAGTGCGGAGCAGGATGCGTGCCAGTATCGTTAACGTTTGTTCACGTCTCGGGGTCGTTAAGGTTAACGAATGGTTTACATTGCGCGCTGCCGAGGCCCGTGGCACACAAAAGCCACTCCAAAACGGTCGTTTCAGCAGCGATCGGCAGCACTTCAGTCACGAGTTTACGGGGAGCAGGGGACTCGACCGGCCGTTCAGGGGGACACCTGGACGGCCTTCTTTTTGATTCGTTCCCGTTCTGATTCGCGCCTTCTTCCGCACGCGTCCTGTGGCGAATAGCCATTTGTGATTCGAAAAAGCGTGATCTACATGCTCGTCGAAATCCCTGACTCCCGGACCGCAAGGGTGCATGAGCGAGCCTGTAAGCCCCACTGAGAACGAACCGCCGCCGGACGAGGCTCCAGAGCCAAGGCGCCGCGAACCGGTGTTCAACCTGCCGCCAGTGGTGTTGGCCGCGATCGGCATTTGCGCGGCTGTCTTTCTGTTGCAGCAATATGTCCTGGACGATGCGCAGAACATGGTACTGCTCTACGACGGAGCCTTCATTCCGGTGCTCTACACCGGCAAGTATGGCTTCGACTGGTTCTTGTTCACGCGTCCATTCACCTATGCGTTCATGCACGGTGGCATTGCCCACATCGCCATCAACATGATCTGGCTGGCGGCCTTCGGCTCGCCGCTCGCCAATCGTCTCGGCGCGCTGCGTTTCGCCATATTCTACGCGGTGACCGGGCTGGCTTCGGTTGTTCTGTTCTGGGCGCTGCATCCCTACAGCGAGGTGCCGCTCGTCGGCGCGTCGGGGGCGATTTCCGGCATGATGGGCGCGGCCGCGCGCTATGGCTTCCGCATCGACCGGTCATCCGGCAGGGCGGCCTTCGCCGGCGAGCCGCTGCCGATTGCGGCCGTGTTGCGCTTGCGCGGCGTCATGACGTTTCTTGGCGTCTGGATGGTGATCAATCTAGCCACCGGCCTGCTCGGCTTCGCGCCGGGCGTCGATGGCCAGATCGCCTGGGAAGCCCATATTGGCGGCTTCATCGCCGGCTTCTTCGGATTGCGTTTCTTCGACCGCCGCCGGCTGCCGCCTACTTCTTAGGCGCACTTGAAAAGCAACCAATCACGGCGCACCATGTTTGCTAAGCACCCGGTGTCTTCCTAGGGGCGCAGGGGCTGAAAAGCCGGTCGGGGCGGGGAGCCGGCGTCAAAGGCAGTGGAGGACGCCATGACGGTTAAGGCAATTCTCGAAAGCAAGGGCCATGACGTGTTCACGCTCGGGCCCAATGAGAAACTCAGCGAGGCCATTCGCATGCTGGCCGAGCACAGGATCGGCGCGCTCGTCATCACCAATGGCGACCGCAAGATTGTCGGCATCCTCTCGGAGCGCGACATCGTCAAGGTCCTGGCCAGGGAGGGCGCCGCCGCGCTCGACATCGCCGTGCGCTCGGCGATGACACCGAAGGTGAAGATCTGCAACGAAAACCACACGGTCAACGAGGTCATGGAGATCATGACGAGGGGCCGCTTCCGCCATCTGCCGGTGGAGAAAAACGGCCTGCTCGACGGCATCGTCTCCATCGGCGACGTGGTCAAGCGCCGCATCGAGGACGTCGAGCGCGAAGCCGAGGAGATCAGGGCCTACATCGCCACCGCCTAGAGTGCGAAAGATGCCGCCGGTTTTCGGCCGGCGGCATTGGGCATTAGCGGTTGTCGAGCTCGGCGCGGACGAGCTGCAGCCCGCGCCGGGTGATGCGGTAGGGGCCGGCTTCCGTCGAAGAAACCGCTTTCTTGCGCCTCAATTTTCGAAAGAGCTCCAGGTCGAAGCCAGGATAGCGCCAGCCGTCGCGGGTCAGGCACTGGACGGAGGCGATCTTTTTACTCTCGTTTTTTCGATTTCGATACGCCCGCCCTGCGCGAGCAGATGCAGTATGCGCTGTTCCCCACAGCGCCGCGCGTCTCGGACGCGCAAAAGGACGCTGTGGCACTCTTGGTTGGCGCATGATCCTTTCCGAAAATCGGTTCCGATTTTCGGGGTCATGCGCTGCGCGAAATGTCCATTGGATAAAGTCCCGGGAAAAACAACAAAAGCCGCCGCCGCGAGACATCGCGGCACGGGGTTTCAGGTTTTTCTGCCCTGCCTCGCTACGAGGTCAGGGCTTCACCGGGACTGAGCGTAAGTGGACATCCACTCTCCATTGGGAGGAGTGTCCCATAGGCGAACGTAGCGGAAAAGGCCAGCGTGTGGGCTTTACGCTTGTCTCGCAGGGCGGTTTGCACTAGCGAAGTTGCGCACCGAAATATGCGTTTTGCATATCGCGAATTCTAAGATACGCAGGCCTCCATGAGCATCATCGACACCCGCACCCCCGACGCAAAACGGCTTATCCCCGGCGCCACCGGCGACTGGGAAGTCATCATCGGGCTCGAAGTGCATGCGCAAGTGATCTCGGAAGCAAAACTCTTCTCGGGCGCCTCGACATCGTTCGGCGCCGCGCCCAACGCCAATGTCAGCCTGGTCGACGCGGCGATGCCGGGCATGCTGCCGGTCATCAACGAGGAATGCGTCAAGCAGGCGATCCGTACCGGGCTCGGCCTCAAGGCCGCGATCAACCACAAGTCGGTCTTCGACCGGAAGAACTATTTCTATCCGGACCTGCCGCAGGGCTATCAGATCTCGCAGTTCAAGCAGCCGATCGTCGGCGAGGGCAAGGTGATCGTCTCCGTCGGCCCCGACCGCCAGGGCGAGTTCGAGGATATCGAGGTCGGCATCGAGCGCCTGCACCTGGAACAGGATGCCGGCAAGTCGATGCACGACCAGCACCCGACCATGTCCTATGTCGACCTCAACCGCTCCGGCGTCGCGCTGATGGAAATCGTCTCCAAGCCTGACATCCGCTCGGCCGACGAGGCCAAGGCCTATGTCACCAAGCTGCGCTCGATCATGCGCTATCTCGGCACATGCGACGGCAACATGGACGAGGGCTCGCTGCGCGCCGACGTCAACGTCTCGGTGCGCCGTCCGGGCGGCGCGTTCGGCACGCGTTGCGAGATCAAGAACATGAATTCGATCCGCTTCATCGGCCAGGCCATCGAATATGAGGCGCGCCGGCAGATCGCCATTCTCGAGGACGGCGGCAAGATCGACCAGGAGACGCGCCTGTTCGATCCGAACAAGGGCGAGACGCGCTCGATGCGCTCCAAGGAAGAAGCGCACGACTATCGCTATTTCCCAGATCCCGACCTTTTGCCGTTGGAGTTCGACCAGGCCTATGTCGATGCGCTCGCCAAGGACCTGCCGGAACTGCCCGACGACAAAAAGGCTCGGCTGGTCGATGTGCTTGGACTGTCCGCCTATGACGCCTCGGTGCTGGTTTCGGAAAAGCCGATCGCCGACTATTTCGAGAAGGTTGCCGCCGGGCGCGACGGCAAGCTCGCCGCCAACTGGGTCATCAACGATCTCCTTGGGCAGCTGAACAAGGCCGACAAAGACATTGAAAATGCTCCGGTTTCGCCTGAGCAGCTGGGCGCCGTGCTCGACCTGATCAAGGAAGGCACCATTTCAGGCAAGATCGCCAAGGACCTGTTCGAGATCGTCTGGAACGAGGGTGGCGATCCGCGCCAGCTGGTCGAGAGCCGCGGCATGAAGCAGGTCACCGACACCGGCGCCATCGAGAAGGCCGTCGACGAGGTGATCGCCGCCAATCCGGACAAGGCCGAGCAGGCGCGCGCCAAGCCGACCATGGCCGGCTGGTTCGTTGGCCAGGTCATGAAGGCGACCGGCGGCAAGGCCAACCCGCAGGCGGTCAACGACCTCGTCAAGGCCAAGCTGGGCATCGAATAGAGCGATGTTCGTCCGCACCGCCAGCGAGCGCGATCTTGTTGCGGTCCGCGCGCTGCTGGTCGAGACCTGGCATGCGACCTATGATGCCATCTATGGCGCCGAGCGGGTTACGGCGATCACCGACGACTGGCATTCGATCACCTCGCTCAAGACGCGGCTGACGCGTCCGAATTCCGAGTTCCTGGTTGCTGACGACGGCAAGCGGCTCGGCGGCATGGCGTTCGCCGCCGCAACCACCGACCCGAAGATCGTCCTTCTGAACCAGCTCTACGTGCATCCGGCCTGCCAGCGGCAGGGGATCGGCCAGTCGCTGCTCGACGAAGTCGAGGCCAGTTTTCCGGAGATGGATACGCTGCGCCTCGAAGTCGAGGAAGCAAATGCCGTGGCGATCGCCTTCTACCAGGCGAACGGGTTCCGCCAGGCGGGCAGGACCGCCGATTGCGGCGGCAGTTCGGGATTGCCCGCGCTCGTCATGGAAAAGCGGCTCGGCTAGATCGGCGACGCCTCCAGTCGATGTATCTGCATATGCCGTCGGAAGAATAGGCGTCAACGGCGGCGACAGCCCGCCGATCGGCAGCCGATCGGACCGCGAGCGGTCACGCGGAGGGAATCTCCACATTGTCGATCAGCCTCGTCGTGCCGAGCCATGCTGCCGCGAGCAGGCGGCCGTCGCGGTCCCGTCGCCAGGGTTCGAGCGTGACGCTCGCGCGGGCGGCGACATAGTCGATCTTCCGGAAGCCTGCGGAGACAAGCGCCTTTGCAGCATCTTCGGTGGCGCCGGCTTCATCCGCACCGGTCGAAAGCGCCGCTGCCGTGCGGCGCAGGATCGCGTTGAGCTGGCGCGCGATGTCGAGCTCGGCTTCGCCCAGATAGGCATTGCGCGACGACATGGCGAGGCCGTGCGCGTCGCGCACCGTCGGCGCGCCGATGATCTCGACCGGCAGGTCGAGATCGCGGCAGAGCTGCCTGACGACGCAAAGCTGCTGGTAGTCCTTTTCGCCGAACACGGCGCAGTCGGGCGCCGCCTGCAGGAAGAGCTTGGCCACCACGATCGCGACGCCGTCGAAGAAGCTCGGCCTGAAGTCTGTTTCGAGACCCGACGAGGGGCCGCCCACCGAGATCTTGGTGGCGAAGCCGGCGGGGTACATTTCGCTTACGCTCGGCGTGAAGGCGAGATGCGCGCCTGCCTCCCGCAACCGGTCGAGATCGCGCGCCAGCTGGCGCGGATATTTGTCGAGGTCCTCCGTCGGCGCGAACTGCGTCGGGTTGACGAAGATCGAGACGACGCAGCGGTCGGCGCATTCGAGCGCGATCCTGACCAGCGAGATATGGCCGTCATGCAACGCGCCCATGGTCGGTACCATGGCGACCCTGAGGCCGGCCTGGCGCCACTCGCGCACCTGGGCGCGAAGGGCGGCGACGCTGTCGACGACGATTGGAGTGCTCATGTCTCGTCCTTGCCGGATGCTGTCGTGAAGACGTGGTCTGGGCCGGGAAAGGCGCGGCTGCGCACCTCGGCGGCGTAGCGCGCCGCCGCATCGGCGATCACGCTGCGCAAATCCGCGTATTCCTTCACGAATTTGGGCACGCGGTCGACGGTCATGCCGACCATGTCGTCGATCACCAGGATCTGGCCGTCGCAGTCGGCGCTGGCGCCGATACCGATGGTCGGTATGGAAATATGACGGGTCAACTTCGCGGCCACGGCCTCCATCGTCCCCTCTATGACGACCGAGAAAGCGCCGGCCTTCTCCACCGCCTCGGCGTCGCGGAAGAGCGCTGCGATGTTCTCCTCCGTCCGGCCCTTGATCCTGTAGCCGCCGTCCCTTTCCACCGACTGTGGCTGCAGCCCGATATGACCCATCACCGGTATGCCTTCGGCGACGATGGCCGCGATCTGGGCGGCCATGTCGACGCCGCCTTCGAGCTTCACGGCCTGGCAGCCCGTTTCCTCGACAATGCGCCTCGCGGACGTCGCGGCCTGCGCCGGCGAGGTCTCATAGCTGCCGGCGGGCATGTCGACCACGACGCAGGCCTTGGCCGAGCCGCGCATCACGGCCTGGCCGTGGGCGATCATCATCTCCAGCGAGGCGCCAAGCGTGGTGGCGTGGCCATGCAGAACCATGGCGACGCTGTCGCCGACCAGCAGCAGGTCGACATGCGGATCGAGCAGGCGGGCGACAGGGTAGGTATAGGCGGTGAGGCACACGATCGGCACGCCGCCCTTGCGGCGGCGAATATCTTCGGCGTTGATCCGGCTGTCGGCGGACGGTTTCCGGGTCAATCGTCACCTCCCTGAAGGCGCCCCGAACCGGGGCGGGTCGAGCTTTAGAAAGACAGGCAAGGCTTTGCAAGCCGCCCTGCCGCCAGCGGAGCGGCTGCATCGATTTAGCGCACGAAGCATTACATTCCGGGAGCGGCAAAACCCTTGCCTTCGCGGTGGCGTGACGCCATAAGCAGGGGAGAGGCGCAGCCGCTGCCGCCGCGAGGATCTGGATGAAAACTTTCCTGCTGCAGTTTTTCACCTGGTGGAACAGCCAGACGCTTGGCACCCGCTTCCACACCTGGCGCTTCGGCAAGAAGGTCGGCGAGGACGAAGCAGGCAACGTCTATTATGAAGGCGGTGTCGATTCGGAAGGCCGCACCCGCCGTTGGGTGATCTACCGCGACTATTCGGAAGCCTCGAAGATCCCGCCCGGCTGGCATGGATGGATCCATCACCGCGTCGACACGCCCCCTTCGGGCGAGAGCTACAAGGCGCGCGAGTGGCAGAAGCCGCATCGGGCGAACCTCACGGGAACGCCCGGCGCCTATCGGCCGCAAGGTTCGATCTTGACTAACCAGCATCGTCCGCAAGTGACCGGCGACTACGATGCCTGGACGCCGGGATCGTAATCACCCGGATCGCAATTCAAGGCGTCGCTTCGATCCTTTATCGCCACAATTGGCGTTTAGCTGCTTGCTGACTGCGCAGCCATGATTAGCCTTGGGCATTGAAGAATCACCCGGGCACAACCACCGGTGTTTTGCATGAGCGATCCAGAGCAATTCCAGGAAAAGTGCGCAGCGGTTTTCCGTTCGGAATTGCGGCTCAGGATTCCAGCCCAAATCTCTAAGGCGCTGATCGCTGGGACGTCCCTTCTGCTTGCCTCGACAGCCGCTTTCGCCGCCGCGCAGGCGCCGGCCCCTGCGCCGGCTGCCTCCGAGCGTATCACCAACCCAGTGGCCGAATTCGCCGGCATAGACAAGATCACCGGCCGCATCATCACCTTCGACGTCTATGTCGACGAGACCGTGCAGTTCGGCGCTTTGCAGGTCACGCCCCGCGTCTGCTATTCGCGGCCGGACACGGAGCAGCCGAAGACCGATTCCTTCGTCGAGGTCGACGAGATCACGCTCGATCGCAAGATCCGTCGCATCTTCACCGGCTGGATGTTTGCCGAAAGCCCTGGCCTCAACGCCGTCGAGCACGCCGTCTATGACGTCTGGCTCAAGGGCTGCAAGCAGAAGTCGGACGTGCCGCCACCGACCGCAGCAAAGGCCGAGACGGGCAAGCCGAAGACCCAGGCCGCCAAGCCCAAGGCAGCGGCGGAGCCGGCGACCGAGCCGGCTGGCGCTGCCCCCGAGCCGACCGACGACGATCCCTCCAGCACCAACTGATCCCGGAACCTGCCCGCCTTTCAGCCGTTCCAACTCGGCAAGGCGAGGAGGATTCCGCGATGACCGCCACGAAGCCGATCATGGCCAACAAGCAAGAGCTTCTCGACATCGAGAAGGGCTTCTGGACCGGCGATTCCGCCTATTATGAAGCCAATGCCGATGTGGAATGCCTGGTGGCGTTTCCGCAAATGGCCAAGGCGATGACCAACTCCGACCTGGCGGCGACAGCCAGCAAACCCAACCGTTGGCGCGACCTCGACATCAAGCTGAAGGGCATGGTCGAGCCGGGCAGCGATATCATCATGCTGACTTACGAAGCGCGCGCGACGCGTGAGAACGGCGAATCCTATGCCGCGCTGGTCAGCACCGGCTATGTTCACCGCGCCGACGGCTGGAAGATGATGTTTCACGCGCAGACGCCGATGGATACGGCGCGGGACTGACCTCAGGGATAGAAGACGGCCTCGCCCTTCAGCGCCTCGGCCAGCAGCTTCTCATACTGGCCGCGCGGCACGTCGATGGCGCCGAAGCGCTTCAAATGCTCGGTGGTGAACTGCGTGTCGAGCAGCGCGAAGCCGCGCGCCTTCAGCCGCTCGACCAGATAATAGAGGCAGGTCTTAGAGGCATCGGTCTCCCTGGCGAACATGCTCTCGCCGAAGAACACGCGCCCGAGCGAAACGCCGTAAAGGCCGCCGACCAGACGGTCCTCGCGCCAGGCTTCGACCGAATGGCAGTGGCCGAGGCGATGGAGCTCGACATAGGCTTCGCGGATCGGCGCATTGATCCAGGTCGAGCGGCGCTCCTCGCGCTTCTCGGCGCAGCCGTCGATCGTCGCCTCGAAATCGAAATCGTAGCGGATCTCGAACGGGTGCTTGCGGATCGTTTTCTTGAGGCTGCGCGGCGTGTGGAACCCGTCCAGCGGAATGATGCCGCGCGTCTCCGGCCGCACCCAGAACACTTCCGGGTCGTCGGCGCTCTCGGCCATCGGGAATACGCCCGATGCGTAAGCCCTGAGCAGCAGGTCGGTCGGGATGCGATAGCCTGGCGCGTAGGGGCGGGTCATCGCATCCCCGTGCTATTCACCCTTGGCCAGGTATTTTTCCAGCCAGTGGATATCGTAATCGCCATTGGCGATGTCGGGATTGCCGACAAGGTCGCGAAACAGCGGCAGTGTCGTCTTGATGCCGTCGACGACGAATTCATCAAGCGCGCGGCGCAGCCGCATCATGCATTCGACGCGGTTGCGGCCATGCACGATCAGCTTGCCGATCAGGCTGTCGTAATAAGGCGGGATCTTGTAGCCGGAATAGACACCGGAATCGACGCGGACGCCGAGGCCGCCCGGCGTATGGAAATGCGTGATCGTGCCGGGCGAAGGCGTGAAGGTCCGCGGGTCCTCGGCGTTGATGCGGCACTCGATGGCGTGGCCGGTGAACTTGATGTCCTCCTGCCTGACCGACAGCCCGCCGCCGGAAGCGACGCGGATCTGCTCATGCACGAGGTCGATGCCGGTGATCGCTTCGGTCACCGGATGCTCGACCTGCAGTCGCGTGTTCATCTCGATGAAATAGAACTCGCCATTCTCATAGAGGAACTCAATCGTGCCTGCGCCTGAATAGCCGAGATCGGCGATGGCTTTGGCGCAGATGCCGCCGATGCGCGAACGTTCCTCGGCGTTGAGCGCGGGCGAATTGGCCTCCTCCCACACCTTCTGGTGGCGCCGCTGCAGCGAGCAGTCGCGTTCGCCGAAATGCACGCCGCGGCCGGCGCCGTCGCCGAACACCTGCACCTCGATATGGCGCGGCTTTTCCAGATATTTCTCGATATACACTGCGTCGTCGCCAAAGGCCGCGCCGGCTTCCGACTTTGCCGTCTGCAACGCGACTTCGAGGTCCGCTTCGGTGTGCGCCACCTTCATGCCGCGGCCGCCGCCGCCGGCGGAGGCCTTGATGATCACCGGATAGCCGATCTCGGCCGCAACGCGCTTGGCTTCCTTCTCGTCGCTGATCGCGCCGTCGGAGCCGGGCACCACGGGAATGCCGAGACGCTTTGCCGTGCGCTTGGCCTCGATCTTGTCACCCATGATGCGGATATGGTCGCCGGAGGGGCCGATGAAGGTGATGTTGTGGGCGGCGAGGATATCGGCGAATTTGGCGTTTTCGGACAGAAAGCCGTAGCCCGGATGCACGGCGTCGGCGCCGGTGATCTCGCAGGCGGCGACGATCTGGTGGATGTTGAGGTAGCTTTCGCGCGACGGCGGCGGGCCGATGCAGACGCTCTCGTCGGCGAGCCGCACATGCATGGCGTCGGAATCCGCGGTCGAGTGGACCACCACCGTCTGGATGCCGAGCTCCTTGCAGGCGCGCAGCACCCGGAGCGCGATTTCGCCGCGGTTGGCGATGAGGATCTTCTGGAACATCTCTTGGCTGTTCCTACTCGAGGACCACCAGCGGCATTCCGTACTCGACCGGCTGGGCGTCCTCGATGAGGATCGCCGTCACCGTGCCGGCGCGCGGCGAAGGAATCTGGTTCATCGTCTTCATCGCCTCGATGATGAGAAGCGTCTGGCCTTCCTTCACCTTCTGGCCGATCTCGACGAACGGCTTGGCGTCGGGCGAGGGCGCCAGATAGGCGGTGCCGACCATCGGCGAAGGCACGGCATTCTTGGACGGATCGGCAGGCGCCGCGGCGACGGCCGCTGCCGGCTGAGCCGCGGCGGCGACGGGAGCGGCAATCGCGGGCAGGGGCGCGGCAACCGCATGGACAGCCTGCGACTGGCGCGACACGCGCACCTTGAGGTCGCCGAGCTCGACCTCGATCTCCGTCAGATTGGTGTCGTTCAGGATGCCCGCCAGGTCGCGGATCAGTTGCTGGTCAACACCGTTCTTTTTTATCGACATTTTCGAGCCTTCTGTTTGGGGGCCGGTCACAGGCGTGCCGCCAGTGCCTGCAGCGCGAGCGTGTAGCCGAGCGGCCCGAACCCGCAGATCATGCCGACAGCGACCGGCGCGACCATGGAGACGTGGCGGAAGGGCTCCCGCGCGTGGATGTTGGAAAGATGGACCTCCGCGACGGGCAGCGGCGCAACAGAGCGGATGGCGTCGTGGATGGCGATCGAGGTGTGGCTGTAGGCGCCGGGATTGATGACGATTCCTGCAGCCTTCTCGCCGGCTTCCTGGATCCAGTCGACCAGATCGCCCTCATGATTGGACTGGCGAAAATCGATCCCGAGCCCGAGCGCGGCGCCCGCCGCCTTGCAATCCTCTTCGATGGCCGCAAGCGTCTTGCCGCCATAAATTCCCGGCTCGCGTTTGCCGAGCGCATTGAGATTGGGACCGTTGAGGACGAAAATCGTTTTCAATATGCCGACCTTGTTTCACGCCGACCCCAAGCCGGCGCACTGGGCCTCTATAATGGGCATAGCCGCCCGCGAAAAGAGCGCAAGTGCGTTCTTACGCTGTCCACAGCGGCCGGCTTTTGTATCCGCAAGCGCCTACAGTGCGCTCTTGGCCTCTTCGATCTTTTCCGCCAGAACCTGCTGGCCGAGCGCTCCGAAGATCACCTCGTTGCCGACCACATAGGACGGCGTGCCAGTGATCGACAGTTTCGTCGCAAGGTCATAGGTGCGCGAAAGCGTCTCGGCGATGCGCGGATCCTTCATCTTCTCGCGCAGCGTCGCCTCATCGGCGCCGAGCGAAAGCGCCACCTTGATAGCGGTCGCTTCGGTGGCGCGGCCCTGGCCGCCGAGCAGCGCGGTGTGGAATTCGCCGTATTTCTCCGGATGCATCAGGTGGAACGCCATGGAGACGACGCTGGCCTTCTGCGAATCGGGGCTCAGGATCGGGAACTCCTTGAGGACGAAGCGCAGGTCCGGATCGGACTTGGTCAAAGCCTGCATGTCCTCGATGGCGCGTTTGCAAAAACCGCAATTGTAGTCGTAGAACTCGACGATCGTGACCTTGCCCTTGGGGTTGCCGACGACGCCGTCGAACGTCGAGTTGAAGATCTCGTCCTTGGAATTCTTGATGACGCCGAGTGCCGCAAGCCGCTGCTCTTCCTTCTGCTTGGCCTCGAGCGCGTCCTGCACCTCGAGCAGCACTTCCGGGTTCTTCAAGAGGTAGTCGCGGATGATGCCCTCGACCTCCTTGCGATCGATCTTGGTATCGGCGGCCGCCTGGGTGTCGGCGGAGGACGTGACCTGGGCGACCTGCACGGTGTCGGCCTTCGCGGCCTGCGGATTTCCCGCCACGAAACCGAAGGCCAGCATGCCGAGCGCCACCGCCAGGCCGCCGGCACTGCCAAGCAGGATTGCCTTGTTCATTATCGTCGTCCTTTTTCCTGTTCCGGTCCGCCTTCGTCGTCGCCGACGTCCGGGAGGTTCATTTGAGTTTGTTAGACGGTGTGTAGTTTATAATATCCTGAGCGCGCACCCAGCGGGGTTCGCCGCGCTTCAATTTCTGTTGAGCGCGCATGGCGAAGATCTTCGCATTCTTGTAGTCGCCCGCATAGTAATGGCCCTCTGCGGTGGCAAGATCGGCGGCCGGAATGTCGCCCTGTTCTCCATAGGCCTGCGCCAGGAAGCGATAGGCTTCGGCATTCTCCTTGTCCCGCCCGACGCCGTTGTTGAGCTGGACCACGGCCTTTTTCAGCGAATCAGGCGTGCCCACCGCCATCAGCGCCTGGCCGAGCGAGACCAGCAGCAGTCCGGAATGCGCGGGATCGAGGCTCACCGCCTTGGCATAGGCGTCCGCCGCGTCCTTCGGCTTGTTGGCCTTCATCAGGATATCGCCGCGCAGCTCCTGGAAATAGGGGTTCTTCGGCTGTTCCTTGATCAGCGCCGCCGTCTTGGTCAGCGCGGCGCCTGGATTGCCGTAAAGATAGGTCTGCTGCGCGTCGCCATAGCGCGAGGCGAGGCTGGTCGGATTCTTGCGCATCAGCCGCGCGACAGCCGCCTGGCCCTGCATATAGGCGGCGATCTTGATGCGCATCATGTCGTGCCGCTGCTGCAGCGCCGGGGGGTCGACAACATTGACGAAGGGGCTCTGCTTGACCAGCACTTCAAGGTTGGCGATGCGCTCCTGCGGCATCGGATGGCTGATCCGGTAGGGATCCACCTGGGTGCCGGCGAGCGACAGCGCGCTCTGGAAGCGGCCGAAGGTCTTCAGCATGCCCATGCCGGACTGGCCGGTGGCGTTGAGATAGGTGATCGCCGAACGGTCGGCGGTGATCTCTTCGGTGCGCTGATAGGCAAGGATCGAGCGCTGCGCCATCTCGCCGCCGCCGGCGGCAACACCCATGCCGGCGCCCGCCAGGCCCTTGCTGTTGGTGGTCGCGCCGGCCACCATGGCACCGGCGCCGAGCAGCGTGGCGATGATGGCCATTGTCTTGGCGCGGTCGAGCTGGTCGCGCAATTTCTGCTGATGACCGCCGGCAATATGGCCGGCCTCGTGCGCGATGACGCCGATGATCTCGTTCGGCGTTTCGGCGGTCACCAGCGCGCCGGTGTTGACGAACAGGCGCCGCCCGGTGACGAAAGCGTTGAAACTCGGATCATTGACCAGAACAATGTCGATGCCGTCATTGGCAAGCCCCGCGGCCTTGAAGATCGGGCGGGCATAGTCGCGCACCAGCGCCTCGATCTCGGCGTCGCGCACCACCGGCACGCCTTGCGCGAAGGCGCTGACCGAGCTCGACACGGCAACGGCGGCGGCAAGCATAAGCGTCGCGAAGCCGCGCGCGGTTCGGCTGAGAGAGGTCGATCTGCCAATCGATGGTCGGGGTCGGCTCAACATAGGTCCACTGGTAGACGAGCGGGCGAAAGATGAAAAGTCGGCGCCGGCAACTTCCTGCGCGCTTGTGATCCCCACATCAATCGGGCATTTGTGCGGCGCTGTTCCTTTAACTAGGGCAGTTCAAGGACAAGTCTGCGCTGCTTGCGTCCGGAATTCGCCGAAATAGGGCAGTTGGAAGAGGTCAAATGGTCGTTTCGCTTTCGCGCCGGGGGGAAGTCGAGCCCTTCCACGCCATGGACATCCTGGCCGAAGCCAACCGGCTGAAGGCCACCGGCGTGCCTGTGGTGTCGATGGCCGTCGGCCAGCCGTCGGATTCCGCGCCGGCAGGCGTACGCGAAGCGGCGGCCGCGGCCCTCAGGCACGGCCGCATCGGCTACACCGATGCCTTGGGCTTGGCCGATCTGCGCAAGGCGATCGCCGAGCACTATGGCGAGCATTACGGGATCGACGTCGCGCCGTCGCGCATTGCCGTCACCACGGGGTCGTCGGCCGCCTTCAACCTCGCTTTCCTGGCCATGTTCGATCCGGGCGACCGCGTGGCCATCGCCGCGCCCGGCTATCCGGCCTATCGCAACATCATGGCCGCGCTCGGCATCGAGATCGTCGAGATCGAGCTCGGCGCGGACGCCTATCTGCATGCCGAGCATCTGAAGAGCGCGCATCGCGATAAGCCGCTGAAGGGTGTGCTGTTTGCCAGCCCCGCCAATCCGACGGGTGCGGTGATCCCGGCGGACGAACTTGCGGCCCTGGTGAAGACGGCGGAGGAACTCGGCATCGGCGTCATCTCCGATGAAATCTACCACCGGCTGGCTTATGCGGCGCCCGATGTGACCGCGCTGGCGCATGGCGCCGGGGTGACCGTGATCAATTCCTTCTCGAAATACTATTGCATGACCGGCTGGCGCATCGGCTGGATGGTGCTGCCCGAGGAATTGGTGCGGCCGGTCGAGCGCATCGCCCAGAGCCTCTATATCTCGCCGCCGGAATTGTCGCAGATTGCCGCGATCGAGGCCTTCAAGGCCACGTTGGAGCTCGAAAAGGTGAAGGCGCGCTATGCCCTGAATCGCGACCTTCTGATGAAGCGTCTGCCCGAGCTCGGATTTGCGCTGGCAGCACCCATGGACGGCGCCTTCTATGCCTTCTGCGATGTCACCCGCCACACCAACGACAGCATGGCCTTTGCGCGAAAAATGCTGGCCCAGGCGCATGTCGCGGCGACGCCAGGCCGCGATTTCGATCCGCAGCAGGGGCATCGCACCATGCGCTTTTCCTATGCCGGCAGCCATGAAGACATGGTCGAGGCGCTGGCGCGCATCGAACACTGGCTGAAATAGAAGCCATGCCGGAACTCGAGCAAGCATTGGCGGAAGTCGCCGCCGAAATGGCTGAACGCACCGATCGCGGCAAGGTAGCGACCTATATCCCGCAGCTCGGCAAGGTCGATCCGAAGAAATTCGGCATCGCCGCCGTGACCAATGATGGCCGCGTCATCCTTGCCGGCGATGCCGATCAGCCCTTTTCCATCCAAAGCGTCTCGAAGGTCTTCACCCTCACGCTGGCGCTGGGAAAGGTCGGCGATGCGCTCTGGCAGCGCGTCGGCCGCGAGCCGTCCGGCAATCCGTTCAACTCGATCGTCCAGCTCGAACATGAGAACGGCATCCCGCGCAATCCGTTCATCAATGCCGGCGCCATAGTCGTCTCCGACGTGCTGCTCGCCGGGCATCAGCCGCGCGAGGCGATCGGCGAGATCCTGCGCTTCATCCAGTTCCTCGCCGATGACGAGACGATCATCATCGACCGCGAAGTGGCGGCGTCCGAGCGGGCCACCGGCTACCGCAACTTCGCCTTGGCCAACTACATGAAATCCTTCGGCAATCTTCATCATGAGCCGGAGCTGGCACTGGGCGTATATTTCCATCACTGCGCCATCGCCATGAGTTGCCGGCAGCTTGCCATGGCGGGCCGGTTCCTCGCCAATAGCGGAAGGAATCCGGCGACCGGGCATTCGGTCGTGTCGGCCGAGCGGGCACGCCGTATCGGCGCGCTGATGCTGACCTGCGGCCACTATGACGGCTCCGGCGATTTTGCCTTCCACGTCGGCATCCCCGGCAAAAGCGGTGTCGGCGGCGGCATTTTGGGCATCGTGCCCGGCGTGGCTTCGCTGGCTGTTTGGTCGCCCGGCCTCAACGAGAACGGCAACTCCAAGCTCGGCTCCATCGCCCTGGAGAAGCTCGCACGGATGATGAACTGGTCGATCTTCGCGCCATAGGCAAGTCGATATTCAGGTGAGGCCGGCCTGACCTGAATCTCGATTTGCCTTGCGCTTCGGCAAACAAAAAAATCCCGCGCCAGGCGGCGCGGGATTTTTGAAAAGAAATCAGTCCAACAATTTGAAAAGCTTAGAAGAAACCTTTGCGCTGCCACCAGCCGGCGCGCTTCGGCTTGTCCTCGGTCTTGGCCTCTTCGGAGACGTTCGAGGAGACGACGGGAACAACCGGCGCATCGATCGACTGCGGCTTGCGCCGCGTCGGGTGAGCATTGGCGGCGGGCTCGGCCTCGGCCGCCGCGGGAGCGGCAGGTGCCGGCTCCGGCTCGACCGCCACGGGCGCGACCTGGGCTTCCGCCACAGATTCGGACACCGTCTCTGCCACGGCTTCCTCGGCGGCCTTCTTGGCGCGCGAACGGCGGGGCTTCTTCGGCTTTTCGATCGCCTCGGCGTCGTCATTGGCGGCCGCGGGGGCAGCAGGCTGCTCAGGCGCGGCTGCCACCGCCGGCTCGCCTGCGGCGTCCTCATCTTCCGCTGCTTCGTCCTCGCCGTCGCCGGCGGCGGCCTCTGAAGCCTCGTCGTCGCGGCGGTTGCGCTTGCCGCCGCGCTTGCCGCGCCGGCGCTTCTTGCCGGAAGCATCATCGGTAGCGGTTGCCTCGGCTTCGCCGCCAGCGGTCGCCTCCTGGGCTGCTTCTTCCGGCGCATCCGCGGCATCGTCGCTGGTTTCGCCAGCTTCCGCCGGCGCCGCCGCGACATCCCCATTGTGCTCGCGGTCGCGGTCCCTGCCGCCACGCCGCCGCCGGCGCTTGCGACGCTTGCGGTCGCGGCCTTCGCCGTCCTCGGACCGCTGCTGGTGCTGGCCCTGCTGCTGCGGCTGGCGCGGCTGTTCGGCCTGCACCGCGGCCTCTTCTTCCTCCTCGATGACGATCTCGTCCTCGGGCTCGTCCGGCTCGACATAGGCCGGCAGGCTGCGCACCTCGACAAAACCTTCCGGCTTCTCGGCTATGGCGCCGCGGAAGATCGCGTAATGCTGGGTGCCGAGAGTCTCGTCAGCCTCGATCGTGATCGTCAGGCCGAAACGGGCTTCGAGCTCCACAAGGTTGGCGCGCTTGTGGTTCAGCACGTAAAGCGCCGTCGCGGCCGGCGTGCGCACGATGATGTGGCTGCGCGAATCCTTGAGCAGGAATTCCTCGATCGCCCGCACCACCATCAGCGCCACGGAGGAATCGGAACGCACATGGCCGGTGCCGCCGCAATGCGGGCAGGGCTTCATGGTCGATTCCAGCACGCTGGCGCGGATGCGCTGACGCGACATTTCCATCAGGCCGAAATGCGAGATGCGGCCGACCTGGATGCGGGCGCGGTCGTTCTTGAGGTGATCCTTCAGCCGCTTCTCGACAGCGCGGTTGTTGCGGTTCTCCTCCATGTCGATGAAGTCGATGACGATGAGGCCGGCAAGGTCGCGCAGTCTGAGCTGCCGCGCGACTTCCTCGGCCGCCTCTAGATTGGTGTGGAGCGCGGTCTCCTCGATCGAATGCTCCTTGGTGGAGCGGCCGGAGTTGACGTCGATCGAGACCAGCGCCTCGGTCTGGTTGATGATGATGTAGCCGCCGCTTTTCAGCGTCACCTGTGGCTGCAGCATGCGGTCGAGCTGCGCCTCGATGCCGTTGCGCACGAAGATCGGCGTCGTGTCGCGATAGGGCTGAACCACCTTGGCGTGGCTCGGCATCAGCATGCGCATGAAGTCCTTGGCCTCGCGATAACCGTCCTCGCCGGAAACGAGGATCTCGTCGATATCCTTGTTGTAGAGGTCTCGCACCGAGCGCTTGATCAGGCTGCCTTCCTCATAGACGAGGGCAGGGGCCGTGGATTGCAGCGTGAGGCTGCGGACGTTCTCCCACAGCCGCATCAGATACTCGTAGTCGCGCTTGATCTCGGCCTTGGTGCGGCTTTCGCCGGCGGTGCGCAGGATGACACCCATGCCCTGCGGCACGTCGAGGTCGGTCACGACCTCCTTCAGCCGCTTGCGGTCCTGGGCGTTGGTGATCTTGCGCGAGATGCCGCCGCCGCGCGCTGTGTTCGGCATCAGCACCGAATAGCGGCCGGCAAGCGAAAGATAGGTGGTGAGCGCGGCGCCCTTGTTGCCGCGTTCTTCCTTGACCACCTGCACCAGAAGGATCTGGCGGCGCTTGATGACTTCCTGAATTTTGTACTGGCGGCGGACCGGCTTGCGGCGGCTGCGGATTTCCTCGAGCGCGTCCTCGGCGCCGACCGATTCGACCTCGTGCTCGTCCGAATGCGAGGCCGAGACGTCCTCCAGCATGCCGCGATCATTGTCGCTGGCGGCTTCGGCGGTCTGCTCGGGCTGATCCGCCTGCGGCACCGCCTCGGAAATCACATCGGCTTCGACGCTCGCTGCGATCGAGGTGGGGCCACCTTCGGACGGCTTGCCGTCCTCGTTGTCCGCTGCGTCGCCGCCGCCGGTCTCGGCGGCGGACTCTTCAGCCGTTTCCTGGTCGGTTTCGACTTCGACGGCTTCGGCGACGATGGAGGCATCCGATACGTCCGATGCGTCTTCTGGCCAGGCATCGGCGGTCACGCCGCCGGCTTCCTCGCTCCCGGCAGCCTCTGCCGCGGGCTCTTCGAGGGCTGCGGGCTCAGCCGGGCTTTCCTCGTTTTCCGAGGAAGCGTGTCTGTGCTCGCCGCGGTCACGGTTCTTGCCGCCGCGCCTGCGGTTGCGCCGGCCGCCGCGATCGCGCGCCTGCTCTTCGCCGTTCTCCGCTTCCTCGTCGTCTTCGTCCTCGGCCTCCTGCGCTTCGGCGCGCAGCAGAGCCTGACGGTCGGCGACCGGGATCTGATAATAGTCGGGATGGATTTCACTGAAGGCGAGAAAACCGTGACGGTTGCCGCCATACTCGACAAAGGCTGCCTGGAGGGAAGGTTCGACGCGGGTTACGCGGGCGAGGTAGATGTTTCCTTTGAGCTGCTTCTTGTCCTGGGATTCAAAGTCGAATTCTTCGATGCGGTTACCGCGAACGACGACAACGCGTGTTTCCTCCGGGTGGGAGGCGTCTATCAGCATCTTGTTGGGCATTATCTTGTTTCCTGCCGGCAGCCGACGGCCGCAGCTGGCGTGGCAATTCCCGCCGCTGTGCGCCTGTATCTGTGTGCATGCCGGATAATTGAATGTCCGCTAGCCGCCGCTTGAGCGCGATGGCGGTGCCGCCCGCAGCCAGTATGGCGCGGTTTGATGCGGACCTTTCCATGATTGCGCTTGAAGCCATCGGCACCCAGCAGAACCTTTTGAACCAAAGCCCGGGCTGAGCCGGACCAGCTTGTTTGCTCACGAAGAGCCGGCGCGGGGCGAACCCGGCCGTTTTCCTCACGCAAGCGATTCCCCCGCCACGGGAGCACGCCTGCGAAAATCGTCGCGACCACATGAGCCTGGAAGGATAAAGGAGCCGCCTTTGCATCCGACCTTTGGCAGGAAACTGCTGAGGCGAGCGGTTCCAGGATTGCAGTGATCCAATGTCGCTTTTATGATTTGGCGGGATGGAAGGCAACCCCGATTTCGGATGCCGGCAAAAAGCGCTTCCGTTGGGGAAGATGCCATTTGTCCCACCTCATGAAAGGCTTGGTTAACCTTCTCTGAATACCAATCGTTAATCGAATTGGCGGCCTGACGGGCCTCGGCGAGAAGACCGGGCGCAATGCGTCAAACCGGGAGCGACGGACAAGAGATGGGATTGGCGGGCAGCGCGGACAAGAGGGGCGGGGCCGCGGCGCATGCCACGCGCGTGGCCTGGGCCGCTTTGCTGCTGGCGCTGCTGCTTTGTTTCGCGGCCGCCGCGCGCGCCGACGGCCTGCTTGGCGCGACCGGCTACAAGATGGCCGGCGACGCCACCAAGATGCGCATCGTCGTGAATTTCGACAGCGAGCCGGGCGTCAAATGGTTCTTGTTGCGCGGCCCCAATCGCCTGGTCGTCGACCTCCCGCGCACGCGATTCGCCCTTGAGACCAAGGATGTGAAGCCGCGTGGCCTTGTGCGGGCCGTCCGTTATGGCGATCAGGGGCATGGCTCGCGACTGATCCTCACCGGCAAGGGTCCTTTCGCCGTCGACAAGCTCGACGTGCTCAAGAATGACGACGGCATCGGCTATCGCATCGCCATCGACATATCGGCCGCCTCCGAACGGGAGTTCGACGAGGCGCTGGCCAACCAGTCGCTGACCACCGGTTCGACGGTCTCCACCGAGAAAGGCGAGAGGGTCGGCACCGGGCCGGTCTCGGCGCCCGGTCATCGCTTCACCGTGGTGATCGATCCTGGCCATGGCGGCGTCGATGGCGGCGCCGAAAGCTCAGCCGGCACGGTCGAGAAGGACGTCACACTCGCTTTTGCTAAGGAATTGCGCGACAAGCTGGCCGCGGTCGGCAAATACGATGTCTTCATGACCCGCGATGACGACGTCTACCTGGCGCTTGACGAGCGCGTGCGCATCGCGCGCCAGCACGAGGCCGATCTCCTGATCTCGATCCATGCCGATACGATCGCGGTCAAAGGTCTTCGCGGCGCCACGGTCTACACACTTTCGGACAAGGCCTCCGACCCGGAAGCCCAGGCGCTCGCCGATCGCGAGAACCTGTCCGACCAGTTTGCGGGAATGAAGATCGAGGACGACAACAAGGAAGTCACCGACATCCTCATCGACCTGATCCGCCGGGAAACGCATGGCTTCTCGATGAGCTTCGCCCACACGCTGGTCGGCCAATTGTCGACCAGCGTCGGCCTCATCAACAATCCGCAACGCTCGGCCGGCTTCAAGGTGCTCAAGGCTCCGGACGTGCCGTCCGTTCTGGTCGAGCTTGGCTACCTCTCCAACAGCAAGGACGAGGCGCAATTGCTCAGCGCCGACTGGCGCGCCAAGGCCGCGCAAAGCATAACCAACGCGGTCGCCCTGTTTGCCGCTGCCAAGGCCGGAACGGCGACGGGCGGTTGATCCGCCCACGCCCCCACAACCGCTTGGGGTCTGCAACCATAAGCGGCGTTGCATGACGACAACACCCGGCGTTATTATTCGGCGACCGAGTCCTCAAATCTCGCGCTGCCGTATTTTGTCCACATGGTCGCGACATGGGTCTTTTGATTGCGGATTGGGACCGCCCCGGGAAGCTTGCGCGACTGCCGGCTTCGTTTAGGAAATTCCCGAACCTCGGACTGGAGCGGGCATGATTCGTCTCATCGGCTATTTCTTTGGCATCGGCACGACGCTGGCGTTGCTGGTGGCGGCCGGCCTTGCCATCTATATCAGCCATGTCGCGAAGGACCTGCCCGACTACGAGGTTCTGGCCAAATACGAACCGCCGGTGACGACGCGCATTCATGCCTCCGACGGCTCGCTGATGGCGGAATATGCGCGCGAGCGGCGCCTCTATCTGCCGATCCAGGCCATCCCGGACCGCGTCAAGGCCGCTTTCATGTCGGCCGAGGACAAGAACTTCTACAACCACCCCGGCATTGACGTAACCGGCCTCGGCCGCGCCATCATCGTCAACCTGCAGAATCTCGGCTCGGGCCGGCGCCAGGTCGGCGCTTCGACCATCACCCAGCAGGTGGCGAAGAACTTCCTGCTCACCTCGGACCAGACCTACGAGCGCAAGATCAAGGAGATGATCCTGGCCTTCCGCATCGAGCAGGCCTATTCCAAGGACCGCATCCTCGAACTCTACCTCAACGAAATCTTCTTCGGCTTCGGCGCTTATGGCGTCGCGGGTGCCGCGCTCACCTATTTCGACAAGTCGGTCAACGAGCTGACGGTCGCGGAAGCCGCCTATCTCGCCTCGCTGCCCAAGGGCCCGAACAATTATCACCCCTTCAAGCATGCTGACCGCGCGATCGAGCGCCGCAACTGGGTCATCGACCAGATGGTCGAGAATGGCTACGTCACCCGCGAGGAGGGCGCCAAGGCCAAGGCCGAGCCGCTTGGCGTGACGCCGCGCCGCAATGGCTCCTATCTGTTTGCCGGCGAGTATTTCACCGAGGAAGTCCGCCGCCAGATCATCGCCCGCTACGGCGAGAACGCGCTCTATGAGGGCGGCCTGTCGGTGCGCACCACGCTCGATCCGAACATCCAGCTTATCGCCCGCAAGTCGCTGCAGAACGGCCTGCTCAAATACGACATGCTGCGCGGTTACCGCGGTCCGGTCACGCATATCGACATTTCCGGCGACTGGGGCGTGCCGCTCGGTAACGCGAAGGGCCTAGAGGACGTGCCGGAATGGAAGCTTGCCGTTGTGCTCGATAGTTCGGCGGACGGCCTGACCATCGGCATCCAGCCGACGCGCCAGGTCTCCGGCGAACTGGTCAAGGACCGCGTCCAGGGCACCGTCAGCAAGGACGACATGGGCTTTGCCATGCGCCATTTCGTCAACGGCAAGTCCGTCAGGGCGAAGTCTCCGGCGGAAGTGCTGGAGCCCGGCGACGTCGTCTTCGTGCAGAAGAACGAAGGTTCCGACAACACCTATATGCTGCGCCAGGTGCCCGAGGTTGAGGGCGGTCTCGTCGCCATGGATCCGCATACCGGCCGCGTGCTCGCCATGGTCGGCGGATTCTCCTACGCGCAGTCCGAGTTCAACCGCGCGACCCAGGCGATGCGCCAGCCCGGCTCCTCGTTCAAGCCGATTGTCTATTCGGCCGCGCTCGACAATGGCTATACGCCGGCCTCGGTGATCATGGACGGCCCGATCACCATCCAGAGCGGCAACACCACCTGGACCCCGAAGAACTATGACGGCACGGTCGCTGGCCCGGCCACGTTGCGCTCCGGCATCGAGAAGTCGCGCAACCTGATGACGGTGCGGCTCGCCAACGACATGGGCATGAAGCTGGTCGTGGAATATGCCGAGCGCTTCGGTGTCTACGATCATCTGGCGCCCTATCTGCCGATGGCGCTGGGCTCCGGCGAGACGACCGTCATGCGCATGGTCTCGGCCTATTCGATCATGGCCAACGGCGGCAAATCGATCAAACCCTCGCTGATCGACCGCATCCAGGACCGCTACGGCAAGACGGTGTTCAAGCAGGATGAGCGCGGCTGCGAAGGCTGCAACGCCGCCGAATGGAAGAACCAACCCGAGCCGGAGCTGGTCGACAATTCCGAGCAGGTGCTCGACCCGATGACGGCCTACCAGATCACCTCGATGATGGAAGGCGTGGTCCAGCGCGGCACCGGCGCCACCATCGGCGAGCTCGGCCGCCACATCGCCGGCAAGACCGGCACCACCAATGACGAGAAGGACGCCTGGTTCATCGGCTTCACGCCGAACCTCGTCGTCGGTCTCTACATGGGCTACGACACGCCGCGCGGCCTCGGCAAGGGCGCCACGGGCGGCGGTCTCGCCGCGCCGATCTTCAAGGATTTCATGCGTGTGGCGCTGGACGGCAAGCCGAACACCGACTTCCAGGTTCCGGACGGCATGAAGCTCATTGCCATCAACCGCAAGACCGGCATGCGCGCCGCCGAAGGCGATCCCAACACCATCGTCGAGGCGTTCAAGCCCGGCACCGGTCCGGCCGACAGCTACTGGGTGATCGGCATGGGCGCGGATGGCTCCAACGGCTCGGGCGGCGCGCTGTCGCCGCAGGCCAACCAGGCCATCCAGGACGGCGGCGGCGGGCTCTACTGATCTCCTGCAATCCGGAATGGGCCGGCGCGAAACCGTCGGCCCATTTCGCTTTACAGGCGGCGATGCCGTGCCTATGTATCGCGCCTATTCCGAAAAGACCGAAAAGACAGGACCGAACGAAGAGCCATGCGCGCGGAAACGCTCAACATTGTCGACGAAATCAGGCAGGCGATAACCCTGCTGAGGAGGCATCTTTGACTGGGATCAGGCTGTAAAGCGGCTTGAGTACCTGAATTCGCGCGCCGAGGATTCCAGCCTCTGGAATGATCCGATCGAAGCGCAGAAGCTGATGCGGGAGCGCCAGGAGCTCGAGGACGGTATCGCCGCCGTCAAGGGGCTGACCCAGGCGCTGGAAGACAATATCGGCCTGATCAAGCTCGGCGAGGAAGAGGGCGACGACGGCATCATCGCGGAAGCGGAGGCTGCGCTGCGCTCGATGCAGGGCGAGGCGAAGGCTCGGCAGGTCGAGACGCTGCTCTCCGGCGAAGCCGACGCCAACGACACCTATCTCGAAATCCATGCCGGCGCGGGCGGCACCGAAAGCCAGGACTGGGCCTCGATGCTTCTGCGCATGTACACGCGCTGGGCCGAGCGCCGCCGCTTCAAGGTCGAGGTGCTGGAAGTCCATGACGGCGAGGAGGCGGGCATCAAGTCCGCCACCGTGCTGATCAAGGGCCACAACGCCTATGGCTGGCTGAAAACGGAATCCGGCGTCCACCGCCTGGTGCGCATCTCGCCGTACGACAGCAATGCGCGGCGCCACACCTCCTTCGCCAGCGTCTGGGTTTATCCGGTCATCGACGACTCGATCGAGATCAATGTTTCCGAATCCGACGTGCGCATCGACACCTATCGTTCCTCGGGCTCGGGCGGCCAGCACGTCAACACCACCGACTCGGCGGTCCGCATCACCCATCTCGCGACCGGCATAGCGGTCGCCTGCCAGGCCGAGCGCTCGCAGCACAAGAACCGCGCCAAGGCCTGGGAAATGCTGCGCTCGCGCCTCTACGAGGAAGAGCTGAAGAAGCGCGAGGCGGTCGCCAACGCCACGGAGGCGTCGAAGAGCGACATCGGCTGGGGCCACCAGATCCGCTCTTACGTGCTGCAGCCCTATCAGCTCGTGAAGGATCTGCGCACCGGCGTCGAAAGCACCTCGCCGTCGAGCGTGCTCGACGGCGACCTCGACGAGTTCATGGAAGCTTCGCTCTCGCATCGCATCGAGGGTGGTGCAGGCGAAGCGGTGGCGGACCTGGATTAGGATATGCCCATATTCAGGTGAGGCCGGCCTGCGAACGGCGATTTCCTGCGCTTCCGGTGCTCACGTACCTTAAGTACGCTCCGCTCCGATTCTTGAAAACCGCTATTCTCGGCTCAGCCTAACCTGAATCTGGGCATATGCTGCCGTTGCGCAAAGGAAGAAAAGCCGGTGACGCGCAAACTTACCGGAAAATGCTTCTGCGGCACCGTCCACTATGAAGTGGCGGACGAATTCGTCTATGCCGCGAACTGTCACTGCTCCAACTGCCGGCGCACGACGGGGGCGGCGTTCAAGCCCTTCGCCGGCATCGAGCGCGGCAAGTTCCGTCTCACCGCGGGCGACGACAGGCTGCTGATTTTCGGCGACGAGAGCGGCCATGACGCGCATTGCGGCCGCTGCGGCTCGCTCGTCTATTCATTGGTCCGCGAAGGCGCCTATGTCCATGTCGCCATGGGGACGCTGATGGACGATCCAGGCATTCGCCCGAGCCCACATATCTTCGTCGGTTCAAAGGCGCCGTGGTTCACGATTACAGACGATCTGCCGCAATATCGTGAACACGCCGACGGCTGAAGGTCGGAACTTCCTTTGGAGGAACTTCGTTCTTAGGCACCCTGGGCGCAGGCCGTTGTCTGGAGTTGCCACCCAGGTCTGCGCATCCTTTCCGTCGCCGAAGCTTGAAACCGGCGCGTCGCCATGGCGCGCCCACTTCTTGCGCTGGCTGTGGAATCAGCTCAGCATCCGAGCTGTGGGATAGAAGCATTTATGGCCGGACGCGGCATAAACTGCGACCGACGATCCGGCCACTGGGAAGACACGTTCCGGGAACGGGCAAGCTGAAACGCTTGATGCTCGAAAGGAACGTTTCGATGTCTGCTGCCACATCAAGATCGGCCCAAGCCGCTCGACCGGCTGGCCGACTGTTGTTCTCCCTCTTCGCTGTTGGAGCTGTCTCGGTGCTGACGCCGCCGGCCATCGCGCACGACGCCCAGCCTACGGGGGCCGTGCCACAAGGCTGGAAATATCCCTTTGCCTGCTGCGCCAACTTCGATTGCAAGGAAGTGCCGCAGTCATCGATCAGCGAGCGGCCCGAAGGCTATGTCATAAAAGGCACGGGCGAGGTGGTGGCCTACAGCGACAAGCGGATCAAGAATTCGCCCGACGGCGAATATCACTGGTGCGCGCATCAGGCTGGGCTCGACGCCGGCAAGACCATCTGCCTGTTCGTCCCGCCGCCCTCTTACTAGCCTTCGAGCACGCCAGCATCTCTGCTGAAGCTGCTGCCAGACGGTTGTCAGGACGGCTTCTTTATGTTGCCTTGCCACGAAGCAATTCCAGGAAAAGTGCGAAGCGGTTTTCCGTTCGGAATTGCGTGCAATGCGGGCGGCGGACAATGGAGAGGTGAGTTCATGACCATCAAAGGCAGCTGCCACTGCAAGGCGACAACCTTCGAGGTTGCCGAGGCGCCGCAGACGGTGACGCAATGCACATGCTCGTTCTGCTCGAAGCGCGGGTCGCTGTGGGCCTACTATGTCCCGTCGCAATTCAAGCTCACGAGCCCGCCTGAGAACGTCTCCTTCTATCGCTGGGGCTCGAAGACCGTGAAGCATGGTTTCTGCGCCATTTGCGGTTGCGGCACCTTCACCGAGACGCCTGACTGGTCGACCGGGAAGCCGGATTTCGACAACCCGAAGATCAGCGTCAATTCGCGCCTGTTCGACGATTTCGACCTGGACAAGGTCGAGGTGGTGGTCATCGACGGCAAGAATCTGTGGTAGAGGCGAAGCGGGAACGGCTAGCGGGTTTTGCGGCCGCATTCCCGTTCCGTTTTTCGCCGCATTTCATGCTACAAGGCTGCGGAAGGGCTGATTTGGCTCGGCTGCAAGGGCCGCGAATTGGAGAGGGACCAATCTCATGAAGAAAACCGTGCTCGTCGTCGTGGCGACGGCTGTGCTGGTGAGCGCCTGCACCACCACCGATCCGTATACCGGCGACCAGAAGATTTCCAACACGGCGGCCGGCGCCGGCCTTGGCGCGCTGGCAGGCGCCAGCCTTGGTCTGCTTGCGGGCGGCAATGACCGCCGCAATGCGTTGATCGGCGCCGGCATCGGGGCGCTCGCCGGCGGCGCGATCGGCGCGACCATGGACCAGAACGAGGCCGAGCTTCGCCGTCAGTTGCAGGGCACCGGCGTCAGCGTCACCCGCAGCGGCGACCAGATCATCCTCAACATGCCGTCCGACATCACCTTCAACGTCGACCAGGACGCGGTGAAGCCGGGCTTCTATCCGGTGCTGAATTCGGTCGCGCTGGTGCTGAAGAAGTTCCGCCAGACCACGGTGGACGTGTTCGGCCACACCGATTCGACCGGCGGCGACGAACATAATTTCGACCTGTCGCAGCGCCGCGCGCTCGCCGTCGCCAATTATCTCGCCGGCCAGGGCGTCGATCAGCGCCGCTTCGCCGTCACCGGCTTCGGCAAGACGCGCCCGATCGCGTCCAATGCCACGGCCGCCGGCCGCGAGCAGAACCGGCGCGTCGAAATCCAGCTGTCGCCGCTCACCTGAAAGAGCCGCGCCCAACTGCGCAGCGCCATCGAAGCAAAACGGTCCCGTAAGGGGCCGTTTTTTGTTGGGATGTCCAAGGATGGGTCAAAGGTCGTAGGACATTAGCTTGTTCTAATTGATACTTTTCAAATCCAGGGAAAGGACTACCATTCCGCTGTTCCAGAGGGGATGGGGCGGTTAACCGGCCGCGCAATCACATCTGCCGCCCCGGTCTTGCACGGCCAGATCAAGGGAATCTGGGAGGAATGCATGACAAGAACAGCTCGCCTCGGGCGCTGCGGCGTCCTCGTTTTGACTGGCCTTTTGGGCGCATGGCTCGGAGCCGCCACAGCCCGGGCAGAGGATGCCAGCAAGGCCGATATCGAAGCCCTGAAGAAATCGCTGGCCAAATATGAAGATTACACCGCCGCCATCCGCGACCTCTATCTGTCGACCGAAGGCTGCGTCTACTATGGCGGCGAGAAGATTGACGGCGCGATGTACTATCCTAAGGGCGCCATGGGCGTCCATTTCGTCAATGTCCCGAGCATCGGCAAGCCGCTCGACCCGATGAAGCCCAACGTCCTGATCTACGAGCCGACGAAGAAGGGTTTGAAGTTGGTCGCCGTGGAATGGCTGGTCCCATTGACGCCGGACGTGAAGGAGGTTCCGACACTGTTCGGCCAGAAGTTCATGGGACCGATGGAAGGGCACTACCCGCTCATCCCGCGGGAGTTCGTCCACTACGACCTGCATGCCTGGCTGTTCAGGGACAACCCGAACGGCATGTTCACCCCGACGAACCCGAACGTGAAATGCACCAAGGCCGAGTTCCCGATGCTGGAAAAACCGACCAAGATGATGCCTGGACCGATGTAGGGCAGGGCGTGCCAGCCAGCGCAAAAAAGGAAACGGCCCAAACCGGGCCGTTTTCATGTCTGCTTCTACAGGTGGAGCTTCAGACTTTCGCGACAATCCGCATGAAGGCCGGCACGTCGTCGCCGAAACCGACGGTCGCGTCGTCTTCCTCGCGATGGCGGCCGGGGCGGTCGCGCTGTGGGCGGGCGTCGCCGCGGTGCTCGTGACGGTTGCCCGAACCCTTGCGCTCGTTCTCGGAACGGATCGCGTCCTTGCGGGCGCGGCGTTCGGCGATATCGGCAACTTCGGCGACCGGCTGCTCTTCGCGCACGGCTTCGGGAGCCTCGTCGCGCTTGGCGTGGCGGTCCTTCTTGCGATCGCCGCGATCCTTGCGGTCGTCGTCCTTGCGGCCGGCGCGACGCGGGGCACCGCGGCCGCGGCGCGGCTGCTCCTCGCCTTCGCTTTCGGTCACGGTCGACAGGTCACCGTCATGCCATTCGATCTTGGTGCCGATCAGCCTCTCGATCGCGTCGACATATTTGGTGTCGGAGCGGGTGGCGATGGTGAAGGACTTGCCGGCGCGCCCGGCGCGGCCGGTGCGGCCGATCCTGTGGACATAGTCCTCGGCATGGATCGGCACGTCGTAGTTGAAGACATGGCTGACATCGGGAATGTCGAGGCCGCGCGCGGCGACGTCCGAGGCAACGAGATAGCGCAGCTTGCCGTCGCGGAAATTGTTGAGCATCTGCATGCGGGCGCGCTGGTCCATGTCGCCATGCAGCGCGCCGGCATCGAAATCATGCTTCAAAAGCGACCGGAACAGCTCCGACACTTCGACCTTGCGGTTGCAGAAGATGATGGCGTTCTTCAGGTCGGCGTCTTCGGCCTTGATCAGATTGCGCAGCGTCTCGCGCTTCTCCCAAGGCTTGTTGCCGGACTTCACCAGCCGCTGCGTGATGCTGGTCGCGGTGGAGGCGGCCTTGGAGACCTCGACGCGCACCGGCGCGTGCAGGAACTTCTCGGTGAGCTTGGTGATTTCCGGCGGCATCGTCGCCGAGAAGAACAGCGTTTGGCGCGTGAACGGGATCATCTCGCAGATGCGCTCGATGTCGGGAATGAAGCCCATGTCGAGCATGCGGTCGGCCTCGTCGATGACGAGGATCTCGACGCCGTTGAGCAGGAGCTTGCCGCGCTCGCGATGGTCGAGCAGGCGGCCCGGTGTCGCGATCAGCACGTCGGCGCCGCGCTCGAGCTTCTTGTCCTGCTCGTCGAAGGAGACGCCGCCGATCAGAAGCGCGATGTTGAGCTTGTGGTTCTTGCCGTATTTGATGAAGTTTTCCTCGACCTGCGCGGCGAGCTCACGCGTGGGTTCGAGGATCAGCGTGCGTGGCATGCGCGCGCGGGCGCGACCCTTTTCCAATCGCGTCAGCATCGGCAGCACGAAGGAAGCGGTCTTGCCGGTGCCGGTCTGGGCAATGCCCAACACATCCTTGCCGAGCAGCGCATGCGGGATGGCGCCGGCCTGGATCGGAGTCGGCTTGGTGTAGCCGGCATCTGAGACTGCGGAGAGGACCTTGGGCGAAAGGCCAAGGTCTGAAAATGTCAACGCTTCTTGAACGGTCTGGGTGTCTGAGGACAAGTGTTTGTTGTCTTTGGCTGGTTCGGGAAATCGCAACGCGTGTTGCGGCAGGCGCCGCGCGCCTGCAAGATCGCGGTTGCAGTTAGGCGCAAGTCCGCGATTTGTCAACACAAACAGCCGGAAATCCCGGTGATTGTGAAGACGTAACCTTAATCGCGATGCTTAATCGAACAGGTATCGTTGCGCCGGCTCAGTAGCGGAACTGCTCGGCAAGGATGCGTTCGTTCCAGGAATGGTTCGGATCGAACAGCAAAGTTGCCGTCGCGGTCGGCGATTCCCGCACGGTGACGGAAGCCACGGCCTTAACCTCGGTGTGGTCCGCGGCGGCATTCACAGGACGCTTTTCGGCTTCGAGAATGTCGAAGCGCACGGTCGCCTTGTTGGACAGCAGCGCCCCGCGCCAGCGGCGCGGCCGGAAAGGGCTGACCGGCGTCAATGCCAGGAGCGGCGCATCGAGCGGCAAAATCGGCCCGTGCGCCGACAGATTGTAGGCCGTCGAGCCGGCGGGGGTGGCGATCATGACGCCGTCGCAGTTCAACTCCTCCAACCGCACCTGGCCGTCGACAGTGATGCGGATCTTCGCGGTTTGGTAGGACTGGCGCCACAGCGCCACCTCGTTGATGGCCGGCGCCGAAATGGATTCGCCGTCATGCGTCACGGCGACCATTTCCAACGGCCGGATCGTCTCGGCAACGGCGTTGGCGATGCGCTCCTCGAGACCGCCGGCGCGATATTCATTCATCAGGAAGCCGATGGTGCCCCGGTTCATGCCGTAGACCTTCTTGCCCGTGCTCATCGTCTCGCGCAGCGTCTGCAGTAGAAAACCGTCGCCGCCGAGCGCGATGATGATCTCCGCCTCAGCGACAGGCACCTGCCCATAGCGCGCCGACAGGCTTTCCCTCGCGGCGAGGGCGTCGTCGGTGTCGGAAGAGACGAAGGCGAAACGGCTGGCGGCTTTGCTCATGGCTCCCGGAGGGCGACCGTCTGCGGGGCCGCGCCGGCGACGGCGTAGCATGCGCCGCCCATATCTGTGAAGGGCGGCGTGCCGGCTGGCGGGTCACCAGTCGCGCTTCGTGACAGGCGCGAGATGAATGTGATGGCCGCAATGGTTAAGAGGAGGCTTAAACACTCGTAAAGGCGGATCGATCATGTTAGCCGACAGTGGATGGGTTGGCGGGGGCTGGCCAGTCGAGAGACCTGTCTATTGCCGGTAACGCGTCTGATCATAGTCTTCCTGATGATGGGAAGTTTCGCGCTTATGTTCGCCGAACTCGTGCGTCATTCGGAAGAGACGAGCCAGCGGCCGCAGCCGACAGCTTCCCGTTGCGGCGATGCCACCGGGACCCCTTGTCCGCAACGGGCGCTGTAGGCTTCGCTTTTCCGCTCGCTCAACCGCCCTGCAGGTGGCAGCCCGCCTTGCGTTTGCCCGCGACATATTCGTCGATGAGCTGGCGGTAGCGCACCTTGCCGAAGCTTGGGAAATGGCCGCCATGCACGACCGACACGTCCAGGTCGCGTATGGCCAGCAGCGTCCCGACATAATCATCAATGACTGAGTGGTAGACGTCGTCAATCAGCGGCCCGTCATAGACGATGTCGCCGGACAAGAGGATGCCGGTCTTCTTCTCGTAGAGCGCGATGCCGCCCGGTGAGTGACCCGGCGTGTGTATGACCTCGAAGGCGCGGTCGCCGAGATCGACGATGTCGCCGTGTTCAAGCAACCGGCCGGCCGGCGCGGGCAGGATGCGATAGCGCGCCGTATCCCAGCCTTCCGGTGCGCCGTCGAACATCTCCTCATTGGCGTAGCGATCGGCGACCGTCCATTCGTTGCGCGGATCGGCGAGGATTGCCGCCTCGGCCGAATGCACGCAGCGGTCCGGGAACTCGTGGTGGCAGCCGATATGGTCGAAATGCGTGTGGCTGGCCACGCAGGTGAGCTTGCGCTCGCTGACAAGCGGCACGTGGCTTCTCAGGCTGAAATGGCCAAGGCCGGTGTCGAACAACAGGTCGCGGTCGCGCCCGCGCACATGCCAGATGTTGCAGCGGAAGAACGGCTTGATCCATGGCTCATGGATGAGCGTGATGTCGTCGCCCATGCGGATGGTTTCGTACCAGTCCGGAGCCTCGATGACCGGAAGCGTGCTCATGGATCAGTCCGCCAGCAGGATGATGTCTTGAGCGTTGCACGAAATCGCTATCGTGTCGCCCGCCTGAACGGTGGCGGAAGCGGAAGCCTTGGCGATGAACTGCAGTGCGGCATCGAGCATCGAGGCAGCCAGCACGCGCTTGAAACTGCCCTGGAAGACGACATCGCCGACCTTGGCGTCGCCGAGCGCGACATTGCCTTTCGCTTCGCCGAGAACCAGGTGCTCGGGCCGGATGGCGAGCGCGACCGTGGCGCCGGCAGTCGATGCGCCGGGCAGCGAGACCGGCCCGACCGCCGTCGAGACGGTGACGATCCCGTTCTCCGCTTCGGTCACGGTGCCGGCAAGAATGGTGCTTTCGCCCATGAAGGTCGCCGAGAAGCGCGTCTTGGGCCGCGCATAAACGCGCTCGGGCGGGCCTTCGTCCTCGATGCGGCCGTCATTCATCACCACGCAATGATCGGCCAGCGCCATCGCTTCTTCCTGGTCATGCGTGACATGGACGAAGGCGGTGCCGACACGCTTCTGGATCGCTTTCAGCTCGTCCTGCATCTGCCGCCGCAGCTTGAGATCGAGCGCGCCGAGCGGCTCGTCGAGCAAAAGCACCGCCGGTTCGATGACGAGCGCACGGGCCAGCGCCACGCGCTGGCGCTGGCCGCCGGAGAGCTGATGCGGCTTCTTGTCGAAGGCGGCCGCCAGCCCGACGAGGGCAAGCGCATCGCGCGCCTTCGCCGCCCGGGTCGCGCCGTCGACGCCCTGCATGCGCAAGCCGAAACCGACATTGCCGCCGACGCTCATATGCGGAAACAGCGCATAATCCTGGAACACGGTGGTCGTCGGGCGCTTGGCCGGCGGCACGGCGGTGCAGTCCGCGCCCCGGATGAACACCTTGCCTTCGCTGGGCGTGACGAAGCCGCCAAGGATCGAAAGCAGCGTCGTCTTGCCGGAACCCGACGGCCCAAGCAGGATCGTGTAGCTGCCGGGGTCGATCGCCAGCGAAACATTCTTCAGCACCGGGAACTGGCCGAAGCGATGCGAGACGTTGCGGATGTCGACGAGGGGCGCGCTCATGCCGGCTTTCTCCGCAGCAGCGTCAGTTCGAAAAACACAACTAGGACAATAGAGACGGCAAAGACCAGTGAGCCGACGGCATTGGTCTTGGGGTTGAGGCCGGAGCGCAGGAGATTCCAGATCTCCACCGGCAGCGTCGTCTCGAAGCGGGTGAGCAGGAAGGAGATGACGAACTCGTCCCAGGAAAATGTCATCGACAGGAAGAAGCCGGCGAAGATCGCCGGCGCCATCACCGGCACCGTGATCATGAGCAGCACCTTCCACTCGGCGGCGCCGAGGTCGCGCGCGGCGCGCTCGATGTTGATCTGGTGGTCGCCCATCTGGCTGTAGATGATGGCGAAGCAGAGCGGCAGGTTGATCACGACATGGCCGATGCCTGCCGCAAGCAGCGATTTCGGCACGCCGGCCCAGTTGAACAGCACCAGCAGCCCCATGCCGATGATCAGATAGCTGACGGTGAGCGGCAGCGTGATCAGCCCGCGCAGCAAGGCCGAGCCCGGCAGGACGAAGCGCGCGAAACCCCAGGCGGACAGAAATCCGAGCGTGACCGATGCGAGCGAGGACAGCACCGCCACCAGCAGTGAATTGACCAGCGCTGAGGTGAGCCTCGCGTCTGAAAGCACCGCCTGGTACCAGCGCAGCGACGGGCCGGTGAAAGGCGGTATAGGGAAGGAGGTTGCCTGCAGCGAGAACAGCACCAGCACCACCACCGGCAGGAAGATGAAGCCATAGACGGCGACGGCGTAGAGCCAGGCGGCGAAGCGGACGGCGGCGCGCATCGTCAGGCCCGCTCGATCTTCAGCCAGCGCGCGCAGGCGAGATAGGCGATGGTGACGACAGCCATCAGGATGATCGACAGCGCGGAGGCCAGCGAGAAATCGCCGCGCCGGCCGATCTGCATCATAACCAGCTGCGGCATGACCAGCTCGTTGTTGCCGCCAAGAATCTGCGGCGTGATGTAGTCGCCGATGCAGAGCACGAAGGTAAGGAAGGCGCCGACCATGATGCCGGGCAGGGTCAGCGGCAGCACGACATGCAGGAAAGTCCGCACCGGCCCGGCGCCGAGATCGGCGGCAGCCTTGCGGTAGCTCGGGCTGAGCTGCTTCAGATTGGCGAAGATCGTCAGCGTCAACAGCATGACGAAGAAATGCACGAAGCCGGTGACGGTGGCGAAACGCGTGTTGGCGAGCTGCAGCGGCTCGGCGATGAGGCCGACGCCGGTCAGCGCCCGGTTGATGACGCCGTTCTGCGCCAGCACCAGCAGCCAGGAATAGGAGCGCACGACATAGGAGGTCCAGAACGGCAGCACGGCCAGCATAAGCGCCAGCCGCTGCCAGCGCTCCGGGACCATTTCCGCGAGGATCCAGGCGAAGGGATAGGCGAGCAGGATCGAGATCACGGTGACGATAGCCGTGACCTCCAGCGAGTTCACCATCGCCCGCCAATAGGACGGATCGGTGAAGAACTGGCTGTAATTGGCCAAGGTGAAACCGCCGCCTTCATGCGCCGTGAGGCTGGAAAACCCCATGGCGATGAGGGGCAGCACGAAGAACAGCAGCGTCCACGCCAGCGCCGGCGTGACCAGCGCCCAAGGCAGGGCACGCGAGTTGCTTCCAGAAACGCTCATCGGCCGATTTACTGCGCCTGCAGCATTTCGGTCCACATGTCCTGCATCTTCTTGTCGAGGTCGGCGTTCGGCGCCGGATAGGCCTGGGCGCGGGCGAGGAAGCCGGGCTGCTCGTCGAAGCGCAGGATCTTCTTCTGCTCGTCGGTCAGCGCCGCCTTGGTGTTCGCCGGCATGCCCCAGTAGCAGGACGAGGTGGCAAGCCGCGCCTGGCCCTCAGGGCTCATGATGTACTGGATGAATTTCAGCGCCATGTCCTTGTTCTTGGAATCCTTGAACATGGCGAGCGACTGCGACCACAGCACCGCGCCTTCTTTCGGGATCGAGAAGTCGAGCGCCGGATTTTCCTTGGCAAGGCCCGCCGTGACCCATTCGCCGCCGCCGACAAGAACGTCCACCTCGCCGGTGGCCAATGCGGTCTGGCTGGCGGTGACCTCGCCGACCAGCTTGGCGTTGGCCTTCATCTTGAGGAGCTCGGCCTTGAGTGCCGGCAGGTCGGCCTCGGTGAGGTCGGCGGTCTTCTTGCCGATCGCCAGAGCCGCCATGCCGATCACCGGCAGGTAGTAATCGTAGATCGCGAGCTTGCCCTTGTATTTGTCGCTGGTGAGCGAGGCCAGCGACTGCATGTCGGCCGGGTCGACCTTGGTCTTGTTGAAGCCGATCGTGTTGTAGCCGAACTTTTCGGTGATGCCGTAGCGCTTGCCGTCGACGATGGTCGACTTGTCCATCTTCACTTCCGGGAAGAGGTCGGCGAAGGGCAATTTGTCCTCGGGCAGCGGCTCGAACAGGCCTTTCTCGACACCGCGCGGCACGTCGATGGAATCGATCACCATCACGTCCCAGTCGCCGGGCTGCGACTGGTCGACGATGGCCAGCCCCGCGCCGGTGCCCTCGAATTCCTTGACGTTGACCTTGACGTCGTTGGCCTTCTCGAATGGCTCGAGCAGCGCCGGATCGGAGTGGTCGCACCAGATCAGCGCATTGAGATCGGCGGCCTCAGCGCCACCGGCTGCAAGAAGCAGCGCGGCGACCGCGCAAGCGGCTGCGAGATGGGACTTGAGGGTGGAAAGCGGATTGCGGGCGTTGACGGTCATCGAGTGTTCTCCCTGCCTTGCTGGCTTGTTGGAAGAAAAGTTGAACCGATTCTAAAATTGAGTCAATTATGATTTTGGCAAAGAGGCCGATATGAGCGGATTGCGCGAACGGCAGAAGGCGGACAGGCACCGCCGCATCATCGATGCGGCCACCGCGCTGTTTCGCGAGGCCGGCTACGAAGGCGCCAAGATCGAGGCGATCGCCGCGCAAGCCGAGGTCTCGATCGGCACGATCTACAATTACTACCAGAACAAGGGGGACATCCTAGGCGCCATCGTTTCCATGGAGGTCAACGAGGTGCTGAATGCCGGGCGAGGCGTGGTCGCCAGCCCGCCCGCCAATGTCGGCGACGCGCTCGACACGCTGATCGGCATCTATATCGAGCACTCGCTGAATTACCTCAGCAAGGAAATGTGGCGCCAGGCGATGGCGATTTCGACGCAACTGCCCGACAGCCTCTTCGGCCAGACCTACACCGCGCTCGACCGGGAACTGACCCGGCAGATCAGCGCGCTGATCGCCCGCCTGCAGCAGATCGGCCTTGTGCGCGCCGACATCGACGGCTCGGCGGTGGGCGAGCTGATCTTCAACAACATGAACATGATGTTCATCGAGTTCGTGAAACGCGACGAGGCGAGGATACCGGAGCTGAGGGCGGCGATACGAAGGCAGAACCGGGTGCTGGTGGCGGCGATATCCGGGGTGTGAGCGCGTCACAAACAGCAACGCTATTCCTCACTGACGTGCCCCTCCGCGCAGGGAGCCATTCCTTTCACATTCTGAGCTTTCGTCGATTGAGGCATGGCGGTTTGCGGGCGGAGAACCGGTCGAGCATTGCGACTTTCATCCATCGGGTATGCCGAGAGCAAGAAGGTCGTTCCGAAGGCCCTCAAGGATTTTTGGGTCCCGATATGGGTCTATTAGAACGGCGCTGACGGTTAGGCCGGGTTTGGCGGCCAGGCATTGCCTGACTGCGTCGGCAGCGAGAGCGACGTCGCCCTCCCGCAAATGGCAAACTGCAAGAAACGCGTATGACCAAAATGAGTAGGAGTTGAGATTGCGGTAGGACTTTATTGCCTCCGAATGCCGTCCGAGAGCCAAAAGAATCTGCCCCCGCACGTCCCAGAACCAATCGTAAGTCAGCGGATCACGCGCGACACATGCGTCAATATCGGACAACCCTTCCGCGTGCTGACCGATATAGCTGCGGCACAAACCGCGGATTGCTCGAACCCAGATGTCATTGGGATTGAGGCTCACGCCCTGGTCCAGGTGGGCAAGAGCCTCATCGAGTTGCCCCAGGAACATGAGCGGGTGAGCCATCGCCTTATGGGACCACGCCTGTTGCGGTCCGAGTTTGAGGGCTCGGCGACCATGAGCCAAAGCCGTCTCGAGTAGTTCTCGATTGTGCGGATTCGCCTCGAGCAGCCATCTTGTCGAAAGTACGATCGCCATCATGGCATGGATCGACGCGACGTTCGGGTCCAGTTCGATCGCCCTGACGAGGTAAGGCTCCGCTTCCAGGATAGTGTCATAGCGAACGAAGCGAACGCGGGCCTGCAGGTAAAGTTCATAGGCATCAAGTTGAGTAATAGGAACACGCCGTATTTTCTCTACGCTTGAAATCCGGATCGTTCCCGCAACGATCGTGGCCACGCTTCTGGCGATCTCGTCCTGAAGATCGAAAATGTCGACGAGTTCTCGATCAAATCGATCTGCCCATATTTGATTGCCGGACCGTATATCTATGAGTTGGGACGAAATCCGCACCCGGTTGCCGGCACGGCGGACGCTTCCTTGAACAAGGTAGTCGGCAGACAACTGCTTCGCGACGGTGGAGGTGTCGGCAACTCTGCCCTTGAAGGTGAAGGATGAATTGCGGGCAATGACGTGAAGTTCACCAAATCTGCCCAGGTCGGTAATGATATCCTCTGTAATTCCGTCGCTGAAATAGTCCTGATCGGAATCGCCGCTCATGTTCTCGAAGGGAAGAACCGCTATCACCGGGCTGTGGCTAGATGGACCCTTGCCAGATCGCGTGACCGACGTCTCGTCCAGCACACGGCGCAATTGCTGAAGTTGGTCGCCGGGATCCACGTTCAACTCGCGCTTTAGCAGCAGCTTGCATGCCTCGTACTGCTTGATGGCAAGAGCCGTCTGGCCCATGGAGACATGGGCCTGAACCAAGGCAATGTGTGACTGTTCGCGTAGGGGTTCGAGGGCCACCAGCCGCTCAGCCACCGCGACACGCTCGCTACCGCTCACCGATGCTGCCAGGGACTCGAGCACACGAATGGCTCGGGCCAACAAGTCGGCGCGGACGTCGCGCAGCCAGTCTTCGAAGACGCCGTCCGTCGAACTCAGGCCGTCAAGGAAAGGCCCGGCATAGAGATCCGCCGCTTGCCGGAGCCCAGCGGCATCGCGGCTTGCGGAGGCGGCGATGAACTCCGTCACGTCGACCGATATGCGTCTTGGACTGAGCGCGACACGATCTCCGATGAGAATTAGAGTATCGGCTTCCTGATCGGCAAAATCCTTGCGCATGGAAGCCAGGGCCTGCCGCAGGCTATTTCTGGCCTGCTCCTCGCCTCGATCCCCCCACAAGAGCCCGGCGAGCTTCTGGCGGGTCGCCTCATGGTTCGGCGCCAAGGCGAGTACGCCCAGAAGCGCTCGGTTCTTCCTGGCGGGCACCTCTAGCCTCGTTCCCTCCCGAGACGTCAGGCGAAACCCGCCCAGCAGATCGAGCCGCGCCAAGCTCATCGCGATTTGCTCTGAATTTCGATTTCTTGCGCGATTTTCACGCGGCTTTTCACAGCCACCTCACGCCCTTCGTTCCACGTTGCCCTTCGATGACTAAACAACATCTGAGGGGAAACTCCAATGTCCGTAGCACCGGAGGCTTTGAAAAAGGCAAACGAGATTCGCATAGCCGATTGCGCGAGACTGCCGGGAACCGATTTCCGTCGATATTTCTGCAAGCTGCCAATGGCTTACGCCACCGCTATCTGGGCGGCCTACAGCGTTGCGATTGGTTTCAGCTCAAACACCTGTCGCTTCGGCGAGGACGTTGGCGAGCTTTGATCCTTGACAGACGACAAAAGAAACACGCGCAATATATCTGGCTGGTGCCCCCGGCAGGGATCGAACCCGCGACCTTCGGTTTACAAAACCGCTGCTCTACCAGCTGAGCTACAAGGGCATGGGCGCTCCGGTAGCATATTTCGTGCGCCAGTAAAGACAAAACTCCGTTTTGGGTTGCTGATGGACGGTGCCGCTTGGCCGGCATGCTGAAAAGTGGCGCGCGGCTTCCTACATCCTGTCCAGGTAATCGCATCGAACGGGTGCCGCATGATCAGATTCGTCATCATCCTGCCGCTCATAGTCGTGACCTGGCTTCTCCTGGTGAAGGTCGTCAGCGATCTGAAGAAGGCCAATATCGACTGGACCGGCGTCGCCACCTTCGTCGGCTTCATCGTGCTGGCCTTCTGGCTGAGGCATGTCACGGGGATGGGGTGAAGGGAGTGAGTAGGGAACAGTCAGTAGTGGGTAGGGTGGCACGCTCGGCGCCCCGACTACTCACTACTCACTCGACTTTCATAGTCGCTCAAAAAATCTCGGAAAAATTTCGAACCTTTCTCGAGGCCGCGACGACAGACGATCAAGAGGCGGATGGTCGCCTCTCCAATGAAACAGGAGATCGTCATGTTCAAGCGCACCATCGTTTCCGGCCTCATCGCCACCACCGTCGCCGCCGGCTCGCTCGTCGGCACCGTCCAGCCTTCGGCCGCCCACGGCCATCATCACCGCCGCGAGCTCGGCATCGGCATCGCCGCCGGCGTCGGCGGCTTCGTGCTCGGCAGCCTGCTCGCCCAGCAGCAGCCCCGCACCGTCTATGTCGAGGAAGGCGGCTACGAAGGTTCCTGGCATGTTCGCCGCTGCATGGCCCGCTACGGCAGCTATGACCCGGATACGAACACCTATATCGGCTACGACGGTTACCCGCACTATTGCCATCTGTAAGAAAAGGCGGGCGAGGAAAGAGGGGCTGCGCGCAGCCCCTTTTCTTGCGTTCGAGCGTTAGACATTCGCCTGATTGGCTGGATTTGAAGCGAACAGCTTTCCGGCCTCGCCGACTTAGGAATTGGGCTTCAGCTCCGGCATCGCCAGTCCGGCCGCCTTGCAGGCGCCGCTGACTGAGGCGTCATTTATCGCGACGAGTTCGAAACTGTTTCCGGCATCGGGATAGATCTTGCCGATGAAAGGCTCGTTGCCGCCCGAAGAACCCTTGTCGTCGACATAGCCGCACACCACGATTTCGTGGCGGCCGTTCAAACTGCGTTCTCCGGCGAGCATCGTTCCGAACTTGGCGGCGAGCGGGTTCTTCAGGTGCTGGCGGACGCCGGCGGTGACGATCTCCTCCATCGCCAGCGAGATCGGAACAGGATCGACCAGCGGGTTGCCGCTGGGATTGCCGATGGGTTCGACCGGCGCCGGTGCCGCCGCCACGCATCCGCAAAGCGAAGCGGCGGATAGAAGGACGACTGTTTTCCGCATCCGTGCCCTTTCGCACGCATCCCGACGCCCCGGCAAGATGGTCAAGCCGGTGGTCCGGCCTGCCTATGCCCGGTCGGATCCTGCCAGGCAACCAGCGATGTACAGCGATTTTGCAAGCGTTTAGTCTGGCTTCGGCACCAAACGAGGGGAGGGTGGCATGGACCAGCAGGATCCCAAGGAAGAACGGGTCGAGCCGGTTTTCCGCAACGGCACCATCACCATCGTCGGCATCCTGCTTGCGTTTTCGCTAGGCTTCATCACGCATTGGGCGGCCAACCCGATCCCATGGCAGACCTACCACCTGGTCGCCGTCCTGCCGATCCTGGTCGGCATTGCGCTGCAGATCCGAGCGCTCGCCATCCTGCTCGATATCAAATCCCTGCAGCGAAGCGTTCATGACCGCGCCAGTCGGATATTCCTCGCGGGGCTCATCCTGGCGGCCTGCGGCGTCGGACTGGCCATTCTGCTCGATTTCCTAGAGATATCGGCCAAGAGCGCGTTGCCCGGCGCATCCTAATACGCTTTCACGCCCCCGATCATCTTCGTCACCTCGACCGCGGCGTCGTGCACCAGCGGGCCGATTTCGGCCAGCCGCTCGGGCGTGACCCGCACCGTCGGGCCGGACACCGAAACGCCGCCGATCGGCTCGCCATATTCGTTGAAGATGGCCGCGGCCACGCAGCGCATGCCGGGATGGCGCTCCTCATCGTCCACCGACCATCCGCGATGCTTGATGGTCGCGAGATCATGGGCCAACGCCGAGATGTCGGACAGCGTCTTGTCGGTGTAGCGCTGCAGGCCCGCTTTGCGCAGGATCGCCGCGACCCGCTCCGGCTCCAGATGCGCCAGCACCGCCTTGCCTATGCCGGAAGCATGGAAGGGGCTGCGCGTGCCCGGCCGGAAGAAGGCGCGGATCGCCTGATGCGTCTCGACCTGGCTGACGAAGACGACGCAATCGTCCTCGGCGACCCCCAGATTGGCGGTCTCGCCGGTCTTCTCCATCAGCTCCTGCATGACGATACGGGCGCGGTCGACCAGCTTGCGGCGGCGCAGGAAGGCGGCGCCCATGCGATAGGTCTCGACGCCGACCGACCAGAGCTGGTCGGTCGTATCGAACTCGACCATGCCGTGGTTTTCCAGTGTCGTCAGCATTCTATAGGCTGTGGAGGCGGCAATGCCGCTTTGCGCGGCAATTTCGCTGAGCGACAGGCCGCTGGCCTCGGCGACGATCGCGAGGATGCGCAGCGCCCGGTCGAGCGACTGCACCGACGCCGCTTCGGATGGACCATTGAAGGCGCGCGGCCGGCCGCGCTGGCGTTTTTCCGTCGTTTCCATAGGCGGCATTCTCGCTGAATTCGCGCGAGGTGCAATGAAAAAGTTTTTCAGGTTTTGGCAGGGTGAATTTCTGGAAAACCGAAAATGACGTAAATTCAACGGGTAAGCGCCGTTTGCTAAAATTGGAAAAATATTCTGAAAAAATTGAAAAATCGAATGCGCGCTGTCACTATCAAGCCAACCAACGAAATGGAGGCTTGCAATGGCCAGGATGCGCGCTGTCGACGCGGCGGTTCTCGTTCTCGAAAAGGAAGGCATCACCAATGCCTTCGGCGTGCCGGGCGCGGCGATCAACCCGCTCTATTCGGCGCTGAAGGCGCGCGGCACCATCCGCCATGTGCTTGCCCGCCATGTCGAGGGCGCCTCGCATATGGCCGAAGGCTATACGCGCGCCAAGCCCGGCAATATCGGCCTCTGCATCGGCACGTCCGGTCCGGCCGGCACCGACATGATCACCGGCCTCTATTCGGCGTCCGCGGACTCCATCCCGATCCTCTGCATCACCGGCCAGGCGCCGCGCGCCCGGCTGAACAAGGAGGACTTCCAGGCTGTCGACATCGCTTCGATCGCCGCGCCCGTCGCCAAATGGGCGGTCACCGTCATGGAACCTTATCTGGTGCCGATGGCGCTGCAGAAGGCGTTTCACCTGATGCGCTCCTCGCGTCCGGGACCGGTGCTGGTCGACCTGCCGCTCGACGTCCAGCTTGCCGAGATCGAGTTCGACATCGACGCCTATGAGCCGCTCGCGCCCTTCAAGCCGGCCATGACGCGCGCCCAGGCCGAGAAGGCGCTTTTGATGCTCAACGAAGCGGAAAAGCCGCTGATCGTCGCTGGCGGCGGCATCATCAACGCCGACGCTTCCGATCTTCTGATCGAGTTCGCCGAAGTCACCGGCGTGCCGGTCATCCCGACGCTGATGGGCTGGGGCGCGATTCCCGACGACCATCGGTTGATGGCCGGCATGTGCGGCCTGCAGACCTCGCATCGCTATGGCAATGCGACGATGCTGGCGTCAGACTTCGTCTTCGGTATCGGCAACCGCTGGGCCAACCGCCACACCGGCTCGGTCGACGTCTACACCAAGGGCAAAAAGTTCATCCATGTCGACATCGAGCCGACGCAGATCGGCCGCGTCTTCGCGCCGGATCTCGGCCTCGTCTCGGATGCGGGCGCCGCGCTGAAGATCTTGCTCGACGTCGCCACCGAATGGCGCACGGCAGGCAGGCTGCGCGACTGGTCGGGCTGGGCCAAGGAATGCCAGCAGCGCAAGAAGACGATGAAGCGCAAGACGCATTTCGAGCAGGTGCCGCTGAAGCCGCAGCGCGTCTATGAGGAGATGAACAAGGCCTTTGGCCGCGACACGACCTATGTCACCACCATCGGCCTGTCGCAGATCGCCGGCGCGCAGTTCCTGCATGTCTACAAGCCGCGCAACTGGATCAATTGCGGCCAGGCCGGACCGCTCGGCTGGACGCTGCCGGCAGCCCTCGGCGTGCGCGCCGCCGATCCGGATCGCGCCATCGTCGCGCTCTCGGGCGACTACGACTTCCAGTTCATGATCGAGGAACTGGCGGTCGGCGCCCAGCACAAGCTGCCTTACATCCATGTCGTCGTGAACAACGCCTATCTCGGCCTCATCCGCCAGGCGCAGCGCGGTTTTTCGATGGATTACGAGGTGAGCTTGGCGTTCGAGAACGTCAACCGCGCAGGCGATCCGGAGGCGGGCTACGGCGTCGACCATGTCGCCGTCGCCGAAGCCATGGGCTGTAAGGCGGTCCGCGTGAAGACGCCCGAGGAATTCGCCGGCGCCTTCAAGGAAGCGCAGCGGCTGATGAAGGAGCATCAGGTCCCGGTGGTGCTGGAATTCATCCTCGAGCGCGTCACCAACATTTCGATGGGCACCGAAATCGACAAGATCACGGAATTTGAGGAACTTGCCGAGAGCCATGAGGATGCGCCGACGGCCATCGTCATGTTGGATTGAGTTCAGGCGGAACGAAGGAGAAAAGAATGCCGCGTTTTTCAGCCAACCTGTCCATGCTCTTCGGCGAGCATGAATTCCTCGATCGCTTTGATGCCGCCGCCCGCGCGGGCTTCAAGGGCGTCGAATATATCGGCCCCTATGATCACGCGCCGGACGTCGTCGCGGCGCGCCTGAAGAAGAACGGCCTGAGCCAGGTTCTTTTCAACCTGCCGGCCGGCGACTGGGGCAAGGGCGAGCGCGGCATTGCCGTGCTGCCGGACCGGGTGCCGGAATTCCGCCAGGGCGTCGCCAAGGCGATTACCTATGCGCATGCGCTGGGCTGCGAGCAAGTCAACTGCCTCGCCGGCATCGCGCCCCAGGGCGTCGATCGCGCTGTGCTGGAAAACGTCTTTGCCGACAACCTGGCCTTCGCGGCCGAGAAGCTGGAACAAGCCGGCATCAGGCTGCTGATCGAGCCGATCAACACCCGCGACATTCCGGGCTTCTTCCTGAATTACTCCGACCAGGCCTTGGCGCTGATCGACCGCATCGGCTCGAAGAACCTCTATTTGCAATACGACATCTATCACATGCAGATCATGGAGGGGGATCTCGCCCGTACCATCGAGGCGAACCTTAGCCGCATCGCGCATATCCAGCTTGCGGATAATCCCGGCCGTCACGAGCCGGGGACGGGCGAGATCAACTATCCTTTCCTCTACGACCACATCGACCGCCTCGGCTATTCCGGCTGGATCGGCGCCGAATACAAGCCGAAAGCCGGCACCGAAGCCGGGCTCGGCTGGTTCCGGCAATTCGCCGGACAGGGGAGCGCGGCGGCTTAGAGCCGACGGCGAAGCTGCCAATCTCCCCACTTGTGGGGGAGATGGCCGGCAGGCCAGAGGGGGGCGCGAAGGAACGCGACCTCGATAGGAATTACGGAGAACGTCAATGGAAACCATCGGCTTCATCGGCCTTGGCATCATGGGCGCGCCGATGGCGGGGCATCTCCTCGACGCCGGCCATACGGTCATTGCCAGCGACCACCGCTCCAAGCCGCCGGCTGATCTCGTCGCCAAGGGGCTGAAGTCAGTCACCGGCCACAATGCGGTGGCCAAGACCGCCGACATAATCATCACCATGGTGCCAGACACCCCGCAGGTCGCGGATGTTCTCTTCGGCGAGAACGGCGTCGCCGCTGGCTTGTCTAAGGGCAAGCTCGTCATCGACATGAGCTCGATCTCGCCCATCGCCACCAAGGAATTCGCCAAAAAGATCAACGATCTCGGCTGCGATTATCTCGACGCGCCGGTGTCGGGCGGCGAGGTCGGCGCCAAGGCCGCATCGCTGACCATCATGGTCGGCGGCGAGGAAAAGGCTTTTGAGCGCGCAAGGCCGGTCTTCGAGAAGATGGGCAAGAACATCACGCTGGTCGGCCCGAACGGCGTCGGCCAGACCACCAAGGTCGCCAACCAGATCGTGGTGGCCCTCACCATCGAAGCTGTCGGCGAAGCCCTGGTTTTCGCCTCGAAGGCCGGCGCCGATCCTGCGAAAGTCAGGCAGGCGCTGATGGGCGGGCTCGCCGCCTCGCGCATCCTCGAAGTGCATGGCGAGCGCATGATCAAGCGCACCTTCGCGCCTGGCTTCCGCATCGAGCTGCACCAGAAGGACCTCAACCTCGCGCTGGAAGGCGCGAAAGCGCTTGGCGTCTCGCTACCTAACACCTCGACCACGCAGCAGCTCTTCAATTCCTGCGCCGCCAATGGCGGCGCCAAGGAGGACCACTCGGCGCTGGTGAGAGCGCTGGAGCGGATGGCGGCCCACGAAGTGGGCTAGCCAGTAGCGAATAGGGAGTAGCGAGTAGGGATTGCAGGCCGGCACCTCGCGGTGTTCCGCCTATTCGCTATTCGCTATTCGCTAGGAATTTCCTTGCCGCATAAAGGCTCACCGCCGCCGCATTCGACACGTTGAGCGAATGGATGGCGCCCGGCATGTCGAGGCGGGCGAGCGCGGCCACCGTCTCGCGGGTTTTTTGCCGCAGGCCCTTGCCTTCCGCGCCCAGCACCAACGCGATCTTTTGGCCGTCGAATGTCTTTTCGAGCTCGGCCGGTCCTTCGGAATCAAGTCCGATCGTCTGGAAACCGGCCTCGTGCAGCTGCCCCAGCGCATCGGCGAGGTTCTTCACCTCGATCTGGTCGATATGCTCCAGGGCCCCGGACGCGGATTTCGCCAGAACGCCGGATTCCTGCGGGCTGTGGCGTGCAGCGGCGGGCGGGCGGGGGCGGCGCGGCGCGGGCGGCCGCAGGGCGCCGGCGGCGAGGCCGCGGCTCGGCCTCGATCAGCACGCCCTGATGCACGGCGTCCGACCCGGTGATCCTGTCGATGTCCTTCGGCTCGACCAACTCGGCCTTGAAAGGCAGGGCGGCAAGCTCGCCGATCGAAAGCCGCTCCGCCGCGTTGCGGGTCACCAGCTCCGATCGCGGCCGCCGGACGCGGGATTGTCACGCCGGATCTGCGGCTGTGGCGTGCAGTCGTGATCAGGCGCGGCGCCGAAGCGACGGCGGAGCGCAGGATCGCGCCGACATTGTGCGGGTCCGTCACCTGGTCGAGCACAAGCACCAGCCTTGTGTCGCCGAGCGCGTCGAGGCGCTTGGGCTTCAGCGGCTCGGCCTCGATCAGCACGCCCTGATGCACGGCGTCCGACCCGGTGATCCTGTCGATGTCCTTCGGCTCGACCAACTCGGCCTTGAAAGGCAGGGCGGCAAGCTCGCCGATCGAAAGCCGCTCCGCCGCGTTGCGGGTCACCAGCATCCTTTTGATCTTGCGGCGCGGATTGTCGAGGGCGGCCCGCACCGTGTGCAGGCCGTAAAGCCGCACCAGCCCGTCGCCAGGCCCTTCCCCCGGCGGCACCGGCTGGCGCGGCCGGAATGCCGGCGCGCCGCCCGCCTTCTGGTCTCGATGCGCGCGCCTCAGCTTGGCGTAGTGGGTGTCCTTGCGCGTGCCGGGCTTGGTGCTTTTATCGTCGTTCATGCGGGCTTCTATAGCCGTCCCGCCCGGCTAAGGATATGGGCTCAAGAAATGAATGCCGGACATCCTCGAAAAACCCTGGCCGCGCCGGTTGACACCCACCGGCCTTGCCGCCATAAGGCGCATCGCTGATTTCGGAGAAGATCTTACTCGGGCTCCGGATCGGCGCGAATGCCTCGTTGCATGGCTCCGGCGGCAGACTGGAGAGGTGCCCGAGTGGTTAAAGGGGACGGACTGTAAATCCGTTGGCTTAGCCTACGTTGGTTCGAATCCAACCCTCTCCACCACTGCCGGCCCGGAAGCCCTGAAACGAAAAGTCTCGGACCGAAAAGTGCATGGCGCTTTTCGGGTGAATCCGGTACCTCAGTGCAAGGCGCGGGTATAGCTCAGTGGTAGAGCAGCAGCCTTCCAAGCTGAATATGCGGGTTCGATTCCCGCTACCCGCTCCAGATTTCCCGCCCCTGCCGTCAATCGCACAAAAAACGCCGCGCGCCGTAGCGCGCAGCGCATTGCCTTTCGTCCAGACACTCAGCTGTTGAAGGCCGAAGCGACCTGATGGTTCTGCGGGATCTGGCCGTTCGGCGTCAGCTTGTCGACGATGCCGGGCAGCGCCGTGGAGAGCTGCTGCAGCAGTTCCTGCTCGTTCATGCCTGTGCGCTGGGCGATCTCGCGGATCACCGCCGGCCCGAGCGCCGAGCCTAGATCGCCCGGATTGATCGGCTGGTTCTGGCCGGTCCCGACCCAGGAGTCGGCGACATTGCCGTGGCCGGCGTCCTTGAGCTTGTCGAGCAGGCCACCTAGCCCGCCGAGCAAGCCGCCATCGGCGGACGCGCCGGTTGCAGCAGGCGCCGGGGCCGGCGCTTGGTGCGCGGCCGGTTCCTCGCTTCTGCCGCTCAGCATCCTGCCGACCAAAAGCGCGCCGAGCGCGATCATCAGAGGTTTGGTGATATTCCCGCCGGGAACGGCATTGTCGAAAAGGCCCATCGTGGATCTCCTTGTCCAGCCAAGTCCGCCCGTCCCCAGAATGGCGCAAACAGGCGGAAGTTCAAGCTGTCTTGAGCTTTTGACAATCATATGACCATGATGGGGGTGGGGGTATTTGGAGGGAATTATGGGCATCATCAGCTGGATCATTCTGGGCCTTATCGCCGGCTTCATCGGCAGCAAGATCGTCAACAAGACCGGCCAGGGCATGATCATGGACATCGTGCTCGGCATCGTCGGCGCCATCGTCGGCGGGCTGATCTTCAGCGCTTTCGGCTCGGCCGGCGTCACCGGCCTCAATATCTGGAGCCTGATCGTGGCCGTCATCGGCTCGATCGTCGTGCTCTGGGCCTATCACCAGATCAGCGGCAAGCGCACGCTGTAGGGCCAAGAAAGTCGCAGACGGCCGGGCTGCGGGGAGTCGATCCTGTCGGATCGGCCCAGATTGATGCTCGTCGTCAGGCGACCATGGCCAATCGGCGCTTCCTCTCGTCGAGAGAGACGATCACCAGGCCGCTGGCCATGACCAGCAGGATGCCGCAGACGGCGAGCGCATTGGGAAACTGCCCGAACACCAGCAGTCCGGATATGACCGCCGATACGGTGAAGCAGTAATAGAAGGGCGCCACCGCGCTTGTCGGTCCGACCCGGTAGGCCATGAAGATGAAGAAATGGCCGAAGATCAGGAACAGGCCGGCACCCGCGATCAGCAGCAGATGGCGTCCTTCGGGCATTACCCATTGCTCGGAGACTAGATGCGCCGCGCCTGAGCCGACCAGCACCACCAGGACGGCGGAGATGGCGACGATCATGCCGGGCACCTCGGCGCTCACCTTGCGGCCGGCTATGTCGCGCACCGCCGCAAAGGCGGCGTTGCCGAGCGCCAGCAGCGCATAGACCGAAATGCCCTGCATGGTCGGCTGCGCCACCATGAGCGCTCCGACAAAGCCAAGGCCGATCAGCGCCATGCGCGTTGCGCCGATCCTTTCGCCGAACAGCATTGAGGAGCCGACCAGCACGAGGAGCGGCGTGATCTGGCCGAGCGCGGTGGAATCCGCGATCTGCATGTTCGCCAGGGCGACGACGTAGCAGAGGATCGCCAGGAGCTCGAACAGGTTGCGGCGCAGCACCTTGCGTTCGAAGAGCAGCGGGATCTGCCTGGCATAACCCAGCATCAGAAGCAGCGGTACACCCCACGCTGTGGCCGCCGCGCCGCGCAGCAGCAGCACCTCATAGGGCGGCAGCCCGGCGGTCGCGAGCTTCATCATCGTGTCGTTGACGAGGTAGGACCCCGTCGAGACGACCATGAACAGCGGGCCGCGGATATTGGATGGAATGACCTGCATGCCGCCGACAAGATCAGAGCGGCGCGGCGGCGGCAATGGGCCAGCCTGGAGCCTTTGATTTTACGCGCGGCAGCCCTATATCCGCCCACATCCCCCTGAAATCGACCGTCGGTTCGGGTCGAGCGGGAATCCGCTCAGCCACAAGGTACTTGTGTTTTTCGGCCGTTGTCGCTAATCGCCCCGCATTCGACTGAACTGAAGGTCAAGGCCGTCCAAGGAAAGAGACTATGGCAAAAGGTAAATTCGAGCGCACCAAGCCGCATGTGAACATTGGCACGATCGGTCACGTCGATCATGGCAAGACGTCGCTGACGGCGGCGATCACGAAGTATTTTGGCGAATACAAGCGCTATGACCAGATCGACGCAGCACCCGAAGAGAAGGCGCGCGGCATCACGATTTCGACGGCTCACGTCGAGTATGAGACGGCCAACCGTCACTATGCCCACGTCGACTGCCCCGGCCACGCCGACTATGTGAAGAACATGATCACCGGTGCTGCCCAGATGGACGGCGCGATCCTGGTCGTGTCGGCCGCCGACGGCCCGATGCCGCAGACCCGCGAGCACATCCTGCTTGCCCGTCAGGTCGGCGTGCCTTCGATCGTGGTGTTCCTCAACAAGGTCGACCAGGTCGACGACGCCGAGCTGCTCGAGCTGGTCGAGCTCGAGGTTCGCGAGCTTTTGTCGAAGAACGAGTTCCCCGGCGACGACATTCCGATCGTCAAGGGCTCGGCTCTGGCCGCTCTCGAGGATTCGAACAAGACCATCGGCGAGGACGCCATCCGCGAGCTGATGGCTCAGGTCGACGCCTACATCCCGACCCCGGTTCGTCCGCTGGACAAGCCGTTCCTGATGCCGATCGAGGACGTGTTCTCGATCTCGGGCCGCGGCACGGTCGTGACCGGCCGCGTCGAGCGCGGCGTGGTCAAGGTCGGCGAGGAACTGGAGATCGTCGGCATCCGTCCGACCGCCAAGACGACCTGCACGGGCGTTGAAATGTTCCGCAAGCTGCTCGACCAGGGCCAGGCCGGCGACAACATCGGCGCGCTGCTGCGCGGCATCGACCGCGAGGGCGTCGAGCGCGGCCAGGTTCTGGCCAAGCCGGGCTCGGTGAAGCCGCACAAGAAGTTCGTGGCCGAAGCCTACATCCTGACCAAGGACGAAGGCGGCCGTCACACGCCGTTCTTCACCAACTACCGTCCGCAGTTCTACTTCCGCACGACGGACGTGACGGGCATCGTGACGCTGCCGGCCGGCACCGAGATGGTGATGCCCGGCGACAACATCACCGTCGACGTCGAGCTGATCGTGCCGATCGCGATGGAAGAGAAGCTGCGCTTCGCCATCCGCGAAGGCGGCCGCACCGTCGGTGCAGGCATCGTCGTCACCATCAAGGAGTAATCGATCCGGCCGTTGCCGGTTCGACAAGGAAAGGGCGGTCTTCGGGCCGCCCTTTTCGTTTGGAAGCAGTATCGGGCCGGCAAGCTCAATTCTGTTGCAAGCATCGTCGCTGGAACTAGTATGAGTTGTACCCGAGGGGCTAGCCAGGCGTGGTTTCGGCGTTTCGTTCAAAAATCATTTTGCGGCGGCGAGGGCTGATCCGACTGGGGTTGGCCGCTGTCCTGACGCTGGCTGCCTTCGGCGCCGCCGCGAAGGAAGATCCGCCGGACTACGGTCCGACGATGCGCTTCGCGGTGGTGCGCAGCAGCGCGCTGGGCTGCGAGCCGAATTGCCCGGAATGGATTTCCGCTGAAGGCACGATCGAGGCTAGCACGCCAGCGCTGTTCAGACGCTTGCTGAAGACGCTCGGCGGGCGGCAACTGCCAATTGTCGTCAATTCTCCCGGCGGCAATGTCGATGCCGCGCTCCAGCTTGGCCGCATGATCCGCAAGAACAAGCTCGATATCGCGGTCGGCATCACGGAGTTTTCCGGCTGCTCGCCGGGGATGAAGAACTGCCGGGGCAACGACGCCAAGCAGCAGCCCTATTCCGGCGTCGCTTACGACAGCGGCGCGATGTGCAATTCGGCCTGTCCGCTGATGTTTGCCGGCGGCATCCGCCGCGTCGTTGGCGAATGGGCCTATCTCGGTGTCCACCAGATCACCACCACCTTCCGGCGCGAGAAGCTGCTCTACCGCACGACCTATCGGGTCGTGAACGGCAAGAAGAAGATCATCGGCACCACGATCGTCAGCCGCAAGAATGCCGGCAGCTACAAGACCTATGAGATGAGCAAGGCGGTCGAGAGGCGACTGTCGGCCTATCTGAAGGAGATGGGCGTCGAGCAGGGCGTGCTGGATGTGATGAAGACGACGCCCGCCAGCGACATCCGGCAGATCGAGCCCGACGATATGTTGGAGATGAAGCTCGTCACCAGCCTCGATTCGCTCGATCTGTTGACCGAAAAGAGCATGTGCCTGCGCAATCCCGTGCCGGCGAATTGCCGCGAGATGCCGTCGAACGCCAAGCCGGCCGAGGTCGCGAAGGTCGAAGCCGCGCCTTTGCTCGCTGCTCCGGGCACGGCGACCCGGCCGCGGGTCCAGGAACAGGACATGCGCTTCGTTGTCGTTCGCGGCAGCAACCCGCTCTGCAATCCCGATTGTCCGGAATGGATTTCGGCGGAAGGCACGATCGCCGCAGGCACGGCCGGCAAGCTTCGCCAGCTGCTCGATACGCTCGGCGGGCGCAGATTGCCGGTGGTCGTCAACTCGCCAGGTGGCGATGTGCAGGCAGCGCTTGCCGCGGGTCGCCTGATCCGTGAGCGCCGGTTGGATGTCGCGGTCGCCCGAACGGACTTTCTCGATTGCGATCCGGGCAAGGCGGGTTGCGAACCAACCGAAGGCCTCTACAGCGGTCTCACCATCGATGCAGGCGCCCAATGCGACGCCGCCTGCGCGATGATGATCGCCGGCGGCATCAGGCGCCTCGTCGGCGCCGATGCGCATTTCCTGGTGCATTCCATGGGCATGGAAGAGAAGGTCAGGGCGTATCTCGACGAGATGGCGATCGGCTCGGGCTTTTTTGCCGCCATGCAGTCGGCGCAGTTCGCCAAGCACAGGGAACTCAGCAAGGGCGAACTTCGCGAATCCGGTCTTACGACCGGACCGCAATCGGTGGATGCGCTCACCGGGGCGACCATCTGCAACTCATCGCCGAAACCGGACAATTGCCGGGTGCTGCCGGCCGCCAATGCCGAGGCCGAGGCGCCAGCGAAACTTTAGAGCAATTCCAGGAAAAGCGTTTACGGTTTTCCGTCCAGAATTGCGTAGACAAGGAGAGAGCCCGCACTGGCCATCGAGGCAGGTTGAGGCGGGCAGGGTGGCGCCGCTATCCTCCTCGCGCGATTTGCGGAACGGAGGATCGGGGATGAGCGCGAAAATCCCGACTTTGTACGAATGGGCCGGCGGCAGCGAGGCGCTCAACAGGCTGACACGCGCCTTCTACGACAAAGTGGCCGTGGATCCGATCGTCGGCCCCGTGTTCAAGACCATGTCGCCGGACCATCCGGCGCATGTCGCCGCCTTCATCGGCGAGGTCTTCGGCGGGCCGAAGACTCATAGCGAAGAGTTTGGCGGCCATCGCGAGATGGTGATGCATCATCTCGGCAAGCACCTGACTGAGGAGCAGCGCCGGCGCTGGATCAACCTTCTCGCCGACGCAGCCGACGAAGTCGGCCTGCCGGACGACCCCGAGTTCCGCTCAGCCTTCATGGGCTATGTCGAATGGGGATCGCGGCTGGCGAAGATGAACTCGAATCTGGGCGAGACCTGCGATCCCGCGACCGAGCCGATGCCGGCCTGGGGCTGGGGTGTGCCGGGCGGGCCATACAAGCCGCCGGCCGGAAAATCCTAGGCCCAGGCGCGTTTTCAGGGAACGCAATCCGTCGCCGACGGAAATGCGATGGAGAAATCCGGCAAAGCTTCGAAAACGGCAGGTCAGTGCTCTTTACAGAGGGCCCGGAAGCTTTTAGGAAGCGCCTGCGCCGAACAAGCGCATGCACGGGCATAGCTCAGTTGGTAGAGCGGCGGTCTCCAAAACCGCAGGTCGTAGGTTCGAGCCCTGCTGCCCGTGCCATTTCCTCAAAAGGAATCGTCTCGCTTTCGTTTAGGTTCCGGACGGAACCGCCTCATCCTTTTGCTTGAGTTGTATCGGCGGCCAGCTTGTCGAGGGTGATAGGCAGGTCGCGTACGCGAATACCGGTGGCGTTGAACACGGCGTTGGCAACGGCCGCGGCCACTCCGGTCGTACCGATCTCGCCGATGCCACGCGCCCCCATGGGCGTGCGCGGGTCGGGGACATCCGTCCACAGCACATCGATCTCCGGCACGTCCAGATGCACCGGCACATGATAATCGGCCAGCGACGTGCTCATGATCCGGCCGCTCCGCTCGTCCAGCAGCGTTTCTTCCGTCAGCGCCATTCCCAGTCCCATGATCATGCCGCCCTTGAACTGGCTGGTGGCGGTTTTCGCGTTGAGGATGCGCCCGCAATCGAAGGCGCCGACCAGGCGATCGATCCGGATTTCCCCGGTAACCTCGCTCACGCGCAGCTGACAGAAGATGGCCGACGTGCTGTGCATCGAGAATTTGAGCATCTCCAGCGGCGCGCCGCTTTCGCCCGTGACGCTGATCTCGTCGCGCCCGGAGCGGCGAAAGATCGAAGCGAAGCTCTCGTACCGCGAAGGGTCGTCGACGCTGCGCAGCCCGCTGTCGGCGAATTCGACCTCGCCCACCCTGAGCCCCGCCAGCGGTGTGTCGTTGCCGGCGAGGCGCAACAGCTCGGCTGCAAGCTTGCCGCTCGCTGCACTGATAGCCGCGCCGAGCGAGGCTGTCTGGGACGATCCGCCGGCGAAGCTGGCGAAGGGCAGGCTGGAGTCGCCGATAGTCACCGACACACTGTCGAGCGGCAGCCCGAACCGGTCCGCGGCGTGCTGGCGCTGCACGGTCGCGGTCCCCATTCCCATCTCTTGCGCGGCACTTGCGACATGCGCGCGACCGCCAGCGTCGAGGGTGATGCGCGCGGACGTGCCGGGCATGCGGGCGAAAGGGAAGGTTCCGCCCGCGCAGCCCATGCCGATCAGCCATTCCCCTTGGCGCCGTGCACGAGGCGCGGAGGCGCGCAGCACCCAACCAATACGCTCGGCACCCATGTCGTACGCGGTCATCACGGCGCTCTGCGAATGGGGAGCGCCGCTGATCGGATCACAGGAAGCGACGTTGCGACGCCGCAACTCGATCGGGTCCATCCCGAGCTCATGAGCGAGTTCGTCCATCGCGCATTCGATCGCGAAAGTTCCCGGAGCCTCTCCGGGAGCACGCATGAAAGAGTTGGCCACGAGGTCGAGATCGACATGGTGCTGAACGATGTCGAAGCTTCCGGACGCATAGAGCGATCGCCCGGTGAGGCTGAAGCCTTCGTCGCATATGCTGTGCTTCGGCTTGGTGGCATAGCCATGGTGCAACAGGGCGGTGAGTTTTCCATCGGCACCGGCCCCCAGCGCGACGCGCTGCTCGGTCTGGGTGCGGCCGCCGACAAGACGGTGCATGCTCGCCCGCGAAAGCCTGACTCGCACCGGTCGCCCGGCGAGCTTCGCCGCGGCGGCGCCGAGGATCTGATGATCCCACATTCCCTTTGCGCCGAAGCCACCTCCGACGAAGGGTGAACTGACGAAGACATCCGCCTCTTTCAGCCCGAACACCTTCGCCAGGGACCCCGCCGTTGCGTGGATCATCTGCGTCGTGTCGTGAACGATCAGCCTTCCGTCCTGCCAGGCGATCGTAGCGGCGTGCGGTTCGATCGGATTGTGGCTCTGCCACGGCGTCCTGTAGACCGCATCGACCTTGTACGCCGCTTCGGCCAGCTTCTTTGAAGCGTTTCCCTTGTCGACCCGGTTGCGTTCGATCAGGATCGAGTCCGGCGTGCTTGCAACTTTCTTGCCGTCCTCGAACCGCGTGCGTGACGGCTGGGCTTCGTAACGAATCCGGACCAGCGTGGCGGCATGTTCGGCCTGTTCCCGGGTTTCGGCCAGAATGACGGCCACCGCCTGTCCGTTCCACCGGATTTCGGCGTCCTGCATCACCGGAAGCGTGTGGTTGCCTGCCGCCTTCAGATTGGTGATGCCGATCGCGGGAGGCACCGACATTTTCGGCGCATTGCGGTAGGTCATCACCAGCTCGACCCCCGGCGCGGCTTCAGCGACGGAAACATCGAGCTCGATGATCTTGCCGCGCGCTATGGTGGAATGGACAAAGGCGGCATGGAGCAGGTTCTCCATCGGCACCTCGGCTGCGAAGCGCGCCGCGCCGCGCACCTTGTCGGGACCGTCGACGCGTGGCTGCTGGGTTCCCAGCGTCGCGCGCTTCTCAATGATCGGATCCGGCGTGCCGCCGGGCAGCCAGCTTGCGGGAACGCGGCCCAGCACCGTGCGGACTCCGCCGACGAGGGCATTCTGCAGCTTGCTCATGCGGGATCTCCTGCCAGCGATTCAAGCACGGCTGCGATCGTGCGCTGCGCCAGCCCGATCTTGAAAGCATTGCCTTCGAGCGGCCGCGCCTCGGCCAATTCCTCCTCCGCGGCGGAAAGGAAATTCGCGCGGGTCGCCGGCAATCCGCGAAGCGCCGCCTCCGCACGCGTGGCGCGCCATGGCTTTGCGGCCACGCCGCCAAGCGCGATCCGAACCTCGCCGACCTTGCCCTCGACGACGTCCAGGCCAGCCGCCACGGAAACCAGGGCGAATGCATAGCTCGAACGGTCGCGCAGCTTGCGATACTCGGAATTCACCATTGCGGGGGTCGCGGGCGGAAGCTCTACCGCGGTGATCATCTCCCCGGGCTGCAGGACACTCTCGATTTGTGGACTGGCGCCTGGCAAGGCGTGGAACTCGGCGAGCGCCACCGTTCTCTCACCTGCGGGGCCGGCGAGATGCACCACCGCCGAGAGCGCGGCAAGCGCGACGCACATGTCCGAGGGATGGGTTGCCACGCAGTCATTCGACGCACCCAATATTGCGTGATAGCGGTTGAAGCCGCCGATGGCGCCACAGCCGCCGCCAGGCTGCCGCTTGTTACATCGCGCCCCGTCCACATCGTAGAAATAGGCGCAGCGTGTCCGCTGCATAATGTTGCCGCCGACCGTCGCCATGTTGCGGATCTGCGCCGAGGCCCCGGCCAGCAAGGCGCGCGACAGCATCGGATAGCGTTCGCGGATCAGCGGTTGCGCGGCTAGAGCGCTGTTCTTCATCGATGCGCCGATGAGCAGCGCGCCGCCATCAGCTTCCTGGATGTCGGAGGTGAGGCGGCTGACATCGACCAGTTGCGAAGCGGAGTCGACATTCTGCCTGAGCAGATCGACAAGGTTCGTGCCCCCGCCGACGAACCGTGCGCCGTCGGCAGCAAGCGCCAGGGCTTCCGCACGGTCATTCGCGATGTGAAATGCAAAGGGCGTCATGCCGGCTCTCCAGCAAGCATTTCCTCGATCGCTTCGACAATGCCGTTATGCGCACCGCAGCGGCACAGATTGCCGCTCATGCGTTCGCGGATTTCCTCGCGGGTCGGCCGGACCGGGCCTGCGAGATCGGCAGTGACGTGACTTGGATCGCCGCGCCGCAACTCCCGCGCCATGGCGATCGCCGAGCAGATCTGGCCCGGGGTGCAGTAGCCACACTGGAGGCCATCATGTTCGATGAAAGCCTCTTGCAGGGGGTGGAGGCCGCCGTCTGGCCCTTGCAGTCCTTCGATCGTGCGAACATCGCGCCCCTTTGCCTGTGCCGCCAGCGTGAGGCAGGACAGCACCCGCTCGTCGTCCAGCAACACTGTGCAGGCGCCGCAGGCACCCTGGTTGCAACCGAGCTTCGTGCCGGTTAGCCCAAGGCGTTCGCGCAACATGTCGAGCAGCGACACGCGCGCATCGTCTGGAACGGGATAGTCGGATCCGTTGATCATGATGGTCACAGGCGTCTCCATTCAGGGACCGGCAGCGGAACGCCGGCGAGCCACCATCATGATAGTACGAAAATCGTATTATTCAACTTTCGTATCTGCGATTTTCTCGGTAAGGCGGATCAACTCCTGTCGTTCGCTGGCGTTTAGCGACCTGAGCATTGCCATGCAGGCGTTGCGGTAGCCGGCTTTTTGATCGCCGACCACCTGCACGCCCTTTGCCGTGGCGGTAAGGGCTACCGTCCGGCGGTTCTCTTCCGGCCTGCGGCGCTCGACCAGTCCCTTGCGCACAAGCCTGTCGATGGCCGAGGACATGGTCGTCGGCGCGACATCGAGATAGCGGGCGACGTCCGCCGCCCCGCATCCGGCATTGTCGCAGATGAAGACCAGCGTCTGAGCGTCGAGCGCGTTAAGTGCGTTCTCCGCCGCCGCAACGGCTTCGGCTACCTTGAACCGGCGCGTGAAGCGTTCGAAGGCAATGGTAAGCTGCTCAACCTGTTCTTGCGTCGGCTCAGTCATCGCTCCAAGAAAGCATGCCACAGGCATGGATGCCAAGCGATGCGCAGCGATACCGCCTGGCCGCGTCCACATAACGCAAAACCCAGCCCGGTATTTGAAAATGGCCGGGTAGCTTGCCATATAGGGAAAATTCGGGCATAAGCCCCGCATAGCCGGGACGGGACGACTGGATGGTTCCGAGGCGGCGCTAGGACATAAAGCGGACCCTTGCCACTTGCGTGGATTAAGAATCGGTTTTATGTAGACAAGACAGACACGCGACGCGTGGAGCTGGGAAGCCGGCTTTACGCGTCTGATTTGCGTGGGTGAAATAGCGGCGCTGATTCGCACCGCATGAAGCCCAGGCGGCACGTCCCGGCCAGCGGGATCATCCAGGAGGCCCGGCCAACGGGTCTTGAAAACAGGCGGTACATGGCTTCGAAAACCACTAATCCCTTCACCTTTCTCCAGCAGGTTCGCGCGGAGACGGCCAAGGTGACATGGCCATCGCGGCGCGAAACCATGATCTCGACCGTGATGGTCCTGGTGTTCGCGGTGATCGCGATGCTCTTCTTCTTCGCAGCCGACATTCTGATGGGCTATGCGATCGAGTGGATCCTGGGTCTCGGGCATTAATTCGGCGGTTTACGGAGAGGTCGGGAAATGACTGCGCGCTGGTATATCGTCCACGCCTATTCGAACTTCGAGAAGAAGGTCGCCGAGGACATTGAGAACAAGGCCAAGCAGAAGGGCCTGGCCGGCGAGATCGAGCAGATCGTGGTGCCGACCGAGAAGGTCGTCGAGATCCGCCGTGGCCGCAAGGTCGATGCCGAGCGCAAGTTCTTCCCGGGCTATGTGCTCCTGAAGGCCAACCTGACGGACGCCGTGTTCTCGCTGGTCAAGAACACGCCGAAAGTGACCGGCTTCCTGGGCGACTCCAAGCCCGTGCCGATCACCGAGACCGAGGCGCAGCGCATCCTGAACCAGGTCCAGGAAGGCGTCGAGCGGCCGAAGCCCTCGGTCACCTTCGAGATCGGCGAGGCGATCCGCGTCTCGGATGGTCCGTTCGCGTCGTTCAACGGCGTCGTACAGGAAGTGGACGAGGAGCGGGCCCGCCTCAAGGTGGAAGTTTCGATCTTCGGGCGCGCCGTGCCCGTCGATCTGGAATTCGGACAGGTCGAAAAGGGCTGATCCGGTTAGCCGCGCCGCAAGGCGTCGGCACAACCCGCGCCGCAAGGCGTCGGGATCCGCGCCGTAAGGCGTCGGGGCGGTCGCTTAAGGCGCCGCATGAACGGGTGGGAGGCGAAGGCGGCATAGCCGGCCGTCGGAACCGCACCACCAGACTGCAACCGCCGGTGTCCCGCTAATGGGCCGGCATGAGAAAAGGCAGGAATAGAGATGGCTAAGAAAGTTGCAGGCCAGCTCAAGCTCCAGGTTGCCGCGGGCTCGGCCACGCCGTCGCCCCCGATCGGCCCGGCGCTTGGTCAGCGCGGCATCAACATCATGGAATTCTGCAAGGCGTTCAACGCGCAGACGCAGGAGCTCGAGAAGGGGTCGCCGATCCCGGTCGTCATCACCTACTACCAGGACAAGTCGTTCACCTTCGTCATGAAGACGCCGCCGGTGAGCTACTTCCTGAAGAAGGCCGCCAACCTGAAGTCGGGCTCCAAGGAGCCGGGCAAGACCAAGGTCGGCACGATCAGCCGCGACAAGGTGCGCGCGATCGCCGAGCAGAAGATGAAGGACCTGAACGCAAACGACGTCGAGGCGGCCATGCGCATGGTCGAGGGCTCCGCCCGCTCGATGGGCCTGGAAGTGGTGGGCTAAGATCATGGCAAAGATTGCAAAGCGTGTTGCTGCGAGTCGCGAAGGCATCGATCCAAACAAGGCTTATGCGCTCTCCGAGGCGCTGCAGCTGCTCAAGGACCGGTCCAAGGTGAAGTTCGACGAGACCGTCGAGGTCTCGATGAATCTCGGTGTCGATCCGCGCCATGCCGACCAGATGGTCCGCGGCGTGGTCAACCTGCCGAACGGCACCGGCCGTTCCGTGCGTGTCGCCGTGTTCGCCCGTGGCGATAAGGCTGAGGAAGCAAAGGCCGCCGGCGCTGATATCGTTGGAGCCGAGGATCTGGTCGACATCGTCCAGAAGGGCACGATCGATTTCGATCGCTGCATCGCCACGCCGGACATGATGCCGCTGGTCGGCCGTCTGGGTAAGGTGCTCGGCCCGCGTGGCATGATGCCGAACCCGAAGGTCGGCACCGTGACCACCGACGTGGCTGCGGCCGTCAAGGCTTCGAAGGGCGGCGCCGTCGAGTTCCGCGTCGAGAAGGCCGGCATCGTCCAGGCCGGCGTCGGCAAGGTTTCGTTCGACGTCAAGGCGCTGGAAGAGAATGTCCGCGCCTTCGCCGATGCGGTGAACAGGGCCAAGCCGGCCGGCGCCAAGGGCAACTACGTTAAGAAGGTGTCGGTCACCTCGACGATGGGCCCGGGCCTGAAGCTCGACATCGCGACGCTCGCCGCGTCGTAAGTGTCGTCGGGTCGGCCCTGAGTCGACCCATGAAGAATTCCGGACCGCCGATCCGTCGGCGGCCCGGTAACCCGGGAGCCGAAAGGTTTCCGGATATCCTGTCCGAGATTGCAGGCGGCCCAACAGCCTTAATTCATGTGGGCCTGCATGAGACGGGTGAAGACCCGACAAAGGAGCGGAAAGCTCCAATGAAAGGTTCGAACCGTGTTTGCCTTTTGTCAGCGCATCGCCGGCTTGCCGTCGGCGTGGCGAAAGGGGGCAGGATCCTCGAGCGTCGTTCGGGAGATCCGTTTTTGGATGGCCCGGCCGGCAAAAGGCAACCCGACTTCTGACCTCGAAAATGAGGCAGTGGTCAACTGGAGATAGGCAGTGGACAGAGCGGAAAAGCGCGAACTCGTCACGGGCCTGAATGATGCGTTCTCGAACGCGGGTTCAGTCGTCGTGGCCCACTACGCCGGTATCACCGTGGCGCAAATGAACGACCTTCGGTCGAAGATGCGCGCTGCCGGCGGCACCGTCAAAGTCGCGAAGAACCGTCTCGCCAAGATCGCTCTTCAGGGCACGGACTCCGCATCGATCATCGATCTGTTCAAGGGACAGACGCTGGTCGCTTATTCGGAGGATCCGATTGCGGCGCCGAAGGTCGCGTCCGAATTCGCCAAGGGGAATGACAAGCTGATCATTCTCGGCGGCGCGATGGGCTCGACCTCGCTCAACGCCGATGGTGTCAAGGCACTCGCCACGATGCCGTCGCTCGACGAGCTGCGCGCCAAGCTGGTTGGCATGATCGCCACGCCGGCAACCCGGATCGCCCAGATCGTCAATGCGCCCGCGGCTTCGGTCGCGCGTGTCATCGGCGCTTACGCCCGGAAGGACGAGGCGGCATGAGGCCGTTCCTCGCTGTCAACAACACACGTTCGAACCAATTGAAGGAATATCAAAATGGCTGATCTCGCGAAGATCGTAGACGACCTTTCGAGCCTGACCGTCCTCGAGGCGGCTGAGCTTTCGAAGCTCCTGGAAGAGAAGTGGGGCGTTTCGGCCGCTGCTCCGGTGGCTGTTGCCGCCGCTGCTGGTGGTTCTGCCGCTGCCGCTGCTCCGGCTGAAGAGAAGACGGAATTCGACGTCGTTCTCGCCGACGCCGGCGCCCAGAAGATCAACGTCATCAAGGAAGTCCGCGCCATCACCGGCCTTGGCCTCAAGGAAGCCAAGGACCTGGTCGAAGCGGCTCCGAAGCCGGTCAAGGAAGGCGTTTCCAAGGCCGACGCCGACAAGTTCAAGGCTCAGCTGGAAGCAGCTGGCGCCAAGGTCGAGCTGAAGTAATTAGGCGTGGGCGGACGGTCTCGCGCCGTCCGCCCCTCCCTTGGACTGAGGGAGACTTTGTTGCGCGAGGCGTTTGAAAACCTCTTTCCTGAGGGCCGAAAAGCGGCCTTCCGGAAACGGGTTTTCTCCCGTTTTAGCCGGTACCCGCCAAGCTGTTGGCAGTGCAGGCCGGAAAACAGATAGGGGCAGCCGTCGAGGCGGCCCGTTGGTGCAAGGCGAGCCGCGGCGAGGTTCGTCCCGAGTTTAGAGCTAAGGAGCGACGATGGCCCAGACCCAGACTTTCAATGGCCGCAGACGCGTACGCAAGTTCTTCGGAAAGATCCCGGAAGTTGCGGAGATGCCGAACCTGATCGAGGTTCAGAAGGCATCCTATGACCAGTTCCTGATGGTGGACGAGCCCAAGGGCGGCCGTCCGGACGAGGGACTGCAGGCCGTTTTCAAGTCGGTCTTCCCGATCTCCGACTTTTCCGGCTCCTCCATGCTGGAGTTCGTGAAGTATGAGTTCGAGGCACCGAAATTCGACGTTGACGAGTGCCGTCAGCGCGACCTGACCTATGCTGCGCCGCTCAAGGTGACGCTGCGCCTCATCGTGTTCGATATCGACGAGGATACCGGCGCGAAGTCGATCAAGGACATCAAGGAGCAGGACGTCTACATGGGCGACATGCCGCTCATGACGTCGAACGGCACCTTCATCGTCAACGGCACCGAGCGCGTCATCGTCTCGCAGATGCACCGCTCGCCGGGCGTCTTCTTCGACCATGACAAGGGCAAGTCGCACTCGTCGGGCAAGCTTCTGTTTGCCGCGCGCGTCATTCCCTATCGCGGCTCGTGGCTCGACATCGAGTTCGATAGCAAGGACGTCGTGCACGCCCGCATCGACCGCCGCCGCAAGATCCCGGTGACGTCGCTGCTGATGGCGCTCGGCATGGACGGCGAAGAGATCCTGTCGACCTTCTACAACAAGATCACCTACAAGCGCGCCGGCGACCATTGGCGCATTCCGTTCAACGTAGAGCGCTTCCGCGGCCTCAAGGCCGTCGGCGATCTGGTTGATGCCGACACCGGTGAAATCGTCGTCGAGCAAGGCAAGAAGATCACCGCCCGCCAGGCCCGCCAGCTTGGCGAAAAGGGTCTCAAGGCCATCAAGGCGACCGACGAGGATCTGCTCGGCAACTACCTCGCCGAGGACATCGTCAACTATGCCACCGGCGAGATCTTCCTCGAGGCCGGCGACGAGATCGACGACAAGACGCTGAAGGTGCTGCTCGGCACCGGCGAGGACGAGATCCAGATTCTGGACATCGACCACGTCAATGTCGGCGCCTATATCCGCAACACGCTCAACGTCGACAAGAACGAGAGCCGCCAGGACGCGCTGTTCGACATCTATCGTGTCATGCGCCCGGGCGAGCCGCCGACGCTCGAGACCGCCGAAGCCATGTTCAACTCGCTGTTCTTCGACAGCGAGCGCTATGACCTGTCGGCCGTCGGCCGCGTCAAGATGAACATGCGCCTCGAGCTCAAGGCCGAGGACACCGTGCGCGTGCTGCGCAAGGAAGACATCCTGGCCGTGGTCAAGACGCTGGTCGAGCTGCGCGACGGCAAGGGCGAGATCGACGACATCGACAATCTCGGCAACCGCCGCGTGCGCTCTGTCGGCGAGCTCATGGAGAACCAGTACCGCGTCGGCCTGCTGCGCATGGAGCGCGCGATCAAGGAACGCATGTCCTCGATCGAGATCGACACGGTCATGCCGCAGGATCTGATCAACGCCAAGCCGGCGGCCGCCGCCGTGCGCGAGTTCTTCGGCTCCTCGCAGCTGTCGCAGTTCATGGACCAGACCAACCCGCTGTCGGAGATCACCCACAAGCGTCGCCTCTCGGCGCTTGGACCGGGCGGTCTGACCCGCGAGCGCGCCGGCTTCGAGGTGCGCGACGTGCACCCGACGCATTACGGCCGCATCTGCCCGATCGAGACGCCGGAAGGCCCGAATATCGGTCTGATCAACTCGCTGGCCACCTTCGCGCGCGTCAACAAGTACGGCTTCATCGAAAGCCCGTACCGCAAGATCGTGGGCGGCAAGCTGACCAACGAAGTTGTCTACCTGTCGGCGATGGAAGAGGCCAAGCACTATGTCGCGCAGGCCAACGCCGAGCTCGACAAGAACGGCAGCTTCGTCGACGAGTTCGTCATTTGCCGTAACGCCGGCGAAGTGATGATGGCGCCGCGCGAGAACGTCGACCTGATGGACGTCTCGCCGAAGCAGATGGTGTCGGTCGCGGCGGCGCTCATCCCGTTCCTCGAGAACGACGACGCCAACCGCGCGCTCATGGGCTCGAACATGCAGCGTCAGGCCGTGCCGCTGGTGCGCGCCGAGGCGCCGTTCGTCGGCACCGGCATGGAGCCGGTCGTCGCCCGTGACTCGGGCGCGGCCATCGGCGCTCGCCGCGGCGGCGTGGTCGATCAGGTGGACGCCACCCGTATCGTTATCCGCGCCACGGAAGACCTCGATCCCGGCAAGTCGGGCGTCGACATCTACCGGCTGATGAAGTTCCAGCGTTCGAACCAGAACACCTGCATCAACCAGCGGCCGCTGGTGCGCATGGGCGACCGCGTCAACAAGGGCGACATCATCGCCGACGGTCCGTCGACCGAACTCGGCGATCTGGCGCTCGGCCGTAACGTGCTGGTCGCGTTCATGCCGTGGAACGGCTACAACTACGAGGACTCGATCCTGCTCTCCGAGCGCATCGTGGCCGATGACGTCTTCACCTCGATCCACATCGAGGAGTTCGAGGTCATGGCGCGCGACACCAAGCTCGGGCCGGAGGAAATCACGCGCGACATTCCGAACGTTTCGGAGGAGGCGCTGAAGAACCTCGACGAGGCCGGCATCGTCTATATCGGCGCCGAGGTGCAGCCGGGTGACATCCTGGTCGGCAAGATCACGCCGAAGGGCGAAAGCCCGATGACACCGGAAGAAAAGCTTCTGCGCGCCATCTTCGGCGAAAAGGCCTCGGACGTCCGCGACACCTCCATGCGCATGCCTCCGGGCACCTTCGGCACGGTCGTCGAAGTCCGCGTCTTCAACCGCCACGGCGTGGAGAAGGACGAGCGCGCGATGGCGATCGAGCGCGAGGAGATCGAGCGTCTGGCCAAGGACCGCGACGACGAACAGGCGATCCTCGACCGCAACGTCTACGCGCGTCTTTCCGACATGCTGGTCGGCAAGGAAGCGATTGCCGGGCCGAAGGGCTTCAAGAAGGGCTCGAAGCTGTCGAAGGACACGCTCGACGAGTATCCGCGTTCGCAGTGGTGGCAGTTCGCCGTGGAGAACGAGAAGCTCCAGGGCGAGCTCGAGGCTCTGCGCGGCCAGTACGACGAGTCCAAGAAGGCGCTCGAGCAGCGCTTCATGGACAAGGTCGAGAAGGTGCAGCGCGGCGACGAAATGCCTCCGGGCGTCATGAAGATGGTCAAGGTCTTCGTGGCGGTGAAGCGCAAGATGCAGCCTGGCGACAAGATGGCCGGCCGTCACGGCAACAAGGGTGTCGTGTCGCGCATCGTTCCGGTCGAGGACATGCCTTTCCTCGAGGACGGCACGCATGCCGATATCGTGCTCAACCCGCTGGGTGTGCCGAGCCGCATGAATGTTGGCCAGATCCTGGAAACGCATCTGGGCTGGGCTTGCGCAGGCATGGGCAGGAAGATCGGCGAGCTGATCGACGCGTATAAGGGTGGCGGCGACATCAAGCCGCTGCGCAAGACGCTGGAAAGCTTCATGCCGGCCAACGATCGCAACGAGCCGATCCGCGAGTATGACGACGAGAGCATCGTTCGCCTGAGCGAGCAGATGCGCCGCGGCGTCTCCATCGCGACACCGGTGTTCGACGGCGCGCACGAGGTCGACATCAACACCATGCTGGAGCAGGCAGGCCTGCACACCAGCGGTCAGTCGCAGCTCTATGACGGTCGCACCGGCGAGCCGTTCGATCGCAAGGTGACGATGGGCTATATCTATATGCTCAAGCTGCACCACCTGGTGGACGACAAGATCCACGCGCGTTCGATCGGTCCGTACTCGCTCGTCACCCAGCAGCCGCTGGGCGGCAAGGCGCAGTTCGGCGGCCAGCGCTTCGGCGAAATGGAGGTCTGGGCGCTCGAAGCCTACGGCGCCGCCTACACGCTGCAGGAAATGCTGACGGTGAAGTCGGACGACGTGGCCGGCCGCACCAAGGTCTACGAGGCGATCGTGCGCGGCGACGACACGTTCGAGGCGGGCATTCCGGAGAGCTTCAACGTTCTCGTCAAGGAAATGCGCTCGCTCGGCCTCAATGTGGAACTGGAAAACACCCAGGTCGAAGAGGCTCCGACGCGTCTGCCCGACGCAGCCGAATGAAGCCTATGGCGCGCCGCTCCAGGAAGCGGCGCGCCCCGAGCATGACCCCGAAAAGTGGCCACCGGTTTTCGGACAAGGTCATGCTCAACCAAGAAGTCTTCGGCCGGTTTGACCGGCCAGTCTGCGGACATTTCGTCCGCGATCGATTGAAGGGGTTATCGAGGACCCCGAAAAGGAGAACGGCATGAACCAAGAGGTCATGAATCTCTTCAACCCGCAGGCGCCTGCGCAGGTGTTCGATTCCATCCGGATCTCGCTTGCCAGCCCAGAGAAGATTCTGTCCTGGTCGTTCGGCGAGATCAAGAAGCCGGAGACCATCAACTACCGCACCTTCAAGCCGGAGCGTGACGGTCTGTTCTGCGCGCGCATTTTTGGCCCGATCAAGGACTATGAATGCCTGTGCGGCAAGTACAAGCGCATGAAGTACAAGGGCGTCATCTGCGAAAAGTGCGGCGTCGAAGTCACGCTGTCGCGCGTTCGCCGCGAGCGCATGGGCCATATCGAGCTAGCCGCGCCCGTCGCCCATATCTGGTTCCTGAAGTCGCTGCCCTCGCGCATCGGCACGCTGCTCGACATGACCCTCAAGGACATCGAGCGTGTGCTGTATTTCGAGAACTACATCGTCACCGAGCCGGGCCTCACCGCGCTGAAGGAGAACCAGCTCCTCAGCGAGGAGGAGTACATGCTCGCCGTCGACGAGTATGGCGAGGATTCTTTCACCGCCATGATCGGCGCCGAGGCCATCCATGACCTCCTGGCCGGCATGGACCTTGAGAAGATCGCCGGCGACCTGCGTTCGGAGCTGGCTTCGACCACCTCCGAGCTGAAGCAGAAGAAGTATCTGAAGCGGCTCAAGGTCGTGGAGAACTTCATGGAATCAGGCAATCGTCCGGAATGGATGATCATGAAGGTGGTTCCGGTGATCCCGCCGGACCTGCGCCCGCTGGTTCCCCTGGACGGCGGCCGCTTTGCGACCTCGGATCTGAACGACCTCTATCGCCGCGTCATCAACCGCAACAACCGCCTGAAGCGGCTGATCGAGCTGCGCGCTCCCGGCATCATCGTGCGCAACGAGAAGCGCATGCTGCAGGAAGCCGTCGACGCGCTGTTCGACAACGGCCGTCGCGGCCGCGTCATCACCGGCGCCAACAAGCGTCCGCTGAAGTCGCTGTCCGACATGCTCAAGGGCAAGCAGGGCCGGTTCCGTCAGAACCTGCTCGGCAAGCGCGTCGACTATTCCGGTCGCTCGGTCATCGTGACCGGTCCGGAGCTGAAGCTGCATCAGTGCGGTCTGCCGAAGAAGATGGCGCTCGAGCTGTTCAAGCCCTTCATCTACGCCCGCCTCGACGCCAAGGGTTTCTCCTCGACCGTCAAGCAGGCGAAGAAGCTGGTCGAGAAGGAGCGTCCGGAGGTTTGGGATATCCTCGACGAGGTTATCCGCGAGCATCCGGTGCTGCTCAACCGCGCGCCGACGCTGCACCGCCTCGGCATCCAGGCGTTCGAGCCGACCCTGATCGAAGGCAAGGCGATCCAGCTGCATCCGCTGGTCTGCACCGCCTTCAACGCCGACTTCGACGGTGACCAGATGGCGGTCCACGTGCCGCTGTCGCTGGAAGCGCAGCTCGAAGCCCGCGTGCTGATGATGTCGACCAACAACATCCTGCACCCGGCCTCCGGCGCGCCGATCATCGTGCCGTCGCAGGACATGGTTCTCGGTCTCTACTATCTCTCGATCGTCAACCAGAACGAGCCGGGCGAAGGCATGGTGTTTGCCGACATGGGCGAGCTCCAGCATGCGCTGGAGACCAAGGCCGTGACGCTGCACGCCAAGATCAAGGGCCGCTTCCGCACGGTCGACGCTGAAGGCAATGTCGTGTCGAAGATCTACGACACCACGCCGGGCCGCATGATCATCGGCGAGCTTCTGCCGAAGAACGTCAACGTGCCGTATGAGACCGCCAACCAGGAGATGACCAAGAAGAACATCTCCAAGATGATCGACACCGTCTACCGCCACTGCGGTCAGAAAGAGACGGTCATCTTCTGCGATCGCATCATGGCGCTCGGCTTCGCCCATGCCTGCCGTGCCGGCATCTCGTTCGGCAAGGACGACATGCTGATCCCGGACACCAAGCTGAAGCTTGTTTCCGACACCGAGGCTTTGGCCAAGGAATACGAGCAGCAGTACAATGACGGCCTGATCACGCAGGGCGAGAAGTACAACAAGGTCGTCGACGCCTGGGCCAAGTGCTCGGAAAAGGTCGCCGACGAGATGATGGCGCGCATCAAGGCGGTGGAATTCGAGGACAACGGCCGTCAGAAGCCGATGAACTCGATCTACATGATGTCGCATTCGGGTGCGCGCGGTTCGCCCACCCAGATGCGTCAGCTCGCCGGCATGCGCGGCCTGATGGCGAAGCCCTCGGGTGAAATTATCGAGACGCCGATCATCTCGAACTTCAAGGAAGGCCTCACCGTGCTCGAGTACTTCAACTCGACCCACGGCGCCCGCAAGGGTCTGGCCGACACCGCCTTGAAGACGGCGAACTCGGGCTACCTCACCCGCCGTCTCGTCGACGTGGCGCAGGACTGCATCGTCAACTCGGTTGATTGCGGCACCGACAAGGGCCTCACCATGCAGCCGATCGTCGATGCCGGCCAGATCGTCGCCTCGGTCGGCCAGCGCGTGCTGGGCCGCACTGCGCTCGACGACATCAACCATCCGGTCACCGGCGATCTGCTGGTCAAGGCCGGCAAGCTGATGGACGAGCGCGATGTGGAGCAGATCGAAAAGGCCGGCGTGCAGTCGGTCCGCATCCGTTCGGCGCTGACCTGCGAGGTCAGGACCGGCGTGTGCGCCGTCTGCTACGGTCGCGACCTGGCTCGCGGTACCCCCGTCAACCAGGGCGAGGCCGTCGGCGTCATCGCGGCGCAGTCGATCGGCGAGCCGGGCACCCAGCTCACCATGCGTACCTTCCACATGGGCGGCACGGCGCAGGTGGTGGATTCCTCGTTCCTTGAAGCCTCCTATGAGGGCAAGGTGCAGATCCGCAACCGCAACGTGGTGCGCAACTCGGAAGGCCAGCAGATGGTCATGGGCCGCAACATGGCGGTGCTCATCCTCGATGAGACCGGCAAGGAGCGTGCCACGCACCGCGTCGCCTATGGTTCGCGCATCTTCGTGGACGATGGCGACAAGGTGAAGCGCGGCCAGCGTATCGCCGAGTGGGATCCCTATACCCGCCCGATCCTCACCGAAATCGAGGGTCGCGTGGCGTTCGAGGATCTGGTCGACGGCATCTCCGTTCAGGAAACGGCCGACGAGTCGACCGGCATCACCAAGCGTGAGGTCATCGACTGGCGTTCGACGCCGCGCGGCAGCGACCTGAAGCCGGCGATCGTCATCCAGGACGCCAAGGGCAAGGTCGGCAAGTTGTCGAAGGGCGGCGATGCACGCTTCCTGCTCTCGGTCGAGGCCATCCTCTCGGTCGAGCCGGGCGCCCATGTGAAGCCGGGCGACGTCCTGGCGCGTATCCCGATGGAAAGCGCCAAGACCAAGGACATCACCGGTGGTCTGCCGCGTGTTGCGGAACTGTTCGAGGCTCGCCGTCCGAAGGATCACGCCATCATCGCCGAGATCGATGGCACGATCCGCTTCGGCCGCGACTACAAGAACAAGCGCCGCATCATCATCGAGCCGCATGACTCGACGCTGGAGCCGGTGGAGTACCTGATCCCGAAGGGCAAGCCGTTCCATCTCCAGGACGGCGACGTCATCGAGAAGGGCGACTATATCCTCGACGGCAACCCGGCGCCGCACGACATCCTGGCGATCAAGGGCGTGGAGGCGCTGGCCTCCTATCTCGTCAACGAGATCCAGGAGGTCTACCGCCTGCAGGGCGTGTCGATCAACGACAAGCACATCGAGGTGATCGTTCGCCAGATGCTGCAGAAGGTCGAGATCACCACGCAGGGCGACTCGACCTACATCCCGGGCGACCACGTCGACGTGATCGAGCTGGAAGAGGTCAACGAGCGCCTGATCGAGGACGGCAAGAAGCCGGCCGAAGGTCAGCCGGTGCTGCTCGGCATCACTAAGGCCTCGCTGCAGACGCCGTCCTTCATCTCGGCCGCCTCCTTCCAGGAGACGACCAGGGTGCTCACCGAGGCTGCGGTTGCCGGCAAGACCGACATGCTGCAGGGCCTGAAAGAAAACGTCATCGTCGGCCGTCTGATCCCCGCCGGCACGGGCGGCACGATGAGCCAGATCAGGCGCATCGCAACCTCGCGCGACGAGCTCATCATCGACGAGCGCCGCAAGGCCTCCGGTGTCGAGGTCGCCGACCCGATGCTGACCGACATGGTCAACGCCGCGCAGTAAACGGCATGATATAAGAGAAGAAAGGAAGGGGCCCGCGCGGGCCCCTTTTTGCATTCAGAGCACGATCCTGAAAAAGTGGGTACCGGTTTTCAGGAAAGATCATGCTCCAACAAAGAACCAGATCGGGATGATGGATCTACGAGCGTCATCCCGATCTAACTTCACGAAGGAGGAAGAGCTATGAGCAGCAAGGCCTGGGCGGCAGTCGATGACTATATCGTTTCCTCGCTTTTCGAAGCGGACCCCGTGCTGGACGCCGTGCTTAAGGCCAACCGCGACCAGGGCCTTCCGGCCATCGACGTGTCGCCCGCGCAGGGCAAATTGCTGTCGCTGCTGGTGCGCATCCGAGGCGCGAAGACCGTGCTGGAGGTCGGCACGCTCGGCGGCTACTCGACCATCTGGATGACGAGGGGACTGCCGGCGGACGGCAAGGTGGTGACGCTGGAGCTCGTTCCGCACCACGCCAGGGTCGCGCACTCGAATTTCGAGCGGGCAGGGGTTTCCGACAAGGTCGACCTGCGGGTCGGCCCGGCGCTACAGTCGCTCGCCGCGCTGGCCGACCAGAATGCCGCCCCATTCGACCTGATCTTCATCGACGCCGACAAGCCCAACAACCCGAATTATCTCGACTGGGCGATGAAGCTGTCGCGCTCGGGCACGGTCATCGTCTGCGACAACGTCATCCGCGACGGAGCGGTCGTGAAGAAGAACAGCGGCGACGTCAATGTCGAAGGCGCCCGCGCCGCGTTTTCGTTCATCAGCGGTGACAAGCGGCTGGACGGCACGGCCATCCAGACCGTCGGCGCCAAAGGCTATGACGGCTTTGCCATCGCGATCGTAGAATAGGGATTTCGCTCGCTTCGGCGCTTTGCCGCTGACTCAGTCGAAAAACGCCTCGACCACATTGCGCTTGCCCAGCATGAAGGCGTCGGCCACGTGCTGCAGCGGCGCGAGGTCGACATCGGAAGTGCCCGTGCGAACGATCTCGGCGAAACGTTTGTAAAGCATCGGATATTCGGCTTCCGGCTCGTCGTGAATGACTTTGCCGTCGACGGCGAGCTTTGCGCCGCCGCCGGACAGGACCATCTTGCCCTTGTCAGTCTCGGCCAGGATGTCCCAGCTCTGCGGCCCGGTCTGCAACCAGTCGAGTTCCATCGTCACCGGCAGGCCGTTCGAGGTGCGGAAGGCGACATGCGCCGCGACCGGTGCCGCACGGTTTTCGGGAAAATCGAGCACTGCCGAGGTGATGAACATCGGCGGCAGGATATGCGTGGCGATCGACAGGGCGTTGATGCCCGGATCGAAAACGCCGAAGCCGCCTGGCTCCCAGATCCATTCCTGGTTCGGATGCCAGCGGCGCACGTCTTCCTTCCAGTTGATGGCGGCCGAGGTCAGCTTGGCCGAGACGAGGAAGGCGCGCGCGGCCTCTACCGCCGGCGCATAGCGCGAATGCCAGCTGGCAAAGAGCGAGACGCCGTTCTTGTCGGCCAGCGCCTTGAGATGCTCGACCTCGCTCACCGTCGCGCCCGGCGGCTTTTCGAGGAACACATGCTTCTTCGCCTCCAGCGCGGTGCGTGCGGCGTCGTAGCGGAACTGCGGCGGCATGCAGAGCGAGACCGCCTGGACACCAGGTTCAGCCGCAAGCATCGCCTCGATCGTCGGATAGTTCGGGATACCGTCGACCTTGCCATGGCGGCTGGCCGCGGCGGCGAGCTGATAGTCGCCGTCTTTGGCGACTGCCGGCAGATGCTGGTCACGGACGATCTTTCCCACGCCGACGATGCCGAGCTTGATGGGATTGCTGGTCATGGGAACTCCGGAAAAGAAGAATGGCTGGCTTCAGGTTATTAGGGGTGGTCGGGGAGGGACGTTGTGCCGCCGGCTATATCAGAACGGCTCGTCAAAGGTGACGATCGACACCTCGCCTTCCAGCGCGCCCTGATAGGCCGACAGATGCGGCTCCTCGTCGGGCTCGCCTTCCATGTCGCCGATCTGGTCGAGCTCGGCCTCCGCGAATCCCTCGGCGGCGAGCGATTCGAGGGCGCGGCGCACGGCAGAATCATCGTCGGGCGCCACCAGCATCACATGCACGCCCTCGGGCTTGCCGCCCTTCTTGCGCCAGACTCGTCCGGTAATGATGGTGACCGGCCGTTCTTCATTGTCGTTCACGGGCTGATTCCTCGTTTTCCGGCGCAAAGTCCGGCTCAAGCCGCGTTTTGGCACGAAGCCAGTGCGGAAGACAGCCGCAAGCCGGTCACTTTCTTCCTCGCTCTTGAAAAAAGGCGCAATAAAATTACATGCGTTTTGCGCATGGCTGCCAAGCCTCGAATTGACCGCAATATTTGCCGTTGCGGGGTTGACGGGCAATGGCCTTACGAGTAGAAGCCGCGACGTCAGAACCGATGTGAGACCAGCCTTTCCGAGGCGACACGCTTTGGAGTTTGTCTCAAACAGGGTTCGTTTTACGAGCGAAAAGACATTTCCGGCGCGCATGAAGCGGCTTCCGCTTCCTCTGCAATTTGTTCGGGCAGGACCGCGAGACGCGGTGTGTTGCCCGAATTCGCGTATGGAAATGACGCTTTTAGCGGCCCTGACAGGGCAGACACGGAATTGAGAGACAAGAGGGTTTAATGCCTACCGTCAACCAGCTGATCCGCAAGCCGCGCCTGGCGCCGGTGAAGCGAAACAAGGTCCCGGCCATGCAGCAGAACCCGCAGAAGCGGGGCGTCTGCACGCGCGTCTACACCACGACGCCGAAGAAGCCGAACTCGGCGCTGCGCAAGGTGGCCAAGATTCGCCTGACCAACGGTTTTGAAGTGATCGGCTACATCCCCGGCGAAGGCCACAACCTTCAGGAACACTCGGTGGTCATGATCCGCGGCGGTCGCGTCAAGGATCTGCCGGGCGTCCGCTACCATATCATCCGCGGCGTGCTCGACACGCAGGGTGTGAAGAACCGCAAGCAGCGTCGTTCGAAATACGGCGCCAAGCGTCCGAAGTAAGGGTTTCCCATGTCCCGTCGTCACAGTGCAGAAAAGCGTGAGATCAACCCGGATCCCAAGTTCGGCGATCTGATCGTCACCAAGTTCATGAACGCCGTCATGTATGACGGCAAGAAGTCGGTAGCCGAGACCATCGTCTACGGCGCGCTGGATCAGGTCCAGGCCAAGACCAAGCAGGAGCCGGTCACCGTCTTCCACCAGGCGCTCGACAATGTCGCGCCGCATGTGGAAGTGCGCTCGCGTCGCGTCGGCGGCGCCACCTACCAGGTTCCGGTCGACGTGCGCCCCGAGCGCCGCCAGGCCCTGGCCATCCGTTGGCTGATCGCCGCGGCCCGCAACCGCAACGAGACCACCATGGTCGACCGCCTCTCGGGCGAGCTGATGGACGCGGCCAACAACCGCGGCACCGCCGTCAAGAAACGTGAAGACACCCACAAGATGGCGGAAGCCAACCGCGCCTTCGCGCATTACCGCTGGTAACGCGAAAGAGACTGAGAGGCACCTCCCATGGCCCGCGAATACAAGATCGAAGACTACCGCAATTTCGGTATCATGGCGCATATCGACGCCGGCAAGACGACGACGACCGAGCGCGTCCTGTACTACACGGGCAAGTCGCACAAGATCGGCGAAGTCCATGACGGCGCTGCCACCATGGACTGGATGGAGCAGGAGCAGGAACGCGGCATCACCATCACGTCGGCCGCGACCACGACTTTCTGGAAGGGTCGTGACGGCAAGATGCGCCGCTTCAACATCATCGACACCCCCGGACACGTCGACTTCACCATCGAGGTCGAGCGTTCGCTGCGCGTGCTCGACGGCGCCATCGCGCTCCTCGACGCCAACGCCGGCGTGGAGCCGCAGACCGAGACCGTGTGGCGCCAGGCCGACAAGTACCATGTGCCGCGCATGATCTTCTGCAACAAGATGGACAAGATCGGCGCCGACTTCTACCGCTCGGAAGAGATGATCGGTTCGCGCCTCGGCGCGCAGGCGGTCGTCATGCAGCTGCCGATCGGCGCCGAGACCGAGTTCAAGGGCGTCGTCGACCTCGTCGAGATGAACGCGCTCGTCTGGCGCGACGAGACCCTGGGCGCCGCCTGGGACGTCGTCGAGATCCCGGCTGACCTCAAGGCCAAGGCCGAGCAGTATCGCGAGAAGATGATCGAAGCCGCCGTCGAGATGGACGAGACCGCGCTCGAGAACTATCTCGAAGGCAAGATGCCGTCGAACGACGAGATCCGCGCGCTGATCCGCAAGGGCACCATCGCGGTCAAGTTCTTCCCGATGTTCTGCGGCTCGGCCTTCAAGAACAAGGGCGTGCAGCCGCTGCTCGACGCCGTCGTCGAATACCTGCCGTCGCCGATCGACGTGCCGGCCATCAAGGGCGTCGACGCCAAGACCGACGCCGAGATCGAGCGTCATGCCGATGATAACGAGCCGCTGTCGATGCTGGCGTTCAAGATCATGAACGACCCGTTCGTCGGTTCGCTGACCTTCGCCCGCATCTATTCGGGCAAACTCACCAAGGGCACCTCGCTCGACAACACGGTCAAGGGCAAGAAGGAGCGCATCGGCCGCATGCTGCAGATGCATGCGAACTCGCGCGCCGACATCGAGGAAGCCTATGCCGGCGACATCGTTGCGCTGGCCGGCCTCAAGGACACGACCACCGGCGACACGCTCTGCGATCCGCTGCACCCGGTCATCCTCGAGCGCATGGAATTCCCCGATCCGGTCATCCAGATCGCCATCGAGCCGAAGACCAAGAACGACCAGGAAAAGATGGGCCTCGCGCTGCATCGCCTGGCGGCTGAGGATCCGTCCTTCCGCGTCAAGACCGACGAGGAATCGGGCCAGACCATCATCGCCGGCATGGGCGAGTTGCATCTCGACATCATCGTCGACCGCATGCGCCGCGAGTTCAAGGTCGAAGCCAATGTCGGCGCGCCGCAGGTGGCTTATCGCGAGACGATCACCCGCACGCACGAACAGGATTACACGCACAAGAAACAGACCGGCGGTACCGGCCAGTTCGCTCGCGTCAAGATCATCTTCGAGCCGAACACCGAGAGCGAAGAGTTCGTGTTCGAGTCCAAGATCGTCGGCGGTGCGGTTCCGAAGGAATACATCCCGGGCGTCGAGAAGGGCATCAACAGCGTCATGGGTTCCGGCCCGTTCGCCGGCTTCCCGATGATCGGCGTCAAGGCGACCCTCGTGGATGGCGCCTTCCACGACGTCGATTCCTCGGTGCTGGCGTTCGAAATCGCCTCCCGCGCCTGCTTTAAGGAAGCCGCTCCGCGCCTCGGCGTGCAGCTGCTTGAGCCGATCATGAAGGTCGAGGTCGTGACGCCGGAAGATTATGTCGGCGGCGTCATCGGCGACCTCAACGGCCGTCGTGGCCAGATCCAGGGTCAGGAAGCGCGTGGCGTTGCCGTCGTCATCAACGCAATGGTGCCGCTGGCGAACATGTTTAAGTACGTCGACAATCTGCGTTCGATGTCGCAGGGCCGCGCCCAGTACACGATGCAGTTCGACCACTACGAGCCGGTTCCGACCGCGGTCGCCCAGGAAGTTCAGAAGAAATACGCGTAACTCGAGCGGGTTGCACGAGACCTTAATTCAAGGCCCGCACGGGCAAGCAGGATTGGAGAGATCACATGGCAAAAGGTAAATTCGAGCGCACCAAGCCGCATGTGAACATTGGCACGATCGGCCACGTCGATCATGGCAAGACGTCGCTGACGGCGGCGATCACGAAGTATTTTGGCGAATACAAGCGCTATGACCAGATCGACGCGGCACCCGAAGAGAAGGCGCGCGGCATCACGATTTCGACGGCGCATGTCGAGTATGAGACGGCCAACCGTCACTATGCCCATGTCGACTGCCCCGGCCACGCCGACTATGTGAAGAACATGATCACCGGTGCTGCCCAGATGGACGGCGCGATCCTGGTCGTGTCGGCCGCCGACGGCCCGATGCCGCAGACCCGCGAGCACATCCTGCTTGCCCGTCAGGTCGGCGTGCCTTCGATCGTGGTATTCCTCAACAAGGTCGACCAGGTCGACGACGCCGAGCTGCTCGAGCTGGTCGAGCTCGAGGTTCGCGAGCTTTTGTCGAAGAACGAGTTCCCCGGCGACGACATTCCGATCGTCAAGGGCTCGGCTCTGGCCGCTCTCGAGGATTCGAACAAGACCATCGGCGAGGACGCCATCCGCGAGCTGATGGCTCAGGTCGACGCCTACATCCCGACCCCGGTTCGTCCGCTGGACAAGCCGTTCCTGATGCCGATCGAGGACGTGTTCTCGATCTCGGGCCGCGGCACGGTCGTGACCGGCCGCGTCGAGCGCGGCGTGGTCAAGGTCGGCGAGGAACTGGAGATCGTCGGCATCCGTCCGACCGCCAAGACGACCTGCACGGGCGTTGAAATGTTCCGCAAGCTGCTCGACCAGGGCCAGGCCGGCGACAACATCGGCGCGCTGCTGCGCGGCATCGACCGCGAGGGCGTCGAGCGCGGCCAGGTTCTGGCCAAGCCGGGCTCGGTGAAGCCGCACAAGAAGTTCGTGGCCGAAGCCTACATCCTGACCAAGGACGAAGGCGGCCGTCACACGCCGTTCTTCACCAACTACCGTCCGCAGTTCTACTTCCGCACGACGGACGTGACGGGCATCGTGACGCTGCCGGCCGGCACCGAGATGGTGATGCCCGGCGACAACATCACCGTCGACGTCGAGCTGATCGTGCCGATCGCGATGGAAGAGAAGCTGCGCTTCGCCATCCGCGAAGGCGGCCGCACCGTCGGTGCCGGCATCGTCGTCACCATCAAAGAGTAATTTGGACTGAAACCGATCTGTCGCGGGCGCGGGAGCTGCCCGCGCCGCGCCAGAACAAGGAATTGACGCATGAACGGACAGAATATCCGCATCCGCCTTAAAGCGTTTGACCACCGGGTGCTCGACGCCTCGACGCGCGAAATCGTGTCGACCGCCAAGCGCACCGGCGCCAACGTCCGCGGCCCCATCCCGCTGCCGACGCGGATCGAAAAATTCACGGTCAACCGGTCGCCCCACGTCGACAAGAAGAGCCGCGAGCAGTTCGAGATGCGTACGCACAAGCGTCTGCTCGACATCGTCGATCCGACCCCGCAGACGGTCGATGCTTTGATGAAGCTCGATCTGGCCGCCGGTGTCGACGTCGAGATCAAGCTCTAAAGGAATGAGAACGCGGTAAGGGGCGGTGCCCCTGGCCCGGAACTCTAAAGGAATTGAACCGATGCGTTCAGGTGTGATTGCAAAGAAGGTGGGAATGACCCGCATCTATAACGATGCCGGGGAACACGTTCCCGTCACCGTTCTCCAGATGGAGAACTGCCAGGTCGTGGCTCAGCGCACGCAGGAGAAGAACGGCTACACCGCCGTCCAGCTCGGCGTTGGCCTTGCCAAGGTGAAGAACACGTCGAAGGCGATGCGCGGCCATTTCGCCGCTGCGTCCGTCGAGCCCAAGGCCAAGGTCGCGGAGTTCCGCGTCTCCGCCGACAACATGATCGACGTCGGCGCCGAGCTGACCGTGGAGCATTTCGTCGCCGGCCAGAAGGTCGACGTCACCGGCACTTCGACCGGCAAGGGTTTCCAGGGCGTGATCAAGCGCCACCACATGGGTGGTGGCCGCGCCACGCACGGTAACTCGGTCTCGCACCGCACGCACGGCTCGACCGGCCAGCGCCAGGACCCCGGCAAGGTGTTCAAGGGCAAGAAGATGGCCGGCCACATGGGCGACACCCGCGTCACGACGCAGAATGTCGAGGTTGTCTCGACCGATGCCGACCGCGGCCTGATCCTGATCCGCGGCGCGGTTCCCGGCGTCAAAGGCGCCTGGATCCTGGTTCGCGACGCTGCCAAGGTTGCGCTGCCGGCCAACGCGCCGAAGCCCGCCGCGATCCGTGCCGCTGCTGCTGCCAAGAACGAAGCCCCGGCCACTGAGGGAGCGGAATAATGGACCTCAAGATTAAAACGCTGGGCGGCAAGGACGCCGGCGAGCTGAAGCTCTCCGAAGAGATTTTCGGCCTCGACCCGCGCGAGGACATCCTGCAGCGCGTCGTGCGCTGGCAGCTCGCCAAGAAGCAGCAGGGCACGCACAAGGCCAAGGGCCGCGCCGAGATCGCGCGCACCGGCGCCAAGATGTACAAGCAGAAGGGTACGGGGCGCGCCCGTCACCACTCGGCTCGCGCTCCGCAGTTCCGCGGCGGCGGCAAGGCGCACGGCCCGGTCGTGCGCAGCCATGAGCACGACCTGCCGAAGAAGGTGCGCGCGCTGGGCCTGAAGCATGCTCTCTCGGCCAAGGCCAAGAGCGCTTCGCTCATCATCGTAGACGAGCTGAAGCTTGCCGAAGCCAAGACCAAGGCGCTGGCGGCGAACCTCGAGACGCTGGGGCTGACCAACGCGCTGGTGATCGGCGGCGCCGAGCTTGACCAGAACTTCAAGCTGGCCGCGACCAACATTCCGAACATCGACGTGCTGCCCATCCAGGGCATCAACGTCTACGACATTCTGCGCCGCGGCACGCTGGTCCTTTCCAAGGCCGCCGTCGAGGCTCTCGAGGAGCGCTTTAAATGACCGACCTCCGTCACTACGACGTGATCGTCTCGCCGGCGATCACCGAAAAGTCGACCATGGCTTCCGAGCAGAACCAGGTCGTCTTCAACGTCGCCAAGAAGGCGTCGAAGCCGGAAATCAAGGCTGCCGTGGAGGCTCTCTTCGGCGTCAAGGTGACGGCTGTGAACACGCTCGTCCGCAAGGGCAAGATCAAGCGCTTCCGCGGCACGGTTGGCCGCCAGGGCGACGTCAAGAAGGCGGTTGTGACGCTGGCCGACGGCCAGTCGATCGACGTCGCGACGGGTCTCTGAGCAAGGCCGCGAGGACAGGACAATGGCACTTAAGAAATTCAACCCGATAACGCCGAGCACCCGCCAGCTGGTCATCGTCGACCGCTCGGGCCTCTACAAGGGCAAGCCCGTCAAGGGCCTGACCGAAGGCCTGACCAAGTCGGGCGGCCGCAACAATTACGGCCGCATCACGGCCCGCTTCATCGGCGGCGGTCACAAGCGCTCGTACCGCATCATCGACTTCAAGCGTAAGAAGTACGACGTCGTCGGCACGGTCGAGCGTATCGAATACGATCCGAACCGCACCGCCTTCATCGCGCTGATCAAGTATGACGATGGCGAGCTGTCCTACATCCTGGCCCCGCAGCGTCTTGCTGCCGGCGACAAGATCGTGGCCGGCGAAGCGGTTGACGTGAAGCCGGGCAACGCGATGCCGCTGGCCTCGATGCCGGTCGGCACGATCGTCCACAACATCGAGCTGAAGCCGGGCAAGGGCGGTCAGGTCGCCCGTTCGGCTGGCGGTTACGCCCAGCTCGTCGGCCGCGACCAGGGCATGGCGATCCTGCGCCTCAACTCGGGCGAGCAGCGCGTCGTGCACGGCTCCTGCATGGCCACCGTCGGCGCGGTGTCGAACCCCGACCACGGCAACATCAACGACGGCAAGGCCGGTCGCACCGTTTGGCGCGGCAAGCGTCCGCACAATCGCGGCGTGACCATGAACCCGGTCGACCATCCGCACGGCGGCGGCGAAGGCCGCACCTCGGGCGGCCGTCATCCGGTTTCGCCCTGGGGCAAGCCGACCAAGGGCAAGAAGACGCGGTCCAACAAGGCGACCGACAAGTTCATCCTGCGCTCGCGTCATCAGCGCAAGAGCTAATAAGAGGTAACGCCAAGTGACTCGTTCGATTTGGAAAGGCCCCTTCATCGACGGCTACCTTCTCAAGAAGGTGGACAAGGTTCGTGAAGGTGGTCGCAATGAGGTGATCAAGATGTGGAGCCGTCGCTCCACCATCCTGCCGCAGTTCGTCGGCTTCACCTTCGGTGTCTACAACGGCCAGAAGCACGTCCCGGTCTCGGTGAACGAGGATATGGTCGGCCACAAGTTCGGTGAATTCGCTCCGACCCGGACCTATTACGGTCACGGCGCGGATAAGAAGGCGAAGAGGAAATAATCATGGGCAAGGCCAAAGCTCCGCGCAGGCTTGCTGATAACGAGGCGCGTGCCGTTCTGCGCACGATCCGTATCAGCCCGCAGAAGCTGAACCTGGTTGCCGCGCTGATCCGCGGCAAGAAGGTCGCGACAGCGCTTTCCGACCTCGAATTCTCGGCCAAGCGGATTTCCGGCACGGTCAAGAAGACGCTGGAATCGGCGATCGCCAACGCGGAAAACAACCACGACCTCGATGTCGACGCGCTGGTCGTGGCGGAAGCCTATGTCGGCAAGTCGATCGTCATGAAGCGTTTCCACGCTCGTGGCCGCGGTCGCGCCAGCCGTATCGAAAAGCCGTTCTCACACCTCACGATCGTCGTTCGTGAAGTCGAGGAAAAAGGGGAGGCCGCATAATGGGCCAGAAAGTCAATCCGATCGGGCTGCGTCTCGGCATCAACCGTACCTGGGATTCGCGCTGGTTCGCGAACACCGGCGAGTACGGCCAGCTGCTGCACGAGGACCTCAAGATCCGCAAGTATCTTGAGAAGGAACTCAAGCAGGCCGCGATCTCCAAGGTCGTGATCGAGCGTCCGCACAAGAAGTGCCGCGTCACCATCCACGCCGCGCGTCCGGGCCTGATCATCGGCAAGAAGGGCGCCGACATCGAGAAGCTGCGCAAGAAGCTGACCGAGATGACGAAGTCCGAAACGCACCTCAACATCGTTGAAGTGCGCAAGCCGGAAATCGACGCCACGCTGATCGCCCAGTCGATCGCCCAGCAGCTCGAGCGCCGCATCGCGTTCCGCCGCGCCATGAAGCGCGCCGTTCAGTCGGCCATGCGTCTCGGCGCCGAAGGCATCCGCATCAACTGCTCCGGCCGTCTCGGCGGCGCCGAAATCGCGCGCATGGAGTGGTACCGCGAAGGCCGCGTGCCGCTGCACACCCTGCGCGCCGATGTCGACTACGGCACGGCCGAGGCGAACACGGCTTACGGTATCTGCGGCGTCAAGGTGTGGGTGTTCAAGGGCGAGATCCTTGAGCACGACCCGATGGCTTCCGAGCGTCGCGCCACCGAAGGTGATGCAGCGCATGGCGGTGGCGGTGAGCGTGAACGCGGCCGTCGTCGCGAGAACGCCTGAGACATTTGAGAATTTGGAGTTAGAACGATGCTGCAGCCAAAGCGCACAAAGTTCCGTAAGCAGTTCAAGGGCCGTATCCACGGTACCGCCAAGGGCGGCACCAATCTGGATTTCGGCGGTTTCGGACTGAAGGCGCTTGAGCCGAACCGCGTCACCGCGCGTGAGATCGAGGCGGCCCGCCGCGCGATCACCCGCGAGATGAAGCGCGCCGGCCGCGTCTGGATCCGGGTGTTCCCGGACCTGCCGGTCACCTCGAAGCCGACCGAAGTCCGCATGGGTAAGGGCAAGGGCGCCGTCGATTATTGGGCGGCGCGCGTCAAGCCCGGCCGCATCATGTTCGAGATCGACGGCGTCAGCGAGGAGACCGCGCGTGAAGCGCTGCGTCTCGGCGCCGCCAAGCTCTCGGTCAAGACGCGCTTCGTGCAGCGCATCGCAGAATAAGGACAGGCGATCATGAAAGCCGAAGACATCCGGACCAAGACCCAGGATCAGCTGACCGACGACCTGGCCGCGCTGAAGAAGGAGCAGTTCAATCTGCGCTTCCAGAAGGCCACCGGCCAGCTCGAGAAGACCGCGCGCGTGAAGCAGGTCCGCAAGGACATCGCGCGCATCAAGACCATCGCCGCGGAAAAAGCCGCGGCCAAGAAGGGTTAAGACCATGCCGAAGCGTATCCTGCAGGGCACCGTCGTCAGCGACAAGAACGAGAAGACGGTTGTCGTCAAGGTCGAGCGTCGCTTCACGCATCCGGTGATGAAGAAGACCGTGCGCATGACCAAGAAGTACAAGGCGCACGACGAGAACAACGCCCACAAGGTTGGCGACCAGGTGTTCATCCAGGAATCGAAGCCAATTTCCAAGGACAAGCGCTGGGTTGTCGTCTCTTCGGATCAGGCTTGATCCGGGCGAACGAACCGAATTTTGGACAGACCGGGGAGGGGTGAAAGCACCCGTCCCGTTAGAAAAGAAGAAGGCGGCCAGTCATGATTCAGATGCAAACAAACCTCGACGTCGCGGACAATTCCGGCGCCCGTCGTGTCATGTGCATCAAGGTGCTGGGCGGCTCGAAGCGGAAATATGCCTCCGTCGGCGACATCATCGTGGTGTCGATCAAGGAAGCCATTCCGCGCGGCCGCGTTAAGAAGGGCGATGTGATGAAGGCGGTCGTGGTTCGCACGGCCAAGGACATCCGCCGTCCGGACGGCAGCGTGATCCGTTTCGACAAGAACGCGGCCGTTCTCGTCGACAATAAGAAAGAGCCGATCGGCACCCGTATCTTCGGACCGGTTCCGCGCGAGCTGCGCGCCAAGAACCACATGAAGATCATCTCGCTCGCGCCTGAAGTGCTGTAAGGAGCCGGACCAATGCAAAAGATCAAAAAAGGCGACAAGGTCGTCGTGCTGGCCGGCAAGGACAAGGGCCGTTCGGGCGAAGTCCTATCGGTGCAGCCGAAGGAAGACACCGCGGTTGTCCGCGGCGTGAACCTCATTCGCCGTCACCAGAAGCAGACCCAGTCCCAAGAGGGCGGGATCATCACCAAGGAAGCGCCGATCCACCTGTCGAACATCGCGCTGGCCGACCCCAAGGACGGCAAGCCGACCCGCGTCGGCTTCACCATCCAGAAGGACGGCAAGAAGGTGCGCGTCGCCAAGCGTTCGGGAGAAGTCATCAATGGCTAAGGCTGAAACCAAGCAGGCAACTGCCAAGAACGAGCCGCGCCTCAAGAAGGTCTATCAGGAGACCATCCGCAAGGCGCTGCAGGAGCAGTTCGGCTACGACAACGAGATGCAGGTTCCGCGCATCGACAAGATCGTGCTGAACATGGGCGTCGGCGAAGCAACCGCCGATTCCAAGAAGCCCTCGGTCGCGGCCGAGGATCTCGCGCTGATCGCCGGCCAGAAGGCCGTCGTCACCCGCGCCCGCAACTCGATTGCCGGCTTCAAGGTGCGCGAGAACATGCCGATCGGCGCCAAGGTCACGCTGCGCAAGGAACGCATGTACGAGTTCCTCGACCGCCTCGTGAACATCGCGCTGCCGCGCGTTCGCGACTTCCGCGGACTGAACCCGAAGAGCTTTGACGGCCGTGGCAACTACGCCATGGGCATCAAAGAACACATCGTGTTCCCGGAGATCAACTACGACAAGGTTGATCAGGTCTGGGGCATGGACGTCATCGTTTGTACGACGGCGAAGACGGATGACGAGGCCAGGGCTCTGCTCAAGGCCTTCAACTTCCCCTTCCGCCAGTAACGGCAGCGAAAAAGGAAAAATCTGAAATGGCAAAGACCAGCTCAGTCGAGAAGAACAACCGGCGCCGCAAGCTCGCCGACCAGTACGCCGCCAAGCGCACGGCGCTCAAGGCCATCATCATGGATCAGTCCAAGCCGATGGAAGAGCGTTTCCGCGCCCAGTTGAAGCTGTCGGCGCTGCCGCGCAACTCGGCCAAGATCCGCATCCGCAACCGTTGCGAAGTCACGGGGCGTCCGCGTGCCTACTATCGCAAGCTGAAGCTTTCGCGTATCGCGCTTCGCGATCTGGGCAACACCGGCCAGATCCCGGGCCTGGTCAAGTCGAGCTGGTAAGGAGACACTGAGATGTCATTGAGCGATCCTCTCGGCGATATGCTGACCCGCATCCGCAACGCCTATGGCCGCAAGAAGTCGAGCGTCTCGACCCCGGCCTCGCGTCTGCGCGCCCGCGTCCTCGAAGTGCTGAAGTCGGAAGGCTATATCCGCGACTACAGCCAGACCGATTTCGAAAACGGCAAGTCTGAAATCGAGATCGAGCTGAAGTATTTCGACGGCGCTCCGGTCGTGCGCGAAATCGAGCGCGTCTCGAAGCCCGGCCGCCGCGTCTATGTCTCGGCCAAGTCGATCCCGCAGGTCGCCAACGGCCTCGGCATCGCCATCCTTTCGACGCCAAAGGGCGTCATGGCCGACCATGAAGCGCGCGAGCAGAATGTCGGCGGCGAGATCCTCTGCCAGATCTTCTGATCGGCCAAGAGATTGATGAATGGGCTTCGGTTCTCGGGATCGCGCCCGGGAACTGGAACCTGAAACCAAAGAAGTGACGAGGACAACAAAATGTCTCGTATCGGAAAGAAACCCGTTTCGCTGCCGCAGGGCGTGACCGCCTCCGTCAACGGCCAGACCGTGACGGCGAAGGGCCCGAAGGGCGAGCTGAAGTTCGTGGTGAACGACGAAGTGCTGGTCAAGATGGAGAACAACGAGATCTCCGTCGAGCCGCGCGACCAGACCAAGAACGCCCGCTCCAAGTGGGGCATGTCGCGCACGCAGATCGTCAACATCCTGCAGGGCGTGAAGGACGGCTTCGAGAAGAAGCTCGAGATCACCGGCGTCGGCTATCGTGCGGCGTTGCAGGGCAAGAACCTGCAACTCGCGCTTGGCTTCAGCCACGACGTCGTCTACGAGACGCCGCAGGGCATCACCATCACGGTGCCGAAGCCGACCGAGATCACGGTCTCGGGCATCGACAAGCAGCAGGTCGGCCAGGTCGCCGCCGAGATCCGCGAGTATCGCGGTCCGGAGCCGTACAAGGGCAAGGGCGTGCGCTATGCCGACGAGCGCATCGTGCGCAAGGAAGGCAAGAAGAAGTAATAGGCTTGGCCCCGAACCGAAGGTCAGCGCAGCAAAAAGTTGCGGACTTTTCGGAAGGGGCCAGGCTTGAGAAGTGTAACGCCGCGGGGAGCGGCCGCGGGAGGCTTGGCCTACCGCGCAGGGTTGCCCCCGTTTTCTGAAGGCAAGGAACTGACATCATGGCAAGCCCCAAGGAAACCATCCAGCGCCGCGCGCAGCGCGTCCGCCGCCAGCTGAAGAAGGTCGCCGGCGCGCGTCCGCGGCTTTCGGTGCACCGTAGCTCGAAGAACATCTACGTCCAGGTCATCGACGATGCCACCGGCCACACTCTGGCCGCCGCCTCGACGCTCGAGAAGGACCTCAAGGGTTCGCTGAAGACCGGCGCCGACACTGCCGCTGCCGCTGCGGTCGGCAAGCTGATCGCCGAGCGCGCTTCGAAGGCCGGCGTCAAGGAAGTCGTCTTCGATCGTGGCCCGTACATTTATCATGGCCGCGTCAAGGCGCTGGCCGAAGCTGCCCGCGAAGGCGGCCTCAGCTTCTAATTTCGCCGCTGATGACCCAAAGCGGCATCGGCAAACAGCAACCCGTGCTTCCGGAAAAGAACAAGGACTAGGATATGGCACAGGAACGTAGAGAAGGCGGCCGCGGCCGCGAGCGTGAACGCGAAGAGCGTGACGACGGCATGGTGGACAAGCTCGTCCACATCAACCGCGTCGCCAAGGTGGTGAAGGGCGGCCGTCGTTTCGGCTTTGCCGCTCTCGTCGTCGTCGGCGACCAGAAGGGCCGCGTCGGCTTCGGCCACGGCAAGGCGCGCGAAGTGCCGGAAGCCATCCGCAAGGCGACCGAATCGGCCAAGCGCGACATGATCTTCGTGCCGCTGCGTTCGGGCCGCACGCTGCATCACGACGTCGAGGGCCGTTGGGGCGCCGGACGCGTTCTGTTGCGCGCCGCCAAGCAGGGTACCGGCATCATCGCCGGCGGTCCGATGCGCGCCGTCTTCGAGACGCTCGGCATGCATGACGTGGTCGCCAAGTCGATGGGTTCGTCGAACCCCTACAACATGGTTCGCGCCACCTTCGACGCGCTGAAGAGCCAGATGCATCCGAAGGATGTGGCTGCCGCGCGCGGCATCAAGTATTCGACCCTTCAGGCCCGCCGCGGCACCGCCGTTGCGGCTGAAGAATAGTCGACGCTGACCAGGGATTTCGACCATGGCCAAGAAAGCTACCAAGACCATCACCGTCGAGCAGATCGGCTCCCCGATCCGCCGGCCGAAGGAGCAGCGTGCCACGCTGGTCGGCCTCGGCCTGAACAAGATGCACAAGCGGCGCACGCTGGAAGATACCCCTTCCGTGCGCGGCATGATCGCCGCCGTCCAGCACCTCGTCCGCGTCGTGGACGAGGCCTGAACGGAAGCGCAGGAGAAGAATGATGAAACTCAACGATCTGCGTGACAAGGACGGCGCCACGCATTCCAGGAAGCGCCTCGGTCGCGGCATCGGCTCCGGCTCGGGCAAGACCGCCGGTCGCGGCGTCAAGGGCCAGAAGGCTCGTTCGGGCGTTGCCATCAACGGCTTCGAGGGCGGCCAAATGCCGCTCTACCGGCGCCTGCCGAAGCGCGGCTTCAACAACCTGTTCGGCAAGAGCTTCGCGGTCGTGTCGTTGGCCAAGATCCAGGCGGCGATCGACGCCAAGAAGCTCGACGCCAAGGCGGCCGTGACGGCCGAGGCCCTGGTCGCCGCCGGCGTCATCCGCCGCGCCAAGGACGGCGTGCGCGTGCTGTCCGACGGCGAGCTGAAGGCCAAGCTCTCCTTCGACGTCGCCGGCGCCTCCAAGGCCGCGATCGAGAAGATCGAGAAGGCCGGCGGTTCGGTGAAGCTGCCGGAAGCGGCCGCCGCCGAGTAACGGCGATTTGAAGCACGGCCGACCGGGATAACTTCGCATTTTCCCTCGATCCGCGCTTTGACCAGATGAATTGGGCGGCCGCGTCAACGCGGCCGCTTGCATGTTTAAGGTCCGGAGCTTATCTCGTGAGCTTCGGTGACACGCGCCGCCTGAGCTGGGGGCGTCGAGCGTGACACGGAAATCAATGAAGTAGAGCAGGATGTTGTCCGAAAACCGCTCCACACTTTTCGGCATCATGCTCTAGCGGAGAATCAGGCATGGCTTCGGCTGCTGAACAACTAGCCTCCAATCTGAATTTCGCGGCCTTCGCCAAGGCCGAGGATCTCAAGAAGCGCATCTGGTTCACCATCGGCGCGCTGCTCGTCTACCGCCTCGGCACCTACATCCCGCTTCCCGGCATCAACCCCGACGCTTTCGCCCAGGCCTTCTCCTCGCAGAGCAAGGGCGTGCTCGGCATGTTCAACATGTTCGCCGGCGGCGCCGTGCAGCGCATGGCGATCTTTGCGCTGGGCATCATGCCCTACATCTCCGCCTCCATCATCATGCAGCTGATGACCTCGGTCATCCCCTCGCTGGAAGCGCTGAAGAAGGAAGGCGAGCAGGGCCGCAAGATCATCAACCAGTACACGCGCTACGGCACCGTGCTTCTGGCGCTGATCCAGGCCTACGGCATTTCGATCGGCCTCGAAGGCGGCAACGGCATCGTCAACGATCCTGGCATGTTCTTCCGCATCTCGACCGTCGTCACGCTGGTCGGCGGCACGATGTTCCTGATGTGGCTCGGCGAGCAGATCACCGCGCGCGGCATCGGCAACGGCATTTCGCTGATCATCTTCTCCGGCATCGTCGCCGGCCTGCCGCGGGCGATCTCCGGCACGCTGGAGCTCGGCCGCACCGGCGCGCTGTCGACGGGCCTCATCCTCGCGATCATCGTTCTGGCCATCATCGTCATCGCGCTCATCGTCTTCGTCGAGCGCGCGCAGCGCCGCCTGCTCATCCAGTATCCGAAGCGCCAGGTCGGCAACCGCATGTTCCAGGGCGACACCTCGCATCTGCCGCTGAAGCTCAACACCTCGGGCGTCATCCCGCCGATCTTCGCGTCCTCGCTGCTGCTTTTGCCGGCAACCGTCGCGGGCTTCTCGCAGGCGACCAACCTGCCGGCCTGGGCAAGCACGATCCTCGCCTCGCTCGGCCACGGCCAGCCGCTCTACATGATCTTCTATGCGGGCATGATCGTCTTCTTCGCCTTCTTCTACACGGCGATCGTTTTCAACCCGAAGGACACGGCCGACCAGCTCAAGAAGCATTCCGGCTTCATCCCGGGTTATCGTCCAGGCGAACGCACCGCCGAATATATCGACTATGTTCTGACGCGTATCACCGTCATCGGCGCCATCTACCTGGTGCTGGTCTGTCTGCTGCCCGAGTTCCTGATTTCAGCGACTGGCGTACCTTTCTACCTCGGTGGCACATCGCTTCTGATCGTGGTCAGTGTCACGCTCGACACGGTGGCGCAGATTCAGGGTCACCTGATCGCGCATCAGTATGAGGGCCTGATCAAGAAGTCGAAGTTGCGTGGGGGGAAGAGGAGCAGATGAGGCTGATATTGCTTGGGCCGCCAGGGGCGGGCAAGGGGACGCAAGCACAAAGACTGGTAGAACAACACGGCATCCCACAGCTCTCGACGGGGGACATGCTGCGTGCCGCGGTCCAGGCCGGAACCGAGGTCGGCAAGCGTGCCAAGGCGGTGATGGATGCCGGCGAGCTTGTCTCGGACGCGATCGTCAATGCCATCGTCGCCGAGCGCATCGATCAGCCAGATTGCGCGAAGGGCTTCATCCTCGACGGCTATCCGCGCACGCTGGTCCAGGCGGACGCGGTCGACGCCATGCTTGCCGAGCGCGGCATCGCGCTCGACACAGTCATCGAGCTTGTCGTCGACGACAAGGCGCTGGTCGGACGAATCGTCAAACGCGCCGAGGATGCCAAGGTCGCCGGCCAGCCTGTTCGTAAGGACGACAACCCGGCGGTGTTCGAGGAACGCCTGCGCGAATATTACAAGAAGACGGCGCCGCTGACCGGCTACTACTACGCCAAAGGCAAGCTCAAGACCGTCGATGGCATGGCCAGTATCGATGCCGTGACCGACGAGATCGGCAAGGTGCTCGCGGCCGCGGCGAAGTGAGCCGGACCGGCAATTGAAGATTGCGCTTGGCGACAATTGAAGATTGCGCTTGACTGAAGTGGGTCGTTGGGGTATGGCGGCCCGTCTTCCTATCAGGCATGGACTTTGCTTGCCCTTGCGGGCAAGGCGTCCGCTTTGAACCAGGAAACTCCCGCAAGGGCCGGCCTCCACCGGACGCGGGGTAACTTGAACGCCGGCTCGTCCGGCCTACATGGAGAAAGAGCAGAAAATGGCTCGTATAGCCGGCGTCAACATTCCGACCAACAAGCGCGTCGTCATTGCGCTTCAGTACATTCACGGCATCGGCAAGAAGTTTGCCCAGGAGATCGTCGACAAGGTCGGCATCCCGGCGGACCGCCGCGTCAACCAGCTGACCGACGCGGAAGTGCTGCAGATTCGCGAGACGATCGACCGCGACTACCAGGTCGAAGGCGACCTGCGCCGCGAAGTCTCGATGAACATCAAGCGGCTCATGGACCTCGGCTGCTACCGCGGCCTGCGTCACCGCCGCTCGCTGCCGGTCCGCGGCCAGCGCACGCACACCAATGCGCGCACCCGCAAGGGCCCGGCCAAGGCGATCGCCGGCAAGAAGAAGTAATTGGGCGAATAGCGAGTAGTCATTAGCGAGTAGGGCTCTATTCGCTACTCACTATTCCCTACTCGCTTCTCAGGGTGGAGCCGCTGGCATTACGGCGGTGTAGAGATCAACTGAAAGGACTACCATGGCCAAGGAAGCCGCTCGTGTTCGCCGTCGCGAACGCAAGAACATCTCGTCGGGCGTTGCCCACGTCAATTCGACCTTCAACAACACCATGATCACCATCACCGACGCGCAGGGCAATTCGATTGCCTGGTCGTCAGCCGGTGCGCAAGGGTTCAAGGGTTCGCGCAAGTCGACCCCGTTCGCCGCCCAGATGGCTGCCGAGGACGTCGCCAAGAAAGCGCAGGAACACGGCATGCGCATGCTCGAGGTCGAGGTCTGCGGACCCGGCTCCGGTCGTGAATCGGCCCTTCGCGCGCTGCAGGCGGCCGGCTTCACCATTACCTCGATCCGCGACGTGACGCCGATCCCGCACAATGGCTGCCGTCCGCGCAAGAAGCGCCGCGTCTGATTTTAAGCGCCGCGCGAACGCCACGGCGTTCCTCCGCGGTTTTCCGTGTCGCCCGCCACGATTGGATGGTGGCGGGGCAAAGGAAGGAAGACATTTATGATCCAGAAAAACTGGCAGGAACTGATCAAGCCGAACAAGATCGAGTTCTCGTCGAAGAAGAAGACGCTGACCACGCTGGTGGCCGAGCCGCTCGAACGCGGCTTTGGCCTGACGCTGGGCAACGCGCTGCGGCGCGTGCTTCTGTCTTCGCTGCGCGGCGCGGCTGTCACCGCCGTGCAGATCGACGGCGTACTGCATGAATTCTCGTCCATCGCCGGCGTGCGCGAGGACGTGACCGACATCGTGCTCAACATCAAGGAAATCGCCATCCGCATGGAAGGCGATGGTCCCAAGCGCATGGTCGTGCGCAAGCAGGGCCCGGGCGCCGTGCTCGCCGGCGACATCCAGACCGTCGGCGACGTCGAGATCCTCAACCCCGACCACGTCATCTGCACGCTGGACGAGGGCGCCGAGATCCGCATGGAGTTCACCGTCGACACCGGCAAGGGCTATGTGCCCGCCGAGCGCAACCGCGCCGAGGACGCGCCGATCGGCCTGATCCCGGTCGACTCGCTCTACTCGCCGGTCAAGAAGGTCTCCTACAAGGTCGAGAACACCCGCGAGGGCCAGGTGCTCGACTATGACAAGCTGACCATGACCATCGAGACCAACGGCTCGATCTCGGGCGAGGACGCGGTCGCCTTCGCCGCCCGCATCCTGCAGGACCAGCTCGCGCTGTTCGTCAACTTCGACGAGCCGCAGAAGGAAGTCGCGACCGAAGCCGTCACCGAGCTCGCCTTCAACCCGGCGCTGCTCAAGAAGGTCGACGAACTCGAACTTTCGGTGCGTTCGGCCAACTGCCTGAAGAACGACAACATCGTCTATATCGGCGACCTGATCCAGAAGACCGAAGCCGAGATGCTGCGCACCCCGAACTTCGGCCGCAAGTCGCTGAACGAGATCAAGGAAGTGCTGGCGGCCATGGGCCTCCATCTCGGCATGGAAGTGCCGGACTGGCCGCCGGAAAACATCGAAGACCTCGCAAAGCGTTACGAAGACCAATATTGAGCATGAATTCCAAGGATCGGCGGCGCGAGCCGCTCGATCCGACGGTCATGCGGAAAACCATCAGAGGCCGTGGCCTCTTGAACAACTGAAGAAGGAAAAGAGCCATGCGCCACGGTTTCAAAGGCCGTCGTTTCGCCCGCAGCATCAGCCATCGTAAGTCGATGTTCGCCAACCTCGCCGTGTCTCTGATCGAGCACGAGCAGATCGTCACCACCCTGCCGAAGGCGAAGGACCTGCGTCCGATCGTCGAGAAGCTCGTCACGCTCGGCAAGCGCGGCGACCTGCACGCCCGCCGCCAGGTGATCGCGCAGATCGGCAATGAAGGCGTCGTCAAGCGCCTGTTCGAGACCCTCGCCCCGCGCTACGCCACCCGCAACGGCGGCTACCTGCGCATCATGAAGGCAGGCTTCCGCAAGGGCGACAACGCTGCCATGGCGGTCATCGAATTCGTCGACCGCGACACCTCGGCCAAGGGCGCCGCCGACCGCGCCCGCCTCGAGGCCGAGGGCGCTAATGAGGAAGCCGCGGCCGCCTGAGGCACGGATACTCCGAGAAAGCGTTCAAGGGGCCTTCGGGCCCCTTTGTACTTTTGCCTGCAACCTATCGAACCAGGTTCAGGTAGTCCTGGCCAGCCAGGCACTGCCAATTGAACACCCCGGGCAGCTCTTCGGTGGCCTTCCGCGGATAGGAGTAGATGCTGTCAACCTTGGTTCGAGAGTCGATATTCCGGACAAGTTGCAGCACGGTCGAACTGTTCAAAAATTCAATCACGTCGCGATTGCCGATGAAAGACGTGTCGACCTGGAAATGAATCCGGATGCCGCCGGCACAAACGTTCAGCAGGATGTCGTCGCTTAGCGCCGCGTAGTAGACGGAAGCCTGCGTGGGATCCCACAGGCCTGCTGCAAGGAATTCGGACGGCCTCGTTGCGCCGCTGAATCCATCTAGCGACACCTTCAGCTGTTTGGTCAAAGGTTCAAATTCACCCTCGAGTTGCGATGCCCCTTCGATCTGAAACCAATTCATCGAGTGGGGTGCGATGCTGTCGAAGGAAATCTCCAGGTTGCCGAAGAACCAGTAGACCGGAATCGGGTCACCGTCGCTGATATTCCATCCGTCGGGTGACCCGAGCGCCTGTGCTATCTCGATAAGCCTCATGTCGGGCGACACCGGTCCCAAGACACCGGTCGCCAGGAAATCGCGGAAGGAAGCGAGCTGCTTTTTCATGAAACGGACAACAGTACCAGATTGCGGATACAGCTATAGCCGGTTACTGGCTGAAAATAATTCGATTTCATCGCCTTAGCCTTTCATTCTGCACAATCGTCGGGACAATGGCGCCCGATCTGGAGGGATTCGAAAATGCACCTCAAACGACTGTTTCTTGTTGCCGCGCTGGCCGTCTTCGCCGTGGCACCGGCCGCAAGACAGGCTTTTGCCGAGGATGCCGCCAAGCCGGCGGATCCGGGCCTCTCCGACGTGCTGACCGACCTGTTGCATGGCGTCGAGGGCGAGAATGGCACGTCCGGCCCCGACAAGCGGGTGCCGTTCGGCCGCGAGGAGGTGCAGCTCTCCTTCGCGCCGCTGGTCAAGCAGACCGCACCTGCGGTGGTCAATGTCTATGCCTCGCAGACCGCCAAGGTGACGTCACCTTTCGAGGGCGATCCCTTCTTCGAGGAGTTCTTCGGCCGCGCTCAGCCGCGCGCGCAGTCCTCGCTGGGCTCGGGCGTGCTGGTCGATCCAAGCGGCGTCATCGTGACCAACTTCCACGTCATCAAGGATGCCGATGAGGTGAAGGTCGCGACAGCCGACGGGCGCGAGTTCACCTCCAAGGTTATGCTCAAGGACGAGACGCTCGATCTTGCCGTGCTCAAGATTTCAGCCGACAAGCCGTTTCCGGTGATCGCGATCGGCGATTCCGACGCGCTCGAGGTCGGCGACCTGGTACTCGCCATCGGCAACCCGTTCGGCGTCGGCCAGACCACCACCAGCGGCATTGTCTCGGCGCTTGCCCGCAGCCATATCGGCGTTTCGGATTCGGGTTATTTCATCCAGACCGATGCGGCCATCAATCCCGGCAATTCCGGCGGCGCGCTGATCAACATGGGCGGCCAGCTGGTCGGCATCAACACGGCCATCTACAGCCGCAGCGGCGGCTCGATCGGCATCGGCTTCGCCATTCCCTCGAATATGGTGCGCGCCTTTGCCGACGCCGCCAAGGCCGGGCTCGACTTCTTCGAGCGGCCCTATATCGGCGCTGAATTCGAACTGGTGACGCCGCAGATCGCCGAATCGCTCGGCATGGAGAAGCCGACCGGCGCATTGGTTTCATCGGTCGAGGGCTCCGGCCCCGCCGGCAAGGCCGGCCTGAAGCCGGGCGACGTCATCCTGTCGCTCAACAACACGCCGGTCGAAAGCATCGAGGCGCTCGACTATCGCATGGCGACGCTGTCGATCGGCACCAAGGCGACCTTCGTCGTGCTGAGCAAGGGCCAGCAGGCGACGCTGGAAATCCCGCTGGAGCGCGCGCCGGAAGGCGCCAAGCCCAGCGAGGTCACCTTGCGCGGCCGCAGTCCCTTCGCCGGCGCCAAGGTCGCCGAGCTGTCGCCCAGGCTTGCCCAGCGGCTTGGCCTTCGCACCGACCTCAAGGGTGTCACCGTCATCGATATCAGTCGCGATTCGCCGGCCGCCGATTTCGGCTTCCAGCCCGGCGATATCGTGCGCGAGGTGAACGGCACCAGCATCGACACCGCGGCGACGCTGGCGCAAATTGCTCAGCAGGACACGCGCTGGTGGCGCTTTACCGTCGAGCGCGGCGGGCAGATACTGCGCCAGGTGTTGCGTTATTGAGGCGGTCTGCCCATTTAAGGCATGATCCCGAACCGAAGCTCCGCTTGGCAAAAAGCGAGAACCGGTGTTTGGACAAGATCATGCTCTCAGATGAGCGGGATCGCGTTTCAACCAAAAGACTTGCATGGCCGATCTGTTCAGTTCCGATGAGCCGGAGAAAGCGCCGCCCGGGCGGCCGCTGGCCGACCGGCTGCGCCCCAAAAACCTCGGCGAGGTCGTCGGCCAGGAGCATCTGACCGGCCCCGACGGCGCGCTGACCAGGCTGATCGAATCCGGTTCGCTGGGCTCCATGATCTTCTGGGGTCCGCCCGGCACCGGCAAGACGACGGTGGCGCGGCTGCTGGCAGGCGAGACCGATCTCGCCTTCGAGCAGATCTCGGCGGTGTTTTCCGGCGTCGCGGACCTCAAGAAGGTGTTCGAGGCGGCGAAACTCAGGCGCGCCAACGGCCGCCAGACGCTGCTCTTCGTCGACGAGATCCATCGTTTCAACCGCGCCCAGCAGGACGGCTTCCTTCCGGTGATGGAAGACGGCACCGTGGTGCTCGTCGGCGCCACCACGGAGAACCCGTCCTTCGAGCTGAACGCAGCGCTTCTGTCGCGAGCGCGCGTGCTGGTGTTCCGTTCGCTGAGCGAGGAAAGCATCGCCAAGCTTCTGGCGCGAGCGGAAGAAACCGAGGGCAGGGCGCTGCCGCTCGACGACGAGGCGCGCGCGATGCTGATCCGCATGGCGGACGGCGACGGCCGCGCCTCGCTGACGCTGGCCGAGGAAGTCTGGCGCGCCGCCAAGAAAGGCGAGGTCTTCGGTCCTGAAGGCCTGCAGCGTGTCATCCAGCGCCGCGCCCCGATCTACGACAAGGGCCAGGACGGCCATTACAATCTGATCTCGGCGCTGCATAAGTCGGTGCGGGGCTCCGATCCGGACGCGGCGCTCTACTATCTTGCCCGCATGTTCGACGCCGGCGAGGATCCGCTCTATCTCGGCCGCCGGCTGGTGCGCATGGCGGTGGAGGATATCGGGCTCGCCGATCCGCAGGCGCTTGTCGTCGCCAACGCGGCCAAGGACGCCTATGACTATCTTGGCTCGCCTGAGGGCGAGCTCGCCTTCGCTCAAGCCACCGTCTATCTCGCCACCGCGCCGAAATCGAACGCTATCTACACCGCCTTCAAGGCGGCGACCGCGGCGGCCAAGGAGTTCGGCTCGCTGCTGCCGCCCAAGCACATCCTCAATGCCCCGACCAAGCTGATGAAGCAGGAGGACTACGGCGCCGGCTATCGCTACGACCACGACGAGCCGGATGCGTTTTCAGGCCAGGACTATTTTCCGGAGAAGATGGGCCGGCACACTTTCTACGATCCGCCGGAACGCGGGTTCGAGCGCGACATCCGCAAGCGGCTGGAATACTGGGCGAAGCTGCGCAGCGAACGGAACGGCTGAGTTGCGCGGCCGGTCTGGACATGGATCTGGAGTGGAGTAGCTCGCTCAAATATTTGCGCCGACAGACCGCTCGAGCCCACGCGACGGCATTGTGCCGGGAAACAAAAATCCTATCAAGACGCACGGCTGGCGGGGGTCGCCGTGATTTTGTCCCATGGAACAGGATCGCGCCTTCCCGCGCGAATGGCAATGAACAAGAAAACTCTCAAGTCGCTCCGCAAGGCCGCCATCGCGGTCGTGGTTCTCGCGCTCGCCTTCTACTTCATCCCGATCCTGACCGCGATCTGGGTCGTCTGCGGCCTGATCGACGTCATGCGCAACGATCAGAAGAACAGGAACCTGTTCGAACGCTACTTCCTCGGCAACGGCCTGTTCACCTGGCTGCTGTCGCCGTTCAACCTGATTGTTGACCTTCTCTGCTATCGCAATCCCGGCGTCTGGAAGCCCGAGCAGTTCCCCGAGGACTATCAGCGCGAGATCAACGAGGTCCTGGGTGTCTTCAAGGCCCGCAAGGACGATATCATCGCCGACATAGACGCAAATTTCGGCGCCGGCCGGCGCGGCATGTACGTCTACCAGTGGTACGGCAAGCACAAGATCGACAACGTTCCCGAATTCAACAAGGACTACAAATACATCAAGACGATCGCCGTATCCGTTTTCAGCAAGCGCGAATCCACGTCCTGGCATTTCGGTCCGCTCCGCCTCAGCCTGCGCATCCTCTACAATCTGATCCCGGTGCAGGCGGAGATCTTCGTCCAGTGCGGCAGCAAGAAGAACTACTGGTACGACAACCCTCTGTTCATCTTCGACGACACGCTGTTCCACCGCTCGGTCAACGAATATGACGGCCGCCGCTACTGCGTCTTCGTCGACATCATCAGGCCGTCTCCGTTCCCAAAACTGATCGCGGGCCTTCTCGCCATCGTCTCGGTCAGCGTGGAGCGCATCAATTCGGTCTTCTACAAGAACTGGAAGATGATCGGCTCGTCCAAGCCTAAGGCCACCGCCAACTGATTCTGGCGCCTCTTCAATCTCCTGGCTCGGCCTGCTCGGCCGGGCCTCGATGCTCTTAAACCAACGTCCTATAGCGCCGATCCCCTGCAACCGTTACAACTCTTCCATCGGATATATCCACAAGGATATAACGACGGGCGGAAGGAGGTCCGCTCGCTGGGAGGGTAGGTTTGAGCGGGCGGCAAGCAGCCGGTCATGCGGATTTCGTCCAGGCTTCGATCGCCAGAAGCGACGCGGCCCATTCCGCATTGGTCGCCTCGTGGCGGCGTTCCCTTCAATTGCACCACCTCGATCCGGCCGAGCGCAAGGCCCCAAGGCGGCTGACCGAAGCCGAATTGCGGCAGGCCCGGCAGCGCATGGAGCGGATGATTCGCGCGGCCGAAGGAAGCCTCAACCGGCTCTATCAGGCGGTCGGCGGTGTCGGTTGCTGCGTGATGCTGGCCGACCGCGACGGCATCCCTGTCGAGCGCCGCGGCGCGGTCGCCGACGACGAGACCTTCGACGAATGGGGCCTGTGGACCGGCACGGTCTGGAGCGAAGACAGTGAGGGAACCAACGGCATCGGCACCTGTCTCGCCGATCAGCGGCCGCTCACCATCCATCGCGACCAGCATTTCCTTTCGCGCAACACGCTCATGAGCTGCACCACGGCTCCCGTCTTTGACCATGAAGGCAACCTGGCGGCCGCGCTCGACGTATCGTCCTGCCGCTCTGACCTCACGGAAGGCTTCGTCCAGCTTATCTCGGTCGCGGTTGGCGACGCCGCGCGCCGTATCGAGGCCGAGAATTTCCGTATGGTTTATTCCAATGCCCGCATCCTGCTTGCGCCGGTTGCCGAGCGCAGCGCCGGCGCGCTGATCGCCGTCGACGCCGACGACCTTGTGATCGGCGCGACACGCTCGGCGCGGCTTGCTCTCGGCATAACGTCGGAAGGCCTGGCCAAGGGCCTGCTCGCCGCGGACATCCTCGGGGACGCGGCCAGGGCCCGGGAGGACCTCGACGATGCCGAGCGCAGCGTGCTGCAGCGCGCGATGGCGCGCACCGGCGGCAATGTCTCGGCAGCGGCGCAGAGCCTCGGCATCTCGCGCGCGACGCTGCATCGCAAGCTCGCCCGTTTCAGCATCCGCCGGCCGCATTGATTTACGCAACCTGACCTGTCGCAGTTCTGCGACACTCGGCGGCCGCGATCCGTTTCCCTGGGGATGACAGGCCGAAGAGCGTCGGCAAGTGTTTCCAGCGACGCGCCACATTCCGTGACGCCGTTTTTGCTGGGAGGCAGACAATGAACAAGGTTGAGTTCTCACGCGCGGCCAAGGTCCCCTTCGCCAAGCGCTATGACAACTTCATCGGTGGCCGCTGGGTCGCCCCGCATGCCGGAAGATACTTCGACAACATCTCGTCGGTGACCGGCCGGCCGCTTTGCGAGATCGCAAGGTCCGACGCACAGGACGTCGAAGCCGCGCTCGACGCCGCGCACAAGGCCAAGGATGCCTGGGGCAAGACCAGTCCGGCGGCCCGCGCCTTGATCCTCAATCGCATTGCGGACCGCATGGAAGACAATCTCGACCTGCTGGCGCTCGCCGAAACGTGGGACAACGGCAAGCCGATCCGCGAGACGACGGCGGCGGACCTGCCTCTGGCCATCGACCACTTCCGCTATTTCGCCGGCGTCCTTCGCAGCCAGGAGGGCAGCCTTTCCGAGATCGACCATGACACGGTCGCCTATCATTTCCATGAGCCGCTGGGTGTCGTCGGCCAGATCATCCCCTGGAACTTCCCGTTGCTGATGGCCTGCTGGAAGCTGGCGCCCGCGCTCGCCGCCGGCAATTGCGTGGTGCTGAAGCCGGCCGAGCAGACGCCCGCCACCATCATGCTGTGGGCCGACCTTATCGGTGACCTTCTGCCGGAAGGCGTGCTCAACATCGTCAACGGCTTCGGCCTCGAGGCCGGCAAGCCGCTGGCATCGTCGAACCGCATCGCCAAGATCGCCTTCACCGGCGAGACGACGACCGGCCGCCTGATCATGCAGTATGCCTCGCAGAACCTCATCCCGGTGACGCTGGAACTCGGCGGCAAGTCGCCCAACATCTTCTTCCAGGATGTCGTTGCCGAGGATGACGACTTCTTCGACAAGGCGATCGAGGGCTTCGTCATGTTCGCGCTCAACCAGGGCGAGGTCTGCACGTGCCCGAGCCGCGCGCTGGTACATGAGAAGATCTACGACAAGTTCATGGAGCGCGCGCTGAAGCGCGTCGAAGCGATCGTGCAGGGCGATCCGCTCGATCCGGCCACCATGATCGGCGCGCAGGCTTCGAGCGAGCAGTTGGAAAAGATCCTCTCCTACTTCGATATCGGTCGCCAGGAGGGAGCCCAGGTGCTGACCGGCGGCGAGCAGAACCACCTGCCGGGCGACCTTGCCGGCGGCTACTACGTGAAGCCGACGGTCTTCAAGGGTCACAACAAGATGCGAATCTTCCAGGAAGAAATCTTCGGGCCGGTGGTGTCGGTGACGACCTTCAAGGACGATGACGAGGCGCTGTCGATCGCCAACGACACGCTGTACGGCCTCGGCGCCGGCATCTGGAGCCGCGACGCGAACCGCTGCTACCGCTTCGGCCGCGCGATCCAGGCAGGCCGCGTCTGGACCAACTGCTATCACGCCTATCCGGCGCATGCCGCCTTCGGCGGCTATAAGCAGTCCGGCATCGGCCGCGAGACGCACAAGATGATGCTCGACCACTACCAGCAGACCAAGAACATGCTGGTCAGCTACAGCCCGAAGAAGCTCGGCTTCTTCTGATCCTCCCAGGGCGAAGGGGGAAGGGAGGGCGCCGCGGACGGTGCCCTCCCTTCAACATAGGAGGATTGCCATGGACAGGGCTTCATTGGGCAAAGTCTCGGCCACGGCGGCGGCCAAGACGCTGCTGGCCGAGATCATCGCCGACCACGGGCCGGTGCTCTTTCACCAGTCCGGCGGCTGCTGCGACGGATCCTCGCCGATGTGCTATGCGCGCGGCGAGTTCATGATCGGCGACAATGACGTGATGCTCGGCGAGATCGGCGACATGCCGGTCTATATCAGCGCCTCGCAATATGAAGTTTGGAAGCACACCGACCTGATCATCGACGTGGTGAAGGGCAGGGCGGCATGTTCTCGCTCGACAATGGCCGCGAGAAGCGCTTCCTGACGCGCTCGACGGTCTGCGCGGTATCGCCGTCATCTTCCGCCGACTGAGCGAGCAGACCAGCCCGCCATCGGCCGCGATTGGGGTAATCGTCGCGCTTTGTTGGGTCTTTGGCTCGCAACCTGTTCGCCTTAGTGCTATGGCGCCGCTTTCAAACGGAAAAGCGTATCCATGGCAGGTGTAGAACAGATCACGGTGGAGGCCGGCGAGGCGGGCATGCGGCTCGACCGTTGGTTCAAGGTCCATTATCCGGGCCTAGGCTTTGGCCACCTGCAGAAGCTGTTGCGCTCGGGCCAGATCCGCATCGACGGCGGCAGGGCGAAGGCGGACACGCGCGTAGAGCCTGGCCAGACGGTGCGTATCCCGCCGCTCGACATCGACAAGAAAGGCGATGCGCCGCTTACCGGCCACTCGATCCGCAACCAGGGCGATGCCGACGTGCTCGCCAAGATGCTTCTGCACGAGGACCCGAAGGTCTTCGTCTTCAACAAGCCGGCCGGCCTTGCGGTGCAGGGCGGCTCGGGCGTCACCCGCAATGTCGACGACATGCTGGAGGCCTGGCGCAACCAGAAGGGCGAGAAGCCGCGCCTCGTCCACCGCCTCGACCGCGACACCTCCGGCGTGCTGGTGGTTGCCCGCACGCGTCTTGCCGCAATGAAGCTCTCGGAAGCATTCCGGGCGCGAGAGACCAAGAAAACTTACTGGGCGCTGGTCAAGGGCGTGCCGCCGAAGCGCGAGGATAAGATCTCGACCTGGCTGGTCAAGGAGGCGACACCGGATGGTGACCGCGTGCGCATCGCCAAGCATGGCGAGAAGGGCGCCGACCATGCCGTTTCCTACTATCGCGTCGTCGAGCAGGCGGCGCAGTCGCTGTCCTGGCTGGAGATGGAGCCCTATACCGGCCGCACGCACCAGCTTCGCGTCCACGCCGCCCATATCGGCTGCCCGATCATCGGCGACCCGAAATATTTCGAGGCCGATACCAACTGGGAATTCCCGGGGGGCATCCAGAACCGCCTGCATCTGCACGCCCGCCGCATCGTCATCCCGCATCCGGACCAGGGCGTCATCGATGTGACGGCGCCGATGCCGCCCCATATGCGCCAGAGCTGGAACCTGCTCGGCTTCGACGAACAGAGCGCGGAGGACTAGATTGACCGTTGCGCCCGCACTGGATCGCCGCGACGCGGTCGACATGGCGGCAGCGGCCATCATGGTCGGGCTGACCTTCTCGTGGGGCCTGAACTACGTCGCGGCCAAGATCTCCTACGCAGGCTACGACCCCGTCTTCGTCTCGATCGCCCGTTCGCTCATCGGGGGAGCCTGCGTGCTTGGCTGGTGCCGGCTGCGCGGCATCAAGCTGTTCGAAGCGGATGGAACGCTGGCCGCCGGCGTCGTCGTCGGCGTGCTTTTCGGCATCGAGTTCCTGTGCCTCTATATCGGCCTCGAATACACGACCGTCGCCCGCAACACGCTGCTGGTCAACACCATGCCATTCTGGGTGCTGATCGGCGGTCATTTCCTGCTCGGCGAGCGCATCAACGCGCGCAAGCTCGGTGGGCTTGTCCTGGCCTTCTGCGGCCTGGTGGCCGTGTTCTCGGACGGCATTGTCGCGGGCAGCGACACGACCCTTCTGGGCGATCTGCTCAGCCTTGGTTCCGGCGTCCTGTGGGCGGCGACCAGCATCGTCATCAAGCGCTCGAAACTGGTCGCGACCAGCGCCGAGAAACTGCTGCTCTACCAACTGGCCGGCGCGGCGATAGTCGGTGTCCTGGTGATGCCCTTGGCCGGCCCGCCCATTCGCGCGGTTGCAACCTTGCCGACGCTGGCGCTGCTCTTCCAGTCTTTCTATATCGTCGCCTTCACCTATGTATTGTGGTTCTGGCTGCTTCGGCGCTACCCCGCGTCCGGTCTGTCGAGCTTCGCCTTCCTGTCGCCGGTGTTCGGCGTCTTGTGCGGCGCGGTGGTCCTTGGTGAAGCGCCGACGACCAGGATATTCCTGGCTCTGGCCCTGATCGCCGCCGGTCTCATCATCGTCAACCGGCCGGCGCGCAGGCAGCCAACAGTTTAGGGAGCTCGACATGCGCGACATCCTCGAAGACCTCGAAGCCGGAAAACTGCTTTCCGATCCAGATCCCGTGCGCCGCGCCCAGATCCAGATGAAGACGCCGCTGCCGAAGCGTTTCTACAAGGCGGTTTCGGTTGTCCCGGTGGAAAACGGCTTTGCCGTTCATCTCGACGGCCGTCCGGTGCGCACGCCGGGCAAGGCCGTGATGGTGCTGCCAACCGAAAAGGCCGCAGCACTTGTGGCGGGCGAATTCAGCGCCCAGGGCGAAGTCATCGATCCCGTGACGATGCCAGTCATGCGCCTCGTCAACACCGCCATAGACGGTGTCGCCTCCGATCCGCAGGCGGTGCTGGAGGATGTGCTGCGCTTCGCTTCGTCCGATCTGCTTTGCTACCGCGCCGACGGTCCGCAAGGCCTGGTCGATCGTCAGAACAAGCTGTGGGATCCGGTGCTGGACTGGGCACGCGGCAGCCTCGGCGCGCGCTTCAATCTTGCCGAAGGCGTCATCCATGTCGAGCAGCCGCGCGAAGCCATCGCCATCCTTGGCGCGCATCTTGGCCAACGCTCGGAGCCGATGCGGCTGGCCGCCATCCATGTCATGACAGCGCTGACCGGCTCGGCGCTGCTGGCGCTGGCCGTGGATTTCGGCGAGTTGGACGCCGAGGAAGCTTGGGCAGCGGCCCATGTCGACGAGGACTGGCAGATCGAGCACTGGGGCCAGGACGCCGAGGCAGTCGCGCGCCGCTCGGCCCGCAAACGCGACATGATGGCGGCGGTCAGCCTGCTCGAGGCACTGAAGGCCTAGAAGCCAAGAAATGGGCGCAGGGGTTTTTCGTGCGGAATGCTGCTCTGCCACCAATGGCTGAACCAGCAATCGATCTCATGCTATTGTTCCCCACTCAACCAGTGGGGGCGGTCATGTCGGACTTTCAGAAAGCAGTTATCTCCACGCCGGGCAGCGAGCGCCTCGCCAAAGCGCCACATGGTGCGAAGGTAGTCGTCCATGCCACTGCCGCCGAGACCAACGGCGCATTCGGAATGTGGGAAACTTTCACTCTTCCTGGGAAAGACCCGACCCCTCACACTCACACCCGCGAGACAGAGGTTTTTAGGGTGGTTTGCGGGACGTATCGTTTCCAGTGCGGTGACGAAGAATTCGATGCCCCTCCAGGCACTGTCGTCGTTCTGCCCCCTTACGTGCGTCACAGCTGGCGCAACATTGGCGACGAGCCCGGGCAGATGTTCGCAATAGTAACGCCGGGCGGCTTCGAGCAACTCTTCATGGAGATAGAGGCGTCTGGTGCCGCCTCGCCCGACGAGATAGCAATGATTGAAGCCCGTCTTGGGATAATCAACGACGAGACGTTGGCGCTCGATCGTTAAGGCTACGGCGTACGCTTCACGTGGATACTGAGAAAAACGCTCCTTTCAAAGAGGATGTGCGTCGGATTGGTTGCCTAACGCTGGAAATGAACCGCTCCCGGCACTGCGCCGCTCCCGCACCGCACCTAATACCAAAGTCATAATCCCATCGTCGCGGTGCCTTTCGGCCGTCATTTCTGTCATTTTTTGCTTTGTTGGCTGCGTTTTCGAGTCTGCGTTCGGAGGAGTGCGGCGCGCAGCCATCGAGGACAGACGGGATCTCACGGGAGGATATTCAAATGGCAATGGCATCGGCCGCCGGCGGAACCAGCCGCGGTATGACGCGGGAGGAGAAGAAAGTCATCTTCGCCTCATCGCTCGGCACCGTTTTCGAATGGTACGATTTCTATCTCTACGGTTCGCTGGCCGCCTTCATCGGCTCGACCTTCTTCAGCCCGGCGATCCCGGAGGCGACGCGCAACATCTTCGCGCTGCTGGCCTTTGCCGCCGGCTTCCTGGTGCGCCCGTTCGGCGCGCTCGTGTTCGGCCGCATCGGTGATCTCGTCGGCCGCAAATACACCTTCCTCGTCACCATGACGATCATGGGCCTGTCGACCTTCCTGGTCGGCCTGCTGCCCGGTTATGCGAGCTGGGGCATCGCGGCTCCGGTGATCCTGATCGGGCTGCGCATGCTGCAGGGCCTGGCGCTCGGCGGCGAATATGGCGGCGCCGCGACCTATGTCGCCGAGCATGCGCCCGACGATCGCCGTGGCTACTACACGTCATGGATCCAGACGACCGCGACGCTCGGCCTGTTCCTGTCGCTCATCGTCATCCTGATCGTGCAGGCCTCGCTCAGCAAGGAAACCTATGCCAGCTGGGGCTGGCGCATTCCCTTCATCGTTTCCTTCCTGCTGCTCGCCGTTTCGGTCTGGATTCGTCTGTCGCTGTCGGAGTCGCCCACCTTCCAGCGTATGAAGGACGAGGGGAAGGGCTCCAAGGCGCCGCTGACAGAGGCTTTCGGCCAGTGGAAGAACGCCAAGATCGCCCTTCTTGCGCTGCTCGGCCTCACCGCCGGCCAGGCCGTGATCTGGTACAATGGCCAGTTCTACGCCCTGTTCTTCCTCACCAACGTGCTGAAGGTCGACGCGCAGTCGGTCAACATCATGATCGCCATCGCGCTTGCCATCGGCTCGATCTTCTTCGTTGTGTTCGGCTGGCTGTCCGACAAGATCGGCCGCAAGCCAATCATCATGGCCGGACTGGCTTTGGGCATCGTCTGCACCTTCCCGCTGTTCAAGGCATTGACCTCGGCCGCCAACCCGGCTCTTGCCACCGCCCAGCAGAACACCCGCGCGACGGTGACGGCGGCTCCCGGCGACTGCAGGTTCCAGTTCAACCCGGTCGGCACCGCGAAGTTCACGACATCCTGCGATATCGCGACCTCGTTCTTGACCAAGAACTCGGTGCCATACGACGTCGTCACGACGGCCGCGCCTGGAACCGCGGCTACGGTCAAGATCGGCAACGAGACGGTGGAGTCTTATGATGCCGTTGCCGCCGGCGATCAGGCCAAGGCCAAGGAGGGGGTCTTCCAGAAGGCGGTGAACATGGCGCTGAAGGACGGCGGCTATCCCCTGAAGCGCGCCGCGGCCAAGGTGGCGGACCAGAAGCTCGACGCCTTCATCGCGGCCAATCCGGAACTGAAGCTCGATGCAGCCACGATCCGCGGCGGCGAGAAGGCCACGGTTCCGGCCGAGCAGGCGATCGCCGACAAGGTCCTGACCAAGGACGAGGCGGCCGGTGCGACGGAAGTCACGGTCTACACCATACCGGGCGGCGGCGCGTTCGCCATGTTCGCCGATCCGGCGGCCATCAACTGGCCGATGACGATCGGCATCCTGTTCATCCTGGTGCTGTTCGTGACCATGGTCTATGGGCCGATCGCCGCGATCCTGGTCGAGATGTTCCCGACCCGCATCCGCTACACCGGCATGTCGTTGCCTTACCATATCGGCAACGGCTGGTTCGGCGGCCTGCTGCCCGCGACAGTGTTCGCGCTCAGCGCCTACAAGGGCGATATCTACTACGGTCTCTGGTACCCGGTGATCATCGCGGCGATGTCGCTGATCATCGGCATGATCTTCGTCAGGGATACGCTCGGCACCGACTTGCACGCCAAGGACTGACCTCGGTCATCTGCTCGAAAAGAAAGCCCGGCGCGAGCGATCGCGCCGGGCTTTTTCGTCCATAAAACCTAAGGGGCGATCAGCTCTTGCGCTGATTTTCTTCCTCGACGGCTGCTTCGTGATACCAGCCGTCAAAGTCGGCGTGCTCGCCGCGAAGCGTCGCAAGCTCTGCCGCGAATTTCGCCTTGGCGCCTAAATTTGAGGCAGACTTGCGCCCTGCCAGCGGGAACATCAGGATTTTTGCCGACGGAAGCGGTTGCATGACCTGCATTGGCGACCTCCTTGCTTGTCTAGGGACTTACCGATTCAACTTAGCAAGCAAGATAGGTTCTGCGATTCGTTTAGGCAATATGCCTACAAAAAGATCATTATTTGCCAATTATTTATGCAGAAATCTCGATTGAGCGATCAGAGCGCATTATTGAGGCGGCTGAGCAAAATCCACGTGTTGGCGCGACCATTTTGCCGCACCCGCCGACGGCGGAGTGGCATACGAATTGCTTTTTAACCATCGGCAGGCCGGCAAGCCCGGCCATGCGTTGACGTCGCTTGCGGCGTCCTAGCAACGAGAGGCACTGGAATGACCAAATACAAGCTCGAGTATATCTGGCTCGACGGATATGTCCCGACCCCCAGCCTGCGCGGCAAGACCCAGATCAAGGAGTTTGCCGAGTTCCCGACGCTCGAGCAACTGCCGTTGTGGGGCTTCGATGGCTCGTCCACCAACCAGGCCGAGGGCCACAGCTCCGACTGCGTGCTGAAGCCCGTCGCCGTGTACCCGGATCCGGCCCGCACCAATGGCGTGCTGGTCATGTGCGAAGTCATGATGCCCGATGGCGTGACCCCGCATGTCTCCAACAAGCGCGCCACCATCCTCGACGACGAGGGCGCCTGGTTCGGCTTCGAGCAGGAGTATTTCTTCTATAAGGACGGCCGTCCGCTCGGCTTCCCTGAGAGCGGCTATCCGGCGCCGCAGGGCCCGTACTACACCGGCGTCGGCTACAAGAATGTCGGTGATGTCGCCCGCACGATCGTCGAGGAGCATCTCGACCTCTGCCTCGCCGCCGGCATCAACCATGAAGGCATCAACGCCGAAGTGGCGAAGGGCCAGTGGGAATTCCAGATCTTCGGCAAGGGCTCCAAGAAGGCCGCCGACCAGATGTGGATGGCTCGCTACCTGCTCCTGCGTCTGACTGAGAAATACGGCATCGACATCGAGTTCCACTGCAAGCCGCTGGGTGATACCGACTGGAACGGCTCGGGCATGCATGCCAACTTCTCGACCGCCTATATGCGCGAAGTCGGCGGCAAGGCCTATTTCGAGGCGCTGATGGCGCAGTTCGACAAGAACCTGATGGATCACATCGCCGTCTACGGTCCGGACAACGACAAGCGCCTGACCGGCAAGCACGAGACCGCGCCGTGGAACAAATTCTCCTACGGCGTCGCCGACCGCGGCGCCTCGATCCGCGTTCCGCACTCCTTCGTCAAGAACGACTACAAGGGCTATCTGGAAGATCGCCGCCCGAACTCGCAGGGCGACCCCTACCAGATCGCTTCGCAGATCCTGAAGACGATCTCGCAGGTTTCGACCGACGCGGTCTCCGCCGCAGCCTGATCATCCAGGCGCGGGCTTCGCCTGCGTCTCGTAAGTTTCAATTGTCGAAAGCCCTGGCGTTCTTCGCCGGGGCTTTTTTGCATGCAAACAACCGGCGGAAATGTTTCGCCTGCCGCCGCCGTCAACGGCAGCAACGCCAGGCGATTGAGCGCCGCGACCACTTTGGCGTGACTGCTGCTTCTGCAGTGGCGGACCGGCCGGATGCTGCATGGCTACGCTGGGTTTGCGGAAAGCCCTCCGATGGACTGCCCATGCGAAAACCCCGGCGAAACGCCGGGGTCCGTCTTTGTCGCCGATGCCGAGAAGTTCGGTCGTCAGACAGAATAGTACATGTCGTACTCGACCGGATGCGGGGTCATTTCGAAGCGCATCACCTCGGCCATCTTGAGCTCGATATACGCATCGATCTGATCGTCGTCGAAGACGCCGCCGGCCTTCAGGAATCCGCGATCCTTGTCGAGGTTCTGCAACGCCTCGCGCAGCGAGCCGCAGACGGTCGGGATCTTCTTCAGCTCCTTCGGCGGCAGGTCGTAGAGGTCCTTGTCCATCGGCTGTCCCGGATGGATCTTGTTCTTGATGCCGTCGAGGCCGGCCATCAGCATGGCGGCGAAGCCGAGATAGGGGTTCGCGCCCGGATCGGGGAAGCGGACCTCGACGCGCTTCGACTTCGGCGAGGAGCCGAACGGAATGCGGCAGGAAGCCGAGCGGTTGCGCGCCGAATAGGCGAGCAGCACCGGCGCTTCATAGCCCGGCACCAGACGCTTGTAGGAGTTGGTGAGCGGGTTGGTGAAGGCGTTGATCGCCTTGGCGTGCTTGATGATGCCGCCGATATAATAGAGGCAGGTTTCGGAGAGGCCCGCATATTCGTTGCCGGCGAAGGTCGGCTTGCCGCCCTTCCAGATCGACTGGTGCACATGCATGCCCGAGCCGTTGTCGCCGAACACCGGCTTCGGCATGAAGGTGGCCGTCTTGCCGTAGGCATTGGCGACCTGGTGCACGACATACTTGTAGATCAGCATCTTGTCGGCGTTGCGCACCAGCGTGTCGAACTTGATGCCGAGCTCATGCTGGGCGGCGGCGACTTCGTGGTGGTGCTTCTCGACCCGTACGCCCATCTCGGCCAGCACGGTCAGCATTTCGGAGCGCATGTCCTGGGCGGAATCGATCGGCGGCACAGGGAAGTAGCCGCCCTTGATGCGCGGACGGTGGCCGAGATTGCCGGTCTCGTAGTCGGTATCGTCATTGGACGGCAGTTCGGTGGAGTCCAGGCGGAATCCCGTGTTGTAGGGGTCTGCCTTGTACTTCACGTCGTCGAAGACGAAGAACTCGGCTTCGGGGCCGACATAGATGGTGTCGCCGATGCCTTCCGACTTCATATAGGCTTCGGCCTTCTTGGCGGTGCCGCGCGGATCGCGGTTGTAGGCCTCGCCCGAGATCGGATCGAGGATGTCGCACAGGATGACCATGGTCGACTGCGCGAAGAACGGATCCATGTGGACGGTATCCGTGTCGGGCATCAGCACCATGTCGGACTCGTTGATTGCCTTCCAGCCGGCGATCGAGGAGCCGTCGAACATGACGCCATCGGCGAACATGTCTTCTTCGACCTCGACGACATCCATCGTCACATGCTGCAGCTTGCCGCGTGGATCGGTGAAGCGCAGGTCGACGAATTTCACATCATTGTCCTTGATCTGCTTCATGATGTCTTTGGCTGTCGTCATGTCATGTATCCCTGTGTGATGACGTGTTTTTGATGATGACGTTGCAGAAAGATGGAGGGCGTCAGATGGCGTCGATACCGGTCTCGCCGGTACGGATGCGCACGACTTCCTCTATGTTGGAAACGAAGATTTTTCCATCGCCGATACGGCCCGTTTGCGCCGCTTTCCGGATGGCTTCGATGGCGCCTTCAACGGCTTCGTCGCCGAGCACCACCTCGATCTTCACCTTGGGCAGGAAGTCGACAACATATTCGGCGCCGCGATAAAGCTCGGTATGCCCCTTCTGACGGCCGAAACCCTTGGCCTCGGTGACGGTGATGCCTTGCAGCCCGGCCTCTTGAAGCGCTTCCTTCACTTCGTCCAGCTTGAATGGCTTGATGATCGCTTCGATCTTTTTCATGTAAAAAATGGCCTCCACTGCCAAGAAGACGGGTTGTGTACCCCGCTTGCGCCTCCATCTAGCACGAACCGTGCCAATCCAGAGGGGAGGAGACGGTACAGGGCGTTTTCGATTCCGCATCGGGCCCGGATGCAAATTCGCGTCATCCGCTGCGCCGGATGCGGCATGGACGCCCAAACCCTATACATCGCCCCTCCTCAATCCTGCATAAAAAATGGGCAGGAAGCGCAAATAGCAATCGAACCCTTGTCGGATGCGGCCGCATCTGCAAACGATGCGCGGCCGCGGCGGTTTGCTTCGAACCGAAAACTGGACAATGCTTGATCGCACGGAGATCGGCAATCCCATGCGCAATGAACTTCTATCGACGGCCGAAATGGCCGAGGCGGACAGACTAGCGATCGCGGCCGGGCCGCTCGACGGCTACGGTTTGATGCAACGCGCCGGCGAAGCAGTCGCGACCCTGGTGCTGGCGCGCCACCCGGGCGCGAAGAGGGCGCATGTGCTGTGCGGCCCCGGCAACAATGGCGGCGACGGTTATGTCGTGGCGCGGCTGTTGGCCGAGGCCGGCGTCGATGTGGCTCTGTGGGCGTTGGGCGAACCGCGGCCAGGCAGTGACGCCGCGCTCGCGGCTGCCGCTTGCACCCTGGAGCGGCGACCGCTGTCGGCCCTCACGCCCGAAGACGGTTCGCTGGTCGTCGACGCGCTCTTTGGCGCAGGCCTGTCGAAACCGCTATCCGGCGACGCCAAGGCCGCGGTCGACATCGTGACAGGGATGAACCTGCCGGTTGTCGCGATCGACCTGCCTTCGGGCGTTTCCGGCGATAGCGGCGAAGTTCTTGGCTCGGCATTTCGCGCGGTCCTCACGGTGACCTTCGCGCGAAAGAAGCCCGGGCACCTGCTGCTGCCGGGCCGCGAGCGATGCGGCGAGATCGTGTTGGCCGATATCGGCATTCGCGACGAGATCATCGACGAGATCGCGCCAAGGACCTTCGAGAACCGGCCCGGGCTTTGGATCGCGAACTTTCCGACGCCGGCGGTCGACGCGCACAAATACAAGCGCGGCCATACGAGTGTCTTTTCGGGCGGACCATCGGCGACCGGCGCGGCGCGGCTGTCGGCGCTGGCGGCCGCAAGAAGCGGGGCAGGGGCCGTCACCGTGCTCTCGCCGGCAAACGCCATGCAGGTCAACGCGGCGCATCTGACCTCCATCATGCTGCGCAAGGTCGACGCGATCGAGGACGTGCATGACCTGATCGGCGATCGCCGGCCGTCCAGCTTTGTCCTCGGCCCCGGCTTCGGCATCGGCGACAAGGCGCGCGATTTCACGCTCGCCGTGCTGGCCAGGAAGCGGCAGGACGGTGGCGTCGAGGGCCTCGTGCTCGACGCCGACGGCATCACCTCCTTCCGCAATGGAGCCTCGACGCTGTTCGAGGCAGCCGGCAGACCGGATGCGCCAGCGTTGATCATGACGCCGCATGAGGGTGAGTTCGGCAGGCTGTTCGCGGACATTGCGGGCAACAAGGCGTTGTCGAAGCTCGCCAAGGCGCGCGAAGCCGCGCAGCGTGCCAACGCGGTGATCGTCTACAAGGGCGCCGACAGCGTGATCGCCGCGCCGGACGGCCGCGCCGCGATCAACGGCAATGGCGCGCCCTGGCTTGCCACCGCCGGTTCGGGCGACGTGCTGGCAGGCATCATCGCCGGCCTCCTTGCCCAGGGCATGCCGGCCTTCGAAGCGGCTTGCGCTGGGGTCTGGATCCATGCCGAGGCTGGCAACCGTTTTGGGCCGGGCTTGATAGCCGAAGACCTGCCCCTGGCCATGGTGCCGGTTCTTCGCGAATTGATGCAGAGCTCTGTCGATAAACCCTTCGGCGCCGCGGTCGAGTAGTAAGGTCAGGCGAATTGCGGCGCGTGTTTTCGGGTCGCTGCCGCCAGCGCCTCGCGAACCCGGTCCTCGCTGACGGCGCGCGTGTTCTCGACCCAACCCGGTGTCGAAATCGGCGGCTCGAGGAAAATCACCTGTTCGTTCACCGGACCGTGCACATAGGCCCGGTTCGAGCCATATATGAGCACGCATGGAACGCCGAGCGCGCCGGCGGCATGGGAAATGCCGCCGTCGACACCGAGAAAGACGGTCGAGGCCGCGATCTGGCACACGGCCTCCGCGATATCGGGCGTCGCGGTGAAGTCGATCGCCTCCGGCAAATGAGCCTTTATTTCGGCGGCGCCCCGCCGCTCGCGCGGCCCGCCGATCAGCCAAACCGACCAGCCGCGAGCGGTATAGTCGCGCGCGATCGAGACAAAGCGCTCCACTGGCCACGAGCGCTTGTTGGCAAAGTCGGACGTATAGAGGGCAATCGCCGGTTTTGCCGGATCGACGCCGTTGCGCCGGCGCCAATCGGCAAGCTCCTCGGCGGAAACAACAAGCTGCGGCGACGGCAAAGGCCGGTCGTCGTCGGGCCTTTTGCCGAGGCGTGCGATGGCGCAGACCTGTTCCGCCAGCCGCGTCTTGCGCGGGCCGTATGCAATCATCGATTTCAGCCAACCGGCAGGCAGGCGGTTGACGATGCCGAACTGGAACTCGCGCGGATAGCCGATGCGCTCCGGGATTCCGGCAAGCCACGGCACAAGGCAAGCCTTGGCGCTGCTGGTGAGCATATAGGCGGCCTGGTAATTTTCCTCGCGCAGTTTTCGCGCGAGTGCTGCTCGCTCTTTCAGCCCCGGCTTCCAGTGCTTCTCCGCTATCCAGACCTTGCGGACATGCGGCATCAGCCGCGCCAGCGGCGCGGCGATCCTCGAGGTGATGATGTCGATCGGCTGCCCGGGAAATCTCCCGGCGATGATCTGGATGGCCGCGTGGCAGCGGATGAAATCACCGATCGCCGGCAGGCAGAAAACCAGGATGGGGCGCAATGCGCGAAACCTTTTCGATCCGGAACGGCCACCGCTGACAGGAGACGCCTGCGTGATGTCTCACGGAAGCGCTTCGCCATCAAGGATGCGGTGATAGAGCTCGACATAGGCTTTTGCGGCCTTCTCGATCGGAAACCGGTCTGCTGCAGATTCGCGGCATCTATGCGCCGACAAACCGCCGATCTCGCCAAGGCCGCGCGCGAACTCGTCATCCGTATCGAAGAAGCGGCCAGTGTCGGCGTCGACGGTTTCGGGCAGCGCGCCGCGCGCCGTGGTCAGCACCGGCGTGCCGCACAGCATGGATTCGACCGGCGCGTTGCCAAAAGGCTCTTCCCAGGAAATCGGGTTGAGAAAGGCCCTGGTCTCGCCCAACAGGCGTACCTTCGGTTCGCCATCGACCATGCCGTGATAGCGGAATCGCGACGACAGGCTCTTGAAGAAGACGCCCTCGCGGCGGGTCTTGCTGCGGCCGAGCAGCTTCCAGCGCGAGCCGCCGGCGATATCGAGCTTGAAATCATATTTTTTCGCTAGGTCCACCGCCCGGTTGAGACCCTTTCCAGCCCGCGCGATGGCCGCCATGAAGAACAGATGGTCGTTCTTCGACGGCGCCAGGCGATAGGCGTCGACCGGAAAACCATTGTAGACGAAGGTCTTGCGGCCGTGCAGCTCGGCATGGCGGGCGCTGATGAAGCTCCAGTTCGGCTGCGGCCTCGGATAATCCGGCAGATGGCCGCGCTCGGTATTGAGCGTCGGAAAAGGGACTTCCACCTTCCAGGCGTGGAGATGGACGATGTCGGTGTCCTTGGGAACAGCCGCGCGGCACTCGTCATTGGTGACCGCGTGGCGAACCTCGCACATCGGATGCGACGATCCCGGACCGGCGATCAACGTCACCTGATGCCCCATCTTGACCATTTCCGTGGTCAGCCATTCGACCTGCCGCTGGATGCCGCCATAGCCCTTGCACGGAATAAGGCCCTGGGCCGCGAGTGTTATACGCATTTGGTCTCCACGCTCATATCAGCGGTGGTCACTCACTTACGAGAGCGATCCCGCCGCCGCTTCAGTTCTTCATCGGACGGCGGCGTGTATCTCCACATTTCTTTAGAATTAAGGGCCCCCATCATCTCACCAAGTTTGCCCACCCCGATCCTGGCTGCGTCGACTAGGTGACCGCTAACCATCAAGCCGCCCTCTGGCTTTGCAACCAAAATATAGTCCCCAATCGTAAGAAACGGTGGTCTGTTATGATAATCAAAATCAGTAAATTTATAGGCGTCCGACAAGCAAATTCTTACCTCGTCGTTGAACTTATATCTACTAATTGTGTACATTATCCAATCATCAAGGTCTTTCCTTTCCCATTTTTTTACAGCTGAGTGCTCGTCGAGCCTTTTCTCGAGAAACCGCATTATTGAATAGTGCAGATCTTTACCCATTTCCCTGCCTCAATATGGCTGAGTCGCTCAAGAATTGAGTTATATCGTTTCGTTGAGTTGCATGGAACGATTGAATGTGAAGGGGAATCCCAAACCTACATCTGAACGATCGGCAGGTATCCATCAAAAAGTTGTATTGGTCCCACGCGGAAAAGACGACCACAACATCCACGTCTCCGAGATTGCGAGTTGGCGTCAAAATCGAACCAAAAAAATAAAAGTTTACAACCTCGACGTTGCGCCGGAGTGCCCTCTCAATCCATAACTTCATCGTTATTTTGTCATGCATGGTGATGAATTAATTCGACTACTGCTCTTGGGAATTGATGATTCCGGTAGTCTACCCTTTCGTCCGCGACATGCGATTCAAACGCGTCAATATGCGAAAGCCACTGGTCGAAAAGAAATTCATCAGCTTCAGGAATGACGTTCTTCGCTTTTAGTATAATATTCGCGATTTGCCTATTATTTTCAACGATGCCTACCCTGCGAGCAACCCAAAGGGACTGATCGAACCGAGTATATTCATCGGCTGCAGATGATTTTGGTCCGAAAGCTTCGAATATCCTGCCATTTTCCTCCATCAAAGGTAAGATAGTGCGACACATCTCCCGATAATCGTTCGAGCCGAAAATGAAAGAACGAACCCTAGCCAATGCCTTCGAAATTAGACCAACAAAGCCCAAAAAGCCGAACCGGAATCCTCGTAAAAGCATACCGAGGATCGCCAAGGTGCTCATACCTAAGATGGTAGCCCAAGCGTCGAGGCTAAGTCCGACTGGGGCACATTTTGTGAGGTCTGATGCGTTAAACGCAGCAATACAAATTCTAAGAGTTTCCACTTTTTGATCCGACCGTCGATCGACAAACAGAGGATACTGCGTTTCACAACGGGATGTTGTCGTGCTTCTTCCAGGGGTTCTGCATGTCCTTGTTGCGCAGCATGCGCAGCGCGCGCGCCACGCGACGCCGCGTCGAATGCGGCATGATCACCTCATCGACATAGCCGCGTTCGGCGGCGACGAAAGGCGACAGGAAGCGATCCTCGTAAGTCTTTGTATGGGCGGCAATTTTCTCCGGATCGCCGATGTCCTTGCGGTAGATGATCTCGACCGCGCCCCTGGCGCCCATCACGGCGATCTGCGCCGTCGGCCAGGCATAGTTCATGTCGCCGCGCAGATGCTTCGACGCCATAACGTCATAAGCCCCGCCATAGGCCTTGCGGGTGATGACGGTGATCTTCGGCACGGTTGCTTCGGCATAGGCGAAGAGCAGCTTGGCGCCATGCTTGATCAGCCCGCCATATTCCTGCGCGGTGCCAGGCAGGAAACCCGGCACGTCGACGAAGGTGACGATGGGAATCGAGAAACAGTCGCAGAAGCGCACGAAGCGCGCCGCCTTCCGGCTGGCGTCGGAATCAAGCACGCCGGCCAGCACCATCGGCTGGTTGGCGACGAAGCCCACCGTGCGCCCCTCGACGCGACCGAAGCCGGTGACGATGTTTCTCGCAAAACTCTGTTGGATTTCGAAGAAATCGCCTTCGTCGGCGACCTTCAGGATCAGCTCCTTGATGTCATAGGGCTTGTTGGCGTTGTCGGGGATCAGCCGGTCGAGCGACAGGTCGTGGTCCGTCACCGACTGGTAGCACTCGATCTCGGGGATCTCCGCCGTGTTAGATGCCGGCAGCAGATCGACCAGCCGGCGCATCTGCAGCAGCGCCTCGACATCGTTGTCATAGGCGCCGTCGGCGATCGAGGATTTGGTCGTGTGGACGGAAGCCCCGCCGAGGCTTTCGGCGGTCACCGTCTCGTTGGTCACCGTCTTCACCACATCCGGTCCAGTGACGAACATGTAGGAGGTGTCGCGCACCATGAAGATGAAATCGGTCATGGCAGGCGAATAGACATCGCCGCCGGCGCAGGGGCCCATGATCAGCGATATCTGCGGGATCACGCCTGAGGCGAGCACATTGCGCTGAAAAATCTCGGCATAGCCGCCAAGCGCGGCCACGCCTTCCTGGATGCGCGCGCCGCCTGCGTCATAGAGCCCGATAATCGGCGCGCGGTTGCGCAGCGCCATCTCCTGGACCTTGATGACCTTTTCGGCATGCGCCTCCGACAGCGAACCGCCGAACACGGTGAAATCCTTGGCGAAGATATAGACCGGGCGGCCGTTGACGGTGCCCCAGCCGGTGACGACGCCGTCGCCGGCGATCTTGGTTTTCTCCATGCCGAAATCGGTCGAGCGATGCTCGACATACATGTCGAACTCCTCGAACGAGCCCTCGTCGAGGAAGACCTCGATACGCTCGCGGGCGGTGAGCTTGCCCTTCTTGTGCTGCGCCTCGATACGGTCCTTGCCGCCGCCCATGCGGGCAATCTCGCGGCGGCGTTCGAGTTCCTTCAGCACGTCTTTCATCGCTGGTCCCCAAAACGGATAAGTGGTTTGTGGTAATGGCGAGGGCAGGAGAGCGCAAGCACCCTCGTTTTGCTGCATTGCAACATGACGCCCCTTGCATTTCGGGCCGGACTCGGCCATATGCAGCGCATAGGCGCTTGGGCCGGCCTGTCCGGCTTTCTCCACGAATGAGACTGGTTGCGTCTGTTTTCCCTCTTTCAAATCGGCCTCGGTCGATCGGCAAGACGGCGAAAAAGCCCCGGGGCATGACGTCCGCGGGCACGACAGCGCAGCCGCGCGGACGTTTCCCGTCCGCCGCCTTGTCGTTTCCTTATATTTGTTTCGACGGCAGGTTGCGCCCTGCCGCCATCGACGTTTGCGGCGATTGCCCGCTTGAAAGAAGATGAATTTGACCAACGAAAACACTCTCCCCAACAACGACGCTGGGGAACTTTCCGGTTTCGCGGCCCTTGGCATCGGCGGCGCGCTGCTGAAGGCCACGCTTGCCGCGGGCTTTAAAGAGCCGAAGCCGATCCAGGTGCAGGCCATCCCGCCGCAGCTCGAAGGCCGCGACATATTCGGCATCGCCCAGACCGGTTCGGGCAAGACGGCTGCCTTCGCGCTGCCGATCCTGTCGAAGATCATCGGCCTCGGCACCAAGCGCCGGCCAAAGACGGCGCGAGCGCTGATCCTGGCGCCGACGCGCGAGCTCGCCGTGCAGATCGAGGACACCATCAAGCTGCTCGCCAAGGGCGCGCATATCTCGACCGCGCTGGTGCTCGGCGGCGTCTCGCGCTTCAGCCAGGTGAAGAAGATCGCGCCCGGCGTCGACATCCTGATCGCCACGCCTGGGCGGTTGACCGACCTGGTGCGTGAAGGCGACCTTATCCTTGCCGACACCAAATGGCTCGTCCTCGACGAGGGCGACCGCATGCTCGACATGGGTTTCATCAACGACGTCAAGCGCATCGCCAAGGCGACCGCGCCGGACCGCCAGACGGCGCTGTTCTCGGCAACCATGCCCGACGAGATCGCCGAGCTTGCCAAGGGCCTCCTGAAGAATCCGGTCCGCGTCGAAGTCTCGCCGCAGAGCACGACCGCCGCCGAGATCGTGCAGAGCGTGGTGCTTGCCCGCACAAGGCAGAAGCGCCAGGTGCTGTCCAAGATGCTGGTCGACGAGGCGATGCGAACGGTGATCGTGTTCTCGCGCACCAAGCATGGCGCCGATCGTGTCACCAAGGATCTTGTGCGCGACGGTTTTGAAGCCGCCGTCATCCACGGCAACAAGTCGCAGAACGCCCGTCAGAAGGCGCTCAACGATTTCCGCGACGGCTCGGTTCGCATCCTGGTGGCGACCGATATCGCGGCGCGCGGCATCGACGTGCCCGGCATCAGCCATGTCGTGAATTTCGACCTGCCGGACGAGGCTGAAAGCTACGTCCATCGCATCGGCCGCACCGGCCGCAACGGCAGGGACGGCATCGCGATCACGCTCTGCGACCCCTCCGAGAATGCCAAGCTGCGGCAGGTCGAGCGTATCATCCGCATGAAGCTGCCGGTCGTTGCCGACCACCTCGGCAGCCCGGATCCGCAGCGCGACCCCAGGGAAAAGACCGAGCGCCATTTCGAGCCGGCCAATGACCGCGAGCATCATGGCGGCCGCCGCGATGGCCGCCGACCGGGCAATGGCGGTGGCAAGAAGCACTTCGCCGGCAAGCCCAATGGCGAGCGCGGACCGAAGCCGCAGGGCGAACGCCCGGCGGCCGCCCAGCCGAACGGCGAGCGCAAGCCCGGCGGTTTCAAGCGCTTCAAGGGAAACAACAAGCGCCGCTTCGGCGGCAAGCGTCCGGCGAACCGCGCTGCTTGAGCTCATCATCGAAAAACGGCCGGAGCAAATGCTCCGGCCGTTTTTCGTTCACTGGCCAGATTGCTGCTGCATCAACGCCTTCACCCAGACCACGATACGCTCCGTTAGAAAGCGTGTGGTCTGCGGCGACAGCACATCGCCGGCGATGACGTGATTGTCCGGATCGCCGGTATCGTCGACCGGCACCAGCTCGTGCGGACCGCCCCAGCGCGCGGCGATCTCGCGTGTGCGATCCGGCCGCACCACCTTGTCGGAATCCGAGAAGATGAACAGGGCAGGGATCTTTGCCTTCTCGACCGGCGCGGTATAGGCAAGCTCGGTGAGCCCGGCCATCGGCAGCACCGCTCTCATCGGGTACCTGGTGGTCCAGAATTTTTCGTGCAGCGCGTTGCGTGCCGGGAAGCTGCGCTCCTTGCCGCCGACAAGTTCGGCGATCTGCCTGCCCCAGGGCATGGTCAGCAACTCCGCGCCGGAGGCCTTGACGCCGAAATTCGGCGATATGAACGCGATGGCCGCGACACCGTCGGATGCGCCGGGCTGCGTTGCGGCCCACGCCGCCAGCGAGCCGCCGGTCGAGGTGCCGATGACGATCACCTTGTCGCCGATTTCGCGCCCAATGGCCAAAGCCTCCTCATAGTCTTTGATCCACGCATTGACGCTGCCTTGCGCCATAGCCACGCCGTCCTGGCCGTGACCGGTCAGCCGCGTGTAGAAAAGGTTGGCCTCCAGTTCATCCGCAATGTCATCCGGCAAGGGGCGGACCTCGCCTTTAGAGGCGGAAAAGCCGTGGATGTAGACGATGGCCAAAGGCGTCTTGGCGTGGACCATCGGGTTCGCCCAGATGATCTCCTTGTCGAGCCCGTCGCGGATGTTGGGCACGGCAGCCTCTTCACGTGCCAGATAGGCCTGCGGATCGTCGCCGATCACCGATGGATTGAAGCGGATTGTGGTGTCTACCGGCACGCGCGGGCCGAGAAAGAAGCCGGCGACCAGGATGACTGCAAGGCCAAGCACCGCCAGCACGATCCGCCGCCCCATTCCAGTCTCCAAGCAATGATTCTCAACCTATGGCCGTCCCCGCCGGCAGGCAATCGCCGTTTCGCCGGCTTATGTCGCCTTGTCGCGGGACGGGTCTTTTTTGCCCGCCGGCCTGCGATCGAAATGCAGCGGCCGACCCCACCAGTGGGTGGTGAGCCCGATGACGAAGCGGCCGATCGGCCGCGGCAGCAGGCCGAGCAGCTTCACCGGCCAGCTTATGTGATACGGGAAGGTGACTTCGAAGCCGCCCTTCCTGATGCCGCGCGCCATGCGGCGCGAGGCGCGATGCACAGGCATGAGGCCCGGCATCGGCAGCTTGTTCTTTTCGGTCAAAGGCGTGTCGATGAACCCCGGATTGATGACCTGGATGCGGATGTTCATCTTGTCGAAGTCGTATTTCAGCGACTCCGCCAGGATGTTGATCGCGGCCTTGGTGCCGCCATAGGCCGCCGTTGTCGGCCAGCCGGAATAGGCGGTGACCGATCCGACAAGAACGACATGGCCGCGTCCGCGCACGCGCATATGCTCGACGACAGGCACCACGCCGTTGACGATGCCGAAATAGTTCACGGCGAAGGAACGATGGAAATCGCGCACCACCAGATTCTCTCCGGGGGTGGCGATGTAGTTGCCGGCGTTGAAGACGGCAAGCACGATCGGTCCCATCTGCTCCTCGATCGCGGAGGCCGTGCGGGCCATGCCCTGCTCGTCGGTGACGTCGCAGGGAAAGGACCTCACATGCCCGGACATTTGCGCCGTTTCGACGATCAGCGTGTCGGCTGGATCTTCCGGTAGCGACGTCACCGCCACGGCATAGCCTTGATTGGCGAGATCCTTGGCCAGCGCGCGACCAAGCCCGCTGCTGCCGCCCGTGATCCAGGCGACACCGTCTTTCGGATTGGCCCGGTAGAGTGTCATAGGGTGTCCTGCGGATGTTCCGGTTTGCTCTAGCGGCGGAGAATTCGGTTGAAAAGAGCGGTTTTGCACTTGGCACCGAAATGGTCGCGAGCGTTGCACCATCCGCAATGCGACTGGACCAGGCAAAATCTTGCCTTGAAACCGCGGCGTCCGGTTTTTAGGGTCTCGCCGCACACATGAAGGAATCCCACATGCCCCGTTCAGTGATCGAAGCGATCGGCAACACGCCCCTGATCCGGCTCAACAAGGCTTCGGAAGCGACCGGCTGCGAGATCCTCGGCAAGGCCGAGTTCATGAATCCGGGGCAATCGGTGAAGGATCGGACCGGCCTGTTCATCATCCGCGACGCCGAACAGCGCGGGCTGCTCAAGCCCGGCGGGCTCATCGTCGAAGGCACTGCCGGCAACACCGGCATCGGCTTGACGCTGGTCGCCAAGGCGCTCGGCTACCGCACCGTGATCGTCATCCCCGACACGCAGAGCCAGGAAAAGAAGGACACGATCAAGATCTTGGGCGCGGAGCTCATCGAAGTACCGGCCGTGCCCTACAAGAACATCAACAACTACATAAAACTGTCCGGCCGGCTTGCCGAGCAACTGGCGCGCTCGGAGCCGAACGGCGCGATCTGGGCCAACCAGTTCGACAATGTCGCCAACCGCGACGGTCATGTCCGCACGACGGCCGAGGAGATCTGGGCCCAGACCGGCGGCAAGGTCGATGGCTTCGTTTCGGCCGTAGGCTCCGGCGGCACGCTCGCTGGTGTCGCGCTGGGGCTCAAGGACAAGAGCAAGGACGTCAAGATCGCGCTCGCCGATCCGCTGGGCGCGGCGCTCTACAGTTTCTACACCAGCGGCGAGTTGAAATCCGACGGCAGCTCGATCACCGAAGGCATCGGGCAGGGCCGCATCACCGCCAATCTGGAAGGCTTCAGGCCGGACTTCTCCTTCCAGATCCCGGACGAGGAAGCGTTGCCGATCATCTTCGACCTGATCCAGGAAGAGGGCCTCTGTGTCGGCGGCTCGACCGGCATCAACATCGCCGGCGCCATCCGGCTGGCGCGCGAGCTCGGACCGGGCCACACCATCGTGACGATCCTTGCCGACTACGGCACGCGCTACCAGTCCAAGCTCTTCAATCCGGAGTTCCTGCGCGGCAAGAACCTTCCGGTGCCGGGCTGGATGGAAGAAAAGGCCGACATTTCCGTGCCGTTCGAAAAGGTAGCATGATGGCGCACATGACAGCGGCGCTGTTTCGCGACGACGCCTATCAGACGACGGCCGAGGCCGAGGTTGTCGCCGTCAACGATCGGGGTGGCATCCTTCTCGACAGCACCATCTTCTACGCCACGTCGGGTGGACAGCCGGGCGATGCCGGCATGCTCGAACGAGCGGACGGCGGCCGCATCGCGATCGCCGCCACCATCACCGGCGAGACCAAGGATGAGATCATCCACGTGCCGGCGCCGGAGCAGCTGCTCCCCGCTGCCGGCGAAAGGCTGAAGCTCTCGATCGACTGGGAGCGGCGGCACCTTCTGATGCGCATGCATACCGCCTGCCACCTGCTGACGGTCGTTTGCCCGTTTCCGATCACCGGGGCCGCGGTCGCCGAGGACGACAGCCGTGTCGACTTCGATATCCCCGACACCGGCTTCACCAAGGAAGATGTTACGGCCCGGCTGATGGAACTGGTGCGCGCCGACCATCCGATCTTCACCCGGTTGATCACCGACGAAGAGCTCGCCGCCAATCCCGGCCTGGTCAAATCGAAGAACGTCCGCCCACCGGTCGGCACAGGAAAAATCCGCCTGGTCTGCATCGGCGACAACGGCTCGGTCGACAGCCAGCCCTGCGGCGGAACGCATGTGAAGTCGACCGGCGAGGTCGGCGAGATTCATATCGGCAAGATCGAGAAGAAAGGCCGCGAGAACCGGCGGTTCCGCATCCGCTTCGGCCCGATGCCGGCGAATTGAGGCGGGCCAGGGAGAACAAAATGGCGCAGGACAGTCCCTTCATCGTCGACGCCGACTGGCTGGAGAAGCAGCTTGGCGAGCCCGGCCTCACCATCATCGACGCCTCCTGGTATCTGCCGGCGCAAAAGCGAGACGCCCGCGCCGAATACGATGCCGCGCATATCCCAGGGGCGCGCTTCCTCGACCAGGATGCGGTTTCCGACCCGGATTCCAACCTGCCGCACACTTTGGCTTCGCCGCAGCACTTTGCCCAATATGTCGGCGCCATGGGCGTTACGGCTGATGACACCATCGTCATCTATGACGGGCCTGGCCTGTTCTCGGCGCCGCGCGCCTGGTGGATGTTCCGCGTCATGGGCGTTTTCCAGGTCTATATTCTGAACGGTGGCTTCGACCGCTGGAAGGCCGAGGGGCGGCCCGTGACGTCCGAGCCGACCAAGATCGCGCCGAGCGTCTTCCATGCCGATTTCGATGCCGGCCGGGTTGTCAGCCTCGACGAGATGCGCAGGATCGTCGAGGGCCGCCAGAGCCAGATCGCCGACGCACGCTCGCCCGGCCGTTTTGCCGGAATCGATCCGGAGCCGCGCCCGGGCGTCCGTTCGGGCCATATGCCGGGCGCGCATAATGTCCCGATCACTGCGCTTGCCGAGAATGGCGAGCTGCTGCCCAAGGATCGACTGCGTAAGGTGATCGAGGATGCCGGCATCGACCTGTCGAAGCCGGTCGTCACGTCCTGTGGCTCGGGCATCACGGCGGCGGCGATCACGCTCGCGTTGGAGACGCTCGGCCATACCGACAACCGGCTTTACGACGGTTCGTGGACGGAATGGGGCGGTCTCAGCGACACGCCGGTGGCGACGGGGAAAGAGTGATGGAAAACGGCGCGCCGCAAGCTATCGATGTCACGGTCACGTTCCTGGAGATGCACGCCGCACCCGCGGTTTCGCCGCCAATCCCCTACAACCGGCAGATCGCGCTGCTGAAGACCAAGGACATCCCGCTCCATTTCTACCGCTATTTGATAGATCGCGTCGGGCGCAAATGGCACTGGGTCAATGTGCTGAGGATGAGCGACGAGGAGCTTGCCGCCGGCCTGCACCGCGAGGACCGCGACGTCAGGGTGCTCTATCTCGATGGCGCTCCAGCCGGCTTCTTCGACCTAAAGCCGCATCTTCCGGACGAAGTGGAGCTCGCCTATTTCGGCATGATGGAACATGCGCATGGCCAGGGCATCGGCCGCTGGTTCCTCGGCGCGGCGATCTCGGCGGCCTGGGCATATGGGCCAAAGTTCGTGTCCGTGCAGACCTGCACGCTCGACCATCCGGCGGCACTGCCGCTGTACCAGAAACTCGGCTTCACGCCTGTGGCGCAGAAGAAGGAAGTCGTGCACCCGCTGACCTTCGCCGAGCGTTCGGCCAGCGTCATGCGAGGCTAGACCCGTTTCACGCCGCAGCCGAGCCCAACCGGCGGACGCTTTTCCCAGAATTGCCGTGGGCCTGAACATTCCGTTCATCGCCGCTCCAGACTGTCTTTGCCATTGTCCGGCCGCATTACGAGCCCGAGCTTGTGGGAGAAAAGACATGTTGACCCGACGTATGTTTGCCGTCGCCGCGATCGCGGCAATTGCCATGCCGAGCCTGGCATTCGCACAGGCGACCACGCCTTCGGCCGCGACCATCGAGCGGCAGCTCGAGGCCGCGCCCAGGAAGAAGCTGCGCCCCAATGAACGTGTCACCATTCGCGAGTTCAAGCGCCGGCCGGACCTGCGGCGCATGGCGCGTTCGATCGACATCCAGTCGATCAATTTCGAGTTCGGCTCGGCCGCCATCGCCCCCTCGCAATATGGCAAGGTCGAGATCATCGCCGACGCGCTCGATCGCATCCTGCGACGCGACCGTGGCGCCCGCATCCTGATCGAGGGCCACACCGACGCTGTCGGCTCCTTCGAGTCGAACCAGGTCCTGTCCGAGCGCCGTGCCGCCTCCCTGAAGCGGACCCTGGTAGGCGAGTTCGGCGTGCCCGCATTCGCGCTGGAAACCGTTGGCTATGGCGAGAAATTCCTGCTCGTTCCGACCCAGCAGGAGAACTGGCGCAACCGCCGCGTGACGCTGCGCCGCTTCGACGACTTCGTGCGGTAACGCTCAGTCCGACAATGCCATGTCTAGAGCCCGGTTGCGCAAAGCAGCCGGGCTCTTCCTTATGCGTGCCGCTAGAGCAATTCCAGGAAAAGTGTGAGCGGTTTTCCGTCCGGAATTGCGTAAAAACAAAGAGTTAGAGCGGTTCGCCGTTTCCGTGAAACGGTGAACCGCTCTAGGCAGGAATCGGGTGGGAGGCACTGCCGCCAAAGCATAATTTCCGGACGTCGCCACCGGAGATTCGCCATGAGCATAAAGTTCAAAGCCTTGCCGACCGAAGCCGTGCGCGCCTTGCAGCGGGGAGGGCCCGACGCCTATGGCCTCACCCCGGAACACCGGATCTCCAACGGCGACGGCGTGCCCTGCAGGCATTGCATGAAAAACGTCGCAGCCGGCGACGGCTATCTGATCGTTGCCTACCGGCCATTCCCGGAACTGCAGCCCTATGCCGAAACCGGCCCAATCTTTCTGCATGCCGAGGAATGCGAACGCGCCGCCGACGGGGATGCGCCGCCGGAAATGCTGGCAAGCAGCGACTATATCGTCAGGGGCTATGGCAAGGACGATCGCATCGTCTATGGCAGCGGCGCGGTCACGCCGACGGGCGATATCGCAGCCCGCGCCACAACACTGCTTGAGCGCGACGACATCGCCTACATCCACGTCCGCTCGGCGCGGAACAATTGCTATCAATGCCGCATCGAGCGGGCCTGATCCCAAACCGACAAGCCCCAAAAAAGAAGCCCGCCGATGGTCAGGCGGGCCGTTGGAGGGTCTGACAGAAGCTGTCGGCAAGCGCTGTCAGGTCGGGATTGTCCGAACCCGGCAAGCAGCACAGACCGCCAGTAGCATCGCGTTTCTAGGCATCTTTCCCGCCGCGCGAATGTGAAGCACTTCACACAGGGACGCATAACGGCCGAAAGACAGGATCGAAGTCCGTCAAGACTGTCGTATTCTCGTCGTACTCCTTTGCTAAGAAGCAATGGTTGATGATCAGTCGACCGCGGATGGACCGGCGGCAGGTCGCAACATCGAGGAAGCGGGGCTTTTGCTCCGCTTTTTTGTTGTCCGGACTTCTTCACGGAAACCTACTTCCGCGCAAGAAAAAAGCCCGCCGGAGTTAACCGGCGGGCGTGACAGGAGGAATTCTTGCCGGATATCAGGCGGCGAGCACCGCTTTCGGCTCGACCATTTCGTAGCCGAGCGCTTCGGCGACGGCGCGGTTGGTGATCTTGCCCTTGTGGACGTTGAGGCCGTTGCGCAGGTGGTGGTCGTCGACCAGCGCCTTGAGCCCCTTATCGGCGAGCTGCAGGCCATAGTGCAGCGTCGCGTTGTTGAGCGCGTGCGCCGAGGTGACCGGCACGGCGCCCGGCATGTTGGCGACGCAATAGTGGATCACACCGTCGACCTCATAGGTCGGATCGGCATGCGTCGTGGCATGCGAGGTCTCGAAGCAGCCGCCCTGGTCGATCGCGACGTCGACCAGCACCGAGCCCTTCTTCATGCCGGAAAGCATCTCGCGGGTGACGAGCTTGGGCGCCGCGGCGCCCGGGATCAGCACGGCGCCGATAACGACGTCGGCCGAGAAGCATTCCTCTTCCAACGCCTCGACGGTCGAGTAACGCGTGTGGACGCGGCCGCCAAAAATGTCGTCGAGCTGGCGCAGACGCGGGATCGAGCGGTCGATGATGGTGACGTCGGCGCCGAGGCCGGCCGCCATCTTGGCCGCATGCAGGCCGACGACGCCGCCGCCGAGCACGGTGACCTTGCCGGGCAGCACGCCCGGCACGCCGCCAAGCAGCACGCCGCGGCCGCCATTGGCCTTCTGCAGCGCCGTCGCGCCGGCCTGGATCGACAGGCGGCCGGCGACTTCCGACATCGGCGCGAGCAGCGGCAGGCCGCCGCGATCATCGGTCACGGTCTCATAGGCAATCGCGGTGACGCCCGAAGCGAGAAGACCCTTGGTCTGCTCCGGATCCGGGGCAAGGTGCAGATAGGTATAGAGGATCTGGCCGTCGCGCAGCTGCACCCATTCATTTGGCTGCGGTTCCTTGACCTTGACGATCATGTCCGACTTGGCGAACACGTCGGCCGCCGTCTTGGCGATGGTGGCGCCGGCGGCGCGATAGGCGTTGTCGTCGGCGCCGATGCCGGCGCCGGCGCCGGTCTCGACCAGCACGTCATGGCCGTGCGCGACATATTCGCGGACCGAGCCGGGCGTCAGGCCGACGCGATATTCATGGTTCTTGATTTCCTTGGGGCAGCCGACACGCATCTTTCTTCTCCTGTCCACGCCCTTTCAGGGGCGCTCTCCCTGTCGTTGGTGCATGCCATCAGCTCCGGAACGCCGCGCGATTTGGAGGCGACACGCAATAATCGCAGTCAACCACGAATCGTTCCGTATGTGTTTGCGAATGCACTTGCGGCAAGGATCGCTCTTCGATAATCGTTGCGCAAAATAGCCGGAAATTCGCAGGAACCACGAAAAATGCCGCTCGACAGGATTGATATCGCCATTCTGGAGACTTTGCAGAAGGATGGCCGGATACCCAATGCGGCGCTTGCCGAGAAGGTCGGCCTTTCGCAATCGGCCTGCTCGCGCAGGCTCGACAACCTGGAGAAGTCCGGAACCATCCGCGGCTATCACGCGCGGCTTTCCAACAGCGCGCTCGGCCACCAGATGACGGCGATCGTGCACATATCGCTGTCGGGGCAATTCGAAAAGACGCTGTCGGATTTCGAGGCGGCGATCAAGCGCTGCCCTAACGTGCTCTCCTGCCATCTGATGTCGGGCGAATACGACTACATCCTGCGCATCGCGGCGAAGGATCTCGTCGACTATGAGCGCATCCACAAGGAGTGGCTGTCGGCGATGCCACATGTGACCAAGATCAACTCGTCCTTCGCGCTGCGCGAGATCGTCGATCGCACGGCAGTCGGGCTGCGGCCGGAGATGGCCTAGGCGCTGACCTCCGTCACCACGTCGCTCATCGAAATATCGTGTGGCTGCGGGTAGATGGTGGGGATGCGCTGCAATTCATAGCCGACGCCGATCACCAGCGGCCTGAACGGCATGGCGGCCAGCGTGCGGTCGTAAAAGCCGCCGCCATAGCCCAGCCGATACTTGCCTGGATCGATGCCGACGATCGGCGAAATCACGATGTCGGGCAGGACGGGATCGCCTTCGGCCGGGATCGGAATGTTCCAGACACCCTTTTCCAGCCGGTCGCCCGGTCTGTAGGCGCGAAACACCAGCGGCTGACCCTTCTCGATGACGACAGGCAGCGCGGTGCGGCCGCCGCGCTCATTGATCGAAGTCATCCAGCCGCGCAGATCCGGCTCGCCGCGAAACGGCCAATAGAGGCTGACCATCCGGCCTTCTATGTCGCCGATCAGCGCGTCGAGGCCGACCGCGATACATGCCGACATGGCGGCGCGCGCATCGGCTGAGACGGCAAGGCGGGCATTGATGAGCCGCTCGCGCTCGGCCTTGCGCCAACGCCTGATATCCGTCCAATCGGACAGCGGCTCCCGGTATTCCGGATCGAGTTCATGCATGAAGCAGGGCGGTGATGCGTATTGGGCCGGCCCTTCGTCGTCGCGATTGTCAGCCATGATAGGCTCCTGTCATGGGGTCTCACGCTATACCTGCGGCAGCACGCGCTACATATGCATTCACGACGCCGCGCGACGACTCTGGGGCATGTTTCCAGCCGGCAAGATGTTGTTGCAGCGCACAAAATACCTACATTCTATGTGGTAGTTTTACACCGCGAGGTGGATGAAATGAGCGAAGCCAGGCATCATGTCGTGGTCGTCGGCGCCGGATTCGGCGGGCTCGAACTCACCCGTGCGCTGGCTGGCGTGCCGGTGCGCATCACCATGATCGACAAGCGCAACCACCACCTGTTTCAGCCGCTGCTCTACCAGGTAGCGACGACGTCGCTGGCGACCTCGGAGGTGGCCTGGCCGATCCGTCATCTCTTACGCAGGCGCAAGGACGTGACGACGCTTCTCGGCACTGTCACCGGCGTCGACCGCGCCGGCAAGCGCGTGCTGCTCCAAGACGGCAGCTCCGTTCCCTACGACACGCTGGTGCTTGCCACCGGCGCGCGCCATGCCTATTTCGGCCATGATGAATGGGAACCGTTCGCGCCGGGGCTGAAGACGCTCGAGGATGCCACAACGATCCGGCGCCGCATCCTGCTCGCCTTCGAGCAGGCCGAACGCGAAACCGATCCCACCAGGCGCCAGGCGTTGCTGATGTTTGTCATCGTCGGGGGCGGCCCGACGGGCGTCGAGCTCGCCGGCACCATTGTCGAACTTGCGCACGACACGCTGCGCGGCGAGTTCCGCAACATCGACACACGCCAGGCGCGCGTCGTGCTGATCGAGGCCGGCGACCGCATCCTGGCCAATTTCGCGCCGCAGCTTTCCGACTACGCCCGCAAGGCGCTGGAGCGGCTGGGCGTCACCGTCGAGCTCGGCCGCCCCGTCACCCGACTCGACGCCGAGGGCGTCGTCTTTGGCGACAAGCAGCTACCGGCAAGGACGATCATCTGGGCCGCTGGCGTTGCCGCCTCGCCTGCGGCCGAATGGCTGGGCGCTTCCGCCGACCGGGCGGGCAGGGTGCTGGTCGAACCCGATTTGACCGTGCCGGGCAGCCCGGACATTTTCGTCATCGGCGACACCGCGCATGTGCTGCGGCCGGATGGAAAGCCTGTGCCGGGTGTGGCGCCCTCGGCCAAACAGGAGGGCAAGCATGTCGCCGCGACGATCAAGGCGCGGCTTGCCGGCGACACCGCCGCGCGGCCTTTCCAATACCGTCATGCCGGCGATCTGGCGACGATCGGCAAACGCGCCGCCGCGATCGATTTCGGCTGGATCAAGCTCACCGGCTGGCTCGCTTGGTGGCTGTGGGGCATCGCCCACATCTATTTCCTGATCGACTTTCGCAACCGCCTGGCGGTCTCGCTTAGTTGGCTATGGATTTATCTTACAGGTCAGCGCAGCGCGCGGCTGATCACGCAGGGCGACGACGACAAGAGCTGATGCCCTTGGCGCCGCAGTCGAAGGCTTGGTGACCGGCCCGGAGAAGCGGCCCGGCGCAAAAAGCCGTGAACTCGAAGGACCGTGGCCGCTCCCACTCTGGTTCAAGCCGTCCACATGCGTTAGTTTTAGCCATGCGTTATGTAATCGTCATCGCAGCCATTGCCTTCTTCCTGATCTGGGATGGCCTCTACAATCATGGTCACTATCTCGACGTGACCGTGCGGGAAATGTCGCGCATCGTGCGCCAAGTCACCGGATAAGCCTTGCCGGTTGCATATCGCAGGCGCGACATCGTTGCCGGTTGACGCCCAGGCGTCGCTCCCACAAAAACACCGCTGAATCGACGATCACGGAGGTTGGCTTGATCCGGCACATCGTTTTCTTCAGCGTGCGGCGCAAGGAAGATGTCGAGGCCGTGCGCTCGGGCCTGCTGGCGCTGGGCAAGATTCCGCATTCCAAGCATTTCGAAGTGACGCTCAACACCAAGGTCGATCTGTTCTCCAACGCGATCGACGTGGTCGTCTATGCCGAGTTCGAGGACGAGGCGGCGCTTGCCGCCTACAAGGCGCATCCGATTTACGCCGACACGACCAGCAAGGTGAAGCCGATGCGCGAACTGCGCTATTCGGCCGATGTCGTCGCCGCAGCCTGAACCGGCGAAGCGCGCACTCTCGATCCGACGCCCTTGAACCGCGGATCGGAATGGGGCAAACCGCGCCGGCATGACCAAAAAATCCGCTCATCCGCTCGACCATCTCGTTCTGCCGGCACAGAACCTCGATGCCGTCCGCTCACGCCTGACGTCGCTCGGCTTTTTCTTCGCGCCCACGGGCATCCACCCCTTCGGCACGGAGAATTGCTGCGTCTTTTTCACCGACGGCACCTATCTGGAGCCGCTGGCGATCGGAAATGAACAGACGGCGGACCTCGCCATAAGCGAAGGCAATGTCTTCGTCGCGCGCGACCGTCTCTATCGTCAAACCCTTGGCGAGGAAGGTTTTTCCGCTGTTGTCTTCGGAACGGCCAATGCCGATGCCGATCATAGACGCTATGTCGAGGCCGGTCTTTCGGCCGGCGGGATGCTGAGCTTCTCGCGCGCCTTTACCGACGCGAACGGCAAAAGCGACATGGCTTCCTTCAAGCTGGCATTCGTATCCGACAAGGAGGCCGACGAGGCCTTCCTCTTCGCCTGCCAGCGCATCAACACGCCAAAGATCGATCGCACGGCGCTGCAGGCGCACGCCAATGGCGTGACGGGTATTCTCGAAATCATCGCCGTCAGTGACAGGCCCGCAGCCCAGATCGGATTGATCGCGACCGCCGCCGAAGCGGATGCGAGCGATGGCGACGCGGTGCGGCTGCCGAATGCGGTCCTCAGCGTTCTTTCGTGCGAAGACTATGGCTCGCGCTTTGGGCTGAAAGTCGCGCCATCGCCGAACCTGCGCTTCACGGCCATCGTTTTCTCGGTTCGCGACACGGCCGCCGCCAAGCAGCTGCTTGCGTACAACGCAGTCCGACACAACATGAGCGGCAATGATATCGTCGTTCCGCCGGCGCCCGGGCAGGGCGCCGCCTTCATCTTCCGGGAGATCCCATGAGCAAGCCCCTGGCGCCCAATTCATCGGTAACCGTCGGCAAGGTCGTCTTCGCCAACAATGCGCCGCTGTCGCTGATCGCCGGCCCGTGCCAGCTTGAATCGCGCCAGCACGCCTTCGACATGGCCGGCGCGTTGAAGGAACTGACGGACCGTCTAGGTATCGGCCTCGTCTACAAGACCAGCTACGACAAGGCCAATCGCACCTCGCTTTCGGCGACGCGCGGTGCCGGCCTCGATGCGGCGATGCCGATCTTCGACGATCTGCGCAGGGAGTTCGGGCTCCCGGTGCTGACCGACGTCCACACCGAGGAACAATGCGCCATCGTTGCGCCCCACGTCGATGTCCTGCAGATCCCGGCCTTCCTGTCGCGCCAGACCGATATGCTGGTCGCCGCGGCCAAAACCGGCAAAGTCATCAATGTGAAGAAGGGCCAGTTCCTCGCGCCCTGGGACATGAAGAACGTCGTCGCCAAGATCACCGGCTCCGGCAATGCGAACGTGCTCACCACCGAGCGCGGCGTCTCCTTTGGCTATAACACGCTGGTCTCTGACATGCGCGCGTTGCCGGTCATGGCCGAGATCGGCGCCCCGGTGATCTTCGACGCGACCCATTCCGTGCAGCAGCCGGGCGGGCAGGGCGGCTCTTCCGGCGGTGAACGGCGCTTCGTCGCGACGCTCGCGCGCGCGGCCGTTGCCGTCGGTGTGGCCGGTGTCTTCATCGAGACCCACCAGGACCCCGACAATTCCACGTCTTCAGATGGCCCTAACATGGTGCCTCTCAAGGACATGCCGGCGCTGCTGGAAAAGCTGATGGCCTTCGACCGCATCGCCAAGGGGCACTGATTGCGGCGACGGACCTCGCGAGGGCTTGTGGGAGCTGGCACTGCCTGGTCGACAGCAAGCAAAAGTCGGGAACCTTCACCCGCTCCTCTCATTGTCAATGCAGGCATTCAATCGAGAGGAGCACCACCATGACCACCCCGTCCGGGCACACCGAAGCCATTGCCGCCTCGCGCGTCATCGGCACGTCTGTCTACAACACCGAAGGCAAGAGCATCGGCAGTATCGAGGACGTGATGCTCGACAAGATGTCGAACGGCATCATGTTCGCCGTGATCGGCTTCGGCGGCTTCCTTGGCATGGGCGAGAAGTACCACGCCATCCCGTGGGCGACGCTTGACTATGACGAGGATCAAGGCGGCTACGTCGTCCCGTTCACCAAGGAGCAGTTGCAGGCCGCGCCCGCCTATTCGATCGAGGAACTGACCGGCGCTGACGGCGAGGCCGCTCGCGATGCTTCATTCCAGTATTATCACGTGAAGCCCTATTGGCATTGACCGCTAGATAGGTGCACTGAAAGCCAAAGGCCCCCGGGCAAAACCCGGGGGCCTTTGGCGTTGAACTACTGCGCCGCTTGGAGCGTCGACAATTCCACCGAGCTCTGCTGCGGTTTCTGGTCGTCGCACGACGTCAGGAACGCCGCCGCGATCAGGAACAAACTCACGATACCGCTCAACTGGGACATGGCGAAACTCCTCCTGTTTCGCCCCGCGCGAACGCGACCATAGACGAGAAGGCCACGCGATGCGCATGACTTATGATGACAGAAATTTGCGCTTCGTGAATCCGGCCCGCGGCAATAATTGCGGGCGCGCCGATTGCCTTTTGCGCCGCTTTGGCTAAGAGGGGCGCGACGCTTCAATCGATCAATCGGGGACATCGCAAATGACCGCCATCATCGACATTGTCGGGCGTGAAATCCTGGACAGCCGTGGCAATCCGACCGTCGAGGTCGACGTGGTGCTGGAGGACGGCTCGATGGGCCGCGCCGCGGTGCCATCGGGCGCATCGACCGGCGCGCATGAGGCGGTCGAGCTGCGCGACGGCGGGCCGCGTTATCTCGGCAAGGGCGTCCAGCGCGCCGTCGAAGCGGTGAACGGCGAGCTGTTCGAGGCGATCGGCGGCATGGAAGCCGAGAACCAGATCCATATCGACCAGACGATGATCGAGCTCGACGGCACCCCGAACAAAAGCCGCCTCGGCGCCAACGCCATCCTCGGCGTCTCGCTGGCGGTCGCCAAAGCCGCGGCCGAAGCCGCCGGCCTGCCGCTCTACCGCTATCTCGGCGGCGCCAAGGCGCATATCCTGCCGGTGCCGATGATGAACATCATCAATGGCGGCGCCCATGCCGACAACCCGATCGACTTCCAGGAGTTCATGATCCTGCCGGTCGGCGCGCCGACGCTGCGCGACGGCGTGCGCTGGGGCTCGGAGATCTTCCACACGCTGCGCAAGAAGCTGAAGGATGCCGGCCACAACACCAATGTCGGCGACGAGGGCGGCTTCGCCCCGAACCTGAAGAGCGCGCCGTCGGCGCTCGATTTCATCATGGAATCGATCGAGAAGGCTGGCTTCAAGCCCGGCGAGGATGTCGCGCTTGGCCTCGACTGCGCGGCGACCGAGTTCTTCAAGGACGGCAACTACGTCTATGAGGGCGAGAAGAAGACCCGCGATCCGAAGGCGCAGGCCAAGTACCTGGCCAAGCTCGCTTCCGACTATCCGATCATCACCATCGAGGACGGCCTTGCCGAGGACGACTGGGAAGGCTGGAAGTATTTGACCGACCTGATCGGCAAGAAGACCCAGCTCGTCGGCGACGACCTCTTCGTCACCAACACGGCGCGGCTGCGCGATGGCATCCGCATGGGCGTCGCCAATTCGATCCTGGTCAAGGTCAACCAGATCGGCTCGCTGACCGAGACGCTCGACGCGGTCGAGACCGCGCACAAGGCCGGCTACACCGCCGTAATGTCGCACCGTTCGGGCGAGACCGAGGATTCGACCATTGCCGACCTCGCGGTCGCCACCAATTGCGGACAGATCAAGACCGGCTCGCTGTCGCGTTCGGACCGCATGGCCAAGTACAACCAGCTCATCCGCATCGAGGAAGAGCTCGGCAAGCAGGCGCGTTACGCCGGCAAGTCGGTGTTCAAGGGCTGATCCAGCCCATCCTGGCGATCTCCAAAAGGGCGGGGCATTCCCGCCCTTTTCGTTTCCAGCGGCCCCGCACCTGGTCGCCCGTAACCGTCCATTAAGCACAATCGGGCGAAATACGACTCATGGCCGCTTGCGTTCGCGGCCGCGAGGGTTCGGGTCATGTGGACACGTCAGCACAAGCAGAGAAACACCGGCAGACTGATCATCCCTTCGCTCTGCGTGCTGTTCCTGGCCTATTTCGGCTTCCATGCCTATCACGGCGAGTTCGGCATCTATTCCAAGTACCGGCTCGAGGCCCGGGCGGCCGAACTGCAGGCGCAGCTTGATGCCGTGAAGGCGCGCCGGGTCGATTTCGAGCGCCGTGTCCAGCTGATGCATGAAGGCACGCTGGAAAAGGATATGCTTGACGAGCAGGCCCGAAAGGCGCTCAATTTGTCTCAGCCCGACGAAATCACCATCATGCTGCCCTCCGCGACGAGATAACCGAATTTCGGTTAATCGCCGTTATTTTCAATGATTCTAATCGCTTAGATGCATGCCAGCCATGCATTTTTCAGCATGGCGCAATGCATCCTTGCATGTTAGCCTCGCGCAAATCGGTGGGGAGACTTTTCGATCTCCCTGAATGTCCGCAAAGAGACGCCAACAGGGAGTGACGCATGGCCACCGCCGCCAAAAAAGCGCCCGCCAAATCCAGATCCGACAACAAATCCAGATCCGACAAGCAGCCCAATCTGTCAGCACCCAAGCCTGCTGATTTCACCAAGGAGGAAGAGCTCTCCGCCTACCGGCATATGCTCTTGATCCGCCGCTTCGAGGAGAAGGCCGGCCAGCTTTACGGCATGGGCTTCATCGGCGGCTTCTGCCATCTCTATATCGGCCAGGAAGCCGTCGTCACCGGCATGAAGATGGCGCTGGTCGAAGGCGACCAGATGATCACCGCCTATCGCGACCACGGCCACATGCTGGCGATGGAGCTTTCGCCGCGCGGCGTCATGGCCGAGCTCACCGGGCGCCGCGGCGGCCTGTCGAAGGGCAAAGGCGGCTCCATGCACATGTTCTCCAAGGAGAAGCATTTCTATGGCGGCCACGGCATCGTCGGTGCCCAGGTGTCGCTCGGCACCGGTCTCGCCTTCGCCAACCGCTACCGCGACAATAAGAACGTTTCGCTGACTTATTTCGGCGACGGCGCCGCCAACCAGGGCCAGGTCTATGAGAGCTTCAACATGGCCTCGCTGTGGAAGCTGCCGGTGATCTACATCATCGAGAACAACCGCTACGCCATGGGCACGTCGGTGTCGCGCTCGTCGGCAGAGACCGACTTCTCGCATCGCGGCGCTTCCTTCAAGATCCCCGGCATCCAGGTCGACGGCATGGACGTCCGCGCCGTGAAGTCGGCCGCCGACATCGCCACCGAATGGTGCCGCGCCGGCAACGGCCCGCTTATCCTCGAAATGCAGACCTACCGCTATCGCGGCCATTCGATGTCCGACCCGGCGAAGTACCGCTCTAAGGAGGAGGTGCAGAAGATGCGCTCCGAGCACGACCCGATCGAGCAGGTTCGGGTGCGGCTGCTCGACAAGAAGTGGGCAAGCGAGGACGAGCTCAAGGCCATCGACAAGGAAGTTCGCGACATCGTCGCCGACGCCGCCGAATTCGCCCAGAACGACGCCGAGCCGGATCCGTCCGAGCTCTGGACCGACATCGTACTCTAAGGGGAGGGCAAGGACATGCCGATCGAAATTCTCATGCCCGCGCTCTCACCGACGATGGAAGAGGGCAATCTTTCCAAATGGTTGAAGAACGAGGGCGACAAGGTCGTCGCCGGTGACGTGATCGCCGAGATCGAGACCGACAAGGCGACGATGGAGGTCGAAGCCGTCGACGAAGGCACGCTGGCCAAGATCGTCGTTCCCGCCGGCACCGAAGGCGTCAAGGTCAATGCGGTGATCGCCGTGCTCGCGGTCGACGGCGAAGACGTCGACAAGGCCGGCGAAGGCATCGGCGAGGAAGAACCTGCCAAGACTGAAGCCGCGCCTGCGCCGACGCCCGCTGCCGCCAAGAGCGAGGCCCCGGCCCCTGTCGCCGCCGCGCCGAAGACGGAAGTAGTGGCCGACCCGGACATTCCCGCCGGCACCGAAATGGCTTCCACCACGGTGCGCGAGGCGCTCCGCGACGCCATGGCCGAGGAAATGCGCCGCGACGGCGACGTCTTCGTCATGGGCGAGGAGGTCGCCGAATACCAGGGCGCCTACAAGATCACGCAAGGCCTGCTGCAGGAATTCGGGCCACGGCGCGTGGTTGATACCCCGATCACCGAGCACGGCTTTGCCGGCGTCGGCGTGGGTGCGGCGATGGCCGGCCTGAAGCCGATCGTCGAGTTCATGACCTTCAACTTCGCCATGCAGGCGATCGACCAGATCATCAACTCGGCCGCCAAGACGCTCTATATGTCCGGCGGCCAGATGGGCGCGCCGATCGTCTTCCGCGGCCCGAACGGCGCTGCCGCCCGCGTCGCCGCGCAGCACTCGCAATGCTATGCCGCCTGGTACAGCCATATCCCCGGCCTCAAGGTCGTGATGCCCTACACGGCGGCCGACGCCAAGGGCCTGCTCAAGGCAGCGATCCGCGATCCGAACCCGGTCATCTTCCTCGAGAACGAGATCCTCTACGGCCATTCCTTCGATGTGCCGAAGCTCGACGATTTCGTGCTGCCGATCGGCAAGGCCCGCATCCACAAGCAGGGCAAGGACGTCACCCTCGTCTCCTTCGGCATCGGCATGACCTATGCGGTCAAGGCGGAGGCCGAGCTGCGCGGCATGGGCATCGATGCCGAGATCATCGATCTCAGGACCATCCGGCCGCTCGACTTCGACACGATCATCGCCTCGGTGAAGAAGACCAACCGTCTCGTGGTGGTGGAAGAAGGTTTTCCGCAGAACTCGGTCGGCGACCATATCGCCAACCAGGTCTCGCAGCGCGCCTTCGACTTCCTCGACGCGCCGGTGATCACCATCGCCGGCAAGGACGTGCCGATGCCTTATGCGGCGAACCTCGAAAAGCTGGCGCTGCCCAATGTCGGCGAGGTCGTCGAGGCCGTCAAAGCCGTGACCTATCGCTAAGCCGGTCGGGAGGACATCATGCCAATCAACATCACCATGCCGGCTCTCTCTCCGACGATGGAAGAGGGCAATTTGTCGAAATGGCTGGTCAAGGAAGGCGACAAGGTTTCGCCGGGCGACGTGATCGCCGAGATCGAAACCGACAAGGCGACGATGGAAGTCGAAGCCGTCGATGAAGGCACGGTCGCCAAGCTGGTGGTTCCGGCCGGCACCGAAGGCGTCAAGGTCAACGCGCTGATCGCCATCCTGGCCGGCGAGGGCGAGGATGCCGGCGCCGCAGCCAAGAGCGGTGGCAGCGCCGCGCCAAAGGCCGAAGCGCCGAAAGCGGACGCTCCGAAGGCCGAAGCCCCCAAGGAAGCACCCAAGCCGGCAGCAGCGGCCGCGGCGCCTGCGCCGGCGAAGGCCGAGCCCGCTCCCGTCGCCAACGGCCACGCCGCCGGCGACCGCGTCTTCGCGTCGCCGCTGGCTCGCCGCATCGCCAAGGATGCGGGCGTGGATGTTTCCGCCGTGACCGGCACCGGCCCGCATGGCCGCGTCGTCAAGGCCGATGTCGAAGCGGCGATCTCTTCCGGCGGCGCCAAGGCGGCGCCTGCCGCGAAAGCGCCGGCCGGCGCTCCGTCCGCTCCGGCGCCGGCACCCAAGCCGATGTCGGACGACCAGGTGCTGAAGCTGTTCGCCGAAGGCTCCTACGAGCTCGTCCCGCATGACAACATGCGCAAGACCATCGCGCGCCGCCTGGTCGAGGCGAAGTCCACCATCCCGCATTTCTATCTGACGCTGGACTGCGAGCTCGATGCGCTGCTTGCGTTGCGCACGCAGTTGAATGCCTCAGCACCCATGAGGAAGACCGACAAGGGCGAGGTTCCTGCCTACAAGCTCTCCGTCAACGATATGGTGATCAAGGCGATGGCGATGGCGCTGATGGCGGTGCCGGATGCGAACGCCTCCTGGACCGAGAACGCCATGGTCAAGCACAAGCACGCCGATGTCGGCGTCGCCGTGTCGATCCCCGGCGGCCTGATCACGCCGATCATCCGGCATGCGGATGAAAAGACGCTGTCGGTCATCTCCAACGAGATGAAGGATCTCGCGAGCCGCGCCAGGAGCCGCAAGCTGAAGCCCGAAGAATATCAGGGCGGCACGACGGCGGTATCCAATCTCGGCATGTTCGGCATCAAGGACTTTGCCGCCGTCATCAACCCGCCGCATGCGACGATCCTGGCCGTCGGCGCGGGCGAGGAGCGGGCGGTGGTGAAGAAGGGCGAGATCAAGATAGCCACGGTGATGTCAGTGACGCTTTCGACCGACCACCGCGCGGTCGACGGCGCGCTCGGCGCCGAACTGCTCGGCGCCTTCAAGCGCATGATCGAAAACCCGATGGGCATGCTGGTGTAGGACGGGAAAAGGCGGTGCGGAAATTCTTCACCGGCCTTTTCGCCCTGTTCTTTCCGTCGGGCGGATCGCGCGCTGGCGGCCTGGTCGACCTTTGACGGCAGGGGTGTGGCAAAAGCATGAAGACGATTCTCTGCTACGGCGACTCTCTCACCTGGGGCTATGACGCCGCCAGCCTCGGGCGCCATGCGCTGCAGGACCGCTGGCCGAGCGTGCTCGGGGCCGAGCTCGGCGACGATATCCAGATCATCGCCGAAGGCCTTAACGGCCGCACCACGGCCTTCGACGACCATCTGGCCGGCGCGGACCGCAATGGCGCCCGTGTGCTGCCGACGATCCTGACCAGCCATTCGCCGCTCGACCTGATCATCATCATGCTTGGCGCCAACGACATGAAGCCATGGATCCACGGCAATCCGGTCGCAGCCAAACAGGGCATCCAGCGCCTGATCGACATCGTGCGCGGCCATGACTATCCGTTCGACTGGCCCGCACCGCAGATCCTCATCGTCGCGCCGCCGGTGGTGACGCGCACCGACAATGCCGAATTCAAGGAAATGTTCGCCGGCGGCGACGACGCCTCCAAGCGTCTGGCGCCGCAATATTCAGCACTGGCCGACGAGGCCAGCTGCGGCTTCTTCGACGCCGGCACGGTGGCCGTCACCACGCCGCTCGACGGCGTCCACCTCGATGCCGAGAACACGCGCAACATCGGCAAGGCGCTGGCGCCGCTCGTGCGCGTGATGCTCTCATTCTAGCCTTCAGAAAGATCAGGGAGAAAACCCCGTGGCTGAATCCTACGACGTCATCATCATCGGCTCAGGCCCCGGCGGCTATGTTACGGCGGTGCGTTCCGCCCAGCTCGGCTTCAAGACGGCGATCGTCGAGCGCGAGCATCTGGGTGGCATCTGCCTCAACTGGGGCTGCATCCCGACCAAGGCGCTGCTGCGCTCGGCCGAGATCATGCATTATTCGGATCACCTGAAGGATTACGGGCTTAAGCTCGAGGGCGGCAAGGTCAGCGCCGACACGGCCGCCGTGGTCGACCGTTCGCGAAAAGTGTCGCTCAGGCTGAACACCGGCGTCGGCTTCCTGATGAAGAAGAACAAGGTCGACGTCATCTGGGGCGAGGCCAAGCTGTCCAAGCCAGGCGAGGTCGTCGTTTCGAAGACGGCGAAGAAGGCGATGGAACCGCAGCCGCCGGTGCCGAAAGGCGTCAAGGGCGAGGGCACCTATACCGCCAAGCACATTATTCTCGCGACCGGCGCCCGGCCGCGCGCGCTGCCCGGCATCGAGCCGGACGGCAAGCTGATCTGGACCTATTTCGAGGCGATGGTGCCGAAGGAAATGCCGAAGTCGCTGCTGGTGATGGGCTCAGGCGCCATCGGCATCGAGTTCGCTTCCTTCTACCGCACCATGGGCGCGGACGTGACGGTGGTCGAGCTGCTGCCGCAGGTCATGCCCGTCGAGGACGCCGAAGTCTCGAAATTCGCGCAGAAGCAATTCGAGAAGCAGGGGATGAAGATCATCCTCGAAGCCAAGGTGACCAAGGTCGAAAAGGGCGCCAACTCGGTCACGGCGCATGTCGAGATGAAGGACGGCAAGGTCGAGAAGATCACCGCCGACCGCATGATCTCGGCCGTCGGAGTGCAGGGCAACATCGAAAACCTGGGCCTCGAGACGCTCGGCGTGAAGACGGACCGCGGCTGCGTGGTCGTCGACGGCTATGGCAAGACCAATGTGCCCGGCGTCTACGCCATCGGCGACGTCGCCGGCCCGCCGATGCTCGCCCACAAGGCCGAGCATGAAGGCGTCGTCTGCATCGAGAAGATCGCCAATTTCCCGGGCGTGCACGCGATCGACAAGCTGAAGATCCCCGGCTGCACCTATTGCAACCCGCAGGTGGCCTCCGTCGGCCTGACCGAGGCGAAGGCCAAAGCGGAAGGCAAGGATATTCGCGTCGGCCGCTTCCCCTTCAGCGCCAACGGCAAGGCCATCGCGCTCGGCGAGGACCAGGGCTTCGTCAAGACCATCTTCGACAAGAAGACCGGCCAGCTTCTCGGCGCGCACATGGTCGGCGCCGAGGTGACGGAGCTCATCCAGGGTTTTGTCGTGGCGATGAACCTGGAGACGACCGAGGAAGAGCTGATGCACACGATCTTCCCGCATCCGACGCTGTCGGAGATGATGAAGGAGAGCGTGCTCGACGCCTATGGCCGCGCTTTGAACGCATGACAAATCACCGCCCGGCGACAGATCACCAATCGGTGATAGATCGCCGATCGGTGATAGACGGCCGATCCGTGCTAGATTGGTCAGGCGAGACTCACACGCGGCAGCCGGAGATAGCTGACGGCAAGGCGGTTCGTATCCGGATGCATTTTCACCTGATCGAGGAGGAACTGGCACATGCATTTGAATGGCGTCGGCTGGATCGCAGCCATCATCGTCGGCGGCTTGGCGGGCTGGCTCGCCGAGATGGTCATGAAGAGCAACACCGGCATTTTCATGAACATCATCATGGGCATCGTCGGCGCGATCGTGCTGAACGCGATCCTGCAGGCTCTCAACATCCAGTCGTTCGGCGTCGGCTGGGTCGCCTATCTGATCACCGGCTTCATCGGCGCCTGCCTGCTGATCTTCGTCGGGCGGCTCGTTCGCCGGTAAGGCGCGCGAATGCGTCGCTGAACGAAGCCTGCTATGCGAAAACGGCCGTGGCGGCATGCGCCGCCCCGGCCTTTTTCTTTGCCGCGAAAAGTCCTAGATGACGAAAGACAGGCGGCTGGCGAAATCGCGGCCGCGAAGGGTTTGAGATGGTCACAGTCGTAGACACGATCGCCAACCGGCCGCGCCCGCGGCATCCCGAGAAGGCGCACCGGCCCGACCAGGAGGTGCTGCGCAAGCCCGACTGGATCCGTGTCAAGGCGCCGGTTTCCAAGGGCTATTCCGAGACGCGCGAGATCGTGAAGTCGCACAAGTTGGTGACGGTATGCGAGGAGGCCGGCTGCCCGAACATCGGCGAATGCTGGGACAAGAAGCACGCCACCTTCATGATCATGGGCGAGATCTGCACGCGCGCCTGCGCCTTCTGCAATGTTGCGACCGGCATTCCGACCGCCCTTGACCCGGACGAGCCCGCGCGCGTCGCCGACGCCGTCAAGCAGATGGGTCTGAGCCATGTCGTCATCACCTCGGTCGATCGCGACGACCTGGCAGACGGCGGCGCGCAGCATTTCGCAGACGTCATCCGCGCCATCCGCGCGGCGACGCCCTCGACGACGATCGAGATCCTGACGCCCGACTTCCTGCGCAAGGACGGCGCGCTGGAGATCGTCGTTGCCGCCAAGCCCGACGTCTTCAACCACAATCTCGAAACCGTTCCGTCCAACTACCTGACCGTCCGTCCGGGCGCACGTTACTTTCACTCGATCCGGCTCTTGCAGCGCGTGAAAGAACTCGACCCGTCGATCTTCACCAAATCCGGCATCATGGTCGGCCTCGGCGAGGAGCGGAACGAAGTGCTGCAGCTGATGGACGATCTGCGTTCGGCCAATGTCGACTTCATGACCATCGGCCAGTACCTGCAGCCCTCGAAGAAGCACCATCCGGTGATCCGCTTCATCCCGCCGGACGAGTTCAAGTCCTACGAGACGATCGGCAAGACCAAGGGTTTCCTGCTCGTGGCATCGAGCCCGCTGACGCGTTCCTCGCATCATGCCGGCGAGGATTTCGCCAGGCTGCGCGCGGCGCGCGAGGCGCAGCTCGCGAAGGCCAGCTGACTTTCAATGCCGAAATTCGAGGCGACACGCCGCGTCGCGCATACACCGCAAGAGATGTTCGCGCTGGTGGCGGACATCGAGGCCTACCCGCAATTCCTGCCGCTCTGTGAATCGCTCACCGTGCGCTCGCGCAAGGAGCGGGACGGCCGCACCATCCTGGTTGCCGACATGAGCATCGGCTACAAGGCGATCCGCGAGACCTTCACGACACAGGTCCTGCTGAAACCCGATGAGAACGCAATCGACGTCAAATACATCGACGGGCCGTTCAAATATCTCAGCAACATCTGGCGCTTCGATCCCGCCGACGGCGGCTGTGAGGTGCATTTCTTCATCGACTACGAATTCAAGAGCCGCATTCTCGGCGCGCTGATGGGCACCATGTTTGACCGCGCCTTCCGCATGTTCTCGGAAGCCTTCGAGAAGCGCGCCGACGTCATCTATGGAGGGAAGCAGGCCTAACGCTCGCCAAGCGCCCGCAACCCGAGCTGCAGCGCGTGACGCACCGTCTCGTGCCGGATGAATTCGCGGCCCTTCTGGCCGAACAATTGCTGTTCGGTGGCAACCGGCTGTCCGGCCAATGCAATCCCGAACCAGACAAGGCCCACCGGCTTGTCCGCCGAGCCGCCGCTGGGACCGGCAATGCCGGTGACGGCGAGCGACAGGCTTGCCCGTGAATGCGCCAGCGCTCCCGCGGCCATCTCCAGCACCGTCTCGCGCGAGACAGCGCCATGCGCGTCGAGCGTGGCGGCGGAGACGCCGAGCATCTCCATCTTGGCCTCGTTGGAATAGGTGATGAAGCCGCGATCGACCACGGCGGAGGATCCGGCAATGTCGGTCAGCGCGGCGATGATCAGGCCGCCGGTGCAGCTTTCGGCCGTCGCCAGCATGATGCCGCGCTGCTGGCAGGCCTGGAGCAGGGCGTTTGCAAGTTCAGCGTTGCTCATGCCGGCACCTCTCCCGGATAGACGACGCTGGCCGTGGCGATCGCCGCGATGCCTTCGCCGCGCCCGACAAAGCCGAGCTTCTCGTTGGTCGTCGCCTTGATCGAAATGCGCTCGGGTGCAATGCCGAGCACGGCCGAAAGCGCCTGCGTCATCGCCGCGCGATGCGGGCCGACGCGCGGCGCCTCGCAGATCAGCGTGATGTCGGCATTGGCGATGCGGCCGCCGCGCTCGCGCACCAGCTTGGCCGCGTGCTCGACGAAGATCTTCGAGGCCGCACCCTTCCATTGCGGGTCCGATGGCGGGAAATGCGTGCCGATGTCGCCGGCGCCGCAGGTGGCAAGCAGCGCGTCGGTCAGCGCATGCAGCCCGACATCGGCATCCGAATGGCCGGAGAGCTTGCGGTCATAGGGAATGGCGACGCCGCAGAGCGTGACATGGTCGCCGGGCTCGAACGCATGCACATCGTAGCCATTGCCGGTCCGAATATCGGGGAAGCGCTGCTGCGCGCTGGAGAGCCGCTCGTCGGCCAATGCAATGTCCCTTGCCCAGGTGAGTTTGACGTTGTCTGGCGATCCGGGAACGATCTTGACCGGTATCTGCGCCCATTCGGCGATCGCCGCGTCGTCGGTGAATTCCGTCTTGCCCAGATGATGCGCCTTCTCATGCGCCGCAAGCAGCGGCCAGAACGGAAAACCCTGCGGCGTCTGCGCCGCATGAAGGCCGGCCCTCGACACCGTCTCGTCGATCATGCCGGTGGCCGATTCCCGCTTCAGCGTATCGGCGACGGGCAGTGCCGGCAGGGCGCCGTGGCGCTCCCCGATGGCCTCGATGGTGCGATCGATCAGCCCGGCATCGACGAACGGGCGCACGGCGTCATGCACAAGCACCTTTTCGGGTGCCTGGTCCCTCAGCGCGAGGAGGCCGAGCCGGACGGAGGCCTGGCGCGACGGGCCGCCGATAACAGTGATGAGACGTTCGGCGTGTGCCCCCGCGGCGCGTTGCAACAGCTCGGCATCGTCGGCGTGGATGGCGACAACAACCGGGCCGATCAACGGATGCGAAAGAAAGATATCCAGAGTATGGGCGATAACGGCACGGCCGCCGATGCGCTGATATTGCTTCGGACCGTCGGCCTGACCGGCGCGCGCGCCACGGCCGGCGGCCACGATCACCACTCCGATCCCGCCGCCTGGGGACGCCGCTTGCTTTTCGCTTGCCTCGCTCATTCCGATCGGTCCTAGTCGGGGTGATGGCCGAAGGCCAGCATTTTCCAAAATGCGCCTTAATGTGACGTCATTGCGCGTTGCACAACGCCACACTTCTGGCTAGAGAATGTGCAACGATCGAACATGCTTGGTTTTTGTGCATGGCTGAACTGACCACATTGGCATCGCCCCTCGATGTCGGCGGGGTAAAAATCCGCAATCGGGTTTTCCTCGCGCCGATGTCGGGCATCACCGACGAGCCGTTCCGGCTGCGCGCCCACGCGCATGGCGCGGGGCTGGTCGTGTCGGAAATGGTGGCGAGCGGCGAACTGGCCAAGGGCAGGGCGGGCTGCGACCTGCGTATACGTCATTCCGGCCTGCCGGTACATATGGTGCAGCTGGCCGGCCGTGAGGCCGCCCATATGGGCGAGGGCGCGCGAATCGCGGCGGGCGAGGGCGCCGATATCATCGACATTAACATGGGCTGCCCGGCGAAGAAGGTGACCGGCGGTTATGCCGGTTCGGCGCTGATGCGCGACCTCGATCATGCGCTGTCCCTGATCGAGGCGGTGGTCGGCGCCGTCTCGGTGCCGGTGACGGTCAAGATGCGGCTGGGCTGGGACGAAAGCGCTCTCAACGCTCCGATGCTGGCGCGGCGCGCCGAACAGGCCGGCGTCAGCATGGTGACCGTGCATGGCCGCACGCGCTGTCAGTTCTACCAGGGCAGGGCCGACTGGCGCGCCATCGCGCGCGTCAAGCAAGCCGTGTCAATTCCCGTGGTGGCGAACGGGGATGTCGGCTCGCCTGAGGAAGCAACGGCGATCCTCGATCAATCCGGCGCCGACGCGGTGATGATCGGCCGCGCGCATTATGGCGCGCCATGGATCGCCGGCGGTATTGCGACGGCCGCGGGCGGCGCAAAGACACAGGGCATTCCACTGACGCCGCAAGAGTTAACCGATTACGTCGTCTCGCATTACGACGACATGCTCGCGCTCTACGGCGTCGAAAGCGGCCTGCGCCAGGCGCGCAAGCATCTCGGCTGGTATCTTGACCGCCATGCTCCAGGTGTTCGCGCCGAGCAGCGCAAACGTATCCTCACATCGTTCGAACCGGCGGAGATCGTCGCCGAATTGCGCCGCGTATTCACCGACAGCTTGCCGTTGGACAGCCTGCGGAGCGCTGCATGAAGGCCAATGCCCCGCAGCAGGTGGCGGACGCCGCCAACATCGTGCTCAACACCATCCGCCGCCCGGTGATCATGGTCGATCCCGACGGCTTCATCACTTTTGCCAACGCGGATGCCGAGGATTTCTTCCGCTCCAGCGCGACCATGCTTGCCCGCAACACGCTGTCCAAGCTGGTGCCCTTCGGAAGCCCGCTGCTGACGCTGGTCGACCAGGTGCGCGAGCGCCGTGCGCCGGTCAACGAATACCGCGTCGACGTCTCGTCGCCGCGCCTCGGCATCGAGAAGATGGTCGATCTCTATGTCGCTCCTGTGCCGGAGTTTCCGGGTTCCGTCGTCGTGATGTTCCAGGAACGGTCGATGGCCGACAAGATCGACCGCCAGATGACGCATCGCGGTGCTGCGCGCTCCGTCACCGGCCTGGCCGCCATGCTGGCGCACGAGATCAAGAACCCGCTCTCCGGCATCAGGGGCGCGGCCCAGTTGCTCGAACTCTCGGCTTCCGACGAGGACCGGGCGCTCACCCGCCTGATCACGGACGAAACCGACCGCATCGTCTCGCTGGTCGACCGTATGGAAGTGTTTTCCGACGAGCGGCCGATCGAGCGCTATCCCGTCAACATTCACGTCGTTCTCGACCACGTGAAGGCGATCGCTAAGAACGGTTTTGCTAGGCGAATCAAGATCTTGGAGGAATATGATCCATCACTGCCTCCGGTCTTCGCCAACCGCGACCAGCTGATCCAGGTCTTCCTCAACCTGGTCAAGAATGCCGCCGAGGCGATTGGATCGGATCCGCAGGGGGAGATCGTGCTGTCGACGGCATTTCGTCCCGGCATCCGCGTTTCCGTACCTGGAACGCAGGACCGCGTCTCGCTGCCGCTGGAATTCTGCGTGCATGACAACGGTCCCGGCGTATCGGAAGACATCCTGCCGATCCTGTTCGATCCGTTCATCACCACCAAGCCGAATGGTTCCGGCCTCGGGCTGGCGCTGGTCGCCAAGATCGTCGGCGAGCATGGTGGCATCATCGAATGCGATTCGACCGCGCGGGGCACCACGTTCCGCGTCCTGATGCCGGCCTGGAAGGAGACTTCGCCCGGCTCAGGCGCTGAAGCAGAAGGAGACCGCAAATGAGCGTTCGCGGCAATATTCTGGTCGCCGACGACGATGCGGCCATCCGCACCGTGCTCAACCAGGCGCTGTCGCGCGTCGGCCACGAGGTGCGCGTCACCTCGAACGCCTCGACCCTGTGGCGCTGGGTGGCGGCTGGCGAAGGCGATCTCGTCATCACCGATGTGGTGATGCCGGACGAAAACGCCTTCGACATGCTGCCGCGCATCAAGAAGGCGCGGCCCGAGCTGCCGGTCATCGTCATGAGCGCCCAGAACACCTTCATGACCGCCATCCGCGCCTCCGAAACGGGCGCCTATGAATATCTGCCGAAGCCGTTCGACCTCACCGAGCTGCTCAACATCGTCAACCGGGCGCTGTCCGAGCCGAAGCGGCCGAAGCTCGACGCCCGCGCCGAAGACCAGCCGGAAACGATGCCGCTGGTCGGCCGCTCCGCCGCCATGCAGGACATCTACCGCATGCTGGCACGCATGATGCAGACCGATCTCACGGTCATGATCAGCGGCGAGTCCGGCACCGGCAAGGAGCTGGTGGCGCGCGCGCTGCACGAATATGGCCGCCGCCGCGGCGGCCCGTTCGTGGCCATCAACATGGCGGCGATCCCGCGCGACCTCATCGAATCGGAACTGTTCGGCCACGAGAAGGGCGCCTTCACCGGCGCGCAGAACCGTTCCAGCGGCCGCTTCGAGCAGGCGGAGGGCGGCACGCTGTTCCTCGACGAGATCGGCGATATGCCGATGGAAGCGCAGACCCGGCTGCTTCGCGTCCTGCAGCAGGGTGAATACACGACGGTCGGCGGACGCACGCCGATCAAGACCGACGTGCGCATCGTCGCGGCCACCAACAAGGACCTGCGCACGCTGATCAATCAGGGCCTCTTCCGCGAAGACCTGTTCTATCGCCTTAATGTTGTGCCGCTGAGGCTGCCGGCGCTGCGCGAGCGTTCCGAGGACATTCCCGACCTGGTGCGGCACTTCTTCAAGCAGGGCGCCAGCGAGGGCCTGCAGACCAAGCGGATTTCGTCCGGCGGCATCGAGCTCATGAAGCGCTATCCCTGGCCGGGCAATGTGCGCGAGCTGGAAAACCTGGTGCGCCGGCTGGCCGCCCTCTACTCGCAGGACGAGATTTCGTCGGAAATCATCGAGTCTGAGCTCAAGACCGGCGAGAGGCCAGTCGTGCCGGACGGCGGCGCGCTCATTCCCGACGATCTGTCGATCGGCCAGGCGGTCGAGCATTTCCTGCAGCGCTATTTCGCCTCCTTCGCCGGCGAATTACCCCCGTCGGGGCTTTACCAGCGCATTCTCGCCGAGGTCGAATATCCGCTGGTGCTGGCCTCGATGACGGCGACGCGCGGCAACCAGATCAAGGCGGCGGAGCTTTTGGGGCTCAACCGCAACACGCTGCGCAAGAAGATCCGCGAGCTTGGCGTCAACGTATACAAGTCGTCCAGGCAGCCATAGCGCAGCCTCGTGCTTGCAATAATTGGCGAATTGACGGGGGAAAGATTTCGTCCTCGGCCACACTTGTTGCATAATCGCCACAATGCGTTGCATACATCCGACGCAATGACCGACTCTGTACCGCGATATGGCAGCTGAGGCTCCGACCCTGAACCAACCGCTTTTCAGCCAGGCTGGCACACGTGACGGCCGACGGCTGCTGGCGCTGCCCGGCGTGGTGGCCATCGCCGGCGCGGTGATCACGGCGGCAATCTCGTTTGCTATCCTGGTCGGCGCAACGCCGATCGCGCCGACCGCCGACACGACCTGGGCCCTGGTCGCGGCCAATGCCGTCTTCGTTCTGTTCCTGATCGCGCTGATCGCCCGCGAGGTGCGCCGCATCGTCCTGGCGCGGCGCCACGGCAGGGCCGCCTCGCGGCTTCATGTGCGCATCGTCGCGATGTTCGCGCTGGTTGCCGCAATCCCGGCCATCATGGTGGCGATCATCGCCTCGATCACGCTCGACATCGGCCTTGACCGCTGGTTCGAGATCCGCACCAAGACGATCGTCAACTCGTCCCTGTCGATCGCCGACGCCTATGTGCAGGAGAACGCGCGCAACCTGCAGGGCACGACATTGTCGATGGCATACGATCTCGATGCCTCGCGCACGCTCTACGGCCTCGACCGTAGTGGTTTCCTCGATCTGTTGAACAAGGAAGCCGTTGGCCGCGGACTGGCGCACGCCGCCCTGATCAATCCTGACGGCTCGTTCGTCATGAAAGCCAAGACCGACGCCGACTTCGCCATGCCTGAACCGCCGGCGGGCGCAGTCGACACCGCGGCGGCCGGCAAGCCGGTGCTGATCGAGCCGCGCACCCGCAACATCATGGGCGCCATCATCAAGCTGCGCGAGATCGAAGGGCTTTACCTCTATACGATCCGGCTGGTCGATCCCGACGTCATCAAGGCGCGCCAGATCGTCAAGGGCAACACCGATGAATACCGCAATCTGGAGGACAACCGGCGGACCTCGCAGGTCGCCTTTGCATTGCCTTACCTGTCGCTCACGCTGATCATTATCCTGTCGGCGATCTGGACCGGCATCGCCGTTGCCGACCGGATCGTGCGGCCGATCCGTCAGTTGATCGGCGCCGCCGACGAGGTGGCCACCGGCAATCTCGACGTCGCCGTGCCCGTGCGCCAGTCCGACGGCGACGTCGCCTCGCTCGGCGACACCTTCAACAACATGATCCTCGAGCTCAAATCGCAGCGCAACGAGCTCCTTTCGGCCAAGGATCTGATCGACGAGCGCCGGCGTTTCTCCGAGGCGGTGCTGGCCGGCGTCACCGCCGGCGTCATCGGCGTCGATCCCTACGGCATCATCACCATCGTCAATCGCTCGGCCGAAACCATGCTGGCGATTTCGGCAAGTGCGACGCTCGGCCAGAACCTTTCGGCGGTCCTGCCCCTTGTCGGCCGGGTCTTCGAGATCGGACGCCAGTCGGGCAAGCCGGTCTACCGCGAGCAGGTGACCTTCTTCCGCGCCGGCCTGGAGCGCACCTTCAACGTCCAGGTCACCGTCGAGTCCAGCGACGACGGCGAGGAAGAGAAATCCTACGTGGTCACGGTCGACGACATCACCGATCTCGTCCAGGCGCAGCGCTCTTCGGCCTGGGCGGATGTGGCGCGGCGAATCGCGCATGAGATCAAGAACCCGCTGACGCCGATCCAGCTCTCGGCCGAGCGCATCAGGCGCCGCTACGGCAAGGTCATCACCGAGGATCGCGAGGTCTTCGACCAGTGCACCGATACCATCATCCGCCAGGTCGAGGACATCGGCCGCATGGTCGACGAATTCTCGGCCTTCGCCCGCATGCCGAAGCCGGAGATGAAGGCGATCGACCTGCGTGAGTCGCTGCGCGAGGCCTCCTTCCTGGTCGAGGTCAGCCGCCCCGACATCGCCTTCGATCGCGATTTCGGCAGCGAGCCGTTGAAGGGCACTTTCGACAGCCGCCTGATGGCGCAGGCCTTCGGCAACGTCATCAAGAACGCCGCCGAGGCGATCGATGGACTTGATCCGGCGGATCGTTCGGACGGCACAATCCGGATTCAAGCCGGGCGCCAAGATGGCGCCATACGAATCGACGTTATCGACAACGGCAAGGGGCTGCCGCGCGAGAATCGCCAAAGGCTTCTCGAGCCCTATATGACGACGCGCGAGAAGGGGACCGGGCTCGGCCTCGCTATCGTCAAGAAGATCGTGGAGGACCATGGCGGCCGTCTCGAATTGCACGACGCGCCAGCGGATTTCCATGGTGGCCGGGGCGCGATGATCTCGATCATCCTGCCGCCGGCGACGGTCGTAGCCGCGCCGCCACGCGGTGAAGGTCGAAACGAACACGAACGAGAAACTGAAAAGGTCGGTAATGGCGTCTGACATTCTCATCGTCGATGACGAGGAAGACATCCGCGAACTTGTCGCCGGTATCCTGAGCGACGAGGGTCATGAAACCCGTACGGCGCATGACGCCGACAGCGCGCTTGCGGCGATCGCCGACCGCGCGCCGCGGCTGATTTTCCTCGACATCTGGCTGCAGGGCTCGCGCCTCGACGGCCTGGCGCTGCTCGACGAGATCAAGACCATGCACCCGAACATGCCGGTCGTGATGATCTCCGGCCATGGCAACATCGAAACGGCGGTGTCGGCCATCCGGCGCGGTGCCTACGACTTCATCGAGAAGCCGTTCAAGGCCGATCGCCTCATCCTGATCGCCGAGCGCGCTCTGGAGACGTCCAAGCTGCGGCGCGAGGTCTCCGACCTCAAGCAGCGCAGCGGCGAGACCTTCGACCTGATCGGCATGTCGTCGGCCATGAGCCAGCTGCGGCAGACAATCGAGCGCGTCGCGCCGACCAACAGCCGCGTCATGATCGTCGGCCCGTCCGGCTCCGGCAAGGAGCTGACGGCGCGCGCCATCCACGCCCTGTCGTCGCGCAAGGCCGGCCCGTTCGTGACGCTGAGCGCGGCCACCATCACGCCCGAGCGCATGGAGATCGAACTGTTCGGCACCGAATCGAACGGCACCGAGCGCAAGGTCGGTGCGCTGGAGGAAGCGCATCGCGGCATCCTCTATATCGACGAAGTCGCCGACATGCCGCGCGAAACGCAAAACAAGATCCTGCGCGTGCTGGTCGAGCAGCAGTTCGAGCGGGTAGGCGGCACCAAGCGCGTCAAGGTCGATGTCCGCATCATCTCCTCCACCTCGCAAAACCTGGAGGCGATGATCGCCGACGGCCGCTTCCGCGAGGACCTCTACCACCGCTTGGCGGTGGTTCCGGTCATGGTGCCCGGGCTCGCCGAGCGGCGCGAGGACATTCCCTATCTCGTCGACAATTTCATGAAGCAGATCGCACGCCAGGCCGGCATCAAGCCGCGCCGCATCGGCGACGATGCGCTGGCCGTGCTGCAGGCGCATAACTGGCCGGGCAACGTTCGCCAGCTGCGCAACAATGTCGAGCGGTTGATGATCCTGGCGCGAGGGGAAAATCCCGATGCTCCGATCACCGCCGACCTTCTGCCTTCCGAGATCGGCGACGTGATGCCACGCACGCCCAATCAGTCGGACCAACACATAATGGCGCTGCCGCTGCGCGAGGCACGCGAGCAGTTCGAGAAGGACTATCTGATTGCCCAGATCAACCGCTTCGGCGGCAACATCTCGAAAACGGCCGAGTTCATCGGCATGGAGCGTTCGGCCCTTCATCGCAAGCTGAAGTCGCTCGGCGTCTAGACCGGCTTGGCCCACGCGATTGTTTATTACGGCAAAGGCAGAATCGCCTAAGAAAGCCCGATATTTCCCCGAGGATGCCCATGCCGCGCATTGCCTACGTCAACGGGCGCTATGTCGTCCATTCCCAAGCCAGCGTCCATATCGAGGACCGCGGCTACCAGTTCGCCGACGGCGTCTATGAGGTCTGCGAAGTGTCGCGCGGCCATATCGTCGACATGCCGCGCCATCTTGCCCGGCTCAAGCGCTCGCTGAAGGAACTGTCGATCGCCTGGCCGGTATCGGAAGGCGTCTTGTCGCTGCTGCTGCGCGAGGTGGTCAATCGCAACGGCGTGGTCAACGGCCTTGTCTATGTGCAGGTGACGCGCGGCGTCGCCAGCCGCGAGTTCGTTTTTCCGCCGGCAGGCACGAAATCTTCCCTGGTCATAACCGCAAGGAAAGCCGATCCGGCGGCGAATGCGAAGCGGGTGGAGGCCGGCATCAAGGTCATCACCGTGCCTGAGAATCGCTGGGACCGCGTCGACATCAAGAGCACGGGCCTTTTGCCCAATGTGCTTGCCAAGCAGAAAGCCAAGGAAGCCGGCGCCCAGGAAGCCTGGTTCGTCGACGCCGATGGCAACGTCAAGGAAGGCGGCTCGTCAAACGCCTGGATTGTCACAAGGGACGGCGTCCTTGTGACCCGGCCGGCCGAGCACGGCATCCTGCGCGGCATCACCCGCACGACACTTTTCGATGTCGCCGCCAAGCTCGGCCTCAAGATCGAGGAGCGCGGTTTTTCGGTCACTGAGGCCAAGGCTGCCAGGGAGGCGTTTATCAGTTCGGCGACCACAATCGCCATGCCGGTGGTCGAAATCGACGGTGCGCCAATCGCAAATGGCCATCCTGGCTCTATGACACTTTCGTTGCGGCAGGCTTTTTTTGACGTTGCGGAAAAAAGTCCAGCCTGATAACCGCACAACTGGAGTTAACCTCAACTATCTCGTTCTGCTTGCCTTTGTATCGGCAAGAGGGGGTTTGCGCGCTTGACACGTGCCGCGTAATTTGGCGCATTGGCTGCAAACCGAAGGGGATCGGCGAAAGACAAGAAAAATGGCGGAACGATCGCAAAACCTTCAGGACCTGTTCCTGAATTCAGTTCGCAAGAGCAAAAATCCACTTACCATCTTCCTCATCAACGGCGTGAAGCTGACAGGCGTCGTCACTTCGTTCGACAATTTTTGTGTGTTGTTGCGGCGTGACGGGCACTCCCAGCTCGTCTACAAGCACGCCATTTCCACGATCATGCCGAGCCAGCCGGTTCAGATGTTCGATGGCGAGGAAAGCCAGGGCGCCTGATTGGCACGTGATAAGGACGCGGACCGCAGCGTTCGCGGAAAACAAGGACATCAACTCGGGCCGGAAGCCAAGGATCCGACCCGGGCTGTTGTCATTGTGCCGGTGCTTACCCGCCAGCCGCGCGGCGACGAGGAAACCAGCCGTCCGCGTCTGACCCGCTCGGCGGATGCCCGCCATGACGAGGCGGTAGGGCTTGCCAGCGCCATCGACCTCAACCCGGTCCACACCGCGGTGGTGACGGTCGCCGACCCGCGTCCGGCGACGCTGCTCGGCAGCGGCAAGGTGGCCGAGTTCGCCGACATCGTGAAAGAACGCAAGGCGGAACTGGTCATTGTCGACCATCCGCTGACGCCGGTTCAACAGCGCAATCTCGAAAAGGAACTGAATGCCAAGGTGCTCGACCGCACCGGGCTGATCCTCGAGATCTTCGGCGAGCGGGCGCGCACCAAGGAAGGCACGCTGCAGGTCGAGCTCGCGCATCTCAACTACCAGAAGGGTCGGCTGGTGCGCAGCTGGACCCACCTCGAGCGGCAGCGCGGCGGCGCCGGCTTCCTCGGCGGCCCCGGCGAAACCCAGATCGAATCCGACCGCCGCATCCTGCAGGACAAGATCACCAAGCTGAAGCACGAGCTGGAAACGGTGCGGCGCACGCGCGACCTGCACCGCGCCAAGCGCAAGAAGGTGCCTTTTCCGGTGGTGGCGATCGTGGGCTACACCAATGCCGGCAAGTCGACGCTGTTCAACCGGCTGACCGGGGCAGGGGTGCTGGCCGAGGACATGCTGTTCGCCACGCTCGACCCCACCTTGCGGCGCGTGCGGCTGCCGCACGGCACGCCGATCATCCTGTCGGATACGGTCGGCTTCATCTCCGACCTGCCGACGCATCTGGTGGCCGCCTTCCGGGCGACGCTGGAAGAGGTCGTCGAGGCCGATCTGGTGCTGCATCTGCGCGACATCTCCGATCCGGACACGGCGGCCCAGGCTGAGGATGTCGAACGCATCCTTGCCGATCTCGGCGTCGACGCCGCCGACACGAACCGCGTGATCGAGGTCTGGAACAAGATCGACCTGCTCGACGAAGGCAATCGCGAGCGGCTGCTCGCGGAGGGCTTGAGCGGCAAGTCGCCGCCGATCGCGATTTCGGCGGTGACTGGCGAGGGACTGGACACGCTGAAGGCACTCATCGAGACGCGCGTGTCGGGTGAGCTGGAAACGATGACGGTGACGTTGAGCCCGGCCCAGCTCGGCCAGGTCGACTGGCTGTACCGCAACGGCGACATCGTTTCGCGCACTGACAATGAGGACGGCAGCATCACTCTCTCGCTCACGGCCACGCGCAGCGCCCGGCAGGAGATCGAGAGCCGCCTGCATCGCAAGAACGGCAGCTAACCGGCTGATTACTTGGCGCTTTTGGCTTGCTGCCAGAGCGCTTCCATCTCGTCGAGCGTCGCCTTCTCCAGCGAACCGCCCGAAGCCGCCAGGGCCTGCTCGACATAGTGAAAGCGCGAGCGAAACTTTTCATTGGTGCCGCTGAGCGCCGCTTCCGAATCGAGCTTTAGATGGCGGCCGAGATTGACGACGGCAAACAACATGTCGCCGAACTCGTCCTTGATCGGCGCGGCATCGCCTGTGGCAAGCGCTTCGCGCAATTCGCCGATCTCCTCCTCGATCTTGTCGAGGATGGGGGCAGCCTCGCTCCAGTCGAAGCCGACGCGCGCTGCTTTCTCCTGCAGTTTCAGCGCACGCGTCAGGGCGGGGAGCGCGACCGGCACGCTGTCGAGATAACCCTTGCCGTGATCTTCCGGATCGAGCCCGCGCGCGATGCGGGCACTGCGCTTTTCAGCCTTCTCCTCAGCCTTGATCTTCTCCCACATGCCCTTGGCCATGCCCGCGCTGCGCGCCGTCTCGTCGCCGAAGACGTGTGGATGGCGGCGGATCATCTTGGTGGTGATGGCCTCGACGACATCGCCGAAAGCGAACTCGCCGATCTCCTCGGCCATCTGCGCGTGGTAGACGACCTGCAGCAATAGGTCGCCCAGTTCCTCGCGCAGGTCGTCGAAATCGCCGCGCGCGATAGCATCAGCCACTTCATAGGCCTCTTCGAGCGTGTAGGGCGCGATGGTCGAAAAGTTCTGCTCGATATCCCACGGGCAGCCGGTCTTCGGCGCGCGCAACGCCGCCATGATCTCGATCAGCCGGGAAATGTCTTTCGAGGGCTTCATGGATCGAGCCTACCCCGCGGCCGGCGTCCGACCAATCCTGGTCGGAAGCCGAAACGGGTTGTCCACAGCAGTTGGAGACTTCAGTCGAGCACTGAGACAATCGCCTTGGCGAGATCGTCCATGCCGTCCTCCGGCAGGCCGGCGACGTTGATGCGGCTGTCGCCGACCATGTAGACGGCGTGATCGGTGCGCAGGCGCTCCACCTGTGCCTCCGTCAGCCCAAGCCTGGAAAACATGCCGCGATGGCTGGCGACGAAATCGAAGCGATCCGAGTTGGACTGCCGGCGCAATGCTTCGGCAAAAGCGACGCGCAATCTCAGCATGCGCAGCCGCATCTCCTCGAGCTCCGTCTCCCAGTCTTTCCTCAGGCCGGCGTCTTCCAGCACCATGCGCACCGCCGCGGCGCCATGATCCGGCGGCATCGAATAAAGCGCCCGCGCCGCCGCCAGCATCTGGCTCATCGCCACATCGGCCTGCGCGCCGTCCTTGGCCATGATCATCGCAGCACCCACGCGGTCGCGATAGACGGCGAAATTCTTCGAGCAGCTCGAGGCGACGACCATCTCGGGCACCTTGTCGGCCAAGAGCCGCAAGCCTGCGGCATCGGCGTCCAGGCCCTCGCCAAAGCCTTGATACGCGATGTCGACGAAGGGCAGCAGGCCGCGCTCCAGGAGAACGTCGGCGACCTTCGCCCACTGATCGAGATCGAGATTGGCGCCGGTCGGGTTGTGGCAGCAGCCATGCAGCAGCACGACATCGCCGCTGTTGGCCGTCCTGAGCGTCGCCAGCATCTCGTCGAAGCGCACAGCGCCGGAGGCGGCATCGAAATAGGGATAGTTGCGAACCTCAAGGCCGGCGGCGCGCATCACCGGCGGATGGTTCGGCCAGGTCGGATCGGAAAGCCACACCGTCGCGCCGGCGCGCGTGCGCTGCAGAAGCTCTGCCACCAGCCTGAGCGCGCCGGATCCGCCCGGCGCCTGAGCCGCGCGTATGCGCGAATGATCGGCCTTTTCGCCGAAGGCGAGCTTGATCATGGCGGCGTTGAAACCGGTGTCGCCGGCAAGGCCGAGATAGGTCTTGGTGTCCTGGCTTGCCAGCAGCCGCTTCTCGGCCTCGCGCACGGCGCGCATCACCGGCGTCCTGCCGTCGATGTCCTTGTAGACGCCGACGCCGAGGTCGACTTTGCCCGGACGTGGATCGCTGCGGTAGAGGCCGATCAGGGCAAGGATCTTGTCGGCGGGCGCGGGCTGCAGGGTCTCGAACATCGAAAAGGACTCCAATGGCGGCGGAGTGATACGCAAATCGATCCCGCCGCGCCAGCGGTTTCCTCAGCGCGCCGCCGATGCATAAAGAAAATGCCGGGCAGGGGATTAAATTCCCTACATGCTCCGTAAACAGGGCATGAAACGATCTATGGCACGCTTCGATATTGTCGGGCAGTTGGGCTCGCTGCGGCGCTATGCGCGCTCGCTGACGCGCGACAGCACTGATGCCGAGGATCTCGTCCATGACGCGCTGGTGCGCGCCTATGAGCGGCGCGCGACCTTTCGCTCGGGCGGTAATCTGCGCGCCTGGCTCTTGGCGATCGTGCACAACATCTTCATCGACCGCATGCGCTCGCGCCGCTCCGAGACGGCGCGCATCGAACAGGCCGGCCTGGTCGCCGACCAGAGCGTGCCGGCCTCGCAGGATCATTCCGTGCGCCTGTCGCAGGTCCGGGAAGCGTTTCTTTCGCTCCCCGAGGAACAGCGCTCCGCGCTCCATCTCGTCGCCATCGAAGGAATTTCCTATCAGCAGGCCGCCGAAGTCATCGGCGTGCCGCTCGGAACCTTGATGTCGCGCATCGGCCGCGCGCGCGCCGCGCTGCGCGAGATGGAGGAGGGCGCGCCGCAGAAAGCCAGGCCGCATCTCAGGATCGTGGGAGACGATCAATGACCGCCATTGTCGACCCCGTAACCGATGCCGATCTCGACGCCTATGTAGACGACCAGCTGGATGTCGCCCGCCGCATCGAGGTCGAGGCGCACCTCGCCGCGCGCCCGGAAGCGGCGGCGCGCGTGATGTCGGATCTGCGGACGCGCGACGAACTGCGCGTCGCGCTTGCCGGTCCTGTCGGCACGGCGCGTCCGGCCACGACCGAAGCGGCGCGGCGGCTGGAAAGGGCCCTTGCCAGGGGTCGGATGCTTTTCGTGCTGCAGCGCGCAGCGGCCGCGGCCGTGCTGGTCGCGGCGGGTTGGCTTGCCAACGGCATCTTTGGGCCGATCGCGGTGACCAAGGTGGTCGCCTCGACGCAGCCGCCGGCCTATGTTGAGGATGCGGTGAGAGCGCACCGGACGACCTTGATGCGCGAGACAATGCCGTCGCAGCGGGAAGCGCCGGGCTATGATGCCGACGAGATCCGCGCGGCCACCGCAATCGTCATGCCGTCGCTGCCCGACGACTGGAAGATCCGCGACGTCCAGGTCTATCCCTCTCAATTCGGGCCGAGCGTCGAGATGGCGGTCCAGACCGAGGACCTCGGCCTTGTCTCGCTGTTCGCCATCAGGCCGGGCACGTTCGACGTCGTGAAGCCCACGGTCGCGCCCGCGGACGACATCTCAACCGCCTATTTCCAGATCGGCGAGGTCGCCTATGCGGTGGTCGGGCGCGGCGACGCCGGCAGCCTCGATCGTGCCGCCGAGAAACTCGCCAGAACTCTCTACTGAGAACCAAGGAGAACCAAATGAACAGCCCCAATCTGGGATACCGAATGGGCACCGGCGTCCAGGCCGGAGCCGTCTATGACGAGGGCCTGCGCAAGCACATGCTGCGCGTCTACAACTATATGGGCCTCGGCCTCGTCGTCACCGGCCTCGTCGCCTTCTTCGTGGCCTCGACGCCGGCGCTCTACGTGCCGATCTTCTCCAGCCCGCTGAAATGGGTGGTGATGCTGGCGCCGCTCGCCTTCGTCATGCTCTTCTCGTTCAAGATGCAGACCGTGTCCGCGGCGAGCGCGCAGACGATGTTCTGGGCCTTCTGCGCCGTCATGGGCCTGTCGCTCGCCTCGGTGTTCCTGGTCTTCACCTCGACCAGCATCGCGCGCACCTTCTTCATCGCCGCCACGATGTTCGGCGCCACCAGCCTTTACGGCTATACGACAAGGCGCGACCTGACGCAGTTCTCGTCCTTCCTGATCATGGGGCTGATCGGCGTGGTGATCGCAAGCGTGGTCAACCTGTTCCTCGGCTCGACCGCGCTGCAATTCGCCATCTCGGTGATCGGCATCGCCGTCTTCGTTGGCCTCACCGCCTGGGACACGCAGACCATCAAGGAGCAGTATGCGGAGAATTTCGATGCGGAATCGCAGCAGAAGCTCGCCGTCTTCGGCGCCTTCTCGCTCTATCTGAACTTCATCAACATCTTTCAGCTGCTCCTGAATTTCACCGGCGAGCGCGAATAGCCCGGGCCGTAGCAGGCAACACTGCTGACCTCGGCGCGGCCGGAGGGAAACCTCCGGCCATTTTTGTCGACCGCGCCCAAAGCGTCCACGACCAAGGTGGATCTGCCTGCCGTGCTTGAGTTCACGCGCGCCCGTTTGCTAGCCTGCCGGCCCAACCAGCCAGCCAAGAGGACGCAATGGAACAGGTGACGCTTCACGCTGACGGGATCTCGGCGACCGTCGTCGGGCAGGGGGCCGAGATGGTCTCGCTACGCGATGGCGACGGCACCGAGCTTCTGTGGCAGGCAGGCCCCGCCTGGCGGCGCCACTCGCCGGTCCTGTTCCCGATCGTCGGCCGGCTGAAGGGCGATCAGCTGCGGCATCGCGGCCAAACCTATCCGATGACGCAGCACGGCTTTGCCCGCGACCGGCGCTTTGCCTGGGCGGAGCAGGGGCCGACCTCATGCACATTGGTCCTGTCGGATGACGCCGAAACGCGGACGCACTATCCCTTCGCCTTTCGCTTGGCCATTAGCTACGAGCTGACGCCCCAGCAGCTTGGCGTGACGTTCGAGATCACCAACACCGGCGGCGAACATTTGCCGGCCTCGATCGGCGCGCATCCGGCGTTCAACTGGCCGCTGCTGCCGGAACTGCGCAAGGAAGCCTATCGGCTGACCTTCGCCAACCATGAGCCGGCGCCGATCCGCCGCCTGAAGGACGGCCTGCTGCTGCCGGACCCACTACCGACGCCGGTCGAGGGAAAGACGCTGCCGCTGTCCGAAAAATTGTTCGTCGACGACGCCGTCATTCTCGACAAGCCGGTGAGCAATAGCGTGCGCTACGCCGCCGAGCGCGGGCCGGCGATCGAGATGTCATGGCAGGGCTTCAACGAGCTGGGCATCTGGTCCAAGCCCGGCGGCGCGCCTTTCCTGTGCATCGAGCCCTGGCACGGCATCGCCAGCCCCGTCGATTTCGACGGCGAGTTCACCGACAAGCCTGGCGTCATGCTGATCGAGCCGGGTGCCCGGCGCGTCCTGAGCTACCGGATCGTCCTCAGCCGGGAACGGTAGGGCATGGCATACGCCATCAAGACCGGGATCGAGGACACGCGGGCGAGAACGTTCGTCTTCGCCGCCCAGAAGACCATGTATGGCGGCAAGCGCATTGCGGAAGGCGACGTCATCTTCCTGTTCGCCAGCGAGAACGAAGGCGGGCAGGGGCTTGTCGCACGCGGCGTCGTGACCTCATCGGAGGCCACACCCAGGCGTCCCGATCTCGAACGGCAGACGCCGTGGGTCAGTGTCTCAGTCCGCCGTACCGGCTTGGCGACGAAACGGCTGGGCCGCAATGAGCTCAAGCGCTTCAGGGACTGGAAGGACGGCCGGCCCGAGACCGAGCTCAGCTTCAAATTCTACCGCCAGGCGACGAACAAGATCGTCGGCATCTCGGACGCGACGGCGGCATTTCTCGAAGGGTTTTTCTAGCTCCGGTTTCTTCCGATGCTAGCCCTCCAAGCGTGGCTGCCGCACGATCGCACCTATCGCATTGACGAGAAGCCGCGCCGCGGTCAGCGCCGACAGGCCGTCATCGGCGGGTGGGTAGAGTTCAACGAGGTCGAACCCCGCGATCCTAGCGCGCTTGCCGAGCCCCGCGATCAGGTCGATCGCTTGCGTGTAGGTGAGGCCGCCAGGCGTGCGCGCCGCCACGCCCGGCATGATCGAGGGATCGAGGCTGTCGCAGTCCAGGGTGACGACGACACGCGCTCCTTCCGGAATGTGGCGCAAAGCGGCTTCGACGCCGTGGGCGTGAACCTCGCGCGCTGTGACGAACCGGCTGCCATAGCGCCTCGCCGCTTCGATTTCCGCGAGACGTGCGCTGCCGACGCTGCGCAGGCCGACCTGCACCATGCCGGCGACATGGGCCATCTCGCTCGCCCGCCGCATCGGGCTCGAATAGCCGTATCGATCGCCATGCACCTCGTCGCGCCAGTCGATATGGGCGTCGATCTGCAAGACCCAGACCGGCCCGTGTTCGCCAAAACCGGCAAGGAAAGGAATGGTGGCGGAATAATCGCTGCCGTTGGTGTGCTCCTTGCCACCTTATCGCCTGTGACAGCCGTGGAGAAACTGCGCGCTTCGGACAAAGCGGCGCTTGCCGAATGCCTGAAATATGTCGGCGACTTCCCGGGCGAGGTTCCCGGCGTGAACGACACGCCGACACCGGCGCTTCACATCGACAACACCATCAAGCTCGCCGGACAGCTGCGCGCTCGACGCAACAGCCCGGCAGGCGCTGATCCTCGATGACGAGTTGTCGTATCTGCAGTGATGGCGATGACACTGCCAAAGTTCTCGTCGCAGGCAGGGTTCGTCGTCGGCCTCCGCATCACGCCCGCCGCGCTTATCGGCGGCATATCCAAAAGTCGCATAAGATAGATTATGGAACTTGCGTGTTTTGCCGGGGCTTTCGCCATTGGCGACAAACTCTGTGGACTGGCTGCGTGCGCCGCCTCGCGAATTCGAGCTACCAGCCAAACGCAGGAATGACGGGCTGCGATACTGGCTGAGCAGTCGCCGCTATCGCTCTGACTCGTAAGGAATTTCAACCACCATGCCATCATAGGCCGGCACCACGTGCTCCGGCGTCTCGGCCATCACCACGGCGTAGTCCAGCGGCACGTGCATATGCGTCAGCACGGCCTTGTTCGGAGCCAGTTTCTCGATCCAGCCCAGAGCTTGGCCGAGCGACAGATGGCTGGGATGGGTGTTGTACTGCAGCGCGTCGAGCACCAGCATGTCGAGGCCCAGCAACCGCGCGGCCGTGACGGCCGGGAAGTCGCTGATATCCGGGCAGTAGGCAAGCCCGCCGATGCGGAAGCCCAGCGAAATGATGTCGCCATGGATCTGCGGCAGCGGCTCAAAGGTGAGGGCGCCCCCCTCGCCTTCGATCACCACCGGCCTCGCGTGATCGATGATATGGGCCTTGACGATCGGCGGATAGGAGCTGCCGGGCGGCGTCTCGAAGCAATAGCCGAAGGCCTGGCGCAGCCGCTCCATCGTCGGTTCGTCGGCGTGGATGTCGATCCTGTGCCGCTGGTCGTGCACAAAACCGCGCAGATCGTCGATGCCATGGATATGGTCGGCATGCGGATGGGTATAGACGACGGCGTCGATACGCCGGACCGAAGCCATCAGCATCTGCTGGCGGAAATCCGGTCCGGTGTCGATGACGACCGTGGTGCGCGCGCCATTGGCGGCAATGCGCTCGACCAGGGCCGCCGTGCGCATGCGCCGGTTCTTCGGATTCGCGGGATCGCAATTGCCCCAATCGCCGGTGATGCGCGGCGTGCCGGGCGATGAGCCGCAGCCAAGGATGGTGAAGCGCAGCCGGTCGCTCATGTCCGCGCCATGTCTGGACGCGGCATCTTGGTGAACAGCCTGAAGAAATTGCCGGTGGTGATATCGGCGATCTCGGTTTCGCTGACGCCGATGGTCTCGGCAAGAACCTTCGCCGTGTTCGTCACATAGGCCGGTTCGTTGCGTTTTCCCCGATGCGGGATCGGCGCGAGGTAGGGCGCGTCGGTCTCGACCAGCAGCCGGTCACGCGGAACATCGGCCGCGATGGCCCGCAAATCGGGGGAATTCTTGAAGGTCAGGATGCCGGAGAAGGAGACATAGCCGCCCAGCGCCACGCCGACTTCGGCCAGCCTGCGTCCAGACGAAAAACAGTGAAGAATGAAGGGGAAGGCGCCCTTCCCTGTCTCGTCCTCGAGGATCGACGCCATGTCGTCGTCGGCATTGCGCGCATGGATGACCAGCGGCAGGCCGGTCCGTCGCGCAGCGGCGATATGGGTGCGAAAACCTTGCGCCTGCGCATCGCGCGGCGCCTTGTCATAGTGGTAATCCAGTCCGGCCTCGCCGATCGCCACCACCTTTGGGTGACCGGAAAGCCGGACCAGCTCGTCGGCGGTGACGTCGAGCTCTTCCGCCGCATTGTGCGGATGAGTGCCGACCGAGCAATAGACCTCGTTGAAAGTTTCAGCGATTTCAAGGATCTGCTGAAAGCGCCTCACGCGCGTCGAGATCGTGACCATGCGGCCTACCCCGGCGGCGAGGGCGCGGGCGACGATAGCCGCCCGCTCCTCGGCAAAGTCCGGAAAGTCGAGATGGCAGTGGCTGTCGACCAGCATCAGGCGCCTTGCTCGACATAACGCGGGAACACGCCCTCCGGCGCCGGCAACGCGGCGCCGGGCACCAGCGCTTGGTCGGCATGGATGTGCTCGAAAGCACGCTTGCCCGCAGGCACGGCCAGCAGGTCGAGCAGCTTGGCCGCCGATCCCGGAATGAAGGGCTGGCAAAGGAGTGCCACGCGTCGCACCAGTTCGGCCGTTGTCCACAAGACCGTTTCCATCCGCTCCGGATTGGTCTTCTTCAGTGCCCACGGCTCCTGGGAAGCGAAATAGCGGTCCGCTTCCGCCACCACGCCGAAGATCGCGGCCAACGCTAGATGGATGCCCTGCTCCGCCATCGCCCGGCGCGAAACGGCCAGCGCTTCGATCGCCTGGTCGAGGATCGCCGTATCGGCCTCCGCCAGCTCGTCGCGCTTCGGCACCGCACCGCCGCAATTCTTGGCGATCATGGACAGCGACCGCTGCGCCAGATTGCCAAGGCCATTGGCGAGATCCGCGTTGGTGCGGTTGACGATCGCCTCATGGCTGTAGTTGCCGTCCTGACCGAACGGCACCTCGCGCAGGAAGAAATAGCGCACCTGGTCAACGCCGTAATGGTCCACCATCGTGAACGGGTCGATGACGTTGCCGACCGACTTCGACATCTTCTCGCCGCGGTTGAACAGGAAGCCGTGGCCGAAGACGCGCTTCGGCAGCGGAATTCCCGCCGACATCAGGAAAGCCGGCCAATAGACCGCGTGGAAGCGCACGATGTCCTTGCCGATGATGTGCGCGTCGGCTGGCCAGAAACGCCATTTATCATCGTTTTCATTGGGATAGCCGACGCCGGTGATGTAGTTGGTCAAGGCGTCGACCCACACATACATCACATGCTTCTCGTCGCCAGGCACCGGCACGCCCCAGTCGAAGGTGGTGCGCGAAACCGACAGGTCCTTCAGCCCGGATTTGACGAAGCTCATCACCTCGTTGCGACGCTCGGCCGGACCGATGAAATCGGGCTGGCTCTCGTAGAGCGTGATGAGCTTGTCCTGATAGGCCGACAGGCGGAAGAAATAGCTTTCCTCCTCGACCCATTCGACAGGCGTTCCCTGCGGCCCGTAGCGCACATTGTCGGCGCGGACTTCGGTCTCCTCCTCGCCGTAATAGGCCTCGTCGCGCACCGAATACCAGCCGGCATAGCCACCCTTGTAGATGTCGCCATTGGCGGCCATCGCCTTCCAGATCGCCTGGGAGGACGCATAATGCCGTTCCTCGGTGGTGCGGATGAAATCGTCGTTGGAAGCGTTCAGCGCGCTCGCCATGCGTTTGAACTCGGCCGAATTGCGGTCGGCGAGCTCGCGCGCCGCGATGCCTTCCTTGCGCGCCGTCTGCAGCATCTTGATGCCGTGCTCGTCGGTGCCGGTCAGGAAGAACACGTCCTTGCCGTCGAGCCGCTGGAAGCGGGCAAGCGCGTCGGTGGCGATCAGCTCATAGGCATGGCCGATATGCGGCTTGCCGTTCGGATAGGAGATCGCGGTCGTGATGTAGAATGTGTCGCGTGACATGAATGAACCGTCATGAATATCTGAATGTGAGTTGTGGCGGTGGATATCGCATCGGAACGTCGATTGCCATCCCGAGGCCAATGCAGGCCGCCCGAAAGTGGGCCAACGGCATGCATCGAACGGGCCGTCACATTCGCATCGCAGAATTCAGGCGGTCGATCATGGTCAGGGCGTGCTGCTTCTTGTCGAGATTGTAGGTCTCGGCTTCAGATATCGTGTTAAGCGCCTCCTGCCAAGCCTCAGACAGGGTTTTGGCCCTAGCGAGGTCGCCGGACAGCGCCGCTTCGCTGGCGGCGGCCGAAAGCAGATCGAGCGCGCGGCGATTGAAGATGTCGAACTGGATCGCCTGGTCGCGTCCCGCCACGGCCTCGGCGAGGCGGTGGGCGCCGGCAATGTCGGGCTTCCCGGCCGTCACCAGTGCGTCGAGCGCGCCGGCGATCTCCAGCCCGCCATATTGGGTGAGCAGGATGGCGCTGCGCGCGCTGCCCCCTGCCCGCTCGGCGAGCGCCGCGCGTGCGGCCGCATCATCCGGCGGCGGCGGTTCGACATTCTCCAGCACGGTCATCAGCTCGTCGGCCGCCAGCGGCGCGAGCCGCACCATCTGGCAACGCGAGCGGATCGTCGGCAGCAGGCTGCCCGGCGCGTGCACGATCAGAATGAACAAGGTGCGCGCCGGCGGCTCCTCGAGATTCTTGAGCAAGGCATTGGCGGCGTTGGTGTTCATGTCGTCGGCCGGGTCGACGATGACGACACGGTAGCTGCCGTCATGCGAAGTCATTGACAGGAAGCGGCTGACCCTGCGGATTTCGTCCACGGTCAGCACCGTCTTGAAGCTCTTGGTCTTGTCGTTGGCGGGGCGCGTCAGATGCAGCACGCCCGGATGCGCGCCGGTGGCGATCTGGCGAAACAGTGGGGACGCCGGATCGGGAACGGCAAGCGTGTCGGGCGCCGTCCTGAAATCCGGATATTTCAGAAGATGGTGCGCCAGATGGAACGCCAGCGTCGCCTTGCCGATGCCGAGCGGCCCGGCAAAGATCAGCGCATGCGGCAGCTTGCCCGCGCGGTAGGCGCCAGCGAGCATCCCGGCCGCCGTCGCGTGGCCGATCAGCCGCGGCGTTTCGGCCGGCTCGGGCACGCCGTCCAGCGTGTCGTGCTGCTCTGGGGCGATGCGTTCGAAGATCATGCCGGCGCCGTCTCGATCCTTTGCGCCGGCAGCCTCTCTTCCAGCGCCGCGAAGACGGCGGCGGTGACGACATTTTCCACCGTATCGGGATCGGCGGCCGCGTCGATGACGATGCAGCGCTCCGGCTCCGCCGCGGCGATGGCCAGGAAAGCCTCGCGCCGCCGCCGGTGGATGGCCAAGGTCTCCTTCTCGAAGCGATCGGCGGCGTCACCCGCGCCGCGCCGCGCGGCCGCCCGCTTCAGGCCTTCGGCCGGATCGATGTCGAAGATCAGCGTCATGTCCGGCATCAAGCCGTTGATGGCCACCGCCTCCAGCGCCTTCATGAAATCGGCATCCAGACCGCCGGTGACACCTTGGTAGACTCGCGAGGAATCGATGAAACGGTCGCACAGCACGATCGAGCCGCGCTCGACTGCCGGCCGCATGACCTGCTCGACATGGTCGGAGCGCGCGGCGGCGAACAGGATTGCCTCCATTTTCGGGCCGAACGGCTCGGCCGCGCCGGACAGAAGAACGTGCCTTACCGCCTCGGCGCCAGGCGATCCACCCGGCTCGCGGCTGACCAGCACCTCATATTTCTTGGCGCGCATGCGCCGCGCCAGCCGCTCGATCTGCGTCGACTTGCCTGCTCCTTCGCCGCCCTCGAAGGTGATGAAAAATCCGCTCGCCAATCGAGACTGCCTTTGCCCGTGCTGGCCGCTGTCATAGCTCCCGTCCGACAAAAGGTCCACGAACTTGCCCGATCACAAATGTTTCTGACGCAGCCAGCCGACAGCGAGTTCCTTGGCCGCGTCGAGCGCACGCTGCGGCAGCGTGCCCACCTTCACCGATTCGGCGGCATAGAGCGGCGTCTGCTGGCTCAGCGTATCGCCTATCCAAACGCGCAGCTCACCGACCGGTTGCCCTTCCTCGACCGGCGCCGACACCGGACCCTGATAGACGATCCTGGCGGTCAGCTTGTCGCGGTTGGCTATCGGCAGAAAGATGTCTACGGGGCCTTTGGCTTTCAAGGCCAGGCCGGATTTGGCGCCGCCGAAGACCTGCGCTTCCCCGACCACCTCGTCCTTGGCGAAGATCTCGGTCTTCTGGAAGGACCGCGAGCCCCAGTCGAGCAGCTTGCGTGCCTCTTCGGAGCGTTCGCGGTCATTCGCCAGCCCGGTGAGCGCGGCGATCACGCGGATGCCGTTGTGACTGACGGTGCCGACCAGGCCGAAGCCCGCCTGTTCGCTGGCGCCGGCGACAAAGCCGTCGGCTTCGATGCCCATGGCGATCAGCGGATTGCGGTTCCTTTGCGCGATCTTGTTCCAGGTGAAGTCCGGCTGGCCGTAATAGTGGAAGAACTCCGGGTAGTCCCGCCACAGATGCAGCGCCAGCATCGTCAGCTCGCGCACCGTCGTCTGCTGGCCGTCGGCAGGCAGGCCGGTCGAATTGACGAAGGTCGATTTCGACAGGCCGAGCTGGCGGGCGCGATCCGTCATCTGCGCGGCGAAATTCGCTTCCGAGCCGGCCATGCCCTCGGCAAGCACGATGCAGCCGTCATTGGCGGCCTGCACGGTGACACCCTGGATCAGGTCCTCGACGCGGACCTCGGATTTGAGCTTGGCGAACATGGTCGAGGTCCCGGACGGCGCGCCGCCGGTGCGCCAGGCGTTTTCGCTGACGACAAACGTGTCGTCGAGCGTGATCCGCTTCGCCTTGAGAGCGTTGAAGACCACCTCCATCGTCATCAGCTTGGCCATCGAGGCCGGTGGGATCGGCTTGTCGGGGTCCTTGGCGAAGAGCACCGTGCCGGTGTCGACATCGATCATGAACGCCTGAGTCGCCTTGGTCTCGAACAGCTGCGCGCCAGCCGGGGCGGCGCACAACAGCGCCAGCACCAATCCCAGAAGGCTGGCGAAAGGCGGAAGAATGCGCAATTGCATGAAATGTCGACCCAATCTGAGCAAAACCGGAGAGTCGCCCGGAATTGCGCCAAGACTACCCCGCGGCCAAGCTAGCAGGGTTTTTTCGGCCGGATCAACGTGCAGTGCAAATTTGATCAGTTCGCACAACCAGCGCGTCCGGCGCGCCATGCGACCAGGCTGCCTGGAGCAGGTCGTCAATGCTGCCGTGCCCATCCGGATAGACATTGACCGCGTACCAGTCATTGCCGTCCATCTCCGTGCGCTGGATCTCGGTCCGGCCGAACGGCTCGAGCGCCGCGGCCACACGCTTGGCGTCGGCGGCTTCGTCGAAGGAACCGGCGGCGACGTAGTCGGATCCAGGCGCCTGTTCCTGGCGGTTCGATTTCTTCCACGATTCCAGGATATCGGCCGGCGACATGCCGCCGGCATCGAGCGCGGCAAAGACATCGGCGCGCTTCACCCGCTCATCCGCGTAGGACAGGGAAGCCATGGCGAAGGGCGAGTTCGGCGGCAGGCCGAGATCCGGCCGCTCCGGCACGATCGGTCCGAAATCGGGCAGCACGACATCACTGGCATCTTGCGCCGAGAACGCTGCTGGTTGCACGGCCGGCTGCTCCGACAGGCCCGGCTGCGCGGCAAAGGCCTGCCCCGAATTGGTCAACTGTCCAGGGAACGGCACGGCCGGCGGCGCGCCCACCGAGAGGCTCGGCGACGGGCCGTTCATGGCCACCATCACACCGGTCGGCAGGCCGTCCGACGGATCCGGCCGCTTGTTGCCGGGGCGGTAGGACGCCACCAGATACTGGTCGTCGTCGCCATCGAGCGGCGCGCGGCCGACATATTCGACTTTGACCCGGGCCGTGCCGACCTTGTCATAGTCGAGCATTTGCGCGGCGCGTTCGGAGACGTCGATGATGCGGCCTTCATGATAGGGACCCCGGTCGTTGACGCGAACGATCACGGAACTGCCGGTCTCCAGATTGGTGACGCGTGCATAGCTCGGCAGTGGCATCGTCGGATGCGCCGCCGTCAGATGCGTCATGTCATAGACTTCGCCATTGGCGGTCAAACGCCCGTGGAAGGCATCGCCATACCAGGAGGCCAGCCCGACCTTCGTGAAGCCCTTCTTATCCTCCTTCGGATAATACCACTTGCCGCGAACCTGGTAGGGCCTGCCGAGCTGGTCGCGGCCGCCGCCCCGGCGCATGAACTGGACGCGCGGGCTTGCCTTCACGCCATATTCGGATTCGGCGAAATATTCCTTGGGACGGGCCTTCTTGTAGACCATCCCCTTCGGCTCGGGCTGTGAGGCGCAGGCAGCCAGCAGCAGGCCCGAAAGGGCGCACAGGGCGAAAGCAGAAGCGCGACGAAGACGCGGGCGCGTCGGAGTCTGCATGTTTTCGATTGTCCCCTACCGTGCTGCACCCGACGGAGCCAGAGGTCGCCCGTTAGGCCAACACCTTGATCCGCAATCCCTTTTGCACAGGAATTGCTTATCACGATGTTAATCGATTATGGCCGCAACAGGGCGAGATTGTGGCATGAGTGCAGAATGCCGCTCGGAAAGTCCGTGCTCGTTCGAGAACGCCCTGCTGCCAATAGCGCCGGCCACAAGATCGCCAGCGCGTCAAATCCGAATAAGAGTGCGGGTTTGTCCTGCTATTGCGGCTGCACGTTGGACGGCAGCTGTTGGGCCGTCGCACGAGACAACTTCTGGCGCTTCGTCAAAACCGGCTTCTCATAAATCTTTTTCATCAATTCCCCCGTTAGAACATTAGCAGGTAGAGATTGGCAAGGTCTTGGCGGCATTGTCAATTGCATCTGACCGGCTTCCTGGGATTGCCCCCGGCTCCCGAGAATATGATTGAGCCTGTCCTGCGATTGACAGATCTTTGCGCGGCGCACTAGAGCATGGAGCGCATGCGTTCTTGTCGGCACGGTTTTGCTGTTAACAGGACGAAGCGCCTCGTGAAGATCACGATGGAGGGATGGCCGAGCGGTTTAAGGCACCGGTCTTGAAAACCGGCGTGGGCGCAAGTTCACCGTGGGTTCGAATCCCACTCCCTCCGCCAAAATTCCAATAAAATCAATAACTTAAGCCAAACCGTCGGGCTGTGGCATAAGTTTTAGCCTAACCGGATATGAAAAGGCCCGGCAAGCCGAAGTTGGCCATCAATAACCAGTTGGGATCCACGGATCGGTGTCGTACCCCAAGCGATGGTCCAGGAAATTTGCGGCCTGATTTGACGGACGCGCAACAACCACCGTGCCTGTTGATTTGCAATCCAGTTTCGGTGCCGGCTTGCCGCTGCCAGCCTTCATATGTGCTGCAGGACAAGAGATTGCTGCCTGAGCGGTGGCTACCTTTTTCTTTTCTTTCGCAACGGCTGCTCCGGTGGCGGCCAATACCATTGCTACGCCAAACACAACGAATTTCATTAAAACGCCCTCACCTGCACAACCCGAAAAATAGATTGCGCCTGCATTAACGTGACGTCAACTACATGTTGCCCCAACGACGGCCTTTATGCGCACTAGCGATTCTGCAAGTCACAGCCGCCAAGAGTTGTGCGCTGCTTGTATTGGTTGGTGGGCCGAAGCGATCCTGACACCCATGGCGGTCAATCGTTGGTGAAACACCGTTTATTTGATTTCTCGGACAAAATATGCTGCTTCTCGCGCCCATGAAAAAGCTCTGCCTGATGGTTCTGGCGTCGCTGGCGCCGGTCTTGCCGGCCAAGGCGATGGACAATGCGTTGCGCGCCGGCCTGATGAAACTCGATCCCGAAACCCGCCTCGAGCAGCGGTGCGACGCAGAAGTGCTCGACCGGATCAGCCACGACGATCGCAACTACAAGGCCGACCGGGTCGTGGCCTACGCCTTCGCCACGCCGCAGATGAGCGCCGATGCCATCAAGAGCTCGGGCGCCGCCTTCCGCAGCAAGGGCCAATGGTACCGGCTGAAGTTCAAATGCCAGACCGCGCCGGACCATATGCAGGTGCTGCAGTTCCGCTACAAGATCGGTGACGAAATCCCCGAATCCGACTGGGCCAAATACAATCTCTACGACTAGTTCCCGCCCGCCGCCTGACCGGCGAACACCCGAAATGATTGAGGGCTTGCGCTGGCGGCGCCGTTTTCCGGCGATGTCCGAACCTGCGTCTTGACGCCGGTGAACCATGCCTTTAGGGCCGTCTGGGTATTGGGCGACCCGCGTTTCAGGCAAGGGATTTCTAGTCTATGGAAATATTCACTGCCGCAGGCGTTTCAGCTCTCCTTCAGGTCGTCGCAATCGATCTCGCGCTCGCCGGCGACAACGCAATTGTGATCGGCCTCGCGGCCGCCGGCCTCCCGGCGGATCAGCGCAAGCGCGCCATCATTGTCGGCATCGCGGCGGCGACAGTCCTGCGCATCGTCTTCGCCCTCATCACGCAATGGCTGCTGAGCATCGGCCCGATGCTGCTCATCGCCGGCGGGCTTCTGCTTCTGTGGGTCTGCTGGAAGATGTGGCGCGAATTGCGCGTCAGCCATGACGACGAGCGCGATGCGACCGAAGCGCTGTCGAACAGCGACTACAACAAGGACGGATCCGTCGCCGGCAAGGGAGCACGCAAGACCTTCTCTCAAGCCGCCTGGCAGATCGTCATCGCCGACGTCTCGATGTCGCTCGACAATGTGCTCGCCGTCGCCGGCGCCGCCATGAAGCATCCGACGGTGTTGATCATCGGGCTGGCCCTTTCGATCGCCCTGATGGGTTTTGCCGCTTCCTTTGTCGCCCGGCTGCTGCATCGATATCGCTGGATCGCCTATATCGGCCTGCTGATCATCTTGTACGTGGCGATCAACATGCTTCTCGGCGGCGCCGTGCAGCAGTTCCCCGACCATTTTGCCTTCCTGGCGCCCTGGTTCGGATCGGACGGTCACTGATGCTCGTTAAGGGATAGGTTGCCGAGTCTCTTGTCCTGGCCGGCGGCAGGTTTGCTTCTGTGCCGAAGCGTGCTATTGCGCCGCGCGAAATGGCTCAAAGCCGCGCCGTAGATCGACCTTCAGAGCCAAAGGCTCAATCCTCGATCTCGCCTTCACCTCTTGGAAAACAAAATTTATGTCCGCCCCACGCGTCAGTTTCGTCAGTCTTGGATGTCCGAAAGCGCTCGTCGATTCCGAGCGCATCATCACGCGGCTCCGCGCCGAAGGCTATGAGATCGCGCGCAAGCATGATGGCGCCGACCTCGTCGTTGTCAACACTTGCGGCTTCGTCGATTCCGCCCGCGACGAGTCGCTCAACGCCATCGGCTCCGCGCTTTCCGAAAATGGCCGCGTCATCGTCACTGGCTGCCTCGGCGCCGAGCCGGACGTCATCCGCGAGAAACATCCCAATGTGCTGGCGATCACCGGCCCGCAGGCCTATGAGAGCGTGATGGCGGCGGTCCACGAGGCGGCTCCGCCCAGCCACGACCCTTATGTCGATCTGCTGCCGCCGCAGGGCGTGAAGCTCACCCCGCGCCACTACGCCTATCTGAAGATTTCCGAGGGCTGCAACAACCGCTGCACCTTCTGCATCATCCCGGCGCTGCGTGGCGATCTGGTCTCGCGGCCGGCGGCGGATGTGCTGCGCGAAGCTGAAAAGCTGGCCAAGGCCGGCGTCAAGGAAATCCTCGTCATCTCGCAGGACACCAGCGCCTACGGCGTCGACATCAAGTACCAGACATCGATGTTCGGCGACCGCGAGGTGCGGGCGAAATTCCTCGACCTTGCCGAGGAGCTCGGCAAGCTCGGCATCTGGATACGCATGCATTATGTGTACCCCTACCCGCATGTCGCCGACGTCATTCCGCTGATGGCGGAAGGAAAGATCCTGCCCTATCTCGACATCCCCTTCCAGCACGCCTCGCCGCAGGTGCTGAAGAACATGCGGCGCCCCGCGCATGGCGAAAAGACGCTGGACCGTATCCGCGGCTGGCGCGAGGTCTGCCCGGATCTCGCCATCCGCTCCACCTTCATCGTCGGTTTCCCCGGCGAGACCGAGGACGATTTCCAGATGCTGCTCGACTGGCTGGACGAAGCCAAGATCGACCGCGCCGGCTGCTTCAAATATGAGCCTGTCAAGGGCGCGCGCTCCAACGACCTCGGGCTCGAACAGGTGCCGCAGGAAATCAAGGAAGCGCGCTGGCACCGCTTCATGCAGCGCCAGCAGAAGATTTCCGCCGCGCAGTTGGCCAAGAAAGTCGGCAAGCGCCTGCCGGTGCTGGTCGACGAGGCGCATGGCGCGTCCGGCAAAGGCCGCACCAAATACGACGCGCCGGAGATCGACGGCTCGGTCCACATCCAGTCGCGGCGGCCGCTGCGCGCCGGCGAGATCGTCACCGTCAAGATCGACCGCGCCGACGCTTACGATCTTTACGGATCGGCCGTCTGATCGTCCTCCAAAGCGAAGGCACACCGAATGAGAAAGGGCGCCGCGCGGCGCCCTTTCCTTTTTGACACCAGTAACTTGCAGCTTACTGCGGCAGCTTGTCGTCGACGCCCTTGACGTAGAAATTCATGCCGAGCAGCGTGCCGTCATCGGCGACTTCGCCGTCCTTCAGCCACGGCGAGCCGTCCTGCTTGGAGACCGGTCCGGTAAAGGGGTTCCAGCCGCCGGCGATCTTCTTCGTGGTCGCCTCCGCCATAGCCTTCACGTCGTCAGGCATGTTGGTGAAGGGCGCGAGCTTTACGGCGCCGTCCTTGATGCCGAGCCACACATTGTCCGGCTTCCAGGTGCCGTCGAGCGCGGCCTGCACGCGGCTGATGTAGTAGGGACCCCATTCGTCCGTGAGCGAGGTGAGCTGCGCGTTCGGCGCGAACTTGATCATGTCGGATGACTGGCCGAAGCCGTGCAGCTTGCGCTCCTCGGCGACCTGCAGCGCGGCGGTGGAATCGGTGTGCTGCACGATGATGTCGGCGCCCTGGTCGAACAGCGCCTTGGCTGCGTCGGCCTCCTTGCCGGGATCGAACCAGGAATTCACCCACACGATCTTCACCTTGAAGTCGGGATTGACCGACTGCGCGCCGAGCATGAAGGAGTTGATGCCCATCACCACTTCCGGGATCGGGAAGGACACGATGTAGCCGGCAAGGCCCTTCTTCGATTCCTTGGCCGCGATCTGGCCGAGCACGTAGCGGCCTTCATAGAAGCGGGCGTTGTAGATGCCGAGATTCTTGCCGGTCTTGAAGCCGGTGGCATGCTCGAACATCACTTTGGGGAACTTCTTCGCGACCTTCACCTCGGCGTCCATGAAGCCGAAGGACGTGCCGAAGATGATCTTGCACTTCTCGCGCGCCAGGCGCTCGAAGGCGCGGTCGGCGTCCGGGCCTTCCGAGACGTTTTCGAGATAGGCGGTCTCGACCTTGTCGCCGAGCGCCTTCTCGACTTCGAGGCGGCCCTGGTCGTGCTGGTAGGAATAGCCGAAGTCGCCGATCGGACCCGTATAGACCCAGCAGGCCTTCAGCTTGTCGGCCGCCTCGGCGGTTGCCGCGACCGACAGGGCCGCAGCCGTGGTCATCAACGCAATAAGCAGTTTTTTCATTGTGTTACCTCTCTGAGTTAAGCCTTGGAGCTTCCCGTCTTTTTGTTGTCGTCAACGATCCGGAACGAATGGCTGCCCCAACGAAGCCGGCGTGTTCATCATTGTCAGCCGCTTGTTGCGCGAGATTAGAACGAGAACCGCGATGGTTGCCAGATAGGGCAGCGAAGAAAGAAACTGCGACGGCACCGGAATGCCAAAAGCCTGTGCATGAAGCTGGCCGATCCACACAGCGCCGAAGATATAGGCGCCTGCCAGCACCCGCCACGGACGCCAGGACGCGAACACCACCAGCGCCAGCGCGATCCAGCCGCGGCCCGCGCTCATGTTCTCCACCCATTGCGGCGTGTAGACCAGCGACAGATGCCCGCCGGCAAGGCCGGCGCAGGCGCCCCCGAAGATCACCGCCAGGTAACGGTAGCGGATGACCTTGATGCCCAGCGCATGCGCCGACGTATGGCTGTCGCCGATCGAGCGAAGCGTAAGCCCCGTGCGCGTCCTGAACAGGAACCACATGACCGCCGCGGTCAGCGCGATCGAGATGTAGAAGACCGGATCCTGGCCGAAGATCAGCCTGCCGACGACCGGGATCGAGCTGATCACCGGGATATCGAGATTGGGCAGTCTCACGCCCGGCTGACCGACGAAGCTGGTGCCGATCATGCCGGAAAGGCCGAGGCCGAGCAGCGTCAGCGACAGGCCCGTCGCCACTTGGTTGGTGGCGAGCGACAGCGTCATGACGGCGAAAAGCAGCGAGAACAGCGCACCGACGATGATTGCGGCGAGCAAGCCGATCCACGGTGACCCGGTGAGATAGCCGGCGCCGAAGCCGCCGACGGCGCCCATGATCATCATGCCCTCGACGCCGAGATTGAGCACGCCCGAGCGTTCGACCACCAGTTCGCCGATCGCCGCGATCAGCAGCGGCGTCGCGGCGGTCGCAATGGTCAAAAGGATGTTGACGGTGATGTCCATCAGCGGGCCTCCTCGAGCTTGGGCGCTGCATCGAGCTTCGCGGCGTTCGGCTTCATCAGCGCCACGCCGATCAGGCGAATGCGGTAGTGGATGAGTGTGTCGCAGCCGAGCACGAAGAACAGAAGCATGCCCTGGAACACGCGCGCCACCTTGTCGGAGATGCCGAGCGCGCTCTGCACCGCCTCGCCGCCGAGATAGGTCAGCGCCAGGACGAGACCCGCGGCCACGATGCCCAGCGGATTGAGCCTGCCGAGGAAGGCGACGATGATGGCGGTGAACCCGTAGCCCGGCGAGATCACCGGCTGCAACTGGCCGATGGCGCCGGAGACTTCCGAAATGCCCGCCAGACCGGCCAGCGCGCCGGACAGAAGGAAGGTGAAGAACACCATCCGGTTCAAGCCGAAGCCGGCAAAGCGCCCTGCCCTCGGGCTGGAACCCAGAACGCGCACCTCGAAACCTTTCAGCATGCGGCTCATCATCAGCCAGATCGCTACGGCGGCGACCAGGGCGAAGACGAAGCCCCAATTGGCGCGGCCGGCATCGGGCATCAGCTCCGGCAGCACCGCGGAATCGCCGAACTGGATGGTCTGCGGGAAGCCATGGCCTTGCGGGTCACGCCATGGGCCGCGCACCAGCCAGTCGAGGAAAAGCTGCGCGACATAGACCAGCATCAGGCTGGTCAGAATCTCATTGGTGCTGAAGCGGGTCTTCAAAAACGCCGGGATCGACGCGTAGAAGGCGCCGCCGACCATGCCGAGCAAGAGCATCAGCGGGATCACCAGCGGGCCTTCGAATTGCGGGAACAGCACCGGGATGATCGAGCCGAAGATCGCGCCGAAGATGAATTGGCCTTCGGCGCCGATGTTCCAGATGTTGGCCTTGTAGCAGACCGACAGTCCGACCGCGATCAGGATGAGGGGCGCCGCCTTGATGGCCAGCTCGTGCAACTGCCAGACTTCGCTGATCGGCTGGATGAAATAGATGTTGAATGCATCCAGCGGATTGACGCCGAGCAAGGCGAACATGATGGCGCCGGCGATCATCGTCAGCGCGAAGGCAATGAACGGCGACAGCACCGAAAACAACGCCGAGCGCTGCGGACGTTTGACCAGTTCGATGCGCATCATGCGATCTCCAGGCTGTGTTCTGCGTGGCCGGGCTCGGCGCCACCCATCAAGAGGCCGATCTTCTCGAAAGTCGCCTCGGCGATCGGCAGCGGCGCCGACAATTGCCCGTTGTGCATGACCGCGATCGCATCCGACAGCTCGAACAATTCGTCGAGATCCTGGCTGATGACCAGGACGGCGGAGCCGCTGCGCGCAAGCTCGATCAGGGCCTGGCGAATGCGAGCGGCCGCGCCTGCGTCCACGCCCCAGGTCGGCTGGTTGACGATCATGACGCTCGGCTTGCGGTCGAGTTCGCGGCCGACGATGAATTTTTGCAGATTGCCGCCCGAGAGCGCGGCCGCCTCCGGATCGGGCGCGCTCTTGCGCACGTCCATGGCGGTGATGATGCGCTGGGCGGCGCTATAGACGGCGCTGTTCTTGACCATGCCGCCGGAGCCGACGAAAGCCTTGCCGTCGGTGGCGTGACGGGACAGCAGCAGGTTCTCCGAAAGCTTCATACGCGGGGCGGCGCCGTGCCCCAGGCGCTCTTCCGGCACGAACGCAGCACCCATCAGCCGCCGGCCGGTGATGGAGAGCGCGCCGGCGTCCTTGCCGCGGATGCGCACCGAACCCGCATCCTGCTGTAGCACTTCGCCGGAGACGGATTCGAAGAACTCGCCCTGGCCGTTGCCGGCAACGCCGGCAATGCCGATCACTTCGCCGGCGCGCACGGTGAGATTGATGTTCTTCAGCGGGATGGCAAAGGGCGTCGCCGGCTTGCGCGTCAGCCCACGGATTTCCAACAGCGCCGGCGCGGTCTCGATGCCTTCGGCCGGCGCGCGCTCCACGGCCTTGACTTCGCTACCAACCATCATGCGGGCAAGCGACGCGGCCGTCTCCTCGCGCGGATTGCAGTGGCCGACCACCTTGCCGTGGCGAAGCACGGTGGCGCGATCGCAAATGCGTTTGACCTCTTCCAGCCGGTGCGAGATGTAGAGGATCGATTTGCCCTCCGAGCGCAGTCGCTCCAGCGTCTCGAACAGCTTGTCGGCTTCCTGCGGCGTCAGCACCGACGTCGGCTCGTCGAGGATGATGAGTTGCGGCGTCTGCAAGAGGCAGCGGATGATCTCGATGCGCTGGCGTTCGCCGACGGAGAGGTCGCCGACCAGGGAGTCCGGATCCAGCGGCAGCCCATAGCTGAAGGACAGCGCCCTCGCCTTCGCCGCGATGGTGCTGATCGGCGAACCGTCATTGAGCGAAAGCGCGATGTTCTCGGCCGCTGTCAGCGCCTCGAACAGCGAGAAATGCTGGAACACCATGCCGATGCCGAGCTTCTTCGCCACGCCCGGGCTGGTGATCTTGACCGCCTTGCCGTCCCAGAAGATCTCGCCCGAGTTCGGCTCCAGCGAGCCGAACAGCATCTTGACCAGCGTCGATTTGCCGGCGCCGTTCTCGCCGAGCAGCGCGTGGATTTCGCCCTTTGCGATGTTGAGATCAATGTGATCGCACGCCGTCAGCGTGCCAAAAATCTTGGTGAGACCACGAACCTCAAGCAGGTTCGACCTGTCATGATTTGCACTCACAGTGCCTCCCATCCGGCTTTCCGGATATGTTCTGTGTTCCCGAAAGCATGGTATGCGCGGCCGGCTCCCATCGGAAAGCAGCACCCAACTTGAAAGAGCTTCAAGAATTTCAGCGGAAACTCAAGGGCTAAGATAGACCTCTTGAGAACAACCGCAAATCCGCATCGCGTTTCAGGGAAGCCGTGCCTTCGGGCACGGCAAGCCGCTGAAAGACAGGGCAGTTGGCTAAGGTATGATGCCGAAAAGTGCGAGGCGGTTTTCCGACGACATCATGCTCTAGGGAATGAGAACGGTCGTTCCCGTCGTCTTGCGGGCTTCGAGATCGGCTTGCGCCTTTCCTGCGTCCTTCAACGCGTAGCGCTGGTTGATCTTGATCTCGACGGCGCCGCTCTTGACCACATCGAAAAGCGCTTCTGCCGACTTCACCAGATCCTCACGCTTGGCGTTGTAGACGAAGAGCGTCGGTCGGGTCGCGTAAAGCGAGCCTTTCTGGGCGAGAAGCGACATCGGGAAAGGCGGAACCGGTCCCGACGACGAGCCGAAGCTGACGAACATGCCGAGCGGCCGCAGGCAATCGAGCGAGGCGGGAAAAGTATCGGCGCCGACGGAATCATAGACGACGTCGCATTTCTTCCCACCGGTAAGCGCCGCGACGCCGGCGACGAAATCCTGCTCCTTGTAGTTGATGACATGATCGAAGCCATGCGCCCGCGCGAGCTCGATCTTGTCGGCGGAGCTCGCGGTGCCGATCACGATCGCGCCGAGATGCTTTGCCCATTGGCCGAGGATCAGGCCGACACCGCCGGCTGCCGCATGGTAGAGGATCGTGTCGCCGGCCTTGACCGGGAAGGTTCGACGCAAGAGGTATTCCGCCGTCATGCCCTTCAGCATCATCGCCGCCGCCTGCTCGTCGCTGATGCCGTCCGGCACCTTGACCACGCGGTCGGCGGCGATCACCCGCTGCTCGGCATAAGCCCCGACATTGACGGCATAAGCGATGCGGTCGCCGGGCTTCAGCCAGTCGACGCCGGTGCCGAGCGCCAGCACGACGCCCGCCGCCTCGCTGCCGGGAATCAGCGGCAAACCGCCGGGGGGCGGATAAAGCCCGGAGCGGTAATAGACATCGATGAAGTTCAGGCCGATCGCTGTGTGCCGGATCAGGATCTGGCCTTCTCCCGGCTGGCCGGGATCGGCATCCTCGTAAGCCAGGACTTCGGGGCCGCCATTGGCGTGGATGCGGATTGCCTTGGACATCGCTCAACTCTCTGAAGGGTACGCAAACTGGAGCATGACCCCGAAAGGGCCAGCCGATGTTTGAAAGATCATGGGCCGATAGACAGCTAGGTCAGGATGACCATTCGACCAAAAATATCCTGATCCAGGATCAGGACTTCCTGGCGCCCAGACTGGGGAACATCTGCATGATGCCCCCGATACAGGCGAGATAGAGGCCGGTGATGGTGATGCCGATCTTGGTGAAGTCGCTGACCTGCTCTCCCAGCACGCCGATCTTGTCATAGAAGGCGGCAAGTGCTGCCTGCGCCAGCGCCAGCGCGCCGAAGGCGCACCACAAAAGCGTCATGCCGAGATTGACCGGCCTCAGCCGCACGACGCGCACCGGATGAATGAAGTAGATCGGCAGGAAGGTCAAAATACCGGCAATCACCACCACGGCGAACGATACCCATTGCCCCGGCTCGATGACGAACAGCGTGAACACCACCATGTTCCAGACGACAGGGAAGCCTTTGAAGAAGTTCTCCTTCGTCTTCATGCCGGTGTCGGCATAGTAGATCGCGCTGGAGACGACGATGATGGCGGCCGACAGAAAGGACAGGTTCTCGCCCATGAAGCCGCGCTGATAGAGCGCGAAGGCCGGGATGAGCACGTAAGTGACGTAGTCGATGATGTTGTCGAGGAGCTCTCCCGACCATGTCGGCAGGATCTCCTTGACCTCGAGCTTCCTGGCGATCGGGCCGTCGATGCCGTCGACGAACAGCGCCAGCCCCAGCCACCAGAACATCGCCGTCCAGCGTTCCTCGCTCGCCGCCACCAGCGACAGGAAGGCCAGGAACGATCCTGACGCGGTCAGCAGATGAACGGAAAACGCACGCGCCTGCGGCCACGTCACCTTCTTCTTCGGCAACGGAATCCGCTGCGCGATCTTCTTCGCCGCCTTCCTGGCCGTTGTATTCTTGCTCACGGTCCCCGCCAGTCCAGCTTGCAGATTTCGGCCGATCGGCCGGCGAAATTCCAGTTGCGGCCGAAGGCGCGCATCTTGCTCTTGTCGGACTTCGCCACGATGATTTCCGGCGCGATCCAATATTCGGAATTGGTGATCACCGTATCCTTTTCACGGTCCTTGCCGGGGATCGGCGTCACCGCGCCGTCGATGATCTTCGGTATTTGGAAGACGCGCGTCCTGTCACGCGTCTCATAGGTAATCGGCACCTGCTCGACGCCGAGGAATTTGCCGACAAGGATCGACAGCAGCGAGGTGGTGCCGCCGGCCTTACCCGTGAAGATCTTGGTCAGCGCTTTGACCGCATAGACTGACGCCCGCTTGTCGATGAACAGTCCGGCGCTCCAGTTGCCGCGGCTCATATAGCCGGGGATTTCCATCACCAGGCCGAGATTGAGACCTGAAAGGTCGACTTCGCCGAAATGGCCGGCATCGATGCGGAAGCCCGCCCAGGTCTGGCAGTAGCCTTCCGTCGGCGGGTGGCTGCCGAGCGACAGCACGCAGGGGCAGAAAACCGTGCAATTGCAGGAGAGTACCAGCTCCCCTTTCATCGCCCAGCTTTGGTCGGTCATCGAATTCTCCCCTTACGCCGAAACTAATAGCAGGGCTGCCGCCCACACAAGCAGTATCGTACCGGCGACCCGGCTGGCCACCCTGCCGGTGGTCTGTTTTTCGATCAGGGTGAACAGGCCGATCAGCGCCATCCAGAAGATGTTCATCGCGCCGACGGCGAACATCACCAGCATCAGCGCCCAGCAGCAGCCAAGGCACCAGACGCCCTGCTCCACTCCTAGTTGGAAGATGCGGCCCGGCTTCGCGCTCCAATTGGCGAACAGGATCGAGAACGGGTTGCGGCATTTTTCCAGGCACGCCTGTTTCAAGCCGCTGAACTGATAGAAGCCAGCGACAAGCAGTGCCGCGGCGCCGGCAATACCGACTGCGGGATCGAGCATCCGGTCGGAACCGGCAAAAGCGTAGACCGCGAGCGTCAGCGCGGCGAAAGCCGAGGACGCGCCAAGCCAAGTGGTGAGGTATCCGGTAACGAGCACCAGCGGATGAACAACCGGCTCGCCCTTGATCCGCGCTGTGTCGGCAATCTCGCAATAGGTGCGGATCAGCGGCGCGGCGGAAGGCAGCATCGTGGCAACCGCCATCAGGAACCACATCAGCACAAGCGCCGGCACCTGCAGGCCAGCCGGGCTGGCAAGCGGCGCCGGCGCAAGGCAGAGAGCAAAGAACCGGTCGAGAAAATCCGGCAAAGGCAGGCTCGGGAGATTCTTGAGCAGCAAATCGCCGGGCCTGCCGGCAAGGCTGCCTTCAGCGCCGCGGATCGCCATCGCGCCGAGAAGCAGCCATGCAAGGACGATGGCGACGCCCACCGTGAGCGTCACCGCAAAGCGCGGACTGCACGCCACGCCGGCCGTCGCGCGCCCCGCGCGGTCGAGATGGTTGAAATCCTGCTGCTCCCCGCTCATGGCAACCGAATGGGCTGAATCGCCGCGTTGATCAAGCCGGCTGATCCGACCTATATCTTGGATAAGGGCCCGACTGGGCGCCTCCCAACGTGGAAGCATGACGTGGATCATAACGACAGAGCCCGCATCCTGGTTGCCGGCAGCGGTCCGGCCGGCCTTATCGCGGCGCTCGGCTTTGCCCAGGCCGGCTTTCAGGTGACGCTGGTGGGCCCTGAGGCCAACACCACCGATGGCCGCACCACGGCGCTCATGAACCTCGCCCTGAAAGTTCTGGAACGGCTGGGCGTCCTTGCCGAGCTCAAGCCGCAGGCCGCGGCGCTCAAGGTGATGCGCATCGTCGACGCCACAAGGCGCCTCATCCGCAGCCCAACCGTGACCTTCCGCGCCAGCGAGATCGGCGAAGAGCAGTTCGGCCTCAATCTGCCGAACAATGCCCTTATTCCGATCCTCGCCAAGGCGGCTTCAGCGCATAGCGGCATTCATTGGCTGAAATCCACGGTCGAATCCTGGAGCCTCGACGCCGACCAGGCCCATGCAAGGCTGGCCGACGGCGGCGAAGTCTCGGCCTCGCTCGCGGTCGCCGCCGACGGACGCCTGTCTCCGGCGCGGGAAGCCGCGGGCATTCGCGCTTTCGCGCGGCCTTATCCGCAATCGGCGCTTGTCCTCAATTTCGGCCACCGCATTGACCACGGCTTCGTGTCGACGGAGTTCCATACCGAAACAGGGCCGTTCACCCAGGTGCCGCTGCCCGGCAGGCGATCGAGCCTTGTCTGGGTCGTGAAGCCGGAGACGGCGCAAGAGCTTGCCGCGCTCGATGATGCAATCCTGTCGGAGCGTATCGAGCAGCAGATGCAATCGGTGCTTGGCCGGGTCTCGGTCGAGCCGGGCCGCCAAATCTATCCTTTGTCGGCGGCTTCGCCCGCCCGGTTCGCGCAGAATCGTGTCGCGCTCGTCGGCGAGGCGGCGCATGTGTTTCCGCCAATCGGCGCCCAAGGGCTCAACCTCGGCATCAGGGACATAGACGATCTGGTTGGAATCGCCAGCGAAAACCGCGGCGATCCAGGGGCGAGCAGGAGTCTTGCCGCCTATGATACCAGGCGCCGACCCGACATATGGGCGCGCAGCGGCGCGGTGAACCTGCTCAACATGTCGCTGCTGTCCGACATGCTGCCCGCACAGCTGGCGCGCAGCGCCGGCCTCAATGCACTGGGCAGCTTCGCGCCGCTGCGGGCCTTCTTCATGCGCGAGGGATTGCGGCCGGGCAGCGGCTTTCGCGCCATTGCCGGCGGCTTACGGAAAGAGGTCGGCCGGTAGGATTCCCTGTCGGATCGCATAGAGCAGCGCGGTCACCGTCACCACCGAGAAGCATGTCGTGATCAACACGCTGGCCGAAGCGCGCTGCACCCATATGTCGTATTGCTGCGCGATCACGAAGACATTGGTCGCCGTCGGCAGTGCCGCCAGCAGCATCGCTGAGAAGACCCAGGTCGGCGAGAAATTGCCGATCCAGCTCAGCACGACATAGCAGAGCAGCGGATGGACGATCAGCTTCAACCCGGCAATCAATGCCAGCTCGTGCGGCACGCGGTTGAGCGGCCTCAGCGCCAGCGTGACGCCCATGGCGAACAGGGCGCAAGGCGCGGCCGCGCGGGCGACAGGCAGCGGCGGGTGGAACTCCACATAAGCGGCGGCGACACCAAGGGCGGTCGCGATGATGAAGGGGTGCAGCACGATCTTCTTCGCGACGCCGAGCGCGAGTTGGAGCGGCGGCGCCTTCTCCTTGCCCGACAGCGCCATCATCATCGGCGCGACCGTGAAATGCAGGATGTTCTCGAAGCAGAAGATCAGCGCCACGGGGACCGCCGCCTGCTGAACGCCGGCAAGGCAAGACCCGGCCCCATATAGCCGATGTTGCCGTACGCCGCGGCAAGGGCGGTGATCGTCGCGGCCGCGATGCCGCTGCGGGAGGCGAAAATCGACCAGGCGAACATCAGCGTGAAGACGACATAGGTGGCGATGAGCGAGCCAAGGATGAAGCTCCATTCCGTCAACCGCTCGAACGGCGTCCTGGCGAGCAGTTGGAAGAACAGCGCCGGCAGCGCGACATAGACGATGAAAATGTTCATCCAGCCGAGCGCCTCCAGCGGCTGCCGGGTGATGCGCGCCACCAGGAAACCGATGAAGATCATGCCGAAGAAGGGAAGGACGAGACCGATGACGTCAGACATTTTTCGCTCAGGCGGGAAAACTCCCGCGCGGGCTAGCCCGTTGCTTCGCCCGGGGTCAAGGACTTGGCTATTGAATTGCGGCGGCGCCTGCGCCAAATAGGCCCAGTCGAAAGTCGGAGTCGATTTTTGGCTCCGTGATGTGTAAATTCAAGGTCTTAGGCGCCCTGTGCGCGGCCACGAAAGGCGCCTCGGAACCTGAGTGGTGAATGCGATGAAAACGGCCAAATTCTCGATCGGGCAAGTGGTTCGCCACAGGCTGTTTCCGTTTCGCGGCGTGATCTTCGACGTCGATCCCGAATTCGCCAACACCGACGAATGGTACGAAGCCATTCCGGCCGACGTGCGGCCGCGCAAGGACCAGCCTTTCTACCATCTTCTGGCGGAAAATTCGGAGACCGAGTACATCGCCTATGTGTCCGAGCAGAACCTGCTCGAGGACCGGTCGGGCGAGCCGGTGCGGCATCCGCAGATCGGCGAGATGTTCGACAAGCTGCCGGACGGCCGCTACGAGCCTAAGCGCCAGTCGAAGCATTGAATGTGATGGCCTTGAGGTAACAAAAAAGCGGGGCATTTGCCCCGCTTTTTTGCACGAGAAACGCGCTTGCGCGATCAGTTCGCGGTCTTGGCCTTTTCCTGCTCGTCCTTGAGCTTCTTGGCGAAATCCTGGTTGTTCTTGGCGACGAAGTCCTGCAGCTTCTTCTGCCGGTCCTCGATGTCCGACTGCTGCAGCGGCGGGCCGTCATAAGCGCCGCTGAAGCCGGTGAGCGCGATCTTGATGGGGTTCGGCTGGTTCTGGAAGTTGATCGAGGTCAGCGAAATGGCCTGACCCTTCTTGAAAGACGCCACGAGTTGGTCCGTCAGCGGCACTTCGGCGACGCAGCGGTCCGGGAAGCAGATCACATAGTCAAGCTTCTGCGCTTTGCCGCCATCGATCTGCAGGCCGATGCCGGGAGGCACGAGGCGGCCGGTCGGGACCGTGACCTGGAAGACCTTGCGGTTCACCTTGCCCTTGAGCTCGATCAGGCTGACGCCGGTGACGAGCTGGCCATTGCCGGCGGTGACGATGTTCTGCACATTGCAGATGTCGACGTCTGCCTGCTTGGTGCAGGCCTTGAACCAGCCCTGAGGAATCTGCGGCTGCTGTTGGGCCGAGGCAGTGAAAAGCCCGGCGCCCAGAACGCCGACCACGCCTGCGGCCAGCACCGAAAGGCGGTACGCGTTGATCGTCATATGGTGCACTTTCCTCTCAAATGATCCCGGGGACCGGCTTTTTCGTGCCGTGCGGTCCAGCTACCTGTTGCCCAAATGAGGCAACAGGATGACTTCGGAGCGCGTGTTACACTGCCAGCGGCGTCGAATCCAGCCCGGTTTCCGCGATTTCTTGGTGGTTTCGCATCCCCAGGAGCGAGCTAGATCGGCGATGGAGCGGCTGAACCCGATTCCCGTTGGCGCGCCGATTCAATCAGATGGCGAAATGCTCTACGGTGCATGGCGAATCACAAAGCCGCCCGGCAAGGAGACGGTCATGGACCGCGTTCTCGTCCAACTGATCGCCGCGACCTCGTTTCTGGCTCTTTCGCTCCTTCCGGCGCAATCGGAGCCGAAGCACGGCATTGCCATGCAGGGTGAGCCGGCGCTGCCGCCCGATTACAAGCATTTCGACTACGTCAATCCGGACGCGCCGAAAGGCGGAAGCGTCACCTATTGCGTCGTCGGCTCCTTCGACAACCTCAACCCCTTCATCCTGAAGAGCCTGCGTACCACCGCGCGCGGCATGATCGATACCGTCTACGGCAATCTCGTCTTCGAGCCGCTGATGCAGCGCAACTACAACGAGCCTTTCAGCCTCTACGGCCTGCTTGCCGGGAGCGCCGACATGGATCAGGAGCGCAAGTCGATCGAGTTCCACCTCAATCCCAATGCAAAATGGTCGGACGGCCAGCCGGTGACGCCGGAGGACGTGCTGTTCACCTACGACGTTTTCAAGGACAAGGGCCGCCCGCCCTATAGCGACCGCATGAGCATGATCGCCAAGCTGGAGAAGACCGGCGAGCACAGCGTGAAATTCACCTTCAACGACAAGGCCAATCGCGAATTCCCGCTGATCGTCGCGCTGACGCCGATCGTCCCGAAGCACGCCTTCGACAAGGAGACGTTCGACAAGACGACGCTGAAGCCGCTGATCGGCAGCGGCCCCTACATCGTGGACAAGGTGTTGCCCGGGCAGCGCATCGTCTTCAAGCGCAATCCGGATTATTGGGGCAAGGACGTCCCTTCCAAGCGCGGCTTCGACAATTTCGACCAGGTCACCATCGAGTATTTTCTCAACGCCAATGCCAAGACGGAGGCGTTCAAGAAAGGCATCTGCGCCCTTGATGACGAGACCGATCCGGTCAAGCGTGAGCGCGACATCGACCTTCCGGCATTCCGAAAGGGCGATGTAAAGGAGGAGTATTTCAACACCGGCATCCCCCCGGTGGTGACCGGCTTCCTGTTCAACACGCGGCTGCCCAAGTTTGCTGATCCCGTGGTCCGCCGCGCGCTTGGCATGCTCTACGACTTCGAATGGGCGAACAAGAACCTGTTCGGCGGCAAGTTCAACCGCACCATGAGCTATTGGCAGAATTCCGAGCTGTCCGCGCTCGGCCATCCGGCCGACGATCGCGAAAAGGCGCTGCTTGCCCCCTACCCCGGCCGTGTGCCTGCCGATGTCATGGACGGCACCTGGCGGCCGCCCGTGACGGATGGTTCGGGCCAGGATCGCAAGGTGCTCAAAGCCGCCTTCGAATTGCTGAAGAGCGCAGGCTTCCGCGTCCAGGACGGCAGGATGCTCGACCCGCAGGGAAATCCGTTCGGCTTCGAGATCCTGACCTCATCGCAGGATGAGGAGCGGCTGGCGGCGATCTACCAGCGCACGCTGGAAAAGATCGGCATCGACGTCGGCATCCGCTCGCTCGACGGCGACCAGATCCAGTCGCGCAAGCAGCGTTACGACTTCGAGGTGCTGATCGGCACCAGCGGCTTCAACAACTCCTTGTCGCCCGGCAGCGAGCAACTCGGCCGCTGGGGATCGGTTGCCGCGAAAACGGAAGGGTCGTTCAATCTCGCTGGCGTCGCCGATCCTGCCGTCGACGCCGCGATCGACGCGATGCTGAACGCCCGCACCAAGGAAGACTATGTCGCTGCCGTCCGTGTCCTCGATCGCCTTCTGATCTCGGGCTACTATATCGTGCCGATGCAATACAACACCCAGCAATGGCTCGCTTACTGGAGTTATCTGGAACATCCGCAAAAGACCCCCATATTCGGTTATCAGCTGCCGACCTGGTGGCGAAAGCCCAACTGACGCAAGCCCAGCCCAATCGAGACCAAACAGGAGACGAGCATGAGCGCCGAGAACTCCATCACTGTCGATGTTGTGTCCGATGTCGTCTGCCCCTGGTGCTTCATCGGCCAGAAGCGGTTGGACAAGGCCATTGCTGCCGCAAGCGATGTCGACGTGCGTGTCAGTTGGCGACCATTCCAGCTCGATCCGACCATCCCGCCTGGAGGCATGGATCGCCGCCAATACATGCTCGGCAAGTTCGGCAGCGAGGAACGCATTCAACAGATCCATGCGCGCATCGAGCCGCTGGGCGAAGCCGAGGGAATCCACTTCGCGTTCGGTGCCATCAAGGTCGCGGCCAACACGCTGGACGCGCATCGCGTCATCCGCTGGGCGGGCGCCGCGGGCGAAGATGTGCAGAACCGGCTGGTGCGCCGCCTCTTCCAGCTGAATTTCGAGGAAGGCGCCAATATCGGCGACCATGCCGTGCTGGTGAAGGCCGCTGGCGAGGCCGGCATGGATGCGTCCGTGGTCGAGACGCTGCTGCCGACCGACGCCGATGTCGAGGCCGTCCGCAACGAGATCACCACCGCTTCGCGCATGGGCATCACCGGTGTGCCCTGCTTCCTGCTCGAGGGCAAATACGCGGTGATGGGCGCACAAGATGCCGACACACTTGCCGACGCGATCCGCCAGGTGGCCCAGGCCAAGGCGCGCGGCGAATTGGAAACCGTCGCGGACTGAGCATCGTCCGGCGCAGCTCGGGCGAAAGGCTACGGTTCTCCTATTTCGCGGTCACCTTGGCCTTGCTCAGGAAGAAGCCGTGGCCATTGCTGCCGGTGCAGTTCAGTCCCTTCGTCGCCGACTGGCAGGAAAACGGCCCCTGGCTCCAACTGTTGCCGTAGCCGAGCTTGGTCGCGTCGCTGCAACAGCCCTGCTCGCCGGGATTCTTGATCAGCCTCGCCGGCCCTTTGGGTCCCAAAATCACCGTGACGTAGCTCGGCTCGACGCGCGAGCAGGAAAGCTCCGGCCCGCCATCCCGCGGCTGGTAGGTGCTGGTGCCGCCCTTCGGCGTGTAGATGCAGCCGATATTGCCGGACGGCGTGTTGAACTCGACCTGGCCTTCGGCGCTGGCCGGAATGCTCTGGCTGCCGGCATGCGCCGCCGACAGACAGGTGAAAATGCCGAGCAGCGCGAGTGCGGTTGTCCGTGCAGGCATGTCATCCCCCTCGACACAAACCATCGCCGGGCAGATTCGACCCGGCAGGCGGGCGTTGTCAATCCTGTTCAGCCGCCAAAAACACGATCTGGTGAATCGCCTCGATCAGGGCGCTGAGCTAGGATCGGCAAGGGTTTAGCTGATTTGAAGGGGCACCGAATGGCGGTCAGGCGTCGCGCATTGTCGCTGTTGTGCTTGCCTCTCGCCCTTGGGCTTCCGCTGACATTGCAGCGTGTGTCCGCCGAGGAACCCGTCATGTCGGCGACTTTCGAGGGCAAGCCCTGGACGGCGTCCTTCACCTTGGCCCAGACGATGCAGATGGGCGGCAAGCCGATGCTGAACTTGTCGGGAACAGAACAGGGGTCGCCGACCATGACCTTCAATTCGATGCTCGAGCTCAAGGATCCGAACGACCTTGCCGGCGGCTATCCGCTCAAGACGGGCTCCCCCGCCAACAGCGCCAACTTCAACATTCTCGATTCCGGCGCCATGGTAGGCCATGTCCGTTTCAGCAGCAGGAAGATCGTCATCGACAAATACGACGCAACCGCAAAGACCATTTCCGGTCATTTCAGCGCCTCCGGAAAAGACGAATCGGGCAAGCCCGAAGAGGTCACCGACGGCAAATTTTCGGGCATTCCGGTCACCGCCCAGTAGCCATTTCGGCTGATCGGCACCCCTTTTCGTTCACAAACCCGTGTTTTTTGCTTCCCTAAGGGAAGCTTTTCGCCTGGCAGCTAAATTGGCCTTAAGTGGCTGGAATAAAAGCGGAATTCACCGAGACAAATCCTATCTCGGGATTGGCTTTCTGTTGCCCTCGCGCCACGGCGGGTAACCCTGCTCACATTCCTCGCCAGAAAATTAATTGAAAATGATCAATTGGTGTTACCATGTGTAACAAAACTAGAAAGGTTTGGGCGGGATCGTGACTGGGGTCGTTAGACCGCAACGTACAGTACCGGAGCAAACATCCAGTGAGGCAAGGACCTCGCACCTGACGCCGGTATCGTCGATGCGTACATTCTGGGGGCTGATGCGAGCGTACTGGTTCTCCGACCGGTGGAAGGAAGCCTGGACGCTCACCTTCGTCATCGCCGCCCTCACCGCTCTCTCCAGCAAGGCCGGCGTTTGGTTTGCCGTGGCGTTGGGCGAACTCGGCAATTCGATCGCTTTCCTCCACGATGCCGCCAACACCCATCCGCTGCAGACCATCCTGACCAACGCCGGCATACTGGTACTGCTGGTGATCCTGAAAGATGCCGGCTTCACCGGCGTGCGCAACCTCGTTTCAACGACCCTGCACCGCAAATGGCGCGGTTGGCTGGACAACCAGTTCAACCAAGCCCTGCTAGACGGCAATCATACCCATTTCCATGCCCAGCATGGTTCGGCGGTCGGCGGCGTCGTCGCTCCCGACAATATCGACCAGCGCATCCAGGAATCGATCAAGGACATGACCGGCGGCGCCATCGGCCTCGCCATGGGCGTGCTCGGCGTGGCGACTTCGCTTTATTTCATTGGCGAAAACCTGATCGGATCATCGGTCGAGGTCAAAGGCCTAGAATTCCTAGGCGGCTATGGCACCGCGGTGCTGGCTTTCCTTGGCGTCGCCATCTACGTGCCGCTGAACACCTGGATCGCGGTCAAGCTCGGACGCCTGCTCGAGCGGCTCAATGTCCGCATGCAACAGGCGGAGGGCAGCTACCGCAGCGAACTCATTACATTCCTGCGCCGCAGCTTCCACGTTGCCGCCTCGCATGGCGAGGACGTGCAGAAGTCGATGCATGACAGGCTCTATGTCGATATCGACAAGACATGGGGCCGACTGAATATCGTCAACACCAGCTACACCTCGTTCGAGCTGATCTACAATTTCGTCGGCGCCCGTATCGTTGCCTACGCGCCAGGCCTCTTGTCGTTCATCCACAACCGCCTCGACTACAAAGGCTACATCACCGGTTCCGAAATGGTCGCCCAGTTGATCAGCCAGTGCTCGTGGTTCATCCATGTCATGCCGGCGATTGCGACGCTCAGAGCCAACAGCCAGCGCGTGACCGAGCTCGCCAACGCGATCGAGAACGTCCAGCGCCCGCGGGAATTCTACCAGCAGACCGGCCGATCCGACTTCAGCTACGCGAGCCAGAATCCGGTTTTCGGTCTCACCATCCAGAAGCTGGAACTCGCCCATCAAGGCGAGGACGCCACACCTTTCCTCAGCGCTGCGAACCTCCGTTTCCGCCGCGGCGAATGGACCTTCCTCAAGGGCGAGTCCGGCTGCGGCAAGACATCGCTGATCAAGGCGATCAATGGCCTGTGGCCTTATGGCCGCGGCACCATCGTCTTCCCGGAAGGCGTCACCAATTTCTACGCTGCCCAGGAGGTCAAGCTGCAGCAGGTGTCGCTGAAGCAACTCGTCTGCCTGCCGGGTTCAGAGAACGACCATAGCGACACTCAGGTAGCGGCGGCATTGCACAAGGCCGGTCTCGGCGACTTCATCGAACACCTGGCCGACGAGAGCCGCGAAGGCAAGATCTGGGATCAGGTGCTTTCGGGCGGCCAGAAGCAGAAGCTGGTGGTCGCGCGCATCATCCTGCAGCAGCCCGGGCTTCTCTTCCTCGATGAGGCGACCGGCGCGCTCGACCCCGATGGCAAGATAGCCTTCCACCAGGCGATCAAGGACAATTGTCCGAACGTCACCGTCATCAGCGTCATGCACGAGGCACAGCCGCCGCGCTCGCTTTCCGGCGAGGAATTCTATCACAGCGTGGTTGCGATCGCCGACGGCGTCGCCACCAAGAAGCCCCTCGCTCCCAGCCTGCCGCGCGAGCTCACCACGATCCTCACCCAGCCGCCGCGGCCGACCGAGGACAAATGGCTGCGCTTCCGCCGGCTGAAGCAGAAATAGCAGTCATACCAAGCCCTTGATCGGCAGCCGTGGCCCGGCCTAGGCCGCCCTCGATCACAGTCTCGCGATCCGGCCTCCCCGCGTCCGTTTTCAGCGCCCTTGGCGATTGACTCGGCAAAATGCGCTCCTATGTGCGCGCTCGCTGATTTCCAACTACAGCGCCACGCGTCCTTCGGACGCGTAAAGGACGCTGTAGAAACTTAGAATTGCGCATGATCCTTTCCGAAATCGAACCCGATTTTCGGGGTCATGCGCTACCCCGCGAGCAGAAAGGTCAACCCGCCATGCCTGGCGACAGTCACAGTCGAACGCAACCGCCGTCCGCCCTGACGTGACCTGCACGGCTCACGTCCTGCCGGACGGCAAGGAGTGAGCCCATGAACGAATTCGCACCCGTATTGGACGACGAAGCCGTCGCCGTCGCCCGTGTTCTTGCCAACGATCACGTCGCCGACGTCGTCGAAGCCCTCAACCACGAGCCTCGCGAGACAGCCATCGAACTGCTCTGCGCTGTGCCGTTCGAGCGGCTGGTCGAGATTTTCGATCAGCCGGAACTCGAAAGCGCTCCGGAACTCGCGGAAGCACTGCCACGCGCCAAGGCGAGCAAGCTTTTGACCGCCATGTCGGTCGACCGCGCGGCCGACATTCTGCGCGAGCTGGATGAACCGGCCCGCTCGGAGTTGCTCGGCGCGCTTGCCCCGCCGCTGCGCGCCACGCTGCTGTCCATCCTCGGATACCCAGAAGGCAGCGCCGCCTCGATCATGACGACCGAATTCGTCAGCGTGCCTTCCGACTGGACCGTCGGCCGCACGCTCGACTACATCCGCAAGGTCGAGCGCACGCGCGAAACCATCTACGCCATCTACATCGTCGATCCGGAGACGCAGCTCCTGCTGCGTTCGACCGGGTTGCGCCGGTTGATCACCGGCAACCCGGAGGATTCGATCCTGTCGGTGGCGCCTGATCGCATGCCGGTGACCGTGACGCCGCTCACCGATCGCGAGAACCTGGCGCAGACCATCTCGAAATACGACCTCCTCGCGCTGCCTGTCGTCGACCACGGCAGGATCCTCGGCATCGTCACCGTCGACGACATCATCGACACGATGATCGAGGAAACGACCGAGGATGTGCATCGTTTCGGCGGCATGGAGGCGCTGGACGAGCCGTATATGAAGATGGGCTTCCTCGCCATGATCCAGAAGCGCGCCGGCTGGCTCTGCGCGCTGTTCCTCAGCGAGATGCTGACGGCCAACGCCATGCAGAGCTACGAGGGTGAGCTGGAGAAGGCGATCGTGCTGACGCTGTTCATCCCACTGATCATGAGTTCCGGCGGCAATTCCGGCTCGCAGGCGACATCGCTCGTCATCCGCGCGCTGGCGCTGCGCGAGATCGGTCTGCGCGACTGGTGGCGGGTGGCGCTGCGCGAGCTGCCGACCGGGGTGGTGCTCGGCTCGATCCTTGGCGTCGTCGGCATCTGCCGCATCGCGCTCTGGCAGTATTTCGGCTTCTACGACTACGGCCCGCACTGGATGCTGATCGCGGCGACGGTGGGCGCGGCGCTGATCGGCATCGTCACCTTCGGCTCACTGTCGGGATCGATGCTGCCTTTCGCGCTGAAGCGGATCGGCTTCGACCCGGCAAGCGCCTCTGCGCCGTTCGTCGCCACGCTGGTCGACGTCACCGGGCTGGTGATCTACTTCTCGGTGGCGCTGGTGATCCTGCGCGGCACGCTGCTTTAAAAATCTTGGGGTCGCTGGCGTCGCCAGCGGCCTCAAAGCTGCAATCAAACGCGTTCGCCGTTCTTCACGCGGTAGGTCGGCTTATACATCGTGACCAGTTCCTCGGCCGCGGTCGGATGCACGGCCATGGTGCGGTCGAAATCGTCCTTGGTGAGGCCGGCTTTCAGCGGGATGCCCAGAAGCTGCGCCATCTCGCCGGCATCGGGACCCAGAATATGGGCGCCGAGCACCTTCCTGGACGCGCCGTCGACCACCAGCTTCATCAGCATCTTTTCGTCGCGGCCGGACAGCGTGTGCCGCATCGGACGGAAGGACGCGCGATAGATCTCGACATCGGGGAAGCGCTTGACCGCGTCGTCCTCCGACAGGCCGACGGTTCCAATCTCCGGCTGGGAGAATACAGCGGTCGGGATGGTGTCGTGATCCGGCGCGGTCGGATTGCCCTTGAAGGCGGTCTCGATGAAGCACATCGCCTCGTGGATAGCGACCGGCGTCAGTTGCACGCGATGGGTGACGTCGCCGATCGCCCAGATGTTGTCGATGTTGGTGCGCGAATATTGGTCTACCATGATCGCGCCCGTCTTGCCGAGTTCGACGCCGACGCCTTCCAGGCCCATATTCTCGGTGTTGGGAATACGCCCGATCGCCAGCATGACTTGGTCGACCGTGAGGGTCTGACCGCTTGACAGCAGCACATCTAGCCTGCCTTCAGGCGTCTTGCGCACCCATTCCGAAACCGCGGGGCAAAGGATCTTGATGCCCTTCTTCTCCATGGTCTCATGCAGCGAGCGGCGCAGATCCATGTCGAAGCGGCTGAGGATCTCCCGGCCGCGATAGACCAGCGTGGTGTCGACGCCCAGGCCGTGGAAAATGTTGGCGAACTCGACGGCGATATAGCCGCCGCCCTCGATCATGATCGCCTTTGGCAGTTCCTTGAGATCGAAAGCCTCGTTGGAGAAGATGCAGTACTCATGGCCCGAAAGCGCCGGATGCGGCGCCGGCCTGCCGCCGGTGGCGATCAGGATCTGGTCGGCGCTGACGGTGCGGTCTTCGGCTACCAGGTAGACGGAATGCGGGTCGACCAGCACGGCGCGCGAGTGGAAGGTCTCGCCGCCTGAGCCCTCGACATTCCTCTTGTAGATCGCTTCGAGCCGCGCGATCTCCTTGTCCTTGTTGGCGACCAGCGTCTTCCAGTCGAAGCTCGCCTCGGGCACCGTCCAGCCATAGCCGGCGGCATCAGTGAAATGCTCGGGAAATTGCGAGGCATAGACATAGAGCTTCTTCGGCACGCAGCCGCGGATGACGCAGGTGCCGCCGAAGCGGTATTCCTCGGCGATGGCGACGCGCTTGCCGAGGGCCGCCGCCACCCGGGCCGCCCTGACCCCACCGGACCCGCCGCCGATGACGAACAGATCATAGTCATAACCGGCCATCGTGGTGGGCTCCTGGGGATGAGAAAGACGGGTCACAGGTAGGCTGCCAAGCGGCAAAAGAAAAGCCCGGGCAAAGCCGGGCTTTGTGGTCCAGCGGCCGACGGCCGAATTGAAGCCGATCAGTTCGCGGAATTGTCGGCGGGCGCCGAGCCATCGGCCGGAGCGGAATTGTCGGCCGGCGCGGCGGCGTCGGGAGCCGGCGCTGCCGGCGCCGCGGCCTTGGCGGCGGCGGCGAGCGTCTCGCCTACCTGCTGGGCGAGGTCGCGGGCAACGCCGTTCTGCCAGATGTCGGCAGCCTTCACGAGGTCACGCGTCACCGCGGGGCCGCTGTCCAGCAGCTTCTTTCCGGAATCGGAGCTGTAGAAGGCGGCGATGTCGTTGAGCTCCTTCTCGGAAAACACCTTGGCATAGGCAAGCGCTGCTTCCTTTTCGAGGTCGGCGCGCCGCGATGCCATGCCGAGCGCCTTCTCGGTCACGGTCTTGCCGATCAATTCCTGCATGTCGGGGTTCTTCTGGATGAGCTGCGACTCCAGCGCGGCAGCGGCCTGCGGCAGAATGTTGTCGAACGAGTCCGTGGCATGGATCGCAGCGACGGCCGCGCGCGCGGCCTTCAGGTGCGACTCGCTGACATCCTGCGCAAACACCGGCGAGGACAGCGCGAGGACGGCCGAGGCCGCCAGAAACATCGAAAGGCGGCGAACCCGTTTATGCAACATCATGGTCGATAGAACTCCCTGGTTTTCGGGCGACATGGACGGTTTCGATACCGTCGCCGCCGGCGATGATGGCCGTTGACGCCAGCCCGATGAATAGACCGTGCTCGACAACGCCTGGAATGGCGAAGAGAGCATTCGAAAGCGCTCTTGTATCCGGAATGCGGCCAAAAGATGCATCGAGGATAAAGTGGCCGCCGTCTGTAACAAATGGCTGGCTTCCCGTCATCCTCAATGTAACCGGGCCGGAAAGGCCGAGCTTCGCCGCGGCGGCGCGAACCGCGATCTCGGTGGCGCGCAGGCCGAATTGGTTGACCTCGATCGGCAGCGGGAAGCGGCCGAGAGTCCCGACCAGCTTGGACTTGTCGGCGATCACGATCATGCGCCCGGATGCGGCCGCGACGATCTTCTCGCGCAGCAGCGCGCCGCCGCCGCCCTTGATCAACATCAGGTCCGGATCGATTTCGTCGGCGCCGTCGATGGTAAGGTCGAGTTCCGGCGTGTCTTCGAGCGTGGACAGCGGCACACCCAGCTCGCGACAGAGCGCCGCGGTGCGCTCGGAAGTCGGCACACCGATGATCTTGAGGCCGGTCGCAACCTTCTCGGCCAGCAGCCGCACGAACTCGTCCGCCGTGGTGCCGGTGCCGATGCCAAGCCGCATGCCGTCGCCGACATGGGCGAGCGCTGCCCGCGCGGCTTCGAACTTCAACTGCCTTGCATCCATGGGGAGCCCTGATTTCGCCGGTTTCGCGCGCCTCCTAGCATTTTTGCCTGTCCCGTCAAAGGCTCCCTCGTCAAAGGCTCTGTGGACCGATCGAGGCTTCTTGCTTGAACCCTGGCCAGCCTGTATCGGCTGCAGCAACGAGAATTTCGCAGGACCGCCCATGACCCGCCCGATCATTGTCTTCGACCTCGACGGCACGCTGGTCGACACGGCGCCCGACTTGCTCGACAGCCTCAATCACAGCCTGGCGGCGAGTGATCTGGCCGCTGTCGACGAAGCCGGCTTCAGGCGCTTCGTCGGCCATGGCGGCCGCGTCATGATCGAACGCGCGCATGCCGCGCAGAACAAGGCGCTGATGGCCGAAGAGCACGACCGGCTGCTGAAGCTCTTCCTCGACCATTACACGCTGAACATCCCCGGCAAGTCGCGCCCCTACCCTGGCGTGATCGCGGCGCTCGACCGTTTCCAGGCCGCCGGATACCTGATGGCCGTCTGCACCAACAAATACGAAGCCAATTCCGCGACGCTGATCGGCGCGCTTGGCATGTCGGACTATTTTGCCGCGATCTGCGGCCAGGATACGTTTGCTTTCCGCAAGCCCGACCCGCGCCATCTCACCGAGACCATCCGGCTGGCCGGCGGCGATCCGAGCAGCGCCGTGATGGTCGGCGATTCGCAGACCGACATCGACACCGCCAAGGCAGCCGGAATTCCGGTGGTCGCGGTCGATTTCGGCTACACCGACCGTCATGTGAGCGAATTCGAACCAACCCTGGTGATCTCGCATTTCGACACGCTGACGCCGGACCTGGCGGAACGGCTGATCGCAGCGGCGCGCTGAGCCGGCGCCAAATCCCGACGACGGAAAATCAGAGAAATCAAACCGCGGAATAACCTCGGCACATCGCCTTGACTTCACGCGCCCGCCTACCTTATATCGCGGCTCGCTTCGGCCTTCGGGCCACAGGCGGGCGATTAGCTCAGCGGGAGAGCACACCCTTCACACGGGTGGGGTCGCAGGTTCAATCCCTGCATCGCCCACCATCTAACCTCCCGAAATGGTTAGATGATTTAGCTTCCAAGCAATTTCTTGAGAATGTCTCCGGAGCGCAACTGTCGCGCAGCGATTTTTTGACCTCGGCTCAGTGCAGAATCCGGACTGGATGAACGCCGAGGTTCCAGGTTCTCCCCGCATCGTTTGAGTGGTGGCCGTCGGCGCGAAGCGCGGAGCCGTTAATTCAAAAAGTGAAGATGCCATGTCGGTTCGGCGGACGGTCAAGCGTCTTCAAAGAGGCACCGGGACCGGTATCTCGACAACGAAGGAATGACCGATGAGCAAGAAGATCTTTGTGAGCCTGCCAGTTACCGACGTGAAGGCGTCCAGGGCTTTCTACGAATCCCTTGGTTTTAAGAACAATCCTGAGTTTCCCGATGAGGCCGCGGCCTGGATGGTATGGAGTGAAGAGATCAACTTCATACTGCTCAGCCGGGAAAAATGGCAGATGATGACGACGCGCCCGATCCCGCCATCAACGTCGAGCGAGGTGATGTTGGCGCTCTCTCTGGACAGCCGCGACGCCGTCGACGCAATGGCCGCCGCTGCGGCCGCTAACGGCGGCACGGCCGACATCAATCCGGTCGAAGATCATGGGTTCATGTACACTCGCGACCTTGCCGACCCCGATGGTCATGCCGTGGGCGCGATGTGGATGGACGTCTCCGCAATGACATCGGCGTCGTCATGACGCCTTGACGTTGCCGGACACGAATGCCGCAGGCGCCTAAATCAGCCCCCGTCTCACATTCATGCGCGTTACCGCCGTCACCAGGACTGCGCCGGTCATGAAATAGAGCGTGGCGATGATGTGGCCCTGGTGGAAGTGCAGCCCGGCAAACAAAAGGGCCGTGACCACGGCAAGGAAGGCGATGACGCGAGAGAAGGCATCGGGCATGGGGCGACCTTGTGCAATGTGTTGACTGGCCGCCCTCAATCCGGCCGATCGCTCCATAGATCGGTTTTCGATTTTTCGCAATCAGGCCCATTGGCGTATCTGTGACCACCTTCACATACGTCAGACAGGGTTTGCGCGCAGATATCGTAACGGGGGCGCCAACGGCTTGGCTGACCTGCAGATCCCGAAGACGGCCTCCGGACTGGATGCGGTTTCGCAGGAAGGAATTTGATCACCTAGCCATTTTCAGATTTGCTGTCTGCGCGCTGGGCACCTCCCACCCAAGCGGGCGGACGGCGTTCTCGAAGGATCGGTCCGTAACCGCCAGTGCGCCCGGTCTCCTTACAGTTGCCGGCTTATCCGGTTTCGACGTGTCGGGCATGACATTGGAACGTCTGTCAGCCACCCGCCGAATTCGGAGAGTCACCGTAGAAGGAGACGACGCTTTGATCGAGCACGCACTTATCCTACAATTTCCGTCTAACCAGAGGCGGAATCGTATCATGGCTACAAACGGCGCGGACGACAGCAACCTGCCGCGCCTGGCGCGCATCGATCCGCGCCACTTCGACCTGCTGTTCGGCGGCTGCAAGCTGGAGCGCTACGCCGCCGGCCAGCATTTGTTCGTCCAAGAGGATGCCTCCGATCGCATCTATGGTGTGATAAGCGGCACGGTCGAGATCTCGATCTATTCGCCGGGCGGGCAGAAGCTGGTGGCCAATATCGAGCTGTCGCGCAGCCTTGTCGGCGAGATCGGGGCACTGGACGGACGCCCGCGCACGGCCACCGCCAGCTGTCTCACGGCATGCGAGCTGGTTTCGCTGAGCCGGACACAACTCTTTGACCGCATTGAGAAAAACCCGTCTCTCGCGCGAGCGATGATCGAATTGCTGTGCACGCGGCTGCGCTGGGTCAGCGGCGAGTTGGGCGACCAAGCCTTTTTCGGCATCGAGGCCCGGCTGGCGAAGCGGCTGGTGTTCCTGAGCGGGGTCATGGCCGACTCCGCCGGTTGGATTCCGATTTCGCAATCCGAGCTCGGCGAATTCCTCGGCGCGACGCGCGAATCCGTCAACAAGACGCTCAACGACTGGCGCAACCGGCAGATGATCGCCATCAAGCGCGGCGGCCTGCGCATCATCAACGCCGCCGCGCTGAACCATATCGCCGAATCGCAGGACGACGACTGAGCAGGCTCGGCGACTTCGCCCAAGCAGCAGACAGCCTAAGCGCCCCTGATCACAACCGCGAGATCATGTAGCGCAGCGCCGAGCGACTCGGCATGAAGAAATAGCCGCCGCCTTTCGTGGTGACGAACTTCGGCACATCCTTGAGCACGGTGACCTTTTCCCAGGACGGGATCGAGAACCGGCCGCCGCCGCCCCTTGCCCCGATCGTCGGATCCGTCTCCCCGACAAGACCCTGGAACGAGTTCGACGAGATCCAGGTCTGCTGGATGAACTCGTATTGGCGCTCGATATCGGCGTTGAGACACATGAAGAGCAGTCCCTTCTCTGTCTTCCCGCTTCTGTCCTTTTTCTCGTAGGTGCGGCCGACGCGCAGGATGCGATGGCGCTTGCCGATGCTGATCTGCGTCTCGCGGTCCTCGCCGAGTGAATCGCGCGGGTTGGAACGGCGTATGTGGGAGCCGAGTGGACAGGCGTGCCCCTGCGGATCCTCGGCGCCGAGCGCGAAATCATTGTCGACGCCGCGGCCCGGCCGCCCGTTCGGATTGCGCACGAGCGAGCTGCCGTCCTGCCAGCGGCCGAGCATCTTCGCGGCCACCCAGCGTTGATCGACGGCGGGATCGCCGGTCTCATTTGCGGCCTGCGTCGCCGCCCGCCTGCAATAATCGTCGAACAATTCGACATGCTGCTCGAACTGGCGCATGACGAGGAACGTGCCGTTGCGGCCGAAATCGCGCGGCGGAGGCGGTTGCCCGGGTATCTGGCGGTTGCGCCGCACCTGCGACAGGATGCCGGCGCGGTCCAGCGCCGCCTCGACCGACGGCGACGACGGGTAGAAGCCATGCTCGTCGCGATAACCGAACAGGAACTCGCCCGGTGCGAGCAGATGCATGGGCGCGGCTCCCTTGGCGGCGCGCGCCGTACCCCGAACGATCGGTTGCGAGATGCCGTCGACGAAGCCGAAATGCTCGACCGCCCGCTTGCCTTCGCGCTTCACCTTCAGCGGCAGTTCGGCGGTCACCGACATCCCGGCGCCTGCCGTCTGTCGCTCCATGGCCATGATCTCGGCCTTCAGCGAGGCCGGCGTCTCGGCATAGCAGACGATGATGGCATCGACGGGCTTGGCGGAAGACCCCCACTGCCATTTGTCGGGCGCGTCGGGGCCGGTGTCGTTAAGGATGCGGCTGCGCTCGGGCGTGCCCATGCCTTGCCGGAAGGCGACCGGGAACGTGTCCAGCGGTTCGTCGTCGACGCCGCCTTCAAGCCCAAGCCGGCGCAGTCCGTTGGGGCCGAACGCCACCGTCATAGCGCGGCCCGCGGGCACCCCGTCGCCGAAGCTGGTTTTGCCGATGACGAAGTCGAGCCACGCCTTGCGCTTCGCCGCCGGCAGGCCGTCCGGCACCTGGATCGCAAGCATATGCGCGTCGCCGAGCGCGCCGAACGGCCCGAAGAAGATCGACTGGATTTCGCCGGATTCCAGCGCTTCGAGGGGCGAGGACGGAGGCTCTGGCAAGCTGGTCGCGTCCGCAGGCCGCGCTTGCGGTCGCGGCAGGGAACCGAAAAGGCTCAGCCAGTCGCGCGCCTCGTTGCCGGTAGCCGAGGCGATGCCGCGCCTGATCCTGGAGTTGATGCGGATACGCGTGGTGTTGAGGCGCGGATAGGCGGTGTACCAGAACAGCGTCGGCACCTGCTGGCGCCGCGCCCAGCGCTTGAAGCGATCGCCGTCGCGCGCGCCGTCCAGGAACAGCCAGCGCGTGCGCGGATAGCCGTCAGTGTTGCTCCACACACCGGTCAAGCCGGCCGAGGCCTTGGCGATGAAGTCCTCGAGATAGCTTTCCCAACTGCCTCCGTAATTGGAGAAGAACATCAGCCTGTTGGTGCCGGGCAACAGCACCCAGCGGGCGAAATGAATGGTGTTGATGGTGGCGAGGAAGCCTGGCCTGAACACCTTCTGCGCCGATATCGAGATCAGGTAGAAGGAGAGCCGCAGCGCCAGCCGCCGCAAGATGCCCACCTTCATCGTCGAGATCGCCGTCAGATTGTTCTGCGCGGTGTGGTCCTCATGGGCGAGGATCTTTTCGAGCGCTCCGATCTCGACCGGCGTGCTCGCCGGCTGGTCCTTGTCCTCGAGCCGCCGCAACGCCAGGAAGCAAAACCCGACGAACAGGGCGAGAATGGCCAGCAGACCGAGGACTGAAAGCAGAAGCGAGGTTCCCGCAATCGCGATGTTGGTGAAGGTGACCCCATGCGGGTTTCCGAACACGAGCACATAAGTCATGCGCCAGAAGGCCAGAATGACGATCGCGACGGTGGCGAACATAGCAGGCGTCAGCAGCGTCGTCGTCAGCGCGCGCGACCAGTGGCCGGGCGGTCTTTCCAGCAGGCTTTCGGCGGGCTCGAATGCCCAGCCGAATTGCCCGAGGCACTGGACATGGCGACGCGCCTCGGCAAGCACATCCATCGCATTGCCGGTGCCCGCGCGCGGCTTTTCGACGATCTCACGCACGCTGTCGGCGAGCTTGGCCTCGGCCAGGATCCGCCGCACGGAATGTCCCGGCGTGCCGGAGAAAACCAGCCCGGCGGCGCTGCCGAAAGACGGCGATATCTCGATGTGCTTCCTCTTCAGGAAGTCTTCCAGCGAACCGCCGTCCGGGAGGCCGCAGACATCCCTGAAAATCGGCCTCAGCCGGTGACCGATCGCTTGCGCTATGGCGGCAATGACATCGTCGGTGCTGCCGTCGCCCGAGATTTCCAACACCAGCGCGCCGGTCTCGGCCCCCGATTTTTCGTCCTTGCCGGTGGGAGCGACGGCCAGGCTGGTGAAATGAATGGTGCCAACCTTGTCGAGCGCGGCGCTGATTTCGCCGATCGCCGGATTGCCGAGATCCGCGACGTTGTCGCGCACCGCATCGAGCGGCATCGGTCGGGTGATCGGGCAGACCACGGTCACCATCGACTGCTCGGCGGTGCGGCAAAGCGGCGAGCGCTCGAAATCGACCTTGAGGCTCGCCGGGTAGGCGCCGACACTGACCATCTTGCCAGCCCTGCCCCGCGCGCGGGTCAGCTTCGGCTTGCTGAACAGGGCGCGGATGCATTCCCCGATCTGAATGCGGGCGATTTCCGCGCCGATGCACAGATGGATGCCGTAACCGAAAACCATGTAGTCGCGATGCGGGCGCGAGGTGTCGAACGCGTTCGGCCGCTGCACGATCTCCGGATCGAACATCGCCGAGAGCGTCGCCGGCATGACGACCGTTCCGGCTTTGACCACGCGCTCCCGGCGGGTACCCTTGCCGATGACCGCGTCACGCCTGGTGTAGCGCCAGGGTCCGATCCAGATCGGCTTGAAGCGCATGGCTTCCATGATCGCCCGGTCGAGCTTGCCGGTATCGCCGGCGCCGAGGGCCTCATCCACGGCCTGCCGTGCATCGGTTCGCGACAGGATCACATCCAGGCAATTGCTGCCGGCAAGCACATTGGTCGGCACGAAGCCGGCGACCATGCCGAGCATGATGGAATGAATGTCGGGCAGCGACAGGCGTCCCTGGTCCATCAGCGCGACCAAGCGAGCCAGCGGCCTGTCATCCTTGTTCGCCTTTTCCCGGACCGCGGCGATCGAGCGGTCGATAATTTTGATCAGGCGATCTCCCCCGACCACGGCAAGCTGGCGCGTGGTGGGATTTGCCGTCGGATCGGAAAAGAACAGCGCGCTGAGCGCGATCGACCAGTCGGCGAATTCGGTCTCATCATCGATCTGAAGGCCGAAATAATCGCGGCAGATGCGCACCGGAACGATCTTCATCAAGCCTGCAATGGCATCGAAGCCGGGGCTGGCGCGGGTCATGATCTCGCGCGAATGGCGCTCGGCGATCGGCCTGACGGTTGCTTCGACCTCCGCCGGCGGGAACGCGCTCAGCACGGCCGATTTCATCTGCCGGTATGCGGCGCCGTCCTGCATGCCGAGAATGAAATTCGAGCCCCGGGCCAACTCGGCCATTTCCGGCCCGTAAGGCGTCTCGAACTCGTCGCCGCGCTCCAATATGTCGCGCACATCCGCGCCCTTGGTGACGAGCAGGAAATTGCCGAAGCCGGGATTCGGCCAGAAGCGGCGCAGCAGCGCCAGCAGCCAGCGCGGATCGCCGAGAAGAAAGCCGGCGATGCGCGCGGCAATGCCGCCCTTGGAACGCAGTCGATAGATGTCGAACGGCGGCATTTCGGCGACGGGACGCTGGCTCTTCTGGGCGGCCCGGACCGCGGAGAAGTACTTCAATGTGATCATGCGCGTTCAAGCCCCCCGGCTGTCCACGTCAATGCGATGCCGGCACCATCTGGCCTAGGTTTGCATCGGTCCGGCGTATGTGAATTCGTTCACAGTCATCTGTTGTCGGCCCGGCAATCATGCGGCTGACTTGGCCCGATCGAAATTGGCGATCAGGAAATTGTTCTTGGCCGGGTCAACGAACGGTATCCAGCGTATCCTCTGCTCGGAAAAGTCAGGATGCCGGGTCATGAAAATCGCAAGCTCGCGCTCTGCCTCGTCATGCCTGCCGCTTCTGATCAGGGCGCCTATCTTCAGGAACCTGGCGTAGAAGTAACTTGGCGACAGGTTGAGCGAGCGCTCGGCTGTGGCGATCGCGGCCGGCCAGTCCTCGACGAAGCAATAGGCGGCGGCCAGTTCACCCAGATTGTGGAAGCGATAGAGGTCGAACGGGCTCAACCGCTCGGTATCGAGAAAGAACGGGATCGCGCCGGCCGCGTCGCCAAGCAAAAGTTGCGCGCTGCCCATGGCCGAGCGGGCGAAGGCGAAGCTCGGATTGATGTGGATCGCCTCGGCAAGGTGCTCGGCCGCCAATGCCGGCAGGCCGCGCATGATGTCGGCCGCGCCGAGATAGGCATGCGGGCGTGCATCGAGGCTGTCCATCAGCAGCGCCTTGCGCGCAAGCTCCTCTACCTTTTCCAGGTCGTCGCTGTCGCCGAAACGCAGCCAGGCCCGCCAGAAATACCACCAGGCCAGTTCGTTGAGCACGGCGCTCGAGTTCGGATCGTCCCGGTAGGCTCTGTCGAAGAAGTCGAGCGCGATGTCGGTGTCGCGGCGTGTGCGCCTGTTCATGTGCCAGCGGCCGCGCCTGACCAATTGCCAAGTCTCAAGGCTCTCCCACGGCACCTGGAACGTACGCGCCTGCTCGGCGCGATCGACCTCCTTGTCGAGGATGGAAACGATCTCGCTGCCGACCTGGTCGCGCAGCCTGAAGATGTCGACGAGATCGCGGTCGAAGCGTTGCGACCAGACCAGGCGCCCGTTCGACGTGTCTGTAAGCGATGCGTTGAGACGGATATGCCTGTCGTGGCGCGCCAGCGTGCCGCTGACGATGTAGCGCGCGCCAAGCGCATTGCCGATTAGCCTTGTGCCCAGGCTGTCGTCGCGAAACTGAAAGCTGGATCCCTTTGCGATGACCGAAAGCCAGCGCGTGTTGGAAAGACCGTAGATGATGTCCTCGGCAATGCCGTCGGCCATATAGCCGACGTCCGGTTCGCTTCCATTGCCCTGGAACGGCAGCACCGCGATTGCCGGTGGTCCCTTGGGGACGGGTTTGTAATGGCCGGGCGCGGCCGGGATAGAAGCGAAGGAGGCCGGCGTGGCAGGCCCGTTGCCGCCGCGGCCCGCGATCAGGACCCGCACCGGCAGAGCGATGTTCTTCAGGCTGAACTCGCCGAGATCGGTAAAGACCGCTGCTGTCTTGTCCTTCACATGGTGCCAGGTCGTCGCCGAGATGGCGACGCCGTCGTGAGGCGCGAATTCCTGAAGCCGGGCGGCGATGTTCACGTCGTCGCCGTAGAGACGGCCCTCACGGACAATCACATCGCCGGTATTGATACCGGCGCGAAACGGCATGCGCATGTCCTCGGCAACCGCGGCATTCAGCGCTGCGATCCGCGCCTGGAAGTCGAAGGCGGCCCGCAAGGCTTCGATCGGATTGCCGAATTCGGCCATGATGCTGTCGCCGGCATCGCCGAATGTGCGCCCGCCAAATGCGCCGCAACTGCCGGCGATGATGTCGCGCCTCTCCTCGAACGCGGCAACGGCGAGCTCGTCGTCGATGCCCATCAGCCTCGAGAATCCGACGGCGTCGATCGAAATGATTGTCGCAAGCTGACGGGTGTAATTCCGTTCAGCCATGATCGAGCCCCCAGTCCCCGCTTCCAGTCCAGAACAGGCGACCTGCGCTCAAAAGAAACGCGTCGCCGTCTGCCGATGGATATCCCCGGCAGGTCCGGCGCGCAGTTGCCACCCTGTTATGACCAGAATTCTATCAGGGTCTTTCCGAAAGCTCTACCAAGAACAGCTAATATGGCGAACGCCCTGCCCAACGCATGGTTAGTCATTCGTTATACCGGAAGGCACATCCGCATCGTGCCGTAACCCATTGAATCACGCGCCCTTTTGTCCTCAGGCAATGTTGGATTTGGCTGCTGACGGCCGAAGATCGGCCACGTCGAGCCAGGCTTCACAATGCGTTATTTTCACGCTACGGAACCAACATGCCCGCGTGCTGGTTTCTGACGGCACCCAGGCCCATATGAAACTTGGCCAATTACGCGATTTGAGGGCTCTCATGCGCACTGTTGTTTTAGCAACCGGTATCGCGGCCTTCCTTGCCGGCGGATCGGCCCTTGCGGCGGACGACCAGCCACTGCCGCCGCAAAATGCCAAGAAGCTGTCGGAGATCATTGCCAAGGTCGAGCACCGCACCGACTTCCGCTATGTGAAGGAGGTCGATTGGGATAGCGACGGCTACACCATCACCTACTACACCACCGACAAGGCCAAGGTCCAAATCACCTACGACCCGGTGACCGGCGAGCCCAAATAGGCCGCGTCGCCTCCCCGCCTTACGCTCCGCCCCGTCTACTGAAGCACATAGGCCCCCGCCCGGTTTCACACACTGTGCCTTGGCGCTGGACACTCCTGTGCCACGCGCAAAGAACCGGCCCCTTGCATCGTCACAACTTTGGTGGCTGACTGCCCCTCACTGATTGCGGGCACGGGGGTGCATGGGCAATGATCGGCCACGTCCTGAAGCGCATCCTCATGGTGCTCGTCGGCTATCTGGTCGCGGTGCTTGCTGGGTTGATCGCGGTGGTGGTGATCTACGCCATATTGAGCTCGCTGCCCAATGCGCCGGGCTACTTCGGACTTATGGAATTCACCCCCGTCGCCGTGCTGGTCGTGCCGCCGCTCGGCATGTTTGTCTACTTCCTGACGATCATCCTGACGGGTATGCAGACGCTGGTCTTCGCCTTGATCGCGGAGTTCTTTTCGCTGCGCAGCTTCTGGCTGCACATGGTCTTCGGCGCCACCGCCGCGGCGGCCGGCTTCATGTTGATCTGGCCTGACGCTGCCGATGATCCCGAACGCTTGGCCGACATGGGCATCATAGCGGGCGCCGGCCTCGTGGCCGGCCTGATCTATTGGCTGATTGCCGGGCGCGACGCCGGCTTCCGCCGTCCGCTCATCAAAGCAATTCCAGCAAAAGTGTGAAGCGGTCAGGCCGAGCGGTATCGCCGTAGCCTTCCGCCCGGAATTGCTTGAAGTTACCGCGCTCAGCTTGACGGCGTGCGCACCGCTTCGGTCGCGTCCAGCGCCTGCATCAGCTTGGAATCACGGTCATAGACGTCGTCGAAATACTCGACCTTGCCGGACATATCAGGCCAGGCGGTGAAATAGGCGACATAGACCGGAATGACGCGCGTGACATTCTCGGTCGAATGGCCGTGCTTCAGCTTCTCGGCAATGTCGTCGACAGAGGTTCCAAGCACTGCGGCGGCCATGCCGCGCGGATCCTGCAGCCGGACGCAGCCATGGCTGAGCGCCCGCATGTCGCGCGCGAAGAAGGACTTCTGCGGCGTGTCATGCATGTAGATGGCGTGCTTGTTGGGGAAGAGTATCTTCAATTCGCCCAGCGCATTGGCCTCGCTCGGCTGCTGGCGCACGCTGAATGGGATCTTAGAGCCATAGGCGCCCCAGTCCACCTCTGACGACGGGATCTGCCTGCCGCGCGAATCCGTCACCTCATAGCCGGCGCGATCGAGATAGCCGGGATCGCTGCGCAGCCTCGGCAGCATCTCGTTGACGATGATCGACTGCGGCACGCCCCAATAGGGATGGAAGTCGACCTGCTTGATCTGGTCGTAGAAGAAGGCGGTCTGGTTGGTAACCCGGCCGATGACGACGCGGGTCTTCAGCTTCTCCTGGCCACTGTCGATATAGCTGGCGGTGAAGGCGGGCTGGTTGATGAAGACGCGCGGACTGCCGAGATCGGACGGCATCCAGCGCAGCTCCTCGAGCGCCACCTTGACCTTTTCGATCCTGTCGGCCTTCGAAGCGCCGGCCAGCAAAGCCACCGTCCGCGGCCCGATGACGCCGTCGCCCTTCATGCCTTCCCGCTGCTGCACCGCCTTGATCACCGGCACCAGCTCGGGGTCGTAAACCTCGCTCTTGCCAAGGCGGGCAAGCACCTCGCCATAGTTGCCGCCCATCTCGTCATCAAGATTGCGGGCAATCAGCGTCAGCAACTTGGGCAGTTCCGGGCTGCTCTCACCCGGCTTGAGCAACAGCTTGGGATCGACGACGATCTCGTTTTCCTCGCTGGCCTCGAGCGCTTCCAGTTCGACGCGCAGCGCCTGGTATTCCGGATTCTGCGGATGCCGCGACTCCAGATAGGTGCGGACCTCCTGGGTATGCGCCAGTGTCTTCAGCGCGCCTTCCAGATCGAACGGCTTGGCCGGGAAATCATAGTAGCCGGTCATCCGGTTGGGATCGACACGGCCGCTCTGGGCATCATGGGCGTAGCGCAGCACTCGCGCCGACAGCGCCATCTCGAACCGAACCAGTTCCCTGGTCCGCTCTTCCGGCGTGGCGGAAGTCGCGGCCGCCGGAATGTCGACGGAGTAGTCGGCCGGCGTCAAACCGTAGCTCGCCGCCTCGCCCAGCACCCGCACCGCATCCTGCGCCCTGCTGTTGGGGGCGTTGTCGCGCACCCAGATGAAATCCGGATTGGCCGAGTAATAGGCAATCAGCGCCTTGGCGATGTCAGGCTCGGCGAACAGCTCGTAGTCGCTCAGGCCGGCAACGGCATCGCGGAACGCGGTGCTGGTCACTGACGGCACGAAGGCGGCATCCTGCGCCGTTGCGGGCGGCGTCGCAGGCACCAGCGACTTGAAGTCGACGCGCACGAGCTTGTCGGCCCGGTAGGTGTTGTAGGTCGGGCTGCTGATTCGGGCGCCGCCGCCACCCGCCCCCGGCGTTGCCGGACCTATCTTGCGAGGCTTCGGTGGCGGCGGAAATTCGCCTTGCGGGTTGTGCCGGATGCCGCCGCCGAACAGCATGTCGAACAGCCCCTGCGCGCTTGCCGGCTGCTGCCCGAAGGCAAGCGTCGCCGCGACCGCGATCGGCAGGACGGCTTTTTTGTTCCCGAGGATTTTCATGCTTCACCCGCACCGGTTGTGGCCGGTTCCCGTTCCGCGCCGCTGGACGGTCCCGCCCTCCGCATGGCGGATCTATGACGTGACTATACCGATTCATACCGATTTCGTTAAGCTTCCATAAATTTTCGAAGCCCTGTTGCAGAACAGTTTCACATCATCGTGAGACCAGGAGCAGCGTTCGCCCCGGCCTCGAAAACAATCAGGCGTTGGCGGCGCCCTCGCCTGACCCGCGTGACAAACACCAGGCTTTGTGATCGAAATTCTGGCGGTATCGCAGCAAAGGTGGCCGGGAGGATTTGCCGTGAAGAAAGGGTATCGCCAGCTGCTTGACGAGGCGAATGCCGAGATCGAGGTCGTGTCGCCGGAGGAGGCCGCAGGGCTGCTGGAGGATGACGACACGATCTTCGTCGACCTGCGCGACCCGCGCGAGGTCGAGCGCGACGGCAAGATCCCCGGCGCCAAGCATGTGACGCGCGGCATGCTGGAATTCTGGATCGATCCCGAAAGCCCCTACCACAAGTCGTTCTTCGCCTCGGGAAAGACCTTCGTCTTCTTCTGCGCCGGCGGCTGGCGCTCGGCTTTAGCGACCAAGACGGCGCAGGACATGGGCCTGACCCCGGTCAAACATATCCTCGGCGGCTACACCGCCTGGAAGGCGGCCGGCCTGCCGGTCGAGCCGGGGCAGAAGAAGGCGGACTGATAGGCTGATTAGTGCAGGATCGCTTCCCGCTGCTCGGTCACGAAGCCAACGGCGCGTGCAACGACATTTCTGTCGGCGAGGATGCGGCGGTGGCCGAGCCCATCGGCCCAGTGCAGGTGGACGTGCTCGCCGGCGCCCGCGTAACGCCTGGCATGGTCGGCGTGGACCTCGCGATCGTCCGGTGCGTGGATGATCAGCGTCGGCACCGGCGCCTCGGCCAGTTGGCGGTCGCCGGTGAATTCGCTGAGCGGCCGGCCGGAAAGGTGTTTCACCCTGTCCGCCATCGCAACGCGAGAGCGCGGCCCGACATTGAGCCTGTGGCTGAAATCGTCGAAGATTGCCGGCAGCGAGCTCGGCGCGGCAATCAAGACCAGCTTCTGCACCTTGAGCGGCGGCATGCCCTTGACCGACGCGGCGACGGCATTGGCCGCAACCGCGCCGCCGAAGGAGTGGCCGACCACGGCGGCAAAGGGACCGAACCATTCGCCTGTGACACGCACCGCTTCCACCGCATTCACCATGTTCAGATGGCGGCCGAGCGAATGGCCATGCCCAGGCAGGTCGAGCGAGACGACCTTGTATCCGGCGCCGCGAAACCCTTCGATCAAGGCCCGCATATATTCGGTGCGCGAGCGCCAGCCATGGATGACGAGCACGGTGCCGCGCGGCTCCCTGCCCGGCTCCGGCCGGAATTCGTGCACGGCCACGCAATCCGTCCTTGTCTTCAGCCGGTGATGGCGCGCCTCGGCCATGAAGGCTGATGCGCGTTCGACGGCCCGGCGTTCGCCGTCGCTCAACGCCTTGACGCTGGGTGTCCGGCAAAACAATTCGAACGCGGCGCGACCACTGAGGCGCGGCGCGACATGCTCGGCCGCGCCGAAAACGCCCCGGATGACCTTCATTCCAAATGATGCCATATTGGCAGTCCATCCATTCGTTCAAGCATGAACATGATAGTTCAAACATGAACATTAAGCAAGAGCTGCCCTGGGACAACCCGCGTTTTCGCAACTGGGTCGCGGTGGCGCGCGCCTGCCATGTGCTGGAGCGCACGCTTGCCGTGAAGCTCGCCCCGCTCGACCTGAAGCCGGCGCAGCTCGACGTGCTGATGAACCTCTACCGCCACCCCGGCATGTCGCAGCACGACCTTGCCCGCAAGCTCCTGGTCGGCCGCTCCAACATCACGATGCTGTTGCCGCAACTCGAGGGGCGCGGCCTGCTGCGGCGCGAAGGCGACGAGAAGGACAAGCGCGTGCTGCGGCTGAACCTCACCGAGGCGGGCGAGGCCCTGCTGATGAAGGCGCTGAAAGTTCACATGGCGCTGATCGAGAAGGCGATGAGCCAGTCGACGCCGGAACAGTGCGACATGATCGGCGAGCAGATGCGCAAGATCGCCGACGTCCTGAAGGAAGCCTGACTTTCAGGCTTACCACATCGTCTTTTTGGCTCTTTCAGGCCATTCCTTGTCATAGGCTTCGCCGTCGATGTTCTTGCGGCTGGTGACCTCGAGGATCTGGCCGGGCGTCGGCAGCGACTTCGGGTCGACATGCCTGGCTGGGTTCCAGAGTTCCGAGCGCACGATGGCTCGGGCACACTGGAAATAGACCGTGGCGACATCGATGACGGTGACCGAGCGGGCCGGCTTGCCGTCGACCATGAAGGAGGCGCATAGCCCGGCATCGGTCGTGATATGGGCGCGGCCGTTGACGCGCAGCGTCGTGCCCGAGCCCGGCACAAGGAAGAGCAGTCCCACGCGCGGATCCCGAATGATGTTCCTCAGCGAATCGGCGCGGTTGTTGCCGCGCCTGTCCGGCATCATCAGCGTCTTGTCGTCGACGAGGCGCACGAAACCGGCGAGATCGCCGCGCGGCGAGCAGTCGAGCCCCTCCGGCCCGCTGGTCGCCAGCGCCACGAAGGGCGAGGCCTCGATGAAGGCGGCATATTCGGGAATCACATGGTCGAGTTCCTTGACGACCGAGGCCTCGCCCGGCAGGCCGTAGAGAGCCTCCAGTTGTTCGACCGATGTGATGCGCGACATTCTTCGTCTCCTGACGTTTTGCCGGCGCTACTCCACGTCCATGACGCCTTGACGACAGCCCGGCTGCCGACATTGGATTGCCACCCGCACAACTAGCGGTCTCGGCTCAGCCCCTTCTCGGCCAGTTCGGCGAGATAGGCGTTCCAGCGCTCATCCTTTTCGTGGCCGAGCGTATGCAGATAGTTCCAGGTGAAGATGCCGGTGTCATGAAAATCGTCGAAGGTGATGCGCACCGCGTAGTTCCCGACCGGCTCGATCTTGAGGATTGCGACATTGCGCTTGCCGGGGACCGTCACCCGCTGTTCCGGCGAATGGCCCTGCACTTCCGCCGATGGCGAAGCCACGCGCAGAAACTCCGCCGGCAATTCGAACGGCTGATGGCCCGGAAAGGTCACGGTCAAGAGCTTGCGGTCTTTCGAGACCCTGAGTTCCTTTGGCGCGGTCATGACTGGTCCTGTCTAGAGACGGATGATTTCTGGTCGAATCGACCTGAAATCTGAATCCGTCTCTAGTCAAAGAGATAGAGCATGATGTCGTCCGAAAAACCGCTTCACGGCATCATGCTCTGGTTGCCCCCTTCCCTACGCCGCTTCGCGCCATGCGGAAAGCCACTTGAGGCCAGCCGACATACGATGTCGGTCGGGGAATGTTACCAAAGACCGAGACCTTCTATCTTGAATGCGGCATTGGATCGTATCACATAGCCATATATAACGATGCCGCTCAGGCCACGGGAAACGCTTGCAATGGATATGATCGACCCCTTCGGTCGCACGATCAGCTATCTGCGCGTATCGGTCACCGACCGCTGCGATTTCCGCTGCACCTATTGCATGGCCGAGAACATGACCTTCCTGCCGAAGAAGGATCTGCTGTCGCTCGAGGAGCTCGACCGGCTCTGCACCGTCTTCGTCGAAAAGGGCGTGAAGAAGCTTAGACTGACCGGCGGCGAGCCGCTGGTGCGCAAGAACATCATGCATCTGGTACGCCAGCTGTCGCGGCATCTCCAAAGCGGCGCGCTGGACGAACTGACGCTGACCACCAACGGCTCGCAGCTTTCGCGCTTCGCCGCCGAGCTCGCCGACTGCGGCGTCAAACGCATCAATGTCTCGCTCGATACGCTCGACGCCGAAAAATTTCACCAGATCACGCGCTGGGGCAACCTCGGCAAGGTGATGGAAGGCATCGATGCCGCGCAGAAGGCCGGGCTGAAGATCAAGCTCAATGCGGTCGCGCTGCGCGACTTCAACGATGCCGAGATCCCCGAGCTGATGCGCTGGGCGCATGGCCGCGGCATGGACCTCACCCTCATCGAGACGATGCCGATGGGCGAGATCGAGGCCGACCGCACCGACCAGTGCCGCTGTCGATGCTGCGCGCCTCGCTGGAGCGCCAGTTCACGCTCGCCGATATCCCCTACAAGACCGGCGGCCCTGCCCGCTACGTCCATGTCGCCGAGACCGGCGGCCGGCTCGGCTTCATCACGCCGATGACGCATAATTTCTGCGAAAGCTGCAACCGCGTGCGGCTGACCTGCACCGGAACCCTCTATATGTGCCTTGGCCAGGAAGACGCCGCCGACCTCAGGGCCCCGTTGCGCGCCTCCGAAGGCAACGAACTGCTCGACACGGCGATCGACGAGGCCATCGGCCGCAAGCCCAAGGGCCATGATTTCATCATCGACCGCCGCACCAGCCGTCCCTCGGTCTCGCGGCATATGAGCGTCACCGGCGGCTGATTTTTTCTTCGATTTGGTGCAGGATCACCTTTGGTCTTCGACCAGGGGGTATCATGCAGAATCTTCGGCGCATCGGCTTGTTTGCCGCGCTTCTGTTCTTGACGACAACGGCGCTGGCCAAGCCGTTCACCTATGTCAACGCGCGCTTCGGCACCGTGTGCACTTTCCCGGACCAGATTTTCACGGAGCGCATGCCCGAGCCCGAAAACGGCGACGGCCTGGAGTGGCACAGCGCCGACGGCGCCAGCGTGGCCTGTTACGGCAGCTACAATGCGCTCGACGACACGCCCAAGAGCCTCGTCGAGAACGAAAAAGCCAGCCCCGAGCCAGGTGAAGAAGTCACCTACGGCAAGGCCGGTAAGAACTGGGCGGTGCTGTCGGGTATGAAGGGCGACAAGATCTTCTATCGGCGGTCCGTGTTCGGCAGGAAGGACGTGATCCACAGCGTCTTCATCGAGTATCCGGCGGCGCTCAAGGCGAAATACGACCCGCTGGTCGGCACCATCGCCGGCAGCTTGCACGAGGCGTCCGGCCCACACTGGAAATAAACCGCTCGCCACCACCCTCCGCCCGATTTACCGCCGACCTTTTCCGGCCTAGCCTTCCAGCGCGATTTTCGCTCAAGGGGGAGTGCACATGCGCACAATCATGCTTTCACTTGCAATGCTTGGGATTGCTTCCATGCCGGCCGCCGCTCAGTCGATCGGCGGCACCTACACCGTCGCCGGCACCAATTTCGATGGTTCGAAATATGGTGGCGAGGCAACCATCACGCTGACCAGCGACACGACCTGCACGATCCACTGGGAAACCGGCGGCTCGACTTCGGACGGCATCTGCATGCGGAACGACAATGCGTTTTCCGCCGGCTATGCGATGGGCAAGGAAGTCGGCCTCGTCGTATACAAGATCGAGAAGGACGGCTCCCTGCATGGGCTTTGGACCATCGCCGGCCAGAACGGCAACGGCACCGAAATGCTGACGCCGAAGTAAGTCTTCGGGACCCCGGCAAATCGATATCATGGGCCACGCAGAATTCGTGGCCCATTTCTTTTGGCGTTGCTGTTTGCCGGTCGCCTGCTACGGCTTGATCTAGAAAAAGAGTCCGGAAACGCCTTTGCCTCTCTCGCCAAACCTGCGCGGCGCGCTGTTCATGATCGTGGCCATGGTCGGCTTCACCTTGAACGATGCGATCACCAAATTTTCTTCCGAATCGATGAACATGGCGCAGGTCATGCTGGTGCGCGGCGCCTTCGCGTCCTTCTTCGTGGGCCTGCTTGCCTGGCGGCGCGGCGCGCTGGTCAATCCGGCCGCCATGCTGCAGCCGATGGTGGCCATGCGCGTGGCCGGCGAAGCCGGCGCCACAGTGTCGTTCCTGATCGCGCTTGCGCATCTGCCGATCGGCAATGTCTCCGCCGTCATGCAGGCATTGCCGCTGGCGGTCACCATGGGCGCGGCCTGGGTGTTCGGCGAAAGTGTCGGCTGGCGACGCTGGACCGCGATCGCCGCCGGCTTCGCCGGCGTGCTCATCATCGTGCGGCCGGGTTTCGAAGGGTTCAGCGTCTATTCGCTGGTGGCATTGGCCAGCGTTGCCTGCTGCGCGGTGCGCGACCTCTCCACCAAGCGCATCCCGCAGGCGATCCCGACCATGCTCGTGTCGACGGCGACCGCGCTCGCCATGACCGTGCTGGGCGCGCTGCTTTTATCGCCGATGGGCGGCTGGACGCCGATGAGTGGCCGCTCGACCATGCTTCTGGCGCTCGCGGCGGTGCTGGTGCTCATCGGCTATCAGTTCATCATCATGGCGATGCGCTCGGGCGACATCTCCTTCATCGCGCCGTTCCGCTACACCGCCCTGCTGTGGTCGATCCTGCTCGGCCTCGTCATTTTCGGCGATGTTCCCGACCTGCCCATGATCGTCGGCGCCGCCATCATCATCGGCTCCGGCCTCTATGCGCTCTACCGCGAGCGCGTCGTCGGCAGGCAGCAACCTGCCGCCGAAAGCGCTGGACCCGACATGGCGCCGGACGGCATATAGGCCGATGGACAGAAATGTTGCGGGCATCATTCTGGCGGGAGGCCAGGCGCGTCGAATGGGCGGCGGCGACAAGCCGCTGCTTTCATTGGGCAAAGCCAGGTTGATCGACCATGTCGCCGCGCGATTGAAGCCACAGGTCGGGATGCTCGGGCTCAACGCGAATGGCGATCCGGCGCGATTTGCCGGCATGGGGCTGCCGGTGATCGAGGACACGGTGCCGGGCCATGCCGGACCGCTGGCGGGCATCCTCGCCGGCCTCGAATGGGCGGCCGGGCAGACAAGCTGCCGATGGCTGATGAGCGCCGCCGGCGACACGCCATTCTTCCCCGACGACCTCGTCGAGCGCCTGGCCGCCGCAACCCGCGACCGGCCGGGCGTGATCGCCGTCGCCAGTTCGGGCGGCAGGTGGCATCCGACCTTCGCGCTCTGGCCAATCGGCCTGCGCGACGCCCTGCGTCATTTCCTGGTCGACGAGGACAGCCGGCGGGTTTCCGCATTCATGGAGCGCCATGGCCATGTCGAGGTCGAATTCCCGATGATCGAAGCGGGCGGCCAAAAGATCGATCCGTTCTTCAACATCAACACGCCCGACGACCTTGCGGTGGCGGAGCGTCTGTTGCAAAGCCTCAGGCCATGAGACGCGTATTCGGCATCACCGGCTGGAAGAATTCCGGCAAGACGACCCTGACGGAAAAGCTGGTCACCGAGTTGGTCGCGCGCGGCTGGACGGTTTCAACGGTGAAGCATGCCCACCACGACTTCGACATCGACAAGCCGGGCGCTGACTCCTTTCGCCATCGGCAGGCGGGCGCCACCGAGGTCGCCATCATTTCCGGCCGGCGCTGGGCGCTGATGCACGAATTGCGGGGCGAGGACGAACCCACGCTGGACGACATCCTGGCGCGGCTGTCGCCCTCGGACGTCGTGCTGGTCGAGGGCTACAAGCGCGAAGCGCACAAGAAGATCGAGGCAAGGCGGCTCGAAGCCAAGGACCGGACGCCGCTTTCCGCCAACGATCCCAACATCGTCGCGGTCGCTGCCGACTTTACGATCGAAGGCGAAAACCTGCCGGTTTTCGACCTCGACGACGCCAAATCGATAGCCGACTTTGTCGAGCGCAGCACAGGTCTCGTGGCTCGAACCAAGTAACGCAGCGGCACTTCCCGATTGTCGCTTGCCGTTGATTTGCAGTTGCTTTTTTCTCGCAAAGAGTGGGAGTATCCGCCTCAGCGGGCGGTAAAGAAGCTCCGCCCACAAGAGCCGCACGGGACAGCGGCCATGACAATATGAGAGGATTATCATGCGTATTGCACTGCGTATCGCGCTTGCCGCTTCGGCCGGGCTGCTGACACTCGGCGTCGCCCAGGCTCAGGAAAAGACTCTGAGGATCGGCACCGAAGGCGCGTACCCGCCCTTCAACAACCTGACCTCGGACGGCCAGTTGGTCGGCTTCGACATCGATATCGCCAAGGCGCTCTGCGACGAGATGAAGGTGAAGTGCACCTTCGTCGCGCAGGACTGGGACGGCATCATCCCTGCGCTCCAGGCCGGCAAGTTCGACGCCATCGTCGCCTCGATGTCGATCACGCCCGAGCGCCAGGAAAAGGTCGACTTCACCCACAAATACTACAACACCCCGTCGGCCATCGCCGTGCCGAAGGATTCGCCGCTCAAGGGCGTGACCAAGGAAGACCTCGCCGGCAAGAATATCGGCGTCGCCACCACGACCACGCATTACAACTACGCTTCCAAGACCTACACGGACAGCACCATCAAGGGCTATCCGAGCAGCCCCGAGGAGCAGGCCGACCTCGCCAATGGCCGTCTCGACGCGATCGAGGACGACATCGTCGTGTTGCAGCAATGGCTGGATACGCCGGACGGCGCCTGCTGCAAGATCCTCGGCCAACCCTCGCCGCAGCCGGTCGAGATCTTCGGACCGGGCGCCGGCATTGCCGTGCGCAAGGGCGAGACCGATCTGGTCAACAAGCTGAACGCCGCGATCGACACCATCCGCAAGAACGGAAAATACAAGGAAATCAACGACAAGTACTTCAAGTTCGACGTCTACGGCGCCGAATCCTGATCGCTACGCCAAGGGCGGTGAGGCACCCCTCGCCGCCCTTCTCTTCTCCCGGGATCGCCACGGAGACACGACCCGTCAATGCCGGCCCAAAGCATTTGGACACTTCTCAGCTGGGGACCGGACGGCTGGAGTGACGACATTGCGTCTGGCGTTCTGGTTACCATCGTGCTGGCGCTCGCCACGCTGCCCATCGGCCTGACGATCGGATTTTTCGTCGCCTTCGCCAAGCAGCATGAAGAGCCCTCCCTGCGGCTCGCCGCCAACATCTACACCACGGTTTTCCGCGGCCTGCCGGAGCTGGTCACGCTCTTCCTGTTCTTCTTCGGCATGCCGCTTCTGCTGCAATACTTGGTGCGGCTGTTCAATCCGGCCGCGACGATCGACGTCAACAGCTTCATCGCTGGCATGATCGTGCTGTCGCTGATCTTCTCCTCCTATGCCAGCGAGGTCTTCCTTTCCGCGTTCCGCGCCATTCCGAAAGGCCAGTATGAGGGCGGCTACGCCATCGGCCTGTCGAAATGGCAGACGATGCGGCTGGTCATCCTGCCGCAGCTGATACGCATCGCCTTCCCCGGCCTCGAGAATTGCTGGCTGAGCCTGCTGAAGGACACCTCGCTGGTCTCGGTGGTCAATCTCGCCGAGACCTTGCGCCAGTCCGGCGTCGCGGCGCGCGTTACCAAGCATGCCTTCCTGTTCTACAGTGTGGCGGCGTTGATCTTCCTGGCTCTCGCCATCCTGTCGTCGATCGCCACCGGCCACATTCTGCGTCATCTCGGGCGGAGAGCGGTGCGATGAGCGTCAGCCAGGCCATCGTCGTCGACAAGCCGCCCCCTCTGGCCCGCGGCTGGCCACGCGCCCGCATCGTCGGCTACTCACTGGTCGGCGTATGGATTCTCTTCGGTCTCGGCATCGTCGCCTACCTCGTCTACGCCTGGAATCCAGAGTTCTTCGCCCGTTACGCGCCGGCCTATCTGCAGGGCCTGGGAACCACCCTGTCGCTGGTTTCCATCTCGATGGTGCTGGGAGCGATCTTCTCGCTGCCGGTCGCCTATGGCCGCATGTCGAAGAACTGGATCCTGTCCGGGCTTGCCTATTGCTACGTCTATTTCTTCCGCGGCACGCCGCTGCTCGTACAGACCTATCTCGTCTATTACGGCGTCGGTTCCTTCCGGCCGGAGCTGGAAACGGTAGGATTGTGGTGGTTCTTCCGCGAGGCCTTCTATTGCGGTGTCTTTGCCTTCTCGCTCAACACCGCCGCCTACCAGGCCGAAATCCTGCGCGCCGCCATCGAAAGCGTGCCGCGCGGCCAATGGGAGGGTGCTGCCTCGCTCGGCCTGCACAAATTGCAGACGCTGCGCAAGGTCATCCTGCCGCAGGCGATCATCGTTGCCCTCAGGCCCTACGGCAACGAGCTCATCCTGATGATCAAGGCCTCGGCCATCGTCGCCATCATCACCGTCTACGACCTGATGGGCAACGCCAAGCTCGCCTATGCGAAATCCTTCGACATCCAGGCCTATATCTGGGTGGCGATCGTCTATCTTGTAATGGTCGAGATCCTGCGCCACGGCGTCGAGTGGATCGAGCGCCGGATTACCGTTCACCTGCATCGATAAATCCTGCGGCTCGGCCGCCTGCACCAGTCGATGCAGCGTGGCGCGCCTTGACGAATTTTTCGCATGGCCTAGACCTTCGGCCACTGGAAACCGTGTTTTGTTGGAAGGCAGGTCTATGACATCGGTTGCATTTCTCGGTCTTGGCGTCATGGGCTATCCCATGGCCGGGCACCTCCGGAACAAGGGCGGCCACGACGTCACCGTCTACAACCGCACCAAGGCAAAGGCCGAGCAGTGGGTGGCCCAGCATCGCGGCAAGCTGGCGCTGACGCCGGCCGAAGCAGCCGAAGGCAAGGACTTCGTCTTCTCCTGCGTCGGCAATGACGACGATCTGCGCTCGGTCACCACCGGCGCCAACGGCGCCTTCGCCGCGATGAAGAAAGGTTCCGTTTTCATCGACAACACCACCGCCTCGGCTGAGGTCGCACGCGAGCTGGATGAAGCCGCGCGCAAGGCAGGCTTCTCCTTTCTCGACGCGCCCGTGTCAGGCGGCCAAGCCGGCGCCGAGAACGGCATCCTGACCGTCATGGTCGGCGGCGAGCAGTCGGCCTTCGACAAAGCCAAGCCGGTCATTGACGCCTACGCCCGTATGGTCGGGCTGATGGGTTCGGCCGGCGCTGGCCAATTGACGAAAATGATCAACCAGATCGCCATTGCCGGCCTCGTCCAGGGCCTGGCCGAAGGCATCCATTTCGGCAAGAGGGCCGGCCTCGACATCGAGAAGGTTGTCGAGGTGATCTCGAAGGGCGCCGCCGGCTCCTGGCAGATGGAGAACCGCCATAAGACGATGAATGCCGGCAAATATGATTTCGGCTTCGCCGTCGACTGGATGCGCAAGGATCTCGGCATCTGCCTGGCCGAGGCCAACCGCAACGGCGCCAAGCTGCCGGTAACGGCGCTTATCGACCAATTCTACAAGGACGTGCAGGACATGGGCGGCAAGCGCTGGGATACCTCCTCGCTGCTTGCACGCCTGGAAAAATAGGCGCCACGATGCCCCTGCCCGACCCGAGCTGGAGCGCCGACGACGTCGTCGCGCACCTGCGCGCGATCGGCACGGAGGCGAATCTGGCGGGCATGGCGCGCTTCGGCATCAACACGGCGAGCGCGCTTGGCATCGGCAATTCCGACTTGCGGCCGCTGGCGCGCAAGCTCAGGAAAAACCACGAGCGATCGCTTCTGCTGTGGGACAGCGGCATTCGGGAGGCGCGCCTGATGGCGGCCTTCACCGGCGAGCCGAAGAAGGTCGACATCGACCAGTGCCGGCGCTGGGCCGCGGATTTCGACAGCTGGGAGATTGTCGACACCGTTGCCGACCTGTTTGCCGAAACGCCATTCTGGCGCGGCCTGATCGACGAATTCGCAGAAGACGAACGCGAATTCGTCCGCCGCACCGCCTTTGCCATGCTCGCCTGGAGCGCGGTCCATCTGAAGAAAGAGCCGGACGCAACCTTCCTTGCCTATCTGCCGCTGATCGAGAAGCATGCCCGCGATCCGCGCAATTTCGTTCGCAAGGCGGTCAACTGGGCGCTGCGGCAGATCGGCAAGCGCTCGGTGAGCCTGCACGCCCCTGCCCTTGCGCTGGCGGAAAAACTGGCGGCATCGCCCGACCGGACGGCGCGTTGGGTCGGCAGAGATGCGGTGAAGGAACTGACGGATGCCAAACAGCTCGCCAGGCTCGCAGCCGCAAGAACCTGATCTTTCCGGCATCCGCTTTGTCGAGGTGACGCAAGAAACGCGTGGCCGTTTCGAAGACCTGTTCGAGCAGCCAGGCGCGCCGAAATATTGCTGGTGCATGGCCTGGCGCCATTCCAGCCGCGAGCACCAGAGCGATGAGAAGAAGCGCATGATGATGGCGCTGATCGATGCCGGCACTCCCGTGGGCATCGTCGCCGAGTTGGACGGCAAGCCGGTCGGCTGGTGCTCGGTCGCGCCGCGCGAGACCTACCGGAAACTGTCAAAGCAGCAGGACGACAGCGAGACCGGCATATGGTCGATCGTCTGCTTCTATGTGCCGAGGGCTTTGCGTGGCGGCGGGCTGGCATCCGCCCTGCTCGACGCCGCGATCGACCACGCCTTCGGCAAAGGCGCGCGCGTCATCGAGGCCTATCCCGTCGACGAGGCCGCGCCCAGCTATCGCTTCATGGGCTTTCGCGACATTTTCGTCGCGCGGGGCTTCCACGAGATCGGCACCGCCGGGACGCGCCGGCATGTGATGCGGCTGGACCGCTGAGTCTGGATCGGTCACGACGCTTTGACTCGATTCCGCAAATGGACTGACGGATGATGGAGCGACCATGAACAATCGTTTCAAATCATGCGCGGCGCTGACAGCCATGCTCCTGCTCGCCGCCTCGGGAGCCGATGCGGCAGCCGATGTCGTGCATATCCTCTGGAAGGATCTGCGCCCCGCCACGCAGGCCGTCGCCGAAGACGCGAACCTGCCGATGATCGCGGCAAAACTGCCCGACCACGGCGAGACACTGTCGCTCAATCTGCAGGACAAGGCCATACAATTAGCCGGCTATGCGTTGCCGGTCGATCGCGACGGCGACCTCGTCTACCAGTTCCTGCTGGTGCCGTGGACCGGCGCCTGCAGCCACATGCCGACGCCGCCGCCCAACCAAATCGTGCTGGTGACGCCGGCGCAACCCTACAAGATGAAAGAGGCTTACGACCCGGTCGCCATCACCGGCGTGTTGAAGCCCGGCATGGAAAAGAGCCAGCTCTTCATCCTCGATGGCGTCTCGATCGTTCAGTCGGGCTATACCGTGCGCAAGGCGGACGTGGCGAGCGTGGACAGCGTACCGGATACGGTCACCCTACCGGTCAACTCGCCGTGGAGTTTCCTCAACAAGAAGAAGAATTAAGGCCGATCGGCGCAACCAATGTCACGCCGCGTTCGCACCCGACTCCTTGTCCAGAACCATGTAGTCGAGCGGGATCTCGGTCGTGTATTTGATCTGCTCCATGGCGAAGGACGAGGACACGTCGCGGATCTCGATCTTGGCGATCAGTCGCTTGTAGAAGGCATCATAAGCGGCGATATCCGGGACCACTACACGTAGCAGGTAATCGACGTCGCCGCTCATGCGGTAGAACTGGACCACCTCCGGGAATTCCTGGATGACCTCGGAGAAGCGCCGCAGCCATTCATGGCTGTGCGAATTGGTGCGGATCGACACGAAGACGGTGACGCGTACGTTGACCTTCTCATGGTCGAGGATGGCGACGCGCCGCCTGATGACGCCCTCTTCCTCAAGCTTCTGGATACGCCGCCAGCACGGCGTGGTCGACAGGCCGACTTTCTTGGCGACGTCGGCCACCGCAAGCGTGGCGTCCTCCTGCAGGAGGCGGAGAATTTTTCTGTCGAGGCGATCCATGGGGAGGCTCCAGGGGAATAGTTTGGCTATAATCCCTTTTATCGGAGCCTTTCACAAGAAAGAAATTCTGCCAAAGGCACCAAAAGCGGGTGATATCTTGCGGAATGCCTAACCAATGCGATAGCGGATTTCCGACCTCAGGAAGGGCAGCAAATCCATTTCAAACCAGGGATTCTTCTTCAGCCAGCCCGTGTTTCGCCACGACGGATGCGGCAGCGGCAACACTTTTGGGCTGGCCGGCGTATCCCAGACGGCGCGCCAGTTCCTCACGGTATCGGTCAAGGACGCCGCGCGAGTCGTTCCCATATGCCAGGCCTGCGCGTAGCCGCCGATGGTCAGCACCAGGTCGATCTGCGGCATCAGCGCCATCAGGTCCCGGCGCCAGGCCGGCGCGCATTCGCGGCGCGGCGGCAGGTCCCCGCCCTTGGCGTCCTGGCCGGGAAAGCAGAAACCCATCGGCACGATGGCGAACTTTTCAGTGTCGTAGAACTCTTCGCTGCTGACGCCGAGCCAGCTTCTGAGGCGATCTCCGGAAGCGTCTGTGAAGGGCATGCCCGAGATGTGAACCTTGGTGCCCGGCGCCTGGCTGGCGAGCAGGATGCGGGCGCTCGAGGACGGCCTCAATACCGGGCGCGGCTCGTGCGGCAAGGGCCGGCCAAGCGGCTGGTCGACGCAGATGCGGCAGGCTCGCACCTTCGCGGTGAGGCGCTCCAATGCTTGGCTCATATCGGGCGGATTATCCAATCTTCGTCACTCAGGCCGTCGCGCTTGGCCGGCTCGTCAGCGCCGCATACCAGCGCAGCACATTCGTGCACTCCTCAGGCACCTTGATGCGGGCCGGCTTCATGAAATCGATGGCGATCATTCCGGTGATATCGGCAACCGAATAGGCATCGCCGGCGGCGAATTCGCGCTCCGCCAGTTCATGGTCGAGGAGATGCAGGAAATCGATCGCCTTCGGCTTGTTGGCCTCGCCCCATTCCGGGATCTGCGGCACTTCCCATTCCTTCATAGCCGGATGGATATGCCGGAACGCGGCCGCGACGCTGACCATGAGATTCAGTTCCAGGCGTCTTTGCCACATCTCGACTTTTGCCTTGCCGAGCGCGCCCGTGCCGAACAGCGCGGGCTCGGGATGCAACTCCTCGAAATAGCGGCAAATGGCGATCGATTCGGTGATGACGGTACCGTCCTCGAGCTCGAGCACCGGCAGGCGCCGCAGCGGATTGCGTTGCGCCACCTCTTCGCCGCGATGCTCCAGCGCAGCCATGTCGACGGGCACAAGCGGCACCGTCAGCCCCTTCTCGGCAAGAAAGACACGCACACGCCGGGGATTGGGCGCGCGGCCGCCGTCGAACAGCTTCATTCCATCCTCCAGTTTCTCCACCGGATCATAGGGCTCGGATACGCCCGTCACCAGAAGCGAAAGAACTCGCGCAACGCGTCGCTCAACGAGGCAAGCGTGCCGTGCTTTCTCTCGACCGGCGCGTCATGATGGCTGTCGCGCCAGTCCCGCGGCTCCTCGAAGGCGCCTGCCCAGATGCCGACCTTGGCCGCTCTTGCCACCGCTTCCTCGGTTTCGAAGTCGCCGAAGGCAACCGCCCATCCGGCCCGCACTTGGGCCGGGTTCAGGTCGGTGTCGCCTGCCCTGCAGTCGCCGAGCAGCCTGCCGTAACGGTCGCGCTGCCAGCCGCTGCAGGAAACCGGCCTGCCGGCGATCAGCCGTACCAGCGATTGCCGCGCCAGCTTGCCGCAGGGATAGTCGGCGCCGGCCCTCTGGCAGGTCTGCTGGTACTCGGGAGCATCGATGCCGCGCATGCGGATGCGCTCGGTCCCGAGCGTGATCGAATCGCCGTCATTGACGATCGCTGTGCCTTGCTCCTTGCGAGTCTCGAAGCGATCGAGCCGAGCCGCCACCAGGGTCAGCAACCCGAGCAAGAGGAAGGCCAGCCCATAGTCCAGCAGCTTGCGCCACAGGCTGCGCGGCGGGCTCGCCGCATAGCGCCGGCGCGGTCCTCGCGGCCCGAAACGGCTCATATGGCAAACAGTCTCTTAATCATTCGAACGTAGCTTAACGAACTGAAAGTCGCTGCGCGCAGAAATTGAAGTCCGTATGCCTTTGCTACGCTCGAACACAGCGGATAAATTCATTGTGGACCGCCGTAAACCGCACCGCAACAGCGATGTGGCGCGCGCGGTGCGCAAGACGCGCGACCGCCTTTCGCAACAGGCCGGCAGCCTCGACTTCGATCGCGAACTGCTGAAACTGCATGCGCGCGCCATGGTGGTCAGCGCGGTCGCCATCCCGCTGCTGGTGCTGGCGGTGGCGGCTCTCGGCCGGCTGGCGGGCCTGGACAACCAGATCACCATCTGGGCTCTGGCTATGCTGCTTTGCTACGCGATCGTCGCGTTCATGTCGCGGCGCGTCGAGCGAACCGAGGCCGCCGAACTCGACCCGGCGCAGGCGCGCCGCGACTTCCTGATCGGCCATTTCCTGTGTGGCCTTGGCTGGGCGTGGTTTGCATGGATCAGCTGCGACACCTGCCAGGTCGACCAGTTCCATGTCGCCAAGGCCATGGTGCTGCTGATCGCGATGGCGACGACTGCAGTCTTGGCCTCCTCACTTGGCGGCGCGCTGTTCGCGACCTTCGCCATTCCTGTTGCCGTTTATGTCTACACCATTATGCATCTGTGGACGCCGATCGAAGCCACGATGGCGGCATTGCTCATCGCAGCACTTCCGTTCTTCGGCTATGTGGCGCGCCACCTCAATCAGGCCTCGTTGATGGTGCTGTCCTTCCGCTCGGAGAAGGACGCGCTCATTGCCGAGGTGGAGACGGCGAAATCGATGTCGGACGAAGCAAGGCGGCGCGCCGAGGACGCCAACCTTGCGAAATCGCGCTTTCTCGCCTCGATGAGCCACGAGCTCAGGACGCCGCTCAACGCCATCCTGGGCTTCTCCGAAGTGATGGCCAATGAAGTGCTGGGTCCGATGAACAATCCGACCTACCGCGACTATGCCCATGATGTGCACGAGTCCGGCCAGCATTTGCTCGACCTGATCAACGAGATCCTCGACCTGTCGCGCATCGAGGCCGGCCGCTACCAGCTCAACGAGGAGCCGGTGATGCTGGTGACCATCGTCGAGGACTGCTGCCACATGATGGAGTTGCGGGCCCGCAACAAGGACATCCGCATCGTCCAGGAGTTCGAGGAGACCTTGCCGCGCCTTTTTGCCGACGAGCGCGCGGTGCGTCAGATCACGCTCAACCTCCTGTCCAATTCGATCAAGTTCACCCCGTCCGGCGGCGAAGTGCGCGTGCGCGCCGGCTGGACCGCCGGCGGCGGCCAGTACGTTTCGGTCAAGGACAATGGTCCGGGCATACCGGAAGAAGAAATCCCGGTGGTGCTTTCCGCTTTCGGCCAGGGCTCGATCGCCATCAAGAGCGCAGAACAGGGAACCGGCCTCGGCCTGCCGATCGTGCAGGGCCTGCTCGCGATGCATGGCGGCACGTTCGAGCTTCATTCCAAGTTGCGTGAAGGCACGGAGGCGATTGCCATTTTCCCGCTGAGTCGGGTGATGGAGGAACTGCCTGCCCTGCCAACCAAGACGGTCGCCACGCGCGGCCGCCGCTGACGTCATCCGCGGCGTTATAGCCGGACAGCCATCGCCATACCCGAGCTGGTCAGCGCCGCGGCTTTGACGATGCCGGCAGCGAGAGCAGCCCCTACCCCTTCGCCATGGCTGATGCCGAAATCGAGCAGCGGCCGCAGTCCGAGCCTTTCGGCAGCCTTGGCATGGCCAGGCTCGGGCGACAGACCGGCAAGCAGACAATGATCGAGCGTGCCGGGGCTGGCCGCGTGCAGAACAGCGGCCGCGGCAGTCGCCACGAATCCGTCGAGCAAGACGGGAATCTTCTCCATGCGGGCCGCAAGAATAGCGCCGCAGATCGCCGCGAACTCGCGGCCGCCGACCCGTCGCAGGGCCTCCAGCGGATCGCCGAGGCCGGAACCATGGAACGCCAGCGCCCGGTCCACGACCTCGGCTTTTCGCGCCATCGTCGCCGCATCGGCGCCAGACCCCGGCCCGACCCAATCCACTCCATTGCCGCCGAACAACGCAGCGCAGAGCGCAGCCGCAATGGTCGAATTGCCAACCCCAAGATCACCTAGGCACAACAGGTCGGCGCCGCCGGCGACCGCCTCCATGCCGAAGGCCATGGTCGCGGCGCAGCCGCGTTCGTCGAGCGCTGCCTCCTCGGTGATGTCGCCTGTGGGGATATCCAATGCCAGGTCGAAGACTTTCAGGCCGAGATCGTTGGCGATGCAGACCTGGTTGATCGCGGCCCCGCCGGCGGCACAGAGCTCGACCTCATTGGCGGTCGCCGCCACACGCCGCGGCGAAATGCCGTGCCGCACCGCGCCGTGATTGCCGGCGAAGATCGCCACCAGCGGCCGGTTGATTGCCGGCGGCGCCCGCCCGCTCCAGGCGGCAATCCAGGCCGCGATGTCCTCGATGCGCCCGAGCGATTCGTTCGGCTTGTCCGCCTTGGCAAACAGCGCGCGGACACGCGCGGCCGCCGCGTCATCAGCAGGCGGCCGGGCCGCCAGGAGGCTTCGGAAGTCGTCGAAAGGCTTAGCAGGCATTTGCGTCGGTCGGTTCGTTGCGGAAATCGCAAGCGGCATAGCCGCCTTCTGCAGCCGGCACAACCGCCTGACGATGCCGCGAACGCGTTGCCTTGCGGCGCATTGCGGAGGGCTTGCATTGCTCCGGCGGTTGCACCATGTGGAATGAACGCAAGAGAACACTATGACCGCCATCGAAACCCCCTGCATCCTGGTCTGTTCGATCGATATGAAAACCGGGTTCTGCTTCGGTTGCGGACGCACGCGCGACGAGATTTCCGGCTGGCTCACGATGACTCCTGACGTTCGCCGGGCGGTGATGGCCGAACTGCCGGCGCGGCTCGAAACGGTGGAGCGCCGGCCGCGCCGCGAAACCCGGCGTGCCCGCATGGCGCGCGAACGCGGCGTTCTGTGAGAAGAAACCGATGAACCGGCTGTTCTGGATCGTCATGGCGGTGATCGGCGTCGGGCTGGTGCTGCTGATGCTCAACAACTCGGCCGGCCACACTTTCGGCATGAACAACAATGACTTCGGCCGGCTGATCTGGGTCGGCGTGCTGGTCATGGTGATCGGCGCGAGCCTGCTCCGCTCGGGCCGGCTGCTTGGCGACATGGCACGCAATATCGGTGTCTGGGCCGCGCTGATCCTCGTGCTGATCGCCGGCTATCAGTATCGCTACGAGCTGCAGGACGTCGCGAGCCGCGTCACCGCCGGCCTGGTGCCGGGCAGCCCGCTGGCGCTCGGCGTGGAGAACGGCCGCCCGACCGTCACGCTCGACAAGGCCGGCAATGGCCACTTCGAGGCCCGCATCCTGGTCAACGGCGCGCCGGTGCGTGCCGTCGTCGACACCGGCGCGACCAGCACCGTGCTGACATCGGAAGATGCCCAGGCCGCGGGCTTCAACCCGGCGGCGCTCAGCTACAGCGTCGACGTCTCCACCGCCAACGGCATGGCGCGCGCCGCGACCGTCAGAACCGACGAACTGGCGATCGGCGGCATCGTGCGCAAGGATATGACGGTGATGGTCGCCGCGCCCGGCATGCTGGAACAAAGCCTGCTCGGCATGAACTTCATCGGTTCGTTGTCGGGCTTCGATGTGCGCGGCGACCGCATGATCCTGCGGGATTAATCGGATCGAGTCAGGCCGCCTCGGCTTCCGCCGCCGCGAAATCGATTGCCGCGAACGCGCTCTTCAGCACCTCTGGCCCGGCGCCAGGTTTGTTCGCATCCGTGGAAAGAATCTGCCGGAAGCGGCGCGCGCCGGGCAGACCGTGGAACAGCCCAACCATATGGCGGGTGATGTGGCCGAGCCGCCCGCCCCGCTCGATGTGGCGAGCGGCATAGCCGGCCATGGCGTCGATCAGGCCCGGATAGTCGAAGGCGGCTGCCACTTCGCCGTAGAACGCGGTATCGACGCCGGTCAGGATGCCCGGCGTATGGTAGGCTGCACGGCCGAGCATAGCGCCGTCGACATGAGCGAGATGCGCCGACGCCTCCGCAAGCGATTGAATGCCGCCGTTGATGCCGATGAATTCGTTCGGCTTTCTGGCCTTCAGCCGGTAGACGCGCGGATAGTCGAGCGGCGGGATGTCGCGATTCTCCTTGGGGCTCAGCCCTTCCAGCCAGGCCTTTCGGGCATGCACCCAGAGCGCGTCGGCGCCGGCCGCGAGCACGCCGTCGGCAAGCGTGTCGAGCGCAGGCTCCGGGTCCTGGTCGTCGACGCCGATGCGGCATTTGACCGTGATGGGGATTTTCACCGAAGCATTCATGGCCGCGACGCAGTCGGCGACCAGGGCCGGCGTCTTCATCAGGCAGGCGCCGAATGTTCCCGACTGGACACGATCTGACGGGCAGCCGACATTGAGGTTGATCTCGTCATAGCCGAAGGCCTCGCCGATCCGCGCCGCCTCGACGAGCTTTGCCGGATCCGATCCGCCAAGCTGCAGCGCCACCGGATGCTCGACATCGTCGAAACCGAGCAACCGTTCACGCGCGCCGTGGATGACCGCGTCCGCCACAACCATCTCGGTGTAGAGCAGCGCGCGTCTCGTCAACTGACGGTGGAAGAACCGGCAATGCCGATCCGTCCAGTCCATCATGGGCGCAACGGCTACCCTATGCTCTTGATTTTTCATCATTTTTCATTTAACATGAATTTCTTAGAACCTGCCGAGTGCACACGAATTTACGCCAGAATACGACCCTCTTCGCCAAGTTTCGATCTCTCAGCGCACACGGAGCGCACACGAAAAAATGGCCACCTATACGGAGCTCTCATCCGGTTCCTGGCGCGTGCAGGTTCGTCGCAAAGGTCGCTACGTCAGCGAGACGTTCTTGCGCCGAGACAACGCACGACGATGGCCAACCGAAACCGAACGCCAAGTCGACCGCGGCGAGACACCGACCAAGTCTCGTGTAGCGCGCCTTAAAACTTTCGGCGAAATCATCGACCTCCATATCGACGACATCTGCGATGTAGGCAAGTCCCCTCGCCGCTCCAAGGCCGCCGCCCTCGATATGCTCCAACGACAGCTGGGGAAATGCAACATCGCGGCTCTCGATCGCGAACGGCTCATCCTATTTGGTCGTGAGCGAGCCGCCCAAGGTGAAACGCGACATGGAGGAAGGCTATGGCGGACGACAAATCCAAGAGAGGCAAACAGGACAGAGCTCGGGTTTCGGCAAGCGAGCCGTATGAAGTCAATTACTTTGCCCGGAAGCATGGCATCACTAAGGATCAAGCCCTGAAAATCATCAAAGACACCAAGGGCAATCGGGACAAAGCGAATGCTGCCGCTGAGAAAATCTCTGGCAAGTAGAGCCTCGGCACGGGGACGCTGGACACGACCCGCTCTACGGCGTTTTGATTGCACTTCCTGGGCAGGGGCAACTCATGTTTCGGATCATCGTCACCATGGCGGTCGCCGGCATTTTGATGCCGGCCGGTCCCGGCGTCGATCATCAGGCGTCCGGATCCTTCAACCATATTCTTGGTCGACCATACCGGTCGAGGGCTGCTGGTGGTTTGTACATGGCCGCTTTACAGGCGGATTTGGTAGCGCTACCGTTTCGAAGTCGCGTGACCCCGGGGGGAGGAAATCTGGGGCAGACGTCGCCGACGCCAGTGGTGGATCGCCGCACCGGCATCCGTTTCAAGCCACGCCTGATAAAAACGGCTCCCCGCGACAAGTCGCAGGGACCATCGGGAGGAATTCGATGGCGTCTGTCGCGATTGGCGATGTCTACAAATCGTTCGGGACCACCGAGGTCCTGCATGGCGTCAGCGTCGATATAGATGACGGCGAGTTCGTTACGTTGGTCGGACCGTCCGGCTGCGGGAAATCGACGCTTCTGCGGATGATTGCCGGCCTGGAAAAGATTTCGCGCGGCCATATCTCGATCGGCAGCCGGATCGTCAATGACGTTGCTCCGAAGGAACGCGACGTGGCCATGGTCTTTCAGAATTACGCGCTCTATCCGCATATGACGGTTGCGGAGAACATGGCGTTCTCGCTCATGCTCAAAGGTGTTCCGAAGGCGGATAGCGATAAAGGTGTTAAGCGGGCAGCCGAAATCCTCGGGCTGGTTCCGCTGCTGTCGCGCTATCCGCGGCAGCTCTCAGGCGGCCAACGTCAACGCGTCGCCATGGGCCGCGCCATCGTTCGCAATCCGCAGGTGTTCCTGTTTGATGAACCGCTCAGCAACCTCGATGCCAAGCTCAGGGTGCAGATGCGCGCCGAGATCAAGGAGTTGCACCAGCGGCTGAAGACCACGACGGTGTATGTCACGCATGACCAGATCGAGGCCATGACCATGGCAGATAAGATCGTGGTCATGCACGACGGCATGGTCGAACAGATCGGGCCGCCGCTAGATCTATACGACCGGCCGAACAACCTGTTCGTGGCAAGCTTCATTGGTTCTCCCGCCATGAACATGCTCAAGGGAACAATCCTGACTGAAGGCACGCCGCGGTTCCAGGGCGAAGGAGGGATTTCGGTGACTTTGCCCGCGCCGTTCTCCATCGGCAATGGCGAGCCCGTCGTGCTGGGGATACGGCCCGAACATTTGCGGCTGGCCGACAATGGCATTCCAGTCACCGTGGTGGTGATCGAGCCTACCGGTTCTGAAGTACAGATCATCGGCCGGACGGCGGGAGGTGAGGATATCGTCGCCAATTTCCGGGAACGTCATTCCTTCACGCCTGGAGAAACCATCCAACTGTCGGTCGAGCCTGATCACGTTCATCTCTTTCACGGCGAAACCGGCAAGCGCATCGATAAGCCCTCGCAGCGGTAGGCGACACGCAACGACGAAGAGACAGGAGGAAACGAGCATGAAATTCACCAGACGCGACGTGATCCGCACGACCGCCGGCGCCGCCGCCGGCATGTTAGGGGGCCAGTTCGTTGGCTCTCCGGCCTTTGCCCAGGAGGCTTTGAAGTACAAACCGGAGGATGGCGCAAAGCTGAGGCTCCTGCGCTGGTCGCCTTTCGTGCAGGGTGACGAGGACCAGTGGTTGAAGAACACCAAACGGTTCACCGAAATGACGGGGGTGGAGGTCCGTGTCGACAAGGAGAGCTGGGAAGACATTCGCCCCAAGGCTGCGGTCGCAGCGAATGTCGGCTCAGGTCCGGACCTGATGTTCGTCTGGTTCGACGATCCGCACCAGTACCCTGACAAGCTTCTCGACGTGACGGAACTGGGCGATTATCTCGGGAAGAAATATGGCGGCTGGTACGATGGGCCGAAACAGTATGCGACGCGCGAGGGCAAGTTCATCGGCCTGCCTCTGGCCACCATCGGCAACGCCATCGTCTACCGCGAAAGTTGGGTGAAGGAGGCCGGTTTCTCGGAGTTTCCGAAGGACACAGCCGGCTTCCTCCAACTCTGCAAGGCGCTCAAGGCCAAAGGTCATCCTGCCGGCTTCACGCATGGCCACGGAGTCGGCGACGGCAACAACTATGCGCATTGGCTGCTGTGGAGCCATGGCGGCCAGATGGTCGACGAGCAAGGCAAGGTCACGATCAACAGCCCCGAGACGCTCAAGGCGATTCAGTATGCACAGGAGCTTTACAAGACCTTCATTCCCGGCACCGAGAGCTGGCTCGACGTCAACAACAACCGCGCCTTCCTGGCCGGCGAAGTGAGCGTCATCGCCAACGGGATTTCCGTCTACAACACGGCCAAGGTCAACAAGGACAATGATCCGAAGCTGACCGAGATCGCCAAGGACATGCGCACGACCAACATGCCGATCGGTCCGGTCGGGAAATCCGTCGAGCTGTTCCAGGTGACCACAGCCGTCATTTTCAACTACACGCCCTACCCCAACGCGGCGAAGGCCTATCTGCAGTTCATGTTCGAGGATCCGCAAATGTCGGATTGGATCACCTCCTCGGCGGGCTACTGCTGCCAGACGCTCAAATCCTTCGCCAACAATCCGGTTTGGAAGGCCGATCCGAACAACGCGGCCTACGCGAAGGCCTCGGAGACGCTACGTCCCAACGGCTATGCGGGGCCGCTTGGCTACGCCTCGGCCGCCACCATGGCCGACTATGTTCTTGTCGACATGTTCGCCAAAGCCGTGACCGGGCAGGCCGCGCCGCAGGAAGCGATGGAAGAGGCGGAAAAGCGCGCCAACCGCTACTATCGCGTATGACCACAGCTGAGCCGGGCGGTCGACCGTGCTGCCCGGCTCGGTTTCGGACGGCGGCTTGCGCCGCCATGCACCAGACCTCATGAGGAGCCGACCATGGCCGTGACGTCAGCTGCGGTTCGGCCGCGCCAATCAATCCTGTCGCGTCTGTCGGAAAGCCGAAATACCCTCGGCTTCGGCTTCATGTTGCCAGCGGCTGCGCTGTTGCTGGTCTTCCTGACTTACCCGCTTGGGCTCGGCGTCTGGCTTGGTTTCACTGACGCCCGCATTGGCCGCCCAGGCATCTTCATCGGCATTGAGAATTATGAGTACCTGTGGAGCGACAGCGTCTTCTGGCTCTCAGTCTTCAACACGCTGCTCTACACGGTCAGCGCTTCGATCCTGAAATTCATGCTCGGGCTCTGGCTGGCGCTCATCCTCAACGAGAACCTGCCCTTCAAGTCGTTCTTTCGCGCGGTGGTGCTGCTGCCCTGGGTGGTGCCGACGGTGCTTTCGGCCATCGCCTTCTGGTGGATCTACGATTCGCAGTTCTCGATCCTGTCATGGGCGCTTCAGCAGATGGGACTTATCGACCATCGCATCAACTTCCTCGGCGACCCGACCAATGCGCGCGCCTCGGTGATCGCGGCCAATGTCTGGCGCGGCATCCCATTCGTCGCCATCACTCTGCTCGCCGGCCTGCAGACCATCCCGCAATCGCTCTACGAGGCCGCCACCCTCGACGGGGCCAGCCGTTGGCAGTTGTTCCGCTACGTGACCCTGCCGCTGCTGACGCCGATCATTGCCATCACCATGACTTTCTCGGTGCTCTTCACCTTCACCGATTTCCAACTGATCTATGTGCTCACTCGTGGCGGCCCGGTGAACGCCACGCATTTGATGGCGACATTATCTTTCCAACGCGGCATTGCTGGGGGCCAACTCGGAGAGGGCGCGGCGATCGCCGTCGCCATGATCCCCTTCCTGCTGGCGGCGATCCTGTTCAGCTATTTCGGCTTGCAACGGCGCAGATGGCAGCAAGGCGGCGGAGACTGAACATGGCCGCGATCAAGCAAGCCGGGCGCGTTGATACCGACGAAGGGGGCATGGGCTACCTGCAAAGTCTGCCCCGCCGGGTGGTGACGATCTACCTGCCGCTGCTGGTGTTCATGATCGTACTCCTGTTCCCCTTCTACTGGATGACGGTCACAGCCATTAAGCCGAATGCCGAGATGACCGACTACGTGAACTACAACCCATTCTGGGTTGTTCATCCGACATTGCAGCACATACGTTATCTGTTGTTTGAGACCTCTTATCCTGGTTGGCTGCTCAACACTCTCATCATCTCGACGGCCGCCACTTTCCTGTCGCTGTTGGCAGCGGTGCTGGCGGCCTATGCCATCGAACGCCTGCGATTCTCGGGCGCGCGGCAGGTCGGCCTGGCAGTGTTCCTGGCCTATCTTGTGCCGCCTTCGATTCTATTCATCCCACTGTCCCTGATGGTGTTCAATCTCGGCCTCTATGACACACCGTTCGCGCTGATCCTCACCTACCCCACCTTCCTCATTCCTTTCTGCACCTGGCTGCTGATGGGCTATTTTCGGTCGATCCCGTTCGAATTGGAAGAATGCGCTCTGATCGATGGCGCTAGCCGTTTGCAGATCCTCACCAAGATCGTGCTGCCGCTGTCAGTACCTGGTCTGATATCTGCGGGCATCTTCGCCTTCACGCTATCGTGGAACGAGTTCATTTATGCGTTGACCTTCATTCAATCGTCGGAAAAGAAGACGGTACCGGTTGGCGTGCTCACCGAGCTGGTCCGCTCCGACGTCTACGAATGGGGTGCGCTTATGGCAGGGGCGCTGATTGGGTCGCTGCCGGTGGTGATTCTCTATTCATTCTTTGTCGAGCACTACGTCTCCTCGATGACCGGCGCGGTAAAGGAATAACGCGGCGCGATCGCATCTGCTGTGTCCTCTCCCACGACTTTGCCGGGAAGTGGCCGCGGCCGCGAGATAGAGGCGGCTGCGACTGAAGCTGCCGGGGTCTCGGGGGCGGAGAGTTCGCTGCCCGTGCGGGTTCTCCAGCCCACAGCAGGAGCTTGCGGACAAGGCGATCGTCTCGCTCAACGCGCTGGCCCGCTTAGAGAGCGGCAAGGTCGATTCCCCGGTCAGCAGGATGCATGCCATCGAAGCAGCTCTGACCAAGGCCGGCGTCGAGTTCTTGCCCGCCGGTCAAAGGCGAGGGCGTCCGCCTCCTCGATCCTCAGGCCTGAGCCCCCTGCCCCGCCTGCTGACCAATCCGAATGACGTCCACCAGCACCGAACGAATCTGTAGCCATGGAAATTCAGTATGCTTAAGCCCGGCGAACCAGGCGCAGCCGTTGAGACCCGTCAACCGACCGCGAGCCACGATCGCCGGCTGCATGCCATCCGCTGCGGCTGAGAAGCGCTCGTGTTTGGGCTGCTGGCAGGTTCAGAATGTGTCGACACGTCGGCCTGCCGGAGTCCGGCCTACCCCTTCCTGCAAACGGCTAACTCGCAAACGCACACTAAAGAACGGCTCGACGGCGAGTTATGTCACCCTTATACACAGGTCGCGGGCACATTTCTGCTTACGATCGTGAAATGTCGTGATAATTGGAGATATCGGGACCTCTGGGCAATGGAGTGGGTTCTCTAGAGTTCCAGCATGAGGAGGACAATCCGTATGACCACCCAGGTTGTACACGGCGCATTTGGACCAAAGCAGGTGAAGCAGCTCAAGGAAATTTATGAGCGAGCGCAGGCTGTGACCGCCCAGTATCCTGAATCCCACGTCGCTAACAAAGCCGCCAAGAAGTTGATCGATGCGTTTGAGACAGTGACCCGTAGCCATGAGGCGGTCTGCCGTTGGCTGAGCGAGACTGAACCCCAGGGACACGCCTGAGGTTCCAATCGTCAATTCTAGGAGCATCTGTCCGCCTGCCAGACAATGCTGGCAGGCGGATTTTCTGCTGTGCCGCTCACCGCAAAAGCGATAGGGGAGCCATTGGGGCGGGCGAATGGCTCCCCTACCCTGTCTTCGCTTTATCCGCAGACAGACCGGCGTAAGCCCGGGCAGACGCTGGCAAACAGATGTTCTTCTTTGGCAATGTATGACGTCAACGAAGCCTTTGGAGTAAGAAGCCGCCGTGGATTAACGGTCCTGCTTCCGCCTATCGGATGAGGTTGGCGGCGCTGCTTTGCCTGAAATCATTTGCGTGCACGACTCCAGGAACCCGGCCCAATGGTTTCGGCCCGTATGCCTGCCCCATCAGCGGGACCCTTGAGAGCCAAAAAAATTTACAGAAAATTAACTTAGATTAGCTCTCGCTAGTAAAGCATCAACTACTGAATTCTAGGTGGTGTAGGGGAGAAGCGATGAGCGTCCAAGCTGGGGGGGCCTGGCTGGACTCTCAGATTGGTAGAAACTTTCAAAAAATCTAGGATTTGAGGGGGCTGTCGGCCGCCATGAGGCGGTCGTGTTGGGCAAAGGTTGGGGTGCTAGTATGAGTTCTGTGATCGGACTACATAATCTTGCTTCGCCAAATCAATCAGAAATCTCGTCGAGCAGCGCAAAGAGCAACGAACAACTAGACAAGGAATGCCTACTTATTCTTGACGGAAGGGCGTTAGACCGGGAATGTCTAGCATCGGCTCTGGAGGACCATGAGCTTGGCATGGCTGTTGTCGCCATGGACAGGATCGAAGAATGGCGAATAAAGAAGGAAGCATACCCTCGTTTAGCCGCTATCCTATTTAATCTTGGCGGACGCAAAGTTACCGATCAAAGCATAGCTGAAGAGGTCCGGATGATCTCTTCAGAGTTCAGTTCTGTTCCAGTGATTCTGCTGGCTGACACGGAAGATCTTACACAGATACTGACCGCCCTTGAAAGCGGCGCACGCGGATACATTCCGACTTCTGTTGGCATTGACGTCTGTGTCGAAGCCGTCAACCTTGCGGCGGCTGGCGGCATCTTCGTACCGGCCAGTAGCGTGCTGTCCATGCGGCATCTGATCGATTCAGGCAGCCGCGACGCACGTCCGCTGACGACTATGTTCACGCACCGGCAAGCTGAAGTGGCTCAGGCGCTTCGGCGCGGCAAGGCGAACAAGATCATAGCCTACGAACTGAACTTGCGCGAAAGCACCGTGAAAGTCCACATCCGCAATATCATGAAGAAACTGAAGGCGACCAACAGGACTGAGGTTGCCTACAAGGTGAACGACCTTTTCGGGGAAGGTGCCCTCGCGGAAGAATGACAGGTGGTTTCAGACGGCCCGCCAGAGTTCACTTCTGCGGGTCGTCTTTGTTAGCCTCGTTCCGCGATCGGCTGTTCCGCAGCCGCTGCAAATGGCGTGATCGTTATAAAACGCCGGTATTGGGCTCCAACATCCACCATAAGTGCTAAATCGGCAGCCATTTGGTGATCGCGAAATTTTGGACCGGACATGTAGACTTTCCAACAGCTGGAGTGTGGTACATGTCTGAGCAGAGCCCTTGTTTTCGCAAATCTGTCCGTTTGCAAGGTCGCGCGCGCCAACTGATCCCAGGTGGCTGCCATACATACGCGAAGGGCGATGATCAGTATCCCATTCTCGCCCCGGGTTTCATTGAGCGTGGACTTGGATGTCATGTCTGGGACGTCGATGGCAACGAATACATCGAATATGGCATGGGCAATCGTTCCGTTGGATTGGGGCATGCCTACCCGACAGTCCTGAGAGCGGTTGAGGCAGCGTTGAGTGGTGGTTCCAATTTCACGCGACCGGCTAGGATCGAAGTCGACTGCGCCGAGACGTTTCTGGAGCTTGTCGACGCGCAGATGGTAAAATTCTGCAAGGATGGCTCGGATGCGACGTCCGGCGCCGTGCGCTTGGCCCGCGCTTATACAGGGCGCGACCTCGTGGCCTGCTGCGCCGACCATCCATTCTTTTCGACGGACGATTGGTTCATCGGCACGACACCGATGAATGCCGGTATTCCGGAGGTGGTCCGAAATCTCACCGTCACCTTCCGATACAACATCGCCAGCGTAAAAGATCTGTTCGACAGATATCCGGGCAAGCTGGCCGCGCTGATCCTCGAGCCATCCCGCGGAGACGACCCGGCAGACGGCTTCCTGCATGAAGTGCAACGTCTCTGCAGGGAAAACGGCGCGCTGCTTATTCAGAGGTCGGAGCCTACAACCAGACATTCTGAGAGGAACTGAAGCATGGCACACCGGATCGTAAGTTTCGTCATGAGCGGAGGTGTCGGGTCGCGGCTATGGCCGCTCTCGCGCGAAGACAATCCCAAGCAGTTCCACGATCTGTCGGGGGATGGCTCCATGCTGGCGAAGACGGTTCGGCGCCTCAAAGCATGGCCAAATAGCGAAACGCCGATCTATCTGATAGCGTCCGAACGTCATGCCGAACGCGTTATCTCTGACATAAGTCCGCTCGGACTGAACGGTGGAAGGCCGATCTTCGAACCCCTGGGCCGCAATACTGCGGCGGCGGTCGCAATAGCGACACTGCAGACGATTTCCGAACACGGCAAGGATGCACTCGTGCTCGTGGTCCCATCCGACCATCAGATATCGACCGAGACGCAATTTTGGGAAACCGTCGAAGCCGGCATGCCTGCCGCAGACGCTGGTAGCATTGTCGTCTTCGGGATCAAGCCCACTCATCCGGAAACTGGATATGGGTACATCGAGGTTGCCGCCAATGGCGATGGCGCGGCCGCGGTTTCGCGCTTTGTCGAAAAGCCGAACGTCGAGACGGCGCAAAAATATCTGTCGTCGGGAAGGTTCTACTGGAACGCGGGCATCTTCCTGTTTCGCGCCGACACGATGCAGAAAGCCTTGATCGAATTGCAGCCGGAAATCTGGGATACCGCGGAACGCGCCTTCAGGTCCGCCACGACCGATATTTCGGGCCTCTACTTGCCCCAACGCTTCTACTCGGCGGTCCCCTCCACGTCAATTGACTATGCCGTCATGGAACATGCGCAGGGCATCGCGATGGTGACGGCTTCTTTCCGCTGGAATGATCTCGGGTCGTGGCAATCGTTGCTGGAGTCTAGCCCCGCCGACGGCAACGGCAATGTGGTGATGGGCGATGTCGTGGCAATGGACTGCAAAAATTCCTACCTCAGGAGCCAAGGTCGGCTGCTCACTGTGATCGGAATGAAGGATGTGGCGGTGGTTGCAACGCCGGACGCGATATTCGTCGCCCCGGTCAGCCACAGCCAGAATGTGAAGAAAGTCGTGGAACAACTCGAGAAAAGCGGGCGATTAGAGACGAAGTTCACGGCATCGGAAGACCGGGTCATTGTCAGCGGATCATGGCGCAAGCGCGTCGAGCACTGGCTTTTCAACGAGACTCTTCCGCTATGGTCGACCGCAGGGGTCGACACTGTTCATGGAGGCTTTCACGAAGCGCTCGGTTTCGATGCGAGGCCATTGGGCAAGCCCAAGCGGATGCGGACGATGGCCCGCCAGATCTATGCCTTCGCGGTAGCCAAGGAACGCGGCTGGACTGGCCCTGCCGACAAGCTCATCGATCACGGAATTGACTTCATCGCAAAATACGGCCGGACCGATCGAGGCGGCTGGGTGCGCACCCTCAATTCCAATGGAAGCGTGGCCGATCCGATGGAGGATGCCTACGACCATTCCTGCGTGCTTCTTGCGCTTGCCCACGCCTATAGATGCGGTCACCACACGGCTTTGCAGCTCGCACAGGAGACATTTCATTTTATCGATTCCCACCTTGAGGATGGCAGCCTGAATGGCTTCCTGGAGACACCCGGCTGGAACGGCGTCCGGTCCTCGAACCCGCACATGCACATGCTCGAATCGTTCCTTGCCTGGCATGATGCCACCGGCGACCGCACATATCTTCGTCGAGCGGCTCGCGTGATCGATCTCTTCCGGTGTCATTTTTTCGATCAGGAAAGTTGGACGCTTGCCGAATATTTTGACGCCGACTGGCTGCCGTTGCCCGGAGACAAAGGGCAATGGACCGAACCGGGGCATCATTTCGAATGGGCCTCCCTGCTCGCGGACTTCGCGCGGGCCAGCGGACAAAAGGATTTGGCTGCTTACGCCAGGAAACTCTATTCCTCAGCAGTTGCCAGCGGATTGAATCGAGCCACAGGGCTGGCATACGCGGCCGTGTCGCGACAAGGGATGCCTCTCGACAGACTCTCGCGCAGCTGGCCGCAATGCGAGGCTGTCAAGGCGGCGATCGCGCTGGACAATATTGGTGGGCCTGATCTGAAACCCGAAATCGAAGCCCGTGTCGCGCGCCTTTTCAGATGGCATATCGATCCCGCACCGCTTGGCCTGTGGGTGGACAGGATCGACGAGCGCGGTCGGTCGCTTGCAACTGAGGTCCCAGCCAGCATCTTCTACCATCTGGTGACGGCGCTGACGCAGTATCTCGACAAGACCGAGGGACAGGTCGAACCGTTTCCGCTGCCTTCCCAGAAAAAGGACAGCCCCTCATCGAAGCAGGTCTACGGCTGAAGAAGCGACTGGGCCTCGCTTCGCGACGGCGGCGGATCCTGGCGGGACGTCTTCATTGGTGATGCCGAAGAACACCAGCTACCGCTAATTCAGTATCCCCTTGCCTCTGGGTCACTGCTGCAAACTGGGTTACCGTCACCAATGGCTACACCTTAAAGAGAAGGGTCTAACCCTCGGTCTCTTGGACTGCGCACACTCGTCAAGATGTTGGAAATAAAAAGCTTTTTGTCCGGGTAGTTAAGACGACGATGGCAAAGAAGAAATCGAGAGGCAGGCGTAGTGGCGATCTCCTGAAGTTGCTGGCAACAAGGCCGCGGGCGGTCGCGCTCGCTGCGCTGCATGTGAGTGAATCGGTCCTTTTGGAACTTGAGGCCTCGGAAGTGTTGTCGCCGGCGGAGATCAGGGGGCTGCTGAGGGACGCGTCGCTGACTTTGCGCAATGCTGCCGACCAGGCGGACAACCGGAGCTGTCTGGTTGCCAGTGAGATAGTTGAGTCAATGAGAGAGAACTTCAAGAGAAGTAAGTCATAGATGATACCCGACCTGGCGGATATCAAACCGGACCATAACTGGTTTTGAGCCAGAGTTAGCGCTCGGTTTGATGTCACAATGCCTTATCGTTCCGGACGTCAAAAAGGTTGCTCATCACGTGAAATTTCATATACATGATGAGGCTGAGGGAGGTATATACGCAGTCGAGGGCGAGGGGTACGGATGACGTTTGCTTCACGTTCTTTTTCGAAAGGGGACGAGCACCGTTCGTCATACGTTGGACTTAACGATGACGACGCCGCGTTGATGAAGACGCTCGGGCTCGCTTCCAAGCGATATCCAGCCGACGCGGTAATCTTCAGCCAGGGCGACAGCAACGATCGTATATACATCGTTGAGTCAGGGTGGGGCTGCATTTCCCACGAGCTACCTGGGGGACAGCGGCAAATTTTAGATTTTGCCTTAACGGGTGATGTGGTTCTGCCTCAATCATATGGAGGTGGCACCGTCGAAACGTTCGCGAGCCTGACCGAACTGTCGTTGTTGGTGGCGCCCACCAAGACACTCACGCTGGCCGCTATGAAATCGCCTCATCTGTTCTCGTTCATCATGGACGCTCTGGTGCGCAACGGTGCTGTGATAGCTCAGCACCTCGCCAATGTAGGACGGCGTACCGCCTTGGAGCGAACGGCGCATTTGCTGCTTGAATTGACGGGGCGTCTGCGGCGTGTTGGCGCCGTTGACCGCAACGGCTTTGATTGCCCCCTCACGCAATACGATCTCGCTGACGCCCTTGGCCTTACCCCGATCCATGTGAATCGAATGTTGCGGGAACTCCGCGAGCGCAAGTTCCTCGAGTTCCGCCAGGGTCATGTCCGCCTGCTCGATGCTGCGGGCCTGACAAAGTTTGTGGGATTTGATGGCGACTATGTGAAGGACTGAGCGCTCATCCAATGCTCCCGGCTCTTCCGGGAACAGGGCGCCAAGTCGCGACTTCTACAAAGTACGGCCGCTTCTCCGTGCCTCGCACAGCCTTAGGCAAGGTCTTGGAGGTCGCTCCGCGCGCCATGTGACACGTGGCTTGAACGACGTCCTCCAGTTTGTCGCTGCCTGGCCGGCTTTGCAGGTCCAACGGCCGTTCTAGTCAGGAGTGCCGCCGGGCGCCAACCATCCTGCGCCTTATACTTCTTTGTTATTCGTTGGAAGAATTCCTCTTCGATAATCAACGGCATATCGCTAAGTCGCCGGCGCGCAGAATTAGAGGACCCTTGCGGTCAGGCCCGGCGCCGCTAACCCCAACGCGCCACAGGCGCCGGGCCGCCTCACACCCGGGTAAGGAAGTCTGCGCAAGCGGCCCGACAAGGTTGTGTGCGCCAAGTTCTGCAAAAAGGGGCGGCCATAGTGGACGCAATCGAGAGGCAATTTCCCTCGTGGAGCAGGCCGCGAGCATGGAAGCCGCTGCGCGATATTCCTGCAGCCCGTCTGCCTCATACTGGTCGACGCTGAATTCTTGCCAGCCTTGGGCGCCCGCGCCGCCGAGCTGGCGCGGTGTTACCCAATGGCTCCGATCGTCCTGGCGCGCTTCAAGAGGCCTACGCCACCGGGCAAGTATCATGGATCAAGAGCGCCAAGGTTTTCGTCTGGGGCGCTTGCCATGAGTCGAACATGCACCCGCAATTTGGGATGAGGCGAGGCGCGGAAACTTCAACCCAGGCGATGCCTCACCGCGAGTTGCCCATCGACTGGGCCAATAAGGTCGACAATGAACTGTCCAGTCCCTCTAGCGAGCCATAGAGCCGCCGCTCGCGTGCACACGATTGCACACGCCAAACCTATGAACCCTGCTGGCGATTTTCGTCTGCATTAGACCTATTTCATTGCCAATGCAGGTGTCACAATCAAACCCCTTGATTTGATTGGCTGTATTCTCGTTTGATTTCAAATGGTTCGAGGGAGAGGGACAAAAGTCCCCTGCATGAAGGGACCATTTCCTGATTCACACCTTTTGTTAAAAGGCAACAGTCCGATTTGAACTTTCCACAAATAAGCGTAAAGTTTTCGTGCTCATGTTTTTGAGCGGGAGGCGTACAGGCAGTCAATGCCTGTTGAAGAGGGGCGGGGTTGAGTATGCCCTCATTGTCGATCCTTGGTGCCCGCCGTTGGTGGGTCACCGATGCGCATAGGACGCATCCGCCCAGAATTGCCTGACGGGGCATGGATGGAGGCGTAGCGACGGCCCCTCCCACACCCTCTACCCCGTGAGTCAATCCAGAACTCCAGTTTCCTTTTAACGATGGCGCGCAGCGCCGGCTCCGGCCGGCGGATGTGCGTCCGTGCGGCCGGTTGCCGGGCGTTGGGCCGATTACAGCGCCAGCCGCATTGAAACCAGGGAGAATCGCAATGGCACTGACCATCAATGTTTTCGGAAGCACGAAAATCGACGAAACGGCTAGCCCGCAGGATAGCGATATCGCGCTAGTCGACGTGCCGTCGAATGTCTCGACAGCGTTCAGCAACGCGGGAGCCAACCTCGCGAATGCGATTCAGGTCGCTGGCGGAGGGGGCGATGATCTGTCCGTCACGCCTGACTCTGGCTTTACCGTCAATGGCCTCGGCTTCGTCGATCCGACCAACGGTGCGCTCAACGGGGACGCCAGCGGGCTTTTCACCCTCGAGGGCAGAGAGATCTTCCTCTACGCCGACCCCAACAACGACAACGTCGTCCTCGGCCGGGAGGGCACCGTCGGAGGGGTGGCGGATCCGAGCGGCGCCATCGTATTTGCGATCTACGTCGAAGAGACCACGACCAATTCCCTAATCACTGGCGGCAAGTTCTGGATCGCACTCTTCGAGCCGCTGAAGCACCCGGACACTACCAACGATTTCGATTTCACTGTCAATCTCGACAATAAGCTCAAGGTCGCGGCAACCCAGCAAACGACCTTCTCCTTCGACAATGCGCCATCGGGCGCCAACGAGTTCATGATGTTCGGCAACAATCCCGCGGGCGTCAGCACCTCGGGCATCGTGGTGACCGGGCGTGCCCCTGACCCGAACACCGAGGACAATGACCATACTGGCGACACAGTCAGCAGCAGCCAGGCCGGACCCCACGCGACTGTTGGAGTGAACGGTCAGCATCTCGGGCCGGGCAATGGCCTAAGTTTCACTTTCGTCGACAATCCGGCCGAAGATTTCACGGTAGCCCCACAACAAGATCCGCACCCGCCCCAAGGTCTCGACTCAACGGAGGCCGACCACGAAAGCAACATCCAGTTTAGCGGCTATACCTCAGGCGTCACCGCGGCCTCGTTCACGGTCGCTCAGGTCAACCCGACCGGTAACACAGTCACAGTCAAGATTACCGCCTTCAATGATCCAAACGGCGCCGCGGGCGAAACAGGTACAGGTTTTGTCGAGGGATTTGCTGATGACGTCACGGTCAACATCACAGAGGTCAAGATCAATGGCGCTGTGGTCGCTGCAAATCTCAGCGGCGATACGGCGGTCATCTCGGGTGTCAAGAACGGGGATGTCGTCTCCTACACCACCACCAGCGCCCACACTCGGGTGCTGATCGAAAACGTTCAACCGACGAAGGGGCCGGGTTCGAACATCACCCTCGACATCGGCGGATTCACGATCTTGAGCAGCACGGGCGCGAGCGAGTTTGCCGGCACGCAACTCCAGTTCGACGATGACGGGCCGTCGATCACCGCGGTCGCGAGCACGGCATCGGTGCGCCACGACGAGACCGCCGGGGTGCAGTCCGACACCGACGTCGACGGCACGGCGTTCGCCTTCGGTTCGACGACGATCGCGTCGCTGTTCACCAACGTGCCGTCGCCTGGCGACGATCCGGATGTGGCAGGTACCGGCGCAATCGGCTTCGCCCGCAGCACCGCTTCGCTGCTGACCGTGACGGGCAGCGCCGGGGCCGATGGGCCGGCGGCGCAGGAACTCAGCTATGCGTTAAGCGTCAACAACGGCACCGACTCGGGGGTCGAGACAACCGCGGGCACTAAAATCTTCTTGTACAACGGCACTGGCAGCGCCGCAGGCCTGATTCTCGGCAGGGTCGGCACCGAGAACGCGGGAGGTGACACCGCCGATCCCGCCGGCACGGTGGCTTTCGCGCTGGCGACGAACGCGACCACAGGCGAGGTCTTCCTCGCCCAGTATCTGTCGTTGAAGCATCCGACCGGCGGCGCCTCGTACGATGAGACAATCACGCTGGCGTCGGGCGCAGTGCAGATGAGCGTCACCCGTACCGACGGCGACGGCGACACCGCCACCGACTCCGGCAACGACATCGGCCTGCTCGTCAAGTTCGACGATGACGGGCCGACAATCACGGCCGTGACGAGCGGCACGGCATCGGTGCGCCACGACGAGACCGCCGGGGTGCAGTCCGACACCGACGTCGACGGCACGGCGTTCGCCTTCGGTTCGACGACGATCGCGTCGCTGTTCACCAACGTGCCGTCGCCTGGCGACGATCCGGATGTGGCGGGCACCGGCGCAATCGGCTTCGCCCGTAGCACCGCTTCGCTGCTGACCGTGACCGGCGGCAGCGCCGGGGCCGATGGGCCGGCGGCGCAGGAACTCAGCTATGCGTTAAGCGTCAACAACGGCACCGACTCGGGGGTCGAGACAACCGCGGGCACTAAAATCTTCTTGTACAACGGCACTGGCAACGCCGCAGGCCTGATTCTCGGCAGGGTCGGCACCGAGAACGCGGGAGGTGACACCGCCGATCCCGCCGGCACGGTGGCTTTCGCGCTGGCGACGAACGCGACCACAGGCGAGGTCTTCCTCGCCCAGTATCTGTCGTTGAAGCATCCGACCGGCGGCGCCTCGTATGATGAGACAATCACGCTGGCGTCGGGCGCAGTGCAGATGAGCGTCACCCGTACCGACGGCGACGGCGACACCGCCACCGACTCCGGCAACGACATCGGCCTGCTCGTCAAGTTCGACGATGACGGGCCGACCGTCACGGTCAACGACATCGCGAACGGCACCTACGCCGCAGGCGGGAGCAGCACTTGGTCCGACGCTCCTGGCGCGGACGGGTTCAAGTCGCTGAACGTGACCTTCAACAACTACACAATCGACTCCCACTCCACTGTGACCGTCAACAGCTCGCTCGGGACGCTGACGACAACCGATGTGAACGGGAACTATGTCTTCAACGGGACGATCACCGACGACTTCACTAACGACGGCATCGTCAACCCTCAGCCGGTGGCGTTCAAGCTGACATTCGATGCGGTCGATCCGGGGTCCGGCAACTACAAGATCGAGCTGACAACCCCGCCCGGAACGATAACGACGGTTTCGTCCGCGAACGGAAGCCTCGATGCGGGCGGGCCGGATCCGGTGCGGACGCTGACGATCGGAAACCGCTCGATCGTATTCTCCGCAGTTAATGCCACGACCAATCCGACCAGTATCAAGGGCTTCCTCGACGCGAGCGAGAGCCAAATCCAGACCAACGCCACGTATCTCAGCCCGGCGCAGATGAACGTCAGCACGTCGGGCATCGGGCTCGGCAACAACAACTTCGATGGCAACGCCAATGCCGGCGTCGACGGCGCGACGACACAGGGAGGTGCCTTCGATGAGAGCTTTGTGATTGACCCGACGGCTTTCCTGGTCAGCAGCATGAAGATCTTCATCGACAATTCGGTCGGCGGCTACGACCCCTCGACCGAGGGCATCTTCTACAGGACCTACACCCGCAACGCCGACAACTCGATCACCGTGGGCGCGATTACCAAGGTGGAGAGCGCGGATCTGTACCAAGAAGCCGGCGGGCAAGTGAGCTTCGTCATCCCCTCCATCGACCAAAAGAACGACTTGGACGCGGTCCAGCTCTTCATGGGTTCGGGCACCGTGAAGGTCCCGGTGATCGAGTTCAATATTTCCAACACGTTCAACCCGGAGGCGCTCGACATGAACTTCACGGCAACCATCGCCGATGGCGATAATGATACCAAGAGCGACCCGTTCGCGATCCACGTCGCGATTGCTTAACGCGCATGAGCAGCGGCCGGGCCGAAAGCCCGGCCGCTTTTTTGGGGTAGGTAAATGGACGTAGTACCCGAAACCTTTGTCGATGCGTTTGGCGAGATTTCGCTCAAGCACGGCATGATCCGCATTGATCTGGTCTCGCTGTCCGGCTCCGAGCCGCGCGTGACGCAGCGGCTGATCACCAGCCTGCAGGCCTTCTCTCAAATGCTGCAGACGCAGAACGGCATGCGCGAACAGCTAGAGAAGGCGGGCGTGCTGCGGTCGCAGCAGCCGTCGTCACCGGGAGCCGAGCCGGGCTCCCAGCCCACTTCTCCCCTGCCGGTCGGGGAGGAAACGGCAGATGCTGGAGCAACGGTGGTGCGGCTGATGCCGCAGGCGGCATTGCCTGCGGCGGCAACGCCCGCGGCGACCGCGCGGCGGCGGCCGAAATCGCCAAATTTCAGCGACGAGCAATAGCCCAAATGCGTCGGTGCTTCATGCCCAACACAGCCCCTCTCCGCCCGTCATGGCGCAGCGGAAGCGGGAGCACGCCGAGGCCCGTTTGCGTCACGGCGCTCGTCCACGCGCCGACCTGCCGACATGCCGCGGAGCGAGAGCCATGAACGATCTCTATGGCGAACTGAATCGCTGGTTGTCCGATGCGCTCGCCACCCTCGCCGCCGCCGGGCACGGGCCGGTCGAGTGGCTCCACACCCGGTTCGTTCCTGCTGTGCACGGTGCTCGTATGGCTCGTCCTCACCTGGATGACCCAAACGCGCTCCTCCACCCTTCGCGCCGCCAAGCCTGATAATCTGCGCGGTACCGTGGAAGGGTCTCCGGTCGAAACAGCACTGCAGTGCCTTGTCGCCATCGGGCGGCACTACGGCATCGATCTTTCCCCCGAGCGCATCAAGCACGACTTTGCGCTGAGGCCCGATGACGACATCACCCGGCTGCTGCCGAAGATCGCCCGCAGCAGCGGCATGCGCAGCCGCAAATTAAAGGTCGGCTGGAAGGACCTGCAACGCCTCGGCGACGCCTATCCGGTGATCGCCCGGCTGACAAATGGCAACAGCGTCATCCTGCTCGGATTCAACGAGAACAAGGTTGGAGTCCTCGACCCCCTCGCTGACTGCCTCGACGTATTACCCCTCGACCAGGCGACGTTCTGCAGGAAGTGGACCGGCGAGCTCCTGCTGCTGCGCCGCACATTCGCGCTGGCGGATGAGAGCCGGCCGTTCGGCTTTACCTGGTTCCTCCCGGAAGTCGTCCGCAACGGCGCGATGTTCCGCGACATCGCGGTGGCCGCGGTCGCGCTGCAGGTGCTGGCGCTTGCCCTGCCGATCTTCATCCAGATCACCGTCGACAAGGTGCTCGTGCACCAGGCCTATACGACGCTCGTTGTGCTCGCCATCGGGGTCAGCGCCGCAGTCCTGTTCGATGCGGTTTTCAACTATCTCAGGCGCATCCTGCTGGTCTACGCCTCGGCACGGATCGATGTGCGCACCTCGATCCGCACCTTCGCGCGTCTGCTGTCGTTGCCGATCGATTTCTTCGAGCGCGCCTCGGCCGGCGTCATCACCAAGCACATGCAGCAGGTCGAGAAGATCCGGGAGTTTCTGACCGGCCGCCTCTTTCTGACGTTGCTCGACGCCACCTCGCTGCTGGTCATCGTGCCGCTGCTGTTCCTCTACAGCGGTCGTCTCGCCACAATGGTGCTCGGCTTTTCCGCCGTCACCGCCTGTGTGATCGGCGGGCTGATCCCGCTCTACCGCCGCAAGTTGCGCGTCCTCTACGAGGCCGAAGGGCAGCGTCAGGCCTATCTCGTCGAGACCATCCACGGCATGGAAACGGTCAAAGGGTTGGCGACCGAGCCCTTGCGCCAGCGCGACTGGGACGCGCTCTGCGCCCAGGCCGCCGAGTCGCGGTTCGACGTCGGGCGGATTTCTACCTCGGCGCAGGCGGTGATCGGGCTTCTCGAAAAGCTGCTGACGGTTGCGGTCGTCGGCTTCGGCGCCCTGCTAGTCTTCGACAACCAGATGACGGTGGGCGCGCTGATCGCGTTCAACATGCTGTCGGGCCGGGTCACCACGCCGCTCTCACAGATCGTCGGTCTGGTGCAAGGCTACCAGGAGGCCGGGCTCTCGGTGCGAATGCTCGGCAACATCATGAACCGCAGTCCGGAGCGGCCACCGAATGTGCGCGGCCTGCGCCCGCCGATCGCGGGCACTGTCGAGTTCGAGCATGTGATCTTCCGCTACAGCGACAGCGCTCCGCCGGCCCTGAACGACGTGTCGCTGACCATCCCGGCCGGTTCGGTTTTCGGCATCGTCGGGCGCAGCGGCTCGGGCAAGTCGACATTGACGCGGCTGATGCGCGGCACGTACCCGATCCAGCACGGCTCGGTGCGGATCGACGGTCATGAAATTCGCGAGCTCGACCTCCCGCATCTGCGCAGCAATGTCGGCGTCGTGATGCAGCAGTGCTTTCTGTTTCGCGGCACCGTGCGCGAGAACATCGGCGCGACCAGGCCAGATGCAACCCTGGAGGAGATCGTCCACGCCGCGACGATGGCGGGTGCCGACGAGTTCATCAAACTACTGCCGCAGGGCTACGACACCTTGCTCGAGGAGGGCGGCACCAACCTGTCGGGCGGCCAGCAGCAGCGCCTGTCGATCGCCCGTGCCTTGCTGCGCCAACCGCGCATCCTCATCCTGGACGAGGCGACCTCCGCGCTTGATCCCGAGAGCGAGGCGATCGTCCAGGCAAACCTTGCCCGCATTGCCGAGGGGCGAACCGTGGTCATGGTTTCGCACCGTCTGTCCTCGCTCGTCGCAGCGGATGCCATTGTCGTGCTCGATCGCGGCCGGATCGTCGATCACGGGAAACATGGCGAACTTCTGTCCCGTTGCATGACTTACCGACAGCTTTGGAACCAGCAGAACAGGCACCTTGCCCGATGAGCACGCTCCTTCCAGCGGTGAGAGACTTTCAAAGCGATGCACGCAAGATTGACGAGCGGCGCCCGCCCTGGGTCGTGGGAGCCACGCTGTACGTACTTGTCGCGGTCATCATGGTCGCTGGCATTTGGGCGTCGGTAGCCAAGGTCGACCAGATCGTGGTCGCACCGGGCAAGCTGGTGACGACGGCCTCGACGATTGTGGTGCAGCCGCTCGAGATTTCGACCGTGCGCAGCATCGACGCCAAGGTGGGCGACATCGTGCGGAAAGGCGACGCATTGGCGACCCTCGACGCGACGTTCAGCGAAGCCGATGCCGATCAATTGCGGGGAAAGGTCGCGAGCCTCGCCGCGCAAATCGGGCGGCTCGAGTCCGAGCTCGACGACCGGCCATACAACCCCCAAAACCTGGATGACGAAGCGCGCCTGCAGTCGACGATATGGATCCGGAGGGTAGAGGAGAACAAGGCGAAGCTGGCTTCTTACGATCGGCAGATCCGCAATGTTCAAGCCCAGATGGCGACCAAGAGCGCCGATCGCGAGGCATTGGAGGTTCGCCTTGGCGTGGCGAAAGATCTTGAGACGATGCGGGACGTTCTGCTGAAGAGGGAGGTCGGCTCGAAGGTCGACTATCTGTCTGCCAAGGGTCAGCGGCTGCAGGTCGAGCAGGAAATGCTGCTCGCGGGCAACAACATGGCTGAGCTCGAGGAGAATGTGGAACGCTTGAAGGCCGAGGAAGCGGCTTACCTCGCAGAGTTCCGCCAGAAGACCGCCGAGGAACTAGTCCAAGCGCGCCGCGATCACGATGCCGCGGCCAGGGAACTCGACAAGGCGCTGCGGCGGAAGGCTGTCACGGTGCTAACCGCACCCGCCGACGCGATCGTGCTCGAAGTGGCGCAGCGCTCTGTTGGCTCGGTATTGAAAGAAGCAGAGCCGCTTTATACGCTCGTTCCTCTGGGTTCTCCATTGGAGGCAGAAGTCTCTGTCCAGGGGCTCGATGTCGGCCATGTCGAGGCCGGCAGTGAAGTTCGCCTGAAACTCGAGGCGTGGGCCTTCCAGAAGCACGGTACCCTGTCCGGTAAGGTTCGAACCGTCTCGGACGACACCTTCACACAGGATCCGAAGAATGGTGGGCAACAACGTCCTTATTACAAGGCACGGGTGGAATTGACCGCGACCGATCTGCGTGATGTGCCGAGCAGTTTCCGCTTGATTCCTGGCATGGCAGTGACCGCGGAGATCAAGGCCGGCGACCGCACGATCTTGTCATATTTCCTCTATCCGCTCCTGCGTGGTCTCGACGAAAGCATCCGCGAACCCTGAGTCGCGAAGCTAATGCGAACCGACGTCCGCCGGAGCGAGTGGTCACTTATGGGGCTTCATAGCACACGCATTTGACCCCTCGTTCTGACGCTGTTTACGTCGGACTGACAGGCCGAGCAGTTCTCCGGCCGATGCCCGCCAGAGGCCGCGGATTAAAGCGTCGTTCACCGCAGCCACACTATTCCCGCACACCGCCGCTCAATGAAAACCAAGCGGACGTTATTGACCTGTATACAGGAGTTCAGGTATGCCGATCGTTAACAGGAGGCGACCTGCAAATGACTTCATCCACCGAGACGGCGATGCGCCAGGAACTTGCGGCGGCTTACAGGCTAATTGCCCATTTCGGCATGGACGACCTGATCCACACTCATATTTCGGCGCGATTGCCCGAAGAGCCGAACCACCTGCTGATCAACCGTTATGGCGACCTGTTCGGGGAAGTCACCGCGGACTCGCTTGCGGTGATCGACCATCAAGGACGCCAGATGCGGGGCACGCAGGTTCCGATCAACACGGCAGGCATCGTCATCCACACGGCAGTCCATTCGGCACGGCCCGACGCTATCTGCGTCATGCACACGCACACCGCCGCGGGCGTCGCGGTCAGTTGCCTTGAAGAAGGCCTGCTGCCGCTTAACCAGACCGCCCTGCTCTTCTACGGCCGTGTCGGATATCACGCTTTCGAGGGGATCGCTCTCGACCGGGACGAGCAGCAGCGCCTCGTCGCCGATCTCGGCGACAATCGCGCCATGATCCTGCGCAACCATGGCCTGCTGACGGTTGGCCGTTCCGTCGGCGAGGCGTTTTCCCTGATGTACAACCTCGAGCAGGCGTGCCGCATCCAGCTTGCCGTGCTTGGCAGCGGCCGGCCCGTGCATCTTCCGTCCAGCGACGTGTGCGAACGCACCGCCGCGCAATATGAGGCCGATCCGGACGGCGCCGCCGAACTGGAGTGGCTGGCATTGCGTCGGCTCTCGGGCCTCGTCTTCGACGGCCGTTGACGCCGTGCGGGTCGTGCTTGCCGATCCTCTCGCTTATTCGGAGGCGTTCGATACCGCGTTGCGCTCGGCCTGTCCCGGCGTGGAATTCCGCCGCTGGACCGATTGCGCCCCGGACACCGACTACGACCTGCTGGTGACCTGGGCTTTTCCGCCGGACATGGCGAAGCTGCCTGCTTCGACGCGCGCTGTGCTCTGCCTGGGCGCCGGCACGGATCAATTGACCTCCGATCCGCGCCTGCCCGACGATATGCCTGTCGTGCGCCTGCGCGATCCCGCGCAAGCACAGCAAATTCTCGACTACGCCATGCACGCGGCATTCGCCCGCCAGCAGGACGATTTTTCCGTTCGCCGAAGCCAGGGCGCGCGCAAGTGGCAGCGGGCTGTTTCCGAGATCCGCGACCGCGGCGCCTTGTCGGTCGCGGTGCTTGGCCTGGGCATGATCGGCGGTCATGTCGCGTCGGGCCTCGCGGCAACGGGCTTCCGGGTCTCGGGCTGGTCGCGCACGCCCCGCGAACGTGTCGGCGTGACCGCCTTTCATGGCGAGGGCGGACTGGTTCCGGCCGTCACGGGGGCCGATCTCCTTGTCAACCTGCTGCCGTCCAACCAGCACACGCGCGGCATTCTCGACGGGCGGCTCTTCGCCCTGCTGGCGCCGGGTGCCTATGTGGTCAATCTGGGGCGTGGCGATCATCTCGACGAGACCGCGCTCAGGCAAGCGCTGGACAGCGGCCATGTCGCCGGCGCCTGGCTCGACGTTTTCCTCCAGGAGCCGCTGCCGGCCGATCATTGGGCCTGGGCGCATGAAAGCGTGCGCATCACACCCCATTGCGGCGGCCTGCCAACGCCCGAGGGGACCGCGGCCGCGATCGCGGAGGCGATCAAAGCGCTCGACGATCCACGAAATCCGCTGGTTTCCGGCAAACCGCTTCTTGACTCCCAAAAATCCTGAATGCCAGTATACAGATATGCTAAAGCTGAACGCGCCAATCCTGACCGAGCAGACCGAGCGACGGAACACGATTTCGGCCAAGGCCTATCAGGAACTGCGCGAGGCGATCATCACCGCGCGTGTCCTGCCGGGCGCGAGCCTTGCCGAGACTGACGTCGCGCAGGCGATGGGCATCAGCCGCACACCGGTGCGCGAGGCCTTCACCCGGCTCTTCGACGAGGGGTTGATCGAGATTTCGCCGCAAACCGGCACCCGCGTCTCGCTTATCGACATGACCCGGGTCCGCGAGGCCGTGTTCATCCGCTCGACCCTGGAAAGCGCGGTCATCGCCAACAGCGGCGTCCATCCGGATCCCGGCACGCTCGACGAAATCGAGCTGTCGTTGCGGGCACAGGAACGGCTGGTCGACAGCGACGACATGGGCGCCCTGCATCGCGCCGACATGGCCTTCCACTCGGGCCTGACGGCTGCCTTCGCGCATCCCCGCGCCTGGGCTGCCTGCCAGCATATATCGGCGGACATGATGCGCGTTCAGTTCCTGATCGGCATGAAGCCGGATCACATCCGCTCGATCATCGCGGAGCATCGCGCGATCCTCGATGAAGTCCGTGCCGGCAAGACTGGCGAGGCCGCGCGCCTCATGGCCGCGCACATTCGCAATGTAGACTGCGACCAGGCCACCCTCAAGCGCGAGCATCAGGAGTTCTTCCGTGCGGGAGACGTTCTGTGATCGCTCCCGTCCCTGCCCTCGCCTTGTCAGGTCCGGAGCCGGCGGCCTCTTTTTTTTGGGCGGTCTACGAAACCGGTTTACCAGCCAAGTTCAACATCATCCTGCCGGGAGCGTTGAAGCGTTTGTCGGATCGATTGAAGATCACCATCCGTGATGTCGCGCGGGCGGCGGGCGTCTCGGTAACCTCCGTGTCGCGCCATCTCAACGGCCGCATCAGCCTGCCCGACTCGACAGCGCTGAAGATCGAGCAGGCAGCTGCGCGCCTCGGTTATCGTCCCAACGCCATTGCCCGGCGGCTGACGCGCGGCAGCAGCGAGACGCTCGGCCTGATAACCTCGGACATCGCCTACCCGCTGTTTGCCGCCATCGCCTCCGCATCCGAAGCGGAGGCGGCGCGGCACGGCTACAACCTGCTGATGCTCAACAGCCGCAACCTGGTGGATCATGAGCTCGCCTTCCTGGCGCGTATCGAGGACCACCAGGTGGACGGCATCCTGCTTCTCACCAACCATTCGGACGACGGCCGGCTGGTCAAATGCATCAACCGGACCGGCGGCGTGGTCCTGCTCGACGAGGATGTGCCGGGCGCCCGGGCGCCGCGCCTGTTTGCCAGGAACGCCGACGGCGCCCGCATGGCAACCAGCCACCTGATCGAGAAGGGCCATCGCCGCATTGGCGCGATCGCCGGCCCGCATGGCCTGCTCAGCACGACCGAGCGGCTCTCCGGCTATGCCGAGGCGCTGGAAGCGGCGGGCATGGCGGTCGACAACCGGCTGGTGGTCCATTGCGACTATGATGAAAACCAGGCTGTCGGCGCTTTCAAGGAGCTGTTCGAGCAGCCGGATCCGCCGACCGCCGTCTTCACCTGCGGCGACATGCTGGCGCTTGGCGCCATGCGCGCGGCGCGCGGCATGGGCCTGCGCATTCCCGAGGATGTCTCGCTCATCGGCTTCGACGACATCAGCAATGCCGACCTTCTTTCGCCGGCGCTGACGACGGTGCGGCAGTCTCCGGCCGAATTCGGCCGGCGCGGCGTCGCCATGCTGCTGGACCTCATCACAGGCAGAAAAACAGAAGCGGTCACCGAACGCATCGGCGTCGAGCTCGTCGTCCGTGCATCGGTCGCGCCGCCATCAGGCCGCCGGCTACGGCGGTCTGCAAGCAATACCGGTTCCGAGCCGCCAACCGGCGGCTTGGCGCCGGCCCGGGAGGAAGTCACCGAAAACTAGGACTCCAGACGGACCTAAAAAGGGGAACAGCCATGTCCAGCAACCGCTTTGGTCAAGACGCAGCGTTAATAGCAATCGAGAAGTTCAAATCCGGTCGGATCGACCGTCGCTCCTTCCTTACCGCCATGGCCGGCCTCGGCCTCGCTGTCGCGATGCGGCCCGGCGCAGCATCGGCGGAAGCCAATGAGATCGTCGTCTGCAATTGGGGCGGCGCCGCGCTCGACGCCTTCCAGAAGGCCTATGGCGAGCCCTTCACCAAGAAGTCGAGCATACCGGTCGTGATCGACGGCGCCGGCCCGGAGACGGGAGCGATCCGCGCAATGGTCGATTCCATGAATGTGACCTGGGACGCCACCGACGGCGGCATGACCGACGCGCTCGTGCTCGGCAAGGGTGGCTATGTCGAACCGATCGACTACTCGATCGTCGACAAGAGCCTGGTCGGCGACGGCCTCGCCGCCGAATTCGGCATCTGCAACTACACCTATTCCAACGTGCTCGCCTACGATTCCAAGAAGCTCTCGACCGCGCCCGCCAGTTGGGCCGACTTCTTCGATCTCGAGAAATTCCCTGGCAAGCGCACGATGTGCAAATGGATCCAGGGCCAGCTCGAGGCGGTCCTGCTCGCCGACGGCGTCAAGCCCGAGGATATCTATCCGCTCGACGTAGACCGCGCCTTCAAGAAGCTGGAGCCGCTTCTGCCGAACCTGATCTTCTGGGAGTCGGGCGCGCAGAGCCAGCAGCTCTTCCGTGACGGCGAGGTGGTGATGGGCAACATCTGGCACACCCGCGCCAACCTGCTGCGCAAGGAGAACCCCCAGTTCACCTGGACCTGGAACAACAACCTGATGTTTGCCAGCGCATGGTCCGTGCCGAAGGGCAACCCCGCCGGCAAGAAGGTGTTCGACTTCATCAACTCGTCGATGGAGCCGGAAGGCCAGATCACCCTGCTGCGCATCATGGGGAACGGCCCGTCCAATCCCAAGGCGCTCGCTCTCATGACCGAGGAAGACAAGGCGGTCTATTCGCTGGCGCCGGAGAACGCCAAGACAGGCTTGAAGATCTCGGCCCAGTATTACGCCGACAACGAAGCCGCGCTGCAGAACAAGTTCCTCGATTTCATCTCTCGCTGACCAGGGACGGCCACCGGCTTCCAGCCGGTGGCCGGGTAGCCGCCATGTCGTCTTTCCAGCGTTGGGCCTTCGGCCTGACGGTACCGGCCGCGCTATTGACGATCTGTCTCTACGTGGTCCCCATCCTTCAGGTGCTGGCGCTCTCATTCACCGAGCCGACCTTCGGCTTCGGCAACTATGTCGAGATGTTCGGCAGCGCCGCGATCGGGCGGGTCGTGCGCACGACGATGATCGTCTCGGCGGTGACGACCGTACTGACGATCGTCATGAGCTATGCGGTCGCCTTCGCGCTGGTCCACATGCGGCCGGCCGCGCGCCGCGTCGCGCTGTTCATGGTCATGGTGCCGTTCTGGGTCTCGGTGCTGGTGCGCGCCTTTGCCTGGATCACCATCCTGCGCCGCAACGGCGTGCTCAATTCGGCGCTGGTCGGCAGCGGCGCGATCGCCGAGCCGCTGGAGCTCGTCTACAATCAGTTCGGCGTGATCGTCGGCATGGTCCACTACATGATGCCGTTCGCGATCCTGCTGCTCTACACCAACCTTTCCGAAATCGACCCGCGCATCATCCAGGCAGCGCGATCGCTTGGGGCGAGGCCCGTCACCATCTTCACCCGCGTCTGGCTGCCGCTCAGCCTGCCCGGCCTTGCGATCGCCAGCCTGTTCATCGTCATCTTCTCGCTCGGCTTCCTGGTGACACCGGCCATTCTGGGTGCCGGCCGCGTGCTCATGGTCGCCGAATATATCTCGGTGCAGATCTCCTCAACCTTGCGCTGGGGGGTGGCAACCGCCCTCTCCACGACGCTGTTGCTTGTCGTCGGGGTGCTGGTCGCGGTCGCCGCGCGCAGTCCCGCGCTTCGCGCCGCCTTCGAAGGCGGACGCCGATGAGCTTGCGTTTGCGTCGCATAGGCGAGCGCTGGCTGCCCTGGACCTTGGCATGGCTGCTGCTTGCCTTCCTCTTCGTGCCCGTGCTGGTGGTCGTGCCGGTGGCGCTGACGGCGAAGGACTATCTGTCGTTGCCGACCACTGGCATCTCATTCCAGCACTTTGCCTCGCTTGCGGACTGGCGCGCCGGCTGGCTGCCGAGCATCCTGACCAGCCTGGGCATAGCGCTCGCCTCCAGCATCGCCGCAACCGGCGTGTCGGCGGCCTTCGCCATCGGCGCCTGGGTCTATGCCGGGCGATGGCCCTCGACCCTGCGCATCATTCTGCTTTCGCCGCTTATCGTGCCGCCGATCATCTACGCCGTCGGCATGGTGCGGCTGTGGTCGAAGCTGTCGCTGCTCGACAGCTGGCTCGGCGTCACCATCGTCCATGTCATCCTGGCGATGCCGCTTGCCGTTCTGGCGATCGGCGCCTCGCTGTCGAACCTCGATCCACGCCTCGTCCAGGCCGCGCGCTCGCTGGGCGCCCGCCCGCCCACCGTCTTTGGCAGGGTGATCCTGCCCAATATCCTGCCGGGCACGATCGCCGGCGCCATCCTGGCCTTCATCGTCTCCTGGGACGAGATCACGGTGACGCTCTTCATCACCAGCCGTCGGCTGGTGACGCTGCCGCGCAAGATATGGACAAGCATCGCCGACGCCGTCGACCCGGCGCTGGCCGCCATCGCCACCGTCATGCTCGTCATCACCATCATCTGCCTGTTGCTGCGCATGACCGTATGGGAGCGTCTTGCGCAGCGCCGGTCGTGAACCCCTCATCCAGTCCACAAGTTAAGAAAGGAAACCAAGGACATGTCAGCACACACCGCCGCTATGAGCGAACACGAATATCGCGAGGCGAAGTTCTTCCAGACATTCGGATCGGTGCCGACGCCGGCTTTCCACGATCCCGAGGAACAGACGCGGGTCTGGGGGCGTCCATGGGGCTGCACCAACGATGTCGGCAAGCTGCGCGCGGTGCTGATGCATCGCCCGGGCGAGGAGATCAACATCGTCGACAAGAACAAGCCAATGCCCGAGATCGGCGGCTTCGGCGACCCGGAGAAGGGTTGGTACTTCATGGGTAAGACCCCGCCGGATCTCACCGCCATGCAGGCCGCCCATGACGCCTTCACCGCGCTGCTTCGCTCGGAAGGCGTCGATGTGATCCTCACCGAGAAGGCGGCGCCCGGCGCGCTCAAATCGACCTTCTGCCGTGACAGTGTCATCGGCGTCAAAGGCGGCGCCATCGTCACCCGCCTTGCCCGGCGCGCTCGCCGCGGCGAGGAACTGATGGTCACCCAGGCCCTGGCAAAGGCCGGCTGCCCGATTCTGGGAACGTTGCATGGCGAAGCGGTGTTCGAGGGTGGCGGCTTCGCGCTGATCGACGAAAAGACGGCGGTCTGCTCGCACTCCGTCGCCTGCAACGAGGAAGGTATCCGCCAGGTCGAGATGATCCTGAACAGCCTCGGCGTCGAGCTGATCAAGGTGCCGATGCCGGGCTATCGAATCCACATCGACGGCAGCTTCATGATGATCGATCACGAGACCGCCATCATCAACATCAACGAGCTCCCTTACTTCTTCATCGACCGCCTCAAAAAGCGCGGCATGAATCTGATCGAGCTGCCGCCCGAGGACAATGCCTTCTCGCTGAACTGCCTGGCCATCGCGCCTGGCAGGGTCGTCATGCATGCCACCCGTACTCCCCGGCTCGCCGAGCGGCTGGACAAGGCCGGCATCACCATCTTGACGCTCGACTATGAATGCATCGAACTGAACGGCGGCGGCATCCATTGCTCGACAGGGCCGCTCGCCCGGGACCCGAACTGAATGGCTTTCCTCGACATCCGCACGCTTCGCAAGGCCTACGGATCGGCAATCGCGCTCGACGGCGTCGACCTGTCGATCAACGAGGGCGAATTCGTGACCTTGCTCGGCCCATCCGGCTCGGGCAAGACAACCCTGCTGATGTCGATCGCCGGTTTTACCAGGCCGGACTCCGGAACGATCCTGCTCGACGGCGCCGACATCACCGGCGTCGATCCCGAGGACCGCAACTTCGGCCTGGTTTTCCAGGGTTATGCGCTGTTTCCCCATCTGTCGGTGGCGAACAACATCGCCTTCCCCTTGCGCGTGCGCAAATGGGACAACGCGCGCATCGCCGCGCGCGTTGATGAAGTCATGAAGCTGGTCGGCCTCGACCAGCTCGCCGCACGCAAGCCGCGCGAACTGTCCGGAGGCCAGCAGCAGCGCGTGGCCATCGGCCGCGCGCTTGCTTTCGGACCGAAGATCCTGCTCCTCGACGAGCCTCTCTCGGCGCTCGATCGCAAGCTGCGCGACGCCATGCAGCGTGAGCTGAAGCGTCTCCACCAGGAAACCGGCGTCACGTTCGTTTTCGTCACGCACGACCAGGAAGAGGCCTACGCCATGTCGGACCGTATTGCCGTCTTCCAGAACGGCAACATCGTTCAGATCGGCAGTCCGCGCGAAATCTACCGGGCGCCGGCCTCGCGCTTCGTCGCAGGCTTCCTCGGCGGCAACAACATCCTGTCGGCTCAAACGGACGGCGCGCAACTCGATCTTTTCGGCATCCGCGTGCCGATGCCCGCCGCCTATGACCGGACGCGTCACGGCGACGGCGCGATCACGGTCTGGGTCCGCCCGGAAGACATCACCCTCGGTGATGTGGCGCCTGGCTCGGTCTCCTTCTCCGTCACGGTCGCGGACGTGTCCTTCGTCGGCACGTCGGAACGCGTCACCGTCATCACGGCCGACGGCCAGGAACTGAGCGTGCTCACGCCCTCCGCGATCGCCCGCGAGTTGACCCCCGGCAGCACGGCAACCTGCGCCCTCCTGCCGTCGGCCATCGGATTTCTGGCGCGCGAATAGCACCCCTGCCACCCAAGCCGGTCGTCCATCGCGGCGCCATCGGCATAGCATCAACGAGGACAGAAATGACCGTCACCCTGCGCAACGTGGACATCCCGGATTTCGGCCTTCCGGTCGAGCGCCCCGCCATCCCGGCCGCGACATATGAAACGCGCTGCGCCCGCGCCATCAACAAGTCCGGCGCCGACTGGCTGGTCGTCTATGCCGACCGCGAGCACGCCGCCAACATCGCGTTCCTGACGGGCTTCGAGCCTCGCTTCGAGGAGGCCCTGCTGCTTCTGGGCAATGCAGGCCAGCGCATCATAGTCACCGGCAACGAGAACATCGGCTACACGCCGATCGCCGGCCTGCCCGGCATCGTCACGATGCTTGCCCAATCACTGAGCCTGATGGGCCAGGATCGCAGCCAGAAACCGGATCTTGTCGCAGTGCTGCGCGAAGCTGGGCTCGGGTCCGGCGACACGATCGGCCTTGTCGGCTGGAAATATCTCGAGAACGAGGAGTGGGATTTGGCGAAGCCGACCTTCTTCGCGCCGTCTTTCATCGTCGATGCCATTGCCGCGATCGTCGGGCCGTCCGACATCGTGGACGCCACCCGCGTGCTGATGCACCCGGTCGAGGGCCTGCGGGCCGTGGTCGACGCAGACCAGATCGCCGAGGCCGAATGGGGTGCGTCGAGGGCGTCGATGGCGGTCTGGCGGATCGTCACGGGCTTCAACCTTGGCGACAGCGAGCTCGCGGCCGCGTCCCGCATGGGCTATGCCGGCGAACCCATGAGCTGCCATCCGATGTTCGCCTCCAACGATGCGAGCGGCCCCGTCATCGGCCTGCGCAGCCCGACAGCCCGCGTGCCGCGGCGCGGCGAGGGCGCAACCACCGCGGTCGGGTACTGGGGTGGCCTGACGGCCCGCGGCGGCCTCATCGCCGAGGCCGACACCGCTTTCCTGGAGATGACCAAGGCCTATTTCGACGGACTGATCGCCTGGTATGAAACGGCCGGAATCGGTGTCGAAGGCGGCGCGATCCACGAAGCGGTGATCTCTACCCTGGCCCGTGGCAGGCTGCGGCCGGCCCTCAATCCCGGCCATCTGGTCGGCCTCGACGAATGGATGCATTCGCCTATACGTCCGGGCTCGAGCGAGCGCCTGGTCTCCGGCATGCCGTTCCAGGTCGACATCATTCCTGTCCCGATGCCCGATGGCGTGACGCTCAACTGCGAGGACGCCGTGACCTTTGCCGACGCGGGCCTGCGCGCGACAATCGCCGAGCGCTACCCGGCGCTCGCGGCGCGTTTCGCCGCGCGCCGGCGCTTCGTCGCCGACGAGTTCGGCGTCGCTATCAAGGACGAGATGCTTCTGCTGTCGGCCATCCCGCTTTGCCTGCCGCCATTCTGGCTGGCGTCCCAAAAACTGTTGGTACGGAACTGACTTAATGCATGTCGCCCAAAAGTGCGCAGCGGTTTTGGGAGAACGACATGCATCAAAACAAAGACTTAAAGCGCGTCGCGCGAATCCGTTTCGACGCGACGCGCTTTAGTCGGACCTTGTCGAAGAAGAGGCCTGCCGCGCCGACATCGGCGCGGGGCCCTCGACCAGCATCGTGGCTCAGCCTGGCGCGGCGCCTCAAGGCGTAGACATTGCCCATCGACGCGCCACGCGAGATGGGCCGGTGCGACCGGCCCATCCTCAATCATTCCTCCTCAACGGGTCCGGGACCGCACCCGGCAGGTTTTGTCGTCCAACCCGGTCTGCGACGAGCATCGAAAGCATCATCTCGACGAGGCCGTTGGCGGCACCCTTCTCGCCGCCATTGGCGCCGATCTGGATCTGCGGCACGAGCGGCAGCCTGCCATTCTCGATCGCCTCGGCGAAGCGCATGAGAACCTGCGAGTTGAGCTGATAGTCCGGACCGCCGAAGGCCGCGACCTTCTTCTCGGTGGCCTCGGCCTCCGCCAGGCCAAGCGCGCGCACCTTCTCGGCCTCCGCGAAACCGGTCGCCTTGATGCGCTCGGCATCGGCAAGCGCGACAGCCTTGATCATATCGGCCTCGCCCTGGCCGGCGAGGCGCACCTTCTCCGCCTCCGCCTTGGCGGTGACCTGGATGGTTTCCGCCTCCTGACGGGTGCGGGCGAGTTGCGCCTTGCCCTCGTTCTCGCTGATCTCGATGGTAAGTGCCGAGGTCGTGATCTTGGCTTGCTGTTCGGCCAGCGCTTCTTTCTCACGCAAGGTGCGTTCCTGAGTGGCCGCCCTCTCCTGCAATTTGTAGGTCTCGACCTTTTCGACCGCAATCTGGCGCTCGCGCAGCTGTATCAGGATCTGCTCTATGCTGTTCTGGCCATCGGCGGCACGCGGCGTGCCAATCAGCACTTCCTGCAGTTCGAGGCTGTAGGAATTGAATTTTTCGCGCATCTCCTCGCCTGACTTGCGCTGGATGTCGCTGCGCTCCTGCAAGAGCTGGATCAGCGTCTTTGTCTGGGCGATGTTCTTGAAATAGGCGGAAACCATCGGATCGAGCGTCTGTTCGACCAGCCGCTTGATGTCACCGAAACGCTGCACCACCAGCGGCGCCTTCATATAGTCGATATGCACGACGACGGAGAGCGGCAGCACAGGCTCGAACGCATCCTTCGTGATCAGCGACACTTCGGACAGGTTCTCGTCCAGCCTGTGTTCGCCGAACTGCTCCTTCGTCCATTTGAGCACGAAGTTCGTGGTCGGCACGGTGATGATATTGCCGGCATAGGTATTGAACGCATACTTGCCCGGCAGCAGCGGCGTCGACCAGACACCGCGCGCGCCGATTTCGACCAGCTCGCCGTGACGGTACGCCTGCCCGGATATGTCCGCGCCGTGGCGGCCGTTATAGGAGACGACGACACCCACCGTGCCGACGTCGATGATCGTCTTCTCGACCAGTTCGACGGTCGCAAAGATGCGATTGAGGAAGTAGCTGCCGTCGGCCAGCACCTGCAGCTGCCGGCCACGGTAGCCACCGGCATTGAGAAACTTCTCCGGGTCCTGGAAATTGTTGTGGAAGTTCGGGTCGTTCGGATCGTTGGCCACGGTCGGCGCGATGATCTCGCCGTCCGGCAGGGCCGGACCGTCATGGATGGTGACGATACCGATCATGTCCTCGGCATTGTGGATGACGACCGGCTCAAAGCCGCCCCGCTCCGAGATCATGCTGGACATGTTGGAAAAAAGGCTTTGTTCCGACGAGCTCAGATTGACGGCATAGATCGACTGGGCGGTGAGCACGATGAATTGCGCGAGATTGATGGCATAGGTGCCTTCACGCAAGATCTTGCGCTGCGGTCCTTTCTGTCCGCCTTTTTCGAGAAACCCGCGCACATCCTGGAAATCGTCGGCATCTGTGTTGGAAGCAAGTGTCTGCGTCGGCGGCAGCGGCTTGCCGTCACGCGCAAAGACATAGCCGATCTGGCCCTGCGGGATGGTGACGAGATTGGCGCGGTGCATCGAGTATTGGAACGGCATGAAGAAATGCAGGCCGCCGCGCACGACTTCCGGCTGGTAGCCAGCCTCACGGTTGAGCGCTATGAAGCCATCACTGACGGAGCCGCGAAAGCTCCATAGTTTTTCCAGGATGCCGAGCCTGTCGTTCGGGATGTAGCGGACCATGCCGCTCCGCCAGAACAGGATCGCCAGCACGATAACCGGCACGGCGATCTCGATCGCCGTCCATTTCATCGGGCCGAGATATTCTAGGGCTTCCATGTCTTGTCTCCTAAGGGCGCGCGGGTTCGTTCACCCGGCCGCCACCCGGCTGGTGTTGATTGACAAAGCGGGGAGATTGCGCGCCGAGACGCTCGACGCACCAAGAGCGTGTCGAGCGTTCGGGCTGCTCATTGTTTGGGAAAGTGACCGCGCCTCCCGAGTCCCCCGTGAGAAAGGCGTGGCGTAAGCGATGTTACATCGGTGTTGCCTTGATAGACATAACAACGATGACGTAGGGATAGCGCCAACAGGTTTAAAGATACTTCACGCCGAAATCGTACAAGTATTTTCAACGCTTTGTTGCTTCGAAGCGTCGACTTCTAGAAATTGGCGGAGAGCGAAACGGCGCTCTTGACGGGTCAAAACATCGGCTCCCAAGCCGTCCTGGTGCGGAACCTGGGAACCACAAAAACCCAACGTGCTGCGTCGTTGCCGACGCAGAACATTGATTTCAAAAGGATTTTTCGAGCCTAGCGCCGCAGCGCGTAGACATTGTCCATCGACGCGCCACCCAGTGGCAGCGCCATGTCGTCGTCCAGCAGTCGGGTGATGCGGGCGAAGCCGACAAAGGCTTTCCTCGCTTCCTCGGCCGACATCTTGCCCGACATAGCCGCCGTACAGCAATTCAGGGCGCATTGATAAACCGGGCCGCGTCTTCCCGTTGGCCATTTCCGCAGGAACACCATCGCCTCGGAGACGCTATCGACTTCCTCCACAGGGTATCCCTGCCCACGCGCAATTCGCACTGGGGTAAAGAAATGCAAGCGATCCATGATTATCCTCCCGGCCGACCGCAACGCAGTCGAACCCGCATAAACGCACGTCCGGCGGATTGGTTCCAAACAAATTTGGTTGCCGATGGAAAAACTTCGGAACCCGCCGGCCGACACCTGTGCGATCAAGAAAGCGCCCATGGCGACTCGACCGATGCAGGCTTCGAGGAGGCGGATAACGGCGATTCTCATTGAATGTCTTTAAGGTGAAAGCCGGCAAATGGATTGCTTGCCGGTTCCCCAGCGACAGGCTTAACCTCTGCGGTTAAACGCGTGAGGGCGCGTTTGCAAGAAGGGGAACAACGACAATGACAATTCAAGGCGCATCGCCTGACCTCTATAACGAGGATCTGGCTCCGGCAACGGTCAGGAACTGGGGACCGTTTTCGATCTTCAATGTCTGGACTTCGGACGTCCACAGCCTCTGGGGCTACTATCTGGCGGCCAGCTTGTTTCTGTTCTGCGGCGGCTTCGTCAATTTCATCATCGCCATCGGCATCGGCTCGCTGATCATCTACGCGCTGATGAACATGGTCGGCTATGCCGGCGTGAAAACCGGCGTGCCCTACCCCGTGCTTGCCCGCGCCTCCTTCGGCATCTGGGGCGCCAACATTCCGGCACTGGTGCGCGCCATCGTCGCCTGCTTCTGGTATGGCGCTCAGACGGCTGCGGCGTCGGGCGCCATCGTGGCGCTGCTGACGCGCCTACAATGGTTCGACGAGTTCAACAAGAGCTCGCATCTTCTGGGACATTCGACCCTGGAGGTGATCTGCTTCGTCATCATCTGGGCGCTGCAGCTGTTGATCATCCAGAAGGGCATGGAGACGGTGCGCCGCTTCCAGGACTGGGCCGGTCCCGCCGTGTGGGTGATGATGCTGCTTCTGGCCATTTATCTCTGCGTGAAATCGGGCAGCTTCGCCTTCACCAGCGACATCCCGATGGACGTGCTGCGCGAGAAGACCGCCGACGCCGGCATTCCAGGCGACCCGGGATCGTGGACCGCGCTCTTCGGTGCCGCGGCGATCTGGGTGACCTATTTCTCGGCGCTCTATCTCAACTTCTGCGATTTCGCCCGCTACGCGCCGGACAATGCCGCCCTTCGCAAGGGCAATATCTGGGGCCTGCCGGTCAATCTGATCCTGTTCTCGCTGGTCGCCGGCGTCACCACAATCGCCGCCTACGACGTCTATCACGAAATGCTGCTCCACCCCGACCAGATCTCGGCCAAGTTCGACAGCTGGTTCCTGGCGGCGCTTGCGGCGCTGACCTTCGCCGTTGCCACGCTTGGCATCAACGTGGTGGCGAATTTCGTCTCGCCGGCCTTCGACTTCTCCAACGTCTTCCCGCGTCAGATCGACTTCAAGAAAGGCGGCTACATCGCGGCATTGATCGCGCTGGTGCTCTATCCCTTCGCGCCGTGGGAGGGCAGCGCCGCGCATTTCGTCGGCATTATCGGCGCGACGATGGGGCCGATCTTCGGGGTGATGATGGTCGACTACTACCTGATCCGCAAAAGCGAGGTCGACGTGCCGGCGCTCTACCGAGAAGATGGCGAATTCCGCTTCCAGGGCGGCTGGCACGTCAACGCCTTCATCGCCGCCGGCATCGGCGCGATCTTCTCCTCGATCCTGCCCAATTTCACCAACCTGCTGCCGTCCTGGTGGGGCGTCTATGGCTGGTTCTTCGGTGTGGCCATCGCCGGCGCCGTCTACTACGTCCTGCGCACTATGGCGCTCGGCGCCGGCGCCAGAACAGCCAAGGCCTGAAAAATCAAGAAGGGGCGGCGAAAGCCGCCCTTTCAATCTGCTTGCCGACCATCTCGGCGAGGCGGCGCACCGTGTTCCAATTGCGCGTCGTGCCGATACCCACACGTTTGTGGTTGATGGCCGCGAGCAATCGCGAACTCGGCCTTTCACGGGAAAATACAAACCAGATGTCGCCGCCGACCAATCGCACCTTCTCATCTTCGGCAGCGTAGGCGGCAAGGTCGGCAACAGCTTCCTCAAACGCAGGCTCACGCATCACGCGCACCGCAACCTGATCGGCCGCACCGGCGGATTCAGCCGGAAACGGATTGCCGGCGGCAAGTTTCAGCCAATCCTCGGCGCCACGCACGATGATGTCGACCTGGCGACCAAAAGTATTCTCGAAGGCCTTTTCCAGCCGTTGCTCGAGCTTCGAAATTTCACCTGTCCGCGCCTCGAACACCAGATTGCCGGTGGCCACCAGCGTGCGGACGTTCTTCAATCCCAGACCCTCGGCCATCGCCTTGAGATCGGCCATAACCACGCGCCGCCCCTCGCTCAGAATGATGCTGTAGAGCAGCGCGACGTAGGTCTGCATTATGAATCCGCACGGCCAACTCGCAGGCTGGAGCCTGGATATCAACACATCCTAAACCAGGCGCGACTGATCCACCGCCGCCGAGATGAAGCTGGCGAACAGCGGATGCGGCTCGAGCGGCCGGCTCTTCAGTTCGGGATGGTATTGCACGCCGATGAACCAGGGATGGTCTGGATATTCGACCGTCTCCGGCAGCACGCCGTCGGGCGACATGCCGGCGAAAACCAGGCCGCACTCTTCCAGCCGCTGCTTGTAGTCGATATTGACCTCGTAGCGGTGCCGGTGGCGCTCGGAAATCTGCGTGTCGCCGTAAATGTCAGCAATTTTCGAGCCCTTGGCGAGTTCGGCCTGGTAGGCGCCGAGCCGCATCGTGCCGCCGAGATCACCGGTGGCCCGGCGCTTCTCAAGCATGTTGCCTTTCAGCCATTCGGTCATCAGGCCGACGACGGGCTCATCCGTCGGGCCGAACTCTGTCGACGATGCGTGATCGACGCCTGCCAGCGAGCGTGCCGCCTCGATGCAGGCCATCTGCATGCCGAAGCAGATGCCGAAGTAAGGCACTTTGCGCTCGCGCGCGAACTTCGCCGCCAGGATCTTGCCCTCCGAGCCGCGTTCGCCAAACCCGCCGGGAACGAGGATGCCGTGCACCTTCTCCAGCCAGGGAGCGGGATCCTCCTTCTCGAAGATCTCGCTTTCGATCCAGTCGAGCTTGACCTTGACGTGGTTGGCGAGGCCGCCATGCGACAGCGCTTCGATCAGCGACTTATAGGCGTCCTTCAGCCCCGTGTACTTGCCGACAACGGCGATGGTTACCTCGCCTTCCGGATTGTGGATGCGCTTGGACAGCGCCTGCCAGGGCTCCATGCGCGGTTTCGGCGCCGGGTCGATGCCGAAGGCGGCGAGCACTTCCGAATCGAGCCCCTCCTGGTGATAGGCCATCGGCACGTCGTAGATATGCGGCACGTCCAGCGCCTGGATGACGGCGCTTTCGCGCACGTTGCAGAACAGCGACAGCTTGCGCCGCTCCTCCTTCGGGATCGGCCGGTCGGCGCGCACCAGAAGGATGTCGGGCGCAATGCCGATGCCGCGCAGTTCCTTGACCGAATGCTGCGTCGGCTTGGTCTTCAGTTCGCCGGCGGTCGGGATATAGGGCATCAGCGTCAGATGCACATAGACCGCGTTGTTGCGCGGCAGGTCGTTGCCGAGCTGGCGAATCGCCTCCAGGAAAGGCATCGCCTCGATATCGCCGACCGTGCCGCCGATCTCGCACAGTACGAAGTCATAGTCGTCATTGCCGTCCAGCACGAAATGCTTGATCTCGTCGGTGACGTGCGGGATCACCTGAACGGTCGCGCCGAGATAGTCGCCGCGCCGCTCGCGCTCGATGATGTTCTTGTAGATGCGGCCGGTGGTGATGTTGTCCTGCTGGTTCGCGGAACGCCCGGTGAACCGCTCGTAATGGCCGAGATCGAGGTCGGTCTCGGCGCCGTCATCGGTCACGAACACTTCGCCGTGCTGGTACGGCGACATCGTTCCGGGGTCGACATTGAGGTAGGGGTCGAGCTTTTTGATCCGCGCGCGATAGCCTCGCGCCTGCAGGAGAGCCCCAAGAGCTGCTGCGGCGATGCCTTTTCCGAGTGAGGAAACCACGCCGCCTGTGATGAATACATATCGCGCCATGGGAGTCATCGCTTAACGCGGCCTGATTGATTCCGCCAGAGAAAAAACCGCCGCGAAGGCTTTTTCCCAAAATGGCACGGGGGGCCCGCAAAGAGGCTTTGATACATTCAAAACAAAAGGGCCGGCGGTGCCGGCCCTTTCGGCAGTTTGATGGAAACCCTTAGATAATAACGACCTTCGTGCCGATCTTGACGCGGCTGTAGAGGTCCATGACGTGCTCGTTGATCATGCGGAAGCAGCCATTGGAGGCGCTGGTTCCGATCGAGTTCGGCGCGATCGTGCCGTGGATGCGCAGATGCGTGTCCTTCTTGCCGTCATAGAGGTAGATAGCGCGCGCGCCGAGCGGGTTCTCGCCGCCGCCGGGCATGCCGTCCTTGTACTGGCCGTAATGCTTCGGCTCGCGCTTCTGCATGTCGAGCGTCGGGATCCAGCGCGGCCATTCCTGCTTGTCGCCGACCGCCACGGTGCCCTTGAACTGCAGGCCTTCGCGGCCGACAGCGATGGCATAGCGGCGCGCAGTGGAAAACGACTCGACGAGGTAGAGGCGACGGGCGCTGGTGTCGATCACGATGGTGCCCGGCTCATAGCCGGTGAACGTGACGTCCTGCGGCACGAATTCCGGCTTCACCTTGAAGGGCCGCTTGGCGTCCTTCTTGGCCAGCGCCGAATCAAGTGCGCGGGTCTCTGGCAGATAGCTGATCGAGGACACCGAGGCACCGCCGAACAGGCCTGCGAACAGCCCACCGCTGCTCGTCTGCTTCTGGCCGGGCTGCTCACTGCGCAATTCACCGTTGTTGCCGGTGGCGGTGATGTTCATGGCTTCCGCCGGGATCGGCTCCTCGGCCTTGACCGCAACGAGCGGCGCTATCGGCTCCAGCGGCGCAAGGATGTTGGTGGTGTTCTTGGCCGGTTTGGCGTCGGCGACTTCAGATGCGGCCGCCCCGCCGCCCTTCTTGGCGAGCCATTCCTGGCGCGCCGCGTCTGCCTTGGCCTTTGCCGCCTCGCGCATCGCCAACTTGCGAGCCTCGAGCGCCTTTTGCTTGGCGGCTTCCTTGTCGGCCACGATCTTGGCCTCGAGCTTGCTGATCTGCGCAAGGTCGTCCGAAGTCGGGTTTTTCTTCTTCTTGAGGAGCCTCAGCTGCGATGCGTCGCTTTTGGCGGCGACGACTGGAATTGCGTCGGTCGTCTCTACCGACGGGGAAGTGGCCAGGTTTGCCGGTCCGGCAAAGGCCGCGGAACCCATGCCGAGGACGGCACAGACTCCCAGGAGGATGAAGCTGCGAAGCTGCATGGCGAAGATCCGATTGTCAAAAGCAAGTTGCCCACGGCATCGCCCGGCGCCCCCCAAGGACGCAGATAAAGTGCCGCGGGCAATCTATAATCGATTAGCCGTCATCGCCTCAAGCTGAGGCAGGCGCCACGCCCGGTTGAATCTTTGTGATCGGACGCGCATTTGCCGCGACTGTGTTCAAAGAACAACAGATCGCGGCCCGGTCCTTGGCTGGCTACTGGTTCGGAACCTGCGGCGTGACCGGCAAGGTGACGCCGTTGGCTGCCGGCGCTGGCGCAGCCGGAGCAGGCGTTGTCCCCGGAGCCGGCGCCATGGTGCCGTTGGCAAGAGGCGTCGTGGTCGTCGTACCGCCTGACGGAGCCGCGGGAGTCGTGCCGCTGGCCGGAGCCGCGGGCTTGGAGGTGCCCACCGGCCCATTGGAACCCGGCAGCTGGTTGAGCACGCCGCTGCCCTGGCTCGACGTCGCCGGACGGTCGAGAATGTCGATCGGCTTTTCGCCGTAGCGGGCAAGGATCGACAGCGCCAGCGAGGTCACGAAGAACGCAGCCGCCAGGATCGCGGTGGCGCGGGTCAGCGCATTGGCAGCGCCTCGCGCGGTCATGAAACCGGAGCCGCCGCCGATGCCCAGGCCGCCGCCTTCGGAGCGCTGCAGCAGCACCACGCCGACAAGGGCGAGCACGACCATGAGGTGGATGACGATCAGTACGGTTTCCATAATTTATCCTGGCGAGGCCAAGCGCTGCCGCGCATACGACCGGTGTTTTGGAGGCGGCTCCTTACAATGCTTTGGCGGCATTTCCAAGCCCGTGGCCGGGAATATGGGAAGCAATGCGGCCGATACAACGATTTATGCCGCTGAAGCCGAGGTGACGTTCTCTAGGAGATGTTCATGTAGGCTTCCGCGATCGCCAGGAAGTCGGCCCCCTTCAGGCTGGCGCCGCCGACCAGCGCGCCGTCGACATTCTCGACGCCGAGCAGTTCCACCGCGTTGGACGGCTTGACCGAGCCGCCATAGAGAATGCGCATCCTGGCCGCGGCATCGCCGAGCAGACCGGTCAGCTTGCCGCGGATATGCGCATGCGCCTCGGCGACGTCGGCCGCCGTCGGGGTCAGGCCGGTGCCGATCGCCCACACCGGCTCGTAGGCAATGATGGTGTTCGCCGCAGTGGCGCTGGTCGGAACCGATCCTTCGAGTTGGCGCGACAGGACATCGAGTGTGGCGCCCGCCTCGCGTTCGGCGCGCGTCTCGCCGATGCAGATGATGGCCACCAGCCCTGCCCGCCAGGCAGCCGAAGCCTTGGCATGGACCGTCGCATCGTTGTCGCCGAACAGTTCGCGGCGCTCGGAATGGCCGACAATGACATGGCTTGCGCCGGCGTCCTTCAGCATCTCGGCGGAAATCTCGCCGGTGAAAGCGCCGCTCTCCTTGGGATGGCAATCCTCTCCGCCGGCCCGCACCGGCGTGCGCGACAGGATCTCGGCTGCGCGCTGGAGCAACGTCGCCGGCACGCACACCACCGCTTCGGTCTCGGCGTCGAGTCCGCTCATGAACCCGTTGCCGATCGACCGCAGCTCGTTGAGCGAGGCGCTGGTGCCGTTCATTTTCCAGTTGCCGGCGACAAGGGGGCGGATTCCAGGGGTCATGGGACTCGTTCTCCGAGCGACATTAAGCAGCGCCCTCACTACCAAAATCAGGTCACAAAGCAATCGACAGTGGACCGGAAGGGCGCTATTGCGCTTGTTTCAGACTCGGCGCACGCGAAAATGCGCAAAACTCGGAAGTATGCATGCTTGGTATATTGAGAAGCGCGGCGGGCACCTGGGTCGCGAAAGCGCTGCTGTTGTTGCTGGTCCTGAGCTTTGCCGCCTGGGGCATTACCACGCGCATGGTGGGCGGCGTTCTGGGCGGCCATCACGCGGTGATCACTGCCGGCGGCACCGAGGTCTCGATCAACGAATACCGCCTCGCCTACGATCGTCAGCTCTCGATGTTGTCGCAGCAATATGGCCAGCGCGTCACCCAGGAACAGGCCAAGCTGCTCGGTGTCGACAATCAGGTGCTGGCGCAGCTCGTGTCGGGCGCTGTGCTCGACGAACAGGCGCGCAAGCTCGGCCTCGGCCTTTCCAAGGACCGGCTGGCCGAACTGACACGCGAGGATCCGGCTTTCAAGGGCCCCAGCGGCCAGTTCGATCGCCGGACGTTCGAATACCTCCTTCGCCAGCTCAACATGCGGCCCGAGGATTATCTCAAGAACCGCTCGCAGGTGGCCGTGCGCCAGCAAATCGTCGAGGCGATCTCCGACGGGCTGAAAGTGCCGCAGACCTTCCTCAAGGCGGTCTCGCTCTACCGCGGCGAGGACCGCACGATCGACTATCTGGTGCTGCCGAAAACGCTGGTGCAGCCGATCGAGGCGCCGTCCGACAGCGCCCTCAACGCCTATTTCGACGCCAACAAGAAGAACTACGCCGCGCCGGAATACCGCAACTTCTCCTATGTCCGGCTGGAACCGCAGGACATCGCGGATCCGTCCGCGGTGACCGACCAGCAGGTCAGCGAAGACTACAACAAGAACATCGCGCGCTACACGACGCCCGAGATGCGCACCATCGAGCAGCTGGTGTTCAAGACGCCGGACGCGGCCAAGGCGGCTTTGGATTCGCTGAAGGCTGGCGCCACCTTCGACAAGCTCGTCACCGCCGAAGGCAAGACGCAGGCCGACACGCTGCTCGGCACGCTGTCCAGGGATAAGATCGCCGACAAGGCGGTTGCCGACGCGGCCTTCTCGCTCAATGCCAACGAGGTGAGCCAGGTCGTCCAGGGCGCCTTCGGTCCCGTGCTCCTGCGCGTCACGGAGATCAAGCCGCAGGTCGTGAAGCCGCTTTCGGAAGTGTCCGCTCAGATCCGCAAGGACCTGGCGCTCGGCGAGGCAAGCCGTATCCTGCTCGACGTGCATGATAGTTACGAGGATACCCGCGCCTCGGGCGCCTCGCTTGCCCAGGCCGCCGACAAGCTGAAGCTCAAGGTCGTCACCATGGACGCCATCGACCGCACCGGCCAGCGGCCGGACGGCAGCGTAGTCAATGACCTGCCGCAATCGGCCGATCTCATCAAGGCGGTGTTCGCGGCCGAGCCCAATACCGAGAATGAAGGCCTGACGACCGCCGACAACGGTTTCGTCTTCTACGAGGTGCAGTCGATCACGCCGGCGCGCGACCGCACGCTGGATGAGGCCCGCAAGAAGGTCGTGGCCGACTGGACGGAAGCCGAGACCGACAAGCGGCTCGACGCGAAGGCGCAGGAGCTCGAGAAGCGCCTCAAGGCCGGCACCACGCTCGACGTCACCGCCGGCGAGCTCAAGCTCGACAAACAGACCAAGCGCGGTTTGAAGCGCGAAGCCGACGATGCCGATTTCGGCAAGGAGGGTGCCGCCGCCATGTTCGGAGTCGGCGAAGGCGGCACCGGCCTGATCCCCTCGCCCACCGGCGACGGCCAGATCCTGTTCAGGGTCGCCGAGGTCTTCGAGCCGGCTGGCGCCGACGGCAGCACGGTGCCGGACGAGGCGCAGAAATCCTTCGGCGCCGGCATGTCCGACGACCTGCTCGACCAGCTGGTGGCGCAACTGCAGTCGCAATATGACGTTCGCATCGATCCGAACGCCGTTTCGCAAGCACAGACACGATGAGCGCGCTGAAGACACATATAGCCAAGGTCGCCACCGGCACCGCGCTTTCCTTCGAGGAAGCCCGCGAGGCGTTCGACATCATCATGTCGGGCGACGCGACGCCCGGCCAGATCGGCGGCTTCCTGATGGCGCTGCGCGTGCGCGGCGAGACCGTGGGCGAGATATCCGGCGCGGTCGCCACGATGCGCGCCAAGATGCTGCGTGTCGAGGCGCCGCAGGGCGCCATCGACATCGTCGGCACCGGCGGCGACAATTCGCACTCGGTTAACATCTCGACCGCTTCGGCCTTCGTCATCGCCGCCGCCGGCGTGCCCGTCGCCAAGCACGGCAATCGCGGCCTGTCCTCGCTGACCGGCTCCGCCGATGTGCTGACGGCGCTGGGCGTCAGAATAGATATCTCGCCGGAAATGATCGGCCGCTGCATCCATGAGGCCGGCGTCGGCTTCATGTTCGCGCCGGCGCATCATCCGGCGATGAAGCATGTCGGGCCGACCCGGGTCGAGCTCGGCACGCGCACCATCTTCAATCTGCTCGGACCGCTGTCGAACCCCGCCGGCGTCAGCCGCCAGATGGTCGGCGTTTTCCTGCCGGAATGGATCATGCCGGTGGCCGAGACGCTGAAGGCGCTAGGCGCCGAGCACGCCTGGGTCGTCCATGGCGATGGCTATGACGAGATCACGACCACGGGCGAGACGCAGGTTGCGGAGCTTGCCGGCGGTGAGATCCGCACCTTCACCCTGACGCCGGAAGCCGTCGGGCTGAAGCGGCACACCAAGGAAGAGCTACGCGGCGGCGACGCGGCCTACAACGCCAGGCAACTGCGCGATATGTTGGGTGGCGCCGTGGGCGCCTATCGCGACACGGTGCTGATGAACGCCGGCGCCGGTCTGGTTGTGGCCGGCAAGGCGACGACGCTTGCCGACGGCATCGCGGCGGCAGCGCAAGCGATCGACAGCGGTCGCGCCCTTGCGGTGCTGGACAAGCTCGTCGAGATTTCGAACGGATAAGGCCTTGTCGGACATCCTGCGCAAGATCGAAGCCTATAAGCGCGAAGAGATCGCGGCAGCGAAGGCGAAGATACCGCTGGCCGAGATCAAGGCGCGCGCAAAGGATGCCGGTGCGACGCGCGGTTTTTTGGCGGCGCTCGAGGCGAAGCGAAGAGCGGGGAGCTTCGGGCTGATCGCCGAAATCAAGAAGGCCAGCCCTTCCAAGGGGTTGATCCGCGCCGATTTCGACCCCCCGTCATTGGCGCAGGCCTATCAGCAAGGTGGCGCCGCGTGCCTTTCGGTGCTGACCGACGCACCGTCTTTCCAGGGCGCTCCGGAATTCCTGACGGCCGCGCGCGCAGCGGTGCGCCTGCCGGCCCTGCGCAAGGATTTTCTGTTCGATCCCTATCAGGTCTACGAAGCACGCGCCTGGGGCGCCGATGCGATCCTCATCATCATGGCGAGCGTCGACGACGCGCTGGCCAGCGAGCTTGAAGCGACCGCCTTCGAGCTCGGCATGGACGCACTGATCGAGGTGCATGATGAGAATGAAATGCAGCGCGCGCTCACTTTGTCTTCGCGGCTGATCGGCATCAACAACCGTGATCTCAGAACCTTCCAGACCAGCCTCGACGTTTCGGAGCGCCTGGCCGCCATGGTGGCGGCGGATCGGCTGCTGGTCAGCGAGAGCGGCATCTTCACGCATCAGGATTGCCGCCGGTTGGAGAAGAGCAAGATCGGTACTTTCCTCGTCGGCGAGAGCCTGATGCGGCAGGCGGACGTAGCTGCCGCGACCAAGCTTCTGCTGACAGGCAAGGCAGCGGCCGAGGCCGTTTGAGAATGCCCGCCCTCACCCATCTCGGCGCCAAGGGCGAAGCCAACATGGTCGATGTCGGCGAAAAGGCCGAGACGACCCGCACGGCAATCGCCGAGGGTTTTGTCTCGATGCGGCCCGAAACGCTGGAGATGATTCTGGCCGGCGACGCCAAGAAGGGCGATGTGCTGGGCACCGCCCGTATCGCCGGCATCATGGCCGCGAAGAAGACGCATGAATTGATCCCGCTTTGCCATCCGCTGCTTCTGACCAAAGTGGCCGTCGAGATCGAGCCGGACCATTCGCTGCCCGGCCTCAAGGTGACAGCGCTCGCCCGCGTCACCGGCAAGACCGGCGTGGAGATGGAAGCGCTAACCGCCGCCTCGGTCGCCTGCCTCACCATCTACGACATGGCCAAGGCGGTGGATCGCGGCATGGTGATTTCCGGTGTCCGGCTGGTCGAGAAGACCGGCGGCAAATCCGGTGACTACAAGGCGGATGCCTGATGGCGCTGGTACCGGTCGCCGAAGCGCTCGCGCGCTTGCTCGACGGCGCAGCACCTTTGCCGGGCGAGAGCGTGCCGCTGGCGGACGCGGCCGGGCGGGTCCTGGCGGAACCGGTTGTGGCGCTGCGCACGCAGCCGCCCTTCAACGCCTCCGCGATGGATGGTTATGCCGCGCGTTCCGCCGACGTCGCTTCAGCGCCAGCGCAATTGGAAGTGATAGGCATGGCGCCTGCCGGGCGCGGTTTCTCCGGAACCGTCGGCAAAGGCCAGGCCGTGCGCATCTTCACCGGCGCGCCGCTGCCTGAAGGCGCCGACACCATCGTCATCCAGGAAAACGTCCGCGACCTCGGCAATGGCAGGATCGAGGTGACGGAGCCGACCGCGCAAGCACGCAATGTCCGGCGCCGCGGGCTCGACTTCGGCGAGGGCGACGTGCTGCTCGGAAATGGTCGCGTGCTCGACGCGGCGGCCCTTTCGCTGGCGGCTTCTGCCAACCACCCTGCCTTGAATGTCGTGCGCCAGCCGCTGGTCGCGATCATCGCCACCGGCGATGAATTGCTGCCGCCGGGCAGCACGCTCGGCCCCGATCAGATCATTTCGTCGAATGCCTATGGCGTTGCCGCCGCCGCCCAGTCGGTTGGCGCACGCGCACTCGATCTTGGCATCGCGGCCGACCGCAAGGAGGCGATCGCCGCGCTGGTCAGGAGAGCGGTCCAGGCGGGCCCGGATGTCATCGTCACGCTCGGCGGCGCCTCGGTCGGCGATCACGACCTGATCCATGACGTGCTGACCGGCGAAGGCATGCGGCTCGACTTCTGGAAGATCGCCATGCGTCCCGGCAAACCGTTGATGTTCGGCCGGCTTGGCAATGTCCGCTGCATCGGCCTGCCAGGCAATCCGGTGGCAAGCATCGTCTGCTCGCAGCTCTTCCTGAAGCCGCTGCTTGCCCGGCTCGGCGGCCGCAATTTCAGGCAGGACGTGCGAACGGCCCGGCTGGGCGCCGCGATGCCGGCCAACGATCTCAGGCAGGACTACGTGCGCGCCGTGGTTCGCGAGGATGCCGGTACCCTGGTCGCGACGCCTTTCGGCATCCAGGACTCCTCGATGCTCAGGATGCTCGCCGACGCCAACGGCCTGATCGTGCGCGAGCCCTTCGCGCTGGCTGCGGAGGTTGGCGCCGAATGCAGCGTGCTTATGCTGCGCTGATAGATCGACAACGCCGGTGGTCCGGACGTCGACGAAGTCGATCGTTCGTACGTTGAGAACGTCGATCGTTATTCGTCCACCAGCGTTCGGGTCAGGGGATGGTCGGGATCGGCGAGACCATCGACGACGTTGAAATGATGCCGGTCCGGCTCGACAACTGACTGGGTAGCGGCGCCAAGCCCCGTCCAGATGTTGGCGAGCAATACGCTCTGGCGCAGGAATTCCGAGCGCTCGCCGCCGCCGACCCAACAGGTGATGCGGGTTCCTTGCACGGGCCGCAGCAGCGCTGGGCTTTCGCTAAACGCTTCCCGTTCGTCGATGTTCAGCGTCTCGTTCAAAGCCGTGAACATCAACGACCGAAGGTCGTGCAGGCCTGAAATCGAAACGACCTTGCGTATGCGTTGCGCCACCATGGCGCCCAGCGGCGAAGTCGTCGTCGCCATCCGGCTGGCGAGATGTCCGCCGGCCGAATGTCCGGTCAGCATCAGCGGTCCCTCGACCATGGCCGCCGCTTTGCCGATCGCGGCCGCGACTTCATTGACGATGCCGCCGATCCTGGTTCGCGGGCACAGCGTATAGGAAGGCATGACGACGGCAAAGCCGCGGCCGACAGCGCCGGCGGCCAGATGCGACCAGGATGTCTTGTCCGATTCCATCCAGTAGCCGCCATGGATGAACACGACGAGCCCCTTCGGCGCGGCAGGCGGGAGGAAGAGATCGAACCGGCTGCGCGGCGCCTCGCCATAGACGATGTCGAGCCGCGCCCTGCCCTGCGCCAACAGCTTTTCGCGAAATGCCTGAGCTGGGCCGTCCCAGGCCGCCGGCCAGCGGTCGCCGCCAGCGATGTTCGCGCCGTTGGCGTAGGCGTCATCCCAGTCGACAATGCGGTGTCCCAGCACCGGCCCCTCCAGCGATCGGATCGATTTCGAGTTGTCTTTGTTCGGCATGCCATTCGAAGTCAGGTGACGGCCTCCTTGATCGCATAGCGCGCTTCCTGCCAGGCGCTCGTGCGCAGGATGTCTTCCAGCACCTCGACGGCGGCCCAGACATCCCGGTAGCCGACATAGAGTGGCGTGAAGCCGAAGCGAACGGTCGACGGCGCGCGGAAATCGCCGATCACGCCGCGCTCGATCAAGGCGCGCATCACCTGGTAGCCATGTGGATGGGCGAACGACACCTGGCTGCCGCGCTCGGCGCCGTTGCGCGGGCTTTCTAGCTCAAGACCGAACGCGCCGCATCGAGCTTCGACAAGGCGGATGAACAGATCCGTCAGCGCGACGCTCTTCTCGCGCACGGCCGTCATGTCGACTTCGTCCCAGAGATCCAGCGAACCTTTCAGCGCCCGCATCGACAGCATCGGCTGCGTTCCGCACAGGAATCGCCGGATGCCCGTGCCGGCGGCATAACCCTGCTCGAACGCGAACGGTCGGGCATGGCCCCACCAGCCGCTGAGCGGCTGGCTGATGTCGGGATGATGGCGGGTGGCGGCATAGATGAAGGCAGGCGCGCCCGGTCCGCCATTGAGATATTTGTAGGTGCAGCCGATCGCGAAATCGGCATTCGAGCCGTCGAGATCCACCGGCAGGGCGCCGGCCGTGTGGCAGAGGTCCCAGACGATCAGCGCGCCGGCGTCATGGGCCTTGCGGGTCAGGGCCGCCATATCGCGCAACCGGCCGGACTTGTAATTGACGTGGTTGACCAGGATGACCGCGACACGGTCGTCGATCAGTTCCTCGATCGTCGGCGCATCGACGCCCTCGAGCCGCAGCACCGCGCCGGGCCGCGTTTCGAGGACACCCCTCCGCCATGTAGAGGTCGGTCGGAAAGCTGTCGCCTTCGGCAACGATCACCGAGCGGTCGGGTCGCATCGCGAGCGCCGCATGCAGGACCTTGTAGATGTTGATCGAGGTGGTGTCGCATACGACCGTCTGGCCAGGCGCGGCGCCGATCAGACGCCCGAGCCGGTCGCCCAGCTTGACAGGCATGTCGAACCAGCCGGCGGTGTTCCAGGCACGGATGAGATCCTGCGCCCATTCCTGCTTCGCGGCCGTCTCGATCTCGTTGAAGACATTGATCGAAGCGGCGCCCAGTGAATTGCCATCAAGGTATATCACCCCTTCCGGCAGAACAAAGCGATCGCGCAAGGGGCGCAGCGGGTCCGCGGCGTCCATCGCCACGACCTCGGCAAGATCGGGAATTCCCCTCATGTGCTACCGCCTCCATTTCGACCCAGGCCGCTACATCCCTCCGGCGACCAAGGCGGTTGTCCCATCACCGTCCGCAACCCGGCAAGAACCTTCTGTCCTATGTTAGCTGGTCCATAGACGGCAAAGGCTGAGGATCGGAATCGTCGCCAAGGTTGGCATTTTGAGTTCGTTTCGTTCACGTTACGGTACATGGTTGGGTCAGCTGACTGGATCCCTTCAGCACCTCCGCGACGATGTCGCCTCTCAATTTCAGCATAAGGAGAATTGCAAAATCGAGCGGAATCAATGACACAGCCCAACCGGTGGCGGCCAGGCACCGTCGGATGCAACATTCTTTCGCCCGCCTTAAGAAATTCATTAAACTTTAAACGGTTGCGGAACACAACTGGAACAGATAGTGTTTGTTCTGGGTTTGTTTTTCTGATTCTGGTTTCGGAACCCGTGGGGGCCGCCAATGCTGACGCGCAAACAACATGAACTCCTGATGTTCATCCATGAACGCCTGAAGGAGAGCGGGATCCCTCCATCCTTCGACGAGATGAAGGAAGCGCTCGACCTCGCCTCGAAGTCCGGCATCCATCGGCTGATCACGGCGCTGGAAGAACGCGGCTTCATTCGCCGGCTACCGAACCGGGCGCGCGCGTTGGAAGTCTTGCGCCTGCCCGACTCGATCGCTCCCGGCCTGAACGCCGCGAAGAAATTTTCGCCAAGCGTCATCCAGGGCGGCCAGGGCAATCTAAGTCGAGAGGTCAAGCCGGCAGCGCCCTCACGTACGCCGACACCCAGCAATGATGACGACGCCGCTTCAGCCGTGTCCATTCCGGTGATGGGCCGCATCGCCGCCGGTGTGCCGATCGACGCCATTCAGCACCAGACGCATTCGATCTCGGTCCCGCCGGACATGATCATGGGCGGCGAGCATTATGCGCTGGAGGTCAAGGGCGACTCGATGATCGAGGCCGGCATCTTCGACGGCGACACCGTCATCATCCGAAACGCCAACACGGCGAGCCCGGGCGAGATCGTGGTGGCGCTCGTCGATGATGAGGAAGCGACGCTCAAGCGCTTCCGCCGCAAGGGCGCCTCGATCGCGCTGGAGGCCGCCAACCCGGCCTACGAGACCCGCATCTTCGGGCCGGATCGGGTCAAGGTGCAGGGCAAGCTCGTCGGGCTGATCCGCCGCTACTGATCCGGCTTCGAGGGCTTGGCCCTCTCAGGCTTTTCATAAGGCGGCAGTCCCCTCGCCTCGCGCGTGTATTTGCGCTGCTCGTGCCAGGGCCGATATGGCTTTTCGACCGCATATTGGATGGTTGCTCGCGCGGTTGCCGATTGTGGATCGAAGAAGACGGCGGCGCTGCCGTCACGCGCCAGTTGGCGCTTGGTGACGACAAGCACGCGCTGATCCCAGCAGGGATTGTAGGCCGTCGCATCGTTGATGACGATGAGGTCGGCAAAGCCGCAGGCGGGCCGTGCGCTGTCGCGGTTTTCGGCGAGCGCCACGATCGCGCTGGACGGATGCCGGCCAATGCAGAGGTCGCCGGTGCAATAGAAGGGCGAGCCTGGCGGCAGGTCGACCGGGTCGGCGATATCGAGAGCATCCTTGGCAAATGTCTCCGGCGGTACGATGTCCTCGGCCTTCAGCGCCCGCTTCCAATTGTCGGTGGTGAACTCGTTGGAGCGTTCGCGGTTGACGGCAAGCTCGCCGCCACCGATCGGCATCGCCACGAGATGCGCGTCCTCCGAGATCAGCACATCCGGCGTGCGCACATGCGGGATGGCCAGCAGCGCGGCGAGCGCGAAGGGCACAGCGGCAAGCCTTAGCCAGGTGGTGGCCATGGTCGCGATGACGAGCGCGATTGTCGCCAGCAGCACCGACTGGATCGAGATCAATCCCACGGCATCGACTGGCGAGCGCTCGGAAATCCATGCCGAAATGGAGATCATCGCTGTCAGGCCCTTGCCCATCACATAGAGGAAGGGACCGTCGAAGCCGAACGGCATGGCGAGCGCGCTCAACACGGCGAACGGCATGACAATCAGCGAGACGATCGGCATGACCGCCAGATTGGCCAGCAGGCTGAGCGGCGACACGCGCTGAAAATGCCAGATCGCAAACAGCAATGTCGCGCTGCCGGCGATGAGCGAGGTCACAGCGGCGCCGCCCACGCCAACCGCCAGTTTTCGCGACAGGAACCTCAGGAACGAACGCTTCACCGGCGGCGCGGTCGTTTTGCCCGCGCGATAATCGGCAAAGCCGGCATAGGCGCCGACCAGGGCCGCGGTGGCGGCGAAGGACATCTGGAAGCTCGGGCCGACCACTTCATGTGGCGAGACAAGGATGACGGCAATCGCCGAGATTGCCAGGTTGCGCATCGTCAAAGCCGCGCGGTCGAAGAGCACCGCTACAAGCATAACCGCAAGCATGATGAAGCTTCGCTCGGCCGCCACCACGATGCCGGAGATGACGAGGTAAGCGGCGATCAAGGCCAGCGCGATCGCTGCGGCGTATTTCTTCACCGGGCGGCGGGAGGAGAAATCGGGAAACAGCGCGAAGGCGCCGCGCAGCAGGAACATGATCGTGCCGGCGACCAGCGCCATGTGCAGGCCGGAGATCGAGATGATGTGATAGATGCCGGTCCGTCGCATCGACTCGTTGATCGCTTCCGGAATGCCCGCGCGCACGCCGACGATCAGCGCCGCCGCGATCTCGCCTTCGGAACCGCCAATGCTGCTCCGGATGTGGTCGGCGATCCCTTCGCGCGCGTTTTCCACGGCCGACGCAATGCGCGCTCCGAAGGGTGCCCCCGTTGTCGCCGTCGAAGACGGAGCCAACAGTTTTGGGTCGCCCAGGAAAAAGCCGCTGCCGCCGATGCCGCTAAAGTAGCTGTCGAAGGAAAAATCGTAGCTGTCCGGCCGGACCGGGCCGGTCGGGGGTAGCAGCTTGGCATAGCCGGTCAGCATCGATCCGACGGTCATGCCGGGCGGGATCCTGCGCGCCGACAGCCGAACGCGGTCCGGCGCGTAGCGCAGCGTCGGGTGCTCGGTGGACATGAGATCGATGGTCAGCCGCACACGGCCATTGGCCATCGCTTCGACGGTGACCAGGCGACCGGTCAGCCGGGTCTGGATTTCGGACCCCAGCATCGGCGTCGCCATCCGCCAGGTCTCCACCTTGGCCGCAAGAAAGCCGAACGCGCAGAAAAGCGATGCCATGAAGACAAGGTGCGCTTTCTGCCAGGAGCGCGACACCGTCGCGCAGACAGCCATCAGAGCCACCGCCGCAAGCGGCCTGTAGAGATCAGGCTCGGTGCTCAGCGAGAAGTAATAGATCACGCCGGCGGCCAGGAACACCGGCACCAGCAGGAAGCCGATGCCGCGGTCGAGCTCGGTAGTGGCAGCGATCGCAACGCTTCGCCGCAGCGCAGGAACCGAAACGCGGCCGAGTTGTTTGCGGATTCGGCCTACGGTACCTGTTGGCGACGCTGGCTGCAGCGCACCGTCACCGGGCGGCGGTAACTCGGTGGGCGGATGGAGTTCTGGAAGCGAAAGCGGCGCTTCTTCAGCGGGCTCGGCATGGGCAAACATCAGGCGCTCGCTGACGCCAGCTGTCGTTTCCCCGCCCTCCTCCGTGCCCCGGCCACGTCCAGCCATCGGGTCTGCCCCTTGCGCCCCAGACCGCCTATGGTACATGAACGCGCAAAGCGCGAAAGCCCGCGCGAAATATGCCGTTTCAGTGCTTCTTCGAGAGTTTCATGTCCGACAAGGTCGTCACCCGTTTTGCCCCCTCGCCCACCGGCTACCTGCATATTGGCGGGGCGCGCACGGCGCTGTTCAACTGGCTCTATGCCAGGCACACCGGCGGCACGATGCTGCTGCGTATCGAGGACACTGATCGCGAGCGCTCCACCGAAGCCGCCACGGCCGCCATTCTCGACGGATTGACCTGGCTTGGCCTTTCCTGGGATGGCGACGCCGTCTCCCAGTTCGAGCGGGCTCCGCGCCATCGCGAGGTGGCCGAGGAACTCGTGCGCCTGGGCAAGGCCTATTACAGCTATGAGACGCCGGCGGAGCTGGAAGCGATGCGCGACGCAGCGAGAGCCAAGGGCCTGCCGCCGCGTTACAACGGCCAGTGGCGCGACCGCGATCCGTCCGAGGCACCGGCAGGCGTCAAGGGCGCGATCCGCATCAAGGCGCCGACCGAGGGCGAGACGGTCGTCCATGACCGCGTGCAGGGAGAGGTGCGCTTTCCCAACAAGGATCTCGACGACTTCATCATCCTGCGCTCGGACGGCAACCCGACCTACATGCATGCCGTCGTCGTCGACGACCACGACATGGGCGTCACCCACATCATCCGCGGCGACGATCACCTGACCAACGCCGCGCGCCAGACGGTGATCTACAACGCCATGGACTGGGCGGTGCCGTCGATGTCGCACATCCCGCTGATCCACGGCGCCGACGGCGCCAAGCTGTCGAAGCGGCACGGCGCGCTGGGTGTCGAGGCCTATCGCGCCATGGGCTATCTGCCGGAAGCCTTGCTCAACTATTTGGCGCGGCTCGGCTGGAGCCATGGCGACGACGAGGTGATGTCGATCAAGGACATGATCGCCTGGTTCGACATCGGCGACGTCAACAAGGGCGCTGCCCGCTTCGACTTCGCCAAGCTCGAGGCGCTGAACGGCGTGCATATGCGCAAGATGGACGATCGGGCGCTGTTCGATATCTTCGTCGCCACTCTGCCCTATCTCGAAGGCGGTCCGGCGCTCGCCGCAAAGCTCGATGACAAGCGAAAGGCGCAGCTGCTTGCCGCCATGCCCGGCCTCAAGGAGCGGGCAAAAACCCTGGTGGAGCTGGCCGACGGCGCGGCTTTCCTGTTTGCCGAGCGTCCGCTGTCGCTGGACGAGAAGGCGGCGGGCTTGCTCAGCGCGGATGCGCGCGCGATTCTGCGCGGCGCGCATGGCGCGTTGTCTTCTGTCCAGGGCGAGTGGAGCGCCGCCTCGGCGGAGGCTTCGATCCGCGAGTTCGCGCAGGCTGGCGGGTACAAGCTTGGCGCGGTGGCCCAACCACTGAGAGCCGCGCTGACCGGCCGCAGCACATCGCCTGGCGTGTTCGACGTACTGGCCGTGCTGGGCCGCCAGGAAAGCCTGGCGCGCATTGGAGATCAAATCGATTAGGAGCGAACTGGCCCAAGAAGATTGGCATTGAAAGGTGTGTTTCGCAGTGCAACATTAGGCCTTGGCCCAATCTGGCACGCACCTCCTAAAATGCGGTGGCGAGTTCGCGCATTCCGGTGACTTCGACGTGTCGTTTGCAGGAATTGCCTTGCCGGCATGAGGATACAAGGGAGTTTGAGAATGAGCGAAGCTGCGACAAAACTGGAACCGGGCAGCAAGGCGCACGAGTCGACCGCCAGGCTCGAACTCGCCGGCAAGACCCATGAATTCAAGGTGCGAAGCGGGTCGACCGGGCCTGACGTCATCGACATCGGCGCGCTCTACAGCACCACCGGCGCCTTCACCTACGACCCCGGCTTCACCTCCACTGCAAGCTGCGAGTCGGCAATCACCTTCATCGACGGCGACGCCGGCATCCTTTTGCATCGCGGCTATCCGATCGACCAGCTTGCCGAACATGGCGACTTCCTCGAAGTCTGCTACCTCCTGCTCTACGGGGAACTCCCGACCAAGGCGCAGAAGGAGGATTTCGACTATCGCGTGACGCGCCACACCATGGTGCACGAGCAGATGTCGCGCTTCTTCACCGGCTTCCGCCGCGACGCGCACCCGATGGCCGTCATGTGCGGCGTGGTCGGCGCGCTGTCGGCCTTCTACCACGACTCGACCGACATCTCGGACCCGTATCAGCGCATGGTCGCCTCGATGCGCCTGATCGCCAAGATGCCGACCATCGCGGCGATGGCCTACAAATACCATATCGGCCAGCCCTTCATTTATCCGAAGAACGATCTCGGCTTCGCCGCCAATTTCCTGCACATGTGCTTTGCCGTGCCGTGCGAGGAGTACAAGATCAATCCGGTGCTGGCGCGCGCCATGGAGCGCATCTTCATCCTGCACGCCGACCACGAGCAGAACGCCTCGACCTCGACGGTTCGCCTCGCCGGCTCTTCCGGCGCCAATCCGTTCGCTTGCATCGCCGCCGGCATCGCCTGCCTGTGGGGCCCGGCGCATGGCGGCGCCAACGAAGCGGCGCTGAACATGCTGGGCGAGATCGGCCATGTCGATCACATCCCGGAGTTCATTGCCCGCGCCAAGGACAAGAACGACCCGTTCCGACTGATGGGCTTCGGCCATCGCGTCTACAAGAACTACGATCCGCGCGCCAAGATCATGCAGAAGACCGCGCATGAGGTGTTGGGCGAGCTCGGCATCAAGGACGATCCGTTGCTCGACATCGCGATGGAACTGGAGAAGATCGCGCTAACTGACGCTTACTTCATCGAAAAGAAGCTCTACCCGAACGTCGACTTCTATTCTGGCATCACGCTGAAGGCGCTCGGCTTCCCCACAACCATGTTCACCGTTCTGTTCGCGGTCGCGCGCACCGTCGGCTGGATCGCGCAGTGGAAGGAAATGATCGAAGACCCGCACCAGAAGATCGGCCGCCCGCGCCAGCTCTACACCGGCGCCACCGAGCGCGACTACGTGCCGATTGCGAAAAGGTAATTGAGCGAATAGCGAGATAGCGAGTAGCGAATAGGGGAAAGAAGGCAAACCGACAGCCCCACTCGCTATTCGCTACTCCCTATTCGCTCTCTTGATACACCCCATCACCACTTCCGCGGCGATCTCGCCGGAGGGCCGTTCGGTCACCATGCGCCGGGCAATTTCGGCAAAGCCCGCCTTTTGCCAAGCGCGCATGCCGGTGTCGGCAAACAGGGCCTCAAGTTGCCGGGCAAGGTTCTCCGGCCGGACATACTGGTCGTAGAATTCCGGAACAAGCGTGCGGTCGGAAATCAGGTTGGGCAGCAGGGCCGACCAAGTCGTCACCATATGCTGCAGCAGCTGGCGCGCAATCGGGTCCAGCTTATAGCAGGAAACCATCGGAACGCCGGCAAGCGCCAACTCGAGCGACACCGTTCCAGACGCGATCAATGCCGCATCGGCCTTGCCGAAGGCCTGCCATTTGCGCTCTGGCTCGGTGATGATTTCCGGCTTGTCATCCCAACTGGCGACCGAAGCCTTCACCAGCTCGGTGACATGCGGCACCGTCGGCAACAGCAGGCGCAGGCGATGGCCGCGTTGGCGCAGCACAGACATCGCCTTGCCGAACGGTTCCATCAGCCGGCGAACCTCGCCGCGCCGCGAGCCGGGCAGCACCAGCACCGTCTTGACACGGTCGTCGGAGAGGTCGCGCGGTTGGCTCTGCGCCCTGGCGGCGCTAAGCACGCCCGGATCCCGCGTCAGTCGGTGCCCGACATAAGTGCCCGGTGGTCCGCCGAGACGGGCAAGCGCCTTCACCTCGAACGGCAGGATGCACAGGATATGGTCGACATAGGGCTTCATCGCCACCGCCCTGCCCGGCCGCCAGGCCCATACGCTCGGGCAGACATAGTGGACGATCGGGATGGCCGGCGCCGTTGCGCGGACCTTCTTCGCCACGCGCAACGAGAAGTCCGGGCTGTCGATTGTGACGAGGCAATCGGGCCGCTCGGCCGCGATTATCGCAGCAGTCTGGCTGATGCGGCGCATCAGCCGCGGCAGGTCGCGCAGCACCGCGCTGAAACCCATCAGCGCGATCTCGCCGCCGTCAAACAACGGCGTCAGCCCCAGTTGCTGCAGGTGCCGGCCGCCGATGCCGACAAGCTGAAGCTTGCGGCCGGTCGTACGCTCGAGCGCCCGCACGATATCGGCGCCGAGCAGATCGCCGGATTCCTCACCAGCGACGATCGCGAGCTTGAGCGGCTTGTCCGCGGCCATCAGCCGGCTCCCTGTCTGGCCAGCTCCGTCGCGGGCAAACCGACGATGAAAAGGCCAAAGGCGTTCGCCCGGGCAAGCGTGGTCGGGCCTTCAAGGATAAGCGAACGGCCGGCCTCGACGGCTATGCCGGCAAGGCCTGCCGCATGAGCGGCCTCGACCGTCTGCGGGCCAATGGTGGGCAAGTCGGCCCGCAATTCCTGACCCGGCTTGGCGCATTTGACCAGCACGCCGCGCGCCTTGCCGGCCAGCCTGCCATGACCGCGCAAATCCTGCATTCTGTCGAGCAGACCGGCTGTGCCCTCAATGCCTTCCAGCGCCACGGCGCGACCTCCGATCGCAATCGCCGCCTGGCCGATATCGAGTGCGCCGATGGCCTTGGCCGCCTTGCGAGCGGCCTCGATGTCGCGCCAGTCGGACTGGTTTGGTCCGGCCGCCGTCAATGTGCCTTCGCTCGCCGTCAGTTCCGGAACGACCTCGTGCGCGCCGACGACCTTGACGCCTCGCGTTTCGAGGGCTCGGGTCAATATCTTCAACAGGCCATCATCGCCGCGTCGCAAAGCTCTGACCACAGAGGGAATTATCGCCAGCAGACCAAGTGTCGGCCTTATCTTGCTCAACCGCGGCCTGCGTTTGATCTCGCCGGCAAGGACGAGGTGGGTGATGCCCTGCCGCCTCAGCAACGGAAACAGCAGGCCGATGTCCTCCAGCGCAAGTTTTTCCTGATCGTAGGCCGCAAAGTCGGCCTCGCGGTCGACCTCACCGGCGGCGATGATGATGAAGGGCACAAAACCGTGCTTGACCAGGCCCTCCGCCACTTCGACGGGCAGGCTCCCACCGCCGGCAATGATGCCGACCTTCGAGCCCGGCGCGAGTTGGAACCCTGATGCGGCGCGCTCAGGCCTCGTCATCGCCGCTGTCATCGTCGCCGCCACCCTTCAGCGGCGGGACCGCATAGTGCCGCTTGCCGCCGCTGGCGATGAAGTCGATCATCTTCGTGGCGGCAGGAGACGAGGAGCCGAATTCCGCCCTGGCGAGATCGATATTCTCCGCGACGCTGCGGGAACGGTCGAAAATCGACCGATAAACCTTGCGCAGCAGGTAGATTTCCGAGCGCGGCAGGCCGGAGCGCTTGAGCCCGATGATGTTCAGGCCGCGCAGCTTGGCGCGATTGCCGGCGGCGATCGCATAGGGGATGATATCGCCGACAACCGCCGAGCAGCCGCCGATGAAGGCGTTGTCGCCAATGCGCACGAACTGGTGAACGGCGGTCAGCCCACCGATATAGACATTGTCGCCTATCTCGCAATGGCCACCAAGCGTCGCGCCATTGGCGAAGGTCGCGTTCTTGCCGACGACGCAATCATGAGCGATGTGGGCATAGGCAAGGAAATTGCCGTTGTCGCCGACACTCGTCTCGCCGCGGCTGGAATCGGTGCCGACATGCATCGTGACGCCTTCACGGATGGTGCAGTTCTCACCGACGACCAAGGTGGTGCGTCCGCCCTTGTGCTTGGTGTTCTGCGGCGGCGCGCCGAGCGTCGCCATCGGATAGACCTTTGTTCCGGCTCCGATGGTTGTTGCGCCCATCACCGACACATGGCTGACCAGCTCGACGCGGTCGCCGATGATTGAATCGGCGCTGATATGGCAAAAGGGTCCGATGCGGACACCTTTGCCGAGCCGGGCTCCTTCTTCGACGACCGAGGAAGGATGGATAGATGTCTCGACTTTCATGAGCATTTCGAACCGTCAGCCGGTAACCATCATGGCCGAAACCTCGGCTTCGGCGGCTTTCGCGCCGTCAACCATCGCCTCGCAGGCGAATTTCAGCAGGTTGCCGCGTTTCTTGATCTTCTTGACGTGGATCCTGAGCTGATCGCCCGGAACCACGGGTTTGCGGAATTTCGCGTTGTCGATGGTCATGAAATAAACCAGCGAGGGCTTTTCCGTGTTGAGGCTGCGAATGCAGATCGCGCCGGCGGTCTGGGCCATCGCCTCGATGATCAGCACCCCGGGCATGACCGGCTGTTGCGGAAAATGGCCCTGGAAATGCGGCTCGTTGATGGTCACGTTCTTGATGCCGACCGCGGACTCGTCGCCGTCTATATCGACGATACGGTCGATCAGCAGGAACGGATAGCGGTGCGGCAGGAGCTTCATGAGCCCCATGATGTCAACCGCCTCGAGTGTCGTTGCCACCATGTCAGCCATTTCCGTCGCCTTGCTTGCGCGTTCTGGCCATCCTGCGCAGCATCGCTATCTCGCGCATGGCTTCCGCCATGGGCTGCGCCGGGTAGCCTCCCCAGACCTCGCCTGCCGGCACGTTGTTCATGAATCCACTTCTCGCAGCAAGCTTGGCTCCCGGCCCGATGGTCAGATGATCGGCGAGGCCGACACCGCCACCCATGGTGACGTTGTCGCCGACGACGACGGAACCGGAAATACCCGAAAGGCCCGCTATAATGCAATTGCGGCCGATGCGAACATTGTGGGCGATCTGCACCAGATTGTCGATCTTTGTGCCCTGGCCGATGATGGTATCGGACATCGCACCGCGGTCGACGGTCGAATTGGAACCGATCTCGACGTCGTCCTGGATGATGACGCGGCCGATCTGCGGCACACGTTCAGGTCCCTTGGCGCCGCCCACGAAGCCGAAACCGTCCTGGCCAATCCTTGCGCCGCCATGGATGATGACGCGATTGCCCACAAGCGCATATTGGATGCTGGCTCCCGGGCCGATGAACCCGTCGCGACCGATCTGGCAGGAGCGGCCGACAACGGCGTGAGGTGCAATGACCGTGCCGCTGCCGATGGACACGCCGGGGCCGATCACGGCGCCCGCTTCGATGATCGCCCCTTCCTCGATATGGGCGGATGGATCGATAAAGGCATGCGCCGAGATGCCGGTTTCTCCGGTCATTGGTCCCGGAGTCGCGGCGTGCGGAAACAATAGGCGCCCGACCATCGCGAAAGCCTGTTGCGGACGAGGATGCATGAGCACCGCGATCCCTGGCGGCGCCTTGGTCGCAAAATCGGCGGGGCACAAGACCGCGGCAGCCCTCAGCGACTGCATCAGCGCGAAATTGCGCTTGCCGTCGACAAAGACGAGCGCGCCGTCACCGCCCTCATTGGCGGGAGCCAGCGCTTCGATGGCAATTTCAGCCTGCGCGGCATCAAGCAGGCTGGCGCCGGTCAGATTCGCGACCTCGCCAGCCGTATACCGGCGTGAAGGCGCGAAGAACACCGGATCGGTCATTCCAGAAGCAATATCCAGCTGGGTCGGCACAGTCCACTCCGGGCCGTCAACCGGCCCGGAACCATTGCAACCACGAAATTAGAAGCGGGTCGCGATACCGAAGTTGAATTCCTGCACATCGTCGGTCGACTCTTTCTTGACCGGGATCGCATAGTCGATGCGGATCGGGCCGAACGGCGAAGCCCACATCAGGCCGACACCCACCGAAGCACGGAGCTTCATGTCGGTCGATGCTTGAACGACACCAGGAGTGTCGACCTTGCTGCCGTACAGAGTTGCGGCATCAGCGAAAACGGCACCGCGCAAACCGAAACTCTCCGGGATCACCGGCAATGGGAATTGCGCTTCGGCCGAGGCATTGAAATAGGTAGTGCCACCAAGGTGGTCTCCAGTTGCGGTGTCAACGGGACCAATGCCACCATACTCAAAACCGCGGATCATGCGATCGTTGCTTTGGAACTGATCGAAAATGCGCAAACCATTATCGCCGTAGCCTGCAATGTAGCCGGCGCCGCCAGATACGAGACCGACAAGGTCAAGCTGCTCCGACAATGTCTGATAGACACTTGCTCGGCCAGTCACTTTCACCCATTTCGCATCGCCGCCAAGACCGGCGAACTCGGTCGTGCCGGTAACGAAGAGACCCTCATGCGGGTTCTTCATGTCGTCGATCGTGTTGTAGGTAAGACCCAAGCTGACCGAGGACTTCAGCCACGAGCCCTCATCGATGGCTTCTATGATGGCCTGCGAAAGATTGCAGTCGCCTTCTACGCCGTCATTGTTGTTGTCACAATCATTGAACTCGTACTTTTCCTGCGAGATGTTGTAGGCAAGCTGCGTCGAAATGTTGTCGGTAATCGGCAGACCGAACCGGACGGTCGCGCCGGTGGTGTCTGTATTGTAGTGATCGTACTCGCGGGTCGACTTGTAGATGTCGAAGCCCGCAGCAATGCGCCGGCCGAGGAAGTAAGGCTCGGTGAAGGAAAGAGCGAAGTCGCGCGAATTCTTGCCGCCGCCGGCCGACAGCTTGATGTACTGGCCGCGGCCGAGGAAGTTGCGCTCCGTGATCGAGCCCTCGATGGAAGGACCGGGCGTGTCGCCGCCGGTCGAATAACCAGCGCCGACCGAGAATTCGCCGGTCGACTTCTCAACCACGGTGACCACGAGCACGACCTGGTCCGGCGCCGAGCCCGGAACCGTCGAGATGTCGACGGACTGGAAGTAATCAAGGCCTTCCAACCGCTTCTTCGCGCGCTGGATGAGGACCTGGTTGAAGGCGTCGCCCTCGCTGACATCGAATTCGCGACGGATGACATAGTCGCGCGTGCGGTCGTTGCCGCGGATTTCGATGCGCTCGATATAGGCCTTGGTGCCCTGGTCGATGGTGTAGACGACCGAAATGGTGTGGTTCTCGAAATTGCGGTCGCCGCGCGGCGTCACCTGGGCGAAGGCATAGCCTGAGCCCGCGACCTTCTCGGTCAACGCGACGATCGAATCCTCGACGTCCTTGGCGTTGTAGACATCGCCCTTGTGGGTTTCGACAGTCGATTCCAGCGCCTTGGAATCGACCTCCGGAATGGTGCTTTCCACGCTGACGTCGCCAAATGTGTAGCGGTCGCCTTCCTGCACGGTGATGGTGACCGTGTATTTGTTGGTGGCGTCGTCAAGCTCGCCGACGGCCGAGACGACCTGGAAGTCGGCATAGCCATGATTGTAGTAGAAGCGGCGCAGCAGTTCCTGGTCGGCGCGCAGCTTGTCCTCGTCATAGACGTCGTCGCGCAGCACGAAGGACAGCCAGGACGAACGCTTGGTGTTGATGACATCGGACAGGCGGCGGCTGGAATAGGCGTGATTGCCGACGAAATTGATCGCCGCGATCTGGGTGCGGCCGCCTTCGTTGATGTTGAAGACCACGTTCACGCGGTTGTCGCCGAGGTCCATGATCTGCGTGGTCACGGCGGCGTCGTCGCGGCCAATTCGCTTGTATGCCGACTTGATCGCCTCGACATCGGCATCCAGCGCCTGCTGCGAGAAGGTCGCGCGCGGCTTCAGCTGGATACCCATCTGAAGCGCGTTGTCCTTGATCTTCTTGTTGCCCTGGAACAGGACCTGGTTGACGACCTTGTATTCGGAAACCTTGACCACCAGGCTCGAACCGACCTGGTTGATCTGGACGTCCGAGAACAGGCCGGTGCCGAACAGCGCCTTGACGGCATCGTCGATATCGGAGCTGGAGAAAGGCTTGCCCGGCTTGATCGAGATGTAATTGCGGATGGTCTCGGCATCGACGCGCTGGTTGCCGCTGACCTCGACACGCGAGATGACCGCTGCCTCGGCCACCGAGGTGGCAGCGAACTGCACTGCGAGCGCGCCTGGCAGGACCAGAGCGGCGGACAGAGCCGCCGCGGAAGCGGCGCTCAGAAACTTGGATGCTGCCTTCATCGGGCTTTTGTACCTTTTTCTCGTAGTCCCCACGGCGAGAAAACCGGACGTGCGGTATTTTCCCTTACCGTATTAACCGGATTTTCCCTACACGCAAGGCTCCCGGTTAATTTGTATTTACTTAACCGTACCGCGTGGCTTTCGCGTCACGCATATCCCCACGCATGGTAAACGGCATCTCAATATCACCGGCGCTGAAGCCAAATTTCTTCATGATTTCAGCACCCAAACAGATCATTCCAAAAAACGAAGCCCATGAAGCCGAGCACCAGGAACAGCCCGGTCCGATAGGCCATCTCCATCATTCGCTCTGAAACGGGCCGCCTTATGACGGCCTCCACGCCGTAGAACAACAGGTGGCCGCCGTCGAGAGGGGGAATCGGCAGGAGATTGAGAAATCCTATTCCGACTGACAGAAATGCAACAAGCTGCACCAGCCATTCGAAGCCGAGCTTGGCTGCCTGGCCCGACATCTTCGCGATCTTGATCGGGCCGCCCAACTGGCATTTGTCCTCGCGTCCAAGCGCAAAGCGCTGCAGGAACTGCCCGGTGCGCTCGATCACATGTCCGGTTTCCTCGACCGCCGCCACCACGGCGCCGGCCGGTGTATAGGAGATCAGGCGTGGCTGGCCGAGCTCGGCATTGTTGACGACGCCGATAACCGCAACCTTGACCTTGTTGCCCAGCGCATCCTGCTGCTCCATCGGCTCCGGTGTCGCCGTGACGGCGATTTCCTTGCCGTCGCGCAGCATGGTGAAGGTGATGGCATCGCCTGCCCGGCCCGAGACCAGGCGCTGCACATCGGCGAAGGTCTCCACCTTGCTGCCGTCGACTTTGACGAATCGATCGCCAGGCTGGATTCCGGCTTTGTCCGCCGGACTGCCCGCGGTGACCTGGGCCACCGTAGGTTCCAGAACCGGACGGCCATAGAGGGAAAACAGCACCGCAAACACGGCGATCGTCAGCAGGAAGTTGAACAGCGGCCCCGCAACGACGGTCGCGGCCCGTTTCCAGATGGGCTGCGTGTGGAAGGCGACCTCGCGCTCGGCGTCGGTCAGTGATTCGATCTCCTCGGCGCTCGGCTGGCTCGACGTCGCGTTCATGTCGCCGACAAATTTGACATACCCGCCAAGCGGAATGGCGCAAAGCTTCCAGCGCGTCCCGCGGCGATCGTTAAAGCCAACGAGCTCGGGGCCGAAACCGATGGAAAAGGCCTTCACGCCGATGCCGCACCAGCGGCCGATGAGATAGTGGCCCATCTCGTGGACGAACACGACCACGGTCAGCACGAACAGAAACGGCACGAGCGTGCCAAGGACGAAGCCTTGCGTGCTGAAGACCGCGTGAAAAATGTCGTTCAACTCATGCCCTCAAATTCGCCCGCACACGACACTCCGCCGCGACTGTGGCATCAATCCGGGCGAAACCGTGGCGCGCGCCGTTTTTCGCCTTGACCGTAGTGTCATTTAGTTCGGAAACAGCCCCAGTGCCGGATGCTCGGCGCCCGCCGCGACCCAACCAATGACGTACAGCGCCAGCGCGGCCGCGACAAGCCCGTCGACCCTGTCCATGACACCGCCATGGCCGGGAATAAGGTTGCTGGAATCCTTGGCACCATGCCGGCGCTTAACCCAGGATTCGAACAGGTCGCCGATCTGGGAAACGACCGACAGCGTCAGCGCGGCGAGTCCGAGCTGAACGAGATTGCCGGCGCCGGCTGCAATTGCCAGCAGCAGCCCGCCGGCAAGGCCGCCGACGGCGCCCCCAACCGCGCCGCTCCGTGTCTTGCCGGGCGAAATCGACGGCGCAAGTTTCGGGCCGCCGACCGCGCGGCCGACGAAATAGGCCGCGATATCGGTCGCCCAGACCACAGCGAACAGGAAGAGAATCGCAATCAGCCCGGAATGATTTTCGTCACGCAGATAGGCGAGCGAGAAGCCGGATAGTGCCGCGTAGGCCACCCCGGAGGCTTCCCACTGCGCGGCCCCGCGGGCGGCGACGGCTGCGACCGCGACGAGGATCGCGATCAGCAAAAGCAGCCACAAGGCCGGCACGCCGGCAATCAGCGCGCCGATGAAGATTACAATCAGTGCTTCCGGCAGAAAACCGAGCGCCGCGCCGTTGCCGGCGCGCGCCATGCGCGTCCATTCATAGAAGATCAACGCCGCGATTGCCCCACAGAATAGCCGGAACGGCAATCCGCCGAGCCAGGTGAGCGCAAGCGTCAGCGCCGCCATCACGATTGCCGAGATGACGCGCTGCTGGAGGTTGCTCATGCGTGGCGTCGCCTAAAGCGCGACGTCGCGGGCGGCGAGCCCGCCGAAGCGCCGTTCGCGGCCGGCAAAGTCGCGCAAGGCATCGGCCAGATGTTCGCGGCTGAAATCCGGCCAATAGCAAGGCAGGAAGACAAGCTCGCTATAGGCCGCCTGCCACAGGAGAAAATTCGACAGCCTGAGCTCGCCGCTCGTCCGGATCACAAGTTCAGGATCAGGAATGCCCTGCGTGTCGAGCGAAGCAGCAAAGCTCTCCGCCGTGATCGCGTCGCTCGCCATGTCGCCGCGCGCGACGGCATCCGCCAGCTTGCGAGCGGTGCGCACGATCTCGTCGCGGCCACCATAGTTGAAGGCAATGATGAGCGTCAGCGCCTCGTTGCAGGCGGTCAGCGATTCGGCCTCCTGCAGCAGGCCCCTGATGTCGGGCTGCAGCCCTTGCTTGTCGCCAATTATCCTCACCCGCACGCCGTTCTGATGCAGTTCGGCAAGGTCGCGGCGGATGAACAGCTTCAACAGACCCATGAGGTCGCTAACTTCGGATTTCGGCCGCGACCAGTTTTCCGAGGAAAAGGCGTAGACAGTCAGGTAGGAGATGCCGAGATCGGGCGCGGCGCGCACTGTCTTGCGCAGGGCCTCTACGCCCGCCCGGTGGCCGGCAAGGCGCGGCAGACCGCGCGCCTTGGCCCAGCGTCCGTTTCCATCCATGATGATCGCGACATGCGCGGGCATTGCCATAATCTCGCTTTCGAGCCGGAAACCCGACCCTAAACCTGCATGATTTCAGCTTCCTTATCGGAAAGCAGGTGATCGATCGTGCTGATCATCTCGTCGGTCAGCTTCTGCACCTGGTCGGAGCGCTTGCGCTGATCGTCCTCGCTGATGGTGCCATCCTTCTCGGCCTTCTTGAGGAAATCCATGCCGTCGCGGCGAACATGGCGAACCGCGACGCGCGCATTCTCGGCGTAACCGTGCGAGATCTTGACTAGCTCCTTGCGGCGCTGCTCGTTGAGCTCGGGCAGCGGAATCCGGAGCGTGGTGCCGTCGACGATCGGGTTGAAGCCCAGATTGGCCTCGCGGATGGCGCGGTCCACCGCGCTGACCATCGACTTGTCCCAGACCGACACCGAAATCATGCGCGGCTCCGGCACGGACACGTTGGCCACCTGGTTGATCGGCATCGCCGTGCCGTAGGCCTGCACCTGGACGGCATCGAGCAGGTTGCTGGAGGCCCGGCCAGTGCGCAGCGAAGCCAGATCGTGCTTGAAAGCGGCGATCGCCCCGTCCATGCGTCGCTTCAGGTCTTCGTACTCGCCACTCATGATCATCTCCTCGACCCGTTCGCCGGGTTCACTGTTTCTATCGTTATTCGGTTCGCGGTTCCGCAGTCGCTTGACGGATTCCGGAGCCTGTTACTTGTCCGTGACGACCGTGCAATGGCCGCCGCCCCTCAGAATATCGCCGAAACCACCTTTTTCGTGGATCGAATAGACGATTATCGGAATGTTGTTTTCGCGCGCAAGTGCAATCGCGGCGGTATCCATGATCGCAAGCCCGCGTTTGATGACTTCGGCATGGCTGATGCGGTCGAAGCGGACAGCGTTCGGATCTTTCTTGGGATCTGCCGAATAGACCCCGTCGACCTGCGTGCCCTTGAACAGCGCATCGGCGCCGATCTCGGCGGCGCGAAGCGCGGCAGCCGAATCGGTGGTGAAGAACGGATTGCCGGTGCCGCCGGCGAAGATGACCACCTTGCCCTGGTTCATGTAGGCGGTCGCCTGGCGCTGGGAAAAGCTCTCGCAGAGCTCGGGCATGGCGATCGCCGACAGCACAACGGCGTCAACGCCGATCTTGTTCAGCGAAGTGCGCAGCGCCAGCGAGTTGATGACGGTGGCGAGCATGCCCATGTGATCGCCGGTGACGCGGTCGCCGCCCTTCGAGGCGACGGCGACGCCGCGGAAGATGTTGCCGCCGCCGATGACGACGCCCACTTCCACGCCCAGCGCGCGCGCCTCGGCGATGTCGGCGGCGATACGATCGACCACCGAGACGTCGATGCCGAAATGCTGCTCGCCCATCAACGCTTCGCCGGAAGCTTTCAGCACGACACGTCGATAGAGGGGCTTATCCGTCATCTTGATCCTCGCAAATCTCGGCGCGGCAATTTTGGAGGCAAAACCGCCCCCGCTTCATCCGGCGATGCTGTCATGACGGGTTGACCCGATACACGAAGGGCGCGGCGATGTCACGCCGCGCCCTCGTGCAAAATTCCAGGCTTTTTCGGTCAGTTGCCGCCTTTCGAACAGTTGCCCTTTTTCGATCAGTCGCTTGAGATGCTGACCGCTTCGCCTTCGATGATGACGGGAGGGCAATAGCCTGCCGGCTTGTCGCCAGTCACCGCGCCACCGGTCACCCGCACCTGGATCTCGGAGCCGAAATAGGAATGCGGAAACGGTGCTGGCGTGGCGCTGACCTCCTCCAGCCGCTTGCGAAGCTCGCCGGGAATCGAAAAATCGAGCGCGCCAAGATTGTCCTCGAGCTGCTCGAGCCTCGTCGCTCCAAGGATTACGGAGGCGATTCCTGGCTGGGTCGCCACCCAGTTGAGCGCGACCTGCGCCATGCTGCGGCTAAGCTCGGCCGCCACCTTCTCGAGCTCCGCCACGATCGCCCAGTTGCGGTCGCTGAACTTCTGGAAGCCGGGATGTGTGGTGTTGCGGAAGCCGTCGAGCCGGCCGGCATTCCCGGCTTGTGTTGGCCTGTATTTGCCGCTGAGCAGCCCGCTGGCCAAAGGGCTCCACACCATGATGCCCGCGCCATGACGGGTGGCGAAAGGCACATATTCATGTTCGATGGCGCGCTCGGCCAGCGAGTATTCGAGCTGCAGCGCCGAGACCGGCTCGTAGCCGCGCAATTCGGCGATCGCCTGGGCGCGGCCGGCATACCAGGCCGGCACGTCGGAGAGGCCGATATGGCGCACCTTGCCGGCGCGTACAAGATCGTCAAGCGTGCGCAGCACCTCCTCGGCCGGAGTGATGCGATCCCAGACATGCAGCAGGTAAAGGTCGATATAGTCTGTACCGAGCCGTTTCAGCGAGGCGTCCACAGCGCGTATGATGTTCTTGCGGCCATTGCCGCCGCCATTGGGGTTACCCGGTTCCGCGTTGAAGGTGAATTTGGTGGCGATCACCGCCTTGTCGCGCAAGCCTCGCTCGGCGACGAATTCGCCGAGCCACGCCTCGGCTGTGCCGCCGGTATAGAGATCGGCCGTGTCGAAGAAATTGCCGCCCGCTTCGACATAGGCGTCGAACATCGCGCGGGCGGCGTCCCTGTCCGCGCCCCAGCCCCATTCGGTGCCGAAGGTCATGGTGCCGAGCGCCAGCCGGCTGACGCGCAGCCCGCTGTTGCCAAGCGTGTAATAGGTCATGCTCATGGTGGTCTTCCGATTCTGAACTGACTTGCTGCCGGTCACTGGCCGGGGGTCGCCTTGACCCAGGGATTGCCGCGCTCATGCGTCATGCGGAAGGTGAAGCCGTCGACCTTCCAGCCGGCAGCCGAGCGGGTCAAATGATGCACATAGGTGCCCCAGACCTCCCAGAGCGGGTCGCCATTGCCTTCCATCCGGTTCCAGGCATAGCCGTTGGAATGGACGGTCGCGGTATCGGCCTCGAGCACGAGCTGATGGTTGGTGCGCAGATGCAGGCTGGTCTTGCTGCCCTTGAGATTGCCCGCCCAGGCGCCGATCAGGTCGTCGGAGGCGATGTTGGCCGCGGGCTGGCCGGAGAGGCTGCTGAAATCGGCGGTGACGCGGTCGGCAAAATAGCTGCGCGCCAGCTCCCAGTCCTGCGCATCCACCGCGCGGTCGATGGCGTCGGCGATGCGGATCACCGCGCGCTCGTCGGCAAGCGCCTGCCAACCGGTCGCCTCGGCTCCACCGGCATTGACCGGCGCCAATGCCATGCCCGCCGCAAAGGTTACATGTCTCAACGCATTCATTTCGTCTCTCCTTGAGGCATCAGCCCGCCGCCGATGTGTTGATGCCAATATGGGCTGGCTTGAGAGCAACGATAAGATTGCATTGTTCGCAAAGACTATGCGATATCATTCATGAATGGATCGCGATCTGCTCACACATCTGCCGGTCATCGTCGCCGTGGCGCGGCGCGGCGGCTTTGCGCTTGCCGCGGCCGAGCTCGGGATGAGTCCATCCGCCGTGAGCCATGCGGTGCGGCTCGTGGAAGAGCGCGTCGGCCAGCCGCTCTTCGCCCGCACAACGCGCAGCGTCTCGCTGACCGAGGCCGGCAAGGCGCTGGTGGAGACGGCGGGCCCTGCCCTGCAGGACATCGCCGAACGGATGGACCGGATCCGCGGCGTGAAGGGAAGGCCGGCCGGCCTGCTCAGGATCAATGCCTCCAACATAGCGATCCCCCTGGCGGTGACGCCGGTGGTCGCGGCGATGGCCGAACGCTACCCCGATGTGACGGTCGAGATCGTTGCCGACCAAGGACTTATCGATATCGTCGGCGAAGGTTTTGATGCCGGCGTCCGGCTGGGCGAGATGATCGCGCAGGACATGGTCACCGTCAGGATGACGCCGCCGTTCAAAGCCGTCATCGTCGCCTCGCCCACCTATGTCGGAAAGCGTGGCCGCCCGCGCGCCGTGGCCGATCTCGCCGATCACAACTGCATCGGCTACCGGCTGGTGCGATCGGGCGCGCTGTACCGCTGGGACCTGAATGACAACGACAGGGATGTCGTTGTCGAGACACGCGGCACGGCCATCGTCACGGATTCGCTTGGCGCCATCGATCTGGCGCTGGCCGGCGTCGGGCTCGCCTACGTTTTCGAGCCGCTGGTGCGCGCCGACCTTGCAGCCGGCCGCCTCGTCCAGATCCTGCCGCATACGGCGATCGAGGAGCCGGGCCTCTTCCTCTATTTTCCGCGCCGCGCGTCGATGGCGCCGAAGCTCAGGGCCTTTATCGACAGCGCACAAGAAATCGGCCGAGCATCCATGCGGACACCCGGCCGAGTTGCCTGAGCTCGTGAGCTCTTCACCTTAAGGGAAACGCGATGCGCTCCCCCTGGATCGGAGCTATTTCTTGACCGCTGCCGCGACTTCCGCCGCGAAATCGGTCGTTTCCTTCTCGATGCCCTCGCCCAGCGCGTAACGCAGATAGGCGGTGATCTTCGCCGGAGCGCCGATCTCCTTCTCGGCATCCTTCAGCGCCTTCTCGACGGTGATGTCGGGATTGAGCACGAAGGCCTGCTTCAAAAGCACGACCTCTTCATAGAACTTGCGCAGGCGGCCCTCGACCATCTTCTCGATGATGGCTTCCGGCTTGCCCGACTGGCGCGCCTGATCGGAGAAGATCGCCTTCTCGCGCTCGACCAGCGCCGGATCGACTTCCTGGGCGGTCAGCGCGACCGGGTTGCTGGCGGCGACATGCATCGCGACCTGGCGAGCAAAGGCGTTGGCCGCGTGTTCGTTGCCGGTGGTCTCGATCGCCACCAGCACGCCGAGCTTGCCGAGGCCGTCGGCAACCGCGTTGTGGACATAGGTCGCCACCACGCCATGCGGAACGGTGAGCTTCGCCGAGCGGCGGAAGCCCATGTTCTCGCCGATGGTGCCGACCGCGTCCTTGATGGTGTCGCTGACCGACTTGTCGGAGCCCGGATACTTGGCAGCAGCCACGGCCTCGGTCGTGCCATAGGCGAGCGCGACCTTGGCGACGTTGGCGACGATCTCCTGGAAGGCAGCATTGCGGGCAACGAAGTCGGTCTCGGAATTGACCTCGACGACCGCAGCTTCACGCACGCCGGCATCGACACCGATCAGGCCCTCGGCGGCGGTGCGCCCGGCCTTCTTGTCGGCCTTCGAGATACCCTTCTTGCGCAGCCAGTCGACGGCCGCTTCCATATCGCCGTTGGTCTCGTTCAACGCCGCCTTGCAGTCCATCATGCCCGCGCCGGTCAAGTCGCGGAGTTCTTTGACCTGTGCAGCCGAAATCGTCATTGTCGCCTCTTTGTTTCAAATGCGCCGACGCACCAACCGGGACTCGGGTGATGCGCTCGGCAAAAGCGCTTTAGCGCGCCAACTTATTGGAAAGATGAAGGCCGGTTTCCGGCCTTCGATGTCAAGCTTCCGGAGCTTCGCTGGCCGGAGCGTCGAGCGCCGGCTCGACCGGAGTCTCGGCCGAAGCGCCGATGTCGACGCCCAGCGCGCCCTGCTGGCGGGCGATGCCGTCGATGGCAGCCTTGGCGATCAGGTCGCAATAGAGCTGGATGGCGCGGGCCGCGTCGTCATTGCCGGGGATCGGGAAGTCGATCTTGTCCGGGTCGCAGTTCGAATCGATGATGGCCACGACCGGAATGCCGAGGCGCTTGGCCTCGAGGATGGCGATCGCTTCCTTGTTGGTGTCGATGACGAACATCAGGTCCGGCGTCGAACCCATGTCCTTGATGCCGCCGAGAGCCTTGTTGAGCTTCTCGCGTTCGCGGTCGAGGTTCAGGCGCTCCTTCTTGGTGAGGCCCTGGGCCTCGCCGGCCAGCGTCTCGTCAAGCTTGCGCAGGCGCTGGATGGAGTTCGAGATCGTCTTCCAGTTGGTGAGCATGCCGCCCAGCCAGCGCGAGTTGACATAGTACTGGGCCGAACGCTGCGCGGCGTCGGCGACAATGTCGGAGGCCTGGCGCTTGGTGCCGACGAACAGCACGCGGCCGCCCTTGGCGACGGTGTCGGACACCTGCTTCAAGGCCTGGTTCAACAGCGGCACCGTCTGCGACAGGTCGATGATGTGGATATTGTTGCGGGCGCCATAGATGTAGGGCGCCATCTTCGGGTTCCAGCGATGGGTCTGGTGGCCGAAGTGAACACCAGCTTCCAAAAGCTGGCGCATGCTGAAATCTGGCAGAGCCATTCTTTAGTTCCTTTCCGGTTGGCCTCCACGGACACAGGCATTTCGGACGGGATGTCCTGATGCCACCGGAGGTTTCAGCCGGATTTCTCCCGGGCAGACACCAAAGTCCGTGTGTGGAATGAGCGCGGATATAGAGGGGAAGTCCCTTAAACGCAAGCCGTGCATCGCCGCGCGGCTCAACGTGCGGCAATCAGCGCACCGGTGCCGATCATCGCGCCGCCGGCGAACCTGTTCATCAGGCGCATGCGCCTCGGGGTGTCGAACCAACCGGCTGCCCGGCCGGCCATCGCGGCGTAGATGCCCATGGTGATGACATTGACGCTGATCACGACGAGCACCACCAGCAGGCCATCGGCGAAGGTCATGGTATCGAGGTTCAGGATCAGTGGCATGATGGAGGCGTGGAACAGGATCGCCTTCGGATTGCCGAGCGCAATGGAAGCGCCGAGAACGAAGGACCGCGACAGCCGCGCCTGCGACCGAGGAGATTCGTCCTGTTGTTTGGCGGCGGCTCGCCACATCCTGTTCCCGAGAAAGACGAGGTAAGCGGCGCCCGCGTATTTCAGCAAAAGAAAAATCCATTCGAAGGTCTGGGCAATGGCCACCAGTCCGAGCAGCGCCAGGGTGACCAGCACGGCGTCGCCCGCGGCGACGCCCACGCCGGTGATGAACGCCCGGCCGAAGCCGCGCGACAAACCGTTAGTGATGACCGCGAACATCGCCGGCCCAGGCGTGGCGGCTGCCAATGTGATTGCGACGCAATATGCCAGGAACGCCGTCACCGTCATCGTCTCACCTTCCCATTCGGCACTCGCACACGGCGGAAGACCGCCACGATCTCCTCGCGGCTGCATTCGACGGCCCCGAGCCGCACCGCGCGGTCGCGCTCTAAGCCGGTTATATCGTAGTGCGGCGCCGACGTCTTGGGCGGCCCCTGGTAGGACGAGCGTTTGATGCCGAGTTCGGCAGCGAAGCGATGCAGTTCATCGACCTCATCGGCAAGGAGATGGCACCAGCGGTGGCCGGCCCATTTCCAGATCGCCGCATCGACATAGACAGCCATCAGCCTCGCCGCACTCCTTCAGCCCGACAGGCGAGTTGAAGCCAGACGTGCAAGCGCGATCGCCTATCGTCGGGGCGCTGCTATTTCGAAGCCGGGCAAGGCTTGGTCTGGTCGAACAGCGACAGGTTCACCAGCTTGCCGGTCATCGAGAAGTCGCCATAATCCATGACGAGGTCGCGGGTGATGCCGTTCTCGTGCAGCTTGAAGCTGATCCGGTATTCGGGCACCTCTTCGCCGCTTTTGTCGGTATCGTCGAAATAGGCGATGTCGACCGGCCAGTATTTGTCCGAGGCGAGCTTGGCCAGCGCCGGCGCTTCCGGATCCGTCTTGTCGGATTCGGTCTTCTTGCCGACGATGACGGTGGTGCTCATCACCTTGTTGGCGTCCTCGGAGCCGTCGAACAGATTGGTCTGGTAGAAATTCTCGCCCTTCTCGGCCTTGCCGATCAGCTCGACCAGATGCTGGGTCGGAAACTGCGTGGCCGCAAGCTCGAGGCTGCTCTTCTCCGGCTTGTCGATATCGACCTTGAGGCCCCTCGCTTCCCGCGTGGCCACCCCCTTCACCTCCTTGTCGAGGTTCTGGTCGACAAAGGATTTCGTCACGAAGGAAAAGGTCTTGCCCTCGGCATCCTCGAAAGTCGTCGTCTGCTGGTCGGTCAGCCTGGTGTTGTCGTTGGTGACGATCTGAGTGACGAAGCGGAACTTGACCGTGTAACCCTCGCAGGCGGAGCCGTTGAACTCATAGACCATGCGGCCGGTGATGCCCGTGATGCCCGAACGATCGGAGGCCTTGTTGAGTGTCAGATCGTAGACCGCGCGATGCGCCTGCAGCGCGGGCACCGCAAGGGCCGGCGCCATTGGGAACGCTGCCGAAAGACAGGCGGCGGCGAGAAAAAGGCGCGTTGCGCGCATACGTTGCTCCGATCGTCGCGGCCGCGAGACAGGCCGCAGGGAAAGATGGTCCAGCTTAAAAAAAGTCGTGGCGGAAGCGAGGCAAAAATAGCAATTTCGGCCCGGCCAACGCGGCGCCTTCCAGCAATAGGGAAAACCAATGAGCGAAACAATCGAAAAGCGGCTAAGCGATCTTGGCGTGGCCATTCCGGCCGCCGCCGCGCCCGCCGCCAACTATGTGCCCTATTGCCGGACCGGCAACATGCTCTTCACCGCCGGCCAGCTGCCGCTGAAGGAGGGCAAGCTGCAGGCAAGCGGGGTGCTCGGCCGCGACATCGACACCGCCGCCGGCAAGGAAGGCGCGAAATTCTGCGCCATCAACATCCTGGCGCAGGCCAAGGCGGCGCTCGGCGATCTCGAAAGGATCCGGCGCGTGGTCAAGATCACTGTCTTCGTCGCCTCCGCTCCTGATTTCGTCGAGCAGCATCTTGTTGCCAACGGCGCCTCCGACTTCCTGGTCGCGGCACTCGGCGAGCGTGGCAAGCACGCCCGATCCGCCGTCGGCACCGCCACGCTGCCGCTCAACGCCGCGGTCGAAATCGAAGCGATCTTCGAAGTCGAGTGATGCCCAACATGACCGATCTCTCCTGGCTGATTGCCCGCCCCGTCGCGCATCGCGGCTTTCACGACATGAACAAGACCCGCTGGGAGAACACGCTGTCGGCCTTCGCCGCGGCGGCCGAACGCGGCTATGCCATCGAATGCGACGTGCATCTCTCGTCGGATGGCGTCCCGGTGATCATCCATGACGGCGACCTGAAGCGCCTGATTGGCGAGGACGGCTTCATCTGGCAACGCACCGCAGCCGAACTGGCGACGCTCAGGATCGGCGGCACCAAGGACCATGTGCCGACGCTGCAGGAAGCGCTCGACCTGATCGACGGCCGCGTGCCGCTGGTGGTCGAACTGAAAGGCGTTCCCGGCCATGACGCGGGCCTGGTGGCAGCCGTCGGCCGGCTGCTCAAGCGCTACAAGGGCAAGGTGGCCATCATGTCGTTCGATCACTGGCTGATCCGCGACTTCGCCAGGGACGCGCCGGGCATCCCCGGTGGATTGACCGCCTACGGCAAGGACAACCAGCTGATCGAGGCGCATTTCGCCATGCTCGCGCATGATCTCGCCTTCACCTCCTACGCCGCGGGCGACCTGCCCAACCCCTTCGTCAGCTTCGTGCGTGAAAAGCTGAAGATGCCCGTCATCACCTGGACCGTGCATGACCAGCCGGCGGTCGACCTCACCTTCAAATATGCCGACCAGATGACCTTCGAGGGTTTCGAACCCGGCCTGGTAAGAGTCGCTTGAGCCGGGTGCCTCAAACGTGACTTGTAGCTGCCCCGGCGAAGCTTAAATAAGCCCCATGGATCAAGGCGACGACGATGATGGACGGGCAGCGAACGCGGATTATGCGATCCGCGTCGCGGCAGGCATCGGCGCGTTCACATGCGAGGAATGGGACGGCTTTGCCGGGACCACGCGCGGCGATAAAGAAAACGGCTACAACCCGCTGGTTTCATTCGCTTTTCTGAGCGCCTTGGAAGATTCCGGCTGCGCTGTTCGGCGCACCGGCTGGCAAGGTCATCACCTTAGACTTGAAACCGCGCAAGGCGGGCTTCTCGGCGCTGTCCCTTGTTATCTCAAATCGCACAGCCAGGGGGAATATGTCTTCGACCATGGCTGGTCCGACGCCTTCGAGCGCGCCGGCGGCCGCTACTATCCCAAGCTGCAATGCTCGGTGCCGTTCACGCCGGTGACCGGCCCTCGCCTGCTCGTCAGCAGGGGCGAGGACGCAGGCGCCGTGAAGGCAGGCCTGGCGGAGGGGTTGAAACTCGTGACCGACAAGCTCGGCGTCTCTTCCGCGCATGTCACCTTCGCAAACGAGCCCGACGTGGCGACGCTGGAGGCGGCGGGGTTCCTGCATCGCACCGACCAGCAGTTCCATTTCTTCAATGAAGGCTTTTCGACCTATGACGACTTCCTCGCCACCCTTGCCTCGCGCAAGCGCAAGGCGATGAAGAAGGAGCGCCGCGAGGCGCTTGCCGAGGGCATCTCGATCGACTGGCTGACCGGCAAGGATATCACCGAAAGCACCTGGGATGACTTCTTCGCCTTCTACATGGATACCGGCGGCCGCAAATGGGGCAGGCCTTATCTCAACCGGCAGTTCTTCTCGCTGATCGGCGAGCGCATGGCCGAGGACATTCTTCTGGTGATGGCCAAGCGCAATGGCCGCTACATTGCCGGCGCCATCAACTTCATCGGTTCCGATGCGCTCTATGGCCGCAACTGGGGCTGCATCGAGGACCACCCTTTCCTGCATTTCGAGGTCTGCTACCACCAGGCCATCGACTTCGCCATCGAGCACAAGCTCAAGGTGGTGGAGGCAGGCGCGCAGGGCGAGCACAAGCTGGCGCGCGGCTACCGTCCGGTGACCATGCATTCGGCGCACTACATTTCGCATCCCGGCTTACGCAACGCCGTCGCCGATTATCTCAGGCGCGAGCGGCGCGAGGTCGAACGCATGGGCGAGTATCTCGAAGAGCACACGCCCTTCCGCAAGGATCTCGGCGAATAATCCTGGGCAGCGAAGGCAGCTTGGCGGTCGATCTCGCCTGAGCGCCTTGCCGCCCACCGGCGGCTTCGCTACACCGGACGGCGAACGCAATTGGGAGTGTCACCCCATGGCCGAAGCCTATGATCCCGGCAACATCTTCGCGAAAATCCTGCGCGGCGAGATCCCCTCGCACGGCGTCTATGAGGACGACGCGGTGGTCGCCTTCATGGATGTGATGCCGCAAGGCACGGGCCACACGCTGGTCGTGCCGAAGGCGCCGTCGCGCAACATCCTCGACGCCGATCCGGCAACGTTCGCCGCGCTGTTCGCGGTCGTGCAGAAGGTGGCGGTGGCGGTGAAAAAGGCCTTCAACGCCGACGGCGTCACCATCATGCAGTTCAACGAGCCGGCTTCCGGGCAGACCGTCTATCACCTTCATGTCCACGTCGTTCCGCGCTTCGAGGGCGTGCCGTTGAAGCCGCATTCCGGACAGATGGAAAAGCCGGAGGTGCTGGCCGAGAATGCCGGCAAGATCCGGGCGGCTCTGGCGGGCTGAGATGGGGCGAAATCAAAAGTTCAGATAAAGTCCCGCCAGAAGCAAAAACTCGGCTGTGGCGATGCCGACGACCATGCGCTTTCCCGACGCCAGATAGGCGACGAAACCCAGGGCCGCCGCCGCTATCCTCAAGCCAAGCGAAGTGTGCGCCAGCGCGCCGCCTGGAAAGACAATCAGGTTGCCGATGACGGCGGCAACAAGCGCCGTCGCCATGGTGCGAACCAGCACCAACAGGTCTGAATCTTCGGAAAGCTTGCCGCCAAGATAGACGCCGAGGAAGCGCCAGATATCCGTCGCGGCGAAACCGGCGACGAGAATGAACATGTATGGCCACCACCAGGCGCCGCTGGAAAAGTAACTCACGCTGCGCGCACCTTGCGCCGCCACAATTGCAAGCCACAGGCGACCGTGCCGCCGATCAGTCCGGCAACCAGCAAATCGATCTGCGGCAACACTATGTGGAAGACCGGTCCGAGGACGAGGCCCAGGACCATTGCGACATGCCCTGCCCGCTCGCGTGCGGACCCCCACAACGAGGTCAGGAAATACATCGGCGTCAACATCAGCAACGCCGCCGAAACGGCGGACGGCAGCGCATCCGCCACTGCATAAACGACGGTCACGACGATGACATTCGTCGTCACCAGCGTGCCGCCGAGGCCGGCATAGTAAGTCGTACGCATTTGAGGCGGGACGCGCTTGAGGCGCTCCATGGCCAGCACCCAGGAGGTCACGGCCACGAAATGCGCCAGGAGGTAGAGCACGCATTGCCGGGTTTTCCCGGTGCGCATCTCGGGTGCCAGCGCCATCACCATCGGCATCAGACGTATGGCGGACAACGTGACGGCGAACATCGCCGCCGGCAGCGCCGCTCCCGATGCGATCGCACCCACCAGCACGACCATTGATGGCAGCGCCCACACCGTTCCGGTCATGAAAGCGGCCTGCGCCACCGTGACCCCGGCGTCTTTCGCCAGGGCGGCAAAGCCAATGAACGAGCTGACGAGGATTAGGCCAGGCAGGGAAAAGGCCGCGCGGGCACCACGCAGGAACCAAGTGGAACGAGGCGCTGTGACGTCCGAGGTCCAAGTCGACATGTGCCGGCCATAGCATGCGCGGCCATAGGATGCGACCGCACCGACACGGGCGCATCGTCTTTCCATTGATCCAGGAAAATCCGTTGGCGGTTGGAGGACATCGGCCACGCGCACCGTTAAATTAAGGACAATCCGGCCGATTTCCACGTTTCCTTGCAACAAAAAAGCCCCGTTGCCGGGGCTTTCTGCAATTCGGGGTAAGGCCGATCAGCCTTTGCGCGGCAGTTGCGGCACAAGGCTGCGCTTGTTGCCGTCCTTGCCCTTCGGTTCCGGCTTCTGCGCCACGGCCTTCTTGGGCGCAGGCTTCTTGGCCACCGCCTTCTTCGGCTTCGGCGCGTCTTCCGGCTCTTCCTTCTTCGGCTGCACGGGCGACTCGTCGGCGAGCGATTCGAGCTTCAGGCCGGACTCGCCGGTTTCCTTCTTCTCGACGGTGACGCGCACCGTGCCGCCTTTCTTCAGCTTGCCGAACAGCACTTCGTCGGCCAGCGGCTTCTTGATGTGCTCCTGGATGACCCGGCCGAGCGGACGCGCGCCCATGCGCTCGTCATAGCCCTTGTCGGCCAGCCAGGCGATCGCGTCCTGCGACAGGTCGAAGGTGACGCCACGCTCGGAGAGTTGGGCCTCGAGCTGCATGACGAACTTCTGCACCACCTGATGGATCACCGGCACCGGCAGCGAGCCGAACGGGATGATCGCGTCGAGACGATTGCGGAACTCCGGCGTGAACAGCCGGTTGATCGCCTCGACATCGTCGCCTTCACGCTTGGTCGAGCCGAAGCCGATCGCCGCGCGCTGCGCATCCGACGCGCCCGCATTGGTGGTCATGATCAGGATCACGTTGCGGAAGTCGATCTGCTTGCCGTTATGGTCGGTCAGCTTGCCATGGTCCATCACCTGCAACAGGATGTTGAACAGGTCCGGATGCGCCTTCTCGACCTCGTCGAGCAGCAGCACGCAATGCGGATGCTGGTCCACCCCGTCGGTGAGCAGGCCGCCCTGGTCGAAGCCGACATAGCCGGGAGGCGCGCCGATCAGCCGCGAGACGGTGTGACGTTCCATGTATTCCGACATGTCGAAGCGGATCAGCTCGACGCCCAGCGAGGCGGCAAGCTGCTTGGCCACTTCCGTCTTGCCGACGCCGGTCGGACCCGAGAACAGGTAGGAGCCGATCGGCTTCTCCGGTTCACGCAGGCCGGCGCGCGCCAGCTTGATCGCCGAGGTCAGCGCGGTGATCGCGGTGTCCTGGCCGTAGACGACACGCTTCAGCTCAACGTCCAGACCCTGCAGCACCTTCTCGTCATCGGCCGAGACCGTCTTCGGCGGGATGCGCGCCATGGTGGCGATCGTCGCCTCGATCTCCTTGATACCGATCGTCTTCTTACGCTTGGCCTCTGGCACCAGCATCTGCGAGGCGCCGGTCTCGTCGATCACGTCGATCGCCTTGTCCGGCAACTTGCGGTCGTTGATGTAGCGCGCCGACAGCTCGACCGAGGCCTTGATCGCCTCGCTCGTGTAGCGGACCTTGTGGAACTCCTCGAAATAGGGCTTCAGGCCCTTCATGATCTCGATGGCGTCCTCGATGGTCGGCTCGTTGACGTCGATCTTCTGGAAGCGCCGCACAAGCGCGCGGTCCTTCTCGAAGAACTGGCGGAACTCCTTATAGGTGGTCGAGCCGATGCAGCGGATCGCGCCGGACGACAGCGCCGGCTTCAGGAGGTTCGATGCATCCATCGCGCCGCCCGAAGTGGCGCCGGCCCCGATCACGGTGTGGATCTCGTCGATGAACAGCACCGCGCCCGGATAATCCTCGAGCTCCTTCACGACCTGCTTCAGCCGCTCCTCGAAGTCGCCGCGATAGCGGGTGCCGGCCAACAGCGTGCCCATGTCGAGCGCGAAGATGGTGGCGTCCTGCAGCACTTCCGGCACATCGCCTTCGACGATGCGCTTGGCAAGGCCCTCGGCGATCGCCGTCTTGCCGACGCCGGGGTCGCCGACATAGAGCGGGTTGTTCTTGGAGCGGCGGCACAGCACCTGGATGGTGCGGTTGATCTCGCTGTCGCGGCCGATCAGCGGGTCGATCTTGCCGGCGCGGGCCTTGTTGTTGAGATTGACGCAGTAGGCCGTCAGTGCGTCCTGCTGCTTCTTTTTGCCGTTTTCCTCCTGCGGCTCGGCGCCGTTCTGGCCGCCCTGCTCGTCCTCGGCGCCGCGCGGCGTGCGCGATTCCGAAGCGCCCGGGCGCTTGGCGATGCCATGCGAGATGTAGTTGACCGCGTCGTAGCGGGTCATCTGCTGTTCCTGCAGGAAATAGGCGGCGTGGCTCTCGCGCTCGGCGAAGATGGCGACGAGCACGTTGGCGCCGGACACTTCCTCGCGGCCGGACGACTGCACATGGATCACGGCGCGCTGGATGACGCGCTGGAAGCCTGCCGTCGGCTTGGAATCCTCGTCGTAGCCGGTGACGAGGTTGTCAAGCTCGGTGTCGATATAGGTGAGAACCGTGTGCTTGAGCTCGTCGAGATCGACATTGCAGGCGCGCATGACGGCGGCCGCCTCTGTGTCGTCGATCAGGGCAAGCAGCAGATGTTCGAGCGTCGCATACTCATGATGCCGCTCGTTGGCGAATGTCAGCGCCTGATGTAGCGCCTTTTCCAGGCCTTGGGAGAAAGCCGGCATGTTACCTCACTTCTTCTCCATCACGCATTGCAGCGGATGCTGATTCTGTCGGGCGAAATCCATGACCTGGGACACTTTGGTCTCGGCCACCTCGAATGTGTAGATACCGCACTCGCCCACTCCATGATTGTGAACATGAAGCATGATGCGTGTGGCGGCCTCGCGGTCCTTTTGGAAAAAACGCTCCAGGACGTGAACGACGAACTCCATGGGCGTGTAGTCGTCGTTCAGAATGAGAACCCGGTAGAGACTGGGCTTTTTGGTTTTGGTCTTGGTGCGCGTGATGACAGCGGTACCGCGACCGGGATCGTTGCGGTCCCCGTCACTTTGCATTCGCACCACGCCTGCCGTGGCAGTCAAACCGATCGTCACGTAGTCCAGCCTTTTCGAATCCTCATGCGAGTTCAACATGTAGGTTCTCGATGGACGATTTTAAGCCCTTCTGTTTAGCTGACAATATGGCTAGGTGGGCAAACCTCAGCGAATTTCTCAATCGTGAATGCGGCAATGTGCATCGGGTTGCGATCGGCCACGAAAAAACCCGGCCGCGCTACCGCGACCGGGTCCTTTTCACGGGCCGGCTGGCCGTATGGATATGATCCGGCGAAATTACTTCGCTTTGGCGACCACCGATTCGAACGGCTTGTAAGCCTCCTTGGCGAGCTCGGCATAGAGATTGCCGATCTTGCTGGCCTCGGCCACGAAGCTCTCATAGCTCTGCTTGGCGTAATCGGTCTGGATCTCGATGGCCTTCTCGATCGACTTGGCCGCGAACAGCTTCTCGAAGGCTGCGCTGCCGGCCTCGAAGCTCTTCTTGGTGTATTCGCCGGCTTCGGTGGCGATCGCCTGCGCGCCCTTGGTGAGCGAGGCAAAGCTCTTCAGCCCGGTGTCGGCAAACTCCTTGCCGTATTTCGTGAAGTCCTCATAGGTCTGGGTCATTTCATACTTCCCTTGGTTGAAACGCCCTTTCTGCCCCGGGCGCCCTTGTGCAATGCACCTTAATATATTGTGCAACGCACAAAAGTCAAGAATCCCTTGGTGCGCAGGGGCTCCAGCGCCGCCGGCCGGTAAAATTCGATTAAAGAGAAGCTCGATTTGCCGAAAAATGGTGAACGCGGCGGTTACCATAAACGGATTGGTAACGCTGACCGCGATAGCTTGGCCGGAAGTGAGGCAGGCACTCCCGTAGCCGCCTCCGGGGCAACGAAAATTTCAGGGTAGTAACGGTGCGTCAGGCGTTGTCGGGGCTGGTCTCCAAATCCTCATTCTCCTTCAAGGCAGTCATGGTCGCCGCGCTGGCGATGACGATTATCGCTGCCGATGTGGCGTCGGCCCTTGCCGCAAAGTCCGCGGCCATTGTGGTGGATGCCAAGACCGGCAAGGTGCTCTATTCGGCCGACGCCAATGGCCGGCGCTATCCGGCTTCGCTCACCAAGATGATGACGCTCTACCTCACCTTCGAGGCGCTGGCGAAGGGCCGGGTCAGCAAGAACACGCCAGTGCCCTACTCAGCGCATGCCGCGGCCCAGCCGCCGACCAAGCTCGGTGTGCGCGCCGGCGGCTCGGTTCCGGTTGAGACCGCGATCCTGTCTATGGTGACGAAATCGGCCAACGACTCCGCCACCGCGCTCGGCGAATTGCTCGGCGGCAGCGAGGACAATTTCGCCCGCATGATGACCGCCAAGGCGCGCCAGCTCGGCATGAACGGCACCGTCTTCCGCAACGCCAACGGCCTGCCCGATCCGGGCCAGTTCACCACGGCGCACGACATGGCGATGCTTGGCATAGCGCTGCGCGAGCACTTCCCGCAATATTACGGCTATTTCTCGCAACGCTCGTTCATGTATGGCCGCCAGCGCATCAACGGCCACAACCGCCTGCTTGGCCGCATCAAGGGCGTCGACGGCATCAAGACCGGCTACACCCGCATGTCGGGTTACAATCTCGTCTCCTCCGTCGCCGACGGCGACCGCCGCCTCGTCGCGGTGGTGATGGGCGGCGCTTCCGGCCGCAGCCGCGACAACCAGATGGCCGCGCTGATCACCACCTATCTGCCGCGCGCCTCGACGCGCGGCGGCGGCGATCTCATCGCCAAGGGCAATGACAATCCGATCAAGACGCTGGCCAAGGTCTTTTTGCCCAAGCATGACGCACCGACACCGGACGAAAAGCCGGCGACGGACGACACTGTCGTTGCCTCGGCCGACGACGTCCAGGACGACACCCAACAGGTCGCCGAAGAGACGAAGCCCGTGATCCAGGTCAGGAAGGTGAAGACGGTTGCGGTGGCCGCCATGGCGCCGGCTGCCAAGCCGCAGGAGACCACGTCGCAGGCGGTCACGGCCTATGCCGAACCGACACCCGCCGCGCCGGCGATCGATCCGGTGAAGACGTCGTCGGTGCCGTCAGGCTGGGTGGTTCAGGTTGCTTCCTCGCCCACCAAATCTGGAGCTCAGAGCCTTCTCGATCAGACCGCCAAGCAGGCGCCGAAGGTCCTCGCCGATGCTTCCGGCTTCACCGTCGCCTTCGATAAGGATGGCGTCACCTTTTACCGCGCCCGCTTCGGCGGCTTCGGCTCGAAGAATGCCGCCTGGAAGGCCTGCGATGCCCTGAAGCGCAAGAAAATCTCGTGCTACGCCGTCGAGCAATAGGCGGCTGTTCAAATCTCCCGGAAGGTACCGGCGTCGAAGGAGACTAATCGTGATTGGAGAGCAGGACGTCCTTGGCTTCATTGATCCGCGCCGCCAGGACAGACGTGCCGCCGACATCGGCGTTCAGGCGCTGCATCAGGCGGCGATGCGCCTTGCGGATATCCGCCGCGGCGGCCCCCGCTTCAAGACCAAGGACCTTGTAGGCCTCCTCCTTAGTCATGGCGCCCGCACCTGGCGCAACACTCAGCCCTTCGCCACTGTGCGGCTGCGCGTCCTTGCGCCAGACGGGAAAACGGCCGTCAAGATACGTCTCTAGGAGCTGGCGGCTCTCCGGATCGGGGCTGAGCTCGCCATAAAGCTGGCGCAGATCCGTCAGCCCCATCGCACCAAGCATCTTGCCTTCATAGCGCCCGGCCAGAACAAGCCCCTCGAGCCTGCCGCTGTCATGGTCGAGGTCCATTTCGAGCGCGGCGGTGCGCACCGTCGAATGCTTGGAAGCGGCGGCCCGCGCCGGAGGCCGTCTCGTGCGAATCCAGCCGACCCAGGCGAGCGCCGCGAGCAGAAGCAGTCCGCCGATGAGGCTGCGGCCGAAGACCAGCATGGGCGCGCCGACCAGCCCCAGCAAGGCCGGCCCGAGCGATCGCAGACCGTCGGCCATCCTCGCCGCATCAGCACGCACGAAGAGCAACGCGGCGCCAAAAAGCACCACAAGGATTGCCGCCAATGCAAGGATCACACCCATCGGTTTGCGCCGCCATACGGATGACTGAGCATAGGAAATAGGATGGGACCTAGGTCCGGCGCTTGCAAGCCCCCACGCTGGGCGAGCCGAAGGACCAGCGCTTAGAGCAGTCCGAGTTCGGCGAGTTCGAGCCTCAGCTTCCGCGGCATCTCGGCGAGTGCCGCCATGCCCTTGCCGAGATCGGCCGGCGCATTGGCGGGCTTGAGGTAACGCCAGCCCTGGAAGGCGCGCCGCGGCTGCCAGTCGGTGCGCACGACCTCGGGATCGAGCACCAGGTGACAGCGGCCGATACCTTCAGCGTCGGTGAAGGGCCTGATCTCGGTGATCAGCTGCCGGCACTGCACGCTGCCCTTGATCACCCAATAGAGCGAGCCGCCGTCCGTGATCTCGCTGCCGCGCGTCGGCACCATGCGGGTGGTGTGCCAGTGCTCGACCGGCTCGCCGGCGCGCCGCCGCTCGTCGAGGCGGAAGGCGATCCACTCTTCGAGATCCTCGACGCTGTCGCAGCCGACGCACAGTTTTAGGAGATTGAGTGACATGCCCCAAGATTTAGCCGCGAGGGTTGACGCGTCAACGCCTTGAGCGACTTCTCCACAGGGCCAGCCTGGAGTGTCCGTAAGACTTCAGCACTCCACCACGTTCACCGCCAGACCGCCGAGGCTGGTTTCCTTGTACTTCTCGTTCATGTCGAGGCCGGTCTGGCGCATGGTCTCGATCGCGGCGTCGAGCGGCACGAAATGCGTGCCGTCGCCCTTGATGGCCAAGGAAGCGGCCGTCACGGCCTTTACCGCGCCAAGGGCATTGCGCTCGATGCAGGGCACCTGCACCAGGCCGCCGACAGGATCGCAGGTCATGCCGAGATGATGCTCGAGCGCAATCTCGGCGGCGTTCTCCACCTGCTCTGGCGTGCCACCCATCACGGCGCACAGGCCGGCGGCGGCCATGGCCGAGGCGGAGCCCACCTCGCCCTGGCAACCGACTTCGGCGCCCGAGATCGAGGCGTTGGACTTGATGATGCCGCCGACGGCCGCGGCCGTCAGCAGGAAATCCCGGATGCTCGGCTGATCGGCTTCGGGATGGAAATGCAGCCAATAGCGCAGCACCGCCGGCAGCGTGCCGGCCGCGCCATTGGTCGGCGCCGTCACCACCCGCCCGCCGGCGGCGTTCTCCTCATTGACCGCCATGGCGTAGATGGACAGCCAGTCATTGGCGAGCAAGGGGTTGGGCCGGTTCTGCTGCCACTGTTCCTGTAATTTGTCGTGCAATTGCCGCGCACGGCGGCGCACCTTCAGTCCGCCCGGCATGATGCCGTCCTGCGACAGGCCGCGGTCAATGCAGCCTTTCATCGCGCCCCAGATTGCGTCGAGGCCCGCATCGAGCTCCTCGCGCGACATGTGCTTTTCCTCGTTGGCGCGTTTCATCTCGGCGATCGAAAGCCCGCTCTTTGTCGCCATCGCCAGCATCTCGACGGCATTCTTGAAGGGATACGGCACTCGTCTGCCCTCGGTCGTCACCGAGCCCTTGGCCTTCATGCGCTGCAATTCTTCCTCGGAAACGACGAAGCCGCCGCCGATCGAATAATAGATGCGCTTGAGCAGCAGCCGGTCGGACACATCATAGGCATAGAAGGCCATGCCGTTGGCGTGGCCGGTCAGCGGCGTCTTGCGGTCGAGCACGAGGTCCTTGGCGGGATCGAAACGGTAAATCGGATGCCCCGGCGGCGAAATGCGCTTTTCCGCGCCGATGCGGGCGACGATGCCGTCGGCCTCGTCCGGATCGACCGTCTGCGGCGTCTGGCCGGCCAGGCCGAGCATGACGGCGCGGTCCGAGCCGTGGCCAATGCCGGTATAGGCAAGCGAGCCATGCAGGCTGGCGCCGATGCGGTCGACTTTGACGCCTGCCGGGCGCGGCCAATCGCCGGCCAGGATCTCGTCGAGGAAACGGCGCGCGGCCGTCATCGGCCCCATCGTGTGCGAGCTCGACGGCCCGATGCCGATCTTGAACAGGTCGAAAACCGAAAGGAACACGGGCCGTTGTCTCCTGAGCGCCGGTCAGAAACTTACATATAGGAATTCCCTGGATGTTTCCGCTGTTTTGCAAGTCGCGGCGCGGCGGCTGCCGACCTTGTTTGCTCCGCCAGCGACATCATCCTGCTGAGGCCTCCTGCCCCGTCGAAGCGCCGGCGTCGCCTGTGTTACAAGAACGCATGGGCGACTCACTCCATCTCTCATTGGCAGATCTGGCGGCTTTGACCTTCTTTCTGGTCGTCTGGGTGCTGCACACGCTCGCCTCCGACGGCAAGCTGATCAGCCGCGTCTCGCTGACGACCGCGATGAATGCCCAGCGCGAGGCCTGGATGCGCAATATGGCCGAGCGCGAGATACGCATTGTCGATACCGCCATCATGGGCGGCCTGCAGCAAGGCACCGCCTTCTTTGCCTCGTCTTCCCTGATCGCGCTCGGCGGCTGCTTTGCCCTGCTCGGCGCCTCCGACCGCGTGCTCCAGGTTCTGGCCGACCTGCCGTTCGGCGAGGCTTCGTCGCGCGAAACCTTCCAGACCAAGGTATTCGGCCTGGTGCTGATCCTGGCCTTCGCCTTCTTCAAATTCGGCTGGGCCTACCGGCTGTTCAACTATTGCTCGATCCTGATCGGCGCCGTGCCGACCCCGCATGGCCCTGCCTCGCGCAATCCGGTCAGCGAAACCGCGGTGTGGCGGGCGACGCGGATGAACGTGCTCGCCGGCAAGCACTTCAACGCCGGGCTGCGCGCCGTCTTCTTCTCGATCGGTTATCTCGGCTGGTTCGTCGACCCGGTCGTCTTCGTGATGTCGACGCTGGTGCTTCTGGCGGTGCTGGTGCGCCGCCAGTTCTTCTCGGCGGCGCGGCAGGCAGTGCTCGGTCAGCCGCCCGGTCCGGGAAAGAGCTGATCGATCCTGCCGGACAGCCGGTAGGCAAAAAGCCCGATCCATTCGCGCACCGCAATGGTGGTCGCCTGCACCGAATCAACGGGATTGTCGCGGTAGATGCCGACGCCCTCCCTGCCCGATGTGCGATAATCGACCGGCCACGGAATGGTCGCAAAGCCCGCCTTGTCGAACAGCGCCTTGGCGCGCGGCATGTGGAAGGCCGAGGTGACCAGCAGCCACGTCTCGCCAGGCTTCGGCTCGACAAGCTTTCGCGAGAAGACGGCGTTCTCGTAGGTGTTGCGCGATTTGTCCTCGAGGATCAGGCGATCGGCCGAAACGCCGAGCGCGCCTAGCAGGCGCGGCGCCGTGTCAGCATCGCCCTCGCCGTCGAGGAAAAGCGAGCCATTGCCGCCGGACACGACGATCTTCGCCTGGGGAAAGCGCCTGGCGAGGATCGCCGTCTCCACCATGCGGTCGCCGCCGCTGTTCAGCTCATAACCGCCGCGCGCCAGGTTGATGGCGCCCTCGAAGCCGCCGCCAAGCACGACGATGCCATCGACCTTCTCGGGCAATGGCGGCTTCGGAAAGCGTTCTTCCAGCGGGTTGAGTATCATCGCGCCGACCGACGTCCAGGGGGAAAGAACCAGGATGGCGATGCCGAGCACACTGCCCGTCGCCGCCAGCCGGCGGCGCCTGAACAGCGCTGCCAACAGTCCGGCAAGCAGCAGGAAGATCGCCAGATTGATCGGCTGGCCGAAGAACCAGAAGACTTTCGACAAGTAGTAGAACATCCCTCACCCTCTGTCAGATGAGGTATGAGCCTACCACCACTTTTCCGGCTGAAATTTGCCGGCCGCCTGCTCGATGACATTGGCCGTCTGGAACAGCGTCTCCTCGTCGAACGGGCGGCCGATGAGCTGCAGGCCAAGCGGCAGGCCCTTGCCGTCGAGGCCGGCCGGCACGGAAATGCCGGGAAGGCCGGCCATGTTCACCGTCACAGTGAAGATGTCGTTGAGATACATCTTGACCGGATCGGAGGCCATGTCCTCGTCGGCGATGCCAAAGGCGGCCGACGGAGTTGCAGGCGTCAGGATGACGTCGACGCCGGCGGCGAAGACATTCTCGAAGTCGCGCTTGATCAGCGTGCGCACCTTCTGCGCCTGCAGATAATAGGCGTCGTAATAGCCGGCCGACAGCAAATAGGTGCCGATCATGATGCGCCGCTTGACCTCGCGGCCGAAGCCGGCGGCGCGGGTCTTCTCATACATGTCGATGATGTCCTTGCCGGGCACGCGCAGGCCGTAGCGCACGCCGTCGTAGCGGGCGAGATTCGACGAAGCCTCGGCAGGGGCCACGATATAATAAGCCGGCAAGGCATATTTGGTGTGCGGCAGCGAGATATCGACGATCTCGGCGCCGGCATCCTTCAGCCAGGCTATGCCTTTCTGCCAGAGCGCCTCGATGTCTTGCGGCATGCCGTCGACACGGTATTCCTTCGGAATGCCGACCTTCATGCCCTTGATCGGCTTGCCGATCGCCGCTTCATAGTCCGGCACCGGGCGGTCGACCGAGGTCGTGTCCTTCGGGTCGACGGAAGCCATGGACTTCAGCAGAATCGCGGCGTCGCGCACGTCGCGGGCGATCGGCCCGGCCTGGTCGAGCGACGAGGCGAAAGCAACGATGCCCCAGCGCGAGCAACGGCCATAGGTCGGCTTGATGCCGACCGTGCCGGTCAGGGCGGCGGGCTGGCGGATCGAGCCGCCGGTGTCAGTTGCGGTGGCGCCGGCGCAGAGAAACGCGGCCACGGACGATGCCGAGCCGCCGGACGAACCGCCCGGCACCAGCTGGGCGTTGTCGAGCGTGCGCTGGGTCTTGGTGCCGCCGGCGGAGACGAAGCCGCCATCACCCTGATGCGTCGTCGGCATGACGACCGTATCGACACGCGAGCGCCGCCACGGATTGATCACCGGGCCGTAATAGGAGGTCTCGTTGGATGAGCCCATGGCGAACTCGTCCATGTTGAGCTTGCCCAGCATGACGGCGCCGTCGGCCCACAGATTGGAGGTTACGGTGGACTCGTAGCGCGGCCTAAAACCGTCCAGCACGTGGCTGCAGGCCTGGGTGTGGATGCCTTCGGTGGCAAACAGATCCTTGATGCCGAGCGGGATACCCTCCAGCGCGCCACCCTCGCCCTTGGCAAGCTTGGCATCCGAGTTCCTTGCCATGTCACGCGCCTTGTCGGCGGTGACGGCCACATAGGCGTTGAGCAAAAGATTGGCGCGATCGATCGCCGCCAGATAGGCCTCGGTGATCTCGGCCGCGGTGATCTCCTTGCCGCGCAGCTTGGCGCGGGCCTCGGAAATGGTGAGATGTGTGAGGTCGCTCATCAGGCAAGGCTCTTTTCGTAAAACACCGACCATTCGGAGTCGGGATAATCCAGCACCGGTCCGCAACGCGTGAATCCGGCGCGCTCATAGACGGTCCAGGCGGCGGGATGGCGATCGCCGGTTTCGAGCACCAGGCGCGTCAGCCCTTCCTGCCGGGCAAGCGCCTCGACCCGCCCGACGATCTCGGCGCCGATCTTCATGCCGCGATGCGAAGGCCGCGTGTACATGCGCTTGACCTCGCCGGTCGCCTCGTCGTGGCGCTTCAGCGCGCCGCAACCGACGGCAAGGCCGTTGTCGCGCGCGATGAACACCGTCGTGTCCGAGCAGGCCATCTGCTCGACCGTCAGGTGATAGCAATGCTCGGCCGGCGTCAGCTCGAGCAGCGCGGCGTTGAGTTCGGCGACCAGCGCGCGCACGTCGTCCTGCAGAGGCGTCTCGACGGCGATCTCGACAGCCACGGTCTACTCCACCACCTTCGGAACGAGGAAGAAATTCTCTTCCGTCGCCGGCGCGTTGGCGACGACGTCGGCGGGCTTGTTGCCGTCGGTGACGACATCCTGGCGCTTCTTCATCTCCATCGGCGTGACCGAGGTCATCGGCTCGACGCCCGAGACATCGACCTCGTTCAATTGCTCGACGAAGCCGAGAATGGCGTTCAATTCGCCGGTCATGCGCTCGGCGTCCTCCTCGCTCACCGCGATACGGGCAAGGCGCGCGACGCGCTTCACGGTCTGAAGATCAACGGACATGTTCTTTTCGCCTCGGGAAAACCAGTGCGGGCTATAGCGGCGCGGCGTCTGCCGCGCAACATGCATGATGCCGGAGCGATTGCGCCCGTTGCCCCCCAATGGTCGATGAGGCGACCTAGATCGTGATCGGCTTGCCGATCTCAGGCAGCGCCACGTTGACGCCCGAGCCTTCCATGCCGGCGACGAATTTGTCGGCGGTCTGGTCGATCATCGGGAAAGTCCTGAAATGGCAGGGAACGACGGTATCGAAGCCGAAGAACCGACGGCAGGCAAGGGCCGCCACCGCGCCGCCCATGGTGAAGCGGTCGCCGATCGGCACGATGCCGACCTTTGGCTCGTGCAGCTCGTTGATCAGCCCCATGTCGGAGAAGATGTCGGTGTCGCCCATGTGGTAGAGCGTCTTGTCTTCGGGAAAATGCAGGACGAGTCCACCCGGATTGCCGAGATAGGTGTTGGTGCCGCCTTCACCGCCGAAGGAGGACGAATGCAGCGCCTGGACGAACGTCGTGGTGAACGGCCCGCAATCGACGGTGCCGCCGATATTGCCCGGATTGATCTTGTCGCCGCTGACGCCCTGGCCGACGAGGTACATGCAGATCTCGAAATTGGCGACCAGCATGGCGCCGCTTTTCTTCAGCACCTCGACCGCGCCGCTGACA